>CAVUTP010000001.1:0-533711 GCA_963744445.1 uncultured Acidobacteriota bacterium
ATCATGATGACCTCTGGATCGTGGCGCAGGAAGGCGCGCAGGTACCGGGCGAAGGTGTTGCCAATCCGCTCGTTGACCTCCGACTGGCTGAACTGCTCGTAGACGTACTCGATCGGGTCCTCGGCGGTGAGGATGCGTATTTCCGGACGGTAGACGGTCATCAGGGCCGCGTACAGGGTGCTGGTCTTGCCCGAACCCGTGGGGCCGGTGATGAGCAGGATGCCCGACGGCCTGAGGAGCAGTTGCCGGAGCTTCGAAAGGATCGCCTCGGAGAACCCCAACGCGTCGACCGAGCTGGGCGCGTTCTTGCGGTCGAGGATGCGCAGGACGACGCTCTCGCCGTAGTACCCGGGAGGATCGAGACCCGGAAGTCCACGTTCACGGGCTGACCGTCGCGCTCGAACCGGGCGCGGAATGCGCCATCCTGCGGCCGCCGCTTCTCCGCGATGTCCAGCTTCCCGAGGATCTTGATCCGGGAGATGATCTCGCGGGCGCTGTCGTCGCACGCCGCCTGCACGGTTCCGAGGTTCAACTCCTGCAGCATGCCGTCCATGCGGAAGCGCACGTGCAGGCGGCCCTGCAGCATCTCGATGTGAACGTCACTGCAGCCCCGGCCGACCGCCAGCCCGAGGAGGTGGCGGACTGCCGCATCGGCCCGCTTGTCGTCCACCGTCTCGACATAACGGCTGCGCAGCTCCCCTTCTTCGTCGCGCGACAGGTCGATCAGTTCCGACCCTTCCGCCGCAGGCTCCACCGCCTCCTCGTACAGACGCTTGAACCCGCGCTTGATCGCGCCGACGGTCGATGTGACCACGTTCACCATCAGGCCCGTGGACCGCGCAAGATCGTCGGCCACCGTGGTGTTGGTCGGGTCCGACATGGACACCGTGAGCACCTGCCCGAGGCAACTGACGGGGATCAGCAGGTGGCGGCGGGCATAGTTCGGGTTGATGACACGAGTCAGGTTCCGGTCGAGCATCACCCGATCGAGATCCACGTAGGGGATATTGAGCTGGATGGCCAGTGCCTGGCGAAGCTGATCGTCGCTCACGAAACCCAGGCCCACCAGCACCTCCCCGAGGGGCCGGGGCTTCTCCCGCTGCGCCTGCAGCGCCTCTTCGAGCTGCGCCGCGTTGATCGACCCGTTGCGGAGCAGCACCTCGCCGAGGCGCGGCTGCTTCTGGTTGCGCTGCAGCAGCAGCGACAGCTGCTTCTGCGTCAGCACCTTCCACTCCACGAGGATGTGGCCGAGCGGCACGTAGCGCTCGCGCGACCGCTGCTCCTGCAGCGCGGCGTTCAGTTGCTCCTCGGTGAGGAGCTTCTCCCTGACGAGGAGGTCTCCCAGGCGGATCTCGGACGGGGTCTGCATGGCGCACATTGTGCCACAGGGCAGCCCCCTTGACTTGTTCGCTCCGCCGGCACAGGATCCGGCCCAATCCCGAGGAGGGCAGATGACGCAGCGACGTGGGCGGACATGGGCAGTGGTGGCGCTGTTGGCGCTGGCGGCTGGCGGCGCGCGGCCTCTGGGCGGACCGATCCTCGCGCAATCCCAGGCGCCGGTGACCTCGCCCGAGAAGTTCTTTGGCTTCCAGATGGGCGCCGACCGCAAGATCGCCCGCTGGGACCGGATCGTGGACTACTACCGGCTGTTGGCCAAGGAGAGCCCGCGAATCCAGGTCACCGACATGGGGCCTTCAACCGAGGGTCACCCGTTCCTCCTGGTGACGATCTCGTCCCCGGCCAACCTGGCGAAGCTGGATCGCCTCCGCGAAGTGAACCGGAAGATCAGCGACCCCCGCGGCCTCGCGGAAGCGGAGGTGCGCAAGCTGGTGGCCGAGGGCAAGGCCGTCATCTGCCAGTCCATGAGCCTGCACGCCACCGAGATCGGCGGCACGCAGATGGCCCCGGAACTGGCCTACGACCTGCTCACGCGCCAGGACGAGGAAGCCCGCCGCATCCTGGACAACGTCGTCTTCCTGATGGTGCCGTCGTTCAACCCTGACGGCGCGATCATCGTCTCGGAGTGGTATCAGAAGACCTTGGGTACGGACTACGAGGGCTCGGGACCGCCGGTTCTGTACCAGAAGTACTCCGGACATGACAACAACCGAGACGCATTCCAGGGGAACCTCGTCGAGTCCCGGTACCTGGCCAAGGTGATGTTCCAGGACTGGTCCGTCCCCCAGGCCTACATCGATCACCACCACATGGGCAGCTACGGCGCGCGCATCTACGTCCCGCCCTACGCGGAGCCGGTGAGGCCGCTGGCGGACCCCTTGATCTGGCGCGAGCACAGCTGGTACGGCGCGCACATCGCCTACAAGGCCGAGGAGGCCGGCCTGCCGGGCGTCATCAACATGGCGCAGTACTCCGGCTGGGGGCACTTCGGGTTCCACTGGATCACGCCGTTTCACAACATCGCCGGGATGCTGACCGAGTCGGCCAGCGCGCGCCTCGCGACGCCGCTCTTCATCCGGCCCGAGCAGCTCCAGGGCGGCACGCGCGGCCTGCCGGTCTACGACCAGCAGACCACGTTCCCGAACCCCTGGCCCGGGGGCTGGTGGCGGCTCCGCGACATCGTCGAGCGTCAGAAGGTGTCGGCATGGGCAACGCTCGACCTGGCCGCCCGCAACAAGGAGACCGTGCTGTGGAACGCGTACCTGAAGGCAAAGCGCCAGACGGAGCGCGGCGCCGCCGGCAAGCCGCTGGTCTACGTGATCCCCGCGGCGCAGCACGACGCGCTCACCACCAACAAGCTGGTGAACAAGCTGCTGGATCAGGGTATCGAGATACGGCAGGCGCCCAAGGGCTTCACGACGCAGGGCGGCAACACTTACGGACCGGGGTCGTTCGTCATCCCGCTCGCACAGCCCAAGATGGGGCTGATTCGATACCTGCTCGGCCAGACGTTCTACCCTGACAACGGCTATACACGGAACCCGGACGGCACGCCCATCCGCCCCTACGACATGGCCACCGACACCATGGCCGAATTCATGGGCGTGAGGGTGGATCCGGTGGACGAACCGCCGGCGGGAGAGCTGCCTGCGGTGTCCGGCGTCCGTTGCGTCGGAAGAGTGGATAAGCCGGGTGCCGGCGGATACGTGCTCGACGGCCGGCTCAACGACAGCTTCAAGGCGGTGAACCAGCTGCTGGCCAGAGGCGTCGCCATCCGGCGGGCCGACAAACCGGGCCCCGGCGTCCGGCCCGGCGACTTCCTGGTTGCCCCTGCGGCCGACCCTGCCCTGCTGACACAGCTTGCGGCCGACCTCGGGGTCGATTTCCGCGCGGCCGCCGGCCAGGCCGGCGACTCGACGCACGCCCTGAAAGCACCGCGGATCGCCATGTATCAGCGCTATTGGGGCGGCAACATGGACGAGGGCTGGACCCGGCTCCTCCTCGAGCAGTTCTCGTTTCCCTACGCGTCGGTGTTCGACGCCGAGATCCGCAAGGGGGATCTCAACCAGAAGTACGACGTCCTGATCCTCCCCGATGATTCGGTGGCGATGATCACCGGCGAGCGCCCCGCCGCCGGCCAGGGCGGCGGGATGATGCGCCAGATGGAGGCGTACCCGGCGGAATACCGGAGCGGCATCGGGGCCGAGGGGGTGGAGGCGATCAAGGCTTTCGTCCAGAAGGGCGGGACGCTTGTCACGCTTGGAGGCGCGGCCGCGTTCGCGATCGAGAAGTTCGGCCTTCCGGTCCGAAACGTCCTCACCAGCGTGAACACCAAGGACTTCTGGTGCCCCGGCTCCACGCTGCGCGCTGCGTTCGATAACAGCCAGCCCCTGGCCTACGGCATGCCCGAGGACGGCCTCGTCGTCTTCCTCTCCGGCACGCCGGTCTTCGAAGTGGCAGCGAACAACGCGAGCGAGCGGTACGAAAGCCCCGTCCGTTTCGCAGAACGCGATCTCCTGCGAAGCGGCTGGCTCGTGGGCGAGCAGTTCATCGCGAGGAAGACCCCGGTCGTCGCAACGAGCCACGGCGCCGGGCGCATCGTCCTGCTCGGCATCCGCGCGCAGCACAGGGCGCAGACGCACGGAACGTTCAAGCTGCTGTTCAATGCGTTGGTGGAAGGACGAGGGCGCTGAGGCGGGCGGGACCGAGTGGTCAGTGGTCAGTGCTCAGTGGTCAGCAGATCACGCGTGATCCACTGTCCACTGTCCGCTGCTTGAGCCGTCAGCTGCCGGCTCGTTCTTCCAGGCCCTCCCAGCGCTCGTAGGCCTCGGCAAGCAGGCGCTGCAGGTCCTCGAGGCGTTCGAGCGCCGCGCCGATGCGATCGGGAGACTCCTTGTAGAACTCGGGGTGGGCGACGGCGGCGTGCAGCGCCGCCTGCTCGCCCTCCATCGCCTCGATCCGTCCCGGCAGTTGTTCCAGCTCGCGCTGCTCGTTGTACGAGAGCCGCTTTCTTGCCGGAGGCTCCGCTTCGAGCGGCGGCGCGGTTCCTCGTTCCGGTTCCCGTTGCGGCGACGTTCGTGCCTCGCCACCGGCCCCAACCGCTGTCGCCGCCATCGGAGCCTGGCGTCGCTGGCGCAACCAGTCTTCATAGCCGCCGACGTACTCCCGCACCAGCCCATCGCCCTCGAAGGCGAGGGTGCTGGTAACGACGTCGTCGAGGAAGACGCGGTCGTGGCTGACCAGCAGCAAGGTGCCACTCCATGCCACCAGCTGCGCCTCCAGCAACTCGAGCGTTTCCAGATCCAGGTCGTTGGTCGGCTCGTCGAGCACCAGCACGTTGGCCGGGCGCGTCAACAGGCGGGCGAGGAGCAGCCGGTTGCGCTCCCCGCCCGAGAGCGCCTTGACCGGCGAGCGAGCACGCTCGGGGAGAAAGAGGAAGTCTTTGAGGTAGCCGTTAACGTGCCGGGGCTGCCCGTTGACCGTGACGACCTCGTTACCGTCGCCCACCGTATCGAACACGGTGCGCTCCGGGTCCAGCTGTTCCCGCTGCTGGTCGTAATAGGCAATCTCCACGTTCGCCCCGTGACGGACCTCCCCTTCGTCCGGCGGCAGCTCGCCAAGCAGCAGCCGGAGCAGCGTGGTCTTGCCCACGCCGTTGGGGCCAACCACGCCGACGCGGTCTCCCCGCAGCACCCGCGCAGAGAAATCGCGTACCACCTTGCGTCCCTCGAATGCCTTCCCCACGCCACGGGCTTCGAACACCAGCTTGCCGGACGGATCCGACTGCTCCACCCGCATGCGCACGCGCCCCTGTTCCTCCCGTCGTGACGCGCGCTCCGTGCGCATCGCCAGCAGCGCCCGGACTCGACCCTCGTTTCGCGTTCGCCTGGCTTTCACGCCCTGGCGAAGCCACACCTCTTCCTCGGCCAGCCGCTTGTCGAACTTCTCGTTCCGCACGGCGGCCGCCGCGAGCCATTCTTCCTTCCGGCGGAGGAACGAGTGGTAGTCGCCGGGCCACGACCGCAGCTGGCCGCGGTCGAGCTCGATGACGCGGGTCGCGAGCTTCTGGAGGAACGCCCGGTCGTGCGTGACGAAGAGCACCGCTCCCGGATAGTCGGCCAGGAAGCGCTCGAGCCACACGATGGCGTCGATGTCGAGATGATTGGTGGGTTCGTCGAGAAGCAGCAAGGCCGGTTGGGCCACCAGCGCTCGGGCGAGCAGGACCCGCCGGCGCCACCCGCCCGACAGCGTATCAACCGCGGCATCGGCAGGCAGCGCGAGTCGGGCGACAACGTTCTCGACGCGCTGCTCCACGCGCCAGCCGTCGCGTTCCTCCAGCTCGTGCTGAAGGTGCCCGAGCCGCTCGAGCCGGCCGGGCGTGGCGGCTTCCGCAACCTCCGCGGCCGCGTGATGATAGGCCGAGACGAGCGCCGCGAGCTCGCCGAGGCCCTCGGCGACGACGTCGAAGACCAGGTCGCCGGACGACAGCGCCGCGTCCTGGTCCAGGCGCGCCGTCCCAATCCCCGGCTGCCGCCACACTGTCCCCGCGTCTGGGGACAGTTCGCCGTTCACCACGCGCAGCAGCGTGGACTTGCCGCTGCCGTTCCGCCCCAGGAGGCAGACTCGCTCACCCTCGTCAACCTGGAGGGTGACAGCGTCGAGCAGCGGCAAATGGCCAAACGCGAGCGATACGCGGTCGAGCGCGACGAGCGGCATCCCACGAAGGTACCACGGAGGATGCCGCCCGCGCTCGTCAGACGACCGTGCGGCGGCCGCTGACCAGGCCGACGAGGAACAGCACGAGCGCGATCACCAGGACGACGTGGATGATCGAGCCAACGGCGCTCGTGGCAAACCCGAGCAGCCACAGCACCAACAGGATCGCCGCGATTGTGAAGAGCATACTCACCTCCGCCGGCTGATTCTGCACAGGCCGTGCCGCCGCGCACACCGTCCTGCAGCTCCCGGGTACCCAAAGCAGGCGTCCCCCGTGATCCACCGCAAGACAGGGCCGGGCGGGAGCAGCCTGCTCTCCGCGAGCCGGCAGCACCCTTGCAATTGCAACATCGATCCACGCAACGATGCCGACAGCTGTCCTCGATTACGAAATCAAGGGCCGACGGCCTCTGCCCGCCGTCGCAGGCCGCTACACGCAGGCACTCGTCGTGCTGCGCTGGGCGGGCCGGCCGGTGGGCCAGCTCGTCCTTCCCCTTCGAAACGGGCGGGCCGATCAGGATGTTGTGGAGCGACGGCTTGCGGAAGCCGCCACCTGGGACTTCTGGGCGTCGTGGCTTCACGACTCACTCGACTGGGACGAGGCGGAACCGGTCGCCGCGCGCCCCCGCGCGAGCGTGGCGGTCTGCACGCGCGAGCGCCCGGACAATCTCGCCCGCTGCCTCGCGGCTCTGGCCGCGCTCCCAGACGACGGCCAGGAAGTCCTCGTGGTGGACAACCGCCCGGAGACACGGCGCACCGAGCAGCTGGTTCGCGGCTTCCCCGGGATCCGCTACGTGTGTCAGCCGGAGGGAGGCCTCAACGCCGCCCGGAACCGCGCCCTGCGAAGCGCGACCGGCGAAATCGTCGCCTTCACGGACGACGATGCCGTCGTGGACGCCGGGTGGTTGAGGGCGCTCCTGCGCAACTTCTCCGATCCCCGGGTGCTCTGTACAACCGGGCTCACGATGCCCTCGGAGCTGGAAACCGAGGCGCAGGAGATCTTCGAGCGCTATTCCCCGTTCGGACGGGGCTTCCGGCGAAGGCTGTTCAGCGCAGCGGAGATGAACCCCCTGGCCGTGGGCCAGGTGGGTGCGGGGGCGAACATGGCGCTGCGGCGCTCGACGCTGCAGCACGTGGGCGAATTCGACGAGGCGCTCGACGGCGGGACGCCGACGCGGTCTGGCGGCGACCACGAGATGTTCTCGCGGATCCTCGCAGCAGGGTACCTGATTACCTACGACCCCGCCGCGCTGAGCTGGCACCGACACCGGCGGTCCATCGAGGAGCTCCGCGACACACTGGAAGGGTACGGCACCGGCGTCTACGCCATGTGGACCCGCGCGCTGCTCGCCAACCGCGAGCTGGGTGGATTCCGGCTGGCGCTCTCGTGGTTCCGCCATGGGCAGCTGCCGGAGCTGCTGCGATCGCTCCGGCCGGCCTCGCGCCGCGTGCCGCTGAGCCTGCTGGTCGCCGAGTGGCGCGGGTGCCTCGGCGGACCCGCCGCCTACCTGGCGGCGCGTCGGGCACGCGCCAGGCGGCGCACATGAGGACGCCGGCTCCCGAAGTCACGCTGGTGATTCCGACGCGAAATCGCGTGGACTCGCTGTGGCACACCCTCGCCGCGCTGTCGCGCCAGAGCTTCCCTGTGTCCCGGTTCGAGGCCGTCGTGGTGGACGACGGCGGAACGGATGGCAGCGTGCAGCTGATCGGGAACTTCGCCGCCCCGTACGCGCTGACCGTGACGTCAACGGGGCGACCCGCCGGGGCCGCGGCTGCTCGAAACCTGGGCGCCGCGAGAGCAGCCGGGCGTCTCCTGGTGTTCCTGGACGATGACATCGAGGCATCGCCCGGCCTCGTGGCCGCGCACGTCCGCGCACACGACGCCGGCGCGAACGTGACGACCGGGTACCTGCCACCCTCTGTCGGTGGGAGGTCGGGCTTCTTCCAGATTGCGCTCCGCGGGTGGTGGGAGGCCATGTTCGCCGCCATGCGGCAGCCAGGGCACAGATACACCTTCCGCGATCTGCTCACGGGCAACTGCGCCATCGACGCCTCCCTCTTCCGGCAGGCCGGCGGGTTCGACGATCGCCTCGCGTGCCACGAGGACTACGAGCTGGGTGCCAGGCTGATTGAGTGCGGCGCCAGCTTTCAGTTCGTCGAGGACGCGTGGGGATTCCACCACGAGCGGACGACGTTGAGGCGCTCGCTCGATCGGAAACGGGCGGAAGGCCTGGCGGACGTGCAGATCCTCGACCGACACCCCGGTCTCTGGCCCGTGCTGCCGATTGGGTTCTTCGAACGCCACGCGCCGCGCCGTCAACGGGCGATTAGACGGCTGACCCTGGACTCTCCCGCCGGCGCACGCCTGGCCGCGCGGGGCCTGAGGGCGGCACTCTCGGTCCACGAAGGCTTGCGCCTGCGCGGCCGCTGGACGCGCGCGCTCCACGAACTGCTGACGCTTGCCTACTGGGAGGGTGTACGCGGGGCTGTCGGCGGACGGGACGGCTTCGAGCGGCTCCGCGCGCGGATGGCCCCGGCGCCGGCCGCGTCCTCGACGCCGCTCGACATCAATCTCGCCTTGGGCCTGCGGCCCGCGATGCGCCGGCTCGACGAGGAACGCCCACACGCGGCCGCCGTGCGGTACCGGGAGGAAACGATAGGGACGATCCCGGCACTTCCCGGCGCTGAGGCTCTTCGCGGCGAGCACCTCCAGGCCTCCCTTGCCCGCGAGCTTGCTGCCGCGTTTCTGCAGGCGCTGGGCCGCGCGGGCGCCGCCCCCGTGACCTTTGCCGACCGCGTCCTGGCGTCCGGTCCGCTCCCCGTTTCCACACTCGAGCTATGAGGCGCGCCGCGTTCGGCCTGTGGGCGGGTGCCGTTCTCGTCATCTACTATCGCCGCGCGTGGTCGCTACTGGGCGCCGGCGCACTCCGCGACTGGACGCTGGCCGACGCCCGCGCCACCCTGCTGCCTTTCGGCCTGCTCCTCGTCATCGCCGCCGCTGCCGTGGCGTGCACCTTCGAGAGATCCGCAAGGCGGCGCCTGCTTGCGATCGTCGGGCTCGCCGGGATCGTCGCCGTTGGCATCGCGGCGGCCACCGGGCCGATGTCGCTGCCCTTCGCCGGGGAGGCGTCCGGGCGTGCAGCGGCCGCGTTGGCCGGCTCCTCGGCGGTCGTCCTTGCCGCGTGGGCGTTGGGGGCGACCGTGTGGACCCTCGGGACGACGGTATCGGCGCCCTCGAGCGGACGGGTGACGTTGCGCGCGCCGACCGAGCGTTTCCTATTTCAGCTGGCAGCCGGCTTCGGTCTCCTGGCAGGATTGTCCGGCGCCCTGGCGCTCGCGGGTTGGTACACGCCGGGAGCTGTTCGAGTGCTGCTCGGGATCTCGCTGGTCACGGGGGGTGCCACGCTGTTGAGTCGACGGCAGAGGAAATCCAATCCCGGCCCCAATCATGTCGGCGACAGGTTCCTCATACGAATTCGTGATCGTCTGAATTGGGGTCGGGACGGGGTCTTCCCAAGCGGGATGGACCGGGTGTGGTTTGGCATCATCGCGCTGGCGCTCGCCACGGCGTTCGCCGGCGCTCTCGCTCCTGAGACCGAGTACCGACGCCCTCTGGTACCATCTCTGGCTGCCGCGGCAATGGCTGCTCCACGGAACCGCGTTCGACACGGTTCACGAGTACGTCGCCCTCTACCCCCTGACCTGGGAGCTCGTCTTCGGAGCGGGGCTGGCCGCCGGCGGCCCGGTGGCCGCCAAGCTGCTCCACTTTTGGTGCCTGCCCCTTCTTGCCCTGACCGCGTGGCAGATGACCCGGCGCTTCTTCCCGGCCGCGTCGCCCTGGCTGACGGCGGCGGTCACCGTCACCGTGCCGACGGTGCTCTGGGAAGCTTCCACGGCCTACATCGATCTCGCGCTGGCTCTCTACGTGGGCCTGGCGTTGTATGCGCTCATGGCCTGGCTGGACGATGGCGCGAAGACGTGGTTCTGGCTGGCCGCCCTGTGCCTGGGTCTTGGCGCAGCCGTGAAGCACCTCGGCCTGGTGGCCGTCGTGCTCGTTGCCGCTGCGCTCGTCCTCGCTCCTCGCGGTCACGATGGTTTCCCCGGACGGGCGACGACAAGAAGCGCGGGGCGCCGAGGATCCCCCGGGCGCGCATCATGGTTCGCGCGATTGCTGCCGCCTACATTGCTTGTGGCTACGGCCCTGCTGGTGGCCGCACCTTGGTACGTTCGCGCATGGCAGGCCGCCGGAAACCCGGTCTTTCCGGAGCTCTTCGAGGTGTTCGGCGCCACGCCGGCCCTGCGCTGGGACGCCGTGACGGAGCGTGGGCTCGACGGGTTCAAATCGCGTTTCGGCGTTCCCCGCACCCCGGTGGAGCTGATACTCCTGCCTTGGACCGTGACGATGGAGGGCGCGCGGTTCGGGGGGAGCCTCGGGCCCGTGTTTCTCGCGCTCCTGCCCACGCTTGCGTGGGTGGCCTGGCGCGAACGGCCCTCCCGCTGGCTGGCCATCTTCGCGGCCGGCTACCTGGCCGTCTGGACGTCGCCGCTCTCGAGCTTCCAGCTCCGCTTCCTCGTCCCGATCGTCCTGCCGCTGTCGGTGTTGACCAGCCTCGGCGTCGCCCGGGCTGTCTCCTCGCCGCTCGGGCACCGGTCGCCGCGCAGAGCCGCCGCGGTGATCGGCCTGGTACTGTTGTGCAACCTGCCGCCCTTCATCCCGCTGCACGAGGGCGATCGGGACAAGGTCGGGTGGCTGACGCACGTCACCAGGGAGATTCCTCTGCGCGTGGTCGTCGGCCGGCAAGCCGGGGAGGACTACCTTCGCGAGCGCGTCCCGTCCTACGGGGCCTGGCAGCACTTGGGCACGGCAGCGCCGGCCGCCGCCCGAGTGCTGGTGGCCGGCTCGCGGCATAACTTCTACGCGACCCGCGAACCGCTCTCGATGGACGCCCCGGCCGCCAGGGCAGCCTGGTCGGACAATCCCTCGCAGACCACGGCCGCTCTTCACGCCCTCGATGTGACGCACGTCCTCGTGGAACGGGAGTGGCTTCGCAGCCTGCGTCCGCCGCTGCCGGCACTGTCCTCGGAGGCATTCCGGCGCAAGCAGCTCACCCTGATTTACTCCGACGAGCGAGCGCTGCTCTACGAAGTGAGCGGGTCAGCCCGCCTCACGGCGCCGCCGCGCTCCCTCACGCCCGGCGGGTGATGACCCGGAGCTTGCGGAACAAGTGCAGCACGGCCATGTCGGGCGCGTAGAGCAGCAGGGTGAGCGCCGCCCGCGCAGCCCGACCGGCGCTGCCCCGGCCCCGAACGCCCGCCCGAATCTCCTCCACCACCCGGTCCCCGTAGAACTCGCGCCAGAATCGGCTGCCCGCCGCGTAGGCCTGGCGATAGTCTGTCCGACGGCGGGCGTAGGGCCACTGCCGCTCGAGCACCGCAATGGCCGAACGCAGCATCAGCACGCTGTTGCCGGACATGTTCGTGGCGTGGTGGCGGTACTCGGCGACCACCGCGGCGTGGCAGACCACTTCCGCGGAGCGGGCAATCCGAAGGTACAGGTCGTAGTCCGCGCAGGCGGGGACCTGGATGTCGAAACCGCCGAAGCGAAGCAGCGTGGCGCGCCGGTAGACCACCTGGGCCGGCATCCACACGAAATTACCCCTCAACAGCGCTCGGAAGGGATCGTCGTCCAGGAACGACTGCTGCTTGAATGGCCGGGGGCGTCCATCGTGGCCGATGACACGGCAGAGGCCGATGGCGCAGGCGGCGTTTGGATGGAGCGCCAGCCGTTCCAGGCCCGCCTTGATGCCGCCGGCGGCCAGGCGGTCGTCCGCATCGAGGAACACGACGTACTTCCCCGCGCTGGCCGCGAGCCCCGCGTTACGCGCGGCCGCTACTCCCAGGTTTGGCTGACGCAAGCAGCGCAAGCGGTCGCCTTCCCGGCCGGGAAGCGAGATTGGGGGCTCGGAACCGTCGTCCACCACGACTACCTTGGTGCGGCAGCCGTCCTGCGAGAGCGCGCTCTCCACGGCCTCCGACAGGTAGGGGGCCTGGTTGTAGCAGGGAATCACCACCGAGACAGTCGGGAGCGTGTCAGGATCCAGGCTGGCCATCAGCCTACCCTCCGCGCCACGGCGGGCTGCGGGGGCCGGTGGCGGAACACGAACGGCATGTAGAAGCGGCCCTGAAGACCGGGGCCTTGCGCGACATAGAGCGTGGCCCGCCCGTAGCTCCAGGCGCACGGGTTGCGCGCGCCACGCACCGTCATCGTCACCCCCAGGGTGTAGACGCCGGGCTGCAGTCCAAGGGCGGGGAGTTCGAACTCCGCCGTCCCCTCACCGGCCGGCACCTCGTCGGGCTCGGCCCCTCTGCAGTGGCTCTGCAGCGTGCCATCGTCGAAGCCGTAGAAGAAGAGGTCGAATCGCGGGGCCGCGAGCGGGCGTTTTGCAGCATAGCGGACCCGCACGAGGGCGGGCGCGCCGGTCGTCACGCTGGCTGCGGGCACCGAATCCCGATCGGTCAGCTCGATGGCGAGAATCTCGGCCTCCGCAAGGCTCTCCCGCCCCACCGCCGCCTCCACGGGCGTTCCTTCCACCACGCGCTGGTAGGCCGCGACCACCTCCCGGGCGTGGCCGATGAGAACCGCACGGCCGTGGTCGAGGAGCACCGCTCGCGAGCAGAGGCGTTCGACCGACGCCAGATCGTGCGAGATGAGCAGGATCGTGGCGCCTTCCCGCTTCAACTCGGCGATGCGGGCGAAGCACTTCGCCTGGAACGCGGCGTCGCCGACGGCGAGGACCTCGTCCACCAGGAGGATATCCATCTCGAGATGGGCAGCAATCGCGAAGCCGAGTCGCACGTACATCCCGGACGAGTACCACTTGACCGGCACGTCGATGAATTCCGGCACGCCGGCGAACGCCACGATCGAGTCGAGCTTGGCGGTTACCTCCCGACGTCGCATCCCGAGAATGGCGCCGCTCAAGTACACGTTCTCCCGTCCAGTCAGTTCGGGGTGAAATCCCGAGCCCAGCTCGATCAGCGCCACGAGGCGGCCGCGGATCCGGATCTCGCCCTCGGTGGGGGCGGTGATTCGAGAGAGCAGCTTGAGGAGCGTGCTCTTGCCGGCGCCGTTATGGCCGATGATCCCGAGCGGCTCGCCCTGGGTCACTTCGAAGCTGACGTCTCTCAACGCCCAGAAGTCGTGCTCCTGCCGTTGCAGGCTGCGCGCGGTCCTCCTCAGCCAACTTCCTCCAACATCGGTCCGGCCCCCGATCCGGTATCGCTTACCCACGGAAGACACGTTCAACGACAGCATCGTCACACCCTGTCGGCGACCGTCGTGTCCACGGCCTTGAAGTAGAGATACGCGGCAGGCAGCGCAAGCCCGGTTGCGATGACCGAGACGAGCAGCAATCCCCAGTCGGGCGAGAGGCCTTGGACGGTCACGCGCCTGAAACCCTCGATGAGCCCCGCCATCGGGTTCAACCCGGCCAGCCACCTCCACCGTTCGGGCACGTGGCTGAAGGGATACACGACGGGTGTGAGGAACATCCAGACTTGCAGGAGCAGGGGTACCGCGATCCCGATGTCCCGGAAGCGCACCTGGACGGCGGAGGTGACGAGCCCGACGGCCAGGGCGAACGCGGCGATGAGCCCGATGATGGGCAGGGCCAGCAGGACTTGGACGCCGGGCGCGACGCCATGCCAGGCCATCAACCCGAAGAGGAGCAGCGCGGCGAGGCCGAGGTCGAAGAGGCCCGCCGTCACGTACGACAGCGGAAGCACCTCGCGGGGAAACCAGACCTTGGTGACGAGGCCCGTGTGGCCGACGAGGCTGGCGGTGGCCGAGGCCACGGCGCTCGAGAAATACGTCCAGGGAAGCACCGCCGCGTAGACGAACACCGGGTACGGCAGGCCCTCGCTGGGCATGCGAGGTGCGACGAGAGCAAACAGCACCGTGAAGATCAACATGAGCAGGAGCGGCTGGAGAATTGCCCAGACCGGGCCGAGCAGGGACTGCTTGTAGCGGACGCGAATGCGGTGCAGGGTCAGGACGTACAGGAGGTCACCATAGCGCGGCAGCGCGCTCAGCTGGCTCAGCGCTACGAGCACGGGCCGCCGCGGCGGCGTGATGACAATCTCCCGCTGCAATCGATCGCTCAACTGGATGCCGTTTCTGCTGAAAGCTGAAGTAATGCAACAGCGTCGCCAGGGGCCGCTCCGGCAGGTAGGCCGGCCCCTACGTGAAGAAGCGGACGGCCCCGGGCATGACCCGGTACCGGCAGCTGTCGGCCTGCCTGACCTCGCCGTCAGTGTTGACCTTGATGAGTCGGTCGAAGGACAGCTCGCCCTCGCGGAACTGCCGGTAGGTGACGAGCGGGTCGCCGAGGTGGTCGCCGTTCGAGATTCGACGCAGCAGTGTCAGGAATTCGGTCGCGGTCGAAGCCTCGACCAGGCACGCGTCGAGTAGGCCGTCGTCGAGGCGGGCGTGCGGTGCCACGCGGTGTCCCCCGCCAATCGTCTGGCCGTTGCACACCACGAAGAGCTGGTACGGCTTGCGTGGCATCACCTCATCCCCGAACCTCGCCTCCGCTGACGGGGGCTCGAAGTCCATCAGGACCCCCGCGCCCGCTATCAGGTACGCCATCCGGCCGGCGATGGTCTTGAGCCCCGGGGTCAGCGCGTCCGATACCTCCGCGATGAAACCGCCGGCGGAGGCATTGACGAAGACGCGCTCGTGGAGCACGCCGAGATCCACCCTCCGTTCCTGCGCCATCCCCACCCTCGCGGCGGCGTCCAGCGGATCTTCCGGAAGGCCAAGCACGGCAGCGAAGTCGTTGCCCGTACCCAGGGGAACGACGCCGAACACGGTCTCGTCGAGCGCTCCGGCCGCCGCCACCCCGTTCAGGGCCTCGTTCAACGTCCCGTCGCCGCCAGCGACGATGATCCGCCGACACCCCTCCTCCGCCGCCCGGCGGGCGGCCTGCTCGCCGTCACCCTCGGCGACGGTCATGACGATCTCCACCTCGCCGAAGGCGGCGCGCAGGCGCTCGTTGACGCCAGGCAGCAGGTCGGGGGCCTGGTCGCGGCCGGAAACAGGGTTCACAATGAGGCGCGTTTTCATGCGGCTCCCGGTGCGGAAGTTGTCAGACGGCCGCCGGATCGAGTACAAGCAGTCGGCCGGGCGCCCACGCGCCGGGTACGCCTCCAAGGAGACTTCGAGCATGCGCACACGGACGGCCGGATCGAACCTGTTGCGAGGCCTCGCGGCGGTCTGCGGGCTGGGCCTGTTGACCGCCGGCCTCGGCGCCCAGGATCGCCTGAAGACGATGCCTGGCTACGAGCAATACCAGCGAATGAGCAAGGAGCTGACCAACGCGGTCAGGACCGGGGCGCTGGGGGTGACGTGGCAGGACAACAGCCGCACCTTCGAGTACCAGGAAGGACGGGAAACTCTATCGTTACGACGTGGTCACGCGGGCGGCCACCGAAGTGGCCGCGGCTCCCGAGGCCGAGCGCCCGGCTGCCGGCCGCCCGCCCGGGATGCTCGAGCGCGGGCGCCAGGCGGCGGAGGCTCCTTCCCCGGACGGCCTGCTGAAGGCCGTCTACCGGGACCGGAACCTGTGGGTGGCGAGTTCCACGGGCGGGAGCCAGGCGGCGGTGACGACCGACGGCAGCGAACCGGATCGGATCAAGTACGGCACCGCGAGCTGGGTCTACGGCGAGGAGTTGGGCCAGACGAGCGCGATGTGGTGGTCGCCCGACAGCCGGATGCTCGCTTACTACCGCTTCGACGAGAAGGGCGTGCCGGACTACTTCCTGCAGCTCGATCAGACCAAGCTCTACAGCAAGATGGACGTGGAGGCCTATCCCAAGGCGGGTCAGACGAACCCGGTCGTGGACCTCTTCGTCTACGACGTCGAGGCCAAGAAGTCCGTGCGCATCGACGTCCGCGACGGCAAGCCCTTCGACAACCAGGTGGTCGGGCACTACGTGTACAGCGTGAGGTGGTCACCTGACGGAAAGGAACTGCTGTTCCACCGCACCAACCGCCGGCAGAACGTCCTCGAGCTCGTCGCGGCGAACCCTCGCACGGGCGGCTGCCGCGTCATCGTCCGCGAGGAGTGGCCCACCGGGTGGGTCGAGAACATTCCCGCGATGGTGTTCCTGAAGGACGGCCAGCGGTTCATCTGGGAATCGGAGCGAAACGGCTGGCGCAACTTCTACCTCTATGACCTCACGGGCAAGCTGATCGCGCCTCTCTCGTCCCATGCGACCTTCGAGGCAGCTTCCCTGGTGAAACTCGACGAGGCCGCGAAGACGGTCTTCTACATGGCGCGCGACGGCGACAACCACCTCAAGCAGCAGCTTCACCGCGTGGGCCTCGACGGCAAGGGGGACGTACGGCTCACGGACCCGGCCTTCCACCATTCGGTCGGCAACTGCATGCCGCGCGTGGGACCACCCCGGCCGATGATGGGCGGGCCGAGCGGCGGGTGCGGGATCTCGCCCGATAACAAGTACTTCGTGGACGTGTACCAAACACACGACAGGCCGGCGGCAACCCGCCTGGTGGACGCGGGCACCGGGAAGCCGGTGGCCGAACTGGCCTCGAGCGACACGTCGACGTTCGATCAGCTCGGCCTGAAGAAAGCGGAGATGTTCTCCTACCTCGCCGCGGACGGCAAGACGCGGCTGTACGGTGTGATCAGCTTCCCGTCGAACTTCAACCCGGCGAAGAAATATCCGGCGCTCGTGTCGGTGTACGGCGGCCCGGCGTCGGCCAGCAACACCGCCCGCGAGACGTTCGTCACGCCCAACCCGACAGCCGAGTACGGGTTCCTCGTGCTCAACCTGGATTCCAGGGCGGCGCCCGGCATGGGGCGCCGCACGCTCGACTCGATCTACCTGAAGCTCGGGCAGGTGGAGATGGATGACATGGCCGAGGGAGTGAAGGCGCTCTGGAACCGGCCCTACTTCGACAAGGACCGCGTGGGGATCCACGGTACCTCATACGGCGGCTACTCGTCGGTGATGTGCCTGCTCCGGCACCCCGAGGTGTTCTACGCCGCGTCCGCCTCCTCGGCGGTGACGGCCTGGAACCACTACGACACCATCTACACCGAGCGCTACATGTGGATTCCCGAGGAGAACAAGGAGGGCTACCAGGCCGGCAGCGCGATGACCTACGCCGACAAGCTCAAGGGCCGGCTCCTGATCTACTACGGGACGCAAGACAACAACGTGCACCCGACCAACGCGATGCAGCTGATCCAGGCGCTCCAGCGCGCAGGCAAGAGTTTCGAGGTCCAGGTCGGCCCCGACGCGGGGCACACGGGCGTGCGCGGCGAGCGCATGATGGAGTTCTTCATCGAGAACCTCGTGCTCGCGAGACCGGCGGCTGCCGCAGCCGGACAGTAACCGGCTATCTTCGTAGTGCCCAGTGACCAGTGGACAGTGGCCAGTAGATCAAACTGGCGGCGGACCTAGTGGACCGCTGACGGCGCCCGCCTTGCAATGACCCGCCGAGAGGTCGACAAGGAGGACCGATGTTTGGCGTGCTTGGGTGGATCCTGTTCGGCTTGGTGGTTGGGATTGTCGCGAAGTTCCTGATGCCCGGCCGGGACCCGGGCGGGTTCATCGTGACAATCCTGATCGGCATCGTCGGGGCCGTGCTCGCCGGATGGCTGGGCAGGGCAATCGGGTGGTACGGGCCGAACGATGGCGCGGGACTTATCGCGTCAATCCTCGGCGCGATCATCCTGCTCGCGTTGTACCGCATGATGGTCGGCCGACGGCACGTCGTCTGACCGTCAGGCAGGCAGTAGGCAGTAGGCAGTAGGCAGCAGGCAGCGCATCGTCGACGGGTCGGGGCGCCGGGCCTCGTCGGGGACGCGCAAACGACTGCCCGCTGTCCACTGCCCACTGGCCTCGTCATTCTCCGTTCTCAATTCTCCATTCTCCATTCTCAATTCGTTCGTGATAGCCTCTCCCGCACAGTTCGGGCCCCCGATTATATCGAGGAGGACGCCGTGCGGAACGTCAGACAGCACGCCATGCCGCGCTGGATTCGCGCCCTGGCCGTCGCCGCCGTCATCGCGTGGATGCCGCCGTCGGCAGCCGGTGCCGCCGACTTCACCAGGTACCATAACTACCAGGAGCTTTCCGCGGCCCTGAAGGCGGCGGTCGCCGCCCACACCGACATCGCGCGGATCGCGTCGATTGGCCGGACTCGCGAGGGCCGGGACCTGTGGGTCGTCGAGATCGCGAACCCGGCCGGCACGCCCGTCGCCGATCGGCCAGCCCTGCTCATCGCCGCCAATTTCGAAGGCGATCACCTCATCGGATCGTCGCTGGCCCTCTTCGTCGTCGAGCACCTGCTCAACGGCTATGCGGGAGACGCCTCGATCAAGCAGCGGCTCGACACGCACGTCGTGTATGTCATCCCGAGGGTGAACGCCGACGGGGCGGAGCAGATGTTCGCCCCGATTCGAAGCGGCCGACGAACCAACCAGACGGCGCACGACGCCGACAACGACGGCCGGACGGACGAGGACGGCCCCGACGACTTGAACAAGGACGGGGTCATCACGCTCATGCGGGTCAAGGATCCGATGGGGCCGTACATGGTGAGCCCGGACGACCCCCGCCTGATGAAGCGGGCCGAACCCGCCCGTGGCGAAACCGGCGGCTGGGCGCTGTACTGGGAAGGCGTCGACAACGACGGGGACGGCTTCTACAACGAGGACGGTCCCGGAGGCGTGGACATCAACCGCAACTTCATGCACCAGTACCCGTACTTCGAGCCGGACGCCGGGCGCTACATGGTGAGCGAAGTGGAGACGCGCGCGGTCCTCGATTTCATGCTCGCTCACCGCAACATCGCGGCAATCCTCACCTTTGGCGAGAGTGACAACCTCATTGCGGCACCCGGCCGCAGCGGCAGCCCCGGCGCGCCAAACCCCCTCTCGCTCCTCGATTTCGCCGAACGCAGCTACACCGAGGCACGCCGGGTCGGGATGTTCCAGGACATGAGCGGCTTCGGCGGACGCGGCGGCGGGCGCGGTTTCGTCATGATGGACGAGATGGGGGCGCCCGGGCAGCGAGGCGCGACCGCACCGGCCGGCGGGCGTGGCGCGATGCCCGCTCGTCGTCCCGCGACGACGATCAGCCCCGCCGACGTCGAGTATTTCCGGGCGGTCTCGGAGAAGTACCGCGAGCTGACCGGCCTGCGAGCGGCGGGCGTCACCCGGACGCCGGCCGGGGCCTTCTTCGAATACGGCTACTACCAGTTCGGCGTGCCGTCGTTCTCCACGCCGGGTTGGGGACTGCCGGCTGGTGCCGCGCGAGGCGGCCAGATGCCGATGGGCGCCGAGGCCGTCCAGCGCCCCGCCGGCGGGCCGCCGGCCGCGATGATGGGACAGCGGGGGCGCGGCGGCCAGGGCGCGGCACCCGGCGGAGAGGGCGAGGCCGGGGCGGCGCCGGAGGGCATCGACCTGCGCCTGCTGCAGTGGATGGACGCCGAGAAGGTGGATGGCTTTGCGCCCTGGACCCCGTTCACGCACCCGACGCTCGGTGCCGTCGAGATCGGGGGGTTCAAACCGTACGCGACCACCAACCCCCCGCCCGCGAAGATCGCGGAACTCGGCGCGGCGCACGCCAAGTTCGCGCTCTACCTGACCACCCTCTTCCCGAAGGTACACATCGCCAAGGCCGAAGCGACGAGCCTGGGAGCAGGCCTGTACCGCGTGAAGGCGGAAGTCGAGAACGTCGGCTACCTGCCGGCGTCGCTCGCTCACGCCGTCACCGCGCGCGCGGTCAAGCCGACAATGGTGCAGCTCGGGGTGCCGCCCGAGAGCATCGTGACCGGCGCCGAGAAGACCACCTACCTGCCGACCCTCGCCGGGTCGGGCGGACGCCAGTCGTTCGAATGGCTGATCAAGGGGAAGCCCGGCACGGCCATCACGCTCAAGGCTGTCGCCCAGAAGGGCGGCTCCGATACCGCGAGCATCAAGCTGCAGTAGCACCGAGGAGGACATGATGAACCGCTTCCGCAGACTCATCACGGCCGCCGGCCCGCTGCTGCTCCTGGCGGTTTCCACCGCCCCGCGGGTCGCAGGCCAGGCCAAGCAGACACCGGCCCCGACGTCCAAGACAGCGGCCGCGACACAGGCCGCGACCACCGAGCGCGCCTACAAGGTGAAGCTCGAGTTCAACCGCTGGCACGACGTGGCCGAACTCCAGGCGGACATGAAGACGCTGGAGAAGGCCTACCCGAAGTTCCTGAAGTACATGTCGCTGGGCAAGAGCTACGGCGGCCGCGATATCGCCGGCATGATCGTCAACAACCCCGACACCGGCCCCGACACCTCCAAGCCCGGGATGTACATCGAGGCGAACATCCACGGTAACGAGGTCCAGGGCGGCGAGGTGTGCATCTACACGATCTGGTACCTGATGGAGCACTACGGCAAGATCGACCAGATCACCCGCCTCGTAAACGAACGGGCTTTTTACATCGTCCCCACCGTCAACCCCGACGGCCGCGACTACTTCATGCACGGCGCGGGCGCGGGCGCGCGGACCGGCCACTTCCCCGTGGACGATGACGGGGACGGCCTGACCGACGAGGACGGCCCCGAGGACCTGGACGGTAACGGCGTGATCGACCAGATCCGGAAGTACGTGCCGGGCGAAGGCAACATGAAGAAGAGCGCCCTCGACCCGCGGATCCTCGAACCGGTGCGGCCCGGTGAAAAGGGCGACTACGTCGTCCTGGGACAGGAAGGGGTGGATCACGACGGCGACGGCCGCCCGGGGGAGGACGGACCCGGCAGCTATGACCCGAACCGGAACTTCCCCGCCGACTGGCAGCCCAATTACATCCAGGGCGGCGCAATGGACTACCCGTTCCAGCTGCCCGAGTCGCGGGCGGTCAACGAGTTCCTGCTCTCCCACCCGAACATCGCGGGACTGCAGACGTATCACAACAGCGGCGGCATGATCCTCCGGAGCCCCGGCGCCGAGGGGACCGGGGAGTACCCGCCCTCGGACGTTCGCGCCTACGACGAAATCGGCCGGAACGGCGAGCGGATGTTGCCCTTCTACCGCTACCTCGTCATCTGGAGCGGACTCTACACGGTCCACGGCGGCGTGACGGACTGGACCAACGACACGCTGGGCATCATGTCGTTCTCGAACGAGCTCTGGAACGGCGGACAGTACTTCACGAGCCCGGAGCTGAAAGAACAGCAGCGCGAACCCGGCAACCCGATCGCCCAGCGGACAGCAAACTACTTCTTCAACGACTACCTCGAGTTCGGCGACCAGCTCACGGACTGGAAGGAGTTCGACCACCCGCAGTTCGGCAAGGTGGAGATCGGCGGGGGCTTCAAGAAGACATTCGGGCGCGTGCCGCCGCGCTTCATGAACGAGGAGCTTTGCCACCGCAACATGTCTTTCACCCTCTACCAGGCCGACCAGATGCCGAAGGTGGCATTCGGGGACGCCAAGGTAGAGAAGCTGGGCGAGGGCATTTACAAGGTCTGGGTGGACGTCGCCAACGACAAGGTGACGCCGACCATCCTGGCCAAGGCGGCGGCGAACAACGTCGTGCGGCCCGACCTCCTCACGCTCGAGGGCAAGGGGGTGGAGGTGCTCTCGGCCGCCTGGGTGCCGAGCAAGTTCCGGCCGGGAATCGCGCAGGCGATCGACCAGCGCGACCTGAAGCGCATCATGCTGCGGAACGGCCTGCCCGGCCGCACCAGCCGCACGCTCCAGTACCTCCTGAAGGGCACGGGCAGCGTGACGGTGAAGTACGCCAGCGTGAAGGGCGGGACGGCGGAGAAGACGATCGCGTTGCAGTAAGGGTTAAGGGTTACAGGTTAAGGGTTAAGGGTTAGAGTGAGAGTGGAAGTGAGAGTTGAGAAGTGAGAGTTGAGAAGTGAGGGTTGAGGGTCCAGGGTTGAGGGTTCGGCACGCCGACACGCGTGTCGTGGTTCCCAACCCTGGCCCTGCCCCTTGGTCCCCAGTCCCCAGTTTCGAGCCCCTCGTCCCTGGCCTGCCAACCGCTGGCCCCCACACTCCGGCCACTCGTCCCTGCGCTGCTGAGCTAGTTTTCGCTGGCGCCTTCGCGGCAAATTGCGTAGGCTTTAACATTAAGCTTTCACAATCAGGCCGTTGCCCGACGCCCCATGATCTGTGCGACCTGCCAGGCGCCTATCGCCGCCGCGTCTCCTGCCTGCCCCGCGTGCGGCACTCCTGTCCCGGGGCGCCCGGCGGCAGGCGATAGCGATCCGACGGCGACGAGGGTGCCGGGAGCCGGGGGCCTGTCCCGCGCCAGCCTCGGCGACGACGGCGACCGGACGATTCTGCCCGGTAGCAGCCTTCGAGACGCCGGCGACCGGACGATTCTGCCCGGTAGCAGCCTCCGAGACGACGTCGACCGGACGATTCTGCCCGGTGCGACCCTCGGGCAGGACACTGACCGGACGATCTTGCCCGGTGGAAGCGGTTCCAAGGAAGACACCGGCCCCCTGATCCCTGGCCAGACGTTCGGCCCCCGGTATCACATCATCAAGCTCGTCGGTCTTGGCGGCATGGGCGCGGTGTACCAGGCGTGGGACGCCGAACTCGGCGTCGTCGTGGCGCTGAAAGTCATACGGCCCGAAGCCGCGGCCGACCCCGAGGCGGCGCGGGACCTCGAACGTCGCTTCAAGCGCGAGCTGCTGCTCGCCCGGCAGGTCACGCACAAGAACGTTGTCCGCATTCACGATCTGGGGGAAATCGGCGGCATCAAGTACATCACGATGCCGTTCGTGGATGGGTCGGACCTGTCCTCGATCCTGGCCGCCGAAGGCTCGCTCCCGGCGTCGCGGGTGATCCGCATCGCCCGGACGGCGCTGTCCGGTCTCGTGGCGGCCCACCAGGCCGGCGTGGTGCACCGCGACCTCAAACCCGCGAACATCATGATCGGCGCCGACGACGAGGCGCTGATCATGGACTTCGGCATCGCGAGGTCCACGGGCGGCGGGAAGGAAGTCCTGAGCCGGCCGGCCGGGGCAGCCTTCGGAACGAGCGCCGCGCATGCCGGGGCGACGGTTGCGGGCGAAATCGTAGGTACCGTGCAGTACATGGCCCCCGAGCAGGCGCGGGGGGAGACGGCGGATCAGCGCGCCGACGTCTACGCGTTCGGGCTGATCCTCTACGACATGCTGCTCGGGCCGCGGCGGCACGCCTCGGCGGCAAGCGCGATTGCGGAACTGCGCGGGCGTATCGAGCAGCCACCACCGCCCCCTCTCACGGTGGACGAGAGCGTCCCGGAGGCACTCGACCGCATCATCGTCCGGTGCCTGGCCCCCAAGGCCGAAGAGCGCTACGCGGATGCGGGCGCGCTCGCCGCCGACCTCGCGCTCCTCGACGACGAAGGCCGGCCACTTCCCAGCTCGCGGCGGACCATCCACCTGACGATCGCGGGCGCGCTGGTCCTGGTACTGGCGATGTTTGGCGTGAACTGGTGGCTGGTGGGCAGCCGCAAGCCGGCGGCCACGCATGACCCGGTCTCCGTGTTGATCGCCGACTTCGACAACCGCGCCAACGATCCGAGCTTCACGGGCACGCTGGAACCGATGCTCAGGCTGGCGCTTGAAGGCGCCGGCTTCATCAGTGCGCACGATCGCACCGGGATGGCGCGCAGCCTGGGTGTTCGCCCCCCCGACAAGATGGACGAACGCGGGGCGTTGGAGATCGCCGTCAGGCAAGGCGTGAACGTGGTCCTCTCCGGTTTCGTGAGCCGGGAGGGCGATCGGTACACCGTGTCCGTCAAAGCCACCCAGGCCGTGACCGGGAAGGTCATCACGACGGACTCCGACCGGACGTCGGACAAGGCCGAAGTGCTGAAGATTGCGGCGCGGCTGATCGAAACGGTTCGCGAGGCGCTGGGTGACACCACCACGTCGGACCAGGCGCAGCGCTTCGCGCTCGAGGCGCTCTCCGCAACGTCGCTGGACGCCGTGCACGACTACGCGCGAGGCCTGCAAGCCCTGGCGGCGAGCGGGTTCGAGGAAGCGCTGCAGAACTTCTCCAGAGCCGTCGAGCGCGATCCCAAGTTCGGCGGCGCCTACGGCGCCATGGCGATTGCGTCATTCAACCTGGACCGCCGCCAGGACGCGGTGAAATACCTGAAGGCGGCGCTGGGACATCTTGACAGCATGACGGAGCGGGAGCGGTATCGCACGCGCGGCTTCTACTACCTCGTCACCGACGACTACCAGGCCTGCGTCAAGGAGTACGGCGATTTGATCGCCAGGTACCTCGGCCGACGCATCCGCCCGCAACAACCGCGCCCTGTGCGCTTCGTACCTTCGAGACGTCCCCGCGGCGCTCGAGGAGACACGACAGCTCGTAAAACTGGTGCCGAGCCGCAAGCTCTACCAGCAGAACCTGGCGCAGTATCTCGCGTATGCGGGCGATTTCCCCGGAGCCGAAAAGCAGGCCCTTTCCATCCAGCAGCCGGGGATGTTCGCTCTGCTCCCGCTGGCGTTCGCGCAGATCGGGCAAGGACGCGTGGCCGAGGCGGAGAAGACCTATCGGGCCCTGAGCACGCTGGACGAGCAGGGCGCGTCGTACACCGCATCGGGACTCGCCGACGTAGCGGCGTACGAAGGTCGATTTGCGGACGCCGCCCGCCTGCTCGGCGCCGGCGCTGCGGCCGATCTCAAATCGAAGGACACCGACCGGGCGGCCGACAAGTTCGTCGCGCTCGCCCGTGCCGAGCTGCTTCGCGGCAGGAAGGCCCAGGCGATGGCCGCGGCCGAGAAGGCGCTGACCAACAGCCAGGCGGTCAAGATTCGCTTCCTCGCGGCGCGGGTGTTTCTCGAGGCGGGCGCAACCGCGCGAGCCCTGACGCTCTCGCAAGAGCTCGCCTCCGGGCTCCAGCCGTCGTCCCGGGCCCACGCCAGGATCCTCACCGGGCTCGCGGCCCTGCAGCAGCACGACGCCGCCCGGGCGGTCGAGGAGTTGACCGCGGCGAATGGCCTGCTCGACACGTGGATCGGCCAGTACGAACTGGGGCGGGCGTATCTCGAGGCCGGCGCGCTGCTCCAGGCCGACTCCTCGTTCGAGCGCTGCATCAAGCGACGCGGCGAGGCACTGTCGCTCTTCCTGGACGATGAACCTTCGTATGCCTACCTGCCGCCGGTCTACTACTACCAAGGCCGCGTGCGTGAAGGGCTGAACAGCGCGAAGGCCGCCGAATCGGTACAAGGCCTACCTGGACATTCGGGGGAAGTCGACGGAAGACCCGCTCGTTCCCGAAGTTCGCCGCCGGTCCGGCAACTGAGCCTGCCCTCTCAGAACCGAGAACGTACTCGAGTGACCCGGCTCGTTCGCGACAGGCCGTGGAGTGTCCCCGTACGTGAGTCGGCCGGCGCGGATCCCTCGGAACGTGGATTCGCACCGGCCGGCTGATCTCGCCTCTACTTCGTCAAGGTCAGATTGAACGGCGGGCTCGACAGGTACCCTGGTTGGTTCGGCGTTATCGTGACCTCGTAGAGACCGGTCGGATAGGGTGTCCCGTTGGTCTCCTTGGTCTGCAGGTTGAAATACCAGGTGTTGCTGGTGCCGTCGTACCTGAACGTGCTGCTCCCGGGATCCGTGTTCGTGATGGTGCGGACGGTAATCGGACCGGAAAGCGGTCCCCTGACAGTCACGGTGTGGCCGACCGAGGAACTGTTGACCACCACCGAACCGTCCCTGAACTGCCACTTCATCGGTACAGAGCTGCCGGCCTTCGCCTTGGAGATGGTGACCGGCGGCACGTTCTGAATGCCATACAGCGAGTAGACGGCGATCCGGACGGTCGCCACGTTGGAAAGAGCACCGCCTCCGTCCTTCGCGCGATAGGTGAAGCTGTCCGACGCGCTGACAGGCTGAGTCGGCGTGTAGGTGAACGAGCCGTCGAGGTTCAAGACGAGCGCGCCGCGTGACGGGCCGCTGGCGACGACCGCCGTCAGCCCCGCCGCCGGAGAGTCGACGTCCGTGTCGTTCGCGAGCACGCCCCGCGCGGGAACCGTGAGTGTGCCCCCGGCAGTGGGCATCGGGTAGCTGTCGCCGACGGCCACCGGCCCGTCGTTGACCGGGGTGACGGTGATGGCAACGGTCGCCGGCGCGCTCGTCACCGTGCCGTCGCGGACGGTGAACGTGAAGCCGTCCAACCCGTTGAAGTTCAACGCCGGCGTGTACGTCAGGTTCGGCGCCGAGCCCCCCAGCGTCCCGTGAGCGGGGAGCGTTGTGATGGTGTAGGTCAGCGCGTCACCGTCCACGTCCAATCCGCCGAGGGTGATCACTGTGGGCGTGTCCTCGACCACGGTCACGGCCTGGCCCCCGGACACCGGGACGTCGTTCACGGGCCTCACCGCGATGCTGACCGTCGCGACAGCACTGTCGACCCCCGCGTCGTTGGCCCTGTAGGTGAACGAATCGCCACCGTTGTAGTTCGCCGCCGGCGTGTAGGTGAATGACCCGTCAGCGTTCAGGTTCAGCGTCCCGTGTGAAGGAGGCGTGACGAGAACCGCCGTCAGCGTGTCGTTGTCCACGTCCGTGTCGTTGCCCAACACCCCCGGCGCGGCCTGTGTCAGCGGGGTATCCTCGTCGGCGGTGTAGCTGTCCGCGGACGCCACCGCCGGGTGGTTGGGGCCCTCGATCGCCACGAGGTTCGACGGATCGCTCTGCACCTGGACCGTCTGCCCTTCAATCATCCGGTCATACACGGCGACAGCGAAGTAGAGGTAGATTGCTCCCCGTTCGAGGAGGCTGGCGTCGAAGAACGAGTAGTCGGTCTGACCGCGCACGGCCTCCACCGTGGTCACCGCAGTCCAGGCCTGCCCGGGGGCGAGCTCGCTTCCGTTGACCCGGTACAGGATGTAGCGCAGCTCGTTGCCCTCGTTGGTCGCCTTCCACTTCGCGAGAACGCCAAGGCCGTTGCCACAGGAGCTCTCGCTTCCGATACACGCGCTGAATTGGTAGGGCGGCGTGTTCGCGAGCAACGTCGCCGTCTCGAAGTCCAGCTCGCCGCCCTGGTTGTAGGGGTCGTTGATGAACAGGTCACCGCCGCCCCAGTCGGCCCGGCCGTCGTCGCCGCGCCCCCAGTCGGCGCGTGCCCAGTCGGCCCGTGCCCAGTCGGCCCGCGCCCAGTCGGCCCGCGCCCAGTCGGCCCGCGCCAGTGCATAGCGGCCCAGGTCGCCCTGGCTCAGATCGCCCCAGTCGGCCCGTGCCCAGTCGGCGCGCGCCCAGTCGGCCCGCGCCCAGTCGGCGCGCGCCCAGTCGGCCCGCGCCCAGTCGGCCCGCGCAGAGATCGGCGGACAGGGGACCGAAAGCCTTGCGACCCAGTTCATCGAGGAACGGCCCGCCTACGTTTCGTGCGGCACCGATCTGGTTCAACCTGATGTTCGCCCAGTCGTTGAAGGACTGAGGGAGTTCCGGTGCGGCACCGGCTGGTGCGGCCGTGCGGCCATTGAAGTTGAGATCCTGGAATTCGTGTCCATCCTGTATGCCGTTCGCGTTCCAGTCCATGACGCCGGAGGCCGTTCTCGCATCGACGCGGACCATCGGCACGTCGTTGTCGCCCAGCGGCGAGCCGTCACAGTGCCTCCCGGCGACGGTCGTCCGTGGATCACCCGTTTCCGGGTCGACGAAATAGCTGCCCTCTAGAGGCGCATACCAGCCGATTCGATATTGAGGCGTCCACGGAAGCGCCGCATCGGTCCCAGCCGCCTCGTTCAGCCGCTCCGAGAACGCGGAACCGGCGGCGCCCGCAAAATCGAGGTTCGGTCTTCCCAAGTCGTCCAGGAGTCCACGCAACTGGTACAGGTAGTTCATCGCGCTGAGGTACGTGGGCACGCAATTGGGTCCGGCCTGGATCCGGCCCCCGGCGTCCTGCCACGCGCCGTGGCGCAGGGCCATGTTGTGCCCGAGTTCGTGGAACCAGGTCGAGGCCACCATGAAGTCGGTTCCCCCGGGCCTCCCGAACCGGTCGCTGAACGCCCCCAGCGGGATCAGGACGTCGCGCCCGGGAAAGTCGCCGATGCCCGAGTTCGTGCGGGGCGTGAAGAAGAGGGGATTCTCGACGAGCGGTGCCGGACAGTGCCCGTTCACATCCGGTTGTTCCGCCCCGGTCTGGTCCAGGCACGCATTCAGCGACTTCGGCATCCCCACGGCGTGCGCGAAAAACGCGTAGTGGAACGCGTCGCTGCGGTTGCGGTCGAATCGCCTGACGCATTTGTTGCCGGGCAGATCACAGGGATCTTCGATGCTTGGGTCGGTCGGCGGCGGCGGGATCGGAGAATCCGTCGGTGGTGCCGATCACCTCGTCCTTGATGTACTGGAAGCCAGTCTTCCATCCGACCGTACCGGGGTACTGCTGAAGCTGGCACTTCCAGACCGGATCGTCGGGCCCACGCGTGCATGGCGGGGTCGTGATCGATTCGGGGAGCGCTTCGCCGCCCCGCGCGAGGGGGGCGGCGACCAGGTAGTCGGTCGCACACGTCTGCGACGCGATTTCCTCGGCCGTGCACTGCGGATAGTTGGGGCCCGCATCGACGTGAAGCGCGATCCCCGTCGTACCGTCCGGGTTCATCAGGGGCGAGTTCTTGAACGCGTCGCCCATCAACTTGATGGCTGCGTGGGTGGGCCGGTGCGAGTGCGCCGGCTTGGCCACGCCGCCATATTGCCTGTCGCCGGTCGTCATGTACCCGATTTCGACGAATGCGTCCTTGTGGAATGGCGACGCCCCCATCGCGGCGAGGTCTGGCAGCGGCTGTCCCTGCGGATCGACCGGGGGTGGAGACGTTTCCCACGCGTCCAGGAGCCCGTCGCCGTCCGTGTCCCTGACCGGCGCCTCGTAGATGACGGCAGCCCACGTCAGGCAATCGAACGAGCTGAAGCCCTCGTGATCGACAGAAGTCGTCACCTGGGTCGGAAGCCCGCCGGACACGCTATAGGTCGGGTTGTCCCAGTTCGCCCCCAGGGTTGAGGTGAACGGATTCCTCGCGATCTCCGTCCCGTTGAACCGCAGGATCTCCGACTTGTTGGCCTGGCCGCTGCCGACGATGTGCGTGAGCTTGCCGGACGCCGTGCCATCGTAGAACCCCTTGAGCGACTGGTACATGCCCTGGGAGCTCTGATCCATCGTGTAATTGCCGTCGTAGAGGACGATCGCATTCAGCGGGCGGAGGGGATCCGGATCGCGGTAGATGACGACCAGGCTGGCACCGAGGGCCGTCACGTTGTTGTCATCGGGCAGTTGAACCTGGTAGTAGCCGTTGACCCTGAACTTCCCGGTGGAGTCGTCGATATGGAGGAACCTCAAGACGTCGGTGCGGTAGGTGAACGTCCTGTAGGCTCCGCCCGATGATCCGGTGCCACCTCCCCCGCTCCAGCATGGCGGCGATCCGGCGCCGAGCGTCTTGCCCAGGGGGCCGTCCGCGGTACTGAGAGGAATGCCGGGAAGAGGGCTGATTGGCTCGGATGGCGCGGTCGCGCTCCACGGACCGAGTGTCACGCGTGCCGCGCCCAGGGCGCCAGTATCGTCCTTCGTGACGACCTGCCAGTACAAGAACGCGGCCACGAGGTCGGCGCCTTCCGGCGCGCCATTCATTCGGATGGCGCCGGTGGCAACCCCGCCAACCCCCTTCCCCCGCAGGCCGACGCCGCCCACGACGTAACTCCCGGTGACGAAGTAGTTCTTGAAGAACTTCAGGGCGTCCGCCGGAGGCCCCTGCGCGGGCGTGAGCACGTGCATCACGCTGGCGAGCAACATGGCGACGAGGAGCGCTCTCTTGATGGTGGCCTCGGGTCGGACCCGGGAGGGCAGGACAACGGTCATTAACGCCTCACTGGTCGGGCGCGACAAGCGGACGGACCTTCTCGCTTGCCACGCGTGAACGGCTGCACCGGGACGGGCACGTCGAACGGACAGAGCTTCTCGCTCGACGCGCGGTGAACCTGCGGACCAACACCCGAATGGTTGGAATCGGTGAATTATGGAGTGTGATAGTCCAAGAAGCAAGAGGAATACGACAGACTAGGTCGGGTATCTGCCCGTCACACCCTCAGACCTGACCCCTTGACGGTCTTCGGGGCTGCCGGCTACTTGCCGGGCGGCACGGGCCCGACGATGGTCTGGTAGACCAGGTAGCGGAACTTGTCGCGAAGATCGACGCTGCCGGCGGGGATCAGCTGCGTCAGCAGGATCGCCACGAGCTTCTCCTGGGGATCCACCCAGTAGGTGGAATAGTAGGCGCTTCCCCACCCGAACGTCCCGACCGAGTCAGGGCGTGCGGCGCGGCCGACGTGCTCGGTAACCTCGAACCCGAGGCCAAACCCAAGCCGTCCCTCGCTATACAGCGCGCCCACGTGGTTGGTCGTCATCAGCTCCACGTACTTCGGTCCAAGGACCCGCGCGCCGTCGAGCTCGCCGCCATTGAGCAGCATCTGCAGGAACCTGGCGTAGTCGTTGGCGGTCGACAGCAGGCCCGCCCCGCCGGAGAAGCAGGCGCGAGGGCCGTCCACGTAATCGCCCTGGCCGGTCCCTCCCGGAGCCGCCTTGACCACGTGGCCCTCGGGGCCTGCGGAATACACGACGGCGAGGCGGTCACGCTTCTCGGGCGGCAGGTAGAATGACGTATCCGTCATCTTCAGCGGTTCGAAGATCCGGGTGCGGAAGAACTCGTCGAGGGACAGGCCGGAAGCCTTCTCCACCACCGCGCCCAGGATGTCGGTGTTGTAGCCGTAGATGTACTGCTCCCCCGGCTGGCTGTCGAACGGCAGCGAGGCAAGACGCGCCATCAACGGGACGATGCGCTCCTTCTTGTCTGAGAGGTACCACCCCTGGAGGCCGGCCGCCTTGTAGTCCTCGGCTGCGGGCCCGCTCCCGTACGAGATGCCCGCGGTGTGGGTGAGGAGATCGCGAATGGTGATTTCACGCCTGGCGGGCACGACACCGAACTTCCGGCCGGTCCCCGCCAGCCCCGTCACCGCCACCGTCGTCTGCTTGAACGCCGGCAGGAGTCTGGAGACCGGGTCGGACAGCCGCAGGCGGCCTTCTTCCATGAGGATCATGGCGGCCACGGACGTCACGGCCTTCGACATCGACGCCATCCGGAAGATCGCGTCCTTGCGCATCGGCCGGTTCCCCTCGACATCCATCCGGCCGACCGGCTCCATCAACACGGCCTTGCCGCCGCGCAGCAGTACGATGACGGCGCCGCTGATTTCCTGGCGATCCGCGTATTCCCGCACCCCCGCCTTCAATCGCTCGACGCGGGCCGAGGTCATGCCGACCGACTCCGGCGTCGCCACGGGCAGAACCTGCGCCGCTGCCGAGACGACCGCCAGCACCCACAGGAGCGGCACCATCATCCAGCCACGCTTCGTCATCGCACGCCTCCTCATTTCGGGCGGAGCATAACACGGCTCGAGCCGAGGCCCGCTCACGGCTCTAGGCTCGGCCTCGAGCCGCGTCTGGCCCTCGATTGTGGCTTCGGGCTCGGGGCCGATTACGCGACCACGCGTACAGGCCCACGTCGCGCTTCCAGACAGGGCGTTGGGAAAGCAGACGATGACGGGCGGGCACGATCCCACGGCTGCGAGGCGAGCGTGGCGGCAAACCCGAGGAAATCAACGGGAAGCGCGAAGTGACGCGCCCTCCCGATCCGTGGCATCGCCGTTGCAGAGTCGGGCACCGGGTCTGGAGACTTTCAACCGATCAGGGCGCCGGGCAACCGGCGCCCGCCCCCGTCTCTTCGCGCCCTGAGCCTGGCCGGGAGGGGGAAGGCCCCCACCTTCCTCCCGCCTTCGCTCGCCTCCGCTTCCCTTCCGCTTGGCATCAGCGAGCTTCGGCGGGCAAGCCCGGACGGCTCGCCTCCGATTACCTTTTGGCTTGCGATCGGCGAGACAGGCCCAAACGTCGCCTTCGGCTCCCAAGACACACGCCCTTTGCGATCCTCAACTTCGCCGGCGCAGCGTCAGCGCGGAGGGCGTGACTGCGAGGCCGCCGCGGGCGGTGCACCGCAGTTCCGACGGCATCATCTTGCCCACCGCATAGACGGCGTCCACCGTCTCATCGAGCGGGATCGGGTTGGCGTAGCCGCCGAGGACGAGATCCGCGCACACGAACGCGCTGGCGGCGGCTGCCGCGTTGCGGGTGTGACACGGGATCTCCACCATTCCCTGCACCAGGTCGCACACCGACCCCATGGTGTTCTGGAAGGCGATGGCCGCCGCGTCGGCCGCCCCCCGCGCGGGGCCGCCGGCCGACTCGACGACCGCGGCGGCGGCCATCGCGCCGGCCGCGCCGATCTCCACCTGGCAACCCGCAACCTCCGCGGCGAAGGTCGCGCGCAAGGCGACGATCACGCCGATGGCAGACGCGGCGAAGAGCGCGAGGCCGGCGTCCTCCGGGGAAAGCCCCCGTTCCTCGGCAAGCGTGACAAGCACGCCGGGCAGGACCCCCGCCGACCCGCCCGTGGGCGCCGCGCACACGACCCCCATCGCGCCGTTGACGTGCATGACCGCCATCGCACGCGCCGCCGCCCTCGTGTGCAGCCCGCCCACGGCCAGGCGGCCCTCGGCGTCGGCCCGCATGATTCCGCCCGGCGCTGGGGAGAAGCAGCTGCGTGGCCGGTGCGCGGTCGCTGAGCCCCTCGTGCACGGCGGCGCGCATGATTTCGAAACGGCGGGTCATCTCGGCGAGCAGTTCGGCCTCGGGCGCCCCGAGCAACTCCGCTTCGTAGGCCAGGCCCAGGCGCCCGAGCGAGAGCCCGCGCTCCTCCGCGAGCGCCACCATCCCTTTTCCGCTGGAGAACAGACCCGCTGCCCCTGCGTCCGTAGCCGACCGGCCGCGCCTGGAGCACTCGCCGCACCCCGGGAATGCCAAGAACGGCGGCGGCTGCTGCAGGGCCGAGTGGTCCGCCCCGTTCGACCTCGACGAGCACTCGACTCTCGCCCGGCCGCCGGCGCGTCTCGCCCGGCGTCTGATCAGGCTCTCGCAGTCCATCCAGCACGGCCTGCACCGCCGCGGGATTCGTCTCGACGAGCACCTGGTGCGCCTGCCCGTTCATCCGTACCGCCCAGCCGTTCACCCGCGTCACCTCCACCGCCCCGCCACCGACCGACTTAGCCCGCAAGGACAACGTCTCGCCGCCCTCGCCCTCCAGATCGATCTCAACGGCGTTTGGGTGGTCGGCGCCGGCCAGTGGCTGGACCGCGAACGTGATGACCACGCCCTCGGCGGCGGCGGTCTCGAGCGCCTGAAAGAACGTACGATCGGTGAGCGGGCGCTCGATCAAGCCCATGGCAAACGCCCGGTCCACGCCCTGCTGCCGGTAGACCTGCGCGTAGGACCCAGCCGGGTCGAAGATGAAACGGGCGGCCACGGGCCTTGCGCCGAGCAGCGCCCGCGCCAGCGTCGCGATGTGATATGACCCCGCCGTGTGCGAGCTCGAGGGCCCGCGCATGACCGGGCCGGTGATGTCGTTGAGGATGCTGGGAGCGGTGGACAGGCCCATGGGTCTCATTGTAGCGGGCCGCGCGCGGATCGCGCCCAGACGTGCTATCGTGTCGCGCAACAATCACGCGGGAGACGCCTCATGCGCCTGCAACTGGTGGATTGGATCATCGTCGCCGCCTCGCTCATCGTGTGCTTCGCCCCGGCCCTGTTCTTCGGGAAACGGGCGGGCAAGAGCACCTCGGAGTTCTTCGCCTCGGGCCGGGCGGTCCCCTGGTGGCTGGCGGGCCTTTCGATGGTGGCGACCACGTTCAGCAGCGACACCCCGAACCTGGTCACCGACATCGTCCGGCGGAACGGCGTCGCGGGCAACTGGGTGTGGTGGGCCTTCGTGCTGACCGGGGTCTCCACGGTCTTCTTCTACGCCCGGCTCTGGCGCCGCTCGGGCGTGATGACCGACCTGGAGTTCTACGAGATTCGCTACTCGGGCACCGCCGCAAGAGTGGTCCGCGGCTTTCGCTCGGTGTACCTCGGCCTGCTCTTCAACTGCATGATCATGGCGACCGTCAACCTGGCCGCGTGCAAGATTGCCGGGGTGCTGTTCGGCTTCGAACGGTGGCAGACGCTCGCGTTCGTCGGCGCCCTGAACGTCGTCTTCGCGACGCACTCGGGGCTCTGGGGCGTGCTCGTCATCGACATGGTCCAGTTCTTCATCAAGATGACGGCGGTCATCGCGGCCGCCTACTTCGCGCTGCAGCTCCCGCAGGTCGGCGGCCTCGCGGGCCTCGTGGACAAGCTGTCGGCAACGAAGGGGCCCGGCGGCATCAACTACCTGAACATGCTGCCGGACTTCACCAACAACTGGGACATCGCGCTCGCCGTGTTCATCATGCCCATCGCGGTGCAGTGGTGGGCGGTGTGGTATCCAGGGGCCGAGCCGGGCGGCGGCAGCTACATCGCGCAGCGCATGCTCGCGTCGAAATCCGAGAAGGACTCGCTCGGCGCCGTGCTCTTCTTCAACATCGCGCACTACGTGCTGCGCCCCTGGCCGTGGATTCTCGTCGCCCTCGCCTCGATCCTGGTCTACCCGGAGCTGTCCGACATCCAGAAGGCGTTCCCGGACCTCGACCCGACGCTGATCGGCCACGACATCGCCTACCCGGCGATGCTCAAGTTCCTGCCCGTCGGCTTCATCGGCCTGATGGTGGGCGGCCTGATCGCGGCGAACTCCTCCACGATCCTCACGCACCTCAACTGGGGCGCGTCGTACCTCGTCCACGATTTCTACCGGCGCTTCCTGCGCAAGGACGCCAGCGAGAAGCACTACGTGATGGCGGGCCGGGTGGTGACCGTCATCCTCTTCGTCTTGTCGTCTGGCCTGGTGTTCGTTCTCGACACCGCCAAGGACGCGTTCGACGTGATCCTGCAGGTCGGCGCGGGCACCGGGCTGCTGTACCTGGTGCGCTGGTTCTGGTGGCGCGTGAACGCCTGGTGCGAAGTGGTGGCGATGATCAGCTCGTTCGGCGTCTCACTGGCGCTGCTCGTGCTGGCGAAGAACGGGGTGACGCTCAGCACCCACGTTGCCCTGATGATCACCATCGCGGTTACCAGCGTCCTGCTGGGTGGCGACAGCGTACCTCGGCCCGCAGACCGACCGAGCGACGTTGATCGCCTTCTATCGCAAGGTGCGGCCGTTCGGCCCCGGCTGGGAGCCCATCCGGCGCGCGGCGGGGATCGCGACCGGGCGCCGTCAAGGGGCAGCAGAACATCCCGCTCGCGCTCTTGGGCTGGGTGGCCGGTTCCACGGCCATCTGGTCCGCGCTCTTCACGGTGGGCAATTTCCTCTACGGGCGCATGGGGATGGCGCTCGCCCTGTTCTCGGTGTTCGCGGTGAGCAGCCTGGCGCTGCTGAACGTGGTTCACCGGCTGTGGTCGGCGGACCCGGTGGACGAACCCGGCGCCTGATCCCCCGCGCCTGTTAACATCAGGCGGATGAAGGCACTTCCCGCCGGCACCCGCTGGGTCATCGTGGGGTCCGGGTTCGCGGGCGCGTCCACCGCGTGGGCCCTCGGGCGCGCGGGCCTCGGGCCGGGCGTCCTCCTCGAGCGGGAGCCGTCCTACGGGGTCCACGCCTCGGGCCGCAATGCCGCGCTGTTGCGGCTTGCCGAACATGACGGGGTCATCCGCACCCTCGCCGCGCGCTCCGCCGTGGTCATCCGGCAGTTCGCGGCAGACGAGCCGTCGCTCCTCTCCCCGACGGGTGGCCTCACCCTCGTGTCGGCGCCGGCGCTCCACGAGATCCACTCCGTCCACGACGCGGCGCGGGCCGGCGGGACGCCGGCCACCGAGCTGCTGACCGCTGCCGCCGCGCGCTCACGGTTCCCCCTGATCGACGCCGTTCACTTCGACGCCGCCCTCTGGTGCGCGGAGGAGGGCGTGGTGGACATCCACGCACTGCTCACCCGCTTCCTGGCGGGCGCGCGGGCCGGCGGGTTTCAACTCCATACGAAGTGCGAGGCGGAAGGCCTGACGGTCGTTGGCGGCCGGGTTGCCGGCGTGCAGACGACACTCGGTGAGATTCGGGCCGACGTGGTGGTCGACGCGAGCGGCGCATGGGCAGGCCGGCTGGGCCGCGAGGCCCGGCCGCTTCCCCTCCGGCCGCTGCGGCGGCACCTCTTCGTAACGGGGGCCCCGCCCGGGCGCGTCGAGGGATCGCCGTACGCGTGGGTGGAAGACGCCGGGTTCTACTTTCGGCCCGAGGGCGACGGCCTCCTCTTCTCGCCGTGCGACGAAGCCGAGATGCCACCCGGAGACCCGCCGACGGATCCCGGCGCGGCGGAGCTTCTCGCGTCGAAGCTGGAACGGCATGCGCCTCCGTTCTCGGACCTGCCGCTTCGTCGCGGCTGGGCGTGCCTGCGCACGTTCGCGCCCGACCGCCGCCCGCTCATCGGCTGGGACCCGGCGCTGCCCGGCCTGTTCCACGTCTCGGGCCTGGGAGGGTTCGGCATGGGCGCGAGCGCCGCGATTGGCGAGCTGGCCGCCACGCTGCTGCAGGGACGGACGCCGGATTGGATCGACTCGCGGGACGTTGACGTGGCGCGCGTGGGGTAGGGACGAAATGACCGAGGCGCCGCGAGGTTGCTAGAGGAGGCGCGCGTCGAGCTGCGGGTGCCGCAGGACCTTATCTCGCACGATGTCGATCCAGCGGTCGCGCTCCCCTTCGGGCAGGCGCTCGTGAGGCCACCGCTTCTCTGCCAGCAGGTGGTCCACCAGCTGGTCGATCCCCCGCATGAAGAATTCGTCGGTGTCGCGCACGCCGTCAGCCGTGGCGGTGCCGGAAATCGGCACCTTGAACAGCAGGTCGTAGGTCTTCATCCAGTAGTCCACGAACCGCTCGATTGCCTTCTGCCGTCCGCATGCGAAGGTGAGGTAGGCGTAGTTGTCCAGCACGGCGCGATCGCAGACCACCACCTCGTGCTGGCTCGACGACCGGATCTCCTCGGCCACCTGCGTGGTGAGAATCCAGGTCTGCGCGTCGAGGGACGTCTTGCGGTTGATCGGAAGCGGGGAGAGCCTCGCCACCTCCTTCACCATGTCCACGTTGATCCCCTGCCGCTTCAGCGCCGCCGCCAGGTCGTAGCACAGGGTGGTCTTGCCGACGCCGTGGGTACCGATGAACGCGACCTTCATGAGCGTGGGCGAGACTACCGGTGGCGCGGCGCCGGTGTCAAGGCGCCCTCCAGGCGCATCGCGCGGAGCAGGGCGAGGAAGTCCTCGGGTAGGGGGCACGTGAGCAAGAGCGGGGTGCGGTCGATCGGGTGAACCAGCTGCAGTGAGAGGGCGTGCAACATGGCCCTCGGGACCGCTGCCTGGCCGAGACGCTTCGGCCCGTCGTACCGGCGGTCGCCAGCGATTGGGAAACCGGACCCGGCGAGGTGTGCTCGTATCTGGTGCTTTCGGCCCGTCAGCGGGTGCGCCTCCACCAGCGCCGCCGGCTTCCGCCACTCCACCAGCCGGAACGCCGTCTCCGCCACCTCACCACCCTCGGTCACCGAGCCCACCCGAGCGCGACGGCCCGATCCCACGGATGCCAGGTGGTTCCGCACCACCCATCCCGGCGGGGGAGGATTGCCGGGCGCCGAAACGATGGCCACGTACGTCTTGCGCACCGTGCGACGTTCGAACTGACGGGCTAGTCCCTCGTTCGCTTCCCGGGCCTTGGCGAACAGGACGATTCCCGAGGTCTCGCGGTCGAGACGATGGTGAATGGCCAGGTACGGCCCGGGGTCAGCGGCGTGACCGGCGCGTGCGGCAAGCAGTGAGCGCACGACGCTGAAGAGGTCTGCACGCCCGGGGTCCGCGGCGCGGTGCGTGAGAAGTCCCGCCGGCTTGGATACGGCCAGGAGCGTCTCATCTTCGAACAGGATCCCAGTAGCCGTTGCCGGGCCAGGCGCGTCGCCCGACGAGGTGCCCGCCCGCTCGGGATCCAGCCGGGCAGTGATGCGAACGCCGGCCGCAAGCAGGAATCCCGGCCGCCGAACCTGGCGGTCGCCGACGACGACGGCTCCGGCCATCAGCAGCCGGCGGACTGCAGACCGCGAAAGCGGGCGCCCGAGGGCCTCTGGCAGCCACCACCCCAGCAACTCGTCGAGCCGCTGTCCCTCATCCGTGCGGGCCGTTCGATAATGGAGCGTCAGCAGTGGGTGCATGGTCATCGCTCTGCATCTTGCATCCTGCATCCTGCATCTTGCATCCTGCATCCTGCTTTTTGCATTCTGCACTTTGCCTCCCGCCTGTCTCGCAGCTCCGCTATTCGGTCACCGGCCGGACGCTGAAGGAGGCGGGGACGGTGGCACAGGCGCTGCACAAGGGCGTGTCGGGGGGCCCATGAAACGAGCCACGCTTTGGTGTCTGACCGCCGCGCTCGGTATCGCCCTGGCGCCCGCCGCCTCCGGGCGGCAGGCCGTCAACCCCAGGGCCGAAGTGCTGAGCCGGTTCCAGAAGCGCGTCGAGGCGTACCTGGAATTGCGCGGAAAGGCCGCCGAGGGCCTGAAGAAGCTCGAGGAGACCAGGAACCCGGAGGAGGTCACGGCCCGCCAGCAGGCCTTGGGGCGCGCGATCAAGGCGGCGCGCCCCCAAGCACGCCGGGGCGACATCTTCTTTCCGGAGGTGGCTGCCCTGGTGAAGGAAGAGGTCCGCGAGGACTTTCGCCGCCGGCCGGCCAGCGAGCGGTCCGCGGCGCTCGCCGCTGTCCCGAATGCTCCCAAGCTCGGGATCAACGACCAGTACCCATCGGCAATTCCGCTGGCGACCGTTCCTGCCCGGCTGCTGGCCCAGCTCCCCCGCCTTCCAGAGGAACTCGAGTATCGCTTCCTGGGCACCCGGCTGATTCTCCGCGACCTGGACGCCAACCTCGTCGTGGACTTCGTGGACAGCGCCCTGCCTCCCGCGCGGGGCGAGGGTGGTAAAGGGGTTTACCGGTGAGTCGGCGTTCCCTTCGCGCCATCGGGCCGCTCGGCGTCGTCCTCTCGCTGTGGGTCACGCTCGCGGGAGCCTTGGGGCAGTCTCCGGAGCCCGGGGTCTTCCCGGTGCCCGATGGCGAGACCCCCGTGCGTTTCGCCGTGCTCGGTGACACCGGGACGGGGGACCGGCCGCAGTACCAGATCGGGTCACAGGCGGCCGCGGCGCGGCAACGGTTTCCCTTCGATTTCGCGATCCTGCTTGGCGACAACATGTACGGCGGCGAGCGGCCCCAGGACTACCGCAAGAAGTTCGAGCAGCCGTACCGGCCCCTCCTGGATGCGGGCGTGGAGTTCTACGCGGCGCTCGGCAATCACGACGACCCGGATCAGCGCTTCTACAAGCCGTTCCACATGAACGGCGAGCGGTACTACCGCTTCAAGAAGGGCGACGTCGCGTTCTTCGTGCTCGACAGCAACTACATGGACCCGCAGCAGCTGTCCTGGCTCGAAAAGGAGCTGGCCGCGTCGGGCGAGAAGTGGAAGATCGCGTACTTCCACCACCCCCCGTATTCCTCCGGCAGGACGCACGGGTCCGAGACGGACCTGCGCACGCTCGTCGAGCCGCTCTTCCTCGCGAACGGCGTCTCGGTCATCTTCACAGGCCACGAGCATTTCTACGAGCGCATCAAGCCTCAGAAAGGGATCGCGTATTTCATCGCGGGCAGCGCGGCGAAACTGAGGCGGGGTGACATCCGGAAGACCGAGCTGACCGCGAAGGGGTTCGACACCGACCGGGCGTTCATGCTCGTGCAGGTTGCCGGCGACGAGATGCGGTTCCAGGCGATTTCCAGGACGGGAGAAGTCGTGGACAGCGGAACCCTCCCGCGCGCAGCCACTACGCCGCAGCCCCGGCAGTAGCTCCCGAACGGCTGGCCGGTACCGCCCGGTCCGTGAGCGCCCAATCCGACTCGAAGACGGACGCAAGCCTCTTCACCACTTTCGGATCGCGCACCAGCAGGCCGACCTCGCGCCGCTCGTCCAACTCCATCTTCCGCAGGCTCTGGCTCCCGATGAAGGCGCGCTCGCCGTCCCGGATGATCACCCGCGCGTGCAGGCGCAGCTTTGGCAGCTTCTCCACCTGGATGCCCGGCGAGCGCTTGTCCGCCTTCCCCAGCACGCGAACTTCCACGCCCTGCCGCGCGCGGTCCGACAGCACCCGCAGCATGGCGGCATCGGTGATCTTCGGGTCGTAGATCAGGAGCTGACGCTTGGCACCGCGGATGAAGTCTCCGAGGCGCGCCCTCGCGTTCTCCGGGCTGACAATCAGGTCGGCGAGGCCCGGCACGTACGGCTGACGGGTCATGTCGGCCTCGAACAGCCTCAAACCCTCCTGCACGATGCGGCGGTTCCGCGTGGACAGGGCGAAGCTCCGGCTCTTGGCCGCGTCGAGCCTCGTGTAGTTGAAGGCCATCACGTGCAGGGCGGATCGATCGACGATGAGCAGCTTCCCGTGGTAGCGCACGAGGTCGTCGCCGCTCCGAGCGAGCGTCACGCCGGCGGCAAGCAACTCCATCTCGAGCTTCCTGAGGCGCTTCTCCCCGCCGGTGTTGGTGTGTGCGATCAGCGCGCGGACCTGCACGCCGCGCGTCACGGCCGCCTCCAGCGCCCGCTGGACCTCCGGGAGGTCGAACCTGAAGATGGTCGTGTCGATGCTCCGCCGCGCGCGCTTGATGTGGGTGATGATCGGGCTGACCCCGTCATCCGGCTCGACCAGCAGATCCACTTTCCTCCTCCCAGGCGCCGCCAGCCCCGTCTCCTGCGGGCTAGTGGCCTGTCACTAGGGCTTGGCCTTGCGTTCGTCCCAGCTCACGGCGGTGATCGCCCCGGGCGCCACCCGCTCGATCGCTGTCGATACGCGCTCGGTCGTCCGGTCGTACGGCATGCGAACGCCGTAGACCAACTCCTCGTCCGATGCGCCGTGCAGCTGGAACTCGACCTTCAGGCGGCCGAACAGCTTCTCGATCCGCGGACGCAACGTGGCCGCGTGGCCCGCCTTGATCGTGAGCTCGAACTCGCGCCGCCGGTCGTCGAGCGACTCGACGGCGCCGAGGAGGATCAGGAAGAAGACGGTTCCGAACGCCGCCAGCCAGAACAGGCCCACCCCCGACGCAAGACCGACGCCAAGCGTTGCGAGCATCACACCGGCGTCTTTCGGATCCGTGATCTTCGCACGATACCGGATCAAGCCCGCCGCGCCGACAATGCCGAACGCGCGGGCGAGGCTCTGGCCGACGATCATCATCACGAGCGCGCCGACGACCGCCAGCAGGATCTGCGTCTGGATCACGGGCGGGCTGCGATGAGGAGTCCCTCGGCGTTGCGGGCGAAAGGCCAGCAGGGCCCCGAGCACAGCCGCGATCGGCAAGCGGACCGCCGCGTCCACCAGGACCTCGAAATCGTTGGGCGCCTCGCTGTCGATCTGGGAGATCGGGGGCGGAGGCTGCCAGGCCGCTGTCCCCGCTGCAGAGACCGCAAGAAGCAGGACAGTGACGCCGATGATTCGAACTCGTGCCGGACGCATGGCTTTGGAACTCGGCTGCAAGAACTGTGCAGGCGCGACACGAGAGAGCAGCGGTCGAGCTGGCAGGTCCTTCCTGGCCCGCGTCCTGCTCTCTCTTTACCCATGAGACTCCGAATCTCGACCATCTTGACCATGGCCGTGCTACCTGCGCTCGTCACCCCCGGGCCCACCGCCCAGGTTGCACCGGGAACGGAGGCACAGTTCACGGCCACGGCTTACTGCGATCGCGGCATCACCAAGTCAGGCGTACGGACACGGGAGGGCATCGTCGCGGCAGACCCGGATCACCTGCCGGTGGGGTCCGTCGTTCGCATCGTCGAGGCCGGCGATCGCCGTTACGAAGGCGTGTACACCGTGATGGACACCGGCGGACTGGTGCAGGGTCACCGAATCGACGTCTACGTCCCCGACTGTGCCGAGGCGAAGGCCTTCGGAGTACGTCCCATTCGAATCGTCGTCGTGCGGCTTGGGTGGGATCCCCAGGCGGTGGTACGGCGCGGCTCATAGGCACAAAGGGGTCGGGAGACTTTGGATGACCCTTCGGCCAAAGTCCGCCGACCTCTTAAGGGCCGGCCAAAGTCCGCCGACCCCTTAGAATGGATCTGTGACTATCCTGCTTCTCGCCCTCCTGCTCCTCTCGCCGTCGTTCGTCCCCGATGCCGCCGCGCAGGCCGCGCCCGTGCCGCAGACGCCGGCAACCCGGGCGGAGGAACTGAACCGTCTCGTGGACGAGGTGGCGGCCGAGGTCGAGAAGCTGCGGGGGTGGACCTTCAAGCGGCCGGTGAAGCGCCAGCGCACATCGCTCGAGCAGGCGCGCCGTGATTTGCAGCGCGACCTGGAGAAGGCGGTTCCGACGGACCGGCGCGACACCGTCTCCGTGTTCCTGACGACGGCGGGGTTCCTCCCCGCCGGGCACGACTTCTCGAAGACGGTCCTCTCGCTGCTCGAGCAGCAGGTGGCCGGGCTACTACGAACCCGAAACCGAAACGCTCCACATCGTCGAGCGGCCAGGGCACGATGCCCGCCTTCATCGAGCGGATGGTCCTCGCGCACGAATTGACGCATGCCCTCGACGACCAGTACGGCGACCTCCGGACCCTGACGGAAAGAACGGACAGGACCGAGGACATGGACCTGGTCGTGACCTGCCTCGCGGAAGGGTCCGCGACGGCCCTGATGCTGCAGCACATGGTGCGTGCGCAGGCGGCGGGCCGCGTGGACGCCGGGCAGCTGATGCAGTACGTGGCGCAGGAGATGGAGCGCGCGAAAGTCTTCGAGCAGCTGCCGCGCTACTTCTCCGCGATGTTCGGGTCGTACATCGTGGGCGCCGCGTTCCTCGCGGCGGGCGACATCGGGGCGGTGCTGACGATGCCCGACAACCGGGTGATCGGCGAGCGCTTCCTGTCGGCCCGGCGCGCGCTGCCGGGTTCGAGCGAACAGGTGCTGCACCCGGCGAAGTACTGGGACGCCGCAAAGAAGGACGAGCCGGTGGTCGTCGACGACGCGGCGGCGGAGAAATGGTTGCGGCAGCCCGGGTCGCTGGATCGTCCACCGCGACACGATTGGCGAGCTGCTGACGGCAGTGCTGACGCAGCCGCGCGACGCGTCTCCGGGGCTTGCGCAACTGCAGGCAGCCGCCGCGTGGACGAACGGGGGCGCGTCGGGCTGGGGCGGGGATCGCTTCTTCCTCTTCGCGGCCGGCGACACCGCCGAGGAGGCGCAGCGTTCGCTGAAGGACCCCAAGGGCGTGTGGATCACGGCGTGGGACACCCCCGCCGACCGCGACGAGTTCGCGGCCGCCCTTGAAAAAGGGACTCCGCCTGCCGGTTATTCCCTGTCGCCCGCCGGCGACACCGGCGCCATTGTCTTCGTCGGCTTCGACAAGGCCGGAGCGCGACGCCCTGCTCGCCCGCCTGTCGGACTTCCAGCAACTGCTCGTCCAGCGCCGGTAGCCGGCCGCATCGTTCCCCGCTATCATTTCGGCCTGCCCCAAACCGACGGGAGGCCGAAGTGTACAAGCTGGTAGCCGTTCTCATCGCCGCACTTGCCGCGTTGACCGTCGCCGACGCACGACAGCCCTCGACGCAGGTGAAGCCGGCGCGACTCTCGCGTCGCTGGCTGCCCTTTACACGGGGGCCGGCGGGGCGGTTCGCGACACCAACGGCGACGCCCTCCCCGACTCGGTTGTCGCCCGGGTCATCGTTCCCGCGAAGCCCACGCCGGACGACGTTGAGGCGGCTGCGAACATCGCGGCGCGCCTCGGGTACGAGACGACGGCGATGACGCTGCCCCTCGTCGCTCCGCGACGACGGAGGTGCAGAACGAAGCGGCGGATAGGCCTGCCAATCCTCGTCGGCCGCGAGAACGCGTTCGTCAAGCGCCTGGCCGAACGGCGGCATGATCGACCTCGCCCGGCTGCAGCCCGGCCAGGGACTCGTGCAGGCGGTCGCCGTCGCCGCTGGGTGGGCCGGACGGCCTCGTCGTGGCCGGCGGCGACGACGCCGGGACGCTGGCGGCCGCGCGTGCAGCTTGCCGCGCGGGTCCCACGCCTGTGGAGCATGACCGGGATCACTCTGCCGGCCATCGAGCGCCAGGCGGCCGAGTACCTGCAGCGCAAGGGCATTGCCGCGGCTGGCGCCAGCGTGGTTTCGCTGCTGGTGGATGCGGAACGCCGCGGCATCGCGAGCATCGGCGTCGAGGTCCGGGTGGCGGCGGCCGACGGAACGCGGGCGGCAACCGCCCTTGGCGACCTCGATGCGGCGCACCGCCAGGGCCGAGAGGAGCGCACGCTCAACTTCTCGGAGGCGGCGGCGACCGACGTCAGGCTTCTTGCGGGCGGGCGCGAGGTCGGGCCGCGCGGGTGTCCGGCGGGCAGGGCTGAATGGACGGACGCTCACGCCGCCCGTGGATCCCGACGAATTCCTTCCCGATCCGAATCCCGACCGCCCGCCGGGTGCGCCCGACCCCAGGCTCGCCCCGGCAAAGCCCTTCGACCTGTCCACCACGTACTCGCTCGAGGGCTGGTTCGGCGACGCCTACGCCGACCTCATCCCCGACCGCACCGAGACATTGGTGGTCGTCGGCGGAGGAAGCGACACGCTCGGGGCCGCGCACATCGCGGCACGGCTTGGGCTGGAAACGACCGGCATCAGCCTGCCCGATCACGCGGCGGGACGACAAGGTGAAGGAGCCCGGCAACGAGGCGGGCCCAGTGCTGGTGGGCCGCGACAACACGCACGTCCGGCAGTTGATCAAGATCGGCAAGGCCCGTCTCGACGATCTTGCGGCCGGCGAGGGCGCGGTGCAGATCGTCCCGCGTGCCTTCGGCAACGCGACCGCGACGGTTGTCGCCGGCAGCGACGATGCGGGGAGCCTGGCGGCATCCATGTACCTGGCGCGGCGGGCCCCGTACGTCTGGGAGGTGGACCGCGGTGCGCCGACGCTCGAGGACCTCGCAACCGAGGCGTCGCGGTTCCTCCAGGCCAAGAGCGGCGCGGGGCAGGCGGGCCTCGCGCTTCGCGAGGTCCAGGAGGTCGTCGACAGCCTGAAGGGCAAGACGATCGAGTCGTTCGAGGCCAGGCTGTTCCTGGAGAAGGGCGACAAGGCGCTCGACCAGTACCTCGCGGCGCAGCTGATCTCCACGCTGGGCAAGACCGTCGCGGTGAAGGTCGTCGAGCGAGGGCGTCACCGACGCGTCCACCGTGTTCGAGGAGAAGGTGGACCTCCCGTGGGAGGTGGACGACTTCTGGACGAGGCTCCGGCAGGAGGTGATCCCGAAGGTGAAGACCGGGCGCCAGGGTGGAGGTGGAGGCGCGCCTCAGCGAGGCGCCGGAACTGCGGGCCGCGATGGCCGAGCAGGCCCGCGCGGAGCTGCTCCAAGGCCGGCGCGGCGGACCCGCGTGTCACCATCCTCTCGGCCTACAAGCAGGGCTACTCGTGGGTCACCGAGCACGTGATTCCCGAGCTGAAGGGGAAGAACGCACGCGCCATCCGCATCAAGGTGGCCGCGCACAAGCCGGACCTGTCGAAGAAGTTCAAGTTCTACAGCCTGCCCAGCCGCTGGCTCCACGAACTCTACCCGGTTGACGAGATCGTGCAGCGCGAGGCGGGCATCCCCGTCACCGCGTTCCGGATGGAACTGGTCGAGGACCGCGACGGACATCTACAGCCTCGAGGCGACGGGAGCGTCGGGCGCGGTCGTGTACCGATCGACGCTTCAGCCCGAAGTACGTCGAGCGCGAGTACCTCGACAAGTTCCCCGGCTGGTCGCGCGTCGAGGTGACGACCGGGTGGCTGCGCGCGACGCGTGGACGGCCAGGTCGCGTGCGACACGCGGATCCAGACCGACCCGGAGCGCTTCTGGGACCACTACCAGGGCAAGGTGCTGCCGAGGGTCTACGACCACGTGATGAAGGTGACGGGCGGGAAGCCGACCGCCGACAAGCAGCCCTTCCACCGCGACCTCGACATCGAGGTGTGGATGAGCGAGCCCGACTACCGGATCGGCGTGGACGAGGAGCATGATTTCGTCGCTCGAGGCGCTGCACGAGGACCTGTACTTCGTGACGCTCGACTTCTTCGCCGCGATGGGCCGGACGCTGACGCGCAACCGGCTGAACGCGCCCGGGAAGGTCTTCCCCATCATCCACCCGAGCCGGCCCGGCAAGCCGGGCGAGGCGCGCATCCTCTACGCCGGCAACGCGTCCACCAAGGCGAAGATTGACTTCACCTACAAGGAGAAGGGTGTCGAGAAGCCCGTGCAGGTCTCGCGCGACCTGGCGCGCGATCGACGCGACCGCGCCGATGGTGGTCCGGGCGGTCGCGCGGGCGGACCGGCTGAGCGAGATCGAGCTGCAGGTCGAGGCGAAGGACGACAAGGAGGCGACGCGGGCGGTGGATGCGCTCGACGGCCTCGTCCGGCTGCACGCGGCCGGCCTGTACCGCAAGGCGCTGTCGTTCGAGCACGTGGACCGGCTGGCCTTCTCCGTCGTTGCTGAAGGATGCGCGGACGCGGCCGAGTGGTCCCGAACACCGGCGAGGCGGCCCCTCCGAGCGTGCGGCGGGCGGCCGGGAAGCCCGTGCTCCCGGTCGTCACGTGGGACCACATCATCAGCCCCGAGGAGTCGGAGGCCCTCGTCGCGAAGCTCGCCGCGTGGCCGGAGGTGCGCAGCTTCAAGGTTGGCGAGTCGTACCGGGGCCGCGACATCTCCGCGATGGAGGTGACGCTGCCGACTGCCGAGCGAGCTGGTCTCGCTGGCCAAGTACACGGTGCTGAAGCCGACCATCCTCATGATGGGCCGCCAGCACGCGAACGAGGTCTCGTCCACGAGCCACATCCTGCGCCTGGCGGAGCTGCTCGCGACCGACCCGTCCTACCAAGAGATCCTGAAGAGGGTCAACTTCGTCCTCTGCCCGGTGATGAACCCGGACGGCGCCGCCATGGCCTACGAACTGCAGAAGCTGACACCGACGCACATGCTGCACGCCGGGCGCTACAGTGCGCTGGGGATGGACGTCAGCTCCCGCACCGGCGGGCTGCTGCCCGAGGCGGAGGTGGAGGGCCGGCTGTGGCGGCAGTGGCTGCCGGACATCTACCTGAACCCGCACGGCTACCCCTCGCACGAGTGGGTGCAGCCGTTCTCCGGGTACGTCTCGCCGGCCTTCCGCGCCTACTGGAGCTCGCGCGGGTGGTACACGATGATCAGCGGCCTGCGCGACCCCCGCTACCCGGACCACGCCGTAGCGATCGCGGCCATCCGGGACGCGGTGGCGCGGGAGGTGGGCAGCAACCCCGACGTCCGCGAGATGAGCCTGCGGCACCAGGGACGCTACCACCGGTGGGCCACGGGCTTCGGACCTCACTTGTTCGGGACGGAGATCTACCGCGACACGATGATCTACTACTCCGACCCCGAGAGCGGCGAGCCGCGCGGCAGCCGGCGGGCCGCGGCGTCGGGCGGGACCAGCCGTCGGGCTTCGATGAGCGCTTGGCCGCAAGTGACCTTCATGAGCGGAATGACGGAGGCGCCCGACGAGACCGCGCAGGCCGAGTGGCTGACACTCGTGACCAAGGCCGGCTTCTCTTTCCTGATGGCACACGTCAAGTACCTGCAGGAGGGGCGCTACGCGGTGGAGCGCATCGAGGAAGGCGGCGGGCGGGACGGCGCGGTGCTCACGATGCTCCGCGTTCGCCCGGTGAAGCCGGCGGTCTCGGCCGGGGCTCCCACGCGCGTGGTGGCCCCGGTGCCGGCGCGGCCGGCACCGGCTGGGGCGGGGACAGGGGTCAGCCCCAGAAGATAAACGGTTGGCGGCGCCGTCGCTTCGTGCGACCGCGCCGCCCCGAAGGCCACCCTGCCCTGCTGCCTGAGGCACTCGAGATTCAGGAGGGCCCTGGCTTGGACGAATCGTCAGCAAGCGCCCGCTCGATGGCGGCCAGGTCCGAGAAGCGGTCGAGCGCTGCAGCCGACCATGCCAGCGCTCCGCAATAGCCGCTGCCTCGGGCGATACGCAGCACGTCCACAATCGGCAGCGCAGACCCCGCGGAAGGAAACTCACCCAGCAGCAGCGGGCGGTCCAGAAGAGCGAGCGGGGGGCGGCCGATCGGCGCGCGGCGTTCCCGGCGGTCGTACCAGTGCACCTGGTAGAGGTCGAGGCCGCAGTTCCTGACGAGCGGCACTCCGCGGCTCGAGGCGAGACCCACCGTGATCGGCTGCGACGCGGCCGCGCGCGCCGCCGCGCACGACTCGTGCAGGAAGGTCTCCATTGTTGCGGGCAGCACGGGCTGCCCCGCCCGCAATCCCCCATATCCGAGCGTCACCCACTCCGGCTCGTTGAAGAGGTCCCACGCCGAGATCAGCGGCTCGCGGCCATACCGCGTGAGCACCGGCGTCAATACCCGCTCGAGCAGAATGTGCCGCAGGTCGGCGCGCGCGATGGTCCCGCGGTGGCCGCCGGACCTGACACCGCGAACCTCACGCCGCCGGCGGCACCACGGGAAATCGAAGAGTACGAAGATCACCGAGACCCGGTTGGCTGCCGCCATGTCGAGCGCGGCGTCGACGTCGCGGGGAACGAACGCGTCGAGGCCCAGGGGTCTGCCCGCGGGGTCGAACCGAACCCCGGCGCGGCCGTCGCAGAACAGGAACCACCGCACCGTGGTGAGGCCCGCCGACGCCAGCCGGGCAAGCAAGTCGTTCGCGCGGGCGCGCGCGTCCGGCCGCCCCACCCCCCCATCCGGGAACCAGGCGTTGCCGCCGAAGTCGCAGCCGTAGGTCATCCAGGGGAGGTTGACGCCGAGGGTGAAAGGATCGGTGTTCAGAGGCTGCGTGGTTCCGGAAGGCCGCCCTGCCACACGGCGCGGCCGACGAAGAAGGGACCGAGGCGGTCGAGGTACAGTGCCGTCTGCTGCGTCTTGCGCATCGACTGCACGACCGCGGACAGCGGGTACAGGTCCTTCCCGATCAACCCCACCACGAAGTCGTTGTCGCTCGCGTCGAGGCCGTGACACGCCAGGCGGATGTCGTGCGCCAGGTCCGAGGCGCCGAACGCCATGCCAATTGCCCCGTGCTCCGCCAGGATCACGCGCTGCTCCTCGGGGGGCAGCTGCGCAAAGCGGCCGTTGCGCCGCAAGGGATACCAGACGGCCCACGGCCACACCGGGTTGAGCACCGTCCGCGCCGGCCGGTTGAAGAGCACCTCCGCGAGGTCGGGCTCGTAGCCAAGCGCGTAGGTCCGCCCGAACATGGTGAATTGCGGTTTCTGCACGAGCCCTGCGAACGGGCCTCTCAGCAGGGTTGGGCGGACCACGTCCATGAAGTGGGAGGGGTCCGCACTCAGCGTCAGGATGGCGACGCCGCGCGGATCGTTCAGATCCTCGTACACCGCTCCGGTCACGTTCGCGCCGGCCAGGTGTTCGCCCAGCTCGCGTCCGTCGGCGCAGCCGCCAAAGGCCAGCAGCTGCATGAAGAGGCGCTCGTCGGCGCGCTGCGGCACGCCGCCCTTCAGGCCGCCCGTCTCACTGATGTCGAGCGGCTCCGGGCCGCGACGGGGCGCGGGTGACTTGGTTTCAAGGCTAGCGTTGTCCTGCTGCTCCATCGCACGCTCTCATCCCGGTACTCGCTTCGCTGGACGACGAACCACGAAGATCAAGAGAACACCCAAGACAGAAGGGCTTTGTGGCCTAGGTGCCTTCGGTTCTTCGTGGTCAGGACATGCGAATGCCAGTCTAGGCTGCCGACGAGGCCGAGGGCCCGAAGATCGAGAGCACGTGGCCGTCGGGATCGCGAAAGTCGGCCGCGAACTGATCGCCGGTCACCACGCGGGGCTCGACGCGAAAGACGATCCCCTTGGCCACGAGCGCTTCGTACGCCGCGTGGATGTCCTCGACGCCGAACACCAGCTCCACCATTCGCTCGTCCACGGACTCCGGCAGCTGGTTCGCCTTGCGCAGACAGAGGGTCATCGCGCCGGCCCGCAGGAAGACGAAATCGCCGGCGGCAAACGTGACGGCCAGGCCCAGGGCGTCGCGGTAGAACGCCAGCGAGCGGTCCATGTCGCGGACGCCGAGAATCACATTCGTGAGGCCGGTCAAAACGCTCGGGGCCTGCGTCATGTCGTCCCTCCTCAAGCCGGGCCGGTATGAATGTCGATTCTACACGTTACACCCTGACAGGGCTCCCGGGAATCCGGCAAGCCCGGCAGGCACAGCGGTCCCGAAGGGCCTGATTCGAAGCGGGATATGGCAAAACCCTGAAGACACAGCGCTCGGGGTCCACGGGTGGCAGCATGATTGCTCCCCGTCGGGCAGCCGCACGGCAGGGTCCCCATGGGATCCGCGAGCAGCCCCCTTCAACGTCAACCACGCAGCTCTTCGGAACACGGACGAGGTGTGTCCGCGTGTGCACCAGTGTCCGAGCCGGGGAGCCGTCTGCTCAGCGAAGGCTGACTCATGAACACCACACGGCGCGACTTCCTGCGGTACTGCGGCATGTCCGCGGCCGCGCTCGGCCTCACCGCGACAGACCTGCTACGCCTCGACGAGGCGTTCGCCAACCCGAATGCGCCCACGGTCCTCTGGCTGCAGGGCGCGAGCTGCACCGGTTGCTCGGTCTCGCTGCTCAACCGCGTCTCGGCGGAGCGGCCGACGACCGCCGCCGACCTGCTCATCAACTCGGTCAACCTCGCCTACCACCCGACGTTGATGTCGGCCTCCGGCGCACTGGCGGTGCAGAACTGCGACCAGGCCTACGCCAAGGGTGGCTACGTCCTGGTGGTCGAGGGCGGCGTCCCGACCGCGTTTGGCGGCGCGGCGTGCTGGGCCTGGACGGTCGGCGGCCAGGATGTTACCTTCGCCAGCGCCGTCTCGCGCCTCGCGTCGAAAGCCGCGCACACCGTGTGCATCGGCAGCTGCGCGTCGTTCGGCGGAATCCCGGCAGCCGGCGCGAACCAAGCGGGCATCCGCGGTGTGGGCGCCCACACGGCCCGGCCGACGATCAACGTACCCGGCTGTCCGCCGCACCCCGACTGGATGGTGTGGACGCTCGTGCAGCTGCTGCTGAACAAGCCGGTGACGCTGGACTCGCAGCGCCGGCCGACCGCGCTCTACACCCGCAAGATTCACGAGGTGTGCCCGCTAAAGGGAACGAGCCCCGCAAGGACGCTGGGCGTCGCCAACCGCTGCCTGAAAGAACTCGGATGCAAGGGTCCCGAGACCAAGGCCGCCTGCCCGAACCAGTTCTTCAACGGCGGCGTCAACTGGTGCATCGGTGCGGGTGCGCCGTGCCTTGGTTGCACCGAGAACCGCTTCCCCGGCAACGAGGCTTTCTACAAGACCGAGAACCTCGACTGACCGCGCGGTCCGACCCCGTCGCTCGGCGCGCTTCCCGAGCGCGGTGGCGCCGCGCCTGAAAGGTTGAATCGATGGCAACGACGCTGACAATCGACCCCGTCACCCGCCTGGAGGGTCACCTGAAGATCCAGGTGACCGTGGACACGGTCAACGGCCAGCCGGCGGTCGTGGACGCGAAGGCGACCGGGACCCTCTTCCGCGGCCTCGAGGCCCTGCTCACCGGCCGCGATCCCTGGGATGCCCATCACATCACCCAGCGCATCTGCGGCGTCTGCCCGGTGTCGCACGGGACCGCCGCCGTGAAGGCGCTGGATCACGCGAGGGGCCTCGTCGTAAGCGACAACGCCCGCCTGATGCGGAATCTCATCGGCGGCGCCGACTTCCTGCACTCGCACATCCTGCACTTCTACCAGCTCGCGGCGCTCGACTTCATCGACGGCCCCGCCATGGCGCCGTGGCAGCCTAGCCTGGCGGCCGACCGCCGACTCGATCCGAAGACCACCACGACCCTGGTCAACCACTACGTCCAGGCGCTCGACATCCGGCGCAAGGCACACGAACTGGGCGCGGTCTTCGGTGGCCGCATGCCGGCGCCACCGGCCATCGTGCCCGGCGGCTTCACGGCCGTCCCCACTCCCGCGCGGATCAGCAAGGCGCGCGCACTGCTCACGGAGATCCGCTCGTTCGTCTCGAACGTCTACCTCCCTGACGTCCAGGCGCTCGCGGCGGCGTACAACGACTACTTCGCGATCGGCGCCGGCCCGCGCAACCTGCTGGCGTTCGGCGTCTTCGACGAGGGCCCCCAGACGCTCCTGCTGCGCGCCGGCCGGATCGCGGCCTCCGGCGGCGGCGTGCAGACCGTCGTCCTGTCGGCCATCGGCGAGGACGTCGCCGCGTCGTACTACGCGGGCAGCAACAACGTGAATCCCGCGAACGGCCGGACCGTCCCCGCCTACCCGAAGAGCGGCGCCTACTCGTGGTTGAAGGCGCCTCGCTACAAGGGCCAGCCGTACGAAACGGGGGCGCTCGCCCGGATGACCGTCAACGGCGACTACGGCGGCGGCGTCTCGGTCATGGACCGGCACCACGCCCGCGCGCTCGAGACGTTGAAGATCGCCGACGCGATGCCCCGGTGGCTGGACGGCCTCAACCCGTCGGCCCCCGTGTGGCAGCCGGCCCCGGTGCCGGCCTCGGGCTCGGGTATCGGGCTGACCGAAGCACCGCGCGGGGCGCTTGGCCATTGGCTGCGAATCGCCGACAGCCGGATCGCCAACTACCAGGTGCTGACGCCCACCTGTTGGAACGCCTCCCCGCGAGACGCGCGGGGCGTTCTCGGCCCCATCGAGCGGGCGCTCGTCGGGACCGAGGTCGTGAACCTGGAGGAGCCCGTCGAGGTGATGCGCGTCATCCACTCCTTCGATCCCTGCCTGTCCTGCGCGGTTCACGTGTCGCGCCCGGGGCGCGAGGCGGCGGTCACGGTGCTGGGATGAAGGGTGGCCCGGTGCTGGTGCTCGGCCTCGGCAACGTCCTTCTGCAGGACGATGGCGTGGGTGTGCATGCGGCGTGGGCGCTGATGCGCGAACCGCCGGCCGGGTGCGAAGTCATCGAGGTCGGGACGGCTTCGCTCTCGACGCTCGATGACATCGAGCGGGCGGGCCGGGTCATCGCGATCGACGCGGTGGAAACCGGGCACGTGCCGGGCACCGTGGTGCGGTTCGAACTGGACGAGGGGGCCCGGCCCGCGGCCTCCTCGCTTCACGATCTCGGCATCGCCGGCGTGCTGTCGCTGCTGCCGCCGCCGGCGCGCCCGCCGGCGGTGGTCCTTGGGATCGTGCCGGAGCGGATCGCCGCGGGGCTGGAATTGTCGGAGACGGTGTCGGCCGCCCTGCCGCGGCTGCTCGACGCGGTCCGCGACGAGGTGACCCGGCAGGCCGACGAGAGTTCTCACGCTGGTTGACCACCACGCTCGCAACGGTCAACCGCCCCGAATCGCGTCCTACTTCCTGTCCGTCGGGGTCTCGCTGGTTTCCTCCGTCGGCGACTCCGCCTCGCCGCCGAGCACCTCCGCCAGCCCGCCCCACGTGTCGGGGTCCTGCGAGAGCAGCGTCTGGAAGTAGAGATCGACGGCCTCGGGCGGGTACTCCGCACGCAGCTTGGCGGCAGCCTCCGCCAGCTTGGCCTGGTCGGGCTTCGTGACCCCCTCGCCGGCGAGGACGCCGTTGTCGTGCTCGATGCCGAGCGCGTCCAGGAAGACGCCGAGCATCGGGCGCTGGTGGCGGAGATGGTAGGACACCAGGACACGTCCCGCGATGCTGTCGGAGACGGCCGGGAGCGAGGCCAGGTACCGCACCTTCTTGTCGAGCGGCAGGGACCGCACGGTCTTGGGCCGGAACCGCAGGCGTGCGGCAATGGCCAGGAGCGCCTCGGCCTGCTGCTCCACCCCCTCCTCGTCCTCCCAGAACGCCGTGATTGCCTCGAGCCGCCGGTCCTGCGGGATCTGCTTCCAGAGCTTGCCGGGGCTGGCTACGACTTCCTTACGACCTGGCGTCTGGGGCTGGAATGGATAAGCCGTCATCGTCTCCTCGGGGAAAGGGGTGCCAAAACATTCATCGTAGCACAGCGTCTCCCGGCGGGCGGGCGGACGCGCCACCCTCCGCCGGAGCCATGGTATCTTGCTCGGATGCCCCAGACTCAGACGGCCCCCCAGGGCCAAGCTTCCGGCTACGTGGACTGGATCGTCTCGGTGCCCTTCTTCGCCATGCACGCCGGCGTGGTTGTCGGCCTCTTTCTCGTGCCCTTCAGCTGGAAGGGCCTGCTCTTCTCGGTCATCGCCTATTACGTGATGATGGCAGCCGTCACGATCGGCTATCACCGGTACTTCTCGCACCGGAGCTTCCGCACGAGCCGGGCGTTCCAGTTCCTCCTCGCGCTCGCCTGCACGATGAGCGCGCAAAAGGGCGTGTTGTGGTGGGCCGCCAATCACCGGCACCACCACAAGTACTCGGACAAGGAAGAAGACATTCACTCCCCTACGCTGAGAGGCTTCTGGTGGTCACACGTCGGGTGGGTCCTCTCGCGTGACTACGCGGCGACGCGCTGGGAGCTGATCAAGGATCTGGCGAAATACCCCGAGCTCCGGTGGCTCAACCGGTACCACCTCGTGCCCGTGCTCGCGCTCGGGGGGATCATGTACGCCATCGGCGGCCTGCCGGGGCTGTACTGGGGGTGGGTGGTGATGACCGTGCTGCTGTGGCACGGCACCTTCACCGTCAATTCACTGGCCCATGTCTGGGGACGGCGCCGCTACACCACCACCGATACCAGCCGCAACAACTTGTGGCTCGCGCTGATCACGATGGGCGAGGGTTGGCACAACAACCACCACTACTATCAGCTGAGCGCCCGCCAGGGGTTCTTCTGGTGGGAGGTGGACGTCAGCTACTACTTGCTCAAGCTGTGGCAGGCGCTGGGACTCGTGTGGGACGTGCGGACCCCGCCACGCTCGGTCCTCCAGGGAAGCTGAAGACCCCCTTTCCGGTTTCCTCCGTCGGCGGGCGGTCCCACTCCGGCTCGTCCATCAGCGGCCGGGGGTTATAGCGCCGCGCCCGTTTCTTGTCACCCATTTGTCTATGACAATACATTGACGTCAGCTCGACAAAGGGCTACCACGTCTCCGTGACGAGCTTCGAGGAGTTCGAACAGGATCTGCGCCGACTGCGTCACGCGTAGGGCCACTTCCTGCGGAACCTCGCACTGGTGGACCGGTGTCGTCTCGCACTACCTCTTTCGGGCGCGGTGCTGAGTCCCGTCGTGCGGTAAGATGCCGCGGCATGAAGAGCCTGCGGCGCATTGCCCTCCTGACCGCCTGCCTGCTCGCGGCCGCCGTCGCCGCGGGACAGGAGGCCCGCTACGGAACCGGGACCTGGGATGCCGGCGTGCTCGGCAACCACCGGGTCGTGCTCGACGTCCCCGCCCCGGCCGACGCCGTGCGGGCGGTCATCCCGTGGCGGAGGCGCGACAGCGGTCCGGAGAACAAGAACCTGATCGTCGTCGACGCGCAGACGGGCGCACGGGTGGCGAACGTCGCCCGCGTTTCGATCACCCGGGAGACCGGCGAGATCGTCTTCCACCCCACCTCCGGCAAGGGCCGCTACTTCGTCTACTACCTCCCGAATGTCGGGTCCGGCCGCTCGAACTATCCCAAGGTGACCTATCCCGAGCCCGAGCAAACCGCTGCCCCCGATTGGCTGCAGAAACACGCGGCGGCACAGGGGCTGCCGGCGGCAGCGGTGGTGGAATTCCAGGCGATCGACGAGCTGAACACCTTCTTTCCGATGGAGGTTATCGCGACGGCGGCCGAGACGACGTCCCTCGAGGACCGGCACCGCGACAAGCCATACCTGCTCTTCCCCGAGGACCGGCGCTTCCCCATTCGCATGACCGACGATCTCCCGCAGCGCTGGATCACGGCCGGCGCCAACCGGCCCTTCCGCGGCGAGGCTGCGCGCGGGGAGTACTATGCCTTCCAGGTGGGCGTGTTCGCGTCGAGGGGGCCGATCCAGAACCTCCAGGTGCGCTTCGCCGACCTGCGCGGACCCAAAGGCGCGCTGATCAAGTCGTCCGCCTTCTCCTGCTTCAACGTGGGGGGGCGCGATTGGACCGGGAAGACGTTCGTCAAGGCGCTGACGGTGCCGTCCGGCAAGGTCCAGGCCCTGTGGATGGGCGTCCAAGTGCCGGCGGAGGCGGCACCCGGCGAATACGTCGGCTCCGTGGCGGTAGAGCCGGCGGGCCTCGCGGCAACCACCGTCCCGGTGACGCTTGTCGTGTCGAACCAGTCCGTGCCGGACGCGGGCGACAACGACCCATGGCGGCACTCCCGGCTGCGGTGGCTCGACTCGACGCACGCCGCCGATGACGACCTCGTTCCACCGTACACCCCCGTGGACGTCAAGGGCCGCATCGTCTCGGTGCTCGGCCGCCGCATCTCGATCGGCGACACGGGCTTCCCCGATCGGGTCGAGAGCCTCTTCCCCCCGAAATGACCCGCGTCGGCGACACGGCCCGCCAGGTGCTGTCCGGGCCCGTCGCCCTCGAGATCGAGTCGGCGGACCCTGCAGTGGGCGTCTTCACCGGCAGCGGCCCCCGCTTCGTGAAGCAGGCTCGCGGCGCGGCCGCCTGGGAATCCACGTCCGTGTCAGGCGGCCTGACGATGAAGACGCGGGCGCAGATGGAGTTCGACGGCAACATCGAGTACGAGGTCGAGCTGCGCGCCACGCGCGATGTCGTCGTGAGCGACATCCGGCTGGAGATCCCCGTCGTGAGGTCCGTGGCGAAGTACATGATGGGGATGGGCGTGAAGGGCGGGTTCCGCCCGGCCTCCTACCAGTGGGCCTGGGACGTGGAGCACAACCAGGACTCGGCGTGGATTGGGGACGTGAACGCCGGGCTGCAGTTCACGCTCAAGGACGACAAGTACTCGCGTCCCCTCAACACCAACTTCTACCACTCGAAGCCGCTCGCGATGCCGGCGTCGTGGGCGAACAACGGCCGCGGCGGGTGCCGGTTCTCCGAGCGAGGCGACGACACCTTCCTCGTCGGCTGCTACAGCGGGCCGCGGGCGATCAAGCAGGGCGAGGTCCTGCGCTACGACCTCCGCCTGCTGGTCACGCCCTTCCACCCGATCGACACCAAGGCCCAGTTCACCACCCGGTTCTTCCACGCCTACAAGCCGGTGACGGAGGCCGCCGCCACCGGGGCAAACACGCTGAACATCCACCACGCCAACGAGATCAACCCTTACATCAACTACCCGTTCCTGCGGCCGGATCAGATGAAGGCGTACATCGACGAGGCGCACGCCCGGGGCCTGAAGGTGAAGATCTACTACACGGTGCGCGAGCTGACGAACCGCGCCGCGGAGCTCTTCGCGCTGCGCAGCCTCGGCGACGAGATCTTCTCCAAGGGGCCGGCCGGCGGGTTCTCCTGGCTCCAGGAGCACCTGGCCACCGACTACATCGCGGCGTGGTTCGTGCCCGACTTGAAGGACGCGGCCATCATCAACACCGGCATCTCGCGCTGGCACAACTACTACGTCGAGGGGCTGAACTGGCTCGTCAAGAACGTCGGCATCGACGGGCTGTACATCGACGACGTGGCGTTCGACCGGACGACGATGAAGCGGGTGCGGAAGGTGCTCGACCGGGGAAGGCCGGGTGCCCTCATCGACCTGCATTCCGCCAACCAGTTCAACGTGCGGGACGGCTTCGCGAGCAGCGCCAACCTCTACCTCGAGCACTTCCCGTTCATCAACCGACTCTGGTTCGGCGAGTACTTCGACTACAACTCGGCGCCCGACTTCTGGATGGTGGAGCTCTCGGGCCTCCCGTTCGGCCTGATGAGCGAGATGCTGCAGGATGGCGGGAATCCCTGGCGAGGGATGGTCTACGGGATGACCGGCCGGCTGCCCTGGGCGGGCGATCCGCGGCCGCTGTGGAAGGCCTGGGACGAGTTCGGCATCGCCGGCAGCCGGATGATCGGCTACTGGGTGGAGACGCGACCGGTGAAGGCGGACCGCGCCGACGTGCTGGTGACGACCTACCAGAAGGACGGCGGGGCGATGGTCGCCCTCGCCAGCTGGGCGAAGGGTCCGGTGTCGGTGAAGCTGGCGATCGATTGGAAGGCGCTTGGTCTCGACCCGGCCAGGGCCCGGATCGAGGCGCCGGCCATCGACAAGTTCCAGGACGCGCGGACGTTCACAGCGGAGGAAACCATCCCGGTCGAGCCGGGCAAGGGCTGGCTGCTCGTCGTGCGCTGAGCGCCGGACTGAGAGCGTCCAGTGGACGGTGGCCAGTGTTCAGTAGATCACGCGTGACGGCTGACCACGGACCACCGGCCACTGACCACTGGCCAGAGCACCCCTATCCGTTCACCCACTCCTCGATCTTCTCGCGCACGCCGGAGGCCATTCGGCGCGCCGAAGCTTCGTCTGCCGCCTCGGCCACCACCCGCATGACGGGCTCAGTGTTCGACCCACGCAGCAGGAACCACCCGTCGGGCAGCATCACCTTCACGCCGTCCCGCAGGTCCATCGGCCACGTGGCGTACTCTCGCCGCGCGCGCCTCAGGACCTCGCCCAGCCGATGCGCCGGGAAGGGGAACTGCACCTTGACGATCTCGAACGGGGGCAGGCCGGAGACCAGCTTCGACAGCGACCCGCCCGAAGCCGCCAGCCCGTGCAGGATGAGAGCCATGCCCACCAGGCTGTCCCGCGCGAAGTTCACGCGCGGGTAGATGACGCCGCCGTTTCCTTCCCCGCCGATGATCGCCTTGTGACGCTGCATCCCCTCGGTGACGTTCGCCTCGCCGACAGGCGTCCTGAACACCTGGCACCCGTACCGGCCGGCGAGCGTCTCCAGCGTGTGAGTGGAGGCGAGGTTCACGGCGACCGGCCCCGGGGTTCGGGCCAGCACGTGATCGACGGCAAGCACCAGCGTCCGCTCCTCGCCGATCGGGTCGCCCCGCTCGGAGACGATCGCCAGCCGGTCCGCGTCCATGTCCTGCGCGAAGCCGATGTCGGCCGCATGCTGCCGCACGGCGTCGCAGAGCGCGCGCAGGTTCTCGGCGGTTGGCTCCGCGGGCCGCGGGAAGCGCCCGTCCGGGGTGACATTGATCCCGATCACCTCCGCGCCGAGGGCCTCGAGGAGCCGAGGGCCCGACGATCGATCCGGCGCCGTTGCACGCGTCGAGGACCACGCGGAAGCGCCTCCCGGCCGGCAGCGGCCCGACCGCGTCGAGCACCGCCGCCACGTGCTGATCCAGGGCGTCGTTGACCGGGTCAACCGTGCGCAGCCGCGCCGCGCGCGCCTTCGTGTAGTCCCCCTGGTGGTAGATGTCGAGCAGTTCCCGGCCGCGCGCCCCGCTGAGGAACAGGGCATCGGGCCCCACGAACTTGAGCGCATTCCACTGCGGCGGGTTGTGGCTCGCGGTGATCGCGATGCCCCCCTTCGCCTTCAGCCGGCGGACGAGGAGCTGCACGGTCGGCGTGGGGCAGACGCCGGCGTCCAGCACCCGGCAGCCGGACGACAACAACCCGGAGACCACGGCCTGCCGTACCATCTCGCCCGGACGTCCTCGTGTCCCGGCCCACCACCACCCGCCCCGACCCGACGTAGGTGCCGAACGCCTGGGCGAAGCGGGTGAGCAGGTCGGGCGTCAGCGAATCGCCGATGACGCCGCGGACGCCGGAGATGCTGATCTTGAGTGTAGGGATCGCTCGCATGACGGTTGGCTCGCTCGCCCGCAGAAGGCTCAAAAAGGCTTAAGGCCTTTCTGGCTCAGCAGGCGCAACATGTCGTGCCCCGGCCGTTCGGCGCAAAGCGTGACGCCTTCTCAATTCTCAATTCTCAATTCTCAATTCGTCAGCGCCTCAGCCTCTCCCTCGCCCAGTCCGCCAGTTCCGTCGCGCGCGCTGCGGTGTCGGCCTCGACGATGATACGGATCATCGACTCGGTGTTGGAAGCGCGGACGTGCACCCAGCCGTCCTCGAAGGCCACCTTGACCCCGTCGAGGAGGTCCACCGCCGCGCCCTCGTCCTGCACGGTGTCGCGGAACTCCTGCAGCGCGGTGTAAATGACGCTGGGCTCGATCGACAGGTGATCCTTCACCATGGCCAGCTGCGGGAGGCTTCCGGCCAGCTCCGACATCCGCCGCCCCGTGGCCGCCAGGTGGCAGAGCAGCAGGCCGGTTGCTGCCGCGCTGTCGTGAGATGCCTGGATGCGCGGCACCGCGACGCTGCCATTGCCTTCGCCTCCAATCACCGCGCCGTGCTCGAGGATGGCCTCCGAGATATACGGCTGCCCGACCGGCGTCCGGATCACGGTGGCGCCGTGGCGGGCGGCAATGCGGTCCACGGCCATGCTGGTGGAGACGTTGGTCACGACCGGCCCCACGCGTTCCTCGAGTGCAATCTCGGTGGCGAGCGCCAGCGTCATCTCCTCCGACAAGGCCCGCCCCGTCTCGTCGACCAGGCCGAGCCGCTCGCCGTCGGCGTCGTGCACGAGGCCGACGTCGGCATGGCCGGCCTTCACCATCGCCCGGACCTGGACGGCAGCCTCTGGTCGCGGCTCCGGGGCGTGCGGGAAGGGGCTGGCCGGGTCGTCGTTGATCGTGAGCACCTCGCAACCCATCTCGGCAAGCCACCTGGGCGAGAGCAGGGAGCAGGAACCGTTGCAGCAGTCCACCGCCACCTTCAACCGGCGCTCCCTGACACAGCCGAGGTCGAAGCTGGCGCGCAGGACGTCGAGGTGATGCTGGATCGCCTCGCCCTGCTCGACACGGAACGGGATTCGATCCCAGGTGGCGACGTCGAAGCGGCCCTGGTGGTACAGGTCCAGCAGGTCCTCCGCCTGGGCCGCCGCGAGGTAGAGCCCATCCTGCCTGACGAACTTCAAGGCGTTCCAGGCCGCGGGATTGTGGCCGGCGGTGATCGAGATGCCGCCGCGAGCGCCCAGCCACCGGACGGCAAGCTGAAGGCTGGGGGTCGGACAGATGCCCAGATCCACGACGTCGCACCCGGTGGCCAGCAGGCCGGCAATGACCGCCGCGGAGACCATCGGCCCCGATTGGCGGGTGTCGCGGCAGACCAGAATGCGCCCGGGGCCCAGGTAGCTCCCGAAGGCTTGCGCAAAACGCACGACGAGTTCGGGCGTGAGCGTCTCGCCGACCACCCCCCTGACGCCGCTGATGCCAATCTTCAGAGGCTTCATGGCCAGTCCCCCTCCGCCCCGCCGAGGCCGTGCGCCGCAGCCCCCGGGCGCGTGGTGAGGAACACCGCGCCGGGCGCGGCCCCCGGGAATTGCGTGCGATACGCCGAGGCCCAGCGCTCCGTGAAGGCCGGCGCTTCCCTCTCCGTCACCAGCGCCCACACGCTGCCGCCGAAGCCCGCGCCGAACGCCGACGCGGCGATCGCGCCGTGCTCCCGGGCCGTACGCGCCAGCGCAATCGTCTCCGCCACCTGGTTCCCCAGGCACCGCTCGGCAAGGTCCTGCGACCGGGCGACGAGGGTCCCGAACTCCTCCAGCCGCCCCGCCTCGAGAGCCGCGGCCGCGGACGGGACGATTCTCGAAGCTCTCGGCGTGGAACTGCTCGAGGCGGTCGAGCAGCCTGGCGGTTGAGAAACCGTCGACGGCGGTCTCACGGACCGCCTCGCGGAGCGCACTCACACCGGACTGCGCAAGCGCCTGGGCGAGCGACGCGTGCTCCCGGCCGGACGCTCGGCGCCATGCCTTCAGCACCGCACCTGCCGCCAGCGAGGCGTGGTTGTAGGCGTCCCGTGCCGCCCCGGTCTTCTCGGCGATCACGCCGCTCACGGCAACGGCCAGCACGTGCCCGTCGGGGAATGGGACCTGCCGCTCGTGCCGCACCGGGCAGAACGAGTACAGGCTCAGCTCCCCTTCCCGCCCGCAGAGCATGGCGGTGTGGTCCTCGCTGCCCCCGAACGTCCCGACCCCCCTGTCGCCGGTCAATGTTCCGAAGCTCTGGCCGTTCTCGACCGTCCCGAGGTAGCCCGCGAGGTCCTCCGCCGTCCGGACTTCCCTGCGGGTACCGCTCGGCCTCCCGCAGGCGATTCACGCCGGCAACCGCCAGGAACACCGCCACCATGAAGGCGCTCGAACTGCTCATCCCGGACGCGGCCGGCAGGTTGCTGAGGAACGCGAGGTCCGCGCCCCGGCGAGCCTCGGGGAAGTTCCGGGCCACGCGCCGCAGCACGGTAGCCGGGTAACGGGCCCACGGTTCGGCAGGATCGGGCAGCGCCGGGTCCAGCGCCAGCCACACCCGCCCGCCGCGGGCGACGTCCAGCACCTGCACCCGGTCATCGGCACGCGGCACGGCGGCCGCCACGAATCCGTGGTCGGTCGCGCAGATCAGGCTTCGCCCGCCCGCGTAGTCGGTGTGCTTGCCGAGCACCTCGATGCGCCCGGGCACCCAGAAGGCCGGCACGCCTTCGATGGTCCTCTCTTGCCCCAGCGCGGCGCGGACGCGGTCGAGAAGATGCCTCTTCACAGGCGGACCTCCACGCCAGACAGGCGGCGGGCGACCTCGGGGATGTCGGCTCGCATGGACAAGTCGAGCACGCCCTCGCAAACGGGCACCACCCGGAATGTCTCGCCAAGGTCCCGCATCGCGAACGCGACCGCGTCGGCCAACTCCAGCTCGCCTCGCGGGGACGGCTCGATCCGTCGTGCCGCCTCGAAAATGGACGGGCTGAAACGCCAGCAGTTCATGCTGATCAACGCGTGCGGCCCGACGGCCGCCCAGGCCGCGGCGTCGGGCTTCTCCACGATGCCGCGCAGCAGCCCGTCCGGGCCCACGTCGAGCACCGCGTATCGCGCCACCCGCTGGTCGTCGATGTTGCTCTCCCGAACGAGCGTCTCCCGGTCGAACCCGGCAAGACCCGGGCGCCCGAGTTCGCGCAGCTGCCGGAGCACGGCCGCAGGGTAGTAGTTGTCGGAGTTGAGCACGAGCACCGGGTGGCCGGCGGCAAAGGTCTCCGAGGCCAGCACGGCGTCGGCGGTGCCCAGCGGCCGCTCCTGGATGGCGAAATGCACGCGCAGGCGGGTGGGGATCACCTCGCGCGCGTAGTAGCCGTCTGACCGCGTCGTGCTCGGGGCCGATGACCAGGCATACGTCGCTGAAGCCGGCGTCGGCCAGTCCGCTGAGCACGTAGTCCAGGAATGGCCGGCCGATCGGAATCATGGCTTTCAGGCCAGAATCGGCCACTCTCGCCTGTTGCCGATCGATCTCGATGCCCTCGGCGGCCCGGCGCATCCTCGTCCCCAGGCCGCGCGCGAGGATCACCGCGCGCGGCGCTTCTCTCGTGGTCACCGCCGGACGATAGTCCAATCCGCGCGCGAGAATCAAGGTTCGACGAGCGCAGTTTGATCTATAATCGCGCCGGCCCTGCGGCCGTTGCATGTCTTCCGCGTTGAAGGAGGCACAGATGGCGAAGAAGCGGACCGTGAAGAAGGCGGCCCCGAAGAAGGCGGCCCCGAAGAAGGCGGCGCCGAAGAAGAAGGTCGCCAAGAAAGCCGTGAAGAAGGCGGCCCCGAAGAAGAAGGTCGCCAGGAAGGCCGTGAAGAAGGCCGCGCCGAAGAAGGCGGCCCCGAAGAAGGCCGCGCCGAAGAAGATGGCCGCCAAGAAGCCGGCGCCCAAGAAGGCCGTCAAGAAGGCCCCGAAGCCGAAGCCGGCGCCCGCGCCGCCGGCCGAGATGGCCACCCCGGCCCCGGAGCCGATGGCCGCTCCCGCTCCCCCCGCCGAAACCCCGGTCGTCTAGTCCGGCGCAACACGCAGGCCCTGTCGCTGCATCCCGGCAGCTTTTCAGCCCGGGATGCGGCGCCTGCTTCACGACCGCCGAACTGCTTGGCAACAACAGGCCAGAGGGCCTGTCCCGACCGGAGAACCAAGCCTTCGGTGTCAGCCCCGGTGACGCCTCTGCCCTGCTTCATCGGTCGGAGCAGGGCTTTAGCCCTGCTTTCGGCCACACACTGCCCTGCGTCCTGCCCAAGCCCCACCTTTCCGCCTGACGGGCCTTTCCGCTACACTGCCATCCGGGTATGGCCACGATTCCCGAACTGGTTCACACCGCGTGCGCGCCTGGCCCCTCAGCCGCCCGCGCGGCCGCTCGCCTGATGTCCGTGCTGGCCGACGCGCCGCACCGCCTGCCCGAGGTGTTCCACGCCGCAGCACGGGTTCTCCCGGAGGAGGCCAACCGCCTGCTGCTGCCGCGAATGCTCGTCGGCATCACCGGCGCCCCGGGATCGGGCAAGAGCACGCTGACCGATGCCCTCATCCGCGCCTACCGGCAACGCCATCCCGACTACCGGCTGGGTGTCGTGGCGGTCGATCCCTCCTCACCGTTCACCGGGGGGGCCGTGCTGGGCGACCGGGTGAGGATGATGCGCCATGCCACCGACCCGCTCGTCTTCGTCCGCTCGATGGCCTCTCGCGGGCACCTCGGGGGCCTTGCCCTGGGGGTCAAGGGCGTCATCCGCGTGATGGGCCTCATCGGGTGCGAGGTCGTGTTCATCGAAACGGTGGGGGTTGGGCAGAGCGAGGTGGAGGTGGCCGGCGTCGCCGACCTGGTGATGATCGTCCTCGCGCCAGGCCAGGGCGACAGCATCCAACTCCTGAAAGCCGGCCTGATGGAGATTGGCGACCTCTTCGTCGTCAATAAGGCGGACCGGCCCGACGCGGCGCGCCTCCACGCCGACCTGCTGTCGATGCTCCGGGGCGCCCAGTCAGACCCGTCCGGGCACCACGCCGGACTTCCCGCTGAGGGGGACGCGGACCAGGACCTCACCGGGCCATTGCTCACGCGCCGTCCGGGGGCGGAGATCGAGCCGCAGACGTACCTGGTGAGCGGCGAGCAGGGCCAGGGGGTCGAGGACCTGGTGAGCGGCCTCGATGGCCTGGCGTCCACGCACGGGAGAGGATGGCAGCAGCACCGGCGGCAGATGATCGTCGAGGAGGTGCGCGAGGCCGTGCTCGAGGAAGCCGGCCGCCGCGTACGCCAGACTCTCCGCGGCATGGGCGAAGGCCAGGAGCCGGTTGCCGCGGTGCTCCGAGGATCGCTGTCAGTGGGAGATGCCGCAGCGAAGGTGCTGGCCGAGACCTGCCGGAGAGGCCAGAGACCAGCCTGACGGACACCGCTGCCCTGGTTCATCGGTCGCAGCAGGGCTTCCCTGGCCTGTGCGTCGTGAAGGCAGCCCTGGCTCTCCGCGCGCCTCAGGATTTGACGAGCGGAGCGGGCTTGTACAACTTCCCCAGGATCTGCCACAGGGTGAGGAACAACGCGGTCACCAGTGGCCCGACGATGAAGCCGACGGCACCAAAGAATCCCAGGCCGCCGAGCGTCGAGACCAGGATGAGGAGGTCGGGCATCTTGGTGTCGCGTCCCACGAGGCGGGGGCGCAGCAAGTTGTCCACGCTGCCCGACACCGCCCCGCACAGGACGAGGAGGACGATCGCCTGACCGACACGTCCGGTCAGTCCCAGCCAGACCGCGGCCGGCACCCAGACCAGCGCTCCGCCGATGGCCGGCACCACCGAGAGAATGATCATCACGGCGCCCCAGAACGCCGGGGCGGGCAGACCCACCACCCAGAACGCGATGCCGTTGATCGTTCCCTGGATCACGCCGATCAGGAGCGTCCCCTTCACCGTCGCCCGCGTCACGGAGACGAATCGCTCGAGCAGCCGCTGGCCGTCCTCCTCGCTGAACGGCAGGTAGGCGAGGATCGTGCGCAGCCAGGAGGGCCCGTGGAGGAAGAAGAAGAACATCGCGTACAGGAGGATCGCAAACTGGAACAAGAACACCACGGTGCCGCTGGTGGCCGACGACACCCGGTTGACCAGAAACGACCCGACGCCCGACACGATTTGCGCGCTCCGCTCGGCAATCTGCGGCATGAACGGCTCGATTCGCGAAAGGCCGGGAATCAAGGCCAGCTCGCGCCGAATCCGGTCCGGGTCGTCCATGAAGGGCTTCAGCGCCGGGCCGACCGCCTCCATCAACGAGAGCGCCTGCTGGACGACGATCCCGGCAAGGGTGGCGAGGGGGCCGAAGAGGCCGACGATCAGGAGCAGCAGGGTCAGGAGTGAGGACAGCACGTGCCGGCCGCGCACCGACACGTCGATGCGCCGGTACAGCGGGTGCAGGAGACCCGACAGGATCGCCGCCAGCAGCAGCGTCATCACGAAGCCGCGGATCATCGCCAGGAAGAGCGCGGAGATCCCGGCCACCACGACCAGGAGGAACAGCTTCCGGAAGCGGTCTTCGTTCACCTGGGCGGTCCTTCCTCTTCTACATTCTCAATTCTCTATTCTCTATTCTCTATTCTCTTCCGTCAGACGCCCGCGCCGACCCTTTGGATCTCGCGCGCCATCCCGCGCTCGATGGCGTCCACGAGGTACGGCCGCAGTTCCGTGGCCTTGATGATCCGATCCAGCGAGCCGACCCGCAGCGCCCGGTGCACGCTGTGGATGCCGTCGAACTCGTCGGCCACTTCCCCCAGCTTCTCCGAGCGAACGGTTCGCGTCATCTCCGACAGCCGGGCGCGAATGGGGGCCTTGGCGCCTTCGACAGCCGCGTCCAGTTCCCGCTGGAGGTTCGCGACGCGCGAATCCTTCCGGGTCCTCGCGTCCACTTCCCGGGCGAACACGACCGCGGCGGCGGGGGCGCCGCCGATGACCGAGGCGTAGGTCCCTTCCAGAGCCACGACTTCCATGTTCTCGTTCAGCACCTTCGAGAACACGACGAACGCCCCGCCGTGGTACCGCGAGATGACGCAGAAGACGATGGGGCCCTTGAAGTTGACCACGGCCCGGCCAATCTCGGCGCCGAACTCCAGCTGCCGGCGGCGCATCGACTCCGGGGAGCCGTCGAACCCCGACAGGTTGGCGAGGATGACCAGCGGGCGCACACCGCTCGCGGCGTTCACGAAACGGGCCACCTTCCGCGAGGCCACCGGGAACAAGGTGCCCGACGTGAACTGCTCGGGCCCGTCGGGCGGCACCACGCCAACGCGGGGAACCGGCCTCGATTCGAAGCCGAGCAGCGCGACGGGGTATCCGCCGACGTGCGCATCCCAGGTGACGGCGTTCTCGCCGTCCCTCACGTGCTGCCACCGTTCCAGCGGCTCGTGGTCCTGGTCGGACGCGGCACGCATGACCTTGCGAATGTCGAACGGCTTCTTCCGGCCGGCGTTCTTCCCGTCGGAGAAGATGTCGCCGACCAGCGTGAACCCGGTCCCGTGCACGTCGCCGTGGGGATACAGGCAGACGTCGCGGCCGATCGGGTCGGCGGTCGCGGCCCGCCGCGGGAAGCGCTCGCCCGGCGCCACGTACGTGTGATCGTAATGGCGCATCAGGATCTGGCACGCCTCGCCGATGTCCCTTGCCCAGGTACTGCGCCTGGCCGTTCGGGCCCATGATGTGCTCGTACCCGCCGATGCCCTGGTTGTCTTCAGCCGACACCGAGCCCGAGTAGTCGAGCGCCGTCTTGCCCGTCAGCACCATCGCGCCCTCGGGCGTCATCACCAGGATGCCCCGCGTGTGCATCAGCATCGTCGCCTCGGCGTTCCAGTACGGCTGGCCCCCGACGTTGATGCCGATGACGATGATGTTGATTTCGTGGCCGGCCTGGGTGAACTCAATCAGCCGCCGCAGGACCTTGGCGATCCAGTCCATGTTCTCGGTCCCGCTCTCCATCGAGATCTTCGCCCCGGCCGACAGCGCGAACCACTCGAGCGGCACGCGCATCCGCTCCGCCATGTCGAGCGCGGCGAGGATCCGGGCGCATTCGGGCTCGGCCAGCGACCCGACTTCCTTGCTCGGGTCGCCGAGGATGATCACCCGGCGCATCCCTTCGGGGTACTTCTCGGTGAAGTTCGTCACGATGCCGACGACCACGTTGGCGGTATTGTGGCCGTAGGGGCGGTCCACGGGCACGAGCGCCCCCTGGTCGTCGAGATCGTGCTCCGCGAACGAGCCCCGCGGCAGCGCCGAGCGTGCCGCGTCGCGCGACGGCGCCAGCATCTGGACCAGTTCGTACGGGTAGGTCAGGCCGCGCTGGCGCATGCGCACGACCTTCTGCGCGTACTCGGTCAATGGCCGAATGGGTTCCGACGTGGGCTCGCTGAACTGCAGCGACGGTGCCTGCCCCGCCGAGAGCCCGATGCGCAGAACGATGTCGCGCGGCTCGCCGGCGTCATCCGGTATTCGCCCCCGGATCACCACCTTCTGCAGTCCCAGGCCCTCGGTATCGGCGGCCATCCGCCCGGCCAGGACCTGGAGTTCCTCGCGGTTGAAGGGCAGCGTCGGGCGGACGTACAGCAGGACGCGGTTCCACTGCAGCCGCTGCGCCTGGGGGCGGTTCAGCTGTGCGCGCCGGATGGCCGTCAGGGCTTCCTTTAGCATCCGCTCTGCCGCCGGCACCTGGACGAGCCGCCCGCTGCCGTCGCGGATGGCACCCACGTCGCGGACCTCGGCGATCGCGAAGAGCCGCTCGTCCTTCGGGTTGTCGCGGGCGACGCCGTGGAACAGGTAGACGTCCTCGACGGACGGCAGCCGGTCGACGAAGAAGTTCCGGAGGCGCCAGAGCTCCAGGCGCTTCGCCATCATCGGGTGCATGCCGCGATAGAGCTTCTGCTCGCGGAACCCGTCCGGCCCGGACCTGAACGTGAAGTAGTGCGTCTGCCCGTTCGCCGCCACGACCCCGGGCCCCGAGACCATTACGACCACGCGCCGGATTGGCCGGTCGAAGCCGGCCTGATCCAACAACGCGCGCACGTCCGCGGCCGCGGTCTCCGCGCGCTCCACCACCACGCGGGTGGAGACGTGGAGGTCGACCACCACTTCGTCACCGTGGGGGAATGCCAGCACCACCCGCTGCACGGTTTCCAGCGCCCTTCGCAGGTCCTGATCCGTGCAGTGCGTGGCGACCAGGTGAACCTGCCGGTCCTCCAGGCTGTAGTCCGCCACCGCGACGCTCCGGTCGCCGGTGTCGATCGACGTGAACGTGCCGAGCGGCCGAATGCGGTAGTACCGCCGCGTGAGCACTTCCAGCATCACCTCGCGAACCACGGGCGCCGCCTGCTCGAACCGCGGGGCGAACAGCTCCTTCAGCGGCTGCGGGCACTCGACCAGCGCCTTGACGCGGGCCTGCCGGTCCGCACCAAAGGGTTCGCGCGCCAGCGTGGCCAGGTGCGCCTCCATCGTGGCGTAGATGGATCGCCGCGACGCCTCGAAGGTGGGCCGGTCGAAGGCTCGGTACCGGACGTCGCGCGCGACGTCTCCAATTTCGGGGAAGCGGCCGCGCGACAGGGCAATCAGCTGATCCAGCAAGGGCAGGAAGCCCGGCGACTCCGCGGCATCTCCGAGCGCCAGCCGCTGCTCGAGGACGGCCACCACGACCTGTGCCTGCTGCTCGGCGCGGCGCCGCGACTTGAACATCCACAGCAGGCTTTCGCGGAGGCTCGGCGACGATTCGAGGGTCTCCACGCCGTAGTGGGACAGCGCGCGCTGGAGTCTCTCGACGAACCAACGGGGCAGCTCGGCGCCCCCCGCGTCCAGGGTGCGCAGGTAGGTGTAGAAGGTACTCCTCGGCGGCCAGCGCCCCCTCGCCCTCTGCGCCGGCCTGGCGTGCGAAGACGGCCGACACGTCCGCGAAGACCCGAAGCACCTCGTCCTCGGCCCGCCGCCGCTCCGGATCCGTCTCCTCCATACCCTGCGAAGCGCGGCCGTACTCCGTGAGAAGCCGCTTGGTCTCGGCGGGGTCCACATCGAAACCAAGCATCAGGCGGCGGAAGCTCTGCAACACCTGCGGGATGCGCGTCCCGGCGCCCCGCTTCAACTCGCCGAGGCCAGCCCGCACGCCCTTCAAGATCGCCCTCGCCCGCGACACGCGCCGTTCACCCGGCCGCGGCGCCAGCGCGATGCCCTCGAATGTCACCCGTGTCCCCGGTTCCCCGGCGGACTGCCCGGGGGTGGCGTCCACGACCAGCAGCGGCGTGCCGCTCCCGACCTGGGCATTCGCCAGCACCAGCACCTGCCGCACCACGCCCGAAAAGGGCGCGGTGACCGACAGCTCCATCTTCATCGACTCGAGCACCGCCAGGCGGTCGCCCGCCATCACGCGGTCTCCCGGCTTCACGGAGATCGAGACGACCACCGCCGGGCCTGGCGCCCGGACGATTCCCGAATCCGCGCGGGAGATCCGGTGCGGTACCCCTTCCACCTCGACGACGTGGTCGTAGCCCTCGAGGAGCGACAGCACGCGGTAGCGGTGATCGCCGTGGGTCATCCAGCGCTCGCAGGGCCCCAACCGCTCGATATGGAGGTCGATGGGCTTCCCCAGCACTTCCACGCGGTATTCCTGCGTGCCATAGCGGAAGACCTTGAACTGGTAGCGGTGGCCCAGGTACCCCACCTCCACCTGCCGGCCCGCCTCGGACCGCACGGTGGGACGCATCTTCGCAGCGGAGAGGAAGAACTCCTCGAGTTCCGAGGTCAGCTCCGCTTCGTAGACCTCGGTCGCCGCCTGGAGGAGCGCGATGCCCGCGTGGTCGCCAGGCAGGTCGGCCGAACCGAGATCACGATCGAGCCAGCCGACGTCCAGGCGATTCGCCCGGACCTCGTCCCGGTCCAGCATCTGCAGCAGGAAGGTCCGGTTGGTCGTCCCGCCCTTGAGCGCGATGGCGCTCTCCGCCAGGGCACGCTTGAGCCTTCCGAGTGCCTCCTCCCGCGTGTGGCCGACGGCCGACAGCTTCGCGAACATCGACCCGAACTCGGCGGGGATGACGTCGCCCTCGGCGACCGCGGAATCGACGCGCAGCCCGGGGCCCGTCGGCAGCCGGAACAACTCGACCTCCCCAGGCGCCGCGGCAAACCCCAGGTCCACGTTCTCCGCGTTCAGCCGGACCTCGATGGCGTGCCCCTTCGTCGCCGGCGGCTCGCCTTCGAGCCGGCCCCCGCGAGCGGTGTGCAGCGACAGCTTCACCAGGTCCACGCCGGTCGTGTGCTCGGTCACCGGGTGCTCGACCTGCAGGCGGGGGTTGACCTCCATGAAGCAGAACTGGCGGCTGACGGGATGGAAGAGGAACTCCAGCGTGGCCGCGTCCTGGTAGTCCGCCACGCGGCAGAACCGCAGGGCGGCTTCCTTGATCGCCTGCTCTTCGGCGGGCAGCAGCACCGGACACGGTGCCTCGGCCACGAGCTTCTGGAAGCGGCGCTGGATGGTGCAGTCGCGCACGCCGAGCGCCCAGAGGCCGCCATGGTGGTCGCCGTGCACCTGCACCTCGACGTGGCGGACACCCTCGAGGCAGTGCTCCACGAAGACCGTGGAGTCGCCGAACGTCCGGCCTGCCTCCCGGCGTGCGCTGTCGAACGCAGCCCGCAGCTCCGACTCGTCTGGCCGCCTTCCTGATGCCGCGGCCGCCGGCACCGGCCGATGCCTTCAGGAGAACGGGGTAGCCGAGACGCTGGGCGTGCAGCCACGCGACGTCGAGCGTGCTCGCCGCCTCTCCGCCCCACGGCGTGACGCGCAGGCCGGCCTGCTCGGCCAGCCGCTTCGCCGAGATCTTGTCGCCGACGCGCCGCAGCGCGCGGCTGTCGGGGCCGATGAAGAGGACGCCGAGGCGCTCGCACAACTCCACGAAATCGGCCCGCTCGGCCACGAACCCCCATCCGGCCCAGACCGCGTCTGCCTGGACGGCCACCAGCGCCTGTTCCAGACTTCCCGTAGTTCAGGTATGTCGGCTTCCGCTGTCCGTCCACGGGGTCCACGAAGGTGGCCGGTCCGAGGTCGATGGCCTCGTCGGCCTCTCGGACAAACCGGGCCCGTCGGTCCGGCGACGTGAACAGGGCAATCGAACGAATTTCCGTGCCTCGCTCGAGGTTGAACTCGTGGATCGCGTGGATCGCACGCATCGCGGGCTCGCCCCGGTTGACGAGGGCGACGCGCTGGAAATCTACAGGCATGATGACCTCGGTCCCCGCCGCGGGCGGCAGGCAGAACGGCAGGCAGGACTCGAGAAGCGCGACGATCCGTCCGCCCCCCGCTTCCGCCATGGAATATCGCCGTACGATGCCGACTCCCCGCCGACGCAGGCAAGCCGGGCCGGTCATTGTACCTCACGAGGCAGAATTCCCGGGTTACGCCCGTGTTAGGATCTTTCCCGTTCGACCGCCCTCGCCCCATCCGAGGATTCTTCGTGAGACATCCATTTCGCCTGTTCTTCGCGCTGGTGCTCGCCATCAGCGCGCCGGCCGCGTTGGCATTCGGGCAGCAGCAGACGCTGACGATCCTCCATTCCAACGACACCCACGGTCACCTCCTTCCGTTCTCGTACCCGGACGCCACGCCCGCCGCGCAGAACGCCGAGGGGCCGCCGTCCATCAAGGACGTCGGCGGCATCGCCCGCCGCGCCACCCTCGTCAAGCGGATCCGCGAGCAGCAGGCCCGACACGGCACGCCCGTCTGGCTGGTGGACGTCGGGGATTACTGCGAGGGGACGCCGTTCTCCACGGAGTACCAGGGCGAGGCCGACCTGGCGGCGATGAACGCGGCCGGCTACGACTTCGGCACGCTGGGCAACCACGAGTTCAGCTACCCCGCCGCGCACGTGCGGAAGCTGGTTGCCGCCACCAAACACCGCCTGGTCCTGGCGAACGCCACCGACCGGCAGACTGGCAAGCCGCTGGCCCCGCCCTACGTGATCGAGCGGGTCGGGCCGGTGCGCGTCGGCATCTTCGGCCTCATCACGCGCGAAGCCGCCTCGTATCGCGCCGGGAAGGAGGCCTTCGAGGTCACCGAGGAGATCGGGGCGGCACGGCAGATGGTGGCGGCCCTTCGCGGGAAGGCCGACATCCTCGTCCTCCTCTCGCACGCCGGAGACGTGGTGGACCGGCTGCTGGCCTCCGAGGTGCCGGACATCGACGTGATCGTCGGCGGCCACTCCCACTCCCGTCTCCCCTCCGGCGTTTTCGTCTGGGGGGCTGGAGACCCGCGAGTGACCGACGTGGACGGGACGGTCATCGTCCAGGCTTACCAGTGGGGCGGGGAACTCGGGCGGCTCGACCTGGTGTTCACGCGCAACGGGGACGGCCGGTGGCGGGTGGACCGGTCCCTCTCCCTCGCCGGCCTCCTGCCCGTTACCGCCGATGTCCCCGAGGATCCCGGGGTGGCGGCGGTCGTCGACCGGTTCTGGAAGCCGATTGCCGGCAATTACGGCGAGATCCTGGGCCAGGCCGAGGGCGAGTTCAGCGGTCGTGGCGACGACATGGCCGAATACCACCTGGTGGCGGACGCCGTCCGCGAGACGCTCGGCGCCGACTTCGGCATGGAGAACAGGGGCGGCGTGCGAGCCCCGCTGTTGCGCGGGCCGATCACCAAGGGCGACCTCGTGACGATGGACCCCTTCAACAATACCGTCATCCGGTTCAAGGCCACCGGCCGGCAGATCCGGGATATCCTGACCCGCCACTCGCCCGCCGTGTCCGGCATCAGGTATCGCCTGCAGGCGGGGAAGCTGGTCGAGGCAAGCATCGGGGGGCTCCCGATGGAGGAAGACAGGGTCTACACGGGCGTCACAAACTCCTACTTTGCCGGCTTCGCCCTGAAGGGGATGGAGTTCGAGGACACGAAAAAGCCCCGGCTCGACACCGTGATCGACTACATCCGGAAGAAGGGTACGATACGGCCCTCGTACGACGGGAGACGGGTAGTCACCAGATGACAAGGAGCTCTATGGCAGTCGAACAAGCACGGCCCCGCAGTGGGTTCCCCCGGACGTTCTGGACGGCGAACGTCATGGAACTGTTCGAACGGGCGGCCTACTACGGCATGAACTCGGTGCTTGCCGTCTACCTGACGACCAGCGTAGCCGAGGGGGGGGTGGGCGCGAGCGTCGAGGCGGTGGGGTTCCTGCAGAGCATCGTGTACGCCGCCACCTACGTCCTGCCAATCCTCGGAGGCGCGCTGGCCGACCGCTACGGCTACCGGCGGATGCTCCTCGTGGCCTTCTCGCTGATGGCGTCCGGCTACTTCATCGCCGGCTACATGTCCACCTACGCGCTGGTATTCCTCGCGCTGCTGGTCATGGCCACGGGCTCGGGGCTCTTCAAGCCCATCATCTCCGGCACGATCGCACGCACGACCGACGAGACGAACTCGGCCTTCGGGTTCGGCATCTACTACTGGATGATCAACCTCGGGGCCTTCCTGGCGCCGCTGGTAGTCAGCGTCCTCAAGGGTTTCTCGTGGCAGTACGTGTTTGCGGCCTCGGCGGCCTACACGGGGCTGATGCTGCTGCCCACGCTCTTCTTCTACACGGACCCGCCGCGTCCCGAGAGCACCAAGAAGCTCAAGGACACGCTGCTCGGCGCCGCCGAGGTGCTCGGCGACGCCCGCTTCATGCTGATGATCGTGGTGTACTCCGGGTTCTGGATCCTCTACTTCCAGAACTTCGGCTCGGTCCTCTGGTACCTGCGCGACTTCGTGGACCGGGCCCCGGTGAGCGCGGCGCTGACCTCCTTCTTCCAGACGGTCGGGCTCGGCTGGACCTTCACCTTCGACGCCGAGCACGTCACGGTCATCAACGCGGGCACGATCATCCTGCTCCAGGTCATCGTCAGCCGCATCGTCAAGACCAAGCCCGCACTGCCGACAATGGTGACCGGGATGGCCATCGGCGCGGTCGGGTTCCTCTGCCTGGCGTCCTCGCTCAACCCGTGGGTGTTCGTGCTGGGGATCGCGGTGTTCTCGATCGGCGAGATGACGGCGCACCCGAAGTACTACAGCTTCGTCGGCCTCGTCGCCCCGGCTGACCGCAAGGCCGTCTACATGGGTTTCGCCTTCCTGTACGGGGTGATCGGGTCGCTGCTGGGATCGAATATCGGGTCGTTTCTCTACGGCCGGTTCATGACGCCCGTCATCAACACCCCGGCGGCGCCCGGGCGGGCGCGGCTGTTCTGGCTGATGTTCGCCGTGCTGGACATCGTCGCCGCCGTGGGGCTGATCTTGTTCGCGCGGGCCTTCGGCACGGACAGCCCGGACACCCGCCGGCGGGCGCGACCCATCATGAACTTCGTCTACGGATTGATCCTGCTCCTGGGCGGAGTCTTCCTCTACTACGCCGGCGGCAACACGCGCACCATTGTCCAGGCGATCATCTTCGTCGGCCTCGGCATCGGCGGGCTGCTGATGAACAGAAGCAGGGACTAGGGGTTAGGGACTAGGGGCTAGGGACTAGGGGCTAGGGACTAGGGGCTAGGGGGCCAGGGCGGCGCTTCCTTCCAGAATCGCCGCCCTATTCTCCATTCTCCATTCTCAATTCTCAATTCCGTTACCCCTGCCCCAGCAGACCCTTCTTGAGGTCGCCGTTCGGCGGTTTCGGTCCGAGCCACATCGAGAAGACCAGCTGACCGAACGGCAGGCCGGGGATGGTGACCTTGTCCTTGCCGCGGACCGACACGCTGGTGCCCACGCCAGGCACGTAGGTCACCGCGAACTGGTCCCCCGTCTTCAGCGGCTCCAGCGCGCCAAGGAACTGCGCGATCTCGTTCTTCAGGGCGGCCGCCTTGCCGGCCCCGTTCGCCTTCAGCGACTCGTCGAACGCCTCGGTCATCTGCTCGCGGGACACGTCACGGACGAACTGCAGGACGATCCGCTTGCCGGCGTCGGCCTGCACCACCGCGTTCGCATCGCTGGACTTCTTCTCCAGGTACAAGCCCCCCACGTACACCTTCACGAACAGCTTGGTCCGCACACCCATGCCGTTGAGCAGCAGGGTCTGGTTCCCGACGGTGGTCGAGTCTGGCAGGGTCACACCAGCCAGGGTACCGGCGAGGGCGGGGAGAGCAAGCGCGAGCAAGCCGAGGACGAGAACGCCTTTGCGCATCAAAACCTCCTGAGGACGAGCATGCCGGGTGTCACGGAAGAGCGGCCGCATGATACCTGCTTCGTTCTCAATTCACCATTCCCGAATCGCCGCCTGCTGCCGGGTATACTTTCCCCGTGCCCGGCAACACCCCTTCCCTTTCGGCCGCGCTCGCGCGGGTGGTGGGCGCGGAGAACGTCCTGTCCCGCCCGATCGACCTCGCGGTTTACGCCTGCGACGCGAGCGTCTATCGAATCGTGCCGCGGGCGGTCGTGCGGCCGTCGACGGTTGCGCAGGTCACCGGCCTCTTCGACGTCGCCCGGCAGCACCATGTCCCGCTCGCCTTCCGCGCCGCCGGGACGAGCCTGTCCGGCCAGGCGGTCACAACGGGCCTGCTGGTGGACTTGTCGCACGGCTGGCGGCAGGTGGAGGTGCTCGACGACGGCCGCCGCGTCCGCGTGGAGCCAGGCGTGGTGGGCGCGGCCGTCAACGCACGGCTGGCGCCCTGGGGCGCCAAGCTCGGGCCCGACCCGGCGTCCCTGCAGGCCTGCATGATGGGCGGCATCCTGGCCAACAACTCGAGCGGCATGTGCTGCGGCGTCGCCCAGAACGCCTATCACACGCTGGAGTCGCTGGTGTTCGCGCTGCCCTCGGGCGTGGTCATCGACACCGCCGACGCGGACGCCGATGAGAAACTCCGGAGACTGGAGCCGGGCCTGCACGAGGGACTCCTCGCCCTGCGAGCCGAGCTGCTCGGCAACGGCGCACTGCTGGCGCGCGTCCGATCCAAGTACCGGATGAAGAACACGACGGGGTACTCGCTCAACGCGCTCGTGGACTTCGAACGCCCCGTGGAGATCCTCCGCCACCTGCTCATTGGCTCCGAGGGGACGCTCGCCTTCATCGCGGGCGCGGTTCTCCACACGGTGCCGGACTTGCCGCTGAAGTACACCGGGCTTCTCCTCTTCGAGGACATCCAGGCAGCGTGCGCGGCGATCATGCCGCTGCGGGATGCGCGGGCCGCGGCGATCGAGGTGATGGACCGGGCCGCCATCCGGTCGGTGCAGACGCAGCCCGGGGTCCCCGACGCGCTCCGCACGCTTCCCGGGGGCGCGGCGGGCTTGCTCGTCGAGTTCCAGGGACGTGACGAAGCCGACCGTCACGCGATCGAACTCGCGGCGCACGCAGCCGTGCAGCGCCTGCGGCTGCTGCTCCCCGCGGCCTTCACTCACGACCCCGTGGAGCGCGCGGCGCTCTGGAAGGTGCGCCAGGGCATGTTCCCGTCGGTCGGCGCGGCGCGCGCGCGCGGAACGGCCGTGCTCATCGAGGACGTCGCCTTCCCCGTCGAACGGCTGGCCGAGGCGGTGACCGACCTCCAGGCGCTGTTCGCCGCGCACGGCTACCCTGACGCGATCATCTTCGGGCACGCGCGCGAGGGGAACCTGCACTTCGTCCTGTCCCAGTCGTTCAACACCCCGGAGGCGATCGCCCGGTACGCCCGGTTCATGGAGGACGTGGTCCGTCTGGTGACCGTCAAGTACGACGGCGCGCTGAAGGCCGAGCACGGCACGGGCCGCAACATGGCCCCCTTCGTGGAGGCGGAGTGGGGCCGCGACGCCTACGTCCTGATGCGCCGCGTCAAGGCACTGGCAGACCCGGACGCGCTGCTCAACCCCGGCGTCCTCATCAGCGGGGATCCCGAGGAACACCTGCGCCACCTGAAGGCGCTCCCGGAGGTGGAGGCCGAAGTGGACGCGTGCATGGAGTGCGGCTACTGCGAGCCGCGCTGCCCGAGCCGCGACCTCACGCTCACCCCGCGGCAGCGGATCGTCGCACGGCGCGAGATTGGAAGGCTCTCGGGCGACGGGAATGCTCACGCGCGAGCAGCCATCGAGGTGGACTTCCCGTACGCGGCACTCGACACCTGCGCGGTGGACGGCCTCTGCGCGACCGCGTGCCCGGTGAGCATCGACACGGGGCAGCTCACCAAGAAGCTGCGGGCATCGCGGCACGGCGCCCTCGCAGGGGCCGTCAGCCGCTGGATTGCGGGTCACATGCGGCTGGTCGAGGCGGCGCTGCGCGGCGGTCTGCGCGCAGCCGGCCTGGTGGACCGTGCCGGGGCCGGGGGGCTGCTCGCCGCGTTCACCAGGCTGCCGCGGGCCGTTGGGCTCGGAACCCCGATGTGGCTCCCGCCGATGCCTCGGGCGGCCAGGCCGATCGTGAGCCGTCAGCCGGCGGATGCCACCGCCGTCTACTTCCCGTCCTGCCTGTCCCGGACACTCGGCTCGCTCCCCGGCGAGCCATCGGCTCCCGGCCTTGCCGACGTCATGACCCGCCTTGCCGACCGCGCGGGCGAGCGGTTGCTGGTGCCCCCCGACGCGGGCGGTCACTGCTGCGGCGTGCCGTTCTCCTCCAAGGGCTATGGCGAGGCGCATCGGGCGGCCGTGAACCAGACGGTGTCTTCCCTGTGGCGCTGGTCCAGGGAGGGCCGGCTCCCGATCGTCGTCGACACCAGCCCCTGCACCTACGGCCTGAGGACCGCCCGCGCGGTCCTGACCCCCGAGAACCAGCGCCGCTTCGATAGCCTCACGATCCTGGATGCCGTGGAGTACGCGTCCGAGCGCCTGCTCCCGCGGCTCGCGGTCCGGCGACAGGAGTCCCGCGTCGTTCTCCACCCCGTGTGCTCGCTGGTGAAGATGAACCTGACGCCGCTCCTCGAACGCGTGGCGCGAGCCTGTGCCGGGGAGGTGGTGGTCCCGCTCGACGCCGGGTGTTGCGGCTTCGCCGGCGACCGTGGGTGGCTCGTGCCCGAGCTGACGGCCTCGGCAACCAGCCGGGAAGCCCCGCAGGCCCTCGCCGCCGGCGCCGCCGGACACTACTCGAGCAGCCGCACCTGCGAGATCGGGCTCACGCGCGCGACCGGCCAGGTCTATCGGTCGCACCTCTTCCTGCTGGAGTGGGCCACGAGGGACGGGGACCCGGGTTGAGGGTTGAGGGTCAAGAGTGTCACCCTGAACTTCTGACTCTCAACTCTCAACCCCGTTCAGGTAGCATGAATGGTCAAAGGAGAGTTTTGATGAAGCAGTGGCTGACAGTCGTTGCAGTGCTCGTGGCGGTCGCCGTGGCTGGCGCCAGCCAGGCACCTGGCACGGGAGGCAAAGTGGACGAAAAGGTGATCACCACCACGTCTGGACTCAAGTACGTCGACATGGTCGTTGGCACCGGCGACGAGGCCAAGAAGGGCCAGACCGTTCGCGTGCACTACACGGGGTGGCTCAAGGACGGACTCAAGTTCGATTCGTCGGTGGATCGGGGCAAGCCGTTCGAGTTCGAGCTGGGCGCCGGCCGCGTCATCAAGGGCTGGGACGAAGGCGTGGCGGGCATGAAGGTGGGCGGCAAGCGAAAGCTGATCATCCCCGCTCAGCTGGGATACGGGGACCGCGGGGCGGGAGGTGTCATCCCGCCCGGCGCGGAGCTCACCTTCGAGGTCGAGCTGCTCGGGATTGGGCAGTAACGGCCACTAGTCAGCCAGCAGCTGGCGGCTGGCAGCCGGCGGCGGATCACGCGTGACCTGCTGCAAGCTGCCGGCTGCCCGCTGACGGCTATCTTTCCCTCACCGCACTCCCACGAATTCAGCGAGCAGCTGCCGATCCGCGGCCGAGAGTTCCGTGAAGGCCAGGCCCATCCCGATCGACGGGATGGCATAGCGCACCTGCGCCTTGACCCGCAGCTGCCGGTCCCCCAGGGTGAAGAGCAGGTGGGTGATGGTTCCGGCCGGGAGGACGGTCCGCGTGTCCACGAAAGCCCCACCCGGGGAGATCTCGGTAATCCGGACATCCGCCCGGCTCACGTCGATCCCCTCGAGCAAGGCCTCCGTGAAGAACGCAATCCTCGGAGCCGATCGCCGTTCGCTGTTGCCGGTCATGCGCGGAAGGGTATCAGCGCCGGACGGCCGGCGTCCAGCGCGTTCACCTGACCTGTTGTCACGGGCCCTCGTGAGTCCGTTCACTTGACATGGGGCCTTTTCGGCTGCGACGGTGCGGGCGGCGTCACCTGCGTAATCGTGCAGGTCTGGCCCCCGACGACGATCGTGCCCGTTCGAACCGCCTTTGTGCTGTTGCGGTTCAACGTGGCGGACACGGCGCCGTTCCCCGTCCCGCTCGTCGTCGCCAGGCTGATCCAGGTTCCGTTCGGGGTAGAGGCCGTCCAGGCGCACCCGGTCGCGCTGGTCACGGTGATGCTGATCGCCTGGCTGTATCCCGACGCAGGGATGGCCGTTGGCGCGATCGTGGTGCTGCACGGGATGCCCGCCTGCGTGACGGTGTAGGGACGGCCGGCAATCGTCAGCGTCGCGCTCCGGACACCGCCGGTATTCGGTCCCGCGCTGAACGTCACCGTTCCCGCCGCCGTCCCGGCTGACGGCGAGACGGTCACCCACGAGGCGCCGCTCGAAGCCGTCCAACCGCAGCCGGAGCCGGCCGACACGGTCACCGACCCGCCGCCGCCCGAGGCCTGGACGGAACCGCCCGTGGCCGAGAGGGAGAACGTGCAGGAGGCGGCCGCCTGGGTCACGTTGATCGCCTGGCGCGCAACGAAGACCGTGGTGCTACGCGGGGACGTGGAGGTGTTGGGCGCGACGGTGATCGTCGCGGGCCCGGGCCCGTTGCCGGAGGCGGGGCTGACGCTGGCCCAAACGTCTTCGCTCGTGGCTGTCCACCCGCAGCCGCTCCCGGCCGTGACGTTGACGGTGCCCGCGCCCCCCGACGGGCCAATCGCCACGCTGGACGGCGAGGCGGAGTAGACGCACGGCACCAGGGCCGCTTGGCTGACCGTCACCGGCTGGCCGGCAACGGTGAGCGCGGTGGTGCGGTTCGCCGAGTCGGAGTTCGCGGCGACGGTGATCGTCACCGGGCCTGACCCGGTACCCGACGCCGGGCTCACGCTGGCCCAGGAGACGCTGCTCGACGCCGTCCACGAGCACCCGCTCCCGGCCGTGACGTTCACGCTGCTCGACCCGCCCGACGCCCCGATTGGCACGCTAGCGGGCGATGCCGAGAAGGCGCACGCGGCGCCCGCCTGGATCACGGTCAGCGTCTGGCCGCCAATGGTGAGCGTGGCAGTCCGCGCGGTGCTGGCCGTGTTGGCCGCGACGATGATGGACAGGGTGGCCGTGCCGGTGCCGGACGCCGTCGCCGGGGAGACCCACGTCGCATTGCTGGTCGCCGTCCAGGCGCACGTGCTCCCGGTAGTGACCGTCATCGACGAGGTTCCCGAGGCTGCCCCCAGCGACAGGTTCTGCGAAGACAACGTGTACGTGCAGGTCGGGAGCGGCGAGCTGACGAGCGCAAAGGCGTTCGAGGGATCGCTGACGCCGAGACCCGAGGGACCGACGGCCGCCACGCGCGCCTCGTAGTTGCCGTCGGGCGGCCAGGGAGAAACCCGCGTCGTGAAGTCCACCCGGATCTTGCCATCGGCCTCCGGCGTGGGCTTGCCCAGGTCCGTCGTCGCGTAAGGCTGCGGGTTCCCCAGAGTGAAGATGCGCAGCTCGTATCGCTGCACGAGCGGCTGTCCGTCGGTTCCGACCACCGTGTGATCCGCCGACGGGTCGAACTCCACGATCCGGGGGTTCACGACCGTCGTCTGCGCCTGGGCGGGGACGGCGGAAGCGATCCCGAGGGCGAGGAGGGCCAGAAGGGGAAGGACCTGTCTCTTCACGGTCGAGCACCTCGCGAGGAACGGTCGCCGCGGCCGAATCGGCGAGACCAGACGGCTCGGCCTGGCGCAACAACCATGCCCGGCGGTACTTCCCCGATTAGTGTCCGTATTTCAGCGACTTGATCGTGGCACGCGGTCCTTCCCTTACGAATTTGTTGCCGCGATCCAAATCTGCGCCGGTTGGCGGAGAATGGATGCGGGCCGCTCATTGCGCGCGGGCAATGACGGAGTGGCCGTTTTTCGAGGGGGATGCCAACGTGAGCGACAACACGGGACGGCCGGGCGAGAAGCAGCGTGACGACCTTTACTCGCGCGTGGACTACCGGCGCCTGGTCGCCTGGCCCGAACGCATCGAGCGGGAGTGGCCGTTCTTGAGGCGGGTCTTCAGCGCGGGCGGCCGGATCCTCGACCTGGGCTGCGGCACCGGCGAACACAGCCGCTTTCTGGCGTCACACGGCTTCGACGTCCTCGGGATCGACGCCTCGCCGAGCATGCTGGAGAAGGCGACCGAAGCGCCGGTCCCCGGCAACCTGCGCTTCGTGGAGGGCGACATCGCGGATGTCGAGCGGGTGGCGGACGGGATGTTCGACGGGGCCCTCTGCCTGGGGAACACCCTGCCTCACCTCGAGACACCCGCGTCCCTGCAACGGCTGCTGGCCGGCCTCGCCTCCCGGCTGCGGCCGGGCGCGCCGTTCCTGATCCAGATCCTGAACTACGAGCGGATTCTCGGGACGGGGCAGCGGTTTCTGCCGCTCAACTTCCGGGCGGGGGATCGGCCCGGCGAGGAGATCGTCTTCCTGCGGCTGATGACGCCGCACGAGGACGGCCGCGTGGTGTTCTCGCCCTGCACCTTGCGCTACCGGCCTGGCGGAGATCCGCCCCTGGAGGTCGTGTCGTCCCGCAACGTCCCGCTCCGCGGCTGGCGCCGCCCGGAACTCGAGGCACTGCTCGACGACGCGGGCTTCAGGGAGCGGACGCTATACGGGACGGTGGGAGAGGCGCCTTACTCGGCCAGCGACTCCAGTGACCTGGTGATTGTGGCGGCCAGGCAGGCCGTGTAGTGGCAAGTGGCCGGTGTCCGGTCGTCAATTCTCACTTCTCTTCGGCCGCATGTTCGCCGCCAGGATCCTCTTCCGCAGCCGGATGCTGGCCCGGCGTCACCTCGACGAGCTCGTCGTCGTTGATGAACTCGATCGCCTGCTCGAGGCCGAGCACGCGCGGCGGGATCAGGCGGATCGCCTCGTCGGCGGTGGACGCGCGCATGTTCGTCTGCTTCTTCTCCTTCGTGACGTTGACGTCCATGTCGTTGCTCCGCGCGTTCTCGCCGATGATCATCCCCTCGTAGACGGCGGTGCCGGGCTCGATGAAGATCTCGCCGCGCTCCTGCAGGTTGTAGATCGCGTAGGCCGTCGCCACGCCGGCGCGGTCGGCCACCAGCGCGCCGGTGGCCCGCGCCGCGATCGGCCCGTGCCACGGCTCCCAGCCGGCGAACAGGTGGTTCATGATCCCGGTGCCCTTCGTGTCGGTGAGGAACTGCGACCGGAAGCCGATCAGCCCGCGCGTCGGGATCCGGAACTCGAGGCGCACGCGGCCGCTGCCGTTGTTGACCATGTTCGTCATCGTGCCCTTGCGGGTGCCGACCTGCGCGATCACGACGCCCTGGAACTCCTCCGGCACGTCGATCACCAGTTCCTCGACCGGCTCCATGCGTCCGGCCGTCGATCTCCCGGGTGACGATCTCCGGCCGCGACACCTGCAGCTCGAACCCCTCGCGGCGCATCATCTCGATGAGGATGGACAGCTGCAGCTCGCCGCGGCCGACCACCTTCATCTGCTCGGGCGAGTCGGTGTCCTCGACCCGGATCGACACGTTGCCGAGCAGTTCCTTCGCGAGCCGGTCGCGGATGTTGCGCGACGTGACGTACTGCCCGTCGCGGCCGGCCATCGGCGAGGTGTTGACGCCGAAGATCATCGAGACCGTCGGCTCGTCGATCGCGATCGGCGGGATCGGCTACCCGCTGCTCCGGGTCGGCAATCGTCTCGCCGATCGTGATGTCGTCGATGCCCGGCGAGGCAGATGATGTCGCCGGCCGCCGCTTCGTCGATGTCCACGCGCTTGAGGCCGTCGAAGGCGAACAGCTTGGTGACCTTCGTCTCCTGGACGTGGCCCTCGAGCTTGCACACCGCGACGCGGTCGCCGATCCGCACGCGGCCGTTGAACACGCGGCCGATCGCGATGCGCCCCAGGTAGTCGCTCGAGTCGAGGTTGGCGACGAGCATCTGCAGCGGCGCGTCGGGGTCGCCGCGCGGCGGCGGCACGTGCTGGACGATCGCGTCGAAGAGCGGCCGGAGGTCGGGCCCCTGCGCGTCGACGATCGTCGCTCGCCGTCCCGGCGCGCGCGTTCGTGTAGAGCACGGGGAACTCGAGCTGCTCCTCGGTGGCGTCGAGATCGATGAACAGGTCGTAGACCTCGTTCAGCACCTCCTGGGCCCGCGCGTCGTGGCGGTCGATCTTGTTGATGACGACGATCGGCGGCAGGCGGCGCTCGAGCGCCTTGCGCAGGACGAACCGCGTCTGCGGCAGCGGCCCCTCCGACGCGTCCACCAGCAGCAGCACGCCGTCCACCATCGACAGCGTCCGCTCGACCTCGCCGCCGAAGTCGGCGTGCCCCGGCGTGTCGACGATGTTGATGAGGAAGTCGTGGTAGTGGACGGCGGTGTTCTTGGCGAGGATCGTGATCCCGCGCTCCCGCTCGAGGTCGGTGTTGTCCATCACCCGCTCGGCGACCCGCTCGTTCGCGCGGAACACGCCGCTCTGGCGGAGCAGCCCGTCCACGAGCGTGGTCTTGCCGTGGTCGACGTGCGCGATGATGGCGACGTTGCGCCGAAGCGGGTTGGCGACCGCAGGAGCGGTCTTTCGCGTCAAAGGCATCCAGACAGTATAACGGCGGAGAATGGAGAATTGAGAATGGAGAATGGAGAAGGCGTCACACCGTCACGGCCGGACAGCGTGATGCCTTCTCAATTCACACTTCTCTATTCTCAATTCGTCTTCGGCTTGGCGGTCTTCAAGAGCTCTGTCACGGCCGTGTCCAGCTGGCTGTCCTTGCCCGGACAGGCCTTCCCCGATCGGCCGCGTCACCGGGACGTCCACCGGCCTCGGGTGCATCTCCATCGGCGAGCCGTCGCTGGCGAGTGACGAGGGTGCGCGGAAGCCGGAAGCTGGACCCGTCGATCAGCCTGGACGTTCCACGTGTAGATGATCCAGCCCGCCGTCGGCTCGCCCACCACCTTGCCGAGTCCGAGCGTCCGGTATCCCTCGGTGAAGTCCTCGGCGTCGGAGAGCGAGTGCTGGTTCGTGACGAGCACGGTGGGCGCCTCGAGCGCGCGCTGGCCCAGGACCGGCCGGGCGGGAGCCGCCGGTCGCCCCCGCTGCCTCATCGTCAGGTAGCCGCGGCGGGCAAAGACGTCGATCGCGTAGACGTTGACGAAGCCGCCGTTGTTGTTGCGGATGTCGACGACGACGCCGTCGCGCGCGTGGTTCTCGGCGTCGAGGTCCACATACAGCTGTGCGAGTGACGGGGCGCCCATGTCCAACATGTGGACGTAGCCGAGGCGGCCGCCGCTGGCCTTGTCCACGTACGCGCGGTTGGCCTCGACCCAGTCGCGGTACAGCAGCCCCTTCTCGGTCGTCAGGTTCGCCGGCCGCACGACGACTTCCCGCGTGTCTTGCCCATCCGGCGTCGCGGCAACGGTCAGCACGACCCGGCGCCCGACCTTGTGCGTCGAGGAGGGCGTCGAGGTTCGTTCCCGCGCCGAGCGCGGTTCCGTCGACCGCCGTCAGATACTCGCCCGCCTTCACCCGCCGCGTGACGGCCGGCGGACCGAGCGGGACGATCTCCGTGATCTTGAAGCGCCCCGCGCTGCTCGTACTCGGCGCGGTCGAAGCGCAGCCCCAGGCGGCCGGTGCGTTGGCGATGGCGTACCCGGGCCCGAGATGCCGAGGTGCGACGCATTCAGTTCGCCGACCATCAGCGAGATGACCCGGCGGAGCTCGTCCGAGGTGGCTGCGCCGCGCGCGTGCGGGAGGTACTGCTGCCGCACGGCGTTCCAGTCGGCCCCGTTGAACGCCGGGTCGAAGAAGCTGTCGCGCTGGTAGGTCCACGCCTGCTGGAAGACCTCGAGCTTCTCTTCCGCGAAGTCCACGTCCATCTCCGCGCTGACCGCCAGGGGCCGAGGCTCGCGGCGCTCGAGGGTGACCACCTGGATGCGCCCGTCCTCGAGGTAGTACACCTCCTTGGAGTCCGGCGTGAACTGCGCGAACGACTTGACGCCGCCGGTGGAGGTCAGCTGCCGCGCCACCGGCCGCTCGCGCGAAAGCTCGTCGAGCGAGTAGGTGTAGAGGTTCGTCTGGCCCGCGGCCTGCGCGGTGAGCAGCACCCATTTCCCGTCGGGGCTGACCGCGTGCTGTCCCACATCTACCCCCACGGGGACCTGCGTCAGCCGGCGGCGAATTCGATCGAAGACAATCTCGACGGGGGCCGCGGGCTTCTTGGCCTCCACGGGTGTCGCCCCGCCCGGCTCGGTCTTCACGGGCAGTGCTGCCGGCGGGTGGCGCCGTCTTCGCAGGGTCGGCCGGCGTGCCTGGACGACCCGGGCGTCTGCGTCCTCGGGGTCTCGTCCTGGAACAGCTCTCGGAACTGGTCCTCTCGCAGCTTGGGCACGCGAAGCGTGAGGTCGATGCGCGCGAGCTGGCCCGGCTCGGTCCGCTGGCCCGTGTCGAACAGGAGGTACGTCCCGTCGGGGCTCCACGACACGCTCGAACCGAACGAGTTGGCAAGGAAGGCAAGGGGCTTCAGCTCGCCGCCGTCGCCCGGAACGACGTGCGGATGTAACGAAATCCCTTGGTGCCGAGGGCGAACAGGGCCAGCCACTTCCCGTCGGGCGACCATGCCACCGGACGGCCGCTCGCCAGCCGGTCGGCGAAATGTCCCGTGGCCAACAGGCGTTCCTGGCCGCCTCGATCTCCAGGACCCGCAGTTCCTCCTGGCCTCGCAGGAACGCCAGGCGCTTGCCGTCGGGCGAGAACTGCGGCCATGCGTCGTCGCGCGCGCCCTGCGTGAGCCGGGTTTCGGCTCCCGTGGTGAAATCGTAGAGGAAGAGGTGAATCACGCCGTCGCGGTCCGAGGCGTACGCCACGCGGCGCGAGTCGGGCGCCCACATCACCTGGGCCTCGTTGCCGGCCGAACGCGTGACGCGCGCGGCGTCGCCGCCGTCCTTCGCGGAGGCGGCAAACACCTCGCCGTGCACCACGAAGGCGACCTTCTTGCCGTCGGGCGAGAGCGCGAGCTCCTGGATCTGGGTCGCGGAGCCCAGGTGCTCGACTGCCGGCCCCGTCGGCACGCCGCGGCGCGTCACGGGGATCGCCGCGGTCTTGCCCGAGGCGGTGTCGAGCGTCCAAATCGAGAAGTCGCGCTCGAAGACGATGGTGTGGCCATCGCCAGACGCCGACGGCCAGAGCACGCGCCCCGAGGTGAAGCGCGTGAGCGGACGCGGCGTGCCGCCGAGCGGATGCGCCCAGAGGTTCTGGTGGCCGGACCGGTCGGACACGTAGAACAGCGTCCGGCCGTCGCCGGACCACATCGGCCACACCTCCTTGGCGCCGCTTTCGGTCACTCGCTCGTAGGACGGGTTCCGCCCCCCGTGCCGTCCCGCCAGAGCCAGATCTCCGCCTCGTCGATGTGGCTGCGCCCGCGCCGCCACCACTGTCCGAAAGAGATGCCGCGAGCGGTGAATGCCACCGCCTTCCCGTCGGGTGACGGCGCCGCGAAGTACTCCGAGACGTAGCGGTCGGCGGTGACCGCCATCGGCGTCCCGCCCTCGGCGTCAACGCGGTACACGTCGTTCATCCCGGCGACATCACCGGTCGACGATGTGAAGTAGATCCACTTCCCGTCGGCGGACCACGCATCGAGCGACTCCGGCCCATCGTCGAAGGTCACGCGCCGAACCTCGCCGGACGCCAGCTCCAGGCGGTAGATGTCCCCCGCGCCGGTTCGTGTCGAGACGAACGCCAGGGACCGCCCGTCGGGTGAGTACACGGGGTGTGATTCAGTGGCGGGGCCCGACACCAGCAGGCGCGCCTCGCCGCCGGAAGCGGCGACGGTCCACACGTCGCCGCCGGAGACGAACGCCACCTCGCGGCCGTCGTGCGACAGCGCGGGTTCGGCGAACGACGGACGAGCGGCATCGGCGGCCACCGCGGGCGACTGCCCGGCGATGCGCAGCGAAGCCGAAGCACCAAGGGCGATCAGCAGCAGGACGGTCCGGGGTTTCATAGGAGTTCCTCGCAGCATGCATTCTGCAGTTCTGCATTCTTGAGGGCCCGGGCTACGCCTGCCCGGCGTGCAGCAGCTGCAGGTGCACGACCGTGGTGAGTCTTTCCTCGACGGGGGTCAGGTCGGTTCCGGCCAGCGCGGTCGCGGGTTCGGCCGGCTGCACGTTCAGGGCCTCGGCAGCGACCTCCTCTGGCACCAGCCCGAGCCGCTCCAGCCGTTGCCGCATCGGGACCGCGGTGGCGGGCGTCACGGCGGCGGGGTGCACGACGGCGGCCACGCGTGCCGGGTCGGCGTTGGCAGTCACGATCTGCTCGAACAGCAGGCACGCGTTGGGGTACTGGCTTCCGGCGCGTACCGCGTCTCTCATCTCGCGCACGGCGGCCACCCAGGCGGGAGCGAAGGCGGCCGCCTTGAGAATCGCCGACCCGCAGGTGCGGGCGCCCCACGCCTCCGCCGCCGCGCGATCGGCCGCGAGCTGCTGCTGCCGCTCCAGGGCGGCGACGGCGTCTGCGCAGGAGTCGAACAGCAGGGTCAGCACCGAGAGAACCGGCAGACCGAGGGCCAGCCGGATGCCTCCTGCCCGCCGAATCGTTCCATGTTCGGCGCTCACCGCCGCCCAGGTCTCGGTCAGACGGACCACCCCTCCGCCATCCTCCAGCATGCGGAACTGCGCGCGCCGGACCAGCGCCTGATACTCCGGCACCGTGAGGATGCGGGCGAGCGTCAGCGGCACGTGGAGGCTGGCCTCGGGCAGCGGGCCATCGAGTGAGACGGCGGCAGACGAGGCCACGAACACCTCCGGCACCAGGCCGGCGACGACAGCGTTTGGAGCACCGGCGAGCCACCCGGCCGAAAGGCGTTCGGAAAGCCTGGTCGCCAGCAGCCGCCGGGTGTCACCCGCCGCGCGCGCCATCCGGGCGGCCACCATCGAAGCGCCGATGACGAGGCCGCAGGCAATCACGCCGAGAAACGTCAGCAGCCCGCCGGGACGCACGCCTGCGACGATCGACAGCAGGCGCACGATCTGGAGTGCCAGCAACGCGTGGACGAGGAGCAGCAGGATTAGCGTGCCCGTCACCGCGTACAGCGCCGGCCGGAAGCCCTTGACGAGGGCCTTTCGGCTTCGCCTCGCCGCCGCACCCGAGGCAAGGATGCCGACGAGCAGGAGCAAGCCGACCCCGCCCGCCGCGCCGGAGATCAGGATCACGCCGGAGAACGTGTTGTAGGTCCGGCAGGGCGGAATGCGGGAGGCGGTCCGGGCGTCGCCGCACAACGTCGCCAGCGAGTAGCGCTGCATCACCCTCGCATCGGCCCGCTGCCCGTGCATCACGAAGTCGCGCCGGATGCCCGTACTCCATCGCGTGTCCCACTGCGCGCGGGCGAGCAGGCCCAGTGCCGTGGCCAGGACGGGAATTGCCAGGACGACGAGCAGCGGCGCGAAGCGCTTCTTCATCCCGCGGCGAGTCCCCACTCCTCCAACACCTGGGCCATCAGCTCCGGGGGCTGCTCCAGCCGCGCCACGGCCAGGAGCCGGCGGCGAATCTTGCCGGCGACGGCCTCACGGGTCACCGCCAGCGAGGTCGCGTACGCCTCCCCGGGCTTGGCCGCGGTGACCGGCAGGATCCGGGCCGCTTCGACCACCCCGTGCTCGGAGGCGTGCCGGCCGGCACGGGCGAGCGTCGCCGCGACGATGCCAAACCCAGGGGCGGCGGGATCGCGCGCCTCGTCCTCGAGCCACGAGACCAGGAAGTCCACGGTGAGACCGTGCAGCGCGCGGAATCCCAGGATCAGCAAGGCGAGCGTCTGCCGCCCCTCGAACCCCAGTTCCCGCCAGGCGCCATCCACCAGCGGCGCGACCCGGCGGTCCCCCACCTGCAGCAGCGCGGCGATGAGGCCCGCGCGGGGCTCGTCCTCGCTCACCTCCTCCACCAGCGAGCGCACGTATCGGGGGCCGCTGAGGGGGTCGTCGTCTTCGAGCGGGAGCAGCGTGGCCATTTCGAACGCCGCGGTCGCGACGACCGACGGGTCGGGCTCTCCCACCAGGAACGGGAGGAGCGCGTTGGTGCAGCCGGCGCCCTCACGCACGTCCCGCTCCCGGTGAACTCGCTCCACGGCGCGCGCCAGGTGGGCCACCACCTGCTGCCTGGCGCCGGGGTGCATCCGCTCCACCGCCACCCGGCACAGCGCGGTCAACGCGGGCACCGCGTCGTCGTCCGGATCCATGCCGTAGGAGAGGCACTGGTAGTAGACGAGCTGGTGAAGTGTTTCGATGGGGATGGCCGGCCAGCGATCGGGCGTGGCCATCAGCGCGTCGAGCTCGTCCAGCCCACCAGGTTGCGTCGTCTCGTCGTCCACGCCGGTGTCCCGGGAACAAGGGGCCTGGCCCCCAAACCACTCAAGAAGGGGCCTGGCCCCGAATCAGTCCGATGTGGGGCCGAGCCCTGACCTGCGTCAGCCGACGAGCAGGGTGCCCTGCTCCATCACCTTGGTCTGGTCGAACCAGACCGTCGGGTGACGGATGAGGCCGTCGAGGTGGCTGGCCACGCGGACGCTGCCCCCCATCGACTTGTTGTCGCCGAAGGCGATGTGGATGGTTCCCATCACCTTCTCGTCCTCGAGGATGATCCCGGTGAGGATGGCCTTGTCGTTGGTGCCGATGCCGAACTCCGCGACGGTCCGGGCGTCCTTGCCGTGCGGCTCGAGCAGGTCGATGAGCTTCCTGGCCTCGGGGCCGCCCGTGATCTCGGTCGCGTAGCCGTCCTTGACCTCGATGCGCAGGGGCGTGGAGACCATGCCGACGCCGGCCATGGACCCGTCCACCACCACGACGCCGTTCGACTGTCCTTCCAGCGGGGCGAGGTACGCCTCGCCGGTCGGCAGGTTGCCCCACTGCCCCTTCTCGCGGAACAGCCCGGAACTGGCGTGCGCCTGCCGGCCCTTGATCGGCATGACGATGTCGGTGCCGGAGGGCGCGGTCACGCGCACGACGCCGGTCTTCTCGAGCAGGTCGCAGAGCCGAAAGGTCCGCGCGGCGATCTCGTGGTAGTCCGCGTTCATGCAGCGGACCATGATTTCCTCCGTCACGCCGGGCAGCGTGGCCACGCGGACGCCCTTCGCGCTCGCGGCCCGCCGCGAGTCGGTGTGCGTCAGTGACTTGGACGTCGGGCAGAGCACGACGTCCACCTTCGTCATGAGGTCGGCCACCTCCGGCGGCGGCTCCTCTCCGTTGCTCTTGCGCGGCAGCATGTCCACGAGGAGCACGTCGAGGCCCAGCTCGAGGCAGGCGCGCTGCAGGGCGTAGCCGATGGGCCGCAGCGGCGCGTCGGTGACGACGAGGACGCGCTCACCCGTCCGGGCGCCCATGCAGTCGCGCACGGCCACGATCGAAGCCGACAACAGTTCGGGAGACGTGGTGTGCATAACGCTACGCCATGGCCAGCAGCGATTCGATGATGACCCCCTTCACCAGGGGGATCTTGTAGGCATTCTTCTCGAGCGGCTGCGCGTCCTTGACGGCCGCCTCGGCGGCGGCCTCCACGGTGGCCGGCGTCAGCGTCTTGCCTGTGATCGCCTGCTCTGCGGCCTCCGCCCGCCATGGCATCGGCGCGACGCCCGAGAGCACGATGCGCGCCCGCTTCACCGTCCCGCCCTCGACAACCACGGCCAGCGCGATGCCCGCCAGCGCGAAGTCCCAGGCACCGCGCGCCCGCACCTTCCGGTACGCGCTGCGAAGCCCCGGATCGGCGGGCGGCAGCAGGATCTCGGTCACGATCTCGTTCCGCTCGAGCACGGTCTCGCGGGTCACGCTCTTGGATGGCGGCAGGTAGAACGCCGCGATTGGGACCAGGCGGGTGCCGCCCACGCTCGCGATACGCACGCGGGCTCCGAGCGCCGTGAGGGCCGGGGCGGTGTCGGACGGGTGGACATAGTAGCAGCCCTCGCCACCCAGGATCGCGTGGTACTGGTTCTCCCCGCTGACCGCGAAGCAGGTGTCGCCGCCCTTCCGGGCGCAGGCGAACTCGCCGCGGTAATACCAGCAACGCGGTTTCTGGCAGATGTTACCGCCGATCGTCCCCTGGTTGCGCAGCTGCGGGCTGGCCACGGCAGCCGCCGCCTGGGCCAGGCCCTTGTAGCGCTCGTTGACGACCGCCGAAGCGGCCACCTCCGCGTTGGTGCTGAGCGCGCCGATGCGGAGACCGCCGGCCGGCGGCGAGGAGATTCCCTTCAGCTCCTTCAGCCCGGACAGGCTGACGACCGTGTCGGCGGTGAAGACCTCGTCACGCAGGCAGCCGAGGAGGTCCGTCCCCCCGGCATGAACCCTGGCGCCCGGAGCCGCCAACTGCCGGACGGCGTCGGCGACCGACTTCGCCTTGAGGTGCTTGAAACGGTGCACCATCGCTCACCCTCTCTTCCTGGCCGCGTTCAGCAGCGCGACGAGACGCGTCGGGTTGACCGGCGCCTCGGGCGTGCGCACGCCGCACGCGTGGTAGATGGCGTTGGCAATTGCCGGCGCCGTCGGAATGGTGGCCGGCTCGCCGATGCCCTTGGCGGCGGTGGAGTTTGCCTTGTAGTCGTGCAGGTCCACCGGGACCACGACCTGCTCGGCGGGGACGTCCAGCGCGGTGGGCACCTTGTAGTCGTGCCAGTTGCGGTTGACCATCTTCCCGGTCTGCCCGCGGTCGAGGATTCTCGCCTCCGTCATCGCCAGGCCGACGCCCATCGTCAGGCCGCCGTGTACCTGGTTCTCGTAGGTCAGCTCGTTCAGGGGCCGGCCGCTGTCCTGCGCGGCGACGAGGCGCAGGATCTTCACCTCGCCCGTGCGGGTGTTCACCTCGACCTCGGCGAAGTGCGCGCCGAACGGCGAAATGACGACACCGGCCGGATTCGGCCCGCGGTAGCCGACGCCCACCACCAGTCCCCGGCGCCGCAGCGCGTCGAGCGCCGTCAGGGCCACCTTCTTGGTGGGATCGGCGGTTGCGACAATCTCGCCGGAGCGCAGCGCAACCTCCTGGGGCGTGAGCTTCAGCTGCTCGGCGCCCAGTGCCAGGAGCTGCTGCTTGACATCGAGTGCGGCCCCCCGAACGGCGGGCGACTCGGTCGGGACGGTCTTGCTCCCGCCGCTCGGCGTCGCGTACTGCGTCGTCCCCGTGTCGGCCCACTCCACCTGGATCTTCTCGAGCGGAATGCCCAGCTCCTCGCTGACGACCATCGACATGACCGTCTTGGTGCCGGTCCCGATGTCGGCGGCGCCCATGTTCAGGTTCGCGCTGCCGTCGGCGAACACCTTGACGATGATCGTGGCCGGGGGGCCGCCGGCGCCGCCCTGCCACTGGCCCGCCGCCACGCCGACGCCTCGCCGAATCGGGCCATCGCCCACGGGCCGCTCGCGCGCCTCGGCCCACCCGAACTTCTTCGCACCTTCCTCGAGGCAGGCCTTGAGGCCGGTTGTCGTGTAGGGCTGGTTGTTGCGCGCCTGGCTGACCGCCGGCGCGTTCCGCACGCGGAACTCGACCGGGTCCATCCCGATCTTCTCCGCGAGCTGGTCCATCATCTGCTCGACCGCCCACGCGCTCTGCGGATGACCCGGCGCGCGGAAGGCCCTTGCCTGCCCGGCGTTGATGTACACGTCCTGCAGCTCGGTCTTCACGTTCGCGCACGTGTACAGCTCGCGGGCCAGCCAATCGACGGATCCGACGCCCCCGCCGGGGTACGCACCGCCCGAGCCGATGACCGTCATCTGGATGGCGGTGATCGTGCCGTCCTTCTTCACGCCCGCCTTGAGCGTCATCGTGTTGGCCGGGCGGTTCCCGACGGCCAGGAAGGCCTCCTCGCGCGCGAGGTGGTACTTCACCGGGCGGCCCGTCATCCGCGCGAGCAGCGCCGCCGCCACCGTGTGCTTGCTCAGGCCCAGCTTGGCGCCAAACCCGCCGCCCATGTAGTGGCCGATGACGCGGACGTGCGAAATCGGGAGCTTGAGCGCCTGCGCGAGGCCGGACTGCACGGCGTAGACGCCCTGCGTCGAGTCCCACACGGTCAGGCGGCTGCCATCCCACTTCGCGACGGACACGTGCGCCTCGGTCGGCGAATGGATCTCGCACCCGGTCCGGTAGGTCTGCTCCACGACGAAGTCGGCCTGCTTGAAGCCGGCCTCGACGTCGCCCCGGGAGTACCTCGTTGGGTCGGCGACCTTGTTCCCGCTCTTGTGCACGAGCGGCGCCTCGGTTTTGAGAGCGTCCTCCTCGTCGGCCACGAAAGGCAGCGTCTGGTACTCCACGGCCAGTGCCCTGACCGCGTCCCATGCCTGGTAGGGAGTCTCAGCGGCCACGACCGCAATCTCGTCGCCCTCGTATCGGCAGGTCGTGTCGAGCAGGCGGCTCAGGGGCCCGGAACGCGTGTTGTACCAAGGGATGTCCGCCCCCGGTGAAGTGGGCGTGAGAATCGCGGCCACGCCCGGCATCTTCTCGGCCGCGCTCGTGTCGAGCTGCTTCACCACCGCGTGCGCGTGCGGGCTTCTCAGCGTGGCCGCGTAGAGCATCCCGGGCAGGATGACGTCCGACGTGTAGATGGCGGCTCCGCTCACACGCTCGTACGCGTCGATCCTCGGCAACCGCTTCCCCACCACGGTGGTGGCGGTCCAAGGTTCGGGCTCTCCCTGCGGCTCCGGCGTTTCGGGGGGAACGTCGGTGATGTAGTAGCGTTCGTCCGCGCTCATCCCCGGCCCCCTTCCAGCTTCTTCAGCTCGGCCGCGCGCTCCGCTGCTTTGAAGATGTGGGCGTAGGCGCCGCAGCGGCACAGGTTGCCGCTCACGCCCTGCCGGATCTCCTCCATGCCGGGCGCGGGGTTTGCCCGCAGCAGGCCCTCAACCGCAAGGATCTGCCCCGGCGTGCAGTAGCCGCACTGGAAGGCGTCCTGCTCCACGAAGGCCTTCTGGACGGGGCCGAGTTCCTCCCCTTTCATGAGGCCCTCGAGCGTCGTGATCTTCAGGCCCTCGGACTCCACGGCGAGCATCATGCACGAGTAGCGCGGCTTGTCGTCCACCAGCACCGTGCAGACGCCGCACTCCCCGCGTTCGCACCCGAGCTTGGCCGCCGTCAGCCCCAGGCGCTCGCGCAGCACATAGAGGAGCGACCACCGCGGCTCCACCAGCAGCCGGTGGATGCGGCCGTTGATCTCCAGCGCGACGCGCACCATCTCCGCGCCGTCGGGGAGCTCCGCCCCTGGAGCCTTCGGCTCGCCGGCGGCCGCCGTGGCCGCGGCCGCCACGGCCCCGGTGCCAACCGTGGCGATGAAGCCCCGCCTCGTGAACCCCGTCCCCTGCTTCAACTGGTCATCCGATTCGTCGGGCATAGCACCCTCGCATCAGGCAAAAAGGCTGGTCGTCTGTGGTGGGTCGAACGAAGACGGATTATATACCGTGTAGTGCCGGCGGTGCCGGGGTGCCAGCGGTGCCACGGGTACGGTGCCGGACGTGCCGCAGGCGCAGTTCACCCCAGCACCTCGGCTTGCGCGCGTAGGCCCCTTTGTCCTACGCTTCCAGGTTGCCGCTGAAGCTCGTCCGCGGCCGCTTCATGGCGTTTCTCTTCCCGGAACTCAGAGTATGAAAAGACTGTCGTGGGGAATCCTGTTGTGCGTCTGCATCGCGTCGCCGCTGGCCGGCCAGGAGCGTGAGGATCGCCTCGTGCTCCCGTGGGACCAGATGCACGCAATCATCAACGAAGTCTCCGGCGAGCGCGCCCTCCAGGCGGTGCTCGAGGTGGTGCCCTACCCAAGGGTGCGCCCCCGCGCCGAGTACGAGGGCCGGTTCCGCGAGAGCGAGGTGATGGCGCGTCTGGCCCGGGAATACGGCTTCAGCAACGTTGAAATCGAGGTCTTCCCCTCGCCGCAGCGCCTCTGGCAGGCCACGCGGGCCGAGCTGTGGTTGATGACGCCCGGGCCCCGCAAACTCGCGGACTTCCGGGACGTCGCGGTGGCGGTCGCCTCGGGCTCGGAAAGCGGCGACGTCACGGCCGAGCTGGTTGATGTCGGGGCCGGCGGCCGCGCAGAGGACTATGCCGGCGAAAGACGTGAAGGGCAAGGTCGTGCTCGGGTGGGCCTCCTCGCAGCAACTGCAGCGCCTGGCCGTCTTCGAGCGCGGGGCAGTCGGCGTCCTCAGCTACAACCCGATCCACCCCGAAGACGACATCGACCAGATTGGGTCGCAGAGCGTGGCGGCCGCGGCGCCCCAGGGCAAGACGCCCGGCTTCGGCTGGTCGCTCTCGCCGAGAGCGGGCCGCGACCTGGCGCGCCGCCTGGCACAGGGCGAAAAGCTGACGATCCGCTCGATCGTGCAGGCAGAGTCCTTCCCGGGGCGCATGGAGACAGTGCACGCGGTCATCCCCGGCGACGGCAGCAGCGACCAGGAACTGGCCGTCTCGGGTCACCTGTACGAGGGCTACCTCAAGCAGGGCGCGAACGACGACGCCTCGGGCTGCGCGATGACGCTGGAGATGGGCCGCGCGTTGATCCGGCTCGTCGCCGACGGCAAGCTGCCCAAGCCGAAGCGCACCATTCACTTCCTCTGGGTACCCGAAATCAGCGGCACCTCCGCCTGGCTCCAGAAGCACGCCGACCTCACGAAGAAGATCGTCGCGGACCTGAACTTCGACATGGAAGGCCTCGCGCTCGCCCGGCACGGCAGCATCTGGACGATGCACCGGACGCCCGACAGCTTTCCCTCGTTCCTCAACGACCTGTCCGCGAACGTGATGGAGGTGATCGCCAACGTGAACCGCGAGCGTGTCCGCTACCGCTCCGGTGGGTACGCCTTCACGCTCCCGGTTGTCGCCCCCACGGGCAGCCGCGATCCCTTCTACACGATCGTCGAGAAGCACTACGGGGCCAGCGACCACGTCGTCTACATGCGCGAGGGAATCCCCTCGGTCATGTTCATCACGTGGCCCGATCCGTTCTACCACTCGTCGGAGGACACGCCCGACAAGCTGGACCCGACGCAGTTGAAGCGGGCGGGCGTGGTCGGCCTTGGCGCGCTGGCCGTGCTGGCCACGGCAGACGAGGCGATGGCGATGAAGGTTGCCGGGGAAACGCTCGCCCGCGGCACCGAACGTGTCGGGCAGGCGCAGCGTAAGGGGCTGGCGTACCTGGCCGACGTCACCGAGGCCGGGCAGCTGGCGGACGCCTACAAGAACGCCCGCAACGCCGTCCGCCACCAGGTTGAAATCGAGAAGGCGGCGCTTCGGTCGGCCGCGGTCCTCTTCCCCGTTCCCGCCGAGGGCACGAAGAAACTGGCCACACTCGAGCCACTGATCGACGGGCGGGCGGCGGCCCTGCAGGGGGAGGTCACCGGGTTCTTCAAGCTGGCGGCGGCGCAGTGGAAACTGGCCCTCGTCGAACCGGCGGCGACGGAGATGGAACAGCGCGCCGCCCGCACGATTGTCGAGCCCGTGGCTGGCGCGGGCGGCGGCCGCGGCTTCGGCGGGGGCGGCGGCGCGGCTGGCGGCGCGCCACTCTCACCGGAGCGGGCGGCGGCGCAGGCTGCGGCCCGGCGGATCCCGGGGCACATGACGGCCGAGCTGAACGCCGTCCTGCCGAGGAAGCTGACGATTGCCGCGATCCGCGACTTCCTTTCGGGCGAGTTCGAGCCCCTGCCGCTGGAGGATGTGGTGTCATACTTCCAGGCCCAGGAGAAGGCAGGCCTGGTGAAACTGATCGAGAAGGCGCCGGAGCCGGTCAAGGCTCGGAAGAAGAATTGAGAATTGAGAATCCAGAATTGAGATTGTAGAAGGCGTCATGCAGCCTGAAGCCTGCGGCCTTCTGAAGCCTGGAGCCCAGAGCCGAGGCCTTTCTGCAAGGAGTTCCGAAATGTCCGATGCGATCAAGGGGTTGAAGCCGGCGTTGCTGTGGAAGTACTTCGCCGAGATCAGCGCCATCCCGCGCGGGTCGAAGAACGAGGCGGCCATCGCCAGGTACCTGGTCGACACGTCGCGGCGCCTCGGGCTCGAGGTCGCGCAGGACCAGGCGGGCAACGTCCTCGCCCGCAAGCCGGCGTCGGCGGGCCTCGAGCACCTGCCCATGGTGTGCCTGCAGGGCCACATGGACATGGTGCCCGAGAAGAACAAGGACAAGGTCCACGACTTCACGAAGGACCCGATCGAGCTCGTGCGAAAGGGCAACGTGATGATGGCGAACGGCACGACGCTCGGCGCGGACAACGGGGTCGCGGTCGCGACCAGCCTGGCCATCATGGAGGACAAGCGGCTCCAGCACGGGCCGCTCGAGTTCCTCTTCACCGTGGACGAGGAAACGGGGTTGACGGGCGCCAACAACCTGCAGCCGGGGTTCCTCCAGAGCAAGATCCTGCTGAACCTCGACTCGGAGGAAGAGGGAGCCCTCTACGTGGGATGCTCTGGCGGTCGCGACAGCACGGGGACGTGGGCGCTCGAGGTCGAAGACAGCCCGGCGGGGACCGTTCCCCTGCTGGTGAAGGTCTCCGGCCTGAAGGGCGGGCACTCCGGGCTGGAGATTCACCAGGGCCGCGGCAACGCTCTCAAGATCATCAACCGCGTCCTGCTCGACCTGTCGGCGCTCGGCGCCCGCCTGGTTCGCCTCGACGGCGGCAACAAGCGCAACGCGATCCCGCGCGAGGCGGAGGCGCTCGTCTTCGTCCCCAAGGCAAAGACCGACGCGGCGGTTGCCGCGGTGGAGGCGCTCAACGCCGCCACGAAGGGCGAACTGGCCAGCGTGGACCCGGGCCTCGCGGTCACCTGCGAGGCCGCCAAGGGCGTTCGCAAGGGCAAGGTGCTGAAGCGCGGCCTGCAGCGGCGCATGCTGCTCACGCTCGCCGGCCTGCCCCACGGCGTGCTGAAGATGAGCGCGGACATCCCGGGCCTCGTCGAAACCTCCACCAACCTCGCGATCGTCCAGACGGGCAAGAAGGCGATCGTCGTGCAGACCAGTCAGCGCAGCTCGGTTGCATCGGAGATCGAGGAGGCCGCAGACATGGTCCGCGCCGTCTTCGAACTCGGTGGCGCCACCGTCACCGGCTCGGACGGCTACCCCGGGTGGAAGCCCAACATGGCGTCGCCGATCCTCCGCGTGGCGAAGTCCACTTACCAGGGTTTGTACGGACGCGAGCCGGAGGTGAAGGCCGTTCACGCCGGCCTCGAGTGCGGCATCATCGGCGAGAAGTACCCCGGCATGGACATGGTGTCGTTCGGGCCGACGCTCGAGGGCGTGCACTCGCCCGACGAGAAGATCTACATCGACACCGTCGAGAAGTTCTGGGACTTCCTGCTCGCGACCCTGAAGAACGCCAGGAACTGACGCTGGCGGTTCGACGAGTGGTCAGTGGACAGTGGCCGGTGGACAGTGGATCTCGGCGTCACGCTTCAGCCTGACGTACGTGATCTACCGACCACTGGCCACTGGTCACTGGCCACTTCTCACGTATGGAGTCTTGATGCGCCGACCGTGGATTCAATGGACGCTCGCGATTCTCATCACCCTCACGTCCGCCGCGTGGCAGCGGATGACGGGTCCGACCTACCCGGTCCGCGGTGGCGTGCAACTGGCGGGTGAGGAGATCCGGATGCGCCTCACCCGGACGCACTCGATTACCGGCCGCCAGCCCGTCGCGATCGACGCGGCCGAACCCGGCGATCACCGGCGTCGTGGAGTGGCGCCGGTACCCCACGAGCGATCCGTGGCAGGCGCAGCCGATGCGCCGCGTGGAGGGACGGCTCGAAGCGGCGCTGCCCCCCGAGCCGGAGCCGCTGATGCCGCCTGCAGGGAAGCTGGAATACCGCGTGAAGCTCTCGAAGGGGGCCGAGCAGGCAGCCTTCCCCGAGCAGGCGACGATCACCCGATTCAAGGGCGACGTGCCGTCCATGATCCTCGGCCCGCACATCTTCGCCATGTTCGTCGGAATGCTGCTCTCGACGCGGGCCGGGCTCGCGGCCCTCTTCGGCGGTGAGACGCGCCGCACCACCTGGCTGACCGTGGCCTTGCTCGTCGGCGGCGGCCTGGTTCTCGGGCCAATCGTCCAGAAGCTCGCCTTTGGGGCGTACTGGACGGGCGTCCCGTGGGGCTGGGACCTCACGGACAACAAGACCCTCATCGCGGCTGTGGCCTGGGCGTTCGCCGCCTGGCGCGTGGCGGGCGGGCGGCGCGCCCGCGTGGCCGTGACGGTGGCCGCCCTCGTGACCCTCGTCGTCTTCGCAATCCCGCACTCGGTGTGGGGATCGGAGGCGAGGTGGACCGGATAGTGGCTAGTTGCTGGTGGTCCGTGGCTAGTCGTCACGCGTGACAGCGTGATCCACTAGCCACTAGCCACTTGCCACCAGCCACTAGAACCCAGGCATCAGGCAGAACTGGAACACCCAGCCCTTGCCCGGGCGCTGGAACGGGCGCGCGAAGTCGAACTGCGCGACCGCGAAGCCCAGGAGGTTCGCGCGGAGCGAGACGCCGGCGCTCGAAACCGACCGGCGGTCGGGCCCAGTGAAGTCCGGGCGCTGCCCGGCACTCCAGGCGACGCCGATGTCGCCGAAGAACGCCACCTCCATGGGAACCGGTCCATACATGCCGCTGCCGACCCCGAAAGGCCGCAGCAGCGGGAACCTGAACTCCACGTTGCCGACCAACACGCGGCTTCCGAGCAGCCGGTCGAACTGCTGGCAGGCCCCCCCTTGCGTCAGCGTGCACTCGTCCGCTCCGAACGAGTTGAAGTCGTAGCCCCTCACCAGCCCGGGATAGCCGAGGAACAACGGCACCAGCCGCGGGTCCTCCGAGTCGGGGCCGTACCGGCCATAGTGCAGGCCGCGCACGGCAATCGTGTAGAACGATGCCGGGACGAGGTACCGCCGGAAGTCCGCGAGGACGTTGTTGAAGCGGATCGATCCGATGGTGGGCGACACCTGCAGCCGGTAGGCCTGCCCGGCGATGGGGCTCGTGGCGCCGAAGATCGAGCTGTCGTACACCAGGGCCGCCGTGGCCTGCCCGAGGTTGAGACCGCCGGGCGCCGGCAGTTGGACGCGCTCTTCCCCGAGCACCCGCCCGCTCTGCAGGTCGAAGTAGACGGAGTCCACGCGGTTGTCGAACGAGATGTTGGTGAAGCCGCCGGACAACTCCAGGCGATGCACCCGGCTGAACGGGTAGGCGACCACACCCGACACGGTCCGCTCGATCTGGCGCTGGATGACTTGCTGCTGCACGCCGACGACGTCGCCGTTGACCTCGGTGATGCCCGTCGCGAAGCCGCCCGCCAGGTACGGCATCTGGCCGGCCGAGAGGCCGTAGTTCCAGCGGTGCTTCAGGTTCTGGAAGGCAACCTGCGCCCCGGTGCTCTTCAGGATGTCGCCGAAGCCGTCTCCGAAGCCAGTGTTCACCTGGAACGCCGTCCCGAGGTTGTAGTTGCCCAGCATGTCGCTCCAGAAGAGCGACATGCCCCCGCCGGCGAAGGTGCCGTACGCGATTCGCGCCGGCGGTGAGGTACGGCTGGCCGACGAAGTCGAGCGTCAGCCCGGCACGGTAGGGCGCCTCTTTGGCGTTCTGGGCGGCGCCCAGGCCAATCGTGGGGTTGGCCTGGAGGGCCGGGAGCTGATCCGACAGGCGGCGCTGCGGCGGCAGTCGGGCCGGCTGCAGGCTGGCGAGGGCGATCGGCACGTCGCCGGCCAGGCGCTGTTCCTCCTCGATGGCGTACAGGTTGTGCCGCGCGTCCTGGTAGACGGACACCGCGAGCCGCCGCGCGCCGGGCGCGTAGGAGATGGCGGGGCTCGTGGCCGTGATCCCGCTCACGCCCGTAGCGAGGTTCGTGACCTGCCGTGCCTCGCCTCCGTCCGCCGGTGCCCGGTACACGTTGCTGATGCCGTTGCGGTCGGAAACGAAGAACAGCGAGCCGTCCGCGGCCCACTGCGGGTTGATGTTCTTCCCAGCCGACGCGCCCGGGACGACGCGGATGTTCCCTCCGTCCGCATCGACGACGGCGATCTGGTAGTTCCCCAGCTGGAGGGTCTCGAGGCGCGTCGAGAAGCGGTCCGTCACGAACGCGAGCCGCCGGCCGTCCGGCGACCATTCCGGGTAGAGGTCGGCAAACGCGTCCTGCGTCAGCCGCTTCGTGGTCCCGGCCTCGAGGTCGTGAACGAAGAGGTCGGTGAGACCGCCCTGCAGCCCCGTGAAGGCGATTCTGCGGCCGTCCGGCGACCACGAGGGGTTGAAGATCTCCCCGATGTCGCGGAACTCGATCTCGCGCACCATCCGGTCCCGGCCCGCGTCGTAGATCGCCAGCCCCGGCGATCCGCCGCGCACGACGGCGAAGACGAAGCGGCGGTTGTCGGGCGCCCAGTCGCCGGCCGAGCCGATGAACTGGATGCTGTTGAAGTGCGGGATCGACCGCGGTGTTGGTCACCTTGCGGATGATCTTCCCGGTCTCCGCATCCGCGAGGTACAGGTCCACCGAGAGCAGGTCGCGCTGGGAGAGGAACATCAGTCGCCGGCCATCGGGGCTGAGAGCCGGCGCCACGTTGAGGCCCTGCACGTCACTCTCGGCGCGCTGGAGGACGCGCCCCAACTCGGACGGCGGCCGAGTCTGCTGCCTGACGAGCGCGGCCTGTTGGCGCAGCGCGTCGTGCCACTGGGTCGAGAGTTCTTCCCCCGACAGACCCAGAACGCTGGTGATCGCCAGTTCGGCGTCCCCCGTCGCGGCCGCCGTCCGGAGCATGGAGCCCACCACGTGGTCGCCCCACCGGCCAGTCACGTAGGTCCAGAACGCCTGGCCCCAGCGATACGGGAAGTACCTGCGGATCGTCGAGGTCCTTCACCGCTGGGATTTGCTCCTGCGAGGCGGCGTCGCGCATCCACATCGCCGTGTGCGGGTCCACCGGCCCGATGGACAGGTACTCCGCCATGCCCTCGATGAACCACAGCGGGAGCCGAAGAGCACCGGCCGTCGCGCCCCGCTGTCCGCTGGAGGTGATGTCGAACTGGAACGCGTGAACCAGTTCGTGGCCGATCACGTGGTCGCTTTCGGCGAGCGAGATCCCGAGCGGCAGGACGATCCGCCGCTTGAGCATCTCGGTGACGCCACCCGTGCCCTCGCCAAGCTCGCCCTGGATGGCGTTGGTCTGCTCGAACTCGGGGTGGCTGGCATAGAGGATCAACGGCTGCCTGTCGCCCATCTGGTGGCCCAACACCCGCGAGAGCCTCGCGTACCAGCGCTCCGCCATCAGCGAGGCCTGCTGCACCGCCAGCCGCTCCTCGGGGTAGAAATAGATGTCGAAGTGCTCGGTCCTGAGGACCTGGAAGTCGAAGGTCTTGTACTGGACCTTGTTGCGCCCGAAGTACTGGGCCCCTGCCGGGCTCGCGAATGCCGCCGCGAGCACGACGGCAAGCGCCGCGCGACACGTGTAACCGGCTGTCATGGACTGCCTCCCCGTGGGGCCGGGGACGCATTTAACGTACCAGTGAAAAGGCACTCTACTCGTTGGGTCGCTGACCCGACTCGAACATATGTTCGGCCAGCCAGTGCTCGCTAACAGGCTCAACCGTGATGCGCCGGCCCGGGTCCCGCCGGCCCCACCAGACGCCCCCCGCCACGGCGGCGAGCGCGAGGACGAGCTTCCAGCGGTTCCTCACGGCCCAGCCGGGCTCGTGGTTGTACCTCTCCTCGGCGTTCATGCCGCCGGACTCCTACAAGGGCGCTGCCACGTCATCGGCTTCGCTCAAATCACGGCATCGGTGGTCTAGCGGTCGGGCTTGTCGGGAAGCCCCGCGCGCTGCGCGGCCAGGCGCGCAAGGGCCGACCAGTCCCGGTCCCCGTCGCCACGCACGGTGGCTTCGATGAGCTGGTCGCGTAACAGGCTGGCAAGCGGCATCGGCACCGCGGCGGCGTCGGCAGCCTCCAGCACCAGCCGCACGTCCTTGAGGCCCAGCCGGAGCTGGAACCCCGCGGGCTCGAAGCGTTGAGCCGCGACCGCCTCGCCGTAGGCCTCCACGATGGCCGACCACGGGAGGCCCTTGACGATCACGGGCACGAGCGCCTCGGCCTCGACGCCTGCTTTCCTCGCGAACGCAAACGCCTCGCCCAGCGCTTCTATCATCGACGCCAGCATGAAGTTGCCTGCAAGCTTCACCACGTTCGCCAGCCACGGCTGGACGCCCACGACGTGGATGACCGCGGACATCCCCTCGAGCACGGGCCGGGCCTTCTCGATCGCCTCGGGCGAGCCGGCGGCCACCACCGCAAGCCTCCGTGCCTCCGCCGCGTCGGGCCGGCCGAACACCGGCGCGGACACGAAGCCCTGGCCGGCCGCCTCGTGCGCGTAGGCCAGGCGGTGCGCGAGGGCGGGGCTGATGGTGCTCATCGAGACATGCACGGCCCCCGACCCGAGCGATGCGACCAGATGGTCGGTCACCTGCCCGCCCTCGGCTGGCGCGCCCAACACCACGCACTCCACCGCGTCGTCGTCGGACAGCATCGTGACGACGACCTCGGCATCGGCCGCGGCTTCCGCGATCGAGGCGGCCACCGTCACCTCGCCCGCCAGCGCCTCCGCGCGCCCGGGCGTGCGGTTGTACACGGTGACCTCGTGCCCGGCGTGCGCGAGGTTTCGCGCCATGGGCAGCCCCATCGCCCCGAGACCGATGAACCCGACCGTCATCGCGCTAGATCCCCATCCCCGGCTCGACGTCGTGGAACGTCTTGGGCTCGACGAACCCGGTGAGCACCAGCATCCTCGACGTGGCAGGATCCCAGTAGCCGGCTTCCTCCACACGCACCTTGATGAGCGTCACGGACGGATCGGCGGCGCCTCCAGGGCACCACGGCTGGTAGCCGGGGTGCCACAGTTCCTGCACCTTCGCGCGGTCGTCAATCAGCGTCGCCGTGCCGGAGGTCCAGACGTAGCGGCTGTCGCCGGGCGAGACGAAGGTCACGTGCACCGACTGCCTGTCGCGGATCTCCCCGGTCATCCCCGTCGCGCGGGTGGTCAGGAACCAGAGGTGCCCGTCGAAGGGGACCCGCTGCGTCACCATCGGCCGGCTGCGAAGCCGCCCCATTCCCGTCGTCGTCAGCATCGCGACAGGGATGTCCTGGATCATGGCTGCCAGCGTCCTGAGGGCTTCCTCGCGCCTGGAACTCTCCGCCATACGGGCTCCTCTCTGTGCGAGTCACGGATATCGTGACGCGTGCACCCGCGGAAATCGGACCGTGCGCGATGGTCGAGCGATGACCCAGGTTCAAGTGGCTAGCAGACCGGGGCGTCCGGGCGGCGCCTCGAGCCAGACGTGGAAATTCTCCAGGATCGACCCGCCGATGAACTCCCGCAGGATCGAGTTGTCGGGCACGGGATCGGGCGACGCGGGCAGGAACCACTGGAGGAACGAGAGCAGCCGGTTCGCCTCGACGTACTCGGGCGTGTCGTGTCGGACTTGCAGCAGCAGGGGCTCGGCCAGCCGCCGCAGCACGGCCAGCTCGTGAACGAGCGCCGAGTTGAAGATGGCGTCGCTATTCTCCTGGAACGGGAAGATGTGCAGCTTCTCGCCGTGTGTCACCGACTCCCATCGCCCCAGCGTCTGCCTCGCGTCGTAGCCGCGTGTGGCGGCGTCGCGCACGATCCGCCGCACGAGACGGCAGTCCGTCGTGCTGACGCGGTTCTGCCGGTCGAGGTTGAGCTGCGTGAGCGCGGATACGTAGACCCGGTAGACGCAGTCGCCGGGAAGCCCCGGCACCAGCGCGGGGTTCAGGCCGTGGATGCCCTCCACGATGACGATGTGGTCGGGGCGGAGCGTGACGGTGGGCCCGGCACCGCGGCGGCCGGTCTGGAACACGTATTTGGGCAGCGATGTGCGGCGGCAGGCCATGAGGCTCAACAGGTGGTCGTTGAACAGCGCCACGTCGACGGCCTGCAAGCACTCGTAGTCGAAGCCGCCCGCGGCGTCGCGCGGCGTGCGGTCGCGGTCCACGAAGTAGTCGTCCAGCCCCACCGGGAACGGGCGCCGGCCGTTCGCCAGGAGCTGCACCGCCAGGCGCTTGGCGAAGGTCGTCTTGCCGGAGGACGAGGGGCCGGCGACCAGCACCACCTTGACGCGGTCACCCTTCGCCACGATGTCGGCGGCAATCTGCGCGATGCGCGCCTCGTGCAGCGCTTCGGCCACGAGGGAGACCTCGGGCAGCCGGCCCGCGGCGATCGCGTCGTTCAGGGCCCCGGCGCTGCGGATGCCCAGGCGATCGAGCCAGTGCCCGGCCTCCTCGTACACCTGGAACAGCTTCGGGTACGGGGTCGATGACTGAAAGCTCGGTCGGCCGCCCCTGCTTCGGGAAGTGCAGCAGGAACCCCGGGGGGAAGGCGTGGAGCGCGAAGTGCTCGAGGCAACCGGTTGAAGGCACCATGTAGCCCTGAAAGTAGTCCTGCCGGCCGCGCAGGGCGTAGAGCACGAGCGTGTCTTTCTGACGGTGCGCGAGAAGCCGGACCGTCTCCTGCTCGCCGCGCGCCGCGAACAGTGCCGCGGCCTCCGCGAGCGGCACCACGCTGCGCACCAGGGGCTCGTCGGCCTCGACGATCTCGCGCATCCTCGCCTCGATCTGCCGGAGCTCGAGCTGCGTGAACGGCGCGTGACCGGTCACCTCGCAGAAGTAGCCGCCCACGGTGGTTGCGGAATGCTCGACGCTGACGTCGGCCTCGGGGAAGACTTCCGCCGCCGCGACGGTGAGCAGGAACGTGAGCGATCGCCGGTAGATCCTCGCGCCGTTCGTGTCGGCGGGCGTCACCGGCACCACCTGGCAGTCCTCGGTGAGGGGCGTGGTCAGCTCCCGCAGCCGGCCGTTCATCAGGACGGCCACGACCGGGGGCCGAGGCGCTTCCTCCAGCGTCCTGCCGCCCACCGCCGGTGTTTCGGCCAGCGCCGCCCTGACCACCTCTCCGATCGGCGTGCTCGGCGGAGCCTCGAGAATGCGGCCGTCGGGGAACCTGGCGAGGAAGGTCTTGCGCGGAAGCGCGGGACCGATGCGGGAAGTCGAAGCGCCGGTACTCATCCGGGGAATGATATCAGGCCCCCTCATCCACCGCCCGCCCCGCCGCGGCCCCGCCGATGGCGAATGGCGCGAGCAGGCCGGCAACCGACGAGGTGACCGTGACGGCAAGTTGCGCCGTAGACGGCCAGGCGCGCAAGCCCGCCGACGCAAGCAACACGGGCATGACGAGGAGCACGGCGCCCACGGCCCCGCCGCCGGCAAAGCCGGCTGCGACGCGCCAGATCCGGTCTCGCCCGAGGAATGCGCCGCCAATCGCGCCAGCGACGCCGAACGCGACCGCCCAGGCGGCCACGGCGAAGGACAGCACCGCCGGGAGGGGCTCATGGCCGGTCAGCCCCGAGAGATGAGGCCAGGCGACCGACAGCACGACGCCCGCGAGAAAGCAGCCCGCGGCAAACCCCGACGCCACCCGGCGGCCCGCGTCGAGAGACGCGCCGCCGACCGCCCCGGCCACGGCAAACCCGGCCAGCGGCAGTAGGAACTGCAGGGTGCCCAACACGCCAGCCAGCGTCGGAACGTCCCGCGCAAAGCCCCCCACCCGGCTCGACGCCAGCAGGGCCACGATTGCAAACAGGCCGCCGCGCGCGAAGGCGACGGTAGCCCGATGGGTCGGCGTCATGGCAGGCCGGCGAACAGGTCCGGAAGCGGCCGCGCCTCGAAAGGCGGCCCCCAACCTTGCCGGAAGAACTCGGCGCCCAGCAGGCGCTCGGTATCCGGCTGGCCGAAGAAGTTTCGCTGGAGGCTGTGCGCCTGCGTCCGGTGGGCCCGCAGCGCCGCCACCTTCCGCTCGAGCCACGGCCGAACGTCGATGGCGAAGTCCACGCCCGGCCGCGCACCGGGATCCGCGTCTCGCGTCCACTCCCAGGGGTGGCGCCCCGGCACCCAGACGAGGCGCGAGACCGCGTGCGGCCGCCCGGCGTCCGGTAACCATCGCGGATCCGCGGCGGCAGCCACCGCATCCGAGGTGAACCGGGAAATGGCGATGTGGTCGGGATGCAGGTTGGCACCCTGCGGGTCGAACGTGAGCACGACGAGGGGGCGCGTGCCGCGTATCAGCCGCACGAGGTGAGCGCGGATGTCGTCGGGCGGCGCCGAGGCCAGCTCGCGGTCCCGATACCCCAGCAGGTGCAGGGCGTTCACCCCGAGCAGGCCGCATGCCTCGCGCAGTTCGCGCTCGCGGACGGCCGGCAGCTCCTCCGGCCGGCAAATCGGAGGCGTGCCCGCCTTCCCGGATTCCCCCAGCGTCGCGCACGCGAGCACGACCCGGACCCCTTCGTCCGCGTACCGGCAAATGGTCCCGCCGGCCAGGAAGCTCTCATCGTCCGGGTGCGCAAACGAGAGGAACAGCGTCGGCGCCATTACCTCGATGGTAGCCGAAGGCGTCTGGTCCCACTACTCGCATCGCTCGGCGACGACCAAAACCACGAAGATCAAGAGAACACGAAGACAAAAGGGCTTTGTGGCCTTCGTGCCTTCCGTTCTTCGTGGTCAAGACACGCGAATCCCCGCCTGGACGAGCTGTCGGGCGAGCTGTCGGCTGCCAGCTGCCAGCTGTTGTAGAATCCCGCGCATGTACGCTCTCGCCATCATCCGTTACCGCCGGCCGATCGAGGAAGTGCTGGCACATCACCCGGCCCACCGCGAGTACCTGCAGGGCCTCAAGAAACAAGGGCTGCTCATCTGCTCGGGACCCCTCGACCCTCGGACGGGCGGGGCCCTGCTGCTGCGCGTTCCCGACGACCAGTGCCCCGACATCCTCGACACGATTCGCGACAACGATCCCTACACGATCCATCGCGTCGGCCAGTACCAATTGCTCCCGTGGAACGTGATGACGGGCCGCGACGACATCGATGGGGTCCGTTGAAATGCACAATGCAGAATGCAAAATGCAGAATGCGGACTGCGCCCTGGCGAAAACCTCCCTCCCGACGCCTCTCGGCCCGATGCTGACGGTCGTGTCGTCGGAGGGGCTGTGCGGGCTCGAGTTCGACCGGCCCGAACGTTCGGTTCGGCTCTGGAAGCGGCTTGGCCGATGGCTGCCCGGTCACGTCGTCGAGGACGTGAAGCCCGGGACGAATGCGGCCCGGGTCGCGGAGCTGACGGGCTCCTGGCTGGACAGCTACTTCCGCACCGGGCGCGATTCACCGCAGTCCGTGCCGCTCCACCTGGTCGGAACCGAGTTCGAGCGTGAGGTCTGGGCCCTGCTTCGGACGATAGCGGCGGGCGAGAGCCGCTCGTACGCCTGGGTGGCGCGCGAGCTCCGCCGTCCCGACGCGGCGCGGGCGGTGGGCGCGGCCGTCGGGGCAAACCCCGTGTCGCTCATCGTGCCGTGCCACCGGGTGGTGGGCACCAACGGTTCGTTGACGGGCTACGGCGGTGGCATGGATCGCAAGCAGTGGCTCCTTCGCCACGAGGGCGCCCCGGGCATTGCCGGAGAGCTCTTCCTGGATTCAGCGACCAGGTGATGCCCGCTCCTGCCGTTTGCTGGCTGCAGCCTGCCTTGTGCACTCTGCCTCCTGCATTTGGCATTTTGCATTCTGCATTCTGCGTTTTGGATTCTGCACTCTCTGCGCTTCCACTCCCATGGACCCCGTTGACATCTCGCCGGTCCCCCCCGAGCGCCGCACGCAACCCGCCTTCGACGTGTTCCTGATCTTCGCGGGCGCCAACATCGTCGCCACCACGCTCCAGACCGGCGCCAGCCTGGCGGGCGGCCTGAGACCGGCCGAGGCGCTGGCACTCATCGCAGTCGGGACCCTCGGCGGCTCCGCCTTGATCGCCGCGCTTGCCGGCGTGGGCCCGATGCTCGGTGTGCCGTCGATGATCGCCGCCCGGGCGGCGCTGGGGCACCGCGGTGCGGGGCTCGTCGCGGTGCTGCTCGTCGTCACGAACTTCGCGTGGATAGCGGTGAACAACGTCATCGCCGCCTCGGCGTGCGCGCACGTCTGGGGAGGGCCGTCATCCGCGCGCCCCTGGGCGGCTGCACTCGGTCTGCTCTCCACCCTCGTCGTGGCGGGTGGGCCCCGGCTGGTGGCAAGGGCCGACCGCCTGGCGGTCCCCCTCCTGGCGATCGTCGGCGTCGTGCTGACGGCCGCCGCGCTACGGTTGCCGCCTGCGACACTGGGTGGGGCCACGACCGCGACGATGTCCTGGGCGGGCGGGCTCGATGTGGTCGCCGGCTACCAGGTCTCGTGGATCCTGATGTTCGCGGACTATTCGCGCTACACGGCGTCACGACGCCGGGCAGGCGGCGCCGTGTTCCTCGGCCTCGCGCTGACCAGCCTGTGGCTGATGCCCGTCGGTCTTGCCGCGGCGCGCGCGGCGAGAAGCAGCGACCCAGGAGCGATGCTGCAGGCCCTGGGGCTCGGGGCATCCGGGGCCGTCCTGATGGCGACGGCCACGCTGACCACGAACTTCGTCAACATCTACATGTCCTCGCTGGCCATTCGCAGCCTGGCCCCTCGAACCGGCGGCCAGGCGGCCGTCTGGACGACAGGCCTCCTCGGCGCCGCCCTCGGCCTCTACTCCGGGGTATGGCTCGACCGCTACGCGAGCTTCATGGTTGTCCTGGGCGGGCTGCTCGTTCCGGTCGGCGGTGTCCTCGTCGCACGGTTCTTCCTGGTGCGGGACCCGGTTGAAGTTCGTTCGCTGTACCAGAGACCGGGCGGCGGTCGCTTCTGGAACGGGTTCGACACGCCAGGACTGGCGGGATGGGCTGCGGGAGGGACGACGTACTACCTCGCCACCAGCATCGGGGGCACGGTGCCCTCGTTGCTGGTGGCCGTCGGAGTCTACCTTGCGGTGCGGAGGCTTCGCGGGATCCAGGGACGACGCGCCAGGTGACAACTTGACAACTGGCCATTTGACAAGTGGTCAGTTGCTCCCTTGCTCACCTGACATCCGACCGTCAGCGAGGAACCACCTGACAAGTGGTCAATCGCTCCCTGGCCCCGACGCTGCACTTCGCATTTTGCATTCTGCATTTTGCATTTCAGCGGCCGGCTCCGATCCCGCGGTGCTGATCGCGCTGCTCGGCGAAGCGGGCGCAGGCGCGCTGGAAGCGCGCGTTGAGGGCGCGCGTCACGGCTTCGGGCGCGGGCCCGACCCGCTTCCAGGCCGCCTGCGCCTGGCGCACCTGTTCGGAGGCCGCCTTCCACCTGTTGCCCTCGTCGGGCCGGCCCGCGATTGTGTTGGTCGCGAGCGCCTCACGCAGCTGCCTGGCGAGAAGAGTCGCGGGGCTGCCCCCCTCCTCCTCTGCAGGAACCGAGGTCTCGGACTCCATCAGGCGCTCGACCTGGACGCACAACTCCTCCATCGCGCGCACGGCGGCCTCGGGGTCGAGGTCGGTTCCGGCAAACGCGGCGGGGCAGGCGTCCACGGCGCGCGCGAGGCCGCGGGTGAAGCGCTCCCCCATCCTCAACGCGCGGTCGCGCGGGAGGGCGGCAATCACCACCGCCCAGCGCTGCCGCAGGGCCGCAACCTTGGCGCCGACCGATTCGGGGGTTTCGGGGACTTCGGCCGGCTCGGCCGGGACGAGCGCGTCGAGCTCGGCGAGCACCGCGTCGGCCTCGGCGACCACCCCGGCCGTCGCCACCTGGTCCCGCTGCTGGTAGCGCTCGAAGAAGCGGTCGCATGCGGCGCGGAAGCGCTGCCACACGACATCGGCCTTCGCCTTCCGGACGGGGCCGACCTCCTTCCACTCCGCCTGCAGCCGCTTGATCTCGTCGATGCCCTTCTGCCACTCGGTGGTCTCGGCCACCGCTTCGGCCTGCGCGCACAGGGCCTCCTTGCGCGCGAGGTTCCCGGCCCACTGCGCCTTGCGCGCCTGGAGGTCCTCCCGGCGCCTCGTGAAGAACGCGTCGCACGCGGCGTGGAAGCGGTCCCACAGCGCCTTCTCCTGCGCTCGCGGCGCCGGGCCCACAGTCTTCCATTCGGCCTGCAGCGCCTTGATAGCCTCGGCGGTCCTCACCCAATCGGACGAACCCGACAGCGCCTCCGCCTGCTGGCACAGTGCTTCCTTGCGCGCCTGGTGTGCGGCCTGCTGCTCGGCCTGCTGCGCGAAATACACGTCACACCGGGCCCGCACCGCATCGGCCGCGGCCTTGAAGCGGCTCCACAGGACCTGCGACTGGTCGCGCGGCGCGATCGCCACCTGCTTCCACTGCGCCTGCAGCTCGCGCAGCTGCTTTGCGGCAACGGCGAGGTCCTCCACCTGCATCAGGGCCTCGACCTTCTGGCAGAGCTCCTCCTGGATGCCGGCGTTCGCCCAACGCTGCCACTCGTCCAACTCCCGGAGCTCCTTCATCCGGGGAGAGAGCGCGGCGAGCGCCGTCTCGAGGCGTGCGGCGATCCGGTCCTCGTCCTGGCGGCCGGGCAGGGGCGCCTTGTCGTCGAGCGCCGCACGAATGTCGCGAATCGCGCGCTCGCCGGCCTTGAGCGTCAGCGTCTCGGCCGCCGCCAGGGCCTCCACCTCGCCGCACAGCTTCTCGAGCCGCTCCAGGTTCTCCTGCTGTGCCCGGGCCCGCCGCTCCCGCGCTTCCGTCTCCGTCTGCTGCAGGCGGGCGTCGGCCTGCGTGAAGCGGCCGTGAAGCACCTGGTCGTCGAACCCTCCCGCGGTCAGCTGGTTCCAGCCGCGGCGCAGTGCCTGCCACTCCCCCCGCGCTTGAGGGAACGAGGTGCTCCCGGCCAAACGCTCGATTTCTCCGCAGATCTGCTCGGCCCGTTCCCGGCTCTCGCGCTGGCGGGTCAGCCCGCGGTGCCGCGCTTCGCACGCCCGGCACGCGTCGTCGAAACGGCGCTGCCACCGCGCTGACTCGGCCGCGTCCTCGAGAGGAGGGAGCGCGGACCAAGCCGCCCGCGACTCCTCGAGCTGAGCCATCGTCTGATCGCCCGCGAACCCGTCGACCTGCTCGCAGACCGCGCGCCGCGCCGACACCCCCTCGGCCACGGCCTGGAGGGCGCGGGTGCGCTCCGCGCGCTCCTCCTGCTGGCGCGCGACGGCCTGTTCGGCCGCCAGCCGCGCCACGGCAAACCGCGCGGCCAGCTCCTCGTTCGCGGCGCCCCCGGACTGCGCCCAGGCCCTGTCGATCTCGGCGAGCACGGCCTCCCCGTCGTCGAGACCCGAGGACGGCAGTCGCTCGAGGCGCCGGCAGGCGGCGATCGCGGCCTCGCGGCGACGCGCTTCCTCGGCGAGGATCGGCTCCAGGGCGGCGGCTTCCGCGGCCGCCTTGGCAGCCGCAGCTTCATCCATCGCACGCACCAGGGCGCGCGCTCGCTTGGCCGCCGACTTGTTCTTCGCGCGGCCCGCCACGTCCTCCAGCACCGCCCGGTCGGACAGTCGTTCGACGGCCGCGACCGTCACGTCCTTGAACTCGCTGCGCAGCGCGACCGCCGCCAGTTCGTGGGCGTCGTCGAGCCGCGACAGCGCGTCCAGCCGTACGCCGCCGTGATTGGCCCGCCGGGCGACCGACCCGAGCGCGCCGGGATCCTGCAGGCGGTCGAGCGCCGCGAGCGCGACCACCTCGCTCGACGCCGTCCGCGCGACCGTCAGCACCTGCTTCAGGTCCGTCAAGCCCGCGAGCGCCGCCAGGCACTCCCCCTGATCGGTCGCCTCGAATGCCCCGATCGCGAGGTCCACGAGGAGCGTCGCCGCTTCCTCGCGCACGCGGTGGTCCGCGTCCTGCGCCGCCACCTCGGCGATCACCGTTGGCGAGAGGATCTTCCGCAGCGCGGCGAGCCGCACCCCCGCGTCCCGGTCCTCGCGGGCGATGGCCACGAGAATGTCCTGTTGATCGAGAGGCAGCTCCTCGACCGCCGCGGTGCGGGTGGCCGGGTTGGAGTGCTTCCAGCGGGGCTGAGCGCGGAACTTGTCGAAGAGACCCATGGCTCGCCTGTCTCCGGGATGTGAATCCGGGAAGATGTGTCAGTGGCAGCCGCAAGAGCGCGGCGGGCTTGCCAAGCCGAAGCCCGGCGTCCGCCTTCGCTGGCGTTGCCAGCGACGGCGGGACAGCCTCCGCTCTCTTTAAAGCCGAGCGGAGGCTGGAAACGAGGTAGTTTACTATATCCGCGCCGCCCGCGGCCGGGCGGGTCCCCCCGAAAGGAAGCTTCATGCGCCAGCGCCGGATCGTCGCAGCCGCCACTCTCCTGTCGCTCACCCTGCTCAGCGGCATACCGATGGGCTCGGCGGCAGCCCAATCGTCCCTGGTCCCGCCCGAGAAGTTTCTCGGCCACCAGGTCGGAGCCGACAACAAGCTCGCGCGGTGGGACAAGATTGTCGAATACCTGCAGATGATTGCGGCCGCTTCGCCCCGGGTGAAGGTGCGGGACCTCGGGAAGACCACGCTCGGCGAGCGTTTCATCGCGGTCGAGGTCGCCTCACCGGAAACTCACGCAAAACTCGACCGTTACAAGGGTCTCCAGCGACAAGCTCTACTTCCAGGGCGGACCTCCGACCCCCGCCGAACGCGACGAGATCTTCCGGGACGGCAAGGCCGTCGTCGCAGTCACCTGCAACATGCACTCGACCGAGATCGGGTCGTCACAGATGGTGCTCGAGCTCGTCCACCGGCTGGCCACGGAGGACTCCCCGCTCGTGAGGAAGATCCTCGACCGCGTCGTGCTCGTGCTGGTCCCCAGCCTGAACCCCGACGGGCAGATCCTGGTCACCGACTGGTTCAACAAGAACCTCGGGACCGAATTCGCGAACGGCCCGATGCCATGGCTCTATCACCCCTACGTGGGCCACGACAACAACCGGGACATGTACATGTTTACGCAGGTGGAAAGCCAGCTGACGGCGCGGCTGCTGTGGCAGGACTGGTTCCCCGCCGTCTGGCTCGACGAGCACCAGATGGGGAACTCGGGCGCGCGTATCTTCGTGATGCCGGCCACCGACCCGATCAACCCGAACGTCCACCCGCTGATCTACCGCTGGAACGGGATCCTCGGGCAGGCTCAGGCGGCGGCCCTGGAGGCGGCCGGCAAGGACGGCATCATCTACAACTCCACCTACACCAACTTCTGGCAAGGCGCGATGGCGTGGAGCGGGTGGTGGCACAACCAGGTCGGCCTGCTGACGGAGGTGGCGAGCGCCCGGGTCGCAGCGCCCGTGGAACAGCAGCGGGCCACGCCCGGGGCGCAGCCGCCCGCTGAAGGCCAGGGACGCCGGGGAGCGGACGCCGGCGCCGGACCGCTGCCCGCTCCGCGCGACGTGCTGGCGCGAACGGAGTACCCGAGGCCGTGGATGGGCGGACGGTGGACGCTCCGCGACATCGTGGACTACGAGCTGATCGCCACCATGGGGCTCCTGGAAGCGGCCGCCGACCAGCGCGAGGCGCTCCTCCGCCAGATTTACGAAGTCAACCGCCTGACGGTGGACGGCACCGGGCAGAACCTCCCCGCCGCCATCGTCATCCCGGTCGCAACACAGAAGGACCCCCGCGCAGCGGGCCACCTGGCGGAGAAGCTGCAGATCGCGGGTGTCGAGGTATGGCAGGCCCGCGCAGCGTTCGAGGTCAAGGGGACCCGCTACGATGCGGGGACGCTCGTGGTGCCGATGAACCAGGTCTTTGCGCGCTACGCGAAGGACTTGCTGGAAAAGCAGACGTATCCGGAGGTGCGGCGCACGCCGACGGCACCGCCGGAACCGCCCTACGACGTGACCGCCTGGAGCCTGGGGTTGCAGATGGGCGTCGACACGGTGTTCCTCGACCAGCGTGTACCCGACGCCGCGCAACTCGAGAAACTCTCGTCGTGCCCGGCTCCCCGCGGCAGTGTCTCGGGCACGGGTTCCCGCTACCGGTTCGACTACCGGGGGGCGGACGATGCGATTGCGATCAACCGGCTGCTGAAGGACGGGGCGGCGGTGACGCTCGAGCGTGACGGAGGTACCGCGCGCGTGGTGGTGGGCGGGGTGGCGCGGGCCAGGCTCGACGCGATGGCCCGGTCGCTGGGGATCGAGTTCCAGGCCGTCTCCACCAAGGAAAGCGGGCGCGGCGTGGCGATCAAGGCGCCGCGTGTCGGGTTGTATCAGCCATGGACGGCCAGCATGGACGAGGGATGGACCCGCTTCGTGCTGGAACGGTACGAGTTCGCGCCGAAGACCCTCCACAACGCCGACCTCAAGGCAGGTAACCTGCGCGAGCGCTTCGACGTCCTGGTGCTGGCGGATCAGCCGGCACAGTCCATCCTCGAGGGGAATGCCGGGGCGTCGGTCAGGCCGGAGTACCGGGGAGGCATCGGGACCGAGGGCCTGGCCGCGCTGCGCGCGTTCCTCGCGGAGGGCGGCACGCTCGTCACGCTTGGCAACGCCTGCGAGCTGGCGATCCAGAAATGGCCCGTCCCCGTGCAGAACCTGAAGCGCGGCCTGACGCGCGACGAGCACTTCGCGCCGGGCACCATCGTGCGGGTAGAGGTCGATGCGGCAAGCCCAATCGGCTTCGGCGTCCCGGCCGAAACGCGGGGCTTCTACATCAACAGCCCCTTCTTCGCGCTGACCGAGGGTTTCGCCTCGCAGCGGACCACGGTGGTGGCACGTTACCCGAACACCGAGGTCCTCGCCTCCGGCTGGCTCAAGGGCGAGGAGTTGATGGCCGGGCGGGCCGCCGTCGTGCAGGTGGATCTGAACCCCGGCCGGATCATCCTCTTCGGCCTGCGCCCGCAGCACCGTGCGCAGACGCACGCGACGTTCCCGCTGCTGTTCAACGCGTTGTATTCGGCGACCGTGAAGTGAAGTGGCCGGTGGTCAGTGGTCAGTGGTCGGCAGATCACGCTGTCACACGGTGGCGTGACTCGCGTGATGCCCTGTCCACTGGCTACTGTCCGCTGGCAGCTGTTCTAGTCTCCCCAGCGGTGGTACCCCGGGTGGTCGGGTTTCACGGCCACGAAAGTGCCGCCGCCGGTGGCGCACACGAGGCCGTCGCATTCGAGCGTGGCTTCGACCGTCACCCGGTTGCCTTCGGCGCTCGCAACCCGCGAACGGAGGGTGAGCGGCCGGTTTGAGGGCGTCGGCCGGCGGAAGCGGACGGAGAATTCGGCGGTCACCGTGGACGGCAGTTCGCTGGCGCCCGACGCGTTCATCAGGTGCCAGGCGGCCGTCCAGTTGCAGTGGCAATCGAAGAGGCTGCCGATGATGCCGCCGTTGACCGTGCCCTCGAAGGCCTGGTGATGAGGCTCGGCTACCCACTCGGTCCGCAAGCCGTCTCCCTCGGGGAAGCTGCGGATGCGGAGGCCGCGCGCGTTTGCCGGGCCGCAGCCGAAGCAGATGCTCCGCGGCGCGTACCGTTCCTGGAGGCTCGGGGCGGTGTCGGGCATGGGGTCTAGAGTGGCATGCCGGGCCGGCCGCTCGCAAGGCGGCCGGCCGGCGCGGGACTCGCGAATTGAGAATGGAGAATGGAGAGAATGGAGAAAGGCGTCCCTATGAGCGGCGTGGGCGAACCAAGCTGGGTGGAAGGACTGCCGGTGGCCGTCACGGTGACGGACGCGGAAGGGCGGATCGTCGAGATGAACGCGCGGTCGCGCGAGACGTTCGCGGCCGACGGCGGCGGGGCGCTGGTCGGGCAGAGCGTCTTCGACTGCCACCCGGAGCCCGCCGCCACCCGCACCCGCGAGCTGTTCGCGGGCGTGCAGGCGAACCACTACACGATCACCAAGAACGGCCGGCGGAAGATCATCCACCAGCTACCATGGTTCGAGGGCGATCGCTTCGGGGGCTTCGTGGAGATCGCCATCCCGATCCCGGACGTGCTGCCGCACTTCAACCGGGATGTGCCCTAAGCCCCCTCCAGCTTGAACTCCGGGTAGTCGAACCAGAACCCGAGGCCGGAGAGCGCGTCGATCTCCGCCTGCACGATCGCCTCGTGGCCCGCCTCGATCTCGACGAACCGGGCGAAGAGTTTCTGCTCCTCGTCTTTCAGCTCCGAGACCATCTGCTGGAAGAACCTCGTGGCCTCGATCTCCAGCGCCAGCGCCTTCTTCAGCATGTCCAGCTCGACGCCGAAATCCTGCTCCGCCATCCGCTTCGACAGCTTGCCCATCGCCGCGTCGATGGCCTCCTGACACGGAATGGCCGTCTCGAGCGTGGCGGCCGTCACGGCCCCGGTTCTCTCCCACTCCTCGAGCCGGCTCTCCAGGTACGAGACGTGGCGGTCTTCCTCGTCCGCCAGCACCGTGAAGATCTTGCGCGCCACCGGGTCCTTGAACTTCTTCGCCGCCTCGGAGTAGACCTTCCGGACCTGCAGCTCGTACTCGATCCCCGTCTTGATGGCCTGTTCAATCGTCATGGTCGCGCTCCCTCCGCACCGCGCTCCCTGTCAGTTGACAACCGACCACTTGCCGACTGTCCATTGGCTACCTCGCCAAATGGTCCGTGGCCAAGTGGTGCCCACTGTCACGCGCCCACCCTCTCGAAATACCCCGTCTGCCGGTTCTTCCGCACCTCGTCCCACCGGAAGCACTGCCCGTTCATGGCAACGTAGGCGCCGGGCGGCAGGGTCTGGACGAACGACAGCGCGGAGCCCAGGTTGAACATCCCGTCCGAGCTGCCGAAGGCGTACGGAACCATGGCCCCGGTGAGGACGATCGTCTTCTCGAGCCCGGCCGCGGCGAGGAACTTCGCCGTTTCCACCATCGTGTCGGTGCCGTGGGTGATCAGGATCCTCGTCTCGTCAGTCTGCCGGCAGTTCTGGACGATCGCCTCGCGGTCCGCGTCGGACATGTCGAGGCTGTCGATCATCATGATGGTGCGAATCTGAACGGGCACGCGGCAGCGCCCGAGCCTCAGCATCTCGGCGACGTGTGATTCCTTGAAGACGAGCCCCGCCTGGATTTCGTCATATTCCTTGTCGAACGTGCCGCCCGTGATGAGAATGCGGATGGGCATGGGGGCTAAGTGTACAATGGTTTGATCCTTGTCGTGCTAAGGGTGCTGGGGGTGCTGAGGGTGCCGGAGGTGCTGGTGCCGGGGGTGCTGGTGCCGGAGGTGCTGGTGCCGGGGGTGCTGGTGCCGGAGGTGCTGGTGCCGGAGGTGCTGGTGCCGGAGGCGCGGGACATGCTGCCGATGCATGGGCCGAACGTGCGTTCGCCTCCCGTCGTCAGCCGTTGAACATCCCGCGTTCTTGCATTCGGCGTTCGGCACTCTGCATTCAGCACTCAGCATCTTGCATTCTGCATTGAGCATTCTGCATTTATGACCACTCTCCCCCACCTCCTCGCGCGGCGCATCCTCGTGCTCGATGGCGCGATGGGGACGATGGTGCAACGGCAGGGCCTGGAGGAGGCGGACTTCCGGGGAGAGCGCTTCCGGCAGCACCCCCGCGACCTCAAGGGCAACAACGACCTGCTGGTGCTCACCCGGCCGGACGTGATCCTCGGGATTCACCGCGACTACCTCGGCGCCGGGGCCGACGTCATCGAGACGAGCACATTCACGGCCACGGCGATCGCGCAGGCGGACTACGGCCTCGAGGGGGCGGTGAGGGAGATCAACGTCGCCGCGGCCCGGCTCGCGCGCCGCGCCGCCGGCGAGTGGACCCGGCGCACGCCGGACAAGCCGCGGTTCGTGGCCGGCTCGATCGGCCCCACCAACCGGACGCTTTCCATCTCGCCCGACGTCAACGACCCCGCGTGTCGGGCCGTGACGTTCGACCAGGTGCGCGAGGCGTACGCGGAGCAAATCGCGGGCCTCTTGGAGGGCGGCTGCGATCTCCTGCTGATCGAGACCATCTTCGACACGCTCAACGCCAAGGCGGCGGTCGTCGCGGCAGAGGAGGTCTTCGAGTCCCTGGGGCGGCGGGTGCCCCTGATGCTGTCGGTCACGATCACCGACCGCAGCGGCCGGACCCTTTCGGGTCAGACGGTCGAGGCTTTCTGGGTCTCCGTCGCCCACGCCGCGCCGCTGGCGGTGGGCCTCAACTGTGCGCTCGGCGCCCGCGAGATGCGGCCCTACCTCGTCGAGCTGGCCGGCATCGCCGACACGTTCATCAGCTGCTACCCCAACGCGGGTCTGCCCAACGCCTTCGGGCAGTACGACGAGCAGCCGGAGCAGACGGCGGCCATCATCCGCGAGTTCGCGCTCGAGGGGCTCGTCAACATGGTGGGGGGCTGCTGCGGCACGACGCCGGAGCACGTCGCCGCTATCGCGCGCGCCGTCGAGGGGCTGCCGCCGCGGCCGCGCCCGGAGGCGCCCCCCCGCCTCACCCGCTACTCAGGCCTGGAGCCGCTCACGCTGCGCCCCGACAGCAACTTCCAGATGATCGGGGAGCGTACCAACATCACCGGGTCCGCCCGGTTCCGCCGGCTGATTCGCGCCGGCGACTTCGCGCAGGCCGCAAACGTCGCCCTCGAGCAGGTGCGCGGCGGCGCGAACATGATCGACGTGAACATGGACGAGGGCATGCTCGACTCCGAGCAGGCCATGACCACGTTCCTGAACCTCGTCGCCACCGAGCCCGAGATCGCCCGGCTGCCCGTGATGATCGACAGCTCGCGCTGGTCGGTGATCGAGGCCGGCCTGAAGTGCGTCCAGGGCAAGCCGGTCGTCAATTCCATCAGCCTCAAGGAAGGCGAGGAGGAATTCCTCCGCCGCGCCCGCACCGCCCGCCGCTACGGCGCGGCCGTCGTCGTCATGGCCTTCGACGAGCAGGGGCAGGCCGACACGGCGAGGCGCAAGGTGGAGGTGTTGCAGCGCGCGTACCGCCTGCTGGCCGGGCCCGCCGGCTTCGACCCCCTCGACATCGTCTTCGACCCGGCGGTCCTGGCCGTCGGCACCGGCCTCGAGGAGCACAACGAGTACGCCCTGGCCTTCATCGAGGCCACGCGCGAGCTGAAGGCCACCTGCCCGGGCATCAAGGTGAGCGGCGGGATCAGCAACCTCTCGTTCGCCTTCCGCGGCAACGACACCGTGCGCGAGGCGATTCACTCGGCCTTCCTGTTCCACGCCATCAAGGCCGGCCTCGACATGGGCATCGTCAACGCCGGTCAGCTCGTGGTCTACGAGGACATTGCGCCGGAGCTGCTGGAGCACGTCGAGGATCTCCTGTTCAACCGCCGGCCGGACGCGACCGAGCGGCTCGTCCGTCTCGCGGCCGCCGTCGGCGGCGGAACCCGCAAGAAGGAGGCGGAGCTGGCTTGGCGGTCGGGCACGCTGGAAGCGCGGCTCTCCTACGCACTCGTGCACGGCGTGCTGGATTTCCTCGAGCCCGATCTCGAGGAGGCGCTGAGCCGCTACCCGCGGCCCCTCTCGATCATCGAGGGTCCGCTCATGGACGGCATGAGGGAGGTCGGCGACCTGTTCGGCTCGGGGCGGATGTTCCTGCCGCAGGTAGTGAAGAGCGCCCGCGCGATGAAGAAGGCGGTGGCCTACCTGCAACCGCACATGGAAGCCGACCGGTCCGCCGGCAGCCCGCGCACGCAGGGCAAGATCGTGCTCGCCACGGTCAAGGGAGACGTCCACGACATCGGCAAGAACATCGTCGGCGTCGTGCTCGGCTGCAACAGCTACGAGGTCGTGGACCTCGGCGTCATGGTGCCGGCGGAACGTATTCTCCAGACGGTTGCCGACACCGGGGCGGATCTGCTCGGCCTGAGCGGCCTCATCACCCCGTCGCTCGACGAGATGGTGCACGTGGCCCGCGAGATGGAACGGCGCGGACTGTCGCTGCCGCTCCTCATCGGGGGGGCGACGACCAGCCGGCCGCACACGGCGGTGAAGATCGCGCCCGAGTACCGCGGGGTCACCACGTATGTCCCCGACGCCTCGCGCGTGACCGACGTCGTGTCGAGCCTGCTCAGCCCGTCGGCGCGGCCGGCCTTCGAGCAGGCCACCCGCGACGAGCAGGAGGCGGTGCGCCAGCGCCACACGGCGGCGCGGCGGGCGCCGCTGCGCGACTACCCTGCCGCCCTCGCCAACCGTCTCGCGCTCGACTGGACCGTCGAGCCGCCCGCGGTGCCGTGCTTCCTCGGCCGGCGCGAGATTGCCGATCAGCCGCTCGATGCGCTGCGGCCCCACATCGATTGGACCTTCTTCTTCGCGGCGTGGCAGGTCAAGGGCCGCTTCCCCGCCGTGCTGGATCACCCCCAGCACGGCGCGGCCGCCCGGGAACTGTACGCGCACGCGCAGGAAATGCTCGATGATATCGCGGCGCACGGCCGGCTCAAGGCGCGGGGCGTCTACGGGTTCTGGCCCGCGGAAAGCGACGGCGAGGACATCGTCCTGTTCGAGGACGCGTCGAGGACCCGGGTGGCGGGGCGCTTCCCCATGCTGCGGCAGCAGGAGATCGTCGAACAGGGCCGCCCGAGCCGTTCGCTCGCGGACTTCGTGGCCCCGCCCGGCGGGCCGGCGGACTACCTCGGCGCGTTTGCCGTGACCGCGGGGATCGGAGCCGAGGAACTGGTGCGCCAGTACGAGGCCGACCACGACGACTATCGCGCCATCATGGTGAAGGCGCTGGCGGACCGCCTTGCGGAGGCCTTTGCGGAGTTCCTCCACGCCCAGGCGCGGCGGGACTGGGGCTACGGCAGACAGGAGCGCCTGGGCCAGGCCGACCTGATTGGCGAGCGCTACCGCGGAATCCGGCCCGCGTTCGGCTACCCGGCCTGCCCGGATCACAGCGAGAAGCGCACGCTCTTCGCGCTGCTCGACGCAGCGCCCCTCGGCGTGACGCTGACCGACACCTGCGCCATGTCACCGGCCGCGAGCGTCAGCGGCCTCTACTTCTCCCACCCCGACGCCCACTACTTCTCGGTCGGACGCATCGGCCGCGACCAGGTCGAGTCGTATGCCCGGCGCAAGGGCCTGACGGTCGAAGAGATCGAGCGCTGGCTGGGGCAGAACCTGGGGTACTGACGCTTCCGAGTGCAAAGTGCAGAGTGCATAGTGCAAATGCAAAATGCAGAATGCAGAATGGCAGAACCGCGATAGAGAACCGAGTCTGTCCCGCTGTCCCTGGGCGGGGACCGATCCGCTTTACGTGGCCTACCACGACCACGAGTGGGGCGCACCCGCACATGACGACCGGCACCTCTTCGAGATGCTGGTCCTCGAGGGCGCCCAGGCGGGATTGAGCTGGATCACGATTCTCCGCAAGCGCGAGCGGTACCGCGAGGTGTTCGATCGCTTCGATCCGTTGAAGGTCGCCCGCTACGATCCAGCGAAGGTTGCCTCGCTGCTGTCGGACCCTGGTATCGTTCGCAACCGGCTGAAAATCGCCGCCGCCATCGCGAACGCCGGAGCCTTCCTCGAACTGCAGCGTGAATTCGGGAGTTTCAACGCCTACCTCTGGCGGTTTGTCGGGGGGCGGCCGAAGGCCAACGCGTGGCAGGCGATGAAGGACGTACCGGCAAGAACCGCCGAATCAGATTCCCTCAGCAAGGACCTTCAGAAGCGCGGCTTCCGGTTTGTCGGCTCGACGATCTGCTACGCCTACATGCAGGCCGTGGGCCTCGTCAACGATCACCTCGTCTCGTGCCCACGGCATCTCGAGCTAGCCACACCCGCCCGCTAGCCGTCGTTCTTCCATTTTGCATTCTGCATTCTGCATTTCTGCATCGTGCATTCCGCCCTACCGAGCGATCCCGCGCCCCGTGGTGAGGTAGACCGCAAAGCTCCCGAGCCAGTGCCCGCCCTCGTAGTGCTCGCCGGTCACCGCGCGCAGCCCTGCTTCCCGGTGCCGTGTCGCCGCGGCGCTCAGGGCCGGACGCCTCGGGTCCTGCGCAGGCAGCCCCGACACGATGCCCTCGAGCATCCACGCACGACTCAGGTTGAGGCCGTCCAGGTGGGCGAGCTTCGGGTCGGTGGGGTCGGTCACCACCGCGGGCTCGAGCCACGCAACGCCGGTTGCGGTGGGGATGCCCGGCAGGAACGCCTTCAGCCACGCGCCGTATTCGGCCTGGGGAAGCACTCGGCGCATGAGATCGGCCTCGGCCAGGCACGGCGAGAGGAAGTCCTGTCCGCTCGGCTCCCAGTCGAATGGGCAGCCGCGGTCTTTCAGGTAGAAGTCGCGCACGCGCCCCTCGACGAGCGACAGCATCTCGCGGTCGCCGGCGCCCCGCGCCCAATCGAGCACCAGGCCGAACGCGAACGCCGTCTGGTCGTGCTCGCCGATCCTGATCGGCCGTGACAGCTTGGGCAGCCAGTCGCGGAGCCGGGCGACCGCGGCCGCTTCGAGCGGCTTGATCGTCGCCGCCCATTCCCGTGCCTGGGAGTCGTCCCACTCACGCAGTTCGGCGCCGAGTTGCAGCAGCCAGGCCAGCCCGTAGGGCCGCTCGAAGCTTGCGCGGCCGGGTCCGGCGAGGTACTTCGCCTCCACGGCAATGTTGGCGGGCGTGAGGCTCCGCGCGAGGGCCGCCCTCGCGCCTGGCGTAAACGGGGCGTCGGGGAACGTGCGGGCCAGCCGGGCGAGCAGCCAGTGCCCGTGCACCGACGAGTGCCAGTCGTAGCAGCCGAAGAAGGCGGGCGTCAGCTGCCGCGGCGGAAGGACGTCCGCGTCGCCGTTCAGCACGTGCGCGATCTTGTTCGGGTACTCCTTGTGGACGCACTCGAGCGCAAGGGCCGCGAACCGCCCGGCGGCCGCAGCAACCGTGGCCGCCGGCTGTCCGGCTGCGAAAGGCGCGATCAAGAGCAGGATTGGGAGGGCGAGGAAAGAGGCTTTCATCAGCCGAAGATAGCAGAACTCGGCGTGAGCAGCGACCGCGGAGCGGGCGGCCCGCGGTCAAGCCCTGAGCCTACTTCTTGTTGAATGTCACCGACAGCCTGAGAGGGGCGTGGAGCGTCACCACCTCGCGGTACCGCACTTCACCGAGCTTAGCGTGCCGGAAGACGAGTTCGTGCGGCCCGAGAGCGACCGGAACCGAGACGAGCGGTGTCTGCCCGAGGAGCTTGCCGTCCAACAACACCTCCGCCGGCTGGTCGGCATCGAGGTTCATCATGCCGTTCTGGGCCTCGAAGGGCACCGGCACGGTCTCCCCCGGCGGGACGTTGACGAATTGCCGGGAGTTCACGCCAAGCTCTCGGTTGACCAGGACGAAGTGGTGGCGGCCGATGGGCACCATCACGGGCCCGTCCGAGGTGTTGCCGTACCGGCGGTCCCGCTCCATCACCTCGAGGTTGAAGGGAGCCGTCACTCGAACCCAGCCTGCCGTCGCCACCCGAACCGACTCTTCCTCGCCAGGCGCAACCCGCACCTCGCTCTCCACCGGGCCGAACGGCCCCCCCTCCACCAACAGCGTGTAAGTTCCCGGGTGGAGGTTGCTGATGCGCACCTGGGACTTCCCCCTGGCGGTGCCGTTCACCGAGATCGTCCCGCCCGGCGGGTAGGTTGTCACCCGCAGCCCGCCGAGCTCCATCAGCTCTGACAGTTCCACGCGCTCCTTCAGCGTCCCGCCCTCGGGCACGTTGATCCAGACCGACCGGCTGGAACCGCCTATCTGCACCTCGAGCTTGTGCGCCCCCGGCGCCATCGGGAGGGCCGCGGGTGTCGTCCCAACCTCGCGGCCGTCGATGCTGATCTCCGCACCCGTCGGGTCCGATTCCACGACCAGCTTGCCCTGTGCCGGGCCCGACCCGGAACCCCAGAAGCGGGGAACGGCAAGCCCCAGAAGGACAGCGACTACCAGCGCCCCGACGGCCAGGGCGATGCGGACCGGCGTGAACCGCGGCGCGCGGCTCACGGGGCGCTTGCCAGCCGGCGGCGCAACGCTCTCGCGGCGCACTTGGCGGACGGGTGCCTGGGCCACCGGCGCGGGAGCGGACTCCTCGAGCGGACGCTGCGGCTCCGGGGGTTCCTCGGCCCGGGCCGGTATTGGGCTGACAAAAACCTTGGCCGGCGTCTCCAGCGGTGCGTGGCTGCCTCTCGACCCCTGCGGGACCCCGTGACGCCCGCTGTCGCCCTGGAACCCATACTCGATGGCGGGCGGCGGCTCCGGTGCGGGTGGAGGTTGCGGCGGGGGCGGCGGGGCAGGCGCCTCGAACACGGTCCACACCTCCGGTTCGGGGGTCGGCGCCCACGCCTCGGCATCGTCCATCGAGCCCGTTTGGACGTTCGCGGGAACGTCCGGCTCGGGGGCCGCGGTGATCAGGTCCGCCGGGTTCGCTGCAACCGTCATCGCCGGCGTCGCGTGCCCGGCTTCCTCGTGGGGTGCCTCCAGCTCGGACGTGTGTTGGTACCAAGGTGCAGACTCGCACTGCTCCACGAAAGCCTGGAGCGCCGACGAGGACGCCGGGTACGACGTGGCGTCCTGCAGCAGCTGTCCCAACGCCTTCTGCCCCTCGAGCAGCGAGCGGAACGAACCGTCCCGGTCGAGGCAGACCATCTTGCGGATCCAGGAGCGCAGCTGCTTCCGGAGCGGGATCGGCGCACCGTCGGCGCCCGCCTCGGTCGCCTCGTCGATCGCCTGGGGCAGGCCCTCCGGGAATTCGGCGGGCGTCAGCGGGCGGCCGAGGAAGAACGCCAGGCTCACGAGGCCGACCTGCAGCAAGTCAACCCTCCGGCCGTAGCCGGAGAGGTTGAAGTCGGCGAGCGTCGCCAGCCGCAGCTCGCGCCACAAGTGGTGGACGCCCCATGGCCCGACGGCCTGCTCCACCGCCGTCCCGAGAACGTACCTCGGCGAGGACGACGCGTCCCTCGCCGGCCAGGATCACCCGCTCCGGTCCAATCGCGCCGTGGAAGACGTCCGGGCCGTAGTCGTGGAGCAGGGCCACGCTGGTCAGAAGCTGGCGGGTCAGCCACAGCACGGCGGCCGTGGGCGGGCGGAACCCGTTCCGGCCTGCCGTGTGGAGCACCTCGCTGAGGTGCCGGCCGGGAACGTGCGTGGAGACCAGGATCAGGGCGCCCCGGTCTCCGCTGCGCAAGCGTCTGGCCCGGGTATAGCTGGCGTGGCGGAAGTTGGCCAGCCGTGCCAGGCGTTCCTTCACCGCGGGCTCGAAGAAGGGCGCAGACGAGAGATCGCGGCGGAACTGCAAGTGCTCGAGCAGGCTCCCGGAGGGCTGCGGGACGATGAAACGCTCACCCAGACGATCGGCGAAACCACGCACCTGGGTTTCGCTGTCGAGCGCAGACTCCACCATGCTTCTTATTCTCGGCTCGAAGTGCCCCGCGCTTTGTACGTGTAAAATGGTTCTACCTCGTCCATGAATGGAGGATCTGCAATGAGCGGGTTCGTGACCGTCTGCTCGGCCCTCGCCCTCGTCGCCCTGTCGTGCGCGGTGGCCTCGGGGCAGCCCCAGGGGGAACTCAAGCCCGGAGACCCGGCCCCGGCCTTCACCCTCCCGGGCTCCGACGGCAAGACCTACTCCCTGGCGGACTTCAAGGGCAAGAAGGCCGTCGTGCTCGCCTGGTTCCCCAAGGCCTTCACCGGTGGCTGAACGGCCGAGTGCAAGTCGCTCCGTGAGAGCGGCGACGCGATCCGGCAGTTCAACGTGGCGTATTTCGCGGCCAGCGTGGACACGCCGGAGATCAACAAGAAGTTCGCGGAGTCCCTGGAGCTGGACTACCCCATCCTGAGCGACCCGGAGAAGGAGGTCGCCAAGGCGTACGGCGCGGTGTCGGGCGAGCGGACGACGGCGGCGCGCTGGACGTTCTACATCGGCGCCGATGGGAAGATCCTGCACGTCGACCGGCAGGTGAGCCCGGGCACCGCCGGGACCGAGGTGGCCGAGCGCCTCAAGGCGCTGGGTGTTCCCCGGGCGAAATAGACCCGGCACCGTCAATCAGCGATGCCAGCTCGGAAAGGACCATCGCCGTCGCCCCCCAGAGCTGCGCGCCGTCCAGATCGAGGTAGGGAATGTCGAGGAAGAGGCCGTCGCGCGACCGCTGCTCGTGAAGGACGCGAGACGGGTCCACCAGGTGATCGATCGGCACCATCAGGATGCGCTCGACCTCGTCGTCCGCGGGACGGAGGACGGGCATGTCGCCGGTGGCGCCGACCACCGGGTGCAGGAGGAAACCGCTCACGGGGATGTGCAGCGGCGTCAGGCGGCCCAGCACGCGAACGCCGACCGGCACGAGGCCGATCTCCTCGTGCGCCTCGCGGAGGGCCGCCTGCTCCACCGTCTCACCCGGCTCCACGGCGCCGCCGGGCAGCGACACCTGCCCGCCGTGGGACGGCAGGTGCGACGCCCTCACGGTGAGGACGATGTGGGCGTGGTTGGCCAACGGAAAAACGAGGAGCAGCGCGGCGGCCGGGCGGGAGCGGTCTGGCGTGCGGCCCGGGACCCAGCCCGGACGCGGCCGCGGCGCAAACCGGAGCTGGGCCTCCGCTCCCGGCAACTCCCTCGCAAGGCCTCGTTCGAGCCGTTCGATCGCATCCTCGAAGGTCATGGCGCGTCGTGCTCTCGTTACCATCCTACTATGCGAAAACAGTTGGCCTTCCTCGTCGTCGCCTTCCTGACCGTTTCTGCGTCCCTGGCCGTCGCACAGTCGGCGCCCAAGGGCCACCTGCTCGTCATCGGCGGCAACGGCACAACCGATGCAATCGTCCAGCGTGCCGTGAAGCTGGCCGGGGGGGCGGAAGGGCTTGTCGCCATCTTCCCTCAGGCTTCCGAGCTCGCGGAAACGGGGGCCAACGCTGTCGCCATGTGGACCAAGGCGGGCATCGGCCGCGCGGTCGCGCTCGATCCGAAGGACCCGGCAACGCTCGTGACGCTGAAAGAGGCCACCTTCATCTGGTTCCCCGGCGGCGATCAGAACCGCCTGATGAAGGCGTTTGAGGGCTCGGGCGTGCCGGATGCCATCCGCGCGCGCTACCGTGACGGCGCCCTCGTAGGCGGCACCAGCGCCGGGGCGGCGGTGATGTCGGCGTCGATGATCACCGGCGAGGCGGACCTGCAGAGCATCACCGCTGCGAAGACGGAGCTGAAACCCGGCCTCGGCCTGTGGCCCGAGGTGGTCGTTGATCAGCACTTCCTCAAGCGGCAGCGGAACAACCGGCTGATCAGCGCGGTGCTGGACCACCCCGAGTTGGTGGGCGTCGGCGTGGACGAAACCACGGCGGTGCTCGTGACGGGCCGCGAGTTCGAGGTCCTCGGCAAGAACAGCGTGGTCGTGATCGACGCACGCAAGGCGGCGGTTGACCAGGCCCCCGCCGGCGGGCTTGCCACCGGCCGGGGCCTCGTCATGAGCGTGCTCAAGGAAGGAATGAAGTTCGACCTGGGAAGATAGCTGGCGGCTGGCAGTCGATCACGCGTGATCATCTGCCCGCTGCCGGCTGCCTGCTGCCCGCTGTCCTCAAATCCGGTCCAGCGCCTGCGTGAGATCCGCGAGCAGATCCTCCACCGACTCCACGCCGACCGAGTAGCGGACCAGGCCGGCGGTGATGCCGCCCTCCAGCCGGTCGGCCTCGGACATCCCGGCGTGCGTCATGGACGCGGGGTGCTCGATGAGCGATTCGACGCCGCCGAGCGACACGGCGAGCGTGGCGAGGTGCACCGAGTCCATCAGGCGGCGCCCCGCCTCGAAGCCCCCCTCCAACTCGAAGCTGATCATCGACCCGAAGCCGCTCATCTGCCGCTTCACCAGCTCGTGCTGCGGGTGCGACTCGAGGCCGACGTAGCGCACCCACTTCACCTTCGGGTGCGCCTCGAGCCAGCAGGCGATCCGGATCGCGTTCTCCTGCGCGCGCTCCACGCGCAGCGACAGGGTCTTGATGCCCCGGCTCACCAGGAACGCCTGGTGCGGATCCATGTTGCACCCCAGGGTCACCATCATCGTCCGCAGCTGCTTCGCGATGTCCGGGGCCTTGGCGACGATGACCCCGCCGACCACGTCGGCGTGACCGCCGAGGAACTTGGTGACCGAGTGCAGGACGACGTCTGCGCCGAGGTCGAGCGGCTTCTGCAGGTAGGGGCTCGCGAAGGTGTTGTCCACCACCACGAGGCAGCCGTGCTGGTGCGCCAGATCGGAGATGGCCCCGATGTCGCTCACGAGCATTGCCGGGTTCGACGGCGACTCGAGGTAGACGATCTTCGTGTTCGGCCGCAAGGCGGCCTGCACGTTCGCCAGGTCCGACGTGTCCACGTAGCTGTATTCCACGCCGAACCGGCTGAAGTGCTTTTCGATCAGCCCGCGCGACGGCCCATACACGGAGCCCGTGCTCACCAGGTGCGCGCCCTGCCCGAGCAGCGCCATGTAGACCACGCTGACGGCGCCCATGCCCGAGGCGGTGGCGACGGCGTCGGCCCCGTTTTCCAGCTCGGCGACGTTCCGCTCCAGCGCCCGGATCGTCGGGTTGCCGATCCGCGTGTAGATGTAACCCTCGGCGCGGCCGGCGAACCGGTCCGCACCGTTCTGCGCACTCTCGAAGGCAAAGGTCGACGTCTGGTAAATCGGCACCACCGCGCTGCCGTAGGAATCTTTCGGCGCGCCGGCGTGGATCATCTTGGTTTCAAACCCCGAGTGCTTCGTATCCATGTAGGCTCCGGTCGGTTGGGATGATGTTGGCCAGGATTCAGGATTCAGAATTCAGGATTCGGCGTGTCACGCGTGACGTCACTGACTCCTGATTCCTCAGTCCGGAATCCAGTCCTGCATCATATCCGGCCCAGCTCATCTTTCTCAAACTCTCAGCTTTCTTCATTCTCAGTTCTTCATTCTCCATTCTCCATTCTCAATTCTTCATTCTCCACTCCCCCGTCCGTCAGCTCCTCCCCGGGGTTGACGAAGCGATTGCGCTCGAGCCGGTACTGCTTGTCGTGGAGCTGGCGGTAGCGGCCGTCCGCGGCGAGCAGCGACTCGTGCGTCCCCCGCTCCACGATCCGTCCGCCCTCGAGAACCAGGATCTGGTCCGCGCTCTGGATCGTGGACAGGCGGTGGGCGATGACGAACGTGGTCCGGCCGTGGCGCAGCGTCCGCAAGCCGTCCTGGATGAGCGCCTCGCTCTCCGAATCCAGGCTGGACGTGGCCTCGTCCAGCACGAGGATTCGAGGGTCGGCAAGGATGGCGCGGGCGATGGCGACCCGCTGGCGCTGCCCGCCCGACAGCTTGACGCCCCGCTCACCCACCACGGTGTCGTACCGATCGGGGAATTCCCGGATGAAGACGTCGCAATGCGCCACGCGCGCGGCCGCCTCGATCTCGGCGCGGCTCGCGTGGGGATGCGCGTAGGCGATGTTCTCCGCGATGGTGCCGTCGAACAGGAAGTTCTCCTGCAACACGACGCCGAGGTGCGCCCGGTAGTCGCGGAGGCGGACGCCGGCCAGGTCCACGCCGTCCACGAGGACGCGCCCGGACCTCGGCCGGTTGAACGCCATCACGAGGCTGATGAGCGTACTCTTCCCCGACCCGCTCGACCCCACGAGCGCAGTCGTCGAACCGGCAGGGGCATGGAACGAGACGCCCCGCAGGACAGGCACGCCCGCGGTGTACTCGAAACCGACGTCCTCGAAACGGACGTCGCCGCTGAACTGCTCGACCCGCAACCGGCTGGCGTCCTGGTCGTCCTCGGTGGCCATCGACCGCACCTCGCGGATGCGGTCCAGGCCGGCGAACGCCTCGCTGATCTGGGTGCCGACCGAGGCTATCTGCACGAGGGGCGCCGCCACCAGGCCCGTGAAGAACAGGTACATGACGAAGTCGCCGAGCGTCATGGTGCCGGCGAGGATGGCGCGTCCGCCGACGACGATCATCAGCACGCCGATGGCGCCGATGACGACCGTCGAGAAGGCGGTAATCGCCGAGACGCCCGTGATGGACCGTGCCACGTTGCGGAAGAGGCGGTGCGCGCCGCGCGTGAAGACGAGGTCCTCGCGCTTCTCGGCCGTGTAGGACTTGACGATCCGGACGCCGCCCAGCGCCTCGCCGAGGCGCCCGGTCACCTCCGCATTGATCTTCCCGCGCTCCCGGAAGAGTGGGCGCAGGCGCTTGAAGGCCACCGCCATCCCCGTACCGAACGTGAGCAGGACCACCAGCGTGAGCGTTGTCAGCCGCCAGTTGAGGTAGAACAGGACCACGAGGCCGATGGAGGCGGTGACCAGGCCGCCGACGAGCTGGACGAGGCCGTTGCCCACGAGGTTGCGGATGCCCTCGGCATCGGTCATGACGCGCGAGATCAGAATCCCGGACTTGGTGGAGTCGAAGTAGGTGATGGGCAGGCGCAGCACATGCGCCTCGACCGTGCGGCGCATGTTCGTGATCGCGCGCTGCGCGGCTACGCCGAGCACCTGCGACAAGGCAAAGGAAGTCCCCGCCTGCACCACGGTGGCGGCGCCGGCGGCCAGCGCCAGCGGCCACAGCAGCTCCGCCCGCTGCCGGCCGATCACGTCGTCGATCAGGAATTTCGAGGTGCCGGGCAGGACCAGCCCGGCAAGCCGGTTGACGAGCATGAGGGAGAGGCCGGCCGCGAGCCGGGAGCGGTGAGCCCATACGAGATCGCGGGCCTCCCGCCACACCACCGGCAGGGAGAGGGACTTCGAGGGAGCAGCCATCTTGCGACTGTAACACCTGCGGCTCGCCCACGAAAACCGCTCGGTGCTTCCGGGAAGGCGTGAGGCGGAGGTCGGAAGGACGGCTGTGATTCCTCGCCTTCCGCCTACCGCCCCCCGCCTGATCCCTGGATCCCCGATCCCTGATCCCTGTTCTTGACCCCGCCCCTCAGTTGGCGTACGGTTGTGTATACAACAGCCAGGCAAGCAAAGACGTCCCCGCCCGGGCGCCTCTCCTGCCCGACGTCCCCCTGTCCGCACGTCACGGGAGGCGCGATCGATGCTCGCTCACCCTGCCGCCGCCGGCTTCACGACGCTTCGCCTGGCCGAGCCCCAGCCGCAGTGCCGGCGCCTGGTCGTCATCCTCGTCCGGCCCTCCAAGTACGACGACGAGGGGTACGTCATCCGCCACTTCCGCGGGACGTTGCCCAGCAACACGCTGAGCTGCCTGAACAGCCTGACAGAGGATGCCGTGCGCCACGGTGTGCTCGGCGACCTCGAGGTGCACGTGGAGGTGATCGACGAGATCGTCTCCCGGGTGGACCCTGCGCGGCTCGGGCGCCGGTTCCGGCGCGAGGGGACCACGGTGGTCGTGGGCCTGGTGGGCGTGCAGACCAACCAGTTCCCGCGCGCGCACGACCTCGCACGGCAGTTCAAGGCCGAGGGGTTCGCGGTGATGATCGGCGGCTTCCACGTGAGCGGCGCGATCGCGATGTCGCCCGGATCGCTGCCCCCCGAGTGCCGTCAGGCGCAGGACGACGGGATCACGCTGGTGCTGGGCGAGGTCGAGGAGCGCTGGGCCGACCTCCTCCGCGATGCCGCTGCCGGCCGCCTGCGGCTGCTGTACGACTTCCTCGGCGAGCGGCCCAACCTGCGCGACAAACCGCTGCCGAGAGCGTCCCTGCGCACGCAGCGCAAGTTCGCCCTGAAGGGCAGCGGGACGATCGACGCCGGCCGCGGCTGCCCGTTCGCTTGCTCGTTCTGCACGATCATCAACGTGCAGGGACGGAAGATGCGGTGCCGGAGCGCAGCGCAGATCCTCGCGCAGATCCGGGAGAACTACTTCCTCAAGGGGAAGCGGGCGGGCGTTCGGCACTACTTCTTCACGGACGACAACTTCGCACGCAACCCCGAGTGGGAGGCCATCTTCGACGGCCTGATCGAGCTACGGGAACAGCACGGGATGGCTATCGACTTCATGATGCAGGTGGACGTGCTGGCGCCGCGCATCGCGCGCTTCGTGGACAAGGCCGCGCGGGCTGGCTGCGTGCAGGTGTTCATCGGCATGGAGACCCTGCGCGACGACAACCTCGAAGCGGGAGGCAAACGCCAGAACAAGGCCGGGGACTACCGCGAGATGATCGCCGCGTGGCACCGGGTGGGCGTGGTCTGCCACGTCGGCTACATCATCGGCTTCCCCTACGACACGTACGAGCGGGTGATGGAGGACGTGCGCGCGCTGCGCGACGAACTGCTGGTGGACCAGGCCTCCTTCTTCATGCTCACGCCGCTGCCCGGGTCGGAGGACCACCGCACGGCGCGCCGCGACGGCGTGCCGATGGACCCCGACTACAACAACTTCGACGCCTTCCACCCGACCGTCCCCCACCCCCGGATGAGCGAGGAGGAATGGGATCGCGCCTACCGGGACGCGTGGACCGAGTTCTACTCGTTCGAGCAGATGCGGCGGACCCTGCTGCGGCAGAACCCCCACACGTACTGGGGCGTGCTGAAGAATCTTCTCTGGTATCGCGCGGGGATGATCGAGCGGGCGCACCCCATGGTCACCGGCTTCTTCCGCATGAAGCACCGGACCTCGCGCCGCGCCTCGTTCCCGGTCGAGGGCCGCGTCGCGTTCGCCCGGCGCCGCACGCGCGAAAACGCCTACGTGCTGCGCGAGTACGGCAAGCTCTACCTGGAGATGCAGGACCTCTGGCTGAGGACGCGCATCCGGCGTCAGGACTATGCCTTCCTCGGCGACCTCAGGAAGCTCGCCTCGCGCTCGATGCAGGACGTGAAGATCAACTGGGGACGCGTGCACCAGGTGATGGGCGAACGGGTGGCGGCGTGGCGTGAATCGCACGGCGGGAGCGTCATCCCGGAGCGCGGCGTGCTGGCCGAGCGCCTGGAAGCGATGCGGCTGGCAGTGGGCGACCGCGCGGACGCCCTCGGAGAGGCGCTCGGGCAGCACGCGGCCGCGCTCGGCGTGAAAGCCACCGCCTTCCAGGCGGCGTTCGCGGACCTGCGCCTCCGGCGCCTCCCGCCGCTGCGCCAGTGCGGGTGGGCCGGCCGGCTGATGTCACGCCTCAACGTGTTCTCGATAGAGCGCCTCGAGGCGCACCACCACTTGCGGGAGTACTGGGAGCGGACCTGGTCTTCCGCGCGGCGCTTCCGCTTCTGGCGCCTGAACCCCGTGACCGTGGGCTGGAACCTGGTGCGCGACACCCGGCAGGCGATGCTCTTCCTGGTCGCGATGGTGATGGAACGGGTACCTGACGCCCCTAGACGTCCAGCTCCTCCGCCTCCTCCGCCCGGTCCATGATGAAGCGGAAACGCGCGGAGGCGTCGCGGCCCATCAGCTCGTTGATCACCCGGTCCGTGACGATCTGGTCTGAGATCTGAACGCGTAGCAGCCGGCGCGTCTTCGGGTTGAGCGTGGTCTCCCACAGCACCTTCGGCATCATCTCGCCCAGGCCCTTGAACCGGGTGATCTCGGGCGTCGCCCGGCCCGGCCCCTGCTTGTGCTGCGCGAGGATCCGATCGCGCTGCGCATCGTCCAGGGCCCAATGCGTCTCCTTGCCGATGTCGATCCGGTAGAGCGGAGGCTGCGCGAGGAACACGTGGCCGCGGGCGATCAGCTGCGGCATGTGCCGGTAGATGAAGGTGAGCAGCAGCGTGGCGATGTGGTTGCCATCGGAGTCGGCGTCGGCCAGGATGATGACGCGCCCGTAGCGAAGGCGCGACAGGTCGAAGTTCTTCCCCAGCCCGCAGCCCAGCGCAGTCACCAGGTCCGACAGCTCCTTGTTCTCCATCACCTTGGCGAGCGACGCGCTTTCGGTGTTCAGCACCTTCCCGCGCAGCGGGAGGATTGCCTGCCGCGTCCGGTCGCGCCCCTGCTTCGCGGACCCGCCGGCCGAATCACCCTCCACGATGAAGATCTCCGAGTCGGGCCGGTTGGGGGACGAGCAGTCGCTGAGCTTGCCGGGGAGGGTGAGCCGGTTGGACGTGGCGCTCTTGCGCGACACTTCCTGCTGCGCCGCGCGGCTCGCCTCGCGGGCCCTCGCCGCCAGGATGATGCGGCCGACAATCGCCTCGGCGACGCTGCGGTTCTCGTTCAACCACTGCTCGAGTGCCGGGCGCACGAGGGAATCGACGGTCGAGAGCACCTCGGGGTTGTTGAGGCGGTCCTTCGTCTGTCCCTGGAACTGGGGCTCCGCCATGAAGATGCTGAGGATCCCCACGACCCCCTCGCGGATGTCCTCGGCGCTCAGCGTGACGCCCTTGGGCGAGAGGTTGTGCGTCTCGATGTAGTTGCGGACGGCCTTGCCCAGCCCCGCGCGCAGACCGTTCTCGTGCGTGCCGCCCGAGCCGGTGGGGATGCCGTTGACGTAGCTCTTGACGTGCTCGTCGGTCGCCTCGGTCCATTGCAGCACCACTTCGGCGCGCAACCCGTTCTCGCGCGACAGGGTGAACGGCACCTCGTGCACCGGCTTCGGACCCCGGGTGGTGACGACCTTCTCCAGGAACTCCACCAGGCCTTCCTGGTGCTCGAAGACCTCCTTGCTGCCGTTCGATTGGTCGTCGAAGACGACCTTCAACCCCTGGTGAAGGTAACTGGCCGTTTCGAGCCGCTCCCGGATGACAGAGGGCTCGAACTCGATCTTCGGGAAGATCGTCGGGTCGGGGTGGAAATAGATGGTCGTACCGGTCCCGCGCGCCGCGCCCAGCTTCTTGATCGGCGCCACGGGCTTGCCCTGCTTGAAGCGCTGCTCCCACGATGCCCCGTCGCGCCGGACCGTGGCGACCAGCTCCTTCGACAGCGCGTTGACCACGCTCGCCCCGACGCCGTGCAAGCCGCCCGCTGTCTTGTAGTTGTCGTGGCCGAACTTCCCGCCCGCGTGCAGCACCGTGAAGATCACCTCGAGGGCGCTCTTCTTGGTCTGCGGGTGCTTGTCCACGGGGATCCCGCGGCCGTCGTCCGCGATGGTCAGCGAGGCGCCGTCCGGGTGGAGCGTCACCTGGATCGTCGAGGCGTGTCCGTTCATCGCCTCGTCGATGGAGTTGTCGAGGATCTCCCAGGCGAGGTGGTGGAGGCCGGCGGATCCCACGCCGCCGATGTACATGCCCGGGCGTTTCCTGACGGGCTCGAGCCCTTCGAGGACGGTGATGTCTTTTGCTGTGTAGGAAGTGGCCATTCGACGAGGAACCCGCCAAGCACCGGCGATCCTGCGCCGGCGCAACCTGTTCGACCACACATTCTACCCCGGCGGACGGGCAGCCCACGTACTTCAAACCACCAAGAACGCGGAGCTCACGGAGGCTTGTCACGCTGCAGTGCACGGGCGGGTCTCCGGCCGCCGCGAAGCGCGGCGCAGCCGAGCGTGGGTACCCGCAGGCAAACATGCAGGAATGGTGCGGCATGCTTGCCTGCAGGTACCCGCGCTCGACTCATGGGCGGCGACTCCGTCGCCGCCCGGCCGGAGACCCGCCCTCGGCGTGATCTCCTTGGTGATCTTGGTGGTTGAGGATCGGATCTCCGCACGACCCACCAACTGGCCGCCCTCGGTGACGACATCCACCCGGATGCGGGAGCCCCGTCGCACGTTGCGCATCAGGCTGCTGGTCCAAAGGCGGAATCCCTCGGCGCGACCGCCGGTGAGCGTGTAGAACGCCGACTGGCTGATCAGCCGTCCGTCCAGGTACCAGCGGTGGGCCATCCGGTCGCGGAGGCCCAGGGGCGCGTGGATGGCCGTCACCGCGTGCAGGCGACCCGACCACCCCTCGGGCAGGTCCTGGATCACGCCAACCGCGGCGAGGCTGGGACGATCGACAGCGGTGGCAAACTCGGCACGCAGGATGCGCAGCGGCGCCGGCGGGATGAGCGGGCGGCCCAGGCCCGCCAGGAGGATCATCAGGCAGGCCGCGATGCCGACGGCCGCCCTCGTCTGGTAGCGCGCGAAGTCCGACCAGCGATACCGAATCGTCGCGAACGCCAGCATGGCGAGCCCTGCCGAGAGCGGCAGCGCCACCCGGTTGCTGATGCTCCACAGGACCGGCAGCATCACGTTGATGCACGTGAACAGGTTGAACGCGAAGAACACCGCCAGGGGCCGGCGCCGCACCGAGAGGTGGCGGTCATAGAAGACATCGAGCGTCGAGACGAACGCGGAGACGGCCACCAACGCCACGAACAGGACGTTCGGCGACCAGGCCGTCGTGCTGGCGTAGTAGATCGGCAGCAGGAAGAAGAGAATCTGCTGGTAGAGGTTCTTCCCGAAGTAGTTGACCACCAGCCGCGCGCGGCCTCGCCACCGCGACGGCTCCCCTTCCCGATCGACCAGCGACGGCACGAACAGGCTGGTCAGCCACAAGAACGCGACATGGAAGAGCGTGACGCGGATCCAGCGGTAGTCTCGGGCCCCGAGCCACATGACGCCGACCCCGACCGCGAGCGCCCACAGGCTGTGGAGGCTCCACAGCACTGCCTCGTACCGCCGGGCGACGGCAACAGCCCAGCCCAACAGCCGTGGGGCCCTCGGGCTTGTGACCCATGTCATACCGCTCACACCTTCGGGACGTCTAGGCTGGTCCCCAGGAGCCCTGTCGTGGACACTGCATCCGTTCCATCTGCGCCGCTCGCGTTCTACCGCCAGCCTCCGGAGCCCGTGATCGCCGCCTCGGCACGGCCAGCCGCGGCGCGACGCGCCCGCAAGGCGTTCACGCGGCGGCGCGGCAATCGTTCCCAGCTCGTCCGCCGCAGCTTCCAGGCGGGGTTCATCCTGCTGAACCTCTGGATCGGCGCCCAATTCTACATGTTCGTGCGTTACTTCGAGACGGGCGGCGCTACCGCCCGCATGGCGCGCCCGGCCGGCATCGAAGGCTGGCTCCCGATCGCGGGCCTCATGAACCTGAAGTATTTCGCGGACACCGGGCTGTGGCCCGCGGCGCACCCGGCGGCCATGGTGCTTCTCGCCGCCTTCGTGACGATGACCGTCGTGTTCCGCAAGGCATTCTGCAGCTGGCTGTGCCCCGTGGGCACCATCTCGGAGTGGCTGTGGCAGGGCGGCCGCGAGATCTTCAGGCGCAACGTCGCCGCCCAGCGCTGGCTCGACATCCCTCTGCGCGGCCTCAAGTACCTCCTGCTCTTCTTCTTCGCCTGGGCGATCGCCCACATGCCGGCGGTCGAAATCGGTGCGTTCATGCAGAGCCCGTACGGCGTCATCGCCGACGTGAAGATGCTGAACTTCTTCCGGCACCTCGGGCAGACCGGCGCCATCGTCATCGCCGTGCTCGTCGTATTGTCGGTGTTCGTGAAGAACGTGTGGTGCCGGTACCTCTGCCCGTACGGCGCGCTGCTCGGCATCGTGTCGATGTTCAGCCTGACCCGCATCCGCCGCAACCCGGATGCCTGCATCGACTGCGCGAAGTGCGCGAAGGCCTGCCCGTCGCTGCTGCCGGTGGACACGCTGCTGTCGGTAAAATCCGCGGAGTGTACCGGCTGCCTGGAGTGCGTGGCGGCGTGCCCGGCCAAGGGCGCCCTGGACCTGTCGGCCGGGCGTCGCTTCCCCGTCCCCGCCCGGGCGGTGGCCTTCGGTGTCGCGGCCATCTTCCTCGGGTTCGTCGGGGCGGCCATGCTCAGCGGTCACTGGCAGACGGCCGTCCCCGACGCCTTCTACTTCGAGCTGATCCCCAACGCCGCGTCGCTTGATCATCCAGGCGGCTACTGACAGCTTGGAATGTAGAATTGAAAATGTAGAATTGAGAATGTAGAAGGCGTCCCGCTGCCCCTTCCATTCGCCTCTCTCAATTCTCAATTCTCAATTCTTCGTTCCTAATTCGGAACGCTACTCGCCACCTATCTGCATGTCCTTGATCCTGAACATCGGCGCCGCCGTTCCGCGGTCCAGGTCCACTTCCGTCCCCACGAAATCGATCCCGTTCAGCATGTCCGCGGCCGTGCCCGCGATCGTGAGGCCCTTGACCGGGAACGCCACCTGGCCGTTCTCTATCCACAGGCCCTCGGCGCCGCCGCTGAAGTTGCCGTTCACCGGGTTGATCCCGTAGCCCGTGACGCCCTTCACCCAGAGCCCGATCTTCGTCGCCTTGAGGATGTCGGCGGGCGGCGTGGCGCCGGCTGCCATGTAGAAATTGTGCGGGCCGATGCCCGGAAGAGAGGTAAAGCCGCCGCGTGAAGCGTTCCCGGTGCTCCGCGCGCCGGCGCGCTTGGCGACCGCCGTGTTGTACATGAAGGCCTTCAGCACGCCCTTCTCGACGATAACATGCCGGCCGGTCGGGACGCCTTCGCCGTCGAACGGCGCGCTGCCGGGCCCTTTTGGCCGAATCCCGTCGTCCACGAGGGTCACGAGACCGGAGGCAATCTTCTGGTTCAGCATGGCGGCCAGGAAGCTCGCTCCCTGCACCACGCGCTCCCCGTTCACCGCCTGGAGGATGCCTCCGAGAATGGCGTACGCGACGTCGGGGTCGAAGATGACGGCCGCCCGCTGGGTCTTCACCATCCGCGGGTCGAGGAGCTCGATGGCGGAGGCCGCCGCACGCTCCGCGATGCGCGCCGGCGGCAGGAGGTCCGCGAAGAACCGACGGGAGCATGACTCGCCGCCCGACGACTTCTGCTCCCCCTTTTCGGCCACGACCGACACGCCAAGCGAGCACCCCGACGATTTGTAGGTTTTCGAGAGGCCATGAGAGTTGGCGAGGAAGACTTCCAATTCCCGCTCGCCGTAGAACGCGCCGGCGCTCTTGGTGATGCGGGCGTCCCGCATCGCCGCCTTCTCGACCGCCATCGCCATCTCGATCTTCTTCTCCATCGGCGTCTTGGCGACCGCCGGATCGTAGAGGCCCTCCACCGGGGACGTCCCGGGGTCGGTCGGCAGCACGTTGTTCGGGTCCGCGGTCGTGGACCTGGCGAGTTCGACGGCGCGGGCGGCGGCGCTCTCCAGCGACGCCGGCCGGAAGTCGTTGCAGCTCGAGAACGCCATCCGGCCCTTCACGAACACGCGGAAGCCGGCGCCCTGCGACGCCGATTCCTCCACCGTCTCGAGTTCGCCGTTGCGCACGTCGATGCTCAGGTTGCGGCCGGCCTGCAGGTAGATCTCAGCGGCGTCGGCACCCTTGGCCAGGCAGGTCTTCACCAACTGTTCGGCAAGTGCTCTATTGTCCATGGTTCGCACCAGTCTCTCTTGCTGAGGATTTCGGCGTCGGGACGGAGGCAAGCTCCGCCCCTGCGACCCTGCGTCAGGCGCGCTGCCGCGTGCCGCCCACGTTGATGCCGCGGATCCGAACCGTCGGCTGCCCGCACGTCACCTCGGCGTTCTGGCCCTTGCCGCAGATGCCGGGGCCGAAGTCCAGGTCGTCGCCCACCGCGTCGGTGTTCTGGATGATGTCCAGGCAGCTGCCGATCAGCGTGGCGCCCTTCACCGGTGCCGTCTTTCGGCCGTCTTCAATCAAGTAGGCCTCTCGGCAGGTGAAGTTGAAGACCCCGGTCGTCGGGTCCACGCTGCCGCCGCTCAGGCTCTGGACGTAGAGGCCGTTCTTCGTGGACGAGAGGATGTCGGCGGGCCTGTCCTTCCCCGCCTCTATGAACGTGTTGGTCATGCGGGGGATCGGGATGTAGCGGAAGCTCTCCCGCCGGCCGTTGCCGGTGCGCTCCATGCCAATCTGGCCCGAGGAGAGCACGTCGGTCATGTACTTCAGCAGCACGCCTTCCTTGATCAGCACGTTCCGCCGGGCGGGCGTCCCCTCGTCGTCGAAGTTGATCGTCCCGCGGGCATTCGAGATGGTCCCGTCGTCCACCATCGTGAAGATGGGGCTGGCCACCTTCTGCCCGAGCTTGCCGGTGAACGCGCCAATCTTCCTGGCGATGTTGTCGGCCTCGAGCGGGTGGCCGACGGCCTCGTGCACGAGCACGCCGCCCCACCCGTTCTGCATCACGACGTCCATCTTCCCGGCCGGCGCATCGGCCGCCTGCAACATCGCGATGGACTCGCGGGCGCAGGCGCGCGCCACCTCCTCCGGCTTCACCTCGTCGAACATCTCGAAGCCCGAGTGGCGGCTCAAGCGCTCCCGCCCCATGTGCCGGGTGTTGTTGCCCTCGCTCAGCGTCTGGACGATGAAGAACAGCAGCGGCAATTCGTCGGTGAGCAGCAACCCCTCGCTGGTGGCGATGGTGCGCCCGCGGACCTCGTCGTAGTAGCTGATCGAGGCCATCTTGATCCGCGGGTCGTAGCCGAGCGCGGCGTCGTTGGCGCGCCGCATCACGTCCAACCGGCGCTCGTCGGCCACGTCGTTCAGCGGCAGCTTGACGGTGACGAACGAGGGGCGCGTGCCGTCGGCGACGTCGACGGGCTTCCCGGGCTGGCTCCCGCGGGCGATGAAGGAGGCCACCTCGGCGGCCCGCAGCATCTTCTCCTCGGTGATCTCGTCGGTGTAGGCGTATCCGGTCTTGTCGCCGACGATCACGCGCACGCCCGCGCCCTGGCTGATCCCGAACTCGGCGCTCTTGAAGCGCCCTTCCTCCATGAGGAGGTTCCGCGACACGCGGTTCTCGACGTAGACGTCCGCGAAGGAGCCGCCTCGTCCGAGCGCCCGCTTGATGACGCGGTCCAGGACGGCCTTGTCCACCGGCACGGCCGGCGCCGCAAGCGCCGCCGGGCCCGAGGCCAGGACGGTGTCCAGGAGCATCGGGGCGGCAGCGATCGCCAGGCCGCCCTTCAGGCTGACTTCGAGGAAATGACGACGGGTGGAGGTGTTCATAATCAGGATTCAGGAGTCAGGACTCAGGACTCAGGGTCGTGCTGATGTCGTCCCAGCCCGGGACGCCGTCCATCGCGCCGATGCGAGTGCAGCTCACCGCAGCGGCGGCATTGGCAAACCGCAGGGTCCGCCCCGCGTCCCAGCCCTGGAGCAAGCCGTAGATGAAACCTGCACGGAACACGTCGCCGGACCCGGTGGTGTCCACGGCCCGCACCTCGAAACCCGGCGAGCGGATGAACCGGTCGCCGTCGAGGGCCACCGCGCCATCGCGGCCGATGGTGATGCACAGCAGGCCGTCATGGCGCTGCCGGATCTTGCGCAGCGCCCGCTCGTGGTCGGCCACGCCCGTCAACTGCTCGGCGAGGCCCTCCGCGAAGATCGGGTGCGTGACGGCGCCGACGAGGCGCTCGGTCAGGTCCGTCATGCGATCGAGGTCGCTCGTGACCGGCAGACCGACCTGCCTCGCGTACCCGGCCGCCCGGATTGCCGCTTCCTGGTCCACGTCGTCCACGTGGAGCAGGCGCGCGTGCCTCACGGTCTCCAGGGGCATTTCCTCCGGCTCGAGGCGCAGCCTGTCGTCGCGATTCCACAGGACCGATCGCTCGCCGGTCCGCTCGTCGAGCAGGATGATGGCGTGCTGGTTAGGCGCGCGGCGTAAGACGGCGTCCTCCACGTCCACCCCCCGCCGAACGAGCTCCGCCCGAATCCGGCGGCCGTTCTCGTCGTCTCCCGTCGCGCCCACGTACTTCGCCCGCAGGCCCAGGCTGGCACACGCCGCCAGCGTCGTCGCCGCCTGCCCCCCGCAACAGTCCAGCTCGCGCCGGATACGCATTTTCGAGAGCCAGCCGGCAGGCTGAGGGAAGCCGGGGAGGAACGCGACGAAATCCACCGAGTTCGCGCCGACGCCGATCACGTCCCACGCGCGGGCGTCGCGCGGCGGCTGCAGGGACGGGCTGGTGGAATCGGGCATCGCGCTCTCGAGGGGGGACGACCGGGGCAGCCGCGATTCTCAGCCGCACGCTCGTTTGCTGTCAAGCAGGGGCGGGTGGCGCTCGCCAAGCGAACCCGTTGCCTGCGACCCCCGGCAGGATAGAGGAAACGGGGCGAGCGACCAACGTCGCGCAACACCAGGGTCGGGAGACGTGGGAGGACCGCTAGTCGAGAGTCTCCCGACCCGATCTTGCAGCCGACCCAGGCGGCCGGCGAAGATGCGTCATGGGGCGCGGCCGCGTAAAGGCCAGGGCGACAGGCCACCAACCCTACTCCGGCAGCTGGGGAATCTCCGGCGTCGGGTACACCACCCGCGTGAACTGGCCGCGCTGGAGCAGCTCGCGTCCCCGGCCGCCGCGGCTGGTCACCTCGTACTTGGCCGTGCTGACCGTTTGCGACGCGCCGCGCGTCGTCTCCACGTTCAGCAGGTCGCGGTCTCCCACCGAGGCGATGAAGCCCAGCACCCGGTCCTCGCCCGGCTTCAGCTTGATGAGAATGACGCCCTTGCCGGGGCCCGACAGGTAGTTGATCTCGTCAACCTTGCACAACATGGCCCGCGCCTGCTCGGTGACCGCGATAACGGTCTCGCCGCCGTGCACGACGCACACGCCCACCACCTCGACGCCATCGGACGGCCGCGCGTAGCGCCGGCCGGCGCGGGTGCTCGGCTCCACGAGGTCGGCCAGCCCGAAGCGGAGGCTGTAGCCGTCGCTGGTCACCGCCAGCGCATGGCTGGGCGCCGGCTGTCCCTCGGACTTGGACGCGATGGTCCCGATGATCCGCGGATCGAGACTGAAGGCGTTCACCACCTTCTCCCCGTCGCGGAACTTGAACAGGCGCTGGATCGGCTCGCCGTACCCCGTCGTTGCGGGCACGTCCACGATGCGGCAGGTGTACGCAACGCCGAAGTTGGTGAAGAACACCACGCTCGCCCGCGTGCTGCCGGCCAGGACGGCGAGGACCGAATCGCCCTCCCGGAGGCGGGTGGTCGAGAGGTCGCGGACCTCCTTCTGACGCTTCACCCACCCGTCGCGCGACACGATGACAACGTTGTCCTCTTCCTGGATGAAGTCGTCGGCGCTGTACTCCACTTCCTCGCCGGCGGGCTCCAGCAGCGTGCGCCGGCGGTCCACTTTCGCGTTGCCGTACTCCTGCTGCACCTCGCCGATCTCGTCCCTCACCAGCTTCCAGCGGCTGCCCTCGTCCTTCAGCAGCGCGGCGATCTGCCGCACACGCTTCTGTTTCTCCTCCAGCTCCCTCCGGATGACCAGCACTTCCAGGCGGGCGAGGCGGTACAGCTTCAGCTCGAGGATCGCGTCTGCCTGCTCCTCGTCGAGGCCGAAGCGCTTGATGATCTGCTTCGCCGCGTCCTGCTTGCCTTCCGACTTCCGGATGATCCGGATGATCTCGTCGAGGGCGTCGAAGACCTTGTCCAGGCCCTCGAGAACATGAATACGCTTGCGGAGCGCCGCCAGCTCGTGCTCGAGCCGCCGTGTCACCACGTCGAGGCGGAAGTGGAGGAAGTGCCAGAGCATCGCCTTGAGATCGAGGCGTTCCGGCCGGCAGATCTCCGGGTTCTCGGTGGGGATCAGGCACGTGAGGTTGACGATGAAGTTCGTCTGCAGCGGCGTGTGCTTGAACAGATAGGCCAGGACCATCTTCGGGTCGACATCCCGCTTGATCTCCAGGGCGATCTTCACATCGTCGGCCGACAGGTCCTTGACGTCCACGAGCGCGGGCAGCTTGCGCGCGAGCACGACCTCCGCGATCCGCTCGACCAGCTGCGCCTTGTTCACCATGTACGGCACGCTGGTGATGTAGACCGTGCGGGTGCCGCGCCCCAGGGGGCCGTCTTCCCACGTCGCCCGAAGCCGGATGGACCCGCTACCCGTCTTGTAGATCTCCTTGAGCTCGTCCGGCGAGTTCAAGACCTGGCCGCCGGTCGGGAAGTCCGGGCCCTTCACGTAGCGGCACAGCTGCACGCTCGAGAGGTCGGGGTTGTCGAGGAGCTTCACGAGCGCCGTGCACACCTCGTTCAGGTTGTGCGGCGGGATGCTCGTCGCCATGCCGACCGCAATGCCGGTCGCGCCGTTCACGAGCAGGTTCGGCAGCTGCGAGGGCAGGACGACCGGCTCGGTCTTGGTGCCGTCGTAGTTCGGCCGGAAGGCGACCGTGTCGCGCTCGATCTCCGACAGCAGGCGGTCGCTGATGCGCGCGAGCCGGCACTCGGTGTAGCGCATGGCCGCCGCGCTGTCGCCGTCGAGGGAGCCGAAATTGCCCGAGCCGTCCACCAGCGGGTAGCGCAGCGAGAAGGGCTGCGCCATGCGCACGAGCGTCTCGTAGAGCGCTGCGTCGCCGTGCGGGTGGTAGCTGCCCATCACGTCGCCGACGACCTTGGCGCACTTGCGGTGCTTGGCGTCGGCCGTCAGGTTCTGCTGCCACATCGTGTAGAGGATGCGGCGCTGGACCGGCTTGAGGCCGTCGCGGACGTCCGGCAGGGCGCGGGCGGTGATGACCGAGAGCGCGTAATTGAGGTACCGCGCCTGCGCCGCTTCGTGAAGCGCCACGCTGTCGCCGTCGCCGCCGGCCGGGCGCGCCGGAGACGGCGGACGCGGCGGCTCGGGTGGCCACGTGGATGCCAGGGCCGACGGCTCGTTCACGTATTCCGCCAGGTCGAACAGCGTGGGATCGTGCGGGTCCTTCTCTTTGTCCTTCGCCAAACGGGTCTTCCTCCGGGCAGACATTGTAGTCTTCGTCGTGGTCAGTCTTCACGTGAACAACCGCTTGACCTGCGACTTCACCACCTTGCCCATCGCATTGCGGGGGAGCTGGGCCACGGTTTGCAGCAGCGTCGGGATCTTGTAGCGCGCCAGGCGCGACGAAGCCCACTCCCGCAGGGACGCGAGGTCCACCGAGGCACCCTCGCGCAGCTCGAGGGCGGCGGCGACGCGTTCGCCCCACTCCTCGTCCGGCACGCCGACAACCGCACACTCACGGATGTCGGGATGCTGCCGCAGCGCCTCCTCGATCTCCAGCGCCGACACCTTGTGTCCGCCCGTCTTCATGATGTCCACTGACCGCCGGCCGAGGATCCGGTAGCTTCCCTCCTCAATCACCGCAACGTCGCCGGAGCGGAACCACCCGTCCCGGAACGCTTCGGCCGCTGACTCGGGCCGCTCCCAGTACTCGGAGAACACCCCCGCCCCCCGCACCTCAATCTCCCCGGCGGTCCCAACCGGCACCTCGGCCCCGTCCTCGTCCACCAGGCGCAGCTCCACGCCCGGAAGCGGCACGCCCACGTGCCCGGGCCGACGCTCGCCGTGAAGCGGGTTGGAGAGCGCCATCCCGATCTCGGTCATGCCGTACCTCTCCAGGAGCACGTGGCCGGTCGCCCGCCGCCAACGCTCGAGAAGGGTCTCCGGCAACGCCGCCGAGCCCGACACCATCAGACGAAGCGATCGCGCCCCGCTCGACCAGCGGTCCTGCGTCCCGGCGTCCGCGGCCTCCCAGGCGGCGAGCAGCTTCGCGTAGATGGTCGGGACCGCCATGAACAGCGTCACGCCGCCGGCGGCCAGGCGCTCCCACACCCGATGTGGTTGGAAGGGCGAGAGGAACTCGCAGGTCGCACCGGCGCGGAGCGCGCACCCCAGCACGTTGACGATGCCGTGGACGTGGTGGAGAGGCAGCACGTGCAGCACGCGATCCGCGGGGGACCAGGCCCAGGCCTCGAGCAGCGCGGCCATCTGCGCCTCGAGGTTGGCGTGGGTGATCACGACCCCCTTCGGGAGGCTGGTGGTGCCGCTGGTGTAGAGGATCATCGCGGCACGGCCCGCTTCGACGCCGGGCAGCGCGGTCACGGCGGCGTCTGTCGCGCCCGCATCGGCAAACCGCGCCCACCGCGCTTCGGCCACCGCCCGCAGCGCGCCGCCGTGCGCAGCGTCGCCAATCACCAGCGTGGCCCCGGTGTCGCCGATGATGTAGTCCCATTCCGCCGCCGGCTGCGACGGCGACAGCGGGACCGCGATGCCGCCGGCCCGCCAGATGGCCCACTGCAGGCGGGCGTACTCGACGCCCGGGGCGACCAGGAACACGACCCGGGCGCCATCGAGGTCCGTCACGCTCGCCATCTGGAGAAGCGCCGACGCAGCCCCGGCGGAGCGGTCCAGGAGCTGACCGTAGGTCAGAACCGACGTCTGATCCTCCACCGCGACTTGGTCCGGGCGCCGTTCCGCCGTCTCGAGCAGCTTCTGCATGGTCGCTCCCGCACAGGCCTGGAGGCCCCCAACTGAGCTGGACGCCGCTGCTGTAATCTACCTTGAAGCACCTTCCGATACGATATCGGGGAGAGTGCCGGCGCCGTGCGCCGGGCAAGGATGAGCATGCACCGACACGCCGCGACCTGCGCCGCTGTGCTCCTGGCCACCCTTTTCGCCGGCTGCAGCAGCTCCAAGGACAGTCCGACCGCCCCGAGCCCGCCGCCGTCCGCCGGTTCCACCGTCTACTACACGGCCATCGGGGCGAGCGACGCCGCCGGGTATGGCTCGAGCGCGCCCTGCGTGCCGTTCACCGTCTGCCCGGGCGGCATGGGCTACGTGCCCGTGATCGTCCGCCAGCTCCAGGGCGCGGGCTCGACGGTCACCCTGAGCAACCTGGGCATCCCGGCGGCGGTGATCAGCCCGGGCTTCCAGGCGCTGGGCCGCCAGTACGGGCGCGACGTCCCGATCAACATCATCGACCAGGAAGTGCCGTTCGTGCCGCGCAACTCGACCCTGGTCACCATCTTCGCCGGCGGCAACGACATCCACGTCGTCGCCGAGGCCATCGACCGCGGCGCGGGCGGCGGCGACCCGCTGGCCTATGCCGACCAGCAGATTCGGGCGTTCGGCACCGACTTCGCCACCCTTCTCAAGGGGATTCGCGACCGCGCCCCCCAGGCGCGGATCGTGGTGGCAAATTTGCCGAACTTCGCAGGCATCCCGATGCACGCGGGCCGCAGCCTGGAGGAGAAGCAGTTGCTCCAGAGGATCTCGGTGGGCTTCAGCACCCAGGCCATCAATCCCCTGGCCGGCCAGGGCGTCGCGGTCGTGGACCTGCTCTGCGACGGCCGGTTCACCAGCGGCTCGTACTTCTCGTCGGACGGTTTCCACCCCAACGACGCCGGCTACGCGGCGATGGCCGCCGAGATGATGAAGGCCATCACCTCCAGCAGCCATCCCGCGCCCCAGGGGAGCTGCGCGGCCATGACGGTGGTGCCGCCCAGGTAAGCTGCTGTCACTTGGCAACTGACTACTTGGCCAAGGGCCATTTCAAGTGATCAATTGCCAAGTGGTCAATTGCCACCTGACGAGATCACGAATCCGATCCCCAGCTCCCCCGCCATCTTGTTCACCGCCGCGAGGTCCTTCGTCATCAGCGCCTGGCACTCGTCGTCGTACTGCTGCAGTTCCTTGCGCTGCTCGGCGTAGACCTGCTGCACGCCCTGTGTCGGCGCTCCGTCGCCGTCCGCCACGAAGTGGAACAGCGGGATGATCCGCGAGTAGAGCTTCGTCCCCCCGCGCCTCGCGAGGATGTCGTAGACCACCTCCGCCTCGGGGTTGTGCAGCCTCGCCTCGAGCGTCTTGCACTTCGCAATCAACTCCTGCGACGCCTTGACCAGTGAAGCCGCCCGGGCGTCCCCCTTCAGCGCCTCGACACGCTGTCCCAGCTGCGTGGCGACCGACCGCAGGCGGTTGACGATCCCGGTCAGCCGCGAGATGTCGTCCCGCAAGGCCAGCGAGAGGCGGAGCTGGGCGCCGAGGTCCCCTTCGGCCACCGTCCCCCGCGGATCCTGCTTCACTACCAGCGGCGCGGTGCGCGTCTGCCCGTCCACCGTCAACCTCACCGTGTACCGCCCGGGCAGCGCGCGCGGCCCGTCCTTGGGATCGCCCGTGTCGATCTTCGCGCCCTTGATCTTCGACGCGCCCTCCCAGCGCAGGTCCCATACCGCCCGCTGTACCCCAGGCTCCACCGCGAGGTCGGGCTTCTTCGGATCCGTCTCCGGCTCCTCCTCCTCCCACTCGTAGCTCCCGTACAGCTCCTTGGGAGCGCTCGTGATGGTGCGGACGGTCTTGCCGTCCCCGTCCTGGATCTCCAGCGTGACGAGCCCCTTCGGCTTTGCAGCCAGGTGGTAGTAGATGAGGGCCCCCGCCGGCGGATTCTGCCCCGCGACCTTGTCGCTGCCCGCGGAGTGATACCGCCAGGCGATGGCCTCGGGGATGGTGAAGAGGTGCGCCGGCGAGGCGGCGATCGCCGGTGACATCTCGCGGACGGCCACCAGGTCGTCCAGGATCCACGCCGACCGCCCGTGCGTGGCCAGCACCAGCGCGTTGTCCTTCACCACGAGGTCGTGCACCGCCACGGTCGGGAGGTTCAACTGCAGCGGGTGCCAGGTGGCGCCGGTGTCGAACGACACCATCACGCCCCGTTCCGTGCCGAGATAGAGCGTGCCCTTCCTGCCCGGGTCCTCTCGCACCGCGTGCAGGTAGACGTCCTTCGCCAGCCCGCCGTCCAGCCTGCTCCAGGTGCCGCCGTAGTCGGTCGTCCTGAAAAGATGCGGTCGCATGTCGTCGAGGCGGTGCGCATCCACGACCACGAAGGCGGTCCCGGGGTCGAAGGGCGACGGCTCGATCAGGCTGACGGTCCCCCATTCCGGCATCCCGGGCATCGCCGCCGTCACGTTCTTCCATGTCTTCCCGGCATCCCGCGTCACCTGCACGAGCCCATCGTCGGTCCCCGCCCAGATCAGGTCCTTCTGCAACGGCGACTCCGCCACCGCGAAGATGGTGCCGTAGGTCTCGACGCCGGTATTGTCGCCGGTAATCGGCCCGCCCGACCACGCCTGCTTGCTCTTGTCGTTCCTGGTCAGATCGGGGCTGATCGCGGTCCACGACTGGCCTCGGTCGGTCGTCTTGAAGAGCACGTTGGCCGCGTGGTAGAGCACGCGGGGGTCGTGAGGCGACAGGGCGATGGGCGCCGTCCACTGGAAGCGGTACCTCATGTCCTCGGCGCCGTGGCCGGACGGGTTGTCGGGCCACGCGCTGATGTTGCGCGACGTCCGCGTCCGGGCGTCGAACGCCGAGATGTAGCCGAGATACTCGCCCGCGTAGACGACGTTGGGATCCGAGCGGTCGTGGGCGGTATAGCCCGCCTCGCCGCCGCCCACGTTGTACCAGTCGGCCGGCTGAATGCCGTTCGAATTGAGGCTGTTGCTCGGCGCCGCGGCCGTGCCGAGATCCTGCAGGGCGCCCGACACGTGAAACGGCACCCCGTTGTCCACTGCGACGTGATACAGCTGCCCGGTGGGCATCTGGGGCGCGTACCAGTTGTCTCCCCCGTTCACCGTCACGTCCAGGCCGCCGTCATTCGAGACGATCATCCGGCGCGGGTCCTTTGGATCGATCCACGCATCGTGGTTGTCCCCGTAGTGCAGGCCGCGGACGAACTTGATCGTCTTGCCGCCGTCGATCGTCTTGAGCATCGCCACCTGCGGGAACCAGACGACATCGGGCTGTTGGGGGTCGACGGCCATCGTGGAGTAGTACCAGGGGCGCTGGCGGAGGGAGCGGTGTCCGCTCGCCCGCTGCCAGTTTTCGCCCGCGTCGTCCGACCGGAAGAGACCGCCTTCCTCGGCCTCGATGAGCGCGTACACGCGTCGGCCATCCGACGGGGCCACCGCGACACCGACCTTCCCCCAGGTGCCCGCGGGCAGGCCCTTGCCCTCCAGCCGTTGCCACGTGTCGCCCGCGTCGCGGGACACGTAGAGGCCGCTGCCCGGGCCGCCGCTGACCAGGCTCCACGGCGAACGGCGCGCCTGCCACAGGCCGGCGAAAAGGACGGTCGGGTTGGACGGGTCGAACGCCACGTCGGAGGCCCCGGTGTCGGCGTCCTTCTTCAGCACCTGCTCCCAGGTCTTGCCGCCGTCGCGGGTGCGGTAGACGCCGCGATCGGGATTCGGTCCGAAGGCGTGGCCGAGTACCGCGGCGAAGGCGACGTCGGGGTTGGAGGGGTGGACGATCATCGTCCCAATCTGGCCCTCCTGCCTCCAGACGTGCTTCCACGTCTTGCCGGCGTCGCTCGACTTGTAGATGCCGTTGCCGGCGGCCACGTTGCCGCGGATGTTCGCCTCGCCGGAGCCCACGTACACGACGTTTGGGTCGGAGGGCGCGACGGCAATCGAGCCGATCGAGGAGATGGGCTGGTTGTCGAAGACCGGCTTCCACGAGATGCCCCCGTCGACGGACTTCCACACGCCCCCGCTCGCCGTGGCGGCGTAGTAAATCCTCGGGTCGCCGGGCACACCCGCGGCACGCGAGACGCGTCCGCTGAAGAACGGGCCGATGGAGCGGTACTTGAGATGTTTGAGGCCGGGAGGGCTCTTGATCGGCTCGGGAGCCGCCTTTGTTTCCGGCGCAACGGACGGAACAGGCTTGGCAACGGTGGGCGCCGGCTCTCGCGCCGGAGGCTTCTGCTGAGCAGGCGCGGTGGCCTGCGGCGACGCGAGGCCCCCCCCGGGCGCGACGACACACACGGCGACCGCCGCCAGGACGAATTGCCTGCCGAAGCCCACCACCTGTTGAAGCATGTGCCCTCCTGAGGGGGCAGGATACTGGCGTTGGGGGTGAGGAGTCGAGGGCCGTAGTGGCCAGTGGCCGGTGGCCAGTCGTCACGCGTGATCCGCTGACCACTGTCCACTGTCCACTGACCACTGGTTGACCTGCCTACTTCTTCATCCTCTCGTGATACGCCGGCCGTGTCGGCTTGGCGGGTGGGGTCTTCTTCAACTCCTCCATCACGACCTGGATGGCCTTCTCCAGCTGCGGGTCGCGCCCGGCGATGACGTCGGCAGGGTTCTGCTCGACCTCGATGTCGGGCGGCACGCCCTCGTTCTCGACCGTCCAGCCCTCGTCGGGCGTCCAGATGGCGAGGTTGGGCGCGGTGATGTTGCCGCCGTCCATCAGCACCGGGAAGCCGAGGATGCCGACCAGGCCGCCCCACGTCCGCTTGCCGACGAGCGGCCCCATCTTGAATTTGCGCCACATCCACGGCAGCAGGTCGCCGCCCGATCCGGCCGTCTCGTCGATGAGCATCACCTTGGGGCCCTGGATCGAGGCCGTCGGCGTCCGCAAGTCGGCGCCGTAGCGCATCGCCCAGTAGGCGCCGAGCGGCCGGCGCAGCAGGTCGATGTAGTAGTCGGCCACCGAGCCGCCGCCGTTGAAGCGCTCGTCCACGATGATCGCGTCCTTGTGCGCCTGCGGGTAGAAATAGCGCTTGAAGTACGTGTGGCCGAGCGTCGAGGTGTTCGGGACGTAGACGTAGGCCACGCGGCCGCCCGTCGCGTCGTTCACCTTCTTGAGGTTGCCCTCGACCCAGTCGCGGTTGCGGAGCGCATTCTCGTTCGGGATCGGCACCACGCTCACCGTCCGCGAGCCGGTGCCGTCGGCGTTCGGCCCGACCGTGATCTCGACGATCTTGCCGGACGTGTTCTCGAAGAAGCTGTAGAGGCTGGCCGGCGGCCGGACGTCGCGGCCGTTGACCGCCAGCAGGTAGTCCCCCGCCTTCACGCCCACGCCGGGCTCGGTCAGCGGCGAACGCAGCTCGGGATTCCAGTTCAGGCCGCCATAGACCTTCTTGAAGCGGTAGCGGCCGTTCTCGACCGAGTAGTCCGCGCCCAGCAGGCCGCCCGGCACCGTGACCGGCTCCACCCGGTAGTCGCCGCCGCCGCCGCGGTGGTGGCCGACGCCCAGCTCGCTGCACATCCACTGGATGACACGGTTCAGGTCGTCGCGGGTGGCGAGGTGCGGCAGGAACGCCGCGTACTTCTGGCGCATGGCCGGCCAGTCCACGCCGTGCATGTTGGGGGCGTAGAAATAGTCGCGGTTGATGCGCCAGGCTTCGTGGAAGATCTGCGGCCACTCGGCGCGCGGGTCGATGCGGACCTCGATGCGTCTCGACAGGCAGCTTGCCCTGCCCCGCCTCGATCCGGGTCTTGGTGGACACCAGGAACCAGCTGCCCGACGCGACGTAGAGCAGCTTGCTGCCATCCGCGGAGACGGTGTAGCCGCTGACGTCGGGGAGCAGCGTCTCGTTCTTCCGGTCGTTCACGTTGTAGCGCTGCAGGGCGCTCTTGCCGTCCGCGCGGCGCAAGTAGTAGATCTGCCCGGCGGTCGCGACGCTCAGGTCCGAGTAATCGGCGGCCGGCAGCGGGAAGGCGACAATCCGCTGTGTCAGGCCGTCGAGGTCGATCGTCACTGTGACCGGCGGCTTGGCCCCGGGCTTCTGCTCGGCCTTCTCGCCGGGCTTCTCGTCCGCGGCGGCCGGCTTCTGCCCGGCCCCGCCCGCGGCCAACGGAGGCTCCTCTTTCTTCGGCTCCTTCTTCTCGTCGGCCGGCGAGCCCTTCTCCTCGTCGCTCTCTTTCACGAAGGGCGACGGCAGGTCCTTCCGCAGGACGGCCGCGTAAATGGCCCGCGTCACCCGCATGTCCGCGTTCGACATCGCGAACCAGTCCTTCAAGGGCCCCGCGTCGGTCGAGGCGAAGAAGTAGAGGTACTTCCCGCCCGCGTCGAACACCGGCTCGGTGACCTCGCTCATCGCGTCGGTGACCGCAAACGACTTGTCCTGCTCCAGCGAGTGGACGTAGACGGTCTGGATCGACACCTGGCTGCCGAGCGTGTAGGCGATCCACTTCGAATCGGGCGACCACACCGGCGCGACGGTCTTCTGCGGCCCGTAGAAGTACTCGGCGCCGACCTTCTTCGAGACGCCCGTCGCGAGGTCGATCCAGTAGATCGCCCAGGAGTTGTCCGTGTACGCGATCTTCTTGGAGTCCGGCGACCACGCCGGGCGGTCGTAGAAGCCCGCGCCGGCCAGCTTGTACCTGCGCGGCGTCCCCTTCCCGTCCTGGGGCCGGACCACGAGCTGGTACTCGCCCCCCTCGTCCGAGAAGTACGCGATCGAGCGCCCGTCGGGCGACCAGACCGGCGAGCGATCGTGCGCGCTCCAGCGAGTTGGTGAGGTTGCGGGGGTCGCCCTTCTCGGCCGGCAGGGTGACGATCTCCCCGCGGAACTCGAACACCGCGCGGGTACCGGAGGGCGAGAGCTCCGCGCTGCGGATGTAGCGGGCGCCCTTGACGAAGCGCGGCCGAAGATCCGGCAGGTCGGCCGAGACGCCGACGGTCAGCTTGCTCGACTGCCCCGACGCCGGGTCGAGCACGTGCAGGTAGCCGGCCTGCTCGTAGACGATCCTCCCGCCTCCCGCCGAAGCGTTGAGGACGGGAAAGTCGTCGTGCCGGGTCAGCTGCCTGACCGTCTTCGCCTTCACATCGTACGCAAACAGGTTGAACTCCCCGTCGCGGTCGGACCGGAAGTAGATGGCGTCGCCCAGCCACATCGCGTCCACGTCATTGCAGCGTTCCTTCGGCTGCGGGATCTTCTCGGACGCGTGGTCCCCGAACGTGTGGAGCCAGATGACGGAGTTGGTGCCGCCGCGGTAGTGCTTCCACTGGGTGAACGCGTCGGACAGCGGGTTGTAGGCCAGCCGCTTGCCGTCGGGAGAGTAGGTCCCGCGCGAGGCGTTCGGGATCTCCAGCGGCGTCTCGACGCCGCCCTTCACCGCCACGGTGAACAGCTGGTTGTAGCGCGTGGTGAACACTCCGCGCTGCGAGGTGAAGAGGACGGAGATCCCGTCGGGCGTGAACCCCTGCACGACGTCACGCCCCGGGTGCCACGTGAGGCGCGGTCGGCAGGCCGCCGGCGACGGGGACGGTGTAGACGTCGACGTTGCCCTCGTACTGAGGCGCTGAAAGCGATCACGGTGCCGTCCGGTGAGAACCGCGGGTTGTCCACGCCCTGGATGCTGGTGAGGCGGCGAGCGTTCGCTCCGTCCGCGCCCGCCACCCAGAGGTCCCCGGCGTACACGAACGCCAGGTTGTTCCGGCTGATGGCCGGGTTCGCGAGCAGCCGGGTGTCCCGGGTGTCGATGCTGCCCGGGAGCGTCTCCTGGCCGGAGGACGCGCCGGTGAAGGCCTCCCGCGTGGTCGCCTGGAGTGAGGACAGGGCTGCCGCGGCAAGCACGACGAGCGCCAAAACCGCGACGCAGACACGTGGTGGTTTCATCGTGTTTCCTTTCGAGAGCGCACAGGCCGTTACTATACCGCCGGCAAGGCTGGCGTCTTCGATCGTCCCGGTTGGGGCAGGCCTGGCGGACAAAGCTGCGCCCTGCCGGCCGACAGCTATTTGCCAAGCGCCCGAAGCAACTGGCTGGCCTGCGTGTAATCGGGGCGCAGGCGAAGCGCTTCAGCGGCGAGCGCCCGGGCCTCGGCCGGCCGGCCGGTCTCGGCGTAGAGGACCGCGAGGTTCAGGCGCGCGGACGCGCTGGATGGGTCGAGGCGGCACGCGGCTTCCATCATCGGGATCGCCTCGCTGCGCCGGCCCTGCATCGCCAGCGATAGCGCGAAGGCCTCGCGCGCCGACGCGTTGTCGGCGGCGAGCGCCACCGCGCGACCGAGGAACGGTTCCGCGAGTCGGGGGTCGCCCAGGTCCAGCGCGAGCCGGCCAGCCGCCAATTGCGTGGGCGCAGACAGGTGTTCCGGCTCCGCGATCGCCGTCAGTGTCTTCAGCGCTTCAGCAGGCCTGCCAGACTCCGCGAGCGCGCGTGCGAGCGTGATCACGGCGCTCCCGTCGCCAATGCCTGATGCCACCGCCGCCTCCAGGTGCGCGACCGCCTCGCCCGGCCTTCCGAGAACCAGGAGCGCCTCCCCTGCTGCGAGCCTGAACTCCCGCCGCGACGGCTCCAACGCCGCGGCGCGCTCCAAAAGGGGCAACCCGGCCGCAGGCGTCCCTCGCCGCATGTACGCCCGCCCGGTACGGAACAGCACCAGGGCGGGCGCCCGGTGCCCCTCCAGCGCCCGCTCCAGCGCCGCGGCCGCCTCCGCCTCCCTCCCAGCGTCGATGTGCTGCAGGACCATCTCCGCGCGCCAGTCGCCCAACCCGTTGTCCAGTCCCATGTTCAGGTGCACCAGCAGCGCCAAGGCCGACACGAGGCCCGCGGCCGCCCCCAGCGGCCGCCAGGCGCGTGCGCGCCAGCGGTCCCAGAAGGCCAGGATGGCGCCGGGCGCGAACACGCAGGCCGCCACCAGCAGCGGCAGCCGGTAGCGCCCGGTCACGAAGAAGGCCGCAACGCTCACGGCGTAGACCGGGATGAAGAGCGCCAGCGACCACCAGGCCACCGCGGCTCGCCCCACCGCACCGCTCCGCCCGAGCCACACGCCGGCGAGGCCCAGAGGCAGCAGCATCCAGGGCCCGACGAACAGCATCCGCAGCAGCAGCGACTCGTCGGTCGCGTAATAGGCGTAGCTCTCGTTGAGCGGTATGTCGGTGGCGTTGAACACGAAGGCCAGCTTCCGCAGGAACAGCGCGGCCGCCTGGTTGGGCTGCTCGCGAATCCACCCCCACGCCCTTTCGTAGAACCACTCCGACGCCTCGACGTCGGTGACCTCGCGCCCCAGCGCCTGACCGGCCACCCGCCGCATATCGGTCACCTGGCCGGCCACCGAGGGCGTGATACCGGGCACGTTCTTGTACGTGCCGTTCGCCCCGGCATGGTTGCCGATGTAGAAGTTGAGGCCACCGTGCGACGAGACAACCGCCAGCTGCCCGGCCACCACGTAGTTCCGGACGGCGACCGGCGCCAGCACGGTCATCAGGCCAGCGAGGAGAGCAGCCGCAGGCGTCGCAATGCGAACCAGCTGCGAACGCGTCGCACGGTCTGCGTTCTGCGTTCGCTTCGGCATTCGATTCGGCATTCGGCATTCCGCAGCACCCACTCCCCGACGAGCGTGGCCCCCAGCGCCGCCGCAGCCCACGCGATGACGTTCGGCCGGTTCAGCACGTGGAGGCCAAGGGCTCCTCCGGCCCACACGAACTCGATCGCCTTCCCGGAACGCCACGCCCGCCCGATCAGCCACAGGCCAAGCGCCGTGAGAAACGGGTCCACCGCGGACTGCAGCACCAGGATCTCGTTGAAAGCGAAGTAGCCGGTCGCGGCCGCCATCACGGCGGCGAGCAGGGCGCCGCGGGCGCCGAACCAGAGGCGCGAGGTCTGCGCCGTCAGCCAGACTGCCGCGGTACCGAGGAGGACCTGCATCCACTGCACGGCAAACGTCGAACCGCCCGAGACTGCGAGGCCAACGGCGACGAAGTAGATGTAGAACGGCGAGAGGAAGAAGACACGGTCGCCGAGGAACACCTCGCCCTCCGCCACCCGGCGGGCGAGGTCCAGGTACACCGCGCTGTCGAGGCCCGGTCGCGGCTGCAGGAGCGGATGTGCGTGCAGCGCCAGGAGAACGCCTGCCCGCGCAAGGAATGCGGCGACCAGGATCCCGATCAGGATCCAATCGGAACGCGGACGACCGGCGGAAGGTGTGGACGCGGGCTGCCCGACGGTTGCCGGGGATGGGGCACGGTCTCGTCGCTTCTTCACGGACACCGGAAGAGAAGTTACCACGCGTCGGCGCCGGGGCTGAAACCGCCCGCCGCCAGGCGCGGGCCCCGCATTTGAAGGAGCCTGCTCGGCGGTCTGGGCGTCAACAACGAGAAGGGGACACTGCAAACGAGCTAACCCTGGGGACATTTCAAACGAGACACAAGGCGGCGACACAAGGGACACGACACAAGGGTGGCGGCTTGACCACCGCTCGCCGGGTGACTACACTACATCGAGCCCAGAACATCGGGCGCGAAGTCCCCCTGGGCCACGTTCGTTCGTCGGTCGCCCTGCCAGCATTGCCATCCGGGCAGCCCGATCCGTCGTCGCCGGCCTACTCTTTCTCAACCGCATTGCTCCGTGGACGTTCCCGGCTCGAGCTCGGCGAGCCGCTGCGTCGGCGCCGGACTTCGGCTGGCCACAGGCCCGTGCTGCGGCGGCCGGGCGCGAGGTCCGTGCGCCAGTGGTCGTCCTTCGCCTTCTTCTCGGTTCGTGTCCGGGACGAGGCGTTTTGGACCCGCCCGCGCGCGGGTACCACCCGCCGTTGGGCGGACGTTGGTCCCGGCGGCTGCGCCCGCCAGGGCCCGGCTATCGCTCGTTGTTCGTAGGGACTCACCGTTGGAGGGAATGGAATGCAATCCAGAGGTTATGTCGGAGCACTAATACTGATCGCGGCGTTGCTCTGCGCCGGGCCCGCCATGGCCCAGGAACAGAGCGGCACCATCGAGGGCATCGTCAAGGACGCGTCGGGTGGCGTGCTGCCGGGCGTCGTGGTTGAAGCCCGCAGCCCGCAGGTGGTGGGAGCCAGCACGACAGTGACGGACGGACAGGGCATCTACCGCTTCCCGGCCCTGCCGCCCGGACGGTACGAACTCACGGCCGAGCTCCAGGGCTTCACCGCCCCGAAGATCCAGGCCGTCCTGGCCCTCGGCCAGCTGTTGAAGGTCGAATTGACGATGTCGGTGGCAGGCGTGTCCGAGAGCGTCGTGGTCACGGGCGAGGCGCCGCTGATCGACGCGAAGCAGAACGCGCAGTTCGCCACCGTGCAGACCGAGACGATCGAGCGTATCCCCAAGGGCCGCGACTTCACGTCGGTCGTCGCGACCGCGCCGGGCGCCCAGAGCGAGGCCTACTCGGGCGGCCTCCAGGTGGACGGCGCTTCCGGCTCGGAGAACCGGTTCATCCTCGACGGCATGGACACGACCGCTCTCAAGTCCGGCACGTCGAACAAGACAGTCTTCACGGACTTCATCCAGGAAGTCCAGGTGAAGTCGGCCGGCTACAACGCCGAGTTCGGCGGCGCGACGGGCGGCGTGGTCAGCGCGATCACCAAGTCGGGCAGCAACGCGTTCCGCGGCAGCGTCGGCACTTACTTCACCAGCGACGCGCTGCGCGCGGACAACCGCGACCTCCAGCGCATCAACCCCTTCGACGACGAGACGGTCGAAACCGTGCGCTCGCCCGTGGACGACCGCACGTACTGGAACCCGGTCTTCGACCTCGGCGGCCCGGTCCTCCACGATCGGATTTGGTTCTACGGCGGCTACGCCTGGTCGGGCGACGACACCAACCGGACGGTGAAGTTCCTGAACTCGCCGACGCACGAGCAGCGGACGTACTCGAGCAATTCCAAGGACAATTACCTCAACTGGAACGTGAACACCCAGCTCAGCTCGGACGTCCGCCTGAAGGTGTCTGGCGCCAACACGTTCGGGACTCAGCGCGGCACGCTCCCGACCGCCCTGCGCGACGGCTTCACGTACGAAGGCGAGAAGCTATACGGCTACTCCGACGGCAGCTGGAGCGCCGACGAAGAGGCGATGAAGGACCTCTACGAGCGGACCGGGTCGGACACGGTCAACAACGTGTTCTCCGCGAACCTCGACTGGGTGCTCACTCCGACGCTGTTCACGAACATCACGGCCGGGTCCTACCGCTACAACACCACGACGCCCGCCGACTTCGCAGGCCAGGCGACGCGGCACGTATTCAGCACCACGAACATCGTCCTGCCCCGTCTGACCCGACTGATCTAACATCAACGTGCCCGAGGCGTACCGGCAGGCGTCCGGCTACCAGGACGTCAAGACGAGCGCGCGGACGGAGAAGGCCCTCTACAGCCGGATCTTCCTGAACGCGAACACCATCTGGTACAAGTCGCTCGGCGGCCAGCACACCTTCAAGGCCGGCATGCGCTACGAGCGGGTGGACCAGGAATCGAACGACGGCGAGCAGTTCCCGCGCGTCATGCTCTCGTGGAACTCGTCGACGACCGACATCAGCGGCAACAGCGTCCGCGGCCCGTACGGCTACTTCCGCGTGCGGCAGATCGCGACGCTCGGCGAGGCCAACTCGAACAACTTCAGCTTCTGGCTGCAGGATGCGTGGACGATCAACAGCAAGCTGACGATCAACGCCGGCGTGCGGGCCGAGAACGAGCACGTCCCGTCCTACACCAAGACGCCCGACGCGGCCGGCATCGAGTTCGGCTTCGGCGACAAGATTGCCCCGCGCGTGGGCTTCGCCTACGACGTCAAGGGCGACAGCCGCTGGAAGCTCTACGGCAGCTACGGCCACTTCTTCGACATCACGAAGCTGTCGCTGCCGATGGGCGCGTTCGGCGCCGACCGCTGGATCGACCACTACTTCACGCTCGACACCTACGACTGGAAGACGATCGACTGCGCGAACGGCCTGACGGGCGAGGGCTGCACCGGCGGCACGTTCATCAAGAGCCGCGACATGCGGTACAACTCCAGCCAGAACGACCCGCGCCTGGTGGAGTACGGCATCAGCGGCGTGCCGCGCAGCGCGATCGACCCGACCTTGAAGCCGTTCCAGACACGCGAGGCGACCATGGGTCTGGACCACGAGCTGAACCCGACGATGTCCATCGGCGCGCGGTACGTCCACAAGTGGCTGGTGCGCGGCATCGAGGACGTGGGCCGGCTGCTGCCGTTCGGCGAGCTGTACTTCATCTCGAACCCGGGCTACGGCGACAGCTACACCATCCTGCCGGACTTCCCGGACAAGCACACCCCGCCGGCCGAGCGCAATTACGACAGCATGGAAGTGCGCTTGCGGCGCCGGATGTCCAACCGGTGGTCGGGCGAGGTCAGCTACACCTACAGCCGACTCCGCGGCAACTACTCTGGCCTCGGTGCGTCGGACGAGGAAGGCCGCACCGACCCGAACGTCAGCCGCGCATTCGACTCGCTCTATCAGAGCTTCAACCAGGACGGCGAGTGGGTGTCGGGCGAACTCAAGACCGACCGCCCGCACGTCGTCAAGGTGCAGGGCACGTACGATTTGCCGTGGGGCACCTCGGTGGGCGTGTTCGGCATCGTGCAGAGCGGCATTCCGTGGTCGTCCTACATGGACTGGAACGGCTACTCGCCGGTGTTCTTTGCCAACCGCGGCAACATGGGGCGCACCCCGACCTACTCGCGCATCGACCTGAACATCGCGCACGAATTCCGTGTCGGCCGCAACGCCATCAGCGTGAGCGCCAACATCGACAACCTGTTCGACCAGAAGACGGTGACCGATTACTGGGAGAACGTGTGGCGTGACCCGATCGAGGCGTTCGGCGACGACGTCTTCTTCGCCGGCTTCGATGCCTATCAGCTCGCGGCACAGCAGAAGGCGGAAGGTTACACGCTTCGCGACAATCCCCTCTTCGGCGAGCCTGTACGGCAAGATGGGCGCCCGGTCGGCGCGCCTCGCCGTCAAGTTCACGTTCTAACGCGTCTGGTAGCTGACAGCTCGCAGCTGGCAGCTCAGGGCTAACACGTAGGGCCGCACGGTGATCGTCGCCGTGCGGCCCTCCCCTTTGACTCGGGGCTCAGGCCCAAGCCGGCGTTGGAGACGCGATCCACACTGGCCACTAGCCACCGGCCAGTAGCTCTTCTCCATTCTCAATTCTCCATTCTCGATTCTCCTCCTCGCGCCTCCCGTCCTCCGGCGAGCGTCCCGACCGCCATCCACCCCGTCACATTTGCCATCGTCCGGAACATGTCCGGGATCGTGTCCACGCCCATCAGGACGCCGATGCCTTCGACCGGCACGCCGGCGGCGGCAAGGACCGGGGCCATCGTGATGATGGCGCCAGCCGGGATGCCGGGGATCGTGAAGCTCGTCGCGATCACCGTCAGGACGATGGTGGCGAGTTGCGCGGGCGCGAGGTCCACACCGTAGAGCCGTGCGACGAACAGGACCGCGACACCCTGTGCGATGGCGCCGCCGACCCGGAACACCGACGCGGCCAGCGGGACGAAGAAGCTCACCATCTCTTCGGGCCACCCGAGGCCCTTGCGGACACCGTCGAAGACGGCCGGCAGCGCGGCGAGCGACGACCGCGACGAGAAGGCCACTGCCTGCGCGGGGCCGGCAGCCCGGGCGAACCGGCCGAGCGGCACGCGGCCCAGCACGATGGCAGCCGGGTACAGGACCAGGACGATGAAGGCGCCGCTGACGAGCGACAGCAGGCCGATGTAGTAGACGAGGGCGCCCGCGGCCGAGAGCCCCATGCGGGCCCCAAGCGGCACCGCCAGCGCGAAAACGCCGAGCGGCGTCAGCTTGAGCACCCAGCCGACCAGCACGAGCATCGCGTCGGCGACGCCCTGGAAGAACGCCACCACCACGCGCCGGCGCTCACCCTCGACGGCCGTCAGCGCCAGGCCGAACGCGAGCGCGAAGACGATCAGCGGGAGGATGGCGCCGTCCGCAGCTGCCTTGAACGCGTTGATGGGCACGAGGTCCACGAACCAGCGCGACCACGTGGGCAGTTGGGTGGCCGTCTGGGCGGCGGCCTGCCCTGTACCTGCGGCCGCATCACGGAGGCTCTGGGCCACGGCGGGGTCGATATCCAGGCCGCGGAGCGCGGGGTACGCCGTGGCCACGCTGAACACCGTCGCGGCGGTGACGAACACGACGAACAGGCACAGGGAGCGCAGGCCGAGGCGTCCGACGGCGCGCGCGTCCCGCATGCCTGCCACGCCGACGATCAGCCCGGAGGCGACCAGCGGGATCACCGTCATCCTGATGGCGTTCACCCAGAGCTGCCCGACCGGCTCCAGGAGGCCCGGCAGGCGGACCCACACCCCCTCGCCCGCCCCGGCCACACCGATCCCTATCAGCAGCCCGGATGCAAGGCCGACGAGAACGCGCAGGGTGAATGACATCTGGATTACCTGTCCGGTCTGCGACTGTCTACTTGGCGACTGTCTACTTGGCAACTGTCACTTGGCAATTGTCTATTTGGCAATTGTCTATCTGGCCGCAACTTGCCAACTGGTCAATCGCCACCTTGCCAAGTGACACTATCGCAGCAAGAGCCTGGCTCCAAACCCCACCAGCACCGCACCCGTGATGCCTTCGAGCGTCCGTCGAACCGACGGCCGGGCGAAACGCTCGGCGAGAATCCCCAGCGCGAACGCGTAGATCGAGAGCCACACCAGGCTCATCGAGACGTGCGTGGCGGCCAGCACGAGAAACCGCGCGAAGAACGGGTCCCCAGGCCCGATGAACTGCGGCAGGAAGGTCATGTAGAACAGCACGACGGGAGGGTTGAGGAGGTTGGTCAGGATCCCCCGCGCGACGGGACGACGGATTCCCGCTCTGTCACGTGGCGACTGACCATTTGGCGATTGTCTATCTGGCAGGTGACCATTTGCCAAGTGGTCCATTGCTCCCTTGCCAGGTGAAACCGGGCGACCTTTGAGGGCGAAGTAAAGACCACGAAGCCCGAGGTACGTGAGATACCCCGCCCCGGCCACCTTCACGAACTGCATCGTCCAGGGGCACTGGTGGAAGACGATGGACATCCCCAGGGCCGAGGTCAGGGCGAGCGTCGAGTTCCCGATGTTGATACCAAGAACCGTGTAGAGCGCAGCGAGCCGGCCCTCGCCGACCGCCGTTTCCATGACGACGGCCATGGTGGCGCCTGGGCTGATGACCAGGACGGCCGAGATGGTGGCGTAGGCGAAATAACGGGCGTCGAACATCAGGGATCCTGCGCCGCGTCGTGCCGAAAGTGCTGGTGGTGCCGATCGTGCCGGCGGTGCCAGTGCTGAACGTGCGGCCAGCGCTAATGGTGCCTTCCCTGCCGCCTGCCGGCTGCGGGCTGCAGCGGCCAGCTATCCCCGACCGCTGCCGGCTGCCAGCTGCCAGCGATCTACCGTCCAAACCAGTACGAGATCTTGACTTCGAACACGTCGTCCGCGGGCGCCCGGTACATCCGGCGGACGTCGGACGAGAAGTCGAACTGCCCGTTCGCCGACTCGGACTCACGGTTCTGCGCCCAGACCACGTAGAGCGTCGACCCCGGACGCCATTCCCACCGGAACACGGTCTGTACGCGCAGGGACGTCTCGTTGAAGTCCGGGTTCTCGACGCTGAACGGGGCCGCGGGGCCGGCGCCGTCCGGATCGATCCGGTACTCCCGTTCGTCCTCGTCGTAGGCGATCGTCCCGATGTCGCGGCCGTACACGAGGAAGTCGAAGGCGCGCGGCCGCGCGAACTCCTTGATCGTCGGGTACCGCCCCGACCCGATCAGCGGCTGGGTGTACACCTGCAGCGACATGGTCGGCGTCAGCAGCAGGTTGACGCGTGTCTGCATGGACAGCTCGGACTGCTCGATGTCGCCGAAGAGATAGCGGCGTCCGTAGGTGGCGGTGGCCAGGGGATCCACGCGGGACCCGATGTACTGCGCGACATCCCGACCGCGCGTGTACTCCGGCCCCGTGGAGATGGTCAACCGGTCGGATACCTTGATGTTCAGAGACAGGCCGACCTGGGCCTCGTGGCCGCCGGCGTCGTTCCACTGGCGGGCCAGCTCCAGATCCAGCGCGAGAGGCTTTCGCGAGTCGGTCCCGCCCTCGAACGAGACGTCCCAGCCGCCCGGCCGGCCGGCCATCGGGCCGCCGCGGGTGAGCCGGTCGTCGAGGCCGCTGGTCTCGCGGTGCAGGCTCACGTCGGCGTCCCAGTAGTTCGGGAATTCCATCTCGAGCGCCGGCAAACCACTCCCCGCCCTGGTTCTCACCCGCCAGGTTCCATTCCCATTCGCGGCTGACCGAGAACTCGCGGCTGCGGGTGAAGCCGTCTGGCTCGAACTTCTCCCACGTGGCCGCCAGCTCGGCGCCCATACGGTCCGCGCGGGTCATGTACCCGAGGTCGTTCACTTCGAAGCCCGGGCTCACAGCGAACGCCGTCGCCTCGGCCCTCAGCGTCCCGCTCTGCCTGCCGAAGCTCGCGTTGCTACTCCACCCGGAGAGGGACGTCTTCGTGGGATTCGAAGCGGTACGCGTCGGGGCGCTGGAAGTAGCGCGACGAGGCGCGCTGGAGGCGCCCCATCGCGGCTTCGCTCCCAACCACCCGACTGGCCGACACCTGGCCGGAGAGCAGCCACTCCCGCTCGGAGTCGAAGAAGTAATAGCCGTCCGCCCCGCCGACGACGGCGCGGCCTGCCAGCCGGGCGTCGAGACCGGGGTCGTCGAGGTTTCGCACCACGGCCGTGCCGAGCAGCCCCACGCCGCCCCGGCCGGCCTCCTTCAGCACGCGCGCCACCAGGTGGTTGGTGAGCGGCTCGATCTCTGCCCTCGACTCGATACCATCGTCCTGCACGCGGGCCCATTCCCTCGCCGTGACCGCCTCGAGCAGGCCCACGCTCCAGCCGCGTCGCGTCTTGCCGGTGACTTTAGCCGCACCGAGGATGGTCGTGGACCTTGGCACGTCCGCGTAATCTCCTTCGGCGCTTCCCTGCGGCGCCCGGCCGATGCGGCGCGAGTAGAAGATGTCGGGCGCCTCGCCGCCCCCGCCTCCCAGCTGGCCGAAGTTGCGGAATATCTGCGACCCTTCGGTGAAGAACGGGCGTTTCTCGTCGAAGCGGGTCTCGAACGCGGTCAGGTTGATCACCGCCGGGTCCACCTCGACCTGCCCGAAGTCGGGGTTGAACGTGCCGTCGAGCGTGAGGCTCCTCGAGAGCCCCCATTTGAGGTCGAGCCCCGCCGCGCCAAACCCGCGCGACCCGTCGTTGTACGGATCGCCCGCCTCCTCGGGCTGGACGAATTCCCCGCGGGCGACGCCGTACGGCAGCAGCTCCAGGTGGGCCCGCGGCGAAATCCCTTCCAGGACTTCGAGGTGCGCCATCCGCGACACGAGCCCGCGTTCCTTCTTCGGCGTCAGCGCCAGCCACGCCGTCTCGTTCTTGCGCCTGATCACGCGCTGGACGTTGAACCCCCACGTGTGCCGCGCGGCGTTGGGGAAGCGAAGCTGCGAGTAGGGGATCCTCATCTCCGCGGACCACCCCTGGTCGTCGATCGACACCCGCCCGGCCCAGACGGCATCCCAGCTCTCGTCGCTGCGGGTGTCGTCGTAGAGCGAGCTGTCGGACTGCACGCCCGCAGCCGTCAGCTCGAAGGACGCTCCGGTGAGGTGGTCGTTTCGCGGATCCAGGTAGACGATCACGCGGTCGGCATCGGCGGAGTCGTCTCGACGGGAAAGCCGCCGGGTGATGCGGGCCGCCTCCCGGTCGTACATTCGGACGCCGACGTAGACCGCCTCGGCATCGTAGAGCACGCGGACCTCGGTGCGCTCGGTGGCCGGGGCCCCCTCCTGCGGATCGCGCTGCCGGAACCCGTCGGCCGCCACGGCCGCCGTCCACGCCTCGTCGTCCAGCCGGCCGTCAACCACCACGGTCTGCGGCGCCCGTGCGGCGTGCAGCACCGGCACGGCAGCAGTCGCCCCGCCGGCTTGCGGAAACGCCTCGGGCGCACCGGCCGCGAGGCACAGCACAGCCAGGACAGAGACAGTCCATGGAGCCCGAAGCGACATCGACGTGGGACCTCTCCGGGGGCTGGCCGGACCGGGGCGTCAGACAAGAAATGGGGGGCTCCGGCCGCAAGCCGGGCCGCGCCATCATACGCGATCTCGCTGTCCACCCGAAACGGCCGTCGGCTTGTCAGGCATCAGCTGTCAGCTGCCAGCTGCCGGCTGCCGGCTGCCCTGCATTTTGCATTCTGCATTTTGCATTCTGCATTACAATCCCGCCGTTCCCGCCTCCACCGGTCCTCCCCGCTCACATGGAGATTCTCATGCGAAGGTTCATCCCCCTCGCGATCGTCGCCCTGGCGCTGCTGGCGGCCGCGGCCACACAGGCCGCGCCGGCGAAGTTCGTCCGCTACCCGCACGTGCACGGCAACCGCCTGGCGTTCGCCTATCACGGAGACCTGTGGGTGACGAACCTCGACGGCTCGAACCCGGCCCGGCTCACCGCGCACGTCTCCCGGAACACCTTCCCGCGCTTCTCGCCCGACGGCCGGTGGATTGCCTTCACGAGCAACCGGATGGGGAACGACGACGTGTGGGTGATTCCGTCGAGCGGCGGGGAGGCCCGTCAGCTGACGTTCCTGAGCACCGGCGACTCGGTCCTCTACTGGACACCCGACAGCAAGCGCGTCCTGTTCTCCACCAGCCGCGGCGCCCGCGCCTTCGGCAGCCCGCTGTACAGCGTGCCGGTCGAAGGGGGGCTCCCCGAACCGCTCGGGGTGGACAGTCGCAAGCTCCGGGATGATCCGCCAGGACGGCGGGATGCTCGCGTTCAACCGCCTCGGCGCCCGCTACTGGCGCAAGGGGTACAAGGGGAACGCGTCCGACAACATCTGGACGCTCGACCTGAAGACGAAGGCCTTCGCGCAGCTCACCAACACCGACCTCAAGGCGTTCCGCGAGCACCGCCAGAACCTCTACCCGATGTGGGGTGCCGACGGGATGATCTACTTCGCCTCGGAGCGTGACGGCACGTTCAACATCTGGAAGGTCGCGCCGGGCGGCGGCGAGCCGGTCCAGGTGACCAGCCACAAGAAGGACGGCGTCCAGTTCCCCTCCATCAGCCCGGACGGAAAGACGATCGCCTACGAAAACGAGTTCGAGCTGTGGACGCTGGCCGTGCCGGGAGGCACCCCGAAGAAGGTCGCCGTGGACCTGGCCTTCGACCCGAAGGAGAACCTGGTGCAGTACGTCCAGTCCAAGGGCAAGGCGGACGGCTTCGACCCGGCGCCCGACGGGGACTACGTGGCGGTCGACTCGCACGGAGAGATCTTCCTCGTGCCGACGGACCCCGAGGTCGGCGAGAAGCGGCAGGTGACCTCATCCTCGTGGCGTGACACCGGTGCGGAGGTGTCGCCGAATGGCCGGTACGTCGCGTACCTGTCCGACGAGTCGCGCGAGCAGGAGATCTGGATGTGGGATCGCGAGACGGGCGCCCGCCGCAAGCTCACGACCCACCCGTCGTTCAAGACGATTGGCGCCTGGTCGCCCGACTCCCGGCAGGTTGCTTACGTGGCCGCCAACCGGCTGTTCGCGCTGGAGGTCGAGAGCGGCCGGTCCACGGAACTGGCCTACAACCCCGCGGGCGGCTACCAGGTGAGCGGGTTCTCGCCGGACGGCAAGTGGCTCGTGTACACCCGTCGAGACGACAACATGAACGGGGACGTCTACTTGTTCGACATCGCGGCGAAGAAGGAACACGACGTCACGCCCAGCCCGTTCACCGAAAACCGCGGGGCGCTGACGCCAGACGGCACGCGGCTCGTCTTCGGCTCAGACCGCGACGGCACCATGCAGCTGTTCGTCGTCGCCCTCGACCGCGTCAAGGAGGACCCGGACGATCCCCTCGTGCGGGAGCGGCTGAAGAAGGCGCGCGCCGAGAAGAAGGAGGAGCCGGCGCCGCTGCGCGTGGACGTCACGGGAATCGACCGTCGGGTGGTCCAGATCACGCGGGGCGAGGCGGTCGGCCCGTGGTTCGTCTCGGCCGACGGGAAGCTGGTCTACTTCGTCAGCAGCGACGACAAGGGCCGCGGCCTGTTCTCGGTGGGCCTCGACGGCCGGGACCGGAAGCGCGTGACCGACGGGGCCTTCTCGGGCCTCGCGCCCACCGCGGACACCAAGAAGGTGTTCTACACGCAGGACGGCGAAATCTACCAGATGGATCTGTCGGGCGAGAAGAAGAAGACGAAGATCCCGGTGAACGTCACCGTGAAGGTGGACAGCCGCGTCGAGTGGCAGCAGATCTTCGACGAATGCTGGCGCGTGATGAAGTACCGCTTCTACGACGAGAAGATGCACGGGCGTGGACTGGGCCGCGATCAAGGCAGAGTACGAGCCGCTGCTGAAGTACGTCGGCGCCAACGAGGACGTGTACGACCTGGCCAACGAGATGATCGGCGAGCTGAACGCGTCGCACACCGGCGTCAGCGGCCCGCCCAGCCGGGAGATGCCCGCGGCCTACAGCACGCGCCTGCCCGGCTTCGAGCTGGAAGCCGACGGCGCGGCGTACAAGATCTCGCACGTCTACCGGAAGGGCCCGGCCGACAAGGAGTGGCTCGGCCTGAAGGTCGGCGACTACGTGCTCGCCATCGACGGCACGCCCATCAAGGCAGGCGACAACTACTGGCGGCTGCTGAACGAGTCGCTGAACGAGTACGTGACGTTCCGCGTGGCGCCGGGCCCGGCACCCGACGACAAGGCGGCGCGCGAGGTCCGGATCAAGACGGTCACATCGCTGTCCTCGGTGAAGTACGAGGAGTGGGTGGAGCGCAACCGCGAGTTCGTGGACCGGGAGTCGGGCGGGCAGATCGCCTACGTCCACATCCAGTCGATGAACCAGCCCTCGCTGAAGAAGTTCCAGAACGAGATCGACCAGTTCTGGAACAAGAAGGGCATCGTCGTGGACATCCGGTACAACGGCGGCGGCAACATCGACCAGGAGCTGATCGACATCCTCGAGCGGCGGCCGTACGAGTTCTGGAACAGCCGGTGGGGCGCGCGCACCTGGGGCCGGCGCCCGCGTCAGGCCATCGTGGGGCCCAAGGTCATGCTGATCAACTGGCGGTCAGCGTCCGACAGCGAGGTGACGCCCATGGCCTTCCGCGAGCTGGGCCTCGGGCGCATCGTCGGCAACCCGACGAACGGGTCGGTCATCGCCACCGGCTCCTACGGCCTGATCAACGGCGGCAGCATCCGCACGCCGGGCTCGCTGGTCGTCACGTGGGACCCGACGAAGCCGAACAACTACGGCGTCAACCTCGAGAACTACGGGGTGGCGCCCGACGTGTTCGTCCGCAACACGCCCGAGGACGAGCTGAAGGGCTTCGACCGCGAGCTGAAGGCCGCCGTGGACGAGGCGCTCAGGATGCTCAAGGAGAAGAAGTACTACTGAGAACACGTCAGGGATCGGGGATCCGGGATCAGGGATCGGGGTACGTCCGAGCGTGACGTCCTTCGTACCCTGATCCCCGATTCCTGATCCCTGATCCCTACTCCTCGATCCAGAAGCGTTCGGGGAGCGACAGCAGCGGATATCGCTCCCGCAGCGACACCACGTGCGAGGAGTATTGAGGCTTCGGGATGCGGCCTTCCAGCAACGCCGCACGGAGCCTTCGCAGCTCGTAGCGGTAGAGGTCGTTCAGGTAGGCGCGCACCAGCGCCGGCGGCGTCCGGTCGGTCGGCCGGACGCCGTGGCGCAGCAGATCGGTGAGGACGGCGGGACGGTAACGATACATCGACGTCGGTTCGGGGCCTCAGGACTCAGGGCAGGGCCGATGAGGCACGACCTCCAGGCACAGCGTGACGCGTGTGATTCACTGCTCACTGACCACTGGCCACTGGCCACTGGCCACTGATTCCCGCCTACCGCCCCCGGCCCTCCGCCTGCTTCAGCATTCCCTCCCGCCGCTCTCGAAACTCCGCGCCGGGCTTCCACTCCGGCAACTTGTCCGCCTGCGCCACGCGGTACCCGATCAGCCAGTAGGCCTGCAGGTCCTTGACGCCGCCCGAGAGGTCCCAGTCCGGCTTCACCTTGTCCGACGGCTTGTGGTAGTCGTTGGCGATGAACGCGGCGCGAACCTGTGCCGCAAACCCTGCGGGCTTCCCGACGAAGTCCACCCCCTCCTCGGGCTCCAGCGCGGGTACGCCTTCGCGGGCAAACGAGAAGTGGTCGGATCGGTAGTACATCCCCTTCTCGGGTTCCGGGTCGGGGCGCAGCGTCCGGCCCTGCAGCGCCAGTACATCTCGCGCGTAATCATCGAGGTCCGAGAGGCCGAGGCCGATGATCGTCAGGTCGCGCGTCGGGCCGTGGACGTTGAGCATCTCCAGGTTGATGTTGGCCAGCGTCTTCGACAACGGGTAGACGGGGTTCTGCGCGTAGTACGCCGAACCGAGCAGCAGCTGCTCCTCCGCCGTCACGGCCAGCAGCACGATGCTGCGTTTCGGACGGACCGGTGAGGCGGCGAACGCGCGGCCCACCTCGATCAACCCGGCCACGGCCACCGCGTTGTCCTTTGCGCCGTGGTAGACCTGCTCGCCGCCGATCTCGGCGCCGATGCCGAAGCGCGTCCCAGTGGGACGAGTAGATGACCAGCTCGTCCTTCAGCTTCGGGTCCGCGCCCTCGAGCCGTCGCGATGACGTTGCGCGAATCGACCGTGCGCAGCGTGTTGCGAATCGTGATCGACGCCGTGACGCCCAGCGGCACCGGCCGGAAGTCGCGCGAGAGCGCGGCCTTCTTCATCGCCTCGAGGTCGCGGCCCGCCATCGCAAACAGCGCCCTCGCCTGTTCGAGCGGGAGCCAGCCCTCCACCGCGGCGCGCGTCATGTTCCGGTCCGGGCGCGCGATGTCGAGCTGTTCGGCCGTCTTCACCTGCACGACCGAGTAGGCGTATCCCGCCGGCCCGGTCTCGTGGACGATGAACATGCCCGCGGCCCCGAGCTTCTGGGCCATCTCGAACTTGTAGGTCCAGCGGCCGTAGTAGGTCATGCCGCGGCCGGCGAACGTCTTCGGGTCCAGGCGGGCCGGGTCCGCGGGGTCGGGCACGGGCGGGTCGCCGATCAGGACCACCAGCGTCTTGCCCTTCACGTCGGCGCCCTTGAAGTCGTCCCACCCGAACTCGGGCGCCTGCACGCCGTAGCCGACGAACACCAGCTCCGACCGCTCGAGGCCGGCGGTCTCCGTCATCCGCTTGGTCCAGGCGACGAAGTCGTCCTTGAAACGCAAGCGCCCGCTGCTGCGAACCCTTGCGGAAGGTCAGGGTCGCCGACGGGTCCGGGGTGATGCCGACCAGCGGCACCTTCTGGAAGTACGTGCCGTCGGCGTTGCCGGGCGCGAGGCCGGCGGCCTGGAACTGGTCCGCGATGTAGCGGACGGTCAGCTCCTCGCCCTTGGTCCCCGGGAACCGCCCCTCGTACTCGTCGGACGAGAGCACGCGGGTGTGCTGGAGGATCTGCTGCGCGTCAATCGCCGGGAAGCCGGACGCCGTCGCGTCGGCCGCAGCCTGGGCCCGTGGAGCTTCAGACCCGGCGCACGCGATCAGGCAGAGGCAGACGATCAGAAGAACGTATCGCATAGTGACTTCCACGTGTGGCCACAGGACCTGGCCGTGGCAGAACTGTCGGCGCCAGCGCCGCTGGCCCTGCTTCATCGGTAGGAGCAGGGCTTCAGCCCTGCTCGACGGCCCACTGCCAGCTGCCAGCTGCCGGCTGCCAGCTATTTCATCATCGCGTCGCGAAGCGCCTTGAACTCGGTGCCCGGCTTCCACTCGGGATACTTCGCGCCTGCGCCACCCGGTAGCCCACGAGCCAGTAGTACTGCAGGTCCTGCACGGCGCCGCTCAGGTCCCAGTCGGGCCGCACCATGTCCGACGGCTTGTGGTAGTCGTTGGCGATGTACTCCTCCTGCTTCTTCAGCCCCCAGCCCTCCGGCTTGCCGATGTAGTCGACGCCGCCGCCGCTCGAGAGGGCGGGCACGCCCTGCTGCGCGAACGGGAAGTGGTCGGACCGGTAGTACCCGCCGTTCTCCGGCGTCGGATCCGGCTTGATGACCCGGCCCTGCCCGTCCGCCACCTCGCGCGCGTAGTCGTCGAGGTCCGAGTTGCCGAGGCCCGTCACCGTGAGGTCCTTGGTCTTGCCGAGCACGTTCAGGCCGTCCATGTTGATGACGCCCAGCGTCTTCGCCAGCGGGTAGAGCGGGTTGCGCGGCGTAGTAGCTCGGACCCGAGCAGCCCCTGCTCCTCCGCGGTCACGGCAAGCAGCAGGATCGAGCGCTTCGGCTTCGGCTGCAGCGCCGCGAACGCGCGCCCCATCTCGATCATGCCCGCCGATGCCCGTCGCGTTGTCCACCGCGCCGTGGTAGATCTTGTCGCCGTTCACCGGCCTGCCGATCCCGAAGTGGTCCCAGTGCGACGTGTAGATGACGTACTCGTCCTTCAGCGCGGGTCGCTGCCCTCGATCTTCCCGACCACGTTCCGCGAGTCCACCGTGCGGATCGTGTTCTTCAGCGTCATCGAAGCGGTGGCGCCGAGCGGCACCGGCTTGAACTCGCGGGTGAGCGCCGCCTTCTTCATCGCCTCGAAGTCCTGCCCGCCCAGCGCGAACAGCTGCTTCGCCTGGTCGAGCGTGATCCAGCCCTCGACGGCCGCCCGGCTCATGTTCTTGTCGGGCGCCACGAGGCTGAACTGCTCCGACGATCTTGCCCTGCACCACCGCGAACGGGTACGCCGCCGGCCCGGTCTCGTGCACGATGAGCACGCGCCGCGGCGCCCATCTTCTGCCCCATCTCGTACTTGTAGGTCCAGCGCCCGTAGTAGGTCATCGCCCGCCCGCCGAACGTCTTCGGGTCGAGCTGCGCCGGGTCGGCCGGATCGGGAACGGCGGGTCGTTCACCAGCACCACCATCGTCTTGCCCTTCAGGTCCACGCCCTTGTAGTCGTCCCAGTTGAACTCCGGCGCCTGGACCCCGTACCCGACGAAGACGACATCGGAACTGTCGAGGGTGACCGTGTCCGTCACGCGCTTGGTCCACGCCACCACGTCGTCGCGGAACTTGAGGCGCTGCTCGCGGCCGCCCTTGCGGAACGACGAGCGTCGCGCCGGGATCGGCGGTGATGCCGACCATCGGCACCTTCTGGAAGTAGGTGCCGTCGGGGTTGCCCGGCTTGACGCCCGCCTTCTTGAACTGCTCGGCGATGTAGGCGACCGTCAGGTCCTCGCCCCGCGTCCCGGGCGCCCGGCCTTCGAACTCGTCGGACGACAGCGTCTTGGTGTGCGCCAGCACCGCCTGCGCGTCGATGGCCGGCGGCTGAATGGCCTGGGGCGCCTGACGCCGACGCCGCTCGGGCTGCCCTCCGCCGCACGCGGCCGCCACGACGAGGGCCGAAATCGCGAACAAGCGTTTCATCGTTGATCTCTCCGAGGATTCAGGAAACAGTATTCGGGACTTCCGCGCATTCTATCCCAGCGCGCGCCCCTACTCCCGCCGGGCACCGAAAGCCGCGCACCTCCAGCACCCTCGGCACCCACCAGCACCACCAGCACGACACGATATAGTTGCAGACGTGACTCGTCGCGACGAACTGCACGGGATGCTGGCCCTGGCCGGGCCGGTGGTGCTCGCCGAGATCGGCTGGGTCTCCATGTCGATCGTGGACACCATCGTCGTCGGGCCCCTCGGCCCCGCGGCGATCGGGGCCGTCGGCATCGGCAGCATCCTGTTCCAGGCTGTGGCCATCTTCGGGATGGGCCTCTTGCTCGGCCTCGAGACGCTCGTCTCGCACGCCCACGGGGCCGGGCGACTGGACGAGTGCCACCGCTGGCTGGTCCACGGCATTGGTCTCAGCCTTCTCGTCGCGCCCGCCCTTACCGTCCTGGCCCTGGTCGGCATTGCCTACCTGCCGATGTGGGGATTCTCGGGCGAGGTGCTGCGACTGACCGCCCCGTACCTCCACGTCCTGGTGTGGAGCCTGCTGCCACTGCTGCTCTACGCCGCGTTCCGCCGCTACCTGCAGGCGCTGGCCATCGTGAAACCGATCACCAGTCGCGCTGGTGAGCGCGAACATCATCAACGCGGTGGGCGCGTGGGCTCTCGTCTACGGCCACCTGGGCCTGCCCCGCATGGGGACGACCGGCTCGGGGGTGGCGACGCTCGCTGGCGAGGATTTACCTCGCGGCCTTCCTCGCGGCAGCGGTCCTCTACCACGACCGCCGGCACCACTTCAGCGTGTTTGCCGTCCGGTGGCACCTGACCTGGCGCCGCCTGGCGCGGCTCCTGCGCCTCGGGTTTCCGGCGGCCGCTCAGGTGACGCTCGAGCTGGGCGTCTTCGCCGCCGCAAGCGCCCTGGCCGGCCGCCTCGACGCCATCTCTCTCGCCTCGCACCAGGTCACGCTGAACCTCGCGAGCCTCACGTTCATGGTGCCGCTCGGCGTTGCGTCCGCCGGCGCCGTCCGCGTCGGCCACGCGGTCGGACGGCAGGATGCGCGGGGGGCATCGCTTTCGGGCTGGACCGCGCTGGCGCTCGGTGTCGGATTCATGGCGGTCTCGGCTCTGACCTTCGTCGCGGTCCCTCGCCCGCTGTTCCACCTCTTCACCTTCAACGAGCACGTGGTTTCGCTGGGGGCGCGCCTGCTGCTCGTGGCGGCGATGTTCCAGATCTTCGACGGCCTCCAGGGCGTCGCCACGGGGGTGCTCCGCGGCCTCGGGGACACGCGCACCCCGATGCTCACCAACCTGGTCGGCCACTGGCTGCTTGGGCTGCCGCTCGGGTACGCCCTGTGCTTCGGATGGGGCTTGGGGCGTCATCGGACTCTGGGTCGGCCTGTCGCTCGGGCTGATCGTCGTCGCCCTGGTGCTGGTCGTCGCCTGGCGCCGCCGGGTCGCCGCGTTCGCCCGCCTCCACCCTGACATGTAGAATCACGCAGGCGGGCGGCGGGACTGAGAATGTAGAATTCTCAATCCTCCATTCTCAGTTCTCCATTCTCAGTTCTACCGCGGCAGGACGGCGAGCTCGATCCGCGTCGCGCGAGCCGGCGAGCGGTACACCCGCTGCGTGGCCCTCTGGAAGTCCGGCTCCTTCGCCTCGTTGATGTTCAGGAAGCGCTGCGGGTTGAGGTTCACGAGCGGGAACCAGGTGCTCTGGATCTGGATCATCAGCCGGTGACCGCGCCGGAACGTGTGGAAGACGTCGGGCAACACGTAATCGATCGTGGCCGGCTCGTTTGGCACGAACGGTTCCGGGCGCTCGAAGCTGCGCCGGAACTTGCCGCGGAACACCTCCCCGCGGACGAGTTGCTGGTAGCCGCCCATCCGCGAGTGCGGCACCACCCACGGGTCGGCGTCGCCGGCCTTGGCATCCGGGTCCGGGTAGTCTTCGGGATACACGTCGATCACCTTCACCACGAAGTCCGAGTCGGTGCCGGTCGTCGATACCACCAGGTGCGGCCAGATCGGGCCGGCAACCGTCAGGTCCTCCGCGAGCACGTCCGTCTGGTAGACGAGCACGTCGGCACGGCGCGACGCGAAACGTTGGTCGTCCACCATGTGCTCGCGTGTCATGCCGGTGGCGGTCGCGCTCGTATAGGGCACGGGTTTCGCCGGGTCGCTCACGTACTCGTCGAAATCGACTGCCGCACCACCGGGAGGATCGAACGAGAGCCGGCCGCCGGCGTGGAGGTAGAGTGCGCGGCGGGCCGCCTCGCGCGGCGGCCATTCCGGGAGCGAGTGCCAGCGGTTGCGCCCCGTCTCGAAGACGCTGGCCTCGGCGAGGCCATGCCTGCCGTCCCCCTTCAGGAGCGACTGGAAGAACGGATACTCGAGCTTCTCCTGGTAGTACTGGCTGGTCTTGCTGCCGAACGTCACGTCGCCGAGCCGGCTGCCCTCGGTCCGCGCCCAGCCGCCGTGCGACCACGGCCCCATCACCAGGGCGTTGGAAATGCCTGGGTTCTGCCGCTCGATGGTCTTGTACACCTCCAGCGCGCCGAACAGGTCCTCCGCGTCGAACCAGCCGCCTACCGTCAGCATCGCGGGCCGGATGCCCTCGAGGTGCGGCCGGATGTTTCGCGCCTGCCAGAAGGCGTCGTAGGTTTCGTGCGCCATCAGGTCGTTCCAGAACTTCACGCGGCCCTTGAAGTAGCGCTCGTCGATGCGCGAGAGCGGCCCGAGCGACAGGTAGAACGGGTAGCCGTCGAGCGTCCCGTAGTCGAACCGGGCGCCGGGCTCCTTCGTCGGCCTGGGCCGCGTCCAGCCGAAGCCCGCGTAGAAACCGAACGCGTGGGCGAGGTAGAGCGCACCGTTGTGGTGCCAGTCGTCGCCCATGAACCAGTCGGCGATCGGCGCCTGCGGCGAGACCGCTTTCAACGCCGGGTGGTGCGGAGATCGCGCCCATCGCCGCGTAGAACCCGGGGTACGAGATGCCGAACATCCCCACCCTGCCGTTGTGGTTGGGCGCGTTCTTCAGCAGCCATTCGATCGTGTCGTACGTGTCGGTGGACTCGTCGATGTCTTTGGGACCCAGCCTCTTGGGATTGAACGGCCGGACATCTTCGAACTCGCCCTCCGACATCAGCCGGCCACGAACGTCCTGGTAGACGAAGATGTACCCGTCGTCGATGAACAGGTCCGACGGGCCGAGGCCGGTGCGGTAGGCACCGGGGCCGTATGGCGCCACGCTGTACGGCGTCCGGTTGAGGAGGATCGGGTACGTTCGCGAGGTGTCCTTCGGAAGGTAGACCGAGGTGAACAGCTTCACCCCGTCTCGCATCGGCACCTGGTGCTCCTGCTTCGTATACTTCGCCCGGACCCGGCTGTCGCCTTGACCCGCAGAAAGGACGGGCGAAAGGCACGCTCGAAGGCCAACTCCCCCCGCTGCCCCCAGATCGATTGCCGCGAGGAGGGCCAGTGCCGCAATGGCGTGCCGACCGACGCTTCTGCCTCCACGCATTCTTTCCCCCTCTGTTGATGGAAGCTCAACAGGCCGGAGGCCCCCGGCGGCCTCGGCCTGGGCCTTCTTGATTCTCCATTCTTAATTCTCAATTCTCCATTCTCAATTCCCCTGGTGTACCATAAGCCGTCCGACGGCCCTGACCTGCCCTCGTTTTCCCCCAATGGAGCCCTCGCCCGCCTGCTCTTCCTGGCGCGCGTGGAGCAAGGAACCATGAGCGACCCGATCGCGGCCGACCGCCGCGACTTTCTCCTGCGCGTGGCCCGTCTCGGCGGGCTGAGCGCCGCCACGCTCGGGGTCGGCGGGTGGCTCGCGCATCGGAGCGCGCGCCCCGAGGAACCGCGCGTCCTGGTCGCCGACCGCCGCACGGGCGTCGCGGCCGATCCCAATCTTCCCGAGCTGGTGGTCGTGCAGGGTGATGTCCCTGCCGCCCTCGTACGCCGCGCCGTGGATGAGCTGGGCGGCATGCGACGTTTCGTCGCCCGCGGCGACGTGGTGGTGGTGAAGCCCAACATCGGGTGGGACCGCGGGCCGGAACAAGCGGCCAACACCAACCCCGAGGTGGTCGCCGCCGTCGTGTCACTCTGCCTCGAGGCCGGGGCGCGGAAGGTAGTCGTCACGGACGTGAGCTGCAACGAGCCGCGCGTCTGCTTCGAGCACAGCGGGATCGCGGCCGCGGCGACGGCCGCCGGCGCCGAGGTCGTCCTCCCCGAGGAGCGGCGGTTCAAGGAAGTGAACCTTGGCGGCGACGTCCTCACCGCGTGGCCCGTCCTCGAGCCGTTCCTCGCCGCCGACAAGGTCATCAACCTGCCGATCGCGAAGCACCACAGCCTGACCGGCTGCACGGTCGGCATGAAGAACTTCTACGGCATCATCGGGGGCCAGCGAAGCCGCCTGCACCAGCGGATCAACGAAAGCCTGGTGGACCTGCTTGCATTCGCCCGTCCCACGCTGACGATCGTGGACGCGTACCGCGTGCTGATGCGCGGCGGGCCGACCGGCGGCAGCCTGGCCGACGTCGAGCTGCGGAAGACGGTGCTCGCCGGCACCGACCCCGTGGCGCTCGACGCCTACGCCGCCAAGGCGTGGTGGGACCTCGACTTCCAGCGCCTGCCGTTCCTCCGCATCGCCCAGGCCCGCGGCCTGGGGAAGATGAACTTCGAAGACGTGAGGAGCAAGGTCGTAACCGTGTAGTGGACAGTGGACAGTGGCCAGTGGACAGCCGTCACGTGTGACACGCGCCCAGAGCCCAGAGCCAAGAGCCCAGAGCCAAGAGCCAAGAGCCGTGCAGAGCCATTCCCGTCTTCCCGTGATCCGTCGCGCCTCCCAGGTCCTCTTCCTGGCGGCGTTCCTGTTCCTGATCTTCCGGTCGGAGTTCACCGGGTCGTTCCGCGGCGTGACAGGCGAGACGCGGCTCCCCTGGCCCGTCTCCATCTTCCTCGAGGCGGACCCGCTGAACGCGCTCTCCACGGCCCTTGCCACCGGCACGCTGTACCGCGGGCTCCTGTGGAGCCTCGTCATCCTCGTTCCCACCTTCTTCCTCGGCCGGTTCTTCTGCGGCTGGGTGTGCCCGCTCGGCACGCTCAACCACTTCTTCGGGAGCCTGCGATCCGAGAAGAAGCGCGGAAAGGCGTTGATCGACTCCAACCGCTACAAGCCCTGGCAGGCGGTGAAGTACTACGTGCTCGCCCTCGTCTTGCTGGCGGCCCTGTTCGGATCGCTGATCGGCGGCCTCGTTGATCCCATCTCCCTCACGGTCCGCTCGCTGTCGCTGTCGGTCCTGCCGGCCGTCAACTACGCGGCGGGCACGCTGCTCGACGTGCTGTACGACAGCCCGTGGACAGTGCTGCGCCGGGCGGGCGACGTCCTGCAGTTCCTGATGCAGGGGACGCTGGCCAGCTTCCGGCAGCCGCACTTCCGCCAGGCGGCCCTCCTCGGCCTGGTCTTTGTGGGCCTGCTCGCGATCAACCTGCGCGTCACCCGCTTCTGGTGCCGCGCCCTCTGCCCTCTTGGCGCCTTGCTCGGCCTCTCCTCGCGGTGGTCGCTCCTCCACCTGGCCAAAGACTCCAGCCGCTGTGACCAGTGCAACCTGTGCCTGGTGGGCTGCCAGGGGGGCGACGACCCCATCCCCGGCCCAAAGTGGCGCAAGGCCGAGTGCCACCTCTGCTTCAACTGTGTCGGCCGCTGCCCGACCTCCGGCATCGCCTTCAGGATCGGGCGGCCGCCGGCTTCCGGGACCATGCTCGAAGCGCCGCAACTGCAGCGCCGCAAGCTCCTCACCGGCGTGGCCGCGGGTGCCGCGCTGGTCCCGCTGATGCGATCCACGACCGGGCTGGCGGTGGAAAGCAATCCGCGCCTGATCCGGCCGCCGGGCGCGCTCGACGAACGGCACTTCCTGGAGCGCTGCATCCGCTGCGGGGAGTGCATGAAGGTGTGCCCCAACAATGCCCTGCACCCCACGCTGGCCGAGGCGGGCCTGGAGGGCTTGTGGACGCCCGTCCTCGTGCCGCGCGTTGGGTACTGCGAGCCGAACTGCGTGCTGTGCGGCACCGTGTGCCCGACCGGCGCCATCTGGGAGATCACCGTCGCGGAGAAGCTCGGAAAGCCGGCCGGCGACAAGGCGGCCGCGCCGAACGGGAAGGCGCCGAACGGGGAGGCGCAGCCCATTCGCATCGGCACGGCTTTCTACGATCAGGGCCGGTGCCTCCCGTGGGCGATGGCCACCGACTGCATCGTGTGCGAGGAGTGGTGCCCCACGTCGCCCAAGGCGATCTACCTGGTGGCCACCGACGTCCTCGACGCCGACAAGACCACGAAGACGGTCCGGCGGCCATATATCGACGCCAAGCGCTGCATCGGCTGCGGGGCGTGCGAGTACGCATGCCCGGTCAAGGACCGCCCCGCCGTCTACGTGACCAGCGTCGGCGAAACGCGGTCGAAGACGAACCAGTTCATCCTTCCGGCCGCTCCCCCGCGACGGGTGCAGGGGAGCTAGGTCAGGGAGCAACGGAACAACTGACCAGGGAGCAATTCGCGAAGGCGACAGTTGCCACCTCGTTCCCTGACAGCCACGGACCGCGGTCAGGATGGAACCAAGCTCGGGAGTGGCCACGTTGTTCCCTGGCAACTCTCAACGAGAAAGGACCCTCCCGTGAAGCGTTACCGCTCGATGGAATTCGGCTCGCCCGTCAACCGGCGCGAGTTCGTCAAGACGCTGGGCGCCGCGTCCGCCGCGACGGCCGGGGGGCTGGTCCTCGCCGGCCCAGCCTTCGGCCAGGCCGCGCCTGCCCCGGTGGAAACCAACATCGCGGACTTCACCAAGGTCCCGCGCACGCCGCGGTCGCTCCCGGGGCCCTTCCCCGGCAAGGTGGTCAAGGTCACCGACGCACGATCGCTGGTGGAAGAGCAGGCGGACGGCAAGGTCGTCGGGGAGAAGTTCGACGGGAAAGTCATCGCCGAGATGTTCGAGAAGGGCCTGACGACCCTCACGGGCAAGAACATGAAGGAGAGCTTCAAGCTCCTCATCGACCCGAAAGACGTCGTCGGCATCAAGGTGAACCCGGTCGGCCCGCCGCTGATCCACACGCGGCCCGAGACGGTGGACGCCGTCATCAAGTGGCTGGTGGACAACGGCCTCCCCAAGTCGAACATCGTCATCTGGGACCGGTTCGACTACATGCTGACCGATGCGGGCTACACGAAGGACCGCTTCCCGGGCATCGCCATCGAGGGCCTGCAGACGATGGACGAGAAGGGGAACTCGTGGAAGGGCCCTGACGGCCAGCACGTCTCGATCGGCAACTTCGACAAGGACGTCTACCTGTACGCGAAGGGGGTATTCGGGAAAGGCGTGAAGGGCTACCCGAACGACGAGTTCTACCTCAACCAGCACGTGTTCGACGGGGAGTACTCGGTACTTCGGGAAGCTGATCACGAAGAAGCTGACGCGGATCATCAACGTCGCCGCGTACAAGAACACCGGGGCCTCGATCTCGATGGCCACCAAGAACCTGGGGTACGGCGCGCTGTGCAACGTCGGGCGCCTTCACGCGCCGCTCGGCCTGAAGACGAACACCGAGGTGCTGGCGGCCCCGGTGCTGCGCGACAAGGTGGCGCTGAACATCACCGACGGGATCCGCGGGCAGTACGACGGCGGGCCCGACAAGAACCCGCAGTTCGTGTACCTCAACCACTCGCTCTACTTCGCGACGGACCCGTTCGCCCTGGACATGCTGTGCCACCAGGAGATCAACGCAAAGCGCAAGGAGATGGGCGCGACCGTGAACGAAAGCCCGCGCATCACGGAGTACCTGCGGTACGCGGAGACGCTGGGGATCGGGTTGGTGGCGCCGGACAAGATGACGGTGGTCAAGGTCTAGCCACGGTTGACGGTTGAGAGTTCACAGTTCAGGGTCCCCTCACGCCGTCACGCGTGCTGGACCGTCAACTGTCAACGGTTGACGGTTGACGGTTCGGCACGCGTGAGGGCGTGTCAGGACCGTGCACGGTGAACCGCCAACGGTGAACGTTTCGCGGAGGTGGCATGCGAACGGTCTCGGTCGCGGTGGTTCTGTGGTTTCTCGTGCTGGGTGCGACATCGGACGTGGCGCTTGCCCAGGCCGCCCGATCGACGGGTGAGGTCGGTTTGCTGCCCGCCGACGCCGCGGTTGCGGGCTGGAAGAAGGTGGACAACCTGCGGGTGTTCACCAAGGCGGACCTGTACGGCTACATCGACGGCGGGGCCGAGGTGTTCTTCGAATTCGGCTTCGACAGCCTGACGCTCCAGAAATACCGGAACGGCGCCAACGAGGTGGCCGTCGAGATCTACCGGATGGCGGACCCCGCCGCCGCCGTCGGCATCTACCTGATGAAGTGCGGCAAGGAGACCCCCGACGCCTCGTTCAAGGAGCGCCACACGCTGAACCGGCACCAGCTGATGTTCCAGCGGAACCGCTACCACGTCACGATCAACAACCTCTCGGGCGCGGACAAGATCGGCCCCGAGCTGCTGAAGTTCGGGACCCTCGTCGCCGGGAAGCTGCCGCCGGCCGTGCCCGCCGCCGAGCTGAAGCGCCTGCCGCCCGCCGGGATGGTGCCGGCGTCGGAACGGCTGTTCCGAGGGCCCTTCGCACTCCAGGCGCTCTTCACCCTGGGAGATGGCGACATCCTCCAGCTGGGCAGCCGGCTGACGGGGGTCGCGGCCAACTACGACGCCGCCGCCGGCGGCCACACGCTGCTGCTCGTCGACTACCCCGACGCGGCGGCCGCGAAGAAGGCGCTCGCGCACTTGCAGCAGAACCTCGATCAATACCTCAAGCCAACCGAGAAGACCGCCGCCCGGCTGGTCTTCAAGGACTACGAGTCGAAGTTCGGCGTGGCGACCGTCACCGGCCGCCGGATGGAGATCCGGCTGCACCTGGCGAAGCCGTAGCAGGACACTGCCAGCTGTCGGCTGGCAGCTGATAGCCCTCGCGGCTTGCGGCCGGCAGCGCGACACACGTGATCTGCTGCCAGCTGCCGGCTGCCATCTGTCGGCCGCCCGCTGTCCCCGTCGGTCTGCTGCACTTTTCACCACGTCCACCGACCGCGCGCTTTCGCGTGTTTGCTGAGTAAATACACAGGCCGGCGCCTGCGAGTGGCGTTTGTGAAGGTCTTCACAAAACCCTTGTCTGCGGCCCGTGCGATCAGGGAGAATGTCTCACGGACGGAGCAGGCTCAGACCGAAACGAAGGCCGGCGCTTCATACCGTTCGGTGATGTTTTTATCGTAAGGCGGTCGTCGGGGCGTTCGCCGCGTTCACTCGTTCGTCCTTCTGTCTGCTGCCCGCCTGGTCCTCGTCGGTGGCCGTGTGTGCCGCTGGCACACGTTGGCGCATGTCCACCAGCCCCCACTCGGGAAGGCGAGGTTCTCTGAGACCCTGAACGACGTGCGCCGCGCGTCCGCGGCGCGGCACGGGCGGGGTCGAGGGGTACACCCACTCTCCAACAAGGGATCTCCATGTTCGATCTGCTGATCGTGGCAGCCACCTTGGTGTGTGCGCTCCAGGCCGTCCGGAGCCCGCGCCTGCTGATGTCTGCGCTGTGGCTGGCGAGCGCGAGTGCGCTCACCGCCCTGATGATGTTCCGGCTCGGGGCGCCCGAGGTGGCGGTCATCGAGCTGAGCGTGGGGGCCGGCCTGGTCACCGTCCTCTTCGTGTTCGCCATCAACATCGCCGGCGAGGAGCCCTCGGTGGAGTTGAAGGCGCTCGTGCCCGCGCCGCTGGCCTGGGTGGCGGCGCTCGGCGCCATCGCGCTTGGCGCCTGGATGGCCATCCCCGGCCTCCGGCCGGAGGCTGCCGTCCTCCAGACCGTCCCCTTCGCGACCGTGCTCTGGGAGAACCGGGCGCTCGACGTGCTCCTCCAGGTCGTCCTGATCATCGGCGGCGTGCTCGGCGTCCTCGGCCTGCTCGCGGCGGGCCAGCCGCACGCCCAGAAGGAGAATTCGTGATGACGTTCTCGTTTCCCGTGCTCGTGTCGGTCGCGGTGCTCGGGCTGGTGGGCATCGGGCTCGCGGGGCTGCTCGTCACGCGGAACCTGATCAAGGTCGTCGTCGGCCTGCAGGTCATCGTCAAGGGCGGGATGCTCGCCATGGTGCTCGCCGGCCGGCTGTCGGGACAGCTGCAGACCGGCGCCGCGCTGGCGCTCACCGTGATCGTGGCCGACACGATCGTGTCCGTCGTCGCGCTCGCCTTCGCGGTGCAGGTGCGGCGGCAGTTCGGCACCCTGGACCTCCAGGCGCTGTCGACGCTGCGGAGGTAGGCCGATGCCTTCGGTTTCGACGCTTGCGATCCTCTCGATTGGACTGCCCTGGCTCGGGGCCGTGGCCGTCTGGCTGGCGCGAGACCGCCGCCCGGCGCTGCAGCACGCGCTGGCGGTGACCTTCGCCCTGGCCGGCGGCGTGGCCGCCGTGGCGATGATCCCCGCGCGCACGGAGGTGAACGTCCTCGGCTTCCCGCTGGGCGGGGCCTTCGGCCCGGTCACGTTCCTGCCGGACGGCCTGGCCGTGTTCCTCGCGGTGGTGGCCACGGTGATCGGCAGCCTGGCGGTGATCTTCTCCGTCGATTACATGCGCGGCGAGCGGCAGCTCGGCCGCTACTACGCCTACGTCCTGTTCTTCATCGGCGCGATGGTCGGCCTGGTGCTCTCGAGCAACCTGCTGCTGGTCTTCGTCTTCTGGGAGATCACCGCGCTCTGCTCCTACGCCCTGATCTCGTTCTACAACGACGACCCCAAGGCGGTGGCGGCGGGCATCAAGGCGCTGATCATGACGCAGGTGGGCGGCGTGGGCCTGCTGGCCGGCGCGCTGTTCCTCTACGCCTACCAGGGCAACTACGACGTGCCCACTTTCCTGGCCAACGCCGGGCAGCTGCCCGCGAACGTGCTGGCGATGATGGCGTTCGGCTTCCTGGTGGCGGCCGCGGCCAAGTCGGCGCAGTTCCCGTTCCAGACGTGGCTGCCCGACGCGATGGAGGCGCCGACGCCGGTCAGCGCCCTGATTCACGCGGCCACGATGGTGAACGCGGGCGTGTATCTCCTGGCGCGGTTCTACCCGGCCTTCGAGGCCGTCCCCGGCTGGCGGCTGGCGGTGATCGTGGTTGGCGCCGTCACGGCGCTGATGGCCGCGGTGATGGCGCTGGTGGCCAACGACCTGAAGCGTGTGCTGGCCTACTCGACGGTCAGCCAGCTCGGCTACATGGTTTACGCGATCGGCGCAGGCGGCGTGTTCGCCAGCCAGTTCCACCTCCTCAGCCACGCGGTGTTCAAGGCCCTGCTCTTCCTGTCGGCCGGCGCCGTCATCCACGCCGTGCACACGCGCGACATGCGGGAGATGGGCGGTCTTGGGCGCCAGATGCCGGTGGTGCGGGCCGTGATGATCATCGGCGCGCTGGCGCTCGCCGGCATCCCGATCGTCAACGGGTTCTGGAGCAAGGAACTCGTCCTGGAGGTCGGCCACGAGGGCGGGCCGGCCTGGGCCTGGGCGGTGATGCTGTTCGGCGCGGGTCTGACGGCGCTCTACACCCTCCGGTTCGTCGCGATGGTGTTCTTTGGCGAAACGCAGGGGCAAGGCGCACGTGCACGACGCGGGCCTCGCGATGAAGGTGGCCCTGGTCCCGCTCGCCCTCGGCACGCTGACCACCTGGCTGCTGGCCGGCGACTTCGCGCACTTCCTCGGGAGCGCGCTGCCCGAGGCGCACGGCGAGCACGCCGTGGAATCGACCGGCGCGCTGCTGACCCAGATTGCGACGGCCCCGGCGACCGCGGTCGCCCTGGCGGTGGTGGCCCTCGGCCTCTGCTGCTGGTGGCAGCGGGAGAGGCTGGCCGGCGCCGCGCGCGGGCTGGCCGGCGTCGCCACGATGGCGACCAACAACTTCGGGTTCGAGGCGATCAACCGGGGGGTGGTCAACGTCACGCAGGGCGCCGCCGAGTCCCTCCGCTCGACGCAGCCCGGCGTCCTGAACTGGAACGTGATGGCCATCCTCGTCGGGCTGGTCGTCGTGCTCGCCATCCTGGCGCTCGGAGGAGCGTGAGACCATGAACGCGACAACGGCCTTCATGTGGCTGCTGGCCCTGCCCCTGGTGGCGTCGGCGGTCATCTACCTGGCGGGACGGATCGGGGTGCGGACGGCCGGGACGGCGGCGCCGGCGCGCTGGCTCTCGGCGCTGGCGCTGGCGGCCTGCGGTCTGCCGCTCTGGGTGCTGGGGCGGACGGTCCTCGCCGAGGGGCCCGTCACGCTGCTCGTCGGCACCGTGGGCCTGCGGATGGACGCGGTGGGCCTCCTCATGGCCGGCACGGTGCTCGTGCTGACCTTCGTCGTCTCGCTGTTCTCGATCCCTTACATGGGCCGCGAGGAGGGCGAGGAGAAGTACTACGCGCTGCTCGTCGCCATGGCGGCGTCGATGATCGGCCTGGGCTGCGCCAACGACCTCTTCAACCTGTGGGTGTGGTTCGAGGCGATGGCCATCACGTCGTTCATGCTCGTGGCGTTCTACCGCGAGCAGAAGGCGTCGCTCGAGGCCGGCGTGAAGTACCTGGTGCAGTCGGCCGTGGGCTCGGCGTTCGTGCTGATCGGCATCGCGCTGGTGTTCGGCCGGACGGGGACGCTGGACCTGCAGTCCGTGCTGGCGGCGGTCTCGGCGGCGGGACCGACGCCGGGCCTGCTGGCCGCCGGCGCCCTGTTCCTGATCGGCTTCGGCGTGAAGACGGCGCTCGTGCCGCTGCACACCTGGCTGCCCGATGCCCACTCGAGGCGCCCAGCGGCATCAGCGCCATGCTCTCGGGGGTGGTGATCGAGGCGGGCCTCGTGGCGATGCTGCGGTCGCTCGGCTGCCTGGCCCCGGTGGCGGGCACCTGGGGAGCGCTGATCCTGGCGTTCGCCGCGCTCAACATGATCGTCGGCAACCTGATGGCGCTGCGCCAGACGCAGGTCAAGCGCATGCTGGCCTACTCGAGCGTCAGCCACATGGGCTACATGCTCATCGGTTTCGGCGTGGCGGTCGGGTACGGCATCAACAACGGCGCCGCGGGCGGCTTCTTCCACCTGGCGAACCACGCGCTGATGAAGGGCCTGGCGTTCCTCGCGGTGGGCGCGCTGCTCTACTCGCTCAAGATCGCGAATGGCAAGCCACGCCCCGCTGATGGTCGAGGACCTCGACGGCGCGGCCAACCGCTACCCGGTGACGGCGTTCGCGCTGAGCGTGGCCGTCCTCGCGCTGGGCGGCCTGCCGCCGCTCTCGGGCTTCATGTCGAAGTGGCAGATCTTCGTCGCCGGCTTCGAAACGCGGAACACCGGCGTCGAGCTGCTGGTGGTGTTCGCCGCCATCAACAGCGTCCTGTCGCTGGCGTACTACGCCCCGCTGGTGAACCGCATGTACCGCAACGAGCCGTCGCCGATGGTCGCCGCCGGCAAGCCGGTGACCTTCCTGCTGGGCGCGCCGCTGGTGGTGCTGACGGCCGCCGTCCTGGTGCTTGGTTTCTGGCCGGGCCTGGTGGACTTCATCACCGGCCCCGCGGCGGTGAACCTGGTGTCGATCTTCGCCGGCGTTCCGCTCACCGCGAATTGAGACGAATATGGACCTGCTGCTTTCTCCGCCCGTCGCGTTCCTGGCTTACATCCCCCTCGTCCTCGTCCTGCTGGGCGTCGGCCGGCTGCTGGCCGGCCCGCCGAACGTCACGGCGATGAAGACGAGCATCTACGGCAGCGGCGAGGCCCCGCCCAGCTTCGAGGCGGCGCCCGGCTACCAGCCGTTCTTCCTGATCGCGTTGTTCTTCGCGGTGGTGCACCTGGCCATGCTGGTCGTGGGCATCGGCAGCCTGCCCACGCCCGCGGCCATCTACCTGGTCGGCCTGTTCGTGGCCCTCGTCGCGCTGATCCTCGGCTAGGAGCTACCCATGGCTGGATCGAACGGCTCGTTCCTCGACGCGATCATGAACCCACTGCGGACGTGGGCGCGCATCAACTCGCCCTGGGCGATCCACTTCAACAGCGGCTCGTGCAACGGCTGCGACATCGAGATCCTCGCCACCCTGACGCCGCGGTACGACATCGAGCGCTTCGGCATCAAGCTCCAGGGCAGCCCGCGGCACGCCGACGTGCTGGTCTGCACCGGCCCGGTGACGCGGCTGGCCAAGGACCGGCTGATCCGCATCTACGAGCAGATGCCCGACCCGAAGTTCGTCGTCGCGGTGGGCTCGTGCGGCCTCTCGGGCGGCGCCTTCCAGGGCTGCTACAACATCGTGGGCAACATCGCCGAGGTCATCCCGGTGCACGCGATGGTCCCGGGCTGCCCTCCGCGCCCCGAGGCCATCATCTACGGCGTCGTGGCACTGCTGAACAGCCTGAAGCCGAAGGCGGCTTAGAACAGGAGGCGGTGGGCGGTAGGCGGCAGATCACGCACGTCACGCTGCCAGGCGCCGCGGCCCACGCCAGGAGAGACAGAACCGATGACACTGCAAGAACTGCTGGATTCCGCCGAGAAGATCCTGCACCCCTGGACCGTGGGGTTGACCCGGTTCGAGGGGCGGCGGCTGGATATCGTGATCAAGCGCGAGGATCTGCCCGCCGCCGCCGGCGCCCTCGTCGCGGCCCGCTGGGGCTACCTCTCCGCCATCACCGGCCTCGACCTCCCGTGGCCGAAGACACCGCCCAAGGGGGACACGCCGCCCGCGCCGCCGACCGAGGACCAGCTGGAGGTCCTCTATCACTTCGTCAACGTTGCGGCCATCGCGACGCTGCGCGTCCGCGTGCCCTACTCCGACGCCCGGTACCCAGCATCTGCGGACCGATCCCCACGGCCACGCTCTACGAGCGCGAGATCCAGGAGATGTTCGGGATCACCGTGGAAGGCACGCCCGTCACCGACAAACTGCTGCTGCCCGACGACTGGCCCGACGGCGTCTACCCGCTGCGGAAGTCGTTCACCGGGTTCGAAACCGCGGGCAGCAAGTAGCGAGGATAGCCATGGAGACTGTTGAGACGAAGCCCCCCCGGAAGTTCGTGGTGCCCATCGGTCCGCAGCACCCGGCCCTCAAGGAGCCCGGCCACTTCGAGATCACCGTGGACGGCGAGATCGTCACGGCGGCGACCGCGCGGCTCGGGTACGTCCACCGGGGCATCGAGAAGGGCGTCGAGGGGCACAACTGGGCGCAGAGCATGTACATGCTCGAGCGCATCTGCGGCATCTGCTCGCACGTGCACGCCACCGCCTACGCGCTCGGCGTCGAGCAGCTCGCAGGCGTGCAGGCGCCGCCGCGCGCCCAGGCCATCCGCGTGCTCGTCGCCGAGCTGGAGCGCGTCCACAGCCACCTCCTGTGGCTCGGCGTGGCGGCCCACGAGGGCGGCTTCGACACGCTGTTCATGTACTCGTGGCGCGACCGCGAGATCATCATGGACATCCTCGAGTCGCTCACCGGCAACCGCGTCAACTACTCCGCAACGTCCTCGGCGGCGTCAAGTTCGACGTGGACCAGAAGCACGCCGACGACATCCGCCGCGCCATCGACATCCTCGAGCCACGCACGCACCACTACATGAAGGTCGTCACCACCGACGAGACGCTCATCGGCCGCACACGCGGCGTCGGCAAGATGACGCAGCGACGAGGCCGAGCGCCTCGGCGCCGTCGGACCCACGGCCCGCGCCTCCGGCGTCCCGCGCGACATCCGGGTGGATCACCCGTATGCCGCCTACCCGGACTTCCCCGTCAAGACGATCACCCACACCGCGGGCGACCTCGAGGCGAAGTTCATCGTGCGCATCGAGGAGCTCTTCGAGAGCTACCGCGTCATCCGCGAGATCCTGGACAAGCTGCCGCCCGGAGACCTCACCGTGAAGGTGAAGCCGCGGCTCCCGGCCGGCGAGGCCATCAGCCGCGTCGAGGCGCCGCGCGGCGAGCTGTTCTACTACCTTCGCAGCACCGGCTCGACCAACCCCGACCGCGTGCAAGGTCCGGACGCCGAGCCTCTGCAACTGGGCATCGGTGCTCGTCACCGCCCCCGGCCACAAGCTGGCCGACGTGCCGATGCTGATCGCCGGGATCGACCCCTGCTTCTCCTGCAACGACCGGCTCGTGACCATCCGCGGGCGCGGCAACGCGGAAACCTGGACCTGGGCGCGCCTCCGCCAATACGGAATCGAGTACTACCGATGAACATCACCCTGCCGCCGATCGTCGCCCTGCTGTTCATCCCCGGAGGCCTGTTCCTGCTGTTCGGCGGGCTGGTCTACGAGTACGCCGACCGGAAGCTGGTCGCGCAGTTCCAGAACCGGGTGGGCCCGCGGTGGTTCCAGCCGCTGGCCGACATCGTCAAGCTGCTGGCCAAGGAGGAGATCGTCCCGGACGGCGTCAACCCGCTCCTCTTCCACATGCTGCCGGTGGTGGCGCTGGTCGGCACGCTCACCGCGGCCCTCTATGTCCCGATGGCCGGCCTGCTCCCGGCGTACAGCTTCACGGGCGACCTGATAGTCACGCTCTACCTCCTCAGCCTGATGACGATGTGCATGGGGCTGGCCGGGGCGAACACGATCAACCGCTTCGCCCTGGTCGGCGCCACCCGCGCGCTCACGCAGCTCTTCTCGTACGAGGCGCCCTTCCTCCTCGCCCTGCTCGGCCCATCGGTCGTCGCCAACTCCTGGCAGATCAGCGAGGTCAATTCGTGGGCCGGCAGCCACTGGTGGATCGTCCTCACGCAGCCCGTCGGCTTCGTCGTGGCCCTCGTCGGCCTGATGGGCAAGCTCGAGCTGCCTCCCTTCGACTCGCCGGAAGCGGAAACGGAGATCGTCGCCGGCCCAATGACGGAGTACAGCGGCCGCGGCTGGGCGATCTTCCGCATCGGCCGCGACGTCGAGCTGTTCGTCGGCCTCACGCTGATGGCCACGTTCTACCTTGGCGGGATCGCGAACCCGCTCGAGTTCGTGTTGAAGACCGGCGCCCTGCTGGTGCTGACCGCCGGCCTGCAGGCGCTCTTCTGCCGCCTCCGCATCGACCAGACGGTCGGCCTGTGGTGGCGTCTGGGCATCCTGCTCGCGCTCGGGCAGCTGCTGGTGCTGGCGTTCATCAAGTAGCTGGCGGCTGGCAGCCGGCAGCTGCCAGGCGGTAGGCGGAGGGCGGTGGTCCCTAGCCCCCAGCCCCTAGTTCCTAGTCCTGGAGATTGACATGCGAATCGGCGCGATGCTTGGCGATATCTCCCGGTCGCTCTTCAAGCGGCCGGTCACCGAGCGGTACCCCTTCGAGCGGCGGCCAACGCCCGAGAGGCTCAGGGGGCAGATCCAGTTCGACGCGGCGAAGTGCAGCGGCTGCAAGATCTGCATGCGCGACTGCCCCGCCAACGCGCTCGAGCTCGTGGTCGTGGACAAGGCAACCAAGCGGTTTGCCATGAAGTTCCACACCGACCGCTGCACCTACTGCGCGCAGTGCGTGGTCAGCTGCAACTTCGACAGCCTGTCGATGACCCACGAGCAGTGGGAACTGGCGGGGCTGTCCAGGGATCAGTTCCTGCTGACGCTCGGCCGCGAGGAGGACCTCACCGTGCTGCGCGAGCGCGCGCCGGCCGTGCCCGCGGTGGGTGCGTGAACCTTCAGCTGCCGTCACCCCGCCCCGCCCGGGTTGCCATCCTCGGCGTCGGGAACGAGATGAAGGCCGACGATGGGGCGGGAGTGCGGGTAGTGCGGGAGCTTTCGCAGAGGATGCCCGCCACGCCCGGCGTGCTCCTCATCAACGCCGGCCAGGCGCCGGAGAACTTCACCGGGCCGCTGCGCCGGTTCCGTCCCGACCTGGTGATCGAGGTGGATGCCGCCGATCAGGCGGCCGAGCCCGGCGCCGTCTCCTGGATCGACTGGCGGGACGCCGACGGCATGAGCGCCTCGACCCACACCCTGCCGCCCTCCGTGCTTGCATCCTTCCTGGCGGCCGACCTGGGCTGCCAGGTCGCCCTCATCGGCATTCAGCCCGCCACGCTCGATCTGAACGTCCCGCTCTCGCCAGCCGTGGAACAGGCGGTCGGAGAGCTCGCAGAGGTACTGTCGCTGTGGCTTGCCTGAGCAAGGGCCCTCATAGCCCGCATGCTGCATCAGAGCAGTGTCACCGTCAACGCAGGGCTAAGCCCTGCTCCGACCGTTGAACCAAGGCAGCGGTGTCACAGGCACCGACACTGCTGCCTTGGTTCAACGGACGCGACAGGCCTTCAGTCCTCTCCTCCACGCACGGCCCCTGCGGATGGCACCCGAAGCACAGGCACGCCCCGCACGCCGGGCAGAGTTCCCGCGTTCCCCAAGCCCGATATCGCCTGCCGTTGGTCGGCATCGGTCTGTCGCTCATGCCTGCCTCCGTCACTTGTCGATTGACCCGATCCACGCCTCCGCCTCGTCCAGTGCCGCGGCGACTGCGGCCGGGTTCGTGGACTGCGGCGTGCGGCGAGCCGCGACTGCCGCCTCCGGCGTGATGGCGTCGCGCACGTCCTCGGCGAACAGCGGACTCACCTCGCGCCATTCCTCCAGCGTCAGCGATCCGAATCCCCGCCCCTCGGCTGCCAGGGTTCGAACGAGGCCGGCTACCGCGTGATGCGCCTCGCGGAACGGCATCCCGCGGGAGACCAGGTAATCCGCGACGTCGGTGGCCAGCAGCAGCCCGGACGCCCGCTCGCGCGCGCGCCGGGCGTTGAGCGACAGGCCGCGAACCACCGCGGCGGCCGCGGCCAGCGACCCGGCCAGCGTATCCTCCGCGTCGAAGACCGCTTCCTTGTCCTCCTGCAAGTCCTTGTTGTACCCCGCCGGCAGGCCCTTCATGGTCGTCAGCCAACCCGTGAGATGGCCGATCGCACGCCCCGTCTTGCCTCGGATCAACTCCAGCGGGTCCGGGTTCTTCTTCTGAGGCATCAGGCTGCTGCCGGTGGCCATCGCATCCGACAACTCGAATACCCCGAACTCCTCGCCGGTGAGCAGGACGAGGTCCTCGGCCAACCGGCTGAGGTGGACCATCGTCAGCGCGGCCGCAAACAGGAACACCGTCGCAAAGTCCCGATCCGACGTGGCGTCGATGCTGTTGGCCACCACCCGCGAGAAACCGAGGCGGCCGGCCAGCGCCTGCACGTCCACCGGGTACGCAGTGCCTGCGATGGCGCCCGAACCCAGGGGCATGGCGTCGGCCGCGTCACGGGCGGCCGCCAGTTGCGCGTGATCGCGCCGCAGGGCCTCCACGTGGGCGAGCAGGTAGTGCGCGACCAGGACGGGCTGGGCCGGGCGCAGGTGCGTGTATGACGCCATGACCGCGCCCCCCGCCCCGCGGGCCTGCTCCGCCAGGGCCCGCGCGAGGGCGGCGACGCCGCCTTGCAGCGCCGGGATCCGCCGGCGGAGGTAGAGACGCAGGTCGAGCGACACCTGCTCGTTCCGGGAACGGCCCGTGTGCAGCCGCTTGCCGGCGTCGCCCACCCGCTCGATCAGGACGCGCTCCACGAAGGCGTGCACGTCCTCGTCCGACCCGGTCACGAAGGCCGGGTCGCGCAGACCTCGCTCGAGAATTGCCGCCAGGCCCTCGGCCAGCACCGTGGCGTCTCGCGGCGAGACCACGCCGGCAGTCCCAAGCGCCTCCGCCCAGGCGAGGCTCCCGGTCACATCGTCCTCGAACAGCCGCCGGTCGAACGGGAACGACCGGCCGAATTCGAAGACGGCCCCATCAGGCGCCACGTCGAACCGGCCGGACCAGAGGTGGGTCTTCACTTGGCAATTTGACAATTGACCACTTGGCAAGTGGTTGCGGTCGCTCGCGAGGTTTCTGAACTCGACGCGTTCCGGCGAGCGACCGTTTCCACGGGGAGCCCCCACAGCTTGATGAAGCCGACCGCCGCCGTGTGATCGAACTTGTCGCCGGCGTCGTAGGTGGCGAGGCCGTGGTCGTAGAGGGCGAACTCGGACCGTCGGCCGACGACCGCGAACCGGCCCTTGTAGAGGCGCAGGCGGACCTGCCCGGTGACCGGCGACTGCGTGCTCGCGACGAAGGCGTCGATGGCCTCGCGGGTTGGGGTGAACCAGAGGCCGTTGTAGACCATGTCCGCGTAGTGAGCCGCCAGCTGCCGCTTCAGCCGCAGGAGGTCCTTCGGCATGACGAGGCTCTCCAGCTCGCGGTGAGCGGCGTGGAGCACGACGGCGGCGGGCGCCTCGTACACTTCGCGAGACTTGATCCCCACCAACCGGTTTTCGATCATGTCGATCCGGCCGACGCCGTGGACGCCGGCAATCGTGGCCACGCTGTGAATCAGCTCGGTGAGCGGCATCGGCACGCCGTTCACCTCGGTCGGAACGCCTTCCTCGAACGTCACCTCCAGGTATGCCGGCAGGTCGGGGCAGTGCGGGCCGGAGCGTGTCAGGGTGAAGGCGTCCTCGGGCGGCTCGTGCCAGGGGTCCTCGAGCACGCCGCACTCGATCGACCGCCCCCACAGGTTCTCGTCGGTCGAATACGGGCTCTCCTTGGTGACCGGCACCGGGATGTTGCGCGCGTGCGCGTACTCGATCTCGTCGGCCCTCGTCATGCCCCATTCGCGGGCGGGCGCGACGACGGCAATGGCGGGGTCGAGCGCTCTCGCCGACACGTCGATCCGGACCTGGTCGTTGCCCTTGCCGGTGCAGCCATGCGCGATGGCCCCGGCGTGCTCGAGATGGGCAATCTCGACCAGCTTGCTGGCGATGAGCGGCCGGCCCAGCGCGGTAGCGAGCGGGTACCGGTCCTCGTACAGCGCGCCGGCCTGCAGCGCCGGGAGGATGTACCGGTGAGCGAACTCCTGGCGCACGTCCACGACGTAGGCGTTGACGGCGCCGGTCGAGAGGGCGCGCTCGCGGGCCGCCCCGAGGTTCTCCCCCTGCCCGAGGTCCAGCGTCACCGCCACGACCTCGGCGTCGTAGTTCTCAGCCAGCCACGGGATCGCGACCGACGTGTCCAGGCCACCCGAATAGGCGAGCACGATTCTGTTCATGTGCATTAGTATGCATGATACCGCATATGTATGCAAGAGCCGCGGGTTCAGACACGCCACAGTCCCGGTCACTCGCTTCCCTTGACGACGAAGGAAACCACGAAGATCAAGAACCTGAAGACACAAGGGCCCTTGTGGCCTTCGTGCCTTCCGTTCTTCGTCGTCAAGACAAGTGAATCCCCGTCTAGGCCTGCTTCCGATCCGTCATGTGGGTGAGCCGATCGACGAAGGCCGCGGCGTCGCGCGAGCTGGCCGCGATCACGAGGATGGTGTCGTCGCCGGCGATGGTGCCGACGACTTCCGAGAGATCGGCCCGGTCGATGGCGATGGCCAGCTGCTGCGCGTCTCCGGGAGGCGTGCGCAGCACGACCAGCTGCTGCACCTGCGTGGCGCGGGACAGCGAGCGCACCACGACGCGGTGGAGCTGTGCCAGGGTGGTTTCCGGGTTGGCGGTCTCCTGCCCGGGGCGGGTGTAGGCGCCGTCGCCGGCCCGCTTCACGAGGCCGAGCGCCTTGAGGTCGCGCGAGATCGTGGCCTGGGTGGCGTCCACCCCGCGCGCGCGGAGGCGTCGCTGCAGCGTCTCCTGGCTGGAGACCTGCTCATGGTCCACGATCTCGAGGATCAGCGTCTGGCGACGCGTCTTGCTCACCACGCCGGTCTCTGGTTCCTGGTGTCTCATGGGCACCGGCCTCGCTGCCGAATCAGGTGGCGATTGTCCAGGTGGCAACTGTCCGGTGGGCGGCCGCCATCTAGCCAATCGCCAAGTGGCCAATTGCCAAGTGTCCTCCGCGCATCCTCTTCAGGCCGTGGCCAGCCACGCACGTGCGGCGACAACCCGCGTCATCGCGGCCGCGGCCGTCTCCACGTCCTGGCGCGTGATGCCGCGATAGGTGACGAAACGCACCACGGTGCCCAGGCCGGCCAGGCCGCGCACCCCCACGCTGTCGAGGGCTCGCGCGAACGTCGCGGCGTCGAGCCCGAGGCCCGAGACGTCAACGTTCACCATGTTCGACTGCACCGTCTCCAGGTCGATCCCCAGTCCTGGAACGGCAGCGAGTGCTTCCGCCAGCTGCCTCGCGTTGGCGTGGTCCTCGGCCAACCGGTCCACAAGGGTCCGCAGGGCGACCAGCCCCGGTGCCGCAATGATCCCGGCCTGCCGCATGGTTCCACCCAGCGCCCGCCGGATCTTGCGCGCCCGGTCGATGAGGGCCCGGGAGCCGACCAGGACCGAGCCGACCGGCGCCGAGAGTCCCTTCGAGAGGCAGAGCGACACGGTATCCGCCGGACCCGCGATCGCGGCGGCGGGCACGCCCAGGGCGACGGCAGCGTTGAAGATCCTGGCCCCGTCGAGGTGGACGGCCAAACCGTGCTCGCGCGCGATGCCCGCGCAGGACTCCATGTGCGCGACCGGAATGACGGTCCCCCCGGCGGCGTTGTGCGTATTCTCGAGGCAGAGCAGGCCCGGCGCGGGAAACCCCGCCCGGGACTTCCGGCAGGCCATGCCGAGATCGTCGAGGTCCATGGCCCCGTGGTGGCCACGCACCGGGAGAACCAGCAGCCCGCAGGCGGCGGCAATCCCGCCGAACTCCATGCCGTACACGTGAGCGCTCTGCTCGACGATCGCGGTCGCCCCCGGCTGCACGTGCGTGCGCATCGCCACGACGTTCGACATGGTGCCGCTGACCGTCAGCAGGCCCGCCTCCTTGCCGAGCATTCGGGCAGCGAGGGCCTCCAGCTCCAGCACCGTCGGGTCGCCGTCCCGGGAGTCGTCACCCAGCTTCGCGGCCTTGATCGCGTCCAGCATCTCCTCCGTCGGCATGCTGAGCGTATCGCTGCGCAGGTCGATCACATGGTCCTCCACGGTTCCCTCCCCACGAAATTCAACCACGACAGAAAACAGCCGAGCACACGAAGAAGAGACATCGTCGCGCGTGACGTCGTCTGCGAGGCCGGCCTTTGCGGCGCTTGAAGGCCGGCTTGCGGCGTGATCCCCTTGGTGTCCTTGGTGTCCTTGGTGGTCAACCTCGTTAACCGCAATAGTCGATGGCGGTACGCGCGAGGATGTCCGCCATCTGCACGACGCTGTCGAGATCCACCCACTCCTCGATCGAGTGTTCCCCTGCCCCGGCCGGGCCCATCACCACCGTCTCCACGCCGGCGGCGGCGAGCAGGGCGGCGTCCATCCAGGGCGTGTCGCCGACGAAGCGCGGCGTCCGTCCGAGCACCGGCTCGCTGGCTGCCTGCAGGGTGCGGACGATGGCCGCGTCAGCGCCGACTTCCCACGGTTCCCGCGCGAAGAGCAGGCGCACCGAGGCGTCGAAGTCCGGGTCCGCCGCGCGCAGCCGCGCCGCAATCGCCTCCAGCTCCGCCATCACCTGGGCCTCGGTCTCGCCGGGGATCGTGCGACGCTCGATGGTCAGGCGGCACGAGGCGGCGTAGGTGCTCATCCCGCTGCCGCCCGCGAGCAGCGCGGCGTGGAGCGAGGGCGGGCCGACGAGGGGGTGCGCCGTTCCCGCGCGCAGGCGCTGCTCCAGCACGTCGAGCCCCGCCAGGTAGCGTCCCATCCGCATGTTCGCGTCGATGCCTTCCGTGAACCGGCTCCCGTGCGCCGCGCGGCCGCGTGTCTCGACCTCCACCCAGGCGTAGCCCTTGTGGGCCAGGCAGATTTCGAGGTTCGTCGGTTCGGCGACGATTGCCGCGTCCACCCGGCGGTGTTCGATGACGGCGGCGGTGCCCAGGCTGCCGTACTCCTCGTCCGCCACCCCCGCAATGAGGAGGTCGCCCCGCAGGCGCGCCCCCTCATCCACCAGCGCCTTGGCGGCCCCCATGCAGGCGGCAAGGCTGCCCTTCATGTCGTGCGTCCCGCGCCCGTACATCCGGCCGCCGCGCACCTCCGCGCCAAACGGCGAGCCCATCCCCTCGACGCCGACGGTATCCACGTGGCCGTTGAGCATCAACGACCGTCCGCCCCCCGAGCCGGCGAGCGTCGCGAGCACGCTGGGCCGCCCGGCCTCCGGCTCGACCCGCTCGACCCCGAGGCCCAACCGCCCCAGCGAGCCGCACATGTAGTCCACAATCTCGCGCTCGCCGGCGCCGTCGGCGGCGATCGAGGGGTTGACCGAGTTGATCCGCACGAGGTCGGCAAGCGTGCGGACGATGAAGTCGCGATCGGGGCGGGGAGTGCTCATAGAGTCCGGCGCTATTCTACCCGGACTGGGTGCGCGAGTCAGTGGACAGTGGTCAGTCCGTCACGGGTGACGGCTGTTCACTGGCCACCGGCCACTGGCCTGATCCCGCCCAGCCCCCCGAGCAAGCAGGCCGCAATCCGCGCCAGGCTCTCGACGCCGTGGACGTCGCGCGGCAATTGGGGGATCCGGACGCGCGGCGCGACGGAGAAGCGGCGCTCGAATCTCGTCGAGGTAAACCCGCTCTTGCGCCTTGCGGCTCTCGAAGAACTCTCCGGTCGCCGCCTCGGGGAGAATCCGGTTGACGATGACGCCCCCGAGCGGGATCCCGGCGTCCTCGAGCAGGTGGATCGCCCGCGCCGATTCCTCGATGGGCAGGCGTTCGGGGACGAGCACGAGCACGAAGGCGACGTCCTCCTGCCGCTGCAGCGCCGCGCGCACGCTCTGCAGCCGCGCCGCGCGCGCCTCCAGGCTCGCGAGGATCGGATCAGGCGTCCCCGGGTTCGCGCCGGTCTCCCCTGTCGCGTCCGCGGCCGCCGACTCGCGGCGCCGGGCCGTCAGCGCCCCAATCCAGGCTTCCATCAGCTCGGGCATCCGCAGGAGCCGCAGGGCGTGGCCGGTCGGCGCCGTGTCGAAGACCACGAGGTCGTAGTCGCCGCCCCGCGACAGCATGATGTCGCTCATGCGCTCGAAGAGCGCGACGTCGGTGACGCCGGGCATCGAGGCCGCCAGGTCGATCTGGCGCGCCGCCTCTCGCACCACCGCCGGGCTGAACACGCGCGCCATCCGTTCCTTCGCCTGCAGCAGGTAGCGCCGGGCCTCGGCTTCCTCGTCCACTTCGAGGCCCCACAGGCCGGGGAGAATCGGCTGCTCCTCGGGGCCGAACGGCCGCTCGAAGATGTCCGAGGTCGAGTGGGCGGGGTCGGTGGAGACCAGCAGGACCCGCCGCCCGGAGCGGCTTGCGGCCAGGGCGAGAGCGGACGAGCACGTGGTCTTGCCGACGCCGCCCTTGCCCCCGAAGAACAGGATGCGGCGCCCGAGCAGGTGCCTCACGTCAGCAGCACCCGAAGGTGGCGAGCGGCGAGCGGTCCATGCCCATGCGCCGGTGCCACAGGTGAAACTCGTCGAGGAAGTACGGGTAGACGTCGAGCAGGTAGAGCGCCGCCGGGTTGGGCAGGCCGAGCGTCTCCATGAAGCAGAGGAGCATGAAGAGGTCGTGCAGCTCCATCGCCTCGGCACGCAGCTGGCGGCGGTACCCCATGACCGCCATCCCGTGCAGGAAGTCCCGGGCGTGGCCCGCGACGTCGCGCAACACGGAAGGCAGAATGGAAGAAGGCTTCTGTCTTCCGTCTTCCGTCTTCCGTCTTCCGTCGTCTGTCACAGGCGCCCGACCACCAGGCTGGACCCGAAGGTCGTGTCCTTCCGGCTCACCGACTTGAAGCCCGCCGACTCGAGCCAGCCCCGCACCTCGGACTCCGTGTAGGTGTCGCCGCCCTCGGTGCCGACCAGCATGTTGAGGGCAAACAGCGCGGGCTGCAGCGGTCCCTCTCGCTCCTCCGCCATCAGGAAGTCCTGGATCACCACCTGGCCGCCGGGGACCAGCGCGCGGGCGACCTTGGTCAGCAGCGCCTGGTTATCCGCCGGCGAGTGGCTGTGAATCACCATCGAGAGCAGGGCCAGGTCGAACCCCTCCCCGAGCGAATCGCGCAGGTAGTCGCCGGCCACCGCCTCGACTTGCGCGCTGAGCGACTCCTCGCTTGATGTACATCCGCGTGAGCGGCACGACGTTGGGCAGGTCGAAGACGACCGCGGAGATGCCGGCCCGGGCGCGCGCAAACGCCATGGCGTAGGCGCCGGAACCGCCGCCGATGTCGATCACCCGCGACACGCGGGCCAGGTCGAGCGCCTCGACGACCTCCGCGGCCGTCTGGCGCGAGCGCCAGTGCATCGCCGCAATGAACGGCCGGATCCAGTCGTCGCCGCGGTCCCTCATGGCCGGGCGGGCCGCCGGCCGCCCTTCGCGCACGACCTCCGTCAGGTGGCTCCAGGTCTCCCACAGGTGCGCCGTGTGGCCCAGGCCGGCCATGTAGGCTGGCCGCCCCTTGACCAGGAACGCGGCGGCGACCGGCGTGTTGGCGAACCGGTCGTCGGCCTTCTCCAGCAGGCCGAGGGCGACGAGGGCGTTCATCAGGCGGTCGATGTATCGCGGCGAGGCCGCCACGGCTTCAGCCACCTCGGCGGACGTGAGACGCTGGTCGTTGATCGTGGTGAAGATCCCCAGCTCGAACGCCGTCAGCAGCGCCCGGCTGCGCTGGAAGGCAGTCGCGATCTCCTGGAGGGTCTTGGGCGTGAGGTCTGTAGACATGAGGCAGGGTTCGGGGTTCACCGCATTGAGGGGCACGGGGGATCATAGCGGACGGAGGGGGCGGCGGGAAGCGTCACGTCCCGGTCGACCACCGGCCCAGGGATCCAGTCCCTTGCCAGTGGGTCCTGCCAACTGCCGAGCGAAGTCCGCTAGCAGGCCCGCGCGCGGGCGAGGTGTGGCGCCGTGCCGGCCCGGACGAAGTGGGCCAGGAGCCAATCGAGCTGGAGAGGCTCGGTCGAGTCGGTGGGACTCACGGCCACGAATCCGGCGCGCAGCAGGTTGTCCTTCATCTCTCGGGCGCGCTCCATCATCGGCGGGAGATCGGTGTAGTTCTCGTCGAGCAGGCGCTCGCCCGCACGCTCGACCGCCAGCGCGAACCCGGCGCGCCGCGGAAAGAAGAAGCAGTGGACGTCCTCGATGAATCCTCGCAGATGCCACACCACGACCGCGGAATCGGGTACCATGGCGGCGGCAGAGGCAAAGACCTCGCCAACGGCGCAAGAGCGCGAAACCCATGTGTTTCCAGCGGTTGGGGTGTGGCGCCCACCTTCGCGGGAGTCAGGGTTCGTCGTCTCGCGGAACTTCTTACACGGCCGTGCCGTTTTTCAGTGGTTTTCCGGCGCGGAGCATCTCGCGCCCCGTCGGAAGGGGATACACACGGCGCATCGCGGGGTTCCTGGTTCAACCGGAGTACGACGCGTCCGATGAACCCGCGCGCGCACGCCGGGCGGGAGCGTTCGCCAGCGCGGGCACGGATCCGAAGTTCTGCTGAGGTTGCGCGCCAAGTTACCGAAACGGAAATCGCAATCGTGGAGCGAAACCGTGAAAGCCATCCTCGTTCGACAGTTTGGTGAGCCCGATGTCATGCGCGTCGAGGACGTGCCCGACCCGGCGCCAGGCCCCGGAGAAGTCCTGCTGCGGGTTCGCGCGGCCGGCGTCAACCCGGTCGAGACTTACATTCGGAAGGGGGTCTACGCTCGAAAGCCCGAACTGCCCTACACGCCTGGGGCCGACGCGGCGGGCACCATCGAGTCGGTTGGCGACGGCGTCGCCTGGCCCTCGCCCGACACCCGGGTCTACGTCGCGGGCACGATCGGCTCGTCGCTGGGGACGTACGCCGAGCTGACGCTGTGCCGGGCCTCGCAGGCCTATCCGCTGCCCGACAACGTCTCCTTCGAGCAGGGCGCGGCCGTCGCGGTTCCCTATGGCACCGCGTGGCGGGCGCTCTTCCAGCGCGGCGGCGCCTGTCCCGGCGAGACCGTGCTGGTCCACGGCGCGAGCGGCGGGGTCGGCATCGCGGCGGTGCAGATCGCGCGGGCGGCAGGCCTTCGAGTGCTTGGGACGGCGGGAAGCCAGCGCGGCGCCGCACTGGTCCGCGCGGAAGGCGCCGACGAGGTCTTCGACCACGGGGCGTCCGGCTACACGGACAGGATCCTCGAGGCGACCGGCGGACGCGGGGTGAACCTGATCGTCGAGATGCTCGCGAACGTGAACCTGGCGCGGGACCTGACGCTGCTGGCTCGCCATGGGCGGGTGGTCGTGGTGGGCAACCGCGGGACGATCGAGATCGACCCCCGGCAGGCAATGAGCCGGGACGCCGATATTCGCGGCCTCATCCTGTTCAACACGCCGCCCGAGGAAATGGCCAGCCTCCACGCCGCGATCGGCGCCGGGTTGCGCGACGGGACTCTGCGGCCGGTTGTCGGCCAGCGCTTCCCGCTCGCCGACGCGCCGCGCGCCCACGAGGCCGTCCTCGCGCCGGGGGCCTACGGGAAAATCGGTACCTGATCCCGTAGTCGTCAGGTCGCAGTTGACCACTTGGCAAGGGAGCCATTGGCCCCCTTGTCAACTGGTCGGTTGCCAAGTGATTCCCGCAGCTATTTTTGATACCTCTTCCGTATGGTGGGGATGAGGTACTCCGAGAACGCCCTCCCGAAGTCGTACTTCGGCGTGAAGCCGAAGTCCTTCCGCGACGCGCAGTCGTCCACGTCCGCGGGCCACGAATCCAGGATCCCCTGCCGCTTGGCGTCGACCTCGTAGCTGATCTGGGCGCCGGGGAACTCGCGCAGCACCACCTCGCGCACCTCGTCGGCCGACGGGTTGAAGGCCCCGATGTTGTAGGCCGTCAGCCGCAGCTTCTCCCGCGGCGCGGCCGCCAGCTGCAGCAGCGCGTCCACCGCATCCGGCATGGCCATGAAGGGGATCCGGGTGTCGGGCCGCGCGAACAGGCGTACGGCTCGCCCTTCGCCGCCGCGTGAATCATCTCCGGCGCGAAGTCCGACGTCCCGCCAGACGGCACCGTGACGGCCGAGATGAGGCCCGGGAACCGGATGCAGCGGAAGTCCACCTTCCCGCTCAGCGTGTCCTTCGCCAGCTGCTTGTAGTGCCGGCTGTAGTAGTGCCCCAGCTGCTCGCAGTACAGCTTGTTGCACCCGTACATCGTCGTCGGGTGGTTGTACTCGTCCTCCTTCAGCTCGCCGGCCCGGGCCTTGGTCTCCAGGTCCGGCATGCCGTAGACGGCGATCGAGGACGGGTAGAGGAAGATGACGGGGCGGCCATGCGACTCGCCCTGCTTCTGCGCGAACTCGAGGAGGTTCAACGTGCCGCCGACGTTCACCTCGTGGGCGGCGATTGGTGTGAACTCCGACCGCGTCGAGAGCAGCGCCGCCAGGTGGAACACGAGATCCACCTCGTACTCCGCCACGATGCGGTCGAGCAGGTTGGTGTCGAGGATCGAACCCTGGAACTCGCGCTGCACCGATCGCGCGATTTCAGGAGCGAGCGGGTTGACGTCCAGCGTGATGATCGGTCGCGTCGCTTCTTTCGCGAGGCTGGTGATGAGGCCGTGGCCGATCTCGCCGCCGGCGCCGGTGATGAGGACAACAGGCTTGCGCATAGGGTTGGTTGAGAGTCGAGGGTTAAGAGTTGACAGTTAAGAGTTGAGAGTTAACGGTTGAGAGTTCAGGGCTCGAGCAAGCGTTGGATTCAGGAATCAGGAGCCGGGTTTCGGCCGACCCGCATGACAGCCTGAATCCCGAATCCCGTGTCCGCTACTTCTTGATCGCCTCCGCCGGGGCGGGCACCGTGCCCGTGTCCTTCTTGATCCCCCGCTCCTTCAGGTGGTCGTCCATGGCGAGGCGCGGCACGCCGTCCTTCATCCAGCCGGCCATCGGCTGCCCCTTCAGGTAGTGGTCGAAGAACTCCTTCATGCGGACCGTGTAGTCCTGCATGTTGGCCGGCTTGCGCAACCCGTGGTTCTCGCCGAGGTACTCGAGCATCCACACCGGCTTCCCGAGCCGCCGCAGCGTGTTGAAGTACTCCACGCCCTGCGTGAAGTCCACTGCGCCGTCCTTGTCGTTGTGCAGGATCATCAGCGGCGTCTTCACGCTTGCGGCGAAGAACACCGGCGAGTTGCGGTAGTACGCCTCCCAGTTGTCCCAGTAGCCGCCGAGGAACCGCCCCTGGCTGCTCTCGAAGATGGCCTGGTTCGCGCCGCCGGTGTTCTTGTAGATCAGCGAGTACATGCTGACCATGTTGGTCAGCGGGGCCCCGGCCACCGCGGCGGCAAACGCGTTGGTCTGCGTCACCATGAACGCCGTCTGGTACCCACCCCAGGAGTGGCCCTGGATCCCCACCCGCGCGGGGTCCACCACGCCCGTGGCGATGGCCGCCTTCAGCGCCGGCAGCACGCACCACACCGCCGAGCGGCCCGGGTCGTTCAGCTTGTAGGTGATGTCGGGCATGAGCACCGCGTAGCCGTTGCTCGTGTAGACCGACTTGTTGAAGCCGTTGGCCGTCGGCGCGGTGAACCCGTTCAGGCTCTGTGTCAGCCGCTCGTAGATGTAGACGATCGTGGGGTACTTCTTCCCCTTCTCGTAGTTCGCGGGCAGGTAGAGTGCGGCCTGCAGCTTGTCGGTCTTCAGCGTCTTCTCGTCGGGCTTGAAGTCGATCAGCATGCGGCCCGCCGACCAGTCGTACCTGGCCACCTGGGCCTCGAGCGACGACAGCTTGCGACCGTCCTTCAGCGACGGGCCGGCCGCATGCAGGTCGGGCGGCTGGTTGTGGGTCTCGCGGCTGTAGATGTAGACATCGGCGTTCTTTGCCTTCATCACCCGCGAGAACGAGGCGTCGTCCCAGAGAAGGGGCTCCGCACCCGCCTTGCCGGGCTGCACCCGGGCGATGCCGTTCTTCTTCGTCCACTCGCCCTGGCAGACCACGAGCATCGGCTTGTCGGCATCGAGACCTACCTCGTCGCGGTCGAGCACCAGCCGCCGCTGATACCTCACCTGCTCCTTCCGGCCGGTGAGGGTCAGGTTCACGGCGCTGCCGCCGGCCGCCGGTACCAGCCACAGATCCCACCCGTCGGAGAGCAGCACGGAACGCGAGTCCCTGGTCCATCCCAGCGACGGCGTCGGCGGCTTGACGACGTTGTGGTCGTCACGCTCGTCCACGAACGACGTCGGCACGGCCTGGGTAACGTTCGCGGCCTGGCCGGTTGCCGCGTCGAAGACGAAGTAGTGCCCGTCCTGGTAGTAGAGCAGGCGGCTCGCGTCGGGCGACGCGCCGGAGAACCACCGGACCTTCTTGACCACCATCTTGCTCTGTCCCGTCTTCAGGTCGATAAGAAAGACGTCCTGGTAGCGGCGTCCATCCAGGCTTCCACTCAGCTCGTAGGCGCTGTCGTCAGTGCCGACGGCCCAACGCGACCGGGGCGTCGCGTTCACGTCGCGAACCGCGTCGGTGGCCAGCCGCACGAACTTCCGCTCCGCGGGCCGGTAGATCGAGAGGAACGAGAACCGCTTGTCTCGGTCCTCCTCCACCTGCTGCTGCGACTGCAGCCGCTTGTCCTGGTAGTGCCACAGCACGAGGTCCGGCTTCTCCTCCGGGTCGGGGTCCGTCTTGTCCGTCTCGACCTTCGGCTTGTCGCCCGCCTTTTCCTCCTTGGCATCCGCCGCCTTCGCCGCGTCGGCCTTCTCGTCGCCCTTCTTCTTCGGCGAGCGAATCCCGAAGAGCACGCCGGAGTGGTCGTCGAGCCATGCGGGTGCGCGGTCCGGGCTGATCGACATCCCGGCCGGGAATCCCTTGTCGCCGGAGGGGTCGTAGGCCGTCTTCGCCGGCTTCGCGGCGTCGAACCCGGTGAACGCCACGAGCGAGTACAGCTTGTCGGCGAACGCCTTGTCCTCGACGCCCCGCAGGGCCGCCAGCGCGTCGCCCTTCTCGGTCCAGGTCAGGCGCTCGTACGCCGCCTTGCCGCTGTCGAGCGGCAGCACGAGACCGCTCTGGAGATTGCGCACGACGATGCCGTTGCCGGCCTGATCGAGCGCGTCCACGCTCCAGGCGATCCACCGGCCCGGCTTGTCGAACGCGAACTCCGCGACGTTGCCGACATTGAGGTCGGCGCCCGTAGGGAGTTCGCGGAGAATCAGGTCCGACCCCTTCGGCCGGTCCTTCTCCGGCAGCTGGCTCTCGGGGGCATACCGGTGAAGCGCCAGCCAGCCGGACGCGCCCCCGAACGCAAACCGCCGGATCTTCGGGACCTCGGTGGTCTTGCCGGTCGCCAGGTCCAGGACCGACACCTTGTTCTGCAGCGGCTTCTTCTGCCTCTTCAGCTGTGCCGCTTCCTTCCTGGTTGGCGCGATCGAGAAGGCCGCCCACGCGGAGTCGTCCGAGAAGGCCAGGTCCGCCCCGCCGCCCTCGCCGCAGCCGAAGCGGTACTCCTTGTCGCCCTGCACCTGGCGCACGACGACCTCGCTGTCCCCCTCCACGGGCGTCAGCCGATACGCCAGCCACTTCCCGTCGTCGGACACCATGGCGGAGCCGATGGACTTCCAGGCCAGGATGTCGGCCAGGCCGAGCGGCGCCTTGGCCGGCGGCGGCTCGAGCGCCGCGATGGTGGAGGACGACGGCCACGACAGGCAGAGAGCCAGGAGCAGGATCGGCAGCACTCGAAGGCGTTTCATGTGGCACTCCGTGAGGGGGCGGGCTTCCGGATTATACTGAAAAGCTGGCAGCTGGAGGCCGGTGTCTGCAGTTGGCAGACGTGATCCGCTGCCTGGTCCCAGTACCTGGCTTCGCGTGACGACGAACGAAACCACGAAGATCAAGAAGACACGAAGACACAAGGGCTCTGTGGCCTTCGTGCCTTCTGTTCTTCGTGGTCAAGACAAGTGAATCGTGTGGCCGCCACTGTTCGCTACCGGAAGGGTCCAAGGGATGTTCTCCCGCCAGCGCACCGGCTCCGTGGTCTGCCCCTCGTGCGGAAACCTCGTCGGTGTGAACGACGAGCGCTGCTACAACTGCGGCCGGTGGAACCCCGGGCTCTGGGGCTTCGCGCCGCTGCTCAGGCGGCTGGGGAACGACCTCGGCTTCACCAACCTGGTGGTCACCGCCAGCGTCGTGCTGTTCCTTGCCATGCTGCTCGCGTCGGGGAGCGAGGTCACGTTGATGGCGGGGCCGATGTCGATCCTGTCGCCGAGCGACCTGGCCTTCGTGCTCTTCGGCGCGAGCGGGGCTTACCCGGTCTTCGTCCTCGGCTCCTGGTGGACCGTCCTCAGCGCTGGGTGGCTCCACGGCTCGGCGCTCCACATCCTGTTCAACATGATGTGGATTCGGCAGCTGGGCCCCGCGACCGGCGAACTGTTCGGGCCCAGCCGCGCGGTCATCATCTACACGGCTGCGGGCGTCACAGGGTTCGCCGCGAGCACCTTCGCCGGGTCGCCGCTGACGCTTGGCGCGTCGGCGGGCGTGATGGGCCTGCTTGGCGCGATGGTCCGGTACGGCCAGCGCACCGGCAGCTCGCACATCGGCAGCCAGGCGTGGAGCTGGGCGCTGATCCTCTTCGTGATGGGCTTCCTGATGCGGGGCGTGGACAACTGGGCGCACGGCGGCGGGTTCGTGGGCGGCTACCTGGCGGCGTTCGTCCTCGACCCGGTGCAGCGCGAGCGGCCCGTGCACATGCTGGCGGCACTCGCGTGCCTCCTCATGACGGCGCTCGCGATCGGCGCCTCGTTATTGAAGGGGTTGGTGCTGCTGCGAAGCTAGCGCTGGGGAGCCGGTGTGCTCGCCTATCCGACCCCTTTGGTCGGGTCGGCGCTCCGGCTACCGGCTTTTCGGCACGGTCGCCGGTAATTTGTCGGCGGCGGCGAATTTCGCATAGAAACGGCGGGAATATGCGATTCCATGGCGGGATCGCCTTTTGCACTCCTAGGGGCTGCCGGCCGATTTTGGCCCCCTAATCCAACGAGGAGCGGAACCGATGTCGATGATCATCAAGGATGATTGCATCAGCTGCGGCGCGTGCGAACCTGAGTGCCCCAACGAGGCAATCACCCAGGGCGATACGATTTACGTGATTGACGCCGAGAAGTGCACCGAGTGCAAGGGCCACTACGACGCGCCCAAGTGCGTCGAGGTCTGCCCGGTCGACGGCTGCATCGTCCAGGCGTAAGAGACTCTCTCAAAGCGCCGGCATTCATCTCAATCAACGGTGGGCCGAGGGTTGAGCGAACGCCTCGCTCGACCCTCGGCTCATTTTTGCGCTCTTTCTCCGCTCTCCATTCTCCATTCTCAATCCTGAATCCCTTCAGACTCCCGCCACCGGCCTTTCCCGGTAGAACGTGATCCGCCCGATCAGGGATTCCGCGACGGTGAGCCAGAGCGCCGCCCAGACGACGAGCGCGCCCTCGGGTTCTACGATGGACAACGCGGGACGGCGGAGCACGAACCAGCCGGCCAGACCCAGGGCTGCCATCACCAGGACCGTGCGGGCGGATGTGGCGCGCTGCAGGCGAAGAAGGGAGCGCTGCGGCTCGGGCAGCGCCGACCGGCGCGACGCCTCGCGGCGCACCGCGGCTTGCGCCTGGACGAGCAGCAGCTCGACAGCCAGCAGGAGGGCGCCGGCCGCGAGGAGCACTGCGAGCGTGCCATCGAGTGCCGCCAGGCGCTCGGGAAACACGTGCGGGTCGCCGACAATCGTGAAGCCGGTGAAGGTGAGGGAAGAGGCGACCAGCAATACGCCGAGCAGCGCGGCGGTCACGAAGAAGCTCACCGGCGTGAGCGGATGATTCCACGCCGGCCGCGACGCCAGCCGATACAGCTGCCCCATCGCGTACAGCAGCCCGGCGCCCGCGCTCGCGGCCAACGCCGCCAGGACGTCGCGCGCCAAGCCGGGCGCGCCTTGCCACTCGAGGATCACGACCAGGACCGACAGGACCGCGAAGGCGGCGAACAGCACGATCTCCACGCTCAGCCAGGACGATCGTGCGTTGCGCGCGGCGCGCCAGGCGCGGAACGGCTGCAGGAGGTGGCCGATTGAGCCGAGCGCGGCCAGGACGAGGAGCGCCAGGACGCCGGCAAGCGGCGCGCGCACGAGCGTGGAGGCGAGATCCTCGGTAAGCGCCGGTCGCATCAGGATCCGAGCGGCGCCGATGGTTGCGAAGGCGCCGACCGCAGCCTGCGTCAGCAGCGTGAACAACACGAGGGGCCACTCGGATCTCACCGCTGGATCTCCTCGGCGTTGACGACCATAACCGGCTCGGGGCGAATGCCGGCAGGCGCCGTGATCACAACCGACGGCTTCGTCAGCGAGCCGTCCGGGAGCGGCGCGATGGCGTCGAGCGAGCCGTGATGCTGCCGCAGCTCGTCAAGGTCCCCGAAGTCGATCGCGCGCAGCGGGCAGGCCGCCACGCACGCCGGCGGCAAGCCCTGAACTCGGTCTTCCGCGCACGTATTGCACTTGCTCATCGTCCCCGTCGCCTCGGCGAACTGCGGCACGCCGTAGGGGCACGCCCACGAGCAGTACCGGCATCCAAGGCAGCGGCCTTCGTTTACCACCACCAGCCCATCGGGTTGCCGGGTGATCGCCCCGCTGGGGCATCCGGCAAGGCACGCCGGCGCCTGGCAGTGCAGGCACGAGATGCTGAGACTGTAGGCGAACACCGTCGCCCGCCAGGCTTCGCCTTCCCGGCGCCACTCCCCGCCTTCGACCTCGACGACACGCCGCCACAGTCTGCCGGTCTCAAGGCCATGGCGGTCCTTGCAGGCGACCTGGCATGCCTTGCAGCCGCTGCAGGAGGAAACGTCGAGGTAAAAGGCGGGTTGCGACATCGGGACCGTGACGCCAGGTCGGAGCGACGGGTCATTATACGTCCGTGATCAGTGGCCAGTGGACAGAGGCGAGTGGACAGCGTTCACACGTGATCGACTGAACACCGGCCACTGACCACCGACCACTATGCTCGTGCGACCTGGACCAGCAGCGTGTGCTGGGCATTGCCCCGCGCGCCGGGTGTCGGCCGCTCGGAGGTGAGGACGTTGATGTTGCCGCGACGATCGACGCCGCGCGCGTCGGGCGACCACCAGGCACCCTGCGGAATGTCCACGACGCCGGGCATGATGCGGCGTGTCACGCGCACCCTCAGCCTGATCTCGCCGCGGTCGTTGAACGCGCGCACCTCGTCGCCGTCCTCGATGTCACGCGCCGCAGCGTCGATCGGGTTCATGAAGAGGCGCTGGGGCATCGCCTCCTCCAGCCAGTCCACGTTGTCGTAGATCGAGTGCGTGCGCCGCTGGACGTGCCGGCCGAATGCCTGGAGCGGGTACTTGGCGAAGAGCGGGTCCCAGGGACCGCCCTCCCATTCGGGGATGAAGACAGGGATGGGCGGCACGTGGTCCAACGCCATGTCCGCCAGCCGCTGAGAGTAGATCTCGATGCGCCCCGAGGGCGTCCCGAGAGGCGCCAGCTCGGGGTCCTGCCGAAAGTCGCGAAACGCCACGTGAGGACGCGCGTGCTGGAAGACGTGGACGCCTTGGCGGCGGAACTCGTCGAACGGGGGAAACGCCGGGTCTCCCGCGCGGGCTGGTTCCAGCATCCACTCCAGCCACTCCAGCTCGCTTCTCCCTTCCGTGTACGCCTTCTCGAGGCCCAGCCGCCGCGCAATCGCGGCGCAAATCTCGAAGTCCGACCGGCACTCCCCCAGCGGCTCGACCGCCTTGTTCATGAAGATGACCGAGTCGCCGTGGCCCCAGACCGTGCAGAGGTCGTTCTTCTCGAACCAGGTCGTGGCGGGCAGCAGGATGTCCGCGAACTTCGCGCTCGGCGTCAGGAACTGGTCGATGACGACGATGAAGTTCACGAGCGAGGGGTCGCGGAGGATCCGCGCCGTCCGGTTCACGTTCGCGTGCTGGTTGACCAGCGTGTTGCCCGCGGTGTTGAAGATGAACCGGATATCGGACCGGAGCGTGGCCTGGCCCGGCGGAAGCCCCATCACCCCGTCCGCCGCGCCCAGGTTGCGGCCTCGTGTCACCGCGTCGGTCCAGAGGAACACGGGGATGGACGGCAAGATTGGGTTGTGACCGGTTGGAAACTCCGCGACGGGCACCTGCCGCGACACCGAGTACCGACACGCCCCCGGCGCCGCCACCCGGGACACCGACATTGCCCGTCATCGCGGCAAGCGTGATGCTGCCGCGCACCGGTTGCTCGCCGTACGCGCGCCGGTTGAATGCGAGGCCCGGCAGCAGCGCGGCCGGCTTCGTCCCGGCGTACTCGCGCGCCAGGCCCTCGATGCGGTCGGGCGTGATCTGCGTGTACCGCGCCGCCCAGGCCGGCGACTTCGGCGTGCCGTCGGACTGGCCGAGCACGTAGCTCCTGTACGAGCTGCCTGGCGCAGCGCCGGCCGGCAGGTGCGCCTCGTCGAAGCCCACGCAGTAGCGGTCCAGGAACGCCTGGTCGTGAAGCCCCTCGGTGATCATGACGAACGCCATCGCGTCCATCAGCGCGCTGTCGGTGCCCGGCCGGAGCGGAATCCAGTCGTCCGCCAGCGCCTGCGCCGTCATGCTCAGCCGGGGATCGATGACGACGATTCGAGCGCCGGCGCGCCGGGCCAGCTTCAGCCGGTACGCCGTGTTGGTGCCGAACACCGTCTCCGCGGGGTTGTAGCCCCACAGCAGGATCAGCTTGGAGTTCAGCCAATCGTCCGGGCTGTGCCCGCAGTCCTGCGTCCCGAGCGTGAACGGCGCGGCCCATCTCGCCGCGGCCGAGCTGTACGAGTTGTGGTGGCGAAGGTGTCCGCCGAAGACGTTCAGCAGGCGCGACGACATCTGGCTGCCGGCCAGGTGGCTGGCACCGCCGGTCCCGTGCATGTTGAAGAAGGCATCCGCGCCGTGCTCGTCCCTCGCGCGGACCATCGCCGCGCATACCCGCTCGATGGCCTCGTCCCACCCCACCCGCTGGAAGCGGCCCTCGCCGCGCTCGCCGACGCGCTTCATCGGGTGCGTGAGCCGGTCGGGATGGTAGAGACGCCGCAGGTACGCGCGCCCCCTGACGCACGCCCGCAGCTGCGGGTCGTTCGGGTCGTCCGGCCGGGCGTCGGTGGTGATGCGCTCGATGCGGCCCCGGCGCACCCAGGCGCGCAGCACGCAGCGCCCGCCGCAGTTGTGCGCGCAGCCGGAGGGCACGACGGTGAAGGCAGGCTCAGGGCTCAAGGCTCACGGCTCACGGGGCTACGGCGTGACTCGCCGGCCGGCGATGCTCGAAGCCGGCTCGGCTCGGGTGGGCGTCGGTATTCTACATTTTGCACTCTGCATTTTGCATTCTGCATTCGCCCCGTCGTAGGCTGTGTTCATGTCATCCGCTCTTTTCTCCGCTCAGCCCTTGTCTTTCAGGTCCGCGCTGCTGACCGCCCTTGCCGTGCTGGTGACTGCCTCCGTCGCCGCCGCGCAGCCCGCCTTCTCGTCGTTCTTCACCGAGAAGACGATGAGGCTGGACTTCTACCACACCGGCGGCGGGGGGCAGGAACTGATCGGGGTGGACGCGGTGGTGTCCGACGGCCCGTGGCCAGGCAGCCGCACCCGGCTCATCGACGACACGAACCTCGGGCCGTACTTCTTCGAGGTGATCGACCGGCGGACGAACCAGCCGATCTACTCCCGCGGATTCGCCTCGATCTACGGGGAATGGGAGACCACCGACGAACCCAGGCAGGGCATCGTCCGCAGCTTCCACGAGTCGTTGCGCTTCCCCTGGCCCCAGGCGCCGGTGCAGGTCGTGATCAAGAAGCGCGACCGCCAGAACGCCTTCCGCGGGATCTGGTCCACCGTCGTGGATCCCGCGTCGCGGTTCGTGACGGCTGCGGGGGGAGCGCCGCAGGGCAAGGTCTGGCCCGTGTTCGAGAACGGCCCGGCGGCGACGAAGGTCGACCTGCTGATCCTCGGCGACGGGTACACCGAGGCCCAGCTGCCGAAGTTCCACGCCGACGTCAAGCGGCTCGTCGAGGAGCTCTTCTCGCACGAGCCCTTCAAGAGCCGGCGGTCGGACTTCAACGTCCGCGCCGTCGACTTGCCCGTCCCCAGGAGCGGCGTGAACCGGCCGCGGACCGGCGACTTCCGACGCACGCCCCTCGGGATCTCCTACAACATCTTCGACTCCGAGCGCTACGCGCTGTCGCAGGACAACCGGTCCGTCCGCGACATCGCGGCGGCCGCGCCGTACGACTTCCTCGAGATCCTCATCAACGAGGAGACGTACGGCGGCGGCGGGATCTTCAACGACCATGCGACGGCGGCGGTGGACACTGCGTTTGCCAACTACATCTTCGTGCACGAGTTCGGCCACCACTTCGCAGGCCTGGGCGACGAGTACTACACCTCCGACGTGGCCTACGAGACGGGCGTCGCTGAGCGCCCCGAGCCGTGGGAGCCCAACATCACGGCGCTGAAGGACCCCGCGAACCTGAAATGGGCCGACCTGGTCACCCCCGGCACGCCCGTCCCGACGCCGTGGGACAAAGCGGCTTACGAGAAGAAGAGCGCCGAGGTCCAGGCGAGGCGGAGGGACCTGCGGGCGAAGAATGCGCCCGAGAGCGAGATGAACGGGCTGCTCACCGAGGAGTTGAACTGGTCCACGGCGTTCCTCGGGGCCATGCCGCACGCGCGGAAGGTCGGTGCGTTCGAGGGAGCGGCTTACGAGCCCAAGGGACTCTTCCGCCCCGAGGCCGACTGCATCATGTTCACGCGCGACAAGGTGGGGTTCTGCCGGGTCTGCCAGCGGGCGATCGCGCGGATCATCGATATGTATTCACGGTAGGAATCAGGATTCGGGAATCAGGATTCAGGAATCAGCGTCACGCGTGACACGCTGAATCCTGAATCCCGAATCCTGAATCCGAACCCGCGCCGTCAGTAAATAACCGCGCCGGTGGCCTTCACCTGGTACTTCGGGAGATCGGCCTTCAGCTGCGCCGCGGGCTTCGCGGCCGGCTTGGCCGCGGGCTTCGCAGCTTCCCCGTGCGCATGCTCGGCGAGCTTGCCAGCCTCCGCCTTCGCATGCTCGGCATGCTCGGCAGCCGCTTCGGCGCTCACCACCTCGAACACGCCTTCCGCCGACGCCTTCTTGCCCACTGCGTCCTTCGGGAACACGATCACGCCATCGTCGACCTTCATCCGCAGCGTCTTCGCCGTCTTCGCGTCGGCGTTCTCGTCGCGGAGTTCCATCCAGCAGCCCGCCATGTCGCACACCGCGGTGACCACGCCGTCCACGCGGATGGTCTTGCCCAGGAAGGCCTTCGGATTCGTCGTCACGGCCGCGACCGTGGTCCCCGACGTCAGCTTCACGCCCTCACCGTACGTGGTCCCCTGCGCCGCCGCACTCGCCGCCGTCAACGCCAGCACGCACATCGCCGCCGCCATCGTTCGCTTCATCGTCGCTCCTTTGTTGGACAATAGATCGTTCAGAGTCAAGGGTAATCGAGCGCCTCGGGGATCTGTACCCGCTTCAGCGCCTCCGCCGCGCGGTCCTTCGCCAGGCGCGAGCCGGTGAGGCAGCCGTCAAGCTTCGCCCGCAAGCGCTGGAAGTCGTCCATCCCCCTGAACCGCACGCACGGCCCGGCCTTCGCCGCGTGCGCGCCGTCCCGTCCGATGACGTCGGTATAGGCGCCGGCGGTGCTTTGGATGCCGGGGATCAACTGTTCGAGATCGGCCAGGTCCTCGTCGCCGTAGCACCCGGCGCAGCCTGCCTCGTCCCACGCGGGATGCCGCTGGTAGCCGTACACCACCTCGGCGCAGATGCGGGCCACCTCGCCGGCGGCGCGCGCCGCCTGCACGTGGCACAGGTCCGACAGGAACGGCACGAGGGCCCGAGTGTGGGCATCGAGCGCGGGGCGATCGGCAGCAGGTTCGACCTGGCCGAGCTCGTCCCGAGCGGCGCCGAGGGACGAGGACCGCGCTTCGAGCGCCAGCGTGTCGAGGATCTGGAAACGGACCGCCAGCAGCCAGCACAAGGCGTCGGCCAGCGGGAAGGTGACACCCTGGCGACCGCCCTGATAGAGCTTGTTCCCGTCGGCGTCGGTCCCCTTCAGCGTGTGCTGCACCGTCCACCGCCACAAGTCCATCGCGCTGGCCAGCGTGCACGCGCCCGTACCGGGCCGGCTGTCCGCGAGCTTCCGCATCTCGGACATCCAGACGCCGAACTGCGCCAGGAACAGGTCCTGGTTCATGGTGGTGGCGAGGATTGCCCGCTGCACGGCCTCGGGACCCTCGTAGGTCGCCTCGAGCTGGGCGTCCATCCACTTGTGGCCCAGGAACCCCGCGCCGTCCTCGGTAATGCCGGAGCCGCCAATCAGGCTCACGGCCTCGCGCATCATCGTCGCGCCGTGGCCGGTGTTCCACAGCTTGCAGGCCGGGGAGAGAACGGCGGCCACCGCGTCGGCGAGCACGAAGCGCACGAGCTCGTCAGCCGCGAGGGCCTCGTAGCGCCCCGCGCGGCGAGCCGACGGCGGCCGTGCCGACTCGGCGAGGAACTCCAGCGCGTCCTTCTGCGCGTCGCGTACGAGCCTTGCCTGGGCGGCGGCGTCGGTCCCGCGCGCCGCCAGGATGGCGTCCGCGCGCCGCTCGACCGGGTCCAGGCCGTCGAAGAGCCGCGCGGCCGCGAACCCGAGTGAAGCGCTGGCCTCGCCGGTGGCCCACACGTCGAGCAGGCGATGCAGCGCGTCCTCGCGCTGCTGGAGGCCTAGTTCGTACCGGGGCGTACCGGGAGCGGTCGTCTCCACGCCGCGGAAGCGGACGCGCTGGTAGCGGAGGATCGGCTCGACTGCCGACAGCAGCTTGGCCGACGTCATGAGAGCCACGGTCACGCGCGTCCGGCGGAAGACGGCCTCGACGATCTCCGAGTGACTGAAGCGCGGGACGATGACGCCGTCCTTCACCGTGTAGCCGCCAACGATCCGGTCCGCCGGCACGCGCAGGCGGAAGGTGGGGTCGTTGGTCGAGGACAGCTGATGCACCAGCTTGCGCGTGGGCCGCCCGCGGTCGAAAACGCCCGCGTCGCCGGCCTCGAGGATCACCAGGCAGCTCCCCTTGATTCGCGGGTCGCCCGAATCGACCGCCGCGACGACGAAGTCGGCGATCGCCATGTTGGTGATGAAGCGTCCGCGCTTGTCCACCTCCAGGATCGGCTCCCCGCCCTCGTCCCAGGCGATGACCCGCGCCCGGCCCGAGAGCAGGCCGGTCTCCACGCCCGCGTACGGGAGCGGCTCGGTCAGGGCAAAGGCGCCGCGCGCCGGGGCCTGGCCCCGGGAGCCGGCCGCCCGCCGCAGGTAGTGAGCGCGCTGCTCCGCCGTGCCTCGTTCGTAGATGGGCGCCAGCGCGAGGTGCTGCGCGAGGTTCACGGTGGCGGCGCCGGCGTCCACCCAGGCCAGCTCGAAGGCCGCGAGCGCGAGCGCGAGGTTCCTGGGCCCCTCGATGGATCCGCCGTACTGGGGCTCGAGGCAGGCGGCGGTCAGGCCCGCGCGGTCGAAGTCCTGCAGCAGCGCCTGCTTTCTCTCGGTCCACTTGTGCGTCGCCCGCTCCCCGTCGGCCACGAGGCGGGCCACCGGCCCCCGCGCGAGCGCCCTCACCGCACGCACGAGTGCCTGGATGTCGAGCCGGTCCGCAAACCGCCACATCACTTGCCGCGCCTCGTCGCCGGGCAGCGACTCCAGGGGATGAACCGTTCCCGATCCTGCGCTCTCCATCTCTAAAGCCCCACGCTCCGGTCACTTGTCAACTGTCAAACTCGCAACCGTCTACTTGGCAACTGTCTACTTGGCAGCGGCCTGCTTGCAAGGGGCCACTTGCTCCCTCGCTCCCTGGTCCGTCGCCACGTGACACTAACGACCGATCAGCACCTTCACCCCGAACGTGAATCCGCCGAGATTCTTCTCCTCGAACTCCTTCGAGACCCCGTCTTCGCCGAGGATGCCGGGGATGGAGCGGTAGCCGCCCTCCACGGCGGTTGAGATCACGCGCGAGAGGCGGAATTCGGCGCCCGCGATCCCCTGCCACCCCAAGGCGGTCTCGCTGACGTTCGCGTCGTCTCCCAGCTCCGATTCCTCGCTGTAGAAGGCCATCAGTACGCCGCCGCCCGCGTATGGGGTGACGCGCCTGGCTCCCGCACGGCGGTAGCCGAGCGTGACGCCGATGGGTGTCAGGCTCATCTCCTGCCGGATCCCGAGCGGGAACACCTCTCCGTTGAACACGAAGGCCCGTTCCCCCGTGCGCTGGAGGAAGGTGACGTCGCCCTGGACGAAGAGCCACCTGCCAATCGACACGTCCACGCCGCCGCCGAAGAGGGGCGCCGCGGCGGACCCGTAGAGGGCCTCGAAGCTGTTGGCGGCCGCGAACTGTTCGTACATCACTGTGCCGAACAACCTGGCGCGAAGCGCCGTACCTGCCTTGCCGCCCTGCGCCGCCCGGTGTGCTGCCGGCGTCGCGGCACCAGGCTTGCCCAACCCGGTTGAGGGGTCCGCCACGGGCTTCACCCGTTGCACCTGGATGTAGCCGGCGGCCGGCGACGTCGCCCGCGGCCGAAGGCTGGGCGGGATTGTCACCTTGTACCAGTCGAACTCGCGGCTCAGCACCTCGAGCACCGTCCCGTCCGGCGCCTGGAGCAGCACGGCTCCCCGCGGATTCGGGTTGGCGCGGATCTCGGCCTGCCCGCCGACCACCTGCACGGTCTTGGGCTGGGCGGTCGCGGCGCCCGCGGCGCCGGCCAGGGCAACGACGAACGCGAGGGCAACGAAGCGGGTCGATCGAACTCGCATCGGATCTCCGTCGGAGTAGCCGTTGAACGCATCGCACGGTCGAGGGTCAGGCGCCGAGCGTTGAGCGCAGAACCACTCGCCGCCTCGAACCGCGCCCCCGGGACCGATTCGCTTGCCCGACGTCGAGAGATCCGCCGTGACACTCTGACTCCACCCTGAACTCTCGACCCTCAACACCGTCTCACTTGCCTGAGTGTCGAGAGATCGGAGTGACAGCGTGACGCCACCCTTGACTCTCGACCCTCGGTCCGCACTCTTTCACTTCGTGAGGCCCAGCCCGTAGAGCGTGGCGCGGACGTCGATGACGCCGTGGCCGATGTCGTCGTTGCGCCCGCCGGCCGGCTTCTGGGCGGCGAACCGCTTGATCGCGGCCTCGACGGCGGCCGGCGAGGTGATGCCCTGGTCCATCAGCAGCGCCGCGAGCGCGCTCACGTGCGCCGTGGACATCGACGTCCCCTGGTAGAACATGTAGGCGAAGCGGTTGAAGATGCCCTGCTCCTGGAAGTCCGGATCGAAGGACTGCTGCAGGATCCCGTCGGGCCGGGTGTCGTTGTTGACGTCGGCGCCGTTGTTGCCGCCCGGCGCCGCAATCTCGACGTAATCACGGTGGGTGGAGTACGGCGCGCGCTGGAGGTTGTAGTCCACGGCCGCCACCGCCATGACCCCGTCGATGTCCTTCGCGTAGCTGGCAGGCCACTCCGCCGCATTGTCCTCGTCACCGGTGTTGCCCGCGGCGATCGAGACGAACGCCCCCTGCCCCACGGCGTAACGGAGGGCGTTCTCCACCGTGGAGCTTCCCGAGTCGGCGCCCAGGCTCATGTTGATCACCTTCGCACCGTGGTCCGCCGCCCACCGGATTCCCTGCGCCACGACGGACAGGGTGGCGGTGAACGGGGCGCCGTTCTGCTCGTCCCACTCGGTGTCGAGCACCTTCACGGGCATGATGCCGACGTTGAACGCCATGCCGGCCGCCCCTGTCTGGTTGTCGGTCACCTGGGCGATGGTCCCCGCGATGTGTGTTCCATGGCCGTCGGTGTCCACCGGCTGGTCATCGGCCCAGATGAAGTCGAAGCCGGCCACGAAGTGGGTGCTCGCGAGGTCCGGGGCCTGCGCGAACGCTCCCTGCGTGAGGTACGCGACACCGGTGTCGAGAATGGCCACCGTCACCTTCGAGGACCCGCCGCGGTTGATGTCCCAGGCCCGCTCCATGTTGATCTTCTGGAAGTTCCACTGCAGGTTGTAGAAGGAATCGTTCGGCTTCCACGACGCCCGCACGATCGGGTCTGGTTCGGCGTAGAGGACGCCGGGCTCCCGGCGCAGCCGCGCGGCGGCGGCGACCGGGTCGTCTCCGGCCGGGATCTCGACATAGTGGAAGTCCGCATACCGGGCGCGGGTCACTCGCGTGGCGCCGGCCTCGCCGGCTATTGCCCGCGCCTCCCGCAGCCGGACTTCGGGCTCGAATTTCACGACGACATGGCCGGCCGCGTACGCGGGCCGCGGGCGGGCCCCGGGCTGCCGCGCCAGCGGCTCTGCGAGGGTCACCGCGGACCCGCCCGCCTGGCGCAGCCAGGCTTGCTTGCCGGAGGAGCTCGTGGGTGCAGATTGACCGCCGCCGGTGACGGCGACGACGGAGACGGACAACGCGAGCAGGGCGGACAGGGTCCAGCCCCGGGGGGACGTCTGCTTCCTCATGTGATCTCCAGGCGTGGGGCGTGCGACCCCAGCATCGAGTGTATCACCGACGGGCCAGCATCCCCGCGGGCGCGGGCGCGCTATGATGGGACCATGAAACCCGCGATGAAGGAACCGAACTCCGTGGCGCCCGCACTCCTGGTGTCGATGCCCCAGCTCGACGACCCCAATTTCCGCCGCACCGTCGTCCTCCTCTGCCAGCACAGCGCCGAGGGCGCGTGGGGCCTCGTCCTCAACAGGCCCACCGGCACGCCGGCCGTCGAGGCCGTGCGCCTCGAGCCGCCGGTGGCGGCCGAAAACGACCTCGAACTGTGGGTGGGCGGCCCCGTGGAGCCGGAACGCGGCTGCATCCTGATGGGCGACGACCCGGACGACGAAGAAGCGGTGCAGGTGTGCGGCGGCGTTTACATCTCGGGCTCGGCCGGGCTGCTGCGCCGCCTGCTGGAGCACGAAGCGTCATCGCCGCGGACACGGCTGCTCATGGGATACGCCGGGTGGGGGCCCGGGCAGCTCGACGCGGAGTTGCGCGAGTCGGCGTGGCTGATCAGCGACGTGGACGCGGATCTGATTTTCGCGGTGAAGGCGGGCGACATGTGGGAGGCAGCCATCCGTCGCATGGGCGCGGACCCGTCGGCCCTCCAAACGAGTTCCGGAGTGCACTAGGGAGATATAGAGAAGGCGGGAAGGCGGCAGGCGGTTGGTCACGGCGTCACACTGCAGGCGGCCCTCCGCCCTCCCGCTCTCCGCTTCCTTCCCCTCCGCCCTCCGACTATCTCCATCGGAAGACCCGGAGCGCGATTGCGAAGCTGACGGCGGTCCACGCGGTCATCACGCCGAGCTCGGGAGCGATCCCGGCCACCGACGCGCCATCGAGCATCACGGCCCGCAGCGCGTCGTTGAGCGCCGTCAGCGGCAGGGCCCGAATGAAGGGCTGCGCGAGCGGCGGGAAGTTCGCCGACGAGAAGAAGACGCCGGACAGCACCCACATCGGCACCATCGCAAAGTTCATGAGGCCCGAGACGGCCTCGATCGTCCGCGGCCGGCTGGCGATGAGGAGGCCGAGGCCGGCGAACGCCAGTGCGCCGAGCAGCGTCACGCCCGCGAGTGTCGCCAGCGAGCCCTTCAACGGGACCCGGAACATCAGCCACGCGAAGAGGACCAGCGCGCCCACCTCGAGGCCGAGGAAGACCAGGCGCGCGAGCATCTGCGCGAGCAGGAAGTGCACGCGCGACATCGGCGTCGCCGCGAGCCGCTTGAGCACGCGACGGCTGCGTGCGTGGACGATCGAGAAGCCGATGCCCCACATCCCGGTGCCCATGATGTTCATGCCGAGCAGTCCCGGGATCAGCCAGTCGATGTAGCGGGAGCCGGCGATCTCCACCCGTTCCTCCCCCGCCTGGAAACGGTCCGCACGCCCCGCCGCCCGCTGCAGCGCGGTGTCCACTGCCAGGCGTGCGAGGCGGCTTTCCGGACGGGTGGGGTCGAAGCGGTACGTCGGGGGCGACCCGGGGGCGACGAGCACCTGCACCTCGCCGTCGCGAAGGGCGAGATCCGCGCGCTCGTGCGAGAGTTCGTGGACGCGGATGCCCGGCGCCCGCTCGAGAGCGGCCCTCACGGCCGGCGCCCCGGCGCCCGCGATCACCCCGGCGTGGACCACCTCCTCGCCCTTGCCCCGGAAGGCGACGCCGAGAGCGGAAGCGATGAGGATCGGGAAGAAGACGACCCAGAACACCGCCTCCGGCTCGCGCAGGAACTCCCGAAGCCGCGTGAGCGTCAGCTCGACGATCGGATGCGAGGCGCCGCCCCGGTCACTCATCGCGCAGGTGCCTCCCGGTCAGCGCCACGAAGACGTCCTCGAGGGTGGCGTGGTGCGTGGCGAAATCCGACAGCGGCAGCCCCTGGCGCGACAGCTCGGCGAGCAGCGCGGGGATCACCAGGTGAGCCTCGAGGGCGCTGACCGAGAGCCGCTGCCCTGTTGCCCGCACGCCCGTCACGCCGGGCAGCGCCTCGATGCGGCGCGAGGTCGGCCGTCCCGGCCTCGAGACCCATCTCGATCACGTGCTCGGCGCCCAGGCGTGCCATCAGCTCGCGGGGCGAGCCCGAGGCGATGATCCGCCCCTGGTCCACGATGCCGACCCGGTCGCAGAGCGTCTGGGCCTCGTCCATGTAGTGCGTCGTGAGCAGGATCGTGCCGCCCTGCGATCGGAACCCGTCGAGGAGCGCCCACAGCTGGCGCCGCGACTGCGGGTCGAGGCCGGTGGTGGGCTCGTCGAGGAAGAGCAGCTCGGGCTCGTTCACCAGCGCGCACGCCACGGCAAGGCGCTGCTTCTGCCCGCCCGACAGCTTCCCGACCCAGCTCTCGCGCTTCCCCTCCAACTCCACCATCCGCACCACGTCGTCCACGCTCGGCCCGCGGCGGTAGAACGACCGGAACAGCCGGACGGTCTCCCCGACGGTGATCTTCTCGCTCAGTTGCGTGTCCTGGAGCTGGATCCCGAGGCGCTGGCGCAGCGCCCGGTCGTGGCGGCCCCAGCGCATGCCGAGGACCTCGACCTCGCCCGCGTCCTGCACGAGCAGGCCCTCGAGGATCTCGATGGTGGTCGTCTTGCCCGCACCGTTGGGCCCGAGCAGGCCGAAACATTCGCCCCGGCGCACCTCGAGGTCCAGGCCGGCGACGGCCCGGACGTCGCCGTAACGCTTCTCGAGACCCCGACACAGGACGGCAGGTTTCTCCATCTGCTGTTCTGCTAGACTATGGCCGCATGTCCGACGCGCGGACCATCCTGATCGCGGCCCCCGAACTCATTCCGGCACTTCGCGACCGCCTCGGAGGAGGCGAGCACCTGCTCACCTTCGCGGACTCGGAACCGGTGCGGGCCCTCCAGGCCATTGTCGCCGAACGGCCCCGGGTGGTCGCGCTCGAACGTCTGTTCGCGGCGAGCCCTCGGGGGGCGGCGCTCATCGCGCGCATCAAGGGCGACCACGCGCTGGACGCCTCGGGAATCCGCATCCTGTCGCACGACAGCGACTACGTCCGGGTGTCGCCACGCCGCGGGGCCGGGTCGTCCCGGGCCGCGGAGATCAAGCGCCTGGACAAGGGGACGCGCCGGGCGCAACGCTACAAGATGCGCCCCGGGGTCGCCCTGCGGGTGGACGACCAGCCGGCGCAAGTCCTGGACCTCTCGGCCATCGGCGCCCAACTCATCACCGCGCAGACACTGAAGCCGAAGCAGGTGGTGAGCCTCTCGATCGGGGACGCGGACGCGCGCATCGCGGTGAGCGCCCGCGTGGTGTGGGCCAGGGTGGAGGTGGTCAGGAACGCACGCACCTGCCGCGCGGGTGTGCAGTTCATTGCCCCGGACCGCCGGACCATCACCGCCTTCGCGCAGGCGCACCAGGCGAAATAGCGTGCCCTGAATCCTGAATCCCGAATCCTGATTCCTGTTACGCGAACCAGGCGCTCGTCACCGCGCCTTCCCTGAAGATCGTGTCCTCGCGATCCGAGCCGGTGGAGATGATCCCAACCGGGACGCCGGAGATCTCCTCCAGCCGGGAGATGTAGGCGCGCGCCTCGTCGGGCAGGTCCTGGTAGCGCCGGACACTCTTGCTGGGGCTCCTCCACCCGGAAAGCGTCTCGTAGACCGGCTTGCAGCCCGCCAGGATGCGGATGTCGCCGGGGAACTCCGTCAGCAGGCGCTCGCCGCAGCGGTAGGCGGTGCACACCTGGATCTGAGGCAGTCCGTCGAGGACGTCCAGCTTGGTCAGCGCCAGCGAGTCGAGGCCGTTCACGCGCACGGCGTACCGGACCGCGACCGCGTCGTACCAGCCGCAGCGCCGCGGCCGGCCGGTGGAGGCGCCATACTCCTGCCCGCCTTCGCGCAGGCGCTCGGCCATCTCGCCCGACAGCTCGCTGGGCAGAGGCCCGCCGCCGACGCGCGTCGTGTAGGCCTTCGCCACGCCCAGCACGCCGTGGACCGCCCGAGGCCCGATGCCGAGGCCGGTGCACGCCCCGCCGGCGGTGGAGTTCGAGGAGGTCACGTAGGGGTACGTCCCGTGGTCGATGTCGAGGAGCGTGCCCTGCGCGCCCTCGAACATGATCCGGCGGCCGTCGCGAAGGGCGCCGGCCAGGAAGACCGACACGTCCGCCACCCAGGGACGCATCCGCTCGCCGAGCGCGAGGATCTTGTCGAAGAGCGGCCGCCACTCGAGCGTGCTGTCGCCGACCAGGCGGTTGCGCGCATTCACGTTCTCGCGGACCTGCCCGGCCAGCGCCTCGGCGTCGAACAGGTCCCCCACGCGGATCCCGCGGCGGCCGATCTTGTCCTCGTACGCCGGCCCGATCCCGCGCGACGTCGTCCCGATCTTCTGATCGCCCCGCCGCGCCTCGTGCAGCAGGTCGAGGTCGCGGTGGTACGGCAGGATCACGTGCGCCTTGTCGCTGATGATCAGCCGGTCGCCCACCTCGATGCCGTGCTTCGCGAGCGTCTCGATCTCCTGGAACAGGGCCTCCGGGTCCACGACGACGCCGTTGCCGATGACGCAGCTGACGCCGGGGTGCAGGATGCCCGAAGGGATCAGGTGGAGGACGAACTTGGTTCCTCGCACCAGCACGGTGTGCCCGGCGTTGTGGCCCCCCTGGTAGCGGGCCACGATCGAGAAGTGCGGCGTGAGCAGATCGACGATCTTGCCCTTGCCCTCATCGCCCCACTGGGCGCCGATTACGGCTACGTTCATCGCGGTACGCACTCCTTCCGGCGGCGGTCACTCGGCAAACCGAATTATGTTAGCACAACGGCAGGCCTGGAGGCCCTCGCTCCCTTGCCAAGTGACGGGATCGCTCTTGCTACAATGGAGTGTTTGTCTTGTCCCAGAGGGAGCCTGCCATGATTTACCTGGACGGCCGTTCGCTGACGCTCGAGCAGCTGGCCGCGGTTGCGGACGAGGGGAAGCCGGTCGCCATTGCGGACGAAGCGCTGGTGCGCGTCGCGGCCGCGCGCGCCGTCGTGGACTGGATGGCGGAGGGCGACGCCCCGGTCTACGGCATCAACACGGGCTTCGGCATGTTCGCCGAGGTGAAGATCCCGCGCGAGTCGCTCGAGCGCCTGCAGCTGAACCTGCTTCGCAGCCACGCGGCCGGCGTCGGCGAGCCGCTCCCGGTGCGCACCGTGCGCGCGATGATGACCCTGCGCGCCAACGTGCTGGCCCGCGGCTTCTCCGGCATCCGGCCCGAGACGCTCACCGCCCTCGTCGAGGCGCTGAACCGCGGCGTCCACCCCTGGGTCCCGAGCCGCGGGTCGGTGGGCGCGAGCGGCGACCTCGCCCCGCTGGCGCACCTCGCGCTCGTGCTGGTCGGCGAAGGCCAGGCGTGGGTCGAAGGCCGGCCCGTGCCGGGCGCGGAGGCGCTTCGCGCCGCCGGTTTGGCGCCGGTGTCGCTCGGCGCGAAGGAGGGCCTCGCGCTGATCAACGGGACGCAAGCCTCCGCCGCCGTCCTCGGGCTCGCGCTGCTCGGCGCCGAACGGCTGGCTCGCGCCGCCGACATCGCGGCCGCACTGTCCACCGACGCGCTGCTCGGCTCGGCGCGGCCCTTCGACCCGCGCATCCACGCCGAGCGCCCGCTGGCCGGGCAGGCCGCGTCGGCCGCCACCATCTTCGCCCTGCTCCAGGACAGCGGGATCAACGCCTCGCACGCCGGCTGCGCCCGGGTGCAGGACGCCTACTCGGAGCGGTGCGCCGCCCAGGTGCACGGCTCCGCCCGCGAGGCCATGCGATTCGTCCGCGACATCACCGTCGTCGAAGCCAACGCCGCCACCGACAACCCGATGGTGTTTGCCGGCGAACGCGAGATCGTGTCGGGCGGCAACTTCCACGGTGCGCCGGTCGCCATGGCCGCCGACCTCCTGGCGATTGGCATCGCCCAGCTGGCGACGATCAGCGAGCGCCGGACGGAGCGGCTGATCAACCCCGCGATGAGCGAGCTCCCGGCGTTCCTCACGCGCGAGGGCGGCCTGCAGTCGGGGTTCATGATGGCGCAGGTGACGGCGGCGGCGCTGACCTCCGAGTTGAAGAGCCTGGCCCACCCGGCGAGCGTGGACACGATCCCGACGTCCGCCGGCAAGGAGGACCACGTCAGCATGAGCATGGGCGCCGCGTTGAAGGCGCAGCGCGCGCTGGAGCTCGCGCGCGGCGTGCTGGCCGTGGAGTTGCTCTGCGCCAGTCAGGCCATCGACCTGCTCGCGCCGCTTCGCACCTCGGAGCCGCTGGCCCGCGTGCACGCCCGCATCCGCGCCGCGGTGCCGGCGCTCGAGGAGGACCGCCCCCCGGCGCCCGACATCGAGGCGATTGCCGCCCTGATCGCGGCCGGCGAGCTCGAGGCCGCCGCGGGCATCGTTCCGTAGGGCCCGGCATTTGCCTTGTCCGCGGCACGAAGCCCTGCCGCGCGCGTTTGTCAAGTAGCGTGGCGAAGATTTCCACGTTGACAAGCGGCGCCCGGCTTTTTAAGTTCTACTCTTCGCCGCTCCGTCTTCGCACCTCACTGACAGCTGCCCGCTGCAAGCTGCCCGGTACCGAGTTTTATGACCACCCTGACACACCGTGTCCGCGCGCCCCGCGGCAACGCCCTTTCCTGCAAGGGATGGCCGCAGGAGGCCGCCCTGCGCATGCTGATGAACAACCTGGACCCCGAGGTCGCGGAGCGTCCCGACGACCTGATCGTCTACGGGGGATCGGGCAAGGCCGCGCGCAACTGGGAGTGCTACGAGGCGATCATCGCCTCGCTCCGGTCTCTCGAGGACGACGAGACGCTGCTCGTGCAGTCGGGCAAGCCGGTTGGCATCTTCCGGACGCATCCCGGCGCGCCGCGCGTGCTCATCGCCAACGCCCTGCTCGTGCCCGCCTGGGCCACCTGGGAGAACTTCCGCGACCTCGAGCACAAGGGCCTGACGATGTACGGCCAGATGACGGCCGGCAGCTGGATCTACATCGGCACCCAGGGCATCCTGCAGGGCACGTACGAGACGCTCGCCTCGCTCGCCAACCGGCGCTTCGGCGGCAGCCTCGAGGGCCGCCTTTTCGTGTCGGCCGGTCTGGGCGGGATGGGCGGCGCCCAGCCGCTCGCGGCGACGATGAACGGCGGTGTGGCGCTCGTGGTGGAGGTGGACCCGTCCCGCATCGAGCGCCGGCTCGCCACGCGGTACGTCGACGAGGCCACCGAATCGCTGGACGAGGCGCTCGAGAAGGCGGCTGCGTGGCAGCGCGAGAAGCGCGCGCGGTCGATCGCGCTGCTGGGCAATGCCGCCGACGTGCTGCCCGCGCTCGTGGCGCGCGGCCTGACCCCCGACGTCCTCACCGACCAGACCTCGGCGCACGATCCGCTGAACGGCTACGTGCCGAACGGCCTGACGCTGGGCGAGGCCGACGACCTGCGGCGCGCGAACCCGGGCGAGTACGCCCGGCGATCGGTGACGGCGATGGGCGTGCACGTGTCGGCGATGCTCGCGCTGCAGCGCCGCGGCGCCGTCACGTTCGACTACGGCAACAACATCCGCGCGCAGGCCGTGCAGGCCGGCGTGCAGAACGCGTTCGACATCCCCGGCTTCGTGCCCGAGTACATCCGGCCGCTGTTCTGCGAGGGCAAGGGGCCGTTCCGCTGGGCGGCGCTCTCGGGCGACCCGGCCGACATCCACGCCACCGACCGCGCCGTGCTGGAGATGTTCCCGGACGACGCGGCGCTCTGCCGCTGGATCCGCCTGGCCGGCGAGCGCGTGGCGTTCCAGGGCCTGCCGGCGCGCATCTTCTGGCTCGGCTTCGGCGAGCGCGCCGCGTTCGGCCTGCGCATCAACGAGATGGTGCGGCGCGGCGAGATCTCCGCGCCCATCGTCATCGGCCGCGACCACCTCGACACCGGGTCGGTGGCGTCGCCCAACCGCGAGACCGAGGGCATGCGCGACGGCAGCGACGCGATCGCCGACTGGCCGATCCTCAACGCGCTGCTCAACGCCTCGTCGGGGCGCCACGTGGGTCTCGGTGCACCACGGCGGCGGCGTCGGCATCGGCTACTCGCTGCATGCCGGCATGGTCATCGTCGCCGACGGATCGCGCGAGGCCGACGAGAAGCTCGAGCGCGTGCTGACGTGCGACCCCGGCATCGGCGTGGCGCGCCACGCCGACGCCGGCTACCCCGAGGCCATCGCCACCGCGGAGGCGAAGGGCGTGCGGATCCCGATGCGTGAGTTCGGCCGTGAAGGGGGCGCTGCACGGTGAACGACTGGCGGTCGGATTTCGAGAGGCGGCTGCGGGCCACGCTGTCGGGTTCCGACGGCGCATCCCCGTGCTCCTCGGCGGCTGCGGCACCGGGCGGACGACGGTCCTGCGGCGGCTACGGGAGCGACCTGGGCGCCGACGCGTGCCAGTACATGGACGTCGAGCGCGCGGCCACGACGCCGGAGCGCTTCCTGCGAGGCGCTGCTGACGCCTCGCCGTTCCGGCCGGCCGAGCGCGGCCGCAGGCGCCCGACCGCCGCGCGGCGCGTTCGACGCGACGCTGGCCTTCTTGACCGGGGCGCGGCGCGGCCGACGGCGCGCCGGCGACGTTCCTGCTGGACGAGGTGCTGGAGTTCCGGACGTTCGAGAGCTTCCCGGGCCTGCGCCGCGTCGCTGCAGCGACCTGCTGCGGCGCTGGCCGCCAGCCCCAACCGTTTCGTGCTCGACCACGCGGTACGTCGACGCGGCGCTCGCGCCTGCTGCGCGACGCGCCGCGCGTTCGAGGTCATCGCACATGCCGCCGCTCGAGCGCGGCCGAGCTGTCGCGCATGATCGCCGCGGCCGCGCCGAACTGCCGACGCCGCCGAGCCGTCCGCCGTCGTCGCGGATACGCCGCGAGACCCTCGCGCCCCTGGTCGGCCGTCTCTGCGCGGGCCGGCCGACAGTGCGTTCGTGCGCTCGCCCAGACGATGGCGGAGCTGCCGGGCAGCGGCGCGGCGACCCGGTGAGCGCGCTGGCCGCGCTGTTCGCGCCGGGCGGCCGCTCGACCGCGATCTGCTGCCACACCTACGAGCTGCGCCTGCACCGCGCCCGCGGCTACGGCGCGCTCAAGGCCATCCTCGAGATCCTCGCCGAGGAGGAACCGCTGACGCTGACCGAGATCGCGCAGCGCCTGCAGCGGACGCCGGGCTCGACGAAGGACTACCTGTCGTGGCTGGAGGACGTGGACCTGGTCGACGTCGCAGCGGAAGCGCTACAGCTTCCGCGATCCGCTGCTGCGCGCTGTGGGTGCGGCTGCACTGCCGGCCGGCCCCGCCGACCGAGGACGAGTCGCGCGCGAGGTGCACCGGTCTACGCGCTGCGCACGGCGCCTGCCGCAGTCTGAGCCGGCGCTCGCAGACTGTCGAGCGCGAGCGGAACTGCAGAGCCGACCGCGAGCCGCGCGACGCCGCGATACCGTCCGGCATCTACGAGTTGCTCAGTTCTCGAGTCGTTCGAGCGCCAGCCGCGCGGCTTCCTGCTCGGCCTCCTTCTTGCTCGCGCCGCGTCGCCTCCGCCAGCATCTCGCCCTGCGACGCGCACCTCGACGTGGAACAGCTTGTCGGTGGTCCGGGCCGCTCTCGGCCGGCGACGCGTGTACTCCGGCAGCGGCCGCTCGCGCGACTGCAGCCGCTCCTGCAGCGCCGACTTGTAGTCGCGCCCGCAGAACTCGGGCGCTGCGCACGTCCTCGATCGGCGTCGGCGAACTCGCGTCGGATGAACGCGCGCGCCTCCTCGATGCCGCCGTCGAGGTAGATGCGCCGCGATGAGCGCCTCGTAGCCGTCGGCCAGCAGCGCCTGCTTGCGGCGGCCGCCGGTCTTCTCCTCGCCGCGGCCGAGCAGCAGGTGCTCGCCGAGGCCGAGCCGCTCGGCCAGCCGCGCCAGCGACGGCGTCGAGACGAGCGCCGCCTTGACCTTCGACTTCTGCCCCTCGTCGAACTGCGGGAACTCGCGGAACAGCAGGTCGGCGACGACGAAGCCGAGCACCGCGTCGCCGAGGAACTCGAGCGACTCGTTGTCGGCGACGCCGCCGCTGACGTCCTCGTTGGCGCGCGAGCGTGTGCGTCAGCGCGTGCTCGAGCAGGCCGCGGATCCGCGAAACGGTAGCCGAGCCGCCGCTCGAGCGCTCGAACTCGTCCCGCGGGCCGTCACGACCTGCGCCGCGCCGGCGTCCGGGCCGCGATGCGCTGCTCGATGATCACGTCGCGCGGCCTCGTCGGCCTGCGTCGCGGCGCACCGAGATGCGCACCTCGCCGAGGCCGTCGACGGTGAGCGGGAACACCGAGTGCGGCACGTCGGACGACAGCGCCGACGTGGATGCCGTGCGCCTCGAGCAGGCCCGCGGACGACGCTGGCCTCGATGTCGGAGTGCGTGCGGAAGACGATCGACCAGCGGCGGCGCGGCGCCGCGCGGGTCACGCGGGTCCATGCTCGAACCCCGTCCTGACGGCCGCCGGGCACGAAGCCGTCGAACTTCATCAGGATCATCGTCATGTCGTCGTGCTGCGGGGCGCCCGCCGACGAACGCGTCGATCTCGCGCAGGATCGCGCTCGCGCAGCTCGTCGGTCGGCAGGTCGCCGTGCTCGCGCGACCAGCTGCGCCAGGCGCGCCTCGCCGAAGCAGGTCGCTCGGCGGCGTTCATCGCCTCGCTGATGCCGTCGGTGAAGAACACGAGCACGTCGCCGGCGGCGAGCGGCATGCGTGACCTCCTCGAGCAGCCGCTCGAACAGCTCGCCCCCGTCGATCCGCAGGCCCAGCACCAGGCCGTCCGGCGCCAGGATCTGCGCCGCGGCTCGCCGCCGCGCCGCCGGCAGGTAGATGAGCGGCGTGTGGCCCGGCGCGCGCGTAGGTCATCGTGCGCGCGCCGCAGGTCGAGGACCGCGTAGGTCATCGTGATGAAGCTGCGGCTGTCGAGGTGCTCCGAGATGATCCGGTTGGCGCTCGAGCAGCAGCTGGCGCGGCGACGGGTAGATCCGGCTGAGCGAGAGCATCAGCCCCTTCAGCTCGGCCATGTAGAGCGCGGCCGACGTGCCCTTGCCCGACACGTCGGCGATCAGCACGCCGAGGCGGTCGTCGTCGAGCGGCAGGAAGTCGTAGTAGTCGCCGCCCACCTCGCGCGCCGGGACGCAGAGCGCGGTGATCGACAGGCCGGGCACCGTCACGCGGCCCGTGCGGCAGCAGCGACATCTGGATCTCGCGCGCGATGCGCAGCTCCTCCTCGAGCCGCTTCTTCTCCGCCGCCTGGCGCAGCAGGTCCTCGATGCTCGCGGTCATCTGGTTGAACGAGTCGGCCAGCTCGCCCAGCTGGTCGCGCGCCTTGACCTCGATCCGGTGGCTGAAGTCGCCCTGCGCGCACGCGCTCGGTGCCGGCGAACAGCTCGTGCACCGACCCGGTGATCGCTGCGCGCGAGCGCCAGGCCCATCACGAGCGCCACGGCCTCGATGATCAGGAACAGCGCGGCGACCAGCAGCAGGATCAGCAGGAAGCACCGTGCCGAAGTTGAGCCGCTGGATGGTGCGGCTGCGCCGCCGAGAGGCGGTCGTAGATGTCCGCGATGTTCACCTCGATGTTCATCGCGGCCCAGTTCTTGCGCCCGGTCGTCCAGTCCGTGTACTCGAGGTACGAGATCCAGTTGAAGCGCCGCTTCGCCCGTCGCCCGAGGCGTCGCCGCGGCGCCGCCCTCGCCCGTCGTCACGGTGCGGCTCGCGATGGCTCGCCCCGTCGGCCGTCTGTTCGATGGCGACGAAGCTGATGTCGCCGATCTTGACGCTGGTCTGCTCGCGCAGGACCTCGCCGAGGGCGTCGTTCTTCGGGATGTCCACGATGACCGCGTAGCGCGGCTCCGCCACGTCCGGCAGGCCCACGCCGCGGAGCGCGCCGTGGACGGTGGCCTGGCCCTGGCCCGGCGTTCCGTCGCCTCGTCCAGTTGCACCACCATCCCGCCGAAGCCGCTTGCAGCTGACCCATGCCGGCAGCGTGTCCGGGGGCCGATGTGCTCCCACGGCCCGGCGAGCAGTCGATTCACGGCGGCAGGCCGCGGCCGGCGGCGCCGGTCTGCGGCAGCGGCTCGCGGCCGGCGGTCAGCACGTCCTGCAGCCGCGACGCGCCGCCGACCTCGCCCGAGCAGGGCTCCGGCCCGGTCGGCACGAGCGCGATGGAGGCGCCGGGGTAGCGGGTCGAGAAGTTCTGGAACCGCTGCTGCAGGATGGGGGCGGCGCCCTGCGGCCCGGGGCCCCGCTGGATCTCGAGGGCGGTGACTCGGGCGAGGTAGACGGCCTCGTCCGTGACGTTCTCGAGGCCGCTCTTCACCAGGTAGGAGGCGACGTTCAGGAACAGGATGAGGCCGGAGACGAGAAAGAACGAGACGATCAGCAGCGCCGGGACGACGCCGATGAAGATGTAGGAGAGGATCAGCTTGCGGCGAACGCGCCAGAGCATGCGGCGCTTGGCGCGGAGCAGCAGGCGGAAGAGACAGTAACCCGCCCCGGCGATAAGGGCCACGCTGGCGAGCACGTTGAGCGCGGCCATCAGCAGCGGCTCGCGGCCGAGCAGCAGGCCGACGAGCCAGGCCGACAGCTTGACGACGACGCCGGCCGTCAGGAGCCGGCCGGGCCACGTCTGGAAGGCCAGGCGCTTCAGCTCCACGACCCGGGTTGAAAACGAGCCCGGGAGGAGGCGGCGGGGCCCGGGTGGCGCGTCAAGGCGTGGATTCATGCGACCGGCAGCATGATAGCAGGCTTAACCGGGTCTTGGCTCTTGGCCCTCTGCTGCACCGATGCATCGGTGGAGAACAGGGCCCTGGCCGCTCCGCCGCCGTCGTGCATCGGTACAGAGCAGGCCTTCAGCGCTGCTCTGGACTCTCCCTCAGCCATGCCAGGTACGCCTCGGCCCCGCCGGCAATCGGCAGGGCGATCAGCTCCGGGACCTCGTAGGGGTGGAGCGCATGGAGCCGGAGCTTCAGCGCCTCGAGCTGCCGCCCCGTCGTCTTGATGACGACCTGCCGCTCCCGTGCGTGTTCCACGCGTCCCTGCCATCGGTAGATCGAGTCCATCTCGGGCAGCACGTTCACGCAGGCGGCCAGCCGTTCATCCACGAGCGTCGTCGCGAACGCCACGGGGTCGGTACCCGCGGGCCAGGTGGTGAGCACGAGAAGCGCGTCGGGTTGTTCCATGCAGTGCCTCGGCTTCCTGACTTCCGACTTCTGCCTTCTGTCTTCTGACTCCTGACTCGGACTTTCGACTTGTGACTTGCGCTTCCGACTTCTGTCGACTTCCGACTTCTGTCTTCTGACTTCTGACTTCTGACCTTGCGACTTCCGACTATTTTGATGTTGAGTTTTCCTGAAAGTGCGGTAAAAAGAACGTGGCACTTCCAGGGTCTTTTCGCGCGACGCGGCGAGGACATTATCGGTCATGGCGACGCTGGAGCGGAACGAACCGGCGGGAAACGGGCGCAAGGCGGCAGGACGTGGGCCGCAGCGCCGGTCGTTCCTCACGATCGTGCTGCTCTTCGTTGCGGCGGTGCTCGTGCTCGACGGGCTGGTCGGAGATCGCGGGTGGCTGGCGAACCGGAGGGCGCGGCTGGAGCACGAGCGCGAGCTGCAGACGCTGGAGGAAGTGCGCCGCCGGAACGAGGCGTTGCGCGAGCAGATCGATCGGCTGAAGCCCCCGGCCGACCCGGCGGCGATCGAGGAGATCGCGCGGCGCGACCTCGGGCTCATGAAGCCCGGGGAGAAGATCATCATCATCAAGGACGCACCGAAGAAGTAGCCCCGGCTAGCCTGCCCGCGAGCCAGGTCGACGGCCGCCCCATTCCCTCTCATCCTCACCCTCAGACGCCGCAAGGCCCGTTTCCTCACCTTTCCTCCCCCGCTAAGACACTTCTACTTGACAATATGTAATGCTTACATTACTTTTTGTCCGTCAAAGCTGTCAGGAGTCAATGTGGTGATCACCAACTCTGCCCGCACCAAGCACCCTTCCCCGATTCTCTACACCGGCCTTGGGCTGGTGGCCACGCTGGTCGCGCACATCTTCGTCCGGGAGGCCGGGTTTGCGGCCGGGCGGGGGCTGCGACTGGCGCTGACCGCCGCACTCATCGCGGCGATGGTCGCCTTTGTGGTCGCGCTGGTGAGAGTTGCGCGGACGCAGGACGAATACCACCGGCAGGTCCACCAGGAGGCGCTCGTGGTCGCGTTCCCGGTGTCGCTCGTGCTGGTCTTCGCGGTGGGCTACCTGCGGGGTGAGGGCGTCCTGGCCGGCCGTGACCCCCGCGACCTGTGGCTGCTGCTGCTCGTCCCGTACGCGCTCGGCTTCATGCTCAGTTCCCGAAAGTACCAGTGAGGCCGCCGCCATGCGAAACAGGCTGAAGGTGCTGCGGGCGGAGCGCGACTGGACGCAGGAGGAACTCGCGCGGCGGCTGGGGGTGTCGAGACAGGCCGTGAACGCGATCGAGACCGGCAAGTACGACCCCAGCCTGCCGCTGGCCCTCAAGGTGGGGCGGCTGTTCGAGAAGCCGGTCGAGGAGATCTCTTCCTCGATTTGCCGGTCCCGTCGTAGCGGACTACTTCCGGCCCTCCAGGGCGCGTTCGAGTTCGTCGAGCCTTAGGCTCAGCTCCTGCCAGCGAGCCTGTTCCTGCCCGACGACGCCGATGGCTTCGGCTTCGCGGCCTCGGAGCAGTTGCTCGCGGGCGGCGAGCGCGTCGAGCCTGCCGGCAATCATCTGCTTCTGCCGCTCGAGCTCCTCCCGCGCCCGGGGGTCGGCCTCTCTCGGCAGGCCTTCCTCGACCATCTTTGCCTGCATTCGCAGAGCCTGAACCTCGGACCGGTTGTTCTCGAGCTCCGAACGAACGTCCTCGAGCTCCCTGGTGGCGCGGTTGGCCCGCTCTTCCTGTATCGTGAGGCGGCTGGTGAGGAGCTGCATCCGTGGCGTGGCGCTGGCGAGCCGCTCCATGGCGATGCGCAGGCCGCGGACCTCGACGAGCAGCTCTGCGACGGGGTCCGTCCGGGTCTGCTGCGCCTGCACGCCCTTAAGGGCGGATCCGCCGAACAGGGCGATCGGGACGAGCATGGCGAAGGCAGCGGCTGCGCGGAACATGGGAGCCTCGCGTTGAATGGGCCTCTTCAGCCCGGTCTGCGATGTGCCGCGCGGCGTGCGCGAGCAATGCTCGCGCCCGAAAACAGCCGCGCCGGCAATTGACGGGAGCACCGTTGGAATGATACCTTTCTTGCGCGGGGTGGAGCAGTCCGGTAGCTCGTTGGGCTCATAACCCAAAGGTCGCAGGTTCAAATCCTGCCCCCGCAACCATTTGTACCGGCACGAAAAGGTCGCCTGTTTCGGGCGACCTTTTCGTTTCTTGGGCGGCAGTCAGCATCGCGGCCAGATTTCCCCTCAGCTCGACCCGGAGCCGGCCCCCATCCGGAATCAGGACGATCGAATCGATAAGGCCACGGAGCATTTCTGAGGCCTGAACCCGCGTGTCCTCGCGCTGGAGCGCTGACGCGAGTTCCTCCACCTTCCCACGGTAGAGGTCGGCCATGCTCGGGTGAAGAAGCGGCGGCGGTTCGTCCGCGGTTTCGATCTGCGTCAGCAGAGCTTCCTTCCGCTCCTGCAACTGCGCCATCGCGGTCCTTCAGTTCCGAGCCCTTAACGCCATCGACGATCGCGTCGATGACCTTCTGAATCTCGCGCTTGACTCGCTCCAGCTCGCGCTTCGCCGCACTCGCGCCCGCACGCTGCTCCATCCGCAACCGGTTCATCTCCTTCGCGAACTCCCGGCAGAACTCCTCGAAGAAGTCATTGCGCATCAGCTTCTCTTGCAGCGCTCGCAGGACGCGTTGTTCGACCTCCCGCCGCGGAATCGTCAGCAAGTTCGTACAGGTGCCGCGGCCACGTGCACCAAAGCAGCCGAGGTGCTCCCGGGAGTACGTGATGAAACCCGCGCCGCATTCACCGCACTTCGTCAGCCCGGAGAACAGGTACTTCGGCCGACGGAACTGATTGAAGCGCTTGCCATCCCCCGCCGACTTCCACTTGTGCTGCACATTGGCGTACCGCGCCTGCACGCCGTTCCACAGCTCGCCGTCGACGATGCGGAGCTCCGGGACATCCTTCGTGATCCACTCGTCGCGGCCCTCTTCGACGGAGGTATCGAATTCGTTGACCCGTTGCTCGAAGACTTCACGTGCCGCCTGGCGCGCGAGCAATCGCACGAGCACCAGCAGCGCATCGTCCGCGTACACCTCCGCCTGCCCAGACGAACGCTCCGCGGGACGCTCGACGTCGGCCGCTCGCGCTGGCGGCCACAGACGTGATCCCTTTCTTCCACGCATGATAACCCCGCGTTGACGAGCAACGATGAGCTGTCTGTTGCATCAACTCGAGGCTGGCCGCTCCGTCCTGGGAACGGAGCGGCCCATTCGCGTGGACGATACGGACCATGTGGACGCGCATCGTGCCACCGAGCCTGACGGCGTGCGGCTACGACCTCCGATTGCCGGCACGGCCGATCTCCGCGCGACGGCGCGGACGAGGGCGGGGCGTCACGCGAGGTGATGGTCACGACGCGTCAAATCGCCCCGCCGCACCGGAGGCGGGCTCTCCTGAGAGGAACCCGTGCGAGGTGCGTCTGTCGTTGGGCGTTCCGGAACGTGTCGGTCGGCGCCGAGCGCCGCGACTGCCCTGAGGGCGAGCTCGCGGGTCGTGAACACTCTCGTGCTCCGGTCCGCTGATCAGATGACCATGGTCGATGCTGACGAGCGTGACCGTCCAAGCCGAGGGATCCGACGCCGGAACTATTGAGGGGTGCTCGGCCTCGCGGCCCTGAGGGCGACGAAGGAGGAGCTGCCTCCGAGGGCCTGAGACCGCAGGGAGGGGGTGGCGGCACGCGCCACGGTGAGATACAGCCAAGGTACGCCTCTGTTGCGGTCCTGTCAACTGTGCTGTGAACTGCCTCTCAGGCTGGCAACGATGTTCTACGCAGACCGCGCGAAGCTCGCCGGCTGCTGGTGCTCTTTGTCCCGGTGCGGCTCGATGCGGTGCTGATCGCTGTCGTCCTGCCGGATCGGACGAAGAGCGACTGGAAGGGGCGCGTGGCCGGCCAGGGCGACGACAATCAGTGCTGGTGGCCGCCACCACGATCACCGCGAGTTCCACGGGCTGATCGTCGTGGAGGCGGCATCAGGCACGCCGGTGGGGGTTCACCAGAGATCGGACTCTACCCCCGTCCTCTGTCGTGGCGGATCGCTCAGACACGCAACTTGATCGTGATGCTCGTCGCTGCGACGATGACGCCGGCCGCGCCCAGCGTGATCGAGATCCCCGTCTCGGTGATCTTCGTCGTGAAGAGGCCGCGCGCCTGCGCGTGCCGGAAGGGACAGCCGACAGGAACTACCGCCTGTTCCCGTAGGCGCCGCGCGCGGTTCCGACGACCAAGAGGCTCTCGTCTTTGGCAGCTTGGCGGCTATAATCTCGACCAGCCGCCACTGTCTGCCCTGGGACTCGAAGCCTGATGCCATCCCTACCGGGGCCGGCGGCGATGGCGAGCGTCACGTCGCGAGGCCGCGCCGAGCGACATCGCGGTCATCGGGCAGCCTGTCTGGGCGCATCCAAACTGGCGCGAAAGGTGGGTGCCATGAGCATTGGACGCGGCTGGTTGGCGGTGCTCTTGTGGAGCGCCATTCTCACGATCCTCGGGTGTGGGAGTCCGACGACGCCGTCGAGCGGCGATGCCTCCGATGGCCTGCCGCCGCTTCCCAACACGCCGACAGCCCTGGATCGAGAGTTGGCGGGTTGCCCAACCGCAGCGGATCTGGCTAGCGTCGCGGACGTGAAGGTGGTGTTTCAGCCCGCGATCGCGGCGCCGCCCTTCGTCTGCCGCGCAGCCGACGGCTCCGCCGACCTCTCCGAGCTTCAGAAGAAGATCTATCAGCAGCTCATCATGATGAAGCGGCTGCGGTTCTCGAGGCCCTTGCCGTGGACGGACAAGACGCTGTACGAGTGGTTCTCCTCCACGGTCGCGCTCGTCGAGGTGGAAGTTACACCGGCTATTCACACGCCGACCTAGCGAGGCGGTGGATCTATCTCGTGTATGACCCCAACCCCGAAGGTAAGCCGGCCTACCCTGAGTACCGGTGGTACTCAATCGCGAGCGGGATATCGGGAATGATACACGAGGCGAGGCACATCGACGGCGGCCGGCACACCTGCACCGCCGTTCGCGACCACACCGTCGCGGAAATGCGTGCGGACGGCGCGCAGAACAGCTACTTTACGTGGCTCGCGGAATACTCCGATCCGGCGGTGGTTCCTGCCGAATACAAGGCTCTCGAGCTGTGGCTCGCCTGCACCCAGCGCAAGAAGATGTGTGATGAGCCGAAGAACGTGTCGTGCCGACAGTGATAGTCGGGGGATGTTGTCATTCACCCGCCACATTGCCGTTCGCGTCCGCGCCGTTGACCGTCATCGTCGTCGTGGCGCTCGTCGCGTCTTGACCACGCCGAGTTCTGCGCGTGGTTCGTCGCGGAGGCGGCATCAACAGGTAGGGTCGGGGTTCACGAGAGATCGGATCCTACCCTCCGCGCACGTCGCGGGAGGATCGAGCGGCAGGGGTAGGCCGGTGGGGTTCTCCAGCCGCCTGGGCTTCCTGCTGATCGGTTGCGTGACCGCGATCATCCCGGTGGTCACGGCGACGATGGCGATGGTGGTCGAACAGCCCCGTGTAGGCCGCCAGGATCACGGAGGCCGTGCGGGGCGGCGGAGCGACGAGACGAGGATTGCGGCCACCTGCGCGGCGACGACGCTACCCGACAGCTTCACCTACTCGGCCCGGTCACGCCGCGCGCTGCCAGGGCGCCGCCGCGAGAAGCGTGATCGTGCACAACTCGTCGGCCCCGTTCGGGACGCCTTGAGGCGCCCGCAATCAACGCCGGTCGGGCGCGCCTGAGCCGACGCTTGACTCCGCCGACGCTCCGATAGTTGCCAAGATCGTCGGGAGCGCAAGGCGCGTGTCAAGGCCGCGCAGCGCCGAACCGCAGTGAGGGTAGCCTTGACACGCGCCTTCGCTCCCGCAGAATGCCAGTTCGGAGCGTCGGCATTCCCCGTCGGAATAGACGTGTGCATGCGGACGAAATCGTGGCGGCTCAGACCGCGTTGAGTTTGTCACCTCGCGCCGGGAAGACCTCGCTCGGTCCCCGTGCATCACGCACTCGATTCGGTCGCCATCCGGGCTGCGCCCGTCTTCGACATCGACCCAACACGTGAGGCGTGAGCGACCCCGTGGACGGGCGCGGGGCCAGGTTCGCGCGCCGCGGGCGGGGTCGCTCACGCCTCTTCCCCACCGCGACACTGGCAATCGGGCGCTCACCGGGCGGCACAAAGCGCCGCCCGCTGCCGTGGCGGCCATCGTCCGAAGGCGCTGTTGTTCACGCAGTTGGAGGCCGTGTATCGGCGGTCAGTCACGACGTGCGAAGGGTGGGAGCGCATGTCACACGGGCGAGACCGGAGGGGGCCAACCGCGCTTTCGGCCAGCGTTCCCCCTTCTCGGCCCCCTCTTCAGGATGAACGCACTGGCCGGCGGTCGCACCAAGGCAGGAACGGGCTCATCCACACGATGCCAGCCGTCCAGGGGCAGCCACGGCACGGACCGTCCCGCCGATAAAGCCAGCTACGCCGTGCCGCCGCTGGCCTCCGCGAGGCGTTCGAGGAACTGTCGCGCCGTGAGGATGTCGATCCCTTCCACCGAGCCGAGCGCGAGCAGATGACGGTCGCCCGAGACGATGATCGTCGCGCCGCCCGCCAGCGCCGCGTCTATGAACTTGTCATCGTCGGGATCCTGCTTCACCCAACCTGAACGGCCCTGTGCGGGGACGTCTTCCGCACGCGCCTTGAGGCGGTCGATGATGGCGTCGGCTTCTGCAGCGGGAACCTCGAACTTCTCCGTTAACTTCTCACGCAGTTCGGACGTGATCGAGTCCGAAAGGACGAGCGAGACCAAGCCCGCTTCCGCAGCCATGAGGCAACGGTACGGCGGTCCCTTCCAGAAGTGCCCAGAGACCAGGATGTTCGTGTCGAAGACGGCCTTCGTGACCAGGGCGGTCATTCGTGGAGAATATCGTCCACGAGCCGTTCACGTTCTTCGTCGGAGAGCCGAGTCCAGTCCAGTCCCCGTTGCCTGGCCAGCGCGATGAGCCGTGGCTGTAGGCGCTCAACGGTCCGGTCCAGAGTCGAGGCGCCGGCGACCAACCGCAGCACGGCTTGGCGCCGTCCTTTCGGAGAGAGACGATCCAGACTGTCCAGGATCTGCTGTTCGCTGACTTCGATCTGAGGCACGGTCATGTCCCCCGTTTGGGCCGAGCTAACTCCTAGAGTCGCACCGCCCTTACGGCCGGTCAAGTTGCGCGCGTGGTGGGTGGTTATCACCGCTCAGGTAATTGCCCACCAGAGGGGCACGCCGGGCGGGCAAACGGGTGCCGGTCGAGCACACCCGCCAGGGATGGCAATAATCTAACGTCTGTAGGTATTAAAGCCAGCTCGAAGATCCTAGGCGACGGCAACCAGGGGAGAGAGATGGCCGTAGCGGTGGCCGAGTTCGAGGGTCTCGACGCGCCCGGCGCCCGCTTGCACGGCATCGCCGAGTGCCTGGGAACGGGCGCTCACCAACGCAGCCTCGCCATCCTGTTTCCAGGCTCGGTACAGTGCCTTGAATCGAGGCCCAGAGAAGGCGGCCCTCGCCTTGTGGAACCGTTCGTCCAGGTCGTCGCCACGCGACGGCGTGGGATGGGTGCGAAGCTGCTCGAAGTACCAGCGCAACTCGTCCAGCTTCTCCTCCGGAAGCGGCGTCAGCAGCTGGTTCCAGACACCAGCTTGGAGCGCCGAGCGACGTCCGGCAACTGCGGCGGCACGACGATTCGCAGCGTCCAGGCCGGGAACGCCCGGAGCAGCGCGGCGTGCCGTTCGAGGAAGAGTCGGAAGTCGTCAAGCCAAGGGTCGGTGACGACGTAGACGACGACCCCGCGGCCGGCCAGGTGGATGCCAATCGGCAGGCGGTCCGGAAAGTACCGGGTTTCGCGACCGTCACCTTCGCCGACGACGGCGTGAGGGAGGTCCTTCGGGTCAATCCGCGTCAGCATCGTCAGGTGAACCGTCTTCTCTTCGGCGGTCCCAAGCCAGACGAGGTCGGCGTCTTCGACCAGGGCGTCGAGCACCATCAACCGCTGAATCGCGTGGTTCAGGGTCACGGGTTTGCGGAGGCGGCTTTCGGCCTCCCCGATGGCTGCGTACAGAGCCCGCCCGTTCACGTGGTAGATCCGGGCGCGGTTGTGCCGGCAGTCGTACGTTGAAGCCAAGCCGAGGCGGACGAGCTTGGCGAAGAACTTCCTTGTCTTCGCACCGTGCACGATCCCGCAGAACCTGCGCGTACTGACGCGGGACGCAAACACCCGCGTGCAGCATGACGATCGTCAGGAACCGTGCCTGACGCTCGGTGAAGCCCTTCTTGGCGACGGCCTGTACGCGGTCATCGAAGGTCATCGCAGGAACTCCTCGACGATGCTCGGCGTCCCTCCCCCGCCGCCCCCAGCTCTGACTGCGGCCTGAGAAGTGGAGACTGAAGCCGGAGCCGGCCTTTGCGGCTGCGTGGGCGCCTCGATAGTGCCGGGTCATCACTTCGACGTCGAGGGTGTCGTCGCGTCCGTCGATGTCGTACTCGATGCGCACGTCGGGAAACTGCACGTGGCCCCGGTCGTCGCACGGCAGGTCGTGTTCCCTCGCCCAGTCCTGAATCTCCAGAGGACTCCGGTCAGGCCGGCCATCGCTGTCGTCGCGATCGCGATTGCGCTCCTGCAGGAACTCCTGGTACTCGGCTTTCAACTCGTTCTCGAGGACGACGCGGTGGATGTGGGCGCCCATGTCGTGCAGGCGTTCGGCCTCTTCGAGGTAGGCGCGGTAGACTTCGGCGTCGTGCTTCAGTTCGCGGGGTCTCTGGACGCCTTCGTGGAACGCCTGGCGCTCTCGGGAGTCGTGCTCCTGGCGGCGAGCGTCGAGCAAGTCGCGCCCTTCCTTCGTCAACGTCACGACGGTCCTGTCTCTGTCGAGCCGGACCGTGTGAACGAGTCCCGACTCCCGCAGATGCCACAGCTCGCCACGACGCGGGTCGAGAGGCTTGTCGAAGGTATCGCGCAGGTCGTTGGCAGGAATGACCCGGAAGGCGCCTACCGAGGCCAGGGCGCGGCTCTCGGAGCCCCGGAGGGTGTAGTCGTGGTCCCGGAACCGGACGTGCTCTCGTTCGAGCCCACGAGGCAGGTTGACGTGCCCCATGAACACGTCGCGCGGCTCGGCACGTTCCCGTTCGCGCGGGTCCGAGGCACCACGGCCCCCACGACTGAGGTCGCGCGACTGGTCGTCGCGCTCGCGCGGGTCATCGCCCCAGCGAGGATCGAACATCGGGCACCTCCGTCAGAAACGCCAGCGTTTTGACGTTCACGCTGCCGCCCAACAGAGCTGCCGGTACAATTTCTTGCGAGCCCCCGCAACCACAAGGGCCGTAGGGATAAACCCCACGGCCTTTTCCATTTAGGGCGCAGTAAAACGCGGGAACGGCAGTCCCCCCCATTGTTCCCCCCACGTCACGTCCCCGGAGTGTTGGACACGGCCAGCCGTATGACCGCGTCCACCTGCGGCACCACGCCCGGTAGAGCCACCTAAACCGAGCAGCTGACACGGTTGCGCCTGCAGGCGCTGGCAAAAGGCATTGGGCGATCGCCCTGGGTTGCGCGGTGGTCGAGGCGGGCCATTCCGTCCTCTGCACCATTGCCACGGGGCTGCTGGCCGCCTTGGCGAAAGCGGAGACCGACGGTTGGCTCGCCGATGGCTGATGTCTTTCGCAAGCTCAAGCTCCTCGTCACCGACGAGCCTCGGATGTCTCCCGTTCGAGCGACGCAGCGCGCATCTCTTCTTTCAGTTCATCCCGCGGCGCCACGACCCCGAGCCGACGGCCACCCGCTGGCGGCGCCCTCGCCAGGAGTCGCGACGACCTGAGGCTCGTCGCCTCGATCTGTCAGATTTTGACCCGGCGGAACTGTCAGATTTTGGACGGTCCTCGCCTTTTGACGATCAGCGGCGCCACATCGCTGGCACCGCGCCCGCCAGAACGGCAGGCGGGTGCGCGGCCTCGCGTTACGCTGCTTGACAGCGTTGAACCTTGTGCCCATGATGCCCGCGTGACGCCAGCCCGATTCCGGCGGATTGCGCTCGGCCTCAAGGACGTCGTCGAACAGGCGCACCACGGCCACCCCGACTTTCGCCTCGGAGGCCGGATCTTCGCCACGCTCGGCTATCCAGACGCGGGGTCGGGCATGGTGAACCTCACGCCCGATCAGCAGCGCACCTTCCTGCGCGATCATCCCGGCGTGTTCGTGCCGGCAGCGGGCGCGTGGGGCGCGCAGGGGAGCACCACGGTGCGCCTTGTCGCGGCAGACGAAGAGGTGGTCGGCGAGGCGCTCACGCTGGCCTGGCGCAACGCGTTCGAGAAGGGACCGACCCGATCCGCGGGCCGGAAGCGGCGTGGCGCAAGGTGACCGGCAAGGAGTGCCAGAGGTACCCTCCCGTGCAGTCCTCAGGGCTCGGCGAAGCAACTCCTGATCGCCCTCGCCATCGCGTCGATGTCGCACGGCATGAGGTCGCCGAACGGACAACGCTGCCTGCCTTGTCGCCTACGCGGCGCGCCGGACGCCGATTGGCAGGACACGATGCCGCATGTACGCGACGAACGTCGCCATGGCAAGCAGTATCAGCGTGATCCCCGCCGAGCTCATCTCGCCGCGCACCAGATGGTAGACCGTCGCCGACACGGTCACGATCATGATCCCACCGGCTGCCCACGTGACCAGCCACGGCAGGATCCGCGTGAGTCCCGGAAGTGTAAGCCCCACCGCGGCCAGCACTTCCGCTACACCCAGGAAGAGCTGGAACCACCGCGGCAGCGACGCATTCATCTTTTCGGCGATCTCTGGCGGGGGCGAAAGAAAGAGCCAGCCGTGGGCGAAGAACGCAACCGCGAGCAGCACCTGCAAGACCCAGAGCAGGATGTTCATGACGCCACCTTCCCTCCCTAGTGGCCGTGTCGACATCCGACGGCCGGCGTGCACGATTGGCACATTCGACGACTCGCTACTTGCCGCTGAGCGTGCGCCCGATCTCGACGCCGACCTTCGGGTTGTCCTTGGTACCCTCGAGCTTGATCGCCACGCGGGTGGCCGCGCCCCGCTTGCGGAAGAGCGAATCAAACGGCTTCAGCAGCCACGATTTGACGCCGGTCACCATGGTCGACGCCGGAGCGTCCAGCCGGACGTCGCCGCGGAAGTCGAGGGTGCCGCCGCGCAGGCCGTAGACGCCCGCCATCTGCACCGTGGCGCCCGTGACCCTGAAGGTGACGACGGGAATCGTCATCATCCCCTCCTTCAGCGCGAACTTCCCCTTCATGTCCGACACGACGTCGTCGACTGACTCGTCCTCGGGCGTACCCCGGCCGCGGCGGCTGAGCTCGTCCACCTTCTCTTGCACGACGCGGCTGCCGAAATGGGCGTCCTTTAGCGAGAAGTCACCGGTGAGCCAGAGCTTGTCGACGATGTCCGCATCGCCGGGCCTGATGTCGAGCCGCGCCTGGAAGCGAACGGCCCCGAAGAGCGGCGGCCGCGCAGAGTCGACCGTGAGCCGCATGAAGTCCTCGATGCGCGCGGCGTCGCCCTGCACGTCCAGCGTGATGCGCTTGCCCTTCACGCCCTCGACGCCGGCGATGGCTCCGGAGGTCGTGAAGGCCGACGCGCCGAGGCGGGCGTCGACCGTGGTCAGAAAAACGTCACCGCTCGTGCCGTCGATGACTGCCTCGAACCGGGTCTCGAGCGGCAGGGCGCCGGCGTGCACCGACGGCAGCGAGAAGTTGGGGGTCGTCGTCGAGCCCTTGGCTTCGATGCGCTCGAGGACGCCGGCGAACGATCCGACGGAGTCGAGCGTGCCGGCGACGCCCTTGATCGTGCCGAGGTCCGCCTTGAACGCGTACTCGCCGTCGAGCGGCGTCAGGCTCGGGGCGTCGCGGCGCCAGGGGCCGAAGTGGCCAGTCGCGTCCACCGCCCCGAACGGAACGGGGTTGGACAGTGACGCCGTGAACGCCGCGGGCGCGGCCAGGCCGACGTCGCGCATCTCGAGCGCGGCGATGTCGAACACCTTCGGGTTCTTCTTTGGGTCTTTCGAGAGGATCGACAAGCGGGCGTTTTGGCTGACGAGTCGGTCGATGAGCGACCGGTCCCCGCCGCTGTCTCTGGGGCCACCGATCTTCACATGCGGCAGGTCGTCGCCGCGCCGCGGCGGCACGGAGATTTCGAGGCCCTCGAGCCGCACCTCGCGGGCGCGGCGCCGCAGCACACCCGTCAGATCGGTCGTGCCTGAGAATTCGCGGATGGCGATGAAGGGAGGGATGTCGGTGCGGCCATGGTAGCGGATGACGAGTCCGCGCCCGACGAACGCCGGCCGGGGCAGGAAGGACACCTCGAACGACTCGAGCGTCACCTCGCTGTCGAGGCGCGCGGCAAGGGTCTCGACGACCCGGTCGTGGACCCAGGGCGACACGCCCCAGGCGACGATGACGGCGCCGCCGATCAGGAGGAGCGCGGCCGCGAGAACGCCCGCGAGAAGCCAGCGCCGGGTCACTTTTCCAGTGTAACGCCGTACTGTGGACCGAACCGGGCGCAAGCCACAAGAACGAATAACACTGGAGCGTTCAATGGGAGGCCAGCGGTAGTAAGCTGGGCGGGCGAGCGGGTTGACAGCGGAGCTGCCCAATGCGTTTCATCACCGGATTCCTGTTTGGGACCTTCCTCCTGGGTGTCTTCCTTCTGGCGACAGCCCTGCTGCTCAACGCCCCGCTGCTGGTCGCGGCCCGCCTGACGCGAAAGCGCCTGCGCCCGCTCGTCCCCAAGCTCACACTCGCCATCGGCTTCGCGGTTGCAGCCGCGTACGCTTTGTGGAAGATGGAATGGTTCGATGTGTGGCGGCATGGTGTGCCGCCCGTCCGCTACGTGCTTCGCGCCTACCTTCCCTGGATCGTGACGCTCGGGTTCGCAGGCTGGTTTCTAGGCGGGCTGGTCGTGGGCCCGCGCCGGGCAGTGCGAGGATTTCCGCGCCGCGCCGCCTAGTGACGATTGCGACTCACGAACACCATCACCGGGACGACGATCCCGACCAGCAGCAACGACATCGGGGCGACCAGCACGAACACGGCCGTCTTCGGGCGGCCGGGGCCCAGTGCAGCCGCGCCATAGACGATCAGGGAGGCCAGCGACGCCGCCAACACGGCGCCGCAGTAGACCAGCCGAATGAAGCCGGATCCTCGCTTCGACAGCAAGTAGCCGACCGAGAAGACCAGGAAGGGGAACACCACCCAGCCCGCAAAGAGGACGAGCAGCAGCAGAGGAGAACCGACGCGAAGCCCCGCGTGAAGCGTGAAGCCGACAGAACCCACGGCTCCTGCCGCCAGGGCGGTCAGCGCCGCCACCGCCACCCGACCGCCTCGTCGTGCCTCGCTCTCAGAAGTCATGTCTGGTTCCTGCCTGTGCCACAATGGTCGCCTGGAGGCGCAGGTGCCCGACCCCCACCCCTTCGACCCCCGCGATCTGGCCGTCGCCGAGGACATTCGCGACGCGCGCACCCTCCCGGCGCGCGTCTACTCCGACCCCGCGGTGTTCGCGCTGCAGAAGGAACTCGTCTTCGCCCGCAGCTGGCAGCTGATCGGGGACAGCGACCAGGTGAAGGTGCCGGGCCAGGTGCGGCCGGTGACGTTCCTCGACGGCATCCTCCCCGAGCCCCTCGTCCTCACGCGCGACGCGGACGATCGCCTGCACTGCCTCTCGAACGTCTGCACCCACCGCGGCAACCTCGTGTGCGAGAGCGAGGGCGTCCTCCATCACCTGCGGTGCCGGTATCACGGGCGCCGGTTCGGCCTCGACGGCCGCTTCGCGTCGATGCCCGAGTTCGACGCGACACGCGACTTCCCGTCGCCGGCGGACAGCCTGCCGGAGGTCGCGCTCGGCGCGTGGGGCAAGCTGCTCTTCGCGGCGCTCGACCCGCACCTGCCGTTCGATGACTACCTGTCGCCCGTGCGCGAGCGCTGCGACTGGCTGCCCCTCGACCACGCGACCCTCGACGCGGTCCGTTCACGCCAATACCACGTGCGCGCCAACTGGGCGCTCTACTGCGACAACTACCTCGAGGGGTTCCACATCCCCTTCGTGCACGGGGCGCTGGCCGACGCCCTCGATTACGCCGCCTACCGGACGGAGTTGTTCGCCTGGTCGAACCTGCAGGTCGGCATCGCCCGGGGCGACGAGGACGTCTTCGCCCTGCCGGCCGGCTCCCCCGACCAGGGTCAACGCGTGGCGGCCTACTACTTCTGGCTCTTCCCGAACCTGATGCTCAACGTCTACCCGTGGGGCATCTCGGTCAACGTCGTCAGCCCGCTGGCCGTCGACGAGACGCGGATCACGTTCCTGTCGTACGTGTGGGATGCCTCGCGGCTCGACCGAGGCGCCGGTGCAGGCCTCGATCGCGTGGAGCGAGAGGACGAGGCCGTGGTCGAGAGCGTGCAGAAGGGCGTTCGCTCACGGCTCTACGACAGGGGACGGTACTCGCCCTCGCGCGAGCAGGGCGTTCACCACTTCCACCGCCTGCTGGCCGGCGCGTTGAGCGGGCGGGCGGCTGCCCGCGGGGAGGCGCCAGCCGGCGGGCTGTGACGCGGCCTCCGCGTCACAGCCGGACGAACCGGAAGTCGCCCTTGTCCTCGCCCACGTTGTAGGTGCCCGCGACGACGTCCTTTTCAACCTTGCCCTCGATTACGTAGCGGACCACTTCGCCCTCCTCATTCTTCAGGTCCCCGGTCAGCTTGAGGGCGCCGGTGTCCGTGTCAAAGGTCCCCGTCGCGATGACGGCGCGCTGCTCGTTGCCCCCATGGCGCCAGATCGTCGTCCCCGACACGCTACGCTTCCCATCGAACTGCAGCTCCAGGTACGGCAGGCCGTCCATCCCCCACTTCCCCGAGAGGGGATCAACTGTCGCGCCCTGTCCGAACGCAACCACCCCAACGGCCAGCACGAACATGCACCCGGCTGCCAACGAGACTCGACGCATGACTCCCCCTCCCCTTCCGTCGGATCCAGAGGTCCGCCGTGCGCGGTCGCGCGGGCGACGCCCAGCGGCCCTCGCGCGCTCGGCCGTCTTTGTACCGGATACTCCAGTGAGCCCGATCCCAGTGTAGATCTTCCAGGACCGCTCCCCGGGGGAAGTCTTTGCTTGACCAGCAGGCACCCGCCTCGGCCATAATGAGATTGGATCTCACACGTTTGTTTCCCCAAGCAACCGGATCGCGTCGCTCGGCGCACCCAGGAGCGGGAAACGACTGACCGGAGGCTGCAATGCGTCGGGTGCTGTTGGCCGACGACCATCAACTCGTGCGCCAGGGATTCAAGGCGCTGCTGGAGCAGGCAGGGTTCGCCGTCGTCGGCGAGGGGACGAACGGCCGCGAGGCCGTGGAACTGGCCCGGACCCACAAACCCGACGTCGCCGTGCTGGACCTCGTCATGCCGCTTCTGAACGGCCTCGAGGCCGGACGCCAGATCCTCGCGTTGAACGCCGGCACCCGGGTGGTCCTCCTCACCATGCACACGGAGGAACACCAGGTCATCGCGGCGCTGCGCGCCGGGATCCGCGGGTACCTCGTGAAGACCCAGGCGGCGGAGGACCTGGTCCAGGCGATCGAGGAGGTGCTGCGCGGCGGAGTCTACCTGAGCCCAGCCGTGTCCCGTGTCCTGGTGGAAGGCTACCTGACGCGGCCCGAGCCCGAGGGCCACGCGCTCACCGGCCGCGAGCGGGAAGTGCTGCAACTGGTCGCCGAAGGAAAGACGTCGAAGGAGATCGCCTCACTTCTCGACCTGAGCGTGAAGACCGCCGAATCGTACCGGGCACGCATCATGGACAAGCTCGACATCCACGAGACCGCGGGCCTGGTGCGCTACGCCATCCGGCACGGGTTCATCGAACCCTGACGCGGCCAGCGCGACCGGCACATCCTTCGACCCGGCGGCACGTCGCTCGCTCGGACGTCGGGCCCCCGGCGGTTCTCGCCTTGACCGCCTTTCCGGGGCCAGTGGGCCGAATCGAAGAACGGGCGGGACCGTGTATCCCGACCTGGTCCGCCGATTGCTCCAGCTGCGTGCGGATCACCGGAAACAGCCCCTTCGGGGACGGTTTTCACGGGTTTCGGTTCGCGCTGACAATCGCATCATGGCGGACGCTCCCCTTCGCCTGTCGCTTCGGGTTCGGTCCGTCCTGGTGCTGTTGCTGGCGATCCTGCCGCCGGTACTGGTGTTTCTCTGGACGACGTCGCGCTGGCAGGAGCACGAACTCAGCGAGATGCGCGAGGCGGCGTTGCGCCTGGCGCGTCATGCGAGCGATGCCATCCGGCAGGCCGGCACCCCGGCAGACGAAGCCGGGCTTCTTACACGATTCGTATCGGGAGAAACGCTTCCTGAAAGCGCCGTCGTCTCGCTCCTCGACGCGAAGGGCCGGGTAGTCTCGAGCGTGCCGGCAGAAGCGAGCCGGACCTGGACGTTTGCGCCGTCCCTGCTGCAAACCCGACCGGGAGCCGCACGAGAGCAAAGGGCCTGGACAGAGGCGGTCCAGGGGGAGCGGGTCGTCGCCTTTGCCGAACTGCCCTCGTCCAGAGAGGGCGCCGCGCGGTTCCTTGCGGTGGCCCTCTCGCGCTCGCCGCTCTCCGCCGCCGCTTCGCGGGTCCTGACCCTCGCCTGGGTGGGGTTTGCCCTGGCGGTCGTGATCGCGGTGGCGACCGTCTGGCTCGGGACCGAGGCGGTCGTCGGCCGGAGGGTCAAGGCGCTGGTGGCCGCCGCAACCGAGCTGAGCCGTGGACAGTTGCGCGCACGCACAGGCTTGCCCCGCGGCCGCGGGGAGCTGGACCGGCTGGCGGCCGCGTTCGACGACATGGCGGCCGCGCTCGAGGCGCGGCAGGAGCAACTGCTCCGGCAGGGGGAACGGCTGGCCGCGCAGGAGCGGGAGCTCGACCTCCGCGTGCGGGAACGCACCGCGGAACTCGTTGCCGCCAACGAGGCCCTTCGGGCGGAAGTCGAAGAACGGCAGCGGGCGGAGGAGGCCGCCCGCACGATGTCCCTGGTGATCGAGCAGACCGACGACAGCGTGCTGATCACCGATCGGAACGGCGTCATCGAGTATGTGAACCCTGCGTTCGAGCACATGACCGGCTACTCCAGGGAAGAGGCGGTCGGGGCGACGCCGCGGATTGTCAGTTCCGGGCAGCACGACGCCCGCTTCTACGCGGACCTCTGGAGCCGCCTGCTCTCGGGCCGCGTGTTCCGGTCGGTCTTCACGAACAGGAAGAAGAGCGGCGAGCTGTACTTCGAGGACCAGACGCTGACGCCCATCAAGGACTCGCGCGGCGACGTCATTCACTTCGTCTCGACCGGCCGCGACATCACCAGGCGGCGCCGGATGGAAGAGGCGCTGCGGCGGCTGAACGATCGGTTCGAACAGGAGACCAAGCGGATCGCGTGGGTGCTGCACGACGAGGCGGGCCAGCTGCTCACCGCCGCTCACATCACGCTGGCGGACGCCGCGCGGGCGTCCTCCGCTCCCCTCCGGGAACGCCTGGAGGGCGTTCGCCGGGATCTCGACCAGGTGGAAGAGCAGCTGCGTCGCCTGTCACACGAACTCCACCCCGGAATCCTGGACGACCTTGGCCTGGTTGGCGCCGTCACCTTCCTGGCGGATGGTGTATCGAGGCGAACGGGCATCGCGATCGACGTCGATGCTTCAGTCAACCGCTCCTGCAATCGCCTCGTCGAGACGGCCATCTACCGCCTCGTGCAGGAGGGGCTGAACAACGTCGCCAAGCACGCCCGCGCCAGGCGCGGCAGCGTCGTGCTCAGACAGAACGACCATGAAGTCTCCTGCGTCGTCCGCGACGACGGGCTGGGGTTCGAGGCCAGCGCGGTCGAGGCGCGGCGGGGCACCCGGGCGCTCGGCCTGAGCGGGATCCGGGACCGCGTGGAGGCCCTCGGCGGCCTGTTCAGCGTGGTCTCCGCGCCCGGGCATGGGACGGAGCTGCTCGCCGTCATGCCGTTCGCCTCGGACGACGGAGATTCGGACGGCACGCCGCCCACGGGCCACCCCGTGGGGGAACCGGCGGCGCGGAGGCCCGGGCTGGCCCAGTAGACGCTTCCCTCGTCACGCGACCCGGAGGCTGCTTTGGCGCGGATCCTGTTGGCGGACGATCATCAGATAGTGCGGCAGGGGGTCAAGGCACTCCTGGAGCAGGCCGGCTTCACCGTCGTCGGCGAGGCAATCAACGGCCGGCAGGCGGTTGAACTGGCCGGGACGCTCAAGCCGGACGTCGCGGTTCTCGACCTGGTCATGCCGTTGCTGAACGGCCTCGACGCCGGCCGGCAAATCCTCGCGCTCGACGCGGGGATCCGCGTGATCCTCCTCACCATGCACACCGAGGAGCACCAGATCGTCACGGCGCTGCGGGCCGGGATCCGCGGATACCTGCTGAAGACCCAGGCCGCGGAGGACCTGGTGCAGGCAATCCGCGGCATTCTCCGGGGCGAGGTGTACCTGAGCCCCGGCGTTTCCCGTGTCCTGGTGGAAGGTTACGTGTCGCGGCCGAACGCCGAGGTCGAGCCGCTCACCGCCCGCGAGCGGGAGGTGCTCCAGCTGGTGGCGGAAGGCAAGACGTCGAAGGAGATCGCGTCGCTGCTCAACCTCAGCGTCAAGACGGCGGAATCGTACCGGAGCCGCATCATGGAGAAGCTCGATATCCACGACACGGCTGGCCTCGTGCGCTACGCCATCCGGCACGGGTTCATCGAACCCTGATCGCGCCCGGTAGGTTCCCGCGCCCCCGGTTCGCGTCACTCGTGTGACCCCACAGGCGCCTGCGTCAAGCAGTCGTTCCCTTCCCCACTCCAGTTTTTCCCCCGCTGCCCCCCGGTGATCTCCGGTGGTCCGCTTGGGAATTCACCGACTGGGCGCGCACTCCCCCGCGGCTTACCTTGTCAACTGACTTGGTCGACTATTCATCGACCTGGAAACCCAGAAGCGACCCCACGGCCGGCCGGGCAGGGGCAGAAGAGGACATCATGAGGAAACCGCTGATCGGAGTGCTGTTGGTGCTGCTGCTGTTCGCCGCGGCAGCTCCGGTCCTCGCGCAGGCCAATCAAGGCTTTGCCCGCGTGGGACCGGTGGGTTTCGGGGAGTACCCAAATGGTACCAGGACAAAACGGGCCTCTCGCTCGAGTTCTGCAGCCCAATCAACCAATCGGAGCTGGACGGCGGATGGTGCCTGCTCCTCAACGGCGACACCGTGGCGCCGGAGACGTTCCCGAAGCGTTCTTCGACGAGCACTTCTACTGGGCAGCCAACGCCAGCGCCCCAAGGGCCGACGGCGGCAAGGCGCTACTCGTGCTCGCGCTCGAGGGCGCGTTTGCGGTGGGCCCGGTCGTCCCGGGCGACCAGATTGTTTTCGGCCGCCTGCGGATCGTGATCAACCCGCTGCCGGCGACCGGCGATTACGTGGTGTATACGCCATTCGGCCGCTACAGCTTCCCCAACCAGGCGGCCGGGGGCAAGCTGTTCTTCACCGAGGACATCGGGATTCAGTGCCCGCCCGGCGACTTCACGTGCGCGCTGCAGTCGAAGGTCGGTCCGTTCCTGCTCGCCTCCAACACCCCGGGCGGCGCAGAGCTGCCGCCCGTGACGGCCGCAACCGTGGGCGGGGCCACGGCCTACCCGGGGACGGGCAAGACGTACATTGCGGACCCCGCCCGCATCGGGCCGGTCACCGGTAGCCCGTTCCCCCCTTCACCTCGGATGTCGATGGCCTGACGTACAACCACAACATCTTCCGAATCGAGGGCCCCAGCGGCCTTGTCCTCCAGACGTCGGACTTCAGCCTGATGGGCCGGGTGTACACCGGCGCCCTCGGCGGCCGCGTCACCGTCAATCGCGCGACCTACGCGCGCTCGGCGACCGCCGTCAAGGTGGATGTATTCGCCACCGGCCTCGCGAGCACGCAGGCGCGCATTCCCGGCGGGTCGGCTCCGGCCGAGACGAGGCCGCAGCTGCAGTACTACGACGCCCCGTGCGTCGCCAACCTCGACGCAGCCAGCAACTTCCTCTCGTGGAGCGCGCCCTCCGGCAGCGCCCACCAGATGGTGGGCACGGGCACGAGCTACTGGGGGCAGAGCGCGCCGGCGGCGAAACCCGACGGCATCTGCGTGATGCAGACCAACGCTGTTGACAGCCAGGGGAACAACGTCTCCTCCTTCTTCCCGACGGTCCTCGGTGACGACGTGTTCATCACCGAGGCGCTCTACGACCCGGGGACGCAGGTCCTCTCGGTGAGGGCGAACTCGAGCGACCAGGTCGTGCCGCCCGTGCTGACCGTGTCCGGGTTCGGCGTCATCGACGGCACCACCGGCCAGCTGCTCGCCGGTAGTCTCGTGGCCCCGCCCGCCAGGGTTCGCGTGACCTCGGACGCGCTCGGGGCGGCCGAACTCCAGGTGACCACCGGGGTCGGCGCCTCGGGCCCCGGCGCTACCGTTCCGATCGCGACGAACGACACGCTGACGGTTGCCGAGGATTCGTCGGCCACGACCATCGCCGTCCTCGCGAACGACAGCATCGGCGGCAATGCCATTCCGCCGGGCTCGATCGTGACGCTGGCGGCGCAGGCCCTCCGGGGCACGGCCGTGGTGAACGTGGACGGAAGCATCCGCTACACGCCCAACACAAACGCGAACGGCGCCGACTCGTTCACCTACACCGTGGCCGTGAACGGCATCGCGTCGAACGTCGCCAACGTGTCCGTGATGGTTACACCCGTGAATGACTCGCCGGTGGCCGTGAACGACAGCTACAACGCGATTGCCAACCTGGCGACGCCACTCGCGGTGACCGCGAACGACCTCGACATCGACGGTCCCGCCGACATCGTGTCCGTGGCGAACCTCACGAAGGTCACTGCGCCGGCGGGCGCAGTCTGGACCATCACCAGCACGGGCACGACGGTCACCTTCACGGCCGACAGGACCGGCATCTACACGTTCACCTACCAGGCCCGCGACTTGGTCATCGGCTCCAACACGGCAACGGCGACGGTCAACGTGGCCGGTGCGGAAACCGTCACGATCACGCAAGCCGAGTACCGCCGCAGCTCGGCACGCCTCCGTGTGAGCGGCACGGTAAGCCCGGTGTCGAACCCGCCGCAGCGCCTTGAAATCCGCTGGGGGAACGGCTCGAACACCGTTTCGGTGATCGCCACGCCGGTGGCCGATGCCGCCGGCAACTGGGCGATCGACTTGAGAAACGCGACCGGGATCCAGAACCCGGACAACTCCGGGGCCACGACCGTCCGTGTGACCGCGCCGGGCGGCGGCGCCCAGACGGTCGGCATCGCGTTCCGCTGAGGTTCCATCGGGACCGGGGTCCGGGCCGCGAACGGCGCGGACCCTCCGTCGCCATCCTGGCCAGCCCGCCGCCAGCCAGGCGTCCAGGTAAGAGCGGGAGGGTAGTGAGATGACACAGCACCCGAAGGGTCCCAACCGGTTGGTCGCCGCAACGGCCGTCGTCGCGCTCGCCGCGTTCGGCTGGAGCGTGCGCACGGCCACCGTGCACGCCCAGGTCCAGTCGATTCGCTGCTCGACCGGCTTCGGGGAGGTGGTCGCACCGGCCGGCGTGCCGGCATTCGTGCCGTTGACCTCCCTCGCCACCGTCCCCAACCCGGTGTTCCCGAAGGACGCAACGGGTAAGGCGACGTTGCGTGACGACCTGGTGGACTACATCAGCAACATGTCCGCGGCCATCCAGCTGGGCAAGGCCCTGTTCTGGGATATGCAGGCCGGCAGCGACAACAAGACGGCGTGCGCCACCTGTCACTTCCAGGCGGGCGCCGACGTCCGCGCCCGCAACCAGCTGCACCCCTCCGCTGACGGGTCGTGGAACGGCTACGCGGCCAACTACGCGTTCGACAACTGGGGCGGCGACTTCCCGATTCCGCTCGTCAACGACAACGTGGTGGGTTCCCAGGGCGTCCGCAAGTCCACGTTCAAGGGCTTGAGCAAGAGCGGCGGCGAGACGACGGCCTCGGTTGCCGACCCTGTCTTCAGCGTGGACGGCGTCAACGTGCGCCAGGTGACCGGCCGCCAGACGCCCCCGATCATCAACTCCGTCTTCAACCACCGCGGCTTCTGGGACGGCCGCGCGCAGCCCGATTTCAACGGCGTCAATCCCTTCGGCACTCGCGACCCCGGAGCCCGCGTGTGGGTGCTCGACTCGAAGGGCGTCCCGGTCGCCATCGACATCCACATCCTCAATGGAGGAATGGCGTCGCAGGCGGTCGGCCCCGTCCTGAGCGACGTCGAGATGTCGGCCGCCGGCCGCACGTTCCCGGACGTCGCGAAGAAGCTCCTCCTCCTCAAGCCGCTCGGCCTGCAGAAAGTGGACCCGACCGACAGCGTGCTCGGGGGGATTGCCGACACGACGAAGGGGCTCAAGGTCAGCTACTCGTCGCTGATCAAGTCCGCCTTCCAGCCGCGCTGGTGGAACTCGAAGAAGACGGTTGTCGTGAACGGGAAGTCCATCCCGATGATTGAGGCCAACTTCTCGCTGTTCTGGGGATTGTCGGTGATGCTCTACCAGGCCACGCTCGTCTCCGACGACACGCCGATGGACCGCTATCTCGCCACGCGGGTCTTCGACGTGACCGGGGCGCTGGTCACCCACGATCCGTCGCTGCTCGACCCGGTGGTCGAGCGGCTGCGGGGCGATTTGCCCGGCCTCACCCGCACTCGCATCCTGAACGGCCTTGCGCTGTTCGAGCAGGCCCCTGCGCCCCCGGTGAACGGCGTGTTCCCCATGCCGCCACCCGCGGGGACGGGAGTCGGCTGCAGCCTGTGCCACGTGGGTGCGGAAACGACGAGCGCGTCGCTGCGGAACCTCGCGGGCGGCGGCCTCGAGCCCGGTCACACGGTGCTGAAGGGCTCGGGCTTCGACATCAGGCTGGAGCGGATGTTCATGCAGATCCCGCCGGTCCCCGCCGGGAGCACGACCATCTTCTACGACCCCGCCTCGTACACGGTGATCCCGGAGTCCGGGCTCCCCGCGCGCGTCATGGTCTACGACGCCGGCTGGTACAACATCGGTGTCCGGCCGACCGCCGAGGACGTCGGGATTGGCGGACAGGATCCGTTCGGCAAGCCCCTCTCGTGGACGCGGCTCTTCCAGGCGCTGCCAAGTCCCGGCATGGTGAAGGTCCCGGGCGGAGGGCTTGGCTGCGCGACCAGTCCGCCCGCCGCGCCCGCGTCATCACCGTTTGCCGGAGAGGTGCTCAACCCGCTGAACGGACTTCCGCTCCTCTCGGGGCCGCTGCTGGCGGCCGAGGCGTCCGACGTGCCGGGCAGCTTCAGGACGTCTTCGTTGCGCAACGTCGAGCTGACCGGCCCCTACTTCCACAACGGCGGCAAGGCGACGCTGATGCAGGCGATCGAGCTCTACGACGGCGGCGGCAACTTCCAGAACGAGACCTTGTCGCCGCTGATCCGGCCGCTCGGGATGACGCGGGAGCAGATGGAGGACCTCGTGGCTTTCCTGCTCGCGCTGACCGACGAGCGCGTGCGGTGGCAGCGCGCCCCTTTCGATCACCCGCAATTGTCGGTGCCCGAGGGTGACGCCGCCCCCGGCACCGACGCGATGCGCGAGCTTCCGGCGGTGGGCGTCGGCGGATCGCAGACGCCGCTGATGCCTTTCCTGGGCCGAAACCCGTTCTTCTAGATGGCTGAAGGCGCCGGCGGGCTCGGCCCACTCGCCCGGCGCCACGATTGCGGACCGACCGAACCCGGCGACCTAATGACTTCGTAACAGGAGAGCACATCATGGAAAGGCAGGAGTTCTTGAGGTTGAGCCGCCGCGAGCTGCTGCGGCTGAGCACGGCCGGGTTCGTGATTCGGCGCCAGGGCGTTGCGGCCAGGCGCGGCATACGCCGCGCGCGGCCGCGCGGCCCAGGAGGTGGCGGCGGGGGGCGGCGAGGTCTACCCGACCAGTCCGCTGATCCTCGAGCCGTTCAACGATCCGCTGCCCGTCCCGAAGGCGCTGGCGCCGTCACGGTGACTGTCGGACTATTCGGGGTCGGCCCACGCCGCCCGGACCGAGTTGCCAGAATTCCACCGGCAACGGCGCACCAGATCTGGCCGACGCAGCTCGGGCTGCCGGACCCGATCGTCTACCGGATGAAGCTGCAGGTGGACGACATACCTTCACCTCGTCCAAGGTGCTGCCCATCGACGCGAACGGGCTGCCCACGGTGTCGTTCGACAGGCGGGACAGATGTCGCCGCCGGCACCGAGAGGAACCTGCCCCCGAGCACGATCTACGGATTCAACGGCACGTTCCCCGGCCCGATGATCAACGCCGAGTACGGCAGGCCCGTGCTGGTCCGCTTCGAGTCAACGAGCTGGACAAGAACGCAAGGACTGCGACCGCGGCGACTTCGGCTCGCCCGAGTGGGGCTTCCTGACGCACCTGCACAACGGCCACACGGCGCCGGAGATGCGACGGCAACCCGCACTACCTGGATGAACACACTGGGGCAGGCGGGCTACTACCCGCAGCAGTGGTGCGACAACCTGTACCTCAACTGACCCGCCCGGCAACGACCCGGCCGAGAAGCAGTCGTTCCTCTGGTTCCACGACCACTACATGCACCACACCGGCGCCAACGTCTACAAGGGCATGGTCGGGCTGATCCCGATCTACGACCCCGTCCTCGACACGGGCGACGAGACAACAAGAAGGCTCTCCGCCTGCCCGGCGTGCGGACGGTGCGCTCGGACGGCGCGTTCGACGTGGACTACGACATCCCGCTGGCCCTCTACGACTGCTGCCTGGACGACGGCGTCACGCCGCACGAGGACGTCCACAACCCACCCCCCGTGCGGCGCCAATCACCCCGGCGGACGTGCCCCGAGTCGTGGGGGAAGACCTTCTTCCAGCACTACCCGAACCACGGCTTCGTGGGCGACATCTTCACGGTGAACGGCACAGCCTACCCGGTCCTCGAGGTGAAGCGGCGGAAGTACCGGCTCCGCTTCCTCGGCGCATCGATCGCGCGCATCTACGAGTTCGTCGCTGATGACCTCGACGGGAGGGCCCGATCGCGTCGAACACCACCGGGCGCACCGGCGTTCGAGTTGCAGGGGCAGTACCGGTTCCCGGACGGGCAGCAGTGCATGCAGCTGACGCAGATCGCCAGCGAGGGCGGGCTGCTCCCCTTCCCGGTCCAGCGGGACTCCTTCGAGATCTGGCCGGCCAAGCGCCGCGAGTTCGTCGTGGACTTCACGAAGTACATGGACGGCACCCCGACGACGAAGGGCGACGTGATCTACCTGGTGAACACGAAGCAGATGACGAACGGCCGCAAGCCGGACGAGCAGTTCCTCGAAGATGCGGCGGGCAACCCGACGAACGAGCCGAACCCCGCCTTCGACCCGAACTACCGGGTGCCGATCCTGAAGATCGTGATTGGCGACGACGCGGTGGACAACAGCGTGATGCCGAAGCCGGGCCAGAAGCTGCGGCCCATGCCGAAGTTGCCCAGCAACCTCAAGGCCCTCCCGCAGCGGCGCTTCACCCTCCACCGCACTGGGACCTTCGGGTCCGAGAACCAGTGGGTCATCAACGGCCTGCCGTTCGACCCGCTCGTGCCGCTCGCGCGCCCGAAGCTGGGCAGCGAGGAGGTGTGGACGATTCGAGAACGGCGGCGGCGGCTGGGTGCACCCGATGCACATCCACAAGGAGGAGCACCGGGTGCTGTCGCGCAACGGCGTGCCGGCTCCGGACTTCCAGCATCCCGACGACACCGGGAAGGAGGACGTCGTGGCCCTCGAGCCCGGCGAATCGGTGGTCATCTTCCGCCGGTTCCGGACGTTCAAGGGCAAGTACGTGGCGCACTGCCACAACCTGGCCCACGAGGATCACAACATGATGTTCGGGTGGGAAATCGAATGAGCGTGTGAACGCGGTCGAGAGTTGACGGTTCAGAGTTGAGGGTGCAGTCACGCCGCCAAGGGTGCTGGACCTTCAACCCTGGACTCTGAACTTGGAACTGCTTACGGGAGTCCCATGAACAAGACGGCCTTCTCGATCCTCGGGATCCTGTCGCTGGCGGCGGCCTTTGGCGCCGGCGCGTGGCACAACGAGCACGGCCGCGCGGAGGCCGCGGCGCCGGCGGGAGAGGCCGCCGAGCAGTACGCCTGCCCGATGCACCCGGAGATCGTCACCGGGCACCCGGGGGACTGCCCGGCGTGCGGTATGCCGCTGGTCCCCCGGCGCGTGGAGGACGCTCCCGTACGCCCCGGCCACGACCGCCACGTGCCGGGGAGCCTGGGGGTGGACGCGCGCAAGCAGCAGTTGACGGGCATCCAGGTGGTAGAGGTGGCGCCGACATCGGGCCCGAGGTCATTGAGGGTGGGTGGCCGTGTCGCCGCCGACGAGACGCGGTCTTTCACCGTGAACGCGGGCGTAGACGGGTTCATCCGGGACGTGTCGGCAGCCACAACGGGGACCCGGGTCAGGAAGGGCCAGGTGCTCGCCACCTTCTCGTCGCCCGACGCGATCCCCGCCATCCAGGCGTACATCGTGGCACTCAATGCGATGGACCGCCTGCGGGAGAGCGGGGCGGAGGGCGCCGCGCAGGCCCACATCACCTCCACCAGCTCCAACCTGCAGCAGCGGGTCGAGAAGCTGCAGGACCTCGGCATGTCGGATCGGCAGATCGCCGAGATGGAGCGCACCAAGCTGGTACCCAAGGCCATCGAGATCGTGGCTCCAGCCGACGGGCTCGTGCTCAGCCGGTCCATCTCCTCCGGCCAGCGGTTCAGCCGCGGCACCGAGTGGTACCGGATCGGCGATCTTGGGCGCGTCTGGATCATGGCCGACATCCTGGGAAGCGAGGGACGCTACGTGCGGCCGGACATCCCGGTGACGGTCTCGGTGCCCGACGTGCGTCGGTCCGTGGCGGCGCGGGTCACCGACGTGGTTCCCCAGTTCGACGCCGTCACCCGGGCGATGAAGGTGCGGCTGGAGGTCGACAACCCGGACTACCTGCTCAGGCCCGACATGCTGGTGGACGTGGAGCTGCCGCTCACGCTGCCCGAGACCCTTGCTGTTCCGGGCGATTCGATCGTGGACACCGGTGTCCGGAAGGTGGTGTTCGTCGAGCGCACCCCCGGCGTGTTCGAGCCGCGGCAGGTGGAAACCGGCTGGCGCCTGGGAGACCAGGTGGAGGTCGTGCGGGGCCTCGAGGCCGGTGACCGCATTGCCGTCTCCGGCACGTTCCTGCTGGAGTCGGAGAGCCGCATGCGGCTGGCGTCCAGATAGTGCGATTCATCGACCCCTCGGAAATCCCCACAACACTCACGCACGAAGGCGGCCCGGCCGAGAGGCAGAGCCGCCTTCGTGATCTGCGGCACCCTCCCTTGGATTGCGGGAACGCGTGAGAGCGGGGCGGGCTTAGCGGTCCAGGGCGGGCGCGAGCTCCATCGCGTACGTCTCGATGACGGCCCGGGACGCCGCGGGGCTCAGGAAGATTTTCCCGGCCCTCACGTCGCGGATGGCGCGCAGCAACCCGTCGGCGGCGTCGGTCTTGACGACGTATCCCCGGAACCCTGAACGGAACGCCGCGGCGATCTGGTGCGCCCGGCTGTCGCCCGTCAGGAGGACCAGGCGCGTGTCGGGGCAGCTCGCTCGAATCGAACGGCCCACTGCGATGCCGTCCGCTCCGGGCATCGCGAGATCGAGGAAGGCGAGGTCGGGGCGAGCGGCGTTTGCGAGCGCGACGGCGGCGACGCCATCGGAAGCTTCCGCGACGAGGAAGCCCTCGGACTCCAGGACGACCCGCAGCCAGGTACGGAACCCCTGATCGTCGTCGGCGATGAGCACCCGCAGCGGCATGGAGCCACTCTAGACTGCGCGGGCCTCCCTCACAAGGGGAGAACCGGCACAAGGCAGGCGGGGTTTCCGGCGCCGCATCAGGGGAAAAACCCGGCGGCGCCGGATGCACACCGGCGGGTTGCGTTCAGCTTTCGAACGGAATGGTTGCCACCAACTCCGTCCCGTCGCCGGGAGTGGAGTGGATCTTGAGGACGCCGCCCACGGCCGTGATGCGGTCCTGCAGCCCCACCAGGCCCAGGCTCGGGCTCCCGCGACGCGACAGCACCTCCTCCACGTCGAAGCCGGCGCCATTGTCCCGGACCACGCAGCGCACGGCGCCGGCCCCCGCCGTGAGGACGACCGACGCGTGGGTGGCGCGAGCGTGCCTGGTGGCGTTGGTCAGGCCCTCCTGCACCAGCCGGTAGACGGCCGTCTCGATGAGGGAGGGGAAGCGGCCCTCGATCGGAGACTGCACGTCAACCGAAAGTCCGCTTCGCTTCGACACGCCTTCGGCTACGAAGCGGACGGCCGCCGTCAGCCCGAGATCGTCCAGGATTCGCGGCCGCAGCTCGTGTGACAGCCTCCGCAGCTGTTCCTCCACCCGGTCCAGATTCTCCCGCACTTCCTGCAGCGCCGCCCGGGACTGCGGCGGCAGGCCCAGGGCGACCCGGGCGAGGGTCGTGTGCGCGACGGTGAGGAACTGACCGACCTCGTCGTGCAGCGCGCCGGCGATGCGCGACGCCTCCTGCTCCAGTTGCTCGGTCAGGCGCCGCATCGCCTCGTCCTGGCGGCGGTGGCTCGTGATGTCGCGTCCCGTCGAGACGAAGTGCGTGATCTTCCCGTCCGGATCGCGGATCGGGGAGATCGTCTGCATCTCGTCGTAGAGCCGCCCGTCCTTCCGCCTGTTCACGAGGACCGCACGCGTGACGTCGCCGTTGAGGAGGTTCTGCCACATCCCCTCGTAGTACCTGCTGGTCGTGCACGCCCGACTTCAGCACGCGGGGCGTGTGCCCCACCACTTCATCCGGCGAGTAGCCGGTCTGGCGTTCGAACGCCGGATTGACGTACTCGATCACCCCGTTCGCGTCCGTGACGAACACGCTGTCGCCCGTCTGCTCGATCGCGCGTGAGAACGTCCGGAGGGTCTCCTCCACGCGAATGCGGTCGCCGATCTCGCCCTGCAGCGCCTTGTTGGCCTTCAGCAGTTCGGCGGTGCGCTGGATGACCCGCCGCTCGATCTCGTCCAGCATCATTCGCAGCCCGCGCTCCCGATCGGCCAGCAGCTCCTTGTCACGGCGGATGACCCGGTCGCGGCGCTCGATCGCGCCTGCCATCTGATCGAAGGCGGAAGCCAGCCTCTGAAGTTCCTCGGGCCCGCCCGCCGCGCCAGCGCGGGCGCCCAGGTCGCCGCGGCCCAACCGCAGTGCGGCAGCCGTCAGCGACCGCATGGGACGGGCCAGGGTGAAGTCGATGCCGAAACGGATGGCGACGAGCATGAAGACCGATGCCGTCGCCAGGCTTGCGAGCGTGAGGAGCAGGGCCGAATCGGCGTGAGGCGTCGGCGCGGGCATGCTCACGGCGACGTACATCGGCCGGGAGCTGCGCGACGCCCGTAGCCGCTGGAGCGCGAAGACCTGCGACCCGTCGTCCGACACCGCCGCGACGCCCGTCTCGGGGCGACCGGCCAGGAGGGCGGGCGTCAGGTGACCGGGCAGCTTCGTGCGCCGCACGCCCCGGGTGCCCGATTCATCAGCGACCACCGTCCCGGCCTCGTCGAGAACGGCCACTCGGCTGCCGGCCGGCAGCCCCGCCGCCGCCGCGAACTCCTTGAACCAGCCGAAATCCACCACGGCGAACAGCACGTAGTCCACTTCCCCGCCGCCGCCGAGCACCGGGTAGGCGAGCATGACGTGGGTCTCCCCGGTTGAGGGATCCGATTCGAACTCGGCTCCGGCGAGGTCGCGCGCCGCGAGGGCGCGCCGGAAGAACCCGCGATTGGCGACGTCCGCCCACCGAGGCTCTGGCCTCGCGAATGCCAGCACCTGTCCCTCGTGGCCGGCCACCCCGATTCGCGTGTAGGCGCCGTGAGCGCCGGAGACCGCCGTCAGCATACCGGGGTTCGCCCACCAGTCGGCCAGCAGCGGCCGCGGCGCGCGAGCCAGGTTGAGCAGCACCCGTCCCGAGCCGTCCACCACGTGCTGGTGCAGGAATGCCGCCTGGCGCGCCACCCGCAGCGCTTCCGCCCTCGCCGACGCCAGCTCGTTGTTGCGTACGAGTCTCGTGTTCCAGAGGGCCGTGCCGATCAGCGGCAGGACGGCCACCAGGCACACGATGAAGAAACGCGCGGTCAGACCGGACGAACGGGTATGGGTTCTCATGGTTGAGCGGTCGGCCCACACCTAAATACACGGCACAGCTGCAGGAAGTTGGTGGGGTCTACGGGCGGCGTCGGGCTGCAGCCGCCTGTTCGAGGAGATAGCGGTGCCACTCGTCGCGGTAGTTCGTCATCTGGAGCGGGCGGAGCGCCACGAGACCCGTGCGGCCAATCGAGCGGCGCAGGTAGGCGAGCTCGTCGATCTGGGCCAGGACCGTCTCGTCCACCGGCACGGAGAGGCCCGCCTCGCGCGCCATCAGCATCCCCTTGGCCCTGATCCCCAGCTCGATCTCGAGCCGCAGCAGGCAGAACATGTCCGCAACCACGGGACCCGGGAAGCGCGACCGCAACTCCTGGAGGTACCTGCCGAGCCGGGTCGAGGAGAACTGGTCGGAGAGCAGCAGGTTCAGCAGCTCCACATCGAGGTCGAGACCCGCGCTGACCCACTCCCGGGTTGCAGCCTCGCTTCTTGCGAAGACGACCTGCAGCAGCACGGGCAGCAGCACCATGAGGACCGCCGTCGAGATCAGGGGTGGCAGAAGGAAGTGGTTGAAGGCAGAGTGAATGGCAACGGCAACGGCCCACCCCGGAAGCCAGGCCGTGAGCGCGTGCTGCGGGTACAGGTCTCCGACTCGCTTCAGCAGGATCGCGAAGATCGCCGTGGTCCCGCCGTGCAGCATCGCCGTCCCCAGGCCCCGCACCACCCAGACCACCAGGCGGGGGTCCTCCAGCCCCCGAAGGTAGTCCACGTTCTCCACGAGGCCGAACCCCGTGCCCACGGCGAAGCCGATGATGGCCGCGTCCACCAGGAATCCGACGCGGGCCCGTCTTGCGAGGATCAGGACCATCAGCGCCTTGGCGGTCTCCTCGACCACCGGCGCCACGTAACGCGAGAAGGCGGAATAGGACCAGCCGAGATGGTCGAGCAGCCAGGGATTGGCCGCGGAGGACGCCAGCGCCGCGGCCCCGCCGGCCGCGATCGCGAGCCCGGCCGCCCGTACGGCAACCAGCTTGAAGCTGTCGAGCAGGACGAGGACCGCGAGGAAGGCCAGGACGGGCGACAGGGCGGCCGCGATGTTCAATCTACCTCAGCACCTTCAGCGAGAGCATCCATTCGCGCCCTGAGCCCCCGTCCGGGTCGCGAGCCACGGCGACGCCGGCCGACAGCGTCAGGTCGAGCGTTCGAGAGCAGCGTGAAGCGGAAATCGAGTTGCCCCCCAATGTTCGCATACCCGTGCCGCCGCGACGCGCTGTCGAGGTCCGTGGCCAGGCCGGTGACGAAGACGGCCGGCCGCGCCCAGGTGAGGTGGAAGCCCGGCGTCCCAAGCGCGAGAGAAGCGAATCGGCGGCAGGGCCCACTCGAGGATCCCCTTGACGAAGTTGCGGCCGGGGATCTCGTTGAACTCCACCCCGGGGAACGCGTAGTACATGCGGTAGCGCTGCTCGTCGCGGTGATCGACGTAGTTGTTGCCGAAGCCGCCGAAGTAGAAGTTCGCGAACGGATCGTCCGGGTCGCCCGTCGAGAAGCCGGCGGCGCTGCGCCACCAGACGGAGGAGTGGCCCATCGGCAGGGCGAAGCCGAGGTCGAAGGTGCCGTGGAGCTTCGGGATGAAGGTCCCGTTCACGTAGTCGCCGCGCCCGACCAGCCCCCACCGTGCCCCCTTCTCATCGTCCACCTTGCCGAGCGAGCCGCGCACGTCGGTGCCCGCGAGCCTGGCGGTCAGCGTGAAGAGCCGCGTCACGCCGACGGCGACGTTCTGATACTCCGGCAGGCGGTCGAGGTTCCCGGAGAAGCGCGCCGTCGACGTCGAGCTCCACGCGGCGCGGCTCGTCGAAGACGAGCGTCTTGTGGTGACCCACGGAGACCTGGTAGCCCTTGCGGCCGGTCTTGCGTCGGCCCGAAGAGATCGTAGAAGTCGGCGTCGTTCAGCGACCGCCCGGGCGCGCCAGTCGTATCGCTGGTACTCGGCCCGCAGGTGCGGCGCTCGCGGCCGGCGATGTCGCCGCGCCGGCGAGTAGGTCGCCGACAGGATGAGCCTGTTGAGCTGGAGCGGGTCGGAGAGCGTGACACGGTAGCCGGCGGCCGCGGTGTCCTTGTATCCCTGCACGATGGGATACGCCGACTCGAGGCCGAGGCGGCCGGCCAGCCGGTACGGGCGCTCCCGCTTCGGCATCGTGTCGTACGGGATGGCGGCCGGCGAGCCGAGCATCCACGACTTCAGCTGCGGGTGCTTCTCGAACACCCGCTCCCCCAGGAAGGTAATCGCGCTGACGTCGTCCAGCGGCGTGGCGACGATGCGGGTCGGCACGAAGCCCTCGCCGGTGTAGCGAAAGACGATCAGGTTCGTCCCCCCCGACCGGGACCGGCCGGACGAACCCGGTCTCGGCGTTCGTGACCGCCTCCACCTTCCTGGTGGCGATTTCGAAGCGGAAGATGTTCGACGCGCCGGTGTAGTAGCTGCTGCCGAAGAGAAAGCGGCCATCCGGCGAGAACACGAAGTTCGACGGCACCGAGGGCCCGAAGTCGAAGTCGGCCACGGGGTGAGCGTCTCGGCGCCGCAAGCCGTCGACGGCGAGGACCCGGACGTTCTGCTTCCCGCTGATCTCCCCGAACGAGGCCGCCAGGTAGCGGCCGTCCGGCGAGACGTCGAGATCGTAGACGATCGTGCCGTACGGGAAGGTCCGCACCTGCTGCCACTCCGTGTAGGGATACGGGATCCTCACGAGCGTGCAGAGCCCGTTGAGGTGCCGGATTCCCCACAGCGCGTCCGCCGTCCCGTCGTAGACGAGATCGCCAATGCGGCTGTCCTTCAACAGCACGCGGGTGCGGCCGGTGGCCGGGTCGAGCGAGACGATGTCGCGGTAGGCGTTGTTGTCGGTGGTGTAGAAGAGCGTGCGCCGGACCGGGTCCCACGCGAGAGAGGTCACCAGGTACAGGGTGGGGCCCTTGATGTCCACCAGGTGCCGGATTGCGCCGGACTCCAGGGAGATCGCGGCCACGTGCGCCACTGCGCCGGGATAGTTGAGCGCGGCGTACAAGCGTGCCGCTGCGACGGATCGACGAATGCGCGCGACACCGAGCCGAGCGCCCGTCGCGAGATGTCCTTGACCGCCGTGACCGGGTACTTCCGGATCGCCGCCAGGTTCTCCTCCTGGAAGACCCGCTCCCAGGCCACCCAGCTGGCCCACGCGTCTTCCAGCCGCATACCGAAGACGTGGCGGAACTGCGAGGCGTAGTACGCACGGCTGCCGCGGGCGCGCGAGGCCCATTCGACCACCTTCTCAGGCGAGTACGTCAGTGCCAGCCACGTGAAGAAGCGCGTCCCGTAGAGATAGGAGTTGACCTGCGTCTGGAAGTCGATCTTGGTGCCTTCGGACACCAGGCCGAGCGGGTCGTAGAAGCGAGCCCCGTCCCGCACCATGCCCCGGAACACCATCTCGTCGTAGCCGCCCTGCGCGCGCCCCATCCCGCCGGCCATCCACGTGTCGGCGAACACCGCGATGCCCTCGAGGTACCAGCGCGGCGCGGCGGATCGCGCGGCGCCGTGAGGTAGTAGTAGAGGACCGACTCCGGCTGTTCGGCCACGGGGTTCACCTTCCCGAAGAACACGCGCCTGAACAAGCGGTCCGCTCCCGTGGCTTGGTCCATCGTCGCCACGTGGACCAGCTCGTGGTTCATGAGCGTGTTCAGCCGCTCGTTGGCGGCGATCGTCTCGAAGGCGAAGTGGATGGGCGCGATTTGGACGGTCAGCGCGTTGCGCGGAACGACCGAGGCGCCCGCGTTGCCGCTGTCGGCGAAATCGACGAGCAGCACGGTGACCGGTTGGGCCGGGTCGAAGCCGAAGATCCGCTGCTGGAAGGCCAGTGAATTGAAGAAGGTGCGGGCGGCGTGCGGGACGAGGTAAGTTTCGGTGCCGTCGAAGTACACGAGCCGGAGGAGGCCGGTATCGACCTCGGCCAGCTGTGCCCGCACCGCGCCAGCGCTGCAGGCAAGCGCCAGCGCCGCACGGACGAGGATGGTGAGGGCACGGCTGCCCGCTCTTCTTGTGTAACCGCCCATCGCTCCCCCTGAAGCGCCGGCACGCAGACACACGAACGCGGCCCCGCCGTGAGGCAGGACCGCGTTCGTGATCTTGTCTTGCCGCGTGCCGGAGCGAGAGCACAAACGGCTAACGTTCTCTGGCTTCAACCGCCGCGGCTTCCACGCTGCGCGCGAAGGACTGGCTGCGGGCCGCCGCCGCGAAACCGTTCGCGGAGAGGGCCGCGACCATCGCCGGCGACTGCATCGCTGCCTCGAACTGCCGGTTGCTCACCGCGGCCATCACCTGGTTGTTCGCGAGCATGGCGGCAAACCCGGCGTCGGCGACCGCCGCAGCGAACGCCTGGCTCTGCACCATGGCAGCCATCTGCTCGCGCGCCAGGACCGCCATGACTCCCGGCTGCACCAGCGCGGCCTGCACCTTCGCGTTCGCCATCGCGTCGAGGAACGCCGGGCTGGCAAACGCCGCGTGCGACTTCGCGTCGGCCAGCGCCGCCGCCATGCCCGGAGCGGCCAGCAGCGCCTGGAACCCGGCGGACTTCATCGCGGCGATCGCGTTCGTATCGGTGAGCTTGATCTGCATCGCGGCCTGGTTCATCAGCGCCGTCGAGACCCGGGCGGTCACGTCGCCCTTCGCGTTGGCCTCCCTCGCCGCCGCGCCCCGGACGGCCGCCTGCTTCATGGCAGCGTCGCTCGCCTGCGCCAGCAGCTGCTGGAACGCCGCGCTCTGCATGAACGCGCGGATGTTGGCGTCCTGGAAGGCAGCCATCGCGCCAGCCTCGCGCGCGGCCGCCTCCTTCGCGCTCGCCGCCCGGGCCTCCGCGAGCCGCGCAGACGACCACTGGGCCATCAACTGGCGCACCGCGGACTCGCTCAGCGCGCTACGCAAACTGCTCTCCTGGAGCGCGGTTCGCACGGCCGAGTCCTGCAGCACCGCCTGGACCTCGCGCTGCGCCATTGCCTCGCGCGCGCTCGCCTCCTTGAGCAGGGCCGCGAACGAGGCGGTCGCCAACGCCTCGCGCATGGCCGCCTGGTTCAGCAGCTTCACCGCGTTCGGGTCCCTCAACAGGCGGTCGAACGTGTCGCTCTGCATGAAGGCCTGCGCATCGGCGTTGCCGAGGACGACGTCCTTGTCGCTCATCTGCTGCGCTTGCGCGCGCTTGGCCGCCCCGATCGTGCCCTCCGCGCCCTGGTTGACCGGCGGGTAGCCGGTGAACCACATCACGGCAATAGCCACCACCGCCACGCTTGCGACTCCCCACATGATCTTCTTGGCCACGGGTCGTCCTCCATGCCACCGTGTTGAGGTGCGGTTGCCCCCCTGCAGGGGGAGCTGTCCCGGAACTACGCCGCCGGCCGTGGAGAAGTCGGTGAAGCGGCGTGCCCGCCGCGCCCGATGCCATCGCCGCCAGCGCGGCAGCTGCTCTGACGCGCCCTCCACCCGGCGCATGATCGACGCGGCAAAGCCGGGAGGGGGCTCGACCGGCCGGCACTCGGCCAGCACCCGGTCCACGTCGGCCAACTCCCCGGCGTCCTGGGGATCCCCCTTGGCCGGCAGCTGGTCGTTCCGGTCTCGGTCTGCCGCGCCGGGGCCCGCCCGCCGCGTCTGATCCAGGCGATCGTGATCACTCATCGAATATCGCCTCCGGCCAGCAACAGCCCCGCAAGCCGCTGCCGGGCCGTGAACAACCGCGATTTCACCGTCTTCTCCGGAATGCCGAGCACCTCGGCAATCTCTGCGTACGAGAGGTCGGCGAAGTGCCGCAAGACGACGACCTGCCGGTAATCGAACGGCAACTCCCCAAGCGCCGCCTGCAATCGGTCGCGCTGCTCGCTGGCCGCCGCCGCCTCGAACGGGCCGCTCCCGGCCGCCTCCCGCTCGTCGAGCGGCTCGTCGGGCCGCCGGGCCCGCCGGAGGTTCGAGCACTCGTTCACCAGGATCCGGTAGAGCCAGCTGAACAGCTTACGCTCCGGGTCGTACGAATCCAGGTGCTCGAACGCCTTGACGAAGGCGTTCTGCGTCGCGTCGCGGGCATCCTCGAAATCCCCGAGCATGCGGAGCGCGACGCTGAACAGCACCCGGTTGTACCGTTCCACGATCGGCTCGAAGCCGGTTGTGTCCCCGCGAAGGCACCTGGCCACGAACTCGCGCTCGTCAGGGTCCACCATGCAATACACGCCCGCTGTTGTGAAAGTTGGTCTGGATCTTATAGCACACTCCCTCGGGCCGCCCGGAGTCGCGCCCGGGACGAGGTGGTATGATCGCGTCACCGCGCATGCATCGCCTGGCACTGCGAGTACCGGGTTGCGACGAGGGCCTCCGGCTGGCCGCGCAGGCGTTCGACCGTTTCTGTGCGGAGCACGGCGTTCCCGCCGGTCCCGCCTGGAAGCTCCACGTCGTCCTGGACGAGCTCCTGTCGAACGTCGTCCGTTATGCGTACGCGGGACGCGCGGCCGGGGAGATCGACGTCGAATTCAATGTCGTTCCGGCCTCAATCAGCGCCACCGTCATCGACGACGGCCCCCCGTTCGACCCGCTCCTGCAGCCGGAGCCGCGCACCGAAGCGCCGTTGGAGGAACGCACGCCCGGCGGCCTGGGGATCACGCTGGTCCGCTCGCTCACCGACACGGTGCGCTACGAGCGACGGGAGGGTAGGAACGCCTTGACGGTCACGTGCAGGACAGACGTGACCTGAAGACGGATGAAACCACGAAGATACGACGGACACGAAGTGCCTTCGTGAGCCTCGTGGCCTTCTTGGTTGTGACCCACCGTGGAGGGGGATCGAGGATGGTGATCAGCGAACGCGTCGAGAACGAGGTCCTGGTCCTGGCGCCGAGCGGCCGCGTGGACAGTACCACCGCTCCTTCGCTCGAGAAGGCGCTGCTCGGCGCCGTCGAAGGCGGGCACCGGCGCCTGATCGTGGACTTCGGCGGCGTGGACTACATCAGCAGCGCCGGACTGCGGGTGCTGCTCGTCGCGGCACGGCGCGTCAAGGAAGCGAAGGGGGCGTGGGCGCTCTGCGCGCTGACCGGACCGGTGCGCCAGGTGTTCGAGCTGGCCGGCTTCCTGCCGCTGTTCACCATCGATGCGAGCTGCCCGGCGGCGATGGCGCGCCTGGCGTCGGGCGTATGAACGGCCTGAACCTCCTCCTCGCACCGCCCGGCCGCCCGCCGTTCGACCTGCAGCCCGCGGGCGACTCGATTGTCGTCGGACGGTCCACCGTGGCCGACGTGCCGGTGGACGACCAGAGCATGTCCCGGCGCCACGCCCGCTTCACTCTGCGAGACGGCGCGTGGTGGGTGGAGGATCTCGAGTCGCGCAACGGCACGAACGTGAATGGGCGCCCCTGTTCGCAACCGACGCGGCTCGAGGCCGGCGACGTGGTGACCCTCGGTGAGACGAAGGTGACGGTGTCGTCCACCGCGCCGGCAGCTGCACCGGTCGCCCAGCCGGCAAACCCGCCGGCCTCGACGGCGCCCGCCCAGCCGGCGCCATCGGGCTCCGATCGGGAGCGGGGGATTCGGCGGATGCCGGCCGCCTGCGAATCCTCAACGACGTCCACCGCGCCCTCGCCACCCCGATCACCCTGGCCGACCTGCTCGACCTCATCATGGACCGCGTCTTTGCCGCGCTTGGGCCGGAGGAGGGCGTCATCGTGCTCCAGGGCGCGGACGGCAGCCTGCGGCATGCCGCGTCGCGCCGGCTTCCGGGGGCAAAAGGGGAACTGATTGCCTCCAAGCGTCTGGTAGACGAGGTGATCCGGAAGCGGACCCCGGCGCTCGTCGTGGATGCGCTGCTGGACGAGCGCTTTGCCGAAGCCCAGAGCATGGTGGCAGCTGGCGTGCGCAGCATCGCCGCGGCCCCTATCGCGGATGCGGATGACTGCCTGGGCATGATCGCGGTCTACTCGCGCCTCCGCGTTCGCCGGTTCACGGAAGCGGATCTGGACCTGCTCCAGTCGCTCGCCTCCGCCGCGGCGCTGCGCGTCCGCAACGTGGCCCTGATGGAGGAGGCTGCCGAGCGGCGGGTGCTCGAGCGCGAGCTGACGCTGGCCCACCAGATCCAGATGGCCATGCTGCCCCGGCGGTTTCCGGAATGCGAGGGCGTCGAGATCGCGGCCGCGCTCAAGCCTGCCCGGTCGGTCGGCGGCGATTTCTACGACGTGCTGCAGGAGGGCGACCGGCTCTGGTTCATCATCGGCGACGTCTCCGGGAAGGGCGTCTCCGCGGCGCTGTTCATGGCGGTTGCGAAAACCCTCTTTCGGGCGGTCAGGCACGGGGACGAATCGGCAGCCGATACACTGGCCCGGATGAACCGGGAGCTCGCGCGCGAGAACGATCGCGCCATGTTCGTCACCGCGTTCGCCGGGTGGATGGACCCCGGATCGGGAATCCTGCACGTCTGCAACGCCGGGCACAACCGGCCGCTGCTGCTGAGAGCCGACGGGCGGACCGAGATCTGCGCCGCCGCGGGGGGGCCCGCTCTCGGCGTCGTGGAGGATGTCCCCTACCGCGAAGAGACAATCGCTTTGTTCCCCGGCGACACCCTGCTGATGTACACGGACGGCGCGACGGACGCGCGGAGCCCCGACGGAGAGCAGTTCGGGGAGGCCCGGTGGGAGCGGACGGCGCAGGAGAGCGCGCGCTCGGGCGCAAGCGCTGGGCAACTCGTCGCACACCTGTTCCGCAGTCTCCGAAGCTTCGAGGCGACCGCCGCCCAGGAAGACGACATCACGCTGCTCGCCCTTCGCCGCCGCTAGAAGAGGCTGGCATCGGTGTGCCAGTAGACGACGGTTGCCTATCAGTGGTCAGTGGCCGGTGCCGTCATGCGTCTTCGACCGACCACTGACCTCTGACCGCTCGGCCCGAGCCAGGCTGCCCGCCCGAACCCCGTTGAGCCGCGGTATGATGAAAGCAGGTCTCGGACGTCGGAGGCCGCTATTCATGATCCGCCCTGCCATCTCTCGCACGACGATTCGCGTGGCTTCGCCGAACACGCCCGTGGTGCGGCCCGACCACTTCCTGGACCGCGTGGCGGCTTGACGGTGTCGTCTGCCGCCGCCGGGCGGAGACCAGCTCCCCCCTGCGCGCCTGCCGTAACCGTCCCGAGCCGCCTGGGCCTCGTGCCCCTGTTTCCATTCACTTCACCGGGCACAGCCGGACAGGGATTTCTCTCGGGACGAAGGAAGGAAGATCGTATGCGGACGCTAAAGGAGATGGTGAACAACAACCAGAAGGTGCGCTTCCGGTATTACCGTGACCGCGAACTGTGGTACGCCACCGAGTGCGGCTTCGAGTTTCCGGTCCCGATCGACGACACCGGGACGGGCGTCTTCATGGCGCAGGACCGCGCCATCCTGTTCATGCGGTGGATACGGAAGCACCGGGAGGTCATCGAGCAGGGGCGCCGGGAGGCGACGACGTGAGGGGGCCACGCTGAGGGCGCCGGGGCGAGGGCCCGGACCGGGCCGGAACTCACCCCCCGTTGACGGACATTGGCTTGTCATAACCACGAAGAACGGCCACAAAGCCGTTGGTCTTCGTGTTCTCTGATCTTCGTGTTTCGTTCGTCGTCGAGCGAAGCGAGTACTGGGACTAGAACAACGCCGGCGAGGCCTGCAGCAGCGCCCGGTAGTTGTCGCGCGTGACGCGGACGGTGATCACCTCGCCGGAAGCCCCGAGCGGTTTCGCAGCCTCCCCGTCGAACGACAGCTGGAGGGCACCGGCGTCGCCCGCGCGAATGACGAACTCGCGGCCCTGCTGCCGCTCGCGTTCGCCGGGGTGCACGAGGCGGTAGATCTGCCGGCTCCCGTCCACGGTTACCGCGAGCCAGCAGGGCCGCGTCACCGCAAGGTCCACGGCGAGCGGGGTCTCGACCCCCGGCAGCGGGAGTGGGATATCGCCCGGCCCGGGGTCGGATGCGGAGGTTGCCGCGGTCCCCACCGGGACTTCCTCCCGGGCTCCCAGTGAATTGGACGGCTGCTGGGCGGCCGGCTTCGGGCGAACCCGAATCGCCCGGACCCGTCCTCGTCGGGCACGCGCCCGGCCGAGAGGTAGAGCCCGAGCAGCAGGCCGGCGGCGAGCGCAGGCCAGGCCAGCCCGCTGCGTGCAACGCCCGCGAGATTCCACTGCGGCCATCGGATCGTGAGGTGCCAGGCGTTACCGGCATCCCGTTCGTCGGGTTCCGCCACCGGCGGCGGCGGCGGTGCGTGCTCGGCCTCGTATTGCGCGACGAGCGCCTCACCCTCCAACCCGACCTCGCGGGCATAGGCCCTCACATAGCCGCGCGTGAAGATGCCTCCGGGCAACTTCCCCCAGTCCTCCTTCTCGATGGCGACAATCATCCGCAGCGGGATGCGGGTGGCGCGTGCGACGTCGTCGCAGGTCAGCCCCTTGGTCTCGCGTGCGTGTCGAAGCGTCGCGCCAAGGGTCACGGGTGCCTCCTGGGGTCTGCGCCTGCCTCGCCTACTGCCGAAGGTCCACTCCGAGGCGCACGGGCCTCGTCAGCGAGACCATGATGCTGCGCCGCTGCTCGCCGAGTGTCGGGTGCCGGAAGACCAGTTCGTGCGGGCCAAGCGAGGCCTCGTGCTCGCCGATCGGCGTCTCGCCAATCCTCACGCCATCCATCAGGACCTCCGCCCAGGGGATGGCGTTGAGCGAGACCCGACCGGTGGGCAGCGCCACGGCCAGCGTCGAGAACACTCCAGGCTGGACGTCCACCACCTTCTCGACTTCCACCCCGAACTCGCGGTTCACGAGGCGCAGCGTGTGCCGGCCGGGCATGAACAGCAGGCGCGGGTTGCGGCTGCTCCCCACCAGGGAGTCGCCCTCGAAGATCTCGAGTTCCGCCGCCGCCTTCACCGCCAGCCAGCCGACAGCCGGCGCTCCCTTCTCCGACAGCGGCACCACCAGGGAGCCAACGTCCCGGCGGTGACGGCCACCTTCTGGCTGATCACGCGGTCGCCGCTGAGCAGCGTCACCACGTGTGTGCCCGCCTTCAGGTCCCGCACGTCCACCGGCGTCACACCGCGGCCGATACCGTCAACCGCGACGGTCGCCCCGGCCGGAATGGTCTCGACACGGAGGTCACCGATCGGAGTGGCGGCGGACAGCAGCTCGAGGTGGTGAACCGAACGGCTTCCGGCGACGAGGTCCACCTGCAGTTGGCGCGTCGCCGTCCCGCGCCGGAGGGACAGCGCGCGGCGGCCCGGCGGGAGCGTCAGGCTGAGCGGCGTAACACCGCGGTCCACGTCGCCGTCCCAGACGTGCCACCCGTCCGGTTGCGTCTCGATCACGAGCGTCGCGGCGGAAGGAGCGGACGGCGCCGCGGCGTCGACCCGCTCCGCGTTCGTTCGCAGCCCCATGACGAAGGCCACCAGGAGGAGGCCCGCGACAGCGCCCGCCCCGACGGCCCGCTGGCCGCGCGACCAGCGCCGGCCGCCTGTGGGTCGTGCCACAGAACGGTGGCTCGTCTTCAGGGAGAGGACCACCGAGAAAAGTGCCCTGCTGCATGCCGCACCCCGCACGAGGCGCAAAGCCCGGCCGGGCGGATGCCCGGACGGGACAGACGAACTTGGATGTGTGATGAGATTGTGACCCGCCGGCACGACGGTGGCAAGCTGAGCGGGACGAAAAAGGACGCCCGGTGCCCCATCGGTTGACCCTGGCGCGCCCCGTGCTGCAGGCGGGCGCAGGCTTCAGATGAGGCGTTGGCCCGAAGAAGGGCCTCCAGAAGCACGGCCGGATCGAGGCGATGCGAGCGGGTGGAGGCGGCCCTCGAGCGGGCGTTCGGGTGACGAGGGCAGGCGCGTGCCTGCCCCTGGAACATCAGGCGTGCCGAAGCGGAGTCTTCCCGATCGGGAAGACGTTGAACCCCAGGTCGAACAGCCGCTGGTGGTCCAGGATGTTGCGGCCGTCGAACACGAACGCCGGGCGCTCCATCGACGCCAGGATCCGCTCGTAGTCCAGCGTCTTGTACAGATCCCATTCCGTCATCACGGCAATCGCGTGCGCGCCGCACGGCCGCCTTGTAAGGATCCGGCTCGAGCTCGATGTGGCCGTCGAGACCCTGGGTGTCGATGCGCGCGTTGTCGAGCGCCTTGGGGTCGGTGATGACGACGTGCGCGCGGTCGGCCATCAGTTGCCTGGTCACGGCCAGCGCCGCCGACTCGCGCGTGTCGCCGGTATTGGCCTTGAACGCGAACCCGAAGAGCGCAATCCGCTTTCCGGCGACGGTGTTGAACATGCTGGCGAGCATCCGGCGGACGAACCGGCTCTCCTGCCAGTCGTTCATCCGGACCACCGACTCCCAGTAGCGCGCCACCTCGTGGAGGCCGTACGACTCGGCTGATGTAGACCAGGTTCAGGATGTCCTTGTGGAAGCACGACCCGCCGAAGCCGACACTCGCCTTGAGGAAGCGCGGGCCGATGCGGGAGTCCGTGCCGATCGCATACGCCACCTCGTCCACGTCTGCCTCGGTCACCTCGCACAGCGCCGAGATCGAGTTGATCGACGAGATGCGCTGGGCGAGGAACGCGTTGGCGGTCAGCTTCGACAGCTCGGCGCTCCAGAGGTTCGACTGGATGATGCGCTCCCGGGGCACCCAGCTGGCGTAGAGATCCGCAACGGCCTGCCGGGCGCGCAGGCCTGACGGAGTCTCGTGCGAGCCAATCAAGACTCGGTCGGGCTGTAACAGGTCCCGGATGGCCGTCCCTTCTGCGAGGAACTCGGGATTCGACACCACCTCGAAGCGCAGGCCGCGCGCGTTGCTATTGAGAATGCGATCCATCGCCTGGGCCGTGCGTACGGGCAGGGTGGACTTCTCCACCACGACCTTGTCGCGGCTGGCGTGCGCGAGGATCTGGCGCGCGGTCTTCTCCCAGGTACTGCAGGTCCGCAGCCCGGCCGGCGCCCTCGCCAAAGGTCTTGGTCGGCGTGTTCACGGAAACGAAGATGATGTCGGCATCCCGGATGCCGCACTCGATATCGGTTGAAAAGAAGAGGTTCCGGCCGCGGGCGCGCTTGACCACCTCGTCCAGCCCGGGCTCGAAGATCGGCAGGGAGTCGCTGTTCCAGGCGGCAATGCGGGCGGCGTTGACATCGACGACGTTGACGCGGGCGTGGGGGCAACGGTCGGCGATGACGGCCATGGTCGGGCCGCCGACGTACCCCGCACCAATGCAGAGGACATTCACGGCATTAGGCATGCCCGGCGAGGATACTACGGCCCCCTCGCCTTGCGTCAACCAGAGCCGCGTTCTACTCACCGTCCGCGCTCGAACCTGCCGTCCGGGTGGAGTGCGAAGGGCTCCTCTTCCCGGGGGTGGACGGGATCAGATGCGGGCCATGGCCAGCCGCCAAACTGCGTGCGCCGGTAGTCGAGGAAGGCCTGCTGGATTTCCTCGTCGGTGTTCATCACGAACGGGCCGTACTGCACCACCGGCTCACCGATGGGCCGGCCCTGCAGCAGCAGGAGGTCGGCGTCCTTGCGGCCGTTCACGAGGCTGGCGTCCACGTCGGGGCGCAACTGGACCAGCGAGCCGGCAGGCACGGACCGGCCGCCCACCTCCAGCGTCTCGCCCTGGAAGAAGTAGAGCGTGCGCCCGACGCCTCTCGCGGTGCGGGGCAACGTCCATCCGGCGCCGGCCGACAGTCGAACCGTCCAGATCGCCACCTCGGAGTCGGGTTCGGCGGCCCAGGAATCGGGCGGCGGCACGGGCGGGTCGAGGGTTTCGAGACGCCCCGCCACTACCACGACCTCCACCGACCGGCCGGCCTCGTCCTCCAGCCGCCAGGCGGGCACCGCGTCTCGCCAGAACATGGAGAAGTAAGGCGACACCATCTTCCGGTCGCGGGGCAGGTTCAGCCAGATCTGGAACAGCTCGAGGGGATTGGGCCCGTGCGCGTCGCGAAGGGGGAACATCTCCGCGTGCTGGATGCCGCCGCCGGCCGTGAGCCACTGCACGTCGCCGGCCCCGTACCTGGCCGTCGCGCCGAGGGAGTCGGAGTGATCGACGTAGCCGCTGCGCACCACGGTGACCGTTTCGAAGCCGCGGTGCGGGTGCTGGGGGAAGCCGGGGACGCTGGAGCCGTGGTACATCCGCCAGCCGTCCTGCCCCTCGAAGTCCTGGCCGATGCGCCGGCCCTGGAGGGAGGCTGCCGGACCCATCCTCTCGTTGCCCGCGGGGTACGCGTCGCGATGGTGGACGCAGACCAGGAACGGATCGAAGGTCTGCCAGGGAAACGACAGCCGGGTGGTGGCCAGGACGAGGTCGGACATCGCTCGCCTCCGCGGGGACAGGAAGAGGTGCAGACGCCCGCCTGCGCTCGCCTTGGGCGAGCTACGGCGAGGCAGGCCCCAGTTCCTCGCTCCGGGCCTGCATCACGTGGACCGATGATACGACAAACGCCACCTGGATGGGGACGTTCTCCTTCAGGCCCCGGCCCTCAACGATGTGCGTGGGGGCGGTGAGCACGATCCACGCGCCGTTGGGCAGCGCGACGCGGATGGATGCCAGGCCGCCCAACCGCGTCACCGCCGTGATCGTCCCGTCGAACCTGTTCGCTCTGGGGTCGTCTGCTCGCACCACGATGCGGATGTCGGAAGCGGGAATCACGAACGTGGCCGGTCCCGGCGCCGCCTGCCCCTCCGCGCGGAGGAGCAGACCTTTCCAGTCCAGGAGGATTCCTTCGGCGTCCGAACGGACGACCATCGCCTCCAGCACGTTCTTGTGGCCCAGGAGCCGCGCGACGTCCGGCTCCACCGGCCGGCGGAACACCTCGTCGGGCGTGCCCGACTGCAGCGTCCGGCCCCTGTGGAGCACCACCATGCGGTCCGCCAGCATTTGCGCTTCCGGGATGGAGTGCGTCACGAAGACGGTGGGAATCGAGAGTCGCTTGCGCAGCTCGGCCAGTTCCTCGTACAGCCGGTCGCGCGTCATCTGATCAACCGCCGAGAAGGGCTCGTCGAGCAGGAGCACTTCCGGCTCCCGGGCCAGCGCGCGGGCGAGCGCCACGCGCTGCTGCTGGCCGCCCGAGAGCTGCGCCGGGCGACGGTCCTCGAGGCCCGACATCCGCATCAGCCCCAGCCACTCCGACGCGACGCGCCGCCGGGCCTCGGCGTTCCCTTCCGCCGACGCCATCACGTTCTGCAGGGCGGTCATGTGCGGGAACAGCGCGTAGCTCTGAAAGACGAACCCGACCTTCCGCTCGTGGGCCGGAACCTCCACCCCGCGCGCCGTGTTCAGCCACTCGCGCCCGCCCACCCGCACGTGGCCCGTCGCGCCAGTGAGCAGGCCCGCAATCGTCTTCAACACCGTGGACTTGCCCGAGCCCGACGGCCCGACGAGCGCGACGAGCTCGCCCCGCCCGCACGTGAGCGACGCGCGCAGGGAGATCGGGCGCTCCTGCTCGATGGACACGTCGAGGACGGTCATCCCACCACCCTCGAACCGCGGCCGAGACGCGCGGTGAACGCGAGGGCCAGCAGCGACACGCCGAGCAGCAGCGCCGACAGCACGCCGGCACCCTGCATGTCGAGGGCCTGCACGCGGTCGTAGATGGCGATGGCCACGGTCTTCGTCTCGCCGGGAATGCTCCCGCCCACCATCAGCACGACGCCGAACTCGCCCAGGGTGTGCGCGGCGGTCATCACCATACCCGACACGACGCCGGGCCATGCGAGGGGCAGCTCCACGTGCGCCAGCGACCGCCAGGAGCCCATCCCGCAGACGCGGGCGGCCTGCAGCACCTCCTCGGGAATGGCCTCGAAGGCGCGCTGCATCGGGATGATGGCGAACGGCAGGTTGAACAGCACCGAGGCCACCACCAGCCCCGAAAACGAGAAGGCGAGGGGCCGCCCCATCACCGCCTCGTAGAACGCGCCGATCGGCGAGCCCGCGCCCATTCCGACGAGCAGGTAATACCCCAGCACGGTCGGCGGCAGCACGAGCGGCAGCGCCAGGGCGGCCTCCACGAAGGACCGTCCGCGGACGCGGGTGCGGGCGAGCGTGCGCGCCGCCAGGGTTCCCAGCGGCAGCAGGATGGCGCTGGTCGCGAGGGCGAGCACGATCGACAGCCGCAGGGACGTCCAGTCCATGTCAGTTCGTTGGAACCGCGAAGCCGTAGCGCTTCAGGATCGCCCGCGCCGCGGGCTGCTGCAGGAAATGGTAGAAGCGGCCGGCGGCGCCGCCCCCCCGCTTCAGCAGCACCATCCGCTGCCGCAGCGGCCGGTGCAGGTTCTCGGGAAGGACGACGTAGTGGCCCTTGGGCCAGGCCCGGCGAGGTGGCCAGCGACAGCGCGAAGAGGCCGGCCTCGGCCGAGCCGCTCGCGGCAAACTGCGCGGCCTGGGAGACGTTCTCCCCGAACACCAGCTTGCGCTCGACTGCAGGCCACAGCCCCAAAGCCTCCAGCGCCTCGCGCGCCGCTCGGCCGTACGGCGCATGTTCCGGGTTGGCAATCGCCAGCTTGCGCAAGCGGCCGTCTCCGGCGGCGCGGCCGATGTCTGCCAAACGCTCGTCCACCCGCACGGGAGAGCCCGCCGGCGCAAACGCTACCAGCCGGCCGATCCCGTAGAGCACGCCCGCGTCCACGGTCAGCCCCTTCGCAGCCAGGCGCGCGACGAACGACTCGTCGGCCGACAGGAACAGCTCGAACGGCGCGCCCTGCTCGATCTGCCGGGCAATGTCGCCCGAGGACCCGTACGTCACGCGAACGCGGAGACCGGTTTCACGCCCGTACGCGGTGATCACGTCGCCCAGGGCAACCCGGAGGTCGGAGGCAGCGGCAATGGTCGCGGGAGGTTGCGCCGCGGCGGGGGCCGCCAGCAGCAGGACCGCGAGGCGGGCGAGGAGGGCGCGGAGGAGCATGGCGACTGAGAAGCGGGCAGCGGGCCGCCGTCAGCTTGCAGCGGATCACGCTGTCACGCTGCGGGCTGCCAGCTGCCGGCTGCCGGCTAATCCTACGGCTGAATCCTGTCCGCATAGGCGAACACGGTCAGGTAGCCCATCTGGATGATCTTCGTGAAAAGGTCGGCGTCAATCTTCTCGATGCTGTCGGTCGGCTGATGGTAGTCCGCGGTCATCGCCGCCATGTAGTAGACGAACGGGACCTTGACCGACGCGAACGATGCATGGTCGGACCCGCCGCTGCCCACGCCCAGCGGGCTCTCGCGCAGGGCCAGGTCCAGGCCGACGTATTTGTTCATCTCCCGGGTGAGGGCCGCGAACTCGGTACCCGCGGTCAGGCTGACCGTCGCGTAGCGATTGCCGCGGATCTTCTTCACCGTCTCCTCCGCGCCGGCCACGTTGTACTGGCGGGTCGAGCGCGCCAGGTTCGCCTCGTCGAACGCGCGGCTGATCATGTCGTAGTTCAGGTAGCCCACGGTCTTCTCGATCGGGAACAGCGGATTGCGCACGTAGTAGCGCGAGCCGTAGAGGCCCTTTTCCTCGCCGGTCCACAGCGCGAAGACGATGGTCCGCTTCGGCTTCACGGGGTTGGCGGCCATGGCCTTGGCAATCGCCAGCACGCCCACCGAGCCCGACCCGTTGTCGTCGGCGCCGTTGTAGATGTAGTCCTCCCAGCGGCCGGTGTGGTCGAAGTGCCCGCCGACCACGAAGTACTCGCTCTTCAGCGTCGGGTCCGAACCCTCGATCATGCCGATCACGTTCATGCCGCGGACCAGCGTGGTTTTGGAGGTGGTGGCGACGGTCAGCTTCGCGCCGGGGATCTCCATCGACGCCGGCTTCATCGAGCTCTCGATCTTGCCCTTCAGGCCGTCGATCGTCTGGCCGGTCCCGTCGAGGATCGCGTTCGCGATCTCGCGCGTGATCGCCACCGACATGCCGCCCCCGCCGGGGCCGCCGGCCGGCGCGCCGTCACCGGCGATCGTCAGGCGCGTGCGCGGCCGGTTGATGATCGGGCGCTCGTCGCTCGGACGCCGCACCATCGACAGGGCGTTGTAGACATCGGTGTCCTTTCCGCCGTTCGCGACGGTGACGATCGCCGCCGGCCCGAGCTTGGCGATCTCGGCAATCTTGTTGAACCGGGCAGGCCCGCCCTGGCCGCCGCGCCCCCCGACCGGCCCGGCCGGGAAGTACTTGTCCTTCAGCTCCGGCTTGGCCTGGAACAGCGACTTCGGATCGTCCTTGCCGGGCGCTTCCGTCAAGAGCATGACGATCTTGCCCTTCACGTCGAGGCCCTTCAACTCGTCGAACCCGAGCGCCGGCTCGCTGATGCCGTATCCGACGAAGACGACAGGCGCCGCAACGGTTTCCGCCGCGCCGCTCCCGGCCTGGTAGTCCACGCCCGCCGTGAACGTCCGCGTCCTGGAGGATGCGCCGCTGCGTGTTTCCACGGTGATGGCGCTCTGGACGTCGGACGTCTCCTTGAAGGTGATCTCCTGGAAGTACGAGCGCTCGCGGGGCAGTGCCGGGGCGCCGCCGCGGCCGCCTCCCCCGCCGCCCATCATGCCGAAGCCGCCAGCCTGCGGCATGTCGCCCGCCGGCTTGATACCCCACATCTTGAACAGCGACACCGCGTAGTCCGCCGCCAGGGCGTAGCCCTTGGAGGCGGTATCGCGGCCTTCCATCCAGTCGGAGGCGATGAAACCAAGCATCGCCATGTTCTCTCGGGCGGTAATCGCCTCGAACCCGGCCTTGTATTTCTCGGGCACGGGCTGCGGCGTCTGGACGAGGCTGAGGGCCTTCTGAACGTCTTCGAGCTTGAGCGGCTGCGGCGCTGGCATCTGCGCGCGGATCGCCAGCGAGGCGGTAACCATGAGGACGGCTAGGACGAGGCACTTTCGCATGAACGCTGCTCCTCTAAGGCAGGACACTCCGGCGGCGGGGGCAGGATAGTGGAATCGGAGTCTATCACGGCCCGCCCCCGCGCCGTGTGGACAGCCGCGAGCCTCCCGGCGAGGCCCTTCTGCATCTTGCATTCTGCATTCTGGTACCATCCCCTCATGCCGTCCCGGCTCCGTGACCTGTATGTGCGCCTTGCCGGGATTCCCATCCAGCACGACCTCACCCCCTACGTCGAGGGGCTGCGGGCCGTCGAGACGGCAGCCACGGGGCTCGAGGACGCCCCGGACGCGGACCTTCACGCCCGCGCCGTGCAGGCCCGCGACGAGGCTCGCGCCGGCCGCCCGCCCGACGACCTGCTGCCCGACGTCTTCGCCGTCGGCCGCGAGGCGTCGCGCCGCCTCCTGGGCCTGCGGCCGTTCGACGTGCAGGTCGCGGCGGCCATCGCCCTGCACCGCGGCCGCCTGGCGCAACTTGCCACGGGCGAGGGCAAGACGCTCGTTGCCGTGCTCCCGGCCATCCTCAACGCCCTCACCGGCCGCGGCGTGCACGTCTTCACCGCCAACGACTACCTCGCCGAACGCGATGCCGCCTGGATGGGCCCGCTCTACCGGTTCTTCGGCGTCGAGCCCTCGTTTGTCGCGCAGGGTCTGGCCCGCGACGCACGCCGCCGGGCCTACGCCTCCGACGTGACGTACCTCACCGCGAAGGAGGCCGGCTTCGACTTCCTGCGCGACCACACGGCGACCAACGCATCCGACCTGGTCCAGCGGCCCTTCCACTACGTCATCGTGGACGAGGCGGACTTCATCCTGGTCGACGAGGCGCGCGTGCCGTTGGTGATCGCGGGGGCGGCGCCGGACCTCGGGGTGAACCAGGCGGCGCTGGCCCAGGTCGTGCGGCAGCTCGCTCGCGGCGTGGACTTCGCCGCCGACGAGTACCAGCGCACGGTCGTCCTCACCGAGGCCGGCTTCCGCCACGCCGACCGGCTGCTCGGCGTCACTCTGTCGGCGCCCGAGCAGCACCTGCTGCTCAGCGCCCTCCACGTGGCGCTCCACGCGGAGGTCCTCCTCCGCCGCGACCGCGACTACATCGTCCGCGACGGCCGGATCGAGCTGGTGGACGAATTCACGGGGCGGGTGGCCGACAACCGCCGCTGGCCGCACGGCATCCAGGCGGCGGTGGAAGCGAAGGAAGGGGTGGCGGTCAGGCCCGAGGGGAGGATCCTCGGCTCAATCCCGGTGCAGCACTTCGTGCGGCTCTACCCACGCGTCGCCGGCATGACGGCGACGGCCGTCGCGGCTGCGGAGGAGTTCCACGCCTTCTTCGGCCTGACCACCGTCGTCTTTCCGCCCAACCGGCCGTGCCGGCGAGACGACGCAGACGACGTGGTGTTCACGCACCGGGCGGCGAAGGAAGCGGCGCTGATCCAGGAGATCGCGGCAGCTCACGGGGCGGGGCGGCCCGTCCTGGTGGGCACGGCCAGTGTCGCCGAATCCGAGGCCCTGGCCGCGGCGCTGGCCGCCCGCGGCGTCGCCGGCGAGGTGCTGAACGCGCGCCACGACGCCCGCGAGGCGTCAATCGTGACGCGCGCCGGCGCGCCCGGCGCGATCACGATCTCCACCAACATGGCCGGACGCGGCACCGACATCGTGCTGGGCGCCGGCGATCCCGAGGCGCGCGAACGGGTGGCCGGCCTGGGCGGCCTCTACGTCATCGGCACCAACCGTCACGAGAGCCGGCGCATCGACGATCAGCTGCGCGGCCGCGCCGGACGCCAGGGCGATCCCGGCGCGTCGCGGTTCTTCATCAGCCTCGAGGACGATCTGATACGCCGCTACGGGGTGATGGAGCTGATTCCCAAGGCGCGTTGGCCGGCAGCGCGGGAGACCGCCGTCGACGACCCCCTCGTGCGGCGCGAGATCGCCCGCGCGCAGCGGATCATCGAGGGGCAGAACTTCGAGATTCGGAAGACGCTGTGGAACTACTCGGAGATGGTGGACGAACAGCGAAGGATGGTCCACGCGCGGCGGCAGGCGTATCTCCGCGGCGAGGCGGACCCGGGCGTCTGCCGCGAAGCAACACCGGAACACTACGAAACGCTCGCCGCGCAGGCGGGCGAGGAGCCCGTGCGCCGCGCCGAGCGGCGCATCGCAGTCGATGCCCTCGACCGCGCCTGGGCCGAACACCTCGCCCTGATCGAGGACATCCGCGAGGGCATTCACCTGCAGCGGTACGGCGGGAAGAACCCGATCACCGAGTTCCAGCGCCAGATCATCGGCGCCTTCGACGAGATGATGCAGCGTGTGGACGACGAGACCGTCGAGGCGTTCGAGCGGCTGACCGTCGAAGACGGTGCGATCGACCTCTCCCGCGCGGGCCTCGGGAACTCCTCGGCCACCTGGACCTACCTCGTCGACGACAACCCGTTCTCGCCGCTGGCCAGCTCGCTGCTCGCCAGCCGCACGCTCACCACCTCGGTCGCCATCCTCGGCGTCCTCTACTTCCCGATCACGATTGCCACCGTGATCGGCGTCTTCTGGCGCCGCTGGCGCGGGAAGAAAGACGCGTAGGACTCAGTCCTTGCGTCTTCGGCCGGTGGCGGGCGAGAGATCGATCGACAGCGCGATGACGAGGCCGACGATGGGCCACAGGGTCCACTGGCCGGAGAACCAGTGCTGCACCGCGGTGTACCAGAGGAGCGTGGTGGGCAGGAAGATGAAGCCGATGACCGGCCAGAGGATCGTCGAGAACAGGCCCTGGAACCAGTTGGTGAGGAGCCACAGCAGGACGACAACCAGCCGCGGCGCCGCAAGCGAGAGGACGATGACAAGACAGGGCATAGGGTTCCTCTCAGACGGCCAGGGCTCAAGGCTCAGGCTCACGGATTCTCAGGCCCAGGTCGGATGCGGCTCAGGGCGCTCGGCGCGCGGCCGGCAGGCTGGCTGCCGCGACGGCCTGCCCCACCCGGCGGCTCTTCTCGTCCGGAAGGTTGATGCGGGCCCGCGCTGCGACATCCGGGTACTCGGCCGCGAGCACTGCCTTCGCCCTCGACAGGATCAAATCGCCGCCCGACCCGCTCGTCACGCGCCCGAGGATCAGCACGTGCTTCAGCTCGTAGAATTCCGCGTACAGGCCGAGCGCGTAGCCGAGATACACGCCAATCGCATCCCAGACGCGGCGCGCCGCCGGATCGCCGGCTTCCAGGCGCTCCTGCACGGTCTTGAGCCGCTCGGCGAGGCCCAGCCGGCCGTCAACCGGGATGCCGCCGATCGGCGCAAGGCGGAACACGGCCTGCTGGCTGAAGTAGTTCGCACCCACGCCGCGATCGCCGCTCCACTCGTCCACGGGACCGTCGGGATCGAGATCCACGGGAGCGAACGCGAGCTCGTTCAGCCAGGACGTGATCTCGCCGCCCGGCGTGACGTAACCCGCCGCCTGGCTGGAGCCGAGCGCGATCCCCAGCACCGGCTGATCCTCGAGGCTCATCGCGCCGGCCAGCGCCGTCACTTCCCCGTCGTTCACCACGTCGAAGGGCACGCCGCCCCAGGCCTTCTGCAGCTCGAAGAACAGGTTGGCCGTGCGCGCCTCGAACAGATCCTTCGGGATGCCGCGGAAGAGCGAGCCGACCCTCGGGCGGTTGCCGATGTACACGCCCGCCGAGCTACCGCCGATCGCGTCCACCCGCGGCAGGTGGGCTGCAGCCGAGCGCAGCGCCTTCATCAGCTCGTCGTAGTGATACTGCGGGTCGGTGGCGCCTCGCGGGTCCCACGCGACCTCCTCGGTGAAGATCGGCGTGCCGTCCACGACCGCCGAGACCTTCCGGTCGCTGGCGCCGAGGTCGAACCCGATCCGGCAGCCTTCGAGGTGGCCGCCCAGCGCGACGGTGCTCTCCTCGGCGGCAGGCAGCGATGCCTCGTCTACCGCTTCCACCGTGAAGGGGTGGCCGTAAACGCCGCTCATGAAGGCGTGGTCGAACGCCCGGGCGCCGTCCGCCGAGTAGATCGCCTTCAAATGGTCCGCGACCCCACCGGGCGCCGACACGAGCACGCGCCACCCGCCCCGCGACCAGAGCAGGAACTTCACGATCCGCTCGGCGTACTCGAAATTCAGGCCCGCCTCCGGGTGGTCCGCCGGGAGGCATGTCGTGTCGAAGCGGGAGACGGCGCCGCCGCCGCGCTCGATCGCGAGGCAGAGCCGGGCGGGACGGCCACTGGCCGCGGCCTTCTCCCGCAGGCCTCTCAACGCCAGGCCGAGCGGTCGGAAACCAGGGTGGAGTTCAGGACTGAAGCGAGGCGCGGAAAGAGCATGAAGTGCGGGCATAACGGTTGTCCGTCGGCCAGGGTCAGCGGCGGCGACGGCCAACCGGAGCGGCGCCGCGGCTCGGAAGGTAGCGGAGAGCCTGGGCGGATGTCAAACGGAACTGACTACTTGTCCCTGCAGGCCGGCGCCGGGAAATTGCGCATCGTGTAGCGCGTCCCGCCCTTCGGCGTCGGGTTCGGCATCTTCGGGTCGACTTCCGCCGGGTCCACGAAGATGAGCGTCATCCCGCAGACCACCTTCGTGCGCGGCTTCTTGGCGACCGGCTCGTTCTGCTTGGGCTCCGGGATGATGCGCGACTGCCCGCCCTCCGGTTCGGCCTTCAACTGTCCGGAGAAGAGCTTCGAATACGGGCCGGACTGAGGCGTCGAGGGCAGAGACAACTGGACGGCAGGCCCAGGCCTGGCCGGGGGTTGGACTTTCGACACCTGGGCGGCAACACCCACGGGCACCGCGACCACCACGGCAGCGAGGAGCGGGATGTACATGACGCGTCCTCCACTCGCTTTAGACGAACGGGGGCCGGAACCAGTCTGCCACAAGAGCAGGGCTGAAGGCCTGCCCCTTCCGAGCGCCAGGCAACGGTCCCCGCCTCCGGCATTCCACATTCTGCATTGTGCATTCTGCATTCCGAGGGGTAGACTCCGCCTATCCAAAAGGAGCTGCGGATGCGCGATCTGTCCTTCACGCTGAACGGCAAGCCGACACGCCTCACGGTGGATCCCGGGCGCATGCTGCTCTGGGTTCTGCGCGACGACCTTGGACTCACGGGGACGAAGTTCGGGTGCGGCCAGGCGGTCTGCGGCGCGTGCACCGTGCTGGTGAACAACCAGGCGGTGACGTCGTGCAGCACGACGGTCGGCGAGGTCGAGGGGAAGCAGGTGCTGACGATCGAGGGCCTGGCGAAGGACGACCGGCTGCACCCCATCCAGCAGGCCTTCGTCACGCACAACGCCTTCCAGTGCGGCTACTGCACGCCCGGCATGATCCTCGGGGCCTACGCCCTGCTGCTGAAGAACCCGAAGGCCACGCGGGCCGACATCGTCCGCCAGCTCGACTCGCACCTGTGCCGGTGCGGCGCGCACGAGCGCGTCGTGCGGGCGGTCGAGAGCGCGGCGTCGTCGAAAGGGGGCGCACGATGAATCCCCACGACCTCGATAAGGACCACGAGCTGGTGGACGAGGGTCCGATGGCCTTCCCCGTCGACCGCCGCGACTTCCTCCGCAGCGGCGCGGCCGGCCTGTTCGTGCTGTTCTTCGTGGACCGCGCGGGAGCGCTGCAGGAGCCGGCCCGGCTGCCCGCCGGGCGCCAGGGCTACCCCACCGACTTCAACGCCTACCTGCACGTGAAGGCGGACGGCCGCGTCACCTGCCTGGTGGGCAAGATCGAGATGGGCCAGGGTGTCTCTACCTCGCTGGCACAGCTGCTGGCGGAGGAGATGGACGTCCCGCTCACATCGGTGGACATCATCCTCGGCGACACCGACCTGTGCCCGTGGGACATGGGCACCTTCGGTTCGCTCAGCATCCGGCAGTTCGGCCCGGTCCTCAAGGATGCGGCGGCCGAGGCGCGCGCGGTCCTCCTGCTGATGGCGGCGGAGCGGCTCCAGGTGCCTGCCGAACGCCTGGCGGTGAAGGCGGGCGTGATCAGCGACAGGGCCGACCCGAAGAAGTCGGTGAGCTACGCCGCGCTCACGCAGGGCCAGCGCATCGAGCGCCACCTCGGGACGAAGCCCACTCTCAAACCGCTCGCCTCTTACAGCGTGGTGGGGACCTCGGCGCCGCGTCGCGACGCGCTCGAGAAGGTGACGGGGCGCGCAAAGTTCGCCGGCGACATCGTCCCGCCGGGCGGCGCGCTGCACGCGCGCATCCTGCGTCCCCCGGCACACGGCGCCGTGCTCGCGTCGGTGGATACCTCCGCCGCCGAGAAGATGGCCGGCGTTCGCGTGGTTCGCGACGGCGACATGGTGGCGGTGCTCCACGAACACCGGGACGAGGCCGATCGCGCGCTGGCCGCCGTGAAGGCGGAGTTCACGCGGCACGACCCGCCGGTTGACGACAAGACGATCTTCGAGCACCTGGTGAAGGCCGCCCCGGCCCCTCAAACCCCCGCGCAGGGCGGGACGCTGGCGAGCGGCGAGGCGGCGGCCACGGCGGTCCTGGAGCAGACATGGCTCGACGGCTACGTGGCGCACGCCCCCATGGAACCGCACGCCGCGGTGGCGGCGGTGGAGGGCGGCAAGGTGACGGTCTGGGCCGGGACGCAGACGCCGTTCTCGCTCAAGAACCAGGTGATGCAGGGCCTGAAGCTGCCGGCCGAGAAGGTGCGCGTCATCACCGCGTACGTGGGCGGCGGGTTCGGCGGCAAGTCGGCCTCCAGGCAGGGCGTCGAGGCGGCGCGGCTGGCGGTCCTCACCGGCAGACCGGTGCGCGTGCAGTGGAGCCGGGAGGAGGAGTTCTTCTACGACACCTTCCGGCCGGCGGCGGTGATCAAGATCAGGTCCGGCCTCGACGCGTCGAAGCGCATCGCATTCTGGGACTACGACGTCGTGGCGGCCGGCGAACGGGGGGCCGCGCACTTCTACGACATCCCCCACCACCGGACGGTGGTCCGGGGCGGCTGGAGCGGAGGGCAGACGGCTGGATTCCACCCCTTCGCTGTCGGCCCCTGGAGGGCACCCGGCGCCAGCACCAACGCGTTCGCGCGGGAGTCGCAGATCGACATGCTCGCCGCGCGGGCTGCGATGGACCCGGTGGAGTTCCGGCTGAAGAACCTCACGGACCAGCGGATGATCCGCGTGGTGAACGCGGTGGCCAAGAAGGCGGGCTGGACGCCCAAGCCGCTACCGAGCGGCCGCGGCGTCGGGATCGCGTGCGGCATCGACGCCGGCACCTACGCCGCGGTCGTGGCCGAAGTGGCAGTGGACAAGAAGACGGGCCGGGTGCAGGTCACCCGCCTGGTGTGCGCACAGGATATGGGCGTGGTCGTGAACCCGGAGGGCGCTCTTCAGCAGATCGAGGGGTGCCTGACCATGGGCCTGGGGTACACGCTCACCGAGGAGGTGCACTTCAAGGGCGGTGAGGTCCTCGACCGCAACTTCGACAGTTACGAGCTGCCGCGCTTCTCGTCGCTGCCGAAGCTCGAGACGGTCATCATCGACGCGCCCGAGGTGCCGGCACAAGGCGGAGGGGAGCCGGCCATCGTCCCGGTGGGCGCCGCCATCGCCAACGCCATCTTCGACGGCAGCGGCGCGCGCCTCTTCCGCATGCCGATGACCCCGGAACGCGTGCAGGAGGCGCTCGGGAGGGTTGCACGCTAGAGATAGTGCTGGAGGTGCCGAAGGTGCTGCAGGCTGGAAGTGCCGGAGCGGGCCGTTGAACGATGGGTCCGGCCGCCGCGGGTGCGAGCCCTGACGGCGGCCGGAGCGTTCAGACGGGGACAGGGTTCAGTTGCTGGTGGCTTCGGCCCTCTTCGCCTGGAGGGCCAGCCGCGCCCGGAGGATCGAGCACCAGTCCTTGTGATTCTCGACCGGCATCCCGCACTCGACGCACACCCGCACGCGCTTTGCCGGCTCGCTCGCCTTGCCCCCGAAAATCTTGCTCAGCAACGACATTGTCCGACCTCCGGTGAAGCGGGCCCGCGGCCCGTTTGCTTCATAAGACGGACCCAGAGAGGAAATGGTTCGCTTCGGGCTCATCCGAATCGCTCATCTGCGGCCGCCCACAGCTTTCCAGCACAGCTCCTCCAACACAGCACCTCCAGCACTCAGCACCCGAGGCGCCCCCAGCACGTCCAGCACCCAAGCACAGCACCTCCAGCACCTTCGGCACCCCGGCACCTCCAGCACCTCGTCTTCGCCCTGTTGAGACTGTCCGCAGGCTGTCCGTGGTTGCCCGGGGAACGCCGGTCCGCTAACATCGAGGGCTGCCCTTCAGCCATACTGTTCCAGCGGTAGAAATCACGGCCACGCCGGCCAATCGGGATCAGGAGCGACCGAGCATGAATGCAGGTGCCCGAGTGCTCATCGTGGACGACGACCGGGACACGCTGACCCTGTACGCCTTCGCGCTCGGCGATTCGGGTTTGCTCGTGGACCAGGCCACGACCGGCGCGGAGGCCCTGGCAGCTGCACGGGCGCACCCCCCCGCGGTGATCGTGACGGATTTGACTCTCCCCGACGTCGATGGCATCGAGCTGTGCCGGGAGCTGCGGGTGGCGGCCGGTCCCGGCCTGTCGGGGCTGATCGTGCTGAGCGGCACCTCGGACGCCGGGCAGCACGATCGCGCGCGCCGGGCTGGCGCGACCGAGGTGCTGACCAAGCCGTGCCTGCCGGCTGACCTCGAGGGCGTCATCCGCGCGGCGCTCTCTTCCGCGGAATCGGGAGGCTAGGGCCGGTGACGCCAGCGGCGCGGGGTGTTCTCCCGCCCACCACCTCTCGAACCGCGCTTGGTGCGGATCACACCGCCGCCGCGGCTCCCCCTCTGAAGTGGGCCGGCGGCAAACGGTGGCAGCTGCCGCATGTCGAGGCGCTGTGGCGGCCGCACGAGGCCCGCAGGCTGGTGGAGCCCTTCTGCGGCGGCCTCGCCGTGACGTTGGGACTCAGGCCCCGCGCCGCGCTCCTCAACGACGCCAACCCGCACCTGATCAACTTCTACCGCTGGCTCGCCAGCGGCCTCACGCTCGACATCCCGCTGGAGAACGACGAGAACGCGTTCTACCGTCACCGCGAGCGGTTCAACGCGTTGTTGACCGCGGGCGGCGAGCGCACCCGCGAGGCGGCCTCGCTGTTCTACTACCTGAATCGCACCGGCTACAACGGGCTCTGCCGCTTCAACAGCCGCGGCGAGTTCAACGTCCCGTTCGGGCGCTACGATCGAATCCGCTACCGCCGCGACCTCTCCGCCTACGCGCCGGTTCTCGGGGAATGGACCTTCACCGCCGGCGACTTCGAGCTCATTCCCGCCGAGCCGGAGGATTTCGTCTACGCCGACCCCCCATACGACGTTCCGTTCACGGCCTACGCGCGCGGCGGATTCGGGTGGGACGACCAGGTCCGGGCCGCCCGCTGGGCCGCCCGCCACCCCGGCCCCGTCATCCTCGTCAACCAGGCGACCGATCGCATCCTCGAACTGTACGAATCTCTCGGCTTCGCGCTGCGCGTCCTCCCCGCACCCCGCCGCATCAGCTGCAACGGAGACCGCCGCCCCGTGATGGAAGTCATGGGAACACGGAACGTCGCGTAGGGATCGGGGATCAGGGTTCGGGGATCAGGGGTTCCGCCTCCCTCGCGGCTTCTGCATTCTGCATTTTGCATTTCCGCCCGCCCGTCGTACCCTGACTGCCCATGGCCCAGCTGCGCCAGCGCCTGACGCTGTTCGACATGACGATGATTGCGATCGGCGGCACAATTGGCTCGGGGATCTTCCTCACCCCGTCGCTCATCGCCCACGCCCTGCCGTCGCCCGTGCTCATCCTGTCCGTCTGGCTTGCCGGCGGGCTGATGGCCATGGCCGGCGCGCTGACCTTCTCCGAGCTCGCGGCCTTGATGCCGCGCGCGGGCGGCCAGTACGTGTACCTGACCGAGGCGTACGGCGGACTCGTCGGCTTCCTCTTCGGCTGGGCCTACTTCCTCGTCTGCAACGCGGGCGGCCTCGGCGCGCTCAGCGTCGCCTTCGCGACCTACTTCGGGTACTTCGTCCCCCTCGGAGCCACCGGGACCAAGCTCGTCGCCATCGGCGGCCTCCTCCTGCTGACCGGCATCAACGTCGTCGGCGTCAAGGCGGGGGCGATCTTCTCCGACGTGTTCACGGTCCTGAAGATCGGCGGGATCCTCGCCCTGGTGGTCGTGGGCCTCGCGCTCGGCTCGGCGCAGACGACCGACTTCGCGGCCGCGATCCCGGAAGTGCCGGGCGGCCTCGGGGGAGCCCTGGCGGCCGCGATGGTGGGCGTCCTCTGGTCCACGGGAGGCTGGCAGCACGCGACTTACGCCTCGGGCGAGATCAAGAACGCGCGCCGGACGCTCCCGCTCGCGATGGTGATCGGCACCGCCGCCGTGACCGTGATCTACCTCTCGGTAAACGTCGCCTACATGTTCCTCCTGACCCCGCAGGAAATTGCGGTGTCGCCCCGCGTGGCGGCCGACGCGGTGAGCCGCGTGCTCGGTCCGACAGGGGGCACGTTGATCTCACTCGCCATCTTCATCTCGACGTTCGGGGTCGTGGGAATCTACACGCTGACCGCCCCGCGCATCTACTTTGCCATGGCGAACGACGGGCTCTTCTTCCGGCGGGTGGCCGAGGTGCACCCCCGCTTCGAGACCCCCGCCTTCGCCATCGTCGCGCAGTCGCTGTGGGCGGTGGTACTGATCCTCTTCTGGGGCACCTTCGAGAACCTGATCTCGTACGTCGTGTTCACCGACTGGATCTTCTTCGGCCTGGCCGCGGCGGCCGTGTTCGTCTTCCGGCGCCGCTGGCCCGATGCCGAGCGCACGGCGCGGGTGCCGCTCTACCCCCTGACGCCGCTCTTCTTCGTCGCCATGTCGGCGTGGTTCGTCGGCATGACGCTCGTCCAGCGCCCGGCGCAGGCATGGGCGGGGCTGGCGTTCCTCGCGCTCGGTGTTCCCGTCTATTTCTACTGGAAAGGGAAGCGTTCCGAATTGAGAATTGAGAATTGAGAAGCAGAATGTCGATCGACAACGAGCTGCGGAACGCGGTGGTCGAGGGCGACGGCGCGGCCGCGGTGCGCCTGGTGCGGCAGCTCCTGGAGCGCGGAACGCCGGCCGACGCCATCCTGCAACGGTGCCTGGTCGCCGCCATGGACGAGGCGGGGCGCCGCTTCGAGGCGGGCGAGTTCTTCGTGCCGGAGCTGCTCGTGGCAGCCCGAGCCATGAAGGCCGCGATGGCCGTCCTCGATCCGCTGCTCGCCGGAACGGCGTCGCGCGCCGCCGGCCGCATCGCGATCGGCACGGTGCAGGGCGATCTGCACGACATCGGGAAGAACCTGGTGGCGACGATGCTCCGCGGAAGCGGCTTCGACGTGGTGGACCTCGGGTCGGACGTCACGCCCGAGCGCTTCGTCGCGGCAGCGCGGGACGGCGCTCAGCTCATCGGCCTCTCGGCCTTGCTGACGACCACCATGCTCTCCATGAAGGAGGCGATCGTCCGCCCTCGACGCGGCCGGCCTGCGGCCGGGAGTCCGCGTGATGGTCGGCGGCGCCCCCCTGACGCCGCAGTATGCCCAGAGCATCGGCGCCGACGGGTTCGCCGACAACGCGGCCGCCGCCGTGACCCTGGCGCGCCGGCTGCTGGCCCAGTCGGCGGAGGCCTCCCGATGACCGGCCGCGAACGCGTGCTGCTGGCCATGCGCCGACGGCAGCCCGATCGCCCGCCGTTCGACTTCTCGTGGGGCTTCTCGGAACCGCTCCTGGATCACTTTCGGGAGCGGACGGGCGCGGACAACCCCGACGACTACTTCGGGGCCGACACCAGGATCGTGCGAATCTCGCCCACCCGGCGGCCGTCCGACTTCTCGCCCTACCACTCGGAACTGCCGCCCGGCACCTGGCTGGACGAGTGGGGCGTGGGACACCAGCCGACCACGAGCCGCGAGCGCCATCACTCGCACCTCGAGGGTTTCATCTACCCGATGCTCGGGCTGTCTTCGCGCCAGGACGCGATGGACTACCCGCTGCCGGACGTGGACGCCGACTACCGGTACGAAGCGCTTCCCTGCCGGATTGGCGGAGATCCAGGGAGCGGGCCTCGCGGTCATGGCCGCCCTCGACTGCACGGTGTTCGAAGTCGCCTGGTACATGCGCAGCATGGAGCAGTTGCTGATGGACTTTGCCGACGGCAGCGAGTTCGCGGCAAGCCTCCTCGACCGCATCACGGCCAAGCGCGAGGTGCAGGCGGCGCGGTTCGCGGAACTCGGTGCCGACGTCATCTGCCTGGGCGACGACGTGGGGACGCAGCGCGGGATGTTGATGAGCGTCCGGATGTGGCGCGCGTGGCTCAAGCCTCGCCTGGCCCGCGTGGCGGCGGCGGCGCGGCGGGTGCGCCCGGACGTCCTGCTCTTCTACCACAGCGACGGCAACGTCGCGGCCATCGTCCCGGACCTGATCGAGATCGGGATCGACATCCTCAACCCGGTCCAGCCGGAGTGCATGGACCCCGCCGCGCTGAAGTTTCAGTACGGGGATCGCCTGTCGCTCTGGGGCACCATCGGGACGCAGTCCACCTTCCCGTTCGGCAGCGCCGAGGACGTGCGGGCAGAGGTCCGTGCCCGCATCGACAAGGCCGGCCGCGGGGGTGGCCTGTTCCTCGCGCCCACTCACATCGTCGAACCCGAGGTCCCGTTCGAGAACATCGTGGCGTTCGTGGAAGCGGTCAAGGCAGGCCAGCAGGGCTGAAGCCCTGCTCCGACCGATGCAACGGGGCCGAAGCGACGGCGAAAGTGGATGCGGCGCGGGGCTTTCTCGGTGTAACCTATCTGGCTGCCCTCGGTAGTTCCCTCTGGAGAATGCACCTTATGACTGTCCGGCCGCGCGTAGCCATCGCCCTGATCGCGGTGCTGTTCGCAAGTGGCTGCTCGATCAGGAAGATGGCGGTCAAGACGATGGCGGACGCCCTGTCGGAGGGCAGTTCAGGGTACACGACCGACAACGACCCGGAACTCGTGAAGGAAGCGCTGCCCTTCGGCCTGAAGACGCTCGAAGGCCTCCTGGCCGAGCTGCCCACCCACCGTCCCCTTCTGCGGTCGCTAGCGAGCGGGTTCACGTCGTACGCGGTGGCGTTCATCGCCCCTGAAATCCGCGCCCTCGAGGAGGTCGATCTCGAACGCTCCCGCGAGCAGCGTGTGCGGGCGCGACTGATGCTGATCCGGGCGCGCGATTACGCCCTTCGGTCCCTGGAGGTCGCCTACCCCGGCTTCCGCAAGGCACTCGAGGAGGACCCGCTGAAGGCCGCTGCCCGGGTGAAGGCCGAGGACATCGAGGATCTCTACTGGGCGGCGGCGGCCTGGGGTTCGGCCATCTCGCTCGGGAAGGACCAGATGGGCCTCGTCGTCGAGGTGCCGCAGGTGGAGGCGCTGATCCGCCGCGCCTACACGCTGAACGACGCGTGGGACAACGGGTCGATCCACGAGTTCCTGATCGTGTTCGAGAGCCGCGGCGAGGCGTCGGGCGGCAGCTACAAGCGGGCGCGCGAGCATTTCGAGAAGGCGATGGCGATCTCGAAGGGCCGAAAGGTGGGCCCGCTGGTGGCGCTGGCCGAGAACGTGTCGCTGCAACTCCAGGATCGCAAGGAGTTCGAGGAACTCCTCGACCGCGCGCTGGCCTTCGATCCCGAGACCGCACCGGAAATTCGATTGGTCAACCTCATCGGTCAGCGCCGCGCGAAGCAACTCAAGGCGATGGCCGATCAACTCTTCGTGGAGGACGAGAAATGAAGCGGGTATTCCTGGCCGTGACCGCAGCCGCCTGCCTGCTGGCGACGAGCGGCAGCGCTGCGGCGCAGCAGGTGATCAAGATTGCGACCGTTGCCCCGGAGGGGACGCCCTGGCACGACATGCTCCAGGACCTCAACGCCAGGTGGAAGAAGGTCTCGAACGGGGCGATTTCGCTTCGCATCTACCCGAACGCCACACAGGGCGACGAGCCGGACTACATCAGGAAGATTCGGATCGGGCAGCTGCAGGCCGCGGCGCTGACCAGCGTGGGGATGGAGACGATCGCGGCCGAGGCGAGCGCGCTGTCGATCCCGTTCCTGTTCGACTCGTGGGAAGAGCTGGACTACGTCCGGGATCGCATCGGCCCACGGATCAAGAAGGCTCTCGAGGACAAGGGGTTCGTGGTCCTCAACTTCGGTGATGCCGGCTGGGTGCACTTCTTCACCGCCAAGCCCGCGCCCAGGCCGGCGGATCTGAAGAAGCTGAAGCTCTTCACGTGGGGGAACAACCCGGCCACCGAGGAGATGTACGAGGGAGCCGGCTTCGACGTCGTCCCGCTGGCGGCGACCGAGATCCTGCCTGCCCTGCAAACCGGGAAGATCCAGGCCTTCCCCTCGCCGCCCATCATAGCCGGGGCTTCGCAGTGGTTTGCCCTGGCCAAGAACATGACCGACGTGAAGTTCGCGGCTGTCGTGGGAGGCACGATCATCTCCAAGACCGTGTGGGACAAGATCGACCCGGGGCTGCGGCAGAAACTGATGAAGGAAGCCGAGGACGTGGCGATGCTGTACCGGCCGAGGATCCGCAAGATGGAGGCCGATGCCATTGCCGAGATGAAGAAACACGGTCTCCAGGTGGTCGCCGTGCCGCCCGACGCCTTGCGCGAGTGGAAGCAGACCGGGGAGAACGTCTACCCAAGCTGCGCGGGCAGTACATCCTGGCGCCCGACTTCGACGAGGTGATGAAGCTCGTCAAGGAGTTCCGGGCGAAGCCGTCGGCCAAGCCCGCGAAGTAGCCGCAGCTAAAACAGGATTCAGGATTCAGGATACCGGGCCCGACGTGACTACGCTGCCCTCCCGTGGGGCCCACACACGCTCCGATGACTGACATGGCCGACACGCCCGTCCCGCGCCAGGCTCAACCCCGCGCCTGGCACCGCCTCGAAGACGCCATCGGCATCGGCGCGCTGGTGGCGCTGGCGCTGCTGCCCCTGACCGAGATTGTCGTCCGGCCCCTGATCGGGATCGGGGTGGCCAACTCGGTCGGCATGGTGCAGCACCTGACGATGTGGGTGGCGTTTCTCGGGGCGATGATTGCCTCACGGCACCGCCGCCACCTGGCGCTTGCCACGGCCACGTTCCTGCCGACCTTGTTCCGCCCATTTGCCGACATCGTCTCCGCCGTTGCCGCGGCCGGCGTTGGCGCCGTGCTCGCCTGGGCCTCGGCGCAACTCGTTCAGGCAGAGCGCTTGAGCATCCAGACCCTCACTGGAGGGCTGCCAGTCTGGGTGGCGATGACGATCATCCCCTTCGGGTTCGCGGTCGTCGCCCTGCGGGCCTGGTGGCAGGCCGGCGTGGCACACGCCCCCGAGGGCGCGCAGCCGCCACCGCCCTTCTCTCCTGGGCTGGCGTGGACGCGCCGGGCTGTCGTGGGCCTCGGCGTCGTCGCCATCGTGGGCTTGGGATTCGCGTCCGAGGCCACGGCGGCTTCCGCCCGATGGCCGTTGATCGGCGGCCTGCTCGCGGCGACCGTCCTCGGCGCCCCCATCTTCGTGACACTGGGCGGGGTGGCGCTGGTGCTCTTCTACGCCGACGCCATCCCTTTGGCGGCGGTGGCCAGCGAAACCTACAAGATCGTGTCCTCGCCCACGCTCCCGACCATCCCGCTCTTCACGATGGCGGGCGTGCTGCTGGCGGAAGGCGGCACGCCGACGCGCCTTGTTCGGTTGTTCCAGGCTCTTGCCGGGTGGCTGCCGGGCGGGACGGCGGTGGCGGCGATTCTCGTCTGCGCGTTCTTCACGACCTTCACGGGCGCCTCCGGCGTGACGATCCTGGCTCTCGGCGGCCTGCTGCTGCCGGTGCTGATGAAGGACGTGTACTCGGAACGGTTCTCGCTCGGTGCGATCACGTCGGCCGGCAGCATCGGCCTGCTGTTCGTCCCCAGCCTCCCCGTGATCCTGTACGCCATTTCCGCGGGGACTCCGGTCAACGAGATGTTCGCCGCGGCGATGGGCCCCGGCGTCGTCCTCGTCGGCCTTGTCTCCCTGTACTGCTTGTGGGAGGGCATCCGGCGCGGCAGCCGGTGGCGCACGCCCGATGTCGGCGAGATAGCCGCGGCAGCCTGGGCGGCGAAATGGGAGGTCGTGCTGCCGGTGGTGGTGTTCGTCAGCCTGTTCGGGGGCTTCGCCTCCACGGTGGAGGCGGCCGCCATCACGTTCTCCTACGCCTTCGTCATCAAGTGCCTCGTCTACCGGGACGTGACGATCACGCGAGGGCTGCCGCACGTGCTGCTCGAGTCGGCCGTCCTGGTTGGCGGCGTCCTGATTATCCTCGGCTGCGCGCTGGGCCTCACCGGCTACCTGATCGACGCCGAGATCCCGATGCGCGGCGCCGACTGGGTCAAGGCGACCATCCAGTCGAAGTGGGCCTTCCTCCTCACGCTGAACGTGTTCCTGCTGATCGTCGGCTGCCTGATGGACATCTTCTCGGCGATCTTCGTGGTCGTCCCGCTGATCCTGCCCATCGCCGCGGCGTTCGACATCCACCCGCTCCACCTCGGGGCAATCTTCCTGACGAACCTGGAACTGGGCTACCTGACGCCGCCGGTGGGCCTGAACCTGTTCCTGGCATCGATGCGCTTCCGCCGGAGCATGTTCGAGGTCGTGCGCGCCGTACTGCCGTTCCTGGCCGTGCAGGCCGTCGCGGTCCTGCTCGTCACCTTCGTCCCGGCGCTGAGCGTCAACTTCTCCGCCTGGCTGATGCGACTGCTGGGATAAGGCGAAGGTGGCACTGGCACCGCGCGGGGCACCGCACCTTCGGTACCTCCGGCACCTTCGGCACTGCACCATCAGCACCTCCGGCACCTTCAGCACCCTTGGCACGACACTCTCACGATCGCCGCAATGGCGTCCGTGTCGTGAGCCAGCGCGAGGGCGACGAGGTCCGCAACCGTCGTCTTCCCGCGGCGGGCCACAAGTACCGTCGACGACAGCTGAGCAGCGGTGAGGGTATCGAGGTTCCGGACCGTGGCGGCCCGAAGCGCCGCAAATCGCGCCATGAGGGTCTCGGGTGGTTCGGCGGAGCCAGGCGCGGGGCGGGACGCCGCATCGACGGGCTCGGCGCCCACCTCCGCGTCCGTCGCGAAACGGCCAGCCTCGATGCTTTCCTGCAGCCACGATTCGTAGGCCAGCAGCCCGCGGAGCACGGGCCCTACGTCGAACGCTCCCCGCCCGTGCGACTCGCGCAGCCGCGACGCCAGCCTGCGCGGCGTGTCGGCGAGCGCCTTGATCTGAATCACACACTCGAGAAGATCGGCCATCAGAAAGGCCTCCTGTCCTCAGTCTACCTCCGCGGTTCGCGTCGCCGCCCATTCGGAGACCGCCACGCCATCAGACAAGCCTCCGTGTGCTTGGTGTCTTGGTAATGGTTCGTCTTCGTGGTGACAGCCTGGCCGCGTGACACGGCTCCGCGACCTTTGTGGTCTCGGTGGTTGTCTTTGTCTTCGCGATCTTCGTGCGCTTCGTGGTGAACTCTGGTAGGTTCAGGCGTCTTTGAGCGCGGCGATGAGTGCGGTGACCGTGGTGATTTCGCCCGAGCGGGCGGCGTGGGCAGTGCGGCGGGCGGCGGCGAAAGGTGGCACCGGCTGTTCGCCGAGCAGTCGCTCGAGGATTTCGCCGAGGGCGGCGACATCGAGGGCGGGCGCCGCGTGGGTTCCGCTCAGGAGTCCAAACCCGGTGGTCACCGGCTGCATCTGCCCTCCCCGGCGGCTCACGACGATCGACCCGGCCCCGAGGCGGCCGTGCAGGACGCCGGCCGCGTGCGCGTACTCGAGCGCCCGGCAGGCCAGGACGAACAGGGCCAGGCGCTCGGCCGGCTCCAGCTGGCGCGCCGAACAGTAGCGCTCGAGCGGCGTGCCCGGGATGTACTCGGACGCGACGCAGTAGTCACCGCCGGCGGTCACCCATCCCCCAGCCACGCTCGCGATGCCCGCGTGCGACAGCCTGCGAAGTTCCTTCAAGCGGGCGTCAAAGGTGCCCGCCGTCGTGGGCGCCGCAGCCGCCCCCCCCACCACTTCGATCGCGAGGAGCTGGCGCGTGCCGGGCCGCTCGGCCAGGTAAATCGTGTGGTCGGCGCCGCCATCGAGGACCGCCAACACGGCGGCCGACGAGAAATCGTCCCCGCTGACTGGCTCCTCCCCGCTCTCGTTGGGCTCGAGCAGCGCAAGCCCCAGTAGGCAGGCCGGGCACAGGCCGCCGCCGACGCGTCCCGTGGCCCGAGCGCCGCACGACGGGCAGCCCGACGTCGCCATGGTCACTCCTCCGCTCCACGGTATGAAGCAACCGCGCGCGCTCGTTTCACCCGGCGCCCAACACCCGGAACAGCTCCCGGATCTCACCGTCCACCTGCGAGGGGTCGGATACCGTTTCCCCAATCTCCTCGCGGAGCAGCGCGCCGAACCGGCGTCGGAGCCGGTGCACCGCCACCTTGATCGCGCCCTCCGACATCCCCAGTTCCCGCGAGAGCTCGGCGTAGGGCACCGTCTCCTGCTCGCCCGTGAGGTACCCCTCGAGCCGCGAGAGCTGCTCGGCCTTGCCGGCCTCGCGGAACTCCCGCCGCAGGCGCGCGAGCGTGCGCTCCAGGAGCGTCATCGCCCACCGGCGCTCGAAGACCCGTTCGGGCGTGTCCTCGTCCGGGGGCTCGAGGCTGTAACGCCCCTCCGCGCCTTCCATCTCGAGCGACAGCAGGGCCACGCGGCCCCCGCGTTTCACCGCGCCCGCCCGGTCGCGCTCGTTCGACAGAAAGTGGCGGAGCGAGGCGAGCAGAAACGACCGGAAGCGGCCGCGCGTCGGATCGGCATCTTTCAAGTAGTGCTTCTCGAGGAGGCGGGCGAAGAACTGCTGCGTGAGGTCCTGGGCCTGGTCCGCGTCGAAACCCCAGCGCCGCACGTAGGCGTAGAGCGGATACCAGTAGGCCTCGCACAGGTCAGCGAGCGCCTGCGCCCCGGCTGCCTGGGGATCCTGGCCGGCGGCCAGCACCTGGCTCCAGCGGGTCGTCGCGAAACGCCGGCCTCCGCGCGCGGATGGGCCGCCCGACTGTTCGGTCATCTCGCCTCCTCCGAAATCGCGTCCTCGAGACCGGCCAGGAATCCTTCGGCGGTGGCGGGCCGCCCGGCCGGGTCGATGGCCAGGGCCTGCCGGAAGAACCCATGCTCGCGCTCGCCGAGCGACTCGAGGACCCCGGCCAGGCGCGACACGTCGCCGGCTGGCGGTGTCGTCCACGCCTGGTGCCCCGGACGCCAGCCGGGAACCGGGTACCCCCCGGTGAGCAGCTCGTAAGCCACCACGGCCAGCGACCACAGGTCCCATGCCGGGGAGGCCTCTTCCCCGCGAAGCTGCTCGGGCGCCATGTACCTGCGGGGTGCCCAGGAGGAGTCCGACTCCCGTCTCGCCGTGGCCGGCCGCGGCTGCCATGCCGCTGATCTTCGCGATCCCGAAGTCGAGCACCTTGGGCGTCTCGACGCCGTCCATGTCGGCCAGGAAGACGTTCTCGGGCTTCAGGTCCCGGTGGACCAGCTGCCTGCGGTGGGCGGCGCCAACGGCCGAACACACGGGCCGCAGCACCTCGAGGGCGCGCCCGCGCGCGAGACGGCCGCTCCCGGCCAGCTCCTCGCGCAGCGTCCTGCCGTGCAACAGCTCCATGACGAGGAACGCGCGGCCCTCGCCGAGCACGCCGAAGTCGTGGATCGTGACGACGTGCGGGTGCGAGAACCGGGCGGAAAGCCGTGCCTCGCGCTGGAACCGTTCGGCGGAGCGCGGATCGGCCACCAGCTCCTCGCGCAGCACCTTGACCGCAACCGGCCGGTCCAACGCCTCGTCGTGAGCGCAGTAGACGACGCCCATCCCGCCCTGCCCCAGCCGGTTCTCCAGCCGGTAGCGCCCGGCAAACACACGCGGGAGCCGCGAGGGCACGAGGGGCGTGCCTTCATTCGAGCACACCGTCGACCAGTGGTCGTAGCAGATGCCGCAACGAGGGCACTCGCCGAAGGTGGTCACGCTGGGGCTCGTTCTCGTCTGCCGATCGAGCAGGAATCCCAGGCCCCGGGCAATCGATCCGAGCAGGGCCAGATCCTCCGACGCGTACGGCTCGTCCGAGCGTCGCGGGCCCAACGCCACCACGGCCGATGTCGAGGCGGGACCCGAGGGTACCGGCACCAGAAGGTCCAGGTGGGACGCCGCCACTAACGCGGCCTCGTCCGCTGACAGCGGGCTCGCGTCTCCCTGCGCGGCAGCTTCCGCCACCTCGAGCGGCGTGCCGATCACCGTGGCCAGACCGACCAGCCGTCCCCCTGCCGGCAGGGCCGAGGGGCCTTCCCCGGGCGGCACGCACGCCACGCGACGGGTACTCGTCGTCGCCGGCACGCCTCGTGAGAACTGAAACGAACGTGGGGTGCAGGGCGAGGTGGATCGAAGCCGCGACGCGTGCGGCCGCCTGCTCCAGCGTGGCGGCCCCTTCGATGTCGGCCGCGACCTGCCGCAGAATCCGCGACGTGTCGTAGCGCTCGCGGAAGAAACGGCGGTCCAGCGCATCGAGCCACTCGTGCCGCCGCCACTGCGCGACGAGGAGCGCCGACACGAGGACGGCATACGTCGGAGCGCGAGTCCCGACCAGCTGGCCGATTGGCTCGTCGCGGTGCACGTACACGTCGGCCGCGAGCACGACGAGGAGCAGCGGGACGAGCGACAGCAGCAGGCGCCGCGCCAGCGCGTACCTCACGCCCTGGCGGACGATGAAGCTCAGGTCGAACAGCCGGTGCCGGAGGATCGCGTAGGAGAAGGATGCCGGGACCGACAGCATGAGGAGCGCGGCCAGCGCGACGAGGGGCGAGTCGAACAGCGCCAGCCTTCCGGTGACCATCCAGTAGCCCGCCACTCCGCCTACGCCTGAGATACACGCCACCATCGTTCCGGCCACCAGCACGCGCACTCTCCGCCGGTCCGTCGGCTCTCGCATGGCCCGATAGCTCTGGACGACGGTCACCGCCGTCGCCGCCAGGTAGGAGAACGACGCGAGCAGCAGCACGGTGAAGCCGTCCGGCGGCGGCTCGCCAACCGGCGAGTAGACCGACGCGAGCTGGTACCGCGCGTGCGGCGCTGCCGCGCCAACCATGGGCGCCCACACCAGGAGCCAGATCCACGGGGATCGGACCCGCCGGTAGGGATACGAGAGGAAGAACGTGAAGAGAATGACCGCGAGCACGAGCGTGCTCAGGTACGGAAGCCACAGCGCCTCGCGCACGCCCGGCGGAAGGTTTCGCCACACTTCCGAGATTCGGTAGGGCAGGACCACGCAGAAGACGCCGAACACGGCGAGGACCCAGGCCCCGAGAAGCGCGGCGGAATCGCGCGGCCGGCGGCGGACGATGAGGAGGGCGAGCGCGAGGGACACCGCCTGGACGGCGCGGCTGAGCAGGACGCCGAGTCCCTCTCGGGTCAGCCAGGTACTGCCAGGATTCCCGCCCCTGCTGCAGGACAACCGTCCGCAACGCGCCTTGACGCAGGACTTCCAACCGGGTGGGCAGGTCGAAGCTGAAGTTTGCGGCGACCACCGACCAGTCCATCCGCGACCGGACGATCCGACCGCTCGCCCGGACAATCTCGTCGCCTTCGCGGAGGCCGGCACGCCCCGCCGGACCGCCCGGCTCCACGTGCGACACCCGGAGCCCGGCGGAGGAGCCGTCGAGCTCCATGCCTTCGTTCTCGGGCCGGGCCAGGTCGCAGTAGACGAGCAGGGCGAAGTAGGCGAGGAACGTCGCGACGCACGCGAGGAGCCAGACGGGCGGCCGTGGGGCCGTGTGCACGGGGGGATTATAGGAGAATTGAGAATGGAGAATGGAGAATTGAGAATGGAGAAGGGACGAGCGCCCAAGCGTGGATCTCCGTTTTCCTTCTACATTCTCAATTCCCGGTTCTCAATTCTCGATTCTGGAATAGGCGCTCCGCGGGTACGAGTTTCTCCGCCAGCTGCCGGGCGTGCCACTCGATCCCCCGGACGTGATCGAGCATGGCCAGGTAGATCGACGAGGCCCCGGGCTGGCAGACGCCCTCGATCAGGCGCTGCTCGTGCTGCAGGGCGTACTCGTGCGCCCGCGTCTCGCACTCCCGGCCCCCGTCGAGGATGGAGCGGACGAGGGTTCGGTTCCCGGTGCGCAGCGCGTCGTGGAGGTCCTCCACCAAGGCGATCACGGTGTCCAGGAGGCCGCGGATCTCCCGCGTGGCGCGGTCGGTGAACAGCGCACCCTCTTTGAGGACCCGCTCCGCGTCCGCCGCCAGCAGTTCGATGTTGCTGACGATGCGGTCGAGATGCATGGGGAGAAACACCGCCTCGTCTTCGCGTTCGACGTGAAGGTTGACCGAGGCGGCGCGCTTGACCATCAGGTCGATGAGCGCTCGCTCCTGACGGTGCACCGCCTGCGCCGTGCGGGCGGCCTCCTGCAGGGGCGCGATGTCGAGGTGGACGAATCCGTCACGCACGCGATGCAGCATCCTCACGACTTGCTCGCCCATCCCCAGGAGCTGTGTCCGGTCCTCGCCGTCCGGGAGCGCCCTGCCGTCCATGGCCGTCCTCCCCCGTTGAAGCCGCGGTTCGACGAACTCGGGGCCGCCGCGCCAGTTCTTTCCCGTGTGTCGGACAGTATGGATCAAAACCGCGTCGCTCGCGGCGGGAACCTGTGCGAGGGCCTACGGTATAATGACGTGTTTTGCGCACCAAGATGACGTGTTCGCGGACCAAGCGACGCCGGGATGAACAGGCCGGGCGAGGGAGCCGTTCGTGGAGTTGATCCAGCAGTTTTTCAGCAACGTCTACAACGTTCCCGAACTGATCCGCCTGGTCGGCCTCGTCGGCCTCGTGTTCATCATCTTCGCGGAGACCGGCCTGATGGTCGGGTTCTTCCTGCCGGGCGACTCGCTGCTCGTGACGGCCGGGCTGTTCGCCGCGCGGGGTGACCTCGAAATCGCCTGGTTGATCCCGAGCCTGCTGGCCGCCGCGATCGTGGGCAATGGCACCGGCTACTACATCGGCCGGCGTGCCGGGCGGGCGCTCTACAGCCGACCCAACTCGTTCTTCTTCAGGCGCCAGCATCTCATCAGCACCCACGAGTTCTACGAGCGGCACGGCGGCAAGACGATCGTGCTCGCGCAGTTCATGCCCATCGTCCGCACCTTCGCGCCCGTCGTGGCCGGCGCCGCGGAGATGACCTACCGGCGGTTCGCGACCTTCAACGTGGTCGGGGCGATCCTGTGGATCAACTCGATGACACTCACGGGCTACTACCTCGGCCTGGCGATCCCCGGCATCGAGGAACGCATCCACATCGTGGTGGCGGTGGTGATCTTCCTGTCGCTGCTGCCGGGGATCCTCGCCTACCTTCGGTCGAAGCTGCGCGACAGGCGCGCGGCGGCGGGATCGGGGGCGGGGGTGGATCGGTAGGGTCGCCGGCGGGAGCCCGCCCACAGCCTCGCGGCAAACAGAACCCCGAGCACGATGGCGTAGAGCCGCGGCTCGCTGACGTCCGCTTTGACCAGCCACCAGAAGTGCACCACGCCCAGGACGGCCGCCAGGTACACCAGCCGGTGCAGGGCGCGCCAACGGGCGCCGCCAAGGCGGCGGATCATCCCGGCGGTAGAAGTGGCCGCCAGCGGCACCAGCAGGGCGAATGCGGCGAAGCCCGCGGTGATGAACGGGCGCTTCGGGATGTCGCGCAGGATGTCCGGCCAGGAAAAGAACTGGTCGAACCAGAGGTACGTGAACAGGTGCAGGGTCGCGTAGAAGAAGGCGAAGAGGCCCAGCATCCTGCGGAACCTGATGAGAGCGTTGGCGCCGGTCAGCGCCCGCAGCGGCGTCACGGCGAGCGTCCCGAGGAGGAACCGCAGGGTCCAATCGCCGGTCGCGTGGGTAACCGCTTCCAGTGGGTTGGCACCGAGGCGGCCTGCCCCAGTCCGCCAGGCAAGCCACGCGACCGGGACGAGCGCCAGGAGGAACAGCGCCGCCTTGATCCACGCCACCCGGCTGCTCGTGGCGCGCCCCGTCGGCATCTAGTAGTTCTTCCGAAGGTCCATGCCGGCGTAGAGGCTGGCGACCTCGTCGTAGCCGTTGAACATCAGGGTCTTGCGCTTGAAGAACTCGCCGAGCCGGCGCTCCCTCGCCTGGCTCCAGCGCGGGTGGTCCACGTCGGGGTTCACGTTCGAGTAGAAGCCGTACTCCCGGGGGTTCGCGCGCTGCCACGAGGACCACGGCTGGTCCTTCACAAAGCGGATCCGGACGATGGACTTGATGCCCTTGAAGCCGTACTTCCACGGGACGACGAGCCTCAGCGGCGCGCCGTTCTGGTTGGGGAGCGCGGAACCGTACAGGCCGACGGCCAGGATGACTAGCGGATGCCTCGCCTCGTCCAGGCGAAGGCCTTCCACATAGGGCCACTCGAGCACGGGGTCTTGCTGGCCCGGCATCTGCCGTTGGTCGAGCAGCGTAGTGAATTCCACGAATCGCGCCTTGGGTCTGGGCTCCGCGCGATCGATGAGCGCCCGGAGCGGAAACCCCACCCACGGGATCACCATCGACCAGCCTTCGACGCACCGCAGGCGATAGACGCGCTCCTCGAGCGCCTGCGGCTTCACCAGGTCGTCAAGCGGGAACTCGCCCTGCCGCTGGCACTCGCCGTCCACGCGCACCGTCCACGGGCGGGGGCGAAGCGAGGCGGCGTAACGGGCAGGAGATGCCTTGTCGGTGCCGAACTCGTAGAAGTTGTTGTAGGTGGTGACGTCTTCGTACGGCGTCCGTGGCTCGTCCGTCCCGTACGGTCCGGGCACGACGTTCGGCAGTTTCGCGGGCCGCTGCGGCTCTGCCCCGAGCAGGTCGGGACCCGAAACGGCCAAGCCGGCGGCGGCAAGCCCGGCGGCGGCGATGAAGTCGCGCCGGCGCCAATAGAGGCGCTCGTCGGTGATTTCGGACGAGGGTATGCCCGGTCTGCGATGCAAGAGCATGACCCAATAACCCGCGGGGAGAGTCACTTATTCCGCGACGGTGGTTGCCTTCGTCTCAAGAGGCGCACGGTCAGCGGCCGTGCTTTCGCTCGACCGCGCGTTCCCGGGCGGGCGGCGGCGCCCGCCTCAGACGCGCCTGCGTGCCTTCTTGCGCCCCGCGCCAGGCCAGGTTCACCTCCGGCATGTCCGCGCCGGCCGTGAGCCCTGCCGCGTCGCGCGGCGCATCGGCTCCCGGTGCCAGCCGGAAGTCGCCGCGGGTCGCATCCACGAACAGGCGTTCGAAGTCCCGCACCGGCGGGAAGAGGTTCCCCGGTGGATAGAGCCGCTCCTGGCCGCCGGCGAGGACGTTCCCCGTGAAGACGGCACCGGGAAAGTAGGCGTCGAGGGTATCAGCCCCCACCCCCCGGTCGCTGCCGTGCACACCGTACTCGTTGTGCCGCACGACATTGAAGCGGAAGGCAAACGGCCGGATGGGCGTCGGCCGGTCGCGCGACCCGCCGTAAGCCGAGATGACGTTCCCCGAGTGCAGCACGGTGTTGTGCTCGACGGTCACGTCAGCCGGGCCGTCCCCCATTCGCAGGAACTCCCCGTTGCCGCCCCAGCGGGCACCGTCCACGTCGTAGAGGAGGTTGTCGGAGACCACGATCCTGCGCGCGGTTCCGCTCGCATTCGGGCTGTCATGACCGAGCAGGTTGATTGCCGCGGCCACACGCCGGAGGATGTTGAAGCGGACGGACACGTCCTCGACCGTGGACCAGGGTGCACCGCCATCCTGGTTCCGCGGCGTGAGCAGCAGTGCGTATCCCGGCTGGGCGCCGCCCCAGTTGTTTTCCATGAGGTTGCCCTCGATCCGGACGGCCCGGGCGTTCTTCAACTCGAGCAGGTTCTTCACCTGCCAGCGCGTGCCGCGCCATTCCTCCGGCCGCGTGAGGTGGTTGCCCCTGATCCAGATGTCGGTCGGAACGAGGTTCGGGGTCCTGGGGTCGGCGCCGCCGAAGAGGATAGCCTGGCCGGCGGCCTCCAGGCGGTTATTCAGGATCGTGTAGGGACCAGGGCCGTTCCACCCGGCGATGGCCTGGCTGTCCTGTCCCGCGGACTTGATGTCCACGATCAGCGAGTTGAGAATGCGCGTGGCTCCACTGTTGAGGGCAATGCCGCGCTTCTGCCCGGCACCGGGGTCGCCGCGGATATAACACCGGTCGAAGACGAGATCTTCCGGGATGCTCCCCGCGGTCTGGGACACGCCGCCGTCGCCCAGGCGGACGATTTCCCCGGCTCCGCCCGCGTTGGCCTGGAACTCGACGAGCACGACCCGCCAGTAACGAGCACCCGGTGCCGTGCGAAGCGCTGGCTCGCCGTTGGGCGATCGCAGCTTGGGCAGGAGCGGTGCGTGGCCCGCCGAGATGCGAGTGGACTCGTCGGGGGCCTCCGACTCCGGGATCGACGAACGGACGGTAATGAACCGGTCGTCGTCGCCGCGCCGGGCAGGCAGCACGAAGTTGCCGACGAAGGTCGCGCCGGCCTCCAGCTGGATCTCGTCTCCCGGCTGGGCGGCATCCAGCACGGCTTGGAGGTCGCGGCCAGGGCCGACGAGGACGACCGACGCGCGCCCGCCGACGGCCGACGGGCTGGCAAGGCAGAGCAAGCCTGCCGCGAGAGCCGCGAGCAGCCGGGTGGGCCGATGTCGGAACATGCGCAAGCCGTTAAGGACTCAGGTCGTTCGACGAACCGCCGCGGCCAAGCCCAACAGCAACCCTCCCACCATGACGAGCGCCAGCTTCTCCGGAACCGACCGGAGGGGATCGAGTCCCACCGGACTCGCCACGGAGCCGCCTGCGCGTGCCGGGACGTCGCCCGACGCGACCGTATACTCAGGGGACCGGGACGGCCCATCCGGAGGCGGCACGGCGGGAGTGGACCGCACCCCGAGCGTCACGAACATCATCGCGAGCAGCACGAGCCGGGTTGCGCCTGCCGCCCTCTTCCAGGTTGTCGCCAAGATTGCTCTCCCTCTCAGACGCCGTGTACTTCCTCTCAGACGCCACACACTCGAAAGTCGGTTGCGCTGGCACCGGCTACAAGTGCCGTGCCACCGCAGCCGGCTCGTCGTTGCGTCCGACCGCCGCGGTGCCGGCGCGACGCACGGCCGTGCTTCAACCTCACCACCAGGCGCCTCGCGTGCTACCATCGAAAAATCGGGCCGTCAACCAGACAACAGCACTGTATGAACGAGCATCGTGACCACTGCGCGAAACTGCTCTCGCTCGCCGTGCACGAGTTCCGGTCTCCCGTGGCGGTGGTCTCCGGTTACCTGCGGCTGCTCATGAAGCACTTCGGGGACAACCTCACCGAGAAGCAGCTGCACCTGTTGCAGGAGAGCGAGAAATCGTGCGGCGCGCTGTCGAAGCTGCTATCCGATCTGAGCGAGTTGGGGCAGCTGGAAGCGGCCGGTATCGCGATGCGGCGCGAGCCCGTGGCGATCTTCGAGCTGCTGCGGGAGGTGGCCTCGAACGTGCATGAGGGTAGGGACCGCGGAGTCAGTCTCGAGGTCACGGCCCCCGAAACCGACGTCCTTGTGATGGGTGATCGCGCCCGGCTCTCCGCGGCCCTCGCCTCGGTGATCCACGCGGCGTTGCGCGAGCGGCCCGGGGCGGCGCGGCTGACGGCCTGCGGCGTGGTGGAACGCGGGCAGGCCCCGCACGTCGTCATCTCGGTTGGTGACGGGGACCTCGCGCCCTCGTCGCCCGACCCCCACGGCGCCCAAGGCACGGCGTTCGATGAGTACCGCGGCGGTTTGGGTTTCCGCCTGCCGATCGCCGCGCGCGTCCTGGAAGGGCACGGCGGCCGGCTGCACTCCCCCGTGACGGAGCGGGGACACCTGGCGATCGTGCTGTCGCTGCCGCTGACATCCCCTGACGCGGAGAAGACCGGGTGAAAAAACCTTACGTGGCGATCGTGGACGACGACTCGGGGTTCTCGAACTACCTGCGCACGTTCCTGTCGCTACGCGGGTACGACACGCGCACGTACTCCCGCGGCGACGAACTGCTCGCGGCCATCAGGCAGGCAGACCCGCCCGACATCGTGCTGCTCGACGTGATGATGCCAGGGCTCGACGGCCTGGCCACCCTGCGTGCGCTGAAGGCGGCCCGCCCCGAGACGCAGGCGATCATGCTCTCCGGCCGCGAGCAGCCCTCCACCATCGTGGAGGCCGTGCGGCTGGGCGCCGCCGACTACGTGGTCAAGCCGGACGACCCCGAGGGCCTGGGCGAGATCGCGCTCGACGTGGCCATCAAGAACGCGCTCGAGAAGAATCGCCTGGTCAGCGAGCTGACGGAACTGAAGCAGCAGCTGAGCGACGACCAGGATCGCGCCTTCCTGTTCTGGGGCAACAGCGAGCAGATGCGCCAGATCGCGACGGTCGTCGAGCAGGTGGCCGACAGCGACGTGACGGTGCTCATCCGCGGCGAGAGCGGCGTCGGCAAGGAGCTGGTGGCGCGGGCGGTTCATCAGCGCTCGCCGCGGCACGCGAAGCCGCTCGTCCGGGTGAACTGCGCGGCCCTGCCGACCGAGCTGCTGGAGAGCGAGCTGTTCGGGCACGAGAAGGGCGCGTTCACCGGCGCGGCGAACACGCGCATCGGCAAGTTCGAGCAGGCCGACGGCGGCACGCTGCTGCTCGACGAAATCGCCGAGATGAAGGCCGCCCTGCAAGCCAAGCTGCTGCATGTGCTCCAGGACGGGGAGTTCACGAAACTTGGCAGCAACAAGCGGCAGAGCGTGGACGTGCGGGTGCTCGCCGCCACCAACCGCGATCTCGAGGCGATGATGATCGCCGGGGACTTCCGCGAGGACCTCTACTACCGGCTGAAGGTGATCGAGGTGATGGTGCCCGCGCTTCGCGAGCGCCGGGACGAGATCCCGCACCTGACCGACTTCTTCATCGCAAAGTACAGCCGGAAATACAACCGGCCGGCCCCGCCGACCTCCGACGAGCTGCGCGAGCTGTTCCTGCGGCACGAGTGGCCGGGCAACATCCGCGAGCTGGAGAATATGATCAAGCGGCTCGTCATCCTTCAGGACGAGCAGATGATCATCCGCGAGCTGCGAATGGCGGCCGCCCGGACCAGTGTCCCGGCGTACGCGTCGGCCGTCGCCGCGCCGGTGGCGGTGGGCGTGGGTGCAGCCTCGGGGTACGTGCCCGGCCCGGCCGAACCCATCCCAGCCGAGGCCGATGACGAGCTCGTGGTCGAGGCGGTCGAGCCGCCGGAGGAACCGCGGACGCTCTCCGACATCGCGCGGGCAGCGGCGATGAAGGCAGAGCGCGCGGCCCTCGAACAGACGCTGGACCAGGTGCGATGGAACCGCCGCAAAGCGGCTCAGCTCCTCGGCGTGAGCTACAAGACGCTCCTCAACAAGATCAAGGAGTGCGGGATCAGCCAGAAGTAGCGGCGTTCCCTTTCTCGGAAGATCCTTTCCCTCGCGACCGTGGGCCCGCCTCGAGCGGACTCGCGGCTTCCCACTCTCGACCCGCCCGCCCCCCTTCGCCAATCCATGTCCGTGGCACCTCCCTTGCTGAACAGCCTTGCGGTTCAGTTGAAGAACATGACCGATCAGCGCATCACCATCATGATCGTCGGGGCCGACGCGGCCAGCAGCCAGATCATCGGGGACGCGATCGCCCGTCACCAGCTGGCGCACACGATCCTCGCCCCGGCCGAGCAGGCGGTGCGGCGCTACGAGGCCGAGCGCCCGGCGGCGGTCGTACTCGATGCAGACGCCGGGGGATTGCCGCCCCTGCGCGAGTTGCGCGCCATCGACCGTGACGTTCCGATCCTCATCGCCGCCTCCGAGATAGGGGCGCGGGCGGTCATCGAGGCGATGGCGTACGGCATCGCGGGCCTCCTGAGGAAGCCGCTGGCCGAAGCCGAGGTCGCGGAGTCGCTCGGCCGTGCCCTCGACAACAGGCGGGTGGCCGCCGAGATTGCGTCGCTCCGCAGGGAGCTCGGGTCCGCCTCCCAGCACCGGCTGGTGCTCGGGTCCAATGCCCGCATGGCCGAGGTCGCGAATCTGTTGGAACGTGCGGCTGACACGGACGCGACGGTGTTGATCGAGGGAGAGGCCGGCACCGGCAAGGACCTGGTCGCGAGGGTCATCCACGATCTTTCGACGCGGCGCGAAGGCCCCTTCGTGAAAGTCAACTGCGCGAGCCTCGCGGAGGGTGCGTTGGAGTCGGCGCTGTTCGGCTTCGAGCGAGGCGCCTTTTGGGGCGCGGTGCAGCACAAGCCGGGCAAGCTGGATTTCGCGCACCACGGCACGCTGTTCCTCGACGAGGTGGCCGCCATGGCGCCGGCGCTCCAGGCCAAGCTCCTGCTGGTCCTGCAGGAGGGGGCCTACTCCCGCATGGGGAGCATCGCCCGGGTGCCCGTCGACGCGCGCATCGTCGCCGCCACCTCCACCGACCTTGCCGCCGCGGTCGGCGCCGGGGCGTTCCGCGAGGACCTCTACTTCAGGCTCAACGTCATCGCCGTGTTCCTTCCGCCGCTGCGGGAGCGCCGCGAGGACATTCGCCCGCTGACCGAACACTTCCTCCGGATCTTCTCGGTGCACTGCAACAAGGGCCGGCCGACGGTCGCGGAGGACACGCTGCAGCTGCTGGCCGAGCACGAGTGGCCCGGCAACGTGCGCGAACTGCAGAACACGGTCCGCCGCCTCGTACCGCCGGGCGGGGAGGCGGAAGTCCGGCGCGAGTTGCAGCGCGCGATCGCCTCGCGCCTCTCGCAACCGAAGCCCGCGAGGCGCGAGCGGCGCGCTCAGGCCGGCATCGCAACGCCGGCGCAAGCGGAGCCGGCAACGCCGGTCCCGGCGACCGGCACCCTGAAGGAGATCGCACGCGCCGCCGCCCGCGCGGCGGAACGCGCGGCCATCTTCAAGGTCCTGCAGCGCACGCGATGGAACCGGAAGGCCGCTGCCGAGTTCCTCGGGATCAGCTATAAGGCGCTGCTCTACAAGATTCGGGAGAACGGCCTGGACAAGCCTGCGCCGACGTCATGAACCAGCAGTCCCTTTACGAAGACGGCTCGCGGCTGCTCAAACCCGACATGTTCGAGTTCGTGCTGGCGTCCGAGCTGAAGCGGGCGGTCCGCGCGCAGACCTTTCTGACGCTCATCACCCTGGAGGCCCGGCGCGTCTGGGACGGCCTCACCGTCGCGGCCGACGACGGCACGCTGGCGGAGCTCGCCGAGCTGGTCTCGCGGGAGGTCCGCGACACCGACCCGATCGGGCAGACCGACCGCGGCGCCCTCGGGCTGATGCTGCTCGAGGCCGACCCGCACGGCGGCTCGTGCGTGATCGGGCGGGTGATGTCGCGCATCGACAACTACCGGTTTTCCGCCCCGCTCTCGATCTCGATCGGCGCCGCCTCGTGCCCGACGCACGCGGTGGACGCCGAGGCGCTGAAGCGCGAGGCGTCCTCGCGCCCGATGATCAGCGCGCGGCGAGGCGTCAACCCCGGAACCACGACGGAAGGCCTATGACCGCCACGCTTCGCTTTCACGTTGTCGCTTCCCTGCTCACGGCGGCCGTTGCCGCCTCCGCGCCCGTCGGCGTCCGCGCGCAGGGCCTGCGCGACAGGCCGGCGGCGTTATCGCAACCCAAGCCGGTCGCGCCAGCGCCGGCCGCGAAGGCCCAGGAGCCCGTCGCGCAGCCCTCGAGCGCCGAGTACAGGCTCGGTGCGGGGGACAAGCTGCGAATCGAGGTCTACAAGGACCCGCAGCTCTCCCAGTCTGTGCAGATCCGCCCGGACGGCAAGATCACGATGCCGCTCATCGGCGACCTCGCCGCCGTGGACATGACGCCGATCGAGCTGCGCGACCGTATCGCCGCGGCCCTCAAGGAGTACGTCACCAACCCGGTGGTCACGGTGATCGTCGTCGAAGCGATCGCCTCCAGCGTGTACGTGATGGGCGAGGTCATCAAGCCCGGGCCCGTCCCGCTGCAGGGTCCGCTCACCGCCCTCCAGGCGCTGGCCATGTCGGGCGGCTTCAAGGACTTCGCGAACACCAAGGACATCCGGATCCTGCGGCGCACCGCGAAGGGCGTCGAAACGATCCGGTTCAACTACCGCGAGGCGGTACGGGGCAACGGCGCCCCAATCTACCTCCGCGCGGGCGACACCATCATCGTCCCGTAGCCAAGGCGTCATGAGCTCCATCAAGCCCCTCGCGCTCGTGTTCGCGTTCGTCACCGTCGCCGCCGCGTCGCCGGCCTGGGGACAGCTCCGTACCGCCGCCGACCCGGGGCAGACGCCGGGCTGGACGATGACACCCACGTTCGTGTTCTCGAACGCCTGGGACGACAACGTCATCCTCGCAGGCGAGGGTGCGGAGACGGCCGGGGATGCGATCACCATCCTCACGCCCATGCTGGACGGCCAGTACCGGGCACGCCACCACTGGCTGGGGTTCGGCTACACCGGATCGTTCTCGGCGTACCACGACCTTTCGGAGCTGAACACGTTCGACCAGCAGCTGCGCGTGGACTCGCGGCACCAGGTCTCGCGCCGCCTCACGCTGCAGCTGCACGACAACTTCGCGGCCGTGCCGACGACCGAAGGAGTGTTCCTGAGCGGCGTGCCCTTCCTCCGTACCGGTTCCCGCCTGAACGACTTCGGAACGCTCGTGACCGCGGCTCTCGACGCGCGCACCACCGTCTCCGCCGGCTACTCCTTCGAGTGGGTCGCCTTCGACCAGGACGCGCCATTCGCCGAGTTCCTCCACGGCGGAAAGACCCACGTGTTCGACGGCTCGATCCGGCGCCAGGTCCACCAGCGCGTGACGGTGGGCGCGGACGGATCCTACCGGCGGTCGTTCGTGTCGAACGGCGGCGGTCGGTTCGACATCGTGGACGCCTTGGGCTACCTCTCCTACCAGGTTACGAAGACCCTGGCCATCTCGGGCGGGTTCGGCTTCTCGCACCTGACCGATTTCCAGGAGCAGACCTCGCAGACCGGGCCGTCCTGGAACGTGAGCGTCGTGCAGCGCGTGCAGCGCGCGACCCTGAGCGCCGGGTACATCCGGTCGTACGTGCCCGCGTTCGGGATCGGCGGCACCGTCCAGAACCAGGAGCTGAACGCCGACGTGCACATGCCGGTCGCCAAGAACCGCGCCTACGTCCAGGTCGGGCTGTCCTGGCGCCGCAACGAACCGCTGACGCCCGGCGAGCTGGACCTCAGGTCGCTGTGGTTCCAGAGCACGGCGGGCTATTCGGTCCTCCGCTGGCTCCGGGTCGAGGCCTACTACTGGCGCACGCAGCAGGACTCCCAGCAGGCGGGCGGCAAGATGAACCGCGACCGCATCGGTGTCCAGGCCGTGACGTCGCTGCCCATGAGGATCAAGTGATGGACGAACCTCGCTTTCACCCGCTCGACTACCTCTCCGTCGTCCGCCGCCGCAAGTGGTGGTTCGTGGTGCCGCTCGTGCTGGCGATCGTGGTCGGCGTCTCGCTCGCGCTGTTCCTGCCGAAGGAATACCTGTCCAGCGCCACGGTCGGGATCGCCGCGCCCGCGGTCTCGTCAGACCTCGCGCGGTCGGCGGGGCCGATGGACCACGAGGAGCGCGTGCGGGTGATCTCGCAGCAGCTCCTGAGCCGGCAGGTGCTCGCGCGCGTGGCACAGTCGGAGATGGCGGGCTTGGCGCCCGAGGAGGTGGACCTGGCGATTGCCCGCCTCCGGGCGAATATCCAGCCGGTCACATTCCCGACGCCGATCGCGCCGGACGGCAACCCGCGGCTCGACAGCTTCATCGTCTCGTACGTCGACCGTACCCCCGAGGCGGCCCAGCGGGTCACCAACCGGCTGGTCGAGGTGTTCGTGGACGAGACGACGCGCGTCCGCGCGACGCGGGCCGAGGGGACCACGGCATTCCTGGACGTGCAGGTGCGCGACGCACAGGCGAAGCTGGCGGCCACCGAGGAGCGGCTGCGCGACGCGAAGCAGCTGAACATCGGGCGGCTGCCCGAGCAGACCGGCGCGAACCTCCAGACGCTCAACGGCCTGCGCCAGCAACTCGAATCGACCAACATCGCCCTGCGCGGCGAGCAGGACCGCCTCTCGATGGTGGACCGCCAGCTCGAGGCGATGCGGCAGGGCACCGAGGGGATGCCGCTCTTGCGCGGCAACGGCGACACGGCGGGGATGGCGCCGCGCATGAAGGTGCAGGCGCTGGAGCAGGAGCTGGCCGCGGCGCGGATGACCTACACGGCGAAGCACCCCGAGGTCATCCGCCTGCAGGAGGAGCTGGCGTCGGCGAAGGCCGCCGCGGCGGCCGAGCGCGCCCGCCCGCCGGACGATCGCCTCGCCTACCTCAAGAACGACCCGACTTACCGCCAGCTGCTGGCGGACCAGGAGATGGGGCGCATGCGCGTGCGTGAGCTGCAGCGGGCCGAGGCGCAGGGGCGGAGTCAGATCGCACTCTACCAGCGGCGCGTGGAAGTACTCCGATGGTCGAACAGCAGCTCTCGTCTCTGCAGCGTGAGTACGACTTGCAGAAGGCGCAGTACTCGGACCTGGTTTCGAAGCGCGAGGCGGCCAGGATGGCTGAAGCACTGGAGCAACGACAGGCGGTCGAGCAGTTCCGGGTCTTCTCGCCGGCGACCTGGCCGAAGTCGCCCTTCAAGCCGAACCGCCTGCGGATCCTCCTGGGAGCCGTCGTGCTGGGGTTGTTCCTCGGGGGGCTCGGCGTCGTGGGACGCGAATTCATGGACCGGTCGGTGCATGACGCCCAGACGCTGCAGCACGAGTACGAGCTGCCGGTGCTGGGCGAGATCTCGACCATCCCGGTGGCGCTCGCGGAGGGCGGCCGGCTGCGCCGCCGTTCCGCGTGAGCGGGGCGGCTTCGGCCGGAAGGGAGCAGGAGGACCGACGATGAGCCGGATTCAACGTGTGCTGGACAAGGCCGAACGCGAAGGCCAGGTGCGGCGGACGACGAGCGACGTCCCGCCCGCCCCGACGGGATCGACCGCCGGGCAGAGCACCTCGCCGGTCTCGGCTCAGCCGCCGGTGGCCAGCCGGCGGTCGGTACCGCCGGCGGATCCACCCGCGTCGCCCGGCTTGACCTCCGGGCCCCGGGCGGCCGCTCCTCCGCCGTCCGGCTCGCCTCGTTCCGTGGCGATGCCGCCCGGTTCCGCCGGCGCGCCCGCTGCCTCGGTCGCGGCTGCCGCCCCGGTCGCGTCGCCAGCGGCATCGTCGCTGGGACCGGCCTCGTTCCCCGCCCATGGCGGGCACCAGCCGTTGCCGATCGTGGTGCCGAATCCCGTGATCGGCGGGGGCCGCCGCGCGTCCTCGGTGTCCCTGCACCCGCTCCTGGCGGCGTCGCTGCAGTTCGGGTCCCCGACGGCAGAGCAGTTCCGGGCACTGCGCACGCGGATCGGGCAGATCGAGTTCGGGGGCCGCGACTGTCGCTCGATCGTCGTGACGAGCCCGACGCCGGGCGACGGCAAGACCGTGACGTCGAGCAACCTCGCCCTCAGCATGGCGCAGGAGTTCCACCGCAAGGTGCTGCTGATCGACGCCGACCTGCGCAAGGGCGCGCTGCACCGCATGTTCGGCGTAGACGGCGAGCCGGGTCTGACCGACGTGCTGGCCGGCGACCTGTCGCTCGAGGAGGCGCTCATCTGGATCCCGGAGTTCCGGTTGACGCTCCTGCCAGCCGGCCGGCCCACCAACCAGCCGACCGAGCTGCTGGGTTCGTTCGAGATGCGGCGCACCGTGGACACGCTGCGAACCCACTTCGACCGTATTGTCATCGACACCCCGCCGGCGCTGGCGCTCGCCGACGTCGGCGTGGTGGGCCCGCTGTCGGACGGCGTGCTGGTGGTCGTGCGCGCGGGGCGGACGCCTCGGCCGGCGATCGAACGCGCTCTTCGACAGGTGGCGCCGGCACGGGTGCTGGGCCTCGTGCTCAACGACGTGGGTGAGATCGCGTCCGGGTACGCCTACGGACGGGTCGAGACCCCGAAGGCGGGCCGCCGGGCGGCGCGGTCCGGGGCCTGAGCAACATGTCCGACGTGACGGTGTTCAAACGTTCCGTCTCGACACGAGGGATCGCCGCGTTCGCCGGCGAAGTCCTGCTGATCTACGGGTCCATCGTGATTGCCCTCCGGTTGCACAGCCCGGACGGCGTCCCGGCGGGGCTCTGGTGGAAGGCTGCCTTCACGGCCGTCCTCTGGCAGCTGTGCCTCTACTACAACGACTTCTACGACCTGACGCTCGTGCGCGGCAGCCGCGAACTGGTGGTCCGGCTGCTGCAGGCTGCCGGCGCCGCGTCTCTCATCCTGGCTGCGTTGTACGTCGTGGTTCCCGCGCTCGATCTCGGCAGCCGCGTCATCATCACGTCCCTGTGCCTGTTCCTGGTGGCGGTCCTGACGTGGCGGCTGCTCTTCAACCAGGTGACCGGCGCGACGGCGCTGGAGGAGCGCGTGCTGATCGTGGGGACCGGTCACGCCGCGCGGACGGTCGCGCGCCAGATCCAGTCGCAGCACGATTTCGGGTACCGCGTCGTCGGCTTCGTGGACGACGAGCCTGACGTCGAGGCGGCCGGGGAGCGCCGGCCCTGGTGCCTTGGGTCGGCGGCGGACATTCCTCGCCTGGTCGACGAGTACCAGGTGGACCGGATCGTCGTCGGTCTCGGGGACCGCCGGGGCCGCCTGCCCGTGCAGGAACTGCTGCACGCCAAGCTCTCGGGCGTGCGGGTGGAGGACGCGACGGCCACCTACGAGCGGCTGACCGGCAAGGTGCTGGTGGACAGCCTTCGTCCCAGCTGGCTGATCTTCTCCGACGGCTTCCGCGTCTCGCGCTGGACGAGGACGGTCAAGAGAGGTTTCGACCTGCTGCTCGCATGCGTGGGCCTGGTGCTCGCAGCGCCGCTGATGCTCCTGACTGCGCTCGCCATCTGGCTAGAGACAGGGAGGCCGGTGCTCTACCGGCAGGAGCGCGCCGGGGAGAGCGGCCAGCCGTTCACCCTCCTCAAGTTCCGATCGATGCGCACCGACGCGGAACAGGGTACGCCGATCTGGGCGCGGGACAACGACGACCGCATCACGTTGGTCGGGGGCGTCATCCGGGCCACGCGGCTGGACGAACTCCCCCAGCTGTGGAACGTGCTCGCCGGGGAGATGAGCTTCGTGGGCCCGCGGCCCGAGCGGCCCTTCTTCGTCGAGCAGCTGACGGCCCAGATCCCCTTCTACTCGCAGCGCCACGCGGTGAAGCCAGGCATCACCGGGTGGGCGCAGGTGAAGTACCGCTACGGCGCATCGGTCGAGGACGCCATGGAGAAGCTGCGGTACGACCTCTACTACATCAAGAACCTGTCGATTGGCTTCGACATGACGATCCTCGTGGACACCGTGAAGGTGATGCTGTTCCGGAAGGGGGCCAAGTGAGCCAGGCGGACCCCACGCCGGCCGGGTGGGAGGGCGGCACCGGGCTGCCGGGCCTCGCGCGGAACGTGTCCACCCGCTACCTGGCGTTCGGTGTCGAGGCCGGCCTCGGCGTCCTCCTGCTTCCGTTCAACCTGGCGCGTCTCGGCGCCGACACCTACGGCCTGTGGATGGTGGCGACGTCGATCACCGTCGTACTTTTCGTTCCTCGATCTCGGGTACGGCGGCGCGCTGGTGAAGTTCGTCGCCCAGTACCGGGCGCGGCAGGATGCGCGCGCGATTAACGAGATTCTCAGCACCCTCTTTCTTCTGTTCACCGGCGTGGGGATCCTCGCGTGGCTCGTCGCGGCCGGCCTCGCCTACCGCCTCGACTGGTTCTTCGAGCTGTCGCCGGCGCAGGCGGAAACCGGGCGGGCCGTGTTGCTCATCGTCAGCGCGAACGTCGCCGCGGGGTTCGCCTTCAGCGTGTTCGGGGGCGTGATCAACGGGTTCCAGCGCTACGACCTGAACAACGTCGTGGGCCTGGCCAGCAGCGTGGTGATCGCCATCGTGAACGTCGCGGTCCTCGCGGCCGGGTACGGCCTGGTCGCGCTGGTCGCGGCCACGACCGCCGTCAGGCTGGCGAGCTACGTGATCTACCGCCACAACGCCTACCGGGTGTTCCCGGCGCTCTCGATCTCGCCCTCGCTGGCAAGCGCCGGCCGGCTCCGGGAGGTGACGGGGTTCAGCGTCTTCATGCTGCTGCTCGACTGGGCCGCAAAGGTCAACTACTCGATGGACGCCATCGTGATCGGCGCGATCCTCGGCACCGCGCAGGTGGCGGTCTGGACGGTGGCCCAACGGCTGGCCGAAGTCTCGCAGCGGCTGACGAACCAGCTGAATGACGTCCTCTTCCCCACGGTCGTGGACTCGGACACCGGGAACCGGCCGGATCGCCTCCGGCTGATCCTCGTGCAGGGCACGCGCCTGTCCCTGGCGGCCGTCCTGCCCGTGGCGTTCACGCTGGGGCTGATCGCCGGCCCGGTGGTGACCGCATGGGTAGGCCCGGGCTTCGACGGCGCGGTCGCGGTGCTGCAGGTGCTCGCCGCGGTGGCGGCGATCCGCGTCGGGACGGCCACGGCGCACACCGTGCTCAAGGGCGCCGGGAAGCACCGCCTGCTCGCGTTGAGCAATGTCGTGACGGCGGTCGGGAACCTGCTCCTGAGCCTGCTGCTCGTGCGCCGCCTCGGCCTGGTCGGCGTGGCATACGGAACCCTAATCCCGGTGGCATCCGCCGGGCTGCTGGTGCTCTTCCCCGCCGCGTGCCGGCGCGTCGGCCTCGGGGTCTGGGCCGCCTTACGGGAAGCCGTCTGGCCCGCGGCCTGGCCCGGCCTCGTGGTCGCCCTGGGCCTTGCCGCGGTCCGCCCTTACGTGCCGCCGTCGTTGCCGCTGATCGCCTTGTACGCGGCGGCTGCTGGCCTCGTCTACCTGGTGCTGTTCCTGCGCTTGGGCCTGCCCGCGCGGGACCGGCGTCTCTACTTCTCGAAGGCGGCCCACCTGCTCGCGCGGGTGCGCCGCGTGGAGGCGACGACCTAGCCATGCGCGCCATCATCCTCGCCGCCGGCCGGGGCACGCGCCTGACCCGCGTTACCGGCGACAAGCCCAAGTGCCTCATGCCTCTGGGCGGTCGGGCATTGATCGAGCGACAGATCGCGTCGGTCCGCTCCTGCGGCGTCGCCGCCATCACCGTGGTGGCCGGGTACCAGGCGGCGCGTGTCAAGGAGGTCTGCGGCCTTTACGCCACGGCGATCGACAACCCTCGGTTCGCCGAGACCAACAGCCTCTACTCCCTGTGGCTGGCGCGCGAGTCGCTGTCCGACGGATTCGTGGTGCTGAACGCCGACGTCCTGTTCCACCCGCAGCTGCTGTGCGACCTCGTCTCCTCGCGGTACGAGGACGCGCTGCTCGTGGGGTTCCGCTCACCCGGGGACGGGGCGTTTGGCGACGAGGAGATGAAGGTCAAGGTCCGCGGCGGCCTCGTGGCCGACATAGCCAAGACCCTCCCGCCCGCCGATGCGGACGGCGAGAACGTGGGGATCGCGAAGTTCGGCCCGCGCGGCGCGCGGCTGCTCGTCGAGCAGCTCGACGCGGTCGTCGCCGCGGGCGGCCTGCGCGAGTGGGCGCCGCGGGCCTTTCTGGAGTTCGCGCGGCTGCGCCCCCTGCACGCCATCGGGACCCGCGGCTTCCCATGGATCGAGATCGACTTCCCGGAGGACTACCACCGGGCAGCGGCCCAGGTCCTGCCTCTGATTGACACCCCCTCGCTCGCGGAGGAGGCCGCGCTGCCCCTCCCGCCGCCGCTGGCGGCCGCGAGCGATTCGACCGGCGCGGACTGGAGGCCGCATCCCGGCCATGTATGAAGCGTATTTCCAGCTCCGCGAACGACCCTTTGCGCTGAGCCCGGACCCCGACTACCTCTACCCGAGCCGCGGCCACCGGGAGGCGCTCGCCTACCTTCGCTACGGCATCGAGAGCCAGGCCGGCTTCGTCGTCATCACCGGCGAGATCGGGTCGGGCAAGACAACGCTGCTGCAGGCGTTGCTGCGCGGCCTCGACGGCCAGACGACCGTCGTGCGGTTGATGAACACCCTGCTCGAACCGCACGAGTTGCTCGAGGCTATCGCCATCGACCTGGGGATCGTTCCCTCGGGGACGAGCAAGCCCGCGTTGCTCCGCGACCTGTCGGTGCGGCTCGTCGAAGAGCGCGCGGCGGGCCGGCTCGTGCTGCTCGTGATCGACGAGGCGCAGAACCTGGGCCTCCCCGCGCTCGAGGAAATCCGGATGCTCTCGAACCTCGAGACGGAGAAGTCGAAGCTGGTCCAGATCGTCCTGGTAGGACAGCCGAATTTGCGGCAACAGCTCGATCTGCCCCGGCTCGAGCAGCTGCGCCAGCGGATCACGGTGAGCTACCACCTCAATGCTTTGGACGCCGACGAGACCGAGGCCTACATCAATCACCGGCTGCGTCGCGCGGCTCTCGGCGCCCCTCTCCAGCTGCGGCGGGAGGTGACCGACCGCGTGCACGAACGGTCGCGGGGGGTGCCGCGCCTTGTCAACGTGATTTGCGACGCCGCGCTGGTCTTCGTGTACGCCGAGGAACGGCGGTCTATCGACCCGCCGCTGATGAGCGAGGTCTTCACCGAGCTGGAGGAGACCGGCGTCCTGCGGCCGGTCGCAGCAACAGCCGGGGTGCCGCTCGCCGGCCCATCGCCGGTGCCAGCTGCGGCGTCCCCGGTGCCGGTCCCCACGGCGGTGAGCGAGGGAATCACGACCGCCCCGGTGCCGCCGTTCGAGGAGGTCGAACAACCGGCAGCCATCGAGCACACGACAGACACGAGGGCCGCCGTCACCCTGCCCGCCGTGGCCGCGCCGCCCCCTGCAGTGCCGACGCCTCCCGTCAGGCCGGCGGCCGCCATCCAGGCGGCAGCGGACAGGCAGCACGTCCAGGAGGTCCTCGAGCAGGAGTCGCTGCTGCGCGCCCGCGAGGAACAGATCGCGCGCCGCGAGCGGCAGCTCGTCGAGCAACAGCGCGTGCTCGCCGAGGAGTACCGGCTCTTCCGCACGCGCCACGCGCGCGAGCTCACTCGGGCGGCCGTCGAGCCGCGCGGCAGGTCCTCCTCCACCGCGTCTTCGGCTCCCGCGTGGCCGCCGTTGACGGGAGCACCGCACGTCGACGCCCCCGCCCGGGCCGCGTCCCCGAAACCGGCGAGCGTCGCCCAGGCGTGGACGCCGCCGCCCCCCCGGCCGACGTTCTGGCGGCGGGTGAAGAACATCTTGCTCGGCGTGCCGGTGGCCGCCGTGGAGGACCGGCGCTAGCCGGGAACCCTCATGGAGGCCGCCTTCTGGGTCTCGGCGTTCGTCGTCGCCTACGTTTACGTGGGGTATCCGCTCCTGCTTGCCGCGTGGGCAAGGTTGCGCCCGGCGGGGAGTGGCATCCCGCGGGGCGCCACGATTCGACCGGGAGGGTTGCCCTTCGTGAGCGTGGTGCTGGCGGCGCGCAACGAGGGACACCAGTTGGCGCGGCGCCTTGAGAACCTCCTTTCACAGGACTACCCCGCCGACCGCCTCGAGATCATCGTGGCTTCGGACGGCTCGACCGACGAGACGGCGCGGGTGGCGGCCCGCTATGCACCCCGCGTTCGGTGCGTTGCACTGCCGCCAGGCGGCAAGGCGCCGGCGCTCAATGCCGGGGTCCGTGAGGCCCGCCGCCCGATCCTCGTTTTCGCCGATGCACGCCAATGCTTCGCTCCCGACGCCGTCCGCCGGCTCGTGGCTCCTTTCGCGGACCCGCGCATCGGCGGCGTCTCGGGGGAACTGCACCTGGGAACTGACGCTGAAGGCGGGCGGGCCTGCCTCGCCGAAGCTCGCAGTCCGGCGAACGGCGCAGACGCTCAGTTCGCGGCGGGCATCGGCGAGGGCGTCGGGCTGTATTGGGCATACGAGAAGTGGATCAGGCGACAGGAGAGCGCGGTCGCGTCGGTCGTTGGCACCACCGGCGCCATCTACGCCCTGCGGCGTTCCGCCTGGAAGGACCTCCCCGCCAACGCGATTCTGGACGATGTGCTGACGCCGATGCGGGCGGTCCTCGCCGGCTACCGCGTCGTGTTCGAGCCGCGCGCCCGGGCCTACGACACGCCGCCCGACGACGCCGGTGCGGAAGGGCGGAGGAAGACCCGGACCCTGGCAGGCAACTACCAGCTCCTCCGGCTCGAGCCCCGCCTCCTGGTACCCGGCCTCAACCCGGTGTGGCTGCAGTTCGTCTCGCACAAGATCGGGCGCCTGGTCGTCCCGCATGCGCTCGTGATCCTGCTGGTGTCGAACACTGCGCTGGCCAGCGCGGGGCCTCTGTACTCGCTGGCGCTCATCCTGCAGGTGGCCTTCTACGTGCTGGCCCTGCACGGCGCCACGCTCGTGTTGGCGCCGGCACCGCCCCAGGATCGGCAGGCCCGGCAGACCCCGGTGGCAGAAGCGGCCGACCTCGACGCCGTGGGCTCGCCGGCGCCTAAGGAGTGGATGAATGCGTCGCTGGATTGATCGCGCGTCGCGGGTGGCCTTCGCCTTCGCGATGATGAACTACGCGGCGGTCGTCGGGCTCGTGATGCTCGTCGCCGGCCGCCGGGTATGGCGTTAGCAATGGAACGACTGGCCTTCGGGCATGGCGCCGTGCCGGGCCGCCGGGAGGTCCCGGAGGTCCGCATCGAGCCCCGGGTGCCTCACGAGCGCGACATCCCCCCGGTGGTGGCCGACCCGCTGCCCGGCGAGAGCAGCGACTGGGCGTTCTTCGGCTTGTTGGGCTTCACCGCGGTCCTCTTCTTCAGGCCGCAGGACCAGGTGCCGGCGCTCGGGTCGCTTCACCTGGCGGAAGTGACCGCGCTCGTCGGTCTCGGCGCCATGGTAGCCAAGCGCCTCGCACGCGGCCTGACGCTCGTGCACCTGACGCCCGAGATTGTGGGGCTGCTGGCCTTCGGCGGCGCCTTGCTCTTCAGCACGCCGTTCTCGTTCTGGCCTGGCGGGTCGGTCGAGGTGATCACCGGCCTCTACGTGAAAGTCCTTCTCATCGTCGTGCTGATGGTCAACTCGATCAACTCGGCACAGCGCCTCCGCCGCTTCTCCTGGCTCATCGTCTTCGCCTCGTCCTACCTGGCTGCACGCGCGGTCACCGACTACATCCGGGGCGCAAATCTGATCGAACACGGGCGGGTGGCGGGCTCCGTGCACGGCATGTTCGGCAACCCGAACGACCTCGCGCTCAACATGGTCGCGTTCCTTCCGCTGGCCGCCCTCTTCGCGCTGCGCCCGCCGCGGCCCCGACGCACCCCCCTCGACGCCGCGCCGCCGCGCGAGCGGGCCTCGCTGTGGCCCTGGGTTGCGGCCGCGGCATCCCTGCTCATGGTGCTCACGGTGGTCTTCACCAAGTCGCGCAGCGGGGCTCTCGGGATGGCGGCCATGGGCGCCGCCCTGGTCTACTTCGGTCACCGCGTCCGCCCGAGCCTGGCGCCGGTCGCGCTCGTCGTCACGGTCATTGCCGTGCCCATGCTCCCGACGTCCTTCTGGGCGCGGATGACCAGCATCGTGGAGCCGGCCGCCGACGACACCGGGTCGCGGGAGGCGCGCCGCACCGTCATGTGGGAGGCGGCCGAGGTATTCCTCGAGCGACCCTTCACCGGCATCGGTCCCGGACAGTTCAAGAACTACAACCCGCCGGGCCGCGAGGAGCGCTGGCGCGAGGCGCACAACGTGTGGCTGCAGGTTGCGTCGGAGACTGGCCTGCCGGGCCTGCTGACGTTTGCCTTCCTCGTCGTCGCGGCCTTCCGCAGCGTGCTCTGGGCCCGCCACCGTCTTGCGCGGCTGCCCGCCTCGGGCGAGGGCCTGGCGCCACTCGACCGCCGCGATGCGCCAATCCTGCACCTGCACGCCGCGGCGCTGGTCGCCAGTCTCGCCGGCTGGTTCGTCTGCGCCTTCTTCGCCTCGGTCGCTTACAACTGGACCTTCTACTACCTCCTGGGCCTGTGCATCGCCACCCGGGAGTTGACCCGGACGATCGTGGCGAGCGTCCCGGTACGCCGCCGGGCCGCGGAGGCGCCGGGCCTCCAACCCATCGCCATGGCACGAGGGTGAGCGGAGACCGTATGGCCCCTGCCGCCTGGCGCCCGCTGGTGAGCGTCGTCATCCCCGCTTACAACGCTGAGGCGGTGATCGGCGACGCGCTTCGCTCGGTCTTCGCGCAGACGTTCAGGGATTTCGAAGTCGTCGTCGTGGACGACGGCTCGACCGACGACACCGTTGGCGTCTTGGAAGCTATTGGCGGAGGCGTCCGGTTGCTCAGGCAGCCGAATGGCGGTCCCGCCGCCGCCCGGAACGCCGGCATCGCCGTCACCACCGCGCCGTTCATCGCTTTCCTGGACGCGGACGACGAGTGGTTCCCCGCCAAGCTGGAGATGCAGACGGCCTACTTTGCCGCCTACCCGGAAGCCGCGTTGCTCCACACGGCCACCGCCCGCGCCGGGGATCCGAGGACTTCATCCGCGGCGTCGATGGAGCCCGAGCCGCCGTCGGCCGTCTTCTGCGATCTCTTCCACACCGACCACGACATCAACACCTTGACGGTGATGGTGCGTCGCGAGGCGGTGGAGGAAGCCGGCGGCTTCGACGAGCGGCGCGAGGTGCACGTCGAAGACTGGGACCTCTGGCTGCGGATCGCCGCCAGACACAAGGTCGGCTACCTGCCCGCGCCGACGGCAGTGCGACGTCCCGGCGGCGGCATGAGCGGGGACGTCGAGAAGACGTTCCGCGGCCAGGCAGCGGTGATCGGCAAGGTGGCGCCGCTGTGCGCGCTGGCCTGTCCGCGTCATCGGGAGGCGCCCGCGGCCTGCCTGCGCCGCCGTTGGTACCGCTTCTACTGGGAACTCGGCTACGCGCGCCGACGCAAGGGCCAGCGCGCGGCGGCTGCCCGGGCATTCCTGCAGGCGATTGCGCGACGACCGCTCGCGGGCGGCGCGTGGGCGCAGCTGGCCGCAAGCCTCGCCGGCGGCCGCATGGCGCATGCGGCGCGCCATGTTCGAACGGCGGCGGCCAGTGCGGGCTCGAGACCCGAACCGCTCTCGCTCCTGAACGACACCGTCTACCGTCGGACGCGCCGGCTCATCTCGAACCACGTGCACGCGGCCGACAGTCTCGTGCACAGGGCGAGGCTTGGCGAACGCCGCCGAATCCTGTTCGAGGCGGCCTCGCCGATGAGCTTCGTGATCTTCCGGCCCGTCTACGAACGGCTTCGCCGGGATCCGCGGTTCGAGTTCTGGTTCACGGCGACGGGCTCCGCCTGGGCGCCGGCGCGTCTCTACGAACGCGTGGGCATCACGGAGCGGGTGGTGGGGCCGGCCCGCGCCGCCTGGATGAAGGTGGATGCCTGCATCAATACCGATTTCTGGGACACCACGTGGCTGCACCGGCGAACGCGCCGCATCCACATGTTCCACGGCGTCGCCGGCAAGTACGGCCTGGATGCGCCGCTGGACCTCGCCCCCACCGTTCGAAGCTTCGACCGGATCCTCTTCCCGAACGAGGATCGGCTGCGACGGTACACCGAGAGCGCGCTCGTCGGCGAAGGCTCGCCGGCCGCGGTGCTCGCCGGCTACCCGAAGGTGGACTGCCTGGTGGACGGCACGCTCGACGGAGCAGCGGTGCGACGGGCCCTCGGCCTCGATGCCGGAAGGCCGACCGTCATTTACGCGCCCACCTGGTCGCCCTACTCGTCGCTGAACCACATCGGGGAGGCGTTGATCGCGGCGCTGGCCGCCGCCGGCTACAACGTCATCGTGAAGCTGCACGACCGGTCGTACGACCCGACGTCGCGCGCTTCCGGCGGCGTGGATTGGCACTCACGGCTCGAGGTGTTCGCGGGCCACCCCCGCGTGAAACTGGCCATGTCGCCCGACGCCACGCCGTACCTTGCCGCCGCCGACGCGCTGGTGACCGACCACAGCTCGATCGGCTTCGAGTACTCGCTGCTCGACCGGCCGCTCGTGATCGTGGACTGCCCGGATCTCCTGGCCAATGCCCGCGTCACGCCCTCGAAGGTCAACGCCCTTCGATCGGCCGCGGAAGTCGTGTCGTCTCCCGGTGATGCCGTCGAAGCCATCGGCCGCCAGCTCCAGGAACCAGGCCTGCACGGAGTGGAACGGCAGGCCCTCGCGCGCCAGTTCTTCTATCGACCCGGCACCGCCACGGACCGGGCGGTGCGGGCGATCTACGAAGTCCTGGCGCTCGAGCCGCATGGAGCGGCCCTTCCCGCGCCACGCATCCAGGAGGGCTTGACGACATGACCAGCGTGATCGTGGCCACGCACAACCGGCGCGCGCTCCTGGAGCGCACCGTTTCCGCGCTGGCAGCCCAGGCGCATCCGCGGGGCGAGCTCGGAGATCGTGGTGGTGGACAACGCCTCCACGGATGGAACCGCGGAAGCGGTCGAGGCGCTGGCGCGACGCGCAGGCGGGCACCCGGTCCGGCTGCTACACGAGGCTCGGCCCGGCAAGTCGTACGCGGTGAACACCGGCGTCTCGGCGGCGGCGGGCGATCTCCTGGCGTTCACCGACGACGACGTCCTGCCCTCGCCCGGTTGGGTGGCGGCGATCTGCCGGGCCATGGAGGAAGGCGGTGCGGACTTCTGCGTCGGCCGCATCCGCCCGCTGTGGGAGGTCCCGCCTCCCACGTGGCTGTCGCCGGCGCTTCACGGCGTGTTGGCGATTCCCGACAACGGATCCGAGCGCCTGCCGATACGCCGCGGGCTCAACGAACACCTGATGCCCATCGGCGCGAATATGGCCGTCCGCCGGGCGGTGCTCGATCGCCTGGGCGGGTGGAGGCCGGAGTTGGGCAAGCTCCGCCACACGCTGCGCAGCGGCGAGGATCACGAGTTCTTCCTGCGGATGCTGCATGCCGGGCTGCGGGGCGTGTACGAGCCCAACGCGGTGGTCGCCCACCTCGTGCCCGCCGACCGGTTGCACAAGGGGTATTTCCTGCGCTGGCTGCACGACAACGGGCAAGTTGTCGCCGGCATCGAGCGGGCGTATCCCCCGCGCGTGGTGTCCCTGCTCGGCGTGCCGCGCTATCTCTGGCGCGAGGCGGCTTCCGACGGCGTACGCCTGGCGGCAGCGCTGCGCCCGGGCCGCGGGGCGGAACGGTTCGCCCGGGCGACACGCCTCGCGTGGTTCGCCGGCTACCTTCGCGGGGCGTGGAGCGGCGCCACCCTCGCCGCGGCGCTTCGTCCGTCCGCGCCGGTCATCGGCAACGCAGGCAACCCCCGCTTGCAGGAGCCGAAATGACCACGCCGGGCCCTCACCGCTCGGCTGCCTGGAACGTGATGACGGGCACGGCCGCCAAGTACACGCTCCTCGTCATCAACATCGCGATCGGCGTCTGGATGATGCCCTTCACGGTGGGCCACCTGGGCAAGAGCGACTACGGCCTCTGGATGCTGGTGGTTTCGCTGACCTACTACTTCCAGCTGCTGGACCTCGGGTACGGAAACGGCCTGGTGCGCCAGATCGCGGCGGCCGACTCGGCGGGCGACGAGCAGGCCGTCAACGCGGTGGTCAGCACCTTCGTGGTGATCTACGCGGGCATCGGGGCGCTGGCGCTGGCCCTCGTCGGGCTGGTGACGGTCGCGCTGATCCCGCGCTTCCCGAACTTGACGCCCTCACAGGTGGCGACGGCGCAGTGGGTGATGGTCGTCATGGGGTTGCGCATCGCCGTAGGCTTCCCGATGACGGTGTTCGGGGCGGTCACCACGGCACGGCAGCGCTTCGCCCTCAACACGAGCATCGCCATCGTGGTCTCGCTGCTCAACGCGGCGGTGACCTATCTCGTCCTCAGCCGCAACCATGGCCTCCGGGTGCTCGTGCCCGCCACGACGGCGCTGAGCCTCCTGTCCTACCTCGCATATGCCCGGGCCGCCCGGGCCGCCTTCCCGGCGCTGCGGCTGGCGCCCTCGCTGTTCTCCAGGCGTCACCTGCGAGAGGTGACTTCGTTCAGTCTCTACCTGTTCATGATCGACATCGCGGTTCAACTGGGCTTCAACCTCGACAACGTGGTGCTCGGCGCGTTCCTCGGGACCGGGGCCGTTGCGGTTTATGCGGTGGCTTCGCGGCTCGCGGATTACCAGCGCCAGCTCTGCAACCAGTTCAATGGCCTTCTGTTCCCGGTCGTCGTCGGCCTCGGCGCGCGCGCGGACCTCCCACGCCTGCGGGCCACGCTGCTCGACGGCACGAGGCTGGCATTCGGGCTGGTCCTGGGGGTGACGGTCAGCCTCGTGGTGTTCGCCGAGCCCCTGGTGCGCATCTGGATGGGCGCGGAGTTCCTCGAGACGCTCCCCGCCCTTTACGCCCTCGCCGCCGCGGGCGTCGTCCTGGTCGCGCAGGGGCCACTCGGGAACATCCTGCTCGGCACGGGGCGCCACCGGCTGGTGGCATCGGCTGCCCTGGCCGAGGCGCTGATCAACGCGGCACTCAGCGTCGTGTTCGTGCGGTGGTGGGGGGTGACGGGAGTCGCCGTCGGCACCGCCATCCCGGTGGTCGCGGTCAACGTGCTCGTGCTGTTGCCGGCTGCGTGCCGATCCGTGCAGGTGCCGGTCGCGGAACTGCTGCGCGTGGCGACGGTGCCTGCGCTTGTTTCCGCTCTGCCGGCCGTCGCCACCGGGCTCGCACTGCGGTGGTACGCGCCGCCGTCTTCGCTCTTCGAGGTGGTGCTCGAAGGCGGCCTCGCGGGTCTCGTCTTCGTTCTCTGCTTCGCGCGCTTCGGCCTGCCCCGCGCAGACCGGACCCGCTATGTCGGCTACCTTCGGCGACTCGTTCCGGTCGGCGGCGCCCGCGCCGCCGCCTTGTGATGCGGGGTGATTGGCGAATGACGATCAGCGTGGTGATCGCCACCTTCAACCGGGCCAGGGAGCTCGCACTGTGCCTCGACCAGCTCGGGCGCCAGCACTTCCGCCCTGGAGACGAGGTCGTGGTTGCGGACAACGGCTCCACCGACGGCACGTCCGCCTTGCTCGCGCGGCTGGCGCCTGGATTCCCGGTCCCCCTGCGCGCCGTGCGCGAAGCACGGCCGGGCAAGTCACACGCCGTGGCCGCCGCGGTGGCCGGGAACACGGCGGACGTCTTGGCGTTCACCGACGACGACGTGCTGGTGGACGACCGTTGGATCGCGAGGATTCACGAGATCATGGAACGGGAGAGGATCGACCTGATCGGTGGTCGCGTGCTCCCGCGCTTCGCCGCGCGCGTCCCCGACTGGCTCGTCCTCAGCGGCGACAGGGGGTTTGGCCGCCTGGCCTCGCCGCTGGCGCTCCTCGATTACGGCAACGCGCGCGAGGTGCTGGGCCCCCGCACGGCAATCGGCGCGAACCTGGTCGTGCGCCGCTCCACCTTCGCCGCGGTCGGCGGCTACTCGACGGCCCTCGGCAAGCTCCGCGGCACGCTCCTGTCGGGTGAAGATCACCAGCTCTGCGAGCGCGCCCAGGCGGCGGGTTACCGTGCCGTGTACGACCCCTCGCTGGTGGTCAGGCATCTCGTGCCAGCCGACCGGCTGAAGGTCGGCTACTTCGTCCGGTGGTTCTTCTGGTCCGGCGTGACGCACGCCGCGCTCGACGCCGGACGCAAAGAGGGCGGGACTGCGCGGCGCCTCCGTCGTTACCACATCGCGGAGGCAGCACGTGCGGCCGGACACGCCGCCCTGTCGGCGGCGAGAGGCGGCTGGAGCCATGCCGTGGCTGCCCTGACCCGCCTCGCGTTCTCGTCGGGGTACGTCTGGTCGTCCTCCAGGAGCCCTGCGGACCGCCGTGCGCCGGGCCGCCGGCAGCCGGAGGCTGCATGATCGTCACCGCGGCCTCGGTCCTCGTGTGCACGCATAACCGCGCAGACTCACTGCAGGCGACGCTTGACGCGCTCGTCGCCGGCTGCCAGCCGCCGGACTGCCGCACCGAGGTCGTCGTCGTCGACAACAACTCGGGCGACCGCACGCGTGCGGTCGTGGAAGCGACCGCACGCCGTTCTCGGATCCCCGTTCGATACCTCTTCGAGCCGCGGCAGGGCAAGAGCTTCGCCCTCAACCTCGGGCTTTCCGAAGCCGTTGGCGACATCATCGCGCACACGGACGACGACGTCATTCCTCAGCCCGGCTGGCTGGATCGGATCGTGGAAGCCTTCAGGCGGCACGACATTGCCTTCGCGTTCGGCAAGGTGCTGCCCCGCTGGGGGGCGCTGCCGCCGCCGGAATTGCTGGTGCCGCGCGCTCACGAGATTCTGGGGCCCGCTGGCGCTCCTCGACTACGGCGACGCCCCGCGCGTCTACGAGGGCGACGCGGCCAGCCAGCGGCTGCCGGTGGGCGCGAACCTCGCCTTCCAACGCGAGACGCTGCGCCAGATCGGCGGCTGGCGAACGGACCTCGGCAAGGTGAACAACTCGCTCATCTCGGGTGAAGACCACGAGGTGTTCTTCCGCCTCAAGGCCGCGGGTCTATTCCGGGGCCTGTACGACCCTTCGATCGTGGTGCGGCACTTCGTCCCCGCGTCCCGCCTGACGCGCCGGTACTTCCGGCGCTGGTTCTACTGGCACGGCAAGACGCTCGCCCGGATGCCCGAGCAGCTGTACGGCCTGGACCTGTCCGCGGTACCGCACGTGGCGGGCGTGCCGCGCTTTCTCTACCGCCAGGCGCTGCAGGCTGCCTGTGGTTGGGCATGGACGATGGGCCGGCGCGATTCGCTCGGGCTGCTCATCCGGGAACTGGAATGCTGTCAGTTTGCGGGCTTCTTTGCCGAGTCGTGGAAGCTGAGGCGGGCGAGGGCGCGTCGCACGCCGGCACCACGGGCGGTGCCGGCGACCGGCTCTCCGACTGCTGGCCCCGCGGCCTCGCCGCGTTTCTGGGAGGGCACCCGATCATGACCGCCCCCGACCGGTGGGGCGTGCGGACGACGACCGCTTCACCCGTGTCTCCGAACCGCCGTCTGCGGGTAGCCATTGTCGCCCCCTCGCTGGGCATCCTCGGCGGCCAGGCGGTGCAAGCGCGGCGGCTGCTCGACGGGTGGACCGGGGACCGCGACGTGGAGGCGTGGCTGGTGCCCATCAACCCGGTTCCGCCGGGTCCACTGCGGCACGCGACCCGCGTGAAGTACGCCCGCACGCTGGCAACCCAGGGGACGTACTGGCCGTCGCTCGTGCGACAGCTCTCGCGGGCCGACGTCGTTCACGTCTTCTCGGCGTCCTACTTCTCTTTCCTCCTGGCGCCCGTGCCCGCCTTCCTTGTGGCGCGCGCCCTCGGACGCCCGGTGGTACTGAATTACAGGAGCGGCGAAGCCGCGGATCATCTCGCGCGGTCCGCGGTGGCGCGGCGCGTCGCCCGGCGCTGCGATCGTGTGGTCGTCCCCTCGTCGTTCCTGCGCGACGTCTTCGGGGCGCACGGGGTCGCGGCGCGGGTGATCCCGAACACCGTGGACGCGGAGCGGTTTGCGTTCCGGCTGCGCGACCCGCTGAAGCCTCACCTTCTCTCGACCCGCAATCTCGAGCCCCTGTACAACGTGGCGTGTACGCTCCGGGTGTTCCGCAGGGTGCAGGACCGCTACCCCGACGCCACGCTGACCGTCGTCGGCGCGGGCTCGCAGTTCCGCGCGCTGCGCGCACAGGCTGAAGGACTGGGGTTGAAGCACGTGCGCTTCACGGGGCCGATGGCTCCCGACGAGATCTGGCGGGCGTACGCGGACGCCGATGTGTATTTGCAGACGCCCGACATCGACAACATGCCTTCGTCCGTGCTCGAGGCTTTCTCGAGCGGAACCCCCGTAGTCTCCACCGACGCCGGCGGCGTCCCGGCGATGGTCAAACGGGCGTCAACGGTCTCCTCGCGCGGTGCAACGACGACGGAGCGCTTGCCGCGCACGTGCTGCGCCTGCTCGACGCGCCGGGCCTCGCGGCGCGGATTGCGCGGTCGGCGCTGCTTTCGTGCGGCCGCTACCGCTGGGCGATGGTGCGTTCGGAGTGGCTGGCGCTGTATCGGGAACTGTCGTCGGTGTCTGTTCCGGCCGCGGCGGAGCGCCCGGAACGAAGGTGGACGGTTCGCAGGATTCCGGGCTGATGGACCCCGAGTCCTGGTTCCTTCTGGGAGGAAGCACGTGTGCGGAATCGCTGGCGTGGTGAGCAGCGAGGCGGGGCCGCGCGAGGCCCGGTCGGACCTCGTCCGGTCGATGTGCGCCGCAATCCGGCACCGCGGCCCGGACGACGAGGGGATCTACGTGGACGACCGCGCGGCGCTCGGCATGCGCCGCCTGAGCATCATCGACCTCTCCACCGGGCAGCAGCCGATGACCGGCGAGGACGGCCGGTTCTGGCTGGTGTTCAACGGCGAGATCTACAACTACCGCGAGCTGGCGGACGAACTGCGATCGCGCGGCCACACGCTGCGCACCGCGTCGGACACCGAGGTGATCGTCCACGCCTGGGAGGAGTGGGGCGAGGCGGCGCTCGACCGGCTGCACGGGATGTTCGGGTTCGCGATGTGGGACACGGGCACACGCACGCTGTGGCTGGCGCGCGACCGGCCCGGCATCAAGCCGCTGCACTACCACGCCGCCGGTGGCCGGCTGGCGTTCGCCTCCGAGATCAAGTCGTTGCTGGTGGACCCGGCCACGCCCCGGGCGCTCGACGAGGAGGCTCTGGATCACTACTGCTCGTTCCTCTACACGCCGCCCGACCGGTCCATCCTCGCCGGCATCCGGAAGCTCCCGCCTGGTCACGTGCTGCGCTGGCGCGACGGCGAGGTGTCGGTACGCCGTTACTGGGACCTGCCCGAGACCGAGGACTTTGCCGGCGACGAGCGCGAGGCGGCCGCGGCGCTCCGGGTCGCGCTTCGCTCGGCGGTTCGATCGCACATGATCAGCGACGTGCCGCTCGGTGCCTTCCTCTCGGGCGGCGTGGACTCGAGCGTGATCGTCGGCCTGATGGCGGAAGTGTCGTCGCGGCCCGTGCGCACGTTCTCGATCGGTTTCGAGGACGCCGGCTACAACGAGCTGCCGTACGCGCGCCAAGTGGCGGAGCAGTTCGGCACCGAGCACCATGAGTTCGTCGTACGGCCGGATGCGGTGTCGATCGTCGATCGGCTCGTTCACCACTTCGACGAGCCGTTCGGCGACTCGTCTGCCATCCCGACGTGGTACGTCTCGGAAATCGCCCGGCGTCATGTCACGGTCGTGCTCTCTGGCGACGGCGGCGACGAGCTGTTCGGCGGTTACGAGCGATACCTGCCCCACGCGCACGTCGAGGCGTTCGATCGCCTGAAGCTTCCGGGAAAGCGGTCGGTCGCCGGCGTGGCGGGACGGCACTGGCCGCGCCGGCTGCGCGGACGCGCGTTCCTCCGCCACGTCGCGCTCGACCGCGAATCGAGGTACCTCGAGGATGTCGGGTTCTTCAGGCCGGACGAGAAGGCGGCGCTGTACTCGGGCGCCTTCGCGTCACGCCTGAAGGGCCGTGACGCGTTCGAAGGCATGCGGAAGCAGTTCGAGCCCGGGCGCCGCCTGCCGTGGCCCAGCCAGATGATGCGTTTCGACTTCCACACGTATCTTCCAGAGGACGTGCTGACGAAGGTGGACCGGATGAGCATGGCGCACTCCATCGAGTCGCGCGTGCCGCTGCTGGACACGGGCGTCATCGAGCTCGCGGCGCGATTCCCGGCGAGCCTCCGCATCGCCGGCCGGAGACAGAAGCACGTGCTCAAGCAGTCGGTCGCGGACCTGCTGCCGGCGTCGATCCTCGACCGGCCGAAGCACGGGTTCGGCGTCCCGATCGGCGCCTGGTTCGGCGGCGGCCTGCGCGAGCTGTTCGCGGACACTCTCCTGTCGCCGCGCGCCCGGCAGCGCGGCTTTTTCCGGCCGGCCGCGATCGATGCGCTGGTGGCCGAACACCTGGCCGGCCGCCGCGACCATACGCTCCGCTTGTGGCTGCTGGTGGTGCTGGAGCTGTGGCAGCGCGAGTACGTCGATGGGCTGGCCGGAGCGCGAGCGGCGTGACGCTGAGAAGCCGGTTGCCCAAGAACGGACGAGGATTCCACGAAACGGGCAACGTGCCGGCCGCGCGGTCGCCGGCGCTACATCTTCACGGCCCGATTGGTGGTACCTCCCTTGCTGACCTTGTGGCCATGCTGCCGTCCAGACGGATCCCGCTTGCCTTGTTTCTGACCAGCTTCTCCCCTGGCGGAACCGAACGGCAGATGATCGAGCTGCTTCGGCGGCTCGACCGCGACCGCTTCGCGGTGCACCTCGCCTGCTTCCACAGGTCCGGGGAGTGGCAGGCGCGCGCGGAGGAGCTGGCGGAGTCGGTGACGGAGTTTCCGGTCACCAGCTTCCGCGCGCCGTCCACCGCGCGCCAGGCCGCGGCGTTCGCGCGGTGGTGCCGTCGCCTGCATTTGGCGATCGTGCACACGTGCGACCTGTACGCGAACACCTTCGGCCTGCCGGCCGCGGCGCTGGCCGGCGTGCCGGTGCGCATCGCCAACCGGCGGGAGCTGAACCCCGACAAGTCCACCGCCCAGATTGCCGCCCAGCGGCTTGCCTATGGCTTCGCGAACCGCATCGTCGCGAACTCGCATGCGGCGCGGCGCCGGCTGCAGCGGGAGGGCGTGAGCGCCGGCCGGGTGACGGTGATCCCCAATGGCATCGATCTCTCGGAGTTCAGACCGCGGGATTCAGGATTCAGGAACCAGGAATCAGGCGTCACGCGTGACACGCTGAATCCGGTGCGGCGGGTCTTGACCGTCGCGCGCTTTCGCCCCGAGAAAGGCCTCGACACGTTCATCGACGCGGCGCGCCTGGCCCTGGCGCGGGTTCCCGACCTGGAGTTCGCGCTGGCGGGCGACGGGCCGCTTGCCGCCGACCTCCGCTCGCGCGTCCAGGCCGCGAACCTGGGGCAGCGGGTCCGGTTCCTGGGCCTGCGAGACGACGTCTCCGACGTGCTGCGCGCGCACGACGTGTTCGTGCTGCCCTCGAGGTCCGAGGCATTCCCCAACGCCGTGCTCGAAGCGATGGCCACCGCGCTGCCGATCGTCGCCACGCGCGTGGGTGGCGTGCCGGAGCTGATCGAGCATGGCAAGTCAGGTCTGCTCGTAGCACCTGGGAGCGCGGCGGACCTGGCGGCGGCGATCGTCGACCTGGCCCTGGGACCGTTGTACGCCCGGGCGCTCGGCCAGCGGGCGCGTGCGGACGCCGAGGCTCACTATTCATTCGACCTCATGGTCCGGCGGTTCGAGCAGCTGTATCTGACCGAGGCCGCGGCTCGCCGGCGGATGGCGCCCGGAACCGCGCGTTCCTCTCAACCCATCGCCTCGTAGGACACCCCCATGTGCGGCATTGCTGGAATGTTCATGTTCGACCCCACCCGTCCGATGGACGCGCGCGTGCTCGCGTCGATGACCGACGTGCTCGCGCATCGCGGCCCCGACGGGCGCGGGCTTCACATCGACGGCCCTGTGGGCCTCGGCCACCGGCGCCTCAGCATCATCGACCTCGCCACCGGCGCGCAGCCGCTCGGCAACGAGGATGGGTCGGTGGTGACGGTGTTCAACGGGGAGATCTACAACTTCCGGGACCTGCGGGCGGAGCTCGAGAGCCGCGGGCATCAGTTCCGGACCAAGACCGACACCGAGGTCCTGGTGCACGGTTACGAGGAGTGGGGGGAGCACCTCCCGGAGCACCTCCGCGGGATGTTCGCGTTTGCGATCTGGGACCGCGGGCGGCGCCGCCTGCTCCTCGCCCGCGATCGGCTGGGCATCAAGCCGCTCCACTACTCCACCATCGGCGGACGGGGCGTGGCGTTCGGCTCCGAGGTGAAGGCGGTCGTCGAGCACCCGGACGTCTCGCGGGCGTGGCGTCGCGACGCCGTGGACGCGTACCTGGCCCTCCAGTACGTGCCCACGCCGATGACCATCTTCTCGGACGTCCACAAGCTGCCACCCGCCCACGTGCTGGTGGCCGAGGACGGCCAGGTCCGCCTCCGCCGCTACTGGAGCCTGACGTTTCCCGGCGACGGCGACGCGTGGCGCGAGGAGGAGTATCTCGAGCGGCTGGACAGCCTGCTTCACGAGGCCGTCAAGATCCGCCTGATCAGCGACGTGCCGCTCGGGGCCTTCCTCTCCGGGGGCATCGACTCGAGCGCCGTGGTTGCGGCGATGGTCGCCACATCCGACGCGCCGGTGCTCACCACGTCGGTGGGTTTCGACGAGCAGGACTACGACGAGGTGCAGCACGCACGCGATGTCGCGCGGCACCTGGGCTGCGAGCACTACTCCAGGACGGTGACGCCGGACATCGCGGACCTGCTCCCGCGCCTCGCGTGGCACCTCGACGAGCCGTTCTCCGACTCGTCGGCCGTGCCGACCTACTTCGTCTCCGCCGTGGCGCGCGAGAAGGTCACGGTGGCGCTCTCGGGGGACGGCGGGGACGAGCTGTGGGCGGGATACGCGAGGCACCGGGTGGAACGGGCCGAGGCGCAGGCGCGGCGCTGGCTCGGCTCCGCCGGGTCCCAGGCGGCCGCGCGCGTGGCGCGACTGCTGCCGCTTTCCATCAAGGGCGCCCGCTCTCTGCGGCACCTCGGTCTGCCGCCCGACGAGGCGTGCGCGCAGAAGCACGTCTACGGCCTGTTCGAACGCGGTCTGCGGGACCGGCTCTACACCCTGGACTTCGCAGCCGACGTCCGGGAGCACGACCCGCTGGTCCCGTTCCGATCGATCTGGGCCTCGTGCCCGTCGCCCGACCCGGTCGATCGCGCGCTGCTCGTTGACGTCCAGACCTACTTGCTCGACGACATCCTCACGAAGGTGGATCGCATGAGCATGGCCGTCTCGCTGGAGGCGCGCGTGCCGCTGCTCGACCACCACCTCGTCGAGTTCGCCGCGTCGGTCCCGATGGCGCTCAAGATCCAGGGAGGCCGCGGCAAGCACCTGCTCCGGCGCTTTCTCGAGGGCCGGGTCCCGAAACACATCATCGACAGGCCCAAGCAGGGCTTCGCGGCGCCGACAGCCGAGTGGCTGCGGGGCCCGCTCGCGCCCATGGCCGCGGACCTCCTCCTCGGCCACACGTTCCGAGCCCGCGGAATATTCTCGCCCCCGGCGGTCGGCCGGCTCTGGCGCGAGCACCAGTCGCGCGAGCACGACCACCGTCATCGACTGTGGTCCCTGCTGATGCTGGAACTGTGGTTCCGCCAGTTCGTGGACCGACCGGCGCAGGTGGCGTTGTCGGCGTAGAACGGAAGGCACGAAGGCCACAACGCCCTTGTGTCTTCGTGTTGTCTTTGCTCTTCGTGGTTCGTTCGTCGTCAAGCGAAGCGAGCACTGGGACTCGAGGGAGGCGTCTCGTGTGTGGCATTGCAGGGATCGTGGGCGTGCGACGGCTGGCGCCCGGTGACGCCGACCGCGCCCGGCGCATGGCGCCGGTGCTGGCGCACCGGGGCCCGGACGAGAGCGGCTTCCACCTGGACGACCGGGCGGCGCTCGCCCACCGGCGCCTGAGCATCATCGACCTCGCCTCCGGGCAGCAGCCGCTGTGCAACGAGGACCGGTCGATCTGGATCTCGTACAACGGCGAGATCTACAACCACGCCGACCTCCGCCGCGAGCTCGAGGGCGCCGGCCACCGCTACCGCACACGCTCCGACACCGAGACGATCGTCCACGCCTACGAGCAGTGGGGCGACCGCTGCGTCGAGCGTTTCCGCGGGATGTTCGCCTTCGCGATCTGGGATTCGCTGCGCGGCCGACTGCTGCTGGCGCGCGATCGGCTCGGGATCAAGCCGCTCTACTGGGCGCGCGCGGGCGACCGCCTCCTCTTCGCCTCCGAGATCAAGGCGATCCTGGAGACCGGTCTCGTGGCCGCCGAGGCCAACGAGGAGGCGCTGCCCGAACTGCTTGCGACGCGCTACCTCTCGGGCGGCCAGACCCTCTTCCGCGGGATCCGGAAGCTGCTGCCGGGTCACATCCTCGTGTTCGAGAACGGCGAGGTGCGCGAGCGGCAGTACTGGGATGTGCCCCTGGCCGACGGTGACGGGGAGCACGCCGCGTACGACGGCCGCGGCCCGGTGCCGCGGTTCCGGGAGCTCCTCGAGGAATCGGTCCGGCTGCGGCTCATGAGCGACGTGCCGCTCGGCGTGTTCCTCTCCGGCGGCATCGACTCCAGCGTCGTCGCGGCAATCATGGCCGGGCAGCTGGACCGGCCCCTGGAGACGTTCTCCGTCGCCTTTGCCGACCGGGCGTTCAGCGAGCTGCGGTACTCACGGCAGGTGGCAGCCGCCATCTCCGCGAACGCGCACGAGATCGTCATCGACGAGCACGACTTCTTCGGCGCCCTCCCGCGTCTCGTGTGGCACGAGGACGAGCCCATCGCGCACCCGTCTTCCGTTCCGCTGTACTTCGTCTCCCGTCTCGCACGCGCGCACGTCACCGTGGTGCTGACCGGGGAAGGCAGCGACGAGCTGCTGGCGGGGTACGGGAAGTACCCGCGGGCGCTGTGGAACTGGCGGCTGGGCGGGGCGTACTCCAGGGTCGTGCCGGCGGCGCTGCGTTCGGCCGTCGCCGGCCGCGTCGTTCCGGGGCTGCCGGCGTCCATGCAGCGCTACGCCCGACGCTCCTTCCTGGCGGTCGGGCACACCCCGGAGGAAGCGTTCTTCGACAACTTCGCCGCGATGCCGCTCGCGGTCCAGCGGCGCCTGCTCTCGCCGCGGCTGGCGGCGGCGGCCACGTCCGACGCGGCCTACGCGCCATCGCTCGAGTGGTTCCGCAAGGCCGGGCAGGCCCCCCTGCTCGATCGCGTGCTCTACACGGACATCAAGACCTACCTGGTGGAGCTGCTGATGAAGCAGGACCAGATGAGCATGGCGGCGTCGATCGAGAGCCGCGTCCCGTTCCTCGACCACGTGCTGGTGGAGTTCGCCGCGCGCCTGCCCACACAGTGGAAGCTCAATGGGTTGACGACCAAGCGGATCCTGCGCGAGGCGGCCCAGGGTCTGCTGCCGCGGGAGATCCTCGACCGGCCGAAGATGGGATTCCCCGTGCCGTTCGGTCAGTGGCTTCGCGGGCCGTGGGCCGGCGTGGTCCGCGAGGTCCTGCTCGACCAGCGATCCCGCGAGCGCGGCCTGATCGACGCAGCCGCCGTGGAAACCCTCACGCGGGAACACGAGGCGGGGCGGCGCGAGGCAACCGAGCCGTTGTGGAGCCTCCTCAACCTCGAACTGTGGTACCGGACGTTCGTCGATGGTCAGGGAGTTCAGGTTCTCCCCCGGCCGTCCGGCGCTGCGACCGCCGCCGCGAGCCACCCGGCGCCGGCCGACTCGAATGGAGAGGAGCTGCGCCGGTCGGCGTGACGAGGCGCGAACACCATGAAGATTCTCTGGCTTGGATCGGGCCTGCTCCTCCCCCTCGACAAGGGTGGGAAGCTGCGCTCGTGGCACCTGCTGCGCCACCTCGCGGCCCGCCACGAGGTGACGTTTCTCTGCTTCGCCGATCCGGCAGTGGCACCCGAGGACGTGGACGGCATGCGGCAGGTGTGCCGCAGCCTGGAAGCCGTCCCGCGGAGGACCGTGGCGAGGGGGACGACCCGCTTCTACCTCGACGCTGCCCGCCACCTTGCCGACCCGCTGCCCTACGCCGTGGCCGCGTACCGGTCGCCCGCCTATCGCGAGCGCCTGGCCTCCCTGCTCGCCGGCGGACGCTTCGACGCGCTGGTGTGCGACTTCCTCGTGCCGGCGGTGAACATGCCCGCCGCCACCAGCTGCCCGTCGGTGCTCTTCACGCACAACGTCGAGGCGGAGATCTGGCGGCGCCACGCGGACACGCCGTCACCGGCATGGCGACGGATGCTGCTGCGCGGCCAGTGGCGCCGCATGCTGCGGTTCGAGGGAGAGACCCTCGCGCGATTCGACTCGGTGCTCGCCGTTTCGGAGGCCGACCGCGAGACGCTGACGGCGCTCTACCCCCGACAGTTGCGCGGGCCGGTCCACGTCATCCCCACGGGCGTGGACGTCGAGTACTTCCGGCCGGCGCTCGGCTTGCCCCGGGAGCCCGCCCGGCTCGTCTTCACCGGGTCGATGGACTGGCTGCCAAACGAGGACGGCGTGCTCTACTTCTGCCGCGAGGTCCTGCCACGGATCCGCCGGGCGGTGCCCGGCGCGCGCCTCTCGATCGTCGGGCGTCAGCCCACGCCGGCCGTCCGCCGCCTGGCGGACGAGGACGCGTCAATCGAGGTGACGGGGCGCGTGGACGACATCCGGCCGCACGTGGGCCGCGCACGCGTCGCGGTGGTCCCGCTGCGCGTCGGCGGCGGCACGCGCCTGAAGATCTACGAGGCGATGGCGATGGGCACGCCGGTCGTCTCGACGACGATTGGCGCGGAGGGCCTGCCGCTCACGCCCGGCCGCGACGTGGCGCTTGCCGACGAACCCGACTCGTTCGCGGCCGCGGCGGTTCGCCTTATCGAGGACGACCAGGCGTGGGCTGCGATGGCCGACGCGGGGTTCCGCCTGGTAACCGAGCGCTACGACTGGTCGGCGGTCGCGGGCTCTCTCGAGCAGGCCATCCAGGCCACGGTTCTTCAGCGCAGCCACCGCCCCGTCCCGGCACGGGCGGCGGGGAGCGCGCCTGCTTCGTCCCCCGGGTTCGCCGCGGCATTCGACCCGCCGCCGGACCAAGTGACTCCATCGAACGACGCGAGGTTCTCATCATGAAAGTCGCCGTTTTCGGACTCGGATACGTGGGTTGCGTCTCGGCCGCCGCGCTGGCCGACGACGGTCACGAGGTGATCGGAGTGGACGTGAACCCGGACAAGGTGGCCTCGGTGAACGAGGGGCGCAGCCCGATCGTGGAACCGGGGCTGGAGCCGCTGATTGCACGGGGCCGGGAGGCCGCCCGGCTGCGGGCCACGACCGACACCGGCGAGGCGGTGGCGGCCAGCGACGTCTCGCTGCTGTGCGTTGGAACGCCCAGCCGGAAGAACGGCAGCCTCGACCTGCAGTACCTGGCGCGCGTGTCGGAGGAAATCGGCCGCGAGCTGCGCCGCGCGCCGGGCTACCACGTGGTCGTCGTGAGGAGCACCGTGCTGCCGGGAACGACGCACGAGGTGGTGATTCCGGCGCTGGAGCAGCAGTCCGGCAAGCGTTATGGCGAAGGCTTCGGCGTGGCCGTGAACCCGGAGTTCCTCCGCGAGGGCAGCGCGCTCCGGGACTTCAGGAACCCCCCGCTCACGCTCGTCGGCCACAACCACGCGGCCGACGCGGCCGGCGCCTCCGCGCTGTACGAACAGGTGCAGGCGCCCCTCGTCTCGACCAGCATCCGCGTCGCGGAGATGATGAAGTACGCGAGCAACACGTGGCACGCGCTGAAGGTCTGCTTCGCCAACGAAATCGGCACCGCGTGCAAGCGCTTCGGCATCGACAGCCACGAGGTGATGGACATTTTCTGCCAGGACACGAAGCTGAACATCTCGTCGTACTACATGAAGCCCGGCTTCGCCTTCGGCGGCTCGTGCCTGCCCAAGGACGTGCGGGCGCTGCAGTACCGGTCGCGCGAGGCGGATCTCGAACTGCCGGTCATCCAGTCCATCCTGCAGAGCAACACCGTGCACGTGCAGCGCGCCGTGGACGAGATCGTCGAGACGGGCCGCAAGCGCGTGGGGCTGCTGGGCTTCAGCTTCAAGGCGGGCACCGACGACCTCCGGGAGAGCCCGATGGTCATCCTGGCCGAAGCGCTGCTCGGCAAGGGCTACCAGGTCCGCATCTACGACCGCAACGTCTCGCTTGCCCGCCTGGTCGGCGCCAACCGGCAGTACATCGAGGAGCAGATTCCCCACCTCTCGGCGCTCCTCCGCCCGACCGTGGAGGAGGTGATCGACGAGGCGGAGGTCATCGTGGTGGGCAACGCCGGGGAGGAGTTCGCCGACGCCGTGCTGAAGTGCCGCCCGGGCCAGATCGTCCTCGACCTCGTCCGCCTGCCGGTGGATCACTCGAGGATGGCGGCGGAGTATCGGGGGATTTGCTGGTGATTGGGACGGTGTGCGCTACACTGGCCCAGTGAAGCGCACCCCGCCGGCTCCCCTGTTCACGTCCCGCACCCTGTCGTTCCTGCGGGCGCTGAAGCGCAACAACGACCGGGGTTGGTTTGCCGCCCACCGCGAAGAGTACCTCGAGGTCGTCCACCAGCCGTTGCTCGACTTCGTGGATCGCATGGCCACGGAACTCAAGGCCTTCGCTCCCGAACTCGAGGCCTCGCCCAAGGCGTCCTTGTTCCGCATCTACCGTGACACACGCTTCTCAGCCGACAAACGGCCGTTCAAGACGCAGGTCGGCATCCTCTTTCCTCACCGCGACCTGCACCGCAACCAGTCGGCCTGCCTTTACGTCGAGGTCGGGCCTGACGGCTGCATGATCTTCGGTGGAATCTACCGGCCGGACCGCCCCGAGTTGCTGGCCATCCGCGCTCACGTGTCACGCACTCATCGGCGGTTGGCGGCGATGCTCGAGGCGCCGGGATTCAAACGCGTGGTCGGCGCGATCGAAGGCGAACCACTTCGACGGGTGCCGGCGGGATACCCGCCGATCACCCGGCCGCGGAGTATTTGAAGTTTCGACACTTCCTGCTGGGCAAGGAATACCCGGCGAGCTTCGCCACGGATCCGCGTTTCCTGAGGCAGATCCTCTCCCTCTTCAAGCAGATGGCTCCGGTGGTCCGCTACCTGAACGAGCCGCTTCTTGCAGCCCAGCGGGCACGCGACCCCCTCGATGCCGCGCCGGACCGTCGCCGGGAACCGAAGCGTGTGAGCAAGCCGCTCGCGTAGCCAGCGCGCGCGTGGCCGCGAGTAACACTGCCTGCCGCCAGCTGCCCGCTGCAGCTACTGGCTGCCCTCGATACCGAGGAACGCGGCGATCTCGGGCCACATGGCGTCCAGATGGCCCTGCAGCTGGTGGTCGTCGTCCAGGAGGCGGAGGGTGACGTGCGGGCGGCCCGTCGCGAACCGCTCCGCGGTTTCAGGGGGAACGATGGTGTCGAGCCGGCCATGGAAGATCAGCGTCGGCACGGGCACGTCCACGTCGTAGGCGTCGTACTGTTGCGCGTCTTCGTGGAGCGCGTAGTGAACCGGGATGGAGCGGCCGTACGCGTGGTGAAAGACCTCGAGCCGGTCGGTGCGGTGCCACTCGGCAACTTCGTCGTGCCGGATGTCACGGGGAGAGCCGAAGTCGAACGCGGGGGCGAGCAGCACCAGGCGTTCGACCGGGTGCCGCACATCCAGGCGGCGGGCGCGCCGGGCAGCGGCGTGCAGCGCGACGAAACCGCCGAGGCTCGACCCGATCAGCGCGACGGGGCCGGGCTTCCGCGCGTCGACGGCGCGGTCCACCTGGTCCAGCATGCGGGTGACGGTGAGCGTCGAGAAGTCCGGGAGGTTGAGGTCCGGACAGATCAGCGTGCGCCCGCGCTCCCGAAAGCGGTCCGCGAGATAGCGCGCCTTCCCCGAGCCGGGCGACGAGGCGAAACCGTGGAGGTAGAGCAGGTGCACTACAGCCTCGCCCGGCAATCGGGCCGGCACCGGCATTGGATCGTCTTGGAGCCGTCCGTCTGGTAATTGTAGGTGAGCTCCTCGCCCGCCTCGATCGTCTTCGACGCGCGGATCCAGATGACGCCGTCCACCACCTGCGCGTAGCAGTTGGGCCTGCACGAGTGGTTGATGTAGCGCGCGACGTTGCCGCCCACCGCGCCGTCAATCACCCAGCGGTTGTTCAGCCGAAAACACCAGATCCTGCCGCTCCGCAGGTAGCGCTCCTCGCGCTCGAGACTCTCGCGATGGGTGATCTTCTCGCCCGCGTAGTGGATAATGCGCTTGTTCTTGGGGATGCGTTCGAGCGCGAACACGCCCCACCCATGAAGTTTCGATCGGCGCCGTGCAATCATCGGCATCATTGTACCCGATGAGCTCGCGCGCTCGCGGTCGGAGGAGCCCGTCATGCGACTCTCCATCCTGCTGGCCTCCTTGCTGCTCGTGATCCCGCTCGCCCAGGCCTTCGTTCACGCGCAAGGCGGACCTGCGGGCCCGCCCTTCAGCCCGGCCGTCGCGGCCGGAGACTTCGTCTACCTCTCGGGCATGCTGCCCACCGGGCCCGACGGCAAGGTCGCACCGGGCGACATCCGGGCGCAGACGACGAGGACCCTCGACAACCTCTCCGCACTCCTGCAGAAGCACGGGTCGCGGATGGAGCAGGTGGCCTCGGTCACCGTGTACCTCAAGCAGGCCTCCGACTTCGCCGCGATGAACGAGGTGTACGCGCGCTACTGGCCCAAGGACCCGCCGACGCGCACGACGGTTGTCGCCAACCTCCTCGTTCCCGAGGCGCTCGTCGAGATCAGCATGGTGGCGCTGCGCGACGGCGTCGAACGCCTCGTCGTCCGTCCCGCCGCCTGGATGCGCTCGCCCAACCCGTACAGCTACGGGATCAAGTCGAAGCACACCTTGTTCCTCTCCGGGCTGATCGCGAGGAACGGCAAGGACAACTCGTTCGGCGGCGGCGACATCAAGGCGCAGACGCGGGCCGTGCTCGAGAACGCGAAAGCCATCCTCTCGGAGGCGGGGATGAGCCTTGCCGACGTGGTCTCCTCGCGCGTGTACATCACCGATACCGCGATGTTCCAGGACATGAACGCCGCCTATCGCAAGGGCTTCCCCGCCAACCCGCCGGCCCGCGCCACCGTGCGGTGCGCCCTCACGAGCCCGCAGTACCTGGTGGAGATCACGATGGTCGCCGTACAGGGCGCGTCGCGACAGACCGTGACCACGCCGGCGGCCGACGGGAGCCCCGGCAAGCCCAACCCGGTGCTCAGCTCGGCCGTCCGGGTCGGCGATCGCCTGTATCTGTCCGGCATGCTGGGCAGCAGCGAGGCCACGAAAGGCAACGCCGGCGCGCAGACGAAGGAAACGCTCGCACGTCTCGGGCGGACGCTGGAGGCGGCAGGCTTCGGGTGGAAGGACGTGGTGGAGGCCGTCGTCTACCTGCCGGACCTGGCGAACGCCGGCGCGATGAACGAGGCGTACCGCGACGGCGCTGGCCACGCCCTACCCGGCCCGCGCCACGATCGAGGCAGGCCTGGTGGCGCCGGACGGGCTGGTGGAAATCATGATGACGGCGATCAGGAAATGAGACGTGCTGGTGGTGCCGGGGGTGCTGAAGGTGCCGAAGGTGCTGGTGCTGAAGGTGCCGAAGGCGCTGGTGCTATAGGTGCCGTCGGTCCTGGTGCTCGGCCCTTCCGGCACGCCCCTCCGGCACGGCACCACTGGCATCAGCACCACTGGCACCCCTGGCACTGCACCTCCAGCACCTCCGGCACACCTCCGGCACCTCCAGCACGACTCTGTTCAGAATTCCACCCTCACGCCCGCCATCGGCGTGAGCCCCCACTGGTAGACGGGCCGTGACGCCTTCGCGCTGCGCGACCAGGTGTACACGTAGAGGTTGTCTCGGTTGTAGATGTTGTCCACCTCGGCGAAGGCGACGACCGCCACCCGCTGCAGGGAAAAGACCCGTTCGGCCCTCGCGTCGAGGCGGTGGTAGGAAGCCCCGGTCGCCGCATTGATCCGCGTCTTGTCGTAGCGGCCGGTGTTGTATCGGGTGGAGATGCGGGTGTCGAACGGCGTGTAGGGCCGCCCGCTGGCGTATCGCCAAATGCCCGAGGCGTGCCAGCGAGGCGAGGGCCGCCAGCTGACCCACGCGCGCGCCTGGTGGCGCACGTCGTACTCGGCCCGGCGCCACACGCCGTCCAGCCCTTGTTGGGAGACGCGCCACCACGAAAGGCTCGACGACACCTCGAGGCCGTGCCACGCCGGGCTCGAAACGATCGCATCGACGCCCTCGGCCTTCACCCGCCCGCCGGCCACGAGGCGGCCGACGAAGGGCGTCTCGAAGTCGGTGGCCGCGCTGACGAGGACGCGCGCCGGATCGACAGGATCGACCGGGTAACCCTCGTACCGCTTCCCGAACCCTTCCACCGCCACTCGCCCGGCGCGGCCCCACGCCTGGACCCCGAGGTTCGCCTGCACGCAGCGAACCGGCTGCAGCGCCCGGTTGTCCGGGTGAGACTGGCTCCACACGTAGGGGATCGCCTGCCGGTACACGCCCCCGCCACCCGCGACGCTCACCCGCTGCCACGGCCTGTACTCCAGCCCGACCCGCGGGCTTCCCGTGGTCGTGCCGCTGCCGCCCCAGTGGTCCAGGCGCCAGCCTCCGGTCGCCAGCAGCGTGCGGTGCAGTGGCGCCGACACCTCCACGTAGCCGGCTGCGTCGGTGAAGCGGTCGGCCTGGTGCACGAGCACCGGCGCAACGGTGTTCCCCCACGGGTTGCGGTAGCCGCCGTTCTCCATGTCGAAGCGCAGATCCGCCCGCTTCACCGTGGCGCCCGTCAGCACTTCGGCGTTGCCTGCGAACTGCCGCCGCACCTCGCCGCGCAGGCGCCATTCGATCTCGTTCGATCGATCGAACCCATCGACGGCTCCGCCAGACCCACCGAACGCGTCGAGACTGGCTTCCGACCGGCTGAGGGAGATCGACGAACGGGTCCGTGCCCCCCATTCACTGCGGAGGCCGACGCCGACCAGAAGGAGATCCTGCTCCTCGTGCATCTCGTCCAGGTCGGTGGTGGGCGTCGCGGTGACTTCCGCGCTCTCGGCGCTGTTCAGGAGGAGGAGCCGTGCCTGGTGACGGGATCCGACCGCAAACATCCCGCGCGCGAGGACATCGTGGTATCGCGGCACGGCACGCAGCTCGTCGCGCTGAAACGCGACCTCCAGGATGCTCCGGCGCACCGCCGCCATCCAGCCGCCCGAGGGCCGGGCGCCCTCGACCAGCGCCAGCACGCCGCCCGCGCCCGCGGACACGACGCCACCGACGCCGCTCGGCCGGAGGCCCCGCAGGTCGATGTCGAGAATCGACGACGACCGCTCGCCATGCGCCACCGAGAAACCGCCCGTGTAGAGGGTCGCCTGGCCAACCACCACCGGCGCGAACAGGCTCACCCCGCCGCCGCTGCTGCCCGGCTGCGCGAAGTGACTGGCGGTGGGCAGCTCGAAGCCGTCCACGATGACGCCGGTTTCGATCGGCCCGCCGCCCCTCACCATGATGTCGTTGCGGTCGTCCTGGGAGGCCAACACCCCGGGACGCAGCTGGAGCACGCGGCTGACGTCTTCGAGCCCCCCGACCGCACCGGCAATCTCCTGCCCGGTGAGCACCGCGCGGGCGACGCCGGGCGCCGGTTCAGCCGGCCGCCGCAGGGTGCCCACGACCTCGGAGACGGCGGCGAGGTGGTACTCCACCTCGACGACCGTCGTCCTGCCGCCCTCGACGACCAGCTCGACCGCGGCCGAGACGGCAAAGCCGGGCAGCGTGGCGTCGATCCGGTGCGGCCCCGGGGCGACCGATGGGATCGCGAACGTCCCGTCCTCGGCCGTCACCTGCGCGTCGCGGCCGTCCAGGCGGAGCTGGACGCCGCCGATGCCCCCGCGGGATCCGGGATCGACGACACGGCCCTCCACCCGGCCCTCGCCACGCGCCGCCGGGGCCTGTCGAGTGACAGGCAGGGCAACGCCAGGGACGGGGTCGGACGGCGCGCCAGCCAGGCAGGAGAGAAGGAGAAGCAGAACCGTCATCGAGGCGCGGCTATTCTACCCGCACTCCTCGTCAGGAACGACTCATCCGTGGAAAATAGCCCGGCGGCACGTGTAACATACGCCGCATGCCATCCTTCGATGTCACCTCCAAGGTCGACCTGCAGGAAGTGGACAACGCGGTCAACCAGTCGCGCAAGGAGATCGGCCAGCGCTACGACTTCAAGGGATCGAAAGCGGCGATCGAGTTCGACCGTACGGCCGCCACGCTCACGCTGGTGGCCGACGACGAGTTCAAGATGCAGGCGCTGTGGGAGGTGCTGGAGACGCGGATGGTGCGGCGGAAGGTGCCGCTCAAGAACCTCAAGCGCGGCGACATCGAGCGCGGCGCGAACGACACGGTGCGGCGCGTCATCACGCTGCAGCAGGGCGTCCCGACCGAGGCGAGCCGGGAGATCGTGAAGTTCATCAAGGACCGGAAGCTGCGCAAGGTCCAGGCGGCCATCCAGGGCGACCAGCTTCGCATTTCATCGCCCTCGCGCGACGAGCTGCAGCAGGTCATGGCGCTGCTGCGCGAGCAGGACTTCGGCGTGGAGCTGCAGTTCGGGAACTACAGGGAGTAGGGCGTCACTTGGCAATTGTCCACTTGGCGACTGCCTAATTGGCTCCCTTGTTCCCTGGCTCCCTCGCTCCTTGATCCGACTAATAGAAATCGTGCGCCTCGACGTTGACCCGCGTGCCGCCGAGCCCTTCCACCCGCTCGGCGCGGACCGAGGTCACCCCTTCCTGGTTCTGCAGGATCCCCTCGACCAGCAGGAACGGCTCCTGGATGATCGTCAGCCGGTCGCGGGCGAAGAGGTCGGGCCGCACGATGACGTTTGCGATCCCGGTCTCGTCCTCGATCGTGAGGAACACGAACCCCTTCGCCGTGCCGGGCCGCTGCCGCGTGATCACCGCGCCCGCCACGCGCACGCGCCGGCCGTGCCGGTGCCGCGGCAGGTCGACCGCGCGCAGGGCGCCGCGCAGCACCATCTCCTCGCGCCGCATGGCCATCGGGTGAGGGCCGATGGTCAGGCCCGTCCCGTCGTAGTCCGCCACGACACGCTCCACCGAGGTCATCTCCGGCAGTTGCGGGATTGGATGCCAGCTGCCAGCTTCTTCCTCTTCCTCCGGCACCCCCTCGAACAGCTCCCCGGCCGGCCGGACGGCTCGCTCCACCTGCCACAACGCCTCGCGCCGGCTGAAGCCCAGTGAGCTGAGCGCGCCAATCTCCGCCAGCACCGACAGTTCCTCCCGGTTGATGGCGCTGCGTGCGATCAGCCCGTCGAGCGACCGGAACCGCGGCGGCCGCACCCGCCAGTCGTGCGCGCAGTTATTACAGAAACAAACGAGGTTGGGCCGCTGCGACGACACCTCGAGCATGGAAGGGTCGTCGCAGCGACACTTCGGACATCTATTGATCTCTTGATTTGCTGACTCGACGATTGATTGGTCGATTGGAGGAATTGGCCGATTGGCGACCGGGTGCGCGATGGCCTCGCCGACGATCTGGCGGAGGCCGTTGACGTAGCGCAGGCCGAGGCGGACGGTGCCGTCCTCCTCGATCGTGCAAGGCCAGTCCGAGCGCTGCACGTCCACCGGTGCGAAGTGGACGCCGCGCCGCTGTGCGTCCTTCACCAGCGTCGCGGGGTGGTAGAAGCCCATCGGCTGGTTGTTCAGCAGCGCCGCGTAGAAGGCCGCCGGGTAGTGCGCCTTCAGGTACGCGCTCGCGTAAACCAGCAGCGCGAAGCTGGCCGAGTGCGACTCGGGGAAGCCGTAGAGCGCGAACGAGGCGATCGCCGTGATGATGTCCTCCGCCGCCTTGCCGGTGATCCCCGTGCGCGACATCCCCTCGCGCAGCTGCACCTCGATCTGCTTCATCCGCCGCTCCGAGCGCTTGAAGCCGAACGCCCGGCGCAACTCCTCCGCCTGGCCGCCGCTGAAGCCGGCGGCCACCATCGCGATCCGCAGCAGCTGCTCCTGGAAGAGGGGGACGCCGAGCGTGCGCGCGAGGATGGGCTCCAGCGAGGGGTGCGGGTAGACGACCGGCTCCCGGCCCGCGCGGCGGTTGAGATAAGGGTGCACCATGTTGCCGACGATCGGCCCCGGCCGGATGATGGCCACCTCGACGACGATGTCGTAGAAGCGCTCGGGCTTGAGGCGCGGCAGCGTGGCCATCTGCGCGCGCGACTCCACCTGGAAGACGCCCATCGTGTCGGCGGCCTGCAGCATGCGGTACACCTCGGGGTCGTCCTGCGGCAGGTTCCAGAGACCGAGCGGCTGCGCCGCGGCCGGCCGGCGGGCGTTGATCAGGGACAGCGAGTCCTGGAGCACCGCCATCATCCCGAGGCCGAGCAGGTCGATCTTGACGATGCCCATGTCCGCGCAGTCGTCCTTGTCCCACTGCACGACCACGCGCCCCGGCATGCTGGCGTTCTCGAGCGGCACGACGGCATCGAGCCGGCCCTGGCAGATCACCATGCCGCCCGAGTGCTGGCCCAGGTGCCGCGGCAGATCCTGGATCCGCCCCCACAGCTCGGCGAACAGGCGCATCCGAGGGGCCGTCGCGTCCATCCCGATCTCGCCGAGGTGCTTCGCCAGCGTCTCGCCCTCGTCCTTGAACTCGAAGTGGTGCATCACCTTCGCGAGGCGGTCCACCTGCGCCGCCTCGAGTCCCAGCACCTTGCCCACCTCGCGCGCCGCGCTCCGCCCGCGGTAGGTGATCACGTTCGCCGTCATCGCCGCGCCGTGCTCGCCGTACTTCTCGTAGACGTGCTGGATCACGCGCTCGCGCCGGTCGCCGCTCGGCAGGTCGAGGTCGATGTCCGGCCACTCGCCGCGCTCCTCCGAGAGAAACCGCTCGAAGAGCAGGTCCATCCCCACCGGGTCCACCGCGGTGATCCCCAGGCTGTAGCACACGGCGCTGTTGGCCGCCGACCCGCGCCCCTGCACGAGGATCCCCTGCTGTCGGCAGAAGTTGACGATGTCCCAGACGATGAGGAAGTAGCCGGCGAGGCCGAGCTTCTCGATCAGATCCAGCTCGCGCGCGATCTGCGCGCGGGCGCGGTCGTGAAAGGGGCGGTAGCGTTCGCGCGCGCCGATCTCGGTCATCTTGCGCAGGAACGAGGCGAGCGTCTCCCCCGGCGGCACCGGGTAGTCGGGAAAGCGGTAGCCGAGGTCCGCCATCGTGTACTGCAGGCGATCGGCCAGCGCCTCCGCATTCCGCAACGCCTCGGGCAGGTCCGCGAACAACTCCGCCATCTGCGCCGGCGGCTTCAGGTAGCGCTCGGCGTTGAACGACAGCCGCCGCCCCGCCTCGTTCAGCGTCGTCTTGTGGCGGATGCAGGTGAGGACGTCGTAGAGCGGGCGATCCTCGGCCGACGCGAAGCGCACGCCGTTGGTGGCGACGACCGGGACGTGGAAGGCGGCGGCGAGGTCCGCCAGCACGATGTTGTCCGCTTCCTGTTCGCGGATCATGTGGCGCTGCAGCTCGACGAACACGTTGGACCGGCCGAAGAGGCCGACCAGGCGATCGACCAGGCCGCCGACGCCGTGCCGGCTGCCGCGCAGGGCCTCCCGGCCCACGAGCGCGACGAGCCCCGCGGTGTGGCCGTCCAGTTCCTCGAGCGCAAGCGCCCCCTCGCCCTTCGCGGCACGCAGTTTCATGCGCGTCACCAGGCGGCAGAGATTCTGGTAACCCTCGCGGGAGGAGATCAGGAGGGGTAAAGAGAAAGTGGGCAGTGGACAGTGGCCAGTGGACAGTGAATCACGCGTGTCACGCTGGCCCGGGGAAACTCTGCTTCTGGAAGCTGGCGGCTGGCGGCTGGCAGCTGGCAGTGGATCACGCGTGACGTGAGCGCTCTGTCCACTGACCACTGACCACTGGCCACTGTTGATTGTCAGTTCCGACCCGATGATCGCCCGTATTCCCGCCGCGGTGGCGGCCTTGTGAAAGCGGGGGGCCCCGAAGACGCCGTCGCGATCGAGCAGCGCGAGCGCGGGATAGCCGAGCGAGGCGGCGCGGTCCACCAGCGCCTCCGGCAGCGACGCGCCGTCGAGGAAGCTGAAGGCCGAGGCGGCGTGCAGTTCGACATACATGGCAAGCTGGCGGCTGGCAGCATCTCATTGCCTGCTGCCCGCTGCCTGCGACTCCTCGTCAATCCAGAATCCCGTCCACGAACCACCGATCCCGCGAGCGGTCCCGGTAGATGCGGTACACGCCGCCATCCGACAGCGCAACGTCCCACTCGTCGCGGTTCCAGCCCACGGCGAGCCACCGCAACGGGGTCGGGAGACTTTGGGTTGGATCGTCTTCCAAAGTCTCCCGACCCCGTTGCTCCCCGGCGTGGCCTCCCTGGGGGGCCGTCACTTGCACGCGCGCATCGGGGACGCGCCACCACTCACCCGACGTGCGCCACGGGCCGGCGGCCGACTCCACCATGCCGCCCTCGAGGCCGCGCCGCTCGGTCGTCACACGAACCGGCCGGCCGTCCTTGATCGTCACGCGCGCGGCCACCGGCAGGCGGAAGCGCCGGAGGGCGACACGAGGAGAATTGGGAATTGAGAATTGAGAATTGAGAATTGAAGAAGAGCCGTACACCGGCGGCCGCTCCGCCGCCAACACGGATCTCGCCGCCGGGCTCTCTACTCTCGGGAGGCTTCGGGCCGCAGGCCCGGCCACCTGCATTCCGCATTCTGCATTCTGCATTTCCGCCTTGCGCCCCCCGCCTGCCGGCCTCCGCCTTCCGTCGGTCTCCCGTATGACAAACGGCGCCATCATGAAAGCCCCCGGCCGGTACGAGTCCACAATGCCCGGCGCGCCGACACGCGCCTCCCCGACCAGCGCCGCCAGGCGCGCGAGCAGCGGCGCCACCTGCTCGGGGAACGGCAGCGCGCGGCCGAGCAGCGAGAACTGCGTGACCCGCGCCTCGGCCGTCTCCACCCGCACGGCCACGCGGTCCACCCCCGCCCCGAGCGGGTGCGACTCGAGGTGCAGCAGGATCAGCGTCCGCAGTACCTTCGGGTCGCGCATGGGCGCCGGAAGCTGGAGCGTGCGCGTCTCGATGGCGCGCGAGGCCAGGCGGAACGTGGCGTGGAGCACCGTGGCCGCCTGGTCCAGCCGCTCCAGCCGATCGCCCAGCGGCTCGAACAGCCGCGCCAGCACGAACGACAGCGGCTCGAGCCCCTCGACCGGCCAGTCGAGATCCACCTGCTCCTCGATCGGCTGCGCCGGCGGCTGGGCGATGAGAGGCTGCAGGTCCTCGCCCCGCGCGAGGCGTTGCCACGCAAGGCCGTCCTGCCCGATGCGCGCCGAGAGCGCCGCCGCCGGCAGCCGCGCGAGATCTCCGAGCGTCTTCAGGCCCCAGCGATCGAGCACGCCGAACAGATGGCCGGCATCCACCGGCGGAACGACGCGGCCAAGACAGGCCAGGGGCATAGGCGCCAGGCGCCGCCGCTCCTCGCCCGCCGGCACCACCGTCAGCCCCGGCTTCCCCACCGCCAGCAGCATGGCGGCGCTGCGCGTCGCCGCAATCGCCACGCTTGCCGGCAGGCTTCGCCGCCCACAGGTCTCCTGCAGTTCGCGCCCGATTTCCTCGGGGACGCCGAGCAGCCGGCCGAGGCCCGCGATGTCGAGCGTCACGAGGCCGGGCTTGTGGACCTCCACCCTCGGCGAGAACTCGCGCGCCACCGCCTCCACGGCCCCCGAGACCTCGGGCGGTGCCGCAGCCGGCACGGGAAGGGAAAGACAGGCGAACATGGAATGGACTCACGCCCCAAACTTCAATTCCACCGCCGTGGGCTTCGGATCCCGCGCGCGGATGATGCGGGCCTCGATCTCCAGGCCCACAAACAAGCGGGGGCGCGCAGGGTGACCGGCCCACGCCGTGCCCCCGCAGGCTTCGGGCTTTGGGCTTTGGGGCCTGGCAAGACTTCGGGCTTGAATCCTGAATCCTGATTCCTGATTCCTGCGGCAAAGCTGGATGCTGACCCCGCCGGCGCTCCGTGCAATCGCCGCCCGCCCCGTCAGCACGCACGCGGTGCGGCTGCCCTCGATGGCGCGGTGCAGGCGAAACCACGTGGTGAACGGCAGCCGCCGGATGGCCTCGTGCGGCGCCTCGGCCAGGTCGAACACGACGAGATCGAAGCCGCCTGCCTGGAGCACCAGGTTCAGCGCCTTGAGGCCGCGGTCCAGCAGAACGTCGGCCCGCCCGCCCAAAAGCGCTTCGCCCCGGATCCACAGCACGCGATCGAGGACGATGCCGGCGTCGGCCGCCGAGGACGGGTCGAACATGTCCAGCGGATCGACCAGCGCCGCCAGGCCGTCCTGCCGGGTGAGCGCGGCAAGGGCCGACTGCACGAGGCTGCCGCGCCCCGACGACCGCGGCCCGGTCACCTCCGACAGTTCCCCGCGGGGCAGGCCGCTGCCCAGCCGGGCATCGAGGCTGGCGATGCCGGTCGGCACGCCTTCGATGCCGGACGCCGGAGCCTCCGAGGGGACGGTGCGATCGAGTCTTCGGGCGCGAAGGAGCGCTTCCAGGTCGGCGCGGGCGGTTGCGGTGGCCATGGGACTCCTATGGGACGGGCATAGCCCGGCTATATTCGCTTTTTCTTCTCTGGCGAAATAATAGCGAAAGCAAGGGCGGGGGTCAAGAGGGAGGAACGCGTCAGGTGGCGATTGTCCATTTGGCAAGGGAGCAAATGGACAGTCTCACAAGTGGTCAGTTGCCAAGTGACGGCTAGCCCGCCCGTAGCAGCGCGAGCGCGAAGCCGTCCGCCTCGTCGATCCACATCTCCCGCGGCACGAAGCCCGCGAGGGCGGCAAGCGAGCGAATCCCCTCGGGTGTGTACTTGTAGGAGCTCTCGGTCCAGATGCCGTCGCCCGCCTCGAAGGTGAAGCTCGACGCAGCCGCGGCGATCCGCACCTCCTGCCGCCGCCGGGTGGCCAGGTGCATTTCCACCCGGCCCTCCCCCGGGTTCCAGAGGGCCTGGTGGGAGAACCCGTCCAGGGCGAAGTCAGCCCCCAGTTCCCGGTTCATGCGCACCAGCAGGTTCCGGTTGAACGCGGCCGTCACGCCCAGCGGATCGTCGTAGGCCTGCTCGAATACCGCGGCCGGCTTGACGAGGTCCGCCCCGAGCAGGAGGTGGTCGCCCTCGCGAAGCGCCGCGCGGATCGACTCGAGGAAGGCAGCCGCCTCGCCGGGCTCCAGGTTGCCGATGTTCGAGCCGAGGAACAGCACGAGTCGCGTGCCAGACGAGGGCCAGGCCGACGACGCACGCGCCAGGCCCGCTTCGTACGTGTCCTGGCACGGCACCACCTCCCCGACGCCCCGTGTTCTCAGGAGCCGCGCCGAGCGTTCGAGAGCCATCGCGGACACGTCGATCAGGACCACGCGCAGCTCTGGCACCCGGGCGCCGAAGGCGTGGACGAGGATCTCGAGCTTCTCGCCGGTGCCGCACCCCAGCTCCACGATCGTCAGCGGGCGGCCCGCCAGCTGCGCGATCTCGGCGGCGTGGCTTGCGAGCAGACGCTTCTCCGCGCGCGTGATGGGATACCACGGCAGCCGGCAGATCGCTTCGAACAGCGACGAGCCCAGCTCGTCGTAGAGGTACCGCGGGGGGATTCGCCGGGGCCGGGCGGACAAACCCTCCAGGACGTCGCGCGCGAAGATCGCCGTCACGTCGTCACTCGTCCCAGGCCAGGCGGAAGGTGGCGTAGACATAAGGGTACTGAGGGCGGAACCAGTTGCGGAAGCCGGGACGCAGCAGGTCTCGCGCGGTGACCGGCGACGCGCCCTTCATCACGTAGTGCTGCCCGTCGAAGAAGTCGGCCGAGTACTCCGGGTAGGAGGGCATCGGCTGGAATCCCGCGAACGGCTCGAAGACGGTAGACGTCCACTCCCACCCGTTGCCGACCAGGTCGTGGAGGCCCCAGCCGCTCGCACCGGCCGGCCAGGAGCCGACCGGGGCGGGATCGGGGCGGGCGAAGTCGAAGTTCCCCCGCGACAGGTCTGGGGGATCGTCGCCCCACGGGAATGCGCGGTGCCGCCCGCCGACGGGGGTCGAGAACGCCGCCCGCTGGTACTCGGCTTCGGTCGGCAGCCGTCCCCCCTTCCACCTGGCGTAGGCGCTGGCCTCGGCGTGCGTCACGTAGACGGGCCAGGCCGGCGGCAGCGGGACGTCCTCGAGGAGCCCGCGCCAGTACCACCGATCCCCGCGACGGTCCCAGAACGACGGGTGCCCGATCCCTTCCCGCGAGCGCCACGCCCAGTCGTCTGCGCTCCACCATTGCGGCGACTCGTAGCCGCCCGCGTCCAGGAAGGCCAGGAACTCGGCATTGGTCACGTCGTACCGGTCGATCCCGAACGGGCCGACTTCCACGTCGTGCGCCTCGAACTCGTTGTCCCAGCCGAAGGGCCACGCCGTGCGGTCCGTGCCCAGCCGCGCCGGCCCCCCGGGAATCCGAACGGGGTCATGTTCTGAATTGACAGGTTTTTCGCGGCCTGGCCCCGGGGCCACGTCGCGAAAGACCCCGGCATCCAAGACCTGACCCCGCGTCAGCCGATGCAGGATATACAGCAGCGTCTCCTGGTGCATGGCCTCGTGCTCGAGGCACGCGAAGATCGCTTCGCCGCCCCTCATCGCAGGGTTCGCACTTCGGGTCAGCTCCTCCGAGAGCAGCACTTCCTCCACCAGGCGGTCGGCGGCCCGGATGTAGGCCTCGAGCGCTTCCCGCGGGGGCCACAGGGCGATGGACCGCGCTGCCGCGGCGGCCTCGTCTTCCGGGTCGATCCCCCGCGCGAACAGCCGCTCGAGCGCCGGGTCGATGCCCGGCCGCCCAAGGCCCTTCCCCAGGATTGTGTTCACGTAGAAGGCGGGGATGTGTCCCTCGTAGAAGATGATGGGGTGGCGCAAGGGGATGGGCCGCGAGACGCGGAGCGCCGGCGGCACCATCTCGAAGATCGCGGCAGACCTGGCCCGCGTTCGGCGGAAGCGCTGTAACAAGAGCTGACGGTCCACGGCCCATCTGTCGGAGAGTGTTGCAGCCCGCATCGATCCTCCCTTGGGACCGATTGGGTTAATCAAGAATCGCGCCGCCCGAGGGAAGGGCTTCAAGCGGCTCACCTGATACAATCACTCGACCGACACCCCCGAGAGGACTGAACTCGTTGGCCGATTCCTCTACCACCGGAGCCGAGGCCGGGACGCCGGCCCCGCCCCGCGGCGGCCTGCGCCGGGTTGCGGCCGCCCTTGCCTACCCGGACTTCCGAAAGCTCTGGTTCGGCGCCTGCACCTCGAGCATCGGCACGTGGATGCAGAGCGTGGCCCAGAACTGGCTCGTCCTCACGCTCTCGGGTTCGGCCTTGTACCTTGGCCTCGACGCGTTCCTCGGCCAGTTGCCGATCATGCTCTTCACGCTGATCGGCGGGGTGGTCGCGGACCGGTACGATCGACGGCGGGTGCTCGTGACGTCGCAGTACGTCCAGATGTCCACCGCTTTCGCGCTGGCCGCCCTCGTCTATCTCGACGTCGTCCAGGTGTGGCACGTGCTCGCGCTGTCGTTCATCACCGGCTGCGCGCAGGCCTTCGGCGGCCCGGCCTACCAGTCGCTGATGCCCGCGCTGGTGCCGCGGGAAGACCTGCCGAATGCGATTGCGCTCAACTCGATTCAGTTCAACCTGGCGCGTGTCGTCGGTCCCCTGCTCGCGGGTCTCGCGCTGGCCACGCTGGGCAGCGTCTTCTGCTTCGCCACCAACGGCTTCTCGTTCCTGGCCGTTATCGCGGCGCTGCTGGCGCTGAATGTCCCGGAGCGGACGGTCCCCGCACGGCAGCCGCTGGTAACGGAGCTGCGCGGCGGCCTCGGGTACGTTGGCCGCGAGGGGCCGCTGCTCGGCCTGACGGTCCTCGCCTTCGCCGCGACGTTCCTCGGCACGCCGCTGCTCACGCTGCTGCCGGTCTTCGCGCAGAGCGTGTTCCACGAGGGCGTCGGCCGCTACAGCCAGATGATGGCCTATTCCGGCGCCGGCGCGGTGACGGGGGCGGTGGTCGTGGCGTGGCTCGGGCGGTTCCGTGGAATGGGCACGTGGGCGCTGGGCGTGCAGGTCGTCTTCGGGGGCCTGATCGTGCTGTTCGCGGTCTCGCGGATGCCGCTGCTCAGCAACCTGTTGTTGTTCGCGGGCGGCGCCGCGCTCATCGTGGTCTTCTCGCTGATGATCTCCGCTCGTGCAGCTGATTGCCCCGAACGAGATGCGCGGCCGCGTGATGAGCATCTACATGGTTGCGTTCCGAGGCGGCATGCCCCTCGGCAGCCTCGCCAGCGGCTACGTCGCCAACTTCACCTCGGCGCCCACCGCGCTCATCATCAACGGCATCCTGCTCATGGCCGTCGGCGCCGGGTTCCTGATCGGATACAAGAAGCTAAGATGATCACGTCGTGCTGGAGGTGCCGGTGGTGCCGGAGGTGCTGATGGTGCGGTGCCGGAGGTGCTGGAGGTGCAGTGCCAAGGGTGCCGGAGGTGCTGGTGCCGCAAAGGTGCGAAGGTGCGACTCGAGACTCGGACTTCAGACTCGGACTTGTGACTTGTGACTTATGACTAACGGAAAGCGAGTTGCCTTCGCCGCCGCCCTGTCCGCCCTTGCCCTCACCGCCGGGGTCGCCACGGAAGAGGGCATGTGGACCTTCGACGCCGCGCCGCTCGCGAAGATCAACGCGGCGCTGGGAACGCGAATCGACCGGGCCTGGCTCGACAAGGTGAGGGCGGGGTCGGTTCGGCTCGGCGGCTGCTCGGCTTCACTGGTCTCGCCCGAAGGCCTGGTGCTCACCAACCAGCACTGCGTCAGGGCGTGCCTCCAGACCTTCTCCACGCCCGACCGCGACCGCCTCTCCGAGGGCTTCTTCACGAGCGGCCGCGACGAGGAGCGGACGTGTCCGGGGCAGACGGCGGAGGTCCTCCTCGGCATCGAGGATGTCACCGCCCGCATCAACACGGCTACCGAAGGACGCACGGGGCGTGAGTTCGTGCGGGCCCGCGCCGCGGAACAGGCCGCCATCGAAAGGGCCGGCTGCGGCGAGGACTCTTCGCTTCGCTGCCAGGTCGTCACCCTGCACCGCGGCGGTCAGTACAAGCTCTACAGGTACCGGCGCTACTCGGACGTCCGGCTCGTCTACGTTCCCGAGCACCAGGCGGTCGTGTTCGGGGGCGACCCCGACAACTTCAACTTCCCGCGGTTCGCTCTCGACGCGGCGTTCCTGCGGGTGTACGAGAACGGCAAGCCGGCCTCGACGCCGTCGTTCCTCCGCTGGACTCCCAGGCCGCCCGTGGCCGGCGAGCCGGTCTTCGTGGCCGGCAACCCGGGAAGCACCTCGCGGCTCGAGACGGTGGCACAGCTCGAGTTCGCGCGTGACGTGCAGTTGCCATCGGCAATCAAACGCCTCTCGGAACTGCGCGGCCGGCTCCTCCGCTATGCCGACGAGAGTGACGACCACCGCCGGATGACGCGGGACGCAATTCGCGGTACGGAGAACAACCTCAAGCGGACGTGGGGACAGCACCAGACCCTTGCCGACCCGGGGTTCATGGAGGCCAAGCGCGCCGCCGAACGCGAGTTGGTAGCGAAGAGCGGTGCGGGCGTGGACGCGGTCGTCCAGGAGATCGCGCGGGCGCAGCAGGCCCGCCGTGAGCTGTTCCCCTTCTACGAGCAGGTCGAGCAGCTGGCAGGCGGCTCCTCGGTCCTCTACGGCTACGCGCGGACGCTCGTGCGGGCGGCGGGAGCGCGCAGCAAGCCCCCGGCCGAGCGCCCGGTCGAGTACTCGGACTCGCGGCTGCCGGCGCTCGCCAAGTCGCTCCTCGACCCGCGGCGAATCGAGCCGGAGTTGGAGACGCTTTACCTTGGCTTCTGGCTGTCGAAGGCACGGGAGGCGATGGGCACCGACGCACCCGAAACGAAGGCGCTGCTCGGCCGGGAGTCGCCGGAAGCGCTGGCGGCGCGCGCGGTGCGCGAGACGAAGCTGGGGGACCCTGCCGCGCGCAAGGCTCTCTGGGACGGCGGCCTCGAGGCGGTCAAGGCCTCCGACGACCCGATGATTCGCCTGGCGCTCGCGAACGAGCCGGCCGCGGCTCGGTTCCGGGCGGCCTGGGAGGAGCGCGTCACCGGACCGACCGACCGGGCGGCGGAGCGCCTCGCGCTCGCGCGCTTCAAGGCGTACGGGGACGAGCTCTATCCCGACGCGACCTTCACGCTGCGGCTGTCGTACGGCCGCATCGCCGGGTGGCAAGAAGGCGACCGGACCGTTTCGCCGATGGTCCGCGTGGCGGATCTCTGGGAGCGCGCGACCGGGGCCGAGCCCTACGTGGTGTCGCGCGCCCTTGCCGCCGCACGCGACCGCCTCTCCCCCGAGACCATCTTCACCGTCTCCACCACCAACGACATCGTCGGCGGCAACTCCGGCTCGCCGCTGCTCGACGCGCAGGGGAACATCATCGGCGCGGTGTTCGACGGGAACCTGCACTCCAACGGCGGCTCGTACGGCTACGACCCGCGGCTGAACCGGACGGTCGCGGTCTCTGCGGCGATGGTGCAGGAGGCGATGCTGAAGGTTTACAACCAGCCGGGGTTGGTGAAGGAACTGACTGGAAAATAGTGGCCGGTGGGCGTGGCAGTGGGCAGTGGGCAGTCATCATTGTCCACTGCCCGCGGTCTCAAGACACCAGCGCCGGCACCCCGGCACTTTCAGCACCCAGCACTTTCAGCACTAGACCTCCGCACCTCCGGCACCTCCGGCACGTCGTTATGCGCTCTTCATCCACCCGGCCGTGTTGTGGAAGTTCACGAGTGCAGCGCCGGGCCCGTTGATCGTGTCGCAGGCGTCGCGCTCCCCCGGGGTCAGCGTCATGTCCAGGACCGGCAGCAGGTCCTCGAGCTGCGCGAGCGTGCGCGGCCCGACGATCGGCGCCGTGACCCCGGGCTGGTCCTTGCACCAGAGCAGCGCCAGCTGGCCGGGCGTCCGGCCGTGCGCGCGGGCGATTTGCTCGAACCGCCGGCCGGCGTCGATGCCTGCCTGCGTCACCCGCCGCGAGTAGATGCTGTCAGGGAGCCGGGCGGCGCGCGAGTCCTGCGGGAGCGGGGCGCCGGGAGGATAACGCCCGGCGAGCACGCCCTGCGCGAGCGGCGCCCACGGCAGGATCGCGAGGCGGTAGCGTTCGGCCAACGGGATCAGCTCGTTTTCAATGCGGCGATCGAGCAGGTTATAGGGCGGCTGCTCGCTGACGTAGCGGGCGAAGCCGTGGCGTTCGCTCACCGCGAGCGCCTCCATCACCATCCACGCCGCGTGCGTCGAGCAACCGATGTAACGCACCTTTCCCCCGCGAACGAGATCGGTCAGGGCGCCCAGCGTCTCCTCCACCGGGACGTCCGCCGCCGGCCGGTGCACCTGGTACAAGTCGATGTAGTCCGTGCCCAGCCGCCGCAGCGAGTCCTCGCACGCCCTCAGAATGTGCAACCGGGAATTGCCCTGGTCGTTGGGGCCGTCGCCCGTCTTGTAGTGGAACTTGGTGGCGAGCACGACCTGGTGGCGCCGCCCGGCGATCGCGCGGCCGACGACTTCCTCGGAGCGGCCAGCGTTGTACATGTTCGCGGTGTCCACGAAGTTGACACCCCGGTCCAGCGCCGTGTGCACGATCCGGACGGACTCCTCGTCTGATGTCGGGCCGCCCAGGTTCATGGCGCCAAGGCAAAGGGGTGACACGCGCACGCCCGTGAGGCCAAACAAGCGGTAGGTCATTGGTGCCGAATTATACCGGTGCCTGAAGCGCTTCGCAGGATTGCTGGATGCATCGGCCGAACAGGAGCATAATTTGCCTGTTCATCCGACACACGGAGGTGCACGTATGCGCGTAACCCGCTTCGCGGTGTCCGCAGTCGTCGCTCTCGCCGTGACGAGTCTCCTTGCCGCTTGCGGCGGCAGTCCCCAGCCGGCAGAAACCGGCGCCGCCGCCGGCTCACAGCCTCCGCCACAGGCGGAGGTCGTCAAGCACATGCACGACCACCTCGCACAGGTCGAAGAAGTGCAGCAGGCGGTGGTCCGCGGCGACCTGGATGATGCCAGGGGGGCTGCGAAGCGGTTTGCGGAACACCAGGTGCTCGAGGGCATGCCGAGCACCGTGAAGCCCGCCGTCGCCGACATGCTGCAAGCGGCGCAGGCGGTGAGCACCGCGGGAGACCTCAAGGCCGCGGCCGAGGGAACGGGTGCGATGGTGACGGCCTGCGGGTCGTGCCACCGGTCCATGTCGGCCTCGCCGGGCTTCCCGGCGCTCGCGAAGCCGGTGAAGGCTGCCAACCCCACGGCCGCCCGGATGCTGGAGCACCAGCAGGCCGTGGAGATGCTCTATCACGGGCTGATTGCCCCATCGGACGAGCTGTGGGCGAAGGGCGCGCAGGCCCTCAAGGCGTCGCCTCTGAAGGCGGATGCGTTCCCGGTGGACGCCAACCTCGCGCGCGAGGCGCTGGACGCGCAGTCGCGGGCGCACGAGGCCGCCGAGAAGGCCTCGGAGGCGAAGGCGCCCTGGCAGCGCTCCAACATCTACGGGGAACTGATTGGCGAGTGCGCGTCGTGTCACGCGTTGAGCGGGCGCGTGCTGGGGGCGGGGGTGCCGAAGAAGTGATGGAAACAGGCGGTGCTGCCCGCCATCCCAGAGCCGGCGAAGGCCACCGCTCGGCAGGTGAACGCAAAGGGGCGCAGCCCCGGCCGCGCCCCTTTCAGTGTGACAGCGTGATCTACTGCCAACTGCCTACCGCCTACCGCCTACCGCCTGCTGCCTACCGCCTGCCACCAGTTACCGCCTCTTGATCGCCTCGTAGATCGTGCTGCCGCCGCCGCCGATGGCCGCGCCGATCAGCGCGCCCTTCTTGCCGCCGACGATCCCGCCGACCCCGGCGCCCGCTGCCGTGGAGCCACCGATGATCAGCGCCGTCTTCTGCCAGCTGCGACGCGGCTTCGCGGCCCGCTCCGTCTGCCGGTAGACCGGCGCCTGCGCGGCCCGCACCACGCGTGGCTCCTGCACCACCACGCGGTCGTAGACCACCTCGTCATTCGACACCGTCCGCACCTGGGCGCTCGGATACACCACGCCTCGAGCGGCCGCGCTCCCGACGCACTCGACCTGCGAGGTGGGCTGACCGTTCAGCCAAATCTGCCGCACCAGCGTCTGCTGTCCCGCGCCGCAGCTCACGAGCACCGGCGCCTGCCCGCCAACGGACTCGAGCGCCGCGGTCTCTTGGGCCACCACCGGCACCTGCGAGTAGACGATCGGTACTGCCTGCGCCGGCGTGCCGGTCGCCGTCGCCGGCACTGCCGATGCTGCCGCGCGCGCCGCCGAGGCGTCAGGCAGCGACCGCAGGCCCAGGCCGAACACGAGGCCCATCATCAGGATCGCGATTACCGCACCAGTCCATGCTTTCATCGGGTCCCCCCTTGGTAAGACGACTCACCCCGGGGAGAAGGGAGAAACGTGCCAGCACACAACGATGGAATTGGCAGTATTTTCCGGCGTTGCTGACAGCCGTCCCGATGAGCCGCGGGCCAGTGTCCACTTTCAGGCTCGTCCGTATCGTGGGGGCACGTCTTGAAGATCGCAATTCAAGACGGGACCCCAGGGACGCCGCGCCAGGGATCGGGCGATCGACGCCGCAGCAACCGGTACAGCTGTACGGCGGCCTCGAAAAGCGCGAACACCACGAACCAGGGCAGCACGAACTTCACCAGGGGGTCGAACGCGAAGACCGGCGGGCCGAGGACGATTGCGCCGAGGATGGCGGCGTGCGCGAGGCTGAGAACGAACTCCACCGAGCGCGTGCCTCTCGTCCACCGTCCCTCACGCAGGACGAGCACGTTGAGGACGAACGCCACCGCCCACCACGCGTTGATGAACGGCAGGTAGCGCGAGAACTCCGGCTCGAGGAGACGGATGACCCGGACACCTTCGTCGTTGAAGAGGAGGACGCCAATCCACTCGGGGAAGAAGTTGAACAGGATCGCGAGGGCCGCGATGACGTAGAGCGCGAAGATCCTCCCGAAGTACGAGATGCGATCCCGGTCCACGACGGGCGGAAGCTTCGACGGGTCCCACGCCGCCTCGGCTTGTCGGCGCTGCCCGCGCTCGACGAGCGCGAAGATGAGCGTCAAGAGCCCCAGGTTGTAGAGCGCGCTGGCGAGGAAGCCGCCCGTGGCCTTGATCACGATCCCGAGGCTCGCGGGCCTGTCCGGCTCCCGGAACACGCCGAGCACCATGAGGACCAGGGTGACGGCGGCCAGGACCGGGAACATGATCTTCACGACCCTCGTGTAGATCGGATATAGCCGAGGGCCGATCAGGTATTGCGGCTCCGGCGCGTAGCGCTGGGCGACAATCCTGGGCTTCCCGAGGCTCCGAACGACGTCCGTCGCCATCGCCTCGTCGGCCGGCCGGCCCGTCTCCCGCGCGCGCTCCTGCAGCGAGTCCTCGAGCAGCGACCTCAGCTCGGCCTCGACGTCGCCTCTGAGCCCCGCGGGCAGGTGGCGACCCACTTCGTGCACGTACCGGTCGATCAGTTCCATGACCATCGGTCCTTCCTTCGTCAGCGGATCAGGCTGTCGATCACGCGTCTCAACTGCTTCCACTCGGCGGCCAGTTCGTCCCGGAACCGTTCCCCTTCCGGCGCAATCCGGTAGTACCGCCTTGGACGGGCGTCCTCCAGCCGCCAGGCGCTGGACAGGAGGCCCTGCGCCTCGAGCCGTCGCAGCAGCGGGTACAGGGTGCCTTCTTCGATCTCGAGGCCCCGCTCCGCGAGCAGCTTCTTCAGGGAGTAGCCGTACTCCTCCCGGTGGAGCTGCGTGAGCACGGCCAGCACCAGCGCGCCCCGCCGCAGCTCCATGGAGACGTTCTCGCGAAGCGAGGAGGGGCCCGGCGCCTGTGTCTTGCCTATTACCATGGCACATACTATACATAGCCTCATACAGTATGTCAACGGCAGCGGGATCAAGGAATCAGGACGGAATCCTCACCATGCGACCGTTGTTCTGCTTTCTTGCCCCCCGGGAGGGTTCGTGACATCATCCCGCGCGAACGCCAGGCACCCATCCACGAAGCGCTGGAGGACACGATGCGCGCAAGTACCGTCGCCGCTGCCTTTGCCCTGCTGACATTGCTGACCGCGCCGCTCGCCGCGCAGACACCCTTCACCGTCGGCACGTTCACGGCCCAGCCTGGCACGTCGGTCTCGGGCGAGCTGGCGGTTCCGGGCCGCGGCGTGGAACCCGGCACGACGATCCCGATCAGCATCCTGCACGGCAGCCGGCCGGGACCGGTCCTGGCGCTCTTCGCCTCGGTTCACGGCTACGAGTACCCCCCGGTGCTGGCCTTGCAGCGGCTCCGTAAGATCATCGACCCGAAGGATCTCGCGGGGACCGTCATCATGGTCCACGTGGCGAACATGCCGTCGTTCCTCGGCCGCACGATCTACTACACGCCGGGGGACGGCAAGAACCTGAATCGCGTCTTCCCCGGAAAGGCCGACGGCACGATCTCGGAGCGCATCGCGTTCGTCCTCACCAAGGAAGTGATCGAGCGCGCGCAGTTCCTGGTGGACTTGCACTGCGGCGACGGCAACGAGTCTCTGCGCCCCTACCTCTATTGGGAGACCACCGGGGCCCCCGGGGTCGTCGAGGCCATCCGCCAACTGGCCCTCGCCTTCGGCATGGACCACATCGTCATCGACTCGAGCCGTCCGACCGATGCGGGCGCCTCGGTCTACCTCTCGAACACGGCCGTCACGCGCGGCAAGCCGGCCATCACCATCGAGTCGGGAGGGATGGGGCAAGTCGTCGAAGAGGACGTCGAGCGCATCGAGCGCGGCGTCGCGGGCGTGCTTCGGCACCTGAAGATGCGAGAGACGGGGCCGGGACCGACGGAGCACCCGGTGTACCTGGGCCGGAACGAGGTCCTGCGCGCGAACTTCACGGGCCTGTTCTACGCGGCGGTCGAGAAGGGGCACACCGTTGCGCAGGGCGCGCTCATCGGCCGGGTGACGGACTTCTTTGGCCGTACGCTGGAGGAGATCCGCGCTCCGTTCGCCGGCGAGGTGCTCTACGTGATCGGCACCCCGCCGATGACGAAGGGCGAGCCGGTGGGGTTCGTCGCCGCGCCCGCGACCCCCGCGGACTTTCCGAAGAAGTAGGGATCGGGGATCAGGGATCAGGGATCGGGGATCAGGGATCAGGGATCGGGATGGGGATCAGGGATCAGGGATCGGGAATTGGGATCGGGGATCAGGGAGGGCAACTGAGCAGGGGCCAATTTGCGACGCCGGGGGACCAGCGGCCAATTCGCCAAGTCGACAGTTGCCACCTTGTTCCCTGACAACCGCCAGCGTCACGTGAGCTTCGGCGGGCGCGCGCCGTGGCGGGTCGCGCCCACCAAGGGCTCGTACTCCAGCTCCCGCCCCTCGCGAACGCACCGCAGCATCAGGCCGCCCCGGCTCATGTCCCCGCGGCCGACGAACTCGCGCGGAAACCGCAAGCGATCACCGAACACCTTCAGCAACACCTCCACGTACTTGTCCGTCGCGATGCTGCCTAGCAGAACGACCTCGTCCTCGGGGCCGATGCGTTCCGCGATCGAGCGGGCGCCGGACTCGAGTGGCCGGGTGTAGGCGTCGTTGGCTGGCCGCAGGTCAATCGACGCGAACTCGCGCAGCACATCGAGCGTTACCCTCTCGTCGGGCACCATCAAGCCTCGGGACGTGGTGATGACGAACACGCCATCGTAGAGCGCGGCGACGGTGTTTTCACCCTCGACGCTCGACCCTCGACGCTCGACCGCGTCCGGAGGCTTTGCGAAGGCTCGCGCATAGGCCAGCTTGCCTCGGAAGTAGAGCTGGCTGATGAACGAGAAGACCTCGCCGATCGGCGCGCCGCCGGGCGTACGCAGGTCTTCGGCCAGCGGCACGCGCGTGCTCGCGCAGAGCAGCGACGCGCGCCGGCCACTGCAGCTCGCCGGTGACAGCAGGAACAGACGAGATGGCATGAGCGTCGTCCGACCCCCAGTATGAGCCAACGAGCGTCGGTCGCCCCCCCGTATGAGCCAATGAGCGCGCCCCTCGGTGGACAGTACCGCGAGCGGGTCGCTATCATCAGAACCGGGCCATCCACAGATGCGACTGACTCCGCGATCTCGGCTGGGGCCGTACGAAGTCCTCGGAGCGCTCGGGGCAGGCGGCATGGGCGAGGTCTACCGCGCGGTGGACACGCGCCTGGGACGCGAAGTTGCGGTCAAGGTGCTGCGGGGCGAGCTCGCGTCGCAGCCGGACGCCCCGGGCGGCGTGGCATCCCTCGAGCGCTTCGAGCGCGAGGCGCGGGCGATTGCCTCCCTCTCCCACCCCAATATCTGCAGGCTCTACGACGTGGGACACCAGGACGGCTTCGACTTCCTGGTGATGGAACTGGTCCAGGGCGAGACGCTCCTCGAGCGCCTGCGCCGCGGCCCGCTTCCGGTGGAGCAGGCGCTTGCGTACGCCATCCAGGTCGCCGGCGCGCTGGACCGGGCGCACGCGCAGGGAATCGTCCATCGCAATCTGAAGCCCGCCAACATCATGCTGACGGCCGAGGGCGCCAAGCTCCTCGACTTCGGCCTCGCCCGCCTGCTTCCCGGCACGGCGCTGGAACTGGAAGGCGTCACCATGCCGGACCCCCTCACCACCGAGGGAGCCATCCTCGGGACCATCGCCTACATGGCGCCCGAACAGCTCGACGGAAGCACGGTGGACGCTCGTGCCGACCTCTTCGCCTTTGGCGCCGTCCTCTACGAAATGCTCGCAGGCCGCCATGCCTTCGACGGCCCGAGCCAGGCCGCCGTCATCGGCGCAATCCTCCACTCGACACCTCCCCCGCTCGAAACCCTCCGGACCGATGTGCCGCCGGGAGTGGCCCGTGTCATAGCGGTCTGCCTGGCGAAGGACCCGGGCCGGCGGTGGTCCTCCGCGCACGACGTCGTTCTCCTGTTGGAAGGCGTGCGTGCAGAGACGGGTGCGACGGCGCCGGGCTCGGGCGGCCCATTACAGCCTGTCGCGGCAAGCGCGTCCCCCGAGACGCAATCGCACCGTCGGGGGCCGATCCGGACGATGTGGCAGAGAGCCGTGCCTTGGACCGTGGCGTCGCTCGCGGTCCTCGCCGCGGCATCCCTGGCATGGCGCGACACACCGGCGGAGCGGGGCTTCAACCTCGTTTCAATCGTGCCGCCCCCCGGGACGTGGCTGACGGCTGGACAGGCGCCGCAGGTCTCGCCCGACGGCAAGACGGTGGCGTTCGTCGGCACGGACGCGAGCGGGAGGACTCAGCTCTACGTCCGCTCGGGTGACTCGCTGGCTGCCCGGCCGCTCCCGGGAACCGACGATGCCCTGCTGCCGTTCTGGGCGCCCGACGGGCAGCGAATCGGGTTCTTCGCCCGCGGCAGCCTGAAGACGGTAACGCTGGACGGCTCGAGGGTCCAGACCCTCGCATCGGCGACCGTCCCGCGAGGCGCAACGTGGAGTCGCGACGATCTGATCATGTTCGTGCCGTATCCGAACGACATGCCGCGATGGGTCCCGGCCGGCGGAGGCGACTCGAGCACGGTCCCACTACCGGCCACCTACCGCGAGCGCCGCTGGTTCCCCAGCTTTCTACCCGACGGCCGCCGCTACCTCTATCTCTCGGTGGACGATCGACGGCGGGTCGGCACGCACATCCGCATCGCCTCGCTCGACTCTGCAGAAGTGGTAGACCTGATGCCCTCGGTGTCGCCTGCGGTCTACGTGGAGCCGGGCTACGTGCTGTTCCGTCGCGATCAGGCGGTGATGGCGCAGCCGTTCGATCCCCGCTCGCTGAAGATGGCCGGCCCCGCGCAGACGGTCGTGCCGAGCGTCGGGTTCAACCCGATCGGCTTCCAGCCGTTCTTCTCCGCGTCGGCAACTGGAGTCCTCGCGTACCTCGAGCCCGAGGCCGGGTGGGACATCTCGTCGTTCGATCGGTTCGGCCGGCCGCTCGGCCGCGTCGGCCAGCCGGGGCAGTACAACAGCCTCTGCGTCACCGGCGACGGGAAGCACGTGGTCTACGACCGCGCCGATGAAGCAGGCAACCTGGACATCGTGGCGCTGGACGTGGAGAGCGGGGTGGCGTCACGCCTCACCTTCGACCCCGTCGTTGACTTCTACCCCGTCTGCTCGCCGGGCGGCACCGAAGTCGTCTTCTCGTCACTGCGCTCCGGTTTCCCTGCCTTGTTCCGGCAGCCCTCGGGCGCCCCGGGCAGGGAGACGCCGGTGACGACGGCCGGCCTGCCGAGCATTCCGACGGACTGGTCGCGCGACGGCAAGTGGGTCGCCTATTCGGAGTCCAACCCCAAGACGAGTTGGGACATCTGGATCCTGCCAGCCGGCGGCGGCAAGCCCTTCCCCTTCGCTGCCACCGAGGCGCAGGAGCGGAACGCGCACTTCTCCCCGGACGCGAAGTGGATCGCCTACACGCTTCAACAAGGCGGCTCGATGGAGGTCTACGTCCAGCCGTTCCCGCCGACGGGCGCGCGTTGGCAGGTCTCGACGGGGGGCGGCCGGCAACCGGTGTGGAGTCCCGGCGGCAAGGAGTTGTACTACCTGACGTCGCAGGACCGGCTGATGGGGGTGGAGCTGGCGTCGCGCGGCGGTGCGCTGCTGCCCGGGAAGTCGAGGATGGTGGTGGAGACCAGGATCGCGGGCATCGAGCGAACCAACCAGGGCAGCTCGTTCGCGGTGTCTCCCGACGGGCAACGCCTGCTCGTCATCAGCGCCGGCAATCGCGTGCGGCCGATCATGCTGGTGTTGAACTGGACGTCGCTGTTGCGGTAGCAGCCGCGCCCAAGGATGCTCGGCGCGATCGTCACGCATCAGGTCTGCACGTCACCCGCATCGATGCCTTCGAAGCCTGGCGCTCGAGGACGCGAAGGCGAGGCTCGAAGCAGCGCGTCGAGCCCTCGACGATTGCCCGTGGGTTCTGTAGACTCGTCCGAGACATGGAGGACGCATGAGTCGCAGCCGCCGGGAGTTCCTGCGTGACGGCGCGGTGCTGGCGGCCGGTGCCGCGGTGGTTGAGCCGTCGTTCCTGTGTGCCGCGCCGTCGCCACAGTCGAAGTGGCCGATCGGCTGCTTCAACCGGCCCTGGTCCCGCTGGGGCTTCGAGGAGACGCTCAAAGGCGTCAAGGGCGCGGGCTACCCGTTGACCGGCCTGCTGACGCGCACCAAACAGGACCCCTTCATCGGGGCCGAAGCGACCCCCGAGTACCTCGAGGGCCTCAAGCGCGCCATTTCCGCCAGCGGGGTGACAGCCATCATGGGGGCCCTGCGCAGCCGCCACGACGTGCCGCTCGAGGAGACCGTAGCCACGCTGCGCAAGCAGATCGACAACGCCGCCTTCCTTGGCCTGAAATCGGTGATGACCTTCGGCACCGACACCCCCGAGCAGTTCGGGCACTACTTCACGTCGATGGCAGAGGCCGCGGCCTACGGCCAGGAGAAGGGCGTCCAGGTCGTGATGAAGCCGCACGGCGGCAGCAGCGGCGCCTCCTCCGAGATCATCGCCGCGATGAAGAAGGTGGGCCACCGCAACTTCTCGATCTGGTACGACGCGGGCAACATCATCCACTACACCGGCAAGGACCCCGTGGAGGAACTGAAGCCAATCGTGAAGTACGTCACCGGCTTCTGCGCCAAGGACTGCGCGGAGCCGAAGGGCGACGTCATGATCCAGTTTGGCACGGGGAAGGTGGACTTCGAGGGCGTGTTCCGAGTCCTGAAGTCGGCCGGCTTCAACGGGCCGGTCATGGTGGAAGGCACGGCCCCCGGCGACACGCCGGAGGCGGTCACCGCCAACGCTCGCGCGAACTGCCAGTTCCTGGAGAAGGTCTTGGCGTCGATCTGAACACCAGGCCTGGCTGGTTCGGGGTTCCCTTGACACTCTTCGCGAACATCCCGGCCCGCCGGCAGTAACCCCACGCCTTCCATGCGATGGACCGGGTGTTCGCGACGAACGCGATCTCCACGCCGACGGCCTCGACGTACTTGTTGCTGAAACGCGGGTCCACGCCAGCCTGGCTCGCGCCTGCCGGGCCCGGCAGCCCGTCTACTCCCGCTCGCGTGAGCGGACCGCCGCCCGGATCCGCCGCCGGGCCGCCGAAGCCGCCCGAGTCAAGCGGTCGTCGAAGCTCGAGAACCGGACCTCCTCGCCGCCGGCGCTCCGCGCTATCGTGAGGAAGGACGCCAGGTGCACGCTGTCGTAGGCGCGGAGGCGATGGCGCTCGGCGAGATCGCCCGCCTCCCGGCACAGCGAGTCCGACACCGTCACCGAGAGGAGGGCCGGCCAGTCCTGCTCGAAGGCCTGCTTCGCGGCGCGGTAAGCGACCGCGGTCAGGGCCTTCTCGCGCCTGCGCCTCGCCAGCGCCGCCCGGGTTTCGGGATAAGCGATGGCCGAGGTCGAGACCACCGCGGCGTCGTCCACCAGCGCCCGGACGGAATCGCTGCCGGTCTCGAGGACATAGAGCTTCACCAGGCTGCTCGTGTCCAGGTAGAGGTTCACCTCCGCTCCTCCAGGACGGCCTCCGACACCGTGCGCCCGGGCGCGATCTCCACCAACGGCCTGCAGCCGCCGGGCTTGCCGCCGCTCCACGCGGCGCGGCCCTGGCTCACCAAGGCGCGCGCCCACTCGGCCATCGCGGGAGCCTCGACCGGCGCGATCGTCGCGATCGGCCGGCCCCGCTGGGTGACGGTCACCCGCCCGCCAGCCCGCACGCGATCGAGATGGTGACTCAACCGAGCCTTGAGCTCCCGAATGCCGACGCTGTCTCCGTGCTTCATGATGTGACTACAATTCTACCACGATGTGGTCACTTCTGCGATCCTGAATCCTGATTCCTGGTTCGCGCGTGCCTCACTTCCCCGCCAGCTGCGCCTGGATCTCCCCAATCCAACGAGGGACCACGGCCAGGCTCCGGATGCCGGCCGGATCTTGCCCCGTCCGCCCTCCGCCCACCCGCTGCCGCCTGCGAGTCTCGTTTCGGAATTCTGCGTTTCACGAGCGCAGCTCGCGTCGCAGCCACATCCTCGCCACCTTCCAGTCACGCACGACGGTCTCGGCCGACAAGCCGAGCGCTTCCGCGGTCTCTTCCACCGTCATGCCGCCGAAGTAGCGCAGTTCCACGACCTCCGCCTTGCGCGCGTCGGCCTCCGCCAGCCGCTCGAGCGCCTCGTGCAGCGCGAGCACCTCCTCGTCACGCGCCGGCACGGAGCCCTGCCAGTCGCCCAGCGCGATCGGCCGGTCGTCGCCGCCCCGCTTGTCCGCACGCCGCGCCCGCGCGCGGTCCACGAGGATCCGCCGCATCAGCCGCGCGCACACCGCGTAGAAGTGCGTGCGGTTCTGCCACGGCACCTTCGCGCCGTCCACCAGGCGCAGGTAGGCCTCGTTGATCAAGCGCGGTGGTCTGGAGGGTCGCGAGGCCGGGGGATTCGGCGCGCATCCGCCCGTGCGCGAGATTTCGAAGCTCGGAGTAGACGATGGGCAGGAGCCTGTCGAGGGCGCCCTGATCGCCCTGTTGCCAGGCCAGCAGCAGCCGCGTGACGTCCGGGGCGGGGGATGTGGTCAGGAGGCCTCCCGGGACGCGTTGACGTCGGCCGATTCTACACCTCTCGCACGAGCCGTGACGTCGCTTTCCCTCCCTTTCCGCTTGTGTCGGTGCCCGGGGCATTCGATTCCGCCGGCCAGCGGGGAGCGGAGGGTGTCGTGGCATGCCAGGGACATGGAAAGTTCCGGCGCCAGGTGCGACTGCCGTAGTTGGCGTGCTGGCGTGGGCGTGCGTGGGCGCAGCGGGAAGCCGCGGCGGCTCCCGGCACCGACCGGGTCCGGCCACTCGATGCGCGGGCGCGGGCGTTGGTCGAGGCTGCCATCGCGGCCTCGCCGACCGTGGCCAGCCTGGTGGAGGCGCTCGGCACGAGCGATGTGGTCATCCTCGTCCAGGTGACCCTCGACGTGCGGTTCGCGGGCAACCTGCGGTTCGTGGCGTGCGCAGGCGGGGCGCGGTTCCTGGTCATCCGGGTGTTCGCGGCCCAGCCACCGGAGGATCAGGTCGCCACGCTCGGGCATGAACTGCAGCACGCCTGCGAGGTGGGAGAGGCGGCCGGCGTGCGAGACGAGCGGAGCCTGGCCGAGTTGATGGCCCGCATCGGGCGCACAACGGGCAGGCGCACATTCGAGACCGACGCGGCCGTCCGAGTCGGCCGCCAGGTGCGCGCTGAAGTCACCCGGCGGTGGGCGGCGTCGGGCTTGTTTGCGCACGGGTGGTGAGCTGGGGGCCGTCGCAGCCGGTGTAGAGCCCACCGGCAGATCCTTCTCCTGGCGGCGGCCCCCAGCCGCCTTCAACCACGACCCCCCGAACCCCGAGCTCTGAACCCTGAACCGTCAACTCTGAACCCTGAACCCTCGACTATTTTTCGCACACGACGACCAGCGACCCGATCGCGCGGGCGGCGCGCATCTTCTCCGCGTCGCCGTAGTGGCGTCCGCGGTAGTCGGGCGGCACCGGCGTCGGGTCGGGAACCGTCTGGCTGGTGCAGCGGGCGAAGCCGGCCTCGCGCGCGATTGCGCAGTACTCCTCGCCGCTCAGCAGATGCACCGGCACGGGCAGGAGCTGCGCCCAGTGGTGGACGTAAGGGTTCTCGCGGAAGAAGTTCACCATCAGGTGCGCGCGGCCGCCAGGCGCCAGCACGCGGTGCACCTCCCGGAACGTCAGCGCCAGGTCGGGGTGGTAGTACAGCGACTCGATCGACAGGCAGTGCGTGAAGACGCCGTCGTGGAAGGGAAACCGCGGGCCGTTCAGCACGCGGAAGTTGACGTTCGGCGGGTCGGCCGAGTGGTCCCTCGCCCGCTTGATCATCTCGTCCGACACGTCGAGGCCCACCGCCACCCCGTCCTGCACGTGCGATGCGAGCAAGCCGCGTGGACCACCCGGTGCCGCACCCCAGGTCCAGCACCCGGCTGTCGGGCCGAAGGCCCATCGTCGCGACGACAATCTTCGTGACGGCCAGGTGCCCGTCCTCCATCGTCTCGCCGCGGCCGTCCCGCGCCCACCGGTCGAATTCGTCCTTGAGTTGGTCCAGTGTGGTCGTCATCCTTCACCCTGTTCCGCGCCCGTCACTTGGCGATTGTCTACTTGGCAATTGTCTATTGCCGGGCCGACGGCCGAACAATAGAGAATCGTCAAGTAGACAGTTGCCACCTGACGGTCCTTATCCATCCAGGCTCGCCCAGAGATACCAGCACGCCACCGAGCGGTACGGCCGCCACGGCGCCGCGATCTTCTCCACCTTCGCGGGCTTCGGCCTGGCCCGCAGCCCGTACGCCCGCTGAATGGCGCGCAGCAGGCCGACATCGTCGAGCGGCAGCACATCCGGGCGGCCGAGCTGGAAGATGAGGATCATCTCCGCCGTCCACTGCCCGATGCCCTTCACCTCGGTCAGGACCCGGATGACCTCCTCGTCCGGCATCGAGTCCAGCCGGTCGAGGGGGAGCAGGCCCGCTTCCACCCGCTGGCACAAGTCCTGGAGGTACCTGCCCTTTGGCCGGCTCATGCCCACCTCTCGGAGCCGGTCGGCGGGGACGGCCAGGATGTCGGCCGGGGCTGGAAAGCCGTCGCCGGGGAACAACGCCAGGAACCTGCGGAAGATGGTCTCTGCAGCCTTCACCGAAAGCTGCTGAGACACGAGCGCGCGGACCAGCGCCCGGAGCGGCGGCTCGGCTGTTCGTACGCCAAGCGGGCAGGCGCCATGCCGCCGCGCCAGCTCGGCCATCACCTGATCCGCCCGCACCAGGTGGCGCCGCGCCGTCCGGCACGTGTTCTCCGTCAGGCCAAGGGGCCCCGGCAACGTCACGGGCGGGAATGCTAGCACGAGCCGGCCCTCGACCCTAGCCGCGCGCTAGCCGGCGGCTCGGCCCCGGGCTCCGTTTCCGCGTCTCCGTATGCATCTTGCATTCTGCATTTTGCATTCTGCATCCTGCATTTTCCCTTGTGATATTCTTCACTTGCGGGTCCGCCCCCTTGGGCGCCGTAGCTCACGGAGCGAAGGCGGCTCTGCCCCGGCCCGCCGCAGCTCCGAAGGAGCGAAGGCGGCCGGTCCTTCAGGCACCGCAGGTTCCCCCACCATTCCTCTCGTTCGTGCGAGGAGTCATTCCCGTGACCGATCACCGCATTCTCGAACATCCGATCCTCCCTGCGCCGGACGCGGCGTCCGTGCAGTTCACGTGGCAGGAACAGGCATTCCAGGCACGGCACGGGAGAGACGATCGCGTCCGCCCTGTTCGCCAACGGCGTCCGCACCTTCGGGCATCACCCGAAGGACGGCGCTCCGCAGGGCATCTACTGCGCCAACGGCCAGTGCGCCCAGTGCTCCGTCGTCGCCGACGGCCTCCCGGTCAAGTCGTGCATGGTGGTCGTGCGGCCGGGCATGAAGGTCCAGCCGCTCGACGGCCTGCCCGTCGTGCCCGACGTCGCCGGCCAGCCCAAGGTCCACCCGATCGCGACCGTGGATGTCGAGTGCCTGATCATCGGCGGCGGCCCGGCGGGACTGACCGCCGCCATCGAGCTGGGCAAGGCCGGCGTGCGGGCGCTGATCGTGGACGACAAGCACCGCCTGGGCGGCAAGCTCGTGCTCCAGACGCACAAGTTCTTCGGGTCAATCGAGGCCTGCCACGCGGGCACGCGCGGCATCGACATCGCCACGAAGCTCGAGACCGAGGTGAAGCAGTTCGAGAACATCCGGGTCTGGCTGAACTCGACGGTCCTCTCGGTCTTCTCCGACCGCCGCGTGGGCGTCCTGCGCGACGGGCAGTACTTCGTCGTCCGGCCCGACATCCTGCTGGTGACCGCGGGCGCGCGCGAGAAGTCGCTGGTCTTCCCCGGCAACACCCTGCCCGGCGTCTACGGTGCGGGCGCGTTCCAGACGCTCGTGAACCGCGACCTGGTCCGCCCCACCGAGCGGCTGTTCATCATCGGCGGCGGCAACGTCGGCCTGATTGCCGGCTACCACGCGCTGCAGGCCGGCATCGAGGTGGTCGGGCCTCTGCGAGGCGATGGCCGAGTGCGGCGGCTACAAGGTCCACAAGGACAAGCTGGTGCGCATGGGCGTGCCCGTCTACACGTCGCACACGATCGTCCGCGCCGAGGGAACCGACGAGGTCGCGGGCGGTCACGATCGCGGCGATCGACAAGGCGTGGAAGCCGATCCCCGGGACCGAGAAGCGCTTCGAGTGCGACACCGTCCTCGTGGCCGTCGGCCTCGACCCGGTGGACGAGTTCCTGCACAAGGCGAAGGAGTTCGGCCTGCCCGGCGATGGCGGCGGGCGACTCCGAGGAGATTGCCGAGGCGTCGGCGGCCATGTTCACCGGGCGCATCCGCGGCCTCGAGATCGCGCGCCGGCTCGGCCGCGACGTCGGCGAGGTGCCGCCCGAGTGGCACCGCACGGCGGACGTCCTGAAGTCGCGGCCCGGGATGACGATCACCGAGGACATGCCCGGATGCGCGTGCCGGCGTCTTCCCGGTCTTCCACTGCTCGCAGGAGATTCCCTGCAACCCCTGCACGTCGATCTGCCCGCAACCACGGCATCGTGATCGAAGGCGACGAGATCCTGGGCCTGCCGGAGTTCGTGGGCGACGCGTGCGACGGCTGCGAGAAATGCGTGGCCATCTGCCCGGGCCTGGCCGTCACGCTCGTGGACTACCGCAAGGACGCCGGAGACCCCGACGGTCGTGATCCCCTACGAGTTCTCCGCGAAGCAGATCAAGAAGGGCGACACCGTCACCGTGCTGGACTGCGAGGGCATGGTGCTCGGCAACGTCGAGGTGACGCGGGTCCGGGCGCCCAAGGACGCCGACCGCGCGCTCCTCGTGCGCGTGGCGGCGCCGGCGCTAATCGCGCCGCGCATCGCCGGCATCCGGGTGCAGGAGCCGTGGCAGGCCGAGCGGGCGCCGCGCCTACGAGCACGCGGTCGGGCGACGATGAGATCGTGTGCCGGTGCGAGCGGGTGACGGCAAAGGAGTTGCGGGAGCTGATCCGGTCGGGCATCCGCGACATGAACCACCTGAAGGCCGTGACGCGCTGCGGCATGGGCGCATGCGGCGGCAAGACCTGCCCCAACCTGATCAAGCGCATCTTCCGGGAGGAGGGGATCCCGCGCCGGCGAGGTCGCCGACCTCACGAAGCGGCCGCTGTTCATGGAGGTCCCGCTCGGCGCCTTCGCCGGCGTCGCGGCAGGAGCGGCGCCCATCAAGGACGTGCCGCGGCGGCACGCGACCGACGCCCACCAGGGAGGCATGTGATGAGCGCCAAGACCTACGACGTGATCGTCATCGGCGCAGGGAGCGTCGGCCTCCCGACGGCCGTCTTCCTGGCCGAGGCGGGCCTCAGGACGCTCGTCATCGACCAGTTCGCCGGCCCGGGCCAGGGCAGCAACAAGGCGGCCATCGGCGGCATCCGCGCCACCCACTCGTCGGCGGCGAAGATCCGCCTCTGCCTCGAGTCGCTGCGGATCTTCTCCAGCTGGCAGCCGCGTCACGGCGACGACATCGAGTGGTTCCAGGGCGGCTACGTGTTCGTCGCCTATCGGGACCACGAGGAACGGTCGCTGAAGAACCTGCTCGAGGTGCAGCAGGGCTACGGCCTGAACATCCGGTGGCTGGACCGCGACGAGCTGATCGCCCTCGTCCCGGGCATCGCCCGCGAGGGGCTGCGCGGCGGCACCTACTCGCCCGAGGACGGGTCCGCGTCGCCGATGATGTCGTCGGCGGCCTTCTACCGCCGCGCGGTCGAGTGCGGCGTGCAGTTCCAGTTCGGCGAGCGCGTCACCGCCGTCATCAAGCGGCACGGCGGCGTGGTCGGCGTGCGCACGGACAAGGGCGGCTACGCCACCGAGACGGTCGATCAACGCGGCCGGCGCCTGGGCCAGGCCGCTGGCGCAGTCGGCGGGCCTCGACACGCCCGTCGTGCCCGACAGCCACGAGGCCGGCATCACCGAGCCGGTGGCGCGGTTCCTCACGCCGATGCTGGTGGACATCCGGCCGACCGAGGGCGCGCGCAACTACTACTTCTACCAGCACAAGCCCGGGGGGATCGTCTTCTGCATCACCCCGGATCCCGCCATCGTCGGCACCGATCGCCGCGAGACCTCGTCGTACCTGCCGATGATCGCCAGCCGGATGGTTGGCCTGATGCCGAAGCTGGCGAACATCAAGGTCCGCCGCACCTGGCGCGGCCTCTACCCGATGACGCCGGACGGGGCGCCGGTCCTCGGGTGGTCGAAGAAGGTGGAGGGCTACGTCCACGCCGAGGGCATGTGCGGTCAGGGCTACATGCTGGGCCCGGGCGTGGGGGCGGTGCTCAGCCGCATGGTCCGCGGGCGTCGAATCCCGCGAGGACAAGGAAATCCTCCACGAGCTTCGGCCGGACCGGGAGTTCGGAGGGGAGGAAGCGCTTAAGTAGTGCAAAGTGCCGAGTGCATAGTGCAGAATGCGGACTGCCGTGTAGAATCCGAGTGAACGGCGGCTGAACTCCGGCCTGGGCCGCCTGGGCGCTCCGCATCTTGCATTTTGCACTTTGCATTCTGCATTTTGCATTCTATGGCGCACCTACCGCCCGCAACTCGTATCAGCAGCTGGTGGAGCGCCTGAACCGGTTTCCCCAGGGCGCCCCGCCGTCGGAATCCCTCTACCAGATCCTGCGGGTGCTGTTCACGGACCGGGAGGCCGGTCTCGTGGCGCAGCTGCCCATCAAGCCCTTCACCGCCGCTGCGGCCGCGCGCGCCTGGAAGATGCCCGAGGCCGAGGCCACCGGGATCCTCGACGCCCTGGCCGACAAGGCCCTCCTCCTCGACATCGAGCGACGCGACGGCACGCGCGAGTACGTGCTTCCCCCTCCGATGGCGGGCTTCTTCGAGTTCTCGATGATGCGCGTGCGCGGCGACATCGACCAGACGCTCCTGTCGCAGCTGTTCTACCAGTACCTGAACGTCGAGGACGACTTCATCCGCGCCCTCTTCGCCACCGGGCAGACGCGGCTTGGCCGCGTGTTCGTCAACGAGGAGGCGCTGCCGCCCGAACTGTCGCTTCACGTGCTGGACTACGAGCGGGCGAGCGAGGTGGCCACGACCGCCACGCACCTCGGCATCAGTCTCTGCTATTGCCGGCACAAGATGCAGCACGCGGGCCAGGCGTGCGACGCGCCGATGGACATCTGCATGACGTTCAACACCGTCGCCGCGTCGCTCGTGCGGCACGGCGCGGCCAGGCGGATCGACGCGGCGGAATGCCTGGACCTGCTGCAGGCGGCACGAGGCCGCGGCCTCGTGCAGTTCGGCGAGAACTCGCGCGAGACCGTCAGTTTCATCTGCAACTGCTGCGGCTGCTGTTGCGAGGCGCTCGTCGCCGCCCGCCGCTTCGGCTTCCTCCACCCGGTGCACACGAGCAACTATCTGCCGGCGATCGGCCGCGACGCGTGCAACGGCTGCGGCAAGTGCGTGGACGCCTGCCCGGTGGAGGCGATGACGCTCGTCTCGGCGAACGACCCGCTGAAGCCCCGGCGCAAGCTGGCGAAAGTGGACGAAGACCTGTGCCTCGGCTGCGGCGTCTGCGTGAAGCCCTGCGCCCGCGACGCCCTGCACCTGGAGGCGCGCGCGGCCCGCGTCATCACGCCCGTCACGTCCACGCACAAGGTCGTCCTGATGGCCATCGAGCGCGGGATGCTGCAGGACCTGATCTTCGACAACCGCGCCCTCTTCAGCCACCGGGCGATGGCCGCGATCCTCGGCGTGATCCTGAAGCTCCCGCCCGTCAAGCGGGCGATGGCATCTCAGCAGGTACGGTCGCGCTATCTGGAGGCGCTCTGCGCCAGGCAGAGGTGACGGTTCACAGTTGACAGTTGACGGTAGCGACACGTCAGAGTTGACGGTTCACAGTTGACGGTTGACGGTAGCGAGCAGTGTCCCGCCGGTTTCGCGGGGTTCGACGTGACGCAACCGTCAACCGTGAACTGTCAACTGTCAACCGTCCCTATGGCCACAGCCACGCCGCTCCCCTGACGCCACTCGAGTCGCCGTGAAGGGGCGGCAGCAGGCGGGTGTCGACGCGGTCGCTGAAGACATGGCGGGCCCACAGCCGCGGCACGTTCGTGTAGAGGCGGGCGATGTTCGACATCCCGCCCCCGAGGACGATCGCATCCGGGTCGAGCACGTTGATGATGGAGGCCAGCGCCCGCGCCATGCGTCCCTCGTAGCGCGACAGCGTGGCCTCCGCCCGCTCGTCACCCGCGCCGGCCCGCGCCGCGATCGCCGCGGCGTCCAGCGCCTCGCCCGTCGCGCGCAAGTGATCGGCCGACACCCCGGGACCCGACAGGAAGGTCTCGATGCACCCCCGCCGCCCACAGTAACAGGCCGGACCGGGCCGCTCATCGTCCTCGGGCCATGGCAGCGCGTTGTGGCCCCACTCGCCCGCAATCGCGTTCGACCCGGTGAGCACCCCGCCGTTCACCACCACGCGCACCGCCGGTGCCGGTGCCGACGATGACACCGAAGACGCAGGGACAGCCGGAGGCGGCACCGTCGCTGGCCTCGGACAACGCGAAGCAGTTGGCATCGTTGGCAAGCCTGACGGGCCTCGCCAGGCGCGACTGGAGGTCCTCAGAGAGCGGCCGCCCGTTCAACCACACCGAGTTCGCGTTCTTCACCACGCCGGTGGCAGGCGAAATCGCCCCGGGCATGCCGATGCCGACGGTCGCCCCCTCGCCCAGGGCCTGCTCGATGCGCCCGACGAGGCCTGCGATCGCCTCGATGGTGCCGGCGTAGTCGTCGCGCGGCGTGGCCACGCGCAGCCGAACGGGGATGGACCCGTCCCGTGCGAGGGCGATGCCCTCGATCTTGGTCCCGCCCAGATCGATGCCGATCCGGAACCGGGCGCGTTCGACGCTGGTGATCATGGGAGAAGCAGGAGGAAGGCGCCGCGAGAAGGGTCGGGAGACTTTCCACAGCCGTGGTGCGGAAAGTCTCCCGACCCCTTCTCGCACCGCAGGCTGCGCTATTTGTGCGCGTCTACCTCGTCGTCCTTCTCTTTCGGGCCGACCTCGTTCTTGAACCCACGAATCGCCTGGCCCAGCCCCTTCCCCAGCCCAGCCAGCCGGCTGGTGCCGAAGAGCAGGAGGATGATGACCAGGATGATGATCAGCTCGGGCATGCCTACTCGCATCGGAACTCCTCGCAGGGGGCCACCCTGCGTCCCTCGGCGTTGCTCGGGGGTGCCCCGAGCGCGAGTCGAGGGGGTGGCGGCCCGGGACGCCGGGGTAGAGCAACGATAGCGCATATCGGCGCCGCCGGCTAGGGCTGGCTGGGGGCGGTCTGGGTTATCATTCCTCGGCCCCGAAGGAGCAAGCTCATGGTTACCAGGCAAGCCATCGACGCGTTCGTGTCGGCCAAGACACTGGCGATGGTCGGGATCTCGGCCAGCGGCAAGGGGTTCGGGAACGACGCCTACAAGGAGCTGAAGGCACGCGGCTACCGGGTGCTGCCCGTGCATCCTGGCGCCGAGACGGTGCAGGGCGACCCCTGCTGGCGCTCGCTCGCGGCCCTACCCGAGAAGGTGGAACGACTGCTCGTGATGGTCGACCCGGCCCGGGTGGAGGGTGTCGTCCGCGAGGCGGCGGCGGCCGGGGTGCGCCAGGTCTGGCTGCAGCAGGGGGCCTCCTCGCCGGCGGCCATCGAGTTCTGCAGGGCCAACGGGCTGGAGGTCGTGCACGGTCACTGCATCCTGATGTTCGCCGAGCCGGTGGCCTCCTTCCACAAGTTCCACCGGTGGATTCTGGGGCCTGATTGGGAAGGCGCCGCGGCCGTAGTGGGCGCCTTCAATGGTCAGTTGGCAAGTTGGTCAAGTTGCCAATTGACTATTTCGCCTCCGGATACTCGAATGTGATGGCGACGTTCACCGCCGGGTGGAGGCTCTGACGCACCGGACAGGTGTGGGCCGTGCGCTCGAGGCGCTGACGGTCGGCTGGGGCGTAGTCGCGCGGGAACCTGACGACGGCCGTGAGCGCGGCAATCCGCCGGGGCGTGTCGGCGCTCATCTCCTTCACGACGCGCACTGTGGTGCCCGTGATGTCGAGCCCGGTGCGGTTCGCGCACAAGCCCATGACCGTGGTCAGGCACGCGCCCAGGCCCGTGGCGACGAGGTCGGTCGGCGAGAAGAACTCCCCCTTGCCGCCGTTGTCCACGGGCGCGTCGGTGGTGAACTGCGAGCCGGACGGCCCGTGGGTCGCCACGCAGTGCAGGTCGCCGGTGTACTCGATCTCGATGGTGACAGGCATGGATCCTCTGCCGGGGGCTAGGGACTAGGGACTTCCAGCATTCTGCATTCTACAGTGGACTTGATGCGCAAACGGGCGCCATCGGAGGACGGGATGCGAGCGAGGTTCGCCGTTGCCACGCTCCTCATCCTGGTCGCCGGATGTGTGTCCACCCACGCGGCGCGCGAGCCGGCGCAGGGGGTTCGCGAGCCGGCGGTCGCCGGGCAGTTCTACCCGGACGACCCGAAGGCCCTGGGCGCGGCGCTCGACTCGTACTCGAAGGACGCGATCCCGCCTTCCGGGCAGCGGCCGGTGGCATTGATCGCGCCGCATGCCGGCTACATCTTCTCGGGGCAGATTGCCGCCGACGCATGGAACCAGGCTGCCGGCCACGCCTACGACACGATCGTCCTGCTGGGCACCAACCACTCCGGCCTGAACACGCGCCGGGTGGCCGTGTTCCCCGGGGGCGGCCTGCGCACGCCGCTCGGAGTCGTCGCGGTGGACGGCGGGCTCGTGCAGTCGCTCCTGTCGGCGTGCAGCGAGTGCGTGGCCGATGCCGGTCCTCACGAGCGCGAGCACTCGATCGAAGTGCAGCTTCCCTTCCTGCAGCGCCTGTTCCCGCGCGCGAAGGTCGTTGCGGCGGTGGTCGGCCCGGACGATCCCACGCTCCCCGGGCGCCTTGGCCGCGCGCTGGCCGGCGTCCTGCGCGACCGCCGGGCGCTGGTCGTCGCCAGCTCGGACCTGTCCCACTATCCCCCGGCGAGCGACGCGGCCGCGGTTGACCGCCGGACGCTGGAAGCCATCGCGTCGATGGACGAGGACCGCCTGCGCAACGCCAGCGCACAATCCGAGGCCCGGGGCATCCGGGATCTCGCCACCTGCGCGTGCGGCGAGGCACCGATTCGCGCCGCCATTGCCGCCGCGAAGGCACTGGGCGCGACGCGCGGACACGTCGTCAGCTACGCCAACTCCGGTGACGTGGCGGTCGGTGAGCCCGACCGCGTGGTCGGCTACGGGGCCGTCGCACTCACGAACGCCACGCGCGGAATGGACACCAGCGGCTTGCCGGAACTCATGGCCCCGGGCGACGCCCGGCTCACCGAGGCCGATCAGGAGCGCCTGCTGGCGCTCGCGCGCGAGACCATCCGGCGCTACCTCGAAAGCGGCACCGTCCCGCTCGGAAGGGGTTTTTCGATCGCCGCCGACCGCCACCAGGGCCTCTTCGTCACGCTGAACACACGCGGCCATCTCCGCGGCTGCATCGGCCAGATGCAGCCAAACGGCCCCATCCGCCGGCTCGTGCCGGCGATGGCGCTGGCGGCAGCGTTCCAGGACCGACGGTTCGACAAGGTGAAGACGTCGGAGCTGAAGGACATCGAGATTCGAGATCTCGCTGCTGACGCCGTTCACGCCCGTGCCCTCGCCCGGCTCGGTGGTTCCCGGCCGCGACGGGGTGGTGCTGCAGAAGTCCGGGCGCTCCGCCGTGTTCCTGCCCCAGGTGGCCACCGAGCAGGGCTGGACCCGCAACCAGCTGCTCGACAACCTCTGCGTGAAGGCCGGGTTGGAAGAGGGCTGCTGGTCGAGCGGCGCGAAGCTGTCCACGTTCCAGGCGCAGGTGTTCGGGGAGAAGGGGCACAAGTGATTGTGACGGCGTTCACATTGCGGACTGAATTGGTCGCCTAAGCGATGCTGGATCGCGGTATCCAAGTTTCCGGAGATGTTGCAGTAAGCGCTGGCGACCTGTAAGATTTGCCGAGCAGAAACCGAATGCTCCTGTGGCATCGGTACTGCTCGGCTTTTGGCAGGGGAACCGTCTTCCCTCACCCGTCTCTCCCTAGCAATTCGTCGTCGTCGTCGTTGTCGATCGGCGGTGCGTGGCCGGACGCACCGGCGAGCCTGCTGGCTCGCTCCCACGGCGTGCCCCCTGTTTCATCGTGGCGCGTTTGCGCCTGCCTCGCAGTCCCGCGGCTCTCGGGACCCAGCGCGAGGTGTTGCCAGTAGTGTCGTCAATAGGAGGAGGATTCATGCGACAGAGGCTTGTGTGGCTCTCACTGCTTTGTGCTTTTGCCCTCGCGGTTGCCGTTCCGGCGGCCGCGCAGGAGCAGACCGGAGCGATTGAGGGCACCATCCGCGACTCGTCCGGCGGCGTGCTTCCGGGCGTGACGGTCGAAGCGCGAAGCCCGCAGGTCGTGGGCGTCAGCACTGCCGTCACCAATTCGCTTGGCGTCTACCGCTTCCCCGCCCTGCCCCCCGGGACGTACGAGGTCACGGCGGCCCTGCCCGGTTTCCAGACCAGGAAGATGTCGGGCGCGCTCTCCCTCGGCCAGTTGCTGAGGGTGGACATGACCCTGTCGATGGCGTCGGTGACCGAGACCGTGGAGGTCACGGGCGAGACGCCGCTGATCGACGTCAAGCAGGCGGCCTCGTTCACGACGGTCAGCCAGGAGACCATCGACCGCATCCCGAAGGGCCGCGACTTCTCGACCGTCGTCTCGACGGCGGCGGGCGCGAACCAGGAGACCCGCGCGGGTGGCGTCCAGATTGACGGCTCGTCGGGCTCCGAGAACCGCTTCATCATCGACGGCATGGACACCACGAACCTGCAGAACGGCACGCAGGGCAAGACGATGCTGCTGGACTTCATTCAGGAAGTCCAGGTCAAGTCGTCGGGCTACAACGCGGAGTTCGGCGGGTCGACGGGCGGCGTGGTGAGCGCGATCACCAAGTCGGGCAGCAACAACATGCGCGGGTCGATGGGCATCTACAACCAGGGCGACTGGGGCTACGGCGATCGCCGCGGCTACCACCGGTATGTGCCGTACACCATCGCGTCGAAGGGCACCACGGCCAACTTCACCCCGACCGGCGGCAATTGCGGGCCGCAGGGCATCATGGGGAACGTCCCGGCCTGCGTGGGCCCCGACGGCGGGCTGCTGGCCACGGACACACCCTGGACGTATCTCAGCCCCGTTGCCGACTTCGGCGGGCCGGTGCTGAAGGACAAGCTGTGGTACTACGCCGGCTGGTCCTACACCAAGAACAGCTACAGCCGCGACGCGATCTTCTACTCCGACCCGTCGCGCAAGCAGTACAGCTTCGACTGGAACAACAGGTCGAACTACCTGAACTACAACCTGTCGTCGCAGCTCAGCAACAACCTGCGCGTCAAGTTCAACGGCGCCAACCAGCGGAACAAGAGCCGCGGCGGCGCGCCGACCTTGCAGCCGGAGAACGATCCGATCGGGTTCCCCGACGGCACGCCGATGAAGGGCTACACGACTGGTTCGTTCTACGCGGATCAGAAGCAGTTCGACATGGCGTACAAGCTGAACGGCGACGACTTCTGGAACGACACCTACTCGGGCAACATCGACTGGGTCGTCAGCCCGACGTTCTTCATCAACGCGACGGCCGGCTACTTCAAGTACAACACCACGACGCCTGAGGAGGCCCGCGGCAATCAGATCGTCCACATCTACAGCGGGACGCCTGCCGGGATTCCGGGCGTGCCGGCCAGCTACTACGACACCAGGCCAGCGGCTACACGGACAACCTCTCGTCGTCCGGCACGCTGCGCAACAAGTTCACGCGCGCGTTCACCAACGTCAACGCCACGTGGTTCAAGTCGCGGCCGGCCAGCACACCTTCAAGGCGGGCCTGCGGTACGAGCGGTTCGGCAACGACGTGTACACGGGCAACACGATGCCCAGCGTCACGCTCTACTGGGGCGGCAACTACGACGGGCGCCAAGGGCACGTACGGCTACTACGAACTGGTGAAGTCCGCCACCGTCGGCGACGTTCACTCGGACAACTACTCGGTCTGGGTGCAGGACAGCTGGTCGATCAACAACAAGCTGACGATCAACGCCGGCGTCCGCGCCGAGAACGAGCTCATCCCCTCCTTCAAGCAGGGGGCGCCGGACTGCAACGAGTTCCCGAATGACCCGGACTGCGCGATCAGCATCAAGTTCGGGATGCGGGACAAGATCGCGCCCGCGCGTGGGCTTCGCCTACGACATCAAGGGCGACAGCAAGTGGAAGGCGTACGGCAGCTACAGCCAGTTCTTCGACATCACCAAGCTCGAGCTGCCGCGCGGCTCGTTCGGCGGCGACCACTGGATCTACTACTACTGGACGCTGGACACGTACGACTACAGCACCATCAACTGCGACGAGGGCAACACGGGCTGCCCGGGCACCTTCCTCGACTCGAATGGACTGCGCGCCACAGCTCGAACCAGGTGGACGAGGTCTTCTCCGAGTACTTCAGCCGGCCGGACATGACCGGCATCGACCCGAACCTGAAGCCGGTCCAGACGGGCGAGTTCACAGCTCGGGCTCGACCACGAGCTGAGCCAACAGCATGTCGCTCGGCCTGCGCTACATCCACAAGTGGGCCACGCGGACCATCGAGGACGTCGGCATCTACGCCCCGTTCCAGGGTGGAACCGTCGAGGACTACCTCATCTCGAACCCCGGCGAAGGGTACGCCGAGATCATGGAACCGCGGTACCCGAACCTCGTCACGCCCAAGCCGAAGCGCGACTACGACGCAGTCGAAGTCCGCCTGCGCAAGCGCTTCTCCAACAACTGGGCGGCGGATGCCACCTACACCTGGAGCCGCCTCTACGGGAACTACCCCGGCCTGGCGAGCTCGGACGAGAACGGCCGCAACTCCCCGAACGTCAACCGTCTGTGGGACAACACGGTCATGAGCTACGATCCGCAGATGAACCTGGTCTACGGCGAGCTGAACTCCGACCGGCCGCACCAGTTCAAGCTGTCGGGCAGCTACGACTTCAACTTCGGGCTGTCGGCCGGCGCGTTCTTCGTCGTGCAGTCCGGTCTGCCGAACTCCACGGTGTTCCGCGCCAGCGGCGGCGGGTATCCGGTGTACCGTACGGCCGAACTGACATGGGCCGCCTCCCGACCTACGAGAACCTCGACCTGGTCCTGACGCAGGAGTTCCGCCTCGGCGGCAGCAAGCGCCTCAGCTTCCAGGCGAACTTCGACAACGTCCTCGACCTCAAGAACATCAACAGCTACTACTACGATTCGTACGGCAACAACCTGTTCCACCAGAGCGGCCGCTACAACGTCGCCCTGCCGATCACGTACTTCTACACGCCGTACAACTTGGAGTCGGCGGCGAAGCAGGTACACCACTCCGACGAGCCAGGGTGGAAGTGGCGGCACGCTGTGGGACAGCGCGTTCTACGGGACGCCGGACCAGTACCAGGGCCGCCGGCAAATCCGGATCAGCGCGAAGTTCTCCTTCTAGTGGACCTGATCGTGCTCTAGGGCTTGAGCACTAGGGCGTTGGGGCCCCGCGGATCTCACATCTGCGGGGCCCTTTCTTTGTACCGCGCTGCAGGTCGAAATGCCGGTGAGACGCCGAGGACCCGCCAGCGGCAATCCTCACATCATCGCGGGGCGCCACCTCCGCGGCCCGAAGCGGTCGTCCGGCCGAGCGCCGCGTCGACGCGCGACAGGCTCTGATGGGTCTCCGCGGAATCCTCCAGCCGCCGCGCGTCATCGTACGCCTGTCTCGCCTCCACGAGTCGGCCCTGGGCCTCGAGTGCATTACCGCGGACGATCAGCGCGATGACCTCCGTTGGCGCGAGAAGACGCGCCCGCGCGAGCTCCTCCCTGGCCTGCGGCACCCGGCGCAAACCCTCGAGCGCGGTGCCGAGATTAAAGTGAACCTCCGCGACACCAGGCTCGAGACGCGCGGCGACCATGTAATGCGCCACGGCTTCCTCGAGACGCCCCTGCTGCTGAAGGATGTTTCCGAGGTCGTAGCGCGCGACCGCGAGATTCGGTTCCAGCCGCACGGCCGTTTCGCACTCCGCGGCTGCCTCGTCGAGGCGCCCCATCGCCTGCAGCAGCCTGCCGCGGCCGGTGTGTACCAGGGCGACCTCCGGGCCGAGCCGGACGGCTTCGTCGTAGTGAACCGCCGCTTCGTCGAACCGCCCGGCCTGCTGCAGGGCGTCGGCGAGGTCGTTGTGGACCTCGCCGGCATCCGGTCGCAGGCGAAGCGCTTCCTTGTACTGCCCTATCGCCTCTTCCGACCGGAATTGCGCCTGGAGGATGCCCGCCAGATCGTAATGCAGAACCGCGAGGTCCGGCTGGAGCCGAACGGCTGCGGTGGCTTCGCGCGCGGCTTCGTCCGGCCGCCCCAGCGCCGCAAGCACGCGACCCAGGCCACTGTGGGCTAGGGCGAGATTCGGTTCGACCCGAATCGCATCCTCGTACGCGCGTTTCGCCTCCTCCAACCGGGTCATCTGCTCGAGGGTGTTGCCCAGGTTGTAGCGTGCCAGGGCCAGGCCCGGCAGGAGGCGAATCGCCTCGTGGTAATGCGCCGCCGCCTCCTCGAACCGATTCAAATGCTGCAGCACGTTTGCGAGGTTGTAGTGAGCCTCTCCCGAGCCGGGATTCAGCCGAATGGCTTCGGTGAGGTGCACGAGCGCCTCGTCGGGCGCGGTCTCACGGAGCAGCCCCCCGAGATTGCCCTGGACGAGCCAGGACGACGGATTGCGCGCGAGCGTGGCGCGGTACAGCGAGATCCCGTCCGCGTACTGGTGGCTCTGCGCCCACGTCAGGGATCCGAGCACGCCGACGAGAGCCGCCGACGCGGCCACCGCCACCCAGTCGCGTTGCAGCTTCCACAGGGAAACCAACCGTGTCGCACCCGCTACAAACAGGACCGATGATGGGGATGCTGGCCAGGGTACTGAAAGTGATCGGCCACGAAGGAATAGCGGAACGGGAAGACGTTGAAGAACCCCAGGACCGGGAACAGTGTCCCGGCGAAGATGAGCAGTGCCGCGATCGGCGCGCGGGAACGCTTGCGCAGGAGCCACAGCGTCGCCAGCAGTACGACGACGCCAGCCGGATAGAGGTACTGCCACGCCTCGCCCTGGCTGACCTGCCAGCGCGGGTAGATGAAGACCAAGTCTATCGGCCAGAGCAGTTTGGCCAGGTAGAACCAGATGGCACGCCCGGCGATCAAGGCTCGCTCGACGAGCGTGAGGCTGAACTCCGGGCCTTCAGCTCCGATGTGCGTTCGCTCGACCCAGGCGGTGAACAGTCCGGAGGCCGCGCCGACCCCCATGAACGGCAGGAGAGGCACGACGTCCCGGCGCCAGCCGAGCCGTCCCCGCTGCCACCACAACACGACGAGCAGCGCCCCGGAGAGCGTCGCCGTGACGGACTTGCTCAACAGGGCGAGAACGAAGAGGCCGAATGAGATCGCGTAGGTGCTCGCATTCCTGTTACGGTCGTAGCGCAGGTACGCCAGCGCGGCCAGGAGGCAGAAGACGCCGGACAGCGTGTTCTTGAGCTCGGTGATCCACGCCACCGATTCGACGTGCACCGGGTGGAGAGCGAAGACCGCGGCCGCCAGGAGCGCGCCGGGGATCGCCAGCTGCCGCAGGATGAGAAACAGCAGCAACGCCGACAGGACGTGGAGCACGACGTTGACGATGTGGTACCCGGTGGTCGCATCGCCCCAGAGCCGGTGCTGGATCCAGAAGGCCGAGTGGACCACCGGGTAATACTGTTGGGTGGCGCCGACGTCGAACCAGATGCGCGGCAGCGCGTCCGGAGAGCGCAGTTCCGGGCTGGTGACGTGCTTGTCATCGTCCCAGAGCATCCCGCCGTTCCAGGCCGGCTGATAGGCCGCCAGCGTCGCGACGAGCAGTGCAGCGGCGATGAGCCATGGCCGCCAACCTTCACGAGCGGGAATGGTCGGCGCCGCGGGCCGGGCGCCGTCACGGTTGTCTTCCGCGGCCTTCTGCCGGGGGCCGGTCGATCTGCGGGTTGCCTTCATGTTGCCTGCGCCAAGCGGGACCAGCGCCGAGGAGCGCTGCCCGACACAATCGGAATCCAGGACCTGGGACAGCTGATCGCGGAGAAGGAGCTCCGACGACCGTTAGGTTACGAGAAGTTGCCGCCCGGCCTCAAGCGGCCACAACCCGGCGTCACGGTTTGTTGGGCTCTCCCGCGATTTGTTAAGATCTCGCGACCACAATGGGCGCCACTCGAACCCGCCACAACCGAACCAACCGCGCCATCGCACGCCAGGGCCCCCGCGGCGAGTCTCGCTTTGCCTCGACGGCCCTCGTCGCGCTCCTGCTCGCCGCCGCCGCGGTCTTCGCCTACCAGACGAGCTTCGCCGGCGTGTTCGTCTTCGACGACGAGTTCGCCATCCAGCGCAACCCCAACATCCGGTCGCTCTGGCCGCTGACCCGCGCGTTATCGGCGCCCCCGGAAAGCCCCGTCTCGGCGCGGCCGGTGGCGAGCCTTACGCTGGCCGTCAACTACGCGCTGGCGCCCCTCGATTCGCGCGACGTGATGGCGCCGGGCGGCGCGGGTTCCCCCCCCGATGTCACCAGGCGCTTCCTGGCCAACGTGTGGGGCTACCATTTCGTGAACCTGGCCCTGCACGTTTTCGCGGCGCTCGCGGTCTTCGGCGTCGTGCGGCGCACGCTCGTTTCGGACCGACTGCGGCCACGCTTCGGCCCGGCTTCGCGCGCGCTGGCCGCGGCCGCCGCTCTCGTGTGGGTGGTCCACCCGCTGACGACGGACGCCGTCACCTACGTCACGCAGCGGACCGAGGTCCTGATGGGACTGTTCTACCTCCTGACGCTCTATTGCGCGATCCGGGGGGCGGAACCTCGCATCGAATCCGGCGCGGCGGCGGGCGTGGGCCGCCGGAGCCATCACCGCGTGCGCGCTCGGCATGGGCAGCAAGCAGACGATGGTCACCGCGCCCTTTGTCGTCTTCCTCTGGGACTGGATGTTCGGAGCGGGGGCAACGGACACAGAGACGGCGGGCGAGCCGGAATCCGGTTCTGCCCGCTCCCTCGGCGCCAGGCGGCTGCGGTGGGGCCTGTACGCCGGACTGGCCGCGACCTGGGTCATCCTCGCGGCGGGCCTCGCCGTGGAACGGTGGCCGCACTCGATTGGCATGGACCGCGAGGGCTGGACGCCGTGGACCTACCTGCTCACGCAGTCCGGCGTCATCGTGCACTACCTCCGGCTCTCTTTCGTCCCCACTCCCCTCGTCCTCGACTACGACGGCTGGCCGATGGCGCGGTCCGTCCTCGAGGTCGCACCGCAGTTGACGCTCCTGGTGGTCCTGGCCGGGGCGACCATCGCCGCCGTCGTCCGAAGGGCGCCGTGGGGATTCCCAGCCGCCTGGTGCTTCGCACTGCTGGCGCCCTCGTCCAGCGTCCTGCCGCTTGCCACCGAAATCGTTGCCGAACGCCGGATGTACACGGCGCTCGTCGGCGTGGTGGCGCTCGTGGTCGTTGGAGGGTACGTGCTGGGTGGGCGCCTGCTCGGACGGCTGGGGCCGCGCCTGGGGCTTCGCGGCGTCCGTGCCCTCGCCCTCGTCGCGCTCGCGGGCGTGGCCGGCCTCGCGATGCTCACCCGCGACAGGAACCGGGACTACTGGAGCGAGGAGCGGGTCTGGCAGGACACGGTGGAGAAACGCCCGGACAATCCCAGGGCTCAGTTGAATTACGGCGTCCTGCTCGCCGCAGAGGGGCGGAATCCGGAGGCGGAGGCACACCTGCGAGAGGCCTTGCGCCTGAAGGAGCCGGTGGCCAAGGCGCACCTGGACCTCGGCTCAATACTCTGCTCGCAAGGCCGGTTCGACGAAGGCGTGCCCCACCTGGAACGCGCCATTGCTATCAATCCGGAATTGCCGGCCGCGCACGCGAATCTCGGCGAGGCGTATGGTGCCCTTGGACGCCGCGCGGAGGCGGCCAGGCAGTTTGCGATGGCCGTCGAGCGGGAACCGAACAGGCCGTTCCTCCTGAACCGCCTTGGGTGGCTGCTCGCCACGTCGCCGGAAGACGACGTCCGCGACGGTGCGAGGGCGGTGGAGGTGGGCGAGCGCGCGGTCCGTCTCACGGCAGGGCAAGACCCAGGGTCGCTGGACACGCTGGCGGCCGCGTACGCCGAGGCCGGCCGGTTCGACGAAGCGGCGGCCACGGCCCGCGAGGCGATGGAAGTGGCAGGCAGGCGAGGAAGGCCGGATCGTGCGCTGTGGGATCGCCTCGCGCTCTACGCGAGCGGCCGGAGGTTCCGCGAACCGCGGTGAGCTTCTATCCCGGCATCCCCGTCCCAGTATTCGCTTCGTTGACAGCGGACGAAACCACGAAGGTCAAGAGAACACGAAGACAAGAGGGCGCTTGGTGGCCTTCGTGCCTTCCGTTCTTCGTGGTCAAGACAAGTGAATCCCCGTCTAATGACCTGTGACTAGCGCACGACCACGCTGAACGCCGTCTCGTGGCGTACCGGCTTGTCCGCATCCAGGCTCGAGCGTGCCTCGACCGCCAGCACGTAAGCTCCTGGCGCGATGGCCGCGAGCGGCACCTTCACGACGTATCCGAACCCTCCCGCCGTTCCGGCCGCCGCCTCGATTTCCTTGGTCGAGCGCGTGTCCTGGTGCCGGAACACCACCTGTCCCTGTTCGTCCACGACCGTCGCCACCAGGTCCAGGTTGTGCGCCGTGGCCATCTGCGTGTCGTACACCTCGGTGAGCACCGACAGCTGGTCGCTCTGGCGGAACTGTCGAAGCACGGACGGCGTGTCGGGCAGCATCCGGCTCCGTTCGGCGTCCGGCCTGGGGTTGGCGGCCATCGACTCGGCGGACGCGATGACCACGCCGCTCATCGACAGCGGCAGCTTGCCGAAGTCGGGCACCTCGAGGTCGCAGTGCACCGAGCCGACACGTTCGGCGTTGACGTCGCGCGCCGCAATCCGCAGGGTGTACCGCCCGGGCGGCAGCGACACGCGCGATTCGACGAGCACGCCGGTGTCATTCACCAACTTGTACAGGTCCGGCCTCAGGGGCATCGCCAGGTCCACGTGTTCGCCGCCGACCGTCTTCCCCGTCTCGTCGATGGCGACGAACGACACCTCCAGCTTCCCGTTGTAGCGGCCGCCCTCCTGGTCGAACTGCACCGTGCGGGGGGGCGTCTGCAACATCAACAGGACGGAGCCGCGGCCCGGCGCCCCTCGGAACGCGCCGGCCGTCACCGCGATGGGAAGCCCGGTCGCGGGCAGCGTCGACAGCAGCGCCTCGCGCAGCGCGGGCGACGTCCCCTCGCGGGTCTCCACGACCGGCGCCTTCTTGTCGGCCTTGGGCATCACGTATCCCCGCCGCGCCGTGACGTCGAGACCGGCCTTGCGCACCCGGACCTCGAGCCGGCGGAACTTGCCGTCGCGCTTGTCATTGGCCGGGTAGTAGCCGAGGATGTAATAGCGGCTGTTGTCGGCCCGGATCCGGTCGAAGGCGTTCGGGAACGAGCGCGAGAGCACGGCGAAGCCCCCGGTCGAGTTCGAGAGCGTGCGCAGGTTGTCGTGCGCGGCGATGATGCCGTCCAGCACCCCGCTGCTGCGGACGATCTCCCGGCCGGTCGCCGCGTCGTAGTCGCCCGGGTTGGCGCTCGCGATGTCCACCATGTCGTCGCCGCCGCCCGTGTACATGACCGGGTCGAACGCGTACAGGGTCACGTTGGCCCGGTTCGCCGCATCCACGAAGTCGCGCAGCTTGTCCCGCAGCTCGCGCCGCGCCAGCGGGAAGCCGCTCGGCGGCTTGAAGTCCCTCCCGCCTTCCCCCCCCTCGCCGATGCTCACCCGTGGCATCGCGGCGTAGTTCGCCTGGATCTCGCTCGCCGCCAGGTCGAGGTCAGGCCCCTCGCCGATCAGCACCATGGACTTGCGGCGGCCCTGGATGGACCCGGCGAAGGTCGCCAGCGACGAGATCGTGTCGAGCATGGTGCGCGCGTTGAACATCCGCTGCGGATCGGCGGAAGTCGCCGACAAATCATCCGGCGTCCCCATCGTGGACAACCCCGCCAGGCCCGGTGAGATCACCTTCTGCCCCTGGAACTTGTCCACCGCCTGGAGCAGCAGGCGCTTGTTGCTGGTGAACTCCTGCGCCGTCTTGCGCTTCCCGGAGGTGAGCACGACGGCCGCGACGTCGTTCGGCGCCAGGTTCTGCTCGATGAACAAACGAGCGATTCGCCGGGCGGCGAGACTGCGAGCCGGGTTCACGTGCAGGTCGTCCATGACGATGAGGTAGACGCGCCCGGGGGGCACTTCGTTGGTGTGAACGTCGGGTTCCCAGGGCCGTCCGGAGAGCAGCACCGGCAGCGCGCGGGGTTCCACCGGGACGTTGACGAGCTCGATGCGGTCGATGTTCTGCTTCTTGCCGTCCTCGAAGATCTCGAAGTCGTCCTTGGTGAGATCGGTCACGAACTGGCCGGACTTGTCGAGAACCGTGGCGTCCACTTCAACGTATTCGACACGCACCCGGAAGGTTGCGGCCGGCTGCCCCTTCTGGCCCTGCTGGGCCTGCTGCGCCTGCGGGGCCGTGGGCGCTCGATCGCCATGCAGGGACACGAGCAGCGGAGCGACCACGAACACCGCGACGAGCAGGGACTTCGGGCACGTTCTCATGATTCGAATACTCCGGACCTTCCGGATCGCGTGAAAAAGGCAGAGATCGGGCAGGGCTGGCTTGGCTATTATAAGCCGATTCGGAGGCCGCGCGATTCGTGCCGCGGCGGGGCGAATCGGCCCTGGCTGCATGGTGAGCGGCGTTCATTCCCAACACTCGAGATAGGGTTAGAATTCCCCGGTGACCACGGAACGACGACGCCGGCAGCCTGGCGGGCGCCGCCCGACGGCGGAGACCGCGCGACGGGCCGGGAAACGGGCTGGCAAAGTGCAGAATGCAAACTGCCGGTTGCCGATGGCCCTCCTGGCGGAGGCGGCGAGCGTTCGGACACCTGTCTCTCGACCGAACCGCCTGGTCGCGGCGGGCACCGTGCTGGTCATCCTCGCCGGGCTCTGGGCGTATTCGACCAGCTCTACCGGCGTCCTCGTCCTCGACGACGTGCGCGCCATCGCACAGAACAGGACGACCAGGACGTTGTGGCCCCTGTCGGCCCCCCTGTCGCCGCCGGCCGCCTCGACCGTTTCCGGGCGTCCGGTGGCCAACCTCTCCTTCGCCGTCAACTACGCCCTCGCGCCAGCTGACGCACGGGACGTCTTCCAGCCGGGGCGCGGAGGCGAGCCGCCGGACCGGTCCGCGCAGTTCGTCCGTAACGTCCGCGGGTATCACCTGTTCAATCTGCTGATCCACCTGGCTGCCGCCGTCACGCTCATGGCAGTGGTCCGCCGAACGCTGGTCAGCCCGATCCTCGCGCCCCGCTTCGGCCGGCACGCGGCGCCCCTTGCCGCGACGGTCGCGCTGGTGTGGGTCACGCACCCGCTTCAAACGGCGGCGGTCACCTACCTCGTGCAGCGCGTGGAGTCGCTGGCAAGCCTCTTCTACCTGCTGACGCTCTACTGTGCCATTCGCGCGTGGAACGGGGGGAGACGCACGCCGTGGACAATAGCCGCCATCGCGGCCTGTGCGCTGGGCATGGCCACCAAAGAGGTGATGGTGACGGCGCCAATCATGGTCGCGCTGTGGGGCTGGCTGTTCGCCGCCCCGGCGGAGGAAGCCGCGGCGCCTCGGCGCGCGCCGCTCCTCGCGGGCCTGGCATCGTGCTGGATCATCCTCGCGGCGCTCGTTCTCAGGGAGCACCGCGCGCCGTCGCTGGAGCTGGCGTGGAGCGCCGCCTGGCGCTACCTCCTGACCCAGGCGGAGGTGATCGTGCACTACCTGCGTCTCGCGGTGGTGCCCTCGCCGCTCGTCTTCCTCTACACCTGGCCGCTGCAGCCATCACTGGCTGCAGTCTGGTGGCAGGCGGCCCTCGTGGCCGCCCTCCTGGCGCTCACCGTCTTCAGACTCGTCCGGCGTCACCCGCTGGCCTTCGCGGGCGCATGGTTCTTCCTGATTCTGGCACCCTCGTCCAGCCTGCTTCCGATCGTGACGGAGGTCGCAGCCGAGCACCGGATGTACCTGCCGCTCGCGGCCCCCATCACGTGCGTGGTGCTGGGGGTGTACCTCGGCGCCGGCACGCTGCGAAAGCGCTGGCGGCTTGTCGATCGACATCTCTCCTCGCGGGCGGGCTGGGTTGCCGGAGCGGCAGCGACGCTGGCCGTGGTCCTGGCCCTGGGCTCGACGACCCGGGCGCGAAACGGGGACTATGAAAGCGACGTGCGCTTGTGGGGAGATACGGTAGCGAAGCAGCCGGCCAACATGCGGGCGCGGGTCGCGTACCGGCAGCGCGCTGGCATCCGCTGGCCGGCTGTCGGAGGCGGAGGCCGAGTTCCGGGCGGCGGTTGCCCTCGACGGCCGCGATCCGCTCGCACTGGGGCGTCTCGCGTCGATCCTCGTGGTGAAGGGCGACCTGGACGGTGCGATTCCGCTCCTCGAACACGCCGTCGCCATGCGGCCCGATGATCCGGACATGCACCGGTGGCTGGGGCAGGCGTACGCGGCCCGCCGCGACGAGCGCCGGGCGGTCCTCCACCTCGAACGCGCCGTGCAGCTGATGGGAGACGACGCGGTCCTGCTCGCCCGCCTCTCGGCGATTCTGGCGGATGCCGACGATCCCGCCGTCAGGAACGGGGCGCGGGCGCTTCCGCTGGCCGAACGCGCGGTGGCCGCCACCGCGCGGCGGGAGCCGATGATGCTCAACGTCCTCGCGGTGGCCCAGGCGTCGGTTGGACGCTTCCGCGAGGCCGCAGCCACGGCGGCCGAAGCGTTGCCGCTCGCCCGCGCGCGGGGCAACCATTCGCTTGCCGCCGAACTCGAGCGCCGCTCGGTCGCGTACCGGGCACGGGCGGACGCCCGCTGAGACGGAACTTGGAGGATACTTGGGGCCGCAGGCCCAGGGTCAAGGACTGAGGACGCGGCCGCGACCAAAGGAGATCGTCCTGAAGATCCAGCGTACAAAGCATGGGGGATCTCGCGCCGCCGCGCTGCTGGCCGCCGTCCTCCTCACGGCGGCAACCGCCACGATCCACGGCCAGGAGGCACCGGTCGTCACCCCCCGGCCCGCGGACGATACACCGTCGATCAAGTTTGGCTTGACGCTCTTCGCCGACTACACGTACCAGCAGAAACCCATCGTCGCCGATGCCGACGGCAACGACATCAACCCCAGCTCGTTCAACGTGACCCGCACGTATCTGAACTTCACGGGGCAGGTTTCTCACCTGGTCGCCTTCCGCGTGACACCCGACATCACGCGCGAGACCGGCGCCGGCAGCTCGGTCAACGGGAGCCTCACCTACCGGGTGAAGTATGCCTACGCCCAGCTCAATCTCGACGACTGGCTGCCGAAGGGCACTTGGGTCCGCTTCGGGATCCTGCCGACCCTCTACGTGGACAGCGTGGAGCCTATCTACCGCTACCGGTTCCAGGGCGGCTACTTCACCGAGCGCGAGGGCTTCACGCCGACGTCGGACGCAGGGATCAGCGCCCGCACGGCCTTGCCCGGCAACTACGGCGACCTGCAGGTGGGCCTCTACAACGGCGAGGGCTATCAGCGGGCCGAGGTCAACGACCAGAAGTCGCTGCAGGGGCGGGTCGGAATCCGGCCGCTTCCCCAGCACGCCTGGCTGCGCGGATGGCGGGTGCAGGGCTACTACAACCGCGATCACGTGGTGAAGAACGCCGACCGGACGCGGGCCATCTTCAACACCACCTTCGAGAACGCCTGGGTGAACGCGGGTTTCGACTACGTCCGGGCGAAGGACCAGGCGTCGGCCGCCAGCAACCCGATCGAGACAACGGGCTGGTCGATTTGGGCCACGCCGAGGATACCCCGGGCCGACGGATCGTCCTGGGAAGCCTTGCTCCGCCACGATCGAGTCGAGGTGACGACCATGCCAGGGGGAAACGCCCGGCGGACAATCGCAGGCGTCGCCTTTTGGTTCCCGCGGCACGCCGGCGTGGCGGCCGCCGTGATGCTCGACATGGAGCGGGTCGTGTTCGAGGACTTCGCGCCGTCCCGGCCCACCCAACAACGAATAGCCGTCCACACGCTGGTGGCGTTCTGACCGGGAGTTCGGCGGAGTTCACTTGTGTTGACGACGCGGCTGTTGTGTTCGCGGGTCCTGCCGCCGTTCTCCCCCATTCGGCTTCCCTCGAAAAGCTCTTGTCACGGGAGTCTCGGTCCAGGCGAACGGGGGGCCCCCGAACGGCGTCACCCGCTCACAGTGGACTGTCAACACAAGTGAGTGCCGGCAGAAGTCCTGTCATCGTCCTCAGCCAGCCGGGTGTCGCGGGGCTCTCGGCGAGAACCGCTCGATGGTGATCCTCGCGGGCTGGTCTCGCAGGTCGCCCCCGAAGCGCTCGAGCAGGCGCTGGTGGCGGTAGGTGAAGATGCGGCGCACGTCGGGACCGACCGCCCACGAGTGGACCAGCGACCCGAAAGGGACGGCATAGCGGACGCTGTCCTCGATCCGCGTGCCGCCGTCGACGGCTTGGAATCGGTGCTCGTGGACCCAGAGCCGGTACGGGCCTCGCCGCTGCTCGTCCACGAAGCGGTGCGGCGGCTCCCAGGCGGTAATCTCCGTCAGCCAATGGATAGGGAACCCGCGCAGGCGCAAGCGATACTGGATGAGCGCGCCCGGCCGCATCTCGATCGGGGACGGCGTGAGGATGCGGAAGTCCAGCCAGGACGGCGTGAGCGTCTGCAGGTTGGACGCGTCGGCGTGGAAGGCAAACACCTCTTCGATGCCGCGCGGCACGGTCGTCGAAGCCCGCAGGAGATAGACGCGCATGGAGGAAGCCCGCAGCTGGGCAACTAGGAGACAGGGCTAGCCGATGTTCAAAGCGCGCAGCAGGTAGTAGGTCCCCGCGCCAATCGCCGCGGCCGCCGGGATCGTCAGCACCCAGGCCCACATGATCTGCCCCGCCACTCCCCACCGCACCGCCGACCACCGGCGGGTGGACCCGACGCCGACAATGGACCCGGTGATCGCGTGCGTCGTGCTGACCGGGATGCCCCAGTGGGTGGCGAATGCGACGGCGATCGCCGCGCCGGTCTCGGCGGCGAAGCCATTCACGGGCTGCAGCTTGGTGATCCGCGACCCCATCGTGTGGATGATTCGCCACCCGCCCATCAGCGTGCCGAGGGAGATCGCCCCGTAGGCCGACATCTCGACCCAGAACGGGATGTAGAAGTGATCGATCATCCCGCCGGTGAGCAGCACGCCGGCGATGATCCCCATGGTCTTCTGTGCGTCGTTGGCCCCGTGAGTCAGGCTGAAGAACCCGGCCGACACCAGCTGCAGCCGGCGGAACCACTTGTCCACGCGCCCGGGCGCCATTCGCCGCATGACCCAGTAGATCGCGACCATCAGCGACAGGCCCGCCGTCAGCCCGATCAGCGGCGACACCACGATGAAGACGAGCGTCGGCGTCCACCCGCCGGGGACGATGGCTGCCAGCCCGGCCCGGGCGACGGCGGCCCCCGCGTAGCCTCCGATCAGCGCGTGGGAAGAACTCGTCGGCAGGCCGGAGTACCAGGTGATCAGATCCCAGATGATCGCGCCCGCCAGGCCCGCGAAGATGACCGCGAAGGTGACGACCACGATTTCGCCGCCCTCGCCCGGGATCGCTCGCGCGATCATCCCGTTTCCAATGGTACTGGCGACTGCGGTGCCGAAGAGGAATGCCGCGGTGAAGTTGAAGAAGGCCGACCAGATGACGGCCTTGCCGGGGGACAGGACGCGGGTGGATACGACGGTCGCGATCGAGTTCGCGGCGTCGTGAAAACCGTTGATGAAATCGAACGTGAGGGCAACCAGCACCAGCGCGGCGACGATCGCGAACTCCATGGGCGCCTCAGGCGTTCTTGAGGACGACGCCCTCAATCACGTCCGCGACGTCCTCGCAGCGATCGGTCGCATCCTCGAGGTGATCGAGGATCTCCTTCCACTTGTAAAGGAGGATGGGGTCGCGCTCCTCGTCGAACAGCTGCCGGACCGCTTCGAGGTGCAGCCGGTCGCCCTCGTTCTCGAGCCGGTTGATCTCGACGAGCTGGTCGGCGACCCCCTTCTTCGGCTCCAGCCCCTGCATCGCGAGCCTCACGGCCTTGGTCGAGTCCGAGATCACGCGTGCCAGCTCGCGGGCGCCGAACTTCACCTTCTGGACCTTGTACAGCCGCACGTACCCGGCCGTCGCGTCGATCGTGTCCATCACGTCGTCGAGCGACCGCGTGAGCGCGTGGATGTCCTCCCGATCGATCGGCGTGACGAAGGTGCGGTGCAGCCGCTGGTAGATCTCGTGGCTCAGGAAATCGCACTTGTGCTCGATCTCCTTGATCTCGTCCGCCTTGTCCATCACCGGCGGATCGATCGCCAGCATCTCCTCCAGCAACTTCGCCCCCTTGGTCAACTCGTCGGAGATGGCCAGAAAGTCCTCGTAGAACTTCTCTTCACGCGGAATCAGGCGGAACGCCACGGTGCTCTCCCTTCGAGCCAAAGCCGACGAATTGTATCAGATCTGCAGGATCGAGCGTCCAGCGTCGAGGGTTCGAAGGCGGGGGGGGCGCTGTTGACAGCGCCGCCGCCGTGCTGACACGATGGCGGACCTGGGACCTCCCGTGAGCCACATCCTCATCGTCGAAGACGACCGCGACATCGCCGAACTGGTCCGGCACTACCTGGTCAGGGCCGGCTACACCGCGGAGGTGCTGGTCTCCGGGGACCGACGTGCTGGAGCGCGTGCGGCCAGCGGCGCCCCGACCTGCTGGTTCTCGACCTGATGCTGCCCGGCCTGCACGGCCTCGAGGTGTGCCGGCTCGCTGCGCGGCGACCCGGCGACGGCCGACCTCCCCATCATCATCGTCACGGCCCGGGCGGAGGAAGCGGACCGCGTGGCAGGGCTGGAACTGGGCGCCGACGATTACGTCACCAAGCCATTCAGCCCCAAGGAGCTGGTGGCGCGCGTCGCGGCGCTGCTCCGCCGGGCGAAGCCGGCCGGAGGCCGCCGGCGGCGGACCGCTGCGGTACGGCACAATCACGCTGGACCGCGAGCACCACCTGGTGGCAGACGCCGGCCGCGAGGTGACGCTGACCGCGAAGGAGTTCCTGCTGCTCGAGTACCTGATGCAGCCACCGGGGCCGCGTGCTGTCGCGCGACCGGCTGCTGTCCGAGGTCTGGGGCTACCAGTACACGGGCGGCACGCGGACGGTGGACGTGCACGTCCGGCGCCTGCGGGAAAAACTCCCCTTGCTCGTGGCCGCGCTCGTCACCGTCAAGCAGTTCGGCTACAAGCTCTCGGACCCCCGTTGCCGCGATGGAGAACGCGAGTCGAGTCGGGGCGTGATGCTTGGCGCTGCAACTCGGCTTTCGAAGCAGGTTGTTCCTGGCCACTGTCGGGCGTCGCGACCGCGGCGCCTGCTGCTGGCGGCGACGATCGTGTCGCTCTGGCTGCCCCGCCAGACCGACGCAGCGCATCCAGGCGATCGCTCGAGGCCGAGGCGCGGCTGGTGGCCGACATCCTCGCACGGCATGCCAGGCGACACGGCGCCGGACCTGCTCGATGCAGAGGCCGACCGGTTCGGCCGGTCGCTGCTGGCGCGGGTGACGTTCATCTCGGCCGACGGGAGCGTCCTCGGCGACTCGATGGTGAACGCGGCCAACCTTCGCCGGCCTCGAGAACCACGCCACCCGCCCGGAGGTTGTGGCCGCTCGTGTCCGGACGGGGGGCGGTCCGGCGCCATAGCGCCACACTCGACACCGACATGCTCTACGTCGCCGTGCGGGCAGACCACCCGTCCGTCTCCGTCGTGCGCCTGGCCCTGCCCCTGACCGAGGTCGGGACCAGGTGGCCGCCATCCGGCGGGCGACCCTCGCCGCGCTTGGCCTGGCGCTCGTGGCCGCGGCGGTCCTGGCCGCGATCGTCCTCCACGCTCGGGCGCCGGCTGAACGCGCTCGCCGCCGCCGCGCGGCGATACGCGGCGGGCGACCTGTCCGCCCCGGTTCAGGGACTACGGGCGCGACCAGCTGGGGATCGTCGCCCGGGCGCTCGACGACATCGTCCGCGAACTGGCGACCCGGGTGGGCGAGCTGGCACGGCGACCGCGCGCGGACCGACGCGATCCTGGCGGGCATGGTCGAAGGCGTCATGGTGGTGGACGCCGCGGGAACGCGTCCGGATGGTCAACCGCGCGGCGCAGACGATGCTGGGCCTTGTCGGATGAACGGCCCGACGGGCACTACCTGGAGTCGTTCGGCATCCCGGGCGTTGCGGCGCTGATCACGGCGGCCCTCGACGGGCAGCGGCCGGCCGGCCTCGAGATTGCGCCGGCGAGGGCGCCGCGAACGACGGCTGGTCGCCCGGGCCGGCGCGATAGAAGCGGCAGCCCGGGAAGCGGCGCGGTGCTCGTGCTGCACGACATCACGGACCTGCGCCGGACCGACCAGGTGCGCCGCGACTTCGTCGCCAACGTGTCGCACGAGCTGCGCACGCCGCTCACGGCGATTCGGGGTTACGTCGAGGCGCTCGCGGACGACCCCGTGGCCCCGGAGGACCGGGCGCGCTTCCTCGAAGTCATCAGCCGGCACGCCAGCCGCATGGAGCGCCTGGTCAAGGACCTGCTCCGGCTGGCAAGCCTGGACGCCCGGCAGGAGACGGTCGAGCGGGGCCCTTCGGCGCTGGAACCACTGCTGATCGGGAGTCGTCGCGGACCTCGCCCCGCTCATCGAGGCCAGGCGGCAGCGGGTGGAAGTCCAGGTGGCGCCAGAGGTCGCGGAGATCGAGACCGACGCCGCGAAGCTGCAGGACGTCCTCCGCAACCTGCTCGAGAACGCGCGTCAACTACTCCGCCCGAGGGGCGGCTGGTGACGATCGAGGCGATCGGCGCGGCGGCGAGGCTCTCGTGACGGTGTCGGACGAGGGCCCGGGCATCCCGGAGGCCGACCTGGAACGGATATTCGAGCGGTTCTACCGCGTGGACAAGGCCAGGTCCCGCGAATCGGGCGGCACCGGCCTGGGCCTGTCGATCGTCAAGCACCTCGTCGAACTGCTCGGCGGCCGGGTCTGGGCCGCCAACCGGCCCGAAGGCGGCGCCGTGTTCACGGTCGGCCTGCCGCTGACGGTCCGCCGGTCCTGACGCTTGCCCCGGGCCGGCGTCTCGCCATAGGCTGAACGACGATGAAACACGTCCTCGCACTCATCCTCGGCGGCGGCCGCGGCACGCGCCTCTTCCCGCTCACTCACCTCCGGTCGAAGCCGGCGGTGCCGATCGGCGGCAAGTACCGCCTGATCGACGTCCCGATCAGCAACTGCCTGCACGCCGACATCCGGCGCATCTTCGTGCTGACGCAGTTCAACTCGGCCTCGCTCAACCGGCACATCGCCGAGACGTACCGCATGGACCTGTTCTCGCGGGGGTTCGTCGAGATCCTCGCCGCCGAGCAGACGCCCGACAACCCGAACTGGTTCCAGGGCACGGCCGACGCCGTGCGGCAGGCGGCGCGGCACTTCATCTACCACGACGCCGAGTACTACCTGATCCTCGCCGGCGACCACCTGTACCGCATGGACTACGCGGCGATGATCGACGAGCACGTGGAGCGCGGCGCCGACATCACCATCGCCGCGCAGCCGGTGACGCCGGAGGACGCGACCGGCGATGGGGATCTTCCGCTTCGACTCGAGCGGCCAGATCGCCGGCGTTCGAGGAGAAGCCGAACGCCGAACGCCTGAAGGCGATCGGCGCAAGCGTCCCGCCCGGGTCCCGTTTCCTGCACCCCTCGCCGACAAGCCGTTCGTCGCGTCGATGGGCATCTACGTCTTCACGCGCGACGTGCTGCTCGAGACGCTCGAGCGCCACCCGGGCGTCGACTTCGGCCACGAGATCATCCCGGCCGCGCTCGGCACGCGGCGCGTCAACGCGTACCTGTTCCGCGGCTACTGGCAGGACGTCGGGACGGTGGCGTCGTTCTACGACGCGAACATCATGCTGACGCGCCCGGGCGCGCCGTTCAACTTCTACGATCCGCGCCGGCCCGTCTTCACGCGGCCGCGGTTCCTGCCGGCCTCGCGCCTGGATGGCTGTCGATGGACGCGGCGGTCGTCGCCGAGGGCTGTGACCTCGAGCACGCAACGGTCTCCCAGTCGATCGTCGGGATCCGCAGCGGATCGGCCCCGGGTGCCGCATCTCGCGCTCGGTGCTGCTCGGCGCCGACTTCTACGAGAAGGACGACGACGCGCCGTCCCACGACGGGGGGCCGGAGCTCGGCATCGGGCGCCGACTGCGTGCTCGACCGCGTCATCGTGGACAAGAACGCGCGCATCGGCGACGGCGTGCGGCTCGTCAACGAAGCGGGCGTCCAGCAGGCCGACGGCGACGGCTACTACATCCGCAACGGCATCATCATCGTCCCCAAGTGGGGCGTCGTGCGGGAGGGCACGACCGTGTAACGCCGATTTAACCGCCGGGCAACGACCTGGAAACCGCCGGACGGTAGGATGAGAACTTTGCGAGGCACCGATGGAGACTGGCGGGCACATCGCGCGGCACTTCCAGGATGACCTGGCGCGCCTGAAGGAACGGCTGCTCGTGATGGGCGGCCTCGCCGAAGAACGGGTCCGGGCGTCGGTCGCGGCCCTGGTCGGGCGGGACCTCGAGGCGATCGACGAGGTCCTGGGCGGCGACGAGCCGTTGAACCAGCTGCACGTGGAAATCGACGGCAGGGCGTTCACGCTGCTCGCGCTGCAGCAGCCGCTGGCCGTCGACCTGCGGGCCATCGTGGCGGCGTTGAAGATCAACTCCGACCTGGAACGGGTTGGGGATCTCGCGATCAACATCGCCGAGGCCTCGCGCCGCTACGTGATGCTGCCGCCGGTCAAGCCGCTGGTGGACCTGCCGCGAATGGCGGAAATCGCACAGGGCATGCTCCGCGACGCCCTCGACGCGTTCGTCCGGCGCGACGTGGCCCTGGCCGAGGCCGTTCTCAACCGCGACGACCAATTGGACGACCTCAAGACACAGGTCTTTCGGGACCTGCTCACCTACATGCTGGGCGACCCGTCGAAGATCGAGGCCTCCCTCGACCTCATCCTGGTCTCGCGCCACCTCGAACGGATCGGCGATCACGCGACCAACATCGCCGAAGACGTCATCTTCATGGTGTCGGCCCGCGACGTGCGGCACCTGCAGGGCGCGGTCCCCCCGAATAGCCGGCAACCACGAAGACCGCTACGCGGGCCACCACCAAGAGATCACCATTGGTGTCTTTGGTGTCCTTGGTGGCCAGAACCTGTGGGCTGGGTGTCGGCGTGGTCCCCTTCTTGTCCCTTGGTGTCCTCGTGGTTTTCCTGGAGGAGTGCGGTAGAATCGCGGGGTGGACGGTCCGGTATGCGTGTACTGCCGGAAACGGCCCGTGGACCCGCGGTGGCGCCCGTTCTGCAGCGAGCGTTGCAAGCTGTTCGACCTGGCAGACTGGGCGGACGGCAAGTACCGGGTGCCGGGCGAGCCGGCCGAGGACGCGCGCGAGGACGACGATGACGAGACGAGCTAGCGGCGCCCTGGCCGCCACTGCGTTGGTGGTGGGAGCCGCCATGCTGACACCCGCCCAGGCCTCGCGCTCCAATCCCGCGCCTGCCTTCGACGGCGCGAAGGCATACGAACACGTCCGCGAGGTCGTGTCGCTGGGTCCCAGGCCGCCCGGTTCGGCGGCGCTGCAGGCCACGCGGGCGTACATCCGGAAGCAGTTGACCGCGATCGGCGTCGAGGTCGTCGAGCAGGCGTTCGAGGCCGACACCCCGGTCGGCCGGCTGAAGATGGCGAACGTCATCGCCCGGATCCCGGGCACGTCCCCCGATCGGATCGTGTTCGGCGGCCACTACGACACCAAGATCTTCCGCGAGTTCCGGTTCGTCGGCGCGAACGACGCCGGGTCCAGCACCGCGTTCCTGATCGAGTGGGCGCGGGTGCTCAAGGCGCGGAAGAACGCGTTTACCACCGAGCTCGTGTTCTTCGACGGGGAGGAGTCCACCCTGACGGACTGGGCGGACCCGGACAACCGGTACGGGAGCCGGCACTACGTCCAGGGCGCGAAGCGCGAGGGGACCATCCGCCATATCAAGGCGATGATCCTGGTGGACATGATTGGCGACCGCAACCTGCAGATCAAGCGGGAGGCGGAGTCCACCCGGTGGCTGAAGGACGCGATCTGGGGCGCCGCGAAGCGCCTGAAGCACGGCGGCGTGTTCCTGGACGAAGAGACGCCGATCGAGGACGACCACGTCCCGTTCCTCGATGCCGGCGTGCCGGCCGTGGACATCATCGACCTCGACTACTACCCCTACTGGCATACGCCCAACGACACGCTCGACAAGGTGAGCGCGCGGAGCCTGCAGATCGTCGGCGACGTGCTGCTCGCGGCGCTGCCGGATATCGAGAAGCAGCTGACGCAGAAGAAGTAGTGGTCAGTGGTCAGTGGCCAGTGGCCAGTCGTCACGGAGATCACGCCGCGCTTCAGCGGACGTGAATCGACCAGCCACCTGCCACTAGCCACTTGCCACTAGCCGAACCTTCCCGTGATGTAGTCCTCGGTGTGCTTTTCCTTGGGGTTGGTGAAGAGCTCCGCCGTGGCGAGAACTCGATCAGGCGTCCCAGCCAGAAGAATGCCGTCCGGTCCGACACCCGCGCGGCCTGCTGCAGGTTGTGCGTGACGATCACGATCGTGTACTGCCGCTTCAGCTCGTAGATCAGCTCCTCGATCTTCAGCGTGGCGATCGGGTCGAGCGCCGAGCAGGGCTCGTCCATCAGGATGATCTCCGGCTCGATGGCGATGGCCCGCGCGATGCAGAGGCGCTGCTGCTGGCCGCCTGAAAGCGAGAGCCCGCTCGTGTGCAGCCGGTCCTTGACCTCCTCCCACAGCGCCGCCCCCCGAGCGACCGCTCGCACGCGGCGTCGAGCGTCGCCCGGTCCTTGATGCCGGCGATCCGCAGGCCGTAGACGACGTTCTCGTAAATCGACTTGGGCAGCGGGTTGGACTTCTGGAACACCATCCCCACCCGGCGGCGCACCTCGATGACGTCGGTTGCGGCGCGTTGATGTCCTGCCCGTTCACGAGGAACTCGCCCGTCACCCGGACGTTGTCGATGAGGTCGTTCATCCGGTTGAGGCACCGCAGCAGCGTGGACTTGCCGCAGCCGGAGGGCCCGATGAAGGCGGTGACCTGCTTCTCCGGGATGTCCATCGAGATGTCGAACAGCGCCTGGTTCTGGCCGTACCACAGGTTGCCATTCCGGATCACGATCGCGGGCGTCCCCGAGGCCGTCGCGTTGGGACCCGGGGCGGCGAACGAGGCACCGCTCGTCGTGATCCGCAGCCCGCTGTCCGGCCTCCCCGTCGATGTGTCGGTCATGACCGTCTCTGCCGTCTCCACCGTACCCCGCCTTCTCTCCTCATGCGAACGCCGACGTCCGGTACTTCTTCCGCAGCCGGTTCCGCACGACGATGGCCGTGAGGTTGAGCAGCACGACGATGATCAGCAGCAGCACCGCCGTGGCGTAGACCATCGGCTTGGCCGCCTCGACGTTCGGGCTCTGGAACCCGACGTCGTAGATGTGGAAGCCGAGGTGCATGAACTTCCGCTCGAGGTGCAGGAACGGGAAGAACCCGTCGAGCGGCAAGTCGGGCGCGAGCTTGACGACGCCGGTGATCATCAGCGGCGCGACCTCGCCTGCGCCGCGCGCCATGGCCAGGATCAGGCCCGTCAGGATTCCCGGCGCCGCCGCCGGGCAGCACGACGCGCAGGATCGTCTGGAACTTGGTGGCGCCCGTCGCCAGCGACGCCTCGCGCATCGACCGCGGCACGGCCGACAGCGCCTCCTCGGCCGCGACGATGACCACCGGCACGGTCAGCAGGCCGAGCGTCAGCGACGCCCACAGGATGCCGCCGGTCCCGAAGGTCGGCGTGGGCAACGCCTCGGGGTAGAACACCCGATCGATGCGTGCCGCCCACGAAGTAGACGAAGAACCCCAGGCCGAACACGCCAAAGACGATCGACGGCACGCCGGCGAGGTTGTTGACGGCGATGCGCACCAGGCGCACCAGCACGCCCTGCCTGGCGTACTCGCGGAGGTAGAGCGCGGCCAGCACGCCGAACGGGCACGGCCACCACGCTCATGATCAGCACCATCATCACGGTGCCGAAGATCGCCGGGAAGATGCCGCCCTCGGTGTTCGACTCGCGCGGGTCGCCCGCTGAGGAACTCCCACAGCCGGCTCGCGTAGACGCGGGCCCTGCCCCATGTCGACAGCTGGTTCGGCGCGTAGACCCGGAACAAGTCGAGCGCCGGCAGCTCCTTCTCCTCGCCGGCCGCGGTCGCGAGGGTCACCCGGGCACGCGACGCCTCCTCCATGGTCCGGCCCCGGCGCGTCTCGAGCGCCGCGTACTGCGCCTGCAGGGCGGCCAGGGTCTCCTCCAGCTGCGCGCCTCTGCTGCCCCTGGTCTACCGCCGGGCTTCTGACGCGCCTCGAGGTCCAGCTTCCGCCCGCGCAGTCGGGCCTGCTCCATGCGGTAGTTCACCTCGCCAATCTCGTCGCGCTCGAGGGACCGGAGCAGGGCCCGGTCGCGCTCGGCCTCGCGCACGAGCGACGGCACGATCGCGAGGGCCGCCTCGCTGCCCGACGCCACCTCGCGGTCGCCGTCGGTCAGCCTTGACGACCCGGCCGATGAACGGGCCGTACTCGCGCCGCTCGACGTACACGGCGTCGGCCGGGCGTCTCGGTCCGCACGATGTCCGCCTCGTCCACCCAGCTGAAGTCGACGCCCGTCAGGTCGCGGTTGCCGAGCTTCAGCTGGATGCGGAACCGCTGGAGGTGTTCCGGCGTGCCCGGGGCCGGAATGCCCTCGCGGCCCGACGACCTCGCCCATCAGGACGGTGCCGTCCTTGAGCGTCACCTGGGCGACCGGCCGCGGCCAGAAGAAGCCGAGGCCGTTCGCGAGGATCAGCACGATCATCCCGACGATCATCAGGATGCAGATGCCCAGGCCGGTGCCGGCCAGCCAGATCGCGGGGTCGCCGCGACGGAGAAGGTCTCGCAGTGCCGGCCATCAGACCGCCTTGTACCGCTCGCGCAGCCGCTGCCGGATCAGCTCGGCGACGGTGTTGACGAGGAACGTCATGACGAACAGCAGCGCCGCGGCGAGGAACAGCGTCCGGTAGAGCGTGCCGCCGTAGGGCGCCTCGGGGATCTCCACCGCGATGTTCGCCGAGAGCGTGCGGATGCCGTTGAAGATCGACCAGTCCATCACCGGCGTGTTGCCGGTGGCCATCAGCACGATCATCGTCTCGCCAACCGCGCGGCCGAAGCCCACCATGATCGCGGAGAAGACACCCGGGCTCGCGGTCGGGCAGCACCACCCGAACGGCCGTCTGCCAGCGGCTCGCGCCGAGCGCCAGCGACGCCGCCGTCAGGCTCGACGGCACGCTGGTGAACGCGTCCTCGGAGATCGTGAAGATGATCGGGATGACCGCGAAGCCCATGGCCAGGCCCACCACGAGGCAGTTGCGCTGGTCGTAGGTCAGCGCCGAGCGCTGGCGTGCAGCCACGACCGCGCGTCGCCGCCGAACAGCCAGCCCTCGACCGTAGGGCCCGCATGCGACGCACAGCCAGGCGGCCAGCAGCAGCAGCGGGACGATCACCACGATCTCCGCGCCCGCGCTTGAGCCGCTGCGAGAACCGGGCCGGGCAGCAGCTGCCAGAGGAAGACGCCCGCCGTGCCGAAGACCGGGCATCAGCGAGCATCATCAGGAAGACGGCGACCAGGTTCTTCTCGACGACCGCCGCCAGGTAGAGCCCCGCCAGGAAGCCGATCACCACGCTCGGCAGCGCCGCCATGATCTCGACCGTCGGCTTGATCTTCGCCTTGATGGACGGATGCACGAACTGCGACGTGTAGAGCGCGCCCAGCACCGCAAGCGGCATCGCGAACAGCATCGCGTAGAGCGTGCCCTTGATGGTGCCGAACACGAGGGGCACCAGGCTGAGCTTCGACTCGAAGTCGTCGGTGGCGCCCGTGGACTGCCAGACGTACTCGGGCTCCGCGTAGCCCTCGTACCAGACCTTGCCGAACAAGCGTCCGCCAGCTGACCTCGGGGTGCGGGTTGTCCAGCGCGAACGGCATCAGCGCCTGCGCCGTCGAGCACATAGAGCGCGTCGGCCTTCGGCGCAACCAGCATCACCTGGGCGGCGGGCCATGCCCTCGAGGCGGGCCAGCGTCCGCTCCGAAGTCTGGTGGCGCAGCACCAGCGAGCCGTCGGCACCCGAGGCGGCGAAGCTGCGGTCGCGCGGGGACATCGCGAAGACCGCGACCGCGGCGCCCTGCGGCTCGAAGTCGTGCGCCCGGACCATCGCCTCGCCAGCCGTGGGCAGACCGGCGCCGCGAACCAGCTGGTCACCTCCCCGCGCGCCGTGCCGACCACCACCGAGTTGCCGCCGATCACGAACTCCAGCGCCGTGATCGCGTCGTCCGACACCGGGGACACGTCGGTCAGCACGCGGCGCGTCCTCGTCGAAGACCCAGTGATAGAGGCGGCCCTGGTCCGGTCGCCGGCAACCGTGACGCCGTTGCGCCCGACGCGCACGTGCGTCACGTGCTGGCCCGGCGCAACACGCACCGTCGCCGGTCCTCGGCGTCCCGGCCTCGTCCGTCCGCCAGATCGCGACGCTCGCCGTCGCCGACGATCGCCGCCACGTGCTTCCGGCCGTCCTGCTCGTGGTAACTCACCTCGCGGACGGGCCGGCCCTGCGGGTCGACGCTCACCATGCCGCGCTCGCACGACGCGAACGTCGAGGCCGCGACAGCACCTGGTTCTCGTAGCTGGGGCGTGAAGCGGACCTGCATCAGCGCGACGCGGCCGTCCTCGGTGCCGGCCGCCAGGAAGTTGCCGAGGAGGCTGCGCGAGGACGAGACGAACAGGCGTGCCCGGTTCGAGCCCTGGCACCGGCACGTCGAGCGCGGCGGCGCCGTCGGAGAGGCGGCGGAACGACCACGCGCCCGTCGGGCTCGACCGTGAAGAGGTAGCGCCGGTATTCGTCGACGCCCGACGCCGCGCAGACCCGCGAGGTCGCGCCGTCACGCCGGCTGCCACGATCCGGGTCGACGCCGCCGCCACCAGGCGCGCAGGCCGGAACAGCGGGAACGGCCTCCGCCCCGATGAACAGCAGGATGCCCGAGCACGCCGACGACGACCGCGATCCCGCCCAGCGTGATGACGAACACGGCCGCGCGGTCGATGCGCTTGAGGCGGCCGATCCGCTTGGCCGGCGGCGCCATCCTGTCGCGAACGGACTGGTCAGGAGCGAGAACCATGGAGGGACGCCACGTGGCGGGCCGGCGGCACATACGGCCGCCGGCCCGCGCGTGCACCGCTACTTCGAGGACCTTCGCCAGCTCGGCCTGGGCCTGGGCGGCGGAGAGCGGCATGTAGCCGTCCTTGACCACGACCTCCTGGCCTTCCTTGCTGTAGATCAGCTTCACGAACTCGGCGACCAGCGGGTCGAGCGGCTTGCCGGGCGCCTTGTTGACGTAGATGTAGAGGAAGCGCCACAGCGGGTACTTGCCGCTCTGCACGTCCGCGTAGGCGCCGTCGGAGAACGGCCCCTTGTCGGTCTCGCGCCAGGGGCACGGCCTTCACGCCCGACGTCTTGTAGCCGATGCCGCTGTAGCCGATGCCGAACCGGTCCTCGGTCACGCCCTGGACGACCGACGCGGAGCCCGGGCTGCTCCTTCACCGTGTTCTTGTAGTCGCCGTTCTTGAGCGTGTGCTCCTTGAAGAACCCGTAGGTGCCGCTCGCCGAGTTGCGGCCGTAGAGGCTGATGGGGCGGTTCGCCCAGTCACCCGGTCAGGCCCGAGCTGGCCCCAGGTCTTGATGTCTTCCTTGTAGCCGCGCTTGCGGCTCTTGGAGAAGATCGCCTCGACCTGCGCCAGCGTCAGCTTCTCGATCGGGTTGTCCTTGTTCACGTAGACCGCCAGCGCGTCGTAGCTGGTCCTCAGCTCGGTCGGCTTGTAGCCGTACTTCGCCTCGAACTGGTCGATCTCGGTCGCCCGCATCTGCCGCGACATCGGGCCGAACTGCGACGTGCCGGCAATCAGCGCCGGCGGCGCCGTGGACGATCCCTTGCCCTCGACCTGGACCTTGACGTTCGGGTAGATCTTCCGGAACGTCTCGGCCCACAGCGTCATCATGTTGTTCATCGTGTCGGAGCCGACGCTGTTCAGGCTGCCGGACACGCCGCTGACCTTCTGGTAGGCCGGCAGCGCCGGGTCCACCTTGAGCGCCTGCGCGCCGACAAGCGCCGTCGCGGCCGCGGCCGCCAGCAGCGTGACAAACGCGCGCTTCATCGTTCGTTCCTCCGCTCCCGCGTGCAGTGCGTCGCCAGGCTGGATCTCGATGCTATCGACGCCAGCGCTCCGCCACGTTACGCGGGTGTTAATTCCGTGTTACATCGCCCGCCGCACGGCGCGGCTCTACCAGGTCCAGAAGAACGTCGCCCGGACGACCGATGTCGTCCTCCGGCGTGGCCACGCCCGCCTTCACGGGCGTGCCGTAGCTCACCCACTCGACGTTGGGGCTGAAGCGCACCGACGGGTGGATGTAGTACTCGATGCCGGCGATCGTGGTGGTGAACTTCGCATCGCCGTCTGATTGGCAGGTAGTCGATCCCGGTGCACCCCGAGCCGCACGGATCGTTGTAGAAGTCGAGGCGCAGGAAAGCGGACAACTTCTGCGGCTTCGGGTCCCACACCCCGAACACCGACACCAGGTCGCTGCTCCACGTCCTGCGCGGTGCTGCCCTCGGCCGCGTGTCGGTCCTGGTACGAGGTACTGGACTCCCAGCCGGCCCTTCTTGCGCGCGGTACCCGCGAAGAGCTGCGCGGTGAGGTGATCGGCGTTCTTGTCGCGGTTGAACTGCGAGAAGAACCCCTCGACCGAGAAGCCGGGGTTGGTGTCGTACCGGGCCGCGAACCGGTAGGCCTTGAACTCGTCGGTCTCCGCGTTGGAGCCGGACTCGTTGCCGAACTGCGCGCTGTACTTGAGCGTGTTGGCCTCGTTCAGCGGCCCGGACGCCGTCACGCCGAAGTCGCGCGACGAGTCCCACCGGTAGAGGTCGAGCGGGCGTCTTCTCGATGTGCCGCAGGCCCCAGAAGCTCTCGACGAAGTCGAAGCTCAGCGTCGGCTGGATGCCGAGCGTCACCTGCTGGCGCCCGTAGTAGGTCCAGCGCAGGTAGGCGTCCTTCACGTACGGCGTGATCGAGCCGCCGGCCAGCTTGCCGTTGCTGTTCGACCTCGAGCCGGAACCGCGTGGTGATCTTCGGGGAGAAGGTGTGGTCGTAGGTGAAGTAGGCCCGGCGCAGCCAGAAGCCCTGCTGCGACTCCCACTTCGAGTCGTGGTGGTCCGCGAAGTAGTAGTAGTCGCCGAACACGAGCCCGCTGAACTTGTAGGGCGGGGCCGGCGGCGGCGGTGCGGCGGGATCGGGCACCGGCTCCGAGATGCCGTGCTTGAAGAAGAACAGCTGCAGCGCCCGCTCGTTGTCGCCAACGACGGTCTCGCCGTTCGGGCCGGCGCCGGGCCTCGTGATGCCCACGCCCATCTCGCCGGTCTTCTCGAAGCGCTCGGCGTTGGCGGCGACGTTGAACACGTAGATGCGGTCGTCCTTGCGGATCTCCTTGTAGTAGAAGCCCTGCGCCGAACGAGGGCACGGCGCTCGCGGCGATCGAGGCCGCACCCACGGCGGCCAGCACGAACACACGCGCGAATCGAGGGTGCCAGACCATGCGTTGATGCCTCCTGCGGGACCGGTCCCGCGATAGGTGGGGTCGAGACTATCAACGCGGTATTGCGTGGACGTACCGTGTGTGTTTCAGGCGGGTGAAATCCGCTGGGCTGAAGGCGGGTAGTGCTGGTGGCGCCTACGGGCGTCGGCGCGCTTTTCGGCCAACCGCGTAGACCAGCGCGGCCGCGCCGAGCGCCGCGAGCGTACGCGTCGCGCAAGCCGCGCGATACCGACGCCTGCATCGCGGCGTCCACGTCCGTCCAGGACCCTTCCCCGGCCACGTAACGCTGCTGCCGGTCCACGTAGTCCCAGATGCCCTGCTTCATGCGGCCGTCGAAGGTGCCGTTCCACACGATGACCGTGACGGCCGCCAGGACGACCACGAACAGGCCGCGACGACGCCGGGGGGCCCGTGGACTCCCATGAGGCCGCGAGCCTCCATCAGGGGGAGCGATATCCGCGGCGCTCACGGGGCCCCCGTGTAGCGGACGACGACGGCGGTCATGTCGTCACCCTGCACGGCGCCGGCCGAGAAGTCGCGGACCGTACACACCAGGCGGTCCAGCAAATCCCCGGCGCTGCGGCCTTCCCCGCCGGCGATCGCCGCTTCGATCCGGTCGTCGCCGAATTCCTCGCCGGCCACGTTCAAGCGCCTCGGAGATGCCGTCGCTGAAGATCACCAGGTAGTCGCCCGGGCTCATGCCGACGCACTCCTCCTCGTACATCGCGGTCGGGAACAGCCCGCAGATCAGCCCGCCCACCGTCAGCCGGCGCACCGTCCGCCCGCTCACCAGGAACGGCGGGTTGTGTCCGGCGTTGCAGTAGGTGAGGCGGCCGTCACGCGTGAGCGCGGCGAGGAACATCGTCACGAACCGGGAGCCCGATGGCCCGGCGAATCAGGACCTCGTTGATGCGCGAGAGCGTCGTGGCGGGGCCGCCGCCGGAGGTCGTCTGCGCGGCGAGGATGCCCTGGATCACCGCGGTGAGCAGCGCCGCCGGCGCGCCCTTGCCCGAGACATCGGCCACCGCGAAGCCCGACGCGCCGTCCGCGAACGTCAGGTACTCGAAGAAGTCGCCGCCGATGGCGCGGCACGGCACCGAGCGGCCGTGCGCCTCGAAGTAGTCCAGCTTCCACTCGCGGCGGCGGCAGGAGCGACTGCTGGATCTCGGCCGCGATCCGCAACTCCTGCTCCATCCGCGCCTTCTCGACCGCCTCGCGGTAGAGCCGCGCGTTCTCGATGGCGACCGCCGCCTCGGTCGCGAGCGTCTCCATCCCGGCGCGCAGCGGCGACGACGCCAGCGTGCCCCGCTCGCGGCTGTCGAGGTAGAGCACGCCGATGCGCTTCTGTTCGGTGGACGCGTCCGCCTCGTCGACGTAGCGCACCAGCCGCAGCGGGATGCAGAACACGTGGCGGATCCCGAGGGCGATCGTGCCGGTGTGCACCGCGGGCAGGTCGCCGTCCAGCAGGTCGGCGACGAGCCTGATCTCGCCGGTGGTGAAAACCTCTTCGGGGATCTTCCGGCTGGTCTCGAACGTCTTGCCCGGCAGCGTCACCTTGCCTCGCGCCCGGGCCAGCTTGAACTCCAGCCGGCCGGACGGATCGGCCAGCATGATGAACCCGCGCTCGGCGCGGCTCAACTCGATCGCCGAGTCGATGACCAGCGCCAGCACCTCGTCGAGCACGCGAGCGGAATCCGAGCGCCCGCAGCCCCTCGAGCAGGGCCGCGACCTGCCTGAGGTCGCCGCCGGTGGTCGAAGACAGGCGTTCGGTCGGCGAATCCACGTTGCGGACGGGTTCGAGCGGATCCGAGCGGTACGTCATCTCGACGCCGCCGGACTGTCCCAGCCGGATCAGGTCGCCGTTCCGCAAAGCCCGTTCGGTGACGGCCTCGCCGTTCACGAAGGTACCGAAGCGGGACTGCCGGTCGCGGATCAGGAACCCGCCATCGGTTCGCACAACCTCCGCGTGATCCCTGGAGATGTCGGCCCCGACGAGCCGCAGGTCGTTCCCCGTGCGGCGGCCGATGGTGAACGAGTCCTTGTCGATCGGCACGACGCGGCGGCCGAGTGCGTCGCTGATCTCGAATCGAGCCTCAGGCATCGTCTTTGGTCCGGTTATAGGTCAGGTGCGCCCCAACGCCGAATTGTACACCAACGAAGCTGGCAGCTGGCCCGCCTTCGCTCGCGCCCGTGCCCCCGGCGAGCCTGCGGCGTGGCACGCAGGTCCGCTTCGCAGCCGGTCCTCAGCGGCGCCGCCTGGCGACCAGCCGCCAGGCCAGGACCATGAGGGCCAGGCCGGCGATGATCCAGGACACGAAGCGCGGGGCCTCGCCCGCCGCTGCCTGCGACATGTAGAGAGCGGCCAGCACCAGCACCAGCAGCGCCGCGATTGTCGGAAGACGGCTGGCCGGCCGCGCGCGCCCCGAAGGCGGCTTCACCACCGGCTCGAAGGTGGCCGTCCCGCACCGAAAGCACACCAGCGCCTTGTCCGCGATCTCGGTGCCGCAGTTCTTGCATTTCATAGGCAGGGTTCAGGAGTCAGGAGTCAGGATTCAGGAGCCACAGGAGTCCGGCCAGGAGCGGTCCCGCGGCCGGCAGTCTGCATTCTGCATTCTGCATTGTGCATTCCGCAAGGTCGCATTCTGCATTCTGCACTCCGCAAGGTCGCGTTGCTATACTGGCCGCATGATCCCCTTGCGGGACGTCATTCCCTCCCGGACCACGCCTGTCGTCACCGTCGCGATCATCGTCGTCAACGCCCTGGCGTTCTGGTTCGAGCTGGCGCTGCCCGGCGTCGAGCGCCAGGCATTCCTCAGGGAGTGGGGCATCGTCCCGGGCGCTTTCCAGGTCACGACAATCGTGTCCTCGATGTTCCTGCACGGCGGGTGGCTGCACTTCCTCGGGAACATGTGGTATCTGTGGATCTTCGGCGACAACGTCGAGGATCGGATGGGACACGGCCGCTACCTGGTGTTCTATCTCCTGAGCGGCGCCGTCGCCGGTCTCGCGCAGATCGGCGTCAACCCCGACTCCTACATCCCGATGATCGGGGCGAGCGGCGCGATCGCCGGCGTGATGGGCGCCTACTTCGTCCTGTTCCCGCGCTCCCGCGTCCTGACGCTGGTGCCGATCTTCATCTTCATCCAGATCGTCGAAATCCCCGCGATCTGGTTCCTCGGCCTGTGGTTCTTCTTCCAGTTGTTCAGCGGAGTCGGCTCCATCGCCACGACGGCCGGCTCGCAAGGGGGCATCGCCTTCTGGGCGCACGTGGCGGGCTTCGCCGCCGGCTTCGCCGGAGTGTTCCTGTTCAGGCGGCCGGAGCGGCAGCGCGTGGAGTGGTGGAGCGAGTGATGCCGATCGCGCCGGTGGCGTCCCCTGCGTAGCGGATCGCCCAGGCTACGAGACCGGGGCGGAGGGCACCGCCCAGTGCAGCGATGCGAACGGCCCCGGCCGATCCGGCCAGCCGGCGCAGCGCGCGGTTGAAGACCCGCTTCCTCGCGAACTCCCGGTCCAGCATACGTCCCAGACGGCCCTCAGCTTCGGGCCCCTCGCTGAGGAGGCGCAGGGCCTCGGCCGCGGCCAACTCGCCGCCGCGGAGCGCGAAGCGCATGCCGTCACCGGTCATCGGATCGATGAACCCCGCGGCATCGCCAGCCACCAGCAGGCCCCGCGGCACCCGGCGCGCCCCGTCGACGGCGAGGGGACCGAGCACGGTGGGCGGGGACAACGCCCGCGCGCCGGCAAACCGGTCGCGAAGAGCAGGTTCGCCGGCGATCGCGCGGTCGAGCAGCGCCGCGCCCCACCCGCCTGCCCTGAGCGTGGGCCCTGGTCTCGTTCGAGTCGAAGGGCCCCCTCGGGCGATGGCTTCCGGCACCACCAGGCAGACATTGGCCAGCCCACCCGGCAGGGGCGCGATGCCCAGGTAATGACCCGGCCTCACGTGCATCTCGCCCACCGATCCCATTCCGCGCACGCCCTCGAAGTAGGTGCCGATGGCCCAGCGGCGGGGTCGCACAGGATGCCAGGCGAGCCCCAGGCCGAAGGCGATCCGGGATCGGCGGCCATCGGCGGCGATCGTGATCGGCGCGCGCAGTTCCAGGCGGCCACCGGTGTGCCCGACGGCCGTCACGCCCCGCACGCACAGGCCTGCCGCGTCGTCTACCAGCGCGCCAAGGACATTCGAGCCCTCTTCGAGGCTGGCCCCCGCTGCAAGCGCCCGGCGCAGCAGGAGCATGTCGAACTCCGACCGCGGGAGGGCGGCGCCCGCGATGCCGCGGCCGTAGCGGCCGGTGACGACGGCCCCTCCCGGGCCCGACACGGTCATACCCTCGAGGGGCAGGGACGCGGCCAGGACGTCGTCGGCGACCCCCAGACGGGCGAGCACGGTAAGCGCCCCCGGGTTCAAGGTGTCGCCGCACAGCTTTGGCCTTGGGAATCTTGACCGGTCGAGCAGGCGGACGCGCACGCCCGCCCTGGCGAGAAGGAGAGCCGCGGTCGCACCGGCCGGACCCGCGCCAACGATCAAGACGTCTGCTTCGCTCATCACGATGGCTCACGGCTCAAGGCTCAGGCTCTGGCATGCACTTGCATTCTGCATTGTGCATTTCGCATTCTGCATTTCGCACTCTGCACTCTGCACTTTGCACTCTGCTCCGCAAGCGTCAGTACACCCCCGGCACGATCCTCCATCGCACTTGGGTGCGGTAACGCCGATACGCCTCGCCAAACGTGCGCTCCAGCTGGCGCTCTTCGAGCGGAACCGCTGCAACGAGGTACGCCGTGCTCAGGGTGGCAACGAGGAAACGGTCGGCGGTCATGTGGGGCACGCCAAACACGACCAGCACCCAGCCCAGGTAGATCGGGTGGCGTACCAGGCTGTACGGCCAGGCGAGGACGAGCCCTTCGGGCCGGTCTGCCGGCCGGTGGCGCGCCTGCTCGATGCCAGCCAGCTCGAGGGGCCGAAGTCGCCGCGCCCCGGCAGCCGTGAGGGCGATTCCCAGCCCGACGATGGCCCAGTGCGCCCAGGCGGCCACGCCAGTGTGCCGGTACAGGCTGCCGCCCACGGGACGCCACGCTGCGCACACGAGCACGAGCAGCAGGCTGGCCACCCAGACGAAGGTCGCGCGTTCCAGGGCGGCCGGCACGTGACGCGTCAGCCAGCGCTTGGCACGGGTGCGCGCGAACACGCTGTGATGCAGAGTGAACGCCGCAAACAGCACCGTATCGAACGCCGCGGCCCCTGCCCGGGTGGCGGCGCCGCCCACGACAACTGCTTCGGCGAAAGGAATGGCGTAGGCGTAGGCGAAGAAGGCCAGCGAGGCGACGAACGCCGCACCGGCACCCCAGGCGTAGACAGCCGCGAGGCCGCGGGTGACGGAGGACGGAGCTGCGGGGGACACTACAGCTATGTTACTGACGAATTGAGAATTGAGAATTGAGAATGTAGAAGACGCCCCGCCCGCAGGGCCCGTGTCGGGCACAGGCGGAGGCAGCCCTGAAGGCCTGCTCCGACCGTTGATGCCCGGCAGCGGCGCCGTGAGACAATCGAACCATGGCCCCCCATCCCCGCGATCTTCCCGTGCTTCCCGGCGAGTTGCCCGTGCTGCCGCTGCGTCGCTCGGTCCTGTTTCCCATGACGCTCCAGCCGCTGGCGGCCGACCGCCCGGTATCCATCGAATCCATCAACCGCGCCCTCGCCGGGGACCGCATGGTGTTCCTGGCGATGCAGAAGACGGATGCCGACGACCCGCAGCCGTCCGACCTGCACCCGATGGGCACCATCGGGGTGATCCGCCAGATGGCCAAGGCGCCCGGCGGGGTTCACGTCATCGTGGAAGGGCTGGCGCGGGCGAGCAGCGACGAGGTGACGCGCGACGGCACGCAGATGACGGCGCGCGTGACGCAGCGGCCCGAGGACATCGAGCAGTCGATCGAGGTGGACGCCTACGTCCGGAGGCTGCGCGAGTTGATCGACCGCGCGATGAACCTCGCGTCCGGCCTCTCTCAGGAACTCCGCAGCATCGTGATGGGCATCGACGACCCGCTGCGGCTCGCCTACCTCCTGGCCAGCCTGCTGGACATGAAGCCGGAGGACAAGCAGAAACTCCTGCAGGAAGACCGGCTCGCTCGTGAAGCTCCAGGGCGTCGCCGGGTCGCTCAACCGCGAGATCGCGCTGCTCGAGCTGAAGAGCAAGATCGAGTCGCAGGCGCAGCAGGAAATGACCGACGCGCAGCGGCAGTACTTCCTGCGGCAGCAGCTGAAGGCGATCCAGGAGGAGCTCGGGGAGCAGGAGGGCGCGGAGATCGGCGAGCTGCGCGAACGCCTGCAGAAGGCGAACCTGCCGGAGCACGTGGCGGCTGCGGCCGACCGCGAGGTGGACCGGCTCGAGCGCATGACGCCCGCCTCGCCGGAATACCAGATGATCCGCACGTACCTCGACTGGGTGCTCGACGTACCCTGGTCCGCGACGACCGAGGACCGGCTCGATCCGGTGGAGGCGCGCCGCGTGCTGGACGAGGATCACTACGACCTGGACAAGGTCAAGGAGCGGATTGTCGAGTACCTGGCGGTGCGGAAGCTGAAGGGCGACATGAAGGGCCCGATCCTCTGCTTCGTCGGGGCGCCGGGGGTTGGCAAGACGTCGCTCGGCCAGTCGATCGCCCGCGCGATGAACCGGAAGTTCGTCCGCATCTCTCTTGGAGGCGTGCGCGACGAGGCGGAGATTCGTGGACACCGGCGGACCTACATCGGCGCGCTGCCGGGCCGCATCATCCAGGCCCTCAAGCAGGCGGAGTCGGCCAACCCGGTCTTCATGCTCGACGAAATCGACAAGATCAGCGTCGGCTTCCAGGGCGACCCCGCGGCGGCGCTGCTCGAGGTCCTGGACCCCGCGCAGAACAACGCGTTCCGCGACCATTACCTCGAGATCAACTACGACCTCTCGCGGGTGCTGTTCATCGCCACCGCGAACCAGCTGGGACCGGTGCACCCCGCGCTGCTCGACCGGATGGAGGTCATCTCCCTCGCGGGCTACACGGAGGAGGAGAAGGTCCACATCGCCCGGCGCTACCTGATTCCGCGACAGCTGTCGGAGCACGGGCTTCCCGAGGGCGCCCTGGACCTGCCGGACGAGACGCTCCGCGCGGTGATCTCGCGGTACACCCGGGAAGCCGGCGTGCGGAACCTGGAACGGCAGGTGGGGACGCTCGCCCGGAAGGTGGCGGCGCGCCTGGCCGCCGGCAGCGGCTCGCCCGCCGATGCGCCGCCGGCGCGAATCGAGCCGGCCGAACTGCCCGAGTACCTCGGCCCGCCACGCAACCCCGGCGAGGTGGCTTTCCGCACGTCGCGCCCGGGCGTCGCGACGGGTGTGGCGTGGACCGAAACCGGCGGAGACGTGCTCTTCATCGAAGCCACGCTGCTGCCCGGCGGCAAGGGAAACCTGATCCTGACCGGTCAGCTCGGGAACGTGATGCAGGAATCGGCTCGTGCGGCCGTGAGCCACATCCGCGCGAACTGCGGCGAGCTGGGCATCGACCCCGCGTTCCTCGACGGCCACGACCTGCACGTGCACGTGCCGGCTGGCGCCATCCCCAAGGATGGGCCCTCGGCGGGCGTCACCATGGCGACGGCGATCCTCTCGGCCATCCGGCAGGAGCCGGTCCGCCAGGACGTGGCGATGACCGGTGAGATCACGCTGACCGGCCTGGTGCTGCCGGTTGGCGGCATCCGCGAGAAGGCGCTCGCGGCACGGCGGCACGGCGTGAAGATCTTCGTGCTGCCGGAGCGCAACAGGCACGACCTCGCGGAGCTTCCCGAGGAAGTGCGAAAGACCATGGAATTCGTGCCGGCCAGCACGATCGAGGAAGTGCTCAGGGTGGCGCTCCCGCTGCCGGCGGCGGCGGACAAGCGGTGACCGCCGCCGGTGGCAGGGAGCAATTGACCACTTGGCAATTGCCTATTTTCGAAAGTAGACAGTCGCCAAGTGGTCCCTTGCCAAGTGACCGCTGCTACCGCTTGACCGGATACGGCGGGATCCCCTTCAGCGTTCCCGGCTGCTTCTTCAGCAGGTCGAGGATCTCGGCGATCGCCCGGTCCAGCTGCTGGTCCTCGCCGGCGTACTCCTTCGCCGGGTCGTTGTCGACGACGATGTCGGGCTCGACGCCGACGCCCTCGATGACCCACGACTTCCCCGCCACGTCGTAGCGCGAGAACTCGGGCTTGTTGAGGAAGCCGCCGTCGAGGAGCGGCAGCGTCCCGGCGATGCCGACCACGCCGCCCCAGGTGCGCTTGCCGATGACCGGCCCGATCTTGTGGGTCTTGAAGCGCCAGGTGACGAGGTCGCCGTCGGACGCCGAGAACTCGTCGGCCAGCAGCACCTTGGGGCCGACGATCATGGCGCCCGGGTTCGTCTGCGGCGTGCCGTTGCGGGCGATGTCCACCAGCACCAGCTCGCGCCGCAGGCGCTCGATGATCATCGGCGACACGTTGCCGCCGCCGTTGCTGCGCACGTCGACGATCAGCGCTTCCTTGGCCGTCTGCGGGTAGAAGTACTTGGCGAACTCGTTGAGGCCCGGCACGCCCATGTCGGGCACGTGCAGGTAGCCGACGCGCCCGTTGGTCGCCTTGCTCACCTTCTCGATGTTCCCCTGCACCCAGTTGTAGTAGTAGAGGGCGCGCTCGTCCTCGGTCGGCACGACGACCGCCTCGCGGGCGCCCTGCAGCGACGGGCTGGCGTTCACCCGCAGCGCCACCTGCTCGTTGGCCTTGCCGGCAAGCGCCTCCCAGATGTCCGTCAGCTCCGCGGTGGACCGGCCGTCCACGGCGACGATGAAGTCGCCCTCCTTGACGTCGACGCCGATCTCGGTGAGCGGCGAGCGCAGCGCCGCGTCCCAGTTCTGGCCCTTCAGGATCCTGACGATCTTGAAGAACTTCGTCTTCGGGTCGCGCTCCAGCCGCGCGCCGAGCAGGCCCATCGGGATCCGCGCGGGCCGCGGCATGTCGCCGCCGCCGACGTAGGTGTGGCCGGCGTTCAGCTCGCCGATCAGCTCGCCGATGACGTAGGTCAGGTCCGCGCGGTGGTTCACGTGGTCGAGCAGCGGCGCATACTTGCGCCTTCATCGCCGGCCAGTCCACGCCGTGCATGTTCGGCGCGTAGAAGAAGTCGCGCATCTGGCGCCACGACTCGTCGAAGATCTGCCGCCACTCGGCGTGGCGGTCCACCGTGACCTTCAGGTCGGAGAGGTCGAGGAAGTCCTTCAGCTCGGTCGCGCTGGTGGGCGTGTCGATGATCGCGTAGCGGCCGCCGGAGGACACCAGCATCTTCTTGCCGTCGGCCGAGATCTCGTAGCCGGTGCCGCCGGCACCACCTGCGTCTCGGCCTGCTTGTCGAAGTCGAAGACGTAGAGCGCGGCGGCCTCGCGCGCGCTGGCGCGGCCGTAGTAGAGCCGGTTGCCGACCGAGACCAGCGACCGGTAGTTGGCCGCCGGGACGGGCAGCACGGCGATGCGGCGCGATCAAGCCGTCGGCATCCACCCTGACGGCCGGCGGGCGTCCTTCTTCGGCTCGTCCTTCTTCGGCTCGTCCTTCTTCTGCCGGTCGGGCCGCCGGTTCCGCCTTCGTCGCCTCGTCCGCCTCCCGCCCTCCGCCTTCCGCCTTCTTCTCGTCCTTGATCTTCACCTCGTCGCTGCGCGGCGCGACGGGCTCTTCGTGTCCTTCGCCAGCGCGACGAGGTAGATCTTCGACATGTCGCTGTAGACGTGCTGGAACTCCGTCTGCCCGTAGGTCGGGTTGAACGTCCGGGCCGACACGAAGAACAGCAGCTTGCCGTCGGCGCTGAACGCCGGCTGCGACACCGCGAACCAGCCGTCGGTGGCCGGCGATGCGTCTGCTTCGACTCGAGCGAATAGAGGTGAATCCGCCCCATGTTCTCGTCTTCGGGCTTCGCGTAGGCGATCCACTTGCTGTCGGGCGACCACGCGTAGTCGTTGATGCCGCCGGCCGGGCGACTCCGACGACCAGCGTCACCGCCTTGCTGTCGACGTCCACGCACGTGCAGGCGCTGCTTCCGGTCGGACCACGCGATCTTCCTGCTGTCGGGCGACCAGATCGGCGGGAACTTGTAGTTGTCGCCGCCCCTGGTCAGCTGCACCGCCGCGCCCTGGCCGTCCTGGGGCACGATCCAGATCTCGTCCTCGCCGGTCGCGTCGGAGATGTAGGAGATCCACTTGCCGTCGGGCGACCACTTCGAGTCGCGCTCGTGCACGCCGGGCGTGCGCGTGAGGTTGCGCGTCGGGCCCGTACTTGGCCGGCACCGTGAAGACGTCGCCGCGGGCGCCGAACAGCGCGCGGCTGCCGTCCGGCGCGATCTCGTAGTTCGTCACGCTCCGGCTCACGTCCACCATGCTCGGCGCGGCCGCTGTCGAAGTCCTCGGCGATCGTCACCGGGCACCTTCACCGCCTTCTCGGCGGCCAGGTCGAAGCGGTAGATGTAGCCGCCGTTCTCGAAGACGATGGCGTTGTCGCCGAGCGAGGGGAACTTGATGTCGTACTCGGTGAAGTCGGTCAGCTTCCTCGTCTGCTTCGTGCCCAGGTCGTAGCTGTAGAGGTTCATCCGCGCCGGCTCGTCCCGGTCGGAGACGAAGTAGACGCGTGTTGCCCTTCCACATCGGGATGATGTCGAGCGCCGGGTTGTTCGTCAGGTTCGTCGTCGCCTTCGTCTTGAAGTCGTACAGCCACACGTCGTCCGCCATCCCGCCGCGGTAGCGCTTCCAGGTGCGGAACTCGCGGAAGACGCGGTTGTAGACGAGCTGGCTCGCCGTCGGCGGAGTACGAGCCGAAGCCGCCGCGCGGCAGCGGCAGTTCCTCGATCGGCCCGCCGTTCGACGCTGGCGAGGTACAGCTTGCCGAGGAAGTCGTTCCACTCGGTGCGCCGCGATCGGAACAGCACGTGGCTGGTCGTCCTTCCAGCCCATGACGATGTTGTTGGGGCCCATGCGGTCGGAGACGTCGTCGCGCCCGAGCGTGGCGGTCCAGGTGAGGCGCTTCGGGCACGCCGCCCTGCGACGGCATCACGTAGACCTCGGTGTTGCCGTCGTACTGGCCCGGTGAAGGCCAGCCACTTCCCGTCGGGCGAGAAGCGGGCGAACATCTCGAAGCCGACGTCGCTCGTCAGCCGGCGGGCCACGCCGCCGGTGGCGGCGACGGTGTAGAGGTCGCCGGCGTAGGTGAAGACCACCTGGTTGCCGTGGATCGGCGGGGAAACGGAGCAGGCGCGACTCCGCGGCTCCTGGGCGACGGGACCGGGGGCGCCGGCGGCCGCAAGGACGACCAGCAGGGCCAGGAACAGGGATCTCTTCATACGGGTCGAAGTGTACCGCAGGTATCATGGAGGGTGGGAGGAAGTCACCGGACCCGGTCCCCGAATCCCGATCTATCGATCCGACTCGATCCCTGATCCGACTCTGATCCCTGATCCTGTGATCCCTGATCTCTGTTTATGTCCTCTCCGATCGTCTGGTATGTGAGCGGCCACGGCTTTGGCCACGCTTCCCGTCAAATCGAGATCATCAACGCGCTGCGCGAGCGGCGGCCGGAACTCCCGATCGTCGTGAGGACCGGCGCGACGCGCTGGATCTTCGACCTGACGCTCAAGTCACCGGTGGACTTCCGGCAGGCCGAGTGCGACACGGGCATCGCGCAGATCGACAGCCTCCGGCTCGACGAGACCGAAACGCTCCGGCGGGCCGGCGAGTTCTACGCGACGTTCGACGACCGCGTGCGGGCGGAGGCAGCGTTCCTGCGGGAGGCGCGGGCGGCGCTGGTGGTTGCCGACCTGCCCCCGCTCGGTATCGCGGCGGCTCACGAAGCGGGCGTGCGATCGATTGCCTCCGGCAACTTCACCTGGGACTGGATTTACGAGGGCTACGACCCCGAGGAGAAGGGGCTGCCCAATCTCGTGCCCCTCATCAGGGAGGCCACGGCGCACGCGTCCTGCTTCGTGCGCCTGCCGATGTGGGGCGGCTTCGAGATGGCGCCGGCCGACCGGACGTTCGACGTCCCGCTGGTGGCTCGCCGCTCGAGCCGCAAGCCGCTTGAAACCCGCCAGGCGCTGGGCCTCCCGGTCGATCGGAAGCTGGTGCTCCTCTCCTTCGGCGGGCACGGCCTGAAGGGGATGGCGCCGGAAGGCTTCGCGAGCTTCGGCGGCGAGTACGCGGCAGTGCTCACCGGCCACCTGGAGATTTCGGCGCCGGCGCGCGAGAGCGGGCGCGGCGTGTTCGAGTTCGACGAGCAGGCGCTCTACGACCAGGGCTGGCGCTACGAGGACCTGGTGGCGGCCGTGGACGTGGTTGCGACGAAGCCCGGCTACGGGATCATCGCCGAGTGCGCGGCCAACGACACCGCGCTGCTCTACACCTCGCGCGGCCACTTCGTGGAGTACGAGGTGCTGGTCCAGGAGATGCCGCGGTACGTGCGCTCGCAGTTCATCCCGCAGGAGGCCCTCTTCGCCGGCGACTGGCTGCCGTACCTGGAGGAACTGCTCGCCCAGGACCGGCCGGAGCCGGCGGACACGGACGGCGCTTCGGTCGCCGCGCGACTTGTCCTCGAGAGGCTCTAGGCGCAGGCGTGAACGCGCGCAGATTGCGGTAGTCTCTGCTCGTGCTGCCCTCCTGCGCGGGCTTGTGCAACAATGCCGCCGTCGCAGGTTGGCCGTCCGGCGTCTCGCCATCCAGCGCCAAGAGCCGAGAGCCCAGAGCCGAATAAGGAGCCATCCATGTCCTCTCGCCGCACGTTCCTCCAGTCCGCCGCGGTCACTGTCGCAGCCGCGGCCCTGTCGCGGCCAAGCGGCGCGCAGACACCCTCCCCATCCCTCCCGCCTCCGATCGCGTCGCTGAAGTCGATGCGCGGCCAGGAGAAGCCGATCACCAACGAGGAGCGTTTCGCCCGGATCGAGCGGGCGCGGCGGCTGATGGCCCAGCACAAGATGGACGCCGTCGCGATGATGGGCGGCACCTCGCTCATCTACTTCAGCAACATCAGCTGGTGGAACAGCGAACGGCTGTTCCTGATGATCCTGCCCGCGAAGGGCGCGCCGTTCTATGTCTGCCCCGCCTTCGAGGAGGAGCGCGCGCAGGAGCAGATCGCGGCCGGGCCGCTCGGCGGCAAGGCGGACATCCGGACCTGGCAGGAAGACGAGGACCCCTACGCGCTGGTCGCCGCGGGCTTGAAGGACCGCGGGATCGCGGCGGGCCGCCTGGGGATCGAGGAGAAGACCTACTTCAACTTCGCGGACGGGGTCGCGCTGGCGGCGCCGGCGCTGAAGGTCGTCAATGCGACGCCGGTGACCGCCGGCTGCCGGATGGTCAAGGACGCGCACGAGATCGCGCTGATGCGCTTCGCGAACCAGGTGACGCTCAAGGCGTACGCCGCAGCCTTCGCGGCCCTGAAGGACGGGATGACGCAGGGCGACTTCTCGACGCTGGTGTCCCAGGCCCACACGCGGCTCGGCTTCCAGGGCAGCGCCGGCGCGCAAGTCGGCGTCTACAGCGCCCTGCCCCACGGCTCCGTCACGCCGCAGGTCATCCGGGAAGGCAGCATCATCCTGATTGACGGCGGCTGCTCGGTGGAAGGCTACCGCTCCGACATCAGCCGGACCTTCGTGCTCGGCAAGGCCACCGACAAGATGAAGCAGGTGTTCGAGATCGTCCACCGCGCGCAGACCGCCGCCGTCAAGGCGGCCCGGCCAAGCCTCCCGCTCGAGGCGGTGGACGCGGCGGCGCGGCAAGTCATCACCGAGGCCGGTTACGGCCCGGGGTTCAAGTACTTCACGCACCGGCTCGGCCACGGGATCGGCATGGACGGGCACGAGTGGCCCTACCTGGTGAAGCACAACATGTTCGGCCCCGAAAAGTCCCTGGCCCTCGCGCCGGGCATGACCTTCAGCGACGAGCCGGGCGTCTACATCCGTGGCGAGTTCGGCGTGCGGCTCGAGGACGACATGGTGATCACGCCGGACGGCGCCGAGCTGTTCACTCCCCAGAGCGAGTCGATTGAAGACCCCTTCAGGGGAGTGGCGCTCACTTGACAATTTGACGACTGCCCACTTGACGAATTGACGGCAGGCCTCAATTTGAAAACTGGTCAGTTGCCAATTCGGCAAGTGACCTGATTGGCCCGTGGTATCGTCGTAGGGATCCCTTCCACAAGAGGACGTTCTCGATGACAAGCGATCTCATCATTGGCATGGCCGGGTCGGGCGGCGACGGCATCGTCTCGGCCGGCGATTCGCTCATGACGGCGCTCGCAATCGCCGGCTATCACGCCATGCTCACCAAGAGCTTCGGGCCGCAGATCCGCGGCGGGGAGTCGTCGTTCCGGATGCGGGTGTCCACCCGGCCGGTGCTCGGACCGGGCGGAGCGCTCGACGTGGCGGTCGCCCTGAACTGGGATGATTTCCTGAGGTTCGGCGCCGAGCTGCCGATCGGCGGCGAGACGATCGTGATCTACGACTCGAACACGCGGGTGGCCCCTGACCAGATTCCGGTTGCGGGCGTGAAGCCGGCCGAGGTGGTCGCCGTCGGCATCGAGGCGATGGCGAAGGAGATGGGCGGCTCGGAGAAGGCGAAGAACACGGTCGTGCTCGGCCTGGTGGCCGGGTGGTTTGGCCTCGCGCCCCAGCACATTCGCGCGGGCCTGCGGAAGCGCTTCGCCAAGAAGGGCGAGGAGATCATGGCCCGCAACGAGCGGGCCTTCGACGCGGGCCTGGAGTGGGCACAGGGGCACCCGTTGCGCGTGAACCGCCCGCTCGCCCCGATGCCGGAAGGCTCGGCGGCCAAGCTCGTGGCGGACGGCAACGACCTGTGCGCCGCGGCCGCAATCGTCTCCGGCTGCGAGTTCTTCGGCGGTTACCCGATCACGCCCTCCTCCGAGATCATGCAGTTCCTCAACCGGGAGATCTGGAAATTCGGCGGCGTGATGCTCCAGTGCGAGGACGAGATCGCGGGGATCGGCGCGTGCGTGGGCGCCAGCTTCGCAGGCAAGAAGGCGCTGACCGCGACCAGCGGCCCGGGCATGTCGTTGAAGACCGAGATGATCGGACTGGCGACCATTGCCGAACTGCCGCTCGTGGTCGTCAACGTGCAGCGCGGCGGGCCCTCCACCGGCATCCCCACCAAGAGCGAGCAGTCCGACCTGTTCCAGGCGGCCTTCTCGGCCCACGGGGACGCGCCGCGGCCGATCCTGGCGCCGATGCACGTGGCCGACACGTTCCCGATCACGGTGGAGGCCTTCAACATCGCCGAGCGCTACCAGACGCCGGTCATCATCCTCTCCGACCAGGAGATTGCCCAGCGCAAGGAGGCCATCGTCCGGCCGGCCACCGAAGGGCTGCGGATTGAGAACCGCCGGACGCCGACCGAGGCGGAGCTGGAGAACTACGCGCGGTACCGTCTCACGGACTCCGGCGTCAGCGCCATCAGCCACCCCGGCATGAAGGGTGGCAACTACCTGGCGTCGGGCATCGAGCACACCGAGGCCGGCGCGCCGACCGCGACCGGCTCCATCCACGCGAAGATGAACGAGAAGCGGCTGCGCAAGCTGGCGCCGCTCAAGAGCCGCGCCGACCTCTTCCTCAGCGAGGGCCCCAGCAACGCCCCCCTGGCCATCGTCGCCTGGGGATCCACGTCGGGTATCGCGCTGGAAGCGCTCCAGCTCGCCCGCGAGGCCGGCCTCCAGGTGAAGGCGCTGATTCCCCGCCTGCTCTACCCGGTGGCGGAGGAGGTCTACCGCGACTTCTTCGCGTCGGTGCAGCGGGGACTGGTCGTCGAGCAGTCGCACCAGGGACAGCTGTACCGGCTCGTCCGGATGTACGTGGACGTGCCGAAAGGCCTCGAGTCCTTCGCGCGCAGCGGGTCGAACCCATTCAGCCCGGTCGAGATCGTCGAGAAGTTGCGCGCCCAGGCGCGGGCGATTCTCGAGGAACGCCAGCCGGTCAGCCAGGCGGAGTAGCGCCGGGCTCGGGACCGTGGATCAGGGAGTATCAGGCGGTAGGCGGCAGGCGGTAGGCGAATGGAGCCCGGCGTGACGAAGCCGCCCTCCGCCCTCCCCCTTCCGCCTGACGGCATCAAACGGAGGACCACATGGCCACGACTGCCCTTCCGCCCGAGGCGGAGGTTTACCAGGCGAAGAATTACAAGAGCGATCTGAAGCCCATCTGGTGCCCGGGATGCGGCGACTTTGGTGTCGTCCAGGCGATCTACCGGGCGCTCGCGAACATCGGCCGGCCGCCGCACGAGATCGCGTTCGTCTCGGGCATCGGCTGCTCGAGCCGTATCCCTGGTTACACCACCGCCTACGGCTTCAACTCGGTGCACGGCCGCGCGCTGCCCATCGCCCAGGGCATCAAGCTGGCCAACCCGGAGTTGCTGGTCCTGGTGGCCGGCGGGGACGGCGACGGCTTCTCGATCGGAGGCGGCCACGTGGCGCACGCGATCCGCCGCAACATCGACCTGACCTACATCATCATGGACAACCAGATCTACGGCCTGACCAAGGGGCAGTTGTCCCCGACGTCGCCGAGAGGGCTGCGGACCGCGTCCAGCAGCTACGGGTCGATGGAGGATCCGGTCAACCCGCTGCTCTACACGTTGGGCTACGGCGCCCGCTACGTCGCGCAAGGCACGCCGGCCGACATGGGCCAGCTTGCGGCGATCATCGAGGAAGGGATCCGCTTCCCGGGGTTCGCCTTCATCAACGTGCAGTCGCCGTGCGTGACCTACGGCGAGGCCGAGACCCAGCTCAAGGCCCAGAAGCAGAAGATGCGGACGCTGGACTCGGTGGGCCACGACCCGGCCGACCGCATCAAGGCGATGAACCTTGCGCAACACTACGGGACGGACCTGTTCACCGGCGTCTTCTACCGCGACCCGGCGCCGCCGCCGCACTACGGTGATTTCGTGAAGGAGCGCCAGGGGGCGATGGGCCCGGCGCCAGAACGGGTGCGGATCCTGGACATCTTCAAGCCGGCGGAGTAACGAGCGAGACGGGCCGGCCCGCGCGGAACGGCCCTAACGATCGAGGTGCTGCTCGGACAAGGGCGGCACGCACGCTGTCGGCCGCCCCGGTTACTCCTCGCTCTTGATGCACGTGACGAGGGACCAGATCCTCGGCACGTTCACCTTTTCGATCGACACCGGCTGCAGCCCGGCCTGCGCGAGGAACGCGGGCAGATCAAGGTCCGCCTTGAAGCCGATGTGCACGGTGAAGGGCGAGATGAGCCGCTCGATCCGGGACAGCAGGAAGTTGGGGCTGCGGAAGTGATTGAGGAAGATGATCCGCCCGCCGACCCGGCACACGCGGTTCATCTCCGCGGCCACCCGCACGGGGTCGGGCACGACGCTGATGAGATAGGGCGCGTAGACGATGTCGAACGAGCCGTCGGGAAAGGCCAGGCTGGCCGCGTCCATCTCCAGCACGCGAACGTTGGTGATCCCTTTGCGCGCGATCCGCTCGCGGGCCCTCTCGAGCATCGATGCCGACAGGTCCACGCCGGTCACGGCGCAGTCGCGCGGGTAGAGCGAGGCGTTGATTCCCGTGCCCACGCCGACCTCGAGCACCCGGTCGCCGGGGGAAATCCCCATGCGCTGTATGGCCTGCAGGCGGCCGGGGTGAAGCGTCGGTCCGAAGAACCAGTCGTACCAAGAGGCCAGCTTGCCGTAGACGCCTTCGACGAAGTCGTTCTCGACCGCCGTCACCGACAGGGCGCGGGTTGCGGCATCCGACGAGGATGAAATGATCTCGTCGTCGTCGCGCCTGCCGATTCGTAGGAAATGTGCCATTGCCTCTCCCTGCCGCACGGGCCGGCACGGCCAGTATCTGGTGGGGGACGGCCCTGAAGCTCTTGACTATATACCGCCGGGCTGACCCCGACAAGCATTCAAGCCAGCCGTCCTACGATTCGAACACTTCGAGGACGCCGTCCACCCTTCCCGTGGCGTTGCCCAGCTGGAACCCCTGCACGCGCCCGCGCAGGCTGTTCGCGATTTCGCGTGCAATCGTCACGCCTTCGCATGCAGCCTCGGCCGGGTCCGCCGCGCGCCGCATCCGGCGCAGCAGCGCCTCCGGAACCACGACGCCGGGCACCTCGTTCGCCATGAACTCGGCGTTCATCTGGCTGTCGAAGGGCCACAGACCGGCGACGATCGGGATGCCATAGCCCTCGACGCGGGCAAGGAACACCTCGAACGCCCGCAGATCGAAGACCGGCGCCGTGATGGCGAACTCGGCACCCGCCTCCACCTTGTACGCGAAGCGCCGCAACTCTTCGTCGAGGTTCAGGGCAGTCGGGTTCACCGCGACGCCTATGTGATAGCAGGTCTGGCGGCTCAACGTTTCGCCGCCGACATCCACGCCGCGGTTCAGCCGGCTGACGACGTTGGTCAGCCCGATCGAATCCACGTCGAGGACGCCGCCCGTGAAGGCATAGTCGGCGCGCCGCTGCGGGTCGCCGGTCACCAGCAGCACGTTGCGGACGCCCATGGCGTGCGCCCCGAGCAGGTCGGACTGCATGCCGAGCAATGTCCGGTCGCGGCAGGCGTAGTGCAGCAGGGTCTCGATGCCGGCCTGCTGCTCGATCAGCACGGCGACGGAGATCGCGCTCATGCGGGCGGCCGACAACGGGCCGTCCGGGACGTTCACGGCGTCCACGCCGCGGATCTTCAGCTTCCGCGCCTCCTCCACCGTGGCGGCGGCCTCGTGCCCGCGAGGCGGCGTGAGTTCCACCAGGTGCACGAACTTCCCGCGCGCCATCGCGTGCGCCAGCCGGGACTTCTGCTCGCGTGGCGCCGGCGCCACGCCCGGCTCCTCCACCGCCGCGGCGCCTGGCGTCCCGGCCACGTGACGCGCGGGGGCTGCAGACGACGCGCCGACCGCCAGCTTGATCTGCCGGATGTGCTCGGGGGTGGTCCCGCAGCAGCCCCCCACCAGGCGGACGCCCTTGGCAATGAACCGCCGGGCGTACGAGGCGAGGTACTCGGGCGACGACAGGTAGAGCGTGCGGCCCTCGATGTTCCGGGGCTTGCCGGCGTTGGGTTGCGCGGCCAGCGGCGCCTCGGTGGTCTCGGCAATCCGCTCGATCGTCTCCAGCATGGGTGCGGGGCCCACGCTGCAGTTGACGCCGACGATGTGGGCGCCCAGCCGCACGAGCTCCGGGCCGAACTTCTCCGGCGGCGTCCCGTCGAGCGTGTGGCCGTTGTCCTCGATCGTCATCTGCGCGACGATCGGGAGATCGCACAAGCTGCGGACCGCGGCGATCGCGGCGCCGATCTCCCGCAGGTCGCGGAAGGTCTCCAGGATGAAGAGGTCCACCGGGCCGTCGAGCAACGCCTGCACTTGTTCCCGGAAATACTCCTGCGCCTCGTCCACGCCGGTCTTGCCCCAGGGCTCGATGCGGATGCCCAGGGGGCCGATGGCGCCCGCCACCCACACTTGCTCGCGCGCCGCGTGCCGGGCCACGCGCGCGCCCGCGACGTTGATGGCCCGCACCTTGTCGGAGAGCCCGAAGGACCCCAGCTTGACGCGGTTCGCTCCGAAGGTGTTGGTCTCCACCACGTCCGCCCCCGCGCGGACGTACTCCAGGTGGATCTCGGCGACGAGGTCGGGTTGCGAGAGGTTCAGGGACTCGAAGCAGCGGTTCACGAACACGCCCTTCGAGTAGAGCATCGTCCCCATGGCGCCGTCGCACACCAGCACCCGGCGGGCGATTTCCTCGAGAAATGGTCGGAGCATCAGGAGTGATGTATCAGGTGGCGAGGTGGCAATTGGCGACTTGTCGAATTGGCTGGCGCCGGCGGGGTGGCGGCTGCCGCGTCCCTTGCCAAATGGTCAATCGGCAAGTGGTCAGTTGCCCCCTGACCCGTGGTTGATTAACAAATCGGCCTTGTCCCAGATGAAGTCGTCCTTGCTGTAGACGGCCAGCTCGTAGTCCTTGCCCATGAAGATGGCCGACACCGGGCATGCTTCCTCGCAGTAGCCGCAGAAGATGCAGCGGGTCTTGTGAATCTGGTACACCTTGGCGTACCGGGGGCCCGCCTGCACGGTCCCGTCGTTCTCGGCCGCCTCGAGGTAGATGGCGTCGGCCGGGCACGCCACGGAGCACAGGCCGCAGGCGACGCACTTCTCGAGGCCATTCTCGTCCCGCATGAGGACCTGTTTCCCGCGGTACTTCGGGAACATCGGGACCTTCTGCTCCGGGTAGTTCACGGTCACCGGCTTGCGGAAGAGGTAGCGGAGCGTCGTTCCGAATCCGACCAGCAGCGCACGGATCATCCAGCGGCCTCCGGAGACGAGGGGGCAAAGCGGCCCGCAGGAACCTGTTCGCGTAACCCTTACGATGATAACACCTTCAGGCGGACCCTCCGAACAGCCGGGCGTTGGCGCCCGGCGCTGATCAGGTCAGGTGGCCAGCGGCTACCTGGCAAGGGGCCAATTGCCCCCTCAGTCGCCCAATGGCGCAGGTCCTCCTGAAACCCGTCGGTTTGACACCGGGCGAGGGCTATCGCAAGCTTGAGAAGGGCGCGCAGCGGCCACACGGCGCCCGGAACAACGTGCCAGCACAGCAGCCGGGACTCCTTTCAGCGCAGCAGGCCCTCCTGACGACACTCGTCGTCAGGCTGGCCGTGATGGCGCTGCTCGCCATCGTCCTCGTGCGCTACCACCGGGTGCGGGCGATCCTGCTCACCGAGCGCCGCGACTGGCCGGAGCGGCTCATCTTCGCGGCAGGCCTCGGCATCCCCCTCACCGCCGGCGTCGTGGCGCGACTCCTGTTGAACTACAAGGCCGCCGACCTGACGATCGAAGGGGCCTTCCTCGCGGGCTTGATCGCCGGCCCTTACGCCGGGGGCATCGTCGGGTTCATGGTGGGGTTCCCGCCGACCCTCGTCAGCGAGTACGGGGCCCTCCCCTTTGCCGTGGGCTGCGGGTTCGCGGGGGGCGCGCTCCGGGAGATCTGCCCGAGCGCCGCCGTCTGGCATTTCTCGCCCTTCGTCTTTACGAGCTTGCCCACGCGGCTGTGGAAATCGATTCGCGCCCTTCAGATTGACTGGCAGGTCGTCCTGGTGCTGCCGCCGGTCGGCCTCGAAGCCCTCCGGATGTGGATCATCGACCGTTTCGGCGTGTCGCGCCTGTTCGGCATGGACCCGGTCGGCTTCTGGCAGTCCCTGGCGACGATCCTGGCCACGGTCCTGGGGGTTGCCATCCCAATCAAGGTCTGGAACAGCGCCCGGATCGAGCACCAGCTCGAGGAGCAGGAGAAGCTGCTGCTGGCCGCCCGGTTCGAGGCCCTGTCGAGCCAAATCAACCCGCACTTCCTGTTCAACGCGCTGAACTCGATCTCCTCTCTCATCCGATCGGAGCCCGAGACAGCCCGTGTGCTGATCTCCAAGCTGTCGGGCCTGCTCCGCCAGCGGCTCAAGGCCCGGGACCACTTCGTCACGCTCCGGGAGGAGCTCGAGTCGGTCGAACCGTACCTCGACATCGAGGTGGTGAGGTTCGGTCACCTGCTCCAGGTGAACAAGCAGGTGGACCCGGCCACGCTCGATGCGCTCGTCCCCAGCATGATCCTCCAGCCGCTGATCGAGAACTCGATCAAGCACGGCTTGACCCGGAAGGTCGGGGGTGGAACGGTGACGGTCCGGGCCTTCCGGCGTCACGGGCACTCGGTGATCGAAGTAGCGGACGACGGGCTCGGGATGTCGGCGCAGGACCTCGAGAACGCGATGACGGCGGGCATCGGCCTGAGCAACGTCAACGAGCGGCTCAAGGTCATCTACGGAGACCACTTCGAGCTGCGCCTGACCAGCGTCCAGGGGCAGGGGACCTGTGCGAGGATTGAAATACCCGAGCTGACGGCCGCGCGGACGGCGTAGGGGCGGACGATGTCGACCATGCGGGCAATCGTGGTGGACGACGAGGAGCTGGCGCGGGATGAGTTGTGCTTCCAGCTCGGCCAGGTCGGCGACGTCGAGGTGGTCGGGCAGGCGGGCGACGGCCTGGAGGCGATCGAGGCGATCGAGCGCCTGCGGCCCGACGTGGTGTTCCTGGACATCCAGATGCCGGGCCTCGGCGGCTTCGAGGTGGCCCGCGCCCTGATCGAGCGGGGCCTCGGCACCCACGTCGTGTTCGTGACCGCCTACGATCAGCACGCGATCGAAGCGTTCGAGGTAAATGCCATCGACTACGTGCTCAAGCCGGTGGAGCCGGGGCGGCTGGAGCAGTCGGTGCAGCGGGCGCGCCGCCGGGTGGAGGCCGACGCCCCGCTGAACGAGCAACTGGAGAAGATCGTCAAACTCGTAGGCGGCCGCCAGCAGCACCGCGGGCAGATTGCGGTCCGGGTGGGGGATCGATTCCTGCTCGTCCAGGCTGATGATGTGATCTATGCGTCCCTGAATGGCGATACGATAAGCATAGTGACCAACAGCCTGTCCGGAGCGTCCAACTACCGGACGCTCGACGAGCTGCAGGCGAGGCTGGATCCCGAGGTCTTCTGGCGGGTTCACCGGTCTCACCTGGTCAACATCAACAAAATCAAGGAGATAGTCCCCTGGTTCAGCAGGAATTACATCCTCAGGATGAAGGACGGCAAGGCGACGGAGATCCCGGTCAGCCGGTCGCAGACCAAGCGGCTGCGGGAGTACCTGAAGCTGTAGCCGCCCCCGGCTGACGGCCCGCGCCGGCTCCGGCCCCGGTGACACCCGAGCCCTGGCTGCCCTGGGTGGCGGCCGAGCCGCACCAGCCGCGCGCCGAGCGCCGGCTGGCCCGCCGGCGCTCGCCCCGCTCCCTGCCAGCCCCCGGCCGCCGCCCGGCGAGGGATCTCTCTCCAGCAGGTTCGCGACGAGGTGGTGGCGTGGGTGAAGACGGTGGCGTCGGCCGCCGTCTACGCCACCCTGATCGTGACGTTCGGCTTCCAGGTGGCGCGTGTCGAGGGCATGAGCATGGCGCCGACGCTGGAGGACCAGGACCGGCTGATCGTCAACAAGCTGATCTACCGGCTCACGTCCCCCCAGCGCGGCGACATCGTGATGCTGTACTACCCGGTGAACCCGGACAAGTCGTTCGTCAAGCGGGTGATTGCGGACGAGGGGGACTTCGTGCGGATCGTGGACGGCCGGGTGTTCGTGAACGACGTCCCGATTCCCGACGACTACGTGCCGAGCGAGTTCCGCAGCCACGACGACTGGGGCCCGCAGGTGATCCAGGAAGGCTACTACTTCGTGATGGGCGACCACCGGAACAACAGCTCCGACAGCCGCCACTGGGGCCTGGTGCCGAAGCGCTACATCATCGGCAAGGTGCAGGTGCGGTGGTGGCCGCTGCCAGAGGCGAAGATCTTCTAGTTTTCCGAGCGAAGCTCCCTGACCGGCCATTCGTAGAGCTTCTCGATGACGGCGCGCCAACGCTCCTCGACCACCTGGCGGCGGACCTTCATCGTGGGTGTCAGCTCGCCGCGCTCCATGGTGAACTCCTTGGGGAGCACCGCGAAGCGCTTCACGCGCTCGAACTGGGCGAGCGTGGTGTTCAGCCTGTCCAGCACTTCCTGGTAGAGGCGCTGCACCTCGGGGAGGCTCACCAGGTGCTCGCGCGACTCCGCGCGCAGTTGCATCCGCTCGGCCCACGCCTCGAGCTTCGGGAAGTCGGGCACGAGCAGGGCCGCCGGGAACTTGCGCTGCTCGCCCACCAGCACCGCCTCGGCGACGAACGGGTCCTGTTTCAGCAGGTTCTCCAGCGGCTGCGGCGCGATCTTCTTCCCGCCCGACGTCACGATCAGGTCCTTCTTGCGGTCGGTGATCGTCAGGTAGCCGTCCGCCGACAGTTCCCCGATGTCGCCGGTATGGAGCCAGCCGTCCGCGAGCGCCTCGGCCGTCGCCTCGGGGCGCTTGTAGTAGCCCTGCATGACGTTCGGCCCGCGCACCAGGATTTCGCCGTCGGGCGCGATGCGGACCTCGACCCCGGACAGCGCCTTGCCGACGGTCCCCAGCCGGGGCGCGTCGATCGGGTTGCCCGTGATGCCCGGCGAGGTTTCCGTCAGGCCGTAGGCCTCGAGGATGGGCAGGTTGATGGCGAAGAAGAACTCGCCGATCCTCGGCGACAGCGGCGCGCTGCCGGAGACGAAGAAGCGAAGCCGCCCCCCGGTCCGCGCGCGCATCTTGGAGAACACCAGGCGGTCGGCGACCGCGCGCCTGACCCGGGCCCCGGTGGACAGCGGCCGGCGCGACAGCCACGCCCGCGCCGACTCGTAGGCCGACGCCGATCGCCCAGAGGGCCAGCGCTTTCCGCGGCCCGGACAGCTTCCCGACAGCCTCGTGGATCGCCCCGTGGAACTTCTCGAACACGCGGGGCACGCCGGTGACGACGGTCGGCTTCACCGCCTGGAGGTCCCGGGCGACGGTCGTGAGCGCTCTCGGCGAAGAAGACGGTGACGCCGTCGTAGAGGCAGCGGAACAGGACGACCCGCTCGAACACGTGGCTGAGCGGGAGGAACGACAGGGTGATGTCGTCGGGTGTCAGGCCAATCCAGCTCGTGGTGGCGATCACGTTGGACACGATGTTGCCGTGCGACAGCATCACGCCCTTGGGGTCGCCGGTGGTTCCGGACGTGTAGACGATCGTTGCGAGGTCGGACGGCCGGACGGACCGCGCGGTGCCCTCGAACGCCGCCTGGCCGCCCCGGGGTCGGACGCCAGCTTCTCGCGGCCGAGGGCCAGGACGGCGTCCATCGTCAGCGATGCGGAAGCGGTCGCTCGCCGCCTCGCCGTCGATGACCACCACCGTCTCGCAGGTCGCGGGAGGCCCTCGGTGACCTCGTCGAGCTTGGCGACCTGCGCGGCGTTCGCCACCACGGCGATGCGGCATCCGCTCTCGGCAAGGATGAACCAGAGCTGCGGCGCCGAGAGTGTCGGGTAGACCGGTACCGTCACGGCGCCCGCCGTCAGGACGGCCAGGTCGCTGATCGACCCACTCCGGCCGGCTGTCGCTGGCCACCGCGACCCGGTCGCCGCCCTTCATGCCCAGGCACGCAGCCCCAGGCTGAAGTCGCGCACGCGCTCGAAGAACTCGCGGTTGGACAGCGTCTCGCTGCCGGCTTCGAGGCACCGCCCAACCAGCACCGCCTTCGGGAAAGCGGTCGCGGGTTCGGAACGGCAGGCCGGCCAGCGTGAGATCTTCTGGTGTTTCGGCACAGGCTGCGGATTGTATCGAAAACCCTGTCGAATGCAAAACTCAGAGGACCGTTCAGGGTTGAGAGTTCAGGGCTGAGGGTTGAGCGTGCCCCTCGGACTCTGAACCCTGAACCCGTTGACCGCGATCAATACCCCGCGTCCTTGTCCACGACGTTCAGCAAGCGGCAACCCGCGCAGGAACCGGTCGAGGTTGTCCGCGAAGATCGGACGGCCAGCCTCCCAGTAGTCGCGCGCGGAACGCCGAGGTGTGGGGCGTGATGACGACGTTCGGCAGGTCCCACAGCGGGCTGGCGGGGTCCAGCGGCTCGTGCTCGAAGACATCCAGCGCGGCCCCGGCGATCGTGCCCTTGGCCAGCGCCTCGGCCACTTCCGCCTCGCGCATGAGCTTGCCCCTGCGCCACGTTGATCAGGATCGCGGTCCGGCTTCATCCGCCGCAGCTGCGCGGCGCCGATCAGCCCGCGGGTCTCCGCCGGTCAGCGGCGCGGCGCACGACCACGACGTCCGGCTCCGCGAGAAACGAATCCAGTTCGGACACGCGTGTAGACCTTCGAGACGCAGGAAGGCCGCGCGCCGCCCGGCGTACCGCCGCAGCGCTACGACGTCCATGCCCAGCGCGGAGGCCTGCTCCGCCACCGCGCGCCCGATCGCGCCGAGGCCGATGATCCCCATCGGGCGCCCGCGAGCGATGCGGAACGACGCCAGGTCGTCCTTTACCCAGTCGTGCCGGGCCTGGCGGCGGATCGCCAGGTGGATCTGGCGGAACAGGACGATGGTCGAGGCCGATCACGTGCTCGGCCATCGGCTCGCCGTGGATGCCGCGCGCATTCGTCAGCACGACCGCGCTCTCCCGCAGCTCGCGGGAACAGCAGGCTCGCCGACGCCGGCCGCGGGGCTCTGGATCCACCGCAGCGCGCGGGCGCGGCGGCGAACTCGTCCGGCTTCAGCTGCGACAGGAAGAGCACGTCGGCGTCGGGAAACTCGCGCAGGCCGATCGTCCCGCGCGGGGCACGTTGACGAATGCAGGTGCGGAAAGCGCGCACGGAGCGAATCGACAAGTGCCTCGGGCAGCGTCCACGCCGACTCGGAGGCAGACCGACGTGACGACCTTCATTTGTTGATTTGGTGACTTGTTGATCTCTTGATTGATTGGGCGATTGGCTGCTCGGTTGAGCTGCGTCGCCTCGGCCGAAAGCACCGTCAAATCAGCCGGTTCCCCAATCAATGACCAAATCGCCAAATCAGCCAAGTGTCAATGCCCTCCTCGTCCACGCGCCCGACTTCCCGCCCGTCTTCTCCATGAGCCGGATGTCGCCGATGACCATGGTCTTGTCCACCGCCTTGACCATGTCGTAGATGGTGAGGGCGGCCACCGAGACGGCGGTCAGCGCCTCCATCTCGACGCCGGTCTGCGCGGTCGTCCGGGCGCGCGCCTCGATGTCGTAGCCCGTCGGGGGTCGGGGTGAGGGCCACGTCGACGTGCGAGAGCGGCAGCGGGTGGCAGAGCGGGATCAGGTCGGCCGTGCGCTTGGCGGCCATGATGCCGGCCAGGCGGGCGGCCTGCAGCGGGTCGCCCTTCGCGATCGCGCCGGCCCGCATCTGCTCGAGCGCGTCGCGGCGACATGGTGATGTGGCCGCGGGCCACCGCCTCGCGGGCGGTGACCGCCTTCGCGCTGACGTCCACCATCCGGACGCGGCCGCGGCTGTCCACGTGGGACAGCGCGGGCGCCGGCCGGCACGCTTACGTCTTCTTGGCATCGGGTCGCTTCGCGAGATGGTACGCCAGGCCCTCGAGGGACACGGTGAGGTCCACGTTCTTCACCTTCACGCCGGCGGGCACGACCAGCGTGCCCGGCGCGAAGTTGAGGATGGCCCGGAGGCCGGCGGCCACCGCCTGGTTGGCCACCTGCTGGGCCGCGGCGGCCGGCACGGCGATCAGCGCGATGCGGATGCTCTCGCTGCCGCACGACCGACTGCAGCCGGCGGACGTGGTAGATGGGGACGCCGCCGCGCGACTCCTGCCCGACCTTCGCCGGCGCGCTTGTCGAACAGCGCCACCGGCTCGAACCCCTCTCGCGGGAAGCCCGGGTAGTCGGCCAGCGCCTGCCCGAGGTTGCCGGCGCCGATCACCGCGACGGGATCGGGGCGCCGAGGCCCAGGATGCTCCCGCAGGTGCGCGGCGAGCCCCTCCACCGAGTAGCCCACGCCGCGGACGCCGAACTCGCCGAACCACGCGAGGTCCTTGCGGATCTGGGCGGCGTTCAGGTGGAACTGGGAGGCGAGCGCCTGCGACGACACGGTGCGCACACCGTGCGCCGCGAGGTGGTCCAGGCAGCGCAGGTAGATCGAGAGACGGTTGGTGGTCAGCTCGGAGACCTGCTCGGCGGTGGGGCGCTGCTTCTCTGTGATTTCACGAGGTTTCCGGATTGTACGGAACGGCTCGGCCGGGCGTCAAGCGCATGCTAAGATTCGCCCTCATGAACCAGCCATCTTCCAGACCAGCCCGGTCAGGCCGGATTCCAGCCCGCTCGTCCCCGCCAACTCGAACATGACCGAGTTCACCATCCGGGCCCTCGTGCTGGGCCTCGTGATGTGCGTCGTGCTCGGGGCGGCCAACGCGTACCTCGGCCTTCGGGCCGGCATGACCATCGCCGCCACCTACCCGGCGGCGGTCATCGGCATGGCCGTGCTCCGGCTCTTCAAGGGCAGCGTCCTCGAAGAGAACTTCGCCCGAACCGTCGGGCTCGATCGGCGAGTCGGTGGCCGCCGGCGCCATCTTCACCATCCCGGCGTTCGTGATCCTGAAGCTGTGGAAGTTCGACCGCGCCGCACATGATGCAGGAGTACCTCGCTGTCGGCCGCGCCTGATGATCCTCGGCGGCCTGCTGGGCATCATGTTCGTCACCATCCTGCGCCGCGTCATGGTGGAGGACCCGGGCCTGCCCTTCCCCGAGTCGGTGGCCGCCGGCGAGATCCACAAGGCCGGCCAGAAGGGCGCCGAGGCGGCCCTGCAGCTGTTCCGCGCGATGGGCGTGGGCGCCGTGGTCCGCTTCCTCGACGGCCTCGGGCATCTTCCGGGCTTCGAACGACTTCGTCGTCAGGATCGGCAGGCTGAAGCAGAGCTTCGTGCGGCTGGGCCTCACCGAGGCCTCCGCCGAAGGTCGCCGACCGGCGGCATCACCAGCTTCTCGGCGCCGGCCGTCACGCCGGCCTACCTGGGCGTCGGCTACATCATCGGGCCCGGAGCTGGGCGCGCTGAACTTCGCCGGCGGCCTGCTGGCGTGGGGCCTGTTCGTGCCGCTGCTCGTCTACTTCGTCGGGCCGACGATGATCGACCAGCTACACTGGCGGCTGAACGGCGGCAACGAAGCGGCCGCCTGGGCGGCCATCGTCGGCCACCTGTACCGCTTCATCGTCCGGCCGATCGCGGTCGGCGGCATGCTGGTCGGCGCGTGCTTCACGCTCTTCAAGATGCGGAAGAACCTGATCCTCGGCGTCAAGCGCGGCATCGCCGACGTCAGGAAGTCGGCCGCGGCCGCCGCCGCCACCGAGCGGACCCAGCAGGACCTGTCGCTGCAAGGTGGTCGGCCTCGGGATCGCCGTCATCATCGCGCTGATGGTGGCGCTCTACTTCTACTTCACGCAGTCGCTGCTCGCCGCCGTCGTCGCCGCCCTGGTGATGTTCATCACCGGGTTCTTCTTCGCCGCCGTGTCCGGCAACCTGGTCGGCATGATCGGGTCGTCGAACAACCCGCTGTCGGGCCTGACGCTGGCGACCACCATCGTCGCCGCCTGACGATGGTGATCGTCGGCGCGAAGGGGACCGAGGGCGTGCATGGCGGTCCTGGCCGTGGCGGCGGTCGGCTGCGTCTCGGCCGCCGTCGCGGGCGAGATGCTGCAGGACCTGAAGGTCGGCCACATCCTCGGCGGCACCCCGTGGAAGATGCAGGTGGGCGACGTCATCGGCGTCATCTTCGCCGGCCTCGTGATGTTCTTCCCGCTCTACATGATGCACACCTCCGACGTCGCCCAGTTCGGCGAAGGCGTCGGCGGCTTCGGCGGCAAGACCTACGCGGCGCCGCAGGCGGGCCTGATGGCCGCCCTCTCGCAGGGCATCGTCGGCGGCGAGATGGCGTGGCCGCTCGTGCTGGTCGGCATCGCGATGGGCTTCTCGCTCATCCTGGTGAAGGTCCGCAGCCCGATGCTGTTCTCGGTCGGGATGTACCTGCCGCTCGAGACGACCGCCGCCATCTTCGTCGGCGGCCTGGTGCGCGGGATGGTGGACAAGATCCGCGACAAGCGCGGCTACAACGCGGCGCAGAAGGCGCGCGTCGAAAACGCCGGCGTGCTGGCGGCCTCGGGCCTGATCGCCGGCGAGGCGCTGGTGGGCCTGTTCATCGCGGCGGTGGTCGGCATCCGCGCGCGAGCACGCGTTCTGGCGCGTGTCGCGGCTTCGAGTCGATCGCGCCCTGGCTGGCCCTCCCGGTGCTCGCGTTGCTGGTGTGGTACCTGATCGCCGTCCCGCTGCGCAAGGCCGGTCGACGCCGACGAGCCGGCGCCGCCGACGGCGGTGATGTAGCAGGCTCCACGCCCGCTCGGCTCTAGGCTCTGGTCTCTTGGCTGTAGGCGCTGGTCACGCGTGATCCGCCGAGAGCCGAGAGCCCAGAGCCGACAGCCGTCTCCCTCCGCCCTTCCGCATTCTGCATTTTGCATTTTGCATTCTGCATTTCCCCACTTGTGCCATCCTGTCCTCATGGCACTTGTTCTGGCAGCGCTCTTCGCCGCGCAGGCGGCCGGGCTCTTCCCCACCGCCACGACGCTCGACGCCCTCTCCACCTACCCTGGCTTCTACCACCTCAAGGACGTGATCGTCCGCGGCGGAGCTGAAGACCGACGACCGCGGCCAATCGTACCTCTCACCCGCCGACGGTGAGGGCCGGACGTGCAGCTGCTGCTCCCGCCCGAGGAACGATCCCTCGAGCGGACAGGTCCAGGTGCGGGGCCAGTTCCTGGACGTCGGCCGCCTCGACCCGGCCGATCCCCAGGCGAACGCCCGCAACTTGCGCGCGATCGTCGAAGCCAGGCTCGGCAGCGACCGGTGGCCGGCACACGGGGAACTGCTGGTGCTGAGCGCGACGAGCGTCTCCGCGGCGCCTCCGCCTTCCGGAACGCCGACGCTGCGGCAGCTGGCGTTGCAGCCGCGGCGCTACGACGGCGAAGTGGTCACGGTGGCCGGTCAGTTCGGCGGGCTCAACTTGTTCGGCGATCTCGCGCAGAGCCCCCGGGCAGGACGCGTGGAGTTCGTCCTGCGCGCCGCTGGTGGAGCGATTTGGGTCGTCGGGCTGCCTCCTAAGGGCCGGGGCTGGGAGTTGCGGCCGGATGCCCGCGTGGACACGGCCCAGTGGCTCGAGGTGACGGGCAAGGTCAGGGCGGCCAACGGACTGGTGTGGCTGGAAGCCACCAGGCTGGAGCGAACCACCGCGAAGGCGCAGGAGGAGCCTCCCCCAGCCCCTGTCACTCCGGCGGCCCCGCCGCAGCCTGCCCGAGGTGATCTTCAGCCTGCCGTCCGACGAGGACACGGACGTGCCGCCGGCGACGCCCGTGCGAATCCAGGTTTCGCGCGACCTCGACCCCGGCACCCTCGAGGGGCACATCGCGGTGAGCTACCTCGGACGTCCGGCGGGCGACCCGCCGATCCCGTTCAAGGCCAGTTTCGATCGGACCCAGCGCGTGCTGCAGCTCGTCTTTCCGAAGCCGTTCGAGTCCTTCACGACGGTCAAGGTCGAACTCCTCGAGGGCATCAAGGGCACCGACGGTCAGCCCATGAAACCCTGGGCGCTGACATTCTCCACCGGACGCTAAGTCAACAAATCGTTCAGCTATTGATTATCCGGAACGCCGTGAGGATCTTCTTCGTCGTCCCCCCTGCCTCGATGGATGTCTCCACCAGGTAGTCGCCGGCGGCCAGCGGCGCGAGCGTCAGCTCCCCGGTGACGACACGGCTGCCGTTCTCCTCACGCTCGCCCGAGACGACGGGGACGTTGAGGGGATTGCCGTTACGGTCGAGCAGGCGCACGCTGGCGGCGCCGATGGTTCCGAGCACCGGGACGTCCACCCGCACCCGCTCCTGCCTCCGGAACCGCAGGTCGCCGGCAGGCTGCCACCCGGCGCCGGAGAACGGCCCGCGGCGCCACAACGACGGCTGGCCGGTGACCAGAGCCCCGGCGGCGGCGGGCTCGGGAACCGTCACCCGAATCACCTCGGAGCTCCCCAGCGTGGCACCCGTCGGCTTGCTGCTGATACGCACCGCGTAGTCCCCGGGCGCGAGTGGCACGTCCGCAGGGATGGCGAGCCGGGCGAGGCGTGCCTCCCGGGTGAGGACGTGCTTCACCTCGCCGATCGCCTTCTTGTCGGGGCCCGTGACCGAGACCGTCACGTCCGCGCCGGCCTTCCACTGCTCGTCCCGGGTGCCCGCGCTCGGGTCCAGCTCGACGTTCACCCACAGGGCGGCGCCCGGCGTGGAGCCGGCATCCCCGCGCCATTCGTACCCGGCGATCGCCTGGACAAAAGCGCTGCCGCGAATCTTGCCGAGCGACGAGAGGAGCCCCGCGGCGCTGGAGGGGCCCGGGGCAGCGGGCGGGTTGGCCGCCGCGGCCCGCGCCTCGACCTCCTCGCGCGTGGCCGCCAGGTAGCCGCGGCGCGCCCGGACCGAGACGCCCGATCGCTTCACCTTCACTCCGATCGAACGGAAGCGGCCATCGAGCTTCGAGTTGCTGGAGTAGTACCCGATCAGGTAGTAGGACGACAGGTCGTCCACCACGCGCTTGAGGCCGCGGTCGATGTCGTTGCTGTTGACGATGGCAAGGCCGTCGGTGGCCACGGCCAGCGTCCGCAGCGTCTCGATCCGCTCCCGGAGCATGGCCTGGTCGACCACGAGGGGCGGCGGCGCCTCGGGTCCGATGGGGCTGTCAAAGACCGGGAGGCCGCGCGGGTCGATCGGGTAGAAGCTCGCGTTGGCGCGGTTCGCCATGTCGAGCATGCGCCGGAATTCCTGATCGTGATCTTCCTGCGCCAGCCGTATCCGGTCCTGGTCGCAGCGGTTGATGTCCAGGCTCGAGTTCCGACCGAGGTCGCCCATCCGCAGCCGGCCGTCGGGTCCCGTGCCGACCGGCGGAGGACCGGGCACCCGGCTATTCGGCCCCGTTGGCCGCGCAAGATCCGAGTTGGGCCGGTACAGGATCCACCCCTCGCTGATCGCGAAGATGGCTTTCCGCTCTTCGCGCAGCCCCCCGAGGTGCACCACCAGGTCCCCCAGCGCGTCGAGCGTCATCTTCTCCCGGCGGCGGTTGATCATCTCCCGCGCCATCCTGGAGACGTTAGTGTTAGGCTCCTCGTCCTTCTCGGGCGGGTAGCAGGCGATGTAGTTCTCCTCCTCGGGGTCGTAGCCCACCTCGCGCTGGCGCTTCCCGTATTCCCAATACTTGCCGAGGATCTCCTCGATGGTCTGGGTCTTCCGGGCGAAGGTGACCGCGGCCGCGGACATCTCGGGAGTCATCACGGCGATGAGGTCGTCTTGACCGATGACGCGATCCAGCATGCGGACGAGCGGCCCCCGGACCTGGTGGCCGGATGGCCCGCTGACGTGGTAGGTGTCGATGAAGAGGACGAAGAGCCGCGCGCGAGGATCGCGCGCCATCTCCCGCGACTCGCGGACGGTGTTCGGCTCCGCCCGCGTCTCCTGGGGGCCGGCGGCCTGGACGACGACGTGCTCGAAGCTGGCGATCTGCTGAGGCACGCCATCTTCGAGGACCTGGAACTCGTCCTGCGTGAGGTCCATCACCGGCCGCCCGTCGGCGGTCGGGTAGACGTCCACGCGCACGTAGTTGGCCTCGGCGCGGAACGTCGGGCGCTGCTCCTGCCCTTGTTGCGGCTGCCCCTGGGTTGCAGGCGGCGACTGCGGCGGGGTGGCCGGCGGGTTCGAGGGGGGCGGCGTCTGCTGTCCGGCCATCACCGCGAGCGACGTGACGCAGGCGAGGGAGGCGGCGAACAGGAGGCGGCGTGTTCTCTTCATGATGTCCTCGTCTGGTGTCCCGGGACGAAAATCTCAACAGTCACTGCACAAGCTGGGCCAGCGGCTGGCGGCCACCGGCGGTCGTTCCCGTGTGACGAGGTGACGCACCAGCCACCAGCACCTTTCCCTGGCCCCTAGTCCGCTAGTCCCTGGTCCCTAGCCCCTGTCTTCGAGCAGCGCCTCGATGCGCCGACGTATTTCGAGGCCCAGCGCGTCGCGATCGTGGAAGGTCAGACCCGTCGTGGGCACTTCGTCGCCGATCCGCACGCGGACCGTGACCGGCCGGATGATGGCGCTCCCCTTGGCCATGGCCGCCCGGGCGCCGCTGATGGCGACCGGGACGATCGGCACCCGGCCCTTGATGGCCATGATGAACGGGCCCTTCTTGAACGGCAGCAACTCCCCGGTGCGCGAGCGTGTGCCTTCGGGAAAGACGAGGAACGAGTGGCCCGCGGCGATCGCGGCGGCTGCTTCGTCCACGGCCCGCGCCGACTGCTCGGGGTTGCCGCGCTCGACCGGGATGAAGCCGGCGAGCATGCAGGCCCGCCCGAGGATCGGCATCTTGCGGAACTCCGCCTTGAAGAGCAGGCGCATGCGCGGGTGCAGCGCGAGGAACAGCAGCGGCGCGTCCACGTTGCTCTCGTGGTTCGCGCAGTAGACCGCGGTTCGGTCCCGCCGGAGCCGCCCGGCGCCCTCCACTGTGTACCTGATCCCGGCGGTCGCAAGCCCGAGGGCCACCCCGCCGCGAGCCAGCATGTACAGCAGGTCCACCCATCCGAAGACCGACGCGATGAGCAGCCCCGGGGGGCCGACGATGAGGACGTAGAGGGTGATGACGAGGTAGGTGATCGCCGACCTCGCGGCGGCGACGGCGAGGGCCAGGCCGCGAAGCGGCAAGGCGGGCGCGGCAATCATCGCGGCAGGATCATATCAAGCCGGCGGCACCGCGAGCGCCAGTCCCGTCAATTCGTCAGAATCCGTCAAATCCGTCCAGTCAATCGTCAAATCAACAAATCAACAAATCAAGAAATCAACAAATGACAGCGGAGAAACAAAGAGCCGGGTCCCAGTGCTGGTTCCCGGCTCGGTGCGAATGGGAGACCGAAACGTCGACGCGTCAGGACGCCCGCACCGCGCGGCGGGCGGTGACCACCGGGGGCGGCAGCGTGGTCTTCACCGTGGTCTTCACGCGCGCCGCGATCTGGCGGCTGCGCGTGCTGAGGGACCGGTCGAGTGCACGGTCCACGCGGATCTCGATGGCGGGCTGGCCCTCGTGCAGGACCTCCGAGATCTCGGAGATGACGAGGAAGCGCGCGCGGTCGAGCATCCGCTTTTCGCGGAACGAGAGATTCTTCGACTTGCTGAGCAGCGTCAGGCTTTTCAGGACGTCAGCGACGTCGTAGATGGATCCGCTCCGCATCTTCTCGGAGTTGTCCTTGAAGCGGCCCTTCCAGTTCTGCTGGCTGTCGATCTTGCCGTCGCCGAGGATTCGGAAGAGTCGATCGACCTCCGCGTCGCCGATGGCGCGCCGCAGGCCGACGGTGTCGGCGTTGGCGAGGGGCACGAGCACGGTGGTTTCGTTGGAGGCGATTCGAAGGGAATAGAAGCCGCAGGTGGTACCGAGTATGGTTTTTTCTTCGATGCGCTCGATGACGCCGAGACCGTGATTCGGGTAGATGACCTTGTCACCGATCTGGAATGTCACGTGTCCCCCGTTCAAGGAAGGTTGGGTCAGGAGGCGTGGGGTCGCGGCCGCACTGGATACAGTATACACCCGGCGGGCGCGAGGCTCAATGGAATCGGCGACAATTGGCCTATATTCGCTGTTGCTTCGCCGAACGGATGTGCTCGCCGCAGGCTGCTGGTGAACGCTGCTACTCCTTTCCATGCTTCAGGTTAGGGCTGAACCGATGAGCCTGTTCCTGACCCGGGGGCGGCGGCGGCGGCACCGCCGTCGGGCGCCAGGACCGCTGCCCTGGACATCGGTTGGAGCAGGGCTGCAGCCCTGCTCCACTTCGGTGCGGGCGGCCTCCGCGGGGCGTACGGCCGCCGCCGGGATAGTGGACATTGCGACCCCGAATGCCCTGTGGCATGCTGCTGCACGGGGCCAAGGTGACGTCGTTCACGCTTGCCGTTCGGGGCTTTCAGAGGAGGAGAGCATGCGACGCCGATCCATCTGGCTGCTGTTGCCCATCGTCGCCGCGTTGGTGGTTGTCGCGGGGTCAGGCCTTCCCCGCGCGGCCGCGCAGCAGTCGATCCCGACGCCCGCGAGCCTCGCGCCGTTCGTGGCGACGCCCGACGATGTCGTGGATCGGATGCTCCAGCTGGCGGAGGTCGTCAAGACCGACCTGGTGTACGACCTGGGTTGCGGCGACGGTCGAATCGTCATCGCCGCGGCGAAGAAGTTCGGAGCGCGCGGTGTCGGCGTGGACATCGACCCGCAGCGCATCGAGGAGTCGCAGGCGAACGCGAAGAAGGCGGGCGTCGAGCAGCTCGTGACCTTCGAGCTGCAGGACGCGATGAAGGTGGACCTGTCGAAGGCGACCGTGGTGACGCTCTACCTGCTCTCCACCTCGAACCTGAAGCTGCGCCCGATGCTGACGAAGCAGCTCAAGCCCGGCGCGCGGATCGTGTCGCACCAGTTCAGCATGGGCGACTGGGAGCCGGCGAAAGTCGAGCAGTTCAACGACAGCCGCGGCATCAGCCGCACGCTGTACCTCTGGAAGGCGGACGGGAAGGTGCGGGAGTAGGAATCAGGATTCGGGGATCGGGGATTCAGGGATCGGGGATCGGGGATCAGGGATCGGGGATCGGGGATCAGGGATCGGGGATCAGGGATCAGGGGGCGGCGATCAGGCGTGGGGCTGCAGCCTGCCTGCGCCGGCAAACGGCCTCCGACATTCTCTGCATTCTGCATTTTGCATTCTGCATTGGTTATACTGTTCTCTCCCCTCCGTGCCGGAGTGGTGAAATTGGCAGACGCGCGGGACTCAAAATCCCGTGGGGGTCACCCCCCGTGAGGGTTCGATTCCCTCCTCCGGCACCATAGAATCAAGCACTTACAGCGATCTGGTCAAGCCACTTACGCGCCGCAGAGGGGCGAAAGTGGCCTGACTGTCCCACGACTGTCCCACTCGGGAATCAGCGACGCCACGTAGCCCAATCATTGAGTTTCCGAGTCCTTGGCCGAGTGCCGGTCGCGACGCCGGAGCCGCCACATATCGACTAGCCTTCTTGCGGATAGGACTGCGATGTGCGCGAGCAGCACGGCCGCCAGCAGGTTGAGCAGTAGCGACCCGGCTGAAGCTCGCTGCTGCCAGCCGAAGAACGCTCGGTCACAGGCCCATGCGACTCGTCAATCGCCTGAAGCGCCGAGCCGATGAGTCTCCGGACGGTGGGGCGGTTCGTGACCGACGTGGTTGGCTCAGCCAACAAAACGACATCCGGTTGCAGTGGCCGGTCCTGTAGCGAAGCGACCACCACACCGCCAACGGCGCCAACGAGGCCGAGCAGACCACATGGCGAGCAGCGTCAATCGAAGGCTCGGCGCCACTTCTGGCCATTGGAACGTCCCAATGCAGAGGATCGACAGCGGGAACACGAGGCCCACCACGCCGGGCCAAGCCGAGTCAAACCCGCGAGGCTCTACCCGGCAGACGACGTGAGCATAGGCGAACCAATAGGCGACAAGTCCGAGCGTAGCGGTAATGAAGCCAGCAAGGTTGTGACCGGGAGGGAAGTGTTCGCCAACAAAGGCGACAATGCCCAGGAGGAACCCATTGACGATGCCGAGCAGGACCGCGAGCGGGAAGCCGATTCTCGGCGCCGTGCGGGGGATGGGCATCGGCGTGAGTCTACACGAGCACGAGGCGACGACTACGACAATCGTGACGGTGGCGGCGGCTACACCTCATCCCGCTGCCTGTTGCCCGCCGGAGCGGATGTTGGCGGCACCGAGTTTCCGCACCGCCTCCGCGAGATCCGCCTCGTTCACGATGTCATAGCGGTCGAACACGCTGCGGGTCTTGTGCCCGGTCAACTGCATCGCCACCCGCTCTGGGACGCCAGCGCGGACGAGGTTTCGGACGGCAGTCCGCCGCAGTCATGCAGGATACGCCCTGGGCAGCCGGCAGCCTTGCAGGCCGTCTCCCAGGCGTGGCGGAAATCGGCTGATCCTTTTGCCGTGCCGGTGGAAGACGTGCGCGACGATCACGCCGCGCTTCTTCAGCGCCTCGCGCGCCTGCCACTGCGCCTCGATGATGGCCGCGAGTTCCGGCAGCAGGTCCGCGTCCGGGAACAGCCGGCCCTCCTTGTTCTTGGTCGTGCCGGGATCCAGGCGGACTGTCCCCAGCCGTCCGGTCCACCTGCCGCCACTGCAGGGTCAGCACCTCGCTCGGCACGCGCCACCCCGTCAGGAAAGCGAATGTGACCACGCCGCGCAGCGGCTCGGGGAGGTGCGCGCGGAGGCTTTCAAACTGCTCGCGCTCAAAGAACCCGGTCCGGCACCGGCTGCCGGTATCTTGAGGACCAAGTTCGTGCGAAGGGACCCATGGCGCAACGCCAGACGCGTCGGGCGCGGACACGGGCAGGCGCACGCGCCGGGTGATGATACCGTCAGCCTCCACATGGAACACGTAGACGGCTGTCGCTCCACGGCTGCACCTCTTGAGGGTGACCCGGCTGACCGCAGGGCACCCGGTCTGCTCGTAGCGCATCACTCCTCCTTCTTGCCGAACAACCACCCCCATATCGCGAGAGCGGGAATCGCGCCGATGAAGACGCCGGGGAGAAAACTTGGGGTGATGCAGATCGGGATCGAGGACGGGACCATAGAAGTCCCAGCGAATACGAGGGCGCCGGCTACCGCGAGGAGTGCCATACTCGTGTGCCATTCCTCGTCGCGTGCGGCGTCGCGCAAGGCGCCGGGGAGATGCCAGAGGAACCGGCCCACGGCGACGAGCACCACCGCGACGACGACGAACACCAGGAGGCCGAACACGCCGAAGCGGGTGAACCGACCCGCCTCCAACGAGCACCAGCGGCACGTTCACGGGGTTCTCATCGCCAGCCATCCACTTGATCAGCGTGACGATGCCTAGCAGTCCCACGATGCCCAGAAGCAGGTTGTGCATCACTTCTTTCGTTTCCGTTCAAACCGTGTCCCGCCCCGCGCGCCCTGCTCCTTCGTCTTCGGCGGACGCGGCGCCACGAGGGGTTTCTCTGGCTTCCGCCCACGGGACAACAGGATGATCGTCGGACCCTCCTTGTAGACGGGGTGGTCCGGTCCCGCAATCCGGGCGCCGCGCGAGGCGAGGAACTCCTCAATCTCTTCGATGGACTGGAATCGCCGCTTCGTCTCGCTCACTTCGTCACCTCCTTGGGCGGGCGCCGTTGCCGGTGGCACGGGCAACGGGTCGTGGACGCTGGTTCGTCCTGCGTGCGCCTCCACCCTCCGCGCATCGCGGCGTCGTCAACCGTCCTCTGAGCCGGAGCCGCTCCGCGAAGACGTTGGCGTTGAAGGCGTGGCCTTCGGCGGCGCAGGCGCGGACCTACGTGACGAGACCGTGAACCACGCCCCGCTGGAATAGATCGGATGGTCCCGTGGGAGTGTCTTGAATCCATGCCGGTCGAAGATGGCTTGTACTTCCTCCTCCGTTAGCCGCTTCTTCAATGTCGTCATACGTGCTCCGAATGTTGACCTTGCCGCCGCCGACGCTACGGCGAAGGGAGGGTCGGCGTGAAGACGCGTGCTACGCCCATGTCGAGCAGGTACCTGATCACTTGTTTCCGCGTAAGGTTTGGATGCCGCGCCAGGGCGGAATCGACCAACTCGCTGTCTAACCGCCGGGCGATGCGTCGCGCGCGGCGGGCGGCGCCGGGCGCGCCGGCTCCAGTTGCCGGCGCACCGACTCGCGCTTCTCCTTGGGCGTTGACCGCTTGAACGTAGGATCCGGGGTGACTTCGCCATGAGCGGGTTCTACTCCTTTCGCTTCCGCAGCCCGTGCCCGGCGATGCGCGCGCATCTCGGGTGGCGTCGCGAGGAACGTACACGGACAGCGCGTTCGCCGTTCGCTGGCACTCTGTCGGAGTTCCTGGGCGTCGCCGCCTGCGGTCGCGGAGTTAGGCTTCGCCGGTGTCGGCGCGGATGGAGCCGACGCGCCCGGTGGCTCCTTGGCGACCTCGCGCAGCACCCCCGACCTGCCGACGAAAGGACTCCGCCTGCAACTCCGGCGGAAGCCGCAGCGGGATCATGAAACCTCTGAGCATGTCACTCTCCCGTCCTCTCTCCGAACCGCGCGACGCCGCCCGCCGCGTGCTGCGCGGGGCGTCCCCAGCCTTCAGGCGCGTGCGGTCGGGCAGTCGGGTCGGGTCGCCCGCCGCCTCGCCGTGGCCCGCGTGGCGCGCGCACTGGGCATCCTGCGCGGCCGTCAGCACTTGTGGGGCGTCCTGTAACCTCGCGCGCGCGCTTCAGCAATCAGGGACGCCCACTCACAGGCCGCGTTCTCCAGCCGCGCGGTCCTGAAATCGACGTTGTCGATGACCTTGTCGATCCCGGCGGCGCGGTTGTGGATGCGGACGAGCGGCTGCGGGCGGAGGGCGGGCAGGGGCATCAGCCGCAGGGTAGCGCTGCTCGGAGTGCCCTGCCCGCCCCGCTCAGAACGAGAACGACAGCGCGAGGCCCCTCGTGTGCGGCGTGATGGCGGGTATGACCGCCAGGGTGAGGGGCGTCGCGCCGGCGCCGGCGCGGAAGTAAACGGTCTGTCGGCCAGGGATCACCCGGTCGATGATGTAGCCAACCAGCGCGCCGCCTGCGGCCCCAAGCACCAACAGGCTCGGCAGCACCTCGGGGTCGGTCGCCATCTCACGGTCGCCAGCGACCGCCACACCCCAAAGCCCCAGCGCGCCTGCCCCTGCACCAAGCAGAAGTCCCTGGACACCGGAGTCTTTGTCAGTCCCGTTCGACCTGTTTGACATCCTCTTGGCGCAGCTCCTGACGTCCCGCCTCTCCTTCCAGGACAACCTGGCTGGATTCGATGGACAACACCCGCCCTCGTATCTGGCGGCCCTCATTGTATCCATTACCCGCACCGCCTCTCCCGCCTTCAGCCGGGCCCCGAGCTGGTCAAATGACATCACACGTTCCTGGGCGAGCGCGAAAGCCGGAAGAAGCAGGATCGCCAACGCCATCGCTCCACGCATGACAACCTCCTTTGGCAGCATGGCTGCTGCCCCTTCACAGGTCACATGCGAAATGCAGCCGCCGATAGGCTCAAGGCGTGGCCAGCGGGCACCCGCGAAGAGCCCGGGCCGCGACGCGTGGGGAAGACGTCAGATTCTATCCAGGCGGCGGCGCGCCCCTGCGCACCTTCCTGGCATGGATGATCGAAGGTGCGGTAGGCGTGACCGTGGCGCGAGACCAGCCGGCAGGAGCCGTTCTCCATGTAGCGCGAGCGCGCCGAAGCCATCCAGCTTCAACTCCCACACCCACGCCGGATCGTTGAACGGCTCGGGGATGCAGACCAGCGGCTGGGGCTAAAGGCGGGCAGGGGCATCCAGCGGAGTGTATCAAGCTGCGCGGACCTTAGAGGTTACCCGCGACCTGCCGTCTCGTGAGCAGGAGGGTCAGCCCAAGGCCCAGGCCGGCCACGAGATGAATCCGGCTGAAAAGGAGTAGAACGTAGAGAAGCAGCTTCCATCCAGCCCAGATCAGCCTTGCGGCCGCATCGGAGTATCTCGGCTCCGCGTGGAGGTCGCCTTGACCAGCGCCATAATGGTCTCGCCGTCCCTGTTGAGATGACCCAGACGCTGTCGGTCGATGTGCCGGAGCATACCAACTGGGAACTCCTCTCACCCTCGCACGTCCCTCTCCGGCGGCAGGAACTCGATTGCAGAGCGACTTACACCAACCACCGAAAAACCTACTGCGCTCGTGACGGCGATGGCCCGCGCGGTGTCCTCCGGGCGGGCGGAGGGAACTACAGCAGCTTAGTCAGCGAGGTTCGTGTCTGGGTCCGCCCAGGGGACCACCAAGGTCGAGTCCGCCGGCGCGCTCGTCGGGAGGAGGCGATCCGAAGGCCACCGGGGGTCCGCGAATGGCCGGAGCCTACCCCGACGGGCAGGGCACGCCTTTCGTCGCGACACGCCCTCCTTCTGCGCTCGCAGCGGCTTGCCACGCGGCGCCCGGCCCGCTACGTTGACGATGTGGATCGTATCGTCCGTCACGGGCAGCGTGTCGTCCAGTGCAGACTGACGCGCGTCCATCGACGACCCGCATCCGCAGCAGCCGGTCGCGCATTGCTCGGAGGTCATTATCCGGCCAGATGGCGATGGCGTTGGTCGCGGACGCAAAGTCACCCCGCTGGTAGGTCGTGAGGACCGCGAAGTAGCAATCGCTCACGGAACTGGCGGCGGTTGCGCCGGGACCGGGCTCGGCGAACACGGCCGTCAGCAGCAGCGACACGAGAGCAAGGCGCAACCGTGTGCGCCGCCATTCGGTGCCCGACTTCTGCGGTGCCGGAGGAGGGAATCGAACCCTCACGGGGAGTGACCCCCACCGGGATTTTGAGCTCTTGACAAGGGTCTTCAGAATAGGTAAATAGCGGTCGAATCGGCATTTGCCGAAGGGATCTCGCGAACGGGCGCGTGAGCGGAAACCGTCAACGACCGGGTCACTCCCGAGGTTCCCTGTCAGACGCCTGTCAGACGCTGTTCATGTCAGACGGCCATAGACCTCCTCAGGTCAACCACTTACAAAGGCGTGGCGCACCGTGGCTGTGAAGAGGGTGAAGGCTTTCGTCGGTGCGGGCCGCGAAGGATACACCTACAAGGCGACCCGGGAGTTCCTCGACCAGCTCGAGGCGCTCGGCGGTGTCGAGACCGAGCTCGTCCGGCTGAGCGACTACCGCCTCGAGCCTTGCAGGGGCTGCAAGACCTGCTTCGCGAAGGGCGAGGAGTTCTGCCCGCTGAAGGACGACCGGGACCTCCTGCTCGCGAAGATGAACGACTCCGACGGCGTCGTCTTCGCCTCGCCGAACTACTCGTTCCAGGTCTCGGCGTTGATACGAAGGTGTGCGGGATGGACTGGACGTCGCGGGCGCGAAGGCCGCGGGCCGCTAGCTTCTCATTCCACGGGCTCCCGGTCCGATTCCTGCACGTCGCGCGGGACGAGGAGGCAGGCGCGCGAGCGCCGCGCGGCAATCGCGCGCTGGACGGCGTCGGCGATCACCGAGACCGCGTGCAGGCGTGGCGCCGCCCCGCGTTGAGCGCCCCCCGATACCGCGTGAAGCCGGTCCGCGGCACCGCCTGGAGCGTGTCCCGGCCGCAGCCTTCGTGCCTCCTTCCTGCGTTCGGCGATGTACCCGACAATGTGACGCACGGCGAGTTCGCGGGCGAACGTCTCGCCGGGGTCGGCGCCACCGACCGCCCGCACCCACCCCTGCAGCTCCGCATTCAGCTGGCGGAACAGGAAGCCCGGCACGCCCAGGACCGTGCGGCGGACGACGGGGTCGGGGCGCAGGCCCGCGTCCGGCGTCGAGCGCTCCCGCAACCACATCCGCCCGCACACGCGGCCATTCAAGTAGTGCCACCTGCGATGGTACGCCTTCGTCATCCGGTCCGCGGGGACCTCCGTGTACACCACCAACTGCGGAGAGTAGAGCGCCCGCCCTCCCGCGAGCCAGTAGCGCACCTGGAGTTCGTGGTCCTGCCCGCGCGGAAACCGCGGAGAAAACATCTCGATCTTCGAGAAGACCTGCCTGCGGAGAGCCAGGTTGGACGTGAGCAGGCAGCGCGGGCGCGCCGCGCTGATCTCGAAGGCAGCCGGGCCGTAGTCGGTCACCGACAGCGGACTCCAATGCCGCGCGTCGAGCCATCGAGGCGGTGGGGCTTCCCAGATTGGCAGCACCGGTCCACCCACGCAGTCAATCCCGGGATGCTCGTCGAAGAGGCGCTTGACCGTCGCCACCCAGTCGGGCGCGACCCGGATGTCGTCGTCGGTGAACGCGACGACAGGCGCCGACGCCACGCGGATGCCCGCGTTGCGGCCGTGCGACACGCCCTGCCGCGGCTCCGACAGCCACCGCATGCCGGGGTGGGCCCGGGCGCACGCCTCGAGGACTTCGCTGGTTCGGTCCGAGGAGTTGTTGTCCACCACGATGACTTCGTAGGGGACGCCGCCGGCCCGCTGGTCATCGAGGATGGCACGCAGGGCGGGACCGATCACCGCCGCGCGGTTGTAGGTGCTGATGATGATCGAGACGGAGGGGGCCTCGTTCACTGCCGGTGTCCTCGCGTTCATGTCGCCCTGGGAACGTAACGCGGCGTCGCCGAAACAGCGGCGGGGGGAGGACCTGTGTCGAGCGCGCGCCCGTCACGACCAGAGCACCCGGTGAACGATTCGTCCGAAGCCGGCTGAGCCGTCGCGGGTATGGCCTTCGACAATGCGTGCAAGCGGTCTGCCGTTCCCACGCGTCCAGTCGGCAAGCCGCGGCAGGCGCTTTGCACCGACCCGGCCGTGTCACCGGAAACGCGCGCGTCCGAGTTCGACCTGACCCTCGAGGCGGGCAGGCCGACATTCGGCTACTGGCGTGACCTGTGGCGCTACCGCGAACTGTTCTTCGTCCTCGCCTCGCGCGACATATCCGTCCGCTACAAGCAGACGGCCATCGGCATCGTCTGGGCCATTGTCCAGCCGTTCCTCACCATGCTCGTGATGACCGTCATCTTCAGCCGGGTGGCTGGACTCCGCTCGGAGGGCAGCGCGCCCTACGCGATCATGGTCTTCGCGGGGATGCTCCCCTGGACGTTCTTCAGCGCGGCGCTCTCCTCCTCGAGCCAGAGCATGGTCGGCAATGCCAACCTCATCTCGAAGGTCTACTTCCCGCGCCTCATCGTTCCGGCCAGCGCGGTGGTGACCTCCCTTGCCGACTTCCTCGTCTCGTTCCTCGTCCTGATCGTCATGATGATCTGGTACGGGTTTGCGCCTTCCTGGAACATCGTTACCCTGCCGCTGTTCGTGGCGATGGCCTTCCTGGCAGCCCTCGGACCCGGCCTCCTGGTCACGGCGCTCAACGTCAGGTACCGAGACTTCCGGTATGTCATTCCCTTCCTTGTTCAGTTTGGCCTCTACGTGTCCCCGGTCGGCTTCAGCAGCACGGTGATCCGCGAGAAGCTCGGCGATGGGCTGTCCCTGCTCTATTCGCTCAACCCGATGGTCGGCGTCATCGAGGGGTTCCGCTGGGCCATCCTCGGCGACAGCTCGCCGGTTCATCTTCCCGGCTTCCTGGTCTCGTCCCTGGTCGTCGTGGCCTCTCTCTTCGTCGGCGTCTGGTACTTTCGCAGAACGGAGAGGGGATTCGCCGACATCATCTGAGATGTCCCCGGAGCCATGAGCGATCACCCCGTCATCTCGGTCGAGAAGCTCGGCAAGGGGTACCGGATCAGGCACCAAGCCGAACGCCAGCAGTACGTCACCCTGCGCGAGGTCCTGGCACACGAGGTGTGGCGGCTGGTCCGCGGGCGCCGCTCTCCGGGGCACGCCAGTTCGGCCCTGGAGGAGTTCTGGGCGCTCGACGATGTGAGCTTCGGCGTCGGTCGGGGCGAAGTGGTCGGGATCGTCGGCCGCAACGGGGCCGGCAAGAGCACGCTGTTGAAGATCCTCAGCCGCATCACGGAACCGACACGCGGGCGCGTGCGGATCAAGGGCCGCGTCGCCAGCCTGCTCGAAGTGGGGACCGGGTTTCATCCGGAGCTGACCGGCCGCGAGAACGTCTACCTCAACGGGGCGATCCTGGGCATGAGCCGTGCGGAAATACGGCGCAAGTTCGACGAGATCGTCGCCTTCGCGGGGGTGGAGCGATTCCTCGACACGCCGGTGAAGCGCTACAGCAGCGGCATGTACGTGCGGCTGGCCTTCGCGGTGGCCGCCCACCTCGAGCCGGAGATCCTCGTGGTGGACGAAGTCCTGGCGGTGGGCGACGCCGAGTTCCAGAAGAAATGCCTGGGCAAGATGCAGGACGTGAGCAGGGACGGGCGGACGGTGTTGTTCGTGAGCCACAACATGTTGGCGGTCCAGCGGCTTTGCAGCCGGGCCCTGTACCTGGAGAACGGCCAGCTCAAAGCGTCCGGCCGGGTGGCGGACATCGTGGCGAACTACCTGTCAATGGGGTCGTCCGACGGGTACACGAACGCCCGCAGCGAGGAGGTCCCGCGGATCACTGCCGCACGGATCCTCACCGTGGCTCCGCGGACGGATGCGGCCGTGGAAGTGTCGGTCGAGTGGCACCTTCCCACACGCGTGAGCGGGATCAAGATCGGGGTCGGATTCAATACGCTCGACGGCCAGCGGGTCTTCGACAGCACGCCCGAGGACGTGGGCCCCCGCATCCCGGAGGAGCAGGGCAGTTACATGGCGATCTTCCGGGTTCCGCCGCACACCTTCATGGCCAGGCAGTATCTCGTGTCGGTGGGCCTGTGGAGCACTCCCTCCGGCGGCCGCTCGAACGTCTACGACCACCAGGCATCGGCGTTGCGGCTGGCGGTCGAGGCCGCCCCCGTCGGGCCCTATGCCCATCAGGCGACGCGCGACGGACTCGTTCACATCGACCGCTGCGACTGGCAGGTCCACCAGGTCGAGCCTCTGAGGGGCGACTGCCCATGAGAAGGACCTCACTGCGCGTGTGCCTCGTGGCCACCGAACTCGAGGGACGTGGCGCGTACGGCGGGTTCGGGGTGTTGACGCACGAGATCGCCATCGGGCTCGCTGCCCGCGGGGCCGACGTGTACGTGGTGACGCCGCGAAAGGCCGGTCAACCTCCGGTCGAGCGGACGGACAACCTGACGATCCTCAGCTACCCGTCGCCGCCATACACAGGGCTCAAGTCGGTCCTTCCCTACGCCGGGCTGTACGGCATGATCGACGCGGACGTCTATCACAGCGAGGAACCATCCCTCGGCACGGCCCTGGCGCAGGCGGGCGCTCCCCGCAAGCGGCACCTCGTCACCTTTCAGGACCCGCGCAACCTGCAGGACTGGCGCGTCGAGCGGGCGCACGAACGCCTCAGCGCGCTTGCCCTCGTGAGGTACTACCTCAGATACCAGTGGGAGTCCGGGCGGGCCGCACGGCGAGCCGACCACAGGTACTGCCAGGCCAAGTGCATCATCGAGAAGACCCGCCGGATGTACCGCTTGCCGGACAGCCCCGGGTTCCTGCCCAATCCCATCCGCATGCGGGAACGCGTCTGCCCGAAGGCGGACCGCCCGACGGTCTGCTACGTTGGCCGGTGGGACCAACGGAAACGCCCCGAGTTGTTCCTCGACCTGGCCGCCGGGCACGCCGACGTGAGGTTCATCGCCGTTGGCGCGTGCTTGAACGACAAGGCGCGGGACAGGCAGTTGAGGGAGCGCTGCCGCGAGTTGAAGAACGTCGAAGCCCCCGGTTGGCTGGCGGAAAGGGAACGCGGCGCGGTCCTGGACAAGGCATGGGTGCTCGTCAATACCAGCACGCGGGAGTGCCTCCCCGTCACGTACCTCGAGGCCGGTGTGCACAGGTGCGCCATTCTCTCCCACTGCGACGCCGACGACTTCGCGAGCCGCTTCGGGTTCTGGGCCAGGACCGGGGACCTGCAGGACTTCGAGCAGGGCCTGTCGTATCTCCTCGCGGGCGACCGGTGGAAAGAGGGTGCCGAAAGGGCCCGCGAGTACGTCCGGGAGACGCACGAGTACGACCAGGTGATCGACAGGCACATCGAGACGTACGAACGGGCCCTGGCATCGTGAGCCGCCCCCCGTTCGGAAGGAACGCCATGCCCTCTTCGCTTGCCGTTCTCACGCCCTGTATCGGCGCCCGGTCGGAGACGTTCATCCGGCGGCACCTCGAAGATCTGCTCCCGGGAAGCACCGTGGCGGTCGTGGAATCGATGACGGGCGGAGGGTATGGAGGGTACTGGACCGTCGCCTGCCCGGTGCTGGACCTCGACGAGGTGAGAGGCACCATCGAAGGCAGGGCCCGCTCGATACTCCGCAGGCTGGGCGTGTCGGTGCTCGACGGGTCAGCCAGGGCAGTCGAGCGGTTCTTCAAGGCGCACGCTGTCGAGGCGGTCATGGGCGAGTACCTGGACTGCTCGTTGCCCTGGCTTCGCGTGGCCCGGCAGGCAGGCGCCCGGTTCTTCGGTCACGCGCACGGCTACGACATCTCACAACGCCTTCGGGATCCCAGGTGGCAGGCGGAGTACCGCCAGTACAACGAGAGCAGCGGGATCATCGTGGTCAGCGAGGCGAGCCGGGCCCGGCTGGTGGACCTTGGCATCAGCCAGTCCAAAATCCACGTGATTCCGTGCGGGGTGGACGCTCCGCCCTCACCACGACACCGACCGGCCGGGAACCAGGTTCGGTGCCTCGCCGTCGGGCGGATGGTATGCCAAGAAAGGCCCCGGTCCTGACGCTGGACGCCTTCAGGAGGGCGTCGGACGCCGTCCCGGACATGCACCTGGACTACGTAGGCGAGGGAGAGCTGCTGCCCGCGGTGCGACAGTTCGTCCGGGCGTTTGCCCTCGAGGAACGGGTCACCTTGCACGGGGGCCTGCCGAGCGACGGTGTCCATCGATTGATGGACGCCGCCGACATCTTCATCCAGCACTCGATGACCGACCCAGACACGGGAGACGAGGAAGGGCTGCCGGTTGCCATCGTCGAGGCGATGGCGCGGAGCCTGCCGGTGGTGTCCACCCGCCACGCGGGCATTCCGGAGGCGGTCGCGGAGGGCACGACCGGCTACCTGGTGCAGGAAGGCGACAGCACCGGCATGGGAGAACGAATCGTCGCGCTGGCGGCCGACTGCGATCTGCGCCGGCGGATGGGCGTTGCGGGCTGGGAACGTGTCCGGGCCCATTTCACCTGGGAGAAGGAACGGGCATCCCTGCTGAAGGTCATGGAGTTGACGGCACACCCTTGCGCCGACTCCGCCTCCCGGGAACCTTGAAGCCCGACCGACGACCCGCGCCTACCCGGCGCTGGGAGGCCGCCGCAGCATCCCCCACAACATCGCGAGGGTCGCGGCTCCGAGCACCCCGATGATCGGGATGCGCTGCCCGCCGCCGGGCACGCCCCGCCCCGCCATCGACACGTCCATCGCGATCAGCGCGACGTCCATCACCACCGCGAAGGTGAGCATGAGAGGCACCAGCCAGTAGCCGAGGCGGCGGCGGCGAACCAGGGCGAGGCCGCCGGCGACGAAGGCAGGGAGCACGATCCCGATGTCGAGCACCTGCACTGGGTTGGTGATCAGCCCGATCTCCGCGAGGTTGGCGGGCGGCGTCCCGGAGGCAATCGCGGGCACGACCTCGGAGAGCCAGAGCGCATAGAAGATCAGGCCGAGCACGATCGAGAAGATGCCGGCGGCGAGTGCCGGCGCCCGCGGGGAGAGCCACGATCGCGGGTCTTCGCCGGTGCAGGCGACGATGATGGCCACGAGGGTGTAGAACGACAGGCCGAGCGTGACGCTATAGACGAGGAACAGCGAATTGAAGTGGACAGCGAACGCGTAGAGGACGAGCGAGTAGGCGGTGTAGGCGACCGCGCCGCCGAGCACGAGGCCCGCCCGGCGCGACCCGCGGCGGGCCAGCGCCGCCGCGATCGCCAGGACGGGGGCGACGAGGAGGAGGTCCACCCAGTCCTGGCCGATCCCCTGCGCCGTCCAGGAAGCCGTCTCGCGCGCGTACGCGCTGGGCAGCACGATGTTGCCGAGAGAAGCGGCGGCGAAGAGCGCGGCAAGCGGGAACGCAAGCCGGCCGGCGTTGTCGAAGGGATTGCGAGGGTTCGTCATACGGCGGCGGATTGTAGCGCGCAACGTCGCCGCCGTTCCAGGGATCGCCGCCGAGCAGCGCGCCCACCGAGAGGTGGGGGGCCGAAGAGGTTACAGACCGCTCAATCATCGTCGCCGGACAGGAGCTTCAGGAGGTCGATACGGCCGCCGCGGGAGGGTTGCTCCTTGGGCGGCTCGTCGCGCCAGGCGCCCTCTCCGCCACGGAGGCTGCTTCCCCGGTCGCGCCCCGGCGCATCCACCACGCGCTCCAGCTCCCCGTGATCGAGCCAGACCAGGTTGCATGTGTCGCAGGTGTCGATGACGATCCGGCCCGGGCCATAGTAAGGGTGCGTGGACATCCGCTGCCGGCAGCGGGGACAGTCAACGGCGCGCTCCAGGTCGCGCCGGTCCAGCGGACCGGGCACGCGAGGTTCACCCGTCGCCCACGCGCGCTTCGTCTGCACCACGTCCACGAACGTCTGGCGGTCGAGCAGCAGGCCGCGGCAGGTCTCGCAGTAGTGCGAGGGGCCCTGGTTCAAGGTGGCGGCGGCAAGAGGCGTGCGGCAGGCCGGGCAGGGAGGCGCATCCCGCTCCACCCCCAGGACGCGGACGTCGCCCTGGACAGGCTCCGGGAAGTGCACGGTCCCGCAATGCGCGCATCGAAAGTAGCGCCGCGACTCGTGGAACTCCATCGCGGCGCCGCAGTTCCGGCAGTTCATCGGGCGCTACTCTAGCATGGGCCCATACGCGCTGGGCTCTGCTCGAGGGCAGGTGCTCACGCGGCGCGGAATGAGACGTTCGCCAGGTCGGCGGGCGCTTCGCCGTGCTCCAGGCGCGTCACTCGGAGGGCCAGGGCCGGCCTTGACGAGCACAGGACGCCCGGCAGGTCGCTGATCTCTGCAATCCAGCGCCCGTCCTCTTCGCGCTCGAGCTCGATCCGGAAGCTGAAGCTCACGACGTTACTGTAGCATCCGGCCGGGTAGTGAGCCTTCGTCCAGGGCGCGGAGGCGAACGCGTTCGGTAACGTTCCACTTGCCCTCCGCCGGCGCCTGCGCGACATGGTGCCTCGACCCAGCCAATCCGGCGTTTCGCCCGGAGAGTCAGCTCGATTCTCCCTCCTGCTGGCTTGCCCGCGCTGGTCTCTTGGCCGGTGTCGTCACGGCGGAATCCCGGCAGGTGTTTACCGTCGCCAGCGACGGTGAGTGGACTTCGCCGACCCGATTCACGTTGCCACTGCCCGGAGCGGTGGAGGGACCACCGGGCGTTAATGTACGCGGTGCCGAAGAACACCTCCGCCTCGCGGCCGTTGTGTGCCCTGCAGTGTCCGACCACGTTGGTCACGGTGCTCAGCCCGCCTACCGAGAACGGCACGCGGTGGTGGAACTCGAGCAGGCCGCGCGCTTCGCAGCGGTGCCCCGTTTCGCTCACGAACTCGCACTGCCCCTGGCTGCGCGCCCATACCTCGCGACGCACCGCCGCCGGGATGCGCCGCGATCGCGCGGCTGGCGACGGCGACGCGCGGTGTTCGGTACCGGTGCCTGTCACGCCTGAACCGCCAGCCGGCGCGCTGCCGGTGTTCGCCGCCGCGCCTGTCGCACGGGCGGCATCGCGAGCGGCGACCGTGCCCTGGTCAGCCGATGGGGCCCACTTCGCGCACCGTCGCCTCTTCGCGGGGGGTGGAACGCTGGGCTTCGCAACGGCCGCCGGGCTCCCGGTACGCGCCGGCGCGCTCGCCGCGAACTTCGTCCTCTCCAACTGCGCCAACAACACCGTCAGCGCACGGTCGAGGACCAGCGCCGGGTCGCCGCTCGGGATCGCGTGCCGCAGCAGGTCTTGTGCCCGGATCAGCTTGGCATGCGTGTCCGCCGACACGGTCACCGTCACCTGGTAGCGTGTAGGCGCCAGCGGGCGGATGACGGCAGGCTTCGCCGCGGACGCGCCGTCGTGCGTCGAAGCAATCGGCGCCGCCCCGCCCCCGCGCGCGTCGAACAACGAGCCCCCCGCGCCGAGGGGCGGATCAGCACTCGGGCCGCGATTCACGGGCCCCGGCAACGGTACCGGCCCCGCCGGAACGACACCGGGCCGTCCCCCGCCTGCCTCGGGGCACGTATTCTCCGGTCGTCGGACCGGCACTCCTCCAGGCGCGCCGCGCTCGGCAGCCTCCGAGCACGCCCGCTTCGGTATCGGGAGCCTCCGGATGGAAGACGGGACGTCCGGCCGTGGGGCAAGGCGAGCGACGAGTTCCTCGAGGTCACGCTTGCTCCGGTGCCGTGCGGCATCGAGCACCGCCAGGTGGTTCTTGCCTGTCAGGTGCTTCGCCAGCATGCTGACCGCGGCCAGTGTCAGCGTCCCCTCCGCAAGGCGCTCGAGGATGACCGGGTAGGCGCGACATGCTCGCGCGGCGTCAATCCGCCGGCAGGCCGCGGGCTCGGAGAGGTGGAGCCGGCCGGTGCAGTAGGCGAAGAGCGACGAGTACCCCTCGCGCACGTGGAGCCTCCGCTCGTCCATCGCGGCGAGCGCCGCCACGAGCGCGGCCGTCGCGTGGCGTTCGTTGGAGGCGAGGCGCGGGATCTCGATGAGAAATCCTCGCTCGACACGCTGGCAAACGATGGAATGGTGGGAGCCATACGGGCACTATACGCCCGCGTTTTCCGGGCCCTGTGGATGCCCAAGGGACGGCGTTCGGCGCTCGGCGCATCTCGAATGTCAACCCGCAATCCGTTCGCCGCTCATCGTCGAACGTCGTCATGGACAGGGCAGTCCGGTGCAGCGTTGGGGAGCCGCGCGCGGACGGCTCGCGAAACCTGTCAAGCGAAAAACGAGGGCCGGCACCACGAATAGCGCGGTGCGAGATGTCCATCCGTCGTTCGCGCCGACTCGAGCGGGGATTCCGGGTGCTGGCGCTTGACGCATCGATTCGAGGATGAACTCGGGGGATTCGTCGAGGCTCTGCGCGGGACCACCTGCGAGGGGCATGGTGAAGACTCCCCCGGCTACTGGCGGCGTTGACCGCCGGGTCACCAGCGATGCGCCGGCTGCGCGCCAACGCAACCTTGAAGTCCTGGAGAGCCGGTCGCCGCCGTCGCGGCTGTCGCGGCGGGCCCGGCCGAGCCTGCGAGAGGCACGCGGGAACGAAATCGACCACCGCCGCCAGGCTCAACGGACTGAACTCGGCGTACGCAGAGACTTCGCCGAGCGACTCCAATGTTCGGAGGAGCAGGGACTTGAAGCCGGCCGGCACGTCCCGGAATCCGAGGTACACGAGCACGCGGCGATGGTCCTTCAGGACCTCGTCGAGACAATCGTCCTGGCAGCCGGAATCCGAGCGGGACGTGTGTCATCTCGTACATCGCGCTCCCGTCGGATTGCGGCCTCCGCACCGCCTCGGGGTCCGCAATGGACATGCGGCCGTACCACCACACGGCCGGCCAGCCGAGGCGTGTCGTCATCACGGCGTCGCCCGGCCGGCGGTGCCTCATCAGCCAGGCGACGGCCGCACGGTCCTCGAGGCCGTGCTTGGTGATCGGACGCGCAAGTTCGAGTTCGTTTCGACCAACCCGCACGATGTCGGCGGACACGTAGAAGGCAGCCAGGCCGACCGCCACCGCAGGCGCCAGCGTCGTCCACTGACGGCGGTCCCCGCCGCGGCGAACGTGCCGAATCGCCCAGTCGGCAGCGAGCACGATGCCGACGTACAAGGCCGGCACCATCCACAGGGAGAACCGTTCATGAAGCGGGACGAGCCCGGCGCCGGCGAAGAAGACGGCGGAAAGCGGCACGGTCGCGAACGCCGCACCGAGGGTGGGCCGGTGTCGGCAGGCAAACCCCCAGATGGCCGAGAGCCACAGACCCGCCCACAACCCGGTCCCCGCCGGGTTCCGTGCAAGCGGCTCCAGGCGGTCGACAATCCAGCGGCAAGTCCCGACGAAGCCCGCGGAGGCGGGGGGCAGCTGTGACGCCCAGTACGGCCGCAGGAACTCGCTGTGGTGCGTGTACTTCAGGGACAACTCGTAGTGGATCGCGAACGAAGCCAGCCAGATCACGCCGCCCAGGGCGAAGACCGCTGCAGCACGCCACCCGTGGCGCCGCCAGCTGACCGCGAACAGGAGCAACGCGCAGGCCGGGGTGACCAGGAGCGCGCCATTGGCGAACCACTGCCCCGCGGCCGCTGCCACCCACCAGATTGTCGAGCGACGCAGGTGGTCCCGCGGCCGGCCCGCCTCGGTAACCCAGGCGGCCTGCGCGGGCAGCATCAGTCCCCAGAACGTGTCCGCGCTGTAGTGCTTCACCTCGAAGCGGTAGTGAGACAGCCAGTGGCCCAGCGAGCACAGGGCCACCAGCAAAACGCCGCCAAACCGGCTCATCCACCGTCGACCGACCCACACCGCAGCCGCGAGCGTGGCGATCCCGAAGCACACCGCGACAAGACGGGAGGCGAGTTCTCCGGGCCCGAGGGTCAGCAGGACGGTGCGCTGCGCGGCCAGCCACCCCAGTGGCGCACTCTGCCCCAGCCACAGCGTGCCGCCGAGGTCGGCAAACGCGCGGTCCCGCACGTTGAGCGCGATCATCTCCTCGTCCAGCCACAGGGAGGGAGCGCCAGCCCACTGGTAGATGTCCAGGCCAGCGCCGAGCAGTGCGGCCGTCGTCGCCAACGCCACACCGCCACGCCACGCATGTCGTCGGAGGACGGAAACGATCGCGATAACCCGTCGCCGCCACCACGACCACTCATCGAGGAGGGTCCCCCGCACGCCCGGCAGCAACGAAAGCCCCAATGAAGCCAGGGCGCCGAGCATCGCGATCAGGAAAGGGTTCCGGGGATTGCGCGAGGAGAATCGAAAGGCGGCGTGCCTGAAGCCGAAGCCGCCCGTCAGCGCCACGGCAACGGCCCATCCCGCGGCGACCACGCTCAGCGCGAGGATCATCCGGCGGAGACGAATCAGTCGCCTGCTGTTCACTCTCATCGCCAGGAGAACAACTCGCGTCTTCTCCGGAGTGCCGTGACCGGTCACCAGGTATCACGCGCCCTTGTCGACCGAAATCTGCTCGATTCCAGCGTCTGCTCGAACGATCTTCTCTATGAGCGCGAACAGCGGATCATCGGCAGCCATCGGATTCCTCCCGAGGAGTTTCTCCTTCAGCGAACGGCTCTTGTGCACTTGAACGGTCCAGTCGACGTCCGCTGCCGAGCCCTCCGCGTCTCCGCTCGCCCCAACCAGGTAGGAACCGCCTCCGCCTTCGACTTCGATGTACCAGCCCCAATCCTCCGTGTCCGGCTCCGTCGACTGGTAATGGGCCTTTGCCAGCTCCTCGCGAAGCCAGTTGAGGACACCTTGGCCGGCGATAGGGTTCATCCGGTTCGGTGTTTCCTTCGAGACGTCGAACCTGGCGGTTCGAAATGAAATGAGGTGAGCCATAGCGTCACCTAGTGCGTCAGCCCATAGATGATGTAGTTCACGCCGAACTTGAACGCCTCGTTGGTGGGATCGACCGCGTAGAAGCCCCTTCCCGAATGCTCCATGTAGTCGCCGATGTCCATGTTGTAGTTGATGACGACCATCAGCCGCTTCGACGGATCGTTGTCCTCGTGGATCCCGTAGAACTCGCCCATCAGGCCGTTCTGCCCGAGCCTGCCCGGGTACGGGACGTCGAGGGACGCGATCGAAAAGAACGAGTGGAAGACCGGGTGCGTCTGCGCGAGCCGCTCGATCCTGCCGCCCGGCAGCACCTTCCTCATCGCGGCCTCGAAGACGCCCCATTCGTCCTGGAAATGGAAGTCGTCGACGATCAGGAACCCGCCTTTCGCGAGATACGCCCGCAACCCGTTCGCCTCGCTGTCGGTCGGATACCAGTAACCCGGCTCGGAGAGGTAGGCGAGAGGGAACTTCATCAGCTCCGGATCGTCCATCCGGAGGATGCTGCTGCCATCGGGACGCGGGCGGACGTACGTCAGGTCGCTGAGGATCAGCGTGAGGTTCCGCTCCATGTCCGGGTAGTCGTACGACCACCCGCCGTAGTACGGGTACCAAAGGCGCACGATGGTGAACCGTCCGTCGTACGGCAAGGGGTTCGAATCCGGCGGGGGCGCACCAAACCGGAACCGGCGCCCTTGCGCGTGAAGGGCCAGGACGGCCATCACCGTGACGAGGACGACGATCCCGAGGCGGCGAACGGTACGGCCTGGCTGGAGCATTGATCCTGCTCGTACTCTAGCCCGTTCTTCGGAGCTGATCCACCACGGCCGTCGTCGCGTTCGTTGCCGCCATGCGGACACGCGCACCGACGGCCAGGGGGGCCGCTCAGAAGGACACCCGGACGACGAGCGCACGGGTTCTCCGGCCGAGTACCGGCGACACGTCGATGCGCGCGAGAGTCGGCGGACGTGGCGCCTGGCCGTTGACGTGCACGACCGTCCGCCCAATGATGTAGCCGAGTGCCGCGCCGGCGGTCACGTCGCTGAGGTAGTGCGCGTTCTGCTGCATGCGCGACAGCGCCACCGCTCCCGCCGCACAGTACGCCGGCACCCCGACCTTCCACCCAAAATGGTGCGCGGCGACGGCGGCGAGCGCGAACGCGTTCGACGCGTGGCCGGACGGGAAGGACATCTCGTCCTGCCCGTTCGGCCGCGTCCGCCTGGCCACCTCCTTCAACAGCGCCGTGTACCCGGCGGTGACGAGGTATGCGTCCAGCCAGTCGTAGGTCGCGGCGCGAAAGCGGGCCCGGTGCGAAAACCGGCCCGCAACGAAGAGGACCCCGACGGCGGGCCCCGACCAGAGGGGCGCTCCGCCTGTCTCGAGCGTCGGACCGAGCGTGCTGTCGGGGTCGTCGAGCGCTTCCGCGATGGAATCGTCGAAGATCGCGCCGACGCCGGTCGCTGCCATTCCGGCGAGCGCGGGCCTCAGGTTGCCGGCGCTGAAGACGCCGAGCGTCGACCGGACCAGGTTCTGCGGCAGGCGCGCGACGGTCCGCCGGCCGTCGTCGGGCGGCTGCTCTGCCTGGGCCAGGGCCGCGGCCGGCACGCACAGCATCGCGAGCACCGCTGCGAGAAGCGCGACATGAGGCGCATGGCGCGGCGTCACGCTCCCGCTCCTTCGACGGGCCCGGCGGCCGAGAGCCGGTGGTTCTCGCGCACGAGCAGGAGGGCCACGCCAATCCAGGCCGCCGCGAACGCCACGTTGAACAGCGAGAGGCCACGGGCCCCGAGCGTCAGCCAGCCCGTCCCGACGAGCACGACGAATGCCGCAACCAGGTCGCCCATGCGCACGAAGAAGCTGTCCACTGCCTGCTTGGCCTTGTACCTCTCCTCCCGCGTCGTCGGCAGCCAGAGCAACCCCTTCGCGGTGTTCATGATCGAGTAGTCGGTCGAGTTCTCGGCCGTCTTCCCCCACCGCACGACGGCCATGGTCGCGCCCAGCGCGACGAACCCGTACACGCCGAGCGCAATGAAGGGCAGCGCGAACAGCACGCCCGACATGCCGAAGCGCTTCACCAGGCGCGGCGCGACGAGAGTCTGCAGCGCGACGGCGGTCACGTTCACCCAGAAGTAGTAGCTGCCGTAAAAGGTGCCGATGTACCAGTTCTTGTCGAACGCCGGGTTCGCCCGCACGGCCTCGGCGGCATGGGCCACCACGAGGTCGCTGAGGATGTACTCGCCGACCGTGTTGACGATGTTGAGCAGGACGAGGAGCGCCACGATGAGGCCGATGTACCGGCTCGCCAGGACGAGTGCGAAGGCGCCCTTCCCGCCGATTGGCGCCCCGGCCACCGCCGCCTGGCGCGAGCCCGACCTGCCGCGGTTGGTCGCGGCGTAGAACCCCGTCGTGGCCAGCAGCAGCGCCGCCGCGAGGTACAGCATCACGTGCGGCTGGAGATGCGCATCGAACATGCGGTGGGCAACCCAGGCGCCGACCGGGGGCCCCGCCGTCATGCCCACGCCGATGATGGGAAACAGCCGGTGGCCGGCGTCCTTCGTGTAGAGGTCGTTCGCGTACGACCAGAACTGCGCGACGACCGACATGTTGAAGAGGCCGAACCAGACGTAGAAGAAGACCCCCGTGTGCCTGGCGCCCGATTGCAGGGCAAGCCCGAACACCAGGATGGCCGCGAGGAAGAACGCCGTCAGGCCGAGCACCAGCTTCAGGCGATCCACCCGCGACGCAAACCAGCTGTACGCGGGGACGAAGAGCATCAGGATCAGCGCCTGCCCGGCCGCGGAATACGTCTTCACCTGGGCGGGCCCCGTGACGCCCAGGCCCTTCATCCAGTCCGGCACGGTGTCCGCGAGGATGAGCGGCTCGCGGACGGTCTTCATGAGGTAGGAACACGCCATGATGAGGAAGATGTTCAGCAGCATCGCCGCGGCGCGCGCGCCCTCCCCCGGATGCACGTCGGAGAAGAGGCCGAGCAGCCAATCGAAGGGGCCCGCCACCCCGGCCGGAGAGGCATCCGAAGTCGGTCTCATCGCGTTCTCCTCCATGGGTGCGCTCGGTGCTTCAGAACGGGTAGCCGAACCCGAAGTAGAACCGCGTGCCTTCCTGGCTGTAGGCCGTGAGGAAGTTCACGACCAGCGGCATGCTGGCCGGCTGCGCGAGGAGCCCCCCGCCGAACGACGAGTGCCAGGCCTTCGACTGCTCCCCTCCCAGCCAGACTCGGCCCAGGTCGCCGAAGGCGACGACCCCCACGCGGATCGGGATCACGCGATTCTCGATCGTCGCAACCCACGCGTGCAGCGCGGCGTTTCCGTAGAGAGACGAGTCGCCGGCGAAGCGATTGCTGCTGTAGCCGCGGTTGTTGGAGCCTCCGATATATGCCGCGTCGAACCATGGGTAGGCGCCCCACAGCTTCCGGCCGCCGACCCGCAGGGCCAGGTGGCCCCGCGCCCCTCCGGCGTAGGCGGTGACCGAGCCGTCGAGCCCCGAGTACCCGGCGCGAACGTCCCAGGCCTCCGGCACGACGAAACCGGCGGCCTGGACGCGGACGCCCCCCACGCGCTGGCGCTCCCCGAAGGGCGCTGAAATATCCGTGACGTCGGCGTTCACCACCGGGACGGACTTCTCCCGGGAGTCGAAAGACACGGAGCCGTGGAAGGCCACCAGCCCGAAGTCCCCGACACCGGTCGGCGCCTGCGCGCCCACGATCGTCGTCGGGTCCTCGGGCGTCTGGGAGTACCGCACTTCCGGGCCCGCGCGAACCTCCCAGCGGCGACCGGCCTCGTAGCGAATCGCCGGAAGAAAGGAGAAGACGTTCTGGCGCGTCTTGTAGGCGTTCCGGTCCGCCACTGGTGCGCTGCCGTTGCCGGGCCCGAAGTAGTTGAAGCGCTTCAGGCCCGACGCGTAGGCCTCGAGCTGGTAGCCGAGGCCGGTGCCCGGCCTGCGGAACGTCCCGGCATAATCCAGTTGCCCGGCCATCGTTCCAGTCGCCAGCGCGCCCCGCAGCGTCTGCTCGCTCTTGTTCGGCAGGGTCCTGAACCCCCAGGACGTCCGGGTGACGCCGTACCCCAGGTAGACCAGGACGTCCGGCGCGTAGCCGAGTGCCGGTGCGCCCAGGCTCCAGTGCCCGAAACTGCGAGGCTCGATCCACGGCGCGTCCCTGACCGGCGAGGGGTTGAGCCAGGGAGTGTTCCGCACGTTCGTTCCGGGGCCGCGCTTGACGTCCACCGTCCCGTCGTCGCGCCAGACGTCGGTACCCCCGCTCCTCGAATCGTCCACGGTGTCGCGGCCCCCGCCGGCGATGACGCGCACGGCAATGGAGCCGCCCGCCTCGCCGGACCGCTCGACACGGTCGTCTCCCCCGTGGAGGTAGATCCGGACCTCGCCGGTCTCCGAGGGAACGAAGCGGCGGCGATAGTACGGCGCGGCGGCGTCCCCGGCCAGCGCGATCGCCACTTCCACGGACCCGTCGGCCGCGCGCCTCACGGCCACCTCCTCGGCCCGGTCCGTTGCGTGGACGTCCACGTTGCGCGCGTGGTACCGGTAGACGCGGTCGAGGTACTCGACGAGGCCCGGGCGACGGGCGCGCAGCGAGGAAAGCGTGCGTGCGCCGTCGACGGCGTACCACTCTGGCGGCATCCGCCGGAGCGCCCGCTCGAACACTTCGTCGGTCAGGCGTGACTGCACCTCGCGCGCGACGGCTTCGAAGTCGCCGGCCGTGAGGTCGGCGAGCACCCAGCGGTCCATCTCGGCACCGTTGCGCAGCGCCCCCTCGAGGCGCCTGGGGAACTTCTCCGAGAAGACGAGGAACTGGGGCGCTTGCCGGCGGATGGCGTTCATCGCCAGCCCGTCGCGGTGGATGAACACGAAGTCGGGATCCTCCGGCAGGGGTTGCCAGGCCTCCTTCCCCGGCAACTTCATCCAGCGCCACTGGCCCCGGTGCCTGTCGTAGTTGTCGACCAGGAGTTCGATGACCCGCGCACGCAGGTACGCCCGGCCGTCCAACCGGTTCTCGGGTCCCTCCATCCACTTCTTCCACATCCCGGTGGACGAGAGGATCTCGGTCGCGCCCATGAACCCGGGCGTTCCGCCAGCAGCGGGCAGCGGGTACTCCTCGATGGTCCCGATCAGGTTCGCGAACGTCTTCCGAAAGGCACCCAGGGCGGGAACGTCGGGCATGACGACGAGGCGTGGCCAGGTGTGCGGGACGCCGGCCGCCTCGGCAATCACCGGGAAGACGACGGCGGCGGCGGGATGAGTGCCCGAGGTCATGTCGCGCACGATGTACCCGGGCACGCCGGCGCGCAGGGCCTCCGGCAGCATGCGCTCCGGCTCTTTGTACAGCGAGCGGAACGTGTAGGAGCGGCCGTCCGCGCCCTTCAGGGCGAGGCCCACACTCTGTGCCTGCCCGACCTGTCGGACGGGCGTGAGGCCTCCGCCCTCCCTCTGCAGGTCGAGAACTTCGACCCGGATCGGGGTCGTCCAAAGGTCCCGGTACCCCCGGCCCAGCACCCTGCGTTTCCTGGGCCCGGCCGAGTACTCGGGCCCGACGGTGACGACGACGCTGGTTTCGCCGGACGCGCGGATTTCCGCGTCCTGGGCGCTGGCGGCCACGGCGAGGGGGCCGGCCAGCGAGAAAGCAACAGCGGCGGCACGCAGGCGCATAGGGTTCTCCGTGGCCGGGGTGGCCGCGCCTGACCGGTGTCAGGCGCTCGCGCAGAGGCGCGCGGCGACGGCGGCGCCCGAGGCCCGGCGGCACCGCTCTCAGTTCGTCAGGGAGAGAAATGATCTTAACTCCACTCGCTGTTCCCGTGCGACGGAAGAAAGACCGCCCGCCCGGAGAAACGGCGCAGACCGGTTGAGCGGTTGAATCGCCCCCGGGCATGTGCTATTAAGGTCATACTCCAAGCAGACTACTTCCATCGATGCCTCGGTTCCCCCCGACCGGCTCGGCGGTTCCTGTCGCGATGGTCGGTGCCGCGGCCATCCTTGCGCAGTTCGTCGGCGGCAAGGCGACCCGCGACGCCCTCTTCCTCGCCCGCTTCGACGTGACGACGCTGCCGGTCATGGTGATGGCGGCGTCGGTCTTCTCGATCGCGTGTGCCCTTCTCATGTCGCGCCTGCTGAGGCGCGTCGCGCCGGCGCGCGTTCTGCCGGCGGCCTTCCTGGCAAGCGGGGCCCTGTTTCTGCTCGAGTGGCTCTTCTTCCTTGCCTACCCACGCGCAGGGGCGGTGGCCTTCTACCTGCACATGCTGGGGCTGGCGCCGGTGCTCGTCTCGGGGTACTGGGGGCTCCTCAGCGAGCGGTTCGACCCGCGGACCGCGAAGCGCCGGTTGGGGCACATCGGCGCGGCCGCGACGTTTGGAGGCCTGGCGGGCAGCGTCATCGCGGACCGGGCCGCAGTCTGGGGCGGCGCGAGCGCGATGATGCCGATCGTGGCGATCGTGAACGCTGGCTGCGCGTGGGCCGTGTGGCAGCTGGCCTCGACCCACCCCCGCGAGACGAAGCCACGGGCGCCGGCCCCGGGCGAGCCGGCCGCCGCAGCCGCACCAACCGGCATGGCGGTCCTCGCCGGGAACGCTCACCTCCGGAACCTCGCCGCGCTCGTGCTGCTGACCACGCTGGGCGCGACGCTGCTGGACTACGTCTTCAAGGCGAGGGCCGTTGCTGAAATCGGCCGCGGCGACACGCTGCTGCGCTTCTTCGCGCTCTATTACGGCGCGCAAAGCGTGCTCACCCTGCTCGCCCAGGTGACGCTGGCCCGGCCCGTCCTCGAGAGGCTGGGCCTGGCGCCGGCCGTGGGCTCTCCTTCGCTCGCCGTGGTTGCCGGCGGCCTGGGCGCCCTCGCCCTGCCGGGCCTGGCATCGGTCGCCGTGGCCAGGGGAGCGGAGTACGTCGGCCGCACGTCGTTGTTCCGGTCGGCGTACGAACTGCTCTACACGCCGGTGTCCGCGGCCGAGAAACGGGCGGCGAAGTCAATCATCGACGTGGCGTTCGACCGATCGGGCGACCTGGCCGGTGCCGCGCTCACCCGCCTCGTGCTCGCCTCGGCGCCTGCCGGTCAGCACTCGATCATCCTGCTCACGGCGGTGGCGAGTTCCGCCGCGGCGCTCTTCGTCGCGCGCCGCGTGACGCGCGGATACGTCGAGACGCTGGAGCGCAGCCTGATCGACCAGGCCGTCCGCCTCGACGTGTCGGAGATCGAGGACCTCACGACCCGCGAGACGCTGGTGCGCACGCTGGGCCAAGTGCCGAGCGTCGCCGGCAGCCGGCCGCCGCGCCCCGCGGAGCCGTCGCCCGCCGGTTTCGAGGTGTCGGACCCGGTCGTGCAGCGCATCCTGGCCCTCCGTTCGAAGGACCGCGAGCGAATCCTCCGCGTGCTGCGCGAGGAGCCCGGACTGGACCCGCTGCTCGTGCCGCACGTCGTTCCCCTCCTCGCGTGGGACCTGGCGGCGGCCGACGCGATTCTCGCCCTGCGGAAGGCCGCGGAGGAATCGGTCGGACAGCTCGTGGACTCGCTGCTGGACCCGCGGCAGGACTTTGCGATCAGGCGGCGCATCGCCCGCGTGCTCTCGATCTGTGTGTCGCAGCGCGCGGTGGACGGCCTGCTGCTCGCACTCGACGACCGGTTCGAGGTGCGCGTCCAGTGCGGCCGTTCGCTCGCCGCCATCACGGAGCGGAACGGCCTCATCAGGATCGACCCCGATCGCGTCTACCGGGTCGTCCTGCGGGAGGTGAGCGTGGGCCGGCCGGTCTGGGAGAGCCACCGGCTGCTCGACGCGTTCGAGGACGGCTACGAGGGGGGCTTCGTCGATCGCTTCATCGGGGAGCGGGCGGGCCAGAGCATGGCCCACGTCTTCACGCTGCTCTCGCTGGTGCTCCACCGGGAGCCGCTGCAGATCGCCTTCCGCGGGCTGCACGTCGAGGACGCGCTGCTGCGCGGCACGGCGCTCGAGTACCTCGAGAGCGTGCTGCCCGAGGAGATCCGGTCGCGGCTCTGGCCCTACCTGGAGGACTCGCGCCCCGCCGGGCGGCCGGCCCGCAGCCGCGACGAGATCATCGCCGACCTCCTCCGCTCCAACGAGTCCATCGTGTTGAACCTCGCCGAGCTGGAGCGCCGCGGCGTCGCCGGCGGGCGCTGAGCAGGATGTGCCTGGGGGAGACATGAACGAACGGGACAGGCAGCACAAGCGGCGCATGGAGCCGGCCGTCACGCACTGGACCGGCGGGACGCGTGCCTCGGGCGGCGCATTGCCCGGTGACGTGCTCCAGGACATCTCGCGCCGCCTGTCGATCCTGTGCGCGGTGGCGGCGACGCTGTGGAGCATCGCGCTGTTCCTGAACAACTGGCTGCCGGAGGGATTCGGGGGATTCAACCCCTACCCGTTTCCGTGGCCGGGGAACCTCGTAGGCGGCGCGGCCGTCGCGGCGGCCGCGGGACTGGGTCTCTTCCTCCGCGGCCGGCCCGCGCGGCAGGCCACGCTCGACCTGGGCCTCGCCTTTCTCGTCGCGAACGCCTTCGCCCTGGGCCTGCTCGACGAGTGGATGGCGCGCGAGGTGCGCGTTCGATCGGTGTCGTGGATCGCGGTGGTGATCCTCGTCTGCTCGATGATCGCGCCGAGCACCCCGCGCAAGACCCTCGTCGCCTCCCTGGTCGCCGCCTCGATGGACCCGCTCGGCGCGCTCATCGCCCACCTGCGCGGAATTCCCGTCCCGCCCGCCGTGGAGGTCCTGGTTCAGTACCTGGCCCAACTACGCCGCGGCGCTTCTCGCGGTCGTTCCGTCGCAGGTCCTCCAGCGGCTGGGCCGTCAGATCCGCCGGGCGCGCGAAGCGGGCAGCTACGAACTGGTCGAGGCGCTCGGCCACGGCGGGATGGGCGAGGTGTGGCGCGCCGAGCACCGCCTGCTGGCGCGCCCCGCCGCGGTCAAGATCGTGCGCCCCGAGGTGTTCGCCGCGGACGGGGGCGACGCGCAGCTGATCATGGGCCGCTTCATGCGCGAGGCGCAGGCCACCGCCGTCCTCTCCTCGCCACACACGATCGACCTGTACGACTTCGGCGTCACCGACGAGGGGTCGTTCTACTACGTGATGGAACTCCTGGTGGGCCGCGACCTGGAGTCGCTGGTCCGGGACTTCGGCCCGCTGCCGGCCAATCGGGCCGTCTACTTGCTCGAGCAGGCCTGCCATTCGCTGGCCGAGGCCCACAGCCGGAACCTCGTCCACCGGGACGTCAAGCCGGCCAACATCTACGTCTGTCGCATGGGGCTGGACTTCGACTTCGTCAAGGTGCTCGACTTCGGCCTCGTGAAGTTCGGGGAGGGCGTGTCGGTGCGGCGAACTCTGAAGACGGCGGACCACGTCACTTCCGGCACGCCGGCCTTCATGGCGCCCGAGGTGATCCTGGGTGCCGAGGCGGACCGGCGGGCCGACGTGTACGGGATTGGCTGCGTCGCTTACTGGATGCTGACCGGCCAGCTCGTGTTCGAGGCCGAGAACGCGATGCAGATGTTCGTCGAGCACCTCCACGCGGCGCCCGTCCCGCCGTCCCAGCGCACCGAGCTCAGGATCCCGGCCGATGTCGAGGCCGTGGTCATGCGGTGCCTCGAAAAGGACCCCGAGAAGCGGCCGCGGGAAGCCGCGGAACTCGTGTGCCTGTGGCGCGAGTGCAGGCGATCGGCCCGGTGGGACAACGCGGCCGCACGGCAGTGGTGGGAACTGCACCTGCCCGAGCTGAGCCGCCCCCTCACGCTGGCGATGCCCGCCATGCCCGCGGTGCCTTCCGGCGCGGAGCGCGCCTGACCGAGACGCTTGGAATGGGTGTGGTCAGCTCGAACCCTGGCTGGCCAGATCATCTCGAAGGCCGGACAGAGTAAAGTAGGGAAAGCGGGGGTGTGGTGTAGCGGCCCTGCACATCTGGCTTTGACCCAGAAGGTGAACGTTCGACACGTTCCGCCTCCGCCATCGTCGCCAGGCCTGGAGCTGACACGGCGAATCGGTCGGTCACCGTCTCCGAGCAGAAGGCAGTTCATGCTTACTTCTGCTTCTCGCGCAGCACTTCGCGGCGGTCGGTGTAGATCGCGGTGAACACCCCGTCCTTGATCTCCAGCGCCGAGGCACGACCGGTCGGCAGGTACGCCGGCTGCATGCCCGTGTCGAGGACAAAGACCTTTCCGTCGAGCCGCGTCAGGATCCGGCCCTCCTGCTGGACCGTGTGACCCACGACGATCGCCGTGGCGCCCTGGAGCGCGAGGATTTCGTCCAGGCTGGGCACGGACTCCGCGGTCAGGCCGCGGTACCAGAGCGGACCGTTCTCGCCTGCCGCCAGGGTTTGCAGCGGCGCTGCCCGCGTCTTCTCCATTTCGCTCGTCAGCTCGCGGCGCACGGTCTCGTTGATGGCATCGCAGCGCTGCTGGGCCACCTCGGGGCTCAGCCCCCCGTGCAGAAACAGGACGCCGTTCACGCGAATGACGGTGTCGAGGCGGCGCAGCCAGCGGCCGTACGCGCCCTCCCGCCCGAAGGCGACGCGCATCTCGATGAACCCCAGCGGCATGGCGCCGAGGCTCGCGCGCTCCTCGTCGCTCAGCGTCTGCAGGTAGTGCTGCTGGATCTCCTTCGACTCGTTCGTCACGAACGCCTGGTACTCGCCGGGCGAGACGTAGCGCATGTCGCCGAGCATCCGCATGACCTCGTGGTTGCCGAGCAGGACGTGCACTCTCCCGCCCGCGCGCCGCGCCCCGTCTTCCAGCTCGCGGAGGAAGTCGAGCACCTTCCGCGAATCCGGCCCGCGGTCAACGATGTCCCCCAGTTGCACGAAGTGCGTGCGGCCGCCGGACCAGCGGCGGCGGGCGTCGATGACGCCGGCGGCGCGCAGTATCTCGACGTAGCGGTCGTAGGCGCCGTGAACGTCGCCGACGGCGACGACCCGCTCGACGTCCTGGTACTCGCACGCACGGGCCTTCTGCGCCTCGACTGCCGGCGCCGAAGGGAACGTTGCGAGAAGGACGGCGGCGAAGGCGCCGAGGACGATTCGCTGAAAACTTCCCCTGCGGGGGCGGAGGGTGGACATGGCGTGGGGGCTCCCGGGCAGTACGGCACTCAGGTCCGGACTTTCATTGTGACGCCGCCCCGGCCACGACGCAAGAAACCGGCCGCCCGACCGGGCCTCCGGTTCACTTGGACGAGGTCGCCGGGCGCGCGCGGATGTGTGCCCGGGCCCCGGGCACGCAGCCTCACTGGTTCGCGGCGGCGATCGCCTTCGCGAAGCGTTCGGTCATGGTCTGGACGCGGTCGCGCAACCGACCGCCGTGCTCGGCCCTCGGCGAGCTGAGGAGGGTTCGCTCCTGTTGAAGCAACGCCTCGAGGGTTTGCTTGGACTCGGGGGCGTACCAGAGGGTGCCGAAGGTCAGGCTCCTCAGGCTGATGCCGAGGTGCGAGACACACAGCCCCTCGGGTTCCAGGATCAGCGTAATCAGGCTGACGTTGAGCGTCGTCCGCGACGCATCCACGACCTTCAACCCGCCGTCCTGGAGCGCTTTCGCCGCGGCCGACTCGAGGTCTGCCTTCCGGACCCCGCACTTGGCGTCGGTCTCGTCGGTTTCCTCGGCCAGGACATGGATCGACGTCAGGCCCCGGAGCGGAGACTGCTGCGCGCTGGCCGGGACGGACGCGAAAGCCGCAATCAAGAGCGCGGAGCCTGTCAACAATCGGCAATCCATTGATACCTCCCAGGGCGGCCATCGTCCGGCACGCCCACAACCCGCAGTATCGCACCGACCACGACCGCCGAGGCCAGGCGGGGAACCCTACCCTCTTCCTTCTCAATTCTCAATTCTCAATTCTGTCTCTTGTGGTAGTTCGGATACGGCGGCCGCGCCACCTTCCTCGGCGGGTTCTTCTTCAGCTCCGCCATCGCCACTTCCACCGCCTTCTCGAGCTGCGTGTCGCGGCCCTTGCGCCATTCCGCCGGGTCGAGGTCCACCTCGATGTCAGGGGCGACGCCGTGGTTCTCCACCTCCCACTGGCTCTCCGGGCTGTAGAAGGCGAAGTGCGGGGCGGTGACGGATCCGCCGTCCACGAGCGTCGGGTAGCCGCCGATGCCGACCAGCCCTCCCCACGTCCGCTTCCCGACGAGCGGCCCGATCTTCATCCGCCGGAACATCCACGGCATCAAGTCGCCGCCCGAACCGGCGAACTCGTTGGTGATCATCACCTTCGGCCCCTGCAGCACGCCGGCCGGCGTCGTCGCGTCCATGCCCTCGCGCGCCGGCCCAGTAGCTCAGGACGGGTTTCTTCAGCGCGTCCACGATGTAGTCCGCCGCGGAGCCGCCGCCGTTGAACCGCTCGTCGATGACCGCCCCGTCCTTGTCGATCTGCGCGAAGTAGTAGCGGTTGAAGTTGGTGAAGCCGCCGCTCGCGGTGTCGGGCAGGTGCACGTACGCCAGCTTGCCGCCGCTCATCGCGTCCACTTTCCGCCGGTTTCCCTCGATCCACGCCAGGTACCGGAGGTTCGCCTCGCTCGGGACCGGCACCACCGTCACCTCGCGCGAGTCAGAGCCGTCGGCGTTCGGGCCGACCTTGAGAACCACCGACTTGTCGGCCGTGTTCTCGAACCTGCTGTAGACGTTCTCGGAGGCGGAGACGTCTCGACCGTTGACCGCGAGCAGGTACTCGCCGGCCTGGACGTTGACGCCGGGCTGCGTGAGCGGCGCGCGCAGGCTCGGGTTCCAGTTCTCGCCGTTGAAGACACGGGCAAACCGGTAGCGCCCGTTCTCGATCGAGAAGTCGCAGCCGAGCAGGCCGCCCGGCACCCGCTTGGCCTCGGGCGCGTCGCCCCCGCCGATGTACAGGTGCCCGACGGTCAGCTCGCCGAGCATCTCGCCGAACAGGTAGTTGAGATCCGAGCGGTGCGCCAGGCTCTTCAGGTATGGCTCGTACTTCTTCTCGGTCGCCTTCAGGTCGAGGCCGTGATGGTTCGGGTCGTAGAAGAAGTCGCGCTCGAGCCGCCAGACCTCGCGATACATCTGGTTCCACTCGGCGAGCGGGTCGACTCTGACCTCCATGTCGTCGGTCTTGAGCTTGCCCTCGCCCGGCTTCACCGGTTGAGTCGTCGAGGCGATGAACCAGTTCTGCTGCTGGCGATAGAGCATCTTCTCGCCGTTTGGCGACACGTCGAAGCGGCTGACGCCCTCGAGCGACCTTGTCGAGCTTGCGCTTCTCGAGGTCGTACTTCTGAACGGTGAGGGTCCTCGGGCCGCTCGCCGGCATCGCCCTGGTCAGGAGCGGCGCCTCGACGATGAAGAGGATGTTGGCCTTGCCGGCAGCCAGGTCCAGCGATGTTGCGCTCGGACACCGGCAGCGCCAGAATGCGCTGGCCGATGCCGTCGATGTCGATGACCACCTTCGGCGGCTCCTTCTTGGCGGCCGGCTTCTCGGCCTTCTCTTCCGGCTTTCTCGCCCGCCTGGCCGCCTCGGCCTTCTTCTCGCCCTCGGCAGGCTTGTCCGCCGGCTTCTCGTCTGGCTTTGCGTCGCCGACCTTCTCTTCGTCGCTCTCGGGCGCCAGCGGCGACGGATCGGTCTTCTTGAGGACCGCCAGGTAGACGCTCCGGGTGCTGAGCAACGGGTAGGCCGACATGTCGAGGCCGCTGTTGGTCGGGCCGATGTTGGTGCTGGCCGTGAAGTAGAGGTACTTGCCGCTCGCGTCGAAGACCGGGTAGCGCGCGTCGCTCAGGCCGTCGGTCACCTGGTAGGCCTTCCCCTCGTCCATCGAGTAGACGAACACCGCGCGCATCCACGACTTCAGCATCTTCGCGTAGGCGATCCAGCGGCTGTCGGGCGACCAGGCCGGGGCAAGCGTCTGCGGCGCCGCCGCCGAGCGACTCGTCCACCTTCACGGGCACGCCCTTGTCGATCGGCACGTACCACGAGGATCATCCGCTTGTCGTAGAAGGCGACCTTCTTGCTGTCGGGCGACCACGTCGGCGAGTAGTAGAACGAGGGCGGGCTGGTGAGCGCGATCTTCCTCACCTCGCCGCGCCCGCGTCTGGTCGCGCAGGTGCAGCGCGTACTCGCCCGACTCGTCCGAGAAGTACGCGATCCAGCGGCCGTCCGGGGACCAGGCCGGGTCGCGATCGGCCGCGCCCGAGGAGTTCGTCAGGTTCCGGACGTCGCCCTTCTCGGCGGGAACGCTCAGGATCTCGCCGCGCGCCTCGAAGACCGCCCGCGCCCCGGTCGGCGACAGCGCCATAGTTGGCGATGCGCGACGCCGACCTTCTCGTACTTCGGCCGCACGCCGACCAGGTCGGCCGCCACCCGGACGTCCACGCGCCGGCTCTTCCCGCCCTTCAGGTCGAACAGGTAGAGGCCGCCGAACTGCTCGTACACGATCCCGTCGGGGCCGGCCGAGGCCGACTTGATGTCGAGGCCGTTGTTCTCGACGACGCGCGCCACCTGCTTCGTGGCGGTGTCGTAGGCGAAGAGCGTGACGGGCCCGTCGCGGTCCGAGAGGAAGAACACGCGGCCGGGGTCGCCGGGCGTCCACATCGGGTTGAAATCGTTCGAGTCGGTCCGCGGCACGCGCTCGACGCTCGAATCGGCGAGGCGGGCGATCCAGATCGGCGTCGCCTGGCCGCCGCGGTAGCGCTTCCAGATGTTGAACGCCCGCGGGATGGGCACGTAGGCGACGCGCGCACGCGTCGGGCGACATCGCCCCCTCGTTGCCCATGGGCAGCGGCAGGGCGTCGGGGAACACGCCGTCCACCGCCATCGTGAACAGCCGGCTGAATCGCCCGTTCTCGCTGATGCGCGTGGAGGTGAACAGGACGCGCTTGCCGTCCGGCGTCCACCCGGTGACGAAGTCCGCGCCCGGGTGGTACGTCAGGCGCCGCGGCACGCCGCCCGTCACCGGGACGATGTAGACGTCGAGGTTGCCGTCGGTACTCGGCGGTGAATGCGAGCGTCGTCCCGTCGGGCGAGAAGCTGGGGACCCGGTCTCGGTGCCTACCCCGGCCGTCAGGCGCACCGCCTCGCCGCCGGCGCGCGGCACCGTCCAGATGTCGCCGGCATAGACGAAGGCGATGTGCGTCCGGCTCAGCGTCGGGCTCGTGGCGAGGAGCGGCTGGTCCTGGGCCCGCGCCGCGGGCGTGGCGAACGCAACGAGCAGCAGCAACAGAGCAACCTTACGCATCTTGATCTCCTGGAGTGACGACTCGGGGACACACCGCAGCTGCTCCGCCAGCGCGGCTGGGCGGCGTGATTCGCGTGCGGGCCGAAGCCGGCCGACGAAGTCATGCGAGGATGGGGAGATTCTACTCCATGCGTGGAATGGAGCGCAGGCGGGGGCGCCGCGGGTGTCGCGCGGCGGGCGGTGGTAGGATTCGCGAGCGGGGAGACAGACCACCACGGCGCGAGGACGATGAACGAGCACCTGCGAGCACTCGTCGAAACCCTGTGGCGTTACCACCAGTTGAACCACGACCTCGAGAAGGCGGATGCCATTCTCGTTCTGTGCAGCCACGACAAGGCCGTGGCGGAACGGGGCGCGCGGCTCTTCCTCGACGGGTGGGCTCCGCTGCTGATCTTCGCGGGCGGGCTGGGTGTCATCACCCGCCATCTCTGGAAGGAACCGGAGGCCGATCAGTTCGCGGCCGTGGCGGTGGCGATGGGTGTGCCGGCCGACCGGATCCTCGTCGAAAACCAGTCCACCAACACCGGCGAGAACGTGGCGTTCACCCGGCGGCTCCTTGCCGGGCGCGGCCTGGACCCGCAAACCTTCATCGTGGTGCAGAAGCCGTACATGGAGCGCCGCAGCTATGCCACGTTCCGGAAGGTGTGGCCCGAGAAACGCGTGCTCGTCACGTCCCCTCGCGTCTCGCTCGACGAGTACCTGGCCCGGTATTGCAACGAGACGCTGTCCACCGACGACGTGATCAGCATCATGGTCGGCGACCTGCAGAGGATCCGGCTGTATCCGGGGAAGGGCTTCCAGATCCCCCAGGAGATTCCGGCCGCGGTCTGGGACGCGTACCGCGAGCTGGTGGCGCTCGGGTACGACCGGCACCTGTGCCAGCCCGAGGCAGGTTGAGCCTTCCTACAGCTCCCTGATCTTGACGTTCCTGAACCACATGGCGTACCCGTGGTCCTGGAGGCCGATGTAGCCCTCCTTGGCGATGCCCTCGATGAACCCGGGGAACGTCTTGAACTTGCTGTTCTGGACCATCGCGTCCCACTCCGGCGTCCACAGCGTGTACTCCACGACCTTCGCGCCGTTCTGGGTGTGGGTGACCTTCCCATCCTTGACCCTGATGACGATCGTGTTCCATTCCCCCGCGGGCCTCACGCTCTTCGGGTCCGCCGCCAGCATGTCGTAGAGCGAACCGGCCAGGTGGCTGGCCACCTTGTTGTCCGTGGCGTCCACGTTGTCGAGCACCTGCACCTCGGGGGCTGCGTAGTAGATGGGTTTCCCGGGCACTTCCCGCACGTTGAAGAAGATGCCCGAGTTGCCGGCCTTCTCCGTCTTCCAGTCGATGGAGAGCTCGAAGTTGCGGAACGTCCTGGCGCCGAACAGGATGTCGCCGCCCGCCCCCTGGCCCGGCTTCCTGCCCTCCGCCGTGAACACCTTCATGGCGTGATCGTCAATCACCCAGTTGGCCGGCATGCCCGTGCCGTTGCACTGGCGCCATCCGTTGAAGTCGGCGCCGTTGAACAGGAGCACCCACCCCTGTTTCTTCTCGGCCTCGGTGAGCGTGTTGACGGACTGCGACAGGACGACCGTTCCGGCCGCCACGCTCAACACGACGGCCGCTGCTGCCCCGATGACGTGTGTTCTCATGCGACTGCTCCCCTTTTCAAGTCCGGCGGCGGATAGCTTACCGGATACCGGGCTCGCGGGCCAGGCAAGGAGCACGCATACCATTTGTCTCGTAGAATTGTGTTGGGAGTCCAAATGCAGGTTCGAGTGCTTGCAGACGAAGCCGCCGTGGCGAAGGAGGCCGCGGCGGTGATCGCCTCCGACGCGCGGGAGGCTGTTGCGGCAAGGGGCCGGTTCGTCATGGCCGTGAGCGGGGGCCGGACGCCCTGGCGAATGCTGCGCGCGCTCGCAGCCGAGGACCTGCCGTGGGCCCACGTCCACGTCGTACAGGTGGACGAGCGCGTCGCCCCTGCGGGCGATCCCGACCGCAACCTGACGCACCTGCACGAGACACTGCTGACACACGCGCCGCTGCCGCCGGACCACATCCACGCGATGCCGGTCGAGGAGGGCGACCTGGAATCCGCCGCCCGCCGCTACGCGCACATCCTCGAGCAGATCGCCGGGACGCCTCCGGTCCTCGACCTTGCGCACCTCGGCCTTGGACCGGACGGGCACACGGCGTCCCTGGTTCCAGGCGATCCTGCCCTGAACGTCACGGACCGGGCTGTCGCGCCGACTGGCGTCTACATGAAGCGCCGCCGGATGACGCTGACCTACCCGGCGATCAATCGCGCCCGGCGAATTCTCTGGCTGGTGACCGGGGTGGAAAAGGCCGGAATGCTGGCGCGCCTGCGAGCAGGCGACGAGTCAATCCCGGCCGGGCGGGTGCACCGGGGACAGGCATTGGTCCTCGCCGACCGCTGCGCGGCCGGGGACTTGGACCAGGCCGACACTGCCGCGTCTCACGCCCGGTGAGCGTGTTCCTCCCCCGCCTGCTGGTGCTCCCAGATCGAGACCGCGGCCCACGCGGCCCGCACGAGGAGCAGGTCGTTCGAGGCAAGCGCCGCCTGGACGAACTGGACGAGCGGGTCCTTCTCTCCGAACTTGCCGAGAAGCGAGTCGCGAACGTGGGTCAGTTTCTCCTGGATCGAACCCGTCGCGGCGCGCGCGGCGCAGAGCGCGGAGACGAACCGGAGGAACGCCCAGAACTCCACGGCCTCCGGCCCCGCCGCCGGTTCGCCAAGGGCAATGAACGTATCCCGGACGCCCAGCAGCGCCTCGTCCAGCGCATCCTCGGCCGCGTCGGACCACCGCCCGAGCGTGGCTTCGCGCTCGAGCCACGCGGCGACGTCCACGAGGTACTCAGTCGGATTACCGGTGAAGGACGGCAAATCAGCCATACAATCCTTGCGCCCCCGGGGAGACGCATGTGCCACGCACTCAATTGGATGTCTCGAGCCCACAAGACATTCCAGCACCAGCTTAGAGAGACGTCGCAGCTCTTACAAGCTCAACCGTTTTTCGCCAACAAAAGGCGCGGTCGCCAAACATCGACGGCCACGGGAAATGCCCTCGCGAATGCCTAGCGACGCGCGGCCGTCAGGCGCGCGACCTCGGACCGGACGAAGCGGCCGCGCTCCCGGGCAAAGGTCACCATTGCCGCCGACGCCTGCTCGAACTCCTCGGTGGTGAACGGCTTGTTGCGATCGGCCAGGACGCGCTCACGCACGAGGGCCTGCAGGCGTACGATTTCCCGGTCCATCCACCCGCCAACCAGGACGCCGGGCGCCTCCGGATCCGCTTCCGCCCCCTCCTCCGCCGAGGCGGCCGCGGCGAGGACCGCGGAATAGGTACGCGTCGCGCCACGCCTCGCGCTCCATCAGCCGACGCATCAGCACGTTCCCCTCGTGATTCGCGTCCACGGGGTAGTCCAGCGCGTGGAATGCGTTGTCCTCGTCCCAGGGAATCGTCGAGAAGCGACGGCTGGCTGCAAGGCGGTACAGGTAGAAGTTGTTCAGGCCCGCGTAACCGAGGAGCCCGTCCCACTCCGCCACGTAAGCGTGCACCGCCGCGTGCGAAACGAAGCCAGCGAGGTTCATGACCTGGCCGGCCTTCTCCTCGAACTCCTCGTCGGCGGCGTCATTGAAAGTGCGCACCATCGCGGCAATCGGCTCGAAGAGGGTCGAGGAGGGCTCCAGCTCGTGGGTCCTCGGCTCGAACAACTCCGCGTAGCGGGCCAGGTCGTCCAGATCCTCGAAGCGGTACTCGTAGAGCCACTTGTATTCGTGCAGGTAGCCGCCCCCGTCGCCGAACATCCGCTCCATCGCCACCTCGTCGATCTCCTCGACGATCGTGTAGACCCCGACGTAGACGTTGTTCACGTACACCTCGGCGAAAGACTCGCGTGGAGCCTGGATACCGAGCCGCCGGAACAGCTTCATGGTCATGATGTCGTGCAGGCATGACGCGTCCTGCGTCAGGTTGTCGAGCACGAGCGCCTTCAGCCCCTGGAAGCGCTGGCCGGTGGTGAAGCGGTTGAAGTCCACGAGGAGACCCGGCTTGGACGCCGACCGCGAGCCGAAGCCCCTCGAATCGGATCGCGACGTTCCGCACGGTCTGCTCGCGCCACTTGAAGTTCGCGGGGTAGTACAGATTGAGCTGGAAGTTCGCCCTGAGGAACGCCCAGTCACGCGAGTTCACCCACAGGTCGACGCGCTGCAGGGCCCCATCGTCGAACACCGTCGCGTCGGAGGCCTGCCCGAGTGCGACCCCGCGAGGCCAGACCACCAGCGTGCCGGCGACGAGCGCTGCGGCGACGATCCATCGCTTCATGATGTCCCTCGATCTGCCCTGGGGCCGGGGCCGGCATCGGCCCCGAACCTCACATCACGAACTGCACTCGGCACGCGACGGTCCAGACCGCGGCGCGGTCGGCCAGCGGGCTGGTGGACGGGTCTTCGAACCGCTCGCGGATGCCATTGAGCTGAACCCTGACGAAGCGGTTCACGTACCAGTTCACGCCGAGGGTCGCGATAGCCACGGCGTTCCCCGCGGCGTTGGCGGCGCGTGGGCTGCGGGACGCCGGCTCCGACGTGTCGCCCCCTCCGAATCGCAGCTCCTCGTAGCGGGCGGCGACCTCAATCGCACCCGCCCCCCGCAGGGGGAAGGAGCGGCGGGGCTCGATACCCCCCGCCTTCTTCTCGCCGGTGAGGGCCCAGGTGCCGTACACGTACCAGCCCCGCGCGGGCAGCGGCGGCAAGTCGTTGTCCGACCCGGTCTCGTCGCCGACGCCGACGCCAAGCCGGGCATCCTCTACCCGAAGATACTCGGCACCCACCGAGGCCGGGCCCGGCGACCACGACGCCTCGATGCCGGTCCGGGTGCGCGGCCCGTTCACGTAGTAGCCGCGGCGGAAGAAACGCGTGCCGAACATCGTCTCGCCCTGGAGGTGGTTCAGTCCTTCCGGCAGCTCGCTCCGCATGGCCGACGCCCCCACCTCGAGGGTCTCCAGGATCGGCGGCGCCGCCGCCAGCGGCACCAGGGGTCGGAACACGACACGGCCGGCAACCGAGCGCGGCGATGGAAGGGCGATCTCCTCACCCGGGAGCAGCGGCGGCGGCTCGAAGTTCGGCGTGTTCTCGCCGTCGCCCCGGAACGTGCCGATCTCGTAGGCAACCGTGCGGTGCCAGGCCCGGCCGTGGAGCATGAAGCCGACGTCGCGGTTGGGCGCCAGGATCTCGGCCGCGAGCGAACGGTAGAGGAAATCGAGGTTGGTGGAGGCGGTGAGCTGTTCGCGGCTGAACGGGATCTTGAACTTGCCGGCCTGCAGTTGCAGGGCGTCGAACGGGCGCAGGTTGACGTACACGTCCCGCCAGACCCCGTTCTCAACGAGGTCGCGCTCGACCTCGAACTCCACCACCTGGAATACGTGACCCTTGATGCCCGCGCGACGCCTCGGGAAATCCAGGCTGCCGCCGGCCGTCTCGAGGTCCTGGTCGGAGCCCCGGAAGTCGGCCTGCAGCTTCAGCCGGAAGTCCACCCGCAGGTCTTTGCCGACGCGAAGCGACGGGCCGTTCTTCCAGACGAATCGCACGGCCTTGTCATCATCGGCCTTGTCGGCTGTCTTGGGCGGCGGCGGGTCCTGCGTCTCGCGGGGCTTGCCCCCCTCCTTCGGCTTCGTCTGGGCGACGGGCTCTTGTCCGCCTGCCGGGCGCGCCTCGATTGGCCCCGCCAACGACAAAAGGGCGAGCAGGATTGCCAGCGGGATCTCGCACAGCCGGCCCATGGGGACACCTCCCGCCACGCCAAGGGTTGGCCACCGAGCGCCGAAGGACACGCCGGGGCGAGGCCTTTGGGAGAGCAGAAAGCGGAAGCTCGTACCGAACGCTATCTGCGAATATGCGTTGAGAACCATCTCTACGATAACACCATTGGCGCTACAAGCGTGGTGCCGGAGGTGCCGGAGGTGCTGCATTTCACCCGCGGCGCCAGCGCGTGTCCGGCGGGCTGGGGCGGGCGAACGCGAGGTGTTCGGGCGGCGCGAAGGCGTCGGGGTCCTCGATCCCGGTGGGCACGCCCAGCCGCCCGGCGAGTCGCGCGGCGTCGTACGGCGCGTGCACCTTCACGTCGTTGTCGAAGTAACAGTACACGTCGCGGCGGGCGCAGCGCAGGGGTCTCCGGGCTGAGGCCAGGCGCGCGCGCGCCACCTGCCCCCCACGGCTCCACGCGTCGATCCGCTCCGCCCAGTCGTCGAGGGCGGCATCGTCGTAGCCGCTCGCGTACAGCTCCTTGTCGCCGTGCAGCCGCACGTACACGAAGTCGGCGGTGAGGTCCTCCAGCAGCGGCCAGCGCCGCGCCGTGTCGGCGACGACCAGCGCGATCCGGTGGCGTCGCAGGAGGCGGATGAAGGCTTCGTTGACGAAGCTGGTGTGCCGGATCTCCACCGCGTGGCGAATCCGCCGCTTGCGGTCGATGGCCAGGCAGGCGCGGTCCTCCATCCGGCCGTCGTGCCGCCGCGCCATCTCGAGGGCCGCGGCGGTGTCGCGCGGCAGCAGGCTGAAGAACCGGTCGAAGCGCGCCTCGTCGAACGTCATCTGCGGCGGGAACTGCCACAGCAGGGGCCCGAGCTTCTCCCGCAGCTCGAAGAGGCCGGAGGCGCAGAAGTTCGCCAGGGGCGTCTCCACGTTCTTCAGCTTGAGCATGTGCGTGATGTAGCGCGACCCCTTCACGGCAAAGACGAAGCCCGGCGGCGTTTGGTCGCGCCACGCCGCGTAGAACTCGGGGCGCTGGAGGGAGTAGAACGAGCCGTTCAGCTCGATCGAGGGAAGCATCCGGGAGGCGTACTCCAGCTCGCGCCGGTGCGGGAGACGGGGCGGGTAGAAGACGCCCCGCCAGCGCTCGTAGCGCCAGCCGGAGATGCCGATGCGAATCCGGCCGCTCTCCATACGTCAAGATAGCCGGGACGCGACAAGGAATGCCAACCACCTCCAGCCTCGCGCCGTCAAATCTCCCAGGGCTTGGTCTGCCCGGGAGAAGGAGCCTGCCGTGAGCCGTTGGTTCGACAACCGCCTGACCGACCTTCGCTGGGCATTCCGGGCCATCCGGCGATCCCCGGGCACCTCGGCCGTGGCCGTGCTCTCGCTGGCCCTCGGCATCGGCGCCAACACGGCGATCTTCTCGCTCGTCAACGCGCTGCTGCTGAAGGTGCTGCCGCTGCCCTCTCCGCAGGAACTGGTCCTCGTCGCCTCCAACCCTGCGAACCCGCGGACCTCCTGGAACTACCCCGACTACGTGGCGTTCCGCGATCGCACCACCGGCTTGACCGGACTTGCGGCCGTCTCCGGCGTGCGGCAGCTGGGCCTGCAGGCCGGGGACGGTGGAACGGCCGGGGCGGCGGAGCTGGCTCCGGCGCAGTTCGTCTCCGGCAACTACTTCGACGTGCTCGGCGTGCGGCCGGCGCTCGGCCGGCTCTTCAATGCCGCGGAGGACGGCCCCTTCGGCGGTTCGCCGTGGGCCGTCCTCAACCACGACTTCTGGCGCCGCCGCTTTGGGGGTGACCCCTCGGTCATCGGCCGGACGATCCGCGTGAACGGATATCCCCTGTCGATCGTCGGCGTCTCCGCCGAGGGCTTCCGGGGAATGGACCCGACCGCGAGGCCGGGCCTCTACATTCCCATGGTAATGAACAGCGAGATCACCGGGGTACCCTCGGGCGTCTGGAACACCCGCCACTTCTGGTGGTTCCAGGTAGTGGGCCGCCTGCCGGGAGCCGCGAGCCGGGCGTCGATCGAGACACAGCTGAACACCATCTTCAAGGACCAGCAGGAAGCGGAGCGGCGGGCGGATCCGCGACAGGGCCAGGTGAACAGCCAGCAGCAGATGATGCTGATGCCGGCCGAGCGGGGTTACGCGTACGCCCGCCGCACCTTCCAGCGGCCGCTGCTCATCCTCATGGCCGTCGTCGGCTTCGTCCTGCTCATCGCCTGCGCCAACGTCGCGAACATCATGCTGGCGAGGGGCGCCGCGCGGCAGCGGGAGGTCGCCTTGCGGATGGCGGTGGGAGCGGGGCGCTCCCGCCTGGCGCTCCAGTTCGTCACCGAGAGCGTCCTGATCTCGGTCGCCGGCGGGGTGGCCGGCGCGGCCGTGGCGTGGGCGGGCGTGCCGCTGCTGCTCGACCGGTTCGTCCCTGCGTCGGGGCCGACGCGATTCACGCTCGACATCACGCCCGACCTCACGATGCTCGCCTTCACGTTCGGCGTCTCGCTGCTGACCGGGGTCCTGGCCGGCCTGGCGCCCGCACTGCAGGCGACGAAGCCGGATCTCGTGCCGGCGCTCAAGGACGAGGTCGCAGGCCGGTCGGGGAGCACGCGGGCGTGGCTCCGCCGAGGCCTCGTCGTCGTCCAGGTGGCGCTGTCGCTCCTGCTGCTCGTCGGCGCGGCGCTCTTCGTCCGCACGCTCGGCAACCTGCGCCAGGTGGACGCCGGCTTCCGCCGCACCCACGCGGTGATCGCGGAGGTCGAACCGAGCCGCAACGGCTACAAGGGCCAGCGGCTGCGCGAGTTCTACGAGCGGTGGAGGGAACGCGTCGAAAGCCTCCCCGGCGTCCGGTCCGCCAGCCTGGCCGCGATCACGCCTCTTTCGGGTTCGCGCTGGAATGGGGAGGCCGCCGTCGAGGGACGGGAGCCGCAGGCCAACGAGCCGAGCGTGGACTTCAACGCTGTCGGCCCGCGCTACTTCGAGACGATGGGGATCCGGGTGCTGCTGGGCCGCGAGTTCCGCGAGGAGGACAATCCGGCCGTGCTGGCCGAACCTCCCGACCGCCTGTCCCGGGAGCCCGAACCCGAGGCACCAGGCCCCCGCTTCGCGATCGTGTCGGAGACATTCGCCCGGCGGTACCTCGAGGGCGCGAGCCCGATCGGCCGCCGCGTCAGCTTCACCTCGAAGTTCGAGGCCGCGCGGGCGTATGAAGTGGTCGGGGTGGTGCAGGACGCCCACTACTTCGGTCTCCGGGAAGGCACCGAGGCGATGGTGTACATCCCCGTGTGGCGAACCACGATGACCGGCCGCGACCTGTGCATCCGGACGTCAGGGGACGCGCCGGCACTGGCCGAGGGGCTTCGCAAGGCCGTGACCGGCCTTGACCCCGCGGTGCCGCTGGTCAGCGCCAGGACCATCGAGGAGCAGATCGACGCCGACATCGTGCAGGAGCGGCTGCTCGCGACGCTGGCCGGGCTCTTCGGCGCGCTGGCCCTGCTGCTGGCCTGCGTGGGGCTGTACGGCGTCATCTCCTTCATCGTCACGCGGCGCACGCGGGAGATTGGAATCCGGCTGGCGCTCGGGGCCGAGCGCCCCGGCGTGCTGTGGATGGTGATGAAGGACGCCCTGGTTCTCGTCGGCGCGGGCGCGGCGCTCGGTGTGCCAGCCGCCCTGTGGCTCTCGAAGCTGATCGCCAGCCTGCTCTACGGCGTGAGCCCCCGCGACCTGCCGACCCTGGTGGCCGGGGTGGTCACGCTGGCCGCGGTCGGCGCGCTGGCCGTGCTCGTCCCGGCCCGGCGCGCGCTGCGCATCCACCCGAGCGAAGCGCTGCGGTACGAGTAGGAATGCAGAATGCAAAATGCAGAATGCACAATGCAGAAGGCAAGGTGCCGTCTGGCGCGCACGACCCCGCGCCCGCGCTTGCCTAACCCTTACTGTTCGGCCTAACCTTCCCTTTCGCCTTCTCTGGCTTCCGACCCCTGACTCCGACATCTGACTCGGAGCTCTGACTCGGACTTGTGACTTCTGACTTCCGACTTGTGACTTTGTTATGCGCCTGTCCTCCTACATCTCGGCGATCGATCTTCACGCGTGCGGCGAGCCCGGGCGCGTCATCGTCGGCGGCGTGCTCGACGTGCCGGGCCGGACGATGTTCGAGAAGATGAAGCACCTCGAACAGCATGCCGACGGCCTGCGCAAGAGGATGCTGAGAGAGCCGCGCGGCTACCCCGCCGCCAACTGCAACCTGATCCTGCCGCCCACCCGCCCCGAGGCCCACGCCGGGTTCGTCATCATGGAGCAGGTCGAGTACCCGCCGATGTCCGGCACCAACACGATCTGCGTCACGACGGCGCTGCTGGAGACCGGCATGGTACCGATGACGGAGCCGGTGACGGACCTCGTCCTCGAGGCCCCGGCGGGCCTCGTGCACGTGCGCGCGGCCTGCGCGAACGGCAAGGTCACCGGCGTCACCTTCCGCAACGTGCCCGCTTTCGCGGCTCACCTCGATTGCGCCGTGGAGGTCCCGCACCTGGGCACCGTGACCGTGGACGTGGCGTGGGGCGGCATGTTCTACGTGATTGCCGACGCCGCTCCCTTCGGTCTCAGGCTCACTCCCGACGAGGGGCGGGACATCGTCCGGATCGGCGAGATGATCAAGGCGGCCACGCAGGAGCAGCTGCCGGTGGTCCACCCGGAGAACGCCGAGATCGCCGGCGTCTCGATCGCCCAGCTCTCGGGGCCGCCTCTCTCCAGGGACGCGGACCGGAAGAACGCGGTCGTCGTCTCCACCGGGAAGCTGGACTGGGATCGCCCGGCCACGTGGACGGGCGCCATCGATCGATCTCCGTGCGGGACCGGCACGTGCGCGAAGATGGCCGCGCTGCACGCGAAGGGTCAGCTCCCCGTCGGCCAGGACTTCCGCCACGAGGGAATCCTGGGCACGATCTTCACCGGGCGCCTGCTGGAGGAAACGGCGGTCGGCCCGTACCGGGCAGTCGTGCCGACCATCACCGGCCGGGCGTGGATCACCGGCTTCGCGCAGTACGTCGTGGACGCGGAGGATCCCTTCCCGGAGGGGTTCACGGTTGGGGATATCTGGGGCGCCTGAGAGTTCCGGCTCCCGGCTTCTGGCAATCTCCTGCAAGCGGTGCCCGGGCTCCCGCCGCGGTAGAATGCGCGGCATGAGGCACGTGCATCCCCGCTTCCCGCAAGGCATCCCCTGCCCGGCCGTGCTGGCTGTCCTGCTGTTGCTGTCATCGGCGGCGGCCGACGCGCGGGTCGTGCGCGTCGTGATCGACTCGAGGCAGCAAGTGGCCGGCGGCGCGCCGATCGGCCTCGCCGGTCCCTGCGAGCGAATCGTCGGCCGCGTCTTCTACGCCTTCGATCCGCGCAACCCGCAGAATCGCCAGATCGTGGACCTCGCGCTCGCGCCCAGGAACGCGCAGGGCGAGGTGGAGGGCTGGGGCGAGTTCGCGCTCGTGCGGCCGGCCGACCCCGCGAAACGGAGCGGCATCGCGCTGATCGACGTCACGAACCGCGGCGGCCAGACGACGTTCGTCTTCCACCTCGGGGCGCGCCGCGACCTGCCGCCCGACACCCCCGGCCACTACGGCGACGCGCTGCTTCTCGCGCGCGGCGTCACCATCATCTCCATCGGGTGGCAGTTCGACGTGCCGCCGCAGGAAGGCCTGCTCCACTTCCATCCGCCCGAGGCCGGGACCGCGGCCGAGCCGGTTACGGGCCTCGTCAGGAGCGACGTGACGATCGACGCGGCGACCCGGACGGTTTCGCTGGGCCACGGCGTCGGGGCCTCGCGCGCGGTCGCGTACCCCGTCGCCGATCCCGGCGACCCCGCGAACGTCCTCACCGTCCGCGACGATCCGGCCGGCGAGCGGCGCGTCGTGCCACGTTCCGCCTGGCGCTTTGCGCGCGAGCAGGATGGTCGCGTCGTGGACGATTCCCGCTCGATCTACATGGCGGACGGGTTCGAGCCCGGCAAGATCTACGAGGCGGTGTACCGCGCGAAGGGGGCGGTCGTCGTCGGCACCGGCCTGGCGGCCGTCCGCGACCTCGTCTCGTACCTCAAGTACGACAAGGACAGCATTGCTCCCTCGCATTACGGGATTGCGTACGGCGTCTCGCAGACCGGGCGCTTCCTGCGTCACTTCCTCTACCAGGGCTTCAACACCGACGAGCAGGGACGCCAGGCCTACGACGGCATCTTCTCGCACACGGCGGGAGCAGGGCGTGGGAGCTTCAACCACCGATTCGCGCAGCCATCTCGGGACGCACAACCCTACTCGACGTTCTTCTACCCGACCGACGTGTTCCCGTTCACGAGCGTCGAGACGCTCGACCCGGTGACCAAGGTCCGCGGCGCGTTGCTGCGCCCCGGCAACGCCGCTCACACGCCCAAGGTGTTCTACGTGGATGGCGGCTACGAATACTGGGGGCGTGCGGCTTCGTTGACGCACACCACGGTGGACGGCGCGCGCGACCTGGGCTTCACAGCGGCCGAACGCCGCTATGTGATCGCGTCGGCGCAGCATTCAAGCCCGGCGCCCTTCCCGCCGGACCGTGCGGCAAAGGACCAGGGCGCCCCTTCGTACCGGGGCAACGTGCTCGATCAGCGCCTGGCGCTCCGCGCGCTGTTCGTAGCCCTGTGTGACTGGGTGACGAAGGGCAGCGAGCCGCCGGCTTCACGCTACCCTACGCTGGGCCGCAAGGAACTCGTCGCGCCCAACGACGTCCGGTTCCCGGCGGTCCCGGGCGTCCCGGTCGCCCGCGTCCCGGCCCAGCCGTACCGCGTGGACTACGGCCCCCGCTGGGCACAGGGGATCATCGACGTGGAGCCGCCGCGCCTCGGACCGCCATACAGCGTCCTGGTGCCGCGCGTGGACGAGTTCGGGAACGACGCGGCGGGTATCCGCAGCGTCGAGTTGAGGGTTCCCCTCGCCACCTACTTCCCCTGGCGCTTGCGCATCGGCGCCCCTACAGCCACCGACCGGATGGCGAGCTTTGCCGGGACGTTCGTGCCGCTCCCGAGAACCGAGGAGGATCGCGCGTCGAGCGGCGATTCCCGTCCCAGCATCGAGCGTCTCTACGCCGGCCGCGAAGTGTTCCTGCGCCGGGTGGACGATGCCACGCGCGAGCTGATCGGCGAGCGGTTCCTGCTCCCCGCCGACGCCCCGGCGGCCAGGGAACGGATGGCGGCCACCTGGGATTGGGTGATGAGGGAACGGAGCGCATCGGTCATACCAGGGGCCCTCAGCCGCCCGCGATAGTCGAATGTAGGCCGGTGCTCGCCGGCGTCAAGGTGCTCGAGTCGCAGCAACGGAGGCCCGGGAGGCCTTCACTCGCGCTGCGGGCGGGCCGATGGCGCTCTTATCGCCGACGACGGCCGTTCCCGCACCCACCAGGCTGTTCCACCCCGGCGGGCGCGGTCCGCCCTTGCGCGAACCCTGGCCTCAACCCGACTTGGATGACGGCATCCCGGCAGGAGATAACTTGGTCCGGCCCGGATCGCGCGGGCTGCTGTCCACCGGCTTCCGGCCGCGGTAGGCTGTGACATCGCCACCGAACCAGCGGTTGGCCTCCCAGCGATTGTGCGCGACACACCGAAGCTCGAGACCGGACTCGATGGCCGCGCCGCCCTCCGCGAAGGGCACGGTGTGGTGAAATTCCAGGCCCCCGGTCGCGGCGCAGCGCTCGCCGTTGGCCGCGACGAAGGCACAGCGTCCCTGGTCCCTCCGCCACACGGCTCGCCTCACCGCGCCCGGGATGTATCGCGACCGCGGCGGTGCCGCCAGCGTCTGCTTAGGAGACGGGCGGGGCGGGTGTGGTGATGGACTCGGCGGGGTGGGCTCACTGAGGGATGGCTCCGCGGTGCCCGAAACGGGCGACGAGGCCGGCCCGCGGCCGCGCCGGCGGGCACGGTGGCGTGCTGCGGGCCGCTCGGTCGCCGGCGGCCGTCAGGTCGCCGGTAAAACTCGACGTCAGGGACTGCGCGACGTGATCGAGAAGTGCGACTTCCGGTCCCGAAACCCGTAGCCGGTCCGGGTCGAATGGCACTGCGAACAGACGCCCCAGTCGCAGGAACACCAGGTGGCCGGTCGGCAGACCGGGGCGGGTCGACGAGGAACGTGCCAGACGAGGAACGTGTCAGAGGAACGTGCAAGGCGGCTGCCGCACGACGTGGCGGGCCCACGACGTGGCCGGCGCACGACCTTTTGTTCGGCCCCAAGTCTGCGGGACGTCCTGTCGCGAGGAGGCGGTCAACCGGCCACCGGTGCTTCGCAAGAAATCGGCTGCCGCCGGTCGTCGGCAGCACTGTGAGGGAACAAGCGCGGGCCGTTTCGGGCGGGACCGATTCGCGAACACCTAGAAGATTGAGTGTTTCGTGGGGTCAGTGGCAGGAGCCGGCCACCCCGGCGGCCGTCCACAGGCACGGCAGCGACCCCAGGCGGCCCGGTCACCCACTCGTCTCACTTCCTCCACGCCATCCCGTCCGGCCCCGCGCCGGTCGGGACGCGGCCTGCCGGCTCGAGTGTCTTCAGGTCCACCACCGCGAGCGCGTTCTCGCCGGTGAGGGCCACGTAGGCCCGGGAGCCGTCCGGGACGACGAGGATGCCCGAGGGGGCGCGTCCGAGAGCGACACGCTTCACTTCCTTGCGGGCCGCGGCGTCAATCACGATCAGCTCCCCCGCGTCGAGGTCTGAGACCAGGACGAGCCGGCCGTCCGGCGTGAAGCGCAGGCGGTTCAATCGCTTGGTCTTGATCTCCATCGTGGCGATCACCTGCCGCGTGGCGGCGTCGATGATCGACACGCCGCCGTCGCGCGAGTGAGCCGTCCACAGTTCCTTCCCGTCCGGGGAGAGGTCGATCCCCTCCGGGCCCTTCCCCACCCCGATCCTCGTCACGGTCCAGCCCTGTGCGCCTCCCGTTCGCTGCAGCGCGGTGACGCTGTCGGTCCCGATGTTGGACGTGAACAGGCTGCTCCCGTCCGCGGTGCCGACCACCATGTGCGTCCCGCCCTCGCCGGTCCCCATGATCCAGTCCAAAGCGTTGGCGGCCGGGTCGTAGCGGGCGACCGCGCGGTTGGCCTCGATGGTGAAGTAGACCGCGCCGCCCGACACGATCACGCCGTGGGGGCGGCGGAGCGCGCCGAGGTCCACGCGCCGCGTCTCCTTTCCGGTGGCGATGTCGATCACCGACAGGCTGCTGCCGGGCGTCTGCGCGCCGTAGTTGGTGACGTACGCCGTGCGGCCGTCGGGCGACAACGCCACCTCGTGAGGGCCGTCGCCGGTGGGGATCTGCTTGACGGCCTTGCCGGCGGCAGGGTCCATCACGGCCAGCGAGTTCTCGGCCTTGTTCACCACCAGCAGCGCCGGTGATGGCAGCGCGGACTGTGCCAGCGCCGCGGCGCCGGCCACGCCTGCCAGCACCGGCACGAGCAGAAATGGGACGATGTGGCGGACGAAGGGGCGTCGGGCTGGGGACATGCTCGTTCCTCGCGGTTGTGGTTGTGCTTGCCTGCTTTCAAGGTAGCACGACCGGCGAGGTCATCGACGGGAGCTCATCAAGGAGCGGGTGATGCAGGCGTTGCTGTTCGGGGTGCGGCCTTTCGGTCCGGCAATGGTGGCGGCGGCCGCCGCGGGCTTCACGCTTCAGAACCGGAACCCGATTCCCACGCCGAGCGTCGAGGGGTGGAGGCTGATGGTCGCGATCTTCTGACCTTCTCCCTCCAGGTCCGTTTCCAGGCGCGCGGCCCGGAACTCCACGTTGAACACCATTCGAGGCGAGATGTCGAGGTCGAAGCCGGCCTGCAGCACCGGCCCAATCTCCGGCGTCAGGTCCGTCGAGTCCAGCGCCCCGCTCTTCTCCCAGAACACGGTGAACTGAGCGCCTCCTCCCACGTAGGGATGAAACCGGCCGCCGAGATCGCGGCCGGAACTGCAGCAGCATCGTGACGGGGAGCACTTCGATCGAGCCGAGGTTCACCTTGCCCACTTCGTCCCCGGTGAACTCCACCTCGCGCGACTCGGTCCCGAATGTCCACCCGAGGGCCAGGTTGTGACCCAGCAGGCGGGTCAGGCCGGCCTCCATCCCGAACGCGCTGTAGACCTTGTAGCCTTGGGGCTCGGACGAATCCGACACGCCCGTCATGACGGCGCGCGTGTAAAACGCCCAGGCCGGGTCGTTTCCGCCAGCGTCCTGGGCGCGGAGGGCGGAGGGGGCGAGCAGCAGGCAGAGACAGAGCAGGACCAGACGGCGACGCATTCGGCATTCTCCTTGAAGGGCTGCGGGGGGGAAGACCGGAGGGTCCGGGCAGCGCAGGGCGGGGGCGAACGCCAGGATCTTACACCAACCGATGTGTCGCGCGCTCCGGCTTCACGCTCCGGACGGACCACGCGCCAACGCGTGGCACCCCGGTCCGCTGTCGGAAGGCGGAGGCGTCAGATCTACTTGTCGCGCAACGCGTCGATCTTCTTCTGCAGTTCCTGGCACGGGGACTTCGCGCCGGCGGTCACCGCCCGCTCGAAGGAGCCGTACATGGGGTTCGGGACGATGATCCACCGCGTGCCCCACCATGACGCCATCCGATCCACGAGCGCGGCGCGGTCTGCCACCGACATGTCCCGAGTGTTTGCGAAGTCGTTCAGGTCGTCGCCGAGCAGCAGCAGCAGACGGTACGACGAGGCAACCCACGCACGCCGCGGCGACTTGTCGCTGCTCGTCCACTCCGGCCGCAACCCGCGTAGCGAGCAGCGTCGGCCGCTCCGGGTCCGCGCCAAGCGGAAACCCGAGCGCCTCGAGGTTGCGCCGGGTGCCTGCCTCCTCGCGCGCCTCCCGGTTCGTCACGTAGAAGGGCGTGACGCCCCGGCTCTTGGCGTAGGCCAGGAACTCGGCCGCGCCGGGGACGGCCTTCGCGGCCGCCTCGCTCACCCACTGGTTCCAGCTGGGCAGGTCGTAGACGATCCCGCGAGTGATCATCCGGGCCTCGTACGCGGTGTTGTCGATCGCCGTCTCGTCGAGGTCGAGGACGATGGCCGGAGGCTGCGACCGCTCGGTTCCCGATTCCTCGGTTGCCCCGACCCAGGAAGGATCGGCGAGGGCCGCATCGAGCGCGCTGCGGGCGGCCGCATAGGCCTGGAGCGCGCCTGCCCGGTACTCGGCCGAGCTCTGCACCCACAGCGTCGCGTTCACCAGCGCATGTCCGGGGCTGCAGCCGTCTTGCGTCTCGGGCGGTTGAGCCGGAGTCGAGCGCGCGCCTCCGGTGGCGTGGGCGCAGGCAAGGGTAGAGGCGAGGACCAGCGTCAGGGCGATTCGCATGCCCCAAAGCGTATCAGGAGTCAGGAATCAGGGAGTCAAGAGTCAGGAGTCGGCCGTCAGGCGGGTCACGCTGAGGCCACGCACGCGCCCCCCGGACGGCTTGGCAGGAACGATGAAAGAAGATCGTCGTGCCGCCCCTGCCAGTCAATGCCGAACGGCGCCGGGTCCAGGCCCTCCAACGGTGGGCCGGGCTTCTCGACGCCGCGTTCCGGATCCCCGGCACGCAAATCCGCTTCGGCCTCGATGCCCTCGTTGGCCTGGTTCCCGGGGCGGGCGACGCCGTCGCGGGCCTCTTCTCCGTCGTCATCGTCCTGCAGGCCGCCCGGATGGGCCTCCCGCGGATCGTCATCGCGCGGATGGTCCTCAACTCGCTCGTAGACCTGCTCGTGGGCGCGATACCCCTGATTGGGGATCTGTTCGACGTCGCCTGGAAGGCCAACCTCCGGAACGTGACGCTCCTGGACAGACACGTGCGGGAAGGCCGGCCCGCATCGCGGGCCGATTACGTCTTCGTCACGCTGGTCGTCGCCGTGCTGCTCGCAGCAGCAGCCCTCCCGGTCGTGGCGCTGGCGCTGCTACTCGCCTACCTCGACCGGCCCTTGATCTAACGCTTTCGCCTCAAGGCACAGGACGCAGAGCACGAAGGCCGGGTCGCCGTCCGGCCTTCATCGTGCATTTTGCATTGTGCATTCTGCATTCTGCATTCTTGCCTTCTCTACCAGACGCCCGGCACGAGTCTGAACCGCACGCGGCGGGCGTAGTCGGCGTACCCCTCCAACTCGGCCAGGAGGGTGGTGTCTTCGAGTGCCGTGCGGACGACGAACAGGACGGCCAGCAGCAGGCCGAGTCCCAACCCGGGCCACGACGCGAGAGCCAGGCTCGTACCCACGAGGTGGAGAATCGAGCCGACGTAGCTCGGATGCCTGACGAAACGGTACGGGCCGGAGTCCACGACGTGGTGGCCGCGGTCGCGCTGGATGCGCACCACCGCCGAGAAGAAGCGGTTCGACGCGACGGCCCAGGTCGACAGCGCGCCGCCCGCAGCCAGGATCAGCAGGCCCGCGAACGAGGCTCGCGGCCCGATAGACTGGCTCCACCCGAGGCGGTAGTCGAGGCCGCACAAGAGGAGCATCGCCGTTGGGCCGGCGACCCCGAGGATCGCGACGAACGGCCTGTCCCAGGCCTTCGCGTCGGCCGGCGGGTGCTTGCGCTCGGCGATGAGATCGGGATGCAGCCGGAGCATGACCCCGGCGTACAACACGAGGAACGCCACGGTCAGCGCCAGATACGCCCAGGCGAAGGGCCACCTCACGGTACCAGCCATGCCGAAGAGCACGACCGCCGTGAGGACCGTGAGCATCCCCAGGCCGGCGAGGCCGCGCGCCGGGCTGAGGCCGGCGTTTGCCGAGGTTGATGCATTCGGCATTCTGCGCTCCTGGTTTTGAGAGGCGACCATCGCACCGCCGGACCGGCATGTCAAGGCCCGCATGGCGCAACAGGCCCGCATGGGCGCAACAGACCCGCCTGGCGCGGCCCTCGCGCGGCCTTTGCCGGCCGCAAGTGCGTGGTGAGGGAGACTCGCGGGCAATCCGGAAAGGAGCTATCGGCCGCCGACGAGACGAGGCGAAGGGAGACGGAGCGGTTCGTGGAGGATTCGAAGAGGGTCGCCGAGCGCTTGCGGTGAAACGACGCCCTCGATGGCCGACGCGAACACTCCGGGGGCCCACGGCCTACTGCAGCATGTGTCCCACGCGTGTCAGGAAGGCCCGCGTCTCGGCACCCAGTTCCACGTGGCCGCGGCGGTACTTCTCCGCGAATCCCGGACCCGCGTTGTACGCGACGAGCGAGAGGTCCACCGAATCGAACGTCGAGAGTTGCTTGGCCAGGTAGCGTACGGCGCCGTCCACGTTCTGCTCCGGGTCCCACGGATCGACGCCAAGCCGTTCGGCGGTCTCGGGCATCAGCTGCATCAGCCCGATCGCGCCGGCCGGCGAGATCGCCTCGGGGTTGCCGCCCGATTCGGATGCGATGATGGCCATGACGAGGCGGTGCTCGACGCGGTAACGTGCGGCAGCACGGCGCACGATCTCGTGGTACGCGAACCGCCCCGGCGCGAGCAGGCGGTTCAACACCGAACGCTCGCGCGCGGCCGCACGCGACACCGCGGGCGGCTTGTCCCGTCGCACCGCTTCGACAACTGCCGGCGTGGCCTGCTTCGCATCGCGGGAGCCTTCCGTGCGATTCGCGATGGCCGCCGCCCTCGTCTGACCGATGCCGTTGTCCGAGTTCGCGGCCTGGGTGGTTGTGACCGATCCGGACGGGGCCTTCGCCGGCGTCGCGTCGGGCTCCGACGGCAACGCGAGCATCACGGCGAGAGCAACAGAAGGCAGCAGCGCGGTAAGGACGATCAGGCTGCGACGCGACGCGGCCGACCTGAGCAGCATCAGTGTGCGCATCGAGACTCCATCTCACGGGCCGGCGCCTGGCGCCGGACACCGTGCGCGACGCCGCGTACCGAAGACACAGAGCCTCCGGGCGGCGTGGTGAACGGACGTACAACGGAAACCCGCACGGACGCGCGAGGATCCAGTCAACGGGATCGAGCTTGCGAGAGCGGCGGCGGGCACACCAGACAGGCGCCCGCTATGACAGTGCACCGCACGACGAGGGTCCTGAACGCAAGCTCGCCGGGCCGAAAATGAGGGCGCCGGACGCCGGATGAGAACGAAGCCGGACAATGCAAGGCATTCGCCAGCGGTTGAGTCAGCGGCTCAACCGTTCCACGGGTCTCGGCCACCGCTGGGTGGTCAGCGGGTCAAGTTACTGAAAACAAAAGAAGCGGTTGAGGCGGCGCGGCCGGGTTTGAAATCGGCTGAAAACAAACGACAATTCGCAGGCTCGTCCATGAGCTGGACTATTCCCCGACGGATCGTGTAAGGCTTTGTACGGATTCGATACAAGAAAGCGCTTACAGTTTTGCCTTCAGCGCCTCCCATTGCTCGCTCTTGAGGATGGTCGGCGCCACTTCCACCAGCCGCGGCAGCATCTCGAACACGGCGCTCTGCGTCCACTTCCCGCCGCCGCGCCGGCGGTAGCCCTTCTCGTTGAGCGCGTTCGCGATCTCCGAGAACCGCAGGTCGTCCTGCACGAGCAGGTCGAGCATCGCCGTGAGGATGACCCGTTCCTGTGGGTCCTCCTCGAGCGTGAGGGAGTTGCCGGCAATGCGCAGCCCGAACGGCACGTCGCAGCCAGCCCCATGGAGGTCGCCTCGTCGGGGCTCATCTCGCGCTCCCACTCGAGCGCGACGAGCGTCCAGCCCTTGCGGGCCTTCTCCAGCAGATGGTGGGGGCTCGGCGGCTCCCACACGGTCTCGCGCACGCGCATCGTCGGCATGGTTGAACTCCCTCAGGGTCTGCGGACTCCTTGAAGCCGGTCGAGGCGACACCCTTGACGGTAATTGACGAAAGCCGGCGACGCTTGGTTCGCCGGCGGCGCTGACCGCCCCCGGGATGAACAGCAGTAAGATAGGCGCCACGTCCGACGCCTCCCGCCTCGAGCGTCCACAAGGAGACCCTGGATGACCACACGAACCCGCCTGGCGGTCCTGGGCTGCGCCGCCGTTATCGCGACCGCCGTGTTCCGGCCCTCGGCGCAGGAGCAGTACGACCGGCAGACCTTGCTGCCGGCCCGCATTCTGGCCGCCATTGCCAACGAGGTGTCCGGCGCCCAGGCGATGAACCACGTGCTGGACATCGCCGGTTACGAGCGGGACCGCAAGCCGGCCGAGTACGGGACGGGGTTCCCGCGAGAGGCCGAGGTCGTGGCCGCGCTCGCGCGCGATGCCGGCCTCTCGGAGGTCGCCATCCTGCGCCCGTCGGGAGAACCCCGTCCGCAATGGGATGGCGAGGAGGGCGAGGTGTGGATTGAGGAGCCTGCCGCTTCGCGGCGCGTCCTCACACGCTATCGCGACGTCGCCGCCACGCTTGCTGCCAACTCGCTCTCCGCCGACGCGAGCGCCGATCTCGTCTTCGTCGGCCGAGGCGATCGGGAGGCCGACTACGCCGGGAAGGACGTCAAGGGCAAGGTGGTCGTCGGTTGGGGCAGCCTCGGCAGCATTCACCGGCTCGCCGTGACGCGGTTCGGCGCGGTGGGAGCGCTCAGCTACGGCGTGTCAAGCGGAAAGCCGGTGGACCGACCCGACCAGATCGCCTGGGGCAGCATCGGAGCGTTCCCGCCGGACGGCGAGAAGAACGGCCTCTCGCGGCAGGCCTGGTGGGGATTCAACCTGTCTCACCGGATGGGCATGCAGCTGATCGACCTGCTCGACCGGGGCCCTGTCCGGCTGCGGGTCAAGGTCCGTGCGACGCAGTACCCGATGCAGTTGCCGATTGTCACCGCCACCATCCCGGGAGACGGCTCGGTCCCGCCGGCCGCAAAGGACGAAGTCGTGTTCGTCGCGCACCTCTTCGAGGGCGCCACCAAGCAAGGTGCGAACGACAACACGAGCGGCGTGGCCGTGCAGCTCGAGGTCGGGCGGGCGTGGGTGGCGCTCGTGAAGGCCGGGACGCTTCCGCGGCCGAGACGGACGGTGCGTTTCCTCTGGGTGCCGGAGATCTCGGGAACGATGGCCTACCTGCGCGAGCATCGCGACGAGGCCGTGCGGATGCTCGCGGCGATCAACATGGACATGGTCGGCGCGAACCAGACGCTCCACAAGAACAGTGCAAACCTGAGCTTCACGCCGTTCAGCCTGCCGAGCTTCGTGAACGACGTCGGGGCGCAGTTCACCGAGTGGGTCGGCGACACCAACCGCGAGAAAGTGCACAACCGCCGGATCGCGTACGCGTTCCAGAACCCGATGATCGATCCCCGCGGATCGCAGGACCCGTTCCGGTTCGCGGTGGACAAGTTCTACGGAGCGACCGACAACCAACCGTTCGTCGATTACAGCCCCCGAATCCCGGCCATCTCGTTCGACAACTGGCCCGACATCGCCTATCACACCAGCGAGGACGCCCCGGCGGTGCTCGACGCGACGCAGATGAAGCGGATGGCGTTCATCGGCCTGTCGATCGCCCACGTGCTCGCCTCGGCCACGCCGGCGGACGCCCCCACACTCGCGAGCCTGAGTGCCGCGTTCGGTCAGCGGCGGATTGGGGAGTACCTGGCGAACGCCATGATGATGATCGCGGACGCCTCGTCACCCGAAGCGTTGCAGTCGGCCTGCAAAGAGGCCCTGAACATCGTCCGTTGGGCGTACTGGCGGGAAACGGAACAGGTGAAATCGGCCGCGGCGGTGGCGGCCGGCAACAGCCGGCTCGCGGGGCGCGTTGCGGCCATCGCCACCGCGATGGCCGCCGGCGAGGCGGTCGATCGCAAGCGCGTCGAGGCGGCATACCAGGGGCGCGCCGAGGCACTCGACGCCGTGGCCTTGCTGCCTCTCGCCCTCACCGCCGAGGAAGAGGCGGCGTCGCGGCTGGTCCCCGCTTTCAAGCCTGCTGCGGGCGGTGCCACGAGGCCAGCGGGTGGACCCGGCGGGCCCGGCAGCGCCGGGGGTCCGGCCGGCGGAACGCCGACACTGACTGGCTACTACGCCAGCGAGGCACGCTCGATGACGGACGGCGCGAGGAGCATCCTGGACATCCGCGGGGCGATCAGCGCCGAGTTCGGGCCGGTGCCGCTCGAACGCGTCCTGGCCTTCTTCCGTGCGGCCGAGAAAGCCGGCAGCATGACGATCATCGAGAAGCCCGCGCCACCGGCGAAAACGCGGGGACGCTAGTGGAACTCGCTTCGCCCAAAAAAGCTTGGACGCCTTCGTGCCTTCCGTTCTTCGTGGTCAAGACAAGTGAATCTCGTCTAGAGCGCGTAGGAGTTGGCTCATGCGTATTCATCCGGTCACGGCCGTTTCGGTCCTCGCGGTCGCGCTCGTGCTCGCACGAGGTGTGGCGACGGAGCCAGGCGACGACGCACGGACGGAGGAACGCGAACGCGGGCACGGCCAGGCCGGGCAGCCGGCAGCAGCGGCCCCGAGCTTCAAGGCCGAAGCGCCGCGCTTCACCGACCCTGCCAGACGCCAGAAGCTTGCAGGGGCGTTTGCCGAGATCGATCGGGCGGCGCAGCAATTCGTGTCCGCCGGCCATGTGCCCGGCGCCGCGTGGGCGATCGTCGTCGATGGTGAACTCGCGCATCTCGGCGTGGCGGGCACGCGACGGGCAGGTGACGACGCGCCCGTGGACGGCGACACGGTTTTCCGCATCGCGTCGATGACCAAGAGCTTCACCGCGATGGCCATCCTCGCCCTCCGGGACGAAGGCAAGCTGTCGCTGGACGACCCGGCCGAGCGCTACGTGCCGGAACTGAAGGGCCTGACGTATCCGACGAGCGACTCACCCCGGGTCACGGTTCGGCACCTGCTCTCGCACGCCGCCGGGTTCCCCGAGGACAACCCGTGGGGCGACCAGCAGCTCGCGGCCACCGAAGAGGAGTTCTCCGCGATGATGAAGCGCGGAATTCCCTTCTCCAATTCGCCCGGTCTCGCCTACGAGTACTCGAACCTGGGGTTTGCCATCCTCGGCCGCATCGTGGTGCGCGTCTCGGGCATGCCGTACCAGGCAATACGTCTCGCAGCGCGTCCTTCGTCCTCTCGGCATGACCTCGACGACCCTCGAGGCCGTCCGAGGTGCCGCCCGGCCGCCTGGCGCATGGCTACAGGTGGGAGGACGAGCGGTGGAAGGAAGAGCCGCCGCTGCCGGACGGGGCGTTCGGCTCGATGGGCGGGATGCTGACGTCCATCAAGGACCTTTCACGCTACGTGGCCGCCTTCCTCGACGCCTGGCCGTCGAGGGACGGCGCGGAGACGGCACCGATCCGCCGCGCATCGCTTCGAGAGATGCAGCAGGTGTGGCGCCCGCAGCCCGCAGCCGTCGGCCGCGACGCCGCCGGCGGCGCGCGCCTCAACGCGGGCGGCTACGGGTTCGGCCTGCGCATCTCGCAGACATGCCAATTCGGTCACGTGGTGTCGCATAGCGGCGGACTGCCAGGGTTCGGTTCGCTCATGCGGTGGCTGCCCGAGTACGGCGTGGGCTTCATCGCGTTCGGCAGCCGCACCTACACCGGATGGAACGGCGTTGCCGACGAGGCGTTCGCTCTCCTGGCCAAGACGGGCGGGCTGCAGCCTCGTGTCATTCAACCGTCCCCCGCGCTGCTCGCGGCCAAGGACGCCGTGAGCACGCTCGCGACCGCGTGGGACGATGGGCTGGCGGAGCGGATCGCGGCCGTCAACCTGTTCCTCGACCGTTCGAAGGACCGGCGCCGGGGTGAGTTCGAGCGGCTGCGCGCGCAGCTGGGATCGTGCCGCGCCGACGACCGCTTCGAGTTCGTCGAGAACGCGCTGCGGGGCGAGTGGCTGCTGCAGTGCGAGCGCGGCCGCGCGCGGGCCGAGGTGACCCTGGCGCCCACCATGCCGCCGACCGTGCAGCACATGGAGGTGCGGGCGGTTCCGCCCGGCGAGACGCCGCGGCGCCAGGCGTGCCCGGAGGTCGTGCCCGTGCGATAGCGGCCAAGCTGCACGAGGCGCTAGACTTGAAGCATGGATCTCGCGGCGGAGTTCGGCCGTATCGACATCTACCTCTTCGACCAGCTCCTTCGCGGCCGCATCGCTCGCCGCTGCGCGGTCCTGGATGCGGGGTGCGGGGACGGCCGGAACCTCGTGTTCCTGCTCCGCAACGGCTACCAGGTCTACGCGACGGACGTGTCGCGTGCCTCGATCTCCACGCTGAGGACGCTGGCGGCGGCGCTTGCGCCGCACCTCGCCGCCGACAACTTCCGCGTGGAACCCGTGGAAGCCATGTCGTTCCCCGACGGCTTCGCCGATGTCGTCCTGAGCAGCGCCGTCCTCCACTTCGCGAGGGACGACGCGCACTTCGCTGCCATGCTCGGGGGCACGTGGCGGGCGATCAAGCCTGGCGGGATCCTCTTCTGCCGCCTGGCGTCGTCGATCGGGATGGAGGCGCGAATGCGGCCGCTCGGTGGCCGCCGGTACGTCTTACCCGACGGCACCGAGCGTTACCTGGTGGACGAACGGATGCTGCTCGACACCACGCGCGACCTCGGGGGGGAACTGCTGGATCCCATCAAGACGACCGTGGTGCAGGATCAACGATGCATGACGACGTGGGTCGTCAGGAAACAAGCCTAGACGCCGCCGTCGCCAAGTTACCGTTTACGGCTTGGGGATCTTCAGCTTCTGTCCCGGCTGGATCTTGTTCGGGTCGCTCAGCTGATCGGTGTTCGCCTTGAAGATCTCGTTGTAACGGTTCGCGTCGCCGTAGATCTGCTTGGAGATCTTCGAGAGGCTGTCGCCGGACTTCACCTCGTACACGCCGAAGACGTCCGACCGCTCCGCCTTGATGTCGACCTGCACCTCGTTCTCCCAGCCCGGGTGCTCCTTGATCTTGTCCCAGATGCGGTTGGCGTCGAGCTGGTACTCGGTGGTGCCCCACATCTTGATCTTGCCGCCCTCTTCCTTCCAGTTGCCGTTCTTCACCCCGATTTGCTGGGAAAGGCTCAACACGTCCCCGTACTTGTCGGCAAGCGCCATCATGCACCTCCTGTGAAGCTCCTGGCCGTGGCCAGCAGCGTGTGACGCGGGCTACTTGATCCCGAGCTTCTGCTTGGCCAGCGGCCGCGCAAACGCGTTCGTCGGGTTGTGCGCGTTCGAGGCCAGCACCTTGCGGTAGTGCTCTTCCGCCTTGGCCTTGTCGCCCTGCTTCTCGTAAGCCTGCGCGAGCAGGCTGAGGATGAACGGGTCGTTCTGGTTCCCCTTGGACAGCTCGGCAATCGCGGTCTGGTGATCGCCCCCGTAGAACGCGACGTAGCCGACCAGGTAGGGGACGAACTGCGCCTGTTCCGGGTTCGTGCCCTTGTCGAAGGCGGCCTTGGCCGCCGTAACGTGCTTCTGCGCCTCGGAGGCCTGGCCCTTGCGGGCGGCGATTCGCGCCTGCGCGTGCTCGAGGCGGAACTCCCAGAGGTCCTTGCGGGCCGGCGTGATATCCGGCTCCTTGAGCCCGGCCTCGTAGCCGCGCCGATACCAGGTGGCCGCCTCGTCGGTACTGCCCGACTCGAGGCAGACCCGCGCGAGCTCGTTGGCAATCTCGCCGGCCATGAAGAAGTCCTTTGCGGCAAGGTAGGACTCGTACAGCGGCGCTTCGAACTTCGCGGCGCCCGCGCAGTTGCCCTGGAACGCGTAGGACATCGCCATGGCGCGCTGCGCTCTCGCCTTGTCCTCCGGCTTCTGGGTGGCGTCGATCGCCTTGGCGATGTAGGTGCGCGCCTCGTCGTACCGGCCCATCAGGTCGAGGACCACGCCGGTCTGGACGTGCGCGGTCGCCGACGTCGCGGAACCGGCTGGAGCCTTGGCGATGACGTCACGCAGGGTGCCGAGCGCGACTTCATGGTTCCCCTCGCGCAGCTGTTGCTGCGCCTGCTTGAGGAGATCGGCGGCCGGGTCCTGGGCGGCGGCCGGCGCCGTGGCCTGCGGGGAGGCGGGGGGCTGCGCGGCAACGAGGGATGCCGAGAGAACGCACAGGCCCGCCAGGGAGCAAAGGTTGAGTTGTCGGGTCATTCTTGGATTATGCCACCATAAGGGCCTTTCCGATCGCTCCCGGCCGGGCGTGTCCCCCGGCCGGGCGGCCGGGTCGGGTTCTTGCACAGCTCGGGTCGTGGAGGAATCGATGCGGAAGCCGCTCGTCCTGGCGTGCCTCGCGTGTCTCGCGCTCGCCGCGCCCTCCCCCGGCGCCGCGCAGCACCTCGATGTGACCGTGTTCGCGGGGGCGGCGTTTCCGGTCCTCGACGGCCAGCTGGTGTTGCGGGCGCCGGGAGCGCCGACGTTGCCTGGCGTGGAGATCACGCCCAACGGCACACTCGAGCTGCGAACCGACGGGGGGCCGGTGTTCGGGGTCGCGGTGGCGCTCGAATTCGGGGTGCTCGCCATCGAGGGCCGGCTCGACGCCACGAGCGTCGGCTTCGACGTGACGGGCGCTCGCTACAATCTCCGGGCGACGCAGCCCCCATTCGAGGATCTCACGGCAAGCCTGACGATTGGGAACGGCCGGCTGGACGTCAAGCGTCTGAACCTCGTCTCGGCCAACCTCCGCCTGAGGACACCCGGACCGATTGGCCTCATCGTGTCCGGCGGTCTCAGCTACCTGCCCGACATCGAGGTGACCGGTTCGGTGCCGCTCGACATCCAAATCAACGGCCAGCCGGTGCTGCCCACCTTCGATCCACAGGTCACGCTGGTCGCCACGCCCGACCAGGCAGGCGACCGATGGGGCGTGAACGCGGGAGTCGGGATCCGGGTGGGGGGCGGCAGGTTCGCGTTCGTCGCCGAGGCCCGCCTGTTCTACTTCGGCGACTACGAGCTGCGCTTCGCGGTGGACGACCCGTTGCCGTTGGTGCCCGAGCTCGCCGAGAGCATCAGCACGTTCCGCTTCGAGCCCGTCTTTCTCAACGCACAGGCGGGGCTCGTCGTGCGGTTCTAGACGGCGGGTGAGAACGCCACGGCGTGGGCAGCTGTGGCAGAATGCCCTGACGGCCCGGCTGACAGAACCAACCGAGTGGAGGACACGTCCATGGACCGAGGGGTGCTGACGGCGATCCGCGAGATGCTGACCACGCGCCGGGTACTGTGCCTGGCGGCGACGATCGACGGCGAGCCGGCGGCCAGCCTGCTTCCGTTCGCCGTCGCCCCCGACTACCGCGCCGTCTACGTGCAGGCCTCGACCCTGGCGAAGCACTCCCGGGCGCTTCAGCAGGACGCGAAGGTGGGGTTGCTGATCCACGAGCCGGACACGGCCGACGTCGATCCGCTCCAGGTCTCGCGTCTGACGCTGCAGGCCACGGTGGAACGGCTCTCGCGCGACACGGACGCCTTCGAGCAGGCCAGCCAGGTCTTCGTGGCGCGCCTGCCGTCGGCCGAGATGACGCTCGCGCTCGGCGACTTCAGCCTCTACCGGCTCGTCTTTGGCAGCGGCCGTTACGTGGCGGGGTTCGCGCAGGCCTACGACGTCGGCCCGGAGACGTTCGAGGAGCTGGCGCAGCTTTGAGTCTCGTCGCGCCCCCGCCCCGTCTTCTCAATGCTGACGATGCGCAGTGAGCGGAGGGCGACGATGGCGCTGTCGGTCACCTTGTTGCCAGTGGTCCGCTCCCAAACGGCTCGGTAAGTGGCGAGCTGCCCCCCATGTCGTGCAATGAGCGTGGCATCGTCCACTCCGACGTCGGTCTTGTAGTCGAGGATTCGCCAGCCTTCGCCCGCTCGATGCACCAGGTCGATGATGCCGTGCAGGATGGCAGGCACTGAACCGGCGGCGGCCCCGCCGAGCGACTCCCCGACCCTCAGGCGCACAGCGAACGGAACCTCGACGAGAGCTTCACCGCCGGCCTTGACGTCCTTCCAGAACGGCGCCTGGATGACTTGCTCGACCAAATCGACCGCATCGCCGGCGACGGCAATCAACTCCGGCGCGTCTACCGCCAACCAGCGGGCCAGGCGTTCGAAGTCCATGCGAGTGGCGTCCGCGTGGCGACCCGCATACTCGAGGAGCCCGTGCACGAGTGAGCCCCACCCAGGCCCGGCATCCGCGCGCGGCGCCGTCTCCGACGATGAGCCGGAGACCTTCCCGCCCGTGGCCTTGCCGTCCTCCGACTTTCCGCCCTTCGCCATCCCCTCCGCCGCCTTCTCCCCTTCCAGGTCTGTCCCCGTTACCGACGTCGCGTCCCACGACGGCCGACGTGCCAGCTCATGGCGTCTCGCGCGCGCCTCCGCGGCCTCCGCCCGCGCTGCCGCCGAGAGGTCGACCTTCCCGGCCTCCGGGACCGCTTTCGCGGCTCGGACCGCCAGTTCGGGAACGCCTTCCAGGAACTCGTCCAACGCCTCCCAGGGACGGCCCTTGGCGTCCTTCTCCCACCGTGACACCACGAGCAGTTCGCGGGCCCTCGTGGCCGCGACATACAGCAGCCGCGCCTCTTCCGCCTGGACGTAGGCCATCTCGGCCGCCTCGTGCACCTCCCACCCCTCCGGGTGCGCGACCAGCTCGGCTCCCATTCGCCCACGTCTTTGCGCAACGCGAGATAGCCAGCGCGCCGCAGCGCCCTCCCGAACGATGCGGACGTCGGCGGACTTCTTCGGCGCGCCGAGAGGGTCCGCGAGGAAGACGACTGCGTGCCTCCAGACCTTTCGCCTTGTGCAGGTTCATCACCCGTACCACGTTCGCTGGCCCGGCTCCAACGGCACCGATTCCACTTCGGGGGATGCGGCCGCCTGCTCCAACGCGCCGCGCGGTGTCCGCCAGGCTGCCGCCGTCTTCCGCCACCGCCCGAACCAGGTCAACGGCGTGGAGCACGTCGCCAGCGGGGGCCGGGCCCGCACCCTCGGCGCTCGCGGCAAGCGCGAGGAAACCCGGTGTCCTCGACGATTCGTTCGACGGCCGCGGCCAGGGGCAGCGTGCGCGTGAGGCGGAGGAACGCCCCCAGGCGTTCGAGAGCCTCCGCCACCGGTGACGGTTGTTTCCTGTCCGGCGACTTCATGCCTGTCGAGCGGCGGAGAATCTGAAGTAGCCGCCTGCCTGGCGGTGCTCGAACAGCTGCCGTCACTGATGCCGAACAGCGGTCCCCGCAGCACGCCGACGACTGCCAACGCATCACGCGGGATCCCCCAGGGCCCGCAACAGGCCGACCAGCGCCCGCACCACGGGCGACCCGCCAAACGCGCCGGCGCCAGTCACCTCCATTGGAACCCGCGTCGCCTGCAACGCGGCCGCGTAGCGTGAAGGTGCTTCTTCTTCCGAGTCAGCACGAGGAAGTGGCCCAGTCGGCGGCCGTCGAGTCCACCTCCGCACGGATGTACCGCGCGATGATCTCCGCGTCGGCGCCCATGCGCACCCGCCCCCGCGCCACGTCTTCCGGCACGGTGACCGTCCGGAGACCGCGTTCTCCCTTCGCCGAAGGCCGCTGCGGCTTCCAGTCCGGGTCGGCATCGAGCGGCTTGAACGCTGCCTGGTGCGGAGTCGCTTCGGCCGGCAGAAGCCGCGAGAACACCTCGTTGTTCCACTGCGCACAGAGACGGCCTGGCGCTGAAACGAGGTCGTCAGCGATACCACTTCCCCGCCGCTCCTCTGGATGGCCTCGCGCACCCGGTTGTAGACGTCGATGTCGGCCCGCCTGAACCGGTAGATGGACTGCTTCGGATCGCCGACGACGAAGAGAGCGCCCGGGCGAAGGCGGAGGGCGTACGCGTCGATCTCCATTTCGGCCACGCCGTCGCCGCAGTCCTCGTCCGCTGCCAGCAGCAACATCACCTCGGCCTGGATGGGGTCCGTGTCCTGGAACTCGTCAACCAGCAGCCACGGTACTTCCGCTGCAGGGCCGCCCGACGCTGGGGTTGTTGCGAAGCAACGCCGCGGCTGCCGGCAGCAGGTCGCCGTAGTTGAGCCCAGGGCCGGCGCCGTTCTCCCGCGCCGAACTCCCGCGCGCCCGACAGCAGCGTCATGGCCAGGCGATACACGTACTGGCGCCAGGCGCCGACAGGTACGGCAGGCGGTAACGTTCGCTGGAACTCGCTACCAGCTTCTCGACCTTCGCGCGAACACGCGCTGCCCGTGGGTGTCCTCGGCCCACCACTTCATCGTGACGTCGGGCGGCTTCTCCCAGCAGCGCAGCGCCTCGACGAGGTCGGCCGGCCGCCCGGTACTCGCGCCCGGATCAGGCCTCGGAACTTGCGCGCCCTTTCGAGCGTGTCGCACTTGGTGTCGGGGCGGCCGGCTTGGGCATCAGCGACTGCAGCCGTTCCAGAACACGTCGGCGCCTTCCGTGCAGCCTGGACGTCCGGCTGCCCCGGCGTCGCCTGGCGGGAACTCCACCTCGTCGAACGTGCAGACGACTCCGAAGGCCCGGTCCAGGTCCTTCGCGCTCACCCGCGCCCGCTGGAGCTCGTGAAGGAGCGGCGAACGTTCTCCCCGCAGGCGCGAGAGGTAATCGCGCCAGGCGACGCTTCCGACTCCTCATCCTCCAGCTCCTCGAGCTCGGTGAAGCCCGGGGCGACGCCGGCCTCGACCGGCCGCTCGCGGAGCAGATGCGCGCAGAAGGAGTGGATGGTGCCCGCGAAAAGGTGCTCCAGGTTGCCAGCGCCCGTTGGATCCGGACACGCGCTCGTCGCCATAGGCGGCGCGCAGCCGCTTCTCGAGTGCCAGCTGGAACCGGCCGCGCAACTCGGCCGCCGCCTTTCGCGTGAAGGTCACCGCCGCAAGGTGCTCCACCTCGTACCGGCCGGAGACGATGCCTGCGGCCATGCGCCTGGCGAGGCTGTGCGTCTTGCCCGAACCCGCGCCCGCCTCGACGAGGATGTTCAGGTCCAGGCGCTGCTCGATCAGCTGAGGGCGGCCGCGACGGCCGGCGGTCGGAGCTACGCTTACTCATGGCTCTCAGCCTCCGGTACGGCATCCAGGACGGTGTTCCTGGTTCCGAGCTTGGCATCGGCCTGCCCAACCGGCATATGCCGCAGGCCCGCGAGAAGTCGCAGTAGCGGCACTCCTTCTCCGCGTCGGCGGGCACGAAGGCGCCGCCGGACATCACGTCGAAAAGGTCCGAGAGGACGCGCGACGAGGGTCGCCGTGGCTGGGCAGGCGGAATCTCCACGCGCTCGCCGCCTCCCCTCGCCGAGGGGAACTCGTAGACGCCGCGCGCCACGAGCGGCTTGGGCTCGAGGCGTCGAAGCAGCGAGGCCGCCGCGACCCCGTAGAGGGCGTGCTGCAGCATGGCCCCGCCGCGGAACGTGCCCTGCCACTTGTCGCGATTGTATTTGCCGGTCTTGTAGTCGATCACCTCGTAGCTGCCGTCCGGGAGGCGATCGATCCGGTCGATGGTCCCGCGCAGCAGAAAGCTCTCACCCTTGCCGAGGGTGATCTTGATCGGGTCTCGGCTGCGCAAGCGGTTCTTCGCCGCCGATCGTCGTGGCCGAAGGACACCTCGAAGGCGACCGGCTCGCTGTCCGTTCGCTTTGCTTCGAACTCGAGGAACAACTCCACGTCGCGAAGCAGCTCCCCGCGTTCACGGTCGAACACGACCTCCGAGGGCGGGGGACACTCCGCGCGCAGCGAGGCCAGCGTTTCGTCTGCGAGCTGACGTGCCCGGAACGCGTCGCTGCGGGGATTGAGGCGGCGCCCGCCCGCGTGCGCCTCGCGGCACAAGCTGGCGAAGATCTCGTGGAGGACGGCGCCCCTCTGCAGCGCGTCGAGCCACTCGTCGCGGTCCGGGATCCTCCTCCACTACCTCGAGACCGAGGCCGTGCTCCACGAAATAGCGGAACGGGCAAAGGACCAGCCGCTCGAGACGCGTGACGGACACCGGCTTCGCCCGAGACGCGGGGGTCGAGCAGCGCCCGGGCGGCGCGCACGAAGCCATCCCACTCCGTGAACTCGTCGGGCGTCGCTGGCGGCCGCGGCCGCGCGGCCGGCGGCCAAGCGAGGGGAACGCCTCGAACACCGCGTCGCCCCCCTTCGCCGGCTTCCGCAGCGATGCCAGCCACCATGCGCGTCCGTCAGCGCCTGCCTGCGGGTGCCGGCGCAACGAGAGTCCCCGGCGTGCCGAGCTCTTCCCGCAGCTGCTCGTAGGTCAGATCCAGGTTGCCCTTCTCGAGCCGTAGCACCTGCAGCATCAGCCAGGACGGGAGCAGTCTCGCGCCCGTCGCGCAGGTCGCGGCACGAGTAGCTCGGCGCACACGCCGCCGTGCGCCGGGTTTTGGGACAGCGGCAGGACCGCCAACCGGGAGACGACCGCGTGGACCGACTCCTCGAGCCGGTCGTGAGATGTCGGGAGCGCGTCCGAGATCTGTCCGCGCTCGACATCGAGCAGGACCGGATCTTCGAGGAGCGACGGGAAGGCCGCGCCCTCCTCCAGGCCGACGATGAAGGTGAAGGGCCGGCCGGCGTAGCCGGCGGACGCAAGGGACGAGACGTGCAGGTGGCCTGGCCGCGGGCGCGACCCGCCGACGACGAGGCGCTCCACGGCGTCGCGAACGAACGCCAGCGCCTGGCGCATCGGGCACTGAAACGAGCCCAGCGCGAGCAGGCCCGCCAGGGCGTCGGCGATCGCTGCGAGGGCCGCCGCGTCGAGCGGTCCGCCCGGCGTGACACGGCTCTCCACCAACGTGGAGAGGCCGGAGACCACGTCGGAAAGCCGCACTCGGCCGTCCTCGCCAGGAACCGGCACCAGGCCGAGGAGCTCTCCCGTCCAGCCGCACAAGAAGTCCGTTTGCTCGGCCCTGGCGCGCCGGTCCTTCCGCTCCTCCTCGTCCAGTTCCTCGTCGTCGTCGGCCCACGCACGGTCGCGCGCTGCGAGGGCGGCGAGGGACTGCCCGTAGGTCTCCCGTCCCCACGTCGCGCCGGACTTGGCGAGGATGCGCGCCGCCCGGCCGCCGCCGGAACCATCCGGGAAACCGATGTGGATGTCGCGCCGACTGCAAGAGGCGGCGGAGGCCGTTCGCGGTGAAATTCGAGTCCATCCAGTCGCAGAGGCCGAGGAGCGCACGGGCCGGCCTGGTGGCGGTGACCGGCACGCCCTGCTCCACGGTGACGGGCAGTTCGAGGCGCTGCGCCTTCTCCCAGAAGAGGGGGCGGCGTCCCGCGCGGCGCACGCGATTTCGACCGCGTCGAGCGGGATGGGCGGCGAGGAGGACAGGATGCGGCGGAGAACCGCTTCGACCTCTGCTTCGCGGCCGGCGGCGTGGAAGAGCTCGAGGTGCTGACCGGCGGCGCGCGGAGGCGCCTGGCCTGGCGCGAGCAGGAACGCCAGCCACGATGCGGCCTCGTGTACGTCTCCGCCGCGGCCGCCCGAACGGCGAGGCGTTTCGAGACCAGGGATGAGCGGAACGGCGGGCGCCAGCCGGTGTCCGGGCAGTGCGTCGAGAAACGCGCGGACCAGTGGGGGCGTCGTGGACAGGGCAGGCAACTCGACGAGGACATCGTGTGGGCCGACAGGACACTGCCCCGCGTGCGCGGCCGCGGCGCGGTAGACGTCTGCGGCGTCCGCTTGTCGGCTGGCGGCCAGGTGCTGCTCGTACGACGTGAGGAGCGCGCACAGCTCCAAGTACTTGCGCTCGTCCTCGAAGGCGTCGCGCGGAAGGGCTGCCGGCGAGATGCCGGCCAGGCGCAGCTCTCGAAGGGCGGCCCAGAGCGCGCCGCCCATGCGCGGCTGCTCCGCAAGCGGCTTGAAGTAAGCAGGAGCGTCCTCGGGCATCTCCATCAGCAGCCGCATCACCAGGCTGGGGCCCAGGCCGTCGGGCAGCGGGTCAAGGCCTTGGTGGAGGAGCTGAGGCGCGGCGGTTTGGAGGGCGAGGCTGAACGGCGTCGCGAACCTCACGTTCACCCAGTCGCCCCCCTCCACGGCGAGCCGCTCGCCCAGGGTTCGGCCGACCGCGTGGGACGGCACGATCACCCACTTGGCGCGGGTCGGCTCCAAACGGCAGAGGCTGGCGAGCTGCGCAACGAAGGGGTCCGTGCTCATAGGGCCTCGCATGGTATCACCGCGCGCCGGGGACATCTCGGGAGCCAGTGCCGATGCTTGAACGGTAGCCTTCGCCTGTGACAGGGAAGGTCAAGGCTGGAGGCCGCACAGGGGTAAACTGAGCGCACGTGGAGGCCGACCGATGGCTGAAGAAACGACGGGGCCCGAAACGCTGCGTGCGAAGGCGGCTGCCGTGGGCGTCACGACGGCACGCCGGCACGTTTTCCTCTGCTGCGACCAGACAACGCCCAAGTGCTGCGACCGCGAGCGGGGCCTCGCGGCGTGGGAGTACCTGAAACGGCGGCTCAAGGAGCTGGGACTGTCCGAGCAGGGCGGTGTTCTGCGGACGAAGGCCAACTGCCTCCGCATCTGCGAGGGCGGACCTATCGCCGTCGTCTATCCCGAGGGCGTGTGGTACCGCGGATGCGACCCGCCCGTGCTCGAGCGGATCATCCAGGAGCACCTGGCCGGCGGCGTGCCGGTGCAAGAGTACATCATCCAGGTGCGGCCACTCGGTTAGCCCCAGTATTCGCTTCGCTTGCTTTGTGGCCTTCGTGCCTTCCGTTTCTTCGTGGTCAAGACAGTGAATCCGGGCTACGACCGGAACAGGTTCTTCAGCACGTACGCGCCCATCATCGGGTTGGCCGCCATGCGCCGCTTGCAGTACGCGATCGCGTACTGCCACTCCTCGGCGAACGGCACGTAGAGGCGCATCACCCGGCCGTCGCGCACGATCTGATCCTGGATCTCCTGCCTCGGCACCCCGAGCAGCATCTGGAACTCGTAGGCGTTCTTCGGGCAGCCGCGCTTGTCGAGGTACTCGAGGCAGCGGTGGACCAGCGGCTCGTCGTGCGTGGCGATCTCGGGATAGTGGCCCTTGTCGAGCAGCTGCTGCACCTGCTCGAACAGCCGGACCTTCATCGTCGCCTTGTCCTGGTAGGCGACCTCGCGCGGCTCGTTGTAGATCCCGATGCAGATCCGAACCCTGCAGGACTTCGCGTGGAGCGAGGCGATGTCGTTCGGGGTGCGGAACAGCCGCGTCTGGAGGACGGTCCCGACGTTGTCGAACTCGTCCCGGAGCGCCTTGAACAGGCGCAGCGTGACGTCGGTGAAATGCCGATCCTCCATGTCCACGGTCACGTGGAGGCGCTGCGCGGCCGCGTACGCGAGGACCTTCCGGATGTTGTCGAGGCAGTAGGCCTCGCTCTCGTGGATGCCCAACTGCGTCGGCTTGAGGGAGATGCTGGCGTACGGCCGGCCGGCGAGCGCGTCGACCATCCGGAAGTACAGCGCGACGGTCGCCTCGACGTCCTCCCGCTTGAACACTTCCTCGCCGAGCAGATCCACGGTCGCGTGGAGCTTGCGGGCATTCCAGATTTCGTCGGCTTTCTTGACGCCGCTCTCGATGCCCTTGCCGGCGACATAGGGGGCTGCGAAGAAGCGGACGATCGGGGCGGGGGCAAGGTCAATGACGGCACGCTTGATGTCCACGGGCCCTCCTGGGCGGCCACGGGTGATGAGGGGGGCAGGAAGACAGGCGCCACGACAACGCCGGGCGTGTCGCGCAACCAGGTTCAGGACATTTCTACCCCAGATGGGGTCCGGCCTCAAAGTCCGGCGATCACACGTGGTTCGACGCTGCCTGGATGGCGGACGCCACCAGGACCTGGCGAGGCAGGGTGCGGGACGCAAGGGCTTGTGCCGTTCGCTACTTCTCGGAGGGCGGCTCGCCCTGGCCGGTGCCTCGCGGCACCTCGGTGTTCGTCGAACTGCGCTTCTGGTAGCGCTCCAGGCGGCGGGCTTCCTCGCGCTCCGCCTCAGCCCACTCGCGGTAGTTCTCGGCGACCTTGCTGTCGGGTCGGGGCGAGTCGTTGCGCTCGTCGGGGGTGCCCGGGGTTACGGGCGCGGCCGGGCGATCATCCTGGTCCTTCATGACACCCTCCCCCGCCCGTGTCACCGTCGGGTCAGGTTGCCCTGGGCCCGGTGGCGCCGGGCGGACGCGCTTTGGTGGAAAGCCTCAGGTCACTGTAGCACTCCCGCCGCAGCCAGGCGAGACCTTACTCATTCCACATGGCACGCCAGAGCGGCAGCAGACCGATGAAGGCTCGATCGATGGTCCGTACGAGCGAGACAGGGTCTGCGAGGACGGCGACGTCCTGCTCGCGGTCGGGTGACAGCCACTTGCCGAAGAACACCCACTCCGTGCGCGTGGGCTCGGCATGGAGGATGACTTCGAGGGCGCGGGACGCCTCGGCCAGGTCCAACCGCGGGCCGGCACCGTCGTCGTGCTGGATGAGGCCGTTCTCCTTGATCATCCAGCCCAGGAAGAGGCTGCGTTTCGGCGACCCGAGGATGGCCTGGAAGCGGCGGAAGTGGTCGCGCGCGAGGCGCAGGCCGGCTGCGGGATCCGGGTCGTTGCCGCGTTCGGTGAGGTTGAAGCCCACGCCGATCCGCAGCCAGTCGCCACCCTTCTGAACGCCGCCGTACATGCCGATGTTGAACTGCGGCTCCCAGCGACCGCCGAGGTTGAAGACAAACCAGTGACCCGCGAGCGCGTGCACGTCGGCCCGGCCCAGGCGGAACAACTGACGGCGGCCCGGTTCGCGCACGCCGGCGATCTCGCGACTCGAGTCCAGCGCGTTCACCCGCCGGATGAGGTCCACCACCCGCGGAGCGAAGCGCTCCTGGATCTCGCCTTTCGGGCAGAGCTGCAATTCCGCGAAGTCGCGGCGCTGGAACCCGTTGAACACCTGCGGCACGGACTGCCCGCGCAAGCTGGCCGCGGGCGGATTCGACGGGGCGAGGCCCGGACGGCTTGGCGGCCCGGCGCGGCGCGCGCGACACGGTGGGCGCTTCCTGGAGGCCCATGGCGCTCAACTCCGCCCGCCTGCGCTGTTGCTGGATGGCCTCGATACCGTTCGCCGCGATGCGGCTCTTCGGGTCGAAGCGCAGCACCTCGCGGTATGCAGCCTCGGCCTCTTCCACGCGGCCCGCTTCCAGCAGACAGCGAGCCAGGCGGGTGCGGGAGGCGAGGTCGCCCGGGTTGGACGAGACGAGCTGCTTGTTCAGGTCGAGCGCTTCGGGTCCGAAGTTCTGGGCGACGGCAAGCTCACGCGCGCGTTCCTGCGGGGAAGACATCCTGCAAGCCTGTCACGCCAGGCCGCCGGCTGCAAGCCCGGGTTCACGTGGGCTCCGGCGACGCCATGTTGGCTGCTAGGATTCTCACAAGAACCACCGTCATAAGACTGTCGGCAACATAGCCTCCTTCTCAACGCGGTCGGCCTCTCCACTGCCGGCCAAGACATCGATCTGCTGCGCAGGCGATGTCGGCCGTGATCGAGACGTCGCGCCGCCGAATCCAGCAACCCGTTGACGCCCGAACCGTCGCCGCGTTCATTCAATCGTCAAGACAGTAGATGGCCCGAGGTCACCGCGCTGATGCGAGATGCCAACAGCGCCGGCCGCCCCTACGATTCCCCCCGGAACGTGGTATCCCGCCGTTGCGGTGGCGCCTTTCCTGATGGCGGCCGGATCGCCATCGGGCACGTTGTGTCTGAGGAGGTCCTGTGCCTGTCGCAACTTCCCATACGTCTCCTCGGAGATTGTGACGCGCAGGCTGTAGCGGGCGGGAGCCAGCGGCCGAATCTCGGCGGGCCGCGGCGCCGGCGGTGTGGGCGGAGGCGCAGGCGGGCAATGCGGCAACGCCTGACTGGCCTTGATCGAGGGAAGCGCTGCGCCGAGCGAGGCGTCAGACGCCGCCGCCTGGGCCCTGGAGAGGAGCGGGAGCGACGGGACGGCAGATACCGCGGCGGTCAACTCCTGGACTGCGGGCGGCGCTCCTGTCGGGAGTCGCGCGCCGGCCGCGTCCGTGATGGGAGCAGACGTGACGACCGCGATTCTACGATCCTCTGCGGTCGGCACGACGGCCGCCGTGGGCGGCGCGCTCAGTTTGCGAAGGGAGGTCCGCACATCGGGTCGCGGTGTGAGGCCCGCGATCAAGTTCTGCACCTCGCGTTTGCTCCGGCCCTCGACGGCCTGCAGGAGCCACGCGTGGTTCTCCTCGTGCTGTGGGCCGGCGGGGTACCGCGCATAGATCGTGGGCGCCCGGATGACTTCTCCGCCGACATCAGCTTCGGTGTGGAAGGGCTGGAACCATACCCACGAGAAACGGAAGCCCCCATTCTGCATTCGAGACGCTATCCTGTATCCCGTGACGCCCAGGTTCTTCAAGACCCCCGCCGCCTTCCGCGCCTGGCTGGAAAAGCACCACGACTCGGAGAAGGAGCTGTGGGTCGGCTTCTACAAGGTGAAGTCGGGCAAGGGCGGCATGGTCTATCCGCAGGCGCTGGACGAGGCGCTCTGCTACGGCTGGATCGACGGGATGGTGCGGCGCGTGGACGAAGACAGCTACGCGCAGCGCTTCACGCCGCGCACGCAGCAGAGCAACTGGAGCCAGGTGAACATCCGGCGCGCCCACGAGCTCATTGCCGCCGGCCTGATGCGGCCGCCAGGGCTCGCCGCCTTCGAGCGCCGCGCGACGGAGGCATCGCCTGCCTATTCGTTCGAACAGCGGGCTGCGTCGTTTTCGCCCGGTCAGGAGAAGCGCCTGAAAGCCAATCGCGCCGCCTGGGAGTTCTTCAGCAGCCAGCCGCAGTACTACCGCCGGCTTGCGACGTGGTGGGTGACGAGCGCGAAACGCGAGGAGACCCGCGAGCGGCGCCTGGCCACCCTCATCGAGGACTCTGCCTCCGGCCGCCGGCTCAAAGTGGCCACACCCTCGGCCGCGGAGTGACATAATCCGCGGTCATGAAGCACCGCGCACTGTTACTTGTCGTTCTTCTCGCCCTGCTCGCGGTCGCCGCCGGGCTGGCCGCGGTGGCCGCCCGAGACGCCCAGGAATGCACGACCGCACTGTTCGCCGGACCCTCCACGGCCGACGGCCGGCCGATCCTCTGGAAGAACCGCGACACCGACAAGCTCTCGAACAAGGTGGTGTTCGTGGACGAACGGCCCTACCCCTACCTCGGGGTGGTGAACGCCGACGATCCGGACGGGCGGATGGTATGGGCGGGGGTCAACGCGGCCGGGTTCGCCATCGCCAACTCGGTCGCGTACAACCTGCCGATGAAGTCGGGCGAACAGGCGGACCTGGAAGGCGTCGTCATGGCCGACGCCTTGCGGAGCTGCCAGACGGTCGCCTGCTTCGAGCAATACCTCTCTCGAAGCCTCGGCCCGGACCTCGGCGCCCAGGCGAACTTCCTCGTGATGGACGCGCAGGGCGGGACGGCGATCTTCGAGACGCACAACCACGGGTTCAAGCGCCTCGACGCGTCCGCCGGGCCGCCGCACTACCTGGCCAACACCAACTTCTCGCGCAGCGGCACCACCGACCAGGGCGCCGGTTACCTGCGCTTCGAACGCGAGACCGCGCTCCTCGAGGCCGCCAAGCCAGGGAGCTTCACGCCGGCCTGGGTGCTGCAGGTCGCGGCGCGCGATCTCGGGCCACCCTCTCCTCGCGCACCCGCGGCGGGAAGACTGGAAGAAGCTCCCCGCCGGCACCCCTTTCTGGGTGCACACCAACTACACCATCAACCGCCCGAGCACCGCGAGCGTCATCGTCGTCCACGGCGTGAAGCCTGGAGAGGATCCCCGGCGCACGACCATGTGGGTGGTGCTCGGTGAGCCGGTGTGCAGCGTTGCCGTCCCGCTGTGGGTCGCGGCCGGCGCTCCGCCGTCCGCCCTCTGGGAAGGGGACCACGCGGCGCTCTCCCTGGAGAGCCAGCGGCTGAAGGACCTGCTGCGGCCGCTCAAGGCACGGGAGCGCCGGGAGTACGCGGACCTCACGCGCCTCGACAACGCAGGCGGGACCGGATGGCTGCCGAAGCTTCTGGCAGCCGAGACCGAAACGCTGGACCAGGTGCCGGCTCTCCTCGCGAAGAACCCGTCACCGGCTGAACTCGCGGCGTTTCAGAAGGCGGCCGCGGACCGCGCCCTCGCGGTGCTAAAAGAGATCCGGTAAGCAGCGCCGCGTTGCCGCGTTCCGCGTGACGACGAACGAAACCACGAAGATCAAAAGAACACGAAGACACAAGGGCTCTGTGGCCTTCGTGCCTTCCGTTCTTCGTGGTGAAGGCAAGTGAATTCCCATCTAGAGTAACAGCGTCTCGACCCGGTGCGCGTGAACGTGCGACTCGCACGGCGACCATGCGAACACCGTGAAGCGCCCGTCCTGGGAGGCCACCAGGGCGAGGGAGTCCTGCTGGTCCTGCACGAACTGCGCGGCGTAGAAGTGCCGGGTCCCGCCAAGCTGCGACGGATCCACGATCATGGGCAGGCAGCCTTCGAGGGGCTCGGTGACGGCCACGTGCGAGACGGGTTGTTGGCCGCGGCGGCGGGTGATCTTCGCGCCGAAGGCCAGCACCTCGTAGCGGGTCGTGAGGACGGTGGCCCCATCCACCGCGGTCAGGCCCGCAACCGCCGTCACCGCCCGTTCGAAGCCATCCCGCCAGCGGCGCGTCTGCCGTTCTTCCCGGGGCTCGGCGAGCAGCCCGGTCAGCTCGCCGTAGGCCGGCGCCATCGCGTATGAAATCGGGCCGGCGATGGAAGCGTGCCAGGCATCGCTGTCCGGGGAAACGACCAGCAGCATCCCGCCGCGCCCGTGGGCCCTCATCGAAACGGACAGCTGCACGAGCACGTTGACCGGGTCCACCCACGACGCGGGTGACCGGAAGTCCGTGAGCGCCGCAACCAGCGCGGGGCAGTCCGGCAGGCGCGAGGCGCCCGGGTCCACCACCTTCACCTCGTCACCCTCGAGCACCGCGAGGTTGACGAACTTCCCGGTGTCCTCCGCGTGCCGATGCTTGACGACGAGCAGGCCCGGCGCCGACACCTCGACCACGAAGCAGTGCGTCGGGATGTTGCGGGCCGTCCCCCACACCGTCAGCGCGCCGTCGATCTCCCAGACGCCAAGGTGGATGCCCGGCCGCTCGACTGCCGGCGCCAGGCGGGCCAACGCGGCGGGAGTCAGCGGAAGCGGTCGTTCGAACCGCAGGGGGTGGGGCGTGTGTTCGGGCGGCAGGAGGGCGAGCGAGATCTTCGGGACGAAGGTCTCCTCGCGCCGCAGGCTGGCCCAGAACGCCGCGTCGATGATGGCCTCGATCGCGGCGATGCCAGGCGGAACGCCCCCGTGGTCGAGGCCCTGCGCCCGTGCGAGCTCGAGGTCCTGGGCAAAGATCGCCTGGACCTTGGGTGCCAGCGCCCGGGCGGCGGGATAGGATCCAGGAGCCATCGTTTCAGTATATCGGTTACCATCTGCCCGGGAGGTGCCGTGCCCGTCGAGCGCAACAAGGAAATCATCCGGCAGTGGAACATCCTGAAGCAGATCGCGTCACAGCGGGACTGCACCGTCGGCAAGCTGGCGCGCGATCACAAGGTGTGCGGCCGAACGATCTACCGGGACCTGGCCGCACTCGAGGGCGCGGGCTTCCCGCTCTACCAGGAGCCGGGTGACGGGTGCCAGTACTGGCGCCTGAGCGACTGGCCGTTCCGCCACCTCCGCGACACGGCCTTCACCTTCCCCGAGCTGTGCGCGTTCTACATGAACCGCGTGTGCCTGCAGGGCGCGGGCGCCGGCCTCGAGGCCGACATTGCGTCGGCGATCGGGAAGGTCACCAAGGCCCTCAGCCCCCAGATGCGGGACTACCTGGACAAGCTCCAGGCCATCTTCTGCTGGAAGCCCGAACCGAAGCCCGCTCCCGGACGTGTCAAGGCGGCGTCCCCCGAGACGCTGGTCAAGGCCGCGGTCGAACACCGCAAGATCCGGATGGACTACTACTCGTTGTCGAGCGGGAGGGTCAAGTCCTACGAGGTGGAACCCTACCGCCTGACCGCGGGAAACGGCGGCCTCTACATCTACGCCTACGTCCCGGCGTACGGGCAGATGCGGACCTTCGCCGTGCAGCGCATCAGGAAACTGCGGGTGCTGGAGGAGACGTTCGACCCGGTGGAGGACCTGGCCGGGAAGGAGCCCCACGAGCACTCGATCGGCATCGGGAGCGGGCGGCCCCAACTGGTGGAGATCGCCTTCGGTGCGCGGCTGGCGCCCTATATCGAAGAACGCACATGGCACGACACGCAGCAGGTGACGCGGCAGCCTGATGGCACGATCGTCCTCAGCATGCGCGTCTCGATCGACATCCCGCTCCGCACCTGGATCCTGGGGTTCGGTCACATGGCGCGGGTCCTGGCGCCATCGTCGCTTGCCCGCGAGATCCTGGAGGAGCTCGAGGAGGCGCGCGAGCAGTACGCGCCGAAGATGATGTTCGAGCTGCCGCCGCCAATCTACGACGACCAGCCGGCGCTCCCCTTCCAGCGTCCGAAGCAGGAGCGCGCCGCCCGGGTCGACCGAACCCCGAGTGGCGCACGACGGCCGGCCCCTCGACGGCTCTGATGACCGGGTTGCGCGACCCGCAGCCGGCCGACGTTCTTCTCAATTCTCAATTCTCAATTCGGAACGCAACCGGCCCGTCCGTCTCCAACTGCCGCAAGAGACCATAGATGAACACGGCGACGCCGGTCATCTCCAGCGCTTCCTCGACGCTGGTCCACACCGAGTAGGTCAGGTTGTCGGTGCCGGCGCGGAAGGCGTGCGCCGCGCTCATCATTTCCACCCCGAGAGCGCCCCCGAGGTACAAGGCCGCAGCCAGGAGGAACAGCCGCCTCACTCCCGGGAGGAGTCGCCACACGAACCTCGCGTAGAGCGCGCCGACCACGACGGTCACCACGATGCCGGCAATGACCCAGCCGAAGTACAACGGGCCGGGCAGGATTCGCGTCTGGCGAAGCGCGGGGTTCAGCAGTTCGTGAATGAAGGACGCCTCGTCCACGCTCACGTAAAGGAAGAGCCCGGCCAGCCCCCACCAATAACGCGCGTCGCCCAGCCGCCGATGGCCCGAACCCTGCCGATCATCGCCAGCAGCGCGGCGGCGAGAAGCAGCGTGGCCGCGGAGTACCACGTCGGCAGGTTCATCTCCCCGTCGACGTTGAACAGGTTCACCAGGCCGAAGATGTGGTCGTGGTTGAAACGGTACTTGAGCACTTGGCCGGCCACACTCGCCCCGAGAAGGGCGGCGGCGGTGACCAGGAGCACCAGCATCACCCGTTGCGGGGTGAGCGAAACGGTGGGTGACTGGGCGGACAGCTGAGGCAGCTCGGGCATAAAAGGCGCGTGGAACGGGGAGGCCGCGCGGCCGCGGCCATCCCACGGTTGGCTGGCTTCAGGTCAGGGGAACGCCGAAGCGCTGGACGAGACGCTCGACCTCCTGCCGCAGGAACGGGAGCGAGGGCATCACGAACAGCAGGTTCTGCATCTGCGAGGGGTCGTAGTCGGTTTCTATCACCTCGTCCGTGACGAACGGCCGGCGCTCGACGCTCGGCGAGAGGGAGAACGGGATCTCGCCGATGGACGAGAGGATGCCCGCCCCGAACACCTTGGTCTGCCCCTCTTCCTCGATCAAGCCGAACTCGATCGAGAACCAGCTGAGGCGCTTGAGCGCCAGCACCTGGTCGCCCGACGCCACTGCCACCGCGGCCTTTCCGATCAGCGTGAGCAGCGCGGCGTAGTCGGGGTTGATCAGCGGCGGCACGTGACCGAGGCAGTCGTGGATCATGTCCGGCTCGGGCGTGAACTCCGGCTTGGACCCGTGGCGGATGAACTGCGTGCAGGGGAATCCGCGGTCCGCGATGTAAGTGTAGAAGGTGCGGTACGGGATCGGCCCCTCGGCCGGCACCAGGTGCATCCCGCTGACGTCTCGAAGATGCGCGCTGAGGTGCCGCAGCTGCGGGATCTCCTGCTCGCTGATTCGAAGCTCGCGCTTGGCCTTCAGGTAGATCGAGCTGGCGTACTGCGTGTGCAGCTCGTCGAGCTTGGGCGTGACCTCGCGCCAGATGCGCTGCTCCTCGGCGGTGTACGCCAGCAGGGGCGGCGGCTGGTTGGCCAGACGGTGAGCGCGACAGATGTCGAACAACTCGCGGCGGCGGGTGATGTAACCCTCGTCGCCGAGCCCGGGATGCCCGGGCTCGAGCTCGAGCTCCGTGACATCGGGCGGGTTCGCGTACACGTCGTTGGCCGAAGCCTGGGCGGGGGCCTGCTGCTCCATGGAGAACCCTCCAGCGCGTCAATTGACCGGGAAGACCCTGCAAGAAGGATACTAGAATCCTTCCTCAGAATTCCCACCGCGCGGCAAGCCACGCACTGCGCCCCGCGACCCGCACTTCTCCGCCCGCGCGCCCGCCGGTACGCCGGCGAGCACGAGCGCCTGATCTTGGTGGTTGTCTTCCTGTCAGCCCTCGCGCGTGGCCCTCACGACGTCCGCCGCGACGCGCGCGAGGAGCAGCGTGTCGGTGGCGACGCACACCAGCGAGTAGCCCGCCGAGAACGCCGCGCGGGCGGCGGTCGCGTCGGCCACGAGGATGCCGCAGGGCATCTCGCGTCTCGCGCACCCGTCCCGCACCATGTTGATCGCCTCGCGTACTGCCGGCTCCTCCAGGCGTCCGGGGTGGCCGAGGCTGGCCGACATGTCGAACGGCCCGATAAAGATGGCCCCCACTCCCGGCACGGCCGCGATCTCGTCGATCGATCTCGCCGCCGAGACGTGCTCGGCCTGCGCCACGAGCACCGTCTCGTGGTTGGCGTGCGCGATGCTGTCGGTGAGCCGGCGGCCGAACGCCTGCGCCCGCGCCACGCCGATGCTCCGCTCGCCCTCCGGGGAATACTTCGCGGCCCGCACGGCGGCGCGTGCCTGCGCGGCCCCGTCCACGTGGGGCACGATCACGCCGATCGCGCCGGTGTCGAGCGCCTTGTTGATCCAGATCGCCTCGTTCGAGGGCACCCGGACGATGCATGCGCAGCGCCCCGCGGTGGCCTGGACGACGCGCTGCACGGACGAAAAGTCGAGCAGCCCGTGCTCCATGTCGACGAAGAGCCAGTCGAAGCCGGCCCCCGCGAAGATCTCGGCGGCCTCGGGCGACGGGAGCGTGAGGATCGTGCCGAGGAGAGGCTCGCGCGCGGCGAGGCGCTCGAGAAACGACAGGTGCGTCGTGGTCATGGCGTAAGAGGATACCCCACCGGGCGGACGCGCGTCCGCTACGGCAGCCCGGACCGGTCTTCAACCCCTGCAAATGGAATGCACGGCTGCTGAATCTTACGAGGCGGGTCTCGGGGGCGGGCGGATGCCCCGCCCCTTCATGCGGAGATCGGATGGCTTTCGGGAGCGGTGTCGGGGACGGCGGCGCGTTCCTCGAGGGCGACTCCCAGGTCGCGGGCGAGGGCGTCGAGCGCCCGGCGCTCTTCGGGGGCCATCAGCGTGACGGCCGTCCCGGTCTCGTTGCGCGCGCCCGGTGCGCCCCACGCGGTGCACGTACGCGTCGCGCGTGGTCGGCACCTCGTAGTTGATGACGTGGGTGATGCCGTCGATGTCGAGGCCGCGCGCGGCGAGGTCGGTCGCAATCAACGCGGTGTAGCGCCCTGACCGCAGACCCTCGACCGCGGACGTACGTTGCGCCTGCGTGCGGTCGGCGTGGAGCGCGGCGGCACGGACGCCGGCCGAGATGATTCGCGAGGCGAGGCGGTCGGCGCCGCGCTTGGTGCGCACGAACACGAGCACGGGCCCGCGCTCGCGCCGCAGGAACTTCGCCAGCCACTCGCCCTTCCGCGCGCTCGGCAGCGCCTCGACGACGTGGGTGATGGTCCTGGCGGGGCCGTTCCGGGTGCCGCTGGCGATGAACCGCGGATTCGCGCACGATCTCTCGCGCCCGCGACATCACTTCGTCCGGGATGGTGGCCGAGAACAGGAGCGTCTGGCGCTCGGTGGGCAGGCTCTGGACGATGCGGGTGACGTCGGGCCAGAAGCCCATGTCCATCATCCGGTCGGCCTCGTCGAGCACGAGGACCTCGAGGTCGTCGAAGCGGGCCACGCCTCCCCGCATGGTGGTCCATCAGGCGGCCGGGGGTGGCGACGACGATGTCCACGCCGGCCTGCAGCGCGCGCTCCTGCGGCTCGGACGGCAGCCCGCCGCACACCGTCACGCTGGAGACGGGCGTGTGGTAGGCGAAGCCCTGGATGTCGTCTTCGATCTGCACGGCCAGCTCGCGCGTGGGCGTGAGCACCAGCACGGTCGTGCGGCCGGCTGTCGGCACGCCTGTGCGTCGGCGCCGCTGCGATGCAGCCGCTGCGAGGATCGGCAGCAGGAACGCGGCGGTCTTGCCCGTGCCCGTCTCGGCGCACGCGATGATGTCCCCGCCCTCGAGGGCAATGGGGATCACCGCGGCCTGGATCGGGGTCGTCTGCGCGAAGCCGCGGTCCGCCACGCCCTTGCGCACCCGCGGGTCGAGGCCAAGGGAATCGAAGGACACCGGCAAGTGGTCGGCGTCGACCGACACTTCGAGGGGCGCCTGGGCGGCCCGGCGCCGGCGCGGCGCAGGAAACGAGGCGGACGCCGGCGCAGGCGACCGCCGGGGACGGCGAGGGCGCCGCTCGGCTGGAGTCGAACTATCTTGTGGGTTCAAACGGTCAACGCACGCGGAAGGTGATGAAGCCGCGCCCCGGATCGTAGGGCGACACTCCAACCGTCACGCGGTCTCCGGTTACGACTTTGATGTGGAAGCGGCGCATCTTGCCGCTCAACTGGGCGAGAACGTCCTGGCCCGCGTCGCACTGGACGCGGTACAACCCACCACCGTGGATTGCGACAACCGTACCCTGCATATCGATGAGATCGTCTTTGCTCAAGCCTTAAGTGTGCCACGTCGGGGCGGAATTCGCAAACTCCCCTCGAGCTAGCTCGGGCGCCCGAGCAAGGTGGTGGGGCGCGGGCGTGCGGCCCGCGGCGTCCGGCCCTCCGGCTGGCCCTCCCTTTAGAGTAGTCCCATTACTTCGCTTGACGACGGACGGAAGCCACGAAGCTCATGAAATCACGAAGATTACTTGATCTTGGTGGCCTTCGTGCCTTCCGTTCTTCGTGGTCAAGACAAGTGAATTCCCGTTCAAAGACGCGAGACGCAGGCCCGGCGTTTCATACCGGCCCCTGCGGCGCGGCCTGCTTGCGGCGCGCCAGGCCGGCAAGCAGCTCGACGGCGGCGTCGTGGCCGACCGCCGCGGTGTCGAGGCACACGTGGTAGCGCGACGGGTCGCACCACGAGCCCCCGCTCAGCGACTCGATGAACCGGCGTCGCTGCTGGTCCGACTGCCGCACGAGCTCTTTGGCCTGGCCCTGGTCCCCGAGCCCCCGCCGCCGCATCACCTGGGCCACGCGCCAGTCCTCGGGCGCGTGGATCAGCGCCGTGACGAGTCCCGGATGATCCCGGAGCAGCCAGAACGCGGCGCGGCCCACGATGACCGCGTCTTCCCGGCTCGCGATCTCCCGGATGATCCGGCTCTCGACCAGGAAGAGGTCCTCCTCCTCGAGCGGAAGCACGGCGGGGATCACGTACGGCGCTTCGGGCGCGCCCAGCGCGAGGATCGAGGCCACGCGGCCCCACACGCTGGCCACCCGCTCCTCCAGCCCTTCCAGCTCGCGATCGTCCTTGCCCAGCAGGCGCGCGGCCTGTTCGAGGATTTCGCGGTCCGCGTAACGGATGCCCAGCGTCCGGGCGAGCGCCAGGCCCACCGCACCGCCCCCGCTCCCCATCTGGTGCGAGATTGCGACGACGAGGCGCGACGAGCTGCT
>CAVUTP010000002.1:0-974464 GCA_963744445.1 uncultured Acidobacteriota bacterium
ATCGCGGAGAAGCGGCGGCCGCAGGACGGCGCCTTCCGCGCGCGGTCGACCGCGACGGCCAGCAGGTGAACGTGGACTTCCGGATTTCGATCCTCCCGGGTACTACGGCGAGAGCGTCGTGCTGCGCATCCTCGACCGGAAGAACGCGCCCACCTCGATCGATGCGCTGGGGTTCTCGCCGATGATCGTCGCGAAGCTCCGGCAGCTCCTGCAGCGGCCCTCGGGCATCCTGCTGATTACCGGGCCGACGGGCTCGGGCAAGACCAGCACGCATGTACGCGGCGCTGATGACCGTCTACCGCCCGGAGATCCGGATCCTCACGGCGGAGGACCCGATCGAGTACGTCTACGAGCAGTTCAGCCAGTCGGAGGTGAACGAGCGGATCGGCAACACCTTCGCGCGCTACCTGCGCGCCTTCCTGCGCCACGACCCCGAGGTCATCATGATCGGCGAGATCCGCGACCAGGAGACGGCGGAGATGGCGTTCCGGGCGGCGCAGACCGGGCACCTGCTGCTCAGCACCCTCCACACCAACGACGCGATCTCCGCCATCACGCGGCTGCGCGACATGAACGTGGACGCCAACCTGCTCGCGTCGTCGATGCTGGGCGTCCTCTCGCAACGGCTCGTGCGCGTCGTGTGCCCGGACTGCCGGCAGCCGTACGAGCCGCCGACCGACCTCGTGCAGGAGTTCTTCCCCGCGCCGGCCCGAGAGTGCCTTCTACCACGGCACCGGCTGCGCGCGCTGCAACTTCACGGGCTACGGGGCCGGACCTGCGTCGCGGAGCTGTGGGTGCCGAGCGAGGAGGACGTCATCCTGATCAGCAAGGGAGCGCCCTTCGACGCAGATGCGGGCCAGCTCGCGCGCCGCAGCACGATCTCGATGGTGCAGGACGTGATGGAGCGGCTGTCGGCGGGCCGGACGAACCTGGAGGAGCTGATCCGGATGCTGCCGTACAGCAGCGTGTACCAGTTCAGGCAGGAAGTCGTCGGCCAAGCAGGGCTGAAGCCGGCACCGCTGCGCTGAATCAACGGTCGGGACAGGCCTTCGGGCCTGTCACTTCACCGGTCAGCGACCGCGCTTCGGCAAGCAACGCCGCCGATGCCACGCGGCCTCCCGTCGTAATACCCTGACGAACCGCGTCGTCTCCGGCGCCTTCACGTCGCGCAGGTTCTGCGCCCACCGGTAGCCGATCGGCTGGTACCAGAGTTCGGCCTCCACCCGGAACGGGCCCCTGCGCGCGCCTCAGGTCGACGACGAACCGGACTCGGTCGCCGCCGCCGCGCGAAGTCCGCGTCCTTGAGCGCCTCGCCGCGCACCGCGATGTCGTCGTCCGCCGTGTGCTTGTCGAAGCCGCGCGGCAGCAGCCGGTTGTCCTTCAGGTAGCGTCACGGCCGCGAGCAGGCCCGGTCGTCACGCGGCCCGCGGGGTCTCCCAGGATGGCCTCGTAGACCTGCACCTGGTCGTCGGCGGTGATCTCCGCGTAGTGCGGCTCGTACCGCGGCGCGCGTCGGCGTCGTTGTCGTTGCCGCGGATGCGCCCGTCGCGCTCGAATGCCCCGGACTCGAAGACCACGGCGCCCGCTCGCGTCGCGCACCGTGACGTGCAGCCAGGCGCGCCGCGACGGGTACGCCGTCGGCAGCTTGTGCCCGCCGAGGTTCTCGATGGCCACCTCGCCGACCAGGCGGCCGGCCGTCCAGCGTCGACGCGATCGAGTGGAGAGCGTCGCGGCCTCGCTGCCGAGGTACTCGAGCGGTGCGGCGGGCCGACGCGTCCAGTTCCTGCGGCGAGCGCCGTCACGCCCAGCTCCGCCGCGTGACGGTTCAGCATGCGCGGCATGAAGAAGTTGCCGCCGCGGAACTCGTGGCGCGAGAAGCCCTGGCGCGGCTCGCCCAGCACCGACGCGATCGGGACCGGGTCGGTCACGACCGGCATGTGGCAGGCCTGGCAGCTCTTCTCCTGCCGGTACGCGCTGTGCCGCCACTCGAGGTACGGCACCTGCTCGGGCAGTTCGCCCACCACCTTGCCGCCCGGGCCCAGCGAGTGGGTGAAGAGCGTGTGGCACGTGGCGCACATCTCGGACGACTGGATGTGGGCGGCCGCGGTGGGCGTGAAGGCGGAGGCCGAGCGCATCATCCGCGCGTTGCCCGGCGTCGACGTCGAACGGGCCGAAGACCGCGGCGCTGGCCCGGCGGCGACCGTCGTGTCCACGACGAAGCCGGCGGTGAAGCTCTCCGGCGTCCCGAGCTTCTCCGGGGTGATCTGGTGGCACACGGTGCACGACACGCCGTCGGCCGCGAGCAGCGCGTCGGGCGTCTGCGCCATGGCGATGGGCAGGTGGGCGAAGACCTCGCCCTTCCCGCCCGCGATCTTCGCCGCGTAGCGGGTCATCGGCATGTGGCAGGCGGAGCACTCGTCCTCGATGGCCGCGGCCGCCTCGGGTGGTCGGTGACCTCGCGGCGCACGCCGGCCTGCCAGTACGGGTCGCGCGCGGCGTTGGCCATCATCGTCGGCCGCCAGTCGGCGCCGATCGAGACGTCCTCGCCCGAGGGCGCGGTCAGGCCGTTGTGGCAGGCCATGCAGGCGTCGGACGTCGCGGAACAGCGGACGGCGGCCGGCGGCGGGCGGCCTGCTGCGCGAGGGCCGGCGCGACGGGCAGGACGGCGACGAAGGCGGCAAGCAGTGTCAGGCGCATGAGTGTCTCCTTCATCGCTTACCAGCCCCCGAACAGGCCGCCGTCGAACCAGTCCCACAGCAGGTAGAAGAGCACCTGCGTCTTGCGGCCGTCGCGCTCGTTGACCGGGATTCGCACGCCGACGTTCGCCAGGATGTGCTGCCGCGTGCTGAGCGAGACCTGCAGCTGGGGCACGATGTCCCAGTTCACCTTCTGCCCGTCCTCCAGCTCCTTGAAGCCGAGCAGCTCGACCATCGGCGACCAGGCGCGGCCGAACCTGCCCTGGGTGAACGTCTTCCCGACGGTCGTCCGCCAGAACGCCTCCTTGGCCGCGTCCGTCGCCGGTCGGGAAGCTCGATGCCGCCCTGGAACTGCACGAAGCTGTCGGCGGGAAGCAGCTGGCCGAAGGTGACGAACGGCTCGAAGACCGTGTGCCCCTTCCCGAACCGTCCTTCTCGTCGCCGGTCGGCAGGACGACCTCGCCGGTCACGCTGAAGATCGTCCCGCTGTCGAGGCTGTGGAACAGCGCGCGCTTGAACGCCGAAGGCCACGTCGCCGATGCCGTGGGCCGCCGCCGCCGTCGGTCTCCTTGAAGCCGAAGGGCACGACGATCTCGACCTGGTTGCGCGCGCCGATGCGCTTCTCGTAGACCAGCTTGTTGGACGACCGAGTGCTCGCCCTCCGTCGTGACCGCTGGCGTGAACACGGCCTCGTCTTCCGGGAACGCCTTCTCGGTGACCAGGGCCGCGGGAGGTTCAGGTCGCCGCGCGGCCAGGCCTTGTCGGCGCAGAACGTGCGGACGTGGGCGAGCGCCTTTCGCATCTCCACCGTCGCGACAGCGCCTCGGCGAAGGCCGGCATCAGCGGGTCGAAGGCGCGCGCCGGGCCGCCGTCGTGGATGACGGCGAGCCAGTCGGAGTCGGGCTCGCGGGTGGCGAAGCTGCAGTCGGTGAAGTCGGGCAGCGGCAGGGCGAACCCGACGAGGCTCTGCGGCGCGCCCTTGCCGTCGGGGCCGTGGCAGGTGGCGCACGCGGCCCGGTAGACCTGTTCGGGCGTCCGCGGCGCACTGGACGCCTGCTGCGAGGCGGAGATGGCGAGTAACTGGATCGTGACCAGCAGGCAGGCGAGGGAGATCAGCCCCATCGCGGCGGCCCACGGTCGATGACGTGTCGTCATGAGCGGCTCCCGGATGTCATCCGGGCCGCGATGCTCGCGGGCCCGAGCGGGGCGAGGGTACCACAGTCCACGCGGCGCGCTTGTGACCCTGCGGCACAAGGCGCGCCGCGGACGCGTCGATCCCGACGGCCGGCAGCCAGTGTCGCGAGCGGAGACAGCCTAGCAGGGCGGTGCCCAATCGCCGCCGCGTGAAATGCTGGTGAAAGCCGCTTGTCGCGTAGAAGGGGTGCGTAACTTTGGGTAAACGGATCAGTTGGGTTTTCAGGCAGCGTGGCGTTTTGGCAGCGGGGCGCGAGACCAGGCGGCTGCCAAAATTCAGCAATTCCGCAAACTAGCTCGACCGGCACGACACTTGCCACCTCGGCCGGCAACCCGGCGCTCCTCCAACCCTGCCCCACACAGCGAGGAAAGCGATGGCCGATTTCTACCAGGCCGGATCGGTGGCAACGCTTCACCGGCTGGATCCAGGCAACCTGCATCTGCTCGAGCAAGAGATCGAGGCGCACGCGCGCCGTCACCCAATCGCCCTCGTGCTCCCGTGCCTGTTCAGCGAGTTCTCGCGGCCGGCGATCCGCCACATCATCGAGGAATTGCGGCACGTCCGGTACATCGACACGATCGTCGTGAGCCTGGGGCGCACCTCGCCGTCCGATCTGCCGGTGGCCCGCCGCGCGTTCGCCAGGCTGCCGCAGCGGGTCAGCTTCGTGTGGAACGACGGTCCCGCGCTGCAGGCGCTCTACGCGCAACTGAGCGAGCACGGCCTCCCGGTCGAGCAGGACGGCAAGGGCCGCTCCTGCTGGATTGGCTACGGCTATGTCCTGGCCGACGGGCGGTGCGAGGTCATCGCCTGCCACGACTGCGACATCACCACCTACAGCCGCGAACTGGTCGCGCGCCTCTGCTACCCGGTGGTGAACCCCCACCTCGGATTCGACTTCGCGAAGGGCTACTACGCAAGGGTGGGGTACGGGCTGAACGGCCGCGTGACCCGCCTGTTCGTGACCCCGCTCGTGCGGGCGCTGCAGCGAGTGGCCGGCGACGTGCCGTTCCTTTCGTTTCTCGACGGCTTCCGTTACGTCCTCTCCGGGGAGTTCGCGATGCGCAGCGACCTCGCCCGCATCAACCGGCTACCGAGCACCTGGGGGCTCGAGATCGGTGCCCTGGCCGAGGTATTCCGTAACCGTGGCGCCAGGCGCGTGTGCCAGACGGAGCTGTGCGCGAACTACGACCACAAGCACCAGGTGGCGTCGGCGGACCCCGATACCGGCCTTTTGCGGATGTGCGTGGACGTCGCGGGCGCGCTGCTGCGTGCCGTGGCGGCCGAGGGCGTGATCCTGAGCGACAGCCTTCTGCGGACGTTGTCGCTGACCTACGCCCGCCGGGCCGAGGACGCCGTGGACTGTTACGCGGCCGACGCCGCCATCAACAGCCTCGCCTTCGACCGGCACGCCGAGGAGCAGCTCACCGCCCTGTTCGGGCGCGGTCTTGCCATCGCGGCCGAGCGGCACGTGGCCGACCCCGCCGGCGCCGCGCTGATTCCCAGCTGGGAGCGCGTGGCCTCGGCCATCCCGGGCTTCCTCGATCAATTGCGCGACGCGGTGCACGAGGACAGCCTCGCGGCGGCCGCCGCGTGACGGAGCGTGGAATGCTGCTGCGTCTGATGGGGCGTGACGAGGTACTGCCGGCCGACGCCATCGCCGGCGTTTCCGGCATCGGGGCCGCCGACATCGTGGTCGGGATCCCGAGCTACAACAACAGCCGGTACCAATCGGCCACGTCGTGCGCGCCGCGCAGGCAGGGCTCGCGAAGTACTTCCCGGGCCTCCGCTGCGTCGTGCTGAACTCGGACGGCGGATCGCGGGACGGCACGCAGGACGTCGTGCGGCAGGCGGCCCTGGACGACGGCGACAGCCGGTTGCTGCTGTTGTCGCACCCGCTCACGGCGGTGCACCGGCTGACCGTTCCCTACCAGGGCATCCCGGGCAAGGGCAGCGCGTTCCGCTGCATCTTCCGCGCCGCGGAGCTCCTCGGCGCGCGCGCGTGCGCGGTGGTGGACTCGGACCTCCGGAGCATCACGCCCGAGTGGATGCAGCTGCTCATCGAACCGGTCCTGACCCACGACTTCGACTTCGTGGCCCCGTACTACCTGCGGCACAAGTACGACGGGACGATTACCAACAGCATCGTCTACCCGTTGACCAGCGCGCTCTACGGCCTGAGGGTTCGACAGCCGATCGGCGGTGACTTCGGCCTGTCCGGCCGGATGGTCTCGCACTACCTGACACGGCCCGTGTGGCACACCGACGTGGCGCGCTACGGGATCGACATCTGGATGACGACGACGGCAATCTGCGAGGGGTTCAAGGTCTGCCAGTCGTTCCTCGGCGCGAAGATACACGACGCCAAGGACCCGGGCGCCGACCTCGGCGCCATGATGGTGCAGGTGGTCGGGACGGTGTTCGCGCTGATGGAGACCCATGCCGGCCGCTGGCGCGAGTCGAACGGCTCCTGCGAGGCGCCGGTGTACGGGTTCCGGTTCGACGTGGGTCTCGAGCCGATTGCCGTGGACGTGGACCGGATGGTGGACCGCTTCCGCCAGGCCGTGACGGAGCTCTCGGGAGTGTGGGACGGTGTGTTCGCCGCCGAGGACCTGGAGCGCCTGCGGGTGCTTGCGACGACTGGCCCCGGCCGCTTCCACCTGGACGACGACCTGTGGGTGACGCTGATCTTCGACCTGGCGTGCGCCTACCACCGGCGGGTCATGGACCGCGACCACCTGGTGCGCTCGGCGTTGGCCCTCTACCTGGGCCGCGTGGCGTCCTTCGTTCAGGAAGTCCAGGAGTGCACGGCACCGGAGGTGGATGCGTCGAATCGAGAGGCTGAGGCAGGCGTTCGAGGCGCGCAAGGGGTACCTGATTGGACGATGGGAGGAGGCAGGAAGATGAGCCACACGATACAAGAGGTGCTCCGGCAGGCGTGGACGGAGTTCGAGCAGCACGTGGTGGCAGTGGTGCCGCACCTGATGGTGAGCGCGATTGTCCTGCTGCTGGGGATCCTGCTCGGCATGCTCGTGAGGCGCGTCGCGCGCTGGGCCCTGAGATCCAGCAGCCTGGACCAGTATGCGGCCCGCCTCGGCCTCGACACGCCGCTCGAGGCGGTCGGCATCAGGAGCGCCGTGCACGCGGCCGCCATCGCGCTCCAGATCATCATCATGCTGTTCGCGTCGACGCTCGCGCTGTACTCGCTCGATGCCCGGCTGGCGTCGGACCTCACCGAGCGCTTCCTGCTGTACCTGCCGCACCTGCTCATCGCATGCACGATGCTCGGCGGCGGCCTCGTGCTCGCGAGGTTCCTGGGCAGGAGCGTCCTCATTGCGGCCGTCAACGCCGGCCTGCCGTCGGCGCGCCTGCTGGCCGGCGTCACCCGCGTGGCCGTCGTCCTGGTCGGGGCCGCCATCGCGCTCGAGCAGCTCGGCATCGGCCGGGTCACGATGCTGATTGCCTTCACGATCCTGTTCGGCGGAGCGACGCTCACCATCGCGATCGCGGTTGGCGCCTCGCTGCAGGAGGTGATCCGCGGGTGGGTGCTTCGCCAGTTCGAGCCGCCGCCCGTTCCGGCGCCCGAGGAGACGATCCACCACTGGTAGGGGAAGAGGGCTCACGGCTCGAGGCGCACGAGACCTTCAGCCGGGTGCACCACGGCGCGGCTCTCCTGTGTTACAACTGTTGCTGTCGGACACAGCAGGGACGCACAGGAGGCCGCGATGGCAGTGACTCGCCGGTCGTTCATCCGCGCGCTTGGCGGCGGCAGCGCCGGGCTCATCTCGGCGTCCTTGGTCGGTGCCCGCGGCAGCGAGGCGTGGGCCGGCACCGGCGGCCAGGCGACGGCGCCAGGCAAGGCCCCGCTCATCCGGCTCGACAGCAACGAAAACCCCGCGGGACCCGGCAGCAAGGCGCTGGAGGCGATGCGGGCCGCCTTCGCGGAGTCGTCGCTCTACCCGCACCGCGCCGGCGATGACTTGCCCAACGCCATCGCCCGATTGCTCGGCGTGCCCGCCGACCACGTCCTGGCGACCTGTGGTTCCGGCGAAGTGCTGCGGATGGTCGTCGAGGCGTTTGCGTCCCCGGCACGGCCGCTGGTGACGGCGCTGCCGACATTCGAGACCTGCACGCGGACCGCGCAGTTCCTGAAGTACGCGCTGCACGAGGTGCCCGTGGATGTCGGTCTTGCCCTCGACCTCAGGGTGATGGGCGAGCGCGCAAGGGACCGGGCTGGCGTCGTCTTCTTCTGCAACCCCAACAACCCGACGGGCACCGTGTACGGCGAGGGCCGGGTTTCCGATTTCGTCCGGGGGGTGATGAAGGCCTCACCGGAGACCATCGTTCTCATCGACGAGGCCTACCACGAGTACGTCGAGGACCCGTCCTACGCGACGGCCATCCCGCTCGCGCTCGCACACCCGCAGGTGCTCGTGTGCCGGACCTTCTCGAAGATGCACGGCCTGGCAGGGATGCGGATCGGTTATGTCGTCGGGCGGCCGGAGACCCTCAAGCGGCTGTCCGGCTGGCGCCTCGGCAACGCCCTGAACATGCTCGGTCAGCGCGCCGCGATTGCCGCACTGGACGACCGCGAGCACGTGGAGCGCGGCCGGCTCGCCAACCGGAACGGACGGGAGCTCCTCTGCGGGTTCTTCGAGGGCAAGGGGTTCAAGGTGGCGCCGTCCCACACCAACTTCGTGCTTGCGGACATCCGGCGGGATGCCGGAGCGTTCCAGAAGGCGTGCCGCGCCCAGGGCATCGCGGTCGGGCGGCCCTTCCCGCCGCTCAATTCGTGGACCCGCGTCTCGGTGGGCACCGAGGAGGAGAACCGGAGGGCGATCGAGCGTGTTCGGGAAGGTGCTGCACAGGGCTGAAGCCCTTCGCGGCAGGCGGCGAATCGTCAACCGACGCGAGTACTAGGATTGGGAGCCGGCCAACCCGATCTCGCCGCGATGAACCGGCAGAGCGCCTCCGGGTCTTCCTCCGAGGCGATGCGCGCGCGGAACTCCTCGTGCATCAGGCGCCGCGAGAGCGAGGAGAGCACCTGCAGGTGCGCGGCGCCGCGGTGTCCGACTCTCGGATGGCCAGCAACAGCACCATGCCCACCGGCTCGCCGTCGGGCGACCCCACTCCACCGGTTCCGCAAGCGACACGATGGCGAGCGAGTTGGACTCCACCGCGTCCGACTTGCAGTGCGGCATGGCGAACCCGTGGCCGAAGCCGGTCGAGTAGGCCTCCTCGCGCTGCCACACCGCTTCTTCCACCTCGCGCGGCCGTTCCGTGCGCCCTTCGACGTAGAGCAGGTCGACGGCCGTCTTGATCGCCTCCGCCTTGTTCCGGCAGTCCGCGTTGCGCGAGCACCAGCGCCGGGCGTGAGGAGCGGCACCGGCTGGCGAAGGCCGGCCCTGCCAGGGCGGCCGTCACGTCCGGCCGTGGTTGCGCTGCCGACCGCGCGGGCCGAGCAGCTCCGAGCATGCTGCCGACGAGAGGCGTCCAAGCGCCGCCTTCACGGACGCGATGCCCGGCGCGGCCAGGCTGATCTCGTCGAGTCCGAGGCCCAGGAGCAGCGGCAGGGCCCGCGCGTCGCCGGCCAGCTCGCCGCAGAGGCCCACCCAGCGGCCCGGCCGCGTGGGCGCCTGTCGACCACGTGGCGGAGCAGCCGGAGGAAGGCCGGCGAGAGCGGCTCGTAGAGGTGGGCCACGCGCGGGTTGGCGCGGTCGGCGGCCGCGAAGTACTGCAGCAGGTCGTTGGTGCCGATGCTGAAGAAGTCGAAGAGCGGTCGCCAGGTGGTCGATCATCAACGCCGCCGACGGGATCTCGATCATCGCGCCGACCGGCATGGCGCGGATCGAAGGGCAGGCCCAGCCGGGCGCAGCCGGCCTGTTCGGAGGCGATGATCTCGCGCACCCACCGCGCTTCCTCGACGGTCGCCCACCATGGGGATCATCACCGACAGAGGCCCCGAAGCAGATGCGCGGACGAGGGCGCGGACCTGCTGCCGGAACAGCGATTCGAACTCGGGGTACAGGCGGACGGCGCGGTAGCCCGAGGAACGGGTTGTCCTCCCGCGGCAGCCGCAGGTACGGGAGCGGCTTGTCGCCGCCGACGTCGAGCGTCCGGATGATGACCCGCCGCCCGGCCGCCGCGGCGACCGCGCGGCGGTAGTGCTCGACCTGTTCGTCCTCGCCGGGCGGCTCGTCCCGGTCCAGGAACAGCGTCTCCGTGCGGAAGAGGCCGATGCCCTCGGCCCCCGCCGCGAATGCCGCCTCGGCCTCGGCGGCCGACGCCGACGTTGGCCGCCACCTCGAGCCGCACGCCGTCCGAGGTGCGGGCGGGCGCCGCCGCGAATCGCGCCAGGCCGTGACGCCCGGCGCGTCGAGGCGCCGGCGTTCCAGCTGGTAGTACGCGATCCACCGCGAGGCTGACGGAGGTGAAGAGCACGCCGAGGTTCGGCGTCCACCACGGCCTCGCCGCCCTCGAGGGTCTCGGGGTCCAGGCCCTGCACGCCAACCAGCGTGGGAACCCCGAACGACCGCGCGAGGATGACGGTGTGCGAGGTGGTGCCGCCGTCCAGCCAGCGCGAGCCCCTGCAGCAGGCGCCGGTCCATCGAGAGGAACTGGCCGGGCGTCAGCGTGGTCGCGACGCAGATCGACGGCTCCCCGAGGTCCACCTCGTCGCGGCCCGCGGCGTCGCCGTACACCGCCCGCAGGATCTGGCGGCACACGTCGCGCACGTCCAGCGCGCGCTCCCGCAGCAGGGCGCTCTCGCTGGCGAGCAGCATCACCGTGAAGTACTCCTCGACGTCCTCGATCGCCCCGGCCGCCGTCATCCGGCCGGCGATGACCGCCGCGATGAAGCCGCTCCCGGAACTCCGGGTCGCGCGCGACGCCTGCGTGGGCCTCGAGCATGCCGGCTTCGGGCGCGTCGGGGCGGTCGCCCGCCCTCGCGACATACTCGGGCGGCCACCGCTTCCAGTGCGGCGTCCAGCTTCGCCAACTCCGCGCCGGCATCTGCCACGCCCTCGGCGGGGAACGGCCGGCGGGATGACGAAGCGCCCTGGCGCCGACCACCCGTCCCCTGCCGATGCCCGGCACCACCGCCGTGCCCTGCAGCCAGCAGGCTCCGGCGTCCGCTCAGCAGCGGGGGGACCGCAAGGCGTCCCGCGGCAGGGCGCCGGCCGCGGGCAGCGGCGCATCGCACGCGGGGAAGTCGCTCGTCGAGGAAGCGGGCCAGCGCGGCCAGCGCGACCTCGTTCATCCGGCCCGCTCACGGTGATGCGTGCAGCGGTCGCCGTGCCGCACGTCGAGCCCGACGATGCCGAGGACGCTCTTGGCGTTGGCGTGCTGCCCGTTCCGCTCGTTGGTCAGGGTGACATCGGAGCGCGAAGCGGCGGGCGACATCCTCGAGCGCGCTCGCCGGGCGCGCGTGGATGCCGTTGGGCAGCGGGCAGGTGAATGCGTGGTGACCGGCCATCGGATGCGCCAGGCTCCTCAGATACGCGCGAGGATCCGCCTCGGGTTCTTGATGCGCAGCTGCACCGGGCACTTCGACGCGCCGGATGCGGTCGAAGCGCTCGGGCCGCTCGAGGGCGATGTCGGCGGCGAGGATCGCGACGTCGGCCGCATCGACGTCCGCCTGGCTCAGCTCGTTCTCGATGCCCATGGCGCCCTGCGTCTCGACCTTGATTTGTGGCCGAGCGCCTTCGCCGCCCTCTCGAGCTGCTCGGCGGCCATGTAGGTGTGGGCGACGCCGGTGGGGCAGGCCGTGACGGCCACGATCTTCATCGCGGGGCTCCTTCGGCCGTGGCCGCCGGCCTGTTCGGTCGCGGCCTTCAGGAGGTTGATCGCCAGCGCGGTCACGACGGTGCCGGCCACGATGGCGACGACGTACATCGAGGCGGTGGTCGACGACCGGCAGGACGATCGGTCCGCCGTGCGGCGCGTGATCGCCCACGCCGCCGAGCATGGCGATGGTGGCGGCCACCATCGAGCCGAGCATGATCGAGGGGATGACGCGGACCGGGTCGCCCGCGGCGAACGGGATGGCGCCTTCGGTGATGCCCACCATGCCCATGCCAAGCGCGGCGAGACCCGATTCGCGCTGCTCGTCGGTCCAGAGCCGCCGCCCGACCAGCGTGGCCAGCGCCAGGCCGAGGGGCGGCGTGCAGATCGCGGCCGCGCACGCGCCCATCACCGCGTATTGGCCTTCCTTGATCATCGCGGCGCCGAAGAAGAACGCGGCCTTGTTCACCGGGCCGCCCATGTCGAACGCGATCATGGCGCCCAGGATGGCGGCCAGCACGACCGCGTTGCCCTGGCTCATCGTCTGCAGCCAGCCCCCGAGGAACGTCATGAAGCCGGCGATGGGGACGCCCAGGACCTTCAGCATCACCACGCCGACCACCAGCGAGGAGATAATCGGGATCACGATGATGGGCATGATCGGCCGGAGGACCTTGTGCACCGGCAGCTTCTTCAGCAGGTTCACCACGTGGCCGGCGATCAGGCCGACGAGCAGGGCGCCCAGGAAGCCGGCGTTGGTCGTGCCCGCGAGGTATCCGCCAATCAGCCCGGGCACGAGGCCGGGTCTGCCGGCCATCCCGTAGGCGATGAAGCCGGCGAGGACCGGGAGCGCCAGCTTGAACGCCGCGTCGCCGATGTCGAGCACCACCTTCAGCGTCGGCGCCTGCGAGAAGTCCGGCCCGCCCGCCGGGGTCATCGCAGCCGGGATGCAGCAGGGTCAGCAGGGCGATGGCCGACGCGATCAGGATGCCGCCGCACGCGATCATCGGGATCACGTACGACACGCCCGTCAGCAGGTACTGCTTGTGCTGCCTCAGCGTCTGCGTCATGGTCTACCTGCCCGTGCGCGTCGGCAAGGCCGGGCCTGTCCTTCGAGTCTGCCGGGGGCGCCGCGAGCCGGATCGAGGGGCGGGAGTTCCGCCGCGTAGAGCGAACCCGCCGGCCGGATGCCCGATGCCGGCTCGATGGCGACGGAGACCGCCAGCACCCGGAGGCTGGCGTTGCGGGGGAGGACGAGCGCCCGGGCGCCCTTCGGCAGGTCCAGGCCGTATCGGAACACGTAGCCGGGGATGTAAGGCTGGTTGCCCGTGCGATCGTGGCGATGGGAGGCAAGCCACGCCAGCTCGTCGCGCTTGACGAACCCCGGCCGGATCTGATCGAGGCCCGCGACACGGCCGGCGTCTGGCCCGGTTCCCACTTCGCCACCATCTGGCTTTCAATCTGCCCGAACGGCCACGTCTGGCGCTTGAAGTCGGGGATGAACACCTTTCGCAGGAGCCCGTCGTCCACCAGCCGGCTGTCCCACTGCCCAATCGCGCCCGCCCATTCCTGCACGGGATCGTCGTGCGCACCGGCGCGGCGCCGGCCCGCTCGATCGCGAAGGTCGCATGCGTGTCGCCACCGACGGCCGTTGCAAGGATGTAGAGACGGTTGTGGGCGCCGCCGGGCAGCGGGATGCGCTGTCCCTTCGCGCTCACGACGTTGAGCGCTCCCGCGGCCGTCGGCCCGAACCGGAAGCCGACGCCGTTGACCTCGAGTGCCGCGGGGACGAGCTCGGCCGGCAGCGTCACGCCCCGGCCGTCGAAATCGCCATCGCCCGGCGCCGTGTCTGCCGAGAAGCCATCGAGGTCATACGGCAGGTCTACCGTCGCGCTGCTCGCGGCCGGCACCCGCGAGGCGGACGTACCCGGCGTGAGCGCGAAGGTCCTCGGCTGGTAGGCCCGGAGGCTGGTGACGAGGCGCCCGGCGGAAACGGTGGCGGGCCCGATCGGCTCCTCGGCCGCGTTGATTTCCCGCGCGGCGGTGATGCCTCCCGGCAGTCCGATCTCGAGACGCTCCGCGGGCTGCCCGTAGAGTTCCTGCACGCGCACGACGATGTCGTCGGAGTCCTCGGCCTTCTTCATGGCGCGAACCGCCACCTGCCCGCCGCTGTCGTTCACCTCCAGCAGCGAGAGGCTGCGCCCCAGCGGCCCGGCATGCGAATCGGCCTGGAAGGCCACCACGGGCTGGTTGAGGCGCGCCGCGCGGCCCGGGATGCGGCCCTGGCGCCAGCCGCCCGCGTGCCCGGCGATGGCGTAGGTGAAGCGGTGCCTCCCGATGTCGTTGCTGCTCTGGTAGACGAAGCTGTTCTTCGGCATCGGGGTGTGGATCAGCGTCAGGCGCAGCTCGTGATCGGACGGCTTGTCCCAGCCGTACTTGGCGTCGTTGAGGATCGCCGCACCGAAGCGGCCACTCGCGTCGGTGATGTCGGCCCACTGCTGGCCGGGTACCTCGTAAGTGCTCGCGGTCGAGTTCGGCCGGTCCACGGTCCCGAGGCCCAGATCGTAGGTCGCCGTCGAGTTCGCCGCCTTGAACGGGAACGATGCCTTGAGGAGCGTTCCCGGCGTGCGCCAGTCGATGTCGTGCTCGAACTCGACGCGGTCTCCGCCCTCGGCGAGCCGCACGCGCTGCGACGAAGGTCGATCCCCGGGCGATCCTCCTGATTTCGACGGCCACGCGGGCGGGCCCGCGCTCGATTACCCTGACCACCGCGCCGTCCACGTGCTCGCGCGGTGGCACGCTCACCGACTGCCAGAGGATCTCCCAGGCGGGCCACGACGGGGAGTAGTTGTCGAACATGGCCAGCCGGACGGGCGCCTGGAGCAGCTCGGATCCTGCCTCCTTGTCGACGATCGACGAAACGTCGCCGTTGCCGTCGATCGTCACGGCGTAGCGCTCGTTCTCGAGCGAGTTGGCCGAGACCTTCAGATTGCGCCCCGCCCCCGCACCGGCACCCGGCCGCACCTCGAACACCTTGAAGCCCACGCCGGGCATCTCCGGGATGAACAGCAGCTTCGCCGCCGATCCGCTCGTCGAGAGCACCTGCGCCGGGACTTCCAGGCCGGTGGTGGTGTCGACGACGCGAAGGGCTGACGGGGCCTGCCCGCGGAACGTGACGGTGGCTTCCACCCAGTCGCGTCGGGTCGTCGCCAGCGGGTTGTAGACCACGAGCGGGATGCCGGCCTGTAAGGGCCGGGTGTCCATGCCGCTGCCGACCGAGGCCACCGACCCGTGGAGGATCGACGCGAACTGGTTCAGCGAGAGCAGTTCGTCGTTCCAGGAAAACCGGTAGGCCTGCGGGATGCTGGTGCCGGTGAGGTCGTCGTGGAACTGGTGCCACAGGAACCGGATCCACGCCGCGCGCAGGCGGTCGCGCGGGTAGGCCGGGCCGCCCAGCCACTCGGCGGCGACGGCCGCCCGCTCGGCGGCATCGGCGAGCAGCTCGTTGCGCCGGTTCCACGTCTTCATCGCCGCCTGCGAGGTGTAGCAGCCGACGCCGTGCGTCTTCAGCAGCAGCTCGCCGGTGTACTCGGGGAGCGCCGCGCGTTCGGCCCCGGTGAGATCGCGCGCCAGCTGGTCGGCCGAGACGCTGCGGACCTGCACCGTGCCAGACTTGTTGGCGACCGCCTTCTCCATCCACTGCACGGATTCCTCGTCCGGCGCGCCGCCGATGTCGCCGACGCCGAAATACCGGAAGCCGACCTTTCGGCCGCCCAGGTCCACCAGATCGCCCGTCCACTTCGGATCGGCGGACACGTCGGACCGAAGGCGCGTCGTGTAGTCGCCGGCCCGGAGGGAGGCGACGAGCGAGGAGCCGTCCACGCCGGTCCACCGGCCAACGGCGAACGGCGCCGGGCGGGCCGCGCCCCACGACAGCTTCTGCGTCGAAAAGGCCGTCAACCCGGAGTGCGCCGCGATCGAGGGCAGCGCGAAGCCGAAGCCGAAGCAGTCTGGCAGGTAGATGTCCTGGCTGACCTTGCCGAACTCCTGGCGGTAGAAGCGCTTCCCGTAGAGCGCCTGGCGCATCAGCGACTCGGGCGACGGGACGTGCGTGTCCGCCGCGTTGACCCATGACCCGGCCAGCCGCCAGCGGCCGTTGGCCACGTACTTCTGCAGCGTGGGCCAGGCGGCCGGGTAGTACTCCTTGAACCACATGTAGTGGATCGCGCCTTCGTAGTTGAAGGTGTAGGACGGGAAGCGCTCGAAGAGCTTGAAGTTGTCGAAGAAGGTGGGAGGCACGAGCTCGCGGATCGTGTCCTGCACCGTCCAGTTCCACTGCGTGTCGAGGTGAGAGTTCGACACGAGATAGAGCGTCGGCTTCTGCGGCGCGGCCGGCTCCTGGGTCCGGGCGGCCCCGCCGGCCAGGCACACGGCAACGACCACGATGAGGACGAGGCGGATGCGGGTCATGGGTCTCTCCACCGAGCAGGACAGGTTACCATGGCTGCCGACCGTCACTTGGCGACCTGGCAACTGCCATTTGCCGGGTCGTTCGCTGGTCGATCGGCAAGCGATACCGCGCCAACGAGAGGCTGGGCAGCATGTGGGTGCCGGTCGAGATGCGGGAGACGCACACGGCCCCCGGCGTGAAGCTCGAGTCGCTCGCGCGCTACTCCAACTTCCGCCGGTTCCAGGTGGTCACGGACGAGAACATCAAGTAGCACGCCCGCCGAAGCTCGCGAGTGCCTTGGCGACCGAAGGCGGGGGGCGAGGGACCAGGGGCCGAGTGGAGGGCAGGATCGACCTGGATCTCCACGGCCGTCGGCTCCGGCTTCAGGCGGAGCACGGTCCGGACGACCGTGCCCTTCTCCGGGTCGATCCAGAAGACGCCGGGCGCGCACGTCCAGCCCCGGCCGGGTGACCTTCACGTCCACCTGGTGCGGCCGGCCGTCGCGGTCCGCCGGCGTCACCTCGATCCCGAGCAGGTACGACGCCGACATCTCGGCGGCCACCCGCTCGAATAGGGCTCCACCGTTCCGACGACCCGCAGCAGGGTCCCGTTGGCGGCCGACGTGACGTTCTCGATGCCGTACGGTGACCTACCCGGCCTCGCCGACAGGCGTCCCGTCCTTGGGCGGCGTCTCCGCCCGGGTGACGAGCGCCACCGCCGGCACGATGATCGCGGCGCCGGCGACCAGGTAGCGATCCACCGGTTCGCCGAGGACCAGCCAGCCGAGGAAGACCGCCACGACCGGGTTCACGTAGGCGTAAGTGGCGACCTTCGCGGTCGGGACGTGCCGGAGCAGCCAGATGTATGCGGAGTACCCGACCCAGGACCCGAAGACGACGAGGTACAGGACCGCGCCGGCAAGCGTCGGGTCCCACGTGGTGCGGTGGTGCTGGCCGAGCGCCAGGCCCAGGGCAGTGCAGGCCGTGCCTGCGACGGCCATCTCCCAGGCGCTGGCCACGAGGGGGTCGACCGGCAGGTTCCACCGGCGGGCCAGGACGGAGCCGAAGGCCCAGGTGAAGGAGGAGACGAGCAGGCTGGCCGCCGCCGCGGTTTCCCACCATCCCAGCGGGTGGGTCGTGGCGAGACGAGGCCAGAACAAGACCAGGATGCCGACCACGCCGAGCGTGATCCCGCCCACGGCGCCCGGCGTGATGCGGTCGCCGGCGCTCAGCAGGAAGCGCTCAATCAGCAGGAACCAGATGGGCACGATCGACACGAGTAGGGCCGCGAGGCCTGTCGGCACGTAGAGCTCCGCCCAGGCGAGGACCGAGTTGGAGAAGGCGAGCAGGATCAGGCCGATGGCCGCCAGTCGCCAGAAGTGAGCCGGGGCTACTCGGACCCGGCGCCCCGTCATGGCACAGAAGAGCAGCAGCAGCCAGCCCGAGATGCTGAACCGGGCGCCGGCGAGGAGAATTGGAGGAACCCGGTCCACGGCCAGGCGAATGCCCAGGTAGGTCGAACCCCAGAACACGTAGACCAGGGCAAAGGCGAAGATGACGCGGAAACGGTGGCTCACGTTGAAAGGAATGGGATTCAGGAATCAGGATTCAGGAGGGGGCAGGCGTGGCTTCGCCATTCTGCATCGTGCATTCTGGCGCTCCGCATTTCACACCCCAACAGGATACAGGAACGGTCCAGCCGCGAGGGGAAGACGAGGTGTCGCAGGGCAAAAAAAGGGCCCCCTGGGCTCAGCAGGGGGCCTTTGGAGGATGGGTAGCTCTCTTTTTTGGCTCTCGCTATCAGATTAGACGACGCCTGGCGCCGGAAGGTTTGGTGATCTGTTCGACGCGGGCGCGAAGTTGCCCCAGCCGGGCCTCGAGCTGCTGCAGGGTGGAAGCGGCCGCCGACAGCTTCTCGCGCTCGCCGCGCACGAAGCGGGCGTAGGGAGCGAAACTGTCGCGCATACGCTCCACGCTTCGGCCGACCTCGCGCTCGAACTCCCCGCGAATGGAGGCGGCCAGCCGTTCCCGCATGGCGGTGACCTTCTGCTGCATCTCCGCCTTGGCCCGGCGCCGCCGGGCCGGGATGACGAAGAACGCGAGCGTCCCGACGAGCCCGGCCATGACCAGGCCGGTCACGTCGGCGGCGGCCGTCGTGGCAGCCGCGGTGACGACCGTCCCGAGGCCAACGGCTCCCGCCCCGGCTGCGGCTGCCGCGGCCACGGCGTTGCGGGCACCCTCAGCCAGTGCCCGCGCCTCCGCGTTCCGGTCGTAGGTGTCCACCACGCGCTGCACGTGCGAGCCGACGCCCGACATCAACCGTGCGCGTTCGGACTGGAATCCGCTGGCCTCCGACTCACCGACGAGCCGGTCGCGATGCTGGCGCCGCCGCTCGGCCATGCGGGTGGTGATCGCCTGCCACTCCCGCAGCTCGACCTCCACCAGCCAGTCGACCAGGTCGTTGACCCTGCGCTCGATGGAGGCGGGGGTGTCGCCCACCACCTGGCGCGCGAAGTTCTCCTGCACGCGCGACTTGTTCAGGAGGTCCACCACGCGGCCGATGCGGATGGTCTCCTCGAAGAAGGCATGCCCGCGCCGCTCCATCTCGAGCAGCTCGTTGTCGATCTCCGCCATGCGCAGCGCCACGCCGCGCCGCGTATCGTGGCCGTACTGCTCCAGCTCCTGGTCCACGTCGTCCAGCATGCGCACGTCGCCCGCGATCAGCTCGAGGCGGCCGCGCGTGCGGGCGAGGTGCTCGGCGGCCAGGCGGAGGCCGATGCCCAGGGGGTTGAGCAGCTTGAGCTGCAGGCGCCCCGGGGCGTCCAACGTGTCGGCGAGGTAGTGTTCGAGCTGTTCGAAGCCGCTGGCCGGCCCGAGGGCGGGTTCGCCCTGGCGCGCCCGCATGGCCGCCCGGGCGCTGACGCCGAGCACGTCCGGGCGCCGCCCGAGGAGGCGCGCCGCCTGCTCCGAGACGAAGGCCATGACCTGCCCGCGCTCGTCTTCGCTCGCCAGGATGTCCATCTTGTTGACGACGCAGACGATCTTCTTCCCCCATCCCCGGATCTGGGTCAGGAACTGCCGCTCGCTCTCGGTGAACGGCCGGTCTGCCGACGTCACGAACAGCACGAGGTCGGCGCGCGGCACGAAGTCGCTGGTGAGCGCCTCGTGCTCGCGGATTACGGCGTTGGTACCGGGAGTGTCCACCAGGTGGATGTCGCGCAGCATCTCGACCGGCGCGGTCACGATGCGCAGGCCGGGCGCGGCCGGCTCGATCTTCAACTCGGGGCCGTGCCTGAGCAGGTGGATTTCCGCGGTGGTGGGCGTGACGCCTTCCTCGAGCACCCGCTGCCCGAGCAGCGCGTTGATGAAGGCGCTCTTGCCCGAGTTGAACTCGCCGACCACCACGAGGAGGAAGAGATCGTCGAGCTGCTGGAGGGCCTGGCGGATTCGCTCCCCGGGCTCGCCGCTTTCCGCGATCGTGGCGAGGGCGGCCTGCAGGTCCGTCAGCGCCGCCCGTTCGTCGCGAACCAGCTCGGCTTCGGCGGGGGACACCATCTCGAGGGTCATGCCCTACGAGCTGTGCAAGGCAGGCGCCGCTCCGTACGATTTGGCCGTTTCCCGGCCGTAGAGGACCCGCAGCGCGCCCTTCGCCAGCGCCACCATCTCGTTCTCGCCCGGGTACGCGGTGACGCCGCACGGCAGCCCCGCGAGGTAGCGCAGAAGGCGCTCCATGAGCATCGTCGACCGCACCATGCCGCCGGTCAGAATCACGCGGTCGAGGCGTTCCCCCTCGAAAGCCGGGACGAGCGCGGCGATGGCCTTGGCCACCTGATAGGCCATCGCGTCGAACACCTCGGCCGCTTCGGCGTCGCCCGCCTCGATTCGGCGCTCGACCTCCCGGAGATCGGAAGTCCCGAGCAGATCGACGAGGCCGCCCGCGCCCTTGATCACGCGCTTGATCTCGGTGTGCGTGTAGCGTCCCGAGAAGCATAGGTCCGCGAACTGGCCTTGCGGAAGGCTTCCAGACCGTTCGGGGCTGAACGGGCCCTCGCCGTCGAGGGCATTGTTCGCGTCGATGTAACGCCCGCCGCGGTGGGCGCCGACGGAGATGCCCCCGCCCAGGTGCGCCACGATGACGTTCACGTTCTCGTAGAAGGTCTCGCTCTCGGCGGCGTAACGCCGAGCCGACGCCACCTGGTTCAGGGCGTGGCTGATCACCCGCCGGCGGATGGCCTTCATGCCGGTGATCTTCACCCTGTCGGGCGCCTCGTCCACGACCACGGGGTCCACGATGAACGCCGGGCGCCCGGCCGGGGCCGCAAGCTCGTGGGCGATCAGACCGCCCAGGTTGGACGCGTGGTCGCCCCCAACGCCCGAGCGGAGGTCGGCGAGGATTGCCTCGTCCACCCTGTAGGTGCCGTGCGCCATCGGGCGAAGCAGACCGCCGCGGCCGCAGACTGCATCCAGGTCGGCCGGCGTCAGCCCGTGGTGCGCGAGCACCCTCAGGACGGCCTCCTTGCGCAGGTCGTACTGCTCGGTGATTCGCCGGCCGGCAAACGGCGCCAGTTCCTGCGGTGTGTGCTGGATTTCCTCGGACAGTGTTTCCCGTTCCCCCTCGTACACCGCGATCTTGGTGGAGGTCGAGCCGGGGTTGATGACCAGCACCCTGTGCCGCCGGAAGAACGTGTCCTTCGGCGTCCGGTTCCAGCGCCCGTCGCGCTGCAGGCGCAGCACCGAGGCCTTCACCGCCAGCCGCACATCGTCCGGGGTGCAGTCCATCGGCAGGTCCACGCCCCGGAAGGCGGTCCCAAACAGCACCGGGAACTTCTTCGCGGTGGGGAAGCGCGCCGCGTAGAGGTGGTAAAGCAGGTTGCCGGTCTCGAGGTTGGGGCTGATGATGACGTTGGTCCCGCCGGCGAGGTCCTCGACGCCGTACAGCTCGGCCGAGCGCCGGGAGATCGCGGCGCTGAACTTCACCTCGCCCGTGATTCGAATGCTGGCATACCGCTCCTTCGTTCGCACGCGGGCGGCGAGGAGGTCCGGGATGAGCTGCAGCGCTCGCCGCACGGTTTCCGGCGAGGGTCCCTCGTCGGACCCCCGGTGAGAATAGGAGACGATGGCGCCGCGGATCTCGGGGAGGACGCTCTCGGGGATCAGGTCGCGCGCCACCGCGCAGGTGCCCACCGCCACCTCCGCGAGCACCTCGGGTGTCATGACGGCATTGACGCCCACGTCGCCGAACACCGCGATGTTGTGCGGGTAATAGCCTTCCGGGAAGTCGTCGGGCAGGACGAAGATCCCGACCTCGCAGACCACCGGGCGATTGGCGAGGAGGCCGAGCAGGGGGCGGAAGAAGAACCGCGGGCCGTGAACCGCCCCGCCCACGACCATGTCGGCGTGCCCGCGGTGCACGGCATGAATACCGAAGAGGCCCGGCTCCGACACCGCCTTTCGCGCCGCCGCCACGTTCGGCGCTTCCTTCCGGCACGCTTCGTGGGCCAGGCACGCCGCCGCGAACTCCTCCACCAGGTCCGGGTGGCGGGCGATGTCCACGAACGCGCACTCGCGCAGGCTGTAGTTGATCCGCGAGGGGTCGAGGTGCCCGAGGTGGCTGGCGGCTGCCGCCCGCACCGCCTCCTCGCTGGCGAGCAGGATCGGCCTGATGTAGCGGGTCAGGAAACAGACGGCCTCCAGGACCCGCGCGTCCAGCGGTTCGGTGATGACGACCGCCGGCCGGTCCTTCTGATCGGCCAGGATCTGGGCGTCGAACGACTCTTCGATTCTGAACATGAAGTGCGCCTCGGGAGGATGACGGGCCCGGCCTGGGGGACGGTCGCGGCCGCGGCAGAAACCCGATTGTACGCCGGCCGAGCCGTTCCCGCAAGCGTGTCCGTGCGTTATGCTCTCTGCAGGAACCGGGTTTCGGCTATCTGGCAGGTGTCACCGACGAGGGGAGGGAGCGGCGGGATGCGAAGCCGGGTGCTGATGGCGCTGGTGGGGTGCGCGGCGGCGGCCGTGTGCGCGGGCGCGGGTCCGCAGGCATCGTCCCTCGCCCTTTCAGCGGAGGAGCGCGCGGAGATCGTGCGGGCCCACAACGAGTGGCGGGCCCGGGTCGGGGTGCGGCCTGTGCGGTGGTCCGCCCAACTGGCAGCCGGCGCGGACCGGTGGGCTGCGAACCTCGCGCGCCGTGGCTGCCGGCTCTCGCACTCTTCGGACGACGCCGGGGAGAACCTGTTCTGGGCGAGCCCGGTCAAGGCAACGGGACGGGAACCGGCGCTCAACCCGCTGACGCCGGCGATGGTCGTCGACTCCTGGGGCGCGGAGTCGCAGTTCTACTCTTACGCGCGGAACTCCTGCGCGCGCGGCAAGAAGTGCGGTCACTACGTGCAGATCGTGTGGTCCGCAACGACCGAGATCGGTTGCGGCGCGTCGATCTGCCGCGACCGGGGACAGGTCTGGGTCTGCCGCTACCGTCCCGGGGTGACGGACGGGAAGCGCCCGTATTGAGGGACTCATGCTGGACTGGCTGAAGGCTCGGTTCGGGAAGGAAGAGGAGGCGCAGGGTCGGACGGACAGCGTCCGCCGGATCGTGGATGCGCTCGACCGGCTGGAGCCCGAGCGTGCACGCTACATCGGGGCTTTCGCCTACATCCTCGGGCGCGTGGCGCACGCCGACCGCGAGACGACGCGGGAGGAAACGCTGCAGATGGAACGCCTGGTCTGCGAGCGGAGCGGCCTTCCCGCGGAGCAGGCGATGGTCGTGGTGCAGATCGCGAAGAGCCAGAACCTGTTGTTCGGGGGCACGGAGGACTTCCTCGTCGCCCGGGAGTTCGGTGAAGTCGCGACGCTCGAGCAGAAGCTCGGGCTGCTGCACTGCCTGTTTTCCGTGGCGGCGACGCACGGAGGCGTCTCGACGGTGGAGGACAACGAAATCGCGCGGGTTGCGACCGAGCTGCGTGTGCCGCACGACGAGTTCGTGCGGGTGCGCCTCGCGTTCCGCGATCACCTCAACGTGTTGAGGCCGGCCGGCGGGCCCGTGAAATGACCGACGCATCCGAGCCTTCAGGCCCCGCGGCGCTGCGGCTCTTCATCGCCGTGGAACTGCCGGACGCCGTGCGGGCGGGGATCGACCAGGTGATCGAGATGCTGCGGGCCGAGGCGCCTCGCGGCGCCGCCAAGTGGGTCCGCCCGGAGGGCGTGCACCTCACCCTGAAGTTCCTTGGCCCGGTGCCGGCCGGCCGGGTGCAGGACATCCGCGCCGCCCTGAACGAGGCTGCGCGCGGGCTTGCGCCCTTCGAGTTGCACCCGGCGGCCCTCGGGGCGTTCCACGGCAGTCGCGGCGGCCCGCTGGAGTTCCGGCGTCGCCGCGAGTCGTACCCGCACAACCTGACCGTGATCTGGCTGGGCCTTGGGGGAGACGTCGCTGCCCTTGGCGAACTTGCCGGACGCGTGGAAGCGCAGGTGGCGCCGCTCGGCTACCCGACCGAGACGCGCCCTTTCTTCGCCCACCTCACGCTCGCGCGGGTGCCGAAGACCGCCGGGCGGGTGGAGCGAGAGGCACTCTTCCGCGCCATGGAACCGTACCTCTCCGCCTCGTCACGCTCGGGGCGATTCCGTGAGGGGGCGCTGCCCGCCTTGCCCGCCTTCCCGGTCCGCGAGGTCCACTTGGTGCAGTCGATCCTCAAGCCATCGGGCGCCGAGTACCCGCTCGGTTGCCGCGGCGCCCCTGGCTGTTGAGCAGGGCTGAAGCCCTGCCGCCACCGCCGAATCGGGGCAGCGGTGTGGGGAGCGGACTCTCTACTGCCTCTTTCCGCTCACGGTCCCCTTGGCGGTCTGGGCCTCCAGGGTGCCCTGCGCACCGAAGCGGAGGCGCACCGGTGCGGGGGCGCGGTAGTTGTAGTAGACCCACGACGTGGGGGACTCGGCCACGAGCCCCACCGGCGCCGGCGGGATGACCCGGAAACCTGCGAGGCGGCGTGGCCCCCAGATCAACTGGAGCGTGGGGCCGCCGCGCTCGAAGTGGAGCCGGACGGTGACGGCGGGGTCGCCTTGTGCGGTCCCCGTGCCGAGCAGTTCCAGGCGCCTGAACTCGCCGAACTCGGTTCGCCAGCCGCCCCAGAAGCGGCGCTGGTTGCCCTGCACCACCTCGAATGGGCGGTCGTCGCTGAACGCTTCGAACAGCGGCCGGAAGTCGTCCTTGGCGGCAGCCTCGAGGACCGCCATCGAGCGCGTCTCGAGCGCCGCGAACCGGCCGCCGGGCGGCGTGAGCGCGCCGAAGGTGCCGAACAGGCCCGGGTCGGCAGCCTCCGCTTCGAGTGCGTCCGGCGTGGAGCGGACGACGAGCGTTCCCGAGGCGCCGAAGTTGTAGGTTCCTGCCAGCGCGTCGCGTTGTTCGCGTGGAACGGCCACGGGCACCGGCGGCTGTGCGACGGCGGCATCCCCGAAGACCAGCGCCTCCAGTTGGCGTGGCGCCAGCTGCGTGGCGGGGATCACCGGCTGGTTGCTCATGGCGATGATGACGACGCCCTCGTCCACGTAGCGGCGGAAATCGGTGAAGAAGAAGCCGTTGCCGCCGTTGTGGGTGACGACCGTCGTGCCTCGCCTGGTCTTCTGCACGCCCCAGCCGTAGGCGTAGCGCTCGCCGCCTGGCGCCGGCGCGTAACCCGTCTGCAGCTTCTTGACTGCGTCGCCGGGCAGGACCTTTCCAGTTTCGAGTGCCAGGTGCCACCGGTAGAGATCACCGAGGGACGAGTGAATGCCGCCGTTCGCGCGCAGATACCACCCCGGGCCGTCCGGCAGCCAGCCGTTCTTGAAGACCCGCCCCCACGCCTTCCCGTCCATCCCGTACCCGAGCGGCAGACGCGACAACGGCCAGCCGGGCGCCTGGTAGCCGGTGTCCTTCATGCCCGCGGGCAGGAACAGGTACTGGCGCAGGAACGCTTCGTAGCCAAGTCCGGACACCCGCTCCACGATGGCCCCGGCTAGGCTGAAGCCCTCGTTCGAGTACTCGAAACGCTCCCCGGGGGCCGAGGCGAGAGGCGCCGCCAGCACCTTCGCCACCAGCGCATCCCGCTCGATCGGCTCTTCGTCGCTGCCGCCGAGGTCGCCGCGGAAACCGGCCGTGTGTGTGAGGAGGTGATGGATCGTGATGGCGGCCTTGTCGGCGGGAACGCCGGGGAGGTACTTCGAGATTGGGTCGGTCGTTTTCAACTTGCCCTGCGCCTCGAGCGCGACGATGGCAGCGCCGGTGAACTGCTTGGTGACCGAGCCGATGCAGGAGACCATGTCCGGGGTATAGGGCCGCTTGCCCTCCCGGTCGGCCAGCCCGTAGCCCTTCTCGAGGACGACCTGCCCGTCCTTGGCGACGAGCACCGCGCCGGAGAACCCGTACGGCACCAGGCGGGTGAGGTAGTCGTCCACGCGGCGAGCCGCATCCCCCTGCGCGGTGCCCGCGGCCGGCGGCGCTTGAGCGGCGAGCGCAGCGGCCAGGATCGTGGCGAGAAGGGCCGTGAGCATCGAGCTTCGCGTCATAGCCATCATTAGACTCCGGGCGCTGTCACATGGTCTGAACAGTAAACCAAACCACGAAGGCCACGACGGACACGAAGGCCGCACGCTGACACGGTGTCCACGGCTTGAACCACCAAGAACTCAAAGATCACCAAGGTGATCACGCCGAAGGCGAGCCTCCGTCAGCTTGGTGCCCTTGGTGGTTGTCTTTCTTCGTGGTCCTCGTGAGCCTCGTGGTCAAATGAAGTGAGAGACCTCACCTCTTCCTGGCTTTGAGCAGGACCGCGACGTCGTCCGGCCGCGGGTTGTTGAAGTCCAGCCGCACACGGCCGTCCTCGATGGTGGTGACCACGGCGGGGATCGAGCTCGCGATGACGTACCAGCCGGCGGGCAGCACCACCGCGTTGCGCGGACGGCCGAGCACGCGGTCCCAGACCAACTCGTCGCCGTCCATGTAGTAGCGGGCTTCGTCCGCGTACGTCTCGAGGATGCGGAGCCGCACGGACTGGCCCTTCTGCACCGGTGGGAAGCTGATCACGACCACCTCGGTGTCCGGTTCTATGGGCTCGCCCGGGTCCACCTTCGCGGCAGCGAGCGCCGCCCCCTTCAATGTCTCTACCTTCAAGGCCTCTCCGGTGTCGAGCAAGCGGGCCGATGGGTTCGACACGCGGCTTCCCGCACGGACGACGTTGTAGTACGCCCCGACGCCGGGCCGGGTTTCGGTGTAGTCGTGATAGAGGGCGAAGGCGTGGGTGTCGGGCTGCTGGAGGAAGTAGACGATCTCCCGGTCCTGGTGCGCTCTTTCGGAAAGACGCGAGGACATCGACGGAGTGGCGGCGGCGCCAGGCGCCGCGGCTCTCGCCGGCGGCCTGGTCGAGGCGGCCGTGCGTGGCGCCGGCGCGGCGCCGGCGGCGCGCCGCGCCTGCGCAGCCGGCAGCGCACGCGCCTTGAGCACGAGCGGCGCCTCTCCGGCCCCGACGTGGAAGAAGCTCACGGCCAGCCGCCCGTCCGGTTCGCTGAGTATCTGCGAGGCCACGTTGCAGCTCACGACTTCGTACCCGGCCGGCAGCACGACGGCGTTCCGCCTGATTCCCAGGCCGCGCGCGAACACGATCGCGTCTCCCTCACGGTAGTAGGACTTCGGGTCCTTGTAAGTCTTGTGAATCCGGAGCCGCAGTTCGCCGCCTTTCGGTACCGGGCGCGGCAGTGTGACCTGGATGTACTGCGCGTCGAGGTCGGCCTGGGCCTGGCCGTTCTCCCGCGCCTCGGCGCCTGACACCACCTTGAAGGGAAGAGCCTGCCCGGTGCCCTCGTCGAACACGGCCTCGTCGCTCGCCTCGCTGCCCTTGCGAACCACGTTGAAGTAGAAGCGGGCGCCGGGCCGCGTGGCGGTCACCTCGTACACGATCCGGAACTGCGCGGACTCCGGCGCCAGCAGCTCGTACCGGGTGTAGTCGTCGCCGTCGTGCGCTTCGACGATCGGCGAGGGGGACTGCGTCTGGCCGGCAACGGAGAGCGCGGCCAACATCGGCAGAACGGCGGCAGGCCAGGGACAACGCGGCATGGCGTTCCTCACAGGGAATCAGGTCTCGGGATCCAGACTCACGGTTCAGGCGGACTCAGGATTGAGGATTCGGCATCCCGAGTCAAGGCAATCCGAGTCAAGGCGATCGGAGGGCAGTCTTCGGGACAACCGGTGTCCATCCGGTTGCGAATGGGGCAAACGACGACGTTGCCGGCGCGGCGCGCCGGCGAAAAGCCCGAAAGAACGCGAGCGCCGCTTCGGGCACTGTTTTTGCTCAGCTGCAACCGTCGGAGTTCATGTCCATGACACAGCACGTCCGTTTCACGAAAGCACCGCGCACGAAGGTTGTTCTGGCGTTGGCGGCGCTGATCCCCTCGGGTTGCGGGGCCGGACTTGCCCCCGCAGCCCCGTCGCAGGCGCCGGTCCCCACGGTTCGGCAGGAAGCCGTTCGAAACCTCGTGGACCAGGTGGCGGGCGGCGGCTACGTCTTGTTCTTCCGCCACTCCGCGCGTGACGCCGGCGCGATGCCGACGGCGGAGGTTGCCATCGCGGACAACGCCGGCGAATGCCGGCCCGGCACGGAGCTCACGCCCGCGGGCGTCGAAGATGCCAAGGCGATCGGCGCGTCGTTCGTGCGCCACGGCATCCGCGTGGAGCGCGTGTATGCCAGCCCCGCGTGCCGCGCGGCGCAGATGGCCTCCCTGGCCTTCGGGACGTTCCAGGCCACGCGCGCGCTGTCGTGGGTCGGCATGTGGGGCGAGGGCGAGGGCCCCACGCTGGCCACCGAACTGCGGCAGCTTCTCGGCACCCCGCCGTCGCCGGGCCGGACGATTGTGCTGATCTCGCACAACGACGTGCTCAAGGCCGACCGCGTCGGCGTGGAGATCACGCTGGACCAGTCCGAGGCGGCCGTCTTCCGACCGCAGGGCCGGCATGCCTTCGCGCTCGTCGGCCGGATCCCGCTGCAGGAGTGGCGGCGGTAGGCAGTAGGCAGTGGGCAGCGTGCGGTAGATCACGCCCGATCCCTGCCCGGTCCCTGCCCGATCCCTGCTCTTGCCCCCTGCCCGGCCTTGCGATAGCATCCGCCCGACACGTCCCCGTCTCCCCCCGCACAACCCGCTCCATGCCTATGACACGATCCTGGCCCATGCGCCTCGCACACCCGGCCGCCAGTCCGCGAGCCCGCCGGCTGTCGTCTCGTCGGCCTTGCATTCTGCATTTCGCATTGGGCATTCTGCATTGCCTTGCATTCTGCATTCTGACTCTGGCATTCGCCGGGCCAGCCGCCGCCGACCAGTATCCACGTCAGCCAGGCATCGACGTCGAGCGCTACGTGTTCCGCCTGGAGTTGACAGAAAGGACGAGGGAGGTCCAGGGCGAGGCCGACATCCACCTCGTGTTCAAGGCGGACGGGATCGCGGAGGTGTCCCTCGACCTGGTCGGAGCCAAGGGGGGGGCGCCGGGCGGCATGGTGGTGTCGTCGGTGGCGGACGACAGCGGCAGCCTCGGGTTCGTCCACGACGGGGATCGGCTGCGGGTGAAGCTGGGAACGCCGGGCACGCAGGGCAGCAAGCGCCGCCTCACCGTCCGTTACGCCGGCGTTCCGGCGGATGGCCTCCTGATCGGGCCGAACAAGCACGGCGAGCCGGTCTTCTTCGGAGACAACTTCCCCAACCGGGCTCGTCACTGGCTGCCCGTGCTGGACCACCCATCGGACAAGGCGGGCGTCGAGTTCGCGATCACCGCGCCCGATGCCTACCAGGTCGTGGCGCCGGGCCTCCTCGTGGAGAACACGAATCTCCCCGGGAACCGCCGGCTCACCCGCTACCGTGAAGCGGTGCCCATCACCACCTATTGCATGGTCATCGGTGTCGGCCGGTTTGCGATGGAGATGGCCGGCCAGGTGGGCGGCGCACCCATCCAGAGCTGGGTCTACCCGCAGGAACGCGACGCCGGCTTCTCGGACTTCCGCGTCGCGCTCAAGGCGATGGAGTTGTTCTCCTGGCGCGTCGGCCCTTACCCCTACGAGAAGCTGGCGAACGTTCAGTCGAAGACGCGCTACGGCGGCATGGAGAACGCCAGCACGATCTTCTACCGGGAGGGAGTCGTCACGGGGAAGGGCACCAACGAAGGGCTCTTCGCCCACGAGATCGCGCACCAGTGGTTCGGCGACTCCGTCACGGAGGTCGACTGGGATCACACCTGGCTGAGCGAGGGCTTTGCCACTTACTTCACGCACGTCTACCAGGAGTACACCGCCGGCCGTGACGCGATGGCGCGCGGCCTGCAGCGGGACCGCGAGGCCGTCGTCCGCTACTTCGCGAAAAACCCCTCGTCCGCCATCGTCACGCCTGCCACCGCGACGCTCGACAACATCCTCAGCACGAACAGCTACCAGAAGGGCGGGTGGTTCCTCCACATGCTCCGCCGCCTGGTGGGCGACGAGGCCTTCTGGCGCGGCGTCTCCACCTACTACGCCCGGTACCGCGACGGAAACGCGTTGACCGACGACTTCCGGCGGGTGATGGAGGAGGTGTCGGGCCAGCCGCTGGAGGCGTTCTTCCGGCAGTGGGTGTACACGCCCGGCCAGCCGACGCTCGCCGGCACGTGGTCCTGGACCGGCGGCGTTCTCACGATAGACATCCGCCAGGCACAGGCGGCCGACACCACCTACGCCACTGCGCTCGACCTCGGCATCGCCGCCGCGCCCGGCCAGGCGCTGCGCGTGGAGACGGTGCGACTCGACCGACGCCAGCAGACTTTCTCCTTCCCTCTCGACAAGGAACCGTCAGGGGTCGTGCTCGACCCCAACGTCTGGCTGCTCATGCAGGCAGGCGAGTTCACGCGGAAGCAGCAGCCGTAACCGCAGACTGGAGTGTTCGCGATGCCACGAAGATCGGCGTTCGTCGTCTTGGCCCTGGCCGTTGCCCTCGCGTGGGCGGCCCCGTTGATCCTGCCTTCCGCCCCGGTCCGCGCGCAGGGGCAGGCTCCCGACATGGCCCGCGTCCGCCCGAACTACGACCTGGCGTCGCGCTGGACCGCGTCGAAGGTGAACAACAAGCTGGTGTTCAGCGTCGTCGGTGACGCCGAACTGGTTCGCGAGCGGCGACCGCTTCTGGTACACGTTCTCGACCAGCAAGGGCCACCGCTGGATGCTGGTGGACACGGTGAAGAAGACGAAGGCGCCGCTCTTCGACACGGCCGTACATGGCCGCCCAGCTCACGAACATCGTCCGCGTGCCCGTTCGACAGCGGCCACCTGCCGCTGAGCAGCGTGCGGCTGATCAAGAAGGACGCCGTGCTGCAGTTCGAGGTGGCCGTCCCGAAGGACACGAAGATCCCGGGCATCGTGGAGAAGGGCGAGGACAAGAGAGACCACCGAGGGCCAGGGGCAGCAGGGGGGCGGGAGGGGCGGCGCCGCCGCCCGGCGCCGCCGCCGCGCCCTCAGGCCCGACGCGCAATCTCCGGCTTCGAGTACGACCTGGCCACCGCGAAGCTGGCGCTCGTCCACCCCGACGAGGTGCGGGCGAAGGCCGAGAAGGACAAGGAAGTGAAGTGGCCGTCCTGGGCCAGCGTCTCGCCGGACGAGAAGACCGCCGTGTTCGTGCGGAACTTCGACCTCTACATGATGGACATGGAGAACCTGAAGAAGGCCATCAAGGACCCCCGCGACCCCTCCCTCGTGGAGACGCGCCTGACGCAGGACGGCGCGGAGCACTACACGTGGAGCCGCCACATGACCGACGAGGAGAAGGACCGCCTGCGCAAGGAGCAGAAGAAGGAAGAGAAGAAGACGGAAGCGCAGAAGGCCGAGGAGAAGAAGGCCGAGCAGAAGAAGGTCGAAGCGAAGAAGGAGGAGGAGAAGGACACGTTCGAGCCGCGCGTGTCGCCGATCGGGCCTGATGTGGAGCCAGGACTCGAAGAAGTTCACGGCCGAGCGGCGCGACTCGCGCAAGGTCAAGGACCTGTGGGTCATCGACGCCCTGGCGCAGCCGCGGCCGAAGCTGGAGACCTACCGCTACTCGATGCCCGGCGAGGACATCCCGCTCGAGGACATGTGCATCTTCGACGTCCCGACCAGGCAGCGCTCCCCGGTGAAGTGCGACGCGTTCAAGGACCAGCGGCTGACCGTGGCGATGCGCCGCGTGACCGACAAGGAGCGGAAGGACCGCGAGGGCACGCCGAACCCCATGGTTTCACCGCAGTGGGCGTTGGCCGGCTCGGACTGCGTTTCTCATGACCCGCCAGAGCCGCGACCTCAAGCGCCTCGACATCGTCCGCGTGGACACGAAGACCGGCGAGGTCAAGATGCTGGTCGAAGAGCGGATGAACACGTACATCGAGACGAAGCCGATCCGCTTCCTCGAGGGCGAGAAGGAGTTCCTGTGGTGGTCGGAGCGCGACGGCTGGGGCCACTGGTACCTGTACGGCATCGACGGCACGCTGAAGAACCAGGTGACCAAGGGCGAGTTCGTCACGCGGGAACATCGCCGGCGTGGACGAGAAGACGCGGACGCTGTACGTCACGGCGAACGCCCGCGAGGCGGGCGAGGACCCCTACTACGAGCACCTGTACCGCGTGGGCCTCGACGGCAGCGGCACTGAAGCTCCTCGATCCCGGGCAACGCGAACCACACGGCGCCGATGCCGGATCACGCGCGGCTGTTCGTGGACACGACGAGCCGCGTGGACCAGGCGCCGAAGTCCGTGCTGCGCGACAGCCTCGGGAACCAGGTCCTCGACCTGGAGGCGACCGACGTGAGCCTGCTGCTCGAGCAGGGCTACAAGTATCCCCGAGCCGTTCATCGTGAAGGCCGACGACGGCGTGACGGACCTGGCGGGCGTGATGTACAAGCCGCACGACTTCGACCCGAAGAAGAAGTACCCGATCATCGCCTACGTCTACCCGGGCCCGCAGACCGAGTCGGTCAGCAAGACGTTCAGCGCGGCGCCCTACACGCACTGGCTCGCGCAGTTCGGCTTCATCGTCATCGAGGTGGGCAACCGCGGCGGCACGCCGGCGCGCAGCAAGTGGTACCACAACTACGGCTACGGCAACCTGCGCGACTACGGCCTGGCCGACAAGAAGACCGCCATCGAGCAGCTGGCGCGCAAGCACAGCCTTCATCGACATCAACAAGGTCGGCATCTACGGGCACTCGGGCGGCGGCTTCATGTCCACGGCCGCGATGCTGGTCTACCCCGACTTCTTCAAGGTGGCGGTGTCGAGCGCCGGGAACCACGAGAACAACATCTACAACGACACCTGGAGCGAGAAGCACCACGGCATCAAGGAAGTGACCGACAAGGACGGCAAGGTCAAGTTCGAGTACGCATCGACAAGAACTCGGAGATCGCCAAGAACCTGAAGGGCAAGCTGCTGCTGGCCCACGGCGACATCGACAACAACGTGCACCCGGCCAACACCTTCCGCGTGGTGGACGCCCTGATCAAGGCCAACAAGCGCTTCGACTTGATCATCATCCCGGGCTCGCGGCACCCGCTCAGCGACCGAGTGGTGGAACTGGACCCGCGCCGAGTACTTCTGCAAGCACCTCCTCGGCGAGGCGAACGACGGGGCCGACATGGTGGAACTGACGCGGGAGCAGGCGCAGCGCGGGGAACGGCGCGCCCGGCCCGACGGCGGGGACGAGATCATCAAGTAGTGCAAAGTGCAAAGTGCAGAATGCAAAATGCTGATCGGTGAGCGCTAACGCCGGCGCCGCGGGGCCCCTGGGACTATCGAGGGCCCCGCGGCCGGCCTCCGCGTGACAGCCGTGATCCACTGCCCACTGCCCGCTGTCCACAGTCCACTGCGGTTGCCAGCCTTTGTCCTGGCCGTGCTGCTCGCCATGGTGGCAACCGCCTGCGGGACTCGCGCGCGGTCGCCGGTGGGGCCGTCGCCCGAGCCGGCGGCCCTGACGGTTTCGATCATGGGCCCGTCGCGGCTGACGGCGGGGCAGTTGGCAGCGTGGTTCAACGGCCGGCAGGGGGCCGTCACGGGGAGCTATCGGGCGCCGGTGCCGGTGGAGACTCTGGCGGCTTACTACGTCGAAGAAGGCGCGGCGGAGGGTGTCACCGGCGACGTGGCCTTCGTCCAGGCTATCGTCGAGACGGGCTGGTTCCGCTTCGCCGGCCTGGTCCGCCCCGAGGACAACAACTTTGCGGGCATCGGCGCGACCGGAACCGGGGCGAGCCCCGCCTCCTTCCCGGATGCGCGGACAGGCGTCCGGGCACAGATCCAGCACCTGCGGGCCTACGCCGACGCCTCGGCGTACGCCTGCACGGCGCCCCCTCTCCACAATCCCTGCGTGGATCCGCGCTTCGCGCTGGTCCTCCCGAAAGGCAAGGCGCCCACCTGGAACCAGCTGGGCAACGGCAACTGGGCGGCCGCCTCGACCTACGCGTCCAGCATCCTGAGCCTGTACCAGAGGCCCTCAATGTCTCAGCTTCGCCAGTTCTCTGGTCAGCTGGGCCACCGCCTCCTGCACCTGCGTCGTCGGCAAGACGTCCGCGTCCTGGATGATCTCGTAGACCGACGACATCTCGCGCCGGAGGCGCGAGAGCTGCTGTTCCGTCTCGCGCGAGGTCGAGGAGGCGCGACCTTCCTGGAGCATCTGTGCCACCTCGGCGATGGAGTCGTACATCTGCTTCGACAGCGCGAACTGGCGCTGCAGGCCGGCGAGAGGCGTCTTCACCCGCGGGTCCATCTTCACCTTCAACGGTTGCTCGTGCCGCTGTCCCGACACGGTGAGGCGGACCGTGTAGGTGCCGGGCATCACCCAGGGTCCCCGCGGCTCGCGCCATGTGTTCCGGTAGACCGCGGAAATGGGGTACGAGAACGACTCCACCGCCGGCGGCGGGTAGTGCAGGTCCCAGACGAAGCGGTGCAGCCCCGCGCCGGTGCTCAGTTGCTGTGGCGGCCGGATCCAGTAGTCGGGGATGTTCCGCCCTTCGACCGGCTGCTCCGGCGGATCCTCGCTGGAGTACTTCCGTACGAGGGCCCCCTCCGCGGTGAGGATCTCGAGGGTCACCGGTCCTGATGCCGGGCGCGCGAGGTGGTAGTTGATGATGGCCCCGTCCGGCGGGTTCTGGCCCGCCGGCTCGTCGGGCGGCAGCGGCGTGTCGGTCCACTTGTTCCACCGCCACCGCCACGACTCCTGCGGCCGGAACAGGTGCGCCTCCGCGGCAACCGACTTCTCGTCGATCTGGCGCAGCGGCGTGATGTCGTCCAGGATCCAGAAGCTGCGGCCGTGGGTGCCCACCACGAGATCGTCGTCTTTGACCACGAGATCGCGAATGGACGTCGCGGGCATGTTGATCCGCAGCGACTGCCAGTGATCGCCGTCGTCGAACGACACGTAGACTGCCTGCTCGGTTCCGGCGAACAGCAGCCCCCTTCGGACCGGGTCCTCGCGCACCACCCGGACGATCCCGCCGTCGGGGAGCCCGCCGACGACGTGCGCCCACGTCTTCCCGCCGTCCCTCGTTCGGTAGATGTGTGGCCGCATGTCGTCGAGCCGCATCGTGTCGATCGCCGCGTACGCGGTCAGCGGGTCGAAGTGCGAGGCGTCCATGATGGACACCTTCTCCCAAGGCTTCATGGCCGGCGGCGTCACGTCCTTCCATGTCGCTCCGCCGTCAGCCGTTACGTGAATGAGGCCGTCGTCGGTTCCCGCCCAGATGCGGGCGACGTCGAGGGGCGAGGGCGCAACCGCGTAGATCACGCCGCGTCTCGTCGGCTTCGCCGAGGGTGTGTCCCGGTACTTGCCCACGCTGGCCGGCACTTCCCAGGCCGGACGGGACAGGTCGGGACTGATTGGCACCCAGCTGCGCCCGCCGTTCAGCGTCTTCCACAACCGGTTCGAGGCGAAGTAGAGGATTCGCGGGTTGACGGGGGAGAAGACGACCGGCGCGGTTCGAACTACCCGGTAGTCCGCGCCGCGCAGCGGCCGCGGCGTGATGTTCTGCACGCTGTGGGTGCGGCGGTCGTACCGGCTGATCTTGCCCCCGTAGACGATGTCCGGGTCGAGCGGATCCGGGACGGCGTACCCGTACTCCTCGACGCCCACCGGCCGCCACTCCCTGAACGTGATCTGCCCATCGTCGCCACGGCTCTGCACGCATGCCGACCCGCTCTCCTGCTGCCCGCCGCACACCCGGTAGGGGAAGGCGTTGTCGGTGTTGACGTGGAAGATCTGCGCCGTTGGCTGGTTGTACCAGGAACTCCACGTCTGGCCGCCGTTGACCGTGACGATCGCCCCCTGGTCCGCCGCCATCAGGACGGTGTCCGGGTTGTCGGGGTTGATCCACATCCGCTGGTAGTCGTCTCCACCCGGCGCGCCGCGCCAACCCACGAACGTGCGCCCGCCGTCAACGGACTTCCAGGTGACGATCGTCGGGACGAAGACGATGTCCGGGTTCGTCGGGTGCACGCGCACCTCCGCGGCGTCGGCAGGGCGCGCGACAACGCGAGGGTCTGCATTCACCCGCGACCACGACTCGCCCGCGTCGTCGGACCGGTAGATGCCGGCAAGAGCAGGGGAGGCATCGACCGTTGCGTAGAGCCGGTTCGAGTCACTCGGCGCGACCGTGATGCCGATGCGCCCCAGGCCGCCCTCGCCAAATGTCGGAAGTCCCTTTGTCAGTGGCTTCCAGGTGTTGCCGCCGTCGGTGGACTTGAACAGCCCGCTGCCGGGGCCGGTCCAGGCGGCGTTCTCCCACGGCCCCTGCTGCGCCTCCCACAGGACGGCGTAGACGATGTCGGGATTGTCGGGGTCGAGGGTGAGGTCCGCGGCGCCGGTGTGCTGGTCCTTGTAGAGGACCTTCTGGAAGGACTTGCCGCCGTCGGTGGAGCGGAACACGCCCCGCTCTTCGTTGGGGCCGTACGGGTGGCCCTGGACGGCCACGAACAGCCGGTTCGGGTCGCGAGGGTCCACCGCGATGTGCGTGATCTGCTGCCCGTCCCTCAGTCCGAGGTGTACCCAGCTCTTCCCGCCATCGGTGGACTTGTAGATGCCGTTGCCGGTGGAGAGGTCGGGCCTCTGCATGCCCTCCCCGCTGCCCACGTAGATGATGTCAGGATTGGACGCCGCGACGGCAATCGCGCCAATCGATCCCGTCGGCTGGTCGTCGAAGATCGGGGCCCAGGTCCGGCCGTAGTCGGTGGTCTTCCACACGCCGCCGTTGACGACTCCAACCAGGAAGACGTTCGGCTGCTGGCGGATGCCGACCGCCGCCTTGGTGCGGCTTGCCCGGAACGGCCCGATGCAGCGCCACCGCATTTCCTCGAAAAGCGTTGGCCCGAACCCGGCGGACGGTCCTGGGGAGGGAGGTCTCCGGGCGGCCTGACCCGAGCCCCGAAGGGTGGCGGCCGCCACGACGAGCAGGAACACCACTCCCATCCACCGGCGCGCTGCGCTCATGCGTTTCCTCCAGGTTGGAGCAGTGTATCAGGCGGAGGGCGGCGGGCGGAGGGCGGGGGCGGCGGGCGGCGGGCGGCGGGCGGCAGGCGTGTACGAACGAGGGGCCCGGCCGATCGAGGACCGGCCGGGCCGTTAACGTGTGACCGCTGGCCACTGGCCACTGGCCACTACGTTCTTACCCTACCAGCTGAACCGCAGCCCGAAGCTGGTGATGCGGCCGCCGGCGTCCTGCGACGCGTTGACGTCGCGGGCGGCCGCGGTCACCTCCCAAGCGGTCCGCGTGGTCCCGTCCCTCTGCGTGTTGCCGATGCCGATCGGGGTGAAGTTGATGTTGTCGAACACGTTGTAGAGGTCCATCCGAGCCTCGATGAAGCGGCCCCCGCCGATCGTGAACCGCTTGACGAAGCTGAAGTCCGTCTTCCCGTACCACGGCGCCGAAACGATGAACGTCTCCGGCGCGCCACAGTCACCCGTGAGGTACGCCGACGCAGTCGAGGCTGCTGCGGCGCGTGAAGTAGCGGCCGGTCGGCAGCGCGCCGGAGTACCCGGTCAGCGACGTCGCCGACGTCTGGCTGAAAGCGATGATCGAGTTGTCGATCACCTCCTCGGGCCACATGTAGATGCGCTCGAGGCCGTTGGCGTCCTTCCGGCGGTAGAACTTGAACATGTCCTGAACGTCCTTCTCGGACATCCCGACCAAGCTCCAACCGCCCAGATTGTATTTCTGTCCGCTCTGGAAGCGGGCCACGCCGTCGAACTCCCACCCGCCGATGACGTAGTTGAGCCACCTGCCGGCGCCCGAGCCCCACCGCTTGCCCTGGCCGAACGGCAGTTCATAGACCCAGTTGAACTTCAGGGCGTGGTCGGGCCCCGTCGTGCTCGGAACCGAGTGCCAGGTCTCGTCGCGCAGCGTCGGCCACGACCAGGTGTTGCGCACGCCGTGGTTGTAGCTGCCCTGTACCAGCAGGCCCTTGCTCATCCGGCGCCGCAGTTCCAGCTGGATGGCGCTGTAGGTGGTCGCCCCGCCGTTGGTCTTCAGCCAGGAGCCGGCCTCCTGTACCGAGGGGCTGATCTGGAAGAAGTTCGCCGGCAGACCCGCCGCCTTCGCGTTGGCCGCGCGCGACGAGTTCTGCAACCCGCTCGAACCGGTCCCGGCGATGCCCGTGATGTTGGGGTTGTAGGTGCGCAGCTGGTTATACCACGACGAGCTGGCGTAGTTGGCGCTCGTGTAGTTGGCCGGATTCTGGTTCCGGGCGTCGCCGACCGGGATGCCGGCGAAATAGGCCTGGAAGATCGGCAGCGGCGCAGTGCCCGGGGCGCCCGTGTAGGCGAACGTGTTGCCCTTGCCGGCGGCGATGTTCGCGCGCATGTTCGACTGCGCCTTCCGGAACTCGTCGTAGAACCCGTTCTCGTAGATGTTCCAGTTCGAGGCGTCGTTCAGGTCCCACTGGAAGTCGGTCCCGCTGATGTTCCGGTTCCCGACGTACCGGACCTCCATGGCCATGTTCTTCCCCAGCTCGCGCTGGAACCCGAGGCTCCACTGGTGGGTGTAGGCCGTCCGGAAGTCCGGGAAGTACGCATTCATCGTCTCGTTGATGGCGGGCGTGAACGGATAGGCCACCGACGGCGTCGCCGGCGGGCTCAGCCGCCCGGTCTGGCTGAACAGCACCGGCAGGGGGGCGTCGGTCCCGAGGTTCCCGAGCGCGATGCTCCGGGTGCCGGCGCGGGAGCCGCCCGGGTTCGACCCGAAGATCGAGGTGAAGGGAGCGAAGCCTTCGCGGTCGTACGACACGGAGTAGCCGCCGCGGAGGACGGGCTCCGGGCTCAGGAGCTTCGAAATCAAGCCATTCCCGACGTTCGGACGCCACACCGCGCCAACGCTTGGCGCGATGTTGTTGATGTCCATGTTGTACGGCCGCTCACCCGCGAGGTACTGGACGAGGACCGGTGCCTGGCCGTTCATCTGCCCCGGCTTGAACAGGTTGTCCGGGCCCGTGAGCCCGTAGACCATCTGCCAGTCCTGGAGCCGCGCGTAGTTGTTGGCGTCCGGCTGGAAGGGGAACTGCAGCTCCCACCGCAGACCTCCGGTCAGAGTCAGGTTCGGCTTCACCCTCCAGGAGTCGCTGACGAACAGCCCGAGGACGTCCACGCTGAATTCCTGCTGCCGATCCCCGACGTAGACGTATTCGTTGCCCGACGGATCGAGGTAGAAGGACCCGGTCACTTCGGTGATGCGCCCCGTGAGCAGTGCGTACAGGTTCCGCGCGTAGCCCTGCTGCGTCGTGCTGAGCCCCCCGGGGTAATTCGCCGAGTTGCTCAGGAACGTGTAGGCCGGGTCGGCGCTGTTGACCCCGAACGTGAGCTGCGGCACCAGCTGGTTCGCATTCCAGTTGCGGCCAAACAGGTGGGTGTAGGACCCGCCCATGGTCACCGTGTGCTTGTCTTTCAGCCATGTCAGCGTGTCTTCGTAGACCGTCGCGGGGGTGTAGCGGGTGCTCGGCCCCAGCACCGACTGCGGCGCGGTCAGCGTGTTGCCGCCGATGTCGAGCAGGTTCACCCGCCAGGGGCCCGTGCAGCCGGGACCGTCGCACGCGAAGTTCTCCGGCGTCATGTTCGTGTAGAACTGGGTCGTGCCGCCCGAGAAGCCGTACCGCGCCTCGTTGACGAGGTTCCTCCCGAAGGTGGAGCGCAACGCCGCCGACCATGAGTAGCGGTGCGACCACTGCCCGCCGAAGTTCTTGAACCCGGGGAACCGGGGTTCGACGCTGTTGAGGATGTCCGGTTCCGACTCGAACCGGTTATAGCGAACGGTGCCCGTGAAGCGGTGGTTCTGGGCGACGTTGTAGTCGATGCGGCCCGTTGGGAAGTAGCGGAACTGCTCGCCGCCGGGGCTGTAGTCGAACTTGTCCGAGTTCAGGTTCCACGCCTGCAGGCCGCCGCCCTCGAAGCCGGTGACTGCCGCCCGCGTGTCCGCGAACAGCTTCGACATCGTCGGGTCGAAGGCCGTGGTCTGCCCGTTCGCCGCCGCCAGCTGCATCAGGTTCATCGTCCGCTGCACGTTGTCGTTGCCCGTGTAGGTGAAGATCCCCTGCTGCGCGTTGGTGTTCATCAGGTAGCGGGTGCGTGCGATTCGGTTCGGCCAGAGGAACCACTCGATGTTCGCGAAGTAGAACAACTGGTCCTTGAGGATCGGGCCGCCCACGCGGAAGCCCGGGGTCTGCAGCCGCACGTCGTCGATGAAGTCCTCGCCGGCCGCCGTCTTCGGGCGGTCGCGCTTGTTGAACCAGTACGGCGTGTTGAGTCCCCACAGGAAGCCGCTCTTCTTCTTGCGGCTCAGCACGTCCTCGTCGTTGGTGCCCGCCTGGTTGCGCCAGGTGTTGTAGGCGGACCCGGCGAAGCGGTTCGACCCTGCGCGGGTCGTGAACCGGATCTGGGCCGACCCCTGCCCGGCGCTCTCGGCACCCGGCGTCGCGGTGGACACGGTGATTTCCTCGACCGAGTCCATCAGCGGCCGGATGTACATGAAGAAGCCGTCGGTCGTGCGGTTGTTGTTGTCCTGCACGTTCACGCCGTCGAGCGTGATGTTGATGGACCCGGTCGGCAGGCCGTTGATCGTGGTGCCGCGGGTGTCGCTCCCGGACGTGAGGGCGCCCGGCAGCATTGTGACGTAGTCGAGCGCGGTGCGTGTCACCAGCGGCAGCGCCTGGATCTGCTTGACCGCAATCGTCGTCTGGACCGACGCCGTCTGGGTCTGCACGATCTCGGTTGCACCGGTCACGACCACCGTTTCCTCGAGGGCGCCGACCTCGAGGACGGCGCGGATGCTGGCCGGTGTCGCGGTAATGACCTGGATGTCGGGCGCCTGGAACGTCTTGAAGCCCATCAGCGAGACGGTCACGGTATAGGTGCCCGGGTTGAGGGCGGGGATGGTGAAGCGCCCCGTAGCGTCGGTCACGGCGCGTGATTCCGCAGCGGTGGCGTTGTTCTTCGCGATGATGTCCGCGCCGGGGATGACGCCGCCGGAGGTGTCCACGACGAGGCCCGAGAGCGAGGTGGTGCTGCCGCCGCCCTGAGCGAAGGCGGGAGCGCCGAACGCCAGGGCCATGAGGGCCAGCAGCGCGATCGGCCAAAGTGAACGAGGTCTCATGTGCTCCTCCTCCAGATGGACCATGCGGGTCCTACGACATGTGTGTCTGCCACAGTTCGGAGAGGCTGCCGGACGTTGGCCTGGCAGCCGGGTCCGACGGCGCCGGGGGGATGCGCCGCCCTCCGGGAAACTCCCTGAGCCTGGGAGCAATTCCCCGGTGACCCTTCGACGACGAGCCGCGGTGGAGCCGGGACGAGCGACCGTTGAGCCGGACGATCGACAGTGAAGCTGACGGGCGATGACGAGCCGACGGACGACGATCGGGCGGGACGCCGGAAGGCCGGGAAGGGCGGGCCGAGCCTGCTGCCCTTCACGGTAGGACGACGAGACGACGACCGAACCCGTGGGTCTGAAGAGCTGGCGAGGTGATGGGGGGCGGGAACGCTGGGAAAAAATACCCCGTTACGGCCGAGGCGTCAAGATGGAATTGAGAATGGAGAATTGAGAATGGAGAAAGGGATCACGGGTACAAACGAAGGCCCGGCCGATCGAGGACCGGCCGGGCCGAACCGATCGTGTCACTGCCGGCTGTCAGCTGTCAGCTGCCAGCCGCCAGCTGGCTACCAACTGAATCGCAGCCCGAAGCTGGTGATGCGGCCGCCGGCATCCTGCGACGCATTGACGTCGCGGGCGGCCGACGTGACCTCCCAGCTGCTGCGCGTGGTGCCGTCCCTCTGCGTGTTACCGATGCCGATCGGGATGAAGTTGATGTTGTCGAACACGTTATAGAGGTCCATCCGCGCCTCGATGAAGCGTCCGCCGCCCATCCTGAAGCGCTTGACGAAGCTGAAGTCGGTCCTGCCGAACCACGGTCCGCTGAGGATGACGGTTTCCGGCACGCTGCAGTCGCCAGCCAGGTACGCCACGCAGTTCTCGTTGCTGCGCCGCGTGAAATACCGCCCCGTCGGCTGGGCGCCCGAATAGCCGGTCAGCGACGTCGCGGACGTCTGGGTGAAGGCGATGATCGAATTGTCGATCACGTCCTCGGGCCACATGTAGATGCGCTCGACGCCGTTGGCATCCGGGCGGCGGTAGAACTTGAAGATGTCCTGGGCTTCCTTCGCGTCCATCCCGACGAAACTCCAACCGCCCAGGTTGAACTTCTGGCCGCTCGAGAAGCGGGCCACGCCGTCGAACTCCCACCCGCCGATCAGGGCGTTGAGGAACTTGCCGGCGCCGGAGCCCCATTTCTTGCCGTCGCCGAACGGCAGCTCGTACACCCAGTTGAACTTGAGCGCGTGGTCCGGTCCCACCGTGCTCGGGACGGAGTGCCACGTCTCGTCACGCAGCGACGGCCACGACCACGTGTTGCGCACGCCGTAGTTGTAGCTGCCCTGCACCAGCAGCCCCTTGCTCATGCGGCGCCGCAGCTCGATCTGCAGGGCGTCGTAGGTGGTGGCACCCCCGTTGGTCTTCAACCAGGATCCGCTCTCCTGCACGGTCGGGCTGACCTGGAAGAAGTTGGCGGGCAAGCCGGCGACCTTCGCGTTGGCCGCGCGCGACGAGTTCTGCAGGCCGCTGGTGCCCGTCCCGGCAATCCCGGTGATGTTCGGGTTGTAGAGACGCAGCTGGTTGTACCACGACGAGCTGGTGTAGTTGGAGCTCGTGTAGTTCGCCGGGTTCTGGTTGCGGGCGTCCGTCAACGGGATGCCCGCGAAATACGCCTGGAAGATCGGCAGCGGCGCGGTGCCCGGAGCCCCGGTGTAGGCGAAGGTGTTGCCCTTGCCCGCGGCGATGTTCGCGCGCATGTTCGATTGCGCCTTCCGGAACTCGTCGTAGAACCCGTTCTCGTAGATGTTCCAGTTGGTCGAGTCGTTGAGATTCCACTGGTGGTCGGTTCCGCTGATGTTGCGGTTGCCGATGTACCGGACCTCGAGAGCCATGTTCTTCCCCAGCTCCCGCTGGAAGCCGAGGCTCCACTGGTGCGTGTAGGCCGTCCGGTAGTTAGGGTCGTACGCGTTCATCGTCTCGTTGATCGCCGGCGTGAAGGGATACGCCACCGTCGGCGTCGCCGGCGCGCCGAACCGCCCGGTCTGGCTGAACAGCACCGGCAGGGGGGCGTCGGTCCCCAGGTTGCCGAGCGCGATGCTCCGGGTGCCCGCGCGCGAGCCGCCGGGGTTCGACCCGAAGATCGAGGTGAAGGGGGCGAAGCCCTCGCGGTCGTACGACACCGAGTAGCCGCCGCGCAGCACCGGCTCCGAGGTCAGGATCTTGGACAGGAAGCCCGTCCCGACGTTCGGCCGCCACACCGTCCCCACGCTCGGGGCGACGTTGTTGATGTCCATGTTGTACGGACGCTCACCCGCCTTGTACTGCACTAGCACAGGCGCCTGCCCGTTCATCTGCCCCGGTTTGAACAGGTTGTCGGGGCCGGTGAGGCCGTAGATCATCTGCCAGTCCTGGAGCCGCGCGTAATTGTCGGTGTCGGGCTGGAAGGGGAACTGCAGCTCCCACCGTAGACCGCCGGTCAGCGTCAGGTTCGGCTTCACCCGCCAAGAGTCGCTGACGAACAGCCCGAGGACGTCCACGCTGAACTCCTGCTGGCGGTCCCCGACGTACACGTACTCTTGTCCCGAGGGATCCAGGTAGAACAAGCCCGCGACCTCCGTCACGCGGCCGGTGAGCATTGCGTACAGGTTCCGCGCGTAGCCCTGCTGCGCCGTGCTGAGACCGCCCGGGTAGTTGGCCGAGTTGCTCAGGAACGAATATGCCGGGTCGGCGCTCGAGACGCCGAACGTGACGTCAGGCGCCAGCCGGTTGGCGTTCCAGTTGCGGCCGTACAAGTGGGTGTACGACCCGCCCATCGCAACCGTGTGCTTGCCCTTCAGCCAGGTCAGGGTGTCTTCGTAGACCGTCGAGGGCGTGTAGCGGGTGCTCGGCCCGTTGACCGACTGCGGACCGGTCAGCGTCGTCCCGCCGATGTCGAGCAGATTGACGCGCCACGACCCCGTGCACCCGGGGCCGTCGCAGGCGAAGTTGTCCTGCGTCATGTTCGTGTAGAACTGCGACGTGCCGCCGGAGAAGCCGTACCGCGCTTCGTTGACCATGCTCTTCCCGAAGGTGGAGCGCAAGGCCGCCGACCACGAGTAGCGGTGCGACCACTGCCCGCCGGAGTTCCCGAACCCGGGGAACCGCGGCTCGACGCTGTTCAGGATGTCGGGCTCGGACTCGAACCGGTTGTAGCGGACCGTGCCCGTGAAGCGGTGGTTCTGGGCGACGTTGTAGTCAACGCGTCCTGTCGGGAAGTAGCGGAACTGCTCGCCGCCCGGGCTGTAGTCGAACGCGTCGGTGTTCAGGTTCCACGATCGCAGGCCGCCGCCCTCGAACCCGGTGACCGCCGACCGGGTGTCGGCGAACAGCTTCGAGAGGGTCGGGTCGAAGGCCGTGATCTGCCCGTTCGCCGCTGCCAGCTGCATGAGGTTGATCGTCCGCTGCACGTTGTCGTTGCCCGTGTAGGTGAAGATCCCCTGCTGCGCGTTGGTGTTCATCAGGTAGCGGGTGCGCGCGATCTGGTTCGGCCAGAGGAACCACTCGACGTTCGCAAAGTAGAACAACTGGTCCTTCAGGATCGGGCCGCCCACGCGGAAGCCGGGCGTCTGCAGCCGCACGTCGTCGATGAAGTCCTCGCCGGCCGCCGTCTTGGGGCGGTCGCGCTTGTTGAACCAGTACGGGGTGTTGAGCCCCCACAGGAACCCGCTCTTCTTCTTGCGGCTCAGCACGTCCTCGTCGTTGGTGCCCGCCTGGTTGCGCCAGGTGTTGTAGGCGGACCCGGCGAAGCGGTTCGACCCCGCGCGGGTGGTGAACCGGATCTGGGCCGATCCCTGCCCGGCGCTCTCCGCCCCCGGCGTCGCGGTGGACACGGTGATTTCCTCGACCGAGTCCATCAGCGGCCGGATGTACATGAAGAAGCCGTCGGTCGTGCGGTTGTTGTTGTCCTGCACGTTCACGCCGTCGAGCGTGATGTTGATCGACCCGGTCGGCAACCCGTTGATCGTCGTGCCGCGGGTGTCGCTCCCGGACGTCAGGGCGCCGGGCAGCATCGTCACGTAGTCGAGCGCGGTGCGCGTGACCAGCGGCAGCGACTCGATCTGCTTGACAGCAATCGTCGTCTGGACCGACGCCGTCTGCGTCTGCACGATCTCGGTCGCGCCCGTCACGACCACGGTCTCCTCGAGGGCACCCACTTCCAGGGTGGCCTTGATGCTCGCCGGCGTTGCGGTCACGAGCTGGACGTCCGGGGCCTGGAACGTCTTGAAGCCCATCAGCGACACGGTCACGGTATAGGTGCCCGGGTTGAGGGCCGGGATGGTGAAGGCGCCGCTGGCGTCGGTAACCGTCCGCGATTCCGCGGCCGTCGCGTTGTTCTTCGCCACGACGTCGGCGCCCGGAATGACGCCACCCGACGAGTCGACGACGAGGCCCGAGAGCGAGGTGGTGCTGCCGCCGCCCTGAGCGAAGGCTGGGGCGCTGACGGCGACGGCCACGACGGCCAGGATCGCAATCAGCCAGCGTGAACGATGTGCCATGTACTCCTCCTCCGAATGAACACAGCCGGTCCGAGAGCCGTTGAACGGCCTGACAGCGACGCCACTGCGCGGCACCGGCCGGGCAGCGAGGTCGCACATGGCGCGCGAGAACGCGCCGTCCCCGGGAAGCCGGCCTGAGCCTGTGGCCGATACCCAGAGGGTCCTGACGACAAGCGAAATGAAGCAACGAGCGACGACGAGCCGACGGACGACAATCGAACGGACGCGCCTGGCAACGGCCGCCGAGGGCTGGCCGAGACGACGGGCCTTGGCGGCGACACGACGAACGACGACCGAACCCGTGGTAGCGGTGTGCCGACGGAACGGGTGCCCCGGGCCGAGCCCGCGGTGCGGACTCCGACCGCCCTGCGACGTCGCCCTGGAAGCCCGGGCAAGATCGCGGAGCGGAACGGGCAGCACCCGCTCTTACGCCTGATGTGACGTTTGTTTCACTTGGTGCGCTGTGCGCGCGAGGACCGTCGAGCCAGTTGGGGGGAGTGTTGGCCGCCGACGACCGCCGAACGCCGAATGTGCCGCCGAACGACGCCCTGGTGAACGCCGATGCAGTTGAGACGGCGGAACATTACCTCGGCGGCTGCGGCTCGTCAAGGAGAAGATGCCGAAGGATCAGGGGGCACGGTGGCGACTGTCGACTTGGCAATTGTGGAAGTGGGCAGTTGCGCCCTTGTTCCCTGATCGTGCCGGGGAGGGTCAGGGGGCAGGTGGCAGCGGTCGACTTCGCAATTGGGCGAAGTGGTCAGTTGCTCCCTTGCTCCCTGATCCCCTTACATCGCGAGGATCGCCCGTATCGCCTGCACCGCGTCGAAGAGCGCGCCGAGCTGGATGTTCTCGTTCGGCCCGTGCTGGTTGTTGTCGTAGTTGACCACCGGCATCCCGATGGTCGGCAGGCCAAGGCGGGCGCTGAAGATGTAGAACGGCGCGCTTCCGCCCAGCGTCGGGTTGCGGACCGCGCGCTGGCCGGCAGCGGAGGCCACGGTCTCGATGATGGCCAGCGCCGTCGGCTGGTGAATCGGCGTGCGCCCGGCAGGGTAGCCCTCGAACTTGACGAGCCGGGCCAGCTTTGGGGACGCCAGGCGCTCCGCATCGGTCGGCTTCTCGCCTGCGACCAGGTGGAAGCCCTGCGCGCGCACGTGCGCCTCGAGCCGCGCGAACTGCTTCGCGGGATCGATCGCGTTCACCAGTCGCAGGTCGAGGCGGGATGTGGCCGCCGCCGGGATGACTGTACGGCCCTGGCCCTCGACGGTGCCGGCGCCCAGGCCGGACACATTGAGCGTGGGGAGGTTGTGACGCTCCTCGAGCCGCGAGCCCGGCACCTCCGGCCGTGCGAAGCCGAGTTCGCGCATCTGTTCCTGCTCGACGGCGGGGATGTCGGCGATGGCTTGCTTCTCCTCCGGCGTGAGCGGCACCACGTCGTCGTAGAACCCGGCGATGGTGACGCGGCCCTGGTCGTCCTTCATCGAGGCGAGCAGGCGGGCGAGTTCGAGGGCCGGGTTGGGCGCCCAGTTGCCGTAGTTGCCGCTGTGCAGATCGCGCCTGGCGCCGAAGACCGTCAGTTCGACCGAGAGGATGCCCCGGGCGCCAAAGTAGAACGTCGGCCTGCCGCTGAGGTGCCGGGGACCGTCCATCATGATCACCAGGTCGCTGGCGACTTCGGCTGCGTGCGTGAGCAGCGCGTCCTCGAGCACGGGGGAGCCCGCTTCCTCGTCGCCCTCGAAGATCAGGCGCAGGCGGGGAACAATCGGCCGGCCCGAGGCGATGCTCAGGTCGAGGGCCGTGAGCAGTGCGGCGATGGGACCCTTGTCGTCGGACGACGAGCGCGCGTAGAGGCGCCAGTCCCGGTCGATCGGGCCCGCGGCCGGCAGCGACACCACCTTGCCGCCCCGCTCCAGGGGGCCGTCGCGGAGGACCGGCGTGAACGGCCCGCCGTCGCGCCACTCGGAGTCCACCACCGGCTGGCCGTCGTAGTGGCAGTAGAAGGACAACGTGAGCGGCTTCGCCCCGGGCGAGGCCGTTCCCGGCCGCTCGCCGATGACCACCGGCGACTGCGGGGTCTCGATGACGCGCATCCTGAACCCGCGCCGGGAGAAAGCCTCCACCAGGTAGTCTGCATTGCGCCGGATGTCGGCCGGGTTGGTGGCGACGTTGGGCAGCGACACGAGCGCCGACAGCTCGCGCACGGCCGCCCGCTCGGCCTCGGGCGTCAGAGGCGGGACGCGGCCGGCAGAGGGTTGTTGTTGCCCCTGCGGCAGGGTCGCGAACAGCAGGACCAGGGTAAACGCGATCCACATCTTCATGGCTGCACTCACCGCGCCCGATGAACCACATTCCCCCCTAGCGCCACTGAAAAGTGGACGGCAGCAGCGGGCGCCGGGCGTAGCCGGGGGGAGGCGAGAAGGTGCCGGGCGGCGGCGCAGCCTCGGTGATGTCGGCCACCTGCATGGCGCCCGGGACGCCGCGATTCCACTCGACCCCGACGATCAGGCCCTTGATGCGGAGCAGGCCGCGCAAGGTGGATTTCGCGAGGCGAAGCTGGGCCTGCAGGATGGTCGGCCGTGCCCCGAAGGTCTCTTCCACCAGGTGCTTGGGCGCCTCGGTCGTGGCCCACACCTTTCCGACCAGGATCCGGCTGTTCGGGTACTCCAGCGCGACGTCGTAACGCGTACAGCTCCACCGGCCGATGCGCGCCCTCTCCTTCGTCGCCGTGACGATGATCTTGTTTTCCCCGGCAGGAGCGGTGGGCGCCGCGACCTTGCCCTCGAGCCGTTCGAGTGTCTCGGGGAGCATCCTCCCGCGCGCCTGCTGGGCGGTGAAGTCGAGCGGGATCTCCATCTCGACGAAGTACCGCTCGTTGTGATCGATGAGGTAGGCGACCTTGTTGTTGAGATCCACGATCACCCCGGTGTCCCGGGTGTTGACCGCGGCCAGCTTGTCCCAGTACCCACTGCTCGACGATGCCCTCGCCGGCGGGAGGAGCGGCGCCGCCCGGGACAATCGCCGGCAGCCCTGTGACGGCGGTGACGTGGACGCCGACAGGCGGTTCCGCCGCGGCTGCCAGGGCGAGCACGAGGAGGAGAGTGGATAGCATGGCAGCATAATCGCATATGAGCCCGGTCCTGTTCTACGACGGCGAGTGCGCCCTGTGCGCCTGGATCGTGCGCTTCGTCCTGCGCCACGAGCGGCACCGGACGGTGCGTTTTGCAAGCCTGCAGGGCCCCTTCGCCCGTTCGGTCCTTGCCCGGCATCCGGGGCTGCAGGGGCTCGACACCGTGGTGTGGTACGAGCCGGCGAGGGAGGGAGGGCCGGAGCGCCTGCTCACCTGCTCCGGGGCGGTGCTGGAGGTCCTCCGGTATCTCGGTGGCCCTTGGCGGCTGGGACTCGTGGCTGTCGCCTTCCCCCGGGCCTGGCGGGACGCCGCCTACCGCGTCGTTGCCCGGCATCGCCGTCACCTGTTCGGCAAGGCCGACTCCTGCGCGCTCCCGCCGCACGCCGCGCGTAATCGCTTCCTCGACTAGTGGCCTGTCCTCGCCATGTGTGAAGCCGCTTTACAGACGGCGGAGACGGGCCAGTAGCCGCCTGTTTCCGGCGACCTCGAAGCGTCGCCCTGCACCCCGACCGCGACCTGCTTCAGGCTTGTGACGCGGACTCGACTGTGACCGGGCGCAGAATGTATCACGTGACGCCAGTAGCACCGCAGCTCCGGGAACGACGGCCGTCGGCCGCGCTCGAGTGGCGCTGGGGGCTCTACGACTTCGGCAACTCCGCCTACGCGCTGTTGATCAGCGGCGTCGGGTTCCAGCTGTATTTCAAGGAGGTGGCCTTCCGCCACCGCGCCGGCGAGGCGGACTTCTGGTGGGGCAGCGTGGTCGCGGCCTCAATCCTGCTTTCCGCGGCGCTTTCCCCGATCGTCGGGGTGACCGCGGACGGCAGGGGCGCGAGGAGCCGGTACCTCTCGCGCCTGACGGCCCTGGCGGTCCTTGGAACCGCGGCGCTGGCGGGGGTGCGGGCCGAAGCGGCGCTTGCCGCGGTGCTCGTGTTCCTGTTCGCCAATACGCTTTACAACATCGCGCTGGCGCTGTACGACTCGCTGCTGCCCTTCGTGGCCGGGCCATCACGCCAGGGCGTGGTCTCCGGCCGGGCTTGGGCGCTGGGTTTCGCCGGCGGGATCGCCTGCCTGGCGCTCACGCATCCGTTCTTCACCGGCGGGCCCGCGCACTCCGAGGGTGCGTACCGAACGGGCTTCGTCCTCGTCGCCGCGTTCTACGGCTGCTTCGCCCTGCCCCTGCTCCTATTCCCGCCGCGCGAGGAAGAGGGCGGGGAAGCCCCAGGGGCACAGCGAGGGCCGGTCGCGCAACTCGCCACCTCGCTGAAACACTGGCGAGCGCACCGCGCCGCCTTCCGCTTCATCGTCGCGTACTACTTCATCAGCGAGGCGGTCCTGACGTCCATCTACTTCACCGCGAACTACCTGTCCACCACGTTCTCGATGACCGCGTCCACCATCCTGGGACTCACGGTGCTGCTGCAGGTGGTGGCAATCCCAGCCACGTGGCTGTCGGGGAGGGTGGCCGATGCGTGGAGCGCGCGGAAGACCCTCGCCGCATCCGTGGTCGTCTGGATGGTCGTGGTCCTGCTGCTCGCGACAGCGACGGCACGCTGGGAGCTCTACGCGGCCGCGGTGCTGATGGGCACGGTCATCGGTTCGACGCAGGCGGTCGGCCGGGTGTGCCTCGCGCGCCTCGCCCCGCCGGCGCGGTCCGGCGAGTTCTTCGGGTTGAACGCCATGTCGAGCAAGGTGGCTGCGACGCTGGGGCCGTTCCTCTTCGGCGCGGTTTCGACGCTGACCGGGAGCCAGCGCCTGGCCTGGCTCTCCCTACTGCCGTTCCTGGTGATCGGGTTGACCCTGCTGGTGACCGGTCCTGACCTCACCTCCGGAAGACCGCCAGAGACCCCCTGACCGGGAAGAGAACATCGCGTCTGTCCCGGCTCACGGCGCGGGAACTGCTCGGTCGAATCGCGGCGGTCTGTCCTCGGCCCCGGTGCCCCCCGCTGTGGACACGTTTTGCTGTAGGAATTGGGTTGCGGACAGAAAGTGTCCGGAAAAGAAGGAGGCACGGCGGCACCAGTCTTGCTCAGCTTGTCGCCCTATGATCCTCAGACTGCTGTCCCCCTTACTCCTCGCGGTGCTCACGCTCGCGGCCTGCGGCGGCGGCGACAGTTCCCCGACCAGTCCCTCGTCGCCCGGTGACGGTTCCACCGCGGGTTCGTCGTCCAGCCACAATGCCGGGCGCGACTGCACCGGCTGTCACTCGTTCACGGTCGCCGGCACGGCTTACAAGGCTGATGGCACGACCACCTACCCGGGCGCCGTCATCAGGCTCGCCACGGCCAGCGCGGGCGGGGGAACGGTGGTGGCGACACTCACGGCGGATCGCAGCGGGAACTTCTACTCCGGCTCTTCGGTGGCCTTCGGCTCGGGGCTGTACGTCACGGCCACCGGGACCGGCGGCGCCGTCCAATCGATGTCGGCCACCATCACGAACGGCGGCTGCAACCGCTGCCACGGCCCCGGCGGCCGTGTGATGGTCGATTGACCGCGGTCACTGCTTGACCCGCGTCCACTTCTCGGTGCGTCCGAAGATAGACAGGCCGACATACCCTCGCAGGGAGAGGGCGTCCGGCGAGGTGAGGGTCATCCTCCCGCGGTATTCCTTGCCGTTCTCGGGGTCGTAGACGCGGCCCTTGGACCAGGAATCCTGGCCGTCGAACACGAAGTTCCGCATGATCACGAGGCCCAATATCGGCCGGTCCTGAAGCTTGGGGTCCGGGTTCTCGCGGTCGATCCGCTCCCGGCCCGCCATTCCTTTGGGGTCGTCTGCGGGGTAGGCGCGCTCCTTGAGCCAGACCACCTTGCCGTGGTACTGGTCGTCTGCCTTGTAGATTTCGATGATGGCGACGCCCTTGCCGTTGAGCCAACGGCCGACGATACGGTCGGCCCCCGGCGCTTGGGCGAGACATGGGGCCGCCGCGAGGAGGATCGCCACCGCAAGGGCGGCACGGTGAGATGTGGGGGTCACATTTTGATTATAGCGTCCCTACTCGTAGCGGAAGCGACGAGGGGATCGACGCGCATCGCCCGGCGCGCCGGGATCACGCACGACATCGGCCCGGCCGGCACGAACCAGCTGATGAAGTCCCCCTGGAGCGCGAAGCTCCCCGTCGAGCCGCAGGCTGCCTCCGGGTGTAGAATCCCGTCACCGTCTCTCTGCCCGGCCCTCAGCGGCGCCGTCGCTGACGCCCCCGCGGGCAGTTCGCGGGCACGCGCTCCGGCCCCCTCGGGATCCAATCGGCCATCCGCGCGTCGTGGAGGGCCTCATGCCTGACACCCGCCTTGCCGACGTCCTGCGCATCTGCCAGGAGGCGCTCGCGTGCGAGGGCACGGCGCGGGCGGCGTACCTCGACACCGCCTGCGGCGCGGATACTTCGCTGCGCGATGAGGTGCACGCTCTGCTCGCGGCCCAGGCGAGCGACGATGGCTTCCTCGACACGCCACCCTGGGCGGCGATTGCGCCAGCACTCGCGGCGGGCCGGCGTCTCGGCCCGTACGAGATTCGAGGGCCGGCCGGCGCCGGCGGCATGGGCGAGGTCTACAAGGCCCACGATACGCGGCTGGGGCGAACGGTGGCGATCAAGGTCATCGCCGGCGTACGCCCGATGGACTCCACCGTTCGAGAGCGCTTGAACCGGGAGGCGCGCGCAGTCGCCGCGCTCAATCATCCCCACATCTGCTCGCTGTACGACGTGGGGTGCGAGGGCGACCTGGACTACCTCGTGCTGGAGCATCTCGAGGGGGAGACGCTCGAGCACCGGGTGCACGGCGCCCACGGGGCCGGGAAGGGCAAGGCGCTGAAGGTCGCGGAGGCGACCCAGTACGCCATCCAGATTGCCGACGCGCTGGCCGCAGCGCACCGGGCCGGCATCATCCATCGGGACCTGAAGCCGGCGAACGTCATGCTCACGGCCGCGGGTGCGAAGTTGCTGGACTTCGGGCTGGCGAAGTGGAAGGCGCAGGCCGCGGGAGCCGTCGGGGACGCCGGGACGGGAGTGGCGCCGGCCTCGGTTTCCACTCCCGGGTTGATGGTGGGCACGGCGGCCTACATGTCACCCGAGCAGGCGCGCGGCGAACCGGTGGATGCCCGGTCCGACCTGTTTTCTTTCGGGTGCGTGCTCTACGAGATGCTCTCCGGCGAGCGGGCCTTCCAGGGCGCCAAGGGCGCCGACATCCTCGCCGCCATTGTCCGCGACGATCCGCCGCCGCTCCCCGCCGACCGTATCCCGCTTGCGCTCGCACGCATCGTCCGGCAGTGCCTGGCCAAGGCGCCAGACGACCGGCCGGACACCGCGCACGACATCGCCGCCGAGTTGCGATGGGCGCAGGAGACGGGCGGGGCCGAGTCCATGCCCGCCGCTCAGCCCCGCCGTCGCCACGCGTTTCTGGCCCTGCTGGTCTCGGGTCTGCCGATCGCGGCGATCGTGGGGGCGGGCGCGATGTGGGCGCTGCGCCCGTCCTCGCCGCCAGCACTGTCAGTGGTCTCGTTCCTCGACGTGCGTCCAGCGGAGGAGCTGGACGCCGGGAGCGGCCTGCCCCTGTCCTCTCGGCAGTTGCGGACGCCCGGCGGGTCGCAAACGGCGTTGGCATGGACCCCGGACGGGCGGGCCCTGGTCTTCGTCGGCCGGCAGGACGGCGTGCAGCGACTTTACGTTCGGCCGCTCGACGGCGAGGCGCGGCCAATCCCCAACTCGGACGGCGCTCGGACCCCCGCCCTCTCCCCGGACGGTCAATGGGCTGCCTTCTGGACGGATGGGACGCTCAGGAAAGTGCCACTCGACGGCGGCCCTCCCATGGACCTCCCGCTCGAGGCCTCCGAACACCCGTGGGGAATGACCTGGGGTGACGATGGCCGAATCTTCTACGGTGACCCCGCCACGAGCATCTGGCAAGTCTCGGCCGATGGCAAACGTCAGCGAGTGTCGCAGTTGCTCGAAGGGGAACTCAGTCACTGCCTGCCGTGGCTGCTGCCCGGACAGCACACCATCCTCTACACCGTACGGAAGCGCCTTTACTCGTGGGGCGGCGAGGAGATCGTCGCGCAGACCCTCGCGACCGGGGCGCGGCAGACGCTGCTGCGAGAAGCCACCGACGCGCGGTATGTTGCCAGTGGTCACCTGGTGTTTCTACGCCGGGGGCGGTTGTTCGCGGTACCGTTCGACCCCGAGCGAGTGGAGCTGACCGGGAGTGAAGTGCCGGTCCTCGAAACCGTCGCACAAGCTTTGACCGGCCCCAGCAGCGACGTCACGGGTGCGGGACAGTTCACGGTGTCGGCTGGCGGCGACCTGGCTTGGGTGGAGAGCCCGCCAGTGTCCTACGCCGTGAGCTCGTTGGTCGCTTTGGACCGAACGGGAGGCGTGAGTCGCCTGCCGGCGCCTCCGAAACCTTACATCGCCGCGGTGCGCCTGTCGCCAGACGGCCGTCGGCTGGCCGTCGGGATCGCCGACCTGAGCGAGAGGGGGCTGTGGGTGGGCGACCTCGGTCGCCCGAATCTCACACTTACACGGCTGAGCAGAGGCGACGAGGTGATGTGGCCGGCCTGGTCACCAGACGGTCGGCGCCTCGCCTTCCTGTGGCTCAGGGGCGGCAAGTTCTCCCTCGCCGAGCGGCCGGCTGACGGCTCCGGGTCTCCAACCGTGATCGTGGAGAATCGTCCCTGGTCGCCGTCGTCGGTCTTGCCTAACGGCGACATCCTGGCTGTGAAGGGGACTGATGGCATCGTGAAGGTGACGCGAGAAGGAAGGGCGCAGGACGTGATCGACACTCCCGATCTGGAAAAATGGCCCGAGCTTTCGCCGGACGAGCGGTGGTTGGCGTACGGATCGAACGCGTCCGGTCAGATGGAGATCTACGTGACGTCGTACCCGGTTGCAGGTGCCCCACATACCGTACGGGTGTCGGTCGAAGGTGGTGAGTGCCCGGCCTGGCATCCGAACGGCCGCGAGTTGTTCTTCCTGACTCTACCCACCGCGACGGGCGCGAGGCAAATGATGGCTGTAGACTTCTCGCCCCGCGCGCAACCACGCGTCGGCCGCCCGCACCCGCTGTTCGAGTTCGACCAAACCAAGATTCGTTTTCGGAGCCAGCCGGTGCGCAACTATCACGTTGGTTCGGACGGGCGGTTCTACGCGATAGAGGAGCAAACGCCGAGCCCCACGCCCGCCGTCGTTCGGATAACCTCATTCAGAACTGGTTCAAGGAACTGAAGGCGAAGGCGCCGCCGGCGCGGTAGAGTGTCGGCGCATCCAGCCAATGCCGAGCGCGAGCGTCAGCACGGCCACCGCGAAGAAGCCGGGGCTTTCGCCACGAGCGCAAGAGGTAGCCGACGTCCTGCAGCAAGGTCCGCCTGCGGCCGCCCGCCGACCCACGGGCGGGATGCGACCCCGCCCGGGAAATCACTGCTTCTTTGCCGGCCGGCGACTCGGTCTGGCGCAGAATGGTCCCGCGCGCGGGCGCGCTTTCGGGAGGAAGCGATGACGCGTATCACGAAGGCCGTGGCCCTGACGTGCTCGCTGATGCTGTCGGCGTGCGGCGGCTCGCCGGCCGGCCCGAGTGAGACGCGTCCTCCTGCGACGCCGACACCCGCGGGGCCGACGGCGACCACCCAGTCGATGCTGTCCGGCCTGGAAGACTACATCTCCTGGCAGCTGCGGGAACTGCAGGAGATGTTGCCGCGAAACCCGCACAACGCGACGCAAATCCAGGCGAAGATTGCGCTGCTGCAACGCCCGACGCTGCCGGCGGAGGTGAGAACCGACAAGCTGTACGTCGAGGGCAGCATCCCGTCGATTGGCGGGGCCGCGATCCCGGTTTCAGTCGTGTTCGCCCTGGAGGCGCTGCGGGGGGAGGCGGCGGAGGGTTTGCGCGAGATCGAGGCCGTCTGCCCCATCCTCGAGGGATTCCTCACGACGCCCTTTCCGTCCGCATCCGTTCGCATGTGGTACGGGTTCAAGGTGGGGAACAGTGGTGGTGGCGGCGTCCTCTACATGGAGGACAAGGGAACCTACGCATCCCGGCCGGGCGACAAGATGCCGTACGACCCAATCTACCCTCAGGTCGTGTACTGATCCCCGAGCTGGGTGCGCCGCCCCAGCTTGGCTTCAGTTCCCCGAGCTCGCAGGGCCCCGGCCTGTCCTCCTCGGTCGCGGGTCAGTTCTTCCGAAGCACGGCCATCAGCCCGCGTCCGGTGACCGGCTCCTCCAATCGCGTGAGCCCCGCCTGCCCCGCGAGGGCGAGCGTCCGCTCGAACGCTTCGGGCGTGACGTGGCCTTTCGGCTCCTTGATCAGGAGTCGGCCGCCGGACTTGAGCGCCTGACTCAGCTGGGTCAGCAGGCGGGCCTGGTCTGGAACCTCGTGCACCATGTGAATGGCGACGGCCAGGTCGGCCGAGTCCCGGAACCTTGCGAGGCCGAGGTCCTCCGGAGAGCAGACCGAGGCCACGATCTGCTCTTCGAGACCGGCGCGGCGCGCGCGGCGCAAGAGGCCTCCGATCATCTTCTCCTGCAGATCCACGCAGACCACCCGGCCCGTCGGCCCCACGAGACGCGCGAGCGGAAGGGTGAAGTACCCGATCCCGCATCCCGGTTCGACGACGGTCATCCCCGGCCGGACGTGAGGCTGAAGGAACCGCTCAGGCGGTTCGAGCAGCCGGCGGACGGGGCTAACCAGGAGGTAGCCCATCCACCAGGGGCACACGCTGTGGGCGCCGGGCATCTGTTTCCCCCTTTCCTGTGCGGGGACGATACCACGGCGGGATGTCGTGTGCCGATGTTGTCGGGCTTCCTGTACGGACGGCGACGCGAGCGGCCCGCGGTGGGATCCGGATCGCAGGCCGCTCGTGGGGGACGGGCTACGGCGTGGACTTCCCGCGCGGCTCCAGGACGATTTCGCGGGCAAGGCGTTCGCCCATGACCTCGCGGATCTCGAGCCGATCCTTGTAGCCCTGCCGGATCTTCTCGTCGGACCCGAAGAGCTGCTGCCCGAGCTGGTCCATCTTCTGCTGGTTCGCTTCCAGCGTGGCCATGTCCTTGTACTCCGTCATCAGCAGCATGTTCCAGTCGGTCGTGCCATGCGCCTCCGTCGAGAGCACCTTGTACCAGAGGATCAGGCCCTCCTTCTTCAAGGCCTCCTGCTCGCGCTTCCAGTCGGTTGCAACGTAGTTGAGGTAGGCGCTCTCCATACCCGGCTTCATCCTGATGAACGCGACGTTCCAGATCGACCCGTCCCTGTACGGGCGTTGCATCTGGGCGTATGCGGTCAGGCCGACGAAGACCACCCCGAGGCTCAGCAGTGCGGCCGCGACTGTCTTCTTCAACTGCATAACCGGACTCCTACTGTCGTGAAAGCCGCCTCGAGATCCGAACCGGCCGGGCAGAATGCCCGGGGGCAGCCAAGTCCCTGCCATGGCGGAAGCGGGCAGATTGCGCCGTATTGGCAGGGTGGCGACCGGCGAGGGATCCCCACGAATCCGAGAGGATTCCCAACCAGAACGGGGAAGCGCGAAACGCCCTCCGCAATTGCAGTGCCGCGGGCGGGCGGGAGGCAGCGGCGTGGCCGGAGAGGTCGGGCGACGAGGCGGCGCGGGCGGTCCAGGGATGTCAGAATCAGGCATGGACCGACAACGGACTGCAGACAGCGAGCTGGACAAAATGCTGGCCGGGGAGCCCTACGACCCCATGGCCCCGATCCTCGTTGCCGCGCGCGCACGGGCGCGTGGCCTCACCGCCGCGCTCAACGCGACCAGCGAGGCGCAGGAGGCGGACCGCCGCCGGATACTGCTCGAGTTGCTTCGGGAAGGTGGCGACTCTGCCCGGATTCAGCCGCCCTTCTATTGCGACTACGGGACGAACATCGAGCTGGGAGAGCGCGTGTACTTCAACTTCAACTGCGTCGTGCTCGACGTCTGCACCGTGAGGATCGGCAGCTTCTCTCTCTTCGGCCCCGCCGTGCAAATCTACACCGCGACACACCCGATGAACGCGGCGCTGCGGAGAGGGGAGGAGTCGGGAAAACCGGTGGAGATCGGATCCGACGTCTGGGTGGGGGGAGGCGCGATCATCCTGCCGGGAGTTCGGATCGGGGCGCGCACGGTTGTCGGCGCGGGCAGCGTCGTCACTCGCGACATACCGGCCGGCGTCTTTGCGGCAGGCAACCCGTGCCGGGTGATACGCGAAATCGAGGCCTAGTCCCAACGACGGACCCACTCGCGCGGAACGCGGTGGCGTCCCCGGGGTGCCGGCGCTCCCCGGGGACGCCCCTTCTACTGCGGCGACTTCAGCGCCAGCTGCACCGCCAGCGACCTCGACCAGATCCCGGTCAACTGGTTGCGTTGTGCGCGTGCGGTCAGTCCTATCGACGCCTGGTTGGTGAGCCGCGCCGCCACTTCCAGCTTGCCGGCGTTCAGCCGCTCCTCGAACGGAGCCTCGACCGCCAGCCGCTCGCCGATCGCCGACAGGACCAGCCATTCGCGGACGGCGAAGAACAGCTGCGCGTAGCTGGCCTGCTGCCGGAAGGACGAAGCAGCGACCGGCGCGTCGCGCGTCCGGTCCGTGACGTCGTGCTCGACGAGGAGGCCCCACCTCCCGAAGCCAAGTCGCGTGTAGGCCCCGACCATCCGCCGGTCGCCGTTCGCGGCCGTGCCCTGCGCCAACGATACGCCGACGATGGTCTTGCCCTTACCGAGCAGGTCGAACTCGGCGAGCGCCCCGGCTCCCGCCTCGCGTCTCCCCGGCGCCTCGTTTCCACCCGGGCCGAACACGAACGGCACGAGCTGGTAGCGTTGGTGTCCGAGGAACATCTTCACCTGCACGGGAGAGTCGTAGTACCCGAGGCGGTTGCGCGACTTGATGAACGCGCCCAGGTCCGGGACGTTGACCCCCGTGGGAAGCTGGTCCTTGCCGACGGCGAATTCCAGGTTCTTCGACGCGCGGTAGTGGACGAGCGCGGTGTTCAGGAACGCCTGCGACGGATGGGTCGGGGATCGTGCCCGAGCGCGGGACGCGGCACGAATTCGTTCTCGCCCGTGACCGTCCCCGACACCCGGAAACCGTTTCCAAGCTCCGTCACGTTCCGGTACATCAACCGCGGACGGAACACCTGCTGGCCCGGCTTGTCCTCCGTCCAGGATCCCTGCTCGACGACGACGACCCTCAAGTCCTGTTGGATGCGGCCGTGCGCGCTGAGCAGCTTCACGAGCCGGTTGTCCGTGGGCCGGTATTCCCCGGACCGCCGGCTCTGCGCCTCGTCGATCGCGCGGCCGTACGCGTTCAGCGGCCCGCCTCCCTGCGGGGAAACGTGGCACGCCGCGCAGTTGGGGTAGCCGAGGCGGACCATTGTCGGCAGCGCAAGCGCTGCCGCCGACCAACCGAGCACCAGCGAAGCGCCGAGCGCGAGCCGGGCCGGTAGGGCGGCGCGGTTCATCGGATGCCTCCACTGCGTGCTGCCGAGGCGCTCGCCGTCGGCTTGGCGGTGAATTCGAGGTGCAGCTTCACGTCGTCGGTCGTCGTGACGCCGAGCTGCGAGGGGCGCTCGATGCCATAGGCGCTCAGCTTCACGACCGAGTCGCCTTGTGCCTTGTACCCGTCGCCGGCCTTCTGGACCTTCAGCGCGATCGCGAAGGGGCGGGGCGTGCCGCGGATCGTCAGGTGGCCGGCGACGTTGCACGTCGACTCACTCCCGGAAGACCGCGTGCACTCGGCTTTCTCCGACACGAACTTCAGGTCCGGAACCTGCCCCTCCGTGGTGGTGAACACGTATTTGCGCATGTGCTCGTCGCGCAGGCCCATCCCGGTGCTGATGCTGCTGACGGGCAGGGTGGCCTCCAGCTGCTCGATCGCGATGGCGTCGCCGGCCTGGCGGATCAGGGCGCGGCCCCTGACGTCGGTGGACTTGCCGTGAACGCTGATCGCGGGGACGTTGGTGCCGGTGTCGAAGGTGGCGGTGCCGCCCTTCACCTCCACCGGTGCGGTCGCCGCGGCCGGCTCGGATGCGGACTGCCCCGGGGTGCGCGCGGCAAGCGGCGCAGCCGCGGTGGAGGCCGCCAGGATCGCGATGGCAAAGTGACGCTTCATTGGACTCTTCTCCAGGAATCGGCGCGGCACGCGCGCACGGGTGCCGTGCGAGGCGCGACCGCGCGTGTTGATTGGAGCGTGAGAGGCGTCAGAGCGTCAGAAGCGGAAGGACGGGGCGGCGTGACAGGCGTGAAAGCGGGCGGCCGCGCGCATCAGGCGGCGCGCACGGTGTAGGTGTCGCCGTCCAACGCCACCCGGTCGGCGATCCGGGCGAGCAGGATGACGACGCGGTCCTCCAGGTCGTCCATCGGGATGGCCCGATCGAACTGGCGGAACAACGCGTGCGCGAGCGCCGTGTGGTCGCGGACCGTGACGTCACCGAGGCGGCGCAGCAGGAACTCGAGCAGGAACGCCTCGGTGCGATCCTGGTAGTCCTCGCGGAGAGACCCCACCGGTGCGGCGTGCGCGGACACATCGAAGAGAATCGGTTGGCCGCCGGGATCCAGCAGGGACTCCGACGACAGCAGGGCCTTCACGACGGCCTTGGCTGCGTTGTCCCAGTTGGCGAATTCGTACCCGGCGCGCTCCGCCTCCTCACGCGCGAGCGTCGAGGCTTCTCGCGTGAGGCGCGCCACGATCAGCGAGCCGTCGGGCGTGCCTGCAATCAAGCGTTCGATGGCCGCGAACAGCATGTCGCGTGCGCGTTTCTCGGAGTAAAGCAGTTCCTGACGAAGCGAGTGCACCATCTGCCGGGAACGTGCGAAGCGCGGCGACGCGGACTGGCGACGCAGCGACTCGTCATTGTTCACAAATACAGGCATCCACATCCTTTCAGACAGCCCCGCTGGTTTCACACCAAGCCCCGCAGGGCGTTGAATACGCTTCGGGTGTGGGGCTGCACGTCGGATGCCACGAGCCGACCGCGCCTCGTCGGACCGATGGGACGCGTGAATTTGCGCCAAAAGAAGTCGGGTCGAGCGATCGGACCGTCACGATCCCTACACGAGCCGTGCACAAATTTCTCGGCTCTTCCGCAGGACGCCTCGTTCCGCGAGCCAGCCCGGTCGAGACGGCAATCGCGGCAGTTTCGTGACCGCCGTTCCAGACCAGGCGTCCCACCCCGCGACACGCGCACCAGCGTGCCGCCGGCGGGACCGTGCTACGCTGCGGGTGCTGTTCATTTGATGACGCGGGGCGGCGGGGAGCCGCTGCGATGAACGGAGGAAACGTCATGGGCCTGGGAGCGCTGGTGGTCGTCTTGTCTCTGACGGGTTTCGTTGTCGAAGCGGGAGCTCAAATCTCCCCCCGGGCGGCGCAGGAGGCGCCTGCCCGTCCGCTCGAGGGCTCCGCCTTCATCTGCTCGGGCGAAGCGGTCGCCGCCGGAGGATTCCAGCTCGACCAGGCCACGCGGAAGATGGCGCCGGTCGGAGGGGGCGCGGCGGAGAAGAGGGCAGTCACCTCGATCATCCGCGTGACCGGCACCGAGGCAGACCTGTTTCCCGTGGCTGGCGCCGGGCAGGTGCAGGGCCCGGTCGGTCGATTCGCGCTCCACAGGACGGACGGCGCGATTGCATTTTGGCAGCGGGATGGTCTCGAGTCCCGCACGGTGACGATCGACCTGCGGAATTCCACTTTCGTGTATTCGAGCCACCGCGTGAACGACCTGACGAACAAGGTGGAGGTCTTCTCGGGATCGTGCAGACCCTACGTATAGCCAGGCCCGTCCTCGCCCCTTGCTACGGTGTGACGTCACCACCGCCTCCGCAGCGGATGGTGACTGGCCGCCGTCGGGAACCCACCTGCTGGCACGGCGCATGAAGACTCGAGGGATCGGGCGTGGCCGCGCACCTGCCTGGGGAGGAACCGGCGATGGCGAAATATGGGAAGAAGGCGTCCGAAAAGGTCGAAAAGGCGATGCACGAGCGGAAGAAGGGGACCTTGAAAAGCGGCAGCTCGGGCAAGAAGGTCACGAGCCGCAAACAAGCGGTCGCCATCGGGCTGTCCGAGGCGAGGCGCGAGGGCGGGAAGGTCCCCGCGAAGAAGTCGTCCGGACGAAAGGCCGCCAAGAAGAGATAGGTGGCCGGGGCGCAGGATTGAGTCCCGCGCATCGAGGCGGCTCATGTCGTCCAGGAGCGCTCATTCTGCCCGCCGTCACTGTCCGGGGCGCGATCACCCCGGCCGTCAGCCAACGCGCGCCGCCGGCCTGCGGTCAACATCAGGTAGCAGCCGGCAGCCGCGAAGAACCCCACGAACCAGGCGTAGTCGTAGAGGGGCCGCAGCGGCGGCAGGACGAGCCCGCCCCATGCCAGCGCGCAGCCGACGAGAGTTGCGGCCACCGCCCGCCAGTTCCACCCGTGGTGGTAGCGGTAGGCTCCGGTCGGAAGATAGAGGTCCTCCAGCCGCAGCTCCCGGCGGCGCACCACCCAGTAGTCGGCGATCAGCACGCCGGCGATCGACCCGAGGCCGCCCGAGTAGCCGAGGAGCCAGGTGAAGATGTAGCCCGGACGGGTCCGCCAGGAGCTTCCACGGCTGGATGGCGATGCCCAGCACGCCCGTGATCAGGCCGCCGGTCTTGAAGGAGATCCAGCGCGGGAACGCGTTCGCGAAGTCGTTGGCGGGCGAGACGACGTTGGCGGCGATGTTGACCGCGAGCGTCGCGACGACGGCCGTGAACATCGACACCGCCACGACGATCGGCGAGCCGAACATGCCGACCAGCTGGACCGGGTCCCAGATCGCGCGCGCCGTAGATGATCACGGTGGCGCTGGTGATGGCGACGCCCATCGCGGCGAACACCGTCATCGTGGTCGGCAGCGCCACCACCTGGCCCCACACCTGCTCGCGCTGGCTCCTGCCGAAGCGCGTGAAGTCGGGCATGTTGAGCGACAGCGTCGCCCAGAACCCGATCATGGCGGTGAGCGACGGGACGAACACCGGCAGGAACTCGTCCAGGGTCCTGAACTTTCCCGGCTGGGCGATCAAGCGGCCCCGGGCCGCCCGCTGCCCGCACCGCCCAGAGCAGCAGTGCCGCGGTCATGACGAGCACGAACGGCGCCGCCCAGTTCTCCACCCGCCGCAGGAGATCCATGCCGCGGTAGATGATGAAGACGTTGAGCCCCCAGAACAGCAGGAACGACAGCCACGCCGTGCCCGTGTGGCCGTCGAAGCCCGGCCCGAGGAGCGTCCGCCAGCCCGGGCACGAGGCTGGCGAAGAAGACGTCGGTCGCCTCGCCGCCGATCCAGGCCTGGATGCCGAACCAGCCGCAGGCGACGATCGCGCGCAGGAGCGCCGGGAGGTTGGAGCCGAGCGTGCCGTAGGCGGCGCGGGCGAAGACCGGGAAGGAGATGCCGTACTTCGTGCCGGGATGCGAGTTGAGCAGGATCGGCACGAGCACGATCATGTTGCCCAGCAGGATGGTGAGCAGCGCCTGCCACCAGTTCATGCCCTGCGCCATCAGCCCCGAGGCCAGCATGTAGGTGGGGATGCAGTGGGCCATGCTGATCCACAGCGCGGCGTAGTTGTAGGTGGTCCACGTGCGCCGGCGATACGGGCACCGGCGCGAGGTCCGGGTTGTAGAGCGGGCTGGCCTCGATCCGCGAGGTGTCGGCAAGTTCCACGCGGCCGTCCGGCAGCCGGCGTTCGGTCACGGGCGATTCGCTCATCGGCTCGGGCCCTGGGACTTCGGAAGACGTCACACCCGCGCGCGCCGCGCGCGGTCGTTCCAGCTCTCGAACCCCTTGCCCTCGTCGATCGCTACCATGGTGATGCACCCGTCAACCGGGCACACGTGGGAGCAGAGGTTGCAGCCGATGCAGGCGGGCTCGTCGATGCGGGGTGCGGACCGCCTCGCGGCGTCGGTCCCCGCCGGCGAAGCCGCCGGGGGGCGTTCGGGCAGGTGGATGCACGCCACGGCGCCGTCGCGGCAGGCCACGAAGCAGAGGTCGCAGCCGATGCACGCCGCCGCGTCGATCCGGGCGACCACCTTGTAGTTCATGTCCAGGTCGCCCCACTCGGTGAAGGCCGGGACGGCTCGCCCCCGGAGTTCGGCCACCGAGGCAAAGCCCATGTCGTCCAGATAGCCGTCGAGGCCGTCGACCAGGTCCTCGACGATGCGGAAGCCGTAGTGCATCACGGCGGTGCAGACCTGGACGGAGGTTGCGCCGAGAGCGATGAACTCGGCGGCATCGCGCCAGGTCTGGATTCCGCCGATCCCCGAGATCGGAAGGGTGATCCGCGGGTCGCGCGCCAGCGCCGCCACCATGTGCAGGGCGATGGGCTTCACGGCCGGCCCGCAGTAGCCGCCGTTGGTGGAGCGGTTTCCGACCACCGGCAGCGGAACCAGCCGCTCGAGGTCCACGCCCATCAGGCTCTTGATGGTGTTGATGAGCGACAGGCCGTTGGCGCCGCCCTCGATCGCGGCGAGCGCGGGGTCCACGATGTCCGAGACGTTGGGCGTCAGCTTGACCAGTACCGGCAGCGTGGTCGCGTCGCGCGCCCACCGCGTGATCTCGGTCAGCACGGCGGGTTCCTGGCCAACGGCCGACCCCATGCCCCGCTCGCACATGCCGTGCGGGCAGCCAAAATTCAGCTCGATGCCGTCGGCCCCCGTGTCTTCCACTCGCCGGATCAGGTCGCGCCAGTCTTCCAGGCGGTCTTCCATGATCGAGACCACCATGGCATTGGCGGGGAAGCGGCGCTTGACCTCGCGGATTTCGCGGAGGTTGTCCTCCAGTGGGCGGTCGGTGATCAGCTCGATGTTGTTGAATCCCACCATGCGCTGGCCGCCGACGGCAACCGCGCCGAAGCGCGACGAGACGTTGACGATCGGATCGCCCAGGGTCTTCCAGACGCAGCCGCCCCAGCCGAAGTCGAACGCACGCGATACCTGCTCACCCGAATTGGTGGGCGGGCCCGACGCCAGCCAGAACGGGTTGGGGCTCTTGATGCCGGCGAGTGAAATCGCAAGGTCCGCCATGCCTACTCCACCCGGGAAATGGCCGCAAGGTGCTGCAGGATCGCCCGCGCGGCGTCGCGCCCTTCGGCGACCGCGTTGACCACCTCCTTGCCGCCGTTCACGCAGTCGCCCGCGGCGTACACCCGCGGGTGCCCCGTTCGCCACGTCGCCGGGTCCACCACGACCCGGCCCCGCGCATCGAGCTCCACGCCGGGGAAGAGCGACACGAACTCGGAGAACCGCGCCTGCCCGATCGCGACGACGACCAGGTCGGCGGAGATGTGGGTCTCGACGCCATCGATCGGTCCCGCGTCCCCCGAGTCCGCGACGCGTAGCGCGCTGACTTGCCCGTCCCGGCGCCGCAGGATCTCGATCGGAACGCTGTCGGTGAGGAGCCGGACGCCGTCTGTCAACGCCTGCCGCAGCTCGTGCTCGTAGCCCTTCATCTGCTCCCGGCCGCGTCGGTAGACGAGCGTCACGAGAGCGCCGAGCTTGGTCAGCTCGCGCGCGGCATCGAGCGCGGTATTGCCGCCGCCGATGACCGCCACGCGCATGCCGAGCGGGATCCGCAGCGTCGGGTCGTGCTTCAGGCGCTCGATGAGGGCCGTGGCCCCCACCACGCCCGTGCCCTCCTCGCCGGGGATCCGCAGCCGGCTGTCGCCGCCAAGGCCGATGCCGAGGAACACGGCGTCGAACTCCTCGAGCAGGCTTTCCACCGGGATGTCGTGACCCACCTCGCGGCCGGTCTCGAGGCGCACGCCGAGCGACTCGATGAACGCCACCTCCGCGAGCGCGTCGCCGGCGGGCATCTTGTACGGGGCGATGCCGCGCGTATTGAGGCCCCCGCCCAGCCGCCCTCGCTCGTAGATCACGGCTTCCACGCCTTCGAGCGCCAGCGTGCCTGCGCACGCGAGCGAAGCCGGCCCGCCGCCGACGAGCGCCACGCGGCCTTCCCGCCGGGGCTTCGGGGCGAGCAGGGGACGGCCCGAGGCCAGCCCTCGTTCGACGGCGAAGCGCTGCAGGCGGCCGATGGCGATTGGCGGCTGCTCCATGGCGTTGAAGACGCAGGCGCCGACGCACAGCACCTCCACCGGGCACACCCGCGCGCACGAATAGCCCAGCAGGTTGGCCTCGAGGATCGTGCGGGCGGACCCCGCCAGGTTCCCGGTGGCGATCTTCCTGATGAACCGCGGCACGTCAATCTCGGTCGGGCACGCGGTAATACAGGGGGCGTCGTGGCAGTACAGGCAGCGGTTTGCCTCGGCGACGGCTTCGCCCGGCGTGAGCGGGGGCTTCAGTTCGGCGAACCGCTCCTCCAGCCGGCCGGCCGGCAAGCCCGCAGACTGGGGCGAGGATTGGGGGGCCATGGGCTTCACCGCGGTTGCCTCTTGATGAATGAGCCGCAGCCGGCCCGCCCGACGAACCGTCCGTTCTCGACGATGACGCGCCCGCGCGACAGGACCGTGTCGGGTGCTCCGGTGACCTGCCGCCCTTCGTACGGGTTGTAGTCCACCTTCATGTGGAGCGTGTTGGCGGAGATCGTCACCTGCCGTTCCGGGTCGAACACCACGATGTCCGCGTCGGCGCCGGGGGCAATCGTGCCCTTGTGCGGGTAGAGGCCGAAGATCTTCGCCGGCGACGTCGACGTCAGCTCCACGAACCGGTTCAGGGAGATGTGGCCCGCGCGGACGCCGCCGTCGTAGACCAGGCTCATGCGGGTCTCGATCCCGGGCGCCCCGTTCGGGATCTTCGAGAAGTCACCGCGCCCCAGTTCCTTCTGCTCCTTCATGCAGAAGGGGCAGTGGTCGGTGGAGATGGCCTGCAGATCGTTGAACGCGAGGCCCCGCCACAGCTCCTCCTGGCCGTGGCGCGGCCGGAGCGGCGGGCTCATCACGTACTTGGCGCCTTCGAACCCCGGTTCCTCGTAGTTGTCGTATGAAAGGAAGAGGTACTGGGGGCAGGTCTCGGCGTAGGCCGGCAACCCCCGGTCCCGGGCCTCGGTGACCTGCCGCAGTGCCTCGGCCGCGGAGAGATGGACGATGTAGATCGGCACTTCGGCCATCTCGGCAAGGCAGATGGCGCGGTGGGTTGCCTCGGCTTCGGCCCGCGCCGGGCGCGTGAGCGCGTGGAACTTCGGGGCCGTATGCCCTTCGGCGAGCGCGCGCCGGACGAGCACGTCGATCACGTCGCCGTTCTCGGCGTGCATGCAGATCATCCCGCCGTTGGTCCCCGTCCTCAGCAGCGCCCGGAAGATGCTGGCGTCGTCCAGCATCAGCACGCCGCGGTAGGCCATGAAGAGCTTGAACGACGTGATGCCCTGGCGCACCAGCGCGTCCATCTCCTGCTCGACCTGGTCGGTCAGGTCGGTGATGATCATGTGGAAGCCGTAGTCGATGGCCGCCTTGCCCTCGGCCCGCCGCGCCCAGTTCTCCCAGGCGTCGTGCAGGCGCTCGCCCTTGTACTGGATGGCAAAGTCCACGATCGAGGTCGTGCCACCGTGGGCGGCCGCAACCGTGCCCGACTCGAAGTCGTCGGCCGACGTCGTGCCGCCGAAGGGCATGTCGAGGTGGGTATGGACGTCCACGCCGCCCGGCAGGACCAGCTTCCCGGACGCGTCGATCGTCAGGTCGGCCTCGACGGCGAGGGAGGTGCCGATGGTCGTGACGCGTTCCTCTTCGATGAGGACGTCGCCCTTGTAGGTGTCCGAGGCGGTGACAATCGTGCCGTTCTGGATCAGTGTCCGCATGATGCCTCGCGTCCCGACGCTTTCGCCTCCGCCTTCCGTTCCCGCCTCCCGCCTTCCGTTCCCGCCCCCCGCCTCCGCCGTCCCGCCTTCCGCCCTCCGCCTTCAGATCTGGGCCATGGCGCCGTAGGTCTCCGGGCGCCGGTCCCGGTAGAACTGCCACACGCGACGCACCTCCTCGATCATGTCGAGATCCAGCGTCGCCGTGATGAGCTCGTCCTGGTCCTCCGACGCCGTCGCGAGGAAGTTGCCGCGCGGATCGACGATGTACGACGAGCCGTAGAAGCGGCCGATATTCCAGGGCGCCTCGGTGCCCACGCGGTTGCTGCACGCCATGAAGTAGCCGTTGGCGACCGCGTGCGCCGGCTGCTCGAGTTTCCACAGGTACTGCGACAGCCCGGCCACCGTCGCGGACGGGTTGAAGACGATCTCGGCGCCGTGCAGGCCAAGCAATCGCGCGCCTTCCGGGAAGTGGCGGTCGTAACAGATGTAGACGCCGATTCGGGCGTACCGCGTCTCGAAGACGGGGTAGCCGAGGTTGCCCGGCTTGAAGAAGTACTTCTCCCAGAAGCCGGAGGTGTGCGGGATGTGGTTCTTGCGGTACTTCCCGAGGTAGCGGCCGCCCGCGTCGTAGACCGCGGCGGTGTTGTAGTAGACGCCGGCCTGTTCGCGCTCGTAGACGGGGACCACCAGGGCCATCTCGTGGCGGCGGGCGAATTCGGCCATGCGCTCGGTGGTCGGCCCGGGCACCGGCTCGGCCATGTCGTACCAGTGCGAGTCCTGGGACGGACAGAAGTACGGGCCGTTGAAAATCTCCTGGAGGCCGAGAATCTGCACGCCACGGCGGGCCGCCTCTTCGATGAGGGGCACGTGCGCGGCAATGGCCGCTTCCTTGACCTCTTCGATCGGCACCGCCGGATCGGTGATCGGGGCGGAGGCCTGAATCAGGCCGACCGTCACGCGGCGAGGCATCCTGGACCTCCCGTAAGCGTAGTGATGTGAGGAACGATCCCAGATTAGCGGAATCGCCCTCCCGGCGCACGGGGTTTCCCGCAAGCGCCAGAAGCCGGGAGATCGGCCGCCGGGCGCCTCACCTCATCTGGGGGAACCCCAGGTTCACGCCGCGATGCTTGGGATCGGGCCAGCGGGCGGTGACCACCTTGCCGCGAGTGTAGAAGAGCACGCCTTCCCGGCCGTGCACGTGCACGTCGCCGAAGAGTGACTGCTTCCAGCCGCCGAACGAGAAGTAGGCCATCGGGACGGGGATGGGCACGTTGATGCCGACCATGCCCACCTGCACCTCGGCCTGGAAGCGCCGCGCCGCGCCGCCGTCGTTCGTGAAGATGGCGACGCCGTTGGCGTACGGGTTCGCGTTCACCAGCCCGAGCGCGTCGTCGTAGCGGGCTACCCGGACGACCGAGAGCACGGGGCCGAAGATCTCGTCGGTGTAGACGGACATCGACGGCTCGACGTGATCGAAGAGGCAGGGCCCGAGGAAGTAGCCCTGCTCGTGCCCCGGCACCCGCACGGCGCGCCCGTCCTCCAGGAGCGTCGCGCCCTCCGAGCGGCCCTTGTCCAGGTACGCCGTGACGCGCGCGTGCGCCTCGCGCGTGGTGAGCGGCCCCATCTCGGCGCCGGGCTCGAGTCCCGGCGCGACCTTGAGGCGCCGGATGCGATCGCGGATTCGCGGCAGCAGCCGGTCGGCCACGTCGCCCACCGTCACGAGTACCGAGATGGCCATGCATCGCTGGCCGGTGGACCCGTAGGCGGCGCCGACGGCCGCATCGGCCGCCAGGTCGAGATCCGCGTCGGGCAGCACCACCATGTGGTTCTTGGCGCCCCCCAGCGCCTGCACGCGCTTGCCCGCCCGGGTGCCCGTCTCGTAGATATGGCGAGCCACCGGCGTGGAGCCCACGAAGCTGACCGCGTGGATGCCGGGGTGCTGGAGGATCGCGTCCACCGCTTCCTTGTCGCCCTGCACGACGTTCAGCACGCCGGGCGGCAGTCCGGCGTCTGCGAACCGGCGCGCCAGCCACAGCGAGGCCGACGGGTCCTTCTCGGACGGCTTGAGGACGAACGCGTTCCCGCAGGCGATCGCGATGGGGAACATCCACATGGGAACCATCGCGGGGAAGTTGAACGGCGTGATGCCGGCAGCCACTCCGACCGGCTGTCGGATCGCGTAGCTGTCGACGTCCGAGGACACGTTCTCCGAGAACTCGCCCTTGAGCAACTGCGCGAGGCCGCAGGCGAAGTCCACGACCTCGAGACCGCGGTTCACCTCGCCCAGCGCGTCCGACGCCACCTTGCCGTGCTCGCTGGTCAGGATGTCGGCCAGTTCCCGCTTGTCGCGTTCGACCCGCTCGCGGAACGCGAACATGATGCGGGTGCGCGCCGCCAGCGACGAGCGGCCCCAGCCGGCCGCGGCCGCCGACGCGGCGCCGGACGGCGGCGTCCACGACGCCCGCGTCGGCCATGGCCACCTGCGCGGTCACCCGCCCGGTCGCCGGGTCGTCCACCTCGCCGCAGCGTTCCGGGCGGCCATCCCACGGCCGGCCGCCAATCCAATGGGTCACGAGGTTCATGGTCTGGTCCTCGAGGCGGGAGCAGCGCTACCCCGCCACCGCGCGGTCGGTGATCTCCAGCCCGCGGTCGATGATGGCGAGCCCTTCCTCGAGCTGGGCTTCCGAGACGATCAGCGGCGGGTTCGTGAAGAAGGTGTTGAAGCGCACGAAGGTGTAGAGCCCGTGGTCGCGGAAGAACCGGCCGAGCGATGTCATCTCTTCCGACGTGCCGTTGTAGGGAGCCATCGGTTCGTACGTGTCGCGGCGGCGCACGAGCTCGAAGATGCCGAACAGGCCAATGGACCGCGTGGCCCCGACCGAGGGGTGCCGCGACGCGATGTCCCGGGCCCGCTCTCGCAGCACCTCGCCCATGCGCCGGGCGCGTTCGACGAGGTCCTCGTCCTCGTAGACGGCGAGCGTGGCGTTGGCCGCGGCACAGGCCAGCGGGTGGCTGTTGTAGGTCAGTCCGCCGGGGAACGCTCGATCCCGGAACGCGGCGGCCACGCCCGGCCGCATCCCCACGGCGCCCAGCGGGACGGTGGCCGACGTCAGGCCCTTGGCCATCGTCATGATGTCGGGCACGACGTTCCAGTGATCGACCGCGAACCAGCGTCCCGTGCGGCCGAAGCCCGACATCACTTCGTCGGCCACGAGCAGGATCCCGTGGCGATCGCATAGCTCCCGCACCGCCGTCATGTAGCCGTCCGGCGGCACGAGGATGCCGTTGGTCCCGACGACCGGCTCGATGACGAACGCGGCGATGGTGTGCCCGCCCTCGTAGCGAATCACGTCCTCGAGTTCGCGGAGGCAGACGTCGAGCGGCTCCGGGCCGGGGCGGCCCCACTTGTGGAAGTCCGGGGCGCGCACGACGCCGGGGATGCCGGGCTCGGCGGCCCACCGGCGCGGGTCGCCGGTGAGGGCGATGGCGCCAGCCGTGCCGCCGTGGTACGACCGGTAGCGCGCCAGCACCTTGTGCCGCCCGGTGACGACGCGCGCGATGCGGATCGCGTTCTCGTTGGCCTCGGCCCCGCCGTTGGTGAAGAAGAACGTGTCGATGTCGCCGGGCGTGATCCGGGCGAGCGTGGCGCCGAGGCGGGCGCGGGCTTCCGTCGCCATGAACGGGTTGGCGTAGGCGAGCGTGGCGGCCTGCTCCTGGATGGCGCGCACCACCTTCGGGTGGGAGTGGCCGATGTTGGTGCACATCAGCTGGCTGTTGAAGTCCAGGAAGCGCTTCCCTTCGGGCGTCCAGAAGTACACGCCCTCCGCGCGCGCGACCGGGATCGGATCCACGTTCGACTGGACGGACCACTCGTAGATGGTGTGACGCCGGCAGAGGCGCACGATCTCCTCGCCCGACATCGACAGTTGACCGGTGATTGGTATCATCTGGTCGCCTCCCTCACGGCCGCGGCCCCGCATTCCCCGGTTCGAGCTGTCGGCAGCACCAATGGGGAACGTGCCCAGTTCATTCTAGGACAGAACGCAGACGGCAGCCTGCTGTACAATCGACCCGGCTCTGGACAGCGGCCATGAAGCAGGAGCTCTGGCGGCGGGCCGAGGACCTCTTTCATGCGGCGCTCGACCGCGCGCCCGATGTTCGTCCGGCCTTCCTGGACGAGGCCTGCGGGGAAGACGCCGAGCTGCGGCGGCACGTCGAGAGGCTCCTCTCCAACGACGAGTCGCGCGGGCACCTTCCTGGAACAGCCGGTCGTCGCGGACATGCCCGACCCCTCCGCCGGGCGTGCCACCCTCGTTGGCCGCCAGCACGGGCCTTACCGAATCCTGTCGCTGCTGGGGGCGGGCGGAATGGGCGAGGTCTACCAGGCCCACGATGTCACGCTCGGGCGCGACGTCGCGCTCAAGACGCTCCCTCCCGAGTTCGCCCTCGACCCGGCGCGGCTCGCGCGCTTCCGGCGGGAGGCGCGCGCCCTCGCCGCCCTGAACCACCCGAACATCGAGACGATCCACGGCCTCGAGGAGTCGGCGGACCTGCACTTCCTGGTGCTCGAGCTCGTCGAAGGCGAGACGCCGCGCGGGCCCCTTCCGCTCGCCGAGGCGCTCGATCTCGCTTCGCAGGTGGCCGGCGCGCTCCAGGCGGCGCACGAGCACGGGATCGTCCACCGGGACCTCAAGCCGGCGAACCTCAAGGTGACCCCGCAGGGCAGGCTCAAGGTCCTCGACTTCGGCCTTGCCAAGGCCATCGCGGGGGCGGCCGACGCGATGCCGGCACCCGCGCAGTCCCAGGCGGACGTCCGTGAAGGGAGCGTCCTTGGACACGTGGTGGGGACGCCCGGGTATATGAGCCCGGAGCAGGCGCGCGGCGCGGAGGTCGATCAGCGCACCGACATCTGGGCTTTCGGCTGCCTGCTGTACGAGCTGCTGACCGGAAAGCGCGCCTTCGAGATCGTCGCCGGGGCGGGTTCCGCGGCGGCCGCGCCCGGGCTCGATTGGCAGTCACTTCCTGAGGGCACTCCCGACAGGATCCGCGAGCTGTTGCGGCGGTGCCTCCAGGAGGATCCAGAGCGCCGGCTCCAAACGATGGCCGAGGCCCGCGCCGCGATCGAGGAGGTGCGTCCCTCCCCGGCCGACACCCACGGCGAGCCGCCGCGGACCGCGCTTCCTCCGGAACGCGGCCGGAGGTGGCTTACGGCAGCCTTGCTACGACCTGCGGGACGGACACCGGCAGCGGCTGAACGTGGACGCCGACTGCTATTCGCCGGTCTGGCCGCCGGACGGCAATCGGCTGGCATTCAACTCGAACCGCGACGGCGCCTTGAACTTGTACGCCGCGGCGGCGAGCGGTGCGGGCGCGCCGGAACGCCTGGCCAGCTCGAGGAGGATGCAGCGGCCCCGCTCCTGGTCGCCGGACGGCCGCTTTCTCGCGTACGAGCTGCAGACACCGAAGACCGTCCTCGAGACGCACGTTCTCCAGGTCGACGGACGAAGGACCTGGCGGTGGGGCCCCGAGGGCGCCAACGTGAGCCAGCCGACCTTCTCGCCCGACGGGCGCTGGCTTGCCTACCAGTCCCAGGAGTCGGGCTCCTGGGAGGTGTGGGTGCGGCCGTTCCCCGGGCCGGGACCGGGACAGCGTGTCTCCCCGCAGGGAGGCCTGGCGCCCTTGTGGAGCGGGTCGGAGATTCTACTATCTCGAGCGCCCGCGGCCCACGCGGATCATGAGCCGGCACGTGGAATCCACCTCGCCGCTGCGGCTGGCGCCGGCGCGGGTGGCCTTCGCGCTCCCATTCGCGTTGGGCAACGACAACCCCTACCTGTCCCTGGCTTACGACGTGGAGCCGGGCGGCCGCCGCGTCCTGGTCGTCCAGCAGGACGAACGGGAACCGGCGGGGACCAACTCCCTGAACGTCATCACCGGCTGGGGCGAAGAAGTGAAGGCGAAGCTGCGCGGGGCGGTAAAGCGATGACGCAGCAGGAGGCCCAGGACATCACCGGCCTGCTCGAGGCATGGACCCGGGGCGACACGGAGGCGCTCGATCGCCTGGTGGTCCTGCTCTACCCCAAACTGCGCCGCATCGCGCGGCGGCACCTCGACCGACGTCGGCCCGCCGAGAGCGTCGAATCGGCGTCTCTCGCCAACGAGGCGTACATCAAGCTGGCTCGCGCGGGCGGGATCCGCTGCGAGAGCCGTGTGCACTTCCTCGCGCTGTGCTCGCAGATCATGCGGCGGATCCTGGTCGACCACGCGCGGCGACGCGGCTATGCGAAGCGCGGGGGGGGCGCGGTGTGCGTGGCGCTGGACGAGGTGCTGCTCGCGGCACAAGGCCGCGGCGTCGACCTCGTCGCACTGGACGACGCACTCGAGGCGCTGGCGCGGATCGATCCGCGAAAGAGCCGGGTGGTGGAGCTGCGGTACTTCGGCGGCCTCGACGTGGAGGAGACCGCGGCGGTCCTCGGCGTCTCGCCGGGAACCGTGAAGCGCGACTGGAGGCTGGCACGGGCGTGGCTGTTCGCGGAGCTCAGTGGCGTCGCATCCATATGAGGCGGTCTCACATAGAGGCGGTCTCCACACCGACCGGGAGCCTGGTGCTAGAATGCGTCCGGGCCAAGCGGGCCCGCCGTTCGCCTGCCGGTCGCAAGCGGCACGCCTTCGTCTTGGGTGGTGCGGAACACAGTCCCCCAAGGAGCCGGGCCCATGTCGCGCACGGTGCGCCGCCGCGTTTCTCTCGTCGTCGGGCTGGCCGTCCTGGCCTGCTGGGTCGCGTGTTCTCCAACGCCGCCCTCCTGCGTCTACAGCCTCTCGCGCACGAGCGTCTCGATTCCGCCGGGCGGCGGCTCGGACAGCGTGTCGGTGACGACCGGTAGCGGCTGCGCGTGGTCGGCCGCGTCGAGTGCCTCGTGGCTCGCGATCACGTCGGGCGGGAGCGGGACCGGCGGCGGGACTGTTGGCTTCGGCGCCCCGGCGAACGGCCCGTCGGCCCGGAGCGCGACGCTCACCGTGGCCGGCCACGTGGTCGCCGTGTCCCAGGACGGCGTGCCTGCTCCGACGTACGTTCTGTCCGGCAAGGTTTCCGACGCGTTCGTCGGCCCGCCACTTGGGATCTCCGGCGTGGCGGTGAGCGTGAGCGGGGGACCGAGTCCGGGGTTTGCGACAACCGGCTTCGACGGGAACTACACGATCGCGGGCCTCCTCGCCGGCACCTACACGATCACCTTCGCGAAAGCCTCCTACCTGACGGGAACGGCGTCAATCGTCATCGCGGGCTCGACGTCGCTCTCGAGGAGCCTCTCGCTCGAGGTGCCGGCCACGCCGTCGGCCGCGAACCTGACGGGCTACTGGTCCGGCACGGGCAGCTACCCGAACGACCCGTTCAAGCTGGCCCTCATCCAGAACGGCAGCCAGCTGCGCGGCATGTACGTGGATCAGCACGACGCCTCGCTATCTGTCAGCGGCACGTACTCGTCGCCCGAGCTCACGTTGCGGGTGGACTTCGGCGACGCGGTCCTGTTCCTGGAATGCGTGATCGAGGAGGCTCGCGACATCAGCGGGGTGCAGCGAACCTCCGCCCTCGGCAATCGCCCCTATCCCTTCAAGATGAGGCGCTGAGGGGTAGGGGGAGGTCACGCCCCATCGCGCCTGGACCAGGTTGGGCCGGCGCGATCGGGCACGTCGAGTGCCGTGAAGACGCCCAGGGGCTCCACCGATTCGACGAGCGCGGACCGCCGTTCTTCCAAGGCCGCGATTGCCTCGGATCGATACGCCCGGTGCCGCTCGTAGACGAGCATCTCGCTCCAGTATTCGATCACGAGATAGCGGGAGGAGTGGGCCTGGTCGCGAAGGAACGAGCTGCCGAGATACGAGCGCGTGTGACGGTTCGTCGCCGTCCATTCTCCATCCACGCCGTAGAACCGCTCGAACTCGGGCTCCCGTCCGCTCCTGACCTCGAACTGCCAGACAATCGCGATCATATGGATGGTCCGATCAGCGAACCTCAAGCCTGCAGGGACGATCGACGCGCGGGCAGGGCCGCACAAAGAGCCACGACGGCCGATCCGCGCCGTCGCCGAAGTCTAGCCGAAGAAGTGGAAGAATGGGAGGGGCGGACCTGGCGTCTCCGACGCGAGCGCCGGCGGACGGAGTCGCGGCGATAGTCCCTGGTGCGGACGTCCTGCTTCGCGACGACCGGGGCGACGTCGCATGGTGACGCCGCCCCGGTCATGGTCCGCTGCTCGCCCGGCTCTACACCCAGAGCCGGAGTTCTCGGACTAATCAGAACGCGAAGCGCACGCCAATCTGGCCCGTCCGCGGCACCGCGCCGGCTCTCAGGGCCGTCATCACGAGGAAGTTCGTCGAGCGCCGATCGCCAGTCGGGTTGTCGAAATTGGCGCGATTGGCCAGGTTGAAGACCTCGCCAAAGAGGTCGAGGGTCTTCGCTCCCGACACGCGCAGGCGGTAGCCGAACCTCAGGTCGATCTGGAAGAACCCGGGACCGTGCACCCCGTTCCGGCCGCCCTCCGACGTCACCGAGTAAGCGTCGCTGCCGGTGCCGCTGTACTCGCCTGCGGGGAGCGGATCGAACAGGATGCCGTTCCGATCCGGATCGACGTTGGTGTCCTGGACCGTCATGGGCGAGCCGCTCAGCGCCCTGGCGACAGCGCTCACGGTGAGGCCGCCCGTCTTGGGCACGAGCACGGTCCCGCTCACCACCAGGTTGTGCCGGCGGTCGAAGTCGGTCGGCCCCTGGTTCAAGTCGAGATTCGAATCGGTCAGCAGCTGGAACGAACTCTGCGGGATGCCATTCCCGCTCGTATTGCCGCTCGAGTACGCCAACGTGTACGACACCCGCGCGCTGTAGTTCTGGCTCATCCGCTTCTCGATCGACATCATCAGCGCGTCGTAATCGGTCTGGCCCAGGTTCTGCCGCACGAGCACCTGGCCAACGAATTCGGATCCGGCCGGACGATGGGCGCCGTGCGCGACGTCGTGGTCCGCAGCCCGGCATTCTGGTCGAACGACATGAACTGGTCACGCCCGAACGCGTGGACGAAGTCGGCGCTGACAGACACCGTCTGACCCAATTGCTGCTCGTACCCGGCTGACACCTGGTGCGTGTACGGCAGGCGCCGGTCCGGGCTGTCGAGGAAGACGTTCCCGGTGTTCTTGACGCGGGAGCCGGGCGGGTAGAGCGCCTCGAGCAGCGCCCTGTTCACCGTGGGGCCGTTGACCAGCATCGGGTCGGTCGGCTTCGCCCCTTGCGACGGCCCCGGGTCGGTGCGGTTTGCCGGGAACACGGCCGTGAACGACGTCGAGTAGACCCCGGCGGTCATGATGGCCGAGATCAGCTCGAAGTGCGTCTTGTCGTAGAACAGGCCGTACCCGCCCCGCAGCACCGAGCGTCCCTGTCCGAACAGGTCGTACGACAACCCGATGCGTGGCGAGATGTTGTTCTTGTCGACCGGGTAGGCGTCCGGATCCGAGAACGCGGGGTTGTCCACTTCCTGCAGGGGGACGGACTCGACGTCGTAGCGCAGGCCCATGCTGAGGGTCAGCCTTGTTGGTCAAGCGCCACTTGTCCTGCGCGAAGATCCCCACGAAGTGCGCCTTCATGTTGTTCACGAGCCCGCTCGGGACGCGGATCGACAGCCGCTCGGGCCACGTCCGGTAGTCGTTGGCGTTGTACGGGCCGTTGCTCGGGAATCGTGAAGGTGCCGTTCAGGTTGTCGTCGGTCACAGAATCCGCGGTGACGTACTGGTACTGCAGGCCCGCCTTGAACTCGTGATCCCCGTGCCAGCCGGGCACGAACCAGGAGAAGGTGTCTTCGAACTGGTACGAGTTGTTCACGCGCGCCTGCGCCGTGGCACTCTGCTGATCGGTGTAGGTCAGGTAGGTCAGCGTGGGCAGGAGCGCCGCCTGGTCGAGGCCGTTGGCGTTGTAGCCGGGGTTCCCGAACGCCACGTCTTCCTGCGTGAAGCCGACGCGCAGGGTGTTGACCTTCCGGCCGCCGAGCACCGAGTTCAGGGTGCCCACGACCGTCTGGTCGAGGTCGCTTTCCTCGCGGGCGGCCGCCAGCGTCACGGTGCCGATCAACTGGTTGAACTGGGGCGAGGACTCGCGCAGCCAGCGCACGGCCCAGGTGTGGTTCGCGTTGATCTGATGGTCGAACCGAATGAGCGTGTTCCAGACCCGCGTCTCGGTCGTGGCGGGCTGGTTCAGGTCGGGCCGTGCCGGGATGTTGATGGCGCGGTCGTCGTCGATGATCACGCGCTCGAGGCTGAAGAAGAAGTGGGCCTTGTCCCTCACGACCGGCCCGCCGACCGTGCCGCCAAGCTGCCACTGCTTGGTCTGGGGCTTGTCCAGGTTGTTCTTCTTGACGAAGTAGCTCTCCGCGGTGAGCGAGGCATCCTGGAAGTACCCGAAGGCGCTGCCGCGGAAGCGGTTCGTGCCCTGCTTGGTCACCGCGTTGATCACGGCGCCGGTCGTCCGGCCGAACTCGGCGTCGAACTGGTTGGTCAGGACCTGGAACTCCTGGATCGACTCGAGGGGCGTGCGCGCCTGGGTGCCCGCCCGCTGGCCGATCACATCGTCGTTGTTGCTCGCGCCGTCCAACGAGTAGCTGTTGTTGCGGGAGTCCTGGCCGTTCACGTTGACCGAGTCCGACCCGAACGACTCCGTGCTGATGTTCGGCACGATGCCGGGGAGCAGCCCGACGAACCCGATGTAGTTGCGGTTGATCGACGGCAAGTCGACCAGCTCGCGGCCCGTGATGTTCCCGCCGACCTCCTTCGAGCTCGAGATCGACCACGGGCGCCTCGGCGTTCACCGTCACGCGTCTCCGTGAGCCCCCCGAGTTCCAGCTTCACCTCGAGGGCCCTCGTCTTGCCGACTTCGACCAGCACGTCTTTCACGGTCGTGCGCCGGAAGCCCTCCAGCGAGGCCTCCACTTCGTAGAGGCCCGGCGTGATACCGGCAAGGAAGAACGTCCCGTCGGTGGAGCACACGGCCTCGCGGAACAGGCCCGTCTCCTGGTTCCGGGCGACGATGGCGACGCCAGGCAGGACCGCGCCCTGCGGATCGAGAACGCGCCCGCGCAAGTCGCCCGTGCCTTGCTGGGCCAGGGCGGGATGCGGGAGCAGAACGAGCAGGAGCACTGCCACGGACAAACTGCGTCTCATGAGGCCTCCTTGGTTGGGCTGTCGGCGGACCGGGGCAGTATCGTGGGGCCAGGGGCAGAAGTCAACCAGTCTGGGCCGCCGGTATCTGGGTCGCCGGGCCCACCGGCGCCCTAATCAACACATGATGACCCACGCGCGCTAAGGCAGCGGCTCGTCGCTGTTCCAGATGTCTTGCGTGAGCTTCCACGACCCGTCCGCCTGACGGCCGTACACGTGCACACCCTTGCCAACGTCCTCTCTTGGTGAAGTGTCGGTTCCTGTCCAGACAGTGGCCGTGTAAGTGACGCGTTCCAACGCCGTATCCCCGGCAAGGTGGATACGGGAAGAAGTCAGCGTGAACCTGAATCTGCCTCGTGAAAAGAGGCGATGAAAGTACTCGCCAATCGCCTCACGGCCGAAAAGAGATGGATGATGCGGCGGCATCAGCACGCCGTCGCTTGCCACACAGCCAGACAGCGATCAGCGTTCGACGTGTTCACCGCCGCCAGCAGCTCTGCCGTCACTCGCGTGATAGCCGCACGATCAGTTGCACCAGAGTCTGGGTTGTTCATGGCGGCGCCTTTCCTCTGAGCACGGAGTGCAAACATGAACCGAGCTCCGGCACGCAGGCGCGGGCAAGGGCTCGAGCACGACTGACGCCGCGGCAAGAGAGCCGACGGGCACGAGGCCGGAGATTGGGCGGAGACAATGCGGCTGAGGCGCTCACGAGCCAGACGCGCTGCCGGCGCGCAGGGATGGCCGACGCGACCATCAGGGACAGATGGTCACGTCGGCCGCCTGCACACTTCAAGCGTGCCTGCCGGGCGGGCGATGTCAGCGGTGGACCTTCCGCACGGACTTGTCCCGGCCCGGGCCGTGGCATGTTGCGCAGCGCTCGTTCACCGCCTGCTCCGCCGTCGCCGAAAACGATGCGCGTCCCGTCCGGACCATGTGATTGACGGCCTTCTCGCTGTCGTGGCATGACGAGCACACAGCCGCCGTCGGCGTGACCTTGATGTCGTTCCTGGGGTCGGTGTCTATTGTGACGGTGCCGTCCGGCATGAAGCTCTGGGTGTTGAAGGTCGAACCGAGAACCGTCGCCGCAACCGGCAGCTCGAACGTCCCGCGTGCGCCGTCATCCACGTGGCAGGCCACGCAGTCTCTCGGGTTTCGCGGATATTTCTCGAGTGTGCCGGCGTCGAAGACGGTCCCGTTGCGCCCGATGATCACCAACGGGTTGTGGCGAAAACCGGCCGCGCTCGAGTGGATGCCGTGGATCATCGTTTTGAAATCGATGCTCTGCTCTGGGAACACGTACGGCCCGATCCTCGCCTTCGGATGGGTGCTCAGGCGGAACGGGATGTCCGTGTTGTTGGGGTTGTGGCAGACGACGCATACCTGCGGCTCTTCGGTCCGGTTGTTGCCGTGGACGGTGAGCCGCGGCGCGACACCGGTACCGTCCGAGCGATGACAGACCATGCACTTGCGGCTGTCGACCACCTGGCGCCTCGGCGCCACCGCGGTGTCGGTGATGGTGAAATAGCGGTACACGCTCCTCACGGGCACCCGGACGGTATAGAGGCCGGTCGCCGGGTCCGGGCCCGCCGGATGACCCTCCATTGCCACCACGCCCGTCCCACTCGCGGCCATCGGCACCGGCAGCGGCGAGATGATCGTGTACGTGCCGTCGCCGTTGTCCTGGAACTGATCGAGCGCGTTGATCGGGATCGGCAGGGCGGCGCCGCGACCTCCCGCAACGAGGTTGCTGCCGCTGTCCGTGTTGGTGAAGTCGCGTGTGTCCCACCCGACCTGCAGGAAGAGCCGGCTCGCCCCGCTGGCGAGCTGAGCCCACGCCGGGTCGGTCGCCAGATTGTATGCGGCTCCGGTCTGGGGATTCACGACCGAGTAGGTGATCTCGGGGAACTCTCCTGGGCTCGTGTTCGTGACGGCGACGATGTTGTACTCGAACGCGTCCGGCGGCGGCGGGGCCTGGCCCCGCAACCCGTTGGCCCCGGCGAGCGAGGCCAGCAGGGCGAGGCTCATCAGAACCGCCGTGCGGCGGCGGGTGGCGACGGTCTGTCCAGTCATCGGTCTCCTCCTCTGCGACGCGCGCCACGCGGATCCTTGGTCAGCGTCAGAGCCGACCGCGCAGCGAGGGGCAGGTTGTGGTGATTGGCCAGCGAGACCGCGAGCAGCATCAAGACCCGTTCCACGCGCGCCGGGCAGCCGTCGCATCCCTGCCGAGCTCGACGCCAAGCCGTGAGTTCGTGTCCACTTCGGAGGAACACTCGGGCAAACGGACGTTCGAGCGGCGAGCCGTGCCCCCGGAGGCGACGTTGCCGTCGGGTTTGGTTTGCCTGCGCAGGATTTACACGGCAGGGTAGGAGCGGCTCCGCCAGGCGTCGAAGAGCGATTAAGGGGGCAATCCGCCCGCTCGGCGTGTTCCCTCCCCGGTGCTGTTCGGCAGCGTGACGGGGTGCCTCACCCTCACCCCGCGATGACCGAGCCCAGGGCCAACAGTGTGAACAGCAGTGGCACCAGCAGCAGCGCGAGGGCAGGCGACCACCGCAGGAACCGCCGGGTCACCCACTCCTCCCGCCAGGCACGCGGGAAGAACCGCAACGAGAAGGGCACGTAGAGCAGCACGGCCGTCGCGACCCCGCCGGCGTAGCCACCCACGGCAATCGCACCCCCGACGTGCGACAGGACATTCAGCGTCATCCCCGCTTGCAACACGACGAGCGCGCGCGCGACGCCCGAGTCGGGCCGATCCAGGCCGCCGAGAAGGACCAAGAGCCAGGGGATCACGGTGATGAGCACGACCGCGACGAGCCAAGCATCTTGGGATCCGGCCAGCGAGCTGAGCCCAGCGGGGAGACGTTCGCTGATGGCGTTGCGGGTCGCGCCCATGCCGCCCGCGACTTCCTCGATGTTGTGGATCGTGAGCAGGACTGGCACCGCGATCAGGTGGCGCCGCATGCCCCCGTGGTGGGGGAGTGGCAATGGCATCGGGGGAGTCTACTCCTGCGCGGGCCCGGCCGGGGCCACCTGTCGCGCGCGATCCGAAAAGCAAAAGGGGGAGCCCAGGCTCACCCCGCCTTCGTCATGCCACGCCACACCTCGCTGCGCGGCAACCTGGGTTGCCCGGCGGCGAGTAAGCCGAAGGGACTGTGGGTGAACGGCCACGACCTGCGCGATCGCCCGTTGGTGGACCGCAAAGAAGCCTGCGGCCATCCTGCCCGTGGAACGCGTCGCACAGAGGCGCGGCGGCGGCGGGCGGGAGCTGAAGTGTGATGGCTTCCGAACGCTGGAGCGAAACGACGGCTAGCGGACCTCGACGAGGGGTTCACCTGCTTCGATGAGGGGGAGAAGCGCCGGCCAGACCCGCTCGAGTAACGACATGAGGTGATCGTTGGAAGTATTGCCGCAGGTCAGCCAGATCACGGAGGGCGGCGGCGAGTGCCTGACGACCAACTCCACGAAGTCGGAGTCCTTCGTCAGGATGACGGCGTGAGCTTCGCGGGCCGCGAAGAAGATCTCGCGGTCGGTGGCGTCGCGAAGCCCAAGGTCGCGCACTGCCACGGCGTTGACGCGGCAGCGGTCGCGAAGCCAACCGGCGAGGGCCGGCGACAGTTGCGCGTCGACCCAGATTGTCACGCAGCGATGACCGGGTGGTTGAGGCGCCGGCTCGCGAAGCGCAGGCACGCCTTGATGTCGTCGTGCTCGAGATCGGGCAGTTCGGCCAAGACCTCGTCAGTCGACAGTCCGGCCGCGAGGAGGTCCAGGACATCGCTGACGCGGATTCGCATGCCGCGCACGCACGGACGACCACCGCACTGTTCCGGATTGACTGTGATGCGGTCGGCCAGGTCTGACATGAGGACGGCCATCCCCCTACTAAGGGCTTGGCGTCCCCAACGGGATTCGAACCCGTGTTTTAGCCTTGAAAGGGCTACGTCCTAGGCCTCTGGACGATGGGGACGCGCGAGCGCAACATCCAATCTTATCACAGCAGCGGCTGGCAATCGGCACCGCCATTTCCACGAGCCTGCGAAGCGCTGGAGCGGAGCCCTCCGATCCGCTTCAGCGCGGGGCCGAGGCTCCCTTCCTCGCGGAGATGATCGCGGCAAGGAGCTCCTCGCCCACCACGGGTTTCGTGAGGTGGCCCTGGAATCCGGCGGCCATCGCGCGCACGCGATCCTCCTGGCGGCCGTACGCCGTGAGAGCCACAACGGGAACCGACGCGAGAGCCGGGCCGCCCTCGGCCCGGACCCGCCGGATGAACTCGTACCCGTCCTCGCCCGGCATCCCGATGTCGGCCAGCACGACGTCTGGCCGCTCGGCGGCAGCCATCGTTCGCGCTTCCGGCCCAGACGAGGCGACCGCCACCCGGATGCCGTAGCGCTCGAGGACCACCTTCACCAGCTCGCGAGCATCCGCCTCGTCGTCCACCACCAGCACGCGCAGGCCTTCGAGGGAGCGCAGCGATTGGTCGGTGGGGCGGGCGAGGACCCGCGCATCGGCTCGGGCAGCGACTTCGGCGGTCGCAGCCTTGGCCGCCGCGCGCAGCGGGAGCCGCACCGTAAACGTCGAGCCGTACCCAATCCCGTCGCTGGCCGCGTCCACCGTCCCGCCGTGCAGCTCCACGAGGTGCCGCACGATGGCCAGCCCCAACCCGAGCCCGGCGTGACGGCGAGACACGGAGCTGTCCGCCTGCATGAAACGCCCGAACACGTGCGGCAGGAACGCCGGCTCGATGCCCGACCCCGTGTCTCGCACCACGATCGACAGCTGGCCGTCCGCCGCCTGCACATCCACGGTGACGCTGCCGCCGGTCCCGGTGAACTTCACCGCGTTGGACAGGAGGTTCCACAGTATCTGCTGCAGCCGGTCGGGATCGCCGGTCACGCGCAGATTGGCGGTTGCGGCGCGGATCGTCAGCGCGATGTCCTTCGCCTCGGCAGCCGGACGCACCACTTCGACCGCGTCCCCCAGCACCGCCGCGAGGTCCACATCCCGCAGGTCCAGGCGCAGCTTCCCGGCGACGATCCGCGACACATCGAGCACGTCGGACACGAGTTGTGCCTGCGCCTTCGCATTCCGGACGATGATGCCGGCGGCGTGCGCCGAGGAGGCCGGATCCAGCCGGCCCCCGGACAGCAGTTCGGCCCACCCGAGGATCGAGTGCAGCGGCGTGCGCAGTTCATGGGAGAGCGTCGCGAGGAACTCGTCCTTCAGGCGGTTCGCCTCGGCCAGGCGCTGCTCGGAGAGCTTCTGTTCGGTGACGTCGAGAAACAGGACGGCGAACTGCCGCGGCGCGGGGCAATAGGCGAAGACGTCGTAGTGCCGGCGCAGCACCGGCGCGTAGTTGTCGAAGTGCACGGGCTCGCCCGTCAGCGCCACCCGCCCGTACGTCCGGACCCACTCGGGGTCCTCGTCCGGCAGGACCTCGCTCATCAGCCGGCCGACCACCCGGCCCCGCTCGAGCCCGGTCAGCCGCTCGAACGCCGGGTTGACGTCGAGAAAGCGGTAGTCGATGGGCTCGCCCCGGCTGTCGCACACGATCTCGTGCAGCGCGAACCCCTCGGTCATGCCGTTGAAGAGGGACCGGTACCGCTCCTCGCTCTCGCGCAGCGACGCCTCGATCTTCCGCCGCTCGGCGCTCTCGATGACCTGCCACTCGCCGGAACGCTTGATGAGCGCGAAGGCGTGATTGCTCATCACGTCCATGATCTCGACGGCGCCGCAGCGCTCGAGGCTGTAGGTGCACAGCGCGATCATCGGGTACTGGCCGATGACGCGGTCCACGGCAGCCTCGTACTCGGTGAAGTCCCGCCATGTGGACCGCTCGAGCCAGAACGTGTTGCCGCTCAGCCGCAGGCCGTCGAACCCCCGCGAGGTCGCCGCCTCCAGTTCCGCCACCCAGCCCCGAAGGACCCGCTCCGCGTCGAACCGGCCGCCGATCGTGTACCAGTTCTCGTAGTCGAGGAACTTGATCTGTCCCTTGTCGATGAACGCGTCGAGCGAGGGGACGACGGCGCGCATGGAGGCCTTGGCTTCCTCGACCCGCAGGGGCGCCGACGTCACCCACATGCAGAACTCGTTGTGAGACAGCCCGGCCGCGAAGTACGGAACCAGCGTGTCGACCAGGTCCTGCTTGTCCTGGTAGAACTGGCAGAAATGAGTGCCCCAGGGGACGTCCCCGATGATGCCGAGCCCGGAATGTCTCATGAAGAACCTGCCGCCCGCGAGCCGAACGGATGGGATGAGGGGGCCCCCCCCACTTCTGAACTGTCGTCGATAGACCACAGATTATGACCTCCGGCTGACAGGAGGTTCAAGGGTTTCAAGCGGCAGCGACGATCGCCCTGCCTCGACCGTCACAGGCGAGATGGCCGAGCAGTGGAAGGAGCAGACCGATCAATCGGGGAATGGCGGCGTCAGCTGGCGAGTTGTTGATTTGGTGAGTCGCTGATCGACTAGTACAGGAACATCGGCTTGCCGAGCATGTCCCTGACGCGCGGCCGGTAGTTCTCCTTGTCGTAGAGCGCCGTCACGTCCACGCGCTTCTTGCCGGCCACCACCATGTCGAGCGGAACCGTCGTGTAGATGCCCTGCTGCAGCGCCACCATCCGTCCGGTGTGGCCCATCGCCACCTGGTCGAGCGCCAGCGAGCCGAACGACACCGCCACCATCCGGTCGAGCGAGTCCGGCGCGCCCGACCGCATGATGTAGGCGAGCTGCTCGTACATGATGTTGACGCCGCTGCGCTTCCTGATCTCCTGCGACACCAGGTAGCCGATGCCCCCCAGCTTCTGGTGCCCGTAGGCGTCCTCCTCGCCCGACTGGATGATCTGCCCGCCCTTGGGCTGCGCGCCCTCGGAAATGGTCAGCAGCGCGTAGTTGGACGGGTTGCGGCCGCGGTCCTCCACGAGGAAGCGGACCAGGCGCTCCATGTCGAACGGCACCTCGGAGATGACCGCGCGGTCCACGTCGGCCAGGTACGCCGCGTAGAGCGAGGTCTCGCCCGGAGTTGCGGCCGAACAGCTCGACGACCCCGATGCGCTCGTGCGACCCGACCGACGTGCGGAAGTTCGTGATGGCGTCCACCGACCGCGTCACGGCCGTCGAGAAGCCGATGCAGTAGTCGGTCCCGAACACGTCGTTGTCCATCGTCTTCGGGATGGCGACGACGCGGAAGTCCTCCTGGTGGAGGCGGGCGGCGAAGCTGAGGGTGTCGTCGCCGCCAATCGGGATGAGGGCCTCGAAGCCGAGGTGATCGAGGACGCGCAGCACGTGGCGCGTGCAGTCGATCCGGCCGTCCGGGCGCGTCGCGCGGTCCTCCGGCGCGGACGAACGGCGGGACGTCCTCGGGCTTCACGTTGCTGGGGTTGGTGCGCGACGTGTGGAGGATGGTCCCGCCGGTCCGATCGAAGGTGCGCACGCGGTCGGGCGCCAGCTCCATCGTCCAGGTCGCCGTGGACGCCGGGTCGTCCGGGTCGATCTGCAGCAGGCTCAGCCAGCCGCGGCGCAGGCCGACGACCTCGATGTCGTGGTTGCGCGCCCGCAGGGCCACCGCCTTGATCGCGACGTTCAGACCGGGAACGTCGCCGCCGCCGGTCAGGATGCCGATTCGTCGTGTTGGCATGGGTCCAGTTCATGATACCAAACGGTCAGTCGCCCCTCGTTCCCTGATGCAAAACGTCCCGTCTATCTCGTCAGGGCCTCGAGCCAGCCCGCGGCGACGCCGCGCGCCGCTTCCACCGGCTCGCGGCCCGCGCGGTAGCACAACTTCCACTCCGGCGGCTTCTCCTCGTACGCGGCGTTGGCAAACACCATCTTGCCGCCGCGCCCGGCCACGAGCGTCGCGCCGAAGTCCACGTCCCTCGTCACCTCCAGGAACTCCTGCAGCCGCCGCGCGATGAGCGTCTTCGGGTCGGCGGGGAAGCGCTTCTCGTGCGCGGCCACACGGCCCTCGTATGCCTTCTTCTCTTCGGCCGCCTGCATCTCGAAGGACTGCTTCATGATCGCCGTCATCTGCACGTCCTTCTCCTGGGCCGCGAACTGCGCCTCGACCTGCTTGACGGTGTCCTCCATCTGCTTGCGCATCTCCGGCGGCATCTTCGCGATGTTCGCGCGCATCTCGTCGAGCTGTTTCTTCTGCTCGGCCCGCTGGACGGCCAGTTGCGCATCCGGGGCGCCCTTCGGCTTGGGCGGCGCCGGGGTGTCCTGCGCCCGGCGGCGGTCGTAATCCGCACGAAACGCCGGCGTTTCGGTGTACGCCTTCGCCCAGGCCATGGCCGCCTTCACCATCGCGGCCCGAGCGGGCGCGGGAGCCACCTTGAATGCCTTCGCACCCAGGTGCCAGGGCACGTAGCCGTCCGCGAGGGTTTGGACCATCTCCTGCTTGGCGGTCAGCTCCTGCACGCCGAGGCCGGCCAGCGTGCCCTGCGCCACGAGGCCGACAACCAGGGCACTCACCGTCAGCCCCAGACCCAGCACGATCCCTCCAGGCTTACACATCGTCTCCTCCGGGCCGAATCGCAGCAGATGGAGAATGAAGGCGCCTAGGGAGTCGGGTCACTTTGCAGCGGTTTGTGTCTGCAAAGTGTCCCGCCCCCCCGGGGCGTCCGAAGAATGAGAGTCACGAGGGGCATCCGTTGGTGAGCCGGGTGGGGATCGAACCCACGACCACCTGATTAAAAGTCAGGTGCTCTACCACTGAGCTACCGGCCCGTCGTTGGACTTTTGATCCTAGCAGAAAACAGCCGGCGGCCGGCAGCAGGGAGGCTGGATCGCGCGGTCACGCTCGGCCCGGCAGAGGCCCTTCGACTCGCCCAGACCTGTCGGGTCGCTCAGGGCGGGCAAGCCCCCCTACAGGATCATCTGCCCCAGCGCCGACAGCGCCAGCTCGGTGCCGAGGATCGCGGTGGAGTTCCGGACGTCGAGGATCGGGTTCACCTCGACCGAGATCCAGCGACGAGAGCTGGCCGCGTGTCGGCGATCATCTCCATCAGCGTGTGCGCCTCGCGGTAGTCGAGGCCGCCCTTGACCGGCGTGCCCACGCCGGGCGCGATCGACGGGTCGCAGGCGTCGAGGTCGAACGAGACGTGCACCATCGCGGTGCCGGCGCACGCGATCGCGCAGCGCCTGCTCGACCACGGCCGCGATCCCGCGGCGGTCGATGTCCTTCATGGTGAAGACGTGCACGCCCGACGCGCGGACCATCTGGCGCTCGCGCTCGTCGAGGTTGCGGATGCCGATGAGGACGGTGCGCTCGGCCGCGACCTTCGGCGCGAAGCCGCCCAGGCCCGCCAGTTCCGCGGGCTCGCGGCCCAAGAGCGCCGCCAGCGGCATGCCGTGCACGTTGCCGCGTCAGGCTCGACTCCGGCGTGTTCATGTCGCCGTGCGCATCCACCCACAGCAGGCTGAGCGGGACGTCCGACGCTGGCGCGCGCGGGCCGCCGCCGCCGCCACGCTCCCGGCGCCGATGCTGTGATCGCCGCCGAGGACGAGCGGCAGCGCGCCCGCCTCGTGGCTCTCCAGCGCGCACTCGGTACAACGCCCGGCACACCCGCGCGATCTCGCCGATGTACTTCTTCGTCGCGTCGCCGGGGTTCTTGCGTCTCCGGCGTGGGGGCGTCGATGTCGCCCTTGTCCGACACGCTGAAGCCGAGGCGCCGCGATCTTCTCGTCGAGGCCGGCGATGCGGAAGGCCGACGGGCCCATGTCCACGCCGCGCCGCCCGGCGCCGAGATCGAGGGGGACGCCGATGATGTGCACAGGCCGGCCCGGCGGTGTCATTTGTTGATTCTGTAGGAGATCGAGATGCCCTCGCCCGACGGCGTCACGATCGAGGTGAGCAGTCCGCGACGTGTCGTCGATCGCGTCGAGGAAGTCGCCCATCTCGCTGCGCTTGTTCACGACGTTGTGCGCGAGGAAGAGGCCGCCGCGGTCCAGCCGCGGCAGACGAGGTCGAGGAACCGCTTGTAGTCCTTCTTCCAGGCGTCGAGGAACACCAGGTCGAAGTTGCCCTGCAGCTTCGGGATCTCCTTGAACGCGTCGCCGGGCACCACCTGCACGATGTCGGCGAGGCCGGCGCGGCGGATGTTGGCGGCCGCCTCCTTCGCGCGCGCCGGGTCGTACTCGATCGTGACCAGCCGGCCGCCGGTCTCGCGCAGGCCGAGGCCGATCCAGATGGCGCTGTAGCCGTTGGCGCCGCCGATCTCGAGCGCACGCTTCGTGCGGTTGGTGGCGGCCAGCACGCGCAGCAGCCGGCCGTCTTCCTCCGACACCGCCAGCAGGTCGGTGTCCGCCTGCTTGATCTCCTGCAGCAGGCGCTGAAGATCCGGCGTCAGGTCCTTGCCGCCCTGTGCGGTCACCACGGGAAGCACGGGAACCACGAACGCAAGGACAACAACGGCAACGAGAGCAGTCAGAAACGAAATGCGCATATCCCTCAGATTCTAGACCACGAAGCACACGAAGAACACGAAGACGAAGAACGAACGGGTCACGAACACCAAAGCGCGCGATTGAGCCCTCGTCGAAAACGCTCCGACCGGCGGCGCCTCCGCGGCAGCGGAGGCGCCCTGAGGGCCAGCGGCCGCCGCCGGTCGAAGCCGTAATCAGCCTTCGTGCCCTTCGTGCTCTTCGTGGTCGAGATAATTCGCCACCGCGGCCGCCGTGGCCCGCGCGTCGGCCACGCAGTCGGGGACGCCGACGCCGCGGAAGCCGGAGCCGGTCACGAAGAGACCCGGGCGCGCCGCAAGGCGCGGCGTCGATCGCGGCCACCGATCGAGGTGCCCCACCTCGTGCTGGGCGTTCGCCCGCTCCCAGCGGTGCAGGCGCGTGAAGGCCGGCGGCCCCTGGATGCCCAGCAGCAGGCCCATCTCGGATTCCGCCGCCCGCGATCAGATCCGCGTCGTCCGTGTCCATGGCCCGCGGGTCGCGCGCGCCGCCGATGAAGGCGCGCAGGAGCACGTGCCCTCGCGGCGCCCGCGTCGCGCCACTTCGACGAGATCCACGAACCCGCCATGATCGTCGTCCCCTCGACGCGGGGCACGACGAAGCCCGAGCCGCGGAGCGGGTGGGCCACGGCCTCGCGGCGGTAGCCGAAGGTGACCGTCGCGCTCGACGCGTACGGAATGCCGTCGCAGAGCCGCGGCGAGATCGGCGTCCAGGCTGCGCACCAGCGACGCCGCCGACGTACGCGGGCGTGCAGACGACGACGGCGGGCGCCGCCAGACCGCTCGCCGTCTTCGAGCACGACGCCGGTACCGCGCGCCCGCGGCTTCCACCGCCTGCACGCCGGTGCCCAGCGAAACGGTCCCGGCCGGCAGAACACGCGAGCAGCGCGTCCACGATCTCGTCCAGGCCGCCGGGCAGCGACATGAACGCGCCGTCGTGCGAAGCCGGCTGCCGCAGCTGGCGGAAGGCGCGCAGCACGCTGCCGTGCTTCCGCTCGGCCTCCAGGAACCGCGGGAAGAGCGCGCGCATCGACAGGCGGTCCACGTCGCCGGCGTGGATGCCGGCCAGCAGCGGCTCGGCCAGGTAGGTCACGGCCTCCGCGCCGAAGCGCCGGCCGATGAACGACGCAATCGACTCGTCGCCCGAGGCCGGCGGGCCGCGGGCGGACGAACAGCTCCGCCGCCATCCGCGCCTTGCCGGCCAGCGAGAACAGCCGGGTGGCCGCCAGCGCGCTGACGTTTCGGGGGATGCCGAGCACCGAGCTCTCGGGCAGCGGGTGCAGCGCGCCGTCGCGCAGGATGAACGCCGCGCGCGGCTTCGCTGGTCGGGAAGAGGCGGTCGCCAAGGCCAAGCTCCCGGCAGAGCTGGATGGCGGCCGGCTTCTGGATCAGCAGCGCGTCGGGGCCGGCGTCGAACGTGAAGCCGTCCACGTGCTCGGTCAGGATGACGCCCCCCGCGCCGCGCGCGCCCGCTCGAACAGGCGGAACGCGATCGCCGCGCCGGTGCAGCTCGTACGCGGTCGCCAGGCCGGCGATGCCGCCGCCCGACCACGACCACGGGTGCCGCAGTGCTCATCGCGGCCCGCCGCCCGGCGCCGCGGCCAGCCACTGCCGCACGAGGTCTTCGAGCAGCGCGATGAAGGTGGGCGAGTTGTTCAGCGACGCGGTGCGCCGCAGCGCGACGCCGCGCTCGCGCGCGACGGCCGCCGCCTGGACGTCGATGTCGAAGAGGATCTCCGTGTGGTCGCAGACGAAGCCGATCGGGACGACGAGCAGCGGCGCGCGCGCCGGCGGCGGCGCGCTCGCGGATCAGCGTCGCGAGAGGTCCGGCCCGATCCACGGCTCCGGCGTGCGCCCCGCGCTCTGGAACGCCAGCGCGATAGCCGGCGAGGCCCGCAGCGCGCCGCCACGCCGCGCGCGGTCGCCTCCACCTGGTCGCGCGTACGGGTCGCCCTCGCGGATCACCCGCTCGGGCAGCGCGTGCGCCGTGAAGACGACGTCCTCGTCCTCGCCCGGCATCCCGGCCTCGCGGATCCGCTCGGCGAACGCCTCGAGCAGCAGCGGGTGGGCGTGAAACGAGTCCACGCAGTCGAACGCGATGCCCGGCGGCAGGGCAGCGACGCGCCGCGTCCACGTACTTCTGCACGCTGAGCGTGGAGAACTGCGGCGCGAGCGGGATCGCCGAGCACGCGATCGACGCCGGAGCCCGGCGAGCGTCGCGCAGCACGTCGGCGATGAGCGGGTGCCAGTTGCGCATGCCCGACCAGGACCGGCGACGTCGGGCCCAGGCGCGCCGCAGCGCGTTGCGCTGCGCGAGCGTGATGTCGGTCAGCGGCGACCGGCCGCCGATGGCGGCGTAGTTCGCCGCATCTCGGCGACGAGTTCGTCGGACGGCGGGCGCCCGCCGCGCACCGCGCGTGAGGTAGGCGGGCATCTCGTCGAGCGACGAGGGCGTGCCGTGCGCCATCAGGAGAACGGCCGGCAGGCTTCACGGCCCGGCTACTCCCGCGTGCAACGATTTCAATCAGCGCCTCGACGTGCTCGACCGGCGTCTCCGGCAGGATGCCGTGGCCGAGGTTGAAGATGTGGCCCGGGCGGCCCGCCGCCCGGCGCAGCACGTCGCGGCGCCCGCCATCAGCCGTTCGCGCGGGGCGAGCAGCAGCGTCGGGTCGAGGTTGCCCTGGATGGCGCGGTCCGCGCCAATCTTCGCCCACGCCTCGTCCAGCGGGATTCGCCAGTCGGCGCCCACCACGTCGCCGCCGGCCTCGGCCATCAGCTCGAGGAGCGTGGCCGTGCCGGTGCCGAAGTGGATGGTCGGGCACGCCGGTCGGGCGCAACGCGTCGAAGATGCGCCGGCGTGTGCGGCAGGACGAACTCGCGGTAGTCGGCCGGGCACAGGCGCCCACCCACGAATCGAACACCTGCACCGCGTCCGCGCCCGCCTCGACCTGCGCGACCAGGTAGTCGGCCGCCATGTCGGCGAACCGCTCGCAGAGGCGGTGCCAGCGCGGCGGGGTGCCGTACATCAGCGCCTTGGCGTGCGCGTAGTGGGTCGAGTGGCCGCCCTCGATGGCGTACGACGCCAGGGTGAAGGGCGCGCCGGCGAAGCCAATCAGCGGGACCCGGCCGTTCAGCTCGGCTTTCACCAGCCGGATGGCCTCGAGGACGTGCCCGAGCTTCTCGCGCGGCTCGAACCGGCTGCAGCCGATCGATGTCGGCCTCGCGAGCGGATCGGATGCTCGACTTGCGGGCCCTCGCCCTTGACGAAGTCGAAGGGCAGCCCGAGCGGCTCGAGCGGCAGCAGCAGGTCCGAGAAGATGATGGCGGCATCGAGCCGGAAGCGACGGATGGGCTGAAGCGTCACCTCGGTGGCCAGGTCCGGGCGTACGGCAGAGGTCGAGCATCGAGTGGCGCCGCCGCAGGGCGCGGTACTCCGCCATGTAGCGGCCGGCCTGGCGCATGAACCAGACGGGGGTGGCGTCAACCGGCTGGCGACGGCAGGCGCGCAGGAATCGGTCGTTCGGTTCGGTCACGCGGGCACACCTCTCGGACGGCAGACTGACCAGGGCCGGGAAACAACTAGTATGGCACAGGCCTGCCAGCCGAAGCTCGCCACGAGGCTCCGAGCGAAGGCGTGAGAGGCTGGCCGCAGGTTTGGGGAATTGCCCGAGCCCGCCTCGCGAGATTTCGCTGACACTCGGGCTCGAGCCCGGCAGTCTTTGCGAGGGGGATATGGGTGTTTGGGGGCTTTTCCGTGGAAATCCGCGTCACTGATGGTATAATCTCGCATTTGGTCCGCCCCCGCCGTCGTCCCCTGGTGTGTTTTCAGGGAGGCCGTGTGACGCCCATCCTTGTCCGCCCGGTGCGCGAGCAGCTCGAGCACGATCGGGTCATCCGTTTGCTGCAGGCGCGCTGGCGGCGCAAGTACACTGGTCACGGTCAACCAGGGGACCGAGCAGACGGCCTCGGTGACCAGTGGGGACAGCATCCTGCTATCCCGACCTCGTGCTGGCGTCGCTCGGCGCGGCCACAAGCCCGAAATCATCGTCGAGGTGGAAACGGGCGAGTCGGTGAACAACCTCGAGGCGATGGCGGAGTGGGTGCGGATGGCCCAGGCGAAGGCCGAGCTTCCACCTGTACGTCCCGACCGGCTCGGTGGATTCGGCCCGGCGGCTGTGCACCGAGCACAACATCCCGGTGGCCGAGATTTCGACGTACCACCCGGTCGGCGACCAGATGCGGTTCACGACCGTGTACAAGGCGCCCCCAGCAGCCCCGCGTGACGGCGCGGCGGCGCCGAACCGCCCGACCGCCGGCGCAAGCCGAGGCGAACGTCGGGCAACGGGGCCGCGCGGACGGCAAGCGCGCCGCGCAGGGCCGCGAAGACCGCCGCAGCCGCGCGGCCGCGAGGCGGCGGCAAAGACGGCGGCGAAGCCGGTCCAGAAGCGAAAACACTAGTTCTAGCGGCTAGCGCTGGGGCTGGGGCCGACTGGTCCACCGGGCCGACCCTGCCACGCGGACGCGGCCCGGCCCCGACGGGAACCACCCGTCGCGCGTCTAAACGTGTGGGCGCAGCCTCGCGCAGGCGGCCTCTCGTCGTATACTGGTAACGCCATGAACAAGAAGGGAAATATCTCGCGGTGACGCTCCTCGCGCCGCTAGTGGCGACGGCCGCGCTCCTGGCGCAGCAGGCCGCGCCGCCTGCCGCCCAGGCACCGCCCGGCCAGGCGCCGCCGCCTTCGCAGCAGACGCCGCCGCCCAAGGCCGCTCCGGCACAGCCGCCGGCGGCCGAGCGGCTGCCGCAGCAGCCCACCTTCCGCATAGCCGTCGACCTGGTCACGACGGACGTGATCGTCCGCGACGGCGCGGACCAGTTCGTCGCGGACCTGAAGCCCGACGAGTTCGAGGTCTACGAGGACGGCGTCAAGCAGGAGATCGTGTCGATGTGCGCTGATGCACGGCGGCCGGACGCTACAACACGCTGACGGTCGCGCCGCCGCCGCCCCAGGAAGGGATCATCCTGCCGCCGCCGCGGCCCACCAACGACGCGGCCGGCCGGATCTTCATCCTGTTCGTGGACGACCTGCACCTCGACTTCCGGAACACGGGCCGGATCCGCGAGCTGTTCAAGAAGATCAAGACCGAGCTGATCCACGAAGGGCGACATGTTCGGCATCGTCTCGACCGGGCCGTCGTCGCTGGCCATCGACCTGACGTACGACCTCAAGCGGCTGGACGAGGCGATCAAGAAGATCTCGGGCGCGGGCCTCAAGCCGAACGACATCCTGAGGGCGAGCGAGAGCGCCGACGGCCCGAGCGAGGTGCGCTACCGCGCGCACGTCGCGTTCTCGACCGCCTACGACCTGATGAAGAACCTCGAGCAGGTGCACAACCGGCGCAAGGCGCTCGATCTACGTCAGCGACGGCTACGACTTCAACCCGTTCGCCAGCCGTCGCGGCAGAAGGCTCGCGCGGACGATGCAGCCGAACGCGGGACAGAACCAGGACGGGCAGTCGGCAGGACGACACGGCCGAGCTGTGGGGCCGCCAGGGGCAGCAGTTCGCCGACGCGGACCTGGCGCGCGAGCTGGCGGACCTGACGCGCACCGCCAACCGGGCGAACGTCACGATCTACACGATCGACCCGCGCGGCCTGGTCGGCATGCCCGACCTCGACGAGCAGGTGGACATGACCGAGTGGCAGGACTACATCCGCAAGTCGCAGGACAGCCTGCGCGTGCTGGCCGAGGAGACCGGCGGCATCGCGGTGGTCAACCAGAACGACTTCAACAAGGCGCTGAAGCGCATCGACGCGGAGACGAGCGACTACTACGTGCTCGGCTACTACTCGAGCAACCCCGACCCGCTCCGGCGGAACCGCCAGATCGAGGTGAAGGTGACGCGGCCCGACCTGAACGTCTGGTCGCGGCGCGGGTACACGCTGAAGCCGACGCCGAAGGTGAAGTAGTGCCGTTCACGGTTCAGGGTTGACGGTTCAGGGTTCTGTCACGCTGTCACGCAGAAGGGCCCGTGGGAGTTGCCTCCCACGGGCCCTTTTGTGTGTCCTGCGTTCCCCCCTCCGCCCTCCGCCTCCCCCTCCGCCGCCCCGCCTTCTCACCGTGCTCCAAGCGATCCCAGCAACTGGCGGGCGGCCGAGCGCTCGCGTTCGTAGCGGGCCGGGGCGGACAGCACGCGGCGGTACGCGGCCGCGGCGGCGGCGCGCTCACCCTGTTCCTGGCGGGCGATGCCGAGGTTCAGCCAGGCTTCGTAGAACTCCGGCGACGCCTCCACCGCCCGCTCGAACCACCCCGCGGCCTCGCCGGCACGCCCCGCCTGCACGAGCAGCACGCCGATCCCGTTCATCGCGTCCACCGAGGCCTCGTCCAAGGAGAGCGCCCGGCGATACGCGTCCTCTGCCTCCCGTGCCTGGCCGGCGGCGCGGCAGGCGTTTCCAAGGTTCACCCAGTAGGACACGACGTTGGGATCGAGCGCGATCGCGCGGCGGAACGCATCTCGCGCGGCCCCGGCGCGGCCCTGGTCGGCGTGGAGGAGGCCGATCCCGTTCTCGGCTGCCGCATCGGTCGGGTCGATCGCGAGTACGGCCTGCTCCGCCTTGAGGGCCTCGTCCGGCAGGCCGGCGCTGCGCGCGGCGGTGGCCAAGCCTTGCAGCAGCGCCGTGTTTTGGGGCCACCTCGCAACGGCCCGGCGGTACACCGCGAGGGCCTCCGTGCTTCGACCGGCCTCGTCCAGCGCGCGGCCGTAGCTGCTCTGGAAGAGCAGCGAGTCGGGGAAGTCGCGCGCGAGCGCGGCAAGGGCCGGCACTGCTCGGTCGGTGCGTTTCGCGGCCATGTCCCCGAGGGCTCCCTGGAACGCGGGCCAGACGGTGACGAGGAGACGCGGCGAGAGCCGGGCGGCGGGGTTCGAGGCGCTCGCGGGGGCGGAGGCCACGTACCCGAGCGCGCGCAGGCGCTCGGCCACCTCCGGCGAGGGGGCGACGATGGTGGACGGGGCCGCGCCGGCGGTCATCGCGCGCACGCGTTGCGCCATCGCATCCACCACCCCCCGGTGGGCACCCGACACGTCGCGCCGCTCGCTCGGGTCCACCGACAGGTCGTACAGTTCCGCCGGCTCCGCTCCACCGACGTATTTCCAGCGGCCGTCCACGAGCGCGCGAAGGGGCGCGAACCCCGCGGCGTCGGGGTACTCCGTTTCCAGGTAGACCTCTGCTTCCGCGTCCTCGGCTTTCCGGGCCAGCAAATCACGTCCGTCGCCGGCTGCGGCTGGTTGGAAACCAAGCAGCCGCAACACGGTGGGCAGGACGTCCACCAGGCTGGCCGCGTCGGCGCGCTCGGCACGCGGCACGCCGGGCCCGGCGACGACGAGCGGGATCCGAACCGCGCCCTCGTAGACCAGCAGGCCATGCGTCGGCTCGCCGTGTTCTCCAAGGCTCTCGCCATGGTCACCGGTCACGATGACGAGCGTCCGATCCGCCTGGCCGCTTGCCTGCAGCGCGTCGATCACCCGTCCGAGCTGCGCGTCCGCGTACGCCACCTCGCCGTCGTACCGCTGGCCGCCCGCGCGCTCCAGCCAGGAGGCCGGTGGCTCGTACGGCGCGTGCGGGTCGTAGAGGTGCATCCAGAGGAAGAACGGCGCGTCGGGGTGCCGTCCCTTCAGCCAGGCGATGGCGCGGTCTGCGACGATATCGCCACGCCGCTCGGCCTCGAGCTCACCGGCGATCTCCTCCCGGCGCGGGATCTCCGCGTCGTAGGTGTCGAACCCGCGTGCAAGGCCGAAGCGCCGGTCGAGCACGTAAGCGCCGACGATGGTGCCGGTCTGGTAGCCCGCCGCGTCAAGCGTTGTGGCGAGCGTGGGTACGGCGGGCGAGAGGCGGTGCACGCCGTTCATCCGCACGCCGTGGCGGGGCGGCAGGAGACCCGTCATCAACGAGGCATGCGCGGGAAGCGTGAGCGGGACAGGGCTGCGCGCGTTGAGGAAGCGCGTGCCGCGCGCGGCCAGCGCGTTCAGCGACGGCGTGAGGCGGCCGCCCGTCCGGTCGGCACGCAGCGTGTCAATCGTCACGAGCAGGACGTTGGTGCGACCCGCGTCGCGCGGAGCGCCCCCGGGTGTCTCCGGGGAGTGGACGTAGAACCACGCCGCGACGGCGCCCAGCGCGAGCAGGGCCAGCACGCCGAGAGCAAGGAGGGGCGCGCGCGACGATCGGGACCTTTGTTGGGCTGCTGGCATGGACGAGGGTTCCGGCGGGAGCGTCTGAACGAAGGGTACCACAGGCAGCCAGCAGCCGCCGTGGTCGACGCGTGCCGGCCGAATCAGGGTCCCAATCCGGCTGCCGACCGCGCGGAGGTGCCCAGACAAAAACGGCGTGGCCGCCATCCCGGCGGCCACGCCCCTTCTACTGCCAGCTGTCAGCTGCCGGCTGCCAGCTCCTTAGAACGAGAACCGGAACCCGATCTGGCCGACGCGCTGCTCGGGGTTCTGGAAGTCGCCCGCGAACTCGGTCGGCTGCATGAAGTCGGGGTTGGGCGCGCCGGTGCCCAGGTGCTCGCCCGTGATGAAGCCCGACGGGTTCTTCGCGTTGAAGAGGTTGAAGATCTCGCCGATCGCCTCGATCCGGGAGTTGCGATACAACCGGAAGCTGCGCGACACGCGCAGGTTGATCCGCGACTGCCACGCGCCGCGGCCGCAGTTCCACGTCTCGCACGGCCCGATGTCCTTCGGCGCCTGCCCGATGTCGGTGAACTGGTAGGCCCGCTGGGGGATGTCGTTTCGGACGCTGTCCCGGTTCAGGTCCACCCCGTCGATGATCGCGACCGGCAGGCGCGACCGGAGGATGAACATCGGCGCGATGGTGAATCCCTTGAACTCGATGACGCTCGCGATGGTCGCGCGGTGCCGCGCGTCGGTGCGGCCTGCCGGCCCGTACGTCCGGGGATCGTCGAAGAGCAGGGTGTGGTCCTGCAGGTTGCTCACGTTCAGCTCGTCGTTGCCGTTGCCCAGGTGGCTCTTGGCCTCCGCCAGCGTGTAGGTGGCGGTGAAGTCGAACCCCTTGGACATCCGGCGCTTGAAGCCGAAGATTCCGGCCGTGTACTCGCTCTTCGCGATGCTGATGCCGCCCCTGAGCCCAGTCGTGTTGGGTGACGGGTTCAGGAAGGCCAGGCGCCGCGTCGTGGTGCCGGGGATGTAGGTGTTGATGATCGACCGGCTGTTCAGGTTGCGGCCATCCGACCGGACGAAGTCGGCGGTGATCACCGTGGTCGGGCTGAGCTGGTGCGACCATCCGATCGCCGTCTGGCGCGTCCTCGGCATCTTCAGGCGCGGATCCACCCACTGGCCGTAGTATGGCAGCGAGTTCGGATCGGCCTCGTTCTGGCTGGCGATGTTGGAGATGGGCTGGCCAATCTGGTAGAACGAGCCGTCCGGGTTCCTGATGCCCGTCGAGTTGTTGACGTCGAGCACCGATCCGAACGCGCCCTGGGCATCGAACGCCGCGAACAGGCCGTTCGAGTTGGTGTAGGCCATGTCCATGTAGATGCCCCACCCGGCGCGGATCACGTCACCCCCGTTGCCGCGAAGGTCCCACACGATCCCGAGTCTCGGCTGGATGTTGCTCTTGTCTTCCTCCGGCTCCAGCCCCATGTTCTCGAGGCCCTTGATGCCCGCGAGCTGGCCCGCCTTGCCCGCGTTCCACACCTTGACGTAGTTCGGGTTCTTCGACTGGTCGTACTGGTACCCGGTGAGGTAGTCGTAACGGAGGCCGAGGTTCACCGTGACCTTGTTGGTGACCCGCCAGTCGTCCTGGAAGTACACGCCGTACTGCTTCATCGGGATGTTGGCTTTGGCGATCCCGTCGTCGGCCGAGACCGCCGACAGCGGCCCGTTGATGTTGTTGTCCAGGTGGGTGTACTGGAGGACGCCCTTGCCCGCCTCGAACGTGACATACAGGCGCGGCTCGTTGATGAAGTTCACGCCGGTCTTGAAGTCGTGGCCGAGGCCGCCGAAGCCGGTCAGGTGCCACGAGAAGTCGTCGCGGAACTGCCACTTCTTCTGCTCGGTGCTCTGCGGCGCGTTGACGCTCTGGCCGATGGTGACGCCGTTCGGGAACGACTGGTAGGGGTCCGTGCTGTTGGCGGTGATGGTATTGAGGAACGTGGCGTACTGGAAGATGAACTCGTTCAGCTTGGATCCGCCCACGACCCAGTTGTGGTTGATGTTGAACGAGTTGAACGTGTTGGTGCTGTCGCCCCAGTTGTTGGGCGGCGAGTTCGGGCTCGCGCCGTAGGGCTGCGAGTTCTCGTTCCGCCCGTAGCGGACCGACAGGAAGTGCTTCGGGCTCAGGTTCATCGTGACCTTGGTGGTCAGGAGGTTCTCGCTGGTACGGCGTCGCGTAGATCCCATCCAGGTCGGGGAACAACCCCTCGGTGGACACCGACTGGAAGGTGTCCTGCTGCGTCCGCTCGAAGGCCCCGAAGTAGTGGATCTTGTCGCGGATGGCCGGGCCGCCGAACGAGCCGCCGTACTGGTAGCGGCGGTAGTCCTGCTTGTCGACCTCGTTGTCGATCTCGGTCTGCGTCTTCGCGTTCATGAAGTCGTCGCGGAACATCGTGAACCAGCTGCCATGCATGTCGTTCGTGCCGCTCTTGGTGACGATGTTCATCACGCCGCCCTGGCTCCGGCCGTACTCCGCCTTCGAGCGCGAGGTGACGAAGGCGAACTCCTGGATGGCCTCGAGCGGGAAGAGCTGCAGGAGGCCGCCGACGGTGTCGTCGTTGTTGTCGCCGCCGTCGATCTGGTAGTTCACGTTCCGGCCGTTGCCGCCGTTGATCTGCGGCGAGAACTGGGTGCTCTTCGTCGGGTCGGAGTGGTACCCGAGGCCGACGCCGGGAATCGTCACGGCCAGGTTGGCGAACTGCCGGCCGTTGAGCGGCATCGACTCGATGCGGCCCGTCTCGACCACGCCCCCGACGGCGGAGTTGCTGGTCTCGATCAGCGGCGTTTCACCGGTGACCGTGACCGTTTCCGACACCGACGCCAGCTTGAGCGACACGTCGAGGGTCACCGTCTGGGTGACGTTGACGATGATGCCCTTGTGTTCGTGGATGGCGAACGAGGCCAGCTCGTACTTGATGTCGTAGGTGCCCACGGGCACCGCCGCGAGCCGGTAGAGGCCTTCGCCGTCGCTGACGTCCGTGCGCATGAAGCCCGTCGAGACCTCGCGCGCGGTGACCGTCACGCCGGGAAGGGCGCCCTTCTGCTCGTCGGTGACGCGGCCAGTGATGTTGCCGGCCGTCTGCTGCGCCGTCGCCGGCGCTGCCGTCGCGATGATGACCGCGAGCAGCAGAACCATCCATACGGATCGTTTCATGACAGTCACTTCTCCTTGAGGAACGTGGTACAGGCTGCCGTCGGGACCGAACGAAACACCCGCCGCGTACGACCGGCGGGAATTGCTGACCACCCGCAAACGGACCGCTTGAAACGGGGATGAGCGTGACGGCGACCGAGGACCCGGAGCCAGCCCAGCGAAAACCGGGCCGTTTGGTCGTGGCCCGTTTTGCGCCTGTTTCTGCTCGGGACGAGCGGGAGGTCGAATCCGATCTGCACCGGACCGGATCAGCTCTACGGAATTATGGATGGACGTATTTTGGACTGAGGCGCTTTACAACAGGCGGTAGGCCGCCGGCGGGAGGCGGGAGGTGGGAGGCGGTGGGCGACAGACGGTGCAGTCACGCTGCCTTCCGCCTACCGCCCCCCGCCCTCCGCCTATCGAGAGTCGCCGATCAGAACGAGAACCGGAACCCGAACTGCCCGACGAACTGCTCGCCGGTCTGGAAGTCGCCCGAGAAGGCCGTCGGCTGCACGAAATCGGGGTTGGGCGCGCCGGTGCCCAACCGCTGGCTGAGGATGAAGCCGCCCGGGTTCTTCGCGTTGAAGAGGTTGAAGACTTCGCCGATCGCCTCGACCCGGGAATTGCCATACAGCCGGAAGGAGCGCGACACCCGCAGGTTGAACTGGGTCCGCCACGCGCCGCGGCCGCAATTCCACGTCTCGCAGGGCCCGATATCCTTGGGAGCCCGACCGATCTCGGTGAACTGGTACGCGCGCTCGGGGAGGTCGTTGCGCTCGCTGTTCAGGTTGAGGTCGGTTCCGTCGACGAGCGACAAGGGCAGCCGCGAGCGGAAGATGAACATCGGGGCGAAGGTGAAGCCCTTGAACTCGATGACGCTGGCAATCGTCCCGCGGTGCCGCGCGTCGGTCGTGCTCGTGGGGCCCCACACCCGCGGGTCGTCGAAGAGCAGGTAGGCATCCTGCAGGTTGTTCGAGTTGAGCTCGTCGGTGCTGGCACCGAGGTGGCTCTTGGCCGAGCCCAGCGTGTAGGTGGCCGTGAAGTCGAACCCTTTCGACATCCGGCGCTTGAACCCGAAGATCCCTGCGATGTACTCGCTCCTGGCCTGGCTGATGCCGCCCCTGGTCCCGATGGCATTGGGCTGCAGGTTCAGGAATGTCAGCCGCCGGGTTCTCGTGCCGGGTATGTAGACGTTGATGCGCGACCGCGTGTTCAGGTTGTAGCCCTCGGACCACACGAAGTCCGCGGTGAACACGGTGGTGGGGCTCAGTTCGTGCGACCAGCCCGCGGCCGTCTGACGGGTCCTCGGCATCTTCAGCCGCGGGTCCACCCACTGGCCGTACAGCGGCAGAGAGGTCGGGTCCGCCTGGTTCTGGTTGGCGATGTTGCTGACCGGCTGGCCGATCCGGTAGTACGAGCCGTCGGGGTTCTTGATGCCCGTCGAGTCGTTCACATCGAGCACGTTCCCGAACGCGCCCTGCGCGTCGAAGGCCGCGAACAGCCCGTTCGAGTTGGTGTAGGCCATGTCCATGTAGATGCCCCAGCCGGCCCGGACCACGTCACGGCCGTCGCCCCGCAGGTCCCACACGAGGCCGACCCGCGGCTGGATATTGCTCTTGTCCTCCTCGGGCTCGAGCCCCGCGTTCTCGAGGCCCTTGATGCCCTCGAGCAGTCCCTGTCGGCCCGCCTCCTGGATCTTCACGTAGTTCGGGTTCTGCGACTGATCGAACTGGTAGCCGGTGAGGTAGTCGTACCGCAGGCCCAGGTTGACGGTGACCTTGTTGTTGAGGCGCCAGTCGTCCTGGAAGTACACCCCGTACTGCTTCATCGGGATGTTGGCCCTCGCCACGCCGTCGTCCATCTGGACCGACGACAGCGGCCCGTTGATGTCGTTGTCCAGGTGGACATACTGCAGGACGCCCTTGCCCGCCTCGAACGTGAGATAGAGGCGAGGTTCGTTGATGAAGTTCACGCCGGTCTTGAAGTCGTGGCCGAGGCCACCCTTCCCGGTGACGTGCCAGGAGAAGTCGTCCCGGAACTGCCACTTCTTCTGCTCGGTGCTCTGCGGCGTGTTCGCGTTCTGGCCGGTGAAGACCCCGTTGGGGAACTGCTGGAACGGGTCCGCACTGGCCGCGCTGATGGTGTTGAGGAACGTGGCGTACTGGAAGATGAACTCGTTCAGCTTCGATCCCCCCACCACCCAGTTGTGGTTGATGTTGAACGAGTTGAACGTGTTGGCGCTGTCCCCCCAGCCGTTGGGCGTCGTCTGCGCGCTGGCGCCGTAAGGCTGCGAGTTCCCGTTGCGGCCGTAGCGGACCGACAGGAAGTGCTTCGGGTTCAGATTCATCGTGACCTTGGAGGTGAACAGGTTCTCACGGTACGGCGTGGGGTGCGGACCATCGAGATCCGGGAACAGGCCGTCGGTGAACACCACCTGCAAGGTGTCCTGCTGGGTTCGTTCGAACGCCGCGAAGTAGTGGACGCGGTCGCGGACCGCCGGGCCGCCAAACGAGCCGCCGTACTGGTAGCGGCGATAGTCCTGCTTGTCGGCGCCGGTGTCCTTCTCGGTCTGCGTCTTCGCGTTCATCGCGTCGTCGCGGAACAGCGTGAAGAAGCTGCCGTGCGCGTTGTTGGTGCCGCTCTTCGTGACGATGTTCATCACGCCGCCCTGGCTCCGGCCGTACTCGGCCTTCGAGCGGGAGGTGACGAACGCGAACTCCTGGATGGCCTCGAGCGGGAAGAGCTGCAGCAGGCCGCCGACGGTGTCGTCGTTGTTGTCGCCGCCGTCGATCTGGTAGTTGATGTTGCGCCCGTTGCCGCCGTTGATCTGCGGCGAGTACTGCGTGCTCTTGGTCGGGTCGGAGTGGTAGCCGAGGCCGACGCCCGGGATGGTCACGGCGAGGTTGGCGAACTGCCGGCCGTTGAGCGGCATCGACTCGATGCGGCCCGTCTCGACCACGCCGCCGACGGCGGAGTTGTTGGTCTCGATCAGCGGTGTCTCCCCGGTGACCGTCACCGTCTCGGAGACCGACGCGAGCTTCAGCGACACGTCGAGGCTCACCGTCTGGGTGACGTTGACCACGATGCCCTTGTGCTGATGGGTCGCGAAGGAGGCCAGCTCGTAGCTGATCTCGTAGGTGCCGACGGGGACCGCGTTCAGGCGGTAGAGCCCTTCACCATCCGTGACGTCGGTACGAACGAACCCCGTCGAGACCTCACGCGCCGTGACCGTCACCCCGGGGAGCGCGCCCTTCTGCTCGTCGGTGACTCGCCCGGTGATGTTGCCGGCCGTCTGCTGGGCGGCCGCTGACCCCGCAGCGGCACACAGGGCCGCGAGCAGGAGGACCGCGATCCATGTGGGTCGTTTCATGACAATCCTTTCTCCTTGATGAAACGGTCGTCCTCGTAGGTGAGCCCTGGGCCAACCGCCTCCCGGCGACCGGACAATCACCCGGCGATCGAACCGCGCACAGGTTCGACGTACGATGGGCCCCTCCGGGTTGCGGCAGGACGCGACATCACTTCCACGAAGAACGAAAGGCAGGAGTGGCATAGCGACCTCCGGCCTGCGGGTTCTCTCGAACTTCGTGGTTTCGTCGGAAGCGAGTACTGGGGCGTCGCGGTTGCGGAGAGGGTCAGTCCTGTTTTGAGAGGGTGTCCAGCAGCCGCTCCACTTCTTTCCGTTGCGGGGCGCCTGGCGGGAGGCGGCGGAGCAGCTCGCGCGTCTCGGAGAGGGCGTCGGTGTGCCGGCCGGCCCGTGCGTAGGTGAGGGCCAGGTTGAAGCGGGCCTCGTTGAATTGCGGGTCGTCTTGCACCACGCGAGCCAGGAGGGCGACGGCCTCCGCTCCCCGGCCGGTCCTCGAGAAGAGGATGCCGAGGTTGGCGGTCACCACGGGGTTCCCGGGCTCCACCGAGTCCGCGCGCCGCAGGGCGGCTTCTGCCGCACCCATGTCGCCACGCGCACCCGCGCATTGTGCGACGCCGAGCCAGGGATCGGCGGTGTCGAGGCCGGCCGACGGTGGCCGCCCGGAAGTGACGGTCTGCCTCCGGGAGGCGGCCGGTGCCGAGCAGGACATAGCCAAGCCGGAGGTGCGCCTGGGCGTTGCCGGGGTCCTCGCGGAGGATCGAGCGCAGTGCGTCCTCGAGGGCCTGCCCCTGCAACTCTGAAGACAGGACGAGCGCGAGATCTCGCGCCAGCGCCTTGCGGTCCTTGGGATCCGCGCGGCGGCCCGCCCCAGTCCGCCCGGCCTGCCTGCCGACGTACCCGAGCGCCTGCAGCCGGCGGGCGGCGTCGGGGTCGAGTGCCGCCGCCGGTTGGCCATCGCGCGGCAGCTCCGCCAGGCTGAAGCCGTCGGCGCGGGCGCCAAGCCGAGTGGCCATCTCCGGCTGCGAGGCAGTCCCGGACGCGGTCTCGCCCGGATCGCCCTGGACGTCGTACAACTCCGGCGTGGGGGCCGCTATGTACTTCCAGCGGCCCGACCGCACCGCCCGGAGGGAACTCCACCCGAAGTCAATCAACGGCGCGAACGACTCCGAGTAGAGCGCGCGGTCCGCCGGGGCCGCGCGCCCGCGAGCCAGGGGACCGAGGTCGATGCCGTCGGTGTCGGCGGGCGGGAGGCCGAGCGCCTTTAGCGCGGTCGGTGCCACGTCCACGAGCGAGACGGGTGCGGGCACGGCCGCGGGGCCGGCCAGCCCGGGGCCCCTCATCAGCAGCGGCACTCGCAGCGTGGTGTCGTACACGAAGATCCCGTGCGTGAACTCGCCGTGCTCGCCAAACGACTCCCCGTGGTCGGCCGCCACCACGATCAGCGTGGAGGGTTCACGGGGCCCGAGGGCGGCGATCACACGGCCTGCCTCGCGGTCGGCAATGGCCACCTCGTCGTCGTACCGCGCCGCGGGAGGCCGTGCGTCGCGGGTGTCCGCGCGGCCGTACGGTGCATGCGGCTCGAAGAAGTGCACCCACACGAAGAGCTTTTCCGCCGAATGCGACTGCATCCAGGCAATTGCCTCGTCTGCCACCGCCTCTGCCGGGCGCTCGTCGAGCGGCCGGCCGTCGCTGCCGCGCGGGAGGTGATCGCTGTACGTGTCGAACCCCTCGGCCAGGCCGAACCGCCGGTCGAGCGGGAAGGCGGCGACGAAGGCCGCGGTTGCGAAGCCCCGCGCTCGCAGCTGCGTGGCCAGCGTGGGGACCGGTCGCATCCGCATGCCGTTGTTGCGCGCCCCGTGGCCGGGCGGGTAGCGGCCGCTGAGGAGGCTCGCATGTGAGGTCAGCGTCAGCGGCGCCGTCGCAAACGCGCGCTCGAACCGCACACCCTGGCGGGCAATCGCGTCCATGACCGGCGTTCGGGCCGCCGCGTGGCCGTAGGCGCCCACCCGGTCGGCGCGGAGCGTGTCGATAGTGATCAGGAGAAGGCTGGAGGCTGGCGCCGGGTCGGCAGGCGGAGTGGGCCGGTGGCACGCGGAGAAGAAGATCACGACAAGCCAGGCGAGGTGCCGGTGGCGCACGGGCGGATCTTACCGCTGCGGACGGAGAATCGAGAATCGAGAATGAAACGGTCGACGTCCGTCAGAACCGGAACCGCGCCCCGAACTGCGCCTGCCACCGCGACCGGATGTCGTCGACCAGGTACCGGCCGGCGTAGGTCGGCGAGGTGATGGTGGCGATATCGTAGATCATCTTGCCGCTCGCCGCGTCAATCCCGGCGTAGCGGACGTCGATGTTCGACTGGAAGTTGATGAACTGGATCTTGCCCCAGTCCTTGTTGAACATGTTCAGGAAGTTGAACACGTTGAACTCGAGCTCCACACGCCGCGCGCCGCCGATCGGGACGTTGACCGCGAAGCGGGCGTCCATCTGGTTCGTCCAGGGCATCCGGCAGGAGTTGCGCTCCTGGATCTGTCCCGCCCAGTCCATGGCGCAGGGGTCTGCTGCCAGCCACGCCATCAGCTGGTCGCCCGTCCCGTTCCGCACGACCACCTCGCTGGCGCTGGCTGGAATATAGAGGAGGTCGTTGGTGGTCCGGCCGTCGCCGTTGACGTCCTGGTTGAAGGCCAGGGAGTAGGGGCGGCCCGCCTGCCCGTTGTAGAACACCGAGATCGTCGCCGAGACCACTTTGAGCGGCAGCTGGTACGAGGCGCTCAGATTGATCCGGTGCCGCACGTCGAAGTTCGACACGGTCAGCGGCAGCTCGTTGGGGTTGCCGGGCGTCAGGGCATTGCCCCAGTTCGACGCCGCCTGCGACGAAGTGCCATCCAGCACCGCGTAGGATCGGTTGAACAGATACGACGCCGCCGCGTGGAAGTTGTTCCTCCATGGACGGTCGAGCTTGAAGGCGACGCTCCAGGAGCTGCCCTCGCCGGTGTTCGTGAGGAAGATCGCGTCGCCGAGGCCCGTCGCCCCCGGGATGCGGGTGTAGACCGGGCGGCCGTCGGGCCGCGTCAGCGGCGCGCCGGTGGACGTGGTGGCCTGCGTGAGATTCAGGTTCTGGTACTTCACGTCCTTGACGTTGGTCGAGAAGATGAACTCGCCGGTGCCGACCAGGCCGAGGAAGCCCAGCTCGCGGTCGTACGCGATGTTGCCGCGCACCAGCTGCGGGAACTCGTAGCCGGGATCGACCATGTCGATCTCGCCTGCCACGCTCTGGGCGCCCGTGACGGTCTTCGGCTGGTTGTTCGGGTCGGCGACGAAGGGAACCCGGTTGGCGTTGGCGAAGTTCACCCGCACCCGCGAGATCTCGATGCCGGTGTTGCCGTACTGGTTCGAGAGCCACACGTACGGCGTGCGGCCCGTGAAGAGGCCGATGCCGCCGCGCACCTGCTCGCGCGACGTCTCACGCACGCGCCAGTTGAAGCCGACGCGCGGCGACCACATGTTGCCGGTGGGCGTCACGTCCGTCGCATAGCCGTACGTGGAGACCGACAGCGGATTGGCCGTCGGAGTGTCCGGGAACGACGGGCGATCCCAGCGCACGCCGTAGTTCAGCGAGAAGTTGTCGCGCAGCCGCCACTGGTCGCCCGCGTAGGCGCCGAACTGCCGGACGCGGAACTTCGCGGAGAAGTCCGGGTCGAACGTCCCGTAGCTGTAGTCGTACGACTGGGCGAGGCCCTGCTCGAACAGGTCCATGGTGTTGAACGAGTAGGTGCCGAAGTTGTCCCGGATGAAGACGTTCCGGAATTTGTAGAACTCGTTGTGCGTGCCGAACGTGATCGTGTGCCGGCCGCGCACGAGCGTCACGTCGTCGGTCAGCTCGTAGATGTCCTGGTCGAGCGCGTTGGCGGCCGAGAACTGTTCGCGGCCGGCCCGGACGGTGCTGTTGTCCGAGAGCGTCACCTGCACCTGCGGGAAGTCCGAGAACTCCGGCCGGTTGCGGAAGTCGCGCACGTACTGGCCGGTGAGGCGCAGCTCGTTGAAGAGCGAGCCGAACGTGCTGTTCAACTGGATCACCGTGGAGTTGGTCTTCGAGTTGAACAGGTAGAAGTTGTCCGGGAAGATATACGCCCGCACCGTCGGCGTCCCGATGTCGTTCAGGCCCTTCACGTAGTTGTGCCGCACCGTCAGCTGGTTGCGGCTGTTCACGTTCATGTCGAAACGGGCGAAGATCTTGTCGCTGTCGGTCTGGCGCGTGAACTCGTCCTTGGTGCCCGGGCTGTAGCCGTACCTGCTCTGGAGGATGGCCAGGAAGCGGTCCACCTCGCCTTCCTTGGCGAAGTTCGCGCCCGACCCGGAGACCGACGTGCCGGCCGGCGTGTCGCGACGGGAGACCTCGCCGTTGCCGAAGAAGAACGCCCGGTTCCTCACGATCGGCCCGCCGAGGCTGCCGCCGTACTGCTTGTTGTCGAAGGTGCCGAACTCGCGATCGTTCGGGCCGTCGCCCACCAGGTTCTGGTCGCGGCCGAAGTAGTACACCGTGCCGTGGAAGCTGTTTGTGCCGCTCTTGGTGATCGCGTTCATGCTGCCGCCCGAGAACCCGCCCTGGCGCACGTCGTAGGCCGAAACCACGAGCTGGAGCTCCTGAACGGCGTCCAGGCTGATCGGCTCGGTGCTCGCCTGTCCGCCCGGCGTGCCGCTGGACGCGAGGCCGAACACGTCGTTGTTCACGGCGCCGTCGATCTGGATGTTGTTGTAGCGCTCGTTGCGACCGGCGACCGAGATGGCCATCGCGTCCGTCGAGCCAGAAATCGGCGTGCCGACGAAGTGCGGCGACAGCCGCGCGTAGTCGAACAGGCTGCGGTTCACGGTCGGCAGGCTCTGGATCGCCTCGGACGAGACGTTGGCCGCGGTGCCGGCGCGCGCCGGATCGATCATCGGCGTCTCGGCGGTGACCGTCACCGTCTCCTGCACCGTCTCGAGTTCGAGCGTGAAGTCGACCTTCTTCTCCTCGCCGAGCCCGACCTGCAAGTCCGCCAGATCCTGCTTCTTGAACCCGGGCATCGAGGCGGTGACCGTGTACGGCCCGCCCACCCGCACGTTGATGAACGAGTAGTGACCGTCGGTGCCGGTCAGGGTCTCATAGGTCGTGCCGGTCGGGATGTGGACGGCGACGACGTTGGCGCCCGGGAGGACGGCCTTCTGGATGTCCACCACGACGCCGGTCAGCGTGCCGGTGGTGACCTGCTGGCTGAACGTAGGCTGCGCGCCCGCGAGCAGCGCCAATGCGCCCGCCACGCACAAGAGGCTCTTGGACACAGTCTTCATCGGTTTGCTCCAGTTTCTCGTCGCCCCGGTCCAGGGTTTCGATCCGACGGACCGCGCTCCCGCGGGTAGTCGTCGATGGCGTTCACGGTGAGTGCCCGATGCAGTCGAAACGCGCGGCGGACTATCAAAAAGGTTAGTCGGGCGGGACGGCGGAAGTCAATCGGAGTGTGGGAGTCCGGAATATGAAAGCAAGGGATATCGATTGAGGAGAAGAGCCGGCAGCGGATCGCGCAGGACCCGCTGCCAGCTTCCGGCGTCAGACGGGAATTCACTTGTCTTGACCACGAAGAACGGAAGGCACGAAGGCCACAAAAGCCCTTGTGTCTTCGCGTTTTCCTGACCTTCGTGGTTCGTTCGTCGTCAAGCGAACCGAGTACTCGGACTAAGCGCTCTTCCCTAACGTTTGCGGTTCCGCTTCGGAGCGTTCGGTTCGTTGAAGCGCGGTTCGTCGATCGTGCTTCGGCCCTCGCTGCCCGGCCGGTTGATGTCGTTGACATCGTCAAGGTCGGGCCGCATGCCGCCCGACACCACCGAGGTGGGGGAGCCGAAGGGGTCGCGGTCTGCCCGCACCGGTTCGCTCGGCCTCCAGCGGTCGTACTGCCACCACTCCGGCTTGCGGAACTCCTCCATGCGGTCGTAGTCCCACCAGCCCTCCTGGCCGCGGACCGGCTCCCGCCCATATGTCTGCATCAGGCGGTTCTCGTAGGCCACGCGGCGTTCGCCGCCCGACTCGAAGGCGTCGCGGTCGAACTCGGGGTATTTCTTGATCGTGTTCTTGTCGAGGGACGAGCGCATCTGCCGGCTGTTGCGGTCGAAGTTCACCGCGTTGATCGGCAGCAGGTAGCGGTTGCCGGTGAACCACCCGCCCGAGTCCACCACCACGTAGTAGGGCCGCCCCGACTGCCGGTCCACCACGAAGCCGTCAATCTGGCCGAGGTCGTCGTTCCCGGCGCCCAAGATGCGCACGTCGGAGAACCCGTAAGAACCGGTGGACGGGGCCGGCAGCTCCGAAGTGCTCACGAAGGTGAGCCCCGAGCCGCGCACGCTGGTGCCGGCGCTGGCGCTCTGGTTGATGCCCCCCTCCGCCAGCGACGTCAGCAGCTTGTCGGCCGCCGCCTCCTCGTCGAGCGTCTTTTGTAGCAGGTCGGCCGCGTAGTCGTCGTTCAGCCGGTCCGCGAACGTGCGCGCGGTGCCATAGGCTGCGATCTCGTAGTGCTCGATGCGCTGCGCCGACGCGATGATCGCGGCGTCCGAGACGTCGGGCGGGGCCCCGCCCTCGCGGATGGTCTCCATCCCCTCGGCGATGATCCCCTCGATCCCCTTGCAGTGCTTGCCCCGGGGTTCGCTGCCCAGCTTCTTGAAGATCAGATCGAGCCGCTCGACCTGGAACTTCGTTTCGTCGTGGTGCTTCTGGAACGCCTGGCGCAGATCCGGCGACGAGCTCGCCTTGATCATCTGCGGCATTGCCTGGGTGATCTGGCGCTCGGCATCGTACAGATCACGAAGTTCCTCGACGTACAGATCCTTCAGCGAGTGATGCGGCATTTAACTCAGCCCTCCTTTGTTGAGCGGGTATTGGAAGACGGAGTGCAGGGGGCGTACCGGTACGGCGAGAATGGAGAATTGAGAATGGAGAATTGAGAATGGAGAATTGAGAATGGAGAAAGGCAGAGATCACATGCCGCTGAGTAGTGCCACGGGGCATGAATGCAAATGCAGAATGCAAAATGCAGAAATGCAGAATGCAGAATTGCAGAATGCAGAAATGGTTCAGACGCCGCTGAGCAGGTCGAGGGCGGAGGAGGCCCGGGTGATCGCTTCGTCCAGGTAGTTCTTGTCCAGCTCGATGCCGATGAAGTCGAGGCCGAGGTGGGCGCAGGCCACCGCCGTGCTGCCGAGGCCGGTGAAGGGATCCAGGACGACACGCGCGCGGTCGAGGCCGTGCAGGCGCAGGCAGTACTCGGGCAGCCGCGCGGGAAACGTCGCCGGGTGCGGCCGGTCCTTCTCGCGGCTGTTGATCGTCTCGTAGGGCAGGAACCAGGCGTTGCCGCGGCAGCGCAGGCCGCCGGCGGCCGACTGCCACCGCGCGATGTTCGACGGGTCCTGGTACGGCACGCCGATCGCCGTCCGGTCGAGCGGCGTCTCGCCCGACGGGGTGAAGTGAAAGATGAACTCGTGGCAGTCGTTCACGAAGCGAGGGCTGTTGATCGGCTTGTAGTGGCCGACGGCCGAGGTCCCGCGACAGGCCGGCCGCCGCGCCCGCCGCCTGCTGCTCGATGACGATCGACTTGACCCAGTGAATCGTGTTCTGCAGGTGCAGGTGCGGCCGCACGGCCTGCGCGATGTCCATCGCCACCCACGGGTCCTTCGGCTTCGCGCCGACGTTCAGGAAGAGCGACCCGTCCGGCGACGAGGACACGCGCGGACGGCGCGACACCCAGTCCCCGGTCCACGCCAGGTAGCTGTCGCGGGGAAGCGTGTCCTCGTACGGACCGGTACTTGATGCCGAGGTTGTAGGGGGGAGAGGTGACGACGACGTCCACGCCGGCGGGTGGCAGGCGCGGAAGCCAGTGGAGGCAATCGCCCAGGAAGAACCGGAGCGTGATGCCGCGGCGGTGCAGGGTGGCGTAGGGGTCGAGGCGCTCGGTCACCGTGCCAGGGATTCTACGAGGCTTTGGCGACGGCGACAACCGCGAGGCCAGCGCCGGCGCGCGGCAATCCGCGCGCGGGGGATCGCGTGGTTGCGGCGGTGGCCGGGCATGGCGCACTCGGCGCCCTTCTCCTCCACGTAGACCACCTCGCGCGGGCCCGACAGCTCGAGGTAGCGGCCGACGACGCAGCCGCACTCGAGCGTGTTGAAACCCAGGAGCCGTACGAGGCTCATACTTTCTCCTATTGACGGAAGCCGCGCAGGGTTCGCGGAGTCGGTCATGCATGCCTGCCCGATTCCGCGGGCTCGGCACCCTGGCGGCATCCGTCCGCTGGCTCAGCTGCAACCGGTGTGCCAGGTAGCCACGCGCGACGCAGCGCGGCGCGCGCGGCGCCTCGCGCGCAGAATGCGGCGAATCAACCCGATTTCATGAGCGGCTCGCACGGGCGCTCGCGGCCGCGCGCGCAGGCCGCGGTGCGCCGCGTGTTGAAACTTGGATCGCGGCCTCCAAAAAGTTGAATCGGGGCGCGAGCAATGGACTGGCGGCGGAGGGCGGCGGTTGGAGCGCCGCGACCTCCGAGAGCGAATCACCGCCTGCCGCACTTACAGGCGCGGCAGTCCGGTTGGATAGTCGCTCGGCGGCTGCGTCCAGGATGTCGGGATTCGACTGCTCCTGCCTGAAGCAGAGGCTTATGCGACGAGCGTCCTGGGTGATGGTCCTGATGCGTTGCGGCTCGGTGTTGACAGGGGCGGCACAGCGGGCGTCGCGGCGCCGGACGTCGCGAGTTGCTGCAGGACCCGGCGGTCAAGGCGGCGTTCGACTGGATTCCCGGGCGCCGAGGCGCGGGTCCTCGAGGACCAGGTCGAGCTGACGGAGATCCCGGCGCCGGCCTTCAAGGAGGGGCCGCGCGGGGAGGCGATCCGCGGGAAGTTCGTGCGAGGCCGGCCTGAAGAACGTGCGCATGGACAAGGCGGGCAACGTGATCGGCGAGCGGCCCGGCGCGGCCGCCGCGGCCGGACATCGTCCTCGCGGCCCACCTCGACACGGTGTTCCCCGAGGGCACGGACGTCCGCGTCCAGCGGGAGGGGACGCCTCCTGCAGCGCGCCGGGGATTGCGGACGACGGGCGGGGCCTGGCGCGTGCTGCTCGGCGTGGCCCGGGCGCTCGGCGCACGGGCAACGTCCAGACGCCGGGGACCATCATCTTCGTGGCGGACGTGGGCGAGGAGGGGCTGAGCGACCTGCGCGGCGTCAAGCAGCTGTTCAACGACACGTTGAAGGGACAGGTGGACGCGTTCGTCTCGATCGACGGCACGCGGGCACGGCATCACCAACGTCGGGCGTCGGCAGCCACCGCTACCGCGTCACGTTCCGCGGGCCGGGCGGCCACAGCTTCGGCGCGTTCGGGCTGGTCAACCCGATGCACGCCCTCGGGCCGCGCGGTGGCGCGCATCGCCGCCTTCGAGGTGCCGGCGCAGCCGAAGCGTCACGTTCAACGTGGGCCGCATCGGCGGCGGCACGTCGGTGAACTCCATCGCCTACGAGGCGTGGTTCGAAATCGACATGCGGTCGTCGGACGCGGCCGGCCCTGGCGGTCGATCGACGCGAGCTTCCAGGATGCCGTGGACCAGGCCGTGCGCGAGGAGAACGCGCGGTGGGCGAACGGCCGGCTGACCGTGGCGAAGGACCTGGTGGGCGACCGGCCCGGCGGGCCGACACGCCGAGAATCGCGCCCATCGTGCGGACGCGCGCATCGCGGTGAACCAGGCGCTGGGGCTGCCCGCGCCGAGCTCGGCGAAGGGTCCACCGACTCCAACATCCCGATGAGCCTCGGCATCCCGGCCATCACCGTCGGCGGAGGCGGCCGGGCGCACCGGCGGCCACTCGCTCGTCGGAGGCCTTCGACACGCACGGACTCGTGGAAGGGGACCCAGCGGGTGCTGCGCTCGCGGTGGCCCTCGCGCGCTGAGCTCGGCAGAATGCAAATGGCGATGCGGCAAAATGCGAACGTGAACGCAAAGTGCAGATGCCGAATGCAAAACGTGACTTGTGACTGACCGTCACCCTGTATTCAGTCCGGACTGTCCGCACTGCGCCGCGGCGCGAGCCTGGCTGCGGCGGCGGGGCCTGGCGTTCACGGAGGTGGACGTGCGGGTTCGCGGCCCGGTGCTGCACCAGGCCCTGCGTCCACGCGGGGCGCCCGGTGGTGCCCGTCATCGAGGTGGGCGGCAGGTGCTGGTGGGGTTCGACGCGGAGCGGCTGGCGGAACTGATCGCAGGCGGCGACCTGAGAGATCGGAGAGACTTGCGAGGATATCAGCCGAGCCAAAGATGCGAATGCCCGAATGCTCTGATGCGGACCGACGGCGACTGATCAGAAGTTTCCGGAACTCCCGCCGTCCGCGTAATTCGCTAGCCGCGTCAGTTCTGCGGCTGCGTCTGTCCGTTCTCCCCGAACAATCTCCTGGCGCCGCTGCTTGCAATCGGCTGAGGTGTCCACCTGCAGGGCGACCGGGTGCCGGGGGCTGCACAAGTCCGCGGAATGACCGAGATAGCGTAAGAAAGGGCTTGCGCGCCGGCGGAGTTTGCTACAATGCCGTCGTCTCGTCCAACCCTCGTCGTTGAAGCCGTACATGACACCGAGTAGCGACCGAACCAGCTGGCCGCCGTTGCCGCAGCTGTCTGCCTGTCGTTTGGCCTGTCTGGCAGCTGGGCCGCGCCGGTATCGGCCGCAGCTGAAAGTCCGCGATCCCACGTCCCAGAAGTCGCCCACGAAGGCGACCCCTCCGCAAGCGGCTCGTCCCGAAGAAGCCAAGTCGTCCTACTCTCCGAAGGCCTCCAGGGCCGCCGCGCCCGGCTGGCGAAGGCGCGTGTCGCCGCGCGCGCTGCGGCTATGCGCGAGGCGCCGATTCCGCGTTACAAGGCGGACGCGACCGGGCCGCTGGTGCCGGACCTGCACGCGGCCGCCGCCATCATCTACAACCCCGAGACCAAGCAGGTCCTCTGGGAGGAGAACTCCCAGGACAAGCGGTCGATCGCCAGCATCACCAAGGTGATGACCGCGGTCGTGTTCGTCGAGAGCGACCCGGACATGTCGCAGGTGGTGACGGTCGAGCGGACGCGACACGTCTACGCGGCCTCGACCACGCACCTGCGGCCGAACTACCAGGTGTCGGTGCACGATCTGCTGCACCTCGCTGCTGATCTCGTCGGACAACGCCGCGGCCCGCGCGCTGGCCCGCGTCTCGCCGTGGGGGCCGGCCGGCTTCGTCGCGCGGATGAACGAGAAGGCGAGCGAACTCGGCCTGCAGAGCACGACCTACGCGGACCCGTCCGGCCTCGACGCGGACAACGTCTCGTCGGCCTACGACATGGCGCGGCTGATCGCCTACGCGTCGGGCGACGAGACGCATCTCCGAGATCATGCGGAAGCGCGAGCTACACGCTCACGCTCGGCCGGCGGCCGGTGACGATCCACAGCACCAACCGGCTGCTGCACGCGCAGCGATCTCGAGGGCAGCGTGCTCGGCGGCGAAGACCGGGTTCATCGGCCGAGTCGGGCTACTGCCTGGCGACGCTGCTCAAGCTGCCGCAGCGTCAACCAGCCGGTGGCGGTGGTCGTGCTCGGCGCGCGTTCGAACGCCGGCCGCTTCACCGAGGTGCCGCAACCTCTTCAGCTGGATGTCCAGAAGGCGCGCGTCGCTCTTCAGGCAAGCAGGAAGAGCCGCGGTAGCAGGACGATCAGGATTCCGGATTCAGGGAACGCAAGGGCGCGGGACCTCGTGTCACCGCGCCCGTGCATTTCTGCGTTCTGCACCTCTGCATCGACATTCTGCACTCTGCACTCTGCACTCTGCATCGTCTACCCCCGATACCCCTTCTGCATGGCTGCCGCGTCCAGCGGCAGCGTCGCCATCGAGTCCAGCGCCAGCATGACCGGCCGGCCGCCGCGCCGGGCGTCGTACGCCTTGATGTAGCGCCGGCACACGTCGCAGGCGTAGAGGCGGTAGAGGCGCGTCGCGGCTGGTGAACGAATGGCAGCAGGCTGCGGTCGTCGTTGCGGCAGAACGGGCAGGCGTGGCGGTCGAAGCGCCAGCGGCCGTGCACCGGCCGCAGATGAGCAGCGCGGTCGCCGGCCGACGTGAGCACGCGCGAACTCCGGCTCGCCGCCGCAGAGCGGGCAGTGCGGGTGCGTCCACGTGCTGAAGTCCGCGCGCTGCTGCACGATCGTCGGCGCAGCGCTCGAGGAACGGGCCGCATGGCCAGCGGCGAGCACCTGGTCGAGCGCCTCCGGCGAGACGCCGCCGGCGGCGGCGCGTCGTGCGCGGCGACGCGCTCGGGCGCGGCCGCCTGCGTTGAACCAGCGGACGACGAGCGGCTCGAGCGCGTGGCCGTCGCGCGACATCGCCTGGATCGCGTGGTAGTCGGCGGCCTCGAGCGCCTCGAACCGCCGCAGCACGTCGGCCGTCTGACGGAAGACCAGGCGGAAGTCGGTCCAGTCGAGCGGGATGTCCTCGAAGCGGAGCAGCGGCCGGCCCTGCTCGTGCTGCGCGCTTCAGCCACTCGGCGGCGACTTCGACCCACGGCATCGGCACGCGGCCGAGCACGCGGCGCTGGAGGTCGAGCAGGGCGACCTGGAGATCGACGGCGGGCGCCAGCTCGGGCTGGCGTCGCCTTGAACTGCTTCAGCTCGACGACTTCGCGCAGCTCGGCCCTTGTCGGGCGTGGTCGTGTTTCGGGCACCAGGAGGATTCTACTGCACGCCGGCTCTCTTGACCCTGCCGCGCGGCGGCCGGCAACATGGGCGGTCGTGGATGGCTGGAACCCCTCCTCGCATGGTACCGCGCGGCAATCCTGGGGCCCGGTCGTCATCGGCGCTTCGGGGCCGTCCTCGCTGGCCGCAGGCGCACCGTTCTGGCTGTGGTCGGCGCGGCCCATCCGGACGTCGGGTGGCGTCGGCCTCGGCTCCCTGCCCGGGGGCGTGCCCGCGCGCCACTGAACCTCGTCGATCGTCACGCTCGACACGACGCGGGCCGACCGGATCGGCGCCTACGGCGCACGCGACGTCGAGACCCCGGCCTTCGACGCGCTCGCCCGGGAGGCGTCCTGTTCGAACAGGCCGTCGCCGTCGCGCCGCTCACGCTGCCGGCGCACTCGAGCATCTTCACCGGCAAGTTCCCGCCCGAGCACGGCGTGCGCGACAACGGCGGCTTCTTCCTCGGTCCCGAGCAGGTCACGCTGGCCGAGGTCCTGAAGGCGCGCGGCTACCGCACCGGCGGCTTCGTCGCGCGCCTACGTGCTCGACTCGCAAGTGGGGCATCGACCAGGGCTTCGACACTACTTCGACGACTTCGACCTCAGCGAGGCGCGCGACGATGTCGCTCGGCGTCGATCCAGCGGCCCGGCAACGAGGTGGTCGACAAGGCGCTGCCGTGGATCGAGCAGGCGAAGGGCACGCCGTTCTTCGCCTGGGTCCACCTCTACGATCCGCACACGCCCTACCGTCCGCCCGAGCCGTTCGCGTCGCGCTACGCGGGGCACCCCTACAACGGCGAGATCGCGTTCGCCGACAGCCAGGTTGGCGCGCGTGGTCGACTTGCTCGACGGCGCGCGGGCTCTACGACCGCACGGTCGTCGCCGTCATGGGCGACCACGGCGAGAGCCTGGGCGACCACGGCGAGAGCCGCGCACGGCTTCTTCATCTACAACAGCGTCGACGCACGTGCCGTTCGTGATCCGCGCGCCGTTCAGCCTGACCGAGGCGCGCCGCGTGGCCGACCCCGTGCGGTCGGTGGACGTCATGCCGACGGTGCTGGACCTGCTGGGCGTGCCGTCCGCCAACGGCCGTCTCCGGCGTGAGCCTGTCGCCGCTGATGACGGGCGCGGCCCGCGAGCTGGGCCTCGACGCCTACTCGGAGGCGATGTACCCGCTGCACCACTACGGCTGGAGCGACCTCCGCGCGCTGCGCGCCGGGCCGCTACAAGGTGATCGACGCGCCGCGTCCGGAACTGTACGACATCGACCGGGACCCGCACGAAGCGACGCAACCTGTTCGAGCCAGCGGCGGGCGATGGGCGACGGCATGATCGCGCAGCTGCGCAGCCAGGAGGAGCGGCTTCGCGAAGACCGAGGCGGCGCTGCCGGCCGGCGGACGTGGACCCCGAGGCGCGGGCGCGCCTGGCGGCGCTCGGCTACGTCGGGTCGTTCGTCGCCAGCGCGTCCGACCCGCGGACCGGCCGCGCCGACCCGAAGGACAAGATCGGCCTGTTCAACAAGCTCGGGACGGCCATGGAGCTGTCGAAGGAGCGCGAAGGACGGACAGGCGCGCCCGTCGACGAGATCATGGCGCTGCTCGACGAGGTGCTGGCGAGGACCCGCAGGTCATCGACGCCTGGTTCATGCTGGGGACGCAGTACCTGCGGCACGGCGACCCGAACAAGCCGTCGAGTACTTCAAGAAGACGCTCGAGCTGAAGCCCGACTACGACCTGGCGGTGATCAACCTCGCGCAGGCGTACCGGCGACTGGGCGACGATGAGGCGGCGCTGGCCGGGTTCGAGCGTTACCTGCAGCTCGATCCGAAGGACGCCTACGTGCGTTACCAGATGGGCGAGATCTGGCTGGACCGCGGCGACCTCGCCAAGGCCGAGCAGGTATTTCCGCAAGGCGCTCGAGATCGACCCCAGGGTGGCGCGGCCAAGAACGCGCTGGGCGTGATCGCGCTGGAGCGGGGCGACCTGCCGGCCGCCGAGCGCCTGATCCGCGAGGCGCTCGCGATCAAGCCGGACGTCCGGCTGGCGCACTACAACCTGGCGCTGATCGCCGAGAAGCGCGGGGACATGCCGGGCGCCGAGCGGGAGTACCTCGAGGAGTTGAAGCAGCACCCGGACAGCTACAAGGCCGCGTTCAACCTGTCGCGGCTGTACGAGCAGGTGGGCGACCGGGAAGGGCAGATCGACGCGCTCGAAGCAGTCGATCGAGGGCAACCCGCGGTTCCCCGAGGGCCACTTCTTCCTGGCCAAGGCCTACCTCGACGCGGGCACGAACCTCGACGAGGCCGTGCAGCCTGGCGTCGAAGGGCCTGGAGGTGGCGCCGAAGTCCGAGTACGCGGCGCTCGGCCACTACGTGCTGGCCGACATCTTCAACCGGCAGGGCCGCGCGCCGGAAGCCGCGCAGGAAGTCGCGCTCGGCCGCGCGCTGGAGCGGGGAGGCGAAAGTAGCGGCCGTGACAGCTGTCAGGGGCAAGGGAACAGCTGCCGGCTCTGACGAAGTGGCAAGTCGACCTCCGCGCCCCTTGCACCGTCACGTACCTCTCAGGGCCGGAACACGCCACTTGACCGAGCGCTGTAGCAGTGCCCAATCAAACACTCCCTAGAACGACCACGCGCGCCAAACGTCACCTGACGCGCGCCCTGGACCGCCGTCGGCGACCGGTAGAGCACGTGTTGCCCCCGATGGACGTGCTCGGGTACGCGCGGCTGCACGGCCGTGATGCCCGCCGTGTTGAACAGGTTGTCGACGTCCACGTAGACGCCGAAGCGATGGCCCATGCCCGGAACACCTTCTCCGCCCGCAGGTCGAAGTTGTGGTAGAACTCGTTCCGTTCGTGCCGCGCGGCTCCAGGAAGATCTGCCGGCGGGCCCGAGCCGGGCATGTTCAGCTGCGACTGGCTGGCTGCTGAGTACGGCGTGTACGGCCGGCCGCTGTAGCCGGTGTAGAAGCCGCTCAACACACGTCGATCTTCGGGATCTGGTAGGTCCAGAAGTCAGCTTCAACTCGTGCCGCCGCGAGTTGGTCAGCTCGCCGGTGTTGTTGATGATCCCGCGTGTTCGGCGAGACCCACGTGTTGCCGCCGAGCCAGGTGCCGAACCCGCTGTTGTCGACGTTGCCTTCGGCCTTCGCCAGCACGTACGACAGCCTGGAATCCCCAGCGGTTGCTCAGGCTTCGTGTGAGCACCAGCATCATCGCCTTGTAGTCCGCGCTGGGTCAATCGTCGCGAACGTGCTCCCGTTCGGTCACTTGGTATTGGAAGCCCTCTGATGTTGCGGATCACGAAGTTCGGTGCGAACGTCGTCGTCCGGTTCTGCCAGTAGTACGCGGTGTACGGCTGGCCCGTCAGGGCGTTGGTCAGCGTCGTCGGTCCGCCAGGGGCGCCTTGGAACGACGTTGTTGATGAAGTTCCCCGCCGTGCGGCAGATCCCTGTGGCGGTGAACCGCAAGGTCCTCGTAGACTGCTGCTCCCACGCGACGTTGAAATCGTCGGTCCGCGGATGGTCGATGTCGTCGCAGATCCCGTAGATGAACCCGGGTGTGACCACCTCCGGCGTGCGCCGAGCGTTCCCGTTCGCGTCGTGTAGTCGGCACCGCGTGCGAAGTCCGCCGATCGCCCGGCGGCGCGGCGTAGTAGAAGAACCCGGACGCGGCGCCCTCGAAGTAGCGGCCCCAGAAGCCCTTGATCACCGTGGTGCCCTTGCCGGTCACGTCGTAGGCGCGCCCAGGCGGGGTCCCCACGCCGCGTTCGGCGTGTAGACGGTGTCCTTCGAGCACAGGGCTGACAGCCGCGGATGTGGTCCAGCCGAACGCCGAGGTTCAACGTAAGCCGGCCGGCAGCTCCACTGGTCCTGCGCGTACGCCGACGTCCGGCGGTTGTCGCCCTGCAGGTCGTAGCCGTAGCTGTACCTGGTAGTACGGCACGCCGCCGTACTGGTAGATGTAGAAGCCGGCCGGCCCGTACGGCTGGTACTGGCTCCGCACGTGGCTGCGCTCGATCTCGGCGCCGAACTTGAACGAGTGATGGCCGAACTTCTCCGCGTACTGCGTGAGGCGACGTTGACCTGGTTCCGGCTGCGGTCGGCGTAGTAGATTCCGCCGCCGCCGCCGCCGTAGGCGCCGGTTGCCGCCGTCATAGATCAGCGGGCTGGATCGACCGGATCGAGGTAGTAGTAGCCGGTGTACCCGGTGTAGTTTGGCCTCCAGCAGCGTGCTGGAGCCGAACACCTTGCGGTACTGCGCGTTCCACACCCACTCCGGCGCGTCCTCTTCGACCGTCGCGTTGTCGGTCGCCTGGTCCGTAGGCCAGTAGCCGACGCGGCCGGTCACGTTGTACTGCGTCGTACTGCATGCCCGAGCGATGATCGTGTCGGACGACGTCGGCTGCAGCGTCAGCTTGACGTTGAACCGCGGGCTGATCTCCGTCGCTTCGTGCCGGGGCCCGGACGGGTCGTACTCGGCCGAGTAGCGCTGGACGCTGCCGAAGAAGAACGCCTTGTCCTTCTTGATCGGGCCGCCCATCTGGACGCGTGTAGTCCACAAGCTTCTTCGTGACGTCGGCGTCGCCGAGCGACGGGTTCTGCGTGCAGGATCTCGCTCGTGACGTTGTTGCCGGCGAGGTCGTCGTTGGTGATACCGCATCGAGAACAGGCCGGAGAACAGGTTGCCGCCCGACTTGGTGATGGTGTTGATGATGCCGCCGGTGAAGCCGCCGTACTCGGCCGGCGCGCCGAGGCCGCCGATCTGGATTTCTTCGATCAGGTTCTGGTTGAAGAACGTCCAGGCCGACCCGCCCTCGGGATCGCGCGTGTCGACGCCGTCGAGCAGCAGCGCGTTGCCGTAGCTGCCCTGGCCGCCGTACGCGGAGCTGCTGTTGATGCCGGGCGCGTTGTTCAGCAGATCCGGTGGACGTCGAATCGGTAGATCGGCATCGTCGTGAGCAGGTCGTTGCTGACGTTCGTGGTCGTCGCCGAGCTCTTGACGTCAACCGTCGAGGCGTTGCCGAGCACCTCGACGGTCTCGGTGACGCCGCCGACCTTCAGCGAGAAGTCGGCCGAGAACGGTCTTGCCCATGCTCGACGAGGACGTTGTCCCGCTCCTGGGGCGCGAAGCCGGAGAGCTCCGCCTTCAAGCGTGTAGGTGGCCGGCTGGAGGCCGACGAAGCGGATACACGCCCTCGGCGTCGCTGACACCGTCTGTGCGCCGCGCGGGCCGGTGAGGGTGACGGTGACGACCGGGAGGACGCCGCCCTGTTGGTCGAGGACCCTGCCTTCGATGGTGCCCAGGCTGTGTCTGTGCCGTTGCCGTCGCCGCCAGTCCGAGCAGGACGACGGTGAGCAGAAGCGCCATGCGTTTCATGTTCGTCGTCCTCCTACTGCTTGACCGGGGAGTGATGCGGTCGTTCTGAGTCGAGTAAATCGCATAGCCGACGCCCGCCGCCAGCGTGGCGAGAACGACGATCCCAATGGGCGACTTGAAGAACGACGCGGGCTTCCCCGGGTTGGTCTGGCCCTGCGCAGCCGCCGAGGGGCTTGCCGCCAGGGGTTGACGTGTGGCAATGGCGGCCGCGGAGGCCCGGATTCCCGGGGCCTTCCCGGCCGGCCGGTCCTGGTCCCCGGCTAGAGCCGGCAGGGGACACAGGGCGACGATGACGGCCAGCGCAACGAGCCGCGCCGGACGCCATCGCAAAACTGAGGCTTTTCCGTTCACGTGGTCCTCCTGTCTGCGTGGGGTAGCCCGGCAGGGCGGCCTCACGATCCAGTTGCCCGAACGGCACACCAACGGTTTGGATGGGAAGCGGGGTCCGCAAAGCAGCCCGCTCTGATTGTCCCGATATTCCCTTGTTGACGAAGGATGCCCATCCGTCCGGCGAACGAGAGCTGCAATTTATCAGCCGGACCTGAAAGCCCTGGAATTTCGCACATCCGCGCGACCTGAGGACCCAGCAGGCTCCCGGCCCTCGCCGTCTGGTTGACGCCCGACCGCCGGCGCAGTCACGATGAGTGCGATATGAGCAGCACGCGACCCCGCCTACGCATTCGCCTCCTCTTCGGGTGGCGCTGGCTCGGGCCTCTCGCCATCGCACTGCTACTCGTGGCGGGCGGGATTTGGTTTCTGGCTCCGCGCGCCGAGCGCTCGGCCTCCGGGGCAGAGCTCGGCGGCCTTCCGCGGGGCGTCGAACGCCAACAGTTGAATCTCGTCGTCGTCACGCTCGACACCACGCGCGCGGATCGACTCGGCGCGTACGGCGCCCGGGAAGTCCGGACACCCGTGTTCGACCGGCTCGCCCGGGAGGGCGTCCTGTTCGAGCAGACCGAGGCGGTCGCGCCGCTGACCCTTCCGGCGCACGCGAGCATCTTTACTGGCCGCTTCCCGCCCGAACACGGCGTTCGCGACAACGGCGGTTTCTTCCTCTCGCCGCAAGAGGTCACCCTCGCGACGGTGCTCAAGCGGGCCGGTCTGCAGACCGGGGCGGTGGTTGCGGCGTATGTCCTCGATGGCAAGTGGGGCCTGAACACCGGGTTCGACACCTACGTGGACGACTTCGACACGACGAAGGTCCGCGGCCTGGGGGGGGCGGTTCAGCGCAGGGCCAACGATGTCGTCGACCGCGCCCTGCCATGGCTCGAGAAGGTCAAGGACCAGCGTTTCTTCGCCTGGATACATTTCTACGACCCCCACACACCGTACGACCCGCCAGAACCGTTCAAGACGGAGTACGCGGCCGGCCGTACAACGGCGAGATCGCCTTCATGGATTCGCAGCTCGGACGGATCGTGGAGTTCCTCGAGCGGGAAGGGCTGCTGGATCGCACGGTCGTCGCGGTGGTGGGCGACCACGGGGAGAGCCTCGACGAGCATGGGGAGGCCTCTCATGGATTCTTCATCTACGAGTCCACGACGCGCGTCCCGTTCGTCATCCGCACGCCGTTCACGGGCGTACTACCCGCGGCGGGTGGCCGAGCCCGTGCGCGGGGTGGACGTCCTGCCGACCGTGCTGGACCTGATGGGCGTGCCCGTCCCGAAGGTGGTGTCCGGGAGCAGCCTGGTGCCCCTCATGACCGGTGCGGCGAAGCAGCTCGATCTCGGAGACCTACGCCGAGTCCATGTATCCGCTCCACCACTTCGGCTGGGCCGACACCCGGGCGATGCGTGTCGGCCGCTACAAGGTCTACGACGCGCCCAGGCCGGAGCTCTACGACCTGGAGCGCGACCCGGGCGAGACGGCGAACGTCTACGCCGAGCGGCGGAGCCTGGCCGACCAGATGCTGGCGCGGCTGCAGCAGATGCACGCCCGGTTCGTGACGCCCGCGCCCCAGGACGGTCCGGCACCGGACGTGGATCCTGACGTCCGCGCCCGCCTGGCCGCGCTCGGATACGTCGGGTCCTTCGTGGCGACGTCCGCGAGTCCCAGGACCCAGCGGGCGGATCCGAAAGACAAAATCCAGCTCTTCAACCTCATGAACGCGGCGCAGGAGCTGTCGAAGGAGCAGGAGGACAGCTTCGACGCGGTGATGGGGATGCTCCGAAAAGTCACGGCGGAAGACGCAGCGGTCATCGACGCGTGGTTCATGATGGGCAACCAGTGTTTCAAGGCAGCGAAGTGGGAAGAAGCGGTCGGCTACTTCCGCAAGGCTCTGGCACTGAAGCCCGACTATGATCTCGCGCTGATCAACATGGCCAACTCGTACCGGGCGCTCGGGCGGGACGACGCGGCGCTGGTGGGGTACGAGCAGTACCTGCGGGTGGACCCGAAGAACGCGTACGTCCGCTACCAGATGGGCGAGATCTACATGGACCGCGGGGATTTGGCGACCGCGGAACGGCAGTTCCAGGAGGCACTTCGTATCGACGAGCGTGTCGCGCCGGCTCGGAACGCGCTTGGCGTCGTCGCCATCCGGCGCGGTGATCTCCAGGCGGCCGAGCGCGAGATCCGCGCGGCGATCGCGCTCCAGCCTGAAGTCGCGCTGGCGCACTTCAACCTCGCGCTTGTCGCCGAGGGACGGGAGGAGTGGGGGCAGGCGGAGGCCGAGTACCGGCGGGAGCTGGAACTGCACCCCAACGCGGCCTACCGCGCAGCCTTCAACCTCGGTCGCCTGTACGAGCGACTCGGGGATTCCGTGCGACAGCGACAGGCGCTGCAGCAGTCGGTCGAGGCCAACCCGCAGTTCCCCGAGGGGTGGTTCTACCTCGCGAAGGCGCAACTCGACACGGGAGACCTGGAGGCGGCGGTCGCGGCTGCGAAGAAGGGCCTGGAGGTTGGGCCGCGGTCGGGCGAGGCGGCGCTGGGACATTTCGTGCTGGGCGACGTCTACGCGAAGCGGGGGAACCTGTCGGAGGCGGCAAGGGAACTGGCGGCCGGCCGCGCGCTGGAGGCGGGGAAGAGGAACTGAGCCGGGAGGCATGGTGGCCTCCCGGCCCTTTCCGTTCTCAGCGGCGAAGCCGCGTTAGAACGACCACCGCAGGCCGAGCGTCGCCTGGAAGCCCGGGGTGATTGACGAAGGCGCACCGAAATAGACGGTGTCGGCGACCACCGTCCGGTTGGGGTACCGGCTCTGGATACCCGTGGTCGTGCCGGCGTTGAACATGTTCTGGATGTCGGCGTAGACACCGAGACGATGGATCCCCACGCTGAAGACCTTCTCGGCCCGGAGGTCCAAGATGTTCAGGTGGGGGGTGCGGCGTGACCCCTGCGGCTCGATATTGACGTTGATCGAGCGGGTGTAATTGAAGTTGCTTCCGCCCAGCGCCTGGTAGGCGGCGTACGTGGAGCCGGTCACCGAGCGGAAGGCGCCGCCCAGCGCGACCTCGATCACCGGGACCTGGTAGTTGAGGTACAGCTTGAACTCGTGGGTCCGGTCAAAGGTCGCGTACCCGTCCGAGTTGATGAGCGCCGCGTTCGGCGTCTGCCAGTTGTAGCCCCACTGGTCCTGCGCGCCGCTGTTGTCGATCGTCCCCTTCGTCCTCGACCAGACGTACGAGAGCTGACCGCCCCAGCGGTTCGACATCCCCTTCTGCAGCACGAACATCGCGCCGTAGTACCTCTTGTACGGGTTGGCCACGCCGAGCACGTTGCCCGAGGCGTCCATGTACTGGAAGCCGTCGTAGTTCGTGATCAGGTACTGCTCGGGGACGGCGCCCCGGTTCGCCCACCGGTAGGCCGTGAACGTCTGGCCCCCGAGCGAGGTGTCGCTGCAGTCCTCGCACGAAGGAACCGTCCGCGTGTACGGCGTCCACGTGGCGCCGGGGAACACCGAGTTGATGAAGTTGAAGCTCTTCCGGTACATCCCGGTCATCGACATCTTGATGACCGGCGTGAGCATCTGCTCCCACGACGCGTTGAAGTCGTCGAGCCCGAGCTGCTTGATGTCCGGGTCCACCCGGTACTTCCCGAAGCTCGGGCTGCGGTCGATTTCGGTCAGGGTCGCCCAGTTGGGGCTGACCTCGTAGGTCACCCAGTCCGTGGCGCCCGACACCGCGCGCTCGAATGGGCTGAAGTTGGCGCCCTCGAACATCCGCCCGTAGTGCGCGCGCAGCACGGACCTGCCGCTCCCCAGGAGATCGACCGCCACGCCGAGCCGCGGCCCGACGGAGAACGTGCTGTAAACTTCGGCGTCGGTCGTGGCGTCGCTGCCCTTGATCTGATCCGCGCGCACCCCGATGTTCGCGGTCAGGCGGCCGACCTTCCACTGGTCCTGCGCGTAGAAGGAGTTCCGGCCGATCTTGCCCTGGAGGTCGTACGAATAGCCGTAGGCCAGGTAGGGCAGGCCGCCGTAGTCGTAGAAGTAAGTGTTGTTCGGCCCGGTGTAGTGGCTGCGGTTGCGGATCGAGCTGCGCTCGATCTCCGCCCCGAACTTGAAATTGTGCGAGCCCTTGAAGTTCGCGTACTTCGAGAGCGACGCATTCAGCTGGTTGCGGGTCCGATCGTCCTGCGCCACGTACCCGGCTCCGCCCGGTACTCGCCCGTCTCGCCGTCATAGAACGACGGGGTCATGTCGATCGGGTTCAGGTCGTAGTAGCCCCAGTAACCCGTGAACTTCGCCTCGAAGAAGGTGGTGGAGCCGAAGACCTTGCGGTACTGCCCGTTCCAGATCGCTTCTGGCGAATCCTGCTCCACGGTCTGGTTCTGGAGCGAGAACGTCCCGGGGAGCCCGGTGCGTCCGCGCTGGTTGTAATTGTCCCACTGGGCCGACGCGGACAGGTTGTCGCTCGGTGTCGGCTGGAACGTCAGTTTGCCGTTGAAACGCGGGCTCACCTCGGTGTGCAGGTCCCGGGGACCGCTGGGATCGTCCTGCACCGAGTAGCGCTGGACGCTGGCGAAGAAGAACAGCTTGTCCCTCTCGATCGGGCCGCCCAGCTGCACCGTGTAGTCGGTCAGCTTCTTGATGATCGCCGCCTGCCCGAGCGAGGGGTTCTGCTGCTCGACTTCGGCGCCGACGTTGTCGCCCGAGAGGCTCTTGCCGGTGTACCGGACCTCGTTCAACGCCGAGAACCGGTTGCCGCCGGACTTCGTGATCGTGTTGACCAGCGCCCCGGTGAAGCCGCCGGTACTCGGCCGGCGCCCCGATGCCGCCGACCTGCACTTCGTCGATGATGTTGTAGTTAAAAAAAGTCCAGGCGCTGCCGTTCTCGGGGTCGCGCGTGTCGACGCCGTCGAGCATCAGCGAGCTGCCGTAGCCCGACGCGCTGCCGAACGCCGAGCCGCTGTTGATCCCCGGGGCTTGATTGAGCAGGTTGACCGCCGCGTTCGTGCGGGAGATAGGCATGCTGAAGAGCAGGTCCTGAGAGATCGTCGTGTCGGTGGCCGTCGTCGTCGTGTCCACGGCCACCGCGTTCGCCGTGACCTCCACGGTCTCGCTCAGGCCGCCCACCTGGAGGGCGAGTTTCACTTCGATCGTGTTGCCGATGCCGAGATCGAGCCCGCGCTCTTCCTTGAGGCGGAAGCCTTCCAGTTCCGCCTTCACGTCGTAGTTGCCGACGTTGAGACCAATGAACCGGAACTCGCCGCGCGCGTCCGTGACCTGCGTCTGCGAGCCGGTCTTGCCGGTGAGGGTGATGGTGACGCCCGGGAGGACGCCGCCCTGCTCGTCGGTGATGCGGCCCACAATCGTGCCGGTCAGCGTCTGGGCGCCGGCCAGCGGCACGACCGACAGGAGCGCCGCGAGCAGGAGAAGTGAGATTCCGAATCGCTTCATCCTCGTGCCTCCGTTACTGACCTTGCCGGGCGACCGAGTGAATCCGGTCGTGCTGCAGGGAATAGGCCGCGTAGCCGACGCCCGCCGCCAGGGTGGCGAGCACCGCGATGCCGACCGGTGATTTGAAGAAAGACGGCGAGTGTGTTGCCCCGGCCTCGCCGCCTTGCGTCGCGAGCGCCGGCTTGGCCTCCAGGGACTGCGCCTTTACAATCGTGGCCGCCGACGCCCGGATCCCCGGGGTCTTCTGGGGCGGCTGGCCCTGGTCCCCGGCTAGAGCCGGCAGGGGACACAGGGCGATGATGACGGCGAGCGCGACGAACCGCGCAAGGCGCCATCGCCAGACTGAAGCCTTTTCGTTCACGTGTTCTCCTCCTGTCTGCGTGGAGCGGCCCGGCAGGCACCCTTCACCCCACGGATCCATCTGTTTGTACGGCGAATCAAATGCTTGGATGGCGGACCAAGCCGGTGAGCCCGGCTTGTCCCGGCATCGCGACGGAATCCCCCGGGTTCTCCCGTATTCCGGCGGGCTGCGTGGTTCACCGTCCAGATGAGCTGTTCCCCATTGTGCAATACTTGAGCCTGATTGGAACAGCTTTGAGAAATTGGACCATTGGGGAATCCGGGGCGAACGAACGGATAGACCGCTGGCTCGCCGCACAAAAGGAGATTGGTTCCCGCGGCCGCGCGCGTGACGCGATCGAGCGGGGTAAGGTATTCCTGAACGGCGAGCCGATCAACTATGCGGAGGCGGGCCGGAAGCTCTCGGCGGGCGACCGCGTCGGGTACTGGGAGGACCGGCCGGGGTCCGCGCGGCCGCGGGACCGCGAGGTGGTGGCGGCGAGAAACGCGCTCGACGTCATCCACGAAGACTCCGCGCTCATCGTCGTCAACAAGCCCGCCGGCTGGCTGGTGGAGCCGCTGCCGGGCGAGGAGGCCGGGGAGGTGACCGTGCGCGACATGCTCGCGGACCACCTCCGCTCGCGGGTCGGCGTGCGGCCGCACGTCGTCCATCGGATCGATCGCGACACGAGCGGGATCGTGCTGTTCGCCTTGAACGTCGCGGCGCGCGACCATCTGAAGGCGCAGTTCGAGCGGCGAACACCCGAGCGTCTGTACCTGGCGGTCGTGCACGGCCACGTCGTTCCCGCGAGCGGCACGTGGCGGGACAAGCTGGTGTGGGACCGCGATCGCCTGATCCAGAAGCGCGCGCACGTGCACGAGGAGCGGGCGAAGGACGCGATGGCGCGCTACCGGGTGCTCGAGCAATACCGCCGTGCCGCGGTTCTCGAGGTGTCGCTGATCACGGGGAAGCGCAACCAGATCCGGGTGCAGGCCGGCTCGCGCGGCTACCCGCTGGTGGGCGAGCGTCTCTACACCTTCGGGCGCGCGCCGCAGCCCGGCGACCCGGCGCTCGGTCGGCAGGCGCTCCACGCCGCCTCGCTGTCGTTTCGACACCCCGTCATCTGGCGCGCACGGTGAGGTTCGAGGCGCCGCCGCCGCAGGACCTGCGGCAGCTGCTGGCGGCGCTCCGGCGCGACTGACCAGTCGTCTTGGTCACCACGAAGCTCACGAAGACCACGAAGCCAGAGGCTTGTCGCGCTGTCAGACGGAGCGGCCCGGGCCGTCAGCGGCCGGCGCGAAGCCGCCGCAGCGGAGCGTGGGTACAGGCAGGCAAACAAGCTAGAAGCGGTGGCATGCTTGCCGCGGGTACCCGCGCTTTGCTGCGGGCGGCGACTTCGCGCCGCCCGGCGGAAGACCGCCCTCGGCGGGATGTCCTGGGTGTTCTTGGTTTCTTGGTGGGTTGAACCGTGGGCGGTATGTCTGCGCGATCTTCATCGTGTCCATCGAGTCCTTCGTGGTTTCCTCCGTCGTCGACCGACGTGAGAAGTTGGGCAAGGGCCCATCCCCGTCACCGCGTCCTGAGATGTAAACTGTCCGGATGCCGACGCGCCACATCCTGATGGTGTCCTCCGAGGCGGTTCCGTTTGCCAAGACGGGCGGGCTGGGTGACGTGGCGGGCGCGCTGCCGCTGGCGCTGGCGCGCCTGGGGCACCGGGTGACGCTGGTGCTGCCGCGGTACCGCGACACGGGCGACGGGGAACGTGGTGGCCCGGGCGCCGATCACCCTGGCCGGGCGCACGCCACGAGGCGGCGTTCGTCGAGCACCCGCTCGCCGAGGGGGCCCGCGCCGTGCTGGTCGATTGCCCCGAGCTGTACGACCGGCCGCAGCTCTACGGCGCCGGGAACAACGACTATCCCGACAACGCCGTCCGCTTCGCGTTCCTCGTCGCGCGCGGCCCTCGAGTTCGCGGCGCGCGCGGCGGACGAGCGCCCCGACGTGGTTCACGCGCACGACTGGCAGGCGGGCCTCGCGCCGGTGTACCTGCAGCACCCTCTCGCCGCCCACCCCGCGCTGGGCGGTGCCGCGACCGTCTTCACCATCCACAACCTGGCCTACCAGGGCCTGTTCCCGCCGCACTGGCTGCCCGCGCTGGACCTGGGCTGGGAGCTGTTCGGCATCGACGGCCTCGAGTTCTGGGGCAGGGTGAGCTTCCTCAAGGGCGGCATCAACTTCAGCGACATCGATCACGACGGTCAGCCCGCGGTACGCCAAGGAGATCCAGACGCCGGAGTTCGGCTTCGGCTTCGACGGGATCCTCCGCCGGCGCGGCGAGCCGGCTGGTCGGCATCCTCAACGGCATCGACACGGACGACGTGGAACCCGGCGACCGACCCGCACCTGCCCGGCCGTTCGGCCCCGACGACGCTGGAGGGGAAGCGCGCGGCCAAGCGGGCGCTGCTCGAAGCGATGGGCCTGCCGTCGCCGCCGGACGCGCTCGCGCGGCCGCTCGTCGGCATGGTGTCGCGGCTGGTCGACCAGAAGGGGTTCGACCTGCTGGCGGAGCTGGCGCGACGCAGCTGCTCGCGCTCGATGCCACGTGCGTGCTGCTCGGCAGCGGCGAGGCCGCTACGAGGAGATGTGGCAGCGGCTGGCCGCCGCGCACCCCGACCGGGTCGGCGGTGCGGATCGGCTTCGACGAGCGGCTGGCGCACCTCATCGAGGCCGGCGCCGACATCTTCCTGATGCCGTCGCGCTTCGAGCCGTGCGGCCTGAACCAGATGTACAGCCTGCGCTACGGCACGGTGCCCGTGGTGCGGGCGATCGGGCGGCCTCGATGATACGATTGACGAACTGGAACCCGCGGACCGGCGCGGCACGGGCTTCAAGTTCCGGGACTACACGCCCGAGAGCGCTGTGGGCGCGCGCTCGGGAAGGCGCTTGCGACCTTACGAGCGGCCGGCCGAGTGGCGGGCGCTGCAGCTGGAGGGCATGCGCAGGACCATTCCTGGGACGCGTCGGCCCGCGAGTACGTCAAAGTCTACGAGAAGGCGATCAGGCTGTCCGGCGGGCTGAGCGTGTAAGCGCTCGAGCGTTCAGCGTTGAAACGAATTGGCACGGAGCGTGAAGCGTCAGCGTTGAGCGTTGAGCGGTCACGGGTTGAGCGGTTGACGGCGATGAGCGCTCGACGGTCACGCTGAACGCTGACGCTCGACGCCTCAACGTCGCTGAACCGTTGAACCTGTCAAGCCGTCAACGCGACGACACGCCGAGGGAGCGGCCGCATGGCATCCGAGAAGATTCAGAGCGTCACCGACACCAACTTCGAGCAGACGCGTCAAGTCGCAGACGCCCGTCGCTCGTCGATTTCTGGGCGGAGTGGTGCATGCCGTGCCGGCGCATCGCGCCGACGGTGGACGCGCTGGCGACCGAGTACGACGGGCAGGCTGACCGTGGCGAAGATGAACGTGGACGAGAACCCGAGCGTGCCGACGCGGCTCGGCATCCGCGGCATCCCGACGCTGATGCTCTTCAAGGGCGGCGACGCTGGTGGACGCGATCGTCGGCGCGGCGGACAAGGACACGCATCAAGAAGATGGTGGATCGACACATCTAGCAACCTGGCAATTGTCCTGGTGGCAGAATCCAATTCGACAAGTGGTCAGTTGACAACTCGCCAACTGACGAACGGGGAGCCCATGGGCGACGTGCGTAACGTCATCATCATCGGGTCGGGCCCGGCCGGGCTGACGGCGGCGATCTACACGGCGCGCGCCAACCTCAGCCCGCTCGTCATCGAGGGCCTCGAGGCGGGCGGACAGCTGATGCTGACGACCGACGGTCGAGAACTTCCCGGGCTTCACCGACGGCATCATGGGGCCCGAGCTGATGGGCGCGATGCGCGGGCAGGCGGAGCGGTTCGGCGCCGAGATCATCCAGGGGCAACGTGGCGTCGGTCGACCTCTCGGCAGCGCCCGTTCGTCGTGCGGACCGACGAGGCGCGAGTACCAGCGCCGAGGCGCTGATCATCGCCACCGGCGCGTCGGCGCGGCTGCTCGGCCTGCCGGCGCGAGCGGAAGCTGATGGGCCACGGCGTGTCCACGTGCGCGACCTGCGACGGCTTCTTCTTCCGCAACAAGCCCATCGCGGTCGTCGGCGGCGGCGACTCGGCGCTCGAGGAGGCGATCTTCCTCACGAAGTTCGCGTCGAAGGTCACGCGTGATCCACCGGCGCGACGCGCTGCGCGCGTCGAAGATCATGCAGGACAAGGCGTTCGCCGAACCCGAAGATCGAGTTCCGCTGGAACAGCCGTGGTCGAGGACGTGAAGGACGCGGACAAGGGGCATCGTGACGCGGCCTGGTGCTGCGCGACACGGTGACCGGGCGAGAAGAGCGAACTGCCGGTGGACGGCGTCGTTCGTGGCGATCGGCCACACGCCGAACACGACGCTCTTCGCCGGCCAGCTCGACATGGACGCCAACGGCTACATGCGTCACCCACGACGGGACGCAGCACCAACGTGCCGGGCGTGTTCGCGTGCGGCGACGTGCAGGACCACATCTACCGCCAGGCGATCACGGCGGCCGGGTCGGGCTGCATGGCCGCGATCGACGCCGAGCGCTACCTGGATCGGTTCCGGAGGACGTCGCGGCCAGGACGCCTGCGGCGGTCACGAAGTAGCGGCCAGGGCGTCAGTGGTCGCGTGGTCAGCAGATCACGCAGCGGCGGTAGCGCGATCTCGACTTGCCACCGTGCCAGTTCACTTTCCATCTGATCCATCCACCTCCCCAACGACCTCGTCTCCATCGTAGAACACGACCGCCTGCCCGGGCGTGATGGCGAGCTGCGGCTCGTCGAAACTCGACGCGCGCGCGGCCGTCGCCGCAGCGGCACGACGAGCGCGGGCGCGGGCGGATGGCGGTAGCGGATCTGCGCCGACGACCCGCAGCGGATGCCGGCCGGCGGGCTGCCTGCGATCCAGTTCACGCCCGGACGCCGTGCAGCGCGGCCGCTCGAGCTCCCCCCTCGTTCCGACGACCACCCGCGCGCGATGCGCGCGTCGACGGCGAGCACGTAGAGCGGCGCCGGCTCGACGAGAGCGCGAGGCCCTTGCGCTGGCCGACGGTGAAGCGGTGGACGCCGGCGTGGCGCCCGAGCACGCGGCCGCCGGCGTCCACGATGGCGCCGGGCCTCGCGGCGCCGGGCGCCTGCGCTCCACGACCGCGGCGTAGTCGTTGTTGGGGACGAAGCAGATCTCCTGGCTGTCGTCGCTTGTCCGCGACCTGCAGGCCGCGCTCGCGCGCCAGCTCCCGCACGTCGGTCCTTCGTCATCTCCGCCGAGCGGGAACACGGCGCGCGCCAGCTGCGCCTGCGTGAGGCCGAACAGGAAGTACGACTGGTCCTTCGCGCGGGTCGCGGCCGCGCAGCAGGCGCCAGCGGCCGCCGTGCTGGCTCGACGGCCGCTCCACCCGCGCGTAATGCCCGGTGGCGACGGCCGTCGCGCCCAGCGCCATCCGCGCGAGTCACCAGTTCCGCGAACTTCAGCTCGCGTGTTGCAGTGCGCGCAGGGGAGCGGCGTGCGGCCGGCGAGGTACTCGCTGACGAAGTTCGCGACCACCGTCTCCTCGAACCGCCGCTCGAGGTTGACGATGTAGTGCGGGATGCCGAGCGACGCGGCGACGCGCCGCGCGTCGTGCAGGTCGTCGATCGTGCAGCACGACCCGAACGTGACCTCGCCGCCCGCGCTGGTCGTACAGCTGCATCGACAGGCCGACGACCTCGTGGCCCGCGTCCTTCAGCAGCGGCGCGGCCACCGACGAATCCACGCCGCCGGACATGGCAACGACAATGCGGGTCATAGGTACCTGCGAGAGCTGAGCGCGACTAGGAACTAGGAGGCGCACGTGCACGTGGAACTGATGTCGTAGCCACGCGGTCCACCGTCACCGCTACTCACTTCCGTCCGACCGCTTCGCACCCGTTCCACCACCCGCGGCAGGATCGCCAGCACGCGGTCGATCTCCTCGTCCGTCGTCGTCGGCCCGAGGCTGAAGCGGAGCGAGGCCTGGACGCGGCGCGGGCGGCAGGCCCATCGCCCTCAGCACGTGCGAGGGTTCGAGCGTGCCGGACGAGCAGGCCGACCCGGTGGAGACCGCGATGCCCTCGAGGTCGAGCGCGATCAGCAGCGACTCCGCCTCCACCCCATCGAAGCTGATGTTCGTCGTGTTGGCACCCGCGGCGCCCGCGCCGTTGACGGCGCGATCCGGGACGCGACGCCAGGATGCCGCTCTCCAGCCGATCGCGAAGCGCGCCGCACCCGCTGACGCGTCTCGACGCAGCCGCGTCGCGCGCCAGCCGCGCGGCGACGCCGAGCCCGACGATGGCCGGCACGTTCTCGGTGCCGGCCCGGCGGTTGCGCTCCTGGCGGCCGCCGGTCACGCGCTGGCCATCTTCGTGCCGCGGCGAATCCAGAGGGCGCCCGACGCCCTTCGGGCCCGCCGAACTTGTGCGCCGGTCAGCGAGAGCAGATCGACGCCGAGCGCCCGCACGTCCACCGGGATCTTGCCGACCGCCTGGACGGCGTCGGTGTGCAACGAGCGCGCCGTGCTCGCGCGCGAGCGCGGCCAGCTCGCGCGACCGGCTGGATGACGCCGGTCTCGTTGTTGGCCAGCATGACGACACCAGCGCGACGTCCGCGTCCGAGCGCGTCGCGAGCGCGGCGGGCGACACCACGCCGTTGGCGTCCACCGGGAGGATCGTCGACGGCGGTGCCGCGGCGCGCCGAGCGCCCGCGGCGGTGTTGATCACCGCCTCGTGTTCGACCGCGCTGACGAGGATGCGCCGGCGCTTCGGCGTGCCCTCGCAGCGCCTCGACGACGCCGCGCAGCGCGAGGTTGTCGGACTCCGTGCCGCCGCCGGTGAACACGATGTCGCCGGGCTCGGCGCCGATGAGCGCGGCCATCTGCGACGCGCGCCTCGTCGAGCGCGCGCCTTGGCGCGCTGGCCGAAGGCGTGGATGCTGGAGGCGTTGCCGAACTACGTCGGCGAGCGCGCCGGCCAGCGCGTCGACGACCTCGGGCGCGGGCGGGGTGGTGGCGTTGTGATCGAGGTAGATGGGGGTTGACATGCGCGAGGGCACGGGTGACGATTTTCCGACATGGCCCGTCCGCTGCGCCGTCGGCGGCGTCGTGAGCCGCGATTTGCCATATCCGCGAGCATAACATTTGCGCTAACCATCGGCAATAAAAGGACTAGACATCGCCGGATCCCTTGGATATACTGGCGAGGCTTCTACTCCATCAGCACACGATCGGCCTTCGAGCCGGGCGCCCACGAGAGTAGCAGTCCAGCAGGACCGGGAAAGTCGGAGGTTCAAATGTGGAAACGTGACGAGAGCGTGCGGCCGCCGGCCGGCCGCGAGGCGGCGGGAACTGCTGCGGCGACGCCGACGGCGACGCCCGGTGCAACGATGGCGCATGGGCCGGAAACGGAAAGCAGACGCCACATGGACGCGAGAGACGTTGTGAATATTGGAAAATCGGTCGTCATCAAGGGTGAATTGAACGGCAGCGAGGACCTCACGGTCGAGGGACACGTCGAGGGCCGGATCGAGCTGAAGGATCACGTCCTGACGATCGGTCCGCACGGGCAGATCAAGGCGGAGATCTTCGCCAAGGCGGTGATCGTGCTCGGCGAGGTCGCCGGGAACATCATGGCGAGCGAGAAGGTCGACATCCGCGACAACGGGTCGGTGGACGGGGACATCATCGCTCCGCGCGTCGCGATTGCCGAGGGCGCGCACTTCCGCGGCAGCGTCGACATGCAGCGCAAGGCCGAAACCAAGCCCGCCGCGCGCGGGCCCGCCAAGGCGGAGGCCAAGCCCGCGCCCGCGGCGCCGGCCGCGCCCGCGAAGGTCGGCGTCTAGCCGCAGTCCACGTCGGTTGCGCGCCGAGTGGCTGGTGGCCAGGCTCTGCCCGGCGCCGCCGACAGGTCAGCTTGGCCGCCCACGTGTCCGGCCGCCTGCTCTGCCCATCCAGCGAGGACTCCCTTGTCCGGTGAACGGAAAGTGACGGGCTTTCTGTCGCGCCTGGCCCCGCGGCGGCCGGCCGACGTCGAGAGCCGAGCCGGCTGCCACCGGCCTGGACCGGGACCCGGTCGTCCCGACCAAGGCGTTGAAGAAGTTCATCGCCTGTCTTCGGTCGCAGGCCGTCGCCGGTGCTCCTCGACCTCGGCCCGGTCGTGGGCTCGAACATCGCGCTTCTTCGGCGAACAGCTGGGCTGCAAGATCTTCGTCGAGGACGTCTTCGCCGACCTCGACCGCTTCCACCGCGAGCAGAAGCTCGACGAGCTCCCGGCGTTCCTCGAGAAGCGGTTCCCGCAGGAGGACGGCGAGCGTGGACGGCATTCTCTGCTGGGACCTGTTCGACTTCCTCGACAAGGCCGTCGGCGCAGGTCGTGGCCGACCACCTCACGCGGGTGCTGGCCGTGAACGGCGCGCTCTTCGGGTTCTTCGGCACCGCGCAGCCGCGCGAGTCGCGCTTGACCAAGTTCGTGGTCGTGGACGAGAGCAACCTCCGGCACAGGCCGTACTCGACGCCGCGCATGCGGCAGCCGGTGCTGCAGAACCGCGACATCATCAGGCTGTTCGAGCGGCTGCGCGTGTCGGACTCGTTCCTGCTGCAGACCAACGTGCGGGAGATCCTGTTCCGGAAGCCCGCGTACCTGACGTCGTGAAACCCGGGTAACGGGCGGAGGGCGGGAGGCGGCAGGCGCTTGAGACGGAAGGTGCAGAGCCGCACGATGCGTCCTGTTGTCGCCCTGCTCACCGACTTCGGCCTCCGCGACCACTACGCGGGGACGATGAAGGGCGTGATCCTCGGCATCTGCCCGGAGGCCACGCTCGTTGACATCTCCCACGAATCCCCCCGCACGACATGCTGTCGGCGTCGCTCGAACTGGCCGCGTGCTACCGGTCCTTCCCGGCGGGCACGGTCTTCCTGGTGGTCGTCGATCCGGGGTCGGGTCGCCGCGGCGGGCGCTGGCCGCCGAGGCCGGCGACTACCGGTTCGTCGCGCCCGACAACGGCGTCCTCACCGCCGTCTTCAAGGAGATTCCGCCCAAGCGCGTGGTCGAGCTGACCGAGCGGCGGTACGCGCGGCCGACGGTCAGCCGCACCTTCGAGGGGCGCGACCGGTTCGCGCCGGCCGCGGGCTGGCTGGCCAAGGGTACCGCGGTCCGGGCGCTCGGCCGGGGCCTCACCGACTTCCAGGTCCTCCCCATCTCCGACCCCGAGCGTGACCGCCCGACGAGATTCGGGGCGAGGTCCTGCGGGTGGACCGCTTCGGCAACCTGATCACGAACATCGACCGGCCGCTCCTTCGACCGGCTGGTGCGCACGGGCGGCAGCGCTCACTGCAGGCGGGCGGCCGCGATGTCGCCACCGGCTGGTGACCACTTACACCGAGGTGTCGCCCGGAGAGGTGTGCGCCCTCTTCGGCAGCACCGACCACCTCGAAATCGCGGCCAACAGCGCGAGCGCGGCCGAACGCTGCAGGCTGGGCGCGGCGCCGCCGTGATCGTCCGCATGGCGGATCGCCAGTGATGCTCGCCATGAACTTCGACCTGACCGAGGAACACCGGCTGCTCGAGCAGTCGCGTCCGCGAGTGGGCGGCCGCGAAGTGGCGCCGCGCATCCGCGAACTGGATCGCCAGCACCGCTTCGACCCGGCCATCCTCCCGCAGATGGCGGACGCTCGGCCTGCTGGGCGTCTCGGTGCCCGTCGAGTACGGCGGCAGCGGGCACCGACTACATCAGCCTCGGCCTCGCGAGCGAGGAACTGGAGTACGTGGACACGTCGCTGCGCGTGATCCTCTCCGTGCACGTCGGCCTGAACAGCCTGACGCTGCTGTCGTGGGGCACCGAGGATCAGAAGCAGCGCTACCTGGTTCCGCAGGCGCAGGGGCGGAAGATCGCGACCTTCGGCCTGACCGAGCCGTCGGCCGGCAGCGACGCGCGCGGGCATCCAGACGGTGGCCGTCAAGCGCGGCGACCGCTACCTCCTCACGGGCGAGAAGATGTGGATCTCGCTTGCGGACGTGGCCGACAACTTCCTCGTCTTCGCGTGGTCGCGACCTCGAGAAGAAGAAGCGGCGCGATCCGTCGGGCATCTCCGCGTTCATCGTCGAGCGCGCGTTCAAGGGGTTCTCGAGCGGCACGCTGAAGGAGAAGTGGGGCATCCTCGCGGGCAACACCGGCTTCTTCAAGATGGACGAGGTCGAGGTCCCCGAGGAGAACGTCGTGGGGCGGCCCGGCGAGGGGTTCAAGATCGCGATGTTCGCGCTGGACCAGGGGCGCTTCACCGTGGCCGCCGGCGCGACGGGCCTCATGCGCGCCTGCCGCGACGCCTCGGTGAAGTACGCGCGCGAGCGGACGGCGTTCGGCGTCGAGATCGGCCAGCACCAGCTGGTGAAGGAAATGATCGCGCAGATGGAGTCCGACTACCAGGCGGCGCGGCTGCTGTGGCTGCGCGCCGGCTGGCTGAAGAACGTCGGCCGCCGCAGCACGCGCGAGACCGGGCTCGCGAAGTGGTTCGCCACCGTGGCGTCCGAGCGTGCCGCGGGCGACGCCGTGCAGGTGCACGGCGCCAACGGCTACTCGGACGAGTACCCCGTCGGCCGCTTCTACCGCAACTGCAAGGGCGCGGTGATCTACGAGGGCACGCGCGAGATCCACAAGCTGATGCAGGCCGACTACCTGCTCGGCTACCGCACCGACCGGCCGACGCGCTGCGAGCTGCCGCCGTACCGCGCGGCCGACCTTGCCGGGGAGTAGCTGCGTGGACACCGACCTCTCCCTCGAATTCCTGCGCGTCGTCGAGCGCGCCGCCATTGCCTGCGCCCAGACGATGGGGCAGGGCGACCGGCCCAGGTCCGACCAGATGGCCGTCGAGTCCATGCGGCGCGACATGGACGCGCTGCCCATCGACGGCACCGTCGTCATCGGCGAGGGGGAGCGTGACGAGGCGCCGATGCTCTACATCGGCGAGCGCGTCGGCCAGGCCCACCTCGATGCCGGCGCCGGCCGAAGCTACCCCAAGGTGGACATCGCCGTCGATCCGCTGGAGGGAACCAACCTCTGCGCGATGGGGGCTCCAGGCGCGATCTCGGTCCTGGCCGCCTCCGGGCCGGGCGGGCTGCTGCACGCGCCGGACCTGTTCATGGAGAAGCTGATCGTCGGGCCGCGGTCGAAGAACGCCGTGGACCTCGACGCGCCGGTCGCGGACAACCTGAAGGCGATCGCGCGGTGCCTCGACCGCGAGGTCGAGGACCTCGTCGTGGTGGTCATGGATCGCCCGCGGCACGAGCGGCTGATCGCCGACATCCGGCAGGCGGGCGCGCGGATTCGGCTGATCACCGACGGCGACCTGTCGGCCGGCATCGCCGCCGCGGTGGTCGGCAGCGGCGTCCACGCGGTGATGGGCATCGGCGGGGCGCCCGAGGGCGTCCTCACCGCCGCCGCCATGCGCTGCCTGAACGGCGAGATCCTCGGGCGGCTGGTGATCCGCAAGCCGGAGGACGAGCGGCGCTGCCACGAGATGGGCATCGCCGACGTGCGGCGCGTCTACCGGGCGGCCGACCTGGCGTCGGGCGAGAACATCATCTTCGCGGCCACCGGCGTCACCGACGGCCCGCTCATGAAGGGCGTCCGGTTCTTCGGCGACGGCATCCGGACCAGCTCCCTGGTCATGCAGACGACACCGCACCTGATCCGCTTCATCGACAGCATCTACGTCCAGGACGGGCAGGACGTCCGGATCCGCTTCTGATGCGCGGCCCGGCGCAGGACGCCCAAAGCTGGCGCAACCTGTTCGCCCTCACGACCGCCGCCTTCGTCGGGTACACGGGCTTCACGCTCGTGATGCCGTTTCTGCCCATCTACATCTCACAACTCGGCGTCACCGACGTGGGCCAGGTGGCCATGTGGGCGGGCCTCAGCCTCGGGATCACACCCGCGCTGACGGCGCTGCTCTCGCCGGCGTGGGGCCGGCTGGCCGACCGCTACGGCCGCAAGCTGATGCTGGAGCGCGCGCTCGCGAGCTTCGTGGTGGTGATGACGCTGATGGCGTTCGTGCGCAAGCCGTGGCAGGTGTTCGCGCTGCGCGCCGTGCAGGGCCTCTTTGCCGGCTACGGGGGGCTGACGATCGCGATGGCCGCCGAGTCGGCACCGCGCGAGCGGATGCCTGCCGCGATCGGCATGGTGCAGAGCGCACAGCGGCTCGGCCCGGCCATCGGGCCGGTCATCGGCGGAATCCTGGCGGGCCTCGTCGGCTTGCGGCGGGCCTTCCTCGTGACGGCCGGCGTGTATGCCGTGGCGCTGACTCTTGCGGCGGTGTTGTACGTCGAGCCTCGCACGCGCCGGGCGCCGGGCGAGGGGCAGGGGCCGCGCGTGGGGTCGCGCGAGATCCTCGGCCTGCCGAACTTCGCGCTCCTGCTCGCGGTCATCTTCGGGATCCAGTACGCGGACCGCAGCTTCGCCCCAATCCTCCCGCTCTACGTGGTCGGCCTCGGGGTTCCCTCGGCGAGGGCCCCGCTCGTCTCGGGCGTGCTGTTCTCGGTGGTCGCGTGCGCGGCGGCCGTCGGACACAACCTGGGCGGACGGCTGCTGAAGCGGATGACCGCCCGCAACTTGATCATGACTGGCAGCGCAGTCGCCGGCGCGGCCGTCGTTGCGTTCGCGCTTGGGCGAGACATGCTGGCCCTGGCCGTCGCAATTGGTGCCTTCGGCCTGGGAGTCGGCCTGGCCATGACCGCCTCCTTCACCGCGGCGGGCCTCGTGGTCCCCGCCGGGGCGAACGCGACCGCCTTCGGGTTCCTCAACGCGGCGGCGCTGGCCGCGCTTGCCGTGAGCCCGGTCGTCAGCGGCCTGGTCGGGGCGGGCAGCATGGCGGCCGTGTTCGCACTCGACCTGGTGATTGCCCTCGTCGTTGTGCTGGTCGTGCGCCGCTGGATGGTGGAGGGGAGAGGGCAGCCGCAACAAGGGGGGCCGGAGACTTTGGAGCCCTTGCCTCAGGCAGAGTCTCCCGACCCCCTATAATTGGGGCGTGGCCGTCGAACGCTGGGTGGTTTCGTCATCGGACCCCGATCCCGCCATTCTCGCGCGCGCGGCCAGCGTGCTGCGCGGGGGAGGCGTGATTGTCTTCCCAACCGACACTCTCTACGGCCTCGCCGCGGACGCGCGGAACGCCAGGGCGGTCGAGGCCGTCGTCCGGGTGAAGGGGCGCGCGCCGGCGGAACCGCTGCCGCTCGATCGCGGCCGATGCCGGGCAGGTGGAGCGCGAGGCGGCGGTGATGACGCCCGCTGGCGCGGCGTCTGGCCAGACGCTTCTGGCCCGGGCCGCTGACGCTGGTGGTTGCCGCCCGGACGTCTCTGGCGCCGGCGGTGACAGCGGGCACCGGGACGGTGGCGATCCGCGTGCCGGATCACATCGTGGCGCGGCGGCTGGCGGAGCTTGCGGGCGTCCCGCTGACCTCCACCAGCGCGAACCGATCGGGCTTCCCGCCGGCGGCCACCGCGGCCGAAGCCGCGGCCGGCCTCGGGGAGGGGCTGGCTGGCGTGCTCGACGCCGGCGCTACGCCCGGCGGAGCGCCCTCGACCATCGTCGACGCGCGAGGCGACGAGCCGCGTTTGATCAGGGCCGGCGCGATAGCATTCGAACGGGTGCTGGAAGCGTTGAGGGTCGAGGGTTGAGAGTCACTGAACCGCAAAGCGTGCGTGACCGCATGAAGACACACCGTCCTGCCGATGCCGGGGAGCGCGCGGCGCTCGTCGGGCTGATCACCGGCCCCATCCGGCGGGCCGACGCCGACCGCTCGCTCGACGAACTTGCGGGTCTTGCCGCCGCCGCCGGCGCCAAGGTCGTCCTGCGCGTTCTCCAGGAGCGTGAGCGGCCCGACGCGGCGACGTTCCTCGGCAGCGGGAAGCTCACCGCGCTCGCGGCCGCCTGCGACGAGACCGGCGTGGGGATGGTCGTCTTCGACAACGAGCTGTCGTCCGGCGCAGCTCCGGCAGATCGAGGCCCGCCTCGACCTCAAGGTCGTCGACCGGACGCAGCTGATCCTCGACATCTTCGCGGCGCGCGCCCGGACGCGGGAAGGCAAGCTGCAAGTGGAGCTGGCGCAACTGAGGTACCTGATGCCGCGGCTGGTCGGCGGGAGCGACTGGCTGTCGCGGCTGGGCGGCGGCATCGGCACGCGGGGCCCCGGCGAGACCAAGCTGGAAGTGGACCGCCGGAAGATCCGGCAGCGGATCAGCGAGCCTGGGACGGGAGATCGACGAGGTCCGCCAGCGGCGGCTCCAGCTCCGCGAGCGTCGCCACAAGGTCGCCGCTGCCCACCGTGGCGCTGGTCGGCTACACCAACGCCGGCAAGACCACCCTGTTCAACCTGCTCACCGGCGTGTCGGCCGCGGCCTCGGACGCGTTGTTCGTCACGCTCGACCCGCTCGTCCGCCGGGTGCGCCTGCCCGACCGCCGGGAACTCCTGATCTCCGACACCGTCGGTTTCATCGACCGTCTCCCGACCACCCTCGTCGCCGCGTTCCGCGCGACGCTCGAGGAAGTGGCGGCCGCCGACCTGCTGCTCCACGTGATTGACGCCGCGAGCCCGGGCCGCGAGCACCGGATGGCAGCCGTGCGGCGCACGCTCGAGGCAGTGGAGGCGGCCGAGGTGCCGGTGGTCGACGTGTACAACAAGTGCGATCTGGTCGAGGAGGCCGAGCGGCTCCGGCTGCAGCGGCAGGATCCCGACGCACTCTGCATCTCCGCGGCGACGGGGCTCGGGCGAGGCGGGCTGCTCGACGCGGTCACCGCGCGGCTCGCGCTGGATGTCAGGCGCCTCGTGGCTCAGTTCGACCCGGCCGACGCGGCGGACCGCGAGCGCCTTGCGCAGGTGTACCGCTACGGCCGCGTGCACCAGCACGTCGAGCACGACGGCCGCATCACGATCGAGGCCGACGTGCCGGCGAGGTTGTGGTCGCGGCTCCAGACTTCGGAGGGGAAGGCGGATGCCTGACAAGATCGGTGGTCCGTGGTCGGTGGTCAGTGGTCAGTGGATCACGGGTGTCCCGCTAACCGGTGACAGGTGGATCACCGCTGTCAGGCTGACCGGTGATCGGGGGATCACCCGTGACAGGCTGGCCACTGGCCACTGGCCACTGGCCACTGTCGTCTTCGTCCTGGTTCTGACCGCCTGCGCTCCCCGCCTGGTTCCCGCGCCCGTGGCCACGGCGCCGGCGTATCCCGACTTCGTCTTCCCCGCGGTGCCCCCCGCGCTGCAGCGCGAACCGTTGACGCTGCGGCAGCAGCGCGGCTGGCAGTTCCTGCAGGCGGGCGACCTCGATGGCGCACGGCGCGAGTTTCGGGCGGCGCTGCAGGCGGCCGCGACCTTCTATCCGGCCGAGGCCGGCCTCGCCTACGCAAGCCTGGCGGGAGGCGCCGCCGCCGATGCCGTCACCCGCTTCGAGCAGGTGCTGAAGCAGGATTCGCGCTACGTGCCGGCGCTCGTCGGTCGCGGCGACGCGCTGGCGCAGCTGGGCCGGGCAGACGAGGCGGTGGCCGCCTTCGAGGCGGCGCTGACCGTCGATGCGGGGCTGGTTGACGTGAAGCGCCGGATCGAGGCCCTCGCGTTTCGCGCCCAGCAGCAGACGCTGGAGACCGCCCGGAAGGCGGCGGAGGCGGGGCGTATCGAGGACGCGGTGGCCGCGTACGAACGCGCGATTGCGGCATCTCCCGAGAGCGGGTTCCTCTACCGGGAGCTGGCGGCGCTCGAACGCAGGAACGGGCGCGGCGAGCCCGCCCTCGACCACCTCCAGCGCGCGGTCGCCCTGGACCCGTCCGACGCGCGGTCGTGGGCGCAGATCGGCGAACTGCTGGAGGAGTCGGGCGACTTCCCGGGCGCGGTCAGCGCGTACGAAAAGGCGCGAGAACTCGAGCCGGGCCCCGATATCGACGTGCGGCTCGCCCGGGCCCGACGCGGCGCCGAGCTGGCGCGCCTGCCGGGCGAGTATCGCGAGATTGCCGGCGCCACCGAGCTGACCCGGGGCCAGCTCGCGGCGCTGCTCGGCGTGCGCCTGGCCGGCGTGCTGCGCGAGAGCCAGCGGAGGGAGGGCGTGGTCCTCACCGACGTGCGCGGGCACTGGGCGGCGACGTGGATCATGGCCGCCGTGCGAGCGGGGGTGATGGAGCCCCTCCCGAACCACGCGTTCGCGCCGCGCGGCCTGGTGCGGCGCCTCGACCTCGCGCAGGTCGCCAACGGGGTCCTCAACGTCATCGCGGTCCGGCGGCCGATGCTCGCGCGGCAATGGCAGTCCGCGCAGCCATCCGTCACGGACGTGCCCTCGGCGCACTTGGGGTATCCTGCGGTGGCGGCGGTCGTGGCGGCCGGCGCGATGTCTCTCGAGGGCGGCGCCTTCCGGCCATCGCGCTTGGTCACGGGCGCCGAGGCGATCGACGTGGTGGGACGGCTCGAGGTGCTGGCGCGATGAACATCAGCCTGACGGTGGCCAACCAGCTCACCCTGCTGCGGCTGCTCCTCATCCCGGTATTCGTGATCCTCCTCGTCTACGGCTTCCCGGGCTGGGCGCTGGCCGTCTTCGCCCTCGCCGGCGTGACCGACGCCCTCGACGGCCTGGCGGCCCGGCGTGCGGGGCAGAAGACCAGCCTCGGCGCATGGCTCGACCCGGTGGCCGACAAGCTCCTGCTCGTCACCACCTTCGTCGTGCTCACGGTGCCGGGCACCGACCTGGTGAACAAGTTCCCGCTGTGGCTGACCATCCTCGTGATCAGCCGCGACGTGGTCATCGTCACCACCGTCGCGATCGTGAACCTCGTGATGGGCGTGCGGACGTTCTCGCCGTCGATCTGGGGGAAGGTGGCGACCGGCGTCTACCTGGTCACCTGCGTGGTGCTGATGTGGTTCAACTACCTGGGCCGGCGCTCCGCCCTGGTGGAAGTGGGAATCTGGCTGTCGCTCGCGATCACCCTGATCTCGGGGTTCCACTACATCGCGCACGCGGCGCGGCTGATCAACGAGCCGCGGGCCAGGCCGCCGGCGCCCGGTGGCGCCGAGTCACTTGGCAAGGGACCACTTGGCAAGTGACCATCGGTCCCTGGCCGATGGTCAATCATCAAGTGACGCCTACGCGCTCACGCCGACCTTCGCCCTGAAGTAGTCAATCGTCCGCGTCAGCCCCTGCTCGAGGTGCACCTTGGGCTCCCAGCCGAGCAGCGTGCGCGCGCGGGTGATGTCGGGCTGGCGGACCTTCGGGTCGTCGGTGGGCAGCGGCCGGTAGACGATCTCGCTCCTCGACCCGGTCATCTTCACGATCGCCCGCGCCATCTCCTCGACGGTCATCTCGTGCGGGTTCCCGATGTTCACCGGGTCGTTGACGTCCGATCCCATGAGCCGGATCACGCCGTCCACCAGGTCGCTGATGTAGGTGAAGCTGCGCGTCTGCGTGCCGTCGCCGAAGATCGTGATGTCCTCGCCGCGCAGGGCCTGCGAGATGAACGCGGGAACGGCGCGCCCGTCGTTGATCCGCATCCGCGGGCCGTACGTGTTGAAGATCCGCACGATCTTCGTGTCCACACCGTGGTAGCGGTGATACGCCACCGTCATGGCCTCGGCAAACCGCTTCGCCTCGTCGTACACGCCGCGCGGGCCGATCGGGTTCACGTTGCCCCAGTAGCTCTCCCGCTGAGGATGCTCGAGCGGATCGCCGTAGACCTCCGACGTGGAGGCGAGGACGAAGCGCGCGCCCTTGGCCTTGGCCAGTCCCAGGGCCTTGTGAGTGCCGAGCGCGCCGACCTTGAGCGTGGGAATCGGCAGCTCGAGGTAGTCGATCGGGCTCGCGGGGCTCGCCCAGTGCAACACGACGTCCACCGGGCCCTCGATGTAGATGTAATTGGTGATGTCGTGCTTGATGAACAGGAAATCCCGGTTCGCCAGATGCGAGATGTTGGCGATGTCGCCGGTCAGCAGGTTGTCGATCCCGACGACGGAGTAGCCGAGATCCAGCAGGGTCTCGGCCAGGTGGGAGCCGATGAACCCGGCGGCCCCTGTGATGACGATACGTGGTTTGCTCATGCAATCAGGATTCAGGATTCAGGATTCAGGATTCTGGGCGACCGTCGTCACGCGGCCCGCTTGCCCGCGCGACACCCGTGACGCCTGAATCCCGATTCCCCATTCCTGAATCCGGATCCCGGCGTTCGCGCCCGTCAGTACGCGTGCTTGATCAGGCCGCGGACGAGTGTCAGCCACATGATCTTGAGGTCGAGGCGCAGCGACCAGTTGCCGATGTAGTAGAGGTCGTACTCGATCCGCTTCTCGATCGACGTGTTCCCGCGCCAGCCGTTCACCTGCGCCCAGCCCGTGATTCCCGCGCGGACCTTGTGGCGGAGCATGTACTGCGGGTACCGCTGCTTGAACTGCTGCACGAAGTAGGGCCGCTCCGGGCGCGGGCCGACGAGAGACATGTCGCCCTTCACCACGTTCCAGATCTGCGGCAGCTCGTCGAGATCGAAGCGCCGCAGCAGCCGGCCCACCGGCGTGCAGCGCGGGTCGTCTTCTTCGGCGAAGATCGGCCCGGTCTCGCGCTCGGCATCCGAGAACATCGAGCGGAACTTGAAGACGGTGAACGCACGGCCGTCCAGCCCCATGCGCTCCTGCCGGTAGAAGATCGGGCCCGGCGAGGTGAGGCGGACGAGCAGCGCGACGATCGCCAGGGGCGCGGCGAGCAGCACCAGCGCGACAGCCGACAGGAGGATGTCGATCGTCCGCTTCAGGGCGCTGTTGAAACCCTGGAGCGGCACGTCGTTGATGTTCAGGATCGGGACGCCGTCGAGTTCCTCGAGCCGCGCGCGCAGCGCGATGAACTCGAGCAGGTCGGGCACCACCTTGATGTCCACGCCCTCGCGGCTCGCCGCCTCGATCACCTGCACGACCTTGCCGTGCTCCTCGAGCGGCAGCGCCACGTAGAGGTGATCCACCCGCTCGCGCTGGGTGATTTCCCCGGCCTCCGCCACCGTGCCGAGCAGCGGCAGGCCCCGGTAGCCGAGGTGATCGCCGCCGGCCCGGTCGTCGATGAACCCGACGATCTGGAAGCCCAGCTCCCGGTGCTCCAGGATCCGGTCCGCAACCAGCCGGCCCAGCTCCCCGGCCCCCGCGATCAGCACGCGCTTGAGGCCGATGCCCGCCCGCCACCGCCGCTCCAGGGCCTGGCGGATCAGCTCGCGCGACGCGAAGGTCAGTGCGATGTTGAGGACCAGGAAGATCGCCCAGACGATCTGGGAGACCTGGAACGCCCCGACCTCCTTCAGCTCGCTGCTCGCGTAGTAGGCCTGGAAGTAGAGGGTGGCGACCACGCCGAACACGACCGCGAGGACGCTGCCCACGAACACCGCGAAGAAGTCGTCCACCCGTGACCGCCCCCGCCGCAGCCGGTAGAGGCCTTGCAGGTAGTAGGCGAAGGGCACGATGACGACGATGGCGGGCAGGACCCAGACATACTGGATGAACGGCGGGTAGCCCTTGGTGACGGGGACGAGGCCGGTCTCGAAGCGCAGCACGTAGGCGAGAACGAACGCCACTCCCGCGAGCAGGGCGTCCGACACCACGTGGATGGCCGCCAGCAGGCGGTTGTAGCGTTTTACCATGTCACTTGGCCGGCTGCCGTCGCCAGCGTCTCGTCTACGACCGCCGCCATCCGGGAGGCAAAGCGGGTGCGGCTGAACCCTTCGGCGTGACGTCGCATGACGCCGGTGTCGAACGATGAGTCGAGCGCCCGGCGGATGCCTTCCGCCATCGCCTCGGCCGACCCGGGCGGGACGAGAACGCCGGTCTCGCCGTCGACCACGGTTTCGAGGGCGCCCCCGACCGCCGCCGCCACCACCCGGCAGCCGCAGGCCTGGGCCTCCACGGGCACGATGCCGAAGTCCTCCTCGCCCGGCAGGAGAACCGCCGCGGAGACCCGGTACAAATCGCGGATCTCCTCGTTGCCGCGCGGCCCCAGGAACTCCACTTCGGGTCCCGCCTGCCGCCGCAACCGTGCCAGCTCCGGCCCCTGGCCGACGATCCGGAGCGGGACGCCGGCCAGCCGGCAGGCCTCGATGGCCACGTCGATCCGCTTGTAGGGCACCAGCGCCGAGACGATCAACGCCCCGGAGCCGCGGGCCGTTCCCTCGCCGGGGTGGAAGAAGTCCGTGTCCACCGGCGGGTGGATGACCGTGGCTCGGCGATTATAGTATCGGGCGATCCTCCGCGCAACGTGCTGGGAATTCGCCACATAGCGGTCCACCCGGCCCGCCGTCGCCGCGTCCCACCTCGCCAGCCACGCCAGCACCGGCCGGATCGCCGCCGCACCCGCACGGCCGAGGCGCTGCGGCCCGAAGTAGGACTGCCGCTGGTCCCAGACGTACCGCATCGGCGTGTGGCAGTACGACACGTGTCGCGCCCGGCCCGGCCGAATCACCGACTTGACCGCGCAGTGGCTCGTGCTGACGACCACGTCGTACTCGTCGAGGTCGAACAGCTCGACCGTGGCGGGGAACACGGGGAGCATGTGACGGTAGAACCGGGCGATGCCCGGCAGGCGGGACAGGAACGAGCTTCGAGGGCCGAGCCGCTCGATCGCGGGGCTTACCGTCCCCGGGACGTGGACCATCGTGAACAGCGACGCCTCGGGGTACAGCTCGCACAAGACCTCGAGCACCTTCTCGCCGCCGCGCATCCCCGTCAGCCAGTCGTGTACAAGCGCGACGCGGACGGCACCGGCCCCGCGCGTCATACGGGCTGCGCCTGCTGCATGACCTCGTCGTAAACCTGGCGCACGCACGCCACCGAGCGCTCCCACGAGAACTCGCGGGCCCGCGCCAACCCGCGCTCCCGCAGCTGCTCGCGCAGGTCGCCGTCGCTCAGTGCCGCGCGCATGCCTTCGGCAATCGAGGCGGGGTCGTAGGGATCCACCAGGATGGCACCATCCCCCACGACTTCCGGCAGTGACGACACGTTGGAGGTGACCACCGGCACGCCGCAGGCCATCGCCTCGAGCGGCGGCAGACCGAACCCCTCGTAGAGCGACGGGAACACGAAGACCCCTGCCAGGCGGTACAGGACGGCGAGCGTCTCCAGGGGCACGAACCCGAAGAACCGGACCGCCTTGTGCAGCTTGTGCTCGTGGACCGCCCGCCGCAGCCCCTGGTACTTGGAAATCTGGTCCCCGATGATGATGAGCTTCAGCGCCTCGAACCCGGGCTCGCGGCGCAGGCGGTCGAACGCTTCGATCAGGCGCTCCAGGTTCTTGTGCGGCTTGATGTTGCCGACGTACAGCGCGTACGGGTCGCGCAGTTGGTACCGCGCCCGCACCCGCTCCACGACCTCCTCGGTGGGTGTCACGAGCAGCCGGTCGTCGATCGCGTTGTACACCACCGTGATCTTGTCCGCAGGCACCCGGAACCGCCGGAGGATGTCGAGCTTGGACGTCTCCGAGACCGTGAGGATCCGGTCCGAGCGGTGGGCTGCCGTCCACAGCGACGCGCGGGCGTAGGCGTAGGCTAGCCGGCCGGGGAGGTACTGCGGGAAGACGAGGTGGATGATGTCGTGGATCGTGACCACCGAGCGGCAATGGATGAGCGGCGGCAGGACGTAGTGCGGTGCGTGGAACAGATCCACGCGCTCCCGGCGCAGCGCCATCGGGATGTTCACCTGCTCCGCGAAGGAGTACGGTCGCGAGGACTCGACGACCGCCCGGAAGTTGGCTGGAAGGACGCTCAGGCCCTCGCGGTCTTCAGGCCGGCAGAGCAGCACGTACTCCGTCTGGTGGTCGGTCCGCGCCAGCTGCCGCACCACGTTCCTGATGTACGTGCCGATGCCGAAGTCCTGATACTTCCGGACGTCGATGGCGATCCGCACGGCGACAGTATATAGAAAACGGGTTGGTGGCCGTTGCCACCTGACCAGGGAACAAGGGAGCAATTGTCCACGCCGACGGTCGGGTGTCAGGTGGGGAAGAGCGTAGACAATGGCCAATCAGACAGTTGCCAAGTGTTCACGTCGGCAGCCGTCCCCGGACCTTGAGGTACCACCGCAGCACCTTGTGCCACCCGGGGTGGTGCTTGGCGTAGAAGGCAAGCTGGCTGCGGCGGTAGGCCGCCGAGGCGGCGCCCGGGTCGTGCCGCCGCGACCGACCGCGCAGATGCACGATCTCAGAGGTAGGAGTGAAGCGGACCAGGCGCCCCCGGGCGCGGACCGAGGCGCAGAAATCGACGTCCTCCGTGTAGAGGAAGAACCGTTCGTCGAGCAGCCCGGCGGCCTCCGCGTCGGCGCGGTGGACGAGCAGGCACGCCCCGCTGACCCAGTCCACGATCTGCGGCCGGCTCAGCTTGTGGCTCACCGCTCGCCGTGCCGGGCCGAATCCCCATTCGTAGAGGCGCCCCACCACCTTCTGCCGCAGTTCGTTCAGAGGACTGATCATCCGGCCGAAGGAGATCTCCGCCCGCCCCTCGGCGTCCACCAGGCGCGGGCCCGCGATGGCGGCCTCCGGGTGCGCCCGCAGGTCGGCGGCCAGGCGGTCGATGGCGCCCGGCGGCACGACGGTGTCGCTGTTGAGCAGGAGCACCAGGTCGGAGTCCGTCGCCCGGATGCCGAGGTTGTTCGCGCGGGCGAACCCCAGGTTCCCGGCCGCTACGATCAGGCGGACGCGCGGCCAGTGCTCGCGGACCATCGCCGGGCTGCCGTCGGTCGAGGCGTTGTCCACCACGATGACTTCGTGCGTGAGCGCCGGGGGCGCCTGCGCGAGCGACTCGAGCGTCCGCGCCAGGTCGGCGCAGGCGTTGTAGCTGACGATGACAATCGCCAGATCCCGCCGTCGCTCGCTGTCGCAAGCTTCGGCGGGGGAGCCGGCAGCCGGTGGCCGGCAGCTGGCAGCCGATCCGCCTCCCGCGTCAGCCACGCCCGCCTCCTTTCCCGGCCTCGAGCAGCACTTCCAGCGTCTCCCGCCCGACGCGCTCCCACGAGCAACGCCGCAACACGGGGCCGGCGGCGGCAAACAGCGCCTCGCGCGCGCCGGGGTCGAAGAGGACGGATTCGAGCGCGACGGCCACCTCGTGGACGTCGCGGGTCGGCACGTAGCGGGCCGCGCCGCCGTACACCTCCCGCGCCACGTCCGTGTCCCCGACCACGATCGGGACGCCGGCCGCGAGAGCCTCCAGCGGCGTGAGGCCGAAGCCCTCGTAGTCCGACAGGAACGCGAAAGCCCTCGCCCGCGCGTACAAGCCCGACAACTCCTCGTCGCCGACGTAATGCGTGAGCGACACCCGGGTGGCGATGCCCGCGTCGCTCGCCACCGAGGCAAGGTCTTCCGGGGGATACGTCCGGTTCTCGCCCACGATGGTCAGGCGAAGCGTCGGGTATCGGGGAGCGAGGCGGGCCACGGCCTGGATCAGGACCGGAAGGTGCCGGCGATTGAAGATCGATCCCACGTACAGCACGAGTGGTTCACGGCCTGGCGGCGGACCTGCGGGCGCGGCCGGCGACGTCACGGCGAGCGGGATGACCCGCACGCGGTCTGGCGGCACCCCCAGCAGCGCGGTGATCTCCCGGCCCGAGAACTGCGAGTCGGTCAGGACCGTTCGTGCGCGGCGGGCAGACATCTTCGTGACCACGCGGCGCCGCAGCCGCGCCCTTGGCGGAAACCACTCGGGGTGCGCGAGGAACGACACGTCGTGGACGGTGAGAACGACCGGAGCGCGGGTGGCAAGCGGGGCGCTGTAGGCCGGGGCGAACATCACCGCGGGCCTGTCGCGCCCGAGGGCGGCGGGCAGCGTGGCCTGCTCCCACCAGCTGCCGCCGTCTCCCGGCAGGTGCCGCATCGTCACGTTCAGGGAAGGCACGGCCGGCAACTGGCCCTCGAGGGTGCGCGGGGCGTAGAGCAGGTACTCGTGCTCTCGTGCGTCCGGCCAGTCGTTCCACGCCGCGAGCAGGTGAGTGAGATACCGGCCGACCCCCGTTCTCCTGCCGTCCAGTTCGCGCGCGTCGATGGCGATGCGCATCAGGCGCGCCCCTTCCTGCGCGCGATCGCGGCCTCGTAGGCTTCGCGCGTCAGCTCGGCCGTGCGTTCCCAGGTGAAGGCGCGCGACCGGTGCAGCCCCCGTTCTCCCAGCCGCCTGGCCACTTCGCCGTCGAAGAGAACCTGTTCGAGGGCGTGGCTGATGGTGCCTCGGTCGTCGGGATCCACCAGCAGGGCGGCTCCGCCGCTGACCTCGGGCAGCGCGCCGCGGTTCGACGCGATCACGGGGACGCCCAGCGTCATCGCCTCGACGACCGGTAGGCCGAATCCCTCTTCGAAGGACGGCAGCACGAGCGCCCGGGCGCCGGCGTAGAGCGCGCGGCGGTTGCTGTCGGGCACGTAGCCCCGATACTCCACCCGGCCGGCCAGCGGCGGGCGGCCGATCAGCTCCAGCAGCCGGTCGGCGTCGCCCGTGGCGCGCCCGGCGAGGACGAGCGGGGGCGTGTCGGGCCGGCGCGTGCAGAGGGCCGCGTAGGCTTCCAGCAACCCCGCGACGTTCTTGCGCGGTTCGAGCGTGCCGAGGAACAGGATGTACCGGCCGCCCGGGTTGCCCGGCGGCGTCCCCGGGTCGGGCTGCCAGCCCGGCCCCCCCTCGGGGCAGACCACGACCCGTTCCTCCGGAAGATGGAGCGTTTCGACGACCCGCCGGCGCACGCAGCCGGACGGTACGACCACGGCATCCGCCGCGTGGGCGTGCCGCTGCACGAACGCCGGGTAATCCCGCTGGATCTCGTCGCGGGTCCGTTCCGGGTGGAGAAGGAAGTCGAGGTCGTGGATCGTGACGACCCGCGCGGCCCGCCGCGCGGGCATGAGCAGCGGGTGCGGCGAGTGGACGACGTCGTACGACCGGCCGGCGAGCAGCTCGACCGGCGGCCACTGGAGGCGGTGCCAGGAGGCGTTGAGCAGGCGCACCGGCACGCGGCGGTCCACGACCCGCGCGATGCCGTCGAGCTGGGCGAGGGCGGCCGGATCGGGCCGGTCCTTCCAGGAACTGGTGAAGAGCTCCACGGCGTCGCGGGACGCGGATTCGGCGTGGCCCGTCGCCGGCAGATGGGCGAGCGCCCGCGCGAGCTGGTGGACGTATTCCCCGACGCCGCTGCGCTGTCGCAGGGCGGGCCGGTAGTCGAGCAGGATCCGCACGGTCGCCAACGCTACCCTGCCGCCTGCCGCCAAGGCAAGAGGCGAGCGGGTGAAGAGCGAAGCGCGGGGCGGCCGGCGCACTCGGGCAAATTGAAGGTAAGTGCTTGCTGGTCAGTATCTTGACACCTCTTCCGTGAGTGTGCTAACGTCGCGACTTTTGGGGCGGTCGCACGGGCCGGGGAGTGTTCACGGTAGCTCACGGGGATCGAGGAAACGCGATTGACCATTTGGCAAATCGTCAGTTGCTCCCTTGCCACCTGATCGGACTTTCAGATGAAGATCGCCGTCGTCGGGACCGGTTACGTCGGGCTGGTCGCCGGCGCCTGCTTCGCCGAGAACGGCAACGACGTGGTGTGCGTGGACCGCGACGAGGCGAAGCTGCGGGTGCTGCGGCGCGGGAAGATCCCGATCTTCGAGCCGGGCCTCGAGGAGATCGTGCGGCGCAACCGCGCCGAGAAGCGGCTGGTGTTCACGAGCCAGATCGCCAGCGCCGTCCGCAACTCGACGATCATCTTCATCGCCGTCGGCACGCCGCAGGGTGAGGACGGGTCCGCCGATCTCCAGCACGTGCTGGGCGTGGCGAAGGAGATCGCCCGGGCGATGAACGGGTACAAGGTGGTGGTGGACAAGAGCACCGTGCCCGTGGGCACCGCCGAGAAGGTGCGCGAGATCATCCGGCGGGAGACGACCCATCCCTTCAGCGTGGTGAGCAACCCGGAGTTCCTCAAGCAGGGCGCCGCGGTCGAGGACTTCATGAAGCCGGACCGCGTGGTGGTCGGCGCCGAGGACCCACGCGCGACGCAGCTGATGATGGAGCTTTACGCGCCGTTCACGAGGACCGGCGCCCCGATCCTGGTGATGGACTGCGCGAGCGCGGAGATGTGCAAGTACGCCGCGAACGCGATCCTGGCCACCCGGATCTCCTTCATGAACGAGGTGGCGAACGTCTGCGAGCTCTACGGGGCGGACGTGGACCAGGTCCGCCGCGCGATCGGGACGGACCGGCGCATCGGCCCGGCGTTCCTCTTCCCGGGCGTCGGCTATGGCGGGAGCTGCTTCCCGAAAGACGTGAAGGCGATGGCGCGCTTCTCGGCCGACCGGGGGCACCAGTTCCGGATCCTCGAGGCCGTCGAAGAGGTCAACCGGCTGCAAAAGGAACTGCTGGTCTGCAAGATGCAGCAGCACTTCGGCAGTCTCGCGGGCAAGGTCGTGGCGGTCTGGGGCCTGGCCTTCAAGCCCAGGACCGACGACATGCGCGAGGCGCCGGCGATCACGATCATCGAGAAGCTGCTCGAGGCGGGCGCGACGGTCCAGGCGTACAATCCCGAGGCGTCGAAGATCGCGCGGGGGATCTTCGGCAACCGCGTCACTTACGCCCCGCGGAGCTACGACGCGCTGGTCGGGGCCGACGCGCTCGCGCTGGTGACGGAGTGGCCGGAGTTCCGCGAGCCCGACTTCGGGAAGATGCGGAAGCTGATGCGGAGCCCGGTGATCTTCGATGGCCGCAATATCTACCAGCGGGAGCAGATGAAGGCCGATGGCTTCACCTACTACGGGATCGGGCGCTGACGGCGCCCCTCGACCTCGCTCGGGACGCCCTGAGCACGGTCGAGCGGGCGCCCCTCGACCTCGCCCGGGGCACCCGGACCAGGGCGCCGTCCTCGTCACCGGGGGCGCGGGCTACATCGGGAGCCATGCGGCCAAGGCCCTGCGCCTCGACGGGCGCCGCGTGGTCCTCTACGACAACCTGTGCGAGGGACACCGCGAGGCGACGCTGGGCGCCGAGCTGGTGGTGGCCGACACGCGGGACATCGGGCGCCTCCGCGCGGTGATGGAGGAGCATCGGGTCACCGCGGTCATGCACTTCGCGGCGTGGGCGGCCGTCGGCGAGTCCGTCCGCGACCCGGCCGGCTACTACCGGAACAACGTCCTGGGCACGCTGTCGGTGCTCGAGGCGATGGCCCTCGAGGGCGTGACCCGGTTCATCTTCTCCTCGACGGCGGCCGTGTTCGGCGAGCCGGAACAGGTGCCGATCACCGAGGAACACCCGACCCGGCCGATCAACGCCTACGGTGAGACGAAGCTGACGGTCGAGCGGGCGCTGCCGCACTTCGAGCGCGCGTACGGGATCCGGTCGGTCTGCCTGCGCTACTTCAACGCGGCGGGGGCGGATCCGGACGGCGAGCTGGGGGAGGACCACCACCCCGAGCGGCACGTCATCCCGCTGGCGCTGCTGGCCGTCGCCGGCGGCGAGCCGTTGCAGGTGTTCGGGACCGACTACCCGACGCCGGACGGGACGTGCCTGCGGGACTACATCCACGTCAGCGACCTGGCGCAAGCGCACGTCCTGGCGCTCGCCGCGCTGGAGAACGGGACGGCATCGGCCGTGTACAACCTGGGGAACGGGCGGCCGCACTCGGTCCGCGAGGTGCTCGACACGGTCAGGGGCGTGACCGGCCTGCCCGTGCCGCACAGCCTCGGGCCTCGGCGTCCGGGCGACCCGGCGGTCCTGTATGCGTCGAGCGACCGCATCAAGGCCGCGCTCGGGTGGTCGCCGCGCTTCGAGACACTGGAAACCATCATCGACACAGCCTGGCGGTGGCGCCGATCGCACCCGCGTGGCTTCGAGGGCACCGCGGGATGAGCACGATTCGTTCGTCAGGTTTGAAGGGGGCGATCGAGAACCCCTTGCTGTCGGTCGTCATGCCCGTGTACAACGAGCGGGAGACGATCGAGGAGATCATTCACCGCGTCATGGCGGTGCCGGTGCGCAAGGAGCTGATCGTCGTGGACGACGGCTCCCGCGACGGCACCCGCGAGATCCTGGCGGCGCTGCAGGAACGGTTCGGGTTCGTCGTGCTGCTCCAGGAACGCAACCAGGGCAAGGGGGCGGCGCTGCGGCGGGGCTTCGCCGCCGTGACCGGCGACCTGGTGATCATCCAGGACGCCGACCTGGAGTACTCGCCCGAGGAGTACCCGAGCTGATCGAGCTCATCTGCCAGGGGCGCGCGGACGTCGTCTACGGCTCGCGCTTCCTCGGCCGCCATCGCGTCTTCATGTTCTCGCACTACCTCGGCAATCGCCTCGTGACGTTGCTCACCAACGTGCTCTACAACACGATGCTGACCGACATGGAGACGTGCTACAAGGTGATGCGCTCCGAGATCGTGCGGGACCTCGGCCTGGAGTCGAACGGCTTCGGGATCGAGCCGGAGATGACGGCGAAGATCTTCAAGCGGGGCTACCGGGTGTACGAGATCCCGATCACCTACGACGGGCGGGGATACGAGCAGGGCAAGAAGATCACGTGGCGCGACGGCGTGGTCGCGCTGTGGGTGCTGCTCAGGTACCGGTTCCGCGATTGACACCCATCCAACGCCTCTTCCGGTTCGCCGCCCCCTACCGAACGCGCCTCGTGGCGGCGTTCGTGTGGATGGTCGTGTACGCCGTCGGCTCCGCGGGGCTGGCGGCGCTGATGAAGTGGGTGTTCGACGACGTCCTGTCGCGGCGGGCCAACTTGGGGATCGTGTCGGCGGCCGTCGTGGTCTCCTACCTCCTCAAGGGCCTCGGCAGCTACTTCTCCGCCTACCTGATGGCCGACGTCGGCCAGCGGGTGGTGCGCGACGTCCGCAACGCGCTCTACCGCCACATCCTGAACCAGTCGTCGGCCTTCTTCGCGCGGCGCACCACCGGCCAGCTGATGTCGCGGATCACCAACGACGTGGCCCAGGTGCAGCAGGCGGTCTCCGAGACCGTCGGCGACCTGCTGCGGGAGTCGCTGGCCCTCGTCGGCTACGTCGGCCTGCTCTTCTACCTCGAGCCGCGGCTGGCGGTGGTGTTCCTCACGGGCGCGCCGCTGGTCGTGTACCCGCTGGTGCGCATCGGGCAGCGCGCCCGGCGGACGACGCGGCGGAGCCAGGAGGAGCTGGAGCGGCTGTCGCACGTGAGCGCGGAGACCTTCATCGGGCCACCGCATCGTGAAGGCGTTCGGCACCGAGGCAGCAGGAGGCGTCGCGGTTCGCGCAGGCGGCCGAGCGGCTCTACCGGGCGAACATGAAGGTGACGGCGGTCCTGTCCAGCCTGCCGCCGGTCATGGAGCTGCTGGGCGGCGTTCGGCATCGTGGCGGCGCTGTGGTACGGCGAGCCGCGAGATGACCAGCCGGCGAGTTCACGTCGTTCATGGCGGCGCTGCTGCTGATGTACGCGCCCGGCGAAGAAGCTGAGCCGGGCCAACGCGACGATCCAGCAGACGATCGCGGCCTCCGAGCGGATCTTCGAGATCCTCGACACGCACACCGAGGTGCGTCGACCGGCCGGGCGCCACGCCGCTGCCGCGGCCTGACGAGGGCGATCGAGTTCCAGGACGTGGCGTTCGGACTACGAGGACGACCACGGGCGGCGCATCCTGCGCGGGGTGTCGCTGAAGGTGCGGGCGGGCGAGATGGTGGCCATCGTCGGGCGCAGCGGGGCCGGCAAGACCACGCTCGTGAACCTCCTGCCGCGCTTCTACGACGTCACCGGCGGGCGCGATCCTGATCGACGGCGTGGACATCCGCGACGTGACGCTGGCGTCGCTGCGCGCGCAGATCGGCATCGTCACGCAGGAGACGGTCCTGTTCGACGACACGGTGGCGAACAACATCGCCTACGGGTCGGCGCACGCCAGCGACGAAGCCGATCGCAGGCGGCCGCCCGGGCGGCCCACGCCCACGAGTTCATCGCGCGCGATGCCGAACGGCTACGAGACGATGATCGGCGAGCGGGGCCAGCGGCTGTCGGGCGGGCAGCGGCAGCGGCTGGCGATCGCGCGCGCGCTGCTGAAGGACTCGCCGATCCTGATCCTGGACGAGGCGACCTCGTCGCTCGACTCCGAGTCCGAGCAACTGGTCCAGGAGGCGCTGGCGAACCTGATGGCGAACCGCACGGCGATCGTCATCGCCCACCGGCTGTCCACGATCCGCCGGGCGAGCCTGATCGTCGTGCTCGAGCGCGGGCGGGTGGTCGAGATGGGCCGGCACGAGGAACTGCTGGCGCGCCGCGGCGGGGCGTACGCGAAGCTGTACGCGATGCAGATCGTGGCGGGCAGCGGCGCCAATGTCCGAGATCGTGACGTGACTGGCGACGGATGCGAATTCGCGGACGGGCATCAGAGTCAGCCGGAGCCATCAATCGCAAGCGACAACTCGAGAAATCGACTCATGATGATTCGCTCCATGACCGGGTTTGCGTCGCGTCGACTCGGGAGGATGAGCGCGGCGACGGTCGGCGTCACGATGCGCGCGGTGAACCACCGCTACCTCGACGTCCAGCTGCGGGTGCCGCCGTCGCTGGCGGGCCTCGAGAGCCGCTTGCGCGCGCTGCTGCAGCGGCACGTCGCGCGCGGGCGGCTGGAGCTGAGCGTGTCGGTGCAGACGCGGCAGCCGCCGTCGCCCGAGGTGGAGCTGAACGAGGAGTTCGTCCGGCGGCTGGGCGGCGCGCTCGAGCGGGCGCGGGAGCAGGGGCTGGTGAGCGGCACGCTGGCGCCCGGGCGACCTGCTGCGGATGCCGCAGGCGCTCGTCATCCGGGAGCAGGCCGGCCGACGAGGGCGGCCCGGCCGAGACGCTCTGCGCCGGCTGGTCGAGGCGCGCCGTCGAGGACGCGGTGCGCGCCCTGAACGAGATGCGCGTGCACGAGGGCGCAGCACCTGCACGCCGACCTCGAGGGCCGGCGCCAGCATGCTGGCCGGCCTGATCGAGCGGTTGTCGGCGGCGGCGGCCGAGCGGCCGCGCGGGCGCTCGAGGCGCGGCTGGCCGAGCGCGTGCAGGAGTTGAGCCGCGAGATCCCGGTGGACCAGGCGGCGGTCGCCCAGGAGATCGTCCGAGTCGCGGCCCGTTCGGACATCAGCGAGGAGGTCGTGCGGTTCCGCGCGCACCTGGCGCACTGGGCCGCGCTGACCGGCGCCGAGGAGCCCTGCGGCCGGAAGCTCGACTTCCTGCTCCAGGAGATGAACCGCGAGATCAACACGATCGGTCGAAGGCCGACGGCCTGGGCGTGTCGGAGCTGATCGTCGACCGCGAAGGCCGAGCTGGAGAAGATGCGGGAGCAGGTGCAGAATGTCGAGTAGGGGCCGCGGCCGCCTCTTCATCGTGTCGGCGCCGTCGGGCGACGGGCAAGACGACGCTCGCGCGCCGCCTGGTCGAGCTCACGCCCGGACTTCGGCATGTCGCGCTCGTACACGTCGCGGCCGATCCGCGCCGGCGAGACGCGACGGCGTGGACTACAATTTCGTCACGCGCGAGCGGTTCGTGGCGATGCGCGAGGCGGGCGGGTTCCTCGAGTGGGCGGAGGTGTTCGGCAACCTGTACGGCACCGGCCGGGCAGACACCGAGCGGAGGCTCGCGGGCGGCGACGACCTCGTGCTCGTGATCGACGTCCAGGGGGCCGCGAAGGTGCGCGCGTCGGGCGTGGCGGCCGTGGCGATCTTCGTGCTGCCGCCGTCGTTCGAGATGCTCGAGGAGCGGCTGCGCGGGCGCAGCCGCGACCCCGAGGAGCAGATCCGGCGCCGCCTGGCAGTCGCGCGCCAGGAGATCTACGCGCTCTCCGGGTACGACTACGTCGTCGTCAACGACGAGGTGGACACGGCGTCGAGCGCCTGCGGGCGATCGTGCTGGCCGAGCGCTGCCGGCCGGACGCGATGCAGTCGAGGTCGCGGGGATCGTGTCGTCGTTCGCCGAGTACGGAGATGCGTCGACGGTTGACGGTTCATGGTTCACGGTTCGGCGATGCCGTCACGCGTGACCGGACCGTCAACTGTCAGACTCCGTTAACTGTCAACTCGGCAGTTGCCTATGCACATCGCCCTCGGCGTCACCGGCGGCATCGGCGCCTACAAGGCGGTGGAGGTGGCGCGCGGCCTGCAGAAGGCCGGCCACGACGTCACCGCCATCATGACGGGGGCGGCCACCCAGTTCGTCGGGCCGCTGACCTTCGAGGCGATCACGCAGCGGCGCGTGATCACCGGCCAGTTCGACCCGGGCGCCAACGCCGAGCATCGAGCACATCGCGCTGGCAGTCGTCGATCGACCTGCTGCTGGTCGCGCCCGCGACGGCGAACATCATCGGGAAGTTCGCCGCCGGCATCGCCGACGACTTCCTGACGTCGCTGTACCTGGCGACCCGCGCGCCGGTGCTCCTCGCGCCGGCGATGAACACCAACATGTGGGAGCACGAGGCCGTGCGGCGGAACCTCGAGATGCTGCGGCGCGCGGGCGTGCGCGTCGTCGAGCCGGGCGAGGGGTTCCTGGCGTGCGGCTGGACCGGGAAGGGGCGCCTGGCGGAGCCCGACGAGATCGTGGCGGCCGCCGAAGCGCTGCTGCACCCCGACCGCTCGCTCGCAGGGACGCCGAGTGCTGGTGTCGGCCGGACCGACCTACGAGGACATCGACCCGGTGCGCTACGTCGGCAACCGGTCGAGCGGGCGCATGGGGTTTGCGCGTGGCGGCGGAGGCGCGCGCCGCGGGGCGCCCAGGTCACCTCGTCGCGGGGCCGACCAGCGTCGCGCCGCCCGCCGGCGTGGAGGTCGTGCAGCGTCCGCAGCGCGCCGCAGATGCACGATGCCGTGATGGCGCACGCCGCGCGGCGCCGACGTGGTCGTGATGGCGGCGGCCGTGGCGGATTACATGCCCGAGCGCGGCGCCCGGGAAGATCGCCAAGGAGGACGGGGCCGCTGACGCTGCGTGCTCGCAGCGGACGCCCGACATCCTCGTCGGAGCTGGGGCAGATGCGCGCGGCGGGCCGCCTGGCGGGCGCCGTGCTGGTCGGCTTCGCCGCCGAGACGCAGGACGTCGTGGCGCGGGCGCGCGAGAAGCGGGCGCGCAAGCAGGTGGACCTGATCGTCGCCAACGACGTGTCGCGCGCGGATGCGGGGTTCGACGTGGAGACCAACGCGGTGACGCTCGTGGCCGCCGACGGCGAGCAGGCGCTGCCGCTGCAGTCCAAGGCCGACGTCGCGCGCGCAATCGTCGATCGCATCGTCGCGCTGCTCACGCTCGTGGTGAAGTAGCGCCCACTCGCTATCGCGTCACTTGGCAACGTTGCAAGGGACCACTTGGCCAATCGACACTGCCGATGGCTACCGTTGCCAAAATAGACAGTTGCCACATAGACAGTCGCCAAATAGACAATTGCCAAGTGAGAAACCAACTCGTCGAACACCTCGCGTTCCTCTCCGAGCTGGCGTGCCGGCGTGAGCCGCGATACATCCTGGCGGCGTCGCAGTGCCGATGGACCCGAGCCGGAGGTGCAGGAGACTCGCGGACAGGGACCAGAAAGCCGGTTGCGAGGGTTCGACTGACCACTTCGCCCATGGCACCCGATAGACAATCGTCAAGCGGCCAATTGGCAAGTGACGCCCGGTCCACCTTGTCCGCCATCCGCGAGGACCTCGGCGACTGCACGCGCTGCAAGCTGCACAGGCTCGGCCGCCGGCAGATCGTCTTCGGCGTGGGCAACCCGAACGCCGCCTGATGTTCGTCGGCGAGGCGCCGGGCCGCGACGAGGACATCCAGGGCATCCCGTTCGTCGGCCGCGCGGGCCAGCTGCTGACGAAGATGATCGAGGCGATGGGCTACAGCCGCGACGACGTCTACATCGCCAACGTGATCAAGTGCCGGCCGCCGGAGAACCGCAACCCCGAGCCGGACGAGGTCGCGGCGTGCGAGCCGTTCCTGTTCCGCCAGGTCGAGTCGATCCGCCCGAAGGTGATCGTCGCGCTCGGCACGTTCGCCGCGCAGGCGCTGCTCAAGACGCAGGACCCGATCTCGCGGCTCCGCGGCCGCGTCTACAAGTACGGCGGCGCGAGGCTGATCCCGACGTTCCACCCGGCCTACCTGCTGCGCAGCCCCGACCGCAAGCGCGACGCCTGGGAGGACCTGAAGAAGGCCAGAGACGTGCAGGGCGAGTGACTCGTGGACGACCCGTCCGGCGTTGACCGCTCGTGAACCCATGTTGGTCTCGGTCGCCGTGCCCGTTCCGTTCCGCTGGACCTGCTGACCTACCGCGTTCCCGACGGTCTCGACGTGCCCGCCGCGGGCGCGCGCGTGCTCGTCCCGCTCGGCGCGCGGCGCCTGACCGGCGTCGTCGTCGGAACCGGCGTTCGATCCCCGAGGGCGCGGCTGGCGCCGCGGTCGGCATCAAGGACCTCATCGACATCCTCGACGCCGAGCCGTTCCTGCCGCCGGCGTCGTGGAGCTGGCGGCGTGGGTGGCGGAGTACTACGCGTGCGGCGCCGGCGAGGCGATGGGCGCCGCGATGCCGCCGTTCGCCTGGGTGGAGAGCGAGTTGCGGGTGCGGTCGACCGACGGCGGGCCGGGGCCGGGCGGCCGCGGTCACGCTTCGTCGCCTCCGACGCTGCGCGACGTCGCTGCTGGCCTCTGGCGACGGAAGCGTGGACGCCGCTGCGCTCCCTCGCCTACCGTCTCGAGCACGCCGGCGGCGGCCGCCGCGGCCGCGGCCGTGCCGGCGCGGGCGCTCGTCGCGGTCGCTCGCAGGCCGAGGGCCTGCGTCGAGGTCGACGGACGTGCTACGCGGGCGCGCGCCGCGGCGTTCAAGACGGCGACGGATGGCCGGCGATCATCCGCGCAGGCCTGACGGCGCTCGCGGCGGCGGCGACTTCGCGGCGGCTCCGCGACGGCTCGGTCGCGGCCTCGGGCCGCAAGCAGCGCGACGCGCTCGCGGCGCTGGCCGGCCGTGCCCGACGGGCGTCGAGCTGCGCGTGCCTGCGCGAGCACGGCATCTGCCGCCGACGTCGTTCAGCGGCTCGCGGCGCGCGGCCTGGTCAGCATCCGGCACGAGCGCGTGGACCGCGACCCGTTCGATCCGGGCGGCGGCGACGGTCGCCGGCCGCGGCGGCGGGCGCACGGCCAGTCACGCGCTGACCGCCGAACAGGCGGCGGCGCTCGAGCGCCTGCGCGCGATGGCGGCGACGCGGCCGCTTCGGCTGCCGCGCTGCTCCACGGCGTGACCGGCAGCGGCAAGACCGAGGTGTACCTGCGCCTGGCGCGCGCAGGTGCGCGACGGCGGGCCGGTCGCGTGCTCGTGCTCGTGCCCGAGATCGCGCTGACGCCGGCGCTGGCCGGCGATCTTCCGCGCCGCGTTCGGCGACCGCGTGGCGATCCAGCACAGCGGCCTGTCGCGACGGCGAGCGGCACGACCAGTGGCACCGCATCCGCCGCGGCGAGGTGGACGTCGTCGTCGGCACGCGCTCGGCCGTGTTCGCGCCGCTCGCGTCGCTCGGGCCTCATCATCGTGGACGAGGAGCACGACGGCTCGTACAAGCAGGAGGAGAGCCCGCGCTACCACGGCCGCGACGTGGCCGTCGTGCGCGCGCAAGCGCGAGGGCGCGCTGGTCGTGCTCGGGCTCGGCCACGCCGTCGCTCGAGAGCTACCAGAACGCGTCGCGCGGCCGCTACGAGCTCGTCACGCTGGAGCGGCGCGTGCTCGACCGGCCGCTGGCGCGACGTGACGCGTCGTCAACATGCGCGACGAGTACGCCGACGCGCGGGCCCGGACGTCGTCCTGAGCCAGCGCGCTGCGCGGAGGCGATGCGAGGCGCGGCTCGGCGCGCGGCGAGCAGGTGCTCGTGCTGCTGAACCGCCGCGGCTTCGCGACGGCGGTCTTCTGCCGGCAGTGCGGCGGCACGATCGAGTGCCCGAACTGCAGCGTCTCGCTGACGGTCCACACGGGCGCGCGGGCGACGCGCGCGGCCGCTGCCACTACTGCAACTACTCGGCGACGCGTGCCGACGACCTGCCCGCAGTGCGCCGCGCCGTACCTCGAGCAGACCGGCTTCGGCACCGAGCGGGTCGAGCAGGAGGTGCGCGCCGCGTGTCCCGGCGGCGCGCGTGGCGCGGCTCGACCGCGACACGATCCGGCAAGCGCGGCGCGGCCGGCGGCGCTGCTCGCGCGGTTCGGCGCGCGGCGAGATCGACGTGCTCGTCGGCACGCAGATGATCGCCAAGGGCCACGACTTCCCGCGGGTGACGCTGGTCGGCGTCGTCTCGGCCGACGTCGGCCTCGGCCTGGCCGACTTCCGCGCGGCGGAGCGGACGTTCCAGCTGCTGACGCAGGTGGTGGGCCGCGCGGGGCGCGGCGAGGAGCCGGGCGAGGCGATCATCCAGACGCTCTATCCCGGAGCACTACAGCATCCGGCACGCGTGCCGGCAGGACTACGCGGCGTTCTTCGAGGAGGAACTGGCGTTCCGGCGCGCGATGCGCTATCCGCCGCTGGTCGCGCTGATCAACGGCATCGTGCGGGCGCCGACGCTCGCCGCGGCGATGGACGACGCCGGCGACGCTCGTGCAGCGGCCTGCGCGAGCGCGCGCCGGGACGGAGCGTTCGCGTGCTCGGCCCGGCGCCCGCGCCGTTCGTGAAGCTGCGCGGCGAGCACCGCGCGCAGTTCTTCCTCAAAGGCGCACCGCCGCGCCGGCGATGCGCGAGGCGCTGCGCGCCGCGCTCGACGCGCTCAACCCGAGATGCGCCGCCGGGTCGTCGATCGACGTCGATCCCGATCGACGGTGCGTACTCGAATCGCGCCGCAGCTCGCTGAATGCCAACGCGTCTATTTCTGCAGCAGATCGCAGCGGCTCGATCGGCGCCGGCGTGAAGCTGAGGACGAAGATCGCGCAGCGCGACGACCGCGAGCGACGAGCCGCGTGCGGTCGAGCGGCACGTCCTCGTCGAGCGTCGGCGGATGCTGCGGGCCGAAGAAGAACAGCATCACCACCATCAGCACCGTCCAGACCAGCCAGCTCGAGCGAGACGAACGTGAGGACGACGGCGATGCCGATCGCGACGAGCGTGATCCGCGACGAGCGCCGGCCGAGCACCGCGTAGGAGATGTGGCCGCCGTCGAGCTGGCCGATCGGGAAGAGGTTCAGCGCCGTCGCGAGCAGGCCGAACCAGGCCGCAAACGCCATCGGGTGCAGGTTCAGCGAGTAGCCGTCCGGGCACGCGATCCCCAGACGAGCCACGCGGCGGCCTTGAAGAGCAGCGGCTCGCCGAGCGCGAGTCCCGAGAAGTCCTTCGGGAGCGCGCACGACGTGCGACAGCGCAGATGCCCGATGAACAGCGCCGGGACGGCGACGACGAAGCCGGCGAGCGGGCCCGGCGATGCCGATGTCGAACAGCACGCGCTTGCGTGCGGATCGGCTGGCGGATGCGGATGAACGCGCCGAGCGTGCCGGTCAGGACAGGCGGCGGCAGCGGGATGAAGTACGGCAGCGACGCGTCGACCCGGTAGTAGCAGGCAGGCGAAGTAGTGCCCGAACTCGTGCGCGCCGAGGATGGCGAGAATCGTGAGGCTGTACCAGAGGCCGCCGCAGACGATCAGCCCAGTCGATGGCCAGCGAGCCGTCACGGAAATCGCCCAGGAAGCCCGCGTAGTGGTCCGCTCCGACCAGCGTCGTCGTGAGCAGCGTCGCCAGGAACAGGCCCGACGTGCAGCCAGATGCGGTCGCGCGGGTACGCGCGCGGAAGGAAGCCCTCAGGCACGGCGCTCGCGTTCCAGCCGGAGCGGAATCCGCGCTACACTGGCGCTGCCGAGCCGGAACGGCGGCGGATAGACGGCTCACTCGAGGCGGACAGCTCGGCTGCCGACGGCAGCTGCGCTGAGCTCGTGGCGGCGGTCGGCTCGCCGGTCGGCCGGGGCGGAAGGGTCGGTCGGGAAGTGGCGCCAAGGGACGGCTCAGCTGATGTTCTGCAGGTCTTTGCCGGGCTTGAACCGGATGGTCCGGCCGGGCGGGATGCGCACTTCCTTGCCGGTCCGCGGGTTGCGGCCGATGCCGCGCTTGCGCGGCTTCACCTGGAAGACGCCGAAGCCGCGCAGTTCGATCCGGTCGCCGCGCTGCATGGAGACGCGCATCGCGTCGAAGACCGCGTCCACCGCCAACTCGGCCTTGACCTTCGTGATGTCGGCGGCTTTCGAGACCTCGTTGACGATGTCGACCTTGATCATGCTGAGGCGCTCCCTCGAGACTGCTAACTATCATAGAGAGAGACACTTACACTGTCAAGCTCGCAGCGCGGCGCCTGCGCGAGGCCAGAAGGCGCGTCTGCCGCGGGATCGAGGCGAGCCCGTGCGGCGAGCGCCAGCCGCCCGCCGTCGTGCTCGTCGGCCGGCCGAACGTCGGCAAGTCCACGCTGTTCAACCGGATCACCGCCTCGCGCCGCGCCATCGTCACGCCGATGCCCGGCACGACGCGCGACGTCATCGCGCAGCCGGTGGTGTGGCAGGGCGTCGGGTTCGAGCTGATCGACACCGGCGGGCATGTTCGGCGCCAGCGAGGATCCGCTGCACGAGCTGGTCGTCGGCGCCGGGCGGCGCGCGCATCGAGCGCGCCGACCTGGTCGTCTTCGTCGTGGACGGCCGCGAAGGGACGACGTCCGGCGACGACGAGATCGCGCAAGCTGCTGCGGCGTTCGGGGTGCCGGTCATCCTGGCGGTCAACAAGATGGACGACCGGCGGGCGCGCGACGGCGCGATGGAGCTCTACCAGCTTGGCTTCGAGCCCGTGGTCGAGATCGCGGCCGAGCACGGCCAGGGCGTCGGCGACCTGCTCGACGAGATCGTCGCGCGGCTGCCGGCGTCGGCACGTCCGACGGCGGCGGAGGGATCCGCGGGCCCGGCGGCCGGTCCGGGCATCGGCGGACGCGCCGGGACGGCCGCACGCTCGGGCGAGGTGGGCGTCGCGATCGTCGGCCGGCCCGAACGTCGGCAAGTCCTCGCTGGTCAACCGGTTGCTGCGCGAGGAGCGGGTGCTGGTCAGCGACATGCCGGGCACGACGCGCGATGCGGTGGACGCCGTGCTGCGGTGGCACCGCCGGCAGTTCCGGATCGTCGACACGGCCGGCATCCGGCGGCCGGGCCGCGTCGCGCGGTCCGGCCAGGTCGAGTCGGTGAGCGTCGATCGTCGCGCGGCGGGCGGTCGAGGACGCGGACGTGGCGGTGCTGGTCATCGACGCCGTCGAAGGCCCGACCGAGCAGGACGGCGCGATCGCCGGCGAGGCCGAGCGGCCGGCTGCGGCATCATCATCGCGGCCAACAAGTGGGACCTGATGAAGGGCGAGGGGCCCGACTTCTCGAAGACGTTCGACGAGGAGCTGCGGCGGCGGCTGAAGTTCCTCGAGTACGCGCCGGTGCTGCACATCTCGGCGCTGACCGGCGAGCGGACGCCGAGGCTGCTCGAGACGATCGACCAGGTGGCGGCGGCGCGGCAGCAAGCGGGTGCCGACGGGCGAGCTGAACCGGTTCGTCGAGACGGTCACCGCGAGCCACCCGCCGGCGAGCCCCGGGCGGAAGGCGGTGCGCATCCTGTACGCCGCGCAGGTCGGCGTCGCGCCGCCGACGTTCGTGTTCTTCACCAACGTCGCGACGACGTTCCACTTCTCGTACGAGCGGTTCCTGGTGAACCAGCTGCGCGAGGCGTTCGGGTTCCTCGGGACGCCGATCCGCATCCAGGTGCGGGCGAAGAAGGAGAGGGAGAAGGACGGAGACTAAGTGGCCAGTGGCCAGTGGTCAGCCGTCACAACCGACGGCCAGCAGGCAGGTTGCCGCGTGAGAGACGCAGGGCCAAGGGCCGAGAGCCGGACGCCGAACGAAGCCTTGAGTCGTGAGCCGCGCTATACTCACACTTCCGTGCCCGATCCACTGATCGAGATCCCCAATCGTGCCGCGTTCAAGGCGGCCGAGGTGTGCGAGATCGCGCAGATCCCGCCCTACGTGCTGCGGTCGTGGGAGAAGGAGTTCCCGGGCCTGGGCGTGGCGGGCAAGCCGGGCGGGCCGCGCATCTACCGGCGCGCCGACGTCGAGCAGGTGCTGCGCATCAAGCAGCTGCTGTTCGCGGAAGGGCTGACGCTCGCGGGCGCCCGGCGAAAGCTGGAGGGCGAGCCTCCGCCCGAGGTCGAGGCCGAGGCGACGCTGCCCGTTCCCGAGGAGGTGCGGACCAAGGTCGCGACCGTGAAGCGCGAGCTGCGCTCGCTGCTGGAGATGCTGTCGACCGGCCCGGGAAGCGCAGACTCGACGCAGCGCGAGCCGGCGAGTGCGGCCACGCAGGATAGGCCCGAGGAGCCGCCAGCGCCACCGCCTGTTGAGGACACGCAAGCGGCGGCGCCCGTGCCCGCGCCGGGTGAGACGGCCGATGCGCCGCCCGGTCCCGCGACCGCCCGAGCGGCTTCCGGTACCTGGCCTCCGGCACCCTCGAGGCCCAAGCAAGGGGAAGCGACGAGCCTTCCGCTTCTCAACGGCACGCCCGACGCGCCTCCCGCGCCGGCACGCCCGCGCCGCTCCCGCCGCCCCGCCAAAGGGTGACCCAAACACGGCCGGAGTGCGGTAAGATACTCGGACGGTCGGGGCGTAGCGCAGCTTGGTAGCGCACCTGAATGGGGTTCAGGGGGTCGCTGGTTCGAATCCAGTCGCCCCGACCAAAACCAATGAGCAAAAGGGCCGGTTGCCGAGAGTGGCGACCGGCCTTTTGTTTTAGGTAACACATAGGTAACACGCCGATGGGCGGTAGGTACGCACGGAAAATGTACTTCACGCCCGCCGACGCGTTGGATGTCATGGCTTCAGCTGGTAATCGTGTCCCAATGGGCCCGCGCCGGCCAGATATTTACGCGCGCGCACGATTTCTGCGACCTGGCGGACGTGCCCTAGATCGTGCAGCGCCCACTCATGCAGCATGTTCGCGAGAGTTATCTCTCCAGCCGCTCGATGGAGAGCCACGCGCGTGCCGGCTTCGTCCGCCAGGGTGCGGAGCAGTTCCACGTTGGTGATGCGCTGGTCCTCGAAGTGGTCGAATGCACCTTCGGGGTCGGCGTTGCGGTAGAGGTCGAGGTGAAACGACGCCTCGTCCGGCTCGAGCTCGGGACGGTCTTCGGCCATGAAGCGGTCGAGCCGCAGGCGGTAGCAGTGTCCTTCAGAGTGGGAGAGGTGGGCCAGCACTTCGGCGATAGAAAACCGGTCGGGCGCGGGCTTCCAGCGGGCGTCTTCATCGGAGATCTCGGACATGAGCGCCCGGAGGATTTCGGGCGTGGCCGCGAGCAATTCGATGCATGGTAGCGCCATGACTCATCCTACACTGAGCCGGACAGCGCGCCTGCGAAGAGCGCAGTGAGGAAGCGCATGTTCTCGCTCCACGGTGGCGGGTGCACGTATAGCGCCGGGCCCGGGCATCGCCCGAAGAGCCGAGCTGCACCCCGCTGCGGTATGCTGGTCCTGGAACAACGAACATGCACTGGGCCGCGATCGTGTTCGGCTGGCCGGGGGCGCTCGCGGCAGTTGCCATGAGCGCCGGCGGACTTCTGATCAAGCGTCCGGCGCTCGTCTGGGCGGGGGCCAGTCTCGGCCTGCCCTTCATGGTGTACCTTGCCGGGGCGCCCCGGTTCTGGTTCGTGCCCGCGGTCGCCGTGCCCTGTCACTTCGCCGCCGCGGTCGCCCTTGGCCGCCGTTTCACAGGGCTCGCCTGGCTGCTCTTCATGCCAACCCCGCTGCTGACGTTCTACGTGGCGACGGTAGTGGCCCTGTACGCGCCTTGACCAGCATGCCCACCTTCATTGCGCTCCTCCGCGGGGTCAACGTCGCCGGCTACCGGATGGTGTCGATGGCGGACCTGCGAGGCCTGCTCGGCGACCTCGGCTTTTCGAACCCTCGCTCGGTGCTGCAGTCCGGGAACCTCGTCTTCGAAGCTGCTGGTGCGTGCGGAGAGATCGAGAGCAGGCTCGAAGGTGAAGCCGCCGCTCGCCTCGGGTTGAAGACGGACTTCATCGTGCGCGACGCGGCCGAGTGGAAGCGCGTCATCGCTCGCAACCCATTCGAGCAGATGGCCGTGGACGACCCGTCGCACCTGGTCGTGATGTTCCTCAAGCAGGCGTCCGCCGCCAGGGCCGTCGAAGCGCTGCGGGGGGCAGTCGTTGGGCGGGAAACGATCGCGGGCGCCGGCAGGCACCTCTACGTCACCTACCCGGATGGCATCGGCCGTTCACGCCTGACGGGGACGATGATCGAGAAGGCGCTGGGCACGCGGGGCACGGCGAGGAATTGGAATACCGTCCTCAAGCTTGCGGCCGTGGGGGGCGGCTGACGGGGTCACATCCTCGCAGGACGTGGTGCTTCGAGAGGTGACCGCAACTCGCGGTGCCGATCCACCCACCAAGCCGTCCCGACCAGCAGCCACTGGGCCTGGCCGACCCACGCGATGGCGGCGACGCTCGGCGGGGCCGAGCCGGTCATGTTACCGGTGTCGATCACGGGCAACGGTCTTGGCCCCGAAGCCGCGGCAAAGCGGCCGACGAACATCGGAGGCCTCCTTCCCGCCGGCTACTTCAAGCCCGCCTTCCTCAGCTCGTACTCGATCGCCACGAAGATGAACGGCGTGGCGAGCGGCTGCCCCTGCGACTCGCACTTCACGCCGTTGACGTAGAACGTCGGCGTGGCCTTGACGCCCAGCAGCTTGCCGAGGCCGACGTCCGTCCTGATGCCGTTCAACGCCGCGGGCAGGCCCGCGTTGAAGTTCGTGACGCCGCCGATGGTCGCGGCTGCCTGGCGCACCGACGTGGGAGTGAGGGAGGACTGGTTGGCGTAGAACCAGTCCTCGAGGGCTTCACCCTTGCCCTGCTGCCCCGCCATCCTCACCGCCGCCGCCGCGTCGCAGGCGGCGAGATGGACGGCCCTCTGGACGTTGGGGTTGCACTCCGGCTGCAGCGGGTAGTCCTTGGTCACCATCTTCACGGCGCCCGGGTAGCGGGTCTGGTACTCGGCCAGCTTCGGCTTCATCGCGATGTGGCTCATCCCGCACGACGGACACTGCAAGTCGGTGAACTTCACGATCAGGACCTTCGCGCCGTCGGACGAGACGGGCAGGGTCATCCGCGGCTGCGTGTCCCACCAGCGCTCGAACTCCGCGCGCAGCTCGGGTGTGATGCCCGGGGCGGCCTGAGGTCCGGCAGCCGCCGCCAGTGCCGGTCCCGGCAGGAAGAAGGCGAGGGCCGCGGCGGCACCCGCAAGAAGGAGGATGCTGGCCAGCAGTGCGGCAGAACGGGCGCGAACCGTTTTCGGCTGGGCCCACGCGCGGCGATGGGGTGTGGTCATGAGAAGGCGATTATAACCGGTCGCATTGAGGAACCAGGAATCGGGGTCCAGGAGTCCGGTTCCCAAGCCACTCCGGCAGGCCTACCATAGCGCGGCAGCTTCCTGAGGCCAGTGCGGACGGTGGCGGCCGAGTGCCGGGCTGTAACCCCGGCGGGCGGTTCCGTCACATACCCGCATGACATGGCCGCGCCCGGTCCGGTCCACTCGAAAAGGAGAGAGTATGCTCTCGCTGCGGCGGTTGCTTGTCCCCGTACTCGTCGTGATGGCCCTCTTATCAGTCCCGGTGGCCGGATTCGCCCAGGTGCGGCACCTCGAAGGAAAGACCGGGCCTGGCTCGTTCTACGAGATGGACGTACCCACGCCCTGGAACGGGACCCTGGTGCTCTACGCGCACGGGATCGTGCAGGCGGACCAGCCGGTGGTTCCACCGACCATCCAGGATCGCTACAACGAACTGCGCGAAGCGCTGCTCGCCGGTGGCTACGCGGTTGCGGCCTCGAGTTTCTCGAGCAACGGCTGGGCGCTTGCCGATGCGGTGCAGCGCACCCACCAACTGGGGAAGCTGTTCGCCTCGAAGTTCGGCCAGCCGACCGAGACGATTCTCGTCGGCTCCTCACTCGGCGGTCTCGCCGTCGTCAAGCTGGCGGAGAAGTACCCAGCCAGTACTCGGGCGCCCTCGCGATGTGCGCGCCCCTCGGCGGCGGGATCCCCGAGATCCGCTACGCCGGCGATGCCCGCGTGACGTTCGACTACTACTTCCCGGGCGTGCTGCCCGGCACACCGTTCGAGGTTCCGCCGGGGACGGAGTTCATTCCTCCCTCATCCGACCCGCCCTATCCGGGATCGCAGTTGTTCTGGGAGGTCTACAACGCGATGATGGCGAATCCAGGGAAGCTGCTGCAGTGGGTCCAGGCGGCGGGCCTTCCCTTCGACCCGGAGAACCCGGCAGAGATGTTCCAGAGCGGTCTCTACTTCGTCGGCTTCCAGCTGCGATACACGAACGACTTGATCGAGCGCGTCAACGGGAAGATCCCCTACGACAACTCGACCGCGCAGTATCTTGTGGCCCCGACGGGTAATCCAGGCACCAACGCTTACCTGAGCGGCCTGCTGAACGCGGGCGTGGAGCGTTACCTGGCGGACCCGGCGGCCGTCAACTACTACGAGCGCAACTACGAGCCCACAGGCGACATCCGCATCCCGGTCGTGACGATGCACACCGAGCGCGATCCGGGCGTGCCGGCCTGGCACGAGGGCCTGTACGCGCAGAAGGTCGCCGAGGCCGGCAACTCCGCCTGGCTGACCCAGCTGCCCCTCGTGGACGCCTGGGGGCACTGCGAGTTCCAGCCGGCCGACCTCATCGGCGCCTTCAACACGCTGTTGGAGCAGGTCGCGGTGGTGAGGTAGGAGACAGCAGAGAAGTAGGCTGGTTGGCAGTTGGCGGCCCGGCGGCGGGCTGCCAGCTGCCGGCCCGCCGTTCACTGAATCCTGAATCCCGAATCCTCTTCCTGAATCCTGCCTCAGAATCCCGGCTTCAAATTGAACGCGAACTTCCAGCCTCGCGCGACGCCGTCGAACGTGCGGGCGCCGGCCAGCTCGAAGATCAAGCCTGCCGCGTTCAGGCGGATGCCCGTCCCTGCGGCCCTCATCAGGTGTTGGGTCCAACCCTCCAGCATCGAGCCACCACGCGTCCTCACCGTGGCGGCGTCCACGAACAGGAACCCCTCGAGCGGGATGGGGCCGTAGTCGAAGGTTCCGGAGAACACGCCGGGAATCGGGAAGCGCATCTCCACGTTCGTGGCCACGAGCCGGCTGCCACTGAGCACGTCGAGGAGGGAGCACCGGCTGCCCGGCGCGCTGCATGCGCTCGCCGACAGACCATTGAGATCGTACCCGCGCACCTGATCCCGGAGGGACAGGACCAGCGGCAGCACGCGCGGGTCGCCGGAATCCGCGCCGACGCGGCCGACCGCACGCGCGCGCAGCGCCAGCGTGAAGGGCCGGACCGGCATCAAGTACTGCCGGAAGTCGGCGAGCACGGTAGTGTAGGTCAGCGACCCCGTGGCGGGCGCCACCTCGAAGCGGTAGCGGCGGCCGAGGATGGGGCTGGCGGCGCCAAAGATGGCCGAGTCGTAGACGAGGGCGGCGCTGGCTTCCACCAGGCGTATCGGATCGCCGTAGGGCACCTCCTCGCGGTCCGCCGCGATCTCGCGACCGGACGGCACGGCAATCGTGCTGCGCGTCACGTTCCTGGCGAAGCTGACCTGGCGGCCGCCGGCGGTGAACTCCAGCCGGTGCGAGCTGTTGAAGGCGTAGCTGGTGATCCCCGTGAGCCCGATGTGGTCCTGCCGCCTGTATTCCACGACGCGCTCGAGCGTCTGGTCCGCGGCCTCGTACCGCCCCTCGGTCCGGCCGAACATGAGCGGCAGGTATTCGGCGGCCATGCCCCAGTTCCATCGCAATCTCCGGTTCAGGTACATGACCCGGCCGGCGAAATCCTGGCGGTGGCGGCCCACCTGCATCGCAATGCTCAGCTGCTGGTCGCCGAGCATGTCGCCCAGCGAGAAGCCCATGCCCGCGCGGAGGAAGGACCCGAAGGCCCCGCCGCCGGCGCTCAGGTACGGCTGGCCGATGCTCTCCAGCGAGAGTCGTGGCCGATACGCTCGCACGCCGAACCCGGCCGAGAGATCCCGTGCCTCGCCCGCATCGCCGGCGGAGAAGGCGATCCCCGCCGCCGGCGGTTCGCCGGCGGCGCCGTCGTCGTCGGTCTCCTCCGGCATCCGGACCGGCGGCGCGGGCCGAGGGACTGCCGTCACCGCTTCGGCCTCGGCCTCCGCCACGCGTTCTGCGGTGGTGGTCAGGATCTCGTAGCCGCCGCTCTTGAACACGCTGTACGCGAGCATCTTCGTTCTTGGCGCGTACGAGATCGCGGGGCTGAGTGCCGTGATGCCGGCTACCGGCACGTCGGCCGGCGTGAGCCTGCAGACCGTTCGGGACGCCAGCGACAGCCGGTACACGCTGGGCCGGCCATCGGGGTCGCCGACGAAGTACAGCTCGTCGTTGGTCTCGCCGAACTGGGGGTTGAAGTTCCGGCCGCCGGCCGTGCCGGGCAGCTCGCGGATGTCGTTGGTCTCGAGATCGAGCAGCGCGAGGCGATAGGTCCCCGGCGACAGACGCTCCAGGCAGGTGGAAAAGCGGTCGGTGACGAACGCGATGGAGCGGCCGTCACGGGACCAGGTGGGCTGGAGGTCGCCGTAGGCGTCGTTCGTCCTGCGGCGAAGCGCGCGAGACTGCAGGTTGTAGGTGTAGAGGTCGGTCCAGCCGCCGGTCTGCCCCGCGAAGGCGAGCTGTTTGCCGTCTGGCGACCACGTCGGCGTGCCAATCGTTCCGGGCTCCTGGAGTTGCAACTCGTGCTCGATCCGTCCCGTGCGGGTATCCATGATGGTCACCACGGCCAGGCCGCGGCGGGACGCCGAGAACGCAATGCGGCGGCTGGCGGGATCCCAGCCCGCGGAGCTGTCGAGGAACTGGATGCTGTCGTAGTGCGGGTTGGTCGCCCGGTCGAGCAGCTTGGACCTGATGACCCCCGAGCGGGCATCGGCAAGGAAGATCTCGATCGAGAACTGGTCCTTTTCTGAAACGAAGATGAGGCTCTTGCCATCGGGGCTGAGGGAAGGGCCCGTGTGGATACGCGCCCCGGTGCGGCGCCGCCCGAGAAGGACGCGGTCGCCCTCGACGCGCCGGGCGGGGGAGGCGCCGAACTCGGCGCGCAGGGCCTCGTGCCACTCCGCCGTCAATTCCTCCAGCGTCCGGCCGGTGACCTCCTTGAACTTCGCCTCGAGCCCGGACGGCTTTGCCTTGAGGAGCCGCGGCACGACGTCCTCGCCGTAGCGCCCCACGAGAAACGTCCACACGCCGTGCCCGTAGCGGTATGGGAAGTACTTCGGGTTCGACAGGTCCTTCAGCGAGGGCAGCTTGTCCTGCCGCGCGGCGTCGCGCATCCACATGTGCGTCTGGTAGTGGTCGGGGCCGAGCGTCAGGTACTCGGCCATGCCCTCGATGACCCACAGCGGCATCATGACGACCGAGGGGTATCCGCGTCGCGCAAGGTCGTACTGGAACGCGTGGACGAGCTCGTGACCGATCACGTGATTCGTCTCGGCAAGGCCGAGACCGAAAGGAAGCGCGATCCGGTTGCGGCGCCCTTCGGTCACCCCGCCGGTACCCTCGCTCAAGCGCCCCGAGACGACGTTCGTCTGGGCGAAATCCGTCGAGGTCGCGTAGAGCACGAGCGGCTGGCGGCGGCCAAGCTCGTGACCGAGCCACCGCGAGATCTCCGCGTACCAGCGTTCGGCCAGCACCCCGGCCTGGCGGGCGGCCTCCTGTTCGATTGGGTAGTAGAAGATGTCGAAGTGAGGGGTCTCGAGCACCTTGAAATCAAAGTCCTGGTAGCGAACCTTGTTCTTCCCGAACTGCTGTGCCTCCGCGGTGGGGGCGAGGCACGCGGCGAGGACGAGGCAGCCGAGCAGCAGATGTGTTCGAGAAGGCACGTCTCCCCTCACTCCCTGTCGGGGCGCGCCGCCGCATCGCGTAGGGGCCGCGACCGGCAGCGGTCAATCGTTTGTCGTCAGAGAAGAGCCAACACGCGACGAGCCGTGCAGTGTCGGCGGGCGGAGGGGGACAGCCTACAGAGCTTCCCGAGTGAATTCAAGGTCAGCCATAACGACCGGTTCAGGGTCGGGAGTCAGGGGTCGAGCGTCAATCACGCGTGACAGCGTGACGGAACCCTGAACCCTCGACTGTCGACCGCCGACCGTCCCTTGGCGAGAACGCCAGCAACTGGAGGATCGCCGCGGGGCCTTCGAGCTGAGGGTCCTGCTCGAACCCTCGCGCACGCAGGCTGGAGCGCACGCGCCGGACCAGTCGCGAGTACGGCACCCGGTAATCGGCCTCCGCCAGTGCCAGGCAGAGGAAGTAGGTCAACGCTCCGTGGTACGCCCCGGCAATCAAGGCATCGGCCGAAGACTGATCGGCGCGACAGCCGGCGATGAGCACGGCTCCGGCCTCCGCGGCGCGCCGACCCAGCCGGTGCACCGTGACCCGCGCGGCCCGCTCCCCGCCCCCCGGCCTCTCTGCGGCGGTCCTCGACGGGGAGACGTTTCGCGACACCCGCATGGCCGGCGCGATCATGAAGCGCTCGCGACGGCCCGGCCGTTCGGGCTCGCGCAGCCCCGTGCCGGAATGACAGCAATCGAGCACGACGGTGAGGGTGGCGTCCTCGGGGAGCTTGCGCACCGCCGCGTGGAGGTCGTCGTCTGCGATCGGGTCGTCCCAGTCGAGATCGTAGGGGCAGATGATCTCGTCGAGCCCGTCGGCCGTTTCGTCGCCATCGCGGTCGGGCACCTGCGAGCCGTGGCCGGAGTAGTGGAACACGAGCACGTCCCCGGGTCTGGCACCCTCGACGAGCCACCGCAGGCCCGATCGGATGCCGCCGGTCGTCGCCCGCCCGTCTAGCAGGACGGTCAGTGCGGCGTCCTCGAACCCGAAATGCTGCCTGAGCACCGCGCGCACTTGGTGCACGTCGTTCACACATCCGTTCAGTGCGTGCGCGGGATCGGGATAACGGTTGATGCCGACCAACAAGGCTCGCCGCGCCATCGCTCGCCTCCTTCAGCTGGCAGCTGGCAGCCGGCGCCCGGCAGCCCGTCCCACTGCCCACTGTCGGTTGAGATGGTCGCGGCAGAGCATCGGAAGATCAAGCGGGGTGGCGGTGTTTGCGTGCAATCGGGCGGGGCCGGCGGATGTGTGCAAAGGGGCAGGGGATCTGGCACGACGTCGTGGTCAGTGGTCGGTGCTCAGTGGCCAGCGAGATCCGCGTGATCCACTGTCCACCGGCCACCGACCACTGTCCACTGTGTCTGTTGACTCTCACGCAACGGGCGACGTCAGGAACTTCGCCGTCATCTCCTCCCACTGCTCCTCGGTGAGCAGCGACGGTCCTGGCGCGACGAGCTCGCCGCCGTCGGCCGCGGCCATGTCCCAGCTGGTGCTCGATGAACTGCGAGTAGCCGGTGCGCCTCGCCGCGAGAACCACTGGCGCGACGGCTCGCCGTAGGGCAGCCGCGCGTGCGCCGGCGTCCGTCGGGTGCGACCGCGTAGAGCCAGCCGTGCGCGTACGGGTCGTTGTGGATCAGCGACGGGTTGCGCAGCAGCCGCCGGTTGATCGCCACCACCGTGCCGCTCGACCGGCGCCGGGATGAGAGCGAGCCGGCGTCCGGCCCGCACCGATGGCGGCCGTCTCGCCGGCCTGCAGCACCTGGCCGATCGCGGGCAGCGTGACCTCGCTGACGCGCGCCAGCACGTGCTGCGCCAGGTCGTCGAGGCCGACGCGCACCGGCTCGTCGCCCTTCCACTGCAGCCACGAGTGGCCGGGCGAGTAATAGACGCCCGGGCCGCCACACGAGGCCGCCCACCTTGGTCAGCCCCAGGGCGTGCCGGCGCACCCGCCCGGCAAGCCGCACCACGGCGAGGCCGGCCAGGAAGACGACGGTCAGCGCGGCCAGGACGACCAGCAGCACCGCGAAGCGCGCGGCGAGGAACGCGAGGAAGACGCCGACGTTCTGCAACAGACCGATGAGCGCCTGCATGGCTCGCTCCTTGAATTTGCGAACTGGTCAGTTGACAACTTGACAAGTGACCACTTGGCAAATGGCTACTGGCTCCTGTGGCACGACGAGCAATCGTCGAACCCGTGCGCGGCTTTGCCGTTGTGGCAGGCGCCGCACGCCTGGCCCTTCTCCATCTTCGCGTGCGTGATCGGCGTCGCGCTGCGCGTCGTCTTCGTCTTCACGATCGGCGCGAGCTTCGGGTGGCACGCCGTGCAATCCGCCTTCGCCTGGCACCGCGATGTGCGTCTGGTGGCTGAAGACCACCTGGCCCCGGGCTGTCGCCGCGCTGCGGCAGGGTGATGTCCGCGGGCAGCTTGGGCATGTTCTGCGCCGACGACGAGGGCGACGCCGGTGCGGCCAGGACGGCCAGGACGCGTGGCGACGAGTGCGTACCTACGCATGGCGCCCTCCGTCTCGGTCAGGAAGAAGCGCCGCGCCATGGCGTCCCACTCGTCGTGCGCCAGGCTCCGCGCGAGGCCGTCGACCGGCGTGCCGCCGTCTGCGTAGACATGTCCCAGTTCCTCGGCGGCTGAACTCTCCCGCGAGCTGCTCGCGAGACGGCGTCCATCCAGCGGCGGGCGAACGCGCCGGTCATCAGGTTCTTGAGGTTGGCCGCCAGCTGCGGGCTCTTCACGCGGAACAGCCAGCCGTCGCCGTAGGGCGACCGCTTGACCGTGCGCGGCGATCGCCCGCGGCCGCCGTGTTGACCGCGACGACGGTGCCGTTCACCGGCGAGAGCATCGTCCACCCTCTTGCCGCGCGGATCCAGCGCCGAGCGCGGGCTCGCCCTGCACGACGGTCATGCCGACGCCGGGCAGCTGCAGCCGATCGATCGGCCCCACGAGCTGCTGCGCGAAGTCGTCGATGCCGACCGTCACCGTGTCGTCGCCCTCGAGGCGGGCCCACGTGTGGCCCGGGTGGAAGAACAGCTTGGCCGGCAGCTGGAAGTAACTCGCGCAGCTGGTCGGCCCAACTCGGCGCGGCGACGGTGGCGGGCGCCTCCGCGGCGCGCGCTCGGCGTGACGAACTTCCAGAACAGGACGAACAGCGGCAGGTACGACACCGCGAGGAGGTACTCGACCGCCTTCAGCCAGTAGATGGTGATCAGGTCGTGACCCATCGAGACTTCCTCCGCCCCTAGTGGGCCTGCGGAAACGCCGGGTCGCTCGTGCAGCACCGGCATCCGGTTGACGATCCAGCGGAACGTCATCACGCCGATGGTGATGATCGTGACCGAGATCAGGATCTCCAAGCACGCTGGGGACGTAGCGCTCGGCGCGCGTTCCAGTTGAACGTGATGACCGAGAGGTTCAGGCGGTTGACGACGATGCCGAGGACCGTCCAGCCGGCGACCCAGCGGGCGAGCGTCGCGTTCTGCGCGCCGGACGGCGACGCCGAAGAGCAGCGACGGCGCCAGGATGAAGCCGAGCATCTCGAACAGGAACCAGTAGCCGTAAGGCGTGAGCAGCAGGTCGAACCGGCCGCCGTCCACCAGGCCCTGCAGCTTCAGGAAGAAGTAGGCGAACAGGACGATCGGCGGCCGCCTGGGCCAGGCCGAGCGTGAGCTTGTCGAGCTTGGCTCGTGCGCGTGCGGGTCGATCGCGGCTCGTGAAGGCGCGGTGCGAGAGCGCCGCTCTCGACGATGACCATGCTCAGGCCCGCGACGATGGCGGAGACGAAGAAGAAGATCGGGACGAAGCCCGAGTACCAGAGCGGGTGCACGCGGTGCGGCATCATCAGGAACAGCGCGCCGAGCGACGACTGGTGCAGCGTCGAGAGGCACAGGCCGAGGATGGTGAGGCCGAGCGTCAGCCGGATCGCCCACTCGCGGGCCTTCTTGAGGCCGAGCCACTCGAACGCCGCCGGGCTGAACTCGAGCGCCAGCACCGTCAGGTAGAGCGCCACGCACCAGCCGACCTCGAACATCACCGAGCCGGTGCCGTAGGAGTAGACCATCGGGACCGGCAGCTTCCAGGGGCGGCCGAGGTCCGCGCACAGGCCGATGACGACGAAGAGCGTAGCCGAGGAAGCCCGGTGAGCACGGCCGGCCGGACGATCGGGTGGTACTCCTTGAGGCCGAAGACGTAGACGGCGGTGGCGAGCGTGAAGCCGCCGGCGGCCAGCGCGACGCCGCTCAGCACGTCGAGGCCGATCCAGATGCCCCACGGGTTGGCCTGGGTGAGGTTGCTCGACGGCGCCGATGCCGAACGACGAAGCGGTAGATGATGGCCGGGATGCCGGCGACGCAGGATGAGCGCGACGATGGCGTTGCCGGGCGTGAGCAGCGAGCGCAGGTACGGCGCCGAGCGGCATGCCCAGGAAGATCTTCTCGGTGATCCAGGACGCGGGCGTCGAAGCGCGGTCGAAGGTCGTGTCAGTCATGGTGGGCCTCCTTCTCGCCGCCCTTCGACGCCTCTTCACGCCGCTTGGCTGAACGTGTAGAGGCCCATGAGGAGCGGAGGCCAGAGGGTCAGCACGAACGGCACGGCCGCCAGCGCGGTGCGCGTGAGCTCGGGCGGCGACGTCGGCCCGAGGTCGGTGCGGAACCCGAGCTGCTCGAACGGCACGTCGGTGATGTAGAGCCAGTTGGTGCCGCCCGCCTCGGTCTCGCCGTAGACGTGGTGCACGTACTTGTCGGGGTTCTGGTAGATGCGCGTGCGCGCCTCCTCGAGCAGGTCCGCGCGGTGGCCGAACGTCAGCGCGCCGGTCGGGCACACCGAGGCGCACGCGGGCTGCAGGCCCTGGGCCTGGCGCTCGGCGCAGAACGAGCACTTCTGGATGTACGGCGCGGCCGATCTCGAACTCGAACTTCGGCACGTCGAACTGGCAGGCCACCATGCAGTAGCGGCAGCCAAGGCAGCGCTCCGGGTGGTAGACCACCGGGCCGGCCGGCGTCTTCTCGAGCGCCTTGGCCAGGCACGCCGACGCGCACGCGGGGTCGAGGCAGTGCATGCACTGGCGCTTGACGAAGCGCGGCGTCGCCCGGCTTCGCGCCGGTCGGGCAGCGGTTGACAACGGTGTAGACGCCGACGTCCGTCTTGCGCGGGCTCTCGAACACGGCGTCCTGGCCGGGCCTGTCGCGGGCCCGGCCAGGTGTTCGCCTCGCTGCACGCGGCCTCGCAGCCGCGGCAGCCGGCGCAGCGCGTCGTGTCCACCAGGACGGCGGGCGTGTTGACCGGGCGCTGCGCGCGCGGCCTCGGCGCCGGGCGGGCCGCGCAGCCACGGCCGGCCGCGCCCGCGGCTCCGGCAAACTTGAAGAACGTTCTCCGACTGAGATCCATGTGCGTCTCCAAGGGCCTCACGAGGGCTCAGGGTCAGCGGGTCGCGCGCGGCCCGCGAGGAGAGCGCCAGGACGACCAGCGCCAACAGCGACAGCGGGAAGGGCGAGCATCATCGCAGCACTCCTTTCTGCGGCTCCGCGGGCGGAATGACCGCCGCCTCGTGCTCGGGGCAGGCCTTCAGCCGCTCCGACAGCTCGCGGAACAGCGGGCAGTGCTGAAAGTCGCCGCCGAGGCACGGGTTGGCGGTCGCGAGCCGGTCAAGAGGGACCATCTTCTTGACCGGGTACGCCCGGCAGAACAACATCACGACTTCTTTCAGGTGTGGACAGGACATGCAGGTTCTCTCGTCCTGTCCTATCGCAAGGGGGATGCCACTGGCTCAGCCAGGGCGATCGTCGCGCGCAACTGCTTGTGAAAAAAATACTTACGGCTCGTGGGTGGGTGGTCGAGGGTGGGGAGGGGACGAGGGGCGCTGTTGAATTTATCAGCAGCGCATTGTGGCTGCCAGGAAGCCGCAAGCGACCGGGAACGGCGTTTTTATTCAGTAAACACGCATATCAAGGTGGGTGCTGAGAAACGCGGCAGGGTGTGGGGGAATTCAACGGGGAGCGGCAGTCAGCGCGCAGGTGGCAGCTGGCGGCTGGCAGCGAATCGCGCGTTCACGCAGCGGCAGCGTCGACGCTGTGATCTGCTGTCCAGCTCGCCGGCTGCGCGCTGCCCGCTTTACTGCGCTCAGTCTCCGTCTTGCTCCGGCTCGCCGTCCTTGCGCAGCTGGTACTTCCGCATCTTGTTGTAGAGCGTCGCGCGGTCGATGCCCAGCGTGCGCGCGGCCTGGCTGATGTTGCCGCCCGAGTCTCTGCAGCACGCGGGCGATGTGGTGCTTCTCCACGTCGTCGAGCGACGCCAGCGCGCCTGGCTCGAGCGGCGTCCGCCGCGGACCGGCGGAGGCCCAGGTCGGCGGCCTCGATCACGCGGCCCGGCGGCCACGACCACCGCGCGCTCCAGGACGTTGCGCAGCTCGCGCACGTTGCCCGGCCACGTGTGCGACATGAGCAGGGCCATCGCCTCGGTCGACACCTCGTCCACCCGCCGGTTCATCTCGGCGCCCAGCTGCTCGAGGAAGTGCTCGACCAGCAGCGGCAGGTCCTCGAGGCGCTCGCGCAGCGGCGGCAGGTGCACCGGGATGACGTTCAGGCGGTAGAAGAGGTCCTCGCGGAACGATCCGTCGGCCACGGCCTTCGGAAGGTCGCGGTTGGTGGCGGCGATGATCCGGACGTCCACCGGGATCGACTCGTTGCCGCCGACGCGCGAAGAACTGGCGGTCCTCGAGCACGCGCAGCAGGTCGAGCTGCAGCTTCGCGCTGATGTCGCCGATCTCGTCGAGGAACAGCGTGCCGCCCTGCGCCATCTCGAACTTGCCCTTGCGCCGGACCGCGGCGCCGGTGAACGCGCCCTTCTCGTGGCCGAACAGCTCCGACTCGAGCAGGGTCTCGGTGAGCGCCGCGCACGAGACGGCGACGAACGGCCCCTGGCTGCGGGGGCTCTCCGCGTGGATCGCGCGCGCGAGCAGCTCCTTGCCGGTGCCGCTCTCGCCGAGGATCAGGATCGTGGAGTGGCTGCGCGCGGCGGTCCGCGCCAGGTCGAACACCGCCTGCATCGCGGGGCTCTTGCTGATCAGGTCGCGGAAGTGGTAGTCGCGCTTGAGCACCTTGCGCAGGAGCACGTTCTCGCGGACGAGGGCCTGCTGCGTGACGATCTTCTGGATCATCAGGCTCAGCTCCTCGGGGTCGAACGGCTTCACCAGGTAGTCGTAGGCGCCGATCTTCATGGCCGCCACCGCGGTGTCCACGGTGGCGTAGGCGGTCATGATCACGGCGGCCGCCTCGGGCTGCACCTTGCGCGCCTCCTCGAGCACCTGCAGGCCGTCGATGCCCGGCATCTTCAGGTCCACGAGCAGGATCGACCAGCGTTCCTTGCGGATCCGGTCGAGGGCCGGTCTCGCCGTCGGGCGCCGTCGCCAGGGTGTACCCGTCCTTCTCGAGCCACGCGGACAGCGACTCGCGCACGATCTCCTCGTCGTCGACGATCAGGATCCGGGTCCGTTCTTTACTCATGGTGTTGGTGTCCTTGCTCTCTCAGTTCGCCGTACCGGATGCTGGCAGTCGTGGCAGAGCGCCGGCGTCCTTGGCGTCCACCTGGACGAGGTTGACCGACCGGGCCATGACGCACGTCGGGCGTCGGGCAGTGCAGGAGGCCGAAGGTGTGGCCGAGCTCGTGGATCGTCTCCTTCAGCACGCGCGACGCGCAGCAGGTGCGGGTCGGGGCGGAACCCGTCGTCCGGCGACGAGCCGCGCGGTGGAGACGACCGCCGCCGCGCCCGCCCAGCTGCGCCTCGCCGTAGACGAACGTCAGGATCGGGATGAACAGGTCGACGTCCGTGATGCCGACCACCTTCGCCGGATTGGCGCGGCCGCGTCTCGAGCAGCCACTTCAGGATGCGCGTGGAGGAGTGCTGCTGGCGCCGCGGGTCGAACGAGTCGATCGGCCGCTCGTGCCCGTGCCAGCACGCGGGCCGTCACCGCGAACACGTGCTCGGCCTCCGAGTGCCTCACGGCGCCCGAGCAGTTCGGCTGTCGGCCGCCGCCGCCGCCGATCCACCACAGGTAGACGTCGATCACGCCCGCCGCCCGTTCGCGCTCATACCGGCTCCACGGCGCCGCCCTCGCCGCGGAGCGCCGGCGCCGGTCCCGGCGATCGGCAGCCGGATGGTCACCGTCGTCCCACGCCCACCTGGCTCTGGATGTCGAGCGTGCCGCCGTGCCGCTCGATGATCCCGTAGACGACCGACAGCCCGAGGCCCGTGCCCTTTTCCTTGGTCGTGAAGAACGGGTCGAGGATGCGCGACAGGTGCTCGGGCGGGATGCCGGGGCCCGTGTCGCGCGAACGCCACCTCCACCATCTGGCCGGCCGCGCCGGCCGGTGACCCGCAGCGGCCCGCCCGCGTTCATCGCCTCGCAGGCGTTGAGCGCGATGTTGACGAATCGCCTGGCGCATCTGGCCGAAGTCCGCCTTCACCAGCGGCAGCGGCGGCAGCGACTTCTCCAGCGCGACGTTCTGCATCATCAGCCGGTGGGAGAGCAGCGACAGCGCCTCCTCGGCGACCGCGCTCACGTCCAGCTCCTTGAGCATCGGCGTGCGCTGGCGCGCGAAGTCGAGCAGGTTGCGGACGATCGCGCTGCACCGCTCGGTTTCGCGCTGGACCAGCCGGAGGTTGCGCGTGCAGCTCTCGCGCACCTTCTCCGTCATCTCGCCCTCCTCGTGCATCCGCACGAGGAGCTTCGCGTAGGTGAGGATCCCGGCCAGCGGGTTGTTGATCTCGTGCGCGACCGAGGCGGCGAGCTTGCCGAGCGAGGACATCTTCTCGGACTGGATCAGCTGCGCCTGCGCGTCGCGCAGCGCCGGTCGTCCGCTCCTCCACCTGCTGCTCGAGGTTCTCGTTCAGATCGTGCAGCTCGCCCCGCGCCTCGCGGAGCGAGTCGGTCATCGCGTTGAAGAGCCCGGCCAGCACGCCGATCTCGTCGGTGCGCCGCGCCGGCAGCCGGCGGTCCAGATCGCCGCGCGGCGATCCGCTCGGTCGCCCGCACCATCTCGCCCAGCGGCCTGATGACGTAGCCGCGGACGAATAAGCCCGACCGTCGCCGCCAGCGCCAGCACGCCGAGGCCGCCGAACAGCAGCGTCGCGCCGTCGCAACGACGCGATGGCCGAGTCCTCGTCCTCGAGCGACATCGCCACGTCCACCACGCCGAGGACCTGCTGGTCGCTCGGGGTGCGCGTGGCACCCGCCGCTGGAGCAGCTCGCCTCGTTGTAGATCGGCGTGATCATCGCCAGCACGCGGTGGCCGTTGTGCTGGAAGATCCGGCTGCGCGACGGGACGTTGAGCCGGACCAGCGGCTGGCCGGCGGCGTGGCACGCGTAGCAGGCCTCGGCGCGCTTGTCCACCAGCTGGCCCGACCTCCCGGCCGTCGGTGGAGAAGGTGACCCGCCCTTCCTTGTTGAGCATCCGGACCTTCTCGATACCCTGGAGGCGCCCGATGGCCTCCATCGTCCGGTAGGCGCCCACCCGCTCGTCCGCCAGCATGAAGTGGTAGGTGCTGGCCTTGATGGTGTCGCTGAACTGCGCGGCGCCGCGCAGGACTTCGCTCGTCAGGTACCGCTGCTGGGCGCGCAGCGTGACGACGACGAACACCGAGACCGAGGCGAGGGTGACGAGGGCAAAGACGGCCGTCGCCCGAACCCCCAACCGCCTCCACCACACGATGTGGATGCCCGGGCCGGGCCCTCGGGCGGCGGACGTCGAGCCGGGTTCGGTTGGCGGCATACGTGACGGGTCCAAGGGACGTGAGGTGGAGGCGGCAGCCGGGGGGGCAGAACGCAGTCCTATTCTACAGAGGTAAACGCTGGCGGGGAAGTCCAGTTGTTGAAAAGGACAACGGCCGGTAGCGGATTGAAGAGGGCGAATTGAGAATGGCGTACACCGAGGCTGCAAATGCACAATACGAGAAGCACGAAATCCGGACGCGGACCCGGGATGGGCCTGCGGTCGTCAGCCTGAACCGGTCAACGGAAGCGGAAGGGCACGAGGTCGCGCATGTCGCGATTCCGCGTCGCATATGCTCGGCGTGCGGGCATTTCGCCGGCGGTGTGCCTGGCGTGTGTTCTTTCCGTCAGTCCGTGCGCCGGTCAGCCCGCATCGCCCCCGGATCCGAACGACATCCTCATGCCAGGCGGTACGGCCGCCCTCCTCCGGGTGGCCGGCGTGGCCGTACCGGTCGACCCGCCGCGTACGTTGCTCGTGCTCGCCCGAAACCTGTACGGTCCCTTCGCCGCCGACCCGGAAGGGCGTGCACTGACGGCGGTGAGGACCTCGCTCGCGGAGGCAGCCCGAGAGCACCGTGCGCCGGAGCGGATTCCCGGGCTCCTGCCGCCGACTGTCTGGCAGGCAGCGGTCTTCCGGCGTGCCGTGCCTGCGGACGGGCTGGCCGCGGCAATCATCCTGGACCGCCGGGCGTCCCTCCTCTACTACGGGCTGTTCTCGCTCGACGACGAGACGGTCGGCTTCTTCGCGGCCCACCCCGACGTGTTGACGTCCGTCTACCGGCGCTGGCCCGAGCTGTTTGCAGCCTTCGCCGAGGGCCTTCACATCAGGGGCGGTCGCATGAGCGTGGCCGGTGGCGAGGCCGCAACCAAGACGTGGGAGCAGGCTCTCGGGGCGCCGGCTGCGGATCCCGCCCGCTTCGTCACGGCCCTCTTCGAGCGGAATGCCGGCCGGCTGGTGCAGTTGTTCGGCGCGCTCGGTCGTCTCGATCCGCCTCACCTCGCCTTCGCCCTCGGCCCCGGGTGCCGCGACCTCCCGGAGCTCATCGCGAGTGCCGCGCGCTTCAACCCCGACATCGAGCCGCCGTTCGTTTCGTGGTCCGAGGTGGACGTCCCGTTTCTCCTCGAGCACGTGCAGGTGACGGCGGAAGGGCGGCTGGCGCCGCCGCGAGGGCGCTGGTTCTGGGAGGCAGCGTTCGACGGGCAGACGTCCTCCCGTGCCGCAACCCCCCTGCAGGGAGAGGTCACGGCGCCACGGCTTGTCGATTTGTTTGGCGCGATGCCAAGGCCGGCGCGGCGTCTGCGCTTCGACATGCTGCTGTTCGCCCAGCGGCGCTTCGCGGGGCATTGGGCCACCGGGGCGCGGGGCGTCGACGAAGAGGTCTGGCTCGAGCCCGTCGCACGGTTCCCGGCACGACAGACACTGCTCCTGACGCTGGAGCAGATGCGGTTCGTCCTTCCGGACGATTACCGGCGGGCCACCGAGGCGGCCGGTGCGCTCGAGACGGGCTTCGAGCCGTCAAGGGGCGCCCGGAGGGTTGTGGTCTTCCAGGCGGTGGTGTCGCTGATCGCACAATGCCAGCGGGCCGGGTCCCTGGCGAGCGACGTCGCGCAGGCTCTCGTGTCGGACGCGTTTCGGATGGCGGCAGCAGGCGCAGACGACTACGGAGCTGCGGCACTGGACCGCCTCCGGGTGTTGGTGATCCGGCTGTCCGCCTCCCCGTCGGCGGGAACCGCGGAAGCGCGCCTGCTGGATGGGCTCGCCGGCACCGCCGTCGAGCGTCCCCGGCCTGTCGCGGAGTGGGAAGGGCGGCGGTACACGGTGGATTTGGCGAGGGCCGAGCGCCGGCGCCTGGAGGAGGTTCGGGAGCGCCAGGGCGGCCGATCGGTGGACGACATCTTCGAGCTTGGCCGGGCGGTGTCCGACCTCGTGAAAGACTCGACTGCTCCGGATTGTACGCGCCAGGCTGCAGCGGCCGTCCTCCTCGCCACGGGAGACGACGGGCCGCAGGGCGGCGAGGAGACGTTCCTCGGCTTTCGGGTGGACGGTACGCTCGAGGACATGCGGGACGCGGCCAGGGCCGCGGGGGTACCGAAGTGGCAGCGTTCGGAGTCCGCGCGAAAGCGCCTTGCGGCTGGCCTCGAGGTGATGCTGGCCGAGGTGCTGCTCGCACACGCCTATGCCCTGTGGCTGGACCCGGAGACGCCGCTCATTCCCGGCGATGGCCCCGACCGGAGGCACGACCTCGGCCTCCGCATGGCGGGGGACTCGGGACCGTGGCTGATTCCACGCACGGCCGGGGACTCGGCTTCGGTCAGGGGGTCGCTCCTGGGCCTGGATCGGTGCCTGGCCCGCGAGGCTCTCCGCTCAACAATGGTGGGGCTGCCGCGCCGGCCCCCGACGCTTCCCTCCGAGGATGCGCGCGGCCTGGCCGAGTCGGTCGTCGCCATGGACCCGCTGAAGTTGACCGACGAGGGCGCGCGGTTGATTGCCGGCGCGGTGAAGCGAGGGCGCGCCCGGCTGGCAGCCTCGGCCGGCGATCGAGCCGCGCTCGAGGCCGTGCTGGCGGCCGCAGGAGTGGACGGGGCGAGGCGCAGGCTGGCTCGGCTGGGAGCTCCGAGCGGAGCGCCGGGAATCCTCGCGCAGGTCTCCCTGGGCGAGGTGCTCGCCATCGGCCAGGACGGGGCGGCGCCCATCCCCCAGTCCGTCCTGTCCCGGTGGGGCGTGGCGGCGCGGCTCGTGGACGGGAGCCTCGGGCAGAGGATGCCCGGGCGCCTCTCGTGCCTGGAGCGGGCGGGACGGCCGGGCGGCGGTCTTCTCGCGGCACACATGGCCGACCTTCAAATTCGCGTGGCCGAGTGGCTGAGCGACCGGCGCCTTCCCGCGTTGCTGGCGCGGGGCGTGCTGGCGATGGCGACGTGGGACCTGGCCATGCACGCGCAGGTCGCCAATCACGACGACTGGCTGTCGGTTGTGCGCGCGGCGCAGTCGGTAACCGACCAGCAATTCGAAGACTACGTGTGGGCCATGGCCGCCGGAGGGGCCCTGGTTCCCGCCGGCCCATCCAGGAACTAGGAGGCAGAGGTGGCCAGACGCGGAGCGCTCTTCTTCGCGGCTCTCCTGGCGGCGGCATGGGTTGCCGCCCAGGCCCCGGAGCCCCGCGTGCGCATCCTGATGCCGCGCGAGGGCGATTACATCAGTGACGAGGTCTTGATGGAGGCGGTCGTGGAACCGCGGACCGCGATCGTCGAGCGGATGCAGTTCTATCTCGACGGGCGTCTGGTGTGCACGGTGGCGGTGGCTCCATACCGGTGCGCCTCGAACACCGGCGGTCAGGTCACGGAACATCATGTCCGCGTGGTGGCCACGCTCCGCGGCGGTGGCCGGCCCACGGCCGTGGTGAGCACCAAGGGTCTCGACTTCGCGGAGGCCGTCGATGTCGATCGGATCAAGGTGACGGCCGTGGTGCTGGACGGCAACCGGTTCGTCTCCGGGCTGCCGCGCTCGGCGTTCCGGGTGTACGAGGACGGCCAGCCGGTGCCCATCGAGCACTTCGGCTCGGAGGACGTGGGCCTCGAGCTTGCGGTCGCCGTGGACATCAGCGAGAGCATGACGGACTCCATCGAGCAGATGAAGGAGTTCGTGAAGAAGTTCCTCTCCGATCTGCGGCCGGCGGACCGCGTGCGCGTGTTGGCCTTCAACGAGAACCAGTTCCTGATCGCGCAGCCGACCGTCGACCTGCCGGCCCGCCTTGCCGCGGTGGACACGCTGGCCCCCTGGGGTGCCACCGCGCTCCACGACGTGATCATCAAGTCGTTCGAGACGCTCGGGAGGCAGGCCGGGCGGCACGGGCTCGTTGTCTTCACCGATGGTGACGACACGGCCAGCCGCGTGAGCGCGGCGGCGGTCGAGCGGCAGACGGAGGGAAGCGATGCGGTCCTGTACATGATCGGCCAGGGGCGCGCCATCGAGTTGGCCGAGCTCAAGTCTTTCTGCGAGCGCCTCGCTCAAAAGAGCGGTGGCCGGGCCTTCTTCCCGCGACAGATCCAGGAACTCGGCGGGGTCTTCGACCGTATTGCCGAGGAGTTGTCGAACCAGTACCTGATGACCTTCGCGCCCGCCCAGGGGCGCGACGGCAAATACCACAGGCTGCGCGTCGAGGTGGGGGGTGGCTTCCAGGTTCGCGCGCGCGCCGGGTACCGCCTCGACCCGAGGGGGCCGCGATGACCAGGCGCAGCCTCCCGTTCGCCTGCGCACTCGGGGTCGTCGTGGGACTCGGCGTCGAGGCGCAGCAACCGTCCTTCCGCGCGACCACCGAGGTGGTGGTCGTGGACGTGTCGGTGGTGGGGAAGGACGGGGCGCCGGTCACCGGGCTCCAGGAGTCGGACTTCAGCGTGAAGATCGGCGGTCAGCCGAGGCGCGTTCGCTCTCTGAAGTTCGTCGATCAGTCCGTTGCGCCGCCGGCAGCCGGCGGTCCGGGCGGCGCCGGCAGGATCTCCTCGAACGCGTCCGAGACCACCGGCCGCCTGGTTCTGGTCGTCGTGGACGAGGCCAGCATCGCGTTCGGCGGGCTGCGCGCGGCGGCCGAATCGGTCGATCGCCTGCTCGCGGGATTCGGGCCGACCGACAAGATCGGGCTCATCTCGCTCCCGGGGCCGAGGGAGCTCGTGGGATTCACGCGGGAGCACAAGCTCATCGTCGAGGCCGTCAAGCGCATTCCCGCGGGCGCGTGGGGACGGGCCATCGACGCCAGCGTCGCGGTCAACGCCGGCGAGGCGTTCGCCCTCGAAAGGGGCGACCCCGTGGTACGCGAGGCGGTCGTGACGCGCGAGTGCGAGGGGACGTCGGGCAGCGCGCGAATGATGTGCGCGCAGGAGGTGGCCATGGCCGGCCACAGCCTGGTCATGGAGGAGCGCAACCGGACGGGCCAGTTCGTGGGGAGCATGAGGGGCCTGCTCCAAAGCCTGACCGCCGTGGATGCGCCGAAGCTGGTGATCGTCTTCTCCGAGGGGTTCGCCGACCCGGACGCGGCCAGCCAGATGGCAGCCTGCGGCGGGCTGGCAGCGGCTGCCCGGGCCACCATCTTCGCCATGCGCCTCGACCGCTCGATGTTCGACGCCTCTTCGCGGCGCGCGCCGGTGTTCTCCATGGGGACCCTTGACGAGCGAACCTGGTCGACCGCCGCGCTTGACGCGCTTGCCGGGGCCGCGCGAGGAACGACGCTCGATATCGTGGGTTCCGCCGAGATCCCGTTCACGAGGCTGGCGCGGGAGCTGTCTGGCTACTATCTCGTCGGCGTCGAGGGCGAGGCCGGCGACCGGGACGGCAAGCTGCGCACGATACAGGTGCAGGTCGGGCGGCCCGGCGTGACGGTGCGGGCCCGCCGCGAAGTGCTCGCAGGGCGGGTGGTCAAGGACGAGAAGAAGCTGTTGGCCCAGGTCCTGGGCTCGCCACTCACGGTGCCCGACATCCCGCTTCGCGTCGCCACGTTCAACATGGCGGACGACAATCCATCCAGCGTCAAGGTCCTGATCGTCGGGGAAGTGGATCGCGAACCGCCCGGCGAGCCGCCCGCGACCGTCGCCGTGATCTTCACCGACGACAAGGGGAGGACTACCGGCGACCTGTCGCAGAAGATGACGCTGTCCGCAGCGCCATCCGGGGCGCTCTCGCTGATGCTGTCCACGGTGCTTCCGGCCGGCGAGTACACGATGAAGCTGGCCGTCGTGCGGGCGGGGCGGGCGGGGAGCGTCGAGCACCGCCTGGCCGCCAAGCTGACGCAGCCTCCACCCACCGGGAGCCAGCCTCCGTCACTGCAGGCTGGGCGATCTGCTCGTGGCGACGCCGGTGCTCGCCGACCGCCTGACGTCGGCCCTGCATGGGAGGGTCGCGGGCGACCGGATCGTGTCCTTCGTCCAGGTCGGCTTCGGAGACATCCAGCCGAAGGATCTCTCCTTCGCCTTCGACGTCGTCAAGGAAGAGGCCGGCCCGCCGTTGGTGAGTGCGGTGGGGGTGGTCGAGGCCCAGGGCAAGGGCCAGACGCGCATGGCCGAGGCGGTGGTAGACGCGCGCCTGCTGCCCCCTGGGGAGTACGGGGTGCGGCTGAACGTGGTCGCGGCAGGCAAGCCCGTCGCGACGCTGTTTACGCCGTTCTCTCTCGAGCGGCCGCCGCGTGCGCCGGCCGCGGCGCCGGCAGCTCCGGCCCCGGGCCGGAGGCCGGCACGGCCAGCCCCGGCACCCGTCGCAAGGGACGCTGCGCGGTTCGAACGGGCGGACGTGCTGGATCCGCTGGTCCTGGCGCCCTTCCTCGAGGAGGTGGCGCGCCTGTCGCCGCCAGCCTCGCGGCCGGCGCTGGAACTGGCCCGCTCCGGTCGGCTCGACGAGGCCGTGAGCGCTCTCGAGCCCGGCAAGCCGGGTGATCCCGCGCTGCCGTTCCTGCGAGGCCTGGCGCACTTCGCGCGTGGAGATCTCCAGCCGGCGTCCAACGAGTTCCGGGCGGCGATCGCCGAGACGCCGGAACTGCTCGTGGGGGCCTTCTACATTGGTGCCTGCTACGCGGCCGGGGGAAAGGACACACAGGCGGTCGGCGCGTGGCAGACGTCGCTCGTAGGCCTGGGTCGCTACCCGGCGGTCTACCGGTTCCTCGGGGACGCCCTGGTGCGGACGGGCCAGGCCGATCGCGCGCGGAAGCTGCTGGTCGATGCCGCGGGCCGGTGGCCCGACGACGAGGCGCTCCGCGCGCGCGCGGTCCGGGCAACGGTCGAAGCGGGTCAATACCAGCAGGCGCTCGAGTACGCCGACCGGCTCATCGCCGCGCAGCCGGCGGACTCCGCGGTCCTGTTCCTCGCGATGCGTTCCGCCTTCCAGGCGCTGCTCGAAGGTGCGGACATCCCGCCCGCGGCGCTGCTCGAGCGGCTCACGCGCTACCGGGACCTGTACGTCGCGGCCGGCGGCCTGCAGCAGGCGCTGGTGGAGGAGTGGGTCAGGTTCGCCCGGACAAAGACGGTGAGATGACAGCTGGCAGCCGGCAGCAGCACACGTGCAGCTGGCAGCGGACCGCGCGTGGTTCGTGACGTTCTGCAGGCTGCAAACTGCCTGCTGTCAGCTGTTTAGCGGTCTCAGGTGTTTGATCCGCCCGTCTCGGGTGTTTTCCCGATGCGTCTCGGGACTTTTGACCCGCTCGCCCCGGCACACGCCTGATTGCCGCATCAGCGGGCCGGGCTTACATTGGTTGCAGAACATGACGGTCGGATTGAAGACCGTGAGCACGCAACCCGGCATCATATAGAGGTGGATCATGGCAAAGCGCACTGGCGGCACCCCGGCGAAGAACGGCTTCTACTGGAACCTCGGCAAGTGGGAGATGACGATGGTTCCCCGGCAGGGCGGCATCCTGCCCGGTGACGCGCGAGACAAGTACATCAAGCTGCCCGTGATCGCGCATGCTGCTGCTGGCCCCGATCATGGGCGCGGCCTACGCGATGTTCCTCCCGTTCATCGGCTTCGCGATGCTCTTCGGGTTCCTGGGCAAGAAGGCCTACGCGGCGGTCGGGTTCGGAGCGTCGGAGGTGGCGGCGACGATGGGGCCGGCGTGGCGGCCCGGCGAGGCGTACCTGGCAGGGAAGAAGAAGGGCGCGCCCGACGCCGAGAACGGCGACGAGGTGGACCCGGCCTCGATTGACTCGAGCGTCCAGGGCAAGCAGGGTCGCGAGCCGCGCCACCCGGACCTGCACGACTAGTGTTGAACGAGCAGGCAGCAGGCAGCGCGCAGTGGATCACGTCGTCACGGTGTCGATCCGCCGCAGCTGCCAGCCTGCCAGCCGTCTACTCCACCCTGATGACCCCCTTCTGCAGCGCGAACTTGATCAGCTCGGTCCGGCTGTGGAGGTCGAGCTTCTGCATGATGTGCTCGCGGTGCGACATGGCGGTCTTCACGCTGATGTCGAGCAGCTCCGCGACCTCCTTGTTGCTCCGCCCCTCGGCCACCAGCTTCAGCACCTGCTTCTCGCGGTCGGTGAGCGTCTCGTAGGGGTCGGCCTCGCCGCCGTTCGCGTCGGCCGACGCCTGCTCGCGCATCGCCTCCCGCGCCACCTCGGGGTCGAGCACGAGCCCGCCGCGGTTGCACCGCGCGGATGGCCGACGTCAGGTCCGGCGCCCGCCGCCTTCTTCAGCACGTAGCCCGACACGCCCGCCTTGAGGAAGCGCCGGATGTACTCGCGGTCCTCGTACTGCGTCAGCACCAGGATCCTGGCCGCCGGGTTCTCCTTGCGGATCTCGAGCGTCGCCTCGAGGCCGCCCGAGCCCGGGCATGGCGATGTCCATCAGGATGACGTCCGGCGACAGCGCCCGCGCCGCCTCGATCGCCTCGAGGCCGTTCGCTGCTTCGCCGACGACCTCGATGTCGTCGGACAGCTTCAGCAGCGCGCGCACGCCCTCGCGGACGATGGCGTGATCATCCGCGATCAGGACCCGAATCCTGGGCATGAAGGACCTCCTGCTGGAGCGGCACGGATGATGGCGACGCGCGTGCCCCGCCCCGGCGCCGAGTCGATCTCGATGGTGCCGCCGAACAGCTCGACCCGCTCCCGCATGCCGAGCAGCCCGAGGCCGCGTTCCCGCGCGGCCGGCGGCGGCAGGCTCGCCGGGTCGAACCCCTCCCCATCGTCCTCGATCTCGATCGCAGATCTCGATCGTCGCGCTCGAGGCACCTGGATGAGGACGGTGTCGGCGCGGGCGTGCTTGGCGATGTTGGTGATGGCTCTCCTGCGCGACGCGGAACAGCGCCGTCTCGAGCTCGGGCGACAGCGCGCGCCTCCACGCCGCTGAACTCGCAGCGCACCGTGATGCCCCGCCGCTCGAGGTGGCGCTCGGCGTACCAGCGGATCGCGGAGAGCAGCCCGAGGTCGTCGAGCACCGACGGGCGCAGGTCGAAGATCAGCCGGTGCAGCTCCTCGAGCGTGCGCACCGTGAGGGACTTGCGCCTCGAGCAGGCGGTCGCGCGAGGCCTCGGTGGGCCACGCGGCCAGCGCGGTCTCGATCTTCATGGCGAGCGCGCTCAGCGTCTGGCTCGTCTCGTCGTGGAGCTCGCGCGCGAGGCGCTTGCGCTCGTCCTCCTGCGCCGAGATGACCTTCCGCAGCAGCTCCTCGCGCCACTGCTCGCGCTCCTGGAGCTGGCTGTAGAGCCGCTTGAGCTCCTGCGTGCGCTCGTCCACGCGCTGCTCGAGTTCCTGGTTGGACTGCTCGATCGTCTCGAGCGAACCCTTCAAGCGCCACGCGCATGCGCTCGAGCGACCGGCCCAGGCGCCCGACTTCGTCCTCCGCCGAGGCGCGGGATGGGCGCGTCGAGGTTGCCGCCGGCAATGCGCTCGGCCGACGCGGTGAGGATGGCGAGCGGGCGGCGCACGCTGCGCGCCGCGCCCCACGCGAAGACCAGGGCGAGCGCGAGCAGCGCGGGCGCCAGCCAGAGGAGCGTGCGGCGCAAGGCGCGGACCTGGCCGAACGCTTCGGCTTCGTCCTGCCGGATCACGACGGCCCACGGCGCGGACGAGAGCGGGGCGAGGGCCGCCACGGCGCTCGGCCCGGTCCCGGCTGCCCACTTCCACGGCCGGCTGCGCGCGCGGCGAGCTTCGACCGCAGCTCGCTCCCAGCGCTCGCCTGCGCTCGAATCGCCGCGACGGCTGGGTGCTCGCAGGATGACGCCCGTCGCGTCGACCAGTTCGGCGGTCACGCCCGGGCCCGAGGCTGAAGCGTTCGACAATCTGCGAGAAGCGCGAGCTGGCCGGGTCGATTTCGCCGCCGGCCAGCGCGACGACCTGGCCCCGCCAGTTGCGCATCGGCACCAGCAGGTACAGCCGAGGGTCCCGCCCGCCGGCGAGCGGTCGGAGGCCATGGGCCTGCCCGTCCGGAACGCCTGCGCGACATCCTCCGCCGGCGGAGCGGCGGCCGGGCCGGCCGGGCGGGCGGCGGGTTCCTCGAGCAGTCGACCGCGCGGCGGCTCCCGACGATGAAGACGCGCTCGATGAGGTGCGCGCGAAGGTAGGCGTCGCGCAGCGCGGACTGCTCCGGCAGCACTTCGTCGTCAGCCAGCTCGACGCGCGGGCGCCGAGGCCACGCCCTGGAGGATCTCCATGTCGCCCTGCACCACGTAGTCGAGGTGTCGGCCACGCTGCCCGGCCAGCAGCTGCCGCTCGGCGGCCAGCCGGGAGACCAGGCCGTTGAGGCCCACCCAGCTGGCGATGCCGAGCGTGGAGAGGGCGGCGAGGATGCCAATGCCCGACGAGCAGCGACGACGCGCGTCTGGATGCCGCGCCGGGTCCACGCGCTGGTGACGAGGAGCTCATTGGAGTTCGCGACGCCGCCCGGCGCTCGAGGCTCGCGGCGATCTGCAGCAGCGGTTTCCACCGGCCCCGTGTAGCGCAAGCGTCACGCGCCGGCCCCCCTGGTCCCACCAGAAATCGTGCAGCTCGTAAGGCCCGCGGAGCGCGCGCGAAAGGCGGGCCCGGTGTGCTGCCGACGGTCACCTCCGCCGTCCCCATCTCGTCGGCGTGGGGAAGGAAGTCCGCCGGGGGCGCGGCGGTCGCGCCGATCGACTGCGCGATCACGAGGCGCTCCCGGCCATCGCTCCGCCTTGCGATTCGCACCACGACGGCCAGCGGCGGGTCGCCGGCGGCTTCGATGCTCGCCGGGGGCCAGCCGCAGTTCGTCGGGATAGTAACGCCGGGAGCCAGATGCGGGCGCCGATCGCCCGCTCGGCGTCTTCGATCGAGCCGAAGACCCGCGCGCCGTGCGGCGTGCCCGCCAGCAGCGACGGCACGCGGTCCAGGGCCTTGAGGGCGCCGGCCGTCACCCGCCATCACCAGGACCCAGACGCCGATGACCCGTGTGCGCTCCGTCATGCCTCGCCGATGGGACGGTTGACGGTTGAGGGTTGACAGTTCACGGTCGCGTCACGCGTCCCGCGTGCTGGACCGTCAACCGTAAACCGTGAACGGTGAGCCTCATACGACAAAGAACAGTAGCACGGCGAGGACGGCGGCCGTCGCCGCCAGCAGCGCCGGCGCGTGAGCGGGGGCCGCGGGTTCCGGCAGCGTCACGAGCCGATCGCACCTCCGGTGCACGGCGTCCACGCGGCTCTGCCAGAAGAGCCGCTCGAACCGGTCGCCGATGTCCGCGCCAGACGGCGGCGCCGCGAGCGACAGGCGCGCGATGGAGCGGGCGAGCGCCTCCGGCTTCCCCGTGAGCCGCAGCCGCCACCTGGTCCGCGCGGCGCTCGAGGTCGTCCACTACCGCGCGCGCGGTCCACTGCGTGGCTGGGTTGAAGAAGGTCAGGGCGCGGGCGGCAATCAGCGCGTAGCCCCACGCGGGGTCGCGGTGGGCGGCGTGCGCCATCTCGTGGGCGACCGCGGCATCCAGCGATCGGCCGGATCGAGCTGCTCGAGCGTGGCGGCCGAGAGGACCAGCACCGGCCGCCGGGCGCCCACGCAGAGCAGGATCGGGAGGCGACCGCGGAGGAGCGCGCACCGCCGGCGGCTCGATGCCGAGGGCGCGCGCGTGCGCGTCGACCATCTCGCTCAGCCGGTCGGGCACCGCCAGGTCGGGCCCGCGCCGCGGCGGAGCGGCCGAGCACGTCGAGGAGCGGCGGCACCGCGTCGCGCAGGAAGAGCGCCGGAACCCAGCGCCTGCCGCCAGAGCAGCAGGATGAGATCCCCAGGCGCCGAGGCCGCCCGACGCCCAGCAGGTTCCAGCGCTCGGTGGCGAAGAGCGCGCCAGGTGGCGGCGAAGGACGGGCGAGGCGCGCCAGGGCGACGAGCAGGAAGAGCCGGGCAGGACGAGGATCGGGAGCGGCAAGCGGCGAGCGAGCCGGAAGCGCAGCCGCCACGCCGCGTCCTCCACCCGCCAGGCGCGCAGCAGGGCCTCGACGACGAGGCCCGCGACCAGCGCGTGGAGGATCGACTGGGCGACGAAGGCGCGCAGCATCGGCGAGCGCTCCGGCTACTCGCTCTCCTTGAGCCGCTCGTACTCCAGCGAGTGCTCGTGGCGCAGCCGCTCGACGCTGATCTTCCCCGTGAAGATCGTCGTGTCGAACGGGAAGACGTCGGGGTTGAGGTGGGCGTTGTAGATGTGCCAGATGATGACGACGAGGAAGGCCATCAGCCCCTCGTTCCCGTGCGCCAGCTTCGCCGCCGGGATGACCTCGCCCGGGCAGGAACCGGGTGGTCGCGATCGGGAACAGCAGCACCAGCCCCGTGCTGATGACGATCACGGCGCCCAGCACCAGGCCCCAGGTACTCGAACTTCTGCTTGTAGTCGAACTTGTCGAACTTCGCCTGCACGTCGGACACGCCCAGGTAGTAGCGGAGCTGCGTGATCGCGTCGAGGAAGTCCTGCCGCGTCGGCACCAGCGACAGCGCCGAGCGCCCGAGCACGACGAGGCCGATGGACGACGGTCATGTGGACGACCGTGAGCAGCGTGAAGAGGATGCCGGCGACGCGGTGGATCCAACCGGACGCGGTCGATGCCGCCGAGGCCGAGGATGATCGCCTGCGCCCAGCCCGACGTCGTAGAACTTCTGCGGCAGGCCCGGTGAGCGACAGGAGGATGAACAACGTCATCACCGAGACGTGCTCGAGGCGCTGCCGCCGCGAGAAGCGAGTGACGTACGCGTTCATCGGTTGACCACCACCCGCCAGAGGTGCAGGAGGATCTGGAGCACGAGGCCGCCGATCATGAACGGAATCAGGATGTAGGTAGCCGATGCGCACGGCGTAGACGAGCGGCGCCTTCTGCAGCGTCGGCTCGTAGTGCGACATCCAGGCGGCCGAGAAGTTCTGGCTCGGCGCCCGGGTGGCACTTCTGGCAGGTCTTCACGAGGTTCGCCTTCATCACCGCCGACGTCCGGGCCCTTCGGTCTTCGTGATGTCGTGCACGCCGTGGCAGTCGATGCACAGCGCCACCACGCGGCCGCCGTCCGGTTCCGCTCCGTTCTTCTGCAGCGACGCCGTCATGCCGTGGAAGTCGGCCAGGTAGGTCTGCATGACGTTGGTGGAGAGGCCGTACTTCTGCATCATCGTCTCGTTGGCGTGGCAGCTGGCGCACAGCTCCGGGCTCTTGAGCCGCCAGCCCGGCGCGTGCGGGCCGGCGATGTCGTGCGACCGGTGGCAGTCGGTGCAGGTCGGCACGTCCGCGTTCTCTCCTCGATCAGCGCGCGGCCGTGAACGCTCTTCGCGTAGGTCGCCGACACGCCGCTGTGGCACGCGGCGCAGGTCTGCGAGATGCGGGACTCGCGGCTGGTTGGCCGGCGTGACGTCGTGCGCGCCGTGGCAGTCCACGCACGTCGGCGCCATCTTGTCGCCGCGGGCGATCGACGGCGTAGTGCACGCTGTCGAGCGTCTTGCTGTAGTTGGCGAAGTGGCAGCGCTTGCAGGCCTCGTAGTACGCGATCGTGAACTCGCGCTTCGTCGCGGAACGGCTTGGTGGCGTGCGGCACCTCCGTCATGTCGGTGTGGCAGTCGGTGCACCCGAGCTTGCCGCCGTGGACCGAGCGCGCGAACGCCTGCGCGTCGACGAAGAGGCCGCGGGTCTCGCCGCTCGGCAGGCTGACCGACATCTGGCGGTCGCCGTGGCACGAGAGGCAGAGCTCGGCGTCTTCGTTCTTCGGCTGCGGCGGCGCCGGCGCCTGCAACCCCACCGCGACGAGGAGCGGGAGGACGAATGAGTGCAGCATCGGCATGAACTGCTGAAGCTGGGAGCCGGGAATCGAGCGGCGGCCCGCAGGGCTAGAGCAAGGCCGCTGCCACCGCTGGATAGGTCTACAGAAGGGCCGGTGTTTCAAGGAGTTCCGCATGGAGGGCCGGTGGCGTCGCGGCCGGTGTGCCGAAATTCCGGCACACGCGCGCAGCGACCGCGGTTAGGCCGTTGCTGGACTTTTCAACAGATGGCAGGCCCGGAGGCCTGCTCACTGCTCCGAGCGACAGCACGTACGCCGTCAGGTCTCGCCAGCTGCCTCGTCGCCGAGGCGGCGCCAGGCGGGCATCGCGGTGCCCGGGCACGCCGTCCCGGATGCGCGCGAACACGGGCTCCGGGGTGACCGACCGCCGCCACGCGGCGTCGGTGAAGTCGCGCGGCGGGTGGGCGAAGGCCGAGCTGCCGCGCGCCCTGGCCGTCGCCGCGCTCGCCGTGGCACAGCGCGCAGTGCTGTGGTAAAGGCCCGCCGCGCGCCCGCGCCTCGGCCGGCGAGAGACGCGCGCGTCGAGCCCGGAGGCAGGCGGCCGCGCGGTCAGCCGACGCGAGCAGGCCGCCAGGACAGCGCCAGCGAGACGACAGGATTGTCAGGCGAGGGATCATGAACGCCGCTTCGGCGGCAAGAGGGAAGCCGAGGCGCGCGGGCCTCCTCGCAGACCGACGTTCGACAGAGCGCCGGAAGCGCGGCCTGCACGCGGGGCGACAGGTCCACGCCCAGTGTCGGTGGTCTCGGGCACGACGCCGAGCAGCACGAGCGTCGGCGGGATCCGGCCGCGCCAGCGCGCCGCCTCGATCAGGTCCGACACGCCCACCTGGTGGACGCTGAGGCGCGCGGCGCACGGCCGGCCCCACCTCGTCGCCCTCGAGGCGCACGAGCGTCCCCGGCGGCGCGTCGATCTCGATCGCGTCCACGAGGATCGCGCGCTCGGCGTCCTCGAGGTACGGCAGCAGCGCGAGGCCCAGCGTGCCGCCGTCGAGCACCTGCACCCCGTCGGGGACGACCCGGGTCCCGGCAATCGCCTGCGCGGCCACGGCGCCCACGCCCGTCGTCGCTGCACAGCAGGTTGCCGAGGCCCAGGATGAGCAGCGGCGATCGGCTATCCGCATGCGTGTCCTTGCGGTCGATGAAGCGGTAGCCCGAGTAGACGAGGTCCTCGCGCGGCACGAACTTGTAGCCGGAGAAGATCGACTCCACCGTGGCGTTCGCCTCCACCTGCGACATCAGCACCGCGCTGTAGACGTGGTGCACGCGCAAAGCCGATCAGCATCCACATGAACCCGTGGTGCAGCCAGCGCGCCGTCGACAGCCCGCCGAAGATCGGGCACCAGGAACTGGAACCACCGGAGCGGCGAGCCGGCGTGGGCGCTGACCGAGTAGATGGCGAGGCCGGTGCCGATCATGATGAAGTAGATCACGAACACGAACGTGTAGGTCATGCCGGCGAGCGGGTTGTGACCCGACGAAGCCCGGCGGCTTCCGAAGCCGGAACAGGTAGTAGCCGAGCGTCGGGCCGACGCCCAGCCAGCGCTTCTTCCGCGCGGGGATGAACTTGTCCCAGCGTGCGTAGTTGTTGCCGACGAACATCCACCACACGCGGCTGGCGACCGGCGAGGCCGAACACGATGGCCGTCGAGTAGTGAATCAGCTTCACCAGGCCCATCAGCGAGCGCTGCGTCGCCACGCCGGTGGTGACGAGCGACGGGTTGGCGATGTAGAGGCCGGTCACCGAGAGGACCGCGATCGAGCCCGCGATGAGCCAGTGGCACGACGCGGACCGGCCACTCCCACACGTAGACGCGCACGGTTTCGGCGAGCGCCTTGTCGCCAATCATGGCAGCCTCACTCGCGCGATCTCGCGCTTGCGCGCCGTCGAGCACGTGGACGCCGCAGGCCAGGCACGGGTCGAACGAGTGGATGGTGCGGAGGATCTCGACCGGCTTGGCGGCGTCCGCGACCGGCGTGTCGAGCAGCGCCTCCTCGTACGGGCCCCGCTGGCCGGAGCGCGTCGCGCGGCCCGGCGTTCCACGTGCTCGGCACGATGCACTGGTAGTTGGCGATCGCGCCGTTCTGGATGCGCACCCAGTGGCCGAGCGCGCCGCGCGGCGCCTCGTGGAAGCCGGCGCCCGACGCCTCGGCCGGCCAGTGCACGGGTCCCACTTCGAGTTGTCGTGGATGCGCAGGTCGTGCCGCGCCCATGTTGGCGGCGAGCTGGTCGAGCCACTCGCCCTGCTTCTCGGCGAGGACGAGCGTCTCGATGGCGCGCGCCGCGACGCGGCCGAGCGTGGAGAAGAGCGCCTCGGGGCCGACGCTCGAGCTTCGTCAGCACGAGCGCGACCAGTTCCTTCACGCGCGGGATGCCCCGACGCGTAGGCGACGAGCATGCGCGACAGCGGGCCGACTTCCATCGGCAGCCCGTCATAGCGCGGCGACTTGAGCCAGGTGTACTTCGCCGGCGGTGTCCAGCCGATCGTACGGCGGCTTCGGGCCCGGTGTACTTCGGCTTCGTCTCGCCCTGGAACGGGTGCAGCGCGGCCTGGTCGCCGCCCTGCGTACTCGTACCAGGAGTGCGTGACGTTCTCGGTGATCTGCGACGGATCCAGCCGCTCGACCTTCGTCAGGTCCTTGTTGCGGATCACGCCGGCCGGCAGGAACAGCGGCGGCATTCGGCCCATCGTCCTCGGGGTACTCGCCGTAGACGAGGTAGTTGCCGACGCCGCCGCCGATGCCCGCCCAGTCCTTGTAGAACGAGGCGACGGCGAGCACGTCGGGGATGTAGACGCGCGCGACGAAGTCGTGCGCCTTGTCGATCAGGCTCGCGGACCTGCGCGATCGTGTCCGCGTTGAGCGACGCCTGCGCGATCGGGATCCACCGGCGTCGCCATGCCGCCGACCAGGAAGCTCTGGAGGTGCGGGTTCTTGCCGCCGAGGATCGCGTGGACCTTGATCACCTCGCGCTGCCATTCGAGCGCCTCGAGGTAGTGCGCCACCGCCATCAGGTTCGCCTCGGGCGGCAGCTTGTAGGCGCGGGTGGCCCCAGTAGGCGTTGGCGAACGGCCCGAGCTGGCCGCGCTCCACGAAGCCCTTCAGCCGGTCGCGCACGCCCGCGAAGTACTTGGCGCTCGAGAGCGGCCAGTCGGAGATCGACTCGGCGAGCGACGAGGTCTTCGCCGGGTCGGCGGCCAGGGCGGAGACGATGTCCACCCAGTCGAGCGCGTGCAGGTGGTAGAAGTGGATCGACGTGGTCCTGCACCGCCTGCATCGCGATGATCAGGTTGCGCAGGAGCCGCGCGTTGGGCGGCGGGACCGCGCCGATCGCGTTCTCGACCGCGCGGATCGACGCGATGGCGTGGACCGTCGTGCAGACGCCGCAGATGCGCTGCGTGAACACCCACGCGTCGCGCGGGTCGCGCCCCTTGAGGATCAGCTCGATCCCGCGGAACATCGTGGAGGAGGACCAGGCATCCTGCACCTTGCCGCCGTCCACCTCGGCCTCGATCCGCAGGTGCCCCTCGATCCGGGTGACGGGGTCGACGACGATGTGCGCTCATAGCTTGTCCTCCTTTCTTCGTCGTCGGCCGGCTTCGGCCCGGCGGCGGCTGTCTCCGCTTCCGCAGCCGCGTGCTCGCGCGACGCGCTTGACGAAGGAGATCACGCCGTGCGCGGCGAACGCGGCGCGCGATGCCGACCGTGGCGGCCACGCCGACGCGGTCGACCGTGTAGCCGGGGCCGAGGACCGGCGGGCCCTGGCAGGTGCTGGTAGAACGGCGTCATCTTGTCCCAGAAGTCGGCCTCGGCGCAGCCGACGCAGGGGTGGCCGCAGCCGATCGGCCAGTTCGTGCCCTCGTTCCAGCGCACGCGCGGGCAGTTCTGGAAGGTGACGGGGCCCTTGCAGCCCATCTTGTAGAGGCAGTAGCCGGTGCGGTGGCCTTCGTCGCCCCACGCCTCGACGTACTGGCCGGCGTCGTAGTGCGCGCGGCGCTCGCAGTTGTCGTGAATCAGCTTGCCGTAGGCGAAGAGCGGCCGCTGGTACTGGTCGAGCGGCGGCCAGGCCTTGAACGTCAGGTAGTGGACGATGAGCGCCGTGATGTTCTCGGCGTTGGCGGGGCAGGCGGGGAGGTTGACGAGGTTCTTGAGGCCCGGCACCGCGTCGCGCGACGCCCAGCGCGCCGGTCGGGTTGGGCGCCGCGGCCGGCAGGCCGCCGATAGGCCGCGCACGTGCCCATGGCGATGGTCGCGGCGGCGCCGCCGCAGACCTCGCGCGCGATGTCGATGGCCGAGCGGCCGCCGACCGTGCAGTAGGTGCCGCCCTCGCCGGTCGGGATCGAACCCTCGACGACCGCGAGGTACTGGCCCTTCTTCTCGCCGAAGCGTGTCTTGAAGAGCGCCTCGTGCGCCTGCGTGCCCGGCCGCCGCCATGATCGTCTCGTGGTAGTCCACCGACAGCGTGTCGAGGACGATGTCGGCCGACCGACGGCCGGCTGGCCCGCAGGAACGACTCGGTGTTCCCGCAGCAGTCCTGGAACTCCAGCCACACCAGGATCGGCTTCTCGGTCTTCTGAAGCGCCTTCGCAATCTGCGCGGACGCGCGGCGGGCAGCGCGAGCGAGGAGGCCATCACCGTGCAGAACCCGAGGAAGTCGCGGCGGGACACGCCCGCGGCGCTTCAGTTCATCCAGGAACCAGCTGTCCTTCTCGCGATCGCTCATAGGATTTGTCCTTTGCAGAATCCGACGGCTGCCGCGCTGGCGGGCGGCAGTGACACGCCGGCCAGATGACGCGGATCGCTCGGAGCACGGCGGCGATACCGTCAGCCGGCTGCAGCGCCGAACGCCGGGCCTCGACGGCTCGACGTCGATAACGCCGGAAGATTGCGAACGCGGCAGTGAAGCCTGACGCCGTAACAGCGCCGTCTAGGAGGATTGCGGGGCCGGCGCGTGCGATAACGCTGCCACGGTGCGCAAAGCGTCGGCGGGCGTAGGCATGTCGTGGTCAGGACCGGTGGTCACAGGCACGTGCCCTCCGACGCGGCGGAGTGCCGGACTGCCGGACAGCGCGACGGGCTGTCGCCGCGGGAGCCGGCAGCAACGCGGCGCGGCAGCCCGCGCCGTCCTTGCGGTTCTCCAGCGTGAGCGTGCCGCCGTGCCCTTCCGCGATCTGCCGGCTGAGGACCAGGCCGATGCCCGAGCCTCCCGGCTTGGTCGTGAAGAACGGGACGAACAGGTTCGCCGGTCTGGGCGAGCCCGTGCCCCTCGTCCTCGACCCAGACCTCGACGTGGCCGCGGCGACGGCGTCCAGCCGACCGTCGACGCCGCCGCCGGTCTCGAGCGAGGCGTCGACGGCGTTGCGAACCAGGTTGATGAGCAGCTGCTCGAGCTGGTCGCTGTCGCCCTGGACCATGACGGCCGGGCCCGGGCGCACGGCCGACCGGCAGCCGGGTTTCGAGGCCGGCGACGCGCTGCGACCAGGGGGCCGATCTCGAGCGGCGCGAGGCGCGGCTGCGGCAGGCGGGCCAGCCGCGCGTACGAGGCGGTGAACCGCGTCAGGGCCTCGGCGCGCGAGGCGATCGACGTCGAGGCCGCGGCCCGCATCGTCGCGCCAGTCCGGGGAGCGTCGGCCCGGCGGATCAGCGAGGCGCAGGCTGCCGGCGATCGACTTGATGGGCGCGAGCGAGTTGTTGATCTCGTGGCCGAGCACGCGCATCAGCCGCTGCCACGCCTGCCGCTCCTCGCTCGCGCAGCGGCCGGCTCACGTCGGTCAGCACCAGCAGGTGGTGGGGGAGGCCGCCCTGGCGGAAGCTGCTGCGCCGGACCTCCCACCGCCCGACGCCGCCGGGAAACGCCATGTCCGACGACGCGCGGCGACGCGTCTCGTCGAGGCAGGCGTCGAGGCCCAGCTCGCTCGGCGGTGCTGTTCAGCAGCCGCTCGGCGGCGGCGGCCGAGGAGCCGCTCGCCCGCGCGGTTGACCAGGCGCAGGCGGTGTGCGCCGTCGAAGGTGAAGACGGCGACGTCGATCTCCTCCATCACCTTGCGGAGCAGCGCGGTGGCTTCGAGCGCGCCGAGCCGCTGCTCGCGCAGCGTGCCGGCGAGCGTGTTGGCCTCGGGCATCACCTCGCCGAGGGCATCGTCGGTCGATCGCGCCGCGGGCGCGGACCGAGGCGTCGCCCTCGCGCAGGCCGGCGAGCAGGTTGGACAGCGTCTGCAGCGGGTAGACGACGCGGCTGCCGGAGCGCGAGCGAGAAGCCCCACCAGGCGCCGACGACCAGGACGTCGAGCGTCCAGCGGACCTTCGGTGGTGTAGTCGCCGCGTCCAGAGCAGGGCCAGCGAGCACGCATCGACGGCGGGCAGGCCCGCGAGGCGAGCGCCATGCAGGAGAGAGGCGCTGGTCGTGGCTGAGCCAGCCGGCCGGACGCCGGCGCGCCGGTCGCTCATAGACCGTATCGCTGCAGGCGGCGGTAGAGGGCGCTGCGGCTGAGGCCGAGGGCGCGGGCGGCGTGGCTCACGTTGCCATCGTAGCGCGCCATGGCCTTCTTGATCAGGAACGCCTCGACCTCCTCGAGGCTCATGTCCTCGAGGCGCGAGGCGCCCTCGCGCGGCGGGCTTCAGGCTGAGGTCGCCGGATCGCACCAGGTCGCCCTGCGACATCAGGACGCCGCGCTCGACGGCGTGATCGAGTTCGCGCACGTTGCCCGGCCAGTTGTGCTCGGCGAGGGCCTGCAGGGCCGCGGCGTCGAAGCCGGTGAGCCGCTTGCGGTAGCGCTGCGCGTGCTGCCGCAGGAAGTGCGCCGCGAGCAGCGGGATGTCCTCGCGGCGCTCGCGCAGCGGCGGCAGGCGGATCTCGACCGTGTTCAGGCGGAACAGCAGGTCCTGGCGGAAGCGTCCGGCCGCCGACCTCCTCGAACAGGTCGGCGTTGGTCGCGGAGATGACGCGGACGTTCACCTTGCGCGTGCGCGACGATCCGACGCGCTCGAACTCGCCCGGTCTCGAGCACGCGCAGCAGCTTCACCTGCTGCGCGGGCGCGACGTTGGCGATCTCGTCGAGGAACAGCGTGCCGCCGTCGGCCAGCTCGAAGCGCCCGACGCGGTCGGCCTTCGCGTCGGTGAACGCGCCCTTCACGTGGCCGAACAGCTCGCTCTCGAACACGCCCTCGGACAGCCCGCCGGCGTTGACGGTGACCATCGGCCGCGTGGCGCGCGAGGACGCGGCGTGCAGCGCCTGCGCCACGACGCCCTTGCCGGTGCCGTTCTCGCCGGTGATCAGCACGTTGGCGTCGGACGGCCCGACGCGCGCGATCATCTGCAGCACCGGCTGCATCGCCGGCGCGGTGGCGATCAGGTTGGTGGGCGGCTGCTCGCGCAGCGCCCGGTTCTCGGCCTCGAGGCGCTGGCCGCGCCGCAGCGCGCGCGCCAGCTCCACCTGCGTGCGCACGATGGTGAGCAGGCGGTCGTTGTCCCACGGCTTCTGCACGAAGTCGCGGGCGCCCCGGCGCATCGCCTCGACCGCGACGTCCACCGAGCCCCACGCGGTCATGACGACGACGGGGAGCGTCGCGTCGACCGAGTGGATCCGGTTCAGGAGGTCGAGCCCCTCGCGGCCGGACGTCGTGTCGCGCGCGTAGTTCAGGTCCATCAGGACGACGTCGAACTCGCGCGACTCGAGGGACTCGACCACCGCGGCAGGGGAGGCCACGGCCTCGAGCTCGCAGCCCTCGGCCTTCAGGAGCAGCCGCAGGGCCTCGAGGACGTCGGGCTGGTCGTCGGCGATCAGGATGCGCGGACGGACGGTGTCGGTCTTCATCGGATGGAAGTGCAAAGTGCAGAGTGCCTAGTGCAAGCACTTTGCACTCTGCACTATGCACTAGTCCCGTCGACCACCCAGCCGTCGCGCAGCTGGATGATGCGGTCGCCGTAGGACGCGTTCACCTCCGAGTGCGTGACCTGCACGATCGTCGTCCCGCCCTCGTTGAGGCGCTTGAACAGCTCCATGATCTCCTTGCCCTGCGCGGTGTGCAGGTTGCCCGTGGGCTCGTCGGCGAGGATCACCTTCGGGCTGGCGACGACGGCGCGGGCGACGGCGACGAGCTGCTGCTGGCCGCCCGAGAGCTGGTTCGGGTAGAGGTCCTTCTTGCCGACGATCTGGAAGCGGTCGAGCACGTCGCAGACGATCGACTGGCGCTCGCTCTTCTTGACGTCCCGGTAGGAGAGCGGGATCTCGAGGTTCTCGTAGACCGTGAGGTTGTCGAGCAGGTGATAGCTCTGGAAGACGAACCCCATGTACTGCTTGTGCAGCGCCGACCGCGCCTTCTGGTTCAGCGCGTGCACCGGCTCGCCGAGGAAGTCGTACTCCCCGGTCCACGCGCTGTCGAACATGCCCAGGATGTGCAGGAGGGTGGACTTGCCGGCGCCCGACGGCCCCATGATCGAGACGAACTCGCCCTCGCGGATGTCCGCCGTGACCCGGCGCAGCACGTAGGTGCGGCTGACGCCGTGCTGGTAGAACTTCTCGAGGTTCCGGAGCGAGATCAGCGGGGTCACGCGGTCGTCGTCTCCATGCTTTCCTCGACCACCTGGCCGTCGAAGAGGTGGATGGTGCGGTCCGCGTGCGCGCGTGAAGCGCGGGTCGTGCGTGACCATGCAGATCGTGGCGCCCTGGCGGTGCAGCTCGCGCAGCAGGTCCATGACCGCCTCGCCGTTGCGCGAGTCGAGGTTGCCGGTCGGCTCGTCGGCCAGCAGGATCAGCGGGCTGCCGACCAGCGCGCGGGCGACGGCGACGCGCTGCTGCTGACCGCCGGAGAGCTGGCTGGGGAGGTGCTGCGCGCGGTGCGCCATGCCGACCTTCTCGAGCGCCTCGTCGACGCGCGTCTTCCGCTCGGCCGCCTTCATGCCGCGGTAGGTGAGCGGCAGCTCGACGTTCTCGAACACGGTCAGGTCGCCAATCAGGTTGAAGCTCTGGAAGATGAACCCGATGTCGCGGTTGCGGATGCGCGCCCGCTCCGCCATGTTCAGGTTCGCGACCGGGTTGCCGTTCAGCGTGTAGGTGCCGCCGGTCGGCGTGTCGAGCAGCCCGAGGATCGACAGGAGCGTGGACTTGCCGCAGCCCGACGGCCCGGCAATCGACACGTACTCGCCCTTGTTGATGTCCATGTGGATGCCGGACAGCGCGTGCGTCTCGACCTCGTCGGTGTAGAACACCTTCGTCACGCCGTCGAGCTTGATCAGCGGCTGTTCCGTTCCGTTGCCGTTCATCGTTCCTCCCGCGGTTCCGAGTTCGTGGACGTCCATGACCTCGCCTACTTCAGTCGCACCCGGTCGAACGCGTCGAACTGCGACATGTCGGAGAGGATCACCTGGTCGCCCTCCTTCAAGCCGGCCTTGATCTCCACGGTGTTGACCGACGTCCGGCCCAGCGTCACCTTGGTCCGGCTCGCGTGCACGCCGTCGGCGTCGAGGCGTGAACAGGCTGATGACGCTCTGCTCCTGGCCGTAGGCCGGCCGCCCGACGTAGAGGATGTCGTCGAGCCGCTCGAGCTCGATCGTGCCGTCCACGCTCAGGTCGGGCCGCGCGCCCTTCGGCAGCTCGCCCTCGAGCGCGACGTCCACCGTCACCGTGCCGTTCTGGACGGCCGGGTCGATGCGCGAGACGCGGCCCTTGACGATGCCGTTGCGCGTGTCGATCGACGGCCAGCTGCCCGATCAGGATGTCCTTGGCCTGCGTCTCCGCGATCTTCAGCTGCGCCTTCAGCGTGGTCGGGTCGGCCACGCGGGCGAGGTTGGTGCCCGGGCCGACCTGCTGGCCGACCTCGACCGGACCTGCTGCAGCATGCCGGCGATGCCGGGCGTCACCTTCAGCGCGGTCACCTGGCTGCGCCGCAGCGCGACGAGCGCGCGCAGCCGGTCCACCTCGGCCTGCTGGACGGCGAGGCGCGCCGGGACGGACTCGCTTCATCTGCCTCGAGCCGCTTCTGTTCGATCTCGTTGCGCGTCTCGAGGTTCTCGGCCTTCACCTGCGACAGCTTGGTGGTGAGCGACGAGACCAGGCCTTCCTTCGCCAGCTCCGCGTCGGCCTCGGCCTGCATGCGCGCCTGCCGCGGAGTCGGCGCGACACCTGCGCGGCGGCCGCCTCCTGCGCGAGCACCTCGTTCTGCGACCTCGCACGCGGAGGTTGGCCAGCTGCGCCTCGGCGGCCTTCAGCTGCTGCTCGGCCTCGAGCAGCGCCTGCGTCTGCGTTGGGATTGCTCAGTTCGAGGATGACGGTGTCGGCCTTCACCGGCGTGCCGGGGTAGACGAGGATCCGCTCGACCCGGCCGTCGGTCGCCGCCGGGATCCAGCGGATCTCTTCGGGCACGAGCGTGCCGAGGCCGCGCACCTGGCGGACCATCGGGCCGCGCTTCACCGTGTCGAGCCAGACGGTGGCGCGCTCGACGGTGGGCGCGGCCGGCTTCAGCCGCGACAGGGCGACGGTGATGAGGGCAATCGCCACGAGGACAACGGCGCCGATCACGATCCGGCGAATCTTCTTGTTTCGGGCGACGCTTGCGGGACGTTGAATATCCATGCTCGATGCCTTAGACGTGGGCACTCGCGAAAACGATCACCCTCGGGTCATACCGCACCGGACCGTGCCGCCTCGCCGGGGTCGGCGGCGCAATCCAACCCGTACCCCTGGAGGGCGAGAGCCGTGCCATCCAGGCTTGCGGTCGTAACGTGACTGAGTGGGGACTATTTATGCAATGAGCAGGCCCGCGGATGGGGCCGCGGGCCTGTGCGGGGCTGAACTGCCTCGTCCCGAAATCGGACACTACTTCTGGCTGTAACCCGCCGGCAGCGAGACGTCGGTCGGAGACAACCGACGTCGCCACGCTGAGGACCTCCGTGGTACCCGTCATCACGAGCGTGCTGTTGGGGCCGCCCGCCGCCGCGGCGGCCGGCTGGTCTTTCGGCTCTTCGGTCTTCTTGCGGCCGAACCGGCCGAGCATCCCGCCCACGACGCCGCCGGGGCCGGCCGGCTTCGCGCTCTCCTCCTTGCCGCCTGCGCCTGCTCGGGCGTCATCACCGTGTGCATCGTGATGATGCTCTGGATCGGCGTGCCGTCGATGTTGACCTGCTCCTCCTGCGATCTTGCCATCGCGTTCTTGAAGCCCGGGTACATCGCCATCGCCTGTGCCATGCCCTCGGCCGAGACCAGCGTCCATCCCGGCAGCTTCTCGCATAGCGCAGGTCGAAGTCGTTGACCTCCTTCATCGCGGCGATGCGGGGAGCCATCCAGGAGTCGACGGTCATCACGAAGCCGCCGGCCTGCTCGAGCGACTTGCCCTTCTCGTGCACGGACACGGTCATGATCACCTGCCGGCAGTCGTAGCCGTTGATCGTCTTCTTCTGGCCGGTCTCCTTGACGTCGAAATCGACGGTCATCTCGACCTTCTGGTTCGTCCTTCTTCTCCTCGCTCCCTCTTGCGGGCTTCTTCCTCGGCCTTGCGCGCGTCCTCCTGGATCTGCTTGCGCATCTCGGCGAAGGTGAGGACCTTGTAGCTCTTGTCCTTGAAGTTGAGCTCGTAGACCTTCTCCTCGGCCAGGTCGACGATCTCGCCCGTATTGTCCCCGATGGTGGCCTTGCGGTCGCCCTTCACCGCCACGGTGCTGACGACGCCTTCCTTGGCCGCCTTGCCGCCAAAGAGGCCCATCACCTTGCCCAGCATCCCTTCGAACTTGACCTGCGACTTCTGCTGCGTCTTCACGTCGGCGCCAGCCGCCGCGGCGGTGACGAGCAGACCGGTGATTGCGAGCGCGACCCCCACACGTACGCGATTCATCGGTGTCCTCCGTCGTGCCTGCGGCACGAACATGCGGCCCGCTCCCCGCGGGCCTGGAAAAAGGCGGCGTCATTCTATCACCTGATACAATCTCTCCCCTTGACCACCCCTTCTCCAACCCTCGCGCCGCGGCACCAGAAGAGCGCGACGGTCGTGACGCTCATCGTCGCCGTCGCGTGCCTCGCGCTGTTCGCCTACACGCTGCGGAGCGTGGGGCTGGCGGAAATCGCGGCGCGCGTCCGGCGGTGGGCATCGCCGGGTTTCGCCGGAATGCTCGCGCTGTCGGGCCTCCGGATGGCGGTGCGGTCGCTCGCGTGGATGCGCTGCGTCGAGGGAGAGCCGCGGCTGCGGTTCGTCGACGCGTTCACCGCGACGGTGATGGGGGACGCGCTCGGCAACCTGACGCCGCTGGCAACGTCCTGAGCGAGCCGGCCAAGGCGGTCTTCGTGCGCCACCGCGTCCCGCTGCCCTCCGCGCTGCCGGCCATCGTCGTCGAGAACATCATCTACACCGTCAGCGTGGCGCTGATGATCGGCCTGGGGGCCGTGGTCTTCCTGGTCGCGTTCACGGTCTGCCGAGTTCCTGTGGGTGGCGAGCGTGGGCGCGCTCGCCGGCATGGGGCTGGTGGTGGCGGTGGGCTACCTGGTGCTCCGGGCGCGCGTGCGGCCGTTCACCGGGACGATCGCCTGGCTGGACGCGCGCGGCTTGCGATGGGGCTGGCTGCACGCGCGTATGGACCGGGTGCTGCGCTTCGAGGACAGCGTAACTGCGTTCACGTCGCGCAACCGGCGCCACCTGGGGCCGCTGGCGCTGTACGAGGCGGCCTTTCACCTGGCCGGCGTGGCGGAGGTCTACCTGACGCTGGCCCTGGTGGACCCGTCGGGCGTGACGCCCGCCGCCGCTCTCGTGGTGGAGTCCACGGGCCGCGTCATCAACGTGCTGTTCAAGTTCATCCCGATGCGCTTCGGAGTGGACGAGGCCGGCAACGTCCTGCTCGCGCGGCCGCTTGGCCTGATGGCCGCCTCCCTGGTGACGCTCGCGCTCGTCCGCAAGGCGCGCATCCTGGCGTGGACCGCGCTCGGCGTGGGGCTGCTGTTCCGCCGCGGGCTGACGGTCCGCCGCGCGCTGCGCGAAGCGGGCCGGGCCGCCTCGGCCTGACGGGATCAGCGGCCAGTGGCGAGTGATCAGTGGACAGCGCCTCGCGCTGTCACGCGTGACGGTGTGACGTCCTGACCCCATGACCCCTGACCACAGGCCACTAGTTCTGTTCGAGCACGACCAGCTTCAGCGCAGCGTCTTCGTCTCTGCCTCGCCCAGGCCGAAGCGCGTGGCGAGGTCGCGGACGCGCGCGAGGAAGTCCGGGTCGGTCGAATCGCTCTCGTCCAGGTACTCCAGCGCGATCGCGAGGTAGTTGCCCGGGGGCAGCTTCTCCGCCTTGAATTCCCCGTTCTGATCCGGCCTTGCGATGGCGCGGAACCGGGAGAGCGGCACCCAGCGACGGAGTCTTCGGCGAAGACCAGCACGGTGTACTCGCGGGCCGTCTGGCCGCGGGCATCGGCCACGGTTCCGACCACGCGTGTAACAGGTTCGTCACGACGAACTGGACACCCTGGACGTCGTCGTGGAAGTCCAGCCCGGTGTCGGAGATGTCGCGGCCGTCCAGGTAGATGCCCTTGAGCGTCCATCCGCCGGCAGGCCGGTGAGCCGGAGCATGCGCTGGCCTTCGAGGCCCTTGACTTCGAACGACCAGTCGTCGCGACGGTTGGCGTCCCGAACGTCCGCATGGCGGAACGACGCCAAGCGTTCCCGGCGGCGTCATGCCCGACACTCGGAGCAGGCGAGGCGCGAAGCCCGGCTCGGCGCTCCCCTCGGAGACGATGGAGCCCCGGAGGGTGGCACCTGGCGTGACGACGAGGCTGACGCCGGTGATGTCCACGCCGTTCATGGTGACGGCACGCTGGCGGCCTCTTCCTCGCCCGTCTCCGAATTGTTGACCGACAACTGCAGTCGTACTCGCCGGGCGCCAGCCCGGTGATCTTGAAGCTGCCGTCCGGCCTGCACGCTGAGGCCCCCGACCCGGACATGCTCGATCGACTCATCACCATGCCGCCGTGGTACCTCCGGCGCTGACCGTCTGGCTGAGCATGATGCTGGCGCCGAGAGCCGGGAAGCCGTTTGAGTTGAACGCGGTGCCGGAGACCGAGGCGGTGCGGCTGGAGACAAGCGTGAAGTCGATGTTGCCGCGCTCCTGGCCCAGCTTCACGGTGACGCGCGCCGGCGTCGGTGAGGCTGGCGGTGCCCGGGTAGTAGGTCGGCGCGTAGACGAAGCCTTCCTCGTTGTCGGCACCGCCCATCATGCCGCCGCGCCATCGAGAACACCGTGCCGACGTAGAAGTCCCCGGGCGGGAGGCCGTAGATGCGGTAAGCGCCGGTGTCGTTGGTCATCGCGTTTCGGCCGAACGGGGCCGGTTGCGGCGGCCGTCGACGTACTGCTGCCGCATCGCGGTGACCTGGATGTCGGCCACCGGGTCGCCGAGGTCGTCGGTCACGCGGCCGGTGATCACGCAGCCGCGGGGCAGCGTGAAGTTGACCTTCTCGAGCACCTGCCCCTGGCCGAGGTCCACGGGCTTGCCGCGCTCGAAGGGGCGCCGCTGGCCGTAGTCGAGCGCCATGTAGGAGCCCTTGCTGGCGTTGAGGTTGAAGCGGGCCGCGGGCAGCTTCTTGAACTCGAAGCGCCCCTCCACGTCGGTCGTCGCGATCCGCGGTGATCTGCATTTCGGGCGACGACAGCCGGACGCGGGCGCGGCGGAGCGGGGCGTTCTCGTCGGCGGCGAAGACCTGGCCCCGAATGGCGCCGGTGCCCTCGCGGGGTTTCTGCGTATCTCGCTGAGGCTGGCCTCCGGCCGGCCGCTGCGCCGGCGCTTGGGCTCTGGCCCCCGGGCCCGCGACGGCCACCGACCACACGACGGCCACCACCGCACACGTTCCGCGGATGCCCCAGCGCTTCATGTTTCCTCCGTGCGTTGAGTGCGGTTCAGCGAGGCTGGATACCCTACCCGCAGGCCCCGCCGGGCGTCGCGAGCAGGATCTTCAGCTTCCGTCCTGGATCTCGACGACCTCGTAGCGTTCGTAGCCGTAGCCCGAAACCTGGATGATCCAGACCAGCCGCCCGTTCAGGCGGATGGCGCCGAGGGGCAGGGTGTAGACGAGGCCCTCGCGGTTGCAGTCCGTGATGTCCACCGAGAGCCGAAGAGCGGGCTTGCGGCCTGCCGAAACCATCAGCCACCCGGACGCGAAGGAGAGCAGCTCGCATCCCTTGCCTTGAGCCGCCGCCCTCTCGGACGGCGACCGCACGATCACGGTCGCCCCGGGAGCGGGCCGCACGAACACCTGAGCGCCCCGGATTTCCCGGCGGGTGTCGCCGGGCCGCGGCTTGGACGGGTACCGCTTCACGCCCTCGAAGTAGTAGACGTCCCAGCCGCTGGCGCGGTCGTGGCTGCGCAGCACGACTTCGGGCTCGAAGGGCGTCTTGGCGCGCTGCGCTTCCGGGACGGGGTGGGTCCAGACGGCCCCGAGGCTTCGCACGGCGGCAAGCTCGCGGGCCGTGACTTCCTCGCTGACATTTTCTGCAACCATCTTCCACTCCGGCGCCGTGTCGGACACCAGCTGGACCGGTTCCACGAGCACGGAACCGCCCGCCGTGGCCACGCCTTCCTTGGGGTAGGGCTGCACCCCATCGGGCGGCGGGATCTCATTGGGCAGCCAGTTGGTGCGGAGGCCGACCGTCCGCTGGCAGTGCGCCCGCAGGAGCACGGGCCCCTGCGTTTCAATCTGCCGGCTCGAGCGCTGGGTCGGCCACGCCGTCCAGGTCGTGATCGTCTTCTTCTGCGGCCACCAGCGGTCGGGAACATCGTCGAGCGAGAGGGGAACCTCGAATGCCTTTGTGGGAACCACCCAGCTGTTGGACCACTTGCGGCCGTCGAAGTGGGCGAACGGGATCACCGCTCCGTCCTTCCGCAGCACGGCCAGGGTGAACGGGCCGGACGCCTCCCCGGCTGCGCCGGCAGAGGGCGCGGCCTGAACGCCCGACGGTGTGGGGGCCGATGGATCGACGGCGGCGACGAGGACCGAGGACAGGGCGAGCGCGACGAATGAAGCCAGTGGTATCCGCATCAGGGTTTCTCGTCCGATGGGGACGCGCGTCGCATTATACGGCACTCGGGGGGGGACGTCCGCGTCGTGCTGGAGGTGCCGGAGGTGCTGGAGGTGCCGGAGGTGCCGTGCTGGAGTGCCAGGGGTGCCGGAGGGAGGTGCTGGAAAGCCGGCGACCGTCGCCTCCGGCCTTACTTGGGCTTGCGATCGCCGGCCGAGGCGAGGGCTGCGCGGAGTTCGTCGGACTCGCGGCGCAATCCGTTCTGCGCCGGTACCTGCGCGTCGCGCAGCAGCTGCAGGTGCTCGAGCATCATGCGGCGGCGCTCCTCGGCCAGGCGCACCCGCGCGCGCAGTTCGTGCAGGCGGAACGGCTTGAAGAGCAGGTCGGTCGCCCCGCAGGCCAGGACGTCCTCGAGGGAGTAGCGCTGGGTGTACCCGGTGACGAGGATGGCGCCCATGTGGGGCTGGACCTTGCGGGCGGCGCTCACCAGGCGGAAGCCGTCGGGCGGCGGCATCACGATGTCGGTGATCAGCAGGTCCGTGTTGTTCGCCTGGAGGTAACGCGAGCGCCTCCTGCGACGACCGGAACGCCGGTGACGGTGTGACCGTCCGCGGTGCAGGCAGCCGCGAGCACGTCGAGTATCGCCGCTTCGTCGTCTACGAGCACCAGGTGCATGGTCTTCCGCCGGCCCATACCGGACCCTGTTTGTTCTCATCGGCCGGGCGACGGTCCGAGTTTAGGGCGCGTGGCCTTCGATCGCCGGCAAGCTGACCGATGATGGCGCCGGTCCCATCCCGGACGTCTGCGCCCGAGCCGATAGAAGGGGATAGGGCATGCGGGCCCCGGGGAGGAGTTCCAGCCAGCAATGAGGATCCTGATTGCCGACGACGACGTGGTGTCGCGGCGCCTGCTCGAGCGGACGCTGGAGGAGTGGGGGTACGAGGTGACCGTGGCGCGCGACGGTGCCGAGGCCTGGGAGACCCTGGCCGGGGAGCACCCGCCGCAGCTGGCGGTGCTCGACTGGATGATGCCGGGCCTGGACGGCCCCGAACTCTGCCGGCGGACGCGAGCGCTGGAGGCGCAGGTTCCCGTGTACTTCATCCTGTTGACGGCGCGCGCCGAGCGGGCCGACGTCGTGGCCGGCCTCGAGGCAGGCGCGGACGACTACATCGTCAAGCCGTTCGACAAGGCGGAGCTTCGGGCGCGTCTTCACGTGGGGGCGCGGGTGCTTCAACTCCAGGTCAGCCTGGCCGACCGCGTGCGCGAGCTCGAGGACGCGCTCTCGAAGGTCAAGCTGCTGCAGGGCCTGTTGCCCATCTGCGCGTACTGCAAGCGGGTGCGCGACGACCGCAACTACTGGCAGCAGGTCGAGAGCTACGTGACCGACCGCAGTTCCGCGCGCTTCAGCCACAGCATCTGCCCCTCGTGCTACGAGCGCGAGGTGCGGCCTCAGCTCGAAGAGCTGGCGGCGGCGGGCCCCGGTGTGGCGGGGGAGGGCGATCGGTGAGCGCTGAACGGCTGCACGGGTCCGCCGTGGACGCGGCCGCATTGATGGCGCGTCTCGAAGGGGACCGCGAGCTGCTCGCGGAGCTGGCGGAGCTGTTCGTGGCCGAAGGGCAGGCGTTGATCGAGACCCTCGAGAATGCGGTCGCCGGGCCGGATCCGGACGCCGTGCAGCGGGCGGCCCACACGCTCAAGGGGGCGGTCGCCAACTTCTGCGCGCCCGCCGGCGTGTCCGCAGCCTTCGCGCTGGAACGCGCGGGCCGGAACCGCGAACTGTCCGAGGCCCCTGCACTGCTCGAGCGGTTGCGAATCGAGATGGACGCCGTCTGCGCGGCGCTGCGTGAGATGACCAGGAGCTAGGAATCAGGATTCGGGATTCGGGATTCCGGGCGCACGCTACTATCCCCCCCGCGTGTGCATCTCCAGGTGCGGCTGCTTCTTCAGGTCGTCGCCGCGCCAGCAGCGGCTGCCGCTCGCGTTCGGCGCGCTCGAACTTCCGCGCCGCGGTCGTCGCGGGCACTCCACGCGGCCTTCAGCCGTGCCGCCAGCTCCTCGCCGGCTCGCGCCAGCCCGCAGCGGCCCCCGCAGGTCGATGCCGTTCGTCGCGTAGAGGCAGGTGAACCACACGCCGTCGGCCGTCAGACGCGCGCGGTCGCAGGTGCGGCAGAACGGGGTCGTGGTGGAGGCGATGATGCCGACCACCGTGCCGTCGGGCAGGCGGAAGCGGTCGGCGGGCGCCCAGGCCGTCTCTTCGATCGGCTGCACGGTGCCGTACCGGCGGCGCAGGCGGTCGAGCATTTCCGCGCGCGACACCACCTTCTCGTGCGACCACTGCGTGGCGCCCCCGACGTCCATGTACTCGATGAACCGCACCTCGGCGCCAATCGACCGGCCGAACTCCACCAGGTCCGCCATCTCGTCGTCGTTCACGCCGCGCATCACGACGGCGTCGATCTTCAGGCTGCCAAAGACGCGGGCCGCCTGGCGCGCGGCCTCGATCACTTGCGGGTGTGACGACATCCGGGTGAGCGCGGTGAAGCGATCGGGGCGAAGCGTGTCGAGGCTGATCGTCACCCGGCTCGAGGCCGGCAGCGTGCAGGGCCTCCACGTGGTCCGAGAGCAGCACGCCGTTGGTGGTCAGGGCCAGGTCCGTGAGCCTCGGGTTTGCGGCCAGCTGCCGGACGAGCTCGGGGAGGTTGCGTCGCAGGAGGGGTTCGCCGCCGGTCAGCCGGACCTTGTCCACCCCGAGGCCCGTGAACACCTCCACGAGCGTGGCGATCTCCTCGAAGGAAAGGAGCGTCGGGCGGGGAAGCCAGATGTACTCCGCCTCGGGCATGCAGTACTGGCAGCGCAGGTTGCACCGGTCGGTGACCGACACGCGCAGCGCGCGAAGCGGGCGGCCCAGCGAGATCCACGGGCATCGGTCAATTGTATCGCGGGCGCGGGGCTGACTGGGGTAGTGAGCTGCTGGCGGCTGGTGGCTGACTGCCACGAGCCACTACTGCCGGGCTCACTGCCATCGGCCCGGGATCGCCGTGCCACACGAGTGGCACTGTCCGCTGTCCGACAGGCGGTCGGCTTTGACGAGGTACCCGAGCCGCTCGACGAGCGTTGCCGCGCAGGACGGGCAGCGCGTGTCCTCCCACTCGCCGACCCCGCCCGGGATGTTGCCCGCATAGATGAACTGCAGCCCGGCCGCACGGCCGATTCCGGCGGCGTGCAGCAGCATCGCGGCCGTCGTGTCGCCCGTGCCCGACATCTTGTAGTCCTCGTGGTAGGCCGTCACGTGCCACGGGATGGTGGGCGACACGCTGGCGACGAAGGCGGTCAGTTGCCGGAGCTCGTCGTCGGAGTCGTTGAAGCCGGGGATGAGCAGCGTCACGATTTCCAGCCAGAGCCCCGAATCGTGCAGCCGCCGGATCGTGTCGAGGATCGGCTCGAGGCGGCCGCCGAGCTGACGGTAGTGCCGGTCGTCGAAGCCCTTGAGGTCCACCTTGTAGAGGTCGACCCACGGGCGGAGGTATTCAATGACCTCTGGCGTGCCGTTGCCGTTCGAGACGAAGCCCGTCGCGAGTCCCGCGGCGCGGGCCCGACGGAACACCTCGACCGCCCACTCGGCCGTGATCAGCGGCTCGTTGTAGGTGCTGACCACGACCCGCGCGCCCTGCCGGAGGGCCGCGTCCACCAGATCCTCCGGAGAGGCCGTCCGGGAGGTCGAGCGTGGCGCGGGGGTCGCGCAACGCCTGCGACGTCACCCAGTTCTGACAGTAGCCGCAGTGCAGGTCGCAGCCCAGCATCCCGAAGCTGTAGGCGAGCGAGCCCGGCCAGGCGTGGAAGAAGGGCTTCTTCTCGATCGGGTCGCACTGCACGCCGCCGACGTAGCCCCACGGGACGAGGAGCCGCCCGTCGCGGTTGAAGCGCACCTTGCACACGCCGGCCGCGCCGTTGGGGATGCGGCAGCGGTGGCCGCACGCGAAGCAGCGGGTCCAGTCGCCGTTGTAGCGCTCGTACAGCTCGCCCTCGCGGGTGCGCTGCGCGAGCTGCTCGGCCAGTGTTGTTGCCATGATCCACTAATAGTCCGCCCGGGCCGCGGGTGCAAACACAGCAGGCTGAAAGAAGCTGGCGGGACGATCCAGAATACTGCTAATCTCTGCCGCCATGGGCACTACCTCCGCGCCCGCCGCGCCACCCGCCGTCGCCGGCCGCCTGGTCTCGCTCGACGTGTTCCGCGGCCTGACGATGGCGTCGATGGTCATCGTCAACAATCCCGGGGACTGGGGCAACGTGTACGCGCCCCTGCTGCACGCCGAGTGGAACGGCTGGACGCCGACGGACCTCATCTTTCCCTACTTCCTGTTCATCGTCGGCGTCTCGATGACGCTCTCGAGGTCCACGCTGGGCGGGTGGGGCCGGATTCTCCGGCGGGCCGCCACGATCGCCGGCCTGGGCCTGCTGCTGGCGGCGTTTCCGTACTTCCGCCTCGGCACGCTGCGGCTTCCCGGGGTCCTGATGCGCATCGCGGTGTGCTACCTGGCGGCCGCCGCCGTCTTCCGGTGGACGCTGCCGGCGGGGGAGCGCGACGACTGGCGCCACGGGGTTCGCATCGCGGCCGTCGCGGCCGGCCTGGTGCTCGTCTACTGGGCGGCCATGGTGCTCGTGCCGTGGCCGGGCCACGCGCCCGGCGACCTGACCGCCGACGGGAATCTCGGGGCGTTCATCGACCGGGCGGTCATCGGGCAGCAGCATCTCTGGCGGCAGCGGGGATGGGACCCCGAGGGTCTCGGCAGCACCGCCCCGGCGCTGGCGACGACCCTTCTCGGGATCCTCGTGGGGCTGTGGATGCGGGCAAGCGTGCCCGGCGGCACGAGGGCCGGCGTCCTCGCGGCGGCCGGCGTCGCGGGCATTGCCCTCGGCCTCGTGTGGGACCTCGCGTTCCCGATCAACAAGAACCTGTGGACCAGCTCCTACGTGGCGTTTTGCGGCGGGGCGTCGGCGTTGACGCTCGCGGTGTGCTACTGGGCCGTGGACGTCAAAGGGTGGCGCTGGTGGACGAAGCCCTTCGTCATCCTGGGCGTCAACGCGATCACGCTGTTCGTGCTGTCGGGCGCCATCGCGAAGACGATGGGCTTGATCAAGCTGACGGACGCGGCGGGCAAGCAGGTGTCGCTGCAAGGCTACCTGTATTCGGGATGGTACGCGCCCCTTGCCGCGCCGAAAAACTCGTCGCTGCTGTTCGCCCTCTCGCACCTCGCCTTCCTGTTCGTGGTGCTGTGGGTCATGTACCGGCGGCGGATCTTCCTGAAGGCGTGACGGAGCGTCAGGGAGCAAGGTGGCGACTCACCAGGGAGCATTTTGGCAAGTCGACAGTTGTTCCCTTGTTCCCTGACCGCGCGAATCTCAGTTCGCCTTCCGGTACGGTGCGAGCATGTCGTCCCGCGTCGGGATGAAGATCTCCTGCCCGGCGCCGGCGCGGCTGTAGACCGGGAAGCCGCGATACTCTCCCACCCGGGTGAACGAGGCGTCGCGCTCCACCGCCTCGCCCGCGCTGTCCCACCGGCTGCCCTGGTAGCGTATCCAGATGCCGCGGTTGTTCTGTGGCGGGCGTGCGGTCACGAGGCGTCCCGGGGCTTCCTGATGTTCCGCCGGCGGCGCCGGCTGCTCTGTTGCGCCTTCCGTGCGAGGCGCGACCGGCTGCCTGGGCTGGCCGGGCCAGGGCTGACCGGGCGCCACGCCTTCTTCCGCGGGGGATTGGACGGGGAAAGACGGGGCATGGCTCCCGGTGGTGCCTGCCAGCTCGCCTTCGCGCCGGCGCTCGTAGGGCTGCACGAGCCCGCGGCCGGTCGGCACGAGGAACTCGCTGTACGGCTCCACGGAGGTGTCGGCGTAGATCGGGATGTCGTCGATCGTGCCGCTCTCGACCATCACGTCCCCGTTGAAGTGGCGCTCGGCGCCCACGGGGTAGTAGAGGCTGCCGGAGATGTAGAGCGGCTGGCGCGAAGTGTACCAGTCGCGGCCGGCGGCCGTGGCTTCGGGGTAAGGCGTCGGGCGGGTATAGGTCTGAGCAGACGCGCTTGGCATCGACGCGGCCGCAAGCAGCACCATCACGCCGGTGAGCGACCATGTTCGCATTTGGGGGCCTCCGCACGGTTGCGGTGCGAACGGTGTGCCAGGACCGACCGCCGTCAGCCCCGAGCCCTCCCCAGCACTGATCAGCTTGACGGCCCGGCCACCCCGGCCGATACTTCCTGCTGGCCGCGTCGCGGCTGATCCCGTCAACACCCATCCCGGCTGCAAACCCTTGAACTACTGGTTGCCCGCCCTTATTCTTATCGCTGCCATGGCCGTCATCGTGGCGGGGCGCCGGGCGCACCGCAAGCACAGCGGAAACGTACGCCTCGATGCCGGGGTCGTCAGCCAGCAGTGGCTGGCCGAGAGCCGGCGCGAGGAGGAGGCATGAGGGAGCGGATGGCCTTCGGGCCTGACCTGCGGCGGGCCCGAGAGCGGCGGGGCTTGAGCCTCGAGCAGATAGCGGAACGGACGAAGGTCGCCGCTTCCCTGTACGCCGGGCTCGAGCGGAACGATCTGTCGCGCTGGCCGTCCGGACTCTTCCGGCGTGCGTTCGTCCGCGCGTACGCGGAAGCCGTGGGCTTGGACCCCGAGGATGTTTGCCGGCGATTCGTGGCGCTCTTCCCGGAAGAGGGGACGGCGGCCGCCCCGGCCGCGCCCCCTGGGCCGGCCCCTGCGGAGGCGGAGCAGCCCCGGCTGACGCTTGCCGTGCCGGCGCCGCCCATGAGGCCGACGGGCCGGGTCTGGCGTCGGGCCGCCGCGGCGGCCGTGGACGTCGCGCTCGCGATGGTCCCCGCCGCGATCGTCTCGCTGCTTGCGGGCCCCGGCTGGTTCTGGCTCGTGACCGGCGGGATTGGCGTCACCGGGCACGTGCTGGTGCTGATCGCTTATGGAACGACGCCCGGGGGCTGGCTGCTCCTGGGCAGCCGGCCGCTGGTGACCGCCCGCCATGAGGCGCCGGCTTCCGCGCCGCGCCGCCCCGAGGTGGTCGCGGGTACCGCGGGTCCACGCCGGCAGCCGTCCCGGCAGGCCGGGTCGCGCGCGGTGGCCGGGCGCCGCTACCAGCACTGACGCAGGGAGGCCGGTCGTCGCTCGCGCCTGGTGACCCGTGTCGACGCTGCGTGCAACGCGCAGCGTTCGTGAATAATGCGGGCAGCCACCAGCCAACTAGCCACTACTACGGTGTACGAGCCCGCCGGCCTATGCGCACCACACGCCCCGCGCCCCTGGAGAAGGGGACCGCGCCATTCGGCCTTCCGCGTCCCGTCTGGCTGCTCGGCCTCGCCAGCCTGCTGCACCGACACCGCGAGCGAGGCGATCTACCCGCTGCTGCCGATCTACCTGACGCGCGTGCTCGGCGCCGGCGCCGTCTCGCTCGGCATCATCGAGGGCTTCGCCGAGGCGGCGAACAGCCTGCTCAAGATCATCTCCGGCCGGCTGTCGGACCGCTGGAACGTCCGCAAGCCGATCGTTGTCGCCGGCTACGGCCTCTCGTCGGCCGTCCGGCCGCTCGTTGCCGCTGGTCACGTCGTGGCCGCAGCTGTTCGCGGTCCGGTTCGTGGACCGCGTGGGGAAGGGCATCCGCGGCGCGCCTCGCGACGCGCTCCTCGCGGCGGCGCGACGCCGGCCACGCGCGGGCGGGTCTTCGGCTTCCACCGCGCGATGGACCACACGGGCGCGATCGCGGGCCCGGTGCTCGCGTCGCTGTTCCTGCTCGCCTGGCCCGGGCGAGTACCGGCTGCTGTTTGCGCTCACGATCGTCCCGGGGCCGCGGCGGTCTGGATGCTGCTGAAGGTGCCACCCGACCCGCCCGCCGCCACGAGGAGTGCCGGCTCCACGCCGAGGCCCGGGGACCGTCGAGTTCGGAGCGAAGGCGGACTGGCGCGACCTGCCGCGTTCCTACTTCGTGGTGCTGGGCGTGCTGCTGCGTCTTCACGCTCGGCAACTCGGCGGATGCGTTTCTCCTGCTTCGCCTGACCGACGCAGGGGTGAGCCCCGCGTTGATCCCGCTGCTGTGGGCCCTGCTGCACGTCGTCAAGGCGGTGATGTCGGTGTGGGGCGGGATTCGGTCCGACGTGGTGGGCCGGCGCGTGGTGATCGGCGCCGGCTGGATCGTCTACGCCCTGGTCTACGCGGGCTTCGCGACGAGCCGTCGGCCGCGGCGCTGGTGGCGTGGTTCCTGCTCTACGGCCTCTACTTCGGCCTGACGGAGGGAGCGGAGAAGGCGCTGATCGCCGACCTCGCCCCGTCCGGCCTGCGCGGCACGGCCTTCGGCCTCTACAACGCGGCGCTTGGCGTCGGCGCGCTGCTCGCCAGCGTCGGGTTCGGCATCGTCTGGAAGCTGGCCGGCGCGCCGGCCGCGTTCGCGCTGGGCGCGGCGCTCTCGCTCGTCGCCACGGTCCTGCTGTTCGTCGCTCATCCGCGATCCCGCCCGCGAAGGCCACTGACGAAGATCCAGTCCGACCCCATTCCGCCCGGCCGGGATTCCTGTTACGAGTTCGTGATCCGGAAACCGGGGTCGGAGCGGAGTCTCCGCCGGACACCGTATACTGGACGTTTGAGGTGTGCGCGGTCTTGCCGGCAATGAACACGATGACGCGAATCCTGGTCACCAACGACGACGGTGTGCGTTCGGCGGGGCTGAAGGCCTTGGCGGAGGCGCTCGAGGGCTTGGAGAGGTGACGGTGCTCGCGCCGACACGCGAGGCGAGCGCGATCGGCCACGCGCTGACGCTGCATCACCCGCTGCGGCTCGAGCACATCAGCGGCTCGACGTACGCGCGTGGACGGCACGCCGACCGACTGCGTGAACATCGCCGTGGCGGCGGTGCTGAAGGGCCTGCCGGACCTCGTGGTATCGGGCATCAACAAGGGCCTGAACGTCGGCGACGACGTGACGTACTCGGGGACGGTGTCGGGCGCGCTGGAAGGGGCGCTGCTCGGCGTGCCGGCGATTGCGGTGTCGCTGCAGCAGGGGCCGGGCGAGTGGGACTTCGCCGACGCGGCGCGTGCGGCGCGCGAGGTGGCCGAGGCCGTGCTGCGGTCGGGGCTGCCGGGCCGGACGTTCCTCAACGTGAACGTGCCGCGGACGCATCCGAAGGGCGTTCGGCTGACGGTGCAGGGCAAGCGCAACCACGCGACGACGGTGACCGAGCGGCACGATCCGCGCGGCCGGCCCTACTACTGGATCGGGGAAGGGCAGGACGAGTGGATCCCGAACGGCGCGTCGGACTACGAGGCGATCCGGGCGGGCTACGTGTCGGTGACGCCGCTGCAGTCCGACATGACCGCGCACGATGCGCTCGAGCACGTGAAAGGGCTTGGCCTCGAGCGGGACGTTGAGGTAAGATAACGATTCTGTCGGCGTCGGGGCGTGGCTCAGCCTGGTAGAGCACTCGGTTCGGGACCGAGGGGTCGGTGGTTCGAATCCACTCGCCCCGACCATTCAAAATGTCGCAACGAAGCCCGGGTGTCCGGGCTTTTTTGCTGTACAGCTGGTTGGCGCGTTGTCCACGAGGCTAATGATCGCTTCGGGGCCTCGGACAAACGTAGGACAAATTTACCGGCGACAAAGCACCGGCGCCACGCCTGTGCCGCACGGCGGGAACACCTCGTGAATCCGCGCCGAGCGACTGGTTCTCCTCGCTCGTCGGAGCATGAGTTCGAGGACGTAGGGGCGGCGACCCGGCTTGCCCGGGGGGATTTGACCGTCCGCCTACTCGTCGTGCGTCGCGGCGGATCGCAGTTCGTCAATCCGCCTCATCGCCCTCTGTTTGAGCTTTGCCGCCTCGCTGGCAATCCGGGCCTCGCCCAGCCGCTCAACGTGCGGAACACGTCGGTCGAGCGCCTCGACAAGCTCAACGAGCGCCGCAATCACGCGGTCACCTTCCATAGCGCCTCATGTGGACGTTCAGCGTGTCTTCGCTCACGGATTGGCGAGTCGCATTCTCGCGGGCCCGCAGGATTCAGAATTGTGGCGACGATGCCCCGCCTTTTCACGGCCTTCAAGCTGCATGGCGGTTCGCTTCAGGTCGGCCAGCCGCTCCTGCATCTGGGCGATGAGCCCCTGCATACCGACTGGCGGACGGGCGATCGGGTCGAAGGGTTCCAGTGGCCGGTCGCGTGGTCAGATTCGATTGCAGCGACTGATGGCCCTCGTCTTGGACAAGTCACGGCGTTGATTAACGCTGGCCTCCCACCGAACGCTCCAGGGCTTCCAGCTTCGCCGCAAGTTGGTTCCACAGCGCCTGCTCGCGGTTGAGCGCGGCCGTCAGTTCAGACTCGCGCTGCCGAAGGACGTGCTCCAATTGCCGCTGGCCTTCCCACTGCGCTCGCGCCTCGGTTGATGAGGCAAACCCGGGATACTGCACCCCACTGGGAGCCCTCGCGGCCGCCGCGGCCCGCTCGAACTCGGCTACGACGGCGTTGTGTCGGACCATCTCGGCGGATGCTCGCGCCAACTGCGAGCGCACATCGGCGAGCTCCGAGCTGATTGAAGAAATCCTGCCCTGCGCGGCGGTCGCCCGTTGGCCCAACAGGCCCACTTGCACTGACACGGCCGACGCCCGTTCCATGGCGAATCTAAGGTCGCGAATCTCCTGAGCAACCGGATCGCTCGGCTGCGTCGCCCGCTGCTGCGAGCTCGCCCCGGTGACAGCAACCAGCCCGATGACAGTGCTGACGGCAACGATGGTCGTGCGCGGGGAAATCATCTCGTTCCTCCGGACGGGGACAATCTACCTGACGGCCTGCGGCCATCTTACCGCAGCCCACCGGCCTCAATCCCGAGGCAGTGTGCCCCATCAAGCGGCCGCCGTTCCCCGAGCCAACCCCTATTCGCGCGTCCAGACGGCTAGTTCTGACGCAGGGTCAGGAGGCCCTGTTTCGTCGCGCATACGGTTTCGGTTCTGCCGCTTCGATCCACGGCACGGCCGAGGCCAGCGACCGCATCGATCCGTATGCCGCATAGGTTTGCCGCAACCGGGGCGGCGACATCGACCTTGACATCGCGGAGTATCGTCACTTCACCGATGGCGACATTCACCAGCCCGTCCTGTACGCCGGCCCGAGCAGACGGTACGACAACGGCAAGGGTCACCGCCGCGAGAAACGCGAACAGAATCCTCTGTGCTCGTCCAATCATCCTCTTCTCCTCCAGATCAGTTCACGACTCGACGTTACCGTGCCTGATTAGAGGCAAGAGATGTTCCGACCCTCGGCAGGGTTTGGCCGCAGGAAGATATCGACAAACGGGTCGACCGTTCCGCCGCCCCAGGCGTAAGCGGGCCCGGCACGGGTGATCCTGACCGTGCTGATGCCGCCGGTGAGTCCCGCATCCTCACTCGCGCCCGGCGGACACGCCCGGCGGACGGCCTTGAGGCCGGGCGGTTCGAGGGGTAGACTTCCTCCAGCCCTTCCGTTTGCAACGCCTCAGGCCGTGGCGAGCCCGGACCGATCGGTTTCCGCCAGGTGCCGCATGATCTCGTTGTTCACGCCCCGCGCGCTGTGCCTGGTCCTTGCCGCCTGCGTCCTCACCGGCTGCGGCGAGGACGAGCAGCCCACCAGTCCCACTCCGGTCCTCTATGCGCTGTTCGGCACCGTCGCGAGCGAAACCGGTACGCTACTGTCCGGCGTGGAGGTGCGGGTAGCGGATGGAGCCTATGCGGGCCGACGAGCGACGACCGACGCGTCGGGCATGTACCGGATCGATGGCGTGGCCGGCGGACTGACGGTGTTCTGTACCAGGGAGGGCTACGAAGCCGCTTCCTTGTCGGGCACGATCACCAGCGGCGACGTCCGGATGGACTTCCGGCTGCGGCGCGCGTGGGCCGCCCTCTGCGGTCGCGCGACGGACGCCGTGGACGGCATCGGGGTGCCTGGCGTGCTCGGTACGGGTACGGCCCGGAGGCCGAAACGACGAGCGCCGCCGACGGCAACTATTCACTGCCGCTGCCGCCCGCGGATGCGGTCCTTACGTTGTCGCGAGCGGGTTACTGGACCAGGCAGACGAACGTCCAGGCAGACAGTGACAAGGCGGCCGGCACCGACCTCCTGCCGGAGGGGAAGGGATTCGACCTCCCCTTTTTCGACTACGTGTTCCGGCGGCAGTTCGGGGGAACCGTGCGTTGGGTCGAGCAGCCGGTCATCGAGGCCTGGGCCGAGGAGTTCGCGTGCGAGGTGCAGAACCACGGCATGCCGCTGTGCACCCGCATCCGGGCAACCGACCTCCCGGCGCCGGCGTCGTTCATGGACAACGTGAGGGAGGTGATCGCGCGCGACCTCGCGGAGTACACGGGCGGCGTCATCCAGGCTCCCCTCGAGGTGCGGACGCACGTGCCTGGCTCGATTGTGACGACCGGCGATCTCCAGTCGGGAGTCATCAGCTTTGCCTACGTGAAGAGCGGCCTGCTCTGGCCGGAAGGGAGCGGTGTCACGTACGGCACGCGGCTCGTTGCGGGGACGAACGACGGCCGGATCATGGTCAAGGGTCACGTCCAGGTCCACGACGCCGACCGCCGCGACCGCTCGGTGGTGAGCCACGAGCTGGCGCACGCGCTCGGCTATTTCCACCCCGGTGGGTACGACGCCGTCCCGCTGCCCTCGTGCATGAAGTCCCGCATCTGGGACCGTCCAACGGAGGCCGACAAGCTGCACGGCCGAATCCTGTATCGCCGCCCGCCCGGGAACCGCACGCCGGACTCCGACCCGTCTGGCGCGTTTGTGAACCGTGCCGCCGGTCCGATTGAGATGCACGTGATCAGGTGACCTGCAAGACCATCCGTCTTGCCCTCAATCCGCTCCGCAAGCCGGCGAAAGGGCGAGCAGCGGTGCGTCCACGTGGGTTGTGTGGTCGTGGAGAGCGGGGGCTTACCAGACTTCCGCGGCTCCGCGATCCCAAAGGAATCTGGGAGACCTGTCCCACCCGAAAGGCGAGACAGCTCCCATGGACTGGAGCTTCCCGCATGCTGAAATGATGTGTTGGCGCCGCGGCGGCGAGCGGGGGGAAGAGCGATGAAATTCGGGCAGGACAATCCCACGATGACCTTTGCTCCGGTCGACCTGCAAGGTCTCGCGGCCCGGCTCAACGCGCTTCGCCCGGCCGACGGCCTGGCACCCGCCGCGTCGGTCGTTGTCCCGGTGAATGCGCGCGGCGACCTGCGCAACGTGCAGCGCGTGCTGAGCGACGTCGGACGATACGACGGCGCAGGCACCCTCGAAGTCATCCTCGTCGTGAACAACTTCCCCGAGGATTCGCCGCCCGCCGAGATCAAGACCCTCGAAGCCCTGGGGGCGAGGGTCCTCGCGGTGCCGGATATTCGCAAACCCGGGGAAGCCCCGGGGTTTTCCGCCCGCATCCCTGGAGTCCGCGCGGCGGCCTCCGAACAGGTCGTGCTGTTCGACGCCGACTGCCGGATCCCGCACCCCGCGCCGCTCATCGACTGGTACGCCGCGCAACTGCGGGGCGGGGCGACGGCAGCCTACACTCACGTGGCGTACTACGACTTCACGGACGCCGTTTCGATCCAGGTGCGGTTCGCCCTCCACCACTCCACGCGGTGGTTCAAGCGAACCGCCCTGGGCATCCCGACGACGCGCGGGAGCAACTACGCCGTCCGTCGAAGCGTGATGCTCGATCTGTACGAACGGGGCCTGCTGGCCGACGAGATGAACGTCGGCCCCGCGTTCCAGCGCCACGTGGGGCGCGTCGCCTACTCGCGCGATCCGAACCACACGGTGTACACCTCCGGCCGCATGTTTCGCCCCGGGTGGCGGAGGATCGCGCCGTACCTCCTGTACCGCCTCCGCTACAACCTGCGGGTGCTGCCGGTGCATGCGAACGTCGCCGCAAGGACGGGCCGGGAGCGCGACCCGGTTCGCGAGGTACGACGCCGACAACCGTCCCATCAGGTCGAGCAAGTAGCGCGGATTGACGCCTGATCGCAGCGCCCTAGTTGGACGGGTGCGTCCAGTCGGTGTAACCCACCGTCATGCCCGCGACCACCGGGTGGTTCACAACATACGAGGTGTTGTAGTAGTGGTTCACGAGCTGCACGACCTCGCTGCCTCGCGTCCCGTCGAACCACGTCGTGCTGCCCGTGTTGCTGCGGAGGAACCAGAGATAGTCGACCGACCGGAGGACGGCTCGATTCGCCACGGCAAGGGCCGGAAAGCCGGCGCGCTCGAGCACCACCGCGGCCGGGATGACCCCGGCGAGCCCCGTCCAGGGGTACTGCGTGAACACGGGGGGCCACTGGTAGTCGCCGCCGCGGCGCATGTCGTTGATGATCGCCCCGTCGATCCGGCGCACCGAGCCCGCGCCCGGCAAGCCGGAGGGGACCTGCTTGGTCGTGCCCTCCGGGTTGATGGCACGCGGGGCAGAAGTGTTCGCTGCCCAGCCCGAGTCCACGCCCGTCGCCAGGTCGATGCGCTCCCGGTCTGGCGCGCCCGGGTCGCCCGCAAACGTGCGGAATGCGTCCCACGCCCGCGCCAGCACCGTCCTGTCACGAAGGTAGGCGCCGGCCGCCGCGTAAACCAGGCCTTCCTGGGCCGCGGCATTGCTGCCCGAGTGGAATGGCGCGATCATCCGCGGCGTCCCGGAGTTGTTGTCCGGCAGCTGGCGCGTGAGGAAGCTGCGAATCCACTGTTCGACCCGCGTTCCCTCGCTCCCGCTGTTGCCGTCGGAACGCAGGTTCAGCAGGTCGGCGGCGATGATGTACGCCGTCATGTTGCGGGAGATGGCCAGCCACCGCTCGTTCCCCTCGGTTCCGATGGCGCTGAGGACGGCCGAGCGGGCCTTCGAGCAGAGCTGCCCGGTCCGGACGCAGACGAGGGCCGACGCCAGCGTGTAGATGTCGTGCTTCGAGTCCTGGTCCCCGACGTTCGGCGTACTGGTGCGGTTGGCATCCGACAACACGGTATTCCACGCGGTCCCCGATGTCGCCCGGGACATCAGCTCGTCCTTGGTGATCCAGACCGCCGTGCCGGAAGCTGCCGGCGGCGTTCCCTCCACCCGCACGTTGATCGGCGGCGCCGGCACGCTCTGCGCGTCCAGCAAGGCGAGGGCGGGACCGAGGGCGAGGGCGGCGAGTGTCAGTCGGGCGATCGTCACCGTCGTGGCTGCTCTCATCAAACGTTCTCCAAAATGTTCACAACCAATCGGGTTGCCGCGTCGGGAACACGAGCGGGTCGAGGTGACGGCTGGCCCCTCTGCGCGGTGCGAAGGATGGTTGTTGATGTGTTCGAGACGCGAGGATCAGACGGCGGGACACGCCACTGCCGCTGCTCGTCTCGATGCCGGGCGGTTGTGCGAAATCCGGGCCGGGTACCTCGCTCACCATAATCCGCCCAAACAGGCGACGGCAGCCGCCAGAGCACCAGAGGCGGGTGCCAAAATGGAGGGTGAGATACGAATTCTGCAGCTGACCTCGGGGGAACGGTCGTGGTCGCCGCCGAAAGTGCGAGTACGGGTGGAAGCCCGGCGGCATCCGCTGGCAGATTTCGTACGTCAACGACTCTTGTGTAACGACGCCGGCGTCCCGCCCGTCACGCCAGCAGCCACCGCACGGCCGGGATCTTCAGCAACTCCGGGAACGTGGCCTTCGTGTCCACCGAGTGGCGGGTTGTCCACACGATCGCGAGGCTCGCCGCAGCCGCCAGGACGATCGCCACCCAGTCCGGCGGGCTCAGCAGCCATTCGACGCCTCCGAGTGCCGCCGACACCAGCCCAATCAGGACATAGACCCGCGCGTACTGCCAGGAGAGCAGGCGGATGCCGGTCCGCCCGACCAACAGGCCGACGTGGTTGAACACGTTCTGGAGGACCAGTGTTCCGGTCGTGGCGATGGCCGCGCCCGTCGCGCCGTACCGTTGGATGAGGACCCATCCGAGCGCCACGGCCGCAGCCGCCGTCACGATGTCGGTGACGACGATGATCCCGACCTTCCCGTGTACTCGCAGCGTCGCCGCGTTGAATCCCAGCGCCGCGTTGAAGTAGTGGCCGGCCGCGAGGATGGCGAGGATCGTCGCGGCCTGCGCGTAGCGTTCGCCGAAGAACAGGACGGTGAGCGTCGGGGCGAGCAGGCAGGTGGCGGCAAACACCGGGAACGTCAGGACCGCGATCCAGAGGGACGTGCGCCAGTAGAGCTCGCCGATGCCCTGCCGGTCGTTGCGTGCGAACATCCGCGAGGCGAGCGGGACGAACAGAAAAGAGAACGCCTCGAAAACGACCATGTTGAGGTGTGCAACGGGAAGCACCGCCCGGTAGTCGGCGACCGCCGGCGGAGTCCAGAAATACTCGAGCATGATCACCATGAACGACGTCCGCAGCGCCACCGACAAGTCCGTCGAAAGAAGCGGGAGACTGAAGCCGAAGACCTCGCGGAAGGGGAAGCGCAGGTTGGCCGGCCGGAGGTAACGGAGCAGGCCCTGCCGTCTCCACGTTTGGACGAGCAGCAGGACCAGGATCGACACTCCCGTCACGCTCCCGAGCAGGTAGCCGTAGGCCAGCAGGTACACGTCGCCGGACGCCGCGATCACCAGCAGGATGGCGGCAAGCTTGAGCCCGGGGCCGAGCAGGTGCCGCCGGAAGAAGATGGTCCGCGCGGGGCAGAACACCGCCGCGATCTGCTGCAACAGGTTGTCCAACCCGTCGAGAGGGGCCAGGGCGATCAGGATGAGCAGCGCGGCGAGGGCGGCCGGATCGACGTGGGCGCCCCCGGCAACGACGTCCTGGAGCAGGTACAGCCCCACGACGAGGGCCAACCCCAGGAGCGAGATGGTGCCCACCGCGAGGACGATCGCGCCGAAGGCGCGGCCGTGATCGTGGCGTTCGTTGTAGATCGGCACCAGCCGCGGAAGCGCCTTGCCCAGGCCGACGAGCACCACGCTCGCGCCAAGCGACGCCACGCCAGTCCCGTAAGCGAACGCGCCGTAGTCGCCCTTCGAGAGATACCGAACCGTGAGCACCTGCACCACGAAATTGAGGAGTACCGAGATGACCCGGCCGGCGAGCAGCAGGCTCGACCCCCGGATGTACTGGCGGGCCTCCGCGGGTTGCGCGTCACGCGCCCGCTCGCCCGTTCGTTCCGTGGGAACCGGTGTGTCCGCGCCGCCGACCTCACCGTGCACGCGTCCTCCTCCCTCAGCTGGCCAACGCCGGTCGAGTTGCCGCCGCATCGTCGTCTTGCCGGGCGTCCGCCCGGCCCATCGAGAACAACTCCAGGAGATGGAGCGTGTTCGTTCGCAGATTGAACAGGCGCGTCACCCTCGCCCGGCCGGCGCTTCCCATGCGCGCGCGGAGCGTTGGATCCGCCGCGAGGCGTGCGAAAGCGTCGGCGAGCGCGACCGGTTCGCCGGATGGAACCAGGAAGCCGGTCAGCCCGGCCTGAACCAGCTCGGGAATCCCGCTGATTGCCGTGGCAACCACGGGCAGCCCTGCCGCCATGGCTTCCATCAGCGCCACCGGGATTCCCTCGCGCTTCCCCCGAGGCGTCGGATGGCTGGCCAGCACGGCCGCGTCGGCACGGGACAGGAGCGCCGCGACGGCCGGCCGCGGGAGCCCCCCGTGCAGGTGGATCTCCCGTCCAAGCCCCGCGAGCGCCACGCGGCGTTCGACGTCGGCCCGCAGCGGCCCCTCGCCGACCAGATGACAGTCGAAAGGCACGCCGCGCGCCTTCAGCAGGCCGCATGCCTCGATCAGGAACCGGTGCCCCTTCACGGCCTCGAATGACGCCACGCAGACAAGCTGGAACCGGTCTCCGCGTGATTCGGAGCGCCGTCCCGGGACGAACACGTCCGGGTCCACGCCGCAGTGGACGACGTGCACCTTGCTTCTGACCTGCTCGCCGCACTCGCGGACGATGACCTCACGGTTGAACTCGGACACCGTGACGGTGAAGGCCGACGCGGCCACCTTGGTGTCCAGCATTCGCCGATCCACGTGCAGGTCGGAGCCGTGCGCGGTGAAGCTGAAGGGGATTCCCGTCAGGCGGTGGACAATGAAGGCGGCGAGTGCCGGGTGATTGGCGAAATGCGCATGGACGTGCGTCACGCCCTGCTCGCGCATCCTCCGCGCGACCATTGCCGTCTTGGGGAAGATGCCCAGGGCCCCCACGAAGAAATTGGGGCTCCCCCACGTCTTGCGGAGCACCTCCCAGAGCAGCCGGACGTAGGCACCTGGCTGCTCGCGGAGCCACGCGGCGTTGGCACGCAGGATCGCCGCCGACAGGAACGGGTGGAAGTGGGCACGGCGCACCCATTCCTCCACTTCGGGGTGCCCGGCCGCCTGCCGCTCGCGCAGCAGCGGGTAGACTTCGACCGGGACGCCCTGCGCTGCGCATGTCACCAGCTCGTTGAGCACGAACGTCTCGGAGAGCTTCGGGAAGCGCGACATGACATACGCGACCTTGAGGGGCGGGTGAGCCTCCGCGCGGTCGCGAGGCATGGGGCCGCCTGCGAGCCGCCGCCCCTGGTGCCGGTGCCGCCACTGGTCCAGGTAGGCGCCGGTGGAGGTCAGCCGGCCCCTGAAGAGCACCGGGCTCGTCCGGGTCGTAATGCCGGTTCGCCGGAGCCGAAGCGGGTCGTCTCCGGGAAGCCGGGTCAGTCCGTCGCGGCACGTCAGCGCAACCGCAAACCCCGCCTCCCGCACGATGCCGACGATCCGGTCGTCGTGGTCGCCGAATGGGTAAGCGAACACTGGCGGGCAGGGCCGGCCCATCTCGCGCCGCACGTCCTCTGCGGACTGCCGGATTTCCGTTCGGGCCTCGTCGGTGGAGAGCCGCGTCAACGCCGGATGGGTCCGCGTGTGGGGCGCGACCGTGACGCCGTCCGCTGCCAGTGCACGGAGGTGGTCCCAGTCGAGTACGTCGGCAGGGGGCGGGTCCTCATCCCCAAGGCTGGCGCACACGGCGTCCACGAAGCGCATCGCGTCGGAGTGCGGCAGCGTCTTGACGAGGCGTTGGAGTGCGCGGAGGGCCGCACGCCGCCCGCGCGGATCGCCAAGCGGAAGACTGCCGTACGGCGAATCCACGCCGGTCCGGCGGGTGGATGCGACCGCCGCATGCAGCCGGTCCCACCAGAAGCTGCGGCCTGGAGAGCCGGGATAGGCCGTCGGCACGAACACGGTGGCGGGAAGCCGGTGTTCACGCAGGATTGGCCACGCCACCTCCCCGAAATCCCGGCACCCGTCGTCGAAAGTGATGACGAGCGAGCGCGGGGGGAGCGAGCGCCCTGTGGCCTGGGCTGCAATCACCTCGTCTATCGCGAGCACCCGGAAATGCCTCGCAACGTAGCGCATCTGGTCCCGGAATGCCGCCGGCGTCGCGCTGACGACCGACGGGCTGCAACGCGCTCCAGCACTCCATTCCAGGATGCGGTGGTACATCAGGATGCGCAGCGGCCCGGTCATCGTGTCGCCTCCCCCGGCTCAGGGCGGCCCCGCCGGGGTAGCGACCGCAGGATGCATCCAACAACCTCGGAGTAGACCTCGGGCAACGGGCGGGTCGCGTCCACGCGGACGAACCCCGGCACGCCGCGCCCGACCTCCAGGAAGGCCTGTCGTCGTCGCTCGAGTTCCTCCGGCCCCAATTCTCCCTTCCTGGCAAAGAGCAGGCTGCCGGGGGCGTCGAGGAAGATCACCAGGCCAGGCCTCGGATAGAGATGGCGAAGACACCAGCGGTGGATCCGACGGTCCACCGTCTCGTTCGTTGCGCCGGCCACTTCGAGCGTGAAGTCGAAGACGAAGTGCCAATCGTAGAGGACCGTGTATCCCAGGCCCTGGTACCACCAGGACACCGACTGTCGATACCACTCGTCGGCGAGGCGATTGACGAGGCGCGCCGCCACCCACCCGGTGTGGCGAAGACGTCGTCCTTGCCGGGTGGCGGAGTTCGCACCGGCGCCAGGCATCCCGCGGCGCCGGCCCAGGCGCGACTTGATCTTCTCGGCGAGACGGGAGGAGGGTAGGACGACGTTGCTCGCGCGGACGTCGATCCCCATGTAGATCGGCTTGAACCGCAGGAGGCCCGACTCCGCGAGCATGCGTGTGAGGGTGGTCTTGCCGGCCCCGTCGGGCCCTATCAGTGCGATCGACGCCATGGTCGCTCCTCCTTCGCTGCCGGAAGCCGCCGCTCCTGAAGAACGTGTGCGCCGGCGCTCGCAATAGCGAGCAGGAACCAGTAATACCGCTGGTAGGACAGATGCAGGAAGATCCCCGTGCTCAGATACCCGAAAAGGCTGAGCCACAGCGCGGTGGAGAGATCCACGGCCTCCTCGCTCCTGCCCTGCCACGCGCGCCTGGCCCGCCAGAGCCGCCGCATCAGCAGCCCTACGATGGCGAGAAAAGCCCCGAGCCCGAGGGCGCCGTGCTCGGCCCCCAACTCCAGGTAGAGGCTGTGCGCGCGACGCGGCACGCTGATGTCGCGGAACTTGATGTCCGCCCTCCGCGCGTAGTCGGTGAAGTAGAACCGGGAGAACTGTCCCGGCCCCACGCCGACCAGGGGGTGGTCGCGGAACACGTAGAGCGCCGCGAGCATCTCGGTCGTGCGGCCCCGGATCGCCCCGTCGGCCTGCTGCTGTGCCATCTGGCTCTCGCCCAACAGGTGCCGGGCGTCCACGATGCTGGTGATCCGGTCCAGGAAGGGGGGTGAGAACAGCGGAACGATTGCGAAGAGCGCAAGGGTGCCCGCCACCAGGTGCCTCGCGCGCATCCAACCGAAGAACACCATGGCCACCGCCATCAGGCCGACGGTGATCAAGCCCCCTCGCGAGAGCGTCAGCGCGATCCCCGTCAGGGCGAATGCCCCGAGCACACCAGCCGAGAACTTCTGCTCGGGCGAGGGGGCAGTCCTGTACAGGAAGCAGGCCAGGGGCAACAGGACGACGAGAATCTGCGCGAAGCGGTTCGGCTCGTCCACCGGGCCCTGCGCCCGGCGTTGCCGGCCCACGTCCTGTACAGGTTCGCCGTCGCCGGTCTCGATGATCCGCCGGTGGGCGAGGCCGCCGAATTCCTGCTGGTAGGCGCCGGTGATTTCCTGGTACAGCGAGAGCGCTGCGACCAGCGCGCCGGCGGTCAACAGCGCCCAGAAAAGCTTCCGCAGCGTCGGGAGGTCGCGAACGACGTTGACCACGAGCCAGTACAGGAGAAGTCCTTCGGCCACGTATTGCCAGACGCGATCCATCGCGACGTCCGTGTCGACGGCGGCCAGGGAGGACAGCAGCAGGAAACCGAGGAAGGCCAGCATCAGGCCAAAGGTCGCATCAACCCTGAATCGCTCCCTCCGGAGTACCACCGCGTGCGCGAGGGGAAAGGCAAGCAAGAGGATGAAGCCGCCGGCGACCAGGGCGGGCAGCCCAACCTCCTTCGTCAGGATCGCTGGGAAGTTGATGTAGAGGAGAAAGGCGGTGAAGAGCGTTGCCGCTTCTGGCCGCACCAGCAACGCCACGGAGCCCGTGAGGGCCAGGACGAACGCAAGGGTCGGGACGGGCCCCACGAGCAGGGCGAGACCTGCGAGGAGTCCAAGGCCGGCGAGAACGAGCACGGCCAGCCCAAGTCGGCGGGGCCACGGCCCGATTCCGATGCGATCCGTCGTGTCTGCGAGAGCCATCGCTGTCCACTGTGTGACGGCAACGAGCGCGAATCAGCGCTCGTTGCCGCTCCCGCCGGAAGTTACTGACCTGACGGTCCTGGCATCACCGCGGCATCGAGCCGCAGGTCGTCCACGACCACATCAACCGGAGTCGTGGTCGTCGCACCGACGCTGAGCCGGTCCGCGCCGGTCGTCCACGTGCCCGCCACCGTCGAGGCGAACGGCGCGCCGAATGCGGCGTCGCCTGCCGCGACGTACGCCTCGAGAACGGCGTTGCCGGAGGTGCCTTTCTTCTGGCGAATCCCGAGGCGATAGAGCTGCCCGACCTGGAGCGGCGCGGAGTCCACGCCCACCGTGGTACTCCCCGCGCGCAGCCGAACGACACCGCTGGTTCGGACGAGCAGGTTGCCCACGCTCGTTCCGGCGTTGGAGAGCACGACCAGCCGCACGTCCGACGCGGGCAAGGCGTTGAGTCGGATGTAGAGGGAGACGTACAAATCGTCGGTCGCCGTGAAGCGCGTGTCCAGGTTGGACGAGCCGACGTTGGGGATCCTGGCCGAGTAGCGGCCCTTCAGCGGCGACGCCGTCTCGAGCAACACGGTGCCCACGATTCTCTCGACGCCGTCGGTGCCGGTCAGGGCCCCCGCCTCGAAGGTGGCGACCCTGATGGGCGACGACACGCCCCCACCGCCAGAGTCCCCGGGAGTCGTCACGCTTGCCGTGTTGGAGTACGCAGAGAAGCCCGCGGTGTTGCGGCTTCGCACCCGGTAGGTGTAGGAGGATGTTGCCGCCACCGTCGTGTCGGCGTAAGTCGTGAAGTTCGCCGGCACAATGACCAGCTCGGTGAACGATCCGCCGGCGGCCGCCCGCTCGATGCGGAACTCGTCCTCGTTGGTCGAGGCGTCGGTCCACGAGAGGTTCACCCGCGTGCTCGACACGGCCGTCGCCGTCAGGCCGGTCGGCGCGGCTGGCGCCGTGACCACCGGCGCCGGCGTTGTCACCGTGGCGGTGTTCGAGTACTCGGAGAAGCCGGCCGCGTTCCGCGCCCGGACCCGGTAGCTGTAAGTCGTCCCCGCGGCCGTCGTGGTGTCACTGAAGGAGGTGACGTCCCGGTCGCCCGTTCCGAGGGCCGAGAACGCACCGCTCCCGGTGGCACGCTCGATTGAGAACTCGTCCTCGTTGGTCGAGGCGTCTGTCCAGCTCAAGTCCACGCGGGTGCTCGAGACGGCAGCTGCCGCGAGGCCGGTGGGCGCCGCCGGGGGGCTGGCGCCTGCGCCGAGGCTCCGGTAGTTGTGCAGGTAGACGCGCGTGACCCCGTCGCACGCGAGCGCCAGCAGGCCGGTCGTGCTGTCGATGTTCTGCTTCGTGGAGGTGACGTTGTTCACCGTGGTGTCGGTGCCGCTCTTGATAAACGGCTCCCCGAGCCCGGATGCGAACGAGATGTCGTCCAGGGGCGCGCTCTTCAGGTAGATGGCGCCGCCGTTCTCCCCCGACGTCGCCAGGACGTAGACCCGGTTGTTCTCCTCGTCAAGCAGAACGATGGGTCGGGTGTGGTGATCGCGCGCGGAGCCGACGGGATAGCTCGCCCACGAGCCGGGCCCCGTGCCAGAGCGAACGGACAGCAGCACAAGTGGGTCGGTGCTCCTGTTCAGCGATGTCTTGGAGGCGACGAACACCCGCCCCTGCCCGTCGGCCTTGAGGTTGACGTGATCGTCGGCGCACGCACCGCTGCACCCCGGCCCCGGCACGATGCGCTCGACAGGCTGCCACACCTGCGGCGCGTCCGCGTCGCGGTGAACCGCGAAGTACATCTCGTCGGCCCGCTGGTTGCTCCACGCGATCCCGACATTGCTGCCCCCGAAGGCAACGATCGCGGAGATGTCGTCGGTGTCGACAGTGATCGCGCTCGCGGCGGACACGGGCAGATCCACCGGCTCGCCCCAATCCAAGTCGTGCGCGCGCGTCCAGTTGACTTTTACCTTCCCGCCTTCCACGTACGTCACCCAGAGCCGCTGCGTACTGTCCTTCGCGATGGTCAGGGCCTCGGCTTTGCCCTTCGTGATCGCCACCGGGAAACCCGCATCCAGGGTGTACTCCCGTCTCGCGGCGTCGTAACGTGTACCTGTAGAACCGGCTCCACTCGAAGGAGGAGGTCGCCTGGCCGTTGGTCGTGAATACATGCGAGACGACTTACAGGTGCCCGCTCGGCAGGTCCCAGAGCACGTCGGCCTTGGAATTCGTCCGGTTGTCGATGGTGGTGCCGGTGTCCCGCCAGGCTTGACTTTGAGCGTCGAATTCATGGATGCGATACGCGTTCGCGCCGGCGGAGAAGAGGCAGCCCCACCAGGCACCGTCGTTCCACCAGAGTTTGCTCTCGGGTTTCTCACCCGCCGGTGTCGAGATCGCGGACGACCCGTAAGAGAAGTCCCGGTACCCCGCCGTCACCGGCGTCTGGGCCTGGCCCTCGAACGCCGCAGCGGCGATCCACGCCAGCGCGGCGGTCACCCGAAGTCCCCCCCGGAGACCGGGAACCCACGTCTTCTTCCCGTTCCTGCTATCCATCACGCGCCATGCCCCCGTTCAACCCCGTTTTGTTCCAAGAACCTCCGGCTGAAGGACGTGAGCCCTCGACGGGGAGTGGTTGTCGCGACGCCGGCGCCGGCGTCCGGGTATCAGCCCCTGCGCCAGGTCCGCTACGAACGGCGCGGGGTCGTGCCAGGAAAACACGGCGTCGGTCGTGTGGCCCATCCAGCTGCGCGCCCAGCTGGCGAGCGACAGCTCGCCCCGGCGCCAGTAATGGAAGGCCGATCGCGCGTCCTGTCGCCAGAAGATCCATTTCGCGTCGCCGTAACGCTGCTCGAGGTTGCCGGGCAACGGCAGCCCGAGCAGGTCGCAGTACATCGTGTAGGTCAACTCCACGCCGCCCGCCTCGGCAATGGCCGATCGGCCCGTTGGACGGCCGACGTTGGCCTCGATCACGAAGTGTTCGCCAGTGCGAACGTCCCGTTTCACCTCGAGGTAGCCGAGGCCGTGGAACCCCGCCGCATCGAACGCGCGGCGCGTCAGGTCGAGGACGGTGTCGTTGCGGCACTCCTCGCCGAGGCAACTGGTCCCGGTGCCCGGGGGCCACTGCCGCAGCTTGCGGGCGACGAAGGTCACGACGGGCTTCCCGCCGCGGTCGTAGTAGCAGTTGCAGGAGTAGAGCGCCGAGTCGGGGCCCTCGACCCACTGCTGCGCGATCAGATTTTCCGCCCAGGTCGCGCACCGGTCGTAGACGTCAAGCAGTTCCGCCGCCGTATCCACGCGAAACGCCTTGGCAGCGGTGTGTTGCACCCAGAAGAGTGACTTGACGGGTGGCTTGATCACGCACGGGAAGAGCAGCTCCGCCGCCGCCCGCTTCGCGTCCGACCGGTTGGTGAGCCGGCAGGTGCGAGGGATGGGGAGCCCCGCCGTCCCGGCAAACGCCGAGAAGCGGTTCTTGTCCATCAACATCTCGACGACGTCCGAGTCGGGCAACGCAACGTGGAACCAGTGCGCGACCCGTGCCCGGTGCCGGGCCAGCTGCAGGACGGCTCCGTCGGTGCACGGGTAGAGCACGGCACGTCGCGTCAGGGACGGGCCCAGGCGTTCCAAGGCCTCGATCATCACCTCGCTGGCGGTGTCCACGGGGATCACGCTCGCCGCCACCCGCGTGCGGCAGCAGTAGTGGCGGGCGTTCGCCGCCATCGCAATCACCGGGATGCCGTGCCGTGCCAAGATCCTCGCGGTCTGCAGGCCGGTGATGCAGTCCAGCCCGATGACGACCGCGGCCGGGCGCTCGGCGTCGATGGTGCCGTTGTTCATCGCGCCTCAGGCCCTTTCCGCCCTCTCGGGGGCGCGGGCGGCCACGGCGACGGACTCGTCTACGCCAGAGAGGGCGGCCGGCGACGGGCTCGCGTGTGGGGGCGGCGGCGTGCCTCCAGGCAGGTACCGCCGCTCGGCCGCAGAGAGCTCCTCCTCGTCCTGGAGCCGGAAGACCTCGGCAAGCGGCGCCACGACGGGCTCGACGTCAACGAGGGATCGCTGCTCGCGGATGGTGGCCGCGGTGCCCTGCATCGCGGCGATCGACGCCCGCATCAGGTGATTGGCCCAGATCACCAGGCCGATTCCGGCGGCCTCGAACGCCTCGGTCGGGGTTTCGTAGTACTTGGTCGGCACGATCACGACCGGGCAGCCGTCCCATCGCTCCATGAAGTCCATGATCTCGGACGCATCGGAGCGCTTGCTGTGGATCAGCACGGCGTCCGCGCCGGCGTCCTCGTAGGCGTGCGCGCGTCGCAGCGCCTCGTCGAGGCCGTAACCGGCGATGAACGCCTCCACACGGGCCACCACGCAGAAGTCGGGGTCGCGCTGGGTGTCCTTGCTGGCCTTGATCTTCCCCACGAACTCGTCGACCGACGCGAGCGGCTGCCGCTCGGTGGCCAGGAACGAGTTGGTCTTCGGAAAGAGCTTGTCCTCGACGCACATGCCCGCCACGCCGCGCTGCTCGAGCTTGCGGACCAGGCGGCGCGCGTTGTTGAAGTTGCCATACCCGGTGTCCGCGTCGAGCAGGATCGGCACCGAGGTCGCGTCGGACATGAATTCGACGACCTCCAGCACCTGCGTCCAGCTCGCCTCGTTGCTGTCACGCACGCCCAGCGAGGCGGAAATGGAAAGGCCGCTGCCCCAGATCCCGGCGAAACCCGCTTCCTCGGCAATCCTGGCGCTCAAGCCGTTGTGCGCCTCCATCAGGAACTCGAGCCGTGGCGAATAGAGCATCTCGCGCAGCCGCTTGGTCTTCTTCATAGTCCGGCTCCAGGTGCAACGGGGAGGCACGAGAACTCCGCCACCGGGAGGGGAGTCGCAGCCTCCCCGCGTGCGTCGGCGTCGAGAGTCTCGACGATGGAGACGATCCGTTCTCCGATCTCGCGCTGGGTATCGAAAGCGCTCGCGCCGATGTGTGGCGTGAGCACCACGTTCGGGAGGTCGGCCAGCGGGGACACGCGGCCTTCACCCTCCGCCTCGTGGACGTCGAGGGCCGCGCCGATCACCCGCGTCCCCGCGAGCAGCTCTGCGCGCAGCGCGGCCTCGTCAACGACGCCGCCGCGCGAGAGGTTGAGCAGGAACGATCCCGCCTTCATGCGAGCGAGGACGCCGGCGTCCACGATGTGCCGCGTCCGCGCCGTGAGCGGGACATGCAGCGTCAGGAAGTCGGAACCCGACACCACCTCGTCGAAGGGCGCGAGCCGGATGCCCTTCTCGAGCAGGGCCGCCGTGAGGGCGGACGTGGGCGACTCGTGGCACCCGATGACACGCATGCCCCAGGCGGCGCCGAGCTCGCCGACGACAGACCCGATGTTTCCAACGCCCACGATCCCGAGGACCTTGCCCCGGAGGGTGTACCCGGTCATCTCGTGCTTCACCCACCGGCCCTGCCGCCAGAGGCCGTCCGCCCGCACGATGTTGCGCGCGAGTGCGAGCATGAGGCCGAAGGTCAGTTCTGCGACGGCACGCGCGCCCGGCTCCGGGATGCGGATGAACTGCAGGCCCCTGCTGGACACGTAGTCGAGATCCACGTTGTCGAATCCGGACCCTCCGCGCACGAGCGCCTTGAGTTGCGGCGCGCGGCCCATCAGGCCGGCGGTGATGTCTACGCCGCTGCGGAAGATGAAGACCTCCCGGTCGGCAACAAGCGACGGCAGGGCGGAGGCCGGCGCCCGGGTGGCATCGACCACATCGTGGTGTCGACCGAGGCGGTCGAGGGCGCTGGAGTCGATAGGGCTCAGGATCAGGAGGTTCATCGGGTGTCGGTGCTCCAATGCAGCTCGGGGCGCCCGCGATCCCGGTGCGCGACAACGGGCAGCAGGGCGGCGTACAGGTCGGGAATCGACGGGGGATAGGGGTGGCTCACGAGATAACACTCCTTCCCCCGGAGAAACTGGCGCAGTCGATCGCGTTCGGTCTGGCCGGCCTGCTCCAGCAGGTCGTTTCGACGGTCGGGGAACGCGAAGCGAAACCGCCGGTAGAACGCCATGAGCGGCGCGCGCTCTTCGTCGTCGGAGATCGCCATCCGCTGCGCCACGTCGCCGGGATCGGCAGGCTCGACGCGAATGGGGCCGCCGGCGCGCGTCGTCACGAGGAAAACCAGGTCGACCGGCGCCTCGCCGTCGTCCCCGGCACCGAAGAGAACGCGCGGCGAGAGGTGGGCGTAGCGCTGGCTGTCCAGAAGCGCGCCGGCGCGGTCGGTCCACCGCGCGGCGCGTCGGACGCGCCTGCCCACCCACGACAGCAGGGCAGACGTGCGCCGCAGCGCGAGAAGGCTTGCGCGCCGCCGGCGGGGCAGCTTCTCCCAGCAGGACGGCACCTGCTGCAGGTGCCAATCCCATAGCCGGATCGGTTCGGGAATGCCGCGCATGCCATGGCCGTCGAGGTAGATCCACTCGTCGCCGACGTACGCCGCCCCGTGAGCCGCGAACCCGAGCAGCGCCTCCGTCTTGCCGCCCTTCGCCCAGCCGGTGACGAGCACGCCGCGGCCGCCGTGCCGAAAGGCCGAGCCGTGCACGGCGAGACTGCCCTTGGCGAGGACCGTCAGGTTCACGATTGCGAGCAGGAGGGGAACGGTGGACACGCCCCGCTCGCAGGTGATCACGCAGGCGCCGCCGGCCTCGTCGAGGGGCACCTGCACGCGGGCATGCTGCTTGTGCTTGCCGCGCAGGACCAGGAAAGCGTCACCCGAGAACCCGGCCTCGAGCCCGACGTACCGGACAGGCTCGGCCAGCGGCAACCGGTCCACGAAGCGGATGGTGATGTCCGCCTCGCCGGAGAGAGGGTGCGGCTCGAGGCCAAGCTGGACGCCGACGACGGCGCTCGCGCGCGCGTCGGCGCCCTCGAGCCGTATCCGGACCTGGCCCGGCAACTCGAAACCGGGCCATCGGGCTTGGACGCCCGGCGTTTCCTGTATCAACTCGGCCCGCGCCTGCGCTGCAGCGGTGCTCATCGCCGTGCCCCACCATCGCCGGCGGCGGCCGGGTGGCGCTGCGGTTGCCACAACTCGAATCCGGCGTCCCGCCAGCAGTTGCAGCAGCGCCACGCCGGCCGCCAGGTTGGCCATGCAGTAGTAGAACGGGATGTAGACCGGCTTCACGCGGCCGGCGGGCGTGCGGCGGAGCAGGAGTCCGAGGACGGCAAGGACGTAGAAGAGAACCTGCGCAGCCGCGGCGGCGAAGTAGAACCAGTGCGTGGACGCCAGATACAGGCTGCTCCCCGCGATCAGCGCCAACGGGAAGAGGGCCAACCGTCGGAGCACCTTGTGCGAGAAGAGGACGACCGCGTAGAAGCCGAAGCGGAACGGATTGAGCAGGCGCCGGCGCAGCACCACGCCGCGCAGGCCGCGCGTCATGAGACGAACCCGGCGACGGAACTCCCGTCCGGCCTCGGGGACGGCCACCTCGCTGGCGAGGGCGGCCGGCTCGAACACCAGGCGATATCCCTGCGCCACCACCTCGGTAGAAATCGCGAAATCATCCGTGACGGCCGAGTCGCTGACCGGCCGGTACAGGCTGCGTCGCACGGCGTAGAGCCCGCCGTGGGCCGACACGATGCTGCCCGTCTGGCTTTCGAGCTGCTTCAGCCGCGTGTCGTAGTCCCAGTAGAGGCTCTCGCCCTGGCTGCTGGACTCACTGCCTTTCTCCAGGCGATAAGCGGTCCGCCCGGCGACGCCGCCCACGGTGGGGTCGGCGAAGTTGCGCGCCAGGGCCCGCAGCGCCCCGGGGTGGCACATGATGTTGGCGTCGGAGAAGACGAGCAGCTCCCCGGTCGCCTGCGCCGCGGCGGCGTTGAGCGCCCGGATCTTTCCTTGCCGCGGCAGCGAGAGGAGACGGACGCCGCGGTGGGCGTAACGCTCGACGATGGCCTCTGTTCCGTCTGAGCATCCGTCCGCGGCGACGAGGATCTCGAGCCGTGAGGCGGGATAGTCGAGCGAGAGCGCGTTCTCGAGCCGGTCGCCGATGACGGCTTCCTCGTCGTACGCGGCGATGACCAGACTGACGGTCGGCGTCACGTCCGCGGTCTGCACCACCCGCCGACGGAACCGCCCAACCGCCGCGACGAGCAGCGGGAAGCCCGCGTAGACGAACGCGAGGAGGGCCACCGAGATCCAGAACGTCCAGGTCGCCAGGCCGGTCATGTCAGTTGGCCCCTCGCGTGGAGAGCACGGCGGTCACGGTGCGGAGCAGGATCTCGACATCCAGCCGCACGCTTCGGTTCCGGATGTAGCTGATGTCCAGCCGGAGCCTGTCGTCGAACTCGAGATCGGCGCGTCCCGAGACCTGCCAGAGCCCGGTGAGGCCTGGTTTCACCTCGAGACGGGCGGTGTGCCAGAGGCGGTAAGTCTCGGCACCAAAGGACGTCGGTCGAGGACCGACGAGCGACATGTCGCCGAGGATGACGTTGAAAAGCTGCGGCAGCTCGTCGAGGCTGGTCTTTCGCAGGATTCGACCACAGCGAGTCACCCGCGGGTCGTTGGTGATCTTGAAGTCAGGGTAACGGTGCTCGTTGAGGTGCATGTAGCGCGCCTTCAACTCCTGCGCGTTCGGCACCATCGTCCGGAGCTTGTACATACGGAACCGGCGGCCACCCTTCCCGGTACGTTCCTGGCGGAAGAGGGCGGGGGCTCCGGGCGACTCGATCCGGATCACGAGCGCGCACAGGACGACCACCGGCAGCACCAGCGGCAGGACGGCAAGACACACGGCCAAATCCAGGGCCCGCTTCGTCGGCTCGTACCACAGACGTTCGCGTCGTCGCGCCTGGCGCTCGGCGAACGCGCGGCGCCGAAAGACGTCGAAGGACGTCCAGATGGGGGTATGGGTGGATATCGCCATCTCTTTCACCTTGGGAAGTGACCGCTGTTACGCCCCGTGGGCGCGTTCCACCCTCATCGAGGCCCTCACCGGCTCGCGGTCGCCGGACCGTTCTTCCTTTGCGGCCGCACGATCGTCGTCGGATGTCCGGGCCTCGCGCCGCGCGACGTCCACGAGGTCCAGGAACAACCAGCCGTCCTCTGGAAAGACGGCGATCCCGGCCGCGACCGGCGTCTCGAGGCGATGGGCACAGAGCTCGCGCATGCGCCGAACGGCCCTCCTGCCGTCCTCGGTTCCAATCTCCGGCATCATCACGACGCAGCACTGGGTCTCGCAAATCACGAGGTCGATTTCCCGGGTCGCGGAGGCCAGCACGCCAGCCAGCGACCGGGCATCGGCGGCGGACGCCTGGTGGCCGTTGCCACCGTTGGTTCCACCCGAAGCCGGTCGGGCGAAGACCACCACCGTCACCGACCGCTCGTAGCGCCGGGCGCGCTCGAACTCGGCGGAGATCCGCGGCAGCGCCTCCCGGAGCCGCGACACCGCGCCATTCCCTTCGACGCCAGCCCGCGGGGAAGCGTCCTGCACCCGATCCGACGATCTCTTTGCTGACAGCCACGACCACATGGAAGTTCTCTCTTCTGCGCCTTCGAGGACTACGTTGACTAGAGGTTGCCGTTCCGGGCGGCGGAATCTAGGACGACTCCGGCGCGGGCGTCGCTCGCGAGTTCCCTTCACGGAACGCAAGATCGCCCGTAAGCCGGTTCAGCACGACCCCGCTGACCCGGTCGAGTTGTGAAAGGGCCAGCGAGACGGCCTCGCGGGGCGTGAACCCTTGCCTGATGGTGAACAGCACGTTGTCCACGACCGCTGCAAGCGAGTGGACGTCTGCCGGGTGCGACAGCATCGCCGGCGAGTCCACGATCACGAAGTCGTACTCCCGCGACGCGGCGTCGAGCAGTTGTCCCATCCAGGGCAGCGACAGCAGGTCGGCCGGACTCGTCTGCGGCTCGTCGCCGCCCAGGACATCGAGGTTTGGCTCCACCTGGCGGTGGACCAGCGTGCGCCAGTCGGCCCCCTTCGAGAGGGTACTCGACGAGGCCCGGCTTGTCGGGAAGACCGAGGGCTCGCTGCACGCAGGGATACCGCATGTTGCCGTCAACGAGGAGCACTCGGTAACTCAGGCGGGCGAGAGACAGCGCGAGGTTGATCGAGACGGTGGTCTTGCCTTCCTCCGACTGAGCGCTGGTCACCAGGAGGACCCGCGAGTCGCCGCCGCCGTCCTGCAGCAGCATTGCGTTGCGCAAGGTGGCGAAGGCCTCTCCCAGGGGAGACTGCAGGTCGCCGCGGCCGTCGATGCGCGGACGCCAGTGCCGGGTCCCCACCAGGGAGCCGGCGGAAACCCGCGGGACCTCGCCGGCCCCAACCGCCGGGATGGCGCCAAGCGGCCGCACGCCCAGATACGTCTGCACGTCCGCCGCAGTCCTCACGCTCGTGTCGAGGTGATCGCGCAGGAGCATCCCGCCGGCGGCGACGATCAGGCCGACGATGGTGGCGAGCACGAGGGTGACCGGCAGCGGGGTGCCGTACGGCTGGAAGGAGGGCCGGGCGCGGTCGACGATGCCTACGTTGGCGGCCTTCAACGCGGCCGAGATGCTGACTTCCTTCAGCTTCTGGTTGAGCAGCGAGAACTGCTCCTGGTTGGTCACGAGCTCACGCTTGAGGGCCTGGTAGCCGCTGTGTTCCCCGCCGCCCCGCGCGAGGCCCTGGACGATGGAGTTCTGCTCGTCGAGCGCCTTTCGCAGTAGCGCTTCCTTCCTGAGGGCGGCGCGGTACTCGCGCTGTCCGCGGGTCACGACCAGCTGGCTCTCCTCGGCCAGGGTACGCTCCAGTTGGGCAATCTGGTCGTTAACGGTCTTGACGGCGGGGTAGTCCTCCTTGAAGGTAGAGGACAGCTTCGCGTGCTCGCGGCGAAGGTCGGCCAGGCGGACGCTCAGGTTCTGGACCACCGGGCTGTCCTGTTCGCGGGCGGCGGCCGGAAGGCTGGACTCCGCGCTGGCCGATTGCTTTTCGATGCGTTCGGCCTGCGCTTCGGCAAGGGCCGAGTGAAGCGCCTGCAGCCGGCCGTTCGCGAGTTCGGCGGTTTCACCCTTTCCGGTTTCCACCGCCTGGAGCCCGTGCCGCGTGATGTAGGTCTGCAGCTGCCGCTCGGACTCCTCCAGCCGCCGCTGCGCCGTGTGCAGCTGCTGCTCGAGCCACCTGGCGCTGCGGTCGGCCTCCTCCATACGAAGCTGCAGGTAGTTGTCGAGCGCGGAGTTCACGGTGAACGCCGCGAGGCGGGGACTGGAGGCGGTGAAGGCCACTTCCACGAGACGGCTGCCCTTTTGCGGGTTCACCACCAGGCCCTGCCTGAACCTCTCGATTGCCGCCTGGCTCGGAGCATCGGGCTGCCCACCCGGAACGGGCGCACCCCCGGTGGCAACGGCGTCGGAGTCCGCCGTCGCGCGGGCCGAGCCCTCCGGCGTTCCCCGGCTGGCGCGGTACAGGGCGACGGCCGACACGACGCGCTGGGCAAGCGCCTGGCTCCTGAGGATGCCGTACTGCGTTTCGAGGTCGTCGCTCGCCACCTTCTCGGAGGTGAAGAGCGAGTCGACGGGAACGGCGGCGGCACTCTCGCGGCGGATCTCGAGGAGACCGCTCGCGCGATACACGGGCGGCTCGAGCAACGCGCCGGCGGCCACGCCGGCTACCACCACGAGGAGCAGCAGCAGTCCGGCGCGCCAGCGCCGCCTCGCAATCTCCCAGTAATGCACGAGTGGTGAGGGCTCGGGCGGCGTCGCGGTGGTTCTCCTTGGCCCGCCAATCATTCCGCCCCCACCCCCTCCGCCGGCGCGGATCGCGTCACGGCGAGGCGGGATCATGAGCTCTCGCCGGCCCCGCGCGGGGCCGGTCGCGCGCTTGTCGCGTCCCGATGGGGGGTCGTGAAGCTCCCACGGGACCGAAGGCCCGTGGTGGAGCGGGGGAGTGGGCTCGGCCTGCGCGGGGCCCTGTTCGCCAGCGGCCGCTCGCCCATTGGAGGTCCCGGACTTTTTCAACGCACGTGCAACTCGAGTCATAGGGGCGACCGATCGGTCAAAAACGGGTCGAATGGGGAAACGTCAGAACGGCCGCCAGCTGATGACCCGCACGAAGGCCTCGAGTGCCACTCGTGCAACCGCCTTGCTGCCGCTGATTGGAACGAAGAGGACGTCGTGCGCCTCGAGGGGAACGTCCTGGGCCTTCCCCCTCAGCACCGCGCCGAGGTCCACCGGTATCTCGACGCGCCGGCCTTCGACCGTTCGCACGACGAGTGCGTCGTTGTGAGAGGCTAACGGCGTCAGCCCTTCGCCGAGCGCGAGGGCACGAAGCACCGTCACGCGGTCATTGCCCGGCATGGCGTAGGCGCCCGGCTTCTTCACGGCCCCTACGACGTAGATCACGTCCGCGCCACGCACGTTGACGACATCGCCCGGGTGAATCGCCACGTTGAGGCGCGGGTCGCGCAGCTCCATCAGCGCCTTGAGCTTCACCTCGGTGGACGACACCTCGCTTGGGCCCTTGCGCAGGACGACCACCGCGTCGCCGGCGTCGTCCGCCACGCCGCCAGCCAGGGACAGCACCTCGAGCAGCGTCGTCGAACCACGCACCTGCAGGATGCCCGGGCGCCGGACGGCCCCGACCACGGACACGGGGTGGCTGCGCAGGTCGGTGACCTGGACGGTCACCTCCGGGTTCTTGATGTACTTCTGCGCGTATTGCTCCTCGATCGCGTGTTCGAGCTCCAGCGTGGTGAGTCCGCCCGCGCGGACCGAGCCGAGAAGGGGCAGCGAAATCGCGCCCTGTTCGGAAACGCGCGCGGTCGTATTCAACTCAGGAGCCTGCAGGACCGTGATGGCGAGCTGGTCGTCGGCCCCGATCCGGTAGTCGGGCCCACCCGTGGCGCGCTCCGGGGCGATCATCGGGGCGGGTGAAGCGTCGGCCGCACTCGCCGGTGCCCCCGGCGACCGCCCACCGGCTGACTGCGGCAAGTCCGGCCCCGCGGTCGGCCGCACGCCCGCCGTCTGCGGCGACGCTGCGAGCGCCACCGGCAACACGAGTGGCAGCAGGAATGCCAACGGGAGCGAGGAGGGAAGTGTGGCGTTTGAGCGCATAGCGGTGTCGATTGACGTGCAAACTCACCGCTCGCGTTGCGGCGGTCGGTGTTACGCGCGGGCCAGGTTGCGCGTGTTAAGGACAGACGATTTCACCACGCGGGCCGCGGTGCCGGATGAGAGGGGTATCCCGATTTGTGGGTGACGCCGATCCCGAATTGAATAGGAGGAAGCGGCCTCGCGGTCACCGCGAGGCAACGGCGGAGGGACGTGCCGGGGGAAGCGCGGACCGGGGGGGACGCAGGTCGAAGTCGGCGCACACCTCCCGGACCGTGTCGGCATCCACGGGACGCCAATCATCGGCGAAGCCGGCCAGGAGAGCGTTGTCGCACAGCACGCTGATGGTCCGTGGGATGCCTCCCGAGGCCTCGTGCACGGCGACCACCGCATCGCGAGTGAAGATACTTGCCGGATCACCGCCCGCCAACCCCAGCCTCGCGGCGATGTACGCGGCGGTTTCCCGAAGCGTCAGGGGATTCAGGCGGCAGCGGAGCGCGATGCGCTGCTTGAACTGGCTGAGTCCCGGCCCGTTCAGGCGTTCGGCGAACTCCGGCTGGCCGGCCAGCACCAACGGCAGCAGCTTGTCGGTGTCCGACTCGATGTTCGCCAGCAGCCGAAGTTCCTCGAGCAGGTGATGCGGAAGGGCCTGGGCTTCGTCCACGATGAGCGCGCTGACCAGTCCGCGCTCGTGCCGGTCCACGAGGAGTTCCTGGAGCTCGAGCAGCAACTGGGCCTTCGAGGACCGGGCGCCGGGGCCCAGCCCGAAGCCGGCCGTCAGCACCTCGAAGAACTCGTGTCGGGACAGCGTCGGGTTGTTCAGGTAGACCCACCCCTCGCTGGACGTGTCGCCCGGGCGTACCTTGAGGGTCAGGGCCTTGCGAAGCAGTGTCGTCTTTCCCGTGCCCGCTTCCCCGAGGAGCAGCGTGATCCCCTTCCGCGCGGTGATGCCGTACTCCAGGTTGCTCAACGCCTCCTCGTGCGAGGGCGTCAAGACGAGATATCGCGGGTTGGGGGTCAGTTCGAAGGGTCGCTCGCGCAGCCCGAAGTGCCGCTCGTACATGGTCCCGTTCACTCCGCCTTGCCACGCCGGATCCGAACCCAGTTGCGGTCGGCCGCCTGTTCTCTCAAAGGCCGCTCGTCCGGGCCGAAGCGCAGGCGCCGTGCCGCAGCGGCATCCGTTGACGGGGCAAGGCCGTGGCGGAAGGCGTAGACCGCGAGGTCAAAGCGGTCCGCGAGCGCCAGCTTCGAGAGGATCGAGGTCAGGTGGTTGCGGACGGTCGCCTCGCTGATGAAGAGCCGCTCGGCGATGGCGGCGTTTCTCAAGCCCTCGCCCACGAGCGCAACGATTTCACGCTCGCGCCTGGTGAGGCTCTCGATCTTCAACACCTCGGGGTCGCGGGCTCGCCTGATCGCGTGCGAGAGGACGGATGCCGTCCTGGCACGGTCCAGCCACAACTCGCCCTCGTGAATCTTCAGAATCGCCCTGAGCAGCACCTCTGCCGGTTGGTCCTTGCTCACAACACCGGCCCCGCCGAGCTCAATCGCGCGCGCATAGACCCGATGATCGGTTTCCGCGGTGAAGACCAGGATGCGGCAGTCGCACGCTTCGTTGACGGCCGAGACGGCGTGCAGCGATACGTCTTCAGAGTCGGGATCCAGGAGGACCACGTCAGGGCGCTCGCGCCCTGCCAGTTCGACCGCCTCGGTCGTGGTGCCGGCTTCACCGACAACTTGAAACCCCGTGTGTTGTCCGATCAGCGCCCGAAGCCCGGACCGGATCACCGGAAAGCGGGCCACGAGCATCACCCGCACACGACCCTCCTCTGTCATCAAGTTCCCCTCCCACCGATTGCGTTGTCCGCCGGCGAAGCGCAATGCAAGACTGGAGACCCCGACCGCAGAAACCGGCCGCAGACCGCAACATGCCGCCTGTGTCGTAGGACACCGCTCCTACCGAACCTGGAACGGGCGACTCGCCAAGTCCCATTCCGACGGTTCCCCGATCCCATGTAAATGGGGATCTGGCTCTCAAGGGCCGACACCCTCCTCGAGCTATAGTCCGGGCGTGGTCGTGGCGCGACTGTGCTGCCCTCTGCCCACTGAGTTGCGATGCGGATGGCGTGTAGTCGATCCCAACTCAGGCGATCGGCGTGTAGTCGATCCGAACTCAAGAGGGATTGGTGTCTTCACGCAGGCAATTTGAGAAACGCCTTCGAAACGCGCAGGCGGGATTCCGGTCCGGCATCGGACGACCGGGACCCGACGACATGTCGTGGCCCCCGCCTCCCGAAGACCGGGTCGACGTCCTCGACCTCCGCGGCTTGTCCGACTCCCCTCAAGCGATCGACATTGACGCTGTCGATCTTCCTGCTGCGGAAGAACCTCGCCCGGCCCACGAGAACTTCTCAACCCAGGCGGACCAGGGTGAAACGCCAGCCGCCGACGCGGAGGCGTCTCGGTGGGAGTTCCGGGAGGAGAGCCAGAGCGGGCCCACCGACACTCCGCCGGGAGCGGTGCTGCCCCAGAAGAAGAGAGCGGTGTCCGGGTACGGCATCACTCGCGAGCGCGTGGCGATCGTCGCCCTCGCATTGCTGGTGATAGGACAGGGCGCGTTCCTGTTGTGGGACCGCCTGCCGCCGGGCTCGGGACGTCCAGGGGTCTCGCCCACCGAGGGCCTGGACAACGCGGGGGTGGGGCAGGCGGTGGGCACTTCGGCGACCACCTCCACCAATCAGCCAGCTTCGGGCGCAGCGGGACGAAACGGTGAGTTGAGCATTCGAACCCAGCCGCCCGGGGCCGCTGTGACGGTGGACGGCGCCAGCAGGGGCACCTCTCCTCTGACAGTCAAGGACCTGGGGCCCGGAGACCACGATGTCGTCATCGAGTCCCCGCAAGGCACGGTTCGGCACCGCGTCGGCGTGGCGCCCGGCGAAACGACCGCCCTCGTGGTGCCCCTCGCGTCCCTCACGCGGTCCTCGGCTGCGGCTCCGGCGCGGTCGGCGCCATCTGAAGGAGCATTCAGCGTTCGTTCTCCGATTCGAGCTCCGCATCCTCGAGGGCGACCGATTGGTGGGGACGAGTGCCATGGAGCAGGTGCGGATCGGCCGCGGCTCGCACCGCCTCACGCTCAGGAACGACGAGTACGGGTTCGAGCAGGTCCGAACGGTGACGGTCACCCCGGAAAGAGCCGCGGTCGTGAACGTCGATCTCCCCACGCAGCGCGTCGCGGTCAATGCCGTTCCTTGGGCAGAGGTCTGGGTGGGAGGGAAGCTCGCGGGAGAAACGCCGATTGGCGGGCTGCGCCTGCCGCTCGGCACACACACGCTCGCCTTCCGGCACCCGCAATTCGGGGAAAAGACGACCCGCGTGGTGGTCAGGGCCGACGAACCGGCCAGGGTGAGCGTCGATATGCGGAAGTGACGCGATGTCGTTCAGGATTACGGGGTGAGGAGATGCCATCACTGAAGCGCGCCACCGCCATCCCGGCCGTTCTCCTGCTGCTGCCGGCAGTCATGGCCGGCGCATCCGCCGCGTCCGGCCCCGTGGATGAGGCGATCGCCCTCTACCACGACGCGCGCTACGCAGAGGCGTTGCAGATCCTCGACGCCGTCGAGCGGGACACGGGCGGCAACGGGGACGACGCCGCGAATCGCGACGCGATTGACCAATACCGCGCGCTCTGCCTGCTCGCTCTCGACCGGCCAGTCGAAGCGCGCACGGTCCTGCGCAGGCTGGTCGAGAGACGGCCGGACTACCCGTTCTCGGCCGACGAGCTGCCCCCACGGTTCCTGGTGGTGGTCCGCGAAACGCAGGCCGACGTGCTCCCGTCGCTCGCACGGGCGGAATACCGGGCGGGGAAGGCCAGCTACGACCGTCGGGCGTACAGCGAGGCGGCGAGGCACCTAAGAAGGGTCGTGAGCCTGGCCGAGACCGACGGCCTCGCTCCAGAGGCCCGCGCGTCGATCGAGGATCTGGCGGACGTGGCCCGCGGCTTCCTGGGGTTGATGGAGGGCTCCCGTGTGGAGCCCGTCGAACCGCTGTCACCCGCCGCCTTCGGCGCGCCGAAGCGCGCCGCTCCGCCCCCCTACAGCGCGGCCGATTGCAGCGTGACGGCGCCCGTCGCCCTGCGGCAGGATCTCCCCGCCTGGTGGACGCCTGATCCCCGCAACGCCTTCCGCGGCGGCGGCCTGAGGGGCACGCTTGAAGTCATCATCACCGAATCAGGGCAGGTCGAGGCGGCGCGCCTGGTCAAGGGCCTGCATCCGCTGTACGACTCGAAACTCCTGGCGGCCGCCCGGCGCTGGGAGTATCGGCCGGCGACCAGGGACGGGCAAGCGGTGCGGTATCGGAAAGTGCTGGACGTGCGGCTGGTGGACGAACGGAAGGACTGAGTGTCACCGCTTCACGCTTCTACATCTTCGGCACGATCTTCATGTTGTGGAAGATGAACGCGTAGATGTCCGCGACCGCCTCGATCTGCTTGGTCAGGTTGCTCGACGCCGTGGCCGGACTTGGTCTCGATGCGGATCAGCACCGGGTTTTCCCGGCTGGCCTTCTCCTGCAGCGTCGCCGCGTACTTGAACGAGTGCGCCGGCACCACGCGGTCGTCGTGGTCGGCGGTCGTGATCAGCGTCGCCGGGTACTTCGCCCCCGCCTTGATGTTGTGGAGCGGCGAGTAGGCGTAGAGCGCCTTGAACTCCTCGGCGTTGTCGCTCGAGCCGTAGTCGGCGATCCAGTTCCAGCCGATCGTGAACTTGTGGAAGCGGAGCATGTCCATCACGCCCACCTGCGGGATGGCCACGCGGAACAGGTCCGGCCGCTGGTTGATCACCGCGCCGACGAGCAGGCCGCCGTTCGACCCGCCCTGGATGGCGAGCTTCGCCGGCGAGGTGTACTTGTTCGCGATCAGCCACTCGGCCGCCGCGATGAAGTCGTCGAAGACGTTCTGCTTGCTGCAGCTTCGTCCCGGCCTCGTGCCACTTCTCGCCGTACTCGCCGCCGCCGCGCAGGTTCGCCGACGCGTAGACGAACCCCTGCTCGAGCAGCGCGAGCCGCAGCGGGCTGAACGATGGGCGACATCGTGATGTTGAAGCCGCCGTAGCCGTAGAGCAGCGTCGGGTTGGTCCCGTCCAGCTTCAGCCCCTTCCTGTGCACGAGGAACATCGGCACCCGCGTGCCGTCCTTGCTGGTGTAGAACACCTGCTTGCGTCTCGTAGGCCGCCGCGTCGAAGCCCTTGATCTGCCGGCGCCCGGAACACCGTGCTGGTCCGCGTGGCGATGTCGTATCGGTAGATCGTCGGCGGCGCGCTGAAAGACGTGAACGTGTAGAAGACGAAGGTGTCGTCCGGGTTTGCCGCCGAAACCGCTCGCGCTCCCGGCGCCAGGCAGCTGGATCTCGTGCTCCAGCTTGCCGGTCAGGTCGTGGACGTACGCGACCGTTGCGACGTCCTTCAGGTACGTGGCGAAGAGCTTGCCGCCCGCCGGTGCCAGCGCCCTGCAGCGGCTCGGGCCGCTCCGGCACGGCCACCTTCCAGTTGGCTTCCTCGGGTCGCTTCGGGTCGACGAGCACGATCCTGCCGTTGGGCGCGTTCTTGTCGGTGAGGACCAGCAACTGGTCGCCGACGTTGTCGATGACGTTGAAGCTGTCGTCGCCGATGGAGGCGATGACCGGGGTGAACTGCTTCTCGCCCTTCGACCGGTCGAGCACGTAAAGGGCGTTGCCCTTCTTGCCGCTCCCCCGGTCCGAGATGGTCAGGACGGCAAACCGCTCGTCGTCGGTGGTCTCCACCGTGTGGAAGCGCTGCGGGTTTGCCGGGTCCTCGAACACGAGCGTGTCGCTAGCCTGCGGCGTGCCCACGCGGTGGAAGAAGACCTGGTGGTTCTCGTTGGCCGACGACCGCTCGTGCCCCTTGGCCGGCGCGGGGTAGCGGCTGTAGTAGAAGCCGTCGCCGGGCCACGCCGGGCTCGACACCTTGACCCACTCGAGCGAGTCGGCCAGCGGCTTCTTCGTCGCCAGCTCCATCACCTTGTATTCCTGCCAGTCGGAGCCGCTGCGCGACACGCCGTACGCGGCATATGTCGCGTCCTTGGAAGGAGCGAACGCCGCGAGGCGCACGGTCGCGTCCTCGGACCAGGTGTTGGGGTCGATCAGCACCTCCGGCGCGCCTTCGAGCCCCTTCTGAACGTGGAGCACGCTCTGGTTCTGCGTGCCCGCGTTCATCGAGAAGAAGTAGTAGGGCCCCTTGCGCGAGGGCGCCGAGTACTTCGGGTAGTTGTTCACCGCGCGCAGCCGATCGAACAGCGCCTTGCGGTAGGGAATCTGCTCGAGGTATCCGAAGGTCACCGCGTTCTGCGCCTGTACCCACTTCGCCGTCTCGGGCGAGTTGTCGTCCTCCAGCCAGCGGTACGGGTCGGGCACCTTGGTGCCGTGGTACGTGTCCACGTGATCGACCTTGCGCGTCTGGGGATAGTCCAGCGGGCGCTGGGCACTGGCCGCGGCGTACAGCGCCAGCGCGACCGAGACGGCCGTCACGCTCCAGCCGATTCGGCGGGTCCTGTTGTGCATATGTGCTCCTGTGCTCTTGCGAGGACGAGCCATTATCTTACCGCGGCGCAGAGTGCAGCGTTTTGCGGCCGACCGCCAGCCTGCCGTGCCGTGGCGCCCGACCGGCGGAGGCATCCGCTGTCCGCACCTCGGCGGCAAAGTGCCCGGCTTAACCCCTGCCGCAGCCGGCGCGACATTCGCATGAAGTGCTAGATTGTGGGCGGAGCGAGGGCGGTTTCGTCCTGCGGACAGGACAGACCGCCACCCGGCCCCTATCGTCTCAAGTGCAATGCATCGCTGGTTGCTCGCCCTGTTTGTGGCCGCGCTCCCCGCGCGGGCCGTCGCCGCCCAGCCTCCGCAGGAAGGGCAGGGCACGGCGGCGCCATCCGGACAAGAGCGCCCGGCCTCGGAGGTGAGGTGGCCGGTGTCGCTCGACAAGATCTGGAAGGAGCTGCAGGAGGCCCCGCCACCCCCCGCGCCGCCATTGCGCATTGGAGAGCTGCCGACTTTCCGGGTGACGGTCTACGGGCAGAGGAAGCCCTTGCTGCCGGACTTTGCCGAGAGCCTGAAGCAGGAATGGCAGCCAGTCGTCCCGGGCGGGATCCACAACAAGGAAATCATGGACATGATCACGCCGCCTCAGGCCCGGGCCTTCGGCCAATCGGTCGACGGCGAGTTGCTCCAGGTGGCGGGCAGCTCGCTCATCAACGAGATCATCGAGCGGGGGGTGATCACGAGCTACAAGGCGATCCGGCGCGGGATCCACAACTACCAGGAAGGCCTGATTCGCGAGCAGGTTGCGGCAGAACTGGCGGCGTTCATCCTCGCCAACCCCCAGCCGCCGCCCGACAAGAAAGTGGACGAAAAGCGGTAGAAGGCCTGGTTCCTCTCTTCCCGTCGACTGGGTCCAGCCGCTAGCGGACCGGCTGCGCGGGCTGAGCGGCCAGGAGCCGCAGGATCACCTGGTGCAAGGTGTCGGGGGCGCAGGGCTTGAGGAGCACCGTGTCGCAGCCGGCGTTGCGGGCCAGCTTCAGGTGTTCCAGATCACTGTCGCCCGTCAGGGCGATGATCGGGGTGTTCCGCGTTTGCGCCCGGTTCTTCAGCAGGCGAACCGCTTCCCACCCGTCCAGCTTCGGCATCCGAAGATCCATGACGATCGCGTCGGGATGGCTCTTGAGAGCCTTGTCGAAGGCCTCGAACCCCTGGCTGGCCTGCTCGGTTTCACAGCCCGCCCCGGCGAGGTACAGGGCGTAAATCTGCCGCATCTCGGGACAGTCGTCGACGATCAGCACACGAAGCGGGCGGTCGGGAGACGGCATCGGCTGGGACCTCGCACTCAGGGGCGACGCGATGGGCAACAGTGGTCTATTCGACCTGCGTGCCAACTGTGGAGGGGGCCCCGACTCGCAGCATCGCCCGTTTCACTGGGGTTTTGCGGGCTGATTGCCGCGCCCGGTTGCGAGATTCCGGCACGGGCTCTCTCGAGGTGACGGCAACCCGGAAGGGGGCCGGCCGGGAATCCCGGAAGACGGCAATAATTCATGGATTATGACGTCCGTCGGGCTGGGAGGCGGGTGGCACCGCGGTTGCGTCTTGGGGGCCAAGGCCCGTTGTCCGCATCGACGGCTTACCGATGGGGGCCGGTGAGCCGCCGGAGCAGGCGACGGGCGTTTCTCTGTACCCCGTCCCTCGAGCCCTCGATCTCGGAGGGTCAGCGGGTCAAAGGAGCAAGCGCGCGGCGGATTTCCTCGATCAGCCGTTCGGGAGTGCACGGCTTGTCGATCACCGTCCGGCAGCCTGCATCCATCGCCATCTGCTTGAGATCCGCACTCGCGCCCGTCACCGCGACGATTGGGATCTGCTGGGTTACCGGGTTCTTCTTCAGCCACGACACCACCTGCCAGCCGTCCAGGCGCGGCATCAACAGGTCCATCAGGATCACGTGCGGCTTCAGTTTGAACCCCTTGTCGACCGCCTCGAACCCGTCGGCCGCTTCCTCCACGCGGAAGCCGGCTGCCTGAAGGCCCACCGAATACAACTCGCGACCGTCACGGTCGTCGTCCACAACGAGCACCAGCGGAGAAGAGAGCAATGATTCCATATGACACCATTACTCTGTGCCGGGATTCGCGGCGGAGTCAACTGCGCCGGCCGCGCCCACGATGCTGCCTGCGCCGGGTGGATCTCCGGGGGTCGGTTCCTTGCGTTCGCCGAATCGGCCGGGCTAGCATGTCCGCCATCCACCAGGGAGGCACCACTCATGCGCCGACTGTCCGTCATCCTTCCCGTTGTCGTCCTCTGTGCGCTGGTTTTGGGCGCGGGTCTTCACCAGACCGCGGGGCTCCGGGCCCAGGCCCCCGTTCAGACGCCGGCCGCCAGCTCCACGCCGATCGACACCGCGCTTCTCGGCGGCCTCCGCTGGCGGAACATCGGTCCGAACCGCGGCGGACGCTCGATCGGGGTTGCCGGCAGCGCCGCCCGGCCGCTCGAGTACCTACTTCGGGGCGACCGGCGGGGGCGTCTGGAAGACGACGGACGGCGGGCACGACATGGCGGCCGGTCGGCGACGAGCCGATCGAGGACCTCGTCGGTGGGCGCCGTGGCCGTCGCGGAATCGCAGCCCGACATCGTCTGGGCGGGAATGGGGGAGGTTCAGCTGCGCGGCAACGTCATCCAGGGGGACGGCGTCTACAAGTCCACCGACGCCGGCAAGACCTGGACGCACATGGGGCTGGCCGACACGCAGGCCATCGCGCGAATCCGGATTCACCCGGCTCGAACCCCGACATCGTCTACGTCGCGGCGCTCGGCCACACATACGGCCCGAACGAAGAGCGCGGCGTGTTCCGCACGACGGACGGCGGCGCCACCTGGAAGCGGGTGCTGTTCCGGAGCGAGCGAGCCGGCGCGGTGGACCTCTGCCTCGACCCCCGCAACCCCACGATCCTGTTCGCCGCGCTGTGGGAGGTCTTCCGCACGCCGCACTCGCTCTCCAGCGGCGGGCCGGGCAGCGGCCTCTTCAAGTCGACGGACGGCGGCGACACGTGGACCGAGCTGACGCGCAACCCCGGGCTGCCGAAGGGCGTGGTCGGCAAGATCGGCGTGGCCGCCGTCCCGGCGCGGACTCCGGCCGCGTCTATCGCGATCGTCGAGGCCGAGGACGGCGGCATCTTCAGGTCGGACGACGGCGGCGCGACGTGGACGAAGGTGAACGACGAGCGGCGGTTCCGGCAGCGGGCGTTCTACTACACGCGCATCTACGCCGACCCGCAAGGACAGGAACGTCGTCTACGTCCTCAACACCGGGCTTCTACCGGTCCGCCGATGCGGGCAAGACGTGGAAGACGATCCGCGTGCCCGCACGGCGACAACCACGACCTCTGGATTGCGGCGAACGAGCCCGCAGCGGATGATCAACGGCAACGACGGCGGCGCGAACGTCTCGGTCAACGGCGGCGAGACCTGGACCGGCCAGCGACTACCCGACCGCGCAGCTCTATCACGTGACGACGACGGCGCACGTGCCGTACCACGTGTGCGGGGCGCAGCAGGACAACAGCACCGCCTGCGTGCCGGTCGACGGCAACGGCGACGAGCTTCTACGACGTCGGGGGCGGGGAGAGCGGGTACATCGCGTCCGACCCGCGAAACCCCGACGTCTTCTATCGCCGGCAGCTACGGCGGGCTGCTGACGCGGTACGACCGGCGAACCGGCGCAGACGCGCACGGTCGACGTCTGGCCCGAGAACCCGATGGGGCACTCGTCGAAGGACATCCGAGAGCGGTTCCAGTGGACGTTCCCGATCGTCTTCTCGCCGACCGAGCCCGGCGTGCTGTACGTCGGCATCGCAGCACCTGTGGCGGACGACCACCGAGGGCCAGAGCTGGGAGCGGATCAGCCCGGACCTCACGCGGGCCGACCCGTCGACGATGGGGCCGTCTGGCGGACCCGATCACGCTGGACCAGACCGGCGTCGAGACGTACGCGACGATCTTCACCATGGCGCCGTCGCCGCAGGGAGGCCGGGACGATCTGGACGGGCAGCGACGATGGGGTGGTCAGCGTGACGCGGGACGGCGGCGAAACTGGACACGAACGTGACGCCGCCGGACCTGCCGGAGTTTGCCCGCATCAGCCTGATCGACGCGTCGCCGCACGCATGCGGGCACCGCCTACCTCGCCGCCAACCGCTACCAGCGCGGACGATCGCGCGCCGTACTTCTACCGGACGGAGGATTACGGGCAGACGTGGAAGAAGATCGTGAGCGGGATCGCCGGCCGGGGATTTCGCGCGGGCGATCCGGGAGGATCCGCGAGCGCCAGGGACTGCTCTATGCGGGCACCGAGCACGGGCGTCTACGTGTCGTTCGACGGCGGGGAGCACTGGCAGTCGCTGCGCCTGAACCTGCCCGTGACGCCCGTGCACGACATCGCCGTCACGCCGAACGACGTGGTCATCGCCACGCACGGCCGATCGTTCTACGTTCTCGAGAACGTCGGCGTGCTGCGGCAGTTGTACGCCGGCGATTGCCGGCGCGCCCGTCCACCTGTTCGCGCCGCAGGACGGCGGTCCGGTCGGTCAGCCGGGGCGTGGCGATCGACTACTACCTGCGCGACGGCGGCGGACAAGGTCACCCTGGAGATCCTCGACGTGGGAGGGCGACGGTGGTGCGGACCTTCACCGGGCAGCACCGCAGGACAAGCCAGGCGAAGAAGCCGCGAGGCCGCTCCGGCGGAGGACGAGCCTGCGGCCAGGCGGAGCCGGTCGTGGGCGTCAAGAAGGGGATGAACCGGTTCGTGTGGGACATGCGGTACGCAGGGGCCGTCGACGTTCCCGAAGATGATCCTGTGGGCCGGCGAGCACCCGCGGGCCGAGGGCGCCTGCCCGGCTCGGTACCGGTCCGGCTCACGGCCGGCGGGACGGTGCAGACGCAGCCGTTCCAGGTCATTGCCGCACCCGCTGCTGACGAGCGTCGACCGAGGCGACCTGCGGGAGCAGTTCCGGCTGGCGATGGAGATTCGCGACCGCGTCACGCAGGCCAACGAGGCGGTGATCGAGGATCCGCGCCCTGAAGAGAGCAGATCGCCGACAGGCAGGAACGGGCGAAGCAGCCGAAGGTGCAGCGGCCGCGGCCGAGGCGCTGACCGCGGCGCTGACGGCCGTCGAGGGCGAGATCTACCAGTACCGCAACCAGAGCAGCCAGGACCCGCTCAACTACCCGATCAAGTTGAACAACAAGCTGGCGGCGCTGATGGGCGTGGTGGACAGCGGGGACGGGCGGCCGACCGACCAGAGCTACGCGGTGTTCAAGGATCTGAGCGCGCGCCTGGACGCGGAGCTCGGTCGAAGCTCGACGCGCTGACGAAGACGGAGCTGGCGGCGTTCAACAAGCTGGTGGCCGCTCGCAAGCTGCCGACAGTAAAGTGAAACGCGTCGTGCTAGAGGTGCCGGAGGTGCCGAAGGTGCTGGAGGTGCGGTGCTGAACGCGGTCGCGAGGTGCTGGAGGTAACGGGTGCTCTAGGTGCTGCGCAGGCTGGGGCCGCGTCGCGCCGGCACCGGCAGCCACGGGTCGCTCGAGCACAGGCCACGTTCACTGGCACCATCGGCACCGTTGGCACTGCACCTGTAGCACCACCGGCACCTTCGGCACCACCGGCACCGCGCCGTTTCACGTTATAATCGTCCGTCGTTCCGATGATTGTCGCGCGAAAGTTACGATCCTGTCCGGCCGCGTGCAGCGGGTCGGGTTCCGCTGGTTCGCTCTCGAGGCCGCCCAGCGCGAGGGCATCACGGGCTGGGTCCGGAACACTGCCGGACGGCCACGTGGAAATCCTCGCCGAGGGCGACGCCGAGGCGATGGAGCGGTTCGAGCGGGCGGTCCGGCGGGGGCCCGGCTGGCCGCGCGCGTGGACGACGTGGAGACGGACAGTGGTTGCGCCGACGGGCCGGTTCCCGGGCTTCATCGTGCCGGCACTGACGAAGTGCCACTCACACCATGGACACATTGAAATCGCGGATCCGGTCGGTGCCCGACTTCCCCAAGCCCGGCATCCTCTTCTACGACATCACGACGCTGCTGCGCGACCCGGACGGCTTCAAGGCCGCGCTCGACGCCCTCGTCACGCCGTATGTCGGCCAGGGGATTTCGCTGGTCGTCGGCATCGAGAGCCGCGGGTTCATCCTCGGCGCGGCGGTGGCCGACCGGCTGGGGGCCGGCTTCTGCCCGATCCGCAAGCCGGGCAAGCTGCCGGCCAAGACCATCCAGCGAGTCGTTCACGCTGGAGTACGGCACCGACGCGATCGAGATTCACGAGGACGCGATCGAGCCGGGGCAGCGGGTGCTGATCGTGGACGACGTGCTGGCGACGGGCGGGACGGCGCGCGCGGCCGTGCGGCTGGTGCAGGCGGCTGGGCGGCGACCTGCACGGCTGCGCGTTCCTCATCGAGCTGGTCGCCCTGAACGGGCGCTCGCAGCTGGAAGGCGAGCAGGTCTTCTCGGTGCTGAAATACTAGTGGCTGGGGGCTGGGGAAACGCAAAATGCAGAATCCGATGGCCCGCGCCGGTGGGCCAGTCAGGCCTTGAGCCCGCGACCCTGAGCCCTGGCCCGGTATAATGGTTCACGAGTGTCCGCGTAGCTCAGTTGGATAGAGCATCCGCCTCCTAAGCGGAAGGTCGCCAGTTCAAGTCTGGCCGCGGACGCCACCCTAAGCTCTCAATCACAACGTGATAGTGGCAATGGCCGAACGATGGCGTTCGGCCATTGGTGTTTGGGTTTGCAGGTGGCGGGGGAGTGGCAGTGGCATCGGGTGCCGGGCCTTCCCCTTCGTCCGGGCTAGCGGGTCCGGCGCGAGGTCGAGGACGCCGGTTTCCACGCGTTTCGGAAGTCGAGTTTGAAGGCGCAGTTGAGGAAGTGGCTCGGGGCCGTCAGGGTCTTCAGGGTGTAGTTCAACGCCTTGCTCACCCTGCCTCCGGAGAGATTCTGGTCCAGCACCGGCCACAGCCTTGCCCGCGCCAGGTCGCCGACGATCCGGATGCCCATGCCGCCCAGAGGCGTCATCACGAGGTCCGTCCAGCCGCCCTCGCCCTGGCACCTGCCGTTCCTGCAGGTGCGGAACTTGCCGATGTGGCCGAGGGCCGATTCACTCAATGTGACCTCCTCGCACCCTTGGTGCTGCCTTCATCTCCGGATGCGCACGGGCGCCGGAGAGAGGCTCATCTCCAATTGGTTTGCGAAGAGTTGTGATCCGGGGAATCGATACGTGAGCCGCTTCGCGCGCGGTTCACGCATCCTGTGGATCACGAGCTGGGATTGGCGGGTGCTGGAGCCGCACGCCGGCAGGCGCGCGGCGCGAATCCGTCTACGGCCCTTCCTTCACGGCCGGCGACTGGTACCAGTCCGACCGCGGGACGACCTTCGGTGTTTCGGGGTCCTCCTCGTAGGCGGGCGTCATGATCTGCACGCCGTACTCGTTGAACACGTCAAGGATGTTCCGATGGAGCCCGGCATAGAGCCTCAGCATCTTCTCGGGCGCGTCGGAGTACACGTTGAGCTCGTAGGTCACGGCGAAGTCGCCCAGCGCGGTCTCGACGACGAACGGTTGCGGCTCTCGGAGCACGGTTTCCGTGCGCCTCGCGGCCTCGAGGAGCATCGCCTCGACTTGACGCCACGGCGTCTCGTACCCGATGCCCACGCTGGTATGGAGGATGAGCTCGCCGCGCCGCGCGAGCGTGCTGTAGTTGACGACTTCGCCGCCGAGGATTCGCGAGTTCGGGATCACCACGTCCTCGCCCTTCGGCGTGCGGAGGCGCGTCACCATGAGCGTGATGCTCTCGACGATGCCCCGGTAATCGCCCACCTTGATGACGTCGCCCTCCCGGAACGCCCGCCGGTACGTCATGCTGTAGCCGGCGATCAGGTTCCCGATGAACGACGAGGAACCCAGGGAGAAGACCAGGCCGGCGAAGAGCGTGACGCCCTTGAAGGCATCGCTCTGCGAGCCCGGGATGTACGGGTAGGCGACGACCACCGCGAGGCCGACAACCAGGAGCCTCACGAGCCGGTAGGTCGGCGCCGCCCACTCCGCGTCGAACGACCGAAGAGCTACCCTCCCGGCCCCCACGCCGTCGAAGAACAGGCGGATCAGCCGCAGCAGTGAGCGGGTCAGGACGACGAGGATCGCGAGGAAGATCAGGTTGGGGAAGATCGCGAGCAGGCCCCCGGCGAAGTACCGCACCGGCACAGCCACTGCTTCGCCGAGACCGACCCCCGCTCCGCGGGTCCACGGGAACAGCGCCAGGACGTAGTCGAGGTAGACGTAGACCGCGACGACAACGAACACGACCCACGCCGCCCCCAGGATCCCGGTCGCGGCCCGCCACAGGCGTTCGGCGCGCACGATTTGGAACGACTGAATCTCGAGGTCGTGCACCCGAGACCGATAGCGGGACTCGACGCGGAGGCGCAGGCGCCGGTACACCACGCGGAAAACCAGGAGAGCAACCGCGAGCGCGAGCGTGGCGCCGAGCGCGCGGGCCCCAGCATTCGCCAGCACCGCCGGTTCCCGGTCGTGCCGATAGGCCACGATCGCCTCCCGGACCCGCGCGAGACACACGGACGCGAGGACCTGCCGCCCGACGCCGTCCTGCCTGGCGTCGGCTTCGACCACGCCCATCACGCGCCGGGACCCGGCGAGCAGGAGGCTGGCTTCGGGGGTTTCGGAGACCGACAGGGAATCCACGGCGATGGACGGATCCGCGGCAATCGAAGCGATGCGTGCCGCGACGTCACTCGCGCGCTGTTCGGCCGGATAGGCGGCGATGCCGCGGACCCTGAAGAGGGTCTTCCCATCCACCACGATGGGGGCAGTAGGTACCGCGACGACCGCGTCCTCGGCCGTTGGCGACGTCGGGGAAGACACCTGGGCGCTGACCGGTAAAACCGACCACGCCGCGACGGCGAGCAGGATGGGCCAGGTTCGCCTCATGTCGTGGCTCCCTCAAGCAACGTGGACGCGAAGACTCAGACCGCCTTGCCGCACTGCGCGGCCAGGATGGAGATGTCGTCGGACTGCGGGGCCCCGTTGGCGAACGTCCGCACCGCCGCCAGGACGCGCTCCACGATCCGCGCCGGCCCGGCGCCCGGCTCGGCCGCGAGCTCCTCGAGCAACCGCTCCTCACCGAAGAAATCCTCGGCCGGGTTCATCGCCTCGCTCACGCCGTCGGAGAAGAGGACGAACATGTCCCCAGGCACCATCGGCATCGACTCGCTCTCGATCGGGTTGAACAGCATCAGGCCGGCGGGTCGGCCAGACGAGGGGAACGCCAGCCGCGGCGGGCAGCCCGGCGAGAGGATCGCGAGCTGGTGGTGGCCGGCGCCGGCGCACGAGACCTCCCGCTTGGCGAGATCGAACACGAGGCATTGCAGCGTCACGAACATCCCGCGCGGGTTCTGCTCGGCCAGTTCGTCGTTGAGGCGTCGCAGGATCTCGGCGGGCTCGGCGAACTGGCGCGCCAGCGTTCTGAGGACGGTCACGGAGACCGCCATGAACAGCGACGCGGGGATGCCCTTGCCCGACACGTCGCCCAGCGCGACGACGACACGATCCTCGGCAGCCCGCAGGACCTCGTACAGGTCGCCGCCCACCTGCCGCGCCGGCTCGATGGCGGCAGCCACCACGAGGCCGGTCCCGCGCGTCGCGGCCGACAGATCGGCTGGCAGGATTCCCATCTGGATCTCGCGCGCAATCCGCAGGTCGCGAGCCATGGCCTCGCGGACGGCGTCGGAGTACGCCTTCGACCGCAGGAGCGACCGCACGCGCGCCTTCACTTCCAGCATCTCGAACGGCTTGGTGAGGTAGTCGTTGCCGCCGGCCTCGAAGCCCCGTGTCTTGTCGGTGACGTCGTCCAGCGAGCTGAGGAACATCACGGGCACCTCGCGCGTCGCCTCGCTGGCGCGCAGGCGGCGGCACACTTCGTACCCGTCGGGGCCCGGCATGACAATGTCCAGGAGGACGAGGTCGGGGGGATTTCTCTCGACGCTGCGGAGGGCGGCAAACCCGTCCAGCGCGATGCTCAGCTTGTAATCGTCCTTCAGCGCCTGGACCAGGACGTCCACGTTCGCCTTCACGTCGTCCACGATCAGTATCCGGCTCTCGGAAAGGTCTCGCACGTCTTTCACTCCTTCAAGGTGTCTTGCACGAGGCGGGCTGCCATCTCGTGCGCTTCGTCGAACTGGTAGCCGTCGGCAAGTGCGCCTATGCGATCGAGATCCGTCCGGAGCGCGTCGGGAACGCCGCCGCGCAGCGCGGCCAGCGCCGCTTCGGTTGCCGCCGGATCGCTGTCGGCGAGCGCCTCCTCGAGTCGCCGGAGGCCGGCGGTGAGCGCGGCCGGGCCCAGCGCCCTGCCGCCGGCGGACGGCGGGGCGGCCTCGGCACGCCGATCGCGCAGCGCGGCGATGGACCGGAAGACGACACCGGCGCAGCTTTCGACGTCGCCGAACGGCTCCGCCCACCCTTCGCGGCCTTCACGCGCGGCCAACTCGAGGGCTTTCGCGGCCTCGCGCAAGCTGGCCGCGCCAAGGTTGCCGGCGGCGCCGGCCAACGCGTGCGCATGGCGCGCGGCGGCCCCGGCATCCCGCGCGGCCACCGCCGCCGCGAGGTCGCTGACCGTTGCCTGCTGTCCATCCGCGAAGCGGATCAGCATGCGCTCCAGGCTGTCGAACCCGAGTCCGAGGCGTGCAAGCGTGGCGGGCACGTCGATGCCCTCCAGGGCCGGCAGGGTGGCGGCCGTCTGCGCCGTGCCGCCCGCCGTGCTCGATCGTGTCCGGAGCCTCCAGCGCGCCCGCGGCGGGTTCCGGCGACGCCGGCAGCCAGCGGGTGAGCGTGGCGAGGAGGGCGGCGCGGTCGATCGGCTTGATGACGTGGTCGTTCATGCCCGCCGCGAGGCACGCGTCGAGCTCGTGCTTCATGGCATTGGCCGTCATCGCGATGATCGGGATCTGGCTGAAGGAGGGGTCGGCCCGCAGCACCCGCGTCGCCTCGAGGCCGTCCATCACCGGCATCTGCATGTCCATCAGGATGGCGGCGTAGCGGCCCGGATTGGCACGCGCCATCTCCACGGCCCGGCGGCCGTCGGGCGCGATGTCGAGGTCGATGCCGAGCCGCGACAGGAGCTCCACCGCCACCATCTGGTTGGCTTCGTTGTCCTCGGCCAGCAGCGCACGGGTGCCGGGGAACGTGCGTTCGGGGCGGACATCGCGGCCGCGCCGTGTCGACTGGATAGCTGCGCCCTGCGCCGCGACGACCGCGTCGAAGAACGACGAGGCCGTGATCGGCTTGGGCAGGAACACGTTCACACCCAGCTCCGCGCTCCGGGCCTCTTCCTCGGCGCCCGCGTACGCGCTCGTCATGATGATCGGCAGGGCACGTGTCTCCTCGCGCGCACGGATCCGCGCCGCGGCGTCGAGGCCGTTCATGCCCGGCAGCATCCAATCCAGCACCACGAGGGCGAAGGCGTCGGCCGACCCGGTCGCATTCCGCCGCTCGAGCAGCGCCAGCCCGTCCTCCGCGGTCCCCACCGACACGACAGGGACGGACCACCCGCGGAGGAAGGTCTCGAGCAATTCGCGGCTCGTCTCGTTGTCCTCGACGACGAGAACGGGCCGGGCGCGCACGCTCTCGGGCGCCCGGCGCTCCGCCTCCTCGGTGACCCGCTCATCCACGCCCAGGCGCGCGGTGAAATGGAAGGTGGAGCCCTGGCCGGCCTCGCTTTCCACGGTCAGGCCCCCGCCCATCATCGTGGCGAGGCGCCGGCTGATCGCCAGGCCGAGACCCGTGCCGCCGTACTTGCGGGTCGTGGACGTGTCGGCCTGCGAGAACGCCGAGAACAGGCGCGCCTGCTGCTCCGGGGAGATGCCGATGCCGGTGTCGCGCACGGACACGCGCAGGACGGCGACGCCGTCGGCCGTGGCACCCGCGTCTGGCGCCGCGTGTGCGACGGTGACGACGACCTCCCCGCGGTCGGTGAACTTGAACGCGTTGCCCACCAGGTTCGTCAGGACCTGCCGGAAGCGGAGGACGTCGCCGACGAGGCCGTCGGGCACGCCAGGACGCACGCGCATCACCAGCTCCACGTGCTTCTCGACCACCCTCGCCCGGAAGGACTCGGCCACCTCGTCGAGCACCGTGCGAAGACTGAAGGGCGCCGCCTCGAGCTCGAGCTTCTCGGCCTCGATCTTCGAGAAGTCCAGGATGTCGTTGATGATGCCGAGCAGGTTGCGCGCCGACGAGTGCGCGACGTTCAAGTACTGCCGCTGCCGGGGCGCGAGAATCGCCGTCGAGCGCGAGCCCGGTCATGTTGATCACCGCGTTCATCGGCGTCCGTATCTCGTGGCTCATCACCGCGAGGAACGCGCTCTTCGCCTGGTTCGCGGCGTCGGCGGCCTTGCGCGCCTCCACCAGCTCCGCGCTCGTCTTCTCCAGGCCGGCCAGGCCGGTGTCGAGCGCCTGCGCCACCTCACGCAGCTCGCCGCCGCCGGTGCCGAGACCCGTGCGCGCGGCGAGATCGCCGGCCTGGAGCCGGCGGGCCGTACCCAGCAGCGCCCGCGTCTCGCGCAGGAAGAAACGCTCGGCCATCACCCACGCGATGCCAAGGCACGCGAGCGCCCCCAGCGCGAGAATTCCCAGGTTCCTGAGGAGCGAGGCCGTGGCAACCGCCGAGGCCACGGCCACGGGGATGCCGATGGACGCGAACGCATTGGCGTCGCGATTGTCGATGCGAATCGGAACGAACGCGTAGAGGCGTTCCACGCCGTCGGCGCCGATGCCCGTCGTCATCCCCGCCCGCGCCTGCTTCAGCTTCTGGAAGAGGTCGCTCCCGCCGATCTTCCTGCCAACCCACCGGTCGGGGTCGATGGACCGGGCGAGCACCATTCCGTCCCGGTCCACCACGAGGAGGACGGCGCCCTCGGGCAACCGCTCGCTGGCGACGAGATCGGTCGCCCACTCCAGGCCCAGCGAGATCCACATCACTCCTCGCCTGGCCCCCTGTGCATCGTCGAACGGGCAGGCCATGTTCAGGCCCGGACGCGTCGTGAACGGGTTCAGGCCGACGAAGCCCGTCGTGAACTTCCCGGTGGCCATGGCCTCCCTGAAGAGCGGCCGGTCGCCGACGCGGACTTCGCCCGGGGCAGGCAGCGCGCTGGCGACGACAACGCCCTGGAGATCGACGAGGGCCAGGTTCGTGTAGAGCGGCGCCTCGCCCAGGACCTCCGCGAGCAGCCGCGAGGATGGCGGCTGCATCGCCTGGATCTCGGGGAAGCGGGCCAGCAGCCGGCAGCGGCGCGAGGTTTCCTCCGCGTGCGCCTGCACCCGCTGTCCGACGAGCGACACGACGCGGTAGGCGTCTTCCTGGATCTCTCGGAAGACTTGCTCGCGGAAGCGGTACTGGTCGTACGCGATGATGGCGCCGGCCGGCACCAGGGCCAGGATGACGAGCCAGAGAAGGCGGGCACGAATGGTGGCGAACATGATCGGGGTTTGTTGCGAGAGCGATGTTGCGCGGGTCGGATGGGCCGTGCAGCAACAGTAGCACACCGGCTTGCGGCGCCGGGGCTGCGGCCCGGCCCTCTTGAACGGTTTTTGCTATAATGAGCGGTTGTCGCGGTCCAGCTGGTCCGCAGAGTCACTTCCACCCAACGCCGGCTGCTCCTGTTTCCCGGCGTACTGTTGCCAGGCTCCATGAAAAGTACCTGAACGCCACCGCCTGAAGGAAAACGAGGTCGCCTACACCGTCCTGCGGGCCCGCGAGGGTCTCGAGACGTACCGCAAGCCCATCATGGCCGGCATCGTTGCCCTGGTCCTGCTGGTCGCGGTCGTCGCGGGGGTGGTGCTCTGGCGCCAGCGCGTGGACACGAACGCCCGCGCGCTGCTCGCCGAGGCGATGGCGGTCGCCGACGCGCCGGTGGCGGCCCCGCCCGCGCCCGGGACGGCCAACCCGCCCGCGCCGCAGCCGGGCAGCTACCCCACGGAGAAGGCGAAGAACGAAGCCGCGCTCCAGAAGTTCATGGTGGCGGCCGACGCGCACCCCGCCTCGACGCCGGGGATCGCCGCCCGCTATCACGCGGCGGCGACGCTCGTGGCGCTGGGGAGGGCGAAGGAGGCGCTCCAGCGCTACCAGGAGGTGGTCGACCGCGCAGGCACGTCCATCTACGCGGACATGGCAAGGCTGGGAATCGCGAATGTCCAGGCGGCCGCCGGCCAGTACGACACCGCCATCAACACCTACAAGGAGCTGTCGGGCCGCAAGGACAGCCCGCTGCCATTGGACGGCGTTTTGATGCAGCTGGGACGGACGTACGCGCAGGCGGGGAAGGGCGGCGACGCGCGGCAGACGTTCAAGCGGATCGTGGACGAGTTCCCGCAGTCGCCCTACGCGAGCCTGGCGACTAGGGAAATGGAGCAGATCAAGGGATAGCACTCCGTGGCCAGTGGACAGTGAGTCAGAGTCGCGCCGTCCACGCGTGATCCGTTGACCACTGACGACTGATCACTGGCCACGGAGCTAGGCGTGCTTCGCGAAGCGATAGCTGAGAATCTTGTGAATCAGCTTCGCGCAGAGGAAGTTCGGTCCCACCAGGCCCGGTAGCGGGCACAGTTCCACCAAATCGCACCCCACCACGTGGCGGCGGCTCATCACCGCGTGCAGCAGGCCAGTGGTCTCGTGCCACGACAGCCCCCCGGGCTCGGGTGTGCCGACCGCGGGCATCACCGCCGGGTCGAGGCCGTCCGCATCGATCGTCACGTAGACCTGGTCGCTGAGCGTCTCCACCACCTTGTCGATCCAGTCGGGGTCCTGGCGCATCGTGTGATCCCAGAACACCCGTGTCCGGAGGCCTGGGATCGCCTGCGATTCCTCGCGCGAGAGACTGCGGATCGCGACCTGCGTGCAGGGAACGTGCTCCACGATCCGGCGCATCGCGCAGGCATGGCTGTAGCGGCTGCCCTGGTACGAGTCGCGCATGTCCGCGTGGGCGTCGATCTGGAGGACCGACAGGCCGGGGGTTCTCGCGGCGATCGCCTCCACCACCGGCACGCTCACCGAATGCTCGCCCCCCAGTACCACCAGGAACTTGCCCGTGGCCGCCACCTCGTCTGCCACGCGCCTGATCTCGTCGAGCGCGACGCGCACCTCGTTGTACGGCAGGTCCATCTCGGGCATCGTGAAGATGCCGCGGGTCCAGACGTCGGTCCCCGTCTCCTCGTCCCACATTTCCACCTGCCCCGAGGCCAGCAGGATCTCGCGCGGCGCGGTGCGCGTCCCCGTCACGTAGCTCGTTGTGCGCTCGAAGGGAACCGGCAGCACCACCGCACGCGAATCCTCGTACGACCGCGGGTGCTCATAGCCGCCGAAGGTGAGCGGGGAAGGATGGTCGAACTTGGGAGCTGGCATGACCCCAGATTGTACTCAGAACGAGCGGCCGAGTCTCACGTAACCGGCAGTGCCGAGCCGCTGGCCCGTCGCGCCGTCGCGGGCCCACGCCACGCCCGCCGTCACCGTGAGCGGGAGGCCGAATCCCGCGACCACGTCGGCGGAGAACTCCGCTCCGACGCTCGACTTGATGTCGCCCCAGGTGAAGTCGTCGTTCCACACATGGCCCGCGTCGGCGAAGACCGCGCCGTGGAGGGTTCGGAGGAACAGCGGGAAGGTACGCCAGCCCCGCTCCACGCGGACGATGGGCACGCGGTACTCGACCGTCGCCCCCGCGACCCGCCGGCCGCGGTACGCCAGCGTCTCCACCCCGCGCAGCATCGCGACGGCCTCGCTGCCGTAGTCCACGAGCGGCGAGGGATCGGAGCCGCCAAGATAGAAGATCCGCCGGACCCCCTGCTCGCCCGAGGAGATCCCGACGCCGCCGCGCACGGCCAGCACCGCGTGACGGCTCCCGCCACGCTGGTACCACCGCCCCTGCCCGATCCACGCCTGCGCATCGCCATCGGCACCGAGCCCCTCGCGAACCTGTTCGGTCGTCAGCGAGACGGCGCCGCCTTCCTCCGGTCCGATCGAGTAGCCGTAAGCCTTGGCGCTGGAGAAGAGCCACGCGGCGCGGATCGAGTTCCGCGACAGGCGCCGCGTTCCCTCGGCGGCCGTGATGGCGTGGCGGTCGTAGTCGAACGAGGCCTCCAGGAGTTGACGGTGCCGCACCTTCATCCAGGGGACGGCCGCGCCGACGCTGGCATGCCGCTCCTGCAGTTCGGCGTCGTCCAGGCGCCGGCCGTCTGGAGCGTAGCGGGGCAGGAACGACGTCTCGTCGGAGGCGCTCGCGAACAGTGCCGTGCGCCATCGATCGTACGTGTAGCCCACCGCCCAGTCGGGGAGCGCCCGATGACGGCTGTCGAGCGTGTCGCCCTCCCCGCCGAAACGCCAGAGCGCGGTGGCACTCCACGCGTGGCGTCCGAGGACATCCACGCCGCCGGTGGTTGCGCCGATTCGCACCGCGTCGTTCCGCGTGTCCGCGGCCGGCGCCCACGACCGGGGCAGCAGCGTGTTCCAGGGTGAATAGGGCCGGTCGGGCAGCTTGCCGGCCGTCGCATCGTCGGCCGGCGGCAGGGCGGGCGCGGGATCGGTTCGCGGCACGACAGGCGGGCCGGCGGCCGCGACGTCGGGCAGCGGCACCTCGAACAGATCGTAGCCCGCCTCGGTATACCCGACGTAAACCAGTCGGCGGCCGTCCGGCGAGACCTCGGGGGCCTGGGCGCCGCCTGCCGCCGACGTGAGCCGGACGACGCCGCCGCCCGCGAGCGGCACCGAGTACACCTGGAAAGTCCCCTCGCGATCGGAGGCGAACAGGACGGTTTGCCCGTCGGGCGTCCACGCCGGGGTGAGGTTGCGGCCCACGTCGGACGAGGTCAGCACCAACTGGCGGCCGTTCGCCGCGTCGATCGCCACGATCTCCGAGGGGCCGAGCGGGAGGCGCCGTTCAACCGCGAGCCAGCGGCCGTCAGGGGCCCAGCGGGGAGCACCGTATCTTGGCTGATCGCCGCCATCGCCTCGTCCTCCGTCTTCGGCGTTCGCCCCCCCGCGTCCTCCTTCTCCGGCCGGCGGTGGCACCGGCACGAGCCGCGGACCGTCCCCGTCCGGTTCCACCCGGAACCATGCGAGATCACGCCGGCCGCTCTCGGCATGAATGGCCACCAGCCGGGTGCCGTCGGGCGACGCAGCCGGGTCGAGCAGCCGCGCCCCAGCGGTCAGCCGCCGCGCCCGGCCGTCGGGCAGTTTCGCCGCGAACAGATCGCTTCGGAGGGCAACATTGCCTTCGACTTCGAGCTGGTCGTAGAACGCGTAGGTTCGCGAGACGCTGAGGCCTTCTCCACCGTAGCGGGTCGCGAGTTGCACCGGGCGCGCTCCCTCGGCAGCGGCGATCAGCTGCAGCGAGGGAAACCCGTGCGGGGTTTGCAGCGAGTACAGCAGGAACGCCCCATCGGCGCTGAAGCGCGGCAGGCCAAGCGCAAAACCCTCGCGCGTGAGCCTGGTCGGTTGAGTCCCGGGTTGCGGCCCCGGGGTCCGCGCCAGCAATTCCCGCTGGAAGTCGCGCCAAAGTGAAGGCAGGTCCACGCCGAAGACAGGACGGAACGCGCCGGCGGAGAAGTAATGGAGGCGGCCCGCGCTGCGCCGGGCAAGCTCACCGAGCTTCTCTTCGCCGAAGCGCTCCGCCAGGTATTCGTGGAAAAGGCCGCCGTACAGATACGGGCCCGTTCCGCCTGGCCAGTCCACCAGGCCGCCGTTGTAGCGATCGAGTGGCTCTGGGCCCACGCGCCGCACCCGCTCGCTCACCAGCGTGGTGGCATCGCCCGCGCGAAGCCGGCCCTCGCCGGTTTCACGGGACTCGAGGTATGTCGCAAACCCCTCGATCTCCCAGCTGGGAAGTGCCAGGTTCGGGTAGGCCAGCGGCGAGCGTCCCAGCACCTTCCGGACCCCCGCCGCCCAGCCCACGGACTGATCGAGCTGCAGGATGTGCGCGTACTCGTGCGTGAAGACCAGCCGCAGCCAGTCGCGCGTGTTGCCAATCAGGTCCTGCGCCGTGGGCCAGGAGACGTTGAGCGAGACGGTGTTGTAGGGAAGCGGGATCGCGCTGCCGTTCGCCACGTCGTCCTGGTCCGCCACGACGACATGAGTCACCGACGGCGCCCGCAAGCGGAGCCGGGCGGGCATTTCCCCGTGGACCTGCTCGGCGATGGCGGCCACGGCCCGGGCCGCCGCTTCGCCGCCCTGGTGATAGTAGATCCTGAAATGTGGCGTGGTGAGGACGCGGAAGCGGAGGTGCGGCAGATACCGCGAGGCCGCCAGGGCCTCAGCCGCCAGGCTGGCGAGCATCAGCAGCGCAAGCAGGACTGCGGCTGCACGCCGAGCCCGCCACGCGAACGCCATTGCGTCTTGCCGTTTCTCGGTGCTCAATCGCAATTCTCAATTCTCTTCGGCAGCCTCTTTCTTCATCCGGGCGAGCAAGGCCAGCGCTTCCATCGGCGTGAGGTGGTCGGGGTCCACCTCGCGCAGCCGCTCGAGGAGCCGTTCCGCCTGCGGTGAGGGCAGCGACTGGAACAGCCCGAGTTGCTGCTGCGGCTCCGTCGCCGTGCGGCTCAGGGAGGGCCGGCCGCCCCGAACGAGCTCGTCGTGTTCGAGCGCGCCGAGAATCTCTTGAGCCCGCTCGACCACCGGGCGGGGCAGGCCGGCGAGCCTCGCCACCTGGATGCCGTAGCTGCGGTCGGAGCGTCCGGGCACCACCTTGCGGAGGAAAATGATCTCGTCGTGCCACTCGCGGGCGTCCACGTGGTAGTTCACCACACCCGCTATGCCGTCCGCGAGATCCGTGAGCTCGTGGTAGTGGGTGGCGAAGATGGTCTTTGGCCGCGCCTTCGCGTTGGTGGCCAAATGCTCCGCGACGGCCCACGCCAGGCTCAGGCCGTCGAACGTCGCGGTGCCCCTTCCAATCTCGTCCAGGATGACGAGGCTCCGCGAGGTGGCGCTGTGGAGGATGTTGGCCGTCTCCTGCATCTCGATCATGAAGGTGGACTGCCCCCGGGCGATGTTGTCGGAGGCGCCGACCCTGGCGAAGATCCGGTCCACCAACGCCAGCTTCGCCTCGCGCGCCGGGACGAACGATCCGACCTGGGCGAGCAGGCAGATGATGGCGGTCTGGCGAAGGTAGGTGGACTTGCCGCCCATGTTGGGGCCGGTGAGGATGACCAGCTGGTGGGTCGTGCCGTTGAGCAACGTGTCGTTGGGCACGAAGCGGTCGCGCGACCGCCGCTCGACGACCGGGTGCCGACCCTCGCCGATGACCAGTTCGTCGCCGTCGTGGACGTGCGGCTTGATGTAGTTGTTGAGGGTGGCGGTTTCAGCCAGCGCGGCGAGCGCGTCGAGCGCCGCCATCGTCCGCGCGGTGTCCTGGATGCGCGGCGCCTGCGCGGCAACCGCGGCGCGGAGCTTCTCGAAGATCTCGATCTCCCGCATCAGGATCCGGTCGTCCGCGCCCAGCACCTTCTCCTCGTACTCCTTGAGCGCGGGCGTGACGAAACGTTCGCCGCCGGCGATGGTCTGCTTGCGCTGGTAGTCGGGCGGCACCGCGTGCAGGTTCGATTTCGACACCTCGATGTAGTAGCCGAACACGCGGTTGTAGCGGACCTTCAGCGAGGCGATGCCGGTTCGCGCCCGCTCCTCCTCCTCCATCCGCGCGATCACCTGCTTGCCCGACGCGGCTGATGATCCTGCAGGTCGTCCAGTTCGCGGTCGAAACCGTCGCGGATGTACCCGCCGTCGCGGGCGAGGGCCGGCGGCTCGTCGAGCAGCGCCGCCTCGACGGCCGCGCGCACATCCGGCACGTCGTCCAGTCTCGGCCGCCAGGCTGCGAACCAGCGGCGCCTGCATCTCCTGGAGGATCGTCCGCAGCCGCGGCACCGACGCCCAGCGAGACCTTCAGGCCGACCAGGTCCCGCGGGCCGGCGGACCCGAGCGCCGCGCGGGCGACGAGCCGTTCGAGGTCCTGGACCGCCTTCAGCGCCTCGCGGAACTTGCCGCGCTCGGTCGTCCTGAACGCGAACTCCTCCACGGCGTCGAGGCGGTCGCGCACGCGCTCGAGGGAGAGCAGGGGACGCAGCATCCACGCGCGGAGCAGCCGGCCGCGCCATCGGCGTGACGGTGCGGTCGATCTCGTCCAGCAGGGACCCCGCCCGGCCGCCCTCGCTCGACTCGACCACCTCGAGGTGACGCAGCGTGACGGGTCCACCACCAGGGCGTCGGCAGCCTGCCGGAATGCGACCGCGCGCACGTGCGCGAGGTCCACCTTCTGCGTGTCGCGCAGGTAGCGGACGAGGGCGCCGCCGGCACGGACCGCCAGCGTGTGGGAGCTCGAGGCCGAAACCATCGAGGCTGCTGCGTCCGGAACTGGTCGAGCAGGACCGCCCGGGCCGACTCGGTCTCGAAGCTCCAGGCGTCGACCGGGGTCACCGGCACGCCGGCCGCCGCCAGCTGGGCAGGTGCTGGCGAGCACGAGATCGGAGGGCACGACGAGTCTCTCGCGGCCGCAGGACCGCCATCTCGTCGATCAGGGCCTGGAGGCCGTCAGCCCCGGAGTACTCGGCCGCGCGTGAACTCGCCGGTGGAGAGATCGATCAGGGCGGCGCCGACCGCCTCCAGGTGCAAGCCTTCAGAGGCACGTTCGGCTTCGCGGGCGTTCTCCGCCTCCAGGGCCGTCGGCCTCTCCCTCGAGGAGAGTCGGCGCCGGTCCCGTCGCGGCGGGCGAGTCGGCCGGCGCGGCAGCGCGAACGCGGGGGCGAGGGCCATCAGGAACGCAGGCTCGCGGGCGTCGAGGTAGGCGGCATCGGTCAGGGTCCCCGGCGACACCACCCGGACGACCTCGCGCCGGACAAGCCCCTTGGCCTTCCGCGGGTCCTCGACCTGCTCGCAGATGGCGACCCGAAAGCCCTTCTTCACCAGGCGGGCGAGGTAGCCGTCCACCGCGTGGTAGGGCACCCCGCACATGGGGATCGCGCCGCCCGTGGCGTCCTTGCTTCGGGAGGTGAGCGTCAGTTCGAGCGCGCGGGACGCCACCAGCGCGTCCTCGTAGAACATCTCGTAGAAGTCGCCCATCCGGAAGAACACGATGGCATCGCGGTACTGCCGCTTGGCGTCGAGGTATTGACGCATCGCCGGGGTCGGCTGCGCGGCGGCCCCGCCAGGATGGGAGAGGTTGTCGGGCTGAGGTGGCATGAAAGTCCGATTCCAGACAGTCTACAATGAATGGCCGACGATGCTGGTTCTCGCACTGGACACGACGACGCGTGAAGGAAGCCTGGCGCTGGCGCGCGACGGCCGGGTCCTCGATTCGTGGTCCGGCGACGCGTCGCTCACGCATGCGCGCCGCCTTCCCGGCGACATCCTGGACGGGCTGTCGCGGCACGGGCTGACGCTCGCGCGAGATCGGCCTGTTTGCGGTGGCTGCCGGCCCGGGGTCGTTCACCGGCCTGCGAATCGGCATCGCCACCATCCAGGGACTGGCGTTCGCGCACGGGCGGCCCGTCGTCGGAGTGTCCGCGCTCGACGCGCTCGCTTACACCGCTCTCGGCTGGCAGCAGGCAGGCTGCGAAAGAGCGCCGGGCCCGTTTTCGTCCCCGCTGCGAGACGCGAATGGGGGCCGGGCCCTGTCAACGGCGGCCCTGTCAACAAAGCTATCCGATTCGCTGGCGGCGGCGCCGAGACGCATCGGCGCGTGGATGGACGCGCAGCGGCGCGAGGTCTTTGCGTGCCTTTACGATTGTCCCGCAGCCGCGCCCCCCCGCCAGTCGCCCGCGGCCGGCGACACGGCCGACCGGCGACCGGCGTCGACGGGGGAGGCCACGGCGGCGGAGCTGGGAGAGCTGCGCATCGCGGCCGGACCCGAGGTCGGGTTGCCGGCGGTCATTCTCTCTCGCCCCGAATGGCAGGGCGCGGCGGGCGTCACGTGGATTGGCGACGGCGCGCTAGCCTACAGGGAGTTGATCGAGCGGGCCGCCGGCCAGGGAGGGGTGCACCTGGTCGAGCCGCTTCCCTCCCTGGCTCCCGCGATCTGCACCATTGCGATGCGCCGGGCCGAACTGGGACGGGCTACCGCGCCTCACGCCATCCGCCCGGTCTACATCCGGCGGCCGGATGCCGAGCTGGCGCGCGATCGCCGGCTGGCAACGGACGGTCGGCAGGACAACGGCGCATGACGGCCGAACCCAGAGGGGAGAGCAGCCGGGAGGACCTGCCCCCGGGCTGGTGGGTGGAGACGCTGTCGGAGGAGGACCTCGACGACGTGCTGGCGATCGAGGAAGCCTCCTTCTCCAATCCCTGGTCGCGGCAGATGTTCCTCTGGGAGCTCCAGAACGTCGGCGTGTCGTACGCCTACGTGCTCCGCACCCCCGAGTGGCGGGTGGCGGCCTTCTGCACCATCTGGCTCGTGCTGGATGAGGTCCACATCAACAACGTGGCCGTCCGGCCCGAATGCCGAGGGCAGGGGGTGGGATTGGCCCTGCTCCGGTTCATCCTGCGGCTCGGGGGGAGACTGGGGGCGCGGCGGGCCACGCTCGAGGTCCGGCGGTCCAACGACGCGGCCCTGAAGTTGTACGAGCGGCTGGGTTTTCGGGTTGCCGGCGCCCGGCGCAACTACTACTCCAACCCGGTCGAGGATGCGCTGATCCTCTGGCGCGAGGACCTGGTCCATGGGTGGGAGCCGGAGGGGCCAGGTGCCGCTTGAAACCCTCTGGTCTCTGTGGTAGCGTGCCGGTAGGATGTTCCGGATCCGCTCGGGTCCCGCATTGTCACCCAGACCAGGTTAATCATGTCCCGCGGGTGCAGCCGCGTGCTTCCGATCGAACCCATAGAAGGAGGCGGAGAATGGCAGAGTCACAGGATTTGAAGCCCCTGCTGCTCGAAACAGATGATGAGTTCCGCCAACTCGCCACCAAGCACCACGAACTCGAAGAGCGCCTGCACGAGCTCACCAGCAAGCATTACCTTTCCGGTCCAGAACAGGTCGAAGAAATCACGTTGAAGAAGCGGAAGCTGCAGTTGAAGGACAAGATGGAAGAAATCCTGCGGCGGTATCGTCAGCACCCGCCGCTTGGTTCCGAATCCGTCGCCCAGCCTCCAGCGGGGGTGATAGCCGGACGTTCGTCCACGGCTCCCAACGGCGCACACGACACACACATTGAGCGACCGCGACAGCCGGCGCCCCCAGCGGGATTGCCGGCTGTCTGTTTCTTGCCCGATCCGATGCCATGAAGTTCGACCGTGCCGGCTATCCGTTCATCGCTGGCGCGCTGCTGCCGGCCCTCGTGGCCGCCGCGTTCCGGCGGCCGCGGCTCGCCTTGCCGTTCGCGGCTTTGGCGGCGGCCTTGCTCTTCTTCTTCCGCGACCCCGAGCGGCAGGCGCCGGTCGAGGCGGGGTTGGTCGATCTCGCCCGCCGACGGGCGGGTCGTGGTGGCGGGCGAGCCGCAGCCCGGCGCCGCCCCTCAGGGAGATTGGCGGCAGATCAGCATCTTCCTGTCGCCGCTCGACGTGCACGTGAACCGCATGCCGGTGTCGGCGGCCGGGTTGCCCGGGTCGAGTACCGGCCCGGGCGCTACGCGCCGGCCTACGACAAGGCCGCGGCCACCGAGAACGAGCGCAACGACGGTCTGGATCGAGCGCGAGGGCGGCCCCGTGGTCTTCCGGCAGATTACCGGCGTGCTGGTGCGCCGGGTGGTTTGCCGGGTCAAGGCGGGCGACCAGGTGACGGCCGGCGAGCGGTTCGGCGTCATGAAGTTCGGCTCGCGGATGGACCTGTTCCTGCCGCCCGACGCCAGGCTCCTCGTCGGCGTCGGCGACCGCGTGCGGGCGGGGAGAGCGTCCTCGCGACGGCTGGCCGTGACCCTATGCACCTCGAACTGGCCAGGGAGCACCGTCTGCGGGAGACCGACGCGCTGCGGCGGCGGGCCGGGATGCGGCGCCGGCGGCTGCGGCGCGGCGTCTACCTGCTGCCGAGCATGTTCACGCTCGCCAACATGTTCTGCGGCTACGCCTGCGTCGTCTTCGCGATGCAGGGCAAGTACGAGACGGCCGCGCCGTTCGTCGCGTTCGCCGTCGTCCTCGACATGCTCGACGGCCGGATCGCGCGGATGACGGGCACCACCAGCGCCTTCGGCCTGGAATTCGACTCGCTGGCGGACGTCATCTCGTTCGGCATCGCGCCGGCCATCCTGATCTTCGCGTGGGGCCTGGAGCCGCTGGGCCGCCTCGGCTGGGCGGCCGGCTTCATCTTCGTCACCGCGGGCGCGATTCGCCTCGCGCGGTTCAACATCCAGACGAGCACGGACAAGCGCTACTTCGTCGGGATGCCGATCCCGGCGGCGGCGGCCGTGCCCGCCGCCACCGTGTTCGTCTTCCCCGACGGCGCTGCACCGACTACCGACGGCGCTGCCTGCGCTGGCGCTGGTGCTCGTCCCGGCGTTCCTGATGGTCAGCACCATCCGGTTCCGCAGCTTCAAGACGATCGACCTGCAGGCGCGGCGGTCCTACAAGATCCTGCTCGCTGCTCGCGCTCGTCCTCGTCGCCATCGTCACGCACCCCCGCTGGACGCTGCTCGGCGATCGCCTACAGGTACCTGGTGTCGGCGTTCGTGGAGATGGGGATCGCGCGGTACCGGAGGCGGGGGACAGTGGCCGCGACCACCGCAGCGGCGCAGCCGGCCGAGGACCTGCCGCCCGAGCCGCCGGGGACCAGAATGAAGAATGGAGAACTGAGAACGGAGAATGAGAAGGTGTCACGCTGTCACGCCGCGACGACGAGCTGCGTGACTGCCCTCTTCTTCCGTTCTCAACTCTCCGTTCTCAGTTCTCCACTCTCCGTTGGGAACGCTATCGTCACCCGGGTCCCGTGCCCCGTCTCGCTGGTCACCGCGATCGTCCCGCCGTTCAACTCGATGTTGCGCCGCGCGATCGCCAGGCCAAGGCCGGTTCCGACGGCCTTGGTCGAGAAGTAGGGCTCGAAGAGCCGCTGCAGCGCCTCGTCGTCCATCCCGATTCCCGGTGTCTTCGACCGACAGTTCGACCGCCCGGCGTCGGCCGGCGCAGCCGCCTCGACGCGCAGCCGCCCGCCGCCCGGCATCGCGTGGAGCGCGTTGTCGATGACGTTGGTCAGGGCCCGGCCGACGAGCGTCCGGTCGATCAGCAGGACGGGAGGTCCGGCGGGCACGTCCACCTCGGAACGCCACCGCGCTCGCTCGCGCCGGCGACGTACGGCCGGACACCTCGTCGACCAGGTCGTCAGCGCGTCGGCGCGCGGCGCGCGGTGGGCGACGAGGCGAAACTGGAGAACTCCGACGCGATCTGCCGGAGCAGCCGCACCTGCGACAGGATCGCGTCCACGCAGCTCTCGAGCACGGGCTCGAGGGGCTTGCCGCGGTCCGCGTGCACCCTGCGGAGGTGCTCGGCGTTGCAGCTGGATCGGCGTCAGCGGGTTCTTGATCTCGTGGGCGACCTGCCGGGCCATCTCCGCCCACGCTTCGAGGCGGTGCGTCCGCTCCAGTTCGTCGCGCTGGCGCCGCAGCTCCGACGACATCATGTTGAACGCCTCGACCAGCCGGCGCAGTTCGTCGGATGCGGTGGTGGCGATGCGCGCATCGAAGTCGCCGCGCGCGATGCGCCGCGTCGCGCGCATCAGGCGGTTCACCGGGTCCGCGATCCGCTCGGCCAGCGGGTAGCCGAACGCCGCGCCGACGAGGATGAACAGCATCGCCGCCAGCACGATGCGCCGGTTGAGGTCGTCGATCTCGCGCTCGATCTCCTGCTGTCGGAGGGTGAGGGGCACGGTGAGCAGCGCATCGCTGCCCGCCGGCGCGGACCGGGGCGGCCGCCACCATGTAGCGGAAGTCCCCGGCCTGTTCCTCGCGTGATGACCGTCGGCAGGCGGTCCAGGGCGATGGCGCGGTAGACGTCGGCCGGCGTGCGCGTGGGCAGGAGGCCCGAGGCAAACAGGTCGCGCTCGCTGGTGGCCGCGAGCTTCCGGACCCGCTGAACAGGTTCACGTCCTGCCCGACGATGCGGCTCAGGCCGATCATCGCGTCGTCGTCGGAGACGATCCCGTGAGGCGTCCGCGCGGCGACGCTGTATTCCTCGATGACGCGGCGGCGATGGCGGTCGTCTTGTGGGCGGCGGACTCGACGTCGTGGCGCAGGCGATCGGCGATGTAGGCGCGGGTGACGAGCGCCAGCGTCAGCGACCGGGATCACAGACGCGGCGACGAACGCGAGGAAGAGCTTGCGGTAGAAGCTCTCGCGCACCTCTCGCGGAGCAGGGCGCGCCCGGAGGTCGACCCGCCGCGCGGCCAGCAGCCGGAACGCTGCCGCCGCCGAGCAGGGCCGAGGTACATCGCGCCGACGAGCGAGGTCAGTTCCGCGAGGTTGATGGCGTGGCCGATCGGCGGGATGACCGGGTAGCCGAGCGCGTAGATGCCGCGGCGGTCGTTCTCCAGGTAGACCTCGTACTCCTCGCCGTCGGCCTGCAGTCGCGTCCAGAACGGCTTGCCGAGTGGCGTAGATCGGATCGAACAGCGTCTCGGTCGATCGGCCACGCGCCCGTCGCCCGACACGTAGATGGGCGTCCGGCTCCAGCCGTACACCACGAACTCGCAGTCTCGCGGCCCGGCGCCTCCTCGCGCGGGTGCGACGCGCTCGCCGCGCAGCAGCTCGAAGTAAGGGTTCTGCGACGAGATGAACGACAGCGTGCTGTCGTCGAGGATCACGTGGATGACGATCGTGCCGAGGATGCCCTCCGGGCCGCAGATGTTCCGGCCGGCGTGGAGCAACTGGCGTTCCTGGGCGCCGAACGGGCTGATCTCCCCGAACGGTCCCTGCCAGTTGCAGCTCTCCTCGTGCCACGCTGCCGGACGGCTTCCTCCGGGCAGGTTGAGCGCGAACCGGCTCACGAGCGCTCCGGCGGCGTTGTACAGCTCGATGGCCGACGACACGCGGTAGCGCTGGAGCGCCGTGTCCCGCCAGTTACGAACGCGCTCTCGGGTGGGCCCGCTGGCCGCGGGGGAGGCGCTGGCGCCGAGACGAAGGCCTCGAGAACTCGGGCCCGGCCGTCGATCTCCTGCTGCGCCGCCAGCAGGCGCTGCACCAGGTTCTGCCGCTGGTTCAGCACTTCGGTGCGTAGCACGTCTCGACCATGCGGCGCCGGGCCACTCCTCGAAGCGGACGAGCGAGGGGTAGATGAGCGCCGCGGGCAGCGAAGAGCGCGAGGAACACGACGATCAGACGGAAGCCCTGCGACGCGCGCCGCAGCCGCGCGAGCCGCGGGGCGCGAGGAGGGCGCGAGGCCAAGGGCCGCGCAAATCGCGGCCCCCCCTTGGTGCGACAGCCGCCGCGCCATGGCCCCGCCGAGGACCAGCGCCGCGGGCACGCCCCACGACGAGGAGGAGCAGCAGGCCGAGACGGGGCTCCGCCAACCGGAAACGCCAGCGTGCCAGCGCCAGCCGAAGCGCGAGCACCGCCAGCCAGGCGAAGGCGGCGTGGAACAGGACCAGGGCCGAACGGCATCGCCGTGCGGGCCGGCTCCCACGGCAGTGCGGCGAGAAGTAGAGCAGATCGATGCCCGCCGGCGGAACGTGTTGCCGAGGAACCACTCGTACCCGAGCACCGCCGAAGGCGAGCACGGCGCCGGGCACGGCCTGCGCCGCCGAGAAACGCCAGCGCCGCCCCGGCGACGTGGCCCGCCGGCGGCCGCGCCGGCCAGCCGCCACCGTTCGAGGCGGCGCCGGCGACCAGCGCCACCAGCGCCAGGACGAGGAGGCCGCGAGAGCAGGAAATCCGGCGGGTGGCGGAACAACACGCCGAGCGTTCGGAACCCCCACGAGGGCCGCTCGACCCGCCGGCGCCTGGGGGAAGAGCAGGCGCCACCGTCGGGCGGGCGTGGCGACCCAGAAGATGGCGCGCGCCAGCAGCAGCAGGCGCGCGACGCCGAGGGTCGCGAGCGTCTGCGCCCGCCGCGTCCCTAGTGCCCGCCGGTCGAGCAGCGGGCCGCACAGCAGCAGCACGGTCAGGGCGAGCGACCGCGAGCATGAGGGACCGAACCACCCGCCGGAGCCGCGCGCGCGCGAGCCTCGAGGTCGCCGGGCGCGACGGTGGCCTCGACGAGCGGATCCCCGGCGGGCGACGCGGATGATGAACGTGTCCGGGCTCGACCGCTCGGCCGCCCCTTCGATAGCGGGCCGGAGCGACACGACGGCGAGCGGGGTCTCGAAGGTGAAGCGCTGGCGGACGGCGTCGCACCGCGGCTGATGTGTCGGAGAACAGCGCGCTCGGCGGCGACCGCCCCAGCGCGGCTTCCGTCCGGCCGACCACCGGCTGAATGCGGACCAGGCGAAAGCCGAGCGGCCCGGGCGCGATGAACAGGGCGGCCGGCCCGTTGATGCGCTCGAGCGGCAGTTCCGACGGCCGGCCCGCCCACGCGACGGGGCGTGTCGTCCCGCCCCGGTATGCGCGTAGACGGTGAGCGCGGCGGCGCCGCCGGCGCGTGCACGAGCGACGAGGCGCGCGCGAACAGGTCCCCGAGGCGGCGGTCGTCGGGAGGCGTCCGCAGGACCGGCGCCGCGAACGACGCTTCGCTCTGCGCGCGCGGCGCTCAGCTCGGCGGCGAGCTCGATCTGCTCGAACTGGCGCTGCACCTGCTGCTCGACTGCGCGAGCGCGCCGAAGTCGCGAGCGCCGAAGCGCGACCACTCCGCCACCCCGCCGACGGCGGCCACCAGGCGCACGGACAAGACCGCCTGCGAGGAATGCGAAGGGCAGGGTGGCGACGGAGGTACGAGCGCATGTGTGCTGCGGTCAGCATACGCCACGACCGAGGACGGCGGAAAAGACCGCGGTTCGGTGTTATAGTGAGCGATCGACTGGACAACGCCACCGCGTGTCCGAACAGCGCACTCGTCCCGCGGCCGCCGGAATCCCGCCCATGACGCATCCCGGGAAGGCTCGCACAGCACTCAAGCGCGGCTGCCCTGCTGACGGCCGCCAACTGGCAGGTGGTGGTGATCCAGTCGGTCGCGGAGACCACCTTCAAGCTGCTGCTGGCCGTGCCTATCCTCGGCGGCGTTGTCCTCGTGACGCTGCTGCTCGGCCGCGACCTCCGAGATGCTGGCCGGCGACCTGCGGGAGATCCTCTTCGGCGTCGCCGCGACGCTTGCGGAACATCCGCTCGCGCTCGCGGCGTATCTCGCGGGTTCGCCCTGGTCCTGGCGGGCGGCGCGGCGCTCGTCTTCCTCGTCAAGGGCGGCACGGTCTCGCTGCTCGCCGGAGCCGATCGCGCGGCCGGACGGGTCGAACGGCCGCCCCTGCGGCTCGCCGCGTTCCGGCAGGCGATGCGGTTCTCGATCGAGCGGTTTACTGGCGGGGCGGCCGGGCTGTTCCGCCGCTATCTGAAGCTCGGCGTGCTGCTGGGCGGGTGTACCTGGTCGCCGCCGGGGTGGCCGTCCTGTCGGGTGGGGCCTCTACCGCCTCGCGGGGGCGCGGCCGCTGCTGCTCGGGTCGGTCGTGGCCGCTGCCGCCGCCGTCTTCGTCGCCTGATGACGGTGGTCAACGTCCTGTACCTGCTGGCGCAGGTCGTCGTCGCCGTGAGCGACGTCGGGTGATCGGGCGCGCGGCGGAGGTCGGCGCGATTCGTGCGCCGGCGAGTTCTGGAAGGTCACGCGGGTCTTCGGCGTCACGATCCTGCTGCTCGTCCTCGCCACGTCCTCTCGATTGCCGCCACCTGGGGGTTCTACCTCATCGCCTACGTGCCCGATTGCCGGCGTCATCGTCCTGCCGCTGCAACTTGGGGCCTGGTTGCTGCGTGGCCTCCTGTTCCAGTACCTTGGGCTCACCGCTCTCTGCTGCCTACCTGTCGCTCTACCGGTCCTTTGCCGGGGAGCCGCGGGCGGCGGCGGCCCCGGCTTCCCGGTGAGCACTCATGATTGACTACGATCGCTTCCTCTCGTCGTGGACGGGACGGGCCGCCACATCATCCCCAGAATCCCGAAGCCTGATTCCTGATTCCGCGGGAAGCGGCAGGAAGGCCGGCAGGCCCGGGACGGGGTGTGATTCCAGGACGGGCGGCGCGGGGCCAAGGCGCTGGACGAATTCGCCGGTCACGACGACGATCGAGAACGCGTCGCCCTTCGACTCGGCGCCTTGCACGTCACCGGCCAGCAACAGCGGCGGCGCGATCAGTTCGTCTCCGACGACGATTCTGCCGGCCGGGGTGCCGGTGGCCGCGCGAAAGGCCTGCACCTCCGGCGCCAGCCCGGGGACGAGCAAGAGGCTGCCGGCGAGGACCGGCCCGCCGACGGGCCGGAACGAGAGGCCGCGCTTCCACCGCTGGTGGCCGTTGCCGTAGTTGAGCGCGCGGAGCGTGTTGTCGAGCGCCAGGAAATAGACCGTGTTTCCGTCCACGATGGGCGTGCCAATCAGCGCCCCGCCCGCCCGCCACCGCCACTTCACCTCTCCGTCGGTTGTGGAGAGACAGTAGAAGAAGCGGTCATCCGCGCCGACGAACACTCGATCGTCGAGCGCGGTGAGCGCCGTTCCGCGCGCCGGCAGCTTCTGCTCCCAGACAGGCTCGCCGCGGTCGAGCGACAGCGCGACGACCCGGCCATCCGCCAGCATCGTGTAGAGCCGATCGCCCGTCATTGCCGCGCCGGGGCGCAGCGGGGCGCCGAGGTCCCGTTTCCACAAGGGCCGTCCCTGCTCGGCCCTCAGCATCGTGAGCCGGCCGTCGGTGGTGCCGGTCAGCAGCCACCCGTTGTTCCACACCGGGGGCGCCGCGAGGGTCCCCTCGACTTGAACACGCCAGCGTTCGGTGCCCTTCACCGCGTCGAGCGCGGCGATTGCACCCGGCAGAGTGGCGAGGACGAGGCTGGCGTCGAGCGGCACCGACGCACCGGGGAAGGCCGCGAACACGAGGCCGCCGCCGGCGGCCACGACGGCACCGGGCGGGGTCTTCGCCTGCCAGGCGATCTGCCCTGAGGCGATCGCGATGGCCACGACCCCTCCCGACCGCAGCGGCACGTAGAGGCGATCCGCGTCGTGAGCGGGCGGTGAGGCGGGAGGGCCGGGGAGGGGAGTCGTCCAGGCAGGCGCCAGCGCGAGGCCGGGCGGCTGCTGGCCTCCAGGAGGAGGCTGACCCGCGGCCGTTCCAAGACCCGCGCACACGACGACGGCCAACCGAAGGGCCGCGCGGACCAGGGAACGAGGGTGCCGCGGCGAAGTCACGCCGCTTATAATACCTTCAGTGCCTCACCAGACCATCGTCGTCCTCGATTTCGGCTCCCAGTACACGCAGCTGATCGCCCGGCGGCTGCGCGAGCTGTCGGTGTACTCGGAGATCCTGCCGTACGACACGCCGCTCGCAGGCCATCGCCGCGCGGCGGCCGGCAGGCGTCATCCTGTCGGGCGGGCCGCGCAGCGTGTCGCAGCCGGGCGCGCCCCGCTGCGACCCGGCGCTCTTCGGCGCCGGCATGCCGGTGCTCGGCATCTGCTACGGCATGCAGTTGATGACCGACGCGCTCGGCGGGCACGGTGGCGCCGGCGCCGCAGCGCGAGTACGGCCAGGCGACGGTGACGCGTCGGGCCCGCGCGGCGGCCGCGGCGCCGCTGCTGCGGCCGGCGTGCCGCAGCGAGCTCAAGGTCTGGGCGAGCCACGGCGACCTGGTCGCGGCCGCGCCGCCGGGCTTCGACGTGCTCGCCACGCAGCGCCAACGCGCCGGTCGCGGCGATGGCGGCGCCGGACCGCCCGCTCTACGCGCTGCTGTTCCACCCCGAGGTGGCGCATACGGAGGCGGGCCTCGAGATCCTGCGCAACTTCGCGTACGGCGTGTGCGGGTGCACCGGCGACTGGACGATGGCGTCGTTCATCGACGAGGCGACCGCGCGGATGCCGCGAGCAGGTCGGCGACGGGCGCGTGGTGTGCGCGCTCAGCGGCGGCGTCGATTCGTCGGTGGCGGCGCTGCTCATCGCTCGCGCGATCGGCGACCGCCTGACGTGCATCTTCGTCGACAACGGCGTGCTGCGGCATGGACGAGGCGGCGCAGGTCCGCCGGCGCTTCGTGGAGAAGCTGCGCCTGCCGGTCGAGTTCGTGGACGCCTCGGACGCTGTTCCTCGAGCGCCTCGCGGGCGTCATCGACCCGGAGGAGAAGCGCAAGAGCATCGGCGCGACGTTCATCGACGTCTTCGAGGAGCAGGCGGAGGAGCTCGGCGGCTTCGACTTCCTGGCGCAGGGCACGCTCTACCCGGACGTGATCGAGTCGGCGTCCGTGGCCGGGCCGGCCGCGGCGATCAAGAGCCACCACAACGTCGGCGGCCTGCCCGAGCGGATGCGCTTCGAGCTGGTCGAGCCGCTGCGCGAGCTGTTCAAGGACGAGGTGCGGGCGGTCGGCCGCGAGCTGGGCCTCGACGAGGAGTTCGTGCGGCGCCAGCCGTTCCCGGGCCCCGGCCTCGCGGTGCGCGTGGTCGGCGAGGTGACGCCGCGAGCGGCTCGAGCTGCTGCGCCGGGCCGACGCGATCGTGGTGGAGGAGATGCAGGCGCCACGGCTGGTACGAGCGGCTCTGGCAGAGCTTCGCCGTGCTGCTGCCGGTGCAGAGCGTCGGCGTGATGGGCGACGAGCGGACCTACGAGTACACCGTCGCCGTGCGCGCGGTCGAGAGCCGCGACGGCATGACGGCCGACTGGGCGCGCCTGCCGCACGACCTGCTCGCGACGATCTCGTCGCGCATCGTCAACGAGGTCAAGGGCATCAACCGCGTCGTCTACGACATCAGCTCGAAGCCGCCCTCGCACGATCGAATGGGAATGAAGGTCCGGGATCACGTGGCGACTTGGCAAGTTGGCGATTGTCGATCGTGAGGGCTGTCGAACCGGTTGTGCTGAGACGTTCCAATTGCCAAGTGCTCAGTTGCCAAGTTCCGTTGTCCGTGATGCCTGAATTCGTCCACCTCCACCTCCACACCGAGTACTCGCTGCTCGACGGCGCCTGCCGGATCGACGAACTGCTGGACCAGGCGGCCAAGCAGGAGATGCCGGCGCTCGCGGTCACCGAGCACGGGAACATGTTCTCGTCGGTCGTCTTCCACGACAAGGCGCGGCAGAAGGGCATCAAGCCGATCCTCGGGTGCGAGATCTACGTCGCGCCCGGCAGCCGGCACGACAAGGGCGGCCCGATCCAGCGAGAGCAACAACCACCTCGTGCTGCTCGCGGAGAACGACGGAGGGCTACCAGAACCTGATCAAGCTGGTCTCGGCGGCCTACATCGAGGGCTTCTACTACCGGCCGCGCATCGACAAGGAGCTGCTCGCGCAGCACGCCGACGGGCCTGATCGGCCTGAGCAGCTGCCTCAAGGGCGAGGTGCCGATGCACCTGCGCGCCGAGCAGGAGCAGCGGGCGATCGAGGCGGCCGTCGACGTACCGCGACATCCTCGGGCCCGGGAACTTCTTCCTCGAGATGCAGTACCAGGGCATCGACGACCAGCGGATCGTCAACGAGGGGCTGCTGCGCGTGGCCAAGGCGGCTCGACCTGCCGCTGGTCTGCACCAACGACGTCCACTACCTGTACCGCACCGACGCCAAGCCGCACGACATCCTGCTCTGCATCGGCACCGGCAAGACGGTGAACGACGCCGAGCGGCTGCGCTACCACGGGGACCAGTTCTACCTGAAGAGCGCCGAGGAGATGGCGGCAGGTGTTCGGCGACATCCCGGAGGCGCTGCGAACACGGTCCGGATCGCCGAGCGGTGCAACGTCGACCTCGGGAAGACGGTCAACCACCTGCCGGACTTCGACGTGCCCGGCGGCTACACGCTCGACGAGTACTTCGAGCAGCATGGTCTGGGAGGGGTTCGAGCGGCGGCTGCCGCGGCTCGAGCGCGATGCTGGCGGCCGGCGGGCTGCGGCACACGATCGACGAGTACCGGGAGCGCGTGCACGTACGAGATCGGGATGATCAAGCAGATGAAGTACGCCGGGTACTTCCTGATCGTCTGGGACTTCATCCGCTACGCGAGCGAGCAGGGCATCCCGGTCGGCCCGGGCCGCGGGTCGGCGGCCGGCAGCGTCGTCGCCTAGTGCCTGGACATCACCGACGTCGATCCGCTCCACTTCGACCTGATCTTCGAGCGGTTCCTCAACCCCGAGCGCGTGTCGCTGCCCGATATCGACATCGACTTCTGCGAGCGCCGCCGCGGCGAGGTGATCGAGTACGTCACGCGGAAGTACGGCCGCGAGAACGTCGCGCAGATCATCACGTTCGGGACGATGAAGGCGAAGGCCGTCGTCCGCGACGTCGGCCGCGCGCTCGACATCCCGTACGCCGACGTGGACAAGGTCGCCAAGCAGATCCCCGCCGCGCTCGACATGACGCTCGACAAGGCGCTGGCGGAGAACCCGGCGCTGAAGGACCTCGAGACGCAGCGACGCCGCGGGTGAAGGAGCTGCTCGAGGTCGCGCGCCGCCTCGAGGGCATGTCGCGCCACGCGTCGGTCCACGCCGCCGGCGTCGTCATCGCGCCCGAAGGCGATCACCGAGTTCGCGCCGCTCTACAAGGGCGCCCGCGACGAAATCACGACGCAGTGGGCATGAAGGAGATCGAGCGGATCGGCCTCCTGAAGATGGACTTCCTCGGCCTGAGCACGCTGACGCTGCTCGACGACGCGGTGGCCGAGATCAAGCGGACGACGGGCGAGGCCATCGACCTCGACGACGCTGCCGCTCGACGACGCGAAGACCTACCAGCTGTTCTCCGAGGGCGCAGACGCTCGGCGTGTTCCAGTTCGAGAGCTCGGGCATGCGCGAGATCCTGCGCAAGGCCAAGCCGCAGCGGCTCGACGACCTGATCGCCCTGAACGCGCTCTACCGGCCCGGGCCGCTGCGCGGCGGGATGGTGGACGACTTCATCGCGCGCAAGCACGGGCAAGATCGAGGTCAAGTACGAGCTGCCGCAGCTCGAGCCGATCCTGCGCGACACCTACGGCGTCATCGCCTACCAGGAACAGGTCATGCGCATCGCCAACGTGGTGGCCGGCTTCACGCTCGGCGAGGCCGACCTGCTGCGCAAGGCGATGGGGAAGAAGAACGCCGAGGTCATGCAGGCGCAGCGCGCAGAAGTTCATCGACGGCGCCAAGGCGCGGGGCGTGCCCGAGAAGAAGGCCGAAGGCGCTCTTCGACCTGATGGAGGCCTTCGCCGGCTACGGCTTCAACAAGTCGCACTCGACGACCTACGCGTTGGTCGCGTACCAGACGGCGCTACCTGAAGGCGAACTACCCGGCGCACTTCATGGCGGCGCTGCTGACGATCGAGTCGCAGAACACCGACAAGCTGGCGATGTACCTCGGCGAGTGCCGCGAGCTGCGGCGTCACCGGTGCTGCCGCCGGACATCAACAGCAGCGAGCTGGCGTTCACGCGTCGACGCCGGACAGGCGTGCGCTTCGGCCTCGGCGCCGTCAAGAACGTGGGCGAGGGCGCCGTCCTCGCGATGCTCGAGGTGCGCGCGGCGCGAGGGGCGCATCCGCTCGCTGCTACCAGCTGTGCGAGCAGCTCGACTCGCGCCTGGTCAACCGGCGCGTGTTCGAGAGCCTGGTCAAGGCCGGCGCGCTCGACTCGCTCGCGCAGGGGTCGCCGCGCTGGAGTCGACTCGCCTCTGTCGCGCGCTGCGCGCGCGGCTGTTCGCGGCCGTCGAGAAGGCGCTCGACCACGGCAACCGCAGCCGCGCGCGACCGCGACCAGGGCCAGGCGCAGCTGTTCGGCGGCCTGGCGAAGAGGCCGGCGACCGGTCGATGGACGGCCGATCTGCCCGAGGCGCCGCGCCGTGGACCGAGGCGCAGCAGCTGGCGTTCGAGAAGGAATCGCTCGGCCTCTACTGGAGCGGCCACCCGATCGAGCGCTACGCGCCGAGCTGCAAGGCGATCGGCGCGAAGACGCCTGGCCGAGCTGCTCGGCCCGACGACGCGGAGCCCGACGGCGAAGCCGAGCGAGGCGCCCGGGCCGCAGGTCGTTCGAGGTCGTGGTCGGCGGCATCGTCGCGCCGTGCGGCCGCTGAAGACGCAAGAAGGGCGACCGGATGGCGGCCTTCGTCGCTCGACGACCCGCACGGCACCATCGAGGTCGTCGCGTTCCCGGAGACGTTCGCCAAGGCGGCGGCGCTGATCCAGGCCGACACGATGGTGCTGGTGAAGGGCAAGTTCGAGCGCGACGAGGAGACGATGCCGCCTCATGGCGAGCGAGATCGTCGCCGATCGAGGTCGTCGCGCGAGCGCGCCGCGCGGATCGTGGCGATCCGCCTGGCGATGCCGCCGCACGGGCGCGGCGACGATCGAGGCGCTCGCCGACCTGCTCGGCGCGGCACAAGGGCGACCGCCGCGTGTGCCTCGAACTGGAGTTGCGGCAGCGCGGCGCAGCCCCTGCGGGTGCGCGCCGACGTGATGGCGGCCGATGCGCGTGCGCCCGTCGGCGCAGTTCGTCGCGGACGTCGAGCGGCTGTGCGGGGCCGGCGCGGTCAGCCTTCGCTGACCCGCGAAATCGAGGATGCCTGCAGGGGCCGGCCCGCATGCCGGCCCGTGAGGCGCTGAAGCGATGCATGGCCAAACCGACCGACATGCTGGAGTTCGAGGAGCCGATCGGGCGTGCTGCTGAAGGAGATCGAGGCGCTCTCGATGCTGCCGAGCACCGAGCCGCGCGACCGCGAGATCGCAGCAGCTGCGCCGGCGCGTCGACTCGATGCGCGCCGAGATCTACGCGCAACCTGACGCCCTGGCAGCGCGTGCAGGTGGCCCGCCACCCGAACCGGCCGGCGCATGCTCGACTACGTCGACCGCCTGTTCACCGAGTTCATCGAGATCCACGGCGACCGCCGCTTCGCCGACGACCACGCGATCGTCGCCGGGCATGGCGCCTACCACGGCGAGCCGGTGCTCGTCGTCGGCCACCAGAAGGGCGGGGCCGACACCAAGCAGAAGATCTACCGCAACTTCGGCTACGCCAAGCCCGAGGGCTACCGCAAGGCGATGCGCGCGATGAAGCTGGCCGAGAAGTTCGGCCGGCCGGTCATCGTGTTCGTCGACACGCCGGCCGCCTACCCGGGCATCGAGTCGGAGGAGCGCGGCGTCGCCGAGGCGATCGCCTTCAACCTGCGCGAGATGGCGGTGCTCGCACGTGCCGGTCATCGTGGCCGTCTGCGGCGAGGGCGGCAGCGGCGGCGCGCTCGGCATCGCGATCGGCGACCGGGTGCTGATCCAGGAGTTCGCGATCTACAGCGTCATCCCGCCCGAAGGGTGCGCGGCGATCCTCTGGCGCGACTCGGGCAGGAAGGTCGAGGCGGCCGAGGCGCTGAAGCTCACGGCGCCCGACATGCTGCGGCTCGGGATCGTGGACGAGATCGTCCCCGAGCCGGCCGGCGGCGCCCACAACGACCCCGCCGGCGCGGCGGCCCTGCTCGACCGGCGCTCATCGGCCGCGCTTGCCGGCGTCGAAGGCGCTGACGGCCGACGCGCGCGCGGCCGGCCGCTACGAGAAGTTCCGCAACATGGGGCGGCTCGGGATCGACTTCATTGACGAGGGACACCCGAATCCCGAACCCTGAATCCTGACCACGTCGAGCCACCATGCGGACACTCTGTGGGAACACCAGGCGTGCGACGAGCGCGCGGCCGCCGCCCTCGCCGGCGCCCTGGGCATCAGCCTGGTCACCGCGCGCCTGCTGTGCCTGCGCGGCCTGCACGATCCGGAGGCCGCCGGCCGGTTCCTCTCGCCGTCGCTCGACCAGCTGCACGACCCCTTCCGGCTGGCCGGCATGGCCGCGGCCGTGGACCGCGATCCTGGCGGCCGTCGCGCGGCACGAGCGGGTCGCCATCCACGGCGACTACGACGTGGACGGCATCACGTCCACCGTCATCCTGCGGCGCACGCTCGAGACGCTCGGCGTCGACGTCGTCCACTTCATCCCCGAACGTCTCCGCGACGGCTACGGGCTGCAGGTGCCGGCCATCGAGCGGCTGCACGCCGAGGGCGTGCACCTGATCGTCTCGGTGGACTGCGGCATCCGCAGCCTCGACGCCGCGCGCCGCGCGCGCGAACTGGGCGTGGACCTGATCGTCACCGACCACCACGAACCGGAAGACGAGTTGCCGCCGGCGCTCGCCGTCATCAACCCGAAGCGCGCAGACTGCTCCTACCCCGACAAGAACCTGGCCGGCGTCGGCGTCGCGCTCAAGCTCGTCCAGGCGCTCTGCTCGCGGAGCGGGCGCGAGAAGTGGCTGCCGGCGTTCGTCAAGATCGCGGCGCTCGGCACGCTGGCCGACGTCGTCCCGCTCGTGGGCGAGAACCGGGTGATCGCGAAGGTAGGGCTCGCCCTGCTCTCGAAGGGCCCGCACAAGGTCGGCCTCCAGGCGCTGCTCGACGCCTCGGGGCTCGGCGGCAAGGCCGTCGACAGCTACCGCGTCGCGTTCGTCCTCGCGCCGCGCATCAACGCCGCCGGCCGCATGGCCACGCCCGACATCGCCGTCCGGCTGCTGCTCGAGACGGACCCCTCGAAGGCCGACGAGGCGCGGGGGCTGGCCGAGCGGCTCAACGAGGAGAACCTGCGGCGCCAGGAGCAGGAGCGGGAGATTCTCGCCCAGGCCCGAAAAGCCATCGAGGGAGACCCGGACATCGGCGCCCGCTCGGTGCTGGTCGTGGCGGGGGAGGGGTGGCACCGCGGCGTCATCGGCATCGTCGCCTCCAAGCTCGTGGACGCGTTCCACCGGCCGGTGGTCGTCATCTCGGTCGAGGATGGCGTGGGCCACGGATCGTGCCGCAGCATTCCAGCTTTCGACATGCTCGCCGCGCTCGAAGCCTGCGGAGGGCACCTCGCGCGGTTCGGCGGGCACCGGCTGGCCGCGGGCCTCACCGTGGAGAGCGAGCGGCTGAAAGCCTTCCGCTCTGCGCTGCAGGAGTACGGCGACCAGCGGCTGACCCCCGACGATCTCCGGCCGCGCCTCCTGCTGGATGCGCACCTGCCGCTGCCCGAGATCCGCGGGCGGCTGGTGGAGGAGATCGAGCGGCTCGCCCCGTTCGGCTGCGGCAACCCTCGGCCCGTGTTCTCCGCGGGTCCCGTGGAGGTGGTGGATGGGCCGCGGCGCATCAAGGACCGCCACCTCAAGATGGCGCTCCGGCAGCAGGGCCGGATCTTCCGGGCCATCGCCTGGCGGGCCGTCGAGCGCGAGCCGTTCGTGGTCGAGCACCGCTCGGCGCTGGACGTCGCCTTCTCGCTGTCGCAGAATACGTTCAACGGCGAGACCTATACCGAGCTGACCGTGGCCGACTTCCGCGCCGCCCTCGCCGCCACGGCCCCGGTCTGAATGCCCTGAATGACCCTCTGGCAACGGCGGCTCCGGCTCGGCCTCGGCGTCTTCATCGTGCTCTTCGCCGTGGGCCTGTTCTTCTCGCTGCGGAAGCCGGCGCCGCGGCCGGCCTCCGGGCCGTCCACGGCCACCGATCCGAACTCGGTGGCCCAGTTCGTCAGCGGCGTGCTCACCCACGCCAAGGGCACCAAGCAGCAATACGACCTTCAATACGACCGGCTGTTGACCTACCAGGACGGCCGCAGCCGGTTCACCGGCGTGCGGCTCCGTGTCCCCGACCGCGAAGGGCACGAGTTCCGGATCAGCGCGCGGGAAGCGGAGGCGACGTCGGGCGAGTCCGACGTGGTGCTGCGTGGTGACGTCGCGGTGTCGGGCAGCGACGGCCTCGAGGTCCGCGCGCGCGAGGCGTTCTACCAGGCTGGCGACGGCGTGGTGCGGGCGCCGGGCGAGGTCGTGTTCAGCAAGGGACGGCTCTCGGGATCGTCCGTCGGCATGACCTTCAACCGCGAACAGGACGTGCTCACGCTGCTCGACCGGGTGCGCATCACGGCGGTGGCCGGCGAGGCGGGAGACGAGCCCGCGAACATCGAGGCCGGCACCGGCGTCCTCGCCAGGCGGGACAAGCAGGTGCGGCTCGACCGCGCGGTGAAGATCGTGCGTGAGGCCGGCACGCTCGAGGCCGACCAGGCGATCGGGCACCTCACCGACGACGAGCAGCAACTGAAGCTGCTCGAACTGCGGGGCTCCGCGCGGATGACCGGCGGACCCGGCGCGGCAGGCGGGGTGCGCGGCATGACGGCGCGCGACATGGACCTCACCTACGGCGCGGACGGCAAGACGCTCGAGCGCGCTCTGCTCGTCTCCAATGCCTCGATTGACTTGGCCGGGGAGGGAGCCGGGCCCGGCCGGCGGGTGGCCGCCGGCCGCCTGGAAGTCACCCTTGCCCCGGATGGGACAACGGTCATCGGGCTGGACGGCGACGAAGCCGTGCGGGTCGACCTCCCGGCCGGGGCGGACGCCCCGGCTCGCGCCATCACCGCACGGCAGCTGAGGGGACGGGGCACGCCGCAAAGCGGGTTGAAGTCTGCCGTGTTCACCGACAACGTGGTGTTCACCGAGACGGGCTCCAACGGCACGGCGGACCGCACCGCCCGGTCCGCCCGGATGGAACTGGCCCTGGCCAGCGGCTTCGACCGGATCGACTCCGCGCAGTTCGGGGGCGGCGTGACCTTCGACGAAGGCACGATGTCCGCGATGTCGCGGGACGCGCGTTACGATCTCGTCCGAAAGGTGCTCTTTCTCTCGGGCACGGACGTGCGGACCGGGCGTCCTCCCCGGGTGCGCGACGAGCGGGCGACAATCGAAGCGCCGAAGATCGACATTGGCCTCGAGGGGCGGCGCATCAAGGCGTCCGGCGGCGTGAAGAGCGAGCTCCGGCCGGAGAAGGATGGGCCGAAGGGAGGAACACCGGGGGCGCCCGCGGCGAAGGCGGCCGGTGCCGCCGACTCCGGCGGGACGCGGCTGCCCTCGATGCTGAAGAAGGACCAGCCGGTGTCGGCGACGGCCGACGCGCTGGCGTACGATGGCGCCGACTCCCGGCTGGTCTACACCGGCCGCGCGCAGCTTTGGCAAGGCGACACGTCGATCAAGGGCGACGAGGTCACGCTCGACGACCGCAAGGGGGACCTCACGGCGACCGGCAACGTCGTCACCCGCATGCTGCTCGAGCAGGTCAACGACAAGACGAAGGTCAAGGAGAAGGTGTCCTCCCTGGCGACCGCAGCGGGGCTGGTCTACCAGGAAGAGGGACGTCAGGCGACGTACACGGGCGACGCCAGGATGAACGGGCCGCAGGGAGACCTGAACGCGGCGAGGATCGAGCTGTTCCTCTCGGAGGAGGGGAGCGAGGTGACGCGCCTCGAGGCGTACTCGACCGCGGCGCCCGATGGCGCGCCGGCGGCTGCGCCGGTCAAGCCGGCCGTGTCGATCAAGACCGCGGACGGCCGGCGGGCGGCCGGGCTGAGACTCACGTACTTCGCGGCGGACGAGCGGTACGTGATGACCGGATTGCCCGTAAAAATCGAAGAGGAATGCCGCGAAACCACTGGCAGAACTTTGACTTTCTTCAAGTCGGCTGATAGGATCATCGTCGACGGCAACGAGCAGAAACGCACCGAAGTGAAGGGCGGCGCGACGCCCTGCTCGGGGCCGCGTCTCGACTGAATGGCCACCCTGCGGACGGTCGAACTCACCAAGTCCTACGCCGGCCGCACGGTGGTGCGGGGCGTCAGCCTCGAGGTGGCGTCGGGCGAAGTGGTCGGCCTGCTCGGGCCGAACGGCGCCGGCAAGACCACGACGTTCTACATGACCGTGGGGCTCGCCGCGCCGGACTCGGGGCGCGTGCTCCTCGACGGCACGGATGTCACCAGCGACCCGATGTACGTGCGGGCGCGGAAGGGGATCGGCTACCTGCCCCAGGAGCCGTCGATCTTCCGGGGGCTGACGGTCGAGCAGAACATCCTGGCCATCCTGGAAACGCTCGACCTCAACGCCGCCGGGCGGCGCGCCCGGCTGCGGGAGCTGCTGGCGGAGTTGAACCTGACGCCGCTCGCGAACGCCCCGGCCTACACCCTGTCGGGGGGCGAACGGCGGCGGGTCGAGATCACGCGGGCGCTGGTCGTTTCCCCGCTCTTCATCCTGCTCGACGAGCCGTTCGCGGGGATCGACCCGATCGCGGTCTCGGACATCCAGAAGATCATCTTCCACCTCCGGGAGCGCGGGATCGGCGTGCTCATCACCGATCACAACGTCCGCGAGACGCTGCGCATCACCGACCGGGCGTACATCGTGCACGGCGGCACAATCTTCCGGAGCGGCACGCCGGACAGCCTGGCGGGCGACGAGGACGTCCGGCGGATTTATCTCGGGGCGGATTTCAGGTTGGACTAAGATGGATCGGGCGGACCACTAGGCATGGCGATTCAGCAGAAACTCCACACGAAGCTCGTCCAGAAGCTCATCTTGACGCCATCGCTGCAGCAGGCGATCAAGCTGCTGCCGATGTCCACTCTCGAGCTCGGCGAACTGCTGACGCAGGAGATGGTGGAGAACCCGCTCCTCGAGGAGATCCCGTCCGAGGACCTGCAGACCACCGAGGCGGCGGCGGCCGTCGAGAAGCCCGAGGAAGCCCCGAAGGAACAGAAGACCGATTCGTGGGACGACCAGGACTACGAGTACTTCTTCGGCGACTACCTGGACGAAGGTTACCGGCCCCGCGCGCCGCAGGAAGTCAAGGAACTGCCGCCCATCGAGAACACGCTCTCGACGAGCACGTCGCTCTCGGATCACCTCCTCTGGCAGCTCTCCATCAAGTCGGACGACGACGTCGTGCGCGAGATCGGCACGGCGATCGTCGGCAATCTGGACGACGACGGGTACCTGGTGGCGTCGGTGGACGAGATCGCGGCGATGGGAAGCTGGCCGATCGCCGAGGTCGAGCGCGCCCTGCGCCTGGTGCAGGGGTTCGACCCGATTGGCGTCGCCGCCCGGGATCTGCAGGAGTGCCTGTCGCTGCAGATCCGGCACCTCGGGCTCGAAGGGACGCCGACCGAGCGGATCGTCACGGAGCACCTCCGGCTGCTGCAGAACCACCAGGTGCCGGAGCTGGCGCGCAAGCTCGGGCTCCCGATCGAGGAGCTGAAGCAGTACATCGCGGTCATCCAGCACCTCGATCCGAAGCCGGGCAGCCGCTACAACCGCCCTCAGTCGCAGTACGTCACGCCCGACGTCACCGTGGTGAAGATCGAGGACCAGTACGTCGTCGTGCTCAACGAGGAGGGGCTGCCGCAGCTGCGCATCAGCCCGGCCTACCGGCGCCTGCTCGAGAAGGGCACGGAGAACAGCGACGAGACCCGGGCGTACGTGAAGGACAAGTTCCGGTCGGCGCTGTGGCTGATCAAGTCGGTGGAGCAGCGCCAGAAGACGATCTACAAGGTGGCGACGAGCATCGTCAACTTCCAGCGCGATTTCCTCGACCACGGCATCGAGCACCTCCGCCCGCTCGTGCTGCGCGACGTCGCGAACGACATCGGCATGCACGAGTCCACCGTCAGCCGCGTGGTGACGAACAAGTACATGCACACGCCCCAGGGCGTGTTCGAGATGAAGTTCTTCTTCCACAGCGGCATCAGCAGCTCGTACGGCGAGAGCGTGTCCTCGGTCACGATCAAGCAGCGGATCCGGAAGATCATCGAGAACGAGGACCCCCACAAGCCGCTCAGCGACTCGAAGATCGTCAGCCTCCTGCAGAAGGAGGGCCTGGTGCTGGCGCGCCGGACGATCGCCAAGTACCGCGAGGAGCTCAAGATTCCCACCTCCAACCAGCGCAAGGTGCTGTACTGACGGCTCCCTATGCGACTTGAACTCACTGGCCGGAACGTCGAGATCACGCCCGCGCTGCGCAAACAGGTCGAGAAGAAGCTGGCCAAGCTCGACCGGCTGCTGCAGGACGGCATCGTCTCCACCCAGGTGGTGCTCACGCTCGAGAAGTACCGCCACCTTGCCGACTTCACGGTGCACACGCGCGGCGACCACATCCTCAGCAGCCTCGGCGCGAGCACGGCGTGGGAGACGTCGATCAGCGACGCCGTCGAGAAGATCACGCAGCAGCTGCAGAAGGTGAAGGGGAAGTGGCAGCAGCGGAAGCGCCGCGCCACGTCGCCCCGGGTGCTGCCGGTCCCCGCCGAGGCGCCTCCCGCACCCGAGCCGAAAACCCGGCGCGTCCGCCGCGTCCCGCGCTACCCGGTGAAGCCGATGACGGTGGAGGAAGCGGCGCTCACGGTGGACTCCGGAGACGACGCCTTCCTGGTGTTCCGGAACGCCACGACCGACTCGATCAACGTGGTCTACCGCCGCAAGGACGGGCACCTCGGCCTGATCGAGCCGGAGGGATGATGCGCCGGCGGCCGGTCCGCACCAGATGTCTACCGCGATCCCGGGCGTGACCGTCGGCGCGCTCCTGCGCAGCCGCCCCGAGGCCGTTGGCCTGCCCATCGAGCTGGTCGCCGGCAGCTCCGGGCTCGATCGGCGCATCACCAGCCCGCACATCCAGAAGACCGGACTGGCCCTCGCCGGGTTCGACGCCTACCTCGCGCCCGGCCGCATCCTGATCTTCGGCGAGAGCGAGATCCGCTACCTCGAGGGCATGGCGTCGTCCTCGCGCGTGGACGCCCTCCGCCGCACGCTCGCCCGGGACATCCCCACCGTCGTGATCACCGGCGGCTTCGCCGCGCCGCCGGAGTTCGTCATCGAGGCCGACCGCGCCCGGGTTCCCCTGCTGTCCACGCCGGTCGTGACGCCGTTCGCGATCGCCAAGCTGACCGCCATCCTCGAGGACTCGCTGGCCGAGCGGACAATCATCCACGCCGTCCTGATGGACATCCTGGGGCTCGGCGTCCTGATCGTGGGCGAGAGCGGCATCGGCAAGAGCGAGTGCGCCCTCGACCTCGTCGTCCGCGGCCACCGGCTGGTGGCCGACGACACGGTCGAGATCCGCCGGCGCGCGGAGAGCGTGCTGATCGGCACCTGCCCGGACCTGACCCGCCATCACATGGAAGTGCGCGGCCTCGGCGTGATCAACATCCGCGACCTCTTCGGCGTGGCCTCCACCCGCTCGTCGAAGCGAGTCGAGCTGGTCGTGCAGCTCGAACGCTGGGAGGCTGGCCGGGAGTACGAGCGCCTGGGCCTGGACGACGTGTCACTACGAGATCCTCGGCCTGGCCGTGCCGCTGCTGCGGATGCCGGTGGCGCCCGGCCGCAACGTCGCGATCCTCGTGGAGGTCGCCGCGCGCAACCAGCTCCTGCGTTCGCGCGGGCACCACGCCGCGCGGCGGCTCGCCGCGCGCCTGGAGCGCCAGCTCCGGGACCAGGGCGACGAGGGCGAGGCGGAGCCGGAGCCCGAACCGGACGACCGCGCCACGACCGAGGGTGAAGGATGACGGCCAGGCGCGCGCCCGTCCGGCGCCGGCCCCCGGCCGGGGCGGCCAAGGCCGTCGGGCGGTTCGTCGTGCTCACCGGCTTGTCGGGCGCCGGGAAATCCCAGGCGATCCGCGCGCTCGAGGACCTCGGCTACTTCTGCGTGGACAACCTGCCGACCACGCTCATCCCGACGCTGGCGGAGCTGTCCCGCCGCGCGGGGAGCGAGATCCCGAAGGTGGCGATCGTGGTGGACGTTCGCGAGGGCGCCTTCCTGTCCAGCTTCCCGAGGTCGATGCGGGCGTTGCGAGGCAGGCGCGGCATCGACGCGGCGCTCATCTTCCTCGAGGCGAGCGACGCCGCGCTCGTGCGCCGCTTCAGCGAGACCCGCCGGCCCCACCCGCTGGCCAAGGACCGCCCGGTGATCGACGGGATTCGCGAGGAGCGCGAGCGGCTCGCGCCCATCCGTGCCATCGCCGATCGAGATCGTCGACACCACCGACCTCACCGTCCACGAGCTGCGCGAAGCCTTCATGACGCTGTCCAGGGGGCACCGGCACCGCGGGCGGCTGCTGATCACGTTCCTTTCTTTCGGTTTCAAGCACGGCGTGCCCGTGGAGTCGGACCTGGTCTTCGACGTCCGGTGCCTCCCGAACCCGCACTTCGTGCCGGAGCTGCGCGCGCGCACCGGGCGGGAACGGCCGGTCGTCCAGTACATGGAGTCGCACGGGGAGACGAGGGCGTTCGCGCAGAAACTCGAGGACTTTCTCCGCTTCGTCGTGCCGCACTACGTGACGGAGGGCAAGAGCTACCTGACCGTCGGCATCGGGTGCACGGGCGGCCGCCACCGCTCGGTGATGATCGCGGAGGCCTGCGCCGGGCGCTCGCGGACGTCGAGGGCGTCAGGCTGCGCGTCCGCCATCGCGACATCGACATCGGAAGTGACTGACGGGTGCAGGCGCCTGTCAGGTGGCAAAGTGGCAATTGGCCACGTGGCACCAAACGTCCAGAGAAACAGTGGCCAAGTAGACAATTGCCAAATAGACAATCGCCAAGTGGGCAATCGCAGCGTAACGAGGATCATCCATGATTGGAGTAGTCGTGGTCACCCACGGCCAGCTGGCCACCGAGCTGCTGAACGCGGCGGAGACGATCGTCGGCGACCTGCCCCAGTTCGCCGCGGTCTCGATCGGGTGGCACGACGACGTGGACGACGCGAGGGAGGAGATCCGCCAGGCGATCGCGCGCGTGCAGGCGCCCGAGGGCGTGATCATCCTGACCGACATGTTCGGCGGCACGCCGGCGAACATCGGCCTGACGTTCCTCGAGGCCGACAAGGTCGAGGTGATCACCGGCGTGAACCTGCCGATGCTGATCAAGCTGGCGGGGCAGCAGAAGGAAGGGACCTCCTGGCCGTCGCGCGCGAGATGCGCGAGCACGGCCGGAACGCCATCTGGGTGGCATCGGACCTGCTGCGGTCGGAGCAGCAGACGTAGAGCAGGGCTGAAGCCCTGCTCCGACCGTTGAAGCAATGCAGCGGCGCTGTGTTGCCGACGCTGGGCCGAGACAGCGCAGCGGCTCCGTGGCCGTCGTTCAACGGTTGGGACAGGCCTTCAGGCCTGTCCGCAGAGGCGGATCGGACTGGGGTTCCTATGGTCTCTCGAGACGTGACCGTCCGTAACCAGCTGGGGATGCACGCGCGGGCCGCGGCGCGGTTCGTCCACACCGCGAGCGGATTCGAGTCCCGGGTGCGCGTCGGCACGGGGCCACCGGGTCATGGACGGCAAGAGCATCATGGGCGTCCTGCTGCTCGCCGCCGGCTGCGGGTCCGCGATCACCATCAGCGCCGAGGGCGCGGACGAGGCCGAGGCGCTCGAGGCGCTGTGCCAGCTGGTCGAGTCGGGGTTCGGAGAGGAGCCGTGCACCGCCTGACCGGCATCGGCGTCTCGCCGGGGGTCGTGGCCGGCCGCGCGGTGCTGCTGATGCAGAACCCGCTCGTGATCCGCTTTCCGATCGGCCCGGAGCGGGTGGCGGGGGAGCTGGCGCGCCTGGACGAGGCCCGCGAGCACTCGCGGCGCCAGCTGCAGGAGATCAAGGACCGCGTGGCGGCAGCCGCCGGCGGGCGAGCTGGCGTCGCTGTTCGACGCCCAGCTCCTGATGCTGGACGACGCGATGCTCGTCGCCCGGGCGCGCGACCTGATCCGCCGGGAGCACGTGAACGCCGAGTGGGCCGTCCAGCAGGCATTCGAAGGCCTCGCCGGCATCTTCGACGGCATCGAGGACCCCTACCTCCGCGAGCGGAAGGGCGACGTGGCGGACGTGGTCGGCCGCCTGCGGATGAACCTGTCGGGCGGCCGCGGGCGCGGGCCCCGACCTCTTCCGCGACGTGGACGAGGCGTCGGTGCTCGTGGCCGACGACCTGACGCCCTCGATGGCGGCGCAGGTGGACTGGCGCAAGATCCGCGGCTTCGCGAGCGACACCGGCAGCCACACGCACCACACGGCCATCCTCGCCCGATCGCTGCGGGTGCCCGCCGTCGTCGGCCTCGGCGAGGCGTGCCGGCGCATCACGCCCGGCGCCACGATCCTGATCGACGGATCCACGGGGGAGTTAATCCTCGACCCGCCTGAGGAGTACCTGGGGCGTGTGCGGGCGGTTGCGGTGCCGGCGATGCCGGGTGGCGACCGGGCGCGCGGTCGCCCCGGGTCCCCCGCTCACGCGCGACGGCGTTGCCGTGGCCCTCCAGGCGAACATCGAGCTGCCGGAGGACGTCGCGGCCGTCCAGGCCTCCGGCGCCGAGGGCGTCGGGCTCTACCGCTCGGAGTTCCTCCTGGCCACCACATCGCCCGACGCGCTCACCGAGGACGTGCAGTTCGAGGCGTACCGCGCGCTGCTCGAAGGCGTTGCGCCCGGCCCGCTCACGGTGAGGACCTTCGACGTGGGCGAGGAGCAGTTGCTGCCGTGGCCGGGCGGGGGGAGCGGCGCGGGGCGGCCGGGGCCCGGCCCGGCGGGCCGCTCGGCCTGCGCGCCATTCGCCTGAGCCTCGCTCGGCGCGAGGTGTTCAAGACGCAGCTGCGGGCGCTCCTGCGCGCCGCTCGCCACGGCCGGCTCCGCGTGATCTTCCCGTTCGTCTCGGGGCTCGAGGAGCTGCGGGAGGCGCGGGCCGTCCTGCGGGAGGCGATGGCAGAACTCGAAGTGCGCGGGCGAGCCGGCCGGCCCGCCGCCCCCGGTCGGGGTCATGATCGAGATCCCGTCGGCGGCAGTCACCGCCGACCTGCTCGCGCGCGAGGCCGACTTCTTCAGCATCGGGACCAACGACCTGATCCAGTACACGCTCGCCGTGGACCGGACCGACGCCGGCGTCTCGAGGCTCTTCGAGCCGCTGCACCCGGCGGTGCTGCGGATCGTTCGCGCCACCATCCGCGCGGCCGCGCGCCGCCGGCTGCCCGTCTCGCTCTGCGGCGAGATGGCGGCCGACCCGGTCCTGCTGCCGCTCCTCGTGGGCCTCGGCCTGCGCGACTTCAGCATGAGCCCGTCGGCGATCTCCGACCGCGCGCCAGCGTGATCGCCGGCCTGGACAGCCGGGACGCGGACCGGCTGGCCGCCAGGGTCCTGCGCATGGGCACGGTCGCCGAGATCGAGCGCTGGCTCTCGGACCGTGGCGGTAAGATACGAGGATGAGCGTTGACGGTTGACTGTCCACGGTTGACGGTTCCGCCACGCTGTCACGCGTGCCGGACCGTGAACCGTAAACTGTGAACTGTGAACTGTCGGGAGGGCGCTGAGTGGCGAACAACGAAATCACGCGGGTGGACAAGCCCTGGGGCTACGAGCTGCACTGGGCGAAGACCGACCGGTACGTCGGCAAGATCCTGCACATCAATGCCGGTCACGCGCTGAGCCTGCAGTACCACGACCGCAAGGAGGAAACGATCCTCCTCTGGTCCGGCCGGCTGCAGTTCGACATCGAGCAGAACGGGTCGCTCAGGCGGCTGGAGGTCAAGCCGGGCGAGCGCGATCCACGTCGCGCCGGGCACGGTCCACCGGATGACCGCGATCGAGGACTGCGACATCTTCGAGGTGTCCACGCCGGAACTCGACGACGTGGTGAGGCTGGAAGACCGCTACGGGCGGGAGGACGCGCAGAGAACGTAGAGAATGCAGAGTGCAGAGTGCAAAGTGCAGAATCCCAGGCAGCGCCGCTCTGCCTGACATCCTGCACTCTGCATTACTGCGTCAGTTCGCCACCTTGCATTGCTGCGTCAGTTCCGCACTTTGCATTACTGCGTCAGTTCCGCACTTTGCATTTTAGAACGGCACGTCGTCTCCCTCCGGCATGTCGGCCGCCGCGGCGTGGGCGGGCTCCTGCGCCATCTCGTCGCGCTCGACCGCCGGGCCGCGCCCGCCGCCGCGCTGCCGAGCAGCACCACGCGGTCGGCCTTGACCTCGGTGGTGTAGCGGTCGTGGCCTTCCTTGTCCTGCCACTTGCGCGTCTGCAGCCGGCCCTCGACGTACACCTGCTTGCCCTTGGTCAGGTACTGCGCCACCGACTCGGCCTGCTTGCCCCACAGGCTGATGCGGTGCCACTCGGTCTGTTCCTGCCGCTGGCCGTCCTTGTCCTTCCAGACCTCGGTGGTGGCCACGCTGAAGCTCGCCACCGCCGCGCCGCCGCCCGTGTAGCGCAGTTCGGCGTCCCGCCCCAGGTTCCCCACGAGGATCACCCGGTTCACGGTACCCATCGGTCACTCCTTCACGTCACTTGGCAATTGTCTATTTGGCGACTGTCGACTTGGCAATCGCCAAGTGGTCAGTCGGCCCCTTGCCAACTGCTCTCCCCGTCCTCCCCGTCCCCGTCCTTGCGCTGCAACTGATCGAGCCGCTGCCGCGCGAGCCGGCCGGCGTCGGAGTTGGGGTAGGTCTTGACGACGAACTCCCAGCTCTCGCGGGCCCGGTCCATCTGGCCGAGCGCGTACAAGCGCCTGGCCTCGCTTGTAGTAGGTGTCGGGGAGCATCTTGGTGTTGGGGAAGTCGGCGATGACCCGGTCGTAGGCGGCCACGGCCTCGCGGTACTTGCCCTGCACGTAGTAGGTCTCGCCGATGTAGTGCTGGGCGTCGCCGGCCTGCGCGGACTTGGGGAAGGTCTTGATGTAGGTCTCGAACCCCTCGATCGCGAGCGTGTACTGGCCGCCCGCGTAGTCGGCCCACGCCATGTTGTACAGCCGCTCGGGCGACACGCCGGGGTTGAGCGGGGCGGGCGGCGGGCTGCGTGCGGCAGGGCGGCGGGGTCGCCGGCCGCCTGCGGATCCGCCGGCGGGAGGGCCGGCCGCGGCGCCCTGCGGGATGGCGCGTCCGAAGCGCCTCGAGTTCCTGCGCCACCGATCCGATGCGGCAGGTTGTTGTCGTCCACCTTCTCGCGGACGACGCGCAGGTCGCCCGACACGGCGTCCACCAGCAGCTTCTGGTCCGCGAAGGCCTTGCGGGAGGCGGCCGACTGCTCGTCCATCTTCGTCGAGATCGTCTTCAGCGCCTCGGCGACGGCCGCCAGCTGCACCTGGAGCAGCTGCGCCTGCTCCTGCAGCATCCGGATGTCGGCCATCATCTGCTGGTGTTCCTTGTTCGCGGCCGCCGCGGCCGGAGCGCCCAGCAACACCAGCGACAGCAACAACACGGCGAAGCCGCACGCACGGGCATGTCGAGCCATGACTCAAGCTCCCACCTTGACGGGTTCCCGGGTGTCTCCCCGCATCGTCGCTCACCGGGCATGAAGTGGCAAGTGGCTACTGGCTGGCGCCTTGCCGTCACGGCGATCAGGCTGGACCGCGTGACGCCCGCCGACTAGCCACGGGCCAGCAGCAACCAGCAACTACTTCGCCGTGATCACGAAGTGGCCCCGGCGGTTCTTCGCCTAGGCCTCCTCGGTGTTCCCCGGGTCGAAGGGGAACTCCTTGCCGTAGCTGACCACCTTGACCCGGTCGGCCGGGATGCCGAGCGAGACCAGGTAGGTCCGCGCGGCCACGGCGCGGCGCTCGCCGAGCGCCAGGTTGTACTCGGCCGTGCCCCGCTCGTCGCAGTGCCCCTCGATCGTGATCACCCAGGTCGGGTACTTCTTCAGCAGCTCGGCGTTCGCCCTCGAGGACCTTCTGCCCCTCGGCCGAGACCTCGGCGCTGTCGTAGCCGAAGAACACCGGGCTGCAGCGGCGAGTCGCGGTTGAGGTCGTCGAGCGACCGCGAGGCCATCGTGTCTTCCTTCATCGGCGTCGGGCGCCACCGGCTTCTCGGCCGCGGGCTCGGGCGGGGCGGGCGGCTTCGTCGGGGTCGCCGGCTCCTCCATCGGGGGCGGCGGGGGGACCGGCCGGGCCACGGGCGGCTTCTTCTTCGCACAGGCGCCCAGGACCACGACCGCCAGCACGACGACAAGGCCGCAGACACCCCATCGGATTCGCATCGTCGCTCCTCTCAGGTGATACGTCTTACTTCGACCAGTCGGGCATGACGTTGTTGCCCGCCCGCGTAATCTGCCGCAGGTCCTTCCCCAGCCGCGAAATCGTCCAGATCTGCTGCTTGCCGCTGCGCGTGGACATGAAGGCGAGGTGCCGGCCGTTGGGCGCGTACGCCGGGCTCTCGTTGCTGCCCTCGCCGAAGGTGACCTGCCGGATCTCGCGCGAGGACATGTCGATGATCTTGATGTCGTAGCCGGGGCCCGTCCGCGAGGCGTAGGCGATCTCGTTGAACGGCGCCGGCGACCAGGTCGGGCGGTCGCAGTACGGACTCGCGGGTCACCTGCTGGAGGCCCAGGCCGTCCACGCCGACGATGTAGATCTGCGGCGAGCCGGACCGGTCCGACGTGAACGCGATCTGGGTGCCGGTCGGCGACCAGGTCGGCGTGACGTCGATCGCCGGGTGGTTCGTCAGGCGGCGGAGCCCCGAGCCGTCCCGGTTCATCACGTAGATCTCCGCGTTGCCGTCGCGGTTGGACATGAACGCGAGGCGCGTCCCGTCGGGCGACCACACGGGCAGGTAGTTGTGCCCCTGGCCCTTGGTCGGGTTCTCGAGCGTCCCCTGGTAGATGATCGAGATGAAGATGTCGGGGAACCCGCGCCGGTACGACGTGTAGGCGATGGCCCGCCCGTCGGGCGACCAGGACGGCGTGATGTTGAGTCGCCGGTTGGTGGTCACCCGCCGCTGGTTGGCGCCGTCGTAGTCGGCGATGTAGATCTCCTTGACGCTCCGCTCCTCGACCGTGTCGCCGACGCGCTCGCCGTCGCGGTCCGTGGCGAAGGCGAGCTTCGTCCGCGCCACGCCGCGCAGCGCCACCTGGTTCTGGTGGATCTCGTCGGCGATCGTGTGCGCGAACAGCCGCGGGTTGGCCGCCGGGCCCACGTACTCCTTCGGGCCGAACGCCGTCTGCCGCGTCGACACCTGGTAGAGCCGCATCACGACACGGAAGTCCTTGCCGGACCTCTCGACCGTGCCGATCACGAGGCCGTCCGCGCCGAGTTCCCGCCAGCGGTCGAACGGCACGTCGGCCAGCGAGCGCGCCGCCGGGATCGACTGGTAGGTGTCGCGCGGGATCAGCGAGAACTCGCGCTCGAACGCCAGGTCGTCCCACAGCACCTGGCCGATCGTCCTGGCCGCGGCCACCGTCTCGGCGTCGTTCGTCGAGCGCGACGAAGTCCGGGACCGCGTAGCGGGGGAGAGACCCCGGGTCGCCGGTGATCGTGAGGGAGATCTCGGACTGCGGCTTCTGCGGCTGCGGGGGCGGCGTCTGCTGCGGCGGCCCTTGCAGCGCCAGCGTCGCCGCCGTCCCGGCAGCCGTCACGAGGAGCGCGGTGATCCAGTGGGTTCGAGGCATCAGCGTTGGTAGTTGAACCTCAAGTGCACGGTCAGCATGGGGTCCGGAAACGCCGCCGGCAGCGGCGGCAGTTGCCGCGTCAGCAGCACCGCGCGCTGCGCCGTCAGGTCGAGCGCCGGCAACCCGCTCGGGTATTCCGCCTCGACGTTCGAGATCCGCCCGTCGCGCTGCACCACGAACTTGATGATCACCGAGCCGGCGACGCCCTGCCGCGGGTTCCAGTTCGACTGGATCAGCCGCCGCATCGTGATCAGCCAGTCGGGGCAGCAGAATGTCCCGACGTCGAGGTAGCCGCCCGTCCCGCCGCCGCCCCCGCTGGTCAGGCCCGAGCCGAACTCGTACCCGCCCGTCTGGGCGACGCTCGCGCCGAACCGCTCCTCCGGCCCCGTGCTCGGGGTCGTTCCGCGGGCGCCCTCGGGCGCCTGCTTCACCTCGGGCGGCGGCGGCTTCTCCTTCGTCGCGCGCGCCTTCACCTTGGGGTCCGGCACGGGCAGCGTCATCGCCGGTGTCCTCGCCGCCGGCGGCCGCAGCGGCTCGGACCGCGCGCGCGCCGCGTCGGGCACCGCCCGCTGCACCGGGCGGGCGGCCAGCGGGTTCGCCCCGCCGGAGCTCGGTCCCTCCGCCCCGCCCAGGCTGATCGTCATCACCGACCGCGGGCGGTTCCATCCGCGCCTGCGACCAGCGGTCCGGCACCGCCGCCAGCGCCAGGACCACCGTGAGGTGGATCGCCAGCGAGAAGACCACCATCGGCCCGAGGCTGCGGGCCCCGCGCTCGCGCTCGAGCAGGACGGCGGATACCGAATCCATGAAGACTGTCACTTGCCGATTGACCAGTTGTCGATTGACCGCTCGAACTGCCCGTTCAAAATAGACAATTGCCAAGTAGACAACCGCCAACTGCCCCTATCTCTCCTCCGGCAGTCTCGCGACGAGCCCGACCTTCTCGACCCCGCCCGCCTTGAGCCGGTCGATGACGTCCATCAGGTCCTGCACCGAGAGGCCCGCATCGCTCTGCAGGTAAACGTGCTTGTCGGCGCGGTCCTCCATCGCCTGCCGGATGCGCTCCTGCAGCAGCTCCAGCCGCACGACCTCCTTCCCGAGGCGCACGCGGTGGTCCTCGCGAAAGGTGTACGGCAAGGTGACGAAGAGGCGCTCGTCCGAGAGCTGCTGGGCGCGGCGCGCGGCGGGCAGGTTGATGTCGATGCCGCGCTGCATCATCGGCGCCGTGACCATGAAGATGATCAGCAGCACCAGCATCACGTCCACCAGGGGGACGACGTTGATCTCGTTGAGCGCGGTGACGACACGCCGGCTCCGCGCCCTGCCGCCGCCGTTGCCCGTGTCAATCGGGATGACCTTGGGCATCGTCCTAGGTGAAGTTGCGCTCGGCGATGTTGAGGAACTCGAGCGAGAAGTCGTCCATCTGCGAGGCGAACAGCTTCACGCGGTGCGCGAGGTGGTTGTAGAAATAGACGGCCGGGATCGCGGCGAACAGGCCGGCGGCCGTCGCGATCAGCGCCTCGGCGATGCCCGGCGCGACGATCGCGAGGTTGCTCGATGACGTCTGGCCGATGCTCTCGAAGGCGGAGATGATGCCCCAGACCGTGCCGAAGAGGCCGATGAACGGGGTGATGCTGGCGGTGGTCGCCAGGAACGTCACGCGGTCTTCGAGCTTGTTCACCTCGACGCTGGACGCACGGAGCAGGGCGCGGTCGAGTGCCTGCACGCTCCGGAGCAGCGGCCGCGTCTGCGTGCCGACGGCCTGCGCCCCGGCCGGGTTCCCGGCCGCCGCCAGCTGCCGCAGCTGGCTGTTCAGCTCTGCATAGCCGGCCTGGAAGATCCCGACGAGCGGGCTGTCGCCGAGGGTCTTGCAGACGGCCTGCACCTCGGAGAACTTGCTGCTCTTCCGGAACACGTCGAGGAAGGTGCGCGAGTGGCGTTCGGCGCGGCGGAACGTCCAGGATTTGTAGAGAATGATGCCCCAGGAGGCGATCGAGAAGAGCGTGAGGGTCAGGAGAACGAGCTTCGAGACCCAGCTGGAACGCTGGATCAGGTAGAAGAGGTCCCCACCCAGCCCACTGGGGCCTGCGGCATCGGCCTGCACCTGCAGTGCCAGGGCCAAGAATCCAAGCGTGCGCAAACGTGCCTCCGCTTCATGCTGATCGCGCCGCTGGGACAGCGCAGTTGACCTAGGGTAGCACGGCAGGCGAAAGCCTGTCAAACGTATGATATCATTGCGCTTCCCGGTTTTTCCGATCCTCTCGCAGTGCGGGGGCGGCGCATGCTCCGGTTTCTCGGCATCCAGAACCTGGCGGTCATCGAATCGGCGGAGATCGAGTTCCACGCGGGGCTCAACGTGCTCACCGGGGAAACCGGTGCCGGCAAGTCGATCCTCGTGGAGGCGGTCGGCCTTCTGCTCGGCGGCCGCGCCTCGCCCGACCTGGTTCGCACGGGCGCGGAGGCGGCCGTGGTCCAGGCTGTCTTCGACGGCCCGGCCGGCGAGGAGTTGATCGTGCGCCGCGAGGTGACGGCCCAGGGGCGTAGCCGCGCGTTCATGGACGGCGCTCTCGTCACCGCCTCAGCCCTTCGCGACCTCGGCGCCCGGCTCGTGGACCTCCACGGCCAGCACGAGCACCAGGCCCTGCTCGATCCCGATACTCACCTCCAGCTCCTCGACCGGTTCGCCGGCGCCGAAACGGAGTGCCAGCGCGTGGCGGATCGCTTCGCGTCCGTCGAGGCTGCCCGGGCCACGCTTGCCGGCATCCTGGAACTCGAGCGCAACAGGGCGGGCCGGGCGGAGCTGCTAGAGTTCCAGCTGGCCGAACTCGACCGCGCGCGCCCGAGACCGGGAGAGGACGAGGAGCTGTCCAGCCTCAGAACGCTGCTCGCGAGCGCCGAGCGGGTCCGGCGACTGGCCGACGAAAGCTACGACATCCTCTATGACCGGGACGAAGCGGTTTTGGCCGGCCTCGGCCAGGTGTGGCGAAGGGTGGGGGAGCTGGCCGCGCTCGACCCGAGGTTCGTCCCATTCCTCGACGGGCGCGACGGCATCAAGTCCCAGCTGGAGGACCTCTCCTCCATGCTCCGCGGCTACGCGGCCAGCATCGACGCGTCTCCCGAACGCCTCCAGGAGGTCGAGGACCGGCTGGCCCTGCTCGAGCGCCTGAAGAAGAAGCACGGCCCGACGCTCGCCGACGTCCTCGGGCGGCAGGCGGCGATCCGCGCCGAGCTCGACACCCTCGGTTCGCTGGCGGAGCGGCGCGCGGAAGGGGAGCGGGCGGTGCAGGCCGCATCCGATGCCTACCTGCAGGCCGCAAAGACGCTGTCCGCCGCACGCCGCAGTGCCGCCGGCCGGTTCTCCGCCGCCCTGGTTCGCCAGCTTCGCGACCTGGCGATGGAGCACACCCGTTTCGAGGTGCGCTTCGCGCCCGAACTACTACCTCCGGAACGGTGGTCCCCGAGAGGCGTCGACATCGCGGAGTTCTACGTGTCGCCCAACCCGGGCGAGGACCTGCGGCCGCTCACCCGCGTCGTCTCCGGCGGCGAGATGTCCCGGATCATGCTGGCCATCAAGAACCTGGCCTCCCTGGACCAGCCCGGAAAGACCCTCATCTTCGACGAGGTGGACGCCGGGATCGGAGGGCGGGTGGCGGACGCCGTCGGGGCCAAGCTGCGGGGCCTGGGCCGCGGCTTCCAGGTGCTCTGCATCACACATTTGCCTCAAATCGCGGCCTATTCTAACTGGCATTACCGCATCGAGAAGACACTGCGTAATGGTCGGACCATTACAATGGTCATGCAGTTGGCGGACAGTCAACGCGAGGAGGAGCTGGCAAGGATGATTGGCGGCGCCGTAATCTCCCCGGCCGCACGCCAGAGCGCGCGGGAGATGCTGGCCGCTCGTGGCGAAAGCGAATATACGACGAAAGGCGAAAGCGAAAGTGTCCCGCGCGCTCCTCGCCCACGGAGATAGAGCGGCGCTGGAGATGTGGCCAGTGGCTGGTGGTCAGTGGCTGGTCGTCACCGAATTCACGCTGAGGGTTTGATGGCGCGTAAGTACCTCATCGAGACGCACGGGTGCCAGGATAACGTCCATGACTCTGAACGAATGGCAGGGCTCCTGGAGCAAGCCGGCTACGAGTTGGCCGGGGCCGTTGAGGACGCCGATGTCGTCGTGCTCAACACGTGCTCGGTGCGTGAGCACGCGCAGGAGAAGCTGTTCTCGCGCCTCGGGGAGCTGCGGGGTCTCCCGGACCGCCCCCTGATTGCCGTCGCTGGCTGCGTCGCGCAGCAGGAAGGCGCCAGTATCTTCAAGCGCGCCCCGTACGTGGACGTGGTCGTCGGGACCCAGGCCACGCGGCGACTTCCGGCCCTCGTGGAACAGGCCTCGGCGGGGGAGCGCCAGGTGGACGTGAACCCCTACGACGATGTCAGCTTTCCCTTGGGGTTGACGCGGCGGGCGGACCCGGTCCGCGCCTATGTGACCATCCTGGAGGGCTGCAACGACTACTGCTCCTTCTGCGTCGTGCCGTACACGCGGGGGCACGAGCGCATGCGGTCGAAGCGCGAGATCCTCGGCGAAGTGGAAGAGGCGGTCGCCACCGGCCGGAAGGAGATTCACCTCCTGGGTCAGATCGTCAATCACTACCAGGCGCCCGACGATCCGGGCTGCGATTTCCCGGGACTGCTCGGGGCCGTGGACGCGATCCCGGGCGTGGAACGAATCCGCTTTGCCAGCCCTCACCCACGACACGCCTCGCCACGCCTGGTGGAGGCCATCCGGGACCTCCCGCACGTCTGCAAGCACCTCCACCTGCCTGTCCAGTCGGGCTCGACGCGGGTGCTGGCCGCGATGCGGAGGCGCCATACACGCGAGCAGTATCTCGATCTTGTCGAGCGGCTGCGGGCGGCAATCCCTGGCATCGCGCTGTCGACCGACATGATCGTGGGCTTCCCGGGCGAAACGGCGGAGGACTTCGAGGACACGTTGTCGCTGACGCGACGCGTCGGGTTCCACTCGATGTTTTCGTTCAAGTACTCCCAGCGTCCCAATACTCTGGCCGCCAAACGGTTGCAGGATGATGTCCCGGAGGGCGAGAAGGCGAGCCGGCTGTCGGAACTGCAGGCGCTGCAGCGCGAGATCCAGTGGGCCCTCCACCGGCAGGTGATCGGCTCCCTGGTCGACGTCCTGGTGGACTCGCGGAGCCGCCGCGACGAGCGCGAACTGTCGGGACGCACGACGGGGAATACGGTCGTGAACCTGCCAGGCGAGCCTGACTGGCTGGGACGCCTGCTGACGGTGAAGGTGCTCAAGGCCGGGCCGAACAGCTTGTCGGGGCGGGCAGAGAAAGCCGTGGCTTGACAGCACGCGGCCGGACGCCTACGTTGTAACCACCTTCGCGGCGCCACACCGGCGCCCGGCCGCTGGGAGAGGGCATGCAGATCGAGATGACGATCAAGGGGCTGATGGTTGACCCGATCACCAATATGCCCATCATCATCCTGAGGGACAAGGACGGCCAGCGCGTCCTGCCGATCTGGGTGGGGATCTTCGAGGCCAACGCGATTGCGCTGCAGATGGAGAACATCGCGACGCCGCGGCCGATGACGCACGATCTGCTCCGGAACGTGATCGAGGACATGAGCGGCGCCGTCCGCAAGGTGGTGGTCTCCGACCTGCGGGAGAACACGTTCTACGCCCTGATCTACGTGGAAACGGCGAGCGACACCATCGCGATCGATGCCAGGCCCAGCGACGCCATCGCCCTCGCACTGCGCACCAAGGCACCGATCTTCGTCGAGGACACGGTGATCGACAACGCCAAGGGCATTGACTTCGCGTCCGACAAGGCGGACTCCGAGCGCCTCCAGAAGTGGCTCGAGAGCCTGGATCCGGAGGAGCTCGGGAAGTACAAGATGTGAAGTTTCCCCGCCAAACACCCCCTTGTTTGACAGCCCCCGATCCGCGTCCTAGAATGGCGGAGCCTTCCAGCTGGGAACTGCTGTTCACCCGGACGCCCCATGATTCTTGCCATCGCAAACCAGAAAGGCGGGGTGGGGAAGACCACCACGGCAATCAACCTCGGGGCCGCCTTGGCGTTCCGTGGCTTCCGCACGCTGCTCATCGACCTCGATCCCCAGGCAAACTCGACGATGTCGTACGTGGACATCCGGGCGGTGACCCGAAGTCTCTACGACGTCATCGCCGAGGAACGTTGTCCGATGGCGGACATCGTCTTGCCGAGCCCCGTGAAGAACCTGTCGGTCGTGCCCTCGAGGATCGGGCTGGCGAAGGTCGAGGCACGCCTGGTGGGGGAAGTGGATGCCCACTACCGGCTGAAGGACCGCATCGAGACGGTGCGGCCTGCGTATGACGTCATCATCGTGGACTGCCCGCCGGCGCTTGGACTGCTGACGGTCAACGCGCTGGTGGCGGCAACGCACCTGCTGATTCCAATCCAGTCCTCGTACTTTGCCCTGGAGGGAACGGACGACTTGCTCGAGACCATAGAGAAGGTGCGGAGCCGGGCGAACCCGGCGCTGGATCTCCTCGGCGTGCTCATCACGATGCACGACAAGCGCACGTCTCTCGCGCGGGACATCCGGGGGCAGATCCAGCAGGTCTTCGGGGCCAAGGTCTTCAATACGATCATCACGAAGAGCGTCCGGCTCGAAGAGAGCCCGGCCTACAAGGAATCCATTTTCACCTTCGCGCCAGAGTCCAGCGGCGCCATCGAGTATTACTCGCTAGCTCAGGAGGTCCTAGAACGTGCCAAGGCGCGGGTTGCCTGAAACGGTTCGGATGCGTCACGACGAGCACTACGTGGAGGCGCTGACGGCATCGGCCGGCGCCCCCGTAGGCAGGATGGTGCCCATCGAGCAGGTGGACCCAAACCCATCTCAGCCACGCCAGATGATGGGCGACCTCACGGAGTTGATTGCGTCGATCGGCGAGAAGGGGATCCTCGAGCCGCTGGTGGTGCGGCAGCGCGGCGACCGCTATGAAATCGTGGCGGGGGAGCGGCGCTACCAGGCGGCCGTGCAGGCTGGTCTGCAGGAACTCCCGGTCGTCCTGAGGGATGCGGACGACACCGAGGTCATCGAGCTGGCCCTGGTCGAGAACCTGCAACGCAAGGACCTGACGGCCTTCGAAGAGGCCGATGCGCTGCAGGCGTTGGCGACGCGGTGCGGCTATACGCACGAGGACCTGGCGAGGAAGCTCAGCAAGTCCCGCACGTCCGTTACGGAGTCCCTCTCGCTGGCGAAAATGCCGGAAGAGGTCCGCAACCTTTGTCGGCTGGCCGACATTTCCTCTAAATCATTGCTTCTAGAGGTGGTTAGGCAGTCAGACCCCCGGAAAATGCTCGCGCTGGTGGAGAAGATTGCCTCCGGCGAATCGGCAACCCGCCAGGACGTCCGCAAGGAAACCGCGAGACCAAAGGCACAGGCCGGGCGGCCGCGTGCGTTCGTCTACCAATACAAGGCGCCGACGAAGGCGTTCTCGCTGCAGATCAAATTCCGCAAGGGCACGGTCGAACGCGACGAGATCATCACGACCCTGGAGAGCATCCTCCGCGATCTGCGGGAATCGTGAGTGCTTCGCCCGTCATTTCTCGGTTTGTCGATTTCTTGATTTGTCGATTTTGATTTTCCGATTCGTTGATGGCCAGATTGGCGTCAGGTGAGGCTCTGATTCGGGGCTTACTTGATGGCCAGATTGGCGTCAGGTGAATCGGCGGGACGGCCATGTCCCGGCCGTGGAGGGGGAGTCGAAGCCCCGGCTATGAGGCCAAGACCCCCGCCCGGGTAGGGTTCACGAGGCGTCCCGTGGTCGTAGGTTAACATAACATACATTATCAGACATGAGAGAAAACCCGAACGTTTACCCCCTGTTGATGCTTTGTGGACGCCGCTCACACGCCACAGCCCCCTTCCCCCGCGCCCACGCCGTTCTCCGCCGCCCGACCCCGCGGCCGATCGCTGAAATCAACCAATCAACAAGTCACCCAGTCAACAAATGAGTTATCTTCTTCCCTGATGTTCCGCACCCTCGACCGCTACGTCATCCGCGAGATCCTCCCGGCCTTTTCCCTGGCCCTGCTCGTCTTCACCTTCATCCTGATGATGGACCCCATCGCCCAGATGGCTCAGACCCTCCTCGCCAAGGGGGTCTCCGCCGGGGTCATCGCCAGGGCTCTCGTCACCTTGATCCCGCAGGCGCTCGCCATCACCATCCCCATGGCATTCCTGCTCGGCCTGCTCATCGCGTTCGGCCGCCTCTCCGGCGACTCCGAGTGGATTGCCATGCAGGCGTGCGGCGTCAGCCTCACCACGGTCCTCCGGCCCGTCCTCTTCCTGGCCGTCGCCGGCTGGGCCGCCTCCCAGTGGGTGCTCATCGTCGCCGTCCCCTGGGGCAACCAGACCTTCCGGGAGATTGCCTGGAACGTCATCGCCGCCAAGGTCGAAAGCGACGTGAAGCCGCGCGTCTTCTTCGAGGAGTTCCCGAACCTGGTGCTCTATGCGCAGGACGTCAGACCGGAGGTCGGCGGCTGGAGCGAGGTGTTCGCGGCCGATTCGAGCAGGCCGGGGCAGCCCACGGTCTTCCTCGCCCGCCACGGGCGCATGGTGGTGGACCGGACGGCGAGGACGGTCGAGCTCGTCCTCGAGAACGGCGTGCAGCACAACGCGGGCGGGACCGGCTCGGAGGCCGGTGACTACAAGGCCAACCGGTTCGACTCGCTGACCCTCCGCCTGGACCCGAACCAGGTCTTTCCGCAGACCAAGCCGTCGAAGCAGGAACCGGAGATGACGATCGCGGAGCTGAGGGTGCGCGCCGAACAGCTTCGCAAGGCGAACGACTCGCCACACAACGCGATCTGGTACATCCACCAGAAGTTCTCGATCCCGGTGGCGTGCCTGGTGTTCGCGCTCATCGGCCTCGGCCTCGGCGTGAGCACCACCCGCGGGGGCAAGTTCGCGGCGTTCGCGCTTGGCATCGCGGTCATCTTCGCCTACTACGTCGTCATGTTCATGGCCAAGTCGATGGTGAAAGGCGGCCTTCTGCCGCCCCCCCTCGGCCCCTGGCTGCCGAACATCGTGCTGGGGGCCTTCGGGCTGGCGGTGCTGGCCGGCAGGCGACGCTGGGGAGGACTCTCGTTGCAGCTCGCGCTCCCCCGCCCGCTGGCCGGTGCGCTGGGCTGGCTGCGCCGGCGCGGCGCACCGGCGACCTCCCCCGACGGCGCGAGGGGGAAGACGGCCGGACGATCCGAACGCGTCGTGGTGGTCCTCCGGGTGCCCAGTCTCGGGCTCCCGCAGCCGGGCATCCTCGACATGTACCTCGCCAGGACCTACCTGCGCCTGCTCGGCCTGACGTTCGTCAGCCTCCTGGGCATCTTCTACATCTCGTCCTTCATCGACTTGTCCGACAAGCTGTTCAAGGGCACGACGACGCTCGAAAAGCTCCTCCGCTATTTCTGGTTCGCGACCCCGCAATTCGTCTACTACCTGGTCCCGATGGCTGCACTGCTGGCCGCCCTGGTCACGATCGGTTTGCTGACGCGCAACAGCGAGCTGATCGTCATGAGGGCCTGCGGGATCAGCATCTACCGGGTGGCCCTCCCGCTTCTCGTCTTCGGCGCGGGCGCCAGCCTTTTCCTCTTCCTGCTCGAGAACCACCTGCTGGCGTCTTCGAACCGCCAGGCCGAGGAGCTGAAACACGAGATCCGCACCGGGACGAGGCGTACCATCGACCTGCTGAACCGGCGGTGGGTGGTCGGCCAGCAGGGGGAGATCTACCACTACGAGTTCTTCGACCCGCGCCGCCAGGATCTCGGGAACCTGTCCATCTACGAGTTTGCTCCGAAGGATTGGCAGCTGATTCGCCGTACCTTCGCTCAGCAAACGAGCTTCGAGCGAGGCACTGCCCCGCCGGGGGCGGCGCGAGGACGGTGGACAGCCAAGCTGGGCTGGGTGCGTGAGTTCTCACGGGCGGGCGACACGCGGAGCTTCGCCACCTTCGAGACGCGTGCCCTCCGCCTGGAGCCGCCCGCTTACTTCGGCACCGAACGGCCCGAGGCGGATCGAATGACGTACGGGCAGCTGAAGCAACACATCGCCACGATGAGGGCCGCCGGCTTCAACGTGGTCCCCTTGCTGGTCGACCTCCAGAGGAAGATCGCCTTCCCCTTCGTGACGGTGATCATGACGCTGATCGCGGTGCCCTTCGCGGTCACCACGGGCCGGCGGGGCGCGCTCTACGGGATCGGGGTGGGGATCGTCCTGGCGATGGTGTACTGGACGGCGAACAACCTGTTCGCCGCGATCGGCAGCGCCGGGATCCTGGCCCCGGTCCTGGCCGCGTGGGCGCCGAACCTGCTGTTCGGAGCGGGCGCGGCGTACCTGCTCCTGACGGTCAGGACCTAGGAGTGGTCAGTTTCACCACCCTCACGTCCCCGAACGCGATCTCGCCAGAGGTCCCGGGCGCCGTGTTGACCGTGTCCACCACGAACAGCAGGTTCGTGACCGCGCTCGCGCGAGGAGTGGGAGTCCGGGTGGGGCCGGCGGCCGTCATCTCCGCTATCGGCACGACGACCAGCCGCGAGCTCGGCTCCGCGTAGACCGAGCGGTGCCACCGCTCGCCTTCCTCGCCTCCGGGCGCCCGCAGTTGGACCGAGATGCGCATGGGACGGTCGGCCATCACGTCGAACGCCACCGCGTTCGCTCCGGGTGGGATCGAGACGGGCGCAGCCATGGCGCTGTACTGCCCGGCGGGGGCTCCCCGTCCGAGCCGGAATCGGAGCGTCACGCCCGTGGGCGTGGGCTGCACCTCCCCCGCGGAGCGGCCGTCACGTTCACTCTTCCAGGCTCCCGGTGACAGCGCCTGCACCGTTTCTACCGCGGGTGCCGGCGCGGGATCGGGTCCCCGCGCGGGCGCCGCGCCGACCACGATCGCGTTGCTGACGACCCACGGGATCTGCGGCCGGCGGCCGCCCCGGCCAAGCCGAACCTCGACGCGGTAGGTGCCGGGCTTGTCGGTGGCATACACGAGCGACTGCCGCGCGACGCGGTGCACCTCGCGGCCGTCGCGCAACAGGATGACGTCCGAGTACACCGGCGCGTTGCTGCGAACGCGGAACACGACGGGGCCGGCGTTGGGGAGGCTGTCGCCCTCGCCCGCCGTCTCGTCACCCGCGTGGGCGGTGAATTCGAAGGCGGCCGGCGCCGCCCTCGCGTCCACGACCGTGTGCAGGTGCCCGGCCCGGATGGCCTCCACGAGCGCCCATCCATCGTCCGTCGCCTGGCCCGAGGGACCGCCCGGCATCGACACGTGCAGCGAGAAGGTACGGAAGCTGGACTCGTAGGACGGCAGCCGCAGCAACGCTCGCCCCTCGGTACGGATCCGATCGCCCCGGGGAACCAAGCCTGGCGTGAGCGTCGGCGCCGGCCAGCGCCACCACGCGCCGGGACGCCGCGACGCGGTCCCAGCGCTGCAGGGCCTCCTGCCCGTCGAGGAGCCATGCCAGCGTCTCGGCCGGCCGGAAGGGGTAGGTTGCGACGGCGCGCGCGAGGCGGATGGCCGGTTCGTCGCGCCACTCGCTGTCGGCGTTGAGCCACTCGACGGCGTCGAACCCCGTATCCCACGCGGACCACGAGAGACCCGGCTTGCGGGAGTCCGGATGGGTGACGACGCCGAAGCCTCCGAGCCGCGCCACGTCCTCGACGACATCGCGAGGCTCGCCGGCAAGCGGGTAGGGGCTGGCGGGGAGGCCGACGGCGGCGTAGTGGCCGCCCGTCGTGCTGATCTCGACGCCATCGAGGCAGAGCACTCCCGAGAGGTAGCGCGGCGACTCCGGCGGGCGCGAGGCGTCGCCATGGTCGGTGAACACGACGAACTGCAGGCCGGCGCGCGCAGCCGCGGCCGCCACCTCCTCCACCGTCCCGGTTCCGTCCGAGCGCGTGGTGTGGACGTGGAAGGCGCCGTGGAGGACGGCTCCGGCCGGGCGCCAGTCGGGCTGGCGCAGGCGGATGGTTCTGGGCGGGGCCAGCAGGACGCTCGCGGCCAGGGCGGCGAGACCGGCCGCCGCCGCCACCGCGAGCGCCTTGCGTGTTCGCGTCATCGGGCTAGATGCCCGCGTCGGACCGAAGAGCGGCGGCGCGGTCGGTCTTCTCCCAGGTGAAGTCGGGGTCGAGGCGCCCGAAGTGCCCGAAGGCCGCGGTCTTGCGGAAGATGGGCCGCCGCAGGTCCAGCTCCTCCATGATCCCCCTGGGGGTCAGCTTGAAGTGTGCCCGAACGAGCTCGGTGATCCCCCCGTCGGGGATCCGGCCGGTCCCGTAGGTTTCGACCATCACCGACACGGGGTCGGCGACACCGATGGCGTAGGCCAGCTGGACGAGGAGGCGGTCGGCGAGGCCGGCCGCGACGCAGTTCTTCGCGATGTAGCGGGCCATGTAGCACGCGGACCGGTCGACCTTGGTCGGGTCCTTGCCGGAGAACGCGCCGCCGCCGTGGGGGGCCGCGCCGCCGTAGGTGTCCACGATGATCTTGCGGCCGGTCACACCGGCGTCGCCCTGCGGCCCGCCGATGACGAAGCGGCCGGTGGGGTTGATGTAGAACTGGGTCTTCGCGTCCATCATCGCGGCGGGCACGACCGGCTTGATGACCCGCTCGATCAGGTCCTCGTGCATCGTCTGATTGTTGACGAGCGCGCTGTGCTGGCTGGAGAGGACGATGGCGTCGATTCGGACCGGCCGGCCGTTGTCGTATTCCACGGTGACTTGGGACTTGCCGTCGGGGCGGAGGTAGTCGAGGGTGCCGTCGCGGCGGGCGCACGAGAGGCCCATGCACAGCTTGTGGGCCAGCATGATCGGCAGCGGCATCAGCTCTTCGGTCTCGGTGCAGGCGAAGCCGAACATCAGGCCCTGGTCGCCGGCGCCGCCCGGATCGACGCCCATCGCGATGTCGGGCGACTGCTCGTGGATGGACGAGAGCACGGCGCAGGTGTCGGAGTCGAAGCCGTATTTGGCGCGCGTGTAGCCGATCTCGCGGATCGTCTCGCGGACGATCTTGGGGAAGTCCACGTAGCAGCTGGTGGTGATCTCGCCGGCGATCATGGCGAGGCCGGTGGTGACGAGGGTCTCGCAGGCGACGCGGCCGACGGGGTCCTGGGCGAGGATGGCGTCGAGGATGGCGTCGGAGATCTGGTCGGCGATCTTGTCGGGGTGCCCCTCGGTGACGGACTCGGAGGTGAACAGGTGACGGCCATCACGGCTCATGCGGACGCTCCTCGCTGGTGTAACAGGCGCGATGGGCCTGCGCGCGGGCGTGCCGGCCGCCGCGAAGCCCAGGTTCGAGATCTGCTTACTCTAGCCCTCCCTCCGGGGCCGGTCAAGGCCGCGCGAGAACCACGAAGGGCGGAAACCACGAAGATCATGAAGAGCCAAACCACGATGGTCACGAAGGGCACGAAGGGGATCACGCCAACACACTCGGCCACGGGTTTGAACCACCAAGAGCTTGGCGATCTTGGTGGTGTGTGTCTTCGTGGTCGTCGCGGCCCTCGTGGTGAAAGTCGTGCCGCTTCGCGGTCAGCCGCGCGCGGTTGTCGCTTGACGCGGACGGCGGCCGGGGGGGAATCTGATGGCGCATGTCATCCGGGGACGCGGCGCTCGTCGACGCCTATCTCGATCACCTCCGCGTGGAGCGCCGGCTTGCCGGCCATACGATCGAGAGCTACGCGCGCGACCTCGCGGCCCTCGCCGGGTACGCCGAGCGGGAGGGCCTCGCGATCGAGCGGTTCTCGCGGCAGGACCTGGAGGCGTTCGTGCGGGCGCTGATGTCGTCGGGGCTCTCGCCCCGCTCGACGGCCCGCGCAGTCGCTTGCGTGCGCGGCCTCTACCGGTATCTCGTCCTCGACCGGCGCCTCGAGGCCAGCCCGGCGGACGATCTCCGCGCGCCCCGCGCCTGGCCGGCGCTCCCCCGCTTCCTGTCGACAGAGGAAGTGGACCGGCTGATCGCGCAGCCGGACGTGTCCGCCCCGCGCGGCCTGCGGGACCGGGCGATGATCGAGGTGTTGTACGCCACGGGACTGCGGGTGTCGGAGCTGGTCGGCCTGCGCCCGCCGGACCTGAACCTCGAGGGCGGCTACCTGACCTGCACCGGCAAGGGCGACAAGCAGCGGCTGGTGCCGCTCGGCGACCAGGCGGTCGAATGGGTCCGGCGCTACACGCGCGACGGCCGGCCGGCCCTGCTCGGCTCGCGGTCCTCCCCGCGCCTGTTCCTCAACGCGCGGGGCGGCGCCCTCTCGCGCGTCGGGTTCTGGAAGATCCTCAAGGCGCACGGGACCGCCGCGAACCTGCCCCGCGACCTCAGTCCGCACGTGCTGCGGCACTCGTTCGCGACGCACCTGCTCGATCGCGGCGCCGACCTTCGCGCCATCCAGATGATGCTCGGTCACGCGGACCTGTCCACGACACAGATCTACACGCATGTCCTCGACGCCCGCATGCGCACGGTGTACGAGAAGTTCCACCCGAGGAGGTGACGCAGCCTCCAGTGGCCAGTGATCAGTGGCCGGTGCCCAGTGGATCACGCGTGACACACTGAGCACTGACCACTGAGCGCTGTTCAGACCGCAGTCCGTTGACACCGCCCCGCGGCGGGGCTAGTATTTCCGCTTTCCTGTCGGTCGGACCATGCCCATGCATTCGAAGTGGCAGCTGCTGCCCACCGAGGCGATCAACCCCGCCACCCTCGGCATCGACAAGCTCTCCCCCGCCGGCATCATCGACCTGATGGTGGACGAGGACCGCAAGACCGTCGCGGCGGTCAGCCGCGAGAAGGAACGCATCGCCCTCGGCGTGGAGATGATCAGCCAGGCCGTGCGGAAGGGCGGCCGGCTGATCTTCGTCGGGGCCGGCGCGAGCGGCCGGCTGGGCGTGCTCGAGGCTGCGGAGATCCCGCCCACGTTCGGCACAGACCCGGGCCTGGTGCTCGCGGTGATGGCGGGCGGCGAAAAGGCGTTCTTGCGGGCCCGGGAGGGCGCCGAGGACAGCTACGAGGCGGGCGCGCGCGCCCTGTCGCGGCTGCGCCCCACGTCGAAGGACGTCGTCGTCGGCGTGTCGGCGAGCGGCATGACACCCTTCGTCCGCGGCGGCCTGGGCCGTGCCCGGACCGCCGGCGCCCGCATCATCTTCGTCACCTGCTACCCCGGGACCGAGCTGCAGACCTTCGTGGACCTGACGATCGCGCCGGCCGTCGGACCGGAGGTGATCGCGGGCTTCACCCGCCTGAAGGCCGGCACCGCCACCAAGATGGTCCTCAACATGCTCACCACCGGCGCGATGGTGCGCATCGGCAAGACCTACGGCAACCTGATGGTGGACGTGAAGACCGGCTCCGAGAAGCAGAAGGATCGGGCGCGGCGCATCGTCACCATCGTCAGCGGCATCGACTACGGGGCGGCGGAGCGCCTGCTCAAGCGGGCGCGCTGGAACGTCAAGGTGGCGATCGTGATGCAGAAGACCGGACTGCCCTACCGCCAGGCGCTGAGCAAGCTGCGGCGGGCCGACAGCTTCGTGCGCGAGGCCATCGGCGAGGACGTCGAGCCCCGCCTCCGCGAGCTCCTGTCGGCGCCGCCCGCCGCGCGGTAGCGCCCGCCCGAACGCCTGCCGTTTGACACCCGGCGGCCGGGCTGCTACATTCGAACGTTTTCATGCAAACCCACGCGCCTCGGCGGGCCGTCGGCCGGCCGTTCCCCCGATTCTCTTCCTGCCTGCTGCTCGCGCTCGCCGCGGCCGCCCTCGGCACGCTTTTCGCGCAGGCGCCCCCCGGCCCGAGCCGGAGGTGCGCGCGCTCTGGGTGGCCCGCACGTCGCTCACCAGCCCGGCGGCGGTGAACTCGATGGTCGAGGCCGCGCGTGCGGGCGGCTTCAACACGCTCCTGGTGCAGGTGCGGGGGCGCGGGGACGCGTACTTCTCCGACGGCCTCGAACCTCGCGCGGCCGCCCTGGCGGGCCAGCCCGAGTCGTTCGATCCGCTGGCCGCAACGCTGGCGCTGGCGCACAAGCTGCGACTCCGCGTGCACGCCTGGGTGAACGTCAACCTCGTGTCGAGCGCGGTGGATCTCCCCGCCGACCGCTCCCACGTCGTCCATCGCCGGCCCGAGTGGCTGATGGTCCCGAGACCGCTCGCCCGCGAGATGGTCCTCCTCGAACCCCGGAGCCTGCTCTACCTGGAGAAGCTCACGCGGTGGGTCCGCTCGCAGCCGTCCGACGTGGAAGGCCTCTACGTGTCGCCGATCCCCGAGGAGTCGCAGGACCGGACGGTGTCCGTCATCGCGGACCTGGTCGCACGGTACCCGATCGACGGCCTGCACCTGGACTACCTGCGGTATCCCAACGACGACTTCGACTACGGCCGCGAGTCGCTCCTCACCTTCCGGACCCACGTGCTCGACGCCATGGACGACGCCGGACGGCGCCGCTACGAGCGGGCGATCGGGACGGACCTTGTCGGCTGGACCGAAGCATTCCCCGAGCGCTGGCGGACGTTCCGGCAGGAGCGCCTCACCGCGCTGGTCGCCCGCGTCCGCCAGAGCGCACGGGTTCGCCGGCCGGGCATGACCATCTCCGCGGCCGTGTACCCCGACGCCACCGGGGCCGCCACGCGGCGCCTGCAGGACTGGCGCACCTGGCTGGACCACGACCTGCTCGACGTCGTCTGCCCGATGGCTTACGCGACGGACATCACCGGCTTCACCGAGCAAATCGCAGCCGCGAGGCAGGTGGCCGGCGCGCGACCGGTGTGGGCGGGTATCGGCGCTTACCGGCTGTCCCCGTCGCAGACGATCGAGAACATCCAGATCGCCCGGCGCCTCGGCGCCGCCGGAATCATCCTCTTCTCCTACGACAGCATCGTCAGTCCACCCAACGGGCCCGCCTACCTCGCGCACGTGAGCCGGGCCGCCTTCGGGGGATAGGCGCGGGATGTCGCCGCCACCCCTTGACGCGCGCCGCCCCGCCTTCGATCGCGCCCGGGCGATCATGCGTGACGCGGTGGCGCAGCGCGTCTGCCCCGCGGCCGTGGTCGAGGTCGGCGATTCCGCCGGCGCGGTCTGGCGCGAGGCATTCGGCACGCTCACCTACGATCCAGGCGCGCCGCGAACCGCAACGGACACGATCTTCGACCTGGCGTCCCTCACGAAGGTGATTGCGACCACGACGCTCGTCATGCGGCTCGTCGAGAACGGCACGCTGGAACTCGGCGACCGGGTGACCGAGTGGATCCCCGCCTGGCGTGGGGAGGGCCGCGAGGACGTGCGGCTCGAGGACCTGCTCGCGCACGCCTCGGGGCTTCCCGACACGCGGCCTCTCCACGAGCATGCCTCCGGCAGGGCGGCCATCGAGCGGGCCATCTGCGAGGTGCCGCTGGAGTATGCGCCTCGCAGCGCCTCGCGTTACAGCGACCTGGGGTTCATCCTGCTGGGCTTCATCGTCGAAGCCGCCGGGCGGCGCCCGATCGAGGAGCAGTTCCAGGATCTCGCCGCGTCGGCCGTTCCTGCCTGGGACGTTCGATTCGGCATCGCCGAGGGATGGCGCGAGCGAACGGCCCCCACCCAGGTGGATTCATGGCGCGGCAGGCTGTTGCGGGGTGAAGTGGACGACCGGAACGCGGCGGCGCTCGGCGGAACCGGAGGGCACAGCGGGCTGTTCGGTACGGCCGGCGCGGTCGGCCACTTCGCCCAGGCAACCCTGGGTGGCCTGGAGGGCCGGCGTCGAGCCTTCGAACTCGCGACGACCGGGACGATCTCCCGATTCGTCAAGCGGGTGGGAACGCCCGGCAGTTCGCGGGCGCTCGGCTGGGACACCATGCTCCCGTCTTCGTCGTGTGGCAGCCGGATGTCGCCGGAGGCCTTCGGCCACACGGGCTTCACGGGCACATCCCTCTGGATCGATCCCGCAGCCCCGGTCTACGTGGTACTGCTGACGAACCGCGTACACCCGGTGGCCGGCCCGCCCGAGCCCATACGGGAACTCCGCCGGTCTCTGCATGACGAGGTGATGGACGCGCTCGCGGGTCGGTAAGGGCAACCCTTTCCGACAGGCGGGCACGTGGCGTCGGCTTGCGACCGGGGTGCTCCGAGCACGAGCAATGTCGGGCGCTGCCCTAGCGTCCCGGTCCCCGCCCGCCACCGGGTCCCATCCCGCGACCAGGCCCCATGCCAGGGCCCGGACCCCGCCCCGCGGCCGGGCATCACCGGCGCGCCCCCCTGCCCCGGGCGCATGCCCGGGCGCTGCTGTCCGGGACCGAGCAGCGCCGGGGAGTAGATGAACTGCCATTCGTTGTAGTGGGTGCGGCCGTTGTAGATGCGGAGGGAGGTGTCGGTGCTCTTGCTCGCGACCCCGATGACGCCGCCCCGGGGCCCGGTGAGCCCCGAACCGGCGGTGCCCGGCGTGCCGCTGCCCACCCGGGTCGAGCTGCCGATGCCGGTCCCGGCGCCCCCGCGGCCGCCCGGCTGGGAACCCGGCGTCTGCTGGACCTGGAAGAGTACCTGGAACTCACCGTCGGCGACCATCGGGTCCTTGTATTTCTTGCGGAGGAACTTCTGGCGGACGAGGGTGTCCACGTCGGGCGGGAACGTGGCCGCGTACTTCCGCTGAAACAGGCCGATGGCCCGGGCGTACTGCTGGCCCCGGAAGATCAACTCGGCTTCCTTTTCCCGCTGGACCATCTGGCGCCAGGTGGGCATCGCGACCGATAAGAGGATCGCCATGACCGCGAGGCCGACCAGGAGGGCGGCCATCGCGTAGCCGTCGCGTTTCCCCGCTTGACCGTCCAATTGCATGTGATTACACTGCTTATGCGACTTCCATGATACCAGAACACCGTCTCTCACGACTTCTCCACGCGGCGCGCCGGGGGCCCGCCCGGTGCATCGCCGTCGTCATCCTGCTCGCGCCGCTGGCGCTGATTGGAGCGTGCGACAAGGTGCCGCTCCTCGCGCCCACCGGAACGACCATCACGCTGTTCACCAGCACGCAATTGCTGCCGCTGGGCGGGTCGGCGGAGGTGACGGCCAGCGTGCTGGAGAGCGGCGGAACGCCCGTGCAGAACGGGACGGTGGTGACGTTCACGACGTCGCTCGGCAGGATGGAGCCAGCCGAAGGTCGCACGACCGGCGGCAAGGCCACCGTGCGGCTGATGGCCGGCACCCAGTCCGGGACGGCGGAGATCAATGCCTTCTCGGGGGCCAGCGCGGCGGCGGCGAAGATCTCCATCCCGATCGGTGCGGCTGCGGTCGGAACGGTCCTGGTCAATGCCGAGCCCACGCGTGTGCCCAGCACGGGCGGCACCGTCGCAGATCATCGCCACGGTGCAGGACACGGGCGGCAACGCACTTTCCGGCGTCCCGGTGACGTTCACCACCACCACGGGGACACTGTCTCCCGGAACGGCGACGAGCGGGTCGGATGGCCGGGCGATCAGCACCCTCACGACCAACCAGGATGCCACCGTGACGGTGACGGCTGGCGCGAAGACGGGGACGGCCGCGATCACGGCGAGTGCGGTTCCAACCGTGACGATAACGCCGCCAGCCACCACGCCTAGTGTCGGGGTGAGCAGTAACTTCAGCTTCAACATCACGCCGGGCAACGCCGCGGCGCCCATCCGCACGGTCATTGTCGACTGGGATGACGGGAGGGTCCAGTCCCTTGGCGCCGCGAGCGGGAGCATCACGGTGCCGCACACGTTCCTCGACTCGGGGACGTTCGAGGTGACGGCAACGGCGACCGACGCGCTCAATCAAACAACCAGCGTGACGGCTCCGGTCGATGTGTTCCCCGCGGTGCCGTTCACGCTGTCGGTGTCAGCGTCCTCAGGCCGGGTGAACAGCCCGATCACGATCACCGCCACGGCGCCCGTGGGGTCACCGGTCATCGTCGCCTATGAGTGGAATCTGGGTGCCCCAGTGGTCGGTGATGCTGACGGAATCGTGACGACATCGATTCCGACGGTCACCGCCGTCTACCCCGCCATGCCGTGCAGTCACGAGCACCTGCACGGTCCAGATCACCATCAAGGCGACCGGAGCCGACGGCCGAATCGGCTTCGGCAGCACGACGACGACGATCACGCCGTAGCGAACCGTAACTCGCGGAAAGACAAACGGGGTCGGGAGTTCCTTCCGAGCGGGGACTTCCGGCCCCGTTTTCGTTGTGGCGCGGCCGTGCAACGTGCAGTCGCGGCCGGCGTCGGGAGCGGCGTGACCAGGAAGAACCCGAGGAAGGCGAGGGACCCATGAAGGTCGCGAACCGGGAAGCGTGCTGTTCTTCGGTCCGTCCTGCCCTCCGTCGGGGCGTGGGCGCGGCGGCTGGGAGCTGGAACCAGGGAGTGGGTGCTGGTGGCTAGGCCCGCGAAAGCGAGAGCCGCACACCCCTGGCACCAGCACCTGTGGCACCTCCGGCACTGCACCTCACCACCGGCACCCTCAGCACCTTCAGCCCGTCACCATTCGCTGTATTTCGTTCCCTCGGCCGGCGACGTGCCTTCCGACCCGCTCTTCACGTCGTAGATGCCGAGCTCGGCGCCGGGGTTGTTGGGGTCGGGCTCGGCCTGCATCGACCTGCCAGGTGTCGGTCGAGTCGGTCATCGGGTCCTTCGGGACCGCGCGGAGGTAGCCGTCCGCCACGAGGGCTTCGAGGCTGGCTGGGTACTTCGCCTTGTCGGCGTAGTACTGGTCGATCGCGTCGCGCATCCGGAACAGGTCTTCCTTGAGCACCGCTTCCTTGCGTGCGAATCACCTGGTTGCGGTACTGCACCACGCCCATCCCGGCCAGCACCGAGATCAGCGCGATGACGATCATCAGCTCCATGAGCGTGAAGCCGGCGCGTCGCCCGCCGCGCGAAATTGGCCTTGCGATCGGGTGAGAGCAACATCTGCACCTTACCAGTCCCGGTATTTCGTCCCGTCGAGCGCCGTGCCTTCGTGCTTGGTGTAGACGTCGTAGACGTTCTGCCCGCCCCACGACGTCGCGTTCGGTGTCGTCCTGGTACGACCGCATGCCCCACTCCGGCGTCTTGGTCATCGGGTCGATCGGGATGCGGCGCAGGAACTTCAGCTTCCGGCCCGAGGCGTCGTTGGCCGCGGTCACGCCTTCCACGAGCGTCTCCAGGTCCGGCGGGTAGCCTTCGGAGCCGGCCTTGACGTCGATCGCCCCGATCATTCCCTGGTCCACCGCGTCCTTGTAGTTGTCGATGGCGGTGCGCATCTCGCGCAGCGCGCGCCGCAGCTCGATTTCGCGCTGCCGCTGGACCGTCACCTTGGCCAGCGGCAGCACCGCCGACGCGAGGATCAGCAGCATGGCGCTGACGATGACGAGCTCGACGAAGGTATACCCCTCGCGCGCCCGTCTCAACGTCAACCAACGCTTCCCGCCACCCTGACCGTTCACCTCGTTACCCCTCGCCGTGACCGTGTGATCACAGCCTACTCCTGCTGCCCGCTGCCCGCTAGCTACTTGACCGTCACCTCACGCCTCGGCTCGACAGCGTGATCCCGTGACGACTAGCCACTTGCAACCAGCCACTACTTGACCGTCACCGTCGCCGGCACGAACTGCAGCGGCACTCCCCCGCCGGGCCCGCTCGCGACGCCGCTCGGCGTGAACGTCACGCTGCCCGGGGCGACGGCGTCGAAGATGACCGCGGCCAGCAGCCCCGACCCGCTGGCGCCGACGGTGTCACCCGTGCGGCTGAGCGTCACGTCGACCCGCCCGCTGGCCGAGTCCACCTGCTGCGCGAAGGCGACCGTGCCGCCGCCCTGCCGCATGAAGCTGCCTTCCTGCACGGTCCGCACCCGCAGCGCCTGCGGGTTGTACGGTCATGCTCAGGCTCACCGTCGACGCGCGCGACTGATGTCGCGACACGGTGATCGGCAGGGTGAACGGCCCGCCGCCGACGCGGAACTCGGTGCCGGGCGGCGTCACGACGATCTGCGCCGGCGCCGTCGCGGGCGCGGCTGGTGTCACCGGCGCGGCGGGGCCGCGGCGGCGCCAGGCGGTGGCGGCGCGGCGGCGCGGCGCGCCCGGCGGTGCGGCGGCCGCGGCTGGTGGCAGCGCCGTCGGCGGCGCCACCGGCGACCGGCGGCTGCATCACGGTCCCGGGAATCGGCGGAACTGCCCGGCGGCACGACCGGGGTGCCCTGCGGTGTCGGGCGGCCGACACCGGGCCCCGTGGTCGGCGCCGCCGCCCGGCGAGATCGCCGGCTGCTCGGCGGCGCCCGGTCGGCGCGATGAGCGGCGGCGGCCGCCCAAGCCCGAGGTTCTGCTGCGTGCCGATGTAGATCGGGCGCGAGGTCCGCGTCCGTCAGGCTCGTGCGTCCGGACGATGCGCGGCGTCAGCAGCATCACGATGTCGGTCTGCTGCGATCTGGCTGGTCGTTGCGCCGAGAACAGCTGCTTGAGGACGGGACGTGGATCACGCCCGGGAAGCCGGTGAGCGACTTGCGCTCGTCGTCGCGCAGCAGGCCCGGCGAGCAGGTTCGACTCGCCGTCGCGCAGCCGCAGCGTCGTCGATCACCTTGCGCGGACCGAACGACGGCAGGTTCTGCCCGGCGATGTTGACGTCGCTGCCCGTGCGTGCTGCTCTCGACCGATCAGCTCCAGGATGATGTCGCCTTCGTAGGTCACGCGCGGCGTCATCTCGACGATGACGCCGACCGGCCGGTAGTTGAACGAGGTCAGCGGGTTGACTGCCGTGCCGCCGTCCGGCCAGCGGCGTGAAGGTCGTCGACGGCACCGGGATGTCGTCGCCGAGGTTCAGCGTCAGCTTCTTGCCTTCCTGGCGCCGCGCAGCTGCGGCTTGGCGATCAGCTTCGTGTGCGAGTCGCTCTCGAGGAAGCGGACGACCGCCTGCGGCACGGTCAGGTAGAAGTCGGCGGTGCTGATGCCCTGCGGGATCGTGTTCAGGTTGAACAGGCTGGTGGCGGCGGCGGTCCCGCCGTGTCCGCCGGTGCCGCCCGCCGTGCCGCCGGTCGGCGAGCCTTCCGGCGAGAAGACGCCGCCGATCGCGTAGTTGCGACAGGTTCAGGCCGAACTGCTTGGCGCGGGTCCGGTTGACCTCGAGGATCTCGACGTCGACCACGACCTCGGCGCGCGGCTTGTCGTTGGCCTCGATCACGCGCTCGACGATCGCCACCATCGCGGCGCTGGCGCGCATCGTGATCGTGTTCGCCGTCTTGTCGGCGCTGATCAGCGGCGGACCGGTCATCCCCGGGCCGGTCAGGACCGTGTTCAGCAGCTGCTCGAGCTCGGTGACGTCGGCGTTCGAGACGTAGAAGACCTTGATGACCTGCTCCTCGTACGCCTGGCGCTTCTGCGGGTTGTCCTGGATGATCATGATGGTCCGCTCGTTCAGGACCTTGTAGAAGAGCTCGTTCGCGGTCAGGATAGGTTCAGCGCCTGCTCCAGCGTGACGCCGTCGAGCTCGATCGGCCCGCGCGTGACCTGGGTCGCCGGGACGTCGCGGTCGTAGAGGATGTTGATGCCGGTCGCCTGCCCGATGAAGTTCAGGATTTCCTGGACGTTGGTGTTGCCGCCCACTTGAACCGTAGCGGCTCGCGCGACGACGGGTTGAGGATGCGGCTCCTGGCTTGCCTGCCGGGCCTTCTCCCTCATCTGTTGGATGGGCGGCACGGGGCGCGCGGCCTCGAGCGCGTCGCGCAGCACCTGCTCGAGCTCGACGACGCGGGCCGCGGCCCGGCGGTTGCTCGGATCGAACTCGCGCAGCCTTTCGGTACTCGCCGGATGGCGGCTTCGACCTCGCCCTTGGAGTCGAACGCGCGCGCCTGATCGAGGTGGGCAAGCGAGGCGGCGATCTGCGCGCGCTCGAGGGCGATCCGGTATTCGGCCGAATGCGGGTTGGCCTGGTACGCGCGGGTGTAGTAGCTCACCGCGGTGTCCCAGTCGCCGGCCCGCGCCGCCTGGTCGCCCTTGCTGAAGGCCTGACTGGCCGCGCATCCGGTCACCGCCACGAGCGCCAGCGCCAGCGCCGTCGCTTTCAACAGGTCCGCTCTCAAGGACGCCTCCAATCGCGACCTCACGTCACGGGATCGTCTGCCTACTGCCTCTTCCCACGTCACCCGGTCAACGGGATCACGCGCCGGCCCCGCCCGTCGGCGTAGGAGACCTCGACGCTCTCCACGTTGATCTTGATAATCCGGTAGCGCCCGTCCACGAGCTCGCCCTCGCGGCCGTACAGGATATCGGCACCATCGCTCAGCACCGCGACCGACCGGCCGCCCGCCTGCACGATCCCGATGAACTTGAGCGCGATGGGCGGCGGGGGCGGCGGCCCGGGTGGCGGCGCGTTCGGGATCGGGCGCGGGCACGACCGGGCGCGCGGCCGCCGGGGGCGGGGGCGGCGGCGCCTTCGGCTGCTCCCGGAACAGGTTGCGGTTGCTCGCGGGGTCCGGGCGCGCCGTCTCCAGCGACTCCAGGCGCACGTCGGGGACCGGCAGCGGCTGTTCGCTTCGGTCCTTGGCCGTCGCGGCGGTTCCTCGCGCCCCGCCTGCGGAAGTCGCGGCCGGCGCGGCGCGCCAGCCGCGCACCTGGTATCCCACGACGGCCACGAGCAGGGCAACCAGCCCGGTCAGGAGCACGATCTGGTTGCGTGAGGCGCTAACCGCCATGGGATGTCCGGTAGTAGGTGGAGAGGGACAGCGACAGCATCAGCGCATCGTCGCCGGTGCGTCCCTGCTCGATGCTCAACTCGTCGATCACCACGAAGTACGGCGCGTTCTCGAGGCGGTGGATGAACTGCCGCACGTTCGCGTAATCGCCCTCGAGGACGATCCCGATCCTCCACTGATCCAGCTGCCCCTCCCGGCGCGCTTCGACCGTGCCGGCCCCGCGCCGGACGTAGCGCAGGTTGCACTCCCGGGCCAGCTGCGCGACGCTCACGTAGGTCGCCCGGTTGGCGCGCCGAGAGATTCGCGGGCAGCACCTTCTCGTAGAAGGTGCGCAGTTCGGCCTCGGCCTGTTCCTTGCCGACCGATACCGCCCGGACTGCGCTGAACTCCCGCTGCGCGGAGCGGCGAGAATCTTCCGCGCGGGCGGCGCGGGAATCCGCTGCCGCGACGCGGGCGCGGAGCGGGTAGACCAGGCCTGCATAGACCCCGACGTTCGCCAGGAGGACGATCGCCAGCAGCGTCACCGGCTTCCGCTGCTCCGACAGGACTCGTCGCAACACGTGTCAGCCCCCTCCCGCTCTACGGCTACCGCGCGGCGGCCGCGGGCCGCCCCCCCGCCGCCTGGACATACTGGCCTTCGAGCAGCACCTCGAGCAAGCCCTCGGGTGTCGTCGAGTCCTGCTTCGGGACGACGTTGCGGAACGCGCCGGTTGCTTCCAGCCGCGCGATGAATGTCTCGACGTCCTCGGGGCGTCGCGCGAAGACCGTCATCTCCAGCCTCAGGACTTCGTCGTCAGACGACGGCCGGATCGCCTGGATCCGGACGTCGGGCGGCAGCGTGGCCTCGAGCTGGTTGAGCAGCCCGGTCCAGGAGAACACGCGCCGGTCGATCAGCCGGTTCGCCTCCTGCGACGCCTCGAGCACGGCCTGCAGCCGCTCGCGATCAACCTGGCTTCGCGCGTACGTGGCATCCCGGCGGAACTTCTCGGCCTCCGCCTCGGCGCGGTTCACCGACCCGCCGAGGGCGGCGTTGCGCCGCGACAGGCTGGTCAGCTGCACCACGTTGAACACGGTCAGCACGAGGACGATCAGCGCGGCGAAGGCCAGCGCGGCGGACACCAGCCGCTCGTTGTAGAACGGGCGCGTGGAGAGGTTGGTCCTCAGCATCGGTTCTCTCGGCGCGTCACGCGCGCCCCTCCCGCACCAGCACGCCAAGCAGCGGGGCCACGCCGGCCAGCAGGCCGGGGTCCGCGCTGATGCGGTCTCCGAAGCGGGCCACCGCCTGCGGGTCGAAGGCCTGGACGGGGACGTGCAGCCGGTCGCCCACCTGGCGCCGGACGGCATCGAGGCCGCCGGCCTCGCCCCACCCCTCCACGCCGCTGGCCGCAAGGACGACGCGGCTGAACCCGCCACTCCCGCCCAAGCGGTCTTCGTAGTACATCGCCGTCTGGTGCACCAGGTCGGCGAGGGTCTCGTCGGTGCCCTCGGGTCTGTTCCTGAAGAATATCAGGTCCGAGCCGCGAAGGATCGCAATCGTGCCGTAATCGGGCGTCACGTGCACCAGGAGCCAGTCCCCCGCCGGCCGGCCCTCGGCTGCCAGGACGCCGTTCACCAGGCTGAAGGTCGCCAGATCGACGAGGCCCGCGTGCGCCCCGGCCTCCTCGCACGCCACCTCGAACTCGCGGACGATGTCGCGGCGCGCCAGGGCGACGACGTATTCGCGTCCGCCGTCGGCGAGAACGGCGCCGGGCGAGTAGGTCAGTTGTGCGTCCTCGACGTGGAACGGCGCGGTCTTCCTCACGTGCCAGCGAATGAGCTGGTCGAGGTCCTCCGCCCGCGCGGGCGCCTTGTCCAGGCGCACCAGCGACACCTTCGCGGTGGTGTCGGGCACCACGAGGGCCACGCGCCGCGGGCGCCCCCCCAGGCGCTCGAGGACGCGTCCCACGGCCCGCGCCAGGCCCGGCGGGTCGGCGACGTTCGGCGCGTTGAGGGCGGGCACGACCACGCCGGCGGGCAGCGCCTGGCCGGCATGGGCGGTGATCACCGGCTCGCGGCCGTGACGCCCGAGGGCGACGGCCGACACGTAGCGGGCCGAGATGCCGACGGCAACCGCCGGGGGTGGCGTGGCGAAGAGTGGGAAGCTCATTCGACGAAGGTCACCTTGTTGATCTCACGCAGCGTGGTCACGCCCTTCATCACCCGGTCGACGGCGCACTCGCGCAGGAAGCGCATCCCTTCCTCCCGCGCGGCCTTCTTGATCTCGGAGGTCGGACGCCGCGCGAGAATCATCTCGCGGATGCGGTCCGACAGGTCCAGCAGTTCGCAGATGGCCTGCCGCCCCTTGTAGCCCGTGCCGCCGCACTCGATGCAGCCTTTCCCCTCGTAGAACGGGTGGGTGTGCTCGAGGGCCGGGTCGAGCCCCGACTCCTCCAGGAGCGCGCGGTTCACGCGCACCGGCCGCTTGCAGTGGGCGCAGATGACGCGGACGAGCCGCTGGGCGAGCACGCAGTTGAGCGCCGACACGAACTGGTAGGGCTCGACCCCCATGTTCAGGAACCGGCCGAGCACGTCGGTCACGTTGTTGGCGTGGACGGTGGTGAACACGAGGTGGCCGGTGAGCGCCGACTGGATCGCGATCTGCGCCGTCTCGGGGTCGCGGATCTCGCCGACCATGATCTTGTCCGGGTCGTGCCGGAGGATCGATCGCAGGCCGCGCGCGAAGGTGAGGCCCTTCTTCTCGTTGATCGGGATCTGCGTGATCCCGCGCAGCTGGTACTCGACCGGGTCCTCGATCGTGATGATCTTGTCCTCGGGCGACTTGATCTCGGAGAGGGCCGCGTACAGCGTGGTCGTCTTGCCGCTGCCCGTCGGGCCGGTCACCAGGACCATGCCGTACGGCTCGGCGATGTACTTCCGGAACCGCTTCAGCTCGCTCTCCGGGAAGCCGAGGATGTCGAGGCGCAGCTCCGAGAACTGCTCGCTGATCGACTCCTTGTCGAGGATCCGGATCACCGCGTCCTCGCCGTGCACGCTCGGCATGATGGACACGCGGAAGTCGATCGTCTTGCCGGGCACGCGCAGCTTGAACCGCCCGTCCTGCGGCACGCGCTTCTCGGCGATGTCCAGCTCCGCCATCACCTTGATGCGCGAGATGATCGCGCCGTGGTGCTGCTTGGCGATCGGCCGCATCGCGGGCTGCAGCACGCCGTCGATCCGGTACTTGACGTTCACCGCGTCGTCCTGCGTCTCGATGTGGATGTCGCTCGCGCGGCGCTGGATGGCAGTGAAGACCGTCGAGTCCACCAGCCGGATGATCGGGCTGATGTCGCTCGTCAGCTTCTCGACGGTGAGGCTCTCGTCGCCGTTCTCCTCCTCCTTCAGCAGCTGGAACTGGAACCCCTCGGTCGCCTCCTCCAGCACCCGCTGGGAGCTCTCGCTCTTCTTGAGGATCGACTCGATCGACGAGCGGGCGCCCACCGACACGCGCAGCGGCGCGCCGAGCAGCAGCGTGAGCTCGTCGATCATCGGGAGGTCGGTGGGGTCCGACACCACGATGACCAGCGACCGGCCTTCCCGGTGGTGCGGGACGAACCCGTACCGGAGCATCAGGTCGGCGGGGATCGTCCGGAACAGGTCGTGGTCGATCTGGAACTGCTCCAGGTCCACGAACTCCATCCCGTAGCGCTCCGCCAGCCGCCTGGCGTGCGCCGTTTCCTCGAGCCGGTCCTCGCCCGGCGCCTCGCCGGTGTCTGCGTAGAACTGCGCCGGCGGGGCCTGCCCCGCCGACGCCCGCACTGTCTCGTCCCGTGATTGCACTCGTATCTCCGTATCCGTTATCGAGCCGAGAGGGCCCGGCGCGCAGGGGCTACCGCCCGCTGGGCCCCACGACGGCCGACAATTCGAAGAGCGGCATGTAGAGCGCCAGCAGCAGCACCGCGATCACGATACCCATGATCACGAGCAGCGCCGGCTCCACCAGCGTCACGAACCGGCCCAGGTCCGTCTCGATCTCCTCGTCGTAGAAGTCGGCCAGGCTGTTCAGCATCTCCTGCAGCGCGCCCGTCGCCTCGCCCACTTCCGCCATCTTCACCGCCACGTCCGGGAACACCCCGCGATCCGCCATCGCGCCCGCGAACGACTGGCCCTCCCGCACTCGCTGGCCCACCGTCGACATCGCCACGGCCAGCGACCGGTTGCCGATCGCCCGGGAGGCGATCTCGATGGCGTTGACCAGCGGGATGCCGCCGCCGAGCAGGGTGGCCAGGGTCCGCGCCAATTGAGCCGTGGCGAACTTCCTGGCGGTTGGTCCAATCGCCGGCAGGCCGAGGACCAGCGAGTCCAGGCGCTCCCGCTGGCCCGGGCGCCGGAGCCAGGCCCCGCCGAGAATGACGGCGATCACGAGCCCGAGCATGACCACCAGCCACTCCGACCGCACGAACGCGGAGACGGCGATGATCACCCGGGTGATCGCCGGCAGCTGCTTGTCGAACGTGGAATAGAAGTCCTCGAACGCCGGGACGACGCGCAGGACGATCAGCGAGACCACCGCGAGCGCCAGCGCCAGCAGGATAATCGGGTAGATCAGCGCCGAGAGGACGCGCCGCCGCACGCCGGAGATCACCTTGACGTAGGCCACGTAGCGCCGCAGGACCTGCTCCAGGGACCCGCTCTTCTCGCCAGCGAGGATCGAGGCCGTGAAGACGCCGGGGAACAGGTCGCTGTGGGAGGCGAACGCGTCCGACAGCGAGGTCCCGGCGCGCACCTTCTCGTAGATGTCGTCGAGCACCCCGCGGAACAGCGGGTTCTGGAGCCGCTGTCGCAGGATGTCGAGCGACTGCACCAGCGGCATGCCGGCCTTGAGCAGGGTGGCCAGCTCCTGGTTGAAGACGAGGAACTCGCGCGCGGGAATCCGGCGTCTGGTGGGCAGTCGAACCCCCCACCCGGCGACCGCGTGCCGCGGCCGGAGCGCCAGCACGCAGAGCCCCTTCTGCTCCAGCTCGTGGCGCAGTTTCCCTTCGCTGTCGGCGACGTGAATCTCTTCAGTAATCACGCCGCCGGGCGTCGAGAGCCTACAGCGGAACTCCATTGCAACCCGTTGTGGGAACGGAAATTACCGAGCCGACAATCGTGTGAGTATACCAAGTTTTCGCCCTGGCCGGCCGAGGAGGCGTTCGCCCCCCCGGCGGCGCGGCTCAGCGCTTGGCCGCCCGGCCGGCCAGACGCAGCACCTGCCGGACGTAGTCCTGTGTTTCCCGGTATGGAGGAATGCCCCGGAAGCGTTCCACCGCGGCCTCGCCCGCGTTGTAGGCAGCCAGGGCGAGCGACAGCTCGAACCGGTCCAGCAGCATCTTCAGGTGCCTGGTGCCCGCCTCGATGTTGGAGGTAGGGTCGTAGGGGTCGCGCACCGAGTAGCGGCGCGCCGTGGCCGGCATGAGCTGCATCAGGCCCATCGCCCCCTTCGGGGACCGCGCGGTGGGCTGATACGCGGACTCGACCTGGATGACCGCGCGCACGAGCAGCGGGTCGAGGCCGGCGCGCGTCGCGGCGTCGTGAATCAGGTCCCCATAGGGGACCGGCGGCAGCGCCGCCGACGCCGGGGTTTCCTCCGGGTGGTACACCTCGTCGGGGCCGATCCGCTCCACCATCGACGCCGGGCAGGTGATCTCCCCGCCGGCACGGAGCGCCAGGACGAGCGAATCACCCTCGACCCGGTGGGACTTGATCGACATCGTGCGACCGGAGGTCAGGAACACGATCTCCGCGGAGCACACGGGGGCCGCAGCCGCGAGGCCGAGCAGCGCCAGGGCTGCCAGACGTGCGATCCGCGGTCCGCGACTCCTCATCTTCCCGTCATTTCGGCTCGACGAAGGCGTGGAACACCCGGATGCCAAGCTCCCGCGTGTCCTTCTGGCTTCCCGCCGTGACGACCGCCGGCACGAACGTGCGATCCACGCCGATCTTCAGTTCCACCTTCTCCTCGGCGCCGAACTGCGCCGCGGCGATGGGGATCCGCTGCACCTGCTGGGAGTTGCCGAGCGGGAAGGAGGCGACCGCCTGGCTGCCGATGCTCACCGTGACAACCTGGGGGGCCGGCAGGAGACGCGTCTGACCGTCCACGTCCAGGTACAGGGTAGCGTCGCGGCGGGGGTTCTTGAACGCGAGCGTCGCGTCCTTCTTCGTCCAGTGCCATTCGTTGCCGGCATTGTCGCCCGCAATCTCCGCGAGGTGCCAGCCGTCCTTGTAGGTGATGTAGATGTTGTCGGTCTGCGGTGTCACCTGGACGGCCGCCACCCGGTAGGCCCGCTGCCCCCGCTCGGTCCCGGCGAGCGGCAGGCGCCGGCCGTCCGGCGCGTAGAGTCCCATGTCGATTGCCGCCTCGCCGACGTAGGGATAGACGGGCACGAAGAGCAGGCGCGTGTACTTCACGACCTGGCCGGGCTTCCACTGGGAGGTCGGCGTGGGCGGCACGTGGTCGTCCGTCCACATCAGCTCGTCGTCGGCGTCCACGAAATGGACGAATACGCGATAGTCCTGGTCGAATGCCGCCCCCTCGGCCACCTTGAACTCGTAGGTGAGTTCCACGGGGCTGCCGAGGGCCACGCGCGCACGGGTGAGGGTTACGGCAGCCGATGCAACGGGCGGTTCGGTCCCGCCGGAACCGCCGCAGGCGGTGGAGAGGGCCGCGAGGAGAAGCGCAAGAGAGCACCGAAACACGCGAGTCGTGGTCACGGGTAAAATCCCTCGTTCAATTGCCGAGAAGGAGCGATGCCGTATGTTAGCGCAGGACCGGCGGCTGGGCAATGCGCGGGGTCGCTCTCGCGGGTCACATCTCTGACTGTGACCGGCGCGATCTTCCGGCGAGGCGGCAAATTCAAGACGGGCCCAAGACTTACTGTCGAGTTAGCAAGCACTTGCGGCTCATCAAGCGTTGACCCCAACCTCCGCCGCGTGGTATCGTTGGGCTCGAACGTCGAAGGCGACGTCTCCCCCGCCGGTCGCCAGGGTGCAAGACGGGGTCGGGGCGCAAACCGCGTCGGGAGATTTTGGGAGATTCTCGGTGCCTCCAAGGTCTCCCCACCCGGTTTCGCCGACCCGCGTTTTGCCAAGCGGCGCGCTCCTGCGCGTCGGGTCAGCAACCCACGGGAAGGGGTCGGGAGACTTTGGCCCGCGATCCTCCAATGTCTCCCGACGCCGTCCCGTCGCCAGGGAGTCCCAATGGTCCCAGGTTGGATGCGCGCAGGTCTGGCCGTGACGGTGGCGTGGGGCCTGACGACCGCCTGCGGGTCTCGGGCGCAGACACGGCCGGCGACAACCGTGCCTCCCCCGGCGCCGGTGGCCACCGCGGCCCCGGCCTCCCCGCGGCCCTCCCCGCCCGCCGATCCGGTCACCACCCTGATTGCCGACTCGCAACGGCACTTCGAAGCCGGACAGCGGGAGCTGTCCATCGGCCATCTCGACCGGGCGCGGGCTGAATTCGACCAGGCGCTCGACGTGCTGCTCGGGTCCAAGTACGGCGCGCGCTACGAGCCGCGGCTCCGCGAGCACTTCGACCGGCTCGTCGACCAGATCAGCGCCTACGAGGTGACCGCGCTCGCGCAGGGCGACGGGTTCACCGAGAAGCGGTACGAACCGGCCTCGATCGACGCCCTGCTGGAACTCTCCACGACATTCGTGCCGGACTCGCCGGCCGGGTCGGCCGCGCTGAAGGAGCGGGTGGCGTCCGACCTCGAGCATACGGCGCACGACATCGACATCCCGCTGAACGAACGGGTGCTCACCTACGTCGAGCTCTTCCAGGGCAGGCTGCGGGAGTGGATTGCGGACGGCCTGGACCGCGGCGCGCGCTACCTCCCCATGATCCAGAACGTCTTCCGCGCCGAGGGGCTGCCGCTCGACCTCGCGTACGTCCCGCTGATCGAGAGCGCCTTCAAGCCCAACGCCGTCTCGCGCGCCAAGGCGAAGGGCGTCTGGCAGTTCATGGCGGGCACCGCGCTGGAGCACGGGCTGAAGCGCGACTGGTACCTCGACGAGCGGTCCGACCCGGAGAAGGCGACCTTTGCCGCGGCCAAGTACCTGCGCACGCTGTCGGGGATGTTCGAGGGCGACTGGCACCTGGCGCTCGCGTCTTACAACGGAGGCCCGGGCCGCGTGCAGCGCGCGCATGAAGCGGGCGCGGCGTCGAGGACTTCTGGACGCTCGCCGCCAAGCCGAAGCTCGCTGCCGCGCGAGACCCGCGAGTACGTGCCGATGATCCTCGCGGCCATCGTGATCGCCCGCAACCCGGCGCAATACGGGTTCGACCTGGGCGGCGCGTCGCCCGTCCAGTACGACAAGGTCACGGTGCCCGGCCCGGTGGACCTCCGGCGGGTGGCGGAACTGGCCGGCGTCTCGGTGAACGAGATCCAGGAGCTGAACCCGGAACTGCGCCGGTGGACGACGCCTGTCCGGTACCCGGACTACGAGCTGAAGGTCCCGCGGGGAACCGGCGACGTGCTCGCCGCGAAGCTGACGGACAACGGCGATGTCCAGATGGCGTCCCTCAAGTGGCACACGGTCAAGAAGGGCGAGACCCTGAACACGATTGCGCGCAAGCTCCGCGTCAGCCGCACGGATCTCGCCGAGGCGAACTATCTCTCCGCCAAGGCCCGGGTGCAGCCGGGGCAGAACCTCATCATCCCCGTGGAGCCGTCGGCACTGCTGGCGCGGACGGCCCGACCGGCCGGCGGCGGTCGCCGCTTCACGGCCGGTGGTTCCAGCCGGAACCGTGGTCGCGGAAGCAACCTCCCCCGAGCGCGTGCGCATCGTGCTACCAGGTCAAGCGCGGCGACACCCTCTCGTCGGTGGCGCGGCTGTTCAAGACGACCGTCGCGTCCCTGAAGCTGTGGAACCGCCTCCGGACCGATCGACTCGTCCCAGGTGCGCGCCTGACGGTCTTCAAGGCGAAGCCGCGGGGCTAGCCTGCAGGAACGCCGTTTCTGCGCGGGGCCGCCCGTGGCCCCGCGCGGATTCTGCACCCACCCCGACTTGCAGCCGCTCGGATCCCAAGACTTTCAAGCCCTGACCCGGCGGGCCGCACCTTGCAGAAGGCTCGGCCGTGCTCGCCAGCCTGCGGTCGGCGGCCGTCTTCGGCCTCGAGGTCTTCCCCGTTCACGTCGAGGTGGATGTCACGTTCGGCCTGCCGTCGTTCCGGATGGTCGGCCTTCCCGACCCGAGCGTCCGCGAGAGCCGCGACCGGGTGCGCTCGGCCATCCGGAACTCCGGGTTCGACTTCCCCCCTCACAAGGTCACGGTAAACCTGGCGCCGGCCGACGTCCGCAAGGCCGGTTCGGCCTTCGACCTGCCGGTGGCCCTCGGGGTGCTCGCCGCCTCGGGCGTCGTGGAGCGACGACGCGTCCACGACATCGTGCTGCTGGGGGAACTGGCGCTCGACGGCGGCATTCACCCGGCGCGCGGGGTGCTGCCCGTGGCCGTGGCGGCGCGCCGCGAGGGACTCCGAGGCATCCTGCTGCCCACGGCGAACGCAGCCGAAGCCGCCGTGGTCGAGCCCCTGGAGGTGCTCGCGGTGGATTCGCTGGCCGAGGCGGTGGCGGCCGTCAACGGAGCCGGGGGGACGTCGCGCGCACGCCCGGTCGCATCGCTGCCCGCGCCAACCCTGTGCCCGGTCGACTTCTCTGAAGTCCGCGGCCAGGGGCTGGCGCGGAGGGCGCTGGAGGTTGCGGCGGCCGGCGCCCACAACATCCTGATGATCGGCCCGCCTGGCGCGGGCAAGACGATGATGGCGAGGCGACTGCCTGGGATCCTCCCTCCGCTGACCTTCGACGAGTCGCTGGAATGCACCGCCATCCACTCCGTCTGCGGCCTCGTCCCGCCCGGGCATCGGCCTGCTGGCCGACCGGCCGTTCCGGGCGCCGCATCACACGATTTCGGACGTCGCGCTGGTCGGCGGCGGCAGCTTCCCGCGCCCCGGCGAGATTTCGCTCGCGCACAACGGCGTGCTGTTCCTCGACGAAATGCCGGAGTTCGATCGCCGGGTCCTCGAGGTGCTGCGGCAGCCGCTGGAGGAAGGCCGGGTCACGATCGCGCGCGCGGCGCGCACGGCTGTTTTCCCCGCCCGCTTCATGCTGGTGGCGGCGATGAACCCCTGCCCCTGCGGCTACCTGGGCGACTCCGTCCGCGCGTGCCGCTGCACGCCCGGTGAAATCGAGCGCTACCGCGGCCGGCTGTCGGGCCCGCTTCGCGATCGCATCGACCTCGTGCTGGAGGTGCCGGCGGTCCCGGCGCAGGACCTGGCCGGCGAGGACGGGGCGGAATCGTCCGAGGCGATTCGCGTTCGCGTTCTCGCGGCGCGGCGGCGGCAGGAGGAGCGCCGGAAGGAGTCCGGCGTGCACGTCAACGCCGAACTGCACGGCCGCTCGGTCTGGCGTTTCTGCCGGCCCGAACCAGCAGGACGCCGCCTGCTCGACGCCGCTGTGCGGCGGCTCGGCCTGAGCGCCCGGGCTTATCACCGGGTGCTGAAGGTGGCCCGAACGATTGCGGACCTCGCCGGGCGCATCGATGCCCGGGGCGGACCACGTGGCCGAGGCACTGCAATACCGAGTGGAAGATCGCGGCTGAGTCTTCGCCATTCGCTTCGCCTCCGTGATCTTCGAGCTTCCGCGCTCGTCGCCTCCTGTGGTAGATTCCGACTCCTCGATTTCTGGCGTTCTGTACCGGCTGATTCAGGACGCCATCACGACACGGGCAAGGGGGCGGCAGCCAGGTGTCTTCCAGACAAATTCACGATTCTCATCGCGGACCGAAGCACCGGCGTCGTCCGGCGTTTCACGATCAGCCTTCGGCCGACGCTGGCGATCGTGGCCCTGGCTTCTCGGCCTCCCGGTGCTGGTCGGGCCTGGCAGCCCGCTGGAGCGCGCGGGCGGAAATCGCCGCGCTGCGGACCTCGGCAGTCGACGCTCGAGGCCGAGAACAACATCTTCCGGGGGATGTCGAAGGAGCTGACGGATCAGATTGGCGCCGTGCAAGATGCGGTGGCGCACCTCAGCGAAGACTCGAAGCTGGATCCGGCCTCGGCACGCGCCCTCGCGAAGCTGCCCGCGTTCGTCAGGACCGGCGCGATGGGCGGCTCCAACAGCACCAACACCCCGATCGCACGCTCGGTGCTCTCCCCCTCCCTCGCGTCCCCTGAAGACACATTCGGCATGCTCCGCGAGCTGCTCGGCCGCCTGGGCAGCACGCTGGACCTCGTCCGTGACGACGTCGAGAAGCGGGCGGCGCTGGCGGCGGCGACCCCGTCGGTGTGGCCCGCCCTTGGTCCGCTCTCGGCCGGCTACGGGGAGCGCGCGGACCCGTTCACGGGCTCGCTGGCGCACCACAGCGGCATCGACATCTCCACGCAGAAGGGCCAGCCCGCCTACGCGACCGCCGCCGGGACCGTCGAGTCGGCGTCGTGGAACGGCGATTACGGGAAGATGGTGGTCCTCGACCACGGGTTCGGCCTCAAGACGAGGTACGGCCACCTCGATCGATACGCCGTGAATCCCGGCGACCGCGTGGAGCGCATGCAGGTGATCGGGTACGTCGGCTCCACGGGCCGTGCGACGGGTCCGCACCTGCACTACGAGATGCTGGTGAACGGCCGGCTGACGGACCCGCTCCGGCTCCTGACACCCCCCCGGCGCTAGCCCACCCTCGCGAGCGAAGAGGGGCCCTGCCGGCCGAAACCCGTGAGCCGTGTTTCGGGCGAAGGCGGGTCGTTTCCTTGACGCTACCGGTGAGCCTCTCCTACAATCATTGGATACCCCCGTTGTCTACGCATCTCTCCTTACATGCTTGGTGCTCTCCTCGCTAAGGTCATCGGCACCCAGAACGAGCGTGAACTGAAGCGGCTTGCGCCGCTCGTCGCGGCCATCAACGGCTTTGAGGACGCGACGCGGGCGCTCACCGACGAGCAGCTCCGGGCGAAGACCGTCGAATTCCGCGGCCGCGTTGCCCAGGGCGAGACCCTCGACGCTCTCCTCCCCGAGGCGTTCGCCGTCGTGCGGGAGGCGGGCCGCCGCACCCTGAACATGCGGCACTTCGACGTGCAGCTCATCGGCGGCATCGTCCTGCACCAGGGACGGATCGCCGAGATGAAGACCGGCGAGGGCAAGACCCTCGTCGCGACGCTGCCCGCGTACCTGAATGCCCTCGAGGGCAAGGGCGTGCACGTCGTCACCGTGAACGACTACCTCGCCCGGCGCGACTCGGAGTGGATGGGGCGGATCTACCGGTTCCTGGGCCTGACCGTCGGCGTCATCCAGCACGAGCTCACCGACGCGGAGCGCCAGGTCGCGTACGGGTGCGACCTGACCTACGGGACGAACAACGAGTTCGGGTTCGACTACCTTCGCGACAACATGAAGTTCGAGCTCGCGAACTACGTGCAGCGCGGGCACCACTTCGCGATCGTGGACGAGGTGGACAGCATCCTGATCGACGAGGCGCGGACCCCGCTGATCATCTCCGGGCCGGCCGAGGAGTCCACCGAGCTTTACTACGAGGTGGACCGGATCATCCCGAAGCTCAAGCCGGGCGCGGTCACCCGCGGCGACACGAAGGCCGAGGACCGCGAGGCCCTCGAGGCGACGGGCGACTACATCGTCGACGAGAAGCACAAGACGGTGACGCTCACCGAGAGCGGGATGGCCAAGGGCGAGAAACTGCTCGGCGCGCGCTTGCAGCCGGGCGGCCTCTACGATCCGGCGAACATGCCGCTGCTCCACCACATCAACCAGGGGCTCCGCGCGCACACGCTCTTCCGCCGCGACGTGGACTACATGGTCAAGGACGGCCAGGTGGTCATCGTGGACGAGTTCACCGGGCGCCTCATGCCCGGCCGGCGCTGGAGCGACGGCCTCCACCAGGCGGTCGAGGCCAAGGAGAAGGTGAAGATCGAGCGCGAGAACCAGACGCTCGCGACCATCACCTTCCAGAACTACTTCCGCAAGTACAAGAAGCTCGCCGGCATGACCGGCACCGCCGAGACCGAGGCCGAGGAGTTCGGCAAGATCTACAAGCTCGAGGTCAACGTCGTGCCGCCGAACCGGCCGCTGCGCCGGCTCGAGGAGCCAGACCTCATCTACCGGACCGAGCCGGAGAAGTACGAAGCGATCGTCGCCGACGTGATCGAGAAGCAGGCGGCGGGCCGGCCGGTGCTGGTCGGGACGATTTCAATCGAGAAGTCAGAGCGGCTCTCGACGATGCTGCGCCGCCGCGGCATCAAGCACGTGGTGCTCAACGCGAAGTACCACGCGCAGGAGGCCGAGATCGTCGCCCAGGCGGGCCGCAAGGCCACCGTCACCATCGCGACGAACATGGCCGGCCGCGGGACCGACATCCTGCTCGGCGGCAACCCCGAGTTCATGGCGCGGCAGCAGTGCCTGGCCGACCAGCTGGCCGAGAAGCTCGTCAAGGGGCAGGAGCGGTTCGTAGACGACGACGAGAACGTCTACTTCTACCACCTCGAGCACTTCTACCGCGTCGGGCGGAAGGACTGGGAGCGCAACTTCCAGTACTTCAAGCGTCAGACCGATGCCGAGCACGAGGAGGTCGTCAACAGCGGCGGCCTGCACATCATCGGCACGGAGCGCCACGAGGCGCGGCGTATCGACAACCAGCTGCGCGGCCGTGCCGGCCGCCAGGGGGACCCCGGCTCGTCACGCTTCTACCTGTCGCTCCAGGACGACTTGATGCGGATCTTCGGGTCGGATCGCATCTCCGGCCTGATGCAGCGCCTGGGGATGGAAGAGGGCGTTCCCATCGAGCACAAGATGGTCACGCGCGCCATCGAGCGTGCGCAGCGCCAGGTCGAGGCGCAGAACTTCTCCGTCCGCAAGCACCTCCTCGAGTACGACGACGTGATGAACCGCCAGCGCGAGAGCATCTACTCGCTCCGGCGGGAGATCCTCGACGGCCAGATCCGGGTGGAAGACCAGCACGTCGGCACGCGCGACTACCTCCTGGACCTCGCGCAGGACCTCCTCGACGCCAACGTGGACACCTTCTGTCCCAAGGGCGAGGACGCCAGCGAGTGGGATCTCGAGGCCCTTCGCCGCGAGCTCAGCGGGATCTTCGGCCTCGACGGTGGCGACTACGCGATCGTCGGCTTCGACAGCGGCAAGAAGATCGACGACGTCCGCGACGAGCTCTGGGAGCGAATCGAGCGGCGCTACGAGGACAAGGAGCAGATGCTCCAGGCCGAACTGCTGCGGCGCATCGAGCGCGACATCATGCTGCAGATCGTGGACGTCCAGTGGAAGGACCACCTCTACAGCCTGGATCACCTCAAGGAGGGCATCGGCCTGAGGGGCTACGGGCAGCGTGATCCGCTGGTCGAGTACAAGAAGGAGAGCTACGCCCTGTTCCAGGCGATGAAGGATCGCGTGGACCAGGAGATGGTCCGCTACCTCTGGCTGTTGCGGCCGGTCGGCGACGAGGATTCGCCGGCCAGGAGGCCGGCGCGCCGGGCCGCGCCGGTGACGACCAACGCCCCGAGCGAGAGCCCGTCGCTGTTCGCCTCCGCGCCTGCGGGCGCCGGCGGCGGCCGGACGCCGGCCCGCACCGGCGGCGACGACGTGATCAAGACCGTCCGGCGCGAGGAGCCCAAGGTGGGCCGCAACGACCCGTGCCCGTGCGGCAGCGGGAAGAAATACAAGAAGTGTCACGGCGCCGCGGTGTAGCGGCGGTGAGGACTCGGCGCCAGGAACGAGGGAACGCGATGGAACTGAAGACGGCGATGCCCGGCGTGCTGCAGGTGGGGACGGAACTGGCCACCGCGCTGACGTTCGACGACGTGCTCCTGGTGCCGCGGCACTCGCAGGTCCTCCCCACGGGGGTGGACGTCACCACCCGCCTCACGCGCCGCATCCGGCTGAACGTCCCGCTCCTCAGCGCGGCGATGGATACGGTCACCGAGTCCAGCCTCGCCATCGCGATGGCCCAGCACGGCGGCCTCGGCGTCATTCACAAGAACCTCTCGATCGAGGAACAGGCGACCGAGGTCGATCGCGTCAAGCGGTCCGAGAGCGGGATGATCGTCAACCCGATCACGCTCTCCCCCGCCCACCGGATCTACGAGGCGCTGGGCCTCATGAAGAAGTACCGGATTTCCGGCGTGCCGATCACCGAGGACGGCAGCAAGGAAGGCCGGCTCGTCGGGATCCTCACCAACCGCGACCTGCGCTTCGAGACCAACGTGGACCGGCCGATCTCCGGAGGTGATGACCCACGAGAACCTCGTCACGGTTCCGGTCGGGACCACGCTGGACCAGGCGCGCGAGATCCTCCACCATCACAAGATCGAGAAGCTGCTGGTCGTGGACCAGCACTTCCGGCTGAAGGGGCTGATCACCGTCAAGGACATCCAGAAGGTGATCAAGTACCCGGCCGCGTGCAAGGACGAGCTCGGCCGCTTGCGCGTGGGCGCGGCGGTGGGGACCGGCAAGGACGCCTTCGACCGCGCGGCGGCGCTGGTGGCCGCCCACGTGGACATCCTCGTGGTGGACACCGCGCACGGCCATTCGCAGAAGGTGCTCGATACGGTCGAAGAGATGCGGCGCCGCTTCCCCGAGGTCGACCTGATTGCCGGGAACGTCGCGACGGCCGAGGCCACCGAGGACCTCATCCGCCGCGGCGTGGACGCGGTCAAGGTCGGGATCGGGGCCGGGATCGATCTGCACCACGCGCGTCATCGCCGGCATCGGCGTGCCGATGATCACCGCCGTGGTCGAGTGCTCGAGGGCCGCCGCGGCGCACGGCATCCCGGTCATCGCCGACGGCGGCATCCGGTTCTCGGGAGACATCACGAAGGCCATCGCCGTCGGGGCCAGTTGCGTGATGATCGGCAGTCTCTTCGCCGGCACCAACGAAAGCCCGGGCGAGGTCGTGCTCTACCAGGGCCGGAGCTTCAAGGAGTACCGCGGCATGGGATCTATCGGCGCGATGCGCCGGGGCAGCCGCGACCGCTACTTCCAGGACGAGTTCGACCTGGACGCCCCGCAGGAGTCCGGCGAGAAGCTCGTGCCGGAAGGCATCGAGGGACGGGTCGCCTACAAGGGCACGGTGGCGGAGATGATCCACCAACTGGTGGGCGGCCTCCGCGCGGGCATGGGCTACTGCGGCTGCGGCAACATCCGCGAGCTGCAGGCCGATGCGCGACTCGTCCGCATCACCCCGGCGGGTATGCGCGAGAGCCACGTGCACGACGTGATCATCACGAAGGAAGCGCCGAACTATCGGTCTGAGTAGACTCGTGCAGAGTGGTCAGTGGACAGTGGTCCGTAGATCACGACGTCACGCCGTGGCAGCGTGCGGCTGACCACTGGCCGCCGGCCACGGTGCACCGACGCCACTCTCCCCGAGCCGCTACACTGCTTGGGTTATCCGAATCTCCCGGCGGTCGTCGCCCAAGTCCACGATCTCCACCCGCGTGGCGCCGGGGATCGGGCTCGAGAGCTTCTCGGCCCACTCGATCGCCACCACGCCGCCGCCGCCCGCGAGTTCTTCCAGGCCCAGGTCCTCGACCTCCCCACCTTCCAGCCGGTACAGATCCACGTGATAGAGCGTGAGCTGTCCCGAGCTTGTCGAGGGGCGATACTCCTGCACGAGCGTGAACGTGGGGCTGCTCACTTCGTCCGGGTCGAGGCCGAGGCCGGCCGCCACTCCGCGTACGAATGCGGTCTTTCCGGCGCCGAGGTCCCCGGTGAGGAGGAGCACGCTCCCGGCGTGAAGGCGCGCGGCCAGCGCAGCCGCCACCCGGGCGGTCTCCTCCTCCGACCGCGTCTCGGTGAGGTGGACGGTGCCGCTCATTCAGGTTCGGGAACACGCCGCCGGCGCGCGGTGAGTTCCAGGAGGGCGTCGCCGGTTCGCGCCGCCAGGTCGCCGGCCGTCATCGACACCTGGCCCTCGTCGTCGGCCGCCAGGTCGCCGGCCGCGCCGTGCAGGTAGACCGCCAGCAGCGACGCAGGCTCCGGGTCGCGGAGCTGGGCCAGCCAGGCGGCCACCATCCCCGTCAGCACGTCACCGGTGCCCCCCGTTGCCATCCCGGCGTTCCCCGTCGGGTTGATGAACGCTTTGCCGTCGGGGCTCGCTACCACCGTCCGGTGGCCCTTCAACACCACGGTCAGGCCGCGGGCCGTCGCGAGGTTCCGCGCGGACTCCAGGCGGTGAGCCTGGACCTCCTCGATGGAGACACCGGACAGGCGGGCCATCTCGCCCGGGTGCGGCGTCACCACCACGTGCTGATCCTCGCGAGCGGACAACCGGCCGGGGTCAGCGGCGAAGGCGTTGAGGGCATCGGCGTCCAGCACCAGGGGCACCGATGCGCGGTCCAGCAGGCCGGCGACGAATGCCTGCACCTCGTCGCCGGTCCCCAGCCCCGGGCCGACCGCAATCACATCCGCCGGCAGCGTCAGCACCCGTTCGAGCGCCGCAAGGCTCACGGTTCCGGCCGCCGTCTCCTCGAGCCCCTCGGTCATGTACTCGGCGCCGAGTGACGCCACAATCGGCTGGCACGAAGCAGGGGTCGCGACCGTCACCAGGCCCGCGCCCGATTTCAGCGCGCCGACGGCGGCCAGGTGCGCCGCGCCCGTCTTGCCGCGCGACCCCGCCACCACCAGGACGTGCCCGAAGCTGCCCTTGTGCGCGTCCGCGCGCCGTTCCGGGACCAGCGCCCGCATCGCCTCGGGTGTCGACAACTCGACCACGGGCCCCTCGAGCGCCGCGACGACCTCGTCGGGTATTCCGATATCGGCCACGATCAGGTCGCCCACGCGCAGGCGGGCGGGCGGCAAGACGAGGGGCAGCTTGGGCGCGCCGAGGGTCACGGTGAGCGTGGCGTCGATGCAGGGGCCGATCACCTCGTGGGTGTCGGCGGACATGCCGCTGGGCAGATCGACCGCAACCACGGGCAGTCCCATGGCGTTCACGTCCTCGACGACGGTCTCGAAGAGCCCGGACAGGGGCGTGCCCAGGCCGGTGCCGAAGAGGGCGTCCACGATCACCCCGCAGCCCGCGACTTCGGACGAATGCAGCTCCCACTGCTGCACCCCGGCGACCTCCACGACGGGGAGGCCCAGCCTTCCGAGGATCTCCAGGTTCACCCTGGCGTCCCCCTTCACCTCCCCGAGGGGAGCCAGGACGAACACGGTCACCTCGACGCCGCGCTGGCGGAGCACGCGCGCGATGACGAAGCCGTCCCCCCCGTTGTTCCCGCGCCCCGCGAGGACGGCAACCCGCCGCTCGCGAAGGTCCTCGAAGGCCGAGGACATCGCCGCCACGACCTGGCGGCCGGCGTTCTCCATCAGCACGGCGGACGGCACGCCAATCTCGTGGATCGTCCGCCGGTCCGCCTCGCGCATCTGTTCGGCTGTCAGGATCCGCATGTCGCCTCGTGGCAGGCTGGCGTCAGCCAGCGGCCCCGCTCGGTTCCCGCAGGGTCCCCAGCATCTTCGTTCCCGCTGAAGCTCCGTGTCAACCGACCCCGTCGGCATGAACCGCAGGTTGGACCGACAGTCGGGCGTGGATGCTTGCGGTCTCGGGCGGCGCGGAGTACCCTTTCCTTCGCGCCTTCGGGGAACCTCCAGGAAGCCGAACCACCCACATGTCACACCCGCGTCCCGACGAGCAACCCTCCGCGCCCGCGTACCGCATCGGCATCGTGGGCGGCATGGGCCCGATGGCGGGGGTTTACCTCCAGCAGTTGATCATCGAGGCGACGCCGGCCGAGCGGGACCAGGACCACTTCGAAGTCGTCTGCTTCACCAACCCGCACGTGCCGGAGCGGATGCGGTCGCTCGCGGAGGACGGCGGCCGGCGGTACGCCGAAGCGGTGAGGGAATCGGCCCGGCTGCTGGTTCACGCCGGCGCCACGCACATCGTCATCCCCTGCAACACGGCGCACGCGAGGTTGAACGAGATCCAGATGGGGGTGGGCGCGCCGATCCTCGACATGGTGAGCCTGGCCATCGACGAGCTGCAGAGGGACCATGGAGCGGAACGCCAGGCAGGCCTGCTGGCCACGGTGGGGACGCTGAACGAGCGTGTGTACGAGACCCGCTCGGCTGGCGCGGTCGCCGGCTGGGTGGTCCCGGAGGCCAACGACCAGGCGCGAGTGGCCCGTGCGATCCTGGCGATCAAGGTGGGGCGAACGGTGGAGGCGGCAGCAGCGCTCGTCGAGGTGAGCCGGAGGTTGGTCGACCGGGGGGCGACGGTGCTGGTCCTCGGTTGCACCGAGATCTCGATGTGCCACGCCGCGCTGGAGCCGCTGGGCGTGCCCCTGGTGGACCCGCTGCGCATCGTGGCCAGATACCTGGTGAGGTTGGGACGGCAGGAACGACTCTGACACCAAACGCGGAGGCAGTCATGGCAGCAACCATCTACGTGAACGGTCGCATCACCGGGCAAGACGAGGCGGTCGTCCCGGTCCTCGATCACGGGTTCCTCTACGGCGAGGGCGTGTACGAGGTGATGCGCACCTACCAGCGCAGGCCTTTCCTGTTCGACCGACACATGGACCGGATGCGCAGGTCGGCCGCCATGATCAACCTCGAGGTCCCCTTCACCGACGACCATCTGCTCGCCGAGGTCCAGCGGACGGCCGGGCAGTTCTATACGGCGCAAGGGTCAGCCGGCGAGGGGATGGAGATGTACATCCGCGTCCTGCTGACGCGCGGCGTCGGGATCATGAGCTACGAGGTCAACGCCTGCCCCACGCCCACCCTGGTCATCATCATCAAGCCCCAGGTCGATCCGCCAGCCGATGCCTACGAGCGGGGGGTGACGGTCATCCTCGTGCCCGTCGTGCGCAATCACCCGGGCTCGATCAACCCGTTGATCAAGTCCAACAACCTCCTCAACAACGCGTTGGCGTCACAGGAGGCGCACCGGCAGGGCGGGTTCGAGGCAATCATGCGGAACTACCGCGGCGAGATCTCCGAGTGCTCGCAGTCCAACCTGTTCATCGTCAAGGACGGCCGGGTGTACACGCCGCCGATCGATGCCGGTCTCCTGGCGGGCATCACCCGGGCGTTCGTGCTGGAGATGGGCCCGGCCGTGGGCGTCCCGATCGCGGAGCGGACCCTGATCGATGCCGACCTGTTCGGAGCGGACGAGATGTTCCTGACCAGCACGACCCGCGAGGTCGTGCCGATCGTTCGCCTTGGGGATCGGGTTGTGGGCGGCGGGATGCCCGGACCCGTGACACGGTCCCTGCTGACCGAGTTCCGGCGCCGGGTCGGGGAATGGGTGCGCGCCGGCGGCCAGTGGGCTGTCAGCGGCGGCCAGTAACCGCGCGGGGCGCAGGGGGGGCGGCGGACCGCCTTCCCCTGCGCCCGCGGATCTCGCTACTCGGGCTTCCAGCGCAGCACGGGCTTCCGCGCGGCGCTCGCCTCGTCGAAGCGGCTGCGGCGCGTGGTGACGGGCGCCTTCTTCAGCAGGTCCGGCGTGGTGCGCGCCTCCTCGGCAATCTTCTTCATCACCTCGACGAACCGGTCGAGCTCCTCGAGCCCCTCGCTCTCGGTCGGCTCCACCATCAGCGCGCCGTGCACGACCAGCGGGAAGTAGATCGTGGGCGGGTGGAAGCCGTAGTCGATCAGACGCTTGGCGATGTCGAGCGTCGTGACGCCGTGCTCGTTCTGGCGGTGATCCGAGAAGATCACCTCGTGCATGTTGATCCGATCGTAGGGCACCTGGTACTCGTCCCGCAGGCGCGCCCGGACGTAGTTCGCGTTCAGCACCGCGTTCTCGGCGCTCTTGCGGATGCCCACCGGCCCGAGCGCCCGGATGAAGGCGTAGGCGCGAATGAACATGCCGAAGTTGCCCTGGAAGGCCTTCACACGGCCGATCGAGAGCGGCCGGTCGTAGTCCAAGCGCAGCCCCTCGCGAGTGGCGGCCACGACCGGCGACGGCAGGTACGGCTCCAGTTCCTTCACCGCGACCACCGGCCCGGAGCCCGGTCCTCCCCCGCCGTGCGGCGTCGAGAAGGTCTTGTGGAGGTTGAGGTGCAGCACGTCCATGCCGAAGTCGCCCGGCCTGGCCCTGCCAATCAGCGCGTTCATGTTCGCGCCGTCGCAGTAGACCATGCCGCCCTTGGCGTGCACGATGTGCGCGACCTCGCAGATCTCGTCCTCGAACATCCCGAGCGTGTTCGGGTTGGTCAGCATCAGCGCCGCGACGTCGTCGGTCATCGCCTCCGCGAGAGCGGAGACCGACAGGTTGCCGCGGGCGCACGACTTGATCTCGCGAACCTCGTAGCCGCAGAAGTGCGCGCTCGCGGGGTTCGTCCCGTGCGCGGAGTCGGGGATGAGCACCACCTTGCGGGGATTGCCGTCGCGGGTGATGAGGTGCTTGCGGATCAGCATCATCCCCGTCAGCTCGCCGTGGGCGCCGGCCGCGGGCTGCAGCGTGACGGCCGGGAGGCCGGTGATCTCGGCAAGCATCTGCGCCAGCGCGTGCATCACGCCGAGAGCGCCCTGCGCCGCCTCGTCTGGCGTCAGCGGGTGCAACCCCGCGAAGCCGGGCATGCGGGCCGCCGCTTCGTTCACCTTGGGGTTGTACTTCATGGTGCACGACCCGAGCGGGTACATGCCCGTGTCCACGCCGTAGTTCCAGGTGGACAGCCTGGTGAAGTGGCGGACGAGCCCCACCTCGGTCATCTCGGGAAAGCCGGGGACGCCGTCGCGCAGCAATCCCTGCGGCACGGCGCCGTCGAGTGCCGCGGGCGGGACATCGTGTTCCGGCAGCGAGTAGGCCCGCCGACCGGGCCTGCTCAACTCGAAGATCAGCTGGTCGCGTTGATCCGGTGTCGTCGTCATGGTCCCTTCGTTCACCCCTTCAGCGCGGAGGCCAGCGCGTCGATGTCCTGGGCCGGGTTGAGCTCGGTCACGCAGACGAGCAGTGAATCGGCCAGCTCGGGATAGTGCGGACCGAGCGGCAGCCCCGCCACGATCTGCCGGTCGAGCAGCCGGCGCTGGACGGCTGCCGCGTCGCCCAGCCCGCCGATCACGAACTCGTTGAAGAACGGGCCGGCGAAGCGCGGCGACAGGCCCCGCCTTCTTCATCGTCGCGTGGGCGTAGTGAGCCTTGTCGAAGTTCAGCCGCGCCAGGTCCGTTACGCCCTGCTTGCCGTAGGCCGCCATGCAGATCGTCGCGGCCAGCGCCATCAGCCCCGAGTTGGTGCAGATGTTCGACGTGGCCTTCTCGCGCCGGATGTGCTGTTCGCGCGTGGCGAGCGTCAGCACGTAGCCGGCGCGCCCCTCGGTGTCCCTGGCCATCCCGACGAAGCGCCCGGGCATCTGCCGCATGCACTTCTCCGAGGCCGCCAGCACGCCGACGTGCGGACCGCCGTAGCCGACCGGCACGCCGAAGGACTGCAGCTCGGCCGCCACGATGTCCACGCCCAGCGCGCCCGGGGGCACGAGGAGCCCCATCGCCACCGCCTCGGTCACGACCGCCACCGTCATGGCGCCGGCCGCCTTGGCGGTCTCGACGATCGGCCGCGGGTCCTCGACGACCCCGAAGAAGTTGGGATACTGGAAGACGACCGCGGCGGCGCCCTGGACGGCGCCCGCGACCGCGTCGGCGTCGAGCGAGCCGTCCTCGCGGTAACCCACCTCGATGATCGTCAGCCCCAGGTTCGCGGCGTAGGTCCGCAGCACCTCGCGGTAGTGCGGGTGGACGCTGCGCGCGACCACCACCCGGTCGCGCCGCGTCATGCGGCACGCCATGGTGGCCGCCTCGGCCATGGCGGTGCTGCCGTCGTACATCGACGCGTTGGCGATGTCGGTCCCCATCAGCTCGGCAGACCAGCGTCTGGAACTCGAAGATCGCCTGCAGGGTGCCCTGCGAGATCTCCGGCTGGTAGGGCGTGTAGGCCGTGTAGAACTCGGACCGCAGCAGGAGCTGGTCGACGAACCCGGGTGCGAAGTGCCTGTAGGCGCCCGCCCCGAGGAAGACCGCGTAGCGCGACGCGTCGGCGTTCTGCGCCGCCAGCGTGCCGAGATGCGTCAGCAGGTCCGGCTCCGACAGGGCCGGCGGCAGGTCCAGCTCGCGCTGGAGCCGGACGGCGGCGGGAACCGGTTCGAACAGCGCGTCGATGCTCGGGACCCCGATGGCCTCGAGCATCTTGCGCGCGTCCGCGTCTGTGTTGGGGATGTAGCGGTGTGTCACTTGACCAGCTCTGCGTACTGCGTGGCGTCGAGCAGGGACTGGGCCTCGGCGGGATCGCTCGGCCTCGAGCGCCACCATCCAGCTGCCGTGCGCGTCCTGGTTGATGCCCTCGGGCTTCTCGGCGAGGGCGGCATTGACCTCGGTGACCCGGCCCGAGACCGGAGCGAAGACCTCGGACACGGCCTTCACCGATTCCACGGTGCCCAGCTGGTCGCCCTTCTTCACCACCTTCCCCACCTCCGGCAGGTCGAGGAAGACGATGTCGCCAAGCTGCTTCTGGGCGAAGTCGGTGATGCCGATGCGGCCGGATGACTGGTCCAGCCACTCGTGGTCGTTCGTGTACCTGTAGGATTCGGGATACATCGCTCACCCCTTCGGACGTTTGTAGAACGGCAGCGGCACGACCCGGGCCCTCGCCCGCCGGCCGCGGATATCGACCTCGAACTCGGTCCCCGGCTCCGCCGCGTGGATGGGCAGGTAGGCCATACCGATGGCCTTCTCGAGGAACGGCGTGCGCGTGCCGGAGGTGACGGCGCCCACCGCCCGCCCCTCGACGAGGACCTCGCACCCGTGCCGCGCGATTGCGCGGTCCACCATCTCGAACCCGACGAGCCGCCGCGCGAGCCCCCTCGCCTTCTGGTCAGCCAGCGCGTCGCGCCCGTTGAACTCGCCCTTCTCCCAAGCCGACGATCCACTCGAGCCCGGCCTCGAGCACGGTGGTCGTCTCGTCGATGTCGTTGCCGTATAGCCGCATGGCGGCTTCCAGGCGAAGGGTGTCGCGCGCGCCCAGCCCGGCCGGCACGACGCCCGCCGACCGCCCCGCCGCCAGGATGGCCTCCCAGACCCTGGTCGCCGACTGCGGCGGCGCGAAGATCTCGAAGCCGCTTTCGCCGGTGTAGCCGGTGCGGGACATGGTCACCCGCACACCCGCCACCTCGCCGTGGGCGAACCAGTAGTAGCGGATCCCGTCGAGATCGACGTCCGTCAGCGCCTGCAGCACGCCGCCGGCCGCGGGCCCTTGCAGCGCGAGCAAGCGCGTAGCGCGAGCTCGGTGTTCACCGCGGCGACGTCGCCAAACGGCTGCACCTGCGCGCGCGACCCACTCGAAGTCCTTCGCCACGTTGGAGGCGTTGACGACGAAGAGGAAGTGGTCGCGGGCGAACCGGTAGACCAGCACGTCGTCCACGAAGGTGCCGGCCGGTGTCGTCAGCGCCGAGTACTGCGCCTGGCCCACCTGGAGCTTCGACGCGTCGTTGCTGGTGATGCGCTGGACGGCGGCCAGCGCGTCCCGCCCGGCCAGTTCCAGCTGCCCCATGTGGCTGACGTCGAACAGCCCTGCCCGCGGTCCGGACGGCCATGTGCTCGGCGCTCAGCGCCCGAGTACTCGACCGGCATCTCCCACCCGGCAAACGACACCATCCGGCCGCCATGGGCACGGTGCCACCCCGCAAGGGGCGTCCCGCGCAAGGATGTGGCGGATGGATCCATCGGAATGGCCAGGGGAAGGGGACGGGACGAACGACAGGTAACACTACTATGCGGGCGCGCGGGTGGTCAAGACAGCGGCCCCGGAGGAAAATCGGGTATCTCAGGCCCCGATTCGAAGCTCCTCGGCCAGGGCGGCCGACGGCGCGATTGCCGGCCGTTCCACGTCTCCCGCCGGAAGTGAGGCACCTTGCGCCTTCCGGCAGGCTCCAGGTCCCGGACCGGCGGGCAGTTGGGCCTGCCGCTCGGGGCGATTCTCTTCCGCGGCGTTCCAGCCGGGTTCGACGGCCACGCGCCCGGCGCGCGCCCCGGGCTGGTAGCGCAGGTAGGCCTGGAGGGTGTGGTAGGAGATGTTCAGAACACGGCTTGCGTGCCGCTTGTTGCCGCCGCACCGCTCGAGCACGAGCCGCGCGTACCGGCTGCCCCACGCCCGCATGGTGTCGTCGCGCGCCAGCGAGGGCTGCAGGACCTCGAGGTAGTCGCCTCGCACGGTCGGCGGCAGGTCGTCGAGCGTCAGTCGGTCCGACTGCGCCAGCGTGACCGCGCCCTCGATCACTCGCTCGAGCTCGCGCACGTTGCCCGGCCAGTCGTACGCCTGGAGCGACTTCGAGGACCGCCGGCGCTCATCGTCCGCCGCCCCGGGGCACTGCAGCGGCCGAGGAAATGGTCGGCCAGTTCCGTCGACGTCCGTCTTGCGCAGCGCGCAGCGGCGGGACGTGGACCTCGACGCCGGACAGCCGGTAGTACAGGTCCTCGCGGAACACCCCCCGCGCAGCCAGATCGCGCAGGCTGCGGTTGGTCGCCACGACGATCCGCGTGTCCACCCGCCGGCTCGCGTGGCCGCCGACGCGCTCGACGGTCAGGTCCTGGATGGCGCGCAGCAGCTTGGCCTGCGCCGACGGCGCCAGGTCCGACACCTCGTCGAGAAACAGCGTGCCGCCGTCGGCGTGCTCGAACTTGCCGCGCCGGCCGCGCACGCCGGTCGCCGTCCGCTCCTCGATGCCGAACAGCTCCGCCTCGAGCAGCGACTCCACGATCGCCGCGCAGTTGACGGCCACGAACGGGCCGTGGCGGCGACGGCTCGAGCTCGTGGATCTGCCGGGCGACGAGCTCCTTGCCGGTGCCGCTCTCCCCTTGATGAGGACGGTGAAGTCGGTGGCGGCCACGCGCGCGATCTGCCGGCGGAGTTCGGCCATGGCGGTACTGGAACCAATCAGGGCGGGACTGGCCGATGCGACGGGTGCGGCCGTGCTCGCACACTGCGGCCCTGCCCGGCGCCGGTCGATTCGAGGATCAACGCCGCGAGATTCGCGGCGAGGGCCAATTGCTGCGACGCCCAGCCGTCGAGGACACCGGCGCGGCCCGGCCGCGCCTCGAGCACGACATGCGAGAGGCCACTGCGCGAGGGCACCTCGACCCGGATGCGGTCCGGACGCGGCGGAAGACCGTCCACGACGTAAGGCTCGGAGCTCTCCCTCACCTCGACGAGATCGAGGTGCAGCAACTCCCGCAACGCACCCTCGAGACGGGCGACCAGCGAGTACCGGTCCCGCGCACCGCACAGATGCTGTGTCAGGCCGACGAGGAGGTCGGCCACCGACTCCCGCCGGTCGCGTCCGCGTCCCCACACTCGCGGCCCGGCAGCCACCCCATCCTCCACCCCGGCACCCGTCGCCGTTGCATCGTCTTTTGTGTGCGGCATACAGGGAGCTCTTGCGCGGCAATCAAGGGAAGTGCCACTGGCTGAGCCCGAACCGAACTAAAAGACTCCCAAAACTCGCTGCTGCGCCCATCCGCGACGCTCGCGAAACCCTGGGCGCCGGGTAGTTGCTACCCGGAGGCCTGCGGGCCCAGGTCCGTGGGTAACAACTACCCGTCGCCTGGCGCGGGGCGGATCGGCAACCTCGGGGTCATCTCCACGCGATCGGCGCTTCGAGGGGTTGCTCGAAGCGGAGGCCGGCCCTGTACGTCGTGCCCGATCCGCCGGACAAGTCCGACACCTCGCACCTCACCACCCGCGCGGTGATCGTCTGTCGCCACCCCGGCGCCGAGAGGTGGAGTTGCACGGTCGCTCCCGGTAGCAATCTCGGGGCCCGGTCGATGGCGGTGCCCCCTTGAGAGAGGTTGACGATCTCGACCTCTCCGCCGGGGCGGAGCCGGGCGCGTGCCGTAGGGCATTGCGCGCGGGGCAGCCTTCCTGCCGCCCGGCGTTCACACCGCCGCCATGATGTCATCGTGGCTGCCAGGCCGCCGCGGCGAAGTTGAACTGCAACGTCCGGATTCTGCCGGTCGCGCCGAGCACCCGCACGGCCAGCTGCTGGTGTCCGCGGCCGAGCAGGTACACCGTTCCGGACGTGCACGTGCCGGCGGGGCTGAACGAGATCATCCGGCTGCGTCCCACGCGGATTGGATCGCCGTCGCCGGCCCCTTCGCCGTCCACCGTCGGCACGCCGTCGGCCAGGCCGAATCCCACGCCGGGGCAGTGCTGCTCGACGCGTTCCGGGGCTTGCAGCATGCGGTCGAGGCCCGAGGCGATCTGCACGGTACGGACGCCGTCGCCGTTTCCGTCCACGTAGAGGGCGTAGCGAATGGACGGACCGTCGGTTTCGAACCGCACCGCCACGTGGCGGTTTCGTTTCAGCGCCTCGGTCCGCGCCCGCTGAAGAACGGCGGCGAGGTGGTCCCCGGCCGACGCCGCACGCACCGCGTCCCTCGCCCCCAGCACCACCGGCGCTGCCACGCCTGCCAGCATCAGCGACAGGGTCAGGCACACGAGCACTTCGACCAGGGAGTAGCCGCTTGCCGGCCGGCGCCAGGCAGCTGACGGCCGGCAGCGGGCCACTCCGTCGTGATGCGCCGGCGATGCGTTGCCAGCCACCGGATGTCGGGCCGCCCAGCACTTCCTGCGCCATGGACACTCCTCCTGCCGGCGGCTGCCGGGCGTGAGGCGGGGGCAGCCTCGCGCCGACGCCTACCTCGTTTGATCGCCGGCGGGCGTGGTCTTCGCGGGAGTGACGGCGACCAGCGGCTTCAGCTTCAGGAAGTTCTTCTCGCCGATCCCCTTGATGTTCATCAGCTCCTCGATCTTCTTGAAGCCGCCGTTCTTCTGCCGGTATTCCAGGATTCGCGCGGCCATCGCGGGGCCGACGCCGGGCAGGCTGTCGAGCTGGTCGGCAGTGGCGGTGTTGAGGTTGACCGTGGCCGCGGCCTTTGCGGGTGCCTGCGCGGCTGGCTCCTGCTGCGCAGAGACGAGGGCCGGCGAGAAGACGGGGCCGGCGAGCACGACGGCGAGAACCACGATCAGTACACTAGCCCTTCGCAACATGTGACCTCCTCGGATGGCGGGCGCGGCCCGCGTTGGGGACCCCGGCGCGCGCACCGCGTCTCACAGGGTCGGGCGCCCGCGAGTGCGCGGCCAGGATCACCGGACGACGAGGCAAACCGCCCGCCAGGGGCATCGCGCGGACGATGTCGTGGGAAGGTGCTGCGGGGGTTGGGGTTGCGTCGGTGCGCGGGCGCGGGAGGCGGCAGGCGGCCGGCGCCGCCCGGCCACGTCGTCTACTCGGGTTGTCGAAGGCTTGTTCCGGGACAGGAACGGGGGAACTGGAGTGGCGAGTGGAGTAATCCGGGGACACGCTCCTAAATCAGGAGCGCGTCCGAGTGGGGATCGACGCGCGATCCCGATCATCGTACAGTATCGGGCATGGCGAAGACGTTCCGTCCGTACGTGCCCGAACAAGACTTCTTGTTGCCGCCGAGCCTGCGCGAGTGGTTGCCGTCCGACCACCTGGCGTATTTCGTGAGTGACTTGGTGGATCAGCTGGACTTGGCGGCGATCGTGGCGCCGTACGAGCGGGAGGAGCGCGGGTTTCCGCCGTACCATCCCGTGATGCTGACGAAGGTGCTGCTCTATGCGTACTGCGTCGGCGTCTTCTCCTCGCGGAAGATCCAGCGCCGCCTGACCGAGGACGTGGCGTTCCGGGTGTTGGCGGCCGAGAACCAGCCGGACTTCCGGACGATCGCCGACTTCCGGCAGCGCCATCTCGCGGCGCTCGAAGGCCTCTTCGTGCAGGTGCTGCGGCTGGCCCGTGAGGCCGGGGCGCTGCGCGTGGGGCGCGTCGCGATCGACGGGAGCAAGGTGCGCGCGAATGCGTCGAAGCACAAGGCGATGAGCTACAAGCGGATGGTGGAGAAAGAGCAACAGCTCACCCAGGAGGTCCACCATCTGCTGACGCAAGCCACGGCGACCGACGAGCAGGAAGATACGCGGTATAGGCGCGACCGGCGCGGGGACGAACTGCCGGAGGAGTTGCGGCGGCGCGAGACGCGCCTGGCCCGGATTCGCGAGGCGAAGCGAGTGCTCGAAGCGCGGGCCGGCGAGCAGGCCGAGGCGACGAGTCAGGCCCCCGAGCGCGCGGCCCCGGAGGACAAGGCCCAGTACAACTTCACGGATCCCGAGTCGCGGATCATGAAGGGCCCCGACGGCTTCGTGCAGGCGTACAACGCGCAGATTGCGGTGGAACCGACCTGCCAGCTGATCGTCGGCCAGGCGGTCACGCAGGCCGTCAACGACAAGCAGCAGCTGGCGCCGATGGTCGAGACGATTGCGTCGCAAAGTGACGCGGTGCCCGACGAAGTCTTGGCCGACAGCGGGTACTGCTCGGACGCCAATCTCGTGTACCTCGCCGCCCGGGCCATTGACGGGTACGTGGCGACCGGGCGCGTCAAGCACGACGCGCCGCCACCGCCGTGCCGCGGGCCGCTGCCGGCGCACGCGACGCTCACCGATCGGATGCGGCGCAAGCTGCAGACCAAACGCGGAGCGGCCGTCTACCGCTGGCGCAAGGCGATTGTCGAACCCGTCTTCGGGCAGATGAAACACGGACGTGGCTTCCGTCAGTTTCTGCTCCGCGGCCTCGAGAAGGTCCGCGGCGAGTGGTCGCTGCTGTGCCTGACGCACAACATCCTCAAGTGCTACGGGCTGATCTATCGATGATCGTGAGGGAGCGCTCGCTCGCGGGCGCTCCCTGACCTCAGCTTGTCGTTCGGCCCGATCTACCCGGCGCTTTGGGCCGATGACCGGTTCGTCCACGCGCCGGAGAACTCGGACGCGCTCCTTTTAGGAGCCCGTCTGGGCATTACGGAGACGGGCCTAGTGGATCACGCCGTCACGCGGCGGCGGCTGCCGCCGGCGTCTAGACCGCTGCGCCCGGTTATCCTCGCACCGCCGGCTGAGCCTGGCGGTACCACGCGAGCGTGCGCTCGAGGCCGTCGCGCAGGTCCACCAGCGGCTGGTACCCGAGGAGCGTGCGGGCGCGCGAGATGTCCGCCTGCGAATCGCGCACGTCGCCGGCGCGCGGCTCGGTGTAGATCGCCTCGACCTCCGTGCCGACCAGGTTGCAGAGCGTCGAGAGCAGGGCGTTGAGGCTGATCCGGCCGCCGGTCGCCACGTTCATCATCTCGCCGCCGACGCCCGGCGCGTGGCACGCCCGCAGCACGCCGTCCACGACGTTGGCGACGTAGGTGAAGTCGCGCGTCTGCTCGCCGTCGCCGTAGATGGTCGGCCGGCGGCCGTCGACGAGCGCGCTGATGAACAGCGAGATCACGCCCGAGTAGGGCGACGAGGGGTCCTGCCGCGGGCCGAACACGTTGAAGTAGCGGGTGGTGACGGTCTCGAGGCCGTAGAGCCGGGTGAACATCGCCAGGTACTGCTCGCCCACCAGCTTCTGCAGCGCGTACGGCGAGAGCGGCCGGGTCGGCATGTCCTCGCGCTTCGGCAGCGTCGGCGTGTCGCCGTACGCCGACGACGACCCGGCGTAGACGACGCGCTTCACGCCGGCGTCGCGCGCCGCGACGAGCACGTTGAGCGTCGCGTCGATGTTCGCGCGGTTCGACGTGATCGGGTCGGTGACCGACCGCGGGCACGGACGGAATGGCGGCCTGGTGCAGGACGTAGTCCACCCCGTCGACGGCGCGGCGCGCCACCGCCGGGTCGGCGAGGTCGCCCTCGAGGAACTCGACCTCCGGCAGGTGGGCGAGGTTCGCCCGCTTGCCGGTGATGAGGCTGTCCACGACGCGCACGCGTTCGCCGCGGCGCACCAGCTCCTCGGACGAGATGGGATCCGATGAAGCCCGCGCCGCCGGTCACCAGGTAGGTCATTTGGTGATTTCTCGATTTGGCGATTTGTTGATTTGACTTCGCGATTTGGCGATCGTTGATTGACTTGACGACTGGTCGATTGGTTGATTGGCGGGGGCTCCGCCAGTAGAAAAAGTGCCGCAGGGAGACCGTAAGCCGAATTCTGTCCGCCGTGGCCGCCGCTTGCGCGGCGGCCACGGCGTGACGACCATTCCTCTAGCCCCGCCATCACTGGCGGGCTCAAGCAACCTACCCGGAGGCGGTCGCCTCCGCCGCCGCTACGGCGAACTGCCGTAACCTTGGCGAAGGCGGTCGGACGGGCCGTCCTGATGGCGCCTCCCTATTTGGCCTTGCTCCGTGCGGGGTTTTGCGTGCCGCCGCGTTGCCGCACGCGGGTGGCGCCGATCCGCCTTTCGGCGAACCGGACCGGCCCGCGGCCCGCCTTCACGCGGGTTCACCGGGGTTTCCCCCGCTGACCCGTTCGGCGAGCGGCGCGGTGCGCTCTTACCGCACCTTTTCACCCTTACCCTTCGCACTCGCACTCACCTTTCGGTGAGCGCTCGCTCAGGGCGGTATATTTTCTGTGCCACTTTCCTTCAGGTCACCCTGACCGGGCGTTACCCGGCGCACTGCCCTGCGGAGTTCGGACTTTCCTCTCCCCCGCGGCGTTTCCCGGGGCGCGGACGCCCCGGGACGGCCGCGGGGCAGCGGTCGTCTGGTCTTCTGCGGCGGATTGTCAAAGAGCTCGGACGGCCGGCGCGACTAACCGTCCACTTCCTGGCTGATCTTGTAGAACTCCAGCTTCTTGTAGAGGTTGCTCCGCGGCGTGCCGATCACCTCGGCCGTCCGCGAGATGTTCCAGCCGTTCTCGCGCAGTTTCTGCACCAGGAACGTCCGCTCGCTCGCTTCCTTGAACTCGCGCAGCGTGCCCGCCGCGCGCGAGGCCGCCTCCCCTCCGCCATTATCGGGGGCCGCCGGCCGGGCGTCAAACCGCACGGCGTCGGGCAGGTCGTCCACCTCGATGGTGTCGCGCGGCGCCATGATGATGCATCCGCTCGACCGTGTTGCGCAGTTCCCGGATGTTCCCCTTCCACCGGTAGCGCTGCAGCGCCTCCATGGCGGCCGGGGAGACCCGCCTCGGGCGGAAGTTGTTCTCCCGGGCGAACAAGTCCAGGAAGTGGCGCACCAGCAGCGGGATGTCCTCCGGCCCGCTCGCGCAGCGGCGGGACGTGGATCGGGAATCACGCTGAGCCGGAAGAACAGGTCCTCGCGAAAGGTGCCCTTCTCGATCTCCTTCTCGAGGTCCTTGTTGGTGGCCGCGATCACCCGGACGTCCACCTTGATGGTCCGCGCCGACCCGACCCGCTCCACCTCGCCCTCCTGGAGCACGCGCAGCACCTTCGCCTGCGTCTTCAGGCTCATGTCGCCGACTTCGTCGAGGAAGATCGTGCCCCGGTCGGCCTGCTCGAACTTGCCGATCTGCTTCTCGGTGGCGCCCGTGAAGGAGCCCTTCTCGTGACCGAACAGCTCGGACTCGATCAGCTCGTCGGGGATCGCCGCGCAGTTGACCTGCACGAAGCGCTCGCGGCTGCGGAGGCTGTTGCGGTGGATCGCGCGCGCCACCAGCTCCTTCCCCACCCCGCTCTCGCCCTGGATCAGGACCGTCGCCGTCGTGGGCGCCGCGCGGGCCACCGCCTCCATGACGTGGCGGATGGCGGCCGAGCTGCCCACCATCTCGTGCTTGATCTCGACGTTGAGGCGCAGCTCCCGGTTCTCGTTCCGCAGGCGGCCCTGCTCGAGCCCGTTGCGGATCTGCAGCAGCACGTCCTCGCTGCTCAGGGGCTTCTCGATGAAGCCGTACGCCCCCAGCTTGGCGGCCTGGAACGCCGTCTCGCGGGTGGCGTGGCCGGAGATCATCACCACGGGCAGCGTCTCGGCGATCGCCTTGACGCGGGTCAGCGCTTCGATCCCGTCCATCCCCGGCATCTTCACGTCGAGGAACACCAGGTCCGGGGCCTCGCGCTCGATCTGCGCGATCCCGTCGGCGCCGGACGGGGCGCCGACGAACTCGTAGCCCTCGTACTCGAGGATCATCTTGAGCGAGTCGCGAATGGCCGGCTCGTCGTCGATCACCAGGATGCGTGCTTTCATCGTGTCGTCTCGTTCGGTCATTCCACCCGGACGGTGTGCAGCGCCCGGGCCCCCCCGGTCATCTGCACCAGGAACGCCAGGACCTGCCCGGGCCGGGCCGCCGCGGCCAACCGCTCGTAGTCGGCGGCGGAGCGAACCTTCTGGCGGTTGATTTCCAGGATCACGTGCCCGCGCTGCAGGTCCGCGTCGTAGGCGGGGCTGAGCGGCTCCACGTAGGCCACCAGGACGCCCTCGACGTCGCGCGGCAGCCCAAGCCGCCGCGCCGCTTCCCGGTCCAGGTCCCTCACGCCCAGCCCGATCGCGTTTCCCGGCTCGGTCCCGGCGGGCGCCGGCGGCTCGACGGCACCGGCATCGGCGCTCAGGCCCCGTCCCGGCCGTTCCGTGACCTTGGCGGTCAAATCCATCGGGCGGCCGTCACGCAGCACCTTCAGGCGGATCGGCGTTCCCGGCAGGTACGACGAGACGATGCGGATCAGGTCGCTGTTGCTCTGCACCGACCGGCGCTCGATCGACACGATCAGGTCGTACGTGCGCAGGCCGGCCCGGTCGGCCGGCGAGTTGCGCGAGACGTCCTCCACCAGCGCGCCGTCGGAGGACGACAGCTTCAGCGACTCCTGCAGGTCCGGGTCGATCTCCCGCAGCGTCACTCCGATGTACCCGCGGACCACGCGGCCCCGCTCCTTGAGCTGCGCCAGGTTCCCCGCCGCCGTGTTGATGGGCACGGCGAACCCGATGTTCGCCGCACGCGAGCTGACGGCCGCGTTGATCCCGATCACCTCCCCGCGCGCGTTGATCAGCGGCCCGCCGCTGTTGCCGAAGTTGATCGCGGCGTCGGTCTGGATGTAATCGTCCAATCCCGCGTCGAACAGCTTCCGGCCCTTGTAGCTGACCACGCCCACGGTGAGCGTGTGCTCGTAGCCCAGGGGGTTGCCGATGGCGCACACCCAGTCGCCGACGCGCAGGTCAGAAGAGTCGCCCATGGGCGCCACCGGCAGCCTGGGATCGGCGTCCACCTTGATCAACGCAACGTCGGCGTCCGGGTCGGTGCCGACGATCCGCGCCCGGAGGGAGCGCCCGTCGGCCAGCTTCACCGTGATGCGCTCGGCGCCCTCCACCACGTGGTGGTTTGTGAGGATGTGGCCGTTGGTGTCGATCAGGAACCCGCTTCCCGCCCCGCGCCGCGGCACGTCGCCGCGCTCCCTCGGACGGTTCTCGAAGGGGGCGTCCGGGGCTCCGTTCTGCGCGCGCCGGCCGCGAGAGGTCGCGTCGATGTTGACCACCGCCGGGTTGATCGCTTCTGCGATGTCGGCGAAGTTGATCGCGCCCGGCTGGACTCGCTCGGCCGGACGGCGGGTCGGCTGCCCGACGGTACGGGCCGCTATGAGGGGAACGGACTCGAGGGGCTGCAGCGACCCGGCGACGTTGAATCCCGTGAAGAAGCCGATGGCCGCGGTCAGGGCCATCGTCACGAGGGCAAAGCGCCGGTTCATCTCTCCATTATACGGGGCCGTGGCGGGCGGTCAGCGCCCGATGAGGAGGAGGAACGCCGGCTCGTCGAGCACGTCGACACCCAACTGCCGGGCTTTGTCCAGCTTGCTGCCCGCGTCGGCTCCCGCCACCACGGCGCTGGTCTTGCGGCTCACCGAGCCCGTGACCTTGGCGCCGAGCGCTTCGAGGGCGGCAGTCGCCTCGTCGCGCGACATGCTGGCCAGGGTTCCCGTGATGACGAACGTCCGGCCGGACAAGAGCCCCGGGCCTGCCGAAGCCGCGAGCTCCGCCTCCGTCTTCACGCCCGCCTCGCGCAGCCGCCGCACCAGCTCGCGGTTGCGCGGCTCGTCGAGGTACTCGCGAACCGCCCGGGCGACCACGGGCCCGATCTCGTGGACAGACTGGAGCTGCTCCACCGTGGCGGTCTCGATCGCTGCGACCGATCCGAAGGCGGAGACCAGCACCTGTGCCGCCCGCTCGCCCACGTAGCGGATCCCCAGGCCGTAGAGCAGTCGCCAGGCGTCGATCGACCGGCTCCGCTCGATCTGGGCGAGCAGGTTGACCGCCGACTTGCGGCCCATGCGCTCGAGCCCTTCGATCTGGGGCGCGGTCAACTGATAGAGGTCGCCGAAATCCCGCACGAGGCCGGACGACACCAGCTGGTCCACCAGGGCTTCGCCGAGTCCATCGATGTTCATCGCCCGGCGCGACGCGAAGTGTTCCAGGCTGCGGCGGAAGCGGGCGGGGCAGGCCGTGTTGACGCAGCGCCAGACGGCCTCGCCTTCGGGCCGGTGCAGCGCGCTGCCGCAGGCCGGGCACTCGGCGGGCATCCGCCACGGGACGACGTCCGGCCCCCGAAGGCCCAGCACCGGCTTCACGACCTTGGGGATGATCTCCCCGCCCTTCTCCACCAGCACCATGTCCCCGGGGCGGATGTCGCGTCGGGCCACCTCCTGCTCGTTGTGCAGGGTGGCCATCTGCACGGTGGTGCCCGACAGCCGCACGGGTTCCAGGACGGCGAACGGGGTCACCGCTCCGGTCCGGCCGACGTTCACGTCGATCCGCAGCAGGCGAGTGGTGGCCTGCTCGGCCGGGAACTTGAACGCGATCGCCCACCGGGGGAACTTCGACGTGGAGCCGAGCCGGGCGCGCAGCGCCAGCTCGTCGAGCTTGATCACGACGCCGTCGGTGTCGAAGGGGAGCCGGTGCCGGGCGTCCTTCCACTCGTCGCAGTACCCGAGCACCGCCTCCACGCCGAGGCAAAGGCCCCAGTGGCCTTCCACCGGCAGTCCCCAGGCCCGCAGCAGGGCCAGGGTTTCGGAGTGCCGGCCGGGGGCGCCGGCGCCGTCGCCGAGCAGCTGGTAGACGAAGGCGCTCAGGCCCCGCCGCGCCACTTGCTTCGGGTCGAGCTGCCGCATCGTCCCCGACGCGGCGTTGCGCGGGTTGGCGAACACCGGTTCGTCGCGTTCCTCACGCTCGCGGTTGAGCCGTTCGAATGCGGGTCGCGGCAGGTACACCTCGCCGCGGACTTCGAGCCGGCCGGGCGGAGCCCCTGAAAGAGCGAGCGGGATCGCGCGGATCGTCCGGACGTTGGAGGTCACGTCCTCCCCGCGGAACCCGTCGCCGCGAGTGACGCCCCGGACCAGCCGTCCGTCCTCGTAGGTGAGGGAGATACTGAGGCCGTCGATCTTCAGTTCGGCAACGTAGGGCACCACGTCGAGAACCAGGCCCGCATCCGCGAGACCGCGGCGCAGCCGCTCGTCGAAGGCTCTCAGCTCCTCGGGATTGTAGGAGTTGTCGAGCGAGAGCATCGGGACCGCGTGCTCGACGGTGTCGAACCCCTCGACCGGGCGGCCGCCGACGCGCTGCGTGGGCGAGTCGGGCGCCACCAGGTCGGGGTGCTCGCCCTCCAGCGCCTCCAGTTCCTTCAGGAGCGCGTCGAATTCGGCGTCGGAGATCTCGGGGTCGTTGAGGACGTAATAGCGTTCCTCGTGGTGTCGAATGCGGGCGCGCAGGTCCGCGAGGCGTTCGGCAGGTGTCACGGCGCTCGTCAGCGGTCCCGGGCCAGCACGTAGTCCGGCAGAGCCATGAGGGCGTCGCGCTCGGCGCTCGGCGGGAACACCTCGAGGCTCCGGCGTGCGCGCCCGGCGTAATCGGCGGCCTTCCGCAGCGCGTAGTCGATCGACCGGGTCTCGGCGAGGTGCCTCGAGATCGTCGCCCAGCGCTCGGGCGTCAGCTCCCGGTCCCCCACGACGGCAGCGACGAGATCGCGGAGCCCGGAGCCGCCCTGCTGCAGCATGTGGATTAGCGGGAGCGTGAGTTTCCCGTCGCGCAGGTCGCCGGCAACCGGCTTGCCAATCACCGACTCGTCGCCCGTGAGGTCGAGAAGGTCGTCCACCAGCTGGAAGGTGACGCCGAGGTTGAACCCGTACTCGCGGAGCGCCCCCTGCCGTTCGGGCGGGACGCGGCCGAGGAGCGCGCCGATTTCCGCGCAGCCGCCGAACAGGTAGGCGGTCTTGCGGCGGATGATCTCGAAGTGCTCCTCCTCCGAGATGTCCACGTCCCCGTTCTTGGACAGCTGGTACAGCTCGCCCTCGATCATCCGCAGCGTCACGTCGCAGAGCAGCCGGATGATGTCCAGCGAGTCGTTCGTCAGGGCCAGCGCCATGGACTTGATGTAGAGGTAATCTCCCAACAGCACGCTGATGTCGTTGCCCCACCGCGAGTGGACGGTCTGACGCCCGCGCCGCAGCATCGAGTCGTCGATCATGTCGTCGTGGACGAGCGTCGCGGTGTGGATGAACTCCACGACCGAGGCGTAGAGCACCGCCTGGTCGCCCGCGTATCCGCACAGGCGCGAGGCCATGATCAGGACCGACGGCCGGACGCGCTTGCCGCCCGCCCCCTGGAGGTACCGCCCGATCTCGGGAATCAGTTGGACGTGGGATTCGAGGTGACGCGAGAACTCGAGCTCGACCCTTTCGAGGTCTGGGCGGATCGTCTCAAAGAGATGAGCGAGGGCAACAGGCGTTTTTTCCACAGTGATGAGCCCGATGATCAGACCATACTTGCGCGCGAGGTGTCAACGCGACCACGGCGGCTCCTGGCCCCGGCCCGGGAGTGCCCGAGAGCTCGAAGCCTAGAGCCGAGAGCCGTTCCTGCGCGGCTCCAGGGGCGGAAACAAGCGTGCAAAGTTCCCGGCGACGACGGCCTCCAGTTCGGCTCTCGTCATGCCTCGCACGCCCGCGACCGTTTCCGCGGTGTGGACCACCCATGCGGGCTCGTTCCGACGGCCGCGCCGGGGCACCGGCGCGAGGTAGGGGCAGTCGGTCTCGACCAGCAACCGGTCCACCGGCACCGCGGCCGCGATGACCCTGAGCGCCTCGGCCTTCGGGAAGGTCACGATGCCCGAGAACGAAATCGCGAAGCCGAGGTCGAGCGCTGCCCGTGCCAGCTCGGCGGTCCCGGAGAAACAATGAAAGACGCCCCGCACCTCCGCGCGGCCCTCCTCGCGAAGGATACCCACCGTGTCGTCGTCGGCCTCGCGCGTGTGGATGACGATCGGCCACCCCGACTCGCGAGCGAAGGCGACCTGCCGCCGGAAGATCTCCCGCTGCACTTCCCGCGGCGACAGGTCGTAATGGTAGTCGAGGCCAATCTCGCCGACCGCGCAGACGCCGGGAATCCTCGCGCAGGCGGCCTCCACCGCCCCCGCCACCTCGCCGCTGCGAGCGGCGAACTCGTGGGCCTGGTGGGGGTGGACGCCCACGGCGAAGCAGAGCTCCGGCCAGGCCGCCCGCACGCGGGCCGCCTGCAGCTCCTCCGCGGCGTCGCCGAGCGCGAGCACGCACAGGCCGCCGGCCACGCCGGCCGCCCGCGCTCGCCGGACGGCCTCCTCCAAGTCCTCGGAGAACGCCGGATCCGCCAGGTGACAGTGGCTGTCTATCAATCCGCGCACGCGGCTACTTGACGCGGCTGCCGGGCGGCGGCGGGTTCTCGAAGCCGAGCAGGGCCGGGAGGCCGCCCTCCGGGCTCGCGGCCAGCACCATCCCGTTGGACTCGACGCCCATCAGCTTGGCCGGCTTGAGGTTGAAGACGACCACGATCGAACGGCCCACGAGCGTCTCGGGCTCGTACGCCTCCGCGATGCCCGCCACGATGGTGCGCTGCTCCACCCCGACGTCGATCTGCATCTTGATCAGCTTCTTCGACCCCTTCACCTTCTCGGCAGCCAGGATCTTCGCGACACGCAGATCCACCTTGGCGAAATCCTCGATCCCGATCTTCTCGGGTCCGGCGGACGACGCGGGTGCGGCTGGCGGCGCAGGTGTGGAGCCGTCGGCCGCGAACGTGGCCGGCTGAAGCGGCGGGGTGGAGTCCTTGCTTTCGTTCATGCTCATGGGTGTCTCCTGCGTTCCGCCGGCCGGCTTGGCGGGCAGCGGCTGGCTCGTGGCCGCAGGGGTGACGGTGGCCGGCGTCCCGATGCGGGGCCAGAGCGGATCCGACTTGGCAATACGGCGCTCGCGACGACCCGACCAGGCAGCGTCCGCATCCAGGCGCAACTCGCCCGCGGGCCGTGTCTCCCCCATTCGGCGCAGGATTTCCGCGGCCGAACCGGGCATCACCGGCAGCAGCAGCACGGTGGCGATGCGCACCGCCTCGACGACGTCTGAGAGCACCTGCGTCAGCTGGTCCTGCTCGCCCTGTCGGGCCAGTGTCCAGGGCTCCGTCTCGGCGATGTACTCGTTCGCGGCGTCGACGAGCGAGAACGCGGCAAAGGTGGCCTCGTGCAGCGCGAGCGCGTCCATCGCGCTGCGATAGCGCGTGACCGCCTCCTCCGCGGCCGCAGCCAGCCGCCCCGGCGCCCCGGGTGCCGGCGGCAGCAGGCCGCCGCGGTACTTGTCGGTCATCACGGCCAGGCGGTTCACCAGGTTGCCCAGGTTGTTCGCCAGGTCGACGTTGTAGCGCTCCTCGAAGCGCTCCCACGAGAAGTCCCCGTCGCCGCCGTAAGGAATTTCCTTGATCAGGTAGAGCCGCAGCGGATCGGGTCCGAACTTCGCCGCCGCGTCGAGCGGGTCGAGCACGGTCCCGAGCGACTTGCTCATCTTCTGACCCTTGAAGTGCACGAACCCGTGGCCGAACACTTGCCGGGGCAGCGGCAGGCCGGCGCTCATCAGCATGGCCGGCCACACGACGCAGTGGAAGCGGGTGATGTCCTTCCCGATGATGTGCAGATCGGCCGGCCACCACCGCTCGAACATCTCCTGGTCGCGCCCGAAGCCGACCGCCGAGACGTAGTTGATCAGCGCGTCGAACCAGACGTAGACCACGCTGGAGGGGTCGAACGGGAGGGGGATGCCCCAGTGCTGGCCGGCACGGCTGATCGAGATGTCCTCGAGCCCGCTCTCGAGGAGGCGCAGGATCTCGTTGCGCCGCACATCGGGCTGGAGAAACTCGGGGTGTGCCTCGAAGTGCGCCAGCAGCCGGTCGCGGTAGTTCGAGAGCCGGAAGAAGTGGTTCTTCTCCTTGATCCACTCGGGCTTCGTCCCGTGCACGGGACAGAGACCGTCCAGCAGGTCCTTCTCGGGCTTGAACGCCTCGCACGAGACGCAGTAAGGGCCCTCGTAGTACGCGTCGTAGAGGTCGCCACGGTCCGCGATGCGCTGGACCATGGCCGTGACGCCGTCACGGTGGCGCGGCGCGGTGGTGCGGATGAAATCGTCGAAGGAGATGTCGAGCCGCTGCCACACCTCGCGGAACTCGCGCTCCATCAGGTCGCAGTACGCCAGGGGCTCGAGTCCGTGCTCGCGGGCGCGCCGGTAGACGTTCTGCGAGTGCTCGTCGTTGCCCATCAGGAAATGGGTGTCGTCCCCGAGCAGGCGGTGGTACCGGGCAATCACGTCGGCGGCGATCTTCTCGGACGCGGTCCCGAGATGCGGCCGGCTGTTGACGTAGTCGATGGCAGTGGTAATGAAGAATCGTGGCATGACAGGGTCGACAATCGGCAAGTGACGTCAGCGCTCGCTCCCCAGCTCCCAGTACGCTTTCGTCGCCAGCGCCTGCACCTTCTTGATCGGCACGCCGTGCTCGGCGGCTAGCCGCGCGCAGTCCTCGAACTCGGGCGCGGCGTTCATCACGTCGCCGTCGCGGCTCGCCACCTTGACCCGCACGGGGCCGACTGGGGTTTCGACGAGGACGGTCTCGCGGCTGAGACAGGCGCGGGCCATCTCCTGATAGCGTAGCCCAATCGTCGTGGTTTCACGAAAGATGATCCCGGTGAGCTCCTCTCTCGACTCCGGCCGCCCGACGACCGTGAGGAGCGTCCCCGGCCGGTTCTTCTTCATCTGCACGGCGGAAAAGAACACTTCCAGGGCTCCCGCCGCGTACAGCCGGTCCATGAGCGGGCCGAAGATCTGCGGGTTCATGTCGTCGATCTCGCACTCGAGCACGACGACGCGATCGGCGGGGGCCTGCTCGTCGGCGCGGCCCACCAGGATTCGAAGGACGTTGGGCGTGCCCGGCAGGTCGCGGCCGCCCGCGCCGTACCCGACGTGCTCGATGCGCATCGCCGGGAGCGGCCCGTAGGCGGTGGCATGGCCCGTGACGAGCAGCGCGCCGGTGGGCGTAACCGTTTCCATCTGCACCCCGCTCGAGTACACCGGGACGCCGAGCAGGAGCTTGGCGGTGGCGGGCGCCGGCACGGGGAACACGCCGTGCGCCGAACGCACCATGCCACCGCCGACGTTCATCGGCGACGCCAGGATCCGGTCGGCGCCAAACCAGTCGAGACCAAACACCGCCCCGACGATATCGATGATCGAGTCCAGCTCCCCCACTTCGTGCAGGTGCACCTTCGACACCGGCATCTGGTGGATCTCCGCCTCGGCCTCCGCGAGGCGGGTGAACAGGCTGATGGCGCGCGCGCGGGCGCGGTCGGCCAGCGACGACCGTTCGATCAGCGTGGTGATCTCTGCGAGGGTCCGGTGCGCGTGGCCGGCGTGCCCGTGGGTCTCGTGGTGTCCCTCCCGCGACCCGTGGGCCGATTCCGGTTCGTGGTCGTGATGGACATGGTCTTGGCCATCGTGCCGGTGGGCGTGCTGATGCCCATGCGCCGGGGCCTCGCGGGCGGCGGCGTCCGCCGGCTCGTCCTCGCCCTCGACCAACCGGAACTTCGTGGCAGCCAGCCCCGACCGCAACACACGATCGGCCGCGAGGCGGTAGCCGGGGATCATCAGGCTGCCGAGCGCCTGTTCGAGGTCGTGGAGCGGCAGGCCGGCGTCGAGCAGGGCGCCGAGCACCATGTCGCCCGACGCGCCCGCAAAGCAGTCGAAGTAGAGAACTCGCGGCATCGTTTCTCCGATGGCAGGGCTGAAGCCCTGCCCGTCAGAAGCAGCCGGATTCCTTCAGGCTGCAGTACCGGCCGTCGCCGAGGATCACGTGATCGACGACGGCAATCCCCATCAGGTCTCCCGCGGCCGCCATCCGCGCCGTCAGGTGGACATCGTCTTCGCTCGGCTGCGGGTCGCCCGACGGATGGTTGTGAAACAGCACGACCGCGGCCGCCGAGGCGAGCACCGCCTGGCGGAACACCTCGCGGGGCTGCACGGGTGTCGCGTCCTGCGACCCCACCGAGAGCAGCGCGGCGCGAATGACCCGGTGGCGCGTGTCGAGCAGGAGCGCGCCGAACTGCTCCACCGGACGCGATCCGTACTCCGGCATCAGGTACGCCGCCGCATCGGTGGGCCCCATCACCTGGAGCCGTTCGGACGGCCGGCGCGTCATCACGCGTCGTCCGAGTTCGAGCGCGGCCAGCACCTGCGCGGCCCGAGCGTCGCCCAGTCCCTTGAACCGGAGCAACTCCTCGCGGCTCACGCGGAGCAGCCCGTGCAGGCCTCCGGACGCCTCGAGCACGGCCGTCGCGACGGCCAGCGCGCTGGCGCTCGCGGTCCCGCTGCCCAGCAGGATGGCGAGCAGCTCGTTGTCGCCCAGGCCGCTCGCGCCCGCCCGCCGCAGCTTCTCCCGGGGCCGGTCCTCAGGGTTGAGCCGTGTCACGCCCGGCCCTTCCATTTATACTGCATCCCATGCGCCGCCCCATCATCGGAGCCGTGATCCTGGCCGCCGCCCTCGGTGCCGCCGCTTGCGGTCCGTCCCGGGAGGAGGCGGCGCGAGCCGAGGCGGAGGCGTCCGCCCGGCGCACGGCCACGGCGGCCCGCGACCAGGCCGTGCGCGACCTGCGCGAGCTGGAATCGGCGATTGCCGCGGCCCGCGAGACCATCCGGGCGGGCGACACGGCCACGGCCAGCCGCGCGCAGGCGCTGCACGTCTCGGAAATCCGCCGGGGGATCGTGGTCGCCAATGTTGCCGTGCAAAAAGCGCGCGAGGCGCTCAGCCGCGAGGACTACGCGGCCGCACGCGAGGCCTTGAGCGGTGCAGCAAGCCGCCTGAGGGACGTCGTGGCGGGAAAGGCAGGCGCCGGCCCTGGCGAGGCCGGGCGAGGCCCTCGGTGAACGGTGCAGGATCTGCGGAGGGGACTGGCGCGAGGTACGCGACGGCTGCCACGGGGGCCGGCCCTTCAAAGGCCTGCACCCAGTCGAGGGGCAAGGGGCCAGGGTCAACCCTTCAGCCAATGCCCCTTGAACAGCACTTCCGCCCACCCGGTCAGGTAGAGTCCCTCGGGCCGCCATTCCACGCGCTGGCTGCCGCCCGGGGCGATCACCTCGACGTCCCTGCCGGCTCCCCCGAAGGCGGCGGAAGCCACTGCCGCGGCGCACGCGCCGGTGCCGGATGCCAGGGTCGGGCCCACCCCGCGCTCCCAGATCAGGATCCGCACCCGGTCCGGCGCTTCCACGGACGCGAACTCGACGTTCGTCCCCTCCGGGAACGCCTCGTGGTGTTCGAGGAGGGAGCCGAGCCGGCGCATTCGTTCCTCGCTGAGCGGCGACTCGATCCGCACGCACTGAGGGTTGCCGACGCGCAGGGCGACCACGCGCAGCGGTTCGCCCCCCACGTCGAGCTGCCGTTCGCCAATCGACTCGGGCTGCCCCATTGCGGCGCGGAAGACCCACCGCGGCCCGTCCCTGGAGAGCAGCGTCAGCTCCTTCTCGCCGGCGTCGGTGGTAATCACCACGGAACCCCTCGCCGCAAGGTCGGGCCTCTCCTCCGCCACGACCGCCGCGAGTCCCCTGACGCCGTTGCCCGACACCTCGGAGTAGCTGCCGTCGGCGTTGAAGAGGCGCATCGCCGCCCCGCACGCCGTGTGGCGATACACGATGAGGCCGTCCGCCCCGACGCCGAAATGGCGGTCGCACAGTCCCCGTGCCAGGTCTGGCGAGCCGCCGCCGCCGGCGGACTCGTCGAGGTAGAGGAAGTCGTTGCCGTACGCGTGGGCCTTGGCAATGGGAAGCATGGTCATCGGGTGCAGAAGGCGATCAGGTGCCAGCCGAACCGGCGAACGAGGGATCGGGGCAGCGCGTTGAACGTGCCGACGAAGAAGGTGTTGTAGAGCGTTCCCTTCCACCCGCCGTGGAGGCGGGACTTCACCGGGAAACGCTCCGGGACCAGACGCACCTGCGAGAAGCCTCCAAGCAGCCGGCGGAACTCGGTGGCGCTGTACTTCCGCAACACCGGCGCGTCTTCGTGCTCGAGGCCCACCTTCATCACCTTCGAGAGCAGGTTGAGCCACGACACGCGGTTGTAGACCTGGAAGATCGCCTGGCCCCCGGGCTTGAGCACGCGCCGGCACTCGTCCACGAGCGCCCGGTCGTTGCCGGTGTACTGGACGACACCGTGCGCGAAGACGAGGTCGAACTGCCCGTCGGCAAACGGCAACGATTCGCCGTCGGCGACGATCAACTCCGCGTCGAGCCCCTGGATGGCGAAGTTCTGCCGGGCGAGCGCGATGGCCGAGGGGGCCAGGTCCACGCCCGTCGACACCGCCCCGGCTCGCGCGAACCGCACCAGGTCCACGCCGGTCCCGCAGCCCACATCGAGCACCTTGCGGCCCCGCTGCCCCTCGAAGTCCACGAGCCGCAGCAGGTGGTGCAGCTTGTCGAAGTGATACTCGTCCAGGTCGGCGAAGAACCCGGCGGTGCCCGGTTCGTGGCGGCTGATCTCGAGGTCGTGTATCCGGTGGTTCCAATACTCGCGGATCGCGTCGTTGCGCGGCGGGGTGGCGGCGGGCATCACGGCCGTTACTATAGAATAGGCACGCACGAACGGCAACGCGATGAAACGCAACCTCGCTCGTCTCTCCCACGACCGCTTCGACCTGCTCGTCGTCGGCGGCGGCGCCCACGGCCTGGCCGCGGCCTACGATGCGGCGCAGCGGGGCCTCTCGGTGGCGCTCGTGGAGCGCGACGATTTCGGCTCCGCGGCGTCGTTCAACCACCTCAAGACGATTCACGGCGGGCTGCGCTACATCCAGACCGCGGACCTGAAGCGGATGCGCGAGTCGATCGTGGAGCGGCGGACGCTGGCGCGCATCGCGCCCCACCTGCTGACGCCGCTGCCGTTCCTGATGCCGACCTACCGCAAGGTCACCAGGAGCCGGCTCGCGATGCGGGTGGCGTTCACGATCGACGCCGTGGTGGGCCGTGACCGCAATGCGGGCGTCACGCCGCGCCTCCACCTCCCCACCGGCCGCCTGCTCTCGCGCGAGGAGTGCCTGCAGGCGTTCCCCGACGTCCGGGCACGCGGCCTCACGGGGGCGGCCCTCTGGTTCGACTACCAGGTCCGCAACACCGACCGCCTCACGCTGGCGTTTGCCCTGGCCGCGGATGCTCATGGCGCCTGCCTGGCGAACTACGTCGAAGCGACGGGGGCGGTGCGGGAGGGTTCGCGTGTCGCCGGCGTCCACGTGCGCGATCGCCTGACCGGCGAGGAGTTCGACGTCCGCGCCCGGGTGACCCTGAATGCGGCCGGCGCCGGGGCCGGCCTCGTCATGGGGTTCCTGGGCCACAGGGCCCCCTTCCCGCTGCTCAAAGCCATGAACCTCGTCACCCGGCGCCCGATGAGCGGCCCGGCGCTGGCCTCATCGACCGACGACGGCCGCATGCTGTTCGTGGTGCCGTGGGAGGGCCGGGCCGTCGCCGGGACCTCGCATTCGCAGGAACTGGCAGCGCCCGGCGACTCCGAGGTGAGCATCGAGGAATTGCTCCGGTTCGTCGGCGAGGTGAACCAGGCTTTTCCCGCGCTCCGGCTCACGCCGCAGGATGTCTCCCTGGTGCACCGCGGGATCGTGCCGGCAGCCCGCGGGCGCAAGGGCCTTGGGCTCGAAGGCCACTACCGGATTCGCGACCACGGGAACGACGGGGCGGAGGGCGCCGTGTCGTTGGTCGCAGTCAAGTACACGACCGCGCGGGGCGTCGCCGCCGCCGCTGTGGACCTCGTCGCGCGGAAGCTGGCTGTGAAAGCTCCCTGCCGCACCGGCGCTCTCCCGCTGCCTGGCGGCGACCAGCCGGATCTCGAGGCGCTGTTCGCGCAAGCCCGTCACGACGCGGCAGGCATCGTCGAGCCAGAAGTCGCGCAACAGCTCGCGTTGACCTATGGGACCGGCTATCGGGCGGTGCTGGCCCATTCCCGGGACGCTGCGTCCGCGGCCGCCCGGCTGGCGCCCGACATTCCGGTCGTCGCCGCCCAGGTGGTGCACGCCGTGCGCGACGAGATGGGCCTCACGCTGTTGGACGTCGTGACGCGGCGGACTCCCCTTGGCGCGGGTGGCCACCCCGGCCCCGCCGCGGCGCAGGCCTGCGCGAGGGTGATGGCCACGGAACTGGGTTGGGACGAGAGCCGGGTGGAACAGGAACTGGCCGCGCTGGAGCGCTTCTACGCGCCGGTGCGCGTCACTGCACCCCGAATGCCTTGAACACGTAGGTAAAGCCCGCGGTGAAGCCAAGACTCGGGTCGCGCGGCGTCAGGCCCACGATCAAGGCCGCGTCGAAGCGTGCGGGGCCGAGCCGGTAGCGCCCGCCTACCTGACACGCACCCATGCTCTCCGTGCCCAATGGAGGCGTGTGGGCCCCGGTATTCACCCGGCCATTCGCTTCGGCGACGAGATCGAACCCGGAACCGACCGCCTGCGCAAGGGACAGCCCGTAGGTCAACACGTCCTCCTGCCTCGCGGCCGCCTCCGGATCCGCGAGGATCCCGACGCCGATGTTGGCAACCACCCTCAACGATCGGAGGTTCTTCGCCAGCAGGAGCGAGGCGTAGAAGTCCATGGTGTCGAGTGCGAGGCCGGTACTCTCGCTCCCGTTCGGCAGCCGGGTTGCAAACCGGACGGCAAGCGCGGGTCGCGAGGACGTCTCTGCCAGCACGCGGACCTTCGTGCCCACCACGAGGTCCTCGACCGATACGGTGGTGTCGCCGGGGGGGACGAGATCGGCGTGGGGTGCGGGCTCGCGTGAGACGATCGACAGCCGCTTGTACGGCCCGCCCGAAAAGTCCAGCTCGGCAACCGAGCCGACCCCTATCACGAGCCCGATCATCGGCACGTGCAACAGGTTTCCCGTCAAGCCCGAGACGGGAAACAGCACATCGGTCCCATATTCGAAGCCGCCTTCCACCAGCACACGGCCGGCTCCAACCGGTTCGGGGTCCTGCGTAACGAGCGGACGCTGTTGCGCGAGAGCATCTGCCGCCAGCAGGCAGACGGCGAGGAAGGCAGCCACGATGGAGATCTCCCGCTGGCGCTTGGCGCACGAGGTCTGGCCCATGCAGACCATTGTGCCATTCGCGTGCGCGTTGGAAGTGGCCGCGTCTGCGATCGCGGAGACCATTGAGCTTAACTGTCGAGGTTGTCGCCGGCGGGCTCGCGCTCGAGCAGCAGCGTGACGGGGCCGTCGTTGATCAGCTCCACTTGCATGTGCGCCTGGAAGACGCCGGTGGCAACGCGCAACCCAAGGATGCGCAGTTCCTGCACGAACCGCTCGTAGAGCGCGAGTGCCGTCTCCGGCCGGGCGGCCGCGTCGAAGGACGGTCGCCGGCCCTTCCGGCAGTCGCCGTACAGCGTGAATTGCGATACGGCGAGGACGGCGCCGCCGAAGTCGGTGACGCCGCGATTCATCTTGCCGTCCTCGTCCTCGAACACCCGCAGGCCGGCTACCTTCCCGGCCAGGTAGCGCGCCGCCTGCTCGTTGTCGCCGTGAGTGACCCCGAGGAACACGAGGAGCCCGGGTCCAATCTCGCCGACCACACCGCCATCGACGAACACGCGTGCCGCCGAGACTCGTTGGACGAGGGCCCGCACCCGTTACCCCCTGGCCTTGCTCGCCGCAATCACGTCGGCGCGCGCGCGCAGCGCCGCGGGCGGGTTCAGCCGCGCATCGAGCAGGTGCGTGGTGCACACGTTCCGCATGGCGCTGAGCATCGAGTTCTTCACGCCGGGGTGCTCGCGCTCGAGGTCGAGCAGGAGACGCTTGATGCGCTGCCGTTGCAGGCTGAGGTCGCCGCACGCCGGGCAGCAGCAGCCGACAATCGGCAGTTCGCACTCCTTGGCGTAGGCACGGGCTTCCGACTCCAACACGTAGACGAGCGGCCGGATGACGACGTGCGCGCCGTTGTCCGAGACGAGGCGGGCGGGCATCGCCTTGAGGTTCCCCTCGAAGAAGAGATTCAGCAGCAGGGTCTCGATGCAATCGTCCGCATGATGGCCGAGCGCGATCTTCGTCGCGCCGACCTCGGTCGCCATCCGGTAGAGCACACCGCGGCGCAGGCGGCCGCACAGCGAGCACGGGGTGTCCCCGACGTCCAGGAGGTCGTCCATGACCTCCCCGATCGTGGTGTGCTCCACGCGGCACTCCCATCCCCGCTGCTCGCAGGTCCGGCTGATCAGGTCGTGGTCGTATCCCTGGTAGCCGGAATCGACGTTCACGCCGACCAGGGAGAACTTGATCTTGGCGCGGCGCCGGAGCACATCGAGGATCTGGAGGAGGGCCCAGCTATCCTTGCCGCCGGAGAGGCCGACGAGAACGCGGTCGCCGTCCTCCAGCATCTGAAAGTCGGAGATTGCCTGCGTTGTCCGTTTCGCGATCTTCGTTTCGAGGGGCGAACGATAGGGCATCTCGATATCGGTCCAGGGTTGACGGTTCAGGGTTCAGGGTCAGACAACGCGGGTCAGGACGCCGTCGAGGACCGGATCAGGTATCAAGGTGGCAACCGACCAGGTGGCGAATTGCCAAGTAGACAATCGTAACCTTGCTCCCTGACATGTCTTCAGACGATCACGAGGCGCTCGACGACCTTCGCCCACGTCATGGCGGACGCCGCGCGGTAGCCGGCCTCGCCCATCTCGCTCGCGATCTGCCGGTCGTCTGCAAGCCGGGCCAGCGCCGGCGCAAGCGCCTCGGGCGTGGGCGGAGTCACGAAGCCCTCCACGCCGTCCCGCACGAGTTCGGCGGGGCCGCCGCTGTCGGTGCAGGTAACCACGGCCTTTCGAGCCGCGAACGCCTCGACCGTCACGAACCCGAAATCCTCGTCGTAGGCCGGGAAGCACACCGCACGGCACGTCGCGAGCTGCTCGACGAGCTGCGCCGAATCCACCGATCCGATCAGGCGCACGCGCGCCTCGAGCCCGAGAGATCGCACGAGGCCCTCGAGCTCTCCCCGCATCTCTCCGTCGCCGGCGATGAGGCAGCGGACGTTGCCTGCCTCCGGTCGGGCCAGGGCCCGCACCAGCAGGTCGAGCCGCTTGAGCCTCGTGAGCCGGGAGACGGCGAACAGGTGGTCGCCGTAGCCATCGCAGCGGTACGGCCGTGGCGGAGGGGGCGGGTACAAGACCTCCGATGGGACTCGCCCGAAACGCTCGAGCCGCTGCTGGATCGTCCGCGACTGCGCAAACACCCGCCTCACGTTCCGCGTGAGCAGCCACGTGTCGGCAGTGTGGATCAGCCGGCGGCGGATGCCCTCCTTCACGCGTTGTCCGGGCGGCAGCGCCGCGTGGAACGGCGCCCAGAGATCGTCGTACTCCCGCATCCGGTGATTCAGCCAGCACACGTGCGCCCGGTGCCGCAGCGCGTAGCTGGGAAAGCGGAAGCTGATCACCTGGTCGATGCGGCCGCCGTCCTGGGCCTGCCCCACATCGGTCAGCCACGTGGCGAGGTACGCCGCGGCCTGGCGGCCGAAGCGGTTTTGAGGCGTGCACATCGCCTCGGCCTCGTGGCCGGCGTCCCGGAGCGCCTGCACCAACGCCCGCACGATCACGAGGTGCCCGCCCTCGCCGAACGGCTGGCCGGAGGTGGCGACGACGACACGAGCCATGGCGCGGGTTCTCCCTGAGCGAGCCGCAGGTCAGACGGCGTCGCGGGTTCCGACGATTCGCGCGGGCCGGCCCATCGCCACGCCGCGCTCCGGCACCGCCACCGTCAGCACGGCCCCGGCGCCGACAATCGCGTGGGCGCCGATGGTCACGCCGTCGAACACCTTGGCGCCGGCGCCCATCCACACGCCCTCCCCCATCCGGACGCCGGCGGAGTGCCGGCCCTGGTCGCTGACCGAACGCGTGGGGTCGGTGAAATCGTGACCGCCGCCGATTACGTAGCAGTACGCCGCGAACAGGGCGTCGGGGCCGATCGACACGAGGCTGGCCGAGAAGATCTCGCAATTGAAGCCGAAATTCGCGCGGTCCCCGATCTCGATGTCGCCGTTCTTGCAAGAGAGGATCGTGTTGCGCCCGATGAACACGCCGGTCCCGATGGTGATCCCGCGGTTGTCCTCGCCCTTCGCGTCAAGCAGGCAGTTGTCGTCGATCACCACGTCGTCGGCAATCCGGATCTTGTGCGGATGCCGGAGGACGACGTTCTGGCCGAACACCACGTTGCGCCCGCACGCCCCGAGCAGTGGCCGGTAGAGCACCTTGCGAAGCGCCAGGCCGAGCGCGCCCGGGACTGACTGCGAAACGAGGACCGTCAGCTCGTACTTCAGCAGCGCACCGAGGCCGGGACGGCCGACCACCAGGCTCGCGTACTTCTGCCGCGCCGACGACCGGCGGTCGAACAACTGGTCCTGTACCCGCGGAATGTCGGCCACTACCGCTCCTCCGTCAACATCGGGCCCTCTGCATTTTGCATTCTGCACTTTGCATTCTGCATTGTGCATTCTCTTCAGAGCCAGCCTTTGAGCTGATACCACTCGAGCGAGCGCCGAACGCCCTCCCTCAGGCTCACACCAGGGGCGAAGCCGAGCTCTGCGCGGGCGCGGGCGATATCGAACGCCCGGCTCTTGGTGAAGAAATCGACGCGCCGGCGGTACAGGGGAGGTTCCACGCCAAGCGGCACGCAGATCGCTTCACAGAGCGCCCCGGCCAGCCAGAACGGCCAGACCGGCAGCCGCACCCGGGGAGGCTTCACGCCGACCTCGCGGGCAATCAACCGCACCAGGTCGCGGAGCGTCCCAACTTCGCCGCCGGCAAGGATGTAGGTGCGGCCGGCGGCCGCGGGCACGGTGGCGCAAAGGCGGAACCCCTCCACCAGGTCGTCGATGTAGGTCAGGTGGTAGAAGATCTCGCCGCGGCCGAGGATCACGAACCGCCGGCGGGCGATGCCGCGAAAGAGCTTCAGGAGCCGGCGGTCGCCGGGGCCGTAGATCCCGCTCGGCCGGGCAATCACCAACTCGACCCCCGTTGCCTCCGCCGTGTGCCGGGCCAGCCGCTCCCCCTCCAGCTTCGATTCCTGGTAGATGTCGCCTGGGCGGAGCGGCGCGTCCTCGTTGGCCGGCGGCTGCTGGACGTCGCCGTGCACGCCGACCGTGCTGCAGTGCACCACACGCCGGACGCCCGCGCGGGAGGCCGCCCGGATCAGCGAGGCCACCCCTTCCGCGTTGACGGCGCGGTAGGCGGACGCCGGTACGCCGGCCTGGCGGTAGATCGCCGCGATGTTGAAGACGACGGCCGTGCCTTCCATCGCGCGGTCCATCGATGCCGTGTCCGTCAGGTCGCCCTGCAGGATCTCGATGCCGGCCGGGGTGAGGTCGCTCGCGCGTCCTGGGTCGCGTGCCAGCGCACGGACGCGGTGGCCTCTGGCCGCCAGGCTCCTCGCCAGGTGCCCGCCGGTGAAGCCGGTCGCGCCCGTGACGAGGACCGCCTCTCCGTTCCGCGCCTTCATGGGCGCCCGCTCCCCTGGCGGACGGCGACGACGGTGACCGGCGACCCGAGGAGGCGAAGCAGCCCGGCCCTCGCGAAGAGGGCCTCGACGCCCAGCGTGAACCGGCGCGACCCGATGGCCTTGTGCACGGCGATCGGGAGGACGAACTGCCGGTGCACCGCCTCGGTCACGAAGCCGTGCCGAGCCAGCTCCCGGGCCACGGCTGTTGCGCCGAACACGCGGTAGGCCTCGGTGCGCCGGCCGAGGGCGGCGGCCACGCGGCGTGCGGCGGCCTGCACCGCCGCGCCGCTCACCAGGGCGGGATAGTCGAACACGACCCGTTCGCGCCCCACGCGGCACAGCTCGGAGAGGCAGCGCCGCCAGTCGGGAGTGTGCATGAGCACGCGGAGACTGATGGCCGCGTCGAACGACCGGTCGGGGAACGACAGCGAATGGGCGTCGCCCTCCAGCCACTCGACGCGGAGTCCCTCGGCCGCCGAGCGCTCGCGTGCGACGTCCAGCATCTGAGCTGAAGCGTCCACTCCAGTCACCGCGGCGCCGCCGCGCGCAAACACCAGCGCGGCGCGACCGGTCCCCGTCCCCACGTCGAGGACCGTTCGGCCCTGGAGATTCGGCACCGACGAAAGGAGCAGCCGTTCCTGGGTTTCCGCGAGCAGCGTGCCGATTGGGCCGCTGAAGCGAAGCTGGTCGAACCCTCCGGCGGTCGCGGGATCGGCGTAGTGGGCGTAGCTGTAGTGCCCCGGATCCACACGGGCCGGCTGCCGCCCGGGCGTGCTCACGAAAGGCCTCCGGCCGTCGCCGCCAGCGTCTCGGTGTCCTGCAGCGCGGAAACCGCCCGGCGGGTGCGCTCGACGTACGCCGCGTAGCTGTACTTGCGCTCGGCCAGCTCCTGCGCTCGGCGCCCCACCGAAGCCGCGCGCTCGGGGTTGCCGAGGGCTTCGAGCACACCCGTCGCCAGCCCCTCCGGTGTCGGGTCCGTCAGCAGGGCCACCTCATCGTCCAGGACCTGCGTGTGCGTCAGGAGCCGGGTCGCGACGATGGGCCGGCCCGCCCGGAGGTACTGGTAGATCTTGAGCGGCGTGTTGGTCCCCGTGCTTCGCGGCGAGACCAGGACATCGGCTGCGTCGAGAAACAAGGGGATCTCGGAGGCCGGCCGCTCGCCCGCGAAGATGGTCTCCGTCTCGACGCCGGCCCGCCTCGCGAGGGTTCGTGCGACCTGCACCTGCTCCGGGCGCCCGCCCGCCAGCAGGAACCGCGCGTCGGGACGCGCCTGCCGCACGCGCGCGGCCGCATCGAAGAGCATGTCCAGCCCCTGATAGGCCTCGAACGTGCCGGTGTACACGACGAGTGGGGTTTCCGGACCCAGGCCGAACTCGCTCCTCACCCGCGCTCCGGAGCCCGCCGCGGGCGCGTCTCCCGAACCCGGAGCGTTTTCTATGAGGATCGGGTCGGCCGAGGGCAGGATGCCCTTAACCGTCTCGGCCAGGTGGGGGCAGATCACGATGACCACGCGGGAGCGGCGGACGACGATTCGCTCCAGCCAGCTGAACGCCGCCTTGAGCACGCGCGACCGGCTGAACGAGAAGTTCTCCAGTTGCTGCGGCAGGCTGGAGTGCATGTCGTAGAGGTGCGGCCGGCGAATGAACCAGGCCAGGACGACGCCAATCGCGGCGCCCTCCTCGTGCGAGTGCACCACGTCGTACCGCTCCGCCAGGACGCGGCGCAACGCCGTGAAGCCAAGCGCCAAGTCCAGGGCAACCTTCGCCCACGACGGGCCAATCCGCACCCGCTGGAGAAACGGCGGCTTCATGCACCGGAACACCCTGAGGCCGGGCAGGGCCACGTCGCTCCCGAATGGGTAGGTGACCAGGTCGATTGTGTGGCCGAGGTCGGCGAGCGCTCGAATCCGATGGTATTCGCTGAACGGTGTCCCCCGGGGCTCGAAGAACGGCTCCGGCGCGATCATCAATATCCGCATGTGCTGACAGTCGAGCCTGCAGGGTCGGGGGAATCGAAAGGAAGCCGGACGGTAGAGACGACCGCGTCGCCCTACAGCAGGCATCAACGGAAACGGCTGTCGATTATACCCTTTTCTGCCCTCCCCGCCTCGTGATAACCTCTGCGCTTTGTGCAGATGGCCGCAGCTTCCAACGGGGCGAACGCCCCTTCCACCGCACGGCAAGTCTTGATCGGGTCGGTGAAGCTCGTCGTCAGCCTTGGCCTGCTGGCGCTGTTGCTTTCCCGTACCGATTTGCGGGGCCTGGGATCCCAGTTCCGCAGCGCGTCCCTCCCCTGGGTCGTCGCGGCGCTGTCGCTCTATCTCGCGTCGATGATCGTCGCCACCTGGCGCTGGAAGCTTCTGCTCGACGCCCAGGGCATGCCGTTCGCCTCGCGGACCCTGTTCTCCTCCTACCTGGTCGCGACATTCTTCAATAACTTCCTGCCGAGCAATATCGGCGGCGACGTCGTGCGCATCCGGGACACGGCCGGGAAGATGGGATCGAAGACGCTGGCGGCCACGGTCATCCTGATCGACCGGGGCATCGGCCTGATCGGCCTGGTCCTCGTCGCGGCCCTTGGCGCCACCGTCGCGGCTGGTTCCGCGGGTGCCGCGTCCGTGCCCCTCTGGCCGTCATGGCTGTGGGCCGGGTTCTTGCTCGCGACCATCGTCTCGGCTCCCGCGGTCATCGCCCCTGCCGGCGTCGGGCGGCTGCTCCAGCCGTTGACGATCTTCCACCGGGAGTGGGTTGGCGACAGGATCGTCCGGATCACGGACACGCTCGGACGCTTCCGTGAACGTCCCTCCGCCCTTCTGGGCTGCTTCGGCGGCGCCGTTGTCGTGCAGACGGTCCTGGTGCTCTTCTACCTGGCCGTTGCCCGGGCGCTGGGCATCCCGATTTCCGCGTGGCACATGGCGGTCATCGTGCCGGTTTCCTTCGTGGTGCAGATGGTGCCGGTGTCGGTGAACGGGTTCGGCGTGCGGGAAGCCACCTTCTCCGTCTACTTTGCGCGGATCGGCCTGCCGATCGAGTCGGCCATGGCGCTGTCGTTGGGCGCCACCGGCCTGATCATGCTGTTCTCGCTCTCAGGGGCGGCGGCCTACGTCACTGGGAGAAGAACGCAGAATTGAGAATGGAGAATTGAGAATTCTCCATTCTCAATTCTACCGTCCTGTCTCCCCCTGCATCTGCACGAGCACGCCCAGGAAGCGCTTGTCCGTTGTGTCCGCCTCGATGTTCTTCGGCACCACGCCACGCTCGGGCTTCACCGACAGGACGTAGCCGTACCCGCGGTCCGAATACACACCCTCGGGGCTCTTGACCACGACGTCAATCGGCTCGTCGGGCGTCAGGTCCAGCGTGGTCTTCTGCCCCGCGAACGAAATCCAGACCCGGTTGGGCACGATCGTGGACAGGCGGAAACGCATCGAGGAGAGCTTCTGGCTGGTCCTGACGATGACGTCGGCGCGGCGCTCCCCGGCGATCCATAGGCCGGCGGGTTCGGGCGCGTACGCCGCCTTGTCCAGCAGGTCCAGCTCGACCTGCGGGTTCGCCCCGTGCTTGATCCGCGACCTGTCCCGGTCCAGGCGGATCGGGAGGTCGTTCACCATCGTCAGCTCGATCGGCAGCATCCGGACGAGGCCGTGGTCCAGGTCCAGATAGGGGAACCGGGCGGTGTGGTGCGCGTTCAGCACGAGCTGCGCGGTGAAGAGCGCGCCGCCTGCCCAGGCCACGAGCGGCACGATCACGGATCGGACGGGTGGCAGGAGGAAGAACAGAACCGGGTAGACTGCCAAGAAGTAGCGGTTGCCAGGAGGGCCGCCGCCGCCGGACCACGTGTAAGGCAGGATCGCCAGCGTCACGATCACCGTGCCGGCTACCGCCCCGAGCGACAGGACGTGCCACCCGCGGATCTCATGCCGGCGCCACCACCACAACGCAAGGGCCACGAGGCCCGGGAAGAAGTACGGCAGCAGCCCGGCGTGGCGGCCGAAGAAGAAGTAGCCCAGGTTCAAGGCATATCGGAAACCCAGGTCCTCCTTGTCGAGCACGGCGCCCTTTTCCAGCTGGCTGGTCGTCATCGCGAAGCCGGCGGTTTCGAACGTGGCAGCCGGGTTCTGATGCGGGAACACCCCGTAGAACACCTTCCTGTTCACGGGACCGTCGGGAAAGTCGCTTCCCTGGTAGTTGAACTCGCCCGACACCGCGGCGTTGACCGTGAAGAGGCCGCCGCCCACGGCCGCGAACGTCATCGACAGGATCATCGCGCGAGCAAGCCGCCCGCGCCATCCCGTCATCCAGCCTGCGCCCGGCCCCTCACGTCGCAGCTGCCAAAGGAGCACCGGTCCCACCAGCAGGACGTACAGGGGCTTGGAGAAGGTCACGCAGCCGAGCAGCACGACCGCGAGCACGTCGCTGCCGCGGCCGCGCACGAACCTGCTTAGCCATCCGGGAGACGGGGCCGCAGGGGCGACCTCCTTGTACAGCCACAGGAAGTAGGCGTAGAAGACGAACGAGAGGTTGAAGATCTCGGGCGTCAGCCACACACCGTAGACCGGCACGATGGACGCGCCGAGGAACGCCAGCACGAACCCCAGTGCGACCGGCTTCGGTGAGCGGGCGGCGATGAAACGGTAACCGAGCAGCGCGACGCCCGTCAGCAGCACCAGGTGAAAGACGAGCATCCCGTTCATGCCGAGCAGCCAGACGAACGGGGCGGCGCACACCGGATAGATGTAGGCCTTGCCGAAGTAGAGCCGGTCGAGCGGCGCCTCGCCCCACCGCATGAAGCGCACGAACGGCCACGACGAGGAGATCTTCAGGCGCGCCAGCTTGCCGCGCTTCAGGAAGATGCCATCAGGGCCGCTCGTATATACGGCCCAGAAACGCTCTAAGTCCTTGCGCTCGAACGCGAGGTCGCGGTCGTACGCGGCGCTCAGCGTCATCGCGGTGTAGGTGGCCTCGTCGCTCTTGACGCCGTAGCCGTCCCACACGACATCCACGGTCAGGGCCGCCGCCAGCAGCACGGCGAGCAGCGTTCCCACCAGCAGCACGTCGTAGCGCAGCCAGAACGGCCCGGAAGCGGGCGCCGCGGGCGAGGTCATCGTCTCCTGCACCGGGGAATAGTACCTGAAATCAGCTTCTGGGCCCGCCCTACGCCTTCCGCCTTGTTTCGAGGAACGACAGGTCAGCCTCGAGCACGCCCCGTCGCCTCGTCCGCCGCGACACGTCGTGGAGGATGCCGTAGAGCCGTTCCATCTTCCGCACGAACGCCAGGATGTCGTACTGCTCGCCCGTCACCCGGGCGTTCCCGGACAGCCGGGCGCGCTCGGCCGGATCGTCGATCAGGCGGACGATCCGCGACGCGAGCGCGGCGGCGTCGCGCCTCGGGACGATTAACGCGTCGTGAGTGTCGGTCAGCACGTCCAGAAGGCCATCCGCGTCGGTGGCGACGATCGCCTTGCCGGCGGCCAGCGCCTCGAAGACGGTGAGCGGCGTGCCCTCCCACAGCGAGGGGAAGACACTGAGGTCGAAGGCCGACAGCAGGCGGGAGATGTCGCGGACGAACCCGACGAAGACGAAACGGCCGCCGAGGCCAAGGGCCTGCGCCTGGGTTTCCAGCGCGTCGCGGAGCGGCCCCTCGCCCGCGAGGTAGAACCGCGCGTGCGGCCGTTCCCGCAAGACCCGAGCCGCTGCCTCGACGAGGTACTCGTTGCCCTTCGAGTCGTGCAGACGCGTCACCGTGCCGACGAGGAAATCGCCCGGCGCCGCACCCAGTTCTGCGCGCGCTGCGGCGATCTCTTCCTCCGCCCGGGGCCGGCTGAACTCGTCGAGCGGCGCGCCCAGGTAGACGACACGCACCTTGCGGGCCGGCATCTGTCGCGGGCCAATCACAAACTCCGCGGTGCTGTCCGACACGGCGATCGCGAGGTCCGTGTACGGCACCAGCGCGCGGTCCACGATCTTCTGGAACCACGGGGTGTCAGTGAGGTTCGCGTGCTCGTGGAGAATCGCCGGGATGCGCCGGAGGGCGCCGGCCACCCGCCCGAAGGTGGTGGCGCCGTATCCGTGCAGGTGGAGGATGTCGATCCGCTTGCGATCGATGACGCGGAGCAATGCGGGCAGCGTCGTCGGATCGAACTTCGACTTCTCGAGGTAGGTGATGTCCACCCCGTAGCTGTCGAGCGTCTCCTCCGACAGGTCCTTCTTCCGCAGGCTCACGAGCGAGACGTCGAACCGGGCGGCGTCGAACCGCGGGATCATCCAGGCGAACAGGCGCTTCACGCCGTGCATGCGCGACCCCTCCCACCCGAGGTGGTCGCACACCTGCAGGACGTTCAGCTTCCCCGCGGTCATGGGTCGAATAGGCCGGCTAGAACCGGAAGCGGAGGCCGCCGCCCAACTGGAACCCGCCCACCTTGACTTCGCGGGTCACGCCTTCGCCGGCCGGCATGTCCACGCTGGCCTCGCTGTAGCGCGCGAAGACCCCGGCACCCAGCCGATCGGTGAACAGGTAGGTCAGGTCGGCCCCGACGTTGTAACCCACGGCGCTCTCCGACACGGAGGCCGTCGTTCCGGTAACGGTCAGGGTACTCCCCTCTGTCGCGACGATCTCGTCGAGCACGTCCTGCGTCAGCGAAAAGAACGACGGCCCGCCGCCGATCATGACATCGAGCTTCTCGGTCAGCGGCAGGGCATACAGGGCCTGCACGTGGAACGCGTGCTCGGTATGCGCGGCGTCCGCGAGGGTGATGGCGGCAGACCGCGGCCGGTCGAAGTGCAGCGGATCGGGAACGCGGGCGTCGAGCGCGACGTCGCCCTTGTCCGAGAAGCGCGAGTACCCGACACCCACGAGGATGTTCTTCCAGGCGATGAAGCCTGCCGACACGTCGAACAGCGGCCCGGCGCCCACTTCGCGTGTCCCTTCTATCGTGCCCGTCTCCTCGTAGAGCTCGAACGTGCCGCTTTCGTCATGGGTCCGGCTCGTCGCCTGGACGCCGAAGTTGACGTTCAAGAACCCGCGATAGAGCGGCCCTTGGGCCAAAGCGGGGGAAGCCGCCATCAGGCTGAGGGCACACGCACACAACAGCGCTTTCGTGACTGGAGTCATCGTTTCAGGTCCTCAGGGAATTCAGGGCCGGCGCGGGGATCGGCTTTCGTGGGCCGGCGCGCAATCGCGTCATCCTAGCACAAGGAGCGGATGGTACAATGCGCCCGCGATGCCGACCACCGAAATGAGCGGCGACCGCCTCCTCCGGCTGCGCGCCCGGGAGCGCGCGGGCAGCGACCCCCTGGTGTCGGTCGTAGTGCCCGTCTATGACGAGGAGGACCTGGTCCAAGTCTTCGTGCGCCGGATGGGAGAGGTTTCCGCGGCCGCCGGCTTCCGCTGCGAGATGGTCTTCGTCAACGACGGCTCGGCGGACCGCACGCTGGACCGCCTGCTCGATCTCTGCGGCCTCCGACACCAGGATCCGGATCGTCAACCTGTCGCGCAACTTCGGGAAGGAAGCGGCCGTCAGCGCCGGTCTCGAGCGGGCGCGCGGGGATGTCGTCGTGCCCATCGACGTGGACCTGCAGGATCCGCCCGAGCTGATCCCGTCCTTCCTCGGCCGCTGGCGCGAGGGGTACGACGTCGTGTACGGGGTGCGCGCGTCGCGGGCGTCGGATAGCCTGGCCAAGCGCGTGACCGCCGGCTGGTTCTACCAGGTGTTCAACCGGTTCTCGAAGGTGCAGCTGCCCGAGGATGCCGGCGATTTCAGGCTGATGGACCGGCGGGTGGTCCGCGTGCTCGCCCAACTGCCCGAGAAGAACCGGTTCATGAAAGGCCTGTTCGCGTGGGCGGGGTTCCAGTCGGTCGGGGTGCCCTACGCCCGGCGTGAGCGGGCCGCGGCGAGCAGCCGGTTCACCTACTGGAAGCTGTGGAATTTCGCGCTCGACGGCCTGTTCGCCTTCTCCACAATCCCCCTGCGCGTCTGGTCGTACGTGGGCGCGGCATTGGCCCTGGTGGCGATGTTCTACATGCTGTTCATCGTCCTGCGGGTCCTCGCCTACGGCATCGACACGCCGGGCTACGCGTCGCTCCTCTCGGTGGTCCTCTTCCTCGGCGGGGTCCAGCTGGTGACGCTCGGGATCCTCGGGGAGTACCTCGGCCGCCTCTTTCTCGAGGTGAAGAACCGGCCCATCTACGTCATCGAGGGGGAGTACTCCGGGGCCGCGCCCGGCCCGGACGCCCGCGAGGGAGAAGGACCGAATGGACCTGAAAGAGCTGACGATCCTCGCGGGTAGCGTCGGCGAGCACTGGTACTACCGGTCGAAGTTCGAGGCGGTGCGCTGGATGCTTCGAGGCGTCGAGCCAAAGGCGATCCTGGACGTCGGTGCCGGTTCCGGGTTCTTCGCGGCGGAGATGCTGGCCCGGGGCGGCGCCGCCGAGGCGACGTGCATCGATCCGGCATACGAGCGGGAGTTCGACGAGGAGCGGTCCGGCAAGCCTCTCCGGTTCCGGAGGGCCTGCGCCTCGCCAGCCGCCGACTGCGTGCTCCTGCTCGACGTGCTCGAACACGTCCGGGACGATCGCGCTTTCCTCCGCGAGTACGTGGAGCAGGCGCCCGCCGGCGCGCATTTCCTGGTGACCGTGCCCGCCTTCACCATGCTCTGGAGCGATCACGACGTCTTCCTGGGCCACTACCGGCGCTACAGGCTTTCACACCTGGAGAACGTGGTGTCGTCGGCCGGGCTGCGGGTGGTCCGCGGGGCCTACTATTTCGGCCTGGTGTTCCCGGTCGCGCTGGCGCGCCGGCTCGCGAGAGGCGCCAGCCCGGGAGCCCCGGTCCTGCGGTCGGACTTGAGGCGCCACCACCCGGCCGTCAATCGCCTCCTGGCGGCCGTGTGCCGCGCCGAACTGCCGCTGCTCGCCCTCAACCGGGTGGCGGGCCTCAGCGCCATGTGCCTCGCGCGCAAGGATTAGGCGCGGCCGTCATGCGCGACACCCTCCGTTCCGCCGCCGGACCGGTCGTCGTCGGCCTGGCTTCCTTCTTACTGGTCGTCGGCGCCCGGGTCCTGGACCCGACCAACATCGGCTGGCTCGCGTCGGGTGACCCGCTGACCCACTATCTTGGCTGGGCCTTCTTCCGCCACGCTCCCTGGGGTCTTCCGCTCGGCGCCAACCCGTCGTACGGCCTCGATCTCGGAAGCGGGATCCTCTACAGCGATTCCATCCCGCTGCTCGCGTTTCTCTTCAAGCCCCTCGCCCCGGCACTTCCCGAGCCATTCCAGGTACTTCGGCCTCTGGGTGCTGGCCTGCTTCCTCCTGCAGTCGTGGCTGGGCTGGAGGCTCGCCGCGCTCGCCACGCGCGACCCTCTCCTTCGGCTGGAGGTCGGGGCGCTGCTGGTGTTCTCGCCGCCCATGCTGTTCCGCCTGGTCGGCCACTGGGCCCTGGTGGGACAGTGGACGCTGCTCGCCGGCCTTCTCCTGACGCTGGCGCCGCCCCGGCGCGTCGCGGTCGCCTGGGCAGGCCTGCTGGCGTTGGCGGCCTTGATCGACGTGTACCTCCTCGCGATGCTGACCGTGGTCTGGCTGGCCTCGCTGGCCTCGCGCACGGTCGCTGCGCGCCACCGCCGCTGGCTCGCGCCGGGCCGGGAGTTGGCCGTGGTAGCCGGGGCGGTGGTATTCGCTTTGTGGCAGGCTGGGTTCTTCCTCGTCGGACGCGGGAAGTTCAGCCCGGGTTTTGGCCTGTATCGGATGAACGTCACGGCGCCCGTCAACCCGGCCGGGTGGTCGTACCTCCTCCCCAACCTCGGGTGGAGGGGCGGCGAATACGAGGGCTTCAGCTACTTCGGCCTGGGGGGACTCGCCCTCCTGGCTGCCGCGATCCCTGCAGCCCGCCGGCTCCGCCGCGCGGGACAACTGACGTGGCAGCCCGCCTGGTTCCCCATTGCGGCCGCGCTAGCCCTGCTGACCGTCTTCTCGTGGTCCAACGTAGTGGCCGTCGGCCGGCTCGAGTTCCGCTTCCCTTTGCCCGACGACCTGCTGTCAATCGCGAGCGTCGCGCGGGTTTCCGGGCGCATGTTCTGGCCGGTGTTCTACTTCGCCCTCGCCGGCGCCGCGTTGGTGGTGGTGCGGGCCTTCAAGCCACTCCACGCCCGGGCGCTCCTGGCGGCGGTTCTCTTCGTCCAGGTTGCCGACACCTCGGCGGGCTGGCTGCCCTACCGGCGAGACCTCCAGAGGTCCGCCGGCACCTGGAAGACCAACCTTGTCAGTGGCTTCTGGTACGACGCGGCCGGAATCTACCGGAACATCAGGCTGTTGCCGCCAGGCAACCAGCAGGAGCATTGGTCGGAGTTTGCCCGGTTCGCGGCCACGCGGAACCTGGCAACCGATGCCGTCTACCTGGCGCGCGTAGACGAGAGTCGCCTGCAGGCCAGGCAGGCGGAAGCCGAGCGCGCCCTGGAGAGCGGCGTCTTCGGGCCGGACACTCTGTACATTCTCCAGGGGGGAACGGCGAGGCGGGTGCCGTGCCGGATCGATCCCGCGAAGGACCTCCTCGCGCTGGTCGACGGTTTCTGGGCGCTTGCGCCGGGCTGGAAGACGGCGGCCGGGCAGCGCTACTCTGGCCTTCCGGGTCTGCCCTGTCCATCGGTGGAGCACGGGACACTCGTATTCGGCCGCGGCGGAAGCGGCTTGCCCCTCCTGGGAGCGGGCTGGGGCCGCCCGGAAGCCTGGGGCACGTGGAACGCGGGGGAGCAATCGGCTTTGAATCTGCATGTGATTCCCGGCGCATCGATGCTCGAACTCGAGGTGGATGCCTTCGTTCCCGCGGGAAGCGCGCCGCTCGACGTGTCCGTGGCTATCGACGGGTCGAGGGTGGACACCTGGCGGTTCACGGCCGGCCAGGCATCCGGCTGGCGGCGGGTTCCACTGCCCGTTGCCGGGAGTTCTCCGCGCCGAGTCGTCGTGACCTTCGACTACTCCGTCGTCCGCGCCCCGTCCGACTGGGGGCCGTCGGCAGACACGCGCCGCCTGGCTCTCGCTGTCCGACGTGGGAGGATCATCGGCGGTCAATAACCCGGCGGTTTCGTGCATAATCATACTGGCGGAAGACTAAAGGGGGCCGCGCGTCGAACCGATATCGAGGGAAGCGAGAACTTGAATCGGGGAGCAGTACGCTTGCCGTTCAAGCTGCAAAGAGACAAGCCCAACGAGGGTAGGCCGATGAACACCAATCGCATTCTTGCAGGTGCGCTTGTCATCCTGGCGGTGACTGCCTGCGAGACCTCCAAGAGCTCGAACCCGCTCAGTCCATCGGTTGCCGGCCCAATCCCGGGCGTCTCAATCAGCGCCCCCAAGCCCCTGGAGCCAGGGGCGGGTTGGACCGTTGAATCTGAAAAACAGCCGGTCACGCTGCTGATCGAGAACTCCTCGACGACGGGCGTGCGGCCCCTGAACTACCTGGTCGAGGTGGCCCTCGACTCGGGGTTCGGCAACAAGGTCTTCAGCCGTGACGGGGTTGCCCCGGGCGACGGCGGGCGCACGAGCGTTCGGCTGCCGGAAGCCCTGGCCTCCGACCGGACCTACTACTGGCGGGCGCGTGCCCAGGACGGCGCGAACACCGGCCCCTACTCCTCCGCCGTGAGCTTCGTGGTGCTGACGCCAATCACGCTCAAGGAGCCGGGACCGGTGGCGCCGGCCCCCAACAGCCGGATCTCCGGCCGGTCGCCGTCTTTCGCCTTCAGCAACATCACCAGGTCCGGCCCGGTGGGTTCGATCTATTACACAGTCCAGATCTCGCTGGACGAGGCGTTCAGCCGGATCGTGGCGCAGATCGAGGTCGGCGAGCAGGGGGGAGAGACCCGGGCCACCCTCGACGGCGACCTGGACTACGACACCTACTACTATTGGCGAGTCCGGGCGTGGGAAAGCTCCAAGTCGATCGTGGGGCCCTGGTCCCGGACGAACGCGTTCCTGACGGGCCTGAAACCCGTTACGCCGACTCCCCCGCCGGCCGGCGGCGGGACGCCACCCCCCGCCGGCGGTTACCCGAAGACGGGCCCGGGCGTGATTCAGTATGTCTCGGACACCTATCCCGATTACCGCCGGCCAGTCGGCTCTCTCAGTCAGCGGCAGGCCAACATGGAATTCCTGCGGGACCGGGTGATCGAGACCGGCATCTGCTGGGGCCTGCAGCTGGGATGGAACCTGAAGCGTGGGGGACCCGAGAGGAGCCTCGACTACATCACCCAGTTCAAGGACGGACGCTGGCAGGGCGTGGACATCGGGTTCGACTACGACAACACCGGGATCTGGCTGGAACTCACCTGGGCCGAGGCTCCGGACGACCCCTACGCCACCTACGGCGGGTACAGTCCGATGCCGTCTTGCAGGTAGTTCACCGTCGAGGGTTCAGAGTTCAGGGTCAGATCACGCGTGACACGCTGGCTCGACCCTCAACTGTCAACGTTCAACCGTTTCCTGAGGCCGGGTGAGTCGATGACTCGCCCGGCCTTTTGTTTTCCGGCGCCGCACGGTAGTATGGGCAGAGCCGCATGTCGTCCAAGACCTTTGCCCTCAAGTACATCGCGAAAGCCGCCGCCGGCGCCCCGCGCGACCTGGTGAAGACAGCCCTCTCGGGCCTTCGCCCGATCCGCCCGACAGTCCTGATCTACAACTGCACGTTCGTCTGCGATGCCCGCTGCCAGATGTGCAACAACTGGAAGCGGGGCGACCGCAAGTCCGAGATGTCGCTCGACCAGCTCGACCGCGCGATGGACCATCCGTTCTGGCACGCGGTCGAGAACCTCAACATCTCCGGCGGCGAGCCGACGACGCGCAACGACCTGCCGGAGTTGGTGGACCTGTTCATCAGGCGCCTCCCCAGGATGCGGAAGCTCGGAATCAACACCACCGGGCTCACGCCGCACCGCGCCATCCCGATGCTGACGCGGATCGTCCGGACACTCGCCGAGCGCGACATCCTCACGAGCATCCGCGTGTCGCTGGACGGCATAGGCGAGGTCCACGACCAGGTTCGCGTCGTCAAGAACGGTTTTCAGAAGGCCGGGCAGACCATCGAAGCCATGACGGCCCTTGCGGAGGAGATCCCCCAGTTCCAGTTCGGCCTCGCCGCCACCATCTTTGCGACGAACAAGGACGACGCCCGGACCATCCTAGCGTGGGCGAAGGCCCGGAACCTCGACATCGTGTTCAACATGCTGCGGTTCACCGACGCCATGCTCGGCAACCGCGACCTCGAAGCAGCCATCAGCCTGCGGGGCGAGGAAGAAGAGTTCATGCGGCAGTTCTTCCTCGAGCGGGTCGAGGAGGAATCGGTGCTGAGCGGCCAGGCGTTCATGTACCTCCACTACGCGGACATGATCGCCAACGGCTACAAGCGCACCATGCCCTGCCCCTTTCAAAGCCAGGGACTGTTGCTCAACCCCAATGGCGAGCTGTTCTACTGCGAGAACTCGAGAGAAATCGGCAACCTGGCCACTGAGCCGGCAGCCGACGTGTACTTCAAGGCCGAAAACCTTGCCTATCGCGACACGTTCAAGGCCACCATTTGCGCCAACTGCCTCAGCCCCTGCCAGGTGAACGTCGGGGCGATGAAGCAGTTCGTCCCGTACGCGAAGTTCCTGTGGCGAGCCTACCGCGTCAAGAAGAACCCGGAACGGCACATCAGGACCCTCCCGAGCGTCCCGTGAAGCGGCCAAGCCCGGGCGGCCTGCTGCGCGTGCTGGTCGCGGTGGCGTTGACGGCTTACATGCTCCGCGACGCCAACCCTGCGGAAGTGTGGCGGGTGTCGGTGAGGGCCTCGCCGAGGTTCCTGGCGGCCGCCGCCGCGCTCGTGCTCCTCGACCGCGCCCTCATGGCTTACCGCTGGCTGGTGCTGCTGCGTCCCCTCGCCGCGGCCTCGCACCTGTCCCTCCGCCCAGTCATGCGGATCTTCTTCGTGAGCACCTTCGTCGGAACCTTTCTGCCGGCAAGCGTGGGGGGCGACGCCGTGAGGGCCTACGGCCTCGCGCGGCAGCAGGTGCCGGGGGCGGCGGCCGTCGCTTCGGTGTTCATGGACCGGATGCTAGGCGTGCTGTCCGTGCTGTTGATGGCTGGCGTCGGGCTGGTTTTCGCGGCCGACCTTGCCGGCAATCGCTACATCCTCGCGGGCCTCGCCGTCTCCCTGGCCGCCTGCGGCGTGACGGCAGCGCTCGTGTTCAGCCCCACGGCCTCGAGGGCCGCCGCGCGCCTCGTCGATCGCTCGCCCTGGACTCTCGTCTCACGGATTGGCCACAAGCTGCTGGCCGCCATCCAGAGCTATGCGGACGCGCACCGGGAGCTGTTGAACGTGTTGGCCGGGTCCATCGCCGTACAGGTCCTGCGGATCGTGCAGGCCTACTACCTCGGCCGGGCTCTCGGCATCACCGCGCCGCCGGCGGCCTACTTTGCCTTCGTCCCCCTCATCCTGCTGGTGATGCTGCTGCCCGTCACCGTCAACGGCCTCGGGACCAGCCAGTGGGCCTTCGTGTGGCTGTTCGCGCGGGTCGGCGTGGGCGCTGCCGAGGCCTTCGCGTTGTCGGTCCTGTTCGTCGCCCTCGGCGTCGTCGGCAACCTGCCCGGAGCGCTCCTCTACCTGACCGGCGGCCTGCACGGGCCTTCCCCGAGGCGCAGCGCCGCCGGACCGGTTTGAAAAACCCTGCGCGGCAGCCCGTCACCCGCGACGGAACCGGATGAAGGTGCGGGTGCCGACGAACCAGTCGCGCAGCCCGATCTTCTTGCCCTCGGCCTTGCTCCTCGGATAGTAGCGGATGGGCACCTCGAAGATGCGGTGGCCGCGAGCCAGGATCTTCGAGGTGATTTCGTGGTCGAGCTCGAACCCCGAGGTCACCAGCTGCAGCCCGTCCAGCACATCACGTCGAAACAGCTTGAGCGCCGTCACGGTATCGGTGAGATACCGGCCCGTGGCGGCCAGCGCCACCAGGCTCAGGCTGCGCCCACCCAGGTAGGCCGGCCAGGATTGCCCCGCGTGCCTGCCCCGGGCCACGTTGTAGATCACGCCCCGTGTGGCGTCAGGCAGGTAGCGGCTCCCGTAGATCGCATCGCCCCGGCCGGCCAGGAGGGCCTCGAGCATCGGCAGGTAGTCGCGGGGGTCGTACTCCAGGTCGGCGTCCTGGATGATCAGGTAATCCCCGGCCGCGCGCTCGATGCCCGTTCGAACCGCCTTCCCTTTCCCGCCGTTGCGCGCTTGCCGCACGAGCGTGACGCCGGGCGATGCGCCGGCGACGGCGGCCGTTCGGTCACTCGAGCAGTCGTCCACGACGATGATCTCCTTCCTCGTGTCGAGGCTCGTGAGATCGACCGCGGAGATCTGCTCGAGAAGCGTCCCGATGAAACGCTCCTCGTTATAGGCCGGAATGACGATGGACAGCGTCTTCATGCGGACGTTCCCGGAACATGTCCTGCCCGGCGCTCGCGCAGCCACGATTCAACCTCGCGCAATTCCTCCGGGGTGTTGACGCCCACGGCCTCGCGGGGGTCCCGGCACGGGAATGTCACGACGGCGTCCGGATACCGCGCCGACAGCCAGGGGATGAACGGCAGGAAATTCCGCTCACCGGTGGTCGCGCCGGGGTCCGTCCCGGCGTCGAACGCCGGGAGCAACTCCAGGCAAGCCCGCCGGCTGAGAGCGAAGAGACCCGCGTCACTCTCCCCCACTTCGGGCATCGCATCGCCTTCGCGACGCTGGCGAAGCGCCACGATGCGATCGTGATGATCGCGATCGAAATGGATGTACGGGCTCCGCCTGGCGACCGTCGGCAGCACCATCCCGAACTCCACCCCGCCGGTGCACCGCCGCCTCAACTCCTCGACGGTCTCGGCGCGGATCGCTACTTGATCGCACCAGGTAATCCAGACCCAGTCCATCGGAACCTGGCGCACCTGTTCGATGGCAATCAGGATCGCGTCCAGCATCCCCGTGGGCGCGGCCTGAACCACGCACTGAACGACGACGTCCGCGGCGCCAGCCAGCCGGAGCACCTCCTGCTCGATGCCGGGCCGCACGACGCAGACGACCCGCTCCACGTGGGACCGGTAGAGCCGCAGCAGGTGGTCGAGCATGGGGCGGCCGTCCACCGGCGCGAGCACCTTGGGGACGCCGGCGGCGAGCCGAGAGCCGCTTCCCGCGGCCGGGATGACGAGGATGCGTGACATGGCTTCAGTCCTGCCGTCGCGGGGTCAGGGACACGCGGCGCGTGAGGCGCCACCACGCGATCATGGCCAGGGATCGAAGCCCCTCGGCCAGCGTGGTGCGGCGCACACGCTCGGGCGACAGCGCGAAGAACCTCACCGGCACCTCGAGAAACTCGGCGCGATCGCGCATCAGCAGCGAGAGGAGCCGCTGGTTGAGCAGCTTGTCCTGGGGATCGACATCGGCCGTTAGCGCGTAGGCCATGCGAAGGGCGCGAGCGCCCGACAGCGTATCGGAGATGTACCGGCCGTACAGCGCCAGGTACGCCAGGCTCAAGGCGTAGCTGCCGGCCTGGCTGGCAATGCGCAGCCACGGGCTGTGACGGTATCGCAGGCGCATGGACTCGGCCACGTCGCGAACCGACAGGCGCCGGCTTCCCCAGACGGCGTCGAGGCGGCCGGACGGGAGATGCGATAACACTTCCACCAGGTCTTCACCGATGTACATCCCCGACGATTCGAACAGTGCCAGATAGTCGTGGCCTTCGCTCCTGAGCCGCTCCCGCACGGCGCCTGCGCCGCCAGCCACCGGCACCGCGACGACCGGGAACGGCAGCCGGCCTATCAACGTCGCGTCCAGTGGTTCGTCGCACGCGGCGAGCACGGTGACGTCGAGCGGCAACCCGCTGATTCCTGCGCGCACCAGTTCGAGCAGCGTCTGGCTCACTTTATCGGCCGTCGTGCCGTCGTGCAGCCAAACGGCCACCCTGCGGCGCGTGCCGCGAGACAACTGCGCCTCGACGAACGGTCCGACGACCTTGAGGGCGTCGTGCCGCCCTGTGACGCCATCCTCGTAGTGGCCCACGCGGACGAGCCGAGGGTCCTCGAGCGTGTCGAGCTTCCCCAGCGGGATGTAGGCGGTGGACTCGTCCCGGCGACCGGGGTCGTTGATCAGGTAATGGGTGATCAGGCACGGCGTGGGGATGCGGCAGCGCCCCTTTTCCTGGAGGTAGAACACGGCTCGCTGAATGATGTCCACGGCCGTGCTGCCGACGATCTCGGCGTCCGTCTGGATGTTCGTAATCAGGAGCTTGACCGCCGACAGGTTCGACGCGATCGCATCGCTGAGGCCCGGTGTGAGGTACGACGGGAAGAGGCTGGAGTGCTGCGTGCCGGGAGCGTAGATGATCAAATCGGCCTGGGCGACGCGGTCCTGCACCCTCGGGTTCAGCGCCGGTCGCACGCCATGGGACTCGAGGGTCCGCAGAATTTCGGCCACGGGCCAGCCGGCGAGCCGTTCCCGCTCGCTCTCGTCCAGGGCGTGATCGATCAGGTAGATGTCCTTGATGCGGTTCCGTCGTTTCGCGTCGACAATCTCCCCCTCGCTCCCCAGCAACCTGTCGCCCACGTCGAGCGCGACGAGAAAGGCGTTGACCCCGTCGGTCACGTTGTCGACCAGGCCTGGCGGCAGGCCGTGGAGACCGCAGTAGTCGTCGATGGCGGCGTTGAACCGGCGGCCCGAGACGAGGAACGAACCGGCAAACACGACGTTGCCGATGCAGCAGTCCGAGAAGTCGAAGACGCGGTCGCGCTCGGTCCGCTCCGTTTCGAAGGCGCTCAGCCTGTCGGCCACCGCTCGCCGGGCGTCTGCCCCAATGCCCCCGGCGATTTCGGCAACCCGGGTCTCAAAGGCCCCGTCGGGAGTGACGGGGCCGTCCCCGGCCAGGCAGAAGGCCCGCCTGGCCGCTTCGGCCGTGCATCCTTGCGGGAGGCGCAGATCGAGCAGGTCGATCAGCGCCGGCGGGCAGGAGGCCAGCTCCCGCGCCACGCGCGACGCGTTCTTCCTGAAATCCGACGGTCCAAGTGCGTCGCCGAGAAACCGCCGCACCTCGCCGGTCGAGAGACCGTCGTCGTAACCGTTGATGGCGATCGTCAGGGAGACGTCGGGCCGGCGGACGAGCTGTTTCGAAAGGGCGCCCGAGCCACGTCCTCCGGAGAAGAGGACGATGTTCAACGGGCGATCGCGGCGCGGCAGTTCCCACTTCACTGGAAGTCCCGGAGGCGGAGCCTCGACAGCCCGCCGTGATGAGTCCGGGTAGTATACACGGCGTGCGCGCCCGCCTTGCCAGGGCGCGGCGCTTTGCGGGAGAATGCCGGCCCATGCGTGCATTCAGCGCCGTGGCCGTGGCGGCCGCCTGCCTGGCCCTTGTCCTCTCCTTGTGGGCCAGTGCTGCGACCTTGTCGGATCTGCTGGTCTTCCTGGCAGCCTTTGCCGTCTTCGTCTCGCCGGGCTGGCCGCTCTGCCGTTGGATCGTGGGGCAGGCAGCCGACAACTGGTCGCGGACGATTGTCGCGCTCCTGTTCGGGTACCTGACCAGCTGCCTGCTGATGGTGTGCCTCCGGGGAATCGGCATCAGTTCGCCTGCGGCTTGTCTCGTCGCCTGCGGCCTGCTCGCCGCGCTATTGCACGTCGCCTTGCCGCGCAGGACGGAAGGCGTGATCGCGCTGGTACGGTTCGGGCGCGCCGACGTTGCCGCGCTCGCGATCCTGTGGCTGATCACAGCGGCCATCGTGGGACCCGTCTTCGCGAGGGTGGGTCAGCCGACACCTGGCGGTCTCGCCTTCCGCGCCTACTTCATCGCGGACCTGTTCGCACACATGAGCGTCGTGGGCGAGCTGGCAAAGGGCGCGACCCCGCCGGTGAACCCATATTTGCCGGTGGAAGCGCTGCCTTACTACTGGACCTACTTCCAGCTGCCAGCCCTCGTCACGATGCTGCGGCCCGTTCCGCTGCTCCACCACGCGATTCTGCTGGCTGACATCGCGGCCGCCTTCCTGTTCGCCGGCGTCGGCTACCTGGTCGTCCGAAACCTGGGCGCCTCGCCCCTCGCCACCGGCGCGTCGTGGTCGGTGGTCATCCTGGCCAACAGTTTCGAGGGCGCGTACTTCCTGTGGCGCAACTGGCAGCTGGGGCCAGCCGCCGAGAGCTTCCGGGTGGTCAACATCGACGCCATCACCCGGTGGTACTGGAGCCTGCCGGGCGTTGATGGCTTCCAACGGCTGATGTGGTGGACGCCTCAACACGAGATGGCCATCACGATGGGACTGCTCGTCCTGGCGCTGAGCGTGCGGGCCCGCGACCGGAACGGGTTGGGTCGGGCCACGGTGGACGGCCTCCTGTTGGGGGGCGCGATCGCCTTCAGCAGCTTCAACGGGGTGCTGCTCGTCCTCTGGTATGCCGTGATGGAAACCGCGATGCTGGTACTCGACCGGGGGCGCGACTACCGGCGCTGGCTGCTCGCGCGCTCCACCACGGCAACCATCGTCCTCGCCGCGCTTGCTCTCACCGTGGCGCTCCAGATGCTGCAGAGCACCTCGGGCGCTTCGATTTGGGGATGGAATCGGCACTTTCTGCGGGGACCGTGGCGGTTCGTGCTGCTCAATTTCGGTCCTGCCCTCTTCCTGGCGCCGCTGGGGGTGGGGCTCGCCTTCCGCAAGGCCCCGCGCCTGGTGATCGGGTTGACGACGCTGTCCCTCGTAGCCGTGACGGCGTTTCTCGCCTTTGACGTCCGCGGTCACGAGAACACGTACGTGGTGTTCCGGGCGGCCCAGTTGTTCTTCCTGGTGTTGGCTGTGCTGCTCGCACTGGCAATCGACGCGGCACGTGCCTGGCCCCGGCCCGCCCGTGCGGCCTTCGTGGGGGTCCTGACCCTCGGCAGCCTCGCGGCGGTTCCGACGGTGGCCATCGACTGGTACAATGCGAGGGATACGGCGAACGTGGAGATGAATCCGGGTGGGTTTCCCTGGACCGTGCACTTCACGCCATCCGAGCAAGTGGCTGCCCGCTGGATCCAGCAGAACCTCCCCGTCATCGTCAAGGTCCAGACGGACCCCGTGGCGCGCGGCCGCGCCACGTGGGCGTTCGTCCCGGCTTTCTGCCGGCGGCGGATGGCAACAGGCCTCGGGTTGTTCGAGCCCGACCCGACCCGGTTCGAGGTCAACATGGACGCGATCCATGCGATGTACGCGACGCCCGACGCGCCGGCCGCGCACGCGGCCTGCACGCGGCTCGGGATCGACTACGTCTACGTGGGTCCGGTCGAGAGGCGGGCGAACCCGGGGGGAATCGGGAAGTTCTCGGACCACCCGGACTTGTTCCGGCTGGCCTTCCGGGTGATGGACGAAGAGATCTTCGAGGTCGAGCGTGGCGAAAACCGTCGGTAGCGCACCCGTGTCCATTCCCGGACTCCTGCTACTCCTCTTCATTTCATTGCTGTGCGGGAACGTCGCGATGGTGGCGTGGGCCGGGGGCGACGGCTGGCGCGGCTTGGTCTACTTGCTGCTGTACGCTCTTGCCACCCTGCCCGGGTGGCCGCTCGGGTTCTGGCTCTTCGGGCGCCGCCACGCGGCAGGCTGGGTGGCCGGGGCCCTCCTTGGCTACGGTGTGACTGCCATCGTGTTGTGGGCGCCGATGGCGCTTGGCGTGGCGTCCCCGCTGCTGCTCCTGGCCGCGTGGGCGCTCGCCTGCCTGGTCTGCTGGCTGGCGCTTGCGCGCCGCGAACCGCTTGTGCTTCTGCAGGCCTGGACTCGCCGCGACACCGCTGCGCTCGTGCTGGTCCTGCTCATCGTGCCCCTGCTGGTGGGCGTTCCGTTTGCTCGAATTGGCGAGCAAGGCGACAACGGGACCCGGCACTACCGTGCATACTTCACGGCCGATTTCCTCTGGCACATCGCGCTCACGTCCGAGCTGACGCACCTGCAACTGCCGCCCCAGGATCCCTACGCGGCCGGTCATCAGCTGCACTACTACTGGACCTACTTCCTGTTCCCGGCATCAGTGGCCGCCGGAGTGCCACCGCCGCTCGCGCCGTCGATCGCAGGGATCCTGCGGGTGAACGCCCTGTGCGCCGGCCTGCTGTTCGTGGGCATCCTGTTCGTGTTCACCTGGTCGGTCGCGCAGAAGGCCTGGGCCGCGGCAACGGCGACCCTGCTGGCCATCCTGGCCGCGAGCGCGGAGGGCAGCTACGTGCTCTGGCGCCTCTGGAAGAACGGGGAGCCGCTCGGCTCGCTGCGGGACTTGAACATCGACGCGATCACGATGTGGTTCTTCCAGGGGCTGACCGTTGACGGCCTGCCCCGCTCACTGTGGTATACCCCCCAGCATTCGGGGGCCTGCGCGCTGGGTCTGATCGCGCTGACGGTCCTGGCCCAAACGGGAGCGCACGGGTCCAGCGCCGTGCGGTGCGTGTCGGGCCTGTCCCTCGGCCTCTCGGTCACCATGAGCCCGTTCCTCGGCGGTGCCTTCTCGCTCGTCTACGGCACCGCGGTCGTGATGGACGCGCTGATCGCGCCCCGGCGCTTCCTCGGCATCGTCCTCGGCCATGCCTGGGCCGCCCTCCCGGTGGCGCTCGCCGTGGCGTGGGTGCTGGTGGGAGACGTGCTCGAGGGCGCGCGGGGCGCGCTCGTGCTGGGCTTCTTCGGCAAGGCGCGACGTGCCCCGGTCGTGACAATGCTCCTCGCCCTCGGCCCGCTGCTGCTGCCCGCCCTGCTCGGCCTGTTCGCCGCCGGAGGGCACCGGCGCCGGATGCTGCCCGCGCTCGCCGGCATGTCGGTGGGCCTCGCGCTGTTCTATCTCGTCAGCCTCGCCAGGACGGACCCGGTGTGGGTCGGATGGCGGGCGGGACAGATCATGCTCGTCTGCCTCCCGAGCCTTGCGGCCCTCTTCATCTCCTGGTCGTGGGAACGGGCTGGCAGGCGTGCACCGGCCGCCCTGCTGCTCGCCTGTGCCTTTGCCGTGGGCCTTCCCACCACGGTGATCGACGCGTTCAACGCGCAGGACATCGACAATCGGAACATGGGAGCCGGATTCCCGTGGACAGTACGGGTGAGCCCGGACGAACAGACGGCCTACGAGTGGATCCGGCGGGCCACGCCGCGCGATGCCGTCGTGCAGGCAGAGCCGACGAGCCGCGGGCGCGCCTCCTGGACGCACATTCCCAGCTTCGCCGAGCGGCGCATGGCGGCCGGCCTTCCGATCTCCCTGGTGGCCATGCCTTACCGCGAGGAGGCCGCAAAGCAGGTGCGCACCATCTACGGGACGGCGGACACGACGGAGGCCTGGACGATCGCGCGGCGGCTGGGCATCGACTACCTTTACGTGGACCACGTCGAGCGGGACGCGTTTCCGCCGGAGTCCCTTGCCAAGTTCGACACCCACCCCGAACTGTTCCCGCCCGTTTTCCGGAACGCCACCGTGACGATCTACGCGGTCGCCGGCGGCTCTCGGTGATGGCTGGCCGCGTCGGGGAGCAGTCGGGCTGGCTGTTCCCCAGCGGGACCCGCCCTGATAGAATTGAGCCCGTCCTGCCTTCGACGGGCCTCGCCCGCTCGCGGGGCCGCCGCTTCTTTTGATCCGGACCTTATCTTGATGCCGTCAGTCACTATTGTCGGCGCCGGCGTGGCCGGCCTGACCATTGGTTACAAACTCAGCGAACGGGGCTACCACGTAACCGTCGTGGAACGGGAGACGACGCTGGGCGGCCTGGCGAGGTCGTGGCACTACGGCGACTTCCACTTCGACATCGGCCCGCACCGGTTCCACACGGAGAACGCGAGGGTGGGCTCGTTCGTCCAGGCAATCCTCGGCAGCGAGGCCATCGAAATCCCCCGCCGCAGCGGCGTCCGGATGTTCGGCAAGTTCCACGAGTGGCCGCTGCGCCCCTCGATCCTGGTGTCGATGCCCCCCACGCTGATGGTGCGGGGCGCGCGGGACCTTCTTCTGCGAGAACGCGTAGACGGCGAATCCTTCGAGGCGGACGTCGTCAACAAGTACGGTCGAACGCTGTACAACATCTTTTTCAAGCCGTACACCGAGAAGTTCCTCTTCCACTCCCCCGCCGACCTGCACCGCGACTGGGGCCGCGCCGGCGTGAACCGCGCGGTGATCGACAAGCGTGCCGCGGCCGACAACCTCTGGACGCTGCTGCGCAACACGCTGATGCCCAAGCCGGTGGAGACGACCTTCCTCTACCCCCCGACGGGTGTCGGCCGGTTCTCGGAGAAGCTGACCGAGGGAATTGTGAAGCGTGGCGGCCGAGTCATTCTGGGTCAGGCGGTGTCGGGCGTCGAGGCGATCGACCGGCGCGTCGAGGCCATCCACGTGGCGGGCGAACGCATCGCCTGCGAGAACCTGGTGTGGACGGCCCCGCTGACTGACCTCAACCGGTTCGTCGGCATCGAGGGGATTTCCCTCGGCTTCCTCTCGACGATCTTCTACAACATGATCCTCGACGAACCGCTGCACCTCGACTTCCAGTGGACGTACTTCGGCGGGGACGAGGTCTTCAGCCGAATCTCGGCTCCATTGGCCTTCGCCAGGACCATGGCGCCCGAGGGCACAAGCAGCGCGTGCGTGGAGCTGACGTGCCGGCAGGGCGACGAACGCTGGCAGCATCCGGAGCGCTGGACCGACCAAGTCGTCCGCGATCTCGCCGCGAGCCGCGCGATTGGCGGGGTCGATCGCGTGCGCGACGTGCACATCGAACGCGTGCCCAACACCTACCCGATCTACACGCTGGACTACAACGCCCAGCTGACCAAGAACCTGCATGCCCTGGGGCGCTACACCAACCTGCTGCTGGCGGGCCGCTGCGGGCGGTTCTGGTACAACAACATGGACCACTCGATCGGCCAGGGCCTGACCATGGCCGAGAAGGTCCTGCGGGGCGATCGCCTGAACGACATCGACAGCGGGGATCGGGAATTCTGGACTGAGAAGGCGGGGTAGTAAGCGCACCACTTGGCAATTGCCAGGTACACGATTGCCAGGCCCGCCCTACCTCATGAACGTCTTCGGCTGGAGCCCGGAGGCTGTTGGCGACGACTCCCACTCGCTCCAGCACAAGGCCCACCGGTTCACGTCGTACACCGCGGTGAGATAGCAGGTCCCCTTGGAGACCATCGTCTTGTTGTACTCGTCCGTCTTGGCGGGGTTGATGCCGCGAGACGTCCACCCGCATGGGATGCTGATCCAGGCGTCTCCTGGACGGGCTCTAAAAGGAGCCAGGCTGTTGTAGTGAATCTGCGTCGTGGGCTGCCCGATGCTGGAGGAGAGGATGAGGTAGTCCGTGCGGTTCGTCGAAGTGTCCCCCAATTCGGCGTACCGCCCGTCGGTGCAACGGGAGCTGGTCGAGAAGTGCCGGGAGACGACGGTTGACGCCGGGATCGACGAATCCGAGAAATCGAGCAGGAAGTTCCGGGCAACGGCCCCCGCTTCCTTGACGGACTCGTGGACGTTCACCTTCACCTCGCCCTTGGTGACGTTCTCCTCCACGACCGTCGAGCCGGGGGCGCTGAACTTCTCGGTAATCGTGACGCCAATGGTGGCGGTCATCGGGGCGGAACCAGAGGAAGGGGCGTTCCATTGCACCTTGGGTCCCGTCCCGCTGACCGTTCCCATGTCGGCGGTCCAGGCGAAGGTGAGGCTGGTCACCGGGGTCTCGGCGTCGGTCACGCTGGCGGTGACATCGAGCTGCTGGCCGAGGTCGCCCATGTTCGGGGGCTGCGAGACCTGCCGCCCCTGGGCCACCAGCGACGAGAGCGCCGGCGCCTTGTTCCGCTCCTTCATGGACACCGAGACCGTGGTGGATGTCGTGAGCGAGACCGAGGAGGTGGACCGGTAGTACTCCTGCGCGGTGACTTCGAGCGAGAACGAGCCCTCCTTCACGGTGTACATGACCGCCGTGCCGGAATCGTCCGTGGTCGCCGTCTTCGACGCGTCCGGACCGTCCAGGATTTTCACCGTGGCATTGCGGATCGGCTGTTTCTGCTCGCTCGCGACGCTGACCGTGAGCGTCCACGTCTTGCCGGGCCCCACCGGATTGCCGCCACCCTCGTCGCCGCCGCAGCCCGCCGTCATGATCCCGAGCAGCGCGAGGGCCGCCAGCAGCGTGCAGTTCCTGTCGCTTCGCATCGATGTCTACCCTCGCCTCGCGTGCACCGGCTTCGCCGGCTCGCCCACGGTTTCCAGCACGTCCCTGATCACGTATATCGGCTTGTCCTGCGACTCGTGGTACGTCCGGGACTGCAACTCCGCCAGCAGGCCGAGCGTTACGAGCTGCACGCCGGTGAAAATCAGCAGGATCCCGAACAGCAGCATCGGCCGGTTGCCGATCGACTGGTACATGAACAGCCGTTGGATCGCCAGCCAACCGGTGATCAGGGCTCCCAGTCCACCCATCGCGCCCCCGATGAGGCCGAAGATCTGGAGGGGCCTGGTCGAGTAGCTCAGGAGGAACTTCACGGTGAGCAGGTCGAGGATCACGCGAATGGTGCGCGAGATCCCGTACTTGGATCGCCCGTGCACGCGGGGGCGGTGGTTCACCACCACCTCCTCGATCCGCACCCCCATTTCGCTCGCGATGGCGGGCAGGAACCGGTGCATCTCCCCGTAGAGCTTCAGGGGCTTCACCACCTCGGAGCGGAACACCTTCAGCGAGCAGCCGTAATCGTGCAGCGCGACGCCGGTGGCGACCGAGATCAGGCGGTTGGCCATCATCGACGGCAGCCGGCGCGAAAAGAACGGGTCTTTCCTGTCCTTCCGCCACCCGCACACGATGTCGACGCCCTGCTCCAGGCGCTCGACCATGGCCGGAATATCGGCAGGGTCGTTCTGAAGGTCGCCGTCGGAGGTGACGATGTAGCGGCCGCGGGCAAAGGCGAATCCGGCGGCAAAGGCGGCCGTCTGGCCGAAGTTCCGACGGAAGCGGATGACCCGGACGCGCGGATCGGTCGCCTGGAGCTTCGCCAGGAGCTCGAAGCTTTCGTCCGTGCTGCCATCCTCGATGAAGATCAGCTCGTACGGCCTGCCGACCGGTTCCAGGCTCGCGGTGAGTTCCTGGTGCAGCCGCTGGAGGTTCTCCGACTCGTTCTTGATCGGGATGATGATGGAGATCTCGGGCGTCATCAACGGCAGAGAATTATACCCCACTCTCACCTCGAGCCCGGCGGCGGGCCCTGAACACGTACAGCGCGGCGCCCGCGGCGGCCAGCAGGCCCAGGGCGATCCCCGCCTCCAGGCCGTGGTCCATGATGTAAAGCACCACCTGTTCGCCAAACCACACGGCCAGCAGCGCCTCCCCGCCGTAGCGGACGAAGCGTCCCAGGGTGACCGCCAGCACGAACCGGGCAGTGCTGACCCCCGCTACCCCGGCCGAGAGCACGAAGAGCTTGAACGGGGTCGGCGGCGGCAGCAGCGAGGGCACGAACAGCGCGAGGACGCCCCAGCGCTGGAAGGTCTCCAGGCCACGGTCCACGTGCCGGTCGTGGAACCGCCTCCGCATGAACGCCTCCCCGCCCTTCCGTCCCAGCCAGTAGAGGACGAGGCTGCCAAGCAGCGACCCGAGCGCCCCGATTCCCGCGTAATAAACCAGCAGGGACGGGTTCCGCAGGGTGAGCCACACCACCAGCACGTCCACGAGCTCGGGGAACGAGAGGAACGAGGAGTCCAGGAAGGAGATCAGCAGCAGCCCCGGGCCGCCGAAGGCCAGGACAATCCCCTGCGCCCAGGAAACAAGGCCCTTCATGGCCGACGTCCAGGCGAGCCGACGGGAGCCTTGCCCGCAAGGCGAAGTACGCTAGAGTTGACCGGAACTGCCATCCCAACCACCACTTGTCAGGGGACCCGTGATTCCAACAAGCCGGCCCGACCGCTTGACCACAACGAAGCCCGACATTATAGCCGACCCGGGGACCGCGTCCGCTCGACTCTTACGCGGAGTTCCATTGGCCATCGCGCTGGCCATGGTGTTCCTCGGTTCCGCCGCCGCCTGGTACTACTCCGGCCTCGGCCTCACCCTGAGCCATTACGATGCCAAGGCCCACCTCGTCGTGGCCCGGCGCGTGCTCGACAGCCTCACGCCCGGCTGGAAGCAGGTCGGCGGCGTGTGGCTGCCCCTGCCGCACCTGCTGAACCTCCTGCCGGTGCAGATCGACGCATTCTACCGGACCGGCTTCTCCGGCGTGGTCATCTCGATCCTGTCGTTCGGCCTGGCCGGGTGGTCCTGCGCGCGTGTCGTCTTGCGCCTCACGGGGTCGGCCTTGGGAGCCGCCGCCTCCGGCCTCGTGATGGTCTCCAGCGCCGACCTGTTGTACCTCCAAGCCACGCCGATGACGGAGGCGCTGCTGCTCGGCCTGACGACGCTCGCGGCCGCGCTGGTGCTCGATTGGATCGAGGACCCCGTCCCTCGACGCCTGAATCTCGCCGGCGTCGCGATCGTTGCTGCATGTCTCACCCGGTACGAGGCCTGGCCGGTCACGGCGGCGGTTCTTGGACTGTCTGCCTTCGTCCTCTGGCGAAAGGGCCAGGAGGTGCGACAGGCGCTCAGCCACGTGGTGCGGCTGGCCGCGTACCCCGTGGTCGCCGTGCTCGCGTTCCTCGTCCAGAGCCGCCTGAGCACGGGCGCCTGGTTTGTCACCGGCGGCTTCTTCGTGGCAGACAACCCGGACCTGGGACGGCCGTTCAAGGCGATGGGATCGGTGTGGTGGGGCACGCACGTGCTCAATGGCTACGGCGTGCTGTTGTTCGCGGTGGCCGGCGCCCTTGTCATTGGCGTCACGGCCCTCGTCTCGCGGCGGCGGTCAACCGCGTTGCTGGTGGTGGCACTGGCCGCCACCGCCGCCCTCCCCTGGTACGCTTTCTTCGAGGGGCACCCGTTCCGCATTCGCTACATGGTGCCACTGCTGCCTGCGCTAGCGGTCTGGAGCGGCGCCGGTATCGGGATGCTGCCTCGCAGGGCGGGATGGGCTGCGGCCATCGTGCTGGCCGGGGTCCTGGGGTGGCAGGCGCGCCCCTTCAACCCGCAGGCGCCGATGGTCCTCGAAGCGCAGTTGGACCGGCCGAACGGCATCGAGCGGCGCGAGAAGGTCACGAGCTACCTGACCCGGCACCGGCACGGCGAGAAAGTCCTCGTCAGCTTCGGGTCGCTCTCCCATTACGTTCACGAGCTGTCGGCCGCGGGTTTTCGGATCAGGGACTTCATCCACGAGGGCAACGACGTGATCTGGAACGCGGCGCTGGAGCACCCCTACGCGCATGCCGGCTGGATCCTGGCCGAGGAACGGGCCGAGGGCGGGGACGTCCTGTCCGTGCGGGCGGCCGAGGATCCGAAACGCTTCCTGGAGCACTTCGAGAGGGTCGCGGAGGGCGGGGGCGTGGCGCTGTACCGCCGAATGAAAAAGCCGTAGGGAACGAGAGCGCTCCCCACGGCCTTTCCCCTAGCCCCTACCCCCCCCTAGCCCGTCCCTAGCCCCTAGCTTGCTAGAACCGGAACCCCAGCGTCGCCTGCCAGGTGAAGCCCCCGAGGTCGATGCGGTCGCCATTGAAATTGGCGGGTTCGTCGAACTCGCCTTCTGCGCGCTGCCACCGCACCTCCCCGCCCAGCGTGAACGCCGGGCCGATCGGGAACCGGACGCCGCCGAAGACCAAGGGACCGAGGGCCGTGCCAGACTCGACGAAGTTGCCGCGGAAGATGTTGAAGTCGGGATCGACGAACTCACCGGTCTCGCTGTAACGCCAGGGAAGGATGCCGAGGCCCGCACCGACGTAGGGCTGGATGGCCGAACGCGCCCCGAGCGGCAGGAAGCGGACGGTTGCGCTGATCGGGATCACCCGCAGCTTGAACTCCTGGGCGATCTCGGCGCCATTGTCGTTCACCAGGTCGGCGTAGATGCTCGGCACCGTCCTCTGGTAGTAACCGACGCCCGCGCCAACCTCGACGAACTCGCCAACCGGAAACAGCCACTCGCCGCCGAACGTGAAGCCGCTGAACTCGTCGATGTCGAAGATGTGGAAGCTGCGGTTTGCGACGAGCGCGTCCCCGTCCGCCCGGCCGTCTTCGCCCTTCACTGCGAAGTACCCGATGTTGAACGAGACCAACTGCTGCGCGGACGCGACGGCCGGCGCCAGCAGCACCAGGGCCAGTACGACCACGACGGCACGGGCAGCGTGACGGAACATGAGGAAGTCTCCTGGATGTAGGCGCGGTGGCTCAGCCGGCAGGTGCCGCCCCGACGACCGCGCGTTTGGTTCGGGTGCGAGCAGGAACGGTGCCAGGTGCCGTTCCGGGCTTTTGGGTGCAAATCCGCGAAAACCGGCCAGCTGTCCTGTTTGGGGGTCAGCCGAGCCTGCCGGCGTTCCTGGTCTCTTGCCAGGAGGCAATCGTGGCGAGCATCGCCCCATGCACGGCCGGATTGGCCGCCACGACGTGGCCGCGACGGCTGTCGAGCGGGTGGCCGTCCATCCCCGTCACCCGCCCCCCGGCTTCCTGGACGAGGAGCGCGCCGGCCGCCAGGTCCCATGGCTTGAGATGCTGCTCCCAGAAGCCCTCGAACCGCCCGGCCGCGACGTAGCACAGGTCCAGGGCCGCCGATCCCAGGCGTCTCACGGCCTGGGCCTTGGCGAGGAAGGCGGCAAAGAGGCTCACGAGCATCTCGCCCGCCTCGTGAACGTTGTAGGAGAACCCCGTCACCAGCATGCTGTCAATCAAGCGCTCGGCGCTCGACACCCGCAACGGCACGCCATTGAGGTAAGCCCCGGCGCCACGCTCGGCGGTGAACAGCTCCTTGCGGGTCGGGTCGTAGACAGCCGCCACCTCCGCCTGGCCATCGATTTCCAGGGCGAGCGAGGAGCAGAAGATCGGCAGCCCGTGAGCGAAGTTGTTGGTGCCGTCCAGCGGATCGAACACCCAGCAATGCCGCGCGCGCACCGGCTCGTTGCCGCCCAGCTCCTCGGCCACGACCTGGTGGTCCGGGAAGCGTTCGGCGACGAGCGCCCGAAACATGCGCTCGACGGCCAGATCGACCTCCGTCACGAGGTCGATGGGGCCCTTTTTCTCGACATGGAGGTCGGCCCCGAAGCCGGCGAGTTGTATCTCGCCGGCGCGGAGGACCGCTTCGACGGCGGTCGCGAGGAAGAGGGGGTCAGCCAGACGTGGTCTCCGGCGTGGGGCGTGTGAATCGCTTCAGCATCATGACCTCCATTCCGCCCTGCTCCGCGCGGCGGATCTGGACGTCGTCCATGAAGCTGCGCATGAAGAAGATGCCGCGGCCGCTGGCCTTCAGGACGTTCTCTGGGGCCAGGGGGTCGGCAAGCTCCTCGGGATCGAACCCTTCCCCCTGGTCCCGCACGAGGACCTGCAGCTCGTTGGGCGATTCCCGCGGCCGCACCGTGAACTCCACGAACACCTGTTTTGCCGGGTCGTAGCGGTTGCCATGCTTGACGGCGTTGATGACCGACTCGCGAACCGAAACGCCCACCCAGTGCTGCGCGTCTTCGTCGAGGCCGAGCAGTTTCGTGAGCTGGTCGCTCACCGCCTGGGCGAGATCGATCATCTCGAAGAGGCTCGGGAGCTCGAGGCGAACGGTGTGACCGGTGTCGGGCATGCGCGAACCAGTGGGAGTCAACCGGGGAGCCGGGTCCGCACAAAGTAACACAGGCGGCAGAATACGGTCCAGCGCCGACATGGCCACCCCCGGGATGTTATAGTGCGCTCCATGCCACTGCCAGGGGACGTCCGGGTCGCGCCGGCCCGGCGGTTTGGGGGCCGGGTTCGCGTGCCCGGAGACAAGTCGATCACCCACCGGGTGGCGATCCTGGCCGCCGTGGCGTCGGGACGTTCCCTGGTCCGGGGGGTCGCCCCGGGCGCCGACTGCCGCGCAACCGTAGCGTGCCTCCGGGCCCTTGGGGTGGACGCCGCGTCGAGCGGCTCTACCCTCACCCTTATCGGACGTGGTCTGGGGAATTTGAGTTCCCCGGCGGGCCCCCTCGACGCGGCCAATTCCGGGACCACCACGCGCCTGCTCGCCGGAATCCTCGCCGGACACCCGTTCTCGGCCACCCTCACGGGCGATGCGTCGCTGCGCCGGCGACCCATGCGCCGCGTGGCCCGCCCACTGGAACTGATGGGTGCGCGCGTTGAACTGTCTGCCGGAGGGCTTCCGATGACCGTGTCGGGCGGGCGCCTGCGCGGCATTGCCTACACGACCGAGGTTCCCAGCGCGCAGGTCAAGAGCGCCGTCCTGCTGGCCGGCCTCACGGCCGAGGGGGAGACTTCGGTGAGCGAAACAGTCCAAACGCGGGACCACACCGAGCGCGCCCTGGTGCAGTTCGGGGCGGCGGTGAAGGTCTCCGCGCTGTGCACGAGGATCCGGGGGGGGCAGGCCCTCGTTCCCGTCGACACCGAAATTCCCGGCGATTTCTCGTCCGCGGCTTTCTGGTTGGCGGCTGCCGCCGGTGTGCCGGACGGAATGGTCGAAGTGGAGGGGGTCGGCCTCAATCCCACGCGGACGTCGCTCCTCGACGTGCTCCGGCGGGCAGGCGTCGAGATAGAGACCGACGCCGAAGCAGACGGCATCGCGGGAAGAGAGCCTGCGGGCCGCGTTCGGGTGCGTCACGCGGGCCCCGTGCGCCTCCGTGTCGGCCCGGCCGACGTGCCCGCCCTGATCGACGAACTGCCCGTCCTGGCCGCGCTCGCCACGTTCGGCGGCGAGATCGAGGTGAGCGGGGCGGCCGAGTTGCGCGTCAAGGAGAGCGACCGCATCACGTCGCTGGTGACGGGTCTGCGGGCGCTGGGCGCCGTGGCGGAGGAGAGCGCCGACGGCTTCGCGGTGGACGGCCGGCATCGGCTGGCGGGCGGCGAGGCCGACGCCGCTGGCGATCACCGGCTGGCCATGGCGTTCGCTGTCGCGGCCCTCGGGGCTCGCGGCCCCTCGCTCATTCGCGGCGCGGGTGTGGTGGATGTCTCCTATCCCGGGTTCTTCGAGACGCTCGCCTCCCTCGCGACCGATCGGCCATGAAAACCGACAAGATCTACCTCGTCGGGTTCATGGGGGCCGGCAAGAGCACGCTCGCCCGGGCGCTCGGACAACGCCTGGGATGGCGCGTGGAGGACGTGGACGCGCTCATCGAGACCCGCGAGCGCTCGACGGTGAGCGAGATCTTCGCCGCGCGCGGAGAGCCCTACTTCCGGGCCGCGGAACGCGAAGTGATTCGGCAACTGCTGCCGCCGCGCCACGTCGTGGTGGCGACGGGCGGCGGGACGTACGCGGATCCCGAGAGCCGGCGGCTGATCAACGCCGACGGCGCAGCCATCTGGCTCGACCTGCCGTTCGACCGCGCGCTCGAGCGGGTCCCAGCCGACGGCCGGCGTCCACTGGCTGCCGACCGTCAGCAGTTCGAGGGACTGTACGCGGTCCGGCGGCTGTCCTACCTGCAGGCCCACCTGCGGCTCGACGCTTCCCGAGCGCCCGTCGAAGAACTCGTTGAACGGATCCTCGATTGGCTGGGATACTAGTGGACAGTGGACAGTGGGCGCTGGACAGTAGATCACGCCGATTCGCTGACCACTGACCACCGACCACTGGCCACTTGCGCATGCGCTACCTCATTCTCAGCGACATCCACTCGAACATCGACGCGCTCGAAGCGGTGCTGGCGGCGGCCCCGGCATTCGACCGGTTGCTGGTGCTCGGCGATCTCGTCGGCTACGGCGCCGACCCGAACGGCGTCATCGCGCGCATCAGGGGGCTTGATCCGTACGCGGTCATCAGGGGGAATCACGACAAGGTTGCGGCCGGCCTCGAGACGGCGGAGGGCTTCAACCCTACGGCCCAGAAATCCGCCGACTGGACGCGCGGCGCCCTGACGCAGGAAAACCGCGCGTACCTGCTCAACCTCGACGCGGGCCCGCTGATCGTGGACGACCTGACCGAGATCTGCCACGGATCGCCGGCCGACGAAGACACCTACATTTTCGCCGACGCCGACGCGGCGGAAGGACTGACGTTCGCGCGGCGGCCGGCGTGCTTCTTCGGACACACCCACCTGCCGGCGGCGCTCACCCTGTCGCCCGAGCGCGAGTTGCAGGTGGTCGTGCAGGGTGCGGGCGATCACCCCACAATCCAGCTTCTGAACGGCGGACGATACCTGATCAACCCGGGATCGGTGGGGCAGCCGCGCGACGGCGACGCAAGGGCGGCCTACGCGATGCTCGAAACGACGACGCGGGAGGTGACGCTGGCGCGCGCGGCCTACCCGGTCGAACGGGCGCACGACCGCATCATTGCGGCCGGCCTCCCGAAGGTGCTCGCGCAGCGGCTGCTGGTCGGCCGGTGAGCGCGGGGTTGAGCAGGCCTGAAGGCCTGCTCCGACCGTGGATCCAGGGCAGTGGGGGTCCCGCTCAGCGGCCCTCGCGTTTCCTGGCTTCGCGCTCCTCGCGGCGCCGCAACTCCGCCGCGAAGGCGTCGCGCGCCGCCCGCGACCCGAAGATCCAGCCAATCACCATCCCCAGGAACAGCGTGGCCGGGATGTAGAGGAAGTGCCCGGCGCCCATCTCGCCCACGGTGATGCTCCTCGTAATGGACAGCTGGCCGGTGACCCGTGGCCAGATCACGCGTGAACCACGGCACTGACCACTGCCCTTGTGTGCTACTTGATCCGTCCCGCGAGGTCGCGCATCTCCCGCTCGACCTTCAACAGCCTGCGCCACACGCTCCAGACGTACACCAGCAGCGCCACCCATACGAAGGCGTACGCTGAAATCAGCAGCGGCGCGGCGGGCAGCTGCTCCTGCTGCGGCAGGTCCTTCACCGGGACGAACTCCTCCTGCGGATCGCGCGGGGGCTGCGCAAACGCCGCCGCTGGCGCCACGGCGGCCGCAATGGTCAGCAGCATCAAGAGGACCGCCAGCCGGCGCCGCGCATTCTGCATTCTGCGTTTTGCATTCTGCATTCTGCCTACTCCTCATCCGCCTGCAGGTACAGCTTGTCCAACTCGGCACGCCGCAACTCCAGCCTCGCGCGGAGCGCCAGCAGCAGGCCGAAGAGCACCATGAAGCTGACGGCGCAGAACCAGAACGGCCCCTTCATCCCGCCGGGCAGCTTCGGCACCACGGCGGTGGTCGGATGGATGGTGCGCCAGATGTTCACCGAGATGTAGACGAAGGGCACGTTGGCCATGCCGAACACGGCCAGCGCCGCGCTCAGCTTCTCGGCCCCCGGCCCGCCGAACCGCCGGACGAGCAGGTAGGCCACGAAGATCATCCACATCAGCAGCGTGGACGTGATGCGGGCGTCCCATTGCCACCAGACGCCCCAGGACTTCCGGGCCCACAGCGGCCCGGTCACCAGCACGATCAGGCCGAAGACCACGGCAAGCTCCGCGGCCGCGTTGGCCAGCCGGTCGGCCGTCTCGTTCTTCTTGAACAAGTACATCCCGCTGGCGATGCCGCAGACGAACGCCGCGATGAACATGACCATCGCCGCGGGCACGTGGTAGTAGAAGATCTTCTGCACGACCCCCATCGTCGCCTCGTTGGGCGTCTGCGCGACGATGAAGGGCGCGGCGGCGAAGAGCACCGCGGCGACGATGGCGAGTACTGGGAAGACTCGGTTCATGACCGCTACTCCGTCATCAGCGGCTCGAAGGTCCACAGGGACAGCGTGACGAACACGATATCAAAGAACAGCAGAAGCGCCACCCACATCCCCGCCAGGCCGTCGGCGGGCGGCGTCTCGAACAGGGCGGCGGTGCCCCGCACGCCGGCGATGATCACCGGGATGGTGATCGGGTAGAGCAGGATGGGCAGGAGGACGTCGCGGCTCCGCGCGCGCACGAGCATCGCCGCGAACAGCGTGCCCACCGCTGCAAACCCGAGGGTGCCCGCGGCGAGCAGGGCGGCGAGCATCAGGGGACGCGCCGTGAGCGGCGCGTGGAACAGCAGCCCCACGAGCGGGACGAGTACGGCCTCGACGACGAGCAGCAGGAGGACGATGCCGAGCAGCTTGCCGACGTAGATCGCCGGGCGCGGGGCCGGGGCCAGCATCAGCGCGCGCAGGGTCTCGGCGTGACGCTCGCGCTCGAACGTCCGCCCCAGGGCGAGCGTGCCGGAGAACGCCACCGAGATCCAGAGAATCCCCGCCGCCGCGTCCTCGAGCGGCCGCCCCTCCTTCACGAGAGCGAACGCGAAGACGAGCACGCACGACACGGCAAAGAACGCCGTCGTGTACAGGATCTCGCGGCTCCTGACCTCGACGGTCAGGTCCTTGCGCATCACGAGCCAGGCGACGCGGAGAAACATAGAATGCAGAGTGCAAAATGCAGAGTGCAAAATGCCCGAATGCCCGTAGTCCCTATCCTGCCACCTGCGCCCGGTAGTGCTCCCGAATCCGCCCGTGCGCGTCCTCGAAGGCCACCAGGCGGCCGTCCTTGAGCACCGCAACCCTGTCCAGCAACGCCTCTGCGACGTCCAGATCGTGGGTGACGACGACGACGATCCGCCCCGCCGCACGCATCTCCTTCAGCCGGGCGACGAGCGCCGCCACCGACGCGTCGTCGAGGCCCGTGAACGGTTCGTCGAGCAGGAGCAGCCGCGGTTCGTGCAGCAGGGCGCGCTCGAGCGCCAGGCGCTGGCGCATGCCGCGCGAAAAGCCGGTCACGACATCGTCTGCCCGCGCCGCGAGCCCGGCACGCGCGAGGGCCGACGATACGCGGTCCTCGACACCCGGCAGGCCGTACAGGCGCGCGAAGAACACCAGGTTCTCGCGGGCTGTCAATTCGGGATACAGGTGGAGGTCGTGCGAGAGGAACCCGAGGCGGGCGCGAAGGCCCGGCCCCGCGTCGGCCGCCGTTCGGCCGCCATACGAGACGTTGCCGGTGGAAGGCGAAAGCAGCGTGGCCAGGATCGAGAGCAGCGTGGACTTCCCCGCCCCGTTCGGACCGAGCAGTCCAAGCACCTCCCCCGCCCGGCACGTCAGGGAAACGCGGGCAAGGGCGCGCCGGCGGCCGTAGTGACGAGACACGTCACGAACAGCCACCTCGTCGAAGTCGACGTTCACGCGGCGAGCCCCTGGTCGTCCCCGGGACCGGCCTCGGTGTCCAGCTCGCCGTAAATCTTCTCGAGTTCGGCGACAATCTCGGCGCGCCTCGCAGCCTTCCGTCCCTGGTCGGGCGTGCCAGCCGCAATCTGCCGGTCGAGCCGCGCCGCCTCTTCGAACAGTTTCTCCCGGCGCCCTTCGAGCTGACGCCGCGCCAGCACTTGACCGGGCGCGCCGCCGGGACGGAACGCGGCCCACCCGCCGGCACCAAGGATCACCACGGCCAGCACGAGCGCCAGGTTCCTGGGCCAGAGCGGGTGGTGCGGCAGGCCCTGGAGCTCGAACGACAGCACCTGGCCCGCCGCGAGACCGGGTCCGGACGCAAACAGGAAGCGCTTGGCCCCGTCGGCCGACTCCCGCACGTTCGGCAATTGCGCCGACGTGAGCACCATGTCGCCGGCCTTCTCCGCCACTACCGTCGCCTGGTCGAGGCCGATCGGAAGCTTCAGGGCGATCGTCGCCTCACCGGACTGCGGCAGCGTGCAGGCAATCTGAAGCGAGGTCGCCCCGGGCGCGAACGGGCCCTCCACCGTGACCTGCGTGCCGCGCGCGAACGCCAGCGGCGTCGAACCCTCGATCACCGTGGTGCCCTTGGCGCCAGGCGGCATGTCGAAGACGATCGGCCCCGCGGTCTTCACCGGCGTGCCGGCAGCGTTGACGATCTCGAGCACGTAGAAGACCTGCAGCACCGAATCGTCGAACTGCGTCACGATGCGCGACTGCCCTCCAAGCCTGACCGTGCCCGGCACCGCCTCCTTCGCCATCTGTCCTGCTGCGCCCTTGTCAGTGGCGGCCAACAGCATCGCCACGCCAGACTGCGGCGGCATCTGAAACTCCTGCGACTCCAGCCGCTCGCCGTCGACGACGGCGACGGCCTTCACCAGCGCTCCCCCCGGCACGTTCGGGAGCGCCGCCCGTCCGGACTCGTCCGTGCTCACCGTCTGCTTCCGGGTGTCCACGCTGAACTCGACCGGGTGGCCGGAGATCGTGTTCGATAGCTGGCCGCGCACCAGGCGAACGGTCACGGTGCCCACCGGGACGTTCTCCGAGGGCAGCGGAATCCCGGACATGGCTTTCGGGTCCGGCATGCCGGTTCCTCCGCCCACCCCGCCCATCTGCGCGAACACCGATGTCGGGCTCAGCATGCCGAGCGTGAGGGCGAGGATCACGGCCGCGCCGGCTGCCGTCTCCCGCCGGTCTCCCCCGGCCGGCTGTCCAGCCTGAAGGCGAGCGGCCAGCTCCTTTTCAATCAGCTCCCGGTACGCCTCGCTGCCGGTGTCCAGCTGGCGGATCAACCGCACCGCGCGTGCTCGCAGACGTCCGATCATCTCCTGGCAGTCCGCCTCCGACACCTTGCCCATCGCCCGGTCGAACTCCAGTTCCTTGATCGACCGCAACACGAGCGTCTTCTCACGCTCCAGCGCAGCCCGCGTGCGGCCCCCGACCATCTCGGGCTCGGAGGCGGCGCCTTCCTCCACGATCGGCTGCAGGGTGCGGTAGAACATATAGGCAGCCCAGCCGGCGGCGAGCACGGTCAGGCACACGAAGACGACGTTCGCCGGCGTCGTCCCCCGCATCATCGCGGCCGCGAAGGTGGAGGCGAGCAGCGAGCCCAGGAGGAACAGGTGCCACGGCTGAAAACCAGCGACGCGTTCCTCCGGATGTTCCGGCTCGTCGTCCGCAACCTGTTCAGGCCTGGCACCATCGCGGGCCGCGGCCTGCGATGGCTGCCGCCTACGGTTCTGCCGGCGCTCGCGCGCCTTAGTCGAGGTCTCTGAGCTCATCGTCCAGCCGCTTCTCCAGTTCGGAATCCACCGGTGCGGGCGCCTCCTGCGACCGGGCCGCAGCCGCCGTGGGGCGCCGGGACCACTTGAGGGCCGCCACGCCGATCAGGACCAGGCCGCTGGCCCCCATCACGTAGGGGAGGAACCAGGCCAGCCGGTTGAAGCCCTTGTCGATCGGCATCGCGAGCGGCTCCTGGCTCCCGTACTTCTTGATGTGGTACTGGAGCACCTGATCGTGCGTGAGGCCCATCTTCACCAGGCCCGCAATCTCGCTGCGCATCTCCGCCGCGTAGCCGCATGTACACTCCCCCACCAGCTGCCGGCCGCACGTGCCGCACATGCAGATGAGGGACCGGTGGAGGCTCTTCTCCACCGGGCTTCTGGGCTCGACCGGCTTGAAGGCCGGGTTCTCGACGTGCTGCGCGGCAACCGGGCCTCCTGCGAACAGCAGCATCAGGAGGATCATCGCCGTGGTCGCCGGGAGTGGCGCCTTCACGCCGGCGAAGGCGAACACCTGCTCGGGCAGAAGCGCGAGCAGCGACCCGAAGGCCATCAACCCGAAGCCGACCCAGATCCAGTCCACCAGCGGGTTGATGACGACCTGCAGCGTCAGCGACTGGTCCTGCAGGTCGAAGCCGGGCATCACGATGTAAAGGTCCTCCGCGGCGCTGCGGCGGATGGCCACCTGAGTGACCGGCTCCTGCTCGTGCTTGCGGAAGTACCAGCGCCCGGGGTAGGCCTTGTCGAGCACCTTCCCGTTCCGGAACACCGTGAGGTGCCCCGTCACCATTTGCTTCTGCCCGTCGTCGGTCACCCGCACACCGTCGTTGCGGATCACGTACTTGCCGACCTGCGCCTGCTGGCCGGGCTTGAGCAGCACCTGCTCGTCCACCTTGAAGGCCTCGCCGGTGAAGCCGAAGATCATCAGGACGATGCCCAGGTGGACGATGTACCCGCCGTACCGGCGCTTGGACCGCGCGACCAGGCCAATCATCGCCGTCAGGTAGTCCGTCCCGGTCGCGCCACGGCGCACCCCCGCGCCCCGCACGAACTCCTGGAGGATCGTGCCGGTCACGAAGGCGCACAGCGCGAAACACAGCCCCGCCGGCCAGAACGGGACGCCGGCGAACGCCAGGGCGACCGGCGTGGCCACCCCGGCAAGCGTCGACCACAGGAACTGGTCGCGCAGGTTGATCACGGTGGACTTGCGCCAGGCAAGCAACGGCCCGACACCGGTGAGGAACAGGAGGATGAGGCCGATCGGCAGCATCCACTTGTTGAAGAACGGCGGCCCGACCGTCAGGCGCTCGCCCGTCAGCGCCTCGCTGATCGTCGGAAACATCGTCGCAAACAGCACGAACAGCGCCGCGAACAGCAGCACCCAGTTATTGGCCAGGAACGCCGCCTCTCGCGACACCCACGAGTCCAGCTCGTGCCGCGCCCTGAGCAGCGGCAGCCGGTAGACGATGAACCCGAAGCTCACGGTGAGGATCGCCAGCATGAAGCCGGTGAACAGCCACGCCAGCTCACGGTCCTCGCCGAAGGCATGCACCGACTGCACCACTCCCGACCGCGTCATGAACGTGCCGAAGATCGTGAGGAAGAACGTGACGACGACGAGCGTGACGTTCCAGACCTTCAGCATGCCCCGCCGCTCCTGGACCATCACCGAGTGCAGGAACGCGGTGGCGGTGAGCCACGGCAGCAGCCCCGCGTTCTCGACCGGATCCCAACCCCAGTAGCCGCCCCACCCCAGCACCTCGTACGCCCAGATCATCCCGAGCGTGAGGCCGAAGGACAGGAAGAGCCAGCTCACCATGGTCCAGCGCCGCACCGCGCGGAGCCATGAATCGTCGAGGTTGCCGGTAATCAGCGCGGCAAGGCCGAACGCGAAGGGGATGGTCATCCCGACGAAGCCGACGTACAGCGCCGGCGGGTGGATGACCATGTAGGGGTTCTGCAGCAGGGGGTTGAGTCCCCGCCCTTCCACCGGCACCGAGAGCAGGAACTGCTCGAAGGGGTTGCGGTGGAGCACCATCAGGAACAGGAAGAACATCTGCACCACCGAGATGATGGCCACGATGTAGGGCATCAGCTCGCGGTGCCGCTCGCGGTTCACGTGCACGGCGATGGAGCCAAACACGGCCAGCAGGAACACCCAGAACAGGATCGAGCCGTCCAGCCCGCCCCAGTACGACGTCAGCTTGTAGATGAAGGGCTGAACGGCGTCAGAGTAGTGGTGGACGTACTTGACCGAGTAATCCTCGGTGACGAAGGCGTGGACGATGACCGCCGAGGCGACGGTCGTGAGGCCGGTGATCAGGTGGAAGGCGCCGATCGCGCTGTCCACCAGGCCCCGGGATCCCCGCCTGGCCCCCGCCACCGCCGCGGCGGCAGCGTAGGCCGCAACCACGAATGCGGCGAGGAGCGTAAAGGTGCCAAGGGAAGCCATGATTCACTCGCAGACTACAGCCGAGGCAGCCGGGCGCCCTGGGCGCGCCGGCCCGTCGCTGCAGTCGGGGGGTCGGGTGTTCTGGTTTGGTGTTGGACCGGGACGGCCCTGGCGCCCGCGGGGCCGCTCAAGCACCGGGCGAGGCCGCGCCTTTCTTGGCCTCGTACTTCGACGGACACTTCGCCATCACGCCGTTGGGCGACACTTTGAAGACCCCGGCCTCGAGGGTGCCCTTCAGCACCACCTCCGCGTCGTCCGCGAACGTGTCTGGCACGATACCCCTGTAGCTGGCCGCGATGATTCGTTCGGCGTCGCCGACCTTCTCGGTCACCTTGAAGCGATATTCGAGCGAGTCGCGCTTGCGGAGGATCGAATCCCTGACGACGTAGCCGTGGAGCTGGAGCCGCTTGCCCTCCCATGCCGACTGCTCGCTGAAGATCTCGCCCACGTGCTTGTAGTACTCCGTGCCTTCCTTCAACGTCGCGCGCAACAGCCCGCCCAGGGCCACGCCCAGCACGACGACGGTCAGTCCGATTTTCACGGCCTTATGGTTCATAGGACCTTTCGCGGGAATTCCCTCAAGATTATCGCTGATCCGCGGGTCGGTCAACTACGACGCGGAGCGCCGCGCCGGCCCCCAGCCTGCTGAGCAGTTGATACACCTGCGCCACGGGCAGGCCGACGACGTTCGAATACGAGCCGGAGATGTGTTCGACGAAGCGGGATGCAAGGCCCTGGATGCCGTAGGCGCCGGCCTTGCCGCGAGGCTCGCCGGTGGCCACGTACCAAGCTATCTCTTCCGCGCTCAGGTGCAAGAACCGCACCCTGGTGCGCTCTACGTGGGTGAGCAGTTCGGGACCGCGACGCAGGGCCACGCCGGTCAGCACCTCATGGTCGCAGCCCGAGAGCATTTCCAGCATTCGGACGGCGTCGGCATCGTCCTCGGGCTTGCCCAGGATGGAGGCTTCAGCCACGACGGTCGTGTCGGCGGCGAGAATCAGCGTGCCGGAATCCCGGCAGACGAGTGCGCGCGCCTTGTCTCCCGCGACACGCTCGACGTAGGAGCCCGGAGACTCCCCGGGCCGGGGAGCCTCGTCGACTTCAACGGACTGGACCCTGAACGGGATGCCGGCCGCTCTCAGCAGTTCGGCGCGGCGGGGGGAAGCTGAAGCAAGGATGAGGTCCACACCCCATGGTAACAGGACCCCCGTTGGGCTCAGTCGCTGCGGAGCGTCCGGGCCGGTCCACTGCTGCCGCGCGCAGCGGGGCACCAGGCTGCCCGCCACTCCGGCCGTCAGCAGGACGCAGGCTGCCGTCGCGAATCTGATCGGGTCAGGCGAGGGGCCCCAGCAGCAGGCGCAGGCGCCTCGGCACGTCACACGTCCCCCGGCACCGCGTTCAGCACGTCGGCCACCGCGTCGGTGAGGCGGCGCCACTGCTCCGTCTCGCGCCGCAGGCGGGCCCGGCCAGCCGGCGTCAGCTTGTCGTACTTCGCCCGGCGGTTGTTCTCGGACGTCCCCCACTCGGCCTCGATCAGGTCCTGGCGCTCGAGCCGGTACAGCGCCGGGTAGAGCGACCCCTGCTCGATCTGCAGGCGGTCGCCGGACACCTGCTCGATGCGGAGCAGGATGCCGTAGCCGTGCAGCGGCCCGAGCGAGACGGCCTTGAGGATCAGCATGTCGAGCGTGCCGGGCAGAAGGTCGGCCGGTGGGTTTGTCATGGTGATTCGTGTCAGGCGGCGATGGGCCCGGAGCAAGGGAGCGCCGCTCTCCTAGCCTGCCTAGTAAACTGCCACGCCTCTCCTAGACAGTCAAGGAGAGGGCCGACCCCGTCGTGCGACAATGGTCGCGCCATGGAAGCCCTTCAGTCGTTCCTCCCGGGCGCCGTGCGGCGGCTGCTCCGGCAGGGACCGCTTTCGCAGGAGAAGCTCGAGTTCGCGTGGCGCCTGGCCGTCGGCCCGGCCATCGGTCGCGTGACGAGCGTCCGGCTGTCGGGCGAGGCGTCCGTCGAGGTGGCTGTGTCGGACGCCGGGTGGCGCAGGGAGGTCCGCCGGTCGCAGGGCGAGATCCTGGGCAAGCTGCGCGCGCTGCTGGGGACCGAGGCGGTCCGCGAACTGCGCGTCACGCCCGGCCGGGCGCGGGGCGACTGATGCCAAGCCCGGTCGGCCACGCCCTCGGGGCGGTCGCCGCGGGGTTCGCGGGAGCGGACATCGCCCCGTCATCGTCCCTCGGCCACACCCGCTATCCGTGGCATGAGGCCGCGCTGTTCTCCACCATCGGCCTCCTGCCCGACCTCGACCTGCTCGTCGGAGCGCACAGCCAGTACACGCACAGCGTCGGCGCGGTGGCCGTGGTCCTGGCCGTCGCGTGGCTCGCGACCCGGGGGAGGAGCTTCCGCCTCGCCCTTGCAATCGCGTTGGCCTACGCCTCGCACCCCCTCCTGGACTGGTTGGGCCAGGACGGCACGCCGCCGTACGGCGTGATGCTGCTCTGGCCCTTCGACCCCGGGTTCCACCACTCCGGCCTCGACCTGTTCACCGGCATCTCGCGCCAGTACCTGGCTGCCCGGCTTCTTCGCTCACAACCTGGCGGCGGTGGTCCGGGAGGTCGTCATCCTCGGCCCGCTGGCCCTCGTCGCCTGGCTGGTCCGGCGGCCTCGCGGCTGATGCGGGATGCAGGGCCTGCGTGCCTGGTCGAGGGGCCCGTGGCAGAATCTGCCCAGCCGCGGGTTTGAAGCGAAAGTCGATCCGACTCATAACTCCTTTGTGTTCGTATCGTTTATGAAGATCGCCCCGGCACCTTTCGCTTGACTTCCCCCCGGCACATCTTTAGAATGCAACAGCCCTGAGACCTGAGTCTTCTTGAGAGGAGCCCGTGATGGCCGCCGACGACCGCAACGAACGCAGCAAGGCCCTGGATGTAGCCGTGAGCCAGATCGAGAAGCAGTTCGGCAAGGGGTCGATCATGCGGCTCGGGGTGAAGGGGGCGATCCTGCCCGTTGACGCCATCCCCACCGGCTCGATCAGCCTCGACTTCGCCCTCGGCATCGGCGGCGTGCCCCGCGGGCGCGTGGTCGAGATCTTCGGACCCGAGTCGTCGGGCAAGACCACGCTGGCACTGCAGGTCATCGCCCAGGCGCAGAAACTGGGCGGCATGGCGGCGTTCGTGGACGCCGAACACGCCCTCGACGCCACCTACGCCAGGAAGCTGGGCGTGGACCTCGAGAACCTGCTGGTGTCGCAGCCCGACAACGGGGAGCAGGCCCTCGAGATCGTCGAGGTCCTCGTGCGCTCGGGCGGCGTGGACGTCGTGGTGGTGGATTCGGTGGCCGCGCTGGTGCCCCGCGCCGAGATCGAGGGCGAAATGGGCGAGGCGCAGATGGGCCTGCAGGCACGCCTGATGTCCCAGGCGCTCCGCAAGCTCACCGGCGTCGTGTCGAAGTCGAAGACGTGCCTCGTATTCATCAACCAGCTCCGCGAGAAGATCGGCGTGATGTTCGGCAACCCCGAGACGACGACCGGCGGGCGCGCGCTGAAGTTCTACGCATCGGTGCGCGTCGACATCCGGCGGATCGCGAGCATCAAGGACGGCGACGTCGATCATCGGCGGGCGCACCCGCGTGAAGGTCGTGAAGAACAAGGTCGCGCCGCCCTTCCGGGAGGCCGAGTTCGACATCCTGTACGGCGAGGGCATCTCGCGCGAAGGGCGACCTGCTCGACCTGGCCGTGGACCGCAAGATCGTGGACAAGAGCGGGACTTGGTTCGCCTACAACGGCGACCGTCTGGGCCAGGGCCGCGAGAACGCCAAGCAGTTCCTCCGCGACAACCCCGAGATGGCGCAGGCCATCGAGGACCGCGTCCGCAAGGAGCTGGGATTGAGCCGGGACGAGGCGGCGGGGGTGTAGTGGACAGTGGCCAGGGATCAGTGGCCAGTCGACGGTGGCCAGTGGACAGTGGACCACGGCGGACAGCGTGGTCCACTGACCTGTCATCGCAGCGGTTGTTGTTTCCTCCGGCTCGTCTGCTATAATTCGGGTTCGCGTCGCGCGGTCCTTCCGACGTGGCCAGGTAGCTCAGCTGGTAGAGCACTCGGCTGAAAACCGGGGTGTCCCCAGTTCAATTCTGGGCCTGGCCACCATTTCTCCCCGTCCTCCATTCTCAATTCTCCATTCCCTGATTCTCCATTCCCTGCTCCGGCGGCACGCCCGTTGCTCCGCCGGCCGGCATGCTCGCCCGCTGCAGCCTTTGCGAACGCCTGCACGAAGTCGGGCCGGCGGCTTCCCTGCCCCCGAGCGGCTGGGCGCCATTGAACCTCTTTTCCCCGGACGCCCGCGAAGACTCGGCCCTGCTGTGTCCCGTCTGCGCCCTCTCCACCGGCCGCCGCCGGCTCCGCGATCGCCGCGAAGCCTCACGCCCGGTGACCGCCGTCGTTCACGAGCGCCGTCGCGTCTCGCGACGCTGAGCTCCACCGATCGCAGTGCTACAATTCGCCGGCCCTCTTTCCTGGAGGTTGGCATGGCTTACAGGCGTCGGTTTTGGCTCTGCGTCCTGGCCCTCATGGCCGGGCTTGGCCTCACCTTCCAGTCTCTGCCGGCCGCAGCACCGCAGTCGCCGCCCGCGGCGCCGACCGACCCGGGGCTCCGGATCAAAGGCCTCGAACAGCACCGGGCGATGACCGCGGCCTCGCCGTTCAAGGGCCTGAAGTGGCAGTTCCTGGGCCCGAAGAACGTGAGCGGCCGCTGTACCGACATCGCGGTTGTCGCCCCGCGGGCGAAGAGCTACACCATCTACGCGGCCACGGCCTCCGGCGGCCTCTGGAAGACCGACAACGAAGCCACGACCTGGCAGCCCGTCTTCGAGCAGGGACCGTCCACGGCGATCGGCGACATCGCGATCGCCCCGTCCGCGCCCAACATCATCTGGATGGGGACGGGCGAGGCGAACATCTTCCGCAGCTCGCAGGCGGGCATCGGCGTCTACAAGTCCCTGGACGGCGGCCAGAACTGGCAGCACATGGGCCTCGCCGACACCTACACGATCCCGCGCATCATCATCCACCCCGCCAACCCGGACATCGTGTACGTCGCGGCATCCGGCCACGAGTGGACGACCAACGCCGAGCGCGGGGTCTACAAGACCACTGACGGCGGCAAGACCTGGCAGAAGGCGCTCTCGGTAGACGAGAAGACCGGCGCGATCGACCTGGTCATGGACCCGGCCGACCCGAACACGCTCTACGCGGCCACCTGGCAGCGCACGCGCCTCAAGTGGAACGACCCGCGGACGTTCGCCGACTACACCGGCAGCGGCGTTCACAAGAGCGTGGACGGCGGCAGAACGTGGAAGCCCATCAACAAAGGGCTCCCCACCGCCAACAAGCGCGGCCGCATCGGGCTGGACGTGTGCCTGACCAGGCCGAACGTGGTGTATGCCTTCGTGGACAACTACGAGATCTCCCGGGAGCCCACCGAGGAGGAACGGAACGATCCGTACGGCCTGCCCTCCAGCGGGTTCATCAAGGGCGCCACGGTCTACCGGTCCGACGACAAGGGGGAGACCTGGACCCAGATGAGCGGCCTGACGCCCGAGCAGAAGCAGTTGATGGAGCGGCACTCCGGTACGTTCGGGTGGGTGTTCGGGCAGATCCGGGTGGATCCGAACGACCCCGACACCGTCTACACCATGGGCGTGCGTCTCCACGTCTCCACCGACGGCGGCCGCACGTTCAAGGTGCTCGAGACGCCAGGCGGCGACCACCACGGCCTCTGGATCGACCCGCAGAACTCCAACTACCTGGTCAACGTCTTCGACCAGGGCTTCGCGATCTCCTACGACCGTGGCGTCACGTGGAAGGACTCCCGCCTGACATTGCCGCTCGCGCAGTTCTTCAACGTGTCGTACGACACGGCGTCACCGTTTCGCGTGTACGGGTCGATGCAGGACCACGGCAGCTTCAGGGGCCCGGTTGACCTCACCCGCGGGCGTGACCGAATTCCCGTCGCCGACTTCGAGAGGGCACCGGGCGGCGAAGGCTCGACGCACGCCATCGATCCGACCGACCCGAATACCGTGTACTCGTCGGGCTTCTACGGTACGCTGAGCCGGTCGAATCTCTCCACGGCCGCCCGGAATCAGAAGAGCCTCCTGCAGGCGCGCTACCCGGAGGAAGGCCCGCTCCGCGGCGAGTGGCTGGCGCCCACCATCCTCTCGCCACACAACCCCTCCATCGTCTACCACGGGATGCAGCAACTGCTGATGTCGCGGGACCGGGGCGACACCTGGGAGGCCATCAGCCCGGACCTCACGCACGGCGCGAGGGCCGAGAAGGGGGACATCCCCTACCACACGATCTTCGCGATTTCCGAGTCCCCGATGCGTTTCGGGCTCATCTACACCGGAACCGACGATGGCCGAGTGCAGGTGACGAGAGACGGCGGCAAGACGTGGACGGACGTCACTGGAGGGCTGACGCCAGGCCGCTGGGTGTCGAGGGTCGTCGCCTCCGCCTTCGATCTCGGCACGGTCTACGCGACGCAGAACGGCAAGCGAGACGACGACTTCACCGCGTACGTCTGGCGGTCGACAGATTTCGGCAAGACCTGGGCGAGCATTGCCGCAGGCATCCCGATGGGTCCCGTGAACGTCATTCGCGAGGACCCCGTGGACCGCAAGATTCTGTACGTGGGGACCGACACGGGCGTGTACGTGACGACCGACAGCGGCGCGACATGGTCGGTGTTGGGCGCGAACCTGCCCGCGGCGTACGTCCACGATCTGGTCATACACCCGAGAGACAACGTGATCGTGATCGCGACGCACGGGCGCGGCATGTGGGCCCTCGACGCGAACACGGTGAACAAGAAGGAGGAACGCCGCCGCAGGCCGGAGGACGAGTGAGGCTGGCACGAGGGGGTGCAGGTGTGACACGATACGCGTCTATGTTTCGTCAACCTCTGATGCGTACATTCGTCGTTCTCCTGGCCTTCTCTGCGATCGCTCTGTGCCTTCCCGGCGTCGGACTCTCGCAGCAGCAGACCCCGGCGGCGCCCGCGGCGCCGGCCGACGTCGCGGCGCCTCCCGCCGACGCCGTGAAATCCTCGACGGGTTTGATCACGAAGGTGTTGTCCCCGGGCACGGGCACCGCGCACCCGCAGGCCATCGACAGGGTCGTTGTCAACTACACCGGGTGGACTGCCGACGGGAAGGTGTTCGACAGCACGGTCGTGCGAGGCCGGCCAAGCACGTTCGGCCTGAATCGCGTGCTCCCGGGCTGGACCGAAGGCGTGCAGCTGATGGTCACCGGCGAGAAGCGGCGGTTCTGGGTCCCCGAGAAGCTGGCGTTCAATGGCGCCGCCGGCCGCCCGGCCGGGACTCTTTGCTTCGACATCGAGCTGGTGGAGATCCAGCAGGGGCCGCGGACACCGCCCGACGTCGCGGCGGCGCCGGCCGACGCGGAAGTCACCAAGTCGGGTTTGGCGAGCAAGGTGATCAAGGCGGGCAGCGGCACCGATCACCCGAAGAAGTCGAGCACGGTCACGGTGAACTACAGCGGCTGGACGACCGATGGCAAGATGTTCGACAGCTCGGTGGTGAGCGGCAAGCCGGCCACCTTCCCGCTCGACCAGGTGATCGCGGGATGGACCGAAGGCGTGCAGCTGATGGTCCCCGGCGAGACGCGCCGGTTCTGGATTCCCGAGAAGCTGGCCTATAAGGGTCAGGATGGGCGGCCGAAGGGCATGCTCGTGTTCGACGTCGAGCTGGTGTCGATCGACCCCAAGTGAGCGGGCAACCCTGAAGGGTCGCCCCGCGGCCGACAGGCAACGCGCTGAGGGTTGCCGTCCGGCCCTGCCATTCAACCAGAGGGGCGCGCGCCGGGCGGTTGGAGCCCGCCGGGTCCGCGCCCTTCCCATTCAACGGCCTTCTCTAGGGAGGGCAGACGCCCAAGTTTGCCCTGTCGAGATCGCAGCGGCGACGAGCGGACGCGTGGGCTGACACGGCGCGGCAGCCGCCGAAAACGCCGGCCCGTTCGAACCAAACCCGGGTTCAGCGTGGCGCTTGGCCGACTGGACGGTCACCGCGGCACGGTTCTTGGACGGCTGCCCGGCGGCACCGTCCCAGCCAAGCCTGCGTTGCGTCTGGGGTCCCCTGCCTTTTTCGGGTAGGGCGCGTCCATCGGCCGGGCGTCCCGAGGAGATGAGCCGACCGTTCGGTGGCGCTGACGCTGTTTGCCCACATTGCGAGCGGGCGGCCCGGCGCGCAGCCGCCCCCCTCGCCGCAGCCGGCTGACTGCCTCAACCGAGGACAGCATGAGCGAGATCCCCGACGTCTCGGTCGTGATGCCGACGTATCGCCAGGCCGCGTTCATTCCTCGCGCGATCGCCTCCCTCCTGGCGCAGCACCTCGCAGCGTGGGAGCTGATCGTGGTGGTGGACGGCCCGGATGCGGACACGGAAGGGGCGCTGCAGCCCTACCTCTCCGACCCGCGGGTGCGTGTCCTGCGGCTTCCGGAGAATCGTGGCTTCGGGGCGGCGGTCAACGCGGGCCTCGACCAGGCCCGCTCGGGTCTGATCGCGTACCTGCCGTCCGACGACGTCTACTACCCCGAGCACCTGGCGTCGCTGCTCGCCGCGCTTGCCGCCGCGCCCGGTTCGGCGTTCGCCTACTCGGGCGTGCGCCACGGCTACAACCGGATGGCCGCGGGCGCGATCGGCGGCGGATGGCTGCAAGCGGTGCAGGTGCTGCACCAGGCAGGGCCCGAGCGCTGGCTCACCCGCGACGACCTGGTGACCGACAACCTGGACTGGATGTTCTGGAACGCGCTGCGGCACCGCGGACCGGGGACCCCGACCGGCCTGGTCACCTGCGAGTGGGTGGACCACCCCGCGCAGCGGCACAAACTGCTCCGGGAGCCGGAAGGCGGCATCAACGCCTATCGGCAGCGCTACGGCATCGCCCGCCCGCTGCGGTTCCATACGTCGGTCGGCAACCGCATCGACGAAGAGGACCGCTACCGGCGCTTCCGCGAACGGCCCGACACGCCGCCGGCCGCCGACGGGCTTCGCGTCCTGCTGGCCGGCGAACTGGCATACAACGCCGAGCGGGTGCTGGCACTGGAGGAGCGCGGCCACACGCTCTACGGCGCGTGGATGCCCGGGCCCTACTGGTGCAACACGATTGGCCCGCTGCCCTTCGGGCACGTCACGGACCTCGACTCGCGCGACTGGCGCCGCGAAATGCTGCGACTGCGCCCCGACGTGATCTACGCGCTGCTCAACTGGCAGGCAGTCCCCTTCTGCGGGGAAGTCCGCGCCGCCGCCGAGCAGGCCGGAATTCCTTTCGTCTGGCACTTCAAGGACGGACCGTTCATCTGCCTGCAAAAGGGCACGTGGCCCGTCCTGCAGGACCTGTACTCCAAAGCCAACGGGGTGATCTACTGCAGCGAGGAGATGCGCGACTGGTGTGCCGCGGCCCTGTCGCCCGGCCGGAGACCGGCGTTGGAACTGGTGCTCGACGGCGACCTGCCCAAGCGCGAATGGTTCGACGCGGCGCCCTCGCCCCGATTGAGCGACGCCGACGGTGAAGTACACACGGTGGTGCCGGGCAGGCCCATCGGCCTGCACCCCGAGACGGTTGGTGCGCTGGCGGCCGCCGGCATCCATCTCCATTTCTACGGCGACTTCACGCACGGCCAGTGGCTCGGCTGGATCGACCGGGCCATGGGTCTCGCCCCCGGGCACCTCCACCTGCACGAGCAGGTGGACCAGGACGGCTGGGTCCGCGAGTTCTCCCGGTACGATGCGGGGTGGCTGCACGTCGTCCGCAGCGAGAACGCCGGAGACATCCGTCGCGCGACCTGGGACGACCTGAACCTCCCGGCCCGCCTGGCGACGTACGCCGCGGCCGGTCTCCCCGTGATTCAGCGTGATAACACGGGCGCCGCGGTCGCAACCCAGAGGGTCGCCCGTGAGCTGGACATCGGTCTGTTCTTCACTCAAATCACCGAGCTCGCCAGCCTCCTGGCGGATCCCGGCCGGATGGACCGCCTCGCAGAGAACGCCCGGCGGGCCAGGAACGCGTTCACGTTCGACGCGCATGCCGACGTGCTCGTGCAATTCTTCCGGGATGTCGCTACGGCAACGAGCAGGCCGCGGGCCCACCGCCGGCTGCCGCAGCGCCAGGGGCCGAACGTGGCGGGACTCCGGCATGCTGCCGGAAGCCCGGAACCGCGGCCGCCCGGCGGTGGCGGCGGCCGTCCAGTGTCGGCGTGATTCGCGCAGCCGCGCCACGGGCGGCCATGGCATCGGCGTTGCTCAATGGCGGGCAACGGCCCATTGCCCGCCGTTCTCGTCAGCCGATGGGGGCCGGCTGCCGGGAACCACGGTGATGGGCCCTTTCCACATGCGCCTCCTTCCAAACGACGAACGAGTGCCCGGCCCGCGCCAACTGGTTGTGACGCTCGGTCCCGCGTCCAGCCTCCTCGCGCGCGAGATTGCCGCCGCCGGCGCAACGTCCTTCCGCCTCAACGCATCGCACCTCTCATCCGCCGCGCTCGGCGAGGCGCTCGCGGACGTGCGGGGCGCGTGTCCCGACATCCCCGTCGTGGTGGATCTCCAGGGCGCGAAAATGCGTCTCGGCACGTTCGAACCGCGCCCCATCGCCGCCCGGGCGCCGCTGCGGTTTGCGCTCGACGATTCTGGCGCCCTCCCGCTTCCCCACCCCGAACTGTTCGAGCAGGCACGCCGCGGCGACATGCTGAGCGTGGACGATGCGCGCCTGCGTTTCGAGATCCTGGAGGTGGGAGCCGGCTGGCTGACCGCTGTGGCGGCGGCCGCCGGGACGCTGCTTCCGCGAAAGGGCGTGAACGTCGAGCCCCACCCCGTGACCCTCGGCCGGCTCACAACGGCCGACGTACAGGCCTGCGGCGTGGCGGCGCAACACGGCGTCCGCACCTTCGCCTTCTCCTTCATGAGCACCGGAGACGAGGCGTCGTGGATCCGGAAGCAGGTGCCGGGGTGCGTCGTGATTGGGAAGATCGAACGGGTGGAGGCGGCCGAGCGCCTCGAGGCAATCTCGGCGGCGGTGGAGGTCGTGTGGGTGTGCCGCGGCGACCTGGGCGCTCAGCTCGGCCCCGCCCGTCTCGCCCGCTTCGTCGCCAGCGTCGAACCCCGGCGCCTCCCGGTGCCCGTGCTCATGGCCGGCCAGGTGCTCGAGCATCTCACCGGCCATGCGGAACCGACGCGTTCGGAGGTGTGCCACGTGCACGACCTCCTGGCCCGGGGCTACGCGGGCATCGTGCTGTCCGACGAAACGGCAGTTGGCGCCGACCCCGTTCGCGCCGTCACCACGGCTGCCGCCCTGCTCGCCGAGCTCGGCTGAGCGACCGTTCAGGCTAGGCTGAACCTCCCCCTGCAGCGTGATCCACTGTCCACTGACCACTGTCCACCGGCCCCCTAACCCGGCCCGATTCCCGCCTCCGCCCAGTGCTCGCGGCGCAGTTCGCGGGCTTTCCACAGCTTGTACGCCGCTGGATAGACCAGCAGTTCGAGCACGAACGACGTGAGCAGCCCGCCGATCATGGGGGCCGCGATCCGTTTCATCACGTCGGCGCCCGCGGAGGTGGACCACATGATGGGCAGCAGTCCCATGAAAGCAGCGGCGACGGTCATCATCTTCGGCCTCGCCCGCTTGACCGCGCCGTGGACGATGGCCTCGTCCAACCCGCCCCGTGTGGCCAGCTGCCCTCTCTTCCGGTAGTCCTCGTAAGACAGGTCGAGGAACAGGAGCATGAAGACGCCCGTCTCGGCGTCGAGACCGAGCAGCGCGATCATCCCCACCCACGCGGCAATCGAGACGTTGTAGTCGAGGAGGTAGAACAGCCAGATGGCGCCGATCGCGGAGAACGGGACGGCGGCCATCACGAGGCCCGCCTTGAAGGCCGAGCGGGTGTTCGCGTAGAGCAGCGCGAAGATCAGGCCGAGCGTGATGGGCACGACGGTCTTCAGCCGCTCCCGGACGCGGAGCATGTTCTCGTACTGGCCACTCCACAGGAGGACGTACCCGGCGGGAAGCGCCAGCCGGTCGCGCACGACGCGCTTGGCCTCCTCGACGTACCCGCCGACGTCCCGGCCCACGATGTCCACGAACACGTAGCCAGCCATGAAGCCGTTCTCGTCGCGAATCATGGAGGGCCCCTCGATGAGCTGGATGTCCGCCAATTGGCCGAGCGGCACCTGCGCGCCGCCCGGCGTCGGCACCAGGATCCGCTGCAGCCGCCCCATGTCGTCGCGTAGTTCCCGGGGGTAGCGGACGTTCACCGGGTAGCGCTCGCGGCCTTCAATCGTCGTCGTGACGTTCTCGCCGCCCACGGCGGTCATGATCACCATCTGCAGCTGTCCGACCGTGAGCCCGTAGCGTGCGAGCTGGTCCCGGCGGGGAGTGAAGTCGACGAAGTTGCCGCCGGTGACGCGCTCGGCAAAGACGCTCCGCGTGCCGGGGATCGTCCGCACGAGGCTCTCCAGCTCGATCCCGATGCGCTGGATCACGGTGAGATCCGAGCCGAACACCTTGATGCCGACCGGGGTGCGGACGCCCGTGGACAACATGTCGATCCTCGCCTTGATCGGCATCGTCCAGGCATTGCTCTGCCCTGGGATCTTCAGGGCGCGGTCCATCTCGTCTATCAGCTGGTCCCAGGTGATTCGGTCGCGCCAGAGGGGGCGCAGCAGCGAGCGCTGCGCCCACTCGGGCGCCCAGTCCGAGTACCACCGCTTCACCGGCCGCCACTGGTCGTCGGGCTTGAGGATGACCGTGGTTTCCATCATCGAGAACGGCGCGGGGTCCGTCGAGGTCTCGGCGCGCCCGGCCTTGCCCATCACGCGCTCGACCTCCGGGAAGGACTTGAGCACCCGGTCCTGCGTCCTCAACAGCGCCTCGGCCTGGCCTACCGAGATACCCGGCAAGGTCGTGGGCATGTACAGGATGGAGCCCTCGTTCAGCGTCGGCATGAACTCCGATCCGAGGCGGGCGTACGCGGGCAAGCTCGCGAGGACGGCGGCGGCGGCCAGGGCGATGACGGTTCTCGGGTAGCGCAGGACGAGGCGGCAGGCCGGCTCGTAGACACGGAAGATGGCCCGGCTGATCGGGTGGCGCTCCTCCGCGTAATACGTGCCCACGAGGGTCTTCGTGAACAGCCACGAGACCAGCCGCGGGCGGAAGGTGAACGGGTCCATGCGGGTGAAGAGCATCCGCATGGCTGGATCGAGGGTGATCGCCAGGAGGGCGGCGATGGCCATCGCGAGGTTCTTGGAGTACGCCAGGGGCTTGAAGAGCCGCCCCTCCTGGTCCACCAGCGCAAAAATCGGCAGGAACGCGACGGCGATCACGAGCAGCGAGAAGAAGACCGAGGGGCCCACCTCCTTGAGGGCCTCGAGGCGCACCTCGTGGAAGTCGCCCTTCCTGCCGCCCGCCTGCCAGAGGTGCAGCTTGTTGTAAGCGTTCTCGACCTCCACGATCGCGCCGTCCACCAGCACGCCGATCGAGATGGCAATGCCGGCGAGCGACATGATGTTCACCGTCACCCCGAGGTAGTACATCGGGATGAACGCCAGCAGCACAGAGATCGGGATCGTCGCGATCGGCACGATTGCCGACGGGATGTGCCAGAGGAACACGAGGATGACCAGCGAGACGATGATCATCTCGATGGTCAGCTCGTGGCGGAGGGTATCGATGGCGCGCTCGATCAGGCCTGAGCGGTCGTACGTGGTGAGCACCTGCACGCCCTCCGGCAGCGACGGCTGCAGTTCGTGCAGGCGGGCCTGCACGCGCCGGATCACGTTCAGTGCGTTCTCGCCATGCCGCATGACGATGATCCCTCCGACGGCGTCGCCGAGACCGTCGAGGTCGGCGATGCCCCGGCGCATCTCCGGGCCGATCTCCACGCGCGCGACGTCTCTCAGGAGCACCGGTGTGCCGCCCGGCGCCACCTTGAGCACGATGGACTGGAGGTCTGCCGGGGACCGGGCGTAGCCTCGGCCGCGCACCATGTACTCGCCGCCGGCGAACTCCATCAAGCGGCCGCCCACCTCGTTGTTGCTGTCGCGAATGGCGGCCACGACCTGGTCGAGCGGCACGTTGAGGGCCGCGAGGCGGTTGGGATCGACCGTCACCTGGTACTGCCGCACGAACCCGCCAATCGAGGCGACCTCCGCCACGCCGGGCACGGCCTGCAGGGCGTAGCGGAGGGTCCAGTCCTGCACCGAGCGCAGCTGCTCCGGGCCGAGGCGGCCACTGCGGTCCACGAGCGCGTACTGGTAGACCCAGCCGACCCCGGTCGCGTCGGGTCCCAGCTCGGTATTCACGCCCTCCGGGAGCCTCGGCTGGATCTTGGAGAGGTACTCGATCACGCGCGACCTCGCCCAGTAGAGATCCGTGCCGTCCTCGAAGATCACGTAGACGTACGAGAACCCGAAGTCGGAGTAGCCCCGGACCGCCTTGACCCTCGGCGCGCCGAGGAGTGCGCTGGTGATCGGGTAGGTGACCTGGTCCTCGATGATGTCGGGAGACCGGTCCCAGCGCGAGTAGATGATGACCTGCGTGTCCGAGAGGTCCGGCAGCGCGTCGAGCCTGATCTCCCGCAGGATGGACACGGCCGCCGCGACCAGCGCCGCCGTCGCCAGCAGGACGAGCAGCCGGTTGCGTGCGGAGAACTCGATGATGCGCCCGATCATCGGACCTGCCTCAGCTTCGACTCCGAGTCGAGCAGGAAGTTGGCGGAAACGGCGACCCGTTCGCCCTCGGACAGCCCCTCGCGGACCAGCGCCTTGCCGTCGCCGCGCGGGCCGACCGAGACATCGCGTGCGGTGAACTGCCCCGGAGCGGTTTCGACGAAGACCACCTGCCGGGTGCCGGATTCGAGGATCGCGGAATCGGGGACCACGATCCCGTTGGAGGCGTCCGCATCGAGCTCGACGTTCACGTACATCCCAGGCTTCAGTTGACCGCGAGGATTGGCGAATTCCAGGCGGACGCGCAGCGTCCGGCTCTCCGCGTCCATCGTCGGGTAGACGAACCCGATTCGCCCGGCGAGTCGGACGCTCGGATCGAACGGCAGCGTGACGCGCGCCGATCGCCCCGCCCGCGCGAGGGCCGCTTCGGCTTCGTAGACCTGGGCGATCACCCAGACCCGCGAAAGGTCCGTCACCGTGAGGAGGTCCATCCCCGGCTCGATGCGCTGCCCCGCCACCACGTTCTTGCCCGTCACGAAGCCCGCGAACGGCGCCTTGAAGGTCACGGTGCGCTGGGCGCGGCCCCCGCGCTCGAGGCGCTCGATGAATTCGGCTGGCACGTCGAACAGCTCCAGCCGCCGCCTGGCGGCCGCTGCCAGTTCCTCGCCGCCCCGCCGTACCTCCGGCAGGGCCGATTGCTCGAACTCCTGCGCGCTGCGCCGGGCGCGCAGGTACTCCTCCTGGCTTGCGAGCAGCTCGGGGGAGTACAGCTCGAACAACGGCTCGCCTGCCGTCACCATCTGCCCGGTCGCGTTGACGTGCAGGCGCTCGACGAACCCGGCGACCTTGGTCGTCACCTGCCGCACTCGGGTTTCGTCCACCGCCACGGTGCCGACGGCGCGGATCGGCTGCGCCAGGCGTCCCCGCTCGGCAACCACCGTGCGGATGCCCGCGAGCGACGCCCGGTTGGCGCCAAGGTCGAGGACCCTGGGGACCGAGGCGTCCCGAGTGCCCGAGGTTTCGGAGGAGGGAGGCGCTGCAGCCGAGTGACCCGCATGAGGATCGGCAGCTCTTGGGGCCTGTGCTGCCGGAGCCGGCGGCTTCGGGCCCACCTGCTCCTTCGGCACCAGCCGCATCCCGCAGATCGGGCAATCGCCCGGCTGGTCCGAGACGTACTCGGGGTGCATGGGGCACGTGTAGAGCGTCTTCTTGCCCGCGGCGGGCTCCTCCGAGTGCGCGCAGCCACCGGCAAGCGCGACGCCGAGCAGGAGGAGGCACACGATGATCGGTTTCATTGCTCGTTCTCCTTCGGCGCGGGCTCGGCGCCGCCCGCAGGCTTCCCTTCTTGGCCCGGCCGGCTCACCAGCGCGTGCAGGCGCCCCAGCGCGGTAAAGCGGGCAGCCTCGCGCCGCACCATTTCCACCCGGATCTCCGTCCAGCGCCGGAACTCGTCGAGGGCGGCCGCGAACTCCCCGCGCCCGCCCAGGTAGCCGGCTCGCGCCGCGTCGAGGGCCGCGCTGGACTGCGGCAGCAGCCCCGTCCGGTACCGCACGAGCTGCGCTTCGGCCCGCCTGATTTCGGCCACCAGTTGCGCCGCCTCGGTGCGCGCGGCAGCCGCGGCGTCGGCCAACTCCAGCCGCGCCGCCTCGGCCTCCCGTTCGGAAGCCGCGATCATCGGGCCCTGCCGATGGCTGCGCCGGAACGGCAGTTCGATCCCGAGCGTGAAGGTGACGACCCGGTCGGTGTTGCCCTGCCAGTACAACCCGCCGCCGAGCTCGAGGTTGGTCTTCAACTCCGCCCTGGCGGCCGCAATTCGTTCTTTCGCCAGCGCAACCTCCGACTCCCTGACGCCCACCTCCGGTGCTGCCGTCGCGGCAAGGTCGGGCAGCGAGTCGAGAGGCAGAGTGAGGGCTGGGAGATCGGGCAGCCCGGTCACTTCACCGACCGGGGTTCCCGGCGGGTCGTCGGTCAGGCGGTTGAGGCCCGCAACCAGCACGGCCCGCTCAGCCTCCAGATCGGTCAGCCGCTCACCGAGGCGCGTCCTTTCGAGCTGTGTTCTCAGGACCGAGGCCTGGTCCGACTCGCCAGCCGCGTAGCGTGACGACGCGGTGGTGGACAGCAGGTCGGCAATCTGCAGCGCGTCACCGAGGACGGCGCGCTCGCGATCCACCGCGTAGAGCCGGGCATACTGCTCGCGCACCGCGGCCGTCAGCTCCGAGACGAGCGCACCCACCTCCGCCCGCCGCTGCTGCACCTCGGACGCCGCGACCGCACGCGCCGCGGTGCGACGGGCGCCGGCCAGCAGCGGCTGGCGCACCATGGCGCCAATCATCGACATCGGGTCGGAGCCGAAAGTCTGCCGGGGAAAGCCCGCGTCGCGGTATTCGAACTCCACCATCGGGTCGGGCAAGAGACCTGCGGCAGGCCTGACCGCCTCCGCGGCCGCCAGCCGCGCCCGCCGGGCGCCAATCGACGGAGCTCGCTCGAGCGCGCGCATCACGAGCGTCTCGAGTTCGGGCGCCGGCGTGGACGCGACGCTGGCCGTCGACTGCTGGCCGGCGGCGGCTGTGACAAGACACGTCAGAAACACCGTGGCGGCGGCCGCCGCCCGGGCCGCCAACCGCCGTGGAGACAAGTGACGCGGACGGAACACAGATCCTCCTTCACCGTAGGGCCGCGCTGCATCCCTCGACGCTGCTCGGACGCCCCGAGGCGAGTCGAGCGGCGTGGCGGTCCGATCCGCCGCGGGCAGCGCGCGCAGCGGCAAGCCGGACCACGCGCGCCGCTGCCAGCCGCCAGCCGCCCGCACTGCCGGGCGTAGGGCGAGGCTTCAGGCTGGGCCGCGGGTCACCCGCCAGCCGCACCGGCCGGCGCGTGATCACGTGTGATCCCCTGGCAGCTGCAGACTGCCAGTTACTTCTTCAGGAAAACTGGATTCGAGAACCGGGAAGGAGCGATCAGCAGCGGAAACCGGCACCCGACAGGAAGTCGGTCGCCGTGGACAACGGAGTGGTTGCGACACGCGCGGCCAGGTCGCAGCGAACCGGGTCTGCGCCGAGGACCGCGTGCTGCGAGGGTTCGGCCGAGTCGGAGTCCCGTGATTCCGGGGCAGTGACGAGCGGCGGCCGGTGTTCGGCTGGGACGTCCGGTGTCATCGCGCAGCCGCAGTGGGGGGAAACGCGGTCTCCCGGCTGCGCTGACGAGTCGGACTCACAGCAGGAGTGGGTGCCCGCCGCTGCCGCGCTGCACACCATCCCGCCGACGGCCGGGAGGCCGGTGAAGTGCAGCACAAGCGCCAGGGCGAGGAACCACCGCACGGCTCCATCATCCCATCAAGCCGATGCGCAGCGCAAGGCTCCCGCCCGCGCCGCAGGATCGACGTGGCCCCGGCGGCGGGCGGGCCGCCCCTTTCTCACCGTGCAGTTCCTCGGTAAGATGGATGGGATCCGGAGGACAACCGTGAAAACTTCGATGGCCCTGGCAGCCGCCTTCTTTGCCGTCGCGACGGGCACCGCCCTCGCGCAGCAGCCACCCGCGCCTTCCGCTTCGTCAGGCCAACCTCTCGGGCAGGCCCACGCCACGATCTCGGGCGCCGGCATCAGTGGCACCGCCGAGTTCCGGGAACTGGCCGACGGGACCGGCCGCAAGGTCGAGGTGACGGTCACCGTCAAGGGCCTCGTGCCCGGCCTTCACGGCATGCACCTGCATGCCGTCGGCAAGTGCGAGGGGCCCGCCTTCACGTCCGCCGGCGGCCACTTCGATCCCGGCCCCTTCGGCAATACCGATCCGGACATGAACCACCCGTTCCACATGGGCGACCTGCCGAATCTCGAGGCGAACGCCAGCGGCGATGCCCGGGTCACGGCCGTGACGACACGAGTGACCTTGGCGCAGGGACCGCTCAGCGTGTTCGACCCCGACGGCACCGCCCTGATCATCCACGCGAACCCGGACCAGGGCGTGACCGGGGCGTCGAAGTCGGGCATCAGCGGCGGTCCGCGCGTGGCGTGCGGAGTGCTGGAGAAGAAGTAGATCAGTTGGCGATTGTCTCTATGGTCAATCGCCAAGTGCCTCGATCCACCCTGGCAGATCCTCGAGGCTCTCGATCCGCCCCGCCGCCCCCGCGAAGTCCTGGTGAGCGGTCGAGGGGCACGGGACCACCACGCACCGCATGCCCGCGGCCAGCGCCGCCCGAAGACCGTTCATCGAGTCCTCGATGACCAGGCATTCGCTGGCGTCCAGGCCCAGCCTGCGGGACGCCTCGACGAAGATGTCGGGCGACGGCTTCCCGTTGGCGACCTCGTGCCCCGAGACCCTCACCTCGAAGAAACCGCTCACGCGCAGCGCCGCGAGCGTGGTCTCGACGATCGCCGGGGCCGACGAGGACGCGAGGGCAAGCCGGACACCCCGCGCACGCAACTGCACCAGCACCTCGGGCACCCCGGCCAGCGGCGAGGCACGCCCGGGCAGCAATGCCACCACCCGCTGAATCCAGTCCTCCGCCAGCTCGCGCTCGGCCGCCGCCAGGCCGTAGCGTGCCTTCAGCGCTGTGAACACGTCCCGGTCCGTGCACCCGTAGAAGTTCTCATCGTCGGCAGGGGCGTACGACACCCCGTGCTCGGCCAGCAGTTCGCGTGTCGCCTCGAAGTGCAGGGGCTCGGAGTCGAGCAGCACGCCGTCCATGTCGAAGATGATCGCGCGCATGGCAGCAGGAATCGGGAATCGGGATTCAGGAGTCAAGGGACAAGGTCGGGGCCGTTCGGGGTTACCGGCCAGGGACACGCGCGAGCGCCGGGATCCAGGTGTTGCTCAACCGCGTGCCAAGCATCAAGTCAACGGCCTGGCCGTAGCTGCGCACACCCTCCTCCACGCGGTTCGCCTTCAAGTATCCATCATAGGCGCGCCACGCCACCCTGCGGACGGCCGGCGAGGTGGATGCGACGCGGCGTGCAATCGCCCGCAGGTCGTCTCTTGCGTCCTGGTGCAGCCGCCGGGTGATCGTCTCGCGTTCCGGGGCCGGGAGGCTGGGCAGCAAGTGCCAGAGCAGCGACAGGTGTGCGCTGTACTCCGCGGCTGGCGGCCCCTGCAGGCACGACAGCCAGCCGACGAAGCTTGCTTCCGACTCCCCGGCGTACCCTGCCAGGTGAGCCCACTCGTGTGCCAGCACGGCCGGTCGCTCGAACGGCAGGAGGGAGCGGTTGACGAGGACCTCGAGGAAGAAGGGGTCGGTCATGCCGTCGACCGCCGCGCGCTCGAAGTAGAACGACAGGATCGACCACTTCGGCACGCCCGGCCGTGCCGCCCAGCCGGCGCCCAGTTGCCGCTGGACCCGCGAGAAGGGCCCCGTCAGCGCGTCCGCGGTCCCGGCCCAGTCGGGCCAGGACGCGCGTGGCAGCTGGCCCTGCAGCGAGTTCACGCGGTCGACGACCTTCATAGCCAACAACCGCGCGGCTGCCGGCGTCACCCGCGACCGTGAGAAGTCCATCCGCCGTTCGAGCGGCACGCGCCGGTAGTTCAGGCCCCACAGCAGGAGGAACGCCAGGTAGACGATCGCAGCGAGCGCGACAACGTTGGCGGAGGCCCTGAACGCCGCGGACAGCCGGCTCCCCTTGCGCGGCCCGCGGACGATTCGCACCGCGGTCGCAGCGATCCAGACGACGACCGCCGCGAGCAGCACGTCGAAGACGGCGAAGGGCACCCGGTTGGAGAGTCCCGTGACGGCGGGCTGGAGGGATGGGTAGACGCGGCCGGCGTACCACGCCTCGACGAGCGGCGCGGGCAGCGGCACGAAGGCGGCGGCCAGCGCGAGAACGAGCAGGCCGATCCGGAAGATCACCGTGTCAGGACCGCTTCAAAAGGCGCGAGAAGGCAGCCGCCATGGCCGTCTCGCTTCCCGTCGGCCGCGGCGCGGCGGCCTGCGCCGGCTGCGGCTTCCTGCGAGGCGCCTGGCGAGTGGCGCCGGCGCCCGGCTCGCGCGCCGGTCTCGGTGCGGCGGCCCGGGCGGGCAGGCCTGCGGCGGGCTTCTTCTCGAACCGCATCGTGAGCGCGATTCGTTTGCGCTCCACGTCCACCTCGAGGACCTTCACCCTGACGATGTCGCCGGTCTTCACCACCTCGTGGGGGTCCTTGACGAAGCGGTCCGCGAGCCGGGAGACGTGTACCAGGCCGTCCTGGTGGACGCCGATGTCCACGAAGGCGCCGAACGTCGCGACGTTGGTCACCAAGCCCTCGAGGATCATCCCCGGGCGGAGATCCGTCAGCTCGTCGAGGCCCTCCTTGAAGGTGGCCACCCGGAAGGTCGGTCTCGGATCCCTGCCCGGGTCCCGCAACTCATCGAAGATGTCGATCAGCGTCGGCAGCCCCACCCCGTCGCCCTCGAACTGCTGCGGCAACAGCCCTTCCACGGCGTCCGGGTTGCCGAGGACCTCCGCGAGCGGGCGTCCTGCCGCGTCCGCGATGCGCTGGGCGAGCCCGTACGACTCGGGGTGGATGCGGGTGCCGTCCAACGGCTGATCGCCGCCGTACACCCGCAGGAACCCGGCGGCCTGTTCGAAGGCCCGCTCGCTCACGCCAGGCACGCGCTTCATCTCCTCGCGCGTGCGGAACGGCCCCACCGTGCTGCGAACGGCGACGACGTTGTCGGCCAGCCGGTGCGACAGCCCGGGCACGCGCCCGAGCAGGGCGGACGAGGCCAGGTTCAGATCGACCCCGACCTCCGCCACGCAGTCTTCAACCACCGCGCCGAGAGCCCGCGACAGGTGCGCCTGGTTCACGTCGTGCTGGTAGGGCCCCACGCCGATGGTGCGCGGCTCGACCTTCGCCAATTCGGCGAGCGGATCCTGCAGCCGGTGCCCGACGCTCACCGCCGCGCGCAGCGGCGTTTCGAGCTCGGACAGTTCGCGGGCGCCGAGTCGAGACGAGGCATACGAGGAGGCGCCCGCCTCCGAGATGATCACCTTGCTGAACTTCACTTCGGGCCGACGCTTCGTCAGGTCCGACAGCAGCCGGTCGGTCTCGCGCGACCCGGTGCCGTTGCCGATCCCGACAATCTCGACACCGTGTCGCTCGATGAGCGCCGCGAGCGCGTCGATCGTCTGGTCCCACTCGTTCTTCGGCTGGTGCGGAAACACGGTCACCGTTTCGAGCACGGTCCCCGCGGGGTCGACGACCGCCGCCTTGACGCCGGTCCTGAGCCCCGGCTCGAGTCCCATCACCATCCGCGCCCCGGCCGGCGCCGCCATCAGCAGGTCTCGCAGGCTGCGCGCGTAGAGGTGGATCACTTCGCGCTCGGCGCGCTCCCGGAGCTGCCCTTCGATCTCCACCTGCACGTACGGGAAGATCTTCATCTTCCACGCGCGGCGCACGGTGTCGATCAGCCACGCGTCGCCGGGGCGTCCATCGCTGTTGATGCCGAAGTGAGCGGCAATCAACTGCTCGGGGACGCTCGGCGGCTCCCGCACCGGCTCCGGGGACCGCGGCGGCGCCACGGCCGCCGGCGTTTCTGCAGTCGCGCCTTCGGAGGGAGGCGCCTGGTCGTCCGCGGGAGCCGCCGGCAGTTCAGGCGTTGGCGCCGTCGCCGAAGGCGGGGGGGCTGCCGCCGCCTCGGACGGCAGAACGAGCGCCAGGCGCAGAACCCCTTCCTTGCGGCCGCGGAACAGGGCCAGCACACGGTTCGACGGGAGGGTCCGCACCGGCTCGGCGAAGGCGAACAACTCCGCGAATTTCGCCCCCCGTTCCTGCCGGCCCTCGACCACCTTGGACTGCAGGACCGCGTGCTCGCGCACGTGACGCCGCAGGGCGTCCAACAACTCCGGGTTCTCGGAGAAACGCTCCAGCAGGATCCAGCGCGCGCCATCGAGCGCCGCGAGCCTGTCGGGCACGCCCTTCTCGGCGTTGACGAACGCGTCGGCTGCCTGGGGCGGCGGGACGCCCGGGTCCGCGAGCAACGCGTCGGCCAGCGGTTCGAGGCCGGCCTCGCGGGCCTGGTGCGCGCGGCTCTTGCGCTTCTGCTTGAACGGGAGGTACAGGTCCTCGAGGCGCGCGCGCGTGTCGGCAGTCGCAATGGCCGTCTGCAGTTCGGGCGTCAGCCGCTGCTGTTCCGCCACGGCCTTGATCACGAACGCGCGGCGCTCGTCGAGCTCACGAACCTGCTGCAGCCGCTCCTCGATGGCGCGCAGGCGGGCGATGTCCAGGCCGCCGGTCACCTCCTTGCGGTAGCGGGCCAGGAACGGCGACGTCGCGCCCTCGCCGAGCAGACGCAACACCGTCTCCACCTGCTCTTCCTGCACGCCCAGCTCCCCTGCAATCCGTCGGACCGTCGTCTCCATAGACCTGTTGCCCCCGCACGCGACCTCTCATCCTAGCAAACTTCGCACGGCTCGCTCCGCGAATTTCATTCGAGCCGGTGGCGCACCGCCAGGAAGTACGCGAGCAGCAGCGCCGCCATCAGGTACGCCAGCCAGCGAACGTCCCGCCCGCGGCCGCCGAGCAGCTTGACGATCGGGTAACTGACGAAGCCGAGCGCCAGGCCGTCGGCAATCGAGTACGACAGCGGGATGCCGACGATCGTCAGGAACACCGGCACGGCCTCGGATGGGTCGTCCCACGCCACCTTCCGGGCATTCTGCAGCATCATCACGCCCACGAGCACGAGCGCCGGCGCGGTAATCGGCGGGTAGGCGCCGATTGCGCGAACGAGCGGACCGAACAGCAGGGCCAGAAGGAACAGCAGGCCGGTCACCACCGCCGTCAGCCCCGTGCGCCCCCCCGCCGCCACGCCGGCGGCGCTCTCCACGTAGCAGGTGATCGTGCTGGTGCCCAGGCACGCGCCGACCGTGATCCCCGCGGCGTCCGCCATCAGCGCGCGGTTGGCCCGCGGCAAGCGCCCGTCCTCGAGGAGGCCTGCCTGCTCGGACACACCCACCAGAGTACCAACCGTGTCAAAGAGGCCCATGAACAGGAAGACGATGATGAAGGGCGCCAGCTCCGGCCGCAGGGCGCCCCCGACGTCCATCGCGAACACCGCGTTCTGGCGCACGTCCGGGAAACCGAGAACCCCCGTCAGCGCGACCTTTCCGGCCACGAACGCCAGCGCCGCGCCGGCGAGGATGCCCCACAACAGCGCGCCCCTCACGCGGCGTACGAGCATCGTGCTCGTCGCCAGCAGGCCGACCACGAACACTGCCACCTCGCCCGACCGAAGATCGCTGTTCAAGCCCAGCAGCGTCCCCGGCTTGCCCACGATGAGCCCGCCGTTGCGCAGGCCGATGAAGGCGATGAACAGGCCGATGCCGGCCGCGATGCCGTTGCGCATGCTCGGGCTGATGGCGTCGATGAGCGCTTCGCGGACGCGGAGAAAGGTGAGCAGGATGAAGGCTACCCCCGACAGGAAGACCATCCCGAGCGCCGTCTGCCAGGGGTTCGGCACGCCGAGGGCGAGCAAGCCCATCACCACCGTGACGAAGAAGAAGTTCTCCCCCATCCCCGGCGCGAGCGCAATGGGATACCGGGCGTAGAGGCCCATGAAGATCGACGCGAAGGCCGAGCCCAGGCACGTCGCGACAAGCACCGCGCCAAAATCCAGGCCGGTTGGCTTCCCCATGAGGTCGGTGGAGAGCACCGCCGGCTGGACGAAGATGATGTACGCCATCGTCAGGAACGTCGTGACCCCCGCCAGGAGTTCGGTGCGAACGTCCGTTCCGTGCGCGGCCAGGCGAAAATGTCGCTCGAGCACGCGCGGACGGTACTCGCCGGGCCGGCGCGCTGTCAAGGCTGCCGCCGGTCGATGCCGCCGGTCGAGGGCCGACTGACTCGGACTCTCGGCAGGAGTCTTGCTACATCGTCTATTGGGAGACCACCGCTCGAACGGTGACGTGTAATCGAACATGCCGAGCTCGTTGGTGACTGCAGACGGTACGGCCCCGGCCGCGACGGGGAGCGGCCGCGAGGGGCATACCGAGGAGAGGCGACGTGCGCTCGTGCTGCTCGTGGACGACTACGAGGACTGCCGCGAGATGTATGGCGCAGGTCTGGCGTTCGCCGGCTTCCAGGTGGTCACCGCGCGGGACGGCTTCGAGGCCCTGGCTCTGGCGCGACGCACGATCCCGGACCTGATCCTCATGGACCTCGGGCTCCCCGGCATCGACGGGTGCGAAGCGACGCGGCTTCTGAAGCAGGATCCCCGCACCGCGACGGTGCCGGTGATCGCCCTGACGGCCCAGTCGCTGCCAGGGGAGGATCGTCTGCTGTACGGACGAGGCTTCGAGGACGTGATCTTCAAGCCCTGTCTGCCCGACGCCCTCGCCGACCACGTGTCCCGCGTGCTCGTGCGCCGGCACCGCCACGACGTCGTCGCGTGAGCGCACGGGGTCCCTGCCCCGCGGCCCTTTCCGCCTCCTTTTTTCTTTCTCGCACGGCGAGGGTCTGCTACGCTGTGGGGGAGTGCACATTTCCCTGCCAGCTCTCTCCGCGCCACGAGCCGATCGAACCCGCCAGTTCATTCGCTCCCACGCAGACGTGACAGCCTGAGCAGCAAGAGAGTGGGCCTCGAACCAGCACGTTCGCGTCAACCAGCCGGGCCCTCGAGGGAGCCGGCCACTCGCGCCAGCGAGACGAAGGAGCACCACATGGGTCGGAAGTTGTACGTCGGGAACCTGCCTTACCAGGTGGGAGAGGCCGAGCTGCAGGAACTGTTCAGCCAGGCGGGGTCGGTGGAGTCGGTGCACGTGATGCGCGACATGGCCACGGGACGGGCGCGCGGGTTCGCGTTCGTCGAGATGGCGACCGATGAGGAAGCGCAGAAGGCCGCGACGCAGTTCAACCAGGTACAGCCTCGGCGGGCGCAACCTGACGGTGAACGAGGCGCGGCCCAAGCCCGAGCGGTCCGGTGGCTTCGGCCCGGGCGGTGGTGGCGGCCGCGGCGGCTTCGGCGGTGGCGGCGGCGGCGGCCGCGGCGGGAACCGACGCGAGCCGCGCTGGTAAGCGCGCGACAGAAAGCCAGGGCCTGGCCCCAATTTCCCGGACAACCCGGGGGAAAGGGGCCAGGCCCTTTTTCGCAAGATCCCTTCCTTCGAGGTAATCCCGTGACAGTTCGATTTGCCGCGCTGATCGTCGCGACCGCCCTTGCCGCCGCCTGTCAGAAGACGCCGGCCCAGCCCGCAGTCGGGGCCGGTCAGCGCGCGCCTGGCGCACCCGCAGCCTCGAGCACGCCGGCGGCGAATGCTCAACAGGCGGTCAAACCGGTTCCGGCGCAGCTGCCGGAGGTGATTGCCCGCGTCAACGGAGACGTCATCCCGCGGAACGAGTTCGAGCGTGCGCTGGCGAACCTCGAGGCGCAGGCCGGCGGGCCGGTGCCGCCCGAGCGCCGCGACGTGATCTACCGCCAGGTCCTCGACCAGCTGGTGGCCTTCCGCCTCCTGACGCAGGAGTCGGCCGCACGCAAGGTCGCGGTCCCGAACACCGAGATCGACGCCCGCGTCGGACAGATACGGGGGCAGTTCCCGAACGAGCAGGCGTACACCGCGGCCTTGGCCCAGCGAGGCATGACGCCCGACAAGCTTCGTGAGGACATCCGCCGCCAGATCGCAGCCATGAAGCTCGTGGAGACCACCGTCGTCCCGACGGTGAACGTAGGCGAGCCCGAAATTGAAGCGTTCTACAAGCAGAACCCCGACAAGTTCCAGGAGCCCGAGGCCGTCCACGCGGCTCACATCCTGATCCGCGCGCCCCAAGGGGCGGACGCGGCGGCCAGGCAGAAGGCGCGGGCAGAGGCGCAAGGTGTGCTGGCATCGGCAAAGAAGAAGGGCGCCGATTTCGCGGCCCTCGCCAAGCAGCACTCGCAGGACCAGGGCAGCGCCGTGAACGGCGGGGACCTCGGGTTCGTCCCGAGGGGCCAGACCGCCCCGGAGTTCGAGCAGGCCGCCTTCGCGCTGAAGCCCGGCGAATTGAGCGGCGTGGTGGAATCGCCGTTCGGGTTTCACGTGATCAAGGCGTTCGAGCATCGCGCGGGGCGCACCGTCCCGCTCGCGGAGGTCAAGGACCGGGTCGGCGAGTTTTTGAAGCAGCAGCAGGTTCAGGAAAAGACCAACGCGCTGGTCGGACAGCTCAAGGCCAAGGGCAAGGTCGAGATCCTGATCTGAGGCGGGCCGGCGGCCCAAGCAACGTCGAGGGACGCAGGCCGGCCCTGCTCAACCTACCGGGGGGCGACGAGAGCGGCGAGCACCGCCGCCAACTCTTCCGGCTCGAACGGCTTCGTCAGGTGGCGCTGGAACCCGGCGCCGAGCGCCGCCTGCCGATCCTGTTCCCTGGCGTAGGCGGTCAACGCCACTGCCGGGCGCCTGCCGCCCTCCCCTTCCGGCAACGCCCGGATCCTCGCGATCAACGAGTACCCGTCCTCCTCCGGCATCCCGATGTCGGCGACGAGGACGTCCGGGTGGAACTCCCGGAACACCTCGAAGCCCTCTGCCGCCGAGCCGGCGCTGACGACTGAAGCGCCTTGCGCCTGCAGCGTCGTGAGCAGGAGCGACCGCGTGTCCGCCTCGTCGTCGACCACCAGCACCCGCACGCCGTCGAGCACCGGGGGAACCATCGCGGGGGGCGGTGAGCCCGCGTGCATCCGCGGGACCGGCTCCGGCTCGACGGAAGGCGGCCTTCTCGCAGGCAGGCGCACGACGAACGTCGCGCCCCGGCCCTCTCCTTCGGACGACGCCTCCACGGTGCCGCCGTGGAGCTCCACGAGGTGCCTGACGATCGCGAGGCCGAGGCCCAGGCCGCCATGCGTGCGGGTCGTCGACGCGTCGGCTTGCCGGAACCGGTCGAAGACAAACGGGAGGAAGGCTTCGGCAGATCCCGAGACCGGTATCGCTCACGCGGATTTCCACCGACCCGGGCTTCCCAACGAGCGACACCGCGACGCGGCCCGACGGCGGCGTGAATTTCACGGCGTTGGACAGCAGGTTCCAGATGACCTGGAGCAGGCGATCGCCGTCGGCGTGAATCGGAAAGAGCTCCCCTTCGACGTGCAGTTCCACGTGCACGCCCTTCGCGTCGGCCGCCGGCCGGATGGAGTCGAGCCCCGACTGAGTGAGCGGAACAAGGTCCACCGGGCCCCGGTCGAGGCGCAGCTTCCCGGTGATGATCCGCGACACGTCGAGAATATCGGACACGAGCTGCGCCTGCAGCCGGGCGTTGCGTTCGATGGACTCCAGCGCCCGATCCCGCGTGTCGCCGTCGAGGCTGCCGCCCCGGAGCAGCCGCGCCCAGCCGAGCATCGCGTTCAGGGGTGTCCGCAGTTCGTGTGACAGTGTCGCCAGGAACTCATCCTTCAGTCGGCTCGCCTCTCGTGCGTCCTCGTAAAGGGCTGCCATGCGCTTCTCCGCCGCCTCGGCCTCGAGGCGGGCTGCCTGCTCGGCCAGGCGGCGTGACCGCTCGCGGTCGGCTCGCTTTCGCTCGGCGATGTCGCGCACCGTCGTGATGATCGAGGATCGGCCGCCGATCGTGTGGGACGCAACCGAGGCCTCCACCTCGAGCGTGGTGCCGTCACGACGGCGCCCGATGAACTCGTAGATGGCGGGTACGGCCTCGCCCGCCAGCCGCCGCCGGCCGAAGTCCAGCATCCGGTCGTTGTCCTCGGGCGCCTGCACGATTGAAACGTGCTGCCCGAGGAGCTCCTCCGGTTCGTCGTAGCCGTACAGCCGCGCCGTCGCCCGGTTGGCGAAAATGATGCGTTCCTGGTCTTCGACGATGATACCGTCGCGCGACGCGTCGAAGATTGCGTCGAGCCACTGCGTGTTCTCCTTCAAGGCGCGCTCGACGGCCCGCCGGTCGGTGACGTCGCGCACCACCGCGGTCACGAACCGCTCGCCATCCGCCTCGAGAGGACTCAAGCTGATCTCGACCGGGAGCTCGGAGCCGTCGCGGCGGACGGCGTGCAGATCGAGGCCGGCGCCCATGGGCCGGGCGTGCGCAGACGACATGAAGCGGTGGCGCAAGCCGGGGTGCTGCGACCGGAGGCGGACGGGTACCAGGCGCTCGATCGGCTGCCCGAGCAGTTCCTGGCGCGAGTAGCCGAAGACCGCCTCCGACTGGGCGTTGACGAGCACGATCCGGCCCCAGGCGTTGACGGTGAGGATCGGATCGGGCGCAGAGTCGAGGAGGCGCGCCAGCAGAGACGGTTCCGGCTGCGAACCCGAAAACCGGCGAAGGCCGGAGAGCGTGGCAATGAGCTCCTCGGGAGAGCCGATGGCGGCTACACAGGGCCGCAGGGCGGGCGCGGCCGCCGAGTCGTCGGCGGGCACCAGCGCGACGAAGAGGTGCCGCGTGCGTTCGTCGGCATGCAGCCGCGCCACCAGCGGCTCGGCGGCGCCGCCGGGAAGGCGCGCGTCCACGAGCACGGCTTCGAGCCGGGGCTCCCCGGCCGCGGCCCCCACGGCCACCTCCGGGTCCTCCACGCACACGACCCTGAAGCCGGCGGCCTCGAGAGCCTGGCGGCAGTGATCGAGCCGGGGAGAGGGCGCCGCAACGGCGAGGACGGTGGCCTGGAGGGCGGACATTCCGTCGGTCCTAGCGTTTGTATCCGATCGCCCTGAGAAAGCCCTTCCGAGCCTCCCGGTCGGCCGGCTGTTCGACGCCCTTCGGCGACGACCCGTCGATCACGCCCACTACCCCGCGCCCCTGGGCGGATTCGGCCACGAGGACCTCGAGCGGGTTGGCCGTTGCGCAGAACACCCGGCACACCTCGGGGCAGTCCTTGATCCGGTTCAGGACGTTGACGGGGTAGGCGTTCCGCAGGTAGAGCACGAACACGTGACCGGCGCCGATGGCGCGGGCCGTCTCGATCGCTTGCGCCTCGAGGCCCTCGTCGTTGCCGTCGCCGCGGACCAGGGATGGGCCGGACGCCTCGCAGAAGGCGAGGCCGAACGCGGCCTGCGGCACGGACGTCACGATCGCCTCGTACAGGTCCTCGACGGTCTTGATGAAGTGGCTCTGGCCAATGACCACGTTGCAGTCCGCGGGCATCGGCACACGGACGCTTTGCACGTTCACGGGGCACCTCCCTGGCGATGTCGCTCGAGATCGAGGATGGCCGGGCCGCGCGGCGACGCACGTCGCACGTTACCGATTGTAGCGTTCGCCGCCCTGATGAGGAAGGATCACGACGACACCGGGGGCATGAGCGCCGGGGAACTGCGCCGTTCCCTCAGGTCCGCTTCGGCGTCGGCGAGCTGAGGCGGAGAGTCCTGAGCACCTCGGCGACGCTCCACGCCTGGGCCACGCATCCTCGGGGGGCAAAGGGCATGTCCGCGTCGAAGATCTCGGCCAGCGTCCCGACGCAGGCCGCGCCCAGGGCATCGGGGAACCCGTCGAGGAAGCGGCGCGCCGCCTCGACCTCTCCGGGGTGGACGCGCAGCCAGGCGTCGATGAACGGCCCGATCAGCCAGGCCCAGACGGTGCCTTGGTGATACGCGGCGTCCCGCGCCCGCAGGTCGCCGTAGTACTGCGCCTTGTAGTCTCGTTCGCCCGGCGCCAGCGACCGGAGGCCGACCGGCGTGACGAGCCGTCGCTCCGCGACCTCCAGCACCGCCGCCCACCGCGACTCGTCGAGCACCGCATGCGGCAGGGCGATCGCCAGGAGCTGGTTCGGCCGGCAGCAGGCGTCGTCCCCGTGCGCGCCGTCCACCACGTCGTAGAGGTGGCCGCCGGCCTCGTACCAGAAGCGCGCGTTGAAGGCTTCACGGGCGCGGTCGGCGTGGGTCCTCACGCTGCGGGCTCCCTCCTCGTCGCCCTCCTGGCCGAGCCACTCCTCCATGAGGCGCAGCGCGTTGTACCAGAGCGCGTTGATCTCGACCGCCTTGCCGCGGCGCGGCGTCACCACCCAGTCCTCCACCTTCGCGTCCATCCAGGTGAGCTGGTAGCCCTCGGCCCCCTGCCGGAGCAGCCCATCGCCTGGATCGACGCGGATGCCGAAGTGCGTGCCACGCAGGTGCGCCTCGATGCTGCCACGCAGCGTCGGCAGCAGGATGCGAAGGGTCTCGGTGTCCCGGGTCGCCTCGAGGTAGCGGGACACGGCGTGGAAGAACCACAGCGTGGCGTCGGCCGTGTGATACAAGCCCTCCCGCCGCCCCTCCGGGAAGAGGTTGGGAATGAGGCCGTCGCGCATGTGCCTTGCGAACGTCCGGAGGATGTTTCCCGCCTCGGCCTCCCTTCCCGTCACGAGAGCGAGGCCTTCGAGCGCAATCATCGTGTCGCGGCCCCAGTCGGTGAACCAGTGGTAGCCCGCGACCACCGTCCGCACCTCGTCGCCCGCCGCGTGGGCGCGCACTGCCTCCTCCGCACGCCCCGCGGGCTCGACGATGAACTGGTCCGCCGCGAGAACCAGCTCCCGCCCGATGCCCTCCCGGATTCTCTCGTCCGCCTGTGCCACCAGCCGGGCGCGGCGCTGGCTCTCGGCGACGGCCGCCTCTGCCGGCGAAAGGGCCGCGACCGATTCCCACGACTCGGTGGACAAGACGAGCGTGAACGGCTGGCCGGGGACCAGGTCGACCTCGAAGAACCCCGGGCTCCAGAGCGGCCCTTCGGCGGCGTATCCCCTGGCCTGCTCCATCCGGTAGAACACCCGCTCCACGGAGTGGCCGTCCACCGTGAACGGGGCGTCGGCGCCGTCAGCGGCGAACCTCAGCACCGGGGTCTCCGCCGTCGTCAGCTCGTAGCGATTCTCGACCGCGCTGAACACGTACGGCCCGGCGATTGGCGCGTCACGGGGCGTCGTGCGGGCGGAAGTGCACGGCCGGCCGCAGCGTCAGCCGGATCGGTGCGTCGCCCGCAGAGGCGGTAGGTGACGTGGGTCGTGTTCTGCAGGTGGGGCATCAGGACGCGCCGTCTCGAGCGCGAGACCACCGAACCCGTACCGCCAGACCGGCAGACCGTCCTCCACCGCGAACTCCTCGAGCGACGCTGCCGCGTCGAAGCGGACTGAGGCCTCCTGCGTTCTCGATGCCCGCGAGGCGCAGACGGCGTCCCATCGGGGGGCGTCACCTCCTCGGCGAGGTGATTGAGCATCACGGTGCGGCCGAGGGGCGCCGGCAGCGCGGCGACCAGCAGCCCGTGGTAGCGGCGGGTGACCACGCCGGCAATCGAGCCGCGCCGCGTATCCGCCGAGGCCGTTGGTCACGAGCCATTCACGGCCAAGCAGGCGTTCGATGTCGTGCGCGCTCCGCGGAACGGTCGAGGCGGCGGACAGCGGCATGGCACACCCGGCCGAGCGGTCATAGCTTCACGCCACCCAGCACGATCGCGGCTTCGCCGGGCAGCCGAGTGCCGTCCTCGGTGACGATCGCGGGCGTGCCGGAACCGTCGTAGCGGGGGTCTTCGCTCGACCAGAGCGACGTCCCAACGCATGCCTGCCGGCGGCGCGAGCAGAGGTTCGGGGGCGACGCGGAGGGGGAGGTCGCGGCCGAGGTTCACGAGCAGCAGGCGGTCGGTGTCGTGGCCGTCCGGGCCGAAGAAGCGAAGCACGAAGGCCTGCGAGGCCAGGACTGCGCCATCGAGGCCGCCCGGCCGCTGGGCGGCAAAGGCCGGGTCCTGGCGCCGCAGCGCGAGCAGGTCGCGGTGCAGCGCGTAGGCCGCCGCGTGGCGGCTCGCGCTCCGAGAAGTCCAGGCGGCATCGCTCGAACGCCGCGCGGGCCCCGGGGTCGGGAAGCCGGCCCTTCATGTCCGGCGCGCCAAGGCTGGGGAACTGGCGCCAGGAAGCTGTGACGGCCCTCCCGAACCGCGTCGGCCAGCGGGTGCCTGGTGGTCGGCGAAATACAGGAACGGGCTGGACGACGCGAACTCCTGCCCCTGGAGGAGCATCGGGGTCCCCGGGCCGAGCAGCGTCAGCGCGGTCATCGCGCGGTAGCGCCCGGGGCTGGTCCGCTGGTGCATGCCGCCGGCCGCGGTCCGAGTTCGCGACCTGGTCGTGGTTCTCGATGAAGTTGACGAACGCGGCGGGCGGGATGCCCCAGGTCGGCGTGCCGCGGGATTTTCGCTGCCATGAGTAACGCTGGCCCTGATACAGGTAGCCGTACTTCATCGCCGACACGAACTCCTGCGGGAGGCCGAGGTGGTCGGAGTAGTAGGCTTCGTTGTGGCCCGGTCAGACGCCACAAGGGCGCTGTGGTGGTAATCGTCGTTCCACGCGGCATCGAACCCGTAGCCGCCATCCTCCGGCGGTTGAAGGAGCGTCGGCCGTCTGGCTCTCGTTCTCGGCCACGAGCAGGATCGAGCGCCCGGAGGCCGCCGCGCTGGCGCGCCGGCTGATGGCCGCCAGGATGTGCTCGGGCGATGCGTCGTGGATGGCCTGCGTGGCATCCAGCCGCAGGCCGTCGAAGTGATACTCCTCGATCCAGTAGGCCGCGTTGGCCTCGAAGAACTCGCGCACAGGTCCCGACCGCGGGCCGTCGAAGTTGAGGGCCTCGCCCCACTCGTTCTCGTAGCGGCTGCTGAAGTAGTCGGCCGCGAACGTCTTGAGGCAGGCGCCGTCCGGCCCCACGTGGTTGTAGACGACGTCCAGGATGACGGCGAGCCCGACGGCATGGGCGCGGTCGACGAAGCGGCGGAGATCGTCGGGCTGGCCGTAGAGCCGGGTCGGCGCGAAGAGGTCCACGCCGTCGTAGCCCCATCCGAAGGTGCCCGTGAAATCCGCAACGGGCATCATCTCGATGACGGTGATGCCGACGTCCTGCAGTTCCGGCAGCTCGGCCGTTGCCGCGGCCCAAGTGCCTTCTGGCGTGAAGGTGCCGACGTGCATCTCGTAGAGCACCTGCCCCGCCAGCTTCACGCCGGCCCACGTGCCGTCCGTCCATCTGAAGGCGGGATCCACCACCTCTGAGGGGCCGTGCGGGCCCTCCGGCTGATAACGCGACGCAGGGTCCTGGTGCAGCTTCTCACGACCTTCGGTCCGGAAGCGGTACCGCGTTCCCGCCCGGGCATGGGGCGCCAGGACGGCATGGTATCCCTCTGCCCCGGGCTCCAACGGGATCTCGCGCCGCACCGCCGTTCGTCGCGTCGTCCTCCAGGACGAGCGTCACCTGCTCGTGATCCGGCGCCCACACGCGAAAGTGCACACCGCGCCCTGGGACGATCTCCGCGCCTACCGGCAGCCGACGCTGTGACGCCCGCACGATCCACACACGGCCCCTGTCGAGTTTCGCCGGTGGCCGGTGCATTAACGGTGCCGGGCGATCGGCGGCAAGGCCGGGGGCGGACTTCGAGACCCGGGTACTTCACTTGCTACACCGCTCTTGTTCCAGGTTGACGGACTACACGATTCAGTTGAACGGAGGAGCTATGGAAGAACGATACGGTACGTCGCGCCTGCGGTACGTCGCGGCGTCAGACCTCTCCGGAGACCAAGCGGACTTCGATGGTCTCGACGTGCGCAACACCGCGGGCGAGCAACTGGGGGACGTGGAGGGGTTCGTCGTGGACCGCGACTCCAACCGTCCCTACTACGTGGTGGTGGACTCGGGCGGGTGGTTCAGCAGCCGCCACTACCTGGTGCCGATTGGCCACGCACGGTTCGATCCCGACAACGAAAGCCTGCGGATCGACTTCGACCGCGAGACGATCGAGCGCTTCCCCGAAGCGCGCATCGACCGCTTCGACCAGTTGACTGAAGAGGAAGCCCGCCGCTTCAACGAGCAGACGCTGACGGCGTGCTGCCCGACCGAGGCGGGCGCGCGCGCCGGGGACCGGTGGGACTACGACGCCTGGAGCCACTACCGGCAGCCGGACTGGTGGACGACGTCGGCCGGACGGGGCGAGGTGTCTCCGCCCCCTCTGACGAACCGCCCGCTGGCGGAGGACTACGATCCCACGGTCCGCGACGCACGGCACGAGATGCTGCCCGACGACCGCACGGTGACCGACGCGCGCGAGCACGTCGTGGCGCGCGGCACCGAGCGCCCGATCGGCACGGTGGAGCCGACGCTGAACGATCTCCCGCTGACGCCGGCGAGCGACCGTGCGCAGCCCGGCGATGTCCTGGGCATCGAGAGCGGCGGCGAGACGACGACGCTCGGCGACACCGCGCACGACGAGGACAAGCGGCGCGAGGCGGCAGAGGAGGCGGTCCGCGATCGCATCGAGGACGACCGGAAGAGGCTCAGGAAGAACAGGGAGTAGCGAGCGAGGTGGCAAGGGACCACTTGGCAAATGGACGTTGCCAAGTGGTCAGTTGTCACCTGACAGGCGCAAGCGTCAGATCGGTTCGAACCGTGCCGTGAAGTGGCGCAGCACCGTGGGTGCCGAGACGATCCGGTACCCGCGCAGCTGGTCCTTGAGGCGCGCGACCTCGATGACGCCCTCGGCGACGTAGTCGATGTGCGACTGCGTGTAGACCCGGCGCGGGATCGCGAGGCGGACGAGGTCCATCGCGCCGGGCGTTTCGGTGCCGTCCGGGCGGAGGCCGAACATCACCGTGCCGATCTCGACGCCCCGGATCCCGGCCTCGACGTACAGCGCGTTGGCGAGCGCGATGCCCGGATACTGCAGCGGCGGGATGTGCGGCAGCAGCGCCCGCGCGTCGAGGTAGATGGCGTGCCCGCCCGACGGCCGGATGGTGGGCACGCCGGCGGCGCTCAGCTTGTCGCCCAGGTACTCCGTGGACCGGATGCGGTAGCGGAGGTACGGCTCCTCCACCACCTCCTCGAGGCCGCGCGCGATCGCCTCGAGGTCGTAGCCGGCCAGGCCCCCGTAGGTCGGGAACCCCTCGGTGAGGATCAGCAGGTTGCGCGCCTGCTCCGCCCAGCGGTCGTCGTTCATCGCCAGGAAGCCGCCGATGTTGGCCAGGCCGTCCTTCTTGGCCGACATCGTGCAGCCGTCGGCCAGCGAGAACATCTCCTGCGCGATGGCCTTCGGCGTCCGGTCCTGACTGCCCTGCCTCGCGCAGCTTGATGAAGTAGGCGTTCTCGGCGAACCGGCAGGCGTCGAGGAAGAGCGGCTTGCCGTAGCGATCGCACAGCGCCCGCACGCCGCGCAGGTTCTCGAGCGACACCGGCTGGCCGCCGCCCGAGTTGTTCGTCACGGTGACCATCACGAGCGGCACCTTGTCGCCGTCCTCGCGCAGCGTCCGCTCGAGCGCCTCGAGGTCGACGTTGCCCTTGAACGGGTGGACGAGCGCCGGGACGCGCCCCTCGGGGATCACCAGGTCCCGCGCCTCGCACTCCTCCACCTCGATGTTGGCGCGCGTCGTGTCGAAGTGGTTGTTGTTCGGCACCACCTGCCCGGCGCGTCAGCACGGTGTGGAACAGGATCCGCTCGGCCGCCCGGCCCTGGTGCGTCGGGATGATGTGCTTGAAGCCGGTCAGGTCGCGCACGACCGCCTCGAAGCGGTAGAACGAGCGGCTGCCGGCGTACGACTCGTCGCCCTGCATCAGCGCGCCCCACTGCGCCGACGACATGGCGCCGGTGCCGGAGTCGGTCAGCAGGTCGATGAGCACGTCCTCGGCGCGCAGCCGGAAGACGTTGTAGCCCGCGGCGCGGAGCGCCGCGTCGCGCTCCTCGCGGCTGGTGAACTTGACGGCCTCGACCGACTTGATGCGGAACGGCTCGATGATGGTGCGGAAGTTCATGGGAGAGCCACTGGCAGCGCCCGCCGGCGCCGGAACGGGGGACGAACAAAAATGGGCCGGGCGAAACCGCTCCGCCCAGCCCATCGATTCTAGCCCTTCTCAATTCTCAATTCTCGTCCTCGATCCTACGCCTCCCAGGGCAGTCCCGCCTTGCCGAAGTGGCCGTAGTTGGTGGTGCTGGCGTAGATCGGGCTGCAGCAGGTCGCAGCGTGCGGATGATGGCCGCCGGCCGGAAATCGAACTCGTCCACCTTCAGCCGGGCCGCTCGCTCGTCGCCGGTCCCGAACGTCTCGACCTTGGTGGACACCGGCTGCGCCTTGCCGATGGCGTACGCCACCTGGACCTCGGCGCGCCTCGCGATGCCGGCCTGCACGATCTGGCGGGCGACGTAGCGGCAGAAGTAGGCGCCGCTGCGGTCCACCTTCGACGGGTCCTTGCCGCTGAACGCGCCGCCGCCGTGGTGCGCCGCGCCGCCGTAGGTGTCCACGATGATCTTGCGGCCGGTCACGCCGCAGTCGGCCGAGGGCCCGCCGATCGCAAAGCAGCCCGGTCGGGTTCACCAGCACGCGCACCTCCGGCGTGAACCAGCCGTCGAGGACGCGCGGCGCCAGGCAGGTCGTCACGTAGTTGTCGATCTCGCTGGTGCGCCGTCGCCGCCGCGTGCTGGGTGGACACGAGCACGGTCGTCACGCCGGCCGGGCGTCCCGTTGGCGTACTCGACCGACACCTGCGACTTGGCGTCGGGCCGCAGCCACGGGTACTTCCCGCTGCGGCGGTCGTCGGCCAGGCCCCTGGTCAGGCGGTGCGCCAGCACGATCGGCAGCGGCATCAGCTCCGGGCGTCTCGGCCGTGGCGTAGCCGAACATCATGCCCTGGTCGCCGGCGCCCTGCTCCTTGTCGAGCCCGCGGCCCTCGTCCACGCCCTGGGCGATGTTGTCCGACTGCTTCGAGATGAACTGGAGGACCTGCACCCGGTCGGCGTGGAAGGCTTCGCCGTCGAACACGTAGCCGATGGTCCGGATGGCCTCCCGCGCGACGCGTTCGTGGTCCACCGTCGGCCTTCGAGCTGATCTCGCCGGCGAGGACCACCTTGTCGTCCTTGCACAGCACCTCGCACGCCACGCGGCTGCCCGGGTCCTGCGAGAGGTACGCGTCGAGGATGGAGTCGGCGATGTAGTCGCAGACCTTGTCGGGATGCCCTTCGGAAACGGACTCGGACGTGAGCGTGTGGGTCAGGTTCTCCATGTGCAGTTCCTCGTTCGTGAGCGGTCCTCGGCCTCGTGCGCCTCCGGAGCGGACGGTCGCGGCGCAGGCTTGCGCCCCGGTCGTCCCTGGCTCCGCCGGCAGCGACGCTGTAGTCGGTGATGCCCTTTCGAGATCGCGGTCGTCTCGCTCGCGCATGGTTCCAGGCCGAAGCCTGGCCGGCTGGGCCACCGTGCGCTCCGGGTGCTGGAGCAGGACAACGGTGTGGCGTACGGGTCGTCGAGCCGGGACTCTCGCCGGTACTCTTCATGCCGGCAGCCCGAGACAGGAGCTGCCAGGCGGCAAAACAAAAGGGCTCCGCGACCTTGTCGCGAGCCCTGGCCGCGACTTAGATGGTCATCTCCTCCAGCCTCCGTGGCTGGCGCGCGGCCCATCAAGTCGACAAATCGCCGCGCGGCTCATTCACTATGCCGCTGAGCCAGACCGAAAGTCAAGGACGCCGGCCGCCATCCGGCACCCGGTTTGCGGGATCTCCTCTCATGTACCTTCACATCGCCCGCACCGAACGCACGCTGCTCGCCTCGCAGGGAGCCTTCTACCTCGCCGCCGGCCTGTGGCCCATCGTCCACCGGTCGAGCTTCGAGCGCGCGACCGGTCCCAAGACCGATTTCTGGCTGGTGCGCACCGTCGGTGCCGTCCTCGCCGTGATGGGGACCGCCATGCTGGTGGGCTCCTCCCGCCGGGCCGCCTCACCCGAATCCCGGGTGATGGCTGCCGGCGCCGCTGGCGCCCTCGCCGCGGTTGACCTGGTCTACGCAGGGCGCGGGAGAATCTCGCGCGTCTACCTGGCCGATGCGGCGGTGGAACTCGGGCTCGCCGCGGGTTGGATTGCGTCGTCGCTGCGGAGGAGGCGACGGACTTCCGCGACACCCGAGATTGTCTCGGGTGAACTCGTCGGGGACTAGGCCCCGGGGTGGGGTTCCAGCCACGCTACGGCTTTGCCGCCGCGCGCCGCTCGGCGCGAAGCGCCCAGATCAGGGAGCCGACGAAGATGACCACGATCAGGCCGAAGCCGAGCCACTCGGGGATCTCCCACCCGATGAGGCCCATCTGGTGCAGGTACTCCACCAGCAGGCGGAATCCTACCCAGGCGATGATCGCGAACGCCGCGTCGACGAGGATCGGGAACCGCTCCACGACCGACAGGAGCTGGCCAATCACGAGCCGCATCGCGATGATGCCCAGCATCCCACCGGTGAGCACCACCCAGGTCTTGTTGGACATCGCCACGGCCACGACGATCGAGTCCACCGCGAAGATGATGTCGCTCAGTTCGACTTTCACCACCGTGGCCCAGAAAGGCGTCATGCCGAGCCAGCCCCTGGCCGGAGCCGCGCGCCCGCGCTCGTGAGAGGCGTCCTGGCCGAAGAAATGCCGGAACGGGAGATAAAGCAGGTAGAGCCCCCCCAGCAGCTTCACCAGGGAGAGCCGAATCATGTAGAGGCCGAACACCAGGGCGAGCGATCGAAAGACGAAGGCGCCGACAATGCCGTACCGGAGTGCCTTCTTCCGCTGGTCGGGCGGCAGGCCGAGCGCCAGCACTGCCAGGACCATGGCGTTGTCTGCGCTCAGCAGGCCCTCGAGGACGACCAGAAGGAGGATCGTGAGGATGTCCGAGAACTCGATCGTCACAGCCCGTTAGTATCCCACGAAGAGGTGGTCTTCTGCGTCCGTCCCTCTGCGTGCGCGCCGACCCCGGCGTGCACGCGCGAGCGGGCCCGAGCGCTCCCCGCGCCAACCCGGGACGCGCTGACGGGGACTGGACCTTGACACGCCGCGTGTCAATTCCTATATTCGTCTTGTAGCAAGTTTGACGCATGCGAGTCACCGGGGAGTTCTACTTCATCAGCACGGCGGCGCGCCTCCTGGGCATGCATCCCCAGACGCTCCGGAAGTACGAGCGCCTCGGCCTGGTGCGGCCGACGCGCACGGTGGGCAGCATGCGCGTCTACACGGGCGAGCAGCTCGAGCGGCTGCGCCTGATCAAGCACCTGGTGGACGAACTCGGGATCAACCTGGCGGGGGTCCGGCAGCTCCTGTCGGTGGCCGAATCGGTCGAGCGCCTGAGGCAACTGACCGGGGGCGCGGCCCCGGGACGCACCCTCGCCCAGCGGCACCTGGCGCACGAGATCGAGCGGCTGTGCGAGATCCTGGGCCTCGACCGGGCCGACGACGACAACGGGTGAGCGAACGCGGCGGGGCGCACACGAGATGGAATTCAAGGACTACTACCAGACGCTGGGCGTCGCCAAGACCGCCACGGAGAAGGAGATCGAGCAGGCGTACCGCAAGCTCGCCCGCAAGCTCCACCCGGACGTGAACCCCGGCGACAAGGGGGCCGAGGCCCGCTTCAAGGAGATCAACGAGGCCTACGAGGTCCTCGGCGATCCCGAGAAACGGCGAAAGTACGACGAGCTGGGCGCCAACTGGCGCCAGTACGAGCAGGCGCAGCAGGCCGGGCAGTCCCCGTTCGAGGGCATGTGGGGCGCGGGGGCGCCCGCCGGGGGCTACCGGACGATCAACGAGGACGAGCTACGCGACATGTTCGGCGGGGAGAACCCGTTCTCGGACTTCTTCCAGGCGTTCTTCGGAGGCGGACGCCCGCAGGGCACGCGCCGTCAGCGGCCTTCGCGATCGTCACGCGCGAGGGCCGGGCGGGACGTCGAGGAGGAGATCGAGCTCTCACTCGAAGAGGCGATGCAGGGCGCGATGCGGCGCCTGGCGGTGAAGCACGGGGGGCACACGCGAACGGTGGACGTCCGCATCCCCGCCGGGGTGACCGACGGCTCCCGGGTGCGAGTGGCCGGCGAGGGCGAACAGGGCGTCAGCGCGGGCCGCGCGGGGGACCTGTACCTGCGGATTCGGCTCCGCCCCGACGCCCGCTTCGAACGCCGCGGCCGGGACCTTCACACGGTGGTGACGGTTCCGCTCACCACCGCGGTGCTGGGCGGTGAGGCCGAGGTGCCGGCACCCGGGGACCGGTCCCTGCGCCTGCGGATTCCGCCGACGACGCAGAACGGCCAGGTGTTCCGCCTGAAGGGCCACGGCATGCCTGCCGTGGGGCGGCCCGCCGAACGCGGCGACATCTACGCCACGGTTTCGGTGGCGCTGCCACGACAGCTGACGAGCGAGCAGCGGCAGCACTTCGAGGCGCTGGCGCGGCTCGAAGGACTGAAGGTGTAGCAGCATGGATCTGAAGAAGTTCACGGAGAAAGCACAGGAGGCGCTGGTCGGATCGCAGGAGTTGGCCCGGGGCATGAACCACCCCCAGGTCGAACCGGAGCACCTGCTGACGGTGCTCGTCGAGCAGGCGGACGGTGTGGTCCCGGGCGTGCTGCGGAAGATGACCGTGGATCCGAAGCGTGTCGCCGCTGCAGCGCGTGCGGCGCTTGCCCGCCGCCCGCAGGTGTACGGCGCGGCAACGCCGGGCCTCTCGCAGCGCCTGGCCGCCATCGCAGACATGGCCCAGGCCGAGGCCGGGCGCATGAAGGACGATTTCGTCAGCACCGAGCACCTCTTCCTCGGCCTCGCCGCCGAGGGGGCCAGGGACGAGGCGGCGCGCATCCTGCAACAGCACGGTGTGACGACCGATGGCATCCTCGAGGCGCTCAGCACGGTGCGAGGGTCACAGCGAGTGACGGACCCGAACCCGGAGGGCAAGTACGAGGCTCTCGAGCGGTACGGGCGCGACCTCACCGAGCTCGCGCGCAAGGGCACCCTGGATCCCGTCATCGGCCGCGACGAGGAGGTCCGCCGTGTGATCCAGGTGCTCTCCCGGCGAACGAAGAACAACCCCGTGCTGATCGGCGAACCCGGCGTGGGCAAGACCGCCATCGTCGAGGGCCTCGCGCAGCGGATCGTCCGGGGCGACGTGCCCGAGGGCCTGCGCGACAAGCGAATCGTCGCGCTCGATCTCGGGGCCCTCGTCGCGGGCGCCAAGTACCGCGGCGAATTCGAGGAGCGGCTAAAGGCCGTCCTGAAGGAGATCGCGGACTCGCAGGGGCAGATCGTCCTGTTCATCGACGAGCTGCACACCGTGGTCGGCGCCGGCGCCGCCGAAGGCGCCATCGACGCTTCCAACATGCTCAAGCCGATGCTGGCTCGCGGCGAGCTCCATACCATCGGGGCGACCACGATCGACGAGTACCGAAAGCACATCGAGAAGGACGCCGCACTGGAGCGGCGCTTCCAGCCGGTCCTGGTCGTCGAACCGACGGTCGAGGACGCCATCAGCATCCTGCGCGGCCTCCGCGAGCGTTACGAGATCCACCACGGCGTGAGGCTGAAGGACGCGGCCCTCGTGGCGGCGGCGGTCCTGTCGCAGCGGTACATCGCCGACCGGTTCCTGCCGGACAAGGCCATCGACCTGGTGGACGAGGCTGCCTCCAAGCTGCGGATGGAGATCGACTCGATGCCGGTCGAGCTCGACGAGGTCGAGCGCCGGATCACGCAGCTGGAGATCGAGGCGGAGGCCCTGCGCAAGGAACAGGACAAGGCGTCGGTCGAGCGGCTCGGCAAGCTCGAGAAGGAACTCGCGGACCTCAAGGAGGAACGCACGCGGCTGGCAGGCCACTGGCAGCAGGAGAAGGGCGCGTTGCAGGAGGCGCGCCGCCTGAAGGAAGAACAGGAGCAGCTGAGGCACGAGGCCGAGAAGGCCCAGCGAGCAGGCGATTACGCCCGCGCGTCAGAACTGCAGTACGGCCGGATTCCCGAGATCGACCGCCAAATCCAGGCGGCCGAGGCGCGCCTGGCAGACCTGCAGGCGCATCAGCGCATGCTGAAGGAGGAGGTCGACGAGGAAGATATCGCCGACGTGGTCAGCAAGTGGACCGGGATTCCCGTGAGCCGCCTGATGGAGGGCGAAATCCAGAAGCTCGTGCGCATGGAGGACCGGCTCCACCAGCGCGTCGTCGGGCAGGACCAGGCGATCACGGCCGTCGCGAACGCGATTCGACGCGCGCGGGCCGGGCTCCAGGATCCGAACCGCCCGCTCGGCAGCTTCATCTTTCTGGGCCCCACGGGGGTGGGCAAGACGGAGCTCGCGCGGGCCCTCGCCGAGTTCCTGTTCGACTCAGACCAGGCGATGATCCGGATCGACATGTCCGAGTACCAGGAGAAGCACACGGTCTCCCGCCTGATCGGCGCTCCGCCCGGGTATGTCGGGTACGAGGAGGCGGGGCAGCTGACCGAGGCCGTCCGCCGGCGCCCGTACGCGGTCGTGCTGTTCGACGAGATCGAGAAGGCGCATCCGGAGGTCCTGAACGCCCTGCTCCAACTGCTCGACGACGGCCGGTTGACGGACGGCAAGGGTCGGACGGTTGACTTCAAGAACACGGTCGTCATCATGACGTCCAACCTGGGGAGCCACGTGATCGCGGAGCGGTCGGCGCGCGATGCCACGGAACTGGACGAGGGAACGACGCGACTGGTGGTCGAGGCGCTGCGGGCACACTTCCCGCCGGAGTTCCTGAACCGCGTGGACGAGACGATCGTCTTCCACCCGCTCGGCCGGAGCCACCTGGAGCAGATCGTGGACATCCAGCTGCGCGGGCTGCTCAAGCGGCTCGAGGCACGGAAGATCCAGGTGGAGTTGACCGACGCGGCGCGACAGCGCATCGTGGCCGAGGGGTACGACCCGGTCTACGGTGCCCGGCCGCTCAAGCGCACGCTGCAGCGGCGTCTGCTCGACCCCCTCGCGCTGCGGGTGCTGCAGGGCGATTTCGGCGAGGGCGACCGCATCCTGGTAGATGCGGACGCCGGCACCGGCCACCTCACCTTCGAGAAAGCGTTGAACCCGGCGGCGGCGCACTAGCGCAACCCAGCCGCCGGCAGACGAGGGCCGGGAAAGCCGGCCCTCAGCCAGGAGTCCCATCGTGGCACCCAAACAGAAGGGCCGCGTCCCCACCCCGCGCGGCGGTCGTCCCGGCGAGCGCCGGCCGCTCGGCCCGCGGCCGATTTCCGCCTTGTGGTACATCCTCGGCTTCCTCTTCCTGCTCGCGCTCGTGCAGGCGTACCTCTTCGTGCCCCGGGGGCGCACGATTCCATACAGCGAGTTCAAGGCGATGCTGGCGGCGGACCGCGTGGCGGAGGTCACGGTCAGCGCCGAGGTGGTCCGCGGCCAGCTCCGCGACGCCCAGGATTCCGACAGCCGCGCCTTCACCACCACGCGCGTGGAGGACCCGAAGCTCGTCGAGGAGCTCGAACAGCGCAAGGTGAAGTACACGGGCGAGATCACCAGCCGCTGGCTGCCGGAACTGCTCGGCTGGATGATCCCGCTCATGCTCATCATCGGCCTCTCGAGCTTCTTCTTCCGGCGGATGAGCGGCGGCGAGGGCGGCGTCATGTCGTTCGCCCGCAGTCGAGGCAAGATCTACGCGGAAGACGACGTCAAGGTGAGTTTCGCGGACGTGGCGGGCGTGGACGAGGCCGAGGACGAGCTGCGAGAGATCGTCGAATTCCTGCGGACGCCGAAGAAATACACTCAGCTGGGCGGGCGCATCCCCAAGGGCGTGCTGCTGGTCGGCCCGCCGGGAACGGGCAAGACGCTGCTGGCGCGGGCTGTGGCGGGCGAGGCCCACGTCCCATTCTTCAGTCTCAGCGGCTCCGAGTTCGTGGAGATGTTCGTCGGCGTCGGCGCCGCGCGCGTCCGCGACCTGTTCCAGCAGGCGGAGGCCAAGGCGCCGTGCATCGTGTTCATCGACGAGCTCGATGCGCTCGGGAAGACCCGGGTGCAGAGCCCGATGGGCAGCCACGAGGAGCGCGAGCAGACGCTGAACCAGCTGCTGGCGGAGATGGACGGGTTCGACTCGCGCAAGGGCGTGATCATCATGGGCGCGAGCAACCGGCCCGAGGTGCTCGACCCCGCCCTGCTCCGCCCGGGCCGGTTCGATCGCCAGGTGCTCGTGGACAAGCCCGACGTGCGCGGGCGCGAGGAGATCCTGCGGATCCACGCACGCGGCGTGAAGACCGCGCCGGAGGTGGATCTCAAGGTGGTGGCCGCCCGGACGGCCGGCTTCGCCGGCGCGGACCTGGCCAACCTGGTGAACGAGGCGGCGCTGCTGGCGGCGCGGAAGAACCGCTCGGCGGTCGAGATGAAGGACTTCGACGAGGCGATCGACCGGTTGATCGCGGGCCTCGAGAAGCGGCGGGTGATGAGCGACCGCGAGCGGCAGATCGTCGCCTACCACGAGGCGGGCCACGCGCTGGTCGCGACCCTGGTGCCGGGTCTGGACCCCGTCCACAAGATTTCGATCGTCCAGCGCGGCTTCGGGGCGCTGGGCTACACGATGCAGCTGCCCCTCGAGGACCGCTACCTGATGACGCGCACCGACCTCCACAGCCAGCTGGCGGTCCTGCTCGCGGGTCGCTCGGCGGAGGAGATCGCGCTCGGGGAGATTTCGACCGGGGCGCAGAACGATCTGCAGCGCGCCAGCGACATCGCGCGCGCCATGGTGACAGAGTTCGGCATGAGCGAGTCGCTCGGCGCCGTGAGCTTCGACACCCATGGCCGGAGCCGGTTCCTCGAGGTCCAGCTGGGACCCGAGCGCGGCAACTACGGGGAGGAGACGGCCCGTGAGATCGACGCCGAGGTCCGGCGGATCGTCACCGACGCGCACCAGCGCGCGCGCGGGATCATCTCGGAGCGCCGGGAGACGCTGGAGCAGGTGGCGCGCCGGCTTCTCGAGAAGGAAGTCATCGAGGGCCCGGAACTGCTCGAGATCGTCGGCGAGCGGCGCGAACTGGCGGCGCGGTCGGAGTAGGCTCGAGTCTTCACGGTTGCAGCATCAGGGTCCAGCCTTGGTCCAGCCTGGGGCCGCTCGACTCCCGTGAGCCTCGACCCTGGGCCTCGAGCCCTTTACTCTGCCGGCCTGTCGGTGCTCCCCGGCACCGCGGCTTCCGCCGCCTGGAAGCCGACCTCCGAGTGCGTCTTGTCGCAGAACGGCTTGTTCTTCGAGGCCCCGCAGCGGCAGAGCGCGAACGGCCGCTTGGGGATCGTGTACTCGTTGCCGTTCCAGTCGATCAGCTTCACGTCCTCGGGCACGTCCACGAGGTAGGGGCCGTTCTGCCGGACCTTGATGGTAGCCATGGGGAACCTCTTCGGGAGTTGACGGTTCAGAGTTGAGGGTTCAGGGTTCAGACCCAAAGGAAAAGGCCGCGGCCGGGGTACCCCCAACCGCGGCCTTCGTGGTCGCTGCCAGCTGCCGGCTGCCAGCTGCCAGCTAGCCCATCTTCTGCATCGCGTTGAGGAACTCCGCGTTCGATTTCGTCTTCCCCATCTTGTCGAGCAGGAGTTCCATCGCCTCGACCGGCGACAGGGGGTTGAGCACCTTGCGCAGCACCCAGACACGGTTGAGGTCCTCGCGCAGGAGGAGCAGTTCCTCCTTGCGGGTGCCGCTCTTCTGGATGTCGATCGCCGGGAACACGCGCTTGTCCACCAGCTTGCGGTCCAGGTGGATCTCCATGTTGCCCGTGCCCTTGAACTCCTCGAAGATGACGTCGTCCATTCGCGAGCCCGTGTCCACGAGCGCGGTGGCGATGATCGTCAGGGAGCCGCCTTCCTCGATGTTGCGCGCCGCGCCGAAGAACCGCTTCGGCTTCTGCAGCGCGTTCGAGTCGAGGCCGCCCGAGAGCACCTTCCCGGAGGGCGGGATCACGGTGTTGTAGGCGCGCGCGAGGCGCGTGATCGAGTCGAGCAGGATGAGGACGTCCTTCTTGTGCTCGACGAGCCGCTTGGCCTTCTCGATGACCATCTCCGCGACCTGCACGTGGCGCTGCGCGGGTTCGTCGAATGTCGAGGAGATGACCTCGCCGTCCACCGAGCGCTGCATGTCGGTGACCTCTTCGGGCCGCTCGTCGATCAGCAGCACGATCAGGTACACCTCGGGGTGGTTCAGCGCCACCGACTGCGCGATGCTCTGGAGGAGCATCGTCTTTCCGGTGCGCGGCGGCGCGACGATCAAGCCGCGCTGGCCCTTGCCGATCGGCGTCATGAGGTCCATGACCCGGCCCGACAGGTTGTCGGTGGTCGTCTCCAGCTTGCACTGCTGCTGCGGGTAGAGTGGCGTCAGGTTCTCGAAGAACAGCTTGTCGCGCGCCTGCTCCGGCGGCTCGAAGTTGACGGCTTCGACCTTGATGAGGGCGAAGTAGCGCTCCCCTTCCTTCGGCGGCCTGATCTGGCCGGAGACGGTGTCGCCGGTCTGCAGGTCGAACTTGCGGATTTGCGAGGGGGAGACGTAGATGTCGTCCGGGCCGGGCAGGTAGTTGTAGTCGGGCGCCCGAAGGAACCCGAACCCATCGGGGAGCACCTCGAGGACGCCTTCCGAGAAGATGTACCCGCTCTGCTCGGTCTGCGCCTTCAGGATCTGGAAGATCAGCTCCTGCTTGCGCATCCCGGTCGCGCCGGCGACGTTCAGGTCCTTGGCGATCTGGGTGAGCTTCTGGATGCTCATGTCCTTCAGCTCGCCGATGTTGAGGCCCTCGCCGGGGCGCCGTGGCTGCGCCTTGGCGGGTTCCTGGCCCTGGGTCTGGGGTTCGGCCGCCGGGGGCTCAGCCGGCACCGTCTGGCCGTTCGACCCGCGCGCCGACATGGGCTGGCGCTTGTTGTTGCTTGGCATAGTGTGTGTGATCTGCAGGAAACTCAGGCAGGTTTGAGAAATTGGAAAAACGGGGTGGAACGCCCCCGCGGGACGCGCCGGTGACAGGAGGAGGCTTGAGACAATCCAGTATAAGAGGGCCCTGACCCACTGTCAAGAGTGACGCAGAAAGATGGCGCAAGACGCGGGCCGACGACGTGACACGTAGAACACCGGGCGCGACCCCGCCTCAATAACTCGCAGGCGATTCCCCGATTCCCAGGATGCTGCAGGCCACCACCGGCTCGATGCCGAGTGCCCTCGCCCGCTCCACCAGCTCGGGGCTCCCGGCGCCGGGGTTCAGCCAGACCTCGCGAATCCCCTTCTGGGCCACCTCCTCGATGACCTTGAGGCCAACCGTCGGCGCCACGTAGAAGCTCGCCATGTCAATCGCGTCCGGCACGTCGAGCACCGAGGGGTAGGCCTTGAGCCCCTCGACCTCCGCTTCCTTCCGGTTGATCGGGACGACGGTGTGTCCCTTGTGGACGAACGCGCGGACCGCCTTGTTTCCGTACTTCGAGCGGTCGGACGAGGCGCCGATGATCGCGACAGTCTTGGCCATGCCACGAGTATAGCGCCGCCCGGAGAGCCCCGGCCCCAGTGCTACAATCCCGTCCGTGCGTCATGCGGTGCTCGTGCTCGTCCTCGTCTCGGCGGCGACCTTCGCGCTCGGCCTCGACCGCCCCGCCATCACGGAGTCCGACGAGGCGTACTACGCGGAAGCCAGCCGGGAGATGCTGGAGAGCGGCGACTGGCTGACGCCGCGGTTCAACTACACCGAGCGCTTCCAGAAGCCGGTTCTCTCCTACTGGATGACGGCATCGATCTACCGGGTTGCCGGCGTGGGAGAGGCCCAGGCACGCGCGGGGTCCGCGCTGGCCGGGTTCGGCCTTGTCCTGCTCACCTTCGCGTGCGGCCGGCGCTGGTACGACGCGAAGACGGCCTTGCTTGGCGGGCTCGTGCTGGCCACCAGCCTGGGGTGCGTCGCGGTGGCGCGTCTCTCCCTGCCGGACCTGCCGCTCGCCTTCTTCATCTCGCTCGCCATCTGGGGCGCCTTCGTGGCCCTGTTCGACCGGCCGCGGTCGCCCCGCCGATGGTACCTGCTGGGGGGGGCCGCAGCCGGGTTGGCGTTCCTGACGAAGGGCCCGCTCGGCCTCGTCATCCCGGCGATCGTCGTCTTACCGCCCTTCGTCCTCGAACGCGGCTGGCGCCGCCTCCGGTGGGCCGACCTCGCCCTGGGCGTGCTGGTCTGCCTGGCCGTGTCGGTCCCGTGGTACGCCGCGATGACGCTCGAGCACGGCCCGCGCTACCTCCAGGGCTTCTTCGTCGGGGACAACCTGGAACGATTCGCAACGGCGACGTTCAACCCTCCCCGCTCGGTGTTCTTCTACATCCCGGTCGTCCTCGCCGGCATGCTGCCCTGGTCGCCGTTCCTGGCCCTCGCGGTGAAACCGGCCTGGCAGGCATGGAAACACCGGCGGCGGCCCGGTCGCGTCGAGGTCCGGATCCTCGGCTGGGTGCTGCTCCCGCTCTTACTGTTCACGGCTTCCATCGGCAAGCAGCCGCGCTACATCCTTCCCATGCTTCCGCCGCTCGCGCTCGGCCTTGCGGTGCTGATCCGGAGCGCCGTCACGACCCTGCCGCCGCTCCCCGGCGCGCAGCCGCGGCTGTTTCGGCTCCTCGCGAGCGTCACCGGGATGCTGGTCGCGGTCCTCGGCCTGCTGTTGTTCCGCGTGCGCCCGCTACTCCTGGATGCGCCGGACGGCCGCGTGGCCGCGGGAAGCCTCGTGCTTCTGGTCGCCGGGCTTTCGGTGGTACTGCTCTCCCTTTCCCGCCGATGGCGCCACGTGCCAGCCCTGGTCGCGGCGTCGGGCATCGCCATCGTCCTCGTGCTGCAGTTCGCGGTTCTGACGACCAGGGGGAGCGAACCGGTGAAGGCGATGGCGCGACACGTCCTGGAACAGCGCCGCGCCGCCGAGCCGGTCGCGCCCTACGGCATCCTCGTCCGGAACCTCGTCTTCTACACGCATGTCGAACAGGTCGACCTGTTCAATCAGCAGCCGCACCTGGTCAACTACCTGTCGCGCCCGGACCGCGTGCTGTCGGTGATGCGCGAGCGAGACTTCGAGGCGCTGCGATCTTCCGGCTTCCCCCACCTTCGCCGCCTGGCGACACTCACCTACTTCGACGCCGCCACGGCCAAGCCGCGCACGTTGCTCTGGCCGGACCCCGCGCGGGACCTCGTAACAGCGGTGCTGATCGACAACGGGCGATAGCATTACCCCTGACGATCCACCACGAAGGCCACGACGACACGAAGGAAGATCACGCCGGCATGCTGCCCCACGGGTGAAACCACCAAGAAAAGACCAAGGCCACCAAGAAGATCACGCCGGGGCGGGTCTTCGTGAGCTTGCCGATCTTGGTGGTGGTTTCTCTCTTCGTGAGCTTCGTGAGCTTCGTGGTGAAACGCTACTCGGGGAAGATCTTCCCGGGGTTCAGAATGCCCCTGGGGTCGAAGGCGGCCTTCACGCGCTTCATGAGCGCGATCGTTTCGTGGGAGAGCTCGATGCCGAGGTACGGCGACTTGGTGAAGCCAATCCCGTGCTCGCCGCTGATCGAGCCCTCCAGCGCGACGACACCCTCGAACAGTCGGCGCTCCGCTTCGTGGCCGCGGCGAATCTCGCCGGGATCCGAGCCGTCGAGCATCATGTTGACGTGGATGTTGCCGTCCCCGGCGTGTCCGAAGCAGGCGATGGTGAGCCGGAACTCGCGCCGCAGCCCCTCGACCAGGTCGAAGAGCGCCGCGATGCGCCCCCGGGGCACCACCACGTCGTGGTTCAGCTTCGTCGTGGAAATTGTCTTCAGGGCGGGTGACAGCTCGCGGCGGACCGCCCACAGGCGCTCGCGCTCGGCGACGCCGGCCGCGTGCACGATTTCGGTGGCGCCGGCAACGAGGCATGCCGCCTCGACCCGCCGGGCCTCCTCCGCGGCCGCCTCCGCCATCCCGTCCACCTCGAGGAGCAGGAGTGCGGCGGTGCCCTCCGGCGCCAGCGACGTGCCCAGGTAGCGGGTGACGGCGTCGAGCGACGCGCGGTCCACCAGCTCGATCGTGGCGGGCACCACGCGCGCCCGAATCAACTGGGTGACGGCCTCGCTCGCGGCCTCGACCGACGGGAACGTCGCCCTGATGGTGATTTGCGCCGGGGGCTTGGGGATGAGGCGCAGCACGGCCTGCGTGATGATGGCGAGCGTGCCCTCCGACCCCACCAGCAACTGCGTGAGGTCGTAGCCCACCACGTTCTTGACCGCCTTCGAATCCCGTGCGGACTATCTCCCCTGTCGGGAGCACGGCCTCGAGACCAAGCACGTAGCGCCGGGTCGTGCCGTACTTGAACGCCCTCGGGCCGCCCGCCGACTCCGCGATGTTGCCCCCGATCACCGACTCCTTGAGGCTCGCGGGGTCAGGCGGGTAGAACAGCCCCAGCGCCTCCACCGCGGCTTGGAACTCGCCGGTCACGACGTTCGGCTCGACGACCGCGAGGAGGTTCTCCTCGTCGATTTCGAGAATCCGGTTGAACCGCTCCATCGAGAGGAGCACCCCGCCGTGCAGCGGCACGGACCCGCCGCTGTAGCCGGTCCCGCCGCCGCGCACGACGAGCGGCACCCGGTCGGTGTCGCAAGCCTCCGCCACCGCGGCCACCTCGCTGGTCGTCCCGGGAATGACGACAATCTCCGCCAGGTGACCGCGCTTCAAACCGTCCTGGCCGTACTTCGCGCGCGCCTCCTCGTCCGCGCGCACGAAGGCCGGCCCGACGATCTCCCGAAGGCCTACGACGAAACCCGGTTCCACCATCACAGCCAGTCGCGCACCACCATCTTCTCGCCGATCCGGATCTCCCGCGGCGTGGACGGATCGAGCGCCCAGCGGATCCGAGTCACGCCCTCCACCGCGTCCGCCGCGCTGCCGGCGTAGCTCAAGCGCAGGTAGCCTTCGAGGCCGAAGTCCTTGCCGGGGATCGTCACGACGCGGGCCTTCGCCAGCAGGAACATCGACAGGGCAAAGGAGTCGGTCGCGGTTGTCGGCGAGAGGCAGGCGCTGAAGTCCGGCAGGCAGTAGAACGTGCCCTGCGGCTTGATCACGCGGACGCCCGGCAGCTTCGCCAGTTCCTGCATGATCACGTTGCGGTTGTGCTCCATGCACTTCCGCAACGCTTCCACGTCGTCCTGGCTCGCCAGCATGGCGCCCTCGGCGGCCACCTGGCACAGGCTCGACACGCAGGAGGTCGTCTGCGACTGCATCGTCGCCATCGACGACACGATCTCCCGGTTCGCGATCGCCCAGCCGATCCGGAACCCCGTCATCCCGTACGTCTTCGCGATGCCGTTGATCACGATCACGTTGCTGGCGTCGGTGTCCTTCTTCGCGAAGTCGTAGCACGACGGCGCCGTCACGCCGTCGAACACGAGCTTGTGGTAGATGTCGTCCATGATCGCGTGGATGCCGCGATCCTCGCAGAACTCGACGAGCGCCCCGACGAACTCCCGCGAGAACACCATGCCCGACGGGTTGTTCGGGCTGTTGATGATGATGGCGCGGGTGCGAGGCGTCACGGCGGCCTGGATCTGCCCGACCGAGGGCTCCAGCGAGCCTGCCGGCGGCGTCACCACCACGGGAACGGCCCGGCACATCTTCACCATCTCGGGATAGGAGACCCAGTAGGGCGCGAGGATGATGACCTCGTCGCCGGCGTCGAGGATCGTGAAGAGGGCGTTGAAGATGGCCTGCTTGGCGCCGGAGGTGACGATGATGTTCTTCGGCGAGACCGTGCGGCCGTAGTTCTCCTCGGTGTACTGGATGATGGCCTTCTTGAACGACGGGATCCCGCTCGTGGGCGTGTACTTGATCTTCCCGTTGGCCAGCGCGGCCGACGCCCGATCCAGCGCGGCCTGCGGCGCGCGGTTCTGCGGCTCCCCGATGCCCAGGTGGACCACCGACTCGCCCTGCTCCCGGAGCACCCGCGCCTGCTCGTTCAGCGCCATGGTGGGCGACTCCGAAATCCCGCGTGCGAACTCACTCACGCCCATGGTTTCCTCCCGATCTACCGACCGCGCCGTTCGCGCATCCGGGCCTCGACGATCTCGGGCACGAGGCCCGCGATCGGCCCGCCGAGCGCAAACACCTCCCGGATCAGCCGGGAACTGATGTAGGTGTACGATTCCGCCGGCATCATGAATACGGTCTCGATCTCCGGCACCAGCCGCCGGTTCATCAAGGCCATCTGGAACTCGAACTCGAAGTCTGACACGGCCCGGAGGCCGCGGACGATGACGTGCGCGCCCTTGGCTCGGGCGAAGTCCACGAGGAGGCCGCCAAAGGTGTCCACTTCCACCGTGGGCTCCGACGCGAAGACCTCGCGCGCCATGTCGACGCGCTCCTGCACCGAGAAGAGCGGCAACTTGTCCCGGTTGTGCAGGATGCCGACGACGATGCGGTCGAACAGCCGCGCCCCCCTCAGGATGATGTCCACGTGGCCGTTGGTGAGGGGATCGAACGTGCCCGGGTAGATGGCCACCCGGGCCTCGCGACGGTCGCTGCCGGGGGAGGGAGACGGCGTCTGTTCGGTCATGATGCGCTCGGCACCCGGTCGCCGCTGGCGGGGGGATCGGCAGCGGGGCGATGGTAGAACGACAGCGAGCTGTCGCCGGAGTGAACCACCCGTGTGCAGGCCAGGCTGCCGGCGGCGTGGGGAGCCGGTTGGCGACGGGCGTGCTCCAGCACCAGCACGCCATCCGTTCCCAGCCACTGGCCGGCCCGCGCCAGGACCGCGTCGAGATCCGGCTCGGCGTAGGGGGGATCGAGCAGGATCACGTCGAACGGCCGGGAGCCATCGGGTCCACCCAGCCGGCCGAAATCTGCGCGAATGATAGCATAGCCGTTCGCGACGCCGCACCGCCGCAGGTTCTCCTCGATGAGCGCCGCCGCCCGGCGGTCCCGTTCCACGAAGACGACGCGCTCGGCGCCCCGGCTGATGGCCTCGAGGCCCACCGCGCCGGTCCCCGCATAACCGTCCAGCACGTGCGCGCCCTGCAGCCGCGCGGCGAGGATGTTGAACAGCGTCTCCCGGAGGCGGTCGGACGATGGGCGCAGTCCCTCCCACGTCGGCGTCAGGAGGCGGCGTCCCTTCAGGCTTCCGGCGATGATGCGCATCGATCCCTCACCCGACGTCCACCAGGCCGAACTGCCGCGTCCAGCGCTCCCGCACGAACTGCCGGAGCCGTTCTCCCTCCTCACCCTCGTCGCCGATCCAGGCCCGTGCAGCCGCCGCGGCGCGCTCCATCAGCTCTCGGTCGCGCTGCAGGTCGCCCACTCGCAGCGACGGCATCCCGGCCTGCCGCGTACCGGCCACGTCTCCCGCCCCGCGCAACCGCAGGTCCTCCTCGGCAATCGCGAAGCCGTCCTGTGTTGCCGCAACGGCCCGAAGCCTGGCCTCCCCTTCCTCGGAAAGCGGCTGCTGGTACAGGAGCACGCAGTAGGACGCGTGGCTCCCCCGCCCTATCCGCCCCCGCAACTGGTGCAGCTGGGACAGGCCGAACCGCTCGGCGTGCTCGACGAGCATGACCGTCGCGTTGGGCACGTCAATCCCGACTTCCACGACGGTGGTGGCGACGAGCAGCCGGATCTCGCCCGCCGCGAACGCCCGCATCGTTCGCTCTTTCTCCTCCTGCGCCAGCCGGCCGTGCAGCAAACCCACGCGGTAGGCCTGGAACACGTCCTGGCCGAGGTGATCGGCCATCTCGGTGGCCGCGCGCAAGTCGATCTTCTCGGAGGACTCCACGAGCGGGTAGATGACGTACGCCTGCCGCCCGGCCTCCAGTTCCTCGCGGATGAAAGCGTAGATCTCGTCGCGCCGCGACTCCGGCCTCACGGTCGTCTTCACCGGGACGCGTCCCGGCGGCAGGCCGCGGATCACCGACACGTCGAGGCCCCCGTAGAGCGTCAGCTGCAGCGTCCGGGGGATTGGCGTGGCCGTCATCACGAGGACGTCCGGCCGCAGCCCCTTCGCCCGAAGGCCGGCTCGCTGCACGACACCGAACCGGTGCTGCTCGTCCACCACCGCGAGACCAAGACGCGCGAAGCGGACAGGCTCCTCAATCAGCGCGTGAGTGCCGACGAGGAGGTGAATCGTTCCCGCCTCGACGTCCGCGAGCAGTTGGCGGCGCGCGGCCGCCGGGGTCGATCCGGTGAGCAGGCCCACACGGAACCGGGTCGCCGCGAGCAGCCGCGTGAGCGTCGCCAGGTGCTGTTCCGCCAGGATCTCGGTCGGCACCATGAACGCCGCCTGCAGGCCGTTTTCCATCGCGACCAGCGCGGCGACCAGCGCCACGACCGTCTTGCCCGCGCCCACGTCACCCTGCAGCAGGCGGTTCATGGGCGCCGGGCGGCACATGTCCTCGACAATCTCCTTCAGGGCCGACCGCTGCCCGGGCGTGAGCCTGAACGGCAGCACGTTGCGGGCGGCGTCGCGGATTCGATCGTCCACCTCGATACGGAACGGCTTGGCTTCCGAGCGCGCAGCCTCGCGCCGCAACAGCAGCCCCGCCTGGAGCAGGAAGAACTCCTCGAGGATCAGGCGAACCTGCGCGGGGGTGCGGAAGGCCTGCAAGAGCGGCACGCTCGTCCCCTCCGATGGCAGGTGCGCCTCTCGGATGGACTCCGCGCGCCCCGGCAAGCCCTCGGCGGCCCGAAGCGCTCGAGGCAACAGGTCCTCGATGTCGTGCGGCAGCCCCCGCAGCACCTCGTGCACGAGCGCACGCTGCAGCCGGGCCGTCATGGGACCAGTCTTCTCGTAGACCGGCACGATCCGCTGGCTGTGCACGGGGGAGGCCGACTCCTCTTCCACGACTTCCGCGTCGGGGCTGCTCAACTGCAGAACGCCCCGGTACCGCACCACCGGGCCGTGGAGCACGACTCGCTGGTGGGAGCGCAGCGTGTTCTGACGATAGGGCTGGTTGGGCCAGACTGCCAGCAGGCAACCTGTCTCGTCGCGGACCACCGCCTCGAACACCTTGAACCCGCGCCGGCCGGTCCATCGGACACGGCAGTTGATCAGCTCCCCGGCCACGGTCACCCGCTCGCCCTCGCGGGCGTCGGCCACCGGGACGAAACTGGAGCGGTCCTCGTAACGAAACGGCAGGCGAAGGAGAAGATCCTCGGCGGTGAGAAGGCCGACGCGGCCGAGTGCCTGCTCGCGCTGGGGACCCACGCCCTTGAAGCGGCGCAGCGGGGTCTCCAAGAAGGGAGGGTCGGGCACGTCCCTACTGTACGACGAGCGCCTCGCCTCGTCTAACGTCAATCTGGCGGATGCGGGCCGGGAGCGGGAAGGGGTCGTCGATGTCGATCCCCCGCGGGAATTCAGGCGACCGGGTGTAGTACCCGACGACCTCCTCCAGCACCATCTTGGGGATGGGCACGCCGGAGACACTGGCGGATTCGAGGGTGAACCGCGCCTGGCCGTCTCGCGCGTCGAGCAGCCCGGCCGCCGCCACCGGCAGCTTGCCGCTGACGTAGTTCATCGGGTCCAGGACGCCCCTCGGCTTCTGGGCGCGCACGGCGTCGAGGTCCACGATCGCGGTCGCGGATACGCGGCGGTCTCCGTGAATCACCAGTTTCGGGTTGGCGATGCCAGCCGGGATGTCGGCCGAGGAGTCATAGGCCAGGTAGGCGTTCAGCTCGCGCTCGGTGACGACCGTGGACGCGGCCGCGGACTTCGGCGCCATCCCCCGCTCGACGATCGCCGCCACCTTCTGCCGCAACCGCGCGGCATCGTCACGCGAGAGGGCACCGTTGGCCTGCCCGGCCTGGCCCGAGGAAACGGCCACGGCCAGCGCCACCGCCATCGGCAGGTTCACGATCAATCGTCGGCCACGCCTCATCATGCTGTTCAAGGTGCCTGATCGAGTGTAGGACAGCCGGGCGCCGTTGGCTACCATTCCCGACTTCTCAGCGCTGGCGCCCGGCCGCACCTCGCCGCGCACGCATGAGCAGGTCCAGCTTCCGCCTCTCGACCTGCTCCTCGAAGACCCTGAAGCGAGCCTGCTGCACCAGATCGAGCACGCGGTCGAGTTCCTCATAGGCCTTGAGCAACTCGGTATGGCTCTGCTCATCGAGTTCACGAATCCGGGAGAGCGCCTGGCGCGCGCGCGGCTCGTTCAGGCGCGGGGCGCGCAGCATGCGGTTCAACTCCGCCACCACCTGGCGGCGCTGCTGTACCCCGCGTCGTCGCGCCACCTGCAAGGCCCGCAGCTTCGGCAAGAACTTGGGGAACTGCTCGTCCGACAGCTTGAGCGCCTCCTGCGCCTGGAGTACCACGTAGGAGTCGAACAGCCGCTCCACCTCGAGCGGGGCCAGGCCCGGCTGCGCCGGCTGGTCGCGCGCTACTCCGGCCGCGCCGCCCTGCTGCCCCGCCAGGCCGGTACCCGCGAGAACCACCCACACCATCAGCGCCCGAACCGCCGAGGCCCCGAGCTTCATGTCGTCATCCTTCGGTACCCGATTCCGCGGTCTCGATCCGCAGAATCCGAATAAGTTCCGAACGCTCCGGGACCGACAGTTCCCGGGCCGCTTCGTCGACGCTACCGGGTGTGGGTGCGATACCCGTGGCATCCACCGTTTCCACGTCCACGCCCTCGGTGAGCGACGCCACCACCTCCCAGGCCTCGTCGTCGCCGGCGGCCGCCACCGGCAGGACCTCCAGCCTCGACTCGGCCACATTCCCGGTCGATGACGGGTCGAGCGGGCGCGGAGCGTCGGGGCGCCAGAACCAGACTGCCACTGCCAGCAGCACGACGGCGGCAAGCGGCGCAAGGCCGCGCCATGTGGGTGTCCACCACCAACCGCTGGAGCGTGCCGGCTCGCGGCGCACCGCATCGGCCACGCGGTGCGACAGGTGGTCCCAGAAGAGCGGCGAAGGTTCGGGAACCTCGACTTCCGCCGCCGTGCGCAGGACATCGCGCAGCGCGGCGACATGCGCACGGCACCGCTCGCAGGAGGCGAGGTGCGGGTCCTGCGCGGCGGCGGCGCCGCGCTCGGCGAGCGAGAGGAGTTCGTCAGGCGCGAGGTGGGTCATGGCTCTCGCCCCAGCAGCTTCCGGAGGTTGTTCAGGGCATGGAAGAAGTTGGCCTTCGCCGCGCCGACCGACGTCCCGAGAATCCTGGCGATCTCCTGGTGCGGCAAATCCTGGTAGACCCGGAGGATGAGTGTGGCCCTCTGCCGGCGCGGAAGCCGCGCCACCGCCCGTCGCACGTGCGCGGCACGTTCGGCCGCCGCGAGCCGTTCCGCCGGCCCCGCTTCCTTGGATCGCAGCACGTGCCCCTCGAGCGGATCGAGGCCCGGCTTCCTGCTCCCCACCTTGCTGAGTGCGGCGTTCACGCTGATCCGGTATAGCCACGTCGCCAGAGCGGAGTCGCCCTTGAACCGGCCGAGCGAACGATACGCCCGCAGGAATACCTCCTGGGTCAGGTCGGCCGCGTCCTCGTGCTGGCCGACGAACCGATAGCAAACCTGGTAGACGGTTCGGCGATGGCGGGTGACGATGACATCGAACGCGCCGGGGACGCCATCGAGACAAGCAGCCACGAGCGCGCGCTCGTCGAGCGCCTCGAGGTCCGGGGCTGGGCTCGTGTCCGCTTGCGGTTGTGTCAGCGTCACGCTCCACCCGGGCCACGTCCGGCCGCTGCAGGTTCCCTCGGCTCCATCCATGGTCTCGATCGCCGGCACAACCGGCGCTCCAACCAGGTTAGACCGGCGGGGCGATGCGGAGGTAAAGCCGGTGAGTGAAATCCTAACCCGGTTTCCCGCACCATCCGCCTTCGCCTGGCTTCGGCGGACCCGCGGTCGCCTTGGCGAAGGCGGGCTTGACTTTCGCCTTTCCTTTGCATACAGTGGCGGCGCGAGCTTGCTCCCGGCGGCGCTCCTGGTGCGGGGAAAGCCCTGCTCCGGCGGTCGCCCCGGCCACGCGGCCGAGCAGGAGGAATGTGTGCTGCCACTGACCAAGCGCCAGCGCGAGATCCTGGACTTCCTCAACGAGTTCATCCAGCAACACGGCTACGCGCCGAGCCTGGAAGAGGTTGGCCGGCGGTTCGGCCTCTCGTCCCTCGCGACGGTCCACAAGCACCTGACGAACCTGCAGGAGAAGGGTTTCATCAAGCGGGCGTGGAACCGCAGCCGATCGGTCGAGCTGTTGCAGGCGCGCGCCGGCGGGCGCGCCGTCGAGTTGCCGCTCCTCGGGTACGTCGCCGCTGGCGCGCCGATTGAAGCCATCGCAACGGCCGAGACGATCGCCGTGCCTGAAGACCTCGTCGGCAAGCGCGACACGTACGTGCTCCGCGTGAAGGGCGAGTCGATGATCGACGAGCAGATACGCGACGGCGACTTCGTCATCGTGGAGGACCGCAAGACGGCCGAGAACGGCGAGATGGTGATCGCCCTGCTCGCGAACAGCGACGTAACGCTGAAGAAGTTCTACCGCGAGAACGGGCACGTGCGCCTGCAGCCGGCGAACCCGTCGATGCAGCCGATTCTCATCCCCGCCGACCAGGTGCAGGTGCAGGGCGTGGTCGTCGGCGTGATGCGGAAGTACTAGCAGCGACAAGAGGGTGCCGGGAATGGCCGAGTCCAAGCAGATCAACTTCACCATCGTGCCCCACGACCCCGAGGGCAGCCCGCGGGTCTACTCCAATTTCTGCGCAATCGCCCACACGCCGTTCGACCTGACCCTCACCTTCTGTGAGGTGCTACCGCTCAGCGAGAAGGACCTGCGCGAGGCGGAGAGCGAACACACCGTCCATGCCCCGGTACGCGCCAACATCGTGGTGCCGCTGGGGATGGTGCCCAATCTGATCGCGGCGCTGCAGGAGCATGTTCGAGTGTTCTCGGAGCAGAACCCGGGAACGGCCTGGGGCACAGGCCCGGTCCACTGAGACGCGCGATGAAGACGCCGAGCGAGGCGCGCCGGATCTTCCGGGCCCTGGAGGAGCAGCACCCCGGCGCCAATACCGAGCTCCTCTACGAGAACCCCTTCCAGCTGCTGGTTGCCACGATCCTGTCGGCGCAATCCACCGACCAGGGCGTGAACCAGGTGACGCCCGCCCTCTTCGCGCGGTATCCGGACGCCCGCGCTCTTGCCTCCGCCGATCGGGACGAGCTGGAGCAGGCGATCAAGAAGACCGGGTTCTTCCGCCAGAAGGCCCGGGCGCTGCTCGGGATGTCCGAGGGACTGCTCGAGCGGCACCGCGGCGAGGTGCCGGCCAGCATGGAGGCACTCGTGGCGCTCCCGGGGGTCGGCCGGAAGACGGCCAACGTGGTGCTCGGCCACGCCCTCGGCGTGCCGGGCCTGGCGGTGGACCGGCACGTGCTGCGCGTGGCGAACCGGATCGGGCTCGCCAATTCGGAGGACCCGGAGGTCGTCGAACAGCAGCTCTGCGCCCTCCTGCCGCCGGCTCGTTGGACGCCCACGTCCGACACGCTGATCCTCCATGGCCGGCGCGTGTGCAAGCCGCGTCCACTCTGCGACCGCTGCGCAATCAGGGACGAGTGCGACTACTACCGGAACGGCGCAGTCGTGAAGGCGCTTGCCCCCGGGGTGCCGGGGCGCGCCAGGCGCAAGACCGCCGCGGCGCCTGAGGGCAGGCCCAAGGCGCGCCGGGGGTCCGGGCGATCATGACCACCGACCAGTTCCGCCGCCTCGTATCGGAGGCGATCGACACCATCCCCGGGGAGTTCCGAAAACACCTCGACAACATCGCGATCGTCGTGGAAGACGAACCGTCGGACGAACTGCTCGACGAGATGGAGATCGAGCCGCCTTACACCCTGTTCGGCCTCTACCGGGGAATCCCGCTCCCCGAGCGGCAGTGGGCGCACGGCAACGCGCTGCCGGATCGGATCACCTTGTTTCAGGGGCCGATCGAGGACTCCTGCGAGGCCGACGAGGACGTGGTCACCGAGATCGGCGAAACCCTGATCCACGAGGTGGGCCACTACTTCGGGATGAGCGAAGAGGAACTCGAGGAGATCGAGGAGCGGTACTGGCGCGGGCGGACCGGCGACGCTGAGGACCAGCCGTGAAGGCCCGCAAGCGCTTCGGGCAGCATTTCCTGGAAGCCGCGTGGGTTCGGCGCCTCACGGACGTCATCGCCCCCGGCCCGGACGATGCGTTCCTGGAGATCGGCCCCGGGCGCGGCGCGCTGACGCGCGCGCTCGCGCCTCGGGCCCGTTCCGTTCTGGCGATCGAGATCGACCGCGATCTCGCCCCCGCGCTGGCTGCCGCCTCGCCGCCGAACGTCACGGTGGTCGAGGGCGATTTCCTCGACATCGACGTCCCCGGCCTGGTCGCTCCGTGGGCACCCCTCCGGGTGGCCGGGAACCTCCCCTACAACATCTCCACCCCCATCCTGTTCCGGCTCCTGTCACTGGCCGACGACGGGCGGCGTTTCACGGACGCCACGCTCATGCTCCAGCGCGAGGTGGCGGACAGGCTGGCGGCGTCCCCCGGCTCCCGGACCTGGGGCGTGTTGTCCGCCTGCCAGCAGCTGTGGGCCGACGTTGAGGTGATCCTGTCGCTGCCGCCCGGGGCGTTTCGCCCGGCGCCGAAGGTGCACTCGGCGGTCGTTCGGCTGCGCTATCGGCCGGCGCGTCCCGCGGTCTCCGACCCCGGGCTCTTCACGAGCCTGGTGCGGGCGGTGTTCATGCAGCGCCGCAAGATGCTCGGCAATGCCCTGGCGCCGTTCGCCGGCAGTCGCGGGCGGGAGGCGGCAGGCGCGATCGCAGCTGCCGGCCTCGACCCAAGGCGTCGCCCGGAGACGCTGGCGCTGGAGGAGCTCGCCCGCCTGGCCGACGTTTTCTCTTCAGCCTAACTTCCACCTGTGCTATAGTTTCGCCAGTCTTTCCTTCTTCCGCGGCCTACCCAGCGGCCGCGGGTGCGGGCCCTGTCCGGTGCCAGCCGGCGGCCTCGCAGCGTGAAGAGCCGATTCGCATGTTGTGGCGCAAGCCCTGTCGGTAGGGGCCCGCCAGGCGTGACCTCGAAGAGCCTGGGATCACTCCTTGTTCCACTTGCAGTCCGGTTCGCCCCTGGGGCACTGAGATGACTTTCGCAGCCGCGGGTGACAACCGGCCGCCGGCGCTGGAAGTGGTGCCGATCGGCGGCCTCGGCGAGTTCGGCATGAACATGATGGCGGTGTCGTGGGGCGAGACGCTCGTCCTCATCGACGCTGGCGTGATGTTCCCCGACCCCGAACTGCTCGGGGTGGACAAGGTGATCCCGGACCTCGGCTATCTCGAGCAGCGCCGGATGAAGGCGGCGGCGCTGATCCTCACCCACGGCCACGAGGACCACATTGGCGGGGTCCCGCACGCGATGCGGCACGTGGACGGCCCCGTCTACGGGACGGCCCTGACACTCGCTTTCCTCGAGCCCAAGCTCGAGGAACACGGGATCGACGCCCGCGGCCGGCTCGTCGCCGTCTCGCCTCGCCAGACGATTCGGATTGGCGAGCTGTCGATCGAGTTCCTGCGTGTGACCCACAGCATCCCGGACGCGATCGCCCTCGCCATCACGTCACCGGCCGGCACGATCGTCCACACGGGGGACTTCAAGATCGACCTGACGCCGCTCGATGGCGAGCAGTTCGACTTCCACCGGTTCGCCGAGCTCGGGGCCCAGGGGGTGCTGGCGCTGTTTTCCGACAGCACGAACGTCGAGCGCCCGGGCCACGCCGGCTCGGAGTACGACATCGTGGAGTCGTTCGAGGAGCTCTTTGCCAGCACCCGCGGGAAGCTGGTGGTGACGGCGTTCGCGACCAGCGTCTTCCGGATGCAAATCCTCGCGAACCTCGCGCGCGAGTTCGGGCGCAAGGTGGCGTTCGTCGGCCGCGGGATGGTCGAGCACTCGCAAATCGCGCAGCGGCTCGGCAAGCTGCAGATACCGCCGGGCCTTCTCATCCGGGAGGCCGACGTCCGGAACCACGCGCCGCGCCAGGTCCTGTGCATGACCACCGGGAGCCAGGGCGAGCCGATGGCGGCGTTGTCGCGAATCGCGGTGGACGACCACAAGCACGTGGAGGTCGGTCCCGAGGACCGGGTGGTGTTCTCGGCCAGGACGATCCCCGGCAACGAGGTCGCGATCAATCGGGTGGTGAACCACCTCGCTCGTCGCGGCACCGACGTCGTCATGGAGGGCCAGCACCACGTGCACGTGTCCGGGCACGGAAGCGCGGAGGAGCTGAAGACGATGCTCTCGCTCGTCCGCCCCCGGTATTTCGTCCCGATCCACGGGGAGTATCGCCAGCGCTCGCGGCACGCGCGCCTGGCCGAGCGCCTGTCGGGGGGACTGACCGAGGTGCTCCTGGCGGAGAACGGCGACCTTCTCCGGTTCGACGAGGCAGGCGGGCGGATCGACGGGAAGATCCCGACGGGGCGAATCCTGATCGACGGCCCGGGTGCCGGCGAGGTGGCGGACGAGGTCCTGCGGGACCGAAGGCACCTGGCGGAGGACGGCCTCGTCGTGCCGGTGATCGCCATCAACAAGCAGACGGGCGGCATCGAGGGGGTGCCGGACATCATCACCCGTGGGCTCGTGCTGGAGCCCGACCCCGAGGCCCTCCTGCGGGAGGCGGCGCGCATCATCACGGAAGTCCTGGGCGAGACCAGCGCCGAGGACCGGACGGACCGCGGTCTGGTCAAGGAGAAGATCCGGCTGGAGCTGCGCCGGTTCTTCCGCAAGCGCTCGGGCCGGCGGCCTCTCGTGCTGCCGGTCATCATGGAGATCTGAGGCCGTGGCTGCTGGTTCGACTCTCTCCCGCCGCGTCAGCGAGTTCCTGGGCGTGGCCGTGTTCGCGCTCGCCCTCATCTGGTCGATCGCGCTGGTCACCTACGACCCGTCCGACCCCGCGTGGTTCTTCAACGCGGGCGCGACTGGCGTCCCGGCGAACTTCATCGGGCGCGTGGGGGCGTTCCTCGCGGAACTGTCGTTCCAGCTGATGGGCTACGGTTCCGTGCTGATTCCCGCGCTGCTCGGCGTGGTCGGCTGGAATCTCTTCTGGTGCCGTCACCTCGATGCGGCCTACACCAAGGGTATCGGCGCGGGCCTGCTCGTCGGGTGCGTGACGTCGCTGCTCAACATCGCGCTCGGCACCGTGAAGGTGTCGGGCCGCACGCTGAAGGCGGGCGGCTTCCTCGGCGCCTTCCTCTCGGACCGGCTGGCGGAGTACTTCAACCGAACCGGGTCGATCATCGTCATCCTGACGCTGCTCCTGCTCTCGGTGATTCTCGCCACGCAGTTCTCATTCGGGCGCCTGTTCTCGTCGATCCTCGAGGCCGTGCACGGGGGCTGGACCCGCGTGTTCGGGCGCTTCCGCGAGTGGCGCGAGGCGCGGCGCAAGGAGAAGGCCCGCCAGGAGGTCGTGCGCAAGCGGATGGCGCAGAGTCCCGAGGAGGTCAAGGCAATCGTGGAGCGCGCGAGGCCCGAGAAGGCGGCGGCGAAGGCCCAGCCAGCGGCCGTTGCGCCTGCAGCGGAGGCGGGTGCCCCGGCCCGCGCGGGCGACGCCGTTGCCGAGAACCCCGCCGAGCGCCGGGTCGCGCCGGCCATCAGCCGCCCGACGCCGCCGCCCCCCTCGGGCAAGCGGCCGGTGGTGCCGCCGCCTCCCGAGCACGAGTCCCGGACACCCATCGAGCGCAAGCGCGAGGGCTTCACGCTGCCACCGCTCGCGCTGCTGGATGCGCCGAAAAGCGAGCAGAAGATCGACGAGCGCGAGCTGATGGAGGCTGCGCGGCTGCTCGAGGAGAAGTGCCACGAGTTCGCGGTGGCCGGCAGCGTCGTCCAGATCCACCCGGGCCCCGTCGTGACCACCTTCGAGTTCAAGCCGGACGCCGGCGTGAAGTACGCGAAGGTCACCGGCCTGGCGGACGACCTGTCGCTCGCCCTGAAGGCCGAGTCGGTGCTGATCGAGCGAATCCCAGGCAAGTCCACGGTGGGAATCCAGATCCCCAACACCAACCGGGAGCAGATCTCGCTACGAGAGATCCTGGAGACCGACGTCTTCCGGCGCTCGGGCTCGAAGCTCACGCTCGCGCTCGGCAAGAACATCCACGGCGAGCCGTGCGTCGCGGACCTCGCGAGCATGCCCCACCTGCTGATTGCCGGTTCGACCGGCACCGGCAAGTCGGTCGCGATCAACAGCATGCTCACCAGCATCCTGTACCGGGCGACGCCCGACGACGTCCGCCTGATCATGATTGACCCCAAGCGGCTCGAGCTGGGCATGTACGAGGAGATCCCCCACCTCCTCACGCCGGTCGTCGTCGATCCCAAGCAGGCGGCGCAGGCACTGAACTGGGCCGTCCGTGAGATGGAGGAACGCTACAAGACGCTCGCCGCGGAGGGTGTGCGGAACATCGAGCAGTACAACCGCAACGTGCGGAACGTGATCGAGGAGAGGCGCGAGCGCCCCGAGGGCGAAGAGGACCCGCGACCGCTGCCATACATCCTGGTGCTGATCGACGAACTCGCCGACCTCATGATGGTGGCGAGCAGCGATGTGGAGGAATCGATCTGCCGCCTGGCGCAGATGGCCCGCGCGGTCGGGATCCACCTGATCCTGGCGACACAGCGTCCCTCGGTGGACGTCATCACCGGCCTGATCAAGGCGAACCTCCCCGCGCGCATCTCGTTCCGGGTCTCCTCGAAGGTGGATTCACGGACGATCCTCGACGGCAACGGCGCCGAGCAGCTCCTGGGCAGGGGCGACATGCTCTACCTGCCGCCCGCCTCGTCGCGCCTGGTGCGGATGCACGGCCCGTACATCTCCGAGCAGGAGAGCGCCCGGCTCGCGGCCTTCCTGCGGAAGCAGGGCAAGCCGGTGTACGACGAGTCCATCACGGCCGAGGACAAGGGCGTGGACGGCGTCGAGTTCGAGAAGGACGACCTGTACGACGAAGCCGCCCGGATTGTCGTCGGCTCCGGGCAGGCCTCCATTTCCTACCTCCAGCGCCGGCTTCGCATCGGCTTCAGCCGAGCGGCGCGGCTGGTAGACATGATGGAGGCCGAGGGGCTCGTGTCGCCGGCCGCCGGCAGCAAGCCGCGAGAGGTGCTGGTGGACAAGGGCTACTTCGACGAAGTGGACACACAACTGCGGTGAACCGGCTGCCCCGCGCGATCGCACTCCTGGCGGTGATCGCCCTGGTCGGCCCGCCGGCCCTGCCGGCGGCGCCCCAGACGGCGCGGTCCCTGTACGCGTCGGCGAAGGCCAGCGAAGAGGCGCTGCGAGACGCGTCCAAGGAAGGCCGGCCCGAACCGACGCTCGCGAAGTACCGGTCGGTGATCGCCGCCTACGAGGCTGTCAGCCGGCGCTTCCCCGCCACCGGGTACGCCGACAACGCGCTGTGGCAAGGCGCGATCCTCAGCCTCGACGCACTGGAACGGTTCGGGGACGAGCGCGACCGGCGCACGGCGCGGCGCCTGCTCCAGGGCCTCGTCGATCGCTACCCATCCAGTTCGCTGTCGTCGAAAGGCCGGACCGAGCTGGAGCGCCTGACCGCGGCTCCACGGCCGGCGGCGCCGCCAGTCAAGTCAACCGCGCCGCCGGCGCCGGCGGCCAAATCCGCCGCCTCCTCGCCCCCGGCGCCCGCAGCCGCCAAACTCGCGCCATCCCCGGCGACCTCTGCCGCTCCCGCGCCTGCCCTACCTGCGCCGAATTCGCTGCTGCTGGAAGTCCGGCAGGTCCGCCGCACCCAGAACGTGGACGGCGTGCGAGTGACGATTGAGGTCGAACGCGAGGTGGAGTTCCGTTCCGAGCGCCTCGAGAACCCGCCTCGCGTCCTCTTCGACCTCCCCAGCACGCGTCCCGGCGAGGCGATCCTGCAGGGCACGCTCTCGTATCCCGACGGCATCGTGCGTTACATCCGGGTGGGCCGCCAGCCGAACGACGTGACCCGGGTGGTCCTCGACCTGACAGGTGCCAGCCGGTATTCGAGCTTCGCGCTCTACGACCCCTACCGTATCGTCATCGACTGCGAGGCCGAGCGGCCAGCTCCAGTCCCGACGCAGCGGATTGGAGAAGACCCGCTGGCGCCGCCCGTCCCCGATCCGGCACCACCGCGGCTGATGACGGAGAAGCCCTCTCAACCCACGGCGCCCGCGGCTCCGCCCTCCCCCTCCGGCCTGGCGCCGGAGAAGGGCGCGGGAACATCCCCGCCAAAGGCGCCGCCGCCGAAACCGGTTCCCCCACCCGTCGCGCGTCTTCCGTTGTCCACCCGCCGGCTCCCGCAGCCGTACGGCGCACTCCCGTTCGCCGCCGGCTGGCGTACCGAGCGAACTCCGCCCGCCCCTTCAGAGCCGCCGGGTGGGGCCAGCCTGGCTAGCCGGGCTGGCGGCTCCGGTCCGCGGCGATCGCGCGGCTCTCGATCTGGCGAGATTGCCCGATCCGGCGCCATCTCTCGGGACGCCTTCGGTGGCCGCGGCGAAGCCCGCGGCCACCATGGTCGCCGACAGGCCGGCGGCAACGGCTGTCGCCGACAAACCATTGGCGGGAGGTGCCGCGACCAACCCGGTCCTGGGATCAACGCCCGTCACCCCGGCCCCTCTCGCCGGCGGTTTCTCACTCGCCCGGCAGCTCGGCCTCGGCGTTGCGCGAGTGGTGATAGACCCCGGTCATGGCGGCCACGATCCCGGGGCGCTCGGGCCGGGCACCACCGAAGCCAAGATCGTCCTCGATGTCGCGCTGAGGCTCGAGAAGCTGCTGAAAGCTGCCGGCGTCGAAGTGCTGCTCACGCGGAGGACCGACGAGTACCTGCCGCTCGAGGAACGAACCCGCCTGGCGAACGCAGCCCAGGGAGACCTCTTCCTCTCGATCCATGCAAACGCCAGCCGGAACCAGAACGCCGAGGGTGTCGAAAGCTACGTGTTGAACTTCGCCTCCAACCCGGAAGCGGAAGCGGTGGCCGCGCGCGAAAACGCGGCCAGCGCCGGCAACATGAGCAACCTGGCCGGCATCGTCCGGGCGATCACCCTGAACAACAAGCTCGACGAGTCGCGAGGCCTCGCCGCCTCGGTGCAGACCCAACTCGTCAAGAAGTTGAAAGGCAGCCGCCAGGCGGCACGAGACCACGGCGTCAAGCAGGCCCCGTTCGTCGTGCTCATCGGGGCGAGCATGCCCAGCGTCCTGGTCGAGATCTCGTTCATCACGCACCGGCAGGAGGGCCGGCTGCTGAAGACGGCCGCGTACCGGCAGCGGATCGCGGAGGCCTTGTTCGAGGGATTACGGGGCTATCAGCGGTCGTTGAAGCGGGCCGACGCGAGTGGCGTCCGCTGAGCGCGTGGTACAATGAACGCAGTGTTTGCGAGTCAACCCGTACCACCGAATACGCCGCTGACCCCCATCGTCGTGCAGGTCCCCGACTCGCCGGTGCCCGAGATCGGCGTGATCGACATCCTGCTCGGGTCGCTCGGCATCACCGGGCTGCTCCTCGTCGCGTCTGCCCTGCTGGGGTTCGTCGTGGCCGCCGTCATCTTCTGGCTGCGCCGCCGGTCCTCTGCGGAGGATGCGGACGGCGGGTCGCTCGCGTCGGCGCAACTCGGGCTCACGCTCCCGCCAGCCCCCGGGACATCGCCACGGCAAGGGCCGTGAGCGCCCGCACACCGACACCCGTCGGCCCCTTCGGCGCGTAGGGCTTCGCCTCGTCGTTCCACGCGGTGCCCGCGATGTCGAGGTGGGCCCAGGGAAGCGCGCCGGCGAACTCGCCCACGAACAGCGCGGCCGTGATCGCTCCGCCGTACCGGCCGCCGACGTTGACGGTGTCGGCGATTTCGCTCTTCAGCAAGTCGCTGTAGTCTTCGAACACCGGCAGCGCCCAGCACCGGTCCCCGGCGTCGTTCGCGAGGCGGCGGATTTCTTCCACCCACGCGTCGGGCCTTCCGAACACACCCGTCGTGGTCTTGCCGAGGGCGACCGCGCACGCGCCCGTCAGCGTCGCAACGTCGACGAGGTGCGTCGCGCCCAGGCGCTGGGCGTACCACAGGGCGTCGCCCAGGATCAGCCGGCCCTCCGCGTCCGTGTCGATGACCTCGACCGTCCGGCCGCTCGCCCCACGCAGCACGTCTCCGGGCCTGATGGCGCTGCCCGACGGCATGTTCTCGACCGAGGGGATCACGCCCACGACGTGCAGGGGAACATCCAGGAGCGCGATGGCGCGGAGCGCGGCCACCACGGCTGCCCCGCCGGCCATGTCATCCTTCATCCGTTCCATGTTCAACGCGGGTTTGATTGAGATCCCGCCGCTGTCGAACGTGACGCCCTTCCCCACCAGCCCGAGGACGGGCTGCTCCGGGGCATTCGAGGGACGGTGTTCGATGACGATGACGCAGGCCGGCTCCTGGCTGCCCTGTGCCACGCCCGTCACCAGCCCCATGCCGAGGTCCGCGATTCGGGACGGGTCGAGCACGTCCACCCGAAGCGTCGTGCCCTCGGCCGCGGCGCGCGCACGTTCCGCCAGGACGCGCGGGGGCAGCAGGTTCGCGGGCTCGTTCACCAGCTCCCTCGCCAGGTTCACGCAGCCGGCCACCAGACGCGCTCGACCCGCGGCCGCCGCCGCCTGCGACTGCTCCTCGACGGTCGCGCCGGGCACGACAATGGTCGCGTCGCGGCGCTCCTCCCCGCGTCCCTGTGTCTTGTAGCGCCCCGGGTCGAACTCACCCAGGGTCAGTCCCTCGGCCCAAGCCTCCACCAAGGAAGGCGTCCCGCCGGTTCCCGGCCCCCTGTGCACGACCGCCAGCTCAGCTCCCCCACGCGCCCGAGCAAGCATGGCCGCCGCCGGCGCCAAGGCGACGGCAGATCTCGCGGCTGAATTCGGCAGACGGCCCGGCCCCAAGAAGCACGACCGTGCGGGCGGGAGCTGCTCCGTCCCCCGGGGCCACCACCAGGGTCTCGAAACGCTTGCCGGTGAAGCCGCTGCTCGTACGCGCGCGGGCAATCTCGGCCTCGAGCGCACCGTCGGGTTGCATGACCCGGATCGGATCGTCCTCGAAGACCGGCACGGCCAGCCACGCGGCCGCGCTGCCTGTTGGTTTCTCCGAGGAAATCCGGAATGCGGGACTGGCGGTGGACATCGGGAAATTGTACCGCTGCTTGTGGTGCCTCACAAGCAGCGGTACAATCGGCAGGCCACCCTGGGAGACCCCATGACCGGGACAGCTCGACGCCTCGTTGCCGGCTGTGCCGCCGCTCTCGCCATCGCCGCCTGCGTGGCAGCCGCCGGCGCCGCCACGCGGCAGGACGAGGGCAAGCGGCCGCAGTTGCTCCTTCGGGCCAATCCCAAGATCGCGTTCGTGCCCGCCAAGGTTCAGTTCACCGCCGTGCTCGAGGGCGGCGACGACGACTACCGCGACTTCTACTGCCCGACCGTCGAGTGGGACTGGGACGACGAAACGTCCTCGGAATCGTCACCCGACTGTGAGCCCTACGAGGCAGGCCGCAGCCGCATCGTCCGCCGCTATACCGCGCAGCACATCTTCAATTTCGACGGCAACTACGACGTGAAGTTCCGAATGAAGAGCCGCGGCCGGACGATTGCGTCGGTGACGCTCAGCGTGGAGGTGCGTCCCGGCGACGACGGCGTTCGCTGACTCCTACTCCGACCTTCTCGGTTCCGCCTCGTAGAGACTTGGCTCCTCGACCGGCGTGGGCGGAGGAACCGGCGGCACGAGGGGCGGCGCAACCTCGGTCCAGCCGCGTCCCCGGCTGCCAAAGCGGGTCAGGAGCGCACCGCCGAGCCCCACCGTCCACGCGGCATACTCAACCAGGAACCCAACGGCCAGCACCATCGCGGCAAGCCACCGCATCGGCCCGCCCGGCAATCCCAGCACCCTGCCCGCGAGCGTGATGCCCCAGATCGCGGCCAGCCCGATGACCAGCAGCACGAACGGCCCGCGCGCCACCTTGCCCGACCGATCGAGCAGCGCCCGCGAGAACGCCAACGCCGAACCGGCAAAGCCGAGAACCAAGGCAACCAGCAGCGCGAGGATCGCGAACGGCACCAGGGCCAGCAGCGGGATCCCCACGATCGAAACCAGCAGCACGACGATCGCGATTACCAGGAGCGGCACGAAGAGCAGTTGGGCGAAGAGGCCGGCCACGAGCGACTTCCATGGTTCGAAGCGGATCGTGCGCTCGATGCGGCTGACTGCGCCCGGCGCCAGCAGGACGAAGAGCGCGGCCAGCAGACCGAAGAGCGTCATGCGGAGCAGCGTGCCGAAGAAGCGCACCGTGCGGGGCAGACCGGAGTCCCGCCACGGTCCGACGCTGATGGGCCACCACTCGACGGGGCGGACCCGGATGTGAGGCACCTGGAAATCGACCTCGTTGATCTGGCCCGTCACCACGGCACCCTCGTCACGTGTCAGCCCCCCGCCCACCGAGGTGACGTCCCCGCGAACCTCCGCTGTCGGCCCGAGGTGCACGTTGCCCGCGACCGCCACCACGTTGTCGGTGACCATCCCGTTGACGGTCACCGACCCGAACACGGCCACCACCGGCCCATCCACTCGCTCATCCTCGGCCACCGTCACGTTGCCGCCGATTCGCACGCGGGCGTCGGTGTGCCGCCGGAACGTTCGGCCGGCCCGCTCGACGCCCTCGCGCTCGCCGGGGTCGGGCGGCTCCTTCTCGGACGAAGCCCCTGGCGCCGGGGACGGAGGGGCACCCGGCACCGGCCGGCCCGGCTCCCCGCGGGACGAAAAGAGGCGTTGCTGCGACTCGGCATCGAGGTAGGACAGTTGAATCACGGCCGCGGCGTCGCGGCCCAGCCGCTGCCGCAACTCGGCGCCGGTCACGACCGTGCCGTTGATCGAAATCGCGCCCTCACGCAGCTCGATGTTGTCAACGCCCGCGATTCGCGTGCGAGGGACCAGGACAACGCCGCCGGTCACCGGCATGACGGTGAACCGGGGGGCGATCGCCTCGTGCACGCGTCGCTCGGATGCCTCGGGCTGGGGCGCCGGCACGGCGGAGAGCGGCGGCGTCACGAGCGCGAACGCCAGGAAGATGGTGGACCAGACGACACGCCGGAAAGCCGGGTGCAGGGCAGATGCGTACATCACGGGCACTCCTCTCGCGGAGCCATCAACCTCCTCAACCCGTAGGACGAGGCGAGCGCGAGCAACAGGTTGGCGATGAGGACGAACGGCACGAGACCGGAAGACGAGGCAATCAGGCTGGCACGCCCGACTGACGCGGCAAGAGCCCACGCCGTCAGGCCCGTCGCGATCGAAGCGTTCAGGACGGCTCGCACGTCGGTGATCAGTGCCGCGCCGCCTCTGGCGGCCGCCTGGAGGACGGCGAACGGGTCGAGTGACAGGGCCGCCAGCAGAACGAGCCCCATGAGCACGGCCGCGGTGGCACCCAGGGCCCGCACCGATTGCCAGGCCCAGGGGCTGCCGGCGCGGGCGGACAGCACCGAGTTCACGACCCGCTCGGTGAACGCCTGCGGCGGAACGAGCACCGGAACCTGTTCAGCAAAGAGCGCCGAGAACACGGCGTCCGCCTCGTCGGCCCGCCCCGCCCCTTCCGCCTCCAGCCATCGCCGGATCCTGTCGTCCTCGAGATTCGCCATGTGCCAGGCCGAGGGTCGTTCGGCGCTTCTCCTGACCTTCACCGAGCCACCACCGCTAGCCACCAGCCACCAGCCACTGTTTCTTCCTACGTCCCCCCGCCTGCCCGGGTTGCAGGGCCCCACCCTGCCGACTCCAGGAGGCGGGCCATCTCGGCCCGGGCGCGATGCAGGTAGCTCTTGATGGTGCCCACCGGCAGCCCGGTGACCTGCGCGATTTCCTCGTAGCTGAGCTCCTGGTGGTGTCGAAGGACGAGCAACTCGCGGTACTCCGGCCGAACCCTGGCCAGGGCCGACTCCAGCGCCCTGGCCAGATCGCCCTGCTCGATGCGTCGGGTGGCTTCGTCGCTTCGGGGATCGACCAGCGCCGCCTGCACGCGTGCCTGCCCTGCCGTCTCGTCAGGCGGGTCGAGCGGCAGTTCCTCGAGCGACTTGCGGCGCAGGACGTCTACCGCCAGGTTGTGGGCGATCCGCAGGACCCAGCTGGTGAAGCGATACCGGGGGTCGAACGAGTCGAGGTGCGAAAACGCTCGCAGGAAGGTGTCCTGGGCCAGGTCTTGCGCGAGGGCAGGGTGCCGGAGCATCCGGACGATGAGGTTGTAGACCGCCGCCTGGTGCCGGCTGACCAGCAGCCGGTACGCGTCCTGGTCCCCCCCGAGGGCCCGTTCGACGAGCTGCGCGTCGGTCGGCGGCATGCAGCCGGGAGTCACGAGAACGTGACGAGCGTCAACTCGCGGAAGTTCCCGGACTCGAGGCGGTAGGCCCGGACATCGGGCGGCTCATCGCCGAGCAGGCCCACGACAATCCACACAAAATCCGGGTGAAGCGCCTCCGCCAGGTCGGCGGGCGACGGCACGGCCGACGAGCGCGGGTGCGAGTGATAGGCGCCGATGATGGCGAGACCGGCCGTGCGGGCGGCGCGCAGCGCCGCGAAGTGATCCTCGGGATCCACCTGGTATTGCGTCGGGCTGAGGAGCGCATTCCGCGCCCGGTAGGCGCCTTCGATGCGGGTGTCGGAGCCGAGCAGGAGGCCGCAGCACTCCAGGGGCGCGTCGCCGCGCGCGTGCGCGACGATCTCGTCGACGACGCTTGCGCGGATCTGGATCGCCTGCTGCACCCCGGTCATGGTGCGTTCAGAACCTGCCCGGTTCCCCGTCCACGCGCAGGCGCGCGGCGGTTGCCTGTCGCACGGCGTCGAGCGTTGTTTCCTCCGCCAGTTCCTGGAGCAGGAGGCCGTCGGGCGTGACCTTGATGACCGCGAGCTCGGTGATGATCGTGTCCACGACCCCCGCGCCGGTGAGCGGCAGCCGGCACCGCTCGAGGATCTTGGCGCCGCCGTCCTTGGTGGTGTGTTCCATCGCAACCACCACCCGCTTGGCGCCGGCCACGAGATCCATGGCGCCGCCCATGCCCTTCACCATCTTGCCGGGGATCATCCAGTTGGCGAGGTTGCCCTGCTCGTCCACCTCGAGGGCGCCGAGGACGGTGAGGTCGATGTGGCCGCCGCGTACCATCCCGAACGACTCTGCGCTGCTGAAATAGCAGCACCCCGGAGTCTCGGAGATCGTTTCCTTGCCCGCGTTGATCAGGTCGGGATCCACCTCGTGCTCGCGGGGGTACGGCCCGACGCCGAGCATCCCGTTTTCCGAGTGCAGGGTGATCTGCACCCCGGTCGGCACGTGGTTGGCGACGAGTGTCGGGAGGCCAATGCCGAGGTTGACGTAGTCGCCGTCGCGCAGTTCGCGAGCCACCCGGAGAACGATTCGTTCGCGCTTGTCCACGACGCCCCCTACTGTGCCCGCGCGGGCTCTGTGCGCGCCGACCCGGCGCGGACCATGCGGCGCTCGATCCGCTTCTCGTAGCCGGTCCCTTGGAAGACATGGCGCACGAAGATCCCCGGGGTGATCACCACATCGGGTTCGAGCGTGCCCGCATCGACCAGTTCTTCCACCTCCGCAATCGTGACCGCGGCGGCCGTTGCCATCATCGGGTTGAAGTTGCGCGCGGTGCGGCGGTAGGTGAGATTTCCAAGCCGGTCGCCCCGGAACCCCTTGATGAAGGCGAAGTCGGCTTTCAGCGGCTTCTCCAGGACGTAGTGCCGCCCGTCGATCACCCGCGTCTCCTTGCCCTCCGCCACGATGGTCCCGTAGCCGGTCGGCGTGAAGAACCCGCCGATCCCCGCGCCGCCGGCCCGGATCCGCTCGGCGAACGTCCCCTGCGGCACCAGTTCCAGCTCGAGCTCGCCGCTGAGGCACTGCCGCTCGAATTCCTGGTTCTCGCCGACGTACGTGGAGATCATCTTCCGCACCTGCCGGGACCGGAGGAGAATCCCGATGCCGAAGTTGTCCACGCCGGCGTTGTTACTGATGACGGTCAGGTTGCGGGTGCCCCGCCGGTGCAGAGCCGTGATCAGGTTCTCGGGGATCCCGCACAGGCCGAAGCCGCCCATCATGATGGTGGCGCCGTCCGGCACGAGGGCAACCGCCTCCGCGGCGTTCGCGAGCACTTTGTTCATAGACTGGGCCCTGCCCCTATCTCGCCGGAAACGGCGGGGCTTGTCAAGATGGCCCCAGGTCATTTCTTGATTTCTTGGTCTGTTGATTTGTCGATTGATTCTTCCAGAGTCTCACGCCAGCGGTTCGCGGTGGCGAACAGGTCGTCCACCGCGTGGCCGGAGCCGAGCCCGTCGCGGAGAGCCTGAAGGGCGGCGATCAGCATGTCGAGCGCTGGCCCGATCTCGTCGGCGTTGGCCGCGCAGATGTCGCGCCAGATGTCCGCGGGGCTCGAGGCAAGCCGCGTCGTGTCCACCAGGCCCCGGCCGGCCAGCCGAAGTCCCTCGCCCACAGCCTCACCGACCACGCTGGTCAGCGCGCTGGCGGTCACCTGGGGCAGGTGGCTCAGGAAGGCCACCAGGCGGTCGTGCGACTCGGCGGACGCCAGTCTCGTCGGCTTGCCGCCAAGTCCTTCGACGAAGAACGAGACGCGGTGGGCGGCGGCCTCCCAGGCCTCCCCCCTGCTCCCGCCGGGGGGCGTGAGCAGCCACGGCCGGCCGGCGAAGAGGTCGGCGCGGGCCCGGTCGAACCCGCCGCGGGCCATACCGGCGAGAGGGTGCCCGCCGACGAAGGTCAGGCGGGGAGGCAGTGCCGCCGCCGCCGCGACGATACCCCGCTTCACGCTGCCCACGTCGGTGATGACCGCTGCTCCGGCCACCCGCTCTGCCACGCCCTCGAGCAGCGAGACATTCTCCAGGACCGGCGCCGCCAGGATGACCAGGTCGGCCTCCGAGACGATCATCAGGTCGCTCGACGCCACGTCAATGGCGTGCCGCAGCATGGCCTTCTCGAGGACCTCGTTCCGGTCCACCCCGATCACGAGGGCGGACGGCCAGGCCCTGCGTGCCGCGAGGGCGATGGAACCGCCGATCAGCCCGAGGCCGACGACGGCCATGCGTTCGAAGACGGGCGGGCCGCCGGCGGGAACGTCGGCGGCCATGGGGAGCAAGCGGGGATCGTCGGGCGTCATCGCGACCACCCCCGCCTCGCGACGGGCTCCACGCAGATGCTCCGGCCGATGGCCGGTGCGATGATACGCAGTTCGGCCATCAGCCGGTCGAACTGGGCCGGGAACAGCGACTGGGCGCCGTCGCTGAGTGCATGGTCCGGATCGCAGTGGACCTCGATGATCAGCCCGTCGGCGCCGGCAGCGACCGCCGCCCGCGCCATGGGGGCCACCTTGTCGCGACGGCCCGTGCCGTGACTCGGGTCCGCAATGATGGGAAGGTGGCTGAGTTTCTTGACCACCGGGATCGCCGAGATGTCCAGGGTGTTGCGCGTGTAGTTCTCGAACGTGCGGATGCCCCGCTCGCACAGGATCACGTCGCCGTTCCCCCCGGCCAGCACGTACTCCGCCGACAGCAGCCACTCCTCGATCGTGGCGGAGATCCCCCGCTTGAGGAGCACGGGCTTGCGGGCGAGGCCCAGCTCGCGCAGCAGCGTGAAGTTCTGCATGTTGCGAGCGCCGACCTGCAGGATGTCGGCGTACCGGGCGAGCAGCGGCACCTGCGACACGTCCATGACCTCCGACACGACCTTCAGCCCGTGCTCGTCGGCCGCCCACCGCAGCAGCCTGAGTCCCTCCTCGCCCAGCCCCTGGAAGCTGTAGGGCGAACTTCGCGGCTTGAACGCGCCGCCTCGCAGGACCTTCGCCCCGGCCCGCCGGACCGCCGCAGCCGCCGCGCGCACCTGGGCCTCCGACTCGACGGAGCACGGGCCGGCCATGACAATCACTTCGTCGCCGCCGATTCGCACGTCGCCGACGGTGACGACCGTGCCGGCGGGCTTGAAGCTGCGGCTGGCCAGCTTGTAGGGCTCGGTGATGCGCACCACTTCGTGCACGCCCTCGAGCATTTCCACGAGAGCCGGATCGGCATCGTGGCCACCGCCGACGGCGCCGAGGATGACCCTCGTCGCGCCCGTCGATCGGTGCACGTCGAACCCCATCGTCACGAGCTGGGCGATCACCTTCTCGGTCTGGCTCTCGCTCGCCCCTTCCTCCATCACGACGACCACGATGTCCTCCTCACCGCGCGGCCCTCAGCTCGAGGCCGCGCGCCTCGTCGATGATGCGTTCGAACAGCCGGGCCATGGCGTCGGGGCCGAGCGGCCCGCCGGCCTCCTCGGTCATGCGCCGCACGTGGCGGAGGACCTCCGCCTCGCGCTCGGGCTGATACACCGGAAGGCCGAGTTCCCTCTTCAACCGCCCGATCTCCAGCGCGCACGCCAATCGCTCGTTCAACAGGCGCACCAGCATCTCATCCAGGTCATCCATGCGCGCCCGCAGCAACTCGAGTGTCACCGCTTCCCTCCACCCCGCCCATCGCCGAGGGGCGTCGCCAGGGACCGCACGAACCGCTCGACGCGGTCCGCCAGGTCGGGTGAGTCTCCCGCCCGCTCGATGACGCTGACAATCGCGCTGCCCACCACGACCGCGTCTGCCCAGCCGGCCGCGTCGGCGACTTGCGCCGGCGTGGAGATCCCAAAGCCGAGCGCGATGGGCAGCGGCGAGAGCCTGCGCGCCCGTTCCACGAGACCGCGAGCCGAGGCGGGAATCGACGAGCGGACACCGGTCACGCCAAGCCTCGAGATTACGTAGAGGAACCCCCGGCCGAGCGACGCCGCCCGGGCGATGCGCGCATCGCTCGTGGTCGGGCTGATCAGGAAGATCATATCGAGCCCGCCGCCCGCAAGCACCTCGGTGGTGGTGGCCGCCTCCTCAACCGGCAGGTCGAGCGCGAGCACGCCGTCCACGCCTGCATCCGCCGCGCGGCGGACGAAATCCGTGAGACCGAGGCGGAGCACGGGGTTGAGATACGTGAACAGGACCAGCGGCGCGGAGACGTCGGCCCGCACCCCGGCCACCAGGTCGAGCGTCGCCCGGAGGCTGCCGCCGGCCGCGAGCGCCCGGCCCGCCGCGCGCTCGATGACCGGACCGTCCGCGACGGGGTCGGAGAACGGGACCCCAATCTCAATCAGGTCCGCGCCGCCCCGGTCGAGCGCCCGGACAATCTCGGCCGAGCGCTCGAGGCTCGGGTCGCCGGCCGTCACGTACGCCACGAGGCCCGCGCGGCCGGAGGCGCGGAGAGCGGCAAAGCGCTGGTCAATTCTCATGCGGCCGCTCCCGGGTTTCGGGCCTCCCCTGCTCGTCCCGTGTCGCCTGCGAATCCAGCACCGTCGCGAGGTCCTTGTCGCCCCGTCCGGAGAGGTTGACGAGGACGATGCCGTCGGGCGGCAGCGCAATCGCGATCTCGCGGGCAGCCGACACGGCGTGCGCCGATTCCAACGCGGGCAGGATTCCCTCCTGCTGCGCGAGTTGCCGGAACGCCTCGAGCGCCTGCGCGTCGCTGGCGGTCAGGGTACTCCGTCCGGCCCAGCTCCCGGAGCCAGGCGTGCTCGGGGCCGACGGCGGCGTAGTCCATGCCGGCGGACACGGAGTGGGTCGCTTCGATGTTCCCGTCCGCGTCCTGGAGCACCCAGGTCCGCGTGCCCTGGAGGACGCCGGGGCTTCCGCCCGCAAATCGGGCCGCGTGATCGCCGGCCGCCCACCCACGGCCGCCCGCCTCGACGCCCACCAGGCGCACGCCCGCATCATCCACGAACGCATCGAAGATGCCGAGCGCGTTGCTGCCCCCGCCCACGCAGGCGACCACCACGTCGGGCAGCCGGCCCGCCGCCTCCAGCACCTGGCGCCTGGCCTCGAGGCCGATCACGGCCTGGAACTCGCGCACCATCAGGGGATAGGGGTGCGGGCCGAGCGCCGACCCGAGCAGGTAGTACGTGTCCTGCAGGTTGGCCACCCAGTCGCGCATGGCCTCGTTGATCGCGTCCTTCAGCGTGCGCGACCCGTTGTTCACCTGGCGCACCCGGGCGCCCAGCAGTTCCATTCGCCGCACGTTCGGCTCCTGCCGAACCATGTCCTCGGCGCCCATGTAGACCTCGCACGTGAGGTCGAGCAGCGCGCAGGCGGTGGCCGTGGCCACCCCGTGCTGACCCGCGCCCGTCTCGGCAATCACGCGCGACTTGCCCATCCGCCGGGCGAGCAGCGCCTGGCCCACCGCGTTGTTGATCTTGTGCGCGCCCGTGTGCGCGAGATCCTCCCGCTTCAGGAACACCCGGGCGCCGCCGCCCGGCACCCGGCGAAGCCGTGTGAGCGGCGTCGGACGCCCCACGTAGCTGCGCAAAAGTTCCGCGAACTCCGCCAGGAACTCGGGATCTCGGCGTGCGACGAGGTACGCGTCGCGCAGTTCCTCGATCGGGGCGACCAGCGTCTCGGGCACGAACGCCCCGCCGAAGGGACCGAAGTACCCGCGGTCATCCGGGTCCCGCCTGCCGAAGACCGGCAGCCCCTCGCCCTGGAACCGGCTCATCACCATTCAACCTCCGCCCGGCGCAGCGCCTCGAATAACGCCTTCATCCGCGCCGGGTCCTTGATGCCCGGTGCGGACTCTACCCCCGACGAGAGAATCGATGGCGAACGGCCGCACCGTGGTCACGGCCTCCACGACGTTGGAAGGATCGATGCCACCGGCGAGGATCACGCGCCGGCTGCCGGCCACCGCTGCCACCGCCTCCCAGTCCACCCGCTGCCCGGTGCCGCCGCGCCGAAAGGGGTCCGACGCATCGACCAGGAGCGTGATCGACTCCGGCGCCCGCGACCAGCGGGCGAGAGCCTCCACCGTGACCGCCTTGATCGCCCTCCGGCCGAAACGAAGGCAGATGTCCGGGGGCTCGTCGCCGTGCAGCTGGATGGCGTCGAGCGGCACCTCTCGCGCAATGCGTTCGACCTCCTCGCGGAGGCTGGTCGACGAAGACACCCACCGCCGCGATCAGCGGGGGCAGCCTGCGAACGATGTCGCGCGCGCCAGCCCGCGTGACGCATCGCGGACTGCCTGGCCAGAAGACGAAACCCACGGCCGACGCACCGAGCGCAGCTGCGAGCGCCGCATCCTCTTCACGGGTGATGCCGCAGATCTTCACGCGCGTCATGCCCGCTGCCCCCAAAGCGCAGCCAGGGCGTCCCCTGGCACGGTGGCCGTCATCAGCCGCTCGCCGACGAGGAACGCGCGGTACCCGGCGGCATGAAGGCGGCGGATCTCGCCGGCTTCGCGCAGCCCGCTCTCCGCGACGGCCGTAACCTCGGGCGGAATCCGGTCGATGAGGCTCGAGACGACACCAGGGTCAATCCGGAGGGTCCGGAGGTCGCGTGCGTTGACGCCCACCAGCGCCGGGCCGGCCTCCAGGGCAATGTCCAACTCGTGCGAGTCGTGAACCTCGACGAGCGCCGCAAGACCGAGATCCGCCGCCCGTTGCGCCAGGCGGCGGAGCGCGCCGGCCCCGAGAGCGGCCACGATGAGCAGCACCGCATCGGCCCCTGCCGCCCGCGCCTCGAACAACTGGTACTCGTCCACCACGAAGTCCTTTCGCAGCACGGGCAGGGAAACGGCCGCCCGAACGGCGGACAGGTGTTCCAGGCTGCCATCGAAGAACGTGGGCTCGGTCAACACGGAGATTGCCGCGGCGCCTCCGGCCTGGTAGCCGGCGGCAATGGCCGCAGGGTCGTACTGCGCGCGGAGCACGCCCCTGCTTGGCGACCGGCGTTTGCACTCGGCGATCACGTTCGGCCGCCCCGGCGCGGCAAGGGCCGCGCGGAAGGTGTCGCCGCGAGGCGACCGCGCCTGCGCCCGCCGCTCGAGGCCGGCCATGCGGCTCCGCCAGGCGCCGCACCTCTACCTGTCGGCGCACGGAGGCGACGATCGCGCAGAGCAGGTCGGGAGAAGGGCTCATGCGGGCAGCCCTCGGGAGACGGCGGCCAGACGCTCCAGTACGCGGGCTGCCGCCCCCGTGTCGATGGCTTCCGCCGCCATGCGGAGGCCGTCCTGGATGGTGTCGACGGCGGCGGCGACCATCAGGCCGGCCGCCGCGTTCAGCAGCACGACGTCGCGGGCTGGACCGGCCGCGGCGGACAACACCGAGCGGGCGATCACCTCGTTATCCGCGGCGCCGCCGCCTTTCAGATCCGATGGCCTCGCCCGCGGCAGGCCGAAATCCGCCGGGTGCACGTAGAACGTGTTGACGGCCCCGTCGCGGCATTCGGAGATCTTGGTGTAGCCGGTCGTGGAGATCTCGTCCAGGCCGTCCGCGCCGTGGACGACCCACGCGCGCTCCGACCCGAGCCCCAGGAGGGCGCGGGCCATCAACTCGGTCAGCTCCGGGCGCGGGACGCCCACCACCTGCCGCACCGGGCGGGCGGGGTTGGTGAGGGGGCCGAGCAGGTTGAACGCGGTCCGAAGGCCGAGCGCCTGCCGCACCGGCGCCGCGTGCTTCATCGAGGGGTGGAAGACCGGCGCGTAGAGAAACGCGATTCCCGCCTCGTCCAGCAGCCGTTCGACCGCCGCCGGCGGGACGGCGATGCGGACGCCAAGCGCCTCGAACAGGTCCGCGCTGCCGCAGCGGCTCGAGACCGACCGGTTCCCGTGCTTGGCGACGGCCACGCCACAGGCCGCGACGACGAGCGCCGCCACCGACGAGATGTTGAAGGTCCCGGCGCGATCGCCGCCGGTCCCGCACATGTCCACGATGCCAGGCCGTCGAATGACGGGCCCGGCCGCGCGCTCGCGCATCGCGCGGGCGAAGCCGACGATTTCGCCGGGGCGCTCGCCCTTCATCGCGAGGCCCATCAGCAGGGCGGCCACGGCCGGCTCGCTGGCGCGCCCGTCCATGATCTCCCCCATCGCGGACGCGCTCTCCTCGGCCGTCAGGTCCTCACGTCTCGTCAGCTTCTCCAGCAGGTCTTGCAGCATGGCCTACCCAAGGAAATTCATCAGCACCCGCCGCCCGGCGCTCGTCAACACCGATTCGGGGTGGAACTGGACGCCGTGGACCGGCAGCACGCGGTGCCGAAGGCCCATGATGACGTCATCCTCGCGAGCCGTCGCCGAGATGACGAGGTCGGGAGGGAGACCCTGTCTCGACACCATCAGCGAGTGGTACCGACCCGCGGTGAAGCCGGGCTCGAGACCGGCGAACAGGCCGAGGCCGTCGTGGTCCACCCGCGAGGTCTTGCCGTGCAGGGGCCGGGGTGCGCGAACCACGCGGGCGCCGAAGGCAAGGCCAATCGCCTGGTGCCCCAGGCACACGCCGAGGATGGGCGTCTCGGCCGCCATCTCGCGAATCAGCGGCAGCATGATCCCCGCGTCTTCGGGCCGGCCCGGCCCCGGCGACAGGACCAGGCGGTCGGGGGCGCCGGCTCGCACCTCGGCGACCGAGACCCGGTCGTTGCGGTAAACCCTCACCTCCGCGCCCAGCTCGCCCAGGTACTGCACGAGGTTGTATGTGAACGAGTCGTAGTTGTCGATGACGGTGACGCGCATGTGCTACAGACCCTGGGATGCCAGTTCCAGCGCGTGCAGCAGCGCCCGCGCCTTGTCGCACGTCTCGTCGAACTCCGCGGACGGGTCCGAGTCGGCGACGATGCCGGCGCCGGCCTGCACCCGAGCCCTTCCCGGAATCATGTCGATCGTCCGAATGGCGATGCAGAAGTCCAGGTTGCCGGCGAAGTCGAGGTAGCCGACGGCGCCCGCGTAGCTCCCGCGGCGTTCCGGTTCCAGGGCCGCGATGATCTCCATGGCCCGAATCTTCGGCGCCCCCGACACCGTCCCCGCGGGAAAGCACGACATCAGCGCATCGAGCCGGTCGCAGTCGGCCGCGAGCCGGCCCTCGACCACCGACACGAGGTGCATCACGTGCGAGTAGCGCTCGAGGCCCATGAACTGCGGCACCCGCACCGTCCCGTACTCGCAGACTCGCCCCACGTCATTGCGGCCGAGATCCACGAGCATCACGTGCTCGGCCCGCTCCTTCTCGCTTGCCTTCAACTCCTCCGCCAGCCGCTGGTCCTCGGACTCGCTGCCTCCACGCGGGCGCGTCCCCGCGATCGGATGCGTTTCCACGCGGCGCCCCTCGACGCGCACGAGCATCTCCGGCGAGGCGCCAACCAGCGACCGATGGCCCATGCGCACGAAGAACATGTAGGGGGACGGGTTCACGTGGCGCAGCGCGCGATAGACCGTGAACGGTTCCGCCGCCACGTCCACGTCGAACCGCTGCGACAGCACGACCTGGTACACGTCTCCGGCCGCGATGTGCTCCTTGCCGGCGCGAACCGCGTGCTCGAACTGCTCGCGCGTGACGTTCGACCGCACCTTCGGCCCGCCAGCCGGCGCGGCGGCGGCGGGCTGCGAGAGGCTCCGCTGCAGCTCCCGTTCGAGGAAGTCGATCTTCGCGCACGCGAACTGGTAGAGCGACGCGAGGTCCGAGTCGCGGGCCGATCCGCGCGTTGGCGATGATCAGGATGCGGTGGGCGACGTGGTCGAACGCGAGGACCGTGTCGAAGAGCATGAACCCGGCCGGTTCGTCGAGGGCCGGGACGCCCTGCCCGGATCTCGCGGCCGGAGGCTGCAGGGTCACGGGCTCGAGCCACGGGACGGCGTCGTAGCCCAGGAACCCGACGGCGCCGCCCGTGAACCGCGGAAGCGACGGCACCGCCGGCGACCGGAAGTCGGCCATCAGGCGCCGAAGCGTCGCCATGAACGGCTCGTCGCGACTCGGTCCGTTCCCCGGCGCGCTCGATGACCCCGCGGCCGTCCGGCGCCGCCCGCAGGATCAGGAACGGGTCCTTCCCCAGGAACGAATAGCGCGCCACCTGCTCCCCGCCCTCCACGCTCTCCAGGAGGAACGCGTAGTCGGAGTGCTCCGCGATCTTGAGGAACGCGGACACGGGCGTCAGCAGGTCGGCGATCATCTCCCGGACACACGGGCACGAAAGTGCCGCGCTGCGCCAGCTCGCGAAACTCCTCGAACGAGGTCGTTCTCATGCCTCTCCCCCGCCGTTCTGGGGCCTGGCCTCTGCCCCTCTCGCCTGCCAGCCACGCCCGCGCCCGCGGCATCCATCACCTCTCGCGGCGCCTCGAGGCCCGTCCACCACTCGAACTGCAGCGCTGCCTGCGCCACCAGCATGTCCAGCCCGCCAAGGACCTGGCACCCGGCAGCCGCAGCGGCCTCGAGCAGCGCCGTGGGCGACGGGTTGTACACCAGGTCGTAGACCAGGCCGCCCCGCAGCACCTCGGCCGGCACCGGCATCTCACCCTCTACCCGCCGCCGGCCACCTTCGGCCTGCCGTTCCGGTGTTCCGCCCCCCGCCCCCCGCCCCCCGCCTTCCGTGTGCGTGCCCACTGGGGTGGCGTTGACCAGCACGTCCCACTCGCCCGCCGCCGGCACCGGATCCCCCGCCTTGCCGCCGCAGAGCGCCGCCACGTCGCGAGCAGCCTCCCGCCGCCAGGCGTGCACCGTCACGTGGGCACCTCGGGCTGCCGAGGCAATGGCGACTGCGCGGGCGGCTCCGCCAGCCCCGAGGATCGATACCCGCGCGCCCTCAGACGGACCTTCCCTTCAAGCGGCGCGAGGAATCCCGGCGACATCGGTGTTGCGGCCTTCCCAGCGTCCGCCCGACATCCGCAGCGTGTTGAGGGCGCCGGCCCGGCGAGAGAGGTCGTCGATCGCGTCCACCCGTCCCAGCAGGTCCACCTTGAACGGCGCCGTCACAGCGGCGCCCGACATGCCGAGCGCACGGGCGAACGCGATGAAGTCGTCGGCGTCCGAAGCCTCGAGCGGCAGGAGAACTGCGTCGACGCCGCGTGCGCCGAACGCTGCGTTGTGCAAGATCGGCGAGATCGAATGGCCGATCGGGCGGCCAACCACCCCGTACACCGCGGTCTCGGCCGTCAGACTCCTGAACCGGAACTCGTCCAACAGGCGGGCGGCGGGCAGCTGACCGGGCGCGACCTGCTCGCCGGCATACGTCCAGCAGCACCCGAAACGCGCCGCAAGGACACGCGACGCCAGCCCGGCTGTTCCCATCCCCACCAGGGAGACGAGCTCTCGGCCTCCTCCAGCGCGCCCAATCGGCGCAAGGTCCGCTGTCTCAGCCAGGCTCCGCGGAGTCACGGCCAGCTTCACCACCTGGGCGCCGGTGCTGCGCATCGCCCGGTAGCGCTCGGACAGGTCCCGCGGAACCCCCTCGAAGTCGTGCAACGAGAGGACGACGCCCTTCCCACCGCGCCGGGAAAGGATGGGGGCGTACTCCGCCTGCCACTCCACATCCACGAACTCGGCCCCGCGGTCGACGGCTGCGGTCAGCACCTCGAGGCGGGTGCCCTCGTCGCCTTCGAACCCTCCCCCTTCCCGGGAAGGGCGGCACGTGATGATCACCGGCATCAGCCTGCCCGACAGCGCGCCGTCGACGTCCGGCCTATCGAGCGCATCGAGGCGCAGCTCGACCAAGTCCGCCACGCCGGCGGCGGCGTCGCGCTGCCGCCGCAGTTCCTCGATCGTCCTCGCCGCCACGGTCACGCACAGGAGAGGAGTGGGCATAAAAACAAAAAGCCTCTTCAACCGAGTGGCTGAAGAGGCTTTCCTGATCGTCGGGAGGTCGTCGGTCAGGACATCGAGGCCCCTTCAGCTTTGAAGCCGTACCACCACCACGCGGCCGGGGCGCACGCCACGCGTGCGATCACGGCGTCGGGGCGATAGGTCAATGGGGTCTGGATCGTCATGTCCGGCGAAGCTGCTACAGTAGCAGAGCCGGCGTCCGGGCGTCAACGCCGGGCCCGCTCCTTCGGCCGGGGTTCCGGCTTTCTCCTTGACCCGCAAGCAGTTGGTCCGCCTATAATGAATGAAAATCCGACCTGTCACCTCGCCAAGCGTACACCCGGACACCAGTCCTTCCCATGAACGTTCGGATCCTCTCTTCGGTCTTCCTGTTCGGGCTGCTGATGGTCAGCTGGCCCGCGGCCGCACCGCGCTACATGTCGGTCGACGACGTGCGGCCCGGCATGGTGGGCATCGGTCGAACCGTCTTCGAGGGCGACCGTATCGACGAGTTCAAGGTCCACCTCCTCGGTGTCATTCGCAACGGCTCCGGACCCCGGCGGCACCTCGTCCTCGCCCGCCTGGAGGGCGGCCCGCTTGCGAACACCGGCGTCATCGCCGGGATGAGCGGCAGCCCGGTCTACGTGAACGGCCAGCTGCTCGGTGCCGTCGCGTTCTCACTGGGACAGTTTTCGAAGGAACCGATCGCCGGCATCACCCCGATCGACGAGATGATCGAAGCCGCGGACCCGGGGTCCAGGCGCCCGGCATTGAACGGCAAGGCGAAGATCTCCCTGCCGATCACGCGCGAGTCTCTGTCGGCGGCGCTCAGCCAGGCCTTCGCTTGGTTCCGCCGGCCCTTCGCCGACCGCGCGGGCGACGTGGTGCTCGCGCAGTCGGGGCTGCTGGGGGCGGACCGCGGCGGTGAGCTGGGCACGCTGCTCCGCCCGATCGCCATTCCTCTTGCCATCGGCGGCTACTCGGGGACCGTACGGGACATCGTCGCCGACGCGTTCGGCTCGTCCGGTTTCCTCGCCGTTCCGTCCAGCGGGCAGGCCACGGGGCAGGTGGCCCCCGGCGCGGCAACGATCCGGGCGACGCTGAAGCCCGGCGATGCCGTCGGCGTGAACCTCGTGACTGGCGACGCCTCGCTCGGCGCCACCGGAACCGTCACCGAGGTGGACGGCGACAAGGTCTACGCGTTCGGCCATCCCCTTTACAACCTGGGCCCGACGCAGTTCCCCATGACACGGGCGCACGTCCACACCCTTCTGCCCAGCCTCGCTTCCTCCATGAAGGTTTCGACGACGGGCGAGACCATTGGCACGTTCAAGCAGGACCGCTCCACCGCCATCGCGGGGACGCTCGGCCCTGGCCCGACACTCGTGCCGGTGAAACTGTCGCTCGAGACCGGCCGAGGCCTGAAGAAGACGTTCACCTTCGAGATCGTGAACGACCAGATGTTCACGCCGCTCCTGACTTACGTGTCGATCCTGAACACGCTGTCGGCGTACGAGCGCGAGTTCGGCGCGGCCACTTTCACGGTCAAGGGCAAGGCCGTGGTGCGCCGGCACGGCGAGGTGGCGTTCGAGGACGTGTTCACCGGCGACCAGCCATCGATCGGCGCCGCGGCCTACGTCGTCGGCCCATTGAACTTCCTGCTCTCCAACGACTTCGAACCGATCGAGCTGGAGGGCGTGGAGTTGGCGATCACGACGAGTGAGCAGCCGCAGACGGTGACCCTCGAGCGCGTCTGGCTGGAGACCACGCGGCCGAAGGCCGGGACGACGGTCCCGCTGAAGCTCGCGCTGCGGACCTATCGCGGCGAGGAAGTGACGCGGACGGTGCCGATCGACATCCCGGCGAATGCCACCGGCGCCCTGTCGATCCTGGTGACGGACGGCACCCGGCTGGCCCAGATCGAACAGCGCGACGTGCAGGCCCCGGGCCAGGCGACCGACATCCCCCAGCTGATCCGGCTGCTCAACCGGACGAAGAAGAACAACCGGCTGTACGTCCGGCTGATCAACCAGGATCCCGGCGCCGTGGTCAACGGCGAACAACTTCCGTCGCTGCCCCCTTCGGTGCTCGCCGTCCTCGAGTCGGACCGCAGCGGCGGTACGTTCTCCCCGCTCCGGAGCGCAACCCTTGGTGAATGGGAGGTCGCGACCGACGCGGCCGTCTCCGGCTCCAGGATCCTCACGATCAATCTCAACCAGCGCGACTACGACTAACCCGTCACCCGACACGCAATGCTCCATCGAAACGCTCGTCTCGTCCTGACGGCGGCCGCGGCCGCCGTCCTCGTGCTCACCGGGCGCGCCTCGACCCCTGTCTTCTGGCAAGTGGCCACGCGGGCCGACTTCCTGAAGGGCGAGGTGGAGAACCTGTCGATCGACAACGACGGGCGCCTCTCCCTGGGTCCGGCGACGACGCCGGTGCACGACACCGGCGCGCCGTTCGTCTGGGCGGTCGCGACCGGCGCCGACGGCGCGGTCTACGCCGGCACCGGCAACGAAGGCAAGGTGTTCCGCGTGGGGCCCGACGGTCAGGCCACCACGTTCTACGACGCGGCCGAACTCGCGGTCCACGCCCTGGCCCCGGCGCCCGGCGGCGGGCTGTACGTGGCAGCCTCGCCGGACGGGCGGATATACAAGGTCGATCCGAAAGGTCAGGCCACGCCCTTCTACGATCCCGACGACAAGTACATCTGGTCGCTCGCCGTGGACCCCGCCGGCAATGTTTATGCGGGTACCGGCGAGAAGGGCGTGGTGTACAAGATCGCGCCGGACGGCAAGGGGGCGGTGTTCTACCGGACGCGCGCGACCAGCGTGCTCTCGCTGGCCTTCGACGGCAGCGGCAACCTGCTGGCCTCCACCGAGTCACCCGGACGCGTGTTCCGGATCGACCGCGACGGGAAGGGATTCGTGCTGCTCGATTCGCCGTACCGCGAGATTCACCAGCTGCGCCTCGACGGCCAGGGGGCGATCTACGCGACGGCCATCAACGACTCGAAAGGGGGAGCCGAAACGGCCGGGCCCGAGGTCAGCCAGCCGGATCCCGCCAAGGCGGCCGCTCCGATCCCGACCGTGACGACCGAGATCACGTCCATGTCGATCCTCGATGTGGGCGGCACGATGGGCGAGAAGCCCGTCACACCGAGAGCCGCACCGCGCGCCGCGAAGGGCGCCCTCTACCGCATTGCGCCCGACGGGGTGTGGGACACCGTCTGGGAGTCGCAGGAGGACATTCCGTACGATGTCGCCTTCGACGCCAAGGGCGGCGTGATCATCGGCACAGGCACGAAGGGGAAGGTCTTCCACGTCGCCGGGGACCCGCCCAGGGTGACCCTCGTCGGCCGGGCGGACGCGCAGCAGGTAACCAGCTTCCTGCCGGCCGCGGCGGGCGAGACGTATTACGCGACGTCCAACCCGGGCCGCGTCCTCCGCCTGTCCGCCCGCCGGGCCGCGCGCGGCACCTTCGACTCGGAAGTGCGCGACGCCATCACGGTCTCGAGCTGGGGCGCGATCAGCTGGCGCGCCAGCACGCCTGCCGGGTCGTCCGTGGAGTTGCGAACGCGGTCGGGCAACAGCGACAAGCCTGACGAAACGTGGAGTGCGTGGTCGGAGCCGTATCAGAACTCGGAGGGCGAGCAGATCCGAAGCCCGAAGGCCCGATACCTGCAGTGGCGTGTGACCCTGGCGGCGAAGGATGCGAGTCCCGTCTTGACGTCGGTAACGGCGGCCTACCTCCAGCGGAACCTGCGGCCGAAAGTCACCGGCATCATCGTCTACCCGCCGGGCATCGTGTTCCAGAAGCCCTTCTCCACGGGCGAGGCCGAGATTGCCGGCTTCGAGGAGGGCTGGCCCGACACGCGGCCTTCCCCCGCCGCCCTCGCGGCCGGGACGCCGACGGTGAGCCCGGCGCAGGGCCCGCCACTGGGGCGGCGCACGTTCCAGAAAGGGCTCCAGGCCCTCTCTTGGAAAGCGGACGACGACAACGAGGACAAGCTTCAGTACGATGTGCTCTACCGGCGGGAAACCGACACCGCCTGGAAGACCGTCCGTCGCGGCGTCACCGACCAACTGTTCGTGTGGGATACGACGTCCGTCCCCAACGGAACCTACCTGATCAGGGTTGTTGCCAGCGACGCGCCGTCGAATCCGCCGGGATCCGCCTTGACCGGCGAGGCCGACAGCACGACGTTCGACGTGGACAACACCCCGCCGGCAATCCGCTTCAACGGCCTGCGCACCGAAGCCGGCCGCAACATCGTCTCGTTCGAGGTGCGCGACGACCACTCGGCGGTCCAGCGCGTGGACTCTTCGAGCGACGGGAACCGCTGGCGCCCGATCTACCCCAAGGACGGAATCTGCGACTCCCGGGTCGAGCAGTTCGAGTTGGTGGTGGAAGGAGACCCGTCCAACGTGGTGCTCAGGGCGATTGACGCGATGACCAACGTGGCGACGGCGAGGGCCAATGGGGAGGCGGGGCAGGCGCCTGTGAAGCGGTAAGATCAATGGCTGGTGGCGAGTGGCCTGCGGCTGGCCACTCGCCACACTAGCGCCTACGTCGCCGCCACCGCGTCAACCGTCTGCAGCGAGGAGATCGAGCGGGCGGGCGGGCGGGTGTCGTCCGGGACGATCTTGCCCCGCACCGTCAGCTGCGTGTAAAGCCACACCATGTTGACGGCCACCGGCGCGCCGCCGTACCGCGCCGGTTCGAACTTCGCCTTGGCAAGCTGGGCCATGATGGCCTGCTCTTCCTGGCGGCTCCGCACGTTGCCTTGCACGGCCTCGGCGTGCAGCAGCTCGAGGTAGGCAATCGTGCCCTCCCGTGTGAGCACGGCCGCCAGCGCGAACACCGACTCGTCCTCGTTCGGCAGCGCCGCCTCGGCGAACGCGCCTTCGCTGGCCGTCGGCAGCACCACCCGGTTGTCCGGGTTCAGCGGGTTCTCGTTGCTGCCCGCCGGGAGCGACTGCAACGCGATCAAGCCGCCAAGCGAGTCGGGCCGGAATTGCGTGGCATAAAAGAAGATGCCAAAGATGATGGCCACGCACGCCACGGTCGCACCGGTGGCGCCGAGCGCGGCCCAGAACACGTGCAAGTCCTCGAAGACCCTCTCGCCCCAGCCAGTGATCGACTGCTCGCGCTCCGCCTTGACCCGGCTCACCACTCCCGCCGCCAGGCCCGCCAGCACGTCCGCCTCCGCGGCCGCGACGGGCGAGCCGTCCCGAACCATCGAGCCGAGGAGCGCCAATTCCCGGGCCTCCGCGGCACACGACCGGCACTGCCTCAGGTGCGCCTGCACCGCAATCTGCTCACCCACCGGCAGTTCCCCGTCGTGAAATGCGGACAACAGGCGCCGAACGCTCCGGCAACTCCGCGCCATCATGACCTGTCCGCCTCTCTCAGCTGCGCCCGCAGTGACTCGCGGGCCCGAGTCAACCGCGACTTCACCGTCCCAACTGCAACCCCGAGCGAAAACGAAATCTCCTCGTAGCTCAAGCCGTCAATCTCCCGCAGCACGATCGCCGTGCGCTGTTCGAAAGGAAGGTCGGTCAGCGCGGCCCAGATCCGCGACGCCAGTTCCTTTCGGCCGAACATCCGGTCGGGCGCCTCGAGGTCGTTGGCCGCGGGGAGGTCGCCGTTGGCCTCCAGCCGCTCCTCGAGCGACACCTGTTCCGAGCGGTGGCGGCGGCGCCACCAGCGCTGACGATTGCGGGCCTGGTTGATGACGATGCGGTAGATCCAGGTGCGGAGGGCGGACTGGCCACGGAACCGACCGATGGTCCGGAAGACGTTGAGAAAGACTTCCTGCGAGAGGTCCAGCGCCTCCTCGGGATCGCCGAGCAGGTGCAGGGCGAGGTGGTAGACCATGCGCTGGTGCTCGTTCACCAGCTCGGTACAAGCCACTTCATCGCCAACCGCACAGCGGCTGATCAGTGCCGCTTCGCGGCTGCCGACCTCCGACCAGCCGATGGCTGGCGCGCGTTTCACGGTGAGTTCCCCGGCCACCTGGGCTAACCCCCTCACTATAGCAGTTTCCCCACAGGCTGTCAGGAACAGTCGAGCCGACGCCCTCTCCGGGCACACCAGTTCTGATCCGTTAGACCCCTTTCCCTGCCGAAAGTTCCGTCTGCTGCTACCATATGTGCCCATGAAGAGGGGCGTTATCCTGTTCCTCTCGGTGGCGATCCTGACGGCCCTTCTGGCCTGGCAGGCGCTGGCGCGGGAGCGGGCCTACCGGCGCCTGATCGCCGCCGGCGAACAGGCACTCGGGTCCGAAGAGACCTTCCGCGCCGTGGAAGCCTTCAGCGGTGCCATCGCCCTGCGGGGCGACTCGATGATCGCCCACCTCAAGCGCGGGGAGACCTATCGCCGCCGGGGTGAAACGGCCGAAGCGCTCCGGGACCTTCGAACGGCCGCCCGCCTGGACCCCACCGCCACGCGACCGCTCGAACTGCTGGGTGACGTCAACGCCGAGCTGGGCCGCCAGGCGAGGGCAGCCGAGGCTTACGAGGCCTACGTCAAGCTCGACGACCGCGCACCCCGCGTGCTCTACAAGCTGGCTCTTGTCCGCTTTCAGCTGGGCCAGCCCGCCGCCGCGCTCGAGCCCCTGCGCCGCGCCGTCGCCGTGGATGACCGCTTTGCCGAAGGCCACTATCTCCTCGGTCTCTGCCACCGTGCCTTGAACGAATTCGGCGAGGCGGCCTTGTCGCTCGAACGCGCCATCAGCCTCGCGCCGCAGCTCACCGCGGCAAGGGAAGCGCTCGTGGCGGTGTACACGACGTCGCGCCGCGACCGCGAAGCCCTGGTCCAACTCGAGGCGCTGGCCGCGGCCGAGCCCAACCGGCTCGAGCGCCGGATCGCTGTGGCGTTGGGCTACGGGAGGGCGGGCCGCCACGACCTGGCGGTGGTCGCGCTCCGCCAGCTTGCCGAGGAGTATCCCGAGGACGCCCAGGTCTACGTGGCGATCGCGCGCGTGTGGCTCGAGGCCGCGGAGGTGAATCGCGATCGCGTCGCGCTGAGCAAGGCGTTCGAAGCGCTCGACGCGATCTCCCGGCGGACGACGCCCGGCAGCGAGGCCCTCACCCTCCTGGGCCGCGCGCAACTGCTGTCTGGCAACCCGGCCGCTGCCGAGCGCAGCCTCCGCCAGGCAACCGTGCGCTTTCCCGTGGAACCCGCGGCGTTGCTGCAGCTCTCGCTCGCGGCTGAAGGCTCCGGGCACTACGCGACGGCCCGCGACGCCCTGATGCGCTACACCACCTTGTCTGGCGACGGACTGCCCTCCCTGGACCGTGCGCTCCACCTCGGCGACCTGTCGCTGCGCCTCAACGAGCCGCAGGCGGCCGCCGAGTGGTTCGGAAGGGCCGCCGCGCAGCCCTCGGCCGGTCCCTCCACCCACCTCCGGCACGCGGAAGCACTGCTCAAGGCCGGCGACGCCCCGGCGGCGCTCGCGGCCGTCGAGCAGGGGTTGGGCAAGGACCCGAGAAACGCCGCCCTCCTCACCCTGCGGCGTCGGCTGGCGTCCGGCAGGTGACGTCCCGGCCCCACTCCCCCGCGCCCGCCCCCGGCTCGATCCGCAGGCGCGCCAGCAGCTTCGCAAGCCCCTGCCTGGAGAGCCCGAGATCCCGGGCCGCCTGGCCCCGGTGCCCGCCCGCGCGCGCCAGGGCCGCCCGCACGTAGCGGTTCTCGAACACGGTTCGTGCGTCCTCCAGCGTGGCCGCACGCTCCACCGCACGGCCGGCGATGATCGCCGGCAGCAGCGCCGGCCCCACTGCTCCCCGCTTGGGCGCCTGCACCGCGAGCGCCGCCATCACGTTCTGCAGTTCCCGCACGTTGCCGGGCCAATCGTACCGGGCGAGGACCGCGATCGTGGCAGGCGCGAGCGTCGCCCGGCTCCCCAGGCGGCAGACCGATGCCCGCCAGAAGTGAGCCGCGAGGACCGGGATATCGTCCGCCCTGTCGCGCAGCGGCGGGACCACGATCCGGATCACCTCCAGGCGGTAGAGCAGGTCGCGCCGGAACAGCCCAGACTCGGCGACCGCCCGCAGCGGCCGGTTCGTCGCGGAGACGAGGCGAACGTCCACGGGCCGGGAGAAGTTCTCGCCAATCCGGCGGATCTCGCCTTCCTGGATCGCCCGCAGCAGCTTCGCCTGCGCGCGAGCCGTCAACTCGCCGACTTCATCGAGGACCAGCGTGCCTCCGTCGGCCTCCTCGAAAAGCCCCTTCCGCTCCGCGACAGCGCCGGTGAAGGCGCCGCGGGCATGGCCGAAGAGTTCGGCTTCGAACAGGTCGTCCGAGAGGGCCGCGCAGTTGAGCGCGCACAGCCGCCGGCGGGCGCGGGGACCCAGGCGGTGGATTGCGCGCGCCACGAGCTCCTTGCCGCTGCCACTCTCACCTTCGAGGATCACGCTGAACGGCGCCGCGGCGGCCCGCATGATCTCCTGCCGCAGCCCTCGCACTGCCTCGCTCACGCCGAGGATCTCCTCCCGCGCGGCCTCGTCGGCGTGCGCCTCCGCAGCCCGCCGGTCCATCGCCGCTCGGACACACGGAGCGATCGCCGCCGCCGCCGCCGCGAGCACCGCCGCCACCCTCGCCCAGTCGGGCCGCACGTCCGCGGGCCACCGGCAGGCCAGGGCGGCCACCACCCGGCCGGCGAACCGCACCGGGCACGGCCGCTTCCAGACCCGAAGGCGACGAGGATGGGGGCAGCGGGTGCCCGCCGGCGATCGCGCGCCGGGCGATCGGCTCCGGCACCGGATCGTATCCGTCGGACGCGAGCGGCCACAGCACGTCGCCATCCCGGGCGACGCAGGCCGCCGTCACCAGGCGGTACCGGCGGCGGAGACGGGCCACCACCGCTCGCACCGCCCCCTCGTCGTCTTCCGACTCCTGGCACAGCGACAGCATCTCCACGACGTCGCTCACCGCTTCGGCGCTCGCCGCGCCCTGCCCGCCAGGAGCCGCGGCAATCGCCTGCACGCCTCCCGTGCTGCGCCGGCGCACTGCGAGGGCCGAATCCGCCTCGCCGGCGCGTACCGCCCTCTCGACCGCCAGTCGAACAACGGCCGGGAGCCGGCTTGCGTCGAGCCGGGCAAGGCGCGCCGCGATCGGCCGGGCCTCCGCCGCCCGCCCGCCCTGCAGCAGTCCTGCGACGAGACAGATGCGCAAGCGGAGCGCACGCAGCGGGGCGCGAGCCTGGCGAGCCGCGAGAAGTCCCGCGCCAACCTCCTGCCGAACCATCGCGACGTCGCCGATCGCGCCGTAGACCGAGGCGAGGGCGGTACACGCCGCCGCAATCGCCGCCGGCACGCCGGAGATCTTGGCGCGCTCGCGGGCCTCCGCGGCCGCCCGCCCGGCAGTCGCCAAGTCACCGCCGCGCCAGCGCCAGGCGGGCAAGCAGGCAGGCGCGGCCGACCTGCGGGTCCACCCAACCAGGAAACCCGGTCCATCCGTCGGCCGGCCGCCCCGCGGAGAACACCGTCACCGGCTCCGCCACCCGGCTCACGGGCGAGTCGGACCGCACCGCAGGCGCGGCGATCGCATCGTCGCAGGCCGCGGCTTGCCCTTCCTCGTAGCGCCCCTGCCAGTAGAGGCAGCGCGCAAGCGCCATCGAAGCCAGGAGGCGGGTGTCTCCATCGCCGGTTTCCGATGCGGCGAGGCAGGCGGCTTGCGCGGCCGCCTCCGCCTCCTCGAAGCGGCCGGCGTCTGTGCGGGCGAGAGCGGCAAACACGGCGGCGCGCACGGCCCACGTCACCTGTCGCGCTGCGTCGAAGTGATGGCGGGCCGACTCGAACTGATCGCTGGCCTCGCAAGTTCGCGCGCGCAGCAGGAGGAGCCGGCCGAGCGCGAGCGCCGCCTCCCCGGCGCCCGCGCGGTCTCCCCGGCGGCCGGTCATGCCGAGGTGCTCTCGAAGCAGGCGCTCGGCATGGGCGTGCCTCCCTCGAGCGATGCACGCGCACGCTTCGAGGATCCGGCCGCGCGCGCGGCTTTCAGCAGGGACCGGCCGGGCGGCATAAGAAACGGTCGGCTCCCGAGCCTGCAGCGCCGCCGGCAGCCCCCCTCGCCCCCAGACTGCACGGGCGGCTGGCTCGATCAGCAGCAGAACCACATGGGGCCGGCTGCTCTCGAGGCCAAGCCGCAAGAGGCTGAGCGCCAGCCGCGCCTCGCCCGCCGCGGTGCCCACCCGGTGCAACAGCAGCACGTGCCGCTGGGCCACGGCCTCGAACAAGTCCTCGCGCGGCTGGTCGCTCCGCCCGTCCTCGAGCAGGGACGTGGTAACCGGCACGTAGCCGCGCAGGCGGGCGGCACGCGCGATCGCGCGGAGCAGCAGTCGTTGCTGCGGTTCCGGCGGGAGCACCAGTTGCAGGGCTCGCGATCTCCCGGGTTCGCCGGTGTCGAGCACCTCCACGAGCCGGCGCGTGATGTCGAGCACGACCGCGTCGCACGCCTTCGTCGCACACGCCGGCGGAGCCGGCACTCGCCAGCGCGAGGCGGTCCGCGAAGCGCCATGGCAAGAGGCAAGAAGCCGTTCCAGCCGCGCGGCCTCCTCCGCCACGACGCGGGCCCGCGCGTCCGAAGGACCGGGGGCGTCGTCGGGCTCGAGCGGCATGCCGGTCTCCTCGTCCGGCATCAGCGCCGGCCCATCGCCCCGTTGAACGACCTGGCTCCAGGTGAGGCGCCCGGCCCGGCACCCGCGGGTGTGGAGGAAGGCCACGGCCGACAGGAGCGCCCGCGCCGTCACCGCGTCGCGCGCCTTCCAGCATGGCTGCAGCGGACCTCCCGTGAACGCCTCGAACCCACCCTCGCGTCCGGCGGGGCCAAAGTCCACCATCTCCACGAGGTGCGGGTGAGACATCCCGCACAGGATGGCGCAACGCTGCGCCCACCCGGGTGCCGTTGAGGCGTCGGCAGCCGTCACCGGTCGCACCCAGACCTTCTGCCCCGATGCGAGATCGAGCGTCCGCCCGCAGGGCCAGGCAAGGAAGCGATCGGCAAACAGGGTCGGCGTCACGACCCGGTGTTTTTGCAAGATGACCGCCGCATGTCCGACCTGTCGGGGGCCCGACGCGCGATGCGCCGAAACAGGCCTGTTCCGGCCCACGCGACCCGCACCCGCCAGCCGCGCGCGGCTTGCCGCCAGGGCCGGGCCCAATCGGACACGGCAGAAACTTCGGCTAGAATGGGGCGGTCATGCTGCGGTTTCTGACTGCGGGCGAGTCTCACGGCCGCGGGCTCGTCGTCATCCTCGAGGGACTGCCTTCCGGGTTGCCGATCGACCGGGATGAGATCGACCGTCACCTGCGCCGGCGACAGGGCGGGCACGGGCGTGGTCGCCGCATGGCGATCGAATCGGACGAGGTGCAGATTCTCTCCGGCGTCCGCCACGGCGTGACGCTCGGTTCCCCCGTCGCGATCCTCGTTCCCAACCGCGACTGGCCGAACTGGGAGCACACGATGGCGGTCGAGGCGCAGCCCCCCGCGTCTGCCGGCGGGGCGCGTCGCTCGAAGATGACGCGGCCGCGTCCCGGCCACGCGGATCTCGCCGGCGCGTTGAAGCACGGCTTCGACGACCTGAGGGACGTGCTCGAGCGCGCAAGCGCCCGCGAAACCGCCGCGCGGGTCGCGGCGGGGGCCGTTGCCCGCCTGCTGCTGGCCCGCCTCGGCGTGTCAATCGCGTCCCACGTGACGTCGATTGGCGGCGCCCGGCTGGCTGCCGGCGAACCCCTGCCCTTCGATCGCATTGCCGCCATCCCAGACGACTCCCCGACCCGCTGCGTGGACGGCCGCACCGGGGAGGCGATGATTGCCGCGATCGACCTCGCGCGGGAAGCCGGCGAGACGCTGGGCGGTGTCTTCGAGGTGGTTGCGCACGGCGTGCCGCCGGGCCTCGGAAGCTACGCCCAGTGGGACCGCCGCCTGGACGGTCGGCTTGCGCAAGCGGTCATGTCCATCCCTGCCGTCAAGGCCGTCTCGATCGGCGACGGGGTGGAGGGCTCCGCCCGGCGCGGCTCCGAGGTTCACGACCCGATCGTGCCCGCATCCCCCGGCGACTCGGCCAGGCCGTGGGGGCTCGAGCGGCCGACCAACCACGCGGGCGGCGTCGAGGGCGGCGTCAGCAACGGCGAGGAGATCCGCGTCACCGGCTACATGAAGCCCATCGCGACCCTGATGCGCCCGCTACCGTCGGTCGACCTCTCCGACGGGTCCGTCGCCGCCGCCGCCATCGAGCGGAGCGATACGTGCGCGGTCCCTGCGGCCGCGGTGATCGGCGAGGCAGTTGTCGCTCTCGTCCTGGCCGACGCTCTGACCGAGAAGTTCGGCGGCGATTCGCTGTCAGAGATCACCGGCAACTTCGAGGCCTGGCGGGAGGGTCTCCAGCGCCGGGGCCGCGTTCGGCGCCCGGCCCTCCCCGGTGAAGGGTCGGGCTCCCAATGATCCTCCCGATCGTGAAATACGGCGGCGCGCCGCTGCACCAGCCGGCCGAGAACCTGACGGACATCACGGGCGAGATCGATTCGCTGGTGCGCGACATGGTCGAGACGATGTACGCCGCGCCGGGAGTCGGCCTTGCGGCGCCGCAAATCGGGATCCCGCTTCGGCTCTTCGTCGTGGACATCACCGTGGGCCGCGACCCTCGCGGACTGATTACGCTCGTGAACCCCGAGTTCGTCGCCCGGGAGGGAATGCAGCTCGAGGAAGAGGGGTGCCTGAGTCTCCCGGGGTTCAACGCCACGGTCGCGCGGCCGGAGAAGGTGGTGATCAAGGGTCTTGATCTGCTCGGGAAGGAGCGCGTCTACGAGGGCGACGGCCTGCTCGCCCGGGCGTTCCAGCACGAGATGGATCACCTCGACGGCAAGGTGTTCGTCGATCGGCTCCGGGGCATCAAGCGCGATCTGATCGTCCGTCGGATCCGCAAGCAGGTCCGCGCCGGCAAGTGGTGACCACCATGCCCGCCCTCCGCGTCGCCTTCTTCGGCACGCCGGAATTCGCCGTCCCGGCCCTCTCCCGGCTCCTCGACGCCGGCTTCCCCGTCGTCGCCGCTGTCACGCAGCCGGACCGTCCTCGCGGCCGAGGGCAGAAGCCGTCGCCTGGTCCGGTGAAGTTGCTGGCGGCGCAGCGAGGCATCCCCGTCCTGCAGCCGGAGCGGTTGCGCCACGAGGACTTCCTGAAATCGCTCGCCGGGACCGCCCCGGACATCGGGGTCGTGGCGGCCTACGGGAAGATCCTGCCGGAGCCCGTTCTAACGCTGCCTCCGCTGGGGCTCGTCAACGTGCACGCCTCGCTGCTACCCCGCTGGAGGGGCGCGTCGCCTGTGCACCGGGCGGTGATGGCCGGCGACGCGGAGACGGGTGTCTCCATCATGCGGATCGTGAAGGAACTGGACGCGGGCGCGGTCTTCGCGACGGCGCGCCGGACGATCGGGCCCGAAGAGAGGTCCGACGAAGTCGAGCGCGATCTTGCGTCCCTCGGCGCCGGCCTGCTCCTCGACGTCCTGGCCTCGATCGAGCTTGGGGAGGCGTCGGAGACGCCGCAGGATTCCACCAGCGTTACCTACGCGCCGCTGCTGACAAAGGAAGAAGGACGCCTCGACTGGAGCGAGCCGGCGGTCGCCCTGCACAACCGCATCCGCGGCCTTCACCCGTGGCCGCACGCGTTCACGTTCCTCAACGGCGCTCGCGTGATCGTGCTGCGGTCCCTGCCGCCGGATCCCGGGGGCGAGACCCGGGGGGCGCCAGGCGAGGTCCTGGCCATGCACGCGGGGCACCTGGAAGTGGCTACCGGCGCGGGGACGCTGCAATTGACGCAGTTGCAGGCCGAAGGCCGCCGCGCCCTCGCCGCCCGCGAGTTCGCGGCGGGTGCGCGCCTGGCCCCCGGCGCCCGGTTCGGCCCATGAGCCCGGTGGCCCCTGCGCGCGCCGCCGCCTATTCAATCCTCCGGGCAGTGAACCAGGGACGAGCCGATCTCCCCGATGCCGTCGCGCGGGCACGGGAACGCCTCGACGACGAACGCGACCGCTCGCTTGCCGCGGAGATCGCGGCGGGTACCTTGAGGTGGCAGGCGGCCCTCGACGCCGTCATCGACGCATTCTCGCGCGTGCCTGCCGCGCGCCTCGACCCGGAGGTGCTGGACATCCTTCGCAGCGGCGCCTACCAGCTGCTCCACCTCGAGCGTGTGCCGCCCTCGGCCGTCGTGAACGACGCCGTCGAGCTCGTCCGAAGGGAACGGAAAGGAAGCGCAACCGGCCTGGTGAACGCCGTGCTGCGCCGCGTCGATCGCGAGCGCGATCGCCTGCCGCTCCCCCCGCCGCCGGCGCCGGATGGAGACGACGCGGCGGCGCTCGACTACCTGTCCACCACGCTCTCTCACCCGAGGTGGATCGTCGCCAGGTGGCTGGCGCGTCACGGGTTCCAGGCGGTCGAAGCGTGGACCCGGTTCAACAACTCGCCTTCGCCGATCACGCTCCGCGCGAACACGGTGAAGATCACGCGCGACGCTCTCGCCACACGCCTGGCCTCTCACGGAATCGAGACGACGCCCACCCGTTTCGCTCCCGAGGGACTGGTTGTGACCAGCGGCAACCCCCTGCGAACGGCCCTGTCCGGGGAAGGCCTCTTCGTCGTCCAGGACGAGGCCTCGCAACTCGTGGCGGCGTTCGCGGGCGCTGCGCCGGGAGAGCGCGTGCTGGACGCCTGCGCCGCCCCGGGCGGCAAGACGCTGGCCATGGCGGGGGACATGCGCGACGCCGGCTTGCTCGTGGCGACGGACTTGCGGGCACGTCGGGTTTCGCTACTGGCCCGCACGGTCGCCGCCGGCGGGGCACGGGTCGTCCGCCTGGCGCGCACGGACGTCTCCCAGCGGCTTCCCTTCGCCCCGGTGTTCGACTGCGTGCTGCTCGATGCCCCGTGCTCGGGCCTGGGGACGATCCGCCGCGATCCGGAAATCCGTTGGCGGCGGCGCGAGTCGGATTTCGGGGAACTGGCGCTTCGCCAGCGCGAGATGCTCGACCGGACGGCGGAGGTCGTGCGCCCCGGCGGCCGCCTCGTCTACGCGACGTGCTCGAGCGAGCCCGAGGAAAACGAAGAGGTCGTGGGCGGCTTCCTGGACCGACACCGCGACTACTCCGCTGCGCACGCCGGCCGGACGCCCGCGGGCGAGGGTCCGGCCGCCGCCGTCGTGACCGGCCAAGGCTACGTGCGAACGTGGCCTTATGCCCACGGGCTGGAGGCGTTCTTCGCGGCCATCCTGACCCGCAGCGCCGCCGCTTCTTTGTGAAACCAAAGAACTTGTAATACATTAGAGCTCGACATGGCCCTTTCGGCCCGCGTGTGGGACGCGGGGAAGATCCTCCTGCTGGTCGTCGCGCTGCTGACGACGTACGTGCTCTCGGCGGTACTGGCCGCCCGGCTCGCCCTTCGGGCACGCGAGGTGCGGGTGCCAGCGGTGGTCGGAGCCAGTGTCAATGCGGCCAGCTCGGCGCTTGCCGACGTCGGCCTGGCCCTCAAGGTCGAGGAGGGCCGGCGGATCGAGCCGAAGATCCCGCCCGGGCGCATCGCCAGGCAGGACCCGGTTCCGGGGGTGCCGGCTCGTCGCGGCCGGGGCGTCCGGGTTTGGCTGAGCTCGGGGAACCGCGCAACGGCCGTCCCCGCACTCATCGGCGAGACCGTGCGGACTGCGCAGCTGCGAATCGAGCAGGACGGCCTGGAAGTCAGCGGCATCGCCGAGATTCGGTCGAACGAGTTTCCGGCCGACACGGTGATTGCGCAGAACCCGGCAGCGGGGGCAAGCGGGCACAGCGTTCACCTGCTCGTGAACCGGGGGGATCGCGCAGCGACCTACGTGATGCCCGATTTGATCGGGCTCGACGGCGCGCGAGCCACGGACGTGCTCCGCTCGAGCGGGTTCCGGGTGGCAGTCGTCGCGCAACAGCCCTATCCGGGCGTCCCAACGGGGGTTGTCTTGAGGCAGTCGCCTCAGGCAGGGTTCCAGGTGGCTCCTGGCGATACCGTCTCGCTCGAGGTCAGCCGGTGACAATCCGCATTGCCCCGTCCATCCTGGCTGCCGACTTTGCCGCCCTCGGTGAGGCCGTGGCAGCGGCTCAACGCGGCGGTGCCGACCTGATTCACGTGGACGTGATGGACGGGCACTTCGTCCCGAACCTGACGGTCGGCCCGCCCGTCGTACGGTCGCTCCGCCGCGTGGTGGAGGTCCCGCTCGACGTCCACCTGATGATCGAGGATCCCGATCGTTTCATCCCGGCGTTCGTGGAAGCCGGCGCGTCGATGGTCTCCGTCCACGTGGAGGTGCTGCCGCACCTGGACCGAACCATCTCCTTCATCAAGTCCCTGGGGGCACGCGCCGGGGTGGCGATCAACCCGGCAACACCCGTCGGGTCGCTCGAGGAAGTGGCGCCCGATCTGGACTTCGTGCTGGTGATGTCCGTGAACCCCGGGTTCGGGGGGCAGGCTTTCCTGCCGCGGGCCACGTCAAAGGTAAGAGCGGTGCGGGCACTGCTGGACCGGGCCGGGAGCCAGGCGGCGATTGAGATCGACGGCGGCATCGACCTCGAGACGGTGGACCGGGTCGTCCGGGCGGGAGCCGAGATCCTGGTGGCCGGCTCGTCAATCTTCCACTCGTCCGATGCCGAGGAAGCGACGCGGGCCCTCAAGACCGCCGCCGAGCAAGCGGCGCGCGCCGCGTCCGCCTCGCGCACCTGACCGGCCCTCATGCCTGCACCGAGACTAAGCCCTCATCAATCGGTCGCCCGCTTCAGGGTGCGTTACGCCGAGACCGACAAGATGGGCGTCGTGTACTACGCGAACTACCTGGTGTGGTTCGAGGTGGCGCGGTGCGAGTGGCTGCGCGCGGCCGGGTGGACCTACGCGGGGCTCGAGCAGGACGGAACGGTGCTGCCGGTCATCGAGGCCCACTGCGACTACCGGGCGTCCACCCACTACGACGACGAGATTCACGTCCGGACCAGGTGTACGCTGCTGTCCCCGGTGCGCCTGCGATTCGACTACGAAGTGCTGACGGCCGCGGCCGACTCTCCCGCCGCGGCCGGCTACACCGTCCACGCCGCGGTCGATCTGCAAGGCCGGCCGAGACGGCTGCCGGAACACGTGAGGAGCCTGTTTCCATGAACGCGTTGATCACGGGGGTGGCGGGATTCATCGGGTCCACACTGGCGGAGCGCCTCCTCGGACAGGGGGCCCGGGTGACGGGGATCGACTGCTTCACCGACTACTATCCACGGCGGCTGAAGGAAGCCAACCTCGCGGGCCTTCTGCCGTCCCCCGCGTTCCGATTCGTGGAGAGCACCATCCAGTCGGCGGATCTTCCGGCGATCCTGAAGGACACGACGCACGTCTTCCACCTGGCCGCCCAGGCGGGAGTCCGCAAGAGCTGGGGGCGCGACTTCACGGTCTACACCGTGAACAACGTCGAGGCGACCCAGGTCCTGCTCGAAGCGTGTGTGGAAACCGCGGTCGAACGGCTGGTGTATGCGTCCAGCTCCTCGGTCTACGGGGACAACGCGGAGCTGCCGATGCGGGAGACGGCGGTTCCGGCCCCGCTCTCGCCATACGGAGTGACGAAACTGGCTGCGGAACACCTGTGCAACCTGTACCACGCGAACCACGGCGTCCCGTGCGTCTCGCTGCGCTACTTCACGGTCTACGGACCCAGGCAGCGGCCGGACATGGCGTTCAACCGCTTCATTCGGGCCGCGCTGGCCGGCCAGCCGATCGGCGTTTACGGCGACGGCGAGCAGACGCGGGACTTCACCTTCGTCGCCGACGCCGTGACGCGCGACGGCGAGCGCCGGCACGCGCGGCGTTCCGGGCCGCGTGTACAATATCGGTGGCGGCTCGCGGGTCTCGGTCAACCAGGTGCTGGAGATCATCGGGCGCGTGACCGGCCGCGCCATCCACGTTCGCCAAGAGGGCACGCAGAAGGGCGATATGCGGGACACCTACGCCGACACGACGGCGGCCCGGCGCGACCTTGCCTACGCGCCCACGGTCACCATCGAGCAGGGGCTCCGGGCCGAGAGCGACTGGCTGGCCGGCACCATCGGTACGTAAGCGATCATGAAGCAGTACACGCGTTCTCTCGTGGCTCGCGTCTTCCTGGGCGCAGCCCTGCTCTCCGTGCTTGCCCTTCCCGGGTGCGGCTCCAAGGACGCCCAGCCGCCGCCGGGCTCGGGCCAGCCGGACAAGTTCCTCTACGACAAGGGAACCACTGCCCTCAACGACAAGAAATGGCTCCGGGCACGGGAGTACTTCCGGCAGCTGGTGGACAACTACCCGCAGAGCCCCCTGCGGCCCGATGCGAAGCTGTCCCTCGGTGACACGTACCTGGGGGAGAACTCGGTCGAGTCGCTGATCCTGGCGGAGAACGAATTCCGGGAGTTCCTGACCTTCTACCCCACGCATCTCCGGGCGGATTACGCGCAGTACAAGCTCGGCATGGGCCACTTCGCGCAGATGCACGGGCCACAGCGCGACCAGACCCAGACCCGGGAGGCCATCGCCGCGTTCGAGGAGTTCCTCGAGCGCTTCCCCAACAGCAAGTACCTGCCGGAGGTGCGCAGCAAGCTGCGCGAGTCGCGCGACCGCCTCGGCGATTCGGAATACCAGGTGGGGCTGTTCTACCACCGGAGCCGGTGGTACCCGGGGGCGATCGACCGCTTCAAGTCGCTCTTGAAGCGGGATCCGGAGTACACGAGGCGTGACGCCGTCTACTACTACCTCGCCGAGGCTCTGATGCGGGTGGCGCTCGCCGCCGAGGCCGTGCCGTACCTGGATCGCCTGCTCAAGGAGTTCGAGCAGAGCGAGTACCTCGAGCGCGCGAAGAAGCTGATGGACGAGGCGAAGAACGTCGCCCCGGCGAAGACGGAAGATCAAAGAGATCAAGAAGAATTGAGAATGGGGAACGGTTAATTCTTTCATTCTACGGTGTCTGAGCGCGCTGACCCTGCATGCGCACGTAGCGCCGGTAGTAATCCACGCCCGACACGACGGCCGTCACCACGGCCACCCACAGGGCGATCGTCCCAATCACATAGAACTGCTGCAGGTGGTCGCGGCCGAGGATCAGCGCGAGGATCGCGATCACCTCCGACATCATCTTCACCTTCCCCATCGGCGAGGCCGGGAGGTTCAGGCCCCGCGTGTAGCCGACGCTGCGGAGCGCGGTCACGGCCAGCTCGCGGCCCACGATGACGGCCACCATCCACGCGGGCGCCAGCTCCATCTGGACGAGCGAGATGAACGCAGCCGAGGTGAGGAGCTTGTCGGCGAGCGGGTCCATCATCTGCCCGAGCGGCGTCACCTGCTTCCGGCGCCGGGCCAGGTAGCCGTCGAGCCAGTCGGTGAGCGAGGCGACGCCGAAGATCGCCGCCGCGACCAGCTCCTTCCGGAAGCCGAGCACCTGGCGCCCCTCGAACTTCGTCAACAGCACCACCACGAGCAGCGGCACCAGGAAGATGCGCGAGAGTGTCAACGCGTTGGGGAGGTTCATCTGGAGCCTGGACACGCCGCACCCAAGCCGGCGGCCGTGCCATTGTAGCGCGCGCCCCAGCGGCCGCAAAGCGCCAGGGCCGAAAAGATCGCTGCTGCCTCGCGCTGGCGGCTGACCTCGGCACCGGGGTTTAAGGTATGATCGGGGGCTGTCATGAAAGCCATTCTCCTCGCCGGCGGAAAGGGAACGCGGCTCCGGCCGCTCACGATCCACACGCCCAAGCCGATCGTCCCGATCTTCGGCAGGCCGTTCCTCCACTACCAGATCGACCTCGTCAAGAAGCTTCCCGAGATCGACGAGGTCATCCTCAGCCTGAACTACCAGCCGCGACGCATCGAGGAGATGTTCGGCCACGGCGACGGGCTCGGCGTCAAGATCTCCTACGTGGTGGAGCCCGCGCCGCTGGGCACCGCGGGTGCCGTGAAATACGCCGGTCAGCAACTCGACGAGACTCTCGTGGTCTTCAACGGCGACGTGATGACCCAGGTGGACCTGGCCGCCGTCGTCCGGCTCCACCGGGAGCGCAAGGCCAAAGCGACGATCGTGCTGACGCCGGTGGAAAACCCGACGGCCTACGGGCTCGTGGAGACCGATGCGGCCGGCAACGTCAGCCGGTTCCTCGAGAAGCCGAAGCCCGAGGAGATCACCTGCAACACGATCAACGCCGGGATCTACGTCCTCGAGCCCGACACCTTCGACCGGATCCCCAGGGACACCGCCTGGTCGATCGAACGCAGCTACTTCCCCTCGCTGGTCGAGCGGGGCGAGACCTTCGTCGCGTACGTCTACGACGGGTACTGGATCGACATCGGGACGCCCGAGAAATACACGCAGGTCCACCGCGACATCATGGACCATCGCTTCATCGCGCCGCCCTTCGAAGGGACGCCGGCAGGCCACCGGCTCATCTCGCCGTTCGCCCGAGTCGAAGAGGGCGCGGTGATCGAGGGCCCCTGCTTCATCGACGAAGGCGTCATCGTGAAGCCCGGCGCCCGTATCGCGCCGTATTCCGTGCTCGGCCGGCAGTGCCACGTCGAGGAGGACGCCCGCGTGGACGCGGCAATCGTCTGGGCGAACGGCCGGATCGGCCGCGACGCCGTCGTGCGCGAGTCGATCCTCGGCCGGCACTGTCACGTGGGCCGCAACGCGATTCTCGACGGCGGCATCGTGCTGGGCGACAAGTCCGTGGTCACCGACTACAGCCGGCTCTAACCGCACCATCCCCCTGGAGCGACCATGTCCTCTGTGAACCCCGCGATCTTCAAGGCCTACGACATCCGCGGCACCTACCCGGACGAAGTCCACGAGGGCGTGGCCCGCGACATCGGCCGCGGCTTCGTCGCCTATCTCAAGGCGAAGCGGATTGCCGTCTCGCGCGACATGCGTCTCTCGTCGCCGGCCATGGCGCAGGCCTTCATCGAGGGCGCGACCGCCCAGGGCGCCGACGTCGTGGACTACGGCCTTGCCGGCACCGACATGCTGTACTACGCGGTGGCCCAGGGGAACTTCGACGGCGGCGCGCAGATCACCGCCTCGCACAACCCGAAGCAGTACAACGGCATGAAGCTGGTGCGGCAGGCGGCCTTCCCGCTCAGTGGCGACGCCGGCATCTCGGACATCCGGGATATGCTCGTCAACGGCACCCTGCCGCCGCCCGCCGAGACACCCGGGACCGTGACGACCGCCGAGATGCTCGCGCCCTACGTGGAGCACGTGCTCGGCTTCATCGACCCCGCGGTGATCAAGCCCTTCAACGTCGTCCTCGACGCCGGCTCCGGCATCGGCGGCCTCGTCGCGCCCAGGCTGTTCGACCGGCTCCCCTGCCGGACCACTCGTCTCTGCTTCACCATCGACGGCACGTTCCCGACGCACGAGGCGAACCCCCTGATCGAGGAGAACCGCCGCGACATCGTCGAGGAGGTCGTGCGGCAGAAGGCCGACATCGGCATCGCCTGGGACGGCGACGCGGACCGCTGCTTCTTCATCGACGGCCAGGGCGGATTCGTGCCGGGCGACTTCATCACGGCGCTGCTCGCCGAGGCGTTTCTCATCAAGCACCCCGGCGCCACGATCCTGTACGACCTGCGCGCGAGCTATGCCGTCCGGGACACCGTGGCGCGGTACGGCGGGACCGCGCTGATGAACCGCGTGGGCCACGCGTTCATCAAGCGGCGGATGCGCGAGGAGAACGCCATCTTCGGCGGGGAGGTCACGGGGCACTACTATTTCCGCGACAACTTCTACGCCGATAACGGCTTCATCCCCGCCCTGCTGATCCTCGAGCTGATGTCGCGGAAGGGTCAGACCCTCGTGGAGCTGCTCGCACCGTTGCGGGAGAAGTACTTCATCTCGGGCGAGATCAACACGAAGGTCGCCAGCATGGAAGCGGTGAACGCGAAACTGGCCGGCCTCGCCGCCAAGTACGCCGACGCGACGTCCTATGAGATGGACGGCCTCTCGGTGGAGTACCCGGACTGGCACTTCAACGTGCGCCCTTCGAACACCGAGCCGCTGCTCCGCCTGAACCTCGAGGGCAAGACGCCCGAGCTGATGGAGCAGAAGCGCGACGAGGTGCTGGCGTACATCGGAATTGAGAATGGAGAATGGAGTGGATTGAGCGAAGGGGTGGAGCGGGCTACGGGGATCGAACCCGTCTAACTGGCTTGGGAAGCCAGGGCATTACCACTATGCTAAGCCCGCCCGAGCAACAGCTATTCTAGGCGACTTCGGGCGCCTGGGCAAGTTGGCCGTGCCGCCATGTTGTCCGCGGCACCAGGCCGCGGGCCGTCGCGGTCCACTGGCCACTGACCACTACGGCTTCGTTCTCGTTTCCCTGTCGCGTCCGCGCCATCGCGGCGACCATCCCGCTCAACCCGACCACGCCAATGAGGTTCGGAAACACCTGCAGCCCGTTCATCAGGTCGCCCCAGGCCCAGACCGTTTCCACCTTGGCAGCCGCCCCGAACACGATCAGGCCGCAATAGATCCAGCGGTACGCCATCGTGACACGCACGCCGAGGATGTACTCGAAGAACTGCTCGCCATAGTAGGCCCAGCCGATCAGCGTCGTGTAGCCGAACAGGAAGGCGCAGATGGCCACGATCGGGCCGCCGGCCACCGGGATGGCGGTGTCGAAGGCGTGCGCCACTGCCGCCGTGCTGTTCAGGCCCGTCTTCCAGGCGCCGGTCACGAGAATCGTCAGCGCGCTGATCGACGAGGTGACGAACGAGACGACGAATACCTCGATAATCGCGTTCAGGCCCTGCTGCACGGGCCGATCGCTCCGCGCCGTGCCGTAGGCGACGGCCGCCGTGCCGTAGCCGGCCTCGTTCGCGTACACCCCGCGGGCCAGCCCATAGCGCATCGCCACCATCACGCCCAGCCCTGCCGCACTGCCCGTCGCCGCCTGCAGGGAAAACGCGTCGTGCAAGATGGCCGCGAACACCTCGGGGAGGCGCCCGGCGTTGACGGCGATCACGAAGAGGCCGCCGGCCAGGTAGAGGAAGACCTTCAGTGGCGAGAGCTTCTCGACCGCGCGGCCAATCGACTTCACGCCGCCGATGATCACGAGCCACGTGAGGACCGCGATGATGGCCCCCGACACCCACGGGTTGATCGAGAACTCGGACTGGAAGGCCACCGCGATCGAGTTCGGCTGAGTGAACGGCGTCGTCGTGAGAGCCGCGACCCCGGCAACGAGCGCGTAGACCCACGCCAGCTTCGGCGAGCCGAGCCCGTCGCGGAGGTAGTACATCGGACCCGAGGAGACGCCGCCCGGACGGTTCAGGCGGAAGCGGGTGCCGAGCGTCGCCTCGGTGAACTTGATCGCCGTTGCGAAGAAGCCGTAGCACCAGATCCAGAACACCGCCCCTGGGCCTCCGGCCACGACGGCCGTAGCGACCCCCGCGATGTTGCCCGTGCCGATCGAGGCAGCCAGGGCCGTCATGAAGGCCTGGAATGGCGTGAGGACGCCGCCCGAACCCGACTGCTTGGGGACGATCGTCCGCGCGGCCTCGCCGAACCGGCGAATCTGGACGAACCGGTAGCGGAGGGTGAGAAAGAGGCCGACGCCCAGCAGGATCAGCACGAGAGGGCCCGGCACCTGTCCGACGGCCGTGTTCCACGGCCCCCAGACCCCGTCGCTCAGCCAGGTAATGGCGCGTGCGAAACCGGGCATGCTTCAACCCTGGACGTCGTCCACGATGCCGACGATGACCGATCGCACCGGCCCATCGGCCGACGCCAGTACTTGCCGCGCCCCGTTCCCTTCGTCGAGCACCAGCACGCGCTGACCCACGCCGGCGCCGACCGAGTCCACGGCGATGAGATAGGCTCCCGTGCGCCGGCCGGCGCCATCCTCCCGCTCGACGAGCAGCAGCCTGCGCCCGAGATAGAACGGGTGCTGGATCGTCGCGAATATCTCCCCGGCCACCGATCCGACGATCATCGCCCGTCCCCGTCAGAGGGCCGGTGCAGGCCGTCCACGATGCCGATGATGGCGTGATCGACCGGCACGAACCACGGGTCGAGGGCCAGAGCCGCCTCCCGGCCGCCCTCGTAGTACACCACCTCTCCCGGGCCGGCCATCCGCGTGGCGTCGGCCGCCACCAGCGCGCGGCCCTCCGGCTCGCCCGACGGCCCGAGCGGCTGCAGGAAGAGCAGCGGCACCCCCTCGAGCCCCTCGTAGACGACGCAGGGAACGACGGAGCCGATGACCCGCCCGAGCAGCATCAGAGCACCTCGCCGTCGAGATCGAGGACCTCCCCGGCGTCGAACCGGCTGGTCTTCGCCAGCTGGCGGGCCAGGGCCTCGTGGGGCGACGAGACGACCGTGTGCCGCACCTCGCCGCCAGCCCTTCGGGCCTCCTCGAGCGCCAGCGCGACGGCCGCCTCGATGTCGTGCTGCCGGCCCTGGTAGACCGCCACGCCTTTCCCGTTGAGCCCCCCGTCGGCCAGGCGCAGCTCGACGAGCGTCACGGGCGTGCCTTTGAGTGCGGCCTCCGCCGACCGGACGCTGAGCGTGGCCGTCTCCGTCTCGAGTCACCGCCAAGGCGCCCTCCGCCGGCACGCGCCGCCCGCTGACAACAGCCTCGTAGAGACGGGGGTGCACATCGGCCAGCAGCAGGTGGTCGAGCGGCTCGCCGGCCGCCTCGAGCCCTGCCCGGTAAGACTCCTCCACGGCCGCGGGGCTGCCGCCGATCACGACCAGGTAGCGGCCGCGGCTGACGGTGCCCGACCGGATGAACGCGATCGGCGCCTTCTTGAGCATCGCGTCGACGGCGAAGACGCCGGCGCTGATGTCGCCGAACTCGATGAGCGCGAGCGCGGACGCTTTCTTCATCACGTGATCCTGAAATGATCGACCATCACGCAGCGCCGCCACCGGGAGAACGACCGCGGGCCGGTCATGCCCTCCCCCGTCGGGCTGGCGATCGTGAACGAGCAGAAGCCCTCCGCGTCGAGGCCGAGCCCGGCCTGCGACCGGCCGTTCTTGACGAAGATGCTGCAGTCGCACTCCCGCGCCATGCGGCTGAGGCTGTCGATGTTCGTCGAGTGCATCACCGCCGTGTGGCGGTGGCCTGCCCTCCACCTGGACCGCCAGGTCAATCGCGTAGTCCACGTGCGGGCACCCGGCACACCGGGAGCACGGGCATCATCTGCTCCGTCCAGAGCAGCGGGTGGTTCTCGTCCACCTCCACCACCGCGAGCCGCGTGGAGCCGGGAACCCGCATCCCGATCTTCTCGAGGATCACCGCCGCGTCCTTTCCAATCAGGTCGCGGTTGATGGGGCTGTGGCGCCGCGGCCCCCGGTTCTCCGTGAACAGCAGGGCCTCCAGTTGCGGCAGCCGGTCGCGGCTCCACCAGCACCGCCCCGGCCCTCGTCATCGCCGCCAGCAGCGGGTCTGCGGCCGACGCGACCACCAGCACTTCCTTCTCGTCCGTGCAGATGATGTTGTTGTCGGTGGACGCGCCGAGGACGATGTCGCGGCCGGCCTTGTCGAGGTGGGCCGTCTCGTCCACGACGACGGGCGGGTTGCCCGGTCCGGCACAGAATCGCCCGCTTGCCGCTCGACATCGCCGCCTTGACCACCGCACCGCCGCCAGTCACCACCACCAGGCGCACGTGGCGATGCCGCATCGTCTCCTGCGCGCTCTCGATGGTCGGGTTTGCCAGGCACGTCACCACGTTCCGCGGCCCGCCCGCCGACTCGATCGCCCTGTTGATGAGGGCCACCGTCTGGATGGAGCACTCGCGGGCGCCGGGGTGGACGTTGAAGACGACGGCGTTGCCGGCTGCGAGCATCCCGATCGCGTTGCAGATGATCGTGGAGGTGGGGTTGGTGATCGGCGTGATGGCGCCGATCACGCCGAAGGGCGCCGGCTCGACGAGCGAGAGCCCGTGGTCGCCCGTGACGGCCTCCGGCGCCAAGTCCTCGAGCCCCGGCGTCTTCTCGGTCACGAGGAGGTTCTTGACGACCTTGTCCTCGACCCGCCCCAGGCCGGTCTCGGCGTGCGCCGCACGGGCCAGGGCCGCCGCGTGCTGGAGCATCGAGTCGCGGATGGCGGCGATGACGCGGGCGCGTGTCTTGAGCGGCAAGCGCGCGAAGACCGGCTGGGCGGCCCTCGCCGCGGCCACCGCCTCGTCCACGGTGGTGTAGACGCCCATCGCCCCCGGCGCGTCGGGCCCGCTTTGCGCCCCGGCCCTGGCGGTGCCCTCGAGGGCACCGCGGCCGTCGTCCCGCAGGTCCGCGACGATCCGCCGGGCAATGGCTTCGATGTCACGGTCGGTCAGGCTGGCCATGTCGCGCCCCGCCTCACTTCTTGTATTTGACCGCGTCGCCGATGCTCCAGCTGTCCACGATCGCCATCACGACGGCGTCCACCGGCCGCTTGTCGGTGGCGCGCGTCTGGCGGGCGGAACTGCCCGAAGCGATGAGGACCATCTCCCCGGGACCCGCCCCCACGGCATCGGCAGCCACCAGGTGAGCTCCCGTCTCAGCTCCCTCCTCGCTGACCGCCCGCACCAGGAGCAGCTTCAGGCCATCGAGGCTTGGCTCCTTCCGCGTGGCGACGACGGTGCCGACGACCTTCGCCATCTGCATCGGTGCGCTCCCGCGTGTGTCGGGCTACTTCTTCTCGGCGGCGGCCTGGTCCCGCCGGCCCAGCGGCATCACGACGTCCACGTTGACGTGCGGCCGGGCGATGATGTGCACGGCGACCACCTCTCCCACGCGGCCGGCCGCCACCTGGGCGGCGTCGCACGCGGCCTTCACCGCCGCCACGTCGCCGCGGATGATCACCGACACGTAGCCGCCGCCGGTCTTCTCGTAGGTGACCAGCTCCACTCGCGCCGCCTTCACCGCGGCGTCCGCCGCCTCCACCACGGCCGGGAACGACCGCGTCTCGATCATGCCCAGTGCGTCGGTCATCGTTCGTCTCCTGTTTTCCTACTCGCGGGCCTTGGCCCGCCTCCCCTTGATGTCGGCGATGGCCTGCTCGGCCGCGCGGTAGCCGATGTCGATGTCGCGCTCCTCGCCGCCCAGGTACACCCGCCCGAAGCTCCCGAACGCCCGCACCTCGAGGATGTTGATCCTCGCGGCCTTCTCGGCCTCGTTGGCAGCGATGGCCGCGTACCCCGCCGGCGCCACCTCCATCACGTAGAGCGACTGCCCCGGGAGGATCATGTCGCCGTGGCGGCTGCGGTTGATCAGCTGCGTGTGGTAGTCGGTGATGTTGCGAATCACCTGGCTCGATGCGAGCTCGGGCTTGATGCGATCCTCTTCCTGGAGCCCCAGCATCTCGAGGATCGCCCGGCCGGCTTCGCGAACATCGGCCTGCGAGTCGGAGTGGATTTCGAGCATCCCGTAGAGGCGCTCGATGATCATCATCCCGGGCCGGACGTCGGTGGCTTTCAGCGCCACGTCGGTCACCCGCATGATGTCCATCCCCGGCGCGATCTCGACGAACAGCGACGCCTGCCCCGGCGTCGGCAGGAACCCCTGGGCGACGCTGGCGAGGAACGACGCGAACTGGGGCTGCAGGCTGTCGAGGAAGACGTAGCATCGCAACTCGGCCATCGTGCCTCCTATGACCGGCCGCCGGCCAGCGCCTGGGCCTCCTCGACGATCTTCACGCTGCTGCTGCTCCCGACGCGGGTCGCCCCGGCCTCCACCATCGCCACCACGTCGGCGTAGCTCCGAACACCCCCCGAGGCCTTTACCCCGAGTTTCCGCGCGGCGACCGTGCGGCTCATCAGGGCGACATCCGCCGCGGTCGCGCCCCCGGGGCCGAACCCGGTGGAGGTCTTCACGAAGTCGGCGCCGGCTTTCATGCTGATCTCGCAGGCCCGCACCTTCTCCTCGTCGGTCAGCAGCGCCGTCTCGAGGATCACCTTCGAGGCCGCGCGGCCGTCCTTGCATGCCTCGACCACGGCCCGGATGTCCTTCAGCACCGCCGCGTCGTCGCGCCCCTTCAGCGCTCCGATGTTGACGACCATGTCGATCTCGCGGGCGCCCTCACGGATGGCCCGCCGGGCCTCGAGCGCCTTGCTCTCGGGAGGCTGGGCGCCCAGCGGGAACCCCACCACGCAGCACACTTTCACCGGGGAGCCGCGGAGCAGCGTGGCCGCCTGCTTCACATAGCTCGGGTTGACGCACACCGAAAAGAAGCGGTGGCGCCGCGCCTCGTCGCAGAGGCGCTCGATGTCGGCCGGCGTCGCCTCCGGCTTCAGCAGCGTATGGTCGATCAGCGTCACGAGGCGCTCGACCGGAATCGGGGCGGCGCCGCTCCGGCCCGGGGCCTGCTGCAGCAGGAGCTGTTTCACGCGGTCCGCGATGCGCGCGACGTCCTCGGCGGACAACTCCGGCCCGCCGCCCGAAGGGGTGTTCATGGATCCTCGCTCGATGTCCCGAATCATCCCGACCCGCTTGCGGTGGCGCTCGGCGGTGCACGACGCGCCCAGGAACGCGTCCACGATTGCCTCAGCCTCCGCGGGCGAGGTCTGCCCGGCTCCGAGGGTCAGGACGTTCGCGTCGTTGTGCTCGCGGCTGTTGCGCGCCAGCGCCTCGTTGTAGCACGCGGCGGCCAGCACCCCCCTCACCTTGTTCGCGGCCATGGCCGACCCGATGCCGGCCCCGTCCACGACGATCCCGAGGTCGCACTCCCCCGCCGCCACCAGGCGGGCGACCGCCAGGGCGAACCGCGGGTAGTCCACGGGCTCCTTCGAGTGCGTGCCGCAGTCCCGCACCCGGTGCCCCCCCGAGGAGAGATGGCGGAGGAGCTGCTGCTTCAGCTCGTACCCGCCGTGGTCCGCGCCAATCGCTATCCTGTACGACGTGGTCATGCCTGGGTCGCCGCCTCGCCGGCTTCCACGCCGGCCCCGCCAGCCGAACCGGCAGCATACCATGACGGCAGGGACCTGGGCGCGGCCGCGGCCCTTCATCCGGGCGCCCGAAGTGTGCTAGTCTGCGCCCTCGCCCCCGCACGCGAGACACGCCATGCCGATCACCGACCCGAAGCCCTCGATGATGTTGACCGCCGCGCAGATCCAGGCACGGATCGCCGGACTCGCCCGGGAAATCTCCGCGGACTACCCCCCGGGGGAGGACATTCACCTGGTCGCCATCCTCAAAGGGGCGTTCCTCTTCCTGGGGGACCTGATCAGGGTCATCGACCGCGATGTCACCGTCGACTTCATGGCCCTCTCCAGCTACGGCAAGGGGACGCGGTCGTCCGGCGAGGTGAAGATGGTCAAGGACCTCGATTCCGGGCTCGAGGGACGCCACGTCATCATCGTCGAGGACATCGTGGATACGGGCCTCACGCTGTCCTACCTGCAGGAAATCCTTCGCGCCCGGTCCCCGCGCAGCCTTCGGACGGCCTGCCTGCTGAGCAAACCCTCCCGGCGCAAGGTCCAGGTGAAGGTCGAGTACATCGGGTTCACGATCGAGGACCGCTTCGTCGTGGGTTACGGCCTCGATTACGGGGAGAAGTACCGCAACCTGCCCTACATCGGCATCTTGGGGGAGGGTTAGATCGGGGGCCGGCCCACCGCCTCCCTGACCTTCCCTGCCAGGCGTCGCGCGTCGGCAAGGACCGCGCCTTCGTCGAGCGTGAGCACCTTGCGGTCCCGCATCAACACCCGCCCGTTCACGATCGTCATCTGCACGTCTTCGCCCCGCGCCACGTACACCAGGTGTGACACGGGGTTGTACATCGGCGTCTGCCGGGCGCCTCGCATCGAGACGAGGATCAAGTCCGCGCGCTTCCCGGGCTCAATCGACCCGATCTTCCCGTCGAGGCCCAGCACCCGGGCCCCGCCAATCGTGGCCATCTCGAGGACCGCGGACGCCGGAAGAACCCGCGGGTCCCGGCTCACCAGCTTGTGCAGCAGCGCGGCCTGCCGCATGGCCTCGAACATGTCCAGGTCATTGTTCGACGCGGCCCCGTCGGTGCCCAGCCCGACCGTCACACCCGCCGCGAGGAACGCGGGGACCGGAGCCGTTCCGCTCGCCAGCTTCATGTTGCTCTCGGGGTTGTGTGACACCTTCACGCCCCGCCGGGCCAGGAGTTCCCGGTCTTCGGGTCCAATCCACACGCAGTGGGCGGCGACCACCTGGGGCGACAGGAACCCGATTGATTCCAGGTAAGCGGCGGGCGTCAGGCGGTGCTTCTCCCGCGAAATGGAGAGCTCGTCCTCGGTCTCCGCCAGATGGATCAGTATCGGCACCTTGTGGGTGGCGGCGAGCTGGCGCGCGGCCTTCAGGGAGGCCTCGTCAACGGTGTACATCGAGTGCGGCGCCGGCACCGGGACGATCAGTTCGTCGCCGGCGAACTCCTTCATGAACGCCTCGGCGCGCGCGAGACTGTCCGCGGGCGTCTTCGCGTCGGGCACCGGGAACCCGATGATGGTCTGGCCCAGGACGCCCCGCAGGCCGGCCGCCCTCGACCGCACGGCCGACTTCTTCCTCGAAGTAGTACATGTCCGCGAAGGTCGTGGTGCCCGACTGGATCATCTCCAGCGCGGCCAGGCGCGTGCCGATCCGCACCATGTCAGGCGACACCGTCTTGGACTCGCCCGGGAAGATGTATTTCTGCAGCCAGTCCATCAGGGCGAGGTCGTCCGCCAAGCCCCGGTACATCACCATCGGCGCGTGGGTGTGGGTGTTGACCAGCCCGGGCAGGAGCACTTGTCCGCGCGCGTCGATGGTTTCGGCCGCGGTGAACCGGGCCGCCACGTCCTCCGGCCGGCCGACCGCCACGATCTGGTTCCCATCCACCGCGACGGACCCCGGCGACAGGACCTGCCGGCCGGGGTTCATCGTGACCACGTCGCCTCCGGTGAGAATCAGCGAGACGGGCCGGGGCTGGCCCTTCCCGGCGGTGGTCACCGCCACGACGGCAGTCAGCAGGACGGAAAGCAGCACGCGGAACGGGGTGACGGGCGCAGATGAACGCATGACGTTCGATCTTACCCCAGGCGTGCGCTTCCCGCCGCCCAGGGCGCTTAGCGCCCCCGCGGCGATCGTGTATATTTGTGGCCGTGCCCGTGTGCCTTGTCGAACACCCGCTCGTCCAGGACACGCTCCTGGTGCTGCGCCATCGCGACACCGGGGCCGAGTTGTTCCGCCGGATGGCGACCCGGATCAGCGTCCTCCTCGCTGCGGAGGCGCTCCGCGACCTGCCGACTGCCCCCGCAACCGTCCCGACCCCGATGGGAGAGGCGTCCGGGCTCCGGCTCGCGGCCGACGTGGTCGTGGTGCCCGTCCTTCGCGCAGGACTGGGCATGCTCGACGCCGTCCTCGAGTTGCTGCCCACCGCGAGGGTCGGCCACATCGGCCTCCAGCGCGACGAGCTCACCGCCGTGGCCTCGCAGGTACTACTCGAAGCTGCCCCGGGACCTCGAACACAGCCACGTCCTGATGATCGATCCCATGCTCGCGACCGGCGGCAGCGCCGTGGCCGGGCTGCAGTTGCTCCGGCGGGCGGGCGCCCGCGACATCCGGATCCTGTGCATCGTCGCCGCGCCCGAGGGCATCGCCCTGGTGGAACGGGAACACCCGGACGTTCGCATCTACACGCCCGTCATCGACCGCGGGCTCAACGAGCGCAAGTTCATCGTCCCGGGCCTCGGCGACTTCGGGGACCGCCTGTACGGCACGCTGTAAGACCCCACCGTGGAGGACACGATGGCGAGGCAGACCGATCGGCCCAGACCGCCCGCGCGCCCGCACACCGAGCGGCGCCGGCGGCCGCGCGTCGGCGACGACGTGCGCTGGCGCACGGCGATCACGCGCATCGAGCCGAACTCGATCGCGATCCGGGGCTACGCGGTGGACGAGCTGATGGGCCGGCTCTCGTTCGCGGAAACGATCTTCCTGATCCTCCGCGGGGAACTGCCGACGCCCACGATGGGGAAGCTGTTCAACGCCGCGCTGGTCTCGTCAATCGACCATGGCGTCACTCCCCCCTCCACCATCGCCGCGCGCAACGTCGCCACGAGCGGCGCGCCCCTCCGGGCCTGCGTCGCGGCGGGCGTGCTCGGCTTCGGCCGGTACCACGGGGGGGACGTCGAGGGCTGCATGCGCTTCCTCGACGACGCGCTGGCGCTCGTCCGCGCCGGGGCCACCTACCCCGCGGCCGCGCAGCAGGTGATCGAACCCCGCCTCGGGGGGGAGCGCAAGCTGCCGGGCTTCGGCCACCGCGTCCACACGTCCGACCCCCGGGCCTCGCGCCTGCTCCAGATGGCGCACGAGTTGGAGCTGGACGGCGAGCACGTGCGAATGGTTCGGACCATGGAGCGGGTTCTGGGCGGAAGGACCGACGCGTCGGGGCGGCCGCTGCCGCTGAACGTCGACGGGGCGATCGCGGCGGTCTGCGGCGACATGGGCTTCGAGCCCGAGGTGGGAAACGCGATGTTCATCATCGCCCGCATCCCCGGGCTGATCGCTCACGCCTGCGAGGAACGCGCGCGGCAGACGCCGATGCGGCAGATCGACCCGAAGGACGCCCAGTCCACGACGGCCCCGAGGCGCGGCGCCTGCCCGAAACGCGGAAGTGAGGAAGGACCGGCCGGCGCAAGGAAGAGCATTTGTCGCGCGCCGGCCACTTGGTTTACACTTAGGGGTCGTTCGTCGGCCAGGGCACTTAGATCAGCGGTTAGATCGCCTGCTTCACACGCAGGAGGTCACTGGTTCGAATCCAGTAGTGCCCACCATCCCTCCCCGCCGGCGTCCCGCACAACGAGCCTAACCGCCCTTCTTCACCTGGGCAATCAGCGCAGCCACCAGCTTGGAGTACCGGTCGTCGGCCTCGTTGAAGGCCTTCGTGTACTCCTCCTCGTTGGCCATCTTCATCTTCTTCCAGTCGCCGTCGAACACCAGGCTTCGCGGGCCGTCGAAGGTGTCGAACCCCTTGTCGTCGCGCTTGGCTTTCAGGCCGTCCGCCCCGATGTCCATGACCAGGTACTTGCTGCCTGCAACGCAGGCGCTGTTCAAGTCCGTGTAGACCTCGCGGAACTCCTTCTTGGTGATCCGCTCGTTCAGCAGGACCGGTACCTGGTACCGAGCGCCGACGACAAGCAATTGCGTGCCGGGGAAGTACAGGGCGGCCACGAACCCGTCGTTCGCCGCGGGGTCCCTTGCCGCAATCGCGTCGAGCTTGGCCTGGTCCATCAGCTGCGACAGCTCCTTGACCAGCGCCGCCGACTTCGATTCCTGCGCAGAGACCGCGTTCGACACGCCGAGCATCGCGCACCCTGCAATCAGGAAGGGAACCAACCGCCGGACCGTGGCACTCATAGGAATCCCCCCGATGAAGAGATGGCAGTTTCAGACGCCGTGCGGGTGTGTTCTACCACCACCGGCCGCGCACGTCAATGTGCGCGGCGGGCATGTGCGCGGCGGGCAGGCGCAGGGACGGGGAGCAAGTCAGCCGATGAAGAGCGGGTCGTCTTCGTCCGCACGGACTGCGCGGTTGCGCGCGGCCGCCGCGCGCAACTCCCGGAAGGCGCTGAGCGCTGCGCCGAAGCCGGCGAGCAGCGCCCGGCCCTCGCGTGCCGGCGTGAGCACCACTTGCTGGATCACGGCCGTGGTTTCGTCGACGCGGGCGGCCAGGTCCGAGAACAGGCGGTCCGCCCGCTCGACCTGCGCCACGGCCAGCGCGCTGGCGCGGGCCGCGTTGCTCGCCACGGTCGTTGCGTCGGCCAACATCGGCCGAATCTCCCGCTCGAACCGCGCGCTCTGCCCCTCGACCTTCCGCCAGAGACGGCCGAGGTAGATGAACAGCCCGATCTGGCTGACGGCGATCGTCAGCGTGGAAAACGCGATGACCCCCAGAAGGAAGACCGCGCCTGTGCCCATGCCGATCACGCCGTCTCCTTGTCCCGAGCCTCTCGGTAGACCTCCCGGCCTCTCTCGATGGCCGAGGAAATCGTCTCCCGCTGCCGGGCGAGCGCCTCGCGGGTCTGACGCGCGGCCTCGGCGGCCTTCTCGCGTCCCTCGCGCGCCTTCTCCGTCAGGAACTCGCGGGTCTCTTTGCCGGTGGCCGGCGCGAACAGGAGCGCGACCGCCGCGCCCGCCGCGGCTCCGACCAGGAACGCCGTCAGGATCTTCCCAGCGCTGCCTTGCTCGTCGCTCATGTGCGGTCTCCTTGGTCCGGCCCGCAGCAGCGGCCCGCCGGCGGCCGGGCCTTTAGAACAGGCTTACCTTGACGTTCAGGTACTTGCGCGGGTCCTTCTTGATCTCGGCGATCAGCCCGCGCAACTCGCTAGCTGCGCCATTCATGTTCTCATATAACTGCCGATCTTGCAGCAACTGTCCAGCTGTTCCCTCGCCTTTCGTGAGGCGCCCGGTCAGCTGCTCCAGCCGCTCCGCCGTGCTCGACAGCCGGGTGTAGAGCTCGTCGTCGTTCAGGAGGCGGCCGGCCGTCCCCTCGCCCCTGTTCAGCTTCCCGGTGAGCGCGTCCAGGTTGCTCGTCGTCGACCCGAGAGACCGGGCGAACGCGTCGTCCTTCACCAGCTGGCCCAGGCTCCCCTCCCCGGCGTTGATCCGCGCCAGCATCCCGTTCAATTGGTCGAGCGACCGGCGCAGTTGCCGGTAGACCTCCGGGTCCGCCACGAGCTTGCCAATGGTCCCCTGCCCCCGCTGGAGGTAGACGGCCACCTGTTCGGCCGCGTGGACAAAGCCCTGGACCTCCCCGTACAGACGATCGTCGGTGAACAGGCGGCCAATCGTCCCCTTGCCCTCCCGGATCCCCTGCAGCAGGCGGGTGACCTCCTCCAGACCCTGGCTGGCCTCGGCGGCCACGTCCGTGAGCTGACCGGGAATGCGTCCGCTCTTGACGTAACCCCATTCGGGAATGGGCGTTCCGCCCGTGGACGGGTTGATGTCGACGGTCGCCTGACCGAGGAGGCTCAACGACCCGAGGGCCGCCACCGACTGGGTGGTGATTCGCGGCTGGATTTCCCTGGACACCTCGAACACGACCTCCACCGCGTCCCCCGCGAAGGCGATGTCGCTGACGGTTCCGACTTCCATCCCGGCGACGCGGACCGGGGCCCCTGTCTTCAGGCCGGGTACTTCCGCGAACCGGGTCTTCAGCGAATAGCGCTGCCAGAAGAACCCGCCCTGGCCGCTGAGCATGAAGATGACGCTGGCGGCAATGACGAGCGCGACTACGGCGAGGATGCCGATTTTCAGCTCGGAGAACGCCAGGGATCGGGTGCGTGGCATGGTGCCGTCCTAGGACAAAAAGGTTCTGAGATACGTGTCGCCCGACGCCCGGAGCTCGCCGGCATCGCCCTCGAAGACGACGAGGCCGTCGCGAAGCATCATGAACTCGGCCTCCCGCACCTTCGCCTCGTCGGCGGGCACGATGACGATGCGGCCGTCCTCACGCCGGGCAGTGTGGGTCGCGACATAGAAGGCGTCGCGCAGCTGGTGCGTCACCATGATCGAGCTGACGTTCTCGAGGTCGCGCAGCTTGATGATCTCGTCGTCCACCGTCGTGGCGGTGATTGGATCGAGGCCCGTGGTGGGCTCGTCGTACAGCAGCAGTCTCGGCTTGGTTGCCATCGCGCGCGCAATCGCAACCCGCCGCCGCTGCCCGCCGGACAGCTCCGACGGCATGCGGTCGATGAACTCGCCCAGGCTGACGAAGCCGAGCACCTCCTCCACCCGCCGGCGCACCTCGTCCAGCGGCTTGTCGGACTGCTCGTACAGCTTGTAGCCGACATTCTCCGCCACGGTCAGCGAGTCGAACAGGGCGCCCTCCTGGAAGACCATGCCGATGTCCTCCCGGACCGCCATCATCTCGTCCTCGGACAGCTCGTCCACCCGGTGGCCGTTCACCCAGACGATGCCCCCGTCGGGCCTGAGCAGGCCGAGCAGAATCTTCAGGATGGTGCTCTTGCCCGAGCCGCTCGCCCCGAGCATCAGCTTGGTCCGGCCCTTGATGAGCGTGAAGCTCACGTCCGCGAGCACGACCGTGTCGTCGAACGCGAGCTTGACGCGGTCGAAGACCACGATCGGCGAGCCGGGGCCCAGCGCCTCCTCCAACGTCACGCCCCCAGGGGCTTCCGCGCTGCGACCGTTCATCGTCTCCTCAAACGAGGTTCACAGTTCACGGTTGACAGTTGACGGTTCCGCACGGCGTGACGCCGTGGCAGAACCCTCGACCCTGAACCGCTAACCGTCAACCGTCTCAGTAGAACAGCCACACCATCAGCTTCGTCACGAAGAAGTCCACGGCCAGCACCGCCACCGACCCGGCCACGACCGCCTTGGTGGTGGCGCGGCCCACGCCCTGCGTTCCGCCCTGCACCTTGAGGCCGACGTGGCAGGCGATCGAGACGATGACGAACCCAAGGAAGAAGGGCTTGACGATGCCCATCCAGGGGTCCTGCCAGAACAACCCCTCGGTAATCGACGTCCAGTACACCCCGGAGGCGACGCCCATCTGGAAGCGGGCGATCACCCAGCCCCCGGCGATCCCGACGAAATCGGCGATCACCGTGAGCACGGGCACCATGAAGAAGCCCGCCAGCACGCGCGGCACGACGAGCTTGCGCACCGGGTCGGTGCCCAGCGCGCGCAGCGCGTTGATCTGATCGGTGACACCCATCGACCCCAGTTCGGCGGCGATGCTCGACCCCACGCGGCCGGTGATCATGAGGGCGGTGAGGACCGGGCCGAGTTCCTTGATCATCGACGCCCCGACCAGCCGGCCGACCAGCGGGCGTGCGCCAAACTGGTCGAGCGTGATCCCGGACTGCAGGGCGAGGACCGCCCCGGTGAAGAAACCCGTCAGCAGCACGACGGTGAGGGAACCCACGCCGATGGCGTCGAACTGCTCCACCACGTCGCGGAAGTAGAAGGGCCGGGTGAACGAGCTCCGGACGGTCCGACCCGACAGGACGACGTAGTCTTGCACGTCGGCCAGGGCGGACTTGACCCAGTCGCGCAGCAGCGTCAGCACGTCGTCACCGCCCCGCCTGCGCGGCGGCGAGGCCCAGCCCGCGGCGCTTCAGGGCCTTGATCTCGTCGCGAAGCGAGGCTGCGCGCTCGAACTCGAGGTTGGCGGCCGCTTCCCGCATCTGGCGTTCCAGGCGCGACACCTCGGCCTCGAACTCCGCCTGGGTGCGCCAGGGGGCGGCAGGCTCCGCCGCCGGCACGCCCAGGTAGTCCCGCTCGTACACGCTGGAGAGCACGTCGTCGATCTGCTTCACGATGGACGCCGGCGTGATGCCGTGCTCGGCGTTGTACGCCTCTTGCGCCCGGCGGCGGCGATCCGTTTCGGCCATCGCCTGCCTCATGGACTCGGTCATCACGTCGGCGTACATGATGACCCGCCCGCGCACGTTCCGCGCCGCGCGCCCCGAGGTCTGAATCAGCGACCCCGCGGAACGCAGGAACCCCTCCTTGTCGGCGTCGAGGATCGCGACGAGCGACACCTCCGGCAGGTCCAGCCCCTCCCGCAGCAGGTTGATGCCCACCAGGACGTCGAACTCACCCCTGCGCAGGTCGCGAAGGATTTCGACCCGCTCCAGCGTGTCGATGTCCGAGTGGAGGTAGCGGACGCGAACCCCCAGCTCCTGGTAGTACTGCGTGAGGTCCTCCGCCATCCGCTTCGTCAGCGTGGTGACCAGCACGCGCTCGGAGGCCGCCGCCCGCTCCCGGATCTCCGCGAGCAGGTCGTCCACCTGCCCTTTCACGGGCCGCACCTCAATCGGAGGGTCGGTGAGGCCGGTCGGCCGGATGATCTGCTCGACGACCACGCCGCCGGACCGGCGCAACTCGTACGGCCCCGGCGTCGCCGAGACGAAGATCACCTGGTGGGTCCGAGCCTCCCACTCCTCGAAGTTCAACGGGCGGTTGTCGAGCGCGGACGGCAGGCGGAAGCCGTAGTCGACGAGGACCTCCTTGCGCGACCGGTCGCCGTGGTACATCCCCCGGATCTGCGGCACCGTCTGGTGGCTCTCGTCCACCAGGACGATGGCGTCGCGCGGAAGGTAGTCGAGCAAGGTCGGCGGCGGCTGGCCGGGCGCCCGGCCCGTCAGGTGCCGCGCGTAGTTCTCGATGCCGTGGCAGAACCCGATCTCCCGGATCATCTCGAGGTCGAACATCGTCCGCTGGTGGAGTCGCTGCGCCTCGAGGAGCTTGCCCTCCGACTCGAGTTGCCCCCGCCGCTCGACCAGCTCCGCCTTGATCGACTCGATCGCCTGCCGCGTGCGCTCGCGCGGCGTCACGAAATGGGACTTCGGGTAGATGGCGATGCGGTCGTGCCGGCGGGACGTCCGGCCCGTCAGCGGATCGAAGACCACCAGCTCGTCCACCTCGTCGCCGAAGAGACCGATGCGGACCGCCTGCTCCTCGTATGACGGGTAGACTTCCACGATGTCGCCTCGGACGCGGAACGTGCCGCGGCCGAACTCGACGTCGTTGCGCTCGTACTGGATGTCCACCAGCTTGCGCAGGATCTGGTCGCGGTCGATCCGCTGGCCGACCTCGAGCGGCAGCATCATCCCGTAGTAGGCCTCCGGCGACCCGAGGCCGTAGATGCACGAGACGCTGGCCACGATCAGCACGTCGCGGCGCTCGAACAACGAGCGGGTGGCCGAGAGGCGCATCCGGTCAATCTCGTCGTTGATCGTCGCTTCCTTCTCGATGTAAGTGTCGCTGGCCGGGACGTAGGCCTCGGGCTGGTAGTAGTCGTAGTAGCTGACGAAGTACTCGACGGCGTTGCCGGGGAAGAAACGCCGGAACTCCTGGTAGAGCTGGGCTGCGAGGGTCTTGTTGTGGACCATCACCAGGGCCGGCCGGTTGGCCCGGGCGACCGCCTGAGCCATGGTGAAGGTCTTGCCGGACCCCGTGACGCCGAGGAGCACCTGGTGCGTATCCCCCCGCGTGAGGCCCTCGGTCAGTTCGTCGATCGCCCGCGCCTGGTCGCCGCGCAGCTCGAAATCCGAGACGAGAGTGAAGCGATCGGGCACACGCCGGATCGTACCACAGCGCCGAGCGGACTGTCTCAGGCCCCGGGTTCGCGCTTGCGGGGCGGCGCGTCCGTTTCCCGGTAGGGCGCGAAATATCCCTCCCGTGTGCGCACTTTGACGTCCTTCAGCCCCGGCCGGACGATGCGGATCTCGACGCGGCGCCAGGTACCGTCCATCCGGCTGTTCGCCGAGATGTACCCGAGCGTGTACTGCGAGTCGATCTCTGCCGCCACCTTCTCGTACACCCCGTCGAGCGCTTTCGTCGTGGTCGGGAAGAAAGCCTGCCCGCCGGTCTGCTCGGCGATCTGCTCGAGGCGGAGGCGCAGGTCCATCCTGGCTCCCTGCGGCTGGTGCTCCAGGAAGCCGATCGCGTGCACGGTGGCATCGGAGGCTTTCAGCAGGTCGAGCAGTTCGTTGAAGCGGATGTGGCTGGCGTTGTCGCCGCCATCCGTATAGAGGACGAGGATCTTCCTGCCGTCCTGTCCGCTCGCGCCGTCGAGGTAGACGCCGAGGGCATCCCACAAGGCCGTATAGCCGTCAGCCTTGCGCGCCCTGATCCGCTCCACCAGGCGGGGGAACTCGGACTGGCTGAAGCGGGCGACCCTCACCTCGGTGTCGAAGTCCACCAGGGTGAAGTCCCGTGCCTCGTGCAGCATGTTCAGAAACTTGATCGCCGCGCTCCGCGCGAACGACAGATCGAGGTCCATGCTGCCGCTCATGTCGAACAGCGCGCCGAGGTGGAGGGGTGCGGTGCTGCCGCCGTCCACGGCGCCGCACGGCACGAAGTGCGATAGCGACTGCTTCTTGCCCTCCTCGTACACCTCGAAATCGGTTTCGACGAGGTCCGTCACCAGGTTGCCCTTCTTGTCCGCCACGGTGACGCCGAAGCTGACGAGGTCCACCCCGCCGCGGAAGGTCTGGCCGCCCTGACCGGCCGCGAGGAGGCCGCTGCCCAGCACGCACGCCACGACCAGGAGCGTCTTCACTGCACCTCCGCTGGTTCTGCAGGCCGTCCCACTTCCGGTTCACACCGGCGGGGGCACGAATGGGCGCGGACCCGTCCCCCCCGCTCGGCATACATTATCCGTTCCCGGTCCCGCCGTTGCGGGTTGGCATGGGAGGTGGCCCATTTCCATGTCTCATCGTATAATTGGCGGTTGCCGCTGATGAAGGCCCAACTTTGTTGCCTGCAGGGCTCGCGGGGGCGCCGATGAGGTGCCTGGCCGTGTGCCAGACGGAACTCGTCGTGAGGATGCTGGAGACCGCCCTTGCTTCCAGCTTCGAGCTCGAGTTCCTCGTGGAGAGCCGGGCGCTCGCTCGCCGCCTGCACGAAGCAGGCCTCCAGGTTGTCGCGGGCAACCCGCAGCGCACCGACACCTACCTCAAGGCGGACCTCTCCCCCAACACCTGCATCATCGTCGAGGACGGCGGACGCCCGGGGCTCCGGAAGACACTCGCGGCGATGCGCGACGCCGGCGGCACCCTCGTCTACGTGCTCGGGACGACCGCGGCGTCGGTGCGGAGGGAGGACGAAATCCGCGCGCTCTTCCCCGAGGTGGCCTATCTCTCCCTCGCGGAGTTGTTCGGCGTGCCCCTGGTGACCGAAGTCAGCCGATCCCTGACCCGCGCCCGGGTGCAGCAATACCAGCGGTACTTCGCGGACGCCGACCGGGTGCTCATCCTCCTGCACAACGACCCGGACCCGGACGCGATGGCGAGCGGCCTCGCGCTGCGCAACATCCTGCGGCGCACCAAGGCCACCGCGATCCTCGGCACCCTGCAGGGCGTCACACGGCCCGAGAACCTGAGGATGGCCAACCTGCTCGACATCCAGGTGGAGTCCATCACGCCAGCCTCGGTCGGCGAGTTCGACCGCATCGCGCTCGTGGACGTGCAGCCGCACTACTTCGGCGAGCTCCTCGATCGGGTGGACCTGGTCATCGACCATCACCCCCCACAGCCCGGCTACAGCGCGGTCTTCCGCGACATCCGTTCCGACTACGGGTCCACGTCCACGATCCTCACCGAGCACCTGCGCGCGGTGGACGTCAACATCTCGGAGCGCACCGCGACCGCGCTGCTGTACGCCATCAAGTCGGACACGCTGTTCTTCAACCGAGGCGCCAACCGCGTGGACCTGGAGGCGTTCTCGTTCCTCTACCCGCTGGCGGACGCCACCCTGATCCGGAAGATGGAAGGGTCCGAGATCACGCTCGAACGGCTCGAGCACGTGATGAAGGCGCTCGGCGCCGCCAGGATCGAGGAGCAGGTGGTGTGCTCCTTCATCGGGCAGACGCCGCGCGAGGACCTGATCGCCTACACCGCCGACTTCTTCCTCCAGATCGAGGACGTGAAGTGGACGATCATCGCCGGGGTCGTGAACGAGATGCTGGTGATGTCGGTCCGGAACCTCGGGTACTCCCGGAACGCCGGGGAGTTCGTGCGCAAGTGGTTCGCCGACATCGGCAGCGCCGGCGGGCATCGCGCGATGGCGAAAGCGGTCGTCCCCCTGGCCGCCTTCCGGGCCAAGTTCGGCGTGAGCGACGGCCGGGAGTTCACCGACAAGATCAGCGACCTCGCGGTCCAGTTCCTGCGCGAACACCAGGCGACCGAACGAAAACGGGAACCGGCGGTCAAAGCGTGATAGACCCGTTCACAGCTCAGGGTTTACAGTTCAGGGTCGCGTCACGCTGTCACGCCGGCTCCACCCTCAACCGTCAACCGTGAACCGTGAACGTCCGCGAAAGGTCCGTATGGCCAAACGAGGCCTGTCCACCGAGCTGATCCACCGGGGGGAGGACGCCCCGCCGCACGCCGAGCCTGTCAACGTGCCGATCTACCAGACGACGACCTTTCTCTTCCGATCTGCCGACGAGGTGCGCCGGCACCAGGAAGGGTCGGCGCCGAAGTACCTGTACTCGCGCTACGCCAACCCCACCGTCGTCGTGACCGAAGAGAAGCTGGCGGCGCTCGACGGCGCGGAGGCCGCGCTGGTCTTCGCGTCGGGCATGGCCGCCGTTTCGACTACCCTCATGACGCTGCTACGGCCGGGCGACGAGCTGATCTGCAGCGCGGCGCTGTACGGCGGCACGTTCCACCTGGTGAACGACGTCCTGTCCCTGTTCGGCATCGTGCCGCGGTTCGCGACGCTCGAGGAACTCGCCTCCCCGGCGTCCCTGATATCCCCGCGCACAAGGGCGTGCTGGATCGAGTCGCCCATCAACCCGACGCTGCGGTGCGTGGACGTGAAGGCCATCGCGTCGGCGTGCCGGGACCGTGGCGTGGTGTCGGTGCTCGACAATACCTTCGCCAGCCCGATCAACCAGCAGCCCATGGCGCTCGGCGTCGATCTCGCAATGCAGAGCGCCACCAAGTACTTGAACGGCCACTCGGACGTGACCGGTGGGACGGTCACCGGCTCCGCGGCCTTGATCCGCCGCATCGACCTGATGCGCCGGTACCTGGGCGGCGTGATGGATCCCCAGGCGGCATTCGCCCTGGCGCGCGGTCTCAAGACACTGCCGGTCCGCATTGCCCGCCACAACGCCACGGCGCTCACCCTCGCCCGCTTCCTCGAGGCCGATCGCCGCGTCACGCGCGTCTTCTACCCGGCGCTGCCCTCGCACCCCGACCACGACATCGCGAGCCGCCAGATGTCCGGTTTCGGAGGCATGGTGTGCTTCGAGGTGGCGGACGGTCTCGACGGCGCTTCACGGGTCTTCGACCGCCTCCAGCTCATTCGGCGGGCCACCAGTCTCGGCGGCGTGGACAGCCTCGTGAGCCTGCCGGTACTGACCTCGCACTGGAACTACTCGGGGGAGGAGCTGGAGCGGGCAGGCGTGACACCGGGCATGGTGCGCTTGTCGGTTGGGTTGGAGGACGAGGAGGACCTGCTGGCGGATTCGGATCAGGCGCTGGGCTGAGGGAGCGGCTGTGTCGACTATTTTGCCCGTGCCGGGTGCGCCTCGAGCCGCTCTCCGCTCGCGCCGACCACGGGCTCGATGAACTGCCGGTACGCGTCCTCGTACCCGCGATCCACCAGCTCCCCGACCGTGACGCGGCGTTCCGAGCGTTCGTCGTAGCAGCCCACGGCGTCGAGCGGGCCGATCGGGTTGTACTGCGGCCGGACGAGGAACACGCAACGGAACGGGCGCTCGGCGGACCGCACGGCCCGCACGGCCGCAGCCTCCGCCCCGGCCAGGTAGTCCCCGAGGCGCCCGCGCCAGTCCCCGCGCGCGACGCGCAGACCGTGGGGGCCTCCGACCTCCGGAAACGCCGACACCACGATCACCTGCTCGACACCCGCGGCGGGCAACTCGTCGAGCAGCCGGTCGATCGCGCCCGGCCGCTCTGCCGCGCGATGGCGCTCCCCGCACCAGAAGCTCTCGGCCGGGAAGCCGAGCAACTGCGACTCCGTCCCCAGCGGCAGCCGCAGGGCGGCCGACATCACGTCCACCAGGTGGTCCCGGGCCACTCCCGCCAGGTCGAACAACTCGGCCACGCGGAGGTCGGCACCCGCCCGGCCTTGCGGCCTGAAGAAGTCGCGTCGATACCGCTCGCCCAGCATCGCGAAGACGAAATCACGCCGGACGTCGAGGTCGTGGACGGTGAGCAGCAGTTCGCGGAAGCCAGGTTGTCCGAGATTGTCCTTCAACAACTCGGCGTAGGCCCGTGAAAGGTCCAGCCCGCCCGGCTGGCGGGCACCCGCGGCGCCGCCCAGCAGCCGCCACAGCGCCCGTGTCATGGCGCCGACGGTTTCCGCCGCCGACAGCGGCGCTCCGGCCACGCGCCACCACAGCGGCGCCCTGTCCCGGCGTCCCCGGCGGTCCGCCAGCAGCACGGTCACCGCGAGCACGGCAAGCACCGCCACGAAAGCGGCCACCGAGATCAGGACGGCGCGAGGCAGCAGGGACGGCAGGAAGGCCGGATCGAACACGATGCCGACGAAGGAGGTATAGGCCCTGGCGATCCACCCGCCCGACTCCGCGCCGGCGATCTGCAGCAGGAAGCCGGCCGGGTAGACGAACAGCCCGGCGCCCAAGACCAGAAACGGCAACAGGGCCACCGCCCACGCGCCCGCCAACGCCCACGCCGCCACCCGCAGGACCCGCCGGGCGCGATAGAAACGCGCCACGAGGGGCGTCCGCCACACGCCGTCGCGATCCCAGAGACGCGCGGTGCCGTCGATTGCGGCAAAGAGCGCGGACGCGACCCCCATGCCCGTGCCGGCCACCAGGTCCACCTTCACGCCGGCTTCCTGCAGCGCCCGCAAGACACCCGCATGATAGGCCCCGGCCGTGCCAGCACCGGTGAGGACGAGCGCGGTTCGCAATTGGGGGGAATAGGCGTCGCGCGGGGAGGGCGTCGGGCTACCTGCCGACGGCACGCTCATATGACGTCGTGGACCGTGACCAGCTTGATGATCTCGAAGCGGCGCACGCCGCTCGGGGTCTGGACGGTGACCTCGTCACCGGGCTCCTTGTTGAGCAGCGCGCGGCCGATCGGGGAACTCGGCGAGATCAGCCCCTTCGCCGCGTCGGCCTCCTCGGGCATGACCAGGCGGTAGACCATCGGATCGCCGCCGTCCTCCTGCAGGTGGACGATGGAGCCCAGCCCAACCTTGTCGGTCGGGAGCTTGTCGAGGTTGAGGAGCGAGAGCTCACCCACGCGCTTCTTCAGCATGCCGACGCGGGCCTCCACCAGGCGCTGGCGCTCCTTGGCGGCTTGGTACTCGGCGTTCTCACTCAAGTCGCCCAGTTCGCGCGCGCGGCGGATTTCCTGCGGCAGCTCCGTCCGCAGCTCCCGCTCGAGTCCCGCGATCTCGTCCTCGAATCTCTTGACCAGCTGCTCCTTGATCGACATCCCAATCCGCCACCTTCGAGGGGCCGGCGTCGCCATCGGCGGCGCCCGGCGCGTCCGTGCCGCCCGCGCGCGTGCATTGTTGGGGCAACCTGTCGGCATGATAGCACACGGCCTGGCCCCGCCCGGCCGCCCTCCCCGCCGGTGATATGCTTGAGGACACCGCCGCGATGAAGCGCATTTCCAGCCGACATCACCCCTTGGTCGCCGCGTGCCGCGCGCTGGCGCGAGGGCACCCGGATGACCAGCGCCTCCTGCTCGACGGGGTCCACCTGGTGACCGAGGCCCGCCGCGCCAACCTCGCCATCGAGACCGTCGCTCTCTCAACTCGGGCCCTTGCCAGCGCCGAAGGCGCACGCCTCGTCGAAGGGCTGTCGGGCGACGGTGTGGAGGTCGTCGAGGCAACCGACGCGGTGATCGAGGCGATGAGCCCCGTTTCCACTCCCTCGGGGGTGGTGGGGATCGCACGGCGTCCTCCCGCGTCGCTTCGGGCCGCGCTGCAGCGCGAGCCCCAGCTCGTCGTGGTGGCGGCCGCCGTGCAGGATCCGGGAAACGTCGGGGCGATCGCGCGAGCCGCCGAGGCGGGTGGCGCGACCGGGGTCGTGTTCTGTGGCGCCAGCGCGGACCCCTTCGGCTGGAAGGCGCTGCGGGGCTCCATGGGCAGCGCCCTGCGTCTCCCTCTCGCCCACCGGGTCACGTTGGACGAGGCCGTCGCGGCGTCGCGGGAGGCGGGTATTGGCGTGATTGCCGCAATCCCGCGCGGCGGACGGGCGCCCGACGCCCTGGATCTCCGTCAGCCCGTCGCGTGGCTGGTGGGTGGCGAGGGACCGGGGTTGCCAGGGGCCATCGTCGAGGCCGCGGACGATCGAGTCTCCATCCCCATGCGCGGCCCGGTGGAGTCGCTCAACGTCGCCGTCGCGGCAGCCCTGCTGGTTTACGAGGCGGCGCGGCAGCGCCGTGGGGTCACATCTTGAGTCAGAACCTCTTCGACGACGACGATCGCGCCACGCGGCCGGAGCCGAAGGGCCCACTGGCCGATCGCATGCGGCCGCGGTCCTTCGACGAACTGCTCGGCCAGGACCGGCTCCTGGCGCCCGGCCGCCCGCTGCGAGTGGCGATCGAGCGCGACCTCCTGCAGTCCATCATCCTCTGGGGACCGCCGGGAACCGGGAAGACCACGCTCGCCCGCCTGATCGCGCAGGTCACGCGCGCCCACTTCATCGCGTTCAGCGCCGTGCTCGCGGGCATCAAGGAAATCAAGGCGGTGATGGCCGAGGCCGAGCAGGCGAGGCGGCAGCTGGGCCGGCGGACGATCGTCTTCGTGGACGAGATCCACCGCTTCAACAAGGCGCAGCAGGATGCCTTCCTGCCCCGCGTGGAAGCGGGCGACATCGTTCTCATCGGGGCCACCACCGAGAACCCGTCCTTCGAGGTGAACTCGGCGCTGCTCTCGCGCTCGCAGGTCTTCGTCCTCGAACCGCTGACGGCCGACGCCATCAAGTCCTTGCTCGGGCGGGCCATGGCCGACCGGGAACGGGGCCTCGGCGCGGAAGGCGTGGAGGTGGAGCCGGAAGCGATCGAGGCCATCGCGCGGCTTGCCAACGGGGACGCCCGCACCGCCCTGAACCTCCTCGAGGCGACGGTCACCGCCGCTCCCCCGGCGAGCGAAGGGCCGCGCAAGGTGAACCTCGAGCTCGTCGAGCAGGCGGTGCAGCGGAAGACGCTCCTCTACGACAAGACCGGCGAGGAGCACTTCAACCTGATTTCGGCGCTGCACAAGTCGATGCGAAACAGCGACCCGGACGCGGCCGTGTACTGGCTGGCCCGCATGCTGGAGGCCGGCGAAGACCCCCTCTACGTCGCCCGCCGGGTCGTGCGTTTTGCCTCCGAAGACATCGGGAACGCCGACCCCCAGGCGCTGTCGGTGGCGGTGGGGGCAAAGGACGCCGTGCACTTCATCGGGATGCCGGAGGGCAATACCGCACTCGCGCAGGCGGTGATCTACATGGCGACGGCGCCCAAGAGCAACGCCGTGTATACCGCCTATCAGCAGGCCTCGTCCGACGCCCTGCACGACGAGGCGGAGCCCGTGCCGCTCCACCTGCGGAACGCCCCCACGCGGCTGATGAAGGAACTGGAGTACGGGAAGGGATACCAGTACGCGCACGACGACCGCGAGGGCGTCGCCGCCATGGACTGCCTCCCCGACCGCCTGCGCGGGCGGAAGTTCTACCGCCCGACGGAACGCGGGTTCGAGAAGGAAATCAAGCGGCGGCTCGACGCGTGGGATGCGATCAAGAGAAGACGACGGGATGAAGGGAACTGAATGGAGAATTGAGAACTGAGAATTGAGAAAGGAGATGGCGTCACGCCGTCACGCGTGTGATCCCTTCTGCATTCTCAATTCGGAACGGTCACTCCGGGTTCGTGGTAACCACCGCGTTCGCGACGGCCGGCTTCACCACCTGGAGCCCGCGGACCTTCTTGAAGATCTCGGCGCGGAGCGGCAGGATGAACGAGAAGCGGTAGTCCCCCTGCATCCGGCCAATCGGGATCCCCACCATCTCGCCCTTCTGGTCCAGCACCCCGCCGCCCGAAACACCTGGGTGGCCGTCGGCGAGGCACGTGACGAGGCCATTGCCGGTCCGCTGCCCGATGTAGCCGGTGCCGAGGATGATGCCCTTGGAGTAGTCGTTGCCCAGCCGGAAGATGGGGTCGGCGAACTCGTAGGGGAACGAGAGGTTCACCCGGAGGGGCGGCAGGTTGACGGGCTTGGCCACCTTCAGGATGGCCCAGTCGCCGGGATCGACTTCGACCTTCGCATCGCCGGAGTCCACCACGGTTGCCGGGACGGCCTTGCCGTTGACCATGAGCTTCACCGACTCGATCCGGCGGCCGTCGTCGATGCTCGCGTGCAGCGCCACGACGGCGTGCTTGACGGTGACGAAGTAGCCGCCGCCGAGATAGCCCGCCGTGCCGTAGTTGCTGCGCCCGGTGTTGTCGTAGGCGTACAGCTCGACGAAGCTGCGTCGACGGTCGCGGAGCAGCTGCACGGGCAGCAGGCCCATCTCGCTCTGGAGCTGGCGCTTGATTTCCTCGACCATGGCCGCGCGCGAGACCGGGTTGGCGTCCTCCGGCAAGGCGACGCCGCTGGTGCCCGACGCCTTGGGCCTGGAGGCGTGCTCCTCGCGGATGGAGCGAGCCACCTCGTCCATCTCCCGCTTCAAGTCGGCGATGCTCCGGTCCCGGGCCGCCAGTTCGAGGCGGGCCTCGTTGCGGGCCGTGTAGCTGCCGAGCGAGAACAAGAGGACGGCGGCGACCGCCGCTCCACTCAGATCGAAGAGATTGCGCCGAACCGACATCGGCCGCTCCGGGTCCGCCGCCTTCACGTTGGATATTCCGGCGGGCCAAGGGTCCGCAGGCGGGATCCAAGTTCGGCAGCTAAATCACCCCGCCACGCGGGGCTTACAGCTTTGCCGCCACGGCTGACGCCGGGCGACCCTTTCGCTTGGAGGCGAGGCGTCCGCCTCCGGGCGGCGCCGTACGCGTCTAAACCTGTCGATGCTTACTGTTGAGGTAAGTCCTGTACAGCGAAGCAGTTGCGGAAGCCACTGTAGCGGGCCCGACCACACGTGTCAACCTCAGCAGGGCGGCTGAGTTCAAATATCTTCCGCCGGCGTTACACGGTTACACTGCTTTGGCGGTTCACAGTTCACCGTTCGCAGTTAACGGTTTCGATCCAGTCACGCCGCCGTTTCTTCGTGCGCCACCGTGAACCGTCAACCGTAGACGGTCAACCTCGCCCCGTGCGTCAGATCCGCTGGAAGTTCTTCTCGACCTCGCGGCGCGTCAACCGCAGCATGACCGGCCGGCCGTGCGGGCAGATCGAAGAGTAGGCCGTCTGCCGCAACTCCTCGAGGATGTGCGCCATCTTCTCCGCCGTCAGCGGACAGTTCGCCTTCACGGCAGCGTGACACGCCGTCAGCGCGGCAATCCGCTGCAGCGCCTCCTCGACCCGAGCGCCCTTGTCGAGGCCGTCGAGGTCCTCCGCCAACGCCCTCAGCGCGGCGATGCTCTCGTCGGGCGTGAGCAGCGCGGGCACCGCGGACACGCGCAGGCTGCGGCCGCCGAAGCTCTCCACCTCGAACCCGAATCGCTCCAACTGGTCCGCCCGCCTGACGAGGACGTCGCACGCTTCCGCCGCAAGGTCGATCACCAGCGGTTCGAGCAGCAGCTGGCTCTCCAGCCGTCCCTCGGTGAGCCGCTGCATGACCCGTTCGAACAGCACGCGCTCGTGCGCGACGTGCTGGTCGATGATGGAGATGCCCTCGGCATCCACGGCGATGATGAAGGTGTCGCGGAACTGCCCGAGGGGAATCATCGCGCTGCTGAGGGCGGGATCGGGCCCCGCGGCGAGCGGCTGGGAATCGCCTGCCTCCTGCCCCGCACCGGGGGGCGCGGGGGCGCCAGGTGCCGGGATCGTCCAGCGAGAGGGATACACGCCGCCCAGGAGGCCGGGAAAAGCCTGCGTCGCCGGCTGCGGCGCGGCGGCCGCGACGGGGCGCAGCTGCAGTTCCGGCGCCGGGCCCTGGCCCAGCGCCGCACCGAGCGACCGCCTCACCACCTCGTGGACGGCGGACTGGTTGCGGAAACGCACCTCCGCCTTGGTCGGGTGGACGTTCACGTCCACCTGGTCGGGCGGCATGTCGATGAAGAGGTGCACCTCGGGGCTGCGTTCCTTCACCGAGGCGACGCTGTAGGCGTCGATGATCGCGTGGGCGATCGTCTTGTCGCGCACGATGCGCCGGTTGACGAAGATGTTCTGCGGGCCGCGCTTCGGCCCCTGGTCCGTGAGGGCGGCCGCCAGGCCCCAGACGCGGACGCCGGCAGCCTCCTTCCCAACTTCCACCAGGTCGTCGCGCTCGCCGTACAACTGGTAGAAGCGTTCGCGCAGGCTCCTCACCGGCGGGCACTGGATTACGCGTCGCCCCGCGCTCGTGAGCGAGAATCCGACCTCGGGGTACGCCAGCGCCAACTGCGTCACCATCCGGGACACCTGCGCCGCCTCCGCCGCGTCGGACTTGAGGAACTTGCGCCGGGCGGGCAGGTTGTAGAAGAGGTCGTCGACCTGGATGGCGGTACCCGGGCGGTGCCGCGACCTCGCGCACCGAGGACAGGGTGCCCCCGTGGACGCGCAGCTCGGTTCCGCTCACCGCGTCGGCCGTCCGCGTGGTCAGGACGAAGTGCGAGACCGACGCGATGCTCGGCAGCGCCTCGCCGCGGAACCCGTGCGTCACGATCGCGGCCAGGTCCTCCGCCCGGGCGATCTTGCTCGTCGCGTGCCGGTCGAGCGCCAGCTCGGCATCCTCCGGCGTCATCCCCTCCCCGTCGTCCTGGACGCGGATGGGTTTCTTTCCGCCAAGCTCCACGGCGATCGACACCCTGGCCGCCCCCGCGTCGATCGCGTTCTCGACCAGCTCCTTCACCACCGACGCCGGCCGCTCGACGACCTCCCCGGCCGCGATCTGGTTGGCGAGCTCGGTGGAGAGCTTGTGGATCTTCCCCATAGGACGTGTCCAAAAGCGAAGGGCACGAAGAACGGTAGCACGCACCGTTCTCCGTGCCCTGGGTGATCTGTCAGGTAGCCACTGTCCACTTGTCAACTGACCATCTGGCTGCCCGCCAAATGGTCAATCGCGAAGTGGTCAATCGCCAAGTGCTGAGAGCTAGTCCCCCACCTTCACTGCCATCGCCGCCTGCGCCGCCGCGAGGCGGGCCACCGGGACGCGGAACGGCGAGCAGCTGACGTAGTTGAGGCCGACCTTCTGGAAGAAGTGGATGGAAGCCGGGTCGCCGCCGTGCTCGCCGCACACCCCGAGCTTGATGTCCGGGCGGGCCGTGCGACCCAGCTCGCACGCCATGCCCACCAGCTTGCCGACGCCCACCGTGTCGATGCTCGCGAACGGGTCGGCGTCGAGGATCCGCTTCTCCTGGTAGATCTTCAGGAACTTGCCCGCGTCGTCGCGGGAGAACCCGAAGGTCATCTGCGTGAGGTCGTTGGTGCCGAACGAGAAGAACTGCGCCTCGGTGGCGATCTCGTCGGCGGTCACCGCCCCGCGCGGCACCTCGATCATCGTGCCGACCAGGTACTTGATCTTGATGCCCTGCTCCTTCATCACTTCCTGGCAGACGCGCTCGACGATCGTCTTCTGATCCCTGAACTCCTTCACCAGTCCGACCAGCGGGATCATGATCTCGGGGACGACCTTCAGGCCTTCCTTGTTGAGCTGGCAGGCCGCTTCCATGATCGCCCGCGTCTGCATCTCGGTGATCTCCGGGTAGGTGATCCCCAGGCGGCAGCCGCGGTGGCCGAGCATCGGGTTGAACTCGTGGAGCTGCTCGACGCGCGCGAGCAGGTCCTTCTTCTCCTCGAGTTCCTTCTTGTCGCCGTTGGTCGCCTGCAGCGTGGCGACCTCCACCATGAGGTCTTCACGCTTCGGCAGGAACTCGTGCAGCGGCGGGTCGATCGTGCGCACGGTCACCGGGCAGCCGTGCATCGCCTTGAACACGCCGTAGAAGTCGGCCCGCTGCATGGGCAGCAGCTCGTTGACGGCGGCCTTCCGGTCGGCCTCGTTGTCGGCGAGGATCATCCGGCGGACGATCGGCAGCCGGTCGTCGGCGAAGAACATGTGCTCGGTCCGGCACAGCCCGATCCCGCGCGCGCCGAAGGCGTAGGCGATCTCGGCCTGGTCCGGCAGGTCGGCGTTCGCGCGGATGCCCATGGTCCGGGCCTTGTCGGCCCACTCCAGCAGCTTCTTGAACCGCTGGTAGATGTCGGAGTCCTTCTCGGGCATCGTGCCGTTGATGACCTGCAGGATCTCGCTCGGCTTGGTGGCCACCTTCTCCACCTTCACCTCGCCCGACAGGCCGTCGAAGGCGATGTAGTCGCCCTCGTGCAGGTGCCTTCCCGCCGACGTGGACGACCTTCTCGTCCTCGTTCACCCTGAGCTCGGACGCGCCGACGACGGCCGGCTTGCCCATCTGGCGGCCGACGACCGCCGCGTGCGAGGTCATGCCGCCGGTGGCCGTCAGCACGCCCTGCGACACGAACATGCCGTGGATGTCGTCGGGCACCGTCTCCTTGCGGACGAGGACGACCTTCTTGCCCTGGTCGGTCCACGCCACCGCATCGTCCGCCGTGAAGACGACCTGGCCCGACGCCGCGCCCGGCGAGGCCGGCAGGCCCTTGGTGGCCACGGGAATGCTCTTCCATTCCTTCGGGTCGAACACCGGCGAGAGCAGCTGCGACAGCGAGGACGGCTCGACCAGGAGCAGGGCCTCGGCCGGCTTCAGCAGTCTTCTCGGCGACCAGGTCGGTGGCGATGACGACGGCCGCGTAGCCGGTGCGCTTGCCGTTACGGGTCTGGAGCATGAAGAGCTTCTCGTTCTCGATGGTGAACTCGAAGTCCTGCACGTCCTTGTAGTGCTTCTCGAGCTTGCGTGGTGTGCGCGCCGCAGCTCCCTGTAGGCGGCCGGCATCACCTTCTCCAGCTCGGTGATCGGCATCGGGGTGCGGATGCCGGCCACGACGTCCTCGCCCTGGGCGTTGATCAGGAACTCGCCGTAGAACTCCTTCGCGCCGTTCGCCGGGTTGCGCGTGAAGCCGACGCCGGTGGCGGAGCGGTCACCGCTGTTGCCGAACACCATCAGCTGCACGTTGACGGCGGTGCCGATGTGGTCGGGGATGTCGTAGATGCGCGCGGTAGGACTTGGCGCGCGGGTTGTTCCACGAGCGGAAGACGGCGTTCCGCGCGCCGCGCAGCTGCTCCATCGGGTCGGACGGGAAGGCCTTGCCGGTCTTGCGCGGACGACGCGCCTTGTAGCGCTTCACGACCTCGCGCAGCGCCTGCTCGTCGAGGTCGGTGTCGAGCTTCGCGCCGCTGCTCGTGCTTGACGGCGTCGAACTCCTTCTCGAACTCCTCCTTGGGGATCTCGAGGACGACGTTGCCGAACATCTGCATGAAGCGGCGGTAGCTGTCGTAGGCGAACCGGCCGTTGCCGGTGCGGGCCTTGAGGCCCTCGACCGTCTCGTCGTTGAGGCCGAGGTTCAGGATCGTGTCCATCATGCCCGGCATCGAGAACTTCGCGCCCGAGCGGACGGACACGAGCAGCGGGTTCTGCACGGAGCCGAACTGCTGGCCGGCGGTCTTCTCGAGCTTGCGGAGGTTCTCCTCCATCTGCTGCTCGACCTCGGCCGGCACCTTGCGACCCAGCTCGTAGTACAGGTTGCAGGCGGCGGTGGTGATGGTGAAGCCCGGCGGGACGGGCAGGCCGGCGTTGGTCATCTCGGCGAGGCCGGAGCCCTTGCCGCCGAGCAGGTCCTTCATCGTGCGGTCGCCGTCGGCCTTGCCGTTGCCGAAGAAGTAGACGTAACGTGGCCGCCTTCGCCTTGCGCGACCGGGGCGGCCTTCGCCTGTGCCGCCGCGTCTTCACCGGGGGCGCTTGCCTTTCACCTGCTGAACCGTCTTCTTGGCCATCGCGTCATGACTCCAGTGACGTAGGGATGAAGGAACCGGGCGGTCTAGCGCGCCGGTTCGGCTCGAGGAACAATCTCCGAGATGTCGGCCAGGTCGAGCATCAGCTCGTGGAGCCGCCAGACCAGCGACAGCCGCTGGTCGCGCAGCGTCCGCGTCCTCGACCATGACGAACACCTCCGTGAAGAACCGGTCGACCGCGGCGCGGAAGCCGGAGGCCAGGCGGAAGGCCTCCAGGTAGTCGCGCCGGCCCGCGGCCGCCCGGATGGCGTCGCCGCGCGACGCGTAGCTCGTCGCGCCAGCGCGAGCTCGGCCGGCTCCGACAGCCGGTCGCAGGCGTCTCGACGGGTTCGCGGCGTCAGCTCGCGCGACAGGTTCTTCACGCGCTTGAACGACGACCGCGAGCGCCTCGAAATCGGGCGAGGCCCGGACCTTCTGCAGCGCCTCGAGCCGGAGCCGCGCGTCGTACGGCGCGGCTCGGCGAAACCGCGCCGCGCGCCGGCCACCGCGTTGATCTCGTCGTACGTCGAACCCGCGCTGCTGGAACAGGAACCGCAGCCGCTCCGCGAAGAACATGCTGCGGTCCTGCGCCTCGCCGCGGTCTCCTCGCCAGCGCGCACGTCCGCCTCGGCGCAGCTCGGCGAGCAGCTGCCGCGCCCGCGCGACGAGCGCCGCGCAGGTCGACCGCCTCGCGGAGGCCCGTCAGCTCGGGCAGGTCCACGAGCACCTTGAGCACGCCGTGCGCCTGCCGGCGCAGGCCGAACGGGTCGCGCGTGCCGGTCGGCCGCTCGCCCGCCGCGAAGAGCGCCGACGATGCGTGTCGAGCTTGTCGGCCAGCGACAGGGCCGCCCACGTGACGGCCGCCGCGCCGAGGTCTGCGCGCGAGGGCGGCGCGTCGGCCTCGACCGCCGCCGGCAGGTACTGGTGGTAGATGGCGCGCCAGACCGTCTCGGGCAGGCCTTCCTCGCGCGCGTAGATGCCGCCCATCGTGCCCTGCAGCTCGGTCAGCTCCCGCACCATGTCGGTGGTCAGATCGGCCTTCGCGAGCCGGCCGGCCGTCGCAGCCGCCTCGGCCTGCGCCGGGACGCCCAGCACCTCCGCCGGCAATCCAGCGCGCGAGCCGCTCGAGCCGCACCGGCCTTGCCGTGGTAGCTGCCCAGCTTCTTGTGGAACAGGAGCGTCTGCAGCGCGGGCAGGCGCGACTCGAGCGTGCGCCGCGCGATCGGCGTCGAAGAAGAAGCGGGCGTCGCGCAGCCGCGCCGTCAGCACGCGCTCGAAGTTGCGCGAGAGCGCGCGCGCGTTGTCCGCCTGGGTGTTGGTGACCGCCAGGAACGCCGGCAGCAGCTTGCCCGCCGGGCTGGACACCGGGAAGAAGTGCTGGTGGTGGATCATCGTCGTCGTCAGCACTTCCTCGGGGAGCGTCAGGAACTCGGGCGCGAAGGTGCCGGCCACGACGGCGGGGTACTCGACCAGGTCCGGCACTTCCTGCGAGCAGCCCCGACTGCGCGCCGGCGGCCGTGCTGACGCGGCCGCCCAGCCGCTGCGCGTGCGCGTCGAGCTCCCGGGCGATCTTGTCGTGCCGCTCGCTGCGATCGAGGATGACGAAGTTCTCGAGCGAGCCGCGCGCGGTACTCGTCGAAGGTCCGCACCTTGATGCTGCGGCCCGCGCGGCCGCTGGTCGCGAGGAAGCGGTGGCCGTAGGTGACGGCGCCGGACGCGAACCTCCTGCACCAGGCCGGACTGCGCCGCCTCGCTGCGCAGGATCGTGAACGGCACGACGCGGCCGCCGTAGAGGAACAGGATCCAGCGGATCGGCCGTCCGAACGAGCAGCTCGCCGCGGCCGTCGTCGAGCCAGGCGTCCCAGTGCATCTGCTTCGGGAACGCCATGGCCGCGCAGGACGCCGCGGCAGCAGGTCGGGCAGGACGTCCACGGCGGCGCGGCCGCGGACCTGGCGGCGGTAGGCGAGGTAGGTCGCCCTTCGGCGTCTCCACGCGCTCGAGCGCCGACGACCTCCACGCCGTGCTTGCGCGCGAAGCCGGCGGCCGCCGGCGTGGGCTCGCCGTCGGCGCCGAACGCGGCGGCGACCGCCGGCCCGTTGATGACTTCCTCGAGGTCGCCCTGCCGCTCGGGGAGCCGCGCCACGCGGGCGGTGAGCCGGCGGGGCGTGCTGAAGGTCTCCACCGGCGCGTCGGCGGGCAGGCGCAGCGCGGCCAGGCGGGCGGCGAGGTGCTCCCCGAGCTGGCGCGTCAGCGACGGCAGCCAGCGAGGCCGGCAACTCCTCGGTCCCGATTTCGACAGACAGCTCGCGGTCCACGTTACGCCTCCGTCGCCTGGCGGGACGCGGACGCCTCGGCCTCGACGTAGGCCTGCGCCACGCCGACGGCCAGCTGCCGGACCTTCAGGATGTACGCGGTGCGCTCGGTCACGCCGACGCCGCCGCACGAGTCGAGCACGTTGAACACGTGCGAGCACTTCAGGCACTGCTCGAGCGCCGGCAGCACCAGGTTCGACGCCAGCAGCGTCTGCGCGAACGCGAAGTGACGGTCGAACAGGTCGCGGTGCAACGCGACGAACTCTCGCGCGGCATGTCCACCTGCCCGAACGCGTACTGCGACTGCTCGACCTCGTCGCGCAGCCGGACGTCGCCGTAGGTCACGCCGCGGCGCCCACTCGCAGGTCGTAGACGTTGTCCACCTTCTGCAGGAACATCGCGATGCGCTCGAGGCCGTAGGTGATCTCCGCCGAGATCGGCGAGAGGTCGATGCCGCCCACCTGCTGGAAGTAGGTGAACTGCGTGATCTCGAGGCCGTCGAGCATCACCTGCCAGCCGATGCCCCACGCGCCGAGCGTCGGCGACTCCCAGTTGTCTTCCTCGAAGCGGATGTCGTGCTGGCGCGGGTCGATGCCGCAGGCCTCGAGGCTCTCGAGGTAGATCTGCTGCACTTCGTCGGGCGCGGGCTTGAGGATGACCTGGAACTGGTGGTGCTTGAACAGGCGGTTCGGGTTCTCGCCGAACCGGCCGTCGTCGGGCCGCCGCGACGGCTGGACGTAGGCGACGTTCCAGTGCCGCGGGCCGAGCACGCGCAGGAACGTCTCGGGATGCGACGTGCCGGCGCCGACCTCGAGGTCGAGCGGCTGCTGGATCAGGCACCCGCGCGAGGCCCAGAACTCGGAGAGCTTGAGGATCAGATCTTGGAAAGTCACGCGCTACCGATCGTCTGCGGAGGCCGGCCCACCTGGACCAACACTCCATTCAACCACAGAACCGCGGTCCGTGCGAGGCAGCGCCACGACCTGGGCGCCCTGCCGTCAGCGCCGCAGGTCCCGCAGGACCCGGGTGGACCTCAGTTCCCGGTCGAGGTGCAGCTGCATCAGGGCCCGGTGCACCGCCTCCAGCTCGCGCTCGACGCGCCCGGGAGGAGCGGTCAGCCGCAGCGGCGGTACGCCGGCCCCAGCTCTCGAGCGTGACCATCGCCTCCGGCGAGAGGCGGATTCCGCGCACGGCTCCCTCGCCCGCCGACCCCGCCGCGCACTCCACGCAAGTCAACACGTGCGCGCCGGGCTCCAGGCACGCGCCGCCGCCGGCCTCGCCCAGCGCCGCCCCGCAGCGGTGGCAGGCCAGGTGCGGCGGGTACACGCCCTGCAGCCGCAGGAGCCAGTACCTCGAAGTACCGCGCCAGCGGCCCGGTCGGGACGCCGGCCGCCAGGGCCTCGAGCGTCGACGCCCCGAGGCGGAACAGCCGCTCGTTCGGGTCGCCCTCCTGGGCCCACTCGTCCATCAGCTCGGCGAAATACCCCACGTGCTCCAGCGCGTCGGGCCGGGACGCCCGGAGCGGCGAGCACTGCGGCTCGGCATAGCTCAGCCGCACCAGGTCGCGATGCTCCCGCTCGTAGTACGTGAGGCCGACGCGGGTGAGCGGCTCGAGGGCACCCGGCAAACTGGGAACGCGGCCGGCGCGCCCCGTTGGCTACGCCCCGCTTCTTGCCGCGATCGCGGGTGAGGAACACCACGATCCGATCGGCTTCGCCCAGCTTGTAGGTCCGCAGGATCAGCGCCTCGGTCTTGTAGAGAGGCATCTCTCCGAACCGAACCGTTACTCTACCATATAGAAGCCCATTGGCTTGCTTGGGGCTCGCTTTGGGCTTCGGGCTTCATCCTGCATTTTGCATCTTGCATTTTGCATTCAGCCTTGCCTCCAGCCACTACTCTCTCCCCCGCACACCCAGTTCGTCCAGTAAACGCTCGTCCTCACGCCACTCGGCCCGGACCTTCACCCGCAGGTCGAGGAACACCCGCGTCTCGAAGAAGGTCTCCAGGTCGCGACGGGCGGCGGTGCCAATTCGCTTGATCATCTCACCACCGCGGCCGATCAGGATCGGCTTCTGCGACTCGCGCTCCACGATGATCGAGCAGTAGAGCTTCATCACCCCGCCCTTCTCCGCCTCCTCGAACTTGTCCACCGCAACGGCGGTCGAGAACGGGATTTCCGCGTGGGTGGATTCCAGGACCTTCTCGCGCACGGTCTCGGCGACGAAGAAGCGTTCGGGCTGGTCCGTGAGGTACTCGGTCGGGTACAGGGGGTCGGACTCGGGCAGGAGTGCGAGCAACACCCGCTCCAGCCGATCGACGTTCTCCCCGGTGAGAGCCGACACCGGGACGATGTCCGCGAACGCGCGGCGCGTCTGCCACGAGTCGATCAACGGCAGCAGCGACGCGCGCGGCACCAGGTCCACCTTGTTGATCACGAGGACGATGGGGGACGACGACGCCTTGACGTGGTCCAGGATGAAGCGCTCGCCCCGCCCAGCGCGCGCGTCGGTGGCGTCGCTGACCAGCGCGACGACGTCCGCCTGGCGCATCCCCTCGACGGCCGCGTCCACCATCCGGACGTTCATCCGGTGGGTCGGGCGGTGAATCCCGGGGGTGTCGAGGAAGACCACCTGCCCGCCCGGGTAGTTGCGCACGCCCACGATTCGGTTCCGCGTCGTCTGCGGCTTGTCGGAGACGATGGCGAGCTTGGTCTGGACGAGGCGGTTGAGGAGCGTGGACTTCCCGACGTTCGGCCGGCCGATCAGGGCGACGAACCCGAAGCGTGGAGTGTCGGCCGCGGTCACGAGCCCTCCTGGACGACCGGTTGGCGGCGGATGCGGACCTTGTGGACCCTCCGGCGCTCGGCCTCCAGGACCTCGATCGCCAGGCCGTCGATCTCGAACTTCTCCCCCACGGCGGGCACGCGGCCGAGGTTCGACAACAGGTAGCCGCCCACCGTCTCGAATCCCTCCCGCTCGATGTCCACGCCGAGGCGGTCGCCGACCTCGTCGATGTCGACCTTCCCGCTGAACACGAAGACGCCCCCGCCCTCGTCGGTGACCGCTTCCGATTCCTCGTCGTACTCGTCGCGGATTTCACCGACAATCTCTTCGATGAGGTCCTCGAGGGCCACCAGGCCCGCCGTGCCGCCGTACTCGTCCACGACGACTGCGACCTGCACCTGCTGCCGCTGGAACTCGCGCAGCAACTCCGACACGCGCTTCGTCTCGGGGACGAAGTAGGCGGGGCGCACGAGGCTGGTGATGGCGCGCGTATCCTCGCACGCGATCTGGATGAGGTCCTTGACGAACACGAACCCGAGGACGTTGTCGAGGCTCTCCTTGAACACCGGGATCCGCGAGTAGGTCTGCTCGCGCAGCAGCGCCCGCAGTTCGCCCAGTGTCGCCTCGTCGTGGATGGCGACGATGTCGGGCCGCGGGGTCATGACCTCCCGGACGAGCGTGTCGCCGAACTCGACGATGGACTGGATCAGGCGGCGCTCCTCGGTCTCGATCAGCCCTTCCTGCTCGCCCGCCTCCAGGTAGGCTTCCGCGGCCTCACCCTGTTCCTCCTCCTCGTCGGCGGCGGACACCGGTGTCACCGCGGGTCGTGCCCGCCGGAGGCTGGCAAGGTGCAACACCGTCGCGGTCACCGGGTGGACCGCGCGCGCCATGACGGCGAACGAGGGCAGCGCGAGATCGAGCACGCGCTCCGGATCGCGCTGCACGATCACTTGCGGCAGCAAGACACTGCACACCAGGAGGATCGCGGCGGTGGAGGCGATGACGCCTAGAATCCGCTGCGGCGTGTCGAGGCGAATCACCTCCGCGAGGAGGGCGCCCGTCAGGACGACGGCGGCGCCCGTCAGCAGGCGCGACGGGACGTAGAACCGCGCGGGCTCTTCGAGGTACGGGCGCAGCGTCTCCGCGCGGCCGTTCCGCTCCGCGAGCAGGCGGAGCGACAGCCGCATGAGGGCGCTGAACGCGGCGTCCACCGTGCCGAGATAGACCAGCAGGCAGGCGAGCAGGAAGATCAGGAGCGGGTTCATCTGCCGGCCCGCTCGATCAAACCGTGTTCGAGGCCTCCCCGGCGCCGCAGCCTGGCCTCCAGCCGGGCCATCCGGCCGTAGTCGCCGTGGTGATCGTAGCCGAGGAGGTGGAGGAGGCCGTGGAGGGCGAGGACCCGCAACTCGGTGGCGTAGGCGTGTCCCGCCTCGCGGGCCTGCCGCCTGGCCACGCCGGTGGCGATGGCGATGTCGCCCAGGAGAGAGTCGCGGTCGGCCATCCGGTCCGCCGCCGGGAACGAGAGGACGTCAGTGGCGCGATCGACCCCGGCAAAGTCGCGGTTCAGCCGCCGGATCGTCCGGTCGTCGACGAGCGCGATGCCGAGGGCTCCACGGGCCGCGCTCGGGGCCGCGGCCCGCAGCCATGCCGCCAGGCCCGGGGCCCGGACGGGACGGCCGGAGCCGTCGGTGATCGTGACGTCGAGAAGCGGGCGGCTTGCGGCTGGCGTCCGGCGGCGAGAAGCTGCCGCCCGCCTGGTGCCTGCTGCCAGCCCGTGGCCGGCCCGCGGGTGTGGGTCTCCGTCTGTGCTCATAACGGTCCGTCAGGAGATGCGACGCACGGAGGTGTTGCCGTTCGAGAACGCCTCGTAGGCCTTCACGATCTGCTGAACCAGCTTGTGCCGCACGACGTCCCGGTCGTCGAAGTGCACGAAGGCGATCCCCTCGATCTGCGAAACCACCTTCATCGCCTCGATGAGGCCGGAGGTGTGTCCCGACGGGAGGTCGATCTGCGTGATGTCGCCGGTCACCACCGCCTTGGACCCGAACCCGAGACGGGTCAGGAACATCTTCATCTGCTCGGAGGTGGTGTTCTGCGCTTCGTCCAGGATGACGAACGAGTCGTTGAGCGTCCGCCCGCGCATGAACGCGATCGGAGCGATCTCGATGGTGCCGCGCTCGAGCAGCCGCTCCACCCGCTCGGCCTCGAGCATGTCGTAGAGGGCGTCGTAGAGCGGCCGGAGGTAGGGGTTCACCTTCTCCTGCAGGTCGCCGGGCAGGAATCCGAGCTTCTCGCCGGCCTCGACCGCCGGGCGGGCGAGGATGATCCGCGCCACCTTCTTGGCCAGCAGGAAGCTGACGGCCTGCGCCATGGCGAGGTAGGTCTTGCCGGTCCCGGCCGGCCCGATGCCGAACACGATGTCGTGCTGGTCGATCGCCTCGAGATAGCGACGCTGGTTCGCGCTCTTGGGCGCCACGTGCCGCTTGCCGGAGGTTCTGGGCGTCCCCGCGCTCTTGAGGAAGTAGTCGCGCAACTCGACCCCGCCGTCCTCGGCGACCAGCTGCGCGGCCGTCTTCACGTCGCCGTTGGCGATGCGGTAACCCTCGCGGGCAAGCGAGGCCAAGCCGTTCACCACGCGCTCCACCTTGGCGGTGGCCAGGGGATCTCCATCGACCAGGAGGTCGTGCCCCTGCGTGCTGATGGTGACGTTGAGAAGAGACTCGAGGAAGCGGAGATTCTCGTCGTACGACCCGAACAGCGTTTCCATCCCCTCTTCGGGGACCGCGATCTTTCTCATCGATGCCCGCCAGGCGGTGCTATCTCCTTTCGGCGCCGATATTTAGAATCACGAATTGTACCACGCGGCCGTCGAGCCGTCAATTTACCGCGCGGCGGAGGCGCAGGTCGATCAGCTGCCGCTCGTCCACCGGGCCAGGTGCCCCGGTCATCAGGTCCACCGCGGCGGCAGTCTTCGGGAAGGCAATCACCTCGCGTATCGAGGCCTCCCCGGCCAGGAGCGCGACGAGCCGGTCGAGCCCGAGCGCGATGCCGCCGTGCGGCGGCGTGCCGTACCTCAGGGCCTCCAGGAAGAAGCCGAAACCGCTGCCGGGCCTCCTCCTCCGTCAGGTTGATGGCCCGGAACAGCCGGGCCTGGAGCGCCGAGTCGTGGATCCGGACGCTGCCGCCTCCAATTTCGCTGCCGTTCAAGACGAGGTCGTAGGCCTGGGCGCGCACGGCCCCCGGCTCGCCTTCGAGCCGGTCCACGTCCTCCGGCACCGGCGAGGTGAAGGGGTGGTGCATCGCCACGTACCGCTGCTCGTCCGCGTCCCATTCGAGCAGCGGGAAATCGGTGACCCAGGTGAAGGCGAACTGGTCGGGCTTGAGGAGGTGCTCTTCGCGCGCGACTGCAAGCCGGAGCTGCCCCAGCACCTTCGACACGGCGTCGCCGGGTCCGGCGGCCATCAGCAGGAGGTCCTGCCCGCCGGCCTGCGCCTGCTCGAGCGCCTGCCGCAACGTCGCCTCACCGGCGCCCTTGAGTGCCGGGCTCTTGACCCCGCCCTCCGCCGTGCGGGCCCAGACAAGCGCCGAGGCGCCCAGCTGCTTCGCCTGGTCCGCCAGGCCGTCCAGCTGCTTGCGGCTGTACTTCGCGCCGCCCGGCACCACGAAGCCCCGAACACGCCCGCCCGCCGCGAGCGCCTCACGGAACAACTGGAAGGTCGAATCGGCAAAGACGTGCGAGAGGTCACGGATCTGCAGGCCGACGCGCAAGTCCGGCTTGTCGGACCCGTAACGCGCGACGGCGTCCGCGTAGGGCATGCGGGGGAACGGCAACTCGATGTCGCGCCCGATGACCGCGAACACCTCCCGCATGAGCGGCTCGATGATCCCGAACACCAGGTCCGGCCGCGCAAAAGACATCTCCACGTCCACCTGGGTGAACTCGGGCTGCCGGTCGGCGCGCAGGTCCTCGTCGCGGAAGCACTTCACGATCTGGAAGTAGCGGTCGGTCCCGGCGACCATCAGGAGCTGCTTGAAGAGCTGCGGTGATTGCGGCAAGGCGTAGAACTCGCCGTGGTGAACGCGGCTGGGGACCAGGTAGTCGCGCGCGCCCTCTGGCGTGGACTTGCCGAGCACCGGCGTCTCGATTTCCCAGAAACCCTCGGCGTCGAAGTAGCGCCGGATCGCCATGGTGACCCGGTGCCGCAACCCCAGGTTCGCCTGCAGGGCCGGCCGGCGGAGATCCAGGTAGCGGTAGCGCAGCCGCAGCTCCTCCGCGGCCGTGGCCTCGTCTGCGATCTGGAACGGGGGGACGGCCGCCTCGTTCAACACCCGCAGTGCCGTCGCCGCCACCTCCACCTCCCCCGTGGCCAGGCGGCTGTTCACTTCCCCGCCGCGCGCACGAACCAGGCCGGTGATGCCGACGACGAATTCCGCGCGCAGGTGCTTCGCCGCATCGAGGAACGGCTGCCCCTCCTGGACAACGGCCTGGGTCACCCCGTAGCGGTCGCGGACGTCGATGAAGACCAACGACCCGAGGTCGCGGACACGATGAACCCAGCCGAGCAGGGTCACCTCTCGACCGATGTCGGCGGCCCGCAGCTCGCCGCAGGTGTGGGTACGGGTGAGGGTGCCGAGAGGTTCGATCATAGGAATCAGGATTCAGGGTCTCCGGCCCACGGTTCGGAGCACATAGGCCGACCGCGTCGGCACGGGGGATCGACTCCTGCGTGGAGGTGGCCATGTGTCTCACGCTGACCTGCCCGCGCGCCAACTCGTCTTCCCCGAGGACGAACACCAGCCGCGCCTTCAACCGGTCGGCCCGCTTCATCTGCGACTTGAGCGATCGGCCCTCGTACTCGACCTGGGCGTTCAGTCCCGCCCGCCGCAGGTCCCGAAGCAGCTCGAACGACGAGAGCCGCGCGGGTTCGCCCAGCGCGGCCACGAACACATCGGGCCGGGGGGCGGCAACCTCCAACTGCTCGGGGAGCGCGAGGACGAGGCGCTCGATGCCGGCCGCAAAGCCAATGCCCACCCGGTCGGGGCCGCCCAATTGCTTCACCAGGCCGTCGTAACGCCCGCCGCCGAGGATCGCGTTCTGGGCGCCGAGCTGGCCGGCGAGGATCTCGAAAGTCGTCCGGGTGTAGTAGTCGAGACCGCGCACGAGCCGATGGGACACCGCGTAGGGAATCCCGTAGAGATCAAGCGCCGCCCGCACGGCGTCGAAGTGCGCGCGGCACTCGGGGCACAGGTAGTCCACGCTGTGCGGCAGCGCATCGATGGCGGCCTGGTCGCCTGGCACCTTGCAGTCGAAGATGCGCAGCGGGTTGGTCGCCGCCCGCCGCTGGCAGTCGCCGCAGAGCTTGCCAACATCCTCGCCGAGAGCGGCCACGAGCGCGGCGCTGAAGGCGGGACGGCACACGGCGCACCCAACGCTGTTGATCGCCAGATCCACCCCGGTAATCCCGAGCGCCGAGACCAGCACCCACGCCAAATCGATCACCTCGGCGTCCACCGACGGGTCGGCCACGCCGAACACCTCCACGTCGAGCTGGTGGAACTGCCGGTAACGCCCCTTCTGCGGCCGCTCGTACCGGAACATCGGCCCCATCGCGTAGAGCTTGGGGACGGCCATCGCCTGCTCGAGGGCGTGCTCCACGAAGGCGCGCACCATGCTGGGCGTCGCCTCGGGACGGAGGGTGATGCGCTCGCCGCCCTTGTCGGTGAACGCGTACATCTCCTTCTGCACGATGTCCGTGGTCTCGCCGGTTCCCTTCGAGAACAGCTCCTCGCGCTCGATGATCGGCGTCCGGATCTCGAAGTATCCGTACTGCTCGAACACGCGGCGCGCGGTGGCCTCGACGAACGCCCAGCGCTCCACTTCTCCGGGTAGGATGTCTCGGGTGCCGCGTACGGAGGGAATCATCATTTGCGGAACAACGCCAGCAGCAGTGTCAGGACCACGCTCAACAGTACGGACGTCGTCAGCGGGAAGTAGAAGTTGAACGAGCCCCGCCGGACGACCATGTCGCCCGGCAGGCGGCCGAGCGGCAGGCCCGCCATCACGGCCAGGCCCACCAACGCGATCGCCACCCCGATGAGAACGAGCCCCTTGCCCACATCCCCGCCGTCAGATCAAGTCCATCCCCCGGAAGAAATACCCGACCTCGTACGACGCGGTGTCCGGAGCGTCGGACCCATGCGTGGCATTGCGCTCGATCGAGGTTCCGAACGCCTTCCGGATCGTCCCCTCTCCCGCCTTGGAAGGGTCGGTCGCGCCCATCGTCTCGCGCCACTTCCGAATCGCGTCGGGCGCCTCGAGCACCATGACGACGGCCGGACCGGACGACATGAAGGCCGTCAGGCTGCCGAAGAACGGCTTCTCGCGGTGAACGGCGTAGAACCCCTCCGCTTCAGCTTTGCTGAGACGCACCATGCGCATGGCACGAATCTGGAAACCCGCCTGTTCGATCCGGTCCAGGATTGGGCCGGTCAACTGACGCCCGACGGCGTCAGGCTTGATGATCGCAAATGTACGTTCCATAGAAGGGCAATTGTACACCAGCCCGACAGGAGGCCCGATGCCCGAGACCCCCGACGACAAGGCCGCGGACAACGCCGGGATCGAGCCGGACGCCCACCTGGGCGCCATCGAAGGCGACCGGCCCGAGGACCCGGAACAGCAGGGAAACCGCAACGTGCCGGCCCTGGACGAGCAGGGACTCCCGCGTGACGAGCGGAAGATCTGCGAGGACGTCTTGGGAGCCAACGAAGACCGGAGCCAGGGATGATGGTCTTCGTTGGCGGAACGCGCGGCCTGCCCTCTACATCAGGCCGCGCATGATCGCGTCCAAGGCCTCCTTCGGCGGGCGAACGCGGTCCTCGGGCAGGGTGGCGAGCGGCTCGTCCACCACGTTCAGCAGCGTCAGGAAGTCGGGGCGCGATGGCTCCACGTAGATCAGGCCCGTGGCAAATTCGCCCCGCGACGCCGACTCGTGCAGGACCTTGCGCGCCATCGCCTTGTTGGTCGGATCGTAGTCGCCCGCCAGCTTCTTGAGGAACAGCTTCGAGCCGTCGTGCAGCGACACCTCCTGCACGGCGCCCGGCTCGTAATCGACCGCGATGTCCTCGAAGAAGGGGACGAAGCTCAACTCCTCGAGCGGCTCGTCGTGGTCCTTGACGTACGAGTAGCTCTTGGTGGAACCCTCGTGGTCGTTGAAGGTCACGCACGGGGAGATGATGTCGAGCATCGACGTGCCGCGGTGGGCGATTGCCGCCTTCAGCAGCGAGGCCACCTGCTTCTTGTCGCCCGAGAAAGAGCGGGCGACGAAGCTGGCGCCCAGCTCGATCGCCAGCGCGCACAAATCGATGGCCGGGAGGTCGTTCACCACGCCGTTCTTCAGCGTCGTGCCCAGGTCGGCCGTCGGCGACAGCTGCCCCTTGGTGAGGCCGTAGCAGCCGTTGTTCTCGACGATGTAGATCACGGGGACGTTCCGGCGCATCAGGTGGACGTACTGGCCGATGCCGATCGCCCCCGTGTCGCCGTCGCCGCTGACCCCAATCGAGAGCAGGCCCTTGTTGGCGAGCATCGCGCCCGTCGCCACGGAGGGCATCCGGCCGTGCACGGAGTTGAACCCGTGCGAGATGCCGAGGAAATACGCGGGGCTCTTGCTGGAGCAGCCGATGCCCGACAGCTTGATCACGCTCGCGCTGTCCACCCCCATCTCGTAGAAGGCCTCGATGATCCGTTCGGAGATCGCGTTGTGGCCGCATCCGGCGCAGAGCGTGCTCTTCCCGCCGCGGTAGGCGGCCATTTCGAGGCCGATCCGGTTCACCTTCTTCGCCGCTCCGGCCGGCGTCGGGCTGGCGGTCATCGTGACACCTCTTCCCCTTCCAGGGCCAGGATCCCGTTCGTGATCGTTCGCGCATCGAGCGGCAGTCCGTCGTAGTGCAGGACGCTGCGCAGCCGGGGGGTGAGCGCCGCCTCGATGTCCAGCTTCAGCAGCGCTGCCATCTGGCCGTCCCGGTTCTGCTCGACGACGTACACCCGGTCGTGACGCCGCACGAAGTCCTCCACCTCGGGGCCGAAGGGATACGCTCGCAGGCGGAGGTACGAGGTCTCGACCCCTGCCTCCGCGCGGAGCTGGTCGCGGCTCTCGGCAATGCCCCAGTGGCTCGTGCCATACCCGATGATCCCGACGGCCGCCCCGTCGCTCGACTCGATGACCGCCGGCGGCACCAGCGTCCGGGCGGTGTCGAACTTCCGGTCCAGGCGGTCGATATTCGACACGTAGTCGGTCGGCCGCTCGCTGTACTGGCCCCGATCGTTGTGGCCGGACCCCCGACAGAAATACGGGGGGCATCCCGTCCCCGGGAATCGTGCGGTACGGGATCCCGTCGCCGTCCACGTCCTTGTAGCGGCCCCACTCGCCCATCGCCTGGAGGACCTCCGGCGTCAGGCGCTTACCCCGGTTCATCGGCTTCTCCGGATACCGGAACGGCTCGGACATCCAGGTGTTCATCCCGAGGTCGAGGTCAGACATCACGAAGATCGGCGTCTGCAGTCGCTCGGCCAGGTCGAAGGCCTCGATGGCCATCTCGTACACCTCTCCAACCGAGGCCGGCAGCAGCATCGGGTGGCGGGTGTCGCCGTGCGAGAGGAACGCGGTGGAGAGGATGTCGCCCTGCGCGGTCCGTGTGGGCAGGCCCGTCGAGGGCCCCACGCGCTGGATGTCGAAGATCACCGTCGGCACCTCGGCGTAGTACCCGAGGCCCACGAACTCCGCCATGAGCGAGATGCCCGGACCCGCAGTGGCCGTCATCGACCGCGCGCCAATCCAGCCGGCTCCCAGCGCCATGCCCAGGGCGCTCAGCTCGTCCTCCGCCTGCACGATGGCGAAAGTGGCCTTGCCCGTCTCCTTGTCCATCCGGTACCTGCGCATGTAGCCGGTGAGCGTTTCGCACAGGCTGGACGACGGCGTGATCGGGTACCACGTCACGACCGTGACACCCGCCATCAACGCGCCGATGGCCGCCGCCGCGTTGCCCTCGATCAGAATCTGGCCCGTCGTACGGTCCATCGGCTGGACGCTGTAGGGGTCGCGCTTCTCGAGGCTGGCGGCCGCGAACTCGTCCCCCGCCCGCAACGCCGCCTGGTTGAGCGCCAGCGCCTTCGGCTTCTTCCCCAGCTGCGCGGCCAGGGCCCGGTCCATTTGCGCGAGGTCGATCCCCAGCAGCCGGGCGAGCACGCCGTCGTAAATCACGTTCCGAACGAGCTTCCGGAGCTTGGCGTCGGGGCACACCGGCGCCACGAGCTTGTCGAACGGCACCGCGTAGAAGATCGAGATCCTGCCGCACCTGGTCCAGCTTCAGCGGCTCGTCGTAGACGACCACCGCCCCCGGATCCAGCCCCTGGACGTCCTCGCGGGCAGTCTCGGGGTTCATCGCGACGAGGATGTCGATCTCCTTCTTTCGCCCGATGTACCCGTCCTTGCTCGCCCGGATGGTGAACCACGTCGGCAGGCCGGCGATGTTGGACGGGAACAAGTTCTTCCCCGAAACTGGCACCCCGGTCTGGAAGATCGACCGCAGCAGCACGAGGTTGGCCGTCTGGCTGCCCGACCCGTTGACCGTGGCCACCTGGATGCTGAAGTCGTTGACGACGCGGCCGGTGACCGTACGGGCCGCCGCATCCTGCACGGCAAGAATCTGAAGGTGTCATGCGCCTTCCCCGCTAAGCGGATGGCTGCCCGGGTCGGCCGGGCATCGACTGTAAAGGATGGAAAAAGTATAGCACGCGGCTCTTGTGCTATGCTGCGGCCGCCTCAGCGTCGCCCCCGGGCGTCCGCGCGCCGGCGAACCGCGGAGCCCCGCACTTTCCTGCCGCTCAGCGAGGAACACATGAAGAAGACCGTCCTGTCGTGGCGCTGTCTTGGCCTCGCCGCCGGGCTGTGCCTCGCGGCCGGCGCCGGGCCCGCCGCGCGGCCCCAGGCCCCGGCTGCGCGGCCAGCCGCCGCGCGCGTGCCCATCGCCTTCTCCGACTTCCACGGGTACACCGCGACCGTGGAGTACCTGCGAAAGGTGGCGGCCGCGCACCCGGCAATCACGTCGCTGGTCGAAATCGGCCGCAGTTCGATGGATCGCCCAATTTACGTCCTCGTGGTCACCAACCTGAAGACCGGGGCGGCCCTCGATGCCCTCCTGCCTCTCCGCAACCAGCGGCTCGAAGGCGGCGCCCCGGTCAAGAACGTGACGCCCATGAAGCCGTACCAGGGGAAGCCGGGCATCTGGATCGACGGCGGCACGCACGGCAACGAGTTTACCGGCACCGAGGTCTGCCTCTACACGATCGACAAGCTCGTCTCGGGCTACGGTGCCGACGCCGAGCTGACACGCCTCATCGACGCGAACACGTTCTACATCTGTCCCGTCGTCAACCCCGACGGCGTGTTCAACAGCGCCGACAAGGGCATCTCGCAGCGCGGGAACTCGATGCTCCGTGACGACGATGGCGACGGCAAGGTGAACGAGGATGGGCCGGACGACCTCGACGGCGACGGCGCCATCGTGCAGTTCCGATACCGTGATGACAAGGGCGCGTTCGTCGTGTCGGATGCCGATCCCCGCCTCATGGTGCGCGTCGGTCCGAACGAGACGACGACGAAGCCGCGGTACACGGTGGTGCCCGAAGACCGCGACAACGACGGCGACGGCAAGCGCGGCGAAGACGGCGAAAGCGGGATCGACGTCAACCGCAACTTCCCGGAGGGGTGGTACCGGGACGACCAGGAGCAAGGGGGCACCGGCGCCTACCCGTCGTCTTCGCCGGAGGCGAGGGCCATTCTCGAGTTCTTCACCGACCACACGAACATCCTGCTGGTGCAGTCGTTCCACACCTCGGGCGGCTTCACCTACCGGCCGATGGCCCGCTGGCCCGACAGCCGGATGGACGCGCGCGACGTCTCCACCTACGACCGGGTCATGGGCAAGCGCTACCTGGAGTTGATTGGCGAACCCGTGCCGGCCTCGTGGCTCGAGCGGCGAACCGCGGCGCCCGCGGGGGCAGAAGAACGCGGGGATCTGGCGGGCGAGACCCAGGGACAGGGCCGCGGCGGGATCCAGCGAGCAGCGCAGCCCGGCCAGGCCCAGACCCCGTCGGGACAGGCCGGCGCGCCCCCGCGCGGCTTCCGGCACCCCTACAGCGACGACCGCCGGGCGCCGTACGGCTACGGGGTGTTTCTCGACTGGGCGTACGCGCAGTTCGGCAGCTGGTCGATGAGCACCGAACTCTGGAATTGGCAGCGCGACACCAAGGGCCTGGCGGGCTACGCGGGCGAGGCGGATCGGGCCAAGTGGGAGCTCGCCTACCTTGCCCACCAGGAGAAGGCGCTTGGCAGCCGTGCCTTCAAGCCCTGGAAGCCTTTCAAGCACCCCGAGCTCGGCGCAGGCGAGCTGGGCGGGTGGATCTCACGCTACGGCGCGAGCAACGCCATCCCTGGCGACTCCCTGCTGGGCGTCTGCGAAACGCACTGGCAGTTCGAGCTGTTCAAGGCGACGCTGCTGCCCCGGCTGGTCGTTCGGGAAGCGTCGGCCCGGGTGCTCTATACCACCGACGACCCCGGCGCCCTCAGCGTCACCCACGTGGAGGACCAGGCGACGGTGAAAGGCACCAGCCGGAAGGGACGGTACCAGGATTGTCGAGGTGAAAGCGACACTGGCCAACGAAGGCCAGCTCGCGACCCACCTCGCGAGGGGCGCGTCGCTGCGCGGGAACCGCGAGGATGTGGTCTGGCTGATCGGGGACCGGTCCCGGGTGCGCTTCCTCCAGGGCGCGCCGTGGACGTCGCTGGGCGTGCTCGAAGGGACGCTGGGCGGATCCGCGCCGCCCGATCGGGAACCGCCGGAACCCCAGTTGTCGGGGCGTGGCGGACGCGGTGGGGCGGGCATGCAGCCCCTCCCGGGCCAGCTGCGCGTGCAGCGGGTGGAGCCCGCGCAGTTCGGCCGCGGAAGCCGGCGCGAGGTGAGCTGGCTCGTCGCGCTCGAGGGCGACACGCCGCTGAAGGTCGTGCTCGCGTCCCAGAAAGGTGGGACGGTCGTCCACGACGTGGTGATCAAGTGAGGGCGCGGAGGGACATCATGCACACACTCAGCATCCGCTCGACGCTGGCGGTGATTGCCCTGGCGCTCGCACTGGGGGCAGGCTGGAGCGCCGCCGTCGTGGCGCAGAAGCCGCTCCAGGCCAGCCCCGGCGGCTCTCACGGCGAGAACGACTTCCCCATCAGCTGGAAGCAGTACTACAGCTACGCCGAGAAGGTGAAGATGCTGCAGGCCTGCAGAAGCGGTACCCGCCAGCTGGCCGAGCTCTCCACCATCGGCAAGAGCCGGATGGGCCGGGACCAGCGCATGCTGACCATCACCGCCAACGCCACGGGCGCCGCCGAGACGAAGCCCGCCATGTGGGTGGACGGCGCGATCCACGGCAACGAGATCAACGGCGTGACGTGCTCGCTCTACACTGCGTGGTACCTGCTCACGCGCTACGACTACGACCCTTACGTGCAGCGCCTCGTCAACGCGGCACGACCTTCTACATCCTGCCGGGCCTGAACGTGGACGCGCAACGACTCGTACGCCTCCTAGCCGAACACCGAGAACAACCCCCGCGAACCCTACCGGCCCGGAGACGACGACGGGGACGGGCTGTACGACGAGGACCAGACCGAGGACGTGGACGGGGACGGCGAAATCTCGGCGATGTTGGTCGAGGACCCGGAGGGCGAGTTCAAGCTGTCGCCCGACAGCCGCCGCTTCGTGCGGGTTGCCGACGCCCGGGAGCCGGTCCGCCGCTTCCGGCGGGTGGGCATGGAGGGCTTCGACAACGACGGCGACGGCCGCATCAACGAAGACGACCTGGGCGGGCCCGACCCGAACCGCAACTTCGCCGTTCGGGTGGAGCCTCGAGGACGGCTGGCCGTACCCGATGTCGGAGGCGAAACGCGCAACGTGTTCGAGTTCCAGCTGAGGCACGCCGAACATCTTCGCGAGCTTCCACTTCCACAACACCGGGCGCCTGATCATGTTCTCGGCCCCGCCCGACACCCGCGCGATCGATGACGCCCGAGCAGCGGGCGGCCAGGAGGCCCGGCGTGGCCGCGCAACTCGCCGAGATGCGCAAGACGAGACCGTGGGCGCAGCTGTTCCCGCGCGTGGTGCGCGCCGGACGTGCAGAGCGACATGGACGCGCAGCTGGCAATCGTCAGCCGAGGGCGCGCGCATCCTGAAGGACTACACGCCCACCTTCAGCGGCCTCTCCGGCCAGGCGCAGGCGTCCAGTTACAACATGCTGGGGGCCTTCGCGTACCTGATCGAGCTGTGGGGCCGGCCGGGCGATGCGGACATCAACGGCGACGGGGCGGTGGACGAGGACGAGTAGCTCGCGTGGATTCGACCGGGAGCTGACGGGCGAAGGGTGGATCGCGCCGAAAGCCGTCAAGCACCCCGACCTGGGGCCGGTGTGGATCGGCGGGACGGGCGAAGAAGCACACCGGCCGAACGCCGCCCGCCCCTACATGGAGGAGGAGGCGCTGCGCAACGCGCTCTTCGTCCTGCTACTCGCGCGAGCCAGTTCCCGAAGGTGGAAATCGATCGGGTGACGATGACGCCGGCGGCGGCGAGCTGTTCTGGGTCGACGTGACGGTGAAGAACGACCGGCGTCTACCCGACGTCCTCCGACCGCGCCGTGCAGTTGGGGCTCGCCAAGAAGGACCGCCTGTTGGTGGCGGCCTCGCCGAACGTGACGGTGATTGACCTCCCGGCCGCTCCCGTCCGCCTCGACGGCGCTGGGGACGCGGCGGCCGCGACGCCGCTGGGCAGCGGTGGCGTGGAGTTCCGCCTCCGTGGGCACGAGATGGCACGTTTCCGCGCGCTGGTGAAGATGACCGGCAAGGACGGCTGGGTGGAGGCGCGGACTGACTCGAAGAACGGGGGGAAGGACAGCCAAAGAGTGACGATTCGCGTGGAACGTTAGCGAATCGCTCGGAAATGCAAAGTGCAGAGTGCTAGTGCAGAATGCGGAGCCCTGGCGTTGGCAGTTGCCACGGCGCCTCCGCATTTTGCACTATGCACTTTGCACTATGCACTCCGCGACGGCACCGTCAGAGAACGTCGCGGACCGCTTTCCCCATCTCCGCCGGGCTTTTCACCACGTGTACTCCGGCAGCCGTCAGTGCCGCCATCTTCTCGGCGGCCGTGCCCTTTCCGCCGGCGATAATGGCGCCGGCGTGCCCCATGCGCCGACCGGGCGGGGCCGTCTGCCCGGCGATGAAGCTGACCACCGGCTTGCTGAACTCGCGGGCGATGAACGCGGCGGCCTCTTCCTCCGCGGTGCCGCCAATCTCGCCAATCATCACGACCGCCTCGGTGTCCGGGTCGCCGTTGAACAGCCGGAGCGCATCGACGAAGCTGGTCCCGATGATCGGGTCGCCGCCAATCCCGATGCACGTGGTCTGCCCGAAGCCAAGCTGCGTGGTCTGCTGGATTGCCTCGTAAGTCAGCGTGCCGCTGCGCGACACGATCCCCACGCGCCCTTCCTTGCAGATGTGGGCGGGAATGATGCCTGCCTTGGCCTTGCCGGGCGAAATCAGGCCCGGGCAGTTGGGGCCCACCAGCCGGGTGGGCCTGCCTTTCAGGAAGGTCGTCGCCCGCATCATGTCCAGCGTCGGGATGCCCTCGGTGATGCACACGACCAACGCCACGCCGGCGTCCGCCGCTTCCATGATGGCGTCGGCAGCCGCGGCGGGCGGGACGAAGATCAGGGAGGCGTTGGCCCCGGTCTCGCGCACCGCATCGGCCATGGTATTGAAGATCGGCCAGCCTTCGTGGGTCGTGCCGCCCTTGCCCGGCGTCATCCCGCCGACGACCCGGGTGCCGTAGGCCGCCGCCTGCATCGCGTGGAACGTGCCTTCGCGCCCCGTCAGCCCCTGCACGACGAGCCGGGTCGATTGGTCGATGAGAACAGCCATATGTGTCGCCTTGAAGTCTCCGCCCGAGCGGCTCACCCTGCGAGGGCCACCACCTTGGCCGCCGCATCGTCGCTCGCGTCGGCGGTCGTGAAGTTCAGACCGCTGTCGCGCAGGATCTGCTTGCCGGCCTCGACGTTCGTGCCTTCCATGCGGATCACGATGGGCAGGCGGACGTCGAGTTCCTTGACCGCGGCCACGAGCCCCTCGGCCAGGATGTCGCACCGCAGGATGCCGCCGAAGATGTTGACGAACACGGCCCGCACCCGGTGGTCCGACGTGAGGATGCGCAACGGCGTTGCGAATCTGCTCCGCGTTCGCGCCACCGCCCACGTCCAGGAAGTTGGCCGGCTCGCCGCCCGCGAGCTTCACGATGTCCATCGTGGCCATGGCCAGGCCGGCGCCGTTGACCATGCAGCCGATGTTCCCGTCGAGCCGAATGTAGTTCAGCGAGAACTTCGAGGCCTCGATCTCGAGCGGGTCCTCCTCGTCGAGGTCGCGCAGTTCGCGGATGTCGGGGTGGCGGTAGAGCGCGTTGTCGTCGAAGTTCATCTTCGCGTCGAGCGCGAGGACGTCGCCCGACGCCGTCAGGATGAGCGGGTTGATCTCCACCAGCGAGGCGTCCGTCCCGCGAAAGGCGTCGTAGATCGCGGCCATCACCTTGCCGGCCTTGGCGACCGGCTGGCCGTCGAGGCCGAGGCTGTAGGCGAGCTTGCGCGCCTGGAACGCCGCCAGCCCGGCGGCCGGGTCGATGTACTCCTTGAAGATCTGGTCGGGCGTCTCCGCCGCGACCTTCTCGATCTCCATCGCCGCCGGCCGGGCTGACCATCAGCACGGGCCGTTCCGCGGCCCGATCGAGGACCAGGCCGAGGTACAGCTCGCGGGCGATCGCCAGGCCCTCCTCGACGAGGATCCGCTTGACGATCCGTCCCTCGGGCCCGGTCTGATGCGTCACCAGCCGCATCCCGAACATCGCCTTCGCGATCTGCTCGGCTTCGTCCGGGGTCTTGGCCAGCTTGACACCGCCGCCCTTGCCGCGCCCTCCCGCGTGGATCTGCGCCTTGACGACCACCGTGCCGCCGAGGCGGCGGGCGATGCCGACGACCTCCGCCGGCGTGTGCGCCACCTCGCCGCGCGGCACGGGCACGCCGTACCGCCCGAGGATGGCCTTCGCCTGGTACTCGTGGATTTTCACAAGCTTCGTCCCCGTTGAATCCTGCCGACCGGCCGACCTGCCATGCTAGCCCGCTTGCCGCCGGATGGCAACAGTCGAGCAGTTGCGCCTCGCGGCGGGCGCAAACTACAATTCGAGGCGCGGGCACTTACACCCATACTGGAGCTCATCGATGATGCCGCGCTGGAACGCGTTCTCCTCGTCGGTGGCCGAGAAGTTCCTGATCGCCCTGACGGGGCTCGCGCTGTTTCTCTACCTGCTCGTGCACCTGGCCGGCAACGCCCTGCTCTTCCTCGGGCCAGAGACGTTCAACGGCTACGCGCACATGCTCATCACGAACCCCCTGGTGATCCCCGCCGAGATCGGCCTGGCGGCGATCTTCGTGATCCACGTCTACAAGACGGCCGTCATGTGGTGGCGCAACCGCGCGGCGCGCCCCGACGCCTACGTCCGCCGCCGGTGGGCCGGCGGGCCAAGCCGGAAGTCGCTGGCCTCGACGACGATGATCTACACCGGCGTGATCACCGCCGTGTTCGTGGTGCTCCACGTTCGCGCGTTCAAGTACGGCACCTACTACCAGGTCGAGGGGGAGGAGGCGCGCGACCTCTACCGCCTCGTCATCGAGTTCTTCCAGAGCCCGCTGAACGTGGTCTTTTACGAGCTGTGCCTGGTGTTGCTTGGCTTCCATCTGTGGCACGGCTTCTCGAGCGCCGTCGAGTCGCTCGGCGCCGACGAACCCCGCTACACGCCCCGCATGCTGCTGCTGGGCAAGATACTGGCCGTCCTGATCGCCGGCGGCTTCGTCGCGATCCCCCTGTGGGTCTACTTCGGAGGCAGAGCATGACGCCGCCTGTCGCCGCCCCGGCCGCGGCCGCAACCCGGCTGGACGCGAGGATCCCCGACGGTCCAATCGCCGCGAAATGGGATCGGCACCAGTTCGAGATGAAGCTGGTGAACCCGGCGAACCGCCGGAAGTTCACCGTCATCGTCGTGGGCACCGGGCTGGCGGGCGGGGCCGCCGCGGCCACGCTCGGCGAGCTGGGCTACAACGTCCTGAACTTCTGCATCCAGGACAGCCCGCGGCGGGCCCATTCCATTGCCGCCCAGGGCGGGATCAACGCGGCCAAGAACTACCAGAACGACGGCGACAGCATCCAGCGCCTGTTCTACGACACCGTCAAGGGCGGGGACTACCGGGCGCGCGAGGCGAACGTCTTCCGCCTGGCCCAGTTGAGCGTTCGCATCATCGACCACTGTGTGGCGCAGGGCGTGCCCTTCGCGCGGGAGTACGGCGGCCTGCTCGACAACCGGTCGTTCGGCGGCGCACAGGTCTCCAGGACGTTCTACGCGCGCGGCCAAACCGGCCAGCAGCTGCTGCTGGGAGCTTACCAGGCGCTCATGCGGCAGGTGCACGCCGGCACGGTGCGAATGTTCGCGCGGCGCGAGATGCTGGACGTGGTGCTCGTCGGCGGCCGGGTACGCGGCATCATCGTCCGCAACTTGGTCACCGGGCAGCTGGAGCGCTACGAGGGCCACGCGGTCGTGCTCGCCACCGGCGGGTACGGCAACGCTTACTTTCTCTCGACGAACGCGGTGAACTCCAACGCCACCGCCATATGGCGGGCGTACAAGCGAGGCGCGTTCTTCGCGAACCCCTGCTTCACGCAGATCCACCCGACGTGCATCCCGGTCTCGGGCGACCACCAGTCGAAGCTCACGCTGATGAGCGAGAGCCTCCGGAACGACGGGCGCGTGTGGGTGCCGGCCCAGGCGCGGGACACCCGGCCGCCCGACCAGATCCCCGAAGCCGAGCGCGACTACTTCCTCGAGCGCCGCTACCCCGCCTTTGGCAACCTCGTGCCGCGGGACGTTGCGTCGCGGGCGGCCAAGCGCGTGTGCGACGAGGGGTACGGGGTCGGCGACACGGGGTTGTCGGTGTACCTGGATTTTGGCGACGCGATCAATCGGCTCGGCCGCGACACCATCAAGGAGCGGTACGGCAACCTGTTCCAGATGTACCACAAGATCACGGACGAGGACCCGTACCGGGTGCCGATGCGAATCTACCCGGCCATCCACTACACGATGGGCGGCCTCTGGGTGGACTACAACCTCATGTCCACGATCCCCGGCCTCTTCGTGCTCGGCGAAGCGAACTTCTCGGACCACGGGGCAAACCGCCTGGGCGCCAGCGCACTCATGCAGGGACTTGCCGACGGCTACTTCGTCGCGCCCAGCACGCTGGCCGGGTACATCGGCAGCACTTCGCTCCCGGCCGTCGCCACCGGCTCGGCGGAGTTCGACGAGGCCGAGCGCGCAGTGAGGACGCGAATCGAGCGGCTGCTGGCGGTCGGGGGGCGCCGCACCCCGCGGTCGATCCACCGCGAGCTGGGCAAGGTGCTGTGGGACAACGTGGGTATGGCTCGCACCGAGGCCAGCCTGCGCCGCGCGCTCGCGCGCATCCCCGAGCTGCGAGAGGAGTTCTGGCAGAACGTGTCGGTCCCGGGCCGCGCCGCTGATCTGAACCAGGCCCTGGAGTACGCCGGGCGCGTTGCCGACTACCTCGAGTTCGCGGAACTGCTCGCGCTGGACGCCCTCGAGCGGCGGGAGTCGTGCGGCGGCCACTTCCGCGAGGAGTACCAGACGCCGGAGAACGAAGCGTTGCGAGACGACGAGCGGTTCGCGCACGTGGCGGCGTGGGAGTACACGGGGGACGCGGGCGTCCCGGTACGGCACGCCGAGCCCCTGGCCTTCGAGTACGCGCACCCGTCGCAGCGGAGCTACAAGTAGCCATGAAGCTGAACCTCCTGGTCTGGCGGCAGGCGGGCCCCAACACCCCCGGCCGCATGGTGCCTTACGCAGCCGAGGACGTCTCGCCCGACATGTCGTTCCTCGAGCTGCTCGACGTCGTCAACGAGGGGCTCATTGCCCGCGGCGAAGACCCTATCGCGTTCGACTCGGACTGCCGCGAGGGGATTTGCGGCATGTGCAGCCTGGTGATCAACGGCGTGCCGCACGGGCACGAACAGGCGACCACGGTGTGCCAGCTGCACATGCGTCATTTTTCCGACGGCGACACGATCACGGTCGAGCCGTGGCGGGCGCGCGCGTTCCCGCACACGAAGGACCTGATCGTCGACCGCAGTGCCATGGATCGCGTCATCGCGGCCGGGGGCTACGTCTCGATCAACGTCGGGGGGGCCGCCGAAGCCAACTCCATCCCGGTGCCCCGGGACCTCGCCGAGGCCGCGATGGACTCGGCCGCCTGCATCGCCTGCGGCGCGTGCGTGGCGGCGTGCAAGAACGCGTCGGCTGCCCTCTTCGTCGGCGCCAAGATCTCGCACCTCGCGCTGCTGCCCCAGGGAGGGCCGGAGCGAGCGCGGCGCGTGGCGGCGATGGTCACGCAGATGGATGCCGAGGGGTTCGGCAACTGCTCGAACGAAGGCGAGTGCGAGGCTGTCTGTCCGAAAGAGATCTCGATGGCCAACATTGCGCGGTTGCGGCGGGAATACGGGCGCGCGATGTGGCGCGGCGGAAAATAGAACGAGCAGGAGCCTGCGAGCGAAGGCGGGCAGTCTTCAACAGAAACTGTGGAAAACCCTGTTGAAAAGCCGGGCTTGATCCCCGCTAGATCCTCACCTGTCAGTGCTTTCTCCGGTTTGCACCAGCTTGGGGCAGCGCCGGGAATCCGGCGGCCGCATTGGCGAGCATTCCTTGCAGTTGCCTGGCGTTGCAGATAGAATCCGCCCGCCCCCCAATGGTCGGCACCGCGCCGCCCACGCTCCCCCTCGTTGGACGATGACCTGGATTCAGCCTGGCATGCGTGACGTCCTGAATCCTGAGTCCTGAATCCCGATTCCGGTTTCTGACCGAATCCCGCCGGGAGGTCTCGATGGCTCAGACCGTGACCCACGACGTGCTCATCCTCGGCGCGGGGCTTGCCGGCCTGCGGGCCGCGGTGGAGCTCTGCTCGCGCCTGGATGGCCGGGTGAGCGTCGGCATCGTGTCCAAGGTGCAGCTGATGCGTGCACACTCGGTGTGCGCCGAGGGCGGCACCGCCGCGGTGCTGCGCCCCGAGGAGGGCGACTCCATCGAGCTGCACGCGTGGGACACCGTCAAGGGTTCCGACTTCCTGGCCGATCAGGACGTCGTGCGGCGCTTTGTCGCCGCCATCCCTGGCGAAATCAACCAGCTGGATCACTGGGGCATCCCCTGGACCCGCGACGAGCAGGGCCGGATCGCCCAGCGGCCGTTCGGCGGCCACTCGTTCCCGCGCGCGACCCTCGCGGCCGACAAGACGGGGTTCTTCGAGATGCAGACGCTGTACGACCAGCTGCTGCGCTACAAGAGCTTCGTCCGCTACGACGAGTTCTTCGTCACCGACATCCTCGTGGAGGACGGCCGGTTCGGCGGCCTCCTCGGCATGCACGCGCCGAGCGGGGAGACCGTCGTGCTGCGGGGCAAGGCCCTGCTCATCGCGTCGGGCGGCGGCGGCACCCTCTACGGCTTCACCACGTACTCGGAGACGGTGACCGGCGACGGGATGGCGATGGCCTTCCGCGCGGGCCTGCCGCTCGAGGACATGGAGTTCCTGCAGTTCCACCCCACGGGCCTCGTGCCCAACGGCATCCTGATGACGGAGGCGTGCCGGGGTGAGGGCGGCTATCTTCGCAACGCCAGCGGCGAGCGCTTCATGGAGCGCTACGCGCCCAGCAAGATGGAGCTGGCGCCGCGCGACATGGTCTCGCGGGCCGAGCAGACGGAGCTCGAAGCCGGGCGCGGCATCCCGGGGTCCGACGGCCTGCCGTGCATCCACCTCGACCTGACGCATCTCGGGCGCCGATCGCATCAACTCGCGCCTGCCGCTCATCCGCGAGGTCTGCATCAAGTTCATCGGCCTCGACCCGATCGAGAAGCCGATTCCCATCCGGCCCGTCGCGCACTACTCGATGGGCGGCGTGGAAACCGACATCGACGGCGCCACGCGGATCCCCGGCATCTGGGCCGCGGGCGAAGCCGCGGCGGTGTCGCTGCACGGCGCCAACCGCCTTGGCGCCAACTCCACGGGCGAGTGCCTGGTGTGGGGGGCCATCACCGGCGCCGCGATCGCCAGCGCGCTGGCCACGCTTCCATCACCCGCCCCCGTCCCGGAGGCCGTGCTGCGGCGCTGCGAGGGACACATTCGCGAGGTGATGGCGCGCGAGGGCGGCGAGAACCTCTACGCGCTGCGGCGCGAGCTGCGCACCATGATGGACCGCGACGTGGGCGTCTTCCGGCGTGGCGACGAGCTGTGCCGCGGCCTGTCGGTCGTGCGCGAGATCCGCGAGCGCTCGCATCGCGCGCCGGTGCACGACAAGGGCGCGCTGTACAACTCCAACCTGTTCAACGCGCTGGAACTCGAGAACCTGCTCGACCTGGCCGAGGTGACGATCGTCGGCGCGCTCGCCCGCGAGGAATCGCGCGGCGCGCACGCCCGGCGCGACTTCGACTCGCGCAACGACGAGCAGTGGCTGAAGCACACCCTCGCGTGGTACACGGGCGGTGCCCCGAGGCTCGACTACAAGCCGGTCACCCTCGACGCGTGGAAACCGGTCGAACGCAAGTACTGATCAGGGCGGAGGCCACGATGATCGACACCAAGGGACGTCCCAATCGACTGGGAATCGCCGGCTGGCTGGGCGGCGGGCGCTGGGGCTTCGAGCGGTACCTCTACACGCTCCACCGCCTGACGGGCCTCGGCATCCTCCTCTACTTCGTCCTCCACATCTTCGTCACCTCTTCGCGGGCCCTCGGGCGCGAGTCCTGGGAAGCGGCGATGGGACGCGTGAGCGGGGGCATCTTCGTCCTCGGCGAGTACCTCGTCTTCGCGGCGTTCGCCTTCCACGCGCTGAACGGGATCCGACTGGCGCTCGTGGAGCTGGGCATCGGGATCGGCCGGCCCATCGAGCCGGTCTACCCGTACCGCACGTCGGTGCACGCCCAGCGCCCGCTCGCCATCGGCGTCATGATCCTCGCCGGCATCCTCGCCGTCGTCGGCGGCTTCGGTTTCCTGCACTAGGAGGGACACGTGCGCGATCAACGCTTGTGGACGTGGCATATCGGGGCGGGCGCGGTGATCCTCGTGCTCCTGGGTCTCCATATGACCGTCATGCACCTGGACGCGTTCGTCAGGGTGTTCAACGCGACGCCGGAGGAGCCGATCCACTGGTCCAACGTCGTCGCCCGGGGCCGCAGCGTCTTCTTCCTCGTGTCTTACGTGCTGCTGCTCGGCGCGGCGCTCTTCCACGGCTTCTACGGCCTCCGGAACATCGTCTTCGAGCTGAACCCGGCGGCGGCGTTGAAGAAGGCCGTGAACGGCGTCCTGGTGGCCGGCGGCGTCGCGTTGTTCGTGGTCGGGACGTGGGCCGCCTGGGCGAGCTTCCAGCTCGCCCGCGTGGCCGGGTAACGGGACAACCCCAGGACGAGGAACGACGATGGCTGACACCACCACGCAGACCGAAATCGTCTTTCGCATCCGCCGGTTCGACCCGGCCACCGACACCGCCCCCCACTGGGAGGATTACCGCCTGGTCAACACGCCGGGCATGACCGTGCTCGAAGGGCTGAAGCAGATCAAGGAAAGCCACTCGCCCACCCTGGCATGGAGGTCCTCCTGCCGCATGGGCGTGTGCGGATCGTGCGGCATGTTCATCAACGGCCGGCCTCGACTTGCCTGCAACACCCAGGTCTCCGAGCTGGAGGCGTCGCTGGTGACGGTGGCGCCGCTGCCGAACTTCGACATCATCAGGGACCTCGTGCCCGACCTCGTGCCGATGATCGACGCCCATGCCGCCGCCCAGCCCTTCATCATCAGGGACGACGTGCAGGAGCAGCAGCACCCGACCGGCGAGTACTGGCAGTCGGCGCACCAGCTGGAGGAGTATCTGCAGTTCTCCTACTGCATCAAGTGCGGCTGCTGCATGGCGGCCTGCCCGACCTATGCCACCGATCCTCAGGTACTCGGGGCCGATGCCGCTGGCCCAGGCCCACCGCTACAACGCCGACAGCCGCGACGGTGGCTTCAAGCAGCGCCGACAGGTGATGGCCGGCGAGCGCGGCCCGTGGAAGTGCCACTTCGCCGGGGAGTGCTCGCAGGTGTGCCCGAAGGGCGTGGATCCGGCCAAGGCCATCCAGCTGATGAAGCGGGCGCTGGTGCTCGACTACCTGCGGCTGTGGAAGCAAGCGTGCCCGGCGTCGGTCGCGAAACCGCCGGCGGGCATGAAGCGCCGCGACGGGATCCCGGATGCGCCACCCCGAACGATTGGCGTGGTTGGAGTGTGATGGAGAAGGCCCCGGCGGTCGGGGCCTCGCGCCGCCTGCCTTGAGCGACCCCGCCGATTCGGCGAGTCGAAGGGCCAGCCCCCGAGTGACGCGACCGGCGAGTCGAAGGGCTACCGCATCGTCAGCGTGAAAGTCGTGCCGGTCGTGGTGTCCTCGATCTGCGATTGCGTCGGCACTCAGCCCAACGACCTTGAAGTGCCCGCCGAACAGGTCTCCCACCTTCAGGAAGAGCAGCTGATCCAACCCCGCGACCACGGCCGTTCGCTGTGGACCCTCGGGGCCGGGGTCCTCGGCGACACCGACCAGGCGAAAGTCGGGCGTCGAGACCCGCGCGGTGGACAGCGCCGGCCGGGAACCGGCTTGCGACGGAACAGGTTCAGGGGCGGGCTGCCGCTCGTGGAATCGAAACGGGTTTCTCGCCGCCGCCGGAAGGGACGGAGGTTCACCGGAACGGGCCTGAAGCCGCTGCACCCCTGCCCGGATGGTGGCCGCCTCGACCGCGATGGGTGGCGGCGGGATGTCTTCCTGTTGCGGTGCCGGAGGGACGGAGGGCCCGCTCCGGACGCCCGGACCGCTGGCAAGCCATCCGCCCAGCGCCACGATACCGGCAAGGGCCGCGAGGCCGCGCACGTTCATCCCGGGCGGATCGTAGCACGGGACGAGGGCTTCGGGCTTCGGACTCTAGGCTCTCGGCTCTGGCACGGCAATGCTGCCGCCGCGACCCGTTGCGGCAACCCCGGCGCCGATGAGCGCGCCGACGGCCGCCGGGATGATCCAGGGGAACCCCACCGAGGCGAAGGGAATACGGGCGATCAGATCGTTGGCCGCAGCGATCGGCATGCCCGCCGCGGATAGCGCCTCGAAGACGCTGGTCGCGAACGCTCCGATGACGCCCCCCGCGTACACGGCTCGCCGCGTCACCCCCACCATCGTCAGCAGGATGAGGACGATGACCACCGGGTACACCGTTACCAGCAGCGGCACGGCAAGGGTGACGATCGTCGTCACGCCGACGGTCGCGAAGATCCCGCTGAACACCACGGTGGCCACGCAGATCAACTTGTAGCTGACCCTGCCCTTCGACAGCTTGCTGAAGTAGTCAGCCACCGTGGCTGTTAGCCCGACAGAGGTCGTGAGGCAGGCCAGCGCGACCGCCACGCCGAGGGCGAGCTTGCCAGTCTCGCCGAGGAGGGCCTGCGAGATGCCGACCACGAGCTGGGTTCGCTCGACGTCAGGCGGGAAGCGTGTGACCGCGGTGGCACCCGACGTACATCAGCCCGCCGTAGACGAGGCCAAGGCCCGTCGCGGCAATGAGGCCGGCGAAAGACGTGAGCTTCACCTGGTCGGCCGCGGTCCGGTAGCCCTTGAAGACGAGCGCGCCGATGACGATTTCCGCGAACACTACGGACGCCATCGCGTCCATGGTCTGATAGCCCTCGCGGAATCCTCGACCGAACGGTTGGTCGAGCTGCTGGTCCACGATCGGACCGAGCGGCGTCAGGATGCCCTTGATGATGATCCAGGCGAGCGTCAGCAGCAGGAAAGGCGTCAGGATCTTGCCGATCTTGTCCACGACAGTCGACTGGTTGATGGAGAAATAGAGCGTGACCCCGAAGTAGATGACCGAGAAAGGCAACCGCCGAGAACCAGGGCCACAGCGGCAGGATTCCCAGCTCGTAGGTCGTGGCCCCCGTTCTCGGAATCGCGAGAAGAGGGCCGATGGCCAGGATGATCACGATGCTGAGCACTCGCGCGAAGCCGGCGTTGACGCGGCCTGCCAGGTGTTCGACGCTGCCGCCCGCGCGGGCGGACGCCATGATCCCGAGCAGCGGCATGCCGATGCCGGTGATGAGGAACCCTGCAAGGGCGGCAGCCCAACTGGTGCCGGCCGTCAAGCCCATGAACGGCGGGAAGATCAGGTTCCCGGCGCCGAAGAACATGGCGAACAGCGCCACCCCCACCACCATGACGTCGTTGAATCGCTTGCCCATCCGAAACGCCTCCAGGTTCCGGCAAGGCCGAGGCCTTACCGCGCGTCACGCCTCCCGCCTTTCGCCCGCCGCCCGCCGTTCGTCCTTTGCAGGCAACAGCTCGGCCGGTACGGGTGACGAGAGTACACCGGTTCGCGCCTCTTTGCATACGGAAGACGAGGGCTCGACAGCTGTCCGCGACCAACGCGGGGCGCGCCGGGACCCTGTGTTATGATTCGCCGTGCACCCTGAGCGGGACCTCGGTCAGTCAGCAGCGCTCGCCACCGCACGACACGTCGCCATCATCCCCGCGCGATACCAGTCCTCCCGTCTCCCGGGCAAGCCGCTCGCGGACATCTGCGGCCGCCCGATGATCGAGCACGTGTACCGGAGGGCCGCATCGGCGCGCCTGGTTCACGCAGTCCTGGTCGCGACCGACGACGAGCGCGTGCGGGATGCAGTGGAGGCGTTCGGCGGCAACGTTTGGATGACCCGGCCGGACCACAAGAGCGGGACCGACCGCCTGGCAGAGGTGGCCGAGGTGCTCTCCTGCGCGGTCGTCGTCAACGTGCAGGGCGACGAGCCCCTGCTCGCGCCGGAGTCCATCGACGAAGCGGTCGCGGCGTTGCTCGAGGACCCGTCCAACCAGATGGCGACGCTGTGCCGCCCGATTGGGGAGCCATCCGAGTTCCGGGACCCGAACGTGGTCAAGTTGGTGAAGGACCGGTCGGGGTTCGCCCTCTACTTCTCGCGGGCGCCTATCCCCCACTTCCGCGGCGTGAGCGACGAAACCGGGCCGGCACTGAAGCACATCGGCTTGTACGTCTACCGCCGGGAGTTCCTGCTCCGCCTTGCGTCGCTCGCGCCCACGCCGCTGGAGACGGCGGAGTCGCTCGAGCAGTTGCGGGCGCTGGAGCACGGCTTCCGGATCCGCGTCGTCGAATCGGCTCATGACTCGGTCGGCGTGGACACGCCGGCGGATCTCGATCGGGTCCGGCGGATCGTCGCGTCGGCCCCCTGCGCCTGACTACTCCTCCTATGCAGAACAAGAACGGCAGGCCGGTCAAGTTCATCTTCGTCACCGGTGGCGTCGTGTCGTCGCTCGGCAAGGGCCTGGCGGCGGCCTCGATTGGCGCCCTCCTCGAAGGCCACGGATACCGGGTCACGCTGCAGAAGTTCGACCCGTACATCAACGTGGACCCGGGGACGATGAGTCCCTTCCAGCACGGCGAGGTGTACGTGACCGACGACGGGGCCGAGACGGACCTCGACCTCGGCCACTACGAGCGGTTCACGAGCACCGTCACCACGCGGGCGCACAACTGGACGACGGGCAAGATCTACCAGAGCGTCATCCAGAAGGAGCGGCGCGGCGACTACCTCGGCCGGACCGTGCAGGTGATCCCGCACATCACCAACGAGATCAAGGAGTGTCTCCGGGCGGCGGCGACCGACGTGGACTTCGTGCTGGTGGAAATTGGCGGCACGGTGGGCGACATCGAGAGCCAGCCCTTCCTCGAAGCCATCCGCCAGTTCCGCCAGGACGTCGGCCGCGACAACACGCTCTACATCCACCTGACCCTCGTGCCGTTCATCGGCACCGCCGGCGAGCTGAAGACCAAGCCGACGCAGCACAGCGTCCGCGACCTCCGGTCGATCGGGATCCAGCCCGACATCCTGCTGTGCCGCACCGACCGCTTCCTGCCGCAGGACATCAAGCGCAAGATCGCGCTCTTCTGCGACGTGAACGAGGAAGCGGTCATCACCGCCAAGGACGTCTCCTCGATCTACGAGGTGCCGCTCGGGTTCGCGGCCGAGGGCGTGGACAAGATCATCCTCAAGTACCTGCACCTGCCACAGACCGAGCTCCACATGGAGAAGTGGCAGCACTTGGTGGACCGGATCAAGCACCCGGCCGACCAGGTGACGATCCACGTGGTCGGGAAGTACGTCGAGTACCAGGACTCGTACAAGAGCCTGAACGAGGCGATGACGCACGGCGGCTTCCCGCACGGCCTCAAGGTGAACTTCCAGTGGGTCGAGGCCGAGGCGTTGGAGGAGCCCGACGGCGAGCGCCTCCTCGACGGGGCCAATGGCATCCTGGTGCCCGGCGGGTTCGGCAACCGGGGCACGCGCGGGATGATGAAGGCGGCCGAAGTCGCACGCAAGCGGGGGATCCCGTTCTTCGGGATCTGCTACGGCTTCCAGTGGGCCACCGTGGAGTTCGCACGCAACGTGTGCGACCTGGCGGATGCGGACTCGACCGAGTGCAACGAGGACACCCCTCACAAGGTGATCTACAAGCTGCGCGACTTGCTCGGCGTAGACGACCTGGGCGGGACGATGCGGCTGGGGCAGTATCCCTGCGAGATCGTTCCCGGGTCCCTGGCGCACCGGGTGTACGGCAGCACCCTCATCTCGGAGCGCCATCGCCACCGGTACGAATTCAACAAGGCTGTACGAGGAAGCCCTCACCGCCCGGGGCCTGCTGATCTCGGGGAAGTCGCCGGACGGCAAGTTCGTGGAGATCGCCGAGCTGCCGGGGCACCCGTGGTTCATCGCGGTGCAGTTCCACCCCGAGTTCAAGTCGAAGCCGCTGCGGCCCCACCCGCTCTTCGCAGGCTTCGTGGAGGCGAGCTACCGCCACCAGGTCGAGCGGCAGGCGGAGCGCACGGTCGCCCGGGCGTGACGGCCGCTTCCGGCCCCTCTCACGGCCCGGTCCCCGGCCCGAGCGTATAATGGCGACCGTGAACACCGTCGAAATCGGCTCGATCCGTGCCGGGGCCGGCCACGGGTTCGTCCTCGTGGCCGGACCGTGCGTGATCGAGGAGGAGGAACATGCGCTGTTCCTCGCGCGCGCCCTCCGCGACATCACCGCCGCCCGCCGGGTCCCGTTCGTCTTCAAGGCCTCCTATGACAAGGCAAACCGCACCTCGGCCAGCTCGTTCCGCGGCCCGGGGCTCGAGGAAGGACTGAGAATCCTCGCGCGGGTCAAGGCCGAGGTTCGGGTGCCGATCCTCACGGATATCCACGAGCCCTGGCAGGCCGCGCCGGCAGCCTCCGTCGCCGACGTGCTGCAGATCCCCGCCTTCCTCTGCCGTCAGACGGACCTTTTGGTGGCCGCCGCGCGGACCGGACGCGCGGTGAACGTGAAGAAGGGCCAGTTCCTGTCCCCCGGGGACGTCCGCCACGCGGTCGCGAAGATCACGGCGTGCGGCAACCACCGGGTGCTGGTGACCGAGCGCGGGACGTCGTTCGGCTACAACAACCTCGTCGTGGACATGCGCGCCTTCCCTATGCTGCGGGAACTCGGTTACCCGGTGGTCTTCGACGTGACACACAGTCTCCAGCTCCCCGGCGCCGGCGACGGTGTCACCGCCGGACTGGCGCAGTACATCGAGCCGCTCGCGTCCGCCGGGGTCGCGGCGGGAGTGGACGGCGTCTTCCTCGAGGTACACGAGGACCCGTCCCGCGCCCGCAGCGACGCACAGAACGCCCTCCGCCTCGATCGCGTCGATGCCCTGCTGGACCGCCTCGTGCGCATCGACGCCATCGTCAAGGACCAACAAGGGGTATCGCGCGGTGACTGAAACGCTCACCGACGTCGAACTGGCCCGGCGCGTGCTCCGCACGGAGGCCGCCGCCATCCTCGACCTGGTGGACCGGCTGGACGGCGCGTTCAGCCAGGCCGTTGACGTCCTCCAGGACTGCCGCGGCCGTGTGATCCTCACGGGCATGGGCAAGTCCGGGATCGTCTGCCGCAAGATCGCCGCAACACTGTCGAGCACCGGAACGCCCGCGTTCTTCCTGCACCCCGCCGAAGCCATCCACGGCGATCTCGGCGCCCTCCAGGGAGACGATGTGGTGGTGGCGCTGTCGTACAGCGGTGAGACCGAGGAACTGGTGCGGCTGGTGGAAACCATCAAGCGGATCGGGGCGCGGATCATCGCCTTCACCGGGTTCCCGGCGTCGACGCTCGGCCAGGCAGCCGACGTTGCGCTCGACTGCCACGTGAGCGAAGAGGCGTGCCCGTTGAATCTCGCCCCGACGGCCAGCACCACCGCCGCCCTCGCGCTCGGCGACGCCCTCGCGATGGCGCTCCTGGTGCGCAAGGGCTTCCGCCAGGAGGACTTCGCGAACCTCCACCCGGGCGGCAAGCTTGGCAAGCGCCTGATGCGGCTCGAACAGCTGATGCACGCGGGCGACGAGCTTCCGGTTGTGGGGATCGAGACCGAGATGCGCGATGTGATCTACGAGATGTCGCGCAAGGGCCTCGGGATGACCTGCGTGTCGAGACCGGGCGGACACCTCGCGGGCATCATCACCGACGGCGACCTCCGGCGGCACATGGCGGGCCACAACACCCTCGAATGCCGGGCGGGCGACGTGATGACCCGCACCCCGGTCACGGTCCCCCGCCAGATGCTGGCCGTCGAGGCGCTCAACCTGATGGAGCAGCGCAAGATCACCTCCCTCGTGGTGGCGGCGGCCGACGGCCGAATCGAGGGAGTCGTCCACTTGCACGACCTGTGGCAGACGGAGATGTTCTGAGTGCCGTGCGATCCTGAGACCCTCGCCCGGAAGGCAGCCCGCGTCCGGTTGCTGCTCTTCGACGTCGACGGCGTGCTGACCGACGGCCGGATCCTCGTGCACGCCGACGGGAGCGAGTCGAAGTTGTTCAGCATTCGCGACGGGACCGGGATCGTCTGGGCTCACCGGGCCGGGCTGACGACGGGCATCCTCTCCGCGCGCGAGTCGGGCGCCACGGCCGCCCGGGCGGCGCAACTCGGCATCCCAATCGTCCGGCAGCACGCGGGCGACAAGCTGCAGGCGTACCTCGAGCTCGTCCGGCGGGAGCACTTCCCGGACGACGAGATTGCCTTCATGGGAGACGACTTGCTGGATCTCGGGGTGCTCGGCCGCGTGGGCCTGGCCGCCGCCCCGGCCGACGCGGCGCCCGAAGTCCTCGGGCGCGTGGACTGGGTGTCGGCGTACCCGGGCGGGCGCGGCGCGGTTCGCGAGCTGGTCGAGCTCGTGCTCAAGGCGCAGGGCCGATGGGAAGGGCTGCTGACGGGGTATCTCCCGGAGAAGACGGCATGAGCGAGTACGCCCCGCTGCTCGCCGCCCTGATCGCGCTGCTGGCGGGTCTCACCATCGGCAAGGCGTGGGAGCGGTACAAGCTCGTGGACGGCCGGTGGTTCGACCGCCGGCGCGCGCGCCAGACGCCGCACTACATGCTGGGGCTCAACTTCCTCGGGTCCAACCAGGCCGACCTCGCCATCGAGGAGCTGACCAAGGCCGCTGCCAGCGACAACGAGGCCCTCGAGATCGACATGATCCTCGGCAACCTGTACCGGGAAAAGGGACAGGTGGGCCGTGCGATCCACGTGCACCAGGCGCTGCTGCAGCGCCCGAAGCTGACACAGCTGGAGCACGCCTACGTCCTCCTCTGTCTCGGCCTCGACTTCAAGCGCGGCGGCTTCGTCGACCGGGCGCTCGAGGCATTCAACGAGGTGCTGCGCCTGGACCCCGCCAACGAGTACACGCTGATCAACCTCGAGAAGCTGCACGAAGAGCAGCACCAGTGGCAGGAGGCGTACGAGGTCCGGAAGCGGCTCGCGAAGGTGGCCGGCGCGAAGGGTGGGGCCCGGAACGACCAGATCCTCGCCTTCCTCGAGAACGAGATCGGCCTCGAGGCGCTGAAGCGGGACGATCACAAGGCCGCCGTTTCGCGCTTCCGCGCCGCGATCGACCTCGATGCCCGCGCGATCCCCGCCTACGTGCACCTGGGCGACGTCCAGCTCGCCGCCGGGCAGGTGGCCGAGGCGGCTGCAACCTGGGAGCACGTCTTCGAAACGGCCCCGGACCGGGCGTACCTCGTCTTCGAACGGCTGGAGGCAGCGTGCGCGCGCCTCGGGACGCCGCAGCGCTTCACCGAGTGGTGCCGCCGCCTGATCGCCGGCAACCACCAGGACTGGCGCGCCCGCCTCGCGCTCGGCCGGCACCTGGCCGCGCGGGAAAGGCCGGCGGAAGCGCTCGAGCTGCTCTTCGAGGCGCTGCCGCACAACCCGCACGCGACCACCGTGCACCAGGCGGTCTGGAGCACCCTGCAGCAGCTCGGCCTCCAGCCGGAACTCGTCAACCGCTACGTCGAGTTGACCGGCCACTCGGTCTTCTATCTCGATCCCCACGTCTGCATGCTGTGCCGGTACCGCAGCACCGAGTTCCTGTGGCAATGCCCGCATTGCCACGAGTGGAACACCTTCGTGGAGGAGCGCATGGCGCCGGCGAAGGACGTGGCGGAATCGGAAGACTGAACCCTCGACCCTCAACCCTGAACTCTGAACCCTGAACGGGAAAGAGCGAGCGCCCGGAGGCGGGCGAGCACGTCCTCCACCTGGCGATCCGTCTCCTCGAAGGTGCCGTCGGTCCGGATCACGAAGTCGGCACGCTCCATCTTCGTGTCGATGGGCCACTGCGCCTCGAGCCGCGCGCGTGCCGCGGCCTCCGGCAGCCCGTCGCGCGCCATCAACCGTTCGACCTGCCGTTCGGGGTCGCAGGCCACTGCCACCACCGCGTCGAACTCCCCCTCCCGGCCCGTCTCGTACAGCAGCGGGATGTCGGCAACAGCCAGCGAAGCGCCGGAGTCGGCCTGGCTGGCCAGCCACGCCGCGATGCGCTCGTACACGACAGGGTGGACCATCTCTTCGAGCGTCGCGCGGGCCTTGGCGTCGGCAAAGACAATGCGGCCCAGCGCGCGGCGGTCCACTCCCCCGTCGGGCCCGGCGATGCCCGGCCCGAACCGCTCCACCACCGCTCCGGTGACCGCGGTTCCCGGGCCGAGCAGCTCGTGGACGATCGCGTCCGCGTCAAGCGTCGGGACGCCGCTCCTGGCGAGCTTCGCCCGCACGTAGCTCTTGCCCGTGGCAATGCCGCCCGTCAGCGCCACGCGAAGTGGCCGGGATCGAGACATGACGGGGTCCTAGCCCCGCGCCTCCGCGGCGCGGAGCGTGTTGGCGAGAAGCAAGGCAATCGTCAGGGGCCCGATGCCGCCAGGTACGGGCGTGAGCGCCCCCGCGACCTCCGCGACGGAGGGGTGAACGTCGCCGACGAGGATGGAGCCCCGCTTGTCGAAATCCGCCAGTCGCCGGCTTCCTTCCGGATAGAGCGACGCGGCCACCGAGCGATCCTCGACCCGGTTGATGCCGACGTCCACGACCGTGGCTCCCGGCTTGACGAAGGCCGGCGTGACGAAGCCGGCGCGCCCGATGGCGGCGACGAGGATGTCCGCCTCCGCCGCGACCGAGGCGAGCCCGATCGTCCTGGAGTGGCAGATCGTGACGGTGGCGTGCCTGTGCAGGAGCAGCGTGGCAATGGGCTTGCCCACGATGTCACTGCGGCCGATGACGACGGCGCGGGCGCCGGCAATCGCGACCGCCGACCGTTCGAGCAGCTCGATGATCCCGAGGGGGGTGCAAGGCACGAGCGTGGGCCGGTTCTGCACGAGACGCCCGACGTTGGCAGGGTGAAAGCCGTCCACGTCCTTCGCGGGGTCGACCGCGTCGAACACCTGCTGCTCGGCGGTCGGCCCCATCGCAGCGGGCAGGGGCGACTGGACGAGGATCGCGTCGTGGACGTCGCTCGCATTGAGGCGCGCGACGACGGCCAGCAGTTCGTCGAGCGACGCGGTTGCCGGCAGGCGCTCGAGGTCCGCGCGGAGGCCGGTCTCCCCCGCCGATTTGAGCTTGTTCCGGACATAGGTCTCGGAGGCGGCGTCATCACCCACCAGCACGATTCCCAGCCCGGGTGGACGTCCCCGCCGGGCGGCAAATCCCTGCACGCGGGGCTGCAGTTCTGCCTTGATGTCACGCGCCACGGCGGCGCCCTCAAGCATCCGCGCCGGCATGCTTTCCCCCCTTGGCCGCCTGCCGCTCGGCCGCCGTCTCGAGCCCGCGCAGCTGTTCCGGCCGGCCGAGCACCACCAGCTGGTCGTCCGCGTGCATCGCCGTCTCGGGTGACGGGTTGAATTCCATCCGCCCGTCGTGCCGCTGGATGCCCACGACGATGACGCCGAATTGCTGGCGGAGGTTCGCTTCCACGATCAATCGGCCGTCCAGCGCCGAGCCCGCGGCGATCCGCACCTGCTCCATTGCCAGCTCGAGGTTCTCGGAGCTGGTGGCCAGGTGCACGAAGTCCACGACGGCGGGCCTCAGCGCCGTCTGCGCCATCTGCGTGGCGCCAATCTGATAGGGCGAGATGTAGCGGTCCGCCCCTGCCCGCAGCAGCTTGCGCCCCGCATCGTCGGAGTCGGCTCGGGCGATGATGAAGAGGTCGCGGCGGAGGCCGCGCGCCGTCAGGATCGCATAGACGTTCTCGGCGTCCGTGCCGAGTGCGGCAATCAACCCCCTCGCCCGGTCGATCCCCACCCGCTGCAGGATGTCCTCGCGGCTGGCGTCGGCCTCGACGGCCAGGTCGCCCCTGGCGAGTACGGCCTGCACTGCCTCGGGGTCGCGGTCGATGACGATGAAAGGAACCTGCTGGCGCCGGAACTCGTCGGCGATGATCAGTCCAATCCGGCCGGCGCCGCACAGGATGAAATGATCCGTCAGGGCATCAATCATGTGTTCCCGCCTGCGGCGCTCGAACCGGAGGCCCAGCCGGCCCTCCACGATGCCGGCGGCCAGCAGCGAGAGCGTGTAGAGGGCCGTGCTCACACCGACCATGATGAGCGCGACCGTGAAGACCTGCCCGCGCCGGGACAACGGGTGAATCTCGCGGAACCCCACGGTGGTAACGGTCGTGACGGTCATGTACAGACCGTCCCAGGCGGTCCAGCCCTCGACCACCATGTAGCCGAGCGTCCCGGCGGCCAGGACGAGCAGCACGAGCAGGACGGCCAGCCGAAGACCGCTGAAGCGGCTCAGGATCACGTGTCTCCTCGCGGGCAAGCTGACGCAAGAGGATAGCGTACTGCGAACTCAGCTGCCGGCCGTGATAGTATCCCGCCTCGTCGGTGCGGAGCGAACACGCGGACGGAGGGGCGCGCATGGCGGACAGAGGGGCGTTCAGCTCGAAGATCGGGTTCATCCTCGCCGGGGCCGGTTCGGCCATCGGCCTCGGCGCCATCTGGCGGTTCCCCTACATGACCGGGCAGAACGGGGGCGCCGTTTTCGTGCTGGTCTTCCTCGCGTGCTGCTTCCTGATCGGCGTGCCCGTGATGATCGCGGAGATCACCCTCGGCCGTCACACGCAGCGCAACCCGGTCGGGACCTTCAACCTGCTGCACGGCGGACCGCTCTGGAAGGCCGTGGGGGCGCTGTGCGTGCTCAGCGGCTTCATGATCTTCTCCTGGTACAGCGTGATCGCGGGGTGGGTGGTCGGATACCTGTGGGAGACGGCGCGGGGGACCTTCAACACGGTGCAGTCGGCCGAGCACGTCGGGGAGTTCTTCGCAGCGTACGTCAGCCACGCGCCGACCGTGCTGTTCCTGCACTTCGTGATCATCGCCGCAACGGCGGGCATCGTGCTGCGGGGTGTGAAGGAAGGCATCGAGGCCCTGTCCAAGTGGCTGATGCCCGTCCTGTTCGTGCTGCTGATCCTGCTCGCCATCCGGGCTGTCACGCTGCCCGGGGCCGGCGCCGGCCTCGAGTTCTACCTCAAGCCCGACTTCTCGAAGTTCAGCGCGAAGATGCTGCTGGCGGCGATGGGCCAGGCGCTCTTCTCGCTCAGCATCGGCATGGGCACGATGCTGACATACGGGAGCTACCTGTCGAAGAAGGAGAACATCCCTGGGGCGGCAGCGTGGATCACCTTTTTCGAGATCCTCATTTCGCTGATCGCCGGGTTTGCCGTCCTGCCGGCCGTCTCGGCGATGGGCCAGAGCTTCACGGACGGCCCCCGGCTGATCTTCGTGGTGCTGCCGTCGATCTTCGCCCTGATGCCGGGCGGGTACCTGTTCGGCGTCGGGTTCTACGTCCTGGTCATCATCGCCGTCCTGACGTCCACGGTGTCGATCCTCGAGGTGCCGGTCGCCTACCTCGTGGACGAGCGGCGGTGGTCCCGCAGGTCCGCGACGCTGATGGTGTCGGCCGTGTCCTTCGTCCTCGGCATTCCCGCGGCCCTGTCGTTCGGCGCCAACGACTTCCTCACCCGCATGGACTTCTTCACGATCGTGAGCACGGCATTCGGAGACATCTCCCTGTCGATCGGCTGCCTGTTCGTCGCGCTCTTCCTGGGTTGGGTGTGGGGCGTGCGGAAGGGGGTGGCGGAGATCGAGGCCGGCGGAACGCGGTTCCGCCTGGCCCCCCTGTGGTCGTTCCTGCTCCGCTACGTCGCGCCGATTTCCATCCTCATCGTCTTCGCGAACGTGATCATCGCGCTGCTCCGCTAGGTCCGCCCCTCTACCAGAGCGGGAACGGCAGCAGCCTGAAGAAGACGACGGCGCTGACGGTGAACGCGGGAAGCAGGATGACGATCGCCCACACCATGTAGCCGAAGAACGACGGCATCTTGACGTGGCGCTGCTCGGCGATGCTGCGCACCATGAAATTCGGCGCGTTGCCGATGTAGGTGTTGGCGCCCATGAACACCGCGCCGGCGCTGATCGCGCCCAGGATCGCCGGCGCCGTCCTCCTGCAGCCGGTGCGCCAGGCTCATCCCGGTCACGCCCAGGGCCAGTTCCAGGAACGCGAGAAAGGTCGGCGCGTTGTCGAGGAACGACGAGAACAGGCCTGTGGCGTAGAAGAACTCCAGCGGCTGGTCCACGCCGAGCGCCGCGCCGCGCTTGTTGAGCAGGATGAGCGCGGGCATCATCGCCGCGAAGATGCCGGCGAAAACCGCGGCCACCTCGAGGATCGCGTGGAAGCTGAAATGGTTGCGGTCGCGCGCGCGGCGCGCGAGGGTCGATCGGTCCGCGTAGAGGAGCGACGTCCCGCAGGCGGCGAAGAGGATGGCATCCCGATAAGGGGTTTGCACGGACGCCGCCACCGACCCGACCACGACCGCCAGCAACGCCAGGTTCACAACCCCGATCACCCGGACGTCCTCCTCGTGCGCCGCGTCGCGCTTCAGCGCCGTCCGGGGTTCCTTCCGGTAGTAATGGGTGTCGAGCGCGTAGGTACAGCGCCAGGAGCACGGCGCACATGGTGAGCCACACCGGCAGGAGCTTCATGAACCAGAAGAAGTCGATGCCGCGCAGGTACCCGATGAACAGGGGCGGGTCGCCTATCGGCGAAAGGAGGCCGCCGATGTTGCACACCAGGAAGATGAAGAAGATGACCGTGTGCACCTTGTGCCGCCGCTCGCTGTTGGTGCGCAGCAGGGGGTAGATCAGGACCATGGCGGCACCGGTCGTCCCAATCACGCTCGCCAGGACGGAACCGATTGCGAGGAAGGACGTGTTCACTCGAGGCGTGGCCTCCAGGTTCCCGGTCAGGTGCACGCCGCCCGCCACGATGAACAACGCGGTCAGCAGCGCCAGGAACTGGAAGTACTCCATGCCGGTGTGCAGCACGTACGACGGGTCCTGCTGCCAGATGTAGAAGGTGACGGGCACTCCGAGCACCGCCGACACGAGCAGCTTGTTCCTGTTGCTGTCCCAGAAGCGCGCCAGCGCGGGCACGAGCGGGAAGATGGCCACCGCCAGCAGCATGGCCGCGAAGGGCACCACCCAGGGGAGCCCTGGCACGAACTCGTGCGCTCCTTCACCCGGGGCCGCGCCTCCCTCGGCCGGCGCCTCCATGTGGGCGGACTCGGGTTCGTGCGCCGATGGTGCTCCCCGCTGCACGAAGAACGGTGATCCGTTGGCCAGTCCGATGGCCAGCAGCAGGACGGCGCCGACGAGGAAGAGGAGGCCAAGCCGCTGATAGGGGATCGGAGCGCCGTGTGCCGTCATAGGTGGTCAGTATATCCTCAAGCTACGACGCCCCCAGCAGCGCCAGCAGGACGCCGCCCGCGACGACGCTCGCCACCTGGCCGGCCGTGTTGGCCCCCATGGCGTGCATCAGGAGGAAGTTCTCGAAGTCCTCCTCGAGCCCGACGCGGTTGACGACGCGGGCTGCCATCGGGAAGGCGCTGATTCCCGCGGCGCCGAGCAGCGGGTTGAAGCGGCCGCCGCTCGCGAAATTCAGCCCCTTGGCGAACAGGAGACCCGCGGCCGTGTCCAGGCCGAACGCCAGGACGCCGAGCGCGAGGATCTTCAGCGTCGAAAGCGTCAGGAACGCTTCGGCACGCATCGTCGACCCGACGGCCAGGCCGAGGAAGAGCGTTACCACGTTCGCGATCTCCTTCGAGGAGGCCCCCGTGAGCCGTTCCACGGCGCCCGATTCCTTCATCAGGTTGCCGAGCATCAGCATCCCGATCAGCGGCGTGGCCATCGGGACGAGCGTGCCGACCACCACCGTCACGATCAGCGGGAACATCACCCGGGTCCGCTTGCTGATCGCCCGCTGCGTGTACGGCATCCGGATGCCGCGTTCGCGGCGGCTCGTCATCCACCGCATGATCGGCGGCTGGATGAGCGGCACCAGGGACATGTAGCTGTAGGCGCAGACCGTGATGGGCCCGAGCAGTTCGGGCGCCAGCCGGCTGCTGACGTAGATCGACGTGGGGCCGTCGATGGCGCCGATGATGCCGATCGACGCCGCCTGGTTCAGCGAGAACCCGAGGGCCAGCGCCAGCATCAGCGTGCCGAAGATGCCGAACTGACCGGCGGCGCCGAGCAGCATCAGGCGCGGGTTCTCGAGCAGGGGCCCGAAGTCGGTCATCGCGCCAATCCCGATGAAGATCAGCAGCGGGAACAGCTCGTTGCCGACGCCCATGTTGTAGAGGATGCTCAGCATCCCCTCGGGCGCGACCAGCGGCGAAAGGGGCAGGTTGGCAAGGATCGCGCCCGCGCCAATCGGCAGCAGCAGCATCGGCTCGTAGTCCTTCGCCACCGCCAGGTAGATGAGGAGACCACCGGCCGCCATCATCACGGCGGCACCCGGGGTCAGGTTCGAGAGGCCTGCGAGCAGCAGGCCGAGCGCATCGGATCCCACGGCTCACGCCTCCTTGAAGGTCACGAGCACGTGACCGTAGCCGACGCTCTCGCCGGGCTGCACTCGCACCTCGGCCACCACGCCGCCGCGCGGCGCCTTGATGGCGTTGACCATCTTCATCGCCTCGAGCCGCACGAGCACGTCGCCGGTCTTCACGGTATCCCCGGCCTTCACCACCACCGCGGTCACGGTCCCGGGCATCGGCGCCTTCACCGCCCCTCCGGCGGCACGCCCGGCCTGCGGCGGGAGCGCGGGCGGCGCGGCCGCCACCATCGGCCGCAGCGTCTCGGGCGCCGGCGGCCGGAACCTGGCGGTGGAGAGCTCGTCGGGCGCGCCGCCGTCCCGCGCGGGCACGATCTCCGGTGAGATCACCGTCTCGGACACGTCTTCGGCCGCCGAGAGCGTCACCTGCAACTCCCGCCCCTCGACCGTCACCATGAACTGGTTGGCGGTCACCTCCTGCACGTCGATCACGTGCGTGCGGCCGCCCACTTCCACCTGGTAGCGCCTCATGCCAGTCTCCCCCTGCGGCTCCAGCTTCGGTTCTGCCGTGTGCGTCCCGTTCCGATCCAGCGGCTTGGCAGCGAACCCGGCACGTGGGTTCGCATCTCGGGCGCGGCCTGCTTGCGCCGCGCCATGCGATGCGCGCGGCACGCGATCACAACGGCTGCCAGCAGTTCGGGCTCCAACCCCGCGGCGTCCCCCGCCAGCATCGCGGTTCGGCCGTCGGAAACCGGTGCCCCGGCCCCCTCCAGCGACGGCTCCGTCGCCTCGACAACCGCCTCGGGCGTGTCAAAGCGGATGAGCATCGCAATGAGCCCCCACAGCACGGCCAGGAGCAGGAACACCAGCCCCATCCCGTAGAGCGTCAACTCGAACCCCACCCACATCGCGATCACAGCAACCCCCTGAAACCCGATCCCTCGGCGTGATCTACTCGGCGTGATCTGCTCAGCGTTTCGATCCGCTGACCGATCACCTAGCCCTGAATCCTGAATCCTGACTCCTGATATCCCTACATCGGGATGATCCCGTGCTTCTTCGGCGGGTTCTGCTGCACCTTCGTGCGCAGCACCTCGAGCGCCCGCACCAGCCGTGGTCGCGTCTCACGCGGCTCGATCACCTCGTCGATCTGCCCGGTGTCGGCCGCCATGTACGGGTTCATGAACCGGTCGTGGTACTCCTCCACGAACTCCCGCTCGGTCGCCTTCGCATCGGCAGCCGCGGCCAGTTCCTTCCGGCGCAGCACCCGGATGGCGCCGACCGCGCCCATCACGGCAATCTGCGCGCTCGGCCAGGCGAACGCGAGGTCGCTGCGCATCTGCTTGGAGCACATCGCCACGTACGCCCCGCCCATCGCCTTGCGGGTGACGATCGTGATCTTCGGCACGGTGGCCTGGCAGAAGGCGTAGATCACCTTCGAGCCATGCCGGATGATGCCGTAGTGCTCCTGGTCCACTCCCGGCAGGTAGCCCGGCGTGTCGACAAACGTCACGATCGGCACGTTGAACGCGTCGCACGTGCTCACGAACCGCGCGATCTTGTCGCTCGAGTCGATGTCCAGCGCGCCCGCCAGGTGCGCCGGCTGGTTCGCGACGATGCCGACCGAGTGGCCGTCCAGCCGGGCAAAGCCGACGATCGCGTTCCGCGCGAAGTACGGGTGGATCTCCAGGAAGCTGTCGCGGTCGAACACCGCGTCGATCACCTCGTGCATGTCGTAGGGCTCGTTCTCCGAGGCGGGGACAATGGTGTTGAGCCCCTCGTCCATCCGGTCCGCCACGTCGTGCGGCACGACGTGGGGCGCGTCCTCGGCGTTGTTCTGCGGCAGGTACGAGAGCAGCAGCTTCACCAGCTCGATGGCCTGCGGCTCGCCCAGGGCCAGCAGCTGCGCCACGCCGCTCCGGCTGTTGTGCACCTCCGGGCCGCCGAGATCGGCCGCGCTCACCTGCTCGCCGGTCACGGCCTTGATGACCTCCGGCCCGGTGATGAACATGAAGCTGGTCTGCTCCGTCATGATGACGAAGTCGGTCAGGGCCGGCGAGTACACCGCCCCGCCCGCGCAGGGGCCGAGGATGACCGAGATCTGGGGGATGACCCCGGACGCCAGCACGTTGCGCGTGAACATCTCGCCGTAGGCCGCCAGGCTCCGCACGCCTTCCTGGATCCGCGCGCCCCCCGAGTCGTTCAACCCGATCAGGGGGATGCCGCTCTCCATCGCGAGATCGTGCACGCGGCAGATCTTCTGCGACTGCACCACCGAGAGCGATCCGCCGAGCACGGTGAAGTCGTGAGCGAAGACGGCCACTCGCCGCCCGTTGATCTTCCCGAAGCCGGCCACCACCCCGTCCCCCGGGTAGCGCTGCGCCGCCATGCCGAAGTCCGAGCAGTTGTGCGTCGCGAGGGCGCCGATCTCCTGGAACGACCCCTCGTCGAGCAGCAGCGCGAGCCGCTCGCGCGCCGTCATCTTCCCGCGCTTGTGCTGTTCGTCGATCCGCCGGGGGCCGCCCCCCGCGAGGGCCTTCTCCCGCATCTCACGCAGGCGCGCCAGGTCACCGTTCATGACACCTCTCCCTCAATGTACCGTTCAGCCGCGAAGCCCGGCCGGCACCGGAACGCCGGCCGTCGCCGCGGCGTCCTGTCGGGCCGCACCGCGCCGCGCGCACCATCAGCAACCGCCCCACCAGGAGCACGCCCGCCGCGCCGGCCGCCTGCGTCGCGTACTCCACCGGCCTGCTCACGTGGACCAGGCGGGTCACCAGCGGATCGGTCACGATCATATCCGCCCCGACCTTGCCCAGGATCGCGGCGCCAAGGGCGATGATCGCCGGGTACCGGTCCATGAGGCGGCGACAGGAAGTTGCTCGTGAACACCACGAACGGCACGCTCACCGTGAGCCCGAACAGGAGCAGGAACAGGTTGCCATGCGACGCGCCGCCGACGGCCAGCATGTTGTCGATCGACAGCGTGATGTCGGCGATCACGATCAACTTGACCGCCTGCCACAGGGTCCTGGCCTCCCTCTTCGCTCCGTCGTCTGGCATGCCATCCACGAAGAGCTTGACGCCAATCCAGAGGATGGCCGCGCCGCCGGCGAGCTTCACCAGCGTGATATTCAGGAGCTGCGAGACGAAGAACGTGGCGATGATGCGCAACGAGACCGCCGCGCCCGCGCCGAGCAGGATGCCCCGCTTGCGCTGGTCCGGCGCAAGGTTCCGCACGGCCATCGCGATGACCACGGCGTTGTCGCCGGCCAGCACGAGGTCGATCAGGATGATGCTGAGGACAGCAGTCAGGAAGCTGGCATTGAACGAGATGTCGAACACGGATCCCCAGTCCACGCGAGACTCCTTCCTTGGCGCACACGACGCCGGAACGCGCCGGCGCAGGCCGGCACGGAGGGTAAGGAAGGGCGCGATGGCGAGGGATCGTGTAGGGTCCTCTTGACGGCGCTCAGGGGGGCTCGAGCGGGGTCGAAGCGACGATGGGCAGCGAACACGACGCGATACGCAGGCGTTCCGGCGGCGGGGCTTGTCGCCGCGCCGCGGAAACCTTCGGCAGCCATGGGTCCTTCCAGTGGCCGACGAGGTTAGCTGACGGGCTCGGGACTGGACTTCCCTACCGATGCGGCTGCCAGGTGGAAGTGCGAGGCAGGAGTTCGGATGCGCCCCTCCGGCGCCGATCGCCGGGCTGGGTCCCCCGTTTCGCGCGGCTCGTGCCGCGCTCATTAGGCCGATTATTGATACTAGTGCACCGCGTGGTTGAGGTCAAGCCGGCGCGCGCCCGGCACGCCGGCTCACTCGTCGCACACTACTCGTCCAGGGCCCGCGTATTGGTCTCACGCATCGGCCACATGATCGCGAGGCCCAGGGCCCCGTACAACATGATGTAGTAGGCCGGCGCGTGCGGCTGGCCGAGGGTCTCGAGCAGCCAGGTCGACACGAGCGGCGCCGTGCCGCCGGCCAGGGCCAGGGTGATGCTGTAGGCAAAACTCATGGACGTCACGCGGGTGCGCAGCGGGAAGATCTCGACGACCATGGCCCCCTGCAGGCCCAGCGCCATGCCGATTGGCACCGCGAGCAGGGCCTGTCCCATCGTGAACTGCACGGGCGAACCGTAGAGCATCGCGCGCATCGACACGTAGATCGCGGCCATCATGGCAACCGTCAGCGCGATCATCAGCCGCCGGCGCCCGAGCTTGTCGGACAGCCAGCCGCCGAGCGGCTTCGCGAACAACACGATGAACAGCGTCAGCGTGTTCGCCAGCTGGAACGCTTCACCCCCTTCACCCATCAGGCTCCGCCGCCGTTCGACCACGTACGTGAACGTCACATAGTAGGCGGCGTTGGTCATGCCCACGATGCCGAATGTCTGCACGATGGGCAGCCAGTCGGCGACCAGTGAGGAGAACACCGGGGCCCGCTGCGCGGCGGCCTTCATGCCCTCGGCGGTTTCGGAGATGCCCCTCCGCAGGAGCCAGCCGGCAATGCAGAAGACGATGCTGCCGATGAAGGGGATCCGCCACCCCCACGTCGAGACCTGCTCCATCGGGAGCCACGCGTTGATCAACCATGCCGAGGCAGACCCGAGGATGAAGCCGATGGTCGTCCCGGCCGCCGTCGAGCTGCTCACGAGTCCCCGAATCAGAGGCGAGGACTTCTCGGTGGTGTAGACCATCGACCCGGTGAACTCGCCGCCCAGCGAGAACCCCTGGATCAGGCGCATCGTCACCAGCAGCAGCGGGGCCGCCACCCCAATCTGCTCGTACGTGGGGAGCAGCCCCAAGGCCAGGGTCGCGGCGCCCATCAATGCGATCGAGAACGTCAGGAGGGCACGCCGGCCGATGCGATCCCCCACGCGGCCGAGGACGAGGCCGCCGACGGGTCTGGCCACGAACCCCAGGGCGAACACGGCAAAAGCAAACAGGTGCTGCGCGACCGGGTCCGACTGCGGGAAGAACTGCTTGCCGATGTCGGTGGCAAAGTAGCCGTAGACGGCGAAATCGAACCACTCCAGGACGTTACCGATGAGACCAGCCAGCGCGGTTCGAACCGCAGACTGGGGAGGTGCCTCGAGGGCGGCGTCCGGGTGCGTGTGCTCGGTCATTCAGGTTCACCTCGTGTCCGGGGCAGTGCATTCTAGCAGACGGCCGCGCGAATGGAACGCCGACAGAGCGGTGCCAGAAGCGGCGGCGCCAGGCAGCAGCACGACGTGTGCCGTGCCCAGCCGATCACAGTTCCACGTGCATGCCGATTTCCACGACGCGGTCCGGAGGGATCCGGAAGAACGCCGTAGCGCGGCGTGCGTTGCGCGACATGTAGGCGAAGAGGTTTTCGCGCCACCGGGACATCCCGGGCCGCGCCGTCGACAGCAGGGTCTCGAGCCCCAGGAAGAAGGTCGTTTCGGAGAGGTCGATGCGCAGCGGGTGGTCCTTGGGCACACGCTGCAGGGCCTTCGGCACGTCGGGGTCGTCCATGAAGCCGTAGGTCAGCGTGACGCGGTAGATGTTCTCCGCGATCCGCTGCACGCGCACGCGATCGGCCCGCGTTACGTGCGGCACCTCGGCGGTCGTGACGGTCAGGAGGACGACCTGCTCGTGGACGACCTTGTTGTGTTCGAGGTTGTGGAGCAGCGGGTGCGGCACGGTACCCGGGTTGCCGGTCATGAAGACCGCGGTCCCGCGAACGCGGAGGGGCCGTTCCTGGGTCAACCGTTCGAGAAAGCGGTCGAGCGGGTAGGCGCGCTCCGTCAGTCGCATGGCGAGCAGCCGGCGCCCCTGCTTCCAGGTGGACATGAGCGTGTAGATGACCGCCGCGATCACCAGCGGCACCCATCCGCCGTCACGCACCTTCAAGAGGTTTGCGCCGAGGAACGCCAGGTCCACGGCGAGGAACACGAACCCGACGACCGCCGCGACTGCCCGGCTCCATCCCCACACCTGCCGGGCGATCACGTAGGCCAGGATCGTCGTGACCGTCATCGTCAGCGTCACGGCGATACCGTAGGCGGCGGCCAGCCGGCTTGACGAGCCGAACCCGATCACCAGCACCATCGTGGCCAGCATCAAGGCCCAGTTCACCGAGCCCACGTACACCTGGCCCATCTGGCTGGCAGACGTGTACTCGATGTTCATGCGCGGGCTGTACCCCAGTTGAACGGCGCTCCTGGTGAGGGAGAACACCGCGGAGATGAGGGCCTGGGCCGCAATGGCGGCCGCGCACGTGGCGAGGACCACCAGGGGCACGAGGAGAAGCGGCGGCGCCAGGCGGTAGAACGGGTTGGTCGCGGCGTCCGGGTTGGCGAGCAGGAGCGCGCCCTGCCCCAGGTAGTTCAGCATCAGCGCCGGCCACGCCACGAAGAACCAGGCGAGCCGAATGGGCTTCCGCCCGAAGTGGCCCATGTCGGCGTAGAGCGCCTCGCCACCGGTCAGCACCAGGAACACCGAGCCCAGCACCACGGTCCCGTGCAAGCCGTTCTCGGCGAAGAACCGGACCGCGTGCATCGGGTTGAAGGCGACCAGCACCGACGGCGCGCTCCACACGGCCCTCACCCCGAGGGCGGCGATGGCCGCGAACCAGACGAGCATCACCGGCCCGAACATCGCACCAACAGCCGCCGTCCCCCGCGACTGGACCAGGAAGAGGCCGAGCAGGATGGCCAGTGAGATAGGGACCACGTAAGGGGTGAACAGCGGTGTCGCGACATTCAGGCCTTCCACGGCGCCGAGAACGGTGATGGCGGGCGTGATGATCCCGTCGCCATAGAGCAGCGACGCGCCGAACAACCCGAGGCCGATCAGGAGAGCCTGGCTGCGGGGGCCCCGGTAGTGCGCCGGGATCAGGGCCATCAAGGCGAAGGTGCCGCCCTCCCCCCGGTTGTCCGCCCGCATCACGAACGCCAGGTACTTGATGGAGATGACGACGAAGAGCGCCCAGAAGACCAGCGAGAGCACGCCCAGGACGTTGTCGTGCGTCGCGGGGACCGCGTGCGGCCCGTGGAAGCACTCGCGGAGGGCGTAGAGCGGGCTGGTGCCGATGTCGCCGAACACGACTCCGAGGGCCGCCAGCGTGAGTTTCGGGAGGCTTCCTGAATGGAAATGGGAATGGGATTCCCGCATCTGCGCCTATGATGGCACGCTTGCGCCGGATCCGTCTCTCCTGGCTGCCCCCATCCGGCTACTCGAACTCGGCCAGCACCTGCCCGCCCTGCACGCTGTCGCCGACGGCGACGTTGATGGTCCGGATCTTCCCCGCGACCGGCGCGGTGATGTCGGTTTCCATCTTCATCGCTTCGAGCACGAGCACCGGGTCGCCCACCTGGATCTGCTGCCCAGCCTGGGCGTTGAGGCGAACGACGATGCCGGCAATCGGGCTCCGGCATACCTTCTCCTCGTTGACCGGCGGGCCCGCCGGTGCCGCTCCGGGCGGAGGGGGGAGCGGCGGTCCCGGAGGCGGGGCCGGAACCCTGACCGGCGACATCGGCACGTAGCCGCCGACACCGAGGATGGGGTGCTCGGGCGGCGCCACCTCGACGTCCACCTCGTATAGCTTGCCGTCAACGGTGATCTTCAGCTTCACGCGTTCCTCGCTCGCATGCGACGTGAAAGGCGGGAGGCGACGCCCACCATCCGCCCCGGCCAGTCCCTATGATCGATGCACCGCCCACCGGTGCGACGCCATCACCGACACCCGTCCCTGCTGCGCCCAGGCCGGCGACGCGAGCAGCCTCACCTGTCGAACGTGAGCCCTCTCCCCGAGGAACGCGGCAACGGCGGCGGAGATGACCAGGAGGATGTCCGGGGTGATTTCGCCGCGAACCGGGTCCGCAACCACCGCTGTTCGCTGCGCTGGCGTCCCTGGGGCGGCGGCGGGAGGCGAGATAGCGGCGGGCGGGGCGAAGGCCGCCGCCGCGCCCATCGCGGCGTCCCGCTCGGCTTCCAGCGAACGTACCCGCTCCTCCAGCTGCGCGAGTCGCTCGAACAGCGCCTCCATCCGTGCGCCCGCGCTCTTCCCGTTCCCCACGTTCGGCTTCTTCCCTGCCATCGCGATCCCCCCGCCGAGGCTCTAGAGCGGAATTAGCCCGTGCTTCTTCGGCGGCCGCAGCTCCCGCTTGGTGTGCAGCGCCTCCAGCGACTGGGCCAGGTGCCGGCGCGTGTCGGCCGGGTCGATGATGTCGTCCACCAGGCGCCGCCCGGCAGCCACGTACGGTGTCGCGAAATGACCCCGGTACTCTTCGATCAGCTCGCGGCGGCGCCCCGCCTTGTCCTTGGCGCCGTCAATCTCGCTCCGGAACACGATCTCGGCGGCTCCCTCGGCCCCCATGACCGCAACCTCCGCGGTGGGCCACGCGTAGACGCGGTCGGCGCCAAGGTCCTTTCCGCACATCGCCAGGTAAGCGCCGCCGTACGCCTTCCGCAGGATCACCGTGATCTTCGGAACGGTGGTGGCCGAGTAGGCGAAGAGCATCTTCGCGCCGTGCCTGATGATGCCGCCATATTCCTGCTGGACCCCGGGCAGGAAGCCGGGCACGTCCACGAAGGTCACCAGCGGGATGTTGAAGGCGTTGCAGAATCGAATGAACCGTGACGCCTTGTTGGACGCGTTGATGTCCAGGGCTCCGGCGAGCACCGCCGGCTGGTTCGCGACAACCCCCACCGAGCGGCCGAGCACCCGGGCGAAGCCGATGACGATGTTCGGGGCGAAGCCAGCCTGGATTTCCAGGAAGTCACCGGCGTCCACGACCGCACTCAACACCCGGCGCACGTCGTATGCCTGCTTCGTCGATACCGGGACCAGGGCCCTCAGCTCGGGATTCGGGTCCACGTTGCCGTCGGTGGGCAGCGCGGGCGGGTCCTCCAGGTTGTTGTTGGGCAGGAAGCTGAGGAGCCGGCGACACAGGAACACCGCGTCCTGGTCGTTCTCCGCGATCAGGTGGGTTACGCCCGAGTGCGTCATGTGCGCGTCGGGTCCGCCCAACTGCTCGGCAGTCACAACCTCTCCCGTCACCTGCTTGATCACCTGGGGGCCGGTGATGAACATCTGCGCCTGGCGCGTCTGGATGATGAAGTCGGTGAGCGCAGGGCTGTAGGCCGCGCCGCCCGCGCAGGGGCCGCAGATGAGCGAGATCTGCGGGACCGCGCCCGAGAGCTTGGTGTTGGTGTAGAAGACCTTCCCATAGCCGGACAGGCTGTCGATGCCTTCCTGGACTCGCGCACCGCCCGAGTCGTTGATGAAGATGAACGGCGATCCCGTCTTCAGGGACATCTCCATCGTGTCGGCGATCTTCGTGGAGTGCACCTCGCCGGCCGCTCCCCCGCCCACCGTGAAGTCCTGGCTGGCCAGGTGCACGAGGCGGCCGCCGACCGCTGCGGCACCGGTCACGACGCCGTCGGCCGGAAGGTCCTTCTCGGCCATGCCGAAGGCGATCGCGCGATGCCGCGCGAAGAGCCCAGACTCCTGGAAACTCCCGGGGTCGACCAGCGCGTCGACCCGCTCCCTCGCGCTCAATTTCCCGGACTTGTGCTGCTTCTCGATGCGTTCCCGCCCGCCCCCCAGCATCAGGGCCGAGCGCTTCGCTTCCAGTTCCTTCAGCTTCGCGTCCATCGTCATAAGCGTCGTTCCGCGTCGAGTCGGGGGTGGATGCCGGCGTTTCCGCTCAGGCCGGCGACACCGTCACCTTGTGGGCGTGTCCGTTCACCGTCACCGAATACGCGATGGTGCTGCGCACCGGGCCATGGCCGGGGTCTGTCTCGGCACTCGCGGGCCCCGCCGGGACGGCGGCTGGCGCGACCTTCGATGCGGGCTCCTTCCCCACGTTCTTCGGGCCTTCGTGCCGGTTGGCGAAGAACTTCGGCGCAACCTGGGGGAAGAGCGCGTAGGTCAGCACGTCCTCGTCGGCGCCGTTGCAGCCGGGCAGCGCGAGGGCCTGGCCCCGCAGGTCCTCCCACTCGGGCTTCAGGAGGTCGGCCGGACGGCAGGTGATCGGCCCCTTCTTGGCGTGCTTGTGGGCGCGCTCCACGACCTCGGGATCGCGGGGGGCGTCGGTCTCGCCGTAGTACCCGAGCATCAAGTCCGCGAACTCACCCGTCATGACCTTGTAGCGGCCCATCATGACGTTGAAGACGGCCTGGGTCCCCACGATCTGACTGGACGGGGTGACGAGCGGCGGGTAGCCCGCGTCCTTGCGGACGTGCGGCACCTCGGCGAGCACCTCCTTGACCCGGTCGGCCGCGCCTTGCTGCTTCAACTGGCTCTCCATGTTCGAGATCATCCCGCCGGGGATCTGGGAGTCGAAGATCTCGGTCTCCACGCCCGTGATATTGGAGAGGAACTCCACGTAGCGGGGACGCACCCGGGCGAAGTGCTCCTTGATCCGGAGGAGGCGGGCCTTGTCGAGCGACGTCGTGAAGGGGGTGCCCTCCAGCATCTCGACCAGCGACTCCGTCGGGTTGTGCCCCGGCCCCAGGCTCATCGAGCTGATCGCCGTGTCCACGCAGTCGGCCCCCGCCTCGATGGCCTTCATCAAGCTGACGAGGGTGACCCCGGTGGTGGCGTGGACGTGGACGTGCACGCGGAAGTCCTCGCCGAGCGCCAGCTTGATCGCGCGCACGAGGTCGTAGGCAGGCTGCGGCTTGATCAACGCCGCCATGTCCTTGATGCAGATGGAGTCCGAACCCAGGTCGCGGAGACGGCGAGCCAGCGCCACGAACTTCTCGACGCTGTGGACGGGGCTCGTCGTATAGGAGATCGCGCCCTGGGCGTGGCGGCCGGTTCGCCTCACCGCGGCGATGGCGCGGCTGAGATTCCGGATGTCGTTCAGCGCGTCGAACACCCTGAAGACGTCGATGCCGTTCTCGGCCGCCTTGTCCACGAAACGATCCACGACCCCATCCTCGTAGTGCCGATAACCGAGGAGATTCTGGCCGCGCAGCAACATCTGCAAGGGGGTCTTCGGCATCAGTGCCTTGAAGGTCCGGAGCCGTGACCACGGGTCCTCGTTGAGATACCGGATGCACGAGTCATAGGTGGCGCCCCCCCAGCACTCCAGGGACCAGAAGCCGGCATTGTCGAGGTCCTCGCAGGCCGGGATCATGTCCTCGGTGGCCATCCGGGTCGCCATCAGGCTCTGATGGGCGTCGCGCAGGATGAGTTCGGTGACGCCGATTGGCTTGGGACTGGGCATATCGTGAAGCTCCGGTGTTCGCTGGTCGGGGGGGCGCACGCAGCGTGGGCGGGGATGACGAAGGCGGCGGGGAACCTCCATGGCAGCCCGGCGACGCGTCCGGTCGGAACGCGGGGCGTCAGCCCCCGGCGATTGTCCCCCAACTCACGGCTCGCCGGCAAGAGCGGCCGTCAGTACGGCATGGCTCTGGCGCGCCGTGAAGGTGTATGATTCGCCGATTGCCGCCCTGCCTCCGGCGAGATGTCCGATACCAACTGCACACGCTCAGGAGACCGGTGAGATGTCACTATTCGCGACGAAGTCCATCGAGCAGCTGAAGTCGGAAATCCAGGAGACCGGCGAACACTCGCTCAAGCGCGTGCTCGGGCCGACGAACCTGATCACTCTTGGCATCGGCGCCATCATCGGCGCCGGCATCTTCGTCCTGACCGGCCTGGCGGCGGCGCAGTACGCCGGGCCGGCCATCGTCCTCTCGTTCATCCTCGCCGCGGTCGCCTGCGGCTTCGCGGGCCTCTGCTACTCGGAGTTCGCCTCGATGATCCCGGTCGCCGGGTCGGCCTACACCTACGGGTACGCGACGCTGGGCGAGTTCTGGGCGTGGGTGATCGGCTGGGACCTGATCCTGGAGTACTCCGTCTGCGCCGGCACCGTGGCGGTCGGCTGGTCGGGCTACGTCGTCAGCTTCATGCGCGACCTGGGCTTTCCAGTCCCGCCGGCACTGGTCGCCGCCCCCGGCACGGTGCTCGTGGAGACGACTGCGGGCAAGTGGGAGGTGGCGGCGAACGTTGCCGGCCGGTACACGCAGCAGGCGCTCGACGCCCTGCCCCACGCCACGGCGATCATCAACCTGCCGGCGATGATCATCGTGGGCCTCGTCACGATCGTGCTCGTCAAGGGCATCCGCGAGTCGGCGAACGTGAACAGCGCGATCGTCTTCATCAAGATCGCCGTCGTGCTGCTGTTCGTTGTCGCCGGCATCGGGTTCGTGAAGACGGCCAACTGGCACCCCTTCATCCCCCAGAACCTCGGGGAGTTCGGCCAGTTCGGTTTCACCGGCGTGGTCCGCGGCGCGGGCGTCGTCTTCTTCGCCTACATCGGGTTCGACGCGGTGTCCACCGCAGCGCAGGAGGCGAAGAACCCGCAGAAAGACATGCCTTTCGGGATCCTCGGTTCCCTCGTCATCTGTACGATCCTGTACATCGTGGTGGCGCTCGTGCTCACGGGCATCGTGCCCTACACCGAGTTGAACGTCCCCGATCCGATCGCCGTGGGCGTGGACGCGACCGGCCTGACGTGGCTCGCCCCCATCATCAAGATCGGCGCCATCGCGGGCCTCAGCTCGGTGGTGCTGGTGATGCTGCTCGGCCAGCCGCGCATCTTCTACACCATGGCGAACGACGGCCTGCTCCCGCCGTGGGCCGCGAAGATTCACCCGAAGTTCCGCACGCCCTACATCACCACGATCGTGACGGGCGTCGCCGTCGCGCTGGTGGCGGGCCTGGTCCCGATTGCCATCCTCGGCGAGCTCGTCAGCATCGGCACACTGTTCGCCTTCGTGATCGTCTGCGCCGGGATCCTCGTGCTCCGCAAGACCAGGCCCGAGCTGCCACGGCCCTTCCGCACGCCGTTCTCGCCGGTCGTGCCGATCCTGGGCATCCTGTCGTGCGCGTACCTGATGTACGGGCTGCCGTTCGACACCTGGCTGCGCCTGATCATCTGGATGGCCCTCGGGCTGCTCATCTACTTCACCTACAGCATGCACCACAGCAAGGTGCGCGAGCGGCTGCGAGCCGGCACCAGCATCTGATCCGGTCACTGGCGCAGGAGGTGCCGGCCCGGACGGCGCCTCTTGCGGTCCCCAATTGCCTGCGAGGAAGGCCAACCCCATGCGAGATCCAGCGGCAGTCGCGACCTCCCGGCCACAGCTTCCCCGCGTCCTGGGTTTCACGTCGGTCATCGGGATCCTGATTGGGTCGGTCATCGGGTCGGGGATCTTCGTGGCCCCGAACGCCATCGCCGGCCTGGTGCTGTCGCCGCAGCTGATCCTCGCGGTGTGGGTGGTCGGCGGGGTGCTGAGTTTCTTCGGCGCCCTGGCCTTCGCCGAACTCGGGGCCGCGTACCCCGAGGCCGGCGGTGCATACATCTACCTGCGGGAAGGGTACGGGCGCCTGATCGCGTTCCTCTTCGGCTGGACGCTGTTCTTCGTGATCGACAGCGGCGCCGTTGCGACGCTGGCGGTGGCCTTCTCGGCCCGCTACCTGCCCTATTTCGTGCCGCTGTCGCCCCTGGCGACCAAGTTGGTGGCGCTGGCCCTCATCGCCTTCCTGGTGGGCGTGAACATCCTGGGTGTCCGGTACGGCGCAGCGCTCCAGAACCTGCTGACGTTCATCAAGCTCGGGGCCATCATCGCCGTGTCCGTGGTGGTGTTTCTGTTCGCCACCGGGAACACCGCCAACTTCGTCAACCCCGCACCCGTGGGCTTCGGGGGCGGCATCGTGGCGAACTTCGGCGCGGCGCTGGTGCTGGCCCTCTGGGCGTACAAGGGATGGGAGGCGGTCAGCTACAGCTGCGGCGAGGTGCGCCACCCGGAGCGCAACGTGCCGCTCGGCCTGCTGATTGGCACGCTCGCCGTCATCGTGCTCTACGTCTCGACCAACCTGGCTTACTTGTACGTGTTCCCCGCCGGCGAGGTGGCCAAGTCGAGCCGGATTGCGGCCGACGCCATGAACCTGGCGATTGGCCCGGTCGGCGCCACCATCATCGCGGCGGTGATCCTCTTCTCAATCGCGGGCGCGGCGAACGGCAACATCCTGACGGCTCCACGGGTGTTCTACGCGATGTCGCGCGACGGCTTGTTCTTCAAGCGCTTCGCGGACGTGCACCCGAAGCTGCTGACGCCGCACATCTCGATCCTGGCAACCGGGGCGTGGGCGGCGGTCCTCAGCGTAACGGGGACGTTCGAGCAGCTCGCCACCTACGTGGTTTTCGGCCAGTGGATCTTCTTTGGCCTGACGGTCGCCGCGGTCATGGTGCTCCGCAGGACCCGGCCCGACTTGCCGCGGCCGTATCGCACGTGGGGCTACCCGGTCACGCCCATCGTCTTCGTGGTGGCAGCCCTCTACATCTCCCTGAGCACGCTGATCACGCAGCCGTGGAACGCCATCGGCGGCCTGGCGATCATCGCCGCCGGCGTACCTGCTTACCTCTACTGGCAGAAACAGCGCTGACGCGACGCTCGCGAGGCAGAAGCCGGGCGAGTGCCGGAGCCCCCGCCCGACCGGAGATGCGATCCATGACGGCATCCGAACCGACGGCCAAGACGGCCACTACACTGGACACCGAGTTCAAGCGCGGCCTCGGCCTGTTCGACGCCACGATGGTCGTCGTCGGGTCGATGATCGGCTCGGGGATCTTCATCGTGTCCGCCGACATGACCCGCCGGCTCGGCAGCCCCGGCTGGCTGCTGGTCGCCTGGGTGGTGACCGGAGTCCTGACGATCACGGCCGCCTTGTCGTACGGCGAGCTGGCCGCGATGATGCCGCGCGCCGGGGGCCAGTACGTCTACCTCCGCGAGGCGTTCTCGCCGCTGGCCGGTTTCCTGTACGGGTGGACCCTCTTCATGGTCATCCAGACTGGAACGATCGCGGCTGTCGCCGTCGGCTTTGCGAAGTACCTTGGCGTGCTCGTGCCCTGGGTCTCCGAGTCGAGCTACATCATCCCAATCGTCCACTTGTCGCCGCGATACGCCTTCTCGCTGTCCACGGCGCAGCTCGTGGGCATCGCGTCGATCGCGCTGCTGACGTGGAGCAACACGCGCGGGCTGGACTACGGCAAGGCCATCCAGAACGTCTTCACGAGCGCGAAGACCGTTGCGCTCGCCTTGCTCATCGGCGTGGGTCTGCTGCTCGGGCGCCACGCCGCCGCCGTCGCCGACAACTTCGGGAACTTCTGGACGCCCCGCGGCCTCGAGCCCGTCGCGCCCGGGCTCGACGCAACCTCGGTGTTCGGCCTCTTCATCGCGATCTGCGTGGTTCAGACCGGGTCGCTCTTCTCCTCCGACGCCTGGAACAACATCACGTTCACCGCCGGCGAGGTGAAGGAACCGCGCCGCAACATCCCGCTGTCCCTGGCGCTGGGCACGTCGATTGTGATCGGCCTCTACCTGCTCGCGAACCTCGCCTACCTCGTGATGCTGCCGCTCGACGCCATCCAGCACGCGCCCGGGGACCGAGTGGCGACCGCCGGCCTGGAAACCGTGTTCCCCGGACTCGGTGTCACTATCATGGCCATCGCCATCGTGATCTCGACCTTCGGCTGCAACAATGGCCTGATCCTGGCCGGCGCCCGCGCCTACTACGCCATGGCGCGCGACGGCCTCTTCTTCCGGGCCGTGGGGAATCTGAACCGGGCGAAGGTCCCGGCGTGGGCGCTGGTCTTACAAGGGCTCTGGGCGTCGGTGCTCGTGCTGCCGCGCACGTACGATCCGGCAACTGGAAGGTATGGAAGCCTGTACAACGACCTGCTGGACTACGTGATCTCGGCCGCGTTCATCTTCTACATCCTGACAATCGCCGGGATCTTCCGGCTGCGTGCCACGCGCCCGGACGCCGAACGTCCGTACCGCGCCGTCGGCTACCCCGTGGTGCCCGCCCTGTATATTCTCGGCGCCATCACGCTCCTGGTGGTGCTGTTCGCCTACCGCACGTCCACGACCTGGCCGGGGCTGGTCATCATCGTTCTCGGCCTGCCGGTGTACTTCCTGTGGCGGAGGAACGGCGGACAGCGGACAGGCAGCCACCAGTAGATCACGCGCGGTCCGCTGCCAGCCCGACATTGCACGCTGACAGCTGTCGGCCGGCCCCACCCGAGAGCCCCTCGCTGCGCTCTCGTCGTACCCCGGGGCCCTACGTGTCGGCACGCCCGGCCGGCTCGTGACCTTCCGGGTCCTTCGGGAAGTACAGCGACACCGCCACCGAGAGCCCGATCACCCCGAGGATGATCGCGAGCGACCACGAGATGGGGAACTTCCCGCCGAAGGCCTGGTTGAGCCACACCATCTTCAAGCCGACGAACACCAGGACGATCGCCAGGCCGTACTTCAGCATGTGGAACTTGTCCATGGCGCCGGCCAGCATGAAGTACATCGCGCGGAGGCCGAGGATCGCAAAGATGTTCGACGTGAAGACGATGAGCGGCTCCTTGGTCAGCGCGAAGATCGCCGGCACCGAATCCACCGCAAAGACGATGTCGCTCAACTCGAGGAAGAGCAGCGCCACGAGAAGGGGCGTCGCCCACAGGCGCCCCTCACGGCGCACGAAGAAGCGCTGCCCCTGCAGCGAGGGCGTCACCGGCACGAACCGCGTGAACAGCCGGATCACGGGGTTCTTCTCGGGGTGGATCTCCTTCTCCGGCGCGAAGAACAGCCTCACGCCGGTGAGGATCAGGAACGCGCCGAACAGGATGACCACCCAGTGGTACTGCATCAGCACCGCCCCGAGGGCGATGAAGATCGCGCGGAACACCAGGGCGCCGAGGATGCCGTAGAACAGGACGCGGTGTTGGTAAATCGCCGGGATGGCGAAGTAGTTGAAGACGACGACGAAGACGAAGATGTTGTCGACCGCCAGCGACTTCTCGACGATGTAGCCGGTGAGGAATTCCAGCCCCACCTGCCGCGCCGACGCGGCCGGGTCGAACCCGGGAATGGCGAGCAGGCGCTCGTCAGCCGGAAACGTCCAGCCCGCGTAGAGATAGAACGCGTAGTTGAACGCCAGCGAGAGCGTGACCCAGACGATGCTCCACGTGGTGGCCTCGCGGAACGACACCACGTGCGCATGCCGGTGGAAGACCCCCAGATCGAGCGCGAGGAGGAGCAGGACGAACCCGGTGAAGGCCGCGTAGAGCCACCAGTAGTGGTAGAAGGGAAAGAGCAGGGTGTTGTCCATGGTCAGTTGAAGGAGACAGCCGCGCGCGCGACACACCTATCCATTATTGGAAGAACCCCGTTCGATTGTACGGAATTCCCGGCAGGAGGGTTATCGGGTGAGCGCGGCAAGGTATGCCCGGACGCGGCCGGCCGGATCTCCGCCGGCGAGGAGGTCCGAGATCACCGCGACGGAATCGGCGCCGGCGTCGATCACGGCCGGTGCCCGCTCGAGGGTGATGCCGCCAATCGCCACCACCGGCCGAGGTCGCCCGCCGACGGCAGCAGCGGCCGCGCCGGAGGCCTCCCGGGCCCGTCGCACCAGTCCCAGCCCAACCTGCACGTAACCGGTGTCCTTCGTCCCGGTCGGGAACACGGGTCCCACCGCGATGTAATCGATCGGCTGGCCAACCGCCTCGTCGATCTGGGCGACGGTGTGCGTGGAGAGCCCGACGAGGCCAATGGCCGGAAACGCCCGGCGCACCGCCTGCGGACCCAGGTCCTCCTGGCCCACGTGAACCCCCGCCGCTCCCGCCAGCGCGGCAATGTCCGCCCGGTCGTTGACGAGCACGCTGGCATCGAAGGCGCGGGCGAGGGCTACCACCTCCTCGCAGAGCGCCAGGCAGTCGGCGCTGCCCGCGCCCTTGGCGCGCACCTGCAGGAGGCGTGCCCCCCCCTCGAGGTAGGCCCGGGCGAGCGACGGCACGGTCCAGCCGCTCTTTGCGGCAACGTCGGCATCGACGATGACGTACAGCGGTGATAGGTGCATGCAGAGGTCGGGATCGGGGATCAGGGGTCAGGGATCAAGTGCGTCGTACCGGAATCCTGACTCCCGAATCCTGAATCCTGCGTCATCCCGTCTGCGCGAGGGTGGGGGGCGCGGCGGGCTTCTGCATGAAGCGGTTCATGAAGGCCGTGCTCAGGCGGCCGGCCTGGAAGTCGGCCTCCGCCAGGATCCGCAGGTGCAGCGGCACGTTGGTCTTGATGCCCTCGATGACCGTCATCTCCAGCGTCCGCCGCATCCGGGCGATCGCCTCCTGCCGGTCGCGGCCGTGGGTCATCACCTTGGCGATCATCGAGTCGTAGTACCGGGGAGATCGTGCACTCCGAGTGCGCCGCCGTGTCGATCCGCACGCCGGGTCCTCCCGGGAGCGCGAACACGTGAATCGTGCCGGGCGACGGCGCGAAGGTGTCCGGGCACTCCGCGTTGATCCGGCACTCGATCGCGTGACCGCTGAACGTGACCTCGCTCTGCTTGAACGAGAATCCGCTCCCCCGCCGCGACCCGGATCTGCTCCTTGACGATGTCCACGCCGGTCACCAGCTCGGTGACCCCGTGCTCGACCTGCAGCCGGGTGTTGGCCTCCATGAAGTAGAACTTCCCGTCCGGGTCGAGGAGGAACTCGAAGGTGCCGGCGTTCGTGTACTGCACGGCACGCGCGGCGTCCACGACGATGCTCCCCATCTTGCGCCGGAGCTTGTCGCTCAGGGCCGGCGAGGGCGACTCCTCGATCAACTTCTGGTGCCGGCGCTGGATGGAGCACTCGCGCTCCCCGAGGTGGACCACCGTGCCGTGGTGGTCGCCGAGGATCTGGAACTCGATGTGGCGGGGCGACTCGACGTACTTCTCGATGTAGACGTCCTTGACGCCGAACGCCGCCTCGGCCTCGCGCTGCGCGGTCTTGAAGGCCTGGCCGAATTCGGCCGGGTGCGTGGCCACCCGCATGCCCCGGCCCCCGCCCCCGGCGGTGGCCTTCACCAGGACCGGGTACCCGATGTCCTTGGCGATCTTGAGCGCCTTCTCCTCGCTGTCGATGATGCCCTCGCTGCCCGGCAGCACCGGCACGCCCGCCTTCCGCATGACGCGCCGCGCCCGGGCCTTGTCACCCATGAGCCGGATCACGCGCGGGTCGGGTCCGATGAACTTGATGTGGCACGCCTCGCACACCTCCGCGAGATACGCACTCTCCGACAGGAACCCGTACCCGGGGTGGATCGCGTCGGCCCCGGTGATCTCGGCGGCGCTGATGACGGCCGGAACGTTCAGGTAGCTCTGGCCGGGCCGGGGCGGCCCGATGCAGACGTCCTCGTCCGCGAAGCGCACGTGCAAGGAGTTCTCGTCGGCCTCCGAGTAGACGGCCACCGTCTTGATGCCCATCTCGCGGCAGGCGTGGATGACGCGCAGTGCGATCTCGCCGCGGTTGGCTATGAGGATCTTTTTGAACATGGTCGGCAGCTGGCAGCTGGCAGCCCTCGGCTGGCAGCGGGTTTCGACTTGGCTCGGGGCGCCCCGAGCCAGGTCGAGGGGCGTCGGCCGGCCGTCAGCGGGTCTTGATCGCGAAGAGCCGCTCCCCGTACTGCACGGGCTGGCCATTCTCGACATAGACCTTCACGATCGTCCCCTCGTACTCCGAGTCGATGTTGTTCATCATCTTCATCGCCTCGATGATGCACAGCGTCTGACCCTGCCGGACGATGTCGCCGGGCTGCACGAAGGGCGCCGCGCTGGGCTCCGGCGCGCGATAGAAGGTGCCGACGATCGGCGACGTGACCACGGCCAGCTCCATGTCGGGCTCGATCTCGGGCGGGGCCGCCGTCAGCGGAGCCGGGGCGGCAGAAGCGGGCGCCGCCGTTGCGGCCGCCAGCGGCTGCACTGCCGGCATGGTCGTGACGTGGGCGACCCCGCCGCTGTCCTTGCGGATGCGGATGCGGAACCCCTCGCTCTCGACCTCCAGCTCGCTCAGCTCGTGCTCCCTCGCCATCTCCAGGATCCGCCTGACGTCGTCGATATTGATCATGTGCACTCCGGCCCGTGGACGTTGGCGCTCGATCGGAAGTGCCAATGATACCAAAACGACGCAGTGCAACCCAGCCGTTCTCTCTCTTGGTGTTCTTGATGTTCTTGGTGGGTGCGATCGGGCAGACCCGTGGCGTCTTCGTGTTCTTCGTGGGCATCGTGGTAGAAACGAGCGTCAGGCGGAGGGCGCGTTGCGCTTCTCGCGCTCCGAAACGATGGCTTCGAGCCACCGTTCGAGCGCGGCAATCTGGCGGTCCGCCTCTTCGCCGCTCTCACCGCCCGCAAGCGTGGGGCGTGCTTCGCCTGGAGGTTCGTCCGCCGGAGCCGTAGCCTCCGGCGAGGCTAAGGGCGCCGGTTCGGGGGAGGCCGGCAGCGCCTCCGCGGAGGCCTCTGGCAGCACCTCGGGGAAGGCATCTGCGGCCATCCCGGGGAAGACGTCCTCGAGGGGATCGGGGACGGCGTCCGTGAAGCCCTCGGGAACGGCCACGGCGAACGCCGGCTGCGCGCTCTCCTGGTCGCCGTTGCCCGAGGAGAAGGCCAGCAGCTCGGCCGCCGCTTCCTCGAACGAGAGGCCGTCCACGACTTTCGGGGCCCGGACCGACGGCTCGAGCTGCGCAGCGATCTCGCCGATAACGTGCTCCAGCTCGGCGTCGTGTCGAGCAAACTCCAGAGCCGTGCGGTAGTGCGCCAGCGCCTCCGCGAGCTCGCCGCGCCGGTGGTGAATCTCGGCGAGCCCGCGCAGCGCGGCCAGGTTCTCGGGCGCCGTGCGCAGCACCCGCTTCAACTCCTCCTGGGCCGCGTCGAGCTGGCCCATCTCGAGCAGCGCGCGGCCGAGGGTGACGCGCGCGGAGAGGTACCCCGGGTGGCGGGTCAGCCCCGTCTCGCAGGTCTCGATCGCCTCGCGCACCCGCCCGGCCCGCCGGTACTCCTCGGCCAGCTGCGCGAAGGCAATCGAGGCCGGGTCTTTTTCAACCCGCCGCCGAAGCTCGTCGATTCGACCAGAATCCGCCACAGGAGGTTTCCTCAGGCTCAGCTGATCGTAACGGCCTTCGTCACCGTGTGCGTACGCCCGGCGCTGTCGGTCACCTTCAGCGAAACGGCGTACGTGCCGGCCTTCAGGAAGTCGTGGGTCGTAGCCGACGATCCCTTGACCTCCTTCGGGGGATCGCCGTCGCCGAAGTTCCACGTGTAAACGTCGATCGTCGAGCCCGGCTCGGTCGTCGAGAGGGATCCGTCGAACTGCACGAACTCCAGGGCGCGAGGCAGCGGCGGACCGAAGATGAAGTCTGCGGTCGGCCCGCCCTGCGGGACGATGACGCCGAGCGGCACCAGGCGGATGTCGACCGTGCGCGGATTGGCGCTGCGGTAATCGCTCCCCGACGGCGTCACGGCGAGGGTGATGATATTGGCGCCGGTGTCCACGGACTGCACGGGCGCAGGCGGAGCCGTGTACCAGAGCGTCGCCCGGCCGTCGCTGCCCGTGCTGACGTTCTTGCCGGGCAGAATCGTCCCGTAGTCGGCAGGGCGGCCGCCCAGGGTGATCTCCACGCGGAGGCCGAGGTTCCGCACCGGCTGGCCGTTCGAGTCCCTGGCCTGGACCACGACCGTCGCCTGCGACGAGCCGTCCTGGCTGAGGACGTCCGGCGTGGCGGCCAGCGTGAGCGACAGGCCCAGCTCGGACGGCCCGGCGAGCGCCGGCGGGTTGGTATCACTGACCGTGCAGCCCGCAGCGGCGGCAACGGCCAGCAGGGCGGCGAACGTGCGCAATGCTCTCACCATAGAATCTGCCCCGGTTTCTCCCGACGGCCACGGTCAACCCGGGCAGGGCCTCGCCCTGCCCTCACCACGTCCGCGCGCACTCGCGCTAGCTGGTCGGGTCGCCCCAGTCCGCGAAGTTCACGCTGATCCGGCCGGTCACGCTCACCGCGTTCCCCGCCTGGTCCTTACCGTAGAAGGTCACCTCGGCGATGGTGGAGATGAGCTGCGCGCCGCCCATCCCCTGCAAGGCCTGGAGGGGCGCTTCCTTTTTCGCCTGCGCCCGCACCAGCACGAACCCCAGCTTGCTGCTCCCGCCGGTGATGGTCCCCGTCACCGCGCCGTCGAACGGGTACGGCACGTCCACACCCGGTGTGTTGCGACCGTCGGCGCGGATGTACGTGACCCGGTAGCGGTCCACCGTCACGAAGTTCATCGGCGACGGCTCGAAGGGCGCGTTGGGCGTGCCCGGGTCCTTCAAGGCCACGTGCAGCAGCACCTCGCCGCCGTCCTCGAAGACCGTCGGGACGAACACCGTCTGGCCGTCCAGCGTCGCCTTGACGTTGGTGATGACGTCCGACTCCAGCACGTTGGTTGCGGTTTCCGGCTTGGCGCCGGAGGACCCGGCCAGGTTGTCCATCACGAGATAGGCGGGCGAACGCCCCTGCTGCGCGGTCTCGCCGCACGAAGCCGCCAGCGCCGCCGCCAGGACCACACCCGCCGCCTGTCGATATCGCCTGCAAGTCATCTCAGTGCCCTCGCTGGACCGGCCGTGAGCCGCGGTCCTACAGCTTCGCGATCCTCGGCGTGATGAAAATCAGCAGCTCGCGGCTCTCGTCGGAGACCGAGTCGCGCTTGAACAGCCACTTCAGCAGGGGGATCCGGCTCAGCCCCGGCGTCCCCGACACCGCCGCCTGCTCGCGGCTCACCTCGATGCCGCCGATGACCGTCGTCTCCCCGTCGCGCACGAGCACGGTGGTGATCGCACGCTGCGTGTCGATGGGCGGAATCTGGCTCGGCCCGACCGGCCGCGTGTAGTCCGGCGACGCGTTCTCGAGCGTGATCTTCATGATGACGGTGTTCGACGCGGTGATCTGGGGCGTGACCTTGAGCGTCAGCGCGGCGTCCTTGAAGGTGACCGTCACCGTGTTGTTCGCGATCGTCTGGATCGGGATCTGCGTGCCCTGCATCACCTCGGCTTCCTGGTTGTTCTGCGTGGACACGCGCGGGCGCGAGAGGATGCGGCCCTTGCCCGTCCGCTCCAGTGCCGAGAGGGCGACGTCGAGGTTGAACGCCCCGTTCACCGAACCGAGCGCGAGGCCGATGGCGCTGCTCGCCGCCGGCACCGCCAGGTCAACCGCCGTGCCGACGGCCCTCGTGTCGCCGGGGGCGCCCTGCACCACCCCGGTGCGGCCGCTGAGGCTGCCCTGGTTCGGGAAGGCGAGCGGCGACGTGTTGCCGAGATCCGGGCTCATCCGTCCCGACACGCCCCACTGCACGCCGATCGACCGGGCGAAGTCGCGGCTGGTCTGGACGATCCGCGCCTCGATCTCCACCTGCGGCTGCGGCTTGTCGAGCGCTTGCAGCAGGCCGGTGGCCGTCTCGATCGCGGCGGGCAGGTCGCGGATGATCAACGTGTTCGTGCGCGGGTCGAACTGCACCTCCCCGCGCTTGGTCAGGGCCGACCGCAGCAGGAGCTCCTTCAGGTCCTCGGCGCGCGCGTAGCTGAGGGCGTGCGTGATGACCTTCAGGTCACCCGACAGCGCCTGTTCATCGGCCAGCTTCCGCCGCTGCCCTTCCTCGTCCGAGAGCACCGTCAGCGGCGCGATTCGGACGATCGTGCCGTCGACGACGTAGCCGAGCTTGTTGGCCCGGAGGATGATGTCGAGCGCCTGGTCCCAGGGGACGTCACGCAGGGCGACATCCACCGTCCCGGAGACGGCCGGGTCGATGACCATGTTCAGCGCGCTGATCTCCGAGAACGTGCGGAGCACGGAGCGCAGGTCCGCTCCCTGGAAGTCGAGGCTGATCGGGTGGCCGGCGTACTGACGGGGACCCGCGCCCGCCTGCTGGGTCGAGCCGATCACCGACGTCGGCACGGCGGCCGGCGGGGTGGCGGTCGGCGTCTGCGGCGCCGCCTGCGGCGGGGCTGGCGTCACCGGCGCGGCCTGGGCCTGCGCCGGAGCGGGCTTGGGCGGCGTGGGGGCCGGGGCCGGCGCAGCGGGAGGCGCCGGGGCGGGGCTCGCCTCGGCCTTCACGGCCGCGTCGCCGAACAGCACCTTCAGGTCGGTTCCCGAAGATTGCACCCGGTAAGGCACTTCCTCGGTCAAGTCGAACACCACCCGGGTCAGCAGAGGCTTCGGGCGGTGAATGGCGACGCGCACCCGTTGCACCACGCCCTTCCCCACCTGGGTCACCGCCGGCACGCCGGGCCGGACGTCCGCGAAGTCCAGCACCAGCCGGATCGGTTTCTCCTTGGTGAGTTCGGCGGAGGTCGCCACCAGGGGGCCGTTGCCCACGAGCGCCACCTCGACGCCCCGCGGCCCCGAGGCCGCCCGGATGGCCTCGATCCGCGTGGCCGCCTGCGGCGCGCCCGCGGGCGCGGGCGCCGCGGCCGTGGACGCGGGGGCCGGCGCGGTCGAGCGCGACCCCTGCAGCGCGCGATCGTCAGCCACGTCCACGTGGATGACGTTCCGCTCGCTCCGCACCTTTGGCTCGCCCGGCGAGGCCAGCATCACGCGCACGCGGGCGACAGCCGTGCCGTCCGGCGCGGTGGCGTCCTCGAGCGTCACGGCGGCCACGCCCCCGACCGCGGACGCCGGGACGCGGTTGACCGCGCCTGTCGCCGTCGCGTGCCGGAGGTCAACGAGGAGCGTCATCGGATCGGGTCGCGTCGTGACGTACGCGACCGGCTCCGACGCCTCGATGCGCACCGACGTGCCGCCGGGGCCCGCCATCGCCGAGATCTCGCTCAGCCGCGCCCGGGGCGGCGCGTCCCCCGGCGGGGCGACGCTGCCAACCACCACCGTTGCCGCGAGAACGACGGCGAGCGCCACCCAGGGGGCCCTCCCGCGGCCCGCCACCGGCTCCGTCCGTCGCCGCCCGGCCCCTGTCCCGTGTGTCCAGTTGTGCCGCATCTACTTGACCTCTTCGACCGCCCGCAACGTCTTGCGGATCTCCCGCTGCTTGGTGAGCGACAACGGGTCGGTCACCTCCTGGAGGATCAGCAGGCTGTCGGCGGTGATCGCCTTGACGACGCCGTCCGCGAAACGCTCGTTGACGCGCACGATGAATGGCCGCTTTCCATCGGGGGCCTGCACGATGGCCAGGTAGGCTCCCCGGCTCTGCACGATGCCCTTCAGCGTGATGTCACCCACGAACAGGCCCGCGACGCCCGCGCCCTTGCTGCCCTTGGGAGCTTCCACGCCACGATTCACGAGGCTCACGAAGGGATCGCGGCGTCCCTCGGAGCGATAGGTATAGGCCTCGAGCGGCGCCGGGGCCGGGGCCGCCGCGGGTGCGACCGGGGGCTGGCTCGCGGGCTTCTTCGCCGGCGCCGACTGCGCCCCCGCCGTGATCGAGAAGGCCGCGCACGCGGCCGCGAGGGCGACGCCGCTTCGCCATCCACGCGTCATGACCGTCCCCTTCATCGCGCACCTCCCGGCCCGCCGGCGGGCCGGACCGCCGGCCCCGGCGCCCCGGGCTTGCCCGCGGCAGCCGGCGGCGGCGCGTTCTCGAGCAGCACGAAGGTGGTGGCCACGCAGTCGGCCGTGATCGTCGAGTTCGGCTCCTGCTGCTGCGCGTCCTTGCCCTTGATCGAGATGCTGCCGATGTGGATGATGCGCGGGAACTTGCTCACGCGGTCGAAGAAGATCCCCAGGTTGTGGTAGGCGCCGTCGAGCGACAGGTTGTACGGGAACTCGGCGTGCAGCGGCTTGGTCACGGGCGAGCCGCCGGGCTTGAAGCCCCGGATCGTGAGGTTGGACTGCACCGCGAGGGTCTGCAGCCGCCGCAGCAGGTCGCCGATGTCCTTCTCCTCCGGCAGCACGTTCTTGAGGGTCTCGAGGCGAATCTCCAGCTCGCTCACCTCGGCCCGGAACTGCGGGAGGCGCTGCGCGATCGCCTGGCTCTTGCGGATGTCGGCCTGCAGGGTGTCCAGCTTCTTCTGCCGCTCCCGCATCTCGGTCTGCTTGGGCCCGACGTACAGGTAGTAGAAGACGCCGACGCCGGCGGCCGAGAGGGCCAGGAACGCCCCGATCTGTCCATACCACGGCAGCTTGGTCAGTGTGACAGCCACGACTCGCCTTTCTCCCCCGGGCTCCCGCCGTCCGGGCCTACTGCCCGCTCCCGGGCGTATCGATGGTCGCCTTGATCGAGAACCGGATCAGGTCCACGCCGCCCGGCGTCCGCGTCTGGTCCACCTGGCTGTCCAGGATTTCCACGGGTTTCTTGAAGAACCCGCCCAGCTCGAGGTTGCCGACGAAGTCCGAGAGCGCCGTGAGCGTGGTGCACCGCCCCCCGATCGTCAGCTCGTTGCCCGCCTGCTTGACCTCGGTGAGCCAGAGCATGTCGGGGAGGCTGCGGCTGATCTCGTCGAGCAGGCGCACCGGACCGCCCTGCCCCCTCCGCAATTCCTCGATCAGGCCGACCCGCTGCTGCAGCTGCGCCCGGCGCGCCTCGAACTGCTGCACCTGCTGGATTAGCGTGCGCAGCCGCTCGGTCTCGCGCTGGCTCCCGACGATGTCCTCTTCGATCCGGTCGGACTGCTTGTCGAGAGACCAGTACCACCAGCCGACGCCAAGGCCGGCCAGCACGAGGATCAGGCTGCAGGCCAGCGTGATCTTCTGCTGGGTGGCCTGCAGGCCCGTGGCGGGGCGCCGCTTCGCGCGCTCGCGTTCGACGGCAAGGAGGTTGATTCGAATCATCGGTCGCCCGCCCGTCTGAGCGCCAGGCCCACGGCCACCGCCGAGGTCGGCGCGACATCCGCCAGGTGCTCGACCCCGAACTTCTTCGCGTCGAACTGGACCTTCCGGAACGGGTCGAAGGGCTCCACGGGCGCGCCGAACCGGTCGGCGAGCAGGTCGCTGAAGCCGTCGATGCGGGAGGTGCCGCCGCTGACGAGGATCCGGTCGATCCGCTCGGAGGCGGCCGTCGCCTTGAAGAAGTCGAATGTCTTCTGCACTTCCAGCAGCAGGTTCTCGGTCACCGACCGGAGGATCGGCCGGACGTCGTCACGGTGCACGCCATCCACGGCCTCGCCGCGCTTCGCGCGCTCGGCGGTCTCGAAGGGCAGGCTCAGCTCCTTCTGCACCGCCTCGGTGTAGGCGTTGCCGCCCATCGAGATGTCGCGCGTGAACAGCGATTGCTCGCCGCTGATGATGTTGATGTTGACGCCGCTCGCGCCGGCGTTCATGAGGACGACCACCGCCCCGGGGTCCGCGTCGTAGTTCGCCTCGAAGGCGTTCTGGACCGCGAAGGCGTCGACGTCCACGACGATCGGGATGCGGCCGGCCTGCCGGATCACCTCGGTGTAGTCGTTGATCTTTTCCTTCTTGGCCGCGACGAGCAGGACCTCCATCCCTCCCCGGGAGTCCGCCGAAGCGGCGGGGGTGAGGATCTGGTAATCGAGGTTGACGTCCTGGATGTCGAAGGGGATGTACTGCTCCGCCTCCCAGTAGATCGACTCGGAGAGCTCTGCCTCGGTCATCACGGGCAGGTTGATCTTCTTGACGATGACCGAGTTGCCCGAGAGCGAGGCGACCACCTCGCGCGTCTTGATGCGGCTGCCGTCGAGGACCCGCCGGACCGCGTCGGCTACCGCGCCGGCGTCGATGATGGCGCCGTCGACGATGGTGTCGCCCGGGATCGGCTCGATGCCGAAGGCGACCACCTTGTAGGAGCGTCCCGACGGCCTCAGCTCGATGGCCTTGACCGCGCTGGAGCCGATGTCGAGACCAACAACCGGCCTGGGTCTGCCAAACACGCGATGTCCTCTTCTGCGAGTCTTCGTGGAGCGGATGCGGGCCGGCTCAACCTAACAGAACGGTTGGGGTGTGTCAATTTCGTGCACGCCCCTGTGCCGGACCCTGCAGGCGGGGCTCGCCGGAACGCCCTGCCGCGTTCCCCCGCCGTCTGCCGACCCGACCATTCCGCAAGCCGGGTGCCAACGGCTGAGCCGCCGGAAATGCCTGATTTGCCAACGATTCCGGGTCGAAACTGCCATGCCTCCGGCAGGGGGTCTTGGCAGTTCCCGCACAGCTTTGGCGGGCCGATCACAGAACCGTCATCCGCCTTGCCCGAGTCGCAAACCTGTTATCGGTCACTGTGCTGAGGTAGGACAGGTTGCACGAAAAACGTCTTACGGACGAGGTGCCCGGGGTGAAAGGACGAGGTGCCTGGCGTGCTGGCAGTGCCAAAGGTGCTGGCGGTGCCGGTGCGGGGGTGCTGAAGGTGCCCCTGGTGCGGTTGCCGGAGGTTGCCCGGGTCACGCCGAGGCCAGAGGGGCGTCAAAGTTCCGACAGGGCCGTTTGCGCTCCTGGCGCCCATCGGCACCTCGAGCATCGGCACCTCGAGCCCCCCCGGCCCTTCTGGCACGACGATTCCCTGACACCCCTGGCACGACGATTGAGGTTCCTGAGCCATTCTGTTGACACCAACTGCCGGCGTCGGTAAGATTAGGGTTTGCCGTCGTATCAAAGTCACCTACAGGGAACGCTCAATGCGCACGTTTACGGCAAGTACGGATAACATCGAACGGCAGTGGCACGTCATCGACGCCGGCGGCCTGGTCCTCGGACGGATCGCGACGGTCGCGGCGAAGCTGCTGCAGGGCAAGCACAAGCCCACCTACACCCCCTTCCTGGATACCGGCGACCACGTGATCGTGATCAACGCCGCGCAGGTGAAGCTGACCGGCCGGAAGGACGACCAGAAGCTCTATCGCTACCATAGCGGGTACGAGGGTGGGCTGCGCGAGGAGCGCGCGAAGGACGTCCGGCAGAAGAACCCGGTACGGCTGGTGGAAGAGGCGATCCGCGGCATGCTGCCGAAGACCAAGCTCGGCGATGCCATGTATCGCAAGCTGAAGGTGTATCGCGGCGCGGATCACCCGCACGCGGCGCAGAAACCAACCCAGTTCAAGGTGGCCTAAGTGGCAGTCATCCAGTATTACGGGACGGGACGACGCAAGACCTCCGCGGCGCGCGTGTTCCTCCGGCCCGGCAAGGGCAGCATCACCGTCAACAGCCGCGAGTTCGACAACTACTTCCCCACCGAGGCCCTGCGCGTGCAGGTCAGGCAGCCCCTGCTGCTCACTGAAACGGCCGACAAGTTCGACATCCTCGCGACCGTGGCGGGCGGCGGCGTGGCCGGCCAGGCGGGCGCGGTGCGGCTCGGGATCACCCGCGCGCTGGTGGAGTACAACGCCGAGTTGCGCGGGCGCCTGAAGAAGGAAGGCCTCCTGACGCGCGACTCGCGCGCCAAGGAGCGGAAGAAGTACGGGATGGCTGGGGCGCGCAAGCGGTTCCAGTTCAGCAAACGTTAACCTCGATTCTTTGTCCCATACTGGACGTGGAGGGAGCTTGGCCGGGATCGCGATGAAAGACCTGCTGGAGGCGGGCGTTCACTTCGGGCACCAGACGAAGCGCTGGAACCCGAAGATGAAGACGTTCATCTTCGGCGAACGGAACGGCATCTACATCATCGACCTCGGGAAGACGGCGAAGCTGTTCCGGGAGGCCGAGGAGTTCATCACCCGCATCGCTTCGGACGGCGGCACGGTCCTGTTCGTCGGCACCAAGCGCCAGGCGCAGGACGCGATCGCCGAGGAGGCGCAGCGCAGCGGGATGTTCTTCGTGAACCAGCGCTGGCTCGGCGGCCTGCTCACCAACTTCTCCACCATCCAGCGCAGCCTCGGCCGCCTCAAGGAACTCGAGGCGATGGCGACCGACGGGCGCTACGAGTCGCTCTCCAAGAAGGAGATCGCCAGGATCGAGAAGGAGAAGAAGAAGCTCCAGAAGAACCTGGACGGCATCCGCCTGATGTCGCGGCTGCCCGACGCGATCTTCGTCGTGGACACCCACAAGGAGAAGATCGCCGTCGACGAGGCGCGCAAGCTCAAGATCCCCGTCATCGGCATCGTGGACACCAACAGCGACCCGGACGAGGTCGATTACGTGATCCCGGGCAACGACGACGCCCTGCGCGCGATCCGGCTGTTCGCCTCGCGTCTCGCGGACGCGATCATCGGCGGCCGCGGCCTGCGGGAGTCGATTCACGCCGAGGCCCAGTCGGCCGCGGACGAGGCCGCCGACGCCCAGCGCGGCGCCCGCAACGTGCGCCGCCCGCGCCCCGAGCACGCCTCGACCCCGGCGGCCTCCGCCTAGCGCGGTCGCCCTTCGTCTTTCCACCCCGCCGGCCGGGCGTCACGGGCCGGCGGTTTTTCTGTACGGCCGCGCGCCACCCGCGCGGCGCACCGGAGCGCATCTCGATGGCAATCACGGCAGAACAGGTCAAGACCCTCCGCGAGCGGACCGGCGCGGGCATGATGGAGTGCAAGAACGCCCTCACCGAGACCGGCGGCAACATCGAGGAGGCCATCACCGTCCTCCGCAAGCGCGGCCTCGCCCAGGCGGCCAAGCGAGCCGGCCGGGCCACCCGCCAGGGCATGGTGAACAGCTACATCCACCTCGGGGGCAAGGTGGGCGTGCTCGTGGAGGTCAACTGCGAGTCGGACTTCGTCGCGCGCACCGAGGGCTTCCAGACCCTGGTGAAGGAGCTCGCGATGCAGATCGCCGCGGCCGACCCGAAGTACGTCAGCCGCGAGCAGGTGCCGGCCGAGGAGCTCGCGAAGGAGAAGGAGATCTCCCGCGCCCAGTTCGCCGGCTCCAACAAGCCGGCCGACGTGATCGAGAAGATCGTCGAGGGAAAGCTCGGCGCCTTCTACGAGCGGGTCTGCCTCCTCGACCAGCCGTCGATCCGCGACGGCGCCGTGAAGGTGCACCAGATGGTGGCGGCCGCCGTGGCCCAGACCGGCGAGAACATCACCGTCTCGCGCTTCGCCCGCTTCAAGCTCGGGGAACTGGCGGAGTAGCCGCCTTCGCTCCCGGCGGCGACCGGGAGCTTCGGCGGGAATGCAGAATGCCCAATGCAGAATGCAAAGGCCCTGTCGGTCTTCCATTCTGCATTCTGCATTTTGCATTTTGCATTCTATAATCGGCGTCTGTATGCCTGAACCCGCCCGCTCGGCCGCCTACCGCCGCATCCTCCTCAAGCTGTCGGGTGAAGCCCTGATGGGCGAGCAGTCGTTCGGGATCGATCCGGCCGTGGCCTCGCAGATCGCACGCGACGTCGCCGGGGTGCGGCGGCTCGGCGTGGAGGTCGCGCTGGTGATCGGGGGCGGCAACATCTTCCGCGGCGTGGCGGCCAGCGCACGCGGCATGGACCGGGCGACCGCGGACTACATGGGCATGCTCGCCACCTGCATCAACGCCCTGGCGCTGCAGGACGCCCTGGAGCACGAGGGCGTGGTGACGCGCACCGTCACCGCAATCGAGATGCGGGCGGTGGCCGAGCCCTTCATCCGGCGCCGCGCCGAGCGTCACCTCGAAAAGGGCCGCGTGGTCATCTTCGCGGCCGGCACCGGCAACCCCTACTTCACCACCGACACCGCCGCGGCCCTTCGCGCGATGGAGATCAAGGCCGAGGTGATCTTCAAGGCCACCAAGGTGGACGGAATCTACACGGCGGACCCGGTGAAGCACCCCGAGGCGACCCGGTTCGAGACGATCTCGTACCTGCAGGTCCTCGAACGCGGCCTCCAGGTAATGGACGCCACCGCCATCTCCCTGTGCATGGACAACCGGATGCCGATCGTCGTCTTCAACCTGCGGACGCCCGGCAACCTGGAGCGGGCCGTTCTCGGCGAGGCCATCGGCTCGCTCGTCACGGCTGGCTGACCTCCACACCCTTCTGTCGGAGCTGACACATGGATGTGAACGATCTCAAGAGCCTGAACGCGGAAGCCAGGAAGCGGATGACCGCGGCCATCGAGCACCTCCGGCACGAGTTGGCCGGCGTGCGCACGGGCCGGGCGTCCACGGGCATCCTCGACCCCGTGCACGTCGAGGCCTACGGCACGCGGATGCCCTTGAACCAGGTGGCGACGCTGTCGGTGCCCGAGCCGGCCCTGATCGTCGCGCAGCCGTTCGACCCCACGCTGATGGGGGCCATCGAGAAGGCGATCCGCGCCTCGGATCTCGGCCTCAATCCGAACAACGACGGCAAGGTCATCCGCATCCCCGTGCCGCCCCTCACCGACGAGCGCCGCAAGGAGCTTTCCCGCCACGTGCACAAGATGGCCGAGGAGAGCCGCAACGCGGTCCGGCGTCGTTCGCCGCGAGGCCAACGATCGCCTGAAGAAGCTCGCCAAGGACAAGAAGGTCTCGGAAGACGAAGAGAAGCGCGGCCTGGACGAGGTGCAGAAGCTCACCGACCAGTACATCGTGCAGATCGACGAGCTGCAGAAGAAGAAGGACGCGGACCTGCTGTCCCGGTAGGACCGATCTCCACGCAGGCGTAGCCCGCAGCAGCGGGTCGCGTGAGCGACCTTCCAGGGCAGGCAGTCGATCCGCGCGCGACTCACTGCCTGCTGAACTCGCGTCACTACCCTCTTTTGTCAGCCGCAGCGGCTCAATTTCCGGCTTTCGGCCGACAGCGCGAGCACTCGCCAGGCCATGCGGACGCGGATGCGCAATCAGCACCAGCTGTCGCCGTCAGCGGCACCCAAATCCAGGGGAGGCCGATCATCAGCAGCGTCACCAGGCCGCAGTTGAACGCCTTGGCCGGCTTGGACCACAGCCAGAGCCACGTGACCCGGTCCACCTCGTAGAAGTAGTTGGGCGAGCGAACGGGCCACCGCGCGAACTGGTTCGACAGGAAGTGGTCCAGCAGCAGGAACTCGAAGAGGAAGACCAGCGCCACCAGCGGTCTTCTCGGGGTGGAACGACAGGTAGCGTCAGGTAGAAGAGGCACACCTGGAACCGGTCCGTGAGGATATCGAACTCCGCCCCGAAGATGGTCTCCTGGCCCAGCCGGCGGGCGAGGATCCCGTCGAGCAAGTCGCCAACCCAGTAGATCACCAGCCCGAGGTAGATCCAGCGCTCGCGCCCGCCCGCGAGCACCACGCCAAACGCCGCCATCCCAAGGATGAGTCGCACCAGCGTCACGAGGTTCGCCCAGGTGACGACCTCCGGCCTGATCCTCGCCCAGTTGTCAGCGAGCGTTCCATCTAAGGATTCTGCCCGGGTGCGTGACATCAGCATCCGAACCTCCTGAGCTACCGCGACCGAAGGGTCGTGGCAGCATACGCTGAGCGGTCTCCGATTACCAGCGCGTCGCCGGCCAGTGCCGGCCAGTGCCCCTGCTGCCTCGCCAAGGGCCGACCCGGCACGCCGGCCGCCGCGCCCCGTACCTGCAGATGCTAGCCACGGGGCGTCTCGGCTCATCTATTCGCGCTCGGTCGAGTCAACCGGTTGGCTGGCGTGCTAAGGTAGGAGGAGCCAGAATCTCTGACCCAGGAGGCGCATGAACAAGTCCAGACCCACGTTCTTGAAGCGCGAGCGCGAAAAGGCGAGGAAAGAGCGCCAGCAGCAGAAATCGGCCCGCCGCGCCGAGGCCAGCGTCCGGAAGGCCAACTCACCGTCCCGGCCGGACGGCGAGGATCCGGATATTGCCGGGATCCGTCTGGGGCCCCAACCGCCCCTCGAGGACTGACCCTGTCGTTCGCGTCGCGGTTGCGGTCTACTTCCGTTCGCCGGTTTCCGACACGAAGTAGCCGCGCCGCGCCACGACGTCCCCCTTGGCGTTGAGGAGCTTGACCTTCAGCTTGTGCCAACCGGGCGTGATCTTGTCGGGCCGGTAGCTCAACACATACCGGGCCCGGGCGTCGTCGAGCACCAGCGCGAAGACCTCTTCCAGATGGAGCTGGCCGCTCGTGCGGAACACGCGGCCCCCGGTCGTCTCCGCGAGCGAGCGGAGAAACCCGATCTGGAACTGAAGCGGCGGCGTCTGGAACCCGACGCCGCGTCCCCCATACCCCCGACCGTCGTCCCCGCCTGGTCGTCGGCCAGCACACCGTAGGCAATCACATCCGACCGTTCGGCCGCGTCGATCACCTGCTTCAGCGTGGCAGTGCTGGCGTTGTCGTGTTGATCGGTGAGCACCAGGATCAGCGCGCGGTTGTCGTTCCTTTCGCGCAGGCCGATCCCACGGAGCGCGGCGTCGTAAAGCGCCGTCTGGCCCCCGGGTTTGATCCCCGTGAGCGACTTCCGGAACGCCGCGAAATCACGCGTCAGCGGCTGAAGCACCTCGACGGTGCCCGCGAAGGTCAGGAGCGCCACCTGGTCCCGCCCGGCCAGCCCGTCCACGAACGCGTTGGCCGCCTCCTCGAGCTGCCGGAGCTTCGGCCCCGCGACGCTGCCGCTGACGTCGAACACGAGATAGGCCTCGAGCGGGACCTGCTGGATCGTGACCTTGTCGATCTTCTGCGTCGTATTGTTGTCCGACAACTCGAAGTTCGCGGCCGTGAGGCCCCCGATATGCTCACCGCCCTTCGAGACGGAGACGTCAACGGTGACGACGTCCACGCCGGAGCGGAAGGTTGGCTGCTGGGCGAGGGTGGCGGCCGGCAGCAACAGGGCGAGCAGCCAGACGAGGCGGCGGGTCCGGGGACTCATGCTTAACTGTGGCGCTGCCCCGCTGCCGCTGTCAACCTGCGAGCGTCGACGGGCCGGGATCCTGATAATGACGAGGAGACTCCGAGATGGCGCCTGCGTCTACGCGTGATACAGCGATTCGACCGGCTCTACCAGCTGCCCCTCCAGGAGTTCGTCGGGGCTCGCAACGAGCTGGCCCGGCAGTCCAAGGGGGAGGAGGCCCGGGCGGTTCGAGATCTGGAGAAGCCCAACACGGTGGCGTGGGGTCTGAACCAGGTGTACTGGTCGGCGCGGCCGGCGTTCGACCGGCTGCTGGATGCCGCGGGCCGGCTGCGGGAAGCGCAGGCGCAGACCTTGCGCGGACAGCCGGCGGACCTGCGGGCGGCGGACGTCGCGCACCGGCAGGCGGTCGGGGATGCGGTTGCGGAAGGCGCTCGCATTCTCAAGACCGCCGGACACCCTGTCAGTCCCGACACGCTCCGCTCGCTCACCGCCGCGTTCGAGGCGCTTCCCTGGAGTGAACCGGCCGGGCGCCTGGTGCGACCGCCTGCCCCGGGCGGGTTCGCCCTGTTCGCGGGCATGCCCGTCGCGGCCGAGCGGCAGTCGCGGCCGGAGCCCGAACCGGCCGGCGGCGAAGGGCGCACGCGTTCGAAGGGCTCCGGGGACAAGAACCCCGAGGCGGCAGCAAAGAAGGAAGCCGTCCGGCGCGAACGGGAAGCCACGCAGCGGCAGGCGCAGGAGGCGGCTGACGAAGCCCGCCGTACCGCGGCCCTCGCGGCCGAGCGGCTGCAAGCCGCGGACGAGAAGCTGACCGGGGCGCGCGAAGCAGAGCGTGCGGCACGCCTCCAGCTGGAAGAGGCGCGGCAGCTTCTTCAGGACGCCGATGAGCGCCACCGGGAGATGCAACGCGAGGCGGCGGCGGCCCAAGCCGCCGTTCGGAAGACCGACGCTGCGGCAGCGCAAGTTTCCCGGCGCCGCTGAACCGAGAGCCAGCGAACTCCAGGAGCGTATCGGCGAGCTTTCCCACCAAAAGGGTGTTCCAGCAACCGGGGCCGCAACGGCCACGCTGGAAGCCTCATCTGCCTCCTCGGCGATGATCCACGGCGTCGGCAGGGACGCCGGGCGGATCGCCCATGGGATCGCGCGACGCGTCGACGCACGGGCACGGGCAGGCGCGGCGGCGGCGTGAGAAGGATGCGTCAGGAAGAGGGGTGAACCCGCCGCCGGAGCAGCGCATCACGGTCGCTGTCGAAGTGATAGAGCTTTGCCACCTCGATTCGTTTCGCCAGGAAGCTGCAGGCGAGGCAGGCGGCAAAGGCCCCGACCACCGGACCGACCCAGTAGATCCACCATCCATCCCACAGGCCGGACACGACCGCCGGCCCCAGGCTGCGGGCGGGGTTCGTGCTCGTGCCGGAGATGGGCGACTCCAGGTACACCATCACCGCGTACAGCGGCGCGAAGATCGCGGGGGTGAACGGACGAACGCGCCTGAAGCCCAGGAACAGCGCCAGCAGCGTGACCATCGTGAACGTGGTGATCACCTCGCCCAGCAGCACGGCCCTCACGGGGTAACCCTGGCCTGGCAGTGTCGCGCCGAACGCGACACTCCGGCCCATGGAACCCCAGACCAGGAGGGGCAGCGACCCGATCACGCCACCTGCAAGCTGCGCCAGGACGTAGCTGATGGCGGTCATCGAATCGAGCTTGCGCATCAGCCAGAAGGCCATGGTGACGATCGGGTTGATGTGCGCGCCGCTCGCTCTTCCGACGGCTGACAGCGCAATCAGACCGCCGGTCGTGCCAAAGAGAAACCCGGTGATCAGTCGCCGCACGCCTTCATCGGGCACCACCCGCGCGATGACGCTGCCGGTACCAAACATCGCGATCACGATCGACAGGCCTATCAGCACCAGCAGGGCGGTGCCGATCAGTTCAGCCAGCAACTGTCGCCACGGCACCGACCAACCGTTTCCTTCTTCCATCGTGGGTGACACCTCACACGGCAGCGAACTGGATGACGACCTTGATGTCATCCGTCCGCCGATCCAAGGCCTTCGCGAACTCCTCCGGCCGCTCGCGCCGCGTAATGAGACGCGTCAACCAGGACCGGTCGGCGCGGGCCAGGGACTCGCTGGCCTTGTACCAGTGCCGCTTGTTGGCGTTGACGCAGCCGAACACCACGATGTTCTTCAGCACCGCGGAGGACGCCACGTTCGCGGTCGCAATCTGCGGGACGTGCCCGCCATGGCCGACGCCGGTGAGGCAGACAACGCCGCTCGCCGCGACCACGGAGAGCGACTGCGCGATGACCTGCCCGACACCGGTGCACTCCATGATCACGTCCGGGGCAATCCCGACGTCTGCGACGCTGCATGCATGGTAGGTCGCCCCAAGCGCGCGGACGAGTTCCGGCTTGGGCCCGGTCTCCATGCGATCGAGGACGTGCACGTCCAGCCCCAGTTGGCGTCCCACGAGGGCACCCAGCAGGCCAATCGGCCCCGCACCCGTCACGAGCACCGTCTTCGGCTCCCAGAACGCACGCTGACCGACCGCGAGGACGTGCTCCCAGGCCTTGGTCACCACGGTTGCCGGTTCGAGAAGGACGCCGAGAATGCCCAGGCCGGGGTCGACCTTGATCGCGTAGTCCGGCTCGATTCTCCAGCGCTCGGACATGTACCCGTCGATTTGCTTGATGCCGCGCTCCGTGTACTGGCCGTTGCGGCACATGTCCCATTCGCCCACGGCGCAGTTCGGGCAGGGAACCGGGTCGGGGCGGCGGACGATGCCCACGACCAGGTCACCCTTCTTGAACGCGCCTGCTGGACCGGGGTCGAGCACACGGCCTAGGGACTCGTGACCCAGGACGAGGCGCGTCCTGCCCGGAGGGGCCCAGCCGTAGTTGCCCTCCGCAATCTCCACGTCGGTCCCGCAGACTCCGACCGCAATAGCCTCCACGAGCACAGACCCGTCACGAGCATCGGGCTCGGGCAACTCCTCGAGACACGCACTTCCGGGCTTGAGGGGTTCGACCGTGACCGCCTTCATGTGTGAGTCTCCTTCGCGTCTGCTCCACCCTCGGCATTGTTTTCATGTAGGAGTGCGTGGGCGTCGAGTCGAGGTAGAAGTAGTACTCCTTCACGTCCTCGCCATGGTTGCCCTTGGCACTGGCGAGACCAAAGGCTCTCTCTTTCAGGATCCGGTCCTGGCCGTTCCACAGGGCCAGGGCGAAACAGAGCCGCTGCTTCTCGTCACAGAACCCGGCCAGGCCGTCCTCGCCCGACCGGTACGCCCGCGAGCGCGCCTGGTCGTGTGTGAAGTAGTTCCACGCGTCACCGTCGGCACTGTAGTCCTCGCGAACCGTGCCCCACTGGCGCTCGCTGAGGTACGGCCCCCACTTCCGCCACGGCGCGCCCGTCGCGGCCTCGTCGAGGCGCCGTTGCTCGGGGTTCTTCAGCGTCTTCGCCATCTGCGTTCTCCGTTCCTGTGTCAGCTATCTGCCGGCACCGGCCGCAATCAGCAACTGCGCGATGACGATCCATGAGCCCGGGCTAGCTTCCGGTCGCATTGTGAATGGTCCTTGGTTTGTGGATTGGTGTTTTCCGCAATGCTCCAATGCACTGGCAAATGTGAGTGGCTTAGGCTCAGCGACTCATGGCCTGCTAACGCAGGAGCCTCACCGATGCGGCGGAAGACGGCTGGACATGATTCGGTCGACGGGACTCTGCATTTTGATGTCGCAGCCTCGCTCAATGACGACCGGAATTTCCGAAAACGCACGAGCATTAGCCGTGCCACGATCCATCCAGTGCGACAAAACGACGACGAAGATGATCGAGGCGCTTGACCTGGTCCCGCCGGGCCCGAGCCGCTACCGGCATCGGGCGACGGACAACCTTCCACGTACCGAGTAGTTTTGCAGCGCCACGCCCCGCAGTATTCACAGGTCCCAGGCCGCGGGATCCCGGCTAATGTTCGCTTGAGGCAGCGTGCCCAGCCCGGGCACCGTGCGGGCTTCTTCCGCACGCCCGAGAAACCTGCCGTCGGCGATATCATCGGGCCCGAGACGCTGAGCGCGAGCGAGGCGTCGAGCGGACGTGGATGGTCGTCGCACGTGACGTGTCCGCGTTCGACTCCATTCCCGCTCGGTCGCTGATCCGGGTCACGGGCTACCGTTCCATTGGTCTCGGCAGCAATCCCGGCACCCAGAGCTATGAACCGGCACGAGAGCGGGGGCGACGTCGTCACGATTCGCGTCGAGCGGCAAGGCGACCGCGCGAGCGTGGCGCCCGCCGGACTCTTCGACCTCGCGCATGCCGCATCGGTGGCCCAGGCGATTGACGGCGCCGAGCCGGCCATCAAGGGTTGCCTCGCCGTCGAGGTCCAGCTGTCAGAACTGAGACGCATCGACGGCAGCGGCGCGGCCCTCCTGGCCCGATTCCTCGACCGTGTCGCCGCGGATCCGCGCTGTACTACGAAGGTCATGAACCACAACCCGGAAGCCGCGCGCCTGATTGCCCTCTACCGCGGGCAGCGGACGATCGAAGCGTCCCCTCCGCCGCGGCCCGGAAGGCTGGCGCGGCTCGGTGAAGCGGGCGCGCAGCTGCCCGGCCTCGCAACAGGCGCCTTCAACTTCGTCGGCAGCGTAGCCGTCGCGCTGTTGCGAGCCGCTCTCTTCCCGCGCTCGGTGGACTGGCGATCGCTGCTGCGGTTGATCCAGGAAGTGGGCGCCGACGCGCTGCCGGTCACGAGTGCGGCAAACCTGCTGGTCGGCCTCATCGTCGGGTTCCTTGGCGTGTCCCAACTCGGGAGATTCGGCGCCGTCATCTACGTGCCCGAACTGGTCGTCGTCGCGCAGTTCCGCGAGCTCGGGCCGCTCGTCACCTGCATCGTCGTGGCCGGCCGGTCGGGCGCCGGTCTCGCATCCGAACTCGCCACGATGAAGGTGTCGGAGGAGATCGACGCGCTGCGGTCGATGGGATTCGACCCCGTGAGCTGGCTCGTCCTGCCCCGCTGCCTCGCGCTGGTCCTGACCGTGCCGCTCCTCACCTGGATTGGCGACATGGTGGCCCTGGTCGGCGGCCTGGCGGCCACCACGTTCATCAGCGGCATGACGTCTCGTGCCTACGTGCTCGAGACCCTCAACGCGATCACTGCCGCCCACCTCCTGACCGGCCTCGTCAAGAGCCCGTTCCTGGCGCTCGCCATAGGCCTGGTCGCATGCCGACAGGGGTTGGCCGCACACGGGGGGGCGGCCGCCGTCGGCGCCCGCACGACGACCGCCGTGGTGTTGTCGATCTTCGCCGTGATCGTCGTCAGCGCCGTGTTCACCTTCTTCTTCGCGCTCCTGGGGATTTGAAAATGGCGGCCCCCGATTCGCACATTTCCGTCGAAGATCTCCGGATCGGATGGGGCACTCGTGTGCTCATGGAGCACGTCAGCTTCCGCGTGGAGCGGGGCTCGACCTTCGCCATCCTCGGCGGCTCGGGGAGCGGCAAGAGCACGCTGCTCCGCTACTTGATCGGCCTCGAGAAGCCGCAGGCGGGCCGCATCGACATAGCGGGCGTCGGAGCGCCGCACCTGTACGAGGGGGTTCCACCGTTCGGCGTCCTCTTCCAGTCCGGCGCCCTTTTCAGCTCGATGACGCTCATCGAGAACCTCGAGCTTCCGCTGACGACGTGGACCCCGATTCGAGGCGCGGCGGCGCGCGAACTCGCGCAGGCCAAGCTCGAACTGGTCGGCCTCGGCCCCTTCGCGCAACATCGACCGGGCGAGATCTCGGGCGGGATGAAGAAGCGGGCCGGGATCGCCCGCGCGCTCATGCTGGAGCCCGACCTGTTGTTCTTCGACGAACCGTCGGCGGGGCTCGACCCGATCATGGCCGCCGAGCTCGATCAGCTGATCATCACCCTCAGCCGTGACCTGGGGATCACCATCGTCATCGTCACCCACGAGCTGCCGAGCATCTTCCTCGTCGCCGACAGCTGCATCGTGCTGGACAAGATCGCCAAGGGGATCGTCGCGGCGGGCGACCCGCGCAGGCTGCGTGACGAATCGGACGTGCCGTTCGTGCGCGGCTTCTTCACGCGGTCGGCTGCGGTCGTGGCGCCCCACCAGGGAGTGTGACCGATGGCCGTCGAGAAGAACTACACGCGTCTTGGAGCGTTCATCGTCGTGGCGCTCGTGGTCGTCCTCGCCACGACGGCGCTCTTCGCCCAGCGGATGAAGAGCCGCAAGGCCTTCGAGCTGGTGACCTACACCACCGGCAACGTGAGCGGGCTGGACGTCTCCAGCCCGGTGCGATACCGGGGCGTGCCCGTCGGGCGCGTGTCGGACGTCCGCGTGGACCCGGCCGGCAACATGGTCGAGGTGGATTTCGAGGTGTACCACGATCGGCTGACCAGCATTGGCCTCGACTTCAGCCGTACTCGCGCAAACACCGCGACCGGGCTGTTCCCGACGCTGCGCGCGCAGGTGGTGGGCAACCCCGTCACGGGCGAGGCATACCTGCTGCTCGACCGCCCGGAGAACGCCCCACCGCCAATGAAGCTCCCGTTCACGCCTACGCGGCTGTACGTGCCGGTGACGCCGTCGCCGTTGTCGGACTTGAAGGATCGGCTGCCCGAGGTGCTCGAGCGCGCCGAGGTGACCCTGCGGACCCTCACCGAGATCGTGCAGAAGATCCCCGGAAGCCTCGAACGCAGCGATGCGTTCTTCACCAACGTGGACCGTATCGTGCGCGAGGCCCAGCTGCCGCGGCTGAGCGCCGACACGCGCGTCTTCTTCACGACGACGAGTTCCCAAATCGCCCAAATCGCACAGAACATGGACAAGCTGATGGGCACGGGTGGAACGCTCGTCACGTTCGCGGACGACGCGCGGGCGTCGATTAAGGCCGCCGACCTGCCGGCCTCGACCAAAGCGGCGCGCGAGGCGATGGAACGCACGAGCCTCGCGGCCGAGGACCTCCGACGGTCGCTGCCGGCGATTCGGGAGTCGCTCGACCAACTGCGAGAACTGGCCCGGCGCATGGAACAGGAGCCGGAGTCAGTCGTCTACGGCCCACGCCAGACGAAGGTGAAGAAACAATGACGCGCTTCGTTCGCATGGTCATGTGCGCGCTGCTCGCCGGCGCCTGCATTGGGGGAGCGGGCTGCAGGCTCCGTCGTCCCGACACGATTCCGCCGCGGACGATCGAGCCCCAGCTCGTCGAGCGACAGTCGTCGGCCGCGCCGGAGCCCGGGGCCGCGCCCGTTCGCCTGGTCCAGACCCAGGCACGCGGACACATCGGCCGACGGGTCCTTCACCAGGGGTCGGACGGAGAGCTGTTCGAGGATCCGGTCTGGCGATGGGCGAACGCGCCGCACCTATACCTCGACAGCGCAATTCGCATGGAACTGTCGTCGAATCCGCGGGTGCGTCCGGTCGATTCCGCAGAAGCCGCATCGATGACGCTCACCCTCCTGTCGTGGCACGTCGACTCGGGGAAGGAACCCCGGCTCGTCGGCAGCCTGGAACTCGACATCGTCTGGCCGGACCGTGCGGTCTACAGCGCGGTGCTCCGGGAGAGCGAGCCGGTGGGCCCCGATCTGCCCGGGAACGTGGCTGTCGCGGCAGGCCGGCTGATGCAGCGCCTGGCGGCCGCGAGCGTCGCCCGCGTTCCCCGCACAGGCGCCGCGCGTTGAGTGAAGGCGGGTGAGAAGCGGCCGACGGGCTTCGGGCCGGTGGCGACGACATCGCGTTGAAGCCCCAAGCACGCCAGGGGTGATTTTCGGCCGGTTCAGCCACATCTCTCAAGGTCTAGCCGCTAGCAGCCGAGCCACCCGGGAGCCTGAGTACATTTCGCTGTCCGACTGAGATCTTTGCCAGTAGTCCCGGCTGGAATGAACACCTAACATTTGTGGACTGAGTCACGTTGTTTTGGCGCGGCGCCCCCTCGTCTCCCCGAAGGGTACCAATGGGAGATCGTCCCCGCTCTGGGCTGTGGCTGTCTGCGGAACGCGCCGCTTGGGCGATAGCTTTCGTCTGCCTGCTGGGGTGCGCCACCTTCTATCTCGCAGGCGTCGCCGGCGCCCGCCGGGACTTGGAGCGGTTCGCAACCCTCCAATCCGCCCAGTCCCTCCAGACCGCGTCGCCTGACCGCACGCTCTGGTCTCCCGAGCGCATTCAGGCGTGGGAGAAGGCGCTGCAGGATCCGGGCGCTGCCCCTCTCGCGGTGCTGCGCATCCCGCGGATCCGCCTGGAGGTCGCAGTGCTCGAGGGCACCGACGAGGTTACGCTGAACCGTGCCGTTGGCCACATTGCCGACACGACGAAACCGGGCACTGACGGGAATTCCGGTATCGCGGGGCACCGCGATGGCTTCTTTCGCGGCCTCAAGGACATTGCCCCCGGCGATGCCATCGAACTGGAAACGCTTGCCGGGAAGGAGGTGTACCGCGTCGAGAGGACCTGGATCGTCCCGCCGGAGGACGTCTCGGTGCTCGATCCGACACCCACTCGCTCTCTCACGCTCGTCACCTGCTATCCGTTCTACTTCGTCGGCTCGGCGCCGCAGCGATTCATCGTGCGCGCCAGCCGGGCGGGGGCAGAAGCACCCCGCTGACCACGCGCAGACCGAGCGCGCCGCGGGTGGCACAGGGCGGTCGCTCCAGAACCGATCGTAACTCCGCGCACAGTTCGAGCGCGGGATTCGCCAACCGAAGGGAGACAGAGGTCATGACACGCCAACTGACTCGCATCGTCCTGGCGGTGGCTTCCCTGACGTGCCTCACCGCGGCCGTCGCGTCGGCGCAGGCGCCGACGACCACCACGGAAACCAAGAAGTTCGCAGTCATCGCGGTCGAGGGTAACCAGCTTGTGGTCCGGCTGCCCGAGGGCACGAAGGAGTTGACCGTGCCCGAGGACTTCCGCTTCAACGTCGACGGCCAGATGCTGTCGGTGCACGAGCTGAAGCCTGGCATGGCCGGGACCGCGACGATCACCACGAAGACCACGCTGAAACCGGTGACGGTCACCGAGGTGAAGAACGGAGAGGTGGTGCAGGTGGTCGGCTCGACCATCCTCGTTCGCACCGCTGACGGCTACCGCAATTTCACCGAGGGCGAGCTCGAGAAGCGCGGCGTGCGTATCATGAAGGACGGCAAGCCGGTGGAGCTGTCCGAGTTGCACACGGGCGATAAACTGTCGGCGACGATCATCACCTCGAAGCCTCCCCAGAGACTGACCGAGCAGCAGGTGCACGCCACGCTTGCCACCGGCGGGGCGGGTGCATCGGCACCGGGAGCCGCAACGGGCACGGCGGGAGCCGCAACGGGCACAAAGACAGCGGCGCCGGCTGCCGAGCCTGCCGCTCCGTCCGCCGCCGCGGCGCCGAGGAAGCTGCCGAAGACGGCGAGTCCGCTGCCGCTCGTCGGCCTCGTGGGGGCCGGCTCGCTCTTGACGGGGATTGGCCTCACCATGAGGCGGCGCAGGCAGGCGCGCTGAGGTCTCGGCCGGTTTGCGCCGCGTCGCCCACGTCTTGCCGCCGCTGCCGGCCGGACCAGACGGTCGACGTCATGAGGAAGGGCGGGCGGCGCAGACCGGGTTCCTCCTACCGCGCAGGTTCGAGCGACGGAACTGGTGGCGTTTCCTGACGAGCATGGCGCATGTGTTCGCCCAGACGGGCGTGTGCCCGGCGGGCCTGGGCCCAGGAGAAGCCCGTCCGTCTCGAAAGGTCTGCCGCTGACCGGCGCGGATTCTCTGGACGACATGTCGCCCGTGAGCCACCAGGCGACCCGCCAGCACCAGCAGGCATCAATGACCGAAGGCGATATGGACCCCGCGGGGCCAAACAACGAACCGCCGCGCAAATGGGACCGGGATCGTCCGGGACTGATCATCCTGACCGGTCACTGGCTGGTGTGGCTGGGCCTCGCCCTCGCGATCACGGCCTTCAGCACGTGGCTGTTTGTCGTGCCGGCGGAGGTCGGCGGCCATGCCGAGAACCCGTACAAGGGCGTCGTCGTGTACCTCGCCCTGCCCGCGGCATTCGGCACCGGGATCGTGATGGCGATCGTCGGGATGCTGTTCGCTCGCAGGCGCATCAGCAAACGCCTGAAGGCGAGTGTCGCCGACCGAAGGGTCGCGCTCCAGCGACTCGTGGGATTCCTCGTGATCGTGATCGCCGCCAACCTCGCGACGGGGACACAGGTCACGTATCGGGCAATCGAGTACATGGATACTCCGGCCTTCTGCGGGACGACGTGTCATGTGATGCGCCCGCAGTATGTCGGGCATCGCGACTCGAACCACGCCAGCGTGCCGTGCGCCGAGTGCCACGTCGCGCCCGGCGCCGGCGGATGGTTCGAGTCGAAGATGAACGGCACGCGGCAGCTCTGGCACACTCTGACGGGACGCTACAGTCGCCCCGTTCCATCCGCGCTCGAATCCGGACGGCTCGTGCCTTCACGAGAGACGTGCGAGCGCTGTCACTGGACGGAGAAGATCGTGGCGACGCGCCTGCTGGTGATCCCGAAATACGCGTCCGACGAGAGAAACACCGTGACCTACACGGTTCTGATGATGCTCGTTGGCGGCAGCAAGATGCAGGGCATCCACCACGCACACTTTGCCGGCGGTTTCGACATTCGCTACGCCGCGGATCCGAAGCGGCAGAACATCCCGTGGGTGGAACGGCGCAACACGCGGACGGGAGAAGTGCAGGTGTATCTGGCTGCTGGCACACACACCGAGCAGCTTGCACACCTGCCCAGGTACCAGATGCAGTGCGTCGACTGCCACGACCGGCCGACGCACGGGTTCTGGCTGCCCGACCGAGCGCTCGATCGAGCGCTCGCACTGGGAGAGCTGTCGCCCTCGCTGCCGTTCATCAAGAAGCAGGGTCTCGCGGCGCTGAACGCGAGTTACCCCAGCCGCGAAAGCGCAGCCGAGGCGATTCCGAAGGTGATGGCCGGCTACTACCAGGAGATCTTCCCGGACGTGTATGCCGCGCGCAAGGCCGACATCCTCAAAGCGGCACAGGCCATCCTCTCGATATACCAGCGGAACGTCTTCCCGGAGCTGCGCGTCACCTGGGGCACCTACACGAACAGTCTGGGTCACACCGACTCGCCTGGTTGCTTCCGCTGTCACGACGGATCGCACGCCACCGCGAACGGTCAATCCATCTCCCAAGACTGCAGTACGTGCCACGAGGTCCTGGCGTCGGACGAGGCCGAGCCCGCGGCGCTCAAGACGATGGGGCTCTGGGAACACATGATCTCCCTGTCGGCAGGCGAGAGCGGCAAGACGCGCTGATCTCTTTCTGAGATGAGCTCGTCCAACCGCTCGCCTCGATGATCCACAACGCCCGGGCGGGTCGGATGATGATCACCGGCAATGCCGCGACGCCCGACACGATTGGCGAGGTCCTTTCCGAGATCGAGAGCGAGGGCGTCCAAAGCCACGCAGATCATCGATCGGCATCGGACAATGCTCCGAAGCCGTCAACTGGACAAGAAGCCGATCGATCTTCACGCAGTGATGTATGAAAGTCTTGCTCTCGTCGCTCACGAGATCAGAGATCGGGAGATCGGGAGATCGAGGCCATTGTCAATCTGTCGTCGAATCCCTGCATCATCACCGGCGATCAGGTGCTCTTGCAGCAGGTGCTGGTGAACCTGGTGATGAACGCCATGGACGCGATGACCGAGACACCTCCGGAGCGTCGTCGCGTCACCATCAGAACCGAAGTCAGCGCCGCCGATGTCGAAGTCTCGGTGCGCGATAAGGCGTGCGGGCGAAGGGATGCCCAGTGGTCGAGCTGGAGTGTTTACGCGCGTGGGGCGTTGGTCGGGCGGACATATGCCGAGATGATGCGCAGCAGCTCAGTCGGGTTGGTCTTGGAGACGAAGCCGGTAGCGCCGAGTTGGATGAGCTCGTCGCGGGTCGCCTGATCGTCGTCCGCCAAGAACATCAAGACCGGCGGCGAATGGGGGGGGCCGCCGCGGGGGACACGCATGGTCCGCAGCACTTCGACCCCGGACATATCCGGCATCGACATGTCGAGCAGAATCAGCGCCACCGCCGCGTGGCTGCGGACGAACGCCAGGGCCTCTGCCCCGCTGTGGACGGCCTGCGCGTCAAAGCCCGTTGCGCTGAGCAGTCTCACCAAAGAACGGGCGAGGGGCGCGTGGTCGTCGACTATGAGCACCACACCGTTGCCGTTCACCTTCGGCTCCTCCCCTGCAAACGCCGCAGCGCGCGCCCGCAAGTGCCGCACGGTCAGATTCACTCGCGGGTGACCGGCAGCGTGATCGAGAACGTCGCGCCGCGGTCGGGATTGTTCGCAGCCGATATCGTGCCGCCGTGGCGTTCGATGATGGAGCGACAGATCGAAAGGCCCATTCCCAGTCCGTCCGGCTTGCTGGTGATGAAGGGATCGAAGATCGACTCGAGCTTTTCCGCGGCGATTCCAGTGCCGCTGTCCTGAACTTCGACCAGCACGTTCGATTCGTCAATCGAATTCGTGCGCACGACCAGGCGCCGCGCGCCGTCGAGTCCGGTTCCGCTCATGGCGCTGAAGGCATTGAGCATCAGGTTCAAGATGACCTGCTGAAGCTGGACGCTGTCACCCTTGACCGGGCGGACGTCGGACGACAGGTCGAGGTGGACCGTGACCTTGTGCAGATTCGCGTCGCCGTGCGCGATGCGCTCGACGATGCGGATCACATTGTTCACATCGACGTTGGTCAGGCCCGCCGCCGTGCTGTCGCGCTTGAGCATGGCGCGCAGGCCGCCCATGACTTCGCCGGCGCGCTCGGTGACCTCGCAGATGTCGGCCAGCGTGCTGCGCACCTGCTGGAGATCGGGCTCGGCTGCGTCGAGCAAACGCACGCCGACGTAGGAGTTGGTGAGGATCGCGGCGAGTGGCTGCCTCAATTCGTGCGTCAGGGTTGCGGTGAGCTCGCCGAGTGTGGCAACGCGTGCGACGTGCTCCAGTTCTGCCCGCTTTTGCGCGGCTGACGCCTCCGCCTGTTTGCGAGCCGTGACATCCATCGAAACGCCGAAGAGCTTTGGGCCGGTGCCGTCGTCAGGCCCCGCACAACGACCGCGCCCATGAATCCAGCGGGCCATGCCATCCGCTTGCTGCACGCGATACTCCACTTCGTATTCGCCTCGCGTCTGGAGCGCCTGTTTGATCGCGCCTTCACGCGCGGCGCGATCCTCGGGGTGCACGCGATCGAAGGTTGCCGCAAAATCGAGGCGCGCGTCTGGCTTGAGGCCAAACAGCGAGCGCCCCCGCTCGGTCATCCACAGATCGTTGCCGGACACATCCCACACCCACATGGCCAGGTTTCCCGCTTCCGCGGCGAGACCCATCAGGTTCGCGCTCTCACGCAACGCTTCTTTCGAGCGTCTTTCCTCTTCGATGACAACCGCGAGCAGCATCAGCGGAGTGGCTGTCACCAGGAGGAATAGCTGTAGTGCCAGCGCATTCTCGGCGGGGGTTTGGGCCAGGAACGGGCCGTGCCCGCGCATGGTTCCCCAGATCGCCTGGAACGTAATGATCAACATCGAGACGCTGATTCCACCAAGGCCGAAGCGGAGCGCCGCCCAGATGAGCAGAGGAATCGGCGTATATAGGAGAGCGGGCGACGTGTTGGGACCCGCGGGCGTTTGATCGAATACGAAGATTCCTAGCGCCACCGTACACGCACCGACGAGAGCCGCTTCCAGCACGCGTCGGGGGGACAGGGCTCTCGGGCGTCTGACGAACAGATGGTGCGCACCCAGCAGGAATACCGGTATCAGCACGACGGCCGTCACCGCATTCGAGATGCCCAGGTTGCGCCATTCGATCCAATAGCGAGTGCCGAAACCGTAGGAGACCGTAAAGGAAGCACCCCAGAAGGCGGTCCCAAAAGGAACGAGCACCACTGCGATGAGGACGAAGAGAATCGCGTCACGAAGCGTGATCGCCTTGAGGGGAGACTTAATCAGAATGCGAATCCCCGCCGCTGCCGAGACGCACTGCACCGCGTCGAAAGCCTCGCAGGTCAATGCGTACAACGGCGGCCAGTGCGCCTGCTGGGTCGCCAGAAAATGAGCGCTGACGGCGGCGAGTACGTAGGCCCACCAGTGCCGAGTGGGGACGAGCTAGCAGGATGCACACCAGAACCGCGTGCGGGGGAAAAAAGAGTGAGACTTTGCTGTCGGGGAAACAAAGCGCCCAGGCGATCTGCGTGGCGAGGTAATAGCAGACGGCGCCCGCAAGGACGCAGCACACCGTGCGGAGCGATGCCCCGGCGGAGCGTCCCCCTGGTCCGGCGTTCAACGCATACGAAGACGCATCATCGTGGTTGCGTCTCAATCAGTTTGCCCCACAAGAATGTTCTCCGAGGCTTGACACGCAGGCGCCTGCTCGCTTCCGTCGATAGCAGCACGCCGCCTGGGAGCAGCAGCCACACCAACGGCGCCAACGTCCAATCGAAGCCTGTATCAAACACGTGACCGATTGTAGCAGCAACGGCCAGAGGCGGTCATGGCGCTGCCGGCATCTGACACAGTTCTGACACAAAGCGAAGTTTCACTTCCCGCGACATACGATTGCTACGCGACCTTGCCGTTGGCGGTCGAAACAGACCTGACAGTCGCAGTGGCCGAGGCCTCGCTCGCCGTCACCGGTGGCGTCCACACCGCCCTGGACGTGGCCAAGGCCACCATGGTGGGCGCGCACGCCACGCACCTGGGCTCGGCCCTCGTCGCGAACGGCCCTCGCCACCTGCGCACGGTCCGCGCGGAGCTCGAGTCCCGGATGGCCGAAAACGAGTGGAGCTCCCTCGACGAGATGCGCGGCAACATGAGCTTCGGCCGGGTGCCCGACCCCGCCGCCTACGAGCGGGCGAACTTCCGGTCCATGTTCCAATAGGCGGTCGGTGCCAGACCGTCGGCTGCATGGACCATCGGTACCCCAAGGGCGACTATCCACACCCATGCAGCCGTCTGCCGGAGTAGTCCTGTCCAGCCGAGGGACCCAGTCTGCCCGGCCCCGAGGGGTCCGCAGCGCAGGGTTCCGGACCCGTCCTGACCCACCCGGGTGGAGACTCGCTTTCGCCCGCTCCAAGCGGGTCTCAGGACGCATCGGTGGAAGGCTTCAGCTCCTTGCGGAGGAACTCGATGATGTCGCCACACTCTTCCGGGGCCGCGTCAGCATATTGCCCTCGCGCCTACGGCTCATACATGAATCGCGCAATGGCGGCCCTCAGGCTCCGAGGACGTCTCGCTCCCGCGAGTCCGAGCTCGTAGGCCTTCCCGGCCACGCTCACGGCGATGGCGAGCGAGATCCGGCGAATGTCTCGTAACGGCGGATAGAGGGAGCCGCGCTGGAGGTCCGTCTTTGCCACCATCCCGGCGAGTGTTCGGGCCGCGGCAAGGAAGAACTCGTCCGGAATGACGCGAGCGCCGCACACGACCGCACCCAGCCCGATGCCCGGAAACACATAGGCGTTGTTGCCCTGGCCGGGTTGGAATTCCTGGCCCTCGAAGGTCACGGCGCCGAAGGGGCTGCCGCTCGCGAAGACGGCCTGGCCGCGGCTCCAAGTGTAGGCCTGCTCGGCCGTGCACTCCGCCTTCGATGTGGGATTGGAGAGTGCAAACAGGACCGGTCGCTTGTTATGAGCGCACATGCGCTCGACCGCCTGCCGTGTGAACGTGCCCGGCGCGCCGGTGGCGCCGATGAGGACGTGCGGCTCGAGGGCGTCGATGGCCTCGACGAAGCCGAGCGATGCATGCTCATGCGCGTAGGGCCGATTGTGCGCCATCAAGTCTGTCCTGCCCTTCACCACCAGACCGTTGACGTCCACGAACCACAGGCGGCGTCGCGCCTCGCCGAGGCTCAGCCCCTCGTCCACGAGGGCCGACGCCATGAGGTCGGCGATGCCGGTCGCTGCGGATCCGGCGCCGAGGAACATGATGCGCAGATCGGAGAACTTCCGTCCGGTGATCTTCGTCGATGCGTAGACGCCGCCGAGCGCCACCGCCGCAGTGCCCTGGATGTCGTCGTTGAAGCACAGCACACGATCGCGGTACTCGTGCAGCAGGGCGTAGGCATTGGGGGTCAGAAAGTCCTCGAACTGGAGAAGCGCGCGGGTATCTCTTCTGCACGGCCCGCACGAATTCCTCGACGAGGTCGAAGTAGGCCTTGCCTTCCACGCGCTTGCGCGGATAGCCGAGGTACAGGGCGTCCTGACGTAGGGTCGCGTTGTTCGTCCCCACGTCGAGCACAACCGGCAGGCAGTACCTCGGCGGAATGCCCGCGCATGCGGTGTAGAGCGCGAGTTTGCCGATGGGAATCCCCATGCCGTTGGCGCCCAGGTCGCCGAGGCCCAGGATCCGCTGCCCGTCGGTGACCACGATGACGCGGATGTCCTTCTCGGGCCAGTTGCCGAGAATCTTCGCGATGCGGCCGCGGTCGTCCGGGGTGATGAAGAAGCCCTTCGGCTCCCGCGCGATGTGCGAAAACTCCCGGCAGGCCTCGCCCACCGTCGGCGTGTAGATGAGCGGCAGGATTCGGTCGATATGGGCTATCACCGTCCGGTAGAACAGCCGCTCGTTCCTCTCCTGCAGCGTCGAGAGCAGACTGTATCGATCGATGTCCCGAGGCAACCGCTCGAGAGTCGCCATGACCCGCGCCACCATCTGGCGCGGCGTGACCACGCTATGCGGCAGCAGCCCGGTGAGACCGAGGCGATCCCTTTCCTTGCGTCCGAAGGTGAGGGATCGGTTGAGCGTCTTGTCGTGGAGAACGTCGAACCCGCGCTTCATGGCGTGCGCATCCCGTGGACGATGGCCACCACGACCGGTCCCGACACCGTGAGCAGGATGTTACCGATGGCGTACGGCACGGTATAGGCCAGCGAACCGATGTTGCTGCCGCTCGCCTCCCGCAGCGCGTTTAATCCAGGCGTGCAGGTCTGGGCGCCGGCGAGACCACCGAGGGTCATCAGCGGGCTCATCCCCAGCCCGTAACGCGCGACGATCGTGCCGATGGCCAGCGGTACGGTCGTGACGATCACGCCGGCGAGCACGATGCTGGCGAAGAACGAGCCGCCGCCGGTGCGATACGCCTCGATCGCGTGAGGCCCGGCATGCATGCCGACCACGGCGATGAACACGGTGAGACCCAGGTCCATCAGCAGCCGCTGCGCCGGCTCGGGTATCGCGCCAAACACGGGGTAGCGGCTCCGGGCCCAGCCGGCGACCAGGCCGATCACGAGGATCGCACCCGACGTACCAAGTCCGATGACGACGCCGCCGGCATCGAGCTTGAGCAGGCCGAACAGGATGCCGGCGCAGACTCCGCCGGCGAGAAACCTCATGTCGGTCTGCGACAGGTCGCGTTCGACGAACCCGATTCGCGTCGCGGCGCGTTCGACGTCGGCCGGCGCGCCGATGATGCGCAGGATGTCGCCGCGTTGCAGGACCGTCCACGGCTCGCGCGGTATCAGTTCGGTGCCTCGCTGGAGCGTCTCGAGGTGGACGCCGCGGGCGGCGGGGTCCTGGGCCAGCGATCCGAGCGTTCTGCCGTTCACGTCGGCGCTGGTCACGACGACGGCCGCTGTCTGCACCGGCACGGACAGCAGGGCGGCGTCATCGATCTCCGGTCCGATGTCCCGCTCGGCGCGGAGGAACGCTCCCCGTCGTGCGGAGACCACCACAAGGTCGCCCGGCTCCAGCGGGAGCGTCGGATCCAGTGGCAGCAACGCACCGCCCCGTTGCACCCGCTGCACGGACAGCCGTTCGGCGGCAAACCGGTTCTCGAGAGCCGCAAGGTTCGAGGCCGCCGCCTCGGCGCTCTCGATACGGTATGCCCGCAGGCTGTAGTGGGCCGCGGAAAAGACCGGGCCGCTGTCCTTGCCGCCTGAGAGCTGCTGTTCGAGCGCCTTCGCGTCGCGTTTGAGGTCCGCGCGCATGATCTTCGGGCCGAGCCAGGTGAGGAACAGAATCAGCCCAAGATCACCAAACCCATAGGTAATCGCGTCCGCAAGCGGCGCGTCGGCCATGAGCGCGCTCTTGGCCGCATCGGGAATCCGCAGCTCGGCGATTGCGCTGAGCCCGGTGCCGAGCGCCGCGGACTGGGTCATGCCGCCCGACAGCAGCCCCACGGCCAATCCTTCGTTGAAGCCGAAAACGGCGCTGACCGCGATCACGGCGGCAACACCGCTCACAGCCACGACCAGCGCCAGCACGATCTGCGGCAGGGCGGCCTTCTTCAGGCTCCCGAAGAACTGCGGGCCGACCGAATACCCGATGGCGAACAGGAACAGGTAGAAGAACACCCAGCGCAGCAAATCGGGCAGGTCGGGTTTCGCCACGATGCCGACGCAAATGCCGGCCAGCAGGGTCCCGACCACGGACCCGAAGCCGACACCCTTGAGATGAAGACGGCCGATGAACCCACCGAGCAGGATGCTCAGGAACAGGCACAGGGCCGGAAAGTCGTGAAGGAATGCCCCGAGCTGTGCCATGTTCAGGACGCGCTCTCAATCTGTGTCTGGCACGGATCGACGGGCCAGGCAGGGCCAGGACCCAGCTGACCGCCGCGTCGGCTCGCAACCACCATTCCGCCTCGCTTTACAGAGAATTGAATTGTTGTCTTCTTAACGGCGGAAGACGGCAGCATGTTCGTGAGCGAATTCGGCGACCTTTCGCGGCGGTCGGCCAGTGAGGTCGGCGACCGTGGTCGTGATCGTCACTGTTTTCCCGCCGGCGCGCTGATAGGCGGCGATAGCGAGAACGCTCTCGATGACGGCAGGCGGCACGCCTTCTCGCATGCGGCGCGCCCGCGCTTCGTCTGGTGATTCGGTTTGGCTAGGGGTGTTGCGCGATCGTTCACAGTCCAGGCTCCAACGTTGGCAAAGCGAACACTTTTCGGGAAGGTCGGTGGGGCATATCAGCGATCAGAGAAGAACCCGTAGGAGGTACGCAAGGTCCGCGCCGACCGTCTGCACGGGAACTTCCGCTGCGCCTGATCACCGTCGTTATGGGGCCCGGACCGATCACGCCAGCCGGGGCAAGGCGCCCCGGATACTGCCGGCACGACCGTGCGCGCCACGGAAAAGCTGCTCGTGCCATGCGTGCGACGATTCGGCCGCGTCGGGCGCCTTGCCAGCAAAGTCGAGTGCCTGGAACTCCTGCCGCGAGTAGCGAGCGGCGCGGGCCGCTTCCTCCAGGATGCTCGAAGGGCTGAAGCCCGGGTCCTGGCCGCACGCAACCCACGCCAAGTAGCCCAGGGGCTGGACCTCTCGATCGCACGTCAGGGTGTCGACGAAGTCTCGCGCTTCGACGCGGCCGACCAACGCAAGCACCTTGGCCGTCGCCAGATCGAAGGGGTGCAGCGTGAGCCCGAGGTCGGGATGTTCGACGAGCGGGAAGAACCGATACGCGCGGTCGCGCGCCCATTCCATCCTGACGGCGGCGGCGCCCCGCCGGACCTCCGCCTCGACGAGGCCGGGACGTTCGCGGAATACGCGCACGGCGTAGCCGGCGGCTTCGAGCAGTGCGCGGTCGGCCTGTCAGGTGCGCGGCCAAGGTCGGGAGCGAGGGCGAATTCCCTGCTCTCCCGCCGCGTTTGACCTAGCGTCGAACGACCGGTATCGTGGAGTGGCAATCGAGATGAGCCTGGTGAAGCGGTGCAGCGGGTCGCTCCCTCGGACGTTGCCGGACGACACCGCGAATCCCCTCCTCTGCCCGGCCTCGCCCAACTGCGACAGGAGCTGGTGTTCTGGAATACGAACAACGGGAAGACGAGGCGGATTCCGCTTACCGCCTCGATCCTGGCGGTTCTACGGACAATCCCTCGAGTGCCCTCCCACGAGTACGTGATCACCAACGTGGAGAGCGAGGAGGCCTATACGGAGGCACAACGACCACACCGTCATGGCCATCTCGGGCCACTCGTCGACCCGAATGCTCGAGCGCTACACCCATCCAACGACCGAGCAGAAGATCGAAGCGCTCGAGTCGATGCGGCCGGAATTCGTGGACACAATCTGCCACAAACTGGCGTTCCGGCCGCTGTACGCACGAAACGCGAGGCCGCAACCTCGCATTTTCGACGACTACGTTGGCTTGCCAGCCGAAGCTCAACCTTCGCGTGGGATGTGTGGTGATAGTCCGCCTTCGCGCTTCGCGGCTTCGGCGGACAGCCTTCGGTTGGCTTGCCAGCCGAAGCCCACCCGCTTGTTGGCAAGCGAGAGCGAAGGCTGGTGGACGGCACAGGGCTCGAACCTGCGACCTCCGCGTTGCGAACGCGGCGCTCTCCCAGCTGAGCTAGCCGCCCACTTTCGAGGGTGCGTCCCGGCGGGCGCCGGGACAGCCGCCGCCAGCGGCGACGGACTCATGATATTACCACGGCCCCGTCGCGTCCGCAACCGTCGAGGCGGCGCCGCCAATTCCTTGTCGCAACGCCGGAAAGCCGTCGAAAATTCGACAGCTCATCCGTCATGCGATAGTAGCCCTACCATAAGTACCACCAAATATTGGGGCTTGACAGGTAGTTTATATTTGGCACTACATTTGCCCTTAGCCCGACAGGGAAGACGAAAGTTCCGAGAAACCGCGGCCTTTCGTCGCGTCCTCCCGACATTCTTCGTCGTCCACCTTCGTTTTTGTAATTTCTGGGGTCTGGTATGTGGGACTGGCTCAACTGCCACCTGTTAGGCCGCCACGAACACGGAATCTGGTGCGACAACGGCACGATCTTCCTGCGCTGCATCCGGTGCGGCCGGCGATCGCCAGGCTGGGACGTCGCGGAAAGCCACGGCCCACTCAAGCCCCAGCCGGCGGTCACAGGAAGCCAGGCCCACCACCTGCAACTCGTGCGGCGGCAGGCCTAGACGCGTCGGCCCCCCCGTCGCCTGCCTTTCCCCGCTCGCGCCTTGACACCCCGCACGAGCGGCGGGGACAATACGCCATGCCTGTTGCCCGCATCCCCAAGGAAGATCTGAAGCTGCGGCTGGAGGGCGCTGACGCCGCCGCGCAGCCAATCGTGGTAGACGGCCGGTTGAAGTACGCCTTCGAGCACAGCACCGTGAAGCTGCCCGGCTCGGTGCGCGTCGCCCCCGGCCCTCCCGACTTCTCCCGGATCCCCAAGGACCGCGACGTCGTCGTGTACGACTCGGATCCGGACGAGATCACCGCGAGCGAAGTCGCCACCGCGCTAATCCGGCAGGGATACCGCGCGTCGGTGCTCAAGGGGGGCATCGCCGAATGGGTGGGCGCCAACTTCCCGGTCGAGACGAAGGACGCCCCAAGGCCGGCGGCTGCCGCCGCCAAGGCCTAACCGCGACATTCCGGCGCAAGCCGTGTTCCACGATCCCCGACGCCTGCTGGCCGCCGTCCTCGCGGCGGCCTTCGCCTTCGCCCTCTACAGCACCACGCTGCTCCCGGGACAGGACCTTGGGGACACCGCCTCGTTCCAGTCCATCGCGGGCGAACGGTACCTGACCCCCAGGCAAGGCTACCCGCTCTACTTCGCCGTCACCGGCCTGGCCGTCCGGGCACTGCCGCTGGAGCACGCGCACGCCGCCAATCTCGCATCGGCCATCCTCGCGGCAGCCGCGGTGGGGCTGGTCGCGCTCGCGGGCGCCGAGCTTGCCGGCGGGGCCCTCGGGGGCCTGGTCGCCGGCCTGCTCCTGGCCTCCTCCTACACGTTCTGGTCGCAGGCCATCATCGCCGAGGTGTACGCGCTGCACCTCTTCATGCTGGGAGGCTGCCTGGTCACCCTCCTGGCGTGGACCCGACGCCCCTCCACGCCGCTCCTCGCGTTTCTCTTCCTGCTCGTCGGGCTGGCATTCGGCAACCACCTCTCGACGGTCCTCCTGCTCCCGGCATTCACCCTCTTCCTGCTCGTGACGCCGCCCGGCCCCCAGGAACTGCTTCGGCCGCGCACGCTCCTCCTCGCGGCCGTCATCGCCATCGCGTGCGCAACCCAGTACCTCTGGAACCTGGCGCCGTGGCTGGGCGAGCCGGACCAGCCGTCAACCCTCGAGCTGCTCCAGTCGTTCTGGTTCGACGTCACCAAGTCCGACTGGCGGGCGACGATGGTGGCCGCCATCCCGCGGCAGCGCATGCCGGCGCGCCTGGCGATGTACTGGTTCGACGTCCGGCAGCAGATCGGCATCCCCGGCGTCGCCGCCGCCGTTGTCGGCGCCGCCTGGCTGTTGCGGCGCGACTGGCGTCGCGGCCTGCTGCTGGCAACCCTGTTCCTGGTCAATTGGGCGTTCGCGTTCACCTACAACGTCGGTGACGCCCACGTCTTCTTCCTGCCGTCGCACCTCGTCCTCGCGCTATTCGCGGGCTGCGGCGCGGGACTCCTGCCGGCCCTCGCGGCCCGAGCGGCCCGCGGCCCCCGGCGGCTTGCGGCCAGCCGCCCTCGCGGTTGTCGTCCTGGCCTATCCCGCCTGGCGCGCGTGGGACACCTGGCCGGCCCTCGACAGGAGCGACGACGCATCGCCCCGCGAGTTCTTCGACCGCCTCACCGCAGGCCTCCAGGGAGACGACGAGATCCTGGCGGCGGACATGGGCTGGCAGCTGCACAACGGCCTCGACTACTACTCACGCCACACCAACCGCACCCTCGCGGTGTTCGACGTTCCCTCCAGCCTGCTCCATTTCCCCTTCGTTGCCTGGAGCAACCAGGCGATGGGGCGCGACGTTGTCCTGACCGAAGGGTCAGCCCAGCTCGTCACGGCCGCGTACGATGGTCTCTTCCGGGTCGAACCCGACGTACGGCTGCCGAACCCGGGGCTTCTGGATCGCCTCTCGACGCTGGCGCCCGGCACACCGTACGTCCTGACATTCCTCCAGCCTTACCCCGAGGCGCCGGTGAGCGACGCGTTGCTGGACGGGGTCGCTGCGCGGCTTGGCATCGAGCTGCCGGGAATTCCGCGCGGCCGCTACGTGGCCGTGGCGGGGGAAGCCGGCCGGGGGACGCGCCTGCGGATCGCCGGCGATCGCCCGTTCCGCCGCCAGGTGGCGCTCGGTTCCCATCGTCTGGACATCCGCATGGAATCCTGGCTTCCCACCGACAGCATCCGCCGCGCCGGTTTTGGCCACGTCGTCGCCGGCCGCCGCCATCTCCTGACGCTCGACCGCGGCCTGTCGTTCGTCTCGATCACGCCCGACGGCCGCCCCGGGCTCCGCACCTGGGAAGGGGGGCAGCTGGCGCCGCAGGGACGGTGGATCATCAAGGCGGAAGCCGGTGGGCGGAAGGCGGAGCGCTAGCCGACCGCTGTCAGCCGGGCGCCCTTCAGGCCCGTCCTGCGAGGCTGTGCTATCGTTCTCCTAGCCATGTTGCTCTTAGCCCTCACGATGCTGCTCTCCCCCGCCCTCCAGGGCAGCGCGCTGGCGCCCGACGAGCTGGCGCGGAGGGTCCAGGCGAAGTACGAACAGGTCCGCGACTTCACCGCGGATTTCGAGCACACCTACGAAGGCGGCGTGTTGCGCCAGAAGGTGACCGAGCGCGGCCGCGTGCAGATCAAGAAGCCGGGCAAGATGCGCTGGACCTACACCGCGCCGGAACGGAAGGAGTTCGTGTCCGACGGGCGAAAGCTCTACAGCTACGTGCCCGAGGACAAGCAGGTGATCGTCAGCACCGTGCCGCCGGCAGACGAGGCCAGCAGCCCCGTCCTCTTCCTCGCCGGCAAGGGCAACGTGCTCCGCGACTTCAAGGCATCCGACGTACAGGTTCCCAACCTGGGCGCCGGCGAGCAGGCGCTCAAGCTGGTGCCGGTCAAGCCGCAGGAGGAGTACGACTCCATCGTGCTGGTCGTCGATCGCGCCAGCCTCCAGATCCGGCGTCTCATGACGGCCGACGCGCAGGGCGGGACCTCGAGCTTCGTCTTCCGGAACATGAAGGAGAATGTCGGGTTGCCCGACAAGACGTTCGCCTTTACAATCCCGCGCGGAGTGGATGTGATCACCGATGGCAAAGGACCACGCTGAACGTCCGTCCGGCACGCCGCCGCGACGCGCGACGCGCGCCCGCCTGCTTCTGACGCTGGCACTCGGCGTCGCTGCCGTGGTCCTGGCCGGTTGCGCGGCCACGACCGCGTTGAACAACGGGCGGCAGGCCGAGCAGCGGCAAGACTACGACCGCGCCGTTGCGGAGTACAGCAAGGCCCTCCGCCTCGACCAGGACAACGCCAACGCGCGCCTTGCCCTCCAGCGCGCGAAGCTCCGCGCATCGGAGTACCACCTCAATCGCGGGAAGCGGTATTCGGCCGGCGGGCGGCTGGAGGAAGCCCTAGTCGAGTACCAGATTGCCTCCGAGTTGAACCCGGGCAGCAGCGAGGTGGACGCAGCCCTGCGCGAGACGCGCAACCAGTTGCGCGCGCGCGTCGCGGTGACGCGCGCGAGGGCAAGACCCGGCTCGAGACGCTCATCGAGCGGACGCGCGAGGCGCCGCCGGCGGGGCTGGACCTGCCGCAGGGGCTCAAGCTGCCGGCCTCGCTGATCTTCCGCGAGGCGAGCAGCCGCGACGTCTTCACCGCGCTCGCGCGCTTCGCCGACGTCAACGTCCTCTTCGACCCCGCCTTCCGCGACGCCCCGGTCACGATCGACCTCCGCCACACCTCGTTCGAGGACGCCCTGGCGGCGCTCTCGGCCAGCACTCGAAACTTCTACCGCGTCACGGCGCCCCGGGCGGTCACGATCATCCCCGACACGCCGGCCAAGCGGCGCGAGTACGAGGAGGAGGTGGTCCGCACGTTCTACCTGAGCAACGCCGACCTCAAGGAGACGATCGACCTGCTCCGCATGGTCGTGGACCTCCGTCGCCTGGCGCCCATCAGCGCCACCAACGCGGTCTCGATCAAGGACACGCCCGAGCGCGTGCAGGCGGCCGCCCGCCTGATTGCGGCCATCGACAAGGCGCGGCCCGAGGTCGTCATCGACGTGGAGCTGCTCGAGGTCGACCGCACCCGCCTGCTCGACTACGGGATCCAGATCGCCACGCCAGGCACCAGCAATCCGCCGGGGATCAGCGGGACGATCGACATCAACCAGGAGGGCATGACGCTGCGGGATCTCAGGAACCTGACGGCGTCGGGGGTGTACCTGACCGGCCTGCCGGCGCTGTTCTACCGGCTGATGAAGAGCGACACGAATACCCGAATCCTCGCGAACCCGCAGCTGCGCGCGTGGGAAGGCATGGCGGCGCAGGCGAAGTTTGGCGAGCGCGTGCCGGTGCCGATGACGACCTTCCAGCCAATCGCCACGGGCGGTGTCGCGCAGCAGCCAATCACCTCGTTCAACTACGAGAACATCGGCGTGAACATCGACATCACGCCGCGCACGCACCACAACGACGACGTGTCGTTGGCGCTGAAGCTGGAGCTGAGCAGCATCTCGGGGACCGGCTTCGGCGGGCTGCCGACCTTCGGCAACCGCTCGGTCACGACCGTCATCCGGCTGAAGGACGGGGAAACGAGCATCCTGGCGGGGCTGATTCGAGACGACGAGCGGAACGTGCTGGAGGACCTGCCGGGCCTGAGCGCCGTGCCGGTGATCGGCCGGCTCTTCGCCAGGAACCGCCGGGAGCGCCAGGAAACCGACATCATCCTGACGCTCACGCCGCATATCGTCCGGGTGCTGGACCTGACGGAAGCGGACCTGCGCGCCTTCCGCATCGGGCGTGAGGGCGCCTCGCCGTTCGTCGAGCTGCCGCCGATTGACACGCCGCCGAGGGACATCAAGAAGTAGTCATAAGTCTCAAGTCACAAGTCTCAAGTCTCCACCCTGTCTACGTGCGCGCCGAGTGCGCGCAGGTTCTCCAGCAGGTCCGCGTAGCCCCGCTCGACGGTCTCGAGCGGCCCCAGGCGGCTCTGCCCGTCGGCCGCGAGCGCGGCGGCGGCGAGCGCCATCCCCGACCGGAGGTCGCGGGTGTCGAGCGCCCGGCCCCGCAGCCGCTTGGGGCCCGAGACGATGATCCGGTGGGGGTCGCAGAGGAACAGGTCGGCGCCCATGCCGCTCAACTGCTCGAGGGCGAAGAGGCGCAGTTCGTACATCCAGTCGTGCAGCAGCGTCCGCCCGTCGGCCTGGGTGGCGAGCACCGTGATGAGGCTGATCAGGTCGCTGGGGAACCCCGGCCAGAGGCCCGTGGTAATGCGGGTGCCGCCGATCGGGCTGGAGGGCTCGACGACGAAGCGGCCGTCCTCGACTCCGCAGTGGACGGCCATGCGCTCCAGCACCGACGCGACCACTTCCATGTCGGCGGCGCGCGCGCCCCGGACCTCGATCGGCGCCGCGCGTGACCGCGGCGACGACCGCCCAGCTGCCCGCCTCGATGTAGTCGCCGCGCAGTTCGTGCGTCGCGCCGCGGAGCCTTCGGGCGCCCTCCACGCGGATCGTGTGCGTGCCGGCGCCGGTGACGCGCGCGCCCATCTTCGCCAGAAACTCGCACAACTCCACGACGTGCGGCTCGCAGGCGGCGTGGCGGATCTCGGTCGAGCCCCTTCGCCGCGGCTGCAGCCAGCAGGGCGGTCTCGGTGCCGGTGACCGATGCCTCCTCGAGATACATCGAGGCGCCGGTCAGGCCGTCGGGCGCCTCGAGCGTGTGGCCTTCACCCTCCGTCTCCCGCGCACCCAGCGCGCGGAGCGCCCGGAGGTGCATCGCGATGGTGCGCCGGGCCGGGAAGTCGCCGCCCGGCGGCGCGAGATGCGCCCGCCCGCGCCGCGCGAGCATCGGCCCGAGGAGCAGCACCGACCCGCGAAGGCGGCCGACCAGCGCGCTTTGAGGCTCGTCGCGCACCATCTGCGGGCAGCGCACCCGCAGGGTGCTGGTGCCAATGCCCTCCACCTCCGCGCCGAGGTCCACCAGCAGCCGGGCCATGACGCCGACGTCCCCGATCCGGGGCACGTTGGTCAGCACGCACTCCTCGTCGCTCAGCAGGCAGGCCGCGAGCAGCGGGAGCGCGGAGTTCTTGTTGCCGCCAACAGCGACGCGGCCCGACAGGGTGCGGCCGCCCTCGATCAGCAGGCTGGACACGGGGTCCTCCAGGAAGACTCAGGGCTCAGGCTCAACGGCCCGCCACGGCCCGCGCTGAGACGGGCGGCGGGCTACGGCGTGGCTTTCCGCCATGCTGCCGCCGGAGCGGCTCGGCTCAGAGGGTGTCTGCATCTGCATTCTGCATTCGTCAGAACCCCAGGACCCTGATCTCCAGCTCCAGCTCGATTCCAAACTGTCGCTTCACCGCCTCGCGGCACTCGGTCACCAACTGGTGGATCTGCGCCGCCGTGGCATCCCCCTCGTTGACGATGAAGTTCGCGTGGGTCGGCGAAACCCGGGCGCCGCCAATCGAGCGCCCCTTCAGGCCCGCGCGATCGATCAGCGCGCCGGCCGACGGCGGAACGCCGTCGGGGAGGCGCACTCGCCCGGGGTCGGGGTTCTGGAAGATGCAGCCGGCGCTCGGCAGGTGCAGCGGCTGCGTGCGCTTGCGGTAGGCCAGGGACGCCCGGGCCACCTCGCGCAGTGCCGCCGGGTCGGCGCCCGGCTGGAGCCGGAAGCGCGCCGAGAGGAGGACTTCGCCGATCGCTGAAGGCGGCTGCGGTCGTACGCGAAGTCCATGTCGCGGCCCGGCACCTCCAGGCGTGCGCCGTCGGGACCCAGCAGCGAGACGCACTCGACCAGCTCCCCAATCGACTGGCCGCCGTAGTGCGCGTTGCCGAATACCGCTCCGCCGACCGTGCCAGGCGTCCCCGCCCACGCCTCCAGCCCCGCATAGCCCCGGCCGATCGTCCAGCTCACCAGGGCGTTCATGGTGACGCCCGCGTCGGCCGACACCCCATCGTCGCCTGCCGCAATTCGGCCTCCATGGGCACGCGATCACGACGCCTCGCATGCCCTCGTCTGCGACGAGCGGTTCGAGCCGCCCCCGAGCACCGTGCACGGCACGCCGGCCAGCCGGCAGACGTCAACGACCCGCCCCAGCTCCACCGAGTCGCGCGCCTCGACGAGACAGTCCGCCGGACCTCCGACGCGAAATGTCGTGTAAGGGGCGAGCGGCGCCGTCAGACTCACGCGCTCGGCGTCGAGAACGGCGGTGAGCGCGCCGAGGAACTCGGGATTCAGGGCGTCACCCGCAAGGCATCCATCAGCTTTCCGTGGATGCCCCCGAACCCGCCGTTCGACATGATCACCACCTGGTCGCCGTCGCGCCGTCGCGGCTGAGCAGGTCGCACGATGGCGTCCACGGCCGGAATGTACCGAGCCGTCTTGCCCGACGCCGCGATGTCGGCCACCAGCTGCTCCGCCGAGAGCCGCTGGTCCTCCGGCAGGTTCGACCGGAACACCGCCGCGAGGGTCACGTCGTCGGCGGCGTCGAACGAAGCGGCAAACGCCTCCTGGAAGACCCTGCGGCACGACGAGGCGGACCGCGGCTCGAACACCGCGCGGATGCGCGCGTCGGGGTGCGCCGCGCGCAGCGCCAGCAGCGTCTCGGCGATCGCCGTCGGGTGGTGCGCGAAGTCGTCGTAGACCGTCACGCCCGCCACGGTGCCCAGTTCCTCGAGCCGGCGCTTCACGCCCTTGAAGCGCTCGAGGCCGTCGCGAGCGTCGTCGGGTCGATGCCCACGGCGTGGCCGACGGCCAGGGCCGCCAGCGCGTTGCGGACGTTGTGCGCGCCGAGCAGCGGCAACTCGAACGTGCCGAAGCTCTGCCCCGCGTGCCGCACGCCGAAAGTCGTGCGCCCGGCGACACCCGCAGGTCGTAGCCGTACCAGTCGGCCTCCGGCGACAGGCCAAACGTCTCCACCGGCGACCGGGCGAACGCCTTCATCGCCGCGGCCTCCGGGCTGTCGATGCCGAGCAGCAGCAGGCCGCTGCCGGGCACGAGGTTGACCAGCCGGCGGAACGCGAGGCGGATCTCGTCCAGGTCGGCGTAGATGTCGGCGTGGTCGAACTCGATGTTGCCGATGACCGCGATGTCGGGGAGGTACTTCAGGAACTTCGCCGTCTTGTCGAAGAACGCGCTGTCGTACTCGTCGCCCTCGATCACGAACTCGCGGCCCTGCCCCATGCGGTAGCTGGAGCCGCCGTCCCGAAGTTCGCGGCAATGCCGCCGACCAGCAGGCTCGGGTCGCGGCCGCCGGCGGTGAGCAGCCAGGCGGCCATCGACGTCGTCGTCGTCTTGCCGTGCGTGCCCGCGATCACGATGGAGCGCGCGCCCCAGAGGAAGTGCTCGCGCACCGCTTCGGGCAGCGAGCAGTAGCGGATCTTGCGATCGAGCAGCGCCTCCAGCTCGGGGTTGCCGCGCGAAATCGCGTTGCCGACGACGACGAGGTCGAGGTCCGGCGTGATGTGATCCGCGGCGTACCCGGACATCGCCTCGATGCCCTCGTCCTCGAGGAAGGTGCTCATCGGCGGGTAGATGTTCTGGTCCGAGCCGCGCACCTCGAAGCCCTTCTGCCTCAGGAGCGCGGCGAGCGTCGCCATGGCGGTGCCGCCGATGCCGATGAAGTGAACCTTCTTCACGCGGTACCTTTCTCCTCGATCACCACGGCTGGCCGGCTGCCGGCGACGATCGGGCCCGCACGCCGAGCGGCACGGTCAGCGCCGCTCGCCGAGTGGCCGGCCGGGAAGGCCGAACAGCACGGGCCCCGGGAAGCCGCGACGCCAGCTCGCAAACACGTCCCGCGCGGCCAAGTCCCCGCCCGGCTCGTCGCAGCCCGGGAAGTCGCCGAAGACGATGCCGGCGGCGCGATCGAGGATGCCGGCGAGCCGCAGCTGCGTCCAGAGCCGATCGAGCCGATAGGGCCGCTCGTTCACGTCCTCGAGCAGCAGGATGCAGCCGTGCGGCGGGTCGAACGCGAACGGCGTCCCGAGCGACGCCGCGAGCTGCGTCAGGTTGCCGCCGAACAGCGGACCGCTCGGCCTCGCCCTCGACGAGCACTTCCAGCCCCGGCGCGACCAGCTCGCCGGACCGGCTCGTGCCCGACGAGCGCGCGAGCAGGATGGACTCGTCGTACACGCCCTCGGCCCAGCCGTCCGGCAACCGTCGGCCCGTGGGCGCACACCAGCCCCGCGCGGCAAGAAACGAAGGACAGCAGCGAGGTCAGGTCGCTGTAGCCGACGATCAGCTTGCGCGACTCGCGCAACGGTTGCGGGGGCGAGAAACGGCAGGACGTGGACGCTGCCGTAGCCGCCGCGCGCCGCCATGACACAGGCGATGCCGGGGTCGTCGAGGGCGTCGATGCAGCGCCGCGGGCGCGGGTCTCCGGGACCCGCCACGTAGCCCGGCGGTCGAACGATGCGCTCGTCCACGACGGGCTCGAACCCAAGCCGGCGCAGCTCGCACAGCCCCGCCTCGAATGCGTCGGGCGAACGGGCTTGCGGGCGCGACCACCGCCACGCGGTCGCCGGTGCGCAGCCGGCGCGGCTTATCAGAGCCTCACAGGTCGGAACTCAGGAGACAGACCCGGGGCAGCATTCATTCTCCCTTCTCAATTCTCAATTCTCAATTCTAGAGGCATCCTCATCTCCGCCGCCACCGCCTGGTGTTCGGCGCAGCCCACGATCCGCGCAGCCTCCCGGGATGCAGCGGCCGCCAGGCGGGGCGAGCGGCGGAAGGGTCGCGGTGCCCGGCACCGTCCAGCGGCGGCTTCATGGCCGCGAAGCGCGCCTTGGCCCGCCGGTTCCGCGCCATCGAGTCCTCGACGCGTTTGACGGCACCTCCTCGCGTTCGACCGCGTGCACGAGGGCCTCGAGCGCCGCCGCGTGGCCGGCGAAGTCGGTGCTGCACAGGAGCGCGCATCGCAGCCGGCGGCGAGGGCCCCGACGAAAGCCTGCTCGCGCGAGTGGAAGGCCCGACGATGGCTTTCATGTCGAGGTCGTCGGTGAACACCACGCCCTCGAACCCGAGCTCGCCGCGCAGCAGGCCGGTCGACGATCGCGGGCGAGAGCGTCGCAGGCCGCTGATCGTCGAGCGCGGGCACGAGCAGGTGGCCGGTGATGATCCCGGCCACACCCGCCGCGATGGCTGCGCGGAACGGCAGGAGCTCGACCGCCCGGAGCCGCTCCGGCGGCAGGTCGAGAATCGGCAGCTCCAGGTGCGAGTCGACACTCGACGTGTCGCCATGCCCGGGAAAGTGCTTGCCGCACGCGGCGATGCCGCCGCCCTGAAGCCCGCGCCGATGATCGCGCCGAGGCGGGCGACAATTTCGGCCGTCTCCGCCAGCGCGCGGTCGCCGATGACCGGGTTCTTCGGGATTGGTCAGGACGTCGAGGACGGGCGCGAAGTCGAGCGAGAAGCCGACGACGGCCAGCTCGACCGCGAGCGCCCGCGCGAAGCGTGCCGGCAAGCTCCTCCCGGTTCGCACGCCCGAGCGTCGCCATCGGCGGCCACTCCGTGAGCGGCGCGCGCATCCGCGCGACGCGGCCGCCCTCCTGGTCCACCGCGACCCAGAGCGGCAGGTCGCCCGCCAGCTGCTGCGCGCTCCACGCCAGCTCGGCCACCTGCTCGGGCGACTCGACATTGCGCTTGAAGAGCAGGACGCCGCCGAGGTCGAATTCGCGGGCAAGCGAGCGGACCTCGGGCGGGAGCACGAAGCCGTCGAAGCCGATGATGGCCAGCTGGCCGATGCGCCGGTGGAGGCCTGTGGGCACGACACTCTCCCCGCGCGGCCTCGAGGCCCCTGTTCGCGCCGCGGGCGGCCGGAGGCTGCGCGCCGCCATTATAATTGTGGAATCGTGGATAACCAGTCCGTCGCGCGGGTGCTCGCGGAGATCGCCGACCTGCTCGAGATCAAGGGCGAGAACCCGTTCAAGATCCGCGCGTACCGGACGGCGCCGACATGGTGGCCGACAGCGGCGAGGCGGTCGCCGCGCTCGACGAGGCCGGGCTGCTGGCACTTCCCGGCATCGGCAAGGACCTGGCCGCGCGCATCCGCGAAATCTGCGAGACCGGCCCGGTGCGTTCCACCAGGAGCTGCTGCGGAATTCCCGCCCACGCTCCTCGACATCCTCCGCCTGCAGGGCGTGGGCCCGAAGACGGTCGCGCTGCTCTACCGGTCGCTCAACGTCGCGCTCGCTCGAAGAGCTCGAAGAGCGCGGCCGCGATGCGGGCGCCTTCGCCAGCTGAAGGGGATGGGGCCGAAGAAGGAAGCGCTGATCCTCAAGGCGATCGAGGAACGCCGGCGGCACGCGGGCCGCCACCTGCTCGCCGACACCGCCGACGTCGGCGTCCGCGCTGCTGGCCCACCTGCGCGAGGCCGCACCCGGGACCGAGTTCGTCCCCGTCGGCAGCCTGCGGCGCGGCGCCGAGACGTGCGGCGACCTCGACGTCCTCGCCATCGGCGGCGAGCCATCGCTGATCGACAGCGTTCGTGCGCTACCCGCTGGCCGAGCGCGTCCTCGGCCGCGGCGACACCAAGGGCAGCGTGCTGCTGCGCGGCGGCTTCCAGGCCGACCTGCGGCTCGTGCCCGCCGACAGCCGCGGCGCGGCGCTCCAGTACTTCACCGGCTCGAAGGCGCACAACATCGCGCTGCGCGACCGCGCCATCGCCCGCGGCTTGAAGCTGAACGAGTACGGGCTGTTCGACAACGCGACCGACCTGCCGGTAGCCGGCGAGACCGAGGAGGGCATCTACGAGGCCCTCGGCCTGGCGTTCGTCCCGCCGGAACTGCGCGAGAACCGCGGCGAGATCGAGGCCGCCGAGCGGGGCGCTGCCCCGGCTGATCGACCGCGGACGACATCCGCGGCGACTTCCACTGCCACACCGACGCGACCGACGGCCGCGACTCCATCGAGGCGATGGCGGCGGCGGCGCGCGACGCCGGGCCCGACCTACCTCGCCATCACCGATCACAGCCAGGCGCTCGCCATGGCGGGCGGCCTCGACGAGGAAGGCGGCGCTCGAGCACGCGGCGCCGCATCCGCGAGCATCGGTGCCCGCCTCGAAGGCATCCGGCTGCTCGCCGGGATCGAGTGCGACATCCGGCCGGACGGCACGCTCGACCTCGCCGACGACTGCCTCGCGCGAGCTCGACCTGGTCGTCGCCTCCGTCCACTCGGCCTTCAACCAGGACGAGGCGCAGATGACGGCCCGGGTGCTGCGCGCGATCGAGTGCCGCTGCGTGGACATCCTCGGCCACCCCACCGGCCGCCTGCTGCTGCGGCGCGAGCCTGCGCCGTCGACATGGCGCGGGTCATCGGGCCGCGGCCGCGGCACGGCGTGGCGCTGGAAATCAACTGCCAGGTGGATCGGCTGGACCTGAACGACACCCACGCGCGCCTGGCGCGCGAGCCGCGGCGTGAAGCTGGTGATCGACAGCGACTCGCACGCGACCGGCGGGTTCGCGATGCTGCGGTGGGGCGTGACGGTCGCGCGCCGGGCGTGGCTGGAAGCGCGAGATGTGCTCAACACCCGGCCGGTGGAAGGGTTGCGGGCCGGGCTGCGCAGGAACAGGAACACGTAGTGGATAGTGGACAGCGGTCAGTGGCCAGTGGATCACGCGTGTCACGCTGGCCACTGGCCACTGGTCACTGTCCACCGACCCCTACACTTTCTCGACGCCCTTCCATTCCGACCGCATCGCGCCAGCCCGTCCATGAAGACGGCCGCGCGCTCGCGCTCCTCGTCGCTCTCCATCGTCTTGAGCAGCGCGATCGCGTGCTCGAGATGCCGGGCGATGGTGCCCTGGTCGCGGTGAGGTAGATGCGCTTGATCTCGGCCACCTTGTCCATCACTGCCTCCGTTCGTTGCCGTGCACGTACAGCTTCCGCGCGGACAGGCGAATCGGCTCCGGCACGTTGCGGTCGGTCGAGAGCATCTTCAGGTCGCGTTCGACCAGCCGGGACATCAGCGTCAGCGACATGGCGACCGGCGTCTTCGCGTTGCGCGCGAGCGCCGCGATGACGTGGTAGTTCTTGGTCCAGCGCGCGTCGTGCCGACAATGCGCAGCACCTCGTCGGAGACGTTCGTCATCCGGGCAATCGCCTCGACCTCGCTCTCGGTCAGCTTGGGGCTGCTCAGCACGGCCGACGACACGAGGCGGTTGGGGTCGCGGATCAGAACAGCCCGCTCCTCTCGCGCTCCCCTGCATGGCCACCTTCAGGCGGTCGGCCACGCTTAGCGTCGCCAGGCGCTGCGCCGTGCCAAGACGCGGTGCCGAACGGGCGGCGGCCGCTGAATCATCAGTCGCGGGCACCCTCTCTTCCGCCGGCGCGGGCGAGTCTCCCCCGTCCGCCTCCAGCAGGGGCGCGTCGGAGGCCCGAGGCGCCCCGGCTGGCTGCACGCCCCTCGCCGCGAAGAAAGCCCGGACCTCCGGGCCCGTGTCCGGCCTCGCCAGGTAGCCGGCCAGCGGCCCGGCCGGGAGACGGGCAAGCGTGCGCTCCGTGGTCTCGCGGATGGCAGGGTCGGGGTCGGCCGCGAGCAGCACCAGCAGCGCGATCTGCTCGTGCACGCGAGGTGCGAGCGCGCCACTGGCGGCGAGCTGCCGCACCTCGGGCGGAGCCTCGCCGCTCGCGAAGCAGTCGAGCAGCGGAGTCCTGAAGATGGCGTCCACGCGTCACCGAATCTCGAGGAAGTCCCGGAAGTTGGCCAAACCGAAGCGCACCGTCTTCACCTGGCCGTGGCCGCCGAGCGCCCGTCCGGGCTGGCCGTTGATCGCGAAGGCCAGAACGCCCGGCATTGCCGACCGTCAGCGTGACGTCGCCTTTGACGTCGAAGTCGCGGCGGGAGCCCGCCGGAAGCAGACCCGAGAACACACTCGCGCCGTCGGCCCTGACCGACACCCAGCACTCCTCGCTGGGCGCAAGCGTCAGGCGGAGGACGCCCTGCGGGCGGTGCTTCAGCCTGCACGACGGCGTTGGCGGAGCGAGCGCGGCCCCTGCCTCTCCAGCGGCCGGCTGCACAGCCTGCGGAGGCACGGCCGCAGGTTCTTCCGGAGGACGGATGACTGGCAGTTCCTGTGCGACGGCGGGGGGCGGCGGCACCGACGGCTGCTCCACAGCGGTGGACGCGGACGGCGCGGTCTTGGCGCTCCAGAACGGCACCCGGCCGCCGAATCCGAAGTAGGCGACCACCAGCAGGATCGGCAGCGCCCAGCCGACGGCGCGCCAGGCGCGGCCGACCGACGGCGGTTCGTCCAGCGGAATGTGGTCCGGGTTCGGCTCGTACGGCACCGGGCTCTCTTCCCTCGATGCCTCGGGGAATCGCGCGACGAACCGCCGCACGGCGTCCTCGACATCGAGGCCGACCTCGCGCGCGTACGCTCGGACGAACGCCCGGCTGAAGAGGCCGCCGGGCAGGCGCGAGATGTCGTTACTCTCGAGCGCTTCGAGCGCGGGCAGGGCGATCTTGGTGGTGTCCGCGATCTGCCGGAGGCTGATCCCCTGGCGCTCGCGCGCCTGTCGGAGGAAGGCCCCGAAATCCTGAGTCGGGTCTTCAGGCATCGGTGATCAAGAGCCACGAGGGTGACGGCAGGCCGAAACGGACGGCACATGTTAGGAAATCGGCCGGTTCAAGTCAAACTCGCGCCGCCAGCGTGCGACGGCGGCCGAGAAGGCCCGGGCGTCCAGCCCGGCGCCCCAGAACAGCCGGATCGCGGCGAGGCCCGCAGCGCCCGCCGCCGCGATGTCGCGGACCCGCGCCTCCGAGACGCCGCCGATGCCGAGCACCGGCACCGGCGAGATGGAGGCGGCCCGACGGAGCTCCTCCACGCCAACCAGCGGGCGATCGCCGGGCTTGGACGGCGTCGGGAAGACGGTGCCGAGCACCACGTAGTCTGCGCCGGCCTCGCCGGCGCGGCGCGCCTCCGCGGCCGTGCTCACCGACCGCCCGACCACGAACCCTGGCGGGGCCGCCGCGCGCGCGCGGGGGGTGGCCACCGAATCCCCGCGCAGGTGCACGCCCTCGGCCCCGGCCGCCAGTGCCACGTCGAGGCGATCGTTGACGAGGATCCGGGTTCGGCTGCCTCTCGCCCGCTCCACCAGGCGCGCGACGAGCGCGGCAAGAGCGCCGGCTCCGAGGTCTCGCTCGCGCACGTGCACCAGGTCGACTCCCGCGCCGGCCGCAAGCGCCACCTGCTCCTCCAGCAGCCCGAGCGGGTCCCCGCCCTCCCCGAGAAACGTGGCGAAGCCGCGTCGATCGGTGACAAGGCAGAGCAGGATCGTCGGTTGCGAGCCGGGGCGCTGGTCATGAGGACCGGCGGAAGGCGGCGATGAGCGACACGAGTTCGGCCATACCGGCGGCGAGGTTGACCAGTCCGAGGCCCGAGACGCCGCCGCGGACGAAGTCGTTCATGGCCAGCGCGCGCAGCACTGGCTGGGCCTGGAGGAAGTAGTTGTGCTCCCAGAAGGCGGACCAGGGCACCAGCACGAGCAGCAGGCCCATCTCGAGGAAGAACGCGACGAAGAGAAGTCTCGTGAACAAATCCGGCTCACGCCTTCTGCGAGAGGCGCTCCACCTGTGCCGAGCACGTCGCGGAAGTCCGGGGCGTCGGCCTGCAGCTCCATGAACACCGCCAGCGCGCGGACGCTCTCGCCCGGTGTCCGCCAGCAGTCCGGCCAGGTCGTAGAGCAGGTCGCGGCTGGCGGCGGGGCTCGGCGCCTGGGCCTGCGCCGCGCGCTCGAACCACTCGATCGCCTCCTGCATCATCCCGCGGTCCCGGTAGACGCGCGCGAGCAGCGTGGCGGCGTCGAACCGGTGCCGCGGCGACCGGACGGCCTGCTCGGCGCCTTCACCGCCTCGTTCACCCGGCCGGCCTGCAGGTGGTCGCAGGCCTGGCGGTAGTGTGCGGCGGCCGAGTCCCCGCCGGCGCGTCGGGACGCTGTCCTCGCGGAAGTCCTCGAGCACCCGATCGATGCTGCGCGCCCGGCCGCGCTCCGCCCGTCCCGAGGTCGAGGTCGCCGAGCGCATCGCTCAGGTCGATCTCGATGGTCTCTCCGCCGGTGACCTTCCTGCGGCCCGGCTGCCGCCGAGGATCGACGACAGGTCGATGCTGGCCGGGCCCGTGGCCCGCTGGCCCGCGGCTGCGGCCGGGGCCGGCGCGGCTGGAGCCGGGGGCCCTGCGTCGGGCCGCTCGTCGTTGAGGTCGAAGTCCAGGACGAAGTCGCTGCTCGTGAACGGCGAGTCGCCGCTGAGGCGGTCGGCAATCACGCTGTCGGGATCCGGCTCGCCCAGCAGCACGAGGGCGCGGCGGAACCGCTCGATGTTCGCCGGCTCCCACGGCTCGCGCGCCACGAGGTCCTCGGCGATCACGCGAGCCTCGTTCCCGCGGCCCGCCTCCAGGTAGGCGTCGGCCAGCTGCGCCTGCGCGGTGTACATCGTCGCCTCGAGGCCGCCGTCCACGCAGACCTCGACGAGCTTCATCAGCGACGGGATGTGGCCGGGCACGCGCGTGACGTACTCGTGCAGGGCCGAGGCCGCGGCGGGCCAGTCGTGGTCGGCGATGGCGGCGTCGGTCGCGACGTCGATGCACTGGAAGCCGGCGTCCTTGTCGTGCTCGCACAGCCGGCAGCCGAGCAGCACCAGCTCCTCGCGGCGGCCGGCGTCGCGCGCCAGGATCCGGCCGAGCACCTCGCGGCCGCGGTCGAGGCCGCCCGCACGCAGCTCGATTTCGGCGAGGCTGAGCAGCAGGTCCGGGTCGGTGATGTCGCCGGACAGGCAGGCGCGCGCGCGTTCCAGGTCGCTCTTGCCGAGGAAGCTGCGCACGAGCTGGCGTGCGCGTCTCGGTGTCGTCCGGATCGCCTCCAGCGCCCGCTCGAGCACCCGAAGCGCTTCGTCGGCCCGCCCGCGGCCGAACAGCTCGGCGGCGATGGCCTTGAACTCGCGACGGCTGGCTCGCGAACGCGACGGCGCGCTCCAGGTCGCCCGCCTCGACGAGCCGCGCCACCAGCGCCGCGCGGCCCTCGGCGTTCTCCGGGTCGAGGCGGATCGCCTCGTCCAGCGCCTGGAGGCTCTCGGCCAGCTTCCCGCGCTGCTGGAACTCGGCTGCCAGCTGGACGAGCCGCTCGACGGCGCCGGCCGTGTCGCCCAGGTCGCCGGCCGCCTTGGCGGCGAGCAGCCCGGCCGCCAGGTCCGACGGGTCGAGCGCGCCGATCCGGAGGTGGATCTCGGACGCGCCGCGGCGGTCGCCCCGGCGCATCCGGCGCTCGGCGACATTGACGAGCGCGGACTTGGCGTCGGCAAGCAGGCCCTGATTCTCGAAGATCTCCGCCGTCCGCAGCAGCGCGTGTTCCTCGTCGGGCCTGAGCTTGAGGATCTTCTTGTAGACGGCGGCGCCGCGCGGGGAGGAACCCCTCTTTGAAGAAGTGGTCGGCGATGCGCGTGAAGTGCTCGATGGCGCTCTCGAGCTGCCCGGCCCGGACGAGCAGGTCGCCGACGGTGTTGACGGTGCTCCAGTCGCGCGGGTGGTCCTCGATGACGCGGAGGTACTCGCCGATGGCGTGGTCGAGCCGGCCCTGGCGCAGGAACTTCTCCGCTTTCCGGAGCGTGGTGTCGCGATCGATGGCCACCGCGCCCCTCACCATGGAAGATCAGCGGGAACCCGAAGGGTCCCGACAGGGTATATCGGCCGGTCGCCGCCGCCTCGCTAGGTCCGATCGGATCGAGCGGCTCGGCTCGGCCAGAGTTCAGACGTCCAGCGCTGTCGAAGAGCGACGGCGGGCGGAACGACCGGCGGTGAATGGCGGAGTAGCCGAAGCGGGCCGACGGCGGCCAGGTGTTCGGCGGTGGCGTAGCCCTTGTGGCGGTCGAACCCGTAGCGCGGATCGGCGGCGTGCAGGGCGGCCATGTGCCGGTCGCGCGTGACCTTGGCGACGATCGACGCGGCGGCGATCGCCGAGCAGCGGGCGTCGCCGTGCACGACGGCGCGCTGGGGCATCAGCAGGTCGGGGATGCGGAAGGCGTCGACGAGCACGAGATCGGGCAGGGGCGACAGCGACAGCACCGCCGCGCCGCATCGCCCGGAGCGTCGCCTGGTGGATGTTGATCCGGTCGATCTCGCCGGGCTCGACGGCCGCGACCGCCCACCCGCAGCACGATCGGGTGATGACCACGTGGAGGCGCTCGCGCTCCTCGGGGGTGAGGAGCTTGGAGTCGCGGAGGCCGGGGATGTGCCGGCCGGGTCGAGGATCGACCGCGCCGGCCATGACGGGGCCGGCCAGGCAGCCCCGGCCGACCTCGTCCACGCCGGCGATCCGGTAGAACCCGAACCGGCGCAGCGCGTTCTCGATCGTTCGCGCGGCGCGTGGGCGCATGCGCAGCTCCGACCTGGTGCCCGCCGCCCCGCGCTACGCGGTCCGCTTGGCTTCCTTCATGCGGGCGGCCTTGCCCTTCAGGTCGCGCAGGAAGTAGAGCTTCGCGCGGCGCACCCGGGCCGAGCGGATCGACGTCCACCTTGTCGATGATCGGCGAGTGCAGCGGGAAGATGCGCTCCACGCCCTGGCCGAACGACACCTTGCGGACGGTGAAGGTGGCGCGCGCGCCGCCGCGGTGCATGCCGATCACGATGCCCTCGAACACCTGGATGCGCTCCTTGTCGCCCTCGCGGACCTTCACGTGCACGCGGACCGTGTCGCCCGACTTCATCTGCGGCCGCTCGGTCAGCTGCCACGTTCAATGGTCTCAATCGCGCCGCATCGTCGCTCTCCTTCTGTCGTGCAGCCATCAGCTCGCGCATGATGGCGCGCTCCTCGTCGTCGAGATCCGCCGCGGCCAGCAGGTCGGGCCGCCGCTCCAGCGTCCGCTCCAGCGCCTCGCGCTTCCGCCACCGCCGGACCTCGGCGTGGTGGCCCGAGAGCAGCACCTCCGGCACCGCCGACGCCGCGGAACTCGGCCGGCCGCGTGTAGTGCGGGTAGTCGAGCAACCCGCGGTTGAACGAATCCAGCTCGACCGACTGCTCGTCGCCGACCGCGCCGGGCAGCAGCCGCGCGACCGCGTCGAGCATCACCAGCGCCGGCAGCTCGCCGCCGGTCAGCACGTAGTCGCCGATCGACAACTCCTCGGTCGCCAGGTGCTCGCGGACCCGCTCGTCCACGCCCTCGTACCGCCCGCAAGGATCACCACGTGATCCAGCCGGCTCAGCCGCACCGCCTCGGCCTGCGAGAACGCCGTCCCTGGGGCGACGTCAGGATCACCGCGCGCCGGGACCGCCGCGGGTCTCGCGGATGGCCTCGACCGCGCGGAACAGCGGCGCGGGCTTCAGCACCATCCCCGGCCCGCCGCCGTACGCCACGTCGTCCACCGATGCGGTGCCGGTCGTCGGTGAAGTCGCGCAGGTCGTGCACCCGCAGGTCCACGAGGCCGCGCTCGATCGCCCGGCCCGAGGATGCCCTCGCGGGTCGGGCCGCTCGAACATCCGCGGGAAGATCGTGACGATGTCGAACTTCACGTCGTCGGCCACCCTGCCGGCAAGACTGAAGCCTCGCCCTACGCCGCCGGCGGTTCAGCTCGAGCAGCCCCTCGGGCGGATCGATCACGATCCGCCGGGCCGCGATGTCGATCCGCACGCAGATTGCGCGGCCAGCGGGATCAGCACCTCGCCGCGCCTCGTCGCGCACACCAGCCGGCTTGCGCCGTAGTCGCCCTCGACCGCGGCGACCTCGCCGACGAGGCTTCCCTGCACCGTCTCGACGCGGCAGCCGACCAGGTCGTGCCGGTAGAACACGCCTTCGGGCAGCGGCTCGAGCTCGCCGGGCGGCACCCGCAGCTCCAGGCCGGCCAGCGCCTCGGCGTCGTTCATCGTCGCGACGCCCTCGAAGGCGATGACCGGCCGCCCGCGGTGGAACCGCGCCTCGGTGACGCGCAGCGGCTCCACGCGGCCGCCACGCTGGGTGTGGAGCACGGCGCCCGGGCGAAACCGCTCCTCGAGGAAGTCGGTGTCCGGGTTGACGATCACCTGGCCGCGGTTGCCGTGCGCCCGCGCCACGCGGCCCACGAGCGCGTAGTCGTCCCAGCCCTCCGAGCCCGTGACGCCGGAGTCCATCACGCCTCGTCGGGCTCCCGGATCTCCAGCGTCGCCTGCTGCCCGTGATGCTCGGCCGTCGCCGCCACCAGCGTCCGCAGCGCCGCCGCCGTCCGGCCCTGGCGCCCGATGACGCGCCCGAGGTCCTCCGGCGCGACGAACAGCTCGATCACGACGGTGCCGCGGTGCTGCGTCTCGGTGACCCGGACGGCGTCCGGGTCGTCCACCAGCGCCCGCGCCACGACCTCGATCGACCTCGCGTGCGTGGCTCACTGCGCGGGCGTCTCCGGCGCCGCCGGTGCCGCGGGCGCGGCCGCGGGCGGGTTGGTGACGTGGCGCGCGAGCAGCGTCCGCACGGTCTCCGACGGGCGCGCGCCCGCCTTGATCCAGTGCTCGATGCGCTCGTGGTCCACGTTCACCGTCGCGGGCTTCGTGCGCGGGTTGTAGTGCCCCACGATCTCCACGAAGCGGCTCTCGGTGGCCTGCTTCGTCTCGCACACCACGACGCGGAAGTGCGCCTGCTTCTTCGAACCGGTCCTGCTCAAACGAATCGCCAGCATCGAGTCTCCCTCTCACAGTCGATTACACGCGGTCGCGATGCCGGCGGCTGCCAGCTGTTCGCGAGTGCGATCACGCGTGATCGACTGCCGGCTGACCCGCTGCAAGCTGACCGGCTCCACCGTCCAATCCCGTTAGCATCTTCCCCATCCGCCGCAGGCGCTTCATCGCGCCCTTGCCGCCGCCCGCCATGCCGCCGAGCGACTTCAGCATCTTCCGCATCTGCTGGAACTGCTTCAGCAGGCGGTTGACCTCCTCGACCGACGTCCCGCTGCCGCGCGCGATCCGCTTGCGGCGGCTGCCGTTGATGAGCCGGTAGTCGCGCGCGCTCGTCCGGCGTCATCGAGTTGATGATCGCCTCGACGCGCGACAGCTGCTTCTCGTCCGGCTTGTTCTCGGCCAGCTGCTTCAGGTTGCCCATCCCGGGGATCATCCCGATGATCTCTCGAGCGGCCCCATCTTCCGGATCGTCCGCAGCTGGTCGCGGAAGTCCTCGAGCGTGAAGTCGTCGCGCCGGATCTTCTCCTCGAGCCGCTCCGCCTCGTCCTGGTCGATCGCCTGCTCGGCCTTCTCGATGAGCGACAGCACGTCGCCCATGCCGAGCAGCCGCGACACCAGGCGGTCGGCGTGGAACGGCTCGAGGTCCTCGAGCCGCTCGCCGCTGCCGACGAACGCGATCGGCACGCCGACGACCGCCACGACCGACAGCGCCGCGCCGCCGCGCGCGTCGCCGTCGAGCTTCGTCAGCACGACGCCGGTGACGCCCATGCGGCGGTTGAACTCGCCGGCGCTCTTGATCGCGTCCTGCCCCGTCATCGCGTCGGCGACGTAGAGCAGGTCCGATCGGGTCGACGGCCGCCTTGATCGCCTGCAGCTCGTCCATCAGCTCGTCGTCGATGTGCAGCCGGCCCGCCGTGTCGACGATGACGACGTCGAAGCCGAGGTTCGCGCGCCTCGGCCAGCGCCTCCGACGCGCGCGCGACCGGGTCCATCTGCCCGGCCGGGTCGAACACGCGCAGGCCGGCCTTCTCGCCGAGCACGGTCAGCTGCTGGATCGCCGCCGGCCGCCGGACGTCGGTGGACACCAGCAGCGGGTGGCGGCCCTGCTTCGTCAGCCACGCGCCCAGCTTCCCCGCCGTCGTCGTCTTGCCCGAGCCCTGCAGCCCGAGCAGCAGGATGACGCGCGGCGATCGCGACGTCGTGGCGCAGGCCGCCGTCGGCGTCGCCGAACAGCGCGAGCATCTCGTCGCGGACGATCCGCACGACCTGCTGCGCGGGCGTCAGGCTGCGCAGGACGTCCTGGCCCATGGCCCGGTCGCGCACGCGGTCGACGAACGCCTTGACGACCTTGAAGTTGACGTCGGCCTCGAGCAGCGCCAGCCGGATCTCGCGCAGCGCGGCCTCGACGTTGGCCTCGGTCAGGCGCGCCTCGCCCCGCAGGGAGCGGAAGACGTCCTGCAGGCGGTGCTGAGGGAGTCGAACATGACCAAACGGCGACCCGGTACCCAACGCTGCCCTAACCCCATGTCGGGCAAACCCTTATCGTAGCCCGGCTCTGCCGCGACTGTCAATCGGCGGCACGCTTCCCGCGCCGCGCCCTGCCGCGGATGCGCCCCGATTGCATCTGCCCTGTCCCCGGCGCGTCCAGGATGCGGGACGCCGGGCAGCTCTCGGACGGCTAGACGTCGCGAGGTTCTGCCGATGGCGCGATGGGGTGATGCGGTTGCAGGGACTGCTCGACGAACAGGGCATGACGCAGGTCGAACTGGCCCGCCTGGCCGGCGTCCACCCGGACACGGTGAGCCACGTCGTCCACGGCGGTCACTGCTCGACCGAGACGCTGGAGAAGCTGGCCGCGGCCCTCGACGTGGACCTCGCGGAGCTGTTCGGCGCGCCGGTCGACGAGCGGACCGTCCTCCTCAAGCGCGACCGCGTGGTGGCGCGGTCCTGCGGGAACTGTCGTCCGCGGTGTCGGCGCGGTGCTGCAGGAACTGGCGGAACGCCGGCAAGCGCCGGGCGGGCCGCAAGCGCGCCGTGGACGTGAAGCTGCCCTTCGCTGAATAACGGCCAGCTGACAGCTGGCACGCGGAGCGCGGCGGCTGTCGCCACGTAGGAAAATGGCTGTCCCTCCTCCGCTGTCTCATGAGCTGACGGCTGTCGCTGGTCCCTACCACTTCTCCTCGAACAGCCCGTCCACGTACTCCTCCGCCGAGAACGGCACGAGGTCGTCGATCCCCTCGCCGACGCCCACGTAGCGAATCGGCAGCTTGAGGTCGTGGGCGATGGCCACCGCCACGCCGCCCTTGGCCGTGCCATCCAGCTTGGCCAGCACGATCCCGTTCACGCCGGCCACGCCCATGAACTCGCGCGCCTGCGAGAGGCCGTTCTGCCCCACCGTCGCGTCGAGCACGAGCAGCACTTCGTGCGGCGCGCCGGGCACCTCGCGCGAGGCGACGCGCCTGATCTTGTCCAGCTCGTTCATCAGGTTGACGCGCGTGTGGATGCGGCCGGCCGTGTCCACGAGGATCGGGTCGCGGCCCCGCGCCTTGCCCGAAGCGATCGCGTCGAACACGACGGCCGCGGGGTCGGCGCCTTCGCGCGCGCGCACGATGTCCACGCCGGCGCGCGTCGCCCAGATCTCGAGCTGCTCGACGGCCGCCGCCCGGAACGTATCGGCCGCGCAGACCAGCGGCGCGCGCCCGACGACTTGCAGGAGGTTCGCCAGCTTGCCGACCGTCGTCGTCTTGCCGGTGCCGTTGACGCCGACGATCAGCACGACGCGGGGCGGCTGCCCGCCGCCGTCGGCCGACGCGGCCGCGGATTCGGCCTGCTCGAAGATCGCGCGGATCTCCTGCTTCACGAGGTCGCGCAGGCTGTCGCCGCCGCGCGCCCGGGCCTTCACCGCCGCGACGATGCGCTCGGTGGCCGCCACGCCGACATCGGCGGAGATCAGGAGCTCCTCGAGCGCGTCGACCGTCTCCACGTCGAGCGGACGGCTGCGCCGCTCCGGCGCGTCGGCGCGCTTGACGATGTCCTCGAAGCGCTCGACGAGCTGCTGCTTGGTGCGGGAGAGACTTTCGCGAAGGCGGCCGAGGAAACCCATAGCGCGATTCTACCATCGGCCCTCGACCTCGCCTCGTTGCGGGCGGAGCATCAGCTCCTCGGTCGCCGCGCGGCGGGTGCTTGCGTCCCGCGAGCACCTCGGCCATCTGCGCGGCGATGGGCAGCTCGACGCCGACGCGCGCGCCGAGCGCCAGCGCGGCGTCCGTCGTCTGGACGCCCTCGGCGACCATCTTCATCCCGCCGAGGATCTCGTCGAGCGTCCGGCCGCGGCCCAGCTCGATGCCGACCTGGCGGTTGCGGCTGAGGCTGCCGGTGCAGGTCGAGCACGAGGTCGCCGAGGCCCGTGAGGCCGGCGAGCGTCTCGCGCCGGCCGCCCAGCGCGCTCGCCAGGCGCGAGATCTCGGCGAGGCCGCGCGTGATGAGGCCGGCCAGCGCGTTGTGTCCGAGGCCCAGGCCCTCGACGACGCCCGCCGCGATCGCGATGACGTTCTTCAGCGCCGCGCCGATCTCGACGCCCACCACGTCGGAGGTGGTGTAGAGCCGGAAGAGCCGGCCGCGGAACTCCGACTGCACCAGCTCGGCGGCTGCCTGCGATGCCGAGGCCGCGCAGACGGCCGTCGGCAGGCCGGCCGCGACTTCGCGCGCGAAGCTGGGTCCCGACAGCGCGACGACGGGGCGATCCGGCCCCAGCTCCTGGCGATGACCTCGGAAGCGCGAAGCAGCGTGTCGTCCTCGAGACCCTTCGTCGCGCTGACGATGGTGGCGGCAGGATGCACCCACGGAGCCGCCGCGCGGAGCACCGCGCGCGTGCCGTGCGACGGCGTCACGACGAAGCACCAGGTCCACGCCCTCGAGCGCTTCGTCGAACCGGTTGCACGGCCGGACGGAGTCGGGCACCTGGATACCCGCGAGGAAGGCTGTGTTCTCGCGCCGGCTCTTCATGTCCTCGACCACCTCGGGCTCCCGCGCCCACAGCCTGACGCCGTGGCCGACCCGAGCAAGGTGAACCGCGAGCGCGGTGCCCCAGCTCCCGGCCCCGAGCACTCCAATCTCCTTCATCGCCGTCCCTCACCCGCCAGGGCGCCGGCGGGAGGGGCGCCCTCCATCACGCGCCGCAGCATGTTCAAGGCCGCCTGCGAGGCCTGGAACTTCACCTGCTCCCGGCCGCCCGGAAAACGGAAGCGCTCGACCGTCTGCCCGCCGGCCCACGCCACCGCCACGACCACCGTCCCGACCGGCTTCTGCTCGGTTCCGCCGCCGGGCCCGGCAATGCCGGTCATCCCCACGGCGATGTCCACGCCGGCGCGCTCGCGCACGCCCTCGGCCATCGCCAGTCCCACCGGCTCGCTCACGGCGCCGTGCTCCCCGATCATCTCCGGCGGCACCCCCAGCCAACTCGGTCTTCGCGCGGTTGCTGTAGCAAACGACGCCGCGCTCCACGTAGTCGGAGCTGCCCGCGACGTCGGTCAGCCGCGAGCACACCAGCCCGCCGGTGCAGGACTCGGCCGTCGCCACCCTCCACCCGCGGCCACGCAGCAGGTCCGCCGACCACCTCCTCGAGCGAGCGCCCGTCGGTGCTGTAGACGTCGGATCCGAGCACCGCCTGCAGCTCGTCAACGGCTCGCGCCAGCGTCGCCTCGCCGGCTTCCGGCGTGTCGGACCGGACGGAGAGGTGCAGCTCGATCTGCCCGGGCGACGCGAGGATGCTGGTGGCGACCGGCGGCGTCCAGCGCTGCCACGTGGAGTACACGGGCTGCGCCACCTGCTCGACGTGCGATTCGGTCGTGCCCCGCGATCTTCAGGACGCGCCGGTAGATTCGGGCGCCGGCCGGCGAGCGGCGCCAGCCGCTCGGCGACGACGCGTTCGAGCATCGGGCGCATCTCGCGCGGAGGCCCCGGCAGCAGCACCACGAGGTGGCCTTCGTGCTCGATCCACTGTCCCGGCGCCGTGCCGTTCGGATTGGGCAGCACGCTCGGCCCCGCGCAGCACCTGCGCCTGTCGCCGGTTGATGTCCGGCATCTCCAGCCCCCGTGCCGCGAAGCGCGCCCGCAAGCGGCTCGACGATGGCCGGGTCCTCGTCGAGGGGCCGCCCCAGCGCGTCCGACACCGCCTCCCGCGTCACGTCGTCTTCGGTCGGCCCCAGGCCGCCGGTGAGGATCACGAGCTCCGCGCGGGCCAGGGCAAGCCGGACGGCCGCCGCCAGGTCCTCGCGACTGTCGGCGACGACCGCCTTGCCGGCCACCGGGATGCCGACGTCGTTCAGCCTCGCGGTGATGAACAGCGAGTTGGTGTCGCTGCGGAACGGGCGTGAGCAGTTCGCTGCCGACCGCGAGGATCTCGGCGCGAAGGGACCGTGAGGACGGTGCCATATACCCTGGATTCTCAATCAGATTCAACCACGATGGTCACGAAGGTCACGAAGCCGCCTTCGTGTGTGTCGTGTCCTTCGTGGTTCCTCCGGAATGCACTACAGTGCCGCGGGCACGAGCCAGGCACCAGGAGGCGCAGCGAGAGGTTGCCGTAGATACCGGCCACCAGGTCGTCCATCATCACGCCGAAGCCGCCGTAGAGGCGCTCGCAGTGCGCCGCCGGGAACGGCTTCACGATGTCGAACAGGCGGAACAGGAGGAAGCCGAGGAGCGCGCCTTTCCAGGTCACGGGCAGGAACAGGAGCGTGACCAGCATCCCGACGACCTCGTCGATCACGATGTAGCCGGGGTCGGTGCGGCCGAAGTGCTGCTCGGCCCGTCTGCGCGGCCCAGATGCCGGCGGCGAAGAGGACGACGACGACGGCGAGTTCCACGGCCGGCGACGCGGTCCAGCGGACGCCGAGATACGCGAGGAACGCGCCGGCGGAGCCCGACGGTTCCGGGCGCAAACGGAAAGTAGCCGGCGTAACCCAACGTGGCGAGGAGGATCGCGAGACGGTTCATGCTGCGTGAAGCCCTCAGGAGCCGGCGTCGGCGCGCACGACCCGCGTGCCGGAGAGGCGATCGTGCAGGCCGCGCCGGCCGCGGTCTACGAGGACCGAGACCAGGCCCAGGCCCGCCGGCAACAGACTGGCGGCCAGGAGCAGCGTGCGGCCGGCCGCCTGCCCGGGCGACACCCGCGAGACGGTCGTCGCCCACCACGCGGACGCCCGCCGCCATCTTGCCGAGCGTCTGTCCGCCGGCGCCCGTGAACAGCGCCAGGTAGCCGCCGTTTAGCAGGACGAGAAACGCGGCCAGCGGAACCAGCGGGAGCATCGAGGCGTCCGAGGCCGGGAGGCGGCAGATGCGGAGCGTGAAGTACAGCACCACCGCGTCGAGCGCGGCCAACAGCACCACATCGATCAGCCCGGCCGCGACACGCGCGGCGAGACCCGCCGAGGACGGGGCCTCTTCGGCGCGAGCAGCGGCGGCGGCCTCTGCCCACTCGGCCGGCGTCCCGATGCCGCCGAAAGAGAATCGGGCTGCGGCTCGGCGGGGCGCGGCGTGGGCCGCGGACGCGGCTTCGAGAGCGGCGACGGCGCGCGGCGGACGGCCAGCGGCGGCGTCGGAGCCGCGGCCGGCACGATGGGCAGGTCCTCGGCGGCATCGCCGCCGAACAGCGGGAGCGCGCCCGCGGGCGGCGTGACGCCCGGGTCGAAGGCCGGATCGTGCTTGCGCCGCGACCGGCCGGGCGGCGTCGCCGTGGCCGGAGGCCCGGCGTCGCCGAGGTCGAAATCGGCCAGCGGGCCCATCGGGTCCTGCCGGCGAAGCGTCAGGTCGTCGGGGCGACCTCGGTTGCGAGCGAGAAGTCGTAGCCGCAGTTGCGGCAGCGATCCGTCTGCTCGAAGCCGATGTAGCCGCACTTGGGACACTTCATTGGATCTCGGGGCGCCTGGCCGCTGGCGGCCGGGCCGACCGGGGCGGGCGCCTGACGCCATCGAACCCCGGCGAGCAGCGCCCGCTGGATGTCGTCGCGCAACTGCGTCGGCCTCGCGCGCGCAAGGGGTCGACCGGGCCGGACGCGCTCGACGAGCCGCAGCGCGTCGCGGGGGTGGCCCGACGCGAGCAGGGCCCGCGCCCGCGCCAGGTCCAGCTCCGCGGCGCCGCGGCACCGGCAGCGGTTCCTCCGCCAGCCGGGCGGCACTGGCGCGGTCCCGCTCGCCGTCTCCGTGAGGAACAGGAACGGCGCCGCGCGCTCGCGCGAGTCCTGCACGTAGAACCCGCCGACGAGCGACGCCGCCAGCACGAGCGAGCGGGAGCACCCAGGCGCGAGCGCCGCCGCTCGCGGGGCACGCGCGGCTGCGGCCCGCGGCGCCGAAGCCGCCGCCGCCGGGGGCCGCGGAAGCCGGCTCGGCGACCGTGCCCGGCCGCGTCGAGGCGCGCCAGCCGTTCGAGGAACGCCAGCGCCACTTCCTGCGGCCCGCCGCGCTCGACGGCGGACGTAGCAGCAGCCGCGCGCGTGCTCGGTCTCGCCGCGGTTGAACGCCGCGACGCCGCGGTGCAGCAGTTCCTCCGACTCGCGCTGCCGCTCGGCGATCGCGCCTCGCGCGCGGTCGATGTACGCCTTCGCCCGGGCGTGGCCGCGGTCGATGAACAGCACGCGCGTCCACGCGCTGATGGCGCGCTCGTACTCGCCGGCGAAGTAGTGGTCCAGGCCCGTGAGCAGGAGTTGCTCGATGCGGCTGTCGCGGTCGGCGGAGCGACAGGCCGTCCGGGGCGTGGCGTGGGATTCGGGACGGAGTCGCTCGGGCATAGCCGGATGGCGGGTGGACCTGGGAACCGGGCGATTATACGCGCAGACGCGCGCGACGTCGACGACCGCTTCTCTCCTTCCCGCTCCAGCGCCGCGCCGCGATGCCCAGCGCGCGCATCTTGCGATAGAGGTTGCTGCGCTCGACGCCCAGCAGGTCCGCCGTCCGCGAGATGTTGCCCTGCTGCGCGGCGAGCGTCTTGAGGATGAACTCCCGCTCGAAGCGGCTGCGGGCGGCGTGCAGGGTCAGGTGCGCGCCCGTCGCCGTCGGCGCCCGGCGCCACGGCTCGGCGTAGCGGCGCCAACGGCCCCTCGAGGAACACCAGGTCGCGGGCGCTGATCGTGTCGCCCGGCACCATGATCATCAGCCGCTCGATCACGTTGCGCAGCTCGCGCACGTTGCCCGGCCAGGGGTAGTCCTGCAGCGCGGCCACCGCCGACGGGTCGAGCGTCTTCATCCGCCGGCCGTACTCGCGGGCGAACCCGGCCATGAAGTGCTCGGCGAGCAGGGGGATGTCCTCGCCGGCGGTCGCGCAGCGGGCGGCACGAAGATCGGGATCACGTTCAGCCGGAAGTAGAGGTCCTCGCGGAAGCGGCCCGCCCGGATCTCCGACGGCAGGTCCTTGTTGGTGGCCGCCAGCACCCGCACGTCCACCTGACGCTCGCGCGTGCCGCCGACCGGCTCGACCACCTGCTCCTGCAGCGACGCGCAGCACCTTGGCCTGCGTCTTCAGGCTCATGTCGCCGATCTCGTCGAGGAAGATCGTGCCGCCGTCGGCCAGCTCGAACTTGCCGCGCCGGTCGCTCACCGCGCCGGTGAACGACCCCTTGACGTGGCCGAACAGCTCGCTCTCGATCAGCTCCTCGGGGATCGCCGCGCAGTTCACCTCGACGAACGGGCCCGCGCGGCGGCGGCTGAGGGCGTGGACCGTCCGCGCCACCAGCTCCTTGCCCGTCCCGTTCTCGCCGTAGATCAGCACGCGGCCGTTGGTCGGCGCGGCCATCGCCACCTGCTCGCGCAGCTGGCGCATGGCGTAGCTCTCCCCCACCATCTGCAGGTGCCGGTCCACCCGCGCGCGCAGCGCGCGGTTCTCGGCCTCGAGGCGGCGCTGGCGCAGCGCGTTGCGGACGACGAGCATCGTCTTCTCGAGCGAGAGCGGCTTCTCGATGAAGTCGAACGCCCCGAGCTTGATGGCGCGGACGGCCGACTCGATGTTGCCGTGGCCCGAGATCATCACCACCTCGGCGTCCACCTGCCGCTCGCGCAGCCGCGCCAGCGTCGACAGGCCGTCGGCGCCGGGCAGCCAGACGTCGAGCAGGATGACGTCGAAGGCCGCCCGCGTCAGGCGGTCCAGGCACGCCTCGCCGCTCTCGACGGCCTCCACCTGGTAGCCTTCGTCGCGCAGGACGCCCGCAAGGGCCGTCCGCACGCCCGGTTCGTCGTCGACGATCAGGATGCGCGGTTTCATCAGGAACCAGGATCAGGATTCAGGATTCAGGATTCAGCGCGACGAGCAGTCCGTGTCAGGCGGAGTGCGGGCAGGGCGGTTGCCGTCCCGCCTATCGCCTGCCGCATCCCGCCTGGCCTCCCGGGCCGCGTCACAACGGCAGCTCGATCGGTGAACCGCGTGCCCTTCGGCGCGTTGTCCGGCACGTCGATCGAGCCGCCGTGCTCGGCGATGATGCGCCGGACGATGGCGAGGCCGAGGCCGCTGCCGCGGCGCTTGGTCGAATAATACGGCATGAAGAGCTTTTCGCGCTCGCCCTGCCGGGATCCCCGGCCCGTTGTCGGCGACAATCAGGCGCGCCACGCGGTCGGCGCGGCGTGCTGGACCTCGATGACCACGACGGCCCCTGCGGTCCATCGCCTCGATCGCGTTGTCCACCAGGTTGATCACCACGCGCCGGATCTGCTCGGGGTCCACCCGGACCATCGGCATCGCGGGCGGCGACACCGTCTCGATCTTCACCTCGCGGAACAGGCCGACGTAGAGGGCCAGCGTGTCGGCCAGCAGCTGCGGCAGGTGCGTCGGGATGCGGCTTGGGCGCCGGCATCCGGGCGAACTGCGAGAACTCGTCCACCAGGCCCTTGAGCGACTCGACCTCGCCGACGATCGTCTTGGTGCACTCCTCCACCAGCTGCGCGCGTGGGCGGCGGCGCGGACTGGAAGTGGCGGCCCAGCCGCTCGGCGCACAGCTGGATCGGCGTCAGCGGGTTCTTGATCTCGTGCGCCAGGCGGCGGGCCACCTCGCGCCACGCCGCGACCTTCTGCGCGCGGATCAGCGGCGTGATGTCGTCGAAGACCAGCACCGTGCCCTCGATCGCGCCGCCTTCGCCGTAGAGCGTCGTGGTGGCGGCGGCCAGGTGCAGCTCGCGGCCGTCGCGCGCCAGCGCAATCTCCTGCGGCGGGCGGGTCCTGGCCGCCGGCCCGCGTCGCCCGTCGAGGAGCGGCGCGCAGCGGCTCGCAGGTCCGGCCGCGCGAACAGTTCCGCCGACCGGCTGGCCGGTCATCGCCGCGTCCAGGCCGAGCAGCCGGGCGGCCGCGCTGTTGATCGTCGTGACGCGGCCCGTCGGCGTCCAGCGAGACGACGCCGGTGGTGATCCGCTCGAGGATCGTCTCGATGTAGCGGCGCCGCGCCTCCACTTCCTGGTGCTGCCGCTGCACGTCGTGGGTCGAGCGCTCGAGCTTCGCGCGGCTGGCCGACAGCTCGCCGGCCATCGGTGTTGAAGGCCTCGACGAGCGAGCCGAACTCGTCGGAGGTCTCCGGCTCGAGGCGGTGATCGAGGTGCCCGCGCCAATCTCGCGCGCCGCGGCCGAGAGCGGTCTGACGGGCCGCGTGATCCGGCTTGGCGAGGTAGAGGCCCATCCACGTGGCGCTGACGAGGATCATCAGCGTCACCATCAGGAAGAACGACAGGTACACGCCCGAGCAGCGGGTTCTTGAGGACCTTGCAGCTTGCATGTACTCCTCGTACGCGTCGGTCATCCGCCGCGACGCGCGCGGCCATCTCGCCCGTCAGGAAGTCGGACGCGACGACGACGCCGACCAGCGTCCCATCGGCGTCGCGGACCGGCGCCGCCGCGCGCACCAGGTCGCCGCCGCCGCTGCCAGCGGCTCCGGCACGTGCGTCTCGCCGCTGCCCGCGGCCACGCGCTCGGCCAGGCGGTCGGCCGACGCCCGGTTGTAGTCGGGCGGCAGCGACGGCACCGCGACGTCCACGACCGAGGCACCTCCGGCCGCGGCGCCGGTGCCCGCTCGACGACGCGGTACACCTCCACCATGCTGATCCGGCGCTGCGCCACCTCCGGCGAGATCACCTCGCGCACGGCCGCGGCGTCGGCGTCGGGAAACGGCAGCGGTGCCAGGGCGCTGCGGGCCAGGCGGTCGCGCCGTGTCGGTCACCAGCTTCTGGCGCTCCAGGTAGTAGTCGGCCGCCGTCCAGTTGGCGGACGCGACGATCTCCTCCATCGGCGCGTTGAACCAGCGATCGAGGTTGGATCTGAATCAGCTCGCTGCCGACGAGCAAGCACGAGCACCGACGGGATGAGCGTCATGCCGAGCAGGACGCCGACGAGCTTCGAGCGGAACCGCGCGAAGGGCAGGCCCCGCCGGCGCTCGACCATCATCTTGATGATGTTGCGCGCCAGCACGAACACCAGCGCCAGGATCATCGTCAGGTCCGCCACCGACAGGGCGTAGAGCACGAACTCGGTGAGGAAGTCGGGCGAGAAGCGGGAGGACCGGTTGGCGAAGGTGAGCGTGCCGCCCAGCGCCGCGACCAGCAGGGCGATGCTGGCGGGGATCAGCACGGGGTTGTCGCGGAACGGCCGCCGGCCGCGCGGCCGGGGCCGGGCGGCACGGCGGGCGGGTGGCGGCGGGACGTCGCGGAGGGTCAGCATGTCAGTGGTCAGCGGCCAGTGGACGGTCAGCCTTCAGACCGAGCTGCCGAGCGGTGCTTCACTGCGTGATCTCGCTGCTCAGCTTGCTCCAACTTCTCAGTTGCCCGCTCATTGGATGAACGTGAACCGTGGCGCGTAGCCGGTGGTGCTCCCCTGCCCCCACGGCCAGAAGAGGACCCAGTTCACCCGCGGCCGGGTCTGCGCGCGCACCCGCACGTAGTACTCGGCGTTCGGCTTCCAGGCGCGACGGTGTCGAACAGCGGCAGCCGCTTGAACACGGTCAGCCAGGCGCGCACCGCGTCTTCGTCCTCGGTCATCGCGCGGCTCCTCGCCGCGGCCGTCGATCGTCCGCGAGCAGCTGGTGCTGGCGGGTGAGGTTGTCGAAGCGCGCGGTGGCGGTGACCGTGGAGGGCGCGATGGTGCGGTCGAACCACAGCGGCCTCGGGCGCGGCGCAGCTCGACCTCGTAGGTGATGGTCGCGGGCAGGCCGCTGCGGATGGCGTCGCGCAGTTCGGGCGTGACGCCCTCGAGCAGCGAGAACGACACGAAGACCCGCCCGTCCTTGGCCAGCGACAGGTGACGTCGCAGCCGCTCGGCGCCGGCGGGCGGGCGCCGCCGCGAGCAGCCGACGTCAGCCCGAGCGACCACGGCAAGGATGCCTTCCCATCATTCGCCCGCGTTCAGCAGCTCCTCGAGCTGCTTCCTGAACTCGCCGACGTCGCGGAAGTTGCGGTACACCGACGCGAAGCGCACGTACGCCACCTCGTCGAGCGCCTTCAGGGCCTGCATCACGAAGCGCCCGATCTCCGCGGTCGCGATCTCCTTCTCCGGGCCGCTCCTGCAGGATCGCCTCGACCCGGTCGGCCACCTTCTCGAGGGCCGACACGCTGACCGGCCGCTTCTCGCAGGCCTTGAGCATCCCCCCGATGAGCTTCTGCCGCTCGAAGCGCTCGCGGCTGCCGTCCTTCTTCACGACCATGTAGGGGATCTCGTCGATCCGCTCGTAGCTGGTGAAGCGCCGGCCGCAGTCGAGGCACTCCCGGCGCCGGCGGATCACTTCGCCTTCCTTGCTCTCGCGCGAGTCCACGACCTTGTCACCGAGATGTGCGCAGTAGGGACACTTCACCTCGCGCCCTCCTCCGCGCCCGGCCGTCTCGGCCAGGCGCCGCATGCGGCCCAGCGTCAGCCCCTCCTGGGCCATGAAGACGATCCCCATCAGGGTGACCGGCACGAACGACACGGCGTGCAGGACGATCGCCGCGCCGACCGCGCTGTCGTTCGGCGCGTGGAAGAAGGAGGTCGCGCCGATCCGGAACGCCTCGTGGAAGCCCCCCACGGCGCCGGGCGTCGGCACCGCGACGCCGACCACGAGGAGCGTCATCAGGAGGAACGACCCGAGGTAGGTCACCTCGATGGGGAACGCGCGGGCCACCAGCCAGATGCCGGCGGCAATCGACAGCCAGAGCGGGAAGGACCAGAGCAGCACCATCGCCAGCTGCTGCGGGTTCCGGACGGCACGCGAGCCCCTCGGCGAAGGTCTCGCGCCAGCCGGGCCACCAGCCGCGCGCAGGCGCTCGGGCAGGATCCGCTCGATCGCGAAGAGCGGCCGCCCGAGGGCCGCCGGGTGCCCGGCCAGGAAGAAGAACACGACGAGGATCGACGGCCGTCGCCGCCGCCACCGACAGCCCGCCCACCTTGACCGCGCGGAACACGCCGGGGTCGGCGTTCGCCGTGCCGGGATCGGCCAGCAGCAGGAAGCACGGCGAAGAGGATCAGGACCGTGACCATGTCGAGCACGCGCTCGAGGATCACGGTGGCGAAGGCCGCCGTCGCGCTCAGCCCTTCGCGTTGCGCGAGCAGGTAGGGCCGCAGGAACTCCCCCGCCCGCGCGGGCAGCAGGAAGCTGGCGGCGAACCCGATCACCGTCGCCCGGAAGGCATTGCGGAACCGGGTGGGGCCGATTCCGCGCAGCAGGTACTGCCAGCGCAGGCTCCGCGGCACGTAAGTGGTCAGCGTCGCCACGAGCGGCGAGGGCGAGCAGGTCGAGCCGCCCGCGTGCGAGTTCCGCCCCGACCGCCGCAAGGTCGGCGTTGCGGAGGAACCAGCGCCAGCAGGGCGACGGCCAGGCCGACGACGATGAGGGTTCGGAGGTGCGCGCGCATTCGCGGGATGGCACTCTACTATAGACGTTGCGGCAAGTCCATGCGCCCACGGACCCGCTGCCGGCACGCGCCCCTGCGCAGCCCGGCTTGCGGGAAAGCCGCCCCGCCGGTAACATGTCCGTCCCTCTGCCCTGTTGAGGTTCACGCATGGCGCTTCCCGCTCCGCTGCTCTCGCACCTCGTTCCCCGGCGTTCCCGATCCCAAGCGCGGCAAGGTGCGCGACATCTACGAGGCGACCGGCGACCTGCTGATCGTCGCCACCGACCGGATCTCGGCGTTCGACTACGTCCTCGGTTCCGGCATCCCCGACAAGGGCAAGGTGCTGAACGCAGCTCTCGTCGTTCTGGTTCGACCTGACCGCGGGCGTGGTGCGGCAATCACGTCAAGTCGGTGGACGCCGCGGGGTTCCCGCCGCCCTTCGACCGCACGCGGACGTGCTGCGCGGGCGCTCGATGCTCGTGCACCGCACCAAGTCCGGTGCCGATCGAGTGCGTCGTGCGCGGCTATCTGGTGGGGTCGGGCTGGGCGGAGTACCGGAAGAACGGCGAGCGTGTGCGGCATCCGGCTTCCCGGCGGGCTGCGCGAAGCGGACCGGCTGCCCGAGCCGATCTTCACGCCGTCCACGAAGGCCGAGACGGGACACGACATCAACATCTCGCGAGGCCGAGGCGGGACGACTGGTCGGGCGCGACGCTGGTCGGCCCGCCTGAAGGCGCTTGTCGCTCGAGGTCTACCGCGATCGGCGCCGCCCACGCCGAATCGCGCGGCATCATCGTCGCCGACACGAAGTTCGAGTTCGGCATGCGTCGAACGAGGGCGGACGGCAGGACGTCCTGCTCATCGACGAGGTGCTCACGCCCGACTCCTCGCGCTTCTGGCCGGCGGACGGGTACAGGCCGGGCGGCAGCCAGCCGAGCTTCGACAAGCAGTACGTGCGCGACTACCTCGAGCAGATCCGCTGGAACAAGCAGCCGCCCGTGCCCGTCGCTGCCCGACGAGGTGGTGGCGCGTACGCGCGAGAAATACGTCGAGGCGCTCCGCCGGCTGACCGGCCGCGAGCTCCAGTAGCGCGTCAGGATGGGCGGGCCGCACGTCAGGTGCGGGCCCGCGACGGCATCAGCCCGCGGCGGCCGCAGCGCCGCGCCGGGCGCGCCCGCTCGGAGCGGGCCTTTCGGTGGGGCAACCCCGTGCGCGACAGGCTGGAGCGGCTGGTGGCGGAGATGGTGGAGCGCGGCATCCTCTTCGAGGACGCGCTGCACGCCTTCGAGCGGACCTTCATCGTCCGGGTGCTCGAGCGCACGGACGGGAACCTCAGCGAGGCCGCCCGCGAACTGCGCATCCACCGGAACACCCTCAGCCGGCAAGATCGCCGAACACAAGCTGAGGAAGTAGCGCCGCCGCCGCTTCTCGCCTCTCTTCGCCACTTACACCGGCTGGCGCGGCTATAATTAGCAGTCGGGCAGATTGAGTGCTAACACTGTCGCGCGCGGCTGCTAAGACCCGCACCGCCGCGAGTGCCAACCTGGCCCGGCCGCGCCGAACCGTCGGCGGGCTCGTTCCATGCTGTCGAACGGGAGTAGACATCGATGAAAGCCAGACCGCTCCACGACCGGATCCTCGTCAAGCGCATCGAAGAAGGCGAACAGAAAGTCGGCGGGATCATCATCCCCGACACCGCCAAGGAAAAGCCGCAGCAGGGCAAGGTCGTTGCCGTCGGCAGCGGCAAGATCAAGGACGACGGCAAGCGGATCACGCTGGACGTCAAGGAAGGCGACACGATCCTGTTCGGGAAGTACTCGGGCCAGGAAATCAAGCTCGATGGCGAGGAGTTCCTGATCATGCGCGAAGAGGAAGTCCTGGCGGTCCTCGAGTAGCATCCTCGTCCCCCGGAATCCTACCTGACGTCCTGAGCAGTCCTGAACGGAGCAGATCACGATGGCAAAGCAGATTATCTACGGCGAGCAGTCGCGGCAGGCGATCCTGCGCGGGGTGAACGCCCTCGCCGACGCGGTGAAGGTCACCCTCGGCCCCAAGGGCCGCAACGTCGTCCTCGACAAGAAGTTCGGATCGCCGCTCATCACCAAGGACGGCGTGACGGTCGCGAAGGAAATCGACCTCAAGAACCCGCTCGAGAACATGGGCGCGCAGATGGTGCGCGAGGTGGCGAGCAAGACGTCGGACATCGCCGGTGACGGCACGACCACCGCGACGGTGCTCGCGCAGGCGATCTACCGCGAGGGCGCGAAGAACGTGGCGGCCGGCGCGAACCCGATGGACCTCAAGCGCGGCATCGAGCGCGCCGTCGAAGTGGTCATCGAGTCCCTGAAGAAGCTGTCCAAGCCGGTCAAGGGCAACATGATCGCGCAGGTCGGCACGATCTCCGCGAACAACGACAAGACCATCGGCACGATCATCGCCGAGGCGATGGAGAAGGTCGGCAAGGACGGCGTCATCACGGTCGAAGAGGCCAAGACGCTCGAGACCTCGCTGGACGTCGTCGAGGGGATGCAGTTCGACCGCGGCTACCTGTCGCCCTACTTCGTGACCGACCCCGAGCGGATGGAAGTGGTCCTCGAGAACCCCGTCATCCTGATCCACGAGAAGAAGATCAGCTCGATGAAGGACCTCCTCCCGGTCCTCGAGCAGGTCGCCCGCATGGGCCGGCCGCTGCTCATCATCGCCGAGGACGTGGACGGCGAGGCGCTGGCCACCCTCGTGGTGAACAAGCTGCGCGGCACGCTGCAGGCCGCCGCGGTCAAGGCGCCCGGCTTCGGTGACCGCCGCAAGGCCATGCTCGAGGACATCGCGATCCTGACCGGCGGCACGCGCCATCACCGAGGACCTCGGCATCAAGCTCGAGAACATCCGCATCGAGGACCTCGGCCAGGCCAAGAAGGTCACGATCGACAAGGACAACACGACGATCGTCGAGGGCGACGGCACCCCGCAGGCGATCGAGGGCCGCGTGAAGCAGATCCGCGCGCAGGTCGAGGACACCACCTCGGACTACGACCGCGAGAAGCTGCAGGAGCGGCTGGCGAAGATCGTCGGCGGCGTCGCGGTGATCAAGGTCGGCGCGGCGACCGAGACCGAGATGAAGGAGAAGAAGGCGCGCGTCGAGGACGCGATGCACGCGACCAAGGCGGCCGTCGAAGAGGGCATCGTGCCCGGCGGCGGCGTGGCGCTGCTCCGCGGCGTCAAGGCGCTGAACGAGCTGAAGCTCGAGGGCGACCAGCAGATCGGCGTGAACCTGGTGAAGCGCGCCATCGAGGACCCGATGCGCTGGATCGCCAACAACGCCGGCGTCGAGGGCTCGATCGTCGTCCAGAAGGTCGCCGAGTCCAACGACGAGGAGTGGGGCTTCAACGCGCAGGAGGAGCGGTACGAGAACCTGGTGCAGGCCGGCGTCATCGACCCGGCCAAGGTCGTGCGCACCGCGCTCCAGAACGCCTCGTCGATCGCGTCGCTGCTGCTCACGACCGAGGCGATGGTCTGCGACATCCCCGAGGAGAAGAAGGAATCGGCGATGCCGGCCGGCGGCCCGGGCGGCATGGGCGGGATGTACCTGACGCTGAAATGCAAAGTGCAAAATGCAGAATGCATAGTGCACGTTGCTGACCGACGTGGCCCGGCGCGGTTCATCCTCGCCGGGCCTTCTCTTTGCCCTAGCCCCTCTAGCCCCGAGCCCCTAGCCCCTGCTATCCTCGCCGAATGCTGGAACGTCTCGGCCTCCACCGTCGGGAGCTTCGCGCCTGGGCCCTCTACGACGTGGCGAATTCCGCGTTCATGACCACGGTGCTGATGGTCTTCCCGCTGTACTTCACGCGGGTCCCCGCCGCCGATCTCGCACCGGAGATCGCCAGGGCGCGCTTCGCTTTCGCGACCTCGCTCGCCGTCGTCCTGGTCGGCCTCGCGGGTCCGTTCCTTGGCGCGGTCGCGGATTTCAAGGGCAGCAAGAAGGCGTTCCTTGGCGCCTTCCTGGCCCTGGGCGTCGCGGCAACGGGGGGCCTCTTCTTCGTCACCCGCGGGCACTGGGTGTTCGGGCTCTTCGTGTTCGTCCTCGCGAACGTGGGCGCCACCTCCACCCTCGCCTTCTACAACGCGTTGCTGCCCGGCATCACCTCCCGCGAGGAGGTGGACCGCGTGTCCACTGCCGGCTTCGCCCTCGGCTATCTCGGGGGCGGCCTGCTCTTCGCCGTGAACATCGCCGTGATGGCCAGCCCGACGACGTTCGGCCTGGCGGATGCGGCGGCGGCTACCCGCGTGGCGTTTCTCAGCGTGGCCGTGTGGTGGGCCGGGTTCTCGATCCCGCTGTTCCGCACCGTCCCCGAGCCCCCGGTCCGCCTCGAACAGGGCGAGACCCTGAGCGACGGGCTCGGCCGAGTGGCGGCGCGCCGCCTTCTCTCGACCGTGCGGGACCTGCGCAGCCAGTACAGAGACGCCGGCGTCCTGCTCCTCGCGTTCCTGATCTACAACGACGCGATCAACACCATCATCCGGATGGCCACCACCTACGGGGACGAGTTGCGCATCTCGCAGACGCACATGATGCTGACCCTGCTGATGGTGCAGCTGGTGGGCGTACCCTTTGCCTTCGCCTTCGGCCTGCTCGCGGACCGCATCGGCGCCAAGCGCGCCGTCTACCTGGCGCTCGCCGTCTACAGCGGGATCGCCGTCTACGGCTTCGCGCTTCGCACCCCGACCCAGTTCCTCGTGCTCGGCTTCCTCGTGGCCACGGTACAGGGCGGGGCCCAGGCGCTCGGGCGCTCGCTGTTCGCGTCGCTGATCCCGAGGCACAAGGCCGGCGAGATGTTCGGGCTCTTCGGGGTATTCGACCGCTTCGGCGGCGCGATCGGCGCCTTCGTGTTCGGAGCGGTGCTGCAGGCCACCGGGACCAGCCGGCCGGCCATCCTCGCCCTGATCGTCTTCTTCGCGGTCGGTATCGCGCTGCTCTCAAAGGTCGACGTGGCCCGCGGCCGGCGGGTCGCGATGGAGTCCGAGGCTCTCAGCTCCGCTCCCCCGCCTCCCCTAACGCCGCGCTGATCGACGGGTATCTCGTGAGCAGGTGCGGCGCCCGGCCGCACGTGTAGGTGAGGCCGGCGAAGCCCAGGAACCGACCGGCGGCAATCGATACGGCGATCACCGGCAGCGGCAGGCCGAGCACCGTGCACACCGCGACCGCGGTCCTCAGGGGCCAGGGAAGCGCCGCCATCACGAACAGCGCCAGGGCGCCCCACTCCACCATCAGCGCGTGGGCACGCTGCCAGGTGCCGCTCTCCGCGAAATCCCCGAACAGGTAACTCAGCAGCGGCGGTCCGAACCAGCTCACCGCCACCGCGAACGCCGTGGCACCGGCGACGCTGCCGGCCGTGAACCAGGCCGTGATGCGCAGCCAGGCGTGCGGGTGCAACAGGGCCGCCACGATGACCAGCGTCTTGGAGGGAAGGAACCAGAGGGCGTAGTCCGCGGCGGCGACCAGCCCGAGAATCGGCAGAAACTGCCGCGAGGCCGACATCCGGCGGAGAAGGCGAACGGTGACGGCCAGCCGTGACCCCACGCGCTTATCGCAGCGTGAAGGTGAGCTCGATCGAAACCAGCACGGGAACGGGCTGTCCCTGCCGCTTGCCGGGCACGAAGCGCCAAAGCCGAGCCGCCTTCATCGCCTCCTGGTCGAGGCCGTAGACCGGGTCGAGCGACCGCAGCACCCGGACCTCGCCGACCGTGCCGTCGGGCATGATGATGCACTCGAGGACGACCACGCCCTGGATCTTCGCCCGCATCGCCTCGGCGGTGTAATTCGGCTTGACCTCCTTGAGGACGACGGGCAGGTCGATGCCGCTGCCGGGCCGATAGGCCCCGCCGCCGAAGCCGCCGCCCCAGCCAGGACCAAGTCCGGACCCGGTCCCCGGGCCGATCCCCGTGCCGTTGCCCGTGCCCGACCCGCCGCCGCTGCCCGGCCCTTGCGACAGCGACGACGTGGAGGTGCCCTCGAGCACGCCGGGAAGCGTCTCGGTTGCGGCGCCCATCGTCTTCGCCGGGATATTCAGCTCCTGGATCGGATCGGGGGGCGGTTCCTTGACCTCCTCCTTGGGAGGCTGGAGCACCTGCGGCTTTTCCACCGGGACGGTGATCTTGTTCTTGCCGGGCAGTTCCGCCTTCCTCGGCGGCTCCTTCATCTGGTTGCCGCCGCCCCCGCCGCCGCCGCCCGGACCCGGCTCGTTCAACCACACGATGTCCCGGATCGTCATTTCTTCCGGCGGCGGCTCGGTGAAGCGCTCGGGAGCGTAGCGAATCATCGCGATGATGAAGGCGAACGCGATGATGTGACCGGCCCACGAGACAATCAGCGCGGGCCCCATCCTCTTGTGCGGCTGCTCGAAGAGAAACGGCACCTCGGTGGGATGACGGTCTTCGAGCCTGACCTGGAGGTGACCCGCGGTCTGGTTCGGCGCGTCAGGCGGCGCTGGGACTTGGGACATGAGGCTAACTGCGCGGCTGCAAATCGGGTGCCTCGGGCAACCCGTCGAAACACGAGGAATCCGACCTCATCGGAAGCGCCACGTCGGGATCCGGGTACGCTCCCTGACTGCTTTCGGCGACATCCACCCGGTACTGATTAGACGCGTCTCAGAGGCGGCCGGTCCATGCGCCAATCGCCGCATTCCCGCCGCCGTAGCAGTGCAGGGTCGAGAGGGCGTCCGCCGCCCTGGGTTCGCTCCGGACCGCGACGAGCACGCCGCCACGCTCCGTCAGCGTTTCGAAAATGCGGCCGTCGTGCGCCTGGAAGCCCACACGCTTCAAGGCGTTCGCCAGCCCGGCGCGGGTCAGTTCGCCGTCCGAGGTGCCCAGCGCGTCCAGCAAGGTACCCATGCCGACCGCCGCCCCCACGCTTCGCACGTCGACCTTTCCCGGCATCCGCCCGAACACCTTCTGCAGCAGGGCGCCGGCGTCGGGGGTGTCCTTGGCCAGCAGGCTGAGAGACTCGGACGGAAACCCCTGCCGCTTCAGGGCTTCGATCCCTCGCTCCGCCGACGGCACATCCTTGAAAACGCCGACCGTGTAACGCGCCGTGTCCACCTCAGCCATCGACACCTCTAGTTACTGGATATGGTCCCTGCTCACCTCGGGCCGTGCTCCATCTACTGTAAGCTCGAAGGCTCCGGGCTTCAAGCCTTCCTCTCCGGGGACCCGCGCGGGCCGCTCCCCGGCGTAGTACCCATCCCGCGCACGGACCTGCAGGGCGCGGTCTCGAACGCGCACCTCGATGGCCCTCCAATCGGGCCCCCGGCCAGGCTCCGCGGGACGGGCCGGCGCGTACCCGAGCAGATACTGGTATCGCAGCTCGCGGGCCACCGCCTGGAGCGTGGCCTCCAGCCGCTTGGGGTCGGTCACCTGAAACGACCGGCCACCCGTCAGACGGGCCAGCTGAGGAAAGAGCGTGCTGGGCTGGCGTCCGAGAGCGATCGGGTAGACCATCACGTCGCTCTCGCGCGCCCTGTCCACGGCCTGGGCAGCCGTCAGATCGCTGTAGCGGTCCACCCCGTCCGACAGCAGCACGAGAGCCCGGCGCCCGGTCCCGGGCTGGATGAGCCGGATGCTCTCGACGATGGCATCATGAAGCGCGGTCGTGCTCCAGGGACGGAGTCCCTCGAGGGCCGCGAGCGCCGCGCGCCGGTCGTCCGACAGGGGCGCCACGACCTCCACCCGGGACGAGATCGCCACCAGCATCAGGCGGTCGGTCGGTCGAAGAGCGGCGATGAACGCTTCTGCCGCTGAGACGGCCTCCTCGAGCCGGGCCCCGGCCATGCTGGCCGAGCGGTCCACGGCCAGCGCGACCGACAGCGGAAATTCGCCCGCCGCAAACGCCGAAATACGCTGTGGTTGGCCGTCCTCGAGGACCTCGAACGCATCGGCCGTCAGTCCGGTGACCGGCTCCCCGCGGGCGTCGGTGACGGTGGCGTACACTTCGACCGCCTGCACCCCCGACGAGAACTGCGCGACGGCCTGGGCTTCGAACGCAGTCGGCTGGCGAAGGACGAGACAGGTCCCGGCCGTCAAAACCAACGCGAGGACGGCTGGCAGCGGGCGGCTGACAGCGGGCGACGAGGAGTGAACAACGCGAGGGGCAGGTTTGGGCATGGGCTCCCTTCGGCGTACAATGGCCGCGTCTTCTTTCCTTGAAAGGTTCGTTCCATGCGCCTTGGGTTGCCGGAACTCCTCGTCGTGCTCGCGATTGTCGTTCTGATCTTCGGCGGCAGCCGCCTTCCTGAGCTGGGCCGGGGACTGGGCAAGGCCATCAGGGGCTTCAAGGACGGGCTGAAGTAAAGACGGCGGTTCCCGCTCCGACGTTCTGCAATTTGCATTCTGCATTCCTAGATCAGCACCCGCACGTCTCCCACCCTCCGCGTCACGCGCTCGCGGTCCAGCCATTCCAGGAGCGGGATTGCGAACTTTCTCGTAACGCCGTACCGCTCCTTGAATGCGGCCACGTCTATCCTGGCCACCCCCGGCCCCGATTCAGCCCGGAGAGCGGCCATGTCGTCCTTCAACTGGCGAAGGGCGTCCTGGTGGAAGAAGAGCGTGTCCAGGCGCACGAGGACTTTCTGGCGGACGAGGAGCTGGACGACGCGGCCGGCCGCCCCGGCCGCGACGCCGCCCTGGGCGGCGACGCTCTCCGGCTCGGGCGGCTTGAGCCCTCCCGCGCGGAATGCCGCCTCGATGACGTCCCTCGCCTGCTCTTCCTCGCTCGAAAGCGAGACGCTGTGCGAGGCGAGGGCGAGACGATCCCGGCCGGTCACCTTGCCCGCGGCCTGCAGCCCGCCGAGCACGTGCTCGAACACCCCGTCCCCGGCGCGGGCGAAGACGCGCTCGCGGACCTCCTCGCGGGGCATCCCCTCGAGCAGCGGCTGCGCGCGGTGGTGATCGCCGAGAACGATCATCGTCCGGCGGGCCAGCGCCTCCGCCACGGGCGGGGCGATGAGCGTCTGGCCGGCCCGTGTCGCCTGCCGGCCGCGTTCCAACCGGTCGACACAGGCCGCCAGGCCTGCAGGTGGAACACCCAGCCGTGTCACGAGGGCGGCGAGGGGCAGGCCAGCCGCGCCCCGCGCGGCGACCAGCGCCGCCGCAGCCCGGTCCGCGCCCTGGTCCGCGGGCAGGTCACCCGCATCGAGCCGGGCGAACCGCTCGCGCGCGGTCGCCGTCCGGATCGGCCCTCGATCCGGAGCCGGATCGAGGACGATGCCGCCGGCAATCGTGATGGGCGGCGAGTAGGCTCGCAGGATGAAGCGGTCGCCGCGTGAGAGAACGCTCGGCGACTCGAGACGGAGCCTCACGTACGCCTCGCCGCTCGCCGGCACCTCTGCCCCGGGTGGAAGCTCCCCGGGGCCGCCTGACCCGCCCTCGGATTTGATCGAGGCAAGCGCCACCCGGCCGATCACCTCGCTGGTCCCCTGGTGGAAGCGGACGCGGGCCCCGTGCTTGAGCGGCCGCGCCGTCGCCACCACTTCGACCCGGGCGTCGATCATCCTCGTGGCGGCCAGGGTCCCGGGAGTCGCGAGCGTCTCGCCCCGCGTCACGTCCTCGAGCTCCAACCCGCCCAGGTTGAGTGCCACTCGCTGCCCCGCAACGGCAACCGGCTCCTTCTGGTTGTGCACCTGCACTCCGCGGACTTTCACGGCGCGTCCCGGCGGGAGCAGCACGAGCTCGTCGTCGGGCGCCACGCGGCCGGAGACCAGCGTGCCCGTGACCACCGTGCCGAATCCCTTGACCGAGAACGCGCGATCGATCGCGAGGCGCGCGGCGCCCGCGGCGCCCCGCGGTGTTGTCCGGGCGGCGAGCGACCGCAACGCGGCCCGCAAGTCGTCCAGGCCCTGGCCGGTCCGCGCGGACACGGGCACGATGGGCGCACGCTCGAGGAACGATCCTTCGACGAGGTCGCGGACCTCCATCCGCGCCAGCTCCAGCGTCTCCTCGTCCACGAGATCGGCCTTCGTGAGCGCGACGATCCCGTCGGGAATCCGCAGCAGCCGGCAGATCTCGAAGTGTTCGCGCGTCTGGGGCATCACCGACTCGTCGGCGGCCACCACGAGCAGCACGGAGTCGATGCCGCCCACGCCCGCGAGCATGTTCTTCACGAACCTCTCGTGCCCCGGCACGTCCACGAACGAGAACGTCAGGCCCTGGTCGCCCCAGTGCGCGAAGCCGAGGTCGATGGTGATGCCCCGGGCCTTCTCCTCCTTGAGCCGATCGGGATCGGTACCCGTCAGGGCGAGCACCAACGCGCTCTTCCCGTGATCGATGTGGCCGGCGGTGCCGATGACGATGTGTCGCATCTCTGAGGGTTCAGTGACCCGTGCTTCGCACCTATCTTCTCCGGCGCGTTCTCTTCGCGCCGCCCTGCCGCGGTCGCTTCCGCGTGGGTTCTTTCGCCGGCCCCGGGGCCTTGCCGCGCCGCGGGACACGAGCCATCCGCGTTCGCCGCTCCCCGCGCGCAGCGTCCAGGATCTCCACCACGCCGAGCTCGACCTGCCGCCTCTCCATGTCCACGCGGAGGACCCGAACCGCGACGCGGTCCCCCAGCCGGTAAGTCCTGCGCGTGTGCTCGCCGCTGAGCGTGTGCGTGACGTCGTGGTACCGGTAGTAATCGTCCGCCATCGTGGAGACGTGGACGAGGCCCTCGACGAAATGCTCCACGAGCTGGATGAAGAGGCCGAAGGACGCCACGCCGGTGATGTACCCGTCGAAGTCCTCCCCGACCTTGTCGGCCATGAACCGGACCTTCTTCCACTGCAGCAGCTCGCGCTCCGCCTCGTCCGCCAGGCGTTCGCGCTCGGAGGTGTGGCGCGCCACCTCCGGCAGCTCTTCCTGCAGGTCCTCTTTCTCGAGTTCCGAGAGGCCGTGATGGCGGGCGGCCCGCAGGAGCCGGTGGACGACGAGGTCCGGGTACCTGCGGATTGGCGAAGTGAAGTGGGTATAGCTGCTGAACGCCAGGCCGAAGTGACCGAGGTTGGCGGGGGCGTAACGCGCCTTCTGCATCGTCCGCAGCATCAGCGCGGCGATCGGGCGCTCCTCCGGCCTGCCGTGGATTCTCTGCAACAGCGCCTGGAAGTGGCGGGGCCGCAGCGTGTGGAGCGGCGCGGCGAGGCTGTGCCCGAGACCCGACAGGAACTCCTCGAACCTGGCGACCTTGAGCGGGTCGGGTTCCTCGTGGACGCGGTACAGCCCCGGCACGTCGCTGGAGTCGAGGAACTCCGCAACCGTCTCGTTGGCGAGCAGCATGAACTCCTCGATGATCCGGTGCGCGACGTTCCGCTCGCTCGCGACGATTTCTTCGATCCGCCCCTCCTCGTCCAGCACGACCTCGGCCTCCTCGAGATCGAAGTCGATCGAGCCGAGGCGGCGGCGGCGGTCCTGGAGGATCTGGTACAGCTCGCGCATCCGCTCGAACAGGGGAACGAGCGCGTGGTACTTCGCCGCCGTTTCGGGGCTCTCTTCGGTCAGGATGGCGTTGACGTCCGTGTAAGTCATTCGCTCCCGGGTGCGAATGACGCCGTCGTGGAACTCGTGGCGCACCACCTGGCCGCGCCGGTCCACCTCCATGAGGCAGGACTGCACGAGCCGGTCCACGCGCGGGTTGAGGCTGCAGAGGCCCGTGGCGAGCTCCTCCGGGAACATGTGGAGCGCCCGCTCGGGAAAGTACACCGAGGTGCCGCGCTCGTAGGCCTCGGCATCCAGTGCGCTGCCCTCGCGCACGTAGTGCGAGACGTCCGCGATGTGCACGCCGAGCCAGTAGTGCCCATTCGGCAGCGTCTCGATCGAAATCGCATCGTCGAAGTCGCGGGCGTGCTCCCCGTCGATCGTCACGATGTCGAGGCCCGTGAAGTCGGTACGCCCCGCAAGGTCCTGCTTGCGGGCGTGCGCGGTGCGCGGGGCCCCTCGGCCCTCGATCATGCGCCGGGCCTCGGCCACGGCTTCGTCGCCGTGCTGTTCCGCCAGGCCGTACTTGCGGATGATGATGCGGGTGTCCACGCCTGGATCGTCGGCGCGTCCAAGGACCTCCGTGACCCGGCCGAGCGGTCCCCGCGCGGCCGTCGGCCACTGCGTGATCTCGACGGTCACCATCTGTCCGGGCTTTGCCCCGCGCGCCTCCCCGTCGGTCACCGCCACGTCCACGAGCAGCCGCTGGTCGAAGGGCGTCACGAAGCCGAGCCGGCCGTCGCCGCGCTCGTAGCGCCCGACCACGGTGGCGTTCGCCCGCTTCAGGATCTTGACGATGCGGCCCTCGGGCCGGTCGCCGTCGCGGTATCGCTCCACGCGGGCCACCACGCGGTCGCCGTGCATGGCTTCCTTCAGTCCCGCCGCGGGAATGAAGACGTCGCGCCCCTCCCCGGCGCGCTCCGGCAACACGAAGGCGAAGCCGCCGGCGTGCGCCTGCACGCGGCCCACGACCAGGTCCATCTTCTCGGCCAGGCCGTAGCGCTTGCCGCGCACCTCGATCAGCTCGCCGTCCGCCGTCAGGCTCTTCAGCTGGCGGCGGAAGCTCGCGCGCTCCTCGGCGGGCACGTCCAGCGCCTGCATCAGCTCGCGAGCCGAAGCGGGATGATGCACGCGCTCGCGCAGGAGGCGCAGGGTCTCGTCGCGTGAGCGGGTCATCGCTCGACCCGCGGCGCGTTCGAGTGCCTTGAGCGCCTCGGCCGCCTCGGAGTTGGCCGCCTGGTCCACGGCGCCCGCCAGTTGCTGCGCCTTCGCGCTGCGGGAGAGGGCCTCCCTGACCGCGGTCACCTCCGCCTCCCCCCCGGACTCCTCGAGAGCCGACACGACGTGGGCCAACGAGGTCTTCGCCTGCTCGAGGCTGCGGCTCGCCTGGCCGAAGTTGCGCTCGAAGATGTCTACACGGGCGGCGGTCAACGCCGCGCGAGCCTGGGCGGCATGCAGCCGGAGTCGCGCCTCCCGCTCTCCGGCCTCTGCCGCGTGGCGGCCCGACGCGCCCCAGAGCCAACCGGCGGCGAGCAGGAGCGCGGCGGCCAGCACGACCCACAGCCCCAGCTTGATCCTGGACATGATGGTTCCATTCTCGAAGGTCGAGGCGTGCAGTTCAAGCGTCAGCCGATCAGCGCCAGCTGCACGTCGCCGACGTTGGTGTCCGTTGGCCCGGTGATGAGGAGGTCGCCCAGCGCCGCGAAGAACGTGTAGGCGTCGTTGCGCTCGAGGGCGCGCGTCGGGTCCAAGCCGGCCACCCGTGCGCGGGCGATGGTCTCGGCGCTCGCAACGGCCCCGGCCGCATCGGTGGGGCCGTCGATCCCGTCCGTCCCGCCGCTCAGCACGGTCGCCGGCACGGCGACGCCCTCCAGGCGGAGCGCGGCCGCAAGCGCGAGTTCCTGGTTCCTGCCGCCACGCCCGTCGCCGACAACCTTCACGGTGGTCTCACCCGACCCGACGACGCAGACCCGTTTGGCGCCGACTCGCGCCGCCGCGGCGAGCGCGTCGTCCACGAAGCGCGGCCCGGCCTCGCGCGCTTCCCCAACGATTGGGTCGGGGAGCACGAGCACCTCGTAGCCAAGGCTCGCGGCGGCGCGCGCCGCGCCGCCGACCGCATCGTGCCGGGATCCGATGATCCGCGTGACCGCGTTCGACAGCCGGGGGTCGCCGGGCCCTGGCGTGTCGGGCTCCCGTCCCGCCATCCCGCGGCGGAACAACTCGATCACCGTCGCCGGAAACGCAGGCGGTCCGCCATGGCGCTCGAGCACGGCCAAGGCGTCGGCGAAGCTGCTGGGGTCCCCGACGGTCGGTCCCGAGGCGATCACGTCGAGATCTCCGGACACGACGTCGGACACCACGAGCGCGAGCGTCCGCGGCGCGGCCGCCGCGAGCTGGCCACCCTTGAGGCCCGACAGGTGCTTTCGGACGACGTTCAGTTCCCCGATGTCGGCGCCGTCGAGCAGGAGGCGCCGGGTGGTCTCGCGCTTGTCCTCGAGGGTCACGCCGGGCCGCGGGCTCGCGAGCAGCGAGGACGCGCCGCCGGACAGCAGGACGACCAGCACTTCGCCTGGCAGGGTGGTGCGTGCGACCGTCAGCGCGCGGGCCCCGGCCTCCGCGCTGCGGCTATCGGGAACGGGGTGGCTGGACTGGATCCACTCGAGCGGCGGCGGCAGCGGGATCGGGCAGTGCGTGCCGACGACGATCCCCTCGAGGAGCGCCGCGCGCGCGGACCGGGCGAACGCCGTCGCCATGAACGGCGACGCTTTGCCGGCCGCGACCATCCGGCAGCCCTGTCCTGACAACGCAGCCGACACGTCCGCCGCGGCCAGGGCCTGCTCGACGAGCCGAGCGGTGCTCACGGCCTCGAGGGCCGCGTGGAAGATGTCGTGGAGATCCAGCCGGTGGCGGTCGGGAGGGGGCGTCAGTTGGCCTTCTTGGGATCGGACCAGGCCGACAGGCCGGTCACGACGTCGAACTGCCGAAGGAGCCGGCCCATCACCTGGTCCGCGTCCTTCTGCCGGCACAGCTGGTCGAGGTGATCGATCAGCCGCGTCAGCGCCGCTTCGGCGCGCGTAATCGCGCGCTCGGAGTAGTACTCGCGCTGGCGTTCGAGACAGCGCTGGTGTTTGATCAACTCGTCCCTGTAGAACTCGACATGCGGACGCTGCAAGCTTGATGGCCGTGGCAGGGTCAGGAAGCGGTGCATGCGACTCCTTGCTGCGACTGGAGAATCGGTAGGCAATTTCAGTCTAGTGCCGCCCGCGAAGGCCTGTCAACGGCGACCAAATCGCTCCGCGCACGCGGGACTCAGCTCAGCGGAGGCGCCGCGACGCGACGATGCCTCCGAAGCAACCCACCAGCATCCCCCCGAGCATCACGACCGCCTCGGTGGACAGCGGGAGCGAGACGATGTTGGCGGGGTCGATCAGCCCGGGCGCCGCCGCCCCCAGCCGGCTCCTCGCAATCGCGACTCCCACGCGCACGGCGGCCAGGGCGGTCACGGCGCCAATCGCGCCCTGGAGGATGCCTTCCACGATGAAGGGGCCGCGGATGTAGGCCACCGGGGCGCCCACCAACTCCATGATCTCAATCTCGTCACGGCGCGCGACCAGCGCGAGCCGGACGACGTTGCTGACGGTGAGGGCAGCGGCGAGGACGAGGACGGCCGCCAGCAACACGCCCGCCCAGCGGACGAACGCGGCGACGGCGGCGAGGCGTTCGAGCCAGTCGCGGTCGTAGCGGACGTCGGCCACGCCGGCCATGCGCCCGACCCGCGCCACCAGGTCCTCCACGGGGGCCCCGCGCCCCGCGTCGGTCATGCGGGCCTCGAGCGACGCGGGAAACGGGTTTCCCGGTGCGCCCAGCGTCGCGGAGGCGAGGTCGGGAAAATCGCGCCGGAACCGCACCAGCGCGTCGTCCTTGGAGACGTACTCGACCGCAGACACGGACCGATCGGAGCGAAGCGCGTTCTCGGCGGCCGCGCGGTCGCCCGCCGTCGCGTCGTCCCGGAGGTAGACCGACAGCTCGGCGGCGGCGCCCCACCGCTCCACCAGCCGCTCCAGGTTGGCCGTCGCCACGAGGAAGACTGCGAGGACGAAGAGCGCGGCGGCGATGGTAAGCGTGGACAACACCGTCGAGCGCCGGCCCCGCCACAGGCTGACCGAGGCTTCGCCGAGGAAGTACTTCAAGGCGTCGATCACCGCGCCTCCTGGGCCATGCGGGCTACGCCGTGGTCACCCTGCCGCGCTCGAGCGTCACGTAGCGGCGCCCGACGTGCCGGATCAGCTCACGGTCGTGCGTGGCCACGAGAACCGTGGTGCCCACGCCGTTGATCTCCCGGAAGAGGTTCATGATGTCGAGCGCGAGGTCCGGGTCGAGATTCCCGGTCGGTTCGTCAGCGAGCACCAGGGTCGGCTCGTTCACCAGCGCCCTCGCGATCGCCACGCGCTGCTGTTCGCCGCCGGAGAGTTCGAGCGGGTAGGCGTTGGCCCGGTGCTGCAGGCCCACCCACTTGAGGACCTGGAACGTCCGCCGCCGCTGCTGGACGTCGGGCACGCCGAGGATCCGCAGCGCGAACATGACGTTCTCGAACACCGTCTTGCCGGGCACCAGCTTGAAGTCCTGGAAGACGAACCCGATGGTGCGGCGGTACGCCTGCACCTGGGAACGGCCGAGCTGCGCGAGATCGCGCCCGCCGACGACCACCCGGCCGCCGGTGGGCTGCTCCTGGCGGAGCAGGATGCGAAGCAGCGTGCTCTTGCCCGCGCCGCTCGCCCCGGTGAGGAAGACGAACTCTCCCTTCTCCACCTTGAGCGTCACGTCGTCGAGCGCGAACACGTCGCGCCCGTAGAGCTTTGACAGGCCCTCAATCTCGATCACGGCTGATGCTCGCTGCGCACGGGACCACGGAGGGGGGACGCCCGCAGTATAAGGGCAAACGAACCGCGGGATCCACGCTTGCTCCCTGACAGCTTGCGACGCGATCAGGTGGCAAGGTGACGACCGTCCACTTCGCAATTGCCAAGTGGTCAGTTGTCCCCTTGCTCCCTGGCAGCCCCGTCACTCCGACTCGTAGCTCGCAAGTTCCAGGCGGAACGAGCCGAAGCCGGTGTCGAGCAGGATGAGGAGCGGCACGCGCCTGGCGTCCGGGCTGAGGAACAGCGTGACCTTCAGCGCGCGCTGGCGGCCGCCCGATCCCAGGAACTGCGGCACCACGCGCAGGGCGTCCACCGCGTCCGCGCCCTTGCCGATTCGTTCGGTGCCGTCGACCGCGAAAGAGACGGTGTACGTCTCGCCCGCCCTCCATCACGGGAAAGGCCGTGCGGAAGCCGGGGGCGAGCGGCAGCGTTCGTGCGTAGAGGAATGCCGACAGCCCGTCACGCGCCTGCGGAGGGAGCCGCAGCGTCGGGCCGTCGGCAATGCGAAACGTCCCGCCCCGGTGGTCGAACCGCGTCGTCCTGTCCACGGCGCGGCGGCCCTCGCGCAGGTGCTCCTCGTGCCGCACGGGGAGCAGCGCCGCGTCGATCCAGGTCTCCAACCGATCGTGCGCCTCGAAGAACTGCGACACCCACCCTGCCGTGCGCAGTTCGACCCCGGCTTGCCACGCCTCATCCGCCGTCCCCTCCGGCAGCCGCTCGGCCGACAGGGTGGCCTCGCCGGCCGGCACGCCGAGGGCGGATCCGCTCAGCCACATCACTCGGTAGACCGCGCGCTCCCGGTTGGCGAACGGAACCGTCCCGGGTGGCATCGGCGGAGGGGGATCCGGCCGTGGCACCAGCGCCTCGGCCTCCTCGCTCCATGCCATCTCGTAGATCACCGCCCCTTCGAACCGAGCCTGCTCGACGAGGGGGAACGGACCCAGCGCGGCCTCCGCCATGCCGGGCAGCGCCGCGGGGCTGACGACGAACCGGACACCAAGGTCCCGCAGCTCCCACAGGGCTTCGGCCGACGGCACCGTGTTCAGCCTGTCGACCAGTCCCATGTAGAACGACGGCCGCTGCCCGCTGTACCCGTTCACGATCGGACGCGCGTGCTGCAGCGAATCGAGCATCGCGGGGGTGTTGCCAAGGTCGGCGTCGAGCGGCAAGTACAGCACCGCGCCCGGTCCCTCGGCAGCCGCCAGCCACTTCCCCGCCGGTGTCGACAGCACGGGCGCGGAAACCGTCGGGAGCGGGATGTTGACGAACTCGAGCACCAGCAGGCCCGGAACCGCGAGCGCGAGGACACGGCGCGCACCCGCGCCGGGGGGCCGCGCCCTGATCAACTCGCGGAGGCCCACCGCGGCCAGGACCGCAAGGCCGAACGCGGTGAGCGCGCCAAACCGGCCTGGCGCCCGAATAGCCTGGAAGCCGAAGACGCCGCGGTGAAAGAGCGCGTAGAGCCAGCGGAAGCCGTCGGGGCCGAGCGACAACACGAAGCCGAGACCGCCGACCAGCAGCATCGCCAGCGACCACGGGCCGCGCGTCACCCCGCCAGCCGCGCCACGCACCGGCGGCAGCCAGCACGAGGATGACGAAACCGGGAAACAGCTCGCGCTCCGGGCCGTCCCGCCGGCTGCCCGTCGCGCCGGACGGCGCGCGAAGCACCCCGGTGCGGCCGTACAGCAGGTTCTGCGGGGGCACACGGAGGTAGCTGACTGGCGATGCGGCGTGCTGGGCGGCCTCGTAGAGGTTCCGTGAAAAGCCTTCACGGCGCTGCACCTGCCAGTAGGGCCATGCGACCGGCGCGACGAGCGCGGCGCCCACCACGCCGGCCAGCAGCAGGCGCCGGAGCGATCACGACAGCTGCGCCACCGGCCGATCCCGATCATCAGCCCCGCCGCGCCGGCGACGAGCCCGATCGCGCCGATCACGCCCCAGTACACCGACGAGATCGCCTGCAGTGCCGCGAACACCCCGAGCCACACGCGCGTCCCTGCGCCGGCGGCCGGCCATCAGCCGGTGCAGGAACAGGAACGCGAGGGGGAGGAAGTAGAGCGACTGGAGCTGGAGGTGCAGCAGGTGCGCGTAGCGAAACGGGAGGAACCCCCACGCAAAGCCCGCGAGACATGCGCCCGCCTCGGAGCCCGTCACGGCGCGCGCCAGGAGGTACATCGTCCAGGCGCTCGCCAGGAACGACAGGAACAGCAGCGCGTTGTAGCAGAACACGAGGTCGTGCGTGACGGCCCAGAGCGGCCACACGATCACGGCCTGGAGCAGCAGGTGATCCGAGAACGCCAGCGTCTGCTCGGCGGGAAAGAAGATGTTCGCGTCGAAGACGCGGCCGGTCAGGAGGGCGAGCGGGTCGCTGCCGATCGCGCGGAGGTCCCAGCCGAGGATCCAGAGATTGAGGTAGGGGTCCCCCGGACCGACCGGCGCGGCCAGCCGGCCGAAGGGGTGCAGGACGAGCGGCCAGGTCAAGACGATGGCCGCCAGCAGATAGAGGCCGAACACACGGGGAAGCGGCCGTCATGGGAGCGATCCGGTCATTTGTTGATTTGTTGATTTGTTGAGTGGTTGATTTCCTGGTCGAGCGCGCGGGCGATCAGCTCGTTCGCCAGCGAGGGGTTGGCCTTGCCGCGCGTCGCCTTCATCACCTGCCCCACGAAGAAGCCGAACACGAGCGTCTTCCCGCCGCGGTAGTCGGCGACCGCCCTGGCGTTGCGGGCGACGACGTCCGCGACGACTGCCTCGAGCGCCGGCGCGGTCGTCCACCTGCTGGAGGCCCTCGTCCTCGATGATGGCGCGAGCGTCGCGGCCGGTCGCCCACATCCGGCCGAGCACGTCCTTGCCGACCGTGACGCTGATCCGGCCGGCTTCGACCTCGGCCACCAGGGCAGCGAGCGCCGCGGGCTGCACGGGCGATTTCCCGATGGGCGTCGTGGTTTCCCTGAGCAGTCTTGCCAGTTCGCCCGCCATCCAGTTGGCGGCGGTCTTCGGCTCGACGCCTGCGGCAACGAGGTCCTCGAAGTACGCGCCCCACTCGCGGCTGCGTGCCACCTGGTCCGCGTCGTAGACGGAGAGCCCGTAGGCTGAGGCCACACGCTGCCTCCGGGCATCCGGCAGTTCCGGCATGGACCGGCGGATAGCCTCTACGCGCTCGGGCGGGGTCAGAACCGGGGGCAGGTCGGGCTCCGGGAAGTAGCGGTAGTCGTGCGCCTCCTCCTTGCTCCGCATGACGACGGTATGACCCGACGCCACGTCGAACAGCCGCGTCTCATGGCGCACCCGCCCCCCCGCTTCGAGGACGGCCGCCTGGCGATCCCGCTCGTGTTCGAGCGCGCGCTGAAGAAAGCGGAAGGAGTTGAGATTCTTCACCTCGACCGGGGTGCCCAACCCGTCGCGACCGGCGGGCCGCAGCGAGAGGTTGGCATCGCAGCGCAGGTGGCCCTCCTCCATGTTCCCGATCGTGGCGCCCACTTCCACGAGGATTTCGCGCAGCCGTGCAAAGAACTCGGCGGCTTCGCCCGGCGACCTGAGGTCCGGGCGCGTGACGATCTCGACGAGGGGCACGCCGCTGCGGTTGAAATCGAGCCCGGTCCGATCGCCGGCATTTCCGACCCCTTCGTGCAGCGACTTGCCGGCGTCCTCCTCGAGGTGCACGCGGGCGATTCCAACCCGCCGTCGGCCGTCCCCGTCACCCCAGGCCGCCTCGCCGTCCACGCCAACCGGGCAGTCGTACTGCGAGATTTGGTAGCCCTTGGGCAGGTCGGGGTAGAAATAGCTCTTCCGCGCAAAGACCGATACCGGCGGAACCCGGCAGCCCAGGGCCAGTGCGGCGCGCACCGCCAGTTCGACCACGCGGCCATTCAACACAGGCAGGGCGCCGGGCAGGCCAAGGCAGACCGGGCAGAGCCGGGTGTTAGCGGCGTCACCCTCGCGAAAGCCCGTCTGCGCGGAGACGGACGTGTCGGCTCCGACCGCACACCGGCAGAAGATCTTGGTCGCGGTCGCCAGTTGCGCATGGATCTCGAGGCCGATGACCGGCTCCCACTGCATGGGCGCTATGGTAGGCTGCGCTCAGTCACTTGGCAATTGACCACTTGGCAATTGCCGCTTCGGAACTCCGATGGCTCGCATGGCTCCGTTGCCCCTGGCGCCGTGCCCGCTGGCTCCCCTGTCCGAGCGCGAGCGAGAGCCTCGCCCTGCCCTGAACCCTGAATCCAGATTCCTGAATCCTGTAGAATGCCGAGTAAACGTTCCCACCCAGCCATCGTAGTTCGTTAGTACAGGCACGGAGAGCGGCTTTTGACCCAGTTCGACCGGCACGGCAACGCGACCCCGACCGTCCAGGAGGCCGCAGGTGTGTCCGTGCCGCCCCTGCCATCCCTGCCGAAGCCCGACCAGGACTCGCGCCTGGCAGCGGAGGTCAAGGCACTGGTGCTCCAGGGAGACCTGGAGGGGGCCCGCGCCCGGTTCGATGCCCTGGTCGTCCGGCAGCAGCGCCGGGCGTCGAGGATCGCGTACCACGTGCTGCGGAACGCGGCGGACGCCGACGAGGCCGTGCAGGACGCCTTCGTGAAGGTGTTCACGCACATCCAGTCGTTCCGGGAGGACCTGCCCTTCGAGGTGTGGTTCACCCGCATCTTGATCAACGGCTGCCTCGATCGCCAGAAGTCCCGCCGCCGCCGGGAACGCTGGGTCGTGCCGTCAATGGACACCGGCGAAGGCGAGCGCGACCGGATCGAGGGCGCCCGCGCCTCCGGCGCGTCGCCCGAGGAGGCGCTGCTGCTGCGGGAGAGGCGGTCCCAGATCGCCTCCGCCGTGGGCCGCCTGCCGGAGCGCCAGCGAGCCATCTTCCTGCTGTGCCACTACGAGGGCTGCAGTTCGAAGGAAGTCGGCTCGATGATTGGGTTGAACGAGTCCACGGTCCGCGTGCACCTGTTCCGCGCGGTCCGGAAGCTGCGTTCACTGCTCGGAGGGAACCTGTGAAAGCCGCCCATCGCCACCATCCGACCGACGAACGGCTGATTGCCTTGTACTTCGGAGACGAAGAGGCAAACGCCGAGGAGCGGAAGGCCGTGCGCCAGCACCTGCACGGGTGCGAGGCCTGCACCTGGCGGTATACCGAGCTGACGGCGCCCCTCCAGAGGCTGCGCGAGGACGCGGCCAGCGAGGCCGACGAGGTTTTCACGGCGTCACGGCTCGAGGCGCAACGCGCGGACATCCGCCGCCGGCTCGAGGACGGCTCCAGGGCCGCCCGCGTCGTGCCGTTCCCATCCGCCCGTCCGGCCACCCGGCTGGTCCACCGGTCGATCATCCGCTGGGTGGCGGCGGCGGCAGCGGCGGGCCTGATCGTCGGCGTTTCGGCGGGACGCCTCTTCGACCTGCGCGGCGTCCGTCAGCCGGCCCCTGCCCCGGTTGCGTCGGCGGCCCGCGCCAGCCGGCTCGTACCAGCCGTCACCGACAGCCCGCGGATCATCGACACCTCGCTGGACCACGAGGACTTCCTGTTGGAGATCGACAACGCGATCCGCCAGTTGCGCGTGTCCGAGCTGACCGCGCTGGATGCCCTGACGCCGCACCCGCGCGAAGCGGTCATGACGATGAGGTAGGCCCGGTTGGAGGCGCGACGCTCGAGGCGCTTGCAGCTCATCGCTTGGGCTCCGATACGTGTATTTCCGCCACTTTCCGCCCTCCGCCTGATCCAGAACCCACCGGGTATAATTGAAAGAGTGCCTGAACTCATCTTCCGGAAGGGCTTCGCGCTGAGGGACGCGGTGGCCGGCGAACTGAGCGCCGACTATCACTCCGGCCTCGTGGAGACAATCAAGGCCGCCGGCTACCGGCACACCGCCGGCCGGCTCACGGTTCACCTCGCGCGCGAGTTCGGCTTTTGCTACGGCGTAGACCGTGCGGTGGACTACGCCTACCAGGCCCGTCACAAGTTCCCGAACCAGAGCGTCTACCTGACTGGCGAGATCATCCACAACCCGCACGTCAACGACAAGTTACGGTCCCTGGGCATCCGGTTCCTCTCCGACCCGGGGGAAGACCCGGCGCGTCTCGGCCCCGGGGACGTGGTGATCCTGCCGGCGTTCGGCGTCACCGTCCGGTCGCTGGAGCAGTTCCAGCGACAGGGGTGCACCCTGGTGGACACCACCTGCGGTTCGGTCCTGAACGTCTGGAAGAACGTCCGGCGCTACGCGCAGGACGGCTTTACGTCCGTCATTCACGGAAAGGTGCATCACGAGGAGACGCAGGCCACGGCCTCGCAGGCCCTTCAGTATCCGGACGGCCGGTACCTGGTGGTGCTGAACCGCCGCGAAACCGACACGGTCTGCGATTACATCTGCGGCCACGGAGACCGCGCCGACTTCCTCGCGCGCTTTGCCCACGCCGCCTCCCCCGGGTTCGACCCCGACCGCGACCTTGCGCGCATCGGCCTGGCGAACCAGACGACCATGCTCGCCTCGGAGTCGCTGGAGATTGCCGAGATGGTGCGGCAGGCGATGGCCGATCGGTACGGAGTGCCGGCGCTGCCCGACCGGTTCCGCGCCTTCGAGACGATCTGCAGCGCGACACAGGACCGGCAGGACGCCATCATCGACCTGCTCGACCGCGAGCGCCTCGACCTGATGGTGGTCATCGGCGGCTACAACAGCAGCAACACCTGCAACCTGGCCCGGATCGGGTCCGCCCGCCTGCCCACCTACCACGTCGCCGGCGTGGAGGCGCTGCTCTCCGCCCGCGAAATCCGTCACCGCCAGACGACCGGCCAGGAAATCGTGTCCAGCGGGTGGCTGCCCCCGGACGGGCCTCTCTGCGTCGGCCTCACGGCCGGCGCCTCGACGCCCGACAACATCGTGGGGCTCGTGATCGACCGGCTCTCTTCGTTCGCCGGTCGGTGAACGCTCCCTGTTCACGGTTGACAGTTCACAGTTCACGGTCCTGTCACGGCGTCACGCGGTGCAGGAACCGTTAACTGTCAACTGTCAGCGGTTAACCGTGAACCCCGAACCGTCGGCCGTGAGTGCTCCCCGAGGTAAACATCCCCCCACACCCGGTCGTAGTTCGTTCTGAGGTGTGGAGGTGTGTCAACCGTGCTCATGAAGCTTGCGGCAGGCGTGGTGATGGCCGTGTTCCTTGCGGGGTCCACGAGCTGGGCCCAGCCGCCCAAACCCTGGTGGAAGGACGAGCGGGAGAAAGCTGAATTGCGCCTGGGCGACGACCAGGCAGCCCGCGTAGACGCGATCTTCCAGGAGTGGTGGCCGAAGCTGCGCGCGAGCTACGACGAGCTGAACAAGAGCGAGGCACAGCTCGACGCGTTGATCAAGCGGAAGGAAACCAGCGAGGGCGACGTCGTGCGGCAGCTCCAGCAGGTGAAAGAGTCCCGGGGCGAGGTGAACAAGAACCGCACCCTGATGCTCTACCGGATGTACCGGATCCTTTCGCCCGAGCAGCTCGTCAAACTCGAGGAGATCCGCAAGCGGCACGAGCGGTCCCGGGGCCCTTCCCGCGGACCGGCCCGAACTCCTGGACGGAACTAGCGCCCCCGCAGCCCTTTTCGAGAACGGACCTGGAGGCAGACCCGTGAACCAGTCGAAGTTGCTCATCCGAATCGGAATCATGACGGCTGCCGGCATCGCCCTGCTGTCTGCGGCCACCGGATCGGCCCTGGCGCAGGACGTGACGGACGCCAAGGTGAAGGAACTGCTCGCGCAAGCGCAGAAGCAGGTCCAGCAGCAGGCCGGCCAGCCGGCAGCGAAGGCGCAGGCGCCCGCGGACCAGCCGGTCATCACGCTGACGATGGAAGAGGCCGTCGCGAAGGCCGTCGACCAGAACATCGATCTGGCGGTCGCGCGCCTGACCCCGCAGATCCAGGACTTCAGCCTCGCCCAGTCGAAGGCCTTCTACACGCCGACACTCTCGGGGACCTTCGGCAACCGGAGCCAGCGGACGAGCCCGGCGAACATCTACGGCGGCGGCGCGCTGGTGGACAGCGACACCCTCACGTTCAACGCGGGCCTGGAGAGGCACTGCCGTGGACGGGCGGACGCGCGACGCTGAACTGGACGAACAGTCGCGGCAACTCGAACAACCAGGGCAACACCATCAATCCGCTCTACCGCGCGGACCTGACCGCGACGCTCGTGCAGCCGCTGCTGCGCAACCGCAGCATCGACAGCAACCGCCAGTCGCTGCTCACGGCCGAGATCAACCGGCGGCTGTCGGACGTGACACTCCGGGCCACGCACCATCAACACCGTGGCCAACACGCGCAACGCCTACTGGGATCTGGTCTACGCCGTCCAGGCCGTGGACGCCGCCCGGCAGTCGCTGGCGCTGGCCCAAAAGCTGGTCGAGGACAACAAGAGCCGCGTGGAGATCGGGACCATGGCGCCGATCGAGGTCGTGTCGGCGCAGTCGCAGGCGGCTTCGCGGCAGCTGGCCCTCGTGCAGGCGATCGCCAACCGGCAGACCGCGGAGTTGGTGCTCAAGCGTCTCCTCGTCGGCAGCACCGGTGACCCCATGTGGAACGCCACGCTGAACCCGACGGACCGGCCGCCGGCCGTCGCCACCGACACGATCGACGTGGAGGCGGCGCTTCGCAAGGCGCTCACCGAGCGCACCGACCTGATCCAGGCGCGCGAGAACCTGAAGATCAGCGACGTGTCGATGAAGTACCTCAAGAACCAGACCCAGATGGGGCTCGACCTCACGGCCTCCTACGCGGCGGCCGCGACGGCGGGCACCGTCGGGACGCTGGGTGCTCGGGGAGTGGATTCCCTCGACATCCTGGCGGGTACTTCGACGCGCTCAAGATGATCCAGGACGTCAGGCTGCCGACCTGGAACGTCCAGGTCAGCGTCTCCTACCCGATCGGCGGCAGCGCGCAGGAAGCCAGCTTCGCCCGCTCCAAGGTGCAGTACCAGCAGTCGATGGCGCAGCTCCGCGCGCTCGAGCTGCGAATTGCCACCGACATCACGAACTCGGCCATGACCGTCAACAGCAACCTGCAGCAGGTGCAGTCGTCCGGCGCGGCGCGCGAGCTGGCGCAGAAGCAGATGGAGGCGGCGCAGAGCCGGTTCGAGGTCGGGATGGCGACCAACTACGAGGTGGTGCAGGCGCAGCGCGACCTGAACGACGCGACGATCGCGGAACTGCGGGCGATCCTCAACTACCGGAAGTCGCTGGTGGACTTCCAGCGCCTGCAGGAAACCTCGTCGAGCGGGTCCGGCGGCGTGGCGGCGGTTTCGTCGGGCGGACAGTAAACGAAAGGCGTCCCGGGGGTCAGGTCTTCGAATCCCCGGGTTCTTCGTGACGTGGCCCCCGGGGACCGACCTGACAAACCCGGTGACTCAAGCCCTGACCCTTTGGCTTTTTCATATGCGCAAGATTCTCTTCGTGTGCGGGATGGTGCTGACGGTGGCGGGGGGACTCGCCACCGCCGGGTGTGGCGGCGGGGCCGCGAGCGGTGAGCCCAGCGGCGGCAGTGCCGGCGGCGGCCGAGGCGGTGCCGGCGGCGGCATGGGCGGCGGGCGCGGCGGCTCGGCCATGATGCGCATGCCGATGACGGTGGAGCTCGCGAGCGCGTCGCGGGCGCCGATGAACGAGCGGATCATGGTGGTCGGCAACCTGATCGGGGCGGCCACCGTGGACGTGGCGCCGCGGGTCAACGGCCGGCTGCAGGCGGTCTCCGTGCGACTGGGCGACCCGGTCCGCAAGGGCCAGACGATCGCCCAGGTCGAGGACCGCGAGATCCGCGAGCAGGTGCGACAGGCGGAGGCCTCCTTCGAGGTGAGCCGCGCGACGGTCCGCCAGCGCGAGGCGGACCTGAAGTTCGCGCAGACCAACCTCCAGCGGTCCCAGAACCTCTTCTCCCGGCAGTTGATCTCCCAGCAGACGCTCGACGACGCGGACGCGCGGCACCAGGCGGCCGTCGCGCAGGTGGACCTGTCCAAAGCCCAGTTCGAGCAGGCCAAGGCGCGCCTCGAGGAACTGCGCATCAGCCTGCAGAACACGGTTATCGCGTCGCCGGTGGACGGCTTCGTCGGCAAGCGCAACCTCGATCCGGGCGCGTTCGTGTCCCAGAACGTGGCCGTCGCTTCCGTGGTGGACATCAGTTTCGTCCGGCTGGTGGTGAACCTCGTGGAGAAGGACATTCGCCGCGTGAGCGCCGGCATGACGGCCGACGTCGGGGTGGACGCGTACCCGGGCGAGATCTTCAAGGGAAAGGTGGCGCGTGTGGCCCCGGTTCTCGACCCGGCGACCCGGACCGCTCAGATGGAGGTCGAGGTCCCCAACGTCGACTTCCGCCTGAAGCCCGGGATGTACGCGCGCGTCCAGGTCACGGTGGACCACCGCGACGCGGCGCTCGTCGTCCCGCGCAACTCGGTCGTGGACATCGAGGGCAAGCGCGGCGTGTTCCTGGCCTCCGACTCGAAGGCGCAGTTCCGGGAGGTGAAGCTCGGACTCCAGGAGGCGGAGCTGGTGGAGGTCGTGGCCGGCCTGAACGAGGGCGAGAAGATCGTGACCACCGGCGCGGCCGCCCTCAAGGACGGCGACACCATCATCCTCGCCGGCCAGGGTGCCGGCGGCGGCCAGGGCGGGCGGCGCGGCGGCCAGGCGCCACGAGGCGGCCAGTAAAGAGGGCGGGGCTGAAGCCCTGCTCCTACCGATAGAGCCGGCCTCATCGTCGTGGGGCCTTCCGGAGCAGCCATGAGCATCCCGAGAACTGCCATCCACCGCCCGGTCATGATGTACATGATCTCCGCGGTGATCATCCTGCTGGGCGCGATCTCGCTGACCCGCCTGCCCGTGGACTTGATGCCGGAGATCTCCTACCCGAGCATCACCGTGCGCGTCAGCTACTCGGGCGTCGGCCCGCTCGAGATGGAAGAGATCGTCACCCGCCCGCTCGAGCAGGCGGTGGCCGCGGTCGCGGGGCTCGAACGGATCAGCGCGACCTCCTCCGAAGGGTCGAGCACCGTCCGCCTGAACTTCGTGTGGGGCACCGACCTCAACGAAGCGGCGGACGACGTCCGCACGCGGATCGACCGCGTGCGCGGGCGGCTGCCCGAGGACGCGGACGCACCTACGATCTTCAAGTTCGACTCCTCGGCCCAGCCGATCATGGGCATCGGCGTCGAGGGCGACTTCGACCGCGTGACGCTGCGCGAGATCGCCGAGCGCGAGCTGTCGCCGCGCATGGAGCGCGTGCCGGGCGTGGCCGCGGTGACCACCAGCGGCGGCCTGCGGCGGCAGATCCACGTGCTGCTCTCGAAGGAGAAGATCGCGGCGCTCGATCTCTCGGTGGACCGCATCATCAGCCAGCTGCGCTCGGAGAACCAGAACACGCCCCTCGGCCTGGTGGACGAGGGCGACATGACGTACCTGCTCCGCAGCCAGGGGCAGTACCAGAACCTCGAGCAGATCCGCAACCTGGTCGTCCTCACCCGCCAGAACGTACCCGTCTACCTGCGCGACATCGCCGAGGTGAGGGACTCGACCGAGGACATCCGGTCGGTGATGCGGATCAACGGGAAGCCCGGCGTCCGGATGCAGGTCACCAAGCAGTCCGGGGAGAACACCGTCAAGGTGGCCACGGCCATGCGCGAGGAGATCCAGCGCATCAACCAGTCGGTGCCGGGCATCAAGCTGCTGATCCTCGACGACAGCTCGGTGTACATTCGAGCAGTCGATCAGCGCGGTGCAGGAGCACGCGATACTCGGCGCGATCCTGGTCATCCTCGTCATCTTCGCGTTCCTGCGCAACGTCCGCTCGACGCTGATCATCTGCACGTCGATCCCCATCTCCGTCATCGGGACCTTCGCGCTGCTCTACTTCACCGGCTACACGCTCAACACCATGACCTTCGGGGGCCTCGCCCTCGGCATCGGCATGGTGGTGGACGCCTCGATCGTCGTGCTGGAGAACGCGTTCCGGCACATGGAGGAGAAGAAGAAGGACCGCGTGACGGCTTCGATCGAGGGAAGCGAGGAGGTCTGGTCGGCGATCCTCGCGTCGATCCTCACGCACATCGCGGTGTTCGTGCCGCTGCTGTTCCTGACCGGCGTCTCGAACATCATGTTCAAGCAGCTGGCCGTCGTCGTGATGTTCTCGCTGCTGATGTCGCTGTTCGTGGCCGTCACGCTGGTGCCCGTGCTCTGCTCGAAGCTGCTGGTGCTGCCGCCCCCGCTCGAGAAGCGGCGCGGCACGAGCGGCCGCCTCTACTCGATCACCGAGAAGTGGCTGAACGGCCTCGACGACTTCTACCGGCGGTCCCTGGAGAAGGCGCTGCACCACCGGCCGACCGTCCTCGTGACTGGCACGACGCTGTTCGTCGTCTCCCTCCTGCTGCTCCCGACCATCCCGTTCGAGCTGATGCCTCAGACCGACGAGGGCGAGGTCTCGGTGGACGTCGAGCTGCCGGTCGGCACCCGGGTGGAGCGGACCGAGGCGGTGATGCTCCGGATGGAGGCCCTGGTCAACAAGCTCGTGCCCGAGAAGACGTCGGTGATGTCGTCGGCCGGCGGCGGCGGGTTCATGGGTGGTTCCACCCACCGGGGCAGCGTGACCATCCGCCTGGTGCCGAAGGACGAGCGCAATCGGTCCAACGAGCAGATCGCCATGATGCTGCGCCGTGAGCTCTCCGGGCTACCCGGCGTCATCGTCCGCGCGCGCGCCTCCGGCGGGAACAACCAGATGAGCCGGATGCTGAGCGGCGGGGGCGGCTCGCGCCTGTCGCTCGAGCTGCGCGGCTACGACCTCGAGGAGGCGAAGCGCCTGGCCCAGCGCGCGAAGGCGGTGATGGACGATACGCCCGAGATCGCGGACGCGCGGATCGGCCGCGAGGAAGGCCGTCCCGAGCTGGCCGTGCACGTGGACCGGCCGAAGGCCGCGCTGCTGGGTCTGCGCCTCCAGGACGTGGCGAACACGATCCAGACCAACATCCAGGGAACCACGGCTGCCTATTACCGTGAGCGGGGGTTCGAGTACCCCATAGTCGTCCGGCTGCGTCCCGAGGATCGCGAGCGCGCGATATCGGTGGACGAGGTCCGCGTGAGCACCTCCGCGGGCCAGGTGGTCCAGGCCAAGAACCTGATCAACATCGACACCCAGCTGGGCCCCGTGCAGATCGAGCGCAAGAACCAGGAGCGGATTCTGTACATCAACGCCGAGCTCGAGGCGCCCCTCAGCGAGGCGATGGACGCCGTCATGGCCCGGGTCGGCGAGATGCAGGTGCCGCGCGGCTTCTCGGTCGGCTTCGGCGCCGAGGCGGAGGAGCAGACGAAGGCGTTCCAGCAGCTGCAGATGGTGCTGATCCTGGCCCTGATCCTGGTCTACGCGGTCATGGCCTCGCAGTACGAGTCGCTGCGCGACCCGTTCATCATCATGTTCTCGATCCCCCTGGCCGCCATCGGCGTGGTGGCGGCGCTGAAGCTGACGTCAACGGCGTTCAGCATGCAGGCGTATATCGGGGTGATCATGCTCGCAGGCATCGTCGTCAGCAACGCCATCCTCCTGGTGGACTACACCAACACCCTCCGGCGGCGCGACGGGATGGGTGTGCGCGAGGCCGTCGTGCTGGCGGGACGGACCCGGCTGCGGCCGATCCTGATGACGTCCATCTGCACCGCGCTCGGCCTCGTGCCCATGTCGCTGGGGATCGGCGAGGGCTCCGAGCTACAGGCGCCGCTGGCGCGGGTGGTGATTGGCGGCCTGCTCACGTCCACGCTTGTGACCCTGGTGTTCGTCCCCGCGATGTACACCCTGTTCGAGGAAGGCCTCGCGGGCCTGCGGCGCCCGGCAAAGGCCCGTCAGTAGCCGACCACCTATATGAAAAAGACGATCATCACCCTCATTGTCATCGCGGCGATGGCCGCGAGCGTGGGCGGGTATTACTACACCAGGCCCGGTCCCGAACCCAAGGTCACCACCGCGGCCGTGACCCGCGGCGACATCATCGAGAGCGTCGGCGCCACCGGCACGCTCGATGCGGTCACGTCGGTCCAGGTCGGCTCCCAGGTGTCCGGGCATCATCCAGGAGCTGTACGCCGACTTCAACTCGATCGTCAAGAAGGGCCAGGTCATCGCCCGGCTCGACCCGACGATGCTCCAGACCCAGATCGAGCAGGCCAAGGCGAACCTCGTGCGGTCGCAGGCCGACGTCGAGCGCCTGAAGGTGACGCTCGAGGACACGAAGGTGAAGGCGGCGCGGGCCCGCGAGCTCTTCGACCGGAAGCTGCTGACGCAAGGCCGACCTGGACACGGCGGAGGTGAACGTGAAGTCCAGCCGAGGCGCAGCTGCGGTCGTCGCTGGCCTCGCTCACGCAGGCGGAGGCGTCCCTTCGGACCAACGAGGTGAACCTCGAGCACACCATCATCACCGCGCCCATCGACGGCATCGTCATCTCGCGCGTCGTACGAGGTCGGGCAGACGGTGGCGGCCAGCTTCAACGCGCCGACGCTGTTCATCATCGCCGCCGACCTGACGAAGATGAAGTGCACGGCGAACATCGACGAGTCCGACGTGGGCAAGATCCGGCCGGGCCAGGTGCGTCAAGTTCCGCGTGGACGCCTACCCCACCGAGGAGTTCACGGGCACGGTCGTGCAGGTGCGCCTGCAGCCGATCGTCGTGCAGAACGTCGTCACCTACGGCACGGTGATCGAGGTGCCGAACCCGACCTACAAGCTGAAGCCCGGGATGACGGCGAACGTCACCATCGAGATTGCGAAGCGGACCAACGTCGTTGCGCGTGCCGAACGCCGCGGTGCGGTTCCGGCCCACCGAGGAGATCTTCGCGGCGCTCAACCAGCCGGTTCCGCCCGAGATGCAGCGCGGCGCGCGCGCATGGCGCGGCGGCATGGGCGGCCGCGGCCAGGGGCCAGGGCGGCCAGCGGCAGCGGCGCCAGCCGCAGGGTCGCCGGCGCCAACGCGCCAGCGAGGCGGCCAGCGCGCAGGTTCCGGCGACTCAGGCCCCGGCGGCCGGACAGCGGCAGGCGGCGAACGCGCCGGCGGCCAACGCGCAGCCAGGCGCCACGCCGCGCGGCCAGCGGCCGGCAGGCGCAGGCGGCCGTGCCGTCCGAGCGAGGCGGCGGCGACCGGCCGCAGGGCGAGGGCCGGTCGCGGTGACGGGTTGCGCGGGGAGGGCGGCCAGGGCGAGGGCCGGGGCTTCGGCATGGCGGCCGCGGCGGTCGATCCCGAACGACCCCGAGCGCCGCGCACGCGTTCGATGGAGCGGCTGCAAGCAGATGCCCCCCGACCGAGCGCGAGCAGTTCATGGCGCGGATGAAGGAGCGCGGCGATCAACATCGGGCGCGCCGGCCGCCGGGCCGCGGGCGCCAAGCCGGGCGCCGGCCGCGCCGCGTCCGTCGCCCGCGATGTCGACGGGTTCCGCGCAGACGATCGACTCGCTGTTCGGGCCGCTGCCGACCGTCATGACCTGGGGCCGCGCGTGGCTGTGGCTGTCCGGCCAGAAGCAGCTCAAGACCGTGCCGCCTGCGCCTGGGCGTCACGGACGGCAGTACACCGAACTGCTCGAGGGCGAGCTGCAGCCGGGCCAGGAACTGGTGACCGGCATCCTGCTCGGAACCGAGGCCACCAACCGCGCCGGGCAGACCGCCTCCCCGCTGATGCAGCAGCGCGGCGGGCCGATGGGCGGCCTCCGGGCGGCTTCGGCGGGGGCGGGCGCGGACGCTAGCGCGGCTCATTTTCCGAGCGGGCCGTCCCGAGGCGGCCCGCGACACCCCAGCGGCCCACAGCTGACCGTCGGACGATATATGCCTGTCATCTCCGTTCGCGACCTGAAGTCGAGATCTACGTGGTCGGCGACATCGAGGTGAAGCGCCCTGCGCGGCGTCAGCCTGGACGTCGAGGCCGGCGAGTTCCTCGCCGTCACCGGGCCCTCGGGCTCGGGCAAGTCCACCTTCATGCACATCCTCGGCTGCCTCGACACGCCGACCTCCGGCCAGTACTTCCTCGACGGCAAGGACGTGTCGCGGCTGTCGAAGAACGAGCTGGCGCGCATCCGCAACCACAAGATCGGGTTCGTCTTCCAGGGCTTCAACCTGCTCTCGCGCACCTCGGCGATCGAGAACGTCGAGCTGCCGCTCCTCTACAACGGGCAGCTCGTCGAAGGCACGCCGAGCGGCATCGCCGCGCGATGGAGTCGCTCAAGCTGGTCGGCCTCGACGAGCGGTCGCACCACTTCCCGAACCAGCTGTCGGGCGGCCAGCAGCAGCGCGTCGCCATCGCCCGCGCGCTCATCAACAACCCGTCGATCCTGCTGGCCGACGAGCCGACGGGCAACCTCGACACCCGGACGTCCGTCGAGGTCATGGACATCTTCCAGCGGCTGAACGCCGAGCGCGGCATCACGGTGCTGCTGATCACCCACGAACACGACATCGCCGAGTACGGCACGCGGGTGGTCGCGTTCCGCGACGGCGTCATCAAGTCGGACCAGAAGATCGCTGAAGCGGCGCATCGCGCGCGGCGGAACTCGCGGCGCTGCCGCCCGTCGCCGTGTAGGAAACGCGGAGGATTCGCGAGTCACCCATGTCGATATTCATGACGTTCCGGATCGCCATCAAGGCGCTCAACCGGAACAAGATGCGGACGGTGCTCACGATGCTCGGCATGATCATCGGCGTCGGCGCCGTCATCACGATGGTCGCGCTCGGCAACGGCGCGCAGCAGTCGATCGAGCAGCAGATCCAGTCGGCCGGCACGAACGTGATCATGGTGAACGCCGGCAACTTCACGTCGGGCGGCGTCCGCGGCAGGGCCAGGGCATGTCGAACACGCTGATGCCCGACGATGCGGCGGCGATCCGCGACGAGGTGCCGGGCGTCCAGTACCTCGCGGCCGGCGTCGACCAGGGCGGCCCAGGTCGTCGCCGGCAACCAGAACTGGTTCAGCCGCATCCAGGGCACCGACGTCGACCTGCCGCTCATCCGGTCGTGGCCGTCGCGGCCGGGCAGCTTCTTCACGCCGGACGACGTCACGCAGCGCCGCGAAGGTCGCCGTGATCGGCGACGACGGTGCGCGACATGCTGTTCGGCGAGGGCGCGGACCCGATCGGCCAGATCATCCGCGATTCGGCAACCAGCCGTTCAAGGTCGTCGGCGTCATGGCGACCAAGGGCCAGTCGGCGATGGGCCAGGACCAGGACGACGTGATCTTCGCGCCCTACACCACCGTGCAGAAGAAGTTCCGCGGCATCACCTACATCCAGAACATCACGGTGTCGGCGGCGTCCGCCGGACAACATCAAGAAGGTGGCCGACGGCGATCGCGGCGCTGCTGCGCGTGCGCCACAAGATCCAGCCGGGCGACAACGACGACTTCATGGTGCGCACGCTCGAGGACATCGCCGCCGTCCGCACGGAGGCGACCCGGACGATGACCGCGCTGCTGGCCTCCATCGCCGGCGTGTCGCTGCTGGTCGGCGGCATCGGCATCATGAACATCATGCTCGTGTCGGTCACCGAGCGGACGCGCGAGATCGGCCTGCGGCTGGCGATCGGCGCGCGCGGCCGCGACGTCCTGCTGCAGTTCCTCGTCGAGGCCGTCGTCCTCAGCCTGCTCGGCGGCATGATCGGCATCGGCCTCGGGTACGGCCTGTCGCGGGGCCTGACGCAGTTCCTGCAGTGGCCGACGTTCGTCTCGCCGGACGCCGTGGCGTCGCGTTCGGCTTCGCCGCCGGCACGGCATCTTCTTCGGCTTCTACCCGGCGCGGAAGGCGTCGGCCCTCGACCCGATCGAGGCGCTGAGATATCGAGTAGGTCGACACTGGTCTCGGTCACACCGGTCAATCAACAACGTGGAGGCACGATGAAGAAGACTGGTATTGTTCGCGGTGGTGATGGCACTGGCGGTGACGGCCGTCGCGTTCGCGCAGGCCAAGCCGGACTTCTCGGGCACCTGGGCGCTTGACGCGGCCAAGAGCGACCAGATGGGCGGCGGCGGCGGCGGCGGCGGCGGCATGGGCGCCGGCCCGATGACCATCAAGCAGACGGCCACCGAGCTTCGCGATCACCCGCACGGCCGAACGGCGAGATGACGACCGACCTACAAGCTGGACGGCACCGAGCACGACGATCACCATGGGCCAGGGCGACGGCCAAGGCCACCGCCAAGGTGGACGGCGCGAAGGTCGTCATCAAGACCGTCCGCGAGACGCCGAACGGCGCGATGGAGACGACGGCCACCTACAGCCTCAGCGCGGACGGCAAGGAGCTGACGGTGGTCAGCGCCAGCGCCGCGCGGCGAGCGCAAGATGGTCTACACCAAGCAGTAGCTCGGCGACAGGGCTGGAAGCGGGCACGGCTCGGACGCCGCTTCCAGCCCGGTTCCTTCAGGCTGTGGGCCTCAGGTTTCGGGCTTCAGGGAGTGCAAGAGTGCTTCAGGCTGCAGGTTGCCCTGCCTCCGCGTGAGCAGCTGGGTCCCTGCTACATTCTCAACTTCTCAATGCTCAGTTCTACGGTTCCCAGTCGCGCGAGCAGCTCCCCCACCGTCAGGCCGGTCACGGGATCCACCAGGTCCGGCGCGATCGCGGCCAGCGGCTCGAGCACGAACCGCCGCTCGCGGAAGCGCGGGTGCGGCACCCGCAGGCCGGGCTCGCTCAGGATGAGGTCACCGAACAGGATGAGGTCGAGGTCGAGCGTGCGGGGCGCGCCGGGATGCGGCCGCTCGCGCCCGCGGTCCTGTTCGATCGCGAGCAGCGCGTCGAGCAGGTCGCGCGGCGACCCGTGCGCGCAGAGCCCCACGGCGGCGCCGTTGAGGAACGCGGGCTGCGGGCCGACGCCGACCGGCTCCGTGTCGATGAAGGGGGAGACGCGGAGGTCGGCCAGGAGTTCGCGCGAGGCGGCCGACGGCGAAGTCGAGGTGAGCCTGCGCGGTCGCCGAGGTTGCTGCCGAGGCAACGGCAGCGATCGCGAGACTCGAAGCGTCGGCCGTGCACTCGACCCAGCGCGGTCGGCAGCGACGCCGACCCGGCTCCGCCGCTCGCCGCCGCGTCGGCGGCCGAGCAGGTCCAGCCGGCCGCCGGCGGCCTGCTGGAAAAGCCGCGCGTGCTCGAGCGACTCGCCGAGCACGAGGTCCAGCATCAGCCGCGTGGCGGGCGTTCGACATCGAGGGCGACGCGCGGCCGCCAGCGGCTCACGAAGGCCTCGAGCGCGTGCGCGTCCTCGCGCATGCCAGCGCCTCGCTGCGCGTCTTCGCCCTTCGCCGGCCTGGACGAGGCTCCGGGGCGGGCGCTCGGCGGTTCCCGGCCTCCGATCGCGAGGATGGCGTCGCGCAGCCCACTCTGAGATGCTGCTCCTCGCGGGCGATGACGTACTGGTAGGTGTTGTTGAATCTGGTACTGGCCCGACCGCGCGCGCGGCGGCCATCGTGGCGGTCGCGGAGCGCGCGTCTTGTCGCGGTAGAACTCCTCGAGCAGGCGCGAGCAGGTCGGCGGGCTTCACGCGTTCTGCTTTTCCTTGCAGGTCTTGCACACGCGCGTCCACGGGATCGCTTCGAGCCGCGCCGGCGCGATCGGCTCGCCGCAGTCGCGGCAGACGCCGTAGGTGCCCTTGTCGATGCGCACCAGCGCCTCTTCGATGGCCTGCAGGATCTTGGCGTCGGTCTGCTTCAGCTTGAGCTGGATGTGAACTTCGTTGTTGCCGCTCGCCTGGTCCGCGAGGTCGCCCTGCCGGCTGTTGTTCTCGGCCTGAAGCGGCTTGATGCCGCCCGTGGCGAGGAGTCTCCGTGCGCTTCCGTGACGAGCGCATCCTTGTAATGCTGCACGTCCATTCCGCCTCTCCTCGCCGCACACGGGCTCGTCAACCTCAATAATGCACGTGGAATGCCATAGCACGACCTCGCGTGCATGCCGGGCCCGGCCGGACAGCCGTCCGCCCGCGCCCGCCAGCCGGTGTCACTCCGACGCGCAGCGCGCCGAGCGGGCGGCGGCGCAGGATGTCGGCGCTGGCCAGCAGCCCGACCGCGCACACCAGCGGCGGCCGTCAGCGACCAGCCCGCCAGCGGTGATCTCGGGAGCCGGGCACCCACCGGATGTCGAGGACGTGGCGGCTGACGTACCACGACAGGCCGATGGCCGCGAGCGAACCGACAGTGCCGGCCAGCAGGCCGAGCACGCCGTACTCGAACGCCGTCATGAGCGTCGAGCAGGCGGGTGCCGGCGCCGAGCGTCCGGAAGATGGCCGCCTCGTAGATGCGCTGGAACCGCGTCATGGACACCGACCCGACCAGGATCAGCACGCCCGCTGAACAGGACGAGCCCGCCGACGACGTGACACGCCGAGCGTGACGTTGCCAGCACGCGCTCGACGACTCTCGAGGATCTCGCGAAGGTCGATGACCGACACGTTCGGGAAGCGGTCCACCAGGTCCCGCTGCAGCCGGGCCCGCGCGCTGGCGATCGGCCGGCCCGCGCACCGGCGCGATGCAGGTGGCCGGCGCGCCTGTCGAGCAGGCCCGGGCCGGAAGACGAACATGAAGCCGCCCTGCCGCGGCATCGCGCCAGTCCACGCTCGCGCACGCTCGTGACGCGCGCGCTCACCGTCGCGGCCGAGGACGTCGAACCGCATCACGGTCGCCGACGTCGATCCGGAAGCGCTCGTGCAGGCTCCGCTCGATCGACACCTCGCCGGCCGGGCTCGCGCCGGCGCCGCCAGAAGCGGCCCTCTGACGACCTGCTCGTTCGGCCGCGAGCCGGTCCCGCCACGTGACCGTGTACTCGCGCGCCAGCGCGCCGCGCCCGCGGACGTCCTCGTAGCTCTCGAGGTTGAGGTTCCGGCCGCTGCACCGCCGACCACCCGCGCGCGCAGCACCGGGATGGGCGGCGCGACCGGCGCGCCGCCGGCCGCTCCTCGCAGGAACGCCGTCGACGCCCGGCCGCCTGGCCCGGCTGCACGTCGATGAGGAACATGTCGGCGGCCGTTGGTGTCGATCGCGAGCGAGAACTCGCGCAGCAGGTTGGACTGCAGCGACCGCACGCCCACGATGAAGAACGCGCCGAGGCCGACAGCGAGCAGCACCGCGCGCGTCTGGTTGCCGGGCCGCGTGAGGCGGAGGACGGCGTGCCGCAGCGCGACGGATCGCGACGACGCGAGCGGCCGGAGCAGCGCGCACGAGGCCCAGCCCCGCCAGCGTGCAGGACGAGCGTCACGGCCGCGAGCCCGACCGACACGGCCAGGCCGACGCGCAGCGATGCCGCCTGCCAGGACGGCGATCACCACCAGCGCTGCGAGCAGCGCCGGCCATCGCCGCCCAGCGCACCCAGTCGCGGCCGCGCGCCGCGTCGCCGGTGTCGCGCAGCAGGAGCGACGGCTTGACGCGGCGGACGTCGAGCAGCGGGAACGACGCGAAAACAGGACGGCGACGAGCAGGCCGATCGCGACCCCCTGCGACGACCGCCGACAGCGGTGAGGCCGCGCGTCCAGCCGCCCGCCGGGAGCAGGTCGCCGAGCAGCCGTGGCAGCGACCGCATGGCCGCCGCACGCGAAGAGCGAGGCCCAGCGCGCAGCCGGCGAGGCCGAGCAGCACCGCCTGCGCGAGGTAGGCCGCGATGATCTGCCGGCGTCGTGGCGCCGAGGCACTTCAGGACCGCGATGCTGCGGATCTTCTGCCGGACGAACACGCGCGTGACGCTCGACACGCCGATGCCGCCGAGGATGACGATGACCAGGCCGACCAGGCTCAGGTAGTTCTCCGCCCGGGCCAGGTCCTCGCCCACCTGGTCCTCGGTCCCCTTGATACGAGCGCGCGCTCACGAACTGTTCCCGCAGCTCGTCGCGCAGCCCCGATGACGAACCGGTCGAACCCCTCGGGCCGGAGCTGCAGCAGGATCTGCCGGCTCACGCGGCTGCCCGCAGCCCGCCAGGCCGGCGGCCTCCAGCGCGTCGGCGTCCACGAGCACGCGGGGCCCGAAGCTGAACGCTCCCATGCCGTCCCCGGCTCGACGAGCACGACGCCTCGAACCGTGAAGCGGTCCTGCCCCGATGAGGATCGTCGTCGCCCACCGCCACGTCGAGCTGCACGAGCAGCTCCGGGCGAACCAGGGCGCCGCGGTTGCTCGAGGAGCGCGTGGGCGTACGAGTGCCCGCCCTCCAGCTCCACGCGTGCCGTAGAGGGGAAAGCCCGCGACCGACCCCGCGGACTTCCGCCATGCGCGCCACCGGCCGGCTCGTCCGCCGGCCGCACCATCGTGTTCGTCTCGACGACTCTCGGTGCGCGCCGATCACGCATCGGCGTCGCCAGGCGCTGCTCCACCGCCTGCCGCGTCGCCGGCGTCCCACGGCCGGCTCGGTGGACAATGACCACGTCGGCGGCGATGAGCGAGCGCGCATCGCCGGCGAGCGTCCGCCGCACGTCCTGCACGACCGAGCGCAGCAGCACGATGCCGCCGACGCCGAGGGCGATGCAGAGGAAGAAGAGCACCAGCCGCCGCCAGGAGGCGCGCAGCTCACGCAGCGCCATGCGGACGACGAAACGAAGGGATATCATGTCCGGCTACAGGCTTCCCGGCTTCGCTACCCGCCTGCGTCCGAATCACCGCGCGTGGCACGCGGCTCGGGAAGTTCCTGTGCGTTCTTCCATTCTGGCATTCTCCATTCTCCATTCTGCATTTCGCATTCACACCACGACTTCCCGTCTCCGTCGCGCAGCGCGAGCCGCTCGTCCGCCCGCGCGGCGAGCGCCCGGTCGTGCGTGGCGAGCACCAGCGTCGTGCCTCGCCGGCGGTTGACGTCGGCGAGCAGCTCCATGATGTGGCGGCCGTTGGCGGTGTCGAGGTTGCCGGTCGGCTCGTCGGCGAGCAGGATGCGGCGGGTCGTTCGCCAGCGCCCGGGCGATCGCGACGCGCTGCTGCTCGCCGCCCGAGAGCTGCGACGGGTAGTGGTGGCCGCGGCCCGTGAGGCCGACCTCCTCGAGCAGCGCGGCCGCGCGCGCGCCGGGCCGCCGGCCGCCCGGCGATTTCCATCGGCACCAGCACGTTCTCGAACGCGGTCAGCGACGGCACCAGGTGGAAGAACTGGAACACGAACCCGATCTTCTGGCCGCGCAGCCTGGCCAGCCGGTCCTCGTCGAGCGTGGTGATGTCGGTGCCGTCGATGATCACCTGCCCCGTGGTGGCGGCGTCGAGCCCGGCGATGAGGCCGAGCAGCGTGGACTTCCCGCTGCCCGACGGGCCGGTGACCGCGAGGAATCGGCCCGGCGGGCACGTCGAGGTCGAGGGGATGGAGGATCGTCAGCGGCGCGGAACCGCTGCTCACGATCTTGGAGACGCCGCGCAGTTCGATCATCGTCTTGTCGCTGGAGGAGAGGCGGCTCCGAGCAGCGGCTCGATGGCCGGCCACAGGAGGTCGGCGATCATCCGCTGCCCTTCCGCGTTCGGGTGGATGCCGTCGGGCTGGTTCAACTCGGCGCGCCCGGCGACGCCCTCGAGCAGGAACGGCACGAACGCCACGCGGTACCGGCGTGCCAGGGCCGGAAACGCCTCGTGGAACTCGCGCTGGTACGCCGGCCCCATGTTGGTCAGGGCCTCCATGCCGGCGAGCAGCACCTGGATGCGCCGCGCCTGGGCGCGCTCGATGATCTGTCCGAGGTTGCGCGTCATCGCCTCGACGGCAGGCCCCTGCAGCCCGTCGTTGCCCGCCGAGGGCGACGATCAGGATGCGGACGTCGCCGTCGAGCGACCATTCCAGCCGGCTCAGGCCGCCCGCCGACGTGTCGCCGGACACGCCCGCGTTCACGACCTCCCAGCCGTAGCCGGCATCGCGCCAGGCGCCGGCCGATCACCGCCGGGTACGCCTCGTCCTTGGACACGCCGAGGCCCGCGGTCAGGCTGTCGCCGAGGCACGACGAGGCGCGGGCGGGCGGGCGCGGGCCGCGACTCGGCAGCCGGCGGCGAGGACGAGCCAGACGGAGGCTCGGCACCTCCGCAGGCAGCCAGGCAGGCCGCCACGCCGATCAGCGCCGCGAGGAGGGGCAGGGGCCGAACGCGCATCTTTCTATTATGCCCCCGCGGGCGCGCGCGTCCTGTATCCTGTTCTCCCTTGACCGTCCTCCTGGCCTGCCTTGCCGTGCTGCTGGCCCTCGGCCTCGCCGAGCGGGTCGCCCGCGACGCCGCCTGGCGCGCGGTGCCGGTCCGCGTCCACGTCAACGGCACGCGTGGCAAGACCACCGTGACCCGCTTGATCTGGTCGGCGCTTCGGGAGGCGGGCATACCGGCGGTGGCGAAGACCACCGGCACGGCTCCCCGTGTCCTGCTGCCCGACGGCCGCGAACGCCCGCTCGTCCGCAGGTCCCCCGCTTCCATCCGCGAGCAACTCGAGTTGCTTCGGCTGGCCCGCCGCGAGGGCGCCCGGGCGGTGGTGGCCGAGTGCATGGCGCTGGACCCTGCCCTGCAGTGGGTGTCCGAGCACGAGATGCTCCGGGCGTCGGTCGGCGTGATCACCAACGTCCGAACCGACCACGCGGAGGTGATGGGACCGAACCTCGAGGACATCGCCAGCAGCCTCGCCAACACGATTCCGCGCGGCGGCCTCCTCGTGACCGGCGAAAGCCGCTTCACCGCCCTCCTCGGGCGCCGGGCGGAACTCATGAACGCACGCCTGGTGCCGCTCCCTGCACAGGAAGGCAGCAAGGGCGAAGGCTGGCTGCTGGACGACGAACGGGTGGCGCTTGGGGTCACCAGGCAGCTGGGAATCCCGGACGCGGTGGCCGCGCGCGGGTTTGCCCGGGCGCCGCGGGATCCAGGCGCCGCGCGGGCGGGCACGCTGAGCACGACGGGAGGCGCGGTGCGGTGGCTCGACGCCACCGCGGCGAACGACCCGGAATCGCTGGCCGCCGTCGTCGGCGGCGCGGACGGCGCGCCGCACCTGGTCGTCTACAACCACCGCTCCGACCGATCGCCGCGGTTGGCGTGCTTTGCCGACCGCAGCACCGTGGTCGCGCACGCCGGGCAGTTGGTGGTGACCGGCGACCGTCCGCCGTGGACCGTCTGGCGGAGGCTGCGAGCCCGACGCCAGGCGTCGCCGCCCGTGTTCGTCCCGCGGCGCCGGCTGGCCGGATGGTTGCGCGCGCACGCCGCGTCGGGCGCGCTGGTCTTTTGCGGAAACACGCGGGGGATCGACGTGGCGGCCACGATGGACGAGGTGAGCCGTGGTTGAAGTCGCGCTCGCGCTGGGAATCGTCGTGAGCCTCGTCGTGTCCGAGGTGTTCGGCCTGGCGTCCGCCGGCCTCGTGGTGCCCGGCTACCTCGCGCTGTACCTCGATCAGCCGGCCCGCCTGGCCGCGACCCTTCTGATCGCCCTGCTCACCTACCTCGCGGTCCGCCACGGCCTCTCGCGCGCAGTCGTGCTCTACGGCCGCCGGCGGTTCGGAGTGACGATCCTGACCGGGTTCATCCTGAACATGACGGCGGCCCAGTTGCCGCTACTGACCTCCGAAGCGCCCGAACTGCGTGCCGTCGGCTTCATCGTCCCCGGCCTCATCGCCAATACCGCGCTGGCGCAGGGGCCGTGGATCACCGCCGGCATGACCTTGCTCGCCGCCGCCGTGGTGCGCCTCGTGCTGGTGTTGATGGCATATGTCTAGCCGGTTCCAACCGCGGTTCGCCTGGTGGCCGGCGCGGGCCGCAGTGGTCGCCGCGGCCGGGTGGATTGCCGCGAGCCTCGTGTCGGTCTTGTCGGTTGCCGGGTACCTGCCCGCACGGCTTGCGCCGGCGGCCGGCCCGCCCGCCCTGTCAGACGATGTGGCGCGGCGCGCCGCGGAGGCGGAAGCGTCCGTGCGGCGGTGGCAGGACGTGCTGCGCCAGGCGAAGACGGACGCAGGCATCCCGGCGGGTGGCGACTCGGGCCTCGACGCGTCGGGATTGCTGGGCGAGGAGTTGACGCCGCTGGTCACGACGCTCGGCAGCCTCGAGGCCAAGCGGCTGTCCACGAACCCGGTGTGGGCGCGCGTGCTGACCGGCCAGTTGGCGCAGGCCGGCATCGGTCGCGGCGATCTCGTGGCCGCGTCCTTTTCCGGCTCGTTCCCCGCTCTCAACCTGGCCCTCGTCGCAGCCTGCGACGCGTTGGGAGCCCGCCTGGTTGCCGTCTCTTCCGTCACGGCGTCGACGTGGGGCGCCAACCAGCCGGGGTTCACCTGGCCCGAGATGGAGGCGATGCTGGTTGAGGCCGGCGAGATGCGCCGCGTCACCGCCGCGGTCACCGCGGGTGGCGTGGCCGACCTGGCATCGGACCTCGAGGCCGATGCGAGAGCGGTCGCCGAGCGGATCTTGCGGAAGTCGGCAGAACGGCTGGGGGTGCCCGCACTCCGGCCGCATGACTTCGAGGATGCCGTGGAACGGCGGCTGCGGATCTACGAAGCGGTTGCCGCGGGTGCGCCCACCGCGCTGTACGTGAACGTCGGCGGCGCCGAGGCCAGCATGGGACGGACGCCGGCCATTCTCAAGCTTCGCAGCGGGTTCGTGCCGGGCGTTCCCTTCGACCGCTCCGCGGATCGAGGCGTCACGGCGCGCTTCGCGGAGCGCCGCGTGAAAATCCTGATGCTGTTGAACGTGCGCGAACTGGCGATGAAGTGGGGGGTTCCGCTGGCCGGACGATGACGAAGCGTCACGTCAGTTGGCTAGGTGTCAACTGACCACTTTGCCATTTGCTCCCTTGCCAAGTCGGAAATCGACAAGTGATTCCCTACTCTCTGAGCTGTTCGTCCAGCGACGCCAATGCCCGCTCCAGCATTTCCCGGTGGGAGGGCGTGCGGGCGCGCGCAAGATCCGACGCCGCCCGCGCTCGCGCAAGCTCCAGTGTTCTTCGCCGCGTCCGCCGTTCGATCTCCTCGGGCGTGAGCGGACGCTGCCCCCCGCGCGGCCGGGCAGCCGCCTCCTCCTGCTGCGATTCGATGGACTTGCTCTCCCACCCTCGGGCCATTCGGGAATTATAGAAGGCCGCGGGCTTCGGCGTCGCGAGGCCAAAGGCTACGGGCTTCAGGCCCGACTCCACCGAGTCCGGAAGCCTGAAGCCCAAGGCCCGACGATCGCGTGCCCTTCTACCGCCGCGAGCCCTCGGCCATGGCCGCGGCGTGGAAGTTGTCGATGTGCATCCGGAACTCGCGCAACCGCGACATCGTGGACGGGTCGATCGAACTGCTGCCCGACTGGCTCATGCTGCCGCTCGTGGAAGCGCTGCCCGTCGTGCCCGATCCGGTGGTGCCGCCTCCGGTCGTCCCGCTGCCGGCGGTGCCGGAACCAGTCCCGCTCGTCGAGCCGGAAGTGCCGGCTCCGCTCATCGAGCCCGACGTGCCCGTCGCGGTGGACGTCTTCGGAACGTTGATTCGGTCCAGCACCTGGTTCAAACGGCTGTAGTGCGTCATCCACGACTCGCCGGTGTCGGAGGACTGGGCTTCGGAGCCGATGGTGCCGCTACCCGTCGTGCCGGCGCCCGTCGTGCCGGAGCCCGTCGTGCCCGCGGCACCCGAAGTCGTCCCGCTGGTGCTCGTGTCCCGGCGCGAGCGCTCGTAAGCCTGCTCGAGCTGCGTGAAGTGCCGCCTGAGCTCACTGACGATCGACGCGGTATCGGTCGCGCCCGACATCGTGGAACCCGACTGCGAGCTGGTCGTGCCCGAGCCCGTCGTGCCTGACCCGGTGGTGCCGCTGCCCGTCGTCCCGCTGCCCGTCGTTCCGGAGCCTGTCGTGCCCGAACCCGTGGTGGTGGGGCTCGTCTGCGACCCGGCCACGTCCGAGGAGCGCGACAGTTCGTCGAGCACTCGCTTCGCCTGGTCGAGGTGGTAGCGCGGGCTCTTGTTCTCCGTGCTCGACTGCCCATAGCTCTGCGACGCCGTACCGCCGGTGGTGCCCTGGGCCGTCGGGGTCGCCGGCAGCGCCATCAAACCCGCCGCTGCCAGCCCCGCCGCCCACCATCGCGTTCGTGAACCCATGGTCCCTTCTCCTCCTGGTTTATGGGGCCCCGGCGCCACGCCAAGGCCCCATTTCCCGGAGACCGCAGCGAACCGCGGGAATTGAGGCCAGGCCCCCTACGAAAATCAGCAAGGGAGGTGCCACGCTGCGGCCGGGTTATACTCTCGCCGTGTCCGGCCAGCCCTTCCAGCCACTGATGGCACGCGCCGCGGCCGCGCTCCAGCGCGGCCGGGGAGCGGAGGCGATCGAATGGCTCTCGCAGGCGCTCGCGCTCCCGGCGCTGCGCCGCGAGGACGAGCTCTTTCTGCGATGCGCGATGGCGGAGGCCTGCCTCCTCCGCGACGACGTGCAGCAGGCGGCGAACGTGCTGGGCAGACCGCCGGACGTCTGCTCCGCGAGAGGATCTCCACCCGCCGCGGCTGTCGGCGCTGTGGCGGCTGCACGGGCGACTGGCCGCCGTCCGCGGCGACCAGTCGCGGGCGATCGCGCTCCTCGGCCGCGCGCTCAAGCAGGCGGAACTCGCGCTCGACTCGCGCGCCATCGGCCTCGCGCACTACGAGCTGGGCGTCTGCTACCGGCAGGTCGGCGACCCGGCGATCGTCCGCGAGCAGATCGGCAAGGCGATCCCCGCGCTGAACGCCGCCGGCGATCGGCGTCACCTCGCCGCTGTCACACTCGCTCGCCGGCATCAGCTTCGCGCAGTCGGGCCGGTACGACGAGGCGATGGCCGCGCTGCGCCAGGCCGAGCAGCTGGCCACCGCCGCCCAGGCCGAAGACGTCCTGGCGCTCGTCTGCGGGAACCAGGCGAACGTCGCCATGATGCGGCATCGCCACGACCAGGCGCTCGCGCTCGCCGAGCGCGCGGTGGCGCTGCACGAGCACTCCGGCTCGCTCCACGGCCTCGCCGTCGCCCTCGCCACGCTCGGCCAGATCTGCGTGCAGGCTCGGCGACCTCACGCGCGCCGAGGAAGCGCTGCGCCGCGCGCTCGACGTCCGCAGCCCGGTGCAGTTCCACGAGACCACCGGCGCGGTCTTCGACACGCTCGCGCAGATTCACCTGATCCGCGGCGACTACGACGAGGCGGCGCGGTGCCTGCACCAGGCCGGCGACGCCTACGGCGCCTACGGCGAGCAGGCCAGCCGCTGGTACGAATGGTCGGTGCGCCTGCTGACGGCCCGGCTCGCGCTGCGGCGGGGCCTGCGCGACGAGGCGCTGCGGCTCGCGACCGAGATCGGCGCAACGCCCGGCGTGCCGCCCGGCGACAGCATCGCAGGCCGACCTCCTCGCCGCCGAGGCGCTGCTCGGCGACGGCCGCCTCGAAGAGGCCGAGCGTCGCCTGGGGATCGTGGCGACGCGGCTCGACCCGCGGCTCACGCCCGGCGCCTGGGGCGACTACCTGCGCCTGCGGGCCGAGGTCCACACGCGGCGCGGCCGCACCACCGACGCGTACCACGACCTCGCGCAGAGCGCGAGCGTGTTCGACCTGCTCGGCGAGCGCTACCAGGCGGCGCAGAGCCGCCTGGCGCTCGGGCGCCTGGTGTCGCGCGTGGGCGCGCGGTCGGCCGCCGAGCGCCACTTGCGCGAGGCGATCGCCGTCTTCGAGGCCCTGGGCGCCCGGCCGGACCTCGAGGAAGCGCGGGCGGACGTGCCGCCGCTGCCCGCGCAGGCCAGCGGCGAGTACCTCGTCGGCGCCCGGCGAGGCCGACGATGTGATCGTGCGGCGGCTGGTGGACGCGGCGGTGATGCCCGACCTGCTGGCGCTCGAAACCGCGTCCGCGCTGCTCGAAGCGTCCGGGGGCGATGCCGCTCGTCATCGCCCTGCGGTCGCCCGGCGACGACCTGCGCGTGCTCGCATCGGCCGGCTGCGATGCGGACGCCGCGTCCGCCCTGGCGCGGTCGGCGCTCAGGGGCGGGGCCTACGGCGGCGGCGAGCTGATCGTCGAAGCGCTCGGCCACGAACGCGACGAGGTGCGTCTTGGCATCGTGGCCTCGCCACGGCCCGTCGGGCAGGTCACCACCCGGCGCCTGCGCATGATCGCCGCCGTCGCGCGCCAGGGGTTCGCGCTGTGCGGGCGCCGCGAAATCGCCGCCCAGCCGGCCGAGCGCGCGGTCCTGCGGATCGCTCGACACCATCCTGCCCGGCTTCGTCTGCGCCAGCGCCGCGATGAACCGGGTCGTCGAGCAGATTCAGCGGCTGCAGGGCAACGACCTGACCGTGCTCGTCACCGGCGAGAGCGGCACCGGCAAGGAACTGGTGGCGCGGGCCATCCACCTCGGGTCGCCACGCAGCGCCGGCATGTTCCTCCCCTACAACTGCACCACGACCACGCGCGAGCTGGCCGACAGCCAGCTGTTCGGCCACCGGCGCGGCGCGTTCACCGGCGCGGTGAACGATCAGGCCGGACTGATCCGAATCCGCGGCCGGCGGCACCCTGTTCCTCGACGAAATCGGCGACCTGCCGCTCGAAGTGCAGCCCAAGCTGCTGCGGTTCCTCGAGCAGGGCGAGATCATGCCAGTCGGCGAAACCCGTCCGCAGCGCGTGGACGTCCGCGTGATCGCGGCCACCAACGCCGACCTCGAACAGCGCGTGGCCGAGGGCAAGTTCCGCGAGGACCTGTACTACCGCCTCACCGTCATCCGCATCCACGTCCCGCCGCTGCGGGAGCGCCGCGAGGAAATCCCGCACCTCTGCGCGCTCTTCCTGCGCGAGGCCTGCGAGCGGCTCGGCAAACCCGACGTCCAGCTGAGCGCCGAGGCCCTCGACCTGTTCTCGCAGCACTGGTGGCCGGGCAACGTCCGGCAGCTGCGGAACGAGATTCAGCGCGCCGTCGCGCTCAGCGTCCCCGGCGGCCTCGTCGGCCCCGAGCACCTCTCCCCCGGCTTCGGGGCAATCGAGGGCGAAGCGCGCCGGGTGGAAGCGTCAGCCACTCCCCGGCTGGATCTGCACGCTGGGCGCCGCCGTAGATCAGCTCGAACGCGACATGATCAGGGCGGCCCTGGACCGATCGGCGGGCAACATCTCCGAAACGGCTCGCCTGCTCGGCCTCACGCGCCGCGGCCTATACCTGAAGATGCGCCGCCTTGGCCTGGACGGACACGCCCCAACGGTTCAGATAAGTATCCAGCTGAACTGATTACTGAATACACAGTATCCAGCCCTGCCGTCGAGCCGCGGTCGGCCATTTTCATGCAAGTCCTTTTGTTTCAAGTGCTTGGTATCGATTACCCCCTGCCGGCCAACTCCTTGGCCGCCTGGACCATGGATTGATACATACACGGCCAACGGGGGGACACATGAATCCGGTTTTCGACGAGACGGCACGGCGGGTCACGAGGGAGCAGCGTGAATCCGACCGCCAGATGCTCGCGGTGGCGGGCCGGCTGGTGTGGAAGGACTGCGCGCGGGACGACGCGGTTCAACAGCGTGGTGATCCGGGACGTGAGCGAAACCGGCGCCTACGTCGAGTCGATCAGCGGCGCGCCGATCCCGCTCTACCGCCTGGTGTCTCTGCAGGCCGAGCTCGGGACCGACGCCGAACTCCTCCCCACCTGCCTGCGTCGGGGGAAGGTGCTCTCGGCGGTCTACCGGGTGGGGCCGTCGCGCCCGGCGACCGGCACGCCCGCGGGCTATGCCCTGCGGCTGCTGGTGGAGCCGTCCAGCCGGACCGCGCAGTTGGCCCGGCCGGACATGCCCGTCTTCGTCATGGCCGCAGCGATGGCATAACCGCCCCCGCGGCCGAGCGAACGACCTCTTCCAGGCCCCCCGCCCCATCTTCTCCGACCGTCAGCCGCACCACTCTTCGCCCCCGTTGCCGGAGGGCCATCGCGTCGCCGGCTGCCTGCGCCGCTATCAGCTGGCCGAACGAGAACCCGGCGCCCGGCACTTCCAGGTCCCCGCTCTCGGCCGGGGTATCCACCAGCTGCAGGAACAAACCGTTGTCGCTGCCGCCCTTGTGCAGCTGGCCGGTGGAATGCAGGAACCGGGGCCCGAAGCCCAGCGTGGTAGGCAGGCCGGTTCGCTGTCCGAGTGCCGCCCGCAGCCGTGCGAGGCCGCGCGCGTTGGCGGCGGTCGGGGCGAGGAAGGCCAGGATGGCGATGTAGTCGCCGGCCCTCGCGCCCGCAAGCCAGCCTCCCAACACCTCGGGCCAGGCCGCCGCATCGGCATGCGCCTCTGGCACATCCCTGGTGGCAAGACCGCCCTGCATGGCCCGGCGCGCCATGTCCTTGGCGAGCTGGACGTCGGGCTGATCGAACGGCTGGATGCCGAGCACTGCGCCCGCCGCAGCCACCGCCAGCTCCCACCGGAAGAACTCCTGCCCGAGGTCGAGCGGCGAGGCGGCAGCGATTCGGATCACCGGGTGTCCTGCGGCCGCCACGGCTGCCGCGAGGGCCTCGTCGTCCGGGCCGAGCCGGCCGATCGCCACGAACACCCGGTCCGGCCCGTAGGCTTGCGGGGCCAGCCGCGGCTCGTCGGCAACCGGCACGATGCCCTTGCCGTTCTTGCCGGTGCTCTCGGCGATCAGCTGCTCGAGCCAGGCCGGCAGCGACTCGAACGGAGAGCCTACGAGGAACGTGAGCTTGTCGCGTCCCGCGGCGGCGAGCTCACCGAGGGCCGCGCCGAGCGCGAGCGCCGGGTTATGACGCGCGTCTACGCCGGGCGCGGCGGCACGCGCCAACCAGCGGGCGTGCTCGAGGACCGCCGCGACGTCAACGCCGACCAGCGCGGCGGGCACCAATCCAAAGGCGCTCAGCGCCGAGTAGCGGCCGCCGACGTCGGGCGGGGCGCTGAACACGCGGCGGAACCCGCGTTCCCGCGCCAGCCGCTCCAGCGACGTGCCCGGGTCGGTGATGGCGACGAACTGGGGCCCCGCCGGTCCGAGGGCCTCGGCCCTGGCCCAGAAGTGACTCTGAAGAACGACTTCGTCTCGCTGGTCGTGCCCGACTTGCTCGATACGACGAAGAGCGTGCGGGCGAGGTCGATCCGATCGTCGACAGCGCGCACGGCGCCCGGGTGAGTGCTGTCGGCGACGAGCAGTTCCGGGTAGCCCTCCCGGCGTCCGAAGGTTGCCTGGAACACCTCCGGGGCGAGGCTCGAGCCGCCCATGCCGAGCAGCACCACGTGACGCGATGCCTGCCGCGCGAACCTCTTCGGCGAACGCCCGAATCTCCCCGGCCTCGGGGCCCATGCTCTCCGGCAACGAGAGCCAGCCCAGGCGGTCCGACAATTCCGGCACGGGCACGGCCGACCAGACGGTGTGGTCCCGCGCCCAGATCCGCCGTGCCACGTCCTCGCTGCTGCCAGCGCGCAAGGCGCGCGTCCACGGCCTGCTGCATTGGCCCCAGCTCGAGGGTCTGCGCGGGCACGCGCTCGAGGAGCAACTGCGCGCGCTTGGTCTGGAGGGAGTCGATCAGGTCGTCGTAGGAACGCGCGAACGACTGCCACGCCCTCGAGCTGCAGGGTGTCGGTGACGTGGCCGAGGTCGATCCCCAGCCTCGCGAGCGCGGCCAGCAGGGCCCGGGCCGCCTCGGGATCCTCCGCCGCGGTTGCCCCGCGCACGTATCCGTGGTCCCGGAACGCATCGACCGTCGCCGGCGGCATGGTGTTGACCGTCTCCGGGGCGACGAGTTCCTCGACGTAGATCACGTCGCGGTAGGCCGGGTTCTTCGTGCTGGTGCTCGCCCACAGCGGGCGCTGGACGCGTCCGCCGCGGGCGCGAAGAGCGCCAAACGGCTCGCCGTGGAAGATCTCCCGGAAGCGCTGGTAGACCAGGCGGCTGTTCGCCACCGCCGCCTTGCCCCGAAGAGCGAGCGCCTCGGGCGTGCCGATGCGCTCGAGGGCCTTGTCCACGACCGTGTCCACGCGGCTGACGAAGAACGAGGCGACCGACGCGACGCGAGAAGGATCGGAACAGCTCCGCAGGCCGCGAATGTAGGCGTACGCCACCTGCTCGTAGTGGTCGAGCGAGAACATCAGGGTGATGTTGACGTTGATGCCCTCGGCTATCAGTGTTTCGATGGCAGGGATGCCGGCGGCGGTCGCCGGCACCTTGATCATCAGGTTCGGCCGGCCGATCGCCTTCCACAGCCGGCGCGCGTGCCCCACGGTCGCCTCGGTGTCGTTGGCGACGGAGGCGGGCACCTCGAAGCTCACGTAGCCGTCCGCGCCGACGGTGCGGTCGAACACCGGCCGCAGGATGGCGCAGGCCGCGCGGATGTCGTCGAGGGCCAGGGCTTCGAAGAGGCTGTCGTTGTCGATGCCGGGCCGGGCCGCGAGCACCTCGCGCAACTGGGCGTCGTAGTCGGGACTGCCCGCAATGGCCTTCTCGAAGATGGTCGGGTTGCTCGTGACACCCGCCACGCCATCCTCCTCGACGAGGCGGCGCAACCCGCCGCCCTCGAGCAGGCTCCGACGGATGTAGTCGATCCAGACCGACTGACCGGCACGGCTGAGTTCGAGCAGAGGATTCACGGCTTCTCCCGCTGTCATTTGTCAATTGGGCAATTGACCACTTGTCAATTGACGCTCGTGGCGCCCGGCAGCGGACGAGTTTTTCATCGCGCCGCGGCGGGCGAAGCATTAATATTACAGGTTGCACGGCGCGGGGCACGTCGAACTTGGACGCCCGGCGTCTTGCGGCCGGATGAGCCCCCCCTTCATCCCAGTGCAAAGTGCAGAGTGCAGAGTGCAAAGTGCGGATCCGCACGAGCAGTATGCCCTCGGCATTCTGCAATGGTGGCATCGTGGCTGGCAAGGCAGGGGTCCGCCCGTTTGGCACCACCCGTAGGGCACTCTAACAAGACCGGGCTCTGGACTGCCGGAATTCCGGCGACGGTCCTGCGGGCTCACCCGGACGAGCGCGGAAACGCAGGCGTTTTCGTGTCCTCCGGCCGCAGCACGGAGGTTGCTAGACTCACTGGCAGGGTTCAGCACTTCCACCCCAGCTTTCCAGTCAACCCGGTCGCCACTCGGAGATAGCACTCATATGACACGTCCTCGCATCACGATCGACGGCAACGAGGCCGTCGCCTCGGTCGCCCACCGGACGAACGAGGTCATCGCCATCTACCCGATCACCCCCTCGTCCAACATGGGCGAGTGGGCGGACGAGTGGTCGGCGAAGGGCACGCAAGAACATCTGGGGCACGGTCCCGCAGGTGACCGAGATGCAGTCCGAGGGCGGCGCGGCCGGCGCCGTCCACGGCGCGCTGCAGGCCGGCGCGCTGACGACGACCTTCACGGCGTCGCAGGGCCTGCTGCTGATGATCCCCAACATGTACAAGATCGCGGGCGAGCTGACCTCGTTCTGCATGCACGTGTCGGCGCGCACGGTGGCGACGCACGCGCTGTCGATCTTCGGCGACCACTCCGACGTGATGGCCTGCCGGCAGACCGGCTTCGCGATGCTGGCGTCGGGCTCGGTGCAGGAGGCGCACGACTTCGCGGCGATCGGCCAGCGCGCCACGCTGCAAGTCGCGCGTGCCGTTCCTGCACTTCTTCGACGGCTTCCGCACCTCGCACGAGGTGTCGAAGATCGAGCAGCTGACCGACGACGACCTGCGCGCAGATGGTCGACGCCGGACCTCGTCGCGGCGCACCGCGCGCGGGCGCTGACGCCCGACGACCCGGTGCTGCGCGGCACGGCGCAGAACCCCGACGCCTTCTTCCAGGCGCGCGAGGCCTGCAACCCGTTCTACCTGGCGACGCCCGGGCATCGTGCAGGAGACGATGGACGAGTTCGGCGACGCTCATCGGCCGGCAGTACCACCTGTTCGACTACGTCGGCCACCCCGAGGCCGAGCGCGTCATCGTCATGATGGGCTCCGGCGCCGAGGTCACGCACGAGACGGTCGAGTGGCTGGTCGCGCAGGGGCGAGAAGGTCGGCCTGCTCAAGGTGCGCCTCTACCGGCCGTTCTCGCTCGAGCACTTCATGGCCGCGCTGCCGCAGACCGTGAAGCGGATCGCCGTGCTCGACCGCACCAAGGAGCCGGGCGCGCTCGGCGAGCCGCTCTACCTGGACGTCGTGACCGCGCTGCGCGAGGCGCAGGACGCCGGCACGTCGCCGCTGCTGCACGACCCGCTCGTCATCGGCGGCCGCTACGGCCTGTCGTCGAAGGAGTTCACGCCGGCGCATGTCAAGGCGGTCTACGACGAGCTGTGCAAGGCGAAGCCGAAGAACCACTTCACGGTCGGCATCGTGGACGACGTGACGCACCTGTCGCTGCCGGTCGACCACGAGTTCGACATCGAGCCGGACGACGTCGTGCGCGGCGGTGTTCTTCGGCCTCGGCGCGGACGGCACGGTCGGCGCCAACAAGAACTCGATCAAGATCATCGGCGAGGAGACGGACAACTACGGCAAGGGCTACTTCGTGTACGACTCGAAGAAGTCGGGCGCGATCACGATCTCGCACCTGCGCTTCGGCCCGCGGCCGATCCGCTCGTCGTACCTGGTCAAGCAGGCCAACTTCGTCGCCTGCCACCAGTTCGAGTTCCTCGACAAGTACGACGTGCTCGGCGTACGCCGGCCCCGGCGCGGTGTTCCTGCTCAACAGCCCGCTGCCGGCCGACGAGGTCTGGGACGACCTGCCGCGCGAGGTGCAGGAGCAGATCATCGAGAAGAAGCTGAAGTTCTACGTGATCGACGCCTACGAGGTGGCCAAGGCCACCGGCATGGGCACGCGCATCAACACGATCATGCAGACCTGCTTCTTCGCGATCTCCGGCGTGCTGCCGCGCGAGGAGGCGATCGAGCAGATCAAGAAGGCGATCAAGAAGACCTACGGCAAGCGCGGCGAGGAGGTCGTGCAGAAGAACTACGCCGCCGTCGACGAGACGCTGGCGAACCTGCACGAGGTGAAGGTGCCCGCCGCGGTCACGCGCCACGCGACGCCGGCCGCCGATCGTGTCCGACGAAGGCGCCCGACTTCGTCAAGCGCGTCACCGCGGTGATGCTGGCCAACAAGGGCGACCTGCTGCCGGTCAGCGCGTTCCCGGTGGACGGCACCTGGCCGACCGGCACGGCGCAGTGGGAGAAGCGCAACATCGCGCTCGAGATCCCGGTCTGGGACCCGAAGATCTGCATCCAGTGCAACAAGTGCGCGATGGTCTGCCCGCACGCCGCCATCCGCGCCAAGGTCTACGAGTCGGACCTGCTCAAGGACGCGCCCGGCGACCTTCAAGTCGATGGACTTCAAGGGCAACGAGTTCAAGGGCATGAAGTACACCATCCAGGTGGCGCCCGAGGACTGCACCGGCTGCGGCTCTGCGTGGAGGTCTGCCCGGCCAAGGACAAGGCGAACCCGAAGCACAAGGCGATCGACATGGCGCCGCAGCGCCCGCTGCGCGAGGCCGGAGCGCGCAACTACGACTTCTTCCTCGACCTGCCCGAGGTCGACCGCAGCGAAGGTGAAGCTCGACGTCAAGGGCACGCAGTTCTTCCAGCCGCTGTTCGAGTACTCGGGCGCCTGCGCGGCTGCGGCGAGACGCCGTACGTCAAGCTGCTCACGCAGCTGTTCGGCGACCGCGCGCTGATCGCCAACGCCACCGGCTGCTCGTCGATCTACGGCGGCAACCTGCCGACGACGCCCGTACGCGAAGAACCGCGACGGCCGCGGCCCGGCCTGGTCCAACTCGCTGTTCGAGGACAACGCCGAGTTCGGCCTCGGCTTCCGGCTGGCGGTCGACAAGAACATCGGAGCAGGCGCGCGAGCTGCTCGCAGCGGCTGGCGCCGCAGATCGGCGAGACGCTGGTCGACGAGATCCTCAAGGCCGACCAGACCACCGAGGCCGGCATCGCGGCGCAGCGCGAGCGCGTCGTGGCCCTGCGGCAGAAGCTGGCCGGGATCGACGACGTCCGAGGCGCGCTGGCTCGAGAAGCTCGCCGACTACCTGGTGCAAGAAGAGCGTCTGGATCGTCGGCGGCGACGGCTGGGCCTACGACATCGGCTACGGCGGCCTCGACCACGTGATCGCGTCCGGCCGCAACGTGAACATCCTCGTGCTCGACACCGAGGTCTACTCGAACACCGGCGGCCAGGCGTCGAAGGCCACGCCGATCGGCGCGTCGGCCAAGTTCGCGATGGCCGGCAAGGCAGCGGCCGAAGAAGGACCTCGGCATGATCGCGATGACCTACGGCAACGTCTACGTGGCGCACGTCGCCTTCGGCGCGAAGGACGCGCAGACGGTCAAGGCGTTCCTCGAGGCCGAGGCCTACGCCGGCCCGTCGCTCATCATCGCCTACAGCCACTGCATCGCGCACGGCTACGACCTGGCGCACGGCCTCGAGCAGCAGAAGCTGGCGGTGGACAGCGGCTACTGGCCGCTCTACCGCTTCGACCCGCGGCGCGCTGGCCGCCGGCGAGAACCCGCTGCATGCTCGACTCGGCGGCGCCGAAGGCGGACGTCGCGCAAGTTCATGCGCAACGAGACGCGCTTCCGCATGGTCGAGCAGCAGAACCCGGAGCGGTTCAAGACGCTGCTGGCGAGCGCCCAGCAGGAAGTCGCCGTCGCGCTTCGCGCTCTACGAGCAGATGGCGAAGATGACCATGGGCAACGGCAGACGACCGGCCGGCCGAGTAACGGAGGATACGATGGACCTGTCGACCACACTATCTCGGCCTTCGCCTGCCGCACCCGCTCATGCCGGGCGCCTCGCCGCTGGCCGATCGCTCGACACCGTCAAGCGGCTCGAGGACGCGGGCGCCGCCGCGATCGTGATGCGCTCGCTGTTCGAGGAGCAGATCACGCGCGAGCTCGACGGGCATCGTGCACCACATGGAGGTGCACGACGGACTCGTTCGCCGAGGCGCTCTCCTACTTCCCGAAGCCCGACGAGTTCGCGCTCGGGCCCGACGAGTACCTCGAGCAGATCCGCCGGATCAAGGCAGGCGGTGAAGGTCCCGGTGATCGCCTCGCTCAACGGCATGCACGCAACGCGGGCTGGCTGTCGTACGCCGCGCAGATGGAGCAGGCGGGCGCCGACGCGCTCGAGCTGAACGTCTACTACGTCGCCACCGACCCCAAGCGAGACCGGGGCCGAGGTCGAGGCGACGGCGCGTCGAGATCGTCAAGGCGGTGAAGCAGGCCGTCACCATCCCGGTCGCGGTGAAGCTCTCGCCGTTCTTCTCGTCGCTCGCCAACTTCGCCCAGCAAGCTCGACGAGGCCGGCGCCGACGGCCTGGTGCTGTTCAACCGCTTCTACCAGCCCGACATCGACGTCGAGGAGCTCGAGGCGGTGCCCGAGCCTGCACCTGTCCGATTCGTCCGAGCTGCTGCTGCGCCTGCGCTGGCTGGCGATCCTGTCCGGCCAGGTGAAGGCGTCGCTCGCGGCGTCCGGCGGCGTGCACACCGGCCTCGACGCGGTCAAGGCGGTCATGGCCGGCGCGAGCGCCGTGCAGGTGGTGTCGCGCGCTGCTCGAGAACGGCCCGCAGCACCTGCAGGTCATCCTCGACGGCCTGCGGCGCTGGCTCGAGGAGCACGAGTACGAGTCGCTCGAGCAGATGCGCGGCAGCATGAGCCTGCGGGTGCCCCGACCCGGCGGCCTTCGAGCGCGGCAACTACATGAAGGTCCTGCGCAGCTGGAAGGTCAGCGCGTAGCGCTGTCGCGCTACGCGAATTGAGAATGTAGAAGTTAGAATGAAGAACGATGTCGGACGGGCGCGTCAGCCGCGGCGGGCGCGTCCCGTTCCTCTTTCTCAATTCTCAATTCTCAATTCTTCATTCTCAATTCTCAATTCGACCCCCATGCCTCAGACCCGTCCTCCACAGCAAACGTCCGGCACCACCTGGGCCATCATCTCCGGCGCCTGCCTGGTGCTCGGCCTCGCCGTCGGCTACGTCATGTTCGGCCACCGGCCGGCACAGCGCCGTGGTGGTCACGCCCGCGGCGCAGGCGCCGCGCCTCGTCGACGCCGCAGGCGGGCCTGGTGGACGAGCGGCAGGTCCAGGCGCTGCGGGACATCCTGGCGAAGGACCCCAAGAACCTCCAGGCGGCGACGCAACTCGGGAACATGCTCTACGACGCGGGCCGCTACGCGGAGGCCGTGCCCGCCTACCAGCAGGCGTTCGCGCTCGACCCGCGCAACATCAACGTGAGCACCGACCTCGGGACGGCGCTCTGGTACTCGGGCCGCGCCGACGAGGCCCTCGCGCAGTCCGGCAAGTCGCTGGCGATCGATCCGAACCACGCGCAGACCCTGTTCAACCGGGGATCGTGCATCACGACGGCAAGCAGGACCTCGCCGAAGGCCCTGCAGAGCTGGGAGAGGCTGCTGGCCGCCAACCCGAACTACCCGGACCGCGCGAAGGTCCAGCAGTTGATCGACCAGGCGCGCCAGAAGGTCCAGGCGACGCCGATCGCGCCCACGAGATCGAGCAAATGAGCAAATAGCCGTTTGTGGCACCTCCGGCATCAACACCTCCGGCATCAACACCTCCGGCATCAACACCTCCGGCATCAACACCTCCGGCATCAACACCTCCGGCATCAGCACCTCCGGCATCAGCACCTCCGGCATCAGCACCTCGGGCACCAGCACCTCCGGCATCAGCACCTCGGGCACCAGCACCTCCGGCACCTCCGGCACGACCGGATCGTCTATGATCCTGTCCATGTATCCTGTCCTTTTCCGAATCGGTTCTCTCGAGATCACCAGCTTTGGCGTGATGGTCGCCCTGGGGGCGCTCCTCGGCATCCTCCTGATCCGGCGTGAGCTGGAACGATCGGGCGTCGACAGCGTCAAGGGGACCGACACGGCTCTCGTCGGTGTCCTCGGGGGCCTGGCGGGCGCGAAGCTGCTTTACGTGGCGGAGCACTGGGCGGAGCCGCTGTCCGAGACGCTCTTGAGCCGCGGAGGCATGAGCTGGTTCGGGGGATTCACCGGCGGCGTCCTGTGCGGGATCGCCTGGATCATGTGGCAGCGGTTGCCGCTGATGACCGTCCTGTCGGCCGCGGCACCGGCACTGGCCCTCGGCCATGCGGTCGGCCGGATTGGGTGCTTCCTCGTCGGAGACGACTACGGCCGCCCGACGTCACTCCCCTGGGGCATCGCCTTCCCGGAAGGCCTGCCCCCGACGCTCGACCGGGTCCATCCCACGCAGCTGTACGAAGCGGCGTTCCTCTTCCCCTTCGCCTACCTCCTCGTGCGCCTCCGCAAGGGCCGGGTGTCGGACCGAGCCGTCTTCGGGATCTACCTCGTGGGCGCCGGCACGTTGCGCTTCTTGATTGAAGTGATCCGCGTGAACGTGCGCGTGCTGTCCGGCCTCACCACCGCACAGCTGTTCTCGGCGGCCGTGGTGCTCCTGGGAATCGCGCTGCTGGTACGCCGCGCACCGGCCGAAGTCGTGGAAGTGGTCCAGCCGAGAGGCCCCGGCCGGCGCAAACGACACTGATCTCGGTGGTGGTCTTTCTTCGTGATTGTCGTGAGCTTCGTGGTCAACCCGCACGAACGCTGGAAGGGGCGGGAGCCTCAGTGTTTCCGACGCGATGCCGAGGACGGCATCTGGGCGATCAGCTCCTTGACCCTCGCGCTCGCCCGCGCGCGCACCTCGGGCGGCAGCTCCGGGCGCTCCTCGTGGCAGAGGGCGATGGTGTGCTCCAAACCGTGGAGCACGTCCTCGCAGCAGGGGCAATCGCGCAGGTGCTTCTCGATCGTGCGCCGGTCCGCGGCGGCCAGCTCGTTGTCGAGGTACCGCGACAGCCGCTCGAGGAAGTCCGTGCAGGTGTGGTGTTCCGGGTGGGGCTTCATGACCGCTCCAACTGCTCGCGCAGCATGACACGCGCGCGGTGCAGGCGTGTCTTGACGTTGGGCTCCGATATCCGCAGGACCTTGGCCACCTCGCGCGTCGAGAGCCCCTCGACCTCGCGGAGGAAGACCACGACCCGGTAGGGCCGCGGGATCTGGTGCAGCGCGTGCTCCAGCCGGTTGCGGAGCGACGTGTTCAGCGCCTGCTCCTCGGGATCGCGCGACGGGTCCACGGCGTCCACCGACCGCTCGCTGCCGTCCTGTCCGCCGGCTGGCTCGTCGAGCGACAGCAGGTGCAGGGGCTCGTTCACGCGCTTGCGCCGCCCCAGGAGACAGGCGTTCCGCACGGTCCGGTACAGCCACGCCCTGAAAGCCTCCGGCTCCCGGATGCGCGCCGCGTAGCGGTAGGTCTTCAGCAGCGCCTCCTGCATCGCATCGTCGGCATCGTCCGCGCGCCCGCACACGAGCAGGCTGAAGCGGTAGGCCACCTCCTGCGCACGCATCAGCAACTGCTCCATCGCCGCCTGGTCGCCCTGCTGGACGGCCCGGACGAGGCCCGCGTACTCCGACCCGCCGTCGGTCACATCCTCCTTTACCGATAGATTCGAATCGCGAGATTTGGTCACAGCGTCTCCGGTGCGGCTGCCATGTGACGTTCCGGCCCGACCCTGAATCCCTGAATTGAACCTATGGTATCCCGACTTGTCATCCTCGCAACCCTGGCGACCTTCGCCTGCCCGTCGGCCGGCGCCGCACAGGAACGTCTCTCCCTTCAGCAGGCCGTTGGCGCAACCCTCGCCAACAACCCCGACCTTCGCGCCGCGCGGGCAGCGCAGAGGGAGAGCGCGGCGCACGCCGACGAGGCGGTGGCGGCCTACCTCCCTCGCGTTGACCTGGTCGAGGCCTGGCAGCGTGGCAACAACCCGGTCTTCGTGTTCGGCTCGTTGCTCAGCCAGCAGCGGTTCACCGCCGCCAACTTCGCCCTGGATGCCCTGAACCATCCCGACCCGCTCACGAACTATCACGGCGCGATCATGGTCGACCAGCCGGTGTACGACGCCCAGCGAATCGGGGGCATCCGTTCGGCCGGCCTCGGCAAGCAGATCGCGGCCTTCTCGGTCGCCGAGGCCGAAGCCGACCTCGCGCTGGCCGCGACAAGGGCCTACGGAGAAGCCCTGCAGGCCAGCGCCGGCCGCGCGGCCGCGTCGGCCGCCGTCGCCGCGGCCCAGGAAGATCTGGCCCGCGCCGAACGCGCCAGGGACGTGGGGATGGCGACCGAGTCCGATGTCCTCTCGCTCCGCGTGCACCTCGCGCAAATTCAGGAGCGCGAGATTCGATCGGCCAGCGGCCTGGCCATCGCGACCGCTCAGCTCAACCGCCTCATGGGGGCGCCGCTCGACCGGGAACTGACCCTGGAGGAACCGGCGCCGGTTCCCACGCCGCTCCCGACGCGGGAGGACACCGAGCAGGCGCTGCTGCGGGACCGTCCCGCGCTGAAGCGAGCGACGTTGCAGCTGTCATTGGCCGAAAGCGCCCGAAAGACCGCCAAGGCGGCCTTCCTTCCCCAGGTGTACCTCCAGGGGCAGTACGAGTACAACGGCCATACCTTCACCGAGCGGGCCACAGCCTGGATGTTCGCGGGCCAGTTGCGCTGGAACCTGTTTGCGGGGGGCGGCGACTCCGCCCGCCTGCGGGCGGCCACCGAGGCCGAGGCCCGGGCGAACGCCGAGCGCGCAAGCGCCGAGAGCGGCCTGCGCCTCGAGGCGTGGACAACCAGGGCCCAGCTGGAGTCGGCGACGGCACGTGAGGCGGTGGGCCGCACCGCCGTTCTGCAGGCACGCGAGAGCCAGCGGATCATCCGCGATCGGTACGAGGCCGGGATGGCGGGCGTCAACGACGTCCTGCGCGCGGCGAATGCCCTCCTCGACGCAGAAACACTGAGGATCTCGTCGGTCGTTGACGTGATGGTCGCGAAGGCGGCTTACGAACGATCGGTCGGGATGGTCCCCCGCAGCCGTTAGGCCTGCGGGGCCGGCCTGGCGCGTGCTGCCCGCCGGCGACAGGCAAACAGCGGGGGACGCCTGGCGTCGCCCATCGTGAAGCGGATACGGCAACAACCATGAGAGCCATGAGAATGACACCCGTGCTCCTGCTGGGAGCAACACTTGTGACGGCGTGCGGACACCCGGAACCCGGAACGGTGAAGGCCCGGCCGCCGATGGACGTCCAGGTGGACGCCGCTTCCCTTCAGAGCCTCGGCAGGCCCTTCGAAACCGGGGGCGCGGTGCGCGCTCGCACCACCGCCACGCTGGTGAGCCGCATCGTTGCGGAGGTCCAAGCGGTCCTTGTTCGGCCCGGCGACCGGGTGACCGCCGGGCAGGTGCTCATCCGCCTCGATGCGAGGGACCTGCAGGCGGGCCACGCCCAGGCCGAGGCCGCGGCGGCGGCGGCCGAGCAAGCGGTGGCGGCCGCCACCAGCGCCCGGGAGGGCGCCGACGCCGGACTGGCCCTCGCGAGCGCCACCCACAAGCGCGTCGCCGAGTTGCGGGCCAAGAACTCTGCCACGCCCCACGAACTCGATCAGGCGGTCGGCGGCCTCCGGGCGGCGGAGTCGCAGGCGCGCGGGGCCCAGGTGGGCATCGCGCAGGCCCAGGCGGGCTTGACCGCGGCTCGCGCCGGCGTACGCGCCGCGACCGTGGCGCTGTCGTGGGCCTCGATCACCGCCCCATTCGACGGCGTCGTCACCGAGAAGATGGTGGAGCCGGGGAACATGGCGTCACCCGGCGTGCCGCTCCTGACGATCGAAGACACGAAGTCCTTCCGGCTCGAGGTGAGGGTGGACGAGTCGAGGGCCGGGGAGATTGACCAGGCAAAGCCGGTGGAGGTGTTGCTCGACACGGCGGTCACGCCCACGGGATTGGGCACGAACCCCGACTTCCAGGGCCGGATCGCGGAAGTGTCCAGGGCCATGGCGCCCGGCCCTCATGCTTTCCTGGTCAAGATCGACCTGCCCGACGACCCGCGCCTCCGATCGGGGATGTTCGCCCGGGCCCGCTTCGCCGGCCCTGCGCGCCAGGCGCTCGTGGTGCCGGCCTCCTCCATCGTCCGCCGAGGCCAGCTGGCCTCCGTGTTCGTTGTCGGGACCGACAACCGGGCCTGGCTGCGAATGGTGAACGCCGGCGAGCCCGCAGGCGGAAAGGTGGAGATTTCGGCCGGCTTGGACGCCGGCGAGAAGGTGGTCGTCAACCCGTCGCCGTCCCTCGTGGACGGGTCGCCGGTTCGTGCCACGGGGGCATCGACGAGCGCCCGCCTGGCTCCCGGCGGATCCGGGTGTCCCGGTGGTGACTGCGGTGCGCTGGAGGCTCGGTAATGAGCCGGCCATACGGAATCGCCGGGCGCCTGGCGGAGGCGTTCATCCACTCGAAGCTGACGCCGCTCGTCGTGCTGGCGTCGCTTGCGCTCGGGCTCCTCGCACTCGTCGCGCTCCCGCGCGAGGAGGAGCCCCAGATCATCGTCCCGATGGTGGACGTGTTCGTGCAGATGCCCGGGGCCTCGCCGGCCGAGGTCGAGCAGCGCGTCACGCGTCCCATGGAGAAGCTGCTCTGGGAAGTCCCAGGGGTCGAGTACATCTACTCGACGTCCAGCGCCGGGCTCTCGATGGTCATCGTGCGTTTCCGCGTGGGTGAACAGGAAGAACCGGCGCTGGTCCGGCTCAACCAGAAGCTGGCCTCCAACTTCGACCTCATTCCCCCCGGCGCGTCGATGCCGATCGTGAAGCCGCGGTCGATCGACGACGTCCCGATCATGGCCCTGACCCTCTGGAGCGGCCGTTACGACGATTACCAGCTCCGGCAGATCGCCGGCCAGCTGCACGATGCCATCAAGGAGGTCACCGACGTCTCGAACGTCGAGATCATCGGCGGCCGGACGCGCCAGGTCAGCGTCGAGGTCGACCCCGCTCGCCTCGCGTCCTACGGACTCGACCCCACGGCGATTGCCGGCGCCATCCAGGGTGCGAACGCGCGCCCGCCGGCGTCCGACGTGGTCCAGGGGAACCAGAGCCGGCTGGTGCAGTCCGGCGCGTGGCTCGACTCGGCCGATGACGTCAACGACGTCGTGGTGGGCGCCCGCGGCGGCATCCCGGTCTTCGTGCGTGACGTCGCCACCGTCCGCGATGGCGACGGGGAGCCGTCCAGCTACGTCACCTTCCAGGGGAGGGACGGCCGGGCCTACCCGGCGGTGACGCTGGCGGTCTCGAAGCGAAAGGGCACCAACGCGATCGACATCACGCGCCGCATCGACCAGACGGTGGAGCGGCTGCGGGGCACGATCCTCCCGGCCGACGTGAGCCTCACCGTCACCCGCGACTACGGCCAGACCGCCGAGCACAAGTCCAACGAGCTGCTCTGGCACATGTTCCTGGCCGTCTTCTCGGTGTCGATCCTGATCTGGCTCACCCTCGGCCGGCGCGAGGCGGCGGTCGTCCTGGTCGCCGTCCCGGTCACGCTCGCCCTGACGCTGTTCGTCTTCTACCTCTACGGCTACACGCTGAATCGGATCACCCTCTTCGCCCTGATCTTCTCGATCGGCATCCTCGTGGACGATGCGATCGTGGTGGTCGAGAACATCGTGCGGCACGCGAATCTCGGCGCCGGGCGCGAGTCCCGCGGGCTTGCGGCGGTGGCGGTGAAGGCCGTGGACGAAGTGGGCAACCCGACGATCCTCGCCACGCTCACCGTCGTCGCAGCCATCCTCCCGATGGCCTTCGTCGGCGGGCTGATGGGCCCCTACATGCGGCCCATCCCGGTGGGCGCGACGGCCGCGATGCTGTTCTCGCTGGTCGTGGCGTTCGTCGTCACGCCATGGACCGCCGCCAAGCTGATGAAGAAGCCGAGCGGGCACTCACACGGCGGCGAGGATCGGCTGACCGGCCTCTACCGCACGGTGATGGGGCGGCTGATCGCCCGTCCCCGCCAGCGGCTCGCATTCCTCGGCGCGGTCGCCGTCCTGCTACTGTCCTCGGTGGCGCTGGTGCCGCTCGGGCTCGTCACGGTCAAGATGCTGCCGTTCGACAACAAGAGCGAGTTCCAGGTGGTGGTGAACCTGCCCGAGGGGACGCCGCTCGAGCAGACGGCCCGCGTGACCGCGGCCCTGGCGCAGGAAACGTTGAAGGACGCGGCGGTCGTCAACGTCCAGACGTACGCGGGCACCGCCTCGCCGTACAACTTCAACGGGCTCGTGCGCCACTACTTCATGCGGCGGCTGCCGCACCAGGGGGACCTCCAGGTCAACCTGGTGGACAAGGAGCAGCGGTCGGCGCAGAGCCATGACATCGCGAAGCGGGTGCGGGTGGCGCTCGAGCCGGTGGCCAGGAAGTACGGCGCCCGGATCCAGGTGGCGGAAGTTCCCCCGGGTCCCCCGGTGCTCCAGACGCTCGTCGCCGAGGTGTACGGCCCGGACGAGCCCAGGCGCCTGGAGATCGCAACGCAGGTGAAGAAGACGCTGCAGGACACGCCGGGCGTGGTCGACGTGGAGTGGTACGTCGAGCACCCGCAGGCGAAGGATCGGCTGGAGGTCGACCAGCAGAAGGCCGCGGGCGCTGGGCTCTCCCCTGCCGCGGTCGCGTCGGTCGTGCGCCTGGCTGGCGCCGGCCAGACCGTGGGCCTCCTCCACGACGACAGGCCCGGGAGGACGTGCCGATCGTGCTGCGCCTCCCGCGCGACCTGCGGTCGTCAACCGACGCACTCGAGGCGATCCGCCTTGGCGGGCCGTCGCCCGTCGCGATCGGGGAGCTGACTCGGGTGGTGCAGACCGAGGAGGCGCGGAGCATCTACCACAAGAACCTGCGGCCGGTGACCTACGTGACGGCCGACATGGCGGGGGCCGCGGAGAGCCCGGTCTACGCGATCCTGGCGATGAACCGAGTCGCTGTCGAAGCTGCAGCTGCCGGAGGGCTACGAGTTCGAGATCTACAACGCGAAGCAGCCGCTCGACAGCAGCCGGTACGCTATGAAGTGGGACGGCGAGTGGCACATCACCTACGAGGTGTTCAGGGACCTGGGCCTGGCCTTCGCGGCCGTCCTGCTGCTGATCTACATCCTCGTCGTCGGGTGGTTCCAGTCGTTCATCACGCCGATCACGATCATGACCGTGATCCCGTTCTCGCTCGTGGGGATCCTGCCGGCTCACGCGCTCATGGGGGCGTTCTTCACGGCGACGTCGACGATCGGGTTCATCGCCGGCGCGGGCATCGTCGTGCGCAACTCGATCATCCTGGTAGACTTCATCGAGCTGCGGTTGAGCGAGGGTATGCCGCTGGCGCAGGCGGTCGTGGACGCGGGCACCGTCCGCTTCCGCCCGATTGCGCTGACGGCGGCCGCCGTCATCGTCGGCTCGGCCGTGATCCTGTTCGACCCGATCTTCCAGGGCCTGGCCATCTCGCTGATGGCCGGCGGCATCGCCTCGCTGGTGCTCTCGCCGCTCACCGTCCCGGTCCTGTACTACCTGATCAACGAGCGCTCGGCGGGCACCTCTCGGTCCGCGGAGCCGGAGACCGCCGTGTAAACCGCGTCATCGGGCAGTGTGACCTGGCGGTCCCTGCCGTGAATCCTGAATCCCGATTCCTGAGTCCTTTGAGTACGACGATGTGGAAATGTCCTCCGACCAGCATCCTCGTTCCCGTTGACTTCGGCGAGGCGTCGTCGCGCGCGGTGTCGGTGGCCGCGGCGGTGGCCGCCAGGACGGGTGCCGCTGTCCGGCTGCTCCACGCCGAGTCGATCGAAGCGCCGCCCTACTTCACGCACGAGCAGATCGAGTCGCTCGAGAAGCAGCGGCGGGCGGCGCGCGCTCACGCGCAGCGCTACCTGGCCGACTTCGGCCGGAAGCACGGACTCCCACACGCCGAGGTGACGGTGCAGGAGGGATCGCCGGTCGCCCTCATTCTGGAGGGCGCCCGAGGCACGGATCTCGTGATCATGGGCACGCACGGCCGGCGCGGGGCCAGCCGGTGGTGGCTGGGTTCGGTCGCCGAACGCGTCGTCCATGAGAGCCGGACGCCGGTGCTCGTGGTGCGGGCCGACAGCGCCGGGACGCCGGAGGCCATGTTCCAGAGCCCGTTGCTCGTCACCCCGCCCGGGCTCCCGGACGGTGCCGGACGCCGCGTAGCCGAGGGACTGGCTGGCGCCTTCGATGGGCACCTGGCCGCCAAGGCGGCGACGTGCGAGGCGGACCTCGCGCGGGAGCGGCAGGCCAGCCTCATCGTCGTCTCGCGCGGTGAGCCGGGAACCGGTATCGCAACCAGCAACGAACGATGGCTCCGCAGCTGCTCGTTGCCCATGCTCTTCGTCCCCGAAACTCTAGGAGTGTGACAATGACCGTGGAAAGACTGCTTCGTCTGATCGGCGGCTTCTTCGTGGCGCTCAGCGTGCTGCTGGGAATGTACGTGAACCCCAACTTCTTCTGGTTCGCGATCTTCGTGGGCATCAACCTGTTCCAATCGGCGTTCACCAATTGGTGTCCGATGATGACGATCCTGCGAAAAGCGGGGGTCAGGGGATAGGAATCAGGACTCAGGATTCAGGGATCGGGGATCGGGGATCGGGGATCGGGGTAAGCGTCACGGTGTCACGGCCCACGCCGTCCCGGCGTCACGCTGTTCGGTGTAACCAATGGGGCGCTGCGTGAATCTCCCCAACAGGAGGGTCTTGTGCAGGAGACAGCCTACGGGATTCGGGTCGAGCTGCCGGTCAGCTACGAGGAGGCCGTCGAGCGGGCGACGGCGGCGCTGAAGACCGAAGGGTTCGGCGTGCTGACGACCATCGACGTGAAGGCGACGATCAAGCAGAAGCTCGACAAGGACTTCCGGAAATACTCGATCCTCGGCGCCTGCAACCCGCCGATCGCCTACGAGGCCCTGAACGCCGAAACGGACATCGGCCTGCTGCTCCCATGCAACCTGATTGTCTACGAGGCGGGCGAGCACCGCAGCGTGGTCGCCGCCGTCGCCCCGCTGGTCACACTCGGCCGCGTGGGTAACGAAGCGCTCGCACCCCTCGGCGCTCAGGTGGACGGCAAGCTCCGGCGCGTGCTGGCAGAGCTCGAACAGGCCCCGGAAAGGGCGTGATGGACTACCTCTGGCCGATCCTCTTCCTGGTCGCCTGGTTCCTGCTGCAGGCGGTGATCCTGCCGCGCCTCGGCGTCCCGACTTGAATGAACCAGTCGTGCGGCGTCGGGGACCGACGCCCTCAACAGCCCGCGCGCAAGGACGATGCGGGCTGACGCAGTGATCAGTGGACGGTGGCCAGTGCTCAGTCGTCCCGCGTGATCTGCTGACCACTGTCCACTGACGTCCACTGACCACTGTCCACTACCCGGCTACAGTTCCGTCCTCGTGAGCACCGCGGCGTTGTCCAGGATCGGCTCGTAGGTGCAGAACGGCTCCTCCGCCAGGTAGTCGCCGTTGTCCGAGTAGGCCCGGGCGCGGCATCCCCCGCAGATCCCCTCGTAGCGGCAAATGCCGCACTTCCCGGTCAGGGCGGCCGGGTTGCGCAGCTGCTCGAACACGGGCGACCCCGCCCAGATGTCGCCGAACGGCTGGCGGCGCACGTTGCCCGCGCTGACCGGCAGGTAGCCGCACGGGTAGACGTCACCCGCGTTCGACACGAAGCAGACCGCCGTGCCGGCAAGGCAGCCGCGCGTCATCGCCGACAGCGGGCGCCCCCCCGCCGGGTCTGGTGCAGCCTTCAGCTGCGTGCCGTGCGCGATGAACGGGGTGCTGCGGTCGCCCTGACGCCGCTCTTCCACGATCCGCTGCGCACGCACGCGGAAGTAGTGCGGGGCGCAGGTCGCCTTCAAGTCGATCGAAACGGACTTCGACTGGTCGTAGAACCAGTGGAGCACCCGCTCGTACTCGTCGGCCGGCAGCATCTCGCGGTCGGCGATGCTCACGCCGCAGCCGACGGGGACGAGCATGAAGATGTGCAGCGCATCGGCGCCCAGGCCGAGCGCGAGATCGAGCATCGCGGGCAGCTCGGCGACGTTGTGCTTCGCGATGGTCGAGTTGACCTGGATCGACACACCTTCGCCGCGGAGGCGCCGCAGCCCCCCGATGGCCGCCGCGTGAGAACCCGGAATGCCGCGGAAGGCATCGTGGGTCTCGGGCCGCGCCCCGTCCAGGCTGACCGCCACCCGCGAGATGCCCGACGACCGGATCCGCCCTGCGGCGGCAGCGTCGATCATGGTCCCGTTGGTGGCCAGCGCCATCCGGAAGCCTTTGGAAACACCGTAGGCCGCAATGTCCAGGATGTCGTGCCGGTAGAACGGCTCCCCTCCTGACAGGACGAGAACCGGGCGCGCGACCTCGGCCACCTGGTCGATGAGGCCGAGCGCCTCGCGGGTGTCCATCTCGACCAGCGAGCGCTCGGCCTCGGGCACCGCGCGGCAATGCTGGCAGCGGAGGTTGCACGCCTTGGTCGTCTCCCAGAACAGGAGACGCAAGGGGGGCACACGGGACGTGGGGGGCTGCCCCACGCCTGGGGCGTCTGGATGCGGCATTGGTTCCTTTGACCAGGCGCGGGCGGCAGACAGCCGGCAGCCTGACGGCTGCGGGCTGTCAGCCGCCAGCTGCCAGCTGTGCGACCTCGAGTTCGCCGGTCCACCGAGCCGGCGTCAGTTGCCTGCGCCCACTCGCTGCAGGACCTGCGGCCAGTCCACCGGGCTGGAGCCGTGCGCCTTGCCGAACTCGACGGCGGGCCTCACGTCCGAGAACGCGACGTAGTCGAGCGCCCGCGTGTCGGGATTGATTTCGCCCCGGACGAACACGGCGCGGTGCACCGGGAACAACTTGCCCGTCTGGTAGTCCGTGACGAACATGGCCGCGCCCTCGGTTTGACGCCGAGCGGCAAACCGTGCCATGCACGAAACGGTCTTGAACTTCATCGCCAGGCCGTTGGGCTCGATGATCTCCGCGGCGAGCTTGGTGTCCTGGATTGCCTGGTGACAATCCTCGCAGATGTCGCCCGCCCTGATGGCGACGGGCCGGACCGACGAGCAGGCGCCGGCAATGAGGAGAACGACGACGAGCGGAAGAACGGTTCGCATGATGACCCTCCGTGGAAGAAGGCTGGCCACGCCGGAACCGGCCGCGCGCAATCTCGATCGTGTCTCCCTACCCCTCCTCCGTCTCGACCAGGATCGCGCGCGCGACCGACGGCTCGACGGCGAGCTCCGTCTGGTCGCACTCGAACACGAACCCCGGAAACCGCTGCAGGACCCGGACCCTGGCGCCTGGCGTCACCCCCAGCGCCTTCAGGCGCTCCGCGCGAGCGGAGTCGTCGCGGAGCACGCGGAGCACCACGCCGCCGGCACCCACCGCCAGCGAAGCCAGCCGCTGCCCGCGCTCAAAATCCGACACCGAAAAGCCGGAACCCATAATTGAGCCCCGCCCCCGTCGCGACCGCCACCGTCGTGACGAACACCAGGATGCCGATCGCCGCCTTCATCCCCTGCTCGCGGATGATCATCAGGAAGTTGGCGACGCACGGCACGAACAGCGTCATCACCGTGAGGGCGACCACCGCCTGGGTCCCACTCAGCTGGCCGGCGTGCGCCATCTGGAAAAGCCCAGCCGCGCCATAGTCCCGGCGGAGGAACCCCATCACGAACACCTGGGCGGCCTCAGCAGGCAGGCCGAGCAGGCCGGTCACGACGGGGCGACCGGCGCGCGTCACGATCCCCAGCGCCCCGGTCGGTCCAAGACAAATAATAGCGCCGTTCCGATGAGAAAGAGCGGGACCGCTTCCCAGAGGTACCAGCGAATGCGGATCCACGTCTTCGCCAGCACGTTGCGCCAGGCCGGCAGCCGTAGCGGCGGCAGCTCGAGGATGAAGTCGGAACGCTCGCCCGGCAGGACCCTCGCGGCCAGGAACCCGACGAAGAACATCTGCACCAGCACGACCGTAAACAGCGTCAGGAGCGCCGCGAACGAGATGCTCCCCGAGGATGCCGAGAATCGTCGCGAGCTGGGCCGAGCACGGGATCCCGAGCGCCAGCAGCAGGACGGCGATGAGCCGCTCCTTCGGCGTGCCCAGGATCCGCGTCGTCATCGTCGCCATCGTGTCGCAGCCGAGCCCGAGAATCATCGGGAGCACGGCCTTCCCGTTCAGCCCCATCAGGCGGAAGATGCGATCGGAGAAGATCGCGAGCCGCGGGATGTAGCCGCTGTCCTCGAGCCAGCCGAAGATCAGGAAGAAGGTGGCGACCACCGGCAGCACGATGGCGATGGCGTAGGTGAGCCCCATCGTGATGAGCCCGTACTCCCCCACGAAGAAGTCCCGCACGAAGGAGATCGGCACCGACGCGTCGAAGACCGCCACCGCGGCCGGATTGAGGAATCGGCCGAACACCTCGTGCTCGATCAAACCGACCAGGGTCTGGGCGCCGAATACGCCAACGAAGAGGTAGACCACGTAGAGCACCAGGGCGAGGATGGGAAACCCGGTGAGCGGCTCCCGCGTGCGCGCGGCTCAGGAACTCCTGCAGGCGGCCGACCGAGGCCGGCCGGACCCGCCGGAGACGGCCGGCGGCCGCGTGGGCCCAGCCGGCGGCGTCGTGAGCCGGCCTCGAACGGCACCGCGACCGGGCGTCGCCTCGCGGCAGGGCTTCCTTCAGCTCGGGAATCCCGCGGCCTTCGACCGCCACGGTCTCCACGACGGGGATGCCCAGCTCGCGCGACAAGCCGGCGCGCGTCCACCTCGACGCCGCGGCGGCGCGCCTCGTCCACCATGTTGAGGACGAGCACCATCGGCAGGCCGAACGCGGCGCATCTGCGCCGTCAGCAGCAAGGCTCGGCGGAGGTTGCGGGCGTCGGCCACCTGGACGATGAGGTCGGCGTCGCCGGTTGGCGAGCAGGCGCCTGGTGACGTGTTCGTCCTCGGTGAGCACCCCCTCGAGGGCATTGACGCCCGGGCTGTCGACGACGTCGCAGACCTCGGCGCCGAGCAAGGCGCGGCCCGAGGTGAGGCCGACGGTGGTGCCCGGGTAGTTGGAGACGGTGGCGTAGCGGCCGGTGAGCCGGCCGAAGATGACGCTCTTGCCGACGTTCGGGTTGCCGACCAGGACGATCTTGAGCGGCCGGGCCCGGAGCTGCAGGAGCGGCGGCGGGGCGGCGGCGGCGCGGTCGGCGGCCACGTGACAGGACATGGGGTTGGGAGAGGCAGTCGAGGTGGATGAATAAATGCGAACGAGTCTCAATATTATCCTAGGCCGCGGTGGCCAGGCGAAGGAAATCGACCGCTTGTCCCAGAAAAAGGGGCGCAGCCGCGCGGGCTGCGCCCCAGGTGTGCCAGCCGGCCACTGCCGGCTTCTCGACCCTAGAAAGGTAGAACAGGCGGACGACGCCCGTCTGGCCCTTGTACGGCCGGTTGCCGTAGCCGGTGAGGAGCCCGCCCAGCTAGTCGATCCGCGGCGTGTCGGTCTGGGCCCCGAGCGACGCCACCGGCAGCGAGTCTGCGAGCCGGCGGTGTTGATGGTCGCCCAGTCGGACACGTCGAACTTCTCGTAGTAGTAGCAGAAGCCCAGGCCGATCTTCGAGGCCAGCGCGTAATTGAGGTCGAAGGTCGCCCGGTGCCACGTGTTCGTCACGTTCGGGCAGGGCGATGAACTGCCCGGCGCCGTCGCCAGGCTGGCAATCCGCGGCCCGCCGTGGACGAACGCCTGGTCGGAGTCGCTGTAGTCGTAGCCGAAACGCATGTCGGTCTTCTCGATGAGCCTTGACCAGGTTGACGTAGACCGTGAAGTGTTCACCGTCTCGTCGTTGGTCATCGTCCAGTTGCGGTTCGGGTCCGTCCACTGGGGATCCGGGGCCGGGTTGGCGTTGCGCGACTCCTGCAGGGCGTTGAAGGTCTCCCGCCCGTAGTCGGCGCCGAAGTTCACCTTCGCGCTCGGCGTCAGTTGATGCCGACCGTGTAGGCGGTGTTGTTGTTGTTGAGCAGGCCGAACTGCTGCGTCGAGTCGGCGCCCTGGTAGTCGTCCTTGCCGGTCGACAACGTGAAGTTGACGCCGACCGACGCATCGGGTTGAGCTCGACGATGAGCGAGAAGCGGTCGCGGTTGCGCGACGCCTCGTCGTAGAACCGCAGGGCCGGCTGGTGGCCGATGCCCGCGATGACCTCGGGGTCGAGGTTGTACGGCATCCTTGGCGCTGTGCTCGTACAGCGCGCGCAGCGTCACGCACTGGATGCCGACCGTGTCGAACGACACGCGGAAGCTGTCGTCCTTGTAGCCCTGGGACGCGCGGATCGCGTGCTCTAGCGGTCGTATCGTGTAGCCGAACCGGATGGCGCTGTAGGTGAGCGGCGTGAAGCGCCGCGTTGAGGTCGAACGTGTTGCGGTTGATGTTGAACGGCTCGGACTCGCCGCCCGTCTCCTCGGGCACCGCGTCCAAGCGCACGTACTCCACCGCGTGGAACGGCCGCGTGAAGTCGTTGCGGCTGTTGTAGCGGTAGCGCGCGCTCAGCGTGACGTCCTTGATCGGCCGCGAGTTCACGTTCATCACGCTGGTGATGTAGTTCACGTACATGTCCGCCGACTCGCGCGGCAGGTGGGCCAGCGCCGGGAACGTCGCGTACGTGGGCGTCGTTGACGAGCCGTTGGTCGTCCAGGGGATCAGCGCCTCGTTCTGCCTGTTGGCGCCCATGATGAAGCTGGCGTTCGCCGTGGTGCGGCCGGGCAGCTTGACCATGCCGAGCCAGTTCGAACGTGTTCAGCGTGTTGGTCGGCGCCATCGCCATCCGGCTCATCGCCGCGCCGTGCGCGTCGAGTGTAGCCGCTCGGGTCGTAGCCAGCCCCCCGGGGTGAACATGTTCCAGTCGGTCGCGTGCAGCGGGTTGTCCACGGTGAGCGTCGGGACGTCTGGTTGAACTTCGAGTGCTCGTACACCACCCGGAACATGCCCTGGTGGCTCGCCCACTCGACGCCGGTCGCGATCTCGGTCTCCCGGTTGTCGATCGACCAGCGGGATTTCGACCGAGGTTGTTGAACGCGAACCCGATGCCCCACGGCTGGTTGCCGGTGCGGCTGTAGCTCTTGACGCCGAGGAGCAGGTCGAGGTTGTCGGTCGCCGAGAACCGCAGGTTCGGCCGCGATCGTGTCGCGGCGCGACTGCATGTCGAACGGCTTGGCGATCGAGTTGTACGAGCGTCCCGGCCTGCACCTGCGCCAGGCGTCTGCGGCACGCCGACGGCGTCGTACCGACGGAGTTCACCGGCGGTGGCGCAGCGCGTGCCGCGCGCCGCCTGGATCTCGCTCCGCAGGCCGGCGTCGAGCGCGCAGTTGCCCGCCGTGCAGACGTACGGCGTCTTAGCGTCGTAGCAGTAGTTGAGCGGCGTCGAGTCGAAGAGGAACGAGAGCTTCACGCGCTTGCTGGTGAAGTCCACCGTGTACCGCTGGTCGCGGTAGCCGATGTTGGTCGCCTTCACGTTGAAGGCCCAGTTCTCGGTTTCCTTGTTGAACAGCACGTTGGCGTTCGCGCCGCTGCGCAGGTCGCGGTACCGCTCGTACCGCGCCTCGTCGCCGGAGGCCGACGTGAAGCGTCCGCCGATGTCGACACCCGTTCGACGGGGCGGCCGTCCTGCTGCGGCTTGTCCTGCGCCCACGCAAGCGGTCGCGGAGGCCAGCAGGAGCGCCGCAGCCCCAATCATCAGTCTGTTGCGCATCGCAATCATCCTCCTCACCTAGCGCAGAAAAGCCTTGCCCGACGGGGCGTTGGACCCGTGAACCTGCTGGTGGCAGCCGCGCACGACCGGCCGTAGATCTTGTTGGCGTTGGTCGAGTTGTTCAGCGTGTAGCCCTCGTAGACGGTGGGAGGATGGCGCGAGCTCACGTGGCAGCGCTGGCAGAGGAACGGCTGCTTGGCCACGAGCATCCGGTCGTTGTTGCTGCCGTGCGGGTCGTGGCACGTCGCGCAGTTCTCGGTCACCGGGGCGTGCTCCCACAGGAACGGGCCGCGCTTCTCGGCGTGGCAGCTGACGCACGACTCGTTGATGGTGCCGCCGGCCGGAGCAGCTTGACGTTCTGCGACCCGTGCACGTTGTGGCACGACGAGCACGCCATCTTGCCCTCGCGCACCGGCATGTGGTTGAACTTCAGCTGCTTGTTGACGATCGTCCGGTGGCAGGTGGCGCACAGGCCCGTCTCGTCTCGGCCTTCAGCAGGGTCTCGCCCTTCGGCGCGTGCACGCTGTGGCAGGTCGATGCAGCCCGACGTTGCGCTGGTCGTGCTGGCTGCCCGCACCACAGCGCGTGCTTCGAGCGCGAGTGGCAGGACGATGCACGTCTGCGCTCGCGTCCTTCGGCGACAGGCCCGCGAAGCGGACGATCTTCGTCTTGTCGCCGCCGGCGTCGGCGTGCGCCTTGCCCGGCCCATGGCAGGATTCGCAGCCCAGGTTCGCCTTCGTGTCGCCGTGGCACTGCTGGCACCCGAACGGCGCCACCGGCCCGCCGGCCTGGTAGGCGCGCGCGTGCGGACCCGTCTTCAGGACCCCACCCCGGTCCTCGTGGCAGGACAGGCACGTCTGTGTGCCCGCGTACACCCCGTGCGGGGCGGCCTGCACCGCCGGCGTCTTCCCCCCTGCTGCGGGGGCGTCGCCGCCGATGCGGTCCCGGCCGTGGCCAGCCATCCCGCCGCCAGCACGGCGACGAGGCCTCCACGCACCAGGCTCTTGCTGAATGAATGCATGGCTTGCTCCTTGAGTTGTTGCGTCGCGCACTCTTGGGGGGAATGGAAGTGCACACGGGCCGGCCAACGCCGCCGACAGGTCCGACCGTCTGATCGAGAACCCGGCTGCGCTTGTGCAATCAGGATGCCGAAACGGCACACCTTCGGGGTGGCGACATTTTCAGCAGTTTGCGGCGACGATCGACGTCCAAATATGTCCGCCCGGCGAGTTCTTGGACACTTCTACCGGGAGATCGGCGATCAAGGCTCCGGCTTGCGGAATTCCGGCACAATCGCCTTCAAGAATCCGGATAACGAAACCAAAAACCCGCGTTTTCCGGACAAATTCCATCCGGAACAAGCCTTGTGAAGCGGGGCACAAACGTCGCGGCGAGCCTTGTGAAGGTCCGGTACAAGCGAGCAGGACCCTGCTCCGACCGTTTGCCACTGGGCAACGGTGTCCGTCCTGCCCTGCTCCCCCTTCTTCTACCCTTCGATCGTGTGGCAGGTCGAGCAGTCCTGCTGATCGACGCTGCCGTCCGCCGCCTTGTGGGCGTCGTCGTGGCACCGGAAGCAGCCCGGGAAGTCCTGGTGGCCGATGTTGTTCGGGTAGGTGCCCCAGGTCACCTTCATGTCGGGGAAGACGTTGCGGACGTAGAGGCCCTGGACGGTCGGTCACCGCGCCCGCTTGATGGCCGCCTGCCGGTCCGCCGGCTCTCGGGGAACTGGGTGCGGTAGAAGGTCTGCGAGGCGGTCCGCGATCGCCTGCGCGGCGTCTCCTGGGAGGGGTAGGTCGCCTTCAGCGCCGCGACGGCCTCCCGCCGGATGAACGGCAGGTCCTGGGGGATCTCGCCGTGCGCCATGGCCTCGGTCACCGCCCGCTCGGGCGACGAGTCGAAGCGGTGGCTGGGCCGGTTGTGGCAGTCCATGCAGTCCATCGTCCGCCGCTCCCCTTGGGCGAGCTGTTCGTCGGTCACGCCCTCGGCGCGGAACTTCCGAACCGCGCCCGACCCGTCGTCCACCTCGACGTAGGGGATGGTCTGGCGCTTGGCGTCGGTCGTGATGTAGGTGACGCGAACCGAGGGCGACATGTGCCAGTGGATGCCCGTCGGCGCCCAGCTTCTCCTGGCCGCTGCCGACGTGCAGCCGGAGGGTGGTCGTCGTCTCGGTGTTGGCTTCGTCCTCGGCGAACTCGACGACGGTCCTGCAGGCGGTCGCCCGTGAACTTCTCGGGCCAGTGGCACTGCTCGCAGGTGTCGCGCGCCGGCCGCAGGTTCTCGACCGGCGACGGGATCGGCGTCGGATAGGTCTCGAGCGCCACCGCGAAGAGCTGGCGCGTGCCCGAGAGCTTCGACTTGACGAACCAGGGCGCGCCCGGGCCGATGTGGCATTGCACGCAGGCGACGCGCGCGTGCGGCCCGTTCAGGTACGCGGTGAACTCCGGCTTCATCACCGTGTGGCACACCTGCCCGCAGAACTCCGGCGAATCCATGTACTCGACGCCGCGGTAGGTCGCCAGGCCGAGCACGACGATGTTCACCACGGTGGCGGCGGCGATGAACAAGGCGACGCGCCGCTGGTGCGGGACGTTGAGATCGATGACCGGCCAGTGGAGCTCCACCGCCGGCCTGCCCAGCCGTTCCCGCCGGCGCGACAGGAAGATGCCCGCCGGGATGAGCACCAGGCCGAACACGAACAGCGCCGGCAGGACGAGGAAGAACAGGATCCCGATGTAGGGGTTGGTGTGGACCCCGAACACGTCGGCGAGGAACACCACCAGGAAGAGCACCGCGCTGACCGTCGTCAGCCAGATGCCGAACAGCGTGAGCGGGTTGCGCGCGTGGCGGAATCTCGATGTCGGCATGGGTCGTCTAGTTCCCCCTAATCGGGGCCATCCCGGTCACTTGGCCACTGGCCACTTGGCAACTGGCCATTTGCTCCCTTGCTCCCTGGTCAATCGCCAACTGAGGCCCGCCTCAGAAAAGCACGGCGGAGACAATCATCACGACCATCACCAGGCCGAGCGTGACGGCGACGACGGCCACGGCCTTGGCCAGCGTGGGCACCCAGTCGGGCGCCGGGACCGACCTCGTGGTCCGCCAGCGTTCGCTCCGGCGCGCAGGCGCTCGTATTCGTCGGACCGCTCCTCGATCAACTCGTGCTCGCTGATCGCGCCCGGTGAAGATCACCGGGTCCATCGGGAACTTCTCGGGCCGCAGGTGGCTGTTGAAGAAGTGGATCGTGAAGATGAAGCCGGCCGCGAGCAGGCCTTCCTCGCCGTGCACCAGCAGGGCCACGTTGAACCAGGAGCCCGGCAGGATCCGCGAGAAGAACTCGGGGAACCAGAGCATCAGGCCGGAGCCGCCAATCACGCCCATGCCCCAGAACACCGCCCAGTAGTCGAACTTCTCCCAGTAGGTGAAGTGGTCGAAGCGCGGGCGCGGACCGAGCCGGAGGAACCAGCGCAGGTGCGCGATCATCTCCATCACGTCGCGCGGCTGCGGCGTCATCGATGCCGGGCCCCAGAGGATCTCGAGCTCCTTGCGGACGAAGAGCCGGTGCATCAGCCGCATCACGTGCGTGACGAAGCAGGCGATCAGCAGCACCGCGAAGACCCGGTGCAGGCGGCCGGCCGCGTGCGCCCCGCCGAAGACGGCCGCGAGGCCCGGGGCCCACGCGCGCGTCGCTGAAGAGCAGCGGCATGCCGGTGAAGGCCAGGCCCAGGAAGCTGAACATCAGCAGCCCGTGGAGGAGCCGGTTGAACGTGTCGAAGCGCAGGTACTGGGCGCCCTCGTCGGCGCCGGCTGATTGTCCATCGCGCGTGTCCTCATGCCTCGGCTCCCTCATCGTCCGGCGGCCCCGGCCTCGGCCCGCGACGCCCGAAGCGGGCCGAGCGCGAGAGCCAGAGGGTGGTGTGGATGCCGAAGAACAGGAACACGCCGATCAGCAGGGCCTCCATGAACGTCGCCGCGTAGAACAGCAGCGGGTTGCGCTCGCGGTTGTCCCGGTCCGCGTGCGGGTCGTACTTCACGAAGCTCTCGCTGGCCCCGGAATGGCACTTCGAGCAGGTCTGCACCGAGCCGCGCGCTCGAGACCGTGGAGCGCGGGTCTCCCTTCGGGAAGATGTCGTGCGCGGCGTGACAGGAGGAGCACGTCGCCACGCGCACGAACCCGAGCTGGGTGACCTGGCCGTGGAACGTGTCGCGATAGGTGCGGATCGACTCGGCGTGGCACGAGCCGCACTCCTTCAGCACCTGCAGGCTCCAGGACTGGCTCTCGGTCCGGACGATCCCGTGGGCGGTGTGGCAGGACACGCACGTGGGGCGCCAGCGGGTTCCCCTTCGCCAGGGCCGTGCCGTGCACGCCCGCGACGTACCGGAGCTCGATACCCTCGTGGCAGTTGCCGCAGGTCTCGGGGACCGTGGTCCGGAAGACCCGGCTGGACGGGATCGGTCTTGCGCTTGATATCGTGGAACCCGTGGCAGTCCGCGCAGTTGGGCGCTGACACCAGACCGCTCCGGCTGAGCGCCTGGCCGTGGATGCTGTCCTGGAAGCGTGAGACGTCGCTGCCGGCAATGCGGCCACGCTTGACGATCTCGTCGTTCTGGTGGCACCTCCCGCACGTCGCCGCCAGCTTCAGGTGGTGGGTCGCGGACTCGGGGTCCGACGACGGCCGGATGTCGTGAACGCCGTGGCAGTCGGCGCAGGAGGCGGCCACCGTGTTGCCCCCGGTCCGCGCGACCGCGTGCACGCCCTGGTCGTACTGCTGCACGGCGGCCTCGTGGCACGTGGCGCAGTTCACCCGCTGCAGCTTCTCGGGGTGGGGCAGTTCCGTCATCGCGGCCAGGTCGCGGTGGCAGTCCACGCACGACAAACCCGATTGAACGTGGATCGAGGCCGCAAAGGCCTCGGGCTTCACGGCCACCGAGCGGTTGTTGGCCCCCGTCGCCGACGGGTCGCCGTGGCACGCGAGGCAATCGTCCGTGGTAGGGGGCTTCGGCCTCCTGCTGCGCCAGCACCGGCGGCGCAGCAAGGCAGCAGGCAGCGGCCAGAGAGGCCAGGAACAGGCGCGTCAGGCTCATGGGTGCGTCAGGCGGCCGGCTCGCCGGCCTTCCGGGTGGACCAAGTCCGCGATGCGTTCCCCGCGGTTCACGCAACGAGCGATGTCGAAGGTCTGAGCATTGTAAACGGGCGCGTCATCCGGCACAACTGATGGGGCGGCCTTTCGACCGCCCCCTTTAAATCGTGTGCCCGGCTTGGCCGCCCTGTGGCAAAAGGGTCTGGAGGGATAGAATAATGCGGCTCGACACGACCGGCCGTTTCATGGGCTGACCGGCCGCGGCAGGTCTACAGAGGAGACAAACGCGCGACCTCACCGGGCACAGATTCTCGCGATGCGAGCTCACGGGAACGAGCGCTCGTTCGCCCGTCCACAACCTCTTGTATCGCAAACCGGATGCCACCCCGGCATCGGCCTGATCTCTAAGGATTTCCAGCTGCTGACGTCCCGTGGTTGCGGACCGGCGGCATTCCTTCGTCCCGCGTGCCGGGAAGCCGGCATGGGACACCGTCGTGGGCAACCAGGGAAAGCCAGCGGCAGTATAGCGCGACTGCAAGCCCGGTCAATAGGTGATATCGGTGGACCAGGGGTGCGGGGCCAGGGGCCGGGCAATGCGGAATTCAGAATGCAAAATGCAGAATGGAGAATGAAGGATGGAGAGCGGTTGAAAAACAAATGTCGGTGCCCGCTGCCAGGGCCAGTCGCGTGCGGGCCCCCATCCGCACGCGTCCGATACCTGACCACGAACACCGACGTGTGCCCTTAACGCAAGGCCGGTGCCACGAAGCCACCGGCGAGAAACACTGAGAATCACGCATCCGGCCGCGCGGCTGCACCCGTAGACGCCGTTCGCGGTTGCGGATTCTCGCCGCCGGCGCCGGAATCTCGACGCGGGCGCTTCCGCATGCGGCGCGAGAACATCGGCCGTGCCGCAACCCGCGCGAGCCGCCGGTACGCCTCGTAGGCGTAGAAGCCCGGCGTCCTCGGCACGAGCAGCGCGGTGTCGTCGGGGTTCACGACGATGCTCACCTCGATGTTCGGCGCGGCGCCGATTGGAATCCAGTTGCGGCGGCACGCCTGGTAGACGTGAGTCATCACCCGCCGCATGTCCTCGTAGCTTGGCACCGGCCAGCTCTCCATGTCCGCGCCGATCGTCGGACGGAAGACGCAGACCGTCGGGAATGCCCCGTGGTCCGCGATCCAGTCGATTCCCGACAGCGTCTGCTCAATCGGCTCCACGCCGGCGATGATCTCGCCCGATACCGCACCCTTCCCCATCCGCGTCGCGCAGTAGGCGATGGAATCGAAGAAGATCTGCTGCCCGAGCACCTTCTCCTTGCCCGGGCAAATTCGGCGGAACCACTCGGGGTCGATGAACTCGAGACAGAACGACACGTGGTCCACGCCGAGGTCAACCAGGCGGTCGTAGTGCGAGAAGTCCTTCTCCGGCGCGAGTTGGGCTCCGACGAGAACCCCGACCTCCTCCTTCAGCGCCCGGATGTACGGCTCCGCGAACTGCACGCCCCGGCTGCCCTGGAATCCCGCGTTGAGGTGCACGAACGTGATGCCCGACTCCGCCTTGGCCGCTCGGGCCACCTCCACCACGTCGGAGACCGCTTTGTCCACTACCTCGTGCTCGCCAACGTTGTTGCCCGTCGTGCAGAAGCGGCAGTTGAGCGACGGCTGGTAGTTCCAGAACGTGCACACCATGTTGACGTAGATCCCGAGGTACGTGCCCTGCAGCACGCCGATCCGGTTCATCGGGATCCCCCGCGACGTCGCGCGGGTGTACCACGAGGGCTCGCGCGGAATCTCGATCGAATACCGCGTCTGGCTGCGCTCGTCGAGAATCCGGTAACCGGCGTGCGGAGCCCCCTCGAGCACGTACGGGGAGGTGCGCGCGAAGGCCTCTTCCACAGGGATGTTCACCCACAGCCGGTCCTTCAGCCACGACCCGCCTGGGATGACCACCTCGAGCCCCGACCCGAGACCGGCCCGCGTCCTGGAGATGCCGCGTGCGCCGTCCAGCACCACCTCGTCCGGAACGCGCAGTCCCTTGCAAAACAGGTCGATTTCAAGCTCGCAGGCGTTCAGCGGCATGATGTCCAGTTTACGCCGTTTCCCATCTCCGCGCCGGAGATGAACCCCTCGAGCGTGGCTTGCCCATCCGCGCCGGCGACCGCGCGTCCCTGTTCCCACACCCAGCGGATCTCCCCGTCTGCGCGGCGAATGCGGTACACCATCCGGAACGCCCGCTGCTCGGCAATTCCCTGACGCACCTCCGCGACCACCATCTCGCGGTCTTCGTCGAGGATCAAGGCGCCGTACGAGATCCGCCGGTTGCCGATCAGGTCTTGCGGCTCGTAACCCGTCAGTTCCCGGCACCCCTCGCTCACGAACATCATCGTCCACTCGGGATCGTCACAGCACTGGTACACCATGCCCGGGAGGTTGCTCATGAGGGTCGTGAGCATCCGCCGGCTCTCGCGCTCGGCCTCCTCCGCGCGCTTGCGCGCCGTGATGTCCACGACGTGCACGAGCAGGCACTCCTCGCCATCCACTACGAGCGGCACGACCGAGCAGAGGGCATCCATGATTGCACCTCCCCTGCGGCGCAGCAGGACCTCCTCGTTTTCGACGCTCCCGCGGGAATCGAGGCGCGCGACGAGCGAGGCTCGGTGCTCGGGATCCACCCAGAGCCCGATCTCGGTGGCACTGCGGCCGATCACCGCCTCCCTTGGGTAGCCGAGTTCCCGGACGAAGGCGTCGTTGATTTCGACGTACCGGCCCTCGCGGCGCGTGCTGATCGCCATGATGCCCGGCGCGGGCCTGAACGTCCGCTCCAGGCGCAACTCCGACTCCCGCAGGGCCGCTTCCGCCCGGCGCCGTTCGGTGACGTCCATGGCCGAGACGAGCACGCGGGACCACGAGGTCTCGGCCCCCGGTGCCAGCGACCAGCGAAGCGCGAGGCGGATGGGCTCGCCCGACAGCGTGTAGTTGATGCCTTCGCTCTCCCAGGAGCGATCGCCGCGCGCGAGCGCCAGGATTGCGTCCCTGAACACGGCGTATCCGTCGGCGCCGACGATACGGTCCAGCCCGGCCAGCATCTGGGACCGGCTGTCGGCGCCGTACAGGGCGAGCGTTGCCTTGTTCACGTCCACCACCCGCACGGTCTCGACGCAGTCTGCCAGTTCCTCCGGGTGGGCGGCGAAGTGGGCGTCGAGGTCCGACACCCCGAGGCCGGCCAGGCGCTCGATGTGGCGCTTGATGCCGGAGAAGTCCTCCTCCCACAGGGAAATCGGGCTCTCCGAGAACAGGGTGCGGAACCGCTCCTCGCTGACCGCCAGCCGTGTCGCGCCAAGCCGGGCGGCGGTGATGTCGCGCAGCACGCAGTGGACGCGAGGCTCGCCCCGCTCGTCCTGTCCCACGCGGCCATCGACGGACACGATGGCAGCGGCCCGGCCCGCCCGCGCGACGCTGAACTCCACGTTGTGGAGGCTCTCGGAGGCCGGCAGGGCCGCCAGGCTTTCCTCGAGGCGGGCGCGGCTGGAAGCGGGCAGCAGCGACGCGAACCGGGCGCCGATCGCACGCTCGCTGGGCACACCCATCAGCTGGACCCACGCCTCGTTCACCTCGACGATGACGCCGTCGAGCGTCAGGGCCTGGTACGCGATGGGCAGGTAGTGATAGAGGCGGCGGAACCTCTCCTCGCTCGCCCGCAGCGCGGCCTCGGCCGCGTGGCGCGCGCTCACGTCGCGCAGGAATGCCTGCACGGCCCCGTGCTCCAACAGCTTGGCGCTGATCTCGGCCGGCAGCGTGGACCCATCGCGCCGGCGCACCGCGCACGCCGACCAGGCATTCACGCCCGGGGGGCAGGTGATCCAGGCCGCCGGGCAGCGAGTCCAGCGACCCCGGAACCAGCAGGTCGTCCAGCCGGCGATCCTGCAGCTCCTCGGGGGAGTAGCCGGAAAGCGTGGCGAGGGCCGCGTTCACCGCGATCATCCGCCGCGCCGGGTCGGTGAGGGCGATCCCGTCCGGGGCCTGGTCCACCAGGTTCCGGTACCGCCGCTCGCTGCGGCCCAGCGCTTCCTGGAGCTGGCGCCATTCGCTCAGGTCCAGGCAGGTGCCCGCCAGCAGCGTACGGCCGCTGGCGTCGGTCAGCGGGAAGGTGACCGAGAGCCAGTGCGCCGCCCCGCCCTCGCGCAACTCGAAGCTCTCCACCTCCTGCCGCGGCTGGCCCGTGGACAGCACGCCCCAGATCGGCTGCCCGCAGGCGCGCAGCCGTTCCCTCCGTCCACAGCTCGTCGTCGGTGCGGCCGAACCAGGCGTCGGCTTCGAGGCCGAGGGCCCGCTCGAACGCCTGGTTGGCGTAGAGATAGACCCCGGCCTGGTCTTTGACGAACGCGATCGCCGGACTGTGATTCATGAAGGCGCGGAACCGTTCCTCGCTCTCGCGCAGGGCCTGCTCGGCACGATCGCGCTCCGCCTGCCGCGCCTGGATTGCGCCGGCCATGTCGTCGAAGGCTCGCGCCAGGTCGCTCAGCTCGCCGTGACCGTACGGGAGCCGTGTGCGAGCGCCGGGATCGCCGGCCGCGAGCTTTCGCGTCGCCTCGAGCAGCGACGCCACGCGGCGGAGGACGAACCGCTCCGCGCCGAACCACGCCGCGGCGAGCGTCAGCACCGCCACGAGCGCCAGCCCCAGAATTTGGCGGTTCTGCGCCCGCGTGATGGCGCCATACGCCTGCCGGCGCGGGATGCCGACGACCAGCCGCAGGCCCGTTTCGATGCGCCCGCGAACCGGGGTGAACCCGTAAATGTGCGCTTCCCCGTCGTGGCCCTGCGCCTCGACGAAGCCTTCCGGCGCCGACCGCACGGCCGACAGCACGTCAGCCTCCGGCACGGTGCGGCCCACCCAGTGGGGCGCGTCGGGATAGCGGGCGACGATGCGGTCCTGGCGGTCCAGAACGACCAGCATCGCTCCGGACGGCAACTGGGTCGTCGCCGCAATCTGGTTCAGCCATTCGATGTCGAGGGCCGCGGTGATCACTCGCGTGACGGCCCCGGCCTCGTCCAGCACCGGCCAGGCGGCCACGAGGACGGCCTTCCGCGTGAGCTGGCCAATCTGATAGCCGCCGAGCGCGAACCCTTTGTCGGTCACCGCCCGCCGGAACCAGGTGCGGTCCGACAGGTTGAGCGGAGCTTCGATGGCGGGCAGGCTCGCGATCACGTTCCCCGCCGGGTCGAGCAGCGAGAAGCTCGCGTACCCGCGGTACTGCTTCATGAGCAGCCCGAAGAACCGGCGGCTTCTGACACCGTCCCCCTCGCGTACCTCCGGGACCTCGGCCAGGTCGGAGAGAATCTGCCGGGTCCCCTCGATGATCCGCTCCTGGTCGGAGGCGACGAGGCGCGCGAGGCGGATGGTGTCCACCGAGACGCCGGCAAGCTGGTGCTGCCTGTCGCGCCACCCCGCGTAGAACGTCAGGGCGAACGCCGGGAGCGCGGCCAGCGCGACGAGGAGCAACAGACGACCGCGAAGACCGGACAGAAACGGACGTGGCACGTGGACTCCTGCGGCACCGGGGGTGGGCGGGGGGAACGCAGACGATTGTATGAGCGGGGGCGGAAAAATCAAGCGCCGGGCGGGCGAGGACTACGACGGGAAGGCCTTGACGAACCAGCTGCCGGCGCACCCTTCGGCAATGGGGACGAAGCCGCGGGCGCGCAGGAGCGCGCTCGTCACGACCGCTCGGGGCAGCAGCACCAGCCGGCGCCCGCCGCCTGCCAGGCAGGCGACCTCGAGAGCATCGAGCAGCGCGGCGACTGTCTGCTCGACCGGGCAGGCAGACAGGCCGTCAACGCCGAATTCGTGGACCCGAAGCTCCGCGCCGGCGCGTTCGTAGCCGGCGACACCGACCACGCGACCGACGCAGCTGGCCACCACGCGGCCGCTCCCCGCCAGCCGCTCCCGCCGGGCAGGCGTGAGGCGCCGTCCACGGAAGAGCCGCCGGAGGTCCGCGGGCGTAAGCCCGGCACAGTCGGGGCCCACAACGCGGACCTGCATCGGGGGGTCGAGCCGTGCCGCCGGGGCCTCTTCAATCAGCGCTGCCACGGCTGAGACAGCAGCAACGGCAGTGCCAACTCGACACAGGGTCGAAACGGCTGGTTTTCCTAGGCTTTTGAAGGATCGCCCGGGATGTTCCGCCGTTTTCTTCCGAAATACCGGCGTTTTCGCCGACCTCTCGGCGGAAAGGGTGTCAGTCGCCCGCCTCGAGGTGCGTCAGCTCGAGCTTCTTGATCCGGTCGCCCAGCGTGGACCGCTTGATGTTGAGCAGCTCCGCGGCCTTCGACTTGTTGCCCCCGCTCACCTTGAGCGCCCAGCTAATCAGGTTCGACTCCACCTCACGAAGCCGATCGTCGAGGGACACCGCCGACGGGTGGGCGTGCGTCTCGAGGATGGGCTGATGGTCCTCGGCGTACTTGTGGAAGAGGACGCTGACCGGCACGCAGCCCAGGCGCACGGTGTCGCACGTGCAGGTCTGCGCAATCCGCTCGCACGCGTTCTCGAGCTCCCGCACGTTCCCGGGCCAGGGGTACCGCATGAACGCCTGGAGCACCGCGCCCGAAACCGCGCGCGGCTCCTCGCCCCGCTGCCGGAAGTAGCGCTTCACGAAGTGATCGACGAGGATTGGGATGTCCTCGCGGCGGTCGCGCAGGGGCGGCAGGTTGACCGGGATCACGTTCAGGCGGTAGAAGAGGTCGTCGCGGAACTTGCCCTCGGCCACCAGCCCCCTCAGGTCGCGCTTGCTGCCCGTGATCACGCGGACGTCCACCGGGATCTGGCGGGTCCCGCCCAGCCGCTCGATGACGCGGTTCTGGAGGACGCGCAGCAGCTTGACCTGCATCGACAGCGGCACGTCGTCCACGTCGTCGAGGAAAATCGTCCCGCCCTGCGCGAGCTCGAAGCGGCCGGGCCGGTCCTTGATCGCTCCGGTGAACGCCCCGCGCTCGTGCCCGAAGAGCTCCGACTCGATCAGGGTCTCGGACAGGATCGCGCAGCTGATCGGCACGAACGGCTTGTGCCGCCGCGAGCTGGACTGGTGGATCAGGTTCGCGACCAGCTCCTTCCCCGTCCCGGTCTCGCCCGTGATGAGCACGCTGCTGTCGCTGTCCGCGATCACCCGCACGAAGTCGAACACCGCCCGCATGCGCGCGCTACGGCCGACAACGACCGAATCTATCGTGAATGGGGCTGTGGACATGTAGTGGGTACTGGGGCAATTCTACCAGATGTTGCGCGTGCCGCGGTACGCGTATACTGAGAACACAGGCCTTCACTCCACCGGGAGAACACATGATTTCACGCGAGCGCGTACAGGCGGTCATCGAGCGGATCCGCCCGCTGATCCAGGGCGACGGCGGCGACATCGAGCTGGTCGAAGTCGTCGAGAACAAGGCCAAGGTGCGGCTGACGGGCAACTGCGTGGGCTGCCCCAGCGCCCAGATGACGCTGTTCATGGGCGTCGAGATGGCCATCAAGGAAGAGATCCCCGAGTTCGAGGAACTCCTCGTCGTCTAGTCCGGCGGTTCCTCACTGACACCCCGCAACGTTCACTGCCCTTCAGCTGCCTCGCCGCTGCCCTGTTTCATCGGTCGGAGCAGGGCTTGAGCCCTGCTCGTATCCCCCGTCCACCTCTACCGCTTCCGTCAACGCCAGCACGTTGCATGGCGGCGCATGCGGCGGGACGGAGCAGGCGGTGCTCAGCACGTACCCGCCTCCCGACTTCGCCACCGCCAGCCGTTCGCGGGCGTCCTGAGCACACGCCGCCGGGCTGCCGCGCAGCACCGTGTTCACCGGATCCACGTTGCCCTTGACGAACACGCGGGCGCCGAGCCGCCGTCGCGCATCCGCCAGGTCTACCGTGCCGAGCGGCGGAGGGTCGAGGGTGTCGATGCCGCATGTCCCGCTCTCCTCGAGCAGCTCGAGCCGATCCCCGATGGCCCCGCAGGTGTGCGTGTAGAGGATGGCTCCCGGGATGGCGGCCCGGACGAGGGCGATCAGCTTCCGCTCGAACGGCAGGACGAATCGCCGGTAATGCGCGGGTGAGATGAGGGCGGCGCCCGCGTAGGCCGACGAGATCAGCACCGCGTCGGCGCCGGCGGCGAGGTGCCCGCGTGCGAGCGCGGCCGCTCCGTCCGCCAGCCTGTCCAGGCACGCCTCGACCTTCACCGGGTCTCGGATCAGTGCCATCAGCCCCTCGGCGCACCCCATCAACTCCATCCACTGCGAGAAGGGCGAAAACACCTCGCCGTGGACGGATACGTCTGGCGCCGCCTCGCGCACCGCGCGGATGGTGTCCCAGTGCCATGGTGGGAAGAAGCCGGCTCCCGGCTCCGCCCGCTCGCCGCCCACGCCCCACGTGGTTGGGAACGTCAGCCCGCCGATGTCGTGCGGCTCGATGTAGTACAGGCGCTCGGGCTCGACGTCCGTGAGGCGTGGCGGCGCGAGCGGCGTCTCGGCGCGGGGGTTGTCGTCGGGCGGCACAATCGTGCCGCGGCCGTCGGTCCATCGCAGCAGCCGTCCTCGGGGCTCCTCTGTGACGGTGACGAGACGGCGACGCCAGGCGGGGTTGCGCCCGGGCAGGTTGACGAGGATGCCGTCGAAGCGGTACCGCCGCTGCATCGCGAGCAGGGCGTCGGCAAACGCGGCCGAGTCGTGCCAGACTTCAACGGCGTCGCCGGCGTGCAGGAAGTAGTGTCCCAGCGCAAGCTGACACATCACCGGCACGCGGTCCGGGAGGCGCCCCTCGCGCGGGCGCATCGCGCGGTCCATTCGCTCACGCGATGTCATCCCGGACTCCGCATTCTGCATTTTGCATTCTGCATTTTGCATTTAGACTACCACCGCCATGCGCCTCGCCCCGCTCGACTGGCTGGTGATTGCCGGCTACTTCATCGTCAACGTCGGCATCGGCCTGTGGTACCGCCGCCGCGCCACGGCGTCCACCGACGAGTTCTTCGCCGGCGGGCGGAACGTCTCGTGGTGGCTCGCCGGCACGAGATGGTCGCGACCACGTTTGCCGCCGACACGCCGCTGGCCGTCACCGGCCTCGTCGCGTCCTACGGCATCGCGGGCAACTGGCTCTGGTGGAACATGCTGCTCTCCAGCATGCTCACCGTCTTCTTCTTCGCGCGCCTGTGGCGGCGCGCCGGCGTGCTGACCGACGTGGAGTTCGCTGAATTGCGCTACGCCGGGCGCCCGGCGGCATTCCTGCGCGGTTTCCGTGCTCTCTACCTGGGCCTCCCGATCAACTGCATCATCCTCGGCTGGGTGAACCTGGCGATGGTCAAGATTCTCTTGATCATCTTCCCGGATCTGAGCCTCGCCCGCCTGGGCATCCACGATCCGAAGCTGGCCGCGCTGGTCGTCGTGTTCGGGATGATGCTCGTGACCGCGCTGATCTCGACGCTCTCGGGCCTGTGGGGCGTGCTGGTCACCGACCTGTTCCAGTTCGTCCTGAAGATGGGGATGGTGGTGGTGCTCGCGTGGTGCGCGGTCCGCGCGGTGGGCGGCATGACCGCCCTCGAAGCCCGGCTGCGCGCCCTCGACGCCGCCAGGGGCGGCCACGGGTCGGTGCTCTCGTTCGTCCCGGATGTCGGCTCCGCCTGGATGCCGATGATGGCGTTCTTCGTGTACCTGGCCGTGTCGTGGTGGGCGACGTGGTACCCGGGGGCGGAGCCCGGAGGCGGCGGGTTCATCGCGCAGCGGATCCTCTGCGCGCGCGACGAGAAGCACTCCCTGCTCGCCACGTTGTGGTTCACGGTCGCCCACTACGCCATCCGGCCGTGGCCATGGATCCTCACCGCGCTCGCGTCCATGGTGCTCTACCCCACCCTGGCTGACAAGGAATCCGGGTTCGTCAAGACGATGGCGGACCCCTCGGTCTTTCCGCCGGCGCTGGCCGGCCTGATGATCGCGGCGTTCGCGGCGGCGTACATGTCCACGGTCGCCACGCAGTTCAATTGGGGGGCCTCGTACCTCGTGAACGACTTCTACCGCCGCTTCCTGGTGCGCGGGGCTTCCGAACGGCACTACGTGCGCGCAGGACAGCTGGCCACGCTCGGGCTGATGGTCCTCTCGTCGGCGGTAACCTATTTCCAGGAGTCGATCGCCGGGGCGTGGACGTTCTTGCTGGCAATCGGAGCCGGGACCGGCAGCGTCTTCATCCTTCGCTGGTTCTGGTGGCGGATCAACGCGTGGAGCGAGGTGGCGGCCATGGCCGCCTCCTTCGTCGTCTCGCTCGGCCTGCAGTTCGGTTTCCACTTCGACAGGTCCAACCCGCGCGAGTTCGCCTGGACCGTGCTCGTCACGGTCGCGTGCTCGACGGTGGCCTGGATCGCGGCGACGTTTCTCACGCCCGCCGAGCCGGCGCCAACCCTCGTGGCGTTCTACCGCCGCGTGCGTCCCGCGGCGGCCGGGTGGAAGCCGATCGCGCGTCAGGCTCCAGACGTGGTCCCCGTTCGGGATGGCCGGCAGAACCTCGTCGCCTACCTGGCCGGTTGTGCAATGGTCTACATGACGCTGTTCGGCGTCGGCCGGTTGCTCTTCGGACAGACCGCCGCGGGTGCGGCCTGCCTGGCCATCGCGGTCGTGGCCGGAGTGGTCGTCTACGACAACCTCCGCCGGAGGGGCTGGAAGGTCATAGAAACGTGACGGTTGTCAGGTGGCAAGTTGGCAACTGGCCAACTGACGACTTGGTCCCTGCTCTCTCGCACGATCGCGTTCTGGTTCCTGGCACTACCCACCGATTCTCGTCGTGGTCGTGGTGGTCGTGGAGGTCTGGCCTGCCAGCCCCGACGTGGCCGGCACCGTGCCAGCCGCCGTGACGCTGCTGCCCGTCACCGACACGGTGCTCCCGCTCGTCTCGAGCGACGCCTCCTGCAACGCCTCGAAGTCGGTCAGCGCCCGGATGTAATCGAGTTGGGCCGACAGTTCGTTGTTGCGGGCCTGGGCCAGGTCGCGCTGTGCCTGCAGCACCAGGAAGCTGGTGGAGAGGCCCACCTCGAACCGCTTCTGCTCCGCCTGCACCCGCCGCTCCTGGAAATCCCGCGCGGCCCGGCTCGTTTCGATCCGGCGGGTGTTCATCTCGATCAGCCACGCGGCCTGGCGGATCTGCCGGACGATGCGCACCTCGAGGCTCTGGAGACGGGCCTGCGCCTGTGCCTCCTGCAGACGGGCGGTCGCAAGCCCCGCCTCGTCGAAGCTCCGCCCCAGCGGGTAGCTGACGCTGATCCCCAGGGTCCACGCCGGGTAGTCGCGCCGGAACACCTGCTCGAGGGCGGTGCTGAAAGCGGTGATCTCCTGGCCCGGTAACGGTGCCCGGGAACCCTCCGGTCCGGATCACCCGGGTGCCGGCAAGCCCCACGCCCTGGTAGTTCCCCTGGAGTCGCAGGTCCGGAAGCCGCTGGCTCGAGTAGGACTTGACCGACGTGCGGGCGTTCTCCAGTTCGAACCTGGCCCGCCGCAGATCCTGGCGGCCGTCGAGGGCCGCGCGGACGGCGGCGTCCACGTCGGGCGTGACGGGCGGGACCGGCCTGTCGGTGAGGTCGAGCGGACGTCTCCCAGAACCCGGCCTGGCCGGGGTCGAGGATGAGCATGCGGAGCCGGTCCTCCGCCTGCCGCGCGGCCACCTCGGCGATCGTGATCGCCTCCTGCCGCTGCGCGAGCTTCGGCCTGCGCGGCGAACAGGTCGAGCGGCGGCAACTGGCCGACCGTCGACGCGCGCCTTGTTGATGCGCACCAGTCCTCGCGAGAGTCGCGAGCGACTGGCGCTGCACGTCGACCAGCGCGCGCGCGGCCACCAGGTCCCAGTACGCCCGCTTCACGCTCGCCAGCGTGCGGACGACCGTCTCGCGGAATCGGGCGTCGGAGATGTCGCGGTTCCGCTTGCGCGAGGATCAGCTGCTGGCGCGCGCTGTCCAGCGCGAGGTCCTTCAAGCAGCGGCTGCGAGAAGCTGACCTGCAGGCGCGCCGTCAGGCTCGGGTTGAAGTTCGTGAACGAGAGCTGCTGGTCGGTGCGCGGCCGTCCCACGCCGACGGCGTAGCTGGTGCCGAACCACGGCAGCCGCTGGCTCACGGCCGACGGCTGCCGGTGATCCCGTCGTTCTGCACGCCCCCGAGTGCCGACCAGGAAGCTGGTCGGCGGCGCGAGCTGGCTGTTGCGGGAGAAGGCCGAGGCCAGCGACGGCATGAAGGCGCTCTGCGCCTGCGCCACCCGCTCGGCGCTCACCTCCGGGTCGAGGCGGTCGACCAGCGATGTCGGGGTTGTGCTCGAGCGCCCAGGCGCCGCGGCGTCGTCCAGGCGTGAGCCGGAGCGGCGGCTGTCCGCGCCGGCCGCGCCGGCTGCCGCGCCGCCTGGGCTGCGCTGCAGCCTGCTGCCCGGCGCCTGCGCGGCAGCAGGAACGCGCAGGACCAGGACGGCGCGCCAGCGCCAGGCGCCGCGGCGACCGCGCGGCACCGACGGCCGCGCGCGCGCGACTCGCGCGCCGCCAGGGCTGCAGCTCACGGCAGGTCGTCGAACAGCGAGTAGGCGACCGGCGTGACGAGCAGCGTGAGCAGGAGCACGAGCGTCTGGCCGCCGATGATGACGAAGCCGATCGCGCGGTTGGTGCCCGAGCCGACGCCGCTCGAGACGCACCAGCGGGATCATGCCCGGCGACGAACGCGAAGCGTCGTCATCAGGATCGGCCGCAGCCGGTCGCGGCTGGCCTGCAGGATCGCGTCGTGCGCGCTCCATGCCCGCGCTCGCGCAGCTGGTTGGCGTGATCGATCTGCAGGATCGAGTTCTTCTTCACGACGCCGAAGAGCACCAGCAGGCCCGAGCGCCGAGAAGATGTTCAGCGACTGCCTGGAAGATGATGATCGACAGCAGCGCGAACGGCAGCGTCAGCGGCAGCGACAGCAGGATCGTGATCGGGTGCAGCCACGACTCGAACTGCGCCGCGAGGATCAGGTACATGAAGACGAGCGACAGCACGAACGCCGAGCAGGAAGTTCTGCGCCGCGCGGCCGAGCTCGCGCGACCGGCCGGCGAACCGCGCGCGGTAGTCGGGCCCGATGTTCGAGCGCGTCGGCCGCCGTCGTGCATCGCGTCCATGCGCCGGCGTCTGCGACGCGCCCGGCAGCAGGTTGGCGATAGACGGTCACCTGCCGCTGGCGGTTCAGGCGGTTGATCTCGGACGGCGCCGTCGCCCGGCGCGAACGTCGGCGACGTTGTCGAGCGGCACGCTGCCGAGCCGCGACGACGGCACGGTCAGCCGCGCCGATCGCCGTCCGCCGTGCTGCGGTCGTCCTGCCGCGGCGCGCAGGTGCACTTCGTACTGCTCGCCGCCTTCGTTGTAGGTCGTCACCTGGTCGCCGCCGACCAGCAGCCGCAGCGCTTCGGCGGCGTCGCGCGATCTGCACGCCGAGGTCGGCCGCCTTCGGGCGATCGAGGTGCACCGACAGCTCCGGCTTGCCGACGTTCAGCGACGTGTCGACGTCGACGACGCCGGGCATCGCTTCGCGCCGTCTCGGCCACGCGCGCTGGCTGTATCGCTCGAGCTTGTCGAGGTCCGGGCCCGTTGATCGATGAACTGGATGTCGGCGCTCTGGCTGCCGCCGCCGCCGATGGCCGCGACCGGCCGCACCGCCGGTGCGCAGGCTCGCGCCGCGAACTGCGGCAGGATCTTCGTCGCGGACCTCGTCCATCACCTCGAACTGATCGCGCGTCGCGCTCGCTCGATCGGCTTCAGCCGGACGTAGATCGTTGCCGACGTTCGGCGTCCGCGCCGGATCGTCCGCCGACGGTCACCAGCGTGTAGTCGACTTCGGGCAACGCTGCCGGATCGCGTGCGCGATGCGGTTGGCGATGCAGCTCGGTCGCCTCGCAGGCTCGTGCCTTCGGGCGCGCGCAGGCCGACCTCGAACTCGCGACTGGTCGTCGTTCGGCAGGAAGTTCTTGTTCGCGATCATGAACAGCGGCACGCTCGAGAGCAGCACCAGCACGCGCGATCGCCGGCCACGACGCCGCGGTGCGCCAGCGCCCAGTCGAGCAGGCGCGTGTAGCCGCGATCGAGCGGCGCGGAAGAACCGCGAGTCGCTGCGACGCGTGCGCCGGTGGCTCGCCGTCCCGTCGCCGCGGCGCATCTTGCAGCCAGCGCGCCGCCAGCATCGGCGTCAGCGTGAAGCTGACGAGCAGCGAGACCAGGATCGCGAACGCCATCGTGAGGCCGAAGCTCTTCAGGAACCGGCCGACGATGCCGCCCATGAAGCCGACCGGCAGGAACATCGCGACCAGCGAGAGCGTGGTCGCGAGCACGGCGAGGCCGATCTCCTCGCGTCGCCTCGACCGCCGCCTGCATCGGCGGCCGTGCCCTTCTCCTCGATGAACCGGTAGATGTTCTCGAGCACGACGATCGCGTCGTCGATGACGATGCCGACCGACGAGCGTGAGCGCGAGCAGCGTCATCGATGTTGAGCGTGAAGCCCATGTACCAGATCAGGCCGAAGGTGGCGATGATCGAGGTCGGGATCGCGATCGCCGCGATGACCGTCGAGCGCCAGTTGCCAGAGGAAGAGAGCACGACGAGCGCGGCGAGGATCGCGCCGAGGACCAGGTGCTCCTCGACGCTGCGGATCGACGCCTTGATGAACTCGCGAGTGGTCGCGGACGATCGCGGATCTCGTAGCCGGGCGGCAGCGTCGCCTTCGAGCTCGTCGAGCCGCTCCTTGACGCGCGTCGACGACCTCGACGGTGTTGGTGCCCGACTGCCTGCGGATCGTGCAGCACCACCGTCGGCGTCGCCGTTGACGCTGGCCAGCGTCGTCGGCCTCGGCCATGCCGTCCTCGACCGCGCGACGTCGCGCGACGCGGACCGGGTGGCCGTCGCGCTCGCGGACGACGATGTCGCCGAACTCCTCGACCGACTGCGACGCGGCCGCGCGTGCGGAGCGTGAGCGCTGCGGCGCCCTGTTCGACGCGGCCGCCGGGGATCTCGACGTTCTGCGCCTGCAGCGCCCGCGACACGTCGGTCACCGTGAGGTTGTAGGCGCGCAGCCGCGCGGCGTCGAGCCAGACGTTGATCTGCCGCGGGCGGCCGCCGAGGACCAGCACCTGGCCGACGCCGTTGACGCTCTCGAGCTGCCGCCGCAGCACCTTGTCGGCGAACTCGGTGATGTCGCGGATCGGCTTGCGGCGCCGACACCGCCAGCGTGAGCACCGGCGCCGCGTCGGGATCGAGCTTCTCGACGGTCGGCTGCTGGATCGGTGCGCGGCAGCAGCGGCAGGACGCGGTTCACGCGGTCGCGCACTTCCTGCGCCGCGACGTCGACGTCCTTCTCGAGCAGGAACGCGACGATGACCTGCGACACGCCCTCGGCCGAGGTCGAGCGCAGCTCGTCGATGCCGCTGATGGTGTTGACCGCCTCCTCGATCTTGTCGGTGATCTCGGTCTCGATCTCCTCGGGCGCGGCGCCCGGGCTGCGCGTCGTGACGACGATGGTCGGGAAGTCGACCTTGGGGAACGGTCGACGCCGAGCTGCGTGAAGGCGAACGCGCCGACGACGGTCAGCGAGCAGGATCAGCACCGTCGCGAAGACCGGGCGTCTTGACGCAGAGTGCGGCGAGCCACTGCATCGTCGTGATCCCCCGTTTACCGCGAGGCTGCCCGGCCCCGCCGCCACCCGCACCCTCGCGCCGTCGGCAAGCCCGGAGAGGCCGCTGACCGCTACCCGTTCGCCGCCGCTCACGCCGTCGCGGATCTCCACCAGCTCGCCCGACGCCTGACCGGCCGTGACCATGCGCTCCTCCACCCGGTCGCCGCGGACGACGAACACGCGGCTGATCCCGGCCTCGGTGCGCAGCGCCGCACGCGGCACGAACAGCGCCTGCTCGCGAACGGCCCCTTCGAGGACGGCCGAGACGAAGATGCCCGGCCTGAGCAGGCCGTCCGCGTTGGGGACCACAGCTTCGACCGTCAGCGCGCGCTGGTCGGCCCGGAGCGCCGGCGAGACGAACCTGACCTGCCCGTCGAACACGCGCCCCGGGTAGGCGTCCACCGTGATGCGCACCGGCTGACCGGGCTTCACCGACGACAAGAAGCTGCTCGGGGACCGTCAGCTCCACGCGAAGCGGCTGGATGCGCACGACGGTCGCGACCTTCGTGCCGCGGGTCACGTAATCGCCGACGCTCACCTTCCGCTCCACGACGAGGCCGGCGAAGGGCGCGCGCACCACCGTGTCGGCCAGCGCCTTGCGGGCCAGTGACAGGCGGGCGGAAGCCCCCGCGTGCTGGCGGTACAGCTGCGCGGCGTTGTTGCGCGCCACCTGGTACTGGTTGCGCGCCGCCTCCACCTGCGTCCGCTTCTGGTCGAATTCGGCCTGCGACACCACGCGGTCGGCCAAGAGCGTCTTGATCCGGTCGAACTCGGTTTCGGCAAGCTCCTTGGAAGCCCGCGCCGCCGCGACCTCCGGCACCCGCTCCGGATCGAAACCTCCGCCCGCCTGGAGGGCCAGGCGTGCCTCGATCTGGGCGACGTTGGCCTCGGCCTCGCTGAGCGACGCCTCGGCCTCGTTGCGGGCCAGCTCGATGAGCGGGGCTCCCTCACCGACGGCACTGCCCCGCTCGACCGGCGCGGCGACCACGCGGCCGCCGGTCTCGGCGGCGACCTCGGCGTCCTCGTCGGCCATGAGGGTGCCGGTGACCGGGAGCTCGCGGACCACCTCCTGCTGCACGACCGCCGCGGCCTCGATCTCGAGCGCGGCGTTCGGCGAGGAGGCGGACGCCGAGGGCGGTCCGCTGCAGGCGGTCGCGAGGAGGCCGGCAAAGAGCAAGGGCAGCAGCGCTGGCACGACTGGGCGGCGAGTCATCAATCCTCCTTCGAGGCGTGGGCCGCCGCGGTGCGGCGGGCGGCGCGGCGGACACGCGAAGCGGCCTGGGCGGACGCGTCGGCGGCGGTCGCGCGAGCCGGGTGCGTGAGGTGGCTGACCGACGGCTCGAAGCGGACGCGGACGCCGGAACGCAGGCCCGCGAGTGCAACGTCCACGGTGTCCCGCGCCAGGATGTCGGCCTCCTCCGGCCGGCAGAAGCGCTGGCTCAAGCGGATGACGGCGGCGCCGTGGACAGCCGTGGCCAGGACGTAGAACACGGCCGCGGCACTGGTGCCGGCGGGAAGCGCGCCCGCGGACACGCACGCCTCGATCAGGTCGGCGACCTCCTGCCGGGTCTCGCGCATGAAGGCAAAGCGCTCCCAGTCCCGGCTGATGCGCGGCACCGACCGGTCGACGAACATGAGCGAGAAATACTCGGGCTCGGACCGGGCGAAGTCGTAGTAGCGGAGGATGCGCTGGCGCAGCGCCTCGAGCGGGTCGGCCGGACGCCGGCCGGTCGTCATCGCGCGGCTGAAGAGGCGGAAGCCCTCCTCCGCCAGGGCGAAGAAGATGTCGTCCTTGCTGCGGAAGTACCCGTAGATCGCGGCCGGGCTGAACTCCACACGCCGCGCGACCTTCCGCATCGTGACGTTTGCGTAGCCCTCGCTCACGAACAGCTGACGGGCGGCCTCGAGAATCGCGAGACGCCTGGCCTCGCGCTCCCGGGCCTGCCGTTCCTGGATGCCCATGGTTCCCCCCGGCCGATTGGCCGAACACTGTTCAGTATCTTAACAGTGTTTAGCTCCGGCGTGGGTTCGATTCTCCACGGCCCGGCACGGCGCCGGCGGCACCGTCACCCGGTCAGCGGTTTTGCGTTCGGCATCCTGCATTGCATAATCCTGGGATCTGGATTCGGGAATCGGGTATCAGGATTCAGCCGTCACGCGTGACACCGAATCGCGAATCCTGAATCCCGTCGAGAAAGGAACCCTGTGAGCAAGACGTGGAACGTGGCGGTGGTCGGGGCGGCCGGCATGGTCGGCACCGAGATGATCAAGACGCTCGAGCAACGTGGCTTCCCCGTCGCCGAGCTGCGGCCGCTCGACACCGCCGCCGTGGCCGGGACCGAACTCCCCTTCCGCGGCGCCACTGTCCGCTGCCTGGAGGCGAACGAGGCCAGTTTCGCCGGGATCGACCTCGCCCTTTTCTCTGCCGGCGGCGAGGCGAGCCTGGAGCTCGCGCCCGGGGCGGTCCGGCAGGGTGCGGTGGTCGTGGACAACAGCTCCGCTTGGCGGATGGACCCGTCGTGCCCGCTGGTCGTCCCCGAGGTGAACCCCCACGACCTGGCGTGGCACAAGGGCATCATCGCCAACCCCAATTGCTCGACCATCCAGATGGTCGTCGCCCTCAAGCCGCTGCACGATCGCGCCCGCATCCGGCGCGTGGTCGTGTCCACCTACCAGGCCGCGGCCGGGGCCGGCAAGAACGGCGTCGACGAGCTGAGGCGGCAGTCCTACGAGATTCTCGAGCGAGGGACGGCTTCCCCGCCCCGCACCTTCCAGTACCCGCTGGCTTTCAACCTGATCCCGCAGATCGACGTCTTCCAGGAGGGCGGGTACACCAAGGAAGAGTGGAAGATGGTGCACGAGACCGTGAAGATCATGGGCGACCCCACGATCCGCGTGACCGCCACGGCCGTCCGCGTCCCGGTCGTCGTCGGGCACTCCGAGTCGGTCAACATCGAGACGGAGGTCAAGCTGACGGCCGCGGAGGCGCGCGCCCTCCTGGCTGCCGCACCGGGGATCTGCGTAGTTGACGACCCGGCCGAGCGCAAGTACCCGATGCCGGCGGACTCGGCGGGCACCGATGCCGTGTTCGTCGGCCGCATCCGGGAGGACTACTCGATCGAGAACGGCCTCCACCTCTGGATCGTCGCGGACAACGTGCGGAAGGGCGCCGCGCTCAACGCCGTGCAGATTGCCGAGCGCCTCGTGGCCGACGGCCTGGTCAGGGTCCCGTGACGGCACGCCCGGTCCTCGTGCAGAAGTTCGGCGGGACATCGGTCTCCACCGCCGACCGGCGGTCGCGCGTGATCGAGCACGTGCGCCAGGCCCGTGACGCCGGCAACCAGGTGGCGATCGTCGTGTCGGCCATGGGCCGGCGCGGGGACCCATACGCCACGGACACGCTGCTCGACCTGCTCCGCCTGGACGGGACCGGCGCCGTCGATCCCCGGGACTACGACCTCATGTTCACGTGCGGCGAAGCCATCGCGGTGGCCGTGGTGTCGCATGCGCTGAAGCGGGCCGGCATCGACGCGATCGGCCTTACCGCCGTGCAGGCGCGCATTTTCACGGACGGGCACCACGTTGAATCCGAGGTCGTCGGCGTCGACACCTCGCGCCTCCGCGAGCTCCTCGACGAAGGCCGAGTGCCGGTGATTACCGGCGGCCAGGGCGTGGTTCCCGGCACGCTCGACTACACCACCCTCGGACGCGGCGGCAGCGACACGTCTGCGGTTGCCGTTGGCGTGGCGCTCGGCGCCGGGCGCGTGGAGATTTTCACGGACGTAGAGGGTGTCGCGGTTGCCGACCCGCGCGTCGTGCCCGGGGCTCCGCTGCTCCAGGCCATCAGCTTCCGCGCGATGCTCGAGATGGCCCGGTTCGGCGCGAAGGTCATGCACCCGCGCTCGGTCGCGGCGGGCTGCCGTGCGGGGCTCCCGCTGGCCGTGCGTTCCACCTTTTCCGACGCGCCGGGAACCGTGATCCACGACGGCCCGGACGCGGGGCCGATCGTCGGGCTCGCATGGCTTCGCGGAATGGACACGCTCACCCTGCCGGGCGGCGCAGTGGACAACGAGCAGCGTGACGCGTGGGAGGCTCGCCGGCTGGTCATGACCGTCGTCGATGCCGAAGCTGGCACCCTCGTGGCCGGTGCGCCTGCCGGCAAGGCGCAGGAGCTTGCCGGGGCAATCAGCGAAGCCCGCGTCACGCCGCTGGGCCGTCTCGGTTCCTGCGCCTGGTTGTCGGTGGTCGGCGAGGGCGGAACACTCCGGAGCGGGCTGCCCGGTCTCCTCGCGCTCCTGCGGGAGACGGCCGGCGAGGTTCGCGCCTGGGAACTGACGGCCACCCGCGTGACATTCCTCATCCCTGACGACCGCTGCGAGCACGCGGCACGCGCAGTGTACGGACGCCTTTGGGAATAGTGGACAGTGGACAGTGGTCAGTGAAGACGGTGTCACGCGTGACTGCGTGATCTACTGACCACCGGACACTGGCCACTGGCCACTACCCCATCTTCTTCCTCCAATACCTCGCCAGCCCTGCCCAGCAGTGTGCGAAGGGCACGGCCCTCTCGTAGCGAGCGGCGGCCGCCTCGTCGCGCAGGCCCTCACGCAACGACTCCTTCAGCGCGGCCGTGAATCTCGCGATGCGTGCGTCATCGTCCATCGCCGGCTCCTCGAGGGATTGCCTGACCATGTCGGCCATCTCCGCCAGCCGCCGTTCCAAGTCGTCGAGGTGTTCGTTCACGTCCTCGAATGACCCGAAATGCGTCAGGAAGAGCCGTGAAGGGCGCCAGGCCCTCAGGCGGCGGATGGACTCCAGCCACATCTCGACGTCGATGTCGGGCGGGGGTGTGGGTGGCACGACCGCGAGCCATGGCGCGATGCGGATCCCGGCCGTGTCGCCGGCGAACGCCGTTCCCGTCGCGGCCTCGAAGTACGAAACGTGGTGGACGGCGTGGCCGGGCGTGTAGGCCACCTCCAGGCGCAGGCCGGCGACCTCGATCGTCTCACCTCCCCGGAGCGGCTGGACGCGGTCGGCTGGCACGGGGGCGATCTCCCCCCACAAGCGCTCCATCGCGTCGCCGTACAGTCGGGTCGCGCTCGCCACCAGCTTCGAGGGATCCACCACGTGGGGCGCCCCACGTTCGTGCACGTAGACCCGGGCGCGCGGATTCCGCCGGAGGATGGTGCCGGCCGCGCCGGAGTGATCGAGGTGAATGTGGGTCACCAGGACGGCGCCGACCTCGTCGAGGGCATGGCCCGACCGCTCCAGGCCAGCCTCGAGGCCGGGGAGGCTGCTCGACGGCCCGGGGTCCACCACCGCAATCCCTGCCGGTCCCTCGATGAGCCCGGCCGCCACGACCTCCTGCCTTCCCTGCAACCCCACGTCCAGGGTCGTCACCATCGCTCACCTCCGCGTCCCCACGCCTGCTGCTCCTCCGGCATGGTCTGCCCCCCGTCCCCCTTCTGTGCTCTGTCTTCTTCCATTCTGCATGTTGCATCCTGCATTCGCATTCTGCATCGCCCGGTCGGGGCGCGGCAACCCGTCCGCGCGCCCAAGGGCTTATACTGGAGTCACACGCCGCAGCGAGGAAGACCCCCGGACAGGAAGCGGATGGCTGACGAACGCCGGAAGCGCAGCACCGAGCTCATCGACAAGCCGGAGCAGGCACCCCAGGAACCGTCGATGTTCCAGGTGGTGCTCCACAACGACGACTACACGACGATGGACTTCGTGGTCGAGGTGCTCGAGACGGTGTTCCTCAAGGGCCCAGCCGAGGCCTACCGGGTCATGATGCAGGTGCATCAGCAGGGCCGCGGCGTGTGCGGTGTTTACCCCTACGAGATTGCCGAGACGAAAGTCGCCCTGGTGGTCGGCCTCGCGCGCGAGCGTGGGTTCCCACTGATGGCGAGCATCGAGCAGGCGTGAATCGCTGGAGCCAGAGATGTTCAGTGCGGCCGTCGAGATGTTGTTGCACATCGCTTACCGGGAGGCGGTCTCCCGCCGGCACACCACGCTGACCCTGGAGCACTTGCTCTACGTGCTGACGCACGATTTGGAGGGTGAGCGGATCCTCGCCGCCTGCGGCGCGGATCTGCCGCGGCTCCGCCGGGAGCTGGACACCTTCCTCCAGAGCTCGGTCGAGCAGTTCCCGCGCGGGATGGAGAAGGAGCCGGAGCAGACGCGCGCCTTCCGGCGCGTGCTGCAGACGGCGGTGCTCCACGTGCAGAGCGCGGGCAAGCCGGAGGTGAACGCCGGCGACCTCGTTGCCGCGATGCTGCAGCAGACCAACTCGTACGCCTCCCAGCTGCTCGAGGCCCAGTCCATCACGCGGCTGGACGTGCTCAACTACATCTCCCACGGCGTCGCGAAGGTACCGGTTCCGCCCCAGCCGGCCGAAGAAGGCCGGCGGCGGTCGCCGGCCCAGCCCGCCGACGGCCAGCAGGCCGGGCGCGACCCGTTGGGTGCCTACACCATCAACCTCACCGACCGCGCCCGAACGGGCGTCCTGGATCCGCTCATCGGCCGCGCCATCGAGCTGCAGCGGACGATGGAGATCCTGTGCCGGCGGCGCAAGAACAACCCGGTGTTCGTCGGGGACGCGGGCGTCGGCAAGACTGCGCTCGCCGAGGGCCTCGCCGTGCGGCTCCTGGAGCCTGACGTGCCCTCGATCCTCGCCGGGGCGGAGATCTTCAGCCTCGACACGGCCGCGCTGCTCGCCGGCACGCGCTTCCGCGGCGATTTCGAGGAGCGCTTCAAGGCGGTGCTCGCCGCCCTCAAGAGCCGCAGGCTGCCGATCCTGTTCATCGACGAGATCCACGCGACCATCGGCGCTGGCGCCACGACGGGCGGCACCATGGACCTCGCGACGCTGATCAAGCCGGTGCTCACCTCGGGTGAGCTCCGGGTGGTCGGCTCGACCACCTTCGAGGAGTTCAAGCAGATCGAGAAGGACCGTGCGCTCGCGCGCCGGCTTCAGAAGGTGGTGGTCGAAGAGCCGTCGGTCGAGGAGACGATCCGGATCCTCCAGGGTCTCCGGGCGCGCTACGAGGAGCACCACCAGGTGGAGTACTCCGACGCCGCCATCGAGGTGTCGGCGAAGCTGGCCAAGCGCTTCCTGCGCGACTACCGCCTGCCAGACAGCGCCATCGACATCCTCGACGAGGCGGGGGCAATGTTGCGCCTGCAGTCGAGCGCGCCGGCGGACGCGGCGGCCGTGCCGGTGGGCGTGGCGCCGGAGCCTGCCGCGCCGCGTCCGGCCGTGACGCCGGCGGAGATCGAGCGGGTGGTGGGCCGCATGGCGCGCATCCCCGACAAGCAGGCGACCGCCTCCGACAAGGAGCGGCTGCGCACGCTCGAGGAATCGCTCCGCCGCGTGGTGTTCGGCCAGGACGACGCGGTTCACGTGGTGACGCAGGCGATCAAGCAGATCCCGGGCGGGCCTCTCGCAGCCCGACCGGCCGGCCGGGTGCTTCCTCTTCACCGGCCCGACCGGCGTCGGCAAGACGGAGCTGGCCAAGCAGCTCGCGCTGCACCTGGGGAACGAGTTCCTGCGTTACGACATGAGCGAGTTCATGGAGAAGCACGCCGTGTCGCGGCTCATCGGCGCGCCGCCGGGCTACATCGGCTTCGAGCAGGGCGGCCTGCTCGTGGACGCCGTGCGCACGCACCCCTACAGCGTGGTGCTGCTCGACGAGATCGAGAAGGCGCACCCCGACATCTACAACATCCTGCTGCAGGTGATGGACCACGCCACCCTCACCGACAACAACGGGCGCCGTGCGGACTTCCGCCAGGTGGTCGTGGTGATGACCTCCAACGCGGGGTCGCGCGAGATGAGCGCCGGGACCATCGGCTTCAGTTCCACCCTCGGCGGCGAGTTCGCGGGCGCCGACATCCGGGACCAGGCGGCGCGCAGCCGGACGAAGTCGGCCATCGAGCGCGTCTTCAGCCCGGAGTTCCGGAACCGCCTCGACGCCATCGTGCACTTCTCGCCGCTGAGCGCCGGCGTGATGGAGACCATCGTCGAGAAATTCGTCCTGCAGCTCGAGTCGCAGCTCGCGGAGCGGAAGATCGCCATCGAGCTGCAACCGCGGGCCAGGGCGTGGCTGGCTGCCCGCGGCTACGACCCGATCTACGGCGCCAGGCCGCTGGCGCGCGTCGTCCAGACCGAGGTGCGCGACCCGCTCACCGACGAGATCCTGTTTGGAAAGCTCGAGCACGGCGGCACGGTCCGGATCGACCTGGACGACGACCACCTCACCTTCACCTTCGCGGAGGCGACCGCTTGAGATGGCGACCGAGACCGACAAGACCGACGGGCCGGTGAAAGTCGTCGATCGACGCTGGTGGGTGCACGGCGAATCCGGCGCGGAGCCCTCCGCCCCCCGCAAGCCCAGCTACATCGAGGAACTGGAACGCCAGCTTGCCGAGAAGGACAAGGCGATCCAGGCGCACGCCGCGCGGTACCGGGAGAGCGCCGCCGAGTTCGACCAGGTGCGGGCACGTCTCCGGCGCGACGTCGACAAGGAAATCGACCGGTCGCGGCGCGCGCTGCTGCTCGATTTCCTCGACGTCGCCGACAACCTGGACCGGGCGATCGCCGTCGCGCGCGGCGCGGCCACCACCGACGCGGCTCTCTTCAGGGGCGTCGAGCTGGTGAGGGATCTCTTCCTGGCGAAGCTTGCCGGCTACGGCGTCACCCCGGTCGAATCGGAGGGCCAACCCTTCGATCCCCGGGTCCACGAGGCCGTCTCGATGGTGCCGGTCGCGGAGGCGTCACAGGACGAGGTGGTGATCGTCGAGGTTCGGAAGGGCTACCGGATCGGGGAGGACATCCTGCGGCCGGCGGGGGTGGTCGTGGGGAAAGTGGACAGTGGCCAGTGATCAGTGGCCAGTGAATCACGCGTGTCACGCTGCCCACTGACCACTGTCCACTGACGAGCGTCAGACGTGCGCCAGCGCCGCCTGCGCGCCCGCGTCGAGCGCCTGCAGGTTCAGGTCGAGCAGCGCGGCCTTCTTTCCCGACAGTTCCTTCTTCAGCGCCTCGATCGCGGCGTCGCGTGCCGACGATCGGCACGCGCGCGATCAGCGCGCCGAGCGCGACGATGTTCGCCAGCCGGGGGTTGCCCAGCTGTGCCGGCAAGGCCGGTGATGTCCACGTAGGTCGCGTCGATGTCCGTCCGCGTGTGCGGGATCTCGATGAGCGTCTGGTTGACCAGCAGGAAGCCGCGCGGCTGCATCTTCGCCTCGAACTTCTCGAGCGACGGGCGGTTCATCGCCACCAGCACGTTCGGGTGGCGTCACGACCGGCGTGCCGATCCGCCGGTCGGAGACCACGACCGAGCAGTTGGCCGTGCCGCCGCGCATCTCGGGGCCGTAGGACGGGATCCAGGACACTTCCTTGCCCTCGAGCATCCCGGCCGTCGCGATCATCTTGCCGAGGAAGAGGATGCCCTGGCCGCCGAAGCCGGCGAGCACGATTTCGTAGGTCATCACTTCACCTCCGGCTTCGTCACGTCGCGGAAGACGCCCGAGCGGGTACTCGGGCATCAGGCGACGACTCCATCCAGTCCACCGCCTCGTTCGGGTCCATGCCCCAGTTGGTCGGGCACGTGCACAGCACCTCGACGAACGTGAAGCCCTCGCCCTTGTTCTGGAGGTCGAGCGCCTTCTTGATCGCCCGCTTGGTGCGCGTGAGGTTGGCGACGTTGTTGGTGGCGGTCCGCTCGATGTAGCGCGGCGCCTTGAGCGTGGCGAGCATCTCGCTGACGTGGATCGGGTGGCCGGCGAACTTCGGGTCGCGGCCGTACGGCGACGTGGAGCTGGTCTGCCCGACCAGCGTGGTCGGCGCCATCTGGCCGCCGGTCATCCCGTAGATCGCGTTGTTGATGAAGACGACCGTGAAGTTCTCGCCGCGGGCGGCGGCGTGGATGATCTCCGCGGTCCCGGACGAGGCGAGGTCGCCGTCGCCCTGGTAGGAGATGACGATCGAGTCGGGGTTCGCGCGCTTGAGCCCGGTGCCGACCGCCGGCGCGCGCCCGTGGGCCGCCTGCACGTTGTCGGTGTCGAAGTACTAGTAGGCGAACACCGAGCAGCCGACCGGCGAGATGAGGACGGTCCGGTCCTGCAGGCCGAGCTCGTCGAGCGCCTCGGCGATCATGCGGTGGACGATGCCGTGGCCGCAGCCGGGGCAGTAGTGAAACGCCCTGTCGTTCAGCGACTTGGGCCGCTCGAATACCTTCTGCAATCCGCTACGTTCTGCATTCACATCCGCTGCTCCTGACCGCGGCGACGACTTCGGCCGGGGTCGGGACGTTGCCGCCGGAGCGGCCGTAGAAGTAGACCGGGCGGAGGCCCTCGACCGAGAGCAGCACGTCCTCGACCATCTGCCCCATCGACATCTCGCAGGCCAGGAAGAACTTCGCCTGGTCGGCCAGCTTGCGCAGGACGGCCTTCGGGAACGGCCAGAGCGTGATCGGCCGGACCATGCCGGCCTTGATGCCCTCCTGCGCGCAGCTGCTCGACCGCGCGTCCGCACCACGCGCGACACGATGCCGTAGGCGACGAGCACCACCTCCGCGTCTCGGTCAGGTACTCCTCGTAGCGCGTCTCGGTCCGCTCGATCTCGGCGTACTTCGCGTAGAGCTTGTGGATGTAGGCCTCCATCTCGTCGGCGTCGAGGTAGATGGACGTGATGGTGTGGCCCTCGCGGCCCTTGGCGCCGGTCAGCGCCCACGACGAGTGGTCGTAGCGGTTCGGATAGCTCTCCGGCAGCTCCACCGGCTCCATCATCTGGCCGAGGTTGCCGTCGGCCGCGACCATCACCGGGTTGCGGTACTTGTCGGCGAGGTCGAAGGCCGAGCACCGTGAGGTCGGCCATCTCCTGCACCGACGCCGGCGCGAGGACGATCATCCGGTAGCTGCCGTGGCCGCCGCCCTTGGTCGGCCTGGAAGTAGTCGGCCTGCTCGGGGTTGATGTTGCCCAGGCCCGGGCCGCCGCGCATGATGTTGACGATGACCGCGGGCAGCTCGGCGCCGGCGAGGTAGGAGATCCCCTCCATCATCAGGCTGATGCCCGGCGAGGAGGAGCTGGTCATCGCCCGGCGGCCCGGTGGACGACCGCGCCGTAGACCATGTTGATCGAGGCGACCTCGGTCTCGGCCTGGATGAAGGCGCCGCCCGGGATCGTCGGCAGCCGCCGCGACATGTACTCGCCGACCTCGTTCTGCGGCGTGATCGGGTAGCCGAAATACAGCGTGGCCCCGGCGCGGATCGCCGCCTCCGAGAGGGCCTCGTTCCCCTTCATCAGGACTTTCATACTCGCGCCTCCACGCGCGGCTAGCTTGAAGATCTCGATGCAGATGTCGGGGCAGATCAGCCCGCACGCCTTGCACGCCGTGCACTTGCCGCCGGTGTACACCGCCGGGTAGAACCCCTTCACGTTCAGGTGCTTCCCCATCTCGATGACGTGCGTCGGGACAGACGCGGACGCACAGCGAGCATCCCTTGCACCTGTCCTCGTTGATCGCGATCATGGGCATCGCTTCCCCCTTTTGCCGGCCATCATGATACCTCCAGCCTCCCACGGCTGCTTCATCTGCTTGCGGATCACCATCACCGGCACCCCGGCGTCGTCGAACGCGCCGGGCATGTAAGAACTCCTCCATCACCGCCAGGCACACCAGCGGGTAGCGCGTCACCTCGCGGACGCGGGCGAGCCCCTCCCGGATGACCTCCGGCGTCGTCTCGGCGATCAGGTGCGGGTTGGCGATCATGCCGGTGATCGGCAGCCGCGACCGCTCCTCGATCTGCTCCGCCATCTCGAGCGTCGCCTCGGCCGTCTGGTTGAACGGACGGTACGGGTTGACCACCAGCCAGTGGTTGCACGGTTCGGCCGCGAAGCCGCGGTGGAGGTACGCCGCCACCACCCCGCCGAGGTCGCTGCCGCCGAGGTCGAACACCACCGGGCCGTCCTTGCGGTCGAAGCAGGCGTTGATCTCGGGCGAGAGCGCCGGCAGGTCGGCGTTCTCCATCCCCTCGACGCTCGAGACCACGCGGATGCCCAGCTGCTCGAGCTCGTACGCCTTCTGGCGCGAGCGGAAGTAGAGGTTGACGATGTCGAGGTCGACCAGCGTGACCGGTCGCTGGCCCTCGTCGCGAAGCTGGAGCGCGAGGTTGATGGCGATCTCGGTCTTGCCCGGTGCCGAACGCGCCGCTGATGACGGTGAGACGCCGCCCCCCGGTCATCGACATCTCGCCTCCGCCCCTCGGCTGCCCGGGCACGGCGAGCAGCCGGCCGTCCCACGCCTCCGCTTCTTCCCGACGAGATCGCCGCCGCGAGCGCGATCGAGTTGAACTTCGTCTCGTCCGAGTCGGCCCGCGAGGTGAGGACCACCGGCGCGCTGGCGCCGACGATGATGGCGGCCAGCGGGCCACGTCTTCATCAGGCCGAGGATCTTGTAGAGCACGTTGCCGGCCTCGATGTCGGGCAGCAGCAGGATGTCGGCGCAGCCGGCGACCGGGCTGGTGATCCCCTTGTGCCGCGCGGCTTCGACCGACAGCGCGTTGTCGAGCGCGAGCGGGCCGTCCACGACGCAGCCCTTGATCTGGCCGCGGTCGGCCATCTTCGCCAGCACGGCCGCGTCCATCGTGGCCGGCATGTCGGGGTTCACCGTCTCGACGGCGGCGATCGCCGCCACGCGCGGCTTCTCCACGCCCAGGCGGTGGGCGAGCTCGACCGCGTTCTCGATGATCTGCGACCTTCTGCCGAGGTCGGGCGCGATGTTCATCGCGACGTCGGTGAAGAGCACCAGGCGGTCCGGCGTCGGTGCGCCTCGAACAGGGCCACGTGGCTGAGCAGCGGGCGCTGGCGGAGGCCCCATTCCTTGTTCAGCACGCCGTGCAGGAACGCGGACGTCGAGACGAGGCCCTTCATCAGCATCTGCGCCTCGCCGGCCGCGACCTTGCGGACCGCCGAGCTCGACGGCCTCGGCGTCGCCGTCGCACTCGATGATCTCGGCGTCGAAGCCGTCGCCAGGCCGAGCTGCTCCACGCAGCGGCCTCGATCGACGCGCGCGCCGCCCGACCAGCAGCGGCCGCACCAGGCCGTTGCGCGCCGGCGCGGTCGAGCGACAGCAGCACGTCGTCGTCGTGCGGGCACGGCACCGCGATCGTGCGAGGCACTCCCGCGCGGGCCCGGTCGTGGAGTTCTCGGATCGTCGTAATCACGGTGACCTCGACTGTTCGGGAGGACGCGCAAAACTGGCTCTCGGCGGGGCACGGAGGCGGGACAGCGTGAACCGCCCGGCACCGAAAAACCGAATCTGAGTCTCCCCCGCCGGCGCGGCGGCTGTCAAGGACGCGGCCGCCGCCGGCCCAGGCCGCGCTTCGAGGTATGATAGCGGGCGTGTCGCCGCGCCGCCCGCGGCGCGCTCCCGCGGAGGCTCATCCATGACGGCAGACGAACAGGTTCTCGACATCCTCCGCAAGGCGTATCAGATCGAGGTGGACGGCTACACGTTCTACTCGATGACCGCGGACGGGCCGACAAGCCCGCCGTCCAGGAACTGTTCGGCAAGCTGGCGCAGGACGAGGTGCAGCACCAGGCGTTCCTGCGCGAGGTGCTGCGGAACTACGACCAGAAGGCGACGGCCGCCTTCCCGGTGTCCTTCAGGACTCCCGACGACATCCGCGCGTTCGCCGAGAAGATGTTCACGCGACCGCTTCCGGGAGCAGGCCGAGGGCGCGGCGTTCGAGATGGCCGCGCTGTCGGTGGGGATGACGCTCGAGAAGAACGCGGTGGCCTACTTCTCGGGCGCCGCCCAGACCGCCACCGCCGAAGAAGTCCGGCAGTTCTACCAGTTCCTCGCGGACTGGGAGCAGCAGCACCTCGACGCGCTGCAGTCGCTACACGAGACGATCCGCGGCGACTTCTGGGAGCACGGCGGGTTCGTGCCGTACTGAGGACGGGAAATAGGGATCGGGGATCAGGGATCGGGGATGGGATCAGGGATCGGGGGGCGGAACGAGGGACTGGCGGTGACCTACAATTTCGATCCCGACAGGTGGTACGAGGATCAGCGACTTCGACTCGATTTCCTCCGGCGGAATGGGGAGTTGACGGAGGAGGCGTACCAAGCCTCGCTTGCCGACCTCGACCGGCGGTTCGAACAGATGCTGCGCCGCCTCGACAACACGTTCGAGCTGCACCGCGAAGGGCGGAAGGCCGACAAGCCCCGCCCCTGATCCCCGGCCCCTTGTATCCCCGATCTCCCCGATCCCCGATCCCGATCCCCGATCCCCGATCCCCGATCCCCGATCCCCGATCCCCGATCCCCGATCCCCGATCCCACGATCCTGAAGCGCAGCAGCGCCGCCGCGCCGCCGAAGGACGCCAGCTGCGAGCCGTCCTCGATGAACGTGATCTTCGCGCTGGTCTGGCGCGCCTTCGTCACCAGCGTGTCCGCGACTCGCGCACTGCCGTTCGCCTCGAGCCTGGCCCCGCCCCGCTCGACCGTGGCCTCCGGGCCGTCGGCCCGCTGCGCGCCGGTCCCCGCGGTGATGTCGCGCAGCGAGGCGGCAATGAGGAGCTCGTCCACCTGGCCCTGCTCGAGTGCGGCCATCGTTTCCTCGACGCCGAGCGTGGCGAGACCGTTACCCCGGTGCGCGGCAATGGCTGCTTCGACCTTCTGCCGGTCGGTCTCCGCGTTGTGGCGAGCCATGGCCTTGCGCGTCGCCTCCATCACCTCGTGGGCGGCCGCCATCGCCGGCAGGTGCATGTCCTCCACCACTCGCTCGGCCAGGTGCTTCGGCAGTTCCTGGCGGAAGATGGGCAGCACCGAGTCGTCGCCCGCGAGCACGATCGCGTTGATGCTCTCGGCCTTGACGATGCGGCCAAGCACCTCCACCGCCTCGCGGACCTGGGCCGCGTGCGCGTTGTCCACCCGGCGCTGGTAACGGTTTTGGGACCAGCCGCCGATGGAGCGGCCGCGCGTCTTCTCGCCCTTCACTTCCCGCGTGTTCACGAGCTCGCCGGTCGAGAAGACGAAGATTCGGGTGCCGGACGTGTCGGCGAGCACCGCCGCGTAGCGCGGGTACTGCGAGTCCACGCGCGCCAGGGGGTAGAGCTGCGGCTGCACATCTATGGACAGCCAGTGCTCGTCCAGGCCGGCCGCAAGCTGCAAAGCCTCGAAAAGGCCCCGGCCCGCTGCGGAGAAGAGGGCGACCCCGTTGGCGGAGGGTTGCAGGTCTCGCTCGAGGTACGTGTTGATGCGGTCGAGATCGCCTTCCAGGCTGGCGCGGGCCACCGGGTTCGCTTCGAAAGTGCGTGCCCGATCCTTGAACGCCCGCCGGAGGAACACGTCGTAGCGGTCGCGCCCGTGCTGATCGGCACGCGTGTCGAGGTAGAGGCTGACGACCGGGGTACCGTCGGGTTCATAGGCCGCGAGGCGATCGAGCTGCTGTTGAAGCTGATCCTGTGTCGGCATGCCCGGGACTGGCGCAAGTGGCGTGCCATCAGGGCGGGGCGAGAAGGCGGGAGGGGGACGCCCTCCGCCTTCCTTCCGACCCGGGTTCACCTGTAGAAGAGGAACCCGACCATCGCTGCCCCGGCAATGATCCACACGGGGTTCACCGGCGTGGCAACCAGGAGGATGAACGACAGCGCGGTGAGCAGCACGGTGTCCCAGTGGGTGCGCAGCGCCGCGGACCAGCCCGAGCCGCCGGCCCCGATGACCGCGGTGAACATCGCATAGGCGCTCCACAGCAGCAGCCCCACCACGACGGGACGGACCGCCACCAGCATCGCCTGGATCGGCCGGCTGTCCTTGAAGCGGAAGAAGGCCACCACCATGAAGAGCATGAGGACGGTGGTGGGCAGCACCGTGCCGCCCGCGGCGGCGATGGCGCCAGGGACCCCCGCGAGGCGGTAGCCGATGTAGGCCGACACCTGCGGCGCGATGGGCCCGGGCAGCGCGTTGCCGAGCGCGACCGCGTCGGCGAACTCGGCCGACTCAATCCAACCAGCGGCGGTCGCTTCGCGCTGCATCAGCGCGAGCGAGGCGGGCCCGCCGCCCCAGGAGAAGACGGCCACGCGCGTGAAGAGGACAAAGATGTCCCACAGCAGCATGGCGCGCAGTCTAAAGGAGGAATGGAGAATTGAGAATGGAGAATTGAGAGGGGAGGACTCAGCAGGCAGTGGTCAGTGGCCGGTGGTCAGTGCATCGCCCGTGTTTCACCGTCCACCGGCCACCCGCATGATGCACCAACCACGAGCCACCAGCCGCTAGCCACCGCTTTACCGGCAGGTCAGCTGTCCCCCGGCGACGTTCGACCCGGGAACCGCCACGGCCGGCTTCCGGTCTTCGACCGAGACGTAGGGGCGCTGGGTCGGCCCGACGTAGATCTGCCGCGGGCGGTAGATGCGGCTCTGCCCTTCCCAGACTTCCTTCCAGTTCGCGATCCAGCCGGGCATGCGGCCGATGGCGAACATGACCGTGAACATGTCCACGGGGATCCCGATGGCGCGCATGATGATCCCGGAGTAGAAGTCCACGTTCGGGTAGAGCTTCTTCTCCTTGAAGTACGGGTCGTTGAGCGCGGCCTCTTCCAGGCGGCGCGCGATGTCGAGCAGCGGGTCTTCGATTCCAAGCTTGGCGAGCACCCGGTCGGCCGCCTGCTTGATGATCTTCGCGCGCGGGATCGTAATTCTTGTAGACCCGGTGGCCGAATCCCATCAGCTTGATGTTCGAGCTCTTGTCCTTCACCCGCGCCACGTAGTCCTTCACCGACACGCCGCTGTCGTGAATGTACTGCAGCATCTCGAGCACGGCCGCGTTCGCGCCGCCGTGGAGCGGCCCCCAGAGAGCGCACACGCCGGCGGCGCAGCTGGCGAACAGGTTCGCGCCGCTCGACGCCACCATCCTCACGGTGCTCGTCGAACAGTTCTGCTCGTGGTCCGCGTGCAGCACCAGGATCAGCGAAAGGGCCTCCACCACGTCCGGGTCGGGCTCATACTCCCGGTTCGGGATGGAGAACATCATGTGCAGGAAGTTGGACACGTAGTCCAGGTGCGACTTGGGGTAGATCAGCGGCTGGCCGATCGAGGTCTTGTAGGCCGCGGCGGCAATCGTGCGCGTCTTGCTCAGGAGGCGGGCGGCGGCGTCCTGGAACGTTTCCGGGCTCTCCATCTTGATGATGTCCGGGCTGTAGGTGCTCGCCGCGTTGATCATCGCCGAGAGGATCGCCATCGGGTGCCCGTACGCCGGGAACCCGTCGTAGTGCTTGTAGAGTCCCTCGTGCAGCATCTCGTGCTTGGTCAGCAGGTTGCTCCAGCACTGCAGCTGCTCGGCCGTGGGCAGCTCGCCGTAGATGATCAACCATGCGGCCTCGGGGAACGTGCTCTTCCCGGCGAGCTCCTCGATTGGGATCCCGCGGTAGCGGAGGATGCCCTGCTCCCCGTCGATGAACGTGATGGCCGATTGACACGACCCCGTGTTGCCGTAGCCGTCGTCCAGCGTGATCACGCCGGACTCGGCCCTGAGCTTGCTGATGTCGACGGCGACCTCGTTCTCGGTGCCCACGACGACAGGCAGGCTGTACTTCTTCCCTCGGACCTCGAGCGTGGCGGTCTCAGGCATAGGCCTCTTCCTGGAGATGAAGTCGGGAAACCCTGTTTTCGTTCATTCTAACCGATAAAGCAGCCACCCCGATCAGAGCGTGAACGTCCGGGCGGCAATCTCCGCCCTCCGACAAGCTCAGGGCCTCGATGGCCCGTGCGCTACAGCGCGAAGGACTTGGCAGCCATCTCGGCGATCGCACGGCCGATGCTTATCGACGCGGTGGCCGCCGGCGATGGAGCGTTCAGCACGTGGATCATCCGGTCGGCCTCCACGATGCGGAAGTCGTCGAGCAGGGCGCCGTCGGGCCCCAGCGCCTGGGCCCGCACGCCCGAGCCGCTCGGGTGCACGTCCTCGTCGCGCAGTTCGGGGACCAGGCCGCGCAGGGCCCGCACAAAGGCGCGCTTGCTGGCCGAGCGGTACATCTCCTCGAGGCCCATCTTCCAGTAGCGGCCGGCCATGCGCCAGAACCCGGCATAGCCGAACAGCTCCAACGTATCGCGCGGGGAGAAGCTGGTTCGCGCATACCCCTCCCGCCGGAAGGCCAGCACGGCGTTTGGTCCCGCCTCGACGCCGCCCTTGATCATTCGCGTGAAGTGCACCCCCAGGAACGGGAACCGCGGGTCGGGCACCGGATAGATCAGGTTTCGCACGAGCGATTGGCGTCCCGGCGCCAGCTCGTAGTATTCCCCTCGGAACGGGACGATCCTCACCCCGGGCTCGACTCCGCAAAGCCGCGCCATGCGATCGGACTGAAGCCCGGCGCAGTTGATCAACGACCGCGCCTCGACCGGCCCGCTGGCCGTCTCCAGCGTCAAACCTCCCTCGCGCCGGTCCACGCGCAGCACCCGCGCCCCCGTGCGGACCTCGCCGCCCGCCTCGCGTACCAGCCGCGCAAACGCGTGGGTCACGGCCGTGTAGTCAACGATGCCCGTGTCGGGCACGTGCAGGCCGGCCACGCCGGCGACCGCGGGCTCGTAGTCTTCCAACTCCTCGCCCCGCAGCCGCTTCAGCCCCTGCAGGCCGTTCGCGCGGCCCCGCCGCTCCAGCTCGTCGAGTGCGGCCACCTGCCCGGGCTCGGTCGCCACGACGAGCTTCCCGCAGCGCTCGTGAGGGATCTGGTGCGCCGCGCAGAAACGGTACATCGCCTCGCGGCCCTCGACGCAGTTTCGCGCCTTCAGGGAGCCTGGCTTGTAATACAGGCCCGAGTGAATCACCCCGCTGTTGTGTCCGGTCTGGTGGGCCGCCAGCGACCCCTCCGCCTCGAGCACGACGACGCGCGCTTTCGTGCGTGCGCCGATCTCCATCGCCGTCGCCGTGCCAACGATCCCCCCGCCAATGACCGCGACGTCCCAAACGCTGTTCATGGCGCTACCGTCCTTCCTCGCGGTCGAGTACATTCCGCCGGAGCCGCTCGCCGATGGTGGTCGGCGGCGCCACACCGGCCTCGGCGGCAATCTCCCGGAGCGTGGCCAGCACGTTCTCGGCGAGGGGGATGCCCGACTGTTCGTGCAGGCGGGCCCGCACCTGCTCCTTCTCCCCGTGCACGTAAATCACGCTCTTGTCGAGCGCCTTCTTCGAGTCCTTCAGCATTCGGAACAGATCCGCGAGCCGATGCCGGAACTCCTCCACCGGCATGAATCGGACGATGTCGAGCGCGAGGAAGAAATGGCCCACCCGGGGCGCGTTCGACGGCGACGAGCCAGGGGCGCCGCGCACGTTGTCCACGTCGGGGCCGTACGCCGCCCCCGACAACACGCCACTCAGCACGTCCACGAGCAGCGCGAGGCCGTAACCCTTGTAGCCGCTGAACTCCTCGCCGCGGCCCCCGAGCGGCAGGATCCCGCCGCCGGCCCTCGACAGGAGGTTCGCGAGCACGTGCCCTGGGTTGCGCGTGTCGTAGCCCTTCTCGTCCACGGCCCAGCCGCTCGGCATCTGCCGACGGTTGCGGTCGTACACCTCCAGCTTGCCCCGGGGGACCACGCTCGTCGCCATGTCCAGCAGGAAGTCGAGACCGTTCTCCCCGGGCGCGCCCACCGCGATCGGGTTGGTCCCGAGCATCGCGTCGGCGCCATTGGTGGGGACCACGAGCGGCGCCGCGTTCGTCAGCGACATGCCCACCATGCCCGCCTCGATCGCCTTCTGCACGTAGTAGCCCGCGATCCCGTAATGGTTGCTGTTCCCCACCGTCACGACACCCACCCCGTTGGCCTTCGCCTTCGCGATGGCCATGTCCATCGCCAGCTCGGACACCACCTGGCCCACGCCGTTCTTCGCGTCGATCACGCCGACGGCCGGCGCCGGCTCGCGGATGTCGAAGGCCACGCCCGGGACGATGTACCCCTCCTGCAGCCCCTTGATGTAGCGGCCGAGCCGCGCGACGCCGTGGCTCGCCACGCCCCGCAGATCCGCCGACACGAGCACGCGAGCCGTGATGGCGGCGTCGGCCGCCGGGAGGCGGTGCACCCGGAGCACGTCGGCCACGAAGGCCTCCAGGTCCTGGCGCGCGACCTTCGTCTCGAACGTGCAGGCCAGGCAGTCCTCGCACCGGACCTCGTGCAGCCACTCCGAGGCGCGGGCCTCGCACAGCAGGAGCTCATTCGAAATCTGGGGCGTGTGCTCCGAGGGCATGCTTGTGATTCCTCCCGCTGATTACTTTGGCACATTCGTTGAGCTTGGTGTAGGGGGGCGGCCAACGGCCAGTGGCGTCGGATGACGTGAACGGCGATAATCCAGCTGCGCCCATGACGTCCCTCTCCCGTTGCCTCCGGGCCTCCCGGGTGTGCTTCGCAGCCAGCGCGTGCTGCCTGCTGGCGGCGGCGGCCGGACCACCCCTGCGCGCCTCCACCCCCGGCCCGCCGCCTCGGCAGGATCCCCCCGGGCGCGTGACGTGCGCGGCGTTCGAGGCCGTGACCACCGGTGCGGTCGGGTTGCGGCCCACACGGCTGTTGCTGCAACGGCAGGGCCGCGTGATGACCACGGTCACCGACTACGCCATTGCCGGCGTTTCCTGCGACGACGTCACCGGAGACGGCGAGCCCGAGCTGCTGGCCCGGACCGTTAGCGGCGGCGCACACTGCTGTGAGACGGTGCGCGCGTGGTCACTCGGCGACAGGCCGCGGCTGATCCTCGAATACGCGGCCGGGAATGCCGGCGGCGTCTCGGTTCGGGACCTGAACGGCGACGGCCGGGCCGAACTCCTGCTCGGCGACGACGGCCTGGCCTACTTCGACGACCTCGACTACGCCAGCTCGCCGTCGAGCCTGCCGCTGGTGGCGTGCTTTGCCAACGGGTCCTTCCGGGACTGCACCACGGAACACTCCGAAGCCCTGCGAGAAGCCGCCGCCCGGCTCCGGGAGCGGCTCGAGCCTTCCTCATCCGGTACACCGCCGAAGCGCGTGCGGGGCGCCGCGCTGGGGTTGTTCGCCGTGTCGCTGCTCCTCGGGGAAGAGGACCAGGCGCGGCAGACCATCCAGGAAGCGGTGCAGAACGAGAAGCTGATGGCATGGCTGGATCGCGTCACGCCCAAGCTCCGCGTCTGGGCGGAGGCGCGGGGACGAAAGCTGAAGCGCCCAGGCTCGTAGCGCCCACCCTTTCAGTTCTCTGACGGCCGCGCCGCCGCCCGCGGTATGATGCCGCCCGCTGCACATGAGCCTGACCACCCTCGACTACGCCGTCATCTCTGCTTACCTGGTCGCCATCGTCCTGTTCGGGTCTTGGTTCGCCCGATTTCAGAAGACGACGAAGGACTACTTCCTGACGGGTCGGTCCGTCCCGTGGTGGGCGATCTGCTTCACCATCGTCGCGACCGAGACCAGCACCCTGTCGTTCATCGGCGTGCCGGCCTCGGCGTTCGCGGGCAACATGACGTTCCTCCAGCTGGCCGCCGGCTACATCATTGGCCGGCTGCTGGTGAGCGTGCTGTTCATTCCCGCCTACTTCCGCGGGGACCTGTTCACCTCGTACGAGCTCCTGCAACTCCGGTTCGGCTCGAGGGTGAAGACGACGGCCGCGGGTATCTTCCTGATCACCCGGTCGCTCGCCGACGGCATCCGTCTGTTCGCGACGGCGCTCGTCATTTCCGTCGTGACCGGTATTCCCGTGACCTGGACCGTCGCGGTCCTGGGCGTCGCGATGATCATCTACACGGTGCGCGGGGGCGTATCGGCGGTCATCTGGACGGACGTCGTGCAGATGTTCGTGTACGTCGCCGGGGCGCTGATCGTGTTTGGCGCGCTGCTGACCCGGATCCCCGGCGGATGGGCGGAGGTCCTGTCGGTCGGCGCTGCCGCCGGCAAGTTCACGGTTCCTCGACCTCTCCACCGACCCCAAGGCGATCTACACGCTCTGGGCCGGGCTGGTCGGCGGCGTGGCCATCACGCTGGCCACGCACGGGACCGACCAGTTCCTGGTGCAGCGGCTGCTGTCCGGCCGGTCCGCCAGGCAGGCCAGCGCGGGGCTCGTGCTGAGCGGGTTCATCGTGTTCGCCCAGTTCCTGCTGTTCCTGCTGATCGGCGTGATGCTCTTCACGTACTACCAGCACGTGCCGCTGCCGGCGCTTGGCGCGCAACGACGAGATCCTGCCTCGCTTCATCGTGTCGTCGCTGACGGGTGGTGTGGCCGGCTTCATCGTCGCCGCCATTGTCGCGGCCGCGCTCTCGCCGTCGCTGAACGCAATGGCCGCGACCACCGTCAACGACTTCTACCGGCGATACCTGAACCCCGAGGCCGACGAGCCGCGGCTGATGCAGCTGTCCAAACAGGCGACCATCGGGTGGGGCATCGTGCAGCTCGCCGTCGCGCTTCGGCGCCCAGTGGATGGACCGGTCCGTCCTGGACGCGGGCCTCGCGGTGCTGTCGCTGACCGCGGGCCCGTGCTCGGCGCTTTTCTTGTGGGCGTGCTGAGCGCGCGGGTGCGCGAGGACGCGATGCTCGCCGGGCTCGGGCTCGGCATGGTGGCCGTCGTCTTGGCCTGGTGGTCCGGCGCCGTCGCCTGGACGTGGTATGCCTTCCTGGGGGCGGCCATCACCTCGGCCGGCGCGCTCGCCTTCTCGGTCCCGTCCTTCCTGTCGGCCGCGCGGGAGCAACCGGCACGCGAGGAGCGGTCATGAACTAGCCCCCCGGTACCAGCACCCCCGGCACTACCCCCCCCGGCACTACCCCCCCGGCACTAGCACCCCCGGCACCTCGGCACCCCCGGTACCCCCGGCACCAGCACCCCCGGCACCTCGGCACCGGCACCTCCAGCACCTCGGCACCTCCAGCACCTCGGCACCTCCAGCACCTCCAGCACGACGCCCTTCTGTAATCACCCCTGCCCCCGTTGTCGTAATATCCCCGCGACAGGTGTCGTTTCCGTCAACCGGCCTCAACTCACAAGCGAAAGGCGTTCATCCGATGAAGCGAAGACTGCCCGCACGTCTGCTGGCGAGCCTCGGGGTGTCCCTTTGCCTCCTCTGGATCGGCGTTGCGGCGCAGGCGCCCCAAGGCCAGGCGCAGGCCCCGGCCGGCCAGCCCCGGGTCGCCCAGGCGCCGCAGCCCGCCCCGCCGCTGCCCGCCCCCATCAACCTCTCCGACGACCCGCTGCTCAAGCCGTTCCGCTTCCGCTCGATTGGGCCGGCCAGCATGGGCGGCCGCATCGACGACATCGCCGTCGTGGAGAAGCGACCCGTCCATCATCTACGTCGGGTTCGCGACCGGCGGCGTCTGGAAGACGACGAACAACGGCACGACCTGGACGCCGATCTTCGACACCTACCCGGTCTGCTCGATCGGCGCGCTCGCCGTGGACCAGCAGAACCCGAACATCGTGTGGGTCGGCACGGGCGAGGCGAACAACCGCCAGAGCTCCTCGTTCGGCGACGGCATCTACAAGTCCACCGACGGCGGGCAAGACGTTCACGCAACGTCGGCCTGAAGGAGACCCAGACGATCGCGCGGATCGTCATCGACCCGCAAGGACTCGAACATCGTCTACGTCGCGGCGGTCGGCCACCTGTTCGGCCCGAACCCGGAGCGCGGGCATCTACAAGACGACCGACGGCGGGAAGACGTGGAACGCCGATGAAGACCATCGACGCCGACACGGGCTTCACCGACATCGCGATGGACCCGGCGAACCCGAACGACGCTGTACGCGGCCTCGTACCAGCGCCGGCGCGCAGCCGTGGGGCTTCAACGGCGGCGGCCCGGGCAGCGGGATCTGGAAGACGACCGACGCCGGCAAGACGTGGACGAGGCTCGACGGGCAACGGACTCCCCGAGGGGCTGCTCGGCCGCATCGGCCTGGCCGTGTCGCGCTCGAACCCGAACGTCGTCTACGCGCAGATCGAGGTGGGCGCGAGCGCCGGCACCGGCGGCAACGTGACGGCCGACGGGAAGCCGGTCGACGCCGGGCGGCGGCGGCTGCGGCGGCGGCGCGCGGCGGCCCGCAGGCGGGCAGCCGGCGCCCCCGCCCGATCCCAAGCGCAGCGGCGTCTGGCGGTCCGACGACAGCGGGCAAGACGTGGCGGCTCGATGAGCAACAACAACGACCGCCCGATGTACTACAGCCAGATCCGCGTCGACCCGACCAACCCGGAGATCGTCTACACGATGGGCGCGCCGTTCCACAAGTCGGTCGACGGCGGCAAGACGTTCCAGCGTCGTGCAGGGCATCGCGCACAGCGATCACCACGCGATGTGGATCAACCCGAGCAACCCGAAGCACCTGATCCTCGGCAACGACGGCGGCCTCGACATCAGCTACGACCAGGGCGACACGTGGGAGTTCGTCAACACGATGCGCCGTCGGCCAGTTCTACGCCGTCAGCGCCGACATGCGGAAGCCGTACTACGTCTGCGGCGGCCTGCAGGACAACGGCACCTGGTGCGGGCCGAGCGCGACGCGGAGCACGCTGGGGCATCACCAACGCCGACTGGTTCCGGGTCGGCGGCGGCGACGGCTTCTACACGCAGGTGGATCCCGACCGACTACAACGTCATCTACGTCGAGTCGCAGGACGGCAACGTGCAGCGCCTCGACCTGCGCGACGGGCGATCGCGTGCAGCATCCGGCCGCGGGCCGCCGCAGCGCCCGCGCCAGGGCCAGCAGGGCGAGCAGGCGGCGGCGCCTCGCGGCCAGGCGGCGCCAGGTCGGCGGACGGGCGCCGCAGGCGCGCGCCGAACATCGTGCCGCCGCCGCCCGAGGGCGAGCAGATCCGGTTCTTCTGGAACACGCCGATGCTGCTGTCGCCCCACAACCCGCGCCTGCTCTACATCGGCGCCAACCGGCTGTTCCAGTCGTACGACCGCGGCGACACCTACCTCGACATCGCCCGACCTGACGAAGAACATCAGCCGCTTCGAGCGGCCGATCATGGGCGTCGCCGGCGACGCGCCGATGGCGTCCAAGCACGACGGCGCCGGCGCATACAGCAGCATCGTCACGATCAGCGAGTCGCCCGTCATGCCGGCGTCATCTGGGTCGGCACCAACGACGGCAACGTGCAGGTGAGCCGCGACGGCGGCGCCACGTGGAAGAACGTCGTGGACAACGTGCCGGGCGTGCCGAAGGAGACTCACGTCTCGCGGGTCGAGGCGTCGCACTTCGACGCCGGCACGTGCTACGTGGCGTTCGACGGCCACCGCACCGACGACCACAAGCCGTACGTGTTCGTCACGCGGGACTACGGCGCCACGTGGAAGCCGCTCGCGACAACCTGCCCGCCGGCAACGTCAACGTCGTGCAAGGAGGACCCGAAGAACCCGAACCTGCTGTACGTCGGCACCGAGTACGGCCTGTACGTCTCGCTCAACGGCGGCGCCGAGTGGAAGCGCTTCATGAACGGCATGCCGACCGTCCGAATCGACGACATCCTGGTGCACCCGCGCGACAACGATCTGATCGTCGCCACGCACGGCCGCAGCATCTGGATCCTCGACGACATCACGCCGCTGCAGCAGCTGAGCGAGAAGGTCACGGCAGCCGACGCGCACCTGTTCGACGTCCGGCCGGCCGTGGCCTGGGCTGACCGACGTCACGCTCAGCCGGACGATTGGCGGCGCGAAGCACTTCCGCGGCGAGAACCCGCAGCGCGGCACGGCCATCAGCTACTACCTGAAGTCGGCCGCCGCAGGGCGACGTGAAGATCACGATCACCGACGTGACCGGCCGCGTCGTGCGAACGCTGACCGGCACGAAGGACGCAGGGGCTCAACCGCGTGCAGTGGAACCTCGCGGCCCGATCCGCCGGCTCGCCCAGCCAACCTGCCCGCTGGAGCGCGGGCGGGCCGGGCGGGGGCGGCGGCGGCTTCGGCGGCGGGCAGTTCGGCCTGCCGGTCGAACCCGGGTCCTACCTCGTCAAGCTCTCGGTCGGCGGCAAGGACTACACGAGCCGCGTGGTCGTCGAAGAAGACATGTTCGGCAAGTAGGCCAAGGGGTCTTGGCATCGTCGCAGGCCGGCAGCGCGAAAAGGGCCGGGGCCTTTTCGCGCTGCCGTGCACCATCCGAATGGGGCCCGCGGAAAGGAAGAGCCCGTTCCGTGCGGCGCTGCCAGATGACCTGGAAAATGTCATTCGCCGCCGGCCCTCGTGCTTTCCCCTACATCCCCCACCCTCATCGCTGGCGCCCGTCTTGCACGACGGCGGTCGGGTGTCTCCAGAGTATTCCAATGGCCTGCCGCTGGATCCAGCGGAGCTAATCGACCGTCTGCCGGCCGGTGTCTACGTGTGCGAGGCCGGCACCGGGTCCCTTCTCCATTACAACAGGCGCGCCGCCGAGCTGTGGGGTCGCGAGCCCGACCTTGGGCCCCGGGGGTGAACGACTCGACGGCGCATTCCGGATTTTCACGCCCGATGGAAAGCCCCTGCCCGACGAGAACACGCCGAGTGGCCCTGGTGCTCGAGACCGGCCGGACGGTCCGCGGCGTCGGACCTGCTGATCGAGCGGCCCGACGGCACCCGGCTCAGCGTCGCCATGACCGTCTCGCCGCTGCGCGACGGGAGGGCGGCTCGACGGCGGCGCGTGGCCGTGTTTCACGAGGTCAGCGAGCGCCGCCGCGCCGAGGAGCGGGAGCGGATGCTCCTGCAGGCCAGCGCGCTGCTCGGGTCCACGCTGGACCACCAGGTGATCCTCCGGCAGCTGGCGCGCCTGACCCTGAACCGCTACGCCGACTGGTGCCTGATCGAGGTGCTGGAGGAGGACGGCCAGATTCGCGGGGTGGCCGGGGCGCACGTGCGGCCCGAGCTCGAGCCGCTGGTCGGCGAGCTGGCGGGCAGGCCGGCGGCCCTCGGCCCCGAGGCCACCGCCGTTCTGCAGACCGGCGACGCCCTATCCTGCTCTCCGTCGTCCCCGGCTCGTTCGCGGAGGAGGTCGCCGACGGGCCCCCGCCACCGGGATCTGCTGCGCACGCTGGCGCCCGAGTCGCTGATGGTCGTTCCGCTGCAGGCCCGCGGCCGGGTGTTCGGCCTGATCGCGTTCGTGCTGTCCGGTTCCAACCGCCGGTACGAACCGGCCGACATCCCGCTCGCGGAGGGCATTGCCCGCCGCGCGGCGCTCGCGATCGACAACGCCCGCCTGTTCCGCGCTTCCGAGCAGGCCAACCGCCTCAAGGACGAGTTCCTGGCCACGCTGTCGCACGAACTGCGCACGCCGCTGAACGCGGTGCTCGGGTGGACGCAGCTCCTCCAGACCGCGGCAGCTCGAGCAGCGAGGAAACCGAGCACGCCCTGGAGATCATCCGGCGCAACGCCGAGGCCCAGGCGAACCTGATCGGCGACATCCTCGACGTCTCGAAGATCATCACCGGCAAGCTCCGCCTGAACGTCCGGCCCGATGAACCTGGCCTCCGTCGTCCGCGCCGCCGTGGACTCGGTCCGCCCGGCCGCCGAGGCCAGGCGGCTGAACCTCACGGTGGACATCAGCGAGCCCCGTGCCGATGCAGGGCGACCCCGATCGCCTCCAGCAGGTCGTCTGGAACCTGCTGTCGAACGCCGTCAAGTTCACGCCCGCGGGCGGGAAGGTCGCCGTCACGGTGGACGCGCCGACGACGCGAACCGGCGATCCTCACGGTGCAGCGACACCGGCGTCGGCATCCCCACCGAGTTCGTGTCCTCGCTCTTCGAGCGGTTTCGCCAGGCCGACTCCTCGACGACGCGCCGGCACGGCGGCCTCGGGCTGGGCCTCGCCATCGTCCGGCACCTGGTCGAGCTGCACGGAGGGATGGTGCACGGCGACAGCGAAGGCGAGGACACGGGCGCGACCTTCACGGTCACACTGCCGATGCGGCAGGCGGCCGCGCCCCGAGGCGGAACCCTCGGCAGCGCCGGCCGAGCCCTCGCCGGGCCCGAGCACGCCGCTGCCCGGGCTCGACGGCTTGCGCGTGCTGGTGGTGGATGACGACGCGGACAGCCGGGAGTTGATGCGCGCGGTGCTGGGAGGGCTCGGGGCCGTGGTCACGGAGGCCGACCTCGGCCGAGGCTGCGCTGGAGGCCCTGGGGCGCGAGTGGCCGGACGTGATGCTCACGGACATCGGCATGCCCGGCCACGACGGCTACGAGCTGATCGAGCAGGGTGCGGCGGATGGAGACGGCGAGGGGGAGCGACGGCTTCCCGTCGTCGCGGTGACCGCCTACGCGCGGGAGCACGATCGCCTGCGCGTCCTGGAGGCCGGCTTCGACTCCTACCTGCCGAAGCCGGTGGAGCCCCCCGCCGTGGCACGGCGTCGCCTGGTCGGGCCGGGCGGGGCTGCGCGCGGCAGCCGGAGTCCGCAACCGGACGCTGAGCCGGGGCTGAGAGCTGGGTCGCCGGCCCACGAGCACCACGACCGACCGCCCGGCAACCGGGTACTCGCTCGCCGTCACGACCGGAGCGACGGGCTCCTCGACGATGTCCTCGGGGGGAGGAAGGCTGGTGTCCACCACTCGCCGCCAGCCGCCTGCCGGGCGCTCCTGGATTTGGAACGACCGCCCCTCGGCGTCGGCGTTGATCATCACGTAGAGGTCCTCGTCTCCCTGCGACGCACCGTGCAGGCAGTAGGCCAGCTGCTTCGACGCCGGGCCCCAGTCGACGACCCCCTCCACCCCGTACCAGTTCACGTCCTCCCGCCAGAAGCGGCTTCGGCCGATCGACGGGTGCCGCTTGCGGAAGGCGATCATCATCCGGAAGAATCGAAACACGTCTGCGTTCGCGCGCAGCAGGTCCCAGTTGAGCCAGGTCGTCTCGTTGTCCTGGTTGTAGGGGTTGTTGTTGCCCAGCTGCGTGTTCATGAACTCGTCGCCCGCGCAGAACATGGGCGTGCCGTTGGCCAGGAAGAGCAGGCAGCAGAAGTTGCGCACCTGCCGGCGGCGCAGGGCGAGGACCGCGCGCGGCGCGCTCGTCGTCGCCTTCCCACCCGCAGTTCCAGCTCAAGTTGTGGTCGTGGCCGTCGCGGTTGTCCTCGCCGTTGGCGAGGTTGTGCTTCCGGTTGTAGGCCACGAGATCGTACAGGCAGAACCCATCGTGTGCGGTGACGAGGTTGACGCTCTGGAACGCGTGATAGGCGTCTAGCAGGCCGTCCGGGAAACTGGTCGCTGGATCCGTACAGCCGGGTCATGAGGTTCCCCACGACGCCCGCGTCTCCCCGCACGAAGGCCCGGACCTCGTCGCGGAAACGATCGTTCCACTGGAACCACTCCACGGCCGGAAACTTCCGCCCGAGTTGGTAGCTGTGGAGATCCCACGCCTCGGCAATCAGCCGCACGTTGGCGAAGTCGGGGTCGGCGTTGATGTCCGAGATGATCGGCGGGTCGTCGAGGTCGATCGACCCGTCGGTCCGGCGCGTGAAGATCGAAGCCAGGTCGAAGCGGAACCCGTCCACGCGCATCTCGCGCGCCCAGAACCGCATGCTGTCCACGACCATCTTGCGAACCGCCAGGTTGGCCGTGTGGAGGACGTTTCCGGTGCCGGCGTCGTTGCGGTACTTCGACCGGTCCTCCTCCTGCAGCAGGTAGTAGGTCGAGTTGTCGATGCCGCGGTAGGAGTAGGTCGGGCCCACCTCGTTGCCTTCGACGGTGTGGTTGTAGACGACGTCGAGGATGACCTCGATGCCGGCCTCGTGAAGGGCGCGGACCATCTGCGCCATCTCCTCGATGGCTTCCTCGGGGGTGCCGGCCGCCGCGTACTGCCCGTGCGGGGCGAAGAAGTTCAGGGGCATGTAGCCCCAGTAGTTGTCCTCCTGGGGATCGCGCTGGTAGACCGGCAGCAGCTCGACGACCGTGACCCCGAGCTCCTTCAGGTAGGGGATCTTGTCCACGACCCCCGCGAAGGTTCCGCGCCGGTCCACCCGGACGCCGGAGTTGGGCCGGCACGTGAACCCCTTCACGTGCATCTCGTAGATCACGGTGTCCCACGTGTGCCGCGGCTGCTTCTCGTGCGCGGCGCCGTTCGTGGGGATCGGGCCCCAGGACGCCCAGCGGCGCCCGTCCGGCATTGGACCCGGGACGCCTGGCGGCCTCGCGGTCGAACTCCGGCGGGAAGAAGACCGCCCGCGCGTAGGGGTCGAGGAGAACCTTGGCCGGGTCGAAGCGAAAGCCGTTCTCCGGCTCGCGCGGACCGTCCACCCTGTAGCGTAGTAGCGGGCGCCGGGGATGCGCACGGCGGGCACGCGGCAGTGCCAGACCCGGCCCGACTTGTTGACGAGGTAGTCGTGCTCGATCTCGTAGAGGGGGAGGCAGTAATCGTCGTCCCCGTACAGGAGCAGGGTGACAGCGGTGGCGTGCTTCGAGTAGAGCGCGAAGTTCCAGGACTGGCTGGCGCGCGTGCCAACACGCCCCCAGGGGCGACGGGGCACCCTCGACCTCGACCCAACGGTTCGTCTGCCCCACCAATCCCGACATACCACCCCGCTTGCGCGCCGATGTGCTACTCTCGCGCCGACCCTCTTTTATACCTCACCTGCCCGGCAGATTGAATGAATTGCTAACACGGCCATCATGAGAATCGAGCAGCCGCACTCCCTCGGCCGACGAGGAAGCCAGCCAGCGCATCGACCGTTTCCTCGAGAACCTGATGCAGCGCCAGCCGCCCGACGGCGTGACGGTCAAGGATCCGCAGAAGAGCTGGGTGGGCCACACGATGAACTTCTCGTTCACGGCGGCCAAGGGGCTCTTCGGCACGGCCATCAGCGGCCTGATGCACGTCCACGAGGACCGCGTGGTGGTGGAGTCGGAGCTGCCCACGCTCATCAAGAGCTTCGTGGGCGAGGGGCGGATCAAGGACGTCATCGCGCGGGAACTCGGCCGGATTCTGGCCTGAAGTGCCGGGGCCTTGCCGCTCGCCCCGGTCTATGCCACCTTAGACGAGGGGGCTCCCCATGAACCAGAACCCGCTCCGGCTCAAGAGCATCCACCACGTGGAGTTCTGGGTCGGCAACGCCAGGCAGGCCGTCGTACTTCTACCGCAAGGCTTCGGCTTCTCGCAGGCCGCCTACGCGGGCCTCGAGACGGGCCTCCGCGACCAGACGTCCTACCTCCTCACCCAGGGCAAGATCCGGTTCGTGCTGACCACTCCGCTGTCGCCGGAGCACCCCGCCGCCGAGCACCTCAAGTGCCACGGCGACGGCGTGCGCGACATCGCCTTCCACGTGGACGATGCCGACCGGGCGTTCGAGGAGGCGGTCCGCCGCGGCGCCTCCGTCGCCGTCGAGCCGCACGACCTCGCCGACGACCACGGGGCGATGCGCCACGCCGCCATCCACACCTACGGCGACACGCTGCACTCGTTCCTGTCGTACCAGGACTACCGCGGGCCGTTCCTGCCCGGCTTCGTCGAAAAGCGCGTGCCGGGCGAGGACATCGGCCTGCTTCGCGTGGACCACATGGTGGGCAACGTCGAACTGGGCCGGATGAACGAGTGGGCCGACTGGTACAACAAGGTGCTGGGGTTCGACCGCTTCATCAGCTTCGACGACAAGGACATCTCCACCGAGTACAGCGCCCTGATGAGCATCGTCATGGCAGACGACTCGCAGGCGATCAAGTTCCCGCTGAACGAGCCGGCGCCGGGGAAGAAGAAGAGCCAGATCGACGAGTACCTCGAGTTCTACCGGGGCCCCGGCGTGCAGCACGTCGCGCTCCTCGTGCAGGACATCGCGTCAACCGTGACCCGGCTGCGCGACAACGGCGTCGAGTTCCTCGCGGGTCCCCGACAGCTACTACGACGCCCTGCCGTAGCGCGTCGGCGAGATCGCCGAGTCGATCGACACGCTGCAGCAGCTCGGCGTGCTCGTGGACCGCGACGAGGAAGGCTACCTGCTGCAGCTCTTCACGCGGCCCGTCCAGGACCGCCCGACGCTGTTCTTCGAGATCATCGAGCGCAAGGGCAGCCGCGGCTTCGGCAAGGGCAACTTCCGGGCGCTGTTCGAGGCGATCGAGCGCGAGCAGGCGCTCAGGGGGAACCTCTAGGCCATGCCCATCTATCAGCAGCTCGGACGGGTGCCACGCAAGCGGCACATCGCCTTTCGGGACGAGGGCGGGCGGCTGCTCGGCGGAGGAGCTGATCGGAAACGAGGGCTTCACGGGCCCGTCGTCGCTGCTCTACCACCTGCACCCTCCGACGGCGGTCAAGTCGGTGCGGCGCCTGAAGTGCCTCGAGTGGCAGGCGGAGCCGGAGCGGCTGCTGAGGCACCGGCACTTCCGCAGCGCGGCCTTGACGACCGGGCCGAGCGTCGTCTTCGACCGCGTGCCGCTCCTGTTCAACGCCGACGTCGGCTTGAGCCATCGCCCGGCCAACGGCAGCGACGAAGTGTTCTACCGCAACGCCCAGGGCGACGAGGTCGTGTATCGTCTCGGAGGGCGCGGGCGTGCTGGAGAGCCAGCTCGGCCGGCTGCCCTTCCGGGAAGGCGACTACCTGGTCGTTCCGCGGGGCATCCTGCACCGCTACCAGTTCGACGGGCCCGGCCCGGTGCCTGGTCATCGAGAGCGCGGGGTACGTGCGCACGCCGAAGCGCTACCGCAACGAGTTCGGGCAGCTGCTCGAGCACAGCCCGTTCTCCGAGCGCGACATCCGCAGGCCCGAGTGGGCCGAGCCGCGGGACGAGCGCGGCGACTTCCCCGTCGTCGTGAAGAAGGACAACCAGCTCGTCGAGATGGTCCTCGGCCACCACCCGTTCGACGTCGTCGGCTGGGACGGCTACTACTACCCGTGGGCGTTCAACATCCACGACTTCGAGCCGCGCGTGGGGCGCGTCCACCTGCCGCCGCCCGTGCACCAGACGTTCGAGGGCGACGGCTTCGTCGTCTGCTCGTTCTGCCCGCGGCCGTACGACTTCGACCCGGAGGCCGTGCCCGCGCCGTACAATCACTCCAACGTGATGTCGGACGAGGTGCTCTACTACGCCAGCTCGGAGTTCATGAGCCGCAAGGGCATCGAGTACGGGTCGGTCACGCTGCACCCCGACGGGCTGCCCCACGGTCCGCACCCCGGGCGGGCCGAGGCGTCAATCGGGCAGGCGAAGACGGACGAACTCGCGGTGATGGTGGACACGTTCCGGCCGCTGCAGGTCAGCACCGACGCCCTGACGGTCGAGGACCCCGACTACTACCGCTCCTGGCTCGAGGAGTGAGGTGCGCGACGACACGCCGAGGGGCCTGGTTCGCCTGCTCGCGGGCCTGATCGACTACGCGGGCCTGTTTCCGCCCGCGGCGCTGCCGATGGCCGACGCCGTGGCGCGCTACGCCCGCTACCGGCAGGGCGCGCACGCCTGGGCGCTCGGGCGGTTCATCGTGCCGGCGGCTCGCCTCGAGGAGTTTGCCCGGACTCTCGACGCGGTCGAATCGACGGTCTCGGCGGAAGCCCCCTGGCCGGTGTCGGTCCTGGCCGATTGGCCGCTGCCCCCCACGTTCGCGCAGGTCGGCACGTTCGCTTCTGCGGTGGCCGACGCGCGCGGGTCGAGTCGATCGAGTGCAAGGTCGCTTGTGCCGACGACCTCGATGCCCTGGCGGCTGCCGCGCGCGGGTTCGAGACGTCTTGCGAGATGCCGCTCGTCCCGATCCCCGTCGATCTGCTGATTCGGGCCGACGCTCTGGGCTGCGCGGCCAAGATCCGAACCGGCGGCACGACCCTCGAGCATTTCCGCCGTCTGACGCCGTCGCCGCGTTTCTGTCGGCGTGCGTGGGCCGCGGCGTGCCCTTCAAGGCCACGGCCGGCCTGCACCACCCGGTTCGCGCGCCCCACCCGGTCACCTACGAGGCCGGACGCGCCGTGCGCGACGATGCACGGGTTCCTCAACGTGTTCCTCGGCGCGGCCCTGCTGCACGCCGGCGCGGCTGGTCAGAGCGCCGTCGAAGGGCTGCTCGAGGAAACCGACGCGTCGGCATTCGCGTTCGAGGAGATCGGGCCGGGCTGGCGCGGCCACTGGGTGACCACCGCGGGCATCGAGGCTGCGCGGCGGCTTGCCCGGAGCTTCGGATCGTGCTCGTTCGAGGAGCCCGTCGACGACCTGACGGCCATCGCACTGCTTGCACCCGCTTCCACCACGACGACATGACGACACGCCTACCCACTCGACCGACGAAACGCACGACCCGGCCGCGAGAGCTGGGTGGAATCGGCCAACGACCCGGCAGCCGACTTTCCCATCCAGAACCTGCCCTTCGGCGTCTTCGCCCGCCGGCAAGGCGCGGCGGGCGCGCCCGAGGATGGGCACGCGGATCGGCGACCGGGTGCTCGATCTCCGGGCCGCGCGGGACGCGGGGCTCCTGCCCGAGCGTGCCGGCAACCACGCTCGACGCGCTGGGGGCGCCCACGCTCAACGCGCTCATGGCACGGCCGCGGGCGGAGCGACTGCGCTGCGGCGGGCGCTCATCCGCCTGCTCCACCGGTCGAACCCGGCCCACGACGACCGGCGCGCAGGCGCTGCCTGGTGCCGGCCGGCGAGTGCCGAGATGCTGCTCCCCGCCGCGCATCGGCGACTACACCGACTTCTACGCGTCGGTCTTCCACGCGACCAACGTCGGCAGCATGTTCCGCCCGGACAACCCCCTGCTGCCCAACTACAAGCACGTCCCGATCGGCTACCACGGCCGCGCCTCGTCCATCGTGTCGAGCGGCACGCCGGTGCGGCGGCCCTCGGGCCAGACGAAGCGCGGAGGGCGAAGCGCGCCCGTCGTTCGGCCCGACGGCCCGCCTGGACTACGAGCTGGAGGTCGGGCGTTCGTGGCCGGCGGGCAACCGCCTCGGCGAGACCGATCCCCATCGCCGAGGCCGAAGAGCACCTGTTCGGCCTCTGCCTCGTGAACGACTGGTCGGCGCGCGACATCCAGAAGTGGGAGTACCAGCCGCTCGGGCCGTTCCTCGCCAAGAACTTCGCGACCACCATCTCGCCCTGGGTGGTCACGCTCGAAGCGCTCGCGCCGTTCCGCGTCGCCGGCTTTCGCCGCGGCCCGAGGGCGACCCGTCGCCGCTGCCGTACCTCGACGCGCCTGCCAACGCGGGCGCACGGGGGCTTCGACCTCTCGCTCGAGGTGCTGCTCGCGTCCGGGCAGATGCGGTGCGTCCGGCGGCGCGCCCGTCGCCTCTGCGCGCGGCAACCTCTCAGTCGATGTACTGGACGTTCGCGCAGATGCTCGACGCATCACGCCAGCAACGGCTGCAACCTGCGACCCGGCGACCTGCTGGCGAGCGGCACCGTGTCGGGCCCGGACGAAGGCTCGCGCGGCTGCCTGCTGGAGCTGGCGTGGCGCGGCACGAGGCCCATCGCCCTGCCCACCGGCGAGACGCGCCGGTTCCTGGAAGACGGCGACGAGGTGATCATGCGCGGCTGGTGCGAGCGCCCAGGTGCCGACGGATCGGCTTCGGCGAGTGCCGCGGGACGTTGTCGTGCCAGGCTGAAGCGGCTTAGCCCATGCTACGATCCTCATCATGACGGGCAACGTGACCTTCGAAGTGTGCGTGGACTCTGCGGAGGCGGCAGTTGCCGCGCAGGAGGGCGGCGCCGAACCGCGTCGAGCTGTGCAGCGACCTGCTCGAGGGCGGCCTCACGCCGACGCCACGGGACGATGGAAGGTGGCTCGCGCGCGCCTGCAGATTCAGATCATGGCGATGGTGCGCCCGCGCGGCGGGGACTTCTGCTACTCGGACGTCGAATTCGCGGTGATGCGCGAGGACCTCCTCGCCGCCAAGGCGCTCGGCGCGGACGGGATCGTCTTCGGCCTCCTGCGCCCCGACGGCACGGTGGACCGCGAGCGGACCCGTGAACTCGTCGAGCTCGCCCGCCCGCTCCCCGTCACGTTCCACCGCGCGTTCGACATGACCCGGGACCCGTTCGAGGCGCTCGACGTGCTGATCGCGCTCGGCGTGGATCGCCTGCTGACGTCCGGGCCAGGAACCGACTCGGTGCTCGAGGGGCTGGACCTGATCGTCGAGCTGGTGAAGCGCGCGGCCGGCCGGATGATCGTCATGCCCGGCGGCGGCATCACCGCCCGCAACGTCGCGAGGTGGCGGCGGCCGCGGCGTGAAGGAACTGCACTTCGCGGCCTCGAGCTGCGCGAGGGGCGGATGGAGTATCGCAACCCGCGCGTCTTCATGGGCGGCACGCTCCGGCCGCCGGAGTACGCGCCTCGAGGTGACGCGGCCCGAGGCGGTCGCAGGCGTGATCTCGGCCGTCGGGCTCCAGCCCGACTAGACGAACTAACCTCGCGCCAGCACCGCGCCAGCGATCCGCTCGAGCGCCTCGAGCAGCGTCGCCCGCGGGCAGCCGAAGTTGATCCGCTCGAAGCCGGCGGCCTCCGCCCCGAACATCGGGCCGCTGTCGAAGTAGACCCGCGCCGAGCGCAGGAAGAACTCGTCGAGCGTCCCCTGGTCCATGCCCAGCGCGCGGCAGTCGAGGAGCGCGAGGTACGTGCCTTCCGGACGGACGAAGCGGAGCATCGGCAGCCGCTCGCCGATGAAGCGTTCCAGCAGGTCGACGTTCCCCTCGAGGTACTCCAGCAGGTCGTCCAGCCACGCGGCGCCATCCGGTACGCCGCCTCCAGGCCGATCGTGCCGAACAGGCTGCCAATCCCCAGGCCCGAAGCGAATAGCTGCGCGTTGTAGCGCGCCAGCGGAGGTCCGGGTTGCTCGCGATGACGAGCGACGTCGTCAGGCCCGCGATGTTGAACGTCTTGCTGGGGGCCACGCACGTGATGGTCCGCGCCGCGAGCCGCTCGGAGATCGACGCAAACGGCACGTGCCGGTGGCCGCGCAGCACCAGGTCCATGTGAATTTCGTCGGCCAGCACGATCAGGTCGTGCCGCTCGCACACCTCGCCCAGCCCCTCGAGCTCGGCTCTCGTCCAGACCCGCCCGACCGGGTTGTGCGGGCTGCAGAGGATCACCATCCGCGTCCGTGCGTCGATCGTCGACTCCAGGTCGGCAAGGTCCATCCCGTATCGTCCGCCCTCGTCTCGCAGCGGGTTGCGAACCAGCCGCCGGCCGTTGTTCTGCGACCGCCCAGAAGAACGGGTAGTACACGGGCGGCTGCACCACGATGCCGTCGCCGGGGGACGTGAACGCAGTCACGCAGAGGCTCAGCGCCGGGACGACGCCCGGTGATCGCGCCAGCCATCCCGTTGACGTCCCAGCCGTGCCGCGCGGCCAGCCAATCGACCGCCGACCGCCAGAACGAGTCGGGCGTGGACGGGTACCCGTACGCGCCATGCGCGGCGCGCGACGCGGATCGCCTCGACCACCGCGGGCGGCGCCTCGAAGTCCATGTCGGCCACCCACATCGGGATCACGTCGTCGAGGCCGAACGTCCGCCCGCAGTAGTCCCACTTCAGTGAGTGCGTGCCGCGGCGGTCGAGGACCCGGTCGAAGTCGTGGTGCATGCGGGACAGTTTACAGCCCTTCGACCCCGCCTCCTGCCGATGCCTTTCTCACCGGGCCGGCACGGACGTCGGGCGGATGCTGCCGCCGCTGGCGCTTGGGGCGGGCCTCGTCGAGTTGTCGAGAAGGCGGAGGCCCAGGACCCTATCGGTCCCCGCCTGAGCCCAGAGGGATGGGGAGCCGTCACCCACCCTTGTGCTAACGTAGCGGGAGGGGTCGGGATTCTTCCGGCCCCTCCAGCAGGAGCATCCTCGCGTGAGCCCCTTGCAACTCGATCCCCTTTCCGCTTACCGCCCGTTTCCCGGCCCTGTCGTGCTCGTCATCATGGACGGCGTCGGCCTGGGCCGCCGTGACGAGTCGGACGGCGTCTTCCTCGCCTATACCCCGGTCCTCGACGAACTGCTGGCCGAACCCGTCTGCACCTCGCTGAGGGCGCACGGAACCGCGGTCGGCCTCCCCTCGGACGAGGACATGGGCAACTCCGAGGTGGGCCACAACGCGCTCGGCGCGGGCCGCGTGTTCGCGCAGGGCGCGAGGCTCGTCAACGACGCCATCCGGACGGGCGCCTTGTTCGAGGGCGCGGCGTGGCGAACGGCGGCCCAGCGGGGCAGGGACGGCGGCACGGTCCACTTCATCGGGCTGCTCTCCGATGGAAACGTGCACAGCCACATCACGCACCTGTTCGCGATGCTCGACCGGTGCGCGCAGGACGGCGTCCGCCGGGTGCGCGTTCACCCGCTGCTCGACGGCCGCGACGTCGGCGAACGCAGCGCGCTGACCTACCTGTCGGCATTGGAGGCGCAACTCGCCCGGTACAAGACCGCCGGGCTGGACTACCGCGTCGCCTCGGGCGGCGGACGCATGGTCACCACCATGGACCGCTACAACGCGAACTGGCCCGTCGTCGAGCGCGGCTGGAACGCCCACGTGCTTGGCATCGGCCGGCAGTTCGCGAGCGCCAGCGAGGCGGTGGAAACCTACTATCGCGAGGACCCGACCAGCACGGACCAGTACCTCGACAGCTTCGTCGTGGCCGAGGCGGGCGTGCCGGTCGGCACCATCCAGGACGGCGACGCGGTCATCTTCTTCAACTTCCGGGGCGACCGCGCGATCGAGCTGTCGAAGGCCTTCGAGGACGCGGCCTTCGCGGAGTTCGATCGGGTCCGCGTGCCGGACGTGTTCTACGCCGGCATGATGCAGTACGACGGCGACGCGCTCATCCCGCGGCACTTCCTCGTGGAGCCTCCGGCGATCGACCGCACCGTCTCCCAGTACCTCTGCGCGGCCGGCGTGACGTCGTTCGCCATTTCCGAGACGCAGAAGTACGGCCATGTCACCTACTTCTGGAACGGGAACAACTCGGGCTACATCGACGAGCGGCTCGAGACCTATGTCGAGGTTCCCTCGGACCGGGTGATGTTCGACCAGCGGCCGTGGATGAAGGCGGGTGAGATCACGGACGCGACGATCGAGGCGGTTACCTCGGGGCGTCACAAGTTCATCCGGCTCAACTACCCGAACGGCGACATGGTGGGCCACACCGGGATCGTGCCGGCCATCCGGATTGCCGTGGAAGCGGTCGATCTCGCCCTCCGCCGGCTGCTGCCCCCGATCAAGGCCGCCCGCGGCATCCTGGTGGTCACCGCCGACCACGGCAACGCCGACTGCATGTTCACTGAGAAGAAGGGGCGCCGCGAGCCGATGGTCGCCCACACGCTGAACCCGGTGCCGTTCGTCGTGAAGGACTTTTCAGGCGCAAACCCCTGGTCGCTGTCCGGCGTGGCCAACCCGGCCCTCAGCAACGTCGCGGCGACGCTCCTGGCGCTGCTCGGTTACCAGAAGCCGGAGGATTACGACCCGTCGCTGGTAGTAATCCGCTGACGTAGGATTATCCTGGTTCTGAGCCCGGTCTCGATCAGGACAGCACTTCCACCACCAGCACCCATCCGCGTCCGAATCCGCCGCCACACGCGCACGAAACCGCCGCGTTGCGGCGCCTTTGCGTCCGGCGGCTGCGTCTCGAACGTCCCGTAGACATAAGCGAAGTCCCCCGCCGCGGAGATCCCCGCTGCCACTGGCCGGCACGACGGACGCGCCTCCTTCTCGAGCAGGCCGCGGATGGCGTCGCGGCCAATCGCCAGCCCCCTCCCGGGGCGGTACACCCTCGTCCGGTCGATCGCGTGCTCGAGGTAGCCCGCCACGTCACCCTGCCGGGCGCGTTCGGCTAGCACCGCGTCGAGCCGGCGGACCGCCTCCAGCGCAGTTGCCGCAGACCCGGCCGGCGCGCCCTGGGCTCCCGGTGGCGTTACGCGCTCCACCGTCCGGGGGCGCAGCGGTACCGCTTCGTCGGACGGGACGCCGAGGTCAACCAGGACCCGCCATTCGCCGTTGGTCTGGCGTTTCCAGACGGAGAAGAACCACCCGCCGGCGAGCCGGTTTCCGCTGGCGGCGTCCTGCACGACGAAGGGACCCGTCGAAAAGCCGAGTTCCCCGGAGAGCGCTACGTCCCCCGCCGCCGGCTCCCAGTCGAGCACGCGCGCCTGGGGTTTCGCGGTCGGCGGCCGTTGACGGTAGAAGTCTCGCGCGTTGACAGGCCCCGGGTTGAAGACCACCCCGTCCTCTGCGAAGAACTCGATGAACGCCTCGCGTTGGCCGGCCGTCACGCTCATACGCGCGAAGGCCCGCTCCGTCTCGGCCATGGCCGAGAGCGCGTCGCCCTGCCCGGCTACCGCAACTGCCGCCAGTGCCGTCAAAGCGGCACCGAGCGCCACCAGCATTCGCTGCATGTCCCCTCTCCCTCCCCTGAACCGGCCATCACTGTCTTCCTGTTTTGCGCAAGGTGCCCGGGTGGTGACGCGTCACATTCCGGGGGCGCCCGGTAAAAGAAGGGGAAGGACCGTATGAGCCCACGATCGAGCACCCGCCCTTGCGGCTGTGTCGGCCTCGCCAACGCGGGCGTCGCCGTCGCAACCGCCTCTGCGCCCTGGCAGGCGGTGTTGGCGCATAATGCTGCCGGCCGCGTGGAGGGCGCCACGGTGACGTACCGGGACCAGGCAGACGAGGCGCTTCGCGCCCGGATGGTGGGATACCAGGCCGGCGAGCGCGAGGCCTTCGAGCATTTGCACGAGGAACTGACGCCAATCCTGCGCCGGCACCTCCTCCGACTGGCCCGCGACGCCAGCCGGGTGGACGATCTGCTGCAGGAGACGTTCCTCCAGATCCACCGCGCGCGCCACACGTACGACCCCGCGTTCCCCGTCACGCCCTGGGCATCCGCCATCGCGCGCCACGTGTTCCTGATGGACTGCCGCTACCGGCACCGGCGCGGCGACCTGGCGCACCAGGAACCGCTCGATGACGCCACGATGCCGGTGGCGCCGACGCCGTCGCACGAGGAGGCGCTCATCGCGAAGTCCCAGGTCCAGCGCGCGCTGTCACGCCTGTCGGAGAGCACGCGCCAGAGCGTGCTGATGCACCACCTGCACGGGCTGACGTTCCACGAGATCTCGCGCCGCCTGCACATCCGCGGCCCCGCCCTGCGTGCGCGGGCGAGCCGCGGGATGGCCAGGCTCCGTGAAGCTCTCCAGGACGATGAGAGCAGACGGACATGACGACCCCTGACTTTGCCGGTTTGGACCGGAGGATCCTGGACGATTCCGGCCGGTGCGCCCCCTGGCGCGCCCCTGGAAGCGGTCCTTGGCCGTGACCGCGCTCGGGGCACTCGCCGCCCTGATCGTGACCGCCCGGTTCGGCGTGCGCCCGGATGCCCCTGAACTTGGCGCGGTCATCCTCTGGGGCCTCTCTATCGTGCAGGCAGCCTACGGGCTCGTGCTGATCGTCTCTTCGCTCCGGAGCGCCGTCCCGGGCCGGGCGTTCACTGCCCGGACCGCCGCGGTCCTGCTGGCGGCCGGGATCCTGGTCGTGCTGACCATTACCTACTTCACGTGGCTGACCCACCCGAGTCACGTCCCGGCCGCTGCGGGAGCGGCAGCGGTGTACTTCCGAGTCTGCCTGAGCACGCCCGTCCTCGTGGGCCTGCCCCTGCTGGCGCTCACCGTGTTCCTCGTGTTCAGGGCTTATCCCACGCGCCCCGGCGTGACCGGCGCGCTCGCCGGTCTGGGCGCGGGCCTGTTGGCCGACGGGAGCTGGCGCACGTACTGCGAGGTGTCCGACCCGGCCCACGTGCTGACCACGCACTTCGCGTCGGTGGCGCTCCTCACCCTCGCCGGTGTCGTCCTGGCCCGGCTCTTCTCGAGGATCGCCACCGCCACCCGCGACCGCCGCCGCTAGTCACGGAACGAATTCACTTCGGTTGACGAGAGGCAACCACGAAGGCCACGTCGTCTTGCAGCGTGACAAGCCGCGGCCTGCAGTGGGACAAGCCTCCGTGAGCCTGGCGACCTTGGTGGTGGTCTTTCTTCGTGATCCTCGTGAACTTCGTGGTTTTTGTATTTCCCTGTATTCTCAGCCGATGGCCCATCCCGCCTCGGCCGACACCTCGCTGGTGCGCGCGCTCGGCGTCCGTACGCTGACCGCGAGCATCGTGAACGCGACGATTGGCGCGGGCATCTTCGTGCTGCCGGCCGCCGTCGGCAGCCTGGGGGCGGGCGCCCCGGTCGCCTATCTCGTGTGCGCCGGAGCGATGGCGCTGATCGTCACCTGCTTCGCGATGGCGGGCAGCCGGGTGGCCCTGACCGGCGGCCTCTACGCTTACGTGGAGGTGGCATTCGGCCGGTTCCCGGGATTCCTTACCGGCATCCTGCTCTGGCTGTCGTGCGTCCTCGGCGCCGCCGGAGTGGTGAGCGCCCTGGCGGCCTCGCTGGCGGTGTTCATCCCGCCGCTCGCCGCGGTTGGGCTCCCGCGCGCCCTGTTCATCTTCGCGGTGATCGGCGCGCTCGCCATCGTCAACGTCCGCGGTGTTCGAGGCGCCGGGCGCCTGGTGGAGTGGGTGACGGTCGCCAAGCTCGTGCCGCTCGTCGCCTTCGTTGCCGTCGGCCTCTTCTTCATCCGGCCCGACACGCCGCTGCTGCCGGCGCTGCCCCCCGCGGGAACCCTCGGCGACAGCGCGCTGCTGCTGATCTTCGCCTTCATCGGGATCGAGGTCGCGCTCGTGCCGAGCGGCGAGGTGGTGGAGCCCGCGCGGACGGTGCCCCGGGCGATCTTCCTGGCCCTCGGCCTCACCACTCTTGTGTACCTGGCTATCCAGTTCGTCGCCCAGGGCGTGCTCGGGGCCGACCTGGCCCGTTACGGGGATGCCCCGCTCGCGGAGGCCGCGCGCCGGGTCCTTGGCCCGACCGGGCAGGCGGCGATGGTGGCCGGCGCGATGGTCTCGATGTTCGGGTATGCGAGCGGCGACATGCTCGGCAGCCCGCGGCTGCTGTTCGCCTTCGGCCGCGACGGCCTCCTCCCGCCTGCGCTGGCGCGCGTCCACGCGCGTTACCGGACGCCTCACGTGGCGATCCTCGTCTACGCGGTGCTGGTCGCCGGGCTTGCCGTGCTGGGCAGCTTCGGGGTGCTCGCGCTGCTGTCGAACATTGCCACCCTCTCCGTGTACCTGTTGTGCTGCGCGGGCGCCTGGGAACTGGCGCGTCGCGACGTTCGGTCCGGCGGCGTGCCCTTCCGGGCTCCTGGCGGTCCCGCCGTTCCACTGCTTGCCTGCGTTGCCATCCTGTGGCTGCTCTCCCACGCCACGTGGCAGGAGATTGCCGCCGAGGCGGCGGTTCTGGCCCTCGCGAGCCTCTTCTATCTCATGCGTTGGCGGTTCCAGGCAGAACCGCCGCCGTCCGCACAAGGCTGAAACAGCAACGCCGCTGCCCGCTGGCAACGGTCGGAGCAGCGCGTTAGCCCTGCTCTTGCCAGGTGGCACTGAGGGTGCAACCGGGACAGCGGAGGGTAATGCGAATGAACCAGACGCTTGGGGAGACTCGTCGCGAGACCTGGGCCGCGCTCGACCGGGGTCGGCGCGGAGACGTGGCCGTGGGGACGTTGAATCGGTTGGAGCCGGACAGGACGTCGGCGATCTACAAGGTCGGCGACTGGATCGAGCACCTCGGCCGCAGCCTTCGGCGCGAGGCCGTGACCAGCCGGGTGGGCGCTGCGGACGCGGTGGGTCGGGCGCTGGAACGCGCCGGCGAGGTACCTCGAGCACCGGCAGATGGCCGACGTCCGGGTGGACGCCGAACGGCTCATCATCAGGCGGCCGGTGATGTCGCTGGCGGTGGCGGTGGTGGTCGGCTACGCCGCCGGCCGGATGATGTGGAGGTAGAGGAGCATGGCGGATGAACGCGAACGGAACGAATCGTTCGCGTCGCTGCTGAGCGGCGCGATCAACGACATACGCGAACTCTTCCGTCAGGAGATCTCGCTCGCGCGCGTCGAGATCCGTGACGAGATGGCGAACCTGAAGTCGGCGGTGATCAAGCTGAGCGCGGCGGCCGTCGCCCTGCTGCTCGGTGCGGTGCTCCTGCTCACCGCCCTCTCGCGCGGCCTCGCCGTCCTCTTCGACATGCCGATTTGGGCGGGCTTCGCGATCGTCGGTGGGGTGCTCGCCATCATTGGCGGCGTTTTGCTGGCCCTGGCGTGGCCCAACCTCCGGGCCATCGGGCCGATGCCGGAGCGGACCGTGCGCACACTGAAGGAGAACGTCGAATGGGTGAAGCGACAAACGAGCTGAACCAGCCCGAGCGGATCGAGCAGCAGATCGAGGAGACGCGGGCGCGGCTGGACGACAAGCTAGGCGTCATCGAACAACGGGCCCGGGACGCCGTGTCGGTGCGGCGGCGAGTGGCCGAGCGGCCGTGGGCGGCCGTCGGCGGAGCCGCGGCCGTCGGCCTTGCGCTGGGCCTCTATCGCGGCTGGAAGAACCGGGACGAGTAGTGACGTAGGAATCAGGATTCAGGAATCGGTCGTCCCGCGGGACGCGCTGAATCCTGAATCCCGAATTCCGCGAATGAGCGCCTCGCTCTCCGTCGGCCTCAGCAAGCTCAACGACCTGCCCCGGCCGTGAACCAGCGTGATCCCCGCGTCATCCCATCTCGAACACCAGGCTGCAGCAGGTCACCGCGCCTTCGGCCTTGGCCAGCTCCGAGACATCCACTTCACAGGTGTGGATGCCGCGAGCCTCCAGCCGGGACCTTGTCAGGGGGAACGCGGACGGGTACAGGAGCGTGTCGCCGAGAAGGAGACCGTTTGCCGCGAACGGCTCGCCGGGAGCCACCTCCACACAGTCGAAGCGCTGCACCCAGTCCCCGGTCCAGGTCGGGTTGACGAGCAGGATGCCCGGTGCCGCCTCGGTCACCGCGGACTTCAGGTGCAAGCAGCCGTTCACCTCGACGGCAATCACCGCGTAGCCGAACGGCTCGACCACCGCGGTCAGTTGCTCGACGGCCGACGGCGTGGTTCGGGCGGACAGCCCCACGAAGAGAATGCGCCCCACGCGGAGCACGTCGCCCCCCTCGATCGTTGCGGGTGCCGCGATGCGGGCGATGGGCCGGTGGGCCGCGAGGGCAATCTCGATGCCCGGGGTTTCAGGACGGCGCGAGGCCGCCCCCGGCCGCGTGATGACGGCGACTTCGTCAAGGACGATGGCACAGTCCTCGACGAAGACCGAGTCGGGCAGGTCCTGCTCGACCGGCAGGCGTTCCACCCGGCAGCCGAGCAGTTCCAGGCAGTCCTCGTACGCGGCATGTTGCTCCTGCGCGCGCGCGAAGTCGATGGGCGAGCGGGCCAGGTGAGTCAGCTCACAGCGTTCGATGGCCGGACTGAGACCGCGGGTGATGGCGACACGCATGGAGCGCCATCATAACAGGGCCCGGAGCTCCGGGCTCGAGACTTCAGGCTCAAGCCCGGGGCAGACAGGGCCTGAGCCATGAGTCCTGAGCCTATCTCGACACGATCGTCGCGTCGTTGCTGACCCCTCCCGGCGGCGAGTTGAAGAACCGGCTCGGGCTGAGGACGATCTGATCGAGCTGCACGCCGTCGTCCCGGACCTGGATCCGGATCGTTTGCGAACCGGCAACCGGGAACGTGACGGCCGTTTCCTGCGCCAGCCAGTAGGCGCCATTCTGCCAGCCCCAGTTGCTCAAGGTGCTCCCCGTCCCGTCCGTCGCCAGGTTCACCAGCAGGCCCGACGTCGAGTCGAGGCCGTACACCTGGGAGCCGTTGACCTGCGCGTTCGAGAACTGCACCCACACCGAGTCGTTCCACTTCGAATTGTCCAGCGCCCGCAGCCGCAGCCAGATCCGGTACGGCACGTCGGCTTCGACGTTTACGGTCACGTCCACGTAGTCCACCGGGCTCGTCAGCGGCTGGTTGGCCCACACGACTCCCGCGTCCGTCGTCAGCAGCTTCACCCCTTCCGGCGAGGACGAGTCCGCGCCGGAACTCCAGCTCCCGTGCAGCGCGTCCGGCGGGATGTCGCTGGCGTAGACCACGATGTCGGGCGCCGTCGTCGAGGGCGCGGGCGTCGCGTCCGCCGACGCGCTGAGGTTGCCGAACGCCGTCGGCGAGGAGAGGGCCGCCGTCCCCGCCGACACGCTGACGTTGTCGAACGTCGAGGTGTTGAGCCTCGTGGTGTCGTGGCTGGTCACGACCAGGCCCGCGTAGACCGAGGAGCCGAAGTCGACCGGCGTCGAACCCACGGTGCTCCAGGTCGAGCCGTTGGAGGACACTGCAGCGGTCACGGTCGACCCCGAACGCGAGAGCCGCAACCATGCGGGCGGTGCCTGCGTGGCGCCAGCCAGGTAGCTCGTAGTCCCGCCGCTGCTCGCCCGCCGCATGAACTCGACGGCGCCGCCCGGCCGCACGTCGAGAATCACGTGCGACGAGCCTGCCGTCAGGCTGCTTCGGAGCATCACTCCCGCCTTCGCGTAAGTGTGCGTGTTCTGCACGCTCGCGACCCGGGCAACGATCTGACCGTCGCCGGCCAGCGACTGGTAGACGAAGTGGAAGCCGTCCGCGGTCCCCCAGATGTCAGCGCCCGCGCCGCTCACCGAGAAGACGCCGTTCGAGTAGGACGCGCTGCCCGCGACCCCGACGGAGCCGACGTCCTGCCCCTGCCACGGCGACGGCAGAGACGAGGGGGGCGGCGGCGGGGGCGGCGTGACGCCACCGGTGACGACCGTGACGTTGTCGAACGTGGACGTGTTCAGGGCCCCGGTGTTGTGGCTCGTCACCGCAAGGCCCGCATTGACCGTGGACGGCAAGGACACGGTTGTGCTGCCAACCGTCGTCCACGTCGAGCCGTTCGAGGACACCGAAGCGGTCACCGTGTTGCCGGATCGCTGGAGCCGGAGCCATGCGGGCGCTGGCTGGGTGGCGCCCGCCAGCCACGTGGTGCTGCCGCCGGCCGTCGAGCGCGTCATGAACTCGACGGCCCCGTTCGGGCGCACGTCGAGGATCACGTGCGCCGCACTGGCCGAGGTGCCGCCACGCAACATCACGCCGGCCTTGGCGTAGGTATTGGTGTTCTGCACGCCGGTCACACGGGCGACGATCTGCCCGTCGCCGCTCAGCGACTGGTACGCGAAGTGGAATGCGTCGGCGCTTCCCCAGATATCGGCACCGGCGCCCCTCACGGTGAACACACCGTTCGAGTACCCCGGCACTGCCGGTGGTCCCCACGGCACCAATGTCCTGGTTCACCCAGGGGCTCGGCAGCGACGAGGAGGGTGGTGGCGTCGCGGTACCGCTGGTGGTGAAGCTCCGAACGGATGACGAGGCAACGAGCGACGCGTTGGTACGTGAGACCACCTGCCAGAAGTACGTCGTCCCCGCCTGCAGCGACGCCTGGAACGAATAGGTAGTCGGCGGGTTTTGCACGAGCTGCGCGGGCACGTTTCCCGCGCGCGTCATGGTCGAGGAGGATGTGCCGATATAGACGTCGTAGCTCGTCGCGAAGGGCGCCCGGTTCCACGTCAGCGTCGCGGTAGTCGCAACGCCGGTACTGCCGTTGGCGGGGCTGACGAGGCTCGGCGCATCCGGCGGCTCCGGAACGAAGTTGGCGAAGCCGGCCGTGTTGGTCCACATCGCCTGGAAGCGGTCCCGCATCGCGCCGTAAATCGCGGGCTTGGTCGCGGCGGGCACGAAGTAGTTGTGGTCGCGCTCCCAGCTGGCCGCGAAGTTGGACGACCCGTTCATGGCGTAGTCGGACGTCACCAGCATCTTCATGTGGGTCAGCCCGTCGTGAATACGCCACTTCACCGGGACGCCCGCCGCCCAGAGGCTGTCGATGTACGCGCGCGTCAGCCAGAACTCGGGCCACTTCTTGTTCCGGTACTCGTTCGGCTCGATGATCAGGCGCACCGGCACTCCAGACTGGTGCTTCGAGAGGAGCGCCTGTGTGATGTTGCTCACGTTCAGCCGGTAGATGACGAAGTCCACCCGGGTGAACTCGTCGTTGATCTCCTGCACGAGACGGTTGTTCAACGAGGGCCCTTGCCCCCAGACCATCACGTTCCCCGCATTATCCAGCAGCGGCCAGTCCTGCTCGAGCCGTCGGGTGTCGATGACCATCAGCGCGGGGTTCGGGTAGAGCGTCTTGTAGTCGGAGCAGGCGCTCTCCGCGGCGCAGGCCGAGTCCCAGTTGCGGAAGTAGGGCGGCCCGCCGACCTTGCTCTCCGGCTCGGTCGTCGTATCGTTCCAGAACCGGTCGAACTTCGTCTTGAACGCCCGTACCAGGTCGATGTCGTTCGTGAACAGTACCGTCTCGTCCTTGTAGTTGGTGGACGATGCCGGCGCCAGTTCGAACGGCGTGTAGTTGGCGGATCCGAACGCCACCACGCCCTGGCCAACGAAAATGGTCGCCTTCCAGTGGACGATTTCGGGGAACCACGTGGGGTTGTAGCGAAGCCGGATCGGCACTCCCGCGGCAGCCAGTTGGTAGAACGCGTTCTTGGTGTGCGTATCGATCTCGAAGATCGAGCCCCGGTCGCCGATCAAACGGATCTGGACTCCCGCCTGGTGGCGCCCGATCAACGCCTGGACGATGGCCCCCTCGGTCAGGTACCAGGCCGACATGTCGATGCGCTGCGTCTCGGCATTAATGCGTTGGACCAGAACGTTGGTGACGTTCTCGACGGCCGGGAAGTACATGCGCTCGGTCTGGGCGGCGGCGGGCGACGCCGCCACCGCCATCAGACCGGCCATAAGAAGGCCTACTACCTCGCGGTACAAACGGTGGAGGCTCATGTGTGTCACGTCCTGGATAGGTAAACCTAGAAAAACCCGCCATCTCGACCTGGACCTTCTGACACGGCTCAACAGCGCGCTGGCCGAATCGAGAAGTCAGCAAGGGGCGTGCCGGTAGCGCTAGGGCGGTCGCGAACGTCGTATACTTCGGCTCGCCCTGGCGGCGGCCACCGCCGCCGTATGCAGGCGCCCCCCATCGACCTGCTTCACATGACGTCCAACGAGGGAGCGATGAGCCGATTACGTCTGCTTTCCGGACTGATCCTTGCCGGCGCGCTGACCGGGCTTTTTGCCGTCGCGGCCACCGGCCAGGGAACGACCGACGACTACAAGCGCGCGGGCGCGCTTCGGCCGAAGTACGAGGCCGCGGCCGTCGGGATGGCCGAACCGGGAAACTGGATCGGCAAGACGACCCGCCTCTGGTATCGCCGGTCGGTCAAGGGCGGGTACGAGTTCGTCTTGGCTGACGCCGCCACCCGCGAGCGGCGAGCCGCTTTCGATCACGAGCGCCTCGCGCAGACGCTGAACAAGGCAACGGGGCGCAAGTACACGCCCGTCACGCTTCCGTTCAACACCATCGCCTTCGTGGACGACGAGAAGGCCCTGGAGGTCCGGTTCGAGGGCGGGACCTGGAAGTGCGGGCTGTCCGACTACGCCTGCTCACGGACCGACCTCGTCGGCGTGTTCGAGCGCCGTCAGCCGCCGCCCCGCTGCAGCCCGCCGTCACCCGAGGACCGGCCGCGGCCGTCGCCCGACAAGAAGCTCGAGGCGTTCATCCTCAACTACAACCTCGCCGTTCGCGACCTCGCCACGAAGACGACCACGAGGCTGAGCATGGACGGCTCGGAGGGCAACTGCTACGACCTCGGGAGCATCGCCTGGTCGCCCGACTCGAAGAAGCTGGCCACGTACCGGGTCCGCCCGGGCTACCGCCGGCTGGTGCACTACGTCGAGTCGTCGCCGGAGGATCAGCTGCAGCCCAAGTCCTCGTCGCGGTTCTACGCGAAGCCCGGGGACCAGCTGGATCTCGAGCAGCCCGTCGTGTTCCAGCTCGACGGGCAGAAGCAAATCGACGTCGCCCCCGCCCTCTTCCCGAACCCCTACGACATGTCCCGCCTGGAGTGGCGCAAGGATGGGTCGGCCGTGACATTCGAGTACAACCAGCGCGGCCACCAGGTCTACCGCGTGATCGAGGTGGACGCGCAGACGGGCTCGGCACGCGCGGTGATCTCGGAGGAGCCGAAGACCTTCTTCTACTACACCGAGGCATCGTCCCCCGGCGCCGGCAAGAAGTACCGTTACGACCTCTCCGATGGTCAAGAGGTCGTGTGGATGTCGGAACGCGACGGGTGGAACCACCTCTACCTCTACGATGGCCCCACCGGGACGGTGAAGCACCAGATCACCCGCGGCGAATGGCCCGTGAGGAGCGTCCTGAAGGTGGACGAGGCCAAGCGCCAGGTCTACTTCTCCGCGAGCGGGATGTACCCCGGCCAGGACCCATACTTCGTCAACTACTACAGGATCGACCTCGACGGCTCGAACCTGACGCGCCTGAGCTCGGCCGAGGCGAACCACGTGGTGACCCTCTCGGGCGATGGGACTTACTACGTGGACACGTGGTCCCGGGTGGACCTCGCGCCGGCATCCGAGATCCGGCGGACGTCCGACGGGTCGCTCGTGGTGGAACTCGAGCGGGGTGACCTCGCCGAGCTCAAGAAGGCGGGGTGGCAGCCGCCCGAGGTGTTCACGGCGAAAGGCCGCGACGGGAAGACGGACATCTGGGGCGTCATTTACCGGCCGACCAACTTCGACCCGAAGCGCAAGTACCCCGTGATCGAGAACATCTACGCAGGGCCGCACGGGTCGTTCGTTCCAAAGTCGTTCTCCGCGTTCTCGGCGATGCAGGCGCAGGCCGAGCCGGGCTTCATCGTGGTTCAGATCGACGGGATGGGAACCTCGAACCGGTCCAAGGCATTCCAGGACGTGGCCTGGAAGAACGTCAAGGACGCCGGTTTCCCGGACCGGATCCTCTGGCACCGGGCGGTCGCCGCGAAGTACCCGGTACTACGACATCGCCCGCGTCGGCATCTACGGCACGTCGGCGGGCGGGCAGAACTCGCTGGCCGCGCTGCTCTTCCACCCCGACTTCTACAAGGCGGCGGTGTCGGCCGCCGGGTGCCACGACAACCGGATGGACAAGATCTGGTGGAACGAGCTGTGGATGTCCTGGCCGCTCGGGCCGCACTACGCGGAGTCGTCCAACGTGGACAACGCCTGGCGGCTCAAGGGCAAGGTCCTGTTGGTCGTCGGCGAGCTGGACACCAACGTCGACCCTTCGAGCACCATGCAGGTCGTCAACGCGCTCATCAAGGCGAACAAGGCCTTCGACCTGCTGGTGATCCCGGGCGCGGGCCACGGGTCCGGCGGGGCGTACGGGGACCGCAAGCGCTACGACTTCTTCGTGCAGCACCTGCTCGGCGTCACGCCGCCGGCGTGGAACGAGATCGAGGACCCGAAGGGCAAAATGTGACAGGAGGCTCCATGACAAGGACTCGCTCGGCTCTCCCGGCCCTCTTGGCTGTCCATTTTGCGTTTTGCATTCTGCATTTTGCATTCGCCGCGGCGCCCGCCGCCGCGGGCCCCGTCGTCCACACGTATTCCATCGTCGCCCGGGACGCGAAGACCGGCGAGATGGGCGTGGCGGTGCAGTCGCACTGGTTCTCGGTGGGCTCGGTCGTCACCTGGGGCGAGGCGGGGACGGGCGTCGTCGCGACGCAGTCGATCATCGACCCGGGCTATGGCTCGAAGGGCCTGGAGTTGATGCGGTCGGGCGTCAGCGCGCCGGACGCGCTGGCGCGGCTGCTCTCCGCCGACGGCGAACGGGAGGTGCGCCAGGTCGCGATGCTGGACGCGCAGGGCCGCGTCGCCGCGCACACCGGCAAGTTGTGCATCGCGGAAGCCGGGCACATGGCGGGCAGCCAGTTCTCGGCCCAGGCGAACATCATGGCCAACGCCCGCGTGTGGCCGGCGATGGCGCAGGCCTTCGAGAGGACCGAAGGGGACTTGGCGGAGCGTCTGCTGGCTGCCCTCGACGCCGCGCAGGCCGCCGGCGGCGATCTGCGCGGGCGGCAGTCGGCGGCGATCCTCATCGTCGGGCCGAAATCGACCGGCCGCGCCTGGGCGGGCGCGGATCGGCTGTTCGACCTGCGCGTCGAGGATCACGCGGAGCCGCTGAAGGAACTGCGGCGCCTCGTGCGCCTGCAGCGCGCGTACACGCACGCCAACAAGGGTGACGAGCTGGTGAGCCAGAAGAACGTGGACGCCGCGCTGGTGGAGTACGCCGCCGCCGCGAAGCTCGCGCCGGAGATCGTGGAGCTTCCGTTCTGGCAGGCCGTCACGCTCGTCACGATCGGGCGCGAGGCTGAGGCAGTGCCGATCTTCCAGGACGTGTTCGCCAGGGAGCCGGCCTGGGCGGACCTGGTTCCGCGCCTCCCGGCGGCCAAGCAGCTGCCGGACGACGCGGAGCTGATCAAGCGCATCGTCGGGCTGCGGCCGAAACGGTAACGCCGCGGGGCGGGTCACCGATCTCGGTCCCAGTACTCGCTTCGCTTGACGACGAACGAAACCACGAAGATCAAGAGAACACGAAGACACAAGGCTTTGTGGTCTTCGTGCCTTGCGTTCTTCGTGGTCAAGACAAGCGAATTCCCGTTCAGGGTTGAGGGTTGACGGTCCAGCACGCGTGACGGCGTGCCAGGACCTCGACTCTCGACCGTGAACCGTCAACCGTCCTTCTTGATGAACCCCTCGATGGCCCTCTTGATCCGTCGCTTCAGCTCTTCCTGGGCCGCCTTCTCCAGCAGCGCGGCAACGTCCACGGCGAACGCGGGCGCGCCGACGCTGCCCCTGACCGTCACGGGCACCTCGATCTCGCCCTGCTGGTTTCTCAGGCCCGCGAGTTCCCTGACGCGGCGGATCAACTCCTCGGACTTCGGCTTCGAGAAGGCCGCAATCCCACGGAAGTCGAGAGCGAGGTCGAACCCCAGCGTTCCCGATGCCGTCAGCCGAAGCTCCCCGCTCTCCGTCATGAAGTCGCTGGTCGTCGCGCGCGCGTCCGCCACCTGCCAGGTCGCCGACAACCTGTCGAAGCGGAGGTCCTTCTCGTCGCCCGCACCGATCTTCAGCGCGGCGTTGATGGCGGCCAGAACCGGGAAGTTGTGAAGGGCGCCATCGGAGAGATTCGTAGCCACGGTGCCCCGTACGGTGCGCATCACCGGATCGGCTGCGCTGCCGCGCACGCTGGCCTGAACGCGGCCCGTCCCCTCGATGGCCCCGTGGGCCGACGTGTTGGAGCTCACGAGCTGGTTCACGTCCACGCGTTCCAGGAGACCATCGAGGGTCCAGGTCGCCGGGTCGGCAGCGGTGCTCGCGGTGAGCCGGCCCCGGTACGTTCCGCCGTAGGCGGTGAAGGCGAGGGGCGCCAGCACGAGTTGCTGGCCCGAGTAACGCAAGGGCGCCTCGAGCGCCGTGAGCATGAGCGTGTCGAGACTCGCCCGGCTGGCAGACATGCGGCCGGTGGCAGCCACGCGGCCTGCCCGATCGACGGTGAGATCGAGGGTGAGCGGCTTGTCGCCCTCGATCGCGAGGCCCTTTGGAGCCGTGGCGCCGAGGAGTGAGAACACTTCCGGGATGTCCTTCGCCGACAGTGCCGTCCAGGTAAGGGAGAACTTCATCCCGGCCGGCCCGATGCTGCCCCGCCCCGCCAGGGACGAGCCGCCGAGCGCCGCGTTCAACGAGTCGAATCGTGATCTCGCCCCCGCCTGCCCGCACCGAGCCGGTGATGTCGCGGATTGTCGCGGCCGCGACGGTTCCTCCTCGGGCGCGTCGCTCGCTGGAGATGACGACGCTGCCCTCCGTCAGAACGATCTCGTTCACGTCGAGGGCCACGGACTTCGCGTCCACGCCACCCTCATGCTCCCGGCCCGCGAGCGGTGGAATCGGCAGCTGCCACCGGCCTTCCGCGTCGCGCCGGACGTCGAGGGCGAGGCCCACAATCTCCACCCGCTCGATCACGATCGGCGACGAGAACACCGACGAGATCCTGGGCCTGATCCTCACCGCGCGAAGAGAGACACCCGGCGGTCCGCCGGGGCCGGTCGCGGCGCCGATCCTGACCTCACTCCCCTCCACCGAGGGCGGCAGGAACGACAGTCTCATCCTGCCGATCGTCACCGGCTGGCCGAGCGCCTCGCTCAGTCGGGTTTCGGCCAGGGTTCGGAGGGCGCCGGGATCGAGCGCCATTCGCACCAGCACCGCGGCGGCGACCGTCACGAGCAGCAGAACGCCGAGCACGACGAGGCAGCCACGACGGCGCAGCATGCAACCTCCCACCCCACCGCAAGGCTTCCCTGATGCGATTCTAGTCCGCCCGGGCTTACACTCGGATCATGGCCAAGAAGAAGGTCGTTCGCCGGAAGAAGGCGAAGGCGGCATCGGTCGGGCCAACCGCCGTCGAGACGCGGGTGGAGCCGGCAGGACCGCTCGCCGAGTTGGGCCGCATGGTGGGCGACGACGGCGGCGCGGTGCTCGGGTCGTATCGCGATCCGTTCGGCGGGCACGAGATCCTCGTCGCGGCACTGCCAATCGAGCGCGTGGAGCCGACGCCGTACCAGCGCGACGCCTCGGAACCGCACGTCAAGCGCCTGATGACGGTAATCGAGAAGATTCGGGCTCTTCCTCGACCCCATCGTTGCCGTGCGGCAGGACGGCGGCTACTGGACGCCGAACGGCAATCACCGCCTGCAGGCCATGAAGCGGCTGGGTGCCAGGGCGGTCGTCGCCCTCGTCGTGCCCGACGCGTCGGTGGCCTTCAAGATCCTCGCGCTGAACACCGAGAAGGCGCACAACCTGCGGGAGAAATCGCTCGAAGCCATCCGGATGGCGCGCGAGCTGGCGCGCGGATCGAAGGCGGTCGAGCGCGACTTCGCGTTCGAGCTCGAGGAGCCGTCCTACCTGACGCTCGGCTTCTGCTACGAACAGCGCCCGCGGTTCAGCGGCGGGGCCTACCAGCCGATCCTGAGGCGCGTCGAGGACTTCCTGGAACAGCCACTTTCGCGCTCACTCACGGTGCGCGAGTCGAGGGCAGGCAAGCTCCTGGAGCTCGACGCCCGCGTGGCGCAGATCGTCGAGCGCCTGAAGGACAAGGGGCTGAAGAGCCCATACCTCAAGCCGTTCGTCGTCGCCCGCCTCAACCCGATCCGTTTCTCGAAGGCCACTGAGTTCGACTTCGACGAGGTGTTCGGCAAGATGCTGGCCTCGGCGGGCCGCTTCAACGCAGACCGCGTGAAGCAGGAGGACGTCGCCCGCGCCGGCGGTGCCCCGGAAGCGAGCGACGAGGCCTGACGACTGCACCGGCAGCGTGCACTCTGCAATTCTGCATTGTGCATTGTGCATGCGGCATTTGCATCTTGCATTGTGCATTCTGCATTCAGTAGACGCCCGCCGGGTCCAGCACCAGCTCCACCTCGATCCACCACTTCGGCTTCCAGATGACGTGGACGGGAATCCCGGCCAGGTCTGCAGCAGTGCCGAAGTCGAGCCGGAAGTCGGTCTTCACCCCGGTCGTCTGGTTCGTCACGCTGAAGTGCCCCTCGATGATCTCCTTGAAGATACGGTCCTTGAAGGTCGCCGTGGCCCGGAACTTCGACTCGGTCGAGCGTCATCTCGTAGGGTTTGGCGTTGTAGATGTACTTGAACCGGCGGCCGTCGGGGCGCGGCCCCGTCCGGCTCGAGTGCCACGCGACGCTGGCCTTCACGATTTCCGCGATCGTGCCCAGGTAGCCCCCCCGCGTGCCTTCCGGCAGGCGGAAGATGCGCTCGCCGGGCATCTCGCCGGCAACGCGAGGCAGCAACTGCTCCACGTCCCGGTACGAGAGGTCCTCGTTCACCGTCACGCGCGCGATCGCGGTCTTGCCGGTGTCGCCGGCAACCTCCGAGCGGATCGCCTTGTAGACGAACCCTCCGGCCTGGCGCTCGCGCTCGACGCTGCCCTTCGCTTCCTCGAGCGACTCCTCGTCGGAAGCCTTCATCACCCCGAGCACGAGCGTGGTTCCAGACGGGTTCCTTTCCTCCGAGAGGTACCCCCAACGATTGGTGCGGCGCGGGGCCCGGTTCGGATCGGACCCGACGGTCATCTCCCACCCGTGCGCGCCGTTCGGCCCCTCCCGGAACACGACCCGCGCGCTGCCGACGTTGTCGCGGCGGATCCAGAACAACACCAGCGGCCGGACGCCGGCGTGCATCGTGTAGCGGCGGTCGCCGACAAGGGGCAGGTGTCGGGCCGGGAGCGAGAACGTTGCCGCCGCCGCCGGGCCCGATCGCGGGCGCACGTCCTCCCGCCCGTCGATGGTCGTGGCTAGCGCCAGACCGGCGCCACCCACCAGTGCCGCCGCCACAGCAACCTTGCGCATCGCTTGCACTCCCAGAGAAATGGTAACAGCATATGATGCGTAGCACAACGGCGGCATTTGGTCGCGCCCGTCACGTGACGGCCGACCTCCACCTGAACCGGGGTCCCCGCCTGCCGCCCGCGGGTACCCGGATACCGGGCGGCCCCCGACCGCCGGAGGACAGACACGATGCCCACGTTCAGCAGGCATGCCGACGTCACCTGGGAGGGTTCACTGCGTGAGGGAACGGGCGAAGCCCGTGCGGGTACGGGCGCCTTCACGCTGCCCGTCACCTTTCCGTCGCGCATCGAGGATCCCCTGGGCCGGACCAGCCCCGAGGAACTGATCGCCGCGGCCCACGCGTCCTGCTACGCCATGGCGCTCAGCGGCGCGATGGGGCGGAAGAACATCAGCGCCCGGCGCTTGCAGGTTCGGGCGACGGTGACGGCGCTGCTCGAGAACGGCATCAAGATCCAGTCCTCGCACCTGGTCGTGACCGCCGAGGGGCTGCAGGGCATCGAGCCGGCGGCCTTCGCGGCCGTGGCCCGGGAGGCGGAAGGCGGGTGCCCCGTGTCCAACGCGCTTCGAGGGTCGCTGACCATCGACGTCGAGGCGCACACGGCGTGAGATGCAGCTCCGTCTTCCCCTGCTGCCGCCCCGCCAGACGAGGGGTGCCCCGGCGCGCGAGGTGATCGTGGTCGGCCGCCGGGCCGTCACGGTCACCTTCGTCCGGCACCCGGGGGCGCGGCAGTACCTGCTTCGTGTCGAGCCGGACGGTGGCGTGCGGGCGACGATCCCGCGCGGCGGCAGCCGCGCACAGGCCGTGCGGTTCGTCCGGGAGAAGATCGACTGGATTCAGCGCGAGCGGTACCGCGCGGCCGTGCAGCAGGCGGCCGGCGGGTGGGTGCGGGAGGATCGCGTTCTGCTCGACGGCCACGAGTGGCCGGTCACGCCGGCAACGGCGGGCCAGCCGGGTGCCGTCCGGTTCGCGGACCACGAGGTGCGCGTGCCCAACCCGGCCGCCGGAGCCGCGGGGTTGGTCAAAGCAATTGAAACGTACCTGCGCCGGCTGGCCGCCTCCGCTCTTCCCCGCCGCCTGCTGGATCTCGCAGCCCCACTGGGCCTCCAGGTGGCGGGCGTCACCGTGCGGGACCAGCGGAGCCGGTGGGGTTCGTGTTCCCCGTCCGGAAGGATCTCCCTCAACTGGCGCCTGATCCAGGTGCCGCCATCGGTGCGCGACTACGTGCTCCTGCACGAGCTGGCCCACTTGCACCACCCGGACCACTCGCGACGGTACTGGAAGGAACTCGAGCGGATTTGCCCGTGGCACCGGGAGGCGCGGGCGTGGCTCCGGGCAAGCGCACGCCGGAGAACGTGAAGCGAACGCGCACCCTCCCACGAGAGATCCGACCGTTCGTTCGGTGTGGTCTCGCCCGCCTTCCAATACGGGAATGACCGCCGTCTGACAGGCCGCCACCACATCCGGGAACCTATGCGATCGGGACCCATTTCCGCCGCCTGAGAAACGGAGATGGATCCCGACCTCCTTCAGCCCAACGACAGATCCCCCTCCGCCTCCCGCCGTCGGTCGTTGTCGTCGGCGTTCTGTCTATTCCGCACCCAGCATTCTCCATTCTGCATTCTGCGTTCTGCATTCTGCATTCCGAAGGTATACTCCACCGCAATCGAGGAGGCGCAAATGGGCGGGTTTTTCGGCGTGGCGTCCAGCACCGACTGCGTCGCGGATCTCTTCTACGGGACCGACTATCACTCGCACCTCGGCACGCGGCGCGGCGGGATGGTCACGCACGGGCGAAGGCCGCTTCAAGCGCACCATCCACGACATCACCAACGCGCCGTTCCGGACCAAGTTCGAGGACGAGCTGTCGAAGCACCAGGGCCGCCTGGGCCTCGGGCGTGATCAGCGACTACGAGGACCAGCCGCTGGTCATCGGGTCGCACCACGGCGTGTACGCGCTCGCCACCGTCGGCCGCATCAACAACCTCGACGCGCTGGTCGCAGAAGGCGCTCTCGAGCCGCCGGACGCACTTGAGCGAGTTCAAGGGCAACGAGTACAACCCCACGGAGCTCGTGGCGACCGCTGATCAACGAGCAGGAGACGCTCGTCGACGGCATCCGCGTGGGCGCAGGAGCAGATCGAGGGCTCGTGCTCGATGCTCGCTGCTCACCGCCGACGCGCTCTACGCCGCCCGCGACCGCCTCGGCCGGACGCCCGTCGTCATCGGCCGGCGGGAGGGCGCCTGCGCGGTGACGCTCGAGAGCAGCGCGCTGCCGAACCTCGGCTACGAGCCGGTCCGCGATCTCGGCCCCGGCGAGATCGTGCGCGTCGAGCCCGACGGCGTCGAGACGGTCGCGCCGCCCGGCGACCGCATGCAGATCTGCTCGTTCCTGTGGATCTACTACGGCTACCCGGCCTCCACCTACGAGGGCGTGAACACCGAGAGCGCTCGCAACCGCTGCGGCGAGGCGCTGGCCCGCGCGCGACGACGTGGAGGTGGACTGCGTGGCCGGGATCCCGGACTCGGGAATCGGCCACGCCATCGGCTACGTCGACCGAGTCCGGCGTGCCCTACCGCCGGCCCGTTCGTCAAGTACACGCCCACCTGGCCGCGCAGCTTCATGCCGCAGGAACAGCGCGTGCGCGACCTGGTGGCGCGGATGAAGCTGATCCCGATCCGCGACCTGATCGCCGGCAAGCGCATCCTCTTCTGCGAGGACTCGATCGTGCGCGGCACCCAGCTGCGCGACATCATCACGCGGGTGTTCGACCACGGCGCGCGCGAGGTGCACATGCGTCCCGCGTGCCCGCCGCTGCGTTCACGGCTGCCGGTTCCTCAACTTCTCGCGCTCGCGGTCCGAGCTGGATCTGGCGGCCCGCCAGGCGGTCAAGGAAATCGAGGGCGACGCCAACGTCGCACCTCGGACGAGTACGCGGATCCCGAATCGCGCGCGCTACGCCGCGATGGTGGAGCGCATCCGCGAGCGCCTCGGCCTGACGACGCTCCAGTACCAGCGGCTGCCCGACATGATCGCCGCCATCGGCCTGCCGCGCGAGCGACTGTGCACGTTCTGCTGGAACGGAGACGACGGGGGCTGCCCGCCCCCGGACTTCAAGCTACGGTAAGAAGGCCCCTGGCTCCTGGCGAAGCCGTGACCAACCCGGAGGCGAACCACGACGAGGAAGATCACCCTGTGTCTCGCCGCGCCGCTCTAGACGGTCGTCGCCAGGTTCCCGAAAGCGCCGCTGGCGCGCCCCGGCTCCCCGAAGCGGCCGGAGGCTCTTGCCCGCTGACAACTTCTGCGCTAGGCTGCCGCCATCGAACACTCCTCGCGCGCGACGGGACCCGGGCGGGCCGATTCTCTGACTCGACACAGGGAGGAGCAGCGGCTATGGCCACGATCCTGATGGTGGACGACGACGCGGACCTGGTCAACGCGATCAGGATGCTGCTGGAAGCGCGCGGACACCGCTTCCTGTCCGCGCGCAACGGCGAGCAGGGGCTGCAGTGCGTGAAGGACGACAGCCCCGATCTCATCATCCTCGACGTCATGATGGACCGGTATACCGAGGGATTCAGATTCTCCCAGACCCTTCGGGATCCGGACGACACGTCCGCGTACGCGGCGTACCGCCACATCCCGCTCCTCGTGCTGACCTCAATCCACCGGACGACGGCGCACCGCTTCGGCCCGCGGGAGGATTCGCTGCCCGTGGACGCATTCCTCGAGAAGCCGGTGCCGGCCGACCAGTTGCTTGCGACGATCGACGCACTGCTGCGGAAGGAACCCTCTCGGGCCGCCACATAAGGGCGGCGCCACGGGTCAAAGAGGGTCGCCGGCACGCCGCGAGTCTCGGGCCGCCACTTGCTGCGGCCCTCGCGGGCAGACAGGAGACGCGCCCATGGCCGCGCCCTCGGGAGGTTCGATCGACGTCCGCCAGCCACCGACTCCGGCGGTCGACGGCCCGGCGTTTCTGCGCCTCGTCGCCCACGATTTCCATGCCCCTCTCGCCACGGCGCGGACGATGCTGTCCCTCCTCGTCCTGGGACACCTGGGCGAGCTGCAGCCTCCCCAGGCGGACCTCCTCGCCCGGATCGAGCAACGTCTCGCGTGCCTCCAGGCACTCGTTGACGACTTCATGGACCTCCAGGCCCTCCGCTCGAACCGTTGGACGCCGGAACCGACGGACATCTGCGCCGTCGCGCGGGTCGCGTGCGGTCGCCTGGAGCGTTCGGCTCGGGCAAGCGGCGGCTCGTTGGCGCTGCAGTCGACGGCGAACGCCGTGGTCGCGACGATCGCCCCGGCCGATCTCGAACTGGCGCTCGATCACCTCCTCGAGAACGCGGTCAAGTACGGGCGCGGCGGACCGATCCTCGTCCGCGTCGAGACGGAGGCCGACGGCGCGCGCATCGTCGTCTCCGACGGAGGCATCGGCATCTCGGAGGAGGCGCGCACGCGACTGTTCGAACCGCTTTACCGCGCACCGGAAGCAACGGCCCTCGCGCCCGGCAGCGGCCTGGGCCTGCTGATCGTCAAGGAGGTGGTCGAACGGTACGGCGGGACCGTCAGTATCGCGGACGGCGAGGGCAAGGGGACGACGGTGACGGTGCGGCTGCCGCTCCGCGGGGATGCTGTCACCGTGGAGGATTCAGAGCAGTAGGCTCGCCCCGCCACCTGCCGGCCGCCCACCGCCCTTTCGCCGGCGCTGTTCACTCCTCCCGGAGCGCGCGCAGCGGGTCCAGGCGTGACGCGCGGCGCGCGGGCAGGTAGCCGGCGGCCAGAGAGACCGCGAACATGAAGACGATCGCCGCCGCGAGCGTCGGCGGATCCACCGGCGTGACGTCGAAGAGCAGACTGCGGACGAAACGTCCCGCCGGCGAGGGCAAGCGCAGTTCCAGCGGCGATGCCGACGAGCGCCATCACGACAGTCTCGAGCAGGACGCCGCCCAGCACACGGCCCCCGGCGGCCCCCAACGCCATGCGGATGCCAATCTCGCGGGTGCGACGCCCGATCGAGTAGGACATCGTTGCGTAGAGCCCCACGCACGCCAGCAGCAGCGCCATCAAGCCGAACAGGCTGAACAGGCGCGCGTACATCGTCTCCTGCCCTAGCGAATCCTCGATCTGTTGCGCCTGGGTCTTGACGTCCGCCAACGGGACTCCCGGGATGATGTCCGACACGATCTTCCGGACGCTGCCGGCGAGTGCAATCGGGTCGCCTATCGTGCGCACCTGGAACACCATCCCACTGAGCGGCGTCCGGCTCTGGCTATACGGGACGTAAGCGGTCGGGGGAGCCGGCGCGCGCAGGCTCGAGTACTTGGCGTCGCGCACGACGCCGACGACCTCGACCGGCTGGCCCTCGCGCGAGCGGCCGAACCAGAACCGCCGACCGATCGGGTTCTGGCCGGGAAAGACCCGTTCCGCCAGTGCAAGGTTCACGACCGCCACGTTCGGCGCGTCGGCCGTGTCGCGACCCTCGATTGTCCGGCCCAGCACCAACTCCATGCCCATCGTCGTGAAGAACCCCGGCGTGACCTGGTTCCAGTGAATGCTGGGGCCCCGGGCGTCCACACCGGCCGGTCCCCCCTCCAGCGAAATCCGGCCGTTGTTGACCCAGCCCGTGATCAGGCCGAGTCTCGAAGCGCTGACCGCCCGCACGCCGGGCAGCGCGGCCACGCGCTCCTGGACCTCCGAAAACGCCGCGAGCAGCCGCGCGTCCTTGAACCCGGCCTTCGTCGGATCCAGCCCGAACACGAGGATGCGGTCGGGATCGAACCCGAGGCGCTGGTGCTCCAGGTTTGAGAGCGTGCGCAGGAAGAGGCCCGCGCCGACCACGAGGGGCAGCGACAGGGCAATCTGCGCGACGACGAGGCCCTTCCCACCCCTGAAGCGCCGGGAACCGCCGCCGAAGACCGTTGCCGCGCTCTCCTTGAGGTCGGAACCGAGATCCAGCCGTGTGGCGCGAACCGCCGGGGCGAGGCCGAACAGCAGCGTTGTCAGCAGCGCGACGCCGGCGGTGAAGGCGAGGACCAGGCGATCGAGCCCGACGTCGATCGGGATCGGCTCGCGGCCTTGCGTGAGGAGGACCAGCAGGGTGCGGCCTCCCCAGCCCGCCAGCAACAGCCCGAGCGCCGCCCCGCCGGCGGCATACAGCAGGCTCTCCGCCAGCAGTTGCCGGATCACGCGGGCGCGAGGGGCGCCCATTGCCAGGCGCACCGCCATCTCCTTCCGCCGGCTGGTTCCGCGCGCGAGCAGCAGCGTGGCCACGTTCGCGCACGCGACGAGCAGCACCAGGCCCACGACCACCGCCAGGACCGCCAGAGGCTTCGAGAAGCGCCGGCCAACCGCGTTCAGTCCGTCGGCGGCAGGCGTCAAGGCCACGGAGGGCAGCTTCGACGAAGGGACCGGAGAATCGACGGCCGCGAGCAGGCTCTCGCGAAACAGCCGGTCCAGCTCGGCGCGCGCCTGCTCGACGGTCACCCCCGGCGCGAGGCGTGCCACGACCTGCAGCCACCAGTAGTCGTGCGCGGCGAAGACCACCTGCGGGTCGCCGTTGGGCCGAACGCCCCACGGCGTCAGGCCGGTCTGAGGCCCCATCTGAATGTAGATGTCGGGGCAACGGCCGTTCTCGAGGCCGGTGAACGACGCGGGGGCCACACCGACCACGGTCACCGGAACGCCGTTCAGCAGGATGGACGTGCCAAGCACGTCGCGGCTCCGGGCGAACGCCCGGTCCCAGAAACGGTCGCTGATGACGCCCACCCGCGGCGCCTCCGGCTTCTCGTCGTCTGGCACGATCCCGCGTCCGAGCACCGGCACGATCCCAAGCGCCGGGAAGTAGCCGGCGGTGACCATGTCCCCGTCGAGGAACATGGGCTCTCCCCTCACGATGGCCGTCGGCTTGTCGAACATGCCGAGGGGGACGAACCCGGCGACGCTGGACAATCGGGCACGGGCCGCCAGGTAAGAGAAGGCAGGCCAGGAGACTGAAAGCCCGACCGATCGACCAGCGGAGTCGCGGCTGCCGCGGCCGCTGTGGCTGTGGTCCAGCGGACCAGCGAAGCCGCCCTCCGGCTCCACGTACTGCAGCACCACCAGGCGCCCCGGCTCGTGAATCGCCAGGTCGTGCAGCATCACCGCGTTGACGACGCTGAAGGTGGCGGTATTGGCGCCGATGCCCAGCGCCAACGACACGACGACGACCGCCGCCAGTGCCGGGCTGCGCCTGAACTGCCGCAGGCCGTAACGGAGGTCGTGGAGGAAGCCCGAGAACATGGAGATCAGGAAGTTCATAGCCCCACCCGCGCCGCCGGTCTACAAAGCCTTAGACGACGCGGCGAGAGGCGCCGTTGGCCGGCAAGCTCTTGGCGTTTACTTCTCGCTCGCCTCGTGGGGTCACCGAGCCCCGGCCGAGGGGGGTGCAGTGGCTTACTCATCGAAGTCGCGGAGGAATTCGAGGAAGAAGGTGCCGTCTTGCGGAGCGTCCGGGTGACGCTGCCGGCCAATCCGTCCTGGAGCCTGATGACGCCCCGCAAGACGTAGTCGCCCGGTGCGAGGGCGCCGAGGGGCACGGTCGCCGTCGCCACCACGCGGCCCTCGCCTGCCCGGGAGAGCGCGAGCGGCAGGGTGACGAGCGGCGGGCCCTCGACCTGGCGCGCCAGCTCCAGCGTGGCTGACAGCCCGAGACCGGCCTCGCCGCCGTAGATGTCGAACGAGGCGATCGCGGCGGGTTCCTGGCCGAACTCAAGCTGCGGCTACAACGCCCTCGGGCCGCGACACGCCGAGCATCAGGGAGCCGAGCGAGAGCGGTCCGACCGAGGCCAGTCGCAGTTCGACGACCTGGTCCACCGCGCCGGCCCGGCCGGCGTGTCGATCGCGGCGACGCGGAGCCGGTAGGTGCCGGGCGGCGCAGCCATCGCGCCGAGCAGCGGCCGCTGGGCCGCGTCGGAGGCCGTCCAGCGGGCGGCAACCTGGCCGTTGGGCTCGACGAGGACAGCGGCGGCGGAGGCCAGGGGCAGGGCGGAGTCGGCAGGCTCCACGAGCACGCCCACGCGAAGGCGGTCCTGGCTCTCGCGCACGACGAAGCCCGCCGCGCGCAGGGGCACCTCGGTCTGGGCATCGCCGGCCAGGAGGACGTCCTCGAGCAGGCCGGCTGGCCGAGCGCCGCGCCGGCATCAGGGAAATGTGATCAGGGGCCTTGCGCGCGCCGTGACGCCGGGGCGGGTCACGCGCACGTCCATCGGCCGGCTCCGGCCTAGGACCTCGCGGGGTCTCCGGCTCGAGGTCCGCCACGTAATACGCGGACGATTCCAGGGCCACACGGGCGAGCGGCGTCGGTGCCCGTCGCGTCGAGCGGCAGCCGGGCGCGCCTTGGTGACGCCGGCCAGGTGCTCGATGCCCTCGAGCGGGTTGTCGGACCCGAGGTAATCCCTGCCGGCAATCGTCTCCTTCCAGCCAGCGGCGTCCACTTTGATATCGGCGGGCTGCGAGCACGTAGAAGTTCGCGCGCGCCGCGCCGGCGGCCTCGCCAATCCACTTGAAGTGGTCTACCAGCAGTTCGCCCCTGCCCGGGGGAAGGGCCATCGGGGCGTCGCGGCGCGGCGCCGCAAGGCCGGCCGTGAAGAGGATCACCGTCAGCGGCGTCCTGCGGCCGGCCTGGCCCTGGAGGAACGCCTGGAGGGTCTCCAGGAACGTCCGGGTCCGCTCCGCCATCCCGGACCCGGTTTCGCCGCGCTCACCCTGCCCAATCAGCGACGCCATCGCCTGCCTGATGCGCTCGCGATCCGCGGTGAACGGCGCCTTCACGCCGCCGTACGGCAGCGCGAGGACCAGCGTGCGGTCGGCCGGCGTGAGATGCCGCAGCAGGCCCTCGACGCTGTTCCTGAGAAGAGATTCCCGCCCCGCGACAAATGACAGCTCGTCCACGAGGATGACGAAGCTGCGCCCGATCGGCACTCCCTCGTTCGTGGCGTAGGGAGCCGGCAGTTGGCCGGGCCCGGCGCCCGGTCCTGGCGCGCCGGCGGAGGCCGGCACGGTGATGACGCGACGAAGCCCGAGGACCTTCCTCGCGTGGCCGTTCAGCCGGATCTCAATCTCGCCGGGTTGGAGGTCGCCGACCGGCGTGCCATCGGCGAGGACGGCACCGAAGTCCACGGCCAATCGCGGGGCAAAGCGGGCAGGCGGCGCCTGCGGGAGGGACGGGCCGGCGCCGCGGCTGGCCGCGGTCCCCGCGATCGCGGCCAGCATGACGATGATGAAACGCGTGGAAGCGGAAGCCAAACGGCAGCCTCCCTCGAGCCAACACCCTTCTCAACTCGATCCGCCTTCCGCCTCCCGCCTGTCGCCAGCGGCGGCAGCCGGCAGCGTCTTCTGCTGCCAGCTGCCTGCTGCCAGCTGCCAGCTGCTACCAGTTGAACCGAATCATCAACTGGCCGATCCGGCCGCCCGGATCGTACGTGTTGCTCATGTCCTGGTACGCGGTCGTCACCTGGAAGATCGTCGCACCGGCGCCCGCGGGGTTGGCGACCGGGTTGAAGTTGACGTTGTCGAACAGGTTCAGGATGTCCGCACGTACCTCGATGTTGATCGGGCCCTTGATCGGGAAACGCTTGGTGAAGCCGACGTCGAAGCGGACGAACCACGGGGTCGTCAGGATCGTGTCCCGCGGCGCGCAGTCACCCGCCCTGACCTGGACGCAGGAGCCCGAGTTTGCCGGCGCGATGTACTTCCCTTGCGGCGCCCCAAGGCTGGCAGAGTACCCGTCGAGGGTGTTGGTTCCCACGCTGTAGGCCCGGCGCGTGTTGAGCCTGACGTCCTCCGGAAGCATCCAGACTTCGGTCAGGCCGGACGTCGCGTTGGTCGTGTAGTAGTACTTGAACATGTCCTGGAGTTCGCTGTGCGTCATCCCCACGAGGCGCACGTTGCCGAGGTCCACCGCGCGCTGCTGGATTCGCGCGACGCCGTTGAAGCTCCAGCCGCCGGCGACCGCGTTGAGGAGTTTGCCCATGTTGCTGCCGTACCGCTCGCCGCGACCGACCGGGATCGTCCAGTCCCACTGCCCCTTGATGGCGTGGCGCACGTTCTCGGAGGTGGACATCGCGCGGCCGTAGCTGAAGCCGTCGAACGCCGACCCGCCCTCGATCGCGTACTGGTAGTTGATGTTGGCCGACAGGCCGCGCGACAGGCGCCGCCGCAGGTCGATCTGCAGCGCGTGGTAGTCGCTGAAGGCCCCGCTGTCGTACACCCACACCTCGTCCAGGTCGGGGTTGACCACGAAGAAGTTGGCGGGCACTCCCGCCTTGGCCGCGTTGGACCGGCGGGTGGAGTTGCCGTCGAGGTCGCCTGCCGCCGTCACGGGGACCGGGTTGGCCGGGGACAGCCGGGCCGCGAACGTCGTGCTCGCCCACGACGAGGTCCCGCCGGTGTAGGCGGCGGGGTTCGTCGCGTCGGTGCGGCCGTTGAAATACGCCAGGTAGATCGGCAGCGGGTTGGTGCCGGTGCCTGGGCCGAAGTAGGCGAACGAGCCCGCCCGGCTCCCGCCCGCCACGTTGTTCGCGGCCAGGTTGGCCATGGCCGACTTGAACTCGTTCATGAAGCCGTTCGCGACGAGGTTCTCACCCCGGATGTCGTTCCAGTCCAGCTGCGACCACTGGTTGGTCCCCTTGGTGCCGACGTAGCGGAACTCGACCGCCATGTCCTTGCTGAGCGCGCGCTGGAACCCGACGTTCCAGGTCTGGGCTCGCCCGATCTGGATGTCGGGCGCGAAGGCGTACATGCTGTCGGCCCTGTTGGCACGCACCGCAATCGGGTACGTCGGGCTCTCGGGGAACGTCTGGTTATACAGGCGGTTCTTCTGGCTCAGGAGGACCGGCCAGGTTTCGCCGGGCGGGACGAGGCCCGTGTTCTCGTTGCGGCTCAGCGACAGAATGCTGCCCGGGTTCGGCCCGTAGACGCCGGTGAAGATCCCCATCCCCTGGCGCTCGTAGGCAATCGACCAGCCGGCGCGCAACGTCGCCTGGTCGGGGTCGCCCAGGAGCGCCCGCAGGAAGCCCGTCCTGCACGTTCGGCCGCCACGCGACGCTGACCGAGGGGGCGAGGTTGTTCCAGTCGGTCTCGTAGCCGTTGGTGCCCGTCTTGAGCTGGATGAACTCCGGGACCGCCCCGCCCGTCGATCCTGGCGCCAGGAAGTTGCACTTGCTGTACATCCCGCCGTCGCCGAGCCCCGACATGCCGCACACGCTCGCCAGCGTCGCGGCGGACATCGTGCTGTTCCTCGCCGAGAACGGCGTCTGGACGTCCCAGCGAAGGCCGCCCGTGAGGGTCAGCTCCGGCGTGACCTTCCAGGAATCCTGCAGGAACGCGCCGTAGACGCCGATCTTGCCCTCCCGCGACCCGGGTGCCGAATGCCGTGTATTCGTTGGTCTCCGGGTCGAGCGCCGCCTGGCCGGTCACCGCCCCCACTCGCCCGGTCAGCAGCGCGTACAACGCGCGCGCGTCGGTGAGCTGGCCCGACGAGGCGCCCGGGAAGTTCGTGGTGTTGAAGAGCGGGACGGCCGGATCGTTGTTGGTGTTGAAGCCGAGGTTGATGCCGGGAACGACCTGCTTGCCGTTCTCCTCGGACGTGTTGATGAGGACCGACCCGCCCAACGTCACGTGTGGTCGCCGCGCTGCCACGTCAGGTTCTCGTCGATGCTGAAGGTCGGCGCCGCGCGCCAGGTCGGGGCGTTCGATTCCACCAGTTGGTGAGGCCGAGGTCGGCATCGAAGTCGATCGCGAACCCGCCCTGGTCGGCGAAGCTCTGCGTGCCCGATTGGTCCTGTCGGACCCGAACCGCGAGTAGCCGTAGAAGGCCGTGAGCCCCGCCGGATCTCGTTGACGACGTTGTTCGTCAGCGCCGACCGCAGCGACACCGACAGGAGCGGCCGGGTGGAAGTGAAGTCCGCGTAGTTCGGCGCGCCCGGGAAGCGGCTGTCGGCGGCGTTGAGGTAGTCCGGGTCGCGCGTGGCCGTGATGACGGAGAACGATCCGCTCAACCGGTGCCTGTTCGTGAGGTTGTAGTCGAGGCGGATCGTCGGCTGGTGCTCGAAGAGCTTGCCCGGGCTGTGCCAGACGTACTGGTCCAGCAGCGGGTCCGACGTCGCGCTGCGGGCTGCCGGTCGTCGTCATCGACGACTCGATCTTCCCGAGCAGCGACATCACCATCGGGTCCTTGGCCGAGATCTGGCCGTTCTTCGCGGCGAGCTCCAGGACGTTGACCTCGCAGGTACCCGTGCCGCACTGGTAGCGGAAGATGCCGTTGAGCGCCGCGGGGTTCAGCACCGTGCGCGTGCGCGTGAAGCTGTTGGGGAAGCGGAGCTGCTCGTAGTGGAAGAAGAAGAACGCCTTGCTTCGGCCGTCGTAGAGGCCGGGGATCACGATCGGGCCGCCGGAACGTACGCCGTACTGATTCAGCTTGACCTCGTTCTTCGCGCAGGCCGTTGATCTCGTTGAAGTAGTAGTTCGAGTTCAGGCTCGGGTCGCGGAAGTACTCGTAGACGCTGCCCGAGAACCGGTTCCCGCCCGACCGCGTCTGGAACGCCATCGTGACGGCGCCCGCCCCGCCGCCGACCTGGCGCCGGCGGCCGCGAGCGTGACGGAGGCCGCCTCGACGGCATCCTGTCGCGGGGTGACCGAGGCGAAGAAGCCGTCGGTGGACGCGGTGAAGTTGTCGTTGTTGCTCACGCCGTCGAGCGTGATGCTGAGGAACGACTCCGGCAGGCCGTTGATCGTCGACTCGCGGTTGGTCGTGGTCGTGTTGACGCCCGGCAGGAACGTGAACGCGTTCAGCGCGTTGCGCGTCGGTGTCGGCATCCGGTTCAGCTGGTCCGCGTTGAGCGTGGCCGCCACGGTCGCCGTCTCGGTGTTGACCAGCTCGGCGCTGCTCGTGACGGTCACGGTCTCCTCGAGGGAGCCGACTTCGAGCGTGAGGTTGATGGTGATCGGCTGACCGAGGGCCAGCCGAATGCCCTTCGTTTCGGCCGTCTTGAACCCGGTCAGCGCCGCGGTCACGCTGTAGGACCCGGCCTGCAGCGCCGGCACGGAATAGACTCCTTCGGCGTTGGTGACCGTCTCGAAGGTCCGGCCGGTATTGTCGTCCTTCACGATCACGGTCGCGCCGGGCACGACGCCGGCGGCCGTGTCGCGGACGACACCCGAGATCGACGACGTGGACTGTGCCCCCACAGCGGTGGCAGCAGCCATCACGAGCGCGAGCACCAAAACGACACGCGGGAACCCACGCAGCATAGCCCCCTCCTCCAGGAACACGAGTGGACGCCGACGACGCGCGGTCGGTTGGGGGCTTGGATTGCGAGCGGATGAGTGACCTGCGGAGTTGTACCAGCTTTTCGCGTCGTGTCAAGGACTATCGGGATCCTGTCGGATCCAGGCCGCTCGAGTCGTCGGGCAGAGTTGCGACGAAGGCGAGGCGGATCGGCAGGCCCGCTTGGGGGGAGACCGGGAGCGTCTCCCCGAATGGAAGCGCTCCCGGTCCAAGGTACGGCCGCACCGATGCGCGGTGCCGCCGCGTGTCAGAAGCGGCCGACGAGGGTCAGCTGGAACGCGCGCGCCGGCTGCTGGTTGGCCATCAACAGGAAGTTCGAGCTCCAGGTCTGGTACGCGCTCGTGTAGTTGAACTGGGTGTAGTCGCCGGCGTTGAGCAGGTTGAAGACGTTGCCCGCGATCTCGAACGAGTAGCGGTTCGACCCTGAAGATCTTGCCGACCTTCAGACCCACGGTGTTGATCGACGGCGCCTGGATCTGTCCTTCACCCCGGTTGCCGAACACGTAGCGGTTGCGGGTATAGAGGGGGTTGGATGCGGTCGTACCGTTGGCCAGCGTGAAGGTGGACGGGCCGTACCGCGAAACATCGGGATCGTTGGCCGCCAGCCGGTAGAGCGGCGATCCAGACCAGGGTCCCGCCTGCAACGTCACGCTCCCCGCTACGGTGATGTCCCACGGTGCCTGCCACACGACGCTCGCGTTCCCGCGGTACTTCATCCAGGTCGGGCCGTAGCTGAGGGCGTTGCCGGTGTCGGGCAGCGAGTCGCGATCGTTGTTGCCGCGAGGCATGTAGAGGTTGGCGTTGTTGGCAAAGTGGTCGGGCTGGAGGTAGCCCGCGCGATCGGTCGGATTCCACGTCCCGTCCATCTTGTGCCACTGCCGGGTGACGCCGGCCATGAGCTGGAAATGGTGCGACATGTTCTTGGTTACGGTGATCTCCAGGGCCTGGTAGTTGAGCGTGCTCCACGTGTTGTTGGTCTGCTGCTCGATGATGCCCTGGTTGGGATCGATCCTGCCGAACCCGCCGAACGGCTGTCCCGGCGCGCTCGGCCAGTAGCCGTTGATGTCGACGACCGCCCACATGTCCTTGTAGACGCGGTTGTGGTACGCGGCGTCCAGTCCTATCTGCCACCCGAACTGCTTCCGGAAGCCGACGACGAACTCGTCGAGGTAGGGTTGATGCAGGTCGGGGTCGATCTGCGCCGCGGCCACCGTGCCGGTCGTCGCGGGGGAGGACGTCTCGGTTTCGAATACGCCGTCCAGGTTGTTGTCGTAGAGGATGCGGGTCGAAACCGCGTCGCCGGCGCCGAAGGTCGTCACCCCGTCACGGCCCATCACCTGCTCGCCCAGCCGTGCCCAGCCGGCGCGCAGCACGTTCTTGGCGTCCTTCGTCAGCAGGTAGGTCGCGCCCAGCCGGGGCTGCACGATCCAGGACTCCTGGCGCGTGATGTTCTTGACCAGGTCCTTGCGCTTGACGTAGTCGAACCGCATGCCGATGTTCGCCGTCAGGCGGGCACCGGGCTTCCAGCTGTCCTGCACGTAGAACGCGTAGTTGCTGTCGCGCGCCTTGCGCGCCTGGAGCTCGGTCGGGCTGGCGTAATAACGGCGGAACGGCCGCGTGCCGAGCGAGGGGTTGTTGGCGTCGACCGGCGTACCGGTACTCGCTGGTAGAACCCGTCGTTCGAGTAGGAGCGCACCTCGTCGTAGACGTTCTGGGGCTCCATGAAGAAGCCCGCCGCGAACTCGTGCGAACCGGCCCAGCCATCCTGGTAGTACGTCATATCGCCGCGTACCAGCCAGAGCGAGCACGGCACGAGCGTGCGCCAGTCCACGTTGCCGCCTTCGAGGATCAGGTTGTTCCCCGTGATGAGCCCGCCCGCGATGCTGGTTCCCTGGTAGACCTCGATGTTCGGTCCTTCCGCCTCGAATCCGAACGCCTTGTAGGTGTCCGCGTCGTTGCCCCGCTTGTCGTTGTAGCCCGCCGAGAAGGTGGTCGTCAGCTTGGAGCTCCACGACGAGGTGAGCTTGCCGCTGAACACGTTCCCACCGTTGGAGTACAGGTTGATGGGATCGAAGTAGTAGTACCAGTTGCTCTGGCCGTGCGTCCGGTCCTGTTGCCAGAACCCCGACAACTCGTGGCCGCTGCCCAGCCGGCTCGTGATCTTGACGTAGGGCTGATAGCCCTTGATCTGCTGGGGAAACAGCTCGTTGGCCGGGTAGTACCGACTGGATGTCGTTCTTGGCCTTCTCGGTGCGGCTGATCGAGGTTTCGACTCGGGACTGCCGGAACGAGCCGAAGAACCAGATCCGGTCGCGCTTGATCGGGCCGCCGAACGACCCGTCGAACTGCTTGACGTCCGCCTGCACCGGCGTGCCCCCGGTGGACACACACTCGCCGTTGGGGCAGAGGACGTAGTTCGAGAGCGGAGGCGCCGGCTTGTACATCGTCTTGTGGTGCGTGTTGTCGGAGGCCCAGTCCAGCGGCTGGTACGCGAACCCCGCGCTTCCCCGGAAGCTGTTGCCGCCGCTCTTCGTGATGACGTTGATGCCCAGGCCGGTGCCCATCGGCGTCGCCGCGTCAGACCCGCCGGTCTTCACCTGGATGTCCTGGATCATGTCCGACCCCATCTGCACGTACGTCAGTTGGAAGTCGTTGTAGTTGCCCGCCTGCATGCCTTCGAGCTGCACGACGTGCGCGAAGTGCTCCGTCGCGTGCCCGAAATACACCATCCGCCCGCTGCCATCGTCGAACGGCCTGGAGTGAACGCCCGGCGTCTGCTCCAGGAAGTCCGTCCAGTTCTTCCGGGCGGCGAGCGGCAGGTTCTTCTGGAACTCGCCGTCGATATTCAGCACGTTCCCGGGCTTGCTCACCTCCAGCATCGGTGACTCGCCCGAGACCGTGATCGTCTCGGAGAGGCCGCCCAGCTTCATGTTGACGTCCACCTGGAAGTTCACGGCGGCACGCAGCAGGATCCCGTCGCGTTTGAAGACCGAGAACCCCGAGAGCTCCACCGTGATCGTGTACTCGCCCGGCGGCAGGTTGATCAGCCGGTAGTGGCCCTCGTTGTCCGTCACCGTCGTCGCCGGCCGGATCATGTCGGGGCTGGTGGCCGTGACCGTCGCTCCCGGCAGGGCCCCGCCCTGCTCGTCGGTGACGGTCCCCCGCAAGCTGCTGCCCGTGGACTGGGCTTGCAGCAGCGGCGTGGCCGCGGCGAGGACGACAATCGCGAGCAGCGTCGTACGCAACACGCCTTTCCTCATGGCATCCTCCAGGGAGAGTCAATCGCAGCGAGCGTGAAGCCCACGCCGATCGTTTGGAAGAGCGCCGAAGACGCGCGACCCGAGGTCAAATTGTGGCGATGAGAGCAATATACATGAACGAGAGCGTCGGAAGTAGGTCTTCAACTCGAACGGTTTCAGCGGTGGGCGAGAGCCTGGAGGAGCGCCGCGGCCCGCGGTTCGGCTGGATCGAGACGCGCCGCCTCCCGCGCGTGCACCGTGGCTTCAGTGACGCGGTTGAGTTGCGCGTACACGGCGGCAAGGTTCAGGTGGGCACTGGCGCTGGACGGTGCAAGGCGGCACGCCCTTTCGAGATGGGGCGCGGCCTCGCCGGGGAGGTTCTGGAGAAACAACGCCACGCCGAGCTTCTCGCTGGCCTCGGCATTCTCGGGCGCCCTCGACACGGCCAGGCGCAGCCAGCGTGCGGCCGCCGCCGGCGCCCCCTGCTCCAGCGCAACGGTCCCGAGATCGAGGGGGACCTCCAGGCCGTCGATGGCGGCCGTCTCGGAGATTGACGACAGCCATCGGACCGCCTCCGCACCGCGGCCGGCAACGACGAGCGCCCGGACGAGCAACGGTGCCGACTCCCCGACTTCCCAGCCCGCGCGGTACGCCGTGGCAAGCGGCTCGGCGGCATCTCCGGGCCGCCCGGCTGCCAACAGCGCCTTGCCGAGGGCGAGCAGGATCGCCGGCCGGGAACCGTCCAGGCTCTGCGCGCGCGCCAGCGATTCGACCGCATCCTCGGCTCGCCCGGCCTCCAGGTAGGCCAGGCCAAGCCGGTACGCCAGCACGCCGGGGTGAGAGTGCCGCCCTGCAATCCGGAGCGAATACGCGCGCGCCTCGTCGAACGCACCTTGTTCGATCAACCAGACCGCGCGCCGCGTCTGCTCGCCACCCATCCCGTCATCGAGCCGCAGGTCCAGGCCGACGGGAATGGCCAGCAGCACCGCCGCACCTGCCGGGGCCGCCAGCGCTCGCAGGCGTCCAGCCCGCAGCAACTCAGCCGCCCGGGCGAGCGCGGCACCCGCCGCCGCGCACAAGGGCAGCAGCATCGGCATTCGATACCGGGAGGAGACGAAGAACACCGTCACGGACAGCCCGTAGAGGGGGATGAACGCCGCCCACGCCCAATAGCCCGCGGAGCGCCGGCGGAGCGCCGGCCAGCACAGGCCGACAATGCCTGCCGGGATCAGCAACCACGGGCCAACGGCGAGCCATCGCAGCGGTGATGCTCCCTCCCGCGAGTAGTACGCGTAGCTGTAATTCAGGGGAACGTTCGTGCTGTTCAGCAGGATTCCGATCTTGCGGAGGAACAGCCGCCCCGCGGAACCCGGATTCTGCGCAATCCACGTCCACGCCAGGCCGTAGAAGTAGGACGACACCTCCGAGGGCGAGAGCGGGCGGCCGAGGGACGCCTCCGCGACGCGCCGGGAGTCCGTCGCCTGGCCGGCAATCGAAGGCCGGATGCCCGGGACGGGCGAGTAGGTCCCGTCTGCGCCCGCGTGGTTGCCGATGTAGAAGTTGAGGCCTCCGTGGGAAGCGATCGGCACCGCGTGCCCCGACACGGCGAGGTTCCGGGCGGCGTTGAGGCCGAGGACGATCGCAAACCCCGCGGCGAAGAGAGCCGCGGACGCCAGGGCAAACCGTGGCGTCCGGCGCGTGGCCGCCCCGGACCGCCAGGCGGCGATCGCCGCGAGCAAGCCGGCAAAAGGAGCGTAGAGCAACGCGTTCGGCCGGTTCAGGACCAGGAGGCCAACGGCGACGCCGGCGCCGATCAGCCAGGCGGGGCGGCCGCGAGGCTCCGGGCTCTGGGCTCTGGGCTCTGGGCCTGTCACGTCCGTCGAACGGGTAACCGCGTAGAGTGCACCGGCGACGAGGAACGGGTCCAGCGCCGCCTGGAGAATCAGGACCTCGTAGAAGGTGAACAAGCCGGTGAGGATCGCGAGGAGGCCCGCCCAGACGGCCGCGCGGAACCCGAACCAGGATCGCGCCGTCGCGAAAAGCAGCCCGACGGCCGCGACTCCGAGCGCCACCTGAAGCAGCTTCGCGGCAAGCAGCCCGCCGCCGGCGGCAAACACCAGGGCCAGGAAATAGACGTACAGCGGCGACACGAAGAACGGCTCGGCGACGCCCAGCACGCCGTGCTCGGCGATGCGCCGGCCCAGCTCCACGTAGTACGCCGTGTCCATCTCGCCGTGCGGCTGCAGCAGCGGATGGTCGTGGAGCTGGAACAGCACGGCCGCCTTGACGGCGAAGCACGCGGCCAGCAGCAGCGGCAGCGTGAGCCTGGCCAGCGTGCGCGAGGAGGCATTTGCGCCTGCCGCGGCCGCGACTTCAGCCTTCACCTCCCGAGCGAGCCGCCGCGCCTTTCTGCGCATCAAGGACCTCGTTCCGGCCGGGCGTCAGCGTCCAGGGCAGTCTGCATCTTTGCATGCGCATTCTGCATTTTCCACCGTTCCTTGTGGCGGGCCCGACGACGTCGCTCGATCGCCGTTCCTGGCCATTGGGTTTATAGTGTGCCGCGGCGCCGCCCCCGTCGCACAAGGAGGATTGCCATCATGAAGTCCAGCCACACCGCCCTCGGCCTCGCGCTGGCCGCCTGTCTCACGGTCGCCGCCTGCAGCCCCGCCCCCGAGACGGCCCAGGCCCAGGGGCCCAGGAAGGTCCGTCTGGCCGTCGCCACCTTCTCCCACGAGACGTGCACCTTCTGCCCGGATCCCACGGGCATCGCGGAGTGGGAATTTTACGGGCCGCCGGTGCGCGGCGAGGAGGTGCTGCGCGAGGGCGGTTACATCGGCGGGTTCGTGGCCGCCTCCAAGGAGTACGACAACGTCGAGCTGACCGGCATCCTCTCGCCGCGCGACTCCAAGGGCGGGTCGTCGGGAAGCTGGGTCACGAAGGAGGCCTTCGACAAGTACGCCAACGGCATCGCCGACGACATCAGGAAGACCGGGCCGTACGACGGCGTGTACCTTGCGCTCCACGGGGCGATGGCCGCGACGGGGGTAGACAACCCCGAGGCGGAGGTGGCCCGGCGCGTGCGCGCCGTGGTCGGCGACGCGGTCCCGATTCACGTCACGCTCGATCTCCACGCCAACGAGAGCCAGGACCTGGCAGACGCAGCCGACGCGGTGTTCATCATCAAGCGGTACCCGCACTACGACGCGGCACTCATGGGCGAGCGGGCGCTGCGGACCATGCTGCGTCAGATCAACGGCACCTACAAGCCGACGATGGCGACCCGCAAGCCTGGTGTGCTCACGCCCAGCGTCTACCAGGGCACCGGTTCGTCTCCTTCGATGGAGATCATGGAGCGCGCCCGGATCTGGGAGGAGCGGCGCAAGGACGTCTTCGTATCGGTCGCGTACGGGTTCGCGTACGCCGATGTCAAGAACATCGGCGCAACAGTCATGGTCGTCACCAACAACGACCAGAAGCTGGCGGACCAGATCGCCGACGACATGTCCACGTTCATCTGGAAGAAACGCGAGGACTTCGCCGGTAAGAAGCTCCCGAAGACGAAGGAAGGCGTGGCGATGGCGATCGCCGCGGCTAAGGCCGGCAAGGTGCCGGTTGTGGTGGCGGACCACTCCGACCGTACGGGCAACTCCACGCACATCCTCGAGGAGCTGATCCGACAGGGCGGCAAGAACTTCTGCATCGCCACGATCTCCGACGACAAGGCGATCAACGAGATCAAGGGAAAGGCCAAGGTTGGCGACCAGGTGAAGGTGGCGGTGGGCGGCTACCAGGATGAGTTCGCAGGCAAGCCGGTCACCATCGAGGGCAAGCTCGAGTACCTCGGCAAGTACCAGCAGCACGAGACGGTGGCGGTGATCGTGTTCGGCGCCAATAACCGCCTCATCCTCACGCCGGTGCTCGAACAGGTGACGGAGCCCGGCATCTTCGGAGCCCTGGGGATCGACCTGAAGACGACGGAGATCATCGTCCTCAAGTCGCGCGTGCACTTCTGGCGGGGCTTCGTGGAGGACGGCCTGGCGAAGGCGGTGTTCCAGGTGGATGCGCCCGGCCTGGGCCCGGCGGACGTCTCGACGATCCCCTACAAGAACGCGTCGAGGGACATCTACCCGATCGTGAGGAAGTAGCCGGCAGCTCGCGGCTGGCAGCTGGCAGCCGATCCGGAGGGGCCTGCTGCCAGCTACCGGCCGAGATCCGTCGCCCGTCTCATAGGAGGTCATCGCCATGCGTCTTCGCGTATCATCGGTCGCCCTGGCCACCGTGGCGGCAGGCATCCTCGTATCGGCCGCGCCGCGTGTGCCCAAGGTCCTGCTGCTGTACGACATGGAAGGCGTCTCGGAGGCCACCAGCGTGAAGCACACCGGGTACGACTCTGCCGAGTACCGGGCCGCACGCGTGTCGCTGACCGCGGACGTCAATGCCGCCATCGCGGGCCTCAAGGCCGGCGGGCGCCGGCGAGATCGTCGTGGTGGATGGCCACGGGTCCGGCAACGCGCTCGAGCCGGACGTGCTGGAGGGCCAGTTGGCGGCGCCGGCGAAGATGATCGCCCGCGACGCGCCGTTCGACATCTACATGAACAGCTACGACCACTCGATCGACGCCATCGTCGCTGTCGCGATGCACGCGGGCGCGGGAAACGGCACCGGCTTTCTTTCGCACACCTACAGCGGCGTGGCGGTGGACTACCGGGTGAACGGTGTCCCCTTCAACGAGACGATGATCCTCGCGATGGGCGCGGCGCGGCTGAAGATCCCCGTCGTGGCCGTCAGCGGCGACGACCAGCTGGAGAAGGAACTCGCGCGGAACCTGCCGTGGGTGCAGTACGCCGCGGTCAAGCATGCGGTGGACCGGTCGAAGGCCGAACCGCTCGCGCGCGCCGAGATCGACCGCCGCATTGCAGCCGCAGCGAAGGCGGGCATCGAGAAGCTCGACGCCGCGCGGCTACCGGATTTTGCGGGGCCCTACCGCTTCGCGGTGACGTTCCGCGACGACGCGGAGGCGAATGGCGCGGCCCTATTCGCCGGTGCGGAAACCGCGCTCGAGGCGAGGACGGTCCAGGTGCGGACGAACGACTTCGAGGAGGGGTATCGCAAGAGCCTGCGGCTTCTCGGCCTGGCCGGTAACGCCGCCCGGGATACCGCGTTGCTTGCCGTCCTCGCCGCCTCGCCCGACGCGGCGGCGTGGCGGGCGAAGGTCGCCGACTGGAGCGACCTGCGCTTCGCCGGCCTGGTCACTCCCCCGCCGCCGCCCCCGGCCCTGGCCTCGACCGGCAAGGCCAGGTACTACGGGGCAAGGTAACGAGCGATTCCCAGCGGGTGCCCGGCCGACGGACACCCCCGGGACGACGGTCCAACTCGAGCGCTACTTGAACCCGAGCTTGCCGGTGACGTTGCTGAGGTTTCCCCCGCCGCCGTGGACTCGATCTTGATTACCAACTCGACGGCGCTTGCTCGCAACGGCTGGAGGTGACATGGCAGGATGGTGGGACCGGGTCGAAAAGGCCATCGACTTCGCGCTGGGGGTGGCGGGCAGCCGCTCCACCCCGGCCGATCCGCGGGCGGGGACCACTGCCGAGCCGCGGGGAGGCCTGGTCGGGAGCTTCGAGACGAAGATGGCCGGCGTCCTCGTGTCGGCGCTCCGCGAGGCGTTCAACCGGGACGCGGCACGCCTCGAAGCCGAGCGTGAGCAGGCCGAGCACGAGCGGCGCCGGGCGGAACTCGCCCTCCAGCTCGAGATGGCGAGGCAGGCGGCCGAGCGTGAAGCCGCGCGGCTCAAGGCCATCGGCACGCTCGCGGTCATCGTGTGGCTGGCTTCGCTGCTTTACGTCACGGTCCATCCGATCGGCTACGGCGCCGCGCGCGTGATCCTCGGGGCGGCGTGGGCGTGCCTGACCAGTGCCATCGCCGCAGCCTTCGTCGGGTACGGCCGGGTTCGCGACGCAGCCTTGCGGCTGCCCGCGACCCCAGGCGGGAACGTGCCTCCTTCACCGCCGTCCCGGTTCGCCGCCGCGGCCGACGCCGCATCATGGCTTGCCGTGGGAGGCCTGGCGCTCGCCGCCACCAGCCTGCTCGTGTCGATGTAGAGCGAAGTGTGACATCCTGAGGCGATGCCTTTCTCCGACCTGAAGCTCCACCCGAGCCTGCTCAAGGCGATGAAGGAACTCGGCTTCCCTCGCCCGACCCCCGTGCAGGCCGAGGCCATTCCGCCCGCGCTTGCCGGCCGCGACATCCTCGCGTCGGCGATGACGGGCAGCGGCAAGACCGCGGCGTTCCTGCTGCCCATCCTTCACCAGCTGATCGACCGGCCGCGAGGGACGACGCGCGCGCTCGTCCTCACGCCCACCCGCGAGTTGGCCGCCCAGATCGTGGAGCACTTGAACGAGCTGGCCGTTCACACGCCCGTTACCGGCGCCGCGATCATCGGGGGCGTCGCGATGGGACCGCAGGAGCACGCCTTCCGCCGCGGGACCGACGTGCTCGTCGCCACGCCCGGCCGGCTGCTCGATCACCTGCGGCATGGCGTACGCGAAGCTTGCGGTTCCTCGAGTTCCTGGTGCTCGACGAGGCCGACCGGATGCTCGACATGGGCTTCCTGCCCGACATCCGCCGCGTGCTGCGCCTCGTGCCCGCCCGCCGGCAGACGCTGTTCTTCAGCGCCACGATGCCGGCGCCGATCGTCGAACTGAGCCGCGAGATGCTGCGCGACGCCGTCCACGTGCGTCTACGACCGCGCGCTCGGGCCCGCGGTCGGGATCACGCAGGCGGTCTACCCGGTGGCGCAGGAACTCAAGACCGCGCTGCTGGTGACGCTCCTGGAACGCGGCGAGATCCAGGACGCGCTGGTCTTCACGCGCACGAAGCACCGCGCGAACCGGCTGGCCACCTACCTGGTGCGGCACGGGATCAATGCAGAGCGGATTCACGGCAACCGGTCGCAGTCGGCAGCGCACCGCGGCGCTCACCGGGTTCAAGGGCGGGAAGTACCGCGTGCTGGTGGCCACCGACATCGCGGCGCGCGGGATCGACGTCGAAGCGCTCGGCCACGTCGTGAACTTCGACGTGCCCAAGGCGCCCGAGGATTACGTCCACCGCGTCGGGCGGACGGCCAGGGCGGAGGCCACCGGCGACGCGTTCACGTTCGTCGCGCCGGACGAAGAGGACGAGCTGCGGCGGATCGAGAAAGTGGTTGGCAAACGGCTGCCGCGCGTGACCGTCCCCGACTTCGACTACCAGGCCCGGCCCGCCGGGAAGCTGGAGATTCCCATCGGCGTGCGCCTGGCCGAAGCCCGGGGCCAGCGCCGTCACAGCACGCCGGGCTCGCCGGCCAGGAGCGGCGGCCACGCACAGGGCCGGCCGCCGTCGCCACAGCCGGCACGGACACCGCACGCGGCGCGGCTGCAGCAGCCGCGCCGGCCGCACGAGTCGGTCGCGCGACCCCAATCGCCGCGTCCGGAACGCCCGCGCCCGCACGAGCCCGCCCGGTCGCCGCAGGCGCCGCCACAGCCCGGAGGCCGGGGACCTGGACGGTCGCGCACCCGGCGGGGGTGACGCCCGCGGGCTACTCGTATCGCCCGCTGTCCTTCCCCATCAGCCACTTGTCGAACCAGCCGACGATGTGCTGAAGGCGCTCGACGCGGTGCCAGGGCTTGCCCGAGCGCGAAAGCTCGTGGTTCTCGTCCGGGAACCGCACCATCACGGTCGGCCGCTTCAGGTACTTCAGCGCGCGGAACAGTTCCTCTCCGCCGGCGGCCGGCGGCGTGCGCCAGTCCTCGTCGCCGAGGATGAACATCAGCGGCGTCTGGATCTTCGCCACGTGCGTGATCGGCGAGCGCCGCGCGAAGTCGGCCGGGTCCTCGAAGGGAGCCTTGCGGAACCACGTGGGCGTGAACAGCGTGAAGTCGGCGGTGTACCAGAAGTTCGACCAGTCCGAGATGTCGCGCTGGGAGACGGCGGCCTTGAAGCGCGTGGTCTGCGTCACGACCCAGTTGGTCAGCAGGCCGCCGCCGCTGCCGCCGGTCACCCCCAGCCGCCCCGGATCGACGTAGCCCTTCTTGAGCAGTTCGTCCACGCCCGCCATCAGGTCCTGGTAGTCGTCTCCGGGATAGGTGAACTGGATGACGTTGCCGAACTCCTGCCCGTAGTTGGAGCTGCCGCGCGGGTTGGTGAACAGCACGACGTAGCCCTTGGCCGCCATCCACTGGAACTCGTGGGTGAACGTGTTGCCGTAGGCGGAGTGCGGCCCGCCGTGGATCTCGAGGATCATCGGGTACTTCTTCGCGGGGTCGAACGAGGGCGGTTTCAGAACCCAGCCCTGGATCCGCTGGCCGTCGAAGCTCGTGTACCAGATCTCCTCCGGCTCGCTGAGGGTCAGCCCGCCGAACAGCGGGTCGTTGAACGCGGTCAGCTTCTTCGAAGTCCCCGTGGCGGCATCGAGCAGGTGCAGGTCGCCGACCACCGTCTGCGTCGGAGAGGACCATCGCCACCCGGCGCACGGCCTGGTCCGAGGTGTAGGACATCACCTCGTGCCGTCCCGTCGTAACCGGAGCCATCTTGCCCGTGGCGGCGTCGATGCGCTTGATGTTCGCGTCGCCCTGCTCGCCCACGCGGATCAGGATCGCGCGGCCGTCCGGCGTCCACACCGGGTTGGCCGGGTGCCCGCCGCGCGGCGCGCGCTGGTCGCCGCCGAGGCCGCCGCCGATGTCGAAGTCGTAGTCCGCCGGTGAGGTTCGCGCGGCGCTCCGCCCGGACCGTCCACGACGAACAGAGTCGGGCTGCGTGTACGAGCGGACGGGATTGCCGTGCAGTCGTCCCGACGAACGCAATCCGCCGGCCGTCGGGCGACGGCGCGTACTGGCCGATCGAACCGTCGATGCTCGCCACCACGCGCGGCTCTCCCCCGTCGCGAGACACCGAGTAGAGGTCGCTGTCGTTCGGAAAGTAGTACTCCTCCTTGCGGCGATCGGCCACGAAATACAACTGCGAGCCGTCGCGCGACCACCGGTGGTTCGTCGCCGGGAACTCGCCCGACGTGATCCGCCGCGGCGCCTGCGGCCCCTCCCCGCCGTCGGGCACCTGGACGGTCCAGATGTGCGCCGGCCGGTCGGGATCCACGTACCCCGAGCCCGGGATGCCGTTTGCGCGGTAGACCGCCTCGGTTATCACGCGCACGTCGCTCTCGCGCGGCGAATCCGCGGTCTTCGCCTCGTCGCCCTTCGCGTCGGCTCCTGCGTCCTTCTTCTTCGCCTTCTCCAGGTCCTCGGGGGTGGCGGTGGACGAGAAGGCGATCGTGCGGCCGTCCGGCGCCCACTCGGGACTGCCCGCCCCGCGCGGTATCTCGGTCACCGCACGCGGTTCGCCCCCAGCCATGTCCATCACGTGGATCTGCGGCGGCTGCGCGCGCCCGTCCTTCTCGACGGACCGCACGAAGGCCAGGCGACCGCCGTCGGGAGACCAACGCGGCGAGGAGTCTCGAGTGCCGGCGGTGAGGCGGCGTGGCGGTTCGGCCCCATCCGCGACCGCGAGCCAGAGTGCAGTGTCGTACTGGTCCTTCTTGCGGTCGGCTTTGACCTGCACGAAGACAACGCGGGCACCGTCCGGCGAGATCTGCGGGTCGGCTACCCAGACGAAGTCGAAGAGGTCGGTCTCCGTGACGGAACGCTTTTCGGCCGCGCCGGGCCAGGCGGACACGGCGGCAACGAGTGCGACGATGGCGAGCAGGTGACGGCGGCGGAAGGTCATGGACGGCTCCTGGGGCAAGCCTTCATGTTACCTCCCATCGCGCCTTCCACGAGGAGAGCCGGGACCGGGGGATCCGCGCGAGGGTCGGCGCGTGCAGGCCTGCCCGAAAGGACGGGGCGGTTCGATTTGTCTGGCACCAGCCGCCAGAGAGTCGCGTCGATGGAGGAATGTCAGCCTGTGCCAAAAAGGCGGCGCTTTGCAGGCCGCTAGCCGGCGACGCGGAGCCCTGCCCTCCCCGCGGCGCCCGCCCCGTTCCGATTCGACAGCCGGCGCGAGCGCCGGTATAGACTTGGCCGGACTCCGAAGGGCCGACGGCTCGCGGCGTCGGCGCCAGCCGAGCGTCCGGCCACGCCAGCGGTCGGTGGCGCGGGGAGAAAGCGGCAACCATGAAGCTGGTGTCGTCCGGCCGATGGAACCTCAACTGCGCATGGCCTCCTTGCACTGCCCGACGCGGCGGGGGGTGGCTGCCCGTCATCCTCACGGCCCTCGCGTGCGCCGGGGTGGGACTTGCGGCGATGACTGCACCGCCCGATGCCGGGCGTCAAGCCGCGCGCCGGCAGGTGCCGCTGCGTATTGGAGCCGCCCGAATCGACATCACCCCCGAGGCCCCGGTCGCCCTGCAGGGCTACGAGAATCCGGAGAACCGGGTGTCGGAGGGCGTTCACGATCGCCTGTACGCGCGGGCGTTCGCATTCGCCAGCGGGACCAAGCGTCTGGTCCTGGTCTCCGTGGACGCGGGTTCGAGTATGCTCGGCCCCTACTTCCAGCGGGCGATCGCCGACCGGCACGGGCTCGACCCCGGCGAGCTGTTCCTCTGCGACATCCATACGCACAGCGGCCCGCAGTTGTCGCTCAGCCCGAGCTACCCACACCCGAACAACTTCCCATACACGCGCCTGGTCGAGCAGCGCCTGGCGGCCCTCGTCGGCAAGGCCCTCGCGAACCTCGGGCCGGCGCAGCTCGCGGTCGGCCGCGGCACTTCAAGGGTCGGAGCCAGCCGCCGGAAGCCGACGCCCGACGGGCGGATTGAAATGGCAGCAAACCCGGACGGCCCGGCGGACCACGAAGTGATGGTGGTGGAGTTCGCGCGGCCCGGCGGGAAGCCGTTCGGCGCGCTCTTCAACTACGCCTGCCATTCGCGGTCGTTGCGGTCGCCGAACAGGCGAGTCAGCGGCGACGTGCTTGGCATTGCGGAACAGCTGGTGGAGAACAAGCGACGGGCGCCATTCATCGGGGCCGCCTTTCCCGGGGCGTCGGCCGACATCGATCCGGTCACGCTGGCGGACGGCTTCGAGCCCACGGACGCCGGCACCCCTCCGGCCCCGGTCCGACTCGGCCAACAGCTTGGGGAGGACGTTCTTGCCGCGATGCGCGCTGTTCGCGCGGTGGAGCCGACAGGCGGGATTCGCACGCGAACCCGCCGCGTCATGCTCCCGGCCAAAGCGGCCAACGCTGCGGCGCGCCCGGTCAACATCGTCGTGGCGGCGGTCGGATCAGTGGCGTTCGTCGGCCTGGACGTCGAAGCGTCCGTGGAGCTGGGCCTCGCGCTCAAGGCCGCTTCCCCCTTCAAGGACACCTTCGTGTTCAGCATCTGCAACGGTTGGGCGGGGTATCTGCCGGTCGCGCACCAATACGCGGAGGGCGGGTACGAGGTGGCGCACACGAGCTATGGCCCGACGGCGGCGGACCTGGTGGTGCAGGAAGCCCTGGCCATGCTCGCCGCCCTCAAGTGACTCCTGGACCGGAGCTTGGATCCAACGGTCGGAGCAGGGCTTCGGTCCTGCTCTTCCCCCCTCACTCCACGTCGTCCACGCTCAGCCGCACCGCGAAACGCGCATCCCCATGGCTCATGTGATCGTGAACGGCGCATCCGGCCACGTCGAGACCGATGGGGGCCGTGAGACGGCTCTCGCCCGGGCCCAGCTCGCCCGACACGTCGATCGCACCGCACCCCGGCTGGTCGCCACCGAGATCGAGGTGGATGCGATGCGGTTTCGAATCGTTATTGACGATCCTGATGGGAGACCCGGGCACGAGGAACGGCAGGTTTCTCGAGATCCCGTCCGCCGTGATCGTCAGGGTCGGAAAGGTCGTCTCGGACGGCGTGGTGGGGTTCTCGACCGTCGTGCACGCGAAGACGCCCAGACCGGCGGCAATCAACGACGCGGACAGCAGCTGGATCGGGCGACGGGTTGACAGACGCGACATACCTTCCCTCCCGCTGGTTGGGCTGAACACAGGCGATGTATATTGGACCCAGCTGGTCCAATTGCATCCGGCGTGCCAAATGGCAGTGCTTGGAATTAGGCTTGTTCCCGGCGATCGGCGGCTTTCGTGCTGTCGGCATTCCAGACGTGTTTCCAAAGACGTCATCCATGAGACGACCTGTGATCCGAGGCGTCGCTCCCCTTGCCGTGGTTGTCGGACTGGCACTGCTACCAGCACCGGCGGGCCTGAGCGACGCCGCCTGGCGGTTCTTCGCCCTCTTCGCCGGCACCGTAACGGCTCTCGTCCTCGAGCCCATCCCGGCCGCCGCGGTCGGCCTCATCGTCGTGTCGTTGGCGGCAGCGCTCCGGCTCGTCGATCCAACGCCCGCAGGGTCCGCACGCTGGGCACTCTCCGGCTTCGCGAACACCACCGTCTGGCTGATCTTCGCGGCCTTCGTCCTCGCGCTCGGTTACGAGCGCTCCGGGCTTGGGCGGCGGCTGGCACTGTTGATGGTCAGGGCAATTGGGCGGCGGCCGCTCGGTCTCGGATACGCCGTGGCCCTGTCCGACCTGCTGCTGGCGCCGCTCACGCCGTCGAACACCGCGCGCAGCGCCGGGACGCTCTTCCCCGTGATTCGCCAGATCCCGCTGCAGTGTGCGCCGGGATCGGCCGATGCGCAGCGCCGGATGGGCGGGTACCTCGCGTGGACGGCGTTCGCCGTCACGTGCGTGACCAGCTCGATGTTCCTCACGGCGCTCGCGCCGAACCTGCTGGCCGTGGAGGTGGTCCGGAGCACGATCGGCGTGCAGATCGAGTGGACGTCGTGGGCTGCGGGATTCTGGCCCGTGGGACTCGCGCTCGTGGCCGCGACGCCGCTCGCCAGCTATGCGGTGTTCCGGCCCGGCGGCGGCCAGGCGGAGGGAGCCGCGGGCTGGGCGTCGGCGCAGCTGGAGGCCATGGGCGGCTTCAGCCGCCGCGAGGCGATGATGGCCGTGCTCGCCCTGCTGGCCCTGGCGGGCTGGGTCGCGGGGCGAGACATGCTGGACGCGACCACGGTCGCGCTGCTGGTCGTGGGACTGATGCTGTTGACGAGGGTGGTCCGGTGGGAGGACATCCTCGGCCACACGGCCGCCTGGAACGTGCTGGTCTGGTTCGCGACGCTGGTGGCGCTCGCGGACGGCCTCGCGCGCGTGGGTTTCGTCGGGTGGGTTGCCAGGAGCGCCACCGCGCCGCTCGCGGAACTGCCGCCGCTCGGCGCCGCGCTGCTGCTGCTCGCGCTGTTCTTCTCCGTGCACTACCTGTTCGCGAGCATCACCGCGCACGTCGCGGCGGTGCTGCCGGTGGTTCTCGCGACGGCGGCCGCGATCCCGGGCATCGACGCCGGCCGCTTCGCCGCGCTGCTCTGCTACAGCCTCGGCCTGATGGGCGTGATCAGCCCGTATGCCACCGGTCCCGCTCCGGTGTACTACGGCAGCGGCTTCCTGTCGCGCCGCCAGTTCTGGAGCCTAGGTTTCGCGTTCGGTTCCGTCTTCCTGCTGGCGCTCCTCGGGCTTGCCGTCGCGGTGTTGTGATCTCCTCCCACCAGGTTCACGCACAGCCGAGCCGTCGGCGCGCCTCTCTGCTTCCCTCGGGATGGACAGGTTGGCGCGGGGAGGGGGCTGCAGGGGGCCCGATGTCCCAGCCCCCTGCAACTCCAACTCACACAATCTCGCCTACTGTTTTCCCCAGTTCTGGTGCTCCTCGAGGAGCAGGGTCGCCTTTCCGATCACGGCCTGCGTGCCGGCATCGGCGTAGCCGTCCAGCATGTTTGCCGGGCAGGCGATCGCCACGCCGTTGCTTCGACACTCGATGAAGCCCTGCGCCTTGACCTTGACACTGTGAAGGACCGGGTCGAGCGGCCCGGCAAAGAACGTGAAGGCATTGGCGTTCTTGGTTCGCTGGAACAGCTCGAGCGCGATTGTCCCGTCCACCGTGCAGATCCCGCCCCCGCTCTCGACGCACGTGAGGTCAACCTGCAAGCCGGTCGCCTGCAGCCGGTCGGCGTAGACGACGAGGCCGGGCTCCATCGCCACACCGTCGATCTCCACCCACGCCTTGATTGCCGCGCGCGAACTGCTCGACGCCTTGCCGCCATTCACGATCGCCGTCGTGAGATTGTAGGTCCAAAGCGCCGCCTCCATGGACAGCGTGGCCGACACCGCCCCGCCATTCGACGTCTTCAGGGCGTTCGTGACGTCGAACAGCGTGACCGCGGCGCTGTCGCCCGAGATGCCGACGGGAGCCAGCGCGATGTCGGTGGTGCTCTTCGCGAAGAACGCCTTGTTGGACGCTGGGCTCTGGGCGCTGCCCAGGGCCGCCGCCAGGAAGATGATCGCGAGCGTGAAGACGGCTTTCCTCATGTCACCGGTCCCCTTTCAAGTTCGAACCCCTCTGACCACGACTCGTCGCGCGCCAGGCCTTGGAGTCCCCTTCATCTCCATTTCCGGGAGTCATCGACATCGGGAGGCGGGCCGGCAAGACCAGAAGTGCGACGCACATGTGACGTCGGTACTGGACCGCTGCTCGTGCTTCCTGATCTTCGTGTGGGGGACTGCAAAGCCTGAACGCGAGTGCGTCGGGTGCAACTTCCTCGCCAAGCTCTTCGGATCCGATGCGCGGGAGTACCCGCTGTAAACGGGCGAGCTTGTGAAGGACGGTACAAGAGCTCTTGGTGGACTGATGGGGTTCCGTACAGAAATTTGTGTAAGGGTTACTCTCGCGTCAGCGGCACGTACACACGCGCGCGTTCGGGCTCTTGCACGGGACTAGCAGTCGTTCCTGATCGCCGATAGGTTCGTGCGAGACGCGGGGCACCCTCTGGCCTACGTCACGGGCTGCTCGGGTGCCTCCTGGCGACGATCCGTCTTACGCCCCGCTGCGCCCCCCCGCCGCGCTCCCCGCACCCTCGCTCTCGCGCCACCCGGCGGCCGGCTTCGAGCCCGTGCGGTGCCCGGCGGGTCGTTCAATGAGAGGGGCGCCGGCACGGCTCCCGACCGCACCCTACTGCTGGATCGTCTTCGATGTGTTCTGTGGCGAGTACTTCTGCAGCACGGCCACCAGGCGCTGGCCCGATGCCGGAACCGCCATGGCCTCCCCGGTGACGATGCGGCGCGCCGTGAGCTTGCGCCCGTACACCTCGGCGGTGGCCTTGTCGTCAGGGCGGAGCGAGGTGCCTGACAGCGACACGCCGGCGAACAGGCCGCGCGACCGGGAGTAGCTGAGGATCTCGGCCCGCATCGAGGCATCCGTCGCGGCTTCCACGGCTCGCCCCTTCGGGCCTGCCGCGACCGAGGCGTTCCCCCCGAGCTTCACCTTGCTGCCGAGCAGTGCGTTGACGCCGCGCGGGTTCATCACCAGGAGCACCAGGTCGGTGCTCTGTCCGCCGAGCTGGAGCCCGATGCTGCCGCCCTCAATCGTATACATGGCAGGCGCGCCCCACGCTCCGTCGAACGCCTTGCCGGCCCGGCAGACCATGGCGCCGCGGCCGTAGCTGCCGCCGACACCGACCGCCACGTTCACCATCGAAGGAATGACGATCACGCACTCGGCCTTCTCGAGCAGGTCCGGGGGGATGTTCTCCTGGGTGTTGAGGATTTCCTCCATCACGACGCCGCAATCCTCGAGGCGGCCCTGCTCCTTGTTCTGGGCGCCGAGGGTCGCCATACCGAAGACAACGCAGAAGGCGAGGACGTACCGGGCCATGTTGTGATCCTTCCTGAAAACTGAGGTGTCGCGTGCCGCCGGGGCGCCGGCAGCACGCACCGACGATGCGGCGCGTGCTCACTGCGCGGGAACACTGCGGGCTAGCCCGCCAGGCGTCGACCCTGAAGCACTCGCACGACGAACAGGACGAGGGCCACGACCAGCAGGATGTGGATGAAGCCTCCCATGGTGTACGAGCTGACGGTTCCGAGCAGCCACAAGATGAGCAGGACGATCAGAAGTGTCGACAGCATGGCGCTCTCCTCTTGATGGCGTCGCGCCGGGCGGGGCGTGACGGATGGGCCCTGAGCCATACTGCGCGCGCGGAACGGCGGGTGTCTGTGCCGTTCTGGACACCTCGGCAGAATTGGGTGCGATCAACTGGAGGTGTGGTCGCGATCCTGGGGCGCTAGATCGCGCTCGCCGGGACGGGCGCGGGCTGGGGCTGCGCGGCGTCCCGCTGTGGCTCCGCGGCGGGCGGCTGTGGCTCCGGAGCGGCCGGCTGTGGCTCCGCGGCGGGCGGGCTGGTCATCCCGGCGGCGTCCCGGATCTCCTGCGCGTTGAGCGATTCGGCCTTCAGCAAGGCGTGGGCGAGGGCGTCCAGGGTCTCACGGTGCCCCGCGAGCAGGCGGTCGGCCTGGTGGTGACTCTCTTCGACGATGCGCCGGACCTCGGCGTCGATCAGCACCGCGGTCGCCTCGCTGTAAGGCTGATGCTGGAAGGCCGGCGGCAGGACGTCGTCCTGGGGGGCCACGAAGCTGATCGGACCGAGCTTCTCGCTCATCCCCCAACGCAGGACCATGCGGCGGGCGATTTCCGTGACCTGCTGGAGGTCGTTCTCCGCGCCGGTCGTGGCCACACCGTAAACGAGCTTCTCCGCCGCCCGGCCGCCAAGTGCGCACGTGATGCGGGTCTGCAGGTCGTCTTCTGCATAGTTGGACCGATCATCGACCGGGAGCTGCCAGGTCGCTCCGAGCGCCAGGCCGCGAGGCACGATCGAGACGCGGTGGACCGGGTCGGCCCCGGGCAGCAGCAAGGCGAGCAGGGCGTGCCCCGCCTCGTGGTAGGCGGTGCGCTCCCGTTCGACCGGGTTGAGCAGGATGTTCCGGGCCGGCCCGAGCGTGACCTTCTGCAGCGCCTCCGCGAAGTCCTCGGCACCGACGGTCGTCCCGTCCTTGCGTGCCGCGAGCAGGGCCGCCTCGTTGACCAGGTTGCGCAGTTCGGCGCCGACCAGTCCGGGGGTCTCGGCGGCGATGCGCTCGAGCGACACGTCCGGCGCCAGGGGCACGTGCTTGGTGTGCACGGCGAGAATCGCGGCGCGGCCCGCCCGGTCGGGACGCTGGACCACCACCCGGCGGTCGAAACGCCCCGGGCGCAACAGCGCCTGGTCGAGCACGTCGGCGCGGTTGGTGGCGGCCAGGACGATGACGCCTTCACGGGAATCGAAGCCGTCCATCTCGGTCAGGATCTGGTTCAGGGTCTGCTCGCGCTCGTCGTGCCCGCCAAGCTGCGCGCCGCCGCCACGCGCGCGGCCGATCGCATCCAGCTCGTCGATGAAGATGATGGCGGGCGCCGCCTCCCGCGCCTGCTTGAAGAGGTCCCGCACGCGCGAGGCGCCGACGCCGACGATCATCTCGACGAACTCGGAGGCGCTGAGGCTGAAGAAGGGCACGCCCGCCTGGCCGGCGACCGCGCGGGCCAACAGCGTCTTGCCGGTGCCGGGTGCGCCGACCAGCAGGACGCCCTTCGGCACGGTGCCGCCGAGCCGCTGGTATTTTGCGGGATTCTTCAGGAAATCGACGATCTCGAGCAGCTCGTTCTCGGCCTCGTCGATGCCCGCGACGTCGTCGAAGGTGACCTTCGGCTCCTCCTCGCTGTAGCGCTTGGCGCGGCTCCGCCCGAGGCCGAACAGCCCGCCCCCGGCGGCGGCCGCTGCGCGGCGACTGAGCCAGACGAAAGCGCCGATCAGCAACAGCGTGGGGCCAAAGCCCACCAGCAGCTTGAACCAGGACGACGAGTTCTCGTCGACAGCGTCGATGACCACGCCCTTCTCGGCGAGGCGCCTCTCGAGGTCCTGGTCCGCAAAGGCCGGCCGCTGCGTCCTGAACTGCATCGAGGTGCGGGCCTTGGGCGCGTTGGCGGCCGGCGCTCCCGAAGCCTGGGTCGGGTACGTGGTCTTCACCTTGAAGCTGCCCTGGATCGCCTGGCCCACGCTGGTGACGTCTGCAACGTTGCCCGCCTCGACCTGTTGCTTGAAAAAGGTGTAGGGGACCGTGATCGAAGGGGGTTCCGGGAAGAAGAACGGCATCGCCACGTAGTTCGCGAACATGAAGACGAGGAGGAGCAGCCACCAGGGCTGCGGCCGCCAGCCCTTCCCGGAAGCCGCCCCTTTCGGGGTCGGGGCCGGGCCGTTCCTCCCGGGTTCCGCCGTGGCGTCAGGTGGTGGTTTGGCCATGTTCGTGTGAAGCAGCGCTCGAGATTCGCGAGCCGGGCGTGACGCCCCAACGTGGCGTACAGGCCGCGAGTGCCCAGGCGCGTGGAGGGGCGGGAACCCGGTGAACCCTCAGTCGTGCAGGACGACGCTCAGCAGCGAGTTGTTGACCGTCAACCCTCCGTCCATCGTGATGAACCCGAGCTTCTTGAACCGGTTCATGAAGAAGTTCACGCGCGACCGGGTCGTGCCGACCATCTCGGCGAGCGCCTCCTGCGAGATCTTCGGGATGACGCGCTGCGGCCTGTGCTCCTCGCCGTACCGCGCCAGCAGGAGCAGGGTGCGCGCCAGGCGCTTCTCCGCAGAGTTGAACAACTGGTCAATCAGGTCCTCTTCGATGCGAACGTTCCGGGTCAGCAGGTGCGCGATGAAGCGCTCCGACAACGCGTGCTCTTCGCGCAGCAGCCGCTGCATGTCCGCCTTGGCGACCGTCACAACGGTGCTCAGCGTGTGCGCGGTGGCGGTTCCGATACGGAGGGGCTGGCCGGCGAGGGCGCCCTCGCCGAAGAAGTCCCCGGCGGCGAGGATCGCGACGATCGCCTCGCGGCCCGTCTTCGAGAGCACGGAGAGCTTGACCTCTCCGTCCCTGATGTACATGACCGCGTCGCACGCGCCGCCCTGCGAGTAGATTGGCTCGCCCTTCAGGTACTCCAGAACCGTCATGGGGACGCCGGTGGACTCGAGGAACGCCTCCGGGTCGAAGGGAGCGGACTTTCTGGGAGCCATGGGCCTGAGTGTGGCACGGACGGCGTTCATCCGTGTGTGCAGAAGAGGACACCCCAGCGGGACTCGCTCGCGGCGACTCGAGAGCGTTCGCTATGACGTTGGCGGGCCGGATACATCGCCGTCGAGGCGCGCGAGCGAGGCATCGACGACCCGGAGTTCGTCCCACATCACGCGCCACAACCCGCTTTCCTCGGCCGTGAGGTGGTGGTCCAGGTGGGCAATCCTCCCGCATTCGACCCACAGGTCCGCCTGTCGCTCCCGCCACTGTGCCAGGGAGACCGTCTCCGTTGGCTCGTCCGGCACGCGCCGCAACGCTATCCCGTCAATCTCGTAGCACCCGCCTGCGCTGCGCCTCATCACCCTTCTCCTTCCGTCATCCACGTGAGGGGACCTCCGTGGCCGGAGGCGAAGTCACGCCCGCCCGCGGAATGGCGGTCTGGCCGACGGTTGTCTCGAAGAGGCCTCGGGGGGTGCAATCGAACGGATTCCCCGACAGCCACGAAGTCACTGTGGCACGGGTCGGGGGACCTGTCTGTGCAGAAGAGAACACCGCCAGCCGCGGGTGCAGCGGGGTCAGTCGTGCAGAACGATGGTCAGCAACGAGTCGTTGACCCTGAGACCGCCGTTGTACTCGATGTAGCCGAGCTTCTTGAACTTGTTCATGAAGAAGTTCACGCGCGAGCGGGTCGTGCCGATCATCTCCGCCAGCGTTTCCTGGGAGATCTTCGGCAGCACGCGATGCGGGCTGTCCTGCTTGCCGTAGCGGGCGAGGAGGAGCAACGTGCGCGCAAGCCGTTTCTCGCTGGAGTTGAACAGCTGATCGACGAGATCGGCTTCGACGCGGATGTTCCGCGCCAGCACGTGGGCGAGGAACCGATCGGAGAGCGCGTGCTGCTCGTGAAGCAGACGCATCATCAGGTGCTTCGCGACGACGAGGAGGGAACTGTCACCCGCGGCCACCGCCGTCGCCATTCGGACCGGCTGCCCCGCGAGGGCCCCCTCGCCAAAGAAGTCGCCGGGGCCGAGCATGGCCACCACCGCTTCCTTTCCCGTATGGGAGAGAACCCGAAGAGTGGCGCCGCCCGTCTGGATATAGAAGACGCTGTCGCAAGGACCGCCCTGCGAGTAGATGACGTCTCCGCTTCGATACGCGACGACCTTCCCCGCCACGCCACCCGACTCGAGAAACACGCGGAGGTCGAACGGCGGCTGGTTCGCCGAGTCCTTGCGCATTTCTTGCCTGCCCGCGGCGGACGCGGAACTCACGGTGTGGCGTTGTCTGGATTTCAACAGATTCATTATATCACCGCCCGCCCTTGTAGATCTTCCCATTCTTCATGACGAAGGCGACCTTCCTGAGGGCGGTGATGTCGGAGGTGGGATCGCCGGAAACGGCCACCAGGTCGGCCAGCAGTCCGGGTTTGATGCTCCCGATCCGGCCGTCGAGGCGCATCACTTTGGCGTTGACCGCCGTCGCCGCCAGCAGGGCCTTCGCGGGCGCCATGCCGTCCCGCACCAGCCATTCCGCCTCGCGGTAGTCTTCGCCGTGCGAGTACACGCCGACGTCGCCGCCCAGCCCGACCACGACGTTGTTCTTCATCGCCAGCTGCAGCGCGGCCTTCGCCTGTTCCATCTCGCGCGTCGGCGGCCCGCCTCGCTTGTAACCGCCGAAGTACTCGGCGTACGCCTCCACTGCCGCGAGCGTCGGGTAGAAGGCCACGCCGTGAGCCGCCATCAGCTTGAACACCTCGTCGGTCCCGTCATAGCCGTGCTCGATGGTGTCCGCGCCCGCCATCACCGCGCGCCGCATGCCCTCCGGCGTCGAGGCATGCGCCGACACAGGCTTGCCGGCAGTGTGAGCCTCGTTCACGAGCGCCTGGAGTTCCTCGAGGCTGAAGGTCGGCACCGACGGCCCGTTGCCCCGCCGGTAGTCCGCATATACCTTCACCCAGTCGGCGCCGTGCCCCACTTGCTCGCGGACCGCCTTGAGCACTTCCGGGATGCCGCTGGCTTCCTGCGCGCCCTTCGGGGGCTCGAAGTTGGGGGCGAAGCCCGCCGGGCCAGGCCCGTAGCTGGCGGTGGCGACGATGGCGCGGGTGGCGACGTAGACGCGCGGGCCGGGGATGAGCCCCTCGTTGATGGCGCGCTGCAGCGCGACGTCCGCGTATCCCGCGCCTTCGGTGCCGAGATCGCGTATGGTCGTGAAGCCGGCCAGCAGCGTCCGCTCGCAGTGCCGCGCGGCAAGGATCGTGCGGTACGCCTCGGGTTCCTTCAGCACCTGGTCGTTCCACGGCGTCTCGTTGTAGGGGTGCAGGAAGACGTGGGTGTGCCCCTCGATGAGGCCGGGGAGCAGCGTGGTCCCCGGCAGCTCGATGGTCCTCGCCTCGCGGGGCACTGTCACACTCGACGGCGGCCCGGCCGCCGCGATCTTGTCGCCGGTCACCAGCACCACCCAGCCGGCGTGCGCCTGTTCGCTCGTCGCGTCGAACACAGCCTGTGGACGCAGCAACCAGGTTCCCGGCGCGGGCTGGGACGGCGTCGCCGGACGATTCTTGACTGCCGACAGTTGCGGAGACGGCCGCCCAGCCAATCAGCGTCAGGCAGCCGGCGGAAACCAGGAATCGAGATGTTCGGCCCATAAGTTCGGATTATACAGGCCGACTCCGCCTCGACCGGTGCGCCAGCTCTCGTCGCCCTTCAGTACCCAAGCTCGCGCAGCATCTCGCGCAGCGTCCTTGCCGACTCTGCCAGCTGCCGGCGCTCGGTCTCGTCGAGGGCGATCGGCAGCACCTCGCGGATCCCCTCCCGGCCGAGAACCGCGGGCAGGCTCAGGCACACGTCCGACACGTCACCGAGCCGCTCGATGTAGCTCGAGACGGTGATCAGGCTCTTCTCGTCGTCGAGAACCGCCTCGACGATGCGCGCGACGGAGAGCGACACCGCGTAGAAGGTGGCGCCCTTTCGCTGGATGACTTCCTTCCCCGCCGTGACCACGGCCCGGTGGATCCGGTCCCGCGCGGCCACGTCGAGCGGCGAGCCGCCCGGCGGCGAGTAACGCGTGACCGGAATCTGACCCAGGTTCGCCATGCTCCACACCGGCACGGACGAGTCCCCGTGCTCGCCGACGACGTAGGCGTGGATGCTGCGCGGGTCGATCCCGAACTCGCGTCCCAGCAGGTAGCGGAACCGCGAGGAGTCCAGGGCGGTCCCGGCGCCGATGATTTTCGTGTGCGGCGCGGGCAGCCGCTCATGCCGCGACGTAGGTCAGGATGTCCACCGGGTTGGAGACGACGATGACGACCGCGCCGCGGTAGTGCGGCGTCGATGCGCGTCGAGGATCCCGTCGAGGACGGCAATGTTGCCGCGCGCCAGGTCGAGCCGCGACTCGCCGGGCTTGCCGTCCGCGGCCGGCCGTGATCGACCACCACGTCGGCATCCTCGATGCCCTCGAACCCTTCGGCGCGGATGTCGATGTTGTCGAGGTAGGAGGCGCCGTGGGCCAGGTCGAGCGCCTCGCCCAGCGGCCTTTTCGGGGTTGATGTCGATCAGGCTGACGCGGCTGGCGAGGTCCTGCAGAAGCAAGGTGTAGGCGAGCGTCGCGCCGACGTTCCCGGCACCGATGATGGCGACCTTCACAAGACCTCCACGGGAAAGGCCGCTCTCTCGACCAGCGTCACGGCAGCGGGTGGTACGCGGCGGAAAGCAGCGATGGCCAGCGCAAGGCCACGCGCGGTGTGGCGACTAACCCAGCTTCAGGAAACGGCTCACGCGTTCGAGTTCTGCCTCCAGTTCCCGTCCGAAGACGTCCTCGTCTGGCGTCCGCCCCTCCACATAGCCGAAGGACACCTGCAACGCTCCCGACTTCACGGCAAGATTGCCCCAGCCGATGATCCGATCGCGCCAGAGCAGCGGCAGCGCGTAGTAGCCGAGCTTGCGCTTTGGCGGCCGGCGTGTAGGCCTCGAACCGGTATGGCCACCCCCAGAGCAGCTCGAAGCGGCGCCGGTCCCACACGACCGGGTCGAACGGCGCCAGCAGGCGAACCGTGTCCGGCGGCGGCTCGCTTGCAGGCCGTTCCGCGGCCGGCCAGTACCAGTCGATGCCATCCACCCGAACGTGCTCTAACCGGTCCCTCGCTCGTTGCAGCGCGGGACGCAGGGCGCTGCGCCACTGCGGCACGGCGTATCGCAGGCGCGCCACCAGCGCAGACAGGCTGGCGCCCGGCAGCGGCGCATATGTGCCGACCACGACATCGACGAGCGCGTCGATGCGGGCCCGTCGTTCGGCCGCGTCGGCGGGCGGCGGCAAGAAGTCGCCGGCCGCGTAGATGCGGATACCGGCCTCGCGCCGGACGACGCGCAGCAGGCCACAGTAGTGCATCGCCTCGAGCAGGTGCGTGGTCGCGTTGGACGAGCCGCCCCAGTAGTTCGTGACGGTGCCGTGCGCGAAATGCCCGTCCACCTCCCGTGGATGCGCGAACCGGCGCTCGCGCACGAAGTCGAGCAGCGCCTGTGCGCGCTTCGTCCGGGCGCCCGACCAGCGCATGACCAGGCCGCGGGGCTGCATGAGCGCCTGGACGGCGCCCGGGACGAACCCGTAGTTGACGAGCACCTCCTCCTCGACGGTAATCGCGGCATACCGGCGCTCGAGGTCGCCCGTGCGGTAGCCCCTCACCCGGTGACGCAGGATCAGGTCCTGGGCGCGCGCGGGAGCCCTGATGGGATCGGCCTGGACGAATCCGAGGCGTTCAACAGCCGCAGTGAGGGTTGTCGGCGGGAACAGGCTGCGGGCGACGGCAAAGCGGCGGACGTCGTCGATCGTGAGCGGCATCGGCAGGTCCCGTCTGTCATCCTACCAGTAGGATCCGCCGGACCACCGGCCGTTCTGCTATTCTCTTGATTCCGCGTCGCGACCCCCGGAAGGAACCGCCAGTTGAAGCGTCCAGAGATCCCGCCAGCCGTGCTTGCGCTGTCCGGCACGCACCTGGTCAACGACGTCTTCTCGAACATCTACGCGCCGCTGCTGCCGCTCTTCATCCCGCGGCTCGGGCTGTCGCTCGCAGGCGCGGGCACGATCGCGATGGCCATCCAGCTCGCGGGCTCGGTGGCGCAGCTCGTCTTCGGGCCTCTGGCTGACCGCTGGCGTCCAAGGGTGCTGGCCGTCGCCGGGCCGATCGTGGCCGTCGTGGGCCTGTCCTTCGCCGGCCTGGCGACGTCCCCGCTGATGCTGGGCGCCATCCTCGTCGTGGGGAGCCTCGGCAGCGCGGCCTTCCACCCGACGGCGGCCGCGATCGTCAACCGGGTCGGCGGCGCCCGCCGTGGCACCGCGATGTCGGTGCACGTCACCGGCGGCGCCGTCGGAAACGCCCTCGCGCCGATGATCTTCGCTCCCTACGTGCAGCGCTTCGGCCTTGCGTGGACACCGGTACTCGCCGTCCCGGCGGTCGTGCTCCTGGCGGCTATCCAGCGCAGCGTTCCCGACGTCCGACTGGCGCGGGGCGGGCGCAACGGCTTCAGCGCGCTCGAGCCTTACGCGTCGCCTCTCGCCCTTCTCTGGACCGTCGTCGTCATCCGCACGCTCGTGGCCGTCGGCTTCTCGACATTCCTCCCGGTGTTGATGACCCGGAACGGGATGTCGGTGAGCGCGGCCGGTTACGCCGTGACCTGCTACTTGTTGGCCGGCAGCATCGGCGGGCTCGCGGGCGGGCCTTTCGCGGACCGCTTCGGCCCGCGCAACGTCATCGCGTGGTCGCTGTTTCTGTCCGTGCCGCTGCTGGCCGCTGCTTCGTCGCTCTCGGGTCCGCTCTCGTTCATCCTCCTCACGGCGGGCGGGTTCTTCCTGGGCTCGACGCTGCCGGTCAACATCACTTACGCGCACATGATCGCCCCCGTCGCCGCCGGAACCGTCTCTTCGCTGATGATGGGCGTCGCCTGGGGCGTGGCGGGAATGGCCGTGCCGCTGGTGGGGCTCGCAGGCGACTTCGTGGGCCTCGGGCCCACACTTCAAGTCGTGGCGTTCCTGCCCGCGCTGGGGGCGGTGATCACGCTCGCCCTGCCCGCCGGACGGTCACACGCCGAAGAGGGCGCGTAGTTCTTGAGTGGGTTGTTGCCCCACCGCTCCCGGGGAAGGCTTGGATCGCACGCCTTCAGCACGGTCGCGGGCCACAGGTGGTGTCCCTGCCGTCGTCTTCGTCTACTGCAACCGGCCGCTTCAGCCGTTCCGCCGCCGCCGCGCCCCGCGGATACCGAGCGCCGTAACGCCGGTAGCCACCAGCACAACGGTGGCCGGCTCAGGCACGGGCTGCACCACGCTGAACGAAAACGTGTACCAGTCTACGAGCTGTCCGGCCATTGGTCCTCCGGGGATCACATAGTCAGGGGAGCTTCCCAGGAGATCGACGGTTAACTCGACCGGAACCGGGTGGTAGAAGACAGGGAAGTTCAGACCCGTCACCAGGGTGAATGGTGGCAACACGTCGCCGAAGACTGGGATCCCGTATTCCTGAACAACCGTCCCGACGCCACCGGGCTGCTGGTAGGTCAAGCGGAGGGCGTCAGTCGCGCCGGGCGGGAGAATGCCGGCGACGTCGATGAAGAGAGTGACAATGGTCCCTCGGGTTAGCACGGCCCCCGGCATGGCGAACAGGTCGGTCGAGAAAGAGTGGGTGACGTCCAACGGATCCAACTGAAAGGCGCGTACGTTGGCAAAGGTCAGGGGATCGGCCCTTCCAAAGGATGGGGTGAGCAGTGTGAAAGTCGCCAGCGAGAGGATCAGCTGCCACAGCCTGGTGCGCTTGCGCATTTCCGCCTCCTGGCGAGCCGGACATGCATGCGACGTTCCGGTGCGGCGCAGCAGCAGGTGCCCGAGGCCTGTTCTGGCAAGAGATCGACCTTTCCGACTCACCATCTCGTTGATCCAGATCGGGCGAAAGGCGAGGTTTCTCGCGACTACCCCCTGCGCTCTCCGCTCACTTTGACGGCGGCCATGTGCAGGACGCCTTAAACATCTCCAGCAGGTTGTTCCCGCCAGTCACATCGCAGCGAAGGAAGGCGTCGAGTTCGGGAGAGGCACGATAGACGGCCTGAATCCGATGGGCGGTCGCTCGATGCTGCTGTTCACCATTCGCGTGCCGAGGATCTTCATCGCATGCGGCATACCGTCGACGAGGACCACATTCGTCTCGTCCAGACGTATCGCCGCGCCAGCCACGCGTGCGACGCCCGTCCCCCCGTCGACGATCACGTCGAAATCCACGTCGGCATGCCGGTTACGGAGGATCGTGGGGCAGCCATTTCCGCCGCTCTCTCTGTGCCGTTCGACCCGCCTGCCAGGAACCAGCCTGCGTGCCGCACTCGCCTGCGGCACCTTTCCTCTGGTTGACGGCACGACGGGTAGGTCCGATTCCTCGCGGGTGCCCATCCCCCTGCTGATGCCCGCCTCGCGACGAGCGGCGCGCGGAATTCACCGTGCTCGGCCGGCCGACGGGCGGGCCGTGCGCGAGGACCCTCGCCGTGACCGTCATCGTGGTCGTCGTGAGGTCTGAAGTGCCGGGGGAGGGGATCGAATCCTCATGAGCCTTACGGCTCACGGGATTTTAAGAACGACCCTCCCCCGCCGCGATCCGCGACAATGCCAATATTCTAGCGTTTCCCGAGAATGAGCCCCGCCCGAAACCCTACAACAACTACGAGCATTACGAGGATCGCGCTCGCGAATGGGACAGCAGTGGGACAGTCCGGCGTCGCGATCCGCCAGGGCGTGGTGGGGAGATGCCGGCGTGGGGTCGGGTTTTCGCGAACCCCGGTGACCTTCGGATCGCCTCCTCGCGACGAACCCGCCGCCGGACTCCGTGTCCGTCCCCTGGGTGTTGGCGGACGCGGACCTGCTGCCGGAACTCGCCGGCGCCATCGAGGCGCAGTGGCAGGAGCGCGAGGCGCTGAAGAAGCGCGGGGTCATCGTGGCCCAGGGCTTCCATCAGAACGGAGCCCGTCGCGGACTTCCGCCACTCGTTGAGGCTAACGCGGCTGATAGTTGGCTTTTACGCCCTTCACGCTTCGATTCCCATACCGACGTGAGCCTGTTTTCGCGCCAGCATACACAGCGACCCAATGGCGTGGTTGTCGGCGTCGCGCGCCGAATCGAACGGCCGTCGTTCCACCTGCTCGAAGCCCGCGGCGCGCAGCACCGCACCAAGTGTCTCCTCGTCGTACGCGTACCTTGTGCTCGCTCCCCTGCCGGAAGAGATAGTTGACGCAGTGCAGGGCCGTGTTGCACCACGTCGGACCCCACCACTCCTGGAACGGAAACGGTCGCTCGTCGCGGTTGACGTAATGCCTGATGATGCCCTCGGCGTCCGGGACAACCACATCGAGCAGTCCCCCGGGTACGAGGACGCGCCGGCACTCACGCAGGAACGAAAGCACTTCGCTCGGTCGCTGCGGCGCCTCCACGTCCCAGCACATCGTATCGTCCTGGTTCGGATAGTGGAGGTGCTCGACGAAGTGCTCCGTGTAGATCTCCTCCACCGAGTCGTCGCCAAAGGGCAGCGGTTCGCGAAGATCCAGCCTCAGGTCAGCAGTATCCGATATGTCGATGTTGATCCATCCGGGCGCCTGCTTCGGGCGAAATCCGGATCCAAGGTTCAGACGAACCGGTCCGCCGGCGTTGATGAGCTGGGCGGCGCGTTTTACCGACCTGCGATGGACCCACTGTACGTGGACCTCGCTCTGCGCCGTTCGAAGCGCGCGGCGTAGTCCGTTCGACATCCGGCGTTTGAGAAAGCTACGAAACAGCATCTCTTCGATTGGCGGCCCCGCGCCGGGCGCGAATCAGCGATTCGAGTTCAGCGGCCGAGCTACGAACCCGCTGTGCAACGAGTGTGCCTCTGCACGCCGACCAGCAGGACGCTCCACCACGGTACTGAAGCGACCGCGTGGCTCGCCGTAGTTCCAGCCCAGCGGGCGCGTCCACTAGCGCGTCCGTCGCACTTCCCTGCCCAGTCTGCCGAAGGGAGGCGTGACATGGGCGCCATCCGCAAGCGCGGGAAGATCTACTTCATGGCCAAGGGGCTGCCGGTGTCGCCCAGGATCAGCCAGTTGCGGTTTGAGGATGCCGTGGCCGATGTCGTCACGGACTACCGGACCAACGGCAAGAAGACCCTCGACCACCTCCAGCGGCGGATCGACAAGCACCTGGACCCGTTCTTTCACGGCCGCCGCATGGTGTGACACTGACCGGGCACAAGACGCGCTCGGTGTTCGACCGCTATGACATCGTGAACGAGGCGCACCTGGCGGAGGCTGTATCCAAGCTCAGTGCCTCGTCGCGAAGGGAACAGCAGGCGGGATAGTCGCCAGCGCGGGCAAGCGAGCCCTGCCTACGCGACACTTACACGACTTACTCTTGACAAGCACCGGAGTGGGATCGAAACTCTGACCGTCCCACTCGGCAACCTCCCTCCTCGGGGGAACGCCCGATGTGCCCCCTCCGCTTTTCGGCCAGACTGGCGAGATCCCCCCTAGTGTGCGATCAGCGGCCCTTCCTGCACCCTTAGGTCAACCCCACCGGCGTTCAGGAGGTTCATATGAAGTGGATGATTCGCGTCGGCATCATCGCGTTCCTTCTGGTCCCAGTCGCCGCCACTGGTCAGTACACCGATTGGTCTGAGCCGGTGAACCTCGGTGCCCCCGTCAACACCAACGCCCTTGAAAGTTGCGTCACGGTCTCGAAAGACGGGCTGACCCTCATCTTTTCTTCGACACGGCAGTATTTGCCAACCATCAACGGAACGGATCGTGACCTGTACGTCTCAAAGCGTGAGAGCACGGAGGCCAACTGGGGCGACCCTCAGCCGCTGTCGATACTCAATGCCGTCGGCTTCTTCGATAGCTGCCCCTCGCTCAGCCTGGACGAACATCGGCTGTATTTCACCAGCAACCGCCCCGGCTGTGGGGGCGTTGACCTGTGGGTTTCGCGACGACAAGACCGCGGCGACGACTTTGGCTGGGAGACGCCCGTCAATCTGGGTTGTGAGGGAGACGGCTACCTGAATACAGGCGGCGGGGACCAGATGGAGTCGTTCTTCGAGGACGAAAAAGGGCGGGTGATCATGTACTTCACCCGCGTGACCGCGGCCGGGCAGGACATCTACCAGAGCGTCCTGCGGAGCGACGACACGTTCGGGCCGGCGACGAAGGTCGCAGAGTTAAGCAGTTCGGGCACAGACCAGGGCCCGGTCGTGCGGCGGGACGGCTTGGAGGTCATCTTCTTGTCGAATCGTGGCGGCCTTTCGACGCTGCATTTCTGGACGGCGACCCGTGACAGCACGGAGGACCCGTGGTCCGAGCCGGTCCAAGTCCCCGTGCTCGGAGGAGTGAGCCAGGGCCGGATCAGTCTCTCGTTCGACGGACGGGAACTCTATTTCACGTCCTGGCGCGAGGGCAGCATTGAACTTCGGCCGGACCTGTGGGTCGCAACGCGGGAGTTCCAGCGCCGCAAGAAGTGAACGGCTTCGCGGCCGACGGCCAAACGGGGCACGCGATGTCGCGTCAAGGGAGGGCTGCGGCGACCGCGGTCCTTCCCTCGCACCGCCGTCGGTTGCGTAGATGGGTCCTCCACTGATCCCAGAAGAACTGTCCGACCACGTCTACCGTTGTTGGTCGTGAACCGGTTCTACTGGGGCAGGAATGGGGCAACTGGCAGATCCGCAACCGACAGGGCGGTAATGAAACTCGCCGTAAGTTCTTGACTCTGAAGTGCCGGGGGTGGGGATCGAACCCACATGAGCCTTACGGCTCACGGGATTTTAAGTCCCGTGCGTCTGCCAGTTTCGCCACCCCGGCCGGCTGGAAGGGACCCTCGCGGGTCAGCGGCACTATAGCACGCTCGAGGAGCGCGAGACTTGCGCGCCGTTTGCCTGCCCCATCGCCGCCAGGCCCTCAACCGACTCAGGCAAGGTCGCGCCTGTTGTAAATGAGCAACGCCACGATCAACCCGGCCGCGCCGAAGATGAGAAGGACCGAGATGTCCGACCAGGGACCGGCTGGCCCGTGAGGGCCCGGATTGGGCTGAAGTAGTGGAATGGCGAGAGCCGCGCCAAGCCGCTCACCGGCTCCCGGACCCGCCCGACCAGGTCGACGAGGAAGAGCGCGAAAGCCGCCAGCCCCGTGGCCCCGCCCGCAACGGCCCGGCGCCGGGCCGCGGCCGCCGCCGCCAGCGCCAAACCACCCCAGCAGATGACGAGGGCCGCCAGGCTGAGACTGAGCGAGAAAACCAGTGACGGCCTCGGCCACGGCGCGCCGGCCGGCGCGAACAGCGAAAGCCCGACCCGCGTGCCCAAGGCCATCGAGGCCGCGGTCGCCACCGCGACGAGCACGACCACCACCGCGGTCCGGACGATGGGCAGCCAGCGGGGCACCGGCCGGGCAAGGAGCAGGTCCGTGAAACGGTGCTCCACGTCCCCCGCAGGCTCGGTGGCCAAAGCAATCGCGAGGCCCACCAGGAAGGCAATCACGGCGATGTGGAAATACCCCAGGACCACGATGCCGTTGAACGAGAGCATCGGGAGGAACGACGAACCGAGAACCTGGCGGATGAAGTCGGGCACGAGGGCCGCAAGGCGGTCGAAGTACTTCATCTCCTGAAAGGTCGACGCCATGAACGAGGTGAGCCCCTGGAACATCGCCAGCAGGAGCAGCGTCGCGGTCAGCAGCCAGCGGCTCCTGCGGAGCGAATGACCGACGAGCGCCGCCAGCGTCCTCGTCATCCCTCCCCCCGGTAGTAGCGCACGACGATGTCCTCGAGGCGCGGCTCTCTGACGTCGAGGTCCTCGACGGGCAGGGTCGCCAGGCGCGCCATCAGCGGGCCGAGCGCGCCGGTGCGCCTCCAACGACCAGCTGCGCGACGCGGCGTCCCGCACCGTCAGCCCCTCGCCCAGGTCGCCGGGCGGCGGAGCATCGGCCGCAAATCGTCACCGTCACGCGCCGCGGCGCCAGCGCCTGGAGTCGTTGACCGACGCGAGCAGCGCCAGGTGCCCTTCGCGCAGCAGCGCGACGCGGTCGCACACTCGCTCGACCTCCGAGAGCACGTGCGAGGACAGGAAGACGGTCCGCCCGCGCGCGGTCACCTCGCGAATCAGCTCGAAGAAGGCCTCCTGCATCAGCGGGTCGAGCCCCTCGGTCGGCTCGTCGAGAATGAGCAGCGGCGGGTCGTGCTGGAAGGCCTGCACGATCGCGAGCTTCCGCTTCATGCCGGTGCTGTATTCGCGCACGCGGCGCGAGAGATCGCGGGCCGGCAGGTCGAAGCGCTCCAGGAGCTGCGCCCGCCAGGCCGGATCGACCGGGCGGCCGCGCCAGGCGTGCGAGCAGGTCGAGCAGCTGCGCGCCGGTGACGTCGGGATGGAATGACGAGCTCGCCCGGGAGATAGCCGACGCGCCGCCGGACGTCATGCCCTCGGCGCTGGCAATCGAAGCCAAACACGAGCGCGCGGCCCGGCGGTCGGCCGCAAGCAGGTCGAGCAGCAGCCGGATGGTCGTCGTCTTGCCGGCGCCGTTCAGACCAAGGAAGCCGAACACCTCGCCTGCGGCACCTCGAACTCGAGGTCGGAGAGGGCAGCACCCGCCCGTAGCGCTTCGAGAGGCCGGCGAGCGCGATCGGCGCCGGGCGGCCACCGCGCAACCCCGCCCTCCGCCCTCCCCCTGCCGCCTTCGTCATCGTCTGCGTTCTGCATCGCGCTCTGCAGGCTGCGTCCCGCATTATGCACCGAGCACATTCTGCATCTCTGCATTCTGCATTTCCCCGTCACCGCGCCCTGGCGCCGCCAAGGACGCGCGGGGGAGCAAGACAACGGCCCGCAGCAGCCCGAACACGCCCTCGACCGCGATGCCGAGCAGGCGGAACGGCAGCAGCAGGATCCAGACGAACGGATACAGGACGAGCGCCAGCAGCGCCAGGGGCCAGCAGCAGAACAGGAGCAACAGCCACAGCAGGAACTTGACCATGACGCCCTCGTAGGATCAGACGAGGATGGGGCGCAGCGGTTCAGATTCTACAGCAGCTGGCGGCTGCAGCTCGCGTCCGGCAGGGGATCACGCCTCGCCGGAGCGCGTCGAGTTGCGCCGCGAGCTCGCGCGGGTCGGTGGTCGGCCGTCGCAGGCGAAGTTGCGGCAGACGTACGCCGTGGGCCGCCGTCGCGCGCCGTCAGTGCCGGCGAATGGCAGCAGCGCCGCGACGCGCGATGCGGCCTCGCCCGGGGCGACGGGCACGTGCACGGCAAACGGCAGGTACCGTGACCATGCCGCGCCGAGCGCCCGCGTCGCTCGTCCCGGGGCGCCGACCACCACGATCTGCTCGCTCCCGGCGTGATACGCGGAAAGCGCGGCCAGCATCATCGGCACCGCGCGCGGCGTCGACTCATGCGCGGCGCGAAGAGTGCAGCGTCCGCTCGAGCCGCCGGCCGGCCAGCTGGTCGCCGGTGAGGTGCGAGAGCGCCAGCAGGTTCAGCGCGGCGACCGAGCTGGCGGCCGGCTCGGCGCCGTCGTAGTCCTCCTTCAGGCGCATCAGCACCGAGGCGTCGTCGCCGGTGGTGCTGAACCAGCCGCCCGTGCTCCTCGTCCCAGAACAGCGCGTCCTGCCGGCGCTGCAGCGCCTGCGCCAACTCCAGCCAGCGCGGCGTCGCCGTCCGCCTGGAACAGCTCGAGCAGGCCGAACACGGGGCACGCGTAGTCCTCGGCGTACCCGTCGATGGCCGCCTCGCCGTCGCGATAGCGCCGCAGCAGCCGGCGCGTGTCCGCCTGCCACATGCGGGCGCGGATGAACGCCGCGGCGCGCTCCGCCATGGCGAGCCAGGCGGCGCCGCGGTCGGCCGCCCCGGGGTCGAGGGCCGGCACGACCGGGCCGCCCGCGCGAAGGCGCCGATCATCAGGCCGTTCCACGCGGTCAGGACCTTGTCGTCGAGGTGCGGACGGGGCCGCGCGCTCCGCGCCTCGAACAGCGCCCGGCGCGCGCGGGACACCACCGCGCTCACGGCATCTGCCGTGCGCCCGTCGGCGGCCGGCGTCCTCCAGCGACACGCCTGGTACAGGATGTTCCGGCCGCGAACTCGCCCTGCGGATCCTGCAGCGCGTTGCCCCTGCTCCTCGACGCCGAAGCGAGCCGCACGAGCGGCGCGTCCTCGCCGAGCAGCCGGTCGATCTCGGCGGCCTCCCAGACGTAGAACGCACCCTCGGCCTTGTGGCTGCCCGGCCGGCGCGCCCGGCGGGATGCTGTCGGCGTCCTCGGCCGAGTAGAAGCCGCCGCCGGCGTCGGTCAGGTCGCGCTGCACGTATCGCAGCGTGTCCTCCGCCACCGCGAGCAAGCACCCGATCGCCGGTCGCCTGGGCCGCCTCGAGGCACGCGAGCGCCAGCTGCGCCTGGTCGTAGAGCATCTTCTCGAAGTGCGGCACGCGCCACTGCGCGTCCACCGAGTAGCGGTGGAAGCCGCCGCCGACGTGGTCGCGCATCCCGCCCGCCGCCATGGCGCGCAGCGTCTGGACCACCATGTCGAGCGGCGCCGCGTCCCCGGTGCGCGCGGTACTCGCGCAGCAGGAACAACAGCTCGGACGGCCGCGGGAACTTCGGGGCGCCGCCGAAGCCGCCGAAGCGCGCCGTCGAAGGTCCGCCGGAAGTCGTCGGCCGCGCGCCGCGAGCGCGCGCTCGGCCGGCAGGCGCGCTCGCCGGCCGGCATCGCCGAGGCCGCGCCAACTGCTCGGCCGACGCTCGGCGCGCCGACGCAGCACCCGCGCGCGGTCCTCGCGCCAGAGCCTGCGCGATCTCCTGGAGCAGTCGACGAAACCCGGCCGGCCCCACCGCGAGTCGGGCGGGAAGTAGGTGCCGCCGTAAGAACGGCCGCAGGTCGGGCGTCAGCCACACGCTCATCGGCCAGCCGCCGCTGCCCGTGGTCGCCTGCACGAACGTCATGTAGACGCGGTCCACGTCCGGGCGCTCCTCGCGGTCCACCTTGATGGACACGAAGTGCTCGTTGAGCACGCGCGGCCACCGCCGGGTTCTCGAACGACTCGTGCTCCATCACGTGGCACCAGTGGCAGGTGGAGTAGCCGACCGAGAGGAAGATCGGCTTGTCGTCGCGGCGCGCGCCGCGTCGAACGCCTCCTCGCCCCACGGATACCAGTCCACCGGGTTGTCGGCGTGCTGGAGGAGGTAGGGGCTCTTCTCGGAGGACAAGGCGGTTCATGGGGGCTCTCGGCAGCGGAATCAGGATTCGGGACTCAGGATTCGGGTGCGTCACGTGCGCCACGCCGCCTGCCGCCGATCGCCTTCCGCGTGTCACGTCCGCGGCGTGGGCGCGGCCGGGGCCTGCTCGGACCGGCCGCGCCGCAGGCGCGCGTAGGCGGCGGTGAACTCGACGCCGTACAGCAGCACCACGGCGCAGGTGTAGACCCAGATCAGGAAGACGACGACGGCGGCGATCGAGCCGTGCACCATGCGTGAAGCGGCCCATGTCGCGCACGTAGAACGAGAAGCCCATCGAGCGTCCCGCGCCACAGCAGGCCCGTGACGATCGCGCCGGGCCACACGTCGCGGAAGCGCACCTTGGCGTTGGGCACGAAGTAGTAGACCAGCCCCACGACGAAGATGAGCATCGCCGTGGTGGCCCAGCGGAGGGCGAAGCACTGGAGCACCGCGAGCGCGGCAGGCGCGTCACTGCGGCGGGAACCAGGTCGCGTCGACGATCTGCATCGCGCTCGCCAGCAGCAGCGCGAGCGCCAGCAGGAGGCCCGCCGCCAGCAGCATGAGGAACGAGAAGAGCTTGTGCTTCAGGTAGCTCCGCTGCTTCTCCACGCCCCACGCGTGGTTGACCGCGGAGCTGATCGCGCTGAAGAAGCCGAGCGCCGCCCAGGTCAGCGCGACGGCGCCGCCGATGCCCAGCTGGAGCGCGCGTCTGCCGGAACGCGTCGAGCTGCTGCGTGAGGAAATCGAACTGCGTCGGGAAGTAGCGCAGCAGGAACCCGATCGTCGCCAGGCGCCGCTCTCGTCCCCGGTGAGCTGCCGAGCAGCGAGAACGCCAGCAGGAAGAAGGGAAAGAGCGACAGCAGCGCGTAGTAGGCGACCGACGCGGCGTACGTCAGGTCGTCGCTGTTGTAGAACTCCAGCGAGCCGCGCCAGAACGCCAGGCCAACGAGGTGGGCCCATCCGCGGAACCGAGACCAGATCCGGCCGACACGCTCACTGGCGTCCCGGCTCGGTGATCGCTGGGCGGGTTGCACGCCGGTATTCTCTCACGGCGCGGGCAAGCCGGACGGTTGGCTGTGGTCAGTGGGGAGTGGCCGGTGGTCGGCGGATCACTCCGTCACGCCGCAGTGACCTGCTGACCACTGTCCCCTGCCCACTGTCCACTGTCTTCCTGTCGGCTCCGGCTAGGTCCGGTCCCGGGTCGGGGCCCGACGAGTAGGGCGAGCCGGGGTTGGACGAGCCGGTCGACCCGGTCCCGCCTGCCGAAGCTCGACCCGCCCGTGCTGCTACTGCCCGTGCCGGACGTGCTGCCCTGTGCGCTCCTACCGTACCGCCGCACCTCCTCTGCCCCGCGCGACACGGCGTCGCGGGCCTTGTCTCATCACGCTCGCGGCCCTTCTCGGCCACACCGCTCGCCGACGCGGCCGAGATGGGAGGCCGACTCCGACAGCTGGCCGCGCAGCTCCGATCCGCTCTTCGGCGCGAAGAGCATGCCGAGGCCGGCGCCCAGCACGGTGCCCGTCAACAGCCCCATCATGAAACCGGAGCCGCCGCCGCTTTCGTAGTCGTACTCGTTGGCCATGCCTGTTCTCCTTTTTGTTGGGGTCACATCTTGAAGTGTGACCACTCTTTCTGGGACGTCACATCTCGTTGTGACCCATCAGTGATTAGAACGGCGAGGTCTGCTTGCTGCCCCCCGCCCCAGTCTCCGCCGTGACCGCGAATCTCGTTGATCGACCGCCAACCCTCCGAGGCCACGGCCTGCGCCTTGGTCACCGTTTCCCGCAGGCGCCCGACTTCGCGCGCCGCCGCATCGAGCCGCGGCTCGATCTGCGACCGCAGCCGGCGCCCGCCCTCGGTCAAGAACAGGTAGCCGGCTACCGCACCGACCACGGCGCCGAGCAGCGCCGACAACATGACCTGGGTCCGCTCATCCACGCTCAACCTCCGTTCGACTGTGACAACCCGAGCCGCAGAGATATCAACTCGCGTGCCACTGGCCAAAGCAGGGCGGAAGCCCTGCCCCGACCGATGATCCAGGGCTTTGACGTCGCGGAGGGTCCCGCTTTACAGGGCTGGCGTCGATCCAGGGCGAAGACCAACCTTCAGGCCGTCCTCCGGGCCCGCACCGCCGGCGCCCCACGGCTGTGGCCGGAAAGCGTACAAGTGGGTAGGACCGGTCACTGACGGCCGGTCTGCTTCGGATCGACGAAGACGGCAAGGACGATCCCTTCCCACGCCGAGGACGGGGCCACCCCGACGGGTTCGCCGCCGAGAGCGATGAATCCGGTGGCGGTGGGGTCGAGCTCGAACCGACGGACGAGGTAGTCGCGCACCACCGCCGCACGCGTGCGGGAGACGAGGTAGCGCTCCGCCTCGTCCCGGCCCTGCGCGTGGCCCTCGACGATCGAGCGGGCCTGCCTCGCGATACTGCAGGAACGGCCCCATCGCCGAATCGAGCTGCGCCCTGCCCCGTCGGTCAGACGGCCAGCGCCCGGCGGTCGCGGGTCGAACAGCACGTCGGCCCGCAGCCAGACGCGCAGGGCGCGGCGGCCTTCGCTTCGAGCACGCCCTGCCGGTAGTCGATGGGCGACAGGTCGGCAGGGTGAAGTAGCCCCGGCGTTTGAAGTAGCCGCGGAGCAGGAAGTTGTGCTTCATCGCCTCGGTGGCCTCCGCCAGGTTCGTCATCGCCGTCTGCGTGCTCACGAGCGTGGTCTGCAAGTTGCCCGCAAGCGCGCTGACCGCGCCGCTCTGCTCGCCTGCCGCCTCGATGCCTTCGCGCGCCTGCTCCGACAGCCGCCGCAGGTTCTCCACCGTCGCCCGCGCCTCGGCGGTCAGTGACGTGGCCTCTCGGTATAGCTGGTCGTCGGCGAAGAGCTTGCCCGACGGTGCCCTGGCCCTGCCCGCACGCGCGCCGACAGTTTCTGCGCGTCGTTCGCGAATCCGCGCCTCCCGCCGTCGGTGATCGCCGCTGACGTCGTCCGCCACGCCGCGTGAGCAGGGTGTCGGCGTCCGACGCGGTCTGCTGCACGGCGGCGATGGCCGCCTCGATGTCGTCGCGCAGCACGAGGATCGTCGTCGTTGACGATCGCTGACGGTCGCGCTCATCTGCTGCAGCAGGTCGGCAATGTCGAACGGCTCGCGGCTCTGCAGCGTCCCGCCCTCGGCGACGCGCGGCGCGGCCTCCGACCCGGCGCTGATCTGCACGAACTGCACGCCCACCAGGCCCTCGGTCTGGATGGTGGCCACCGAGTCGGTGCGGACGAGCGGGTGCAGGTCCTCGCGCACCTCGAGCTGCACGCGGAACTGGCCCGACGGCCCGCGGCGGGATCTCGATGTCCTTCACCTCGCCGGCGTCCATCCCCGCGACGCGGACCGTCGGCCCCACCTGCAGGCCGCTCGGCGTCGCGGAACTCGCTGTACACGATGAAGCTGTCCGAGAAGAGCATCCGCCGGTCGCCGATGAGGAAGAGCGCGACGGCGAACAGCAGCAGGCCGCCGAGGACGAAGACGCCGACGCCGATCGACCGCGGAGTGGCATGACGCCACGCTCAGCCTCCTGCCTGCGACTGCATGAACGCGCGCACGATGTCGTGCTCGCTCTGCTCGAGCTCGCGCGGCCGTGCCTCGCGCGCGATGATGCGCCCGCCGTGCAGCACGGCCAGTTCGTCGCCGATGGCGCGCGCGCTCGGGATGTTGTGCGTGACGACGACGAGCGTCGACGCCGCGTCGCGCTCCTTGCGCTCGATCAAGCAGCCGGTCGATCTCCCCGGCGGTGATCGGATCGAGGCCGGCGCTCGGCTCGTCCACGAGCAGGATCGCGGGATCGAGCGCCATGGCGCGCGCGAGCCCCGCGCGCTTGCGCATGCCGCCCGACAGCGCCGCCGGCATCTTGTCGTACTCGCCCTCGAGCCCGACGTCCGCGAGCAGCGCCTGCGCCCGCTCGCGGATCTCGCCGTCGCGCAGCGTGGTGTGCCGGCGCAGCGGAAACGCCACGTTCTCGCCCACCGAGATCGAGTCGAACAGCGCCGCGTTCTGGAACAGGAACCCGATGCGCCGGCGCACGCGCGGTCAGCTCGCGCGCGGCCCAGCGCGGGCACGTCGTCGCCCTCGACGAACACGCTGCCCGCGAGTCCGGGCTTCACCAGGCCGACGATGTGCTTGAGCGTGACGCTCTTCCCGGTGCCGCTGCGCCCGAGCAGGCAGAACGCGCGTCCGCGGTCCACCTCGAAGCGACACGTCGTCCAGCACGCGGCGGTCGCCGAAGGACTTCGTCACGTGGTCGAGCCGGACCACCGGCCCGTCGCGTCGCTCATGCGCCGCCCGCCTGCGGGAAGAAGAAGAAGATCAGCCGCACGAGGACCACGTTCGCGAGGATGATCAGGATCGACGAGAGCACGACCGCGCGCGTGGACGCGCGGCCCACGCCCTCGGTGCCCTGCGTCGGCGTTGAACCCGAGGTAGGACGAGACGGTGCGCGATGATGAAGCCGAAGACCGCCGTCTTGAGCGTGGCCGGGCACGAAGTCCGCGAAGCCGATGAGCGAGAACGCGCGGTGGAGGTAGAGCCGCAGCGACATCCCGCTCACGAGCGTCTCGGCCACGAACCCGCCGAGAATCGCCGGCGAAGTCCATGAGCGATCGTGAGCAGCGGCAGCGCGATGACGCAGGCGATCACGCGCGTCACCGCGAGGTACTGGAACGCGTCGACGGCCACGGCCTCGAGCGCGTCGATCTGCTCGGTGACCTTCATCGCGCCGAGCTCGGCGCCGATGCCGGCGCCGACGCGGCCCGACGAGCGAGCAGGCCGGCGATGAGCGGGCCCGTCTCGCGCACCAGCGCGATCGCGAGCCCCGCCGGGATCAGCGACTCGGCGCCGAACCGCTCGAGCGACGCGCGCGTGTGCATCGAGAGCACGACGCCGACGGCGAAGCCGGAGGTGGCGATCGAGCGGCAGCCGAACGCCAGCCCAGCTCGTAGAGCTGGCGGATGATCTCGCGCGAATTCGAAGGGCGGGCGGAAGGCGTCGCGGACCGCCCGCGCGGCGAAGAGCGACACGTCGCCGATCCGAGGCGAAGACGGCGGCGATGAGCCGCCGAGTCGGATGCGAGCATCGGCGCCGGCTCGAGCTGCGAAATCCGGGCCAACGGGCAGCTGCGACGGCACGAGACGGGGCTCGATTGCGCCGCAGCCGTCAGCTGCCAGCTGTCGTATCCGTCGCGCCGCCTGCTGCGCGCGCGGCGCGGCCCATGTCGCGGATCTCGTGCTTCTTCATCTTGCTGTAGAGCGTCGGGCGGTACAGCCCGAGGATCGCGGCGGCCTCCTGCTTGTTCCAGTTCGTGCGCTGCAGCGTCTGCAGGATCGCCATCTTCTCGATCTCGGCCAGCGTCCGGTGCGGCGGGAACACGAACTCCGCCGGCGCCGTGCGTCTCCTCGCGGAGCGACTCGGGCAGGTCGGTGGGCGACGATCTCGGTGCCCTTGGCGACGAGCACGCCGCGCTCGATCGCGTTCTCCAGCTCGCGCACGTTGCCCGGCCAGCGGTTGCGGATGAGCACGTGGTAGGCCGCCGGCGAGAAGCCTCGCACGTTCTTCTGGTAGCGCTGGCAGAACTTCTCGAGGAAGTGCTCGCAGAGCAGCGGGATGTCCTCGGTGCGCTCGCGCAGCGGCGGGACCTTGCAGCGTGATGGTGTTGATGCGGAAGTAGAGGTCCTCGCGCAGCTTGCCGTCGCGCAGCGCCGCGTCGAGGTCGATGTTGGTGGCGCAGATCAGCCGGAAGTCCACGTGGACGATCCGGTCGCTGCCGATCGGCCGGTACTCGCGCTCCTGCAGCACGCGCAGCAGCTTGGTCTGCAGGTACGGCGGCATCTCGCCGATCTCGTCGAGCAGCAGCGAGCCGCCCTCCGCCATCTCGAAGAGGCCTTCCTTGTCCATCGTCGCGCCGGTGAACGCGCCCTTCTTGTAGCCGAACAGCTCGGACTCGATCAGGTCCTTGGGGATCGCCGCGCAGTTGATCTTGATGAACGGGCCCTTGGACCGCTTGCTGTTGTAGTGGATCGCGTTGGCGATCAGCTCCTTGCCGGTGCCGTTCTCGCCCTGGATCAGGATGTTCGCGTCGCTCGCCGCCACGTTCTCGATCAGCTCGAACAGCTCCTGCATCTTCTTGCTCTTGCCGATGATGTTCGCGAACTTGAAGCGGTCCGCGAGCTTCTGCTTGAGCTGGATGTTCTCCGCCTGCAGGTCCTTCCGCTCGATCGCCTTCTCGAGCAGCGCGAGGATGCCGTCGGCCTCGATCGGCTTCTCGAGGAAATACGAGGCGCCGGCCTTGATCGCGTCCACCGCCTTCGGGATGGTGCCATGGCCGGAGATGACGATGACCTCCGCGTCGGGCTGGCACTTCCTTGAACCGGTGCAGCAGCTCGAGGCCGTCCACGTCGGGCAGCATCATGTCGGTGACGACCGCGTCGGGCTGCCAGGTCTTGAACAGCTCCTCGCCGCGCGCGCCGATGAGGGCCGTGCGGACCTCGTATCCGGCGTGCTCGAGCAGGATCTTGAGCCACTCGGTCATCGCCGGCTCGTCGTCGATGACCAGCACGCGCTTCTTCCGCTTCAGGGTCATGATGATCTTCTTGTGCTGTGCAAAAACTCAGGATCTCGGGATTCAGGACTGAGCACTCGCTCGTGACCTGCCTGAATCCTGTTCCTGACTCCCGATTCCAAGCGTTACTTTCGGTATTAATTCCGATAGCCGGACACGTGCCGACCGTCATGGAACCGTCGTCGACCCGCCTACCGCTGTTGGTATCTGGAAATTATACACACCCGGGCGCAAATGTCATCCTATCCTGACACTCTGTTTGTTTTCGATACGAGCTTGAACCGGCCCGGGAATCTCGAGAATAATGAAGGAACTGCCCTATGGATGTCATCGAGACGCAGGGTGCAGCCGGGCACCGAGGTCTTCCGGAGCAACCGGGACCGGATGGAGCGGCTGGTCGGCGAGCTGCGCGCCCGGCTGGCCGAGGCCCGCGTTGGCGGGGGCGTCCGCGCGCTGGCGCGGCACCGGGAGCAGGGCAAGCTGCCGGTCCGGGAGCGGATCGAACGGCTGCTCGACCCCGGGTCGCCGTGGCTCGAGCTGTCGCCGCTCGCGGCGCTGCGGGCATGTACGGCCACGAGGCGCCCGGCGGCCGGCCTGGTGACGGGCATCGGGCGCGTGAGCGGGCGCGAGGTCATGGTCGTCGCCAACGACGCGACCGTCAAGGGCGGCACCTACTTCCCCATCACGGTGAAGAAGCACCTGCGGGCGCAGCAGGTCGCGCTCGAGAACCGCCTGCCCTGCCTCTACCTCGTGGACTCGGGCGGCGCGTTCCTTCCGCTGCAGGCCGAGGTCTTTCCCGACCGGGATCACTTCGGCCGCATCTTCTTCAACCAGGCGCGCATGTCGGCCGAGCGCATCCCCCAGATCGCCGTGGTCATGGGCTCGTGCACGGCCGGCGGCGCGTACGTGCCGGCGATGTCGGACGAGACGGTCATCGTGCGCGGGACGGGCACGATCTTCCTCGGCGGCCCGCCGCTGGTGAAGGCGGCGACCGGCGAGGAAGTGACGGCGGAGGAACTCGGCGGCGCCGACGTCCACACGCGCCTGTCCGGCGTGGCGGACTACATGGCGGAAGACGACGACCACGCGCTGCAGGATCGCGCGGACGATCGTCTCCACGCTCCACACCGAGAAGCGACCGCCTGTCGGACGTCGCCGCGCCCGAACCGCCGCGCTACGACCCGGCCGAGATCTACGGCATCGTCAGCGCCGACATCCGGATCTCCGTACGACGTCCGCGAGGTCATCGCCCGGCTGGTGGACGGCTCGCGCTTCGACGAGTTCAAGGAGCGCTACGCGACGACGCTCGTGACCGGGTTCGCGCGGCTGCACGGCTTCCTGGTCGGCATCGTCGCCAACAACGGCGTGCTCTTCTCGGAGTCGGCGCTCAAGGCGACGCACTTCATCGAGCTCTGCAACCTGCGCGGCATCCCGCTGATCTTCCTGCAGAACATCACCGGGTTCATGGTCGGCCGCGACTACGAGCGCGCGGGCATCGCCAAGGACGGCGCGAAGATGGTGCACGCCGTGGCGAACTCCGTCGTGCCGAAGTTCACCGTCATCATCGGCGGCTCGTTCGGCGCGGGCAACTACGGCATGTGCGGCCGGGCCTACGAGCCGCGCCTGCTGTGGATGTGGCCCAACGCGCGCATCTCGGTGATGGGCGGCGAGCAGGCGGCGTCGGTGCTGGCCACCGTGAAGCGCGACCAGCTGGCGCGCGAGGGACGGGAGATCACGCGCCGAGGAGGACCGGGCCATCCGGCAGCCGATCCTCGAGAAGTACGAGCACGAGGGCTCGCCCTACTACTCCACCGCGCGGCTGTGGGACGACGGGATCCTCGACCCGGCTGGAGACGCGCGACGCGCTGGGGCTGGCGATCGCGGCGTCGCTGAACGCGCCGATTGCGGAGGCGAGGTTCGGCGTATTCAGGATGTAGGACAGGCCTGAAGGCCTGTCCCGACCGTCGATCCTCGGCAGCGGCGTCACCGAGGCCCACTATCGGCGGTCGGAGCAGGGCTTCAGCCTTGCTAATGAGCACGATGTACCGGCACCTCCTGGTCGAACGCCGTGGTCCCGTCGAGCACGTGGTGCTCAACCGGCCCGAAGTGCGCAACGCGTTCAACGCGGCGCTGGTCGCCGAGCTGCACGCGTGGGCGGTCGCCTTCGACCCCGCCGCGGCGCGGGCGGTCGTGCTCTCGGGCGCGGGCAAGGCCTTCTGCGCCGGCGGGGACCTGGCGTGGATGGCCAGCAGCGTGGACTTCTCGCGCGAGGAGAACATCCGCGACGCCGAGCGGATGGCCGCGATGTTCCACGCGCTCGACCGCCTGCCCGTGCCGCTCATCGGCCGCGTGCACGGCGCGGCGCTCGGCGGCGGCGCCGGCCTCGCCGCCGTCTGCGACATCGTCGTGGCGGCGGCCGACGCCGTGTTCGGCTTCACCGAGGTGAAGCTCGGGCTCGTGCCGGCGGTGATCGCGCCGTACGTGCTGGCGAAGATCGGCCGCTCGGCGGCGCGGGAGCTGTTCCTGACCGGTGCGCGTTTCGGGGCCGCGCGCGCGAAGGAGATCGGCCTGGTGCACGCGGTGGTGCCGGCCGCGGAACTCGACGCGACGGTCGAGGCTACCTCGCCGAGATCCTGGCCGCCGGCCCCGAGGCGGTGCGGACGGCGAAGGCGCTGATCGCCGCGGCGTGGACGCTCCCGCCAGACGAGGCGGCCGGGCTGGCGGCCGAGACACTCGCGACGAGGCGCACGTCCGCCGAGGGGCAGGAAGGCATGCGCGCCTTCCTCGAGAAGCGGCGGGCCGCGTTCCACTCGCCGGCAGGCGAGGACAAAGACGGGTGACCAGGTGTTCGATCGCGTCCTGATTGCCAACCGCGGCGAGATCGCGCTGCGCATCATCCGCGCGTGCCGCGAGCTGGGCGTCGCAACCGTGGCGGTCTACTCGGCCGCCGACGCCAACGCTCCGCACGTGCTGGCCGCCGACGCCGCCGAACCGCTCGGAGCGGAGGGGCCGGGCGGCTACCTCGACGTCGAGCGCGATCGTGGACGCGGCGCGGAGATCCGGCGCGGCGGCCGTGCACCCGGGATACGGCTTCCTCGCCGAGAACGCCTTGCTCGCGGCCGCGTGCGCGGATGCGGGCCTGACGTTCGTCGGCCCGACGGCCGAGGCGATCGAGCGCATGGGATCGAAGGTCGAGGCGCGCCGCCATGCGGTCGCCGCCGGCCTGCCGGTCGTCCCGGGCGAAACGCCGGATCAAGACCAAGCCTCCATCAAGGGCGCGGCCGCCCGCCTCGGCTACCCGCTGCTCGTCAAGGCGACGGCCGGGGGCGGCGGCAAGGGCATGCGCATCGTGCGCAAGCCGGGCGCGCTGGCGGAAGCCGTCACCGCCGCGCGGCACGAAGCCGAAGCGGCGTTCGGCGACGGCACCCTCTACCTCGAGCACCTGCTCGACCGGCCGCGCCACGTCGAGGTGCAGGTGCTCGGCGACTCGCACGGCGGCGCGATCCACCTCTTCGAGCGCGACTGCTCCGTGCAGAGGCGGCACCAGAAGGTCGTCGAGGAAAGCCCGTCGCCCGCGCTGTCGCCGGCGCTCCGCGATCGCATGGGCACGGCGGCGGCCGCCCTCGCGCGGCACATCGGCTACCGGAACGCGGGGACCGTGGAGTTCCTCCTGGAAGGGCGCGGCGACGACGCGCGCTTCTACTTCCTGGAGATGAACACGCGGCTCCAGGTGGAGCACCCCGTGACCGAGGCCGTGCTGGGGATCGATCTCGTGCAGGCGCAGCTTCGCATCGCCGCGGGCGAGCCGCTGCCGTGGCGACAGGCGGACCTGCACCAGCGCGGGCACGCCATCGAGTGCCGCATCTACGCGGAGGACCCCGCCTCGTCTTCCTGCCGCAAGCCGGGACGCTCCGGGTTTACCGCGAGCCCCAAGCGCCGGGCATCCGCGTGGACTCGGGCGTTGTGGAAGGGGGCGAGGTGAGCGTGCACTACGACCCGCTGCTCGCCAAGCTCATCGCCTTTGCGGAAACGCGCGAGGCCGCGCGCCGGCGTGCTCTCGCCGCGCTGCGGCGGTATGCCGTGCTCGGGATCAGGACGAACATCCCCTTCCTCGTCCGCGTGCTCGAGCACGAGGCGTTCAGGGACGCGACGATCGACACGGGGTTTCTCGACGGCCCCGGCGCAGGGCTTGCTGCAGGGATAGCCCCCGACCCCGGCCGGCTTCGCGCGGCGGCCGCCGCCGTTGCGGCGCACGTGCCGCGCAGAACCGCGCGCGCCGTCGAAGCAGCCGGGACGGCCTACGATCCGTGGACGTCGCTCGGGGATTGGGGACGGGGGCCCGCAGGCGGAGGGCGGTAGGCCGACCAAGTGCAGAATGCACAATGCAGAAATGCAGAATGGGCAATGCCGAATGCACGATGCAGGCTGCAGGAGCGACGCGGGCGATGGCCCGTGGGCGATGATGGGGAGTAGATGCGAAGTGGTACCTTTTCCGTCACGAGCGGTGACGACACGCTGAAGGTGACAATCGCGGCCGGCGGCGAGGTGCGCGTCGAGCCGGGCGAAACGCGCCTGCAGGTGGCCGCCGTTGGCCCCGACACCTACCGCGTGACCGACGGGAGTTCCAGCTGGCTGGTGACGGTCGCGGGCGAGGGCGACGAGCGGCAGGCATTCGTGGACGGCGAGGTGTTTACCTTCGACGCCAGGCCGGGGGATGCGAAGCCCCAGCGGTCGAAGGCGATTGCCGACATCGTCGCCGCCCCGATGCCCGCAAAGGTGACGGGAATCCTCGTCAAGCCCGGCGAGACGGTCTCCCGCGGCGAGCTGTTGATTACGCTCGAGGCGATGAAGATGGAACTGCCGCTCCACGCGCCGCGCGACGGAACGGTGGCGTCGATCTCCTGTCGCGTGGGCGAGCTCGTGCAGCCGGGCGTCCGCCTGTTGGAGTTGTCGTCGTGACCCCTGCATCCGCCCCCGGGGATCGCAACGACACTCCGCCCGGGCGCGTCCGCATCGTCGAGGTGGGGCCGCGGGACGGACTCCAGAACGAAGCGGCGGAGGTCTCCGCGAGCGACAAGGCTGCGTTCGTGGACTTGCTCTCGGCCAGTGGCCTGCCGGTGATCGAAGTCGCCTCGTTCGTGAGCCCGCGGTGGGTGCCTCGCATGGCCGACGCCGCCGATGTGTTTCGGCTGGTCGCCAGGCGCCCGGGCACCAGGTTCGCGGCCCTGGTGCCCAATCGCAGGGGACTCGAGCGGGCGATCGAGGCGGGTGCCGACGAGGTCGCCGTGTTTGCCGCCGCATCGGAGACGTTCAGCCGGCGCAACATCAACAGCAGCATCGACGAGTCGTTGCAGCGTTACGGCGAGGTGTGCCGCGCGGCCGCTGAGTCGGCACTGCCGGTTCGCGGCTACCTGTCCACCTGCTTCGGCTGCCCGTACGAGGGCCCGGTCGATCCGGTTCGCGTCCGTGAGCTCGCGCTCCGCCTGCTCGACCTCGGTGTTTACGAGGTCGCCGTGAGCGACACCATCGGCGTGGCTCACCCCGGCCAGGTGCGCGACGTCCTCGACACGCTGCTCGGCGCCATCCCGGCGAACCGCCTGGCGCTGCACTTCCACGACACCCGCGGCACGGCGCTCGCGAACGTCCTCGCGGCGCTGCCCTACGGCATCGGCGCCTTCGACGCCTCGGCCGGCGGCCTGGGCGGCTGCCCATATGCCCCTGGGGCCGCTGGCAACGTCGCAACCGAAGACCTCGTGTACATGCTCGACGGGCTGGGCATCGAGACCGGGGTCCGGCTCCCGGCCGTGATCGAGGCGTCGTCATTCATGGCCGGCCGTCTTGATCACGATCTGCCCTCCCGCGTTTACCAGGCCGCCCGGCGTTCGACCGCTGCCGGCGGCCGCCCCTGAGGACGCGTCATGCCGACCGCCGATGAACTGATGGAGCTTGCCCGGGCGTGCGCGAACAAGGTCGACTTGTCCGACCGCAGACTGGTCCCTTCGCTCGAGGACGTCGAGGAACAGTGCCCGAAGGAGTACGAGGACCTCCTCGACGTGCTGCAGGAGGACGAGGTTTTCGGCGCGGTGGATCCCGACCGCCAGCAGCAGATCCTGGACACCATCGAGGCCGCTCTCGGAGAAGACAAGCGAGGCCTGGTGGAGGAACTGTCGGACCAGCACACGCGCCACGTCTGGCTGCTGCAGGAGGCCGCCTTTCATGTTGGGCTTGCGGTCGGCCTCCGCCTGGCCGGCGCCCCGCGGGAACAGTGAGGAGCCGATCCGCGATTGATCTGGCCAACGGCGTGCATTAGCCGAGGGGTAATCCCGGGGTGAAGAAACGCCATGGCACGAGAGTTCGCAAACAGGCTGAGCCGCCTGTCACCTGTCGGTGTCGGATCGGTGCTTGACCTCCTGATCCTGGCGCTGCTGGTGTCCGCCTGCGGGTCGGGATCGACGTCCCTCGTCGGCCCCACGACTCAAAAATGCCAAATTTCGGTAAACGGTTTCACTGGCAGTTTCGGTCCGTCGGGCGGAACGGGGTCGGTCAACGTCGAGGCGGCGCGTGAGTGCACCTGGTCCGCGTCCACGCCGACCGCATGGATCACCTTGCCGTCCTCTCCGCAAGGACAGGGTGCCGGAACCCTGAACTTCAACGTCCAGCCCAACCAGGTCCCGGCAGCCCGCAACGGGATGCTCGAGGTCAACGGTCAGCGTCTGTCGGTTTCCCAGGAGCCGGCTCCTTGCCGCTTCGATTTGAGTGCCGGGGGCCAGCGCCTGCCCGCCGCCGGTGGATCCGGCTCGGTGAACGTCGCGGCCGTCGAAGGGTGTTCCTGGACGGCGGCGAGCCCCGTGCCCTGGGTCTCGATCATTGCCGGCGGCTCGGGGAGCGGCCCGGGCACCGTGCGCTATGCGGTGACCGCGAATCCAGGTCCGGATCGCTCGGCGGTGCTCACCATCGCCGGTCACCCCTACACGGTGGATCAGGACCCCGCGCCGGCTCCGACCCCGACACCACCCGGCCCGACGCCCACGCCGACACCGCCACCGCCGGGCTGTGACTACGCGGTGGCGCCGGACTCCCTCTCGTTCGCCGCGACCGGCGGCGAGGCAACGGTGAGGGTCAGCACGACGGGCGCGTGCTCGTGGGAGGTGACGAGCGTCGCCGTTTGGCTGAGGGTTTCACCGGACCGCGGGACCGGTCCCGCGAGCGTGACCGTGGCGGCGGACCCCAACCCCTCGAGCATCCGCACGTCGGCGCTGAACATCGGAGGCCAGTTGGTGAGCGTGACGCAGTCCGCGGTGGCACCCACGGTCGTGCAGCTATCGGGCGAGTTGCGGAATCCCCAGGGCGACTGTCCCAACCGTCGGTTCACCGTGAACGGCACCCTCGTGGTTGCCAGCGTCAGCACGCAGTACGTCGGCAGTTCCAGCTGCGCCGACTTGAAGAACAAGGTGCAGGTGTTCGTCGAGGGTCTGCAGGGACCTGACGGAACGGTGGCCGCCACGCGAATAGAGATCAGGGCCAACGATGACTAACCCGCGCGAGCGGGGCTGCAGGGGCACCGCCTTCCCGGAGCCCGTTGCAGGAAGGACACGAATGCGGAACGCCGTCGTGGCGTTGATGGTCAGCCTTGGAGCCGCCGCCCACCTCTCTGCCCAGGAGCGCATCAGCGTGGCGGACGCGCTTTCGTTCCTCGTCACCTCGCAGGCGGTGGACACCGGCGACGCGGCGCGTGATCGCGCGGCCGCCGAAGCAACCAGCCGCGCACTTTCCAGGTCGCTCCTGTCGGCGCTCTCGACGCTGCCGCTCACGTCTTCATCGAGCGGATTCAGCTACCGCTTCAACCCGGTGCTCGGCACCCTCGAACGGGGAAGCGACAGCTTCGGGCCCTTCTATGTCGAGCGTGCGTCCACCGCGGGCGCCGGCCGCGCCTCGCTGGCCGTCAATTGGCAGTACGCGAGCTTCACGAAGCTCGATGGGATGGCGCTTCGCGACGGGACGCTGGTCACGACGGCGAACGCGTTCAGCGACGAGGGGCAGCCTTTCGACGTCGAGACGCTGGAGCTGCGCATCCGCACGCAGTCGCTGACGATCTCGGGGGTCGTCGGCATCACCGATCGCCTGGATATCAGCGCCGCGCTGCCAATCGTGTCGTTGTCGATGGAGGGCAGCCGCACCGACACGTATCGCGGTGCCCGGTTCCAGCAGGCAAGCGCCTCCGCCTCGGTGACCCGCCTGGCCGACGTGCTCGTGCGCGGGAAATACAACGTCGCGCGCGGCGAATGGGGCGGCTTGTCCTTCGGAGGCGATCTCCGGCTGCCGACGGGCGACGAGGACGACCTCGTGGGCGCGGGAGAGCGCGGAGTGCGGGGTTTCGTGGTCTTCTCCGGCGGCACCGGCCCCGTGTCCACACACTTCACGGGCGGAATCACACGGGGCGGCGTGTCGGACGGAGTGGATTTCGGGACGGCCCTCTCGGTGAACCCGAGCGCTCACGTGACGATTGCGGCGGAGCTGTTCGGCCGCCGGCTGGACCTGGGCCGGCTGGCGCAAGTGATTGCCCCCCACCCGGCGTTGCCCGGCGTCCAAACGCTACGGCTCGTGGAGACGGCGGACCACAGCACTCAGACCCTGGCGGCCCTCGGATTCAAGTGGAACCTGTCCGACGCGTGGCTGCTGAGCGCGACGATGGTGCTGCCACTCAACCAGTCGGGCCTGACCGCGCGGTTCATGCCCTCGGCGTCGCTCGAGTACAACTTTGGTAAGGTAGAGACTACCGCACTTCCGCGCTCGCGATCTGCCATCCGTCGCCGGCGCGGCGCAGCCTGAACGTCCACTGGCGCGACGCGGTCAGCGGCTCGCGGCTGCCGACCTTCGGCACGTACCGCGCCCTGCCCCGGCAAACGGCGCGTGCCTCGGACCCTGCCACCTCGGTCTCGCACCGCTCGAAGGAGATTCCCTGCGACTGGAGGCCGGCAAAGGCGCGGGCCAAAGCCCGCTCGTCGACGGTGGGCCATACCCTTCGGGCCGCCGCGGCGTCCAGCCGTTCGTAGGCGTCGGCGTACAACTGCAGCGTCCGGCCGATCTCTTCTTCCTCGTCCCCTGCACGGTAGGATGCCGGGGCGGGGTCGGCGGCGCGAGCGGATGGCGTCGCTGCTCGTCTCGACGCGTCCTCGGCCGCGGGAAGCGGGAGCGGGCTCGACAGGGGCGCGGGCGGCAACGCGGGCGCGGCGCTGGCCTGCGCCTGGCTCGCGGGAGCGGCCGATGATGTCGCGCCTGTCGGCGGTGTTCCACCGGTCCCCGATGTTCTCGTCGGTTCACCAGTGGCCTTCTGCTGTTCACCGCTGGCGCCCAGCACGGCAGGCCGTTCGACCGGCGGCGGAGGCGCGGGCGGTGCGGCACCAACGCCGGCCCCTTCGACGGGGCTGCCCCCCGGCGGGTTTGCGCCCGCGGCGGTTCCCGCGACCGTCCCGCTCGCCGCCGGACGGGTCGCGCGGGCGACCGCGCCGGGTCCGGAACCTCGCGTTCCGATCTCGCGGCCGCCCCGCCGGTGCCCACCGCCTCCGCGGCCACTCTCACCCGGTACGGGCGAAACGCCGGGCTCGGCAGACGCGATGATTGAGGGCGCCTCGGTCGGCTGGATCACGAGGGGGACGGTGTCGCCAGAGCCGGCGGTGACTGCCGGCAAACCAGTGTCGGGCGCGGCCTGCGCCGCTGCGGGGGCCTCCACCGCAATTGCCGGCCGGGCCCGTTCCCGGGCTGGCGTGGCGCGCGACTCGTCGGCCCCGGGCTGCCGGAGCAGCGCGAGTGCCGCCAGCGCCCCCACGGCGATCACCGCCGCCACCCAGTGGCTCCACTTGCCGAAGCCCGCTTCGGCAGCCCCCACTTCCTCCGCCACGAATTCCGGCAGGTCCGCCGGCTCCTCCGCCCTGATCTGCTCGAGCAGCAGCCGGGCTTCGAGTGCCTCCGGGTCGAGACGGCACGCCTCTTCCAGGCGCTCGACCGCCTCCACCGTGCGCCCGTCGGCGAGGGCCGCTCGTGCCGCAGCGACACAGGTCGCCGCCCGCCGCTGCCGCATCCGGCGCTCGAAGAGATCGCGCGAGACATCCTGGGGAGTCATGGCCTTCGTCTGACTCTGCAAACCTCTGACCACGCGCCGGTTGACCTGCCGGACTCCTTCCGGCACTATGAAAGCCCCTCGGCAGCTCCCAGCAAAACAGTTGGCGGTGGAGCCGACAGCGACCAGCGGACAGCGCGGCCGGAGAGCGAGTCTTTCATGCGTGGCGCCATCTTCGACCTCGACGGCACGATCGTCGACAACATGCCGCTGCACGTCGAGGCCTTTGCCGTGTTCGTGCAACGGCACGGCCTCGCGCCGCTCACCTTGGCCGACCGGCGCCGGCTCGACGGCAAGCGAAACCGTGACATCTTCCCCGACCTCTTCAAGCGGCCGCTGTCGGACGAGGAACTGAGCGCGTACGCCGACGAGAAGGAACAGCTGTATCGGACCTTCTCCGCCGGGCGGCTTTCGCCCATCGCCGGTTTCGACCGCCTGCTTGCCACGCTCGAGCGGCTCGACGTGGGGGTGGCCGTCGCGACCTCGGCTCCGCCCGAGAACGTCGTGCACACGTTGCGGGAATTGGGGCTGACGGACCGCCTGGGCGTCATCGTGAGGAGCGACCAGGTGCCCAGGGGGAAACCATGGCCCGACGTCTTCCTGGCGGCCGCCCGGCGCCTGGGCCTCCCTCCTGGCGAGTGCCTGGCCTTCGAAGACGCGCCAGCCGGCGTGGCGGCCGCCGCGGCGGCGGGCATGAGAACGGTCGCCCTGACGACCAGCTTCGAGGCGGTGGATTTTGCCGCGACGGCGGGTCCGCCCGATCTCCTGGTTCGCGATTTCGACGAGTTCCTGGAAGGGCCGGGCTTGTCGCTGCTGCCGCCAAATCGAACGCCGGGGTAAACGCCCGATGCGGGTGCGCCGTATGACGCTGGTAGACCCGAAGCTACCCACCTCCTTGGGGCCCTCTCGGGGGCCCCGTTTTTCCCCCTTGCCCGACTATCTGCGCCGCCGCGCGACCCTCCTTGCTGCGATAGCCACGGCCGCCCTGCTCGCCGCCTGGCCGCAGGCGCAGGGGCTGCCGGGCGAGGGCGAGCCCGTCGCGCCAGGCGTCCGGCTGCACCGCCTCGACGATCCCGCCCTCCTGTCGCCGGCCGGCCCCGTCGCCGTGCAGCTGCTCGAACTCGACCCGACCCGGGTCAATCTCGAGGTTGCGCTGGCCGGGGACAAGAGCCCGGCCAAGGAAACCGTCGTGGAGATGGTCAGGCGCAAGAAAGCGCTGGCTGGCGTCAACGCCGGGTTCTTCGTGGTCGCGACTGGCGAGCCGGCAGGCGTCCTGAAGGTCGGAGGCCGCGTGGTCGGGACCACCGAGTTGCTCCGGGGGGCGGTCGGGATTCGACCGGCGTCGGGGCGGCAGCCCGTGCGCCTCGTGTTCGACCAGGTCGCATTGTCGAAACACCCGAGCCGCGCGAACGAATTCCCGCTTCGGCGCCGCTTTGGCACACCGGCCGCGCATTGGAAGGCGTCGCGGGACATCGTCGGCGGCGCGGGACTCCTCCGCCGCGGCGGCCGCAGCCTCCGTCCGGTCGACTGGGTCCCCGAGAAGGTGCGCGAGGGGTTCACGACCGATCGGCACCCGCGGACGATGATTGGGGTTGGCGAGAAGGGGGCCATCTGGCTGATCACGGTGGACGGCCGCAACCCGGGCGTGAGCCTCGGGATGACCTTTTCCGAGCTGCAACGGCTGGCCGAACGCGTGGGACTGCGGGACGCGCTCAATCTCGACGGCGGCGGTTCGACGACCATGGTGGTGCGCGGCGAGGTGATCAACCACCCCTCGGACCCGACCGGACCAAGGAAAGTCAGCGACGCGCTGCTCGTATATAGGCGCTGACGCGCCACTCCATTCCGAACGAGTTGAAGCGGCCCCGGCGGGGGTAACATCGAGCCGCCGATCATTCATGACTGGCAGAGGCGGATCATGATCACGTTCCTACTCGTCGTGTTCGTCCTGCTGCTCTGGGTTGTGATCGCCCGTCTTCTGCGACGCGTCACCGACCTGGAGGCGCAGAACAACTCCCAGTCCGGGCGCCTGGTGGCGCTCGAAGCGCGGTTGAGCCAGTTGATCGCGCGGGGTTCGACGGTTGCGCCGCCCTCGCCTCCGGCTGCAGCAGAGGGTGACGCGGCCGTTGCGCGTCCCGCAGCCCCGCCCCTGCCGCCCGTGATCCCCCGGCCGCGGCGCCTCGCCCGGCAAGAGCCGCGGAGCCAAGCCCTCGCCCGGTGCTCCCCGCGCGGCCGCCTGCCCCGCAGCCCGTCGCAACGCCTGCGCCCCCCGCCGGGCCCGTCCCGCGGCCCCAAACCCGGCCTGCCGCCGCCCCGAGGGGCGCGGCGGTGGCCGCCGCGGCCGGGATCTCCCCGGGTGCCGCGCTTCCGCCGCCTCCTCCCCCGTCACGCCGCCGCCGGAGCCTCCCGCGCCGTTCGACTGGGAAGGCCTGGTCGGCGTGAAGCTCTTCTCCTGGGTGGCCGGCATCGCGCTGGCGCTCGGCGCGATCTTCTTCCTCGGCTACTCGATTCAGAGTGGCTGGCTGCAGCCGCCCGTTCGAGATGGCGATCGGCCTCCTCGTCGGGGTCGGCCTGCTCGTCGGCCTGCGAGATGCGGGTGGCGCGGCGCTAGCCGTCACGGCCAACGCGATGGACGCGGCGGCCATCGTCATCCTGTTCTCGACGTTCTTCGCGTCGCACGAGCTCTGGGGCCTGCTGGTCCCCGCGCTTCGCCGCTTCGCCCTGCTCGTGCTCGTGACCGTCGTCGCGGTGCTGCTGTCGATCCGCCGCGACTCGGTCTTCATCGCGCTGCTCGGCCTGGTCGGCGGGTTCTCGACGCCGGCGCTGCTCTCGACCGGGCAGGACAACCCGATCGGCCTGTTCGGCTACCTGCTGCTGCTGAACGCCGGCCTCGCCTGGGTCGCGTACCGCAAGCGCTGGGTCGTCCTCGTGGCGTCTGAGCCTGCGTGTTCACCACGTTCTACCAGTGGGGCTGGGTGTTCGGCTTCCTCAGGCGCCGAGAGGCTGCCGCTCGGCCATCGGGATCTTCCTCGTCTTCCCGGTCCTCGGCGTGGCCGCGATGGCGTTCTTCGACGCGAAGGGCGCGACGAGACGCGCCGGACCGACTGGATCCGCGCCGGCGCGATTCGGCAAGCTCGCGGCCCTGAACGCCGCGCTGCCGCTGCTGTTCGCGCTGCACATGGCGGCCGTGCCGGCGTACGGCGACCGCTCCTGGCTCCTCTTCGGCTTCCTCTTCGTCGTGGACGCCGGGCTCTTCGCGATGGCGCTGGCGGGGCCCCAGGTGCTCTCACGTGCTCGGCGCGGCCAGCGACGCTCGTCGTGTTCGTCGCCTGGTGCGGCCCATACGTGCCCGGGGATGCGACGCCGGAGGCGTGGCCGCGCGGTTCTCGGGCTTCGTCGCGCTGTTCGTCGCCTTCTACCTGCGGCGGCCGGGCGGGCCACGACGCCGCGGATGCGCCCGCTTCAAGGGGCTCGCCGGCCGCCTGCGCGTCTACGCCGCGCCGCTGCTGCTGTTCGTGTTCCCGGCGCTGGCGGCCACCGAGCCGGCGTTCGCGTCGCCTGGCTCTCGCGTTCGAGGTGCTGTTGCCTGCTGGCTCGCTTCGCCGCGTACGCGATCGCCGAGGAGGACGGCCTCGTGTACTTCATCGCGGCGTTCATGGCGCTGGCCGGCGAAGCCGTCTGGTCCTCCCGCTACCTCGCGCCCGAGCGGCTGCTGTCGGCGCTCGCGATCTACGGCGGCTTCGGCCTCTTCTACCTCGGCGTGCCGCTCGATCGCGCGCAGGCTGGCAAAACCCGCTGCGGCCCGAGCGGGCATGCGGGCGTGCTGCTGCTCGCCAGCATCGGCCTGCTCTTCTTCCTGTCGTCGGTGCCGGTGGCCGGCGCCTCGCTGTGGGGCCTGGCGCTGCTGCTCGCTGTCCTCAACGTGTGCGATGTTCGTCGAGGGCGCCGCGGACGCCGAGGTCCGTGGCTCGCCGGTGGCGGGACGGTGCTGTCGTGGCTGGTGCTCGCGACCTGGTGGGTCGAGCGGCGCGCTGGCGGCGCAGGCGGTCGCCGGCGATGACGTCGTCGGCCGCGTTAGCCTGCTGACGCTGGCCGGTCATCTGTGGTCGGCCGGACGCAGCGGCCGGGCGACGACGTGGCGAGAGCGGGATGTCGCTGGCGCTCGTCGGCCACTTGTTCCTCGCTGTTCGTCGCGGCGCAGCCCGCGCTGTCGGTGCCGCCGTGGCCGATGCTCGGCGTGCTCGCTCGTGCTCGACCTCGCCGTCGGCGCCGCGGCGCTGTACGTGCGGCGCGGGGAAGCGCACCTCGCGCGCGCTGGTCTGCCTCGCAGGTGATCGTGATCAGCACTGGGCCGTTCACGCCCCGGCCGCGCCGTGGCCGCTCGTGGCGTCCATGGCGGCGGCCGCGCGTGGTCGCAGCGCTCGGCCTGGCCTGGGCCGCGCTCGCCCGGCGCGTGTGACAGCCGGCGGCTCGAGCACTTCGACGCCGCCGCCGCCGCGGCGGTGGTCCTCGGCCAGGTCGCTCTCATCTTCGCGGCTGCTTCGCCCGGACGCCCCGCGTCGGCACGCTGGCGGCCTTCCACGTGGCTCTTCGCTGCTCGGCGCTCTCGGCTTGCGACCGCGTGGCCGGGTGGCCGGCCCTGGCGATGTCGCCGTGCTCGGTGCCCGCGCTGGCGGCGCTGTGGTCTGGCAGGCCATCCACCCGGGCCCCGCGTGCGTGGCGGCAAACGCTCGTCCTCGCCACGCCGCTCTACCTGCTGTTCCTGGCCTACCCGCTCGCGCTGTTGCGGCCGATCGGCCGACGGCGCTCGAGCCGCACCTGGCGGCGGTCCTCGCCAGCGCCGTGTTCTTCCACGTGGCGCGGCTGCAGCCTCGTCGCCGGCGGCTTCGGCGGCGTGCATCGGCGCGCTGCCGGTCGCGCAGGCCGCGCTCCTCGGCGGTCCTGCTCGTCGCCCTGCTTCGGGTTGAGCCGCCTGGCGAACGGACGCTCGGCCGCCTGGCGCTCGTGGCCGGGCGCGGTGCTGGCCTTCGTCACCGTGGCGATCCCGCTGCAGCTGGAGAACGAGTGGGTGACGATTGGGTGGGCCCTCGAGGGCGCCGCGCTGGCCTGGCTGTTCACGCGCATCCCCCACCGCGGCCTGTTCTGGTGCGTCGCTGGCGCTGCTGGCCGTCGTCTTCGTCCGGCTCGCGCTGAACCCCGAGTGTTCGCCTACCAGCGGAGCGGCGCCCTGCGGATCTTCAACTGGTATCTCTACACCTACCTCACGTGCGCATCTCGATGCTGCTGGCGCCGGCTGGCTGCTCTCGTCGACCGACGACCGGCGCGGCGGACGTCCTGCCGCGCGGCGTCGGCGATCCTGCCGGCGGCGCGGCACGATCCTGCTCTTCCTGCTCCTCAACATCGAGATTGCGGACTTCTACGCCACCGGGCCGACGTCGATCACGTTCAACCTGTCCGCCGGCCTCGCGCAGAACCTGACGTACACCCTCGGGTGGGCGGCGTTCGCCGTCGGCCCTGCTCGCGGCCGGCATCGTCCTGCGGTCGCACGCCGCGCGCATCGCGGCGATCGTGCCTGCTCACGGTGACGGTGCTGAAGGGGTTCCTGTACGACGTCGCCCGGCTCGGCGGCCTCTACCGCGTGATGTCGTTCGTCGGCCTGGCCGTCTGCCTCGCGCTCGTCGCCATCGTGCTGCAGCGGTTCGTGCTGTCGGCCAAGCCAGGAGAGGGGGCATGACCCGCACCGCGGCGCTTGCCGCCGGGTGCATAGCTTTCGTGGCGTTGGGGCCCGGCCCGGCGAATGCCGTGGGCCAGGACGGTCCGCCGGCCGTGGGCAGCCCCATAGACGTCTCGACGTTCCGTGTCCAGCGGACCATCCCGCCGGGACCGGCCGGCCTCACGTCGCTGATGCTCGACGCGGCCGCGCTCGCGCACAGCCGCGTCGTGGACGTCCGCATCGCGACAGCCGGCGGCCGCCAGGTGCCGTACCTCATCGAGCGTCTCGACGCGCCGCTCACCGTGACGCTGCCGGCCCTGCGGAAGGCCGAGGGGGACCAACCCCGGCTCGAGCCACCAGCCGGAGGCGCGCGAAGCGTCTACCGGCTGCGCATGCCGGGCGCGGGCCTGCCGCCATCGCAGTTGGTCCTGCGGACGGCCTCGCGCGTCTTCGAGCGGTCGATCAGGGTCCTGGGGATCCCCGAGGACGGTCGCCGCGAGCGACGTGAAGTCACAGCCTCTACCCTCGCCGCCGCCCGCTGGGAGCACGCCGATCCGGCCAGCATGCCCCCACCGCTGACGCTCGACCTCCCGCGGCTCGGCAGCGAAGATGCGTGGCTGGTCGTGGACGAGGGGGACAACCAGCCGCTCCCGCTCGATGAACCAAGGCTGCTCTTGCCCGCGTACCGGCTCCGCTTCCTTCGGGAAACGGAAGCGCCGCTGTTCCTGCTCTACGGGCGAGAGGATCTCGCCGCGCCTCGCTACGACCTGGCGCTGCTCGCCCCACGGCTCCTGGAAAGCGACGCCAACGAAGTGCGGCCCGCGCCCGAGACGCCGCACGCGGGCGGTGTGCACTTCTCGACGGGCCTCTTCTGGGGAGCGCTGGTCCTCGCGGTAGGTGTTCTGCTGGCGCTGGTGGTGAGGCTGGTGCGGCAGTAGTGGTCGTGGCTGGGCCACTACTTCAGCAATGCCCCGATTACCCGCTGCTCGATGGTTGCGGAGCCGGGCTGGAGCGCCGACGGGCGCTGGGCGGCGAAACGGCCCGCCCCCATGCCACCGCTGCCGGGTCGCGAGTTGCCGCCGCCCAGGCGTCGAGCACGCGGGCCGCGTCGCTCATGCGACCGAGGCGGCTGAGCGCGACGGCCGAGAGGAGCCGGCCGGCACCCGGCCGCGACCCACCCGCGGCGAGGCGCTCGAGGACGATGCGTGACGCCGGCCCCTGGCCCTGGCGCTCCAGACCCTGCGCTTCCAGCCAGTCTTCGAGGCGCTCGTCCACGTCCTCGGGATACGGCTTCCCCGCGCCCAGGTGCTCCGGCCACTCGCGCGCGGCCGCCACGCGCGTCGAAGCGCCGCTCGCGCCCGCCCGGCTTTCAAGTCTCCGACCGCGAGCATCAGCTGCGCCTCGCGGTAGAGCGCGCGGCCCTCGGTCGCCCCCTCGTAGGGCAGCACGTTCAGGGCGCGCGAGCGCGCTGGTCGGCCTCGGCGAACCGGCCGTTGAGCAGCAGCTCTTCGCGTGCAGCATGCCGAGGATGTAGTTGCCGGGGCGGCCCGGTGGTAGCGCGTCGCGGTCTCCAGCGCCGCTCGCGTAGTCCTTGTCCTCGATGAGCCGCTCGACCAGCAGCCGGCCGTAGCGCCACGCGCGCGGGTCGAGTCCGCGCCGCGCGCTCGCAGGTCGGCCAGCGACGCGTCCCGGCGACACGGCCTCGAACGCCTTCGCCCGCGCCGCGTAGAACGGGCGCAAAGTCGGGCGCTGCGCCGCACTGCTCGCAGCAGCTCGCGCGCCCGGGCCGTCGTCGTTGCGGCTCCAGTGGATCAGCGCCAGGTAGTACTTCGGCCGCCAGGTCGTCCGTCCTGCGCCATCGCCCACTCGAACACGCGCGGCGCTCTCCGAGCGGAACGGGAAGACGAGGCGCGGCGAGGCCGCCTCCGCCTTCTTCAGCGTGTCGGCCGCGGCCGCGGTCGCTGCAGCTGCGTGCTGCAGGAACGCCAGCCAGTAGAGCACCTCGGCCGTGCGGCGGCGCGAGCTCCAGCACCTGGCGCGCCTCGTCCAGGCGCCCGAGGTCGTGATACCAGGCGGCCAGCTCGAGGAACGTCTCGTGCGGCATCTCGTTGCGGATCGCCGTCCGACGAACGCCGCGCCGGCTCGCGTCGTCCTTGCGCGACGCAGGTACCGCTCGAACGCGCGCGAAGTGGCTCGACGGGTCGATGCAGCGGTCGCGCGGAGCGCTGCCTCGGCGCATCGCCGGTCGTCGCCGCGCAGCCGCGCCGCCAGGGCGGCGATCTGTCCAGCGCCTCGAGCGTTCGGCGGTCTCCGCTCGAGGCACGCTCGCGCGTACGTCGCGCGGCCTGCGCAGGTCGCCGCGCCGAGGTGCAGCTTCGCCAGCTCGGTCCACGCCGCCGACCGGAACGCCGGGTGACGAGGCCGCCACCTCGAAGCCGTCGATGCGCGTCGATCGTCCGTCCCAGCCGCGACGACGCCAGCGCCGTAGTAGTAGTTCGACGCGGGGTCGTAGGTGTCGATGGCCAGGCCGCGCCGCGCAAGGTCCCACGCGCCCTGGTAGTCCATGCGCGCGGTAGCGCACGATCGCCAGGTCGGCCAGCGCCGGCAGGTAGTGCGGGTCCTTCTTCAGGCACGCCTCGAGGGCGGCCTGCGCCTGGACGTAGTCGCGCTGGCGCATCCACTCCTTGCCCTTCAGCCACAGGCCCTGGACCGACTCCCAGTCGAAGTCCTTCGGCGACTCGAGCGGCCGCGACAGCTCGTCGCCGCGTCGCCGCCGGTAGTCGAGCCACGTCCCCGATCGCGACGCGCAGCGCGCTCGGCCGGGACGTCGGCGTCGACGGACCTGCGACCACGTCTGCATCGGCGGCAGCGCCAGCCTCGTGGTAGAAGACGACGCGGTCGCCGTCGAGCACCTCGAGCGTCTCGTCGACGGCTGCAGCGGCGAGAACGCAGTTCCAGTGCCTGCAGACTCCGGCGCGCCTCCCGACTCCCGGCCGCCGTTCCCGGCAGGACACGTTCAGCGCGCCGCGCTCGTTCGCCTTCACGAACCCCTTGGTCGCCCTTCACCGGGAACCAGTACTCGGTCCAGGCGTCGGTCGGCGTACGGCTCGAAGCCGCGGTGCTTGAACGGCGTGAGCGTGCTCCCCTCGGCCGCCTGGTTGAACAGCCGCCCCGACTGCACTTCGACGTACTGGCCGTCGGTGTCGGTGAGCAGCTTCTCCCAGATCATCCCCTGCCGCGACAGGCCCCAGATCCAGGCCTTCTTCCCCAGCTTGTCGTCGCGCGTCGAGTAGCGCCCCATCCCGAAGTCGTCGTCGTGCCAGTAGGCGCCGAAGAAGTCGGTGTGGCGGCCGAAGACGTGATACGACTTGTACGGCCCGAAGTCGTTCTGCTCGTAGAACGAGAGGTTCTTGCCGTTCCCCGGGTGGATCGGCCACGGGAACACCTCGCCGCCGTGGCCGATGTAGTGCGTGCCCGGGTAGATCAGCTCGAGGTTGCCGGCCGCCTTGATGCCCGCGTTCATCCACGTGTAGTACGGCTGCTCGATCGGCGTGGCGTTGTGCCAGAACGACTCGCGTGGTGAAGTACGCCTTGTCGGCCGGCAGCGTGATCTCCAGCCGCCACGGCGTGCGGGTCAGCAGGTCGAGCACGCCGATGACGACGTGCGCGCCGACGCTCGTCGTGCTCAGGCGCGGTAGTCCACCGGCGTCGCGCAGTTCGGCGTGTGGCCGATGATGCCGTAGTTCGGCTCGATGCCGCCGCTCGTCCACGGCCCGCGCATGGCGATGTCGCGGAACTTCACCACGTGGTTGTCGTAGATGAACGACCGGCCCGGTGGACTTCTCGACGGCGCGTCCAGATCTTCCCGCCGATCTCCGGCAGGACGGTGACCTTCAGATAGTCGTTCTCCAGCTCGACGACCGTCCACTCCTTGTCCACCGGCGTGTCGGTGTAGCCGTCGAACCGGAAGTAGGGGTAGATGCGGCCGACCGCGGCAATCGGGTTGGGATCGGAGAACGGGTAGGTCCGGATGGTCTTCCTGTACTCGCGGGTCGTGGCGCGCGCCGCCGCAGGCGGCTGCGCCTGGGCCTGCGTCAGGCCCGACACGGCCAGACATCCCACGTACACGAGACCCGCCACCACCGACACGCGCCTGGTCTTCATGGCCGGTATGCTATTGCCGGCCGACCTCGAAGTCCACTAGCAGGAGGTGGTGATCGCTGAGGTCGCTCTCGACCAGCCGCACGGATGTCGGCTGCAGCCCGCGGTACCAGGCGTAGTCGATCCGTGCCGGCCGGCCGGTGGTGGAACGCTGCATCTTCGTCCACCCGGGCTGCGCGCGGAGCGGGTTCGCCTCCGAGAGCCACGCGTCGCGATACTCGCCCGACCAGGATGACCACGTGGCCTGGTCGTCGGGCTCCGCATTGAAGTCCCCCGCCACCACCACGCGCGGCCCCACCTCGGTCATCCAGCGCTGCACCCGGTCGAGCTGGGCCCGCCGGTTCCCGGCGTCGAGGTAGTCGAGCTGCGTGGTGGCCACATGGATGGCCTGCCCGCCAACAGTCACCGAAAACCGCACCGCGGCCCGGTTCCTGTTGAGGTCGTCCGCTGCCCCGACGTCGGAAAGGGCCAGGGGGGCACGCGCGCTGACCGGCAGCCAGGTGGCGAGAGCAGGCCCCTCCCGGCGCGACTTCCCCGCCCCGGGGAGCGTTGCCTGGTAGAGGAGCGTCCACGCGCGGCCCGTGCGCGACTGCAGGCCCTCGCGGTAGATCCCCGGCATGTCGTTGTCCCACTCGGCCATCTCCTGGAACGCGACGATGTCCGGGTTGAGGCTGGCAACGAAGTCCAGTTGCTGCTGGTTCACATGCTGGCGGGACGGCGTGTATCCATGCTGGACGTTCCAGGTGACGACGCGCAGCGAGGCGGGCGTGGCGGACTCGCCGAGGGGCGAGGAGGCGGCCGGCGACGACGACGCCGAACCGCCGCAGGCAAAGGGAACCAGGACGAGGGCGGCCAGAACGGCAACCGCTGCACACCGCGGGGTCCGGACTGAAACGGGCACGACCGCCAGGTCAGCAAGCGCCGTGCCCATTGGAGAGGCGGGCGCGCAACGAGCGATGGGTCAATGGCTGATGGCAACCCACGACACGAGGTATTTCTTGCGTCCCGACTTCGCGAGGTAAGCGAGACGCGCCCCGTCGCTCGACCAGGCGGGCAACAGCGCGTCCTTGACGTCCTTCAAAACCTGCGTCCGCTTCCCGCGATCGAACAGCACCAGGCAGCCGCCCTCGCCAACGAAGGCAATTGCGCCGCTTCCCGCCGGTCCCCAGCTGAACCTCGCACCCGGAATGACCCGTTCGTTCATCCAGGAACCCACAACCTGACCGAGGAGCGTGAGCCTCACGACGCGGGCGTCCTGGTTGCCGTGGCCGGCGTCAGGGGAGATGGTCCCGGCAGTGGACTCCGGGCTGCCCGTCCGGTCCAACGCCCCCGCCGGCGCCATGCCCGACTTCAGCGTCTCCTGGCGCTGGTCCACTTCGATGCCCAGCGAAGGCAGACCGGGGGCGGTGCGGTCCTGTTTGACCGCCCGGTACTCCGCTGCCCAGTCGGGCTCGCTTTCGACGGGCATGACGGGACCACCATCGATGCGCACGGTGTAGTGACGGAGCTTCTCCTGCGGCGGGTTCCCCTCGCCGGCCTGCAGGTACAAGACGGCCCCATCAGGCGACCACGCCAGCCGCCGGGGCTCGCCCTTGAGTTTGCCAGTGTCGATTTCGACGACGACGGTGGGCACCCCCAGCTTGAGGGTCGTCACGTCGATGAGGGTCGCAGGAACCTGCTGAGCCAACCAGGAGGAGATGAGAACTGCCAGAACGAGCATGGCTACCTCCGGAGGAGGCTATGCTAGTCCCGGCGCAACCCGAAGTCCACAGCAGAGGTCATCGAGACAGGCAGCGGCTCGCCCAGCGTTTCAGGTCCTCGGTCAACGCGGGTCGCGCTTCGGGGTCGCTGAGCGCCTCCCACCGCCCCGCCTCGACGTCGAGGTACGCGTCGCGCCGGGGTGTGAGCACTCGCACGGTCTTCTTGATGAAGCTCAGGTCCTGAACCTCGTAGGCGCCCTGGCATTCGCCGAGCGACTCATGGATCCAGGCCATGACGTCCTGCGGGGTCACCGGCGCGTTCTGCGGCATGGCGGCCTCCAGGTGAAGTGCGGGTATGTGCCAAGAGTCTGCCTGCGGGAAGTGCGTGTCAACAGCAAAACGCGGAAACGCGACCGCAGATCAACCGCCGCGGCAACGTGGCAGAGACAGCCTCTGCTGGACCAGACCTCGACGGTGAGGTAGCCTTCCCGAGGGTACCGTTGAGGAGTTCACGCCGCGTGTCCCAGCGAGGTAGACGATGGCGGTCATGGACCCGGAGTGGAACGCGGGCGAAGCCGCGCCGCAGGTTTCGCAAACCGAGCGGCGCTTCGAGTGGTGGCGGCGGACCGTGGGGCTCTTCCTCGGCCCGGCGGCGTTCGCGACCCTTCTCGCCTTGCCCCTCCCGGGGCTGAGTGTCGAAGCGCACCGCCTGGCGGCCATCGTCGTCGCTGGTCGTCGCGTGGTGGGTCACCGAAGCCATCCCCGTCGCCGCCACGGCGTTGCTCGGGGCCGCGCTCACGGTCGTTCTGGGTGTGGCAACTGCGCAGGATGCCCTTGCGCCCTTCGCCAGCCCGACGATCTTCCTCTTCCTCGGGAGCTTCATCCTTGCGGAGGCGATCGGGGCGCACGGGCTCGATCGCCGGCTGGCCTTCGGGCTGCTGCGCAGCCGGTGGCTCGCCTCCTCCCCGGGCCGCGTCCGGGTGGCGGCCGGCCTGCTGGCTGCGGGCCTCTCGATGTGGATGAGCAACACGGCCACCGCGGCCATGCTGCTTCCCGTGGTGCTCGGGTTGCTCGGCGGAACCGCCCGGGCGGGCGCTGCGGGCGGCAGTGCGACCGGGTTCCTCCTCGTGCTGGCCTATTCGGCCTCGATAGGCGGCGTGGCCACGCCGGTCGGCACGCCCCCCAACCTGATCGCCATCGGCATGCTCGATCGCCTGGCCGGTCGCGACGTGGACTTCTTCCGCTGGATGGCGCTCGGCGTTCCGCTCTCGGCCGCGATGTACGCGGCACTCACCGTGATCGTGCGCTACATGTACCCCGAGGCGCGCAAGACGGTGACTTCCGACAGCGCCGCCCGAAGCGGCATCGGGCCCAGCCGGCCCGCTGACCAGGGGCGAGAAGAACACTATCGTGGCATTCGGCACGGCGGTGGTTCTCTGGATCGCGCCCGGCGTCGCCGCCCTCGCGCTGGGGACGTCGGCGGCGCCCTACCGCTTCCTGTCGGCGCGCCTCGACGAGGGCGTCGTGGCGCTGCTGGCCGCGCTGCTGCTTTTCGTGCTGCCCGTGGACTGGAAGCGGCGGCAGTTCACCGTGACATGGGCGCAAGCCAGCCGCATCGACTGGGGGACGATCCTGCTGTTCGGCGGGGGGTTGTCGCTCGGCCGGCTGATGTTCACGTCGGGCCTGGCGGAGAAGATCGGCACCGGCCTGGTGAGCGCGAGCGGCGCGAACTCGCTGTGGGCGATCACGGCCGTCATGTGCGCGGTGGCGATCCTGATCACCGAGGTCACGTCGAACACCGCCGCCACCAACATGCTCGTGCCCGTGGCCCTCGCCATCTCGCAGGCCGCCGGCGTGAGCCCGCTGCCGCCCGTCCTGGCCGTGGCCTTCGGCGCCAGCATGGCATTCATGCTGCCGATTTCCACGCCGCCCAACGCGATCGTCTACGGCTCGGGGCTGGTTCCCATCACGGCGATGATCCGCTGCGGCCTGCTCCTCGACCTCGTGTCGTTCGCGATCATCGTGGTGGGCCTGCGCCTGCTCTGCCCGCTTCTAGGGCTGCTCTGACGCAGGAGGATTACAGAGGGCGCGCGCCAGAAACGACGCTACGCACGGCGTCCGGGTCGGCCGGCTTCGTCATGTGCGCGTCGAACCCGGCCTCGATCGCCCGCCGGCGGTCTTCCTCCTGGCCCCAGCCGGTGACGGCCACGAGGCGCATCCCCGAAAGCGCGGCGTTGGCCCGCACACAGCGAGCCAAGTCGTAGCCGTCCACGCCCGGGAGGCCGATGTCGAACAGCCCGACGTGCGGGCTGAACTCCGCCGCCACCCGCAGGGCGTCGGGTGCGTTGCCCGCCACGCGCACGTCGTGGCCGTCCAGCTCGAGCACCGCCCGCATCATCTCGGCGGCGTCGAGGTTGTCGTCCACCACCAGCACCCGCCGGGCGGCGACGGGCGCCTCGGCCTTGCCATTCCCCGCGCGTTCCGGCGTGTCGCGGGCCAACCCCAGGGGAAGGCTGACGATGAACTCGCTGCCCCGGCCGGGGCCCTCGCTGAGCGCCTCCACCGTGCCGCCGTGCAGTTCAACGAGGGCCTTGACCAGAGACAGCCCGATGCCGAGGCCATCGCGGCTCATACCAGACACCTGCGAGAACATCTGGAACACGCGGTCCAGGTCGGCCCGGCCCAGGCCCACCCCCGTGTCGCTCACCGACAGGCGCAGCCTCCCGTCCGCCACGGACGCCTCGACGTGGATGCGGCCGTTCGCCGGCGTGTACTGAACCGCGTTGAGCAGCACGTTGCTGAGGATCTGTGCGAGCCTGTCGGGGTCCGCATCCAGCCAGACCGGTGCGGACGGAGTGGAGACCGAGAGGGAGTGTCCGGCCGCCTGCAGGTCGCGCTCGACCGTCTCCAGCGCATGCGCGAGGACTGGGCCGAACTCCACGCGCTGTTGTCGCAGCGTGATCTTGTTGCTGCCGATGCGGGTGATGTCGAGGAGGTCGTCCACCAGCCGAACGAGGTGGTTCAGCTGCCGGGCGATGACGCCGATCGGCCGCGCCGTCGCCTCGTCCTGCCCGGCCTGCGACAGCAGCTCGAGCGCGTAACGGATCGGCGCGAGGGGGTTGCGCAGTTCGTGCGACAGGGTGGCCAGGAACTCGTTCTTCCGCCGGTCCTCCTCGCGCAGCGTGGCCTCGGCGCGCTTGGTCACGTCCACGTCGGTGGCGGTGCCGAACCACTTCACCACGCGGCCCGCCGCGTCGGTCACCGGGAAGCCGCGGCTGAGATACCATCGGTAGGTCCCGTCGGCGCGCAGCACCCGGTGTTCGATCTCGTAGATGGTGCCGCGGGCGACAGCACCCGACCAGGCGGCCACCGTCGCCTCCCGGTCCTCCGGGTGCACCACCGGCGCCCATCGCCACCCTTCGGCCGATTCCTCGATGCCGCTGAACTCCGCCTGCCGCTGGTTGTAGTAGTCCACCACGCCGTCGGCGTTCGCGGTCCACACCAGCTGCGGCATGGCGTCGGCCAGCTGGCGGAAACGCGCCTCGCTCGACCGAAGCGCCTGCTCGGCGCGAACGAGGTCGTCGATGTCCGTCAATGACCCGGCCCATCGAGAGGCGCGGCCGGACGCGTCGGGGAACGGCAGCGCGCGGCCGATGAACCAGCGGTAGGTGCCGTCCGCGGCGCGCAGCCGGTGCTTGCTCTCGAACAGGGTGGCCGAGCGCGTGGCGTTCTCCCACCGCGCGGCAGCTGCCGGAGCGTCCTCGGGATGGACGGCCCGCGCCCACCCTCTCCCGAGCGTCTCCCCCACGGTCATTCCCGTGTAGGAGCACCACCGTTCGCTGGAGAAGGTGTTGTTGCCCGCGGCGTCGGCCTCGAAGGTCAGCTCCGGCACGGCCTCGACCATCGCGCGGAACCGTTCCTCGCTCTCCCGTAGCGCCTGCTCCACCGACTGCCGCCGCCCCTGTTCGTCACGCCGGTGTGCGAGGAGGCCCGCCATTTCCCCCGCAAGCACCTCGAGGGTCTCGCAGTCCTCCGGCTGATAGCGCTGCTCGCGGGCCACCGCGAGCAGCCCCTGCGGCATGCCGGCGGCCATGAGGGACACGGCCAGCATCGACCCGCCCTCGTCGAGGTCCGTCGAGGCGACGCCGGCTGCGTTCTCGCCGGTCAGCCCACGGAAGGCGTCCTGAAAACGTCCAGGCGCGGGGGCGCCGTTCTCGAACACCTCGCCCGGGGCGCCGGGGGCAAGGGCCGGCCAGCCGGCCGACGCGAGCTGTCGCAGTTCGCCGTCGTCGCCGACGCTGCCGATGAACCCGCACTCGCTCGCCGTCAGGGACATCGCGCCGTCGAGGCACACCGCGGCAACCTCCGCTTCGCTGCGTGACGACACGGCGTGACGGAAGATCCGGACGATGCTGAGGAGGACCGCGTTCTGGCGGCTGAGAGAATTCCCTTCCGCCCCGGAGAGGCACGCGTCGCTCATCATTCGATCACCATGGGGAAAGAAGACAGGATACCTCGCGGGGGCGGGCGGGGCCAGCCCGACCGGGCGGAATTGTGGGGGGCGATTTCCGCGGCGGTGCATTCCAAGCTAAGATCGCCCGCCCCCCTCAATTCCCACGCCACAGATATTCGAGCGCCATGAAACACACCCTTGCCGCGTCGCTGCTCTGCCTGCTCGCCGCTTCGGCCCCGTCGGCCACGGCGCAAACCGGCCCTGGATGGCTCCGCTACCCCTCGATTTCGCCTGACGGGAAGACGATCGTCTTCACCTACAAGGGCGACCTCTACAGGGTTGCGGCCACGGGTGGGACCGCCATCCCGCTGACCACGCACGAGGCTCACGATTTCATGCCTGTCTGGAGCCGCGACAGCAGCCAGATCGCATTCGCCAGCGACCGGCATGGCAACTTCGATGTGTTCGTCATCGCTGCCGCCGGGGGGCAGGCCCGGCGCCTGACCTTCCATTCGGCCGCCGAGTACCCGTACGCCTTCACGATGGACGGCGCGGCGATCCTGTTCGGCGCGTCCCGCCTGGACACAGCCGCGCACCGCGGCTTCCCCACCGGGTCGCAGCCCGAGCTGTACCGGGTGCCGGCGGCGGGCGGCCGCGTGGAGCAGGTGATGACGACGCCGGCCGAGGACGTGAAGGTGAGCCGCGACGGCCGGTTCCTGATCTATCACGACAAGAAGGGCGGCGAGAACCCGTGGCGCAAGCACCACACCTCCGCCATCACCCGGGACGTGTGGACGATGGACCTCGGGTCGGGAGAGCACCGGAAGGTCACCACGTTCCCAGGTGAGGACCGAAACCCGGTCCTGGCCGACGGCGACAAGGCGTTCTACTACCTGAGCGAGGAGAGCGGTTCGTTCAATGTTCAGAAGATGAGCCTGCAGGGGGGCAAGCCGCAGCAGGTGACCTCCTTCAAGGGGCAGCCGGTGCGCTTCCTGAGCACCTCCGACGCCGGCCTGCTGTGCTTCGGGCACGACGGCGAGATCTACACCATGCGTCCAGGCTCCCAGCCACAGAAGGTCGCGATCGCCATTACGGCCGACGCGAGGAGCAACAGCGAACGGATCCTGCCGGTGACCGGCGGCGTGCGCGAGATGGCCGTTTCGCCGACCGGGAAGGAAGTGGCGTTCATCTTCCGTGGCGAGGTGTTCGCCGTCAGCGTCGAGGGCGGCGTCACCAAGCGCGTCACGAGCACGCCCGAGCAGGAACGCGGCGTCAGCTTCTCCCCCGACGGGAAGGCGCTGCTGTACGCCTCGGAGCGGGGCGGCAGCTGGAAGGTCTACGAAACGCGCCGCACGCGAGACGACGAGCCCTACTTCTACGCGTCCACCGTGCTCCGGGAAACGCCGCTCATCGCGAACGGGAAGGAAAGCTACCAGGCGGCGTACTCCCCGGACGGGAAGGAGATCGCGTTCGTCGAGGACCGGGCGACGCTGAAGGTCTACAACGTCGAGTCGAGGCAAATCCGGACGCTGCTGACGGACAAGGAGCTGTTCTCGAACGCCGACGCGGACCAGTACTTCCAGTGGAGCCCCGACGGCAGGTGGATCCTGTTCGACTACTCGGTTCCGGGCTTCGCGCCCGGGGAGGTGGGCCTGGTGCGCGCCGACGGCAAGGGCACGGTGAGCAACCTCACACAGAGCGGCTTCAACGACAGCCGCGGCAAGTGGGTCCTCGGCGGCAAGGCCATGCTGTGGTTCAGCAACCGCGATGGATTGCGCGCGGCGGCCCAGGGCGGCGGAGCCCAGTCGGACGTCTACGCGATGTTCTTCACGCAGGAGGCGTGGGATCGGTTCCGCCTGACCAAGGAGGAACTGGCGCTCGTGAAGGAAGCCGAGGAGAAGAAGGACAAGGAGAAGGCCGACGCGGCGAAGAAGGACGCGGCCGCGAAGGACAAGGCGGGCGAGACGAAGCCCGAAGAGGTCGCCATCGACGTCGAAGGCCTTGCCATCCGCAAGGCCCGGCTGACGATCCACTCGTCCTCCCTCGGGGACGCGCTGGTCAGCAAGGACGGCGACACCCTCTACTACCTCGCCCGTTTCGAGAAGGGCATGAACCTCTGGTCCACCAACCTGCGCACGAAGGAAACGAAGATGCTCCTCTCGCTCAACGCCAACAGCGGGCGCATGGAGTGGGACAAGGAGCAAAAGAGTCTCTTCCTGCTCGCGGACGGCAGCATCGCGAAGATCGACCCGGCGAACGCCAAGCGCGAGGCGGTGGCGATCAACGGCGAGATGGTGCTCAACGTGCCGGCCGAGCGCGAGTTGACCTTCGAGCACGTGTGGCGGCGCACGAAGGGGACGTTCTACACGGCGGGCTACCACGGGATCGACTGGGAAGGCCTCAAGCCGGCGTACTCCAAGTACCTGCCGCACATCGGCACGAGCTACGAGTTCGTCGAGATGCTGAGCGAGATGCTCGGCGAGTTGAACGTGAGCCACAGCGGCGCCAGCTACTCGCCGCAGGCAACGAACCAGGACGAGACCGCGGCGCTCGGAGCGTTCTTCGACTACGCCTACAAGGGCGCAGGCGTGAAGATCGACGAGGTCGTCAAGGACGGGCCGCTCGACAAGGCGGGCCTGGGCGTGCGCCCGGGGATGATCCTCGGGGCCGTGGACGGCGAAGTGGTCGCCGCCGACCGGGACCTGGCGCAGTACCTCAATCGCAAGGCCGGCAAGAAGGTCCTGCTGACGCTGGTGGACGGCGGCAAGAAGACGGACATCGTGGTGAAGCCGATCACCATCGCCGAGGAAGCGCGCCTGCTCTACGCCCGGTGGGTGCGGCGCAACCAGGAGGAAGTGGAGCGCCTCAGTCAGGGGCAGCTCGGCTACATCCACGTCCCGGGGATGAACGACGGCGCCTACCGCACCACGTTCGAGGAGGTCATGGGCAAGTACGCCACCCGCAAGGGCATCGTGGTGGACACGCGGTTCAACAGCGGGGGCGACCTGGTGGCGGACCTGGCGATGTTCCTGAGCGGCAAGCGCTTCTTCGAATACACCACCGACACGCGGCCGAACGGCTACGAGCCGAACTTCCGGTGGACAAAACCGAGCATCTCGCTGGCCAACGAGGCGAATTACAGCGACGGCCACTGCTACGCCTACACGGTGAAGGCGCTGAGCCTCGGCAAGCTCGTGGGAATGCCCGTCCCGGGGACCTGCACCTTCGCCGGCTGGGAGAGCCTGCAGGACGGGATGCGCTGGGGCGTGCCGCCGGTGGGCGTCAAGGACAGCACGACCGGAAAGTACCTCGAAAACCTCCAGACGGAACCCGACATCCGGGTCATGAACGAGTACCCCGTCGTCAGCAAGGGCCGCGACCAGCAGCTCGAGACGGCGGTCACGGAGTTGATGAAGGCAATCAAATAGTGGGGATTTGGCGAGTGCTTGTCGGGGTTGGGGGTTGGTTTCCAGCCCCCAATCCCCCAATCCAATCAACACGTCAACAGATCAACCAGTCACCAAATGACCCTTGGTACCTCAGTACTTTCCCAACCGGGACCTTAGTACCTCCCGCCCGGGACCTTCGCACCATTGCCGGTTAGTCTCCGGCAGGTCAGACTTTGGACGCCTGCGGGTCTGACGTGATGAACCTGATTGCCACTACCCCTCGCGCCACCCGCTACGACCTCCGAACGCGTGTTGTGTATCGCCGCGAAGGCGAAGAGACGTGGCAGGAGGGTCAGGCGGTCAACGTGAGCCGAACCGGCGTGCTCTTCCAGCCATACGGCGAAGGGCCGCCGCTGGCCACGGCCGTTGAATTCGTGCTCGAACTGCCGAGCCATGGCGTCCGCCGCCATGCGCGGGTCCAGTGCCGGGGGCGCATCGCCCGATGCTGCCGGGAAGGAACCTCGCCCGCGGCGATCGCCGCGACGATCGACAACTACCGCTTTCTCGACCCGGGGGTGGCGACGGGGTAGGTGTTCCCCTCCGCCGGAGCGCAAGAACGCCGGCTACCGTCAGCCATCGCCTCACCGCTGCGACAGTGCAGGAACCAAACCAAGGATGAACGACTGGACGTCGGGGTGGCGAAGACCCGCGTAGTAGTTCGAGCCACTGGCACACAGGCGGCTGCTGATCGAGGAAGTCACGCCCGCGACGGCCCACACGCCGCCTTCCGAGACCAGGATCGGCCCGCCAGAATCCCCCACGCAGACGCCGCTGCCGGACGCGCCCTGGGTATAGCGCGTCTCCAGGAGAGTGGACCCCACCGACGCAATGCTCGTGGTGCCGGCGCGCAGCACCCGCGCCACGCCGCTCGCGTTCTGTCCCCAGCCGGCGATGATTGCCTGCTCCCCGACCCTGGCATCGCGGCCGAACAGCACCGGCACGGCCGGGCGCGGGATGTCCTCGCCGGTGAGGACGATGCCCACGTCGAAGTCGGAGTCGGTGCCGTTGTAGCGCGGATGGATGTGAAAAGACGTCGCCTCGACCTGATCGCCGCTCCCTCCCCACACCTTCACGCCCGCGACGTCGAGGCAATGCCCCGCCGTGAGCACGGCCCGTGGGGCGATGACGGTGGACGAGCAGGACCCGGCAGAGAGCCCGTCGGCTTCCCGCAGGTTCAACAACACCACGGGCGAGCTGGCCGTGGAGCAGTCCGCGCCATTGAGGATGAACCCGGTGAGGCCCGCCCGGCCACCCAGCACGTCACAGGGGCTCGAGGAAGGTCCGGGTGTCGTGACGGTCGGGGATGGGGAGGCCGGCGAACTCCCGCCACCGCAGCCTCCGAGGAGACCCAGGGCCACGGCAGCTGCCAACGGAATGAAGGTGGGCCGGCGCACTGCTCCTCCAGGGTCCAGGGCTTCGTCAGCGTTCGCGTTGCCGGCGCTTCGCCTCGTGTCGAAGCCCGTAAATCATCGACCCGACAAAGCCGCCCAGTTGATGCCCAGGACGATCAGCATCATAACCCACGTCCGGCCGTTCATTGCTCGTCGCGCTGGTGGCGCGATCACTCCGGCATGCTGACCACGCTTTGAACCACCAAGATACCAAGATCACCAAGGACATCTCGCCGCGGGTCGTTATGATCCTCGTGAGCTTCGTGGTTGAAACAAGCAAGTGAACACTCGCGTGGCGTCGTTACTGCAGCCGCGGCGGCACGCGCTTCTTCGTCGCCTGCTCGAACGCGTAGGCGATCTCGAGGAGCCGCGGCTCGGTGCACGCCAGGCCCGTGAAGCTCACGCCGAAGGGCGAAGGCCGCGCGTCGAAGCCGGCCGGGAACGGCGGCGTCGGGGCGTTCGGCACCATCCCGAAGGGCACCATGACCGTGGGGTAACCCGGCTTGGCGGCAATCGCCGCGCCGCCCCCAGCCGGGAACAGCAGCGCGTCGAGCTTGTGGGTTTTGATCGCCGCGTCGATGCCGTTGGTCCCTGCCAGGAGCAGGTCTTTCGCGCGGTCGGCCTCGTACCGCGCCCGGTCGGCAGTCAGGTTCATCTCGTCGGACACATCGAGGTTCGACTGCCCGTAGCGCAGCGCGTTCGCCCTCGTGTGCGCCAGGTTGAAGAGACGCAGCTCGGTGAGGCTCTTCACGGGCGCCGCCGGCCCGAGCGTGGCCAGCCAGGCGTTGAAGTCGCGCTTCATGCCGTATTTGAAGACCACCGAGCAGCTGGCGTCCTTGCCCTTCGCGTTGTCCACGCCGGAACAGGTGCTCCACGCGAGGAAGCTCTTCGCCGGGTCGGACTCCAGCACGCTGGGGATGTCCGCAGGGTCCACGATGACGGCGCCTTCGGCCTTGAGCGCGGCAATCGCCTCCTCCATCACGGCCAGCTGCTCGCGGGTGAGGCCTCCGGCCGGCCGGTCGCGCCCTGGCGCCTTCGTCTCGGCGTAGAAGAAGGCGCGAGGGAGGCCGATGCGGGCGCCTTTCAGCCCCTCCCGGCGGAGGAACTTCGTGTAGTCGCGGCCGGGAGGCGGCGCGCAGGCCTTGGTGGCCGCGTCGTTCGGGTCGGGCGCCGCGCCCTCCAGCACGCCGAGCAGGATGGCGGCATCGGTCACCGTGCGCGCCATCGGTCCGGCCGTATCCTGGTCCGCGGTGATCGGGATGATGCCGTAGCGGCTGATCCGGCCGACGGTCGGCTTGACCGCGACGAGCATGTTCTGGTTCGCCGGGCTCAGGATCGAGCCTGACGTCTCGGTGCCCACGCTGGCCGCCCAGAAGCTGGCCGCCGTCCCGATCCCGGAACTGGACCCTCCCGTGGCGAGCGCCGGCCGTCCGTCGGCCGTGGCCTCGCGCGGATCGCGGCGCGGGTCGTACGGGTTCATCCCATAGCCGCCGACCGCGCTGTAGTTGGTGGGCATCGGCGTGGGCGCGCCCGCGACCCAGTTGGCCAGCTCGGTCATCACCGTCTTGGCGAGGATCACCGCGCCCGCGTCCCGGAGGTTTCGCGTCAGCGTCGCGTCGTAAGGCGGCACCAGCCACTCGAACGCCAGCGCCCCGCCGGTCGTGCGCATGTCCGTGGTGTGGATGTTGTCCTTGAGCGCAACCGGGATGCCGTGCAGCGGCCCCCGCACCTTGCCCTCGCGCCGCTCGCGGTCGCGCGCGTCGGCCTCGGCCAGCGCGCGGGGATTGACGGTGATGACGGCGTTGATCGTCTCCTCGTAGGTGGCGATGCGCAGGAGCGACTGCGTCACCAACTCGCGCGAGGTCGCGCGCCCCTCGGCCATCGCGGCCTGCATGTCGGGAATCGTCGCCTCGACGATCGAGAAAGGGGCCGCCGGGATCGCCGCCTTCACGGCGGGACCGCGCGACCGGGCCGCCTGCTGGCCTCCGAGCGCCACGCCCGCCGCCACGACCACCACAATCAGAGACACGAATCGCCTCACGAGCTACCTCCTGGACAGGAATTGTCTTGACCACGAAGGACGGAAGGCACGAAGGCCACGGGACCCTCTTGTCTTCGTGTTCTTTTGACCTTCGTGGTTTCGTTCGTCGTCAAGCGAAGCGAGCAGTGGGACTAATGTGGCCGGATTCTACCATCACGGCCCTGGGCTTTCGGCTTTCAGGCTTCGGCGGGGCTGAGGCTACGGGCTTCGGACCGCCAGACTTGGGGGCACGGGCGGTGGCAAGCCGAGCCCTGCTCGCCGAGTTGCAGAACCGCCCCCGGATCCCCTACAGTGGGCCGGGCATCCTCTTGACACCTTGATCGGCGGAAAGGCGCGTCCGGGCCCGGCGTCGGGCCTCAGCGGAAGGCGACTATGGACTACGCAGAGCGACTGGAACAGGTGGCCGTCCTGGGGGCGGCCGGGAAGATGGGCAGCGGCATCGTCCTGCTGACCAGCCTCGAAATGGCCGACCTGGCGTTGCGGCCGGAGCACCGGTCGAAGACCTTCGTCCTCCACGCAGTGGACATCTCGAACCAGGCCCTTGCGGGCCTGGTGAAGTACATCCGGGACCAGGCGCGTAAGTCGGCCGAGAAGCGAGTGGTCGCGCTGCGCCAGGCCTACGCCGCCCGCGCGGACCTCGTTTCGAACGAGGACATCGTCGAGCAGTACGTCACCGACGTCGTGGACATCGTCCGGCCAACGACCGCTCTCGCGGCGGCGGCGGACGCCCGAGTCGTGTTCGAGGCGGCTCCCGAGGACCTGGACCTCAAGCTGAGGCTCCTGGCGGCCGTCGCGACGGACAAGCCCGACGGGCCCTGGGTGTTCACGAACACCTCGTCCATCCCGATTGCCGAGATCAACGAGCGGGGGCGGCTGGGCGGGCGGGTCATGGGCTTCCACTTCTACAACCCGCCGGCCGTCCAGAAGCTCGTGGAGCTGATTCCCGGCGCCGCCACCCGGGCCGAGGTATCGGCATTTGCCGAGACGCTGGCGAAGAACCTGCGGAAGACGATCGTCCACTCGCGGGACGTCGCGGGCTTCATCGGCAACGGGCACTTCATGCGCGACCTGCTCCACGGTGTGAGCGAAGTGGAACGGCTGCAGGGCCAGATGCCGTTCGCCGAGGCTGTCTACACCGTGAACCGCGTGAGCCAGGATTTCCTCGTCCGGCCCATGGGCATCTTCCAGCTGATCGACTACGTGGGCCTGGACGTCTGCCAGTGCATCCTGCGGGTCATGGACTCACGCCTGCCGGAACGCCTGCACAGCCCGCTGATCGACCGCCTGCTCGCGGCGGGTGTGAGGGGCGGACAGAACCACGACGGGTCGCAGAAGGACGGCTTCCTGCAGTATGCGCAGGGCAGGCCGGTTGCGGCGTACGACCCGGCAGGCGGGGGTTACGTGGCGTTCGCCGGCTTCCAGGCGGCCTGCGATGAGCGTCTTGGACCGCTGCCGGAGCCGGCGCTGCCGTGGAAGGCCGCGGTGCGCCACCCGTCCCGGGAAGATGCACTGGCGGACTTCTTCGGGAAGCTGGCGCAGATGAACACGCTCGGCTCGGACCTCGCAGAACGGTACGGGGCGCGCTCGCGGGAGATTGGCGAGCGGTTGGTTGCCGACGGCGTCGCGCACTCGGCCGCCGACGTGAACCAGGTCCTGCTGACCGGCTTCTTCCACGCCTACGGTCCCATCAACGAATACTTCTCGCTCGGAGTGAAGCGATGAGCAAGCTGCGCACGGAAGGTCTACATGGCGGCCGGGTACAACACCGTGTCGATGGGCACCGGCCGCAAGGAGTTCCATCCCGAAGAGGCCGAGGCCCGGGCTGGAGGACTACATCGGGGAAGCCGGGCGAGGCGTACTCGCGGCGGTCGGCGGGGCCGGGCACGTGGACGAGGGGGTGATCGGCAACTTCATGGCCGCGCGCTTCAACAACCAGGGCAACCTTGCGGCCTTGATCCCGGCCATCGACGAAGGCCTGCAGTGGAAGCCGTGCACGAGGGTCGAGGGGGCGTGCTGCTCGGGGGCGCTCGCCCTGGTGTCCGGCATCAAGTCGGTCCTGGCCGAAACCTCCGACCTCACGCTGTCGCTGGGCGTCGAAGTCCAGAACACGGTCAAGGCGATCTACGGCGCGGATATCCTCGCGACGGCGGGCTGGAGCCGCGAGCGCAAGGCGGGCCACGCCTACTTCTTCCCGGGCAAGTTCAGCGACCGCGCGGGCGCCTACTACGAACGCTACGGCCGCGAGCGGACCCGCAGAGCGATGGCGCGCTGGTATCGCAACGCGGTCGAGAACGCCCGGCTCTGCCCCACGGCCCAGGAGTACCAGAACGCGACGGCGGATCTCGAGGCGGCCGCCATGGTGGAGCCGACGCCGCGGACGTTCGTCGATCATCTCACCGTGCTCGACTGCTCGAAGGTGTCCGATGGGGCGTCCGCGATTGCGATCGCCTCGGAGGAGGGCTTGAGGCGGGCCGGCATCCCGCTGAGTGACGCGGTGGAGGTGGTGGCCATCGGCCAGGTGGAAGCCGACCTGACGCGCCCGCCCCAAGACCTGACGCGCCTGGAGACCACGCGGCGCGCGGTGGCGCAGGCGCTGGAGTCCGCGGGCATCGCGCCCCGGCACCTGGCTACGATCGAGACGCACGACTGCTTCACCATCGCGGGGATCCTCGCGGTCGAGGCCATCGGCCTCGCCGAACCCGGGCAGGGACCGGACTACGTGCTCGCGGGCTGCACGGCGCGCAACGGCCCGGTGCCGTTCAACACCACGGGCGGCCTCGTGGGCTGGGGACACCCGACGGGCGCAACCGGGGTGCACCAGGCGGTGACGATCTGGGAGCAGCTGACGGGCCGCGCCGGGGCCAACCAGATTGCAGTCCCTGCAGACCGTCCGTTCGGCCTGACGGTGAACATGGGAGGCGACGACAAGACGGTCGTCGCCATCGTGTATCGACGGGGACAGTGACGGAGAAGGGTGCTGGAGGTGCCGCGCGATCGTGTTACCTCTTCCCCTCCGCGGCTTCGATGACCGCGCGGTGGGCGAACACGATCTCCGGCTCGGCCTGCAGCGCGGCGTCGTACTTCTGCTCGAAGGGCGTGCCGGTCTCGGAAGCCTTCAGCAGCGCCCGGGTCCGATCGAGGACGCGCTCGGCGTCCTCGTCGTTCCACAAGTCGTTCCACTCGAGCATCTCGTCGATCCGCACCACGAGCTGCAGGATTGGCTGGAGCCAGGCGAAGGCCGGGTCGTTCATCGCAAGGTCGAACAGCCCCGCGTTGGTCACCGGCCCGTGGTCCTGGCGGTACTCCACCCGCTGGCGGTTCAGCAGCAACTTGTGCAGGTCGAGCAGCGCGCGCCGCGTTGCCTGCAGGCGCTCCCGGTACGGCGGCCGGTCGGGGCTCATCCTCCGCAGCTTACCAGCAAGTTACGGCCTCAGCACTACCTTCATGCACTCGTCCTCCTTGTTCATGAACACCTCGTAGCCCGCGGGCGCATCGTCCAGGTTCATCCGGTGCGTGATGACGAAGCTCGGGTCGATCTCGCCCTTTTCGATGCGCTGGAGCAGCGGCTTCATGTAGCGCTGCACGTGGGTCTGCCCCGCCTTGATCGTGAGGCTGCGGTTGACTACGGCGCCCATCGGGAACTTGTCGATGAACCCGCCGTACACGCCGGCCACCGAGACCGTCCCGCCGTTGCGGCACGCGAGGATCGCCTGCCGGAGCGCCACCGGCCGGTCCGTCTCGAGCATCATGGCGTGCTTCACGCGGTCGTAGGCGCCGGCCGCCCCCGGGGCGTGCCCCTCCATCCCAACCGCGTCGATGCACGCGTCGGGCCCGCGGCCTCCCGTCATTTCGAGCAGCGCTTCGTGGACGTCGATCTCCTCGTAGTTGATCACGTCGGCCTGCCCCTTCTCGCGCGCCATGCGCAGGCGGTAGGGGAACCGGTCGATGGCGATCACGCGCTCGGCCCCCAGGAGGTAGGCGCTCTTGATGGCGAACTGCCCCACCGGGCCGCAGCCCCACACCGCGACGACTTCCCCGCCCGTGATCCCGCAGTTCTCGGCGGCCATGTAGCCGGTCGGGAAGATGTCGGAAAGGAACAACACCTGCTCGTCGCTCAGGCTGTCGGGGACTTTCACGTGATTCACGTCCGCGTACGGGATCCGGGCGTACTCGGCCTGGCCGCCCGCGTAGCCGCCGAGCATGTGCGAGTAGCCGAAGATCCCCGCCGGCGAGAACCCCCAGAGCTTCTCCGCCATCCAGGCGTTCGGGTTGCTGTTCTCGCAGAGCGAGAAGAGGAGCCGCTGGCACATGAGGCAGCGGCCGCACGCGATCGGGAACGGGACGACAACCCGGTCCCCGGCCTTCAGGTTGCGCACCTCGGGGCCGACCTCGACGAGCTCGCCCATGAACTCGTGCCCGAGCACGTCCCCCTTGCGCATCGACGGGATCATGCCGTTGTAAAGGTGCAGGTCCGATCCGCAGATCGCGGTGGCCGTGATCTTCACGACCGCGTCGCGCGGGTTCATGATGCCCGGGTCGGGCACCTCGTCTACCTGCACGTGATGCTTGTCGTACCAGCAGTTCGCTCTCACCGCTTCCCCCTTGCAAAGTCTTCATACGCGGCGGCGGCCGCCGGGCGCCCCGGCTTCATGCCGAACAACCCCTCGCTCGCGTCGGACCGCGCAATCTCCCCGGTCTCCATCACCTGCTTGAAACGGCGCAGGTCCTCTTGCAGCTGCTGCCCCGGCTCCTCGCCGAATAGCGCCGCCACCGCCAATCCCAGGCGCCCGCCGGGCGGGTGGTACTGGAGGTGTACCTTGACCTCGGTGGCCTTGCCTCCGGGCGCGGGGCGGAACCGGACGAACCCCCCGTTCTCCACCAACGCTCCCGGCAGCGACCGCCACGCGATCACTTCGGACGGCCGGTCTTCCACGATCTCCGCCTCCCACTCCATCGTGGTGCCCGCGGGCCCCCTCACCCGCCAGCGCGATCGTCCGGGACCGGTCGTGCTCACCGCCTCGAGGTGCCGCATGAACCGCGGGAGATTCTCCAGGTCCCGCCAGAAGCCGTACACCTCCGCGGGCGGCCGGTTGATCGTGAGCGCCCTGGTGGCGAACTGATACCGGTGGCCGCCCGGCACGAGCTGGAGCCGTCGGCCGGCCACGATGTCGAGGGCGGTCACTCCGGCCAGGGCGGCGGTTGCGGCGGCCAGCCTGCGCGGCTCCGATTCAGAGGAGCGAAATGCGAGGCCCAGCATCGCGAGGTCCATAACGTCGCCACCCACGCGGGTCCACACCCAGCCGGCCGGCCGATCCCGCGTGAGAATCCCGAGGCCGCTCGCGATTTCGCGAAGCCCCGCGGCCCGCAGCAGCTCGCGCGTGTCCGGGCTATCCCGCACCCCAATCAGGCGCGCCATGACGCCAGGCATCGCCACTTCCACCACCCCCAGTCCCATGCTGAACCACCCGAGACCGGCGGCGAGGCGGCCGTCGCCGTCGTGCCTGTAGCCCGACATCACGCCGAGCCGTGTGTACTCGCCAGCCGGTTGCCCCTCGGCCCCGTGCATCACATGCGTTGCATCCATACCGCGTCCTCCGTTGCAGCTTCAGGGGTCGCCCGCTCGACTTGCTGTCTCTTCACGTTCAAGGTCCCAAGGTTGAGCGTTCGATGTGATCCCGGGACAGAGACCGAACCCCGGCTCTCAACTCTCGACCGTCTTCGTCGCCCGTGCCGCGTGCAACCGGCGATCCGGGGAGTTCGCGTGGTTGTGCTACTACGCTTCGGGTGGGACATGGGGAACCCGCCCGAAAGAAGAAAAGAAAAAGAAATACGTGCCCCAGCCGTGATCTGCCGGGCACGCCCCTTGCGACAGCCAGCCAGGCGAAGTGAAGAAACAGGGCCCTCGCTCGACGGGGGCGACACAGAGCACATGAGGAGATGACGGATGAGCATGTTCAAGAAACTGGCGATGGGATGCGTGATGGGGTCGTTCACGTTGTTGAGCATCAGCGCCGCGAGCGCGCAGACCGGCACTGCCGGCCAGGCGGGCACGACCGCGCAGCCGGCCGGCGAGCAGCGGACCCGGGGGGATGGCGGTGACCAGGACTTCCTGAAGAAGGCGGTGATCGCGAACCTCGCCGAGATCGAACTCGGCCGCCTCGCGGGGCAGAAGGCACAGAATCCCGAGGTGAAGCAGTTTGCGCAGATGATGGTGAACGGACACACCAAGGCGCTCGACGAGCTCAAGCAACTGGCGCAGGGCTCGGCTGGCGCGGAATTGCCGAGTGCTCTCGACGAGAAGCATCTGGAACTGCAGCAGAAGTTGTCGGGGCTGAGCGGCGAGGAGTTCGACCGCGAGTACATGGCAGCGATGGTTGACGCTCACGAAGACGTCGAGGACATGCTCGAGGACCGCGTGGGTGAGGAAGGACGCCCGGGGCGTAGCGCCACGACGACCGGCACCAGCGGCACGACCGGCGGCACGAGCGCCACGACCGGCGGCACGAGCGCCGCGACCGGCGGCACGAGCGGCACCAGCAACAACCCGGCCCTCGACGCCTGGGCGCAGAAGACGCTGCAGAGCGTGCGGACGCACCTCCAGCAGGCCAAGGACATCAAGGAACGGATCGGCAAGTAACCGACCCGGGTTCAGGATTCGGGATGCAGGATTTCGCGCATTACGCGTGAGGTCCTGAATCCCGAGCCACGGGTGGCCCCTCCTACGGAAGGGCGCGATATCTGAAGTTGCGGAACCGGACCTCCCCGCGGCCCGCCGCATACAGAGCGGGCCTGAGGCTCAGGAACTCGTAGGCCACGTTGTGGTGGTAGCCCGACAGCTCCATCCCGCGGTCGTATCGCTCCCAGGTTTGCCCGTCGACGCTGTAGTGCATCGTCAGGATGTGACGGTCGTTCCGGAGACGGATGTGGAGGGTGCGGCCGACGTGCGCCGGCTTGGCCTGCCGGCGGTCGAGGCCGTAGCTGTGCATGAAGAAGTTCGTGGCTGAGTAGCCCAGGCCCGCGTACAGACGGCTGCTGTAGAACAACAGCAACCCCGCCGTCGCCCCCGCGTCCGCAACGATTTCAACCGCAATCTCGTAGGCGTGGTCGCCGCTGACGAACCACAGCGGCGAGCAGTCGGACGGCGACGTGCCCTTTGCCTTCAGGACCAGGCTGTTGTTCTCGTACCGGTAACGCTCCCGATCAGTGTCGGTTCCCTTGTAGAAACTCCACTGGACTCCCATCCGGTCCTTCGAGAAGTCGTCGGAATAGGCGAACCCGTGCGGACCCGCCGGCCCTGCCGGCTTCTGAATCGGCGCTGCCGGGTCCGTCCCCGCGGTGCGGAACCAGCCGTCGGGGGTCCACTCGATTGGCTCGAGCAGCGTCTGCCGCCCCAGCGTGTAGAAGTCCTTCTCGTACCCGTGATACACCATGTACCACTTGCCGTCCGGGCCCTCCACGAGCGTGCCGTGGCCCTTCGACCACCATCGCTCGCTCGCTGACCGGGTCCGCACGATCGGGTTGAAGGGCGAGTTCTCCCAGGGGCCGTCGATGGTTTTCGACCGGGCGGAGACGATCATGTGCCCGGTGGGCGGACCAGCCGTCCCGCCCTCGGCAAGCACCATGTGGTAGTACTCGCCGCGCCTCAGGATCTTCGGCCCCTCCTGCGCAAAGCCCTCCACCACCCAGTCCTCCGGGTACTTCCAGCCGTCGTAGATCTTCCGCTCCTGCCCCACGACCGACAGCCCGTCCGGTGCCAGCTGCACGAGGTAGCCGGCGCTGAGGAAGAGATAGCGCGTTCCGTCCGGCCCGACCGCGTGCCCGGGATCGATCCGGCCGATCTTCAGGTCGATCGGATCGCTCCACGGCCCGCGGATATCGTCGGCCCAGACCACGTAGTTCGATCGGTAGGGACCGATGCCGGGGAAGTAGATGTAGTAGCGCCCTTGGTGCTTCACCAGGTCCGGCGCCCAGACGGAGCCCACGTTCTTGAAGAGCGCGGGACCCAGCGGCCGCCAGTTCACCAGGTCCTTCGAGTGCCAGACCACCAGCCCCGGGTAGGCGTCAAACGACGAGAACGTCATGTAGTAGTCGTCGCCGTCCTTCAGGATCGAGGGGTCCGGGTGATCGCCCGCGAGGATCGGGTTCAGGTAAGTCCCGTTCCCGAGGTCGGCCTTCCGCTGGCCCTCGAACCCGCGCGCCCACGCGCTTCCCGCCTCGCTTCCTCCGCCTTCCGCCTGCTGCCGTTCGCCCGCCTGTCCCGAGCGAGTTCCGCCGGGTCGAGGGGCCGCCCTCCCGACCCGCAGCAGCCGCTCGGCGGGCAGCGCCTCGCCGGTGACCCGCACTTCCCGAATGCGCCCCTTGAACCACGACACCCGGTTCTGACGCACGCCGATGGACGTGCGGCCGCGGCCAAGCGGCGTGAACGCCACCTCACCGGCGGCTTCCAGCGCGCCGTCCACGTAGTGCTTCATGGTCCGACCGTCGAACGACAGCGACGCAACGTGCCATTGCGACACCGGGTGCTCGAGCTTCCGGTCCAGCAGAGTCAGCGACGCCTGACCATGACGGAGGAAAGTATCCAGCGCAAACGACGCGCCGGGCAGCGTGCGGAGCTCGATCAGCGCGCGATTCCCAGTCGCCTCCTCCTCGACGTGCAGGAACCGCTGCTCCTCCGCGCCGCCGGCGACCGGCTGGAAGAGCACCTCGATCGTGAATCGCTCGAGGCCCTCGATCGGGTTCGCCGGAACGAACAGGCCGTCCCCGGTACCGTCGAACTCCACAGCCGGCCCGAGATCCGTCTGCACGATTCGCGGTCGGCCAGCAACCGTTGTTTCGTGCCCGCCCACACGGGAGACATCCTCCAACGTCCACACCGTCCGGGGAGCTTGTCCCGGTTGCTCCCGCGTGGCCGAACCGGGGGCGGGCAGGCAGACGGCGACGACCGATGTGAGCAGCAGTGCCAGGGCGGGCGGCGTCTTCACTTCTTCTCCCCCGCTGTCCGCTCCTGTTCCCGCTCGCCGAGCGCCTGGATCAGGATGCTCATGTTCCGGATGTAGGCAGCCGTGGAGATGCCCTTGATCTCCCCGTCGCGAAATGGCGAGGTGTCGCTCTCGTCGCCGACCATCGTCTGGGAGAAGTCGCCTGGCACCGGTGTCGGCGGGCCATCCGCGCGGTACGGGTGGCTGTTCATCCCCAGCAGCGAGAGCCAGTAGCCCTCGGCATTCAGCGAGGAAATCACGGAGTCAACCGACGGAGACCGGCTCGGAGCGGCCGTGGCCGCGAAGAAACGTGGAAGCGGCTTCCCCAGCGCGCCAGGCGCCAGGGGCGACGCGTGCGCGAGCGCGGCCGGGGACAGTCTCCGGGCTTGCTCGTAACGCTGGCGCAGGCCGGCCACGTCGATCGGCCGGAACGAGCTGTAGTGGGCGAGGGTGCCCTTCGGGTTGCCGTCCACGTAATAGCGTCCATTGAACGCGTTCGACCCCTCGCGGTGCACGTAGAGCGGCCTGTTTGTGCCGGGCTCCACAAAGGTCGGGTGAGTCCGTCCTTCGGGCGCCACCCCGGGCCGCAGCCTGAGATCTTCCAGCCAGTCGATGGCCTCGGGGATCCGAGCCAGGAACTTCGTGTCACCGGTCAGCCGGTAGAACTTCAGCAGGAGGTCGATGTTGGCGGCCGTCGTGTGGGTGACCAGCGCCTTCGGCTCGTAGGTCCGCGCGCCGGCCGGCTTCAAGTCGAGGGTGTGCTGGAGCCCCCAGCCAGCCTGCGGCGCGGGCTGCTGCATGACCAGGAACGCGTTCATGCCGCGCTTGATGGGCTCCAGCACGTGCTCGTCGCCGAGCGCCTGGTAGCACATCAGGAGGAAGTCCATGTTCTCCGCCGCGACATCGTCGTTGAAGGTGATGTACGAGGTGTAGTCGGGGAGGCCGTGGTGCGAAAACTCGTTCTTCAGCGGGAAGCGCTGCGGCCAGCCGCCCACGGGGTATTGGCTGTCGAGGATGAACTGGATGGCCTTGTCGAGCGCGGGCTTGTACGTCGGGTCCCGCTTCTCGACGTACATCCGCAGCAGGAACTTCGCGGACTCCGCGGTCCCCGCGTCGTCGAACGTCGCGTTGCCCCAGTTGTGCTGGAACTCCTCGAGGCGCCAGGCATTGCGCCCCACGGTGTCATACCACTCCTGCAGGGACTTCTCGCCCGCGAAGTCGGCGACGTAGTTCCAGCCCCCGGATTGATGCTGCGCGCGCATGAGCGCCTGGACCGTCTTCTCGGCTGCCTGGTAGTAGTACTCGTCGCCGCTGGCATGATAGGCGTCGAGGAACAGGTGGCCCATCATTGGGGTGCCAGGCGGCTGGATCCAAATCATGGTCTTCCGCGCCTCGAGTTCCCCCCAGCGCCGGGAGAAGTCGGGCAGGTACGACCAGACGTAGCCGCCCTCGGTGCTGACCTTCTCCACCATGAACGTCGTGGCCTTCTTCATGGCTGCGAGCACCTGCTCCCGCGAGGGCTTGGGGGCCGCCATCGCGGCGATGGCGAGGGCGAAGACCAGACAGGCACACGCGGCAGGTCGAATGAAACGGGCAGACGAACCGAGCATCCGCATTTATCCCTCTTCGGACCGGCACCTAGGCCGACCCCTACCGTTTCTCAACGCAGGACGACGATGTTGTTGACGCGGGTGATCTCCTTGACTCCGGCGCCCGCGTCGATTGACACCGTTCCTCCCGCCAATCCAACGCCTGCCGGCACCCGCAGTTCGACCGCGGCCGTGCGCGGTTTCAGGTTCTGTCGGGGCGGCGATCGGCGGCACCCTGGCGCTCGCCAGCTCGCGCCCGTTGGCATCGCGCACGACGACCGTCGATGACGGAGCGCGGACGGCGCCCAGGCTGTGGACGGTGACGCGCACGACGTTCCCGTCGACCCGAACATCTTCGCGCCCGATGCCGAGGTCCGGCCGCTGCCAGTAGGGAACGCCGCTGCTCACCCGGCGAAGCTGGATGACCGTGCATGTCCCGGGCGCAAAGGTCACGGGAATCTCGCTCGACCGCTCGATCTCCCGCGTCGTGGTGACAGGATTCGTCAAAGGTCCGCCCGCCGGGTCCGTCCTGGTGCCCACGGTGACTTCCCAGGAACCTGGGTCGACGTCCCAGGTGGTCATGCGGGCTTCGACGGGGGCGGCGCCGAGGTTGTAGCCGACCACCGTGAGACGCTGCGGGCGTCGCGTCGGGCACGAGGATGGCGACCTGCTCTTCGTCGCCCTCGGCGACGAAACGCCACGACACGGCGTGCCCGGGCACGATCACGTTCCGCACCAGCGCCACGCCGCCCAGGCGCGCCCGCTGGATCTCGGTCATCGGCACCTGCACGCGGTCGATCCACAGGCTGCCTTCCGTGTTGATGTACTCCCTGAGCAGCGGCCGCGCGCACCTGGTCCTCGTAGAGCGACTCGAGATACCGCACGTCGCCGGTCATCTGCCACGCCACGTGGCGCGCGCTGTCGCTGCGGTTCGCCATCCACTCGGGCGCGGAGAGCTGCGCGCGCCACGAGTCCCGAAGACCGAGGTGGTCGAGCGCGTTCGCGCTGATCCCGGACAGCGCCCGGGGGCCGAGTGTCGAGCATCGGCGCCAGGTACTTGCTGGTCGCCGGTCCACCGGTAGGCGGCCCACAGCAGCGGCCAGGCCCGGTCGGAAGACACCGCGGTCTGTCCCTCGGCCGTCTTCCTGTCCTCGTCGGTCGCGAACTCGCACGGTCGTGCGCAGCACGCTTGTCGGGGCCGTAGTGCGCCAGCAGCCCGTCCGCCAACTCCAGCAGCCACTTCCTCGACGCGCGGCGCGCCGTTGTAGTCGACGAGCGACGATCGCCGGGTGGAATGCCAGGAAGCCGTTCGGCTTCTGCCAGCCCCACACGCCCTCGGCGGCCATCGTCGTCCCGCTGAAGTACGACGTCCGGATGTGCCGGTGTCCGGCCTTGTTGATGCCGGTGACCTTCTCGAGCGCCGCCGCGGTGGCCATCGCGCGCTCGAGCTGCTTCGGGTTGCCGAAATCGAGCAGCAGGCTCTGGCCGAGGACCTGGATGCCCTCTTCGTAGCTGTGCAGCTCGTCGGTCTGGATGGTGGAGAGGCCGTTGGTGAACAGGCCCTGCTCGTAGTAGGCGTCCATGTGGCGGTCCAGCGAGCGGCGGACCTTGGCCGGGTCGCCCCCATGAACGCGGTCGCCGGCCAGGCGTTCGTCAGGTCGCCATCGTCCGAGAGCCCGCCGCCGAACTCGCCGTTGTCGATCTGGCGCTTGTCGATGTAGAAGCCGACGAATCGCTTGATCGCGCGTAGCAGTTCCGCCTGCCGGAACGCCCAGAGCGGGACGCCCGGCGGGCGGCGCAGCGAGCGATCACGGGCGGCGCCGGCTGCTCCTTGTTGAAGTCGTACCAGTACTGCCGGCCGAGCACGTGATCCGGGTCCACGCGGAGCAGGTCCGTCAGGTCGGCCTCCCAGCGCGCGAACAGCCTGAGGCGGCGCGTTCGAGGCGATTCCTCCACCAGGTGCGCGTAGTTGTCGCGCACCTGCGTGAACCGGTCGAGCGTGTGTTCGGCAAGCGCGTCTTTGCGCGCCTTGAACACGAGGCGCAGCGCCGCACCGTCGAGCGAGGCGGGCCCGAAGTCCGCACCGGCGCCCGGAGATGCTCAGATACAGGCCCTTGTCGTCCGGCAGGATCCGGTCCCGGAGGTCCAGCCACAGCGTGCGCGCCTCGCCGGGCTTCACCGACACGCTGACGTCGAGCATGTTGCGAAGCGGCCAGATCGGGTCCTTCACCTGGAATCGCAGCGGGAAAGAGCGCGCCGTGCGTCGGCTTCACCGCCAGGGCCGGCAGGTCGAGCGCGATCCCGTCGAGGCCGCCCGGGCAGGTTGGCCCACGAATGCGCTGAACGTCGCGCGCCGGGTGCCGCCGTCGGCGTCGCGGAAGTCCGACGGGGATCAGCACGTGAACGATGGGCAGACCAGCGGGCGCCGGGACGCGGGCCGCCGTGGAACGGGCGGCCGCCGCCGGGCCCTGCCGGCACCGCCACCATCGTTGCGCGTTCGTCCGCGGCGTGGCGGCCCGTTGATGAACGCCAGCGCCGTCAGCACGCTGGGCTGAGCTGGGTTCCGCGGATGCCGAGAGGCGGTAGGCGAGCTTGCCGATGCCGTCCGGTTCCCGCGTGGCCGACACGTAGTAGGCCCCGAACTCGCCGATTGGCGTCTCCTGCTCGGCGTTCGTGAACGTCACGCGCCTGTCCGCGCACCGGGCTCGGCAGGCGGTGGAAGGTCCGCTCCTGTGCCCTTGGGACGGTCGAACAGCACGCGGCCCGCGTCCGTCTGCCGACGAACCGAGGCGTGCCGTACCCCAGGCGGCGCCGGCGATTTCGAGCTGGTTCCACGGCTCGTCGGGCATCGTCGAAGGTGACCGACTTGCCGGAGATCGAATAGCAGTCCCAGTCGGGCAGCTGGAAGTAGTCGTTGCGGCCCGGCAGGCGCGACCGGTTGTACACGCCGGGCCAGGTCGTTTCGCGGATGCCGTCGGTGCCCTTCCACCACCACCGCTTCACGTCCCACGCGTCGTGGATCTCGACCTTGCGGATGCCGACCGAGGCCGCGTCGAGGGGTGGCGGCGCGTCGCCGGCCGGTTCCAGCCGTTGCGGAGCCACCACTCGTCGCGCCACTCGGGCTGGGCCAGCGTCCGCGCGAGCGGCGGCACGGCGGCGGGCCTGATCGCCGCGGGCGAGCGGCGTCGACGCCGTCGTCCGTCAGCATCCGGTCGTAGATCGCGGATCTCGTCGATGTCGCCGCCGCGGACGAAGTTGTAGGCGCTCTGCACCTGGTAGGGACTGATGATGCGGGAGTGGGGCCCGAACTGGTCGAGCGCGGCGTCGAAGACGGCCGTGCCGTCCTGCTGCGCGACCAGGCGGCCGTCCACGTAGAACCGAATGCCGCGGGTCTCGTCCCAGGTGAACGCGAGGTGCACCCAGCGGTCCGGCGCCGGGAACGAGGGCATCGCGAACGACACGCGCGTCCGGGCGAGGCTGGCGTCGGTCACGAACGCGTCGAACCCGTGGCCGTTGTAGTCGATGCGCAGCCACACCATGTCCCAGCTGGAGTGGTCGGCGTAGCCGACCCGGAAGATCGGGAAACGGCGTGGGCCCGACCGGCTCGCGCGAGCGCCAGTAGAACGACAGCGTTCCGCGCTGGGCGTAGATGTTGCCGGGCGCCCAGTACGACAGCAGCTGGGTGTGCCCGCACTCGAGGCCCGGACCCTTGGCGCCGTCGGCGATCACGCGCACGTCGCTGGCGAAGTTCGGCGCGGGGTCGCCGCCCGCCGCGACGTCGGCCGTCAGCCCGCGATCGCCCGAGAGGTAGAACAGCAGGCCCGGCTGGGACGTGCCGTCCTGCGCGCGTCCGGCGCCAGCCAGCAAGCCGCACAATCCCGGCACGAGGAGCCACCGCCACGCGCGACACATAACGCCTCCCAAGGACACCCTTGACCCTACCGCGTCTCGGCCGGAGTCCTCGGGTACGTGATGATGATGACGAGGTCTTCCCTGCCGACCTGGCGCAGGCTGTGGGAACTGCCTTTGCGAGTGAGGAGAGCAGTGCCGGGCCCGACATTGATCTTCTTGCCGTCCAACGTGTACTCGCCCGTCCCGCTCAGCACGTAGTAGACCTCGTCCTGCTCCTGCTGGTGGTACCCGATCCCCGAGCCGGGGTGCAGGGCCCGCTTGCGGAAGTAGAACGGCATGTCCTTCACGTCCTCGAAGAACAGGTACCCCGTCGTCATGCCCCCACCGTCGTGGGTGCCCGGCTGCTTGACGGCCACCTCCGCGTCGCGGATAACGCGGGAGCCGGTCTGTGCTCGCGGCGCAGACTGGCCCTGGCCGGCCCATGCGACCGCGCCGAGGACCACCGTGAACAGGGCGGCGGCGGCGAACCTCCGACCGCGCAAGGGTGTGATCCACTGGCCACTGGCCACTGGCCACTGGCCACTGATGCCGCGCTCCGTTTGGCTACGTGCCGGGTTGGACATAAGGCACCTTGCTGAACAGGCGGCGCTCGTCGCCGCGCGGGTCGTCCACGATCCTGGGTGGAACGTCGAACACGAGCGTCGCGCGCCGGAACAGGTCGTACGTTGGCCATGCCGGGATGTGACGGTCGAGGGGCTTGCCGGAGCGGGCGAACGCGAGGAACGTCTCGCTGATCTGATCGGCAACGCGCTGAGCCTCCGGCCCCGCGCCGACCATCTGAAGCGCGAGCGGGACGTTGTCGAACGCCAGCGGGACGTCGAGGCCGTGGTAGGCACCCCACTTCCCGCCTTCGATCGGTGACGGCCAGTCGAGCTCGTAGACCCAGGTGTGTGCGGCGCTCGCGGGGCCCGCGGCGCGACGCTCCGCCTCGATGACCTGGCCCCGCCACGACCGCGACGCGGTGGTGGCCGCGAAGAACACGTCGGCCGGCGAGTACCGGGGTACACCGGCGGTACGCGGCAATCACCTCCCCGCGATCGAGGTCACCCATGAAGGGCGAGCCGGCCTCGAGCTTGGGCCGAAGCGTCGCCCACGTCAACTCGAAGATGGACGGATCCCCACGGCCGATGAGCGTCCGCGTTTCGCCGCGCGTGTTGCCGAGGATCATCGGGATGCCGGACGACTGGGGCGGCGCGTCCGGGTCGAACGGGTCGCGCGGCAGCGACCGGCCGTCCTTGACCGGCCCCAGGTAGCGGGGTGCGCGGCTGATCTTCATCAACTGCGCCATGGGCAGCGTCTTCAACTCGGCGGCCCGCTCCCGCGGGAGGGCCAGCGCGTCGAGCAACTGCAGGGCGTGCGTGGTGGCCGTCGTCACGCGGCTGGCCGTGACCTGCTGGCCGCTCATCGTGATGACGCGGTGGAAGAGCCCGCGCGCCGCGGGCATGGCCATCAGCGTGGCGCACTTCGCGCCGCCGCCCGACTGCCCGAAGATCGTGACGTTCCCCGGATTGCCGCCGAACTCGGCAGCGTTGTCGCGCACCCACTCGAGCGCGAGCACGAGGTCCAGCATCCCCGCGTTGCCCGAGTCGGCGAACTCGGGTCCGCCAATCTCGGCCAGGTACAAGTAGCCGAAGGCGTTCAGGCGGTGATTGACCGTCACCACCACGACGTCGCCGCGCCGGGCGAGGCGCGCGCCGTCGGTTTCTGCCCGGTTGCTGGTGTCGCTCGAATAGGCGCCCGGATGGAACCAGACCATCACCGGGCGCTTGGCGCCATCCCGCAAGCCGGGCGTCCAGACGTTGAGGTGCAGGCAGTCCTCGCCCATCACCCACGGCTGGCTGGTGGGCTGGGGAGCCACCGGTCCGAACTCCAGCGGCATCGCGAATGCCGGTCCACGGGGCCGGCGCCACCGGCGGGAGGAAGCGCCGGCTGGCCGTGTCGGCACCGTAGCGGATGCCCTTGAAGACGTGGATGCCGCCCGTGAGGGCGCCCCGTACCTTGCCGGATGTCGTCGCTGCGACAGGAGCGCCGGCGCCCTGCGCCGCCAGGCGGCTAACCGGCGTGAGGCCCTGGATGGCCCATCCGCCGGCCCCGATCAACGTCGTGCGGAGGAAGCTTCGACGGTGCATAGAGAATGGGCCGGCGCGTCGTCCGCGCCGGCCCCTCTGCGTGATCTCGGATCCCGAATCCGATTCCTGATTCCTGATTCCTGAACCCTGATCCCCGATCCCTGCCCTAGAAGATGAACCGCAGGCCGACCTGGATCTCGCGGCCGTTGCCGTCCACCCGCTTGCGCGTGACCTTGCCGAAGTTCGCGCTCGCGAGCGTGAGGTCCGGGATTGTCCCAGATGATCTGGTTGAACGCGTTGTACGCCTCGAAGCGCGCCTCGAGGCGGTTGTTCCCGTTCAACCGGAACATCTTGGTCAGCGTCATGTCCGTGATGCTCCAGCCCGGCCCGTTCAGCCCGTCGTAGTAGATACGGGTTGCTGCGCGGCGTGTACGAGTCGGCCACCGCGAACATGCTCGTGTCGAACCACCTGTCGCGCGTGGGGTTGTCGAGCTTCGGGTTGCCGGTGACGAGGTAGTGTCCCGAAGAGCAGCGGACGGCCGGAGTAGCTGCGGTTGCGACCGTAGTACTGCCAGCCGCCCACGACGTAGTCGAGAGCCGTCGGCATCGTCGACCCGAAGTGCCGGTCCCTGCCCGACCGGGATCTGCCACGTGAGGGCCGCCGTGAAGCGGTGCACCGGCACGTCGGCGACCGGCCGCCACTCCCAGCCGTCCTTGCCGCCGCTCGTCGAGCGATCTTGTAGGTGGCGAGGTCGTCGTACCACTCCTGGCGACTGCTCGTTGTTGTAGGCGTACGAGGCGAGGAAGCTGAGGCCTTCGACGAACGGCCGCTGGGCGCGGACTTCGAAGGTGTGCGTCTTCGACTTCTTCCCGTTCGTGTTGGTCTGGTAGATGTTCTGGTACTGCGGGTAGGGCTTGAGCAGGCTGCCGAGCGTCACGGTGGACGTGTTGCGCAGCGCCCCGGGGAACTTGTCCACCGTCAGGTAGTTGCGGAACGGGTTCGTCACCTGCGTGTTGAGCAGCGTCTTGTACTCGTACCTGAACGCCGGGTCCATCATGTTCAGGTTGATGTCGATAGCCCACGCGGCTCCCGCGGTTGAAGAAGTAGCTGAAGTCGGTGACGATGCCGCCCCAGATCCGCTTCTGGTACGACAGGTTGAACCGGTCGTTGATCTGCGGCCGCAGCTCGTACTGGTCGAGGCGGACGGTGCGCTGGTCGTGGAGCCGACGAGGCCGCCGAGGTTGGTGTAGCGGCCGTAGCTCTGGCCGTACGGCTCGATGACCGGGTTCACGCCGGCGGGATACGGATTCGCGAGCACCTGCCGCGGGACGCCGGTCGCGAGGCCCAGCGTGTTGGTCGTCTGGGCGTAGCCCGCGTACTGGTTGACGAAGTCGCCGAGCGTGTCGCGCACGCCCTGGGCCGGCGCGAGGTACCGGGCGTAGGCGAACCGCACCACCGCGTCGTCGCCCAGCTTGTAGTTCACGCCGAAGCGCGGCAGGAAGTTCTTCCACGTGCTGTGCCACGGCGTTCGGGCTGTCCTGGCTGGTGAAGATCCACGCGCCGTTGTACGTGTAGCCGTAGCCCTTGCTCGCCATCAACGCGACCGCCTGCGCCGGCATCGCCGGCGGCGTGGCCTGCATCTCGGGGATGGGCTGGGTCAGGTCGAGGCGCTGCGACATGCGGTAGTCGGGGTCGGTCGGGCCGGGCTCGTACTCCCATCGCAGGCCGAGGTTCAGCGTGAGCCGGTCGTTGACGCGCCAGTCGTCCTGGAAGTACGCGCCGAATAGCCCAGGTGGTTCACGCGTCTGCAGCGGCACGAGGCGCGCCGAGGTGTTGCCGTCGAGCGCGCCCAGCATGAACGACGCCCACTGGTTGCCGGTGTTCACGATGTCGGGGCTGTCGGAGCTGTTGGCGGTCAGCGTGGAGTTGAACACGAGGTTGATCGGCTCGAAGCGGGCGGCCTCGCCGTAGTACGCCCGCACGTCGCCGCCGTACTTCATGTTGTGCTGCCCCTCGTACCAGTTCATCCGGGCCGACGCCGTCCAGGCGTTCGGGTGCTGGTACCACTCGCGGCCCTGCCGGCCCAGCCGGTTCGTCGTGCCCGTGCCGGTGGGCACGACGTCGAGCGCCGGGTAGTACACGTACCCGCTGTTGTAGAGCGACGAGTACCAGGGATTGTTCGGCCAGTAGTCCGGCGAGGCCGTCCTCGCCGAGGACGAGCGTCGGGTTGTAGAAATCGTCCGTCATGTTGTAGTAGCTGCCCCGGAGGTTCAGGGTCTGCTTGTTCGACATGACCCACACCGAGTCGGCGGCCATGCTCATGCCGTACCGGTTGCTGCCCGAGAGGGGGAAGAACCCGGCGTCGGTCGGGTTCTGCTGGTGAGGTTCGCCTTGAACTGCCCGTAGCGGACGAACATCTTCCAGCTGTCCGTGATGTTCAAGTCCACGCGCTGGGAGAAGTTCCAGTAGTCCGTCTTGTCGTAGACGCTGTACTGCAGGTTGTCCACGTTGCCCGGCAGGTTGGGCAGCGGCATGTCCTGCAGCATCTTCAGCGCCGTCGGGTCGAGCATCGACGCGGGAATCTGGTTGTTCGCGAACGGATTGCGGACCACCCTCCCGGCGACCTGCACCGACGACCACGGGTTGTAGATCGTGCGGACCTTGCCGTTCAGCACCGACTGGCTGAAGTCGCCGTTGCGCTCGGCAGCCGTCGGCACCGTGCGGACGATGGTCAGGGGCCGGTTGTCGTTCCACTGCTCGTACGAGGTGAAGCTGAACAGCTTGTTCTTCTTGATCGGCCCGCCGAAGGTCCCGCCGAGCATCTGCAGCTCCGTGCCGCGGAGCGCCGATCGTGTCCTGGCCCGGGACGACCTTGAGCGTCGGGTCGAACCGCGCGTTCATGCTCGGGTCGCGGAAGAAGGCGTAGGCCGACCCGTGCAGCTGGTTCGTGCCCGACTTCATGTTGAGGCTGATGATGCCGCCGAGGCTGTGGCCGTTCTCGGCGTCCACGCTGGTCTTCGACACCGTGACCTCCTCGACCGCGTCCATCGCCGGCGTGTACGCCGTCTTGTAGCTGGCGCCCAGCGCCACGCCGTCGAGCAGCACGTCGTTGGCGCGGCGCGTGCCGCCGCCCGCGTCGTAGTCGTTCGCGAACGCGTGGTGGTACGGCCGGTTCTCGTTGGCCGTGGTGCCGACGCCCGGGTTCAGCGTCGGGTCGAGCATCGCCAGGTTGTACGGGTTGCGGCCGCTCAGCGGCACCTGGTCGATCATCTGCGCGGTCGATGGTGATCTGCGCGGTGCTGCTGCTCAGCTGCACCTGCGTCACCTCGGCCTGGACGGTCACGGTCTCCTGCAGGCCGCCTACGTCGAGGACGAAGTCCTTGGTGATGTCGCCGCGCTGGGAGACGCGCACGCCCTTCTCCTCGGCCTTCTTGAAGCCGTCGAGCTCGGCCGCCACGTGTAGGTGCCGGGTTCGACGAAGTCGAAGAGGAAGCGGCCCGCGGGGTCGGTCGCGCGGGTGACCACGACGCCGGTCGCGTCGTTCGACAGCGTCACGGTGACGCCGGGAAGCACGGCCTGGCTGCTGTCGATCACTTTCCCCTGGACGCGCGCGCGGTAGTCCTGGGCGCTGGCCGGAAGGGCCAGCAGGATCAGGGCACCGACGATCCCCAGATTCCTCCACTTGCTCATGACCGTACCTCCATGACGCTCCCACTTCCCCGGCCTGCCGGCACCCCTGCCTGCAGCCGCTCGTTTCCTTGCCGCGTCTCAGCGGCCCATCCAGCCGCCGTCCACGACCAGCACGTGCCCGTTCACGTAGTCGGACGCGCGCGACGCCAGGAAGACCACCGCCCCGCCGAGATCGTCCGGCGTCCCCCACCGTCCGGCGGGGATCCGATCGAGGATTTGTCGCGTGCGCACCGGGTCCTCCCGGAGCGCCTTGGTGTTGTCCGTCGCCATGTAGCCCGGCGCGATCGCGTTCACGTTGATGCCCTGCAGCGCCCACTCGTTGGCCAGCGCCTTGGTCAACTGCGCCACGCCGCCCTTGGCTGCCGCGTACCCGGGAACCGTGACCCCGCCCTGGAACGCCAGCAGGGAGGCGATGTTCACGATCTTCCCGCCCCCGCCCCGCTCGAGCATGTGGCGCCCGGCTGCGCGGCACAGCCGGAAGACGGCGGTGAGGTTGATCTCCAGCACGTCGTCCCAGTACTCGTCGGAGTGCTCGGCCGCCGGCTGACGGCGGATGATGCCCGCGTTGTTGACCAGGATGTCGAGGCGGCCCATCTTGTCGAGCGTGTCGGCGATGAGCCGGTCCGCCGCCGCGCGGTCGGAAAGGTCCCCGGCCAGGCAGGCCGTCCGGACGCCCGCGGCGCGCAGGCACTCCTCGGTGGCGCACGGCTGCTCGCGGTCGTGGACGGCTACGTCGGCGCCGGCGGCCGCCAGGGCCCGGGCCATGCCCGCGCCAAGGCCGCGCGACGTCCCCGTCACCAGTGCCACCTTGCCCGAGAGGTCGAAGAGGTCAATGGCCATGCCTCACCCCCGCGAGCCGTTGCCGAGAAAGTCCTCGCGAACCGGCGTGAAGATGTCCACGAGGACGACCTCCTCGTCGAGCATCGTGGCGCCGTGCGCGAGGTTGGACGGGAAGTGCAGGACGTCGCCCGCCCTCGCGACGCGCTCTTCGCCGTCGACGAAGAACAGCACCCGTCCCTGCTCCACCATGGTGATCTGCTCGTGCGGGTGCGTGTGCACCGCCGTCACGACTCGCGGGGCGAAGCGCAGCCGGCAGACCATCAACTGCTCGCCCCACACCATCTGCCGCTCGATGCCCTCGCCGAGGCGCTCGACGGGAACCGCCGCCCAGTTCCGCAGCGAGCCCTGGAGAACCGACCCCTGTGTGCTCATTTGCGCTCCGCTCGTCCCTTGTCGATCCCCGACCCGCCCGCCGCGTACTCGGGCTGCACGTTGACCACGCCGAACTGGCGGTCTTCGTCCTCCCGGTTGGCCGCCATCATCCACATGAAGTTGATCGATCCGCCCGGGGCGGCGACGTTCGGGTGATAGCCCTTCGGCATGAGCACCACGTCGCCCTCGCGCACGACGGTGACCAGCTCGGGTTCGCCGGGATCCGTGTAGACCAGCTGCAAGCCGAACGACGGCGCCGGCATGTCGATGTAGAGGTACGCCTCCTCCAGCATCGCGGCGTGCTCGTGCGGAGGCCAGGAGGTCCAGTTCCCCGGCTCGCTGAACGTCACGCCGGCCATGATCCGCCCCGCCTCGACGTTCTTGCCGATCAGGATGTTCAGGTCGCGTTTCGCCGCCGGCCCCCCCGCCACGAAGTGCAGCCCGGGGTTCGCCTGGACGTCGGCGAACCGGACGAACTGCACCGGGTGCCTGTTCGTTACCACGGCGGCGATCTCCGCCAGATCCACCCCATCGGGCCCCGGCGTGACGACGATGCGGCTGTCGCGGGGGACGTACAACGCGTCGTACCGCACCAGCTCGAAGAGAGAGCCGTCGATCGACACGGTGCCGCCGCCGCGGAGGCACACGAGGCCCGTTTCCTTGTCGCCGGTGGCGAACGCGAGCGCCGACTCGCCGGCGTCGAGGATGATCCGGCCGTAGTACAGGTGGCGCGACGCCGTCGCGCCCGGCGCGACCGTCACCGTCCTTCCCTTCGCCGACGCGGTGTTTCGCACGATACAGGTCGATGGTTCTATGGCTTGAAGTGTCATGGTTCCTCCTGACGATCGTCGTGCTGGTGGTGCCGGAGGTGCTGATGGTGCTGGGGTGCGGTGCCGATGGTGCCAGGTGTGCAGGTGCCAAGGGTGCATGCCCCCGCGCGCCTGCTCCCTGGCACCCCTAACAACCCTGGCACCAGCCCCCCGGCACTGGCGCCTCCGGCACTCGCACCTCCGGCACCTTCAGCACCAGCACCTTCAGCACCTCCGGCACGTGTGGCACCTTCAGCACGACACCGTTACTCCTACGCGACAACCGGCGCCGCGAACGCGGGCGCGGAGACCAGCGCCGCGGCTCCCTGCAGCCGCGGGTGCTCGCCGGCGGCCACCGGACGAATGGGCGTGGAGGCGGCCGCCGACGTCAGCACGCGCTCGGCGAGGGCCGCGCGCACCGCCCCCTCAATCAGGTCCCAGGCGAGCGTGATTTCGCCGCCCACGTACACACACGCCGGGTCGAACACGTTGACGACGGAGGCCAGCCCCAGCCCGAGATAGCGCGCCGTGGCCTCGAGCGCGGCGACCGCCTTCGCGTCGCCGCTGCGCGCGCGGGCGATCAGGTCCTCCATCGTGAAGCGCCGCTGCTGCGGGTCCTGCGGCCCCTCGTGCGCCGCCCGGCCGAAGTAGCGCCCCAGCGTCGCGCGGTTGGAGATGTAGGCCTCCCAGCAGCCGTTGTTGCCGCACGAGCACCGCGGGCCGTCGAGCGACAGCGGGATGTGGCCCGCCTCGCCCGCGATGTTGTGGCGGCCGCGCAGCACCTCGCCGTTGATGATGACGCCCACGCCGATGCCTTCCGAGACGCTCACGAACACGAGGTCGCCCTGCGGGATGGCCGAGCCGTTGCCGCCGAGCATCCACATCTGCGCGAGCGCACAGGCGCGGCCGGAGTTCTCGATCTGCACGCGCAGCCCGGTGGCCGCGGCGAGCGCCTCTCGGAGATCCACGTTTCGCCAGCCCAGCGTCGGGGCGTGCAGCACCTTCATCGTGCCCTGCTCCACCATGCCGGGGACGACGACGCCGATGCCCTCGCAGGCCGCGACGGCGGAGTGATCGGCGAGGAGGGCCTTGATGCGTGCGGCCAGCGTGGCGACGAGCGCCTTCGGGTCCCGGACGGTGGGAAACGAGATGACGCCGCTGAGCGGCTTGCCGAGCATGTCGGCCAGCATCAGGAACGTCTCGGTCGCGCGGATGTCGGCGGCGACCACGGTGCGGCGCCGGGAGTCGATGTAGAGGAACGTCGGCTTGCGGCCGCGGACGGTTTCGCCGGTGGCGCCCTCGAACACGAGCTGACGGGCGAGGAGGTCGTTGACGATGAGGGTGACGGTGGCGCGGCTGACGCCCATGGCGCGGGCGAGGTCGGCGCGGGAGATGGGCTGGTGGGTGCGCACCAGGTTCAGGACGATCTGGCTGTTGATCTCGCGGCCGGTGCCGCGCTTGGCGACCTGGAAACGAGCTGGGTTGATGCGTCGCATGGCGAGAGCCCCGGGCTCGAACGTGTTAGTTCAAAGCCGAAACAAAGTAGCCGATATCGGCGGCTCCGTCAAGCCTTCTACCCTGCCTGGAGCAGGAAAAGCTCGACTTTTCAGGCTATTCTGCCGCGGCCGCCTGAGCTGATTGTTGGAATGCTTGACAAAACCCGATGGCAGGACGGCTTTGCCTGGTGCGAAGGGAAGTGGGCCGGCCCCGGCGCGCCGGCCCCAGGATGGCGCAGGGTCGAGGCGTGCAGGGCCGCGCGACAGCGCGACCGCAACCCTCGACCCCTGAGCCCTGAACTCAAAGCCGGTCAGAACGAGAACCTGAGACCGACCTGAATCTCGCGACCGGAGTACGCCGCGTTCTTCCGCGTGACCTGGCCGAACGTCGCGCTGCCCAGAACCATGTCGGGGTCGGCCCAGACGATCGTGTTGAATGCGTTGTACGCCTCGAAGCGGGCATCGAGCCGGTACTTGCCGCCGAGATGGAATGCCTTCGAGAGCGTCATGTCTGCCACGAAGGTGGCCGGGCCGGTCAGGCCGTCGTAGCGCCACGGGTTGGTGCGGGGGGCGTACGCGTCCGCCACGTGGAACATGCTCGTGTCGAACCACTGGTCGCGACCCTGGTTCGCAAGGGTCGGGTTTCCGTCCACCTGGTAGGAGTTCTGGAACAGGAGGATGCCCCCCGAGTAGTAGCGCGTCATGAGCGCATACTGCCACCCGCCGACCACCAGGTCCAGCGCGGTCGGCATGTTGGTGCCAAACCGCCTGCCCTTTCCGACGGGAATCTCCAGGTTCGCCGCCGCCGTGATCCGGTGGCGCGGCGAGGCCGACGACAGCCCCGCCTGGATGACCGGTCGCCACTCGAGCACCGAGTCGTCGCCTGTCGTGAAGAACTCATACTGCTGCGTCGGTTCGAACCACTGCTGCCAGGTGTCGTGGTTGTACGCGTAGGCCACGAGCAGGCTGACCCCGTTCAGGAAGGGCCGCTGGACCTTCAGCTCCATGGTGTGGGTCTTCCCCTTCAGGCCGTCGGTGCCGAACTGGTTCAGCACCTGGTACTGCGGATACGGCACCAGGAGCGTGCTGAGCGCCACCGTCGCGGGATTGCGCAGCTGTCCGGGGAACTTGTCCGGCGTCAGGTAGTTGCGGAACGGGTTGGGGACGCTCGCGTTGATGCCCGTCCTCAGCTCGTACCTGAAGGCGGGATCCATCATGTTGAGGTTCTTGGTGTAAGGGATGCGCGTCGCGTAGTTGAAGAAATAGTTGGCTTCGAAGATCGCGTCGAACCAGATCTTCCGCTGGTACGAGAGGTTGAAGCGGTCGTTGAGCTGCGGCTTCTGATCGTACTGGTCGAGCTGCGCGGTCCCGCCGAGGTTCGTGTAGCGGCCGAGGGTCTGAGCGTACGGCTCGACGAGGGGGTTGGAGGTTGCTCCAGACGCGGGGAACGGGTTCGCGAGCCTGGACTGCGGCACGCCCGTAATCGGCGCCAGGACGTTGCTTTGCTGGGCAAAGCCGGAGTACTGATCGACATAGGCGCCGAGCGTGTCGCGCAGGGCCTGGGTCGGCATCATGTAGCGCGCATAGCCGAACCTGACCACGGACTCATCGCCCAGGCGGTAGTTGGCACCGACGCGGGGAAGGAAGTTCCACGGGCTCTCGTGCCACGCGTGCGGGTTGTCGTCGTTCACGAAGAGCCAGGCGCCGTTGTAGGAATAGGAGTACCCCTTGCTCGCCATCAACGCGACGGCCTGCGCCGGCATGTTCGGCGGCGTCGCCTGCATCTCGGGGATCGGCTGGGTCAGGTCGTTCCGCTGCGACAGCCGGTTCTCCGCGTCGGTCGGCCCGGGTTGGTACTCCCAGCGCAACCCGACGTTCAGCGTGAGACGGTCGTTGAAGCGGATGTCGTCCTGGTAGTACGCCGCGTAGCTCTTGAGGTCGGGGTTCTGGAGCGGTACGAGCACGGCGTTGCTGTTGTTGTCGAGGGCTCCGAGCATGTAGGTCGCCCACTGGTTGCCCGTGGTGACGGTGTCGGGGCTGTCGGAGCTGTTCGCGGTCAGCGCGGCGCGGAACTGGTAGGTCATGGGCGCGAAGCGTGCCGCCTGCCCGTAGTACGACCGGTATTCGCCGCCGTACTTCATGTTGTGCGCACCCTGGTACCGGTTGACCCGCGCCGACACCGTCCAGGCCGACGGCCGCTGGAACCACTCGCTGGCGCCCGCGCGGCCCAGGCGATCGGTCGCGGCGGGCGCTGCGACGCTCGCGGTCACGCCGGGGTAGTACACGTACGGGCTGACGTAGAGCGACGAGTACCACGGGTTGCCGGGCCACAGCTGCTCGAGCCCCTCCTTCCCCAGGATCACGTCGGGGTTGGCGTACTCGTCGGTCATGTTGTAGTAGCTGCCGCGCACGTTGACGGTCGTGCGGTTCGACATGACCCAGACCGCGTCGGCGGCCGCGCTCATCCCGTACCGGTTGCTGCCCGACACCGGGAACATCTTCCCTTCCGTGGGGTTCTGCTGGTAGACGTTCGCCTTGAACTGCCCGTACCGCGCGAACATCTTGAAGTTGTCCGTGAAGTTCACGTCCACGCGCTGCGAGAAGTTCCAGTAGTCCACGTGCTCGTTGATCGTCCCCTGCCAGTTGTCCACGTTGCCGGGCTGATTCGGCAGCGGCAGCTCCGCGAGCAGCTTCAGGGACACGGGGTCGAGCCTGTTCGCCGGGATGATGTTCCCCTCGAACGGCGTCCGCACGACCCGGTTGGACGAGTTGAGCACAGACGTCCAGGGGTCGTAGATGGTGCGGATCCGGCCGTTATACACCGACTGGCTGAAGTCGCCCCTCCGCTCGAGCTCGGTCGGCAGCGTGCGGACGATGGTGACCGGCTTGTTGTCGTCCCACTGCTCGAACGAGGTGAACGAGAAGATCTTGTTCTGGCGGATCGGCCCGCCGATCGTGCCGCCGTACATCTTGAGCTTCGTGCCGCGCAGGTTGGTCGTGTCCTGGCCGGGCGTGATCTTGACCGTGGGGTCGGCGAGCGCGTTGAGCGACGGGTCGCGCTGGTAGTAGTAGCCGCTGCCCCTGAAGGCGTTCGTCCCGGCCTTCATGTTCAGCGTGATGACGCCCCCGAGGCTGTTGCCGTTCTCGGCGTCCACGCTGTTCTTCGACACGGTCATCTCCTCCACCGCCTCCATCGACGGCGTGTAGGAGGTCTTGAAGCTGGCCCCGAGCGCCACGCCGTCGAGGAGCACGTCGTTGGCGCGGCGCGTGCCGCCGCCGGCGTCGTACTCGTTCGCGTAGGCGTGGTGGTAGGGGCGGTTCTCGTTGGCGTTGCCCGCCTGCAGCGTCATGGTCGGGTCGAGCGTCGAGAGGTTGTAGGGGTTGCGGCCGCTGATGGGCATCTGCTCGATCAGCTGGCGCTCCAGCGTGAGGTTGGTGCTGCTCGTGTTGAGCTGCACCTGGACGCTCTCGGCTTGGACCGTGACCGTCTCCTGCAGGCCGCCCAGCTCCATCACCAGGCGGGCGGTGACGTCTCCACGTTGCTGGACGCGGATACCCGTCTGCTCGGCTTTCTTGAAGCCGTCGAGCTCCGCCGCCAGCGTGTAACTGCCGGGGTCCACGAAGTCGAACACGTAGGCCCCGCTCGCGTTCGTCACGCGCGTCGACAAGACGTTGGTCGCTTCGTTCCGAAGAGTGACGGTCGCGCCAGGCAGCACGCCCTGGCTGCTGTCCACCACCGTCCCCTGCACCCGCGCGCGGTAGTCCTGCGCGTCAACGGATGCCGCTGCCACGAGCAGGCAAGCGAGACCCACGAGGCCGGTCAGACACTTCTTCATGAGAATTCCTCCCGCAACTTGCCGCCCTCCCCCGCCCCCAAAGTTCAGTGATAAGGCCGCTCTTCCCAACCCTCGACTCTCGATTCGTTTCTCGCCGCTCATGGAGCCGTCCAGCCGTGGTTCACGCTCGGTGGCCGGAGGGCACCGAGGAAGTCCTCGCGGATCGGCGAGAAGATGTCCACGAGCACCACCTCCTCGTCGAGCATCGTCGCGCCGTGCGGAAGGTTCGACGGGAAGTGGAGCACCTCACCCGGCGTCGCGACGCGCTCCTCGCCGTCCACGGCGAACAACACCCGGCCCCGCTCGACGAGGGTGATCTGCTCGTGCGGGTGCGTGTGCACGGCGGTGACGACGCGGGGCGCGAAGTGCAGCCGGCAGACCATCAGCTGCTCGCCCCAGACCATCTGGCGCTCGATGCCCTCGGCCACGCGCTCGACGGGGATGTCCGTCCAGCTCCGGGTCGCGTGCTGCAGGACCGGCGATGGCTTGCTCATTTACACTCCGATTGTCCGATTTAGTTCAAACTTAAAACAAAATACTCCATAGACTGGCGCCTTCGTCAAGATCTTTTCTTCACAAGCTCTAAACGCCGCGTATTTGCAGGGGTTTGTAACCAGCGTGGAGGGTTCTTCGGGCTCGATTGTTCTATCGCCCAACAAATGGCATGAGCCCGGGTTTCTCGGTCCCGACGGACGTGGTGTCCTCGTGCTCGAACGCCCTTCTCAGTTCGGAGAGCCCGAGCGCAGGCCAGGCGCCGCCAGGCGTGCGTCAGCCGCGGCATGCTTCCTGCCTTCCCCGTTGAGGGAGGCCTTCATGCACAAGGCTCTATCGGTCCCTTCGGTAATCGAGTGGCGGCTTGCGGGTGCCAACGAGCGAGCTGTATTTGAAGTCAGCGCCACCTCGCTTCTCCAGGAACTCCTGCTTCGCCCTGGCGATCGTCGCCGTATCGCGGAGGAGGTCCGACGCGGACAACGCCAGCGTCTTGGCGGCGACCATCATGCCCTTGAAGCCGATCGACATCCCCGTGCACGCGGTCGCCTGCCAGCTGTGCCCCGGCACCCCGGGCACGTATGTCGCCGTCGTCACCTGGGCGGTGGGGACGTTCCAGCTGATGTCGCCCATGTCCGTCGAAGCGGATCCGACCAGGCCAACCCTGATGGGCTCGACCTGTTTCTGCACGCCCATGGGCGTTCTCGAATCGACGAGCGTCGCGCGGATCTTATCGGCGAACGCCAGTTCCTCGGGCGTGTAGTCGACGCCGCCGACCTTGGCCAGGTTGCGGTGCTGGACGGCGGCGAGCGTCTCGTTGGGGAGGACGTTCCAGTACGAGGCGACGATCTCGTGCTCGAAGCGCGTGCCGGTCCCCATGGCCGCCCCCTCGGCCGCCTTGAGGATGCGATCCCAGATGCCCTGGAGTACCCGCATGTCGGGATGCCGCGCCTGGTACTCGGCTTCGGCGTAATCGGGAACGATGTTCGATGCGACGCCGCCTTTCCTGATGATGTAGTGGATGCGAGTTTCTTCCGGGACGTGTTCCCGCAGCATGTTGACCATGTAATCCAACGCTTCCAGCCCGTCGAGCGCCGAGCGGCCCCTCTCCGGCGAGGCGGCGGCGTGGGACGCCGCCCCGTGGAACTTGAAGGTGGCCGCGATGGTCGCGAGAGAGCTGGCGGGGTGCGCGGCATTCCGGTCGCCGGGGTGCCACCCGAGCACGACGTCGACATCGCGGAACAGGCCGTCGCGCACCATGTAGATCTTGCCGCCGCCGCCTTCCTCCGCCGGCGTGCCGTAATAGCGAAGTGTCCCGGCCTGCTTCGCCTGGGCCATCCAGTCCTTCACGGCGATGGCAGCGGCGGCCGCGGCCGTGCCCAAAAGGTTGTGACCGCAGGCGTGGCCCGGGGCGCCGTCCCGCAGCGGACGGCGCGTTGTGTCGCCGGCCGCCTGCGAGAGAGCGGGCAGGGCGTCGAACTCGCCGATGATGGCGACGACCGGCTTTCCGCTGCCGTAGCTCGCGGTGAACGCGGTCGGCATCCCGGCGACGCCCGCCTCGACGGCGAAGCCGGCGTCGGCGAGCGTCTTCTGCAGGAGCGCGCTGCTCTTCGATTCCTGGAACCCGAGCTCGGCAAAGTCCCAGATCTGCCTGGCGATGTCCGTGTAGAGATCGGCCTTCGCGTCGAGCGCCTTCAGGATCGCCGGGCTCGCCTCCGGCGCCTGGCGTGCGGATCCGACGAGGCCGAACACGACCACGATGGCCGCCGCCGTGGTTGTCGCGTGCTTCATGGTTTCGGTTCCTTTGAACAAGTGGCCATCGCCTCGGCGCCGCCGGTCCTCGACCCTTCCCTCATCAGGTGTCGTGCGTAACCGTGTCGCCAGTGCGCGGAAGGTTACCGCAGGAAAGCCGGCCGCGCCAACCGATGGGATAGAATGAGGTTGCCCCCGAAGGTGCAGGATCTTCGTCTCGGCGTTGGGCGCTCTCCAGGGGGTTCCATGCAAACACGCCTGCGGCTCCTGGCGGGTCGCACTGTTGCCCTCTCCGCCCGGGTGCTGAAGCTGATGCCGCGGACGGGGCCGATCGCCGCGGGCTTCGTGGCCTGGGCGCTGGCAGCAAGCGTATCTCTGCACGCAGCGATAACGGTCTCTCAGGGTGATGCGGCCCTGTCGGCCATTCTCGACAACGCGACGGCCTATGTCGCGTCGTATGTGAAAGCTCTTTCGTCGGTTGTCAGCGAAGAGCGTTACGAGCAGCGCGTCACGCGCCAGGTCCCGCGTGGAGCGGCGGCACCCGAGAGGCAGTTCTCGTCCCGGACCCTTGTCTCGGACTACCTGCTGGTGCAGGCGCCCGCGTCGACCGAGTGGGTGCCGTTCCGCGATGTCTACTCGGTCGACGGCGTTCCCGTGCGCGACCGGAACGACCGCCTGTTGAAGCTCTTTCTCGAGCCGAGCGCCACGGCCGCTGCAGGGGTGCTCGAGATCAGGAAGGAGAGCAGCCGCTACAATCTCGGCGACCTCAGCAGCGACATCAACGCGCCGACGTTCGCCTTGCAGATCCTGGGGGCGGAACTGCGCGACGGCTTCGCCTTCAAAGAGAGAGGGCATCAACGCCTGGACGGCACCGATACGACGGTGATCGAGTATCGGGAAACCGCGAGGCCGACGATGATTCGCGGCCGCAACTTCGAGGATGTGCCGGCGACCGGATGGTTCTGGATCCGGCCCGACACGGGTGCCATCCTGCGCTCGTCGATCGAGACCCGGCCCCCGGGCATGCGGACGAAGATCGAGGTCACCTACAGGCACGACCCGAAGCTCGAAATCCTCGTTCCCGGCGAGATGCTCGAGCGGCGCGAGCTGGTGGACCAGGTCGTAGAGGGCCGCGCCACGTACTCGAAACTCCGACGCTTCCGCGTGGAGACCACGGTGGACATCAAGTAGCGGACGGTAACCCCGCCTTCCTCGACGGCATCCACCCGGACGTGAAATCGCGCTTCGCGCGCTCCGGCGCGGTCCGGGTTCACGTTTGTGGCCGTCCTCAGGAAAGTTTGGAGGCGCCGTCCGGATTTGAACCGGAGATGGAGGTTTTGCAGACCTCTGCCTTACCACTTGGCTACGGCGCCGACAGGACCGAAAATCGGGGGAACCCGCACGGGAACCGGCGGGACCGCCCCCGCGCTGCTGGGAGGAAAGATGGAGCGGGAAACGGGATTCGAACCCGCGACTTCGACCTTGGCAAGGTCGCACTCTACCACTGAGTTATTCCCGCTCAGCGAACAATCAAAGTACCACAGGGACGGTGAGTGATCAAGAGGCAGATGAGCTTTCGCGGAGCGCGTTCAGTCGTCGTCCGGAGCGTCGAAGGCGTTGGGATAGACGGTCAGCGTCACCGCCTCGCCGCGTTCGTCGAGGACGAGCGTCACGACGTCGAACCGGCAGGCCACGTCTACCACTTCCATCTTCGCCAGGTAGTCGCGCGCCATCGCCGAAACCCTCCCCTGCTTCTGCAGCGTCACGGCCTCGGCCGGATCCCCGTACTCGGCCGTCGTGCGCGCCTTCACCTCCACGAACACCAGCGTGGGGCCGTCCATGGCGACGATGTCAATTTCGCCGGCGCGGGTGTGGTAGCGGCGGGCAAGAACTGCGTAGCCGCGGCGCTCCAGCTCGGCGCACGCCGCGTTTTCACCAAGAATCCCGAGGGCGATGCGGCTGAGGGGCGGCATGCTCGCCGGGTTCTGCAACGCGCGGGCCGCCGCGTGGAAGAGAGGCGTCTCTATTTCTCTACCGTCTCTTCCACCGCGTTCCGCCGGGCGTGTCCTCGAGGACGATGCCGCGATCGAGCAGCTCCTGGCGGATGCGGTCGGCGCCGGCGAAGTCGCGGCGGCGGCGGGCGGCCTGGCGCTCGGCGATCAGCCGGTCGATCTCCTCCGCCGGGATCTCCGTGAGCGACTCCTCGGCCTGCCGCAGCGAGATGACCCCGAGGACGCGGTCGAAGTAGACGAAGGCCTCGCGGATGGCGGGGACGTCGGCGGCGCCGATCTCGCCGGCGTCGATCGCGCTGTTGAGCGAGCGCACCAGCTCGAACATGACGCCCAGGCCGCCGGCCGCGTTGAGGTCGGCCTCGAGCATCGCGCCGAAGGACTTCCGTGCGCGCCGACGCCACGCGCTCCCCAATCGCCGGGTGCGCCTGCTGGTCCGCGAACGAGGTCCAGGCGCGCGAGGAAGTCGGTGATCCGCCGCAGGGCCTCCTCGGCCTGCTTCAGGCTGTCCCACGTGAACATCAACTGCTTGCGGTAATGCGTGGACAGCAGCAGGTACCGGAGCGCCGACGCACGGAACCCCTGGGCGACCACCTCGGGCAGCGTGAACTGGTTGCCGAGCGACTTGGACATCTTCTCTTGGTCGATCAGCAGGTGCTCGACGTGGAACCAGAAGCGCGCGAACGCCTTCCCCGTGGCGCCCTCGCTCTGCGCGATCTCGTTCTCGTGGTGCGGGAACACCAGGTCGATGCCGCCCGCGTGGAGGTCGATGGGCGGCTCGCCAAGCAGGCGCAGCGCCATGGCGGAGCACTCGATGTGCCAGCCAGGGCGACCGGGCCCGAGCCCGTAGTCCCAGGTCGGCTCGCCGGGCTTCGTCGCCTTCCAGAGCACGAAGTCGCGGGCGTCCTCCTTGTCGTAGTTGTCGGAGTCCACGCGCGCACCGGGCTTGATGCCTTCGTGATCGAGTCGCGCCAGGTCGCCGTACTGCGGGAAGGTCGCGATCTTGTAGTAGATGGACCCGTCGCTCCGGTACGTGTGGCCGCCGCGGTCGAGCGCGCCGATGATGTCGGCCATCGCGCGCAGGTTCTCCTCGTCGGTCGCGCGCGGGCGCTCCTCCACCGGCTCGAGCCCCAGCGCGGCGGTGTCCTCGAGGAACGCGGCAATCCACTGGTCGGTGTACTCGCGCAGCGGCACGCCCGCCTTCTGCGAGCCGTCGATGGTCCGGTCGTCCACGTCGGTGAAGTTCATCACCTGGCGGACGTCCCACCCCATGTGGTGGCGCAGCGTGCGCCGCAGGACGTCGCAGCAGACGAAGGTCCGGAAGTTGCCGATGTGCGCGCGGTTGTAGACCGTCGGCCCGCAGGTGTACATCCGGACCGTCCGGCCGTCGGACGGCGCGAACTCGTCCTCTCGTCGGGTGAGGGTGTTGTAGAGGCGCATAGCGGTCAGTCAGGAGTCACAAGTCCGAGTCAGACGTCAGAAGTCAGAAGTCAGAAGTCAGAGCGAAATCTGCTCGAACAGCGCGCGCGCGCGGGAGATGTCCGCGGCAATCTGCGCCTTCAGCGCCTCGACGCCCTCGAAGGTCCGCTCGTCGCGAATGCGCTGGAGAAACGACACCCGCATTGTCTGCCCGTAAAGGTCGCGGTCGATGTCGAGGAGGTGCGTCTCGATGACCGTGGCCGACGGCTGGTGGAACGTCGGCCGCACGCCGATGTTGGTGACCGACGGGTAGATCGACGCCGTCGAGCGTGGCCAGCGTCGCGTAGACGCCGTTGGGCGGCAGCAGCTCGTTCGCGGTGTCGAGGTTCGCCGTCGGGAAACCCAGCAGCCGGCCGCGCTGCAGCCCGTGCACGACGATCCCGTCCAGGAAGTAGTGCCGCCCGAGCAGCGTCGCCGCCTCGTCTACCCGCCCCTCCGACACCAGCCGCCGCACGCGCGTACTGCTCACCACGAACTCCTTGTAACGGACCGGGTCAATCTTCTCCGCCCGGAATCCGTACCGCGCGCCCAGCAGGCGCAGCAGCGAGAAGTTGCCGGACCGGTCGTGGCCGAACAGGAAGTTCGCGCCCACCCACACCTCGGCCACGCGCAGCCACTCGACCAGCACGAGCCGCACGAACGTCTCCGGGTCCCACGCCGCCATCTCCGGGGTGAACCGCACCACCGCCGACGCCGTGCATGCCTGCCCGCTCCAGCGCCTCGAGCTTCTGCGTCGATCGTCATCAGCAGCGGCGGCGCCTTGTCGGGCCGGACCACGCGCGTCGGGTGCGGGTCGAAGGTCAGCACGACGGGCGTCGCGCCCCGCTCGGCGGCGGTCCGCGTGACGCGCTCGACGATCTTCATGTGGCCGCGGTGCAGGCCGTCGAAGTTGCCGAGCGCCAGCACCGGCTGGTGCCAGCGGGCCGGGCGCGCCGAGTCGGGGTAGTGAATGACGTCCACGGAAGCGCTCAGGCCCTACAACTCGACGTTCACCGACAACCCATCATAAGCCAGCTCGACGCCCGGCGGCAGGCGCGCCGAGGTCGCGGCGTGCCCGAGGTCGTGGCTGATGTGCGTGAGCAGCGCGCGGTCGGGCGCGCACCCGCGCCACGACCTCCAGCGCCTGCGCCACGGTGAAATGCGTGGGGTGCGGCGTGTCGCGCAGCGCGTCGATACGAGAACGTCCGCACGCCCTCGAGCAGCGGCCACGACGTCCGGGAATCGCGGCTGCAGTCGGTGAGGTAGGCGAACGAGCCGAGCCGGTAGCCGTAGATCGGCAGGTCGCCGTGCAGGACGGGCACCGGCATCACCCGCTGGCCGGCCGCCACGAACGGCGCCGTCACCGGGAACAGCTCCAGCTGCGGCACCCCGCCGCCCTGCTGCGCGGCGCGGAAGGCGTAGGCGAAGACGCGGCGGACCTCGGCGATCGTCTCGGGGTCGCCGTAGCACGGGATCGCGCGCCCTGGAGCGTGTTGAAGCGCCGGATCTCGTCGAGACCGAGCAGGTGGTCGGCGTGCGGGTGCGTGAAGAGGACGGCGTCCACGCGCCGAATGGCCGTAGCGCAGCGCCTGCGCCCGCAGGTCGGGCGCGGTGTCGACCAGCAGCGTGCGCCCGCCGGGCATGTCCACGAGACGGACGGCCGCGAGCCGCTGGTCGCGGGGGTCGGTGGAGGTGCAGGTCGCGCAGCCGCAGCCAATCATCGGCACGCCGTGCGACGTGCCGGTGCCGAGGAACGTGACGCGGGCGCGTTCCCCGCGGCCCCGCTCTTTCGGGGCCGCCCTGAGCGGCGTCGAAGGGCTCAAGGCTCGACCACTCGCTTCTCGCCGCCGGATGCCTCGACGTAGCGCATGCGGAGGTCGTAGAGGACGCTGTCCACGAGCCGCTCCTCCTCCTCGTCCAGGTTGCCCTCGGTCTTGTCCTTGAGCATCGCCAGGACCTCGATGAGGTGCGACGCCTCCTTGAGGTTCGGCGGCCGCGGCTTGTCGGTGCCGGGCGGCGGCAGGCTGCCGAGGTGAATCTCGGCGCTGGCGGCGAGCGACAGGACGAACAGGTTGAACGTGATTTGCGGCTGATCGGCCATAAGCTAACCGTGGTTGAAGGGCACGGCCCGTCGCCTCCGCCCGCCATCGAAGCGGGCGGGCCACGGCGGGCACCGCCATGAAAATGTTAGCATACGGCCCATGGCGGACACCGCCGCCGCCGCGTTCTCCCGCCTCGTCGACATCGTCGCCCGCCTGCGCGCGCCGGACGGCTGCCCCTGGGATCGGGAGCAGACGCTCGAGACGCTGCGCCCCTTCGTCCTGGAGGAGACCTACGAGGTGCTCGAGGCGATCGACCGGGGCGACCTCGCGGCGCTGCGCGAGGAGATCGGCGACATGATCTTCGAGGGCGTGCTGCTGGCGCAGGTGTGCGCCGAGGCCGGGCGACTTCACCGTGGCCGACTCGGTGGCGTCGATCGCGGACAAGCTCGTGCGCCGCCACCCGCACGTGTTCGGCGACGCGGCCAAGGCGCGCACGCGCCGACGAGGTCCTGGGCCGCTGGGAGGAGGCGAAGGCGCGCGAGCGCGACGGCAGCCGCGGCCGGACGCCGCAGCCGAAGACGATCCTCGGCGGCGTGCCCGAAGACGCTGCCCGCGCTGCTGCGCGCGCACGAGATGGGCACGCGCGCGGCGGCGGTCGGCTTCGACTGGGAGCGCGCGACCGACGTCCTCGCGAAGATCGAGGAGGAGGTGGCCGAACTGCGCGAGGCGGTCGAAGCCGACGGCGGGGCGACGCGGGACGGGCGCGTCGAGGAGGAGATGGGCGACCTGCTGTTCGCGATCGCCAACCTCTCGCGGAAACTGGGCGTGGAGCCGGAATCGGCGCTGCGGAAGGCGGACGACAAGTTCGCGCGGCGCTTCACCGAGCTCGAGCGCCGCTTCGCCGCCCGCGGCGAGTCGCTGCAAGGACGCCGGCCTCGCGCGGATGGAAGACGAGTGGGGCCGCATCAAGGGAGACGAGACGGCCTGATCCTGCCTGCTACAACACCACCCGCCGGATGCCGTTCCGTAGCAGCGCCTTGCGGAAGTTGATCAGAAGGCCCAGCCTGAGCCCCGTCGTCCGGCGAGCTTCTCAGTGCTCTCAGCGAGACGGCTGTAGGTTCTCAGCAAGGCTTGCCCCAAGTTAAACCACGAAGAACGAGAAGATTGACCACGAAGCTCACAACCCTTTCTTGGCCTTCGTGCTGCCCGTCGTGGCCTTCGTGGTTGACTCGAATTCAAAGGTTGCCGTGACGCCTGTGAAGGTCTGGACGGTTGCGGTGTGACCATCCG
>CAVUTP010000003.1:0-275344 GCA_963744445.1 uncultured Acidobacteriota bacterium
GACTTGTGCCTTTTGGATGGCTGTCACGCGGTCACGGCGTCACGCTGCCACGCCGTCACCGTGTCACGCTGCAGGCTTGCCGTGGCGTCTCAGACCCTGGCCAACTAGCCAGACGCTGCGCGGCAATTCAGCCTTTTGAGCCAAATAATCGCCCTCAGCCGCGACTGTCAGACCGGCGGCCGGGCGCTCGGTGAGGGACTCGGCTCGAGGCCAGGTCGACCCACGCGCCCCCATCCCTCTGGCTCGCCGTCCGGCGTGGGCCAGGCATCCACATCCTCCAGGGCAGGGCCAAGAAATCCGCCAGGAATAGGCCCACGAGTAGCATCTGAGGACTTCAGTCTCCCGGAGAGCGTCTTTCGTCTCCCGGTGAGGGAAGAATCGGCCATCTCGCGCCGCCATAAGCCTCTGCAAGCCAACACCTTGCAGACACTTACAGCTTCGTCGGTCGTGCCCTGCTCATCGGCATAGCTCATGCTATCTGCCTCAGCAAGGCGCCCGCCACGAGCGACACTGGGTCGCCCTCCCGGCGCCCCTGAAAGCCCAAAGGGGGATTTGTGAAGCAGCGGTTTTTCGCCCTCACCCTCGTCGCCCTGCTGTTCTCCGCGCCCGCGGCATGGGCCGCCGGCATCGTCCCTTACAGCGGCAACGGTCACGTGGAACTCGTGGGCAGCGGACAGATCGGTCCAGCCACCTACAGCCCAAGAACCACTTCTGGAACAACGGAGCAACGACGTCGGGGAGTGCAACATCGGCTACTGGATTTCCGGCCTGCCGGCTGCAACGTGCCCGACGCCTGGAGCGACGGCTTCCGCTACGACTTCTACCGCGAAGCCCGCACCTCACGCCGGCGATTACTTCGGCGTCGGCCTGCAGCGTTCGGTGTTCGAAGCGACCGGCGAGACCCTCCAGGTGACCGCCGAGCTCCAGATCGCCAAGTGGGCCCGGACGGGTGAGAACACCTTCGGGTGGTATCGAAATCGGGGGCACCGGCGGCGGGGTGCTGTTCTACTCCGGCTTACAATCCCGACGGCACCCAGCGGACGAACCTGGGGAATACGCGACCTTCACCCCGACCGGCCCTGGGGGTTCTACCTCACCTCCCCGTCCGGAACGTTCACGACGTCCAACACGCTCATCGACCGGCATCCATCTTCAGCCACTTTGCCGTCTTCGCGGTAGACCCACTGGCGGGGCATTACATCGTGGGCATCGAGGACAACGTCGTCGGGAAGGGCGGGACTTCGACTACAACGACATCATCATCAGCGTTCAGCCCGTCCCCGACCCGGCCAGCATGGTGCTGTTCGGCAGCGGGCTCGTGGGCCTTGCCGCCGCGGTTCGCCGCCGGCGCGAAGAAGTAGGCGCCGAAAGGAGCGGCGCGGCCGCGGGGCGCGGCGCGGTGCCGCGCCCCTCTATCTGGGGCTTTACGGGCCCCATCTTCAGGCTCAACGCGCGGCGACCGCGTGCATCAGGTCGATCAGCGGCGTCGAGGCAGCGACCGCGCGACGACTAGCCACGAGCCACCAGCCACCAGCAACTGGAAAGCTACAGGTTGCGAGCCTGACGCAGTTCTTCCCCTCCGCCTTCGCGACGTAGAGCGCGCGGTCGGCGCGGGCGATCAGGTCCTGGGCGGTGTTGTCCGGCGCGAGGACGGCGACGCCGACGCTGATCGTCGGGTGCATGTCGGACGGGATGAGCAGCGGGTCGAACCGGTACTGCTCGATGCGCTGGCGGATGCGGTCGGCGCTCTGGACGCGCGGCGCGGCGTTGCTGCCCGGCATCAGGATGGCGAACTCCTCGCCGCCGAAGCGCGTGCAGACGTCGAACGCGCGCACCGATCGGCGCAGCGTGTCGGCCATCGCGCGCAGCACGCGGTCGCCGACCAGGTGCCCGAGCACGTCGTTCAGCGCCTTGAAGTTGTCCGCGTCGATCACCAGCAGCGCGAGGTCGAGGCCGTAGCGGCGGGCGCGCTGGATTTCCTCCTCGATGCGGGTCTCGAAGTAGCGCCGGTTGAAGAGGCCGGTCAGCGGGATCCACCGCGGCCGCGTGCGCCAGGTCGCCGCGCCTGGCCTGCCAGCCGCGCGGTGGCCAGGCCCAGCGCCGCCGGCGCCGCCATCGCCCGGGCCACGCGTGAGGTCCGACCGCGGTGAACGGCTGCGAGGTCGCTGCGGTCGGCCAGCGTGAGCACGCCGAGCGCCTGGCCGTCGGTGAACAGCGGCACCGCCATGAACGAGCCGGTGCGGTAGCGGGGGCGGCGCGGCTGCGGCCGCTCGCGTTCCGGCGTCCTGCACCAGCAGCGGCTTGCGCGAGACGAACACCTCGCCGATGACGCCGGCGCCCGGGCGCGATGCGCAGGTCCTCCACCAGCACCGCCGGGTAGCCGTGGGTGGCGACGATGGCGAGGCTGGCCGGCCGCTTCGTCGTACAGGGCGAGCGCCGCCTGCTGCGCCCCGACGGCGGTCGCGATGGTCTCGACGATCAGCGTCGTGGAGGCGGGCCGCGTCGCCCGCCTGGCCGATCGCGCCGGGAGAACGCGTAGAGGTCCGCGACGAGCCGCCTCGCACCGCTGGCGCCCCGCGTACCAGGACGCGACCCGCTCGACGAGCAGGTCGCGACGCGGTCCGCGGTCGGGCGCCGCCTCGATGTCGGGCCAGAGGGCGTCGAGCCGCCGGAGGTCGGGTTCGGTCAGCGAAACGGTCAGCACTAGGAATACCGCTGAGGCAGGTAACATGCCAAGCACGAGTCGGCTCAAATTCCCTTGCGAATCAGGGGAAATGGATAGAATCGCGGAGGTTCCGCCGAACAAAGTCTTCCGGAAAGACGCCTAAAGACCACTTCTCATGCCGCCGGCACATGTTCGCCGAATACCCGTGCCAATTGGGACTTTTCTCAGCCTGCGATCAGACAAACCCGGAGCCCCGCCAGGCACATGCGCTGTTTTGCGCGATTCTCATCGCATAGGGCGGTGGGAACACGACTTGCGTGCAAGTGATTCGGCACGCGCTTCGAGCGCGAATACGGATTCAATCGGGTCACTTCTACGGCCCCGTGCACGAGGCGTCATGGAAATTCACCTGGTGTCCGTCCGCTCACGCCAGACGACGAGCGGCGCCTGGCGCCGGCAATGCTGGCTGCCATCGGCCGCGTCGCTCGACCGCCTCCCGGTCACCTACTCGGTCCGCGTCGAGACGGCCACCGGCAACTCCATCCAGCACAATCGCACCGCTGCGGCAAGCGACGGCTACGTTCCCGAGGATGCACTCGAGGACGGCGCCGAGGACCCGGCCGTCCGGCACGGGCTGGCTGGCGGCCCGCTTGCCATCCTCGACCGCGACTGACCGCTTCCGGCCTGCCCCGCCCGGGTGATACGTCGCGCCTCGCCCCGCCGCGATAGATGGAGACGCCGGCTCGGCGGGCCATCGGACTCCCCCATGCTCCGCCATCCGATACTCGGATGAGCGCGGGACTCGAGTTGCCCGACCCGCGGGGGACGCGAGCTCGGCAATCGGCACCGGTCGCATTCCGCATCACGCCGGCTCGCAGGCGGACGCCCGTCCGGCGTGACACCGATCGCTGATCCGACTTCGGCATCTTGCATTTCGCATTCTGCACTTTGCATTCGTCCTCGCTGATTCCGGTGCCGGCCCTCGCCCAGTCCGGCGACAACGTCCTGCTCGTCGTCAACGAACGTCCGCCGACTCGGCGCGGATCGCGGAGCACTACGCGCGCTCGCGCGGCGTCCCGCAGACCAGGTGCTGCGCATCAAGGTGGACGCGGCGGCCGACGAGGTCGAGCGCGCGCGTTTTCGACAGCAGATCCAGGCGCCCATCGTCGCAGTGGATCGGCAAGAACTCCGCCCACGACCGCATCCTCTACATCGTCCTCACCAAGGGCATGCCGCTTCGGGTCCGGGGAACGGCGGGCCGGAACGGCACGCTGGCCAGCGTGGACTCCGAGCTGGCGCTGCTCTACGGAAGCTGACGGGCGCCGGCTGTCGATCCGGCCGGTCGCGAACCCGTCCCCTGGGCGACTCGCCAGTCGCCCCCTCGACTCGGCTACCGCGAGAGCCTCGCTCGGGGCGGCCCGTCGGCTCGGCTGGCCCGCCTTCGACTCGGCCTGCCGCGAGAACCGCCTCGCTCAGGGGCGGGCCGTTGGCTCGGCTGCTCCAGGCCAGGCCGTTCACCCACGAGGCATACGACATCTACCTGGTCACGCGCCTCGACGGCTTCACCGTGGACGACGTGCTGAGGCTCGATCGACCGCGGCGCGGCGCCCGTGCGCGACGGGACGATCCTGCTGGACCAGAAGGCCGGGCTCGACGACGCCGGCGGCAACGCCTGGCTGAAGGCCGCGGCCGACTGGATGGCGGCCAACGGCTTCGGCGACCGCGTCGTGCTCGAGACGACCAGCCGCGTGCTGACCGGCGAGAAGGACGTGCTCGGCTACTACTCGTGGGGCTCGAACGACTCGGCCATCACCACGCGCGCGTTCGGCCTCGGCTTCGTGCCCGGCGCCATCGCCGGCATGTTCGTCAGCACCGACGGCCGCACGTTCAAGGAGCCGCCGGCGGACTGGACGATCGGCCCGTGGACCGACCGCGCGAAGTTCTTCGCCGAGCTCGCCGCAGTCGCTGGCCGGCGACTCGATTCGCGAGGGCGTGACCGGCGTGGCCGGCCACGTGGCCGAGCCGTACCTCGACGCCACGATCCGGCCCGAACGTCCTGTTCCCCGCCTACCTCTCGGGCTTCAACCTGGCCGAGTCGTTCTACCTCGCGATGCCCTACGTCAGCTGGCAGACGGTCGTCGTGGGCGACCCGCTGTGCGCGCCGTTCCCGCGCAAGGCGCTGCAGCCGTCCGACATCGACAAGGGGATCGACCCGGCCACCGAGCTGCCGCGCGCTGTTCTCCGCCCGGCGGCTGCAAGGCGCTCGACGGCCAGGGGACCAAGCCGGAGGCGGCCGCGGCTGCTGCTCCGCGCCGAGGCGCGGACGGCGAAGGGCGACAAGGCCGGCGCCAGAAGGCGCTCGAGGAGGCGACGGCGATCGACCCGAAGCTGGTGGCCGCGCACCTGACGCTGGCGACGGCGTACGAGGAGGCAGAAGGACTACGACAAGGCGATCGAACGCTACCGGCAGGTCCTGGCGCAGCGACCCCAACGACAACGCGATCGCGCTCAACAACCTCGCCTACGCGCTGGCCGTGCGAAAGGGGCAAGCCCGCCGAGGCGCTCGGCTACGCCGAGCGCGCGATGACGGTGGCGCGCGGCAGCGCCCCAGATCGCCGACACGCTGGCGTGGGTGCAGCACCTGCTCGGCCGCGACCGCGGAAGCCGGCAAGCTGCTGGCTCGGCGGTCGTCAAAGCCGCTTCCGGACAACGCGGAGGTGCGGCTGCACGCCGCCGTCGTGTATGCGGCGGTCGGGATGAACCGGACGCCGCGGCGAAGGAACTCGGCGAGGCGGTGCGGCTCGACCCGCACTGGCGAAGAGCGACGAAGTGAAGACGGTGCGGGAGGCTGGTGAAGAAGTGAGAAGTTGGTGGCGGGGCTTCCGGATTCTCCTCACGGCCTGAGATTCCGAAGATTAAAGTCTCTTAATTCGGTGACTTCAGTCAGCGTCATCCTCGTCCCGCTTGCGGCTCTTCGCTTAAGGACCTTTATCATTGGCAGTTAGAGCTTAGCGCTTGCGCGCGGGTCTTCAGAACGCCGGCACATCCATTGCAAAGCTGAGGCGGCAGTTGGCCTGCACGCGACTCGCTCGAAGCGCAGGCGTTCCTACAGCGGAACGGCGTCGCCCCGATCGTGACGCCGACGGAGTCTCGAACCATGAGGAAGCTGCTCATCGCTCTTCGCCGCATGGCCCTGCTGCCGACCGCAGCCGCCGCTGCGCCCATCTACCTGATTGGATCCGCCACGCCGGGTGCGCCGGCCGGCGAGCTCCTGGAACTCGCCAGGCTGACGTACTTCATCGACTACTACAATCTCGATCCGAACCCGACGGCCCCGGCAGACGGAAACGTCTACACCAACCAGCGTGACCCCGTCCCCGGAGACGCGCTGCCAGACCCGCTGCCGCCCTCCGGGCCGCTGTCATTCAAGTTCGAGGGCGCCGACCTCGACCCCCTGCTGGACCCGATCGGCGGGACCCTGACACTGCCCTCGCCCTACACCTACGTGCTGGTGAAGTACGGCGGCACCACCGACTTCTACTACACGGGTGGGGTGGCTGGCCCGTTCGAGATTCCCAACGTGGAAGGCGTGTCCCACGTCAGCACCTTCGTCAGCGCGGTTCCCGAGCCTGGCTCGATGCTGCTGCTCGGCACGGGGCTCTTCGGCCTGGCCGGAGCGGTGCGGCGTAGACGGCGGCGGTTGCGCGCTGAGCCTTCGCTGAAGGCGAGATGAGGAAGCCGACAGGAGAATTTCGATGAGAACCGCACTTCTGATGACGCTATTGGTCGTCGCAGGCCTCGTGATGTCCACAACGACCGCAACCGCGGTTGAGCCAGTCAACGTACCGGATGGCGGCTCATCACTGCTCCTGCTCGGGATGGGCCTCGCCGGTCTCGGCAGGCGCGGTCCGCCGCTGGCGCCGCTAGGCGAGAATCCGGAAACACGGATAGCAGCAGCTTCCGGACGAGGGCTGGCGCATTGCCAGCCCTCTTTTTTTGCGCCCGCCTGCCAAGGCCAACCAAACGGGGAATTCACTTGTCTTTAACCACGAAGAACGGAAGAGCACGAAGGCCAACAGCTTTCTATCTTCGTGTTCTCGTGGTCTTCGTGGTTTCGTTCGTCATGAAGCGAGGCGATCACAGGGACCATGAGCCGAATCGTAGAGTGGGCGCGTATCCTGAGAAGCGCGCGCCCCTGCAGAGCGGGCCTGTTTTGGCCGAAAATACTCTTATGTCCCGCCTTACCGGACGTGTGTTTTCCGCGGTCGTGCTCGGGGCGGGGCTTGCCTTTCTCTACCGGGATGTCTTCCCCAAGCTGGTGCACGACTGGGGCGTGGACGAGAACTACTCCCACGGCTTCCTGATCGTCCCGATCGCGCTCTACCTCGCCTGGGAGCGGCGCGGACAGCTGGCCGCGGCGCGATCCGGCCGTCGCTCGCTCGGCCGCCGGCTGGTCCGTCATCCTGGCAGCGTCGCGGTGCTTGGCGCCGGCATCCTCGGCGCCGAACTGTTCCTCACCCGCATCTCGATGCTCGGCGTCCTGGCGCGGCCTGGTGCTGTTCCTCTTCGGCTGGCCCACCTGCGCATCCTGGCGTTCCCGCTCGCGTTCCTGCTGCTGATGATCCCGATCCCGGCGATCATCTTCAACCAGATCGCGTTCCCGCTGCAGCTGCTGGCCTCGCGCTTCGGCGAGGCTGACGCTCGACCGCGCCGGCGTCCCGGTGCTCCGCGAAGGCAACGTCATCATGCTCAGCAACACCAGCCTCGAGGTGGCCGAAGCCTGCAGCGGCATCCGCTCGCTCATCTCGCTGCTCACGCTCGCGATCGTCTACGGCTACTTCGTGGAGCCGCCGCAACTGGGCCCGCGTCGCGCTGGCGCTCGCCTCCGTGCCCGTGGCCATCGTCGCCAACGGCGTCCGCGTGGCCGGCACCGGCATCGCCGCCCACTTCGTCGGCCCCGAGGCCGCGCAGGGCTTCTTCCACACGTTCTCCGGCTGGCTGGTCTTCGTCGTCGCGTTCATCCTGCTGTTCGCCGTCCAGCGGGCGATCGCGCGGATCGGCCGCGATCGCGCGAGACGCGCCCCCGCGACCGCCGAGCGCCAGCAGTCGCCACGTCGCACATCGTCCGCGATCGCCACCGGCGACCGCCATCGACAAACCGGCGCCGCGCGCATTCGCCGACTCGCCGCGCTGGCCGTCCGCGCCCTCATCGTCGCGCCTGCCTGGTCGCTGGCTGCCGTCGCCATCGGCCAGCGCGTCGAAGAGCGAGCCCACGCCGCCCCGCGAGTCGTTTGCCACGTTCCCGATGCAGCTGGGCGAGTGGCGGGGCAGTCGGCGGACCGCTTCGACCAGCAGATCCTGACCGTCCTCGGCGTGGACGAGTACATCAACCGCGATCTACTCCGCGCCCGGCCGGCAGCCGGTGGGCCTCTACGTCGGCTACTATCAGAGCCAGCGCGAGGGCGACACGATGCACTCGCCCCTCAACTGCCTGCCCGGCGCCGGCTGGGAGCCGGTGCATCGCGCAGCCAGCGTGCCCGCTGACGGTCGAAGACCGGCACCGGGCCCCGGGCGCGCCAGGCGCGACGATCGTCGTCAACCGCTTCGTCATCGAGAAGGGCCTGGACCGGCAGGTGGTGATCTACTGGTACCAGAGCCACGGCCGCGTGGTGGCCAGCGAGTACTGGGGCAAGATCTACACGGTGCTGGACGCGATCCGCCTGAACCGCACGGACGCCGCGATGGTCCGCGTCATCTGCCCGATCGCCGACGCGCGACGCCGCCGGCCGAGCAGGCGGCCGCGGAGCGCGCCGCGTTCGCTTCGTCCAGGACGATGTTCCCGCACTTGCTCCCGGTTATCTCCCGGAGTAGAGGCTTCTCGCCAATGCGCACGTCTCGCTTCCATCGCTCCCGTCTCGCTGTCGTCGCGCATTGCCGCCGCCGGCTGCTCGAAGAGCGCCCAGCAGTACCTCGAGAGCGGCAACAAGTACTTCGCCGCAGCAGAAGTACCAGGAGGCGGTCGTCGAGTACCGAACGCCATCCAGAAGGACCCGAAGCTTCGGCGAGGCGCGGCTCAAGCTGGCCGAGACCTACGAGCAGGCTCGGGACGTACCGGGGCGCCTGCGGGAGTACATCCGCGCGGCCGACCTGCTGCCCGAACAACGGAGGCGCAGCTCAAGGCCGGCACCTTCCTGCTTCCTCGCCAGGCATATCGAGGATGCGTCAGCCCGCGCCGACAAGGTGCTGAAGCAGGACCCGAGGAACCTGGAGGCGCTGATCCTCAAGGGCGACACGCGGCCGGGCTGAAGGACCTCGACGGCGCGATCAAGCAGATCGAGGAGGCGATCCAGATCGACCCGAACGCGCCGCGCGCGTACACGCGAGCTCGGCGCGTTCCAGGCGCGAAGGGCGACCTCGAGGCGGCGGAGAAGGCGTTCAGGCAGGCGGTGGAGATGGAGCCGAAGTCGGTCGATGCCCACCTGGCGCTCGGCCAATTTCCTGCTGCAGACCAACCGGCCCGCCGAGGCCGAAGCCGCGCTCAAGGCGGCTCACGCCATCGACCCGAAGAACGTGCTGCCGAACCGGGCGCTGGCGCATGTTCTACATGGCCTCCAACCGCGCCGGCCGAGGCCGAGCCGTACCTGAAGTCGATCGCCGACAACACCAAGGACCTCGAACGCCAGCCTCGTCGCTGGCCGACTACTACATGCGGCATGCAGCCGGACGGCCGAGGCGGTGGCGCTGCTCGAGAAGCTGGCCGGCGAACAAGGACGGCTTCGCGGAGGCCAAGGTCGCGCCTGGCCGCCATCCAGTACGCGGAGGGAAGACGGCCGAGGCGCACAAGACGATCGACGAGGTGCTGGCGAAGGACGCCGAAGAACGACGCGCGCGCTGCTCGTCAAGGCGCGGTTCCTCCTGCAGGAGAACAGGATCGACGAGGCGCTGGCGCAGGCGAAGGCGGCGGTGGCGGCCGACCCGCGCTCGGCCGAGGCGCAGTACCTGCTCGGGCTCCATCTACGTCCGCCAAGAACAACACCGACGAGGCGATCAAGGCGTTCAACGAGGTCCTGAAGATCAACCCGCGCGCCGTCGCCGCGCAGCTCAGCTCTCGCGGCTGCAGATGACGAAGGGGCCGCGGCGCCGCAGCGCCGTGCAGTTCGCCGAGCAGGCGGTGACGACGCAGCCGGGCAACCCGGTGGCGCGCCTGATGCTGGTCCGGTCGCTGATGGTGAAGGGCGACCTGCCGCGCGCCGAGACCGAGCTGAAGGCGCTGCTGAGCAGTACCCGAAGGCGCGCCCGGTGCAGGCCAGCATGGGCTCGCTGCAGCTGCTCAAGAGCGACGCTGCCGGCGCGCGCAGGTCGTTCGAGAAGGCGCTGCAGCTGGACCCGAACTCGAACGAGGCGCTGGCGGGCCTCGTGGCAGCTGGACCTGGCGAGCGAAGCCCGACGGACGCGCGGCGCCGGGTGGAGGCGCGGCTCGCTGCGGCGCCGAAGCGACCCGGCCGTCCTGCATGCTCGCGGCGCGGACCTATGCCACGACCGGCGACGCCGCGCGGGCCGAGCAGACTGCTGCTCAAGACGCTCAGGTGGCGCCCGACAACCTCCAGGCCTACGGCATGCTCGGGCGAGCTGTACTGTCGCAGAAGAAGCTGGACGAGGCGCGCGAGAAGTTCGCGGAGCTGGCCGAGCGCCAGCCGAAGCCGGTCGGCGCCGAGACGATGGTCGCGATGATCCTGCAGATGCAGGGGAAGAACGCCGAGGCGCAGAAGCGGTACGAGAAGGTGATGGAGATCGACCCGCGCGCGCCGGTGGCGGCGAACAACCTGGCGTGGATGTACGCGGAGGCGGGCGGGAACCTGGACGTGGCGCTGCAGCTCGCGCAGACGGCCAAGGCCGGCCTGCCGGACTCGCCCGAGGTGAACGACACGCTCGGCTGGATCTACTACAAGAAGAACCTGGCCGGCCTGGCGCGTGCCGCCGCTGCACGCAGGCGGTCGAGAAGGACCCGAAGAACCCGACGTACCAGCTACCACCTGGGCATGGCGTTCGCGAAGACGGGCAACAGCGACAAGGCCCGGGCGTCGACTCGAGGCGGCGCTGAAGCTCGCCCCGACGTTCCGCGAGCGCCGCCGAGGCGCGGAAGACGCTCGCGACGCTCCAGCAGTAGGCCGCGTTGCGGAGTGACAGGTGACTGCGTGACGGCGCGACGGGGAGACAGCGGCGTCACGCGTAATTCACTGGCCGTTGACCACTACACGATGCTTCGCTCGCCACTTGCTCCCTTGTATCCACTGAATCCGGCTTTTGCCTTCGTCCCTGGTCCCCGTAATCCACGAATTCCCCCCTACGCCTTCACCACCCTCCCCTCGCTCCCTCCGGCAGCTTCACCGCGTTGCGGCGTGTCGACGACGAGCCGCGACCTTCGCGTAGAGCGCCGGGTCGCGGAACTGCTTGTGGCCGGTCGACAGCACCACCGCGTCGTAACCGGCGAACGCCTCGGCGGTGCAGGGCACCGACGTCAGCTGGAGGTTGTGCTTGCGGCCGGGCCGCGCCATCGGGAAGAACGGGTCGCAGTAGGCCACCTCCGCGCCCGCCTCCTGCAGCAGCTCGATGATCTCGTACGACGGCGACTCGCGGTCGTCGTCGATGTCCTCCTTGTACGAGAGCCCGAGCACCAGCACCTTGGCGCCCTTGATGCTCTTGCCGTCCTCGTTGAGCGCCTTCACCGTCTTGTCGACCACGTAGTGCGGCATGTGCGTGTTGATCTCGCCGGCCAGCTCGATGAAGCGCGTCCACATGCCGTACTCGGCGGCCTTCCACGACAGGTAGAACGGGTCGAGCGGGATGCAGTGGCCGCCGAGGCCCGGGCCCGGGTAGAACGGCGTGAAGCCGAACGGCTTGGTCTTGGCCGCCTCGATGACCTCCCAGATGTCGATGCCCATCCGGTCGAACGTCATCTTCAGCTCGTTGACCAGCGCGATGTTGATCGAGCGGAAGATGTTCTCGAGCAGCTTGGACGACTCGGCCACGCGCGCGCGACGACACCGGCACGACCTTGTCGATCGGCCAGCGCGTAGAGCGCGACGGCCGCCTCGGTGGACGCCGCGTTCACGCCGCCCACGACCTTGGGGATGGTCTTCGTGTGGAACTTCGGGTTGCCCGGGTCCTCGCGCTCGGGCGAGAACGCCAGCAGGAAGTCGTCGGGCGTCTTGAGGCCGGTCGCCTCGAGGATCGGCAGCACGTCCTCGTCGGTCGTCCCCGGGTAGGTCGTCGACTCCAGGACGACCAGCTGCCCCTTCCGCAGGCGCTTGGCCACCTCCTGGTGCTGTTGACGACGAACGAGAGGTCCGGCTCGCGGTGCTGGCCGAGCGGCGTGGGCACGCAGATCAGGACCGCGTCGCACGCCTTCAGCTCGTCGAAGTCGGTGCGTCGCGCGGAAGCGGCCGCTCTTCGACCGCCGTCGGCCACCCGGTCGGCCCCGATGTGCTTGATGTAGGACTCGCCGCGGTTGAGGGCGTCGACCTTCTTCGGGTCGAGGTCGAAGCCGATCACCGGGAAGCCGGCCTCGTCGAAGACCAGGGCGAGCGGCAGGCCGACGTAGCCCTGGCCGATGATGCCGACGGTGGCCTTGCGCGAGCGGATGCGATCGAGAAGGTCGGTCATAAGAACAAGCTACTCCTCAGTGGTAGGAACGCTTCCATTCTAGCTTTGAAGCGGCACGGCGTTCACTTGCGTTGACGGCGAGGCTGCTGTGTTCGCGGGTCCTTCGCCGTTCTCCCCCATTCGGCTTCCCTCGAAAAGCACTTGTCACGGGAGACTCGGTCCAGGCGAATGGGGGGCCCCCGAACGGCGCCACCCGCTCACAGTGGACTGTCAACACAAGTGCAGTGTGACGGCGGGACTCGCTGCCCACTGCCTACTGCCTACTTCGTGGGCGTCCAGTAGTCCCTTCTCCCCGGCAGCAAGTAGCGAGCCGCCACGAGGGCGGCAACAATCATGACGACGAAGGTCCGGGCCGATGCTGTCACCCGCTTCGCCATTGTACCTTGCGGGATCAAGGGATCGAGCGCCGCCGCGCCGTAGACCAGCGCCTGGCCGGCGACGGCCAGGGCCAGCCACGGAAGCGGCAGGAACGGCGTGGTCACCAGGATCGCGAGCAGCGCCCACGGCAGCAGCAGGCGTCCCAACTTGTGCGACACGAAGTGCAGCCACATCCGGTTGGTGGGCAGCAGCAGCTGCGGATAGGCGCCGATGATCTCGTAGTTGCCCGCCAGCGTTCTCACCTTGCGCCGGAACTCCGACCCAAGCCGGCTGGGCTGGTCGAAGGCCCTGGCATTGTCGTCGAATACCACCCGGTAGCCCTTGAAGAACGCGGCCAGGGGCAGATACATGTCGTCCACGAGCAGTCCCGGAGGCTGCGGCACCGCGAGCAATCGCCGCATCACGTAGATGCACCCGGTTGCACCCATCACGGAGTCCAGGCTGCTCAACCGTTTACGGATCCATTTTCGTACCGCCAGTAGAGCCCGATGGCCGCCTCTTCCATCGAGGCGCCTTCGCGGATGACCAGCTCCCCGCTCACCACGCCGACGGACGGGATCGGCCAGGTGCGCGACGAGGCTTGCTCAGGCTCCCGGGGTCGAGCGGTTGGCGAACGTCGGTGAAGAAGAGGACCTCTCCGGACGCACGCGCGATGCCGGCGTTCAGTGCGAGGGCCTTTCCACCGGGCGCAAGCCGAACGACCTCAACGCCTTCGACGGCGGACGCCAGGGCCGCGGTGTCGTCATCCGACCCATCGTCCACGACGATGATCTGGAGGAGGTCTCGCGGGTAGTCGAGGGCGAGCAGCGAGTCCAGCTTGCCGCGAATCCACCGCGCGCCGTTGCGCACTGGAAGGATGACGGACACCGTGGGCCGGATGGGCGACGAGTGAACCGGCCGCGGCCGGCGAACGGCGCACAGCGCGGCCAGGAGCAGCGGGTAGCCGACGAGGACGTAGAGGACGAGCGCCGAGGCAGCGAGGAAGATGGCGAGTGCCATGTCACGACACCGCCCGCGGCGCAGGCCGGGTCACCCGCGCGCAGATCTCCGCAAACCGCTCGGCCACGCGGTCCCACCCGTAGTGCTCGCGCACCTGCCGCGCCGCGTACTCGGCGATGGTCCGCGCCTTGTCCGCATCGGACAGCAGCGTCACGACGGCGCGCGCGAAGTCGGCCGCCGAATCCGCGACGAGCATGTTGCGCCCGTCCTCGACAGGTAGCCCCTCGGCGCCGACCCGCGTCGAGACGATCGGCCGCTCCATCGCCATCGCCTCGAAGATCTTCAGCCTGGTTCCCCCGCCAATCCGGATCGGCACGATGTAGACGGCGGCCGCCTGCATGTACGGCCGGACGTCATCTACCCGGCCCGTCACCGTGACCGCCGGGTCGCGTCGCGCCAACTCGATCAGCTCCGGCGAGGGCTTGCGCCCGACGACCGTGAGCTTCACGTTCGGCCGCTCGCGCGCGATGAGGGGCATGACCTCGCCGGCGAAGAACCGGATGGCATCCTGGTTCGGCAACCAGTCCATCGAGCCCGTGAAGACCAGGCTGTCGGGTTCGGGCGTCACACCGGGCTCGGGCCGGAAGAACTCCACATCGACGCCGGTCGGCACATCGTCTACGGTCTCTACGCCGTACTCCCGGCGCATCGTCTCGCGGTCTTCGGGAGACACGGCCACCACGTGGTCGAACCGGCGGCACTCCCCTTCCTCGAACTTCCGCATCAGCCGCCACTGGCGCCGCAGGTAAGCGCGCGCAAGCACGCCGCGCTGCACCTCCGAGTGCCGTTTCCAGATCATCGCCTCGACGTTGTGCTGGAACAGGACCGTGCCACAAGGGAGCTTTCGCGGCACGTTCAGGCTCGGGGCGAGGAAGTCGCAGACCACGACGTCGAAGCGCCCGCCGCCGGTCAGCGCGCGCACTCGGTTCTCCATCTCCTTCGAACGGTACTTGCGGATGGCGTACGGTTCGGCCGCGGCGAGCCCGACCAGGATGTCGCGATAGAAGCCCAGCGTGAACTTCTCGGGCGTCACGTGCGGGATCGTTACCAGCTCGTGGCAGTACTCCTGGGACAGATCGGCGGCGTTGGGTGCTGCGGTTCCGTCATCGAGCGTCAGGTAGGTGATGTGGTGCTGGCGGCGCAGCGCCCGCAGCATGTGGTACGTGCGGATCTTCCCGCCCTTGTCCACAGGGTGCAGCAGCTCGGTCTTCAACCACAGAATTCGCATCACGAACTCACAACTCACAACTCACAGCTACCAGCAAATCCCCTCGTACCGTGCGCCCTCGGGGGCGGCGTCGAAGGCCCGCACCAGGTCGATCACAAATTGCCCGGGTCGGATGCAGCCGGCTGCGGCGCGGAACTCCCCGGTTGCGTTCCCGATCACCACCGTCTCTGCAAACTCCAGGACCTCGTTGACGCTGGAGCGCGTCAGCGACCAGATGTGCGGGATCTCCTTCTCGATGAAGGCGCGGTTGGACCCGATCAGCTGGGCCCTCGACACCTCGCGGTCGTAGATCGCCAGCTCCATCCCCTTGCCGATCAGCATCTCGATCAGGCTGACGACCGGCGACTCGCGCAGGTCGTCCGTCCCGGCCTTGAAGCTCATGCCGAGCATGCCCGACCTTGCGGGCGCCGGTCGCCATGACCATGCCGAACGCCCGCTCGATCTGCTTCCTGTTGCTCTCCAGCGTGGCGTGCAGGATCGGCGTCTCGACGTCGAGCTCCCGGGCCGCGATAGCTCACGGCCCGCAGGTCCTTCGGCAGGCACGAGCCGCCGAACGCAAACCCGGGCTTCAGGTAGTAGGGCGAGATGTTGAGCTTCCGGTCCTCGCAGAAGATCCGCATCACCTCGTGGCTGTCCACGCCCAGCGCCTTGCAGATGTTCCCGATCTCGTTGGCGAACCCGACCTTCAGGCCGTGGAAGCTGTTGCAGGCGTACTTCACCATCTCCGCCACGCGGATCGCGGTCACGAACACCGGCGCGTCGATGCCGACGTAGATGCGCCTTGACGCGTGTCCGCCGTGCGCGGGTCCTCGGTCCCGATCAGCGTGAACGGCGGGTCGTAGAAGTCCTTGATCGAGGTGCCCTCGCGCAGGAACTCCGGGTTGGAGCAGACGCCGAAGTCGCGGACCGCGCGCTTGCCGGATGCGGCGCTCGAGAGCCGGAATCACGAGGCCGTCGATCGTGCCCGGCAGCACCGTGCTCCGGATGACCACGGTGTGCCGCGTCGCCTTGTCGCGCAGCGCCCGGCCGATCTCGCCGCACACCCGCTCGACGTAGGACAGGTCCAGGCTGCCGTTGGGCCGGCTCGGCGTGCCGACGCAGACCAGCGAGACATCCGAGCGCGGCCACCGCTTCGGCGGCGGACGTGGTGGCCCTGAGCCGCCCGCCGGCGACCATCTCGGCGACGAGCTCGCCGATGCCCTCCTCCACGATCGTGGACTTGCCGGCGTTGATCAGGTCCACCTTGGCCTGCGTCGACGTCCACGCCGATCACCTGGTGGCCCTGCTTGGCGAAGCACGCCGCCGACACGCACCCGACGTAGCCGAGACCGAACACGCTGATCCTGGTCATAACGCTCCTATCGTCGGCCATCAACCCAGACGGGATTCACTTGTCCTGACCACGAAGAACGGAAGGCACGAAGGCCACAAAGCCCTTGTGTCTTCGTGTCTTGTTGATCTTCGTGGTTTCCTTCGTCGTCAAGCAAAACGAGTACTGCGACCAAGGAGGTTACCGCTGGTTGCCTGCCCCGTCGGCGCCGACTCGATGAACTGCCGCCACCACATCTCGAACGTGACGAGTGCCCAGAGACGCTCGCTGTGATCGGCCGCACCGGACAGGTGCTCGCCGACGAGGGACTGCAGCGCCTCGCGGCGGAACACGTTGCGCGACAATGCCCGCTCGCCCAGCACGTACTCGTCAATCACCCCGCGCCACGGGCCGCGGAACCACCGCCCCACCGGCACCGGGAACCCCATCTTCGGCCGCCTGAGGATTCGTTCCGGGACCAGGCCCTCCATGCTCTTGCGCAGGATGTACTTCGTCGTCCAGCCGCGAAGCTTCAGGCGGTCGGGCAGCGCGGTGGTGTATTCCACGAGCCGGTGATCGAGGAACGGAACCCGGCTCTCGATCGACGCCGCCATGCTCATCTGATCCTGCTTCATCAGCAGTTCGTGCAGGTACGTCTTGATGTCCGTGTACAGCAGCCGATCGAGCATGCGTCCCGCCGGCTCGGCCCTCGAAGCAGGCCGCTCATCTCGGCATACGGATCGCGGCACGCCGATCCGCTCGAGCGCCTCGTCCGAGAGGAGCAGCGGTTGCAGGGCGCGCGGAAAGACGGCGAAGTTGTCGAAGTAGAGGTGCTCGACGTCCGGGGCGTGGAAGACGAACGTTCGTCCGGGCCTTGCTCAGGAGCCTGCGCGGGGCGGCTGCACCGAGCAGCGCGCGCGCCGCGCTGCGCATCCCCTCGGTGGACAGCCTGTGATACCAGCCGCCCACGGCAAGGTTCGCGATCGTCTTGCGGTAGCGGTAGTAGCCGGCAAGCAGTCTCGTCGCTCCCCTCGCCGGTCAGGACCACCATCACGTGCTCGCGCGGCCAGCCGCGAGACGAAGTTGAGGGCCACGCTCGACGGGATGCGCGAGCGGCTCGTCCTCGTGCCAGACGAGCCGCGGCAGCGCCTCGAGGAACTGGTCCTGGGTGACGACGATCTCGTGGTGGTCGGTGCCGAAAGCCTGCGGACGCCTCCCTGGCGTAGTCCAGCTCGTTGGCTTCCCGTTCCTCGAAGGCCACCGAGAACGTCTTGATCGGCTCGCCGACCATCTCGCTCATCAAGGCCGCGATGGCCGACGAGTCGATGCCGCCCGACAGGAACATCCCCAGCGGCACGTCCGACATCAGGCGAAGGCGCACGGACGCGCGGAGCAGCTCCCGCCACTCCTCGATGTAGTCCTCGTCGCTCCTCGACTGCCCGCTCTCGTCGCCTTGGTCCGGCTGCGGCGGCACATCCCAGTAGCGCTCGATGCGGACCTCACCTTCGCGCCACGCGAGGGTGTGACCGGCGCGCAGGCGCTTGACGCCGGAGAACAGCGTGTCTTCGCCCGGAAGGCGCGTGATTGGCGAGGAAGTCGGGCAGCGCCTGGTAGTTGAGCGCGGCCTTCACGGCGCCCGCCTCGAGCAGCGCCTTGATCTCGGACGCGAAGTAGAGCGACCCGTCCGGCGCGTGGACGTAGTAGAGCGGCTTGATGCCAAGCCGGTCGCGCGCGAGGAACAGCTCGCGCCGTCCGGCGTCCCAGATCGCGAACGCGAACATCCCGCGCAGGTCGTTGCACGCACCTGCCGGCCGCGTTCCTCGTAGAGGTGCAGGATGGTCTCGGTGTCGGAACGGGTGCGGTACCGGTGCCCGCGCGCCTCGAGGCTCAGGCCTGAAGTCCGCGTGGTTGTAGATCTCGCCGTTGAAGACGATCTGGAGGGTGCCGTCCTCGTTGGCCATCGGCTGGTGACCGGTGGCGACGTCGACGATGCTCAGCCGCCGGTGCCCAAGGCCGACCGGCCCGGCGACGAACAGCGCCTGCGTCGTCTGGCCCGCGGTGCGCCAGAACGTCCCGCATCCGGACCACGAGCGCGGGGTCCACGTGACCACCGTGCCGGGGAGACAGGACGATGCCGTTGATGCCGCACATAAAGAATGCAGAATGCTATCCTCGGTATCACCCGGATTCACTTGTGTTGACGACGAGGCTGTTGTGTTCGCGGGTCCTGCCGCGGGTCTCCCCCATCCGGCTTCGCGCATAAAGCGCTTGTCACGGGCGTCCGCGCTGCAGGCGGATGGGGGCCCCCTACCCGCGTCACCCGCTCACAGTGGACTGTCAACACAAGTGAGCGCCAAAAGAGCAAAGCCCACGGCGGCCCGCACAACCGGTCAGCTGACCAGCACGCAGACCCGCCCGGCTTCACACGGCACGGCCGTCCCATTGAAGGACAGCGCTCGCAGCGGTGCTGCCGGGAGCACGCGCAGGGTCCTCCCCGGCTGCTGCGACAGTTCGAGCGTACCGCGAGACAGTCGGGCGCTTAGCCAGCTTATCGGCTCCTCTGCATCCAGCGTGAAGGCCCCGTCCAGGGAAATCGAGCGAAGCCCGAAGGCGATGAGGTGAATCGCGCCTGTTTCCGCTTCCCGCCGCATCCACAGCCAGTCGAAGTCCCCCTTCGACAGCCCTGGCGGCGGGGGCCCAGGGTTTCGGTTCAGGAGGATGTCGTTCCAGCCCGGCCCCGTGACCTCGAGCCCGCACTCGATTGCGCGCACCGCCACGCCGTCCCGACCAGCGGGAATCAGCAAGGTCACCCACTCCGCGGGGCCGCTGGCGTCCACGACAAAGTCCGCGGCGGGAGCGTCCAGGGCAACGCCGTAAGCGGGCGACACACTGCCCGAACTGCGCTCCCATCTGCCCTCAGCCCCTGCCGAGAACAGCTCGAGGACCGGGCCGTCTGCCGTGGCGACCCGCGCGTCCGCCTTCCCGTCTGGCTTCGGGGTCTCGGCTACATCAAGCGTCAGGCCCGGGGCGAACTGGAAGCGCGACACATACCGGTGCCTCGCGGGCGTCTCCAGATGGGGACCCGCTTGTCCTGACCACGAAGAACGGGAGGCACGAAGGCCACGAAGCCCTCGTGTCTTCGTGTTCTCTTGGTCTTCGTGGTTTCGTTCGTTCTCAAGCGAAGCGAGTACCTGAAACCAGCTGGTCGCGAAGTACCCAGTAATCGCCGCGGATGAAGAGGATTGACCGTGACGTGCCTCACGGGCGTCGGCCAGGCGCGCGAAGCCGTCGTGCTCGCCCTCCAGGAAGTCGAAGCGCGGCTGGGTCACCCACTGCCGCGCGCGAGCCGCGGCGACGTGGCGCCACGAGAACGGCCCTGACGGGACAGACGAGGACTCGCCGTCCACGCTCACCGTGTTGTGCACCAGGGACGAGCGAAAGGCGTCGCGGTCCGCGCGGCTGGTCGTATACCGATACGTCCCGGGGTCCACCAGCGTCGTGACCCCGCGCGCGGCCAACTGGATGGACAGCGCGTCCGCGTGGGCATGGCCGCAGTTCAGGGCTCCATGGACGCCGCAGTCCGCGAGCAGCCAGCTGGACGCCGGCTCCCACCCATCTCGCATGACGTAGTAGCCGCCGTCCGCGAACCCCCGCGATAGCTCGCCGGGGCGCTCGGGGGCCGCCGCCTGCAGGGCCGCAAGGCCTTCTTCTCCCAGCAGCCAGAACGTCTCCTCGGCCGGTTCCCCCGCCACGTAGTTGAAGTCGCCGCGGGAGAACAGCGCGGCGCCGGTGGACAGCGCGGCTCGGAAGTCGTCTGGCGGCCGTTCGTCCAGCACCACCAGCCGGCCGCCGTCATCGTCGCCGAAGAACGGCGTGGTGCCATCGGGGCGGGTGATCCACATCAGGTGCTCGAGGAGCGCCTCGAGCCTGGGGCGAGTGGACTCGGCAAGTTCGGGCTCGCCGTGGCGCGTGAGGAGGTAGAAGTGGGTGTAGATGTCCGCCGTGTAGCGGTGGTAGTAGCTCGACTGCTCGAAGTAGACGCCGTCGGGGCGCACGTGCCAGCCAAGCGCGTCCTTCAGGATCCCCGTCCCCCTGGCACGCCACCGGGGCGAGCACTCCCAGTCCGGAAAGGCCGCAGCCAGGTAGACGAGGCCAAGTGCCTCCCCCGTCAGGTGCGTGTTGGGGCTGAAGTAGGTGGACAGGTAGGTTTCGATGTGACGGCCGTGCAGGAACAGGAACCTGCGGGCACGCGCGCGGAGCCCCGGCGTCAGGCTGGGAGACCCTTCGAACAAGCGGAAGGCCCAGATCCAGGCGATCGCGCGATACGCCAGCTCCAGGCTGCTCGCCCAGTTGATGCCGGCCTTCGGCGGGTTCTCGTCCATCCACGATGTCAGGTGTCGGACGAAACGCTCCGCGTAGCGCTGGTCGCCCGTCAGGCGCCACGCCCGGCCCAGCGTGAGGAACCACTGGTGCCGGTTGATCTCCCAGGTGACCTTGTGATCGCCCGCCACGGCGGGATCGAGATACGGGATGCGGCTCCAATGCCGGCGCGGCGCCGCAATCCCGGCGACCGGGTCGCGGTGCCAGTCCACGGGGCTGCCAACGGCCACGTCGCGCAGCCCGAGGACATTCAGGCGGCCGGCCAGGATCCGTTCGGCCGCGGTCTCGAGGCTGCGAGCCGCGGAGGGCCCTCTGCCCTCGATGAACCGCCGGTAGGCCGCCGGCGATGGCAAAGGAGGTGGCCACGACTGGCTGCCCGAGGATGCCGGGGGAACTTCTGCGTCAGACGGCAGACGCGTGAGCGGCGACAGGTTCAACCGTTCGAGCGCGGCCGCCGACCACTGCGCGCCTCGCTCCCGCAGCTCGCCGGCGCTTCGGCCTCGCAGGCTGCGCCACGCCCGACTGAGGGTCTTCACACCCGCCCGGCCGGGCGAGGTGACGCGTCGAGTTGGCGTCCCGCGCGGAAGTCGGAACCGGCAAGCCCGGAATAGACAGCCAGCCAGCCGTCGCGCACTCGTTCCCACTGGTACTTGCGCGACTCCATGAAGCCGTTGCGGCTGAGCTGCAGGGCGAGGTAGTCGTTCCCGAGGAGAACGAGCGCCGCTGCGGCAAGGGAGTCAGGGTCTCCGCGACGAACCATCAGCGCCGTCCGGCCATGCTCCACAATCGTCGGGATGCCTCCCGCGTCCGTCGTTACCACTGGAAGCCCGCACGCAAAGGCCTCGAGGATGGACAAGGGCATGTTGTCCACGTCGGACCCGTTCAGGAACACGTCCGCTTCGTTGTAGAGCGCCGGCATGTCGCGCGGCGGGACGGATCCGAGGAGCTTCACGTTACGCAGCTGGAGCTCGCCAACCAGCCGTTCCACTTCGGGCCGCCCGCTCCCGTCGCCGGCAAGGACGAGGGACGCGTCGGGCCTACTCTCCTGTACCGCGCGGAAAGCCCTCAGCACGCAAGGCAGGTTGTAGTTGGCCTCGAAGTTCCGGTTGCAGAAGAAGTTCGGCCGCAGATGGACCCGTTCGCGGAACGGGAAGTCCTCGACATGAATCGCGTTGTGGATAGCCGTCGCCGGCAGGCCGAAGCGCGCGAAAACACCGACCAGGTAATCGGACTGGACGACAATGGCGTGGGCGAGGCGGGCAGTGCGGACCGCGCTGGGCCACCTGGTGAAATGGTCCTCCGCCTCGCCGCTGTGATAGTTCAGGACTACCCTTCGCCGGAACAGCCTGGCGACCATCATTGCGGGCGTCGGCGCGAGGACGAACGAGAGATACGAGGCCGAGAAGACGTGGATCACGTCGTACCACGGGACGCGCGCCAGGAGCAGCAGCAGGTACGCGATCGAGGTGACGAAGGTCCGGACGTACTTCACCCGCTGGAGCGCGCCGAGCGGTCCGGGCAGACGGGGGTTGACGGGCAGAAAGGACACCTGCAGGCCTGGCTCGCGGCCCAGGCGCTCGAGCAGGAAGCGCGCCTGGACGGCCTGTCCGCCCAGGATTCCAAGGGACGGCGCGACCACGAGGACGCGAATCGGCCGAAGGGCGGCTGGGGCAGCCGTCGCGTCCGAGCCGGGTTGCAGCGACACAGGCATCAGAGGACCGTTCAGCGGGCGCGCGCGTGGCGGCGGTTGGCGCTATTCTGGATCAACTCTACGTACAACGTCTCGGTTCTTTCGAGCTGCGCTTCACACGAGAACCGGTCTTCCACGACCTTCCGGCCGTAAGCCCCCATCCGGCAGGCAAGCACGGGGTCCAGCAGGAGACCTGAAATCCTCCGGGCCATCGTCTCGTCGTCTCCGGCCGGCACCAGGTACCCGCTCACGCCTTCCTCGATCGCCTCGCGCGCCCCGCCCACGTCGGTCGCCACGACAGGGCGGCCTCCCCCATGTACTCCAGGATTGCGTTGGAGAACCCCTCGGACCGGGAACTGAGCACGCACACCTGGGAAGCGGCGATCAAAGCGGCCACACCATCGCACCGGCCGAGGAAGTGGACGGCTTGCCCGAGGCCGAGACCCACCGCCAAACCGCGGGTTTCATCCAGCAGCTCTCCTTCCCCGGCGATGGCGAAATGCGCAGCCGGAACGGCGTCGAGCACTCGCCGGGCGGACCGAAGAAAGGTCGGTTGGTCCTTCACGCGCAGGCGGAGGTTGGCGACGATCGAAACCAGCGGAGCGCCGGCGGGAATCCCTGCCTCCGCCCGGAAGCTCGCCGCTTCCCTTTCTCCGGCCGCTCGAAATGGGGCCAGGTCCAGGCCGTTATAGATGATCTGGGTCTTCCCCGATGGCACCCCTTCGTCCACCAGTGCATCGCGCACGGCCCCCGAGTTCGCGACGATCGCGTGTGCGAGGCGGTAGACCCCGCGCTCGACACGCTTTTGCGCCGGGGTTCGCACGCCCTGGATCTCGCGGCGAGAGGCGATCCGGACGGGTACCCGGGCCAGCCAGCCCGCCATCATCCCGAACACGTTGGTGTAGAAGTCGTGGGTGTGGAGGATCTCGACGCGCTCGCGCCGCATCATCCGGGCGAAACGGGTGATCTGCCGGACCGCGAGCAGGTCGTAGAACCGCTCGAGCGGATACGACTCGATCGCGCCGATCTGAAGGCGCTCCAACGCACCCCGCAGCACGCCGCCCGGGTCCAGCGACGCCGCGCGAACGTCGAACCTCCCGCGGGCCGCCAGCAGCGACACCAACTGCACGGCTTGCCGCTCGGAGCCGCCAGTATGGAAGCTGCCGATCAGGTGGAGCACGCGCGGGCGGGCGGGATTCTCGGTGTCGAGTTTCAAGGGATTAGTTTTGAGTGAACTCACACCTCAGGCCTCACCTCCCCGTCACCAGCCGTTTCGCCGCGGGGAACACCGCCGCCGCGCCGCTCACCCAGGCCTCGAACTCCACCTCGGAAACCGAGCCGGTGTCCACGAACCTTGGAAGCAGCAGAGGGTGGGTGGTCCGCTTCGCCAGCCCGGGCTGCGTCGTGGTCGCCGAGACGACGCCCGCCTCCTCGAGCCAGGGGAGGAACTCCGGCCTGCACACCCCGCTCGGATAACAGAAGTGGCTCGGCGAGCGGCCGGTCAGCTTCTCGATCTCCAGGCGGTTGTCCTGCAGTTCCTTCTGGAACAGCGCCCTGTCCCCCGGCGTCCTGTGGCGATGCGTGTGCAGCTCGATGTCAATGCCGGCCCGCGCGGCCTCGCGAACCTCCTCGGGTTCCATGATCTGCAGCATGCGCCGCTCGACGAGCTCGTCGAAATCCACGTCCACCGCCGCGGCGAAAGCGGTCAGCAGTTCGCGCCTCTGATCGGCAGACAGGCGCTTGGCATCCGCGTGCCGTCGGAGCAGTGCCGCGGCCCGGTCCTGGGCCTCGCGGAATCCCAGGTCCACGCGTTGCTCCGGCCCACCGGTCAGCTTCCCGAGATCGACGGTGGCCGCTCTCCCCCGCCACGCGATGTAGTGACAGCCGCCCGTGAACACCGGCTCGCGGCGGCCCGAGTAGAAGGTCGTCAGGTAGACCGTCGCGGGGTATCCGAACTCGCGCAGGATTGGCAGGGCGCTGGCAGCGAAATCGACGCCGCCGTCATCGAAGGTCAGGCAGACGGCTCGCGGCGGCAACGAGCCGGCAAAGAGACGCGGGAGAGCGTCAGCCAGGCGAAGGACGTTGCAGTTCCACCGGCGAAGGACCGAGAGCCGCTGCCGGAACGCGTCCGGCGACAGGTAGAGGTCGTCGTTCCACAGGTGCTCGTCCCAGGTGGACACGCCGTGGTAGCAGAGGATCAGGAGACGACCGGCCCGCCAACCGGAGTCCATGACGCGCGCCACCGCCTGGCCGGCGCCGGGCAGGCCGTAGGCGAGACGCTTGACGAGGCCGCGAGGGCTTGAAGGAAACACGCTATCCACTACGACCGCACTATTCCATCTTCACGGTTAACCACGAAGGCCACAACGGCAGGAGGATCGACAACCACGAAGCTCTCACCTCACGGAGACGTGACCACGCCAAGGACGTGGCGTTCTTCAACCTGCCGGCAACGCAACTCGTGTCCTTCGTGTCCGTCGTCACCTTCGTGTCCTTCGTGGTTGCCTTCATCGTCAACCACATTGAGGACCGGGCAAGGGGGAACGGGACAGCCGGTCGCACACGAGGCTCAGGCCCGCGTAGACCGGAAGGTAAACATGGTAAGCAATGCTCGAGAAGAAGCAAATGACGATGTAGCCGACGAAGGACAGCAGGAGGCAGTACGCGGCGGCCTCGAGCCGCGCGTCCCCGGTCTGCCTTGCTGCCCGCCACGCCCGCACGCTCGCCTTGAGGCTCCAGCCGATCACCGCGAGGAAGAACAGGAGGGCCGGCAGACCCGCCTCGCTCGACACCTGCGTGTACGAGTTGTGCGTGTCGCGCCACGCCGGCACCTCGCGGCGCGCATCGGCCGCGTTCGCCGAGGCTGCGGCGAACACGCCGACGCCCACGCCGACCACCGGGTGCTCAATCGTCAGCCTGACGCTCTCCTGGAGTAGAAACAGTCTCTGCTTGCGGGAATCGATGGCTTCGTTGTCCGGCACGTCCTCGCCTGACGTAAACAACGTGCTGTACCTCTCCAGCAGATGTTCGGGAGCGACCGCGATCGCCAGGGCCGCGACGGCGATGAAGACCGCCACCAGCGCGAGCTTGCGACGCACGGGTTGGCTGACGAAGAGCGCCAGGCCGACGGCGACGGCCCCGAGGAGGCCGCTGCGCGACCCGGTTGCGGCAATCGTTCCCATCGAGCCGATGATGCCAACGAGCCCCAGCCCCCGCGCCACGAGGCCGCCGTCGAGCATGAACGGAATGAACAGGAACGGCACGCCGTTCAGGAGCAGTTGCGCGAGGTCGTTGGGATTGGTCAGCACTCCCTGCCCGACGGTCAACCGGCCGGTCTCCTGGTTCCCCAATAGCGCAGCCTGCACCAGCACCAGCACGCTGCTCGCGGCAAGCACCCGGAGGACCGAGAGCAGGTTCCGCCTCGTCTCCACGAGGCCGGCAATGAGCACGAACACCATCGCCGACTTGCACCACTCGAGGAAGACGAGGGCGCTCCCCCCGCGCCAGAAGCTGAACGGCACCGAGACCCCGAGCCAGACCGTGAGGGCGGCAAGCCAGAAGCCCGGGGCGTTCCAGGCAGCCTGCAGCGCCCGCCCGCGCGCGATCAGGAATACGAGCGCGAGCACGGCCGCAATCAGGGAAACGGAGAGATTCGGCAGCCAGATGTCCGTGACCCTGCTGAACGTCAGGAACAGGAAGAGCAGCAGCGCCCCGAGGCCAAGGCTCCACCCTCCCTCGGTCGCGGGATCGGGGCCCTGGGCCGTTTGAGCGGGGCTGTCCTTCGGTTCAGCGACGGTTTCCATCGGTGCCCCCGCCCTCCAAGTCGCGGAACCAGAGCTCCAGCATCAGCAGCGACCAAAGCCAGTAGCTGTTGTCGCGGCGGCCGCGGTCGTGCTCGTCGAGCATGTCGCGCACCACGGCCGGCGACGCGACATCCCTGTTCTCAAAACCCTGGCTGGTGAGCATCTCCCTCACGAACGACTTCAGTTCGCCCCTGAACCAATGCGCGAGCGGCACGCCGAACCCCATCTTGGGACGCGAGAGCAACGCCGGCGGAAGCCGGTCCCCGAGCGCATCGAATCAGCACCTGCTTGCCGCGTCCCGCCCGCATCTTCCAGTTCACCGGGATGCGCGCGGCGAACTCGACCAGCTCGTGGTCCAGGAACGGGCAGCGGACCTCCAGCGAGGCTGCCATCGACATCCGATCGACCTTGGTCAGCATGTCGGACGCAAGCTTCGCGGTCGCCTCGAAGTACAGCGCCTGGGTCAGCGTGTCCGGCGGCTCGGGCAGCAGGCGCCCCGGGAACGCGCGGAGCAGGCACGCCTCGTCTGCGGGCGGCATCCAGTCGGACGTGAGCATCCTCTCGAGGAGGTAGTGCGGCGCGTACGTGTAGCTCGAAGTAGCGCTCGCAGGGCCGACGTCCGGCTGATCATCCGGAGGTAGTTCTTGCCCCGCGTCGAGTACGGCAGCCGGTCGGCCGCGAGATCCGACGACGCGACGCGTCCACCTGGGCACCCGGTCGAGGGGGCGAGCCGCTGAACGGCGAAGAAGCTGGGGATACCCGGCGAACAGCTCGTCGCCGCCGTCCCCGCTGAGCGCGACCTTCAACTGGCGTGCGGCGAACTCCGAAACGACGAACGTGGGAATGGCCGAGCAATCGCCAAACGGCTCGCCGAAATGCTGCACGAGGCGGGACACGAGATCGACCGAGTCGGGAGCGACCAGGATCTCGTGGTGGTCCGTCCGATATGCCAGCGCGGCCTCCGCCGCAGCGAGCCAGCTCGTTGAAGCCCGCCTCCTTGAAGCCGATCGAGAACGTCTTGACCGGCGACCCGGTCTGCCGGGCCATTGAAGCCACGACCGAACCGGAGTCGATGCCGCCGCTGAGGAAGGCCCCGAGCGGGACGTCGGCAACCAGCCGAATGCGCACCGCTTCGTCGAACTTGTCGCGCAACTCCTCGAGCAGGCTCGCCGGCGGCCGGGCGACGTCGCACGGGCCCGCGGGCACCGGCATGGACCAGTACCTGCCCGACTCGGTGCTGCCGTCCGGCCGATATCGCAGCCAGCACCCGGGCTCGAGCTTCCGGACGTTCCGGAAGGCCGACGCGGGTTCGGGGATCGCACGAACAGGAGGAAGTACCAACGCAAGGCTTCGCGGTCGATGAGGACCCGGGTCCACCGCAGCCCGCAGCGCACTGCAGCTCGCTGGCGAAGTACAACCCGTCGCCGTTCACGCGCGTAGTACAGCGGCTTCTTCCCGAGGCGGTCGCGGGCGAGCAGCAGCTCCGACGCGGCGGCCGTCCCAGATGGCGATGGCGAACATCCCGCGGAGCTTTGCGAGACCCGCGGCGCCCTCCTCCTCGTAGAGGTGGACGATCGCCTCGGTGTCGCTGTTGGTCCGGAACCGGTGCCCGCGGCCGCGAAGCCAGCGCGCGCAACGCGTCGAAGTTGTAGATCTCGCCGTTGAAGACGACCTGGACCGTGCCGTCTTCGTTCGAAATCGGCTGGCGGCCGGTGCAGAGGTCGATGATGCTCAGCCGCCGCATCCCGAGGCCGCATCCCCGATCCACCATCACTCCGCTGTCGTCCGGCCCCCGATGGACCATCTGCGCACACATCGCCTCGACGAGGTCGGCCCGGGCTTCCTGGCCCCGAAGCAGCATTCCGGCGATCCCACACATATGGTCCTTCTACTTATCGGCCGCAGGAGGTCATCCCCCAAGCCCTCAACCTCAGCGAAATGTCGCTTTTGTAACCGAGGTTACGGAATGAGGTCTGGACCCGATGTTCCGCTCTTCCGATAGAGCTTCTAGTTGAGGTCCACAGGGAGAGCCATGCACGAACAGGAACGCTCGAGCCGAACCGTGAGACAGGCCGCGTTGGTCGCTCTCATCCTCTTTCTGCTGGCCGTTGGCGCCCCCGCCGCAATCCAGAACGTGCGGGTCGTCACCACCACTGCGACGCAGGCGGTGATTCCCTACGCTCCCCCGCCTGGCGTGACCTGCCAGGTGGAGGTGAGCGAATCGGAGACGCTCAGGCCCTTGGTCCCCGACGTTGACCCGGCGCTGTTCCCGGGCGCCGACCTCGACAACCGGCAAGGAACGACCAGCCTCGGCTCCTCGCGCCTCTTCGTGATCGGCCGTCACGGCATGAGCTACAGCGGCAGCTCGAACCCGTTCCGCGCCGCGGATGGTTCCGTCCGTTCCAGGGCGCTCCAGGCTGCGACCACGCACTACTTCCGAATCAGCTGCGGCTCCGACATCGCGACGGGGAGCTTCGTCACCGCGAACGTCCCATTGGGGAAGACGTTCGGCGAGCCGTTGCCCATCGGCGCGCCCGGGACAGTACAACTTCCCGACGCTGTTCAACGATCGCAACCAGCAGGTCGTCGATCCGAACACCGGGGTCCTGCTCCGGCGCGTCACGCTGGATGGCGACCAGAGCCCCGGTCAGCGCATCGACTGGTTCTCGGGCGCCGGCATGGTGGCCTGTTCACCGGTCCAGACCGACGGCGGCTACCTGTGCCAGGTGAACCAGGAATCGGACGGGTACCAGAACCTGCTTTACTGGATCAACGCGACAACTGGCGAAGCACGCTACCTCGGGGAGGTGATTCTCCCCGGCAAGTCCGGCCCGGACGGCTGGTACCAGGAATCGATCCGGGACAACCCGGTCTGGGACGGCACCGACGGACGCGTCTTCTACCAGGTCCACGACGGAAGCCGCTCGCAGATCGCGGGCAGCAGCGAACAGTACACGATTATCATCAAGGTCCGGTACAACGGCGACCTGGCCGAGGTTGCGCAGCACACCTGGGCTTCCCTGAGCGGCCAGAACCTCACGCCGCCGTCGTCGGCGCTGGGGCTCGAGGACCAGATGGCGTCGTTCGACTCCCGCTACAAGCCGCTGCTCTACCGGCGGACGCAGCGCGTGGGGCGGCAGTCGCATTACCTCCTGTTCGCGGTACGCCGCGCCAGCCAGGACTCGGTACGGATTCCTGGTCGCCTACGACCTGAACAGCGGGACCGTGGCCGGAATGATGGACGTCGGCCACTCGCCATCAACGCGGTGGTGCGGCATTCACGGGCTCGGAACCGGCATGCCGGACGTGACCTGGTTCGGCTGGGGCCCGCAGATTCTCGATCAGGACCACGGCGGGACCGGCCCGTGGGAGGCCACACTGGGTGGGGCCGTCACTGCGGGCCAGACGAGCATCACCGTGCTCGGGGAGCCGGCGTGCACGGCGTCGGGCGGCTCGTGCAACGGCGCCACGGGGTCCACCGACACGTTCATGCAGGACGCGGCCGTCGGAGACCTCTTCCGGATCGGCAGCGAGTACGTCCGTCTCACCGGGAAGAAGAGCGCCACGACGTGGACGATTGAACGCGGCGTATTCGAAAGCTCCCCGGCGAGCTATGCGAACGGCAGCCGTCTTCGCGCCACCTGCGGCATGACGGTCAACAAGTACGGGCAGTTTGCGAACGGCTTCTGGGACTTCGCCTCCGATCCGCACGGCGCCGACACCACCAACACGACGGTCGTCGCCAATACGACGATGGTCGGCGGCCACGGGTTCATGAACGGCTCGTGGTGGGGGATGGCCGACTACTGGATGGTGCCTGGCAGCCTCCCTGGCGTCCTCAATACCCCGATCGCCTTCAAGCTGTCGCCCGAGCCGCCGTTCGCCGGCGCCGTGGCCCCGGCCGGCGGCAATTCGTTCATGAAGCACCCGACCTACCACAACGGGCAGGCACCGAACGACAACGAGCGCGCGTGGTTCCTGGACTACCAGCCGTTCTTCGGCGGCAACCTGCACAGCGACTCGGCGGGCCTCATCAGGGTCTCGGGCAACTTGCAGAGTACCGCCAGAACCCCTCCTTCCCGATCAAGCCGCGGGTGTTCGACTTGTTTGGCGCCTCGTTCAAGTACCCGTTGAAGAACGTCAGCGGCCCGTCCACCGTCCTCACGGGAACCACCGCGGACAGCTACAAGTTCTGCGTGGCCGAGCGCGCGGGGGAATGCGCGTCGGGTTCCGCCGCGGGCGAGGTGTACGTCAACGTCCCGAACGTCACCCTGCTCGCGTGCGCGGGCGGTGATTCGTCGCCCACGGCACTGGATGCGTGCATCGGCAACGTGCCGATGTACGGACACACCCTTTCCCAGTACGGCCTGCGCCCGGGCAACGTCCTCCAGCAGGGGGACTTCCCGACTTACGGCGCGCGGTGGTCGAGAACGCTCGTCACGCTGACGGGCGAATACCGTATGATCACGCCGTACGCCTCGGGGAAGTCCTTTGCCGACGGCAGCTGGATCATGCTGCCGACGCGGTGGAGCGGTAACAACCCGAACGGCCACGTGATGATCGCCAAGGTGCCGCCTTACCCATCGACCGCGCCAGCCGTGGACATGTCCACGTTCGTCGACGCGAAGGTGGAGGTCGCCGATCCGACCTCGGCGTTCCCAGGTACGGCCAACGTGGTCGTGCAGTTCGGGTATTGGGAGAACGGCAACCCCGATCAGTTCCACTGCACGCAGCGGAGCGAGGCCTGCGTGAAGGGCGCGCAGGGGGGGACCGGCTTCGCCTTCGAGAGCGAGTCCGTCATGGGCGTCACCTGCACGACTGGCTGTTCGGTGACCCTGCCGCTCATCCCCGATCGCCTGGCGTTCTACCGGGTGGTCTATCGCAACTCGGTGAACTGGGTTATCGGGAAAGGGCCGTTGGGCATCGTGGGTCCCTCGGGTGTCGTTGCTTCCGCCCCACCCGGACCCGTGACCCCATCCAGCCCGTCTCGACCGCGGAACGTCGTTGTGATTCGCTAGCACTTTCCGGGGTGGCACGAAGGTGGTCGACAAGAGGTTCCGCGTCGGCGTGGTCGTGCCAACCTACCGCAGCTCGGCGATCGTCGGCAGCGCGATCGCATCCATTTCCAGCCAGACCTATATCGACTGGACCGCGGTGGTCGTGGACGACGGCTCGCCGGATGCGGCAAGCGTCGAAGCAGTCCTCCGCGGCGTGGACCGGGTCCACTACCTGCCAATGCCTCATCGGGGCGCGGCGGCCGCCCGCAACTCCGGCATCGCGTTCCTGGACGTCGATCTCATCGCGTTCCTGGATGCCGATGACGAATGGCTGCCCGACTACCTCGAACGGCAGCTTGCGTGCCTCGAGGCACACCCCGATTGGAGCGCCGTCTACTCGGACGCGTATCTGGTCCCAGTACTCGCTTCGCTTGACGACGAACGAAACCACGAAGATCAAGAGAACACGAAGACACAGAGGCTTGGTGGGCTTCGTGCCTTCGGTTCTTCGTGGTCAAGACAAGTGGATTCCCGTCTCGTCCGGGACGATAAGGTCCTCCCCCGGCTGTACTCCGCCGAGAGCCCGTCCGACGGGCCGGTGACCTTCGAGAGCTTGGTCTCGGGAACCTGCAATGCGATTACCTCGGGTACGATTGTCCGGCGGCAGGCGCTGATGGATGTCGGCGGGTTCGACGAGTCACTGGAGCGCGCGCACGACTTCGACCTGTGGGTGCGCCTAGTCAGGCGAGGGCACGTCGTCGGATACAATCTGGTCCCCCTCGTCCGATACCGGGTGTCCACGAGCGGGCTCTCGGGGGACAGCCTGAGCCTCTTCGAGAGGGACTGCACGATTCTGCGGCATGTGTCCGGCTACCCGGACTTGAACGACGCCGAGCGTCGCGCGGTGGGTGCCGCCCTTGCGGCAGCCGAGAGCCGGCTCGAGCTGGCCGTTGGAAAGAAGGCGTTGGCAGCGTCAGACTACGAGGCGGGGCGCCGCGCCTTCGCGAGCGCCTGGCGCCATCGCCCCACAATCAAGACCGCCGCAGTGTGCACGCTGGCCCACCTGGCGCCACGGGTGCTGCGCTTCCTCGCGGCACGACGGATTCGGACCCGCTGATCTCGGTACTCTCCCGTCACGGTCACCCTTTGCGACACGGTTAACCGCGCCCTGCGTCGCCGCGCCGGCTGGGGGCCGACAGCAGGACGTGCATCCAGTTCGGGCGAGCGGGCGTTACCCACCGCTGCATGCGATCCACCGAAACCGACGCCCTGCTGATTACCTTCTGGAGCAGCGTGCGGGGCGGCGGCGCCTTCAGCTTCGCCCCGCAGTGGACGCACGGCTCCTCCTGGTCGGTACGTCCCGTACGGGTTTCCGGCGAGATCCATGAGCCAGGACGAGATGACATTGGTCGATTCGTCGCTCGAGCCGACGAACTGGATCTTCTCCATCGTCATCCGCGGGAACAGTCGCGCGATTCGGCCCTCATTGAAGACGTTGAGGTGCCCCCAGGGCGGGTTCTTGCGCCCACAGGCGACGCACGTCGTGCGGCCGACCCTCGTGTCCTGGCGGTACGGCACCCCGATGATCACGTAGTTCCTGGCCACGCGTGCAAGCTCCGCACAGGCGGCAGCCAGCGTCTCCGGCCGCACGTGCTCGAGGACCTCGGCGCAGAAGACGACGTCGAAGGCCGCGTCCGCGAATTGGAGCTCCGTCACGTCGCCCTTCACGCACGTGACCCGCTCGTGGTTGATGGCCGGAGCCTCGAGGTCCAGCGCCGTGACGGACGCGCCCATCCCGGCAAGCCGGATCGAGAGGTATCCATCCCTCGCCCCAACATCGAGAAGGGTGCGCTGTCCCGGGGGAACCAGGGCAAGCAGGCTCGCAACCCGCTCGACCTCCGCGGGACTGCCTGGGTACCTGTGTCAGGTCCACTTCGTCTCCCGGCGCACGCCGATCCACTCAGGGAGCGGGCCCACCGGCTCCCCACTTGACGACGAATCAAACCACGAAGATCAAAAGAACACGAAGACACCAGGGCTTTGTGGCCTTCGTGCCTTCCGTTCTTCGTGGTCAAGATGAGTGAATGCCCGCAGTAGGTCCTTCCGCATCGTCACACGGCTCCCGCGGCGTCCGGCTGCGCCTGTCGCCTGATGGTCGTGCGGTACCACTGCACGTAGGCGACGAGCTCGGCCTTGTTCAGCAACAGCAAGCACGACGCGTACGCGAGCGCCCCTGCTCCAACCACCGCTGGCAGCCTCACCAGCCCCCCCGCGCCCTCCATCTGGGTCCCGACGAGAAAGACTGCGCAGCTCATGACCGCCGTGGCTCGTGCCGCCGGCCACAGCGCGCCCAGGTACTGCCGCATCGTCAGGCCGCACGACGCCAGGGCGTACCGTGCCGTGAGCCCGAACATGGTGCAGGGATAGGCGATGACCCAGACAGCCGCGACCCCCGTGACGCCCCACCTGCTGCACACGTAGAACAGGGGCGCCAGGATCGCCGCCGTCCACACGGTCGCCCACATCGTCAGGTCGGGCCGGCCCCGGGCCACGAGAACCTGGTTCAGGAGCGGCCCCACGGCGCGGAGACCCGCCGCGATCGCGAGGAGCCGCAGGGGGCCGACAGCGGATTCCCAACGCGGGCCGAGAAGCACGGCCACGAGGTCGGGCGCCACCAGGGCGAGGCCTGCTCCCGCGGGGAACGTGACGAGCGACACGATCTCGGTCAATCGAAGGACGTACCGCTGCAGGGCCTCGCGTTGATTCTGTACGGCCGAGAACAACGCCGGCGCGACACGGCCGAACAACTCGACCACTCGCTCGAGGGGAACGCTCGCCAGGCTCCAGGCCAGGGTGTAGGCGCCGAGGGACGCCGCGCCAAGCGTTCGCCCGACAATCGTGACGTCGGCGTTGCTGTAGGTGTACCAGGCGAGGCTGCCGGCCACCACGTGCCACCCGAACCGGACCGGTGCGGCAATGCTCCGCCACGGGCGCGGAACGGCGAACGGGCAGGGACGCAGGATCGAGAGGGTGACGGTATTCGCCAGCCGCCCCGTGACCCCGGCGAGGACGAGCGCCCAATAGCCGAATCCAAGCAGGGCCAGCGTCAGGGCGGTGGCCGTGCGGACGACGGCCTCGAGGGCGTCTGCGAGCGCCAGGCCCCTGAAGCGCATCTCCCGCGTCAGGACCGCGCGGGGCAGCACCTGGAAGCCGCTGACGAAGAATGTCGAACTGAGAACCAGGATGACCGACCCTATCGCCGGTTCACCGAAGAACCATGCAACGGGGCCCGACAAAGCAACTGACAGGGCGCAGAAGATCGTGCCGAGGCCGACGGAGAGGGTGTTGAGGCTGGCCAGTTGCCGCGGGGTCAGGTCACGTCCCTGGACGACTGCCGGACCGAGGCCGAACTCGTTCACCAGCTGGACGAGACCGACGTAGACCATCGCCATGCCGGCGATACCGTAGTCGGCAGGCGTGAGGATCCTCGCCACCACCAGCGTCGACAACCAGCTGAGCACCTGCGTGCCCCACTTGGCCGCGCCGGTCCACGCGATGCCTCGCACGGCACTGCGATCGAGGTCGTGGATTCTGGTCGATTGGGTGTCCAAGTTTCGATTCCCGGTCTACCGCATCATCGGCAGCCACAGTTCGAACCCGACGCGGAAGCCGACGCGATCGAAGTTGGTGCTGTAACCCGGCGGCAGGGGGACGCCGGCGCCGAACTCGTAGCTGTAGTAGAGCGCCTGTCCTGAAATGGCCACGGTGCGGTTGACGGCCACGCGCATCTGGGCCGTCCCGCTCAGGCTTCCATAGCCGCCCTTCTCGATGTATCCCACGCTCCCGTTGGAGTACGCCACCCCGAATGCCATGTCCACGCGCCGCACCATGAAGCCGGCGATCGTCGTCCGGACGTTGTCGGTGAAAAAGGGGTCGCCGAACCCGGGGAGGTAGTTGTAGCCCCGTTCGTAATCGACGGTCCATGACCACGTGCGAGTGATGTCCACACGGGCGGTGGCCGCCGCCGTCGCGCGGTTCTCCGAGTAGCGCCCCACCGACGGGGTGTCGACCTCCGCGAGGGCGATGCCCGGCCGGACGTTGAAGCTCACCTGCCGTTGTCCCCTGAACGTCCGGCGGTATCCGAGCATGGCCGCGACGTTGTGCGTCCGGTAGATTGTCAGCGGACCGGTGTAGCTGTTCTTGTCGGTCACGTACGAGTAGTCCCCGCCAAGCGACGTCCGCCGCCAGCGGTCCATGGTCAGCGACACGCCGGCGTTTTGAGCGCGCTGGTATCCCGCGTCACCGCTTCGGAGCATCTCGACACCCGCGAGGCTGTACTTCGGCAACAAGAAGGTCTTCCGGCCGATCTCGAAGCGCGTCTCGGCGGTCGTCTGGTAGCTGACGGAGTCCCGCTTCACGACTCCGTAATCGTAGCTCGGCACCTCGGACCCGCCGAATCCCGGGATCGCCTCCATTCGCAGGAAGGGCTGACGCGCGACGGCTTGCTGCGCCCTGATGACGACACGTCTGCCCAGCATGCTCGAGAACCCCACGTCTCCGCCGAACTCCCTGGCGTTCCAGGCCGACACGGTCGGGTAGCGCCGGAATCCCGCCCACGCGCCTGCACGGAACCAGTCGTGTTCTCTCGCGCCTCGCCGATAGCTCAGCTCGGCGTTTCCCGAGGCCATGCTTCCCTGGACCTGGTAGCGCGGATCGGTCACGGTGCCGGGGGCGCCCATCGCGAGGTTGTCGTCGTAGCCTCCGCTGAGCGAAACGACCAGGTCGAGGAACCGTGCACGTGCCGGGATGGGCCGCGCGCCACCGAACAGGCCGCGGTAGGGGCGGGCAGGGCTCTGTGTGGTGGTCTGCGCAAGGGCCGGCGAGGCCAGCACAGCGCAAGCAAGTGCGACCAGGCACCGGCACGAATGCATCATGACCCGCTCCGTACCATCTCCGCCTCAATCGTCGCTGACAACCCCTCGCCGGCGGAAATCCCGTAGATCTGGACCAACCGCTCCACGTTGGCCGCGAGGTCGAACCGTTCCAGTACCCTCCGGCGTCCTGCCTCCCCCATGGCGGCGCGGACTTCGGGGCTCGAGGCGAGGTGTCGATTTCCCGCGCCATGGCATGGATGTCCCGCCGCTCGACCAGAACACCGGTACGTCCGTCCTCGACAACCTCCGGGATGCCCCCGACCCTCGTCGCGACCACCGGCTTGCAGCTCGCCATCGCCTCGGCAATCACCCAACCGAACACCTCTTCCCAGCGCGACATCTGGCAGGCAATGTCCGTTGCGGCGTAGACCCCGGACTCGAACGGATCCTCCACTCTGCCGGTCCACGTGACCCGGTCCGAGATGCCAAGCTCCTTTGCCAGGACCTCGTACTTCGCCCTGAGGGGGCCTTCCCCCACAAGGGCGAAGTGGACGTCGCCCCTATGACGGAGGACAAGGTGCGCGGCCCTCAGCAGGTCCTCGACGCCCTTCTCCGGGATGATCCAGCTCACCTGCGTGATCAGGACCCGGTCGAGGGGGATTCCATGCAGATCGCCGGAACGTCCGTCCCGCGTCCGCTGGGATTTGGGCCCGGCTCCCGTTGACGCCGTCGTAGACCACCTGCAGGCGATTGCCGGGCAGCAAATCGGCCCCGGCCAGGCACTGCCGGCCAAACTCGCTGACGGAAACGACACGGGTCAGCGGGCGGTTCACCATGCGAACGGCCGCCCGCTTCCACCCAGGTGCGCGGCTCGCTGCAAAGCCCTCGGCGCGCGACGTGTGGTCCGTGAAGAAGATGCTCGTCGTCCCGGCGGCCTTGGCAAGCCAGGGATAGGGCCCCACGAATCCGAGGTAGTGAAGGTGAACGACGCTTGGACGATGCCTTCTCAAGAGTGCCAGCATCGCGAGCCCCTGCCGCCACCCGACGGACTCGAGCCCCGGGATGCACTCCAACTGGATGTTCGCCCCGCTCAGGAACTCGCGGACGCCACCTTGCGGCTCTCCGAGGAAGCAGAGGACGCTTTGCCACCCAACGGCGTCCAGCTGGCGCGACAATTCGCGCGCGAAGTCCTCGGTTCCCCCGATGCGAACCGGGTTGACCCCAAAGACCGACAAGACCGTGTCCTTGGCGGGCATCTATGACACCGCTCCCGCCACTTCGGCTTCCTCGGCCGCCGCCGGCAGCAGCCGACGCTCGAGGCAGCACCCGGACTCCCACACCCTGGCCCTCGCGTCCCAGATGTCCCGAATCCTCGCGCGCTTGATGTTGCCGACGGGCGGGATGCCGGTACAGACCGTGACGTCGCCATTTGCCTGCAGCTGGAGGGTCGTCAGGGCGGCGCAGGTGAGACGCCGTTCGTGTGCCGAATGCGACTGCACCGCCACGCGAAGGCCCGCCGGGTCTTCGAAGTACGTCGCCATGGCCTCCAGCTGGGCGGCGCTGTTCGCGATGTGCAACCCCTCTTGCTTCAGACGAAGCAGCCGCCTCACGACGGCGACCGCCTTGCGTACGTCCTTCGGCCAGTTGGCACTCTCTTCGAACCAGCGCGGGTTCTCGGCCGTGTTGTAGTTCTGCTCAATCGGCTGATAGAACACTTCGGTTCCCGGTGCCGTGGCAAACCTGGCGATCGGCTCGGCCTCGTCGAGGTTCTGGTCCATCAGCACCGTCTTCAGGCGAATGGTGAGGTCGAGCCCCTTCTCCTGCCGCACCCGCCGCAGCGTGCCTATGGACGCGGAGGTCTTCTCGAAGAAGCCTGGCCGGCCTCGAATCGTGTCGTGAACGGCACCGATGCCGTCGAGCGAGACCGTGACGCGTCGCGCGCCGGAGTGAGCGAGCTGCTCGATCTTCGCCTGGTCGATCCAGACCCATGGGTCAGGTGTTCCACGAAGAGGCCGAGTCCGGCGGCGTGGCGAACGAGGTCAAGCGCCCACGGCCGCAGCAGTGCCTCTCCACCGCTGAAGACCACCGTCACGGGTCCCAGCCACCCGCGCAGGTCTGTGAGCACCTGCTTCCACTGGCCGACGGTCGGGGTCTCCTCCTTCCCCCGGTTCTTCCAGATGTCGCAGTGGACGCAGCGGGCGTTGCACAGTTCGGTCAGCAGCACCGTGATCGAAACGGGCCGGCAGCGGGAAGCCCACCGCCCACCCGCGATCGTGCGGAGGCGGTAGTTGGCTCCTTCGTATGCACGCCGGTACAGTGTCTCGAGCATCGTGGCTCACCACACCGAAGAGAAGGCCGTCTTCATGACCCGCTCCGCACCAGGACCGTCTTGATGGTCTCGAGGATGATGTAGACGTCGAGCGACAGCGACAGGTTCTTGATGTAGAAGAGGTCGTACTGCAGCTTCTCCATCGCGTCCTCGACGCTGGCGCCGTACGTGTACCGCACCTGCGCCCAGCCGGTCAGGCCGGGCTTCACGACGTGCCGCTGGCCGTAGAACGGGATCTGCTGCGTCAGGTCGCTCGACGAACTCCGGCCGCTCGGGCCGCGGGCCGACGAAGCTCATGTCGCCGACCAGCACGTTCCAGAGCTGCGGCAGCTCGTCGAGCCGCGTGCGGCGCAGGAAGCGGCCGACGGCGGTCACCCGCGGGTCGTGCCCGGCTGGCCCACACCGCGCCGGTCTCGGCCTCCGCGTCGGGCCGCATCGACCGGAACTTGTGCACCGGGAAAGTCCGCCGTGCTGGCCGACCCGCTGCTGGTGGTAGAGCACCGGGCCCGGGGACGTGAGCTTGATCGCCAGCGCCACGAGCAGCATCACCGGCGCACGCCAGGATCAGGCCGACGCGCGGCCGCCAGCACGTCGCACGCCCGCTTGGCGGCCGTCTGCCAGCGCGCGTCTTCCGAAAGCCCTCCGAGAAGATCAGCCAGCTGGGGCGCAGGTTCTCGACCGCGATCTTGCCCGTGTACTCCTCGTAGACCGACGCGAGGTGGTCGAACTGCACGCCCGGCAGCTTCATGTCGAGCAGCCTGTCCATCGGCAGCTTGCCGCGCGCGTCGGCCAGGCTGACGACCACGCGGTCCACCCCGTGCTCCTGCACGATGGCGCGGGATGTCGTCGATGGTCCCGATCACGCCCGGCTCCGACGGCAAGCGCGGGCCCGGCCGGCCGCGTCGTTGTCGACGAACCCGACGATCTCGACGCCCAGCTCGTTCCGGCGCTCGTGCAGTTCCGTGCGAGCTCCACCGCCGCGCCGCCCGTGCCGACCAGCAGCAGCCGCTCCGCGGGCCGCGCGCGCTTGGCCAGCCACTCGAACGCCAGCCGCCAGCCGATGATGATGGCAACGACGATCCCGGCGGCGATGAAGAAGACGCCGCGGCCGAGGATCAGGCTCGGGAAGAGGTAGTACAGGACTCGCCAGGATGAGCGACGCGGCGCCGAGCGACTGGAACGCGCGGACGAACAGCTCCCGCCGGTCGGCCACGATCCGCAGGTCGTACAGGTCCATGTAGTACAGGCACACCTGGCAGACCGACGGCGATCAGCGCGGCCTTCGCAAAGCCCCGACGGTGGCAAAGCAGCTCCCACGCCTCCGTCGCCAAGGCGCAGCCAGGCGGCCAACGCCACGGCCTCGACGATGAGCGCGCTCTCGCAGGCGATCAGGAAGACCGACCGCCACGAGAGGCGCTGCTTGAGGATCTTGGCCACCGTCTGCGCTGCTACTTCCGGTCTCTTCCCGTGCGCTCTCGTAGTAGTGGTAGTAGTTGTAGGAGCGTGTCGACGGTCTCGTCCGCGCCGTTCAGCACCACGCCGATGATCCGGTCCCGCCCGATGCGTCGTGACCGCCTTCTGGATCACCTGGTAGGGCGTGCGGCCCGCCCTGCACCACGAACAGCGTCGCGTCGACCATCGGCGCCAGCAGGTTCGCGTCGGGCAGCAGGCCCACCGGCGGCGTGTCGATGATCACCCAGTCGAAACGGGCGGCGGCCTCCTCGATCACCTGCGTCATCCGCCCCGACGTGAGACCGCTCATCGGGTCGGGGTCGGGCCGGCCGGCGGTCAGCAGCGTCAGGCGCGGCGAGATCTGCACGAGCGACAGCTTCTGCTCCGTCGTCCGCGCGCAGGCCGTCGCCCAAGGCCGGAGACGTTGGGCACCTGGAAAAGCTCGTGCAGCGTCGGCCGCCGCAGGTCGGCGTCGATCAGCAGCACCGAGCGCCGGTACGACTCGCTGAAGGTGAGCGCGAGGTTGGTGGCCGTGAGCGTCTTCCCCTCGCCCGCCAGCGCGCTCGTCACCATCACGACCTTGATGCTCCGCTCGAGCTGCGCGTGGTGGAGCGTGCCGGCCAGCCGCCGGTACTGCTCGACGAACGCCGGGGCGGACTGCGGCGTGCCGACGATCTTCTCGACGTGCGACGGGATGAAACCCGCTGAAGGCAGCGCATGGGCCGCGCACCGTCGGCCGGGTCGGCAGCGGACGTCCTCGCCGCGGCCCGAAGCGGTGCCGGCTCGGCGCCGATTGCTGCGTCGTCCGCGACCGGACCACTCGTCGGTGAAGACCGTCGGCCGAGGGACGGCGGGACGCCAGACTTCGGCGCGGAGCGGCGCCAGGCGGCCGCCGCGCCTCAGCCGGTCTTCGCGCCCGCTTCAACGCCTCGTCGATGTGACTCATGTGATCCAGCCGCTAACTTCCGAAGAACCTGAAGAGTCTCTTCCTGGTGAACATGCCGAACAGCCCTCGCCCGCTCGCGCTTCAGCTTCAACTTCGTCAGCAGGCAGCGGGGCTTTCGGCCAGTGGTTCTGGCTTGCGTGTCGGCGACGCGGGCGATGACGGAACCGGCAGCGTCCTGGCCGACCGGCACCGCCGGGCGCAGGCGGGAACACGGGCACGCCAGCCTCTGGCTCTCCGCCATGCGCGGGGCGCCGACCACGAACGCCGGCGGCGCGCCGGACCACTGGTGCGCCTGCTGGCTGGCTGGCCGCCACGCCGGCGGGCACGGTGGAAGACCGGAACGCCAGACTGCTGGCCGACCGTCGTGCCGGCGCCACTCTCGGCGGCACCAGGCTGCCGGACGGGCCTGCTCCGGCGAGCGGTCGCCGGTCTCATTGAGCTTGAAGTCGCGGCAGACCTCGAGGACCACGTGCGACCCGATCGGCTACCCTGTCCGACGCAAAGGCGGTCACCAGCGCGTTGTCGCAGATGACGCTGATCGTCCGCGGGATGCCGCGCGAGCGCTCGTGGATCGGCCGGACGGCCTCCCGGGTGAAGATCGCCGACGCCTGTCGCCGCCCGCAATCGTGATCGCGGCCCGGCGATGTACGCCGCCGTCTCCTGGATAGTCGAGCGGGCCCGAGGTCGCAGCGCAGGGCCACCCGCTGCTTCAGCTGGCGCAGCGTGCTCCTGCTCCAGGCGGTGCGCCAGCTCGGGCTGCCCCGCCAGCACCACCGGCAGCAGCTTCTCGGTCGGCCGTCTCGAAGTTCGCCAGCAGCCGGACCTCCTCCATCAACTCGTGCGGCAGGCTCTGCGCCTCGTCGATGATCAGCGCGGTCGTGCCGCCCGCCTCGTGCTGCGCCGAGCAGCTGTCCTCGAGCTTCGACCAGGAACTGCGCCTTCGAATCCCGCGCGCGTTCGCTCAGGCCGAACCGCGGGGCCAGGTACTGGTAGAACTCGTCGCGGGTCAGCGCCGGGTTGCTCATGTAGACGCAGCGCACGTTCACGGGCTCGGCCAGGCATCGATCGCCGCGCGGACCAGCGTGGTCTTGCCGGTGCCCGGCCTCCCCGAAGAGGACCGTGATGCCCTTCCGGCCGGTGATCCCGTACTGCAGGTTGCTCAGCGCCTCGCGGTGCCGCCCCGTCAGGTACAGGAACCGCGGGTTCGGCGTCAGGTCGAACGGGCGTTCACGGAGGCCGAAGAAGCTTCGTACATCGGTGGTCGAGTCGGACTAGCCGCCAGTCAGAAGCTGTCAGCCAGGTCGTCCGAGCGAGACCTGTCCGACCCAGCAGGACGCCAGCGGCGCAGGCGGCCACCATGAACACGCCGCCGTCGACGCACGACCACGTGCGGCGCCGGCGCTCGTCGTTCCGCGTCGACTCAGCATCACCGGGATCATGGCGACCACCGGCAGCGACAGCAGAGCGGACGATCTCCTCGTCGGTCTGGAAGCTGTTGTCGCGGTACTCCAGCAGCGCCACGAAGCCGAGGCCGATAGCCAGGCCCGCCATCGCGCCGACCAGGTCGATCAGCGGCCGGTTCGGGCTGATGGGCCGCTCGGGCAGACGCGCCTGGTCCAGCGTCCGGAACTGCTCGCCAATCTGCCGCTGCTCGAGGTTCGCCGCGATCTTCGAGTCCTCCTGCTTGGCCAGCAGGTTGGCGTAGTGCTTCTGGACCGTGTCGTAGTCGCGCAGCAGGCTGGTCAGCTCCGACTCGCGCGCCGGGGTCGCCTCGACGCGCCGCTGGTACTCGGCGATCCTGGCCTGCAGCGTCTTCTCCTCCGCCTGCTTGCTGGCGATGACGCGGTCGATGCCCTCGATCTCGAGCCGCAGGTCGCGAATCCGGTTGGCCGGCGCCTGCTCCTGCGGCGTGGCGGGGACGCGGCGCCGGCGTCCGGCGACAGCGGCTTCTGCGAGCGCCTCCTGCTGCGCCTTCACCTCGAGGTCCGCCACGATCCGCTTCGCCCGCTGGACGTCCGGGTGGTCCGGCGTGAAGCGAAGCTGCGAGCGCCGCAAGACGGTGCGCGCGGCCTGCAGTTGCTCGGCGGCCGGTCTGCCCGGCACTGCGCTGGGTCGGGTGCCGCGCCCGCGGGCGGCAGCGCCGGCACGGGCATGCGGCTCGGCCGTCAGCTCCGCGAGCGTCCGCTCGAGCAGGTAGCGGCGGTCGCGGTCGCGGTTGACCGACTCCGCCAGCTGCTGCACCTGCATCTGCGTGCTGCCCAGCACCTGGAGGTTCGCCTCGCGCTCGGTCGGGAGCTCGCCGGCGTGGCTGCATCCTGTAGTCCGCCAGCTTCTTCTCGAGATCCTCGAGCCGGCCGCGCGCATCCTCGAGCTGCGTGTCGAGGAAGGTCGTGGTGGATTCGGCGAACGACGTCCGGTCCTGGTTGCTCTCGTCGATGAACTCCGCGGCCAGCTTGTTCACGACGTCCATGGCGAGCCGGGCGGTCGCCGTAGGTGAAGCCACCCGGAACGCGTCCCCCTTGGGCAGCATCTGCGACCTCGATGTCCCTGCGCATGCCCTCGACGATGTCCTCCATGATCCCGGTCCTGCGCTGCAGTCGGGATAGAGGTTGAGGTCCAGGATCATGCGCTCGAGGCGCGACGCGTGACAGCACCTGCTGCTTGACGGTCTCCAGGCGGTCCTGCAACGTTGCGCTCGTTCGGTGTGCCAACCGTGGACCGGACGTAGGCATCGGGCACGCGCTGCGGAGCGATCAGGATGAGCGTCTCGGACCGAAAGCGCTCGGGCAGCTTCGACGCGACGAGGGCGGTGCCGAGGGCGATCGCCACGAAGGGCAGCACGATCAGCCACTTGCGGCGCCACGCGATCCGCAGGACGTCTTCCGGGGTGAACTTCTTGCCAGGCAGCACGGGTGATCCTCGATCGGCTCTAGGGCTCAGGCTCTAGGGCTCTAGGCTCTGGCACGCTGTCAGCCGTCCGACGGACGCAGCTCACCACATCGCCTACGGAACGATGACCGTGTCGCCCGGTTTCAGCTCGATGTTCTGCTTCAGGTTCTTGCGCTTCGTCACGTCCTTGTAGTTGAACGGGTAGCTCACCGGCTGGCCGTTCTCCATGCGCATGATGCTGATGTTCTTCTCGTCGGCGAACTCGGTCAGGCCGCCGGCCATCGCAATCAACTGCATCACGGTGGTCGGCGCGGTCAGCGGGTAGGGCCCGGGCCGCGTCACCTCGCCGGTGATGAACACCTTCCGGCTGTTGATCGTCTTGACGATGACGGTGACCGCGGGATCCTCGATGAACTTCTTGGCGCTCTCGGTGACCCGGTCCTTGCAGCTGCTCGGGCGTCAGGCCGGCCGCCTGCACGTCGTTCAGCATCGGCAGCGGAGATCATGCCGTCGGGCCGCACGGTCACGTCCGCTGGTCATGTCCTTGTCGTACCGGAACAGCACCTGGAGCACGTCGTCCGGGCCGATCACGTAGCCGGGCGGCGGAGGGACGCCGGCGCCGGCGTGACGGGCGGCGCGGCGGCTTCTGGCCGCGGCTTGGCCGGCGCTGGCTTCTGCGCGGCGGCGTCTGCCTGGCTTCGGCGGCGGCGCCGCCTGCTGGCGGCCGGCGCGCGGCCTGCCGGCCCTGCGGAGCCGCCTGCGCTGGCTACCGCGCAGAGACGAGCAGGACCGACAGGACGACGGTAATCAGTGCGTTCATGACCGTACAGAGAACCACGATCCTGATTCGGTCGACGAGGTGCCGCTTTAGATCATGCTTCCCGGAGGCACCTTAATATCTGCCTCTCGACACGTCTCGACACGTGGCGACGTTCCGACACGCAAGACTCGCCGGGTCGGTCACAGTCATCGCGCCAGGCCGCGGCGGCGCAGCGAGGCAGGCTGGCACGTGCTACGGGCACAGGCCTACCGGTATTCCTTGAACGGCAGCTGGCAGTCGTGCTTCCGCAGGAAGTTCAGGAACTTCTTGTAGTCGCGCGTGTCCATGTTGAACAGGCGCGTCACGATCTTGTAGTTGCCGCGCGCTTCCTCGAGGCCCTTGCGCACCAGGTCGCGCACGTTCAGCGGGTGATCTCGCGCTGCATGTAGAGCGGGTAGACCGCCGTCCAGAACGACTCGCGGCCGTCCACCAGCCGCTTGTAGAGGTCGTCGGCCACCGTCCGGCGCCGCTCGCGCTTCGGGCGGATCATCACGCTCGCGCTGCGTCCGGATCTCGACCGGCAGGTCCTCGGCGCCGATCACCTCGTTGCGCCCGGTCACCACCAGCCGCTCGATCGACGTTCTCGAGCTCGCGCACGTTGCCCGGCCACGGGTACTCGACCAGCGCCGACGAGCGCCTCGGGCGAGAGCGCCTTGCGCCGGATAGTCGCCGTTCCGCGTGAAGTGGCTCGAGGAAGTGCTCGGCCAGCATCGGGATGTCGTCCTTGCGCTCGCGCAGCGGCGGCACGTGCAGGTGGATGACGTTCAGCCGGTAGAACAGGTCCTCGCGGAACGTGCCCTGCGCGATCATCTCGGGCAGGTTGCGGTTGGTGGCCGCGATCACGCGGACGTTGACGATGCCCAGCGGCGCGGTCGGCGCCGACCTTCTGCAGCTCGCCGGTCTCGAGGAACCGGAGGAGCAGCCCCTGCATGCGCAGGGTCATCTCGCCAATCTCGTCGAGGAACACGGTGCCCTGGTCGGCCGATCTCGAGCTTGCCCTGCTTGTCGCGGTAGGCGCCGGTGAAGGTGCCCTTCACGTGGCCGAACAGCTCGGATTCGAGCAGGGTTTCGGGCAGCCCGGCGCAGTTGACCGGGACGAACGGCTTGTCGTCGCGCGGGCTGGCCACGTGGATGGCGAGCGCCACCAGCTCCTTGCCGGTGCCGCTCTCGCCGGTGATCAGCACCTTGGCGTCGGACCGCGCGATGCGCTCGATCTCCGCCTTCAGGTCGAGGACCGGAAGGCTGGTGCCGATCAGCTGGGCGTGCCCGTTGCGTCTCATAGGCGTTCCTGGCACGGGCAGATGCTCCGACTTAAGCCATCGGCGACGCAACCCGCGACTCAACCGACAACTGCCAGGCGAACGCCTGCCCTACCAGGCTGCACGTCGACGACGCCTGTCCTACGGCGGCGTCGTCCCTCAGGAAATGCTGCACGCTGCGCGCGGGCGGCTTCGTCGGGCTGCACGAAGACGGCGCCCATGCGGTAGCGTCCGCGGCCGTTGCCCTCGTGCGGGCCTCCGCCACGCGGCGCACCTCGACCTCGACGTTCAACGGCTCGCTGCCCAGCGTCGTCTGCAGGCGCGCCCGCTGGCCGATCGTCCATCTTCTGCGGCGACGAGATGAGCACCCCGCTCGGCGCTGATGTCCACCAGGCGGACGGTCAGCGCCATCGGCACGCCGACCTGCTGGTCGCCCGCCACCGCGACGCGCGGCGTCGCGGCGCCGTTCCAGGAAGGCGTCGGCCATGAGCTCATGCCTCCGCGACCGGCTTCGCCTGGCCCAGGCGCGCCGCGACGATCCGATCGATCTGCTCGAGCGCCGGCAGCGCCCGGGTCCATGAACTCCAGGCCAATCAGGTACCGGTCGCCGGCCGGCGTCGGATCGGGCGTCACGTGGCGCACCCTCACCTGCACGTCGTTCGGCTGGTCGCCGAGCAGCAGCCGGACGCCGTGCACCGTCTCGGGCGCTGAGCGGCAGCCGCGACTCGACGAGCGCGCCGCCCCGCCCCAGGTTCTCGCAGGGGCAGGTGCTCGACGGTCTCGAGCGATCCCCACAGCTGGCCGATGATCTCGAAGCGCAGGTCGCTTCGCCTGTCCCCCAGCCGGTCTTTGAAGGGCATTCAGGTGCCTCAGGACAGTGGCAGTTTGACGAGTTGGCAACTTGACAGCAGATCACGTTGTCAATTGCGTGCCGATTGCTGCCCGTTGCCGACATTGCCAGCTGAGCCTCAACTGAACAAGAGCCCCGCTTCTTTCCTCGCCTTCGACACCAGCGCCGCCGGCGATTCCGCCGGACCGCCGGATACAGCGCGTGGCCGACGACCACCGGCGGCAGCTGGTGCTCGCGGGCCAGGCCGTCCAGCCGCTGCCGGACACGTTCGGCCGCCACCGCCACACCCTCCGCGGAGGTCCTCACGAGGACTGCCGCGATGTCGCCGCCGGCCAACTGGCCGAGCAGGTCCGACGACCGCAACTCGCCGCGCACCACCTGGATCACCACGGACAGCACGCGGGGATCGGGGATGCCGCCGCTTCCGGGAACGGAGGCCACCAGGACGCCGCCGTTCAGCGAAAGCCGCCGCGCGCGCTCCAGCTCGGTCCGCATCTCGTCTTCGAAGGGCGGTGGCGGAGGTCGCTGCGGGTTCGGCAAGGCCAAGCGCCTTCCCCGCGCTGCTGGAGACGCCTGCCAGCCACACGCCATCACTTCCCCACCCGCCCGCGCCAGCTGCGCCTGCTCCACCGTGAAGGGCGCCGCGGCGGCCGCCGCGAGCTCCACCACCGCAACCGCGTCGTTGCCCAGCGCGACGCTGAAAGCCATGCGGTCGGCGGCCATCGAGGCCGCACCGGCCGGCAGGACCGCCGGTGGCGAGGTCGCCCACTGCTCGCCGACGGACGCGAGCGTCAGCGCGCGCCCAAGCCCGGCCCGCACGGACAGCCGCGCGCCCGCCGCACCCACCGCGCCGGCATAGTCCTCGGCGACACCGCGCGCGCGCCCCTGGAAGGCCTCCCGGCCGTCGGTCATGCGTCGAACCAGGCGCCGTTCGAGTTCGCGCGTGCGCGCACCGTCTCGAGCTGTTCGATCACCGCGCCGGCCGACCGGCACACCAGCATCAGCGTCGCCTCGACGTCCGCCTCCACCGCGCCCGCCACGGCGACAATCCAGCGGGCCGTCCCAAACGCCTAGACCGGGAGGAGCAGGACTTCGCCCTGAAGCGACCGCCAGCCAATCTGCTCGAGATCCGCGATGGCCGAGACGCGCGCCGGGGCGTCGCCCGTCGAGGATCGCCCTGCACGTCCAGCGTGCGCGGGTCGGCAGCGACGTCGGCGCCCGGCAGCCAGGTGTCGAGCTGGTACCGGCCCTGGAAGTCGCGCCGGTACGCCCGCGCGTCGAGGTCGTGCCAGACCGCCGCGGCCTGGATCAAGCGCCCCGAGCAGCTCGCGTTCGTGCCCGATCTCCCGCATCTGCCCGAGGAAGCGCATGATCGTGGACAAGCGGCGAAGGCGATCGCTTTCGTCTCGTTCGGTCACACTGATACCCAGTCCCCGGCCGCGGCCCTTCGTGCGTTTACCGCCACGACGGCCCGCCGCCGCAGTTGCCGTGGGACCCGGGCGCGGGGGGGCCGCGAGAGCGCAGGGCTCGCACGGACCGACAGCCGAGTCGTCTAACCCCAGCCGTGCAAATGGGTCGCCATGCCCACCGGTGGCTTCTCTCATGACACTCCCAGCGTGTGAACTCACACGTCCGCTTGTAGTTATCGGCGTATCGGTCTTACGGCTGTAGGACAAACAACCCGTCTGGCGGCGATTCTAATACCGTGATGGGCTGACTTTAGTCGTGGGTGAATGGTCCAGGTGAGAAATGCAGAAGACCAGGGACTCGGGGCTGGGGGACCAGGGGCTAGGGGCAGGTCACGGCCGAAGCTCGCCACCGTCTTGGCGAGCGAAGCCGGGGGCCGGGCTTGTCGCCGTAGCTCGCCGAACGGCGAGCGAACGCCGGAATCTTACGCGCTGGCGGCGTCGCGGAGCGCGCCGAACGGAACCCCGGCAATGTCGTCGATGCTGAGGGGCTCGGCCGCCAGCTTGGACGGATACGCCGACTGCGCCGCCTCGTACTTTTCCACCAGCAGCTCTTGGAGCTGGACCGCCGCGAACGAAAGTTCGCGGTTGGCCATCCGAACGCGCGCCTGCATGTCGTGGGCGGTCGCCGCGTTCGACGTCTCCATGTCCCGGACCAGGCGCTCGTAGCGGGATATCAGGTGCTCGAGCCGCGCGCCCAAGTCCCGGATTTCACCGAACAGGTTGCGGGCGATAGAGGCGTTCCGGTCCTGCCGTCTAATCAGTTGCATGCCCCCCTCGGCCTTAGACTCGTGCGTCTAGCCACCGGCTCATGCCGATACAACGCTTACGTCACCGGCTGAGCAAAAGCTCGGCCAAGTGGCGTTCTGGGCCGTATTTGGCGTAAAGTTGTGTGCAGGAACCTAGCCCGACCGTCTCGCTTCCTCTGAAATGGATGGGCGCAGGGTAATTCCTACACACCCAGCCCAAAGCACGCACATTCTGTTGTGGTCATGGCTGAGTTCATGTCTAAATATTGAACAGTTGTACGGACACCGACTCCTATGCCTATCCGCGATCTCCGGAGAGCCCTTCTCCTTGCCCTTGCCTTGACCTTCGGCGCCGGCGCCCTCGCCGGGCCCGTCCTCCTCGCCCAGACTGCGAAGCCGGCCGACTGCTCCAACCCGGGAGCCCGCTCGACGGGCCATGCTCCCGCCCGCGCGCCAGGTGCCGAAGCTCGTGGTCCTTCTCGTGGTGGACCAGTTCCGGGCCGACTACGTGGAGCAGTACGGAGATCAGTGGACCTCCGGCCTGCGTCGCCTCATGTCGGATGGCGCCTGGTTCCGCGCCGCCGCCTACCGCCACATGGCCGCCATGACCTGCGTCGGCCACAGCAACATCGTCACCGGCGCGTACCCGGCCACGCACGGCGTGACCGCCAACTCCTGGTGGGACCGCGCAGCGGCGCAGTCGCGGGGCTGCGTCGTGGACGCCGAACAGAAGTTGGTGACCTACGCCGGCGAAACCAAGGGCAGTGGCACGAGCGCCCGAAACCTGATGGCCCCTGCCCTTCCCGACGAAATGCGACTCCAGTTGCCGGTCGCTCCGCGCGTCGTCACCCTTTCTCTCAAGGACTACACGGCCACGATGCTGGCCGGTCACCGGGCGGACGCCGCCACCTGGTTCGATTCGGAGGCACGCGGCTGGGCGACGTCCACCGCGTTCAGCCGGGGCCCCGTTCCGTTCGTCCAGGCTTTCGCGGCCGCCAACCCAATCGACTGCGAGCTGCCCGCCGTGTGGAGCAAGTTGCTGCCCGACATCGCATATCGCCACGAGGACGATGGGGCGGGAGAGAAGGGGGCGCCGCAGTGGACGTGCGCGTTCCCGCACCCGCTGAAGCCTGCAAGCGGCACGGCCGACGGGCAATTCTACGACGCCTGGCAGAGCAGTCCGTTATCCGACGCCTACCTCGCGAAGATGGCCGGAGCGGCGGTGGACTCCCTCAAGCTCGGGCAGGGCGAGGGGACGGACTACCTGGCCATCAGCTTCTCGGCGCTCGACCTCGTGGGTCATGACTTCGGCCCGCGCAGCCACGAGGTGCAGGATCTGCTCGCCCGGCTCGATCGGACCCTCGGCGTGCTGTTCGATCACCTCGATCGCCACGTGGGACCCGACCGGTACGTCCTCGCCCTCACCGCGGATCACGGCGTCGCGCCGATCCCCGAGCAGGCGCGGGCCGCCGGCGTCTCAGGTGGCCGGCTGGCAAGCGCCGACTTGCTGGCGCGGATCAACAAGGCGCTCGAGCCAACGCTTGGACCCGGGTCTCATGTAGCCCGCCTCAGCTACACCGACCTCTATTTCAAGCCGGGCGTCTGGGACAAGCTCCGCTCCAACCCCGACGCCATGCGGGCCGCCATGGACGCCGCGCGGTCCATGCCGGGGATCGCGCGGGTGCTGCGCGCCGACGAACTCGAAACCCGGAAGGGCTCGCCGGACCGGATCGAGCGGGCCGCCGCGCTCAACTACTTCCCCGGCCGCAGCGGTGACCTGATCGTCGTCCCGCAACCCTACTTCTTCTTCAGCAGCGGCACGACAGGCACTTCACACGGGTCGCCGTACGGCTACGACCAGCACGTGCCCCTGTTCCTGTTCGGGCGCGGGATCAGGGGTGGTCAGTACCTGTCGGAGGCGTCGCCGATCGACATCGCCCCGACGCTCGCCTGGTTGTGCGGGATCACGATGTCGGCGGCCGACGGACGGGTGCTGACGGAAGCCGTCAAATGACCACTGCGTCATTTGTTGATTTCTCGATTTGGTGACTTGGCGATTGAATTGCGGATTGGCGGACTGGGTGATGCCGAGGAGACGCGCCGTCTGATGGCGGCGCACGGCGGTCCAGCAAAGCCGAGGGCAGGAGCGAATCGGAGGGGCCCCGACGATTGACACGTGGGCCGGCCGGGAAGATACTGGCGCCGTTCCATGTCCAGTCGCCGCAGACGTCTCACCGCCGGACTTGCTGCCGCTGTCTTCGCGGCACTGCCCTGGGTGCCGGCGAATGCTGCGGCCGTCGGTCCGGCCGGTCTGCCGGAACTGGTCGCAAGGGCGGAACGCATCGTGGTCTCGGAGGTGGTGGAGGTCCGCTCCGAGCTCCGGCAGACCCGGGATGGTCAACTCCCCTTCTCCCTGGTGACCCTGCGCGTCGTCCGGACGCTCAAAGGCACGCCTTCGGTGCAACTGCTGATCGAGTTGCCGGGGGGCGAGATTGAGAAGAGCGGAGACACGCGGCCGGCGAGAGCGCCTCGAGATCGTCGGGATGCCATCGTTCACCGTCGGCGACCGGGACGTGCTGTTCCTCGCGTCGCGGGGCGACACTCAGTCCCCTGGTCGGCCTCGGGCGTGGACGCTATCGAGTAATACCGGGACCGGGCGGCACCGGCGAAGTCGTAGCGACCGCCGCCGGGCGGCTGCTTCGAGACGAAACGGGCTCGCCGACGTCGCTGCGAGCATTCGTCCGGCAGGTCCTTGAACTGGTCGAACGAGGTTCTCTGCCAGTGGCCGGTGGTCGGTGGCCGGTGGCCAGGCCTCACGCGCGCCGGAGCCCAACGCCCGGGCGTCGTGGACGATGGCAGCGGATCGTCCCAGGCGGCCTCCCGGGAACTTTGGCCCGCCCCGCTCGTGCGGGCTATCCGCCTCGGCTCCTCCCCTGCCCTCCTGAACGGCTGCCCCGATTGGCCTTGCGTCGTGTCCCGCGCGCTGGAGCCCTTCGGCGCGCGGTCGGACGGACGCGACACCCTCGCTCGAGAGGCGGCCAGCACAGGGTCCGCCAACGCCGCTGCCGGGCGAGGCGTTAGCCCTGGCCGATGAAGTCGTCCAGTAAGTCTGGGGATCAGCTGGGCCACCGAGATCTTCGGCGGGTCGATCGATGACCTGACCCCTGCCGTGACCGTGCGCCGGGAAGTCGACGGACGGCGGAGCGTGAGTATCTTCCTCAACCGGGCACTCGCGTGGAACGCCTACGAGGGCGAGTCGCGCATCGACAGCACGGGCCGGCCGCTGTTCGACCTCGAGCGCGCGCTCGAAGCGGAGCTGCGGGAGGTCTTCGAACCCGGACTTGGCGCCGCCGAGGCGGCAACTACAGCAACTACCCCGGCGACGGCGCCCGATGAACGGCCGGCAACAACACCGGCCCGGCAGTCTGCCGCGTCCCGGCGCCGGGTGTCGCCCCTCGAACGTGCTCGGGGCGCCGTGAGCAGCGTCGAATGGGCCCAAGACACCGGCGTCCAGGCCCGTGCCCTCGCACCCTGCGACCCGAACTCGGGCATCATGACCAACCCGAGGATGCTCATCTTCCAGTCGCCGGACGACTGGGCCATGAGCGGATACCAGGTGGGCATCTTCCGCGAGGGCTTCTCGTCGCCCGACCGGACGGTGGACCTGGGTCGAGAAGCCTTCCTCCTTCGCCGCGTCGTCGACATACCAGCCGGTGTCGCGACAACGATGCAGCAGTCGTTCGTTACGATGATCCAGGCGTCCGGTCTCGGGACGGCCAACGGCGTTGTCTACACCTACCGCGTTCGCGGCGTGTGGGGCGGCGGCACCACTGCCTGGTCGGAACCGAGCGACCCCTTCGTCACATGCCCAGGCTAGCAGGGGGCTAGCAGGGCCGTTCGGTGCGCCATGAAGGCAACGGACCAGCGGACGAGCGACTTCTCCCGACGCGTCCTTGCCGTGGTGCGTCGCATCCCTCCCGGACGCGTGGCGACCTACGGCGACGTCGCCCGGCTGGCGGGGCGGCCACGGGCATCCCGTGCTGTAGGGAACATCATGCGGGAGTGCCGGCTGCCCGACGTCCCCTGCCACCGGGTGATCGGTGCCGGCGGAACGCTCGGCGGATATGGCGGCAACCTCGAGCTGAAGCGCGGCCTGCTCCGGGCCGAAGGCATCGCGGTAGGGCTCAGGCGGGTCAGGGAGTTCGACAGCTGTCGTTGGGCTGGACGTGGCAGAACTGGACGTTGAAGGTGAAAGGCCGTCAGGGCTCTGCCCCGACGGCCTCTGCCGACTAGTCCGCTATTTCTTCCCCTTCAGCGCGTCCCCGATATCTTCGGCGACGTCGCCCACCTTCCTCGTCACCCGACCGGCATCGTCACGGAGTTCACCCTCGACCTGATCGGCTTCGCCCTCGGCTTCCAAGTCCTCACGGCCGGTGAGGTTGCCGGCGGCTTCCTTGATCTTGCCGCCGAGGTTCTTGGCCTTACCGCGCGCCTGCTCTTCCAAGCCTTCCTTCTGGAATTCGTTCATTCCCTTTACCTCCACCGGGAGTTACTCCAAAATCTGTTCCGGGGAGAGCTCAACGGGCGTCATGCTCCACAATGCCACGAACCTGAGGCGGGCGGGGGTCGTATCTACTTGTCAATTGGCCCATTGAGCATTTGGCAAGTGATCCGCCGCAGCGAGCGGCAGGCAACGCAGGCATATCATGTCCCCGTCTAAACAAGTGACCGTCACAGCGGGCGGCGGCGACCGGGAACTGGCGGCCCGGTGCCTGGCGGGCGATCGCGACGCGTTCGAGGCGCTCTACCGGCAGCACTCCGGCCGGCTCTACAACCTGGCCTACCGGATGGTCGGGAGCGACGACGCGGACGACCTCCTCCAGGACATCTTCCTCCAGGCGTTCCGGAAGCTGGGGAGCTACAAGGGCGACTCCTCGCTCGGAACCTGGCTCTACCGCCTGGGCGTGAACCACTGCCTCGATCACCTGCGGAGCAAGCAGGGCCGGATGGGGCAGGTGACCGATTCGCTGGACGAGGAGGGCGCCGACCCGGTAGTGGCCCCCGGGCGGCCGGCGGAGCGGAACGTGACGCGGATGGATCTCGAGCGTGCCGTCGAGGAACTGCCGCCCAGTTACCGCGCGGCGTTCGTGCTCCACGACGTAGAGGGTTACCAGCACGACGAGATCGGCCGGATGCTCGACATCGCGCCCGGGAGCTCGAAATCGCTGCTGCACAAGGCCAGGCTGCGATTACGTCATTTGTTGATGTCTTGAGTTGTTGATTTGTTGAATGATTGGTTGATTGGCTGGTTCTGTTGATTTGGCGCTCGACCCCGAACCGTGAACTGTGAACTGTGAACGGTTCCCGTTATGACCTGCAAGGAACTCGAACCGCTGCTCGTGGATCTGGTGGATGGGACGCTGGCCGGCGAGGCCCGCATCCAGGCCGAGGCGCATCTCGAATCGTGCGCCGACTGCCGCTCGATCCTGGCCGACCTGCGGCAAGTCCGGGAAGCAGCCCGCGCCCTCCCGCGGATGGCACCGCCGCCCGACGGCTGGGCCCGCCTGAACGCAGCCCTCGATGCCGCGAAGGGGAAGGCCCGCGCCAAGACGCCGCAGAAGGTCGTGAGCCTGGCCGACGCGCGCCCGCCCCGGGCCTGGCAGCCCACGAGGCCGATGTTCTGGGGCGCCCTTGCCGCGGCCGCCATGCTGGTGCTGGCGACGGCCACCGGCATCCTGATGTTCTACCGCGGCGGCACCCCGGCAACGGCCCCGGGTGCTGTCGCCGGAAACACCCAGGCGGCAGCGCACCCCGAGGGCGCCGACCTCGTCCAATCGGTTGAGTCGGAGTTGCAGCTGGCCGAACAGCACTACCAGAAGGCCATCGCGGGGCTCGAGCAGATCGCCAAGGAAGGTCAATCGAGCCTGGACCCGCAACTTGCGGCGGTGCTGGCCAAGAACATGGGCGTCATCGAGCAGTCGATTCGGGAGAGCCGCGACGCCCTCAAGTCTCAGCCCTCCAGCGAAGTGGCGCAGGCGACGCTGTTCGAGGGGCTGCGCCGGAAGGTGGACTTGCTGAAGGACACGGTGGCCCTGATCAACGAGATGCGCAAGGGCAACCAGGCTGGGGCGGCGCAGATTATAGGCAAGTCGTAGTGGCTGGTGGCTAGTGGCTGGTGGCTAGTCGTCGGAGTAGTGGTCAGTGGACAGTGGACGGTGGTCAGTGGATCACACCGCCACGCAGACGCTAGAAAGCAGAGCCGAGCCGCCAGCGAAGAGCGGCGACACAAAGGTCCTTATGAACATCCGTCTTCTCCCCATCGTCGCCGTCGCGCTCGCGGTCGGCGCCCCCGTCGCGGCGCAGGAGTCCCGGACGAAGGTGCACAGCCACGAGAGCGTCACCGCCGAGGTGCACGCTGCCGTGCGCGAGGCGCAGGCGACCATCCGCGAGGTGATACGCGACGTGGAAGTCGATGTCCGCTCAATCGAGCGTGACGTCCTCCGCCACAGCGTCCAGGTTCGCGTGAGCCCCAGGGCCGGGTGGGCGGCGAAGAGCTGGGCCGAGAGCCAGGAATCGCGCCGCGGGCCCGAGCAGACCGAACGCATCTCGAAGACCTTCAAGGTCGGCCCGAACGGGACGCTGGATCTCTCCAACATCTCGGGGGACATCGTCATCAACGAGGGCGGCGGGGACACGATCTCGGTCGAGGCCGTGAAGCGCGCCAGGGGCAGCGACACCAAGGAGCAGTTCGCGCGCACGAAGGTGTCGATGGTCGAGCGCGGCGGCCGGGTCGAGGTGATGACGGACTACACGCGCGAGGGCTGCACAGAGGGTCGCCGCGGGAACTGCAACAGCGCCTCGGTCGACTACACCGTCACGGCGCCGGCTGACACCTCCATGAACCTGCGGTCGGTTTCGGGCGACATCGGGATCACCAACATCCGCGGCGAGCTGCGCGCCGAGAGCGTGAGCGGCAACGTCACCGCGCAAGGGGCCACCGGCGCGACCGTGCTCAAGTCGGTCTCCGGCGACGTAGAGGTGAGCGCGGTCGCCACGCAGACGGAGCTGCGGATGGAGAGCGTGAGCGGCGACGTGAAGGTGCACGGCGCCAAGATCCGCTCGCTGGCGGCCGAGACGGTGAGCGGCGACCTGGACCTGGGCGACATCGTCACGGACCGGGTGACGGGCAAGTCGGTCTCCGGCAGCGTCAGCTTACTCGGGCACGGTGTCCAGGGGCGGGCGGTACATCCTGTCCTCGCACTCGGGCGACATCCGCCTCTACGTGCCCGCCGACGCCGGCTTCGAGCTGGACGCCAAGACCTTCAGCGGGAACGTCCGCTCGGATTTGCCGCTCACGGTCGGCGGCCCCGGACGCGAGGCGGTGAAGACGTCACGCGACCGCGGCCTGCGCGGGACCTACGGAGACGCCGGAGCGCTCCTCTCGCTGAGCAGCTTCTCGGGGAACATCGTCGTGGCGAAGGTCGGGACGGCGGGCCGAAGAAGTAGTGGCTCGGCCTGAACGGACGCCGGCTGTCAGGTCACGGCAGTGGGCCTCCGGTCCGGGCTCTGGGCAGATCACGCCGTCACGCGGAAGGCCGCAGGGCATCAAGCCGGAGGCCGTCGAGGTTCAGGCCCGACGGCCTTTGCTCTGACTTGCGCGAGCTCCCGCCACTGGCCGCCTTGCGCCTTCCACCTTCCGCCTTCCGCCTTGTCTTCTGGCGCTGCTGTTGCATCCTAGGTCGCAGATCTGAGCGCCGTTCCTGGTACTGTCGCGGAGGCAGAGATGAAGCGCGCGTCTATGATGGGATTCGTTACAGTTGGGCTTATCGCAGCTGGCAGCTGGCAGCTGGCAGCCGACAGCTCGTCGCCCCTGCAAGAGCCTAGGGCCCAGAGCCAAGAGCCGGGGAACCCGGGACAGAAGGTCGACGCGGCCCAGCCCCGGCTCGGGACCATCCGGCTGCCGAGGAACGTCATGGCGGACGGGAAGCCGCTGCCCGCCGGCACATATCAGCTGCGCCTCACGGGCGAGGAAGCCAGCCCGACGCCTGCAGGCCAGACGCCTGGCGCCGAGCGCTGGGTCGAGTTCCTGCGCGCGGGCAAGGTCGTCGGCCGCGAGTTGGCGACGGTCGTGCCCGACAGCGAGATCGCGCAGATCGCCGAGGGACACGGCAAGCCGGCCCGCAACGGCCAGCGCGTGGACCTGCTCAAGACGCAGAAGTACTGGCGCGTGTGGATGCACCGGGGGACGAACCACTACCTGATTCACTTGCCGCCGGCGGAGAAGGGGAACGGGTAAACGACAGTAGGCAGATAGGCAGTGGGCATAGGCAGTAGGCAGCCGGTCGCGCTGTCCCTCCGGCGCGTGCGGCCGGCTCATGAAGGGCCGCCGTAGGGGCGGGTGGTGCTCGCCAAGCGAACCCGTTGGCGGCGACCCCCGGCAGGCTAGAAGAAACAGAGGGTGGAACGGCGAGCGTCACCGCGCCATCACGTCGAACTGCTCGTGGTGCAGGTGCGGGTCGGGGCGGAGGGTGACGTCCTTGCGCAGAGTGTCGCTTCAGCTCGCGCAGCACGCCGCTCTCCTCTTCCTTCAGCGCGCGCGCGATGTCCGGGTTCACGCGCAGCACCACGCCCGGGCCGTCCAGCTCGGGGCCGATCTTCCGCACCTCGTCCAGGATCTCGTAGCAGATCGTCGAGCTGGACTTGATCACGCCGCTCCCCGAGCAGTACGGGCACGGCTCGGTCAGCATGCGCTCGAGGCTCTGCTTCACGCGCTTGCGCGTGATGATGATCGAGGCCGAAGTCCGACACCTGCAGCGCCTTCGACGGCGAGCGGTCCTTCTTCAGCTCCAGCTCCACCGCCTGGAAGACCTTCTGGCGGTTCTTCTTCTCCTCCATGTCGATGAAGTCGAGGACGATGATGCCGCCCAGGTCGCGCAGCCGGATCTGCCGCACGATCTCCTTCACCGCCTCGAGGTTCGTCTTGACGATCGTGTCCTCGAGCCGGCCGTTCTTCTTGCCGACGTAGCGCCCGGTGTTGACGTCGATGGCCACCAGCGCCTCGGTCTGGTTGATCACGATGTAGCCGCCCGACTTCAGCCACACCTTGCTCGCGAGCGCCTTGTCGATCTCCGCCTGGACGCCGTACTCCTCGAAGATCGGGAACGGCTTGTCGTAGAGCTTCACGCGCCCGGCCATCGACGGCATGACGCGCTCGACCATCTCACGGCACCCGCCGGTACTCCTGCCGGTCGTCGATGCGGATGGCGGAGTAGTCGTCGGTGAGCAGGTCGCGCAGCAGCTTGGTGACCAGCCTCTGCTCGCGGTAGACGACCGCGGGCGCGCGCACGGACTCGGCCCGCTGCCGCACCTCGTTCCAGATCCGCTGGAAGTAGCTGAGGTCCGCGACGATGTCCTCGTTCGGGCCGGCTCGGCCGCCGCGGTGCGGATGATGACGCCGCCGGTGAAGCCGTGCTTCTCGCGGAACTCGCGGACGATGCCGCGCAGGCGCGCCCGCTCCTCGCGCGACTCGATCTTCCGCGACACGCCGACGTGGTCCACCGTCGGCATGAACACCAGGAACCGCCCGGCCATCGTCACGTGCGAGGTGAGGCGCGCGCCCTTGGTGCCGAGCGGCTCCTTGGCGACCTGGACGATGATCTCCTGGCCTTCGCGGATCAGGTCCTCGATCTTGGGCTGGTCGGCCGCCTCGCGCTCGCGCCTCGCGCCGCCTTCCTCCTCGTCCTCCTCGTCGCCCGACTCGAGCCGCTCGAACTCCTCGATGGTGTCGACGACGTCGGTGACGTAGAGGAAGCCGTCGCGCTCGAGGCCGATGTCGACGAACGCCGACTGCATGCCGGGCAGGACTTCGACACGCGGCCCTTGTAGACGTTGCCGACGACGCCGCGCTGACCGCTCGCGCTCGATGAAGATCTCGGCTGACCAGGTCGTCCTCGAGGATGGCCACCATGGTCTCGTGGCCGTTCGAGGAGACGATCATTTCTTTGTTCATCGTGTCGATTCTGGTCGCACGCTCACGCGTGTCGACATCCGCCGTGAGCGGCTGGCGCCGGTCGGAGGCCCTCCGTTCGCCCGCAGCGCGACTCGCGTGGTCCCGCGCTTCGTGCGCGAGGACGAACGGGCGAGCTCGGCGACAGCGCTCCGCGAATCACCGCAGGCCTCGCCGTCAGACACGCGTCGACGGTATGCGTCAATTCGTAAACCGGCGCATCCTGACGTTGAGGATCAGGCCGAAGCCGGCCAGCGTGGCGATGATCGACGAGCCGCCGTAGCTCATCAGCGGCAGCGTCAGCCCCTTGACCGGGGCCAGGCCCGCCGACATGGTGATGTTGTAGATCACCTGGAAGGCGAAGCTCGCCAGCACGCCGAGCACGAGGTACGCGCCGAGCCGGTCCTTGGCCAGCCGCGCCGCCTCGAGCGCGCGCACGATGACGAACAGGTAGAGGCCGAGCGCCACGAGGACGCCGACGAACCCCTGCTCCTCGGCCAGCACCGAGAAGACGAAATCGTTCTGGGCCACCGGCAGGAACCGCAGCTGCCCCTGCGTCCCCTTCAAGAAGCCCTTGCCCCAGGTCCCGCCCGACCCGACGGTGATGCGCGCCTGGATCTGCTGGTATCCGGCGCCGCGCGGGTCCTGCTCGGGGTCGAGGAACGTCGAGATCCGGCTCTTCTGGTAGTCCTTGAGCGCGTAGCGCCACGCCACCGGCGCGGCGACGATGGCCACCAGCAGCAGGATGCCCAGGAGGCGCATCCGCATGCCCGGCCAGGTAGGCGACGGCCAGGAAGATCGGGAGGAGCGTGACCGCGGTGCCGAGGTCCGGCTGCTTCGCGATCAGCAGGAACGGCACCACCGTGAGGAGGCCGCCGACGGCCAGGTCCGTCATCGAGGGGCTGCCGCGCCGGCTCTCGCCGAAGAACTTGGCGAGCGCGAGCGCGAGCGCGACCTTGGCGAACTCGGACGGCTGGAGGTTGAAGAACGGGAGCGGGATCCAGCGCTGCGCGCCGCCGCCGGTGGTGCCGAACAGCAGCACGCCGACCAGCAGGGCGAGCACGGCGAAGTAGAGGGCGAGCGAGTTGTCGGCCAGCGACCGGTAGTCGATCGCCAGGCACAGCATGAACAGGCCATCGTGCCCGAGGCCGATGGCGTAGAGCTGCCTCATGTACAGGCCGGCGTTCGGCCCCGCGGTGCGTGGTGCTGTAGATCATCGCCACGCCGATGCCGCACAGGGCGGCCAGCGGCCATGATCATCAGCCAGTCGATGTGGTAGAACAGCCGGCGCTCGAACATCTTCGCGCTTCGCAGTGCAGTGGCTCAGTTGTCAGTGGCCGGTGCGCCAGCTCGGCATCACGGCTGTCACGCGTGATCCACTGCGCTCAGCGTGACCACTGGCCACTGGCCGACTGTCGACTACTGTCGTCCCCCCGTCCCATTCGTCGCCACCGCCTTCGCGGGCGCGGCGGCGGCAGGCGGGCGGAACGAACTTCGGCAGCGGCGCGCCGTCCTTCTTGGCGAAGTACGTCTCCATGATGTGACTTCGCGATCGGCGCCGCCAGGTACCCGTGCTCGGCGTGCTCGGCGAACACCACGCCGGCAATCTCCGGGTTGTCGCGCGGCGCGAAGAAGACGAACCAGCCGTGGTCGCGCAGGTCCATCTCGGTGTGGCCCCGCGCCGCCTTCGCCCCGGTGAGCGAGATCACCTGCGCCGTGCCGGTCTTGCCCGCCACGTTGCGTCCCTGGATGCGGCCGCGGCCGCCGGTGCCCGCGCCGTTCACCACCAGCCACAGGCCGTCGTGCAGGGCCGCGATGGTCTCCGGCTTGAAGGTCGACCTGCGACTGCGGCTCGGGCGTGGGCACCGGCTTCCAGCCCTTGCCCGTCGTCCACGGCCTTGAGCAGGTGCGGCGTCACGCGCGTGCCGCCGTTGGCGACCGTGGACATCATCGACGGCCATCGAGATCGGCGTCACCGACACCTGGCCCTGGCCGATCGCCACCGAGATCGTCTCGCCCGAGTACCACTTCTCGCCGAACCGTGGCCTGCTTCCACTCGTGGACGGCACGATGCCCTCGACCTCGTTCGGCAGGTCGATGCCGCTCTTCTCGCCCAGGCCGAGCAGCGTCGCCCACTTGTGGATCTTGTCGATGCCGACCATGTTGCCGAGCGTGTAGAAGTACACGTTGCACGACTTCTCGATCGCGTGCCGCATGTCGACGCGTGCCGTGGCCGCCCTTCAGGTCCAGCACTGGAAGTAGCGGCCGTAGAAGGTCGCGCCGCCCCCGCAGTGCACCCGGAAGTCGGGCGTGACGACCCCCTCCTCGAGCGCCGCGGTCGCCACGACCATCTTGAAGGTGGACCCGGGCGAGTAGCGGCCCTGGATGGCGCGGTTCTGCAGCGGCCTCAGCTTGTCGGTGTTGAGCGTCGCCCACGTCGCGCGGTCGATGCCGCGCGCGCAAACGCGTTCGGGTCGTACGCCGGGCAGGCTCACGTAGGACAGCACCTCGCCGTTGCGCGGGTCGAGGACGACCGCGGCGCCGTTGTAGCCGTAGCCCCGGAACGCCTCCTCGGCGGCGCGCTGCAGGTCGTAGTCGATCGTCAGCTGGACCCGGCGCCCCTCGGACGGCGGGATTTCCTCGAGCGTCCGGATCTCGCGGCCCATGCTGTTGACGACGACGCCGCTGGCGCCGTCCTCGCCCATGAGCAGCTGGTTGTAGATCTTCTCGAGCCCCGACTGCCCGACGAGGTCGCCGGCCCGCAGGTCGTCGCTCGTCGGCGAGCTGGGCCTCGGTGACCTCGCCCACGTAGCCGAACAGGTGCGCGGCCAGCGCGTCGGTCGGGATAGCGGCGCGTGGGCACCTGCTCGATCGACGACGTCGGGCAGCTCGGTGTCGAGCCGGCGCGCGGTGACCGCGGCCACCTGCGCGAGCGAGGCGTCCTCGACGATCGGGATCGGCCGGTAGCTCGGCTCGCGTGCGGTTGCGGCGCACGACCTCGCGCAGCCGGGCCTCGTCGACGCCGGCCACGCGCGCCAGCAGGCGGATCGTCTGGTCCATGTCCTTGCGTGTGCTCGCGGACGATCGAGATGACGAACGAGTCGCGGTTCTCGACCAGCACGCGGCCGTTGCGGTCGAACAGCACGCCGCGCGGCGCGCGCAGCGGCGAGCGTGCGCTGGTGGTTGTTCTCGGCCATCTCGCGGAACTTCGGGTGCTGCACGACCTGGAAGTACCAGAACGCCAGCGCCAGCGCCGCGAAGACGACCGTCACGGCCCCACTGCACGATCAGCAGCCGCAGGCGCGATCTTCCGGCTGCGAGACGGTCCGGTCGGTGGGGAATCTCGACACGCGATCGCTGTCAACGGATGGACGGAGAACGGAGAAATCACCTCGCACGACCTAATCTGCCTCATTCTACCTTCTACTCCGTGCTCCGCGCCATCGATCGCCTGCGCTCGAGCATGCCGGGCACGCCTTCGATCAGCTGAAACACCACCACGCCGACCAGCGCGTTGCCGAGCGCGCGGGCGAGGATGCCGCGCCCACGGCAATCGGCGCGGGCCTGCGGGTCGAGCATCACGTGCAGGCCGCCGGTAATCAGCATCTCGACCAGCGTCGCGCCGAAGAACACCAGGAACCGCGGGCACGGCTGCGTCACGATGAACGCCGTGCCGATGATGCCGGCCAGGAAGCCGACGACGGTCTTCGCCAGGCCGCCGATGCCGAGGACGCCGGTCGCCAGCGCGTCCTGCGCGAGCCCGGCCATGCGTGCCCGACAGCAGGCCCGACCACCGGCCCGGTGGTCAGGCCCAGGTAGACGACGGCGACCAGCACGAGGTCCACGCCCGTCGATCCGCGCACGAGGAACCGGGCCAGCGTGGTCTGCAGGACCAGCGCCACGGCGATGACGAAGAGGATCTTGAGGAGCCTCATCGGATGACCCCGCCCGAGGCCTGCGCCGGCGCCGGAGGCGCCACTGGCGCCTGCGCCTTGTCCTGAGCGACGCCTCCAGGGAGGCGGAGTCGAGGGGCTCGGCCGGCGCGGGAAGTCGCGAGCACGACGAGCACTTCCTCGAGGTCCGAGAAGCTCACGGCCGGCCGCACCCGGATCGTCTTGAACGTGCCGCCCGCCCGTTCGAGCGTCTCGATGCGGCCGACGAGGAACCCCTCGGGGTAGATCCCGTCGATGCCGGACGTCACCACCACGTCGCCGATCTGCACGTCGGCCGTCGTCGAGAGGTAGTCCAGCCGCAGCAGCGGCTCGCCGGTCCCGATCACGATCCCCTGCGCGCGCGACCGCTCCACCATCACCGCCGCCGCCGCGTTGCGGTCGATGAGCAGCTGCACCTTGGCCGCGCGCGCGCGACGGCAGGACCACGCGGCCGACGGCGCCGGCCGGCGACGACCACGGCCATGTCGCGCTGGATGCCGTCGCTGCTGCCGCGGTCGATCGTGACGGTCCGGAACTCGGGCGTGGCGCTCGTGCCGATCACCTCCGCGGCGCGCGTCGGCAGCTTCGCGCGGTCGCGCAGGTCCAGCAGCGTTGCGCAGCGCCCGGCTCTCGGCCGCCAGCGCGCCGCGCCTGCTGCAGCTTCACCCGTAGGTCCGACACTCTCCTGCTGCAGCGCCTCGTTCTCGGCCTGCGCGCGCTGCAGGTACGAGGTAGCCGTCCCACGCGCGGCGCATCCCGCCCGTCACGGCGCCCGCGTCGCCCGCTGCACCTCGGCGAGCGCGCCGAACACCACGGCCTGGAGCAGCGGCACGCCGGACCTCGAGTTCACCTGCGCCGAGATCAGGATGATGTGCCCGACCGCCACGGCGAGGAACAGGTAGCCGCTGCGGGAACGGGTGTCCAGTAATGCCATTGACGGTAGGTAGCAGGCGGAGGGATCGGAGGGCGGAGGGCGGGACGCAAGCCCGTCCTGCCGCCTGATCCGACCTCTCCGCCTAGTCGATCGAGATCTTCCGCAGCAGGTTGAAGTCCGACAGCATCTTGCCGGCGCCGAGCACGACCGACGACAGCGGGTCCTCGGCCATCGCCAGCGGCAGGCCGGTCTCCTCGCGCAGCCGCTTGTCGAGGTTCTTCAGCATCGACCCGCCGCCGGTCAGCACGATGCCGCGGTCCACGATGTCGGCCGACAGCTCCGGGCGGCGTGCGCTCGAGCGCCACGCGGACCGCGTCCACGATCACGTTCACCGTCTCGGCCAGCGCCTCGCGGATCTCCTCGTCGATGATGGTGATCGTCTTCGGCACGCCCTCGATCAGGTGCCGCCCCTTGATCTCCATCGTCAGCCGCTCCTCGAGCGGGAAGGCGGAGCCGATCTCCATCTTGATCGCCTCGGCCGTGCGCTCGCCGATGAGCAGGTTGTACGTCTTCTTGATGTACTGGATGATCGCCTCGTCCATCTCGTTGCCCGCGACGCGCACCGCCTTGCTGTAGACGATGCCCGCGAGCGAGATGACGGCGATGTCGGTGGTGCCGCCGCCGATGTCGACGATCATGTTGCCCGACGGCTCGGTGATCGGCATGCCGGCGCCGATGGCCGCCGCCATCGCCTCCTCGACCAGGTGGACCTCGCTGGCCTTCGCGCGGTAGGCGCTGTCCTTCACCGCGCGCTTCTCGACCTGCGTGATCTCCGACGGCACGCCGATGACGATGCGCGGGCGCACCCACATGTTGCGGTTGTGCGCCTTCTTGATGAAGTAGGTCAGCATCTTCTCGGTGACTTCGAAGTCAGCGATGACGCCGTCCTTCATCGGCTTGATGGCGACGATGTTGCCGGGCGTGCGGCCCAGCATGTCCTTGGCTTCCCTGCCGACCGCCTCGACCCGGCCGTTGATCTTGTTGATGGCGACGATCGAGGGCTCGTTGACGACGATGCCCTTGCCCGCGCGCGTAGACGCAGGTGTTGGCGGTGCCGAGGTCGATGGCGAGGTCGCTGGAGAAGAGCGAGAAGACTGAACGCAGGCTCAACGAAAACTCCTTGTCGTAGCTGGCGGCTGACAGCTGGCAGCTGGCAGCGAACTCACGGTGGCTAGTGACTGGTGGCTGGTGGCTAGTCGTCACGCCGCCAGCTGCCTCGCCCCGCCGTAAACCCTGGGATCGTGGTCAACCCGAGTGGACCGTCAGACTTCTGATGCGGCGTGCCTGGCGGCGTGCGCCGGCACCGCCGCGACGTCTCCCTCGTCGGCCACCTCGATCCCGTTCTTGCCCGCGGCCCTTGACCCGGTACATCGCCGCGTCGGCCGCGGCGAGCAGTTGCTCGGGCGACATCGCGGTGTCGGGCAGCGTGGCCGCGCCCACCGACGCGGTCAGGCGGTAGTCGACGCCCTCGGTCGAGAGGAACGGCTGGCCCGCGATGCGCTCGCGCACGCGCTGCGCCACCAGCATGGCGCCCTTCGCGCCCGGTGTCGGGCAGGATCAGCGCGAACTCGTCGCCGCCGAAGCGCGCGACGATGTCGGTCTCGCGCGCGCCCGACCGAATCCGCTCCGCGGCCTCGACCAGCGCCCGGCTGCCGAACAGGTGGCCGTAGCGGTCGTTGATCCCCTTGAAGCCGTCGAGGTCCACGAACAGCAGCGACAGCGGCCGCCCGCTCCGCAGCGGCGCGCTTCACTCTCGCGCCGCAGCGCGGCGGCGAGGAACCGCGAGTTGAACAGGCCCGTCAGGTCGTCGGTCGTCGAGAGCGTCTCGGCCCGCTTCAAGTGCAGCGCGGTGTCGAGCGCGCCCGCCATCCCGTCCAGCAGCGCGTGCAGCGGCGCGAGCCGCGCCTCGTCGAGGTCGATGTGCGGCAGGCCGCCCGGCAGCCTGCTCTCGATGCCCACGAGCACCCCGACGATCTTCCCCCGGCAACGCAGCGGCAGCGCCAGCGCCGCGAATCTCGACCGCGCCCTCGTCGTCCCCGGCCACGCCTCCTCGTCCGTCCACGTCACCTGGTCCTGCGCCATCGCGAGCTGCGCGATCGCGGTCACCGCGGGCCGGCGGCTGGCGGAGACGCCGCGGTCGGCCAGCCACGAGACGCCGCGGCCCTCGTCGGCCGACACGACGGCCCACCCGTGGCCCCCCATCCACGAACCCGCGAGTTCTGCGAGGTGCGCGGCCAGGCGTTCGGGCGCGCGCGTAGATGTCACGCCGCGCAGGACGGCCTCGGCGGCCGCCGCACGCTTGCAGGCCGAGCGCAGCGAGCGCAGGAACTCGCGCAGGCGAACAGGGAGTTCGGGGACGAGCGGGGCCTTCACGCGGCCACGAGCGCTGAGGCGCGGCGACAGCGGCACCGGATCCTATCCATCCTCCACGACCGGCAGTCCTGGTTCCTCACGGACTGTACGCACCTGCGTCTCGGCGGCCGGCCGTCCGGCTGCGCCGCCGGGCAGCGGGAACTCAGCGTCGGCATTCACGGGCGATGGGGTCGGTGGACAGCCGCTAAGTTCTTCCGTACGCAGCAAATATAACACACCCCACCGCGGCGGACCGTCAGAATTCTGACGGCTTGCACAGAGAACGCGCCGACGCTCGGCTCTGGGGACCCGGCTCTCGGAGTGTATCGGCACGAAACGTCCCGCGCATCACCGCATCGAATGCCGCCCGTGCCGCAGGCGGCGCGCGGCGGAGCACGCCCCATGCCCGATCTGCGCCGGCCGCCTGGGGCGGATGGCGTTCGCCCGCTCACCCCCTGCCCTGCCAAAGAAACGGGGCGGCGACTTACCGTCGGTGGTCTGCAAGACCGGCTCGGGAGACTCTCGACTAGCGGTCCTCGCACGTCTCCCGACCCTCGTGTTGCGCGACGTTGGTCGCGCGCCCCGTTTCTTCTACCCTGCCGGGGGTCGCAGCCCACGGGTTCGCTTGGCGAGCGCCACCCGCCCCTCACGGCGGCCGCTCCGCCGCCTTCGACTGCGCTCAGGGCGTGGTGAGCCCAGTCGAACCACGGCATGGGGCAGGCTCCGCCGCGCGCCGAAGGTACTCGCTTCCGCGCGTGACAATCCGCCCCAAGTTGGCCTAGAATAGGAGGTTCTATCGGTCCCCGTCGTTCCATTCCCTTCAGGACGAGTTGAACCATGACGATGCTCGACCGCATGCGGCGGCACAAGAGCTGGCTCAAGTGGAGCCTGGCCCTCGTGGTGCTCGCGTTCATCCTCTTCTACATCCCGGCCTTCCTCGGCCAGGACGACAGCGGCGGCGGCGCCCTCATGGGCTCCAGCATGGTCGCCCGCGTGGACGGCAAGGAGATCACCGTCGAGGAGTTCCGCCGCGCCTACATGGCCCAGATCCAGATCTACCGGACGGCCTACGGCGGCCAGATGAACGAGCAGATGCTCAGGCAGCTCGGCATCGACCAGCAGATCCTCCAGCAGATGGTGGACGAGCAGGCCGCGATCGCCGAGGCCCGGCGCCAGGGCATCGACGTGAGCGACGGCGAGGTCGCCGCCGCGCATCATGTCGCTCCCCGCCTTCCAGGAGAACGGGCAGTTCATCGGCCACGACCGCTACGTCGGCCTGCTCCGGATGCAGCGCCCGCCGCTGTCGCCGTCCGAGTTCGAAGAGAGCCTGCGCCGCAACATGGTCGTAGACAAGCTGCGCGGCGCGCTCACCGAGTGGATCACGGTGGCCGACGGCGAGATCGAGCAGGAATACCGGCGCCGCAACGAGAAGGTGAAGCTGGACCTCGTGTCGTTCCCGCTCGACAAGTTCCGCCCCGACGTGAAGGTGGCCGACGCGGAGCTCGCGCCCGTACTTCGAGGCTCACAAGGAGCAGTACCGCATCGGCGAGCGCCGCAAGATCCGCTACCTGCTGGTGGACATGGAGGCGCTGCGCGGCAAGAGCCAGCCCTCCAGCCGCGAGATCGAGCGCGCCTACAACGACAGCCTCGAGCTGTACTCCACGCCCGAGCAGGTGCGCGCCAGCCACATCCTCCTCAAGACCGAGGGCAAGGACGAGGCGGCGGTGAAGGCGAAGGCCGAACAGGTGCTCAAGGAAGTGAAGGCGCCCGACGCCGACTTCGCGGCGCTGGCCACGAAGTACTCGGAAGACGAAGCGTCGGCCAAGCAGGGCGGGGACCTGGACTACTTCGCGCGCGGCCGCATGGTGCCGGAGTTCGAGCAGGCGGCGTTCTCGCTGGAGCCGGGCAAGGTCAGCGAGCTGGTGAAGACGCAGTACGGCTTCCACATCATCAAGGTGGTCGACAAGAAGGCCGCCTCCACGCGGACGCTGGACGAGGTGCGGCCGCAGATCCAGGACCAGCTGGCGTGGGAAAAGGCGCAGGCCGCCGCGACCAGCCTGGCGGGCACGCTCGAAGGGCAGATCAGCTCGCCGGCCGACCTCGACAAGGTGGCCCGCGAGAACGGCCTGAAGGTCGAGGAGTCGGGTTACTTCACCCGCGACGAACCCATCATGGGCCTCGGGCCGTCGCCGCAGGCCGCGGCCGAGGCGTTCGAGCTGAACACCGGCCAGGTGTCGGGCGCGGTGCGCGCGTCGCGCGGGTTCGCGTTCTTCACCGTGACCGGCAAGCAGGCACCCCGCCTGCCGAAGCTGGACGAGGTGAAGGACCGCGTGCGCGAGGACATCACGCGCGAGAAGGCAAAGGAGCTGGCCCGCCAGAAGGCCGCGGCTGCCGCGGCCGCGCTGAAGGGCGCGGCGGACTTCGCCAAGGCCGCCAAGGCCGCGGGCGTCGAGGTGAAGACCACCGAGCAGCTGCCGCGCGAGTCGCCGCTGCCCGAGGTGGGCGCGAGCCGCCAGGTGGACGAGGTGGCCTTCGCCTTGCGGTCAACTCGTCAGCGACCCGATCGCCACCGACAACGCCATCGTCGTCGTCCGCGTCGTGGAGCACGTGCAGCCGAACCCCGGGGAGTTCGCCGTCGCCCACGACGGTCTCCGCGGCGAGATGCTGAACGAGCGCCGCGGCCGCTTCTTCAGCGCCTACATGGTGAAAGCGAAGCAGCGGATGAAGATCGAAGTGAACCGGGAGAACCTGCAGCGGGTCATTGGGTAGCTGGCAGCCGGCGGCTGGCAGCTGGCCGCCGACAGAAGGCGGTAGGCGGCAGGCCCTCCCGCCTTCTGCCCTCCGCCTTCCGCCTGTCAGCGAAGTATCCCGAACGGCATCAGCGCCAGCGGCTCGCCCGGGCGGAACAGCGTGGCCGGGGCGCTCGCGATGCCGAGCGCGCGGCGGTGGCCGGCGAACCCGAGCCAGGACGCGAGCTGCGAGACTTCGTCCGAGCCGCCGAATCCCCCGCTGAGCAGGTCGAAGACCGAGCGCCGCGGCGGGTAGATCACCAGCTCCACCTCCGCGTCGGCGGGGATCTTCGCCTTCTGGCGAGCCACGGCGAGCGCGCGCTCGAGGCCGCCGAGCTCGTCCACCAGGCCCACCTGCTTGGCCTGCTGCCCGGTCCACACCCGGCCCTGCGCCACCGCGTCGACTCGCTCCGGCGTCCATGTGGCGCGAAGCCGCCACCTTCTCGACGAACTGGTCGTAGAAGGCCTGCAGCTGCTCGCCGAGCTTCGCCCGCTCCTCGGGGTTGTAGGGCCGGATGGGCGAGTTCATTTCCGCGTGGCGTCCCTGGCTCACGCCCTCGACGTTCGCACCGAGCTTGCCGTACGTCCCGCCGATGACGATCTTGCCGCCGAAGATGCCGATCGAGCCCGGTGAGCGTGCCGGGCTCCGCGACGATTTGCGGCGCCGCCATCGCGATGTAGTAGCCGCCCGAGGCGGCGAGGTCGGACATCGAGACGATCAGCGGCTCGGTTCGGCTGCGCGTCGCGCATCTGCACGAGCTCGCGCCAGATCACGTCGGACGCGATCGCGGAGCCGCCCGGGCTGTCGATGCGCAGGATGACCGCCTTGATGTCGTGGCTCTCGCGGATCTTGCGGATCGACTCCACGAGCGTGTCGGAACCGACCACCTGCCCGTTGATCGGGTCGTAGCCGCTGCGGCCCGAGACGATCGTGCCGGTGGCGTAGAGGACGGCGACGCGCGGCCCGCGGTTGATGCCCAGCGAGCGAGCGCTCACGCCGGTAGTATTGGCGAACTCTCGAGCCGCGCGCTCTTGTCGAAGCGGGACCTTCGCCTTCTCGGCCAACTGGTCCTCGTACGCCAGGTCGTCCACGAGCCCGACGCGGACCGCCTCCTCGGGCAGGAAGGGCCCCTCGTCGAGCAGGGCCCGCACGTCGTCCTCGCTCTTCTTGCGGCCGTCCGCAATCGCCGCCACCAGCTGGTCGAACGCGTCCTTGTTGAGCGACGTCGTCATCTCGCGGTGCGCCGGCGTGAAGGTCTTCTCGGTGAGCTGGTTGACCGCGGTCTTGTACTCGCCGATGTGCAGCATGTCGGCGTAAGCGCCGATCTTGTCGAGCGTCCCGCGGAGGAACAGCTCGTAGGTCGCCATGCCGGTGACCTGCAGCGGGCTCGACGGCATCAGGTAGATGCGCTCGCAGGCGGTCGCCAGGTAATAGTCCGGCTGGCCGCCGTCCTCGAGATAGGCGACGGCCGGCTTGCCCGAGCGGCGGAAGTCGAGGATCGCCTCGCGCAGTTCCTGCACCTTGGCGATGTACGGCGAGCTGAGAGCCAGTCGGCTTCACCACGAGCGCGCGAACGCGGCCGTCGGCCTTGGCCTTCCGGATGTTCTCGACCAGACCGCGGACGGTCGGTTCCCGCTGCACCGGGAGAAACTGGCTGAAGCCGTCGTCCGGCACGCCCTCGCCCGGGTCGCCCGTCACCCGGAGCACGAGGGTGGCCGACGAAGGCACCGGCGGTTCGGCGCCCACGATCAGCCACAGCATGAGGAGGCCGCCCATCGAGATGACGATGGCGAGGACGAGCAGGACGAAGACGAGGCGGATACCCGATCGCACGGCTGCAGAACCTCCTGCTCGGGGCGCTGGGCCCCGAACGCCCCTGAGTATAACTGTTAACTATGCAAAACCTGCGGGCGGCACGGTTTAGGGCCGCTGCCTGCATGCTAGACTCGCGGCAGGGACGGGTTGATCACTTGGCCATTGTCTAGTTGGCAATTGTCTATTTGACATTCGCGAGCGGTGAGTTGCCAAGTGGTCAGTTGACGAGTGGCCAAGTGGTCGGTGGCCCGTGTCAGTGGTCTTTTGCCAAGTGGTCAATTGCGAAGGTGCCAAGTGACTCCGGGCTTCCCCTGATGTCCAAGGCCCGTCGGCCCGCCCTGCTTCCCCTGCTCGCCACGGCGCTGGCGGCGTTGCTCGCCTTGTTGGCTTTCCTGCAGTACCGCTGGCTGGGCCAGGTGAGCGAGGGCGAGCGGCAGCGTCTCAAGGCCACGCTCGAGGCGCGGGCGCGCGACTTCGCCCGTGACTTCGACCGCGAAGTGACCCGGGCGGTCGGGACATTCCACGTGCCGCCAACGCCCGAGGGCAGCCTCGACCCGGGGACGCTAGCCTCCCGCTGGAACGCTTGGCGCGAGGCCGCCCCGTACCCGGACCTGATCCGGGAGGTGCTCTTCCTGCAGGTTGGCACGCGCGGCGAGCCTTCACTGCAGCGGTTGGATCGAGAGGCCGGAACGTTCGTTTCGGCCAACTGGCCACCCGAGCTCGCAGCCTGGCGAACCGCCCACCGCCTCGGCAACAGCGGATCCACCACTGCGAGCGTCCAGACCCTTTGGGCCGCACTCGATGACACGCCGATCATCCTGGTGACCATGCCGTTCGTCAGGGTGTTCAGCCGGAGCACGAGCGGTCCCCTCCCGGAGCCTCCCGAACTGCCGCGCACGTCGTTCATCCTCGTGTCGCTGGATCTGCAGGAGATTCGCACGCGGGTGCTCCCGCAGTTGGTCTCCCGCTACTTCTCCACCGAGGACATCTTCGACTACAGGGTGGCGGTGGCGCCGCGCGGCGACGCGAGCCGGCTCATCTTCACGTCGGATCCCGCGCCCGCCAGCAACCGGAAGGACGGCGCGCCGGCCACCGGTCGGCACGCTTCCCCGGCCGACGCGGTCGTCCCGCTCTTCGCCGTCCGCCTGGCGGAGTTCAGCGCGCTGTTCGTGCCCCACGTGGAGCAGTTGGCAGCGGGCAGCTGGCAGCCGATCGACTCGCCCCCCGCCCGAGGCCCGGCGGGCACACCAGCAGCTGGGAGCACGCGAGAGACAGCCGGCAGCCAGGCCGCTCCCGGCGCCGGCGGGAGCGCGGCCCGAACGCCGGTATTCGGACCTGCCGCCGGACCGAGAGCGCAGGCACCGGCCACTCACGCACCCGGGCCCGGGGGTGCGGGCCTGCCGGCGCAGGGCGACCGCCTTGCCGTGAGCGTGATTCGGCTGCGGGGTGCCGGCGGGGCGGGCGCGGTGGCCATCGACAGCGCGGCCGGCCGGTGGCAGCTACGGCTGTCGCACCGGGCGGGGTCCGTGGACGCGGCGGTGGGCCGGGCACGCAACCGGAACCTGCTCGTCAGCTCGACGGTCCTCCTGCTGCTGGCGGTCAGCTTCGGCCTGATGGTGGTGGCCACGCGGCGGGCGCAGCGCCTGGCCGCGCAGCAGGTGGAATTCGTCGCCGGGGTGACGCACGAACTGCGGACCCCGCTGGCGGTCATCCGGTCCGCCGGCGAGAATCTCGCGGACGGCGTGGTGGAGAGTCCCGAGGACGTGCGCCAATACGGCGCCTTGATCACCGGCGAGGGCCGGAAGCTCGGGGCGATGGTCGAGCGGGTCATGGATTACGCCGGCATGCAGGGATCCAGCTCCCTGGGGCCGCGGGGGCCCGTGGACTTGCCGCTGCTGCTGGAGGAAGTGGCGCAGGCATCGCGCCGGCTGCCGGCGGCCCAAGGGGCCCTCATCGAAACCGAGGCCCCTGAGGGGCTCCCGCCGGTGCTTGCGGACGGACCCACGCTGGCCCGCGCGATCGAGAACCTCGTCGAAAACGCGTTGAAGTACGGGCGGGCCAACGGCGCGGCCGCGAACGTGCGCGTGTCGGCGCGCGCGGAGGGAGGCGACAGCCGCAAGCGCGTCGTGATCGAGGTGACGGACCGCGGCCCTGGCGTCGAGCCGTCGGAGCGACAGGTGATCTTCGAGCCGTTCGTGCGCGGCCGGGCGGCGGTTGCGGCCCGCGTGCCGGGCACCGGCCTGGGGCTCAGCCTGGTCCGCCGGATCGCCGAGGCGCACGGCGGGCGGGTGGACGTGCGGCCGGCGGACGGCGAGGGCGCATGCTTCGCGATCACGCTGCCGGCTGCGCCGTCACACTAGCCGGGTATAGCACACCGCGATTCGAAGTCATGGGAGGAGCGGGCACGTCGCCTCCCTCGCCGGGCTCCGCAGTCCGGGAAAACGTCCTCGCGCCGCTCGGTTTTCGGCTCTCGAATCCGGCGAATGCTAAAAGGCATGGATTCGAGCGCCCCGCATATCGCCGGGAAAACCTTCGCGCGCGCTCGTCGTTTTCCTGATCTCTGGGCGGACTGCTGCGCACGGCTCGTTCGCCGACGCGCCCGCTCCTCTTGGGCCGAATCGCAGGTCTGGGATGTGACAGTATGACTGCGGTGCCCTGATCCCTGCGGGTTCTTATGAACGGACGTCGCCTACTGCTCGTCGAAGACGAGGCCGGCCTCGTGCTGACACTGACCCACCGCCTGAAGCGCGAAGGGTACACGGTGGAGCACGCGGGCGATGGGCCCGCAGGCCTGCAGCGGGCGCTGGCCGAGCCGTTCGACCTCGTGATCCTCGACGTCATGCTCCCGGGCCTCGACGGCTTCGAGGTCTGCCGGGAGCTGCGCCAGCGCGGCGCCGAGGTGCCCGTCATCATGCTCACCGCCCGGGGCCACGTCGCCGACCGGGTATCCGGGCTGAAGCTGGGGGCCGACGACTACCTCACCAAGCCTTTCGAGATGGTCGAGCTGCTGGCCCGCATCGAGGCACGCCTGCGGCGTGGGCCGGCGGCCGGCGGCGCCTCCTCGTGCCGCTTCGGGGACGTCGAGGTGGACTTCCGCAGCGCGGAGGTCACCCGCGAGGGCCGGCCCGTGGAGCTGTCCGCCCGCGAGTTCCAGCTGCTGCAGTACCTCGTCGAGCACCGCGGCGCCACCGTGTCCCGCGAGGAGCTGTTGAAGAAGGTCTGGGGCTACGACGCCACCCCCCTCACCCGCACCGTGGACGTCCACGTCGCGTGGCTCCGGCAGAAGCTCGAGCCAAACCCGAAGCGGCCGAAGTTCATCCTCACGGTTCACGGGATGGGTTACAAGTTTAGTGGCTAGTGGCTAGTGGCCAGTCGTCACGGAGATCACGCTGTGACACCCGTCGACTAGCCACCAGCCACGAGCAACTAGCCACTACAGCGCACCTTTGGGACCGCGCCCCCGTCCAACGCCCTGGAGGTAGCAATGCGCCATTCGTCCCGTTCACTCCCGGTCCTGCTGGCTGCTGGTTTCGTCGTCCTTACCGGGTCCATCGCCGCCGCACAGGGCGGCCGGCCGTCCAACCCCTGCCAAAGCGTCTCGAACAACGACCGCCCCACTCACTGCGAGGTCCGGGAGCAGACGATTCCCGCGCCGAGCGTTCTCGTCGTGGATGCCGCACCGAACGGCGGCATTGCCGTTCACGGCTGGAACCGGGCGGAGGTCAACGTCCAGGCCAAGGTGGTGGCCAGTGCCGACAGCGAGGCGGAGGCCAAGAGCCTGGCAGGCCAGGTCCAGGTCGTGATCGAGGGTGGCCGCGTCAGTGCCCAGGGCCCGAGAACCACCGGCGATTCGAGCTGGAGCGTCGGCTTCGACGTCATGGTGCCGAGCCAGGGCTCGCTCGACCTGCGCAGCACCAACGGCGGTATCAAGATCGAGGAAGTCTCGGGCCAGTTGAGCTTCCGCACCACCAACGGCGGCGTCACCCTGAAGAACGTGAACGGAGACGTGCGCGGCGGGACCACCAACGGCGGGCTGCGCGTGGAACTGGATGGCGCGGGCTGGGTCGGGGAAGGTCTCGACGTGGAAACGCAGAATGGCGGGGTGCGCCTCGTCGTGCCGGAGGGCTACTCGGCCCACCTCGAGGCCCAGGTTCAGAACGGCGGCCTGAACGTGGACTTCCCCGTCACCGTTCAGGGGGAATACCGCCGCACGCTTAGCACCGACCTCGGCGCCGGCGGCGCCCCGCTCAAGGTGCGGACGGTCAACGGAGGCGTGACGATCTCGAAAAAGTAGTGGCTAGTTGCCGGTGGCTGGTGGCTAGTCGCCACGGAGATCACGCCGTCTGGCGCGTGACGCCAATCGACTAGCCACTAGCCACGAGCCACGAGCCACGAGCCCGCTACTTGATCCCCACCAGTTCGATCTCGAATATCAGCGTCGCGTTCGGCCCGATGTCCGCGCCCGCCCCGCGCTCGGCGTAGGCGAGGGCCGCAGGGACGAACACCTGCCACTTCGACCCGACCGGCATCAGCTGCAACACCTCGGTCCACCCCTTGATCACACCCTTCACGGGGAACGTCGCCGGCTGGCCGCGCTTGTAGGAGCTGTCGAACTCCTTGCCGTCGATGAGCGTGCCCCTGGTACTGGCAGACGACCGTCTGCTCCAACGTCGGCTTCGGCCCCGTGCCGTTCGTGATCACCTTGTATTGCAGGCCGCTCGGGAGCGTGACGACGCCCTCCTTCGCCTTGTTCGCCGCGAGGAACGCCTCGCCCTCCGTCTTGTTCTTCTCGCCGGCGGCCTTGGCAAGGGCCGCCTGCTTGGCCACCATCGCCATCTGCAGCTGCGAAATGACCGCCTTCGCCTCGGCGTCCGTCAGCAACGTCTTGCTGCCGGCAAGCATGGCCTTGAGGCCTTCGGCGAACAAGACCGGATCGATGTCCACCGAGCTCGCCTTGAGCTGGCCGCCAAGGTCCATCCCCATGGCGTAGCTCAACTTGTCCTTCTCGGTCTTCAGCGGGCCCTCCTGGGCCTTCTCGCTCTTGACCGCGGCCGCCTCCTGCGCCTTTTCACTCTTCGGGGCCTGCGCCTGCTGGGCGCCCGCGAGAACCGGCAGCATCATCATGACGAACGTGAGAACCCATCGCATCGAACTCGCCCTCCTTGCCGAAACTCAGTCCCGGACTGGTTTTCCGGTTTACTGCCTACTGCCTACTGTTCACTACACGTTCTCCGCCGGCTGCCAGCTGCCAGCTGCCGGCCGCGAGTTGTGTTTCACCTCCGCGTTCCACTTCCAGATCTCGTAGATCGCCGGGTAGACGATCAGCTCCAGCAGGAACGACGTCAGGATCCCGCCGATCATGGGCGCGGCGATGCGCTTCCACACGTCCGACCCCGTCCCGGTCGCGAGCATGATCGGGATGAACCCGATGCACGTCGTCGCCATCGTCATGAACTTCGGGCGCAGGCGCTTGGCCGCGCCGTGCACGATGGTCTCCTGGAGCGCGGCAAGCGACGTGAGCCTGCCCTGCTTCTTCGCCTCCTCGTACGAGAGGTCGAGGTAGAGCAGCATGAAGACGCCGGTCTCGGCGTCCACGCCCATGAGCGCGATGAGGCCAACCCACACCGCGATGCTCATGTTGTAGTCGAGCAGGTAGAGATACCAGACGGCGCCGATGGCCGAGAACGGCACCGCGAGCGATACGATCGCCGTCTTGGTGATGGACTTCGTGTTCAGGTACAGCAGCAGCAGCACCAGGAACAGCGTCAGCGGGATGATGTAGGTGAGCCGCTCGCGCACGCGCGCCATCGCCTCGTACTGCCCGCTCCACAGCGCCGCGTACCCCGGCGGCAGCTGCACGTCCTTGCGGAGCAGCGCGTCGGCCTCCTCGACGTAACTCGCCAGGTCGCGGCCGTCCACGTCCACGAAGACGTAGCCGGTCAGCAGGCCGTCTTCGTCGCGGATCATCGCGGGCCCCGTGGCCACCTTGATGCTCGCAAGCTGCCCCAGCGGGATCTGCCGCTGGCCGCCGGACGCCGGCACGAGCACGCGGCTGAGCGAGTCGAAGTCGGACCGGAAGTCGCGCATGTAGCGGACGTTCACCGGGTACCGCTCGCGCCCCTCGACCGTGGTCGTGACGTTCTCGCCGCCGATCGCGTTCTGGACGACCGACTGCGCCTCCTCGATGCTGAGGCCGTAGCGCGCCAGCTCGTCGCGGTTCCACTCGATGTCGAGGAAGAAGCCCGCCGCCCGTCCGCTCGGCGAAGACGTTGCGCGTGCCGCGGACGTTCGGCAGCAGCGCCTCGATGCGCGTTCCGATCTCCTCGATCTTCTGCAGGTCGTCGCCGGTGATCTTGAGCCCCAGCGGCGTCCGGATGCCGGTCGTCAGCATGTCGATCCGCGCCTTGATCGGCATCGTCCAGGCGTTCGACACGCCGGGCAGCTTGAGGGCCTCGTCCAGCTGGTTGACCAGCTCGTCCTCAGAGATGCGGTCGGACGTGAACGGCCGGAACGCGGGCTTCAGCCACTCCGGCGCCCACCCGGAATACCAGGTGTCCACCCGCCGCCACTCGGACTTCGGCTTCAGCGTGATGACCGTTTCGAGCATGGAGAGCGGGGCCGGGTCGGTGCTCGTGTCGGCGCGCCCCGCCTTGCCCAGCACGCGGTCCACCTCGGGGAACTGCTTCATCACCCGGTCGGTCACCTGCAGCAGCTTCTGCGCCTCTGAGATCGAGATCCCCGGCATCGTCGTCGGCATGTAGAAGAGCGCGCCTTCGTCAAGGGGCGGCATGAACTCGGAGCCGAGGCGCATGAACACCGGGACGGTGATGAGGACCGCGACCACCGCGCCCGCGACGATGCTCCATTTCCAGCGCAGCGACCAGCGGACCACCGGCTCGTAGAGCCAGATGAGGAAGCGGCTGACCGGGTGCTTGTCCTCGGAGTGGATCCGGCCGACGAAGACGGTGTTGGTGACGCGCGCCAGCCAGTCCGGCTTGAACTCGAACCGCCGGAAGCGCGTGAACACCAGGCGCAGCGCCGGGTCGAGGGTGATGGCCAGGCAGGCGGCCACGATCATCGCCAGCGTCTTGGTGTAAGCCAGCGGCTTGAAGAGCCGGCCTTCCTGCGCCTCCAGCGTCAGGACCGGCAGGAACGAGACCGCGATCACCAGCAGCGCGTAGAAGCTGGCCGGCGCCACCTCCTTCACCGCCTCGATGACCACCGCGTGGTGGTTGACGACCTCGCCCCGCTTGGCGTGTTCCTCGAGCTTCTTGTGCGTCTGCTCCACCACGACGATCGCGGCGTCCACCAGCTCGCCCATGGCGATGGCGATGCCGCCGAGCGACATGATGTTGGCCGTGATGCCCAGCGCGCGGAACGGCAGGAACGAGATGAGCACCGCCACCGGGATCGTGATGATCGGGATGATCGCGCTGGGGACGTGCAGCAGGAACAGCAGGACGATGAAGACGACCGTGAGGATGATCTCGACGAGCGTCTCGGAGACGTTGCTGATCGGCGCGCCTGATCAACTCGGACCGGTCGTAGATCGGGACGATCTCGACGCCCTTCGGGCAGCCCGGGCTCGACCTGGCGGATCTTGTCCTTGACCCGGTCGATCACGTCGAGGGCGTTCTGCCCCTGGCGCATGACGATGATGCCCGACACCGCCTCGCCGGTTCCGTCGAGGTCCGCCACGCCGCGCCTCAGGTCCGGCCCCACCACGACCTGGCCGATGTCGCGGATGCGGATCGGCGTGCCCCGTCTCGCTGGCCGAGACGACGATGCTCTCGAAGTCGGCGACCGACTTGGCGTAGCCGCGCCCGCGGACCATGTACTCGGTGCCGCCGAACTCGATCAGCCGGCCGCCCGTCTCGGCGTTGCCGCCCCGGACCGCGTCCACGATCGCCTGGATCGACAGGCCGTAGTTGCGGAGCCGGTTGGGATCGACGTTCACCTGGTACTGCTTGCCGAAGCCGCCGACGGTGGCCACCTCCGACACGCCGGGCACCGACTTCAGGTAGTACTTCAGGTACCAGTCCTGGTACGAGCGCAGGTCGGCAAGCGAGCGCTTGCCCGACGTGTCCACGAGGGCGTACTGGAACACCCAGCCGAGGCCGGTCGCGTCGGGCCCCAGCTCGGTCTTGGCGTCCTGCGGCAGGCGCGACAGGACGCCGGAGAGGTATTCGAGCGTGCGCGTGCGGGCCCAGTAGATGTCGACGTCGTCCTCGAAGATGACGTAGACGAAGGAGTAGCCGAAGTCGGAGAAGCCGCGAACCGCGCGCACTTTCGGCGCGCCGAGCATGGCGGTGACAATCGGGTAGGTGATCTGGGCCTCGACGATGTCGGGGCTGCGGTCCCAGCGGGAGTAGATGATGACCTGGTTTTCGCTGAGGTCCGGGATGGCGTCGAGCGGCATGTCGCGGAGCGACATCGCGCCGGCAATCGCGGCCGCGCCGATCAGCAGCAGGACGAGGAACTTGTTGCGGACGGAGAAGTCGATGATGCGGTTGATCATGGGTCGCGCTTGGCCCAGTCTGGCAGCTGGGCTGCTGGCAGCTCTAGGCTCTGGCAAGGCTGGCGGCTCTGGCTTAGACCGGGCGTGGCAGCGTGCATCTCACTGCCCACTGCCCACTGGCCACTGACAACTGCCTATTTCACGAACTTCCCCGGCTCCTTGTCGAACTGCTGCTTGCAGTCGTCGGAGCAGAAGTAATAGGTCTTGCCTTGGTAGTCGCTCGTGCGGCCGGCCGCCTTCGCGGCGTCGCGGTCCACGTCCATGCCGCACACGAGGTCCTTGGCCGGCTCGGTCGAGGACGCGGAGGCCTTCATCGTCCCCGGCTTCATCGCCGCCGGCATCCCGCCCGGCGCCGTCGCGCGCCGTGCCGGGCTTGTCGTGCGCGTGGTCCACGTATGTCGCCGGGTCCGCCTCGAACTTCTTCTTGCACTCGTCGGAGCAGAAGTAATAGGTGTGGCCGTCGTGCTCGGCGGTGCGCCCCGCGGCGGTCGCCTTCTTCCCGTCCACCTCCATGCCGCACACCGAGATCGGTCTCGGGGTTGAAGATGCCGGCGGAGACTGCCCTCATGCGGCTCTCGGAATCGAGCAGGAAGTTGGCCGCTGCCACGACGCGCTCGCCTTCCATCAGGCCCTTGACGATCTCGACCCGGCCGCCGAGGCGCCAGCCGGTCTCCACGCGCCTGGCCTCGAAGCTCCCGTTGCCGCGATCGACGAACACCGTCTTGCGGAGGCCGGAGTCGAAGACGGCATCGGCAGGCACCGTGATCGCCGGGGGCATCTCCACGTTGAGCTCGACGTCCACGAACATGTCGGGCTGGAGGACGTTGCCGGGATTGTCGAGCTCGAAGCGGGTCTTCAGCGTCCGCGACTGCGTGTCGAACTGCGGCAGCGCCTCGCTCATGCGCGCCTTGAACCGGCGACCCTGGTACACGAACGTGGCTTCGGCGCCCGGCTTCAGGAATTCCCGGTCCTTCTCGAAGATGTCGGTCCACACCCACACGCGGCTGATGTCGGCGATGCGATAGAACTCCGTCCCCTTGTCGAACCGCTGCCCCGGTGAGATGTTCCGCGCCAGCACGAACCCGGACACCGGCGAGTAGATGTTGACGTGGGGCGAGGCCGTCCGGCTCTTGTGGATTTCCTCGATCTGCAGGTCGCTCATGCCAAGGCCGCGCAGCGAATCGATCGGGAACTGCGGGTTGGCACTCCCCGCGGTCCGTATGGACGCCTGGCTGAAGTCTTTCGTCGCCGTCGGCAGCGGTTCGTTCGCGGGGATGCTCAGCAGGAACAGCCGCTCCGTGTACAGGAGGTCTTTCGTGTAGTAGGTCGCCAGCAGCTGGTCCTTCTTGACGAAGCGGCCGACGGTATTCTGTCCAAGGTCGACGATCCAGCCATCGGCCGCGGCAATGATCCGGTAGAGCCGCTGGTCGTCTACCGCTATGCGGCCAGGCACCCGCAGCACGTGCGAGCCGAGGATTCCGGCGGACCTCATCCGTGTGGACGCCGATCAACTGTTGCATCGCTGCGCCCACGACGACCATCCCGGGAGTCGAGACTCGCGGACCCGACTCCCACCGCACCAGCCGGTTCCAGGCGCATGCCACAGATGGGGCAGTCGCCCGGATGGTCCGGACTGAATCTGGGGGTGCATCGGGCAGGTGTAGGAGGGCGCCTGCTTGGCTGAATCCGACGAGACCGGGGGCGCGGGCTGCCGGTTGGCCATGTATCCGGCAGAGAAGAGTCCCGCCGCGAGGATGATACCGAGCAGTACTTTTACGGGCGTCCGCATGAGCCTTCTCTTCGCGTTTTCCTGGAAAAGAAGGGGAGGGACTGCTCCCTCCCCCGAGTCTACGCCTGTCGCACGAAGAAAGGGGGAGGGATGGCTCCCTCCCCCAAGAGACTACCACTCGTGTCTACTCGAGCTACGGCGTGCGAATCGGGAACGGCAGCGCGTTCGTCCAGGCGGACGAGTCGCCGACGCTGTTGTTCGCGCGGATCCGGTAGTAGTAGACCGTGTTGCGATTCACGGTCTGAGTCAGACTCCTGGCGGCGCCCAGCGGCGTAAAGGTCGCCAGGCCCGTCGTGAAGCTGAGGTTAGTGGCACGCTGGATCGTGAAGCTGGTCGGATTCGACGGCGGCGGCCCAGGTGAGCGTCGCCGTGTCGTTGTTGCCGTTAGCCCGAACAGCCGCGACCGTGAAGGCGGTCGGGGCGGCCGGAATCGCCTGGATGGCGACCGCGGTTACGAGCGTCACGTAGGCTGAAGTTCCTCCTGCGTTGAACGCCGCCACCCGGTAGAGGTAGCTGTTGCCGGCCGTGACCGTGGCATCGATGTAGGTCACGTTACCGGTGTTGGTCCTCGGTCCCGGCGCGGCGATCTGCGCGAAGGTGGTGCAGATTGGGTCGCCGGCGCTACGAACGAACAGCGTTCGACCACGAAGCCGGTTTCGTTGTTCGCGTTGTCCCGCCACGTCAGGCTCACCTGCGGCCCCGCCTGCGCGGTGGCAGTCAGGTTGGTCGGCGCTGCCGGTGCAGTCGCGAGCGCGAAGGTGTTGATCGCCCCGGTCGTGTTGGATACAGAGTCGGCGGACATGGTGGGGAAGCCTGCCATGGTGACATCGCCCACCACCTCGCCCTTGGCCAGCACTCGGTAGTAGTACGTCGAACTCCTCGCAGGGTTCGTGTCCGTATACGTCACCGTGGCACCCGTGCCGGCGGAGGCCGGGACCGCGGTGGTCAGTGTCACCAATCCCGCGGTGAAATTCGCGTCCGTAGCCCGCTGAACGGTGAACCCTGCCTCCTGGAAGGAATTGTCGACCCAGTTCAACGTGACTCTCGGCTGGTTGGCGCTCCCGTTCCAGGCGCCGGTGAGGCCGGTCGGTGCCTTCGGCGGAACCGCGAACACCAGCGAGTGCATGAAGTCCATCTCTTCGTGGGACAGGATGTGGCAGTGCCACACGTACTCCCAGCCGAAGTTGACGGTGTGGTTCAGGATCTCCGGGATGGGGTTCCCGTTCGGGTCGAACCATCCCGCGGGCCCCGGCGGGGGAAGCGTGGCCCCCAGGGCAGCATCGGATCGATCAGCCGCACGCTGTTGGGCAGCTCGAAGGGAAGCTCAGACGGAGTCGGAACGGTGGGCCTCAGCGCAAGGAAGGTGATCTCCAGCGGGTTCACCTTGAAGGTGTCCTTCCAACCCACGTCCTGGGCGTCAACAGCCTGCCCGGCCGGGAACGCTCCCGGCGCAACCTGCCCGTCCTGCCCGACGCGGCTGATGACCTGGGCAGTGAACAGGTGCGTGTGGATGGGATGCGTGTCCACGCCGTTGTGGAAGATCCTCCAGAACTGCGTGCCGTCGGCCAGCTCCCCGATCTTCGTGGATTCGAGTGAACCCTTGACGACGTCAGTGGGCGGGGACGAGAACGGGAACGGGAGGATGAACCCCAGAGCCGAATTCGGGTTCGTGAGCCCGAGCATGCCGCTCATCCGGCCGAAGCCCGTATCGTAGACGCCGCCCATCTCGTCGTGCATCGCCTTCATCTCGAGGGGGATGGTGACGGCGGGCTGGAGTTCCATGCGTGGGGGTCTGGCAGTGGCTGTCGTAGCCGAGCGGCTGGAAGGTCTTCTGCGTGTCCCCGATATTGAGGATGTACTGGGACGCGTTCGACGGGAACGTCTGGTTGTAGGCGGAGTTGTAGGCCGCCTGCGGGATGATGATGGGATCCTGGCTGACCTCGAAGACGCCGCGCTTTCCAGCGGCCTTGGCGAACACGGCCTGGAGGTTAGCCAAGCGTGACGTCCGGGGTCGTGCCGCCCGTGGCTGCCACCTGGATCTGCATGATCGTCCGGGTGTTGGGCCCGTAGCCCGGCTGCGTGTTGGGCGCGCCGCCGCTATCCATCAGGTTCCCATCCCCCGTGTAGTTGTCGTACGGCGCGGCGCCGGCCGGGACAGGCGCCGGGGAGTCGTTGTAGAGGATCAGGGTCTTGCCCGCGAAGGCGCTGAAGTCAACGATGACATCCGCGCGCTCCGCTGGCAGAGGAACAGCGAGTGCTGGTTGACGATGCCGAAATTGAAGTAGGCAGGGTCGAGGTTGTACCCGATCGGCTGCGGCGGGATCACGACCGGCGCCGGCGTGAAGCCACCCTCGGTGCCAATCTGGATCCACGACGGTCCCGCCGTTGCCGGGTCGGGAATGCCGCTCGGCGTGTCGGCGTACTGGTTTGCCGGGGCGACACTGACCGGGACCATCTTGACCTCGGTGCAGACCGTCGGGTCGGCGGGCGGTAGGCGTCGCAGCAGAGGCGCCGTGCCAACGGCGTTCGCCGGCGTCGTCGGGAAGTTCTTGTCGGCCGCGACATAGAGCTGCAGGTTCTGGCCCCGGTCGTTGGCGGCGTTCAGGATGCGGAACCGGTACGCCTTTGGCTCCACCGTCAGGACCGGGTAAGCGGTCCCGTTCACGATCGGCGTGTCCAGGAAGCTCTCGCCCGGGATGGAGGGATTCGGCACGCCGGGATTGAGCGGCGGCTCCCAGGGCGCAGTGCAGCCAGGGCCTGGGGGAACCAGGTCGCAGTCAGGCTGATGGTAGGGGTTCGGCACGGGGCCGACCTCGATGCATCCCAGCGGGCCCCCATTGACGCACGTCGGGGTGGGGGGGTTGAACCAGGGCCCATAGAACCAGCGGCCGACGGCGTTCGTTCCGGTCGGATCCCACGGATTGGTGACCGTCATGTAGACGTGGGGATACCAGAAGTCGCCTGTGACGGCGGTCCCTGGCGTTCCCGATCCCCAGTCCCACGTCGGGTCCTGGGCGTAGATCGTCGTCGGCGTCCACCCAGGTCTTGTCCTGGATGACCAGGGGAATGCCGAGGCCAGGGAGAACGTGGAGCCCGCCGGGGTTCACGCCCGTGACGTTCGTGCCGTTGATCATGTCCTGCTCGACGGCGTCGGTGACCACGTATCCGGCCGCCTCGCCCGCGTACACGTTGAGGCGCGTGATGCCGTGGGCGTGGTCGTGGTAGAACTGCAGCCGGGCGCTCTGGGCGTTCGTGTAGAAGAACGTCATGCACCCGCTGCTCTTCTTGGCAGCACTGTCGCCGGGAAGCCCGGGAGCCAGAGGATTGGCGTCGCAACCCGTGCCCATGTCCGGCACGTTCCGCGCGCTGACGCCCGCCGGGTACGGGGTGGTTTCACTTGCCGGCGTGATCCACTGGTGGGTGTTGCCGTCGCTGATCCACACGGTGTTGTTGCCGTGGAGGTGGATGGTGGCGCGGTTCTGCGTGTACTTGTCGCCTGCCGCGCCCGGCAGCGCCGGACCGAGCCCGGAGCCCGGAACCGTCTCGTCCACCGGCAGCAAGAGGTTTCCGCCGCTGGCGGTGTTTGGAAGCAGGTTGTAGAACGTGATGCGAACCGGCTTCGGGGCGGCCAGCGGGTTCGCTGCCGCAAGGCCGGCTACCTTGCCCTGGGCCACGATGACGGGCCCGAGGTAATGGGGGTTGTCCACAGCCATTGCTGGCGTGACGCCATCGGGCATCATTACTGGAGTGCCATCGAGGTTGACCAGCGGGACTGAGCCGGTTGCTGACAACTGCACGTAGCCCCGGAGCCTGGTCGGGGGCAGGTCCGAGTGCATCTGCTCCGGGTACTCGACCAGGGCGATCGAGTAGCAGTCCGCCGCCTGACCGCTGGACGCGCACGGCTCGGGAACCGCAAGCGGGATGTACTGGCCGAGGTTGTTTGCTCCCGCAGACTGTAAGCCCGGGAAGAGGGTCCACGAACTTGCGAATGCCGCCGGTGAGCGGTGCCGCCGATGATCGCGTCGGCGAGGGCGCCGGTGCCGCACGCCGGCTGCAAGGCGGCGCTCCGCAGAGAGTCGGGTCGTCCGTGATGGTGACGACGGGAGCCTCGTACCCGGCGCCTCCGCCGACGATCGTGAAGCCGGTAATGGCGCCAGCCGCATCAACGGTCGCCGTGACATGTAGCAGCGGTGATGGCCGCCGCCGGAAGGTACGCATCGTCGATGGTGACCATAGGGTCGGTGTACCCGGTGCCGCCGTCCACGACACGTGACGGTCGCCGACGGGACCCTTCGGCAGCGGGCTGAACGCCCAGTTGCCGTAGGGCCCGAAGTAATGCGGCACTCCCCCTGGATTGGGTGCCTGGACTGCCGCGATGCCGATGCCGGCGATGCCGGGCTTGAGGCCGGCTTCAGCCGCGCGGCCTTCGCTGCCGCCTTCTGCTCGGACGGCGCAATCCTCTTGAACTTCTCGACGTACACCTGGTCGCGGGTGACCTTGCCCTTGGCCTTGCCTGGCCCTGGGCCGCCTCCCCGATGGGTCGTCGAGGGCAGCGGTTCCCCGACGGTCGGGTCAGCAGCCTTGACGGTGGTCTTGGCCGGAGTGGTGGTCTTCGCCGGCGCGGCGGCCTTGGCCGGCGCCTTCGTGGCGGCAGTCGCTGTCGCGACCGCGGTGGCCGTCGCCTTCGCGGCGGCCTTCGCTGCGGTCAGGTCGAGGGTCGCGCCCCACGCAAGGGCGACGGCCACGACCAGGCCGATCAGCAATCTGACTCTGAGTCTGTTCATTGTCTCTCCTCGCGAACCGTCTCGCTTCGGTGTGGTGCCTCTCATTGCCCGTATCAGACCGATTTTGACCGCCACCTTCCTCCCCAAACGGCCCCGCATCAACGGCGACGCGACCATCACGCAGTGTCCGACGCGCGGTTTCCGCTCACTCTGGTCCATTACGCTCCACATCTTCTTCTGCGGACCGGCTGGCAACAATGGGAGGAAGGTCCCGGTGCTGATGGCTCGTTGGTACTATTTGTCGCAGTACCAAAGTCCTGCGCCGAAGGGTACGAAAGTACCTGCCGGCTCATAGCCGCCGCGGGTAGAACCACGGCGCGAGGTCGAGAAGCGCGCTCGCAACGCTGGCGAAGGCCAGGACGAGCGACGGCGAGCACGAGCCGGAATGACACGCAACCGGGCATTGGACGTTCTCCGCCGCGCACACGGCGTCGCCTGTGCAGGAGGGCACAAGGCGCAGCATGACGGCCCCTGGATCTCGCGGCGTCGGTCGGGGGCGGAGTTCGCCGGGTGGACGCTGAGGGAACCGGTGGGATGCCGGTCGAGGTAGCAAGCGGGAAGCCAAACCACGGCGATCCGGGCACGATATGAAGACAATCCCTTGTGAAGTGCGGCACAATGTCGCACCCACGCGCCGCGAGAAGTCAGGGGCGGTACTCTGAGTACCGCAGCAAAACCTGTCGCTGCCGGGTGGGCGTGTACGGTGGGCGGACGGAGGCTGAAATGGAGACAACAGCTGTCGGATATCCGGCGTCCGAGAGGCTGCGGGAGCGCGTCGCCGCGATTGTGCAGATGGTAGAGTAAACGGCTGACGAACGACTGCCGCACCGGAGGCCATCAGTGAGGAAGAGTGCTCCGTTCTTCATTCAGCAAGCCCGCCACGGTCTGCGTGATCGCCGTGAGGCTCTGCCTCTTTCATTTTGCATTTTGCATCTTGCATTCTGCATTGCCCTGCTGGCGAGCCTGCCGGCTTCCGCCTCGGCCCAGCCTGCAGCAGGCAACCCGCTGCTCGATCGCGTCGATCGTGCCGCGGCCGCTGTCATGCCGAAGGTAGTCACCTGGCGGCGCGACTTCCACCAGCACCCGGAGCTGGGCAACCGCGAGGTCCGCACATCCGGCGTCATCGCGGCCCACCTGCGAGCCCTCGGCATCGAGGTCCGCACCGGGGTCGCGAAGACCGGTGTCGTGGGAATTCTGCGCGGCGGGAAGCCGGGACCGGTGGTGGCGCTTCGCGCCGACATGGACGCGCTGCCGGTCACCGAGGAACTGGATTTGCCGTTCAAGTCCACCGTCCGCGCCGACTACAACGGCCGCGAGGTGGGCGTGATGCACGCGTGCGGCCACGACGCGCACATGTCGATGCTCATGGGCGCCGCCGAGGTCCTCGCGGGCATGAAGGCGGACCTGCCCGGCACGGTCGTGTTTCTCTTCCAGCCCGCCGAGGAAGGCGCGCCAACGGGCGAAGAGGGCGGCGCCGAGGTGATGATCAAGGAGGGCGCGCTCGACAACCCGAAGGTGGACGCGGTCTTCGGCCTGCACGTCTTCCCGTTCGAGTCGGGGGCCATCCGCGTGCGGCCCGCCGGGATCATGGCATCGGGCGACACGGTCCGCATCACGGTCCGCGGCCGCCAGACACACGGCGCGCTGCCCTGGGAGGGCGTGGACCCGATCGTCGTGGCCTCGCAGATCGTCCTGGGCCTGCAGACGATCATCAGCCGGCAGGCGAACCTGACCACGGCGCCCGCGGTGCTGACGCTGGGCATGATCCAGGGCGGCAACCGGACGAACATCATCCCGGACGAGGTCACGATGGCCGGGACGATGAGGACGTTCGACCCCGGGATGCGCGAGACCATCCAGGAACGCGTCCGACGAACGGCAGTCAACATCGCGGAATCGGCGGGCGCCACCGCGGAGGTCTCGTTCACCCCGGGCAACCCGATCACCTACAACGATCCCGAGCTGACGGAGCGGATGCTGCCGGTGCTGAAGCGCGCCGCCGCGGCCGGCGTGGACGCCAACGCGCCGGTCACGACGACGTCCGAGGACTTTTCGGAGTACCAGCGCAAGGCTCCTGGCGTGTTCTTCTTCCTGGGCGTGACGCCCAAGGGCGCGGACCCGAAGACGGTGGAGCCGAACCACTCGCCGCGGTTCTTCGTGGACGAAGCCGCGCTGGTGACGGGAGTGCGGGCGTTGGCGGGGCTGGCGGTGGAATACCTGGGACACAAGTAGTGGCTGGTGGCAAGTGGCTGGTGGCTAGTCGATGCCGGATCACGCCTGCGCGCCGTCAAGGGAGCGGGCGCGTCGGCGAACGAGCCGTGCGCAGCTGGCCGCGCGTGCTTCGCCGGAACACGACGAGCGGCTGCGCCAGGTTTCCTCCGGCTGGGCGCGAAGCGGTTGATCGCAGGCGGGTAGCGCCAGCCGGACGCAGAAAACCGGAAACCGGCGCACCGCGAGGAGGTGTTCCCGGCCTGCGGAGCCCGGCGAGGGAGGCGATGCGCCCGCTCCCCAGGCGTCTCGTCACCGAGAGCTGACAGTCCTGGATCGCAGTGGACCAACACTATGACCGACCCCTACGTGCCACTCGCGAACATGTACGATGCCATGACGGAGGCCCCGCGCTGCAGGCGTTCTACTACGAGTGGGTGGACGCACTCGCCGCCGCCGTCAAGCGTTACCGCGTGCGGGGCCGGGTGCTCGTGGATCTTGCGTGCGGCACGGGGAACACCGCGCTGCCCTGGCTCGAACGGGGGTGGACCGTCGTGGGCGTCGATCGCTCGGAGGCCATGCTCCGCGAGGCGCGAAAGAAGTCGAACCGAATCCGCTGGTACCGCCAGGAACTCGCGGCGCTCGACATCGAGGAACGGGCGGACGCCGTCACCTGCCAGTTCGACGCGCTCAACCACGTGCTCGACTCGCGCGACCTGCAGAAGATCTTCGTGAATGTCGGCCGCATACTGAACGGCGGCGGCCTGTTCCAGTTCGACCTGAACACCGACTACTTCCTGCGCTGGCTGGCGACGTCGGAGAAGCTGTTCCCCGTCCGCGACAGCTACTGCATGGCCTACAACGAGTACGACCGCCGGCGGCATGTCGCCACGTTCCACCAGCTCTGGTTCGTGAAGAAGGGACGGCTCTACGAGCGTCGCGAGGTCACCGTGCAAACGCGTGCGTTCGAGAAGGCGGACCTGCGGCGGATGTTGAAGAAGGCCGGCTTGCAGCTGGTCTCGACGAGGGTCCAGCGCCGGCTGAAAGGCCAGCCGATCCGGATGCTGTACCTCGCGCGGAAGGTCCTGACGCTCGGTGAGGTCAGGATCACTTGGCAATTGACCACTTGGCAACTGTCTACTTGGCAGGCAACAAATTGCCACCCTGGTCAGTTGCTCCCTGGCCCCCTGACAGTGCAACAGACTCTTCGCTCGTCAAGCGAGCTCGCCTACGGCAGCGCCAGGTACTCGTGCACCAGCCGCACGACCATCGAGCCCTCGCCCACCGCTGACGCCACCCGGTTCATCGCGCCCGATCGGACGTCGCCCGCCGCGAAGATGCCCGGCACGCTCGTCTCGAACAGCAGCGGCTCGCGCGGCTCCTTCCACGTCCGGCCGAACGCAGGGTCCGCCGCCGCGTCGCGGCCGGTCAGCACGAATCCCTTCTGATCGCGCAGCACGTCGGGCGGCAGCCAGTCGGCGTGCGGCCGCGTGCCGATGAAGATGAACACCGCATCCATCGGCTCCACCGACCGCGTGTTCGTGTCGGCGGCGTGCAGCTCGACGCGCTCGAGGTGGCCTTCGCCCTCCACCCGCGTCAGGACCGTGCACGGCCGGAGCCGGATGTTGGGTGTCTCCGCGATCTGCTGGATCAGGTAGTGCGACATGGTGTCGCGGAGGCTCTCGCGCCGGATGACGATCTGCACGTCCTTCGCAAAACGCGCCAGGTGCATCGCGCTCTGCCCCGCCGAGTTGCCGCCGCCCACGATCAGGACCCGGCCGCCCCTCACCGCCTGCGCCTCGATGGTGGCGGCGCCGTAGTAGACCCCGGCGCCGGTGTAATCGCAAATCCCCTGCGCTTCGTGCTCGCGGTACGTCATCCCCGTGGCGATCACCAGCGCCGGCGTCACGACCTCCTTGCCGTCACCCATCTGGATGCGCTTGTAGCCCGCGTCGATCGTCAGCTCCGTGACCTCGAGCGGCGCGAGGAACTCCGCCCCCAGGCGCCGCGCCTGCGCCACCGCCCGGCGCGTCAGCTCGCTGCCGCTCACGCCCGCGGGGAATCCGAGGTAGTTCTCGATTCGGGAGCTGGTCCCCGCCTGCCCGCCGGGTCCAAGCCGGTCGAACAGCAGCGTTCGCAGCCCCTCCGACGCGCCGTAGACCGCCGCGGCCAGGCCCGCTGGTCCGGCCCCGACGATGACGAGGTCGTACAGGGGGTGTTCTGCCGTCACGGGCCGGCCGAGCTTCGCAGCCAGTTCCCGCAACTCGGGGTTCCGAAGCACGGTGCCGTCCTCGAAGAGGAGGACCGGCAGTTCCTCGGCCCCAACGCCCGCCGCCTCGAGCAGCACGGCGGCCGCCGGGTCGCGCGCCGCGTCGATCCAGTGATACGGGATGAGATTGCCCGCGAGGAAGTCCTTCACCGCGTGCGAACGCGGGGACCACTGGTGCCCGACCAGCCGCAGCCCGGTTGCCTCCGGCTGATGCTCCACCTGCCAGGCGTCGAGGAGATCGTCCAGCGGCGGGAACAGGCACTCCTCCGGCGGGTCCCAGGGTTTCGACAGGTAGTAGTCGAGGTGCGCCTGGTTGATGCCCTTCACCGCCGCGTCGATGTCCGAGTAGGCGGTGAGCAGCATCCGGCGCGCAACCGGGTAGAGGTCGCGCGATTGCGCGAGCAACTCGATCCCCAGCATCGCCGGCATGCGCTGGTCGCTGATGATCATCGCCAGCGCATCGCCCCGCGACTTCAGCTCCCGCAGCACGTCCAGCGCCGCGGGCCCCGAAGCCGCGCCCAGGATGCTGTATTCGTTCCGGTATCGCGAACGAAGGTCCCGGCGGAATGCCGCCAGCACCTGCGGGTCGTCGTCTACGGCGAGAATTACGGGCTTACCCATTGGAGAATTCAGACCCGGTCAAGGCGCAGGGCATCCTGCACTTTGCATTTTGCACTATGCACTTTGCACTATGCACTTTCGACTTCACACTCCCCCCCGCCCTCCGCCCCCCGCCCTCCGCCTGCGTGTTGTCCGCCGCCGGCAGCACGACGGAAAACTCCGTCCGCCCCGGTCGCGACTCCACCCGGATGTCGCCGTCGTGCCGCGCCACCAGGCGCCGGACGATGTCGAGGCCGAGGCCCGTGCCTTTGCCGACGTCCTTCGTGGTGAAGAACGGATCGAAGATGCGGTCGCGGACATCCTCGGGGATGCCGGCGCCGTTGTCGATCACCTGGACCACCACCGAACCGGGGCCGCAGTCATTGGACTCGCCCGGCTGGCCTGGCACACGGGCCGGCAGCGGCTCCAGCGCGCGCTTGGCGAACACCTCGACGCTGCCGCCCTGCGGTACCGCGTCGAGCGCGTTGTCGATCAGGTTGGCCCACACCTGGTTCAATTCGGCACCAACGCCGCGGACCATCGGCAAGCCGTCCTCCACGACCACCGACGTCCCGACCGACTTCTCCCGCGCCTTGCCCCGCAGAACGGCGAGCGTTTGCCGCAGGCCCTCGGCCACGTCTACGGCCTGGGGCGCCCGCGTGGCATCCACCTGCGTGAAGCCCCGCACGGCGGTGACCAGGTCCGAGATCCGGGTGGCCGCCTGCTCGACCTCGCTGGCAAGGGACCGCACGGAACAATCCGCCGCCACCCACCGGACGGCGGGCTCCAGGACCTCTGCCCGGAGGGCGCCGGCCAGCCGATCCAGCACGTCGAGCGTGACGGGTGATGGTGCAAGCGCTTCGGCGACGCCCTCGTCCACGCCGTGCGCCGCCAGCCAGTCCGCGAGCGCGTCCTCCCACTCGGATTCCGCCAGGGGCGATCTCACCGCGTTCAGGGGCGTCACCACGCAGGCGTCGCGGACGAGCGTCATTTCGTCCAGCTCTTCCGGCGTCAAGCCGGCTCCGCCAACCGCCCTGGCGGCCGTCTCCATCGCGGTCACGCTCCGCGGGAGGAGCTTCGCGGATCGCTTGATGGCGGCGGCCGGGTTGTTGAGCTCGTGCGCCAGCCCAGCCGCAAGCTTGCCGAGCGACTTGAGCTTCTCGTCGTGGAGCATGGTGGAGGTGAAGACCCGGGCGCGGTCGAGCATCACGTGGACGAGAATCGCCGTCAGCTCGTGGCAGTCCCGGATCATCGCGGGCATCTCCTCCCGCGGGATCGAGAGCACCTCGGATGGCTCCTCCACCTGGCTGTCGCCGGGTGACGCCACCAACCTCGAGTACGGCAGCAGGCCCGTCACGTCACCCGCGCGCCACTCGAGGAACTTGTGCCGCGCGCCGCCCTGCGTGAAGAAGATGGAGATGCGGCCCGACAAGACGACGATCATCTCGTCGATGCGCTCGTCCTTGTGACCGATGGCCTCACCGACCGCGAAGGAGCGGATGTGGCCGTGTGCCGCAAGCCACTCGAGGTCGCGTCGAGGGGCGTGCCCGATCGTCCGGTGTGCCGCCAGTCGATCGACAAGGGCGTCAAGATCCGAGGGTGAAACGCCGACACTCGTGGGCTGTGTGTCTGCCATCGTGACGCCTTTTGGGTGAATGGACAGCGGGATGCAGTAGTTGTGCCGATTGGCCAGGGGCACCTTGCACCGCGAAGGGCGTCAGGGAGCAAGGGGGCAAATGACCAGGTAACAGAGCCGGCTGCCGGCCAAATGGACAGTTACCAAATGACACTTGCCGAAATGGACAATTGCCAAGTCGTCAATCGCCACCTGACAACCAAGTCCGTCACTTGCGTCAGCGCAGCCGGGCCACCGCCGTCGCGATGCCCGGTTTCGGCTCCGCCGTCCGCCACGCGAAGATCAGGTCGCGGCCGCTCCGGACGACCCTCGGGTACCCGCTCGCCCGGGTGCCGGCGACGCGGGCGACCGTCCGCGCTGCCCCGAGCCGCCCATCCGGAAAGACAGGCCTCGCGCGAACGTTCATCTGCTCTCCCTCCGACTCCAGCCACACCGCCAGCGCGCTGCCGTCGGTCAGCCACTCGACATCCACCCGGCCGAGCGTCGTCGCGTCGTTCACCGTGACCGGCCGGCCGAACGTCGCGCCGCCGTCCGACGAAAAGGCCACCTTCACACGAGGTTGACCGCCGGCAGCGGTGAACCAGGCCAGCGCAACCCGGCGGCCGTCGGCCGACAAGGCAGGGCCATTCACCGGGCACGCCGCGGTCTCCCACCCATCGTCATGAACCGGCCGTCCCCTGCCCCACTTGCCGTTCGAGTAGCGGGCGACGTGGATGTCCCGGATCTCGGCGCCGTTGCGATCGCGGTAGGCGACCACGACTCCGTCCGCCGACCTCGCGGCCGCCGTCGGGCAGCAGTCGCAGACGCGGTCGTCGATGAGGACGTCGTCGCCAAGTGTGGAGGGCGACCTGATCGTGGTTGCCCGAAGCGACATCGCGCCGGACTCCGCGTGACCGCCATCATGCCCCCCCGGCTGCGTCTGCCGGCCGTCGAGCCATATGGCGCCCACACCTCCGGCGGGCCAGTCCACGAACGACACGAAGCCGTGCTCGGTGGCCGACTCGTCGCGGTGAGGGGTGAACGAGCCGGACCACGTTGCGCCGCCGTCGCTGGACGTGCGCATCCGGATGCCGTACGCGTACTTCCCGCCCGGCATTTGCTGAAGCCAGTGCGCCACGAGCGTGCCGTCCGTCCCCGCAAAGACCGCCGGCACGTCGGCCCAGTTGGCCACCAGGTCACCGCCCTCGTGAATCGTACGCGGCTCGGACCAGCCCTGCTCATGCCACGACGCGAAGCGGAAGCGGTGACCGCCGCCCTGCCTTGGTTCGAGCCAGCTGAGGAAAACGCGGCCGTCGGGGCCGGTCGCCAGCTGTGGCGCCAGGCTACCCTCCGCGGCAGGGGTAGATAGCTGGCGGGGATTGTCGAACGGCTCCCGGCTCACCGACGCAGAGAGGACGAGCGAGGACAGCACGAGCGCTGCGAGCATGCGGGTCATGTGGAGAGCCCTCATCCGATTCTCGCACGACGTTGTCTCCATCCTCCATTCTGCATTTTGCATTTGCTTGCGCGTTGCGCACTCCGCATTTTCCATGGTGCATTTGCATTGTGCATTCACCCTCGAGCTCGTCCTGCAAACCTTGTCGCCCCCCCTCCCGTCTAAGAAGGACGTAACCTCCGGAGGACCATGTCCGTCCGCTTAGTTCCAGTACTCGCTTCGCCTGACGACGTACGAAACCACGAAGATCAAAAGAACACGAAGACAGAGAGGCTTTGTGGCCTTCGTGGCTTCCGTCCTTCGTGGTCAAGACGAGCGACCTCCCCTTTAATTGCCCTGCTGACGATGCTCCTGGCTGGTCCGTGGCCCGTCTCGGCCGGTTCCGGCGAGTCTTCCCCCGAAAAGAAACCTGCGGCGCCGAAGGAAGTCGTGGCAACCCGCCTCGACACGGCACCCGTCCTCGACGGCTCGCTGGACGAGGCGGCGTGGTCGCAACCTCCGCTCGCGCTTGGCGACTGGCTCTCGTACAACCCGATGCCTGGCGAACGCATCACGCAGAAGACCGACGTGTGGGTGGGCTACGACGACCGCTACCTCTACGTCGCGTTCCGCTGCAGCGACCCCGAGCCCTGGCAAGATCAAGACGGGCATCCGGCGCCGCGACTCGCTGTTCAACGACGACTGGGTGGGGCTCTCGCTCGACTCGCTCGGCACCCGCCAGGTGTCGTACGACATGTTCGTGAACCCCTCGGGGATGCAGGGAGACATCCTGACCGGCGCGGGCTCGGGCGAGGACAGCGGGCCCGACTGGGTGTGGGAGAGCGCCGGCGCGGTGACGCCGACCGGCTACAACGTGGAGCTGCGCTTGCCGCTCGACGAGCATCCGCTTCAAGGGCGGCGACCGCGTCGGCGATGGGCATGATCTTCTGGCGGCGCGTCAGCCGGCTGGGCGTCTCGGTTTCGTGGCCCGACCTGCCGCCCGGCAAGTCCATACTTCGACCGCCACGCACGATGGTCTTCACCGACCTGAAGGACCGCCGCACTCGCGAAGTGATCCCGTCGGCCACCTTCGCAGCCGGCCAGACGCGCAGACGCCGTCGCGGTTCGGCGACGCGGACGGCGACCCGGAGGCCGGCCTGAGCGCCAAGCTGGGGATCACGTCGGCCGTGACCATCGACGCGACCATCAACCCGGACTTCAGCCAGGTCGAGAGCGACGCGTTCCAGGTGGAGGTGAACCAGCGCTACCCGGTGTTCTTCTCGGAGAAGCGGCCGTTCTTCATGGAGGGCAGCGACTTGTTCTCCGTGGCCGGCCCGGGCGGCGACGCCAACATGCAGACGGCCGTCCACACCCGGCGCATCGTCGACCCGGTGATCGGCGCGAAGGTCACGGCCAGCCCGGGAAGGTGACGTTCGGCTCGATTTCCGCCTCGGACGAGGCGCCGGGACGACGTGCTGGACGGGCGCGATCAACCCGTACGAGGGGAAGCACAAGACGTTCAACATCGCGCGCGCCACCTACAGCCTGGGCGGCGGCTCGTACATCGGATCGATCTACACCGACACGCGGTTTGCGCGGCGGCAGCAACCAGGCCGGCGGCGCCGACGTCTCGCTGACGATCGACAAGCGGCAGCGCGTGATGGGCATGGCGCTCTACACGGCGTCGCAGACGCCGGACGGCGGCAGCACGACAGCGCGGCGCCGGCGCGCACGCGACCTACATGTTCAACACGCGCCGCGTCAACTTGCAGGCGTTCGGCGAGCACTACGACCGCGAGCTTCCAGATGGACACCGCGTTCTACAACCAGACGGGCATCACGCGCGGCTGGGTCTTCGCCGGCTACAACTTCTACCCCGACAAGAAGCGAACGCCGTGGCTGCACCGCGTCTCGCCCTTCGTGTTCAGCCAGCACGGCCGCGACCGGATCGCGCGCGGCGAGGAACACCTGACCGTGGCCGGCTTCCGCTTCAACCTCACGCGGCAGGGGTTCTTCCGGATCGACCAGTTCTTCGGCGAGGAGCCGTGGGCAGGGCCAGCAGTTCAAGATGGGCAAGACGCGGGTGCAGGGAAACGCGCAGCTGTTGCGGTGGCTGAACGTGGACGGCCGATACACCGAGGGCTACGCCACGTTCTACGATCCGCTCGCGCCGTTCCAGGGCTGGTCCACGCAAACCGGCCTCGGCGTTTCGTTCGAGCCGACGTCGCAGTTCTCACAGACGCGTGTCGGCCACCTTCGTCAACTTCGACCGCGCCGACACCGGCGAGCCGGTCTACGACGTGCAGGATCCTCAATACCCGCACGATCTACCAGTTCAACAAGTACTTCTTCCTGCGCGCCATCCTGCAGTTCGACAGCCAGCGCAAGCGTCGTCCTCGCCGACTTCCTCGCCTCCTACGAGCTTCGGCCCGGGACCGTGCTGTTCGCCGGCTACGGCTCGCTCCTCGAGCAGCGCGCCTACATCGACGGCCGCTGGGTCCCGCTCAGGGCGAGTACCTCACCACGCAGCGCGGGCTGTTCTTCAAGGCGTCGTACCTGTACCGGTTCTGACGCCGCGGCTGTCCTATCCCCTGAGCGCTTCCGTCGGCGGGATGCGCGAGGCGCGGCGCGCCGGCAGCCAGCTGCCGAGCGCCGCGGTTGCGAAGATGACGACCGCCGCCAAGACGTAGGTCACCGGATCATGCGGCGCGACACCGTAGAGCAGTGTCCCGAGCGTCGCGGTGACCGCCAGTCCCCCGGCGACGCCCAGCACCAGCCCGGCCAGCCCCAGCTTCACCCCGTCGCCCACGACAAGGCTCACCACCTGGCGCGGCGTCGCGCCCAGCGCGAGCCTCACGCCAATCTCGGTCGTCCGGTGCCCCACGGCATAGGCGACCACGCCGTAGATGCCGAGCAGCGCCAGGAAGAGCGCCGAGACGGCGAACGCGCCAAGCAGCGTCGCCAGCAGCCGCGGCTGCGCCAACGCCTCCGCGTGCAGCTCCTGCAGCGTCGCCGGCGCCGGATAGCGGCAGCCGGCGGTCGATCGAGGCAAGCAGCGCGCGCAGCGCGGGGACCAGCGAGGACGGTTCGATGCCGTCCTTCGCCCGGAGCACGATCACGTAGCCGCCTTCGGGCATGAACTGGTACGGGAGGAACATCTCGTTGCGCGTTTCGCTGCGCGGCCCTCGTGTCTTCGCGTCCGCGACGATACCGACCACGGTGAGCGGCGGCCCGTTCCTCTCCAGCACAATCTGTCCGCCGACGGCATTCTCGTTGGGCCAGAACCGCCGCGCGAACGCCTCGTTCACCACGGCCTCGGCCGCGTTGGGAGCCATCGCCCGCCCCCGCGCCATCCGCATCCCCATGGTGGTGAAGTAGCCGGCGCTCACCGAGCGGTACCACGACACCCGAGCCCGTCCGTTCGCCTCGAGCTCCGGCTTTCCGGCAATCAGGAAGTCCATGTCGCTGTCGCCGCCCGGGGAGAGCGGGAGCACCGACGTGAAGGCCGCGCTGGCAGCGCCCGGCACGCGCGGGCAGCCGCTCCTCGAGCTGCCTGAGGAACCCAAGGACCTCCGCGCGCGTGCGGTAGCCGGCGCCGGCAAGCGCGACGCGGCCCGTCGCGACGCCCTCCGGCTCGAATCCCAGGTCCGCCTGCCGCAGCCCCGAGAAGCTTCGGACGATCAGCGCCGCCGAAACGAGCATCACGAGCGCCAGCGCGACCTGCGCCACCACCAGGACCTTGCGCACGCGCTGCCCGCGCGGCGACCCTACGCGGACGCTGTCGCGCAACGGCGACTGCAGGTCCGGCCGCGAGGACTGCGCGGCCGGCGCGAGGCCGAACAGGAGGCCGGTGAGCGCGGCCAGCGTTGCCGTGAAGAGCAGGACCTGGCGGTCGAGGGACACCTCCGCCGCCCGGGGCAGCACGTCCGACACGAGGCCGACCAGCCCGTCGAGCGCCCACGACGCGAAGATCGTCCCCAGGACCCCGCCCGCGAGCGACAGCGTCACGCTCTCGAGCAGGAGCAGGCGCATCAGCCGGCCGCGGCTTGCGCCGATGGCCGCGCGAATCGACATCTCGCGCTCGCGCGCGCTGGCGCGCGCGAGCAGCAGGTTGGCGATGTTCGCGACCGTCAGTGCCAGCAGCGCCAGGACCGCGGCCATCAGCACCAGCAGCGGCAGTCGGGAGTCGCCGACGATCCAGTCGTGCGCCCGCTGCACGTTGATTCCCTGCTGTCGAAGATCCGGGTGCTGCCCCTCGAGCGCCCGCGCGACCACCTTCACGCGGGCCTGGGCGGCGTCGAGCGTGACGCCGTCGGCCAGGCGCGCCACGACACGCAGGAAGATGCTGTTGTAGGTGGCCTCGGCCAGGTCCAGGCGACGCGGACGCCACATCTGGGCCTCCGCGTCCAGCACGCCGGAAGTGCCCCGGGGCGCGACACCGATCACCTCGTGCGGCTCGCCGGCCAGCACGACGGATCGCCCGAGGACGCCACGGTCGCCGCCGAAACGGGACCGCCACAGCTCGTCGCCGAGGATGACCACGCGCGCCGCGCCCGGCACATCGTCCGCCTCGCGGAAATCCCGTCCGAGCTGCGGGGCGATGCCGAGCGTCGCGAAGTACCGCCACGTCACCTGCTCGCCGCTCACCGCCTCCGGCTGCTGGCCGTCGAGCGACAACGCGGCGCTCCAGCCGGTCATTGCAGCGAGGGACGAGAAGACGTCGCGCTGCTGCTGCCAGTCGCGCACGTTGCCCGGCGAGGCCCACTCGTCGGCCGGACCGCCGCGCGCGGTCAAGTCCTGCCAGACCATCACCAGCTGCTCAGGCGCCTGATACGGCAGCGGCCGCAGGAGCACGCCGTTCACCAGGCTGAAGATGGCTGTGGTGGCGCCGATGCCCACGGCAAGGGCGAGAATCACGGTGGCGCTGAATCCCGGCGTGCGGGCGAGTGCCCGGAAGACAAAGCGCATGTCAGGCATGCGGGCGGCAGAGCAGGGACCGTGCCGGCCGCGCGGGCCAGTGCAGGCAACGACTTGCGGGAATTAGACGCGCCGCCCGGGCCAGGGCGCTGTCCGCTTCCGGGACGGGGCGATCCCACGGGCGGCAAGGCTCCCGATGCCGGCCGCCAGGCTCTTCAGCTGGCTCCTGGCTTTAACTTGGCGGCTCACGTGACGAATTCACCACGAAGCTCACGACGACCACGAAGATCGACAACCACCAAGATACACGGAGCTCACGGAGGCACAAGCGGTCCTCGGCTGGGCGGCGACGCTGTCGCCGCCCGACGTGGGGCGGGGTACCGCAGGCAAGCATGCCACCGACTTCCCGCATGTTTGCCTACGGTACCCACGCCCGCTGCGCCGCGCTAGCGGCGGCCGAGGCCCGCCCTCGGCGTGATCTCCTTGGTGATCCTTGGTGGTTCAAACCGTGGTCGGTCGGTATGCCAGCGTGATCTTCTTCGTGTCCCTCGTGGCCTTCGTGGTTGCCTCGTGTAGACTACGCGGGCAGCAGCGAAGCACGAGCGAGACCCACCGTAGGCGAGCAGGAGGCAGCGATGTCGTATCGTCCCAAGGTTTATCCCCGCCGTGATTTCGTCCGCACCGTTTCGGCCGGCCTGGCCCTGGCGCCCCTGGCGGCGTCCGACGTGCTGGCCGGGATGCTGGCCCCCGCGCGCAGCCGTGTGGCGGTCGTGCGGACCACGGACCGCAAGCAGGGCGTGACCGACGTGCTGAAGCTGCTGGCGCCCAAGGGCATCGGCGGCAAGAAGGTGGTGCTCAAGCCCAACTTCAACTCGGCCGACGACACGCCGGGGTCCACGCACAACGACACCCTGGCGCAGCTGGTGAAGGAACTCCAGGAGCGGAACGCCAGGAGCGTCACGCTCGGCGAATCGAGCGGCCCGCCGCAGACACGCGGCGTGATGGAGAAGAAGGGGACGTTCGACCTGGCGCGCGACCTGCGGTTCGACATCGTGGACTACGAGCAGATCGCCGACGCGGACTGGGTCCCGTTCACCGCCGCCCACTGGCCGAGCGGGTTCGCACTGCCCCGCCTGATCGTGGACTCCCAGTACACCGTCTCGACGTGCTGCCTCAAGACGCACGCGTACGGCGGCGTCTTCACCATGTCGCTGAAGTCGTCGGTAGGCCTCACGCCCAAGCCCATCCGCGGCGGCATGCACAAGTCCCCCGACATGCGCCGGATGATTGCGGAGCTCAACGCCGCCTACAAGCCGTCGCTCATCGTCCTCGACGGCGTCGCGGCCTTCACCGACGGCGGGCCGTCCCGCGGCGAGCTCAAGGCCGGCAACGTCATGATCGCGGGCGACGATCGCGTGGCGGTGGACGCGGTCGGCCTGGCCATGCTGAAGCACCTTGGCGCCAACCAGGCGATCACGAGCCGGGGCATCTTCGAGCAGGAGCAGATCGCGCGGGCCGTGGAGCTGAAGATCGGCGTGTCGAGTGCGGCCGAGATCGAGCTGGTGGCCGGCGACACGGAAAGCAAGGCGCTGGCGGCGGAACTCAGGGGAATCCTGGACAAGGGCTAGGCCGACCAGTGGACAGTGGCCAGTGATCGGTGGTCAGCGCGTCACGCGTGATCCACCGTCCACTGTCCCACTGTCCTCTGTTCAACTCACATCGGTTCGTCCGCGCTCGGCCCGTAGATCTGCGGCACGGTGGACCCCATCGGCCGCAGGTAGGTCGAGATCTGGCCGCGGTGATGGATCTGGTCGAGCAGGAAGCCCCAGGCGCTTTCATAACCCGGCGCCCGCATCACCTCCTGGCCTCCGTACATGAAGGGGACCTCCCCTTCCCAGCGCGCGGCGTCCGCCGCCTGGAGCTTCCGCGTCGCCTCGGCGTGCTCGCGGTCGTAGGCCTGCAGGACCTCGGCCATCGTGGCCGGCGCCGGCACGTCGCTCCACTCGAGCACACCCTTCTCGAGGCCGTCGCCCAGCGACTTCTCCTCGTAGACCATCAGCCAGGCAATCTCCCGCGCGGTCCGCGACTTCGGGTCGGGCCGGTAGTCCGAGCCCTCGGGAATCCGCGACAGCACCTTCCTGGTGGCCGCGGCTTCCTTCTCCCAGAACTTCAAGAACAGCGCTTTCTGGTCCACGGATGCCCTCCGCTTCCAGGCGAACCGACCCGGCGGGGTGCCGGGGGGAGCCTGTCAACCAGTATCGCAGAAATGGAAAATGCCGAATGCGGAATGCATGAATCGGACGAACTACTGAAGTAGCTTCTTCTTCAGGGTCAGGGTGACCGTCTCGCCGTCCGTCAACGTCACCCGCTCGGCGTCGGGTCGCAGGCGCTCGAGCAGCGCCGGGTCCAGGGGATCGGCCTGCGGGTCGAAAGGAATCGCGGCAGCCAGGTACCGCCCCGGCGGGAGCGTGGTGATCTTGTACGGATCGGCGGCGGCCGTCGGCCTCGCCACCGTCACGAACCGCGACGGGTAGCGCCACCGCTCGGCATCGTCGGCAAAGACGATGACCATTGCGTCCGACACCGGCGCGCCCCAATCGTCTTGCACCGCCACCGTGAGCGTGCTGACGCGGTTGGTCAGGACCACCTCCACGTCCTTCACTTCCATGTTGCCGCGGAGGTCGAGTGGGACGTCCGTGACGTCCCGGCCGTCAAGCCGGACCGTTTTCAGCCGCCACGTGCTTGAAGGCCCGTACCCGCGCACGAGGAACTGTCCGAAGAGGCCGGAGAGGTCGAACGACCCGTCAGGCTGGACCATGGCGTTAGTGTTGCCCATCATCGGGCCGGGCGAATCCGGCTCGAGCGGCTGGAGCCCGACCCTGACGGGCGACCGCTGGAAGTCGAACGAGTCCTGGCCTTCCATCAGCACCCGGCCGCTGAGCCGCGCGCCCGGGCCCAGTTGGAGCACGAGGCCGGTGATGTCGGTGTCCGCGACGTTGAGCGGTTGGTTGGCGAACTGGCGCGGACCGGTGGGGCCCGCGTTTGTGCTCATCGCCTGGATGTAGTACTGGCCGGGGGCGACGCCGGGAATATTGAAGGTACCATCCGGCCGGACCGAACCGCTCGGCATCATCCCGACAAGCTCGCTGCGAGCCGGGCGGATCGACACGAAACCGGATGCGGGGCGCCCTTGCGCATCGAGCACGCGCCCCGACACTAGCACCGTTCTAACCGTCGCGAGCGCGAAGTCGATGCCGGCGGTCTCCTGCCCGGCGATGCACGGGACCCGGCGGGCCTCCGCCGGCGAGGGTGTTCCCGGGTAGTACGTGGCCGCGTATCCTTCCCGATCGGCCTCGGTCCGGGGCGCGGTGTTCCCGGGCAGGGGCTGCCGGAGGACTCCCGAGACGACGTAATCGCCGGGCCGCAGGTTGAAGAGGCGGAACTCGCCGCGGTCGTCGCTCGAGCGGCCGCCACTGGTCTGCATGAGGCGGCTCCGCCCCCCCACCGAGCGCTCCAGCGCCGCCACCATGTTCACCTCGGATGCCGGCTCGCCGAACTCGTCGTACACGTGACCCGTGATGACGCACGCGCGCGGCAGGACGAAGTCAATGCCCTCGACGCGCGCCTTGTCCGCGACGTCAATCGGCTTGCCCGGCAGGCCCTCCCCCGTGCTGCCGAAGCTGATGCCCTGGTAGCCGCTCTTGGTCGCGTACAGCGTGTAGCGACCCGCCGGGAGATCGGTGAGCTCGTAACGGCCGTTGGCGTCGGTGGCCGCAGAGCGGCCCTCGCGAAGCGCCGGGGCCGAGGCCCTGACGGTCGCCTTTCGAACGGGTCGCCCATCGGCCGTCGCCACCTGGCCCGCGATGACGGCGGTCCCGGTGGCGGATGTGGGCGGCGCGGCGTCGCGTGCCGGCGCGCCCGGCCTTCCCTGCCCGGGCGCCTGCGGGGCGGTGGCGCCTGGCGGAACCTGGGGCCGCGCCGGCGCGCTGGCGGCGCCGACGGGGCCGCCCACAACGGCCCGCGATGGGGAGCGCATCGCGAGAGGTGGAGACGCGACTCCCGAACCGATCACGCTGCTGCCGCCGACGACGGTGACGACGGCCAACACCTGGAACAACCGGATCAGCATGGTGCGCTCCTTTGACCGGAGGCCTCCGCCAGCATAACGCAGAGGTCAACCCCGCCTCCCGCGTGCCGTCCGCCTGCTCCCTCCTTCTGTCTTCATCGATTCTGTCTTCTCCCATTCGTCTTCTGTCTTCTTCCTTTCGCGTTCCCGCATTCCGGCGCAACGCCAGTTGCGGCGCTGCTCCCGCAGTTGTCCCCCGGCCATCCTCAATGCCGCCATCGCGGCGCTAACTTGCTGCAAACACACGATGCACACCCCGGTCTCGGTGGCTCTTCCGTTGCACTTCGTGGCGTCGGGCAGCGCGGCGCACGACGACCGTGGCCGCGCTGAAAGCGACAGACGCACGAGGAGGACGGCTATGAATCCGACACGGCGGGCGTTGTGTGGGCTTGGTCTCGCAAGTGTGCCGCTTGCGATGATCGGGCCGCGGGTGTTCTCGGCGGAACAGGGACCGGCCGGCACGCCGGACTCGTTCCTCACCTATCTCTTGGAGGACACGAAGCGGAACTGCCGGCTGGCGAGCGTGCCCGGACGCGAACGCGCCCACGCGTTCCGTCGCCTGGGCGCGAACGCCGAGGTGCTGACCGCGTTCGTGCTCTCGCGCGCGCCGGCAGCGGGCATCAAGGGCGCGGTCGAACGGCGCGTCGGCGAGGAAGGCGTGGACGCCCTCGCGCTCCGTCTTCGCGACGCCTGGCCGGGCCGTGCATCTGTCATCGGCCGCGACTACGGTGTGGCTCTCCCCCAACACCTGGACCACCAGACGGTGACAGCCGCGATCGAGAACGTCCGGCGTTACGGGTGTCCGCGCCTGGGCGGCGTTCGGCGGTGGTTCGACCGGGAGGCCGATCGCATCGAGCAGTGGGAGGGACGGCCGAATGCCCCGGTCCTGATTCGCCAGACGCCGGGCAACGACTTCGGACCGCCCGGATGGTCCGCGGGGCTGGGGGATGGGGCTCAGATGTCCTGTTGGGATCTCGGGGTCATCATAGCGGCCCTCTATCTGCTCACGGAGATCGTGCCGGACCTGCAGCTCGGCGCCATCCTCGGCGTACTGGGACTCGTGTACGCGGTCGTCTGCAACCCGCTCAACGTTTGACGGGAATCCGCTCGTCTTGACCACGAAGAACGGCAGGCAGGAAGGCCACCAAGCCCTTTTGTCCTCGTGTTCTCTTGATCTTCGTGGTTTCGTCCATCGTCGAGCGAAGCGAGGACCGGGGCCAGCCCGCCCTGTGGGTGAAGGCGGTGCCCAGTGATGAACGACCGGGCGGTGTTCGTGGATAATGCGAGGTAGAGTGTCGGCGGCCGCCCGTCGCCAGGAGCGGCCGCAGCTTCGGCGTACGGCACGATGACCGGGAGAAAGGGCTCCGCCCATGACGAAAGTCCCACCCAGGCAACTTGGTTTCATGTTCCTGTGTGCCGCCGCGATTGTATTCGTGATGGGGTACCGCTACGTCTGGGCATATCCGGTGGCCACGACGATCAGCGGCCTGATCTTGCTGGCGGCGCTGGGACGCTGGTACGTGGTCGCGCGCGGTGGGAGCGACGAGGTGGTGAACCGCACCATGCGGAGACTGGGCCTCGCGATCGTCGCCCTGGTGCTGGTGGTGCCCTACCTGCTGAGGATCGTGCTGAAGCCTTGAGACCTTTTCAGTCTCCTGTCGCGTCGGTCGCGGGGTAGTCGCCGTAGCCTCCCCACGACACGCGGTGCGCGCTCTTCACAACCGCGGGGTAGGGTTTGTTGTACGTGATGCGCGCGACAATGGTGTCGGGCGTCACGCGGTAGGTCCTCGGCACCTGCTCGGCCAGGCTCAGGGTGGTCCAGATCCGCTCGTAGGTACACGAGCAGCACCGTGTAGATGTTGCCGTCCGGGAAATCCGTGAAGACGGACAGGATGCCTTCCGGCGGGCCGTGCCGCTCGATGACCTCGGCGATCGTGATGGGATGAGACGGCCTGAACTCGACGAACTTCACCAGGCCGTCCTCGTGATTCAGGTTGAAGTGCGGGTGGCACGCGATCCCGGTGGAACCCGTGCGCTCGGCCCGGTACTCCTGACAGGCGCGCAACACGCCCTTCGCCCGCAGGATCTCCCGCGCTTCGTCGATCCCGGTCCTCGAGGGGACGATGCCCCAGAGGCTGGGCGGGGTCCCGTGCAGCAGGCACCCGTCTTTCAGGGCGGGGATCGGGTGGCTGGTCTTGCGTCTCAAAAGTACACCCTCGTCACGCCCGGGTTGTCCCGCGTCACCTCGAAGTGGCGCACGGCGCCGATGTCGCGCAGCAAGCGGTGGAGGGCCTGCCGAATCCGGCCGGTGCCGATCCCGTGAATCACGTCGAGGTGGTCGAGGCCCGACCGGATCGCCGCATCGAGCCGGATCTCCACCGCGCGCAGCGCCTCTTCGACGGTCGCGCCGTGCAGATCGATCGAGCCCAGGCGGGCGCGCGCCGCGTCCGATACCTGGTCCTGGCTGGTTCCTGCCTCGCGCACGTGGGCCGAGTGCCCGGTCCTTCGCCGGCCGGTCCCAGGCGAAGGCGGCTGCAGCTCTCCCTCCCGGCACGCGACCTCGATGCCGCCGACCAGCACGCGGTATCGTCCGCCGCGCCCCACCGCCACCACCCGGCCCGTTTTGCCGATCGTCGTGACGAGCACCTCCGCGTCGAGCGAGTACGGCATGGCTGGCTCCATGTTACGCCACGGCTGTGATTGCCCGCGTCCCTCGTCAACCGAACCGCCGTCCGCCCCCGCTCGTCAAATGATCATTGGCTTCGGAATCACCGCCGCGTGGTGAATCACGCTGGCCGCCTGTTGCGGGTGCGGCCAGCTCAACCCTGTTGCCGGCCCCTTGGCCCGATTCGTCGCCCTTGCTCACTGCCATGCTCGACCACCTGTTGCAGGACCTGAAGCACGCGCTGCGGATGTTCGTCCAGAGCCCCGCCTTCACGCTGGCCGCCGTGGCCGCGCTGACGCTGGGCATCGGCACCAACACCGCGATCTTCTCCGTGGTGAACGCCGTGCTGTTGAGGCCGGCCTCGGTTCCCGACCCCGACCGGTTCGTGATCTTCATGAACACGTCCCCGCAGGGCTCCGGCCCTGCGGCCTCTCCAGCGAAGTTTCAGCACTACCGCCGGCAGTCCGCGGTGGTGGAGGACGTGGCCGCCTTCAATACCGGGGTGGTCAACTACACGGGCGGCAGCGCCCCCGAACAGCTCCGATCCGCGCGCGTCTCGGAGGCGTTCTTCCGCCTCTTCGGCGCGCGCCTGGCCCGCGGCCGCACCTTCACCGCCGACGAAGACCTGCCCGGCGGTCCGCGCGCGGTGGTGCTCGGTCAGAGCTTCTGGGCTTCCCGGTTCAACCGGGATCCTGGCGCGGTCGGTCAGACGATTTCGCTGAGCGGTGAGCCCTACACGATTGTCGGGGTGCTGGGCGAATTCGACATCCGCGAGTTCGGACCGACGCCGCAGGTGTGGCTGCCCTTCCAGCTCCCCCCGGACACCAGCGACCAGGGCCACTACTTCCAGGTGGCGGGACGACTCAAGCCCGGCGTCTCGCTCGAACAGGCGCGGGCCCGCCTCGACCTCTCCGCCGCGGAGTACCGGGCCAAGTTCCCGAACGCGCTGGGCAAGAACGGGAGCTTCAGCGTGCAGCCGATCCGCGAGGCGCTCGTCCGGAACGTCGAGATCCTCGCTGCTCGTCATCGCCGGCGCCGTCAGCCTGGTGCTGCTGATCGCCTGCGCGAACGTCGCGAACCTCCTGCTGGCGCGCGCGGCCGGGCGGCGGCGGGAGATTGCGATCAGGGCGGCCATCGGCGGGTCGCGCGGGAGGATCATGAGCCAGCTGCTGACGGAGAGCGTGGTCCTCTCGCTGGCCGGCGGCGTGCTCGGGCTCCTCCTCGGGTGGGCCGGCATCCGCGGGCTCCTGTCGATCAACACGGCGGGCCTGCCGAGGGTGGGAGAGAACGGCGCGCTCGTGGGGATCGACTGGATGGTGCTCCTGTTCACGCTCGTGGTCTCGGTGGGCACGGGCGTGCTCTTCGGGTTGATCCCGGCGTTGCAGGCCGCCAAGGTGGACCTGGCCTCCACGCTGAAGGAAGGCGGCGGCAGGTCGGGCTCCGGCTTCCGGCAGAACAAGGCCCGGTCGGTGCTGGTCGTGACGGAAGTCGCGCTGGCGCTGGTGCTGCTGATCGGGTCCGCGCTGCTGATCCGCACGGCGGTCGCCCTCTCACGTGTCGAGCCGGGGTTCGATGCCCGCGGCGTCCTGACGATGCGGATGTCGCTGGCGGGCCCGCAGTACCAGGAGTCGGAGGCCGTCGAGCGGCTCGTGCGCACGGGAGTGGAGCGCCTCCTCGCGCTGCCCGGCGTCGAGAACGCGAGCGCCACCTGCTGCGTGCCGCTCGAGGGCGGCTACGGCCTGCCCTTCCAGGTCGTCGGGCGGCCGCTCACCGACGGGCCGTTTCACGGCGGCGGCGGATGGCTGACCGTGTCGCCGGGCTACTTCGAGGTCTTCAAGATCCCGATCAAGCGCGGGAGGACGTTCACCGAGCGGGACGCGCGCCAGGGCTCGCCCGCCGGTGATCATCAACGAGGCAATGGCGCGGCAGTTCTGGCCGAAGGCGGACCCGCTGAACGACCGGCTCGTCATCGGTCGCGGGATCATGCGCGAGTTCGCCAGCCGAACCGGACCGGCAGATCATCGGCATCGTCGGCGACACCCGCGATGCGGGCCTGAACAGCGAGCCGCAGCCGATCATGTTCATTCCGCAGGCGCAGGTGCCCGACGCGGCAAACGCGCTGAACCTGCGTCTGACGCCGATGGCGTGGGTCGTCCGGACGCGAACGGACCCGCGGACGATGAGCACCGCCATCCAGGAGCAGCTCCGCCAGGCCACCGGCCTGCCGGTGACGGACGTGAGGCCGATGGACCAGGTGGTGTCGCTCTCGACGTCGCGTCAGAAGTTCAACATGTGGCTCATGACGGTATTCGGGAGCGCGGCCCTGCTGCTGGCGGCGATAGGGATTTACGGGCTGATGGCCTATTCCGTGGAGCAGCGGACGCAGGAGCTGGGCATTCGGCTGGCCCTCGGCGCGCCGGCCGGCCGCGTGAGGAGGATGGTGGTCCTCCAGGGCATGGCCCTGGCGCTGACAGGCCTCGTGATTGGCGCCGCGGCAGCCTTTGGCCTCGGGCGCCTGATGACGACGTTCCTTTATGGCGTCACCGCGAAGGACCCGCTGGTGTTCACGGCCGTGCCCGTCCTGCTCGCCACCGTCGCGCTGTTCGCGGTCTGGCTGCCCGCCCGCCGCGCGAGCCGGATCGACCCGATCATCGCGCTGCGGGCGGAGTGAGCCGCGCCAGGCGGTCAATGGCCGGTCGTACACGCGCGACGCCGTGATCCTCTGACCACTGACCACAGGGCCACTCGACTGTCGTCTACATCCGTAATCCGATCAGCACGCTGACCGACCGGTTCTTGGCGCTCTCGCCCGACTGGGGGTCCTGGATCACGTTCATCAGCCCTTCGGTCCAGCGGAACTCGGTCGTGAACCCCCCAAGGTGGAAGCCTGCGCCCACGACGACACCGACGTCCCACTTGGTGATCAGATCCGAGATGTCGGTGTCCAGGTCCTCCAGCCCGTCCAACCCTCCCCCAGCTTCGAAGACGAACCTGGCCCTCGTCCTCACGGCGGGTGCAATACCGCCGAACAGGTCGATCCCTATCTTGGCCGCCTCCGGGGAAAAGCGCAGCAGCACGGGCAACTCGACGTAATCGAGGTTGGTCTTGGCGGTGTTCCCACTCTCCTTGAACTTCGACCCCTTCCTCGTGTAGAGGACCTCCGGCTGCAGATACAGGCTCGGCACCAGGTGGATGCCAACGAAGCCGCCGGCGGACCAGCCGACCAGCCAGTCTGGCTGCTCCTCGGTATCCCCGGTGATGTTGCTGAGCGCGACACCGCCCTTGACCCCGACGGCTGTCTGCGCGCTCACGAGGGCGGGCAGGCAGAGGCAGAGGACGACGAGGACGCCGACGGCGACTCCTCTTCTCATACGAACTCCTCTCACTGGGCTGACAGAACAGGGCCGCGACACGAGCGTGGGCGGCTCTCGACCATCACTGCGAAATACAGACGCGAAAAGGCTCGCGACCACTAGAAGAAAGCGGGCGGCGAGGTTTCGCCCGTGGCCAAGTTCCCCGACGCCTTTCTGATGCCGGCCCCGTTCAAGCTCAACCGCGAGACGACGCGGGGCGTAAGCACTTACGTGCGGCGAGCGGCGCGTGCGGCGGAGCCTCGTCGGCGCCTCGTTTCTCGAGGCGTTTGCCGAGTCCCCGCCGATCCAGTGTGGCACACCATTGGCACAGCCCGCTCGCACAAACACGAGGAGGTGTGTGCATGCGTCGAGTGACTCTGGCCCTGGCTCTGCTCCTGGCGTTCGTTCCCCTGGCTGCCGCCCAGGGGCTGCTGATCAAGTTCGACGGCGGGATTGGCGTGAACCCGGTCTCGAGGGTCGATGCGGCAACGGGCCTCGGCGTGCGGAACGTCGTGCGGGACGTGCCGCCGGCCGGACAGCCGTGGGTGATCGACCGCCTGCAGGCGAGCATCCAGACGGATGGACGAATCGCGGTTGACGGCCGCGGCCTGCTGCTGGCGGGTGGAAACAACATCGGGATGAATGGCGGCGCGAGCGTGCGGGCGGTGCTGTTCTGTGGCACCGACTCGTTCAGCTCGGAGCTGGTGCCGCTCGACCAGGCCGGCGATTTCCGAATTGGGGGGTTCCTGAGCGACGTCCCGCCCATGACTTGCGCCAGCCCGGTGCTCCTGATCGTGAGCAGCGGCGGCAGCTGGTTTGCCGCGGGCATCCCGAAGCAGTAGGGAGGCGGCCGTCGCCCCCCGCTACTCCTCCAGCCGGCGCGGCCAGTCCTCGCGCAGCAGCCGCGAGAGGGCGCGGTCCGCGAGGAGCCGGCCGCCGGTCTGGCACCGGGGGCAATAGTTGGCCTCGTTCTCCGCGTAGACGATGCGCTGGATCGGGGCCCCGCAGCGCGGGCACGGCTGCCGGAAGCGGCCGTGCACCGCCATCTCCTTCCGGAACGCGGTGACCTTTTCGGGGAAGGCGTCACCGGCCTGCTCCCGGAGACGCTCGATCCAGGCTTGCAGCACTTGCCGCGTCGCGCCGTACAACCGCGACACCTCGTCTTCGTCCAGGTTCCCGGTGAGCTGCAGCGGCGAGAGTCGAGCCGCGTGGAGGATCTCGTCCGAGTACGCGTTCCCGATGCCGCTGAACAGCCGCGGGTCGGTCAGGCTGCGCTTCAAGGTGTGGTTCGCGGACTTCAGCCTCGCCCCGAACTCCTCCAGTGACGCGGCCAGCACGTCGATGCCACCGCGCTCCACCGCCTGCAGCGCCGCTCGCGAGCCGAGCAGGTGCAGGGCGGCGCGCCTCCTGCTGCCCGCCTCGGTGAGAGTCAGCGTCCCCGTCGTGAAGTCGAAGGCGGCCAGGCCCACCTTCTTCGGCGGCTGGGCTCCTTTGTCCTTCCAGTGCAGCCGGCCGGCAATCATCAGGTGCAGGACGAGAAACAGCTCGCCCTCGAGAGCCAGGACCAGCCGCTTGCCCATGCGCTCGACGCCGGCAACGCCGCGACCTTCGACGCTCTCAATCGGCGGTTCCACCGTCCTCAGGAGAAACGGGCTGGAGAGGCGGACACGCTCGAGGGTCGTGCCCGTCACCCGTCGCGACAGCGCCTCCTGGTAGACGATGATGTCTGGCAGCTCGGGCATGATGGACGCGGCCTTCGTCCCCCGCCTTTCCTCTCAATTCCCAATTCTCAATTCGGTACCGCAATGACCGGCAGCCCCGCCGCCTTCAATGTCGCGTTCAGGGCCGGCAGGTCCACGTTCCTGAGGGAGCCCCATCGCGCCAGCACCGCTTCGGCGGCGCGCAGCGCCGTGTTGACGCTCTCCAGCGTGATGGCCGTTGGCGCCACGTCGGCCGCCTGCATGCTGTTCATCTGAGCGGCGAGCAGCGAGCTCACGCCAAGCAGGGTGTCGGGCGCGGATGGCGGCGCCGCGGCGCCCGCGCGCCCGCCGGCCGCCCCTGCCCCTCCCCGCCCGCCTCCGCCAGCTGCGGGCCGCTCGCCCTCGAGTGCCGTTGCCTTCTGCGCGAAGGCCGCGAGCGCCTGGGCTGCAGCCCCCTGGGCCTGGATCTTTGCGGCCTGGCCACGCAACGACTCGATCGAGGCCGCCGCCTCCTGCGCCTCCACCGCACCGAAGTACATCGCATCGGTCAGCGCGTACACCTGCTGCATGACGGCCGCCGGTGTCTTCACGCGCGGGTCCTGCTTCACCGCGATCGGCTGCGAGTAACGCCTATCCCCAACGGCCAACGTGACACTGTAGGTACCCGGCGACACCCACGGCGTCGTGGCCGCTGACGGCGAGTTGTGCGGAATCCCCTGGATCGGCAGCCCCCCCGACCGCCGCCCGCGGCCGCGCCCAGCGGCTGGTAGTGCACGTCCCAGACGAACCGGTGCATGCCGGGCGACGTCCTCACCGCCTGCGGCTGCCGGTACCAGTAAGATCGGCACGGGCGCTTCTTTGGGGTCGGGGATTGCCGCAACCGGGTCCGCGCTCGAATAGCGCCGGACCAGGCGGCCGCCGGCGTCGAGGATCTCGAGCGTCACCGGGCCCGCCTGCGCGTCTTTCAGGTAGTAGTTGATGATCGCGCCGTCGGGCGGATTGGCGCCGGTCGGCTCCTCCTTGGGCCACGGCATGTCGGTGCTGGTGTTCCACCGCACGCGCCAGGCGGTCGTGGGCTTGAAGAGGATCGCCTCCTGCGCTGCAGACGCGGCATCCACCTGCCGAAGCGGCGTGATGTCGTCGAGGATCCAGAACCCGCGCCCGTGCGTGGCCGCCACCAGGTCGTCGTCTTTCACCACCAGGTCGCGCACGGACGAAGCCGCCATGTTCAGTCGCAGCGACTGCCAGTGCTCGCCATCGTCGAACGACACGTAGACGGTGCGCTCCGTTCCCGCGAACAGCAGCCCCTTGCGCTTCGGGTCCTCGCGCACGGCGTTCACGGTCTCGCCCGCGGGAATGCCCGCGGCGATTTCCGTCCAGGTTGCGCCGCCGTCGTGCGTCCGGAAGATGTGCGGCCGCATGTCGTCGAGGCGAAGCGTGTTGATCGCCGCGTACGCGGTCAGCGCGTCGAAGCGGCCGGCGTCGATCAGTGAAACCTTGGCCCAGGGGCCGACGGCAGGCGGGGTGACGTCCTTCCAGGACAAGCCGCCATCGGCGGTCACCTGGATCAGGCCGTCGTCGGTGCCCACCCAGATGCGGCGGGTGTCCTGGTAGGAGGGTGCGACGGTGTAGATGACACCGCGCTGCTGGGGCTTCGCGGCCTCGTCGCCGACGTACTTGCCCACGCTCTTCGGCGTCTCCCAGGTCTTTCGCGTCAGGTCGGGGCTGATGCGGGTCCAATGGCCTCCGCCGTCCATCGTCTTCCAAAGGTAGTTGTTGGCGAAGAACAGCGACACCTTGTCAACCGGCGAGAACACCACCGGCATGGTCCGCACGGTCCGGGTAGGCCCAGGCGTTGGCGCCGCCGGGCCCCCGCGGCCGCCTCCCGGTCCAACCGTCGAAACCTGACCCGTGCGGCGGTCGAACCTCGTGACGCTGCGGCCTCCGTAGACGATGTCCGGGTTGAGCGGGTCGGGGGCGACGTAGCCGTACTCGTCCACGCCCACCGGGAGCCAGTCGCGATCGGAGATTGCGCCGTAGTTCCCGCGGCTGGAAATGCACACCGACCCGCTCTCCTGTTGCCCGCTGCAGACGCGGTAGGGGAATGCGCTGTCGGCGGCTACGTGATACAGCTGCGCGGTGGGTTGGTTGTACCAGGAACTCCACGACTCCCCGCCATTGAGCGAGACCACCGCGCCCTGGTCGGCTGCCAGCAGGATGATGTCGGGGTTGTCCGGGTTGATCCAGCCGTTCTGGTAGTCCTCGCCGCCGGGCGCGCCCTTGTAGGCGGCCCAGGTCTTGCCGCCGTCGCTCGTCTTCCAGGAGACCGTCGCGGCCATGATCACCGTGTCCACGTTCTTCGGATGTGGGATCGGCATTGGCAGATCGCCGCCACCGATTCGACCCGAAGGCCGCGTGTCCGCCGTGATGCGCGTCCAGGTCTGTCCTGCATCGTCGCTGCGGAAGATCCCGGTGGTACCGCGGCTGGCGCTCGTCCCGGGCTGCTCGAGGTAGGCCACGCTGGCGTAGAGCCGCCGGTGGTCGGCGGACGAGATGGCCAGGTTGGCCTGTACGACATGTGGCAGCCCCGTCGTCAGCGGCTTCCAGGTGGTCCCGCCATCGGTGGACTTGAAGATCCCCCCGCCCGTCCCGGCCCACACGGCGTTCTCCCACGGCCCCTGCCGCTCTTCCCACAGCGTGGCATAGACGACGTTCGGGTTCTCCGGGTCGATGTCCACGTCGTTGCCGCCGGTGTTCTCGTCCTTGTAGAGCACCTTCTGGAACGTCTTGCCGCCGTCGAGCGAGCGGAAGATACCGCGTTCCTCGTTGGGGCCGTACGGGTGGCCGAGAGCGGCGACGAACAGGCGGTTCGGGTTGCGAGGGTCTACGTCGATGCGCGGGATCTGCTGCGCGTCGCGAAGGCCGAGACGCGTCCACGTGCGGCCCGCGTCCAGCGACCTGTAAATGCCGTCCCCGGTCGAGAGGTCGGGCCGGTGCAGTCCCTCGCCGCTCCCAACGTAGACGACGTTGGGGTCGGAGGGGGCGACGGCGATGGAGCCGACGGACCCGGTCGGTTGATCGTCGAAGATCGGCGCCCACGTGCGCCCCGCGTCAGTCGTCTTCCACACGCCTCCGTTCACGGCCGCCATGTAGAAGGTGTAGGGCTGGCGACGGTGGCCGGCGGCCGCGACCGTCCGGCTCGCGCGGTGCGGGCCGATGCTCCGCCACTTCATGCCGGCGAACAACGACGGCTTCACCTCAGGTGTTTCCTGGGCCGGTAACGACGCGAGCGCGGCGAACAGCAAGAGGGCAGCACACAAGGCCAGGCGGCGGTTTGACATGACGGCACTCCGGAGATGGACCGATCAGCTGGTTCGACCGGCGCAGTATAGTCCGGGAGGCGCCACCCACTGACACTCGGGGTAGATCACATGTCTTCGGTGAAGCCTTCACGCTGGTAGTCGTGTAGCGGCGCGATACGACCTCCGGCGCCGGGCGCCCACCTTTCCACCGAAATTGTTGGTGCGGGGGGATCTTCCAAGACGGCCCGCATCGGTATCCACCTTGCACCGCAGCAGCCCGCGCCTGTGGGCCCCATGCCGGACCGGTCGACTTCCTCCACGCCCGGCCTTGTCCGTCTCGAGCGCGGCGAGGCATGGCCCCCCACCACCTTGGAGGCGCAGCATGAGAGGACGTTGCTTCGTTGTCGGATTGTTGCTGTTGACCGCGGTGCCCACTGCGCAGGCACAGCCCGCGTCGCGCGGCGGAATCGAGCCAAACGCCGGCACCTGGCGCACGTGGGTCATCTCGTCCGGCGCGGACAATCGAGTGCAGCCCCCACCGGGAGCCGCGGAAACCAGGGCCGAACTCAGGGCGATGGCCGACTTGATCGGGCGGAACGACGAGGCCGCGCGGCAGCAGATCGCGTTTTGGGACGCCGGGTCGCCGGGATACCGGTGGATCGACCTGATCAACAGCCGCGTGCTCGCCGCAACGCCCACCACTCAGTACCCGCACCGCGTCTACACGTACGTCGCCCTGGCGATGTACGACGCAACCATCGCCGCGTGGGAGTCGAAGTACTTCTACAAGCGGCAGCGGCCGAGCGAGCTGGACCACAACCTCTCGACCGCGCTACCCGTTCCGGACAGCCCGTCGTACCCGTCCGAGCATGCCGCGGTGGCGTCAGCCGCAGCGGAAGTCCTTGCCTACTTCCTGCCCGCCGAGGCCGGGAACTTCCAGGCCATGGCTGAGCAGGCGGGTTGGTCCAGGGTGCTCGCGGGCCTGCAGTTCCCAAGCGATTACACGGCCGGCATGGAGTTGGGGCGGAGAGTGGCCGGGCAGGTGATCGCAAAGGCGCGCGCCGACGGATCGGATGCGGCCTGGACGGGCACGGTTCCCACCGGACCGTGCATGTGGACCGGCACGAACCCGGGTAATGTGACCGCCGTGAACTGGGCGCCGCTGCTGCTCGCCTCGGCTTCGCAGTTCCGCCCACCAGCGCCGCCTGCCTGCGACAGCGCCGCCGTGCTCGCGGAAGTGGCGACGGTTCGGACGTTCCCGCGAACGTTCGTGACGAACTACAAGGCGTTCTACTGGCAGAGCCCCGAGGGCCTCCAGGTGTGGCCGTACCGGTGGGCGGACAAGTGGATGGCCGAGGACCGGCTCGACCGAAACCCGCCCCGCGCGGCCCGCGTCTACGCGCTGATGGCCGCGACCCAGTTCGACGCGTTCATTGCCAGCCAGGACGGCAAGTTCGCCTACTGGTATCTCCGACCGCACCAGCTCGACCCGGGGGTCGTCCCGCTGTTCCCCGTGCCCAACTTCCCAAGCTATCCGTCGAACCACTCGACCTTCTCCAGTGCCAGGTCGGAGATGCTCGCCTACCTCTTCCCGACGCGGGCCGAAGTCGCCCGTGCGATAGGAAAGGAGGCAGGCGACTCGAGGATCTGGGCGGGAATCCACTATCCGATGGACAACGCCGCGGGCGTGGCGCTTGGAAGGTCCGTTGCCGGCCTGTTCGTCAACTGGGCGAAGACCGACGGGTCGCAGTAGATCGGTGTCCGAGTGTCCGGTGGCGCACTTCCGTATCGAGACGGGCCGGCGACCGACTGGCCGCCGGCCCTCTCCCGGGGGGCGGCCCCCACTCTCCGACCTTGCCGTAACTTCTCGCGTCGCCTCCTTCACACCTGGCGTACATGGGCGCCGGGGTCTACAATGCCGGCGCCGTCACCCGCGTCCCCGCAACAAAGGAGCGCGCGATGCCTGTCAAAAGCAGTAGCTACGCTATCGCCGCGGCACCTCGCTCGGCACGATCGACAGCCGCAGCTGATCGGCGCCGCGTATGAGCGTCACCTCCGACCGCTGTCCGATCTGCTCCGCGTTCAGCACCCGGTGCAGGTCGTCGGCGCCGGCGACCGGCGCGCCAGACCAGCCGATCAGGATGTCGCCCTCGCGAAGCCCCGCCATCGCGGCGGGGCTTCCCGGCTCGACCGACACGACGAGCACGCCGCTCTCCGCCGGCAGCTGGAAGAAGCGCACCACGCGCCGCAGCAGCGGTACATCCTGGACACCGATGCCGATGTAGCTGCGCCTGACGCAGCCGTCCCGCAGCAGCGCGGGAATCACGAGGCGCGCGGTGTTGATGGGCACCGCGAAGCTCAGGCCCTGGCCCCCCATGATCATCGCGGTGTTGACGCCGACCACCCGGCCCCGGGTGTCCACCAGCGGGCCGCCCGAGTTGCCGGGGTTGAGCGCGGCGTCGGTCTGGATGATGTTGTCCATCAGGCGCCCCGACCTGGCCCTCAGGGACCGCCCGAGAGCGCTGACGACGCCGGCGGTCACGGTGTGCTGCAGGCCGTAGGGGTTCCCCACGGCCACCACGAGCTGGCCTGGAACGAGACGTGCGGAGTCTCCCAGCACGGCGACCGCCGAGATCCGCGCGCGGTGATCTTCAAGACGGCCAGGTCGGTCTCCGGATCGTCGCCGACCAAGTCGGCGTCGGCGGCGCGCCCATCGGGCAGCGTCACCACGAGGCGGGCCCCACTCTCCACCACGTGGCTGTTGGTGAGAACGAGACCGTCGGGCGTGAAGACGAACCCCGACCCTCCCGCGGCCCCGCGGTCTGGCTGTTCGTCGCGCCGGCGCGGTCGCGGGGATGTGCGAGGGGACCGCCTCGTCACCTCGATCTTCACGACGGCAGGCCCAACCGTGTGAACGGCCTGGATCACTGCGCGTGAGTAGGCGTCGAGCGGCTCCTGGTCGAAGCGGTCGGGTTCGCTGAATGGAACGGGCCTCATAGTGTCAGCCATCCGCGCCGGATGCCCTGGCGCACCGCCTCGGCGCGGTTGGCCGCTCCGAGTTTCGCCAGGACGGACGCGACGTGAAACTTGGCCGTGTGCTCGCTGATGCCGAGCACGGCCGCGATCTCCCTGTTGGACAAGCCCTCCGCCAGTCGCTCGAGCACCTCGCGCTCGCGGGCGGTGAGCGATTCGGGCGACGGAACGCCGTCTTCCTCGCTGAAGTCGGGGCCCGGCGTAGCGACGGAGCCGGTCGGCGCGAACACTTCGGGCGGCAGCACGATCAGGCCGGCGACCGCCAGCACGCCCGCAGCCATCATCTCCTCACCGGTGGCGTCGGGGGGCAGGACTGCCCAGCCGGCGAGATCCATGTCCCTCATCACGGAAGCGGTTGCCGAATCGTCCGAGAGAACGACAAGCGCGGCCGGTGATTCACGCCCCCCAGCCGGGTGAAGTTCCAGCAGGTCGGCATCGGCAACGAGAATGACGTCTGCCTCCACTGCGTTCAGGGCTGCCTCCGCCGACGCACCTTCGCCGACCACCCGCCCCCCCGCCCCTGCCAGGAGTCGCCGCACCCTCTCCCGCGAGGACGCCGAGGCGGCAACGACGAAGAACCTCATACTGCGGCGAAGCCCTGTACCTCGACCTCTACGCTGGGTCCCACGAAGCCCTGGGCCATGCGGCCTGAGGCTTGTCGAGCCCTCGCTGCCTTACCGCTCCCCGACGACAACCGTGAGCGTTCGCAACTCGCCACCCCGGCTCACCTCGGTGGGCGTGCCCTTCCCGATTCGTTCCGATCCCAGCAGCGCGAGCAGCGCGTCGTGATCCTCGACCGGCTGGCCGTCGAAGCCGACGATCAGGTCGCCAACCAGTACGCCTGCCTGCTCGGCCGGTGAACCTGCCGCGACGCCGACGACGAGCAGCGCGCCCTGTTGCGACCGGCCGCCGCGCTGCCGCTCGGGCAGAGGGATCGGCTGGCCGCTGACGCCCAGGTAGCCGCGCTTGATGCGGCCGTGGGCCTGGATGGCTTCCGCGAGCGGCCACGCGGTGGCTGCCGGGATGAACAGTGGTTGGCCCCTCAGCATCGCGCCGGTCGCCACCGCAAGAATCTGTCCCGTCCCGTCGAGCAGCGGTCCGCCGGCGCCGAGCGGATGTACCCGGACGTCAGCGCGCAGCACTTGCTCGAGAGCCGGGCCCCGGCCGGTCCGGAGCGGGCCGCCAATGGCACTCACGATGCCCGCACTCGCCGCGAGCGCGCCGCTCCACGTGCGGCTGAGCGACAGCGCGAGCTGACCCGTCCTGACCGCCGGCGCTCGCTGCAACGCGCCCGCGGAAAGGCCGGCGACGCGGACCACCGCGAGGCTGCTCGAGGGATCCGCCCCGACGAGCTCTGCCTTTCGAACCTCGCCCGCGGCGTCGCGGACCTTCACCGTGTTGCCGCGCTCGACGGCAACCGCTGACGTTAGGACGCGTTCGGAGTCGAAGACGATCCCGCTCGCGGGGCGGCCGTGGCGCGACGTGACCTGCACGACCGCGCCCCCCGCCGACTCGACCAGCGCGGCAAGTTGATCCGAGAGCGATTGGAGGGTTTGTGGTGTCATGCCTTCGAGACTACGCGGCCGCCCGCAGGCACGCATCCGCCGAACGGGTAGGTGGGACTGGAGAATTGAGAATTGAGGATGAAAGAGAAGGGGTCCCACGCCCGGGGCGGACGGTGAGGGACTAGAATGCTCAACGTGGGAGGACCGGGCAGGATGCACTATCTGCTCTTCTATGACGTGGTCGAGGGCTACGGGGAAAAGCGGCTGCCTTACCGGGCCGCGCATCTCGCGCATGCGACGGCCGCCGTGGAGCGCGGCGAGCTCGTGCTCGGCGGGGTGCTGGCGAACCCGCTCGACCAGGCGGTGTTGTTGTTCCGGGGCGACTCCGCGCGGGTCGCGGAGCGGTTCGCCGAGGCCGATCCCTACGTGCTGAACGGCCTGGTGAGGGAGTGGCGGGTGCGGGAGTGGACGACGGTCGTCGGGCCCGACGCCGAGGTGCGAATACCAGCGACACGCTAGAACGGGAATTCGCTTGTCTTGACCACGAAGAACGGAAGGCACGAAGGCCACGAAGCCCTGTTCTTCGCGTTCTCTTGATCTTCGTGGTTTCGTTCGTCGTCAAGCGAAGCGAGTACCGGGAGTAGGCGCCCCGGCCCGGCACGCTTCGCCTCCCGTCGCCTGCCGCCCATCGCCGTCGTATACTCCAGCGTATGCGGCTCACATATCTGCTGGCCTTTCTGGCCGGCGCGGCGGTCGTGGCCGGGAGGCCTGCGTCCGACGGGCAGCGCGGCGGACAGCTCGTCTACGTCGGCACCTATACCAGCGACCGCAGCCTCGGCATCTACGCGTTCCGTTTCGACGAGGCCACGGGCTCCCTTGATCCCCTCGGCGTGGCCGCAACCACGCCGAACCCCAGTTTCCTGACGGCGAGCGCGGATGGGCGGTTCCTGTTCGCGGTGAACGAGCTGTCCATCTTCGGCGGAGCACGGTCCGGCAGCGTCACCTCGTTTGCGGTCGACAGGCAGACCGGCAAGCTGAAGGAGCTGAGCGTCCAGGCGTCGCGCGGCGCCGACCCCTGCCACCTGGCACTCGATCGAACCGGGAGATTCCTCGCCGTCGCGAACTACACGGGAGGGAGCGTGGCCGTCCTGCCGGTCGGAATCGACGGCGTGCTCGCGCCGGCCGTCTCGGTGATCCAGCACGAGGGCCGCGGGGCGGACCCCAAGAAGCAGGAAGGGCCTCACGCGCACCAGGTCCTGTTCAGCGCCGACAACCGTTTCCTGATCGTGGTGGACCTCGGCCTCGACCGGCTCGTGGTCTACCGCTTCGATGCCGCGACCGGCGCGCTGGCGCGTCACGAACCGGCGGGCTTCTCCCTGCCGCCTGGCGCGGGGCCGCGGCACGTCGCCTTCCACCCGAACGGCTCGCAAGCCTACGTCATCAACGAGTTGTCTTCCACGATCACCGCTCTCCGTTGGGACGCCCGGGCCGGAGCTTTTGGCGCGGGCCGTAGCGCATCCACGCTGCCCCCGGGTTTCACGGGCAGCAACACGACCGCCGAGATCGAGATAGACCAGGACGGCAGGTTTCTCTACGGGTCGAATCGCGGGCACGACAGCCTGGTCGTCTTCTCGGTCGGTTCGGCGGGCGAGCTCTCGCTCGCGGAGGCGGAGCCGGCTCGCGGACACATGCCGCGTCACTTTGCCATCGACCGGAGCGGCCGCTGGCTGCTGGCCGCCAACCAGGCGTCGGGCAGCCTGGCCTTGTTCCGCATCGATCCGGGGACGGGAAAGCTGGCGCCGGAGGGGTCACCGGTGAGCGCGGGCACGCCGGTGTGCGTGCTGTTCTTGAAGTAGCTGGCAGCAGGTAGCAGGCAGCTGGCAGCAGGCAGCGGGCAACCAGTCTAGCCCCACGCCTCGCGCAGGAAACGGATCACATTCGCGCTGCAGATATTCTCGACGTCCTCGGGCGAGTACCCGCGTCGCGCGAGCAGGGCGGGGATCTTCTGCAGGTCGGTAATCGTGTCCACGTCGGCCGGGCACTGCTCGGTCCCGAACGCACCGTCGAGGTCCGAGCCAATGGCGGCGTGGAGCGAGTTGCCGGCCAGTTGGCAGACGTGGTCGATGTTGTCGACCACCCGCTCCAGGATCACGCCCATCCCTTGCGGCGTGGACACCGGAGGACGAACCCCGTCGCCACCGACCCAGCCCGGCACCAGCATCCAGGCGTCGAGGGCGGCGCCGATCACGGCCCCCCTGGCGATGAGCGCGTTGATTTGATCGTCCGAGAACTGGCGGTTGTGCGGGACGAAGGTCCGGCAGTTGTTGTGGCTGGCCCACACCGGCCCACGGAACCGATCGAGGCTCTCCCAGAAACTGTCCTCGCAAAGGTGGGTGGCGTCGAGGATCACGCGGAGCCGCTCCATCTCGGCGAGGAGCGCCCTCCCCTTCTCGCCGAGTCCGCCCGTGGCGCTGGTGCCCTGGGCATACACTCCCGGGCCGTAATGGGCCGGGCCCACCGCCCGCAGCCCCTGTGCATGCAACCGCGAGAGATGGTCCAGGGTGACGATCGAATCGGCGCCCTCCAGGCTGAGGACGTAGCCGATGGGAATGGGCGGGTCACCTGCCCTGCCAGGGGAATCGCCGTCGGCGTGCCAGCGGGCGGCCAGCCGGTCGAGGGCCGCCACCGAGGTGATGGCACTCATCTCCCCGGCTTCTTCCATCGCGCGATACCAAGCCAACTGGCCCTGCACCTGCGCCCATGCCTGCGCCTGCGAGTGCCAGCCCGGTATGGCGCTGCCGGGCCGCACGTAGCGCGCGATCAGCGTCGCCACGCATAGCCCGACACCGCCCTGCCGCATCGACGGAAAGGACACCGTGCCCCGTCCGCGATCCGGCTTGTCGGTCATGCCTGCTTCCGACTCGCGGATCTCGCGCACGCCCCATCGCAGGTCCCTGTTCCACTCCAGGGCGTTCATCGACAGGTCGAGGTGCACGTCGAAGATCAGTGGTTTCGGCATGTGACGGGTAGAGAACGAAGACGACCACGAAGGACACGATGGAGATTACGCAGAGGTCGGGTGATCTTCGTGACCTTCGTGGTCAAAACCGATTGAACCGGGCTTTACGCCACGATCCCCAGCGGCTTCGTGGTCTTCCAGTTCCCGCGCGTGAAGTCGGGGAACGCCTGCGGCGCGCCGTCAGCGGCCACCGACTTCTCGCTCAGCGGCGCCGACGGACGACCAGAAGCAGCCCTCGTAGACGTTCTGGTCGAGCGGCAGCCCGTTCCGCAGGCACTCGACCATCCGGTAGAGCATCAGGAAGTCCATGCCGCCGTGGCCGCCCATCTTCTTCGCCAGCTCGCCCACGCGCTTGAAGAGCGGGTGATCGTACTGCGCGACGAACTTCTCCCACTCCTCGCCCTCGGTCCACTCGTGGGCAGGCTTCACCCCCGCGACGCCCTCGAGGGCCAGCCGGTTGGGGAAGCCGGCGAGCGTGCCCTTGGTGCCCTGGATCAGGTTGTGGCGCGAGTACGGCCGCGGCGACTGCTCGTCCCACTGCACCATGATCGTCCGGCCGAGCGCGGTCTTGACGATCGACGTGTTGATGTCGCCGGCGCGGTAGGTGGACGTGTTCCACTTGTGTTCCGCCGGGAAGTTGGCCTTCGCGTACAGCGTGCGCGCCCTCGCCGGGGACGAGAACGACACGAGGCGTCCGAAGGTGTCCTCGGTCCGCGCCAGGCTCATGTACTGCGCGACCGGACCCAGGCCGTGGCACGGGTACAGGTTGCCGTTGCGCTTGATGTAGTGGTAGGTGCGCCACGAGCCCGTCCCGCGCTCGACCTCCTTCATCTGGCTGCGCAGGTCGTGGATGTACGCCGCCTCGCCGTGCAGCACCTCCCCGATCACCCCCTGGCGCACCATGTTGAGGTACAGCAGCTCCTCCCGCCCGTAGCACACGTTCTCCATGTGCATGCAGTGGCGGCCGGTCTCTTCGGACGTGTTCACGAGGGCCCACATGTCCTCGAGCGTGGTCGCGATCGGCGTTTCGATGAAGGCGTGCGCGCCGGCCTGCATTGCGGCCACGCCCATCGGCCCGTGGACCTCCCAGGGAGTGGCGATGACCACCATGTCGGGCTTCGCCTCTGTGAGCATCGTGCGCCAGAGGTTCTCGTTCCCGAAGTACACTTTCGGCTTGTGCCCCTTCGCCTGCACGCGCTGCTCGGACCGCTTCGCCAGGTCCTCGTAGAGATCGCTGATCGCAACGATGTCGGTGCCCTCGATCGAGGCGAGCTGAGAGGCATGCCCGCTGCCGCGGGCGCCGACGCCGATGAGCGCGATGCGCACCTTGTCGATCTTGGGCGCCGCGAAATCCCCCATGTACTTGGCGCCGGCCTTGCGCGCCGGAGCCTGGGCGCTCCCGAGCGCCGGCAGGGTCGCGAACGCGGCGGTGGCCCCGCCGAGGGTCTTCAGGAAGCTGCGGCGTTCCGTCCGGGTTGGTTTCTTCGTCTTCATGCTGTGCCTCGCCTCGGCGAAGTGGTGACCGCGGGGGCTGGCGGCCACGACGGTTGTGCGAGCCGGTACCGGGCGATCCTACACCGGATGGCGCCATGCCCCCCACACCCTTGACAGCTGCGTGACAATCGTCGGCGTGATGGCGAAGCGGGCAGCCGACCAGTCGAACGGCCCGAAACCCAAGCGGGCCGGGAGGGAGAGACACCACTCCGTCTACGTCGTGTACCTGCGAAACCCGAAGGGTGACGGGCGCGCCGGCTACTACGTGGGGATGACCGGGCTCGCCCCGGAAGCCCGGTTCGCCAACCACAAGGCCGGGGTGAAAGCCGCCCGCATCGTCGAGCGCTTCGGAGAGCGTCTCGTGCCTCGCCTGTACCGGCACCTCAACCCGATGACATACGCGGAAGCTGCCGCCGCCGAGCCGCGCCTCGCGGAGGAGCTCCGCCAGCGCGGATTCCAGGTCTTCGGGGGCCACTGACAGGGGCAGCAGCCGCGCGCACGGGGGACGTGCCGTAGAATTGGTGGGTGGCGAGAGTCGCGGCCGGTCTCTTCTTTCTCATGCTTCTGGCTGCGCCCGCGTCCGGAGGCGGTGCCCCTGCGGCTTCCGACGAACCCGTCCTCCCCGTGACGGGAGGCGCGGCGGGGCTTGCCCAGGCCCTGGGAATCCGTCAGGATTCGCCGCGCTCCAGGCTGATGCTCACGGCGGCGCGCCTCCTCTGGGAGAACCCGGAGGGGACGGACCGCGAGTCGGACCGCCGGAGAGCGAGGGTCCTCGAGGTACCTGCGCCGGGTGGATGCGGTCACGCCCGCATCGGACGCCGGCCCGGGCGACGTCGTCCCGAGCTTCATCCCGCGCGAAGCCTGGGCCGCCTTGCTGAGTGACGTGTCCCCCGGTCCGTCCTCCCTCTTCACCCGCATCCTCGGCAACCGGCGTGCGGCCCTTCTCTACCACGGGATTGCCTCGCTGGATCGACCCACCCGCGAGTACTTCCTCCAACAGCCGGCCCTGTTGAGGCAAGCCGCCGAGGAAGACCGGGTGGGAACGTTCGCCACATGCGGGCGCAGTCTCCGGGTGCGCGGCGGCACCGTGGAGGTGCCGGGTGGAACCGAGGCGGCGCCGCTCTGGGAAGCGGTGGCTGGCGCCGGCGCCGCGGACCCAACGGAATTCATCTCCCGGGTCCTCACGAAGGACGAGGGCCGGCTGGCCCTGCTCTACGACGGCGTGGCGCACCTGGGCCCGGGCGGCCAGCGCTTCGCGCTGGGCCTGCACCTGCCGACGGCTGCGAGGGTCGAGCGGTTCAAGGCGTTCTACGAGGCGGCAGGCGCCGCCCTCCGGACCTGGCGACCGCGACTACGGCCGTTCCACCGCGAGCCGTTCGACCCGGTCCACCTGCTGATCACCATGAACGTCACGCCGGGCGGCGAGCTTGGCGGCCCGGCCTGGCCCGCGTTCTGGCAGGCGGCCTTCGATTGGCTCGTCCGGCCCGGGCAGTGGCCGAAGCCGGGGGCTGTCGAGGACGGCCGCCCGCTCGACGTCGCCCGCGTGCTGGAGCTCATCCTGGTAAGCGATGCTGAAGAGCGCGCTGACCGGTCCGGAATGTGGCTCTTCGCGCAGAGGGTTTTTCAGCGTCCCGCGTGGGAGTCGGCGAGGGACCTGCTGGTCTCCGTGAGGGGCTTTCGCGACTACCCGACGCTGCTGCTCACGCTCGAGCGCATGGGCATCGTGGACCCGGCCACCTACGCGGCTGCGGTCCGGGCGGCAGCGCGTTTCGACCAAGCAGACGGGAGGCTGTGGCAGTTCCAGGCAGCCCTGGCGATCCTGGAGCGGGCACGGGCGGCGCGTTCCATCGACACATCGGCTGCCGAAACACTCGTTCGAAAGCTGTGCGCGATCACCCCCGAGAGGGATGCGCCCTACCGCGGAGCGGTGGCTCGGTGGATCGAAAACGACTTCCTCGCGGCGGTTGGCGAGCCTGTCGTTCCTCCGGACCTGCCGCACGTGAAAGGCCCGCTCGAGCTGCGCGTCCTGGCGGCCATGGCGGGCTCCGTGTCGTCGCCGTCGAATCGCAGGATGCTCGGCCTCCCGCCCGTCGACTGGGAGGGCCTCAGCTACCGGATTGACCCGGGTCTGTCTGCCCTTCAACGACTCCTGCAGGTGCGGGGAAGGCAGCGCGGCCGATCGCTCGACGCCGTCCTCGCGTTCTCGCGCCTGGCCGACAGCCTGGCGGATGCAAGTTCCGCGAGCGCTGCGGTCGCGGTGGCACACCAGCTCCCAGAGGCGGCAGCCGCGCTGGAGCAGCCGGCCGCGGTTTCCGCCAGGCACCGCCCCCGTGCCGAGGAGTCCCAGGTTGCCGCGTTGGCGAACCGCGCGCTGGAGAAGGCGAAGAAGCTGAAAGCCAGCCCCGATCCGCGCGCTCTTGCCGACATCGCACGACCGCTCCAGCAAGCCGTTGACGCTGTACATGGTTGGCGTGATCGGCTCGATCGCCTACGCCGCGCACCTGGGAGCCCCCGACAGCCCCGGGCTGATGGCGGGAGACCCGGCCGAGGTGCACGATTTCAGGTTCTTCAAGCGCGGCGCCGAGCTTGGGAGACGGACGGCCTGGCAAACGCCGATCGAGGCGCGTGACGCCGATGCCGGGTGGTTCGTGAGCGGCGCGCTCCTGTGCCTCGATCTCGCGATCGGGCAGTTCTCGCTTCCGCGCATTCCCGCCGAGACGATGCCCGAGGCTCCCACGCTGTCCACCGTCGAGCGGCAGACATTCACGGATTCCGCCCTGGCACTCTCGGCGTTCGATCTGACCGAGCCCACCCGCGCGGTCCTGCTCGCGGCCGTCGATCGGGGCCGGCGCCGGGTGGCTTCACTCGGGCCGTCCTTGACCGAGTTCGAACAGCTTGCCGCGGAGACCGGCCTCGACGAATGGCGGGCGCAGGCGTTGCCCTGGACGCGTACCCACGAGCCCGAGCGATTCCTCGAGTCCTTTTCGCTCGCGGAGCTGGCGCGCGCCGGCCGGCTGGATCCGGCCGGGGTCGAAAGCGTCGACAGTTGGGGCACGTCCGCCTTCGCGAGGGGCGGCGGCCTGGCCGCCCTGTACCCGTCCCCGCGACGTGGACGACGATCGCCGGGCGGTACGGCCTTCGGAGCGCCGTGGCGGCGCTGGTGCCCGACCTGGTGCTCGGCCTCGCGGAGTCTTCGTCGACGGCGGGCTTGCCCGCGCCGCTGACGGCCAGTCTCGTGATGGTTGCGACGCAGGAATTCATCGACACCGTGCGCGTGGCCCACGCCGACGATTGGCCGGCAATGGTCGCCTTCGCGCAGTCCCTGGCACGGAGCCGCCTCGACGACTACGTGGCGGCGCTGACCATCGCGGGTCCACTCGTCCCGGACACCCGGTAGCGCGCGTGTCGATCCCGTCGTGCCGGCCGCGAGAGGCGAGGTCCATGGCAGTCCACACGATGCGTTGCCCGACGATCCTCCGGCGCCCGCGGGCGCGAGGGTTGTGCGCCCTCCTCGCGCTGGCCGTGGTTCGGCAATCGGGGCCGGGTCGCTCCCTGCTTCCGGTGCGCCGGCCCGGCGCCAGGCGCCCGTCGCGCTGGCGTTCGTGTCGCCGGCGGACGGCGACTACGCCAGCGGGCCGCTGACGCTGAAGGTCGAGATCAGCCCACGCGACACGCCGGTGAAGAGCCTGAGCCTGTTCGCGGACGGCCGGCTGTTGTGCACGGTCGAGACGCCGCCGTTCGAGTGCCCCTGGGACGCCGGCCGCGAGGTCGTCGCGCACGCCCTGCGCGCCGTGGCGGTCCTCGGCGACGGCCGGCGCGTGGCGCGCAGCATCAGGACCAAGGGTGTCGCCTACACGGAGGCCGTGGACGTGGACGTCGTCCACGTGACCGCTACCGTGACGGACGGCGACGGCCGTTTCGTGAGAGGCCTGCCGCGCCAGCGCTTCCGGGTTGTCGAAGACAATGTGCCCCAGGAGATCACCTATTTCGCCGCCGAGAACGTCCCGCTCGAGATCATCGTGGCCGTGGACGTGAGCGGCAGCATGACCGACGCGATGCCGCAGCTCAAGCAGGCCACCAAGAAGTTCCTGTCCGCGCTGCGCCCAACCGACCGCGTGACGCTGATCGGGTTCAACGACAACGTGTTCACGCTCGCGCGGCCGGGTGCCGACCTGGCCACGCGGCTGCGGGCCGTGGATCGCCTCGCGCCCTGGGGAGGCACCGCGCTCTACGACGTGGTCGTGCAGGCCATCGATCAATTGGGCCGTCAGCCGGGACGGCGGGTGCTGGTGGTGTTCACCGATGGCGAGGATCTGAACAGCCACGTGTCGGTACGAGGTGGCGGAGGACCGGCTCGAAGCCAGCGACGTGGTGCTCTACCCGATCGGCCAGGGCCGCGCGGCAGAGTCGCAGCCGCTCAAGGAGATCCTGGAGCGGCTGGCTCGAAAGACGGGCGGCCGCGCGTTCTTCCAGGAGGCCGAGCAACTGGAGGCCGTGTTCGGCGAGATCCTGGAGGAACTGTCCAACCAGTACCTGCTCGGGTACGTCCCGAAGAACGCCGGCCGGACTGGCGCCTGGCGCACCGTCAACGTGGAGGTGTCCGATCGGGCGCTGAAGCGTGCGCGCCAGGCAGGGATACCGACTGATGGCCCGGTAGGAACCGCTCCGATGTCAAGAACTGCACGCGACACTCAGACACTTCTGTCCATCGCGGCCGCCACCGTGCTGGCGGTCACCGTGCACGGACAGCAGTCGCCAACCTACAAGCTCGAAGTGGATGTGATCCCGGTGGATCTCGTGGTGATCGACCGGGAGGGTCGGCCGGTTCCCGGGCTGCGGCCCGAGGATTTCCAGGTGGCGGTGGACGGCCAGCCGCGAAAGGTCGTGACGGCGCAGTTCCTGTCGTCCGCCGCCGTGCCGGCCCGCCAGCCCGACGCCCCGCGGAAGGGTGGCTGGGAGATCGATGCGGCGTTCGAGAGCGTTTACGTCGGAAACCACCGCGCCACGGGCCTCGAGAAGGAACCGTCGCGAAGCGTCCTGATCGCGATCGACCAGAACGGCTTCGGCACCGCCGAAGGGCGGAGCGCTGCGAATACCGCGCGGGCCCTCCTGGACGTGCTGCACCCGAACGACCGGGTCGGCCTTGCCGTCTTCCCGCCGCCCGGGCCCTTCGTGCGGCCGACGAGGGACCACGGTCGTGTGCGGCTGGCGCTCGGCCAGGTGACCGGGGCGTCCGAGCCGCCGCCGAGGACCGAGTTCGCCCTGAACGTGTCCGAGGCCCTGGGGTGGTCGAGCGGTGACAAGATGGCGCGGGACCGGATCACGCAGGGTTTCTGTTCAACCATGACGGCCCTGTCATCGTGCGAGGCGGAACTCGATCGCTCCGCCACGGAAATCGTCAACCACGCACGCCGGCAGAGCGTCAACACGATCCGGGGGCTGGAAGCCGTCATCCGCGCCGCCTCGAGCGACGGGTCCGCCGTCGCCGTGGTCCTCATCAGCACGGGCGTCTTCGCGACCGGCCGCGCCACCCAGCTGGGGGTGGACGGCGACGTGCGCACCCTGGGAAGGCAGGCAGCCGCGTCCCGCGCGATGGTTTACGCGCTGTACGTGGACTTGGGCTTCCTCGGCCGGGATACGCTCGACAAGCAGCGCGTCTCGGGCTTCTCCACCGAGGACAGCGACCTCCGTCGTGCGGGCCTGCAGTACATCGCGGGCGCGGCCGGCGGGACCTTCAGCAACGCTTCCCTGGGGAGCGATGCCGCGTTCAGGCGGCTGTCGCTGGATTCGGCGGCCTACTACCTGCTTGGTATCGAGGGCGTCGCCGCCGACCGGGACGGACGGCGGCACCGGCTTCAGGTCACGGTGTCCCGGCCCGGTGTCACGGCCCGTACGCGCGAGGACTTGTATGTCCCGGCCGCCAGGCGCCTGACGGGCGAAGATGCGGTGCGGGAAGCACTGGGGGCGCCGGACCTGGAGCGCGAGCTGCCGATCCGCCTGGCGACCCAGATGATGCGGGAGCCCGGCACCGGCAAGGTGCGGCTGCTGATCAGCGCCGCCATTGGCGAGGGCGTGCAGGCACCGGCTCCCGTGCGGGTCGGCTATCTCCTCCAGGGCTCCGGCCCCGGGGCAACGGCCGGGCTCAGCGACGTCCAGAGCCGCACGCTCGCCGTGCTGGGATCCGGGGCCGAATGCGGCGCTCTCCTACGTGGAGACGGCGCAGGTCAATGCCGGCCGGTACCTGCTGCGCCTTGCGGCGATCGACGAGAAGGGCCGGGTGGGCAGCGTTCAGCAGGTCGTGGACTCGACGCTGATTGCCGGCGACGTCGGGACGTTCAGCGACGTGCTGCTCGTCGATCCGTTGCGGGGCGTGAAGGACGTGCTGACCCCCGTGCCCGACGGGCGAATCACCGGGGAGTTCCTCGAGGCCTTCCTGGAGATCTACCCCTCGCAGGGCCATGCGGTGGCGGCAGTGGCCTTCGACATCAGCGATACGCCGGGCGGCCCGGCGATCCTGTCCGGGTCGGTCCGTCCCGAAGCCAAGGGCGACCGGCAGGTTGCGGGGATCAGGATGGAACTGCGAGCGCTCCCGCCCGGCCTCTACATGCTGAATGCGCGCGTCCTCGAGGGCGACCGGTCCTTCGGGCGCACCAGCCGGCCGTTCCTGCTCGATCGCCCGGCGGCTGGCGGCGCGGTGGCGGGCGAGCCTCGGGCGGCGCTCGCCTTCGCCGCAACAGGCAAGCTGGTCAAGGGCTTTTCCCGGGAGGATGCCCTGAGGCCGGACGCGCTCGCCTACTTCCTCAACCGGATGCACGCGTCGGAAACCGCTTCCACCGGCGAGACGGTCGCGGAAGCAGCCGACGCCCTCCGCGGCGCCCGCTTCGACGCGGTACCTCTCGACCCTGCCCGGGCAGTCGGACCTGCTCTCGGTTGCATTCCTGAAGGGCCTTGCCTTGTTCGGCCAGGGACACCTCGACCAGGCCGCCGGGCAGTTCCGGACGGCGCTTCGCATCTCGAACGATTTCCTGCCGGCGGCGTTCTACCTCGGCGCGTGCTACGCCGCCGGCGGGCGCGACCGGGAGGCTGTCGGCGCCTGGCAGACGTCGCTGGTGACCGAAAGCGACTCACGCATCATTTACGAGGTGCTGGCCGACGCGCTGCTGCGGCTCAACGATGGGGCGCAGGCGGAAGCCATCATCGGGGAGGCCCGGGAACGGTGGCCGGAGGACGACTTGTTCGCCTTTCGCCTGGCCGCGGCCAGGGTGCTCCTCAACCGCCGGGCCGAGGCCCTGGGGATGCTGGAGACGTACATCGAGCGGCACCCGGACGAGAGCGAGGCGCTGTTCCTCGCCCTCCGCCTGCTCTACGAAGCTCACGACAGCGGCAAGCGGCTGAAGAGCGCCGCGGAGGACCGCGCGCTGGCAGCGAAGTACGGCGCGATGTACGCGGCTGCAGGAGGCCCGAACGCACCACTCGTGGCGCGCTGGGTGCGGGCGATGACACGGTAAGCCAGGCACGGCACCACAGTTGAAACCACCAAGAAAAGACCGAGGACACCAAGAAGATCACGTCGAGGGCAGTCTTCGGGCGCCGTGTGGCGCGGCGCGCCTTGCTGTCGGGCGGCGACGACGTCGCCCACCCGAAGACCGCCACGTCTGGCAGCGTGACAGCGCGACACGTCTTGGTGAGCTTGGTGATCTTGGTGGTTGTCTTTCTTCGTGACCTTCGTGAGCTTCGTGGTCGAACCGTAAGGGGCCGCTGCGAAAGCGGTGCTACCGCGAGCCAATGAGGTCCTGGTAGCCGCGGATTCGTCCCGTCGCGACGCCGTCCAGCAGGTCGTCCGCGCGCTGGACCACCGAGGCGCTGTAATAGCCGGGCGCCGTCGGGGTCCCGCCGAAGCGGTTCGGGAACACCGATCGGACGATGAGGGTCTTCGCCGTGCGCGGGAACAGGGCTAGGTTGGCGGCGAATCGTCCGAACGCCCCGGCGTTGGCCAGGTAGTACTCCACGTTGGAGGTGTAGAAGACCGACAGGCGCAGGCCTCGTTCCTTCAGGTGCCGTGCGACGGCAGGCATCGCGGTCCGGCCGGCGAGGTCCCCGACCAGGGGGATCACCAGGTCGCGGTCCTGGATCGACTTCACGAACTGGAACTCGCGTTCGCTGGCCAGGTAGTTCCAGCGGCGGCCGCTCCTGTCGGTCTCCAGAAGCAGTTCCTCGTAGGTCGGGTAGTAGCTGCGAGGCGGCCGGCCCGTCGACTCGAACCGCAGCCCGAGGCCGCGTTCGATGAACGTCCGGTGGAACCGATCAATCGTCGCCCGGTCGCCCTCCGAGAGCGACACTCCAAACGTCTTGATGACATCGTCTACGCGCGCACGGATCGCGTCGGCCGCCGCCGGGGAGGCGGCAGCGCCGGCAACATAGGACACGATCCGCTCGATGTCTTCGTCCCTCCATCGCGCGGCGGGCTCGGGAGCTGGCCGCCCGAACAACGAGCTCAGGTACTGGGCGCGGCTTGCGGACAGGCGGAACAGCGCCTTGAAGAGCAGGTGCAGCAGCAGGTTGTCGCGGCGGACGTCGATGATGAAGGCGATCGACGGCCGCGTGTGTGCGATGTACGAGAAGTTCTGGTCCGGACCCACTCCGACGTAGACCCCGCCCGCCAGCCCGGCTTCCCGGAGGGCGGGGATCACGTGCAGGTACGACTTCTCGTTCGAGATCAGGTTGTTGGTGTCGAAGTAACCGCCAGGCTCCGAGAGTTGCGCGATGCTGGCGGCGAAGGTGGGCGGCGCCTGCGTGCGCGGCAGAGCGCCGGCGACGGCCGCGAGGAGCGCGACGGCCGCCAGCGCGAGCCCGCGCCGCCGGATTGGGGGCATTGAGCGATTATAGGTCGCCTGTCTGGCCGCGGGCCTCCCCGTCGACCGGACGAGCTGGCCTGTTATTCCTTCGCGCCGTTCATCGTGCTCCGCCCTGCTCGCGGAGGACGGCGTCGATCTGAGACTTGAAGTTCTCGAACGGCTGCGCGCCCGTGAAGAACCGGACCGGCTTGAGCTTGCCGGTGGCCGGATCGGAGACCGCCAGGAAGAAACTGGGAGTCCCCTGGACGCCGGCCGCTTCCGCCTGGGCCATGTCCGCGCGGACGTCGGCCGCGAACTTCCCGCTGCCGAGACAGGCATCGAACTGCTTCGCGTCGAGCCCGACGGCGGCAGCGTGCGAGGCCGTCTGCGGGATTGCTTGGGGGTTCGAGAACAGGCGGGTGCGCATTTCCCAGTACTTGCCCTGCTCGCCAGCGCACCGGACCATCTCGGCGGCGCGGAACGCGGAGCTGTGAATGGACTCGAGCGGCAGGTCGATCACGGTGTACTTCAACATGCCGGTCTGAACGTAGGCTTTCTCGATTTGCGGGTACGTCTCACGGACGTAGCGAACGCAGTACGTTCATTGGTAGTCGGTCAACTCGACGAGCGTGAGCTTAGCGGATGGCGCGCCCTTGATTGGCCGGCTGCCGAGGTCGAGGACGGCGTCCGCAGGCACCGGCGGTGACTGCCGCGCCCGCAGGGGGGCCAGCAGGGCCTTGATCTCGTCCAGGTCCTTCTGCATGGCGCTGACCTGCGCGCGGAGCGCGGTGACCTGCTGCTGAAGGTCGCCGGCCGCCGGCGCCGGAGGTTGCTGGCACGCCGCGTGGCTCCAGGCGACGCACGCCAGGAGCGCTCCGAGTACCACGTTGATCGATCCCCGCTTCATGCTGCCGTCCTTTGCTGGATTGAGGAGTTGGAACGATAGGCTGTCGGTGGCGCCGGGTCAAGGTGATTCGTGCCAGGGCTGGTAGAATGCGTCGCGTGAACATCCCACTCCGATCCTCGCTCACGCTCCCACTCGCCGCCGCCGCCCTCGCCGCAGCGCTTGCCGTTGCGGGGATCGGCGCATCCTCGTCAGGCCAGGCGACAACCGTCCCGCAAGCCTCCGGTCCCGGTCGGCCGGCGGCGCCGGCGCCGATCGACCCGCAGAGGTGGCAGGACCAGCAGGAGATGACCTGGAACGACTATCGGCCGATACCCAGCGCGGACTGGGTCCGTTCTCCGGTGGTGCCGGCTCGCGCCCTGCGCGTCGCGCTCGTGGCAGTCGACTTCCCCGACCAGCCGTTCGTGATCACCCTCCCGAAGAAGTCCGACCTCTTCGGCAACCCGCAACTCGATCCCGTCCGCCGTGAAGACGTGCCGAAGTTCTACGCCGATTTCTTCGGGAATCCCGGCGCCGCCAACCACGGGCAGACGATCCACGGGTTCTGGATGGAGCAGACGCGCGGCAAGGTGGGGATCCCGAAGATCGACGCCTTCGGCCCGTACAAAATGCCGCGCAACCTCTACGAGTACGGCTTGGGCGAGTGGGGCCAGGAAAGCGGGTGCCCGACCGGCTTCACCTGCAACGGGCGGATGGAGCCCGACGCCGACGCGCTCTGGCAGAAGGACGCGGGCCCGGACATCAAGAAGAACTACGACATCATCCTCCGCATCTACGCGGGCTACGACGAGACCGGCGTGTGGCAGGAATTCGGCGAGATGACGTTCGAGTCGAAGGACGACATCCCCGCCGAGTGGGGCAATCCCGACACGACCAAGCCGCGATGGGTCGTCACGCGTTACGTCCCGTGGACGTCGTGGAAGGCCGGCGCCCAGCAGTGGGGACTGTCGTCGGTCCGCCAGGGCGAGAACTCGGGAACCATCACGCACGAGATCGCACACTTGACGTTCCGGATCGGCGACAACAACAACAACCCGTACATGGAGCCGTTCCACCGCGTCGGGTCGGGCCCGTGGGACCTCATGGACCGCGGGTCGTTCAACGGCCCCGGCGGACCTCACCGCCGCTGGGTGGTGCCGGCCACCGAAGGCGCGTTCATGCCGGCGGGCCTGATGCTCCGCAGCCGGGTGCTGCTCAACTTCCTCCGGCCGGACCAGGTGCTGACGCTCAATCGCAACGGCCTGGCCAGGACGGGCCTTGCCGTGGGGACCGTCGTGGCTCGCGCCGTGGAACCGGGGCCGGGGACGGTGGCCGGCATCAGCGTGAATCTCGACGGCGAGGCGCCGCAGGACAAGACGCCGCCATGCGACATCAACGCGGATCCCCTGTGCGCGGGACCCGGCTGGAATTCGTACTCGCTCGAGGTGGTCCAGCGCATCGGCTACGACTCGTTCACGCCCGACAACGGCGTGCTCCTCGCGAAGAACAAGGTCAAGCCGGACAAAGCGTGCGGCTACGGGTGCTTCACCTGGGTGATCGACGCGCATCCGGAAGACCTGAAGATGGTGGACTTCAAGCGGGCTGACGGATCGACCGTCATGCGGACCGTCGCGGACTACCGGCAGTTGAACGACGCGCTGTTCCACGCGGGTCTCGACTCGGGGAGCCAGTACCAATGGGAGGACGCCCCGAACCGCCTGCACTTCTACGTGGTGGACGTCCACCGGGATGGCGCGGGCGTGCTCTCCTACACCCTCGGTGTCCGGTCGCTCGACGGCGCCGGCCCGCACGCGCGCGGCGTGGCCATCAAGCCGCGGCAGGCCACCCTGGCCGGCGTGCCCAACATCGTCACCTTCGTGCTCACCAATACCGGGACCGCGGCGTCCACCGACACGGCGGCGCACCCCTCCGACGCGAGCGCCGCGGTGGGGTACGACATCTACCGGATGAGCGTGACGATCGAGGGCAAGGGCTGGAACGCCTCGCTGCCGAACGCGCTGGCGGCCGTGAAGTTCGGCGCGTCGGTCCCGTTCCCGGTGTCCTTCGCGCGCGCTCCCGGCGGCGCGCTCTCCGCCAGGATGACGCTGAAGGCTGTCTCGGAGAGCGACCCGACGAAGACCGCCACGGCGACGTGGGTGGTGCGCGCGCCGGTGGGCTCGTAGGCGCCGGGGCGCCGGCAGACCGGTGATGCGGCCAAGCCTCATTTCGAGGTCCCTCCCGGCCGAAATGGGGCCTGCCCCATTCAGGGTTCTTCTTCGAAGGACGAGATGTCCCGAAGATTTACCTTGCAGGCCCGGTCGCGTCGCCTGGCACCCAGCAACTGGTGGCGCGGGTGGCCGGCGGCAGTGCGACCGGCACCGACCTCCGCCCGCTCTGCCGCGCGTACGACCCGGACGTCCTGTGCCGGCCGATGACGCTGCGTGCGCTACTGGACCGCCAGCAGGTGCCCTCGCGATGTGGCGCCGGGTCCGAGCAAGAGCGAGGACGCAAGCGGGAGTCACGGGCGAGACCAGACGCGGAGCGCGCGCGAGCCTCGTCCGCGCGTCGAGGGCGTCCGAGCCGGAGGCAGTGTGGCGTCTGCGCGGACAGGACCCGCGAACAACAGCCTCGCCGTCATCACAAGTGGCGCGCCTTGACTTCCATTTCCGGCGCGGAGATAGTGCAGCAGTCTTCAACGGAGGTCCCGATGCGTGCACATCCCTGGCTGCGGCTGCTGGCGCTCCTGGTCTGCCTCTCCTGCGCGACCACGCTCGCCGCCGGCCCGCGCTTCGACAACGCCGAGTACGCGGCCAGGCGCGCCAACCTGATGGCGAAGATCCCCGACGGCGTCGCCATCATCTGGGGCGCGCAGGCGATCCCCAGCTACTACCGGTACGCCCAGAACAACGACTTCATGTACCTGACGGGCGCCGAGATCCCCGACGCGGTGCTCATCGTGGACGGGCAGTCCAAGACGAGCACCCTGGTGTTCACCTCCACGGAGGCGGCGGCGCGCGCCGAGGGCATCAGCGCCGAACTGGTGAAGGACCCGAGGGCGTTCACGGGCATCGAGCGCGTGGCGCCCATCGAGGCCTGGACGCGCTGCTTGCCGGCATCGCGAACCGCTCGAAGGTCGTCTACACGCCGTTCCGGCCGGAGGAGCTCTACCGCGAAGCGAGCCTGGAGAAGCTCGCGAACGCTGCAGCGCAACATGACGCTGAACCCCTGGGACGGGCGCCTGACCCGTGAACTGCAGTTCGTGAAGCTGTTCAGGGAGCGGTTCCCGCTCGTCGAGGTCCGCGACTGCTCGGCCCTGATCTGGGAGCTGCGGACGATCAAGTCGCCGGCGGAAATCGCGCTCTTGCGGCGGGCCGGGAAGATCGGCGCGGCGGCGCACACCGAGATGATCAAGGCCACCCGTCCCGGCATGTACGAATACGAGCTGTCGGCGCTGTTCAATTACGTCTGCGAGAAGGCAGGGCGCGCAGGAGAGCGCCTACGGCGTCATCATCTCGTCCGGGCGAGAACCACCCGTACGTCCACTACAACCGGCACGACCGGCAGTTGAAGGACGGCGACTTCATCGTCGTCGACGCCGGCCCGGACCTCGACTACTACGACATCGACATCACGACGTCGTTTCCCGCCAACGGGAAGTTCACGCCGCGGCAGCGGGAGGTCTACGAGGCCTCGCTCGCCGTGCACGAGGCGAACCTGCAGGTGTACCGCCCCGGCCTGACGCTCGAGCAGTGCCGGAAGGAGGTCGAGGAGATCCTCAAGAAGCGCGGCTTCGACCTCGACGAAGGACTACTTCAAGCGGATGCGGGGCGGGTTCGGCCACTACGTCGGCATGGCCACGCACGACGTCGGCGGCAGCCCGCAGGTGCTGAAGGCCGGGATGGTCTTCGCCAACGAGCCTTACATGTCTGGCCCGGCGAGGACCTGGGCGTCCGCGTCGAGGACACCATCCTGATCACCGAGACCGGCTGCGAGAACCTCACGCCCGGCATCCCGCGGACCGTGCCGGAGATCGAGGCGGCCATGCGAGCCGCCAAGCAGTAAACACCCAGCCCCGACCCCGAATGATGCCGGCAGCCCTTTTTCGCCATGCGAAACGGTGATCGCCGAGATCGGGGCCGGGGTTCGTCCCCCGTCAGCGTGACGGCGGCAGGTGGCGCTTCGGGAACTTCGCCACCACGGTGAAGTTCGGATCGACCACGTTTGCGATCTCCGCCTGGCCCACCTGCGAGAGCAGCTGCAGCGCCTCCCACCGGTCGAACCCGTACTCGGACTCGAGCCACTTCACCATCTCCACGTGCGCAATCCGGAAGGCGTCGATCAGCGGTCGCGCGGAGCCGGCCACCATGATCCACTCCTGGTTCTCGATGCGCGGCCAGGCAATGGTCTTCTTCTTCCGGAGGCGAACCTCGAACGAGACGTCGGCCGTCGTCTCGATCCCGCTGCCGGTGATCTCTCCGTCGCCCTGCAGCGCGTGCACGTCGCCGAAGTAGAGGTACGCGCCCTTGTGGAAGACCGGGAGGTACACGGTCGCGCCTTCCCGGATCTCGGGTGTGTCCATGTTGCCGCCGAAGTTGGACGGGACGCCGCCGGCAATCGACTCCTCTCCGGCCGGCGCCGTGGCCAGGCGCCCGAGCATCGGGTCGAGGTCCACGCGCGCCTGCCGCAGGCGGCTGCCGGGAAGGTCCAGCGTGGCCGTCTTGCCGTCCGGCGCGATCTGCCAGATGAACGTCTTCGCGGGCACCGGCGCATTCAGCATCGGCGTCGCGTGCGTCGCCGTCAGCGACCCGTAGGTCTCCGACGTCCCCGAACGGCCGACGGCCGCGTTCGGCCTGATCTTCAGGATCCGAATCTCGAGCGAGTCGCCCGGCTCCGCGCCCGTGACCACGATCGGGCCGACCTCTCCCGGCCACGGTGCGTCCTTCCCCGCGAACCAGTCGGACCAGACGGTGCTGGTTTCCACGGTGTCGCCGGGGTTGATGGTGAGCACGGGCTCGCGGACGGCGTAGGTCTGGACGCCCTTGGCCGGCTTGAACTTGACGATCTGGCCGGAGGCGCTGCCGGCGGCGAGCGTCAGGACGACGATTCCGGTGGCGATGGGTGTGCGCATGGTCGATCAGGATACTCCTTATGGATCGCGTCCAGGTACTCGCTTCGGTTGACGATTCGCCGCCTGCCGCGAAGGGCCGCGGCCGACCCTGCCGCCGGGCCCCCGCCTTCGCTCGCCGTATGGCGTGCCACGGCGCGGCAGGCCCGGCTCGCAGCCATCACAGTCGCCCTTCGCGACAGGGTCGACCGCGGAGGAGTTGCAGCGCGGCGATACGATGTCAACTCAATCGAACCCGGGATTGGCCGTGGATTAGCCGCACGCGGCGACAGCCAGAGCCGCTCGTGAGGCAGAGGTTGACAGACGTCCGCCTCGACCGTGGCAAGTCATGCCGCGAGGGCTCGCCACAGGAACCAGGCGCCCATGGCGAGGATGAACAGCTGCGAGAGGCGGTTCACGAGCGCGCGGCGGCGGACCAGCAGTTCGTCGGCGAGTGAGACGCCGAAGAGGGCTGGCGCGGTGCCGAGACCGAAGAGGGCCAGGGCCAACGCCCCGTCGAACGCCCCGCCGCGCGCCACCGCCGCAATGACGGCGGCGTAGAGGAAGCCGCACGGCAGGAGGCCGAGGAACAGCCCGGTGGCGAAGGGGTGACCCACCTTCGCGCTGGGCGCGAGCCGCTGTCGCGCTACGGCGGGCAGGCCGGGCACGCGCCCCTTGAGCGCGCCGGCCACGCGCGCGAAGACGGTTCCACCGGTGCGGAACCAGGCGAGATCCGACAGCGCGACGAGCGCCCACACGACGAGTACGGCACCGGCGACGATCATGGCGGCGTGGCGGAGGCCGGCCAGCGCCCCCGCCATCTCGACCGCGCCGCCCAGCGCGCCGGCAATCGCCCCAAGGATCGCGTAGGTGACGACGCGGCCAGCCGTGTACCATCCCTGCGCCGCCAGGGCGGCGCGCCGCCCTCCCTCGGGCGCGGCGTACCGGCGCGACACGAAGAGCACGAACGGCGAGCACATCCCGACGCAATGCCCAAAGCCGCCCAGCAGGCCGAGCGTCAGGAAGCCGAGCAGGTCGACGGTCTGATGCATCGAGTGGTGGTCCAAAGCAGGGTTCCCATGCAAGGCTTCAGACTTCCGACTGCGGGCTCTGGAGAGGCCGAAGGCTCTTGGCTCAGGCCTTGTGCTCCAGCGAACTCGCCCTGAAGCCCGGAGCCTCGAGCCTCTCGGAAGCCCGAGGCCTGAAGCCGGAAGCCTCCTACGACTGATACTCCAGGCACTCCATGAGCGCCGGGTCCTTCAGCGGCACCGCCTCGTGTCGCGCCAGCGCCCAGCCGAAGACCAGGGTGAACAGGCCCAGGAAGCCGAGCGTTGCCGCGAACTCGACGAGCGGCAGGTGCGCATGGGCGTCATCAGCCCCGTGCCCCATCGCCGGCCCGACCATGAGGTACAGCTCCCAGAACTGCGCGAAGAGGAGCAGCGCCGCCACGGGAACCAGCTTCCTCGGATTGCGCTTGGCGTCCCTTGGCAGCATGAGGAGGAACGGCACCACGAACTTCACCGCAGGCAGGAACAGCAGGTACGGCAGCCAGCCGTGGTCAGCGCGGTTCAGGAAGTAGGTCGTCTCCTCGGGGAGGTTGGCGTACCAGATCAACATGTACTGGCAGAAGTAGATGTACGCCCAGAACCCCGTGGACGCGAAGACCATCTTCCCCAGACTGTGCAGGTGATGCTCGTTCAGGAACCCCTTCAGTTTCCCCGCCATCACCAGCAGGCCGGCGACGACCGCCACGAAGGCCGTGCCCGTCTGGACGACGTCCGTGAACACGAGCACGGCGAACATCGTCGAGAACCAGTGCGCGTCCAGTGAGAGCAGCAGGTAGAAGCTGACGATGCTGAGTGTCAACGCGAAGATGACGAGGAAGAGCGCGGAAAGCGCCCGGCTCTTGCGCGTCGGACCGATGCCTCCTTCGCGGTCCTGCCGATGCGAGGCGCCCACGAGCAGTGCGGCGAAGAGTACCCAGAGGAGCAGGCTGGCCCCGACGAGGGCGGTGAACATCGTGATGTTCAGGAACGGTTCCTTGTGCAAGAGGAGTTCGTCCTGCGCCACGGCATCGGCGTGAGACCAGTGATACAGGGAGTGCGCCCCGAGACCGACGGCCATCGCCAGGGCGCCGCCCGGGAGCAGCCACGCGGTCATCGCCTCCGGTATCCGGCGCATCGTGACCGACCAGTCGGCGCCGGCCAGGTAGAGCATCGCCAGCCAGGCCACCCCGAACACACCCAGACCGAGCGCGAAGAAGACGCCAATCAGGTAGGAACTCCAGGCGAGCTGCGCCTCGCCCTGGCTGAACGCCCACCCGAGGGCACCCGCGCCAGCGAGGACGGCCGCCACCGACAGGCCCTGGACGATCCCGGGCAGGGCCAGGCGGCCCGGCGCCGCCGGCAGAGCGTGGGAGTGTGCGTGGCTCATGCTACTTCCCCCTCGTAGCGGGGAGCTGCGCGGCAGGCCGCGGTGCTTCCCCCCCTTCGCGGCGCCACCGGGCGAGGCCTGCCCCGCCGTAGCACCGTCCGGAACCGCTTGGGCCCTGGAGGCCGGTGCGGAGGCGGGCGCCACCGGCTCCACCTTCTGCATCTGCCGGATGTGGTGAATCACCGACCATACGTCCCGCGCGTCCACCTGGCGCGCGTGGCTCGGCATGGAATTCTGGCCCCTCATCGGGCGGTGGAACAGCTGGCCGTCCGGCCAGTCGCGCACCTTCTGCGTCATCAGGCTCGGTGGCTTCGGGAAGAGCGCGGTGACGTGACCGTCGCCAGCCCCCTTCGGGCCGTGACAGGTGATGCAGACGTTCTCGTAGACGAACGTCCCGTGGGCGAGGATGTCGGGCGACGGCTGCAGCGGGTTCACGAGTTCTGCGCCGGCCCGGTCCGCCTCGTTCTGGGCGTACGGATAGGGGATCTCACCGACGGCAAGCGTGCCGGGCTGCGGCTCGACGACGCCGGTCGGACGCGCGCCGAACAAGTCCTTCCGCTGCGGCTTGAGCTTCGGCTGGTCGGCCATGTCCAGGCGGTTGCCCTCGCGGTGCGGCGTCCGCCCCGCGGGTAACCCCAGGTCACAGCCGGAGAGGAGCGCCGCGACCGCCAGCGCGGCGGCCGACCGAACCAACTTGTGAACGAGACCGTGCTGTCCGCATCCTGCATTGTGCCTTTTGCACTTTGCACTGTGCACTTTGCACTTTGCACTAAGCATCGGCCCCTCCTTCATCCACCAGCCGCACGCCGTCTGCGCCCAGCGACCGCACGAAGTACTCGGCCTCGACGGCGTTCCACTTCGGGTCGGTCGCGGAGATCCAGAGGACGAACCGGTCGAACGTCGCCCCCGTCTTCACCAGGAGCGGCGGCGGCTGCGGGACGTTGTCCTTCTTGCCGGCGACGATGGCAATGAGGGCGCTTCCGAGCGCCGCCCAGAAGACCATCGCCTCGAAGGTGATCGGGATGAAGGCCGGCCACGCGGCGAAGGGCTTGCCGCCGAAGTTCATCGGCCAGTCCCACACCATCACGTAGTTCTGGAGGCCCTGGGCGAAGAGGATGCCGCACAGGGCGAGCACCGCCGCGGCCCACGGAATCCAGGACCGCTTCTGCCCCATCGCCTCTTCCATCCCGTGGATCGGGAACGGGGTCAGGAAGTCGAAGTGCTTCCAGCCCGCGTCGCGGACCTTCACGGCCGCGGCGAGCGCGTCGGCCGGCTCGTAGAAATCGCCGAGGACGCCCTTGGTAGAGATCGGCACCATGGCTAAACCTCCTGGAGCGCCGCGCCCAGGGCGGTTGCGGCAGGCATGGCTGCGGGACCGGGCATGCTCCGGGCCACCTTCGGATCCATCACGCCTTTCACCTCCGAGATCGCGACGACTGGAAGGACGCGCACGAAAAGGAGGAAGAGGGTGAAGAAGAGACCGAAGGAGCCGAAGAGGATCGCGTAGTCCCAGAACGTGAGGGCATACATCCCCCACGACGAGGGAAGGAAGTCGCGGTGGAGCGACGTGACGACGATGACGTAGCGCTCGAACCACATCCCGATGTTCACCAGGATCGACACGGCGAAGAGGACCCAGGTGTTGCGCCGCATCGACTTGAACCAGAACAGCTGCGGCACGATCGCGTTGCAGGTGAACATGATGGCGTAGGCCCACCAGTACGGCCCGAACGCGCGGTTCCTGAAGACGAAGCCTTCCCACTGGCTGCCGGAGTACCAGGCCATGAAGAACTCGGTCGAGTACGCGAATCCGACGAGCATCCCCGTCAGCATCAGGATCTTCGCCATCGCCTCCATGTGGTTCAGGGTGATGTAGTTCTTCATCCCGAAGTAGCCGCGCATGAAGGTCATCAGCGTGATGACCATCGCGAACCCCGAGAAGATGGCGCCGATGACGAAGTAGGGCGGGAAGATCGTCGTGTGCCAGCCGGGCATGACGGAGGTGGCGAAGTCGAACGAGACGATCGTGTGGACCGAGAACACGAGCGGCGTCGCGAGCGCGGCGAGAATCATGTACGCCGACTCGTAGTGCCGCCAGGCACGGTGCGACCCGGTCCAGCCGAAACTCATCGCGTTGTACAGCTTCCTTCTCCACGGGTGCGTCGCGCGGTCCCTGACGGTGGCGAGGTCGGGGAGAAGGCCCATGTACCAGAAGGTGAGCGACACGAGGCCGTACGTCGAGATCGCGAAGATGTCCCACGCGAGCGGCGAGTTGAAATTGACCCACAAGGGCCCGCGAGCGTTCGGATAGGGCACGAGCCAGTAGGCAAACCAGGGCCGCCCGAGGTGGATGATCGGGAAGATCCCGGCGCAGGCGACCGCAAACAGCGTCATCGCCTCCGCGGCGCGATTGATCCCGGTCCGCCACTGCTGGCGGAAGAGGTAGAGGACGGCGGAGATCAGGGTGCCCGCGTGGCCGATGCCGATCCAGAACACGAAGTTGATGATGAACGAGCCCCAGCCCACCGGTTGGTTGACGCCCGCGATGCCCATGCCGGCGTAGAAGAGCGTGACCAGCGCGACGACGAGCAGGCCAAGGAACGCCAGCGCGACCCCGAACGCGATCCACCACCGTTTCGTTGGGAACTGCTCGGCATGCATGCAGATGTCGCGATCGACGTCGGCCCACTTCTTGCCGCCGGTGACCAGCGGTTCGGGAATCTCGAGGTCGCCCCCGTAGGGGCCGGCGCCAGGAAGGACGATCGGCCGGCCGGTGAGCTGGCTGTCGTCCATCACGGTGGCGTAGGGACTCACGTCATGCCTTGTCATTACGCACCTTCGCCAGGTAGGAAATGGACGGCTTGACGCCCACGGCGTCGAGGAGCCTCATCGCCCGCGGTCCGGCGGCCAGGGCCGCCACGCGCGAGCCGGGAGCGTTCGCGTCGCCGAAGGTGATCGCGTCGGCGGCGCACGCCTCCATGCACGCCGGCACGACGGCCCCGTCCGCGAAGTGCTCCTTGGCCTTCCCTTCGCGCGTGGCCTCCGACCGGGCCCCGCGGATCCTCTGGATGCAGAAGGAGCACTTCTCCATCACACCGCGGCTCCGGACCGTCACCTCCGGGTTGTTCTTCATCTGCATCGGGCTGCGCGTGTTGAGCGCCGCGTTCTTCGCGATGCGCGGCTCGAGCCATCGGAAGAACAGGCTCTCCTGCGCCTTGCTGTACTCCCAGTAGTTGAACCGCCGCACCTTGAACGGGCAGTTGTTCGCGCAGTAGCGGGTGCCCACGCACCGGTTGTAGACCTGCTGGTTCAACCCGTCCTCGCTGTGCATCGTCGCCACGAACGGGCAGACCGTCTCGCACGGCGCGTTCTCGCAGTGCTGGCAAAGCATCGGCTGGAAGAGCGTCCGCGGGTCCTCGACGACCTCGAGCGGACCGTCCCAGACGTTGGCGTCCCACCCGCCATCCTTCTTGGGCGCGTCGTAGTAGCGGTCGATCCGCATCCACGACATTTCCCGGCCGTTGATGATGCCGTGCCGGCCCACGACCGGGATGTTGTTCTCGGCCTGGCAGGCGATGACGCACTTGCCGCAGCCGTTGCACTTGTTGAGGTCGATCGCCATCGCCCAGCGGGCCTTCGGATACCCGAACGCCGGCCATGCGGACGGTCCGCCCTCCTGCTGCCCGGTGCCCGACGTCTTGTCCTTCTCGTAGGCGGCGAGGGTGGTCGCCGGCACCAGCGGACGGCGGTCACGGTCGATCACGTCGGAACCCTGCCCGAAGGCAAGCTCCTCGTGGCCGCCGGCCCTGCGGATCGTAACGGGCAGACCCGCGCCGAGGACCCGGCCGTTGGCAAGGAGCCGGAGCGGGAAGGCGTTCGGGCCGACGCCCGCGCCGATCACCCCGCACGCGGCCCGGCCGAGGCCAAGCGGGAGGGCAACCTGGTCGTAGTGCATGCCCGCGTGCCGGTACGCGGGGACGACGAGCTTCCCGTGGCCCGCGTCGATCTCGACGAGATCGCCGTTTGTCAGCTTCATCTCGTCGAACCGGCGGGGAGCGATCGAGAGCGCGCCGCCCCACGTGAGCCGGGTGATCGGGTCGGGTAGCTCGTGCAGCCAACCGTTGTTGCCCGCGCGCCCGTCGCCGAGCGCGAAGTGGGGGTAAAGCTGAAGCTCGATATCGGGCGGCCGCGCTTGATCTCGGCACGCTGCAAGCAGACATGAGCGCAGCAGGCCGTAGAGCAGGGCTGGGGCCACTGCCGGCCGATCGTCGCACGGCAGCGGCGTCCCTTGGCGCGTCGGTGGACAAAGCGGGGCGTGATGACCTGCTGCGACCGATGAGCTCCGACCTCGGCAGGCGGCGACCCGTCCGCAGCACCTCGTTCCACGCCATCTCGAATTGGGGCGTCCCTGCAGCGACACCCAACCGCTCCGCCCACGCGGCGCGCAGGTAGTGCCAGGCGACGCTGGGGTTTGGGGCGGGAGCGGCGCTGGCAGGGGCCGGGGGCGTGCGCCTTCGCCGCAGCAGCGGCCGTCATCACCGCGGCAACCGCATCGGGGTCTCCCAGCGCGGCGCCCCACTCGACGAGCAGGTCGAGAAGGCCTCGCGTGTCGGAGAGCGGCTGGATGACGGGCTGCTGGATCGGCGGCGACGCCCTTCGGAAGCGCGCCATCGCCCCAGCACTCGAACGGGTGGCTGGCCGGCGCAAGCAGGTCCGCAAGCTGGCTGGTCTCGTCGAGCCGGTCGTTCAGCGACACGACGAAGGGCACCTTCGCCAGGGCCTCGGCGAACTCGCCCCTCGCAGCCTGCCCCGCCGAAGCCTGGCCTGCCTTCGCCGAGGCGAAGGCCGGGCCGTCGTAGACCGGGTTCACGCCTGCAACTACAGGACCTCGACATTGCCCGCCGCCATGTCCGCGGCAAGCGCCGCCAGGGTGGCGCCTCCGCCGGACGGGAACTCCGACGCGGCCGCTTCCTCGAAGAGGCCGGCATCGAACGCGCCCACCGTGACATTCAGGAGGAGCACCGCGAGCTCCAGAGCCTGGCCGGAGGCGGCCGTGCTTGCCGAGCCACCAGCCATCACCAGCGCTTTCCCTGAGGCTCCGGCCAGTTCGCCGGCGAGGGACTTCAGGGTCCCGGCGTCCACGCCCGTCTGCTTCGCCACCGTGTCGATGGAGAAAGGAGCGAGCGCGCTGCCCACCTCCGCGACCGACGCGAGCGGGCCGAGTTTCCGCACCACGACGAGTTCGTGCGCAAGCGAGGCGGCGACGGCCGCGAGGTGCGAGTCGCGAACGCGAATCCGCCGGTCCGCATTCGCGCCGGTGAGCGTGAGGCGGCCCTCCAACTGCACGAACCGGCTCATTGGCTGGCCGTCTTCGTGATCCGGGGACCGCCGGGCGGCGAAGGTCCGCTCGAAGCCTTCCTCCGGCCGATCGAGGAACTCCGACCCCAGTCCGACCACGAGGTCCGCTTTGTCGAATCGCGGCCTTGCAACCCTCGCATCGCCAAATGCCTGCTTCCAGGCCGCCCCCGCGGCGTCGTTCGCCAGCGGCGACCAGGCGACGTGCCGGAGGCCCGTCCGGGCGGAGATCCCGGCGATGGCGGCCGCGAGGGCAGGACTGCCGACGTGCCCGGTCAGAAGGACCGCTTTCGCCCCGGCCACCTTCAGCCGCGAGGTGACGTCGGAGGCAATCACGGACCAGTTCGACGCCACCGGAGCGCCCTTGCCCCGCCGCACGGAAAGAGGGCCTCGGGCGCGATCGGGGTCGTAGAGGTCCATGAGCGCCGCGTGGTGGCGGACGCTCAGGCCGCGGCCGCTCGCGTCGTTCGGGCTCGGCGTGACGAGGATCGGGCGGCCCTCGCGGGTCCTGGCAAGGACGGGCGAGCCGTCGATTACCGTGTGGAAGAACCGCGCCCGCCCCATGCCGTCGACGAGGCTCTCCGGCATGTCGTGGAACGGGATTGTCGCTTCCTGCGGGGGGCTGCACGCGGCGCTGCCGAGCGCGCCGGCGGCCGCCAGCAAGCCGCCCAGCCGGAGGAACTCCCGCCGGTCACAGCCCTCGTCCGTAGGCCGGGGCTTCAGCCCTGCCATCTCGCTCGACTTCATCGTCATCTCCCCTTCGACTCGCTCCGCTCGCTCCCTTCGACCCAGCTCAGTGAGCCCCGAGCCCCGTCGAGGGGCTCAGGGCAGGGCCTCACCGGTGGCACGCGACGCAGTCCGTAGAGGCCTTCATCTCCGGCTTCCGATGGCAGTCGAGGCACCACTGCATGTTGAAGGCGGTCTGGACGGAGACAATCTCCATCTCCTCGACCTTCCCGTGGCAGTTCTGGCACACGACCATGGGCTTGCCCTGCTCGTCGGTCAACGGCAGCAACGGCCTGCCCTGCTCGTCCTTCGCGTTCACGTGCGCCGCGTGGTCGTAGTAGACGAAGTCGGGCAGGTCGTGGACCTTGACCCATGGGATCGGCTCCCCGCGGTCCCAGTAGTCCTTCATCCTCAGGACCCACTCCTTGCTGAGGCCCACGCTCGAGTGGCAGTTCATGCAGACGGCCGTGGACGCGACGGTGGAGTGCCGCCCCTTGTAGGGCATCGTGTGGCAGTAGACGCACGGGATGCCGAAGCCTCCGACGTTCACCCGCTCGCCCTTGTCGTTGGCCTGCCAAACCGGGGCGCCCGCCATGCGCGTGTGCCGGAAGAGGATCGGCTGGCGCGGCTCGTAACCCTTGCGCGCGTTGCTGAGCGCGTAGCCGAGGGAGCCCGTCACGATCGCCACCCCCAGGGCGGCGAAGAGATAGACGGGCCGTTTCTTTCCGTTCATTCGGAAACCCTCCTTGGAACTGACGAACCCAGGATTCGGGATTCAGGATTCTGGATTCTGGGCTGTCACGCCGTCACGCTGGCCCCGGTTCGGACTGGCGATCTCTCCCGGCCCAGCAGCCGTGACAGCTGACCGCTGATTCCTGATTCCTGATTCCTGATTCATGACCTCGTCCTCGAACAGAATCCTGACCGCCGGTGTCTCGAGGTCGTCGAACTGCCCCGTCCGCGCGGCCCAGATGAAGAAGCCCACGGCGATGGCCGCAATCAGCAGCGCGAGCGGGAGCAGGACGAAGATTGTCTCCACCTCACGCCTCCCGGGCCGTCGCCTTCGTGGAGGCGGTCTTGAAGGTGGGCGTAAAAGCCGACGAAAGGACCACGACCAACGACGAGCACGGCATCATGACCGCCGCGACCAGCGGCGTCACGAAGCCGGCGAGCGCGAGCGCGCTGGCGCCCACGTTGTAAAGCAGCGAGAAACCCAGGTTGCGGCGGATAACGCGCCGGAGGCGGCGGCCGCCGTCGAGGATGTCGATGAGCGGCCTCACGCCCTCGCGCGTGAGCACGACGTCCGACGCGACGATCGTCGCGCCGGTGCCGCCGTGGACCGCGATGCCGACATCCGCCATTGCCAGTGCGGCCGCGTCGTTCACCCCGTCGCCGGCCATCACCAGGCAACCCGTGCGCCCCGGGGCTTCAACCAGCCGGCCGACGAACTCCCGTTTCTCTTCGGGGGTCAGGCCGCCGAGCGCGTCAGCCTCCGGCAGTCCCAGCTCGCCCGCCACTCGCCGCACGAGATCCGGATGGTCGCCGGACAGGATCCTCACGCGAATGCCGCGAGCACGGAGGGCTTCCACAGTCGCCCGGGCATCGCCCCGGAGCCGGTCCCCGATGCCGGCGACGCCGCGGACGCGTCCGTCCAGGGCGACGAAGACCGGGCTAAGGCCCTCCGCGACGAAGGACTCAGCGGCTGCGGCCAAATCTTCGGGAACGAATCCTTTGTCCTCGACGTGCGACCGGTTTCCGACGCGGACGTCGTGGCCGTCCAGCGTGCCGGAGATCCCTTGCCCCGGGAGTTCGACGACGTTCTCGACGGTTCTCACGATCCACATCGGGCGGCTGAAGGAGCGCTGGAAGGCCCGCGCGACCGCGTGTGCCGACCCCGCCTCCAGCGCCCGGGCGAACTCCAGAGCGACGTCCTCGCCCTGCCAGCGCGCCACGGACGGCCGGCCCTCCGTCAGTGTTCCCGTCTTGTCGAGAAGCACCGTGTCGGCGTTGCGCAGGCGCTCGAGCGCGTCGGGGTTCTTGATGAAGATCCCGGCCCGCGCGGCGCGCATCAACGCGACGGAGAGGGCCAATGGGATCGAAAGCCCGAGCGCGCAGGGACAGGCGACCACGAGGAGGGCGACGACGCGTTCGAGTGCAACCTCCGGGCCCCTGTGGAACCATGCCGCACCGGTGACGGCGGCGAGAACCAGCAGGGCCTGGACGAAACGCCGGGCCAGCAGGTCCGTCGTCTGGAGCAGGGCCGGTTTCCTCGAGAGCGCGTCCTGGACGATGGCCAGCAGCATGCCGACCCGCGTCTTCTCGCCGGCGGCATCGGCGCGGACGACGAGCCGGCCCCCGAGGTTCGTCGCGCCGGCATTGACGGCGTCGCCCTCGCGCACCGAGACCGGCGCTGCCTCGCCGGTCAGGACCGCGTTGTCGAGCGACGAGCGGCCCGAGAGGACGAGGCCATCGACGGGGACGAGCTCTCCCGAGCGGACCTCCACCCGGTCGCCGGGGCCGAGAGAAGCCAGGGGAACTTCGACCACCGGCGCGTCGGGGCCGTCCCCATCGAGCCGACGCGCGAACTCGAGGAATGCCACGCCCCGCAGGCTGTCGGCGCGTTCGAGGGCCGCGCGCTGGGCCCCGCGCTGGAGTTGGCGGGCGCCAAGGAGCGCCGCCACGAGCATCGCGAGCGAGTCGAACCACAGCGGCCCGCTCCCGCGGACCGTGTTCCACGCACTGGCCGCGAACGCCGCCGCCAGCGCGATCGCGATCGGCAGGTCGATGTGGACGATTCGCGCCCTCAGCCCGGCGAGCGCGGTCTGGAAGAACGGGCGGGCCGAGTACGCGAGGACCGGGAGGGCGACGGCCAAGGAGAGCCAGCGGAAGAACGTCTCGAAGGGGGTCGCCATCCCGGAGTGCTCGCCCGCGTAGAGCGCACCGTGGAGGAACATGAGGTTCATCGCGCACGCCGATGCAACCCCGAGCCGGGCAAGGCCGGCACGGTCCTCCGCGCGGCGCGTCTCCTGCTCCCGGGATGCGCGGTGGACGTGCGGCGTGTACCCCAGGCGGTCGAGGGCGCGGGCGATCGCGGAGAGGCGCGTGTGGGCCGGTCGCCACGTGATCTCGGCCACGCCGGTGCCGATGTTGAGGCGAACCTCGTCCACGCCGCGGAGGACCGCGGGCAGCTTCTCGACGAGCCAGACGCACGCCGCGCAGTGCACGCCTTCGAGGTAGAGCCGCGTGCGGCGGCGTTCGCCGCCCGCCACCTCGGTCCCCTCCGCCTGGACGCGCTCGTCGTCGAAGTCCGCGAACGTTCGCCCTGTGACCCGCGCGGGTTCGAGCAAGGCCCGGTGCTGGCCGGCGAGCCGGTAGTACTCGATCGAACCCCCATTCGTGCACGAGCGTGTACACCTGCCGGCAGCCCGAGCAACAGAACTGCCGCTCCTCCCCTTCGCGCACGAGCGCTGCCGGAACCGCGAGGCCGCAGTGTGCGCAGGCGGCCTGTCGGCACAGGGCTTCAGCCCTGTGCTGATCCCCGAGCCTGCCGCCGCGGTCCCGGCCCGGCTCCATCACCGCGCCCTCCCCGTGGGAACCACCGCGTCCGCCGGCACCGTCAGGCGCGTCGCGTGGACGAACCGGAGAGCCTGCTGCTTCGTGTCGATCCGCAGTTCCCACGTGCCGGGCTCGTCGAGCAGGACGAGCGTCCGGTACATGCCGGCCTGCTGCGGGATCTCCGTCAGCTCCCCGGCCTGATTCCGGCTCGTGTCCGACGGGCGGATGGCAAACAGCTGCCCCGCGAGGCCGGACACCGGCAAGCCGTCGCGATCGGCCACGCGGACGTCGACCGGTCGCGGCATGCCGCGATAGTGCGGGATGCCGGACGGCAGCTCGTATCGGACCGTCCAGCCAAGCTGCCGGCTCGCCTGCTCGACCGCCTCGTCGGCGTCCCACGAGCGTGCCGCTTCGTAGTAGCCCCGGATGGGACGCGGACTGTCGGGGCGCGTGGCCACGAAGACGAGAACTCCGCAGGCGACGACCGACATGGCGAGGAGGCTGCCCAGGTAGATCGGCCACCGATACTCGGACAGGGTGCGGAGGAAGTTCACGGCTGGCCCCCGCTGGACGAGTAAGGACCGAGCAGGAGGAACTCTACTTCCTTCTCGAATCCGCGGTCCGAACGGACCATGTAGTGGACGGGCACCTGGCCGTCGACGAAAACGGCCTGCGGCACGGTGGTGACCAGGTTGACCGTCACCACTTGTTCGGGCCCGACGACGATCGGCGACTCGCTGACGATCAGGCTGGCGCCCTTCGGGCTGAGCACCTCGATCGTGAAGCGCTGTGTCTCGCCGTGCTGGTTCGTGAACCGCACGCGCTGTTGGTTGGCCACGTCTCCCGTCGGCAGCAGCCGGTACGTCTCGCGTCCGCCCCGGACAATCTCCACGAGCGCGTCGCTGCGGGTCAGGACGAGGACGGCCGCCGAGCCCCACGCGACCGACAGGAGCGCCAGGTACACCAGGGTGCGCGGCCGCCAGACGTGCCGGACGCCGCCCTTCTGTTCACGCTCGGACGTGTAGCGGACGAGGCCGATCGGCTTGCGCTGGACGGTCATCACCTCGTCGCACGCGTCGATGCACTGCGCCGTCCCGATGCACTCGGGCTGGAGGCCCCGCCGGATGTCGGTCCCGGTCGGGCAGGCGTTGACGCACGCCCGGCAGTCGATGCAGTCGCCGGCGCGAACGGCCGTCGCGCGGTCCTTCACCTTCACCTTCGGGTCGCCGCGCTTGACGTCGTAGGCGACGAGGATGGTGTCCTCGTCGGACATCACGTTCTGAAGGCGGCCGTAGGGACACGCGATCGTGCACATCTGGTCGCGGAACCAGCCGAAGTCGAAGACGATGGCGGTCGTGAGGAGCCCGATCGTGAAGAGCGCGCCCCTCCCCGCCAGCGGCTCGGTGGTCAGCCCCCGGAAGAGCGGCCCCCACCCGGTGAAGTACGCCACGAAGGTCGAGGACATGAGAAGGGCCACGCCCGTCCAGGCCGTCCACTTCGCCGCCTTGATCGCCGCCTTCCGGCGGCTCCATGGCGCCACGTTCAGTTTCCGCTGGTTGAGCGGCCCCCCTTCCAGGAACGCCTCGATGGGCCGGAAGAGAAACTCCAGGTAGACGGTCTGCGGGCAGGCATAACCGCACCACATGCGGCCGAAGGTCGAGGCGACGAAGAAGACGGTCACGATGACGCCGAAGCCGAGCGCGACAAGAATGCGGCTGTCGGTCGGTTGGAACGTGGCGCCGAACACGTGGGAGCGACGGGTGGCGAGATCGAGCAGCACCGCAGGGTGGCCGCCTACGGGGATGAGCGGAAGGGCGCAGAAGGCGGCGAAGAGCACGTAGGCGATCGCCCGGCGGATCTTCCAGAACCGCCCCTTGTGGACGATCGGGTGCATGAACTTCCGCTTGCCGTCGGCCGACAGGCTGTAGAGCAGATCCTCGTCGGGCGCGACGTCGAAGACCCGCTCGTGGCGGTCGCGAGCGGCGTCGAGGGGCGCGGGCCCTTCGGCGTTGCTCAGGGCGCCCCGAGCGACGTCGCGGGGCGCGGCGGCAGCCGGCGTCCTCTCCATGTGGGCCGACTCCACCTCAACTCCTCGGGATGGGCTGGGGCACGAACGGGTCGCCCTCGGGGGGCCGGGCGTTGGGCGGGGTCGACCCCTGGATGCTCCGCACGTACGAGACGAGGGCGGCGAGTTCCTCCGGCTTCAGCGCGCGGCCCCACGGCGGCATCCCCTTCGCCGGCCAGCCCTTCGCGACCGTCTGGAAGACCTGCTCCACCGACCCTCCATGGATCCAGTGGTCGTCGGTCAGGTTCGGGCCGATCAGCCCCTGGGCCTTCTCACCGTGACACGAGGCGCATGACCGCGCAAAGCGAGCCTCGGCCACCTGGAGGACGGCCGCGTTGCCCGCACCGGCGAGCAGTTCGACGGCTGAAGGCGGGACCAGCGGGTTTGCGTCGAAGTGCGCCTGCACGGCAGCCAGCGCCTGCTGCGTCTCTCCCCGGTACTCGGCCTCCATGGAGCCCTCACCGAAGCTCAGGGCATAGAAGATCAAGTAGGCGGCCGAGAAGACGAGCGATCCCCACCAGATGGCCATGAGCCAGCCCGGCATCGGGTTGTCGGTACTCCTTGATCCCGTCCAACTCGTGGAGAACCTTGTCTTCGAACTGTGCCATGGTCGCCTCTATTACCGGTTCACGGTTCAGGGTCGAGGGTTGACGGTTCGCCCCGATCCCCGTTCCCTGTCCCCTGATCCCCGATCCCCGATCCCGGATCCCTGATCCCTGATCCCGTCCTCTCCCTCGAGCGGCATTCGCGCCCGCGCCTCCATCTCCTCGGGACGCTTCAGGACGACCCACACCACGACGGCCACGAAGACCGCCAGGAAGAACAGCATCGAGCCGATCGCCCAGGCGGCCGCCCCGGTCTGGGCGGCAAGCTCCTGCAGCATGTCTACTTCACCACCGCGACGGCCGGGGCGACAGCCGGGACCGGCGCCCTCTTCCACCGGATGTCGGTCCCCAGTCGCTGCAGGTACGCCGTCAGCGCCGTGATCTCCTTGTCGGCCAGCCCGGCCGGCCCCTTCTGCGACTCGACTTCGGCCGTGATCGCCTTCGCCTGGCGCTCCATCGCCGCAACGGCGGTCTCGATCTCACCGTCCCCGTAGGGCACGCCCACGGTGCGCAGCGCCCGCATCTTGGAGGCGATGAGGCCCGTGTCGTAGCGGTCCGTCAACAGGTGCGGATAGCGCGGCATCACCGACCCCGGCGTCGTCGATGCGGGCTGGCGCATGTGGCGGACGTGCCAGAGGGACGGGTACTTCTCCCCGACGCGGTGCAGATCCGGCCCTGTTCTCTTCGAGCCCCACTGGAACGGATGGTCGTAGACGTACTCGCCGGCCTTGGAGTACTCGCCGTAGCGCTCCGTCTCGAATCGGAACGGCCGGACCATCTGCGAGTGGCAGTTGTAGCAGCCCTCGCGGATGTAGATGTCGCGGCCGGCCACCTCGAGCGGCGTGTACGGCTTCACGTTGGCGATCTCCTTCACGTTCTCCTTGTTGAAGAACATCGGGAGCGCCTCGACGAGCGAGCCCACGGCCAGGGCCAGCACGACGAGAACGGTGAACGGGACCGGGACTCCTTCGAGCAGCCGGTGGACGCCGTGCCTGAGCGAGTGCTGGAGACGGAAGAATGCGTGGTCGTACGTGTTGGCCGGCGTGACCGCACCCGGCGCCGACAGGTCCCTCACGAGCGGCGGCGCGCTCACCTCGGGCTCCACGGCGAAACCGGCCGGCGCCCGCCGGATCGTCTGGACGATGTTCCACACGAGGAGGATCGCGCCCGCAAAGAAGAGGATCGCGGCGACGAGGCGGACCCAGTAGAGCGGGACGATCGCGATCACCGTCTCGATGAAGTCGGGGTACACCAGGCGGCCGTCGGCCTCGAAGGCGCGCCACATGCCCCACTGGGTGATGCCGGCGACCCACATCGAGACCTGGTAGAGGATCAGGCCGACCGTCGCGACCCAGAAGTGCGTGGTCGCCAGCTTGTTGGAGTACAGGGGCGTCTTCCAGAGCCTCGGGACGACCCAGTAGAGGATCCCGAACGAAAGGAAGGCGTTCCAGCCGAGCGCTCCGGCGTGAACGTGGCCGATCGTCCAATCCGTGAAGTGCGAGACGGCATTCACCGACTTGATCGACATCATCGGGCCCTCGAAGGTCGACATGCCGTAGTAGGTGACCGCCACGACCATGAACTTCAGGATCGGGTCCTCGCGCAGCCTGTGCCAGGCGCCGCGCAGGGTGAAGAGCCCGTTGACCATGCCGCCCCAGGACGGCATCAGGAGGATGAGGGAGAACAGCATCCCGAGCGTGGACGCCCACTCGGGGACGGCCGAGTAGTGGAGGTGATGGGGGCCCGCCCAGATGTACACGAAGACGAGCGACCAGAAGTGCATGATGGAGAGCCGATAGCTGAACACCGGCCGCTCCGCCGCCTTCGGGAGGTAGTAGTACATCAGGCCGAGAAAGGGCGTCGTGAGGAAGAACGCCACGGCGTTGTGGCCGTACCACCACTGCATCAGCGCGTCCTTGACGCCCGAGTAGGCCGAGTAGCTTCCAAGCCACGAGTACGGGACGGCCACGCTGTTGCCGATGTGGAGGATCGCCACTGCGACGATCGTCGCGATGTAGAACCAGATGGCGACGTACAGGTGCTGCTCGCGCCGGATCGCGATCGTGCCGAAGAAGTTGATGGCGAAGGCAACCCAGAGGACGGCGATGGCGATGTCGAGCACCCAGGGCAGCTCGGCGTATCCTTGGCCTGGGTGTTTCCCGTAACGAGCGCGAGGGCCGCGCACACAATCAGCAGCTGCCAACCCCAGAAGTGGAACTTCGACAGCACGTCGCTGAACAACCTCGTCTTCAGCAGCCGCTGCATCGAGTGGTAGGTGCCTGCGAAGATGATGTTGCCGCAGAAGGCGAAGATGACGGAGTTGGTGTGGACCGGCCGGAGCCTCCCGAAAGTCAGGTAGGGCGCCAGGTTGAGCCGCGGCAGGAAGAGCATGGCCGCGATCAGGACGCCCACCAGCATGCCGACCACGGCCCACACCACGGCGGCCAGGAAGAAGAGCCGCGGGGTACGATCGTCGTAGCGGACGGTGTCGCTCATCGGTGTCCCATCCTGTGTGGATCCGGTCGGCGGCTCGCACGAACACGCCCGTCGATCACGAACGCCGGAATGTGAAGTTTTTCACATTCCGGCGGAGGGCGGTCCCAGGCCGCCAATAGTCGAGTTGCGCGCTCTACTATACCTGCGATCGTGGCGGAGATCGAGAAGGCGGCGCGTCGTCGGTGGGCTAGCCGAGTACGTCCGAGCGCGGCATCACATCAACGATCGGAACGTCTCTTGTCGGAGCGTCGCTTCTCCGCCGCGCCCGGGGCCTGGAGGGCCTGTCTCACCCTGAACCGCACGATCCTCTTGACCAGGCCGAAGGGAATCGGCCTGTCGAGCGGAAACTGGACGGAACCCTTTGCCGAGGCGTAGCGTGACAACTCGTCCTTGAACGCCACGATCGCGTCCGGCGTGGGATAGAAGCCGACGTGTTTCGCGAAGGCGGCGAAGTGCACGAGGTTGCCGTTCAGGGTGAACGTCGGGATCTGGTACTTGATCGCCTCCTCGGCACCCGGCGCGGCTTCCCTGATGGTGGCCCTGAGTTTCTCGAGGACCTCCCGCACGTCCTCGGGGAATCCGGCGATGTAGTCGTCGATGTCCCGGGGGGTCCGGCGCTTCATACCCGCTCCTCCTCAACGGTGCAACGGCTGCCACAATCAGCCAACCCCAGACGACTCCGTCCCCAGCCTCCGGCGGAACTCCCGCCGAACGAGCAGCCAGATCAACCCCGCCTGGAGTGTCACCGACGCAATCGACAGGTACCAGACCCATCGCAGCTGGAAGCCCGGGCGAGGCGCCAGCACGAAAGCCAGGATCGTGACGAGGATGATGCGCACGAACGACGTGGCGAGCGAGGGTATGGTATTGCCCAGCGCCTGGAACATGCTGGAGGACGTGAAGACGATCCCCGACAGGACGAAGGTCCACGACATGATCCGGAGATACTCCGCGCCGACGTCGATCACGGCCGGGTCGGCCGAAAAGAACCGGATCATCGCCTCCGGCGCCGACTGCACGAGCACGGTGACGAGCACCATGACCGCGCACGCCATTCCAACCGCCGTCCGGTAGGTCTCGCGAACACGATCCGGCCTGCGGGCGCCGAAGTTCTGGCCGGCCACGGGTGCAACGCCGAAGCTGAGGGCGACGACGGGCATGAAGAGCGCCTGGATCACGCGCTGGCCGATGCCGAAGCCCGCCTGCGCCGACGCGCCGAAGGGCCGGATCACGCTGTAGACGACGAAAAGGTAGACCGCCATCAGCGCGAACTCGGCGCCCGCCGGCAGACCGATCTTCAGCAGGTTCACCCACAGCCGGATGTTCGGCGCCCAGCCGTGGCGCGTGATCTTCAGGTACGAGCTGTCCGGCAGGAAGTAGAGGAGCAGCCAGGCCGTCCCGATCACGACCGAAACGAGGGTCGCCAGCGCGGCGCCCGCCACGCCCATCGGACGGCCCGTGCCCCAGCCGAAGATCAGGAACGGGGCGAGGATCATGTTCAGGATCACGGTCGCGGTCTGGACCACCATGCCCGGCTTGAAGTTGCCCGTGCCGCGCAGCGCCGCGCTCATCGCCACCAGTCCGAACTGCAGCGCGAGCGCCGGGATGAAATAGGCAAGGTAGCTCGCCGCCTGTCCGGCGATGACGGAATCCGCACTGAGCGCGGTGATGTAGGTGTCGCGGGTCGCGAACGAGAAGGTGAAGAATGCGGCGGCGACCACGACGGCCAGCACCTGGGCCTGCTTGAAGACCGCGAGCGCCTGGTCGCGGTCCCTGCGGCCGGCCGCGTGCGAAACCAGCGTCGTCGTGCCGACGCCAAGCATCTGTGACGCGGCGAGGACTACGAACATCATGTTGCCGGCGATGGCGACCGCGGCAACCGCTTCCTTGCCCAATCTCCCCACCCAGTAGAGATCCACCAGGAAGTAGAGAGTCTGGAAGACCATCGTGACCAGCATGAAGCTGGAAGTCTTCAGCAGGTGGCGAGACACCGGGCCCGTGGTGAGATCCTGCAAGACGGCTCCGTTGAAGTGGTTCCCCTCCACTATAGCCGGACCCCCGCCCGTGCTGCTCCAGGTTCAAGACCAGCCGCCTTCGATTGGCAGATGAGCTCCGCAAGAGTGGGAATATCAGCGGGGGGGCGGCGGATCGTGCCTTGCCCCAGTGCTGCAACGGGAAGCAACAGGCGTGGAAGCGAGGTAGTGGGTCAATTTGAGATTCAACCGGGCGAAGTCGATGAGTGGACGACAGGTCCAAGGCCGAGCCAGATGGCCAACGCGGTGAGTGCCACCAGAATGACAATCATGGTGATGATGTGACGGGCGATCTTCCGTGCTGTCATAGTCATGGGTTCCTTCTCCGGTCTTTCAAAGCAGCCCCACGATCTCATCGACACCCACTCATGATTTGCGACACCAGCTTCCATCGCGGGAGTTACGCGTAGCGTCTGATGCACCCGCCCAAAGTTGTAGTACATGAAGTATAGGGCTATGGCCGCAGCGTGGTTCTCGACCTTCTTCGAGAACGCGTTCGTCGGCATTCCCAACTGACACACTACCGGAAGCGAACGCCAGCGCGGGCCGTTGCTAGAACGATGAGGTCTTCCAAGCCCCCCAACCGTGATCGGGCCCGCCGCTGGCGCTCGCCCACGATCACCGGCTCCAGCGTGGTTAGCGCTTCAGCCGCGGCGGCTCACGAGCCGCTTGCCGCCGTCGGCTGCAAGCCGATGTTAGCCGGCCGTGTGTGATGCTCGCACGCCGCCATAATCCTGCCTTCGGGACCGAAGTGCCCCTCAGCTGCCGGTCACCTGCCCGGCGTTGACGATCCAGGGCGTGCCGAACTGATCGATCAACATGCCAAACCCTTTCGCCCAGAACGTCGATTGGAACGCCATCTGCACCCTAACATTCTGCGCGAGCGTGCTGAATACGCGTTCGCCCTCGGCGACGTCGTCGAAGTGCGTGGCCACACAGAATCCAGCGGGCTTCGCGCACGATCACGCCCGCTGCGTCGGGGCGTGTTCGCCCGGGGATGCTACGAAGCCACCTTCTCATCGCTGGCTAACGTGCAATAGGTGGAAGGCCGGAATCGACGGTGGGAGGCCACGTCCGGCAACGTACCGGACGGCCGCCCAGCCCCCTTCCGGGCAGATCATGCTGGTTGGCATTCCCGCCTGCAAGTGGTTCTTTGGGAACCGCCTTGGCGAGTGCTGAACGCGCGTGCAACCAGGAAAGGCGGCCGGCAGCCTAGCCACGGTCGAACGACGATAGGCTGCCCGCTGGGATAGCCGAGACCGGGCCGACACGCGGATTGCCTGGCCGACCACTGCAGTTGACGGAACATATCCCCGGCAAACCGGAGTGGCGGCGTAAACCTGGATTGAAGCAGAACTTGTCGGGCGGCCATCGAGGGTCCGATCCTTGCCGGGGCCCGGGTATGCCTGCCATCTCACCCGACCTGGAAGTGCAGTTGCAGCGTTTCGCCGATTACGTCCTGGCCGGCTCCGCCTGTTCAACGACTTCGTCCTGCCGGGGACGGAGCCGGCGCTCATGTTCGGCGACAAGCCGGTCACGGCGATCGTGCTTGGCGACGTCGAGGCGTGGCGCGAGAAGCAACTGTCGCCCGTCACGATCAACCACGACCTCAAACTGCTCCGGAAGATGTTCAACTGGGGGATCCCGAAGGGCTACGTGGAGCGCACCCCGTTCAAGATCGGCACCGAGCCCGCGGTCCAACTGGATCGGGAGACCCCGAGAAACAGGAGGTTCGAGTCAGACGACATCGAGAAGAAGCTTAGAGATGCGGCCGGCCCACACCTGCGAGCGGTGATCATCGCCCTCCTCGAGACCGCCTGCCGCCCGGGCGAGATCCTCTCGCTCCAGTGGAAGGATGTGAGTCTCGAGCGCAACGAGATCATCGTGCGTGCGGAGAAGGCCAAGACGCGGACGGCCCGGAGCGTCCCAATCCGTCGCGCCTGCGGGCTGTCACACTACTTGCGACGACGCACGCTCAGCGACTTCAACAACGATTGGTCTCCGGCAATCAGCGCTTCCTTCTTCCCCACCGTCCAGCGCTTCAGCTGTCGCTCCCGAGTGATGGCAGCCGCGCTTGAACCCAGTTCCTCCGAATAGACGACCGTGACCGGGCGCCTCTGCGCGGTGTATCGCGAACCGAAGCCGTCGTTGTGTGTTTGCTCTCGAGAGGCAAGGTCCTCTGTGTGACCGATGTAGAGGGTGCCGTCTGAACAGCGCAGGATGTAGACGTAGGCCACGTGGAGCCCTTCGACTCGCTTCGCTCGCTCAGGGCACCATTCGACTCGGACGCAGGCACTGGCCTGCCATGAGCGAGGGAGCGAAGCGACCGAGTCGAATGGTGCGGAAGCGGGGATTTGAACCCCGATGGGCTTGCGCCCACTAGCTCCTGAGGCTAGCGCGTCTGCCAGTTCCGCCACTTCCGCACATGAGGACGGGTGTCACGGGCAGGAACAGGTAGTATAGCGAAAACGCGTCGCGGAGTCGACATCCAGAAGCCACGCTTCCGAGGAGGCGGGCGATGGAATCCGAGGCTTCATCGCGAGGTCGCGGGCAATGTGAGTCCCATCGACGCGATGATGTCAGCGCGCCCGTCGCCGCCGGACCGGCTCCCGGGCACGATCCTCACGCCCGCCCGCCTTGGCCTTCAGAGACCCTCCGCAGGTCATGTGCGTCCAAACGTATTAAGATAGTTCGTCCGGCTGAACGGTTAGCGACCCGACGACGGGTGATGCGCCGGACCCCATACGTACACGCGAGGAGACGAGGATGAGGGGACCCTGGCGGCGGCCTGCCCTGGCGCTTGCGGCCGCGATTTACGTGACCGTGGGGGCCGGCGTCGCGACGGCGCAGACCGTCATCGTGAGGAACGCGCCGGCGGGTTCCACCCTGGAGCTCGTGCTGAACACCGAGACGATCGGCTCCGTCAAGGCGGACGCGAGAGGCGAGGGCACCATCCCCGTCAACCTGCCGGCCCACGGCACGCGCGCCGAAGCCGACGTGAACATCGCCATCGACGTGTGCGAGGGCGTGCGCCGGCTGCTGCTCGTCGAACGCGGCCTCCAGCCACCCCCGCCGCAGGGCGTGTCTTGCACTCGTCACCAGGTCCCCGAGCTGTTCGCCCTGCGCGCGGTCACCACGCTCGTGGCGGACATGGCGACGTCCACTCCAACCGTCTGGCTCCGGCAGGGCAAGCCGCCCGCCACCTGGCTGCGCGACCAGACGGACGAGGAGCGCGCCGCCACCAGGCAGCGCCGGCCCTCCCCCACCGGCTTCGTCCTGTTCGGCGGCGCCGGGATGGTCAAGATCTCCGAGGTGACGGCGGCCGCCTGCGGAACCGTCTCCGAGTGCAACAGCGACGATTTCGTGTTCGGCTTCACGGGCGGCGTGTCCCTCTGGGTCACGCGCTGGCTGGCCTTCGAGGGCACCTACACGAGGCCAATGAACGTCACGGCGTCCGCCGACCCCGCGGGCGACGTCTTCAATTTCGAAAGCACGTTCGATACGCACATCGTCAACCTGGGGGCGAAGGCGGGGCTCCCGATCGGCCCGGTGCGGATCTACGGGCAGGGCGGCGCCACCTATCACCAGGGGACGTTCTTCACCGAGCAGACGAACGAGACCTACACGATCACCATCGGGGACGTGGAGGTGCCCTTGCCGGGCGGCACGCAGGAATTCGGTCTGCGAACCGACGGGTGGGGCTACTACTACGGGGGCGGCGTCGAGGCGTGGATCGCGCGGTCGTGGGCGATCTACGGGGAGATCACGCGCTCGCAGCTCAAGGGAAAGACGATGGACGAGGGAGAGGGCGAGCTGAACAGCAACGCCACCGCGCTGATGCTGGGGTTCCGGTTCAGGATCGGCGGGTAGAAGTAGAACTGCGGCCGCTGGGCGGTTGGCGGCGGCACGCCTCCCCCCGGCCTCCGTCTGATGTTACGAATGCCGGCTAGCCGCCGGATGTCGAGTCCGCCACGGCCAGCAGCTCGATCTCGAAGATCAGCGTCGCGTTCGGCGGGATCGGGCCGTTGCGGGTTCCGCCGTAGGCGAGCGACGGGGGCACGACCAGCTGCCGCAGGCCGCCCACCTGCATCCCCGGCACGCCCTGCTCCCAGCCCTGGATCACCTGCCCGCTGCCGACCGTGAACTGAAAGCCGGCCGACCCGGTGGAAGTGCCGAACATCGCGCCCTTCCGGTCCGTCTTCGTGACGTCGTAGAGCCACCCCGAGTAGTTCACCGTCACCGTCTTGCCGTTCTCGGCCACCGTCCCGGTACCGAGGCGGATGTCGGCCTGGCTGTACGGCGCGTAGCTCGAGGGAGCGGTCGGGGTATCGCTGCAGCCGGCAACCAGCGCGGGGACCACGACCAGCGCGGCCAGCACAATCACCTGACGAACTCGTACTCGCATCGGTCAAACTCCACGGGAAACCAGGCAGGCGCGGTCTCTGATTATCTCACAATTACAATAGGACCCGATGTCACCACTGCTCGCCGATCTGCTTCCGGACACCGAAGACCCGTCTGCCGACGATCTGCTCGGGCGGTTCCTGGATTACACCGCGGCGAAGGGGCTGTCGCTCTACCCTGCCCAGGAGGAGGCGATCCTCGAACTGCTCGACGGCAAGAACGTAGTGCTCAACACCCCCACAGGCTCGGGCAAGTCGCTGGTCGCGTCGGCGATGCTGTTCGCCGCGTTGGCGCGCGGCCGGCGCGCGGTCTACACGTGCCCGATCAAGGCGCTGGTGAACGAGAAGTGGATGGGGCTCTGCCGCGACTTCGGCCCCGAGCAGGTGGGCCTCTCCACCGGCGATGCCAGCGTCAACCGCGAGGCGCCCATCCTGTGCTGCACCGCCGAGGTCCTGGCGAACATCGCGCTCCGCGAAGGCGAAGGCGCCCTGGTGGACGACGTGGTGATGGACGAGTTCCACTGGTACGCGGACCGGGATCGCGGCGTGGCCTGGCAGGTCCCGCTGCTCACGCTGCCCTACACCCGGTTCCTGCTGATGTCGGCCACGCTCGGCGACACCTCGTTCTTCGAGACGGCGCTGACGGCACTGAACGATCGGCCCTCGGTGTCCGTCCGATCCGAGGACCGGCCGGTGCCGCTCGAGTACGCCTACTCCGAGATCCCGCTCGCCCACATGCTCGAGAAGCTCGCAGACGAGGGCAAGACGCCCGTCTACGTCGTCCACTTCACGCAGGCCGAGGCGGCGGGCAGCGCGCAGGATTTCACCAGCCTGAAGGTGTGCACGCGCGAAGAGAAGCAGGCGATCGCGGAGACGATCGCGGGCTTCGAGTTCACGAGCCCGTACGGCTCGGAGATCCGCAAGTGGCTCAAGCACGGGATCGGCCTGCACCACGCCGGGCTGCTGCCGAAGTACCGCGTGCTGGTCGAGCAGCTGGCGCAGCGGGGGCTGTTGAAGATCATCTGCGGCACGGACACACTGGGTGTCGGCATCAACGTCCCGATCCGGACGGTCCTGTTCACCCGCCTGTGCAAGTTCGACGGGCAGAAGACGGCGCACCTGAGCGCGCGCGACTTCCACCAGATCTCGGGCCGCGCGGGGCGGCGCGGCTTCGACACCCGGGGCTTCGTCGTCGTGCAGGCGCCCGAGCACGTCATCGAGAACATCAAGCTGAGCGAGAAGGCCGCGCGTGAAGGCAAGAAGGTGACGAAACGGCGGCCGCCGGACCACAACTTCGTCAACTGGGACATCGGCACGTTCAAGCGGCTGATGGCAGCGCAGCCGGAACAGCTGGCCTCGCGCTTCCAGGTGTCGCACGGGATGCTGCTCAACGTGCTGAGCCGCCGCGGGGACGGCTGCGCGGCCATGCGCCGGGTGATACGAGACTCGCACGAGCCGGAGGCCGCGAAGAAGGCGCACCGCAAGCGCGCCTGGCAGCTGTTTCGGGCGCTGGTCGCCCGGCAGATCGTCGAGATCATCCCGAGGACGGAGGACGGGTCGACCGTGCGCGTCAACGTGGAGTTGCAGGACGACTTCTCGATGGACCAGGCGCTGTCGCTCTATCTGCACGAGGCCATCCCGCTGCTCGACAGGGACTCCCCGGAGTACGCGCTGGACGTCGTCACGCTGGTCGAGTCGATCCTCGAGAACCCGGAGGTCATCCTCCGCCGGCAGCTCGACAAGATCAAGGACCGGGCGGTCGCGCAGATGAAGGCGGATCACGTCGAGTACGAGCAGCGGATGGCGGAACTCGAGAAGCTGGAGTACCCGAAGCCGCTGCGCGACTTCGTCTACACCACCTTCAACGCGTTCGCCGACAAGCACCCGTGGGTGGGCGAGGAGAACATCCGGCCGAAGTCGATCGCCCGCGAGATGTTCGAGCAGTTCCGGTCGTTTGCCGAGTACGTGCTGGACTACGACCTCCAGCGCGTCGAAGGGCTGCTGCTGCGCCATTTGAACAGCGTCTACAAGGTGCTGAACCAGACGGTGCCGGACGCGGCGAAGACGGACGAACTGCTGGAGGTCGAAGACTACCTCCGGACGCTGGTGCGGGGAGTGGACTCGAGCCTGGCCGAGGAGTGGGAGCGGATGAGGGACCCCGCGTACCAGCCGCTCGGGCCGATGGCGGCCGCGCGGGCCGAAGATCTCCGGCCGCCCGGCGCGGCGGAGGCGGAGGCAGACGTCACGCGGGATACCCGAACGTTCACGGCCGCGGTCCGTACGCGGGTCTTCGCGTTCCTGCGCGAGTGGGAGAGAGGCGGCCCGGAGGCGTTCCGTGCCGAGCACGGGCGCCTGCGCCTCGACCCCGAGGCCCGCAACATCCGGCACACGTACGTCTCTCCTTCCGACGACGGCCGGACGTGGCGCGTGCAGCAGATGCTCGTGGACGAGGAAGGCCACAACGACTGGGTAGCGGAGTTCGAGGTGGATCTTGCCGCGTCGCGGGACGCCAGGGAGCCAGTCATGCGGACGTTGCGGGTGGGACCGCTCGGGGGGATGGAGAATGGAGAATGAAGAATTGAGAATGGAGAATGGAGAAACGAAACGGCGGCAGGGCTGCAACGTGCGCTCCCTGCCGCCGTATTCCGGCGGCGCACGGCGGACAGCGTGACACGCTGTCAACCGCCTACCGCCTACCGCCTACTGCCTACTGTCACCGTCCCGCCCCGGTGACGTTCATCACCGTCGGGCTGTTCACCGCGTTGCTGGTCAGGGTGACGGTGCCGCTATACAGCGACGGCGCCGTCGGTTGGTACGTCACGTCGATCCGGCAGCGCCGTCCGGGGGCGACCGCCGTGCCGCACGTGCCAATCGCCACCGTGAACGGGGCGCCTGACGTGACCACTGCGGTGATCGTCAGGTTCGCCGTGCCGGTGTTGGTGACATCCACGCGCTTGACGGTCGTCGTCCCGGTGCGCTTGGTGCCGAAGTCGGCCGTCGTCGCGATGGAAAGCACCGCGCCCGCGGCGCCTCCACCGCCCCCGCCCGCCCCCGTGACGTTCGAGGTTGCGGCGGATGTGAGCGACTCCGAGAAGCCCTGCTGATCGACCCACGAAACCCTCACCCTCAGCGACTGGCCCTGCTGGGTCGTCGTCGGGACGAAGGTGACGGCGGTCGCGCCGGTGATCGCCACGTTGTTGGCCAGCCACTGGTAGCTGAACGGCCCCAGCCCGTCGGGGTCGGCGATAGGCGTGGGCGAGAGCGGTGCCCCAGTGAGCGCAGTCAGGGTCTGTCCGACCGCCGGCGTCGTATCGTCGATGACCGGCAGGCCGGTCGGCGCGTCGTTGACCGCCGCCACCGGCGTGGTCGGCGACGAGGTGATGACCTGGGAGCCCTCGGCGTTCTGGAACGTCAGAACCACCCGCAGCCGCTGCCCCACCACGCTGTCGCCCGGGGTGAAGACGTTGCCCGTCGCCACCTGGACGAACCCGGCCGCCGTCTCGGCCTGGAACGCGAACGCCAGGTTCGTCGCCCCGACGAGGCCCGTGACGGTGGCGGTGATGGTCCCGTTCTCGACCGGCGTCGTGGTGCTCAACGTCAACGTGCCGATGGGCGGAACGGGAACCGTCCCGTCGGCGAACCGCAGCAGCTCGATGTTGGTCAGCGTGTCCCGGCCGTCCACCCCCGCGCCGTGGTCCACGATCACGGTGTCGCCGACACGGGTGACGGTGTACTCCGACTGCGGGCCCGTGAAGACGGCCACGTCGGAGGTCCCGCGGTCCGCAACGGCGGGTACCACGATGCTGCGCACGAACGAGATGTTGTTCACGCTGAGCCGGGGCGGCGTCGCGAACACGTCGTTCTTCAGCTCGTGGAGGCTGTTCGCCAGCCTGATCGTGCCGTCGTTCATCACCGCGCGAAGCTGCACGTTGAGCCACGCGTCGCCGTCGATCCGGTCGTTACCGCCACGACCCTCGATGAGGTCGTTGCCGAGGCCACCCAGGATGATGTTGCCTTCGGCCCACGACGTGGCGCCCGCCGGGAGGAGGCCGGCGAGCCCGGCGATCCGCGCAATGCCCTGGGCGTTGAGGACATGGCCATTCTCCACGCCCGTCAGCACGTCGGTGATCAGGTCCGCTGCGATGCGGTTGTCGCCGCGCAGCAGGTCGTTGAAGTTCGTTCCCGACAGACCTTCGGTCAGGTCGAACCGGTCGCGCAGTTCGTTGAGCGGCGCGTTGGCCGCGACCGCACCGGTGATCAGCATGTCGGCATCCACGGCCAGCGTTTCGCCGCGGTAGGTGACCCAGTCGAAGCCGAGCATGCCTTCGAACCGATGCGTGGGCAGCACGGTGCCGACCATGATGTCGTCGCCGCCTTCGGCATCGAAGTCCATGTCCCCCGGACCGGCGAGGAGGATGTCGTGGCCTCCGTTCGGGTCGTTCTGGAACTGGTTGTTGTCGTCGCCGATCGCGATACTGGCCGGCGACTCGGTGCCTTCCATCCAGTCGTCGCCCGCGCCGCCGATCGACTCGCTCAGCCCCTTGCCCATGTAGATGATGTCATCGCCCGGGCCGCCGAAGACCTCCGAGAGGTCGATGCCCCCGACGATGAAGTCGTTGCCCTCGTTGCCCTGGAGCAGATCGAAGGGACCGGGGCCGCCGCTGATGGCATCGTTCCCCGGACCGCCCTTCAGCACGTCGTCGCCGAAGGTGTCGGTGATGATGTCGTCGCCGTTGCCCCCGATGATCTGGTCGTTGCCGGTTCCGCCTTCGAGCCGGTCGTCGCCATCGAGGCCCTGGATGGTGTCGTCACCCTCGCTCGACACCACGATGTCGGCGCCCGCGCTGCCGTTCCACAGGACGTGTGCCCCACCCGTGTAGACGAAGGCCCCATCGCTGCGGCGCGAAAGCGTCGCGGCGAGCTCGGGATCGGTCGCCTCGTTGATGTCGAGGGTCGTCGGGTCGTCCACGATCGTGTTGTCCGGGCCCGCGATCCTCGCGAGGTTGAGCACCAGGTCCGGCCGCGAGAACACGTCTGCCGGCAGCCCGCGCGCGGCGGTGTTGCGCATGATCAGTTCGGCGAAGGAGTTCGCCTCGAGCTGCGAGAGCAGGTTCAGGCCGTCCAACCGTTCAAGGTAGTAGAACCGGTCGGCGTTCTGCAGGGCCTCGAGCTGTGACTCGAACACCCAGTTGAAGGTCGAGCCGAGCAGGCCGCCGAACGGGTTCTGCTTCTCGGCCAGGCCGCCGACCCAGTAGTCGATGCGCTCGACACCGGTCTCAGCAGCCGGGGCAGTCAAGAACCCGGAATCCGCCGCCAGGGGCTCCGCGGCGGCACGCTTGTCCGCCAGTGTCGTCACAGCGTCCAGCGTGGGGTGGATGCCGTACGCCGCGATGAAGTTCACCAGCGACTCGGGATGCTTGATGGCATCGCGGAACTCCTGCCAGTCCGCGTAGGGCCTCAAGGCCGAATCGGAGGATACGTTGAAGAAGGTGCGGCGAGCCTCGTTCAGCCCCGGGATGCCCTCGCTGCGGCCTCGCGTCAGGTTGATGGCGGCCAGGTCGAGCGGCAGGCCCAGCAGGTTGCTCCTCAGCACTTCCGTGATGAACTCGTCGATCTCGTTGCCAACCTGCCTGGTCCCACCCTGGAAGATCCGCCCGGCCGCCTCCGCAGCGCTCAGGCTGTTGTTGTCGTTGAACTCCAGGGGATTCAGGAAGGCCTCCAGCAGGGGGATGTCGTCCTCCGTTCCGTCCGGGTTCGTCCGGGCGACCATGTCCCTCAGCATCGAGTGGCCAAACCGATACACCGTGTGCGCGAACTCGGCGGTGATGGCGGGGTTGAGGTCGCTCACGAAGTTGATGCCGTCCCCGATGAACGGGTTGATGTTCGGCTGCACCTTGCGCGCGAACTCCTCGAACACCAGGTGCTGGTACTGCATCTCGGTGACGAACTTCGCCGCCTGGAACAGGCGCTCGCCGAAATTCCATCCCTGCGGCGAGGAGCCGCTGTTGTCCGCCTGCCACGCGGCGCGTTCAGCGTCCGTCAGCACGGCCGGGTCCAGGATCATCGACTGGATCACGCCTGCGAGCCGGTTGTGCTCGGAGTGGAAGATGGTGTGAACCGCGGTCAGCGCGATGTTTTCGTTGCCGCGACCGTCACCGGTGATGTAGTGGCGGCCGAGCAGCTCGTCGTCGTAGGTACCCGCCGGTCTCGGGACGAAGATCGAGTCCACGGTTTCGCCGGCGTCGGGCGCGAGGATGGCCCCGGTGCTGGACCTGGGCGCGGCGTTGTGGGCGATGTCGTCGAGGAACGCGTGGCCGGTCAGCCTGGCGCCGGCGGTCATGATTGGCGCTGCGGGGTTTCCCTCGACCGCCGTCCCGTCGGCCATCACCATCAGCGGGTAGCCATTTTCGCCGCGAATGAAGCGCCCGTAGTCGTCGGTCACCAGTTCGGGGACGCCGAAGATGTCCAGGTCGGTCAGCTGAATCCCCAGCATCGTCAGCGCCTGTGCCTTGACCTCCGCCCAGGTGCCGATGGCCCCGCCGAAGCCATCGATCAGTCGTCCGGTGGCCACCGGTGGCCCGGTGGCGTTCGGCCGCGCGTACTCGCGCAGGAACACCTGGTGCGACGGGTGCGAGGTGTACGTCTGGTTCTGATCGACGAAGGGCGTCGTCGTGTTCGTCGCTTCCTGAACGTCATCCGCACTCTCGTCCTCGGCCGTGGCCGGATCGTCGCCGAGAATCCCGTCGGGGCCAGGCTGGTTCGTCGCCCGGGTGAAGATCATGAACCGCTGGTTCGGCGGCACCTCGTCCCCTGTGCCGGGTATCCGGTCGGGGCCAGCCACCACGAGCGGGTCGTCGTCCTTGAGCGGGATGAACACGAAGCCGCCACCCTTCGTCACGAGGTCGAGGCCGTGGTCGAAGAACTGGCCGAAGAAGGTGAACATCGAGTTGAAAGGCGCCGACAGGCCCGCGTCGGTCGCCGTGTTCGGCGTGAACAACGTGCCCGACACCTCGGTGATCGCGTCAGGACCGGCAGCCGCAATGGCCGCAGGGTTGCTGGCCGTCTGGTCCACGATGAGGTTGCTGACGACGCGAGGGTGCGAGTCCGCGACGACCCCCTTCTTCTGGGTGTAGGAGGTGTTGGTGGCCGGCGCCCCCCCGGGGCCGTCCGGATCGAAGGGCTCCGCATCCCGGAAGAGTGGCGGCTGGATCATGCGGGAAAGATCTGGTCTGCCGCGCCGTAGGTCGTCTGACCCGGCATCAGGTGGTTGAACGACCCGTCTACGGTGCGCAGGCCGAAGGGAACCCTGACCTCCGGGATAAGCTGCAGCAGGTCGCCGCCGCGGGCGTGGGCCTCCGCAATGTCGATCTGCGCCTTGATGAATCTCAGGTCTCCGGCGTTCAGCTGGAACCCGGCGCCGACAAAGGGCGCCGGCGCCTGTGCGCTGACCGGCGTCACGAAGATGGGGCCTCCGGGCGTGGAGGCGACCAGGGCGATCATCAGCAGGACCGCCAGCTTTCGCGCACGCCAGCCACGACACGTCAAATGCACATTCGCCTTTACGCTCATCGTTCGTCCCCTTCCGTAATCTGAAAACCACGGGCCCCGCACTTCCGCACGCCGGCAGGTGGCGTCGCAACCGTTATGCCCCGGCCGTCGGCTGCTGCCAGGCGACGCGGTGTCGGCTCCCGATCGCGCCGCTGAGACCCTCATTTTGCGAGTCGGAGATGTGCGGGTTTTCCGGAAGAAAAGTCAGCGAAACGCAAGGCGGCCGCCGGTACCGGCCATCGAGCCCAAAGGACCGCCGATGGCGCGGCCTGCAGCCGTCGAGACGCTGGTCGGCCCCGGCGAATCCGACAACCTGTGAAAACCGGTTTACGGAACACGGAGGTGACGAACCGGTGATTCGCGCTCGAACGGCGGGAACGGATCTCGCATGGCCGCTCGTCCGTGCGTTGCCCGCCGCGCCGCCCGCGCGACGCACTTGGAGGGAGAGAGATGACCACGTATCTAGCCAGGCTCGCGGTGGCTGTGTGTGGGAGCTTCGGCAGCGCGTACACCAGCCCGCAGGAACGCGGCCGGGGAAACGCTGGGACGGATGAAGGTCGCCTGCAACGAGGACACCTTCGTCGCGCGGGCAGGGGACGGCGACGCGATCGACCGGCCGAACCGCGTGTGGAGGCCGGCGCGTCCAGGGCCCATGGTAAGAGCCGCGGCGCGCACCGGTGGCGGAGCCGCGACTCTTGCCTGCCGCTATTCGAGGTGGTGCTTCGAGAGGTAATAACTGAGGGCCCGCTGGCTGATCCCCACGAGCTCCGCGGCGTCCTTCTTCACGCCGTGCACCGCCTCCAGCGCCCGGCGGACGGTCTCGCGCTCGACCCACTCCACGTTCCCGCGGAGGCTCATGGAGGGAAGCGTCGGCCCGTCGCCCGAGGGAAGCGAGGGAATCGACACGCACGGCGGCCCGATGCGGTTGCCGGTCGCGAGCACGACCGCGCGCTCGATGGTGTTTTCCAGCTCGCGGACGTTGCCCGGCCACGGGTGACGCATGAGGACCTTCAACGCCGCGTCGTCGATGCCCTCGATCGGGCGCCGCGCCCGGTCGCGGTGCTTCCGGATGAAGTGATCCACCAGCGCGGGAATGTCCTCCGGCCGCTCGCGCAGCGGCGGCAGCCGCAGCGGGATCACGTTGAGCCGGTAGTACAGATCCTCCAGGAAGCGGCCGTCGGCGACCATTCGCCCCAGGTCGCGGTTGGTGGCGGCGATCAGGCGCACGTCCACGCGCTCGGAGCGCTCGGACCCGAGCGGCTCGAATTCCCGCTCCTGGATCACGCGCAGGATCTTCGGCTGGAGCGACATGCTCAACGTGCCGATCTCGTCGAGGAAGATGCTGCCGCTGTCGGCGAGCGCGAACCGCCCGCGCTTGCTCGTGAGCGCACCGGTGAACGCCCCGCGCGTATGGCCGAACAGCTCCGACTCGAGCAGGTTGTCGGGAATCGCGGCGCAGTTCACCTTCACGAGCGGGCGGTTGCGGCGCCCGCTCTGGAGGTGAATCGCCCGGGCCAGCAGCTCCTTGCCGGTCCCGGTCTCGCCGGTGATCAGGACCGTGCTTCCCGACCCGGCAACGAGCCGCACCTGCTCCACGACGCACCGCATGGCGGCGCTCCGGCCAATCATGCCGTGAAGCTCGGTGAGCGGTTCGCCTCCCGGAAGGACGGCGGCTGGCGCAGGGGGCGTGTCGGCCTGCTGGAGGGCGCGTTTCGCCGCCGCGAGCAGGTGCTCCACCTCGAAGGGCTTCCGCAGGTAATCGAAGGCGCCAAGCCGCATCGCCTCGACCGCCGTCTCGACCGTCGGGTGCCCCGTCATGAAGAGCACCTGCGGCCGCGGGCCGTCGCCGCACGTGTCGGCGAGGTCGCGTACGAGATCCAGACCGCTGATCCCGGGCATCACGTTGTCCACCACGAAAAGGTCGAACGACCGCTGGCGCAGGAGCACCCGGGCTTCCCGCGGACACGTCGTCCCCACCACCTCGTGCCCATCTTCTCGTAGCGCTTGACCCAACAACCGCACGACCTTGTCTTCGTCGTCGGCCAGGAGAATCGAACCGCTCGTCTTCATCCCACACACCTCGCCGGCTGTGCCTGCCACCGAGAGACTTTTTGGGGAAACCGGAAACCAACAACGCACTGCGCGCGCGCGCCATTGGTCGAGTCGGGTCCCGCCGGGCGCCCCAAGTGCACGGCGTATGCCTGTGGTGTCCGATCGGTGGAGTCCGGACGCACCGCGCGTTCAAACTGCACCGAAATATAGGAAAAACGCCAATATTCGTCCCTGTCTTCGCTATGTGTGTTCGCCCTGCAGGCTGACTTCTTTCAACCGAGTTATCACCTGGGCTGAATTTCGGATTAACACCGTCCAATTTGAAACAGTCAAGGTGTAGGCGATCCATACACGCGCCGCGACGGTCCCGGAAGGCCGCGGGTCGCTGCGTGCCATGGCGGCACTTCCTGTCTCCCGCGAGACCACGGTAGGCATTCGAAGATTGCGTCGGAGTCGGTTTACCAGCCACGTAAAACAGCTGGCCGACGATTCGTTTTGCGTAAGCCGATTTGCGATTCTTGCACGCCTGGCGCGCGGATATACCCGCCCCGCACTGCGACGAAACGCCGTAACTTCAACTCCGTCTCGCGGTTGCCCGATGTCCGTCCCCACGTCGTGGGCGCGGCAGCGCGGATGTATCACGCCCTGTCGCGAGGACGTCAGGACGAAAAGGAGCAGGGCGATGTTGACCAGGCGGAGGCTACTGAGAAACAGCGTGCTTGGGGCCACGGGAGCCTATGCGGGGCGCACGCTCCTGGGCGGCGACACGGCGAGCGGCGGACAGCTGACCGAGGACTTCGACGGCACCACGCCGTTCGATACGCCTCCTTTCGTCGAACCGTTGTGGATTCCACCGGTGAAGACGCCGAAGTACACCGGCGCGGACTGCTACAGCAAACTGACCAACGGAAACCGCAATCCCCGCCAGCCTGCGCACCAGCAGGACAGCATCAACGTCCCCTGGGGCGTGCCGCAGAAGGCGTACGAGATGCGCGTCGGGAAAGGCCCAGTGGAGCTTCCACCCCGCCATCCCCCCGACAACGGTCTTCGGGTTCGACGGCATGTCTCCCGGCCCGACGTTCCAGGCCCGGTACGGCGAGCCGATCATCGTGCGCATTCACAACGACCTCCCTGCGGACCACGTGGGGTTCGGCATCCCCTCCATCAGCACGCACCTGCACAACGCCCACACCGCGTCGGAGAGCGACGGCAATCCCGACAACTACTTCGACTCCGGCGAGTACTGGGACAACCACTACCCCAATATCCTGCCGGGGACCATCACCGGAGGGTACGCCGACCCGCGCGAGACCCTGGGGACGCTCTGGTACCACGATCATCGCCGCGACTTCACGGCGCAGAACGTCTACGCGGGGCTTGCCGGTTTCTACCTGCTCTGGGACGACGACGACTGCAGCGACGAGTCGAACCGGTTCGGCTTCAGGCTGCCCAGCGGGAAGTACGACGTCCCGATGATCCTGGCCGACAAGCTGTTCGGCGCCGACGGAAACCTCGTCTACAACTTCTTCAACCAGGACGGCATCCTGGGCGACCGCTACACGGTGAACGGGAAGATCCAGCCGTACTTGAACGTGGACCGGCGCAAGTACCGACTCCGGTTTCTCGATGGCGGACCGGCGCGGTTCTATGCACTGGCGCTGAGCGACGGCACCCCGTTCATCCAGATAGCCAACGACGGCAACCTGTTCGAACGACCGATCTACCGGCAGGTGGTCTGGCTGGGAGTCGCCGAACGGGCCGACGTGATCATCGACTTCTCGAAGTACAGGACCGGCACACGCCTTTACCTGGTAAACCTGGCCGAGCAGATTGACGGCCGGGGGCCGACCGGCGATCTCCTGTCGATGGCCAACGGCACGAAGCTCGTGGAGTTCCGGGTGGGCCGCAGGGAAGACGACCGCTCTGTCATCCCGAAGATGGACTCCGACGTGATCTCCATGCGGGAGCAGCCGCCGATCGCCTTGGACGAAGTGGCCACGGAGCGGACCTTCATCTTCGACCGGAGCGGGGGCGGGTGGACGGTCAACGACCTGTCGTACGACCCGAACCGCGTGCTGGCCACGCCGAGGCGGGGCGTTCCGGAAATCTGGACACTGCGGAACGAGAGCGGCGGCTGGTGGCACCCGATCCACATCCACACCGAGGAATTCCGTGTCATCTCTCGGAATGGCCGCGCGCCGGACCCGTGGGAGGCCGGCCGGAAGGACACGATCCCGCTGCCGGGAAACAGCGAGGTGAAGGTGTTCGTCCGATTCCGCGATTGGCTGGGGAAGTACCCGACGCACTGCCACAACGTGCTGCACGAAGACCACGCGATGATGTTCCGCTTCGACATCGTCGACTGAGGGGAGGACGGGGACATGCTGCTCACACGACGCGCGCTTCTGACCACTGCACCGGCGCTCCTTCCCGCTCTCGGCTTCGCCAGCGAGATTCGCCCGGGGAACGCGACCGCCCGCACAGGCGGCCGCCAACGGTTCCCGAACGTCCCGCTGCTCACGCAAGACGGCGAGCGGGTCCGGTTCTACGATGACCTGGTGAAGGGCAAGATCGTGATGATCAACGCCTTCTACGCGACGTGCACCGGCATCTGCCCGCGCGGCACCGGCACGCTGCGAGAGGTGCAGGAACGTCTCGGGGACCGGGTCGGGCGTGACGTCTTCATGTACTCGCTCACGCTGAAGCCGGCCGAGGACACGCCCGACGTCCTGAGAGAGTACGCGGAAACCTACGACGTCAGGCCGGGCTGGACGTTCCTCACCGGCCGCCCCGAAGACTGCGAGTTGCTGCGGCGGCGCCTCGGCTTCCAGCTGACCGACCCGAAGCTCGACGCCGACACGTCGCAGCACACCGGCTCGGTTCTCGCAGGTAACGAGACCATCGACCGCTGGCTGATGTGTCCGACGAGCATCCCGGCCGTCGAAATCCTGCGCGGCCTCCGATCGCTTCGGCTCGATGTCGGCAAACTCCCGCCGATCAAGTAGGGAATGAGCAGGGCTGCCTTCGGCTTCGTCCGGGCCAGGGAAGCCCCGCTCCACTGACGAACCACAAGTCTCGGTGACACCGCTCCGGTGGGGGTAAACCTTCAGACCTGTCGGAGGATGGGATATGCGAGCCCTCGAGAAGACGAACGTCATTCGGCTTGCCCGGGTCGCCGCAGCAACCATGGTCGTGACGGTGACGGCCCTCGCAGCCTCTGCGATTGCCGCGTCCGCCGTAGGCTTCGGCGCCCTGGGTGTCGCCGCATCAATCCTGGAACCGGTCGTCGTGACGGGTCAGTTGAACCGACTGGATATTGAGACGGCCGGGCACGGACAGGCGCCGGGGGGAATCATCGAGATCAATAATGTCCGGATCTCCATCCCCCCGGGGCTCAACATCGACCTCCCGGCAACAACGCTCACCCTGCCAGTCCTGTTCGCCATGGCACAGCCGGCCTGCCGCCTGGTCAACGAAAGCGGCCTTGCGCGGGCCGACCGGTGCCGCGCCGATCCCGCCGGCACCGGCCCCGTCGCCGAGATCGTCGACACGACCCCGCGCTCGGGGCTCGCCCCGAAGCCGGACTTTCTGGCGCCGGTTGCCGTCGCGACCGTTTCGGCAAGCCGGGGCGAGGACGGCCGCCTGACGGCAACGGCCGTCGCGTTGTCGAAGAACGTCGAGCACGTGTGGGGCGCGGTCAGCTACATCGACACCGAACACGGGTACTTCAGGGTGAACGGCCCGTTCCGCCAGGACGAGGGCGGCATGCTGGTGCGGCTCAACGACCCGCTCGGCTACCAGGCGGTGCAAAGCGGCGTCGCGTGCGGCGCGGACGGCAACTGCAGTCCCGACGCCCGGTTCCGCATCGACACGGCCCACGTCTCAGTTCGATTCAGGCGGGGCAACCCGGCGTGCGTGCCTTCGAACACGGTTCCGAGCATCTGCCCGGACGCGAACCGCAGCGTCCCCGCCGACGATACCGTGAGCCCGGTTCCGCTCAAGATCGGCGACCATGTGAAAGCGCTGGGCGCTTTCGAGGTGGCGGGAGGGGTTCGGTTCTTCTCCGCGCAAACCCTGGCCGTGGACGACAACCCGGCCATGGCCAGGTGAACCGAAGCCGCCTGCTATCCGTCTCTATCCATGCTCCCGAACCACGGAGGATCACCGGATGAGAACACGGATGCTGACGGCGGCGTTGATGCTGGGTTCCCTGGTACTGATGGCTGCGCCGGCGGCCGCGCAGGGGAAGGGTGACGAGGCAGGCGCGCGGGTCCCGCTGGAAAACTACTTCAAGGGGCACGCGCTTGGTGACGGCGCCTACATGCGGAAGGCCTTCCACCCGGACGCGAAGATCTGCTCCAACAACCGCGAGGGGAAGCTGGCCTGCCTGACCGCCGAGGAGTTCGCGGGCCGCTTCACCAGTGGCCCCGCCAAGGACGAGGCGCAGCGCAAGCGGACGATCGAGAGCCTCGACGTGACCGGCGACACGGCCGTCGCCAAGCTGATCCTCGACTACCCCACCGCGAAGTTCACCGACTACATGTCGCTGATGAAAGTGGACGGCGAGTGGCGGATCATGAACAAGGTGTATTTCACCGAGAGGCGGTAGGCGGGAGGGGGAGGCGGTGGGCGGTATGAGGCAGGGGGGGTGCGCGTGGCGCCTGGAGGTGTGTGCCGGCGGCCCCCAGAGTCGCCCGAGCCCTCGCCGCCCGCTCCCCGCTAGCCCCAGCCCCTGGCCCCCAGCCCCTGGCCCCCAGCCCCTACCTGTTATCCTGAACCCATGCGGCTGCACGAGGTGGTGTCCACGTCTGGCGCGGTGGCCGAGGCGGCCGGACGACTGGAGAAGGTCGGCCTCCTCGCGCGGCTGCTCCAGCAGCTGTCGGCCGCGGAGCTCCCCGTCGCCATCCGCTATCTCACCGGCACCCTGCCGCAGGGGCGGATCGGCATCGGCCGGTCGCTGATTCTCCAGGCGAAGCAGGCCGGCGCGTTGGCAGAACCCCGGCTCGAGCTGCTGGAGGTGAATAGCGCGTTCGAGCAGATCGCGGCGATTGCAGGGCGCGGGTCCACCGGGCAGCGGCTGACAGCGCTCCGCGACCTCTTCGCGCGCGCAACCCCGGCCGAGCAGTCCTTCCTCGTGCGGCTGCTTCATGGCGACCTTCGCCAGGGCGCCGTCGAGGGCGTGATGGTCGAGGCGGTCGCGAAAGCGTCCAAGGTACCCGCCGCCACGCTGCGCCGGGCGGCGATGGCCGCAGGCGACCTGTCGGTTGTGGCCCGCGCAGCGCTGTTCGAGGGTGAAGGGGCGCTCTCGCGGTTCATCGTGCAGATTTTCCAGCCGGTGAGACCCATGCTCGCCGAGCCCGGAGATGATCCGGACTCCGCGCTCGAGCAACTTGGCGAGGCGGCACTCGAATACAAGCTCGACGGCGCTCGGATCCAGGTACACAAGGCCGGCGACGAGGTGAAGGTCTTCTCGCGCCACCTGCGCGAGGTCACGGCTGCAGTCCCGGAGATCGTGGAGGCCGCCCGGCGCCTGCCCGGCCAGGAAGTCATCCTGGACGGCGAGGTGATCGCGCTTCGACCGGACGGCCGCCCCCAGCCCTTCCAAGTGACGATGCAGCGGTTCGGGAGGAAGCTGGATGTGGCGCGGCTGCGCGACGAGGTGCCGCTGACGGCATCGTTCTTCGACCTGCTCGACATGGACGGGGAGACGCTCATCGACTCGCCGCAGTCGCGGCGTTTCGACGCGCTCGTCCGCGTGGTACCGCCGGCACTCGTCGTCCCGCACCTGGTCACTGCCGACCCTGCGCGGGCCCGAGCCTTCCTCGAGGCGGCCATGGCGGCGGGGCACGAGGGCGTGATGGCCAAGTCACGCGCCGCGGCGTATGCCGCCGGGAGCCGGGGACGCGCGTGGCTGAAACTCAAGCCGGCCAAGACGCTCGACCTGGTGGTGCTCGCGGTCGAGTGGGGAAACGGCCGGCGGCACGGCTGGCTGAGCAACCTCCACCTCGGGGCGCGCGACACCGAGCGCGGGGGCTTCGTGATGCTGGGGAAGACGTTCAAGGGGCTCACCGACGAGATGCTGACCTGGCAGACCGAGCGCCTCCTCGACCTCGAAATCGGTCGGGACGACTTCACGGTGTATGTCCGGCCGGAGCTGGTGGTCGAGGTGGCGTTCAACGACCTGCAGGTCAGTCCCCACTACCCGGGCCGCCTCGCGCTTCGCTTCGCGCGCGTCAAGCGGTACCGCCCGGAGAAGCCGGCGTCGGAAGCCGACACGTTCGCGACGGTGCAGGACACCTATCGGCAGCTGACCGGAACCGAGCCCCCGCCGAGAGCCTGAAGCCTCCGCAGCGTCCGGCATTCTGCCTTTTGCATTCGTGCATTCTGCATTCTCCATGTCTGCACTTCCCTGCTGTGCTCGCCCGATCTGCCGCGCTCGGCTATCCTGCTGAAATGGAGTCCCCCGCCGCGCCGGCCAACGTGTCGGCGCGCGCCATCCGGCGCGACCGCGTCCTCCCCTGGCTGCCGCATGCAATCGTGCTCGTGGCGGTGCTCGTCCTCTATCGCGACGTGATCGCCAAGTTGGTCCTGGCCTGGCAGACCGACGGGAACTACTCACACGGGTTCCTGATCGTACCGATGGCGTTGTACCTCGTGTGGGAGCGGCGCGGCAGCCTGGCGGCTGCCGCCGCGCGTCCCTCGATCGCGGGGCTGGCGCTGGTGGTCGCCAGCCTCGGAGTGTTGGTGGCGGGCACGCTGGGCGCGGAGCTGTTCCTCACGCGCGTGTCCCTGCTGGGAGTGCTGGCCGGCGCGGTGCTGTGGCTCTCCGGATGGCGGCACCTGCGGGCGCTGGCCTTCCCAATCGCGTTCCTGCTGCTGATGATCCCCATCCCCGCGATTCTCTTCAACCAGGTCGCGTTCCCGCTGCAGCTGCTTGCCTCGCGTTTCGGCGAGGCGGCCCTCGGCGCGGTCGGGATCCCGGTCCTGCGAGAGGGCAACGTCATCACGCTCAGCCACATGACGCTGGAGGTGGTGGAGGCGTGCGCCGGGATCCGCTCGCTCGTCTCGCTGCTGACGCTGGCAATCGTCTACGGCTACGTGACGGAACGGCGGACGTGGGTGCGGGTGGCGGTGGCGCTCTCGGCCATCCCCGTCGCCATCGTCGCCAACGGCGTCCGCGTCGCCGGCACGGGCATCGCGGCCCAGGCCTGGGGGCCGGAGGGAGCGGAGGGTTTCTTCCACTCGTTCTCGGGGTGGGCGATCTTCCTGGTCGCTACCGCGCTGCTGGTTGGGGTTCACCGGGTGTTCGCGTGGGGTGCCGGCGCCATCGAGCGCCGGAGACGGGCCGGTTCCCTGGACGGTCGCGCGGACTCGCCCGCGGACGGGAAGCTCGAGGCGCCACCGCCGTCTGGACGCCGGTACCACGTCGCTCCGCTGTCCCGGGCCCTCTTGCTCTCGCTGCTCCTGGTCGCCTCCGCGGTGTTCATCGCGCGCGCCTCCACGCCAGAAGCCGCTCCGCCCGCCCGGCACCTGGCCGCGTTCCCCCTGGAGGTGGCCGACTGGCGGGGCGAGCCCACCGAGCGCTTCGACCAGCAGACGATGACGGTGCTCGGCGTGGACGAGTACATCAACCGCATCTACCTCTCGCCGCTTGGCGGAGTTGGCTTCTACGTGGGGTACTACCGGAGCCAGAGGCAGGGAGACGCCATCCACTCGCCGCTCAATTGCCTGCCGGGGGCCGGCTGGCAGCCTGTGAAGCGGGAGCGGGTCCGCATTGTGGTGCCGAGCGCGACGCCCGGGGGCGCGACTCGGGAAATAGAGGTGAACCGGCTGCTGGTCGAGAAGGGGCTGGACCGCCAAGTGGTGCTGTACCTGGTACCAGAGCCACGGCCGCGTGGTCGCGAGCGAGTACCGGAGCAAGGTGCTGACGGTCGTAGACGCGATGCGGCGAAATCGGACGGACGCGGCGCTGGTTCGGGTCCTCAGCCCGATCGCCGGCTCCGGCGCATCGGCAGAACGTAACGCGCAGCAGGCGGTCGTCCGGTTCGTCGAGGCCGCCTTCCCGCTGATCACGCGCCACCTGCCGGAGTGATCAGTGGCCAGTGATCAGTGGTCAGTGGTCAGTGGCCAGTGGTCAGTGACCAGCCGTCACGGCGATCACGCGGACGACCAGCCACCAGCCACTTGCCACCAGCCACGACCGCTACCGGATACCCATCTCCTTGATGAGGAAGTCGGCCTTGCCGACCTTCTCGGTCACCCAGAGCACGTAGCGGATGTCCACGGCGATCGAGCGGCTGTAGGCCTCGTTCCAGGCGTAGTCGTTGATCGTGGCTCCGAAGGCGCGGTCGAAGTTGACGCCCACCAGTTCGCCGCTCGCGTTCATGAGCGGACTGCCCGAGTTGCCCCCGGTCGTGTCCAAGTTGTAGAGCAGCGCGACGGGCAGCTCGTTCCGCTTCGGCAGGCGGTAGCGCCCGTAGTCCTTGGCCCTGTACAGGTCCTGCACGGCCAGCGGAGTGTTGTACGGGGCCTCGTCCCGCGTCTTCTCCATCACGCCCGCCAGCGTCGTGATTGGCTGATGGATGGTGGCATCGGCCGGCGCGTAGCCCCGGATGCGGCCGAAGGTGAAGCGCAGCGTGCTGTTGGCGTCTGGGATGAAGTCCTTCTGCAGGAACTTCTGCTTGACGTCGATCAGCAGTGCCGACAGCTTCGACAGCTCCGCGTTCCGGCGCTGCCGCGCGTCGCGCAACTGCGCCTGGAGCGGGGCGAGCAAGGAGGCCGCGGCAATGAAGGGGTCCTTGCTCTGCGCGAGTTCCTCGGCGGTCTTGCCCATCGCGGCCGCGACGCCGTCGGGGGTGTTGAGGGCGGTGGCGGCGAACGCCTGGTCTACCATGCGCGCGATGTTCGCCTCGGAGTAGTCGCCAGCCAGCCGCTCGTCCACAGGGGCAATACGCTGGCCCTCTGGCAGCTGGGCGGCCATCGTCAGGACCTTTTTCAGGAACAGCTTCTCGGCCCCCTCGTGGTAGTTGGCGAAGTTGGCGGCCTGGTTCCTCGCCGCCGGCCCGCGCTCGGCGCCCGGCTTCGCCGTCGTCCGGCTCGCCTCCACGGCCGCCAGCGCCGACCGCAGCGGCAGCGACATGGACGCCATGTTGTCGAGCACCAGCTCGTACCTCACCCGCGCGGACATCTCCGCGTAGATGCGGGCCGTCTGCTCCAGCACGCTGCCGTAGGTGGCCTTGCGCTGCGGGTCGGCGTCGATGAACTTCTGCAGCGACGTCTCCTCGGTTCGCCTCGCCGCCGCAAGGCCGAGTTTCCTCATGCCCGCCAGCTTCCCGCGGTAGTTCTTCATCGTGTTGGCGAGACCTTTGATGCGCGAGTCGAACTTGAGGGCCGTCGCCCGGTCGCCCCTCCCCAGGTCCTCCATCGTCCTGATCTGCCACTCGTTCAGGTCCGCGACGAACGGCATGCGGTGGTCCTCCTCGTATGCGAGATAGAAGGAGGTCTGGTGACGGTAGGTCCGGCCCGGGTAGCCGAGGATGAACACCGCGTCCTCCTCGTTCACGCCGTTGGGGTTCACCTTCAGGAAGCGCCGAGGCTTGAAGGGGACGTTCGCGGCCGCGAACTCGGCTGGCTTCCCGTCCGGCGCGGCGTACGCGCGGACGAACGAGAAGTCGCCCGTGTGGCGCGGCCATACCCAGTTGTCGTCCTCGCCGCCGAACTCCCCGATCGACCGCGGCGGCACGTAGGCGAGCCGGACGTCCCGCAGCGTGGTGGAGACGAACATCAGGTACGACTTGCCGGGAAGCATTTCCGAGATTGCAATCGTCTTGCCCGGGAGGTCTTTTTCGGCCTGCTTCGTGAGATCCGCGATTCGGCCCTCGATCGCCTTGGCGCGCTGCAGCGGGTCCATCGCGTCGGTGACGACGCTCATCACGTCGGCGGTCACGTTCCGCATCTGTTCGGTGATCCGTGCGGTGAGGCCGCGCGCGCGGATTTCGTCCGCGCGGGTGGGCGCCAGGAACCCGTTGGTCACGTAGTCGCGCTCGGCGCTGCTCGCGGCCTGGACTGCGCCGAAGACGCAGTGATGGTTGGTGATGATGAGGCCCTCGCCGGAGACGAACGACCCGGTGCAGCCCCCAAGGTGGACGATCCCGTCGATGAGGCTCGTGCCCTTGGGGTTGTAGATGTCGGTCGCAGTGACCTTCAGGCCCCTCGCGGCCAGGTTGAGCTTCGCGAGCTCCGTGATCGGGTACATCCCCTCGTCGCCGACGGCGGGACGGAGGAGAACGACGGCGAGAACCAGGGCAAGAACGGGGACCAGACGTCGAGATGGCATGAGGACTCCTTCGAGAGGCGGGGCTTGGGGAGTCTACAACGAAAAGCAAAATGCGGAATGCAGAATGCAAAATGAGGGATTCGGGATGCACGGCGCAGGGCGAGCCGTGAACGGCGCTTGACGGTTTCCGCCTGCCGCCTGGGAGGACAGCCTTACCGCAGCATCGCGGCCACGTGATCGAGGCAAAGCTGCGACCAGGTTTCCATCTGGTCGCGCCGCTCGAGCAGCTCGGGCAGCGTGAGGAAGCGCAGGTCCGTGATGCACGCCTCGCCCTTCGAGACGTTCTGCTCGGTCAGCTCGCAGAGGTGGACCACCCCGAGGTGGACCCGCCCCACCGGCGTCGAGTCGTCGTTGATCAGGGCGATCGGCTCGGTGCGGAAGTGGCCGTCCATCCGCAGCTCCTCGTGAAGCTCGCGCTGGAGGGCTTCCTCGTAGAACTCCTGGCCGTCCGCGAACAGGCTCTCGTCCCGGTGGTTGATGTGCCCGCCGATGCCGATGGAACCCATCGCCACCAGCCGTTTCTCGCCCGACCCCTTGCCGCGGACGTAGTGCAGCAGCGTGTCGCCCTTGCGGATGAGCACGTAGGGGATGACCTGCTTCAGGGACGGGTCGTTCTCGGCCAGCGACCGTGCCACGAAGCGCGTGTGCTGGGCCTCGAGAATGCGCGGGACGTAGCGCGCCACGTCGGTCTGGATTCCCTGGAATGAGCCGATCGCGTCGAGCAAGGTTCGCGGGATGCAGAGCACCAGTTCGTCGGACATGCGAGGCAGCTTACCACGCCCCGGCCAGGCGTAGGGCGGACCACTGAAGGCCGGCTCAGGCGCGCTGACCGCCGTCTCGCCGCGCCGGGCGGCCCGGGGATTTGCGCGCCCGTTCCTGCCAGAGGTGGACGACCGCCAGCCAGGGGTGGCGCCAGAGCATCCGGGGACCGGCGTACCGCATGACGTCACGCATTTCCGCGCGCCGGTCGGGCTTGTAGCAGTGAACCGGGCACTCCTTGCAGGTCGGCTTCTCGTCGCCGTACGGGCAGCGGTCGAGGCGCTGATGCGAGTAGTCGAGGAGGCCGCGGCACGACTCGCACAGCGCGCCGCCGCCGTGGTGGTCCGCGCAGTAGATCCGGACCATCGCCTGGACCGTCTTCTTCTCACGAGCGATCACGCGGGGGATCGGAATGGGCAACGCTGCACTCCGGACGGCATGAGAAAAGGGGCCAGGCCCCTCTTCCTCGCACGGGTTTCGGAATCGCTGTGTGCCATCAGTATAGCCGCTTGTCCGCACCGCCGCTTCCCGAAGGGCTGGCGTCCGGGGCAGCCTTCTTGCGAGGCCGGGCGCAGGAGGTTGTCGTGATCGACCGTACACCACCGGCGGGTGGCGTCTTGCGCGTCATCCGGTCGCTCGGGTTCCTCACAGTGTTCCTCGTGGGTCTCACCGCCGCGCCGCTCGCGCGAGCGGACCCCATCTTCATCACGGGGGGCCAGATTGTCGTCGGGCCGGGCCTCAACGGCTCGGGGACGATTGGCCTCATCGGCACGCGCGACTTCTCGGTCACCGGCCAGTTGAGCGGGTCTGGCCGCGTGGACCCGAGGCAGTGCTTTCCGTGTGAGCCCGGCACGGCCATTTCGCTCGGAACTGTCTGGACAGGCTTCGACCTGTTGGCGACGGTTGCGGCCCTCGAAGGCACGGTCTACACCCAGGTGGGCGGGGCGAACTCGCCAAACCAGCTGCTCGTCCAGACGGCCGGGGCCACGGTGGCACCGGCATTCGGAATGGGCAACCAGGTCACCTTGACGGCACCGTTCACGTTTGAAGGGCTGTTCAGCTACTCGACCGAACTCACCGGACCCGTCGCGACGGACACCTTGTTCGGCTCCGGGCTGGCCACTCTGACACTGGTGCGGCTCCCGGGCGACGGCACGGTCCCGGATCTTCTGGCAGGTACGGGTCGGTCCGATTCGACTTCGCCTCCACCGCGGCACCGGTGCCGGAACCCGCCAGCCTGGTCCTGCTCGGCAGCGGCCTGGCCCTGATCGCCCGGAAGACCCTTCGGCGCGCCTCGAAATGAGGTACACACGCAGGCGTTGGGCGGAAGGCGGCAGGCGGAACGGCCAGACCAGTGGTCGGTCGAGTTGCGGGTGGAACGGGCCGGCACGGGCAGCGGCCGCGAGTACCGCCTCACGGTGGCATGCACGGACGCATCGGGCAACCAGGCCACGGCCGGCGCCAGCGTGTTCGTACCGAAGAGCGCGGCGGGGTCGAAGGGCAGGCAGTAGGCGCCGGGTGGTCGCAGTAGCCGGCAGCCGGCAGCTCGCAGCAAATCACGCGTGATCCACTGCCAGCTGCCAGCTGCCCGCTGCCAGCTCCTACCGCTGCGCCTGGAGCTTACGGCCGACGATCTCGTCAGCCAGCGCGTCGGCCTTGTAGACCTTGCGCAGGGCTTCGAGGATCAGCCTCGAGTCCACCGAGATGCACCGGTTGGCCGCCTCGTCATAAGTGTAGTACCCAGCCAGCATCGGCGGGTTGCCGTCGAAGACGAGCCCGACCAGTTCGCCCTTCCTGTCCACCATCGCCGACCCGCTGTTGCCGCCGACGATGTCGTTGGTGGTCACCATGTTGAACGCGGTCTTCGGGTTGAGGGCGGCCTTCGCGTCCACCCAGCGGGGCGCGAGGTCGTACGGCGGCTGGTTGTTGTGCTGGGCCGACCGCTCGTAGAGCCCCGGGATGTAGGTGTACGGCGGCACCTTCTTGCCGTCCTCCATGTAGCCCTTCACCGCGCCGTAGGACAGGCGCAGCGTGCCGGTCGCGTCGGACGAAACCTTGTTGCCGTCGATGAGCATTTGGGCCGCTCCGATCTTGGGGTACGCGGCCGTCTGCACCGCAACCACTTCCTCGTTGTACTTCTTCGTGACCGCCTGCGCGTCGGGCTCGAGCGATCGCGCCAGCACGATCATCGCGTCGGTGGACGCGTCGATGGTCGCCTTGCCGCCAGCCTGCAGGAGGTTGCGAATCTCCGGATCGGTGATGCGGGTCTTGTCCACCAGTTCCGCGGCCCGTGCCTCGGGCGTCTTGTCGCCGAGGATCCGCTTCACGATCGCGTGGTCGGCCCCGAGGTACTTCTGCATGAACGCGAGTGACTCGGTGAGGTTGATCTTCTCGCGCTGCAGGTTGACCGCCGCTGCTGCCCCGCCGCGTCCGCCCATGCCCGCGGGCGGAGCGCCTGCCGGCCCGCCGCCGCGCCCGCCGCGCCCGCCGCCGGCCGGCTGCGGGTTGTAGGCCACCTGCACCATCTGGCGTGCCTGGTTGAACAACGTCGAATTGAGGCCCGCCACGCCGGCGATGAAGTTGCGCTCGGCATCCAGCCGCCGCGCGCTCTCGATCGAGTTCTCGATCAGGTCCCACGCGTCGCCCAGCTCCTTCTGCTTCTCCGGGTTCTTCGCCAGCTCGGCGCGGATGCGCTTCTCGCCAGGCCTCCTTGTTCGCCATCACGGCCGGCTTCTGCAGGCCCGCGAGCTGCCCGCGCTGGTTCTTCAGGCTGTTCTCGATCCCGAAGAGCTCGCTGGTCGCCTGCCGCGCGTTCTCCGCGCTCAACGCCATCCACTTCTTCACGGCCGACTGGCGCATCTCACCGGTGGCAATTGCGAAGGCCAGCGCCGAGTCGCGGCGGTACTTGAAATGGGCCAGGGTGTTCAGGCGGTTCGTCGTTCCGGGGTGGCCGGTCGTGAAGACCAGGTCGCCTTCCTTCGTTCCCGTGGCCGACCACTTCAGGTAGTTCGGCGTCTTCGCGGGCTTGTCGTTCTCGTAGAGCCGGAACATCGACACGTCCATGCAGTAGCGCGGGTAGGCGAAGTTGTCGGGGTCGCCGCCGTAGAAGCCGACCTGGTACTCGACGCCGAAGACGAGCCGCACGTCGTTGTAGACCTTGTAGGTATAGAGGTTGTAGGCGGCGCCGGCATAGAGCGCGACCACCTGCTTGGTGACGCCCGGCTGCGGGTCGCCCTGGATGGCCTGGATGGCCTTCTGGCGCGCGGCGTTCACCTCGAGCGCGCTCATCCCCGCCTTGACGTCGGCGTTCACCCTCGGCGTCACGTCTTCGATGCTCTGCAGGATGCTCAGCGTCATCCCCGGCACCTTGAGCTCATCTGCCGTCGTCGGCGCGTAGGAAGCCGTTCTTCACCAGGTCCTTCTCCGGAGTGCTCAGCCTCTGGAGCGTGCCCAAGCCGATGTGGTGGTTCGTCAGCACCAGCCCGTCGGGCGATACGACCGAACCCGTGCCGCCGCCGAAGCGCACCGTCGCCAGCTGCAAGTGGTTCAGCCAGGCGTCGGTCACGTCGAACTTGTACTTGGCCTTGATGGCCGCCTTGGGGATGCCGTTGTAGGGCCAGAACCCTTCGTCGGCGCGCAGGGCGACGCCGAACAGGATGGCGATGGCGACGAGCGCCAGCACCGGAGCGCGGAACGTACGTGTTTTCATGCCTTGACCCTCGATGAAATGGGGCGAGCCGGCGGATTGGGACGAGGTTGGGGAATCCAGGGGCGACCCTTGACTCTAGTGTTGCCGGCTGAACTCTGTCAAGGCCTTGCCGAAGTCGGCTGCCGCCCCTGCCGTTGGCGGATGGCACAACATTTTCTTATGCCCAGCCGGGAGCGTGCGTGATGGCAGCCACGACTGGAAAAGTTCGTAACGGCGGAGCATCGACCGGCGCGGGTGTGGAAGCGGAGTCCGGGTCTCCCCCCGCGGAGGATAGCCAGGGACTCCTCGACATGGTGCGGGGCCGCGCAGTCAACGAGTTGAATGCGCGGAAGGAGGAGATGAGCCGGACGCTCGAGACCGTTGCGAGGACCATGCGGCGCGCCGGTGAGCCGTTGCGTGACCTGCCCTACGAGGCGCCGGCAAGATACGCGGACGGCGCGGCCAGCGGCCTGGAGTGGTTTGCCGCCGGGCTGCGAGAGCGCGACGTGAGCGAGCTGCCCGAGGAGGTGCGCGGCCTGGCCCGTCGGCAGCCGGCCGCTTTCCTGGCCGCCGGCTTCGCGGTCGGCGTGTTCGCGGCGCGGTTCCTGAAGAGTTCGGCCGTCGAAGAAGGTCCCCGGACGGCCGCGGCGCCGGGCGGCACCGGCCGTGCGCGAACGGCGGGGCCAGGGGCTCCCGGAGGCGCCCGCGGAGGTTCGCCGCGCCCGGGCACGGGTGGGCGGCGCGCGTCGGGCGACATCTAACGTGCGAAGGAGACTGTAAATGGCGAAGAAGACTGGCATGGCGGCGAAGAACGCCGGGCGTGGCACCGGCCGCGGGCCGATGGCCAACCGGACCGGAGGAGGGCGCGGCGCGCGAGGTGCGGCCTCCATGGCAACCACCGGGGAAATGGACAGCGAATACGTCCGCACCCCTGGCAAGCGTGGCAGGCGGGGGCGCCAGGGGGAGGGCATGCTCTCCTCGGTGGGCCAGGCCGCACGCGGCGCGGGTGAAACGACCGTGGGCGCCGCGCGGTGGGTGGCATCGGGCACGCGCGACGCGGCGGCCTGGACGCAGGACTCGGTGGCGGACGTGGTCCGTTACGTCAAGGAGCACCCCTGGCCCACCCTGCTCATCGGCGCCGGCGCGACGTGGATGGCGATCGATTCGATTCGCGGCCGGGCCGACAACGGCGAGCGCCGTCACGACGAGCCGAGCCGGGAAGGCCGCAGCGTGATGCGCCGAACGGCAAGCACGGTCGCCGGTGCCGGGCGCGGCGCGGGCCAGGAGCTCGAGCGCTTCGTTCGTGAGCGCCCGTTGCTCGCCGGTGCGGCGGTAATGGGGGTTGGAATGGCGGTCGGCATGGCGCTCCCCGGCACGTTGAGCGAGAACCGCATGCTCGGCAACGCCCGTGACGCGGTGGTCGAGCGCGCGAAACAGGCCGCGAGCGGCACCGCGCGCGCGGCGCGCGAGGTGGCACGCGGCGCAGGCCGTCTCACCGGCGGCGGCGGCGGCCAGCGGTAGCGGAACGGGGTCTCTCGGCAGGTCCGCCTGCCACGCCCGCGGCGTGATCCGCCGAGAGTCCAAAGCCCGGAGCGGCCAGATAGACAGTCGCCAAGTGGTCAGTTGAGAAGTGAGCAGGACAGGCTCAGGGCCCAAGGCTCAGGAAGCGCTGTAACTGGTCGAGGAGGGGGCCTTGCGAGGGCAGGATTCGCTGCCTGGCCTCGGGCAGCCCGAACCAGGCGGCGCGATCCACCTCGGGAAACTCGGAGGTGCGGCCCGAGTGGGGCGGCCATTCGAGGGTGAACGTGTTCGACTGGATGGAGGCGGCGTCGCAGTTCCCTTCCATCGCCCAGGCGTGAACGACCTTGCCGCCCGCCTGGCGAACCGGCTCGAGCGGGTGGAACGATCCTGCCGCGTCGGTGCCGGTTTCCTCCCGGAACTCGCGGCGGGCCGCGTCGAGGGCGTTCTCGCCCGGTGCGAACTCGCCCTTGGGGATTGTCCAGGCGCCCAGGTCTTTTTGCGCCCAGTAAGGGCCCCCGGGGTGCACGAGGAAGACCTCCACCTGGCCGGCCGCGCGGCGATACAGCAGCAGGCCCGCGCTCTGACGGGCCGGAGCGGAACTTGTCATGTGCTCACGATGCACCAGGGGCGCGAGCCGCGCAAGGACAGGCCTGACGGCCCTTCCCGACCGGAGGTTCAAGCCGCCGCGCCCGTGACTCGACGGCGGCGAGGGACGAGGATGCCGGTCCCCGTCCCTCGCACAGGTCAGGCCGCGCGTATCGCCGTTGACGCCGGTACCACTTCCGGCTGCGGCACGAGGTGGCTGCCCGGCACTCCGGCCGGCTGCTCGCCGCCGCCCGCCAGCACGTACCACAACACGCCGAGGATCACGAGCGCCAGCACGATCCACAGCCAGGTGTAGCTGCGCTCCTTCGGGACGATGTCGATGTCCGCCATCTAGATCCCTCCTTTTGGCCGCCTGCCGCGCTCGTCCAGCAGGTCGTCGTCGTCCTTGATGTCGAAGCGCTCCTTCCGGAGGTCGGTCTCGATGGTCTCGGTATCCTCGACCGTCTCCTTGCCGACGACGAGTTCCTCCTTCACCACGGGGCGCTTGTCGACGAACACCTCCTCCTCGGTGACCGGCACCCGGATCTCCTCGTTGTCGAACGTCGCGCCCCGGGGCGTGTCGCCGCTCACCGGCCTGCGTTCCACGTAGACCCGCTCGCGGCGCTTCGAAACCGGCTGGGAGATACGCTCGGTCTCCACGTGCTTGCCTACTTGCACCTCGCCCGCCTGCCGTTCGCGCTTGCCGATCTCGACTTCTTCCTCGGAGCGCGTCAGCCGGTCGCCGGCGATGCCGCTCTCGAAGTCGTCCGCGTGACCCCGCTCGTCCGAACCCGTCCAGCCCCGCTCGTCGGTCGTCCCGAGCCCGCGCGTTTCGTCGAAGCTGCGCGGCCCGTAGGCGGCAGACGATGAGGTATCCGATCCGCGCGACCCGCCCCCGTAAGGGTACGCGAACGGGTCCATCCGGCCCAGGTCGTCGTACCCGATACCCTCGAGCACCACCTTGTCGCGGTCCTCGTCGAGCCTCACGCCCTCGGCCGGCAGCGCGACCCGGCGGTTGTCGTTCCAGTTGAACGTCGCCCCGTCGAGTTCGACCTCGAGCGAGCGCACCTTCATCGAAGTCGTATCGACGAGGAGGTCCTTCACCTCGCCAAGCTTCCGCCCGTCGGAACCGATCACGTCCCACCCTCGGGGATCGGGATCGTCCTTCGAGACCTCCACGTCGTCCATGTCGCTGAAACGTCTGAGGTTCGCTCCGTAATCCCGCATCTATTCACACCTCCGCTGGTTCGCGTTTGCACTTCGAGTCCGTGCAACGGCTGCAAGGAGGGTGCCCCCACGCGCTGAGTAGCGATTGAGAACCCGTCACCGCGCGAGGGAATGGAGAACGGAAAATGGAGAACGAAGACCGGCTACCTCGGCGTCAGGCGCACCGCCAGGCCCCCGCCGGGAGCGAGGTGGACGCGGAGACGGTCGCCGGCCGAGATGTTTCGGCGCTCGAGCACGTAGTCCACGCCCACGCGGTCGGCGTTCGGCCCGTCACGGTAGACGTCGGCTTGGAACGAGCCCGTGCCGAGGAACGAGAGGTCTACGTCGAGATCCCGGGCCACCCAGTTCGTGAGCGCGGCTACGTACCAATCGCGCCCGGATCGGCGCGCCACGAGGATGTGCTCTCCCACCTTCGCGCCGAGCACGCGGGTTTCATCCCAGACGACGGGTACGGCCGAGAGGAACGCCAGGCTTTCCGGTTCCTTCCGGTAGTTCGACGGCGAATCGGCGAGCATCTGGAGCGGGCTCTCGAAGACGACGTACATCGCCAGCTGGTGGCAGCGGGTGCCTTGGCTCATCGGCCGGTTGAAGATCGGCTGAAAGTCCGCCCGGGTGGCGTTCATCATCGCGCCCGGCGTGTAGTCCACGGGGCCGGCCAGCATGCGCAAGAACGGGAAGGTGACGGCGTTGTCGGGCGACGCGAGGTCGCTCCACTTGCTCTGCTCGAGGCCCAGCACGCCCTCGCTGGTGACCACGTTCGGCCATGTGCGGTAGAGGCCGGTGGGCTTGTAGGCGCCGTGGAAGTCCACGAGCAGGCGTCGCTTGGCGGCCTCCCGCGCCACGCGCTCGTAGTAGTTGACCATCCACTGGTCCTCGCGCTGCATGAAGTCCACCTTGATGCCCTTCACTCCCCACCGGGCGAACTGGTCGAGCGCGGCCTCCATCTGCAGGTCCAGCGTCTTCCAGATTACCCACATCACCAGGCCGACGTTTCGCTGTCTCGCGTGAGCGGCGATGGCCTCCATGTCGATGCCCGGCGCCTGCGCGAGCAGGTCGCCGAGCGGTACCACCCTCGTCGAGGATGACGTAGTCGATCCCGTGCTCGGCGGCGAAGTCGATGTAGTGCTTGTAGGTCTCGGTATTGACGCCCGCGCGGAACGGCACGCCGAAGACGTTGTTCGCGTTCCACCAGTCCCAGGCCACCTTGCCAGGCTTGATCCAGGACGTATCGGCCAGCGTGGTCTCGGATGCGAGGCGGTAGACGATGTCCGTGGCGATCAGGTCCTCGTCGTGTTCGGCGACCACGAGGACGCGCCACGGGAACTCCCGCGTGCCCCGCGTGCGGGCGATGTAGTCCTCGCGTTCCACGACACGCTCGTTGCGGTCCCGGTTCAGCTCGACCTTGCGCGGGTAGGCCGGGAACAGCCCCTGGAGGCTGTGAACCTCCGGCCCGGACGTGAGGTCCATCCCCGGGTAGTCGAACAGGTCGGCCTCGGTGATCGCAATCTTGGGACCGGCCGCCGGCACGACGAGCGCGGGCAGGCTGAGAACCGGCCCGGGGTGATCTCGGTGATCTTCAGCTTCTTGTACTCGCGCTCCTGGTGCGAGAGGAAGCTGGCTTCCTCGGGAAAGTACAGCAGGTGGTCGCCCGTGAAGGCCAGCGTCGCATCCTCTCCCCTCACGGTGATGTCGCCCGGCAGGCGCGTGACGAACCGGTAGGCGACGCCGTCGTCGTAGGCGCGAACTACGAGCGAGAAGTCTCCGGTGAAATCGACCCGGCGCTCGTTGTAACGGTCGCGGACCTCCGCGCGCTTGGCGCGGACGACCGGCCGCAGCACCTGGTCCTGGCTGCGGGTGGTGGTGCCCGAGACGACCGGTGAGGCCCCGAGGACGCGGCCGTCGGCAAGCGTCATCGCGATGCGCGACGGGCGAAGGAGCGGCCGGCCGCGGAAGGACACGGCCCACGTGAGCCGCCCTTCGGTGGCGACCGTCACGGTGAGGGCGCGATTGGGGGAGGTGACGGCCAGGGGTTCCGTGCCGGCTTGCGGCTGGGCCGCTGCCTCCCCGGAAGCCAGTGTGGCCATCACCAGGGCGCACCTCGCCGCGAGGCCGAGACTCCTCGTCGTCCTGCACGCGATCGCACTCACCGGTCACCTCCGGATCGGGAAAACGGCGCCCATACTCTATCTGATCGCGGTCTGGAGAAGAGGGGTCAGGCACCTTTTTCCCAGCCCGGACCTCGCCTCGCAGCGGGTTGCGCATATGATGTTCTGCTGACCGGGAGGGGATGGCCGAACGGTGCCGGTCCCGTGTCGCGCGCAAGGAAGGAGCGAGAATTGGGAACTGAACGCAAGAGGAGGCGCCCCGCGCTTCGGGATGGGGGTGGCCGACCCACCCGTCAAAAGTGGCAGGGGCCGGCTACGGACGGTTCGACTACAATACCGAGAGTACAGTTGCCCCCCTCAGGAAGCCATCATATGAACGTATTCGTGCTCAACTGCGGCAGCTCGTCCCTGAAGTTCCAGATCATCGAGACCGACGCGGACCTGATTCAGACCGACAGCGATCGCCAGCTTGCCAAGGGCCTGGTCGAACGCATCGGGAGCGAGGCCATCATTTCGCTCCAGGTCGGCGACCAGCCGCCGTTCAAGGGGGCGGCGCCGCTGCGGGATCACAAGACCGCGCTCGCGTACGTGCTGAACAAGTGGATGCCCGAGACGAAGATCCCCGGCGTCTCGAGCCTCGCAGACATCCACGCCGTCGGTCACCGGGTCGTGCACGGCGCCGAGCGGTTCAAGGGGTCCATCCTGATCGACGACGCGGTCATCGGGGGCCTGCAGGACTGCATCGACCTGGCCCCCCTGCACAACCCGGCGAACCTCAAGGGCATCTACGCCGCCCGCGAGCTGTTCGGCCCGACGGTGCCCCAGGTCGCCGTCTTCGATACGGCGTTCCACTCGTCGATGCCCGAGACCGCGTACCTCTACGCGATCCCGTATCCGCTCTACCGGCGGTTCAAGGTCCGCAAGTACGGGTTCCACGGGACGTCGCATCGGTACATCGCCTTCCGGTACCGGGCGCTGACCGGCAAGAAGCGGAACGAAACGAACATCATCACGGTTCACCTCGGCAACGGCTGCTCGGCCTGCGCCATCAAGGGCGGCAAGTCGATCGACACCTCGATGGGCATGACGCCGCTCGAGGGGCTGATGATGGGCACTCGCTGCGGGGACATCGACCCGACCGTCATCGATTATCTCGTCCACAAGGAAGGCAGCAGCTACGACGAGATCTTCTCCACGCTGAACAAGCGCTCGGGGCTGCTGGGGATCTCCGGCCTGACGAACGACATGCGCGAGCTCGAAGGCGAGGCGGAGGAGCACCAGGACCGCCGGGCGATCCTCGCCATCGACATGTTCTGCTACCGGGTGAAGAAGTACATCGGCGCCTACATCGCGCAGATGAACGGGACCGACGCGATTTGCTTCGCCGGCGGGATTGGCGAGAACTCGATCTCCATCCGGCGGAAGATCTGCGCGGACCTGGACTGGCTGGGCATCAAGCTGGACGATTCGCGCAACGGCCACGCGCGCGGCAAGGAAATGCTCATCAGCGCGGACGACAGCCGCGTGCCGGTATACGTCATCCCGACCAACGAGGAACTGATCCTCGCGCGTGACACCGTGCGGGCAGTCAAGAGCCTCCCGTTTCCCTGCTAACGGCGAACCTGGGAAGGCAGGGGGCGGCCGCGTGGGCGTCCCCTGACTCCCGAATCTTGAATCCTGAATCCTCCCTGTCTTCCTATGAACCCGTTCATCACCGACATCCGCGCGAAGGCCGCTGCCAATCCCGTCCGGGCGGCCCTCCCCGACGCCGAGGACGTTCGCGTCCTGCAGGCGGCCGTCATCCTCCGCGACCAGCGCCTGGCCCAGCCGGTGCTGGTGGGAGCCGAGGCCAACATCCGCAAGCTGGCAGCCGATCAGCACGTCGATCTTGCCGGGGTGGAGATCCTCGACCCCGCCACCAGCACGTGGCACGGCGAGTTCGCGGGCGCGCTGTACGAGAGGCGCAAGGCCAAGGGCATGACGCTCGAGCAGGCCGGAGCGCTCGTCCGGAATCCCCTGTATTTCGCGGGACACCTGCTCGACACCGGTCGCGTGCACGTGACGGTGGGCGGGAACATCTCCTCCACCGGCGATGTCATCCGGGCGGCCATCTACACCGTCGGGGTCGCGCCCGGGATTTCCATCGTCAGCAGCTACTTCGTGATGGTGCTCCGGGACGGCCGGCTCCTGTGCTTCGCCGACTGCGCGGTGAACCCCGACCCAAACGACAGTCAGCTGGCCGACATCGCCATCACCTCGGCGCGGAACTTCCAGGCTGTCACCGGCCTCGAGCCGCGGGTGGCCATGCTTTCGTTCTCGACCAAGGGCAGCGCCGACCATCCGCACGTGGACAAGGTGCGGAGCGCGGCGCAGCTCGTGCGCGAGCGGGCGCCGGACCTGATGGTTGACGGCGAGATGCAGGCGGACGCGGCACTGGTGGCATCGATTGGCGAGCGCAAGTGCAAGGGGTCGCCGGTGGCCGGGAGGGCAAACGTGCTGGTGTTCCCGGACCTCGACGCAGGGAACATCGGCTACAAGCTGACGGAGCGGATCGCCGGGGCCGAGGCGGTCGGGCCGTTCGTCCAGGGCCTCCGCAAGCCCTACTGCGACCTCTCCCGCGGCTGCAGCGCGGACGACATCGTCAACGTGGTCTCGATCTGCGGCTTGATGGCGCAGCCGCAGTGACCCGACAGTGGCCAGTGGGCGGTGGCCAGTGGACAGTCCATCACACGTGTCACGACGTGCCTGGCCACTGATCACTGTCCACTGACCACTGACCTGCCCGTCCGGCGCCGCACCCAGTTTGCCTTTCCAGGCCTTCAAGGCGCATAATAGATCTTTCCTTCCGCTTAACCCCGCGTCCGAGAGCTGACCGAGCCCGTTCTGACTCGCTCCCTCACCGCCGGATCGTCAAGCGAGAGGCGTTACCAATCACCGCCGGCGAGGCCGCGCGGAAACGCAGGAGAGAGACAGAATGGGTCGAAAGCTCTACGTTGGCAACCTCCCGTACGAGACGGGCGAAGCGGACCTTCAGGATCTGTTTGCCGCTTACGGGCAGGTCGAGTCGGTGCGCGTCATGCGCGACATGGCCACCGGCCGCGCCCGTGGTTTCGCGTTCGTAGAGATGTCAACGGACGAGGAGGCGCAGAAGGCGGCGTCGGCGCTCAACGAGTACCAGCTCGGCGGGCGTAACCTGGCCGTGAACGAGGCCCGGCCGAAGCCGGCGGGCAGCGGCGGGGGCTTCGGCGGCCCGCGCCGGCGGTCCGAGCCTCGCTGGTAGGTAGCACGAAGCGGCGCCGGCGGGCCAGGACGGCCCGCCGGCGCTCTTGCCCCGTGGGAGATTCAGCATGCGCATCTGCGCCAAAGGCGATCGCGTCGTCCAGCCCACCTACGGACCCGGCACCGTGACCGAAGCGAACGAACGCCGGACCACCATCGATTTCGACGCGCACGGCGTGCGCGTCTTCGCCACCGAACTCGTCCGGCTGGCCCCGACCGACGAGCCCGCCCCGGCACGGCGGAAGGGCCGCGCCAAGGCGGTGCGGAAGCCGGCGGACGCCGCCTGACGCCTGCGGTGGGGGATGACTCCCCCACCATGCGTCGCCCCCGGGTTCCTCTGCCTCTGCTGGTCCTCGCCGGAGCTGCTGCTGTGCTCGGCGGCTGCGGCGGGTCCGAGTCCGCCTCCCCAACCGCGCCAATCGCGCCACTCACGAACGTGTCCGAGTTGATGGGCTAACGCGCCGCGCGGATATTCTCCACGATGCGGCGCGCGTTGGTGGTGACGACACCGTAGTTGCCGGCCATGATGGCCTTCGAGTCGAGCAGGGCCGTCCCGACGCCGACGGCCACCGCGCCGGCCTTCAGCCACTCGCCGGCGTTGTCGAGCGTCACACCCCCGGTGGGCATCAGCTTCACTTGGGGGAGCGGTCCGCGCACGTCCTTCAGGAACCCGGGGCCGAGCGCCGTGGCGGGGAACACCTTCACGACGTCCGCCCCCGCCTCCCATGCCGCCAGGATCTCCGTCGGCGTGAAGCAGCCGGGCATCATCGCCACGTCGTACCGGTGGCAGAGGGCGATCACCTCGGGCCGGAAGACCGGGCCCACCACGAACCGCGCCCCGGCGAGAATTGCCAGCCTCGCGGTCTCGGGGTCCAGCACGGTTCCCGCGCCGAGCAGGAACCCCTCCGGCAACGACGGCGCGAGCTGCGCGATCATCTCGATCGCGCGCGGCACCGTCATCGTCACCTCGAGCGCGCGCACGCCGCCCTCGGCCAACGCGTCCACCACCGCCCGCAGGCGCGCGGGATCCTGGAGGCGGATCACCGCCACCACGCCGTTCGCCTCGATTGCCCGCACGACCTCCGCTCGCCCGGCCTGCGCCATACGCCTTAGCCCTCCCTCGTGTTGCCGGCGCTCCAGCCTCTCCTCGGGGTTCCGCAGGGCAAGGCCTTCGCTTCGCCCCTCGACGTTCGGGAGGGCGCGCCGGTTCAGCTGGCCTGTCATGATACTCCGGCTGCGGCGGGACGAGCAGGTGGTGTGGACCGCGCCCTGAGGCGGGAACCGAACCCGGGGACGACCGGAGAGGCCGCCCCCGGGTTGGAAAACGGCGTTTAGAACTCGAACCGCGCCTGCAGCTGCACCACGCGCGCGCCGACGGCGGTGCCGGTGATGCGACCGAACGTCGTGCTGTTGATGTTGTAGTCACCCGCGCTGAACTGCGTCCAGTTGCCCACGTTGAACGCCTCGCCGCGCAACTCCAGCACGTAGCGGCCACCCAGGCGGACGCGCTTGGCGACCGCGGCGTCGATGGACGTCACCCACGGGGTGTCGAACATGAATGTCTCGAGGCTGCCCACCTCGCCGGCGGTCGGATTGAAGAACACCTGCCCGGCGAAGCCGGCGGTGTTGGACAGGTTGTCGGGACCGACGGCACGGCCGGTCAAGGAATCGATCACGCTCGGGTCGATCCAGTAGATCCGGCCGTCGGACGTCTTGGAGACCTTGAACAGCTTTTTGAGTTGATCCGCGCTCAGTGAGGTCACGGCTGTCTGGTTGCCCGACCGGCCCGCCCGGTTGAAGGTGCCGCGCGGCGCCAGGAGGCTGAGCGGCGCCCCGCTCTGCCAGTGCATGATGGAACTGATCTGCCAGCCCCCGACGACGGCGTTGACCCAGCCCGACTGGTTGAGCCACTTCTTCCCGGCCCCGAAGGGCAACTCCACGACGACGTTCGCGTTGATCAGGTGGCTGAAGTTCCACGCCGACCGGCCCTCATCCAACTCGGGCCGCTTGTTGTCGAGGTAGGCCTCGAGGCGGTTCTGGGCATTCCCACCGCCGTTCGCCCGCGTGTGCGCCCAGGTGTAGTTGACACCCGCCATGATGCCGTTCCTGAGCCCGCGGCGGAGTTCCAGCTGCAGGGCGTTGTAGTCCTGCCATCCGAGGTTGGTGACGCCGTTTGCCTGGTAGATCGCCCCATTGGGGAAGAAGGTGGACAGCGCCCCGCTCACGCGGCTCGTGACGTAGAAGTCCGCGAGGGCCGCCAGTTCGTTCTGCTGTATGGGCGTCGTCACGCCCGAGTTGGTCAGCAGCCCGAACGACGGGAGCACGGTCAGCACTTGGCTGCCTGGGATCGTCGGGTCGTAAGCCACGGTGAACCCCTTGCCGGCCGCCTGGGCGAGATACCCATTGCTCCGCGCCCGGAGGAAGTCCTCCCGGAAGGAGTTCGAGATCTGGATCTGGTTGTAGTCGATCCCCTTCCAGATGTCGCGGCCGAACGTGCCGACGTACCGGGCTTCCGCCGCGAACGCGTTCCGCAGCTCGCGCGAGACGCCGATGCTGACCTGGTGCACCCGCGGTTGCTTGATGTCGGGGTCAAGAGTCCCGATTGACCCGGTGTTGCTCACCGCCATCTGGTCGACCAACGTCCTGGTGGACTTGAAGGTCGGGACCGGCACGACCGGGACGCCCTTCCCCACCGTGGTGTACTGGTTGGCCAGCGAGGCCGCCGTCGCCAGGCCGGCGTTGAAGCCCATGGCCGCGGAGCCGACCGTCACCGTCTCCTCGTTGACGAAGGTGAGCGAATAGCCGCCGCGCACCGAGGTCCGGCCGTCCTTGAACGGGTCCCAGGCGAACCCGATCGTGGGACCGAAGTTGTTGCGGTCGGGGTTGTAGAGGTAGCCGTCCACGAAGCTGACGGTCGCCGTCGGGTCGAGGAGCACGTCCTGGTAGTTCCGCCCGTTCAGCACGGGCAGGAAACCCAGGTTGTCATCCTCACGCAGCGGACTGTAGTACTCCCACTTCAACCCGGCGCGCACCGTGAAGTTGGGCTTCAGCCGCCAGTTGTCCTGGATGTAGGCGGCGATGTTGTTGAGCGTGAAGTTCCGGTCGCTCTCGAGACCCGGCACGTAACCGGACGTCTGGTCCTTCACCTGGAACGTCTGGTTGACGCTCGAGACGGTGCCCGAGAGGAGCGAGAGGAGCGTCCTCGCCTGCGTAAGGTCCGCGGAGCTGATGCCGCCGGGGAACTGCGACGCGCTCAACTGCACGCCGGAGGGCGCCGTGGAGCTGAACCCGAGGTTGACGGTGGGGATCGTCCCCTCGAAGTTGTACGGGTTCACGTGGATCCGCTGCCAGCTCCCGCCCATCTGGAACGCGTGGTTGCCCCACATCAGCGAGGCGTTGTCGCTCCATTGGTAGGTGTTGGTGTAACGGCCCTGGGGCAGGAATGTGACGTCGGGGTTCACGATGTAGTTGCTGATCAGGCGCGCAGCCTGTCCGCCGTAGCGGACGTCGCCGTACTCGAAATCGCTGTCGAACCGGACCGGCGCCAGGTTCATCCCGAACCTGGCCTCGTTCTGCAAATTCGACGACACCAGCCACCGCCAGGCGCCGACCACGCGCTTGACGGGCGAACTGGTGTAGACCTGCGGCCGGTCCGGGCTCGTGAAGTCGAGGTCGGGCCGGTCGTCGGTGTCCTGCGAGTACGTCCCGATCACCTCGACGTGATGATTCAGGTTGAGCTCCATGTCCACGCGGCCGCCAAAGTAGTCGCGGGTGGTGAGCCGGCGCTGGTTGAAGCGGTAGCCAGCGGTGTTGAGCAGCAGCCCCGCACGCGAGTTCCCGACGTCGTAGTTGTTCACCTTCGACGAGTCCGGGATGCGCGACAAGATGTTCTTCATGAATGTCTGGTCGATGCTGAGGCCGGACAAATCCATCACGTTCACGGACCGCACCTGGCCGTCACTCGTCGATGTGTAGCGGAAGACACCCTGCATGGTGTCGGGGTTGGCCGGGACGGTGTTGTTCTGGACGCCGGCCTGCTCCTGCCGGAAGGCTTCGTAGTACCCGAAGAAGAAGATCTTGTCCCTCTTGATCGGGCCCCCCAAACGCACGCCGGGCTGGTGCCGGCTCAATTCCGGCTTTGGGACCTTCGAGGCGTTGTTGAAGAACGAGTTGGCCGCCAGCGAGGAGTCGCGGTTCGCCCACCACGCGCTCCCGCGGTAGGTGTTGCTGCCCGACGGCGTCACCATCCGCACGGTGGACGCGCCGCCGGCCGTGTCGGCGCCCGCGACCGATGTTGTGATCGTGAATTCGGCGACGTTGTCCGACGAAGGCCGGTTGGGGAGGAAGTCGAGCGAGTTGGTGCGGATGTAGTTGTCCTGGATGTTGATGCCGTCCTGCGTGACCTGCGTCCACGTCGGACGGCCGCCGTTGATCCCGGTGCTCATGCGGGCGGCCACACCGGCCACCCCGGGCTGCATCCGGATCAGCGCCGTCATGTCGCGGCCCGGCAGCGGCAGCGCCAGAACCTGCTTCTGCTGCACCGTCTGGCTCACCTCCGGCGTCGTCGTCTGCACGAGGGTGGTACCGGCCGTCACCTCCACGGTTTCCTGCATCCCGCCGATTTCCAGCCTGGCGGTGATCGAGTACTCCTGCCCGACGTTGATCTGCACGTCGGTGAACTGAGCGGTCTTGAACCCCGTCAGCTCGATGACGACCTTGTAGGTTCCTGGCGACAACTGCGGGAACACGAACGCCCCGGTGGCCGTCGTGGTCGCCGTCTGGGCCTGGTTCGTCTGCAGGCTGGTGATGGTGACTGTCGCGCCCGGCAGCACCCCACCGGACGTATCGAGAACGGCCCCGGCGAGCCGCCCGAGAGGGTTCTGGGCGAGCACGGCACTCCCGGCGAGTCCTACCGAAAGGACGACTAGCGCGACGAGTGCAACCGGGTCCTGACTGACCCTGACTCGAACGCGTACGCATCGCGGCCCCCTCCTGTGCCCGGCGAGGCGCGGGCGGTCCGGTGGGCACGCTCCGGACGGCCCAGGAGTACGAGAAGGCACCGAAGGCTGGCCGAGCCTGCCAGCAACCAACCACGAAGGGTCGAACCTGGGGGCTACGATTGTCTGAATTCGGGGTCAGTGTAGCATCACCCCGATCAAGAAAACAGGACGCGCAAGGTCGTGTCAACCGGTCGGCCAGGGCAGGGTCCGCACGCTCTCGTGGCGCCCGGTCCCTGGCAACCCGCCGATGACAATTGGCCGCCAAAGCGACCGTTGTAACGTATGATTTCTGCCGGTTCAGGGCGGGGTCGCCGGTTCAGGGTGGGGTCGGGGCGGCGGCGGTCAGGCCGCAGGAGAACTGATGTCAAAGGCACCCGTGGTCATCGGCGTGGCGGGCGGGTCCGGGTCGGGGAAGACCACCGTCGTCCGCAAGATCGTGGAAAGCCTGGGCGACGAGCAGGTCGTGGTGCTGGAGCACGATCGGTATTACCGTGATCACCCGCAACTGCGGCTCGAGGAGCGTGCCGCCCTCAACTACGATCACCCCGACTCGCTCGAGACCGACCTGATGGTTCGCCACGTTCTCGAGTTGCGGGCCGGCCACCCCGTCGAAGTGCCGCAGTACGACTTCACGCGCCACGCCAGGCGCCCGGCCACCGAAACCACCCAGCCCGCGAAGGTCATCATCGTCGAGGGCATCCTCATCTTCGCCGACGCGCCGCTCCGCGACCTGATGGACGTCAAGGTATTCGTGGACACCGACGACGACACGCGCTTCATCCGCCGCCTGACCCGCGACGTCGCACAGCGCGGCCGGACGATGGACTCGGTGGTGGAGCAGTACCTGAGCACCGTGAAGCCGATGTACCTGGAGTTCGTGGAACCCACCAAGCGCTACGCGGACATCATCATCCCGCGCGGCGGCCACAACGCGGTGGCGATCGACATGCTGCTCACGCTCATCAGGAGTCTCACGAGCAGATAGCGTCGCGTCGTGCACCTTCAGCACCACGCAGCCGCCGTGTATGATCGCCGCATGCCGTTCTGCCATCCCGTCACCATCCAGTTCGATGATGCCGATCCTCGGGGGATCCTGTTCTACGGGCGCATCCACATCCTGGCGCACCGGGCGTTCGAAGCGTTCGTCGCCGCCGAGGTGGTGGACCGCTGGGAAGACTGGTTCCTGGCCGACGCGTTCATCGTGCCAATCAGGCAGGCCACGGCGACGTTTCACCGACCGATGCGGCCCGGCCAGCGGTACGTGGCCGAGGTGTCCGTGACTCGGATCGGCGAGTCGTCGTTCGAGGTGGGAACCCGCTTCCTGGAGCAGGGCGACGAGGGGGAGGTGTGCGCGGAAACGCGCGTCACACACGTGTTCGCGGACCCGGCGCGCTTCCGCAGCATGGCCATCCCCGCCGGGATCCGGTCACGCCTCGAGGCCCACCTCGCGCGACAATAGCTGCCGCCGGCACTTGCCGAGAGCCGTGCGCGGGATGCGGGCGGCAGTCATGACGCGAAGCACCCTCTCGAACGGGAGCAGCGTGTCCCGCGACGAGCGCACGAGCGACTCCCGAAGGGCGTCGAGGTCCAGACGACGGAGGACGTCGGGATCGGGGTGCGCGACAACGAGCACCAACTCGTGCCCCAGGCGCGGATGCGGCGGCGCGACCACCGCCAGGTCCACGCCCAGCCCGCGGAGCATCGGCTCCTCGCTCGCCCAGGTCCGCGCCTGCGCCTCGACTCTCGAGACGGGCACCAGCTCACCCAGCACTTTGACCGAGTCGGACGCGCGGCCCAACACCTCGATCCCCTCGGCGTAGACAACCCCCAGGTCGTCGCTCGCGAACCACCCCTCGTGCTTCGGGTCCCAGACGCGCGCACCGTCTTCGGTCACCTCGGCGTAGCAGGTGAGGAGCGACGGCGCACGCAACTCGAGGCGGCCGTCCCCGCCGGCCCGCGCGGCCGCATGCGGCAGGAGCGGCAAGATCACGGGATACGCTCGCGACGCCAGGCTGCCAATCGTCGCGGTCGCCACCTGCGAGGCGGTCTCGGTGAGGCCGTAGCTTGGCAGGCACGGCCAGCCGAGGGCGCGGGCTTCCCGGTGCAGCTCGGGGTCGAGCCGGGCGCCGCCGACAACGACAGCGCGCAAACCCGGCGGCGCGTGGAGCGCCACCGCCACCAGGTCGTGAACCTGCGACGGAACGAGCGCCGTGAGTGTCGCGCGCCCCTCGACCACCCTCTCGCGGAACCGCCAGGCGTCCCAACGGCCTTCCACCGCGGCGACCACTCGCGCGCCGGACAGGTGGGCCCGCGCGAGGATGCCGAGCCCGCCGGCGTGGAACAACGGCAGCGCGTGCGCCCAGGTGTCGGCGGCCGTCGATGCGAGGTGGTCGTTGACGGCGGCAGCCGAGGCCAGGATGGCAGCCTTCGAAAGGGCCACCCAGGTGACCTGGGACGGATCGACACTCGTGGACCCGGACGTCGCCAGCCACACGTGCCCGGCCAGGCGCGGGAGCAGGGATGGCAAGGCGGCCGCGGCGTCTGGCGCGCGCCGCGCCCACTCGGGGTTGGCGAGGATCAACGAGGCAGGCCCCTCCCATTCGAGGTCGGGAAGGGACACGGAACCGGGCGCCGGCGCGAGCAGTGGCATCACAACAGCAATCCCACGGTGAGCAGCGCGGCGAAGAGCAGTTGCAACAGCGCGCTCCAGGCGAGGAACACGTTGAACCGGCGCCCGGGCGGCTCGCGGAGAACGCCGCGGATCAGCCGTACCGCGAGTGGCAGCGCGAGGCACGGCAACAGCGCGGCCCACGTCCGGCCCGCGGCCAGCCAGAGGGCGCCGGCCACGAACGGCGCCGCCGCAAGCCCCGCGATTTCCACGCGCGCGAAGCCCAGGCCGAACCGCGCCGCAAGCGTACGCTTCCGCGCCCGGCGGTCGCCCTCGATGTCGCGGCAGTTGTTGACGGCGAGCAGCGTGGAGCTCTGAAGGCCGACCTGCAGTGCGGCCAGCTCCGCCCAGGGCCACAGCCCCTCCCCCGCCAGCACGAACGCCATGCCCTTCACCGCCGCGAGGCCGAAGAAGAGAAGGACGAAGACCTCTCCCAGCCCGTGGTAGGCGAGGGGAAACGGACCGGTCGTGTAGGCGTAGCCGCCCGCCAGCGACAGCAGGCCAATCACGACGATTGGGATGCCGCCGGCGAGGATCAACGGGATGCCGAGCAGGGCGGCCACGGCGAAGCACGCAGCCGCCGCGAGCATCACGTCCCGGCCGCGCAGCAGGCCGCTCTGCGTCACGCGAATCGGCCCGAGCCGCTCGGCCGTGTCGGCCCCCCTCGCGAAGTCGGCGGCGTCGTTGACCAGGTTCGTACCGATCTGGATGAAGGTCGCCGAGATCAACGCCAGAGGCGCGAGCCACCAGCGCACGGCGCCCGAACCGAACGCCGCCGCGACGCCCGTGCCGACTGCGACCGGTGCGACGCTCGCGGTGAGCGTCTTGGGGCGGACCGCCAGCAGCCACGACGAGACGGACGATGTCGCCAGGGGCATCACGGCACGCGCGGGAACTTGCGGAAGTTCGGCTTGCGCTTCTCCAGGTACGCCTTCTTCCCTTCCTGCGCCTCCTCGCTCATGTAGTACAGCAGCGTCGCGTTCCCCGCCAGGTCGAGCAGGCCCATCTGGCCGTCGCAGTCGGCGTTCAGCGCCGCCTTCAAGCAGCGCAGCGCCAGCGGCGAGTGTGCCAGCATCTCGCGCGCCCACTCGAGCGTGACGCACTCCAGGTCGGCGAGCGGCACGACGGCATTCACGAGCCCCATATCCAGGGCCTGCTGCGCGTTGTACTGGCGGCAGAGGAACCAGATTTCCCGTGCCTTCTTCTGCCCGACGATGCGCGCCAGGTAGCTGGAGCCGAGGCCCCCGTCGAACGACCCCACCTTCGGCCCCGTCTGGCCGAAGATCGCGTTGTCCGCCGCGATCGTCAGGTCGCACACCACGTGGAGGACGTGCCCGCCGCCAATCGCGTAGCCCGCCACCATCGCGATGACCGGCTTGGGCAGGCCTCGAATCTGCTTCTGCAGATCGAGGACGTTGAGGCGCGGCATCCCGCCCTCGTCCACGTAGCCCTGCTCGCCCCGGATCTTCTGGTCGCCGCCCGAGCAGAACGCCTTGTCGCCGGCGCCCGTGAGCACGACCACACCAATGTCGGGGTCCTCCCGGCAGATGGCGAAGGCGTCCATCATCTCGCGCACGGTCTTCGGCCGGAAGGCGTTCCGTCGCTCCGGGCGATTGATCGTGATCTTCGCCACGCCGTCCGAGGTGCGCTCGAAGAGGATGTCTTCAAACGATTTGATCGTGGTCCACATGGTGTGTTGTCTCGAGAAGGCCGAGCCCGGTCAGCCAGGACGCGAGGATGCTGGCGAACCCCTCGGGGTTGTCCCACGGCACGCGGTGGCCGGCGCCGGGGCAGCGAACGAACGTGGCGGGAACGCCGTCGCGCGCGAGTCCATCGGCAAGCGCACCGAATTTCGGGTCGGCCTCGCCGGTCACCCACAGCAACGGCGTCGCCCAGCGCAACAGCCGCGGCCGAAAGTCGGGCTGCCCGGCGAGCGAGAAGGCCCGCATCGCGCGGGCCAGCGTATCACGCGCGGCGGGCAGGCCCGGAGGACGCGATGGCGCGCCGAGTGGCCGCGCGGACCGCCCGGCCGCCAGCACGGGCTGCGCATCCCAGGCGCGCCAGATGTCATCGTCGGGAGCGTCCCGCAGGAGCCTGGCCCACTGCTCGTCCGCCTCGCGCCGCGCCGCGCGCGCCGCTGTATCGCCTTCGGGCAGACCGGGATTGCACGACACGAGGCACACACCGCCACACGCTGCGTCCCCGCTTGCGAGCAGGCCAGACGCGAGCGCCAGGCGAGCACCGAAGGAGTACGCCACCAGCACCGTCGGTCGCCGCCGCTTCCTCGCTTCCCCCCGCCTGGCTTCGCTCGCTTCCGCCCGCCGGCCCCCGCCCGCCGCCTGCGTCGATCGTCTCCCGCAACTGACCGTCCAATGCCCGTCCGACCGCGTCCCAGTCGCGGGCCCCGCTCTGCTCGAGCAGGCTCCACAGGTTCACGGGATCCACCTGCGCCCGGGGCAACAGCGGCATCAGCACATCCCAGGCGGCCGGGTGCCCGAGGAAGCCGTGCAAGGTAATGACGCGAACCGCGCCGCCGCTCACGGCGCCAACCCCTCGCGAAACTCACGCCAGAACGCGTCCGTCTGGCCCGCGTCCGGCCGCAATTCCACCACCGCCGCCGGCGCCTCCACCGGGCACGCCGCGACGTTGGTGACGAACGCCATGCCCCACATCCGGGCCCAGGCATCGAAGCCGAGGCCGTGGAGATTCTGGAAGCGGGGATTGGCGAAGAGCCGCTCGAAGATGCGCCCGCCGCCGTTGTTGATCACGACGAGCCGGACCGGCGCGTCGAGGTGGCGCAGCGCCCACGGCGATGGCAGGTCGTACAACGCGGTGAGATCACCGACCACCGCCCAGTTCCCCGGCCCTGGGCGCGCGGCGCCGAAGAACGTCGACAGCTGGCCGTCGATCCCGTTGGCGCCGCGGCTCTCGCCAATCTCGAATTGCCGATCCCAGCACGCGAACTGATTCCACTCTCGGATCGGCAGGCTGTTTCCCAGGTACACGAACGAGCCCGCGTCAATCACCTGCGACAGGCCGCGGACCACCGCCGGCTCGGACAGCGGGTGCCGCGACAACAGCCCCTCGACCAGCGCCTCCACCCGATCGTCGCGCGCGTGCAGATCCGCAGCAACTTGCGGCGGGAAATCCGGCGCGGAAGCCAGGTCATCGAGGGGCAGCGGGGTGCCGGCCTCGACGTGACAATGCACCCCATGGGTCAAGCCGCGCCAGGGCTGCCGCGAGATCGACAGCACCGGCAGGTCGCGCGCCTGCTCGAGATCACGCCAGAGGCGGAACGACGGGATGTCGCCGACGCGAATGACCGCGTCGAAGAGGCCGCGCCGAACACCATCGGCCGCCACCACTTCGCCCCCGCGGAGGAGCAGGCCGGCCAGCTCGGCCTTGATGTGCGAGCCCGCTTCCGCAAGCACCGGCGCCCCCAGGCGACGGCAGCAGGCCAGGGCGTCCTCGCGGTCCTGCCGGTCGTGCAGCGATCCGACGATGACGAGCGGGCGCGTGATGGCGCGGGCGACGGTCGTGATTTCCCGCCTTGCGTCGGCCGCCGGTACGTGCCGCCCGTGCACCGCGGCCGCATCGAATGCGAGCGATGCGGTGCGTGTCGAGTCCCAGCCGCCGAGCAGCGGCTCGTCGAAGGAGACATTCAGGTGCACCGGCCAGCAGCACCGGTCCACCGACCAGGACGTCCCGGCCGCGTCGAGGTCGAGCGCCTGGCGTGCGTACACCCCGAACAGGTTGGGTTGCTCGATGCTCTGAGGGGCCCCCGTGCCGCGGAACGCGGCGGGCCGGTCGGCCGTCACCGCCACGAGCGGCGTCCCGGCGTAGTACGCCTCCACCATCGCCGGCAGCAGTTCCGCCGCCGCGGTGCCCGACGTCGTCACCACCGCCACCGGCCGGCGGTCGCGCCTTGCGCGCCCGAGCGCGAAGAACGCCGCGCTCCGCTCCTCGAAGAAGTCGAGGACGGTGAGCCCGGCGTCGCGCAAGGGTTCGAGGGCTTCCACGACCGGCGCGTTGCGGCCGCCCGGGCAGAGGCACACGGTGCGAACGCCAAGCTGGCAGAGGCGCTCGACGATCTCCACCGCCAGCGCCTGGTTGGGCGCTAGACGCCCCATAGCATCCTCACGGCGTGCATCTTCTGCCGGACCTCCTCCCACTCCTCCTCGTACCGGCTCATCGGCACCACCCCGCAGCCGGCCCAAATCTCGAGGCACCCCGCCCGGTACTGCACGCACCGGATCGCGACGAGGCACCGGCCGGCACCCGACGGTAACCGGAGCCCGAACGGCGCGCCGAACCGTCTGCGCTCCCCCGCCGGGTCGATCGAACGCAGCCACGCGGAGCCCTCGGCACCGCGCGGGTAGACGCCGAGCGCGGGCGTCGGGTGCAAACGCCTGGCGACGGCCTCGAAGTCGAGAGGCACCCGCGAGTCGAGCTGCACCTCCGCCACGAGATGCTGCAGGGCGCCGAAGCGCCGGACCCCCGTCTTGCTGACACGCGCGACGCCCCAGCCGGAGACCTGCGCAACAAGGTCCTCCACCACGCTCTGGTGTTCGTCTCGGTCCTTGGGACTGGCCTCCAGCGCCTCGGCCGCCTCGTCGCCCGATCGCGTGCCGGCCACGGCCATCGTGACGAGCCGGTTTCCCGGACGCAGCTCGAAGAGCAGCTCCGGCGTGGCGCCGATGAGGAATTCACACTCGTCCGACTCCCGGGCGGCAGGGCGGAAGAACCCGTAGCCCATGAGGGCCGGCGGCAGGTCGGGCACCCGGGCCAGCAGGCGCTCGAAGAGCGCGGCCGCCCGTGCCGGGTCCAGCGGCGCCCGCATCACGGTTGCCGGGACGCCCTTGCGGAGTACGCCCGCCACCAGCCGTTCCCGCAGCGACGCGAAGCCGGCCATGAACCTGGACTCGTCCGGCCCCCGCCAGGCGAGGCGCGGAGCCTCACCTTCCTGTCCGGGGAAGCGCGCCCGCCACTCGTCGCGGGTCAGGGCCGTTGGCGCGGGAGCCCCGGCATCGAGCCACCACCCGTCGCCGGCCTCCATGGCAAAGCCGGGGACGAAGAACGCCGCGGCTCCGGGCCGCGGGTACGCCAGCGGCGTCAGCGGGCCGTGCGAGACGACGAGTGTGTCGGCGCCCGTTTGCAGGAACGCCATCGGGCTCTGCATCAATCTTCCGTGGGAATCAGGGATCGGGGTACGAGGCCGGTATTCGCCGGCGTGGCTGTTCCCTGATCCCTGATTCCTGGTCCCCGATCCCGCCGTCTGATTATATCGACACGTGCCGCCCCTAACCGCTACCATAATGGGTTGGATGCTCCCCAGCAGCGCGGACGCGACGACAGGCGTTTCGACAAGACCAGTGCGAGTAGGTCGGACCCTCGTGGGCGGGTCCCGCTTCACGCTCGTCGCCGGACCGTGCACGATCGAAACGCGCGATCAGCTGTTGACCGTCGCGCGGCGAGTGCGGTCGGACGGAGCGTCCGCCTTGCGCGGCGGCGTCTTCAAGATGCGGACGGATCCCCGGAGCTTCCAGGGCCTGGGGCCCGCCGCGCTGGAGTTCGTGGACGAGGTGCGGCGTGAAACGGGCCTCCCGTTCATCGTCGAGGTCACCGCACCCGAGCAGATCGAAGTGCTGGCCGGCCGCGTCGATGCCCTGCAGGTCGGCTCGCGCAACATGCACAATTCCTACCTGCTGAAGGAGCTGGGGCGCACGCGTGTGCCCATCCTCCTGAAGCGGGGTCTGGCCGCGCAGCTGCGGGAATGGCTCCTCGCCGCCGAGTACATCGTCGAGGGCGGTAACGAGGCGATCATCCTCTGCGAGCGCGGTATCCGGACGTTCGAGTCCGAAACACGGAACACCCTGGACCTCGCCGGTGCAGTCTGGGCCCGTCACCACTCGCCCTTCCCGGTTCTCGTCGATCCCTCGCACGCCACGGGCCGTCCCGAGTTGATCGCGCCGATGTGCCTCGCCGCCGCCGCGGCAGGCCTCGACGGCATCATGGTGGAGGTCCACCCGCAGCCCGACGCCGCCCTGGCCGACGGCTTCCAGGCCCTCACGATGGACGAGTTCACCGCCCTCTCCGCTTCTCTCGCACCCGTCCTGGCCGCGGTCGGACGGAGCTGAACCGCCCTCGCCCTCGCTGCTACCTCTGCATTCTTGCAATCTGCATTCTGCATTTCGCATTCTGCATTGCATTCTCGCGGCTTCCAACCCGGTACGGCATCTGCACTTCCACCCCCCAAGCGGAACCGGAAGCCGCGATGCACGCGGTTTCCACCCTTGGGTCGTCATCGGGTGAGGACGGCTCATGGGCAGTTACCAGATGGGGTGGACGAACATGATGATGAGCACTTCTCGTCTCGGGCGCAGCCGGGCGCTGGCGCTGGCCCTCGTCTTCACGTCGGGCCTTGCCCAGGCGCAAACGAAGGTGACGGCGCCGAGCAACAAGTTCAAGCCGGCTGAGGACGTCGAGCTCGGGCAGAAGGCCGCGCAGCAGGTTCGCCAGCAGCTTCCGCTGCTCCGAAACGAGTCGGTGGATTCGTTCGTCGACGAGATCGGGCGGCGGCTGGTGGAGGGGGTGCCGGCCGAGTATAGACACCCCGAGTTCCGCTACAGCTTCGAAGTGGTGAACGCTCGCGACATCAACGCCTTCGCCCTGCCGGGCGGACCGATGTTCATCAACCGCGGGATGATCGCGGCGGCGAAAACGGAAGGCGAGGTCGCCAGCGTCATGGCGCACGAGTTGAGCCACGTGGTGCTGCGGCACGGCACCGCCCAGGCGAGCAAGGCGCAGAAGTACCAGTTCGGTCAGCTGGCGGGCCAGGTGCTGGGCGCGATCGTCGGCGGCACCGCCGGGGCGGTCATCGCGCAGGGCAGCCAGTTTGGTCTCGGCACTGCGTTCCTTCGCTTCAGCCGGGAGTACGAGCGACAGGCCGATTTGCTAGGCTCCCAGATCATGGCACGGGCGGGCTACGACCCGCGCGACATGGCCTCGATGTTCCGCACGATCGCCAAGCAGGGCGGCTCCCGCGGTCCCGAGTGGCTGAGCAGCCACCCGAACCCCGGCAACCGGTCGGAGGCGATCGAAAGGGAGGCGCAGGCTCTCCAGGTGGAAGGGCCGGTCCGCGGCCAGGGCGACTTGCGGGCCGTGCAGGCGCGCCTTGCGCAGATGCCGCGCGCCCGCTCCACCGAGGAGATCATGAAGAACGCCCGGACCGAGGGCCGCGGCGCCGGTGAGGAAGGCGCAACGGGCACGTCGGGCGTCGTGACGGGCGACGTCGATCCGCCGTCGGCGAACTTCCGCACGTATAGCATCGGGGACGTCTTCGAGGTGAGCGTCCCGGAGAACTGGAGGCAGGAAGGCTCCGGCAAGTCGGTGCGTTTCGCCCCGGAGGGCGCGGCGGGCTCGCTCGGCGGGCAGGAGGTCTTCACCCACGGCGTCGAGTTCGGCGTGGCGGGCAACGACACCCCGAACCTGCAGGAAGCGACGACTGCGCTGCTCGAAGCGTTTTCGAAGACGAACCCCCAGCTGCGCCAGCAGGGCCGAACGCAGCGCGTCAGCTTCGGCGGCCGCGAGGGCATGCGCGTCGTCTTGCGAAACGTATCGGAGGCGACCGGTCAGCAGGAGGCCGTCGTTCTCAACACGGCGCTCCTGGACGATGGGAACTTGTTCTACAGCATCGGGGTGGCGCCGGCGAACCAGTTCAACGTCTACCAGCGCGCGCTCCAGCAGGTGAACGGGTCGGTCAGGTTGCGATGACGACGGGCTGGAGGTGCCGAAGGTGCTGATGGTGCCGAGGTGCGGTGCAGGAAGTGCTGAAGGTGCTGGTGCGAAGGTACCGCTTGTCCCGCGGTGCCGAGAGCGCGCCGGCCTGGTTGTGGGTGCCGTGCGGCCCAGCGTGACCCTCGGCCACGTCGTTAGAACGCGACGACCATCCCGCCGCGCGCCGCGAACGTCCGGGTGTTTTCGCCGTCGAAGCTGTAGCCGCCCACGCCGAAGAGCACCCGGGCCTCGGCGCGGACCCCGAAGGCCCTGATGAAGCCCCGGGCGCGAGGCTTGAAGAAGTACTTCACCCCGCCGCCCGCGTGGTAGACCTGCCCGGTGTCGATCGCCAGGTTCCCGTCGTGCACCTCGCGGCGGTACCCGGCCCCGCCCGAGACGAAGGTGCGACCGCGGCCCCGTGAGAACGACAGCCGGCGGAAGTGGGCCACGAGCGTGCCTTCCACCACGTACTGCGCCAGGTTTTCGCCGTCGAAGCTCGCGCCCGCCGCATTCTCCGTGTCGCCCGAGACCGTGACCCGCACCAACGGCTGCGCGTAGCCGAACTCCCCTTCCACGGCGAACATCCGCGTCAGGTTGTACCCGACCGTCGCGGCGAAACCGGGCGACCCGGCCAGTTCGGCCGCGCCGGTGAACTGCGTGTAGCGGCTGGCGGAACCCGTCTGGTTCGGTGTGAGCGTGGCGTCGACTTCCCCCAGGCTCGCTGCGCCGAGCCATAGAGCCTGCGCCGAGACTTCGAACGACCCGGCACGGCCCGGCTCGCGGCTCCCGGGCTTGGGGGGCGGGGCCGGAGGCTTCGAGGGCTGCGCCGGTTTTGTGCCCTGCGGTGGTTTGGTGCCTTGAGCTGGCTTGGTGCCTTGCGAAGAGCTGCCTCCTTGTGGCTTCGTGCCCTGCCCGTCCGGCGGCTTCCCCGCCTGCCCGATGACCGCGGGCTCCCCTGGCCCCTGGTGAGATGCGCCCGGCGCCAATCCGGGCCACGTCACGAGCAGCGCCGCCGCGAGAGCGGCCGTCGTCAGTGCCTTCAACGTCCCCTCCCCGCGGCTCACTTGGCCGTCACCTTGATCTCGATCGGCGCGGCCCCCCCGCTCTTGGGCACGACGACGAGGCGGTCGTGGTATGTGACCCTGAAGTTCACGTCCACCTGGGGTATCAGCGGTTCGTCGAAGAAGCTGTCGAGGTCGGCGTCGTCTATCGGCTCGACGCGAACGATGTGGGGCCCCGGCCCGAGGCCGCTGATCGAGAAGCTGCCTTGCTGATCGACGGTGAAATTCCCCACGAGCGCGCCGGTCTGAGGGTTGAAGGCCACCACGTGGGCGCCCACCACCGGCTGCCCGTTCTTGGTGACACGGCCGCCGATCCCTCCCGCGCTGCCCGCCGTCCCGGTTTCGGGGTAGAGCTCGCGCATGCCGGCGATGTCGTCGGGCCTGAGCTCGCGACCGCTGATGTTGCCCTGCGAGAAGGCAATGGGGAACATCACCGCCTCGGCCGCGATGACGCGCCGTCCCCCGCCCGTTCGCAGCTCGGTTTCGCCGATCGCCGAGTGCCCGAGGCCGAACAGGTGCCCGGTTTCGTGCAGGATGATCGACTCGACGTCGTAGCGGCCCGACTCGCCGGCGGACGCCACCGACCAGGGGAACGACGAGTTGAGGAAGATGTCGGTCTCGACAATCTCGCCGGTCACGTTGTCCACCAGGAAGCTGGTGGCGCCCAGCACGCGGTCCAGGTCGGGCCTGCTCAGAAACCCCAGCGTCACCCGGCCGTCATCCTCGAACGGATCCGCCGACGTGAACCCGAGGAACTGCGCCGAGGCCGACGAGCCCTCGACGCCCTGCCAGGTGGAGAACGCGCGCTCGGTTGCCGTGCGGAACTGGTCGGGCGAGACACCCGAGACGCCACGGTCGGTGACGTAGTAGCGGACCGGTTGCTGTCCCCACTTCAACACGACGACGCGGCCGCCGACCTGGATGCCGTATGTCTGGTAGGCCCCCGCCGCTCCGGGGAAACCCAGCACGAGCGAGACGGCAAGCAACAGCGAGAGGGCGCGCTTCACCGCCCCCTCCCCGTCTGCGAAGTTCGACCGGGCTGGCGGTTCCGGTCCAGTCCCGAGCGCCTGCTTCACCTGCCGGCTGAACTCCTCGATCCCGATTGCGCGACGCCCGGCGTCGCCGCGGACGACAAGGCCCGGCGCGGCGGCGACCAGGCGCGGGCGGCGTGACCACCGCGCGGCCAGTCCCCGGCTCCCGGATCACCCGATACACGCCCTGCCCCATGCCAAGCAGGTGCGGCAGGGCGGGCGCCCGGCCGCCGAGGAACAGCACCACCTCTTCGCCTTCGCGGAACCGGGGCGCGCCGATCATCACGCTCCGGTATCGCCCCATCTCGCCACCCGGCACCAGGACGCTGACGGCGTCGCCCGGCTGCCCTTTGAGCGCGGCGTGCACCTGCAGCGTCACGACGGTCTCGATTCGACGCCGGCCGTCCGCCCATTGGCTCCGGACGTCCACGACGCGACCGTGCACGATCGTGAGGGCCTCGCGGGCCAGTTCATTGAAATCGGCGGGAACGAGGACCGTCGCGAGGGCCGGGGCCGTGGCCGCCAGCAGCACAGCGGCCACCGTCGCAATGACTGGATTTCGAGCCATGACTGAACTGTAACATGTGTGCCGGACAGGGTCAGGCCGTCTACCGGACGGAGACGGCGCCCCGCGCCACCTCGAGCACGGCGTCTGCCGCCCGCCCGGTGGCCCCGCCGCCCCCCAGCTTCACCTTCACGGAGCGGAGGGCGGCCACGGTCCGCGCCCGCTGGCCGACATCGGTCAGCAGGCGGACCGCTTCGCGGGCGACGGCCTCGGGCGTGAATGCGTCCTGGATCAACTCCGGCAGCCACCCTCTCGCCCGCCACCAGGTTCACCATCCCGAACGTGTCCAGGTGCACGAGGCGGCGTCCGAGTGCGTAGGTGAGCGGCGCCACCCGGTAGACGATGACCATCGGGCACTCGTGGATGGCGGCCTGTACCGTGGCCGTGCCCGACGCGGTGACCACCACGTCGCACGAAGCCAGCACGTCGTCGGCGCGGCCCTCGACAATCGTGACCGGCGCGCGGGGCACGCCTCGCCGCCTCGAACAGTCCGTCGGGAAGGTTCGGCGCTCGCGCAAGCAGGTACTGCGCCCCGGGCACCTGCGCGGAGATGAGCGGGGTCGACGCGAGGAGTCGTCCGAGCATCTCGCGAACCTCGTTGGGTCGGCTGCCGGGAAGCAGGCCGACGACCGGCGCCGCCGGAGAGAGGCCGAGGCTGGCGAGGAACGCGTCGTGCGGCAACTCGGGCCGCGCCATCTCGACGAGCGGGTGCCCGACGAACGTCACGGCCGCGCCCGCCCGGCGGTAAATCTCGGGCTCGAACGGGAAGATCACCAGGATCCGGTCGGCAAGCCGCTGCAGCGTTCGCATGCGGCCGCTCCGCCAGGCCCACAGCTGGGGGGGAATGTAGTAGACGACGGGGATGCCCAGGCGCTTGACGGCGCCGGCCAGGCGGAAGTTGAAGTCGGGAAAGTCGATCACGACCAGCGACGTCGGGCTTGGTCTCGCGCGCCGCGCGGACCAGCCGGCGGAGCATCGCGAACGAGCTGGGGAGGACCCGCAGTGCCTCGACGAGCCCGGTGACCGTCAGCCCGCGGTAGTCGCCCACGAGTTCGGCCCCGGCCGCGCGCAGCCGATCGCCACCGAACCCCAGCACGCGCAGTTCCGGCTCGCGCCGCCGCAACTGCTCCACCAGCGCGCCCGCGTACAGGTCGCCGGAGGGCTCGCCGCACGAAATCAGGACCGTCGTCACCGCGTGCGCCCCCGGACTTCTGCCGGAAGTCCGCGGCCATCAGGTCCAGCTCCTCCAGCTTGACCAGCTCGTACTTTCCGAAACCCACGCCCCGCAGCTGATCGACGAACGCCGCGGCGTTGCCCACGAGAACGACCGACAGCCGGTCGGGCCGCAGGTAGCGAATGCGACGCGCTTTCCAGGTCGTCCACGTCGATGGCGTTCACCCGCTGGCGGAACGTCTGCAACTCCTGCATGGGCAGCTCGTAGAACAGCGCGTTGAGGACCTGCGTGGCGATGTCGTCCGGTGTCTCGATCGTCAGCGGGAAGTTGCCCGCCAGGTACGCCTTCGCGTCCTCGAGCTCGCCCTCGCCCACGCGCTCGCGCTTCAGGGTCCAGAATCTCGTCCACGATCAGGCGCAACGCCTCGCCGGTCGCTTCCGACCGCGTGCTGGTCTCGGCACCACGATCTGGCCGGAGCGCTTGAGCGTCTCGTTGTCCGCGGAGGCCCCGTAGGTCAGCCCGCGCTCGCTGCGCAGCACCCGGTAGAGACGGTTCGCCCCCTCGCCGCCCAGGATCCGGATCGCGAGGTCCAGCGCCATGTAGTCCTTGTCCTTCCGGGCGATTCCGGGTTGCGCCGACGCGGATCTCGGTCTGCACGGCGTCCGGCTTGTCGATCACCACCACGCGGCGTCGGCGGGATCCGGCAGCTTGAGTGCCGCGTCGGCGGGCACCTCCCGCCGCTCCCAGTCGCCGAACGCCCTGGTCGCGGCGGCCATCGCCTCCTCCACGGTGATGTCGCCGACCACGGCGAGCAGGCAGTTGTTGGGCACGAAGTAGCGGCGGTGGAAGGCGGCCAGATCGTCCCGCGTGATCGCCCGGACCGATTCGACGGTGCCGTTGCCGGGCAGGCCGTACGGGTGGTAGCCGTAGACCAGGCGGTCGAAGACACGTCGGCCAGGAACTCGGGGTCCTCGTACGCCACCCGCAGCGCCGACAGGGTCTGCTGCCGCTGCCGCTCCAGCTCCTCCTGGGCGAACGCCGGGTTGCGGAGGACGTCGGCCAGCAGGCCCATGCCCGAGCGCGAGGCTGTCTTTCATCACGACCACGTGGGCGAACGAGAGGTCGCGGCCAAGACCCGTCTCGAGCTCCCCGCCGACCGAGTCAATCCTGTCGGCCACCTGCTCGGCGTTCAGCGTGGCCGTGCCCTGGTCGAGCAGCGTGGACGACCATCGCGGCCACGCCGGGCTTGCCCTCCGGATCCTGCGCGCCGCCCGCCCGGACGATCGCGCGCATGCTCACGGCCGGCTGTTCGGTGTGCATGACCACGACCACCTGCAGGCCGTTGGGCAGCGTCTGCAGCTCGTAGGGCGGGAACTTGACGTCGCGCGCCGACAGGGGCCGCGGCGGCGAACTGGACGGCCAGCGTGCGGCCTGCCCGGCGGCCACGACGGCGGGCAACGAGCAGCACCGCGAGCAAGGCGCCGACGAGCACGCCGGCGGCTGGCCGGTCATCGCCGTCCCTGCTCCCGGCGCGCGCCCCGGCATCACCCGGAGCACCAGGCGGTTCTCGGGCGTGAAATACGTCCGCGCCACGCGCTGCACATCGGCGGCCGCGGTGTTCATGAAGATGTCGAACTCGCCGTCGGCGGTGGCGGCGTCGCCGTGGATGACCGCGGCGTGCGCGAGCTGCTGCGCCTTCTGCCGGTTCGACTCGCGCCCGATGACGTAGTCGCGCGCGAGCTGGTTCTTCGCCCGCTGCAGTTCCCGGTCGGTGACCGGCTCGTTCCGCAGCCGGTCGAGCTCGGCGATCAGCGCCTTCTCGGCCTCGTCCACGCTCTGCCCGGCCTGGACGATGGCCACGGCGAAGAAGAGGTTCGGGTGCTCGATGATGTTCCCGCCGCCGAACGCCGAGAGCGCCAGGCCCGTCTCGTACACGAGCTTGCGGTAGATCCGCGAACTCTGGCCGTCGGACAGGATCTTCGAGGCGACGTGGAGCGGGTACGAGTCGGGATGGCCGTCGAAGGTCACGTGGTGCGCCACCACGACCACGGGCAGCGGCCAGTTCTCCTGCAGCACGACGCGCCGCTCCTGCGTCTTCTCCGGCTCTTTCGGCATGTCGCGCGGGATCGGCCGCGCGGACCTCGGCACGCGGCCCGAGGTGGCGCGTCGACCAGCTCGCTTGCCTGCGCGGTCTCGAAGTCGCCGACGATGACGAGCGTGGCGTTGTTGGGCACGTAGTAGGTGCCGTAGAACTCCCGCACGTCGTCCAGCGAGGCGGCCTCGAGGTCCTTCATGCTGCCAATCGTCGTGTGCTTGTAGGGATGCGTGGTGAAGGCCTGGTCGTAGATCAACTCGGAGAGCCGGCCGTAGGGCTGGTTCTCCACGCGCAGCCGGCGCTCCTCCTTCACCACTTCCCGCTCGCGGTTGAAGGTGTCCTTCTCGATGCGCAGCGACGCCATGCGGTCGGCCTCGAGCCACAGCACGAGCGGAAGGTACTGCGCGGGCACGGTGGACCAGAACACGGTGACGTCGTCGGTGGTGTACGCGTTGCCCTCGCCGCCAACCGACGAGACGAACGACGAGTGCTGCTCCGGCCGCACGTTCTTCGACCCCTTGAACATCATGTGCTCGAAGAGGTGAGCGAAACCGGTGCGGCCCGGCCGTTCGTCCTTGGATCCGACGTGGTACCACAGCTCGGCGTGAACGATCGGCGTCGAGTGATCCTCCAGGAGGATCACGGTCAGGCCATTGGGAAGCGTCAGCAGCGCGTAGTCCAGTTTCGGGGGGCGCGTCGCGGCCGGCGCCAACGCCGCCAGGCCGAGCAGCAGCGCGAGGGGGCGGAGGAAGCGCATGAAGGGATTATGAAATGCAAAATGCAAAACGCAGAATGCAAAATGCAGGCTGGGGGACTAGCGGAGGCCGGCGAGGCGCTCTTCGAGCTGCGCGAGCCGGGCTTCCGAGATCCGCGACCGCCTTCTTGAGTTCCGGCAGACGCCGGAACACCGCGGACGATTTCAGCCAGTCGCGGTTGGGAATCGCGGGGTAGCCCGAGACGACGGTGCCGGCGTCCACCGAGTTGGGAATCCCGGTCTGCGCCGTCGCGGTGACGTCGTCGCCTATCTCGAGGTGCCCGGCCACGCCCACCTGGCCGGCGAGAACCACGCGGCGGCCGACGGTCGCGCTGCCGGCAATGCCAACCTGGGCGCAGAGCAGGGTGTCGCGCCCCACCTGGACCCCGTGCGCGATCTGCACCAGGTTGTCGATCTTCACACCGGCCGCGATCCGGGTCTCGCCGACCGCCGGGCGGTCGATGGCGGCGTTCGCCCCGACCTCCACGTCGTCCTCCACCACCACCCGGCCCGGTTGGGGAATCCTCTCGTAGGAGCCGTCCGGCCGGCGGGCGAAACCGAAGCCGTCACTGCCGATCACCGCGCCGTCCTGGACGACGACACGGGCGCCCAACACCACGCCCTCCCTGATGGACACGTTCGCGTGGATGCGACAGCCGTCCCCGATGCGCGCGCCGCGGCCGATCGCCACGAGTGGGCCGATCACGACGCCGTCACCGATCGTCGCGTCTTCGTCGATCGAGACAAACGGCGCCACGGACACGTCCTGTCCGATCCTGGCGGACGCGGCAACCCAGGCCAGCGGGTGGATGCCGGGCGCGGGCGCCACGGCGGGATGCAGGAGGCCCACGGCGCGCGCGAATGCGAGATAGGGCCGTTCGGTGCGGAGCATCGCGCATGGCGCCGCCGGCGCCCCTTCCCCAAGGATGACCGCGGAGGCGCGCGTCCGACCCAGCACGGGAGCGTATCGGGGATTCGACAGGAAGGTGATGTCGCCCGGACCGGCGTCTTCGATCCCGGCAACGCGCTCGATTTCCACCTCGCCGTCGCCATCGAGACGACATCCGAGGCGCGTGGCCATCTCGCGGAGTCTCAAAGCCCGTGGAGTATATCACGCAGGCCGCGCGGCCGTGCGCTCGAAGAACCGTTGGAGGCGCACCAGCCCGAGCATTCGGGCAACCTCGCCGACTCGCTGTTCGCGGTCCGGCGAGGGGAGCGCGACCGCAGCCCCCAGCTGCGCGAGCGCGTCGCTCTGCTCCAGGTGCCAGCGGACCTCCCGGAGACCGTGCCTGGCGCCGCGCACGGCAAGCAGGTGGCCGACGATGCGGAAGGTGAAGTAGAGGCCGATGACATTGGGCCCGGGAAACGGCACGAGCGCGAGGGACAGGAGGCCGCCGAGGCTGTTCCACACCAGCCACCACCGGTGACGGTCCCAGTCGCTCTTCAACGCGCCGCGGATGATCTCCATGGCCCGCTCGCCCGCAAGATCCGAGGCGTGGAAGGCCCGCACGCTGTGCTCGGTGCGCAGACGCCAGAGCAGCCGCTGCTCGGCCACCTTCTCGGCCATCCAGCGCACGGCGCGGGCGCGCATCCGGCCGGTCCATCCCGCATCGCGCGGCGGCCCCCCGCGTTTATCGAGCCCCTCGCGCTCTCGCTCGATGGCGGCCAGCATCGCCGTGAACCGGTCGGCCCACCGCCGGCGGAACCCGGCCGTCTCCCCCGGTTGCAACGGCACGGCCTCGTGCGGCGTTTCGCAGGTACAGCTCATGACGGCCCGCACCCAGGGGAACGAGGAAGACGTCCATTACCGCTACAATAGCATCCCGATCGCGGATAGGGATCAGGGAGCAAGGGCCCAAGGGACGTCGTTCCCTCGCACCCTGACGCACTGGCACCGTGGACAACCTCACCCACACGCTGTTCGCGCTCACGCTTGCCAACGCCGGCTTCCGCCGGTTCGGCCGTGGTGCGACCGCGACGCTCGTCCTCGCGTCCAACGTTCCCGACCTCGAGTTCGTCACCCGCTTCGCGGACAACGGTCGCCTCGCGTACCTGGCGGCGCACCGCGGCCCGACACACGGGCCCCTCGGCCTGGCGCTCGGCGCGTCGATGGCGGCCATCGTCTGGCTCGTCGGCCGGCGGCGGCGCGCCACGGAGCGGGCGGCCTCGTTCCCGGCGCTCGTCGCGGTCGGCATGGCTGCCGTCGCGGGACACGTGCTGATCGATCTCGGCACGTCGTACGGCACGCGGGTGCTGAGCCCGTTCAGCGCCGTGTGGTACGGCGTGGACTGGCTGCCGATCCTCGATGTGTGGCTGTGGGCGCTACTCGGCGGCGGCCTGGTGGCGGCGTGGCTGAAGCCGGTGCAGCGGCGGGCGGCGGCCTTGACGGCCCTCGCGCTTGCCGTCGGGTACGTGGGCGTTCGCAGCGTGACGCATCGCGCGGCGCTCGGCCGCGCCATCGAGGTCCAGGCGCGCGCCGGGATCGCGCCGGACGCCGCCGGATCCCGCATCCTGTTCTCGTACCCGGAACTCCAGCCACCCGTCCGCGCTCCCAGCCGCGCTGCCTGCCGGGTCGTCGCCGTTCGCGTGGCGGCTGATCACCCGCACGCCTTCCGGCTTCGAGGTGCGCGACGTGAACCTGCTGTCGCCCGGCGAAGGGCAGCGGTCCGCGGTTCTGAGATTCCCCGACAGCCAGAGCGCGCTGATCGCGCGGGCGTCTGCGGCGCCGACGGCGCGCGTCTTCCTCGATTTCTCGCGCTTCACCTCCGTCGAGGTCAGGCAGCACCGGAACGGCGACGCCACGGTGCACTGGTACGACATGCGGTTCGCAAGACCGGCGGCGGGCACCGACGAGCGGAGCTACACCAGCCCGTTCGGCGCCTGGGTCCGGCTGGCGCCGGATGGACGGATGCTGAGGTACGGCCTCGGGCCCGGGTAGGCGGGGCGCCCTGACGGTTCAACCGTGAATCGGTTCGTCCTCCCCGAACACTTCGGCCTGGAAGCGCGAGACGCGCGCTCCCGTGCGCCAGGCATCGGAACGAAGGCCGGCCTTCATGCAGGTGTGCGCGAGGAACGTCTCGCGGTCCCACCCGTGCTCGCTGGCGACCTGCGGCAGCAGGAGCCCGCGGCGCAAGCCCTGCTCGACCACGAGCCCGTCCTGCCCCACCTGGATTTCGCTGACATCCTGGATCGGCTCAATCGGGGTGAGCACGGAAATCTCCACGCTCAGGCGGGGTAGCTCGGAGGCGCGCACCGGTGGAAAGCGGGGGTCTTCGGTGGCCGATGCCATCGCGCACTCGGCAATCACCTCGTCCAGCGGCTTCTCCGAACCGGGATAGCCGATGCACCCGCGGAGGTCGTCCGCCGCGTGCAGGGTCACGAAGGCACCCGCATGCCGGTGGGGTTCGCGGACCGTCGGGGCCGGCGGCGACGGATCCCCCTGGAGGTGCGCCGCGATCACCTGCCGCGCGTAACGCAGGAGTCCCCGCCGCTCGTCGTCGTTGAGCATCGTGTCGCTCCCAGCAGGAGTCAGGAATCGGGATTCTGGATTCAGGGCGGCGCGACCGCCGGTCCCTGATTCCCGAGGCCTGAATCCTGATTCCTGATCTCCCGTCTACGAGAAGCGTCCGAAGGCGGCGGCCATGTAGCCCACCACGGCGCTCTTGTCACCCGACACGTCGCCGGAATCGGCGTACCTGAGCACGCGCGCGTCGCGTGCGCCGAGGGCGCGAGCCGTACGCATGACCGCGACCATCGGCCCGCCGCCGCACGCGTGGTCGGGCTGCGTCTTCAGCTCCTCGCAGAGACCGTCGGCGTCGAAGCGGCTCACGAGGTCCAGGACGCGCCGGTCCATGGCCGCCGCCGACTTCGCGGGGAGATAATGCGACAGGTCGCTGCTGCCCACGAGCAGCACGCGCCGGCCGGACAGCGCCCGGCCGAGCCCCTCGGCCAGGCTCGACACCGTCGCCGACGACTGATGTCCCATCACGATCGGGACGATGGGCACGTCGGGCAGGACGCGGCGGAGGAACGGCAGCTGCATCTCCAGCGAGTGCTCGCGGGCGTGTGCCTGCGGGTGCTCGCGCGCGATGTAGGTGGACTCCAGGATGGCGTCGGCCAGCTCCTCCGCGACGGCCACTTCGCCCAAGGGAGTCTCGAAGATCCCGCGCCGGAAAACCGCCGCGCCCTCGAACCCGACATGATGGCTGGGCCCGACCAGGATGATGGCCTCGTAGGGCCCGCCCTGCACCGCCCGGTAGGCCCAGGCGGCGACAGGCCCGGAATACATCAGGCCGGCGTGCGGGACGATCACCGCGTCCACGCTGTCCGCCGGCACCCCGGGCGACGCCTCGCCCAGGTACGCGTCCACCTCGGCGGCGAGAGCGGCGGCGGAGCCGGGGTACCAAGACCCGGCCACCGCCGCCCGTCGAACGGGCTGCTGTGACATGATGGGGAAATCGTAGCAGGAAACGGCGGGCCCGGAACACCGGTGTGGCGGCTGGTTTGCGCCCGTCGGCAATGCAGGCTAGCATCCCTGCATGGCATCGGAATTGACGCTCGACGAGGTCGAGCGGATCGCGACGCTCGCACGCCTGGCGCTCGGCCCGGAAGAGAAGGTTCGGCTGGCGGGCGACCTGAGCCGCATCCTGGACTTTGCGAGCCAGATCTCAGCGCTCGACACCCGCGACGTCCAGCCCAACGCCAGCTTCCTCGGCCTCGACCCGGTCGAGCGGGAGGACACTCCCCTGCCCTCGCTGTCCCTCGAGGAAGCACTGTCCAACGCCCCCGAGGTCTTCTCCGCCCTCTTCACGGTGCCCCGGATGACACCCCAGCGCGTCGGTCCCGCCGGGGACCGCCCGCCGGTCGGCGCACCAGCAGCGGCCGCCGATGATGACCGCCTGTGAACTCCGCGACCGTGTCCGCGCGAGAGAGATCAGCGCGACCGAGGCCTGCCGTGCCTCCCTCGAGGCGATCCAGGCCCTCGACCCTTCGCTCAACGCCTTCACCACCGTTGCCGCCGAGACGGCGCTGTCCGAGGCCGCGAAGTTGGACGCGAACCCCGGGGAGCTGGCGGCCAAGCCGCTCGCGGGCGTGCCGGTGGCCATCAAGGACAACATCTGCACGGCGGGCGTCCGGACGACCGCCGGGTCCCGGATGCTGGAGCGGTTCGTCCCTCCCTACGACGCCACCGCGGTGCGGCGGCTGCGGGAGGCCGGCGCGATTATCATCGGCAAGACGAACTGCGACGAGTTCGCCATGGGCTCGTCCACCGAACACTCGGCCTTCGGGCCTACACGAAACCCGGCGGCGCCCGACCGGTCCCCGGGCGGCTCGAGCGGCGGATCGGCGGCCGCGGTTGCCGCGGGCATGGTCCCGCTGGCGATCGGCTCCGACACCGGCGGGTCCGTCCGGCAGCCGGCCGCCTTCTGCGGCGTGGTCGGCGTCAAGCCCACTTATGGCCGCATCTCCCGCTACGGCCTGATCGCGTTCGCGTCTTCGCTCGATCAGCTCGGGCCTTTGGCGGCCAACACGCCGGACGCCGCGCTGGCCCTCAGCGTGATCGCTGGCGCCGACCCCTTCGACTCCACGTCCTCGGCACGCCCGGTTCCCGATTTCACCGCCACCCTCGACGGCAACGTGAGGGGACTGCGCGTTGGGGTCCCCCGCGCGCTGATCGACTCGGGAGTGGACGACGAGATCCGGCGGTCGTTCGACACGGCGCTCGAGGTGCTTGGCGGCCGGGGGGCCCGGATCGAGCCGGTCTCGTTGCCGCACGCCCAGTACGGCATCCCGGTCTACTACCTGGTTGCGACCGCGGAAGCCAGCGCGAACCTGGCCCGCTACGACGGCGTGCGTTACGGCTTCCGGGCTGCAGGTGCGGACCGCGTTGGCGACCTCTACGAGCGAACGCGCGGCGCCGGCTTCGGCACCGAGGTGAAGCGGCGCATCATGCTCGGCACCTACGCGCTCAGCGCCGGGTACTACGACGCGTACTACCTGAAGGCGCAGCAGGTGCGGACGCTGATCCGCCGCGACTACGACGAGGCGTTCGAGCACGTGGACATCGTGGCGCTGCCCACGACGCCGACGCCCGCCTTCCGCCTGGGTGAACGCCTCGACGACCCGCTGCAGATGTACGTTGCCGATGTATTCACGGTGGGGGCTCCGCTGGCAGGACTGCCGGCGCTGTCGGTGCCTTGCGGCCGCGTGGGCGGGGGGCTCCCGGCCGGCCTTCAGCTGACCGGGCGCATGTTCGACGAGGGGACGCTGCTGCGCGTGGCCGACGCGCTGGAGCGGGAGCTGGGGGGCGTCAGCTTGCCACGGCCGGGCGTGTGACTGCCTTGAATACCACCCAGACCACCAGGGCGGCGAGGGCAAGCGGCAGCAACGGCGCGAGCAGCGCGAGCACGCCGCCGATGAGCAGGACCACGGCCAACAGCACGCCGAGGACTGCGAAGACCGGGAGGAAGATCAGGCCGAGCAGGCCGCCGAGCAGGCGGAACGGCAACGTCACGAGGCCGATTGCGAGCTTGATCGGCAGCAGGATCAGCATCACGACCGTCTTGACCACCAGGAGTCCGACGGCCAGCGCTGCCCCCAGCACGGCAACCCCGATGACCACGGCCAGCAGCTCGAACATGTGCGCCCCCCGCGCGGCGGGCCGGTTCAGGCGGCCCTCTACCGGATCTTACGTGGCAGCTCGGGTGGAAGTTGCAGAGAAACCTCTTGCAGTTGGGGCGGTCCTCCAGCTACGCTGAGGGATTGTGGTAGACGAGATCATCGACACCGCCCAGACACCCGAAGCCGCCGAACCCGCACAGCCGCTGGTGAAAGCGCCTCCAATCGAGAGCCGTTTCCTCTTCGTGGACATCGCAGCGCTCCGCGCGAAACAGCTTCGCCGCGGCGCCCGGGTCCGCCTGGCCGGTTTCGCCGAGGGCGAGCCGCCGGCAGCCGACCAGCCGCGCAAGCCTGAGCGTGTCGCGATGGAGGAAGTGAGGCAGGGCCTGGTGTTCTTCGAGGTGCCCGAACTTCACCCGCCCGGGGAAACCCAGTGAGCGAAATCTGGACGATCGGGCTCGGCACGGTACAGGGCCTGGGCGGGCTGGTAATCTTCCTGCTGGTCGTGCTGATCGGCTTCTGCCTGCTCTTCGACTGGACGAAGTTCCGGCCCACGGCCAAGAGCCGCACGGTCAAGAGCCTCGACGAACGCGTGGGGCCCGCCATCATCTACCTGCCGCCCGACGCGCCGCGCGGCCCCTCCGACCAGCTGGCCGGATCGCTTCGCCGGTAGACGCCAGGGATCCGGTACGCACGAAGGGCGGCAGCCAGGTCCTGGCGCCGCCCTTTTCGATTTGGCCCCGGGTTGCGCATTCTGCATTCCTGCCTTCCCCGGGGCACCAGCCGTTACTGGTCCCCGTTGACCTTCACCTCGATCTGCCGAGGCTTGGCCTCTTCGCGCATCGGCAGCCGTACGGTGAGCACGCCCGCCTTGTAGTCCGCCCCGACACGGCTCGCGTCCACGGTAAGCGGCAGCGAGAACGACCGCGAGAACGTGCCGTAGGCGCGCTCGACGCGGTGGCAGTTCTCGTCGCGGATCTCGCCGTCCATCTTCTTCTCGCCGCTGATGCTCAACGTGTTGTTCTCGACGGTGAGGTGGATGTCGTCCCGCTTCATGTCCGGGAGCTCCATCTTGATCACCAGCTCGTGGTTGCCGCTGTCGTAGATGTCCACCGGCGGCACCCACGCCCCCCGTCGCATGAGGTCGTCCGCACCGCCGCGACCGTAGAAGCCGCCCAGCAGTCGGCCCATCCGGTCCTGCATGTCGGAAAGCTCACGGAAGGGATCGAATCGAACGATTGCCATGTCTGTTTTCCTCCTCGTTTCGGCGCCCGCTGTTCGCCTGCGGTGGTTTGTTGTTGAATTCAATATATGCGCGTAGTGAGTGTTTGTCAAGCATGTTATATGAGTTAGATACAATCACATTCACCTACGGGCGCCACGCGCCTCGCCGTCCTCGAGATTCCGCCCCGCCAAGGTGGAAAAGGGCCGGAAACAGCCACTCAAGACCGTTACTCCTTTTGAAAGCATGCCGCACGGCCAACTAATATTCTGTCGGCCACCCCTAGCAAGACCTCCCCCTCCCGGTATATGCTGTGTCGCAACGCCCCGCCCCCGCGCGCCGGACGACCGCCGGCGCGATCGTGAAGCGACCGTATCGCTCGGACATTCAGCGAGGTTCTATGGCCAAGTACAAGATCGCGTGGCTGCCTGGTGACGGCATTGGCATCGAGGCGCTCGAGGCCGCACGCATCGTGCTCGATCGCCTGGCTCTCGACGCCGAGTACATTCACGGCGACATCGGGTGGGAGTTCTGGTGCACGGAGGGCGATGCGTTTCCCGCCCGCACCATCGACCTTCTCAAGAACGTCGATGCCGCGATGTTCGGCGCCATCACCTCGAAGCCGATGAAGGCCGCGGAGGCCGAGCTCGTGCCCGCGCTCAAGGGCAAGGGCCTCACCTACCGCTCGCCCATCGTGCGGATGCGGCAGCTCTTCGACCTGTACATCTGCCTGCGCCCCTGCAAGGCCTACCCGGGCAATCCGCTGAACTTCAAGGAAGGTCTCGACCTGGTCGTCTTCCGTGAGAACACCGAGGACCTCTACTCCGGCGTCGAGTTCTCACCCGTCCCCGCCGAGTTGTGCGGCACGCTCTCGGCCCTCTCGAAGCCGTTCTCGGCCTTCTCGTCGCTGCCCGGCGACGAGTACGCGATCTCCTGCAAGATCAACACGCGCCGCGGCTCGGAGCGGATCGTCCGCGCGGCCTTCGACTTCGCCCGCACGTTCGGCCGCAAGAAGGTCACCGTCGTCCACAAGGCCAACGTCGTGCGCGCGACCGACGGCCTGTTCTTCGAAATCGCCAAGCAGGTGGCGAAGGACTATCCCGAGATCGCCATGGACGATGCCAACATCGACGCGATGACGATGTGGCTGCTGAAGAACCCGTTCAACTACGACGTCCTGGTGGCGCCCAACCTGTATGGCGACATCATCTCCGACCTCTGCGCGCAGATGGTGGGCGGCCTGGGCTTCGGCTGCTCGGGGAACATCGGCACCAAGCTGGCCGTCTTCGAGCCGACGCACGGCTCGGCGCCCAAGTACGCCGGCCAGTACAAGTGCAACCCGATCGCGACCATCCTGGCGGCGAAGATGATGCTCGACTGGCTGGGCGAAACGGCCAAGGGCAAGGCGCTCGAGGAGGCGACGGCCGCGGTCATCGCCGAGGGCCAGGTGCGCACCTACGACATGGGCGGCTCGAACAAGACGCTCGACGTGGCGCGGGCGGTCGCGGACAAGCTGTAACAAGACAGGCGGGAGGCGGGAGGCGGAAGGCGGGAGGCGGGACGTTGGGACGTCACGCGGTCCGCCCTCCGTCCCCCGCCCTCCGCCTTGACGAGGCTCTATGACCGAGATCATCCTCCACGACGTCGGCCTGCGCGACGGCCTTCAGATCGAGAAGGTCGTGGTGCCGACCGAGCAGAAGGTCCAGTGGGTCAAGGCGCTGGCAGAGGCCGGGGTGGATGTCGTGCAGGCCGGCTCCTTCGTCCACAAGGAGAGGGTGCCGCAGATGGCGGACACCGACGACCTCTTCCGGACCTTCAAGCAGGCGGGGCGGGATCCCGTGCGCGCGCGCCTCTCCGCCCTCGTGCTCAACGAGAAGGGCATGGAGCGGGCGTTCGCCTGCGGGGTGGACTACCTGTGCATGGGCGTGTCGGCGAGCGATACGCACAGCCGCAAGAACACGGGCATGGGGACGGCGGAGGCCGCCGACCGCATCGCCGCCATGGGGAAGGCCGCGCGCGACGCCGGCGCAGCCGTGCAGGTGTCGGTGCAGTCCGCGTTCGGCTGCGGGTTCGAGGGCGTGATCCCCGAGCCGCGCGTGCTCGACCTCGTGCGCCGCTTCCTCGACGCGGGCCTCTCCACCGTGAGCCTGGCAGACACCGCCGGCCACGGCACGCCCGACCAGGTGGAGCGGCTGTTCACCGCGGTGATGGCGCTCGACGCCGGCGTCGAATGCGCCTGCCACCTGCACGACACGTACGGGCTCGGCATGGCGAACGCTTACGCCGCGATGCGCGTGGGCGTCAAGTACTTCGAGACGGCATTCGGCGGCCTCGGGGGCTGCCCATTCACGAAGATCGCGGGCGGCAATCTCTGCACCGAGGACTTCGTGCACATGATCCAGCGGATGGGCCGCCGGCCAGACATCCGCCTCGACGCCCTCATCGACCTGTCGAAGGATGCGGGCCGCTTCCTCGGCCGCGAGATGACCGGCCGCGTGTGGAAATCGGGACCGATTAGGACTGTCGCGTCAGTGTGACAGCGGAACAGTGTGACACCGGGACAGCGGCGGTTCCTGAATCCCGAATCCTGAGTCCTGAGTCCTGTTGCGAGGCACCATCATGAAGCTCCTAGACGGCGTCCGGGTGCTGGATCTGACCAACGTGCTGGCCGGGCCGTTCGCGACGCTGCACCTCGCGCTGGGCGGCGCCGAGGTGATCAAGATCGAGAACCCGGAGGGCGGCGACCTCGCCCGCAAGCTCGGCAACGTGCCCGAACTGAACCAGCAGCTGATGGGAACCTCGTTCCTCGCGCAGAACACGAACAAGAAGTCGCTGACGCTGAATCTCAAGGAAGAGGACGCGAAGGAGATCTTCCGTAAGTTGGTCGTGACGGCGGACGTCCTGGTCGAGAACTTCCGGCCCGGCGTCCTGGCCCGCCTCGGGTTCCCGTGGGAAACGCTCCACGAGATGAACCCGCGCCTGATCTACTGCGCGATCTCCGGCTTCGGACAGACCGGGCCGGACGCGGACAAGCCCGCCTACGATCAGATCATCCAGGGGCTGAGCGGCGTGATGGCGGTCAACGGCGACGAGCGGCTCAACCCGCTGCGCGCCGGCTTCCCGGTGTGCGACACGGTCGGCGGCCTCAACGCGGCGTTCGCGATGATGGGCGCGCTGTACTGCCGTGAGCGGACGGGACGCGGGCAATTCATCGACGTCGCGATGATCGACTCGATCATGCCCTTGCTCGGCTGGGTTGCGGCCAACTGGCTCATCGGCGGAAAGCCCCCGCAGTTGCTCGGCAACGACAACATGACGGCCGCGCCGTCTGGGACGTTCCGCACCTGCGACGGCTACATCAACATCGCCGCCAACGAGCAGAAGCAGTGGGAGAGTCTCTGCGATGTCCTCGGCGTGCCCGAGCTCAAGACCGACCAGCGCTTCCAGAAGCGCGACGTGCGCAAGGCCAACCGCCGGGCGCTGACGCCGCTCATCGAGGCGAAGCTCACCGAGAAGCCCACGGCTTATTGGGTGCAGGTCCTGAATGCCAAGGGCATTCCCTCCGGCGACATCCTCTCTCTGCAGGATGCCCTCGTGGCGCCGCAGATCTCGCATCGCCAGACCATCCAGACGATCGAGGAGCCCGGCATCGGGCCGCTGAAGTTGTTCAACCTGAGTGCGAAGTTCTCCGAGACTCCGGGCAGCCTCGACTCGCCGCCGCCGCGGCTGTCGGCTCACACCGGCGAGATCCTCGGCGAACTGGGGTACACGGAGGCGGAGATCGCTTCGCTGAAGGAACGAAAGGTCGTCTAGAATCTCGTCACTCGGCAGGGAGCGATTGACCACCTGGCAATTGCCCGATTCGACAGTCGCCACGTTGTCAACTTCACGGAGGGGAGAACCGCGATGGGCATGACCATCGTCCAGAAGATCCTGGCCCGCGCCACCGGGCAGTCCTCGGTCGCGGTCGGCGACGTCGTCGAGCCGGCCGTGGACCTTGCGATGTCGCACGAGAACGGTGCGCTCGTCATGAACCAGTTCTTCGAGGTCTACAAGGGCACCGGCCTCGAGCCGAAGGTCTGGGACCCGTCGAAGATCGCGATCATCCTCGACCACCGCGTCCCGGCCGAGAGCGCGAAGACGGCGACCAACCAGAAGAAGATCCGCGAGTTCGTCGCGCAGCAGGGCATCGCGAAGTTCCACGACATCCGCGGCGACGAGGGCGGCATCTGCCACCAGATCCTGCCCGAGCACGGCTACACCCGGCCGGGGCGGGTCATCGTGGGCACCGACAGCCACACGACGAGCCACGGCGCGGTCGGCGCGTTCGCCTTCGGGATCGGCGCCACGGAGATGGCCGGCGTCTGGGCGCTCGGCTCGATCTTCAACGTCGAGGTCCCGGCCACCATCAAGGTGGTGGTCAAGGGCGAGCTGCCGGCGAACGTGCTCCCCAAGGACCTCATCCTCCACCTGATCGGCGCGATCTCCGCCGAAGGGGCGAACTTCAAGGTCATCGAGTTCCACGGCACGGGCGTGAAGCGGATGAGCATGTCGGGCCGCCTGACGCTCTGCAACATGAGCGTCGAAGCCGGCGCAACCTCCGGCATCGTCCCCGCCGACGAGGAGACGGAGCGGTACCTGCGCGGCGGAGGCCGGCGTCACCGATCCGCTGGACTTCGTCACCCCCGACGCGGACGCCGAGTACGTGCGCGTGGTGGAAATCGACGCGGCCACGCTGGTGCCGCAGATTGCGTGCCCGCACACGGTGGACAACGTCAAGCCGGTGGGCGCGGTGGCGACGGTGAAGGTGCAGCAGATCGTCATCGGCTCGTGCACGAACGGCCGCCTGGACGACCTCGAGGTGGCGGCGCGGATCCTGCGCGGCAAGCACGTCGCAAAGGGCGTGCGGATGCTCGTGTTCCCGGCCTCCTGGCGCATCTACCGGCAGGCCCTGAAGCAGGGGTTCCTGGGCGACCTGGTGGATGCGGGCGCCGTGGTGATGAACCCTGGCTGCGGCTGCTGCCTGGGCGTCCACGAGGGGGCGCTGGGCGACAACGAGGTGGCGCTGTCGACCACCAACCGCAACTTCAAGGGCCGCATGGGCAACCCGAAGTCCGAGGTGTACCTGTGCTCGCCGGCGGTCGCGGCCGCCAGCGCGCTCACCGGCGTCATCACGGATCCGAGGTAAGGGGAGGCGAAGACACCATGGCACAAGTGGTTTTCACGCTCGGCGACGACATCTCGACCGACGCAATCTATCCGGGCCGTTTCATGGCCACGGTCCTGCCGACGGAAACGCCGCAGTTCGCCTTCGCCGACTACGAGATCAACGCGCGGCTGAAGGCCGGGCACGTGTCCCCGGGGAGCGTGATCGTCGCGGGGGCGAACTTCGGGTGCGGGTCGTCGCGCGAGCAGGCGGCCTCGACGCTCAAGGGCCACGAACTGGTGATCGTGGCGAAGGGCTTCGCCCGGATCTTCCTGCAGAACTCGGCCAACCTGGGCCTGCGCACGATCATCTGCCCGGCGATCGAGGCCTCACAGGGCGACGAGCTCGACATCACCGGCACGCACGTGGTCAACAAGACGACGGGCAAGTCGTTCGGGATCGTGCCGCTGCCGAAGGCGCGGCAGGACATCATCGACGCCGGCGGCCTGATTGCCTATACGAGGAAGCGGCTCCTCGAGAAGCATGGAGTCGCCGCGGCGCATTAGAATTGAGAATAATTCTCAAGTCTCCATCCCAGCCCGCACGCCGGCGTCGGTAATCAACGCCGTCGCCAACCCCAGGGCCACGCGTTCGAAGTACGGGTTGCAGACCGTGACGCCGGCCGGCGCGGCGTCCCAGACCTCGCGTGGGTCGTGCTCGCCGAGACGGAGGGCATCGCCCACCGGGAGATCGACGAACTTGTCGCGGGTCGCGAGCACGTAGACGGCCGCCCCCGCGAACCCCGCGGCAGCGGCCAGCTGCCACGTTCCGCACTTGTTGAGGAACCAGGTGGGCGTGACGGCGTCGGTCCCGACGAGCAGGCCATCGCAGCCCGCCAGGGCCCCTGCAAGCGCCGCGTCGGTCCGCACCTCGACCTGCATTCCCCCGGCCGCCAACGCCTCGGCCATCCTCCGCCCTTCCAGGAGCGGACGGCCTTCTCCGCACGTGACGTGGACCGGGTTGGTTCTCGCGATGGCGCGAAGGCACGCCAGCACCGAGCCGCTGAACGAGCACGTGACGAAGCGCACCGGGATGCCGGGTTCGGGCGCCAGCGTCCCGTGCGCCACTCGAGCCAGCGCCGCGGGCGCGCGCCGCCACTGCAACTCGAAGCGATCGAGGCTGCCTGGCTCGCTGCGCTCGGCGGACGCGGCCGCCGCCAGGTTGCGGAACGGGGCCATCGCCGGCTGTGCCTCGCAGATGGCTCGCGCCACTTCCTCTGCCGCCTCCGCCCCGCCGCTGAGTGCCAACCTCACGGCCTCGACAGCCTCGGCCATCAACTCGGACGCGCCCGAGGTGCGGTCCGCCGCCAGCCGATTCGACAATCAGCCGCACATCTGGATTCATCTCTCGAGTGTACAACCCCGGTCGCGCCGCCGCCCCAACCGGTGTTCCCTTCACACACCGTCCTCTGAAGGGCGCTCGGGGACACCGCTGCCCTGATTCAACGGTCGGAGCAAGGCTTTAGCCTTGCTCTTCGCCGCGCCCCATCGCCCGTCGGCCCGGATTGTGCCAAGATGATGGGATGCGCGACCTCCACCGGATCATGCTCTCGTCCGAGGTCCGGGACCTGTCGGACGAGATCGGACGGCTGTTCGAGGACCTCGACCGTACCGCCCGCGACCGCCGGCAACCGTCCGGCCACTGCACACCCGCGCTCGACGTGCGGGAGACGGGCGAGGCGGTGGAGATCATCCTCGACCTGCCGGGCGTCCTCGCGGACCGTATCCGGGTGCTGCTGAAGGGGGGCGTCCTGCTGGTGGTCGGCGAGAAGTGCTCGCCCTACGCCGGCGGTCATCCCGACGCGAGCTTCCACCTGGTCGAACGCGGCTTCGGGCGCTTCGCCCGAGCGGTCCGCCTCGAAGGCGCGTTCGACGGCGGGCAGACCTCCGCCCTCGTGTCGGGCGGTGAACTGCGGGTCGTCGTGCCCAAGATCGCCGAACGGCGCGGCCAGGAAACCCTCGTGCCGGTGGCGACCGCATGAACGTTCTCTTCATCGGCGACATCTTCGGCCGGCCCGGCCGCGACCTGGTGCGCGCCGGCCTGCGGGGGCTGGTGGACCGCTTCGACATCGACTTCGTCATCGCCAACGTCGAGAACGCCGCCGCCGGTTTCGGCATCACGCGCGAAATCGGCGATACGATCGCCGGCTGGGGCGTGGACGTGATGACGTCGGGCAACCACATCTGGGACAAGAAAGAGGCGCTCGACTACATCGGCGCGGAGCCGCGCCTCCTTCGGCCCGCCAACTATCCCGCGGGTGCGCCGGGCCGAGGGTCGGTGCTCGCGCGAACCGACGACGGGCGCGGGGTTGGCGTGGTCAACCTGATGGGCCGGGTATTCATGAACGCGATCGACGACCCGTTCGCCGTCGCGGCGCGCGAGATCGAGGCGTTCGCCGGGCGCACCCGCGTGATCATCGTGGACTTCCACGCCGAGGCGACCTCCGAGAAGCAGGCCATGGGCTGGTTCCTCGACGGCAAGGTGAGCGCCGTCATCGGCACCCACACCCACGTGCAGACCGCCGACGAGCGCTTGCTGCCCGCCGGAACGGCGTACCTCACCGACGTGGGCATGACGGGGCCGATGGACTCGATCATCGGCACCGAGCGCGAGCCGGCGCTCTCGCGGTTCCTCACGGGCCTGCCCTCGCGTTTCGAGCCCGCCAGCGGCAATCCGCGCCTGCATGGCGCCGTGATTGGCATCGACGAGGCGACGGGCCGCGCCACGTCGATCGTCCGGCTGGACTGCTCGCCGGAGGATTTGGCAAGAATGCGGCCCGACCCGGACGAGGCATGACAGGACTGTTCGATCTGCCGTTCGAGGAGCCGGAGCCCGAGCCCGCCCCCGAGGAACCAAGGCCGCCGAAGACTCCGCCCGCCCCCGTTCGGCACGTCTGGACCGTCAGCGAGCTCACGTCCGCCATCCGCGACACCCTCGAGACACGCTTCGCCGAGGTCTGGATCGAGGGTGAGATCTCGAACTGCCGCCTCTGGAACACCGGGCATCTCTACTTCACGCTGAAGGACTCCGGCGCACAGCTCAAGGGCGTCATGTTCCGCTCCGCGCTGCGGACGCTGCGCTTCAAGCCGGAAGACGGCCTCCGGGTGGTCGCGCGCGGGCGAATCACCGTCTACGACCCGAAGGGCGAATACCAGGTCCTGTGCGAGCACATGGAGCCGCAGGGCGTGGGCGCGCTGCAGCTCGCGTTCGAGCAGCTGAAGAAGCGGCTGCAGGCGGAGGGCCTCTTCGCCGCGGAGCGCAAGCGCCCGCTGCCCGCCCTGCCCCGCCGCATCGGCATCGTCACCTCGCTCGACGGCGCCGCCGTGCGCGACGTCATCAAGGTGATCACGCGGCGGCACCCCAACCCCAGCCTCGTGATCCGGCCGACGCGGGTGCAAGGGGAAGGCGCGGCCTCCGAGGTCGCCCGCGCCCTGGCGGCCATCGCGCGGGTGCCGGGGGTGGACGTGGTGATCCTCGCGCGGGGCGGCGGGTCGATCGAGGATCTCTGGGCCTTCAACGAGGAAACCGTGGCGCGCGCGATCGCCCGCTCGCCAATACCGGTGATCTCCGGCGTGGGCCACGAGACCGATTTCACGATCGCGGACTTCGTGGCCGACGTCCGCGCCCCCACCCCCTCGGCCGCCGCGGAGATCGTGGTGGCGGGCAAGGACGAGTTCTGCGCGCGGATCGACCGCCTCACCGGCCGGCTGAGGGCCTCGGCGCGGTCGCGCCTCGAACGATCGAGGACCTACCTGCATCGGCTGTCCGGCAGGCCGGGGCTGGCGGGGTGGCCCGGACGGCTCGCTCTCCGCGGCCGGCACGTGTCGGAGCTGGCGAACCAACTGGGACGGGCCGGGCGAACGCTGGTGGCCCGGCGCCAACGCCGGTATCATGACCTGCGCCTGCAGCTCGAAACGTTCGACCTGCGGCGCCGCCTCGGGAACATCGGCGCCCGGCTGGCCCGTGTGGACGGTGCGCTCCGCGCCGCGGCCCGCCGCCTCCACAACCGGGCGGACGGCCGGTTGCGGACGCAGGCGGCACGGCTCGACAGCCTCAGCCCGCTCGCGGTCCTGGGCCGCGGCTACGCGGTGTGCTGGGATGGGTCCCGCACGCGCGTCATCCGCGACCCCGCGAGCGTGAACGAGGGCGACGGAGATCCGCGTCACCGTTCAGCGCGGGGAGATCAAGGCGAGGGTGACGGATGGCGATGAGCACTGAGAGCCGAATCGGCGTCACTTGGGATTGTCGGCGGTAGTCGGCAAGGTGGCGACTGACCACTTGTCCAATGGCCGAATGCAGGACACGTGGACAACTGCCACTTGGTCCCAGGTACTCGCTTCGCTCGACGACGAACGAAACCACGAAGATCAAGAACACACGAAGACACAAGGGCCTTGTGGCCTTCGTGCCTTCCGTTCTTCGTGGTCAAGACCAGTGAGTCCGCGTCTAGGCACTTGCCAAGTAGGCAATTGCCAAGTAGACAATCGCCAAGTTCAACAAGAAGAGGCGCATGGACGCAACCATCAAGGACTTCGAAGCGGCCATCGCGGAGCTCGAGGGAATCGTGAAGAAGCTCGAGGAGGGCGACCTGCCGCTCGAGCGGTCGCTGGAGCTCTACGAGCGCGGCGTGCAGCTGTCGCGGTTCTGCCATGCGCGGCTCGAAGAGGCCGAGCGGCGCATCGAGATCCTCGACGAGCGTGGGGAGTTGAGGCCCGCGCCGGCGTCGCTGGCCGGCGGCCAGGCGGAGGACGAGAGAAGGGGCCAGGTCCAGCCGCCCGGATCGGGAGCGCCCACGGTGACAACCGTGCTGGCTCTCCGGGAGTACCTGGCCGCCCGCCGCGAGCTGGTGGACCAGGCGCTGGAACGCTTCCTCCCGGCACCGCCCCACTGTCCGCCCGTCGTGTCCGAGGCCATGAGGTACAGCCTGTTCGCCGGGGGCAAGCGCTTCCGGCCAATCCTCGCGCTCGCCGCGGCCGACGCGGTGGCAGCCGACGTCAGGCTGCAGGAGGATCCGCAGCCGGGATCCTCGGCGGAGGATCGCGTCGCGCTCGCACTGCCCGCTGCCTGCGCGATAGAGCTGATTCACACCTACTCGCTCGTCCACGACGACCTGCCCGCCATGGACAATGACACGCTGCGCCGCGGGCGGCCCACCAGCCATGTCGTCCACGGCGAGGGCATGGCGATCCTCGCGGGCGACGGCCTCCTGACCGAGGCGTTCGCGCTGCTCGCGCGGGAGCCGGCCGAGCGCGACGAACGCCTGGCCCCCCGCGTCCGGCGGACGATTGGCCTGATCGCCGATGCCGCCGGCGCGGCGGGGATGGTGGGCGGGCAGGCGGTGGACCTCCAGGCCTCGGGGAAAGGCCCCGCGGCCTTCACCCTCGACGGGCTGCGCGACATGCACGCGCGCAAGACCGGCGCCCTCATCAAGGCTTCCGCGCTGGCGGGCGCCGTCATGGCCGGCGGCACCCCCGAGGCGGTGGATGCCGTCGGGCGCTACGGCGCACACCTCGGTCTCGCCTTCCAGATCGTGGACGACGTGCTGGACGTGGAGGGGGCGACCGAAGAACTTGGCAAGACCGCCGGCAAGGACGCCGCCGCCGGGAAGCCCACGTACCCGGCGCTGGTGGGCCTCGAACGATTCGAAGACGCTCGCAGTCGAGGCGTTCGCGGCCGCGCTCGATGCCCTCGACGGCCCGGGCATGCGCTCGAGCCGCCTCGAGGAGATCGCGCGCTGGGTGGTCGGTCGAACGAACTGAAGTGAGTGCAGAGTGCAGAGAGCAAAGCGCAGAGTGCACATGCAGGATGCACGCGACTGCATGCGCTGGTTGACGGTTGGCAGTTCAAGGTGGGGCTCGGCGTGACAGTGCGGCTGGACCTTGAACCGTCAACCGTAAACGGTCAACCCGGCCGATGAAGCGGCGGCTCGACCAGCTGCTCGTCGAACGCGGCTTGGCACCGTCCCGGGAGCGGGCCCGCGCGCTTGTCATTGCGGGCCAGGTGGCGGTGAACGGCCAGGTGGTGTCGAAGGCGGGCACGGGAATCGCGCCGGACGCGACGGTCGCGCTGCTGCAGCCCGATCACCCGTACGTGGGACGCGGCGGCCTGAAGCTCGCGCACGCGCTCGACACGTTCGCCATCGCGGTCGAGGGTCGCGAGGCGCTGGACATCGGCGCGTCCACGGGAGGGTTCACCGACGTCCTGCTCAGGCGCGGCGCGGCGCGAGTGGTGGCGCTCGACGTCGGCCATGGCCAGCTGGATTGGAGGTTGCGCAACGACCCGCGTGTCGTGGTGATCGAGGGTCGGAACGCGCGCTACCTCGAGCCGTCGCACCTCCCGGGCCCGGTCGATCTCGTCGTGATCGACGTCTCGTTCATTTCGTTGTCCCAGATCCTCCCGCGCGTTCCGCCGCTTCTGCGGCGGCCGGCCGACGTCGTCGCGCTCGTGAAGCCGCAATTCGAGGCGGGGCGCGACGAAGTGGGCCGCAAAGGGATCGTCCGGGACCCGGCGGTGCACGATCGGGTGATCGAGCAGGTGACGGCAGCGGCAGCCGCGGCGGGACTGGCGCGGGCCGGGCTGACCCCCTCTCCGATTACTGGCGCAGAGGGCAACCGGGAGTTCCTGCTGCACCTGATAGCGCAAGGCCGGACGGGTGCGGTTGACGGTTCAGGGTTGACGGTTGACGGTTCCGTCACGCCGTCCGGAGAGATGACCGACCGCGACGCTGGACCGCAGAACCGTAGACCGTAGACCGTAAACTGTGAACGGTAACCCGTGAATTTCATGGCTTCACCCGCCCGCATCGGCATCGTCGCGAAGATCCGGCTGCACTCCGTGGCCAAGCACCTGGTCGAGATTGCCGAGTGGCTCGACGAGCGCGGCGTCGAGCCGGTCTTCGAAGTGGAGACGGCGGCGCTCGCGGAGCTGGGCACGCGACGCCGGTGCGCCACCCGCGAGGAACTGCCGTCACTGGTGGATCTGTTGCTGGTCCTGGGCGGCGACGGCACCATGCTCGGGATGGCCGACCGGATGGCGGAGTCGGGCCACGACATTCCCATCCTGGGCGTCAACTTCGGTCACCTTGGCTTCCTCACGGACCTGTCGTGGCCGGAGCTGTTCTCGGCGCTCGAAGCGGTGCTCGCGGGTGACGTCCGGATCGAGACACGACTCATCCTGAAGGCGGCCATCTGCCGGGCGGGCGCCGTCACCGCCCGCCGGATGGCCTTCAACGACGTGGTCATCACCCGCGGCGCGCTGTCCCGCGTCATCGAACTCTCGGTGACCGTCGGCGGTGAATTCGTCGCCCGCTTCAACGGCGATGGACTGATCATCGCCAGCCCCACCGGCTCCACGGCCTACAACCTGTCGGCCGGAGGGCCCATCCTCCACCCGGCCGTAGACGCGCTCGTGCTCACGCCCATTGCGCCGCACACGCTCAGCAATCGTCCGGTGGTCATCCCCGCGTGGGCGGAAGTGCAGGTCCAGCCGTTCGTCGCCGACCCCGCCGAGGAAGCGGTGGTGACGCTGGACGGCCAGAGCGGCGTCCGCCTCGAGCCGGGCGACACGGTCAGCGTCACGCGCAACCCCTCGCCCGTGCGCCTGGTCCACGCGACGTCACACAGCTACTTCGAGGTGCTCCGGAAAAAGCTGAAATGGGCAGAACGATAGCAGGGTGCTGGAGGTGCCGGGGGTGCTGAAGGTGCCGGGGGTGCTGGTGCTGAAGGTGCTGGAGGTGCTGGTTTGCACTTTGCACTTTGCACTTCAGTCCTTCGTCCCCTGCCCCGCCGCTTCCGCCCGTTTCTGTCTGAAGTACAGCACCTGGTACTTGTGCACGTTGCGGTTGTGTTCGTCGAGGGTGCGTGCGAAGGCATGCGAGCCGTCGTTGCGGCTCACGAAGTACAGGTAGTCCACGTCGGCAGGGCGGATCGCCGCTTCGAGCGCGCCGCGGCCCGGCGCCGCGATGGGCCCGGGCGGCAGGCCGGGGTAGCGGTAGGTGTTGTAGGGCGAATCGAAGGCCAGGCCTTCCTTCGTCAGATTCCCGTTGTACCTGCCCGCGCGCTCCAGCCCGTAGATGACGGTCGGGTCGCACTGCAGCGCCATCCCGATCGACAGTCGCTGCCGGTAGACGCCGGCGATCAGCGGGCGTTCCTCCGCCTTCGCCGATTCCTTCTCCACGAGCGATGCGAGCGTGACGGCCTCGCGGACCGCGCGGCCCTGTCCCCGCAGCTCCGCCCGCATGGCTTCGTCGAACACCTCCTTGAACCGGTTGACCATCATCGAGACGAGGTCCGACGCGGCGGCCCGCCTGGGGAGCGAGTAGGTCTCCGGGAACAGGTAGCCCTCGAGGTCCGGCGCGCGGCGGATCGAGATCCCCGATCAGCGAGGCGTTTGCGGCAGCCTTCACGAAGCTGGCGGCCGTCCCCAGCCCGTGCGACTCGTAGACCCGGCTCATCTCCCGGATCGTCAGGCCCTCGCGGAATGTCACCTGGCGCAGGAAGACCGCTCCCTTGGCGAGCAGGTCCACCACCTGGCGCACGCCGAGCGGGCGGTCGAACCGGTACTCGCCGGCCTTCAGCCGCCGCGCCGCGCCCGACTGCCACAGCGCCGCCCGGAAGCTCCACTCATCGCGGACGACGCCCGCGTCCACCAGCTTCCGCGCGATGCGACCGAGACCCGTCGCCCGGGACGATCTCGACGAACTGCTCGGGGCCTTCGTAGCCCTTGTAGGGTTGGTACAGCGAGTACCTGCAGGAACCACCACGCGCCGGCGCCCAGCGCGGCGACGGTCACGGCAAGGAGAAGAAGGCGTCGAATCATTCCCAGTCCTGGCTTTCGGCTTCGGGCGCCGGGGGCCCCGCCGTCCGGTCCAGGTACTCCTGAAGGATGATGGCGGCGGCCGCGGCGTCGAGCTTCTTCTTCCGGCTGCGCCAGTCCCGATCACCGACCGCCAGCCGGCTCTCCGCCTCCACGCTGGTCAGCCGCTCGTCCTGCACCGTCACCGGCACGCCCACTCGCGCCCGCAGTCTCTCGACGAACGCCAGGACCAGCGGCCGTCTGCTCGTTGGCCGACCCATCGAGGCGGCTGGGCAGGCCCACGACGATGGCGCCGAGCCCCTCGTCTTCGCGCGGCAAACCGCTCGGCCGCCTCCGCCACCTGCGCCACGTGGTCGCCCCGCGCCTGCAGGGTGGCGAGCGGCCGGGCCAGCGTGCCCGAGGGATCGCTGATGGCCAGGCCGATGCGACGCTTCCCGAAATCGATCCCAAGCACGCGCACGCACGAATGGTACCCGCCCGACGGTCGCCGGCAAGGGCTCGAAGGGGCACAACCATGCTGGGCTCCTACCTTTGCTATACTTGAGAATACACTCCGATTTCGGTCGGGATTCCACGATGCTCAAGAGACTCCTCGTCGCCCTCGTTCTGCTGGGGATCGCCGCCTGGTCGCCTGCCGGCTGCAACGGTCCACGCCGCCCGAGAAGTTCAAGCAGAAGCTGGTGATCCTCGGCTTCGACGGGATGGACCCGCGGCTGGTCGAGAAGTGGATGGGTGAAGGCAAGCTCCCGAACTTCAAGAAGCTCGGCGGCCGAGGGCGGCTTCTACCGGCTCGAGACATCGACCTCGCCCGAATCGCCCACCTCGTGGGCGTCGTTCGCCACCGGCGGCAACGCCGGCAAGCACAACATCTACGACTTCCTCGTCCGCGACATCAAGACCTACATCCCGGACCTCGGGATGGTGAAGCGCGAGATGCCCGACTTCCTCTTCAACTACATCCCCATCGGCGAAGCCGAAGCTCACGTCGCTGCGCGGCGGCACGTCGTTCTGGGTGACGGCCGGGCGAGGCGGGCGTGCGCTCGGCGATCCTGACGGTGCCCGGTGACGTTCCCGCCCGAGGACGTGCCGCCGGCGAGCTGCTCGTCGGGCCTGCCGCTGCCGGACATCCGCGGCACGGTCGGGCACGTTCTACTACTTCGCGACCGACCTCAGCCGCTACGAGGAAGGCAACACCGAGATGGGCGGCATCCTGAAGCGGCTGGTCTTCGAGGGCGACACGGCACGACCACGGAGCTGATCGGGCCGCCGAACCCGATCGTCACGGCCAGCAGCAGGAGATCCGCAAGAAGGGCGCAGCTGACCGAGCAGGACCAGGCGCGGCTGGCGGAGCTCGAGGCCAAGCGGGACGTCCGCGTGCCCTTCACCGTCCGGTGGAACCGCGAGGCGAAGAGCGCAACGATCGAGCTGCAGGGCACGACGATCCACCTGACCGAAGGCCAGTGGTCGCAAGTGGATCCCGCTGGAGTTCCGGGTGAACTTGCTCGTCCGCCTCGACGGCATGGCGCAGGTCCACCTCATCCGGGCCAACGACGAGCTGCAGCTCTACATCTCGCCCGTGAACTGGCGGCCCGAGTCGCCGGTGTCGCCGATCTCGTCGCCCGGGTCGTTCTCCGAAGAGCTCTACGAGAAGCTCGGGACGTTCCGGACGCTCGGCTGGGCCGAGGCCACTTGGCCGCTCAACGAGGACCGCCTCGACGAGAAGGCGTTCATGGACGACCTGCTTCCGCGCGTTCGACGACCGCGCGCAGGTGATCCTCTCGCAGATCGAGTCCGGGAAGTTCGACCTGGTGGTCGGCGTGATCGAGGCGACCGACCGCGTGCAGCACATGTTCTGGCGCTACCTCGACCCCACCCACCCGATGTATGACGCCGCGCAGGCGGCAAAGTGGGGCGACGCAATCGAGCGCGTGTATCGCCGCGCCGACTCGCTGCTCGCCGAGGTGATGGAGCACGTCCCGCCCGGCACAGACATCCTGGTGCTCTCGGACCACGGGTTCCACTCCTTCAAGCACGGGGTGAACCTCAATACCTGGCTGATCGAGGAAGGCTTCATGGCCAGGCAGAACCAGCCGGTGGGCGACAAGAACCTGCACGACATGTTCGGCGGGGGCGGGCAGTTCTGGGAGAACGTGGACTGGACGCGCACCCGCGCCTACTCGCTCGGCCTCGGGCAGATCTACTTCAACATGCGCGGGCGTGAGGGGCAGGGCACCGTCGGCGAGGGCGGGGACTATCGCCGCCTGGCGGACGAACTTTCCGCGCGGCTTCTGACGATGACGGATCCGAACACGGGCGCGCGGATCGTCCGCTCCGTTTACAAGCGGGACGATGTGTACTCGGGCCGTTCCTGGCGAACGCGCCGGACTTGCAGGTGGGGTTCGAGGACGGCTACCGCGTGTCGTGGCAGACGTCGCTCGGCGGCTCGCCGCCGGGGCTGCTCTACCCGAACATGAAGAAGTGGTCGGGCGACCACTGCTCGTTCGACTACCAGACGATCCCGGGCGCGCTCATCTCCAGCCGGAAGCTCACGGCGGACCGGGCGCGCATCGTCGACATCGCGCCCACCGTGCTGAAGTACTTCGGCGTGCCGATCCCGAAGGAGATCGACGGCAAGCCGTTGTTCTGACGTCACAGGTTCACGTTTCACAGTTGACAGTTCAGGGTCCAGTGTCGAGGGTCCGGCACGCGTGAAGCCGCGAGAGCGGCCCGACTCGTCAAGGTCCCGTGACTGACGCCGCCGGTTCACGTCCCCGGTCACGGTCGAGGGTTCAGCACGCGTGACAGTGCGAGAGGACCCTCAACTCTGAACCGTCAACCGTCAACCTCCTGTTACAATGCGCCTCGTGAGAAGCCTGGTGGTCGCGGGTGTCGTGTCGCTGGCGTGCGTCGCCGGCGCCTGGGGCCAGTCTGCGCCTCAGGACCCCGCGGCGCGGGCCGGCGAGCGCATCGTCGCGCTGCAGCGCGAGGCGGAGGCGCTGGCGAGCCAGGAGCGGACGCTGCTTGGCGAGCTCCGCAAGCTGGAAGTCGAGCGCGACCTGCGTCTCGAGGAAAGCCGGCGCCTCGACGCGGAAGCCCGCGCCGTCAGGGCCCGCATCGACGCGACAACCCGCCAGATCGAGTCCACGCGCCTGGCGATCGAGGCGGCCCGGCCCGGCCTCGACGCGCGGCTGGTGCAGGTCTACAAGCTGGGGCGCCCCGGCTATGCCCGGATGCTGCTCGGGGCCGGCAAGACCGAGGACTCGGTGCGGGCGGCCCGCCTCGCGGCGGCCCTTGCCACCCTCGATCACCGCCGGGTGGCCGAGCAGACGGGCGCCATCTCCCGCCTCGCGGTCTCGCGTGTCGAGCTCGAGCAGCAGTCGGTGCGGTTGAAGGACGTGCAGGCGGCGGCAAGGCGGGCGGCCGAGGAATCGACGCGCGCCGCCGGGGCGCGCGCGGAGTTGGTCCGGCGGATCGACGAGCGCCGGGACTTGACGGCCCAGATGGTGGGCGAGCTGGAACACGCGCAGGAACGGCTGAGGAAGCTGGTGCCCGGCGCCCCCATCGAGTCCGTGACGCTCCCGCTCAAGCCGTTTCGCGGCACCCTCGATTGGCCCGTCGCCGGACAAGTCCTTACCCGGTTCGGTCAGCGCCGCAACCCCCGCTTCGGCACCACCGTCAGCCAGAGCGGCATCGAGATCGCCGCGGCGGAGGCCGAAGGCGTGCGCGCCGTTCACGAAGGCCGGGTGGTCTTCGCCGACGTGTTCGCCGGCTTCGGCCAGCTGACGATCGTCGATCACGGGAACCTCGGGTATTCCCTCTACGGCTATCTCGGCTCCATCGCGAAGCCCAAGGGCGCCGCCGTCGCGGCCGGCGAACGGCTGGGCACGGCCGGGCGCTCTCCTGCCGGCAACTCCTCGCTGTACTTCGAGTTGCGGATCGACGGCAAACCGGTCGATCCCTTACAATGGCTCAAGAGAAGGTAGGCAAGGGGCAAGGGAGCAACCACGTGCCGCGGAAAACGAGCGCCGAGGACACGACCGCCAAACAGGTAATCGCCAAGTAGACAATCGCGCCAAGGTAGGCAATCGCCACGTAGACAATCGCCAACTGTCCAAGGGACCCCCATGACTGCTCGCACCCGCCTCGTCGTCCTGTTCGTCACCGCGCCGGTCATCGTGTTCGCCTTGGTCGGCGGCGTGCTGGGGAAGACCTGGACACGGGAAGAGGTGTACCAGGACCTGCGGGTCTTCGAGGACGTGGTATCCCTGATCTCGAGCAACTACGTCGAGGACGTGGAACTGTCGAAGGTCATGCGAGGTGCGATGCGCGGCCTGGCCGAGGGTCTCGACCCCGACAGCGCGTATCTCACGCCGGAGGAGCTCCGCCGGTCGGAGGGCGCCGACAAGCTCCCGGCGGCGGGGATTGGCGTGGAGTTGACGCGGCAGTACTACCTGCGGGTGATTGCGGCCCGCGACGGGTCGCCGGCGGCGAAGGCGGGGCTCCGCCCGGGCGACTTCATCCGCGCGGTGAACGGCAGGCCGACGCGGGAGATGTCGGTCCACGAGGGCATGGCCCTGCTGCGCGGGGCGGCCGGCTCCAAGGTGTCGCTGCTCGTGATCAGGGGCAACGCCGCCGACCCGCACCCGGTGGAATTGGTCCGCGAGGTACAGAACGGCGCCGACGTCTCGTCGCGCATGGAGCAGGGCAACGTCGGCTACGTGCGGATCGCGTCGTTTGGCCCCGGCGTGGCCGCGGCCGTGAGCGCCAAGGTTGCCGATCTCGCGAAAGCGGGCGCCACCGCCCTGGCCCTCGACATCCGCAACACGGCAACGGGACCGCTCGATGCCGGTCTCGACACGGCACGCCTGTTCGTGCCCTCCGGCACGTTGGCGCTGAAGGAAACGAAGGGGGCCGGCCGCCAGCCGGTGACCGCCGACGGGACCGGCTCCACCGTCAAGCTCCCCGCCGTCGTCCTCGTCAACGATGGAACGTCTGGCGCCGCGGAGTTGTTCGCCGCCGCCCTCGCCGGCAATCAGCGCGCTGACCTGGTGGGCGAGCGGACGCAGGGACGCGCGGCCATGCAGAAGCTGGTGCGCCTGCCGGACGGCGCCGCCATGTTGATCTCCAACGCGTGGTATCTCACGCCCGCAGGCGACCCGATTCACGAGAAGGGCCTCGCGCCGGCGGTTGCCGTCGAAGTGCCCGAGGTGGAGTTCGGCGCCACTCCCCCGCCCGCGGATCCGATCCTCGAGAAGGCGCTCGAGCGGCTGAAGAAGTAGTCCGACCAGCCCTCGCTCCTCGTCCTTCCCCTTGACAGCTGATCAGTGGTCGCGTATAACCGCAAGGCGTCGCCGCCTTCGGCGAACGAGGAGGGTTATGAACAAGCAGGAACTGATTGAGAAGATCGCCAAGGACACCGGGGTGACGAAGACGAGCGCGGCGGCGGCTCTCGAGTCGGCCCTCGACGGCATCAAGAAGTCGTTGAAGAAGGGCGACCCCATCACCTTCGTTGGGTTCGGCACCTTCAAGACTTCGATCCGCAAGGCGCGGACAGCCCGCAACCCGCAGACGGGCGCCCCGATCAAGATCGCGAAGCGGCGTGTTGTCCGCTTCTCGGCGGGCAAGGCACTGAAGGACGCGGTCAAGTAGGCCGGACCGACGGCCTGACCGGGTCGCGGCACCATGAATGCCGCGACCCGATCGCTCCCCACCTTCGCGGCCGCCCGGGCTGGGTCACGCTTTGCCCGGTCGTTGACCACCCCCGTTGCCCGCTGGTATACTGGTTACTTCTGTAAGTCCCGGTTTTTCTTGATTTAGGCGCGTAGCTCAGATGGTTAGAGCGCCTGCTTGACACGCAGGAGGTCGGCGGTTCGAGTCCGCCCGTGCCTACCACCTCGATTCCGTTCTGCGCCGGAGCAATCGGCGGTCAGCCTGGACGCGAGTGGCAAAACAGGGGAACAAGAGCCGGGTCGTAGCCCGGATCCCGACCGCTGATGGCTGAACACACCTCCCTCGGCTCCTAACACCCGGATGACTCAGGTCACTGTCACGTTGCCGGACGGATCACGTCGCAGCGTCCCCGCGGGGACGACGGTGCGCGACCTGATGGCGGATCTCCCGCCGCGGGTGGCGAAGTCTGCGCTCGCAGCGATGGTGGACGATCGGATGGTGGACCTGTCCGCCACGCTCGACCGCGACGTGTCGCTGCGCCTCGTCACGCCCGACAGTCCCGAAGCTCTCGAGCTGTACCGCCACAGCGCCGCGCACCTCCTGGCGGCCGCGGTCACCAGTCTCTTCCCGGGCACGCAGTGCGGCATCGGCCCGGCGACCGACGAAGGCTTCTTCTACGACTTCGTCGTGGAGCGCCCGTTCGTCCCGGAGGACCTCGCCGCCATCGAAGCCAAGATGAAGGAGTTCGCGCGGCAGGACCTGCCCTACCGGCGCGAGCTGTGGCCGCGGGAGGACGCGAAGGCCTTCTTCGCGGGAAAGGGCGAGCCGCTCAAGGTCCAGCTGATCGACGAGAAGACCGCGGGCCAGGCGACCGTCTCCTGCTACACGATCAAGGACAAGGACACGTTCGTCGACTTCTGCACCGGGCCCCACGTCCCGTCCACGGGGAAGATCAAGGCCTTCAAGGTGCTCTCGGCGTCCAACGCCTACTGGAAGGGCGACGCGAAGAACCAGGCGATGCAGCGCGTCTACGGCACCGCCTTCTTCAGCGAGGCCGACCTGAAGGCGCACCTCGACCGCCTGGAAGAAGCGAAGAAGCGCGACCACCGCAAGCTGGGGAAGGAACAGGGCCTGTTCATGTTCCACCCGTGGGCGCCCGGCGAGCCGTTCTGGCTCGCGAAGGGCACCCGGCTGGTCAACACGCTCGCCGACTACATGCGCTCGGTGCTGGCCCCGGCCGGCTACTTCGAGATGCGCACCCCGCTCGTCTTCAACAAGGCCTTGTGGGAGACGTCCGGCCACTGGCAGCACTACCGGGAGAACATGTTCCTCATCGAGGCCGAAGAGCAGTCCTACGGCCTCAAGCCGATGAACTGCCCCGGCCACATGCTCGTGTTCGGCGCCGAGGTCCGCAGCTACCGCGATCTGCCGTTCCGCATCCACGACCAGAGCGTGCTGCACCGCTTCGAGGCGTCCGGCGTCCTCTCCGGCCTGACCCGCGTGCGCGAGTTCATCATGGACGACGCGCACATCTTCATCACGCCGGAGCAGATCGGGGACGAGATCGAGCGGCTGCTGCGGCTGATCCAGATGGTCTACAGCGACTTCGGCCTCACGCCCGAGATGAAGCTCTCGACGAGGCCCGAGCAGTTCCTCGGCGAGAAGGCTGCCTGGGACCACGCCGAGTCGGAGCTGAAGAAGGCGCTCGCGCGCGCGGGCCAGCCGTACACGATCAACGAGGGCGACGGCGCGTTCTACGGGCCGAAGATCGACTTCTCGGTGACCGACGCGATCGGCCGCAAGTGGCAGTGCGCGACGATCCAGCTGGACTACCAGCTGCCGCAGCAGTTCAAGCTGAAGTACATCGGCGCGGACAACACGGAGCACAGCCCCGTCGTGATCCACCGTGCGATCTTCGGCAGCTTCGAGCGGTTCATCGCGCTGCTCCTGGAGCATTACGCCGGCGCGTTGCCGCTCTGGTTCGCGCCGGTGCAGGCGGTGGTGCTGCCGATCGCCGACCGGCACCTGCCCTACGGCACCACGGTTCGGGACCGCCTCGCGGCGGCCGGGCTGCAGGTGGAGCTGGACGAGCGCCAGGAGAAGATCGGGTACAAGATTCGCGAGGCACAGCTGCAGAAGGTGCCTTACATGCTCGTGGTCGGCGACCGCGAGGCCGAGCAGGGCACCGTATCGGTGCGGGCGCGCACGGGCGGGGACCAGGGCGCGCGGCCCGTGGCCGAGTTCATCTCGGCGGCGCTCGAAGAAGTGGCGAGGAAGGGCAAGTAGAGATCAGTTGGCAATTGTCTACTTGGCAATTGACCAGTTGCATTCGCTTGGCAAGTGGTCAGTTGTTCCCTTGTTCCCTGACTGGTGTCTGACAGGAGGCAGTTATCGCATTCGATCGCTCCGGCCCACGTCGTGATGACCGCACCAGGATCAACGAACGCATCCGCGTGCGGGAAATCCGTGTGATCGATGACGCCGGCCAGCAGCTGGGCATCATGTCGCCGCAGCAGGCACTGGCCATCGCCCGGCAGAAGGCCCTCGATCTCGTCGAGGTGGCGCCGATGGCGCAGCCGCCGGTCTGCCGGATCATGGACTTCGGGAAATACCAGTACCAGGAACAGAAGCGGACGCGGGAAGCCCGGAAGCACCAGAAGGTCATCGAGGTCAAGGAGATCAAGTTCCGCCCGAAGGTGGACGAGCACGACTACCAGTTCAAGAAGAAGCACATCGAGCGCTTCCTGGCCGAAGGGGACAAGGTCAAGGCGACGATCTTCTTCCGCGGACGCGAGATTGCCCACCCCGAGATCGGGCGGCGGATCCTCGAACGCCTGATCCAGGATCTGGGCGAGGTGGCGATCCCCGAGTCGATGCCGAGGATGGAAGGCAACACGATGCACACCATCCTCACGCACCGGCCGGGGTCGGGCCGCCCCGCGGCGCCGAAGCCGGCGCCCCAGGCGCCGCCAGCCCCGGGCGGCGGCCAGCAGGGATAGCAGCGAAGACGACAACCGAAACGGAAGAGACTGTCATGCCGAAACTCAAGACGCACCGGGGCGCGGCGAAGCGCTTCAAGAAGACGGGAACCGGAAAGTTCCTCCGCAGCAAGGCTTACAAGCGCCACCTCCTGACCAGCAAGACGACCAAGGAGAAGCGTCACCTCTCCGGCACGACGGTCGTTTCGGAGCAGGACGCCGCCAAGATCCGGCGGATGCTTCCGTACAAGTAGGCGGTAGGCGGTAGGCGGTAGGCGGTAGGCGGTGGGCGGAAGGCGGGAGCGGATCCCCTCCACGCCACGCGACAGGACACGGACAGCGGTGCAGGCGGTCAGCGGCAGGCGGGCTTCTTCCGCCCTCCGCCCTCCGTCCCCCGCCTTGACAGCGCAAGGGAGAGAAAGAAATGCCTCGAGTGAAACGCGGAACCGTGCGGCGCGCGAAGCGCAAGAAGCTGCTCGGCCTCGCGAAGGGCTATTACGCCCGCAAGAGCAAGTTGTACCGTTCCGCCAAGGAAGCGGTGGACACGGCGCTGAAGTACACGTTCGTCGGACGCCGCAACAAGAAGCGCGACTTCCGCCGCCTCTGGATCGTCCGCATCAACGCCGCCGCCCGCGAGCAGGGCCTGACCTACGGCGAGTTCATGCGGGGCCTGAAGATCGCCGGCGTCGCGCTCGACCGCAAGGCGCTCGCCGACCTCGCCGTCCGCGAGCCCGGCGCGTTCGCACGGATCGCCGGCCAGGCAAAGCAGGCGCTGTCCGCGCCCGCGCCGCAGGCGTAGCCTCACGCCAGGCGGAGGGCGGCAGGCGGAGGGCGGAAATCCGCCTCCCGCCACACGCCTCCCGCCTGACAGGTTCGTCGTCTTCCGGCAGGAATCCCATGCCCGACGCTGTCGACATCGAACGCCTGCGGGCCGAGTTCCAGACCGCGCTCGCCGGGGCTTCCACGGACCAGGCCCTCCGCGCGGTACGCGACCGCTTCCTCGGGCGCAAGGGCGGGATCGTCGCGACCCTCATGAAGGCCGTGGCGGGCGCAGCCCCGGCCGATCGCCCGCTCCTCGGACGGCTCGCCAACCAGCTGAAGATCGACATCGAAGCGCAGCTCGATGGGAAGCGGGCGGCTGTGGAAGCCGGCCGCCCGATCGCCGGGGCCGTGGACGTGACGCTGCCCGGCCGCCAGGCTCCGCTCGGGCGCCTCCACCCGCTCACCGCCGTCCGCAACCAGGTCGAGGCGGTCTTCAGCCGCATGGGCTTCGAGATCCTGGAAGGGCCCGAGATCGAGGACGACTACCACAACTTCGAGGCCTTGAACATGCCGCCGGAGCACCCGGCGCGCGACATGCAGGATACGCTCTTCCTCGCGCGACCGGTGCCGCAGCGCGCGGCCGGAGCCACCGGCACCCGCCCGAGCACCAGGCCCGAGCCCCCCGACCGGCCGGCCACCCTGCTGCGCACGCACACCTCGGCGATGCAGATTCGCTACATGGAGGCCCACGAGCCGCCCGTCCGGATCGTCGCCCTGGGCAAGGTGTTCCGCCGCGACGACCTCGACCTCACGCACACCCCGATGTTCCAGCAGTTCGAGGGGTTGCTCGTGGACGAGGGCGTGACGATGGCCGACTTGAAGGGGACGCTGACGGCCTTCCTGCGCGAAGTGTTCGCGCCGGACACGAAGGTGTTCTTCCGCCCCAGCTTCTTCCCGTACACCGAGCCGAGTGCCGAGGTGTTCATCGGCTGCGTGTTCTGCGAGGGCTCCGGGTGCCCGGTCTGCAAGCGCACCGGCTGGCTCGAGATCCTCGGCAGCGGCATGGTGCACCCGGCCGTGCTCGAGGCGGTCGGCTACGATTCGGAGCGCTACACCGGGTTCGCCTTCGGCACCGGGATCGAGCGCGTCGCGATGCTGAAGTACCGCGTGGATGACATCAGGTCGTTCTACGAGAACGACCTGCGTTTCCTGGAGCAGTTCTCCTTTTGAAGATCCTCGTCTCGTGGCTTCGTGAGTTCGTGGACGTCACCGCCCCCGCGCCGGAGCTGGCGTCGCGCCTCTCGGCCTGCGGCTTCGAGGTCGCGAGCGTCGAGCAGGCGGCCGGCGGCGATGCCGTGATCGACTTCGAGATCACGGCGAACCGGCCGGACTGCCTGAGCGTCGTGGGCCTTGCCCGCGAGGCCTCCACCGCCTACGACCTGCCGCTGCGTCTGCACGCGACGCCGGAGGCTGCCGTGCCCGCGCCTGGCCCCTCGACCGTCTCCGGCGGCGGACTGGCCGTCACGATCGAGGCGCCCGACTTCTGCCCGCGGTACGCCGCGGCTGTTGCCGAGGTGCGCGTCGGCCCCTCGCCGTCCTGGCTGGCGGCGCGGCTGGAGGCGGCCGGCGTGCGGCCGATCAACAACGTGGTGGACGTCACCAACTACGTCCTCCTCGAGATGGGCCACCCGATGCACGCCTTCGATCTCGAACGCCTGTCGGGCGCCGAGTTGAGGGCCCGGCGGGCTCACGCGGGCGAGCGGTTGCGGACGCTGGACGGCGTGGACCGGCCACTCGACGGCGAGATGCTGGTGATCGCGGACGGGACCGTCCCGCAGGCCGTGGCCGGCGTGATGGGCGGCGCGCCGTCCGAAGTCTGGGCCGGCACCCGCGTCGTGGCCTTCGAGAGCGCCTACTTCAAGCCGTCCTCCGTGCGCCGCACCAGCAAGCGCCTGGGCCTGAAGACCGAAGCCTCGTCGCGCTTCGAGCGGGGAACGGACATCGCGGCCCCGGTCGTGGCGCTCGAGCGCGCGCTGGCGTTGCTGGAACAGGTCGGTGCCGGCCGGCGGCGCGGCGGCGTCCTGGACTGCTACCCGGCGCCCCGTGGTCCCGTCAGCGTCGGCCTGCGGCGGGCTCGGATTGCCGGCCTCGTTGGCCTCGCCGTCGAGGACGAGGTGGTGGAGCGGCTGTTCGGCCGCCTTGGTTTCCGCACCGCCCCGACACCCGAAGGCTGGAACGTCAGCGTCCCGACCTTCCGCGTGGATATCTCTCGGGAGGCGGACCTGGTCGAGGAAGTGGCGCGCCACGTCGGCTACGACCGCATCCCGGCCACCTTCCCGCCGCTGCGCGAGATGCCGGCGCGGCCCGCCCCCGGCATCACCCGGAAGGCGCTGCTGCGCCACGTCCTGACCGCGGCCGGGTTCTCGGAAGCCATCAGCTTCACCTTCATCGAGGCGCCCGCGGCCGAGCCTTTCCTGGTGGCCGAGGCCGGCGCGCCGGCCGAACTGGTACCGCTCGCCTACCCGCTGTCCGAAAAGTTCGCGATGCTGCGTCCGTCCCTGCTCCCCGGCCTGCTCGACGGCGTGGCGCACAACCGGCGCCGGGAAAGTCCGGACGTGCGGCTGTTCGAGATCGGGTCGTGCTTCGACAGCTCGAGAGGTGAACAGCGGCGGCTGGCATGTGCCTGTACCGGGTCGGCCGCCGGGGAACACTGGAACGGCGGCAGCCGGCCGCTGGACTTCTTCGACGTCAAGGGCGTCCTCGAGCGGATCGGCGACGCGCTGCGGCTGCCGCTCGATCTTCGAGCCCGCAACCCGGCCCTACCTGGTGCCCGGCCGTACCGCGCTCGTGTCGTGCAACGGCCACGCCCTCGGTGTACTGGGCCAGTTGCTGCCCGCGTTGGCCGAGGCGCGCCAGGCGCCGGCCGACGACGCCGTGTACGTGGCGGAGCTGGACCTGGACGCGCTGGATCGGACGGCTCCTTCCGCCGACGTGCGGGCCGAGGCGTTGCCGCGGTTCCCGTCGATCGTCCGCGATATCTCGGTGGTCGTCGACGAGGGGTTGCCTTCCGAGCGCGTTCGCGCGACGATCCGGGCGGCCGCACCGGCGGCGCTCGTGCGCGTGCGCGAGTTCGACCGATACCAGGGCAAGGGTATTCCCGACGGCCGCTACAGCCTGTCTCTCCGCCTCACGTTCCGTTCGCCGGAGCGGACGCTGACCGACGCGGAGGTCCAGGCGGCCATGGACGCAATCATCGCCGCGCTGGTGCAAGAGCACGGCGCAATACAGAGATAAGTCACTTGTTGATCTTCCGAGTTGTTGATTTGTTGATTTGATTCACTGGTTGTTTGATTTGTTGATTGGGGCCGGCGTTGATCTGGGCCGGCCCGAGGCGGTGAGGCGAATCGCCAAATCAAATCAACAAATCAACCAATCAAGAATCAAGAAATGACAATATGTCCAAGATTCTGTCCCCCGCGGATTTGGGCTCTCTCGACCGGCTCGAGCAGAAGGTGAAGATGCTGGTGGCGACCATCGGCCGCCTGCAAGGCGAGCAGACCCGGCTGGCCGAAGAGAACCGCCGGTTGTCCGGAGAACTGGACGCGGCCCGCACCCGCGCGGACGAGGCGGAGAGCGGCCTGGCGGAAGCGGAGAGCCTCCGGCAGGAGCGCGACCAGGTGCGCGCCCGCGTGGCCGGCATGCTGGAGCAGCTCGAGGGCCTCGACCTGTAGGCCCGGAGAGGCGGCAGTCCCGTGAGCGAACCGGCCCGCGTCATCCCAATCGAGATCCTCGGGCAGCAGTACCCGATCCGCACCACGCTCGACCCGCGCTACGTCGCCAGGCTCGCCGCCTACGTCGAGGAGAAGATCCGTACGACGGCGGACATCACCCCGACCACCGACACGGTGCGCCTCGCGGTGCTGGCGGCCCTCAACATCGCCGACGAGTACCTCCACCTGCGCGACGGGGACGTCTCGGAGCAGGAGGAAGTCCGCGACCGCGTCGCGCGCATCGAGCTGATCGTCGACGAGGCTCTGAAGAGCGCGGAGGAGGGCTGACAAGGCCCGATCCGGCCGGCAAAGCAGGGCTGCTGCGAACCGCCTCTGCCGGCTCAGTTTCGCCTTGACCCCCTCTGGGTGACGGTCTAAGATCGACCCCAGAAAACTGAGTTCCCTGCTTTGCTCGTGATGGTCGGGGGCTCGCTTGAGCCAACATTTCCGTCAAGCGGGCTGCTAGGTTGCGCCGTGTGCATGCCTCCGCCGTGAGGAAGCCTGACGCGCAATCACCAAGGCGGTCCCACCTGCTTCATGCAGGTTCATGCGGCCTCCCCACACGGCAAAGCGGGGCCTTTCTTCCTCTCTCCTCATCTCCGTCGAGTGCGGGGTTGCAGTAACTTCCCCGCTTCCCGCGAGCCGAGCCCCACCTCCCGACTGGGGGGTCTCGAAAAGGACGCGGCATGCCCGCTGGCTATATGGCGTACCTGATCTTGTCGGTCGCGGCCGACGTCCTGGCCGTCGCCGTTCTCTTCTATTGGATCGCCTCCCGGAAGCGCCTGGCCGCCGAGACCGTCGGGCGCGCCGAGGAGCAGGCGCGCTCGATGATCCGCGACGCGGAGCGCGAGTGCGAAACCCGCAAGAAGGAATCGCTGCTCGAGGCCAAGGAGAAGGCGCACGAGCTGATCATGGAGGCCGAGCGGCTCGCCCAGGACCGCCGGGGACAGGTGGCGCGCCTCGAGCAGGTGCTCACCAAGAAGGAAGAGAAGCTCACCGAGCGCTTGGGCGCCGCCGAGCAGCACGAGAAGGAGCTCCGGTCGCGCGAGCAGACCATCCGGGAGCGCGACCGCGCGACCGCCGCCGCCGCCGCGCGCTACGAACAGCTGCTCACCGACCAGCAGCAGGAGTTGCAGCGAGTCGCAGGCCTGACCATGGACGAGGCCAAGGAAATCCTGCTGCGCCAGATCGAGTCGGACGCGAAGCGGGACGCCGCCAACATCGTCAAGCGCCTGGAGTCGGAGGCGCGTGAGACGGCGTCGGCGCGTGCCAAGCAGATCGTCACGGAGGCCATCCAGCGCAGCGCGCCCGAGCACGCGATCGAGACCACCGTCTCGGTGGTGGATTTGCCGAGCGACGACCTCAAGGGGCGGATCATCGGCCGGGAGGGCAGGAACATCCGGGCGCTGGAGATCGCAACCGGGGTGGACCTGATCGTGGACGACACGCCCGGCGCCATCATCCTCTCCGGCTTCGACCCGTACCGCCGGGAGATCGCGAAGCAGGCCATCGAGCGCCTGATCGCCGACGGCCGCATCCACCCCGCCCGCATCGAGGAAGTCGTGGAGAAGGTCAAGGCGGAGCTGGAGGAGTCGGTGCGCCGCGAGGGCGAGGCGGCCGCCTTCGAGATGGGCCTCCACGACCTGCACCCCGAGATCCACCGCCTGATGGGGCGCCTCCGTTTCCGCACCAGCTACGGTCAGAACGTTCTCAACCACTCGAAGGAGGTCGCCTACCTCGCCGGCCTGATGGCGCGGGAGCTCGACCTCGACTGGCACACCACCGTCCGGGCCGCGTTCCTCCACGACATCGGCAAGGCGATCGACCGCGAGATGCAGGGGACGCACCTGGAGATCGGCGTGGACTTCCTGCGCAAGCACGGCGAGTCGGACGCCGTGATCCAGGCCATCGCCTCGCATCACATGGACATCGACTGGCCGTCGGTGGAAGCCATGCTGGTGCAGGCGGCGGACGCGATCTCGGCCGCTCGTCCCGGCGCGCGCCGCGACATCCTCGAATCGTACGTGAAGCGGCTCGAGAAGCTCGAGGGCATCGCCGACTCGTTCAAGGGCGTGTCCAAGGCCTTCGCGCTCCAGGCCGGGCGTGAGATCCGCATCCTCGTCGAGAGCGAGAAGATCAGCGACGAAGAGGCGGTCTGGCTGTCGAAGGATATCGCCCGCCGGATCGAGAGCGAGCTCGAGTACCCGGGACAGATCAAGGTCACCGTCATCCGGGAAACGCGGGCGGTCGAATACGCGAAGTAGCCTGCGACAGCGGTCAGTGGTCAGTGGTCAGTAGATCACAGCGTCAAGCTGTCGGCGTGATCCACTGGGCACTGGGCACTGGCCACTGGCCACTGCCTCGAACATGCCGCTAACCGTCTCCGACATCGGCGAGCACGCCATCATCAAGCGGATCCGGGCGCGTGTGCCGTCGCCGCCGGCGTGGGTCTTGGCCGGGATCGGCGACGATGCCGCCGTGGTGGTGCCGGAGCGCAACCGGTCCGAGGTCGTCACGACCGATACGCTGGTCGAAGGCGTGCACTTCGACCGCGCGTACGTGCCGCCCGAGGCGATTGGATACAAGGCGCTGGCGGTCAACCTGAGCGACCTGGCCGCCATGGGGGCCGAACCGAGGGTGGCCCTGCTCTCGCTGATCCTGCCTGGTTCGCTCCCGGTGCCAGAGCTCGACGGGATCGTCGCCGGCCTGCTGAAGCTGGCCGAGCGGTACGGCGTGGCCCTGGTCGGGGGTAATATAGCCCGGTCGCCAGGCCCCCTGGTCCTCGACGTGACGGCCATCGGGAGCGTGAAGGCGCGGCGCGTCCTGCTGCGGAAGGGCGCGGCACCTGGCGACGGCATCTACGTGAGCGGCGCCGTCGGCGCCGCCCGGGCGGGCTTCCTGGCCCTTCGCGCGGGCGTGGGGGACGAAGGCGAAGCGCTTGGCGCCTGCCGCGAGCGCTTCCTGACGCCCGACCCGCGCGTCCGGCTGGGGCTGCTCCTCGGGCGGAACGCGGCGGCGTCGGCGTGCGTGGACCTCAGCGACGGCCTTGCCGACGCCGTCCGCCAGGTGGCGGCGGCCAGCGGGGTCGGCGCAATCGTCGTGGCCGAGGACATCCCGGTCGCGGACGCCGCCGCGCGGTGGTTCGCGGAACGCGAGGGACAGGACCCGGTGGACGCGGCGCTCAGGGGCGGCGAGGATTACGAGTTGTTGTTCACCGTGCCACGGCGGCGGCGGCGGGCCCTCGAGGGGATCCTGCGCTCGACGGACGGCCTCCGGTGCACGAGGATCGGGACGGTCACCGGCAACCGCGCGCTCCTGCTCCGGCGGGCCGGGGCGGACGCGCCGCTGCCCGCGGGGTTCACGCACTTCCGATGATCGCGATCACGCGCGCCGTCATCCGCAGGTGGGTGGAGGCGCTGTTCCACATTCACGATACGCCGAGTCGCACGGCGGCGGCATTCGCGCTCGGGGTCTTCTTCGGCTTCTCGCCGTTCCTCGGCCTGCACACGCTGCTCGCGCTGGCGTGCGCGTTCGTGCTGAACCTGAACCGCGTGGCCGTGCTGATCGGCGTCTACTCGAACCTGCCGTGGATCATCGGCGCCTATTACGCGCTCAGCACGGCCGCCGGCGCCTGGGTCCTCGGGACGAAGCTGCCGGCGGGTTTCCGCGAGCGGCTGGGAGAACTGTTCGCGCTGTCGTTCATGGAGAAGGCGTTCTGGGAGCGCCTCTGGGTGCTGGTGGGCCCGCTGCTGTGGCCCTATTTCGTCGGGTCGTTCGTCGGCGCGGTGCTGCTGGCCCTCGCCGCTTACCACGTCACGCGCGGGTTCCTCGAGGCCCGCCGCCGGCACATGCGGGAGGCACGAAGCAGGACGACACACTGATGCGCATCTCCCACTCACTCTGGCGGAAGCTCGTGGTGACGCTGGTGTTCGGTCTGGGGTTCGTGCTCGTCTACCAGGCCACCATTCTCGACTCCAAGTACGCCGCCCGCCAGTCCCAGCTCCGGGAGGACAGCGCCGATCCCGGGCCCGGCGCCCGCCTTCGCTTCGTCGCCACCGCCTATTGCACCGGCGGCGTCACCGCGTCGGGCCTGTCGCCCCGGAGCGGGATCGCGGCAGCCGACCCGGAGGTCCTTCCCACCGGCTCGGTCATCCAGATCGCGTCGGGCGGCGGCCAGCACGACGGCGTCTACACGATCATGGACTCGGGGCTGATCGTCAAGGGTCGCCGGATCGACATCTACACGCGCAACTGCGACGAGGCGATCAGGTTCGGGCGGCGGACGGTGCAGCTCTTCGTGCTGCGACTTGGCTGGAACCCGCGCGCCAGCGGCCAGAGCCTCCTCGATTCGCTGCTGCCGTGGCGCGACACGCGCCGTCCTTCGCCTCCTCCCCCGCGCCTGCCCTCGCGTCCCCTGCCCTCGACCGAGTTGCCGCAGTTCCCGGAGCGCTGCCCTTAACCCTCAACCCTTGACCCTCAACCCTTGACCTTTAACCCTGATCCGGTCGGCTCTGGCTCGCGGAGTTGTTCTCGCGAGCGTTCCTGGTCCTTGTACTGCAGCTGGTAGAGCCGGTAGTAGATGCCGCGGCGGGCGAGCAGCTGCTGGTGCGCGCCCGCCTCGCGCAGTTCGCCCTTGTGGAACACGAGGATGGCGTCCATGTCCTGGATCGTCGAGAGGCGGTGGGCGATCGCAATCGTCGTCCGGCCTGCCATGAGGACTTTCAGCGCGTCGCGGATCAACAGTTCCGTTTCCGTGTCCACGCTGGACGTCGCCTCGTCGAGAATGAGGACTCGCGGGTCGAACGCGAGCGCCCTCGCGAACGACAACAGCTGCTTCTGCCCGACCGACAGGTTGGCGCCCCGCTCCCCGACCGTGCTGCTCAATCCCTCCGGCAGGCGGTCGATGAACCGGTCGGCGTGCACCGCGACCACGGCGCGCCTGACGTCTTCCTCCCCCAGCGGCGAGCCAAGCCGGATGTTGCCGGCGATCGTGCCGGAGAAGAGCTGGACGTCCTGCAGCACCAGGCTGAAGAAGCGGCGCAGCTCGTCGAGGGGCATCTCGCGGATGTCGCGCCCGTCCACGCGGATGGCCCCGCGCCCGACGTCGTAGAACCGCATGAGGAGGTTGATCAGCGTGGACTTCCCCGCGCCGGTCGCTCCCACCACGCCGACACGCTGGCCGGGTTCGACGACGAACGAGACGTCGCGGAGCACCCACTCCTCGCCGGCATAAGCGAACCAGACGTGGTCGAACTCGATGCGCCCTTCGGCTGACGCTCGTCGGCTCTGGGCTCTGGGCTCTGGGCTCTGGACCTGATCCGCGTGATCTTCTGGCCACCGGCCACTGGCCACTGGCCACTGATCCGCTGCCAGCTGCCGGCTGCCGGCCGCCCGCTCTTCCCCGCCCACCGCCCCCCGCCTTCCGCCTGCCTCCCCGTCAGTGATGACCACCGGCGTGTCGAGCAGCTGGAAGATCCGCTCCGAGGAGGCCATGGCGGCCTGGAGCAGGTTGAACTTCTCCGAGATGTCGCTGATGGGACGGAAGAAGCGCTGCGAGTACTGGATGAAGGCCACCAGGGAGCCCAGCGTCAGCACGCCGGCGAGCACGCGGCCGCCGCCGTACCAGAGGATCAGGGCGATCGCGAGGACGCTGGTGATCTCGATGGCGGGGTAGAAGATGGCGTAGTAGAAGATCGAGCGGACATTCGCGTCGCGGTGGCCGCGGTCGATCGAGTCGAACCGCCGGAAGTTCTCCGCCTCCCGGCGGAAGAGCTGCACGGTCGCCATGCCCCCGATGTTCTCCTGGAGGAAAGCGTTGATCTTCGCGATCCACGTGCGCACGGTCCGGTACGACTCCCGCACGTTGCGGCGGAACCACTGCGTGATCAGCACGATGATCGGCAGGACCGCGAACGCGACCAGCGCGAGCCGCCAGTCCATCGTCAGCAGGACGATCATGATGCCGGCCAGCGTGAAGACGTCGCCGAAGATGGTGATGACGCCGGACGCAAACAAATCGTTGAGCACGTCCACGTCGGTCGTCACCCTCGTCATCAGCCGGCCGACGGGGTTGCGGTCGTAGTACTGCACGTCGATGCGCTGAAGGTGCCCGTAGATCTGCATCCGCAGGTCGAACATGATCCGCTGCCCGACGTACTGGAGGATGTAGGTCTGGAGGAACTCGAACACGAACGACCCGGCGAGGATCGCGAGGAACCCGAGCGCGACCAGGTTCAGGCCGGAGAGGTCCCCGGCGGCGATGTACCGGTCGATGGCCACCTTCATCAGGTAGGGCTGCGCCAGCTGCAGTGCAGACCCGGCGATGATCGCGGCCAGGGCTCCGGTGACGTGCGGCCCGTACGGGCGGAGGTAGCCCAGCAGCCGTCGCATCAGCCGCGCGTCGTACGCCTTGCCGAGGACTTCTTCGTCTGCCATACCAGAGGCCGTGACGCCTTCTACGTTCTCACTTCTGAATTCTCAATTCGTCAGGAAGCGGCCAGCTCCTCTTCCAGCAACTGCTTCCGGTACAGCTCCGCGTAAAAACCGTCGGCGCGGATCAACTCCTCGTGCGTGCCCTGCTCGGCGACCGCGCCCTCCTCGAGCACGAAGATGAGGTCGGCGTCGCGCACGGTGGAGACGCGGTGGGACACCAGGATGGACGTCCGCTGGCGCATCACCGCCCGCAACCGCCCCAGGATTTCCTCCTCGGTGTAGGTGTCCACGGCCGACAACGCGTCGTCCAGGACGAGCACGCGGGGGTCGGAGACCAGGGCCCGCGCCAGGGCGGTGCGCTGCTTCTGCCCGCCCGAGAGCGTGATCCCCCGCTCCCCCACCATCGTCTCGTAGCCTCTCGGGAACCCCTCCACGTCCTTGTCGAGCCTCGCGACGCCCGCCGCCCACCTCACGCGCTCCATGTTCTCCGGCCGGGCGCCTCCTGCCGCGAACGCGATGTTGTCGGCAATCGACTCGGAGAAGAGGAACGGCTCCTGGGGGACGAAACCAACCGCCCCGCGCAGGTCGGCAAGCGCGAGATTCCTGACGTCCACGCCGTCGAGGAACACCGTCCCGGGCGGCGGGTCGTAGAGGCGCGCGATCAGGCTGATGAGCGTGGACTTGCCGGACCCGGTCGGACCCACGAGCGCGACGGTGGTCCCCGCCGCGATACGCAGGGAGATGCCGCGCAGCACCGGCCGGCCCTCTGCGAAGGCGAACGTCAGGTTGCGGAACTCCACTTCGCCGGCGATCGACGGCAGCCGCACCAACCGGTCCGGCGGAGGGTCGGCCACCGACGGGACGGCGTCGAAGACTTCCAGCATGCGGCCCCAGGAGGCCAGGCCGCGCTGCACCATGTTGGTGACCCAGCCGAAGGCAATCATCGGCCAGGAAAGCATCACGAGGTACACGTTGAAGGCGACGAACTCGCCGATGGTGATCCGCCCCGCGATCACGGCTCGGCTTCCCAGCCAGAGGACCAGCAGGGCGCCGAGCCCGAGGAAGAAGGACATGCTCGGGTAGAACATCCCCTGCAGCCGGATCAGCCGGCGATTGCGCTCGAGGTACTCCGCGTTGGCCTGCCTGAAGCGCTCGAGCTCGGCGCCTTCCTGCCGGTAAGCGCGCACCACGCGGACCCCGGCCAGCGTCTCCTGGACGACCGCGCTCAGGTCCGACAACTGCGCCTGGATCCGCTCGAAGCGCCGGTGGATCGCCGTGCCGAAGTAACGGACGGCCAGCGACACGAACGGCAGTGGTATGAGGGCGAAGAGCGTGAGGCGCAGGTCGATCGACACCATCAGGGCGATCGCGACGACGAACAGGATGGCGGTGTTGGCGGAGTACATGATCGCCGGGCCTACCGTCATCCGCACCGCGTTGAGGTCGTTGGTCGCCCTCGACATCAGGTCGCCGGTGCGCCGCGATTGGAAGTAGGCCGGCGGGAACCGCTGGAGCTGCGCGAAGAAGTCGTTGCGCAGGTCGTACTCGATCTCGCGCGACACCCCGACGATGATCCGGCGCATCAGGAAGCGGAAAGTGCCGCTCGCCACCGCCACGCCGAGCAGGAGGAGCGCGTAGGTGGCGATCTTCCCGCGGGTGACGCCGAGGTAGAGGTCGTCCACCGCGTGCTTGAGGATCCACGGCGAGACGAGGCTGATACCCGTGGTGGTGGCCACGCAGGCGAGCCCGACGCCGAAACGCCGACGGTACCTGAGGAGGTAGGGGACGAGCCGACCCGCGCCCGACAGCATCGTTTCAAGGTATCACACGTTTTCCCCGCGCCTTCCGGGCGGAGTAGAATCTGCGGATGCACGCGCTCTACATACTCGTTCCGATCCTCTGCATCCTGGTGATCGCCTACCGCTACTACAGCGGCTTCATCGCGGCGCGCCTCCTCGTCCTCGACGACACGCGGATCACGCCCGCTCACACCTACTACGACGGCCACAACTACTACCCCACCTCGAAGTGGGTCCTCTTCGGCCATCATTTCGCCGCGATTACCGGCGCGGGACCGCTGGTCGGGCCGGTGCTCGCGGCCCAGTTCGGCTACGCGCCGGGCCTGCTCTGGCTCGTCACGGGCGTGGTGCTCGCCGGCGCCGTGCACGACTTCATCATCCTCTGGGCGTCCACGCGCCGCGGCGGCCGCTCGCTGGCCGAGATCGCGCGCCTCGAGATCGGCCAGGTGGCGGGCATCACCACCGGCCTGGCCATCCTCTTCATCGTCGTCATCGCCCTCGCCGGCCTCGGCCTCGTCGTCGTGAACGCCCTGTCCGAGAGCCCGTGGGGCACGTTCACCATCGGCGCGACGATCCCGCTCGCCCTGTTCATGGGCTTCTACATGTACCGGTTCCGCAAGGGGCACATCGCGGAAGCCACGGTGATTGGCGTCATCGGGTTGCTGCTCGCCGTCGCCTTCGGGAAGCCGCTGGCGGGAACGGCCTTCGGCCAGTGGTTCGTGCTGAGCCACAAGCAGCTGGTCATCGCCATGGCGGCCTACGGCTTCCTGGCCTCGGTGCTGCCCGTCTGGATGCTGCTCGCCCCGCGCGACTACCTCAGCGCCTTCATGAAGATCGGGACCATCGCCCTGCTCGTCGCCGGGGTCATCATCGTGAACCCCGAGCTGCACATGCCTGCGGTCACGCAGTTCGCCGGCGGCGGCGGGCCGATCATCAAGGGCGCGCTCTTCCCGTTCGTGTTCATCACGATTGCCTGCGGCGCGATTTCCGGCTTCCACGCCCTGATCGGGTCGGGGACGACGCCGAAGATGATCGACAAGGAGTCGCACATCCGCCCGATCGGGTACGGCGCGATGCTGATCGAGGGCCTCGTGGGCGTCGTGGCCCTGATCGCCGCCACCGCCCTGCACCCCGGCGACTACTTCGCCATCAACGTGCCGCCTGCCGTCTTCGCGACGCTCGGCATCCCGGAGGTCAACCTCCAGGCGCTCGAGGCGGCCGTCGGCGAGACGGTGACGGGCCGCACCGGCGGCGCGGTCTCTCTGGCCGTGGGGATGGCGCAGATCTTCAGCGCACTGCCAGGCATGAAGGGCCTGATGGCCTACTGGTACCACTTCGCCATCATGTTCGAGGCGCTGTTCATCCTCACGACCATCGACGCCGGCACGCGCGTCGCGCGCTTCCTGGTGCAGGAGTTCTTCGGCCACTTCTACAAGCCCTTCGCCCGCACCGACTGGATGCCCGGGACGATCATCTCCACCGGCCTCGTGGTGCTCGGCTGGGGGTATTTCATCTGGACCGGCAGCATCGGGACGATCTGGCCCATGTTTGGCATCACCAACCAGCTGCTGGCCGTCATCGCGCTCCTGATCGGCACGACCATCCTCATCAACCTGGGTCGCACCCGGTATGTGTGGGTGACGGTCGTGCCGCTGGTGTTCCTGTCCACGACCACGCTGACGGCGGGTTTCCTCAGCGTCCGGGACAATTTCTGGCCCATGGCCGTGGGGCCGGACACTGCCTTGAACGTCCAGGGTTACCTGAACACGATTCTCACGGTCATCATGATGGCGTGCGTCGTGATCATTCTGGCGTCGGCCGTACGGCGCTGGGTGACGGTGAAACGGTCACGGGCCGTGAGGATCGAGAACTGAGAAACGGCAGGGGAATGGTTTTCGAACACTTCCTCCGCGCGGCGAGAACGGCGATGGCGGGTGCGCGCGCGTTCGTCACGCTGCTCTATCGGGAGCCCCCCGGTTCCTGAGGGGTGGACATCAGGGCCCTGGAGCGGGCCCGAGACGAAGCCCTACAGCAGCGGACCCGAGCAGCCGATAGATGGAGCCGGGGAGGGGTGCATCCTCCCAGCCGATGAAGGGACACTGCATGCGCCAGACCATCCGCCTCGCGTTCAGCCTGGCTGTCCTACTGGTTGCCGCCTCGAGCGCCAGCGCCCAGTACAAGCAGTACCCGGTCAGCGAGCCGGCCACCGGCGAGAAGTACGTCGTCGAGGGGGCGTTCGGGTTCTGGAACCCCGAGCCGAACCTCGTGATCTCGAGCGAGGGGCTTGGCATCATCGGAAGCGACATCGACGTGGTCGCCGACCTGGGGATGACGAAGACGCGCTTCCAGGAGTTCAGGTTCGTTCTGCGGCCGGGCAAGAAGCACAAGTTCCGCTTCGATTACGTGCCGATCCTCTACGAGGCGGAAATCAACCTTCAGAAGACGATCATCTTCAACGGGATCCGCTACGAGGCGAACCTCCCCGTGACCTCCAGGCTCAACTGGAAAGCCATGCGGATCGGCTACGAGTACGACTTCCTCTACCGGGACAACTGGTTCGTGGGGTTCCTGGTGGAAGCCAAGTACACCGACGTGCGGGTGGACCTCGCGACGCCGCTCCGCGACGCCGACTTCGCCCAGGCGCGGGCGCCGATTCCGGCCCTCGGCGGCGTGGCCAGGTTCTACCCGGTCTCGAACATCTCCATCACCGCCGACGTGTCCGCGTTCAAGCTGCCGGTCAGCGTGGACAAGGAAAACCGCTACGACGGCAACATCCTCGACTGGGACATCTACGGGACGGTCAACTTCACCCACAACGTCGGCGTCCAGGTGGGCTACCGCTCGATGAACGTCTATTACCGGGTGGACAACGACACCGGGGACATGAAGTTGAGGGGGTTGTATTTCATGGGGGTGGGCAGGTTCTGACGCATGTAGTGGCTAGTTGCTAGTGGCTCGTGGCTAGTGATCACCGATGTCCGTGTGACGACTGGCCACTAGGCACTAGCCACCAGCCACTATTTCCCGGCCTCGATCCAAATCCCCAGGTATCTCGCATCCTTGCTGCCGGGCTCCGTCTGTGACGGGCGGAAGCCTGTCTCCGTCCGAACCTCGAGCAACGCCAGGCCTGAGATGAGCGGAACCTCGACGAGGCGTTCCTCGCGGGGGGCGAGCGCGATGGCTGACGACCAGGCGCCGGCCTGCAAACGCACCACGTTCGGCACCGGCCCGTTGCGCAACAGCAGCGTGGCGGTCCCCGCCGCCTGCTGGCCCGCCAGGACGAGGCTGACCGGCGTACCGCCCCGCACCCAGAGGCCTGGCTCCTCCAGATAGGCGTAATCGTCGAAGGAGAAGACCGCCAGCGCGCCGTACCGCTCGGCGCGCCTCGCCCGCTCCCCGGTGAGCCGGTCGGCTGGCGGCACCACGCTCACCGGCCGGAGGGCGAGGTTGGGGATCGTCGCCCGTGCCCGCTCGTCGCCCGCAACGGTGAGGGCGGCCGCCGCAACGGGCAGGTCCAGCACCTGCTGCGGCGGTTGCTCGCCAGGCTCGAACAGCCACCGTTCCAGCGGGCGCCCGGAGCGCCCGATGATGGCGTGCACCTCGCCGCGTGCGGCAGCCACCGAACCCGGGTCGGCCTCGTAGCGCCCGGCCGGCAGGTCGGGCAGCGCGAGCAGCGGCCCGTTGGGAGAAGCAGGCCGACGGGCGGAGTTCGTGATGCGAAGCCGTGAGACGAAGTCGGCCGCGGGGCCGGAGGCAAGAGGCCGCAAGCCGACGCCCACGGGACGCCGGGTGGGGTCGTACGCGCGCAGGAGCTCGAGCTGCGCCGTGGTCGCGGTGATCGGCCGCGTTCCGACGACCCGCCAGTTGCAAACGAGCGCGACCATTACAGCGAGCGCGAAGATCGTGGTGGCGACCAGGACCGGGGGGGCTGCGTGGACGCTGCCGCCTCGAGCCGGCGCTTCACCGAGCGCGTCCCCGGCGCGTGCCCCGCGACTCGTGAGACGCGACAGCAGCCACCAGGCCGCCGAGAGGATCGCGATCCACAGCGCCGACTGGAGCAGCGCGAGGCGGGGACCGTCGCGCAGAAAGCTGGGCAGGGCGCGGGGCAGATCGACGAGCGGACTCACCCACTCGAGCCAGAGGGAGAAGCCGTCCCGGGTATTGAAGGTCAGCCGCCCGTCGCGTGCCAGCGTCAGGCTGGCGGTGACGAGCAGGCTGACGCCCAGCGCCACCGCGCCCGCCGCCCTTGCGGCGCGGGCCCTTGCCTGCCAGAACACCGCAGCCGGCACCCCGAGCGCGAGCAGCACGGGAACGGCAAAGCGGGCCGGCGCGCTCCAGCCGCCCCACCACATGTGATAGGCCGAGACCGCCGACAGATAACCGAACAGGAGCAGCGTCAGCTCCGCGGCCAGCCTCCGGCGAACACGGAACAGAGCGACCAGACCGAGCAAGCCGAACGCGTAAACCGGTGCGTTGGGCAGCACGCCGAACTGCTGGTCGAGCAGGAGCGCGGGCAGCGCGCGGGGGATGTTCGAGAGCTGCGATTGCGTGTAGGTGCCGTAAGGAGCGGCCGGGCTCCAACGCCCGTAGACCACGTAGAAGAACGAGAACCAGGCCGCGGCCCCGAGCACCGGGATGGCGAGGAAGGCTGCGAGCGAGCGCCAGGCCCGCGCCCCGAGCAGGCGAAGGGCCAGGGACGCCCCGAGCACGCCGGCCGCAAGCGCGTAGCGCGTGTGGAGCCATGGCAGGACCGCAAGGGCCAGGCCGTGGAGCGTCCAGCGCACCTGCGCCCCCCTGCCTTCCTCCGCTTCGACCAGCGCGTAAACGCCCGTCATCACCAGCACGGCGCCGGTCGCGTCCGGATAGACCGCGAACGCGTGGAAGAAGAACGGGACCGTCAGCGTGACCGCGGCCCAGCCGAACCAGGCGGCCGGCCGGCTGTTCGTGAGGCGATAGCCGGTCACCCACACCAGCAGGCTTCCAAGCGCCGCGACCAGCGCGAGGAAGACGACCACGCCGGGATAGCCGGCTGCCGCGAAGGCCGGGGCCACGAGCGCGGAGAGGCCCGGCGCGTGGATGGAGTAGATCTTCCCGTTCTGCCCGCGGCGGAGGTAGTCGGGCCGCAGCGTGCCCTCGAAATACGGGCGGTAGTCGCCTCGCGCGTGGTTGTTCTCGATCTGGATGTCACCGTCCGAGAGCAGGCTCTGCGTGATGACCAGGTAGTGCGGCTCGTCGCCGCCTGGCAGGACGGCCGACACCTGCCACGCCGCGGCGCAGTAAATCACGAACGCCGCTGCCGCGGCGGATGCCGCGCCGGCGCGCGCGGACATCGACGCGAGGAGCCGGGCCCGGCCCCCGAGGAACCGGGCGGCGAGCATCGCGAGCGTTCCCGACCAGACCCACCACGCGAGCGGACCGGTCCAGACGAGGAAGACGTCGGGAATCGGGATGGGCAGCCACGGCAACAGAAGGACGCTCGTGAAGACCAGCGGCACTGCCGTCGCCGCTGCGCGGGCCGCGACGACAGCGGCCGCAAGGAGGACCGCGGCGACAACCGGCACCCAGACGGGCGGAAGCAGCCCGATTCGCGAGGAACCGGTCTGGCTGACGACGGCCAGGGCTCCGCGCGCTCACCCATGCCGCGAGGGCGCACGCGAGAACCGCGGCGGCGGCCGTTGCAGAAACCCTGCGAGGCGGCGACGGACGCCGGGTGGGGAGCGTGAAAGGCTGCGTCATCGAACCGCGTAGAGGCGGATGTGTCCCTCGGCTGCCAGGAAGCTCAAGCCCGCTGCCTGCGGGAGGAGGCTCAGCCGCGGTGCGCTCAGTTCGTTGGTATCCACCACGACGTGCGTCACCCCCGCCGAGCGCAGGGTCCTCGATTCGAGTCCGGAAGGGGAAACGTCCTCACGCCGGCGGCGTTCCGGTAGAAACTCGCGGGCATGTGCCCGGAGTAGCCGTTGAGCATCGGCTTCCAGTTGAGCGTGGACGACAGCATGTAACGCCCGTTCAACCCGATCTGGCCGGGCAGCGAGAAGAACGGGAAGTACGCGACGACGGCCCCGGGCTGCGCGGCGAGGCGCTTGAGGATCCGGACCTCACCCCGGTACTCGGAGTAGCCGAACGGGGCGCGCCAGGCCTCCACCTGCACCGCCAAGACGAGCGCGATGGCGGCGGCCGCACGGACGCGAGGTGAGGATATCCTCGCCAGCACCCACGCCACGCCGAACCCGGCAAGCGCGGCAACGCTCAACAGCGTGAACTGCCCGAACCGGATCGGCGCGCGGATCGCGTCGAACAGGGGGACGTGGCGGAACAGCCAGCCGTAGGGGGGGAAGTTGGTCCCGAACGAGAGGCAGCAGGTGGCGATGCCAATGGCCAGCCACATTCTCGCCCGCCGGTCGCGGAACGCGAGACCCGTGGCCAGCGCAGTGCCGGCCGCGAGGAGCGCCACCACGCCCGGGAACAGGCCGTCCCCCCGGAAATAGGCGGCAGCCCAGGGCCAGTGAATCCTCGCCCCCGTGGCGAGGTAGTCGGTCGGCACCGCCGAAAAGCCCGCAACCTCGCGAAGGCCGCGCACCAACTGGTACTCCTCCCGCACGAAGCGGTACGGCAGCATGAAGGGAAGCAACAGCACACCGGCCGTGACGGCGGCGAGCAGCAGCAACGGCACCACGGACCGCGCCCGGCGACCCAACCACTCGGGCGCCCGCGCGACCGACGCGGCCACCATCGAGAGGGCACTGAAGACGAGGAAGTAGCCGGAGGTCAGGCCCTGTACAGCGAACCAGGCTCCTGTCTTCAGCGCGTCCCGCACGCCGCCAGCGCGCGACGGTGTGCCGCCAGGCTGCTCGTCGGTCGCCCGCGCCGAGGTTGCTGCCCCGCCCTCCTCGCCCCGGCGTGGTGTGCCCCACTCCAGCACCCGGTCGAAGGCCAGCAACGCGAGCGGCAGGAACTCCAGGTGTTGCGCCTGAAGGTGCGCGAGGCGCGTGAGCGTGTGGGCGTTGAAGGCGGCAAGCGACCCGGCCACGAGGCCCGCCGGCCAACTCCCCGTCCATCGGACGAGGAGGTGGCACATGGCCCAGCCGGTCAACGTGAAGCCGAGCAGCAGCGCGATGTTGTGGGCCAGCACGGGGGAGGCCCCGGCCCACAAGAGGGGCGCGACCATCGCCGCCTGCGGCGCCAGGTGTTCGGACAGGGCCAGCGTGCGCTTCTCGGGGTGGAAGATGTTGGCGTCGAACAGGTGCAGCGGGTCGGTCACCGCCTGATGGGCCACCCACGCCAATGCCCACGCGTTCAGCAGCGTGTCGCCGCTGTCGATGCGGGACCAACGGCCCGGCGCCGACGCCAGGGGCCACGTGTGCGCCACCGCAAGCAGCGCGAACAGGGCGAGGGCCCACAACTCTCGCCGGCCCCCCCCCGGCCGCCGGCGAATCATCCGCATCGCGGCCTCATTGCTGGTTGTCCAGACCCGGACCCGGCAGCCACCGCGCCGAGGGGTGCTTGTAGATCACCAGGTTGGGCCCCGGCCGGCGAACCCCGTGGAACCCGGCGAACGGGAGGAAGAAGGCATCCTGCCGGTCGTAGAGATTCCGCGTCTCCGCCGGCTCGAAGGCCCGGATCACCGTGAGCCGCTCGTAGCCGCTCTGCAGCAGCGCGGTCACCTGCGGCTGCGTCGTGTTCGGCAGGGGCGACTCCTGCAGCACGATCCAGTCCGGCTGGCCCTCCGCCCGCCGCCGGCCTTCGACGAAGTCCAGCAGGTCCCGGTCCCACCGCCATGAGCGGAACACGCGGTCGAATTGCGGGTAGCCGTACCGCGAGCCGCTGATCAGGATCGACGCGCCTGGCTCGGCGTGCCGCGCCATCCACTCGGCCGCGAGGACGCGGCTGTCGGTCCGGCCGATGACCTTGTCGAATGCCACCACGCTCGAGGCTGAGGGCCAGACAACCGCGAGCGCCGCCGCCGCGGTCAGCGTGGCGCGCCACCGGGGGCTGGCGACGTTCCTGGTGGCAGCGGTGACCGTCACGGCCGCGGAAACGCAGAGGAACGGTACCGATGGGCAACATGTAGCGGACGAACTGCAAGCCGAGCGACCCCGCGACCGCGAAGTAGGCCGCCGGGAACGACAACAGCAGCAGGCCCGCTCGCCAGTCCCGACGCGCCACGATGGCGAAGCCCGCCAGCCCGCAGGCCAGCAGCGGAAGCCCGAGCCCGTGTCGCAGTGAGACCGTGAGGTGGTACCACCAGCCGTTGGTCCGGTTGCCCGGCGTGAAGCCGATGCTCAGGACCGTCGACAGGTCCCCCATGGCGTTCGAGAACCGCGCGTAGTCGAACAAGATGAAAGGCACGCCCACCGCGAACGCGAGCGTGAAGGCGCCGCCCATGGCCAGCGCGCGGCCGCCGACCAGCGCAGCCGCGCGGCGGGCCGGCTGTTGCGCGGCGTAGAGCAACTGGCTGAGCCCCAGCGGCACGAGGAGGATCACGCCGTTGTACTTGGTCGCCGCAGCCAGGCCGGCGACGACCGCCGCGGTCAGGTCGGCCCGGCCCCAGCGCCGGGCGTCGGACTGCAGGAGACACAGCACGCAGGCAGCGCAGAGCAGCGCCAGCGTGGTGTCGGTGGTGCCGAAGTGCGAATCGCGGACGTGGCCGTACGCGAGCGCCATGAAGAGCGCCGCGACCAGCCCGGTCCCCGGATCCCCGATGCGGCGGCCCATGGCGTAGGCCACGGGAATCACCAGGATCCCGGCCGCGGCCGAGAGCGAGCGATTGATGAGGAAGAAGGGCTCCCAGTTCACCGGCCAGGTGGCGACGAAGGCGGCCAGCGACGAGAACGTGCCGGCGAGCCGGCCCCCCGCGTAGTAGGCGAGAAAGGCAACGAGCACCGCGTAGTTGTAGAGGCGCGGGTAGTCGAAGAACTGGGGCCACAGCGTGCCGCGCAGGTAGGTCAGCGCGACGTCCATCACCTGCGTTTCGTCTGGCCGCGCCTGCGTGTGGGGCAGCCCGAACTCGATGCCCCAGATTCGAACCGCCGCGCCAACGAGGAGGAGGAGACCGAGCACCGTGGCGACGCCTGGAAGGCGCCGCGGGCTCGACCGGCCCACGGTGGCGGCCGTCGTCGCAGGCGGGCGGGTGTCCCGCCCCGCCGGCCCGGTCGTGGCAGGTTCTCGGCTTGTCATCGACTCCGGCTGCTGCCCCGCGCCACCGCGCAGGGCAGCGCATTATACAACTCTACTTCTTCGGCGGCCGGGCGCTCTTGACGGGCGGCTTGACTGGCTTCTTCGTCGTGGCGGGCCTGGGGGGTGCCTTTGCGGCTCCAGTCGCCCTGGACGCGTCCGGCTTGGCGGCCGCGGCCGGATGGTCACCGTACAGCCGGCGGTAGTCCTCGGCCGACCCGAGGATCTTCTTCACGTAGTTCTGCGTCTCGGGAAAGGGGATGTCGTCGATGAACTCGTCGCGCTCGATCCCGGGCCGCTCGGAGGTCCAGGTCGCCACGCGGCTCTCACCCGCGTTGTAGCTGGCCAGGGCCAGGTGGACCCCGCCCAGGCGCCGTGCGAGATCGGAGAAGTAGGCGGTGCCCAACTGGAGGTTCAGCTCCGGCTTGGTGAGCGAGGCGGCGCTGAAGCGGCGGACACGCAGCGTGCGCGCGTACCGGCGGCCGGTCGACGGCAGGATCTGCATCAGGCCGATCGCGTTGGCCGAAGACTTCGCGTCGGGGATGAACGACGACTCCTGGTTGATCAGCGCCGCAACCAGGTACGGGTCGAGGTTGCGCTGGGCGGCGTAGCGCCGGATCTGCGGCCAGTAATCCACCGGGTAGATCACCTTCAGCAGGTCCGCCGGCAGAGCCGAGGCGCTGGCCGCCATGAACTGCGGGTACGCCCGCTTCATGTAGATGATCCCGCGGCGCAGGTCCCCCTGCTTGTGGCAGGCGTAGGCGAGCGTCGCGTTCAGCTGCGGCGTCTCCCCCCACGCGCGCTGGGCGTACGCCACCTCGTTGCGCGCCAGGTCGTACAGCTCGAGCGAAAGCAGGAGGCGGATCAGTTCCGCCGTCGGGACCGGGGGCGGGGCCGGCGCCACGGCCTCCGTCACGTATGCCGCTTGCTGGACCGCGGGCGTGGTGGCCGCCTCCGCCCGCATGCCGAGGGCATCGAGGCGGTGTTCCGCGAGGCGCCCGTAGTAGGACCGGAGGTAGTCCGCAACAATCAGTCCGTAGATCGTAGCCGCGCCCTGCTTGTCGCCCGTCCGCTCCCGCGCGCGCGCCGCCCAGTAGAGATAGCCCGGGCGGTAGTCCAATCGCGGGAACGCCCCCGCCGCGTTCTCGAACAGGCTGATCGTGTCGTGGTAGCTCGCCCGCTTGTAGGCCCACCAGCCGGCCTTCCACGCGGCACGCTCCGCGTGGCGGCCGCGCGGGTACTCGTCGTACAGCTGACGAAACACCGCGGCGGCAGCCTCGTCCTCGTCCAGCAGGATGTGGTGCGTGCCGAGGTTGTTCAGCGCGTCCTCGGCCCACGAAGACTCGGGGAGGTCGGCCGCGAGCTGTTGCGCCAGGCGCACATACTCTTCGTGCTCGCCCAGCTCGCGCGTCGCGGTGAGGTGGAAGAAGCGGGCTTCGGCCTTTCTCGCCGCGCCGTCGAGGTAGGGCGCGAGCGCGTCGCGGGCCGCTTCGTGCCGCCGCAGGTAGTGGTCGCACTCGGCGATCCGCAGCGCCACCAGCTCCGAATCATCCCCCGTCGCCAGGGGCCGCAACAGCTCGAACGCCTCGCGCGCCGGGGCGTATCGGCGGGAGGCGAAGAGGCGCTCCGCCCGCCCGAGCTCCAGCTTGTAGCGCCCGGGCGTGTCGCGGATCGTCTGCGCGTCCCTCACCGCACCAATCTCCGTGGCCGCCGTCGCCGAGAGATCGCTGGCAGGGAACTCGTAGAACAGGCGCCGGTAGCACTCGGCCGCCTTGTCGCGGTTGCCCGCCGACTGGTACGCGTGGGCCATGGCGAGGAGAATCTCCTCGGGGCTCCCGTTCTTCGTGCGCGACAGGGTGTCGTAGATGGCCGCGGCGCTGGCGTGGTCTCCCTGCAGCGTCGCCGCTTCCGCCTCGCGCAGCGCGGCAGCTTCCGACAGGTAGCCGACGAGCTCGGTGGCGCGGAGCTGCGCGAACGCGGCCCGCGCCTCGGCCGCCCGCGAGGTGTTCAGGTAGGCGAGGCCGGTGAAGTACTGCGCGTAGCCCGCGAGCGACGTCCCCTCGAGGCCCGGGTGGCGCAACGCGGCAATCGCGTCGGCGTAGCGGGCATCAATCATGGCCTTGGCGCCCGCCGCAAAACTCGCGACCGATGCCGGCGCCGTGCCGGGCTTGCCGGCGGACACCGGCAGGAGCCACAGGTCCGCGGGGTTCGCCGGAGGGGCGGGCCGGGGATTGGCGGACAGGGCCGCGGGCACTGGCCGGGAGGTGGGCCGGGCGGGCTGTTGCGCGTGGATCGTGCCGCCGAGGATGACAACGCCGAAGAGCGAGAGGGCGCCGGCGGCAAGCCGGCACCCGTGTGCTGCAGTCCCTCGTGATCGAACCGTCACGTCACCTGCCCCAGCAACGCGGCGTCTCCGTCCGCCAGAGTGCGCACCAGCTCCTGCTCGAACCAGTCGGCGCGCTCGCGGACGACCGCCGGAATCTTCTCCTCGTACAAGCGGCGTGCACGCTCAATCTCGGGGCCGAGCCGCGCGAGGAGGTCGCACTCGCGCCGTCCCTCCTCCACCGCGCTTTCGTTGTACAGCTTAACCTCGGACAGCAGCAGGCGCGCGTACCGTTGCGCCGATTCGGCCTGCCGCTCCGCATCCGAGTCCGGGCCGTCCTGGCCGGGCGGCGGCGGCACCGCGCCCTCGCCGGCCGGCTCCGCCGGGGTCTGCTGCACGAGCGGCGGCAGAACCCTGCGGCCAATCGGCCCCGAGACCCGGGCAATCGTCATCACCTCGAGGCAGCGCCCCGCGTGGCGGACCAGCACCTCGGTCAGCTCGGGCCAGTTGCTCGGCGCCACCGGCCTGACGGCCCCCGCATCGTCGGCATAGAGCACGGCGACCGCGCGCTGGCCGACGACGAGCGGCACGGCAAGGCCCACGCGCCCTCCGGGCGCGAGGAGCAGCGCGGGCAGGGCGTCCGACCCGGCCCCCTGCGGGATGGCGACCGGCTCGCCGCTCGCCGCCGCGCGCGCGAGCGAGCCCGCCTCGTCCAGGGGCAAGTCGAAGTCGGAAGGCAGCAGGCCGGGGAAGCCGGCCAGGCGCCAGCCGCGCAGGCGAGTCCCCTCGACGAGCAGCAGCGCACAGCGCCCTGCTTCCAGCCCGACGTGGTCCGCCAGCGTGGCGAGCACTTCACTCAGCGAGCGGCCGGAGTCTAGCTGCCGGAAGCCGTCCAGCAGCCGCTCGGAGCAGGCCAGGTCGGCCTGCCGCTCCTCGGCCAGCGTGTCTCGGACGGCGGCCGCCCGCACCTCTTCCTCTCGGTCGTCCAGCCCGGCCACGGCCGCGTCGCGCTCCCGCGCCGCACCGTCCAACGCCGTGCGGATGGCGGCGTCGCGTTCGGCCGCCGCCTGCTCGAGCAAGGCGGCCACCTGCGCGTCGTGCTCACCCGTCAACCCGGCGCGGACGGCGTCGAGTTCGGCGCGGTGTTGTTCATCGAGGCTGGCCACCTCGGCGCCGTGCTGGCGGACCAGCTCGTCGCGCTCCGATTCCCACACCGCCGCGCCCGCCTCGCGCTGCTGTGCCACCTCGGCGCGCGCCTGCTCGATGGCGGCCGCCACTTCGGCGGCGGCGCCCTCGCGAACTGCGGCCAGATCGGCCTCGTGGGCACGTGCGAGCTCGGATTGCAGCGCAGCCAGGGCAAGCTGCCGGTCGGCCTCGGCCGAGCTGCGGACTGAGTCGAGCGCCTCCTGCGCCTCGACCTGGGAGGCGGCGCTGGCGCCATCGAGCGCCTGCTGGACGCGCTGCTCGGCTTCGGCGCGGGCGGCGTCGAGGGCCGTCTCGATGGCCGCCTCCTGGCGCGCGTTGGCCGCGGCGACGGCCTGTGCGATGGCCTCCTCGCGTTCGTGCGCAGCCGCGGCGATTGATTCGTCGCGCTCGCGTCCGGCGGTGGCGAGGACTTCCGCGAGAAGCCGTCGGAGCGAGGCTTCGATGGGCGGGCGGAGTTCTCCGATGATGGTCTCGGAGAGGTGGTGGATGTGGTCGTCGAGCGACATAGTCAGTTCCCGTGGATGCAGGATACGCGGGGCCGTCGCTTCTTAGTTTCGACCGATAGGCCCGCGACCTTCACCCGTCGGGAGCCGATTTGGGTGTGGGGAACCGTGGATCTGCGCGCCGCTCCGCATTATGCGGGCCGCCCCCCTGCCGAGTCAAGACGTTGACGGCAGGCTAAATCCAAGATTGGTAATGATTTGACGACCTTTCGCCCGACCCGTATAATCAGATCGGGATCTATTTCCGGTTCTGCTCGGTAGAACCACAAAAATGTGATCCCGATTTCCGGCGCTCTCTGCCGAAACGGTCGCGTTTCCATCCATGTGGGGGCGATACGGCTTCGACGGGGGTATTGGGCCGTGGGAGGCATGCCGAGCTCCACTTGCTCGTTAATCCGGTGGAAACAACCATAACTGCGGACACGCAGCTCGCTCTCGCTGCTTAACACCAGCGACGTCCACCTCTTAGTTGCCTGCGCGCGGGGGCTGGATGTCAAACAGGCAGGCTGGCCGCTTGGGATCGTTCCTGGTCCCGGGGGGCGAGACGACCACGGGAACTAGCCGCCGGCGGTTTTAGCCTCTTCCCCAGGCGGGCGGCGAATCAACAGAAGAGGACAAGCATGTAGAGTCTCACGGTGGGGTACTCTCGGACGCGGGTTCGACTCCCGCCGCCTCCACCAGCTGACCTATAATTCCTTCTGTTTCAAGGACTTACAGTTATTCTTCTTCCGGGTTGGTTCCCGCCGCTGTTCCCGGCAGAAGTTCTTTCCTCTGCAACGACTTCGGATTCGAGGAACGCCATTTCGGCGCGCGTCTCCACAATGATGTGATAACGACGTCGGCCTCACGGCGACGCCCGTAGACTGTGCGGTGTCCACGCCTCACAGGACTCGGGTCGAAGGAGGCCGAGATGCGGATGATAGGCTGCGATCTTCATGCGGCCCAACAGACGATTGCGATGTTGGACTGCGAGTCGGGCGAGGTCGTCGAGCACGTCCTGAGGCACGAGGGGAACGCGGTTCGGGAATTCTACGCGGCCCTGCCGCGACCAGTCGTCGTGGGCATCGAAGCCACCGGCTCGATGGGCTGGTTTCTCGGGTTGCTGGCCGACCTGGAGATCACGTGTCTGGTCGGTCACCCGGCGGCGATCCGCCATGCCGAAACGCGACGACAAAAACACGATCGACGGGATGCGGCGCTGCTCCTGGAGCTGCTCACGCACGACCGGTTTCCCGCCATCTGGATGCCCTCACCGGAGTTGTGGGACCTCCGAGCGCTGCTCCTGCACCGCCACCAGTGGGTTCGTCTCCGCACGCGAGTGATGAACGCGCTACAAGGGCTGGCCTTGGCGCAGGGGATTCGACGCGGCGCGGGGTTATGGAGTCGAGCGGGCCAGGCGACGATCGCCGCGCTTCCGCTGCCGCCGCACGCGGCGTACCGCCGGTCGGAACTCCAGGCGATGTATGGGCATTTGACGGCGCAGATCGACGAGCTCGATCAGCGCGTCCGTACGCACGCCGAGGAGCGTCCACAGGCGGCCCGGTTGATGACGCATCCTGGTGTCGGGCCGGTCACGGCACTGGCGACCGAGGTGTTCCTCGGTGATCCGTCGCGGTTTGCAGACGGCAAGGCAGTGGCGAGCTACGTCGGGTTGATCCCGAGTGAGTACTCGAGCGGCGAGCGGCAGCGGCTCGGTAACATCACCAAGCAAGGCAATCCGCTCCTCCGGCTGCTCTGGTGCGAGGCGGCGATCCACGCGGTCCGACGCGACCCGGCGTTACGTCGCTTCTATCGGCGGAAACTGGTGCAGAAGGGATTCGGGAAGGCGCGCGTCGCGGCAGCGCGGAAACTGGGAATCCGCCTCTGGATCCTTTTGCGCGATCAGATCGATTACGAAGAATTCTGTCGCCGTGCACCCGCGCAGGCGACGGCGCGGTGAAGCCCGTATGCGGGGATGCCTGCGTGGAGAATTGGATCGGGTCGTCGTGACCGGCAAAATGAATGGGCTACCCGCCTCCCCGTCACGGGGAGTTCGTACACATCGTCATGGTCCTCGGTGACCGAAGAGATGTTTGGTGGGCAACACCGTTGTTGAGCCTGTGAGCAATCTCCGAGCGTGAAGGCGTGGACATCCGACGACGCTCACCGCTCCAGGCACGGCCGCCTCCGCCGGCTCATTGCTTATGAGAGCCGGCTCCGGCGGCCTGAACGCCGAATGTGTGTCTTGACACTCTCGACGTCGTTAGA
>CAVUTP010000004.1:0-13203 GCA_963744445.1 uncultured Acidobacteriota bacterium
CTGGTGGGCCTGACGCCGAGCTAGCCTGGGCCGATCCGGAGTGACAATCGGCGGCGTTGTCGGCCCACCGGAGCTCTGTCTGGCGTGGCGCCTGACATAACGCCTCTTCTCGGACACGGGTCACCCGGTTCTCGCAGGCAATTGGGGACGGCGACTGAGGACACAGGGCGCACGGACCTGGGACAGACCTCCGGTGCGGCGGACGATGAGATCACGACCGAGCGGTGATGACGACGGGGGCATCACCGCCCAGACGCCATCCTCAGCGGTACGTCACGTATGCGAGCGCCTCCAAGATACGTTCCATGCCAGCACGGGCGCGTTCGGGGGTCAGCATCCGTGAATCCACGGCGAAACCGAGCCGCTTGAGGAGAGTCGTGGTGGCCCGGCAGTCTTGGGCATTCGGTTCGCCCTCGGTGCACAGGACAGCAAACCGAGTCACCCCAACACTCGGTCGATCGGGAGGCTCAGCCAGAGATCCGGGCCCGATAGCGATGACACCAGTCACGGAGTGACGGAGGGCAATCGCACAGGCGAGCGTGGCAGTGTCTGCGAAGCCGAGCAGGACAAGAGGTGTTCTCGGACCCGAACTCGTGTCTCCGCGTTCGTTGCCGCTTGCACGACGAGTCTTTCGGCTTCTTCTACCGAACCCCATCTGAAACCGGAACCGGCCGGGATGGTGGCCCTGGGCAGCGCCACAACTACGCGCCCGCGCCGTGCCAAGTGCTCACCGAGCAGGGTCTTCAGCGCTTCTGAAGTGGACCCGTTCGGATGCAGCGCGACAACTAGTGGGTAGCTAGCAAGGCCCTGCGTGGAGAGGCCGGGGGGTTGTACGAGCAGCATCGCGGTATCCGACGCCGGGGCCTGACCGAGCACCGGAGTGGTCCACGCGGCCACTGTCAGCGTGACCGCAATGATGCTGTGCACCAGGCGAATCAAGGCACGCCTCCTGACCAGACCGAAGGGGGATAGTGACGTTGCTGAGTCGCTGGAGACCCCGCAATCAGGCGCCTCCGCTGCCCGCGCCGCGGGCACGTCGAATCCGAAGCCGCGCCGCATCAACTCCGCCCCACGACGGTGATCGCGTGTCGGACCGGGTCGGTTTGCGCGCGTGTCCTGCTCCACCTGAGCCGGCTTGCGGCTCTCCTCGGCAGCGTCAGCCGTGCCTGTTCGTCGGACGACGTCGGTTCGCCACGCGGCGCGCGTTCCGAGGGCGCCATTGTACAGGATCAGGTTGACGCGGGGACGCGGCGTGCACGAGAACGCCACCAACCGGTCCGTGCCGCGCACCGAAGCCGCGCGAAGCCGCCGGCGAGCCAGCCGCAGCGCAGGTACGCCCGGAATTCCTCCACCACGAACCGGGGCAGGCCCGACGAGCTGATCTCGCGAGGCTGGTGGCGTGATCTTCTGGATCGACGCCCAGCTTCCACCCGGACTCGCCCCATGCGAGATGAGCGGATGGTTCACCGTCGAAGGCGGGCCGATCGAGGGGATCCGCGTCCGCATCCGGCCCGGACTCGCCAGGCAGGCCATCAGGCTGCCGTCACCGCAACCCTGGGTGATGCTCGTCGGGGAGGCGCGATAGAAGATGACCCTGGCCCCGAGGCGGTCGGATCATGGAAGATGCCTCGGAGGGCATCATGGGTCTGTGCGTCATCCTCTCCTGGCTGGCGGCCTCGATGTCGCTCGCCTCTCCGCCGCCCGCGCCGCACGACCTCCATGTCGTGGTCAGCTCGGAGTTTGTGTACATGGCTCGCGTGCGTTCCACGCGGCAGGACTGGTGGCTGCGCGACAAGCAGCGCGCGCTCGCTGTCGATGGCCGGTTGACGGTCTTCCGCGAGGACCTCGGCCTGGTGTGGCGGGTCGACCCCAAGGCCGGCACTTACACCGAGACGAATCAGCCCAAACCCGACGTTGCGCCCGCAGCCGCAGCCCCTCCTGTCGTAGACATGCACACCGCCGGATACAGGTGGGAACCGGAGTTCGACTGGACCGTGAAGGAAACAGGACGGCAGTCCACAATCGCCAGCCGACCGTGCCGGGAGTTCGCGGCGACCGGCCAGGCCGACTACGCCGAGGCCACCGCCACGTTCTGGGGCTGCGCGCCGCTGGCGCCCGACGTGCCGTCGCCAACGGCGCTCGTCACCAACCTGCTTCGCAACGACTCGACGATGAAGATGATCCGCGACACGGCGGCCACGCAGGGAGGGCTCTGGGTCCTGCAAGCCGAGGAGACGACCGAGCCGGCCATCGCGCCAACCATGATCCTGCGAGTCAAGGTGGAGTCGCTCGAGGGGAAGCCGGCGCCTGAGGGCACGTTCGAGCTGTCTCCGACGCTCAAGAAGGCAGGGAGGTGACCGCATGACCGCGCACGATTCGGCTGGCCCTTGTCCTGGTCCCGGTCCTCTGGCTTCCTGCGCCCGGCGGCGTTCGCGCCGCCCCGCAGTCCGCGCCGCAATCGTCAGCCTCTCCCGTGCTTGCCGCGGCGATCGTCAACGAGCTGAAGGCCCTCGAGGAAACATACGCGCTGCTCGATGCCGTCGCCGAGAAGGCGTGGCCCGGGTGGTCGGGCTACCGCGAGATTCCCTTCCTCTTCCAGTTCGAGAACAACCTGCAGGTGCTCGTGGCACACCCGAACCCGCCCGCGCCGTTCCAGCTCGTGCCCGCGCTGAAGATCGGCGGACACACGGTGGCGGCGGACGTCAGCAAGGTGACCGCGCTGCAGGTCGAAGGGTTCCTGACTGGCGGCGGCGGACCCAACAACTTCGGCACCACGGCGGACGGGAAGCCCGTCTACACGGTGCACATCAGCCTTCGGGCGGCGCGCACGGCCGAGCCGGCGGCCAAGGACGCCGTGCCCCCGCGGACCGAGGAAAAGGTCCTGTTGTATCTTCACGAGCTGTTTCACTGCTACCAGCGAGGCGTCATCGAGCCTCGATACGGCAACCTGCAGTTCAATCCCGATGCGGACTACGCCACCTGGTCGCAGATCGAGGGCATGGCGCTCGAGCGCGCGTACCGGGAGACCGACCCGGCCAGGGCCCGGGAACTGATCAAGGACTTCGTCACGGCCCGGGCGTTGAAGCGGCAGTCGATGACGCCCGACCAGCAGGGCGAGGAATCGGCGGACGACGTGCGCGAGGGAACGGCGACCTACGTGATGCTGCGCGCGCTGGAGGTCGTCAAGGCGGGCGGATTCCAGCCGAGGTTGACGACCGCCGCCGACCCCTTCTATCACGGTTTTGCCGACGCTGGCCTGATGATCGACGAGACGCTGAAGAAGCTCACGGAGGTGGCAGCAACCCACCCGGATCCGAAGATGAAGTGCTACGACTACGGCTCCTTCCAGTGCGCGCTCAGTGAACGCTACATCCCGGGCTGGCAGAAGATGGTCCAGCAGGGAACGCCGATGGACGCCGTGCTCGCCCGCGAGATCCCCGTGGCCGAGCCCGAGCGCGCCGACGATCGAACGGCGCCTCAGGACCGACTATCCCTACGATCAGATCCTCGCGTCCGCGCGGCAGTTCACCGACCGCCGGGACCACGCGTATCGGCAGATCACCGCACGCCAGGGCCGCACATACGTGATCGATTTGAAGGCGACCCGTCTCTTCACAGGCACGCTTCTTCGCGACAAACCCGCGTCGTATCGGCTCGGCCTGCTCACCCTCTATCCCTCGGGCTACCCTGGCTTCCAGGTCGATGCCATCGAGATGTCTGCCGTGGCGGTGCCGATGAACGCCGACCAGCTGTACTACTTGAAGATTGTGGACACCGACTCGCAGTCGCGGAAGGAGGCGTTCACGATCACCGGCGCGAAACAGGAGGACGGCACGTACACGGACGCCGTCGTCGCCACGCCGCTCTTCACCCTGAAGGCGCCGAAGGTACGCCTCCGCGAGAGCGGCAGGCGCGTGGTCATCCACGTGCTCGACCGGGTGAAGACGAAGTAGCCGAGAGGACCGGGCCTGCCGTTTGCAGTGACTCGGGCAAGTGGCGCGGCTGCGTCGAGTCGAGTCGGGGAGGCGGCCGCAGCGGAAATCGAGCGGAGACCGCTCTTGTCGGGCCTGTCGTCATATGAACATGAGATCGCCGCGAGGGTTCTTCGCATCTATCGTCTTCTTGCTGATGTTGCCTTCGGCCGCCTTGTATCAGGTGCTGTTTGACAAAGGGGTCGAAGCATTCATCCATTTTGTGCTCGCTTCCGGCGCCTTGTTGCTTTCATTGGCTGTTCTTGACTTCAACAAGGTACCGAAGTGGATCACTTGGATGGCTTGTGTAGGCGTTGGCGCTGAAGCCCTCATCTTTCTTGTACAGGGGGTGAGTCTTCTGGTCGAGAACGCTTCGCTGGACTATTTCGCCTTCACACTGCTTGGGCAGCGCTTGGAGTCTGTGCTGGTCGATGTCCTTCTGGTCTGGTGCATGGTGATGTTGCTGAGGGGCAGCCAGGGCAGGACGAGGATTCTCGGCTTTGTTGTTGTGCCGTTGGTGATGGGGTTCGAGGTCTACAGGATTGTCCTGTCTTACGTTGGCGGGACTCCGGCGGAGAGTCTCAAGCTGATGTTTCTTCCGTTGTTTGTTTGGCTCCTTTTGGAAAGTAGGAAGGAGCTTCCGCCTCCGGCCGCGTCATGCGTGTAGGTTTCGGGCATCCCGAGCGCGGCGGGCATTGTTATGCTGCGCGTGGCTGGCTCGGGGCCCGCTCTATCGCAGCCACAGCGACCGGGGTCGGCGCCGCAGCCGCGAGGTGGCCCCCGCAGAGACGCCAGATGCCGCGACGCGGCGCGGATCGATGCCCAAGGCGCTGGCTTCCGCACGAATCCAACGGAGAGCGCTGCAGACGTCCGCGAGCGCGTCGATCGGCGTCACGCTGTCCGTCGACAACCTGTACTCGACCGAAATGGACACCATCCCGAGTTCCGCGTAGCGTCGCGCACTCGTGAAGGTCCAGTCCAGGGCACCGGCGACCCAACCGCCGCCGTGGAACAGCAGGATCGCTGGTGTGCGGGCGCCGCCGGTGGTTCCAGCCGATGAGAAAACGAACGGCTTGAGCGCGATACCATCGGCAGTGCGATAGGTATGCTCGATCGGCGCGGCGGAGACTGCGCTTGTCTGCGCAGACGCGCCAGGTGATCTGCCACAGCCAACCGCGAGGACGACACATCCAAGACCACCAACGAGCCCGTATCGCGTCTCTTCCTTCCTCCTCGTGTAGCTGTTCGGCGCCACGCCGTAGGGGCGACGCCACAGCGTTTCGGCTTCAGCCGAGGCGGCCGCATCATGCCCGGGACCGTCGGCGGCATCCGCGGCCCACCGGGGCTCGGTCGGGCGGGGCGCGCAACATGACGGCCGTTTTCAGACGCTGATCGCCCGGTTCCCGCAGGCGATGCAGAGACGGCGACTGAGCACACAGGACGGACGAGACCTATTCTGCGCCGTTGCGAATCCACAACGACGTCTTCCCGAGCAGTCGTTTCCGGGACAGAACGGCCTTCGCATGTTCGAGCGATGCGACGCCGAACACGATCGACCCGATGCCCCGGTACTTGCCGCGAACCAGACGGAGCGCGGGGCCTGTCCCGGCGGCCCAACGGCCGCCGGCTGGCTCGACCGGCGCGAGCCAGCCGCCCCATCTCGCCAGCGCCTCCTCGTCGGGACACGCGATTCGCACTTCTTCGATACCGGTCACGCCCAAGGCGCCGCCTTTGGCTTGCTGCAACGACGCCTGGAGCGAGTTCAGGAAGCGCAGATTGAGCGGATCGCTTGTCTCCGCGTTGCCCGACAGACTCAGGGCCAGCCGGTCTCCGATGAGCGCCGGGTCGGTGACGATGATGAACTGCGGCATCTTTCCGCCGCCGCCCACGATCTTCGAGTGAGCGACGTTTCTACGTTCCAGTTCGCCCTCGCTGGCGGCCAGCGAAAGGGAGGGGCTGAAGGTGAGGCCGTGGAAACGCATCGGCTCGGCCTGGTCGAACGGCGCATCCTCCGGGAATGGGCCACAGGGTTCGAGCAGGGCGTTGCCCGCCGAGAATCCGGCGTAAAGGCGGCGGCCCCGGTCCGCGGGCCTGCTTCGCTCGCCGTAGATGAGCGGCCGTTGGATATCCTGTCGCAGGAAATCGCACGCGACATCGAATGCCGCGTGATCGCGGACGTGTATCGAGATCACATGGAGCTGTGAAATCAGCGGGGAGGTGGAAGCGGGGAGACCGGCGTACGCAGCACCGCAGGCGGCGACGAAGGCGACAGCGAGTGACTTCATCGGTGAGGGTGACGGCGGTACCCGCCTCTCTCCCAGCGAGAGCATGCCGGGTTGAGGGGGGCAACTCAAGGCCAGGAGCCGGCAAACATCCCTGGGGTCGAATTCGAAACGGTGCAGTTCGGCCTCCGGTGTAATGGCCTCGCCGGACGCCCCTTGTCGATTCCCGACGGACCCACGTAGACTGAGGAAACCGTTACCCTTTTCACGTTGGAGGCCCCCATGCCCCGAGAGTTCCGTCCGAGGTTCGCGCGGTTCTTCGTTCTGTCGTCGATCGTGGTGTTCAGCCATGGCGTGCTGGCCCAGGACAAGCCCAAGGTTCCTCCTGTGTCGAAGGAGGAGCAGGCCATGATGGACGCGATGAACAAAGCGAGAATGCCCGGCGAGCAGCACAAGCTGCTCGCGTCGCTTGTCGGCAACTGGACGTTCGTGACCAGGATGTGGATCGATCCTGCGGCTCCGCCCACCGAGTCGACGGGTACCGCCAGCTACACCGCCATCATGGGCGGGCGCTTCGTGCAGGGCACGTACACGGGCGTGATGATGGGCATGCCGTTCGAAGGCATGGGCGTCAGCGGCTACGACAACGTGGCCAAGCAGTTCCAATCGTCCTGGATCGACAACTTCGGCACGATGGTCATGTACATGACCGGGGCGCTGGACCCCGCGACGAAGGCCATCACCTACACGGCCGCCATGGATGATTTCATGAAGCCCGGCACGAAGGTGAAGGTGCGCGAGGTCGGTCAAGCTCGGCGATCCCGACAAGCACTCCATGGAGTGGTACGAGACGCGCGGCGGCAAGGAAGCCAAGACGATGGAGATCGTCTACACACGAAAGAGGTAGGGGTCGACGCCGGTGCCGCCGGCGTTCGCTGACGATGCCGGCTCGACAATCGAGGAACTGGCGGATCGGGGCTCGCGGCCGCCCTCCGCGCAGCGGGCGGACCTGCGCCTTCGCCGTCCGGGGACCGAGGGTATACTCGTCGGCCATGTCCACGGTCCTGCGCTCCGGTCGTGCCCTGCTGTCATCTCCAGCAGGGGTTCCTGCCGTCGCCCTCGTCCTCCTCACGGCGTGCGCCCGCCACGAGCCGGCCAGCCTCGGTCTCGCGTCGCAGTTCGACTGCCTGCGTGAAGGGAACTTCTCCGTGGTGGCGGCGCATCGCGGGCAGCCGGACCCGTCGGCCGCCGAGAACGCCCTCTCCAGCTTCAAGGCCAGCTACGACGCCGGAGTTCCGTTCCTCGAGATCGACGTGGCGACGACGCGGGATGGCGTGCTGGTGCTGATGCACGACGACTCGCTCGACCGGACAACCACGGGACACGGCCGCGTGAGCGAACGGGCATCGCGCTACCTCCGGACGCTGAAGCTCAAACGGCCCGACGGCACGATCCTGGACGAGGGGGTGCCGACTCTTGCCGAGGCCCTCAACTGGGCCCGCGGGGCTGGCGCGCGTTTCGAACTGGACGTGAAACCCACGACCCGGTTCGGTGACGTCGTCGAGGCCGTGCGCACCGCCAGGATGCAGGACCAGGTACTGGTGGTCACCTACAATCTGGCCGACGCGAAGACGGTCCACCACCTCGACCCGCGGCTGATGATCTCGGTCACCCTCGAAACACCGGGCGAACTGGCCGCCGCCCGTCGGGAGGTCGCGCTGGACCGCGTGCTGGGCTGGACCGGCGCGAGCGACCCCGAGGCCAGGCCGTTCGGCGCGCTGCGGGCAGCAGGTGTCGAACCGATCTTCGGCACGCTCGGTCGTCCCGGCCGGCGGCTGGACGACGTGTATCTCGCGGACGGCAATCCCTCGGAGTACATCGCACTCGCCCGGGCCGGCGTGGTCATGATTGCCAGCGACACGCCAGTCGTCGCCCAGCGTGCCCTCGGCGAGGGATACCGCGCCTGTCTCAGGTAGGTCTCGTCGACGTCGTCCCGGCGGTGACGTAGCGGCCGCCTCAGTCGGTCGTAATCGTGCGCGTCGCGCTGTCGAACCGCGCGCGGCGGCCCGTCTCATAAGACATCGTGGCCATGATGCTGGCCACGGCATGCTGATAGCCGGCATCGAGCGGCGCATTCGGCGTCTTGCCGTCGCGCATGCACCGGTACCAGTTCACCCAGTGGTCCGTCTGTTCGATGGGCTCGACCTTGTTCTCGCCGCGAAGCGAGCCGTCGCGGTTGATGCCGCCCTCGGCGCTGTAGATCGCGTTCGACCAGTCGAGCCGGAGCATGCCCTTGTCGCCGCTGAACCGGGTCACGTTGCCGGCGCTGTTCCCGAAGTTCGTCGAATAGCTGATCATCAGGCCGTCGGGATAGTGCCAGAGCGCCTGCACCTGATCCGGTGCCGTGAAGCGGTGCTCGTCCTTCCACGTGTAGACGCCGCCCAGACACACGCACGATTCGGGAATACCGAGGCCGGCGATGAAGTGCACGAGGTCGAGGAAGTGCACGCCCCACTGCGGAACCGGCCCCTGCGAAAACTCCCAGTACCCGTACCAGCCTGAATACAGAATCGGATCGAAGGGCTTCTTCGTCCGGCCCTTGGTGAAGGTCTTCCAGTCCAGATCAGCCGCTCGCACGTCGGGCTTCAGATACTGGTACCAATACGGCTTGTCGCTGTTGCGCACCTGCTCGATCCGGGTGATCTTCCCGAGCGTGCCAGACTTCAGCAGCTCCCGGCATCCCAGCGCCATCGGCATGCTGCGCAGCTGCGTGCCGGCCTGGATGACGACGCCGGACGCTTTCGCGGCCTTGTACGCGCGGTTCAGCTCGCCGATCTCGTTGGCCATCGGCTTCTCGACGTAGACGTGCTTGCCGGCCTTGACCGCGGCTTCGAGGTGCGCCGCGTGCCAGTGGTCGGGCGACGCGATGAACACCGCGTCGACCTCTTTGAGATCCAGCAATTCGTCCGCAGTCCGGCACTGCTTCGCGTCGGTGCCGAACCACTCCTTCGCCTTGGCCGCCGCCGCCTCCCGCGCCACGCGCCAGGGGTCGTACACCGCGATGACTTCCAGGTTCTCGGCCTGGGCGTGCTCGTGGACGCTGGCCATCTCGGTGCCGATGCCGCGGTCGCCGCACCCGATGATGCCGATGCGGATGCGATCGTTGGCCCCGATGCTGCGGCGCTGGGTGGCCGCGTCGAGTCCGCGCGGCGCGGCCAGGGACACGGCCCCCGCCGCGGCGACGGCCTTCAGGAAATCCCGGCGTGTCTGCTCGTGCGTCGTCATCGTCTGACCCTGCTCCAGGCGCCCTGCGGCGGGGGGCTCCGCACCCGGTGCGCCGTCGAATTGTACCGCAGGCTGGCAAGACAGCGCTCCCCGGCCAACTCAATCCCGACCTCGCCGTGTCGCTCGCCTCGCCGTCGGTCAGGCAGCGCTACAAGCGGGATCCGTTCACGCTGGCGGACGAGATCGCCGCCCTGCATACACCGGCGGGTCGCCGGACACCACCGCTCGTGACGATAGACGAGGTGCAAAGGGTTCCTGCGCTGATGGACGCGGGGCAGGATCTCATCGACCGCCGGCAGGCGCGGTTCGCCTTCACCGGCTCGTCGGCGCGGCGGCTCCGCCGCGGACCGGGAGGCCGACTTGCGTGCGTACGTCGAAATCTACCTCGAGGAGGAGGTGCGCCAGGAGGCGTTGGTCCGGAACGTCGGGGCGTACGGCCGCTTCGTGGAGATGGCGGCGCGCGAGGCCGGGCGCGTGGCCAACTACACGCGGGTGTCCCAGGACGTCGGGGTCTCTCCCGTGACGATTCAGGCGTCACTGCGAGATCCTGTGCGACTGCCTGTCAGTCTCCGCCTGTCAGAGGTCGCAGGAACTTCTGGAACGTCCAGTGCGCGACGCGGCTGCCCTGTCTCCGCCCTTCCTCGTCGCCGGAACGGAAGTGGATACCCTGCAGGATCCGGACCACGACCAACTCCTGGGCGGCGTCCGACAGGCGATCGTACAGACGCGGATTGGTCAGGAGCCCGGCGGTCGGGCTCGTCACCGAGAACGCCAACTCGTCTGTCTCGAGGAACAGCTGCAGGATCGTGACGAGCGCTCCGCTGAGGCAGTTCGCGCCAGACGAGTACTCGGGGTAGGGAGGCGTCGCGAGAAACGGCGTCCACGCGGGATCGCCCACGGTGTTCGGGTTGCCGTCGTTGTCCCCTTCATGGATCGCCGTGGACGGGCGCCAGAAATTGAAGTGGTACTTCGAGTCGTAGATGGTGATCTGCGCATCTGCGGCGGCCAGGCTCGCCAAGGCGAGGAGCCTCGCCTGGTCGCCGATGTCCGGCACATACGCGCTGGCGATGTTCCGCAGGGCGGCGAACCATGTCGAAGGCGGGCTCGCCCAGAAGCGGGCGAGATCGGTCTGCTCCACTGTCCGGGCGCTGCCCGAGAGTGAGCCGTAGGTCCTGACCTCGTCGTATTCCCGGCGGTACTGTTCACTCGTCCTCGGAGGCTGGCGCTGGGGCCGGAATTGCGACGGCCGGTCCAGCACGAAGGGGGTCGTGTGGGCCATGAACGTGAAGGCCCCTTGCGCGACTCCCGGTTCGGGACGCCATTGGCCTGGCTCGGTTCCGCCGACGAAGGGATCGATCGGCGACACGAACGCCGGCCGATACAGGGGCAGCAACGCCTGGGCGGCTTCGTTGCCGGCCAGCAGACCAGGGTTGCCCGCATACGTCACGGCGGGGTTGGCGACTCCCACCAGACAGGGGTCGTCCGCCCCGTAGAGGGCCGTCAGCAGGCCAAAGGTCGCTGCGGCGGCCGCCGCTTCTGGCGAGCCCATCCCCCGCATGGCCGGGTTCGCATAGTGATAGCTCTGGAATCGCCCTTCGATCGCCTGGACGGCGTCGTGCACGGCGGCCTGAACGAGCGCGATATCGAGCAGTCCTGTCGGGCCTCCCCGGTTCGCCGGGGTCGGACCTCCCAGCACACAACGCTGGGTGACCGCGTTCCAGTCGATCACGGCCTGGGCCTGGACTGGTGGTGCCCAGCCGAAAGAGACACACGCCATCAGCACAACGACGCTCAACGACTTGGTCACGGCTTTCATTCCTCACCTTCCCTATTTCGGGCAGCGCGGCGCCGCAAGCACTCCTCGACACGGGTGCTTCCAATCGCGTCCGCTCGGCGCTGGCCGTTGATACTCCTATAAACGCTGCGCAGCGGCAGTTGGGACAACGCCCGCGATCGGCGTGGTCAGCGACAGAGCGGCGGGCGCCGGGACATGCGGGTATAATCGGCGTATCCACATGTCCAAGGCGCGCGGCCCGGCCAATGCACCGGCGGGCTCGGACGGTCCGAACCCCGACCGCCTCGACACGACGTTCGAGCTGCTCGATCGTGCGCGCAGCGGAGACGCTGGCGCGCTGGACCGCCTGTTCGCGCGCCATCTCAAGCCGCTCCAGCGCTGGATCAGCGGACGGTTGCCGAGGTGGGCCCGGGATATGGCCGACACGGACGACCTGGTGCAGGACACCCTGCTGCACACGTTCAAGCGGATCGAGCGCTTTGAACCGCGCCGGGTGGGCGCACTCCAGGCGTACCTGCGCCAGGCCGTGCTCAACCGTGTCCGGGACGAACTGCGGCGCAAAGGACGGCGGCCCGACTCGACCGGTCTGGACGGCGTCGAATTCCGCGGGGACAACTCGCCGCTCGAACAGGCGATCGGGCGGGAGGCCGTCGACAACTACGAGCGCGCACTCCAGCGGCTGAGGCCGGAGGAGCGCGAGGCGATCATCGCCAGAGTCGAGCTGGGCTACTCCTACGAAGCACTCGCCGAAGCCTTGGCCAAGCCGTCTGTTGACGCCGCTCGGAAGACGGCACAGCGGGCCCTGTTGCGGCTCGCAGAAGAGATGAAGGTTGGCAGGAGCGACTCCCGCATCGTCGAATTGGCGGGCGCTATCCTCGATGGCGGCCCGATCGACTGGTTCTTGGTTGAATCCGGAGCCGACAGCATCGATCGCTCCCTGATCGATCAGCTCAAGCTCCTGGCCCGCGTGGCCGACCTGCACCGCCGGCCGCGCAGTTCCCGAACCTGGCGAACATTGGGGCCACCTCCGTGTGCTCGAGCGCATCGGCGGCGGCGCGCAAGGGCGTGGTATATCGTGCCTGGGACACGCGGCTCGACCGCGAGGTGGCGCTGAAGCTCCTGCCGGCCGCTGTCTGACGGCGCGGCTGGCCGCACCACCGCGATCATCGAAGAGGGGCGTCTGCTGGCCCGCGTACGCCACCCGAACGTGGTCACGATCTACGGCGCCGAGCGGATTGCCGATCACGTCGGCCTCTGGATGGAGCTGATCGCAGGGCAAGACGCTCGAGGAGCTGCTCGACGGCGGCAAGGCGTTCACCCCTTCCGAGGTCCGCCACATCGGCGTCGAACTGTGCCACGCCATGGCGGCGGTCCACAGCGCCGGCCTTCTGCACGGCGACATCAAGGCGCACAACGTGATGCTGGCAGAGGCGGGGCGCGTCGTGCTGATGGACTTCGGCACGGGTCGCGAACTCGACGACCAGTCGACCGGATCGGTGGCCGGGACGCCGCTCTACCTGGCGCCGGAGATCTTTTCGCGGGGCAGCTGCCAGCGTCAGAGCGATATCTACAGCGCCGGCGTGCTGCTCTACCGCCTGCTCACCGGCAAGTACCCCGTGGCGGGCCGCACGCTGCACGATCTCCGGCTGGCCCACGAACGCGGTCAGGGGACGGCCCTCAAGGTGACGCGCCCGGATCTGCCCCGGCGCCTGTGCCAGGTCGTCGAGCGCGCCCTCGACGGCGAGCCCGAGCGTCGCTACGAGGGCGCGCAGGCGATGGCCAGCGACCTGGCATCGCTCCGACCACGCGCGTGGCGCGGCCTATAGCCTATAGCCGTATGCCTCCGCCGGCGCCAGCGACACGAAGGCGCGCACGGTCATTCCGGTCATCCCGCTCCTGCCGCAACCGCCTGTCGTCAGTACCCGCCGGC
>CAVUTP010000005.1:0-565953 GCA_963744445.1 uncultured Acidobacteriota bacterium
TCCAACGGCCTGCGCTACTACATCCGCACCAACGAGCGTCCCGCCGCGCGAGCGGAGCTTCGCCTGGTGGTGAAGGTGGGGTCGGTGGTCGAGGACGAGGACCAGGTCGGCCTGGCGCACGTGCTCGAGCACATGGCGTTCAACGGGAGCAAGAACTTCGCGAAGCAGGACCTCATCTCCTTCATGGAGTCGATCGGGATGCGGCTCGGGCCGGGCGTCAACGCGAACACGTCCTTCGACGAGACCGTCTACGTGCTGCACGTGCCAACCGACAACCGCGAGGCGATGAACAAGGCGTTCATGTTCTTCGCCGACGTCGCGCACAACCTGACGCTCGATCCCGAGGCCATCGACAAGGAGCGCGGGGTCGTCCTCGAGGAGTGGCGGCAGGGACGCGGCGCCAACGCCGGATGCAGGACGAGCAGTTCCCGATCCTGCTGAAAGGGTCGCGCTACGCCGAGCGACTTCCGATCGGCACCCAGAAGAGCCTGCAGAGCTTCAAGCCCGAAGCCCTCAAACGGTTCTACACGGACTGGTACCGGCCGGACCTGATGGCCGTGATCGCGGTTGGCGACTTCGACAAGCCCTCGGTCGAAGCGCTGATCAAGCAGCACTTCGCCGCAATCCCCGGCGTCGTGCGCGCGCGGCCGCGACCGTCGTTCGAGGTCCCCGACCACCCCGAGACCCGGTTCGCGGTGGCGACCGACCCCGAGGCGACGATCACCAGCGTGGGCTTGTACAACATGCTCCCCTTGCGCGACCAGACCACGGTCGGTGCGTACCGGCAGCAGCAGCTCGAGCGCCTCTACTCGAGCATGCTGGACAACCGGCTCGGTGAGCTGACGCTCAAGGCCGACCCGCCGTTCCTGCGGGCGGGCGCCTCTCGGGGCATCTTCGTCCGGACGAAGGAAGCGGCGACGCTGCTCGCGCTCGTGCCCGAGGACGGCATCGAGCGCGGCCTCGAGGCGCTGGTGACCGAGTCTTCCCGGGCGGCGCGGCTCGGCTTCACGGCGGGCGAGCTGGACCGGCAGCGCAGGAGCGTGTTGCGCGCGTACGAGGCAGCGTTCGCCGAGCGCGGCAAGGAGGAGTCCGCGGACCTCGCGGACGAATACATCCGCAACTTCGCGCAGAAGGAGCCCATCCCGGGCATCACGTACGAGTTCGGCCTGGTGCAGCGGTTCCTGCCCGAGTTCACGGTGGAGGAGATCAACAAGGTCGCCAAGGAGTGGGCCGGCGGGAGTCGCGTCGTGCTGGTGAATGCTCCCCGCAAGCCCGGTCTCGGGGTGCCCGACGCCACGAAGCTTGCCGCGGTGATCAAGCGCGCCGCGGAGGCCGACGTGAAGGCGTACGTGGACGTGGCGAGCGGGCAGTCACTGCTCGATCAGCCGCCGAAGCCCGGGGCTGTCGTGGAGTCCACGAACCGGATCGCGTACGGGATCACCGAATGGAAGCTGTCAAACGGCGTCCGGGTGGTGCTGAAGCCGACCACCTTCCGGGAAGACGAGGTGGTGTTCCGGGCCACGAGCCCCGGGGGGACCTCGCTGGCGAGCGACAAGGACTACGTCCCGGCCATGACGGCGGCCCAGGTGATCGGCGCGAGCGGGCTCGGGAAGTTCGACGCGATCGGGCTGCGGAACGTGCTGTCTGGCAAGGCCGCACAGGTCGTGGCGTTCATCGACGACGAGTTCGAGGGCCTGGCGGGCGGCGCGTCGCCGAAGGACATCGAGACGATGTTCCAGCTGATCTACCTGACCGTCACGCAGCCGCGGGCCGACAAGACGATCTTCGGCGTGATGCAGTCGCAGATGCGGGCGATGCTGGCCAACCAGCAGGCGAGCCCCGAGTGGGCGTTCCGGCAGACGCTGCGCAGGACGCTGGCGCAGGACCACCCGCGCGCGCAGCCGATGACGCCCGAGCGCGTCAACGAGATGAACCTGCAGAAGTCGTTCGCCTTCTACAAGGACCGGTTTGCCGACGCGAGCGATTTCACGTTCGTCTTCGCGGGCAACTTCGACCCGGCCACCCTGAAGCCGCTGGTGGAGCAGTACCTCGGCTCGCTCCCCTCGACCGGGCGGAAGGAGACCTGGCGCGACGTGGGGATCGTGCCGCCCAAGGGGGTCGTCACGAAGATTGTCCGCAAGGGGATCGAGCCGAAGAGCCAGGCGAGCCTGGTGTTCAGCGGCCCGGTCGAGTACAGCACGCGCAACCGCGTGGCGCTCGACGCGCTGGGCATCATCCTGGACAACCGGCTGCGGCAGACGCTGCGCGAGGCGCTGCGCGGCACGTACGGCGTGTCCATCGACTCGGGAGCCTCGAAGGTGCCGGTGCCGCGGTTCAGCCTGTCGATCGAGTTCGGGTGCGACCCGGAGCGCGCCGAGGAACTGATGAAGACGGTGCTGCGCGAGCTGGAGGCGCTGCGGGCCAGCGGCCCGACGGAGCGAGAGGTGGCGGACGCGCGCGAGGCGCTGATGCGGGGGCACGAAAGCGACATGGCGCAGAACGCGAACCTCGCGGGGCAGATTTCCGACCGGTACGAGACGGGCGAGGACGTCGGGGACTTCTTCGCGCGGCCGAACGATTACCGGAAGCTGTCGCCGGCGTGGCTGCAGGAAGCGGCGCGCGTGTTCCTGGACACCAGCAATTACGTGCAGGTGTTCCTGTTCCCGGAGAAGTAGGCGGAGCGCGGTAGGCGGAGATCACGCGCTCACGGCGGGGGTCGGTAGGGCAACGATTTACGCCCTCCGCCCGCCGCCTTGCCTTCCGCCGTGCGCCCGCCGCCGCGCGCCCGCCGCCTCCCGCTGTCCGCCTTCGGCTTTCCACCTGCGGTGCGCCCCGAGCCTGGTCGGGCCACTTTCCTGGTCGGGCCACTTTCCTGGTCGGGTGACTTTCGGGCTCCTCCCTGCACAAGGAACCCGGCGGTCCCGCCGGTGTCAAAACGAGTAGAGACAGAGAGCGCTCTCCACCACGTCGGCAGGCGGTCGAACCGACCCTTCCTGGAGGTGCGCCATGTCGTTGGACCTGTTCCGTCCCGTCCCTGAGGGCCGCGCGAAGGTTGCCGGCCGTCGCCTCTCGGCCCTCCCCATCTCCGTGATCGTGCACGTGCTGTTGGTGCTGGCGCTGGTGGTGATCCCGCTGCTGGCCACGGATATCCTGCCGCAGCCGCCGATCGAGGAACTGGAGTGGACGGCAACAGTGCCAACACCCCCGAACCCGCCCGCGCCCGCGCGGCCCCGCACCGCGGCGGCGCTGCCGCAGCAGAACCCGCAGGCGGCACCGCCTGTTGCCCCGTCACAGATCCTGCCGGAGGACGGAATTGACCGGACTGTCCCTCCTCCTGACCTGACTGTCGACAAGGGTGTCGTTCCAGGCGTCGAGAACGGCACCGGGCTCGCCGCGGCGGTCGCGGACGCGCCGCCTCCGCCGGCTCCTGCCGCGCCCGTCCGCCTGTCTTCGCTGAAGCAGCCGCAACGGACCGTCTACGTCGCCCCCGTCTACCCCGAACTGGCCCGGGCCGCCAAGATTGAAGGGGTGGTCATCCTGGAGGCGGTCATCAACCCGGACGGGGCCGTTCGCGACGTGCGGGTGCTCCAATCGGTACCGCTGCTGGACGAAGCGGCGCTGGCGGCCGTACGCCAGTGGCGATACACCCCGACGGTGCTCAGCGGGGTGCCGATCGCGGTGGTGATGACCGTGACGGTCACGTTTCGTTTGCAGTAGGAGGCGGCCCGGCCCGGTGCCCCTCATCCGGAGCCGGTGATGAATCGAGTGCCCGGGGCCGGACATCCGCCGGCCCGGCCCCGGCCGGACGAGGTCGGGTGACTTTCGAGGTCGGGCCCTAATACCCCGGCCCCTTCCCCGTCAGCTCCCAGCGGATCAGCGACATCGGGATCAAGCCGGCCGCCTCGAACTCGTCCATGAAGCCGCGGATATTGAACCGCTCGCCCACCTGCCGCCTGCGCTCGGCAACCAGATCTTCAGCACCTTTCGTCACTGCCTCTTCGTGCATAATGGGCCGGCCGCGGCGCAACGCCGCATCTCCACGTCCCCCAGCAGGAGTTCATCATGCGAAGACCAATGCGCTGGTGCGCGCTCGTGCTCGCCCTTGGCGCACTCGTCACGCTCCAGGGACTGTTGACCGCACAGGCGCCGGCCGGCGCCAAGCGTCCCCTGTCCTACGACGTCGTCGACTACTGGCGCTCCATCCAGGGCACCCGGCTGTCTGCCGATGGCCAGTGGCTGGCCTACGCGGTCACCTCGCAGGCGGAGGACGGCGAACTGGTCGTCCGCAACGTGCGAAGCGGTCAGGAGCATCGCCACCCGAGGGGCACCGGGCCCACCTTCTCCGAGGACGGCCGGTTCTGCGTCTTCACCATCGCCCAGACGAAGGCCGAGGAAGAGAAGGAACGCCTGCAGCAAAGCCGCTCTTCCGAGGGACAGGCAGGCGGCGCGCAGACGGCAGGTGGGCAACCCGGCAGCGGGCAGACGGGAGGCCGCGGCGGTCAGGCCTCGGGACAGCGGAACCAGCCGCGTACAGGCCTCGGCATCATGACGCTCGCCGATGGCAAGGTGACGACCGTGGAGAAGGTCGGCAGCTTCCTGCTGCCCGAGGAGTCCTCCGCCTGGCTTGCCTACTACAAAGGTGTGGGGGGTGCGGGTGGCGGCGGCGGCGGACGCGGGGGCGCTCTGGGCGGACGCGGCGGTGCCGGCGGCGGGCGCGGAGGAACACCACCGGCGGGCGCGGGCGGGCGCGGGGCGGCGCCGGCGGCCGAGCGGCCCCAGGGACAGGGCGGATCACGCGAGAGGCGCAAGGACCCGGGCTCCGACCTGATCCTGCGCAACCTGGCAACGGCCGAGGAACTGACGATTGCGGAAGTCACCGAGTACCTCTTCGACATGAAGGGCCACTGGCTTGCCTACGCCACCTCGTCGGCCGACGCCGCCAAGGACGGGGCCTTCTTGCGTCGCCTGAGCGACGGCAGCGTCACCACGCTGCTCGCGGGCCGCGGGCACTACAAGAGCCTGACCTTCGACGAGGCGGGGCGCCAGGTGGCCTTCCTGAGCGACCAGGCAGAGTACAGACAAGCCCGTTGCGCCGTACCGGCTCTATTTTTGGAGGGCCGACGGCGTTGTAGCGACCGGTGGGGCAGTCGCAGGCGCGGCCGTTTCCCGCGGGGCGACACGCCCGAAGGATGCAGCTCCCGGAGCCGCCCTGAAGACGCCCGCTGGCGCCACGGCGGCAGCCACGCCAGCCGCGAGCAATCCCATCCCGGGAGCCGCCACGGGGAGCGCCATTGAACTGGTGTCGGCGTCGACCCCGGGCGTGCCGGCCGGACGCGTGGTTGTCGACGGTTTCGCACCCCGCTTCTCCAGGGACGGGGCGATGCTCTTCCTCGCCACCGGGCCGCCTCCGGCCCCGACACCGCCGCCGGAACCAGATCCCAAGACGCCGGCCCCGACTGCCGTCGATCTCTGGTACTCCAAGGATCCGCTCATCCAGCCGATGCAGAAGGTGCGCGCCGATCAGGAGCGAACGCGCAGCTACCGCGCGGTGGTCCATCTCGCCGACCGCCGCTTCATGCAGCTTGCGACCGCGGATCTGCCGACCGTGAATCCTGGCGACGATGCCGCGCTCGCCATCGGGATGTCCGACCTGCCGTATCGGATGGAGCTGTCGTGGGACCAGGCGTACAACGACGTGTTCCTGGTCGATCTCGGGAGCGGGAAACCCCAGAAAGTGCTCGAGCACTGGGGGAGCGCGGGCACGCAGCTCTCGCCGGGTGGCAAGTACCTCCTCTACTTCGACGAGCGGAACGGTCACTGGTACAGCTACCGCGTCGCCGACGGCGTGCGCGTCAACCTCACCGAGAAGCTGAAGGTGAGGTTCCAGCAGGAGAACAACACGCCGGACCTGCCCGGGCCCTATGGCGCCGGCGGGTGGACCGCGAACGATCAGTCGCTGTTGCTCTACGACGAGTTCGACATCTGGGACGTCAAGCCTGACGGGACGCAGGCGAGGATGATCACCGGCGGCGAGGGCCGCAAGCAGGGACTCGTCTTCCGCTACCGGTCCCTCGATCCCGAACAGCGGACGATCCCGACCGACAAGCCGCTGCTCCTGTCGGCCACCAACGACCGGACGCGAGCGACCGGCTTCTACCGGCTGGCCTGGCCGGGCACGGCGGCGCCCGAGAAGATCGTGATGCTGGACAAGGCTTTCGGCGCCCTGACGAAGGCGACGAAGGGCGACACGATCGTCTTCACGCTTTCGCGTTTCGAGGAGTTCCCGGATCTGTGGGTCAGCGACACGGCCTTCCGCGAAATGAAGAAGGTGTCGAATGCAAACCCGCAGCAGGCAGACTTCGTGTGGGGCCGCTCCGAGATTATCGAGTACATGAATGCCGACGGGAAGAAGCTGCCGGCCATCCTCACCAAGCCTGACAACTTCGACCCCTCCAAGAAGTACCCGTTGATGGTCTACATCTACGAGGAGCTGACGCAAGGGCTGCACAGTTACAGCGCACCGAACGTCGGCACCAGCATCAACGTCACGCGCTACGTCAGCAACGGCTACGTCCTGCTCCGCCCCGACATCGTGTACGAGACGGGGTTCCCGGGGGAGAGTGCCGAGAAGTGCGTCATCCCGGCCGTCAACGCGGTGGTGGCGATGGGCTTCATCGACCCGAAGCGCATCGGCATCCAGGGACACTCGTGGGGCGGCTACCAGATCACGCACCTGGTCACGCGGACGAACCTCTTCGCCGCCGTGGAAGCGGGCGCGTCGGTCTCGAACATGGTCAGCGCGTACGGCGGGATCCGATGGGGAACCGGCATGGTCCGCCAGTTCCAGTACCAGAAGACGCAAAGCCGCATCGGCGCGCCGCCCTGGGATGCTCCACTCGAGTTCATCGAGAACTCGCCCATCTTCTGGGTGAAGAAGGTCCAGACGCCGTACCTGACCATCCACAACGACGAGGACGATGCGGTGCCGTGGTACCAGGGGATCGAGTTCAACATGGCCATGCGCCGGCTGGGAAAGGAGGCTTACATGTTCACCTACAACGGCGAACGCCATGGCCTCCGCAGCCGCGACAACATGAAGCACTGGACCGTGCACATGGACGAGTTCTTCGACCACTACCTGCTGGGAAGGCCGCGGCCGGAGTGGATGGACAGGGGCGTGTCGTTCCTCGACCGGGGCAAGAGGGACGTTGCCCCGCTGTTCAAGAAGGCGATGCCACAGGCTGACTGACGGGCGGAACCAGCCGAGTGCCGCCGACGACCGGGGGGAGGGGCAGGGCCGAGCCCGCCCCCCGGTGCCGGCCGGTCGCAAGTCGCCCGACCCCCGAACGTCACCGACCCCCGAAAGTGACCCGACCTCGAAAGTCACCCGACCCGGAAAGTCGCCCCACCTTCAAAGTCGCCCGACCTCCGCGCTTCTGGGAACCCCAGGGCGGCGAGACCCGTCCAATGGCTATAGCGACAACCAACATAGGTTGGCGCTCGGTTCGGTGCCCCGGCAATTCGCAGGCAGGCTTCCCCGCCCGCCCTTCGAGGTGACTCGTGGCCAAACCTCTCAGGCTGAGCCTTGGTTCGGTTGCCATTCTCCACGCCGTCGCGTCCGGCAGTCGATTCGGCTTCGACATCATGGACACGACCGGCCTCACCAGCGGCTCGGTCTACCCGGCTCTCGACCGGCTCGAGAGCCTCGGGCTGGTGGAGTCGAGCTGGGAGGACCAGCAGCTCGCGCACCGCGAGAAGCGGCCACCCAGGCGGTACTTCAGGCTCACCGCCGTGGGCGAACGCGTGCTGGCCGAGGCCCTCGAGCGTCACCGGGGGTTCGCCCGGCTGCCCCGGCCCGAACCGCAAGCCGGCCCGGGCCAAGCCTGACGGGAGGCCAGCGTGCAGCCGAACACCCACCCGGCCATCCGCCTCGCCCTCACGCTGGTCGGCCTCGCTTCGCGCCTCGCACCGTCGTGGCGGCGAGGCGCATTTGCCGCGCAGTGGTCCGCGGACGTACTCGCGTACTGGCGCTACCTCGAGCGCCGGAACGCCGCGAGCCATCTCGCTGCTCTCGACCTGTTCGGTCAATCCCTTGGCGCCATCCGCCACGCCGTCTGGCTTCGCACACAGGAGTGGAGAGTGGATATGCTCGTGCAGGACATCCGCTTTGCCGTGCGTCTCCTCGTCCGGCGCCCCGCTTTCACGGCCCTTGCGGTCGTGACGCTCGGCCTCGGCATCGGGGCCAACGCCACGATCTTCAGCTGGGTCGAGGCGCTGGTCTGGCGACCGCTGCCCGGCGTCGCCAACGGCGATCGGGTCGTGGCCGTGCACGCGGCAACCCGAACCCGTTCGAACCTGAGCATCTCCTACCCGAACTACGCGGACTTCCGCAATCGCCGCCCCTCGTCGGTGGAGGGGCTGCTCTGCTATAGCCTTCAAGCGGCGACGCTGCGGGAGGGCAACCAGGCGGATCGCGCGTGGGGCGTCCTGGTGTCCGGCAACTACTTCGACGTCCTTGGCGTTCGCGCCACCTACGGCCGGACGTTCCGTCCCGAGGAGGATCGGACGCCGGGAACGCACCCGGTCGCGGTGCTGAGCCATCGTTTCTGGGAGCGCCGCTTCGGATCCGACCCGTCGGTCGTGGGCCGGACGGTCCTCCTGAACGAGCGCGCCTTCACCGTGGTGGGGGTTGCGGCCGCCGGGTTCCAGGGCACCAACATCGGCGTTGCCGTCGACCTGTGGGTTCCGATGATGATGCAGTCCGCCATCGTGCCCGGCGACCGGCTGAACGCCCGGGGCAACGGCTGGCTGAAGGTGCTCGCGCGGCTTGCGCCGGGGGCGACGGTGGCCGACGCCCAGGCGGGCCTTGCTGTCGTGGCCGGTCAGGTTGCGGAGGCGTACCCTGGGGCCGTGGTTCGCGGCGTGGCCGTCTACCCCCTGTGGCGGGCGCCGCAGGAGGCGAGCGGCATGATGGCGCCGGTGCTCGCCGTGCTCATGGCGGTCGTCGGCATCGTGTTGTTCATCGCGTGCGCGAACATCGCCAGCCTCCTCCTCGCGCGCGCGTCCTCCCGGCAGCGGGAGATTGCCGTGCGTCTCGCGGTCGGCGCAACCCGCTGGCGGCTGGTGCGGCAGCTGCTCACGGAGAACGCGCTGCTCGCGCTGTTGGGGGGCGTGGCAGGGGTGGCGCTCACCCGCTGGACCGCGGGCTCCCTGGTCTGGTTCCTGCCGCCAACGCCTTTCCCCCTGCTGGTGGACGCCGGTGTCAGCCCAAGGGTGCTGCTGTTCTCGATGGCCCTGTCCCTCGGCACAGCGTTGGTCTTCGGCCTGGCCCCCGCCCTTCAGACGACCCGGACCGACCTCGTGCCGGCCCTGAAGGACACCGGCGGTGCCACCGGCCACCCCGCGCGGCGCGGGCTGTTTCGGCAGGGCCTGGTGGTCGTGCAGGTCACCCTCTCCCTCGTCCTCCTCGTGACGGCCGGCCTGTTCTTGAGAACGCTCCAGAACGCGCAGGCGGTGGACCCCGGGTTCTCGCTGCGAAACGGCGTGATTGCCACCGTGGACCTGCTTCCTGCCGGCTACGACGCAACCCGCGGCCCCGTCTTCTTCCGGTCCCTGCTCGAGAGCGCGTCGAGCGTGCCGGGTGTCAGCAGCGCGAGCCTGATCGACCAGGTGCCGCTGCACCTGGGCGGAAGCGATACTGCGGGGGAGATCGAGGGCTACACGCGGGCGAAGGACGAGGAGATCGCGCTGTACCTACAGCCGGGTGGCGCCCCGGTACTTCGAGACCATGGGCATCCCCCTGGTTGCGGGCCGGGTCATCGACGAGACCGACGCCCCGGGCGCGCCGGACGTGATCGTGATCAACGAGACTGCGGCTCGCAGATACTGGCGCGGCCGCAACCCCATCGGCGGCCGGGTCCGATTCGGCAAGGAGACGGTGCAGGTCGTCGGCGTCGTTCGTGATGGCAAGTACCAGACGTTGAACGAGGCTCCTCGCCCGTTCGTCTACTTCCCGCTGTACCAGGCCTACCGCCCCGGCGTGACACTGGTGGTGCGCAGCGATGCCGACCCGAGAGGGCTGATGGCCTCGATTGAGAAGCGGGTCCGCGCACTCGACCCGCGCGTCCCGGTGTTCGACGTCCAGACGATGGCCGAGCACCTGCAGTTGAGCGTCTTCATGGTGCGCATGGCGGCCGTCCTGCTCGGCATGTTCGGAGTGATGGCGCTGCTGCTGGCGACGACGGGGCTGTACGGCGTCCTCGCGCACCTGGTCAGCCAGCGCACGCACGAGATCGGGGTGCGGATGGCGCTTGGCGCGGACCGCTGGACGATTGTGACCTTCGTGATCAGGCAGGGACTGCTTGTCACGGCAATCGGATTGGTGCTTGGCGTCCTTGCAGCTGCTGCCGTCACTCAGCTGGTCGCCTCGCAGTTGATAGGGATCGGGCCCCTGGATCCGGTGAGCTACCTGGCGACGTTGGCGTTGCTCACGACGGTGGCCCTGCTTGCCTGCTACCTGCCGGCGCGGCGGGCCGCCCGCCAGGATCCGTTGGAGGCGCTGCGCTGGGAGTGAGCGCCGGGGGCGTCGAGGCGTTCGATGTGGAGTCTCCCGACCGCGAAAGTCGCCCGATCGCGAAAGTCGCCACGCGCGTTCAGATTCGAGCTCAGGGGGTCTCGAGAACCACCTTCCCGACGCTCGCGCCGGCCTTCAGCCAGCGCAGCGCGGCCGGGGCTTCCGCGAACGGGAAGACGCGACCGACGAACGGAGGGTCGGGCAAGGCGGCTGCGGTTCTGTCGTAGGTCGTGGAGAGATCGTCGAGGCGGTCCCAGAGCCAGATCAGGTTGAATCCGGCGACGATCCGGTTCGTGTTGATCATCCCGAGGGGGTCGAGCCAGGGCCGATTGAGGTAGCGGGGCAGCAGCCGGAGGGCAGTACGGCCGTCGCCGGCCGGCATGAAGTCAGATGCCCCGAACAACACATACCGTCCGCCCGCCCGGAGCTTCCGGTAGGCGGGCTCGAAATACGGGCCGCCGACACCATCGAGCACCAAGTCCAGCGCGTCGGCGCCGGCCGCCCGCAACGCGCGATCCAACTGGTCTCCGAAGCGCCGCCGGTCGCGAACGATCACCTGCTCCTTCTTCAGCCGGTACCCTTCCACGAGGAACCCGCGCTTCGCCTCGCTGCCGACCGTCCCGAGCACGCGGGCCCCGGCCCGTTCGAGGAGCGCGAGCGCGTTGAGGCCCACGCCGCCGGCTGCCGAGTGAACCAGGACGAACTCTCCCGGCTGCAGACGCCCGAGGACATGCGCCGCGTGCCAGGCGGTCAGGGCCTGCACGGGAAAGGCGGCGCCCTCGTTGAAGGACCAGGATTCGGGAAGCCGGCGCACGTAACGCGCGTCTGCGTTCAGCGACGTGGCGTAGCCTCCGAAGCGGGTGAGGCCGATCACGCGGTCGCCCGTTCGAAGTGCGACGGCGGAAGGGCCAATCGACCCCCCGGCGTCCGGCCCTACCGCCTCGACGACGCCAGCCACCTCCAGGCCTGGCACGAATGCGCCGGACGGGGTCGCCGAGTAGAGGCCGAGGCACGCGAAGACGTCCGCGAGGTTCAGGCCCGCCGCCCGCACCGCGATTCGCACCTCGCCCTGACCGGGCGGCGGCAGTTCCTCACGCTCGAGGCGCAAGGCATTGAGCGACCCGGCCCGCGGCATGCGCCAGACCTCGCGAGCGACGCCTTGTCCCGACGACGACCCCTGGTTCGTGGTTGTCCGGAGCGGCATGGCTGCTGGTGCTGCCCGCATTCAGCGAACGCGCTTGAGCCGGGTGCGCGAGTAGAGCTGAAAGTCCTTCCCCGGCTCCGCCAGCTCGAACAGCTCCTCGACCTCGTCTGGCCCGAGCAAGGTATATGTCTCGCGTGCGCGCCAGCCTGGAGGGATGTTCTCGATGGCCTCCGTCGTGAAGACGAGCACGCCAGTCTGGGCAGGCGGGTCGGCCACGTATTGGTTGAAGAATCCCTCGACGTGAAACTGCCTCAGCACCAGTTTCTTTCTGGCACTGTCGAAGCTGAAGAGCCCGATGTCCTCGTGCTTCTCACCCTTGGGGTTCTTCGCTTGCGGCGGGTATGTGGCGGTGTTGCGCGCCTGGAGGAAACGCCTGCCCAGCACGCGGACGTACTCGCGCTCGCCTGTCCCCTCGCCCGGCTGGCCGTCGGACCGGCTTGTCCATTTGCCAACGAGGAAGTCGAGAGGGGTGAGAGGGTCGGGCCGGGCGACCTGGCCACGGGCCGACGCCGAGCCGAGCAGCGCCATCGCGGCAAGAATGACAACGAGACGCGACTGTAGCCGACGGTTCATCCCGGAAGTCTAGCCTGACACAGCCACCCGGGTCGAGAAAGTCGCCCGACCTCCAAAGTCGCCCGCTTGCCCGCCGAAGCCCCGGGGCGAAGGCGGGACCACAAAAGTCACCCGACCCCCGGTCACTGAATCCGGATGCCGCCAGACGAGGACCGCACCTCGACGAGCGCGCCGCCGCCGCGGACCTTGCCCTGCATGCGCTGGCGGTCAACCCGCCCAGTCATCGTGATCGGGTGTGCCGACTCGATCCCGCCGGAACTGGCTCGCGCGTCCAGGTCGAACGCTACATCGGCGGGAAGGAGGCCTGGCATTCAGTCGTGAAGAGTCGTCGCGACAGACGACTCGGCATCCGGCGCCTGTCGGCTGGCCGGCACGTGCCTCGCGAGAAATGCGCCGATTTGCTGCACGTTCTCGTAGGCCAGCACCATGCAAGCCGGGTGGGTGTTGCCGGAGATCAAACGGGAAATCGCCCCTTCCCGTGCCCGGTCGTACACCAGTACGACGCGCTGGCCCGTCGTGGCCGCACGCCCCAGGATGTACCCCACCTCGAAGCCCACCCCGTAGCTGGAACCGGACGCCTCCGCCACCAGCAGGTCGCACGAGTCGAGCCAACGGAGGTCCCGCTCGAAGACGGCCTGGCTGGAGAAGCTGCTCTCCGAGGCATCCACGTCGTCTTCGAGCAGGTGAGATGTGAGCACTTCGTGACCGGCCGCGCGCACGTGTTCGGCGATCATGCGGACACCGCCAAGCGCGCCGCGGTCGCCGCGGACCGTGCAGGCCAGGTAAATCTTCATGGGCGCGATTGTTGCCGCAGGCAGACAGGACGTCAACTGGACCGCCAGAGTCGACCTCACCTGCGCCTTCGTCCCCGTCAAGCCTGCGGACGGGGCAAAGCCCCCGCGCGGGCCGCGTCGGCCAGGATCCGACCGACGTTCTCCCTGGAGAAGAACTCGGCGGGCGACGTCAGGCCCGCGAAGATCCGCACGAAACCGTCCATCGCGTCCTGGTTGCCGTGAATCGCCGCCATGACCTGCAGCTTCTCGGGCGTTGGCGGTATGTAGGAGGCGAACTCGCACGTGAACTCGTACATCGCGAGCACGTGCTCGTCCCGCGCCGATTGGTACGCCCCCATCGCATCCCCGAACGACCGCCCCCCCGCGAACGTCTCATGGAGCGCCTTCGCGCACAGTTCCGCGTCGCGGAAGGCGTCGAGGATTCCCTGGGCCGTGATGAAGTCCTTGTTGTAGCCGGCGTCCCCGACGAGCGCCCAGCCGGGTCCGAAGGGCTTGCGGAAGTAGTTCGGCACGGCCATGCCTACGAACCGTTCTTCACGCTTCGCGGCCGCAACCCGGTCGCGGAACGCGGGCGCCCGCTCGAGCGACAGGAGGTAGTGGCGTTCGATGTCGGTCTTGTTCGCGTCGAACTGCGCGATGGGCCAGCCGACGATGACGAGGGTCAGGTCGTCGTTGGTGGGCCAGGCGGCCCAGGATCGGTCGCCGCGGTCGTAGGCCTCGAAAACGCCGTTCATCGGCAGGCCGCTCCAATAGGTGTAGTAGCCGGCCTGCAGCGGCGGCTTCTCGTGGTACTCCTCGGCGACGACGTCCCGCGCGACGACCGAGTGGATGCCGTCGGCCCCGACGACCACACGGGCGCGCTCGGTCACCGCGCGGCCTCCCTTGGCGTGGCCTCGTATGCCGGCGACGCGGCCTTCTTCGTGCACGACCGCCTCGGCCGTGAATCCCTCCCGGATTTCGGCGCCCGCCTCCGACGCCGCGTCGAGCAGCAGCTTGTCGAGCACGGTCCGTCGCGGGGCATACGCCACCGGTTCCTGCGTGCTGCCGGGAGTCCCCGAGATCACGAAGGGTCCCATGTCGAAGGCGTAGGTGTGGATTGGCGGACATCCGGTCGCGAGCAGCCGATCGAGAAGTCCCCACCGTCTCAGGGCGGCCACTCCCGGGGGATGAATCAGGTGAGTCGAGATCGTGTCGCTCGGGAACGTCGCCCGATCGACCACGAGGACCTTGTAACCGCTGCGCGCGAGGAGCATCGCAACGGGAGATCCGGCACAACGTGCGCCGACCACGACCGCGTCGTACACGTCTTCAGCCATTGATGTCTCCAGGCCTTGCCCGGGCCTGAGACCTACTTTAGCGCCAGGATCTCCTCCTTCATCTCAACCGTGGTTGGCCCCGAACGGGTGAGCTCGGGCTCACCCCGACGGCGTTTGCGGGCGACGTAGTGTAAAGCTGGGCCCCCAGTGGGTGTGCCGCACTGCACATTCCGCCCCGGCGCCGTGCGTTACGCTGGGATAGAGACTGGGGGCACCCGCCCCTTTTCCCGCGAACCGGGGCTCGGCCTCCCAGCGCGCTCGGTGTGAACACGACACCCACCAGGTGAGCGCTGGGGCGAGACGAGGCGGACGACTGTGAAGAGATGGGTGACGTTCGCCGGGTGTGTTCTGGTGGTGGTGGTCTTGTACTGGGCACAAGCCGTGCTCGTGCCCCTCGCCCTGGCCGTCCTGCTCACCTTCGTGCTCTCGCCTCCCGTCACCTGGCTCGAACGCTGGATCGGGCGGGTCGCCGCCGTTTTGACGATGGTCGTGCTGGTGTTCAGCACGCTGGGTCTCGCCGGCTGGGGCCTGGCGCGGCAACTGGACTACCTGGCGAAGGACCTTCCGCGGTACCGGGTCAACATCCTCGCGAAGATTGCCGACGTGCGCGGCGCGGGCAAAGGGGGGTCGGTCGAGAAGCTGCAGGAGACGATCGAAGATATCAAGACCGACCTTGGAAAGTCTGAGACGCGGCCCCAGGGCACGGCTTCGCGGCCCGTCGTTGTCACCTCGGGACAGGTCGAGGGCTTTCAGGGCTTCTCGTGGTTGGGCCCCATCGTCCGCCCGTTGGGCACGGCCGGACTCGTGCTGGCGATGGTCGTCTTCATGCTGCTCGAGCGCCGGCAACTGCGCGACCGGCTGCTCGGGCTCGCGGGCCGCGGCCAGCTGGCGATCACGACGAAGGCCTTCGACGAGGCGGGCAGTCGCGTCAGCCGGCAGTTGTTGATGCAGTCGCTGGTCAACCTCATCTATGGAGTTGCCGCTGGCGTCGGCCTCTACGTCCTGGGGGTGCCGTATCCGCTCGTCTGGGGGGCGCTCGGCGCGGTGCTCCGGTTCATTCCGTACGTGGGGCCCGTGCTCGGTGCAGGAGCGCCGATCCTCGTCAGCCTTGCCGCCACGGACGGTTGGACGGTGCCGGTCTATGTGATCAGCCTCTTCGTCGTGCTCGAGCTGTTCACCAATCTCGTGCTCGAGACGGTGCTGTATGCGGGGGCCGCGGGCGTCTCCCCGGTGGCGCTGCTGGTCTCGGTGGCGTTCTGGACCTGGCTCTGGGGGCCGCTTGGCCTGCTGATGGCGACACCGCTGACGGTGTGCCTGGTCGTCCTCGGCAAGCATGTCCCCGGCCTGGAGGCCGTGGGGACGCTGCTTGCCGACAAGCCGGCCCTTGCCCCGCAATACAGTTACTACCAGCGGCTCCTCGCTCGCGATCAGGCCGAGGCAGCCGATCTGATCGAGCGGTATATCAAGACCGAGTCCCCGGACTCGGTGTACGACGCGCTGTTGCTGCCGGCGCTCAATCATGCCGAGCGCGACCGCCTCGAGCAGCGCCTGTCGCCCGAGGAAGAGGGGACTGTCATCGAAGCCACGCGGGAGCTGCTCGCCGACGCGGGCGAGTGGATCAGGCGGCTGCGGCCGGCGCCATTCGCCGGGCCCAATCGTTCGGCGATGCCGGCCCCGCTCCGTCCGCTGCGAGTGTTGGGCTACGCGACCAACGGGGCGGCAGACGAGCTCGCGCTCGCGATGCTGACGCACCTGCTCGACGACTTGCCCATCACCCTCGAGGTTGCCACGACGCGCCTGTCGTTCACGGAGTTGCTCTCGCTGGTGCAAGCGCAGACATTCGCGGCGGTGTGCCTCGCCGACTTGCCGCCCAGCCCGCCGTCGAAGACACGGTACTCGTCAGGAGACTCCGCGTCGCGCTCCCCAACGTGCGAATCCTGGTCGGGCGTTGGGGACCGCCGGAACTGGCGGACGAGAGCACGCAGCTGTTGCGCGACACCGGCGCGGACCTGGTGGCGTCGACACTGCTGGAAACCCGGACGTACCTGAACGGCCTCATCGAGATGCCCCGGACTCCAGCGGAGCCCCGGTCAGCACCGGCTTGATGTCCACGACGGGCGTGCCGTCAATCGCTTCGAGCGCGGCCACCCTCAGCCAGCGCCCATCCTCGATGGCCAGGAGACGCACGCGGTGCAGGCCGATGGGATTGGGGCGGTCTGGAGACCGGGTCGCGAAAACGCCCGCAAGCGGCCGGCTCTCGTCGTCCCGGGGATGCACTTCGAGCGTCGTCCGCTCGGACTGGTGCAGCCAGGTCAGGAGCCAGACGTCCTCGCCGACGGAAAGTCCGTGGACGGCCTTCGCAAACGCCGGGAGCACCTCCACCCGGGCTGCTGGCGCCCCTTCGCATCCCTGTCTGGGCGCGTCCGCGCGCGCGCCGGATCGACACGCCGAACCGTGTCGCAAGCTCTGGCGTGACGGTGGCAAGCTCTGGCGCTGACGGGACGGATGGCTCGATGGAATCGACCGGCAGGCGGCCGCGCTTACCGGTCGAAGCACACAGGTGGGATGACTTGCCTTCCCGGGTTCTCCGATCACTCGCCTCGCAGCGCGATGGCGGGATCGACACGGGTTGCGCGCCAGGCCGGCCCGGCGATAGCCACGGCGGCGGTGAGCACCAGGGCGATCGTCACGAACACGAACGTCGCCGGGTCCAGCGGCTGGACACCGAACAACATGGTCGCCAGCAACCGGCCGAACACCACTGACAGGGCGAGCCCGATGACCGCGCCTGCCGCGATCACGCGGACCGCGCTGCCAAGAACCAGGCGGAACACGTCGCCGGTGGTGGCACCAAGCGCCCGGCGCACGCCGAAGTCGCGCACGCGCCGTTGAACGGTGTACGCGAGGACGCCGAACACCCCGACCATCGCGAGCACCAGCGCCAGCCCGGCGAAGGTCACGACGAGCACGGCCCGGAAGCGGTGACGGGCCGTGGCGTCCCACGCGACGTCCTCCAGCGTCATGAGGTTCCTGGTGCTCACGAGTTGCTGCTTGTCGACGCGGCCGATCGCCGCGCGGATCGATGGCACCAGTGCGGCGGCCCGAACCGATTGCGGTCGAACCAGCATGAAGATGTCGTCCATGGGGTCCTGCGCCATCGGGACGTAGATCTGGAGGAGGTCTTCCGTTTCGTCGGGGCGGCCCTTCACCTGGCGCGCGACGCCGACGATTTCCCGCTCGATCGGTGGCTCCGTCGTGGACCACCGCGTCGCGATGCGCAGGCCGATCGGCGGCCGGCCTTGAAGGTGGCGGCGAACGAAGGCCTCGTTCACGATGCACACTCGCGCGGCGTCCTGAGTATCGCGGTCGTTGAAGCCGCGGCCCCCGACGATCGGAAGGTCGAGCGTCCGGAAGTACGCGGGGCTGACGATCTGGTAATCGGCGGTGGGACGCCGGCTCTCGTCCACCGGCGGGTCACCCACGACGTCGAAGAACGCCTGGCCGGCCGCGGATTCGCCCATCGGCAGCGTGCTCGCCCAGGCCACGCTGCGGACGCCGGGAACGGTCATGATCTCCCGCTCGACATCGTCGAAGAAGCGAAGCAGCGACTGCTGCGTCGGGTACTGCGAACCCAGCGGGTCGACGAGCATCGTCAGGACGTGGTCTGCGAAATACCCTCGGTCGACGCGCTCCACGGCCAGCAGCGTCCGGAGCAGCAGCCCGGCGCCGAACAGCAGCAGGACGGCGGTCGCCACCTCGCCGACGACGAGCAGCGATCGGATTCTCCCGCCGCCGCCGGTGGCGGTCCGGCTTTCCGAGGCGATCGCCTGCGCCAGCGGTAACCTCGTCGCCTGCCACGCGGGCGCGAGGCCGAACAGCAACCCGACGATCAGGGCCGCTGCGGCGCAGAACGCCGCGACGCGGAGGTTGAACGTGAGCGTCACGGCTGCGGGCAACAGGCCCTGTGGAATCAGTGACGGCGCGACGGTCAGAATCGCCGCGCCAACGGCCAGACCCAGCGCACCTCCCAGGATCGAGAGGACGAGGCTTTCGGTCAGCAACTGGCGGATCACGCGCGACCGGGCAGCGCCAAGCGTGGAGCGGATCGCCAACTCCCGCGCACGCACCGAGGCGCGCGCGAGCAGGAGGCTGGCGACGTTGGCGCAGCAGATCAGCAGCACGAAGCCGACCACCCCCACGAACAGCATCGACGTGTAGCGAAGCTCGGTGCCGATCAGCGCGTCGTGCAGCGGCTCGAGCGTGACGCCCCGCCCCTTGTTCGTCTTCGGGAACTCCCGCGCCAACCCGTCGGCCACCGCCGCCATGTCGGCGTTGGCGGCTTCGAGCGAGACGCCGGGCTTCAGCCGTCCGACCGCCTGAAACACGTACGCGCTTCGCGTGGCGGGTGGCGCGCCGCGGATCGGCCGGGCTGCCCAGATACTCGTCCCGCCGAGCAACTGGAACCCGGCGGGAACGACACCGACGACGGTGTACGGGGCCCCGTCCAGCCGGATGTCGCGGCCCACGATTCCCGGGTCCGCGTGGAAACGTGCCCGCCAGAACGTCTCGCTCAGGACGACGACCCGCGCACCTCGAGCGTCATCCTCGGGACGAAACGTGCGTCCGACGACCGCGCGGATTCCGAGCGCGTCGAAGATACCGACGGTCACCCACTGTCGGGGAACATCCTCGGCGAGACCGTCCGCGCCCGTCATCACCATGCCGCCCACGGCCGGGACGTACCCGGCGATCACCTCGAACGTGCGGTTCCGCTCGTTCCAGTCGAGGAGGTTCAGCGGCGACACTGGATCTCGGGACGCCGTTGCGCTTCGCTCCGACACCAGCACGAGGCGATCGGGGTGCCCGAAGGGAAGCGGGCGCAGCAGCGTCGCGTCCACGAGCGCGAAGATGGCGCCGTTCGCCCCGATGCCGAGCGCGAGGGTCAGGACGACGACCGCGGCGAAGCCCGGCTGCTTCCGCAGCATGCGCGCGGTGTAGCGCAGGTCCTGCCAGAGCTCGCCCGGGGACCATCGGCTGGGCACGCCCGGCGGGACCGGCGGCGCTTCGTGCGCCTGGCGCAGGGGCCGCATGTGATGGGCGAGGGCGTCGCGGTCGAGCAGTTCCTCCGTCGCCAGGCGCCGTGCATCGGCGTCGTTCCGGCCGCCGGCTCGCAGTTCCTCGTATCTCTGGTCGAGGTGCTGCGACAGTTCTTCGACAATCTCCGCTTCGCGGGACGGGCTGAGCCGAAGCGAGGCCAGCCGCGGGCGCAGATGCTCGGTCCAATCAGGCATGATCGACTCCCGTCACCAAGTCCATCGCGCGAACGAAGGCCTTCCAGGTGCGGCGCTGGCTTGCAAGGACGCGCCGGCCTTCGGCCGTGAGGCCGTAGAACCGGCGACGCCGCTCGCCCGCCTTCTCCACCCACCTGCCGTGCAGCCAGCCGCGCTCCTCGAGCCGGTACAGGAGCGGGTACAACGACGCGACGTGGAACTTCAGCTGCCCGGCCGACCGCGACTCGATCAGCTTGCTGATCTCGTACCCGTGCCGGGCGCGCGACTCGACGATCGAGAGGATGATGAGCTCGGCCGAACCCTTCTTCATCTCCCGGTCCAGCATGCGCGCGTCTATATCAGTCATAGCTATACATGCTATAGCCATGTGATGGTCCGCCGCAAGAACGCGGCCCGGCTCGCCCGCGCGGCCGTGATGCCGGCTCGACCGGGGCCGTGGCGCTCAGTAAGCACTAGCCTGCCGGCGTCGAACGCCTGATAATGGGCCGAGCCATCCTGCTGATGCCGCCGACCTTCTTCTGCAGGCTTTTTGTCTGCAAGCTTTTTGCGATGCCGACACATACCAATCGCCTTCTCGCTGCCCTGGTCGCATTGCCTCTCCTGGCGGCCTGTTCGTCCCCGGGCCCGAACGGATCGGGCCCCGCCGAATCGCGCGGCGCCGGCCCCGGAGGAGGGCGCGGCGCAGCTGGCGCCGTGCCCGTCGTCACCGCCCGCGTGGTGCAGAAGCCCATGCCGGTCACGCTGCCTGCCGTCGGGACGGTCGAAGCCATCGCGTCCGTCGAGGTGCGGGCCCAGGTGACCGGACAGTTGAGCGCCATCCATTTCGCCGAGGGCCAGGACGTCCGGGAGGGACAGCCTCTGTTCAGCCTCGATGCCCGGCCTTTCCAGGCCGCGCTGCGGCAGGCGGAGGCCGTGCTGTCGCGTGACACCGCGACGCTCAGCAACGCCGAGGCCCAGCAGGCCCGGGCGGAAAACCTGTTCGGGCGCGGGTTGATCGCGCGGGACCAGTACGAGAGCCAGCAGGCCGGCGTGGCGGCCCTGGCCGCGACCGTCGCGGCCGACAAGGCGGCGGTCGAAAACGCGAGGCTCAACCTGCAGTACGCCGAGATCAAGGCCCCTATCTCCGGCCGCACGGGAGCCCTTGGAACGCACGCGGGCGATCTCGTCCGAGCCAACGACAGCAACCCGCTCGTGGTGATCAACCAGCTGTCGCCGGTGTACGTCGCCTTCTCGGTCCCTGGCCGCCACCTGCCGGAGATCCGCCGCTACCAGGCGCAGAGGCCGCTCGTGGTCACCGCCCTCGTCGCCAGCGGCCAGCCGGCACAGGCTGCCGCGCCCGCGTTTATCTCCCCCAACGGACCCAACGGGACGGCATCCGCGAGCCCGGACGCGGCGCGAGGGGCCGTGAGCTTCATCGACAACACGGTGGATTCGACAACCGGGACGATTCGCCTCAAGGGGACCTTCGAGAATGCGCGACAGCAGTTGTGGCCCGGCGCGTTCGTGCAGGTCACGCTGGAGTTGACGACGACCCCCAACGCGCTCGTCGTCCCGGCGACGGCGGTGCAGGCCTCGCAGGACGGACCATTCGTCTACGTGGTCAAGGCCGACCGGACGGTCGAGCTGCGGCCCGTCAAGGTCAATCGCCAGCGCGGGGCGGAGACGGTCATTGCCGAGGGCGTCGCGGCCGGCGAGGAGGTCGTCACCGACGGGCACCTTCGCTTGACGCCCGGCGCCCGGGTCGCCGAACGGAGCCAGGGGGCTCCGCGGGGCCGCCAGTAGGGTTCCCGAGGACAGGACCATGAATGTCGCCGAACCTTTCATCCGCCGTCCGGTCGCGACGACCCTCCTCGTGCTGTCGATCCTGATCTTCGGCGCCATGGGGTACCGGCTGCTGCCGGTCAACGACCTCCCGACCGTCGACTTCCCCACGCTCCAGGTCACCGCCAACCTGCCGGGTGCGAGCCCCGAAACGATGGCCGCGTCGGTGGCCACGCCGCTCGAGAAGCAGTTCTCCACGATTGCCGGCGTGAGTTCCATCAACTCGAGCAACTCGCAGGGCAGCACCAACATCACCATCCAGTTCGACCTGAGCCGCTCGATCGACGCGGCCGCGCAGGACGTGCAGTCGATGATTGCGCGCGCCCAGCGGTTGCTGCCGCCGGGGATGCCCTCCCCACCGTCCTTCCGCAAGGTGAACCCGGCCGATGCGCCGGTCCTGTTCCTGACGTTGAGCTCGGCGACGCTGCCCCTCTCGCAGCTCGATCGCTACGCGCAGAACCTGCTGTCGCAACGTCTCTCCATGGTCAGCGGCGTCGCCCAGGTGAACGTTTTCGGCTCCCAGAAGTTCGCCGTGCGCGTGGACGTGGACCCGCTGCTCCTCGCGTCGCGCCAGATAGGCATCGACCAGGTGGCGCAGGCGATCGCGGCGGCCAACGTGAACCGTCCCACAGGGACGCTCTACGGCCCGGACCGCAACTTCGTGGTCGAGACCTCCGGGCAGCTGCTCGACGCCGCCAGCTACGAGTCGATCGTGGTGGCTTACCGAAACGGCAGCCCCGTCCGCCTGAGCGAGGTGGCGCGCGTGTACGGCGGCGTCGAGGACGAGCGAAATGCCGGCTGGTACAACGGCACCCGCACGATCTACCTGGCGATCCAGCGACAGCCCGGCACCAACACGGTGGAGGTGGTGGACCGGATCAAGGCGCTGCTCCCGGATCTCGCGCAGCAACTCCCCGCCTCGGTGCAGCTGGGAATCCGCAGCGACCGGGCGCAGCCGATCCGCGAGTCGGTGGACGACGTGAAGTTCACGCTGCTCCTGACCGTGTGCCTGGTCGTCCTCGTGATCTTCCTCTTCCTCCGCAACGTGTCGGCGACGATCATCCCCAGCCTGGCGCTGCCCTTCTCGATCGTCGGCACCTTTGCCGTGATGTACCAGCTCGGGTACAGCCTCGACAACCTCTCGCTGATGGCGCTGACGCTCTCGGTCGGGTTCGTCGTGGACGACGCCATCGTCATGCTGGAGAACGTCGTCCGGCACATGGAGATGGGCAAGACCCGGCTCCAGGCGGCGCTCGAGGGGTCGAAGGAGATCGCGTTCACCATCATCTCGATGACCCTGTCGCTGGCCGCGGTGTTCATCCCCGTGCTCTTCATGGGCGGCGTCGTCGGGCGGCTGATGCACGAGTTCGCGGTGGTGATCGCGGCGGCGATTCTCGTGTCGGGGCTGGTCTCGCTGACCCTGACGCCGATGTTATGCAGCCGGTTCCTGAAGGCCCCGCACGAAATCCACCACGGCCGCGTGTTCAACGCCATGGAGCGGATGTTCGATGGCTGGCTCCGCGGGTATTCCTGGGCGCTTCGGCAGTCGATCCGCTTCAAGGGCGCCACGATGGCGGTTCTGGCCTTGCTGCTCGCCGGGACCGTGTACCTGTTCACCGCCATCCCGATGGGGTTCATCCCCAGCGTGGACACCGGCCAGTTGAGCGGGCAGATCGAAACGCTCCAGGGCCTGGGCTTCGAGGCGACCGTGGCGCGCGTGAGAGAGGTGATGGACGTCCTCGCGCGGGATCCCAACGTCGCCGGGTACACCGCCAACGTCGGCGGGATGGGCGGACGCCTGAACGTCGATCTGAAGCCGCGCGAAGAGCGGTCCCTCGACGCGGAACAGGTGATTGCCGAACTGCGGCCGAAGTTCGCCCGCATCGCGGGCGTCCGGGTGTTCCTGACGAACCCGCCGGCCATCCGGATCGGCGGCATGATGACGCGCAGCCAGTACCAGTTCACGCTGCAGGACCCCGACACCGAGGAGCTGTACCGGGTGGCCCCGGCCTTCGAGGCGGCGCTGCGCTCGGTGGACGGCATCGAGGACGTCACGTCGGACCTGCAGATCAAGAATCCGCAGATCGCCGTCGAGATGAATCGCGACCAGATCGCCGCCCTCGGCCTGACCGTCGACCAGGTGGAACTTGCCCTGAGCTCGGCGTACGGATCCAGGCAGGTGTCGCAGATCTTCGCGGCCGACGATCAGTACCAGGTCATCATGCAGGTGGCGCCGCAGTACCAGCGGGACCCGGCCGCCCTGTCGATGCTGTACGTGCAGGCCCCGGGCAACAAGCTCGTGCCGCTCTCGACGGTCGTCACGACCCACGAGACGGCCGGGCCGCAGTCGGTGAACCACACGGGGCAGCTCCCGTCCGTCACGTTGTCGTTCAACCTCCGGCCGGGTGTCGCGCTGGGCGACGCCGTCGCCCAGGTGCAGGCTGTCGCGCGGGAGACGCTACCGGCAACGGTGGCGGGCAGCTTCCAGGGGACGGCGCAGGCGTTCCAGGAGTCGATGACGGGCCTCGGGTGGGTGCTGGCCCTTGCGATCTTCGTGATCTACGTCGTGCTCGGCATCCTCTACGAGAGCTTCGTCCACCCGCTGACGATTCTCTCCGGCCTCCCGGCCGCAGGCTTCGGGGCGTTGCTGACGCTGTTGTTGTTCCGCCACGACCTGAACATCTACGCCTTCGTCGGGATCATCATGCTGGTGGGCCTGGTGAAGAAGAACGGCATCATCATGATCGACTTCGCCATCGAGGCGCGAAGGCGGGACAACCTGAGCGCGGCCGATGCGATCTACCAGGCGTGCCGCGTGCGCTTCCGGCCGATCATGATGACGACGATGTCCGCGCTGATGGGGACGCTGCCGATTGCCCTCGGTTGGGGCGCCGGGTCCGAGGCGCGCCGCCCCCTGGGCCTGGCGGTGGTCGGCGGCCTCGTCGTCTCGCAGACGCTCACGCTGTTCGTGACGCCGATCTTCTACATCTACATGGAACACCTGCAGGACTGGCTCGCGCGGCGGAAGGCGGCACGGCAACCGGTCCCTGGCCGGCTCGACGCCACCATCGACGGCGTCGAGCGCCAGGCCTGAGCCGCAGCCCTATTTCATCCTCGCAAGCTCGGCCTCCGCCGCGATGAATCCGAACGGCATCCAGTTTGGCCCGGTGATGATGCGCTGGAAGATCGTCTTTGCCTCGTCCTTGCGCCCGTTGTAAAGATGCCAGTTCGCGACGCCGTAGGCGAGGGTCGCGGCCGCGACAGGGTCGCCGCCCGCATCGAGCAGCTCTTCCGGCTTGCGCAGGCCCTTGTACATCAGCAGGCGGTCGTAGTACTGCTGGTCGTCCTTGATCTTCATCCCGGGGACGATGGGCTCCAGCACCTTCGCCGCTTCGTCCTTGCGATCGAGCCGACGGAGCGTCATGTAGAGCCAGTCGCTCGCGCCGGCCGTCAGGTCGTCACTGCCCTTCGCCGCCGCCAGGCACTGTCGATACACCGGGAGCGCGCGGGCGAAGTCCCCTTTCAGGTAGTGCGCCAGCCCGAGGTGATAGTAGATGGCGTAGTGCAGCGTCTCGCTCGACGGGACCTTCGGGTCCGCGGTGGACGGCTCCGTCTCGTCGGGCTTGCCCGCCACGAGCTGCGCGGCCTTGTCCAGGTCGGCGATCGCCTTGTCGAACTCACGCAGGGTCACGTGGCGGTGGCCACGATGCCGGTAGAACCTGGCGTCCGACGGGAACGTCGCGATGCCGCCGGTGAAGGTGTCGATCGCGTCGCGCACGTGCCCGGCCACGGCCTGGCGCCGACCCAGCCAGAGGATCGCGCCTGCATCACGCGGCGCCTTCGCCAGGTCCTCGCGAGCCTTCTGCAGGCTCGCCTCGGCCGCCGCCCGCGCCTCGGGCGCCAGCTGCACGGCATACAGCGGCACACCCAGCAGTGACGTCGTCTCCGGCTTGGCAGCGGCGGCCGCGGTGCCGGGCGGCTGCTGAACTGGAGTTGCCGGCGAACCAGCCGGGACCTGTGCGGCGGCGACAACGAGGGTCAGCAGAACGATTGCCCGCAGGCTTGAACGCATGCCGGACCTCCTCAGCGTAGACGAGTGTCACTTCTCCCGGGGCTTGAACGCGGAGCGGAGCTTGTCGGCCATCGTGCCGAAGCCCTCCGCAGGGGGAGCATCTCCGCGTTCCGTCCACTCGCGCACTTCGTCCGCCTCGCGAGCGTCCGCTACCGCCTTGGCGCTCAGGCGGATGCGCCGCCCGGCCGGGTCAACTTCCAGCACCATGACCTCGACGTCCGCTCCAACGGGAAACGCCCGGCGGACGTCCCCTTCCTTCGGGACGCCGGTCTCGCTCAACGGGATGAGGCCGGTCCGCCCGGGGGCCAGGAACACGAACACGCCGAACTTCTCGTGCCGCTCGACCTTGCCGGTCAGGCGCGCGCCCGGCACGATGCCGGGCCGGGATGCTGGCGTGGCCTCGCCACGCGCCCAGTCTTCTGGAAGGAGCGCGACGCCGATCCGCTTCTTCTCGAGATCGATTGTCAGTATCTCGAATGCGCCCGTCGTCCCGGGAGCGACCAGGCTCGCCCACCCGCCCGACCGCCCGGTCGGAGTGAACGTGGAGGAATGGGCCAGCGCTTCGACGCCGGGTTCCAGCTCCACGAACGCGCCGAAGTCGGCGACGCGCGTGACACGGCCCACGCGCACCTGACCGGTTTCGTACCGTTCCGGGACCGTGGACCACGGGTCGGCCGAGAGCTGCTTCAGCCCGAGAGAGATCCTCTGCTTGTCCTCGTCCACGCGGAGGATCTCTGACGGTGATCTCGTCGCCGGCCTTCACGACCTCCGAAGGGTCTGCCACGCGCGACCACGCCATCTCGGAGACGTGGAGCAGGCCCTGGACTCCGGCGCCGAGGTCGACGAACGCGCCGAACTCGCGCACGGAGGTGACGCGACCCGTCATCACCGCGCCGACGACGATCGACTCCCGGACGCCGGTGGAGTTCGCCCGCTGCTCCTCTTCGAGGAGCGCGCGCCGCGACACGACGAGGTTCGCGCCGCCCTCCTTGTATTCGATGATGCGAAACTGGTAGACCTGTCCTTCGTGGGCCGACGTGTCGGCTCCCCGCACGTCGATCTGGGAGATTCGGGCAGAAGGCGCGCTGGCGGCCGATGCGCACCTCGTAGCCGCCCTTTACCGCACGCTCCACCTTGCCCTCGACGGGGAGACGGGTCTGATACGCGTCCTCGAGCTGCCGGTCGGTCGCGCCGCCTCCCGACAATCTCCTCGAGAGTGTCAGGCCGCCCGCCGTGGACACGACCATCGCCTGGATGCGATCACCCGGCGCCACCTCGACCTCTCCCTCGGCGTTCTTCAGCTCGGCGATGTCGATGACCGCTTCGCCCTTGCCGCCAACGTCCACGAACGCCACTTCCGGGCCGATGGCGACGATGGTGCCGTCGACCGTGTCGCCCCTCTCGAGGCGCTTCGCCTTGAGCGAGGCCTCGAACATGGCGCCGAAATCTTCCTCGGGGACACTCTCCCCTGTATCTTCCTCGGGATCACTCACGGAACGCTCCTCGTCTGACGGGTTCTCACCGGCCGCCGGCACGTTCCCTCGCCCGCAGGCAGGCATCGGGGCACGCGGCAGCCATGGTACCAGCCGAAGGCGCTGGCGGGAAATGCGTTTCGACCTGGGCGGTCTTTGCCGTGCTGCTGGGTCGTCGATGTCCCCGATCGACCGCCGTGAGCCCAAGAGGTCTAAGCCCATCCGTGACAGTCGATCAAGCTCAGGCCCCGGGGGGCACCGCCGAGGCCAGAACGTGACGAGCCGGCTGGCCGGCGGCCCCGGCGAGCCGGAGCAGATCGGATATAAACGAAGGTGCCATGTTCCTCGTCGACCAGCTGACGCTCCTTGCGGGTGTACTCCTCCTCGTCGGCATCCTGTCGAGCAAGGTCTCGACGCGGATTGGCCTGCCGGTACTCGTGCTCTTCCTCGTGGTCGGCATGCTGGCCGGCGAGGAGGGCATCGGCCGGATCGCCTTCGACAATTTCCGGACGGCCCACGCCATCGGTACCGTCGCCCTCGCGCTCATCCTGTTCGACGGCGGGCTGCAGACCCGGACCGCGGCGCTGACCGCCGCGTGGAAGCCGGCGGCGCTCCTCGCGACGTTCGGCGTCCTGGTGACCGCCGCTGTCACCGGCCTGGCAGCCGCATGGATCCTGCAGGTTCCCCCGCTCGTCGGCCTGCTGCTCGGGAGCATCGTGGCCTCGACCGACGCCGCGGCGGTGTTCTCGGTCCTGCGCTCTCAGGGACTGCAGTTGCGCAGCCGCCTGGCAGCCACGTTGGAGGTCGAGAGCGGCTCGAACGACCCGATGGCCATCTTCCTGACGATCGGGCTGGTGGAGGTCCTCACCGGGCGCATGTCACTCGGCCCCGACCTCGGAATACTGTTCGTCACCCAGATGGGGGTTGGCGGCATCGTCGGATGGGGAGGCGGGTGGGCTGGCGCGCGCCTGATCAACCGGATCAACCTGACCGCCGCAGGCCTCTATCCCCTGCTCGCCGCCGCCTGCGGCCTGATTGCGTTCGGCGTCGCCGCCGTCCTCGGCGGCAGCGGCTTCCTCGCGATCTACCTGGCCGGCATCGTCCTCGGCAACGGCCGGCTGGTGTTCCAGCGGGGCACCTTCCGGTTCATGGACGGCCTCGCCTGGATGGGTCAGATCGCGATGTTCGTCGTTCTGGGGCTGCTCAGCACGCCGAGCGAGTTGCTCGCGTCGGCCGGCCCTGCGCTGCTCGTGGCCGCGGTTCTGATCTTCATCGCGCGGCCGGTCGCCGTGGCGCCCCTGCTGGCCCCGTTCCGCTTCTCGTTGCGCGAGCAGGCGCTGATCGCGTGGGTGGGCCTGAAGGGCGCGGTGCCGATCATCCTGGCCACCTTCCCGCTGATGTACGGCCTGCCCGAAGGCCGGCTGATCTTCAACGTCGTCTTCTTCGTGGTACTGGTCTCCGCCACGCTGCAGGGATGGACGCTGCCGGCGCTGGCGTCGCGGCTGCGTCTCCAGGAGGAGCGGCCGGCCAGGCCGCCGGTCTCGCTCGAGCTGCTGGCGCTGCGCGAGGTGAAGGCCGACATCGTGAACTACCAGGTGGTGACCGGGTCTCCACTGGCGGGCCGCGCGGTCCGGGATCTCGAGTTTCCGGACGGGGCGGTCATGGCGATGGTGTCACGCGGCGCGAAGATGATAGTCCCGCGGGGGTCGACGGAGCTGCAGACGGGCGACCACCTGTTCGTGATCGCGCGCGACGACGTTCGGCCGGCCGTGGACCGTCTGCTCGCGGGCACCGTGGCCGTTCCGCAACCTCAGACGCCGGAGGGCGGCTGAGGCTGGGGTCGAACCGTGCCGCGTTACGAGCGGTTGGTCTTCGGGCCCGACATCGCCGGCGCCGATGTGGCTTTGCGGAAGTCAGCTCTTGATGAAAGCGAGAAGGTCCGGATTGACGACGTCGGCGTGCGTCGTGCACATGCCATGCGAGAACCGTTCGTAGACCTTCAAGGTACCCTTCTTCAGGAGCTTGGCGGAGAGCAGCGCAGAGTCGGCGATTGGAACGATCTGGTCGTCGTCGCCATGCATGACGAGCGTCGGCACGTCGATGATCCTCAGGTCCTCGGTGAAGTCGGTCTCCGAAAAGGCCTTGATGCCGTCGTAATGGGCCTTCGCACCGCCCATCATGCCCTGGCGCCACCAGTTCTCGATGACGGCGTGCGACACCTTGGCGCCCGGCCGGTTGTAGCCATAGAAGGGGCCGCTTGCGAGGTCCCGATAGAACTGGGCGCGATTCGCGGCCAGCTGTTGGCGGAGGCCGTCGAAGACGTCGATAGGCAAGCCGCCGGGATTGGCAGGGGTCTTCAGCATGATCGGCGGCACGGCGCCGATGAGCACCAGCTTGGCGACCCGGCCTTTGCCGTAGCGCGCGGCGTAGCGCGTCGCTTCGCCGCCGCCTGTTGAATGGCCGATGTGGATGGCGTTGCGCAGGCCGAGATGCGAGACAACGGCGTCGACGTCCGAGGCGTAGTGATCCATGTCGTGATCATCGCTGACCTGGCTCGAGCGGCCATGACCTCGCCGGTCATGTGCGACAACGCGAAACCCCTTCTCCACGAAGTAGAGCATCTGGGTGTCCCAGTCGTCGCCGCTCAGTGGCCAGCCATGATGGAACACGATGGGCTGCGCGTTCTTGGGGCCCCAGTCCTTGTAGAAGATCGCCGTCCCGTCCTTCGTGGAAATCGTGCTCATTTGAGAGCCTCCTGAATCTGGTTGTGGCTGCCGGCCGTACGTCACCCAAGCAAGGAGAAGCCACGAGGAACTTCAAGCCCCCGCCCTGCGTGCCCGTGCCGGAACGCGGTCCGCGCGCCGACACCGCGTCCGCCCGCATGGCGCCCCGCGTACGGCGGGGCGGGTTTCCGAGAAGACCAGTCTGTGAATCGAGCTCAACTTGCACTCGAACTGGCTTGTCACAAGCAGCGAACATGCCGCGGGTCACTCTTCAGTTTAGAACCGCGTCGACCATGTCAGGCACCGGCCGCTCTCCCGACCCGACTGCCGCCGCTGGCTGAAAGTGGAGTGAAATCACGGCTCGGTGTAGAAGAGGCGGCCGGACCGCGTTCGCGCGCGCCTGCCCGAGCACTGCCAGACCGAAGCTCGTCGGCGTCGGCGTGTCTCCACGCGCCCTTCTGCGTGCCGTGGATCGATGCAGTAGCGTTATCAGGCCCGGAAGGGGCGGCCGGGCCAGGGCTGCCGGCCTACCGAACCGATCCGCTCGAGCCGACAACAAGGGAAGGGGAATCCCAGGAAGTGGAACCGGGAGCGCGTCCACTGCGCAGGGAGCCGAGGGATGTCCGAGCCGCGCGTCCTCGTCGTTGACGATCACCTCGACACCCTGCAGCTCTACAGCACCTACCTCTCGCTCGAGGGATTCTCTGTGACCGCCGCATCGAACGTGATGCAGGCCCTCGCGCTCTCGGGCGGCGTGGATGCCATCGCGACCGACCTCGCCATGCCGGGCATGGACGGCGCCCATTTGATTCGCGAGATGCGCGCGACACGCGCGGAGTCCCCCGTCCCGATCGTCGTGGTGACGGGCCAGGCGGACGACAGGATCGAAGCGGCGCTGGCGAAGATCGGATCGTGCCGGCTGCTGCGCAAGCCCTGCGACCTGCCCCGCCTGGCCAACACGCTCCGCTCCCTGGCCTCCACGTGCGTCCACGATTGCGGCCGGTGCCTCAATCGACAGGCGGCGTAGCCGCCGTTCACGCATTCGCCCGGTTCACGGTCACGTCCGCCCCGCATTGCCTGCCGGCTCGATCTGCCTTCCGGTGGATCCTCTCTACCCGTCGATTCGAGGAGGAGGCAAGCGCTTGTTGGGCCGCACTGCGGACGTGTCCGCCCCCGCTGTGGCCTTCAGCCAGCGCTTGATCACCTTCATCGCGAAGCGATAGTGGCCCGCGGTGTTCGGTCCGATGTAAGTCGTCAGCGCGTGCTTGCCCGTCCACTCGTACTGTCCAGACTCAAGCAGCTGCTCCGGCGATAGGGCCTCCACGATCTGGAGAATCCGACGGTATCCGGAATGGAAGTCGGCCCGGACCGCCGCCTGAGACCGCGAACGATGTTTCTCCCAGATCGCCCGGTTAAGCCTCGGTGTCTGGCTCCACTTGAATCCGGGGGCCGGCATCTGGGGCGTATCCCCCCCAGACCATCCTCGTACCAACCCAGGAACAGGCGCTGCCACTCCGCGAGGTGGGCAACAAGGTCAGACAGCGTCCAGCCATCGCCCCACACGCCCAGCTCGTGCCACCGCGCCTTTGGGATCTCCGCAAGTCGCGCGCACAGCAAATCGTGCTCCGTTCGGATGTCGTCCAGCAGCGCTTGCTTCGACTTGTATCTCATGCCTTCCTCGGCCGTCCTGACTCCTGAGACCTTCCATCATCGCGGCTCTTCGAGAATGATTGCGATGGTCGCTTCCGTGGCGTCGTAGACGTTGGTACCCCTCAGTGGTTCATCGAGGATCGCGAACGCAGAGCCCCGCTGAAGCGCGAGCGCGAGAGCTCGAAATCGACGACGCACCTCTTCAAGATAGTAACTCTCGCCAGCGCTCAGACTCTCTGAGACGTCTAGGCTGGAGAAGATTGTGCCGACAGGCGGAAACTCCTGCGATTTGGCCGGAACGCCTGCTCCGACATGAGCGAGCAGCATTGAGAGCGCGACCGCCTTCAGGAACGTCGACTTCCCCGCCATAGTCGGACCCGTGATGAAACAGACGCGCCCAGGGTCGGCCCGGTATGTCTCGGCGCGGGCTGGATTCTCGGTCCTCGAGTTGTGAGCACATGACGGCAGAAAACACGCCCGGGCCGAGCGCCGCGTGTGCCCGAGGAAAGTCGAATTCGTCGGAAATAGGCTCGAATCAGGCTTGACAACTAAAGTTGTCAAGCCTACCATCTCCTTTGTGCTCGACATCCACGTCATCGAAGATCCCGCAGCGGCGACAGTCGCTTTGGAGCCCATGCGGAGTCGACTCCTCTCGGAGCTGGCCGCGCCCGCCTCGGCAGCGACGTTGGCCGCGCGGGTCGGCCTGGCTCGGCAGAAAGTCAACTACCACTTGAACGCGCTGGAGGCGCACGGGCTGGTGCGGCTGGCCCAGGAACGCAAGTGGGGCGGGCTGACAGAACGGCTGCTCGTGGCGACGGCCGCTTCCTACGTCGTCTCGCCGGGCGCCCTGGGCCCGGTCGCCGCGGATCCGAAACGGGAAATCGATAGGCTGTCCGCGAGCTATCTCATCGCCCTGGGCGCACGGGTCGTCCGCGAGGTGGGCAATCTTGTTCGTCGCGCGAACGAGGCGGGCAAACGCCTGGCGACCCTGGCGGTGGATACCGAGGTTCGCTTCCGGTCGGCGACGGACCGGGCGGCTTTCAGCAACGAACTCACCGAGGCCATCACGAGACTGGTTTCGAAGTACCACGATGAATCCGCCCGCGGCGGCCGCGCGCATCGCCTGGTGGTCGTGGCGCACCCTCTGCCGCAGAAACCCGATCCCAAGGAGCCGTCATGAGCGTGAAGAAAGAAGCCTCCGGACGCCGTTCAGTCCAGGTCGAAGTCGAGGTCCCCGGCACGCCGGAGGAAGTCTGGCAGGCCATCGCCACCGGGCCGGGCATTTCGTCCTGGTTCGTGCCGGCTGAGTTCGAGGAGCGCGACGGGAAGCCCGTCGCCATGAAGCTGAACTTCGGTCCGGGCATGGAGTCACGCTCCGTGATGACGGCCTGGGATCCGCCGCGGATGTTTGCCGCGCAGGGCGAGGGCTGGGGTGGCTCGCCGCCCATCGCAACAGAGTGGAGCGTCGAAGCGCGCGCGGGTGGTGTGTGCCTCGTCCGTGTGGTGAATAGCCTCTTCGCCAGCACCGACGACTGGGACAACCAGCTTGAAGGCACCGAACTCGGCTGGCCCGGCTTCTTCCGCACCCTGCGGATCTATCTCACGCACTTCCGCGGCCAACGCTCCGCGATCATGCCGTTCGTGGCTCCCGTCGCGGGAACCGAAGCGGAGGCCTGGGAGACGCTGACCGCGGCATTGGGACTGAATGGCTTGAGCGTCGGGCAGCGTTGGACGGCGCCCGCGGGTGTCCCGGCGCTCAGCGGCGTGGCGGAGTACGTCAGCCAGAGTCCGTACGACGCCCTGCTGCGGCTCGACAAGCCTGGGCCGGGCGTCGCCGCCCTTGGCGCCTTCAACATCGGCGGCCAGAGCATGATTGCGCTGACCGTCTACCATTACGGCGATCAGGCGGCCGAGACCGTCGCCCGCGAGACACCGCCGTGGCATGCGTGGATTCAAGAACGCTTCCCGGTGCCGTCGGAGACGAGCCAGAGCGAATGATCTCTGGACTCGCGGAACTAGTCGCTAGCCGTCCCGCAGGGCCTCCGTCGGGTCGACCCGAACAGCGCGACGGGCCGGTCCGGCCGCGGACAACAGGCCGATGGTCATGATGAAGATGGCGGCCGCCGGGAGGATCCCCGGGATGTGCCACCCGCCCTCGACTTCGATGTTCAGCCTGCGATGAAGGACGAGCGCGGCCGTGACGCCGACAACGACGCCGGCGGCGATCTGCCATAGCGCGCGGGCGAAGATGCTCGCCAGCAGTCGCCCCGGCCGCGCGCCGAGCGCCGTCCGAATGCCGATCTCGCGGCGCCGCAAGGTGACCGTGAAGGACATGAGGGCGTACAGCCCAGCCGCTGACAGAAGGAGCACACTCAGCGTCACGATGGCAAGGGCGTAGGACGTCAGGTTGCTGGACACCTGCGTCTCGCCGAGGACCTCATCGAGACGGCGCACATCATCCAGACGCAGAGTCGGATCGAGGCTCGTGCCAATCTCCTGAAGGCGACGCGACATCGCGGCCGGATCGGGCCGGGCACGCAGGGCCAGTTGGATTGGGCTGCCGGGTCCACGCGCGCCAGGCAGCGCCGGAACATACATTCGTCCCTGGGACGTGTTCGCGGGACGGTCGGGAACGATCCCGACGATCTCGTACCAGGGGCCAGCCTCCGCTCCTGGGGCAGGAACCGGCCTGACCCGGCGGCCGATGGCATTGTCGTCGCCGACCACCTGTCGCACGAAGGTCTGGTCCACGATCGCCGTTGCCGCCGCGCCGAAATCCCTGCCGTCGAACGTGCGGCCCGCCAAGGCCGAGACGTCGAATACCGCGAAGAAGGCTCGGTCGACCTGATTCGCTCTGACGTAACGCCTGACACGTTGGCCGCCGGCGGCCCCCTCGTCCATCTCAACGAACGTCAGAGGCTCCGCGCCGGGCAATGCCGCGGCGAAGGTCACTGCAGATGCGCCGAGCTCCGCTTCGATCTGGCGAACGACCTCGGCCTGGAGGCCTCGGACGCGAGAGGCGAACGCAGGCAGGTCCGCCTCCGCAGTTGGCACGCTCTGGGAGTCAACTACAAGCCGCGCGGTCAGGAACTCCCTTGCGGCAAATCCGGGTCCAAGAACGGCGGGCCGCAGGTGCCCCCACGCCAGCTCCATCGTGGACGGCAGCCCGGCCAGAGCCAAGCCAACCTGTGCGACGATCAAGGCGGTCCACGTCGCGCCGAGCGGTATTCCCGTCCGGCTGCCCAACGAGCGGAGTGCGGTGGGCAGGATTCGGCCGGTGGCCTGCAGCGCAGGTACCAGGCCGGCAATCAGCGCGGCCAGCACGGAGAGGCCCGCGACGAAGAGGGCGGCGCGCCACGAGAAGTCGAAGTCCACCCAGAACGGGAGCGAGCCGCCCAGCTCCGGGAACCGCCTGATGATCTCCCCTATCTGGGTGAGGATCGGGCGTGCAAGGGCGAGCGCCATGGCTCCCGCCGCCGAAGAGAGCACGAGCACCTCCACGCACAGTTGCACCACGATGCGACCGCGGCTCGCGCCGAGCGCGAAACGCGCGGCGAACTCCTCCTGGCGCGTGACCGTTCGTGCGTAGATGAGGATGGCGATGTTCAGGCATGGCGGCACGAGCAGCAGGGTGACGAGAAACAGGATGATCCGCTGTCGCCAGGCCAGCTCCCCGCGCTCGACATCATCGGTAAACGCAAACGTATAAGGCACGACGCGTGGGCGGCGCGCGTCGGCGCGCGTCGGCCCGCTCGCTGGCGGCAGCAACCCTCTGGTCGTCAGCTCCGCCTGGGCGCCGTCCAGCGAGACGCCGGGCGCGAGCCGGGCGAATACGGCGCCTTCGGGCGCGGACTTCAGGGAGCCAAAAGGAACCGATCGGAGTGGGATCCAGTAGCGGTGGTTCACCGGGAACGCGAAGCCCTCGGGCATGACGCCAACCACGGTGTGGATGATCTCGCCGAGCCGCACCGTTTGGCCGATGACCGCACGATCGGACGCGAACCGTGACTGCCACACGTCGTACCCGATCACCACTACAGGCGCCGCGGCGACGTGCTCGTCGGCCTCGGCGATCCACCGCCCTAAGAGCGGCGCCACCCGCGCCAGCCGGAAGCCAGAGGCGGTGATCTCGGCGACGCGCACCCACTCGGCCGGGCGGCCGTCGACGATCAGCCGGCGCTCGATGGTCTGAAACCCGCCGAGATCCTCCACCGACTGCAGCGTCGCGCCCCACCGCTCGAGGTCGCGCCGGGACACATCACGTCGGCGATGCGCCTCCGCGTCCCAGCTCTGAAGGGCAACCACCCGCTCGCCCTCATCAAGCGGCGGCGCGGTGCGCCCCATGAATTCGTCGAGAAAGACGAAGACGACCGCGGCGATGGTGATCACGATCGTCATCGCCAGACCCCCGGCGAGCGTGAGGCCCCAGGATCGACGCAACATGCGGAGCCCTAGCTTGGCGTCGAGCGCGAAGCCGTCGAGCCACGGCAGGCCCGACGCCGCGCGCCACGACTCGCGCAGCTGCGTGATGCCGCCCAATTGCACGCGGGCGGCCCGGCGTGCCTCCTCGACCGTGAGCCCCCGGCGGAGGCCGTCTTCTTCCCCCATCTCGAGGTGGGCAGCCATTTCTTGGTCGAAGTCCGATTCGAGGTCGCCCGGACGGAGGAATCCGCGAATGCGGGCGGCGATCATATTGAAGAACGCGAGCACGACTCAGCTCCCCGTCCGCGGGTTCAACACCCGGCCCATCACGCCAGCGACGCGCTGCCAATTCTCGGTCTCGGCCTGCAGTTGCTTCCGACCGGCCTTCGTCAGGGAATAGAACTTGGCCTTGCGGTTGTTGTCGGACACGCCCCACTCTGCCCTGATCCATTTCTTCTGAACCAGGCGGACCAGGCACAGGTAGACGGTCCCCTGGTTCACAATCAAGGCACGTTCCCCCACCTGCTCGATGCGAAGGGCGATACCGTAGCCGTGTAGCGGCCCAAGGTGCTCCAACGTCTTGAGGACCATCAGGTCGAGGGTGCCTTGAAGAATGGACGACTCAGAATCCGACATGCCTATCACCTCTGGGATGTACAGAGGAGCGTAGCCGTCCGTCGTGTGGGATGTCAAGAGGAGAGACCGGGCGGGATTCCCGACTGCTCGGGCGTCTGCTGTGCGAGGAGATGGCGCGGGGCCGTACCACGGGCAGAGGCCGGGGCGGCACCTGCGGACGTCCTGTCCGGATTACACTGCGGCCGCAAGCTCCTTGGGGACCGGCTATACAGGACTCGCTAACGGACGTGCGTCATCCAGATACCTTCCCGCAAGCCGCGCTTCGCGAGCGTCTTACACGCGATTGAACAGCCCCCCAACTCGCCTCGGAACGGGGGTGACAATGCCTTCCTGCCTCTCCACGTCGCTTCCGAGCAGCACCAGGAACCGCACGAGCCGATCCAGAGAGAACCCTGCGAGCCGCCGGCGGACGAGCGCCGACACCTTCGGTTGGTCGATCTGCAGCACCTCGGCCGCCGCGGTCTGGGTCAGGCCGCGCCTCGCGATGAGCGCCCCCATCTTGCGAGCCAATGGAGCTGGGTGGTATAGTGTTGCACTCCCACATATGAGTACTCCACACTTAGATGGCGAGTTGAAAAAGGGCTCGGCCGAGTTCCTCATCCTGTCGCTCGTGGAGGACCGCGCGCTCCACGGGTACGACATCGCCCGCCTTATCGACATGCGCTCGAAGGGCGCCCTGACCTTCTACGCCGCGTCGCTCTATCCCCTGCTCTATCGACTCGAGCGGCGCGGCTGGATCACCGGGCGATGGCTGGAACAGGCCGGCGTTCGACGTCGGCGGATGTACCGGATCACCGCGGCCGGCCGCCGCGTCCTCGCAGCACATCGAACCTCGTGGGACGCGTTCGTGCGTGCCGTGAACCTCGTGACGGGAACCGACCATGCCTGACTGGAGTGGCGAGATTCGTCGACGGCTGTCGGCGGTACGACTGCCCCTCGAGCGCGAAGCTGGAATCGCCGATGAGGTTGCCCAGCACCTCGAGGACCACTACCAGTCCCTGTTGGCATCAGGCCAGCCGTCCGCCGAAGCGGAGCGGCGCGCGTGGCAAGAGCTCGAAGGAGACGACGACCTCAGTCGCCTGCTTTCGGCAAACGAACCTCCGCAACGGCCGAGCCTCGCCGGCCTAGAAGTCGCCCCTCGAGGCCGGCTGCTCCGAAGCCTCTGGCACGACATTCGGTATGCCGTGCAGAACCTACGCAAGCGCTCGATGCTGTCGGCCACCATCATCGTCACGCTCGCGATCAGTTTGGGCCCGACCGCGGCGGTGATCGGCATGGCGGACGCGCTGTTCTTCAGGCCGCTGCGGGTCGTTGCCGGTCAGGACCGCTTGCTCCGCTACGCATTCGGGACGCCGATGCGCGACGGATTCATTCCGCACCAGATGTCGTACGCCAACGTCGTGGAACTCGGGGACGGCGCGACAACTGTCGCTGGAATCGCGGGGCAGGCCTCGATCTCGGTTGGCTTGGCGCTGGACGGTGTCGCGCCTCGTCTCGCCCTCGGCACGGCGATCACCGCCAACTACTTCGACGTGCTCGGCGTGCCCTTGATCGCCGGACGACCGATCCGCGCCGAGGAAGACTCGGCGCCGGGCGGCGTTCCGGTGATGGTCCTGAACGAGGGACTTGCGCGCGCATTGTTTGGTGCACCCGACGCCGCAGTCGGACGCGCCGTCCTGGTGAACAGCGTGCCCTTCACCGTCATCGGCGTCGCGCCAGCCGCCTTTCTGGGGACGAACGCGTCCCGACCGTCGGAATTCTGGATTCCGGGCATGAGTTCCCGACGCGCGAACAACGTCGAGCCATCTGGCTGGGCGTACGGCCCCAGCGAAGGGCCCTTCAACGACTACATCGTCCGGATGACCGCCGGCGCGAGTCTCGCCCAGACCACCGCCGAACTGACGGCTCGGACGCGCGCGCTTGTCGAGCGGGATCTGAACTCGCAGGACCCCTTCCAGACCACCATAGTGCCGATCCTGCAGCCGGGACTGGCCGCTCCCGCCTCGCTCCAGGCGGTCGCGCTGCACACGATGCAACTCATCGGGGCCGTGGCCGGACTGCTCGTCCTGTTGGGACTGACCAATGTCGCGAACCTGCTGATCTTCACGGGGCTGGCAGCGGGCCACGAGGTGGCGGTTCGGAAAGCGCTCGGCGCGAGCGCGGGCAGACTGCTCCAACTCCGTCTTGTCGAGAGCATCCTGTTGACCCTGCTTGGCGCTCTTGCCGGCGTCGGCGTCGCAGCCGGTCTTGGCCGGCTCTTCTCCGATTTCGCGCTGCCGGGCATCAGCACGATCGAGGTCGCGATCGACTGGCGCGTGATTCTCGCGGTGGCCTGTCTGGCGGTGGTCGCCGGCACGTGTGCGGGCGTTGCACCGGCACTGCTGGCGGTTCGCGAGTCCGTCACCGGCGCGCTCGGGCGAGGGATTCGCACCAGGCCGCCGCGCGCCGGCCGGCTCCGCCACGCCTTGGCGGCCGTACAAGTGGCTCTTTCGGTGACGTTACTGGTCGGCGCCCTGCTCTTCCTCATGACGCTGCGCCACCTCCGATCGACGGATCTCGGGTTCGATCCGGCCGGCGTGACGGTCGTGACGCTCAACGTCCGTGGCTATGGCTACACGGATGCTCGCGCCCTCGAGTACGGGAAGCAGGTTGCCGACGTGGTTCGCCGACAACCGGGGATCCAGGCGGTGGGTCTCGCGTTCAGTCCTCCACTGTTCGGCGGGGGCTTGACCGACGGGATGTACCTGCCTGACCAGGATCCGAGCCAGGCGACGAACGTCGAACGGAACGGCGTTTCGCCCGACTACTTCGAGGCGGTTCGCCTGCCGATCGTCCGCGGCCGCGTGTTCACCGAGGCCGAGACATCTGCCAACGCGGAGACGAACCGCAGGCCAGTGGTCGTCACTGAAGCGTTGGCGCGACGGCTGTTCGGCTCAGACGAGGCGATCGGACGCGAACTCCTGACGCAGGCCGGCCCGGGCAAACCAGTCGCGCTCTATGTGGTCGGAATCGCTCGCGACTCCCACTTCAGAGGCATCGAGCGTCCGCCCGACGCGCTGCTCTATGAACCGCTCGCCACGTTCCCGATGGTCCAGAACGCGTACCTTGTCGTGAGGTCGACACTCGGCTCGAGAGAGGCGTTTCAACGCGTGGCTGAAGCCGCACGCCGCTTCGATCCAACGATTCCGCTCGCGCGCGAGACGACTCTCGCGGCGCGCATCGACCGGCAGCTCGGTCAGCAGCGACTCTTCGCCTGGATGCTGGGTCTGCTGGGGACGATTGGCTTCGTGCTCGCGGCGGTCGGACTGCACGGCCTGATCGGACAAACCGTTGTCGAGCGGCGTCGCGAGTTCGGCATTCGCCTGGCGATCGGCGCCGCCCCAACGGGCATCGTGACACTCGTCTTGCGCCGGGCCGCGCTCGTCCTGAGCGTGGGCCTGGCCGCTGGCCTGGCGCTCGCGTGGTCCAGCGGACGCCTCGTCGAAAGTCAGCTGTTTGGGATCACGAGCCGAGATCCGATGCCGTACGGCGTCGCTGCTCTGCTGATGATCGCGGCCGTCAGCCTCGCCAGCATTTCCCCAGCCGTCGCCGCGACCCGCGTCGATCCGATCGAAGTGCTCAGGGGTGAATAGCCTTGTCCGAGTTTGCCGTCCTTCGGCTGCGTGGCTTCGCGTGCTTCAATCCGTGACAGCGGTTGAACACTATTACTGAGCGCGATAATAGTGCTTTGACAGTCGACCACGAGATTCTGGAAATTCACGCAGGGTACAGGCTAGACCTTCAGAACAGCCACGCGGGTGCACACATGCACCCACGTGGCCATCACGCCAGCGGACGTGGCCAAATCCCCCCTGTTTTCTTGCGGCCCGGAGGTGCTCAGACGCTTCGCCCGAGCACCATTGCCCGGAATCGCCCGTGAGAACCCACCACGGCCAGCTAAGTTGTTGAAGAGAAAGAAGCGAGATTTGGCGGAGAGGGTGGGATTCGAACCCACGTGCCGCTTACGCGACAAGACGCTTTCGAGGCGCCCCCGTTACGACCACTTCGGTACCTCTCCGCTAGAGGGTAGCTATTCATTTTACCCGAAGGACGGGCTGCCGCCAACCCAGGCCCAGCGCCCCAGCCAGGCCCGGCGCCGGCCGCCGCCACAGCCTTCCTCAGTGCCGCCTTGGTAGTCGCCACGTTGCTCGTGCTGGTCGCGGGGCCCGACGGCTCGTCCGCGCAACGGCCGGGGTTCAGATTCCCGGCCGTCATTCATCTCGCTCGTCGCATAATGGGCGACGGGCACAACCCACGTAAGAGCGACCCTCGGAAGGACCCTTCGGCAGTCGATCGGGTCGGATGACCACGTCGATCGGCGGGGATGACCACGCGTGGAGGAGCTCTTCGAGTTCGGTCCGTTCCTGCTGGACCCGAGCGTATCCTGCGCCGCGACGGGAAGATGGTGCCGCTCGAGCCGAACCTTCTGCGGCACCGGATAATTCTGCAACCACGCGGAGGCGAAACGATGAGGATCGACCATAGGACCGGCCGCACGATCCGGGTGGCCGTCGTTGCGGTGCTGCTTGCCCTGGCGGGGCTCGCGGTCGGGGACGCGATGTCGGCCGCCGGGCGGGGCGTCGGGCTCACGACCAGGGTGATCACACTCGACCCCTCGACGCACGGCAATCCAGAGGGCATTGCCTACGACCCGAGGAGCAGCGCCTTCTATGTCGGCGCGATCGGCGACGGGACCATCTACCGTGGCACGCTGGACGGGGACACGGCCGTCGAGTTCATTCCCGGCGGCGAAGGGCTCCAGGCGGTCGGCCTCGAGGTGTGGCGGGGCCAGCTGTACGTGGCCGGGGGTTTCACGGGCTCGCTGCGTGTCTACGACATCGACACGCGGGAACTGTTGGCGGCGTTCGAGACCGGCGAGGGCGGCATGATCAACGACCTCGTCGTCACCCCGAAGGGCGACGTGTTTGCGACCGATTCCTTCCGTCCCGTCCTCTGGCACATCACCCCGGAGCAGGTGGAGGCCGGCGGAGGAGAGCCGGAGGCAATACCCCTCGCGCCCGAGATCGAGTACGACCTCACGCCGTTCACCTTCAACCTCAACGGGATCGTTGCGCTGGACGGGGGACGACGACTGGTGGTCGTGCAGTCGAATACCGGCAACCTGTTTCGCATCGACATGGACGAGGAGGCGCCCGGCGGCCGGGAGATTCGTCAGATTGACGTGGAACCGGTCTTCGGCGACGGGTTGCTGCTCGACAACGGCCGGCTGGTCGCAGTGACCGCCGAACCCGTCGGTCTGGCGTTCATCAAGCTGCACGAACAGGCGGAGTCCGGCGTGGTGCTCGAACGGATCACGGACCCGACGTTCCGCACCGCCTCGACGGTTGCCCGCGCGCGCAACTTCTACCTGGTGGTGAATGCCGACTTCGCCACGAACACGACGCCCTTCACGGTGACCGTCCTGCCGCGACACGGCGGCGGCGACGAGCAGTGAGCGGTCGCGAACGTGTGCAGCGCCAAGGCCGCGCGGCCGAGGCGCTGCGACGGGAGCAGCGAGCTGGCCCCGTCCCAACCAGTGCTAACACTACGGCTACCTCGCGAGCGCCTTCGACAGGACCGCCTCGACCTCGGGGTGCAGTGTCGGCGCCGCGCCCAGCCAGCTGCCGATCTTGCGGCCGGTGGCGTCGAACACGTGCAGCAGCGGCAGGGCGCTGACGTCGCCGAACGCCTTGCCCGTTGCCGGCGTGCCCATCGCCCAGCGGATGGGCAGGTTGAGCGACGCCGTCAGCTTGCGTACGTCCGCCTCGTCCGATTCCACCGCAATCGCCAGGACGGCGATCCGATCCCCGTGCTGCTTCTGCAGGTCGCCCAGCCAGCGCAACGTTCCCCGGCACAGCGGGCACCAGGTGGACCAGAACTCGACGAAGACCACGCGGCCGGCGAGGTCCGCCTGCGAGAGCGCCTTGCCCTCGAGATCGACGAGCGACAGGGCGGGCAGCGTGCCGCCCAGCGGCGTCTTCGACCGCGGCGCCGCGCGCAGCCTCGCCACGGCGCCCGGCGAGCAGCAGGTCGAGCACGCGCTTGAGATCCGCGCGGAAGCGTTCGTGGCTCGCGGCGCTGCGAAGCGGGGTGTATCGCCCTTCCCCGCCGCCCTCGCCCTTCCCGTAGAAACCAAAGTCCTTCGGCGTCGCCACCAGCACGTCGTCCGCGAAGATCACCGGATAGCGAGTGACGCCGAAGCGCTTGGCGAGCGCAGAGTCCCCGTAGTTCTCCACCACGAACCGGACCTTGCCGCCGAACTCCTGTGCGACGCTCTGAGCCAGCAGACCTGCTGGATCGGAGAGGTTTCAGGTGTACGGCCAGCGCACGAGGGTCACGGTGACAGCGATGGCAGGCTTCGCGGGGGCGGCCTTGGCCGGCTCCAACGCCGAGAGGTAGCGGGGCAGGACGTCGTTCGCGACGACGGCCGCCGCGCCGGGGTTCGCGGCGGGGGCGTTGCCCTCGAGAGCCGCCTGCGCCTCCTCGAGGAAGAGCTGCGCAAGGGAGTGATCCTTCCGTTCCTTCGACAGCCGGGACTGCCACTCCTTCAGGCTTGCCGCGGCGGCGGACGCTTCTCCGGGAGCGGGCGGGGAGGGCCGGAGCGGAGCAACGCGTTGCGCTGCCTGGAGGTAGCGCAGGAGCGCGCCATGGCGCTGGCCGGCCGCCTCCAGCTCGCGAGCTTCCTTCAGCGCGGCACTGGCGCGGATGAACTCCGGATGGCGGTCGATCGCCGCGGGCGGACGGTACGCAGCGAGGAGGTCCGCCTCGAGAGCGTCCAGCTCCGCGGACAGGCTGCGAGGAGCGATTGCCGCGCGTGCGGCGCCTCCGGCCCCCGCCGTCGAGAAAGAGGGCAGCAGCTCCACGAGGGCCAGCTGCGCGCGCGCGGTGCCGAGATAGAAGAACCCGTTCTCCGGCATCGTGTTCCGGCCGTACTCGAGGCTGGCGTCGCGGTAGACCTTCACTTGCGAGAGAGCGGCCTCAGCGAGCGCACGCAGGGCGGCCGACCGGAGATTCGCGACCGTGGAGGACCGCGCCGCCTCGACGCCGGACGCGAGTGTCTTCCCGAGGTGCTGCCACTCGGCCTCGAAGGCCGCCGCGTCAGTCTTGCCCGGCTGCTCCGCCACGTATTGGGATGCCGCCAGCAACTCGCGCGCGGCCGCGAGACGCTGGATGGCGAGCAGCCGCCGGCCGTCGCTCAGCGCCTGCGCGGCGCGCCCCAGCGCCGGCTCGGCCGCCTGCCTGGCCTGTGTCCAGAGCGCGTCGGTTGCGGTGTTGGTCTTGATGTAGTCCGACCAACGCTGGATTTCAACCGAGACGGGGTCGGTGGAGGTCGGGTCCTGGGCTGGAGGCGTTTGGGCACGGAAGCCCGCAAGGCTGACGGCCAGGACTCCGGCGGCGAACACAAGGGGCAGGCGACGCATCGGGGCGACCTCCGTGAAGTCCGGCGGAACTGGAGCTATGGACGGTTGGACGGGTGCCGGGCGGGCTCAGTTCCAGAAGTCGGGGGACTTTCGTGGTCGGGAGACTTTCGTGGTCGGGTGAGTCTTGTGGTCGAGTGACTTTCGTGGGCCGACCTCATCCGGGCGCTAGCTCGTCCGGCACACATAAAACACGTAGCCGTACGTCGCGCCGTAGCGCTCGAAGAGCTCAATCTCCTGGTGCACCTCGGCAATCGCTCCCGCGAGGACCTCGTTGTCCCCGGCCTCGGGCTCCAGCTGCCGCACCCGCGCGAGCAGCGGCCGGTAGTAATCGTCCCACCAGGCGGAAGCCGGGAGGGGGAAGGCGTCGAGAACCTCGAGCCCCGCGCGACGCACCGTCTCGCAGTTGGCCGGAATCGATCCCATCGTCGGGTAGGCCGCCTGCCAGAACTCCCGAATCTCCCCGGGCGGGTCGTCAACGAGCCACGAGCACTCCGTCACGGCGAGCCCGCCGCCCGGGGCGAGCAACGGCATCCAGGTCCGGAGCCCGTGTTCGAACCCGAGGATGTAGATGGCGCCCTCGGACCATAGGAGGTCGAAGGTCCCCGCCGGGACGGCGGGCGCCCCCATGTCCGCGCAGCGAGTCTCCACGAGGTGCCCGAGCGACGCCTCCGCCGCCCGCCGCTCCAGCTCCCGAAGAAAAGGCGCGTGGTTGTCGATTGCCAGGACGGGGGTCCGAAGCGCGCGCGCCAGCACCAGCGTCTGCCGCCCGGTGCCGCACCCGAGGTCGAGCACGCGCGGAGACGCGGGAAGCGGCCCGAGCGCGCCGAGCGCCCGCATCGTCAACTTGTCGCTGCCGGGGCCCTGGCGCGGAAGGCCCTCGTAGAGGCGGTAGACGTCAGCGGGAAGTGACATCGGGATGCGGGGAGCGTGCGATCAGCGGGGCGTCGCGAAGTAGCCGCGCCGCGCGCGGACCACCTGCGTGGCGTCCTGCATGCGCACGCGCAGCAGGTGGTATTTCCCGTCGTGACCGTGGGGCGATACGAAGCCCAGCGTGTACTGGTGGTTCAGCTCCGTGGCGATGCGCTCGGTGGCCTCGACAAGCGCGTCGCTTCGCAGGATGACGGCCGTGTAACCCCCGTTCTGGCCGGTAATCTCGCGCAGCGCGTCCGGCGAGAACCGCCGGTTGATGGCAGGTCCCGTCGGGGCATCGATGGCGATGGCGTACACGAACGCTCCGGTCCTGGTGAGCGCCCACAGCGCGTCCTGCCTCTTCGCGTCGCTGGCCGTGTCTTCGCCGTCGGACACGATGACGAGGCCCGCGCGCTGGTGGCGCCGTTTCGCGAAGAGAGGGGCCGCCCGCATGAGCCCGTCGTAGAGCGACGTCCCGCCGAACGGCTTCTTCGTGTCGAGCCGGCCGGCCAGCTGCTGCGGCGGCTGCGTCCAGCCGTGAACCAGCTCAGGCTCGTGGTTGAACACCATCAGGAACGCCTCGTCTTCGGGGCGGAGGAGTTCCAGCACGAACCGGTCAATCGCGCGCCGCGCGTCCGCCATCCGGTCGCCGTACATGCTGTCGCTGACGTCCACGAGGATCCCGAGGCTGATCGGCAGCCGCTCCCCGGTGAACTGCGAGACCGGCCGCTCCACCCCGTCCTCGAACACGAGGAAGTCCGCGCGCCCCAGTCCCAGCACCGGCCGACCGTCCTTGTCGAGCACGCTGGTGGAAACGACGACGAGGTCGATGCCGTCGCGAAACACCTGGGCGGAGACGACCCAGACGCCGGCGCCCAGCAGCAGCGCGGCGATCAGGATCCCGTGTGGAGTACGCGGCAGGGTCACGAGAACAGTGTATGGCGATGACGGAGAATTGAGAATTGTGAATTGAGAAAGGCGAAATGGAGAACGGAGAACGAGTCACGCCGTCACGGCGAACCGGTCACGCCCCGGTGGCGGGCCCTCGCCCGGCGCGGCGCTCGCGGAAGAACTGCTGGATCACCTCGCGGCACTCCTCTTCCAGCACGCCGCCGAGGACAGCGATTCGGTGGTTCAGGCCGGGGAGTTCGTGGGCTGCAAAGGCGGACATGATGGCGCCGCTCTTGGGCTCTGCCGCGCCGAACACGAGCGTCCCCACCCGCGCGTGCACCATCGCGCCCACGCACATCAGGCACGGCTCGACCGTCACGTACATCGTCGCACCCGAGAGCCGGTAGTTGCCGACCGCGCGCGCTGCCTGTCGCAACGCCACGATCTCCGCGTGCGCCGTGGGGTCGTGCCCGCCGATCGGCTGGTTGAAGCCCGCACCGACGACGCGGCGGTCCACGACCACCACGGCGCCTACGGGCACCTCACCGGCAGCAAGGCCATGACGCGCCTGGTCCAACGCCAGCCGCATGAACGACGCGTGGATGCCGGCGCCGCCGACGTCAACCGGACTCACGGGGGGTTCGCACATCCTGGATATGTTACGCCGCGGCCTTCGAGGCCCCTCTCGATTCTCAATTCCAGTCCGCCTGCGGCCTGCCCATCCAGATCCAGGCAATGAGGTCGGTGAGCGGCGGCTCCGTTCCCAGTTCGCGCAGACGGCGCGCAACCTGCCCCCGGTGGTAAGTGGTGTGCATCACCACCTGCAGCACGGTCTCCCCCCAGGTCGCCGAACGCGCCTCCCCAAACCTCTCCACCAGGTGGTCGGCCCAGGGGAACTGGACCTCGTCGCCGACCCGGCCCGGCTCCACGCTCTTCAAGTACGTCGCAATGTCGAAGTGCGCCTCGCGCGACCAGTCGCGCATCGAGACGAGCGTGGGGAACGCGTCGAGCGCGGGCGGCGCGGCCCACGCCCCGCGCCAGATGCGGAGGTAGGCCCACTGCACCACGTGCTGATGGTGCAGCTTCTCCCTGAGTTCGGCGTCCTCGATGCCAGACGCGAGGACGGCTTTCCACGCCTGGGCATCGGCCCACTCGGCGTGGGCGAACAGCATCTGGCAGTCGGTCACGTCCATTGTCGCCCTCCCTCACCTCTCGCCGCGGACCCACCACCGGCCCGTCGTCGATGCCGATGACCCGCGCTCCGCGGGAGGTGAGCAAAGCCGCCTGGTCCCCGATTCCGCAGCCGAGGTCAACGACCACTTGGCCGGCCAGCGGCGGCAATTCGTCGAGGATGGCCGACCACGAGCGCCAGGCGAACTGACGGCGGTAGTCGTCTGCCAGGGACACGGGGGATTATAGGCGGAAGGACGCGGGCCGTGCCGCACGGCGACGAAGTCGCCCGCTTGCCCGCCGAAGCCAGCGGGTTGCTCGGGCGGAGGCGGAACCAGAGAAGTCGCCCGCTTGCCCGCCGAAGCCGAACGAGATCCCCGGGCGAAGGCGGGACCTCGAAAGTCACCCGACCTCGTTTCCCTGTAAGATAGGCGGGCGGATTTCCCCCGGCCGCGGTTTTCCCCGATCACACCCCAGCTGAATGCGCATCCATCTCTCCGGATCCGTCCGGCGCATCGGCGTCCCGTGCGCGGCCCTGCTGCTTGCGAGCGGGCTTTCGTGGGATTGTGCGCGGGCCGCGGAGGGGCGTTCGCAACCGGCGTCGAGGGGCCAGGTCGCGAAGAACGCTGGAATTCAAGATCCGACCCCACGCGTCGAAGCCGCGCGGCTGATGGCACGGTCGCTCGAGTCCATCCGGCGCCTGCGGCTCTCGAAGGGACTGGTCATCGATCCGGCACTTGACCCCAACGGGACCGGCATCGTGGGCGAGGAGTTCTCCCCGCTGACCACTTCCGTCGGCGATGTCGAGGCGAAGCGGACGGCCGCGAACCCCGCCTTCGCCGCGCTGCTGGTCCGGCTCTTCCACGAGGCGGGCCTGTCGCGCGGCGACGTGGTGGCCGTCGGCGGGAGCGGCTCGTTCCCGGCCCTGGTGCTCGCCTCGATGTGCGCGGCACGGGCCCTCGAACTCGAGCCGGTGGTGATCTACTCGGTCGGCGCCTCGATGTACGGCGCCAACATCCCGGGGTTCACGTTCGCGGACATGCTCGACGCCCTGCGCACCGAGGGGATCCTCCCCTACCGACTCGCGGCCGTCTCCCCAGGCGGCCGCGGCGACGCCGGGTCGGGCGTGCTCTTTGAAGAGGACGGCTCGCTCCTGCTCGACGAGACCAGGCGGCTGGGGCTTCCGACGGTCGGCGGCGCGTCGCTCGCCGAACGGATCCAGGACCGCCTGCGCATCTTCGAGGCCGCGGCGGGCGGGCGGCCCATCAGGTGCTTCGTCAACGTCGGCGGCGCTTCGGCGAACTTCGGCGCCGGTGAGGAGTCATTGAAGCTCCCGAACGGCCTCGTGCGGAAGCCCCCCGCCATCCCAACCTCGCCCACACGCGGCCTGGCGTTCGAGTTCCTGTCCCGGGGCATCCCGGTGATCCACCTGCTCCACGTCAAGGGGCTGGCGCGGGACAACGGCCTGCCGTTCGATCCCGTCCCGTTCCCGCCCATTGGGGAGGGGCCGGTATATGACAGAGGCCTTTTCAGGGTTGAGGGTTCAGGGTTGAGGGGGAGATCACGCTGACGCCTGTTCAGGGTTGAGGGTTCAGGGTTCAGAGTGAGATCACGGCGTCGCGCTGCCGACGATTCACGGTTGACGGCTCGGTCAGGTCGAAGGAGAGATCATGAAGCGCAATTCCTGGTTCGTGTTCGTTGCGGCGGCGGCGCTGCTTGCCGCCGTCCCCGCTCACGCCGCGGTCTCGGGTGCCCCGCCGGTCAAGGGCAACGTGCCGCTGCTCATCACCAACGCCGGCCAGGGCCCCGGGGCGAAGATGTCCCGCCTGCTCCTGCAGCAGACCGGGGTCGTCACCGACTTCGAGTACAACGCCGAGCCGAAGCCGGCGGACCTGCAGAAACGCCCGTTCAAGACGATGCTGGTCGTCATCGGCTCGACCGCCAAGGGTCTCGGCGCCTCGGGCATCACCATCGACCAGGAGATCGAACGGCTCAACGCCCTGATGGCCGAGGCGAAGAAGCAGAAGATCCAGGTTGTCGCGCTCCTGCTCGAGGGCAAGACGCGCCGCGGCAAGCCGGGCGGTGCCGACGAGCGCTGCATCGATGCCATCGCGCCCTTCGCGCAGTATCTCGTCGTCAAGAAGGACGGCAACGAGGACGGACGGTTCGAAGTCATCGCCCGCAAGACCGGTGCCCCGCTCACGATCATCGACGACGCGCTGGACTTCAAAGAGGTGGTCAAGCGGATGTACGCGAAGTAGGCGGTCAGGGCGGGTACCCTTCGACTCGGCCCAGGTGCTCGCGTCGCTCTGGGCAGGCAAGGTCCGCCCCTACCGGCCCTCCGCCCTCCCGACGTACACCGGGCAGCGGGAACACAGATCGCTCAGACCGAGTTCCTCCGGAGACCGACGTGAGCACCTACGTCACGACTTCCTACACGCTGGCGGCGATGGTCGCCACCTTCGGCCTGAGCAGCTGGCGCCTCCGGTCGCCAGAGCTGGCGATGGTGATCACGGCCCTGGTGGGCGCGGTGGTGGCCGGCCTCGGCTTCCCCGCCCACCTGCTGGTGGAAGGCACCTTCACCTTCCTCGACCTGGCGTTCATCTTCATCACGGCCTGCGTCTTCATGAATTCCTACTCGGAGGTGGGCGCGATGAACGCGCTCGTGCGCGCGCTCGTCACCCGGCTGCACCGGCAGAAGTGGCTGCTGCTCCTCGTGCTCGCCCTGCTGATGCTCGTCCCCGGGGCGCTCACCGGCGCCGGCGTGGTGTCGGTGCTGGTCGTGGGCGGCCTCGTGGCCGCCGTGCTGCGGCTCATGGGCCTCTCGGAGCAGCGGACCGCCGCGTTCGTGTTCATGCTCGGCATCCTGTCGGCGGTCGCCCCGCCCATCAACGTCTGGGCGATGCTGATGGCCGCCGGCGCGAACATGCCCTACGTGGGGTTCGATCTCGTGCTGCTCGCGCCCGTCCTGGTAATCACGGTGTTCACCGTGCTCTATCTCGGGTGGGGCGCAGTGCCGCAGTCGAAGGAGGCCATCCTCCAGGCCCTCCCGCCGCTGCACTCGGGCATGACCTGGTGGCGGGCCGCCATCCCGCTGGCCCTGCTCCTTGCCCTTGCCCTGGCGTCCAAGTACGCGGCGTTCTCGATCCCCACGCTCGGATTCCCGTTGATCTTCCTGCTTTGCGCGCTGGCGACGGTGGCCATCGACCCCCTTCGCCGGCCGCTCTCACGCTGGCTGGAAGTGGTGAACAGCACGCTGGAGCAGGTGTTCCCGCTGGTGGCGACGATGGTGAGCGTAGGCGTGCTGGTGAACATCCTTGCCGCCACAGGGGTGCGAGGGCTGATTGCCATCAGCTTCGTGGCGCTGCCGATTGTCGGCATCCTCACGACATCGCTGGCGGTGTGCCCGCTCGCGCAGGGCTCGCTCGGCTTCGGGAGCGCGGTGATCATGGGCACGCCCCTGATCTTCGTGTTCAACGCGGTCGGCGCGAACGTGACCGTGGTGGCAGCCGCCTTCAGCATCCTCTTCGCCCTCGGCGACTGCCTTCCCCCGTCGCGCATCGTCGGGCGCACGGCCATCGAGACGGTGGGGTACCAGGGTAGCTACACGTCGTTCCTGAAGGCGACCGCCGTGCCCTGGCTGATCATGGGGGTCGTCGGGCTCGGGATGCTGATGTTCTCGAGCAGGCTCGCGTTCCTGGTGAAGGACTAGGGGCTGGGGGGCTAGGGGTCGGGAGCTCGCGGCTCACGTTCGGACCGGACGGAACGGCGGGCAGAAGTGACAGCTGGCAAGTGGCCAGTTGCCAGATGACGTGAGGCGCCTGTGATCCTGTTGCAGACCATCATCCATCACATCTACTTCGTGCTGTCGGCGGTGGTCGCGGTGCTGCTGGTGACGCGCCTCTTCAAGCGGCGCAGCCGGCCGGGGTTCACGTATGACATCGTCTACGTCTACACCCTGATCCCGTTCATCCTGCGGGCGCTGCACATCAAGTGAGGTGATCGCATGACCACGACCGCTCGAACGGAACCGGCGCGGCAGGCGGTCCCCCGCGCGACCCGCGCGACCCTGGTGCGGCGGCTGGCGCTCCTGGCGGGCGCCGTGCTGCTGATGGTGTTCGGGACGCGCGACATCCGCGCGCTGCGCGCGTACGAGGAGACGGTCGTCGTCTCCGGCGCCTTCACCCGGCGGGTGATGCTCAGCGCCTGGTTCGACGGCATCGCGGGCACACGCATGGACACGCCGGTCTACGTGTTCGACTCGGGCGTTCCGGGCGGGTCCGTGCTCCTGCTGGGCGGCGCGCACGCGTACGAGCCGGCCAGCCCGCTGACCGCATACGTGGCGATGGAGAACATCGGCGTGACGCGCGGCCGCGTATTCGTCATCCCGCGCGCCAACAGGAGCGCCTCGTCGCTGGGGATGCTGGGCAACGCCTACCCGCCGTTCTTCCGCATCCGCACGTCCTGGGGCGAGCAGAAGTACAAGATCGGCGACCGCGAAACCCACCCGCTCGAGCAGTGGCCCGACCCGTTCACGTTCGTGCACTACCCTTCCACCCAGAACCTCGCCTACCAGGACAGCCGCAACCTGAATCGCACGTTCCCCGGCCGGGCCGACGGCAACCTGACCGAGCGCACTTCGTTCGCGATCAGCGAGATGATCCGGCGCGAGAAGATCGACATGACGATCGACGTGCACGAGGCCTCGCTTGGCTACCCGGTCGTCAGCACCTACGTCTGCCACCAGCGGGCCGACGAAATCTGCATGATGGCGTCGATGGTCCTGTCCGCCGAGCAGTTCCCGATGAAGACCGAGACGTCGCCCACGTCGCTGAAGGGCCTCACGCACCGCGAGATTGGCGACTTCACGGACAGCCTGGCGGTCCTGATGGAAACACCCGAACCGTTCATCGAGAAGTTCGCCGGGCCGATGACCGAAGAACTGATGATGACGGGCCGCGACGAGTTCGTGCAGACGGCGGCCACGCGCGGCCTGCTCTACACCGACTACGACATCAGGACCGGCGCGACGATGGACTACCGGGTGGGCCGGCACCTGTCGGGCGCACTCGAGGTCATCAAGCAGATGGGCGAGTTCTTCCCCGCAAAGGCGATCGGCGTCAGCTGGCCGACCTACGCGGAGGTCATGAAGAACGGCATCGGCCACTATCTGCACGATCCGCAGAAGGCAGGCGGGAAGAGGGTATTCAAGAACTGAGTCGTGCTGGAGGTGCCGGGGGTGCTGAAGGTGCCGGAGGTGCTGGTGCCGAAGGTGCTGAAGGTGCAGTGCTGAAGGTGCAGTGCAGAGGGCGGATGGACGGCCTTGAGCCTTGGTTCCTGAGCCTTGAGACTTCGCTGGAGGAGAGACCGTATGAAGAGGCATACACGGGGCGTCGCGTGGCTGCTGGTGGCCGCCGTGCTCCTGCAGTGGGGGCCGGTGTTGGACGCGTGCACCATCCTGGGTGTCGGGAAGCGGGCCACGACCGACGGCTCCGGCGTCATCACGCACAACGACGACTCGAGCGTCGCCAACTACCCGCTCCGCATCGTCCCCGAGCAGGATTGGCCCGAGGGGTCGGAGCGGAAGATCATCGCGAACGCGCACACGCCCGAGGGCGGCAACGTCCTGGGGTCCATCCCCCAGGTGAAGCACACCTACCGGTACTTCATGTCGCGTTACTCGTTCATGAACGAGAAGGGTGTCGCGATTGCCGAATCCACGTTCGGCATCGACACCACGACGGAGCGCGGGAAGCAGGTGCGCGACGTGATGTACACGAAGGGCGACGGCCTGGTTGACTGCTGGATGGCGCAGGACGTCGCGCTCGAGCGGGCGGCGACGGCGCGCGAGGCCGTGCAGGTGATGGGCAAGCTCGTCGAGGAGCACGGCTGGCTGTCCGAGACCGGCGGCGGCGGCGAGACGATGACGGTAACCGACGGGAACGAGACCTGGGTGGCGGAGTTCTACGGGCGCGACATCTGGGTGGCCGTGCGCATCCCCGAGGACCACGTGTTCGTGGCGGCCAACCGCGCGCGCATCGGCGAGGTCAACCTGGCCGACAAGCAGAACGTCATGGCCTCCCCCAAGCTCGTGTCGTTCGCGGTCGAGCAGGGCTGGTTCGACCCGAAGGCCGGCAAGCCGTTCGTCTGCCATGAGATCTACGCGCTGGACGATCCCGTCACCTCGTCGCGGCGCGAGTGGCGCGTCTACGATCTCGATCGCGCCGTCGCTGAAGCTGTCGCCAAACCTCGCCCGCTACCCCTTCTCGGTGAAGCCGGACCGCCCGCTGTCGCTCGAGGACATCCGGAAGATCCAGGCGGACTATTACGAAGGCACGCCCTACGACATGACGAAAGGCCCGGCTGCGGGGCCATGGGGCAACCCGATCCGCTACGTGAATCGCGGGGGCAAGGGGTCGTTCGAGCGAAGCATCAACGTGCAGCGCACCTACTACCTGCACATCGGCCAGGTGAACGCGTCGCTGCCCGAGCCGCTGCGGGGGACGAGCTGGTTCGGCTACGGCGCCCCGGACACGTCGTATCTGACGCCGCTGTGGGCGGTGATGACCGAGCTGCCGGCGTTCCTCGGCCGGGGCGAGCGTTATGGCCCCTTCGACCGGGAATCCGGCTTCTGGACCAACATCTACGTGCAGCAAATGGCGGAGTTGCACTACAGCGAGGCGATCAAACACGTGCGCGCCGCCCGCGAACCGCGGCTGCAGATGCTCTACCAGCTGACCCCCAAAGTCCTGGACATGGCGGCCCAGGCGTACGCGAAGGACCAGAAGGGCGCCGTCAACCTCTTGACGCAGTACGCCTCCACCAACGCCGTGGCCTGGCAGCGCGACTGGCTGGCACTCGGCGACCTGCTGCTCGGGAAGTACGCGATGGGGATGGTGGACGGGCAGACGGTTGGATACCCGAGCGGTTGGAACGACGTGATTGGGTACAAACCCCTGGTGCGCTAGGCGTCTAGCCTGCGCGCGCGGCCGGGTGTGCCTCGGCGGGAGGCGGCGGGAATGGGAGGGGCGGGTTGGACCCGCCCCTGCCGGCCTAGCGCTTACGCTTGAGCTGCTGGTTCCGGCGGCAGTCCGGACAGAGCATCGGAACAATATCCCTGACCGTCGGCATGCTGTCCTCCAGCGACTGCCACCCGGACAGGATCAGCCGGTCGATGTCCTCGTGCACCACGAAGATCTGGCAACCGGCGCATCGGCCCTTGACCATGATTTGTCCCTTCCCGGGGTTGGAAAGACACGTACCCCTCACCCACTAAGACGCCGAAAACCCCAAAACAGTTTCACCCCCCGCCGGTGCTTGTCAGATCTGTGGATGAACCCTCGAGCCGAGCTAGGCAGTCCAGATTGTCCCATTCCGCCCACCGCTCGGGCGCTAACCCTTTGCTCATGCTCTAGATAGCTGCTTTCGCCATCAGGCTCAGCTACCCCACGGTGAACGGGACGCTGGCGACGGTCGTGCCCCACGAGACCTTGAGGGTCCCGCCGGCCGGCGTGTCGTCGATCGAGATGGTCAACTGCTCGACCGGCTTCCCGCCCTTCTCCGCCTTCATCGGCACGCGGCCGAGGTCGTCGGCCTCGGAGTACATCGTGCCCCACTGCCCGGTCTTCTTGCTGACGATCAGCTGCCACTCCGTCTCCCCGGGCAGGGTGAAGAGTGTGTAGGTCCCGGCGGGAACAGCCAGCGACCCGAACTTCAGCGCCTTGTCGGTGACGAGCGTGGTGGCCTCGTCTGCGCCGGTTCTCCACACTTTGCCCGCCGGCGTCAGCGTCTCGAGGCTGCGTCCCTTCAAGAACGGGCGGCCGTACTCGACCGAGATCTTCGCCCCGTCCACGGTCCATTCGGTCCGGACGTGGGGGCTGCCGCCCTTGCCTGGGTGCACCGGGGTCGTCTGCTGCGCGGCGGTCGCCGTCACCAGGCCGACGACGAGAGCTGACGCCGCGAGCGCGGGAAGAAGCTGTCGCATCACTCCTCCTCGGAGAAGCCTCGTTTGGTTGTGGTCCCCTCCATCGATGCTACCACGAGGTCCCGCCTTCGCCACGGCCTTTGATGGGCTTCGGCGGCAGGGGCCAAGCGGGCCGGCCCCAAGCGCAAGTGGCCCCCACCTCATGCCCCGCCCGCGCCACCCGCCGCCGCAAGTGCCTTCTCGAACTCCTCCTGGTGAACGGCGCGAAGGGCCGCCTCGCCCTTTTCCACCGCGCCGCGCTTCACCAGCGTCACCAGCGACTCCTCGAGCGTGAACGACCCTGCCTTGCGCGTGATGGTGATCTCCTGGTTGAGGTGCTGCAGGGCGTTCTTGCGGATGTGTTGCCGCGCGCCGTACCCCACGATCAGCAACTCGGCGGCTGGTATTCGACCTCCGCCCACCCGCGGCAGGAGGGCCTGGACCAGTACGGCGGCGAGTCCCATCGCCAGGTCCTGGCGGATCGTCGGCTGCCGCTCGGGCGGGAAGTTGTCCGCGATCCTCGCAATCGTGGACGCCACGTCCGTCGTGTGCATCGTCGTCAGCACGAGGTGCCCCGTTTCGGCGGCCGCCAGCGCGATCCGCATGGTCTCCGGGTCGCGCATCTCGCCGACGACGATGACGTCGGGTGCCTGCCTGACGGCGGCGCGCAGCGCCGTGGGGAAGTCGGGCGCGTCCACGCCGATCTCGACCTGCTCGACCAGGCACCGCTGGTGCACGTGCTCGTATTCGATGGGGTCCTCGATCGAGACGATGTGCCGCTTGTCGCGGCGGTTGATCTCGTCCACGAGCGCGGCCAGCGTGGTGGTCTTTCCGGAGCCGGTGGCACCGCCGATCAGGACGAGGCCGTGCGGAATCTTCGTAAGTGCCTGCACGTTGCCCGGGAGGTTGAGGCTCGAAAGCGGCGGGACCCGTGTCGGGAGGGCACGAATGGTCGCCGCGGCACGCCCGCGCTCCCGGTGGAGGTTCACGCGGAAGCGGCCGACTCCCGGGAGCTTCAGCGACACGTCCGCAATCTGGGCACGCTCGTACTGCCGCTGCCCGTGTGGCGGCAGCGCGGGGAGAACTGCCCGCTCGACGTCCAGGCCGTCCAGCAGGGATTCGTCGAGTCGCGCAACGAGGCCGTCCACCCGAATGGCGGGCGGCGCACCCGCCACGAGGAGCAGGTCACTGCCGCGCTGCTCGACCAGGTGGCGAAGCCACGCCTCGAGCCGGCCCGCGTCGGCGTTCAAGGAAAGCCGCTCCGCCGGCACCAGCGCGTTCAACTCACCGGCAACCGCATCGGGATCGTCGTTCCAGGGCATGGCTGATCGTCCGGCGAAACGCGTCGCCGGTCAACTGGCGCCCGACTTTCGTCAAGCGGTTGTCACGACCACCGCCGTGCAAGGCGGCTTGTGCCCCGCTCGACGGTAGCTGTGCGGCGGCGAGGGGTCGAAGTACATGGAGTCGCCGGCCCCCAGCTCGTGCTCGACCTCGCCCACTTTGACGAGCAGCTTTCCCGTGATCACGAAGATCACCTCGGCGCCCTCGTGCTGGTGCGAGCGGTTCTTCTCGGACGCGACGCCCTCGAATTCCACGAAGTAGGCGTTCAGCTTCCGCTCGTTGGCCGGGTAGTCCAGGCACTCGAAGTGGTACGACGGGTGCCGGGACCCCTGCTGATCCGGGAACCGCTTTCGCTCGGAGGCCCGCACCACAGCGAGCGCCGGGCGCTTGCCGGGGCCGCCGAAGAAGTGGTCGAGTCCGACGCCGAACACCAGCGAAACACGCAGCAGGGTCGGGAGCGTCGGGAACATCTTGCCGCGCTCGATCTTCGACAGCAGCGCAGGCGACAACCCCGTGTGCTGCCCCAGCTCCACAAGGCCCATCTTCTTCCTCAGGCGCAGCGCCCGGAGCTTCTCCCCGATGCCGTAGGCCTTCAGCCCGTTCGACAGCGTGTCCGACAGCATGCCGATCTCCCTGTTTGACCCCCGCTCAAAAGGCGGGCCGCGTTTGTCCCGTGACTCAAAGCAATTTCATGCTGGGGGCATTTTGACTCGCGGTCAAGTGTTCTTGCCTATGACGCAATCAGCGGACAGGAACTCGGCAAGCACGACATCACGCGCCGCACGGCGGCGAGGAGAATGACGATGAAGAAGCAGTGGTTGAAGTGGGTGGCAGTTGTGGCGGTGGTCGCAATGACGGGCGCGGGCCTCATGGCGCGCGAGGAGGGGCAGAAGGACATCGTGGACACGGCGGTGGCGGCCGGGTCGTTCACGACTCTGGCGAAGGCGCTCCAGGCCGCGGGCCTCGTCGACACGCTCAAGGGCAAGGGGCCGTTCACCGTGTTCGCGCCCACCGACGAGGCGTTCGCGAAGCTCCCCGCGGGCACGGTCGAAGGCCTGCTCAGGCCCGAGAACAAGGCCAAGCTGCAGGCGATCCTCACCTACCACGTCGTGCCGGGCAAGGTGATGGCGAGCCAGGTGACGGGGCTGACGTCGGCCAAGACGGTGAACGGCAAGTCGCTTTCGGTGTCGGTGAAGGATGGCGGCGTGAAGATCGACGACGCCAAGGTGGTGAAGACGGACATCCTCACCAGCAACGGTGTCATCCACGTGATCGACAGCGTCGTCCTGCCAAAGTAAGCCGGCGAGCGGCAGGCGGTGGTTGGCAACTGGTAGACGGCGAGCGGCGGGCAGTGGGCAGCATGAGCGCTGCCGCTGCCTGCTGGCCAGCCGGCAGCTACGGCAGCTACTTGGGGACCTTGATCGCCTCTTCGGTGGTCACCTGGAACCGGCGGAACTTCGAATACTTCGCGTCGCCGCCGATTTTCCCTGCCCTCTGCTCGTAGACTTCCTTCATCTCGACCGGTGTCCAGATCCCCATCGCGTCGTTGCGTCCGAAGAGCACCGTGCTCTCCATCGAGACCTTGTCGTTGGCGGCCCGCACCCTGGTCTTGATGATGCGCCCGGTCAGCGGTTCGACCCAGATGGAGCCGCTCGCGGGGTAGTCGTCCCGGCTGTCGTTGCCGGTCTTGATGACCGTGGGCGATCCCCACTCCTCGAAGTCGATCTTCAAGACACGGACGCCCTGGGCGTTCTCTTCGCCCCGCCGTACGAAGTTGCTGCGGGCGATGGCGTTCGGCAGGAGATACTCCAGCGCCAGCGTCGGGATGTTGACGGTCCGCCGGATGGGCCCGAGGTTGTGCCGCGCACTCTCGTTCGAAATCTGCGTCGCCTGCTTGATCGCGTCCTCGGTACCGGTCAGGAACAGCTGCTGCAGGCGCTCCTCCCGGTCGCGCACCGGGCTGCCGTCCACCTCGAACACGTCGCGGAACGGGACCCACGCCACCCCGCCGCCGACTTGGACGATGAGCAGGTCGGAGCGCAGCCGTCGGGTCTCGAGCTTGGCATTGGGACGGTCGAGGTTGATGTGCTGGAGATAGACCTCCTCGGCAACCACGTTCGAGAACTCGCGGATATAGGCCTGGAGGTACTCCGTGACCCGCGCGAGCACTACGTCAAGCTCGGGATCGCGGCGTGGCGCCGGGCGGAACCCCCACCGTGCCGGGGTGACAGGGCCGGCCACGGGTGCCACCGGGACGGTAGGAGGTGCGGCGGCGACTTCCTCGGGCAAAGGCGGGGGCGGTGCGTCATCGCGCGCCGCCCAACGCGCCGCTGCGACCACTGTCGCCCCGCGCCGCGTGGTCGTCACGCGAAGGCCGTGAAGCCGGCAATCGTCCTCGGGCCGCCTCTCGACCTGAACCAGGTAGGAGCCAGCCATCGCGCCGTCAATCGGATCGAGGTCGCGCGCCCCACCCGTGAGGCTCACCGCGCGCCCCCCGGTCGTCACGGCGAGCCGCTCGAGGTCCCTGTCGCGCTGGCGGGAGCCGGTGCGAGCCACGTGGACGGCATGCAGCACCACCCTGGCCGCGACGGCGGCGTCGGCCGTCCCGACGAACTGCAGCGCGGGGCTCGTCTCACCGGAAGCCGCTCCGGCCGCGGTCCCGTGCTCGCCACCCGAGAAGACAATGACGGTCTTCTGGCCTGGGAATCTCCGCATGCCGTCGAACAAGCGGCCAATCGCCTCGGGCGAGCCTGGCCGGTTCCCGGCGGCAGCAGGGTCGGCGAGGTCACGCCGCTGTTCGTTTAGTTGCTGCTGGAGACGCGCGTCGGCGTTCCCACGATTGCGGATGGTCTCCTCGTCGTCCGGGGGTGTTGTTGTCGGTTCCTGAGGGACGACGGGGGCAGGCTGCCCCAGCGCCGTCTCTGGCACGGCCCGGCCGACTACCCGGGCGAGGCCGTCACGCAAGATCCCGCGATCGACGGACGCGGCCATTTGGGGGGGGAGTCCGGGAAGCGGAACAAGCAGCACCTGGTCCGCCGTCGCGAGGTTGTCGATGACACGGCCGACGGCCTCGGAGAGCACCTTCTCGGAGCCGCGGGTGATGCTGTCCTCGTCGATGGCGAGCACCACGAGGCGCGTCGCCTCGGCGGTGACGGGAAGACGCGTGGTGCCCACGAGCGACCGCGCCGCGGTGAGGGCGCCGCGGCCCCTCACCACGTACTGCATCCCGACCACCGCGCGCGCTTCGCCGTCCACCGTCACCCGGACATCCCCGGGCGCCAGCGTCGTGACCGGCCGGTTGTTCGAGTCGAGGACCACGAGGTCAATCGTCGCCAGACTGGAGACGGCACCGCCGGGGCCGGGCGCCTGTGCTGCCGGCGAGGCGGGCTGCTGCGTAATCGCGACGGCGGCGCCGCCAAGGAGTATGACCGCGGTCACGAGGTTGGTGCAGCGGCTTCGCGGCACGGGAAGATGATACTCCAGTCGCCTTGCCGGGAACGTCGAAGCGTACGAGGCCGTCGAATGCCGGGACGGTGTTTCAGTCCCCTTCCGCGACGGCCTCCACCGGCGCCGTGAAGATCTGCACGAGGCCGCAGTTTGCGCAAAGAAGCGCCATGGCCAATCGGTTGAGCCAGTCGAGGTTGAAGAACGTCAGGCCCCGGGTGTTGAGGAGGATGTCCTTCGACTCGAAGAGGTCGTGCCCACAGTGCGTACAGACGACCGTGCGGCCGCCGGCCTCGAACCGGGAGGCCTCCGCAGCAGGTTCCTCGTCTCGAGGAGCAGGCGCCTCCTCGTCGGGCGGCGGGATGAACGCGGGATCGATAGGGACGCCGCGACGGTTGGCCTCGGCCTCGGCGGCAGCCAGCACCTCGGGGCTGTTCTTTTCCGCCTGGGTGGTGAGCAGCCGCACCAACTCGACGTCGTCCAGTTCCGACATTCGCTTCGAAAGTTCCTGGTCGTTCACGGCAGTACCTCCGCAGCAAGGAGTCAGGTCTTGAATGAGCAGGTCTTTCGCGTGTGGCCCCTTGGCAGTGGTCAGGTCGCGAAACACCTCTCAATTCAAGACCTGACCCCAGATGGTAGCACCGCAGGTCAAGCGGGGTCGGGAGCCTTCGGCCGGTCAGGTGGACAGGTAGATTCGAATACATGTTCAACCGGCCGATGCAAGAGGCCATGCAGCGAAACCTCGAGACCGTCGGCGGTCCGAAGTTCGGCGACGCGGAGCAGCAGTTCGCCAGGGACCTGCAGCGCGAGATGGGGCTGCCCCAGGACGGCGTCGACACGACGGTCACGAAGCTCGAGGCAGGCGTGAAGCCGGTGGAGGGCGGAATCGACCGACGTCTCGGACGTGAGCCACATCACGCCAACAGTCGGTCTCTCGGTCGCGACCGCGGGCAAACACCTGCCCTGGCACAGCTGGGCGACGACGGCGTCGCACGGGGTCCCGGGGGCGAGCAGGGCGGCCGAGACGGCCGCGCGGGTGATTGCGCTGACCGGGATCGATCTCCTCACGCAGCCGGAGTTGATCCGGCAGGCACGGGCGGACTTCGTGAAGAGAACGGGCGGGAAGCCTTACCAGTCGCCCATCCCGTCGGGACAGAAGCCGCCGATCCCGAAGTAGCCGCTAGCCCCGGTCAATCGGCTCACCGCACGTCATGCGATGACCGTCCGGGGTCCGCAGCGCGAACTCCCGAAGCCCCCACGGCTTGTCGGCGGGCCCGGAGATCACGTCCGCGCCGCGGGCGACAACCTCGCGGTGAAAGTCATCCACGCCGTCCACGTACAGGTAGACGAAGTACGAGTGGTTCCCGAGTTCCGCCGCGGGCCTCTCGTCGGGGCACTCCCCGAGCATCACCTGGAACTCATCCCTCGTCAGGAAGCTCCAACCCGCGGCGTCGATTGGATCCCGACGGAACCCGAGTACCTCCGTGTGGTCCCGCGTGGACACTTCCAGGTTGCGGACCGCGAGGACACAACGCGAGCCCATGATCCGAGCCATGCTGCAACCCCCTCTGCCTGGCGGCTTCTCAGCTGGATCGGGCGATTCGAAGGCGGGACCCCCAGGGGTCACTGGTCAGCCAGCCGCCGCCGGTCTCCTGCACGGGATAGCCGGCCTCCCGCAGGTTCACGGCGACCGCCGCCGCGGAATCCCTCGTCTGGCAGGACCATCTCCCACTGGAGCAGGCGCGCGGTGTCGTCCGGCGGACGCCCGCCCGTGCCCCACGTGTTCGTGCCCACGTGGTGGTGATAGCCGCCTGCCGAGAAGAACAACGCGCCCGGGTAGCTCCAGACGACTTTGTCGAGGCCGAGCGCGCGGTGATAGAACTTCTCCGCCTCCTTCAGGTCCCCGACGTGCAGGTGCACGTGCCCGATGCGCGTGCCCGCAGGCAGCCCCTGCCACGCATGCCCCGCGGCCGCTGCCACGAGACCCCGCTCGTCGAGCGGCTCGGTGGTCATCACCAGCTCGCGGCCGTCGTGCCTCCAATCCTGTCGGGGCCGGTCGGCGTACACCTCGATGCCCAGACCGTCGGGGTCGCTCAGGTAAATCGCTTCGCTCACCAGGTGGTCCGCCATCCCGACATGTACCTCGCCCCGGCGAGGTGCGCCGCAAGCTGACCGAGCGCCGCGCGCTGGGGAAGGAGGATGGCGAAGTGGTAGAGGCCAAGGGCGCCCCCCTCCGCTGGCCTGACTCCCGGGGGCGCGTGAAGCCAGACGAGGGGCTCGCCATCGCCGGGAGCCCCGAGCGAAGCGCCCTCGGGCGTCCGCTCGAGAACCCCGAACCCGAGGATCTCCTCGTAGAAGTGAACGGAGCGGCCGAGGTCGCTAACCTGCAGCCGCAGGGCGCCGACACGTGACTGCTCCGGCAACCGGAAGCCGGGCGGGGCAATTCCGAACGCAGGGTTCATGGTTGCCTCCTCCCCAGAGCATACGCCTGTCGTCGAAAGTCACCCGCCTGCCCGCCGAAGCCGAGCGGGATCCCCGGGCGAAGGCGGGACCACGAAAGTCACCCGACCTCAAAGGTCACCCGCCATCCAAGTGACCCGACCACCCAAGTCGCCCGACCTCGAAAGTCGCCCGACCTCGAAAGTCACCCGACCACCAAAGTCACCCGACCACCAAAGTCGCCCGACCACCCGGGATCAGAATTTGCAGGCGGACCCTGCCTGCCGTAAGCGGACGCCGCGCTCGCCGGGCCCGCTAGGCGAACAACCTGCATGCGCAAGCTGATACTCCGGAACTTCCAGTCGCCCGGTGACATCGTCATGCTCACCGCCGCCGTCCGCGACCTGCACCGTTCGTATCCCGGGCAGTTCCTGACCGATGTCCGCACGTCCTGCCCGGCCCTCTGGCAGTTCAACCCGCATCTGACGCCGCTCCGCGAGGACGACCCCGAGGTCGAGGTCGTGGACTGCCACTATCCTCTGATTCATCGGTGCAACGACACGCCTTGCCACTTCCTCCACGGCTTTCCCGCGTATCTGAACGATACGCTGGACCTCAGGATTCGAGTCACCGAATTCAAGGGCGACATCTGGATCGGGGACGAGGAACGGGCGTGGATGGAGCAGCTCCGGGCCCGCGTCGCCGCGGATCTCCCGGTCTGGCTGCTGGTGTCGGGCGGCAAGTTCGACTACACCATCAAGTGGTGGGATCACTGCCGGTACCAACAGGTGATCGATCACTTCCGCGGGCGCATCCAGTTCGTCCAGGTCGGTGAGGCCGGGCACCATCACCCGCCGCTCGACGGCGTTGTCGATCTGCGGGGCCGGACGGACCTTCGACAACTCGTGCGCCTCGTGTACCACAGCGAGGGCGTCCTCAGCCCTGTCAGCCTGCTCATGCACCTCGCCGCCGCCGTGGAAACGCCGGCTGGCCGGCCCAAGAACAGGCCGTGCGTGGTGGTGGCGGGCGGGCGCGAGCCGCCGCACTTCACCGCCTACCCGCACCACCAATTCATCCACACGGTCGGCGCCTTGCCGTGTTGCGCGAACGGCGGATGCTGGAAGTCGAGAACCGTGCCGGTCGGCGACGGAGACGAGAAGGACCATCCCGATCAACTCTGCGTGGACGTAGTCGGCAATCTGCCACGCTGCATGGACATGATTCCCGCGGTCGAAGTCATTCGGCGCATCGAGCTGTACTTCGCCGGTGGGACGTGCGCCCGAAAACGAAACGACAGAGCCACGACAGAGGCTGCGCTCGTCGAGGAGACATTTCAATGAAGCAAGGGAACGATGACCGGGCGGCCACCGGCCGGCCGAACGAAACCACCGACGAAGAACAACACCTGGCGGCGCGGCGTGACTTCCTGCTGCTGCTCTGCGGAGGCGCCGCCACCGCGCTCCTGGCCGGGTGCGACGCGGACAGCCCGACGTCGCCGACACAGTCCAGCGGCAGCCTGTCGTCGAGCTCGAGCAGCAGTATCTCGTCCAGTTCGAGCGTTGCCTCGAGCAGCTCCTCGAGCAGCTCGATTTCAAGCAGTTCGTCGAGCGGCTTCAGCTCCAGCAGCTCCTCGAGCAGCTCGACTTCGAGCAGTTCCGGGAGCCTCCGCCCGTCTGGCGCGGATGGGGAGCGCGGCCTGCTGGTGTAAGCGGCCTGCTGGTGTAAGATGCCCGAGTCATCTGGGGGTCAGGTCTTGAATCGCGAGGTTTTCGCGGCCTGGCCCCGGGGCCACACCGCGAAAAACCCGGGAATGGCACCATGCGCTGGACAGGAGGAGCCTCGGTCGTCGTCCTCTACCTGACGTGGGCGGCGCTGCACGACATCACGCGCGACAACGCCGACACCTTTCCGCTGGAGTACTCGCTGCTCGTCGTGTCCGCGATCTGGTTCACCAGCGTCGCGCTGCGGCTCCTTGGCCGGGGCCACCGGGCGGAGGGGGCAATCACCCTGCTTGCCGTCGCGATCGGCGTCGTCGCCTGCTGGTCGCTCCCACACCACCAGGTGCTGCCATCCATGCTCAATCAGCTCGTGTGGATCAGCCTCGCCTGGTTCTTCGTCCTGACGCTGCGCCTGCTGCTCTTTCCGCCGCGCACGGCAGCGCCCGGCCGGCCGCTCGCATTGGGCGGGACCGGACGCTGACTATCCCGGAGCCTGACACAAATCGGGCCTGTCCTCTTTACCGAACGCGTAAAGAAGAACAGGCCCCGAAAAACGGGAGGCGTCGTTCGCGAACCCGAGCCTCCTGTTCGTAGCTCGAAACCCGGCTCGCCCGGCCCCCGCCGCCCTATTTCCACCCGCTCGACTTGCGCGTGAACCGCGAGGGGAGGTTGGGCTTCGAGGCAGCGGCAGGCTCCGCGTCGCCGGAAGCCGCCGCGATTTCCCGCTCCAGCTCGTCGTCGTTGGGAAGTCCCCCGAGCTGATCCACGAACATCAGCGAGTGCTGCGACGGGATCTCGAACTTCTTCCCGCACGCCTTGCAGGTGACGTCTTCATCCAGCCTCAGCAGGTAGTCGCGCATCTTGGCGAACTTGGCGCGCTCGCTCTCGTCGGCGCCGGCTGGCAGCCGGTCCTTCTTCAGTCGGCGCACCCACCTGATGCTGTAGTCGGCCGTCCGCCGGCACTTCGGACACTGATATCTCGCCGGGCGGGTTTCCGGCCTCTCGGAGAAAAATGCACGTTCGTCCATGCCCCCTATGTTAGCAACCAAACGCCCACCGCGGCGCGTCACAGATGAGCCGCGGGATCGGGGACCACGATCAGGGTCGGGATCAGGGAGCAAGGTTGACCACATGACACGATCAGTCGCGGCAATCGGGGAGGGCTCGGGAGCAAGGTGGCGACTGACCACGTGACAAGTGGACAGTCGCCAACCTTGGTCCCTGACGGCAAACGCGATGCGGACGCCCCCCAGCGCCAACCTATCCCGCGGCTGGCACCGCCTCAGGCGCTGCGCCGCGGGCTCGGGCCGGGCGCATCCCCAGCAGGTGATACGCGACGACGATCCCGCCGGTTACCGCCAGAAGGCCATGGGCGAAGGCCAGAAGCATCCAGAGGCGCATCGGGTCGGCCGCCACCATGTAGGGCAGCCCCTGCACCCGCTCCAAGTAGCTCTGGATGACGCCCGCCACACCAAACGCAAGGCTCATCCCCACCACACCGGCTGAGAGCAGCCAGAAGCCCCAGTGGCCGAGTCGCTCTTCGTACCGCGCTTCCGACAGGTTCCGCAGGCGGGGCATGGCGAAGTAGAAGAACGTCAGGTTCAGCAGCACGTAGGCGCCATAGAAGGCCAGATGCCCGTGCGACACCGTCACCTGGCTCCCGTGCGTGTAGTAGTTGATCTGCGGCAGGGTGTGGGCAAGGCCGAACAGGCCCGCGCCCACGAAGTGCAGGATCACGCCGCCTATCAGGTACACCCAGGTCAGGCGCGGTTCGAGCGGGCCCCGCGTCTCCCGCGTGTGCCGGAACGTGTCGATCACCATCAGCGCGATCGGCAGCGGCTCGAGCGCCGAGAAGACGCCGCCCACCCAGAGCCAGTAGGACGGCGTGCCCAGCCAGTAATAGTGGTGCCCGGTTCCCGCGATCCCCGTGAAGAGGAACAGGCCGAGCTCCACGTAGAGCCACCGCTCGACGATCCGGCGATCGACGCCGGTGAGCTTCATCAGCATGAAGGCCGTGATGGCCGCGGTGATCAACTCCCAGGCGCCCTCGACCCAGAGGTGGATCACCCACCACCAGTAGTACCAGTCCACCGCCAGGTTCTGGTAGAAGGGGATGCCGAACAGGTAGAGCACCGCCAGGCACGTGAGGCCGCCGAGGAGCGTCCCGAGGGTGGCGGTCCGGCGCTTCCCGCGCAGGATCGTCATCCCGACGTTAGCCAGGAACATCAGCGCCCCGGCGACCACCAGGAAGTCCAGCGGCCGCGGGATCTCCAGCAGCGGCCGGCCCTGCGTCCACCCGAAGAGGAAGCCCACCACCGCCGCAACGCCGGTGAGAGTGAGCACCGCCAGCTGCACCATCGCCAGCCGCGGCCACGCCAGCTCGCGCCCGGTCTCCTCTGGCACCAGGTAGAAGGTGGCGCCCATGAACCCAAGCAGCAGCCAGAGCACGAGCAGGTTCGTGTGGATCGCGCGCAGCGTGGAGAACGGCACCAGGTCCACGAGACCCTGCGGCATGGTGAGGAAGTAGCTGGCGGCGAGCCACATGCCGAACAGGAGCTGGAGCGGGAAGAGCAGTAGTGCGACGACGAAGTACGGATAGGCAAGCTTCTGTGTCTTGTAGGTCATGGGTCACCTCGCCCTGCCGGCGGCCGCGGCCGCGACGATGAAGTCGCCCATGAGGATCCGCTGATCCTTCTGCAGGTGCGGGTAGGCCGGCATGCCGGTGTCCTGCTCGAAGGCGTCGGGGTTCTCGATGTAGTCCGCGATCCAGCCGGCATCGCGGTGCGAGCCGATGTACTCGAGGCGCGAGGCCGTCGTCCCACCGCTGCCGCGCAGCGAGTGGCAGGCCAGGCAGCCCTCCTGGTTCACCAGTGCGGCGCCCGGCGAGAGCGACGCGTGCGCGACCGCCCGGGCGGTCGACGACCTCCACCTGGCGGTTGAATCCTGCGGCGGCCAGTCGTGGTTGTCGATCGCCGACACCCACCGGAGGTAGGCCCCGATGTCCACCATCTCCTGCTCGGAGAGATGCTGCTGCGGCATCTTGCGGAAGGAAGCGGCGAAGACGACCTCAGGGTGCTCCAGGCGGCGGCGCACGCCCGTGTCACCGAGCCGCGCCGATGCCCGGGTCAGGTCGGGCGCATAGTAGGCGCCGAAGCCGAGGATGGTGTGGCAGTCGTTGCAGTTGCGCCGCTCGAACGCGCGCTTGCCGGCGACGACCTGCGCGTCGAGCTTGTCGGCGTTGGTGAGGGCGGCGAACCGTGCGTGGCTGTCGACGGTGAGGACGAGGAAGAGGGCGAGCGAGGTGAGTGTTCCGACCCAGAAGATCCAGCGCGCGATCCTGTCGTTCATGCAACCCTCCCGGGAAGAAGAAGACGAGAGGACGTGGTCTGATGTGGCCGCAGTTGTCCGGGAGACCGACTCAGCAATAGACGTGCCTGGGTTTCAGGCTGGATTTGCGCGGAATGGGCGGGCAGTACGTCTGCCTTCCCAACAGTTGAGGGATCTTCTTGTCCGGGCTCGATACGGCGGCCCTCAGGGGCACATCATGAAGCTCGAAAGACGTGATGATTCACGATGTGACCCCGGAACCGGACTCACTCACACCTGTTCGGCCAGCAGCCGGCGCTCCCCAGTCAGCGCCTGTATGGGAGCGATGTCCTGCACCACTTCGAGGGTGCCCAGGTACTCGCCCTTCGGGCTGTGCACCGGGAAGTAGCGGATGTGGACCTTGCGGCCGCCCATCTCGATCCAGAACTCGGCAACCTCGCGCCGGCCGGCCTTGAAGTCGGCGAGGATCTGGTTCACGAGGTGGACGCTCTTCTGCGGGTGGCAGTTCTGGACGGCGGTGCCGATGGCGCCGCGCGTGCGCGGGAAGATCTTCTCGCCGTTCTCGTGACTGAAGTAGCGGACGGTGTCGTCCTTGTCAACGAACGACAGCTCGACGGGCAGCGCGTTGAGGATCGCGGCGAGCACGTCGCGCTCGACACCGAACGAGAGGTCTTTCAACTCGCCGGCTTCGATGATGCGCGCCGCCAGCGCGTAGTACCGGGCCCTGGTGTCCGGCCCGCACGAGGCTTCGACCGCCTCGATGCCGTCGATCACGGCCGCGCCGTCGGCCTCGGTCATCACCCGGCGGGCCATCGGGTACAGGATGTCGTTCTCCTTCCAGAAGTGGTTCTTCAGGAGCGACGCGTATTGTGCGAACAGCTCGCGCACTTCCGGCAGCACGGCCCTGTCGCCATCCAGGTAGGCTTCGCCGGCCGTCACCAGCGCGGGCAGGATCGATCGGCTGTGCTCGTGCTCGCCGAGCATGACGGCCAGCGGCCCGCCGGCGCGCGGGATGCCGCGGCGTTCAATCAACGGGAAGAGGTGCTCCTCCTCCTTCTTGTTGTGGCACCCGTCCACGTAGCCCTGGAAGTAGTCCAGCGCGTCCCTGAGCATGGAGGGCGCTGGCCCGGCGGGCGCCTGGAGCGCGCGCTCCACGGCCTCGAACACCTTTTCCGTCGTCTCGTGATCCGTCATCAACAGCTGCGACCAGTGCGACATCCGTCCTCCAGGAATGAGATCTGCCCGGCGGTCCAGGGCTGCGACGCCGGACCGCCGTACAGTCTACCTGGTCACCCCGGGGGGAGGTATGACATGCGTCATAGCGCCGTTCGTCTCGGAAAGCGCGGCGCGCCGGGTCGGCTCGGCGGGAAGGGTGGTTGCGCGCTGGCCACTAGCGAGGTGGTGGCGCGGTCACGCCATCCGTTCCACCGCCAGCAGCGACACGTCGTCTTTCAGTTGGCCGCCGCACCACTCGCGTACGGTGGCGGCAATCCGATCGAGACCGAATCGCAGCGGACGGTCGCGGTGGCGTTCGATTTCGGCGAGCAGGCCGTGCAGGCCGAACTCGTCCTCGGCTCCGTTCAGGGCCTCGATGACGCCGTCCGTGTAGAAGTACAACCGGTCGCCTGGCTGGAGCGTCAGGCACTCGTCCTCGTAAACAGCCCCCTCAATCATTCCGATCGGGAAGCCGCCGCCTGCCACCTGGGCGGGTTGCCCCCCCCGAGGCAGCAGGTACCGGGGCCGGGTGGCCGGCAATCACGTAGTGGAACATCCCGGAGGCGGCGTCAATCATCCCGTACACGAAGGTGAAGTACTGGCGCGAGCGGTCCATCGGGAACTGCCGGTTCAGGCGCTCGGCCACCCGCGACGGCAGCACGGCGCGCTGCGCCTCGCCCGCTTGCTGCGTCAGGAGCGCGCCCTCGGCGGTGGACAACAGGTGGTTGAGCGTGAACGACAGCAACGCCGCGGGGACTCCGTGCCCGCTCACGTCGAGAAGGTAGAGTCCCATCGAGCCGCCGGGCAGCGGGACGATGCCCACGCCGTCGCCCGCCAGGTCCACGCAGGGGTGGAAGGCATGGGCGATGCGCAACGTCCCCGCCTCGACCTCGGGTGGAGGCAGCAGCGCCTGCTGGACGCGTGCCGCCAGCCGCAAGTCCTGCTCCAGCGCTTCCTTCGTTCGGCGCAGGCCCTCCTCCGCGACGCGCCGGGCGGTGACGTCGGACTGCACCCCGATGAAATGGCTCACATCCCCGGCCGCGTCCCGCACGGGAGTGATGGACAGGCGGTTCCAGAACGTGCTGCCGTCCTTCCGGTAGTTCAGGATTTCGACCACGCACTCGCGGCCCTCGGCCAGCGCGGCGCGGATCTCCGCCGCTGCCGCGGGATCCGTATCAGGCCCCTGCAGGAACCTGCAATTCCGCCCGACCACCTCCGCCACCGGGAAGCCGGTCATGCGCTCGAAGCCCTGGTTGGCGTAGATGAGCGGCCGGTCGGGCCTTCTCGCGTCGGCGATCGTGAAGCCCTCGGCCGCGACGTCGAGCGCGCGGTCCTTGAGCGCGGACCACTCGGCGAGGCGGCCCGTGCCCACGGCTGCACCCGTGCGTGGATCTGCCTGGTCCATGGATGTCTCGCCGGGAGGGATACAGGTCGCGTGTCGTGCCACCGGTCCCGACGCCGTGCGCAGTATCAAGCGGCGCGCGGCGGTGGTCAAGGCGGATCTGGAGCGGGTCGGTCGGATTCCACCTGCCGATCCGTGCGTTGGCGAAGGCGTATAATCCGGCTCTCCGTCCGCCAACCGCTCGTCTGGCTCGGGCCGCAACACTGTCACCGGGAGGACCATTCCATGAGCGCGAAGAAACACGTCGCCGCGATGCTGGTCGTGTCGGTCTGCGCAGGCTTGGTCGTCGCCGCGCTCGCGGCATCACAGGCGGCACCTGGTGCACCCGCGCTCGCCGCGGAGGTGCAGCAGCTGGCGAAGACGCTGGCTCCCGCCGACCCCTTGCCGTCCGACCCGCTCATCACGGTCGGCCGGCTGCCGAACGGCCTCCGCTACTACGTGCGCGCCAACCAGCTGCCGGCAAAACGCGCCGAGCTGCGCCTGGCGGTGAACGCGGGGTCGGTGCTCGAAGACAAGGACCAGCTCGGGCTCGCTCACTTCGTCGAGCACATGGCGTTCAACGGGTCCACGCACTTCCCGGGCCCGTCCGTCATCCAGTTCATGGAGTCGATCGGCATGCGCGCCGGCCCGAGCATCAACGCGTACACGAGCTTCGACGAGACCGTGTACATGCTGCAGGTTCCCACCGACAAGCCGGAGCTCCTCGAAAAGGCGTTCCTCGTCCTGGAAGACTGGGCGCACAACCTCTCCTTTACCGCGGCTGAAATCGACAAGGAGCGCGGCGTCATCATCGAGGAGTGGCGGCAGGGACGCGGCGCGGGTGCCAGGATGCGCGACAAGCAGTTCCCGATCCTGCTGAAGGGGGCCCGCTACGCGGAGCGGCTGCCCATCGGCACCAAGGAGAGCCTCGAGACCTTCAAACACGACGCGCTGCGGCGCTTCTACAAGGACTGGTACCGCCCGGACCAGATGGCCGTCGTCGCCGTCGGCGACTTCGACAAGGCGGCCGTCGAGGCGTTGATCAAGAAGCAGTTCGCCTCGGTGCCCGCGGCCAAGACGCCGCGGCCGCGCCCGGCCTACGAGGTGCCCGACCACCCCGGCACGCTCTACACCGTCGCCACCGACCAGGAAGCGACGATGACGCAGATCTCGGTCTACATGAAGCTGCCGGCCCGCGAGCAGGGCAGCGTCGGCGTCTACCGCCAGAAGATCGTGGAGAGCCTGGCCTCCGCCATGTTCAGCGCGCGGCTCATGGACATCACGCGGAAGCCCGACTCCCCCTTCGTCTCGGCCATGGCCGGCCGCGGCTCCTTCGTGCGCACGAAAGAGTCGGCAACTCTCAACGCGATCCCGAAGGAAGGCGCCGTCAATCGCGCCCTCGACGCGCTGCTCGTCGAGGCCGCGCGGGTGTCCCGCTTCGGCTTCGTCGCCGCCGAACTGGATCGTCAGAAGCGCGCGACACTGCGGAGGTACGAGCAATACCTGGCCGAGAAGGACAAGCACGAGTCGATGGTCCTGGCCGACGAGTTCGTCAGGAACTTCACCGTCAAGGAGACGATCCCCGGACCGGCGCTGGAGTACGCGCTGCACCTCCGGTTCCTGCCAGGCATCACCCTGGACGAGGTGGACGGGGTTGCGCGCGAGTGGCTGCGCGACCAGAACCGCGTGGTGATGGTCACGGCGCCCGAGAAGCCCGGACTCGTCGTGCCCGACGAGACGAAGCTGGCGGCGGTGGTCGCCGGACTCGGCGCCAAGGAGATCACCGCGTATGCCGACACGGTTGGCAGCCAGCCGCTGATGGAACGCCTGCCAGAGCCCGGCGCCATCGTCAAGACGACGACCAAGGAGGCCTACGGGATCACCGAGTGGGACCTGTCCAACGGCGTGAAGGTGGTGCTCAAACCGACGACGTTCAAGCAGGACGAGATCGTGTTCCGCGCGACGAGCCCCGGGGGCACGTCACTGGCGAGCGATCAGGACTTCGTGCCCGCCCGGACGGCTTCCCAGGTCGTGTCGTCGTCGGTCACCGGCCTCGGCCGGTTCAGCGCGATCGACCTGCGCAAGGTGCTCGCGGGCACGATTGCCAGCGTCTCGCCGATCATCGGCGATACCGAGGAGGGCTTGAGCGGCCGCGCCTCGCCCAAGGACCTCGAGACGATGTTCCAGCTGATCAACCTCTCGTTCACCGCGCCCCGAGCCGACCAGGAGGCGTTCGCTGCGCACACCGCGCAGGGGAAGGCGATCCTCGCGAACCAGCAGGCCAGCCCGTCCTTCGCGTTCGCGGAGGCACTGCAGTCGGCCTTGACGTCCAACCACCCGCGTGCCAGGCAGATGACGGTCGAAACGATCGACCAGATGAACATGGAGAAGTCGCTGGCCTTCTACAAGGACCGGTTCGCCGACGCGAGCGACTTCACCTTCGTCTTCGTGGGGAGCTTCACGGTCGAGGCCATGCAGCCGCTCGTCACCCGCTATCTCGCCTCGCTGCCCTCGATCAAGCGCGTCGAGAAGTGGAAGGACGTCGGGATCCAGCAGCCCACGGGGGTTGTCGAGAAGACGGTGAGGAAGGGTCTCGAGCCGCAGAGCCGGGCGGCGGTCGTCTACACCGGGCCCTTCCAGTACACCCGCGACCAGCGAGTGGCGATCCGGGCGCTCGCCTTGCTGCTGCAGACCAAACTGCGGGAGCGGGTGCGCGAGGAGCTGGGGGGCACCTACGGCGTCGGCGTCTCGGCGGGCTACACGATCATCCCGCGGCAGGAATACAGCTTCTCGATCCAGTTCGCCTGCAACCCCGAGCGGGTGGACGAGCTCGTGAAGGTCGTGTTCGACGAGATCGCCGCCCTCAAGAAGAACGGGCCCACCGAGCAGCAGGTGAACGACGTGCGGGAGGCTTTGGTGCGCGAGTTCGAGACGAACAACCAGCAGAATAGCTATTTGTTGAGCCAGATCTACCTGCGCTACCAGGTGCCGCAGGATCTCGGCGAGTACTTTGGCCTCGGGGAGTACTACAAGACGCTCGGCGGGAAGCCCATCTGGGATGCCGCCCGGCTGTATCTGCGCAGCGACAACTACGTGAAGGTGACCCTGCTGCCGGAGGTGAAGGCGGAGGCGCTCGCGGCGAAGTAGCAGGGGTCTGGGATTCGGGGGGTCGGGGGCAATGCAGAATGCAAAATGCACAATGCACAATGCAGGATGCCCCCGGCCGTGAGCCGGCGGCCACGGGCAGCAGGCTGCCTGCTGCGTCAGGCGACGTCCGCCCCGTGCTCCAGCAGCAGTTCCTTCAGCACCGAGCGGTGGCAGTGGGCTTCGTCCTCGCAGTAACAGCCCACCGACAGGTCCGTCTGGCGTGAGAGCGCGGACAGCAGCGTGAGCAGGTGGGCCGCCGCCGGCTGCTTCATCTCGGCCCGGTAGCGCCTGACGAAGCTTTTCCACTGCCGCTCGTCATCGGCCTGGAGCGCCTCCTTGACGAGGCCCTCCGATGGGGCGAGGGCCGGGAGCCAGACGTCGTAGAAGTCGCGCGAGGCGTGCTCGGACTTCGGCACGCCGCGCGGCGGGCGCCGCACGGTTCCCAGGCGCAGGCCTTCGCCGGGTGCCCTTGGGCTTCCCAGGCGGACGACGCGAATCGCCATCGGAGTCCCTCCTTCGTTCAACTCATTGTCGCGCACCCCCGGCCGGCCCGGGCGCCAGTAGGCCCGGGTCCCGTCTGTGGATCGCGTTCGCGGTGCTGGTCAACCCGATGGCTGGCCGCCAGGTGTTTGCGTTCCCCGCCCCTTCTACCGCAGGCGCAGGTCACCCTTGAAGACGACCAGCACGAGGACGATGTCGAGAACGGCGACGTACGAGTCGAACAGGAACCCCCCGCCGGCGAGCCGGCCGGATCCGGCGTAGCCAGCCGCCCACAGCACGACGAAGATCGCCATCCGGCGCCAGCCCAATTCGCGGGCGCCGACCAGCAGCACCACCCAGAACGCGAGGTGAGCGATGAAGCCCAGGGCCACCGGCCTCAAGATACCACGCGCCAACTCACGAAACCCGGGACGCCGAGGTCTTGACTTGCCGGCAGGTCGCGCATAGAAGCAGCGGTATGGACAACTGCCTCACGACTCGGTCCTGGGCTCCTGCCACTTGATGCTGATGGTCCAGCCAACGGCGGCGAAGGAGCTCCTGAGGAGGGCCTCCGCGTTCTCCCTCGCGGCCCGTGTCACCTCCGGGGCTCTTCCAGCGTCCTCGACCTTCCTCTGCGCGATTCTCATGGCCGCGTCGATGGCCTTGAGGCGATTCGAGTTGCCGGGAATGAGCGCCTCTATCCCCAGGTTCGACACGCTGTACAGACGAGAGCCGCCTTGCTCGGGGGCCGCATGATTGAGGCGCGCCTGCAGCAGCTCCGGCGGCGGCAGCACCAGGGTCGCGGTACGGCCGGCATGATCGACGCCTTCGTATCGGCCGGCACGGAGGTCGGTACCGACCAGGCAGTCGCCCTTGACGATCAGGAGCACCTTGGTCCCGGCATATTGGAATTCCCAGGAGCTCCATGGGATGTCGAAGGTCCGGTTCTCGGTGAACTCGACGATGTCGGCGACGTTGACCTTGACCGAAGCCAGGTGCCCCATCTTCTCGAGCGAGAGCAGGGGTGGCGGCTGCAGGCCGGCTTGCGGGCGCAGGAGGATCGCTCCCGCCACTCCCAGCGCCAAGGCGGCCGTTATGGACACGACCCACGCAACTCCACGGCCGACTGTCGTCATTGGTTCCCCCTCCCCGCGAGCGCGCTCTCGATGCGCCGGTCGGGCACGAGCCACATCAGCGCGACGAACACGTACAGCCCCTGGGAGACAAGGTTGGACCAGAACGCCACCGGGATGGCGATCAGCGTAGACCAGCGGCGACAGCTTGCCCTTCCAGTCGCTGCCGAGCGCTTCCTGCAGGACCGAGTCGCGGCCCTGTGACGCGATGATCGTCTGCTGCAGGATCCAGTACGCGATCGCCGCCATCAGCAGGACCGACGCCGTAGACGGCGGAGGGCGCCGCGGCGAAGTGGTTCTCGCCCATCCAGCCGGTGGCGAAGGGAAACAGCGAGAGCCAGAACAGCAGGTGCAGGTTGGCCCACAGCATCGGTCCCGTGACCTTGCTGGTGGCGTGCAGCATGTGGTGGTGGTTGTTCCAGTAGATGCCGACGTAGACGAAGCTCAGGACGTAGCTCAGGAACACGGGCAGCAGCGGCGCGAGCGCGTCGATGGTCGCGCCGTGCGGCACCTTCAGCTCCAGCACCATGATCGTGATGATGATCGCGATCACGCCGTCGCTGAATGCTTCGAGCCTGCTCTTGCCCATTTCCGCCATTCTGACACAGCGCAGTGGAGCAAGCTCGTCGTTGGCCGCCGGCCCTATGCCGTCGCCCGCTCCGCTCTCACCTCGTAGTGCTGCGAGCGGGCGTCGAAACGGGCGAGGACCGCGCGCGCCTTCTCCGGCACCACCGCCGCCTCGTAGTCCTGGCCTGCGAACTCGCGCACGGCTTCCAGGGCCTCGAACTCCATGATCGTCACGAACTCGACTTCCGGGCCGACGGCGCGCCGGAGCAGCCGAATGCCGTGGAAGCCCCTGATATGCCGGTTCTGGATGCCGACGAAGATCTCCTCCTTCAGCAGCGCCTCGTAGCGGTCGGCGTTGCCCTGTGACGTCCAGCCATGCCAGATGCGAACGATCATGTTGGCCTCCCTCTGGCGTATTATCTCGCGATGCGATACTGGTCACGCCGCGAGTTCCTTGGCGCGTCCCTGGCCGGCGGCGCCTTGTCCATCGGTCCGCGTTCCGGATCGGGGCACCCGGCAACCGGCGTCGGCCGGGTCCCGCGCCGGCAACGGGCGCCCGCCCGCTTCGTCCCCTCGGACCGGCCCCTGCACCTCGCCTTCGTTGGTATCGGTAACCGCGGCAACGACATGATCAAGACGTTTGCCGCGACGGGCCTGGTGAGCATGGCGGCCTTCTGCGACGTGGACCTCGACGCGCGCGCACACCAAGGAGTCGCGAGAGCTGTTCCCGTCGACGCCGCGATTCCGCGACTTCCGCGCGATGTTCGAGAAGGCGGGCACGGCGTTCGACGCCGTCGTCATCGCCCGCCGACCATTCCCACTTCCCCGTCGCGGTGCACGCGATGCGCCACGGGCAAGCACGTCTACGTGGAGAAGCCCCTGGCGCAGACGTTCCGGGAGGTGGACCTGCTGATGGCGGCAGCCCGCGAAGACGGGCGTCGTCACGCAGATGGGCAACCAGGGGCACTCCGGCAACAATTACTTCCAGTTCAAGGCGTGGACCGAAGCCGGCGTCATCAAGGACGTCACGCAAGATCGTCGCCTTCATGAACTCCGAGCGGCGCTGGCACGGATGGAAGGTGGACGGACTTCCCGGCAGCCGAGCCGCTCCCGCCGGGCATGGACTGGGACGGATGGCACGCGGCCCGCCCGGTCCGCCCCTTCAGCGCGCGCCTGCACCCACAGACGTGGCGCGGCTGGTTCGACTACGGCACCGGCGCGTTCGGCGACTGGGGCGCGCACATCCTCGACACCGCCCACCAGTTCCTCGACCTCGGCCTGCCGCACACGATCGAGGCCGTCCGGCGCGACGGGCCGAGCGAGTTCATCTTCCCGCAGGCGACGACCATCCGCTTCGACTTCGCGGCGCGGCGCGGCATGCCGCCTGTCGAGGTGTTCTGGTACGACGGCGTCGACAACCGCCCGCCGCTCCCCGCGGAGCTGGGGCCCGGCGCGACGCTCACCGAGACGCGAGGGCAAGTTCATCTACTGGAAGGACCTCGTCTTCAAAGGCGGGACCCACGGCGACACGCTGCGCATCATCCCGGACGAGCGCATGCGGGAGATGTCGGCGACGCTGCCCAGAATCGCGGGCGGCTTCTCGGACCACGCGACGAACTTCGTGCTCGCCTGCCAGGGCAAGGAGAAGACCCGGTCGCCATTCGAGATCTCCGGACCGCTGACGCAGGTCTTCCTGCTGGGCATCATCGCCCAGCGCCTTGGCGGACGCCTCTCATTCGATCCCGCTCGCCGCCAGTTCGCCGGCAACGAGGTGGCCGACCGGCTGCTGCGCGGCCCCGACCCGCGCCCGGGGTGGGAGCATTACTACAGGGAGCCGCAAGGGTAGACCGCCTCGGCGCGACGTCGGCTCAGCGGAGGGCCGCCCCCAACGGCCCTCCTGGAAACCTCGACGGCCTTGAGTGATCCTGCAGGCCCTGCTTCGTCACTCCCAGCCCATCGATAGCCCGCCTCATACGTCTTACCGCTGGTGAATGCAGTTTCGGTCCCCGTAGGGTGACCAGGCGACGGTGGTGCGTTTTCCACCGAAAAGCCCGCGGCTTTGGGGGGCACGCCGGTTGCGCCTACGGTCTTGACCCTCGCCGACGGTCGAAGCTCTGCCACGCGCGGACGGCTCGCGGCATCAGTCGGGAACGGAAGGGAGAAAAGGGATGGAGAGGGAGGAAGGCGCCATGCGACTCATCGCTGCGGCCTCGGTCGTGTTCGTGTTCGCGGTGGGGTTTGCCGTTTCAGGCTCTGGCCACGCCGCGGGCGCCGGCCAGGCGGCTGGCACTTCGGACCTGCGCGGGCAGAGCGGCCGCCAGACCGGACAGGAGATCTTCCGCTTCGACACATTCGGCGACGAGCAGCTGTGGACCGACGTGTTGCGAATGCACGAAGCCATCGCCACCGTCCCCCCGGCAACGGCACTGGCTGTCGGTCTCAAGGTGGACGTCGATGCCTTGCCGGCCGCCCTGATTGCGGCGCTTCGGGCAGGGCAAGTCGACCTGACGAATCCTGCCGTTACAGTCGAACTGTTGCGCCTGAATGCGGTTGTAGGCGTCAAGGGCACCGTCAGCAGGGCCGGGCAACTCACAGCACTGGGCATCACCTGCGCCCTGTGCCACTCCTCCGTGGACAACTCGTTCGCGCCGGGCATCGGGAGCCGGCTGGACGGGTGGGCGAACACCGATCTCGACGTCGGAGCGATCGTCGCCCTGTCGCCAGCCCTGGACGAGGCGACGAAGGCCGAGTTCAGGACGTGGGGACCCGGACAATACGATCCCCGGCACCACGCGTTCGACGGGACGAGCATCGTCGCCCTGAACAGCCCGTCGCTGCCGATCGTGATTCCACCGATTTACGGACTGAAGGGAGTCGGCTTCGAGACGTTCACGGCCGACGGCCCAATCTCGTACTGGAACAGCTACGTCGGCGTGGGGCAGATGGGCGGCCAGGGCAACTTCAGCGACCCACGCATCGGCCTGTTCATCAGCCAGACGCCGGACCTCGTCACACCAAAGCTCCCGGCGCTGCTCGACTATCAACTCAGCTTGCGCGTTCCCAAGGCGCCGAAAGGCAGTTTCGATCCGGCAGCCGCAGGTCGGGGTAACGCTCTGTTTCGCAACCAGGCCGGGTGCGCCCGCTGCCACCAGGCGCCGAACTTCACCGACGTCCTGAGCGGTCCGGACCCGAACGTGCCATTCCTGCACGATCCGGCCGAAGTCGGGATGGACCCCGCCTATGCCGCGAGGACTGCGACGGGCAAATACCGGACGACGCCCCTGAGGGGCTTGCTCCAGCACCCGCCGTATTTCCACGATGGCAGCGCGCCCGATTTGCTGGCCGTCGTCAATCATTACGACCGCCTCTTCGGGTTGAACCTGACCGACAGTCAGAAGGCGGACCTGGTGGAGTACCTCAAGTCGCTCTGATTCGGGGTGACGCGCCGGGCAGCCAAGCGGCGGCACGGCGCTCACGACTCCTGTCCATGCCCTCCCCGCATGCGGCCTTGTGGTAGCGTACGTGCGGGGAGGCGCATATGACGTGGTCGAGCGTGACGACAATCCTCGCAGGGGCCCTGGTAGTGGCAATGCCTGCCTCGGCACAGCGCCCGGGGGATGAACTCAAGGGTCTCACCTCGCTGGCCGTCGTCGTCGAGGATCTCGGTTTGCAGGCGGTTTCGTGCGGTTTGAACCAGGCGGCACTCGAGACGGCCGTCGTGAAGAGCCTGACGGACGCAGGCTTCAAGATCCTCCGGAACTCCGACGAGGATACCTACCTCTACGTCAACGTGAACAGCTCGAAGCTGCCCGCTGGTGTCTGCGTCTCGCGGTACGACGTCATCCTCTATACCCACACGACCGCCCGGATGCCCTACGGGAGCACGCCGGTGCTCGTGCAGGTTTCGCTGCTGCGTGAAGGCGGCATGGCGGGCGGCGCCCCGGCGGCCAACGCCGAGGGCGTGCTTCGGGACGTGAAACGGGCGGCCGACGCGTTCGCGACGCAGATCCGCGACGCGAACAAGTGAAGGAGGCGCCTTTCATGAGCCCGCTACCCCGGGGAACACTGGGGCGACTGCTCGAGGTGGACCTTGCCTCGGGCACGGCCCGCACAAGCGCGCTCGACGAGCGGCTCGCGGAGCTCTTCCTGGGCGGCCGAGGCCTCGGGACCGCGCTCCTCGTCGAGCGGTTCCTGCGCCTTCGCGACCGCCATCAGAACCCGTTTCGCGCGGTCGATCCGCTCGCGCCGGAGAACCCGCTCGTGGTCGCGACCTCCCCTGCCAACGGGACGTCGGTTCCCACCAGCGCCCGCTTCCACGCCAACTTCAAGTCGCCGCTCACCGGGGGGATTGGGTCGACGAACAGCGGCGGAAGGTGGGGCGTCGAGTTCAAGCGGACCGGCCACGACGCGATGGTCCTGACCGGGCGCTCGCCCGATCCCGTCGTCCTCTTCGTCGGTGCCGGCAAGGTGCAGTTCGACGCCCCGCCGGACGCCGACCTCGACGATGTGGAAGCGGTCACAGAAGCTCTCGAGGACCGCTACGGTAGCGGCGTGCGCGTCATGACCGTCGGGGCCGCAGGCCGGCGGCTGGCCCGGATCGGCGCGATCATGAACGACAGGGGGCGCGCGCTCGGGCGCGGGGGCGGCGGGGCGGTCTTCGGCTCGAAGAACCTGGTCGCGATCGTCGTCGCGGGGTCGGTGGCAATCGAGACCGCGGTGCCCGAGGCGCTGCGCCCGAAGAACGTCGCGGGCTCGGTCTACAAGGCGCACGCGAAGCTGCGGGTCGGCAAGCTCACCAAGCCTCCCGAGCAGTTCGGGATCCTCTCCTCGATGGGGACGGCCGGCCTGCTCGGGATGCTGGCCCAGTACGACGAATTGATCCACCGCAACTTCCGCGACAGCTGCCACGACCGCGAGCGCGTCGAGCGGATCGGAGGGGAAGCCCTCGCGTCGCACCCGGCGATCAAGGTCAGGCGCCGCGCCTGCTACCAGTGTCCAATCGGCTGCACGCGGGAAACCGAGCTTCTCGACAAGTGCGGGGTGGTGGTGGACAGCGGCGAGGGGCCCGAGTTCGAGACCGTGGCGATGTTCGGGGGGAACCTCGACATCTACGACCTCGAGCCGATCACCGAGGCGAACTACCTCTGCAACAGGCTTGGGCTGGACACGATCGCGGCAGGGGGTACGATCGCGGCGTTGATGGAGATCTACGGGATCGCTCGCGCGAAGTCCGCGGAGGCGCAAACCGAGGGCGAGCGGGCGCTCTTGGCCGACGCCGCAGAATTCGTGCGCGCGTGCGAGGCCACGGCGCCGGATGAGAGCAACCCGGACGCCTTCGCGCCGGCGTTCGGGAACGCGCGGGCGCTCATCCCGCTCGTCCGCGCCATGGCCCGCAGCGAGGGGGCGCTCGGGCGCGCGCTCGCGTCGGGGGCGCGTCGGCTTGCCGAGCGTTACGGCCACCCCGAGGCGGCGATGGCCGTGAAGGGCATGGAGATCCCGGCGTACGACCCGCGCGCCACCTGGACGCAGGCCATGTCCTACATGGTCACGGCCCGGGGCGGCTGTCACCTGCAAGGCGGCTACTCCGCCCCGATCGCGTTCTGCGCCGGCTACGGCGAGTTCCCCGGCGTGAAGTCCGAGGGCGCCGCGCTCGTCGCGCGAAACGCCGCCTACCACAACACCGCCTACGACATCCTCGGCGTGTGCGCGTTCGGCGGGTTCTCGGTCACGCTCGACGAGTTCGCCAACATGCTGAACGACGTCACCGGGCTCGCGACGAAGGCGAGCGATCTCGAGACGGTCTCCCGGCGGGTGCTGACGCTCGAACGCATGTTCAACCTGCTGTGCGGGTTCACCGCGGACGACGACTGGCTGCCCTCGCGCTTCTTCCGCGACCCAATCGTGATCGAGGGGCGGGCAACCGTCTGCCCCGAGGGGGAGTTCCGGGCCATGCGTGCCGAGTACTACGAGTCGCTCGGCTGGGACGAGCGCGGGGTGCCCCGCGCGACAGCGATCGAGGATCTCGGGCTCGACGCGGTCCTCGGGGCGACGGAGTTCGATCGGATGGCGGGCGTCGAGATCGCCGGGCTGGCCCGGGGCCGCCAGGAGGGGAGCTCGTGACCGGCGAGGCGGCGGGAGCTGGCTCGGAGCACGGGATCTTCCCGCGCATGCGGGACACGGGCCGCGCAATCATGCTCACGCGCGGCAACAACACACACAGCGGGAACCTCGCGCTTCGCGACCCAATCGACCGAGACGTCTTCCACGTCACCGCGTCGGGTTCCCAGATCGGCGCGCTCGTCCCCAGCGACGTCGTCCCGGTGCGCTTCTCGCGCGTCAGCTGGGGTGATGGCCGGGCATCGACCGAGTCGACGATCCACCGCAAGATCCTCGCGATCCCGGGGGTCGAAGCGTCCGTCCACGCGCACTACCTCTCGGCGATCTCCGTCTCTTTCGACGCGAAGGAGGCCGAGAACTTCCTGCTGTACGAGGGGGACGTGCACGGCACCGAGGAGTTCTCCTTCGTGCCAATCGACCGCACGGGGGCGTGGGTCCTCGGGAGGGTTCCGTCGGGCACCTACTTCGAGCCGGTCGGTTCGAAGGAGATGGAGGCGCGCATTCCGCGCTATCTTGCCAGCTCGCCGGCAACGCTCGTGAAGGGCCACGGCCCGTTCGTGCGTGGAGGGTCGCTGGAGGAGTGCCTGCATCTGCTCGGCGTCGTCGACGCCTCTGCCAAGCTGCTCCAGGCGGCACGGCTCAGGGGGGTGGACACCACCGCGCTCGCACGCCGGATCCGCGAGGCGGGCGCGGCCTCTCTCTACCCGATGCGGGTGCGAGCGTTCGACGCGGCCGCGACCGGGACGTACGAGACGCGCGACGAGGCGACGATCCGGGCGTTTCGCGAGCGTGCACTCTTCAACTTCGTCCAGGGAATCTCCCCGTACGCGACCGGCTCGATGAGCGAGAAGATCACCGAGCACGAGATGCTCTACTGCCCGACGGCGGCGGCGCCCGAGGGTTTCGAGATCTCATCCGGCGCCTCTCGATCGAGGCGGACGAAGGGGACGACTGGGAACTGATGTTCCACAAGACCCTCTACCGGGAGACGAACCACAAGGCGTGCATCGTCACCCAGAGCCCGCTCGCCTCGGCCGAGGCCATGGCGGTGCTCGTGGAGCGGTATGGACCCGAGGCGATCCTCCGGCCAGAGGCGGTCGCGATCGACTACACCGACCGCCTGGACCACCCGGTGGTGAAACCAATCGACGCCGAGGCGGTTTACTTGAATCCCCGGGTCGGCCTGTGCCGGTGGGACGCCCCGGTGTCCGCGGTGCTCGACATGCTGCGGTGGCACAAGGGAGCGTGCTTCATCGCCGGAGTCGGGGCGATCGGCGCCGGGAAGATCACGCTCGAACAGGCGGCCCACCACGTCTCGTCCGGGGAGAGCATCGCGCGGTTCCGCCAGGCCGTCCACCTCGCGCACGTGCTGCGCGGCGGGCCGCCCCTCGAGCACTACGAGCCCTCGACCCAGTGACGCGCTGAACCCGGGCAGAGCTGCCGGGAGAGTGAGCTCGGCTGCCGATACTGGGCGGCAGTTTCCGAGAGCCGGCTCCCATTGCCGACCCTGGGAGCGGCGCCGATGGTCAGCTTCGGTGGTGTGCTGTTCTGCACAGACCGGGAACGGCGCGCGCGTCATCCTGTCTCCATGAAAGCCCGCCGGCCGCGTTCGTTCGACGCGCAGGCCTTTCTCGAATCAAGCGGACTCAACCGGACGGTCGAGGTGTTCGGGAAGGGAGACCCGATCTACTCGCAGGGCGACGACTGCGAGACGGTGATGTATCTGCAGAAGGGCGAGGTGACGCTCTCGGTCCTGTCGACCAGGGGGAAGGAAGTCATCGTCGCCGTCCTGCGCCCGGGGTGTTTCTTCGGCGAGTCCGGCCTGGCGGGCGAACTCACGCGCACGGGGAGTGCCACGGCGAGTACCGCGAGCACCGTGCTCGTCATCCAGAAGGCCGGGATGGTGCGCCTGCTGCACGCACAGCACGCGCTGTCGGATCGCTTCATCGCCCACCTCCTCACACGGAACGCGCGCATCGAGGCGGACCTGATCGACCTGCTCTTCAATTCCGCGGAGAAGCGCCTGGCTCGCGCGCTGCTGTTGCTCGCCCGCTACGGCGAGCAGGGACCGCCGCAGCCCGTCATCCCGAAGGTCTCGCAGGAAACCCTCGCGGAGATGGTGGGCACCACCAGGTCGAGGGTCAACTTCTTCATGAACCGCTTCAAGAAACTGGGGTTCATCGACGACAACGGAGGGCTGACGATCCACAGCTCGCTGCTGACCGTCGTCCTGCACGAGTAGGCCGTCAAACCGCGGCCTCGCCAGGAATCGCTCGTTTAGGGGCTCGCGCGATGGCGCCCGTCGTCGTCCGCCCGGTGCGCCTTCAGTTGGGCCCTCAGTTCCGCCCAGCCAACCATCCGCTGCCGGTTCTCGTCCACCAGGCGCAGCCGCAGCGACCGGAGGCTGCGGCGCAGCGTCAGCGGAGGCACCGCCCGGAACGCCGGGACCGCCTCCTGGCAACGGGTAAGGTTGTAGAACGGGATCCGCGGCTGGACGTGGTGCACGTGATGGAGGCCGATGTTACCTGTGATCCACTGCAGCACCAGCGGCAGCTTGTAGTAGGAGCTGCCTTCGAGCGCCGCCTGGACCGGTTCCCAAGCCGGCCGGCGCGCCCAGTACGCGTCCTCGAACTGGTGCTGCACGTAGAAGAGCCAGACGCCTGCCGTTGCGGCGAGCACCAGCGTCGTCATCTCGATGAGCAGGAAGATCGGGAGGCCGACGGTCATGTGTGCCAGGACCAGCACCGCCACGATTCCCCCGTTGGTGAAGTGCACGCTGAAGCGCTCCCGCCTGGTCCCGCCCGACGGGGGCCACCGGTTGCCCAGGACGAACAGGAGGCCCGGCCCGATGCCGAGCATGACAAACGGGTTCCGGAACACCCGATAGAAGAGGCGCGTCAGCCGCGGCGCCGCCAGGTACTCGCCGACCGTCAAGGTCCAGACGTCACCCGCCCCGCGCCGATCGAGATCGCCCGCGGTGGCGTGGTGCTCCGCGTGCGACCGCTGCCACTTGTCGAACGGCGTCAGCGTGAGGAGGCCGGTGACGTAGCCCACCACGCGGTTCGCCCGGCGGGACGCGAAGAACGAGCCGTGACAGCAGTCGTGGAAGATGATGAAAATGCGCACGAGGAAACCGGCGGCGGGAACCGAGAGCGCGAGCGCCACCCACGGGTGCCCTCCTCGGGCCAGGAGGAGCATCCCTAGGGTGAGGGCGAAGTACGGGACGAACGTCTGGACGAGCTCGAGCCACGCCCGGCCCGCGCGGGCGCGGCCGAACGGCGCGACCATCGACTGCAACTCGGACCTGCTAGCCACTCTCCGAGTCTAGCGAGGCCCGGTACGGGCCAGTGTTCAATAGTGCACACTCGCACCGCCGCCAAACCGGGTAGGCTTTCGTGATGAGCTCAACAGTCCATCTGATCAATCCAAGCCGCTCGGCGTTCGGAACGGCCGTGATCACGCCGCGCTGGCTCTACGTGCTCGCGGGCGCCACGCCCGCTGCCTTCGGCGACCCGAACATCGTGGACGAGACGCTGGAACAGTCCTCCCCCTCGATCTTCCAACCGGGGGACGTGGTCGGCATCGGCATCCACACGGGAAACGCACTGCGGGGATACGAGGTGGGACGGTCGGCCCGGGAGCGCGGCGCGCACGTCGTGTTCGGCGGGATACACGCGAGCCTCTACCCCGAGGAGGCGCACGAACTCGGCGGCGCTCACGCCGTCGTCACCGGCGACGGCGAAGGGGTGTGGCCCAAGGTGCTGGCCGATTGTGCGGCCGGAACGCCCGAACGCCTCTACGACGGCGGGAAGGTCCGGCGCGAGGGGTTCGTTTCGGCGCGCTGGGACCTCCTCCCGCGCGACCGGTACATGTGGGCCTCCGTCCAGACGTTGCGCGGCTGTCCGAAACACTGCTCGTTCTGCTCCGTCTGGCGAACCGACGGGCAGGAGCCTCGCACGCGCCCGTCCGACGCCGTCGTCAAGGAGGTGGTCGAGCTCCGGCGAAAGGGGTTCCGCTTCATCGCCCTGGCCGACGACAATTTCTACCCCGTCACGCTGAACGATCTGGCGATGGCCAAGCGGCGCGCGGACCCGGCCAGGTTGATCGAGCTGCAGGGAATCCGCGAGGAGCGCTTCGACCTCATGCGCCGCCTCGCGCAATTGCCCAAGGACCTCGTCTTCTTCACGCAGATCACCATGGAGGCGGCCGAGGACGTCGAATTCCTGGCGGCCATGAAGCAGGCGCGCATTGCGGGGGCGCTGGTCGGCATCGAGTCGGTGTCGCCTGAAGGCCTCAAGTCGATCTTCAAGGACTTCAACCTCGCCGGCGACGCCCTGACCGAGCGCCTGCGCCGCTTCCGGGAGCACGGGATCCACGTGCTCGGGTCTTTCATCTTCGGACTCTCGACCGACCGGGCGGAGACCTTCGACGCCACGCTGGACCTGGCGAAGCGGGCGGACCTTACCTTCGCGCAGTTCGTCACGCTCACGCCGTTCCCGGGCACCGTGGACTTCGCGAAGTGGGAGGCCTCGCTGGCGGGGCACGAGCCGCGCGTGCTCGACATCCCGGTCACCCGTCACTGGCTCATTCCGGACGCCCACCGGCCGAAGATCTACACGCCCCACCCGACGATGAGCGCCGAAGAAATCCGGCAGCGGACGCAGGAGGTGTGGGACCGCTTCTACTCGATCCGCGAGGTCTGGCGCCGCTCGGGCTGCGTCCGCTCCATCAAGGCGCGGCTCGCCTTTGTTCTCTGCTCGAAGCTGTACAGGCAGATGTACGCGAACACCGGCATCTCGACCGACAGCGCCCGGGTGAGCCGCGCTTCCCGTTGGGCCCGCGTGATGGCAAGGCCCACCCGCCGGCTGTTCGCAGCCCGCCCGATGCCGGACCTTGCCGTTCCGGCCTGATCCCGGGATCTTGCTTCGACTGCGGGCGTTGACCAGCGTGTTGGGGCCGGGCTCCTGCCCCTGCCCCAAAGGCCCGGGCTGGCGGGATGCGACCCTCTGCCTCATCCGGCCCCTGACGTGCTAATTTACGTTGGTGCGAAAACCGAGGAAGCCGCCCGAGGGTAACCCTGCCTTCGACGTCGAGCAGTTTCTCACGTCGTCTGGCATTTCGAGGACCGTCCGCGACTACCGTGCCCGTGCCGTGCTGTTCGCCCAGGGCGACCGTGCCGCCACGGTGTTCTACCTCCAGTCCGGCGCCGTGAAACTGACCGTCCTTTCCCGCGGAGGCCGCGAGGCCGTCGTGGCGATGCTCGGTGCCGGCGATTTCCTCGGAGAGGGCGCGCTGGCTGGCCAGTCCCGCCGCATCGCGTCTGCGACCGCCGTGGTCGCAACCAGGGCGCTCGTCATCGGCAGGGACGAGATGATGCGGGTCCTGCACGAGGAGCGGGAGCTGTCCGATCGCTTCATCTCCTACGTGCTCGCTCGCAACATCCGCGTGGAAGCGGACCTCGTCGACCAACTGTTCAACCGCAGCGAGAAGCGCCTGGCTCGCGCGCTGCTCCTGCTCGCCCGCTACGGCAGGGACGACGAGCCGGACCTGGTGCTGCCGAAGGTCTCGCAGGAAGTCCTCGCCGAGATGGTGGGCACGACCCGGTCGCGCGTGAACTTCTTCATGAATCGCTTCAGGAAGCTCGGCTTCATCGACTACAACGGCGGTCTCAGGGTCAACCGGTCGCTCGTGAGCGTTGTCCTGCACGACTGACCGGCGTTTCAGTCAGCGATCGAGGGTGATCGGACGACGCTGACAACCCTCCCCGACACCGACCGCGATTCCCGGTCTCAGGCCGCTTCCCGCCTCCTGGTCGGCGCGTTCGTACCGGGCGCCGCCGCAGCGACACTTGCCCCCGCCAGCCCGGCGCGGACGACCGAGACGATGAGTTGGATTTCCTCGCTGGTGACGTCGAACGGCGGGGTGAACCGAAGCCCGGCCTCGCCACCGTGGATCATCTCGATCCCGTGGATCCTGAGGTACTCCTCGAGGCCGCCCTCCCCGAGCACTCGGTATTGCGCGGGGTTCAGCATCGCGCTCACCATCAGCCCGGTGCCGACGACGTCCTCGATTGCGCCGGGGAAGTCGTCGGACAAGGCGGCCAAGGAAGCGCGCAGTTCCGCGCCGCGCTCGCGGATGTTCGCCCGGAGGCCGTCCGTGATCGCGTCCAGCACCGCGCAGGCCACGTCCATCGCGCGCGGGTTCCCCGTCATCGTGTTGCCATAGAGCCCGGTGACGTAGCTCGCCGCCACGTCGTCCTTCAGCGCAACGACCGACAACGGGAACTGGCCGGCGTTGAGCGCCTTCGAGTACGTCTCGAGGTCGGGCGCCGGCGCCGACTCGAAGCCAGGGTAGTCCACGATGCTGAGGCACCCGTGCGCCCGCAGCGCGGCCTGGATCGAATCGACGACGAGCAGCGAGCCCATCCCCGCGGTGAGGCTTCGGAGGAGGCGGTAATAGCCCGGGGACATCGCGAGGCCGGGCACGCCCTCACCCATCACCGGCTCGACGAACGCCGCTTCAAAGAAGACGTGCCCGTCGCTGGCTTCCGCGAAGGCGCGCTCGAGTGCCGGTTCGTCGTTGATCGGCACGAAGACCACCTGGTCGGGGGCGTCGAAGGATGGGAGATGCCGGGCGTACGCCGGCCTGCAGGAGTGCGACAGGCGGGCGGGGCCCTCGGTTCGCCCGTGGAAGCCGTCCACGAGCGCGAGGCGCATCACCCGTTTGCCTTCGTGCGGCCCGCCCGGGCGCACCTGGGTGCCCGCGTGGATGTCGGCGACCCGTCCGGCGAAGCTCACGGCCTCGGACCCGCTGTTGAGGAACACGAACCGGCCGAACGGGCAGCCGCCACGACGGTGGCCGATCTCCTTCACCAGCCGCTCGGTCAGGCGGTATTGGCCGAAGGAGGGCGTCATCACGTTCGCCATCACATGGGGCTCCCCGAGGCCGGCCACGACCGCCTGCGGCGCGTGGCCGAGGCCGAGCATGCCGTAGCCTCCCGAGTCGTGCAGCACGGCCCCGTGCGCGGTGACAATCCACGGCCCCTCCGCCGCGAGCGGGACGTAGGGGTTGATGCCGGGCGCGGGATAGAAGTTGAGGATGCCGGACTGGAGCGTGCGGCAGAGCTCGGTCTCCGGCAGACGGAAGAAGGAGTCCAACTCGGAGTCCATCTGCTGGCGCGCCCGCCAGGCGGCTTCGATGGCCCGTCGCAGGCGCGGGTCCTGGCTGGTGAAGCGCGCGACCACGGCGTCGGGGAGACCGATGGTCCTGGCCGGCCCGGCAGCGGCCCGCAGTGACTGCAGCAGATCGAGGGACAGGTCGGTGGGTAGCGAACGCTTCATCGGTCAGGCCTCCAAGTGTGGGCGTGAATGTATAAGTATACAGATATCTGCATACAAATGCATCCCCATGGGCGGAGGCCCGCCTGGGCCGCGCTCCTGGCGTGACGCCGTGACGATCTACCCCGACCACTCTTCGCGACATGGGCCTGTCGGACGACGGGACAAATGGCCTGCCGGCGGGGGTGGATTGGCTCGTCGGGGACTAGTCGTTTCGCAGGACAGTTGCCGGTTGAATGCCGACAGCTCGTCGGGCCGGGATGAAGCACGCGGCGAGCGCGACGATCACCAGCGTGCCGCTCACGGTCACGAACGTGAGGGCATCTGCGGCGCCGACCCCGAACAGGAGACTCGACATCAATCGTGCGAGGCCGAGCGCCGCGAGCACTCCGACGAACACGCCAGTGACGACAACTCGCATGCCGTGGCCGATCACGAGCCGCAGGACGTCGGCGGAGCTGCCGCCGAGAGCCATGCGGATGCTGATGTCCTTGAGGTGCTGCTGAACGTAGTAACCCATCACGCCGTAGATGCCGACCACCGACAACACGAGCGCGACGAGCGCGAAGGTCGACCACCAGTAGCGAAAGCGACTGCCGCCGCTTCGAGCGATTGCGCGACGAGGTCATCCATCGTCGCGATGTTGGACAGCGGCGCGGACGGGTCGAGCTCGCGCACGACCCGCTGCAGCTGAGGGAACAGCGTCGATGGATCCCCGTGCGTGCGGACCACGAGGAACCGTGCAAGCCTTCGGTCGGACATTGGCCAATAGACCGTGCCGTCGTCGGGCTTGTCGAGACCGAGGTATTTCACCTCGCTCACCACGCCGACGACGCGAGTCCACGGACACGTCGTGCATCCGCCTTCGCGGAGCCGCTTGCCGACCGCGCTTTCGTTGGGAAAGAAACGCCGCGCCCATGCGCGATCGACGACGATCGATTCGAGATTCTCCGTGAGCGCATCACGCTCTTCGAGCAGCCGTCCCTCGAGCAGCGTGAGACCCAGCACCCCGAAATACTCGGGCGTTGTCGCCACCCACGGCGTCGTCGCCTGCGATTGTCCAGGCGCCGCCGGGAAGTCCTCGAGATCGAAGTTGTTGATGTTGCCGACGCCGTTCGGCGGCAGACCATCGGCGAATGCCACTCCGGCAACGCCCGGCGCCGCGGCCAGGCGGCGCGTGAGCTCGTCCCAGAACACTCTCACCCTTCCGGGATCCTGGTACTGGGAGGCGGGCAGGCGGACCGATCCCGTGATCACGACGTGCGATGGTCGAAGCCGAGATCGACGCTCTCGAGCTGGTTGAGGCTCGCGAGCAGCAGGCCCGCCACGATGAGCAGCGGCGTCGCGATCGCGAACTGCGCGGCCACGAGCGCACGGCGAAGACGCCGGACGGCGAGGTTGCCCGTCGACGATCGCCCCAGTGACCGCAGGGACGCATCGACCGAGCCGCCGGTACCGTGCATCGCGGGCACCAGCCCGAAGATCAACCCACTGCAGGCCGCCAGGCCCGCCAACAGCCACAACACGGGCGCGCCCAGCGCCATCTCCTGCGTCCTTGGAAAATACGTCGACCCGACGCCCCGCAGCAGTTGGACCCCGGCCCATGCGAGACCAGCGCCGAGTCGCAACGGCGCCTGCTGCGAGCACGGCGCTCTCGGCGAGAAGGTACCTGACGACGCGGCCCCGAGACGCGCCGAGCGCCGCGCGCACGGCGAGTTCCTGGCGGCGGCTGGCGACGCGCGCAATCAGCAGGTTCGACGCGTTCGCACATGCAATCAGCCAGACCAGACGCCACCGATGCAAGCGCCAGACCCGCGATCGTCTTCACGTCGCCGACGACGGCGGTCTTGAGATCCTCCATGCTCCACGTCGCCCTCTCGTCCTGGTACGAGGCCTTCCAGATTGGGAAGAGTCCGCCTGTTGATGGCGTGGAGTTCGCTCGCAGCGACCGATCGGTCGGTCTGCGGGCGCAGACGCGCGACGACCGAATACAGAAACGGGCCCTTTCGCGTCGGTGGGGTGAATTGCTGGATCAGGAAGAGGTCCTGCCGCCGTTCGAGCGGTCCCGAGAGGGGCGGCAACACGCCGATGAGCGTGTGGTCGGCGCCGTCGAGCCTGATCGGCCTGCCGATACGCGTCGGCACGGCTTCCGAGTCGCTGCTGCCAGAAGGCATGACTCGCGATCACGGACGGTGGAGTGCCGGGCCGCCCGTCAGCTTCGGCGAAGTCGCGGCCGGTCGCCGGCCGGATGCCCAGCACCGAGAAGAAGCTCCATGAGACCAGGCGCGCACGCAACAGCTCCGACGACACGCCGTCGCTGTAGATCACGTCCGGTCGGTGTAGGTCGCGCTCTCCTCGAACTGTGTCTGCTGCTGGCGGAACGCCAGGTAGTCCGCGGCGGAGAAACGCCACTTGAACGGCGGCGCATCCGTGTAGATGCGCACGAGGCGCTCGGGATGACCATACGGCAGCGGCTCGAGCAGCGCGGCGTCGATCGCGCTGAAGATCGCCGCCGTGGCGCCGATGCCGATGCCGACCGTCACGATGATGGTCAAGGTCAGGACGGGGACACGCATCAAGCTCCGGATGCCAATCCGGATGTCGTGGGCGAAGTCCTGGAGCATCAGGAATCGTTGCACGTCCGTCTCCTTCTCCTCGTCCTGGCGCCGGCAGTACTCGCGAGTGTCCTCGAGATCGCCAAACTGCCTCAGCGCCTCTTGGCGCGCATCCTCGATCGACATCCCTTCAGATCGGAGCTCATGAATCCGCATCTCGAGATGGAAGCTCAATTCCTCGTCCACCTCGGATTGCACCGAACGGCGCCGGATGTACCAGAACGGTCGGTGCGTCATGCCCCTTGCAGCACGGCTTCCACCGCGCGGGAGTAACGGCGCCAGGTGGTGGTGCCTTCACGCAGACGCTTCCGTCCCGCCGTCGTCAGCGTGTAGAACCGAGCGCGGCGGTTGTTCTCGGAAGGCCCCCACGTGGCATCGACCAGACCCTGCCGATCGAGCCGGTGGAGCGATTGATAGAGCGCGGCATCCTCGATGATCAGTTCGCCGTCAGTTCGGTCGCGCACGTCGGTGGCGATGCCGTATCCATGCATCGGTCCGGACGCGAGCGTCCGGAGCACCAGGAGATCCAGCGTTCCTTGAACGAGGGGCAACGGTGGCACGTGCATGTCTACTCAACCTCTCCCCTTAGACGGTGTGTGGAGATTATAAGTTGGCTCCGCCGGTTTGGAGGACAGGTGTCGTGGGGCGTGAGAAGCAGCCCAGCTCGACCGGACCGGTCACGAAGGGCGGCGGGCGGCCGCAACACCACGCCAGAGTCGGAGGAGACGGCTCGGCTGAGGTCTTGGCTGCGCATCAGGTCATCGACAAACGTGCTCGTGTGTAATAGTGCGCGGATAGTAGTATGTCGGTGCCACACAGGAGTGCCGGCATCGCGGAGCGGCTGCGTGCGCCGCTGTTCCCGCCCTCATCAATGTATGGACCCAACTTACCAAGGTCGAACGATGCTCCTGGCTCCGCGGCGGTCCACGGCACCCTGCCATGGCCGGGAGCGGATGGGGCCTCGTCGATGAGCGTCGGCCGCATCGGATCGGGTTGGGCAGCGCTTGGCAACCGTCGAAGCCCTCGCATGAGTCGGCAGGAACGCGCGGCGGCCGCCGGCACGCCGGCCCGGGAGAGTTCGCCAATGCGACGGCCGCGTGCGCCGCAGCCGCCCAAACGGACTGGCCGGATTCGGGGGGGAGGTGACCGCCGAACTCTCTGGCTCCTGCCGGTGCTGTTCGCCGTGACGCTGGCGGCGTACGAACCGGCTTGGCATGGGCGTCCGATCTGGGACGACGACCGCCATCTGACGCCCCCCACCCTGCAGTCGGCTGACGGCCTGAAGCGGATCTGGTTCGAGATCGGCGCGACACCGCAGTACTACCCCGTCGCGCACTCCGCGTTCTGGGTGATGCAGCGCATCTCGGGCGGCGACACCGCAGGCTACCACCTGCTGAACATCGCCCTGCACGCCATGTCTGCCTGGCTCGTCGCGATGATCCTGCGCCGGCTCACGGTTCCCGGGGCATGCCTGGCCGCCGTCATCTTCGCGCTCCATCCGGTGCACGTGGAGTCGGTGGCGTGGATCACGGAGCTCAAGAACACCCTCTCCGGCGTCTTCTATCTGGCTGCAGCCTGGGTGTATTTGCGCTTCGACGAGGACCGGCAGAGCAGGCACTACGTGTCGGCGTTCGCGCTGTTCGGCCTGGCGCTCCTGAGCAAGAGCGTCACCGCGACGCTGCCGGCTGCGCTCATGGTCGTCTTCTGGTGGCGGCGTGGGCGCCTGGACTGGCGCCGCGACGTGTGGCCGCTCGCGCCGTTCCTGATCGTCGGCGTGGCGAGTGGATTGCTGACCACGTGGGTCGAACGCGCCTTCATCGGCGCCGTCGGCGAGCACTATCAGTTGACGCCGATCGAGCGGGTCCTCGTGGCGGGACGCGCGATCTGGTTCTACCTCGGGAAGCTCCTCTGGCCGACCAACCTGATCTTCACCTATCCGCGATGGCAGGTCAGCCAGTCGGTGTGGTGGCAGTACCTGTTCCCCGCCGCCTTCCTGGCGATCGTCGCGCTGTTGTGGCGGTGGCGAACGCGCTCACGCGGTCCGCTCGCGGCGGTACTGGTTTTCGCCGGCACGCTGGTCCCGGCACTGGGCTTCCTCAACGTGTACCCGTTCAGAGTACTCGTTCGTGGCGGATCATTTCCAGTACCTGGCGAGCCTGGGCGTCATCGCGCTCGTCGCCGCCGCCCTCGTGGCCGGCATTCGCTCGTGGACGCCGCTGAAGCGATCGGCGGAGATCACCGTCAGTGTCGCGCTCGCCATCCCGCTCGCCGTGCTCACCTCGTTCCAGTGCCGCCAGTACGTCGACGCGGAAACGCTCTACCGGACCACGCTCAGCCGGAATCCGTCGAGTTGGATGGCGCACAACAACCTGGCCGTGCTCAAACTGCACGGATCGCGCGCCGAGCTGGACGAGGCGGTTGGCCACCTCCAGGAGTCGTTGCGCCTCTATCCGGATCACGCCGAGGCGCACAACAACCTCGGCCTGGCGTACCAGCGGATGAACCGTCTCTCGGATGCACTCCGCGAGCACTCCGAGGCCGTGCGCCTCCAGCCGGACTACCTGGAGGCGACCTACAACCTCGGCATCGACGCGCAGGCCCTTGGCCGTCTCGACGAAGCCGTGGCGCAATACCGTGACGCGCTGCGCCTGAGGCCGGACTTTGCCGGGGCCCACAACAACCTCGGGACGACGTTCGCCCAGCTCGGCCGGTTTCACGACGCGGTCGAGGAGTTTCGCGCGACCCTCCTGCTCGAGTCAGGCTCGGCCGTCACGCACGAGAACCTGGGGCGCACGCTGCTCGCAGTCGGCCGCCCCGAGGAAGCCGTCACGGCGTTCCGGGAAGCCGTCCGGATCCAGCCTGGTTTCACGGCTGCGCGCGCCCGCCTCGCGCAGACCCTCGAGGCTCTCGGTCGCGACGATCAGGCGATCGCAGAGTACAGGGAGATCCTGAAGTACGACCCTGGCTCCGCTGCCATCCACAACAGCCTCGGGGTCATCCTGGCGAACCGGGGCCGCATGGACGAGGCCGCCGCGTGCTTTGCCGAGGCGCTGCGGATCAATCCCAACTTCGCGGAGGCCCGTGAGAACCTCGCGAAGGCGCGACGGCGTTGACGGAGTCGCTGTCGATGTGCTCGCGACCGAGCGTCCGTTTCCGCGGCAGGTGGTGGGACTCGCCCGGCTCAAGCCTGCCGCATGGTATGCCCCCGGGCGGTGGAGCGGGAAGTAGCGGTGTTCGAAGAAGACCGCGACACAGGCGCGCGCCGCGGGCCACGCTCTGCGTGGCCAACGACGTGGGCACAGAGCCCCCTGTCAGGCCGCCGCCCGGGGATCGTCTAGAATGCCTCCCGACGCACTGCAACCAAGTGCCGATCGGAGGGCTTATGTCTGCCAGGGCCGTCTTGCGCCCGCCCGGCCTCATCGCCATCTTCTTCCTGGCTGCCGTGATCCTCCTGGCCGCGAACCCGCGTGCCCGGCAGGCGGCGGGACAGCTCGCGCAGCCTCTCATCGGCGCGCGGGTCAAACCGGTCCTCACGGTAGGCGGCCTCCGGTTCAAGGACGCAAACGGCAACGGCCGCCTCGACCCCTACGAGGACTGGCGCCTGGACGCAGCCGCACGCGTGGAGGACCTGCTCTCCCGGATGACGCTCGAGGACAAGGCCGGCATGATGCTCATCGATTCCCTCAACCCGGGAGCCGGGGGCGCCGTGACAGAACCGGCCGAGGCTTACGTTCGCGACCAGCGGATGACCCGCTTCATCTTCCGCAGCGTGGTGACGGCCAGGCCCGCGCCGGCGGCGGCCTCGCCGGGGCGCGGCGGCGGATTTGGGGGCAGCCCGGTCACGCCCCGGGAGGCGGCAACCTGGACGAACAGGATCCAGGAGCTGGCCGAGGGCACGAGCCTGGGCATCCCGGTCGTTTTCAAGTCGAACGCGAGGAACCACTACGAGCGTAACGCCCGCTTCGGCATCAACACCGAGGCCGGGTCCTTCTCGGAGTGGCCGAAGGAGGCCGGCCTGGCCGCGACGCGCGACATGGCGCTCCTCGCCGAGTTCGCGCGCAGCATGGGCGAGGAATGGCGCGCGATCGGTCTCCGGGGAATGTACGGCTACATGGCGGACCTCGCGACCGAACCTCGCTGGTACCGCACGCACGAGTGCTTCACCTCGGACGCCGACCTCAACGCCGCCATCATGAAGACCCTGGTGACGAACCTGCAGGGAGGCCCGGTGAGCGCGCGCACGGCGGTGGCCCTCACCGTGAAGCACTTCCCGGGCGGCGGGCCGCAGGAGCTGGGGCTCGACCCGCACTTCACCTTCGGCAAGAAGCAGGTCTATCCCGCCGGCAGGTTCGCCGCTCACCTGAAGCCGTTCGTCGCCGCCATCGAGGCGGGCGTGTCGTCGGTGATGCCTTACTACGGGGTGCCGGTGGACCTCGCCTACAACGGGCTGACCTTCGAACCCGTCGGCATGGCGTTCTCCAGGCAGGTGGTGACGGATCTGCTGCGCGGTCAGCTCGGGTTCACCGGCTACGTGAACTCCGACACGGGGATTATCGCAGACCGAGCGTGGGGGCTCGAGGGCAAGTCCGTGCCGGAGCGGATTGCGGCGGCCGTCAACGCCGGCGTGGACGTCCTCTCGGGGTTCCACGACAAGCAGGCGATCATCGGCGGCGTCCGGGCCGGGCTGGTGTCCGAGTCACGCGTCAGCGAGGCGGCCGCGCGCCTGCTGAAGGAACAGTTCTTCCTGGGCCTGTTCGAGAACCCGTACGTGGAGCCGGAAAAGGCGGACGCGCTGGTTGGGAACGAGCGGTTCCGGGCGCGGGCGATGGACGCGCAGCGCGCGTCGATCGTTCTGCTGCAGAACGACGCCACGGACGGCGAGCCGGCCCGGCGGGTGCTTCCGATCGCGAGGCCGACGCCCGGTCGCCCGGTGAAGCTCTACACGATGGGGCTGAACGCCGAGGTGGTTTCCGGCGCGGCCTACGGCGGCTACGCGGTCGTCAACGGCAGCTACGACCCGGCAAAGGGCGAACGGCGCGCGACAGCCGCCGGAAGCGACTACGCGATCATCCGGGTCGAGGTGACCGTTCCTCGCGAGGTGACGTCCGCCTACCGCAGCAACGACCCGGCTACCGGCGCGAACCCGGCATACCTCAACCCGACGACCGGCAAGCCGTGGGGCGCCGAGGACCCAACCGGCGTGGACAACTTGATGTTCGGCTCGCCCTTCCCGTGGGAGGCGGGCGCCATCTCGTTCTCGGCGATGGCGGCCTCCAGGTCGTGGAAGATATCGCCGTCGCTTGCCGACATCCACGCCGTCATGAAGGAAGCGGGCGCCGCACGGACGGTGCTGTGCATCTACTTCCGCCAGCCGTACGTCCTCGACGAAGAGAGCGGGATGACGCGGGCAGGGGCGATTCTGGCGGGCTTCGGCGTCAGCGACGCCGCGCTGATGGACGTGGTGACCGGCCGGTTTGCGCCGAAGGGGAAGCTGCCGTTCGCGCTCGCACGAACGCTCAAGGCGGTGCGCGACAAGCCGCCGGACGCCGCCACCTATCCGCCGGCTGACACGCTGTTCCCCTTCGGCCACGGCCTGACTTTCGGATCGGCTGGCCCCGGCAAGACCGTCACGGGAATCGAATGATTCGCCCGCACGGCACTGTACACGCAGGCGCTGGCCCGCGCACCCAGGCGCCGTTCCTGACCGTGTCTGGTTTCTGACTTACCGCGAGGAAAGAGAGCGCGAAGGAATCACGCCGCGTCAACCCGAAAGACACACCGGCTGCTGCCGCGCAGGATCGACTCGACGAGCGACGCCTTCACAGGACGCCCGAGGATCCTCGAGTAGGTCTCCTCCTGCCATCCGAGGGTGCACTCGCACTGCGCCGCCGGCGTGAGGTCTTTCTTCACGAGCGGGCACGTGCAGGACTTCGACCGATCGACGATGGTGATCACCCCCGCCTTGCGGTCGGTACTCGGCGCTGGCCATCCAGCCGCTCGCGCTGCGCGCCTCGGCAAGGAATGCGTCGATGTTGCCGCCGTACTTCTCGTAGGTCATCCCCTTGAGCTGGCGGGCGCACTCGCGTCCCAGCTCGCGGAAGATGGTCCGCTGCGTCTCCTCGGGAACATGACGGGCGATCAGCGCCACGAGCGTCGCGTAGCGAACGCGTATCGCATCGACCGCCTTGTCCTCCGCCGTCTGCGCAGCTCCACCCTCCTGCGCGTCGTCAACTGCCGGCGCCGCACAGGCCTCGAGCGGCCCCAGGCCGCCGCAGGCGCAAGACGCCACGCCGACCAGGCAGGCTCTGAAGAACTCTTTTCGCCTCATGACGCCTCCCACGCTCGAACCTTCGCAATCTGCGCCCGCGCCGGCGTGACCTACCGGCTCCGCCGTCGCTTCCGGTGCGCGGTGTTCACGGCACCCGCCGCGGCAGCTCCTTCACGCCCTCGAACGTGATCTTCACCGGCTGTATCGTTCCGTCGGCGTTGAACCGCATTTCGTCGATGCACACCTCCCGATGGTTGCCGTTGGTCGTCCCGAGCGGACGGCGGTGATAGACGATGTACCAGGTGTCGGAGCCGGGCACGGGGATCACCGAGTGGTGACCCGCGCCGGTCGCAACCGTCGGATCCTGCTGGAGCACCTTGCCCACCCGCTCGAAGGGCCCCGTGGGTGACGCGCCGATCGCATATGCCACGCTGTAGTTCGGCCCCTGCCATCCGCCCTCGGACCACATGAGGTAGTACTTTCCCTCCCGCTTGAACACGAACGGTCCCTCCACGTAGTGCGCGGGTGTGATCTCCTTGAAAACCGTTCCATCCGGGAACGGCAGGAGGGCCTTCATGTCGGGCCTCAACCTCGCGACGTTGCAGTGCCTCCAGCCCCCGTAGTACCAGGTAGTACTGCCCATCGTCGTCGCGGAACACGTACGGGTCGATCGGCTGGGCGCCGTGGTGAAACTTGTCCACCAGCGGCTTGCCGATCGCGTCCACGAAGGGACCCCACGGCCGGTCCGCCACCGCGACGCCAATCCCGCCGTGCTCCTGGTCGCCCTGGATGTCGTTGGCCGCGAAGACCAGGTAGTACTTGCCGTCCGCCTGCAGCACCGACGGCGCCCAGAGGGCGAACTCCGCCCACTCGACGTTCCGGATCTCGAGCACCCGCGGGTGTTTCTCCCAGTGCACGAGGTCGCGCGACGAGAACGCGTCGAGGAAGGTCTGCTTCAGGGTACTGCTTGTTGATCGCGAGCTTCTGCCGCGGCGTCAGCTTCTCCGGATCGAGCGGAGCCGCCGTCGTGCCGTAGTCCTCGGAGTAGGTGGGGTAGATCCAGGTACTCGCTGCCGTAGACGATGGCCTCGGGGTCCGCGTACCAGCCCTCGAACACGGGGTTGCCGGACATGCCCTTTTGCTTCAGGCGATCGTCGGGCTTCTGGGCGAGCAGCAGCTGGTGCACGGACAGTCCGACGACAACAAGGAGAAGGAGCTTCCTGGCGGGCCGCATGGAGATCATGTCCCGGTCACTCTAGCAGGCCTTGCCTGCACAGCCAAAGCCTCGTTCGTCCTCGATCCTCGGTTGAATGTGCCGATGCCGCATCGTACCGCCGGGCGTGGGCGTGCGCGCGCGCTCCCTGCGGCCTCTTCGTTGCCGGGCAGACCTGACCGCGTTTCTTGCAGATCTTCTGCGCGAGTAGTCGTTGATCTGGCAGTGACGCGGTCGTTCAGCGCTTGACGACCTTTTCGATCGCGCCGAGCACCTGGTCGACGTCCACCGGCTTCACCAGGTGGAGCTGGAAGCCTGCGGCCCGACTCTCGCTGGCGTCTTTCTCCTGGCCGAAGCCCGTGAGGGCAATGCCGGGCAGCATGTCGCCTCGCATCCTCAGCTCGCGCATCAGCTCCAGCCCACTGCGGTCCGGCAGTCCAAGGTCGCTGATCAACACGTCGAATCGGCCCTGAGCGGCCAGCTCGAGCGCGGACGCAACGTCTCCGGCTCTGTGGACCTGGTGGCCCCGCAGCTCCAGGACCGCCGCCATCATTTCGGCCGTGTCTCCATGATCTTCCACAAGGAGAACCGTCAAGGGGCGATGCCTCGACTCCAAGCGTTCACGACGCACGACCTCGCGCGGGTCGGCGCCCGACTCGACGAGCGGCAAACGAACCGTGAAGGTGGCTCCCCTATCCTTGCCGGAACTGTGGGCCGCGATGCTGCCTCCGTGCATTTCGACCAGAACCTTGCTGATCGCCAGTCCAAGTCCCAGCCCGCCGAACTGTCTTGTGATCGATACCTCCGCCTGGGCGAATGCGTCGAAGATGCGTTCGATTGCGGAGGGATCGATGCCGATGCCGCTGTCGTTGACTTCGACCACGACGCATCCGGCCGTCGTCCAGCACCTCAGGCCGACGCAGCCGCCCTTTGGCGTGAACTTGATCGCGTTCTTCAACAGGTTCCAGAACACCTGTTGGAGGCGCGCGCCGTCGGCCTCGACAATATAGGGGGCGCTACCGCATTCGACGCCGAAGTGAAGCCGCCTTGCCTCGACGTCGGGACGACAGACCTCGGCGGCGCGTTCGAGGACGGTGCGGAGATCCACCGGCCGCCTGTCCAGTTCCACTTTCCCTCGCACGATGCGGGTCAGGTCCAGCAGGTCGTCGATCAGCCGGGACTGCAGTTCCACGTTGCGCCGGATCAGTTCCAGCCGCTCGCGAGCCTGGGCGGGGAGCTCCTCGCTGTCCAGAAGGGACACAGCCGCGAGTATCGGCGCCAGCGGCGTGCGGAGTTCGTGACTCAAGACGGCGAGAAAGTGGTCCTTTGCGCGGCTGGCTTCCTCCGCCACGGCCCTTGCGTGCTCGGCGGACAGCTTGGCCACCCTCAGCTCGTCCTCGACACGCCGGGCGGCCTCCCGGGCCGCCTTCACCTCGACCACTTCCAACTCGGTCTTGTGCAGCCGCTCTCGTATCTGGTGCGCCTCGCGTTCAACTTCGCGGCGGCGGAGCTGGGCCTGGAGACGGGCCCGAAGAACGGCGAAATCACCCGACTTGGCGACATAGTCGTCGGCGCCCGCATTGAAACTCTCCAGAATCGCCTCGCTGTCTTCCCGTCCCGTGAGCACGATCACCGGGATGGCGTGCCATTCGCGCGACTGCTTCACGCGGCGACACAGCTCTTCTCCCGGCATTCCGGGCATCAGCATGTCGAGCAGGATGCAGTCGACGGCCTGTGTTGCGAGGTGCCCGAGGGCCTCGTCCCCGCTCGCGGCCGTGATGACGTCGTGGTTCTGGCGTCGCAGTTCGGAAGCCAGCTGGTACAGGTAAGTCGGGCTGTCGTCCACCGCCAGCACGACCGGCCGCGGGCGCGAATCAGGCGGTCGATCATGGTGGCGTTCCAAGAGGCTCTCCGCGCTTCGGACTATCTCGTTGCGGTCGTACGGTTGACCGATGTAGGCGTCCGGCCTGGCACTTGTCCGTTGCGCGTGGACCTCGGCCTCGGCTGCGGTCGTTAGCAGCATCACCGGGAGGCTGGCCGTTGCGGGGTTGCTTCGGAGCTCCCCGAGCAAGTCGAATCCGCCCGCGTCCGGCAGCACGACGTCCAGGATCACGACGTCGAGCCGCTCGCGGCCCAGCGCCTCGAGCGCCGCGGCCGCCGATGCGCACAGGACTGTGTTCCAAGCCGATGCTCGAAAGGTCTCGTCGAGATCCATTCGGATGGTGACGCTGTCATGGACCACGAGAACGGTCTTCATATCGGCTGTCATCGGGGTCCTGTCCCCTGGGCGTCCACGATTCGCCGCAACGCGAGCGCGATCTGATTCGGGTCGAGCACGTGACTGGCCGCGTTCAATTCGATCGCCGCGCGCGGCATGCCGAAGACCACAGAACTTTCCTCTTCTTGTGCGATGGTCACGCCGCCGCCCTGCCTGATCGACAGCAACCCCCGCGCCCCGTCCCTCCCGATTCCTGTGAGTACGCAGCCAACGACCGAGTCGGCCATCTCAGCGGCGAGCGATTCGAGCATGACGTCGACCGACGGGCGGCAGTGGTGTCGCTCGGGATCGCTCGTGGCCCACAGCCGGCCGCCTCGCAGTACCAGGTGACGGTCAGCCGGCGGCATCAACACCTGGGGCTGCCCGACTGCGGGCATCCGCTCGCCGTCGACGACGGTCCGGACGCGAATGGGAGAGACCGTGTCGAGCCAGTCCGTCAGCGAATGGCCGAATGCCGCGCCGATGTGAATCACCAGCAGAATCGGCAGGGGGAAGTTGCCAGGCAAGCCCTTCAGTAGCTCCACCACGGCTCCCGGGCCGCCGGTGGATGCGCCAACGGCAACGCAGCGCACCTTGGAAGCGTACTCTTCCGGCGTCTTCAGCGCGGCCCCCGGGCCCCGGCGCTGGGCCAGACGGGCTCGAGGACGCGTGATGACGCGGACACGGGAGACGACCTTGAGGGCCCGCAGATAGTCGCTCTCCCATCGCGCGTCGGATGGAAACCCGCGTGGTTTCTCGAGAACGTCGACCGCGCCGGCCTGGAGCGCGTCATACGTCTTGAACACCTCGCCGCGGTTGAGTGAAGCCGACACGACCAGGATGGGCGTCGGGCAGAACGCCATGATGTGCTCGGTGGCCGCGAGGCCGTCCTTCACCGGGAGCATCATGTCGAGCGAAACGACGTCGGGACGCAACGTCTCACAGAGTTGAATGCCGTGGGCCCCGTCCTCAGCCTCGCCGACGACTTCAATCTCGGGATCGGCAGAAAGGACCTCGAGGAGGTACTTCCGCACGGTCAACGAATCCTCGACGACGAGTACTCGGGTCCTGGTCACGGTCAGCCTATGAGCTCCCGGATGGTCCGCAACAACGTCTTCTCGTCGAACGCGCTCTTGACCATGTAGGCCTTCGCGCCGGCCTGGGCGCCCCTCGCACAATCCTCCGGTGAATCGCGCGACGTCAAGACGATGGACGGCACGTCTTGAAGGTCGCGTTCGCGGCCCGCCGTCCGGATGAAGGTGAAGCCGTCCATGCCCGGCATCTCCACGTCCACGATGAACACGCCGTATCGTCGCCTCCTGGCCTTCTCGAGGGCCTCGTCGCCGGAGGCGGCAGTATCCACTTCGTAGCCGGCGGCCTCGAGGATGCCCTTCTGCAGCATCCGCGTGGTCAACGAGTCGTCGATCACCAGAAGAGGTACGGTCATGCGGCCGGCACCCGCCGGCACCGGGCCGTACGCCTGGTTCTCGACGGCCCGGAGCAGCCCTTCAACGCTCAGCACCACCCGCACGTCCCCTTCACCGTCAACGAACGCACCGGCCAGCATCGGCGTCGGCCCGAGAACGGGAGGCATCGAACGAACCACCACGCGTGACGTCCCAAGCACCCGGTCCACGCCTATCGCGGCGACGGACCCGCCACCCTCGATCACGAGCGCCGAGAACGCGAGGCCACGCCGTTCCGGCTCAGGGCTGACGAGCCGCGCCAGTGACACGAACCTCACGCTGCGGCCGTCGTCGAGTATGCTCTCGCCGTCCGGCGAGGCAGCCACCTCAGACGCCGTCACACGCAGCGTCCGCTTGACGCCGTGGAGCGGAATCGCGAAGTCGGATGCTCCCGCGCGCACGTCCACGACGTGCTGGGATTCGACGTGCACCGGCACTGATACTTCGATCCGGGTACCAACTCCGGGCTGGCTCCAGGCGTCAATCGTTCCGTTGAGCGACGCCACGGCCTCGCGTACCACGTCCAGGCCAATCCCGCGGCCCGACAACTGCGAGACGCCCGCCGCGGTCGTGAGTCCTCCGCGCAACAGCAGGGCAGTCGTCTGCGCAGGCGTCATTTTCGCGGCCTGCTCGCCGCTGGCGAGGCCCCGGGAAACAACCACCTGCCGCACTTTCTCGACGTCAATGCCGCGGCCGTCATCGCTGCACGAGAAGACAGCCCGGTCGCTCCGGCGTTGCACCCGCACATGCACGCGGCCGGTCGCCGGCTTGCCCTCCGCCCTCCGCCCCTCCGGTGGTTCGATACCGTGCGCGACGGCGTTGCGAACGATCTGGACGAACGCGTGACGCAGTACGCTCAGTGCACGCGCATCCAACCGCACGTCGCCGCCACTGCCCGCGAACGTTGCGTCCTTGCCGCCAGCCAGGGCAGCGTCACGAACGGTTCTTTCAAGAAGCGAGAATAGCGAAGCGGCGGGTACGAGACGCATGGCCGCAGCCTGCTCGGCTAAATCGCGGATCCTATGGCCAGAGCGATCGGCGATGGCCGAAAGATCGCGGGAAGCCGCACGGAGCGACTCCTCCAGCTCTTCGGTTCGGCCCGCGGCCGAGGCTGGCAGCTCGACGCGCCTCGTTTTCCCCTCATGTCGCAGCCGGTCCGCCGATTTCGCCAGCCTCTGGACCTCGTCCACCTGCTTCTGCAGACCGGCAAGGATCGCACGAAGCTCCGAAACCGTCCGGAGCAGTCTGTCGATGTCCTTGACCTCGACGCGAATTGCTTCGAGTCGCTCTTCGGTCGCCTCGGCGGGCGGAGTGCCACGCTCACCGGGCGGCGGTTCTGTTCCCCTCGGAGCAGGCCCCGTCAGCGCGGCCAGGTCGGCCGACAAGCTGTCTACGCCGCCGAGCAGAACTTTGATGCGGTCGGCCGACGCCCTTCCCGGGGCGTCCCGGAGTTCGCCGAGCACCTCCTCGATGACATGACTGGTATCCGCCATCCGAGCTTGCCTGACGACGCGGGCCGCACCTTTGAGGGTATGCGCTGCCCGCAGCAGCCGCGATACCAGTTCGCTGCCGCCTCGTCCTTTCTCCAGCTCGAGCACCCCGTGCATCAAGCCGTCGATCAGGTCGCGCGCCTCGGAGCGGAAGTATCGATACGGATCGCCGGTCATCTCATGCCCGCGCAGCCTGCGGTCGCACCAGGCGCGCGAGATCGCGTGCGAGGTTCGTCAGCTCCGCCACAGCCTGCAAGACCTGGCTCGACCCCGCCTCCGCTTCGCGCGCCGACTGCGCGACGCTGGCCACGGCCAGGTTCGTCTGTTCCACCGCCGTACTTTGCTGTCGCGTGCTCAGCTCGATCTCGCGCGCCGCATCGGTCGTGTTCTGCAGGAGGCTGGAGATCTGTCGAAAAACCGACGCCACCTCGCCGAATTGCCGCGTCCCTGCGTCCACCGCCTTCGAGCCGCTTTCCGTCGCCATGATCGCGCTGTTCACGGCAGAGCGAATCTGGTCCGTCAAACCGCGGATTTCCTTCGTCGAGCCACCGACCCGGTCGGCCAGCTTGCGGATCTCGTCGGCGACGACCGAGAAGCGCCTGCCCGCCTCGCCGGCCCCGACGGCCTCGATGGTGGCGTTGATCGCCAGGATGTTCGTCTGCTCGGCCAGTTCGTTGATGATCTCGAGGATAGCCCCTATCTGCTGTGAGATCTTTCCGAGATCGAGCATGTGCTCGACCACGACGTCCACCTGCTTCCGGATCCCGAGGACCTCCGATTGGGCGCGGGCCACGGTGTGATCGCCTTGCTCCGCAGCCTCCGTGGTGTTGTCTGCGACGCGCGCCACGGCCTGGGCGCTGTCGGCAATCTGCGTGGCCGTGGCCAGCAGTTCCCGCATCGTCGTCGACACCTCGGCCATCGCGGCGACTTGCTCCTTGGCGCCTGTCGTGTGCTGATTGGCCGCTGCCTGGAGCTCCTTGGATGCGCTCTCCATGCGCTGAACGACCGCCCCGATCTGGCGGCTCAACATCCTCGCGAGAAGGAAGGCGATAACCGCCGCCGCAACGACGCCACCGGCGGCGACGAACGCCATGAGCAGAACCGCGTTCGAGGCAACAGTCTCCGCGCGCGCCGTGGCTGCCTCCAGGCGGCGCTGCTCGAGCTCGACGAAGAGGGCCAGGTTGCGCCGCAGCGTCGTTGCGAGCGGCACGACGCGTTCCTGGAATGCCTTCCCCAATTGGGCAACGTCCGCGAGGTTCTTCTCGCGCATCGCGACCACGCTGTCGCCGCCGTCGAATTGGTTCGTGGCGTCGACTCCGAGCTGGGTGAGCGCCTGTCGCTCTTCCTGGTCGGCGACACGCGCCTCCATGTCCTTGAGGAGTTCGAAGAAGGTCCCCCGCATGAGCCTGATAGCGTCTCGGGCCGCGCCGTCGCCTGTGAGCAGGAATGCACGGACATTGCTCATCCGTTCGACCGAAGTCCGCTCGAGCTGCTGTGCCTCCGCCATCAGCCGGGCGTTCTTGGTGATCACTTCGTCCTTGACCGCGATGACGTGCTCCAGCACGAGAATCGCGACGACAGCCAGGGCAAGCGTCACAAGGCTCATGACGGCGAACCCGACTCCGAGCTTCCGGCCAAAGGTCCAGCTTCCTGCCATCGTCGATCTCCTTGGGCTCTAGCGGCGGTGCATGGTACGGCGGATGAGGGCCACTACCGATGGGACGTCGATCACGTGCGCCACGCCATCCTGAAGGCTGACGGCCTCGCGGCCAGCGGCGCCCTGGCCGGCGGCAGACGATGAGGGGATGACGTCCCGAAGCGGGACCCGGCGGGTCTCCCGCAACCCGTCGAAGGCCAGCGCCAGCGTCTCCGTATCGCGGTGCAGAGCCAGCCACCGGCCCGGCGGCTTCTCGGCCTTCGCGCCGAGAACGACGGCAAGGTCGAAGACCGGGACAGGTTCGCCGCCCACGGCGGCGAGCCCGAGAAGGCCGGGAGCGCCGATCGGCAAAGGGATGATCTTGCGATTGAACTCGAGCCCGGCGAGATCGGCCATCCGCACGGCATGTGGCTGGCCGCCAACGACAATGATCAGAAAGTCAACCCAATCCCGTTCGGGCGGCGGAATCGGACGGGCGAAGCTGTCGTCGAAAGCGCGTCGGACATCCGCGAGCAGTTGTTCGAGATCTCCCGCGGGCCGGGTCATCGCCGGTCTCCGCACAGTTCGAGTTGCGCGTCGCAGAAGCGGATCAGCGACTCGCGACTGAAGCCACCGCCGAAGAGCAGGATTCGCGAGGCGTCCTCGCTGGAGAGAAGGGGCAACGCCTCGGATAACTCGCGACGGGCGGTGGTCAGATCCCCGAGGTGTCGGGCGAGCAGTCCCAGGTGCAGATGGGGCATTGCGAAGGTGGGATCCAGGTAGATGGCTACCGTGTCGTGTTCGGCCGCGGAAAGATAGTCTCCACGCTGCTCCTGGCAAAAGGCCAGGAGGTAGTGCGCGCCCGGTCTCAACTCGTCTCGCGTCAGCAGCAGCTGACAGGCGGATTCGGCGCCGGCCAGGTCGCCCGCGTGCGCGCGCGCCACGGCTTCGAGCAGCAGAAAATCCGCGTCTGTCGTGTCCCGGGGCGCGGCCGAACGCAAGAGCTTCAATGCCTCGCCAAACCGCTCCTGCTTGACGAGATCGCGAAGGTCCTCGAGCTCCGGGCCGTCCGTTCGCACCAATCGGTCCGGTTGCACCTTCCGCTCCGTCGGCGAGTTCGTGCTGGTCGGCCGGCTGGCCAGGCCCGCAATCCGCGTGCTTGCGGCCTCGATCGCCGCGACCCAGCCCGGGGCAACACCGCTTGGCACGCCCGTCCCACCCGAGCCTGGAGGCCTGCCGCATCCCGCAAGCGCCGAATCGTTGAGGACGGTATCCCCTGCGAACCGACGCTGATAGTAGAAAGCGTCGTGGCTATGCCTCAGGTGGAAGTCGTGAGTGATGCCGCGCAGCGTCTCCGAGGGTCCAAGGAACAGATACCCTCCCGGCGCCAACGACGTCGTCAACCGGGCAACGAGCGCCCGAACGGCCGCAGGAGAAAGGTAGATCATCACGTTGCGGCAGAAGATCACGTCGAAAACGTCCGGCCGCCAGAATCGGGCATCGTCGTCGAGCAGGTTCCTGGCCTCGAAGCCCACGCTGGCCAACAGGCGGTCGTCCAGGAAGAACGAGGCTCCGGACTTACGGAAGTGCCGGCGCCGCTCGGCCTCGGTCAGTGCCCGGAGCGACCAGGCGGAATAGACGCCGGCTCGCGCCTTCTCCAGGAGCTGCGCATTGACGTCGATCCCGAGGAGACGGACGTCCCACCCGTCCAAGCCTGCGACCTCGTCAATCGCGGCGCGAAGGGAGTACGCCTCCTCGCCCGTCGCGCAGCCGGCGGACAGGACACTGAGCGCGCGAACTGCCTGCCGTGCCTTCATCCGCTCGGGGAGCGCGACATCCACCAGCGCGCGAAACTGCTCGGGATGGCGGAAGAAATAGGTCTCGGCAACCGTGAGTTCCAACGCAATCTCGCGCAGTTCCTCCTCCGCGAACTGCTCGTTCTGGAACCTCTCGAGATATGCGGACACGCTGGGGCAGCCGGTTCGCCGCAGGCAGCAACGCATCACCTGCTCCACCTGACCGACCGTGTGCTGGTGCACGTGGAAGCCAAGCCGCGAGATCACGACAGCCGAAAACTGCTCCAGTTCGGAAGGCCGTCGCTCCATCACAGCCCGCCCCGTTCCTGGAGCAGCAGCCACAAGTCGTCGGGGACCAGGTGCGACAAGCGCAGCACGGTCAGCAACTCGCCATCCAGCGGGCCGAGCGAAGCAACGACGTCAGGCGCCATCGATGACAGGAGGGGCGGCGCCGCCGCCATGGCGCTCGAGTCCAGGCGGTGGATGCCAATCACACGGTCCACAGCGAGCGCCACCTTGTGCTGGCCGGCCCAGACCACGACAAGTCTCGCCGGTCCAATCGACGTTCCACCGAACAGGCGGGCCAGGTCCAGGACGGGTAAGGCCTCGCCTCGAATGACCGAAACCCCGAGCACGAAGGGCGGCATACCCTTGAATGAACGCAGCGGCAACTCTCGCAACGTCTCCACGACGGACGATATCGGCAGGGCACACCGCACCGCCCCGGTGGTCACGAGGAGGACCGTTTCGCTAGGAATGGTGGCCACAACGATGTTCTTCGGAGCGACACGGTGATGACAAGCGAGATGGCAGATTGGCCGACTCTACGCCAGTCGAGCGCCGGCGTGCAACCTCGGCCACGCCGCCGCGGCCGCCTTGGGCGGGACGAAAGCCACTCAGGTGGCACCCCTAGGTGAACCGAAGCCGTTGGTACGGCAGTCCGTGTCGCAGAAAGGATCGACACGCACCCTTGACCTCCTGATTACGAGGGCGATCGCGCTCGGGCCGATGCACGGCTGGGCCCTGCGGGGACGCCGGCCACGCTCCTGACGATGTGCCGTGAGGACCCCGGACGCGAAGATGTAGCGCGGGAACGTCCGCGTGCGCGATAATCCGGGCGGTTCAGGATCCCCGGACGACCGTCGCCGCGGCGCCGAGCCCCCGATCGCCCGGCCCGGGCGTCCACGCAGCTGTCATGTCGCTGCCCGGAGGTGCCGCATGAGATACGTTCGTGCGCTGGCCGTCCTCCTCGTCGCGGTCCTGCTGCCGGTTTCGATCCATGGACAGAAGGCCCCGCCGGTGACCGACGTGGTCCGCGCGGCCGCCGAGTACCTCGCCTCCTACACGCCGCGCATCTCGGGGGTCACGCTCGAAGAGGAGTTCACGCTGCTCGAGGTGTCGGGCGGACGAGTCGGCCTCACGCGGCGAATCACCTCCGACCTGGTGCTGCTCGATCTGAACGGGAAGGTGGCGGGATTGCGGGATCCCTTCGCCGTGGACAGCAACCCGCTGCGCGAGCGGACGCCGCGCATCACGGCGCTGCTGCAGAAGCCGACCGACGCCTCGTGGGCGCGCGCGCAGGCGTACGCCGGGGAGTCGCTGCGGTACTTCCTGGACGAACTGATCGTGCGGCTGGACGAACCCACGCTGACGCTGCAGTTCCTCGCGCCGGAGAGCCAGGCGCGGGTGACCTACAAGATCGACGGGCGGAAGAAGCTCGGCGATGTCGAGACGGTCGTGCTGCGGTTCCAGGAGACCAAGACCAAGCCGCCCGCCTACATTCTCGAGACGCCGGGCAAGGCCATCGCCAGCGGCAAGCTGTGGATCGACCCGGCGACGGGGCGCGTGCACCGGACCGAGCTGTCGATGCAGTCCGACTCGGAGTCGGTGCACGTGGTCGTCGAGTACGTACGCGACGCCGCGCTCGACCTCTGGCTGCCGTCGTCGATGGTGGCCACCTTCGACGCGACCGAGCGCGTGGGAACGGGCATGAACAACATGGGCGCGGGCACACCGGACATCGGCCGCCGTTCCTTCGACTGCCGCGCGGCCTACTCGAACGCGCGGCTGACGCCCATCGAGCTCCGTGTCAGGCAGTAGCGCCGGCGGGCGAGCGCGGTGTTCCAGGGAGGCGACCAGCCCGCGTGGATGTCGCCAGGTTTCCCGGCACCGCCGGCGACGGGTGGGCGCTGTTCGCGCGCCACGTCCCGTCAAGCCATTCCCGGAGAGCGGAGGTGAGGCCGATGACGACTCCACGGCTGTTGTACCTGTCGGCGGCGGACGTCGCCTCCGTCAACCTCTCGATGCGCGAGATCATCGACCTGCTGGAGACCGCGTTCCGCGAGAAGGGGGCGGGGCGGACCGAGATGCCGCCGAAGCCGGGTCTGCACACCAGGGGGGACGCGTTCATCCACGCGATGCCCGCCTACATCCCGGCGCTCCGCTCGGCTGGCGTGAAGTGGGTCAGCGGTTACCCGGACAACAGGCGCCTCGGCCTTCCCTACATCAGCGGGCTGCTGATCCTCAACGACGTGGACACCGGCCTGCCGATTGCCGTGATGGATTGCACCTGGATCACCGCGTATCGCACGGGCGCCGCCACGGCGCTCTCCGCGCGCTACTTGGCGCGACCAACCAGCGAAACGGTCGGCGTCCTGGCGTGCGGCGTCCAGGGGCGCACGAACCTCGAAGCGCTGGCAACGCTGCTCCCCGTGCGCCGCGTCCTCGCCTACGACATCGATCCCGAGGCGCAGCGCCGGTTCGTCGGGGAGATGGGCCCGAAGCTCGGCCTCGAGATCGCGGGCGTCACGACGCCCAGGGAGGCCGTCGCCGGCAGCGATCTCGTCGTCACCTCAGGTCCGATCCTCAAGAAGCCGACGCCCACAATCGAGAAGGGCTGGCTGAAGCCCGGCTCGTTCGCGAGTGCCGTGGACTACGACAGCTACTGGTCGCCCGACGCGCTCGCCGAGTTCGACCGGATCGCTACCGACGACCACGCGCAGTTCCAGGTACCTCGCGGCGTGTCGGCTACTTCCAGCACACGCCGGATCCCTACGCCGACCTGGGGGAGATCGTGGCCGGTCTCAAGCCGGGACGCGAGGACGACCGGGAAAAGACGATGGCGATCAACCTCGGGCTGGCGCTCGACGACATGGCCGTCGCGCCCGAGGTGTTCCGACGCGCGAAGGCACGCGGGCTGGGAACGTGGCTGGCACTGTAGGCTCGAGGCTCACGGTTCAGCCCGTTCGTGCGCCAGCGGCGCAGCAGCGCGAGACCGTCGGTGCCCGGCAGCCCGAGGTCGAGCAGCACCGCGTCGTAGGCCTCGGTCAGGGCGCGCTCGTCCGCCTGCCGGCCGTCGGTCGCGCAATCGACCGCGTAGCCGGCCTGGCCCAGCGCCGAGGCCAGCTGCTCGGCGAGCGCCGGTTCGTCTTCGACGACGAGGATCCGCACAGCAGCCACTTATAGCGCAAGTGGACCTGAACGGGAGCTGAACGGGCCGATCAGACCCCGTTCAGCCGCGTGGGGGCAGAATGGGCTCATGTTCACATCCTGGTTCCGCTACGACTTCGGGTACTCCTGGCCCCTGACGCTCGGACACCTGCTGGTGTTCGCGGCGGCCCTCGCGTTTGCGGCGATCGCCGCGTGGCGGGGGTGGCGTCCCTGGCTCGTTGGCGCCTTCGCCGTCGTGGCCGCGTGGGGCCTCGCCGGCACGGTGGCGATGCACCACGCGGTCCAGATCAACGAGCCGGTCCGGCTGCCCACCCGCGCCTTCCTGGCTTCCGGTTCGGGACGCGTGCTCGACCTCGGTGCCGGGTCCGGGCGGGCGACCGTCGGCCTGCTGCTCGCGCGGCCGAACGCCCGCGTGACGGCGGTCGATCTCTACCAGGGCTACTACGGCATCGATGACAATACCGCGGACCGCCTGCGGCGGAACGCCGCAACCGCAGGCGTGGGCGACCGCGTGGAGGTCCGGACGGCCGATATGCGCCAGCTGCCGTTCGGCGACGGCGAGTTCGACGCGGCGATGAGCGTGGCCGCGATCGACCACCTGCGCTGGCCCGACGTCGAGCGGGCGATGCGCGAGGCGGCGCGCGTGCTGCGCCCCGGCGGCGAGTTCCTCGTGGTCAGTCTCAACGTGGACCTGTGGGTCCGCACGGCCGTCCCACTCCCGCTGCACGGGCACGGCTACTGGGGTCGGTCTCCCGATCGCGAGCGGTGGCGCCAGGCGTTCGCGCGGAGCGGCTTCGACGTGAAGGAGGTCGGCACCGGCCCGGCGACGCTGTACTGGCTGGTGACCAGGCGCTAGCAGGAGACGGCGCAGAGCATCGGCTTCATGGCGAACCCTCGGGGAAGCGGGAACCACGGCCGGCCGGGAACCAGCGGCACTGCGGATATTGGACACCAAACCCGCGCAGTCTCATCTGGCCACGTCGCGGACACCCGATCGGGCGCTCGCGCTCGTCCCGCCTGCTCGGCGGCGGCAGCCGGGCTGCAAGCGGCGGCGGGGGAGGCCGGTATCAGCCATGTCTCCGCGCGGCGAGAAGGGGCCCTATAATGAGCCGGCCGCAGAAGGAGAACGGATGAACCGCGTCGCGCGCCGGCTGTTCGCAGTGTCCTGGGTCGTCCTGGTCCTGGCGGCAGCCGCGCACGCGCAGCCGCCGCCCTTCGCGTTCACCGTCTCCACGCCGGACCCGGCGTCGCACCTGTTTCACGTGCGGCTTCGTTGCGAGCTCCCGCCCGCTGACACCCTCGAGTTCCGGATGCCGGCCTGGACGCCCGGCTACTACGGCCTCTTCGACTTCGCGGGCAACGTCCGCCAGCTCGCGGCCGCCGATGGCGACGGCCGAACCCTGCCCGTGGAGAAGAGCGGCTCCAGCACGTGGACCGTGCGGGCCGGCGGGGCGCCGCGCGTCGAGCTGACGTACGACGTGCTGGCCACGAACCCGTTCGTCGCCAACGCCTTCCTGGACGAGACGCGCGGCTACATCACGCCGGGGGCGCTGTTCGTCTACGTGCCCGGCGAGCTGAGGCGCCCCGTCACGGTCACCATCGAGCTGAACCCGGCGTGGAGCGCCGTGGCCACGGGGCTGGACCCCGTTTCCGGCGCCCCGGCCCACACTTACGCCGCCGCCGACTTCGACGTCCTGTACGACAGCCCCATCCTCATGGGCAACCTCGAATCGCTGCCCCCTTTCGAGATCCAGGGCGTGCCCCACCGGTTCACCGGTCACGCGCTGGGCGACTTCGATCGCCGGCAGTTCATGGACGACCTCCGGGCGGTGCTCGAGGCGGGTATCGCGATCATCGGGGACATCCCCTACAGCCACTACACGTTCCTCGGCATCGGGCCGGGACGCGGCGGCATCGAGCATCGGAACTCGGCCGCGGTCTCCTTCTCGGGCATCGGCGCGGATCGCGAGGCCCGGATTCGCACCCTCTCGTTCCTCGCCCACGAGTACTTTCACCTTTACAACGTAAAGCGGATCAGGCCGATCGCGCTCGGCCCGTTCGACTACGACCGGCCGAACGTGACCGGCATGCTGTGGGTGAGCGAAGGCTTCACGGTCTACTACGAGTACCTGATGCTCGCCCGCAGCGGACGGATGACGCAGCAGGAGATGCTCGGGGCGCTGAGCCGCACGATCGCCGCGTGCGAGAACAACTCCGGGCGGCTCTTTCAGGCCGCGACGACGTCGAGCCGCGAGACGTGGACGCAGGGGCCGTTCGGGAAGGGCGGCGGCATCAGGAAGACGGTCTCGTACTACGACAAGGGAGCGGTCCTCGGCCTGCTGCTCGACCTGCGCATCCGCGAGGCGACGAAGAACCGGAAGTCGCTCGACACGGTGATGCGGGCCCTCTACGGGCGGTACTACAAGGAGCTGGGGCGCGGGTGGACGGACGAGGAGTTCAGGCGGGCGTGCGAGGAGGCGGCCGGCACCGGGCTGGCGGAGATCTTCGAGTACGCCTCCACCACGAAGGCGATCGACTATGCCCGGTACCTGGCTTACGCCGGCCTGCGCCTCGATCCCCCGCGCGCCCTCCCCGAGGCGGATTTTGGCGTGTTCGTCGAGGACGTCAACGGGGCGCTGACCGTCGCGGCGGTCGAGGGCGGATCACCGGCCGCCAAGGCGGGCCTCGCCGCGGGCGACGTTATCGCGTCGGTGGACGGAACCAGCCTCGATGCCGCCGGCCTGAAGGCGGCGATTGGCGCGAAGAAGCCCGGCGAACGGGTGAGGATGACCCTCCGGCGCGCGGGCGTCGAGCGCACGGTCGCCGCGAGGCTCGACGCGCGGTTGGAACGGACGTGGCGGATCTCACTCGTGCCGAAGCCCAGTGCCCTGCAGGCCGCCATCCTGGCCGGGCTGGTCACGGGCGAGGTGGAAACGAGAAGGGAGCAGGCCAGGTGAACGCCTTGCCCGAGATCAAGATCCCTGAACGGAACAAGAAACCCGGGGTCTGCTACGCCGTCAGCGACGACGGCATCGAGCTGCCGGTCATCGACGTCACGCATCCGGCGTTCGCCTGCGACGTGAGCCCGGCCGACCTCTCGGCGCTCATCGACCAATCTGTCCGCGACCTGGCGACCGTCAAGAACACGCCACCGGAGGTGTTGCGCGCGATCCTCCCGCAGTCCGTCCTGGCCCGTGGCTGGGTGCAGTCGGTGGGCTCGTTCATGACGGGCATGATCACCTACTTGAACCGGCTGGGTCCCGAGAACCTGGGTGACGGGTACGCGAGCGCGATCGACCGCAGAATGGCCGCGGGTCTCATGCCGCTGTCGTTTCGATTTCGCCTGCGCGACGTGGCGGGCCTCATTGGCCATGCGGTGGCGCAGCAGGCAGCGGCCGGGCCGGACGGCCGGCCCGTCTGCCTGCTGAACATCGGCGGCGGACCCGCAGCGGACAGCCTGAACGGGTTGATTCTCGTCAACAAGGAACACCCCGGCCGCCTTCGCGACCGCCGGATCTCGATGACGGTGCTCGACCTGGATGATGAAGGCCCTGCCTTCGGGGGCCGTGCCCTGTCTGCCCTGCTGGCGGAGGGAGCCCCGCTCGCCGGGCTCGATGCGTCATTCCAATACGTCAAATACGACTGGTCGGACGTCACCCGCCTGCGAGAGACGCTGGCTGGCATGGGAGAAATTGGCGCGGGTCTCTGTTCGTCGGAGGGCGGCCTCTTCGACTACGGCTCGGACGACGAGATCGTCGAGAACCTCACCGTGCTTCACCAGTGCACGCCGGCTGATTTCGTCGTCGTCGGGTCGGTGGTGCGGGATGCGGGCACCCTCGACCCTCGGTTGACACCGACGACGGAGCCACAGGGACGGCCGCGGATCCGCTACCTTGGCCTGCAGGCCTTTCGCCTGCTGGCCCGGCGGGCGGGTTGGAGCGTGGATCGTGTGATCGACAGCGTCGCCCACCACGCGGTCAGCCTGAAGAAGGCGATTTAGATGCGCCGGAGAACTTGCGCCCGCTCCTGCTGACGGGATGGGCACGCGGTCACTTCAGGGTGCGCGCCCTCACCCCCTCGAACGTGATCTGCTCCGACCATCAAGGTGAGTGACTCCCCGGCCGCCAGGCCGAGCGAAGCATCGAGCACCGTGAGGACGCCGAACTCGACGAAGTGGTTGCCGCTCCCGCTCGTGCCAAGCTGGGCCCAGGCCCAATCCTTCAGGCCGGCCGTGACACCCGAGACGCTCCAGTCCTCGTCCATCACCGCGTGCTGGCGCCGGCCGCGGAAGGACGCGCCGACACCGAACCGCGTTTCGCCTTGAAGCGCCGCAATCAGTTCCCGCTCGCTCGTGGCCAGGTCGACGACCGGGCGGTCGAGTACCGTCATCTTCATCCGGCACGCGATATCGACGCCGACCGCGTAGGGGATGACGGCGTTGTCCGTCGCCAGCACGCCGCCAATCGGCAGCCCGTAGCCCTGGTGGGCGTCCGGCATCAGCGCGCCCGCCACTGCAACGGGCAACTGGCAGGCGTTGCGCATCTGGGCCAGCGCGCCCTCTTCGAGCCCCTGCCCGAAGATCTGGCACGGGGCCGGCGCCTCGCGGCGGGCGAAGGCCGGCCGGCTGGCTCGCGCCTCCTCGACGAGCTTCGCGAGCTCGCCCCACAGCGGATGTTCAGCGAACTCCGCGGTAGACACGGCCAGCTGCCGCAGGTCCCGCTGCATGTTGCGGTCGTCTTGCCCCGCCTCCCGGCCGGCCTTCATGGCGGCGTGCGCCGCGTCCACGCAGCTGCGCGGAATTCCCTCCTCGGCCCGGGACGCGTGCGACGCCGTCGCGACGGCGGCCTCGCCGCCTACTTGGGGACAATCTTCGTGATCTTGTTGCCCTGCAGCCCGAGGCCCGCCATCAGCCCCTTCTGCTCGAAGACGAACGCGTAGATATCGTCCTTGAGCGTGTTCGTCGTGGTGGTCTTCGCCATCCCCTGGTCCACCATCACCAGGCTTGGGCCGACGCCCACCTCGAACCCCTTCGCGTTGCCGAGCGCGTCGACGGCCTTCTGGTTCATGAAGAACATCGCGTAGCCGTACTTCTGCCCCCCGGCCTGCATCCCGAACGAAGCTCCGGTTGTCTTGTAGTAGGCGACTGCCGCTCCGCCCTTCAGCAGCGTGCCCTCACCGTACTGGCCGCCGATACCCAAGCCGGCTTTCGTGACCGACGGGAAGACCAGGACGGCGTACGCCACAGTCGCCAGTTGCTTGGCGAGCGGCGCTTGGGCAGACAACTGCTTCAGCGCCGCCTGGGACTGGCTGGCCAGCTCGCTCGCCTTCGTCTTCCCCTCGTCCTGGGCCCGTGAAGGATGGACAGTGCAAATCACCGCTGCGACCAGGAGAATTCCCGCCATCGTCCTCGTTCTCATCGCCTGCTCCTTCCTGCTCGATGACGGGCTCCTGTCATCGAACGCAGACTCTCCACACGGGTCTTGCGTTGCTCTACTTGGCGGGCAGGTTCTTGTCGTTCATCTCGTAGGCGTCGGCGACCTTTCCAAGTTCAGCCCGCAGCGGCGTCCACGCCGACGTCGCACCGGGCGTCAGGCTGTATCGCGAAAGGTCGTGAGCGAGAGCCACCGCCTGCGCGATGAGCGCCTCCGCTTCCTCGACCCCTTTCTGCTTGTCGGCGAGCCGCTCGTTCAAGGCGTGGGCGTTCGCCTTCAGCGTGTCGACGCGGCCTGCGGCAACCGGACCCGACGTGCCCACGACCTGCTGGTTGTTCGGACTGGCCAGCATGGCGTCGAACTCTTCTTTGAATGGGCCGATGTGCTTTTCGACATTCGCCGCCGCGGTCACGAGCTCTGCATCGTTGATGCGTCGCGCGGTCGCGTTGGCCGGCTGCGGAAACGTCGTATTGTATGCAGCCGCGAGCCGGCGCAGGTCGGCCGCGAACGGTGCATACTCGGTCGATCCCTTGAAGCCCGTGGTCTGTGCCTTCACCCAGGTGTCGAGGCGGCTGGTGTAGTCCAACAGGGCAACGACCTCGCTGCTGGCGGAATAGTCTGAGGTGAAGCGTTCGCGCGCCCTGTGCACCTGGTCCTGGAGATCATCGAGAAACTCGTTGGTCTTGACTTCGCCGCGTGGGCCACGCAGCGTCGCGTTCTTCAGGTCCCCATCCAGCGCCGCCTCGAATGTCGAGCGGTTCCGTTCGATGCTCTGCAGCAGCTTCTGCAGGTCCTGATCGTTCAGGCGGTCGGCGGCGATCACGGGCGCCGTCGCGAGCAGGAGTCCGGCGAACGCAGTCACGATCGACGTGCGATACCACATAGCGACCTCCTCTGGTTCCGGTCTACCGCAAGCCGAGCTTTCCTACCACGCGTCAGTCGATACGCTGAGTAATCGGAGAGCGAGATGAGCGTGTCGTCACAGCAAGGTGCGTTCCATTGGATCTCTCCTCGAGAACGCGTCCCCGTTCCGCGGTGCAAGGATTCGCTACATCGAACGCAGTGAGTTCCCTACCGCGTAAGCGGTCAAGGCAGGTGCTCTGGCGCGGGCCGCGCCGAGCCCGACAGGCTGGCTCTGCTTGTCGGCCGAATGCTTCACGTGGCTCATCTCCCGCCGCTCGAGGTGCCGGAGGAAGAAACGCATTCGACGTCGTCGGGCTGAAGCGCAGCAGTTCCGGGTACTACAAGCAGCGGCTGAACGAGCTCGCCGGTCGAGCGGAACGACTATCACCGGCGGCCTGCCAAGGGGCCCGGACGCCTGGAGTGCGCGCGTGAGTTCCAGGCGAGTGTGCGGTTCATCTCGTGTGAGCCGCTGGTCGGCCCTGTGGACCTGAGCGTCCGTCAAGGACGTCCCCTTCGACCACGCGAATGCCGGAGGCGTCGTGCTGCAGGACCCGGCGCGGCGTCAACCGGGCGTCGGTCTTCGCCCGGAACAGGTCGGTGGCGACGCGTGCGATGCCCCCACTCGCGCCGAGAATCAGAATGTAGATCATGTGACGAGTCCGGATGGCTCAGCGCCCCACCATCTTCTGGAGGTGCTCGGGGTACCGCGCCCCTCGGACCTCGATCTGCGACGCTGCGCGGTCAATCTCGCCGAGGTCATCGACGCTCAACTGCGTCGCGGCCGCTCCGAGGTTCTCCTCGAGGCGATGTCGCTTCGTCGTCCCCGGAATCGGCACAATCCAGGGCTTCTGTGCCAGCAGCCACGCCAGCGCGATCTGCGCCGGTGTGGCCTTCTTCCGTTCCGCGAACTTCGTCAGCCAGCCGACAAACGCCAGGTTCGCTTTGCGGTTCTCGGCCGTGAAGCGTGGCACGACGTTCCGGAAGTCGGTGCTGTCAAAGGTGGTCGTGTCGTCGATCCTGCCTGTGAGGAACCCCTTGCCGAGCGGACTGAAGGGCACGAACCCGATACCCAGTTCCGCGAGCGTCGGCAGGATCTCCTGTTCGGGTTCGCGCCACCACAGCGAGTACTCGCTCTGAAGCGCCGCGACCGGCTGGACGGCATGGGCACGACGAATCGTCCCCACGCCCGCCTCGGACAGACCGAAGTGCTTGACCTTGCCTTCGCGAATGAGGTCATTCACCGCTCCCGCGACGTCCTCGATCGGGACGTTCGGGTCGACGCGGTGCTGGTAAAGAGGTCGAGCCGATCCGTCTTGAGTCGTTTCAGCGACGCCTCGGCAGCCTCCCGGATGTGCGGGGGCCGGCTGTCCAGCCCCGCCTGCTTGCCACCCTCGAACGTGAAGCCGAACTTGGTCGCAATCACCACCTGGTCGCGAACCGGGCCGAGCGCTTCGCCGACGACTTCTTCGTTCGTGAACGGGCCGTACGCTTCGGCCGTGTCGAAGAACGTGACGCCGCCGTCGACCGCGGCGCGGATGATGGCGATGCCGTCTTCCCGGCTCTTGGCCGGACCGTAGCCGAAGCTGATGCCCATGCAGCCGAAGCCGAGCGCCGAGACTTCCGGTCCGCTCTTGCCCAGTGTGCGTTTCTGCATCTCTGCCCTCCGAAGTCAGGATAGCGCCCGGCGGTGATCCTGAGTAGTCCGTCAAATCGGCACTGGCCTGTGAGTACAATTCACCAATTCAACATCCGCATGGGATCCGCAGGGGTGTATCGGTGGGAGTTCGACAAGGGCGACCGGTCGCTGGTCGTCGGCGAGGCCCCGGCGCGAGAAGCCTCCGCAGCCGGACACCAGGTCAGCCGCGTCGACTACGATGCCGAACTGCGGATGCACAACGAGATATTGCGCCGAACCTACGGGATCCGTCCGCACGATTACACTTGCCACCCATTCGGCCCGCATCGTCGGAGGTGCTCGTCCGGTTGGAGGTGCTAGTCCGGGATCCTGAACGCCGGAATCACGCGCCCGTCGACGTCAGTGAAGCCGTATTCCTCAGCGAGATCCCCCACCGGGAACACCTTTCCCGACTTGTCCAGCACCTTCGAATCGCGTGCAAGCGCGACGACGGCGCGCCCCGCATATTCGGGTGATTCCGTGAACGTGAGGTACTCCTTGTTGTTGCCGGCGGCGTCGAATGCCGCGGCGACCCTCTCGGTGCGGGTGAAACCTGGCGCGAGTGCCAGGACGGCGACGTTGTGGGGCTTGAGATCTCGAGCGAGACCATAAGTCATCCGGTTCACCGCGTTCTTCGCGAGGTCATACACGACATTGCCCAGGGTACTTGTCGCGATCCCATGCCGTGATGTTCACGATCAGACCGTGTCTCTGCGCGAGCAGAAGCGGGGCGGCGAACCGAGTCGACATCCAGGCCGCACGCACGCCTGCGGTGAACATCCCGTGCCATTGGCGCAGCGGCTGTTCGTAGAAGGGAGCAGTGAACTTCCGGGGATCGTGCTGCTCGTAGCCGCCCCAGGCATTGTTGACGAGCAAGTCCAGTCGGCCCTGCTCGCGCTGTACCCGCGAGAACAGTTCCTGCACCTCCGAATCGGCCGTGTGGTCGCATCGTACGGGAATGCCCGTCCCGCCGCGAGCGGTCACACCCTCGGCGGTCGCATCGATTGTCCCGGGGAGATGATCCGTTGCCTCCCCACCACGGCGGCTGCGTCCGGTGACGTAAACGGTGGCGCCGGCTTCCCCGAGCGAAAGCGCGATCCCGCGGCCGATACCTCGACTCGCCCCGGTGACGACGGCGACCGTACCGTCTAGTGACGAGGCACCCGGTTCAGTCGTCATCGCAAGAGTCCTCTCATTCTCGGAGTCCAAGCCGCGCACGAGACAACGGCACCAGCAAGCCGCGGCAATCACCCGATCGTCAGCCCGCGGCTCCGCAATTCGGGCGGCTGTGGGAACGCGACGCGTCCCACGCCGAGCGGATGCCCCTCACGACAACGTCGGGTTCGCTCTGCGCGATGACGTGGCCCGAGTTCTCCGCCACGATCTGACAGCTTCGCCGCGAGAGCGTCGTCTGGTCGCGCTGGAATGCGCGCCATTCAGGGTCGGTCCCTCGACCGGCGCTAATCACCACGATGGGAATCTGCAGCTCGCGCTTGGACGCCTTCACCTGCCGGACGCTCTTCGGCATGGCCCTCAGTTCCTCGTACAGGGCGGCGAAGCGGTGCGCCCGAAAGGCCGTCGCTGGGTAATCGCGACCTATCTCGACGCCGAGGAGCCTCATCACCCCGAGACGCCCGGCAATCGGAACGAGACGGGCGAACGACGGTGCGGTCAGCGGTTGATCCTCGTGCGATGCATCCACGAGCACCAGGCCCGCGACGTCTTCCGGATGCATCGAGGCCAGCACGCGCACGTGCCATCCCCCGACCGACGCTCCCACCACAATTGCCGGGGCCGTCCCGGTGGCGCGAAGCAAGGCGCTCAGCTCTCTGGAGATCTGCTCGCTGCTCCGCGGCGAGGGGCCCGGATCACTGAAGCCCAGGCCGGCCCAATCGTAGGCGCAAACTCGAGTGAAGCTCGCAACCGAGGCGGCAACGCTCTGCCATTCCACGGAAGAGCCGCCGAGACCCGAATCCAGGATCACCGCGGGAGACCCCGACCCGGCGCAGGTTAGGTGCAGGCGGTAGCCTCCGACATCAACGAGAACCCCCGGTGCCGGGGTGCGGGCACGCTCCCCCCGATCGGCGATGAGCTGGTAGCTGAATCCCGCGGCGGCGAGCGCCGCCAGAAGAACAAGGAGCCCCACGAGAATCCGACGAACCCAGCGCATGAGAGCTCTCCTGTCGTGGGTGACATCTAATTGGACACCGTGCGGAGAAACGGCGCTTCAAGCTCATGGACCGACCGTGACCATGGCCGTCCGTGACAACGTTTCGCGGCCGCCAGCCGCCGGTCGGCGGCCAGGCGGCACGTGACTCTCAGGGACGTCAGCCAGCAGATGCGGGGCGTCTGGTACGACTATCGCCACGCCGACGATCTGCCGGACGAGGCCCCGGCGTAAAGGACATCCGCGCCGTCCTTCGAGCGCAACACGGCCTCGTCAAGGTCACGCGGACGTTGCGACCGGTGCTCAACTACAAGGGGGTTTGACGGTTCCAGGGCCGGCAGGGTCACCCGCGGCCCTCCGCGGCAGGCGGCCAATCGTCAACCGCCCACGTCGGTATAGGCTGGAAGGTGGGACACGGCGGTGCGCAAGAGCTGAGGTGCACGATGCAGATCTCTCATTTTGCCTTTGGTGAGCTCGAAATCGACGGCGTTACGTACGAGCACGATGTCGTCATCGACCACGGTGAGATCCAGAAGCGGAAGAAGAGGGCGTCAAAGAAGTTCCGCGACGACTTTGGCCACACCCCACTGTCGCTAGAGGAGAACCTCCCGTGGCAATGCGGCCGCCTGGTCATCGGTACCGGCGCGTACGGCCGGCTGCCGGTTATGGACGACGTGAAGCGTGAAGCCGATGAGCGCGGGGTAAAGTTGATTGTCGTGCCCACGGCAGAGGCCGTCGAGTTTCTGAAGAAGCACCCACGCGACACGAATGCCGTATTGCATGTGACCTGCTGACGCGGCAAAGACAATCAGCCTGAGGCGTCGATCGAAACGATCGAGGCCATGTAGTCCCACGGCGACCGAGTCGGGCGATATGGATTCAAATGACCGGAACCACTGGCATGCGGTCACCGATGCCGACAAGCCCCCGGCGCGAGAAGCCCCCCCAGCCGTACACCAGGTCAGCCGCGTCGACTACGATGCCGAACTGCGGATGCACAACGAGGTGTTGCGCCGAACCTACGGGATCCGTCCGCACGATCATGTCCTCGACATCGGGTGCGGGGCGGGGCAGACGACTCGTGACGCGGCGCGGTTGGCCATGGCCGGGAGTGTGTTGGGCGTGGACGTCTCCGCGCCGATGGTTGAACGAGCCCGTCACCTGACGGAAGCTGCAGGGCTTCACAACGTCACCTTCGAGCACGCCGACGCCGAGATCCATCGCTTCCCGGCGGAGTACTTCGACGTCGCAATCAGCAGGTTCGGAACGATGTTCTTCGCTAACCCGGTCGCCGCGTTCACCAACATCGGGCGGGCCATCCGGCCCAACGGGCGCCTGATGATGACGGTTTGGCAGGACCACCATCGGAACGAGTGGTCCGTGTCGATCCAGCGGGCCCTCGGGGACACCGCGGACGTGCCGGCCGCTCGTCCGGGGGCGCCCGATCCGTTCTCGCTCGCCGATCCGACAACGACAGAGCGGCTCCTCGAGACCGCCGGCTTCGGCGACGCGGCGTTCACCGGGGTGCACCAGCCCGTGTACTACGGTCCCGATGTCGCCGCCGCTCTCGAGTGGGTCCGTGGGTTCTCGGGTGTCAACGACGTCCTGCAACGACTGGGTCCCGTCTCGGCCGCGCGCGCCGGCGAGCAGCTGCGAAAGACGCTCGCCGCGCACGCTCGCAGAGGTGGAGTGTGGTTCGATTCGCGTGCCTGGATCGTCACCGCGCGCCGCCGCGAACCCCAGCACCAACCGCGACGTTCGAAGGAGGTTGGTTAGTGCCTAGCGGTCCCCGTTGGCCGGGGTGGACATCGGGGACGCACGCGGTGACGGCCGAGCGAGTTCGCGTCCATCTCGCGGCCGATTTCAATGGCGCTAGCACGACCGGCACGGTGAAGACGCTCATAGCGTCGACGATTGGCGAGCCGCGCGTGGACGAGCTCGGGCCATGGGGGGGTCAACGCACCCCCTTGAATTGACATACCGCGCCGCTGTCGACAGACGACTCCCGGATGCTACAATTCGCCAATTCGCCAATTCGAAGCCGGTCACCCGCGTAACGAGGGAGGCCTTCCCATGCCCGTTGGCGGCGACTCGGACGCCACACGCTCGCCTGACGGCCCGTCGGCCTCCCCTGACCGCATCGGCCCCTACCACCTGCTGCAGAAGATCGGCGAAGGCGGCATGGGCGACGTGTGGGTGGCCGAGCAGCGCGAACCGGTCCGCCGCACGGTCGCGCTGAAGATCATCAAGGCCGGCATGGACACGCGGCAGGTGGTCGCCCGCTTCGAGGCCGAGCGGCAGGCCCTCGCCGTCATGGACCACCCGGCCATCGCCAAGGTCCTCGACGCCGGCGCCACCGACCACGGCCGCCCGTACTTCGTGATGGAGTACGTCAAGGGTGAGCCCATCACCGCCTACTGCGACCGGGAACAGCTGTCCGTGGCCGACCGCCTCGCCCTCTTCGTGCGCGTCTGCGAGGGGGTCCAGCACGCGCATCAGAAGGGGATCATCCACCGCGACCTCAAACCCTCGAACGTTCTGGTGATGATCCAGGACGGCCAGCCGGTGCCGAAGATCATCGATTTCGGGATCGCCAAGGCGACGGCGCACCGCCTCGGCGAGCAGACCGTCTTCACCGAGCTGGGCACCCTTGTCGGGACGCCCGAGTACATGAGCCCCGAGCAGGCGGAGATGGGCGGCCTCGACGTCGACACGCGGACCGACATCTACTCGCTCGGCGTGCTGCTGTACGAGCTCCTGACGGGCAGCCTGCCGTTCGAGTCGAAGGTACTGCGCGAGAAGACACTCGACGAGGTCCGAAGGACGATTCGGGAGTTTGATCCGCCGCGCCCGAGTACGCGCGTGACCCGGTTGGGATCTGCATCGACCGAAGCGGCAAAGAAGCGCCTCACGGAGCCGGGCAAGCTCGCCTGCCTTCTGCGCGGCGATCTCGACTGGATCACGATGAAGGCGCTGGAAAAGGCCCGATCGCGGCGCTACGACACCGCGATGGGGCTTGTTGCGGACATCAGACGGCACCTCCGCGACGAGCCGGTGACCGCGGGACCGCCAAGCACTGCTTACCGCACTTCGAAGTTCGTGCGTCGACACCGTTTCGGCGTCACCGCCGCCGCTACGGTGGTGCTGCTGCTCGTCGCCTTCGGTGCAACGATGGCCGTACAGGCGAGGCGAATCGCGCTGGAGCGCGACCGCGCCAACCGCGAGGCCGCTGCCGCTAAGCAGGTGTCAGACTTTCTCGTCGGGCTCTTCGGTGTGTCGGACCCGAGCGAAGCACGCGGCCGGACGATCACTGCGAGGGAGGTTCTCGGCGCCGGTGCTAAGAACCTCGACAACAGCCTCAGTGAACAACCCGCCATCCGGGCTCGGCTGCTCACCACCGTCGGCAAGGTCTACACCAGCCTGGGACTTTACCAAGACGCTGAGCCCTTGCTGCGGCAGGCCGCTTCCGCGAGTTCGAAACTCGAAGGTGAAGACGACGTCCGGCTCGACGCACTCAACGCGCTTGCCGATGTGTACTGGTATCAGTCGAACTTCACGGCTGCGGAACCGCTTTACCGTGCAGTGCTGGATCAAAGCGAATCGCTCTTTGGGCCTCGACACCGCCGCACCCTAAAGGCCAAGTTCGACTTGGCGAGCCTCTACATTGCCGCTGGGCGCCTCCTGGAGGGCGAACGCTTGGCGGTCGAGACGATGGAGGCCCAGCGTCAGGTTCTGGGCAGCGATGATCAGGACACTCTATCGTCGATAAACAACGTACAGGCTTTGTACTTTCGGCAGCGGCGGTATAACGAAGCGCTGTCCCTCGCGATTCAGGTCCTGGAGTCCAGACGCCGAGTGCTGGGGCAGGACGCGCCGTTCACCTTGCTGGCCACGCACAATCTCGCAACTGTGTACGACGCACTTGGGAGGGTCGCGGAAGCGGAACCGCTGTACTTGCGCTCACTCGAGCGAAGACGCTCGGTGCTCGGCGAGAACCACCCGGACACCTGCAGGACCGAGTTGGTGCTGGCCATGATGTACCGGAAGGAGGGTCGTTACGCCGAGGCGGAGCCGCTGGCAATCGCGGCGTGGAAAGGCTACGTCGAGACGTTCAGCGCGACGAGCGACCGGGCGGCCGGCGCACAGAAGGAACTCGTGAGCCTCTATCAGGTGTGGGGGAACCCCGACAAGGCCGCCGAGTGGCGGAAGAAGCTACCACCGAAGTAGGGTAAGGGTGGTCGTGAGGTCGATCCGGCTGTCGATGTCTCCGACGACGAGCCACGACGTCCTCAACCAGAAGCGGGGGCCGTACCCCATGGCGGGCTGGCCCGAGGTCACGTTCACCGACTCGCTGGCGCTGCGCTTCGGCGGCGAGGACATCCAGGTCCTCCACATCCCAAGCGCGCATTCGGACGCCGACGCCATCTTCATCTTCAAGAAGGCCAACGTCATCCACACCGGCGACCTGTTCTTCTCGGCCGGCTACCCGTACATCGACATCACCAACGGCGGATCGATCGACGGGATGATCGCGGCGTCGGACCGCGTCCTCGCCCTGGCGAAGCCGGACACCATGGTCATTCCCGGCCACGGGCCGACAGCCAACCGCGCGCGGCTCGAACGCTACCGGGCAATGCTGGCGACGGTCAGGGATCGCGTGGCGAAGCTGGCGGGTGAAGGCAAGACGCTGGAACAGACGATCGCCTCGAAGCTAACCGCCGACCTCGATACCGAGTGGACGAAAGGGGCGGGAATGCCGCCCGACGGGTTCGTCGCGCTCGTCTACAAAAGTCTGCCGAGGCCGTGAACCATCCCGTGGCTCGGGACAACGAGCCAAATCGTGATCCGCTCGAACGGTTGAAGACGTCGGGAAAGGGTCGGTGAGACACCGTCGCCAGTACGGCGTCACGCCGCGGCGTGCATTGTCATCAGAAGAGGGACGTCCGCCGGCCATGCTCGGCGATCAGCGGGCGGAAGTACGCCGTGCCCTTCAGCGCTCCCTTGATCAGCCGGTGCATCTCTTCCACTTGCTGCGGGACTGTACTGGCTCTTGTGGCACAGCCAGGAGCTCCTGGCCTTTTCGTAATCAGCTTCCGACACTGGGACCCTCACCGTCAGGTACCGCTCGTCGACCGTCGCGAGCTGCATCGGGCTGCCGCTCGGTATGCTGCCGGTCGGCAAGGCGGCGTAGTAGAGGCGCGCTGGCTTCTCCCAAGCCTGGCTTTCGAAGACCTCGGTGACGACCGAGCCCACGAGGCGGTGGTCGGGATGGCCAGTCCACCCGGATGCGCCCCAGGTGATGACGACGTCCGGCTTGAGGGTGGCAAAGAGCTTCGTCACCTCCTCCTTGAGGACCCCCAGCTGCCCCAGCAGACCCTTGAGGCCCTCACCCATCTTCATCTGATCGTGCAGTCCGAGCAGGATGGGTGGCTGGATCCCGAGCTTCTCGGCGGCGCACTTCGTCTCCTGGGACCGGGTGGCCGCCAGTTCGTCGCCGGCCGGGACGCCAGAGTGCGGCGCGGCACCAAGCCTCCCGTCTGTCGCCACGGCGAGGTAGACCGACACTCCCTCAGCGGTGTACTTGGCCAGCACCGGGCTCACCGTCGCCTCGTCGTCGGGGTGCGCGAAGACGGCGAGCAGCGTTCGGGCGCTCTTCGCCTGTCCCGCGCCGGGTGCGGGCTGCAGCACGAAGAGCGCAACGGCCACGATCACGAGAAGTCGGAGAAGTTGCGCCAATCTCATCGCCCCAGAGTAGCAGGACTGCGAGCGACGGATCATCGGCCGGTCCACCGCTAACGCGGGTGGCGTAAACTGAAGCCGGCCGCGCCAGTGCCCTCGGGCAGCGCGGGCAGCAGCGCCGCGCGTGCGGGGCCTTACTCCTCTGGACCAGGCGGCCGCTCTCGAGCGGCGGGCTGGCGGGAAATCAACGATGCGTGCTCATCGCTCCCCTCGGTTCCTTGCTCTCGGATTCGCGGTGGCCTTGGCACTCGGTTTGGCCGTCGCCTCGGCCAGCCAGCCGGCTGCGTTTCACCCGTTCTTCTTCATCCAGCTTACCGACCCGCAATTCGGGATGTTCACGGGCAACGGGGGGGTCGAGCAGGAGACGGCGAACTTCGAGTTCGCGGTGGCCACCGCCAACCGCCTGAAACCCGCGTTCGTGGTCGTCACCGGGGATTCGTCAACAAGACCGGCGACGAGGCGCAGATCTCCGTGTACCTGCGAGTCGTGAAGAAGCTGGATCCGGCGATCCCGGTCTACAGCGTGCCCGGCAACCACGATGTCGGGAACGACCCCACGCCCGAACTCCTGGCCGCTTACAGGCAGCGGTTCGGACCCGATCGCTACATTTTCCGACACCCCGGGTTCGTTGGAATCGTCGTCAACTCTTGCCTGGTGCACACGCCTCAGAAGGCGCCCGAGGAGGCCGCACGACAGGAGCAGTGGCTGCGGGCCGAGCTTATGAGCGCGCGTTCGAGCAATCCTCACCACGTTGTCGTCTTCCAGCACCACCCGCTGTTCCTGAGGGATGCCGCCGAACCCGACAGCTACGACGTCATCCCGCTCGCACGGCGCTCCCTGTTCCTCCAGATGTATCGTGACGCGGGCGTTCGCCACGTGTTCGGGGGGCATTATCACCAGAATGCCGTCGCCCGCGACGGCGACCTCGAGACCGTGACGACGGGGCCGGTTGGCATGCCGCTGCGCGGTGCCAGTTCCGGAATGCGAGTCGCCATCGTCCGGGCCACCGGGATCGAACACCGATATTACGCGCTGGGCGATCTGCCGGCCCGGGTGACGTTGCAGTAGCAGCGAGTTGCGACGCAATCGCTCCGGTTCTTGAGGGAGACACGAGTTAGTGCCGCAGAATCCTCTCCATCGTCCTTCCTGCTGCGAGCGCAGGTGAGCGAAGCATGGCGCGCCCTGCCCCTCGACTCGGCGCGATGCGCCTCGCTCGGGACACGGGCGATGGTGGTCCGCTTGCCCGAAACGTGACCTGGGAAAGTGGCGCGCCCTGCGATGGAGGACCGCTGGCGCGATCGTGAGCCAGCGTGGAGGTGGCGCGCCCCGCCCCTCGACTCGGCGCGATGCGCCTCGCTCGGGACACGGGCGATGGTGGTCCGCTTGCCCGAAACGTGACCTGGGAAAGTGGCGCGCCCTGCAGGACTCGAACCTGCGACCTCCTGGTTCGTAGCAATTCGAAGGGAGGCAACCAGGGGCAGCGGGAGACCGCTGCCCCAATGTTCACGGGCCTCTTTTCACACCCGAGGCAACCCGACAATGCCTCGAGCCGCCGCGGATTGTCAGTCATTTGTCAGTCAACAACCGACTGACAACGACTGACAATACCGATCAGTTCTCAGTGCCCCTGCAGGCGTTGAATAGGATACGCCACTGGCGTATAGTACACATATGCGGTTCGTCGAGACGCCGGTGTTCACACGCGCGTTGAAACGGCTCATCGACGACGAAGCGTACCGCCGGCTTCAAATCGCGCTGATGCTCCGCCCGGAGCAGGGCGCGGTCATTCGCGGCTCCAGCGGCCTCCGGAAACTTCGGTGGGCGGCGCCGGACGGTGGAAAGCGCGGTGGCCTGCGAGTCATCTACTACTGGGCTCCCGAAGAATCGGTGTTCTACATGCTGTTCGTCTACAGCAAGACCGAGCAGGGAGACCTCACGGCGGCCCAGGTGAAGGTCCTCGGTCGCCTGGTGCGGGAGGAATTCAAGTGAAGGATCAGGCGTTTCAGGAGTTGCTCACGAGCGTCCGCGAGGCCGGCCGTATCCGGCGCGGCACGTTGAAGCCTTCTCGGACCAAGGAGTTCCGGCCGGCAGACGTGCGCGCGGTCCGCGCGAAGCTCGGCGCGTCGCAGTCGGAGTTCGCGCTGATGATCGGCGTGAGCGTCGCCACCTTGCGGAATTGGGAACAGGGGCGCCGCACCCCTGAAGGCCCCGCACTGGCCCTGCTGAGAGTGGCGGCTAAGAACCCGAGGGCGGTCGCCGAGGCCCTCCACGGCCGGAGCGCGGCGTAACTGTCGCCGAGAGCGACTCGGAATGCAGTGATGAATCGCGACGAAGTCCTCGAGATCATCGCAAGGCATCGTACCGACCTCGGCTCGGAGTTCAGGGTCAAGTCGCTCGTGCTGTTCGGTTCCGTGGCACGGAGGGACTATCGGCAGTGACGTCGACTTCGTGTGACGGACGGCCCGGTCGGGCTGTTTCACCTGTCGCGGACCCAGCACTACCTCGAGGCCATTCTCGGTGTGCGTCGGGTCGATCTGGCGCTCCGCGACGGCATCAAGCCCGCCATCAGCGAGCGCGTCCTGAAGGAAGCGGTTCGAGCTATCTAGTCGGCAGACGTAGCCAGCTACGTCCTCGTCCCCGCGGCCCGGAGCCACTCCCACGCCGCGGCGACATTCGCGGAGCCGCCCCAGGGCCCCTCCCAGACAACCCACTTGCTGTCCCGGGAGGAGCCCATGCTCGACTTCGATCCCCGCGACTTCGACTCGCACGACCGTGACGATCGACGTCCCGACTTGAGCCGCGGTGGCCATAGTGACCCTGCCGCGCGCGAGCTCGAGCGGACGACGCGCGACCCACGCGACATTGCCGTCCGCCACGTGGATCTTCCGCGCGGTCCCCGCCGGGAACCGGTCCGCGTCCGGGACCGCGACTACGACATCAACGGCGACCAGAGCCGCGTCCTGGCGACCGTCGGCGCGTTCCGAGTGGTGTCCTCGCGCGACCTCGAAGCCAGCCTCGGCCGAGCCGGGAATCCACGCTCTCCAGACCTCCGCCATCTCCGCGAGAGCGGACTCGTTCAGACGGTACCGCTACCAGGTCACAGGGACCGCATCGTGACGCTGACGGACCAAGGTCGGGAGCTGCTGGAGGCCAGGCGCCGGCCGGGCCACGACGCCGCTCAGGCGTTCTACGCGGGCCTCCGCAAGCCTCGGGAACTGGAGCATGACACCCAGGTCTATCGCGCCTACCTGGACGCCGCCGACCGGCTCACCGAGCGCGGCGACCGCCTCCGGCGCGTCGTCCTCGACTACGAGCTCAAGCGCGAGTACCAGCGCTTCCTGCAGGAGCGGAATCGGGGCCGCGCCGACAGTGACGGGCGCCCCGACCGAAGTGCCGAGGAGATCGCGCTGTGGGCAGTCGAGCACAACCTTCCGTACTTCGACGAGCAGGTGCATTTCCCCGACGTCCGCATCGAGTACGAGGACATCGACGGACGCTGCCGGGAGGAAGACGTGGAGGTCACGACCGTTCATTACCGGGGTGCGCACGGGGCGGCGGCCGCGAAGTCCGGCTTCAGTCAGTACAGGGGGCTGTCGGCAAGGATCTCGGGGCGCGGCGGGTCGGGGCGAGCTGGGGGCGGAGTTGCTGGCCGGAAGCTCGCGGAGGAGCTGCTTCGGTGACCGTTTCGAGAAGTCGGCCAGGCATCATTCGGGCAGCCTGAGACGCTCCCGAATGACGTCGGCATCGTCGACGCCTTCACGTGCGAGCGCCCGGTTCGCCTCGAGCACGAGACGCACGGCCTCCGCCAGATGCGCTCGCGCCTCTGCCAGCGTTGCTCCCTGGGTGTTGGCGGGACTTCCTCGACGAAGGCGACGTAGCCCTCGGCGACAGGGCGGAACACGGCGGTGAAATTGAGTTCCATCGCTCCATGGTAGCGCGGACCATCGCACAACAGAAGAGGAGCTCGCCATGTTACGGAAAGAACAAACCGACGCGCTTGCCAGGTTCGGTTTCACCGGCCGCCAGGCCGCCTTCCTGGACATCGTTCTGCATCATTCGGGCGTCTGCCTGCCGAGGCAATACGCGTCGTTCGCGGGCGTCGCGTACGGGCACAAGATCAACCGCTTCTTCGATCGCCTCGTGAGCCGCGGGTTCGCGGCCGTTTGCCCGTGTCTCCACAACCGGGCGCTCGTCTACCACGTTCATCATCGGCCGTTGTACGCCGCCATCAGGCAACCTCAGAGCCGGCTCCGTCGGCCGGTTGCGGCGGCCTCCGTCATGCCTCGGCTGATGCTGCTGGACACCGTGCTGGAGTCGCCGGAGGTGACCTGGCTCGCCGGTCAGCAGGACAAGGTCGAGCACTTCACGACGGGCAGCGGGATCCCGCGCGAGCGCCTGCCTCAACGCGGTTCCCGAGCCGGTGGCGCGGCGGCCCCCAGGCTGTTTCCCGATGCCTTGCCAATCGGCGTCGAAGCACCGAACCGAGGCGTGTTCGTCTACCCGGCAACACGCTCGTCCCTGGTGGACTTCCGACCGTTTCTCCGGCGCCACCAGGCCCTCCTGACAGACCTTCCCGTGTGGACACTCCGGCTCGTCTTCGCGCCTGACGAGAGGCCCGTCGAAGCTGCCTGGCAGGCTGTCGTCGGCCGCGAAATCGGACCACTCCTCGGCGTCGCCGACCGTGCCGAACGGCGCGTCGAATGGCAAGCGCTCGGCCACCGCTACGGTCATCTCTCTCCCCTGGTTGCCGCGTTGGCCTGGTCGAGACTCGGGGTTGAGCAGGGGGAACAGAGGGGGGCAGAAGGCGCCAAACGTTCTCAACCCCCTTGGGCAATCGCTCTGCGACAACCGAGGCGGACGCGGAAGAGCGCGCGCGGGCTCGGCTTCAGAACCAACAACTGCTGGCCCTGCGTGATGTAGAGGGTCGGTGAGATGCCGCGGCTTCGGCGGCGTTCTTCGCCGCCGCAACGGGCCCGAGAGAGGTAGCAGTGGAGGGAACGGGGCGTGAGCGACCCCCGGAGTCTGGGGGGAGGGTCAACCCCGGGCTGTCCCCGGGGGTCGCTCACGCCCCGCTGTCAGCGTCGATGTCGTCGTCGCAACGACGCCGAACGTCTGACGGAAGCGGGGACCAGAACGCGGGTTGTGCACCGTCAATTCCCGGTCGAGATCACGTGACATCCGACGTGCCGAACTGCGCGGCAGACCGGCTCCCGGAACAGGGCGACGACACGTTCCCGAGCGGCCGCTTCGCCGACGCTCGACGCGGCGACCTCCACGGCGCCTGCGCCGTCCCTCCGATCTCCGTTCTGCAGGAGAAGGACGACGCTATCGAGGGCGATCGGCCTCTTGCCGGGGATGGCCGGCGGCGCGCCGTTCTCACCCAGGAGGTGCCGCAGGCGGTAAGCAGCAAGCCTGGCGCTCCGCCGGCGCCGGCGAGCCGCCCTGTGACGGTGGCAACCGGCCGTCAGCGTCGGGACAACGCCGCAAGGTAGCTGGAACGAGCGCGCACCGACAGGTTGGGCCCGGCCACTTCGACTCGCAGTCTTCGTACCGTTCCGTCCAGCGTTTGGTTGTGTGGATAGGACCAGAGCGTGTACTGCTCCTTCAGATCGCGGCTGACCTGGAGAAACGCGGACTCAATGCTGCGTCCGCCTTGGGCCCGATACACGCGCCCGCCGCTGCCATTCGCCAACGCTCCAAGATACTCGATGGCGCGCAGTGGCCCTGATCCGATCTCGTGGACAGGTTAACAGCGTCGGTTGAGTCTGTCCTTCTTTCGGTTCTTCTCATACAGTACGACGGGTGTGGGCGCTGTGGGAATCTCGCGTTCTGTGCGAGATTTCCAAATCCCGGTGGACGCGTTCTGTGCGTCCACGGGGATGGCAGCGTCCACGCCCTACGCGGCGGCCCGACGCTCGAATGCGGCCGGGCTGATCTGGCCGAGGGTCGAGTGCCGACGCCGCTGGTTATAGAACACTTCGATGTAGTCGAACAGCTCCATCTTCGCGATCCCGTAGCTCTCGAAGCGCTCGCCCAGCTCGGTCTTCACGGTCGAGAAGAAGCTCTCCATGACGGCGTTGTCGAAGCAGTTGCCGCGGCGGCTCATGCTGCACGTGATGCCCGCCTCGGTCAGGACCGTCTGGTAGTCCTCGCTCGCGTAGGGGCTGCCCTGGTCGGAGTGGTGCAAGAGGCCGACGTCCGGACAGCGTCGCTTCAGCGCCATCTCGAGCGCCTTGATGACGAGACGGCATCATTGACCGCGCTCACCGCCCAGCCGACGACGAACCGCGAAAAGAGATCGAGGATCGCCGCCAGGTAGAGCTTGCCGCTCTCGCCGATCACGAACTCGGTCGTGTCGCCGACCCAGCGCTGATTCGGCGCTTCGGCCGTGAACTCCCGGTTGAGCACGTTGGCCGCCACCGGCTGGTCGTGGTCGCTCATCGTCGTCGACTTGAAGCGCTTGCGCGCCCGCGCCTTGAGGCCCTCTTCCTGCATCACGCGCACGACCCGCTTGCGGCTGACGTGGACGTCCTGCTCGACGAGGTCGTCCTGAATCCGCGGGCTCCCATAGCGCCGCCGGCTCGCGTCGAACGAGGCCCGCACCAGCACCCGGAGCTGGCGATCGCGTCGCGCATGCGCCGACTCCGGACGGCCGCGCCAGGCGTAGAACCCGCTGCGCGTCACCTCGAGGCACCGGCAGAGAATGCTCACCGATGCTCGGCCTTCTCCGCCGCGATGAAGGTGAACCTCACCGGCTCTGCTTCGCGAAGAAGGCCGCCGCTTTTTTCAGAATCTCGCGCTCCTCGGCGAGGATGCGATTCTCTTTGCGCAGCCGGGACAGCTCCTCGCGCTCCGCCGTCGTGAGCCCGCCGGGCTTGCCCGTGCCCGATCGGCCCGGGCCCGCTCCACCCACTTGCGCAACGCCGACTCGGTCAGGTCCAGCTCGCGGGCCACCTGGCCCACGCTCTTGCCCTCGTCGATCACCAGCCGGACCGCCCCGGCCTTGAACTCGTCGGTGAAGCTCCGCCGCACGCGTGAGGCTTTCTTCTCTCTGGCCATCGATCCCATCGTATCCACCTTCCGAAAGTGTCTACGAAACCGGATCAAGGTCACCGGGCGAGCCGCGCGAGCAGCGTGGCGTAAGTGCCGTCAGCCCGGGCAAGCGCGAGTTCCTGAAACAGGCGCGGCAAGCGGCGGTAGAGCGTCCGATAGCCCTGGCGACAGGCCTGCTGGCCCAGGGCGCAGGCCACATAGGTCTTGCCGACGCCCGTGGCGCCGGTGATGAGGACGTTCCGGTGTTCGAGGATCCAGCGGCCGGTGGCGAGCTGACGCATGAGGGCCCGATCGAGTTCGCGGCGGGGCGCGTAGTCGAGATGCTCGAGGGCCGCTTGCGCGATGCGCAGCTTGGCCTCCTTCAGGTAGCGCGCCAGCTTCCGGTTCTCGCGCGAAAGGACCTCCGCGTCCACCAGGAGCCCGAGCCGGGTGTCGAAGTCCAGGGACAGCGTGGCCTGATCCTGCTGCTGCGTGAGGTACGCCTCGGCCATGGCCCGCAGGTAGAGCACGCGCAAACGATCAGCGGTCGGATGAATCAGCATCGACAGACGCCTCCAGAATGAGACAGGGAGAGCGGGGCGGGCGCGGCAGCGCCGGCCCCGCCCCCCGTGATCGGGGGCAGGGCGACGGGGATCAGCACGGGGCCTCCTCGATGAGCGAGGCCTGGTAGTAGGCGGCGCCCCGCACGTTGTCGTGCGAGCGCGGCGTGGGCGCGGGCGCCGGGGCATCCGCCGGCAGGCGGTCGAGCCCGTGCTTGAGGATCGAATCGACGTGCTTGTAGGAGCGGGCACCGGCGGCCAGCGCGCGGGCGCACGCGGCGTTCAGGCGTTCCGGCCCGTGTCGTTTCACCAGCCGCATGAGTCCCAGGCAGGAGCGATAGCCTTGCTCCGGGTGGGGCCGGCTTTCAAGAATCGCGGTCGCCAGCGCCCCCACGGCCGGGCCGATCGTCTCCGCCCAGCGAATCAGCCGCGTGGGCGTCCATTCGAGATGCGCCCGGTGCGCCTTGGGCATGTGCTCAGGAATGGTCGTGTACCCGCCGTGCTGCGCGCTGCGCAGGTGCAGCCACACCCGTTGGCCCCGGTGGAAGATCTCCACGGTCGCCGCGGTCAGACAGATCTCCACCTGCGCGTGGATCAGCGGGTGCGGGACCGAGTAGAGGTGGTGATCGACGTCGACGTGATAGTCGATGTTGACGCGCGCCTTGCTCCAGTCCGCATAGACGTAGCGGTCCACCGGCAGCGGCTGGAGGGCCGGCCGATCGAAGCGTTCGAAGAGCGTCCGCCGCGACTGCCCGCCGTACCCCTTCATCGGACGGGCGTTAAGGTCCTCGAGCAGCTCCGCGATCCGCTCATTCAGCGCGGCCAGCGTGAAGAAGGTCTCGTGGCGGAGCCGCGCCAGGATCCAGCGCTCGGCGACCAGCACGCCCGCTTCCACCTTGGCCTTGTCCCGAGGTTTCGCCGGCCGCGCGGGGAGGACGACCGTGCCGTAGTGGCGCGCCCAGTCGGCATAGCTCCGCTGCACGCCGGGCTCATACCGACACGGGGCGCTGACCCCGGTCCGCAGTTGGTCCGAGACCACGAGGGTGGAGACGCCGCCCAGAGTACTCCACCGCGCGCGTATGGCTCGCCAGGAAGTCGGGCAGACGCTGCGTCAGACTCGCTTCGGCGTAGGTGTAGTTGGACGCGCCGAGCACCGCGACAAACAGCTCGACGTCGATCGGTTCGCCGGTCCGCGCATCGACCAGGTGCGGGTGCTGGCCGGCGTAATCGACAAACAGCTTCTCCCCCGCCTTGTGGACCTGACGCATCGAGCAGCGCTGCAGCGCGACCCAGCGGCGATAGTGCCCGCAGAAGGCCGAGTAGCGGAGACCGTCCGGATGGTCGGCCAGATACTCCAGGTGCAGGAGCTCCAGCGTCACGCCCTTCCCGCGGAGTTCCGTGTGGACGTGGACGGGGTCGGGCAGCGTGCGGGCCGCCGATAGCGGCAGCTTCGGCCCCCAGAGGGTCGCCTCCAGTTGGTCGTCGCTCAGGCCGGTCACGGCCTCCCAGGTGAGGCCCGTGTGCGTGGCACGGCTGACGACCGCCGCCACGCCGCCCGCGCTCACGCCCAGGCTCCGGGCGGTCTCGCGGTGGCTCCGCTGCAGGGTCCACTTCAGCCGAAGAATCTCTCGAATCTGTCGCATGGGCAGTCGCTCCGTGGCCATCGGGTGCTCCGGGGGACGAAAGTTCGCCGAAGCCCGATGGTAGAACGACGCCCGACGTCACGGGCAGGTGATCACGATGCCGTGGAATCGGTGATCACGATGCGTGGAACGGGTGATCACGATGCCGTGGAACAGGTGATCACGATGCCGTGGAATGAGTGATCACGATGGCGTGGAACAGCTGATCACGATGGCGTGGCGCACGCAATCATTGCGCTTTCCATCGCAGCACGGCACCCGACCTCGTCAAGAGCAGTGCAAGAAACATGTCGGAACCTACGGCCTCGAATCTAGACTCGGGTCAGTAGGATCGCAAGTGCACGAGCGGTTCGTGTCAACCGGTTCGAAGAAACAGGTCACTCGCCCGGCCCCTGCCAGATTCGATCCTCATCTCGAGGACTCGCCGGCGAAGCGGAATGACTCTTAGGGAGCTCTCCGACGACGAAGGCCTCCGCACTCAGCGCCGGGCGAACTGCGGACGCCGGAAACAACTTCTTCTGGATCCGAGCCGAAAGCCCGAGCGAGCCTCCAGACTGTGGATTCGCTGCGTGCAAGTGGAGCGGAGCGTTCGGTGACGTTGGGGGCCGCCCACTCGTTGCCGACTACCAAATCCACATCATCCAAAGTGTTGCGGTGCCGGGTTGGCCGTTGCTTCCCGGAATCCCGTGCGACGACGGTGGGACCAGTGGCAGGCATGACCGCCAGCCTACCGGTCTCGGCCGGCCCGCACCAGATGCACCTCTCTTACCGCGTACGAAATAACGGCGGCGGCCTCCATTCTCACAATCATTCATGCCGGGCGGCCAGCGATGGACCGATTCGAGCAACATAAATGACGGCAGGCAGTGAAGCTATCGCCGCGATCAGTAGTAGCGCGGATTCCGCTAGGTACGCCCACAAGTTCCAAGGCGACGCGTCGAACAGGAAAGGCCGAAGCCCCGCGTTGGTGAGGATCGCGAGCGGTGTCCCAGCGAGGACGCCGACCCCCGTCCACAGAAGAGACCGATACAGCACTTGACGGGCTGCGGCCATAGGAGTCAACCCCAATGCAGAGCGGATGCTGAAGTCACGTGCCTGCCGCCGCACGGCATAGGACAACGTGGCGTAAAGACCGTGTGTTTGTAGTCCAATCGCACAGCACGTCAACAACAGGACGACAACCGCAACTGCTCGTGTGGCAGCTCGTCCCCCCAGGGACCGCGCCATCAGGTCTCGGCCCGTTGTGGCCTCCCGAAACTCGCTTTCGGGGTGCAGGGCGAGAATCGCTCGCCGGGCCCCCTGCAACGCAACAGCCTCTCCATCGGCGCGAAGTGCCAGGAATAGCTGGTCAGGCGCGGGGCCGAAGCGCGGCACCGGCTGGAATGTGCAGACGTACAAAGCCGCATCGGGAGCGGCGTCGAGTCCAAACATCCTGATGTTCTCAACCACCCCAACGACTTGCCTCGGAAGCGGTTCCGCGTCCTGAAAGGCAGCCGGATCGTTGTCGAGTGACCGGTCGTGTTTGGCGATCCTCACGGCAATCTCAGGTGCCAAGTTGCGACCGTCGTTGCGATATTCGAGTACTCTGACCGCCCTCCCAAGAGCGTCTTGCCCGGGCCACAATCGTGCTGCCAGCGCGTGACTGATTACCGCGACGCAGGGCGCTGCACTGCTATCACGGTTGTCGAACTCCCGGCCTGCCAGAAGTCGAGTCCCAAGCGCGCGGAAATGGCCAGGCCCAACCCTCCAGAGTGCTGCCCGCCAACCGTTAGTAGCGAACCGATCCGTGGCGAGCGGCACCGGAGCCCAAGACGTCCACGCGATAGGCATGTTTTCCGTCACCGTGGCGGAGTGCACGCCAGGAAGGCGAACGACGGCTGCTTGAATCCCTTCTGCGTATTCCCGGAGAGTTGCCTTCTCACGGTAATTTTCTGGCACTCGTACTCCAAGGACGGCCAACCCACCCGGCTCAAAGCCCCAACTGACTTTGGCGAGCGCCACCACGCTTGACAAGAGGAGAATCGTGGCGGACAAGAGAACGGTCGCGAAAGTGGCTTGAAACACCAGCGACGCCGCCGAAAGGCCAATTCTGCGAGAGCGGAACCGTGAACGCAGATACAGACCGTGGAGAGAGTCTGTGGTCGTCAGCAGTTGGACATGGGCCCCGACGGCGCTGCTAATCAGCCAGGGCAGCAACACTGCCAGAACGGTGACGACGACGTCTTGGCCAGAACTCGCCCACGCGCCCTCGACTTTGGGCAATACAGTAGCGGTAGCCGACCGGAGGATTCCGGAACCCGCAATTGCACACGATACACCGCCAACGAGGGCGATAGCAGATAGAACGACGCCTTCGCCAACCGCGTACGACACGAAATGAATACGACGAGCACCGAGCGCGCATCGAATCGCATCGGCGCTCCGACGTTCGATCTGCCTCGCCAATACACCGTTAACTACGTTCATGCAAGCAAGGAGGTAGATCGCCAACACGCAACCGCCCACAGCGGCCAATGCGGCTCCGAAGGGTCCGACGAGCACGGTGCGGATCGGAGTGACCGTAACCCGCGCTAGGGGCTCAGACCCCACTTGGCTCCCCGCTGGGCTCGAGAGGAGCGCCGCCACGTCGCCGTCACTTCGGCTCTTCTTGAGCCGGACAACCGCGTAGGCGATAGGGTCCCCTGCCGACCTAAACATCGCTTCGTCGGACGCCATGGGAAGCCAGATGTTCGTTTCGTTGTCAGGAAAATAGAAACCGACGGGCATCACTCCAATGACCGTATATCGTCGTCCCTTCACAAACACAGCGTGGGCGTCCGACTGTGCGAAGCGAGAACGAGCGAGTCGGTTCGAGAGGATGGCCACAGAGGTCGCCCCCGGCCGTTCGTCCGCTGCACTAAACGACCTGCCGCTCGCCGGCCTGACGCCAAGAGATCGAATAGTCCGGCGCTGATGTATGTGGCGCGAACCCGGCCAACCTCGCCAGCGGCAAGCGTCGCAGACTCCCCAGGAACGAAGGCGGCCGCGTCCGTGACGCCGACTTGCCGTGCCCGCCACGCTGCGATGCGCGCGGGGGCAACTCCTCCTCGCGAACCATCTCCTCTGTCTGCCCAGACCATGCTGACTGTTGAAGGACTCCGGTATGGTAGGGGAGCGAGCAGGACGGTGCGGGCAAGCGAATAGACGATGATGGTTCCACCTATCCCGAACGCAAGCGACAAGACGCTGGCAATTGCCGCGGTCGGGCTACGCCCCAAACCTCGCAGACCTGCCCGGGCTCCTGACCACAAATGCCAGCACATGCAAGCCATTCTAGTCGCTATCTTGACACCGTCGTGCCATGGGACATGGGCACCGAGTGGCACAGAGTTCGTGCGATGCACGCAGTCAGAATCACGCTGCCAACGGCGAGGAATGGGACGCCGTCTGGTTCACGCCACAGCGAGATAGTCAAGGATATGAAAGCCGCGTTTCGAGCGACCAGCCACCAGTCGATGGTATGGTGGCCTCCAAAACAGCCGCACGAGATATCTCGTCGCCCGCGCAACAGGTTGATGGCGACAGCCGCGAGAAAGACCCCAAACATAGCGGCTGCGCAGGCCAGAGTCGGCCTACCGGGCTTGATCAGAATGAACGAGACTCCCAGAACGGCCTCTGCACTCGGGACTAGCAGAGCTGCCGGCGTGACGAGACCGCTCGGCAACAGGTGGAACTCGCCGACGATAGCCCGAAACGAGCGAAGCCGCGGCAGCTTAGTGCCGGCAGCGCCTAACAGGTACTATTCCGAGCAACACTCTCACCGGCAAAGCGTACATCTTGTACCTCACCGCGGCTAATCGGGAGGAAACAGCGGCAGCAAGAGTCGCCCGCGATTCACGTTCGCGGGCGACGTGGCTCCGACGATGTGCAGTGGCTCTCAGCTATCGCGGACGATGGCGCGCGGCCTTTATCCCGGGCAAGGGCAACTCGCCCACCTCTTTACGCACCAAGTGCAGGATTGAGTGCCCCAATTGCAGCACCCTTCTCCGGAGCAACTACTGGAGCAGTAGAAGCAGTCTCCGTCGTTGCAGGAGCCCTCCTGAGCCGCCAGGTACCAGGCACAAAGAAGGTCGCTACGGTCGTCAGTAGCGCTAATGGACTGGTCTTCCTTCGCCCGTTCGCCTCGACGCGGTCCTGGATGGGCTTGGGCGAGTCGCCCGCTTTCGCATCTTCGGCTGTCATCGAGCGGATGACGCCTGTCTCATCCGACCGGTACTCAAAGCCCGTCTCAGTGTCCTTCGCTACCAGCTCGTAACCCTTACCGTCTCGGACGACTGAGATCGTCACCTTGTAGTGCGGTGCGAGCTCCCCGAACTTGCCTGCCCGCAGCGATACCGCGTACGGAGAGTTCCCAAACGAGTGGAGTACCGGCGATGACTGAAGTCCCTTGAGGTCAGTGTAGCGGCCGGACTTCGCGCGATGAGCCGACAGGGCCGTGTTCAGGAAGCGCATCAGCTTCAGCCCCCGTTCGCGACTGTCGTCAGTCGAAGCGGGTGCGATTGCCTCAAGGTAACCTGCAAGGCTGCGGTTCGCTCCTCCCAGGGTCAGGAACCCGATACCACCCAACCACCCGAGCACATGCCGTCGATTCATTTACGAGCCTCCTCTCGCTTCCCGACGTGAATCGAGTGCGCCAATCAGAGCAGAGCCTCGGCAACTACAAACGCGTGTCTCCCTAGTTCGGGTCGGCCACCGAGAGCTGACCTGCACGTCGGCAATCTCACGACTTCGCACCGTAGGGTTCACTCCGCCGTCCCTCAGAAGGTAGGGGCACGTGACCGGCTGGACAAGCGACTATCGCCGACACGAGGGCGTCAAACGCCGACAGCCGGGGCGTCAAGTATCGACAGGCAGGACGAAGGCAGGGCGTCAATCGCCGACACGAGGGCGTCAAATGACGACAAGCGGCCTCGAACGGCCGGCGGGCTCTTGTATTGCCACGGGAGGACGACGATGTTGACGGACGTCGCGACGAATCGCGTCTTTCGCCAAGGCTCACGCGGGGCCGTATCGCGCGATCGGGGAACGCAAATGCGGCCGGCATCACCCCCGCGACGTTGTGCGCGACGCCATCCAGCGTGACGCGCGAGATGTTCGGCGCCCGGGTCGACTGGCGGCCCCACACCCTCTGGCTGACCACGACGACGGGCGGAGCATCGACGCGCTGGTCCTCTTCGAGAAAGGCGCGACCAGTCGTCGGCCGCGACCCCATCACCTCGAAGAACGGCATGACACCTCCGCGACGGCGATCGCGCGTCCGCGCCCCTCGCCGTCCGCCCACGTCCGCACGCCCGGGCGATACGCGGCGATCCCCGCGAGCGCCTCGGTCGAACGCTGCCACCGATCCAGCTCCAGGAGCGAGGCGCGTCCCGTGGGATCCGCGCCTTCACCGGACCATAGGCGGACCAGGCGGTGGGCGTGGGGATCGGGCTGGGCCTGCAGCAGGACAGCGCTTACGACGCTGAACACCGTGCTGTTGATGGCGATGGCCAAACCGATCACCGAGACAATGGCGACGGAGGCCACGCGGCGCTGACGCAGCGAGCGGGCGCCTTGCCGCACGTCCTGCAGGCTATCGGTGAACACCGCTACCGCCCCGCCGCCGGACAGAACGGGCCGGAAGCGAGCGCCCGCGGGTTGGCTTCGAACGAGTGCGCGGCTATCGGCGATACCTCGCCAGCTCGCCTTCTTCCGCCGCTTCAAGCTTGGGCGGCCGCATTGACAGCCGACAATTGCCGACACGAGGGCGCAAACGCCGACACCAGGGCGTCAACTAACGACACCAGGCCGTCAAGGGGCCTGCCGGCCCCAGTCACCGCGCCGGGGAGGAGATTCCTCGACATCCGAGGGGGGGGGGGGAGTAGAATGCCGTTGCCCTTGGAGAAGCAGTCGTGGATAAGCTCATCCATGCGAAAGATGACGACCGCCTCCGCGGTTGGAAGGAGATTGCGGCGGCCCTCCACGCCTCGGAACGAACGGCGCAGCGATGGGAAGAGGCGATGGCGCTCCCGGTACACCGCGTGCCGGGGGCCCGGGGCGACCAGGTGTTCGCGTATCAACGAGAGTTGGACGCGTGGATGACCGCTCAGGAGGACCACCAGCCAGAGGTCATCAGCGTCGTCCAGCGTGATAATGGGATCGAGTCGCTGGACGCCGCGCCGGTTCCTGCGAGAGCCCGAAGTAGAACGAGGTGGCTGCTCGCCGCCATTGTCGCCCTTTCGCTCGTCACCCTGGCCGCCGTTGCGCTCTCGAATCCAAGGCCAGACCCAAGACGCGGCCAGCGGTGGTGGCGCCCCCGTTCGGGGAACGTCCGTGCAGAATAATAGTCGGGCCGTTCCCGACGAGCAGCGCCGGCCGCAGCCGGTCCTTTTGCGGGTCAGCGTCGATGGCGGAGCGGCCGTAGTCATCGGCGTCGCCGAAGGCGACCTCGGACGCATCGCCGTGCCCGGCAAGGGTCTCACCCTCGGGGTCATGCCTCGCCTCGCATCGGACACGTTGTCAGTCCGCCTCTTTCGCCTCCAGGGAGCGACCGTCACGGGCGAGCCGGTGCTCACCGAGCTGGCGTCGCTCAATCTCGTCCGCGGGACACCGGGACGGTGCGAGGTGGCCTCGGTCACCGTTGTCCTAGAGTGGACGACCGCCTCGGCGAGTGGCGCCAAGAACGCCGCCGGCGGCTGAGCTCGAGCCGCAGCCCGTGGTGTTCCACTTCAATCTCCCCTCCGGGTCGAACGGACAGATGCAGGCGTCGGGACAGCAGCAACTGCCGCACTCGGCAATCACCACGCAGCCGCAGTAGAGGATGTTCCCGCACGTGACGCAGCACTGGGAGCAGGGACCCGAGGGCTCGGAAGGCGCAGTCGCTGGGCCCAGTGTCTCCAGCCACGTGACGTCGATGACGGGAGCGAGCCCGTCCAACCTCTTGACGATGGCCCGACCAAGCTGATAGCGCGCCAGCTGGCGCAGGCCTTCGTTGCCCGTGACGACGTCGCGGAGGATCTCCAGCACGACCAGCTCGATCTTGCCGTCCTTGACCACAGGGACCAGCCCCAGATCCAGCGCACCACCGACCTGTACCCGTGCCAACTGACCGTTCCTGACGTGAACGGTGGCGGGCGTCTCGCCTTCGATGTGAATTTCCAGCACGACCCGATCGGCCGACAGCGGTTGCGTGTGGGCGCGCACCTGCCCAAAGACGCACGATGGCGCGAGCAGCGCCGCTACTGCGAGGAGGACGATTGGTGACATGAGCACTCCTTGACGAAAGCCACGGTCGGTCTGGACGTGTGTCAATATCGTCGTCCTCCCCCAGCAATACAAGAGCTTAGCGGGCGCTCGAGGCAGCTTGTCGTCATTTGACGCCCTCATGTCGCCACTTGACGCCCTGCGTGTCGGTGTTTGACGCCCTCGTGTCGAGATTGTCCGTTGCCCGGGCGGTCACGCGCGCCTACCTTGCGGGCGACGCCTCCCGGCGTCGCCTGGCCCTTCGGGAGTTGCCGATCGGCGCGGCGGCGTGCGACAGCGTCGCGAGTGTCCCTCGTTGCGTTCCCTGCCGAGTGCTTCGAGGCTGACGGTTAGGGCGGATGCCGCGCGCGCCCATCCATCACACACCCGTCGCAGCCCGACCCATCGCAACCCGACTTGAGACGCACCCGCTCGGCCCGTAGATTGAGTTCATCAGCCCCGTGGTGCCCAAGACGCCACCCTCCGCGCCGCCAGACGGCCCCGCGGACTCCTTCGAGCTGACCGCCCCAGGGGCCATCAGCGACACGCAAGCCACCTAAGACAACAGCAGGCAACTCGAGGCCACTGCCCGAGTCCTCTCGACGAGCAATCGCGGCGACGCCAGGACTTTCGAGGTGTCGGCGCACATCCGCCCGCGCCTCGACGTCCACCTTCACATCGCGTTCTTTGGCCTCTTCCCGGGTGATGCAGCTGCCTCTCCACCTCGGATCGTCGCCGCCGGCACATTTGACGGCCTTGCTGCCGTCACGTGACGCCCTCGTGTCGTCATTTGACGCCCTCGTGTCGGCGATTGTCGGTTGTCAAGGCGGCCACCCACGCCTACCTTGCCTCCAGCGCCCAATGCTGCGGGCCGCGGGACCCCCTCCCGGGCTTGCGACAAAAGGCGGCTTCAGCTCGGTAGGACGACTGGTCGCGACCGTATTCGCTACACCACCCGGCAAACTTCGAATTCCTGGCTTCACTGGAGGCGCAAATGACAGATGCAGTGGTGACCGGCAAGCGGCGGCGGACCCTGTACGCTGCCTTGTTCGTGGCGCTCGGGTTCTTGCCACCGGTGCTGCCCACCGCGCTCGGGCAAACGGGTCGCCTTCGTATGGCGGCTCGCGCGATGAGTCGAAGCTTCTGACTCTAGGTGCTAGGAATCCGCCACATCTAGACTGAGCACACTAGGCAGCGCACAGACAAGCGTCAGTCACCCTTCGCGAAACGACGTCCTCCGTCCAATGGAGGCTGCAATGCGGGAATCGGGTTCGTGCTTCCCCGTCTGGAGTTGGGCTCTGGGGTTCGTAGCGACCGTCCTCCTGTCGGGCGCGGACGGGGCGTTGGGGCAAGCTGCTGGTATCGTTCCCGGGCAGTCGATCTACGTCGCGGCCACTCGCGCGACGGGCGAGGTCGGGCCCTTTGCGGCATGCCCCTCAACAAATGCCGGGTCCGGACCGATGCCCTTTCCGGGCGCACTGCTGTTGCCAGCCGAAGACAAGTCTCATCCCTGGGGGCTGCCCGACCACGATCTCCGCGAGGCCGTGAAGAGCGAATTTCGCCGTCAGACGGGTCTCAAGCTGGTCGCCACGGCAGAGCAGGCGGATCTCGTTTTCGTGGTTCAAGGGGTTTACGCTGCGTTCTTCTCCGCAAGCGTATCGACGCCACGAGGCCCGTTGCCCCCCGGCAGCAGCGGGGGCTTCGAACCATTCGGCTCCCCGTCGCAGGCTTGGCCCGATCCCCCGCGTGACGTCGGCCAACAACGGGTGACTCTCGAGGGTACTGTTCCAGACAAGCCGCCAAATATGCTGACCCTGGCTCTCGCTTTCGCCGTTCCGGCCACAGCGTATCTTCAGACGCGTGCGGAGCCGGCGACCGTGTTTCAAGCGCGGATCTGGGAGGGGTGGGAGAATCTGAGTGGGCGTCGGCTCGGAAAAGGGATGGCCCCAGGGCTGTTGGCCGACCTGGTGCGAGGGTTGGTGTCGCGAACGGACAAGATCTACTCGCGGCGGACGACGGGTTCGAGGGTGACGGCGCCGCCACACCGGGTGTGCCCCAACCCCATGCCGCTCCGTGCGGGACCGGCGAACACGACGTCCTTGAACGTTCCCATTCCTGCAGTCTCTTCGCAGCCCGCTCCGGCCCCCGGGTCGGCTTCCACGGCGAGCGGCGGGCCCCCCCGCTTCCGCTCGGGCGTGCTCGCCGTGGCGGTGCCGGTCATCGCAACGGACCAAGATGGCCGCAACGTCTCCGGCCTCGCCGCGTCGGATTTCCACATCTTCGAGGACGGCGCCGAACAGCCGCTCCAGCACTTCGTCGAGGTGTCCGAACCGTTGAACCTCGCACTCCTCCTGGACACGTCCGTCAGCATGAAGGAGCGCTACCCGGACATCCTGGCGGCAGCTTCCGCCTTCGTTGACCGATTGCGCCCAGACGACCGCGCGATGGTCGTGTCCTTCGACGATCGGGCCTACCTGGGGTGCGAATTTACCGCCGATCGCGCAGAAGTCCATGCCGCTCTCCGGCGAACCCGAATCGGCGGCCGACTGTCGCAGCTATTCGACTCGGTGGAGACACTGCTGAGCGAGCGTTTGGATCAGGTCGAAGGGCGGAAGGCCGTCGTCCTGTTCACCGATGGTGTGGATGTGGGAAGCAGCTTCGCCACGGACCGGACAACGATCCAGAGAGTCCAGGCGTCGAATGCGCCAGTCTACGTCGTGCAGTATGACACTCGACGGGATCCCCAGGTAGCAACGATGAGCGTCCGCCGACGCGGTGGAACAACAGGGCCCGAATCGCCGGTGATGTACTTCGACAACGCTGGGACGTACAGCGTGCAGACCGTTTCGTGGCGGAGATCGCAAGGGAAAGCGGCGGCCTTGCGCAGCGGGCCGCGACGATCGACGAGATCGCCGCCAGTCTATCGCGGATCTCCGATGATCTTCGCCGGCAGTACGTTCTGGACTACTACCCCTCGAAGAGCCCCGATGGCGCGTTTCACGCGATCCGCGTCGACGTTGCCCACCCTGCCGTACGCGTTCGCACGAGAACGGGCTATCTGAGCGTGAAGAAGTGAGCCCAGGCCGCGTGGTGCCCGGCGCGCGCCGCGGCCCACTCTGCAAGGCGAAGGTGCCATGCACGTTCATGGCGGCCGTGGAAGCCGGCCTGGGTGAAGTCGGACTACGCGGCGACTGCTGCGGTGCCGTCGAAGACCTTGAACGTCAATCGCGCTCGGTGTTGGGCGGACGCGAGTTGGAGCGCCGATGTTGCCCAGCACCAAGGTCGTCGCGCGCGCCTGTCCATCGAGCAACCCGAGCAACCGCGACTTGACACGCATCCGCTCGGCACGTAGATTGAGTTCATCACTCCTGTGGCGCCCAGACGCCACCCTCCGCGCCGCCACACGGCCCCGCGGACTCCTTCGAGCTGACCGCCCCGGGGCCGTCAGCGACAAGCCAAGCCGCTCAACACCTCTGTAGGCAACTCGAGGCCACTGCCGCGACTCCTCTCGGCGAGCAATCGCGGCGGCGCCGGGACTCTCGAGGCGTGCGCGCACATCCGCCCACGCCTCGACTTCCCCTTCGCCTCGCGTTCTTCGGCGTCCGCTGTGATGCGGCGGCGCCGACAGAACGCTCGCTACGGATCGTGGTGCGTCGACCAGAACGGTCGCGTCTGCTTCCACATCCCCGAGCCGGCCGAGAGAGGACGCGCGAGACACTCCAGCGGCCTCTCCGGCGCCGACCGGCCCGCCACCGTCACATTGACCGCGCGGCCTCGAGCGCCGCGCCACGGGCCGTGGAGGCAGCCATGAGAGAAACCTCGTATCGGGTGTTCGGGGCCAGATTGTTCACCAATTGTTCACTCGGCGCAGGTGCAGGGTAGGGTCGAGGTCAAGGCTCCGCCTTGGAGACGCTCGGATTGCTCGCTACCGGCCCGAGCATCGACCGACTGCGCGCGCCTGGCGCACGACCTGCTCGGCCATGCCAATGAGAGCGGTAGAATGGCTCATGCCATCTGCCGCCGGGTCGCTGAAACTGAGCGCCACCGAGCGGGACGAGCTTGAGGGCCTCGCCCGATCCCAACGCGGGCGCGCGGACCTCCCGCGCCCCGCGAGGGCGATCCTTATGCTCGCTGCAGGGACCTGCTGCCGCGAGATCGAACGGGCGCTCGGTTGGATCTCCGCGAAGACCGAGAAGTGGAAGGAGCGGTTCCTCGAACGTCGCACAGCCGGGTTGTGGGGGCGTCATCAAGGATCCACGCCGAGGGTGCGCACGCCGGCCTTGGAGTTGCGTATCCTCAGCCGGACGCGTCGCCCTCCGACCCACGAAACCACCCATTGGTCCACCCGGCGCTTGGCGAGGGCCATGAAGCTCTGGCACAGTGTGGTGGCCCAGGCCTGGCAACAGGCGGGAATCCAGCCGCACCGCCTCGAGCGCTACACGCGCTCCACCGTTCCCGACTTCAGGGCCGAGGTCGGCGACGTCATCGGCCTCCATCTCCACCCGCCGCACCACGCCGCTGTGTTCTGCCTCGACGAGAAGACCGCCATCCAAGCGCTCGATCGCCTTGACCCCCTCCCGCCGGTCTCGCCCGGCCGCGCCGAGCGCCATGGCTTCAAGTACTACCGTCACGGCACGCTGTCCCTCTACGCCGCCCTCAACACGGGGACCGGCGAGCTGTTGGGCGACACGACGCCGCGGCACGCGAGCGCGGAGTTTGTGAGGTTCCTGACCACGATGGTGGCGAGCCAGCCCCCCGGCCGCACCTGCGCGTCATTCTCGATAACCTGTCCACCCACAAGACGAAGCAGGGCCAGGCGTTTCTCGCGCTTCATCCCCAGGTGACGCTGCACTTCACGCCGACCTACTGGCGACGTCATCCCCCCCGGCCTCTTCACCTCGGTGAAGGGACCTTGGCCCGAGGATCCGGCGCAACATCGCGCGCTAAGCTGGAGGCGAAGCCCTTCCGGTGGTCGAACTCAGATGCGGCTCGGCGGATCGCTTTAGGTGTCGCTGATACAGTCCACGACGATTAGTAGATTCTGACAAAGGACAGTTCAGTGTGAGCATACGAGATCCGAAAGTCAGCGTCGCAATGTGTGTCCACAATGGAATGGGCTACATCGACGAGGCGCTCCACAGCGTGTTCGCACAGACGCTGCAGGACTTCGAGGTCATCATCGTAGACGACGGTTCCACTGACGGAACACCCGACCATATCGCTCGATCGTACCGCGACCCACGAGTCACTCTCGTCCGGCAGCAGCAACAGACACTCAGGGTCGCGCGTCCTGAGGTCCTGGCCCATTCCTCCGGTACGTTCATTGCTTTTCTCGACCACGACGACGTCTGGCTTCCCGACAAGCTCCGACAGCAACTCACCCTCGGCGAGGCCTTCCCCGAGACCGCACTGATCTTCGCTGATTGCCTTCTAGTCGACGAGACGGGCGCAACGATCGGGCAGCTCTCCGATCAGTTTGACCTCAGCCGGATGGACTTGCGTGGCTACGGCGCTTACTTAGAGCTCCTGCGTCGAGGCTGTTTCGTTGCGTATTCCACCGCATTTGTACACGCCGCCGCTGTTCGCGCTGTTGGCGGATTCAGCCGCGAGTATCAGTACGTGAGCGATTTGGATCTCTGGTTGCGTTTGGCGAGACGCTTCGAGCTCAAGTGCCTCAATCGGCCGTTGGCGAAGTACCGAATTCACGCTGCTCAGCTCACCAGGCAGCGCGCGGCAGTCACGCTCGCTGAGCACACAAGACTGCTGCGCCCAATCATGCTGAGTGCTTCGCATCCACGCGGGGTTCGCACCGCGATTGCGCACAACCTGTTTGGGCAGCACAGGGTCGTTGGCGCCTCGCTCCTGCGGCAACGGCATCTACGAGACGCCGTATCGGCGCTCTTGGGAAGCATCCGTTACCCGGTACCGCTCCGTGATTACCTCCACCACCGCCTAGTCACAGGGCCGGGAGGGTCGCTGGTGCGTCGATTGATTACCCGACCCGCTCGACGCGTCCTCGAGCGGGTCGATGCCGGCGGTCGGTCAGAGAGCGCTGCCTCGAACACGGTGACAGAGACCTGTTGGGTCGATGGAACGTGCCTGGCTGGTCCGCAAACCGGGTACTACAACCTCCTCACCGAACTGATCCGACGGCTGTCTCGGTCTCCCTCGCCGCGATACTTCGTCAACGTCGCGACGAATCGGTCCGGCCGTGTCTCTTTGCTACAACGCCTGGGCCAGGACGCAGGACGACTACATTTTCAGAGCGCAGGGTGGCGTGTGCTCCACTGGTCCGAGCTGGCGGAGCTCTACTGTGGGTGGCGCTCATACTTTTCGGCGGCGTTAATCACCGGCCTGGTCGCGTGGCTGGCCGTGGTGTGGGGGAAGACGTTCCTGGCCGGGGTCGCTGCTGGTCTGCTGCTTGTCGAGTTCTTCGCCGTCGCAGACGAGTTGGCAGCGATGCGGACGCGGGTGCACGGTCGCGCACGTCATAGCCTCGCATGCCGCCTGGTTCGGTTTCTCTGGCGAAGGGTGCCGGCACCGCGCCGCAGCTCCGGCAGATCAAAAGCCGTCGAGTTGCTCTTTTGGCGTGGTCGATTCAGATGGCGGGACTCCCATCGGGTCGCCGTCGTCCAAGACCTCACCACTCGGCTCTTGCCGGACCTGCATACGAGCGCAAATGTGTCGGAGTTCGACGAGTTTGTTCGCTACGTCGAGCGTTACGCGCACACAGTGCTAACGGTTTCGCGACGCAGCAAGCGGGACATCATCTCGCTCACCCGCGTGTGTCCCGATCGGGTCTTCGTGCTGCCGTCTCCCCCCCAGCCACGGACGCGAATCCCACGTTTAGCTCGGCGGTTCCCCGTTGGTCCGGTATCGCCGGCTCGTCCGTCCTGTGCGTGGCAACCATCGAACCGCAAAAGAGACCTGCGTAGCCGCTTTGTAAAGGCCTTTCATCAAGTTGCGAGGACGCCGTGCCTGCCTCCGCTCTCGCTCGTCCTCGCTGGCCCTCGAGGCTGGGACAGCGGGTTCAGACAATCCCTGTTGACGCACGCCTGGGGGCTCGCGTCCTCGTCCTTGGGTTCGTTCCGGGCGAACACCTGCCGTCCCTGTATCACCACGCCTGCGCGGTGGTCTGCCCCAGTCTCTATGAGGGGTTCGGGATTCCAGCGCTCGAGGCAATGTGCAGTTCCGCAGTTGTCGTCGCGTCCGACACGGGGGCGCACGCAGAACTGCTGGGCGCAGGTGGCATCCTGTTCGATCCGACGGACGTGGACGACATGGCGCGCGCCCTGCGGTCTTCAATCACCCTTCCTCCGCGAGCCGCTACGCAGTACCGCCGGACCTGTCGTGCGAGAGCTGAGAGCCACGTCGGAAGTGCCGATCGAGTGGGTGAACTGCTGTCCTCCCTTCGGGATGGCGTCGAGCGACTGAAATGAGAGTCACATTTGTTCTTCCGTTCATAAACCTGACCGGCGGCGTCCGCGTCATCCTGGACTACGCAAACTGGATGCACGACGCAGGGCACGACGTGACGGTCGCATACCCTGCTGGCCTTACCGCTTTCAATACACCAGACGCCAGCAGTGGATCGAATTCAACAAACACCGGCATGCCGGATCGGTTCCGTGGTTCCCATTGAGGTGCCGCCTGCTGCGAGTGCCTCTCGTCCGCGCGCGGTTCCTGCCCCGGTCAGACCTGGTAATCGCAACGGCATGGCCGACGGTTCATGACGTCGCCGGCCTCGACTGGTCTCGTGGCCGCAAGGTCCACATCGTTATGCACCATGAACACGGCACCGGTCCGGAGGCCCGGATCTGCGCCATCTATCGCCACCCCTTCTACCGGATCGCGTTCTCAGAGTCCATCCGCACTGGCATCGAAGCCCAGTTTGGATGCCGTATCCACGAGGTTGTTCCTAACGGTGTTGACACGACTCGCTTCTTTCCTGACGGAGAACCGGAAGGCCGTTCCGTACTCCTTCTGTTCCACCCGGACCCGCGGAAGGGTGCACTCGACGGTCTCGCAGCCTTGTGCCGTCTTCGCCGGCGGATTGCTTCGGTCGACGTTCGGGCGTGCGGGACAGTCCGTCCCGAATGGCTCCCTGATCGGATGCCTTTCGAGTTCCACCCCAGTGATTCGACGCTTAGACGGCGCTACTCTACTTCAGCGGTGCTTCTTTACCCAAGCCGGTATGAGGGATTCGGCCTACCACCACTCGAGGCGATGGCGTGCGGCTGTCCGCCAGTCACGACGGCGGTGGGAGCTATTCCCGAGTATGCCGGCCACCGTCGGGATGCTTTGATTGTCGACCCCGGAGAGATCGAGGCGATGGCCGAGGCGCTTACTGAACTCTTGGAGGATCAGGCCCTGAGACGCAGGCTATCGATCGAAGGGCTGCGCACCGCAAGCCGGTACTCGTTGAGGCAGGTTGCGCCGCTGTTTGGCGCAGCCCTAGCGCGGGCGGAGGACTATAAGCGCGACTGATCGGCACGATCGAAGAGCTCGGTCCAGGTCACCATGGCGGCCGCGAGTTTGGAGAAATAGGCGGCATAACCTTCTGTATCCGGAGAACTTCGAGGAAAGTCGTTTAGATGGTGTGCCAGCGCCGCATAGGCGCCGGTAACGCTTAAGCCGGGACTGAGTGGGGTGTCGAGGATGTAGTCCCAGATCCGCTCATGGACAGCGATGCCGAGAGCCTCCTTCCTCAGATTGACAAACGGGCTTGATTTGCGCAGGTGACGAACGAGGGGCTCACCTACGGTTACGCTCCAAGCCATGTAGTCAAGTATCCGCTTGAGGAGTAGTCCACTCCAGATATCGTCGAACCTATCGAACCCTCCCGTTTCCGGACCCATCAGGAGGTTGTAGGCAGCAGGCAGGAGGCTCCGGTGGTAGCAGACATTCATCGCGGACAGTGGGAACGCCATCCCGCGAGGAACTACTTCATGGCCCGAACGTGCGAGGTAGTCTGTGGGCGAACGCAGGCGCACGAGAGACGTGGGGGCATCGAGATCTGGAACGATAGACCACAGCCCTTGATTCATCCGAACATCCATTCGTCCTAGCCGCTCGTACGGGATGCCACGCACCTCATCGCCGAGGATCGGACGGAACCAACGATCACGAGCAAACGCAGCAAGATGCCGTTCCACGAAGGGCACCCCGCCCTCAGGTTCTGGGTAGCAGTCATCGTCCAGAGTCATCACGTAATCGCAACCCGACCACCACGCGAGGTACATCGGGAAGCTCCGGCACGAGGCTGACCCACGTGGGATAATCCAGTGTCGAGCGCCGAGCCTGTCTTCGATGTCCCTCTGAGACGTGTGGATGATATGCAGTCCACGAATGTCCCTCAGGACGTGCGGTTCGGTTCGATCCTCATGCAGAAACACATCGATTGAGTACGCTCGAACCTTCGGCGCTCCGCCACAAAGGTGCCCACGCGTTTAAGAACGCCTCGGCAGCTTCCTCCCGCACCGTCGGAACGCATACGCCGATCTTGACGTACTCAGTTTCCACGCTTCCCTTCCTGCTCCGGGATGACAACGGAGAACCGAAAGCCAGATTCCCATGGTAGCTCCGCTTCAGCTTGTAGTTGTTGGCCGGCGAGCGCAACCGGGCACACTGGAGATGGGGAGGGAGCCTGATTTGCAGGCCCCCTCGGCTGGTCTTTCAGCCAATAGAATCAACGGCAATCATCTCACTGGCAACCACCCCCGTGGTATGTCCGCCAGACCCACCCGTTCTGAATGCTGGCGTTGCCGAAGTCGCCTGCTGTGTAGTCAGCAGAGAGAGAGCAGCTTCCCCATCCGTTAGTCCCGCGGTGACCTCCAAAGACGTTCGCCTGAACCGAGCCGTTCACAATCCCATCAATGGCCAAGGGCACCACTGAGCCGGTCGTGGTGTTCGATACGACGCTGCCAGCATCGGTTACCCACTGGTCTCCCCACGGATGGAACCCGACAATGATGCCAAAGGACAACTTGTCCAAGTCGGATGAAACATCGTTATAGGCTACGGTAGACCCGCTGTGGTTCCCGCCGCCCTCCTGGAAGTAGCCAACATGGATGCCGGCGAAACCGTAGACAGCAACACCGCGGGTTGGAGTGTGGCGAATGTGATTCCACTGGATGGAGCAGCCGCTGCCCCCGCCCACCACCAAGTCAATGTCCGTGTTGTTGTCCAACCAGTTGTCGTGGACGCTGCCTGAGTCGCAGCTCAACAGCGTGATGCCGTCAGCCCACTGCTCGCCAATCAGCCCCTCGTCTGCACTTCTGCCATTGTATCCAATCCAGTTCTCATATATCTCGAAGTGATCGCCCAGGACCTCCATTCCGGAACCGCACATCGCTCGGGTTGAGTCGATGTGGTGCACAGAGAAGTAGCTGCCGCGCAGTTGGAGATTCGTGCCGAAGTCCCGGTACCCCCAGCATGCATAGCTGTAGAAGCGCTGGAACTTGTTCCCGTTGAAATCAAGGTTGAAGATTTGATAGCCGCTTACGGCCGCTGTGCGCAGGATCGGACCAAGCAACATGGTGTGGGCGATGAGCCTCGCTCTGTCGCCGGTGGTCGACGTCAGAATGGTGTCATTCCAGTTCAGTTCGAGCGTCGAATCGATGATGTACCCACCGTCCGGATTGTAAGTAAGCAGGGTCGTGCCACCCTGATCGAGACAGGCCTGAATGGCAGCGCTGTCTGGCGTACCATCGAAGGCGTTGGCGCCGAAGGTCTCCGGGTAGCACTGACCGATGGCAGCACCGCGCCCAGCGACTAATAAGAGGACGACAGCGACACTGATGCGACATTGGTGCATATACCCTCCGGGATCACTTGTCCGAAGCCAACATGGTGTTGTGAACGGGTGCACCTACCTTCGCCCCACGCGCACGTTGGCGGCGGGCGCTGTTGCTGGTTCAACGAGCGCATCGGCCTGCCTCCGGAGTGAGGCGGCTGACAGGAAGTAGTTCAGACGGTCGTTGAACGACTCGTTCGAGTTCCCCGCCGGCCGCTTGCGGGTAGATCAGGCAGATTCGCTGCCACGTGTGGGAGATAATCAGACGGGCCATAATTGCAGTTAACAGCGTTTGTCCAGATTCAAATCCGGCACGCACAGTTCGAATCTGCAAGCGCCTCATTCACATACCGGTCTCCGTGCCTGAATAGTCCGTGATTCGGCCGCGCGAACAGCAAGTTAGAAACACGAACGCCGCCGTATCGTAGAGAGCTTGGGGCCCACATCGGTCTCGACGCGGAGGCGTAGTCGTGACGGCCGAAGACCGCAAGACGGACCGCACAGATACTGCTCGGGCTCGCGGTCGAACGTCAGGAATCGAGGTGCTGGAACTGTCGCTGCGGGGTGTTAGCTCTCACGTAGTACCGCAATCCCTCTGACAGTTCTGCTCGGATTGGGCCGCTGAGGAATCGGTGGATCGCAGGGCGCAGTGTGCGCAGCGGCCGAGGGACGAGCTGTGATAAGAACCTTCCCCGCCGTCGGGATGAGCAGCGACGGGGAAGGGAGGCTGTGCCCGTCACGGAGGCCACCGTGGCGTGCGCAGGCCGGTGCAGCTGCGTCACGAGACACCGCTGTCCAGCGAGGCCTATCTTGCCGAACGTGCCTGGGTGAAGGCAAGCCTGGCCGTGTGTCCCCGCCATCCGGCGGGTGGGTGCGGGTTTGCCCGTCACGGCACGTACCCCCGAAAAACGCCCACGGGGATGCGGGTCACGCGGTACTACTGCCCGACGGCCCATGAGACCTTCAGCCTCCTGCCGGATTGCCTGGCCAGCCGGTTTCCCAGTGACCTCGATGATCTCGAGCGCGTGGTGATGCAGGTCAGCGCCGCGAGCAGTGTCGAAGCCGCGGCCGATCGGCTGCGGCTGGACATCGACCTGCCGTCGGCGGTGCGCTGGGTTCGGCGCCGCCTCACGCTCGTGCGGGCCTCCCTCGTGATCGCGGCCGGGGTGTTGGGCCTGGCCCTGGCGGACGCGACGCTCGACGCGTTCCGCACCGCCTGGCAGACCGACCGCGTCCTGGTCACCCTGCGCGGCCGTGTGGCCGCTCACCTGCGCCAGCTCCCGCCGCCGCTCGGATTCGGCTCACGTCCGTTCCAGCGGCCGGCTCGCGTCGCGCGCCGCCAACACGCGATGGGGGCTGACCGGGCCGGTCCGTCCGGCTGAGGATCCCGCCTGACTGCCATGAGGGCGGTCAAGGAGGCCCATGCCGCGCCAGACCGATGTCACCACCCACGCCGAGACCGTCGCGCTCTTCCGCTACGGCCTCATCGCCGATCTCCGCGACCTGCGTCCCGGAGACCGCGCCCTCCCCGCGCGGCTCGACGAGAAGGCCGACGCGCGAGTACCGAGATCCCGGGGACGACGCGCCGCCACGTCGCGCGCCGGCACGTTGCGCGACTGGCTCTATGCCTATCGCCGCGGCGGCTTCGACGCGCTCAAGCCGCGCCCGCGCCGGGACGTGGGCCGCGCCCGCGCGCTGCCGCAAGCGGTGGCCGACGCGCTGTGCACGCTGAAGGAAGAGGCGCCGACCTTCAGCGTGCTGATGCTGATCGCCACCGCCCGCCAGCGCGGGCTGATCCCCGCCGGCCTCGACGTCGCGCCGGCCACCGTGCATCGCCTGCTCACGCGCCATGGCCTCATGGCGCGCGCCGCGGAGACGCCGACGACCAAGGACCGCCGGCGCTTCGCGTTTGCGCTCGCCAACGACCTCTGGATGAGCGACGTGATGCACGGGCCGAGTGTGCTGGAGGAGGACCGGCGGCGACACAAGACGTATCTGATCGCGCTGCTCGACGATGCGACGCGCGTCGTGCCACACGCCGCGTTTGCGCGCAGCGAGAATGTCGCCGCGTTTCTCCCCGTCTTCGCGCGGGCGATCCAGCGTCGCGGCGTGCCCTCGCGCCTCTACGTCGACAATGGGTCGGCGTATCGCGCCGAGGGCGAGGCGCCAGCTCGCCCGCTGGGCCGCCACCGCGGGCGGGCTCGCGCTCCCGCCCGATCACCTCGACGAGCTCTTTCTCTTCGAGGAGAAGCGCAAGGTCCAGAAGGACCGCACCGTGAGTCTCCGCGGCGTCGTCTACGAGGTCGACGCCTCGCTCGCGTCGGGGAAACCGTGACGCTGCGCTACGACCCGGCCCGTGCCACGCGCGGCATCACCGTCGTCTTCCGCGACCGCGTCGTCGATGTCGCCAAGCCCGTGGACGCCTACGCCAATTGCTTTGTGCGGCGGGACCACAGACCCACAAGCTGCCCACGACCAAGCCGGCGGCCGCGCCCCCCGCGGGCCTGCCCCTGCGCCGCCTCGACGAGGACTTCTGAGATGTACCGCAAGCACTTCGGTCTCACCGGCCATCCCTTCAGCCCCGAGATCGCCCCCGACGACCTGTTTCTCTCCGCGCCCGCCCGCGAGCTCGAGGTCCGCCTCACGCACCTGCTCGACCTGCGCGGCATCGGCCTCATCACCGGCGACGCCGGCAGCGGCAAGACCTGCGCCTGCCGCCGCGTCCTCGCGCGCCTCCACACCGGCCTCTCACCGCGTGATCTACGTGTCGCTCTCGACCGGCAACGTCATGGATCTCTACAAGACCATCTCCTGGGAGATGGGCCTCGCCGTCGAACGCTCCCGCGCCGCGCTCTATCGACAGATCAAGACCGAGGTCTCCCGCCTCTGCACCGACGCCCGCATTCGCCCGGTCCTGGTCGTCGACGAGGCGCATCACCTGCGCGCCGACGTCCTCGAGGACCTCCGCCTCCTCACCAACTACCAGATGGATGCGGAGAACCGGCTCTGCCTGCTCCTGCTCGGCCAGACCGAACTCCGCCGCCGCCTCACCATGGCCGTCCACGAAGCCCTCGCGCAGCGCGATCGTCGTCCGCTACCACGTCACGCCGCTCACCCGCGAGGAACTCCCGGCCTACCTCACCCATCGTCTCCAGCTGGCCGGCGCCACCGTCCCGCTCTTCGACGCCACCGCCGAGGAGGCGCTCTACCAGGCCACCTCCGGCCTGCCCCGCAAGATCAATCTCCTGGCCCATCACACCCTGATGGCCGCCACGCTCGCCAAAGCCAAGGTCGCCACCGCCGACCATCTCCAGGCCGCCCTCCCCGAAGTGGCCTGACCGCCGCGCCTCGCCGTCGGGGAGGATAGGGCTCCGCTGGCGAGCGACCCGAGCGCCTCGACGGACTCGCGCAGGACGGGGGGCCGGCTCCCGCCGGCCCCCGCCCTCGTCCTGGCGGGAGCCCAAGCGGTAAACGCACGCTCCTCCTGCCCGTCGTGCATCGACCGCGACTCACGCTCCGCCCTCAGGGCGCAGCGGGCCAACTTCGAGAATCGGGGATCAAATGGTCAGGAAAGAGCGTGAGGAATCAACTTCGGAATAACGTGAAAGACAACACGGGCCCACGGGGAAGTCTCCGCTCGGGCGGAGCAAGTCCACGGAATCGCCGCGTTGGGGTTGACGTAGCGCCATGCGGGTTCCGGGACTGGCAGGTTCGGCTGCTCGTGTCACGGCACCTAGCCCAGTTCATTCCGACCTACCCACAGGCCTTTGACGAGGAGTTGCGGCAGCCCTTGCGGCCCGACGTCGTCGACGAGATTCGGTGGTACTTCGAGCAACTTCGCGGTGGTTCACCGGTGAGCGGAACGAGATCCACAGCGGCGCGGCGGGACTTTGGAGCGCCGCGCTGCCGGGCAGTTACCGCGCCTGGAGCGAGGACGGCGATCGGATGCTGTACGCGGGGGTCACGGCCGATGCGATGACGCGCGGGGACTGGCGGCCGGAGTGCCAGGTGGCTGCTCACCACTACCTCCAACTCTCGCCCCTGGTTGGGGCACTGCCTGAGCGCGATTGGGGGAACAGGAGGGGGAACACGCGCTGGAGCAAACGGTTCCCCCTCGTCGGCGGGCGCGGTGGTAGCAGTCCGCGGAGGCGTGCGGCGCCCTTCGCTGGTTGCGGACGGTGCCGTTTGCCGCAGATTCGGCCAGTCACGCACCGTAGACGGGCGGCGTTCTACGCCGCCCCCAGAGGCCCACGTGGGGTTGAAGGGGGGGGACCGGGCGAGCGACCCACCGTTTTCCGAGGCCGGGCACCCCAGCCCCGTCTCTGGGGTCGCTCACGCCCGATCGTGCCGACTGCCGCGTAGCCCATCAGGGCTGGGGCCGCGCTGCGCTGAGGGCCACCTCGTGACGCTCGAGAAGGCTGCCATCGACAAAGGGTGCGCAGACCCGTGCGTACCACCGGCAATGGAGCAGTCGAGGCCAGTCGCAGGATGACGGCCGAGACCGCGCTGCAGGGGCCCGTCTGGTTAGGCTGGTGGTGACGGGAGCTGGGACTCGAGTAACGCGCGCACGTGTCGATCTCCCGCTCGACGACCCGTCAGACGCCAGACCGGATCCTGCAGCACCGCGGCCGGAATCACGCGCGGCGAGAGGTAGACGTCAAAGCCCAGGTCGATGTCGAAGGCGATGTCGATGATCTGGTTCTCGACCCTATCGTCGGCGGACTGCACGATCGGCGACGTCGGAGAGGTGTTCCCCCCTGGCACGTGCCGTCGTAGCGTCGAAGTGCGAGACCGATGACGTCGTCCGACCACGATGGTTGCGCGTGTTTTGCGCGAGATTCGGCAGCGGCAGGGAGCCGCTGAGGGCGGCGTCCTGTGCCGCCCGTAACGCAACCGAGGCCAGGAGTGGGAGAGGCGATCGGGCGTGAGCGACCCCCGGATCTTCGAGGCCGGGCAACCCGGCCCCGTTTTCCGGGGTCGCTCACGCCCGAACGTGCCGGGCGTCCGCGTCGCCGATCAGGGTTAGGGCGGCGCTGGGGTGAGGCAGCGGCGTGACGCTGGAGAAGGCCTGCACCGACCAAGGGCGCGAAGCGGACGCGCCGACCCTTGCATGCCATCGCTCATGGAGCAGTCGAGGCGGGTGCCACGATCACGATCGAGGCCGCGCCGTAGAGGCCCCAGGAGTCAGGCTGGTGATGACGGGAACTGCGACTCCAGCAGTCGCGCACACGTGTCGATGAAGGTGCGCACGTCTGATGCGAGCCGGTCGACATCTTCGGGCGTGGTCCGCGCGAAGTCGGCGTCAGTCGGTTTGCAGGCGCTTCTCAAACGAGCGCACGAGCACCCGTGCCGCGTCGGTGGGAACGAGCTGCGACTTGACAAAGTGCCGGTTGAAGAGCGCGATGACACCGCTGTGCTTCGGCGAGTCCAGACCGAGGGTCGCGAGTATCGCTCGGGCGGCGTAGAAGGCAGCGGTTGACCGCGCCGTCCTGCGCTGCAGCCGCACGAAGCAGCTCGCCTTCGTGCAGGGTCTCCCGCGCCCGCTGGAGGCGGGCCGGGCCAGCGCCACGGCCTCGGGCGTCACAGCGGCACGCCCTCTCGCTCGAGGGCCTGGACGAACCCCGTCAAACGCCAGACCGGATCCTGCAGCACGGCGGCCGGAATCACCCGTGGCGAGAGGTAGAGGTCGAAGGCCAGGTCGATGTCGAAGGCAATGTCGATGATCTGGTTTTGGACGCTGCCGTCGGCAGCCCGCACCATCACGGCGACGTCGATGTCCGAGTCCGCCACGGAGTCCCCTCGGGCCTTAGACCCGAACAGGCGCAGGTCCACGAGGTTCGACCCGAGGGCCGCCCTCGCCCTCCTGCCGAACTCCGCCAGCGCCGCCCGATCCTGCTCGCTGACCGTGATCGAGTCCATAACCTCGTCCCTGCCGCCGTCGTCGTATTGTGGCACAGGTCAGAGCGAGGCGAGTAACCCACGCCGCCGGCGGGCGGCTCGAGAGCATGACCGGGGCGGAGCCCTCGAACCTTGCAGGCGCCTGTGCGATTCACCACTCGCTTCGCGCAGAAACGGGCGCCGACGGCCGCCTCCTCGAGCGTGGCCGCCGACGCCGGCCGGCCACGGGCGCCTGGTGTCCGAGTCGTGGCGCGTCAGTAGCAGCACCTCACCCCGCTTGGTCGGCGCGGCTTGACGACGAGGGGAGGGGGAACACAGGGGGGCAGAACGTCCGCGGAGAGGTGTTCCCCCCTGGCACGTGCCGTCGTAGCGTCGAAGTGCGAGACCGATGACGTCGTCCGACCACGATGGTTGCGCGTGTTTTGCGCGAGATTCGGCAGCGGCAGGGAGCCGCTGAGGGCGGCGTCCTGTGCCGCCCGTAACGCAACCGAGGCCAGGAGTGGGAGAGGCGATCGGGCGTGAGCGACCCCCAGCTGACCCCGGGTAGGGTCAACCCCGCCGCGGCCCCGGGGGTCGCTCACGCCCCGCTTGTCCGTGTCGATGTCGTTGTCACAACGGAAGCCGAATCCTCGGCCGAGAACAGCACCAGAACCCGCGCCCTGCGCGCGTCGGTTCCGTTCCACATCGCGGCCGTCGTAGCGTGCTGAAGCACGTGGCACAAGCGGCGCCTAGACCAGCGACAGTGCGGTCCCACAACGGGTGCCTGGCAGAACACCTGAAACGCCGGCAAGCACCGCCGCTGCTGCGCCTCCGATCGACATTCCAGCAGGAGCCCGGGCCTCGCCAGGCTCCCCTCGCTACGCTCGCCGATTCGCGGCCTCGACTCGGCCGTCGCGCTCCCGCACGGCCATGCAATGCCGGAGCGACGAATCGAACGCACGCCAGCCGCGGACGCCTCTGCCGGGAACGCCGGCGATGTGCCAGGCACGGCCACCGCGCACGAGCCGTCGTTCGAGCGGCTCGGCTCCCCCCAGCAACTTCGCGGCAAACGCCCGGCTCCCGACCACCACCGGCCGAGCGCCGCTCGTGTCGGCGCGTGCGAAGCCCTCCCCTGGACGACGGGGATCCCCAACGTCCGGAAGTAGGCATCGCCTACCGCCATCCGGTACGCCGTCTGGCGACTCTGCCCATCCAGACTAAAGTCGAACGTGTCGAGGCCGTCGAGCGGGAAGCCGCCGTTCTCACCCAGGAGATGCCGCGGGCGCCAGTCGCGAGGGGCGTCGAGGAGAGTGGTCGACGTTACGCGCCCTTCGGCACCCATCGCCAACAACGTACGCGCGCAACCTGCTGACGAACTTCGAGTGGAACAGTGAATCCCGGGGCCGTCCGGTGACCCGACAACGCCCCGTGCCTACAGACCCATCGCTTCGTCCTCTTCCACCGCGCCGCAATGCCGGTACGGCTGCGTGACGGATGACGCCGAACCAAAGAAAACGGCCGGCGATCGAGGCAGCGCTCGCTCGCACCGCGTGGTCCTCGGCGATAGTCAGGTACAGATTCTGTGGCGCCACTCGGCCGCTGAAGAACAAAGGACGGTCTCTGTCGCGCCCCAGCCGTTGAGGGGGACAATTAGCCACATTAGACGATTGGCCATCCCCACGCGCGTGCGCTATCGTCTCGCAACAGGGCGCGCCGTGTCAGCAACCAGTACCCGATGAAAGAGAGGACCGTCACATGAGTGTCTTCAACGCTAACCCCAAACGGTTCGTCTTGGCGATAGCCATGCTATCCGTCGCCGCAGCTCTCTTGTTTGGACCAACGACCGCTTCTCGTCCGTCTCTCGGTTCGGCATCGGTCTGCGCCTCCGAAGGCGGCACCTGCTGCACGGCGAGCGGCTCGACCTGCTACCCGAACAACTGCTCTGACCCCAGTTGTGCCCAGCAGAATGCCTACTGGCAGGACACTGGTCCCTGCAAGTAGTTATCGGAGGACGCGTATCGCGCCTCTCCACCGTATTACCGTCAAGGCCATGCTGCACCGCATAGAGTGTCTCGTGTGTGCCGCAGGGGCCACCCAAGAGCGTTCTGCCCCGGGTCCAAGCTGACATCGGCCCGCCCTTGAATGAGACGATGCAGCTATCGACCACCGCGTGACAGTGCCGGTGCTTGACGGAAGAGACTGATGAGACGCTACCTTCTCGTCATCACAGCCGCAGTAGTGCCGTTCTGTGTTGCGTGGTCCGTAATGGCTCTGATTGCACGCCAGCCTGCTGCACGCCCGTTGGCGAACGTCGAACACATCAGTCGCTATTCGCAGCCACCACTCGCTCTCGATCCGACTACCGTCGTGCGAGGCCGCGTGATCTGGGAAAGCCACGAGCCCGTCGACCTCTGCCGAGCATTTGCAGTCATCGGCGACCGCGCAGCCCTCTTCAGTGACAAGGCGGTGACCACCATCGCCCTTAGCGATGGTCACGTGGAGGACATACTTCCTTGGGGCACAGCAGCACCCCAGCTTGCTCCGCCCTTCTACGCCGCACCTGCAGCTGACGGCAGTCTCTGGGTTCTGTCGCCCGGCCACCTGGTCCAACTTCGGTATACGGTAGTCGGGCATTTGGAGCCGAGTGGAGGTCTTCACCTGTCCGGACCGCGGTGCTTTCACTGGCGCGATAGGGATGAACTCATCGTCACTGCACCCTTCCGTGAGGGGCTTCTGAGAAGGTACCGCCGTGGGCCGTCGGCCGGGGGCGGCGGCGACGTTCTGGTGCAAACGGGTTCGGGAAGCGAGAGGCTCTTCCCGACGCTACCTCCCGGACTTTCAACGCCACTGAACGAGACGGAAATGGCTGTTCGCCCGCAAGGCGACCTCATTGCATTGGTCTTTCGTTGGAGCGATCGACTCAGAATCCACAGAAGTGACGACTTTCGCCTGATCCGTAGCGTCGCGGGACCAGTCGAGACTCTCTCGATGTTTGCGATCGTCGACCGCGACGGCACACCGACCCTCGTGTACAACGATGACACCGCATTCACTTACGTCGACATTGCCGCGAACAACGACTTCATCATCGCGGCTTACTCAGCTCGCGACAGACGTCGGTACCGTCGGGACTTCGCGTTCGCCCGCGAACTGCACATATTCTCCTGGGACGGCCGGCTGGTGCGACGCACAACGCTCAATACCGACGTACGAAGCGTGCGAATCGACGCGGAGAGCCGTTCGCTCTACGGTGTTGCCCGGTCGGCGCACGGGGGTCTCGCCGTCGTCGCGTTCGACCTCGACGCGGTCACGGGGCGAACGAGGGAGGTCGGCGGAACGTCTGCGATCCAAGACGGTCGGTAACGCCGACCGGGCGCTCTTGTCGATGATGCTCAATGCACACTTACATCGGGTACCGCGCATTGTGGCTAATGGTAACCTGCGGGAAGTACTCATTGAGTGGTTTGAGGATGAGCATGATCAGAGTGACACACGTCGCAAGCGCTCTACTCCTCATCGCCAGGGCACTAACGCTCGGACCGGTATGGGGACCCGTATCTCGCTGGCTGTATTTCAGCCGGTCACAGCAGGGAGGCATGACCGTCAACTGGCCGGAGGTGTAGTACGGACTCTGTGCTCGAGGAGCGGAGCATCATGATAGGGACCTTCTTGCACGAGCTGTCGTATGCGCTACGGCGTCTGCGGATGAACCGTGTGTTCACCGCCACGGCTGTCGGAACCCTGTCGCTTGGAATCGGTGCTACGACCTCTGTCTTCAGCGTGGTCTACGGCGTCGCGTTTCGCCCGCTGCCGTTCCCAACCGCCGCACGACTCGTGCAGATCGTGCAGATGTTTCCGCCCAGCCCCGGGAGGCCCGAGCGGACGAGAGAGGGGCTGACGCCGGATCAGATTGTGGAGTGGCGGGCGACAAGTCGCAGCCTGGAGGAGATCGGGTACTATTCGCCTCGTTCGATGACGCTAGGAGCTGTGGCACCACCGGTGAGATTGAACGGAGCGACCGTGTCCGTCTCGCTGTTCCGTGCTCTCGGAGTTCACCCGATCCGGGGAAGACTCTTCCTCGAGCAGGATGAGCAGTCAGGTGAAGAAAAGGCTGTCATCCTAAGTCATTCGACATGGGTTCGGGTACTTTCTAACGGCCGAGAATGTCGTTGGTCGTTCGGTCCAACTGGGTGACCAGTGGCACCGGGTCGTCGGCGTTATGCCCGCGGGATTCGAATTCCCATCTCTTGCGTCTCCGCTCATGAGCTTGAACGACGCGGGAGAGTTCGATGCCGCGCCGGCGTTTTGGATACCCCTGCCTGCCCGCCCACGGCCGTCTGGTCCAGCCAAGGGTGGCATTAGCCTGTACACCACACTCGCACTCTTGCGCCCCGGTGTTACCACGGAAGAGGCGACGGTCGAGGCGCAGACCCTGATGCCGGCGCGCGTTGGTGAAATGTATCCCATCGCGGTTGTCAACGCCCGTGTTGAACAGGCGCGCTCGGTCCGGCCCGTTCTGCTGTTGTTTCAGATCGGCGTTCTGTTCGTGTTGCTCATAGCCTGCGTCAACGTCGTCAACCTGCTAACGGCAAGAGGTGTGAGTCATCGGAAGGATCTGGCTGTTCGTTGGGCGCTGGGTGCGGGTCCGATTCACCTGGCGAGATACTCTATCGGTGAAGGACTGATCATCGGCCTGCTCGGGGGCGTTGGGGGCGCACTCCTGACCTATGTCATCGTCGCTCTGTTCAGGAGTCAGCCCCCGTTTGTCCTACCCAGGCTCTCCGACGTACGCGTGGACGGGACCGTCCTCGGTTTTGCCTGCATGACATCGGTGATTGCGGGCGCCTTGGTTGGGAGCGCGGAAGCTGTTCGGACGGCTCGTCGTGATCTTGCGCCGGAGCTAGTGAGGAAGGCCACGTTCCGGTCACGTAACCGGGGCGGGCTGCAGGGGGTAACACGGTTATTGATAGTCGCAGAAGCCGCTTCCGCGACGGTTCTCCTCGCCGGCGCCGGCTTGCTGCTTAGTAGTTTCGTGAGACTCGCCACTGTGGACAGAGGCTTCGAGCCGGATGGTGTATTCACCTTCCGTGTCTCGTTGCCAGCCCACTACGAAGAACCGTCAGAACAATACGCCTTTCACGCGGCGTTGTCGACGGCGCTCCGAGGACTCCCGCATGTAACAGGGGTAGCCGCCAGCCCTGAGATGCTGGGCCGCGCGGGAGTCGGCTTCGACCTCTCTATTGATGGACGGCGGTTCAGGAACCCTATCGCATACCAAGTGTTGACCCCAGGCTTCTTGAAAACGCTGCGCGTTCCGCTCCGAGGCCGTGAGTTCGCCGCCGTTGATCGCGCGCCCCAAGCAAGGGTGGCCGTCGTGAACGAGGCCTTTCTGCGGAGGTTCCTGCCCGGCAGCAATGCGATCGGTCAAGTGATCCAGTTTCAAGGATGGTCGGGTCTTGAGATCGTGGGCGTCGCGGGTGACACTCGGATAAGCCCTCTTGATGCCAGACGCCTTCCCGCGGTGTATCTCCCCGAGGAACTGGACAGGGGCTTCGCGTCGGCCACCTACGTTCTGCGCACCTCGAACTTCACAGGACTACTGAATGGCATCCGCACTGCTGCTGCCCGTGTCGACACTAATGCAGTGATCTTCGAGGCGGCGACCATGAACGACCAACTCGAACGCGAGATCGTCACACCTCGCCTCATCGGTGGAATCGCTCTGGGCTTGGCTGTCGTAGCCGTGTCTCTTGCCGCGATCGGCCTGTACGGCGTCGTGTCCTACTTGGTTGGAACGAGGACGCGGGAGTTCGGTATTCGAGTCGCCCTTGGCGCTGAGCGACACACGCTAATCCTGCAGGCGATGCGCGGCGTGTTCGCTAGGGCCCTACTCGGCATAGCTATCGGAATCCTCTTGGCGCTGTACGTCTCGCGCTTTCTTGAGACATTACTGTTCGGCGTCCGGCCGCGCGATCCGATGACGCTCCTCCTTATTGCGGTGGGCTTCCTCTCGCTGGCACTAATTGCATGCTACATTCCATCTCGTCGGGCAGCGCGGATTGACCCTTCAGTCGCCCTCCGCGCTGAATGAAGCGGTCGCCTTCCTCGGTGGTTTGTGGAACGGCCGCCATCGTTTCAATTAGGAACGTAGAAGCGCCGCTGTCGAGACTCCGCATGCCCCGTCCCAGAGTTGCTGTCGAGCGATGTTCCCCCACGTACCTGTTTTGGCGGTGGGAGCAGATCGAAGGAGATACCCTGCTGCACGTATCTGTCACCCGCAACCCAGCTACCACAGGTCATCATCATCCGGCGCGAGGACTCGCAAAGACCAATGCCGGGTTCGGAGCAACCTGCAGGAACCTCTTCGCTGACTACCGCCGCGTACTGGCAGCGCTGACCGCGCATACAGCAGGTATGCTCTCTGAATTCAGTCCTTCTCTCCGGCTGCATCAACTCGCTGCGTGGGTCAGCGAGAGCACGGTTGCGCTGGAGGAACAGCGACGGCCGGATTACGACAGGTGGCACGGTAGGCAAGCGGGGGGCATCCGTAATGCCGGCGAAACTGCCGAGCGAAGTTTGAGGTATCGTTGAAATGTGTTGCGGCTGCTATCTCCTTCACAGTCAGGAAGCTGCCGCCCAGGAGAGCGGCCGCTCGCTCGAGCTTCTTCCGGCGGACGTAACTGCTAAACGAAAGTGCCATCTCACGCTTGAAGAGGTGCCGCAGTCGAGAGCCGGACAGATTAACGGAAGCGGCCACTTCATCCAATCCGATCGCCCGACGTTCGCCGCGCAGCGTGTCAATCACAAAGGCAACCCTCGCGTCCATTGCGTCGCCTCCCATGGCACCGACAGTGCGGCTTCTTATGTCCTTGAGGACCAGCGACTGGTCTCCCATTGGGAACTACTCACCGCGCCTCGTCCTCCTCGCACACTCCCGATAGAGGCAGAGGGCGATCGCCGTGCCTCGCCAGAGGACGAAGGGGGAATTCCGCCGATGCGGCGACCGTTCGTCGGCGGGTCGACGCCCGCGTTTACGCCTTGCCCCTGGCCAGGAACCGATTGGATTGACGGGCGACGCACCACCGGCAGTGGAGGGCGGTCCTGCTGTACTCTTCTTCGCGGTGTGCCGGTCTCCGCCACGGCTGTCTGACCGACGGCCCTCGCCGAGGATCGGTGTCAATTTGCCGGCGGTGGCGCCGGCTGACAAGCGACAAACGACGACACGAGGGCGTCAATCGCCGACACGCAGGGCGTCAATTACCGACAGAAGGCGTCAAGCAACCAGAAGCCGAGCGATGGCCGCCGCAGGCCCGTGTCTGCCTGGGAAGAACGACGATATTCGGGAGAAGCGCCGTGAAGAGCTGGCCTTCGAGGAGGGAGGTCTGTACGGTTGACGGAGCAGTCAACGGCCAGTGCCATGATCACGGTCGAGACCGCGTTTGTGACGGCTCGCATGGTCAGGCTGGCGGTGACGGACTTTGCGACTCCAACAGTCGTGCACACGTGTCCATGAAAGCGTGCACGTCTGATGCGAGGCGGTCGACATCCTCCGGCGTAGTGCGCGCGAAATCGGCGTAGTCGGCTTGCAGACGCTTCTCGAACGAGCGCACGAGCACCCGTGCCACGTCTGTGGCAACGAGTTGCGGCTTGACGAGGTGCCGGTTGGAAAGCGCGATGACACCGCTGTGCCCTCGGCGAGTCCAGACCGAGGGTCGCGAGGAGCGCTCGCGCGGCGTAGAAGGCTGCGTAGTAGTAGCGGTTGACCGCGCCGCCCTTCGCGGCAACAGCACGAAGCACATCGCCTTCGTGCAGCGTCTCGCGCGCTCGCTACAGGCGGTGCCGGGCCAGCGCCACGGCCTCGGGCGTCACAGCGGCACGCCCTCTCGCTCGACGGCCTGCACGAACCCCGTCGGCCGCCAGACAGGATCCTCCAGCACCACAGCGCGAATCACCCGCGGAGAGAGGTGCACGTCAAAGGCCAGGTCGATGTCGAAGGCGATGTCGATGACCAGGTTTTCGACGCTGTCGTCGGACGTCTGCACGATGACGGCGACGTCGATGTCCGAATCGGGTGCAGCATCGCCTCGAGCCTTCGACCCGAACAGGCGCAGGTCCACGAGATTCAATCCAAGGGCTGTCCTGGCCCGGAGGACGAATTCCGCGAGTGCCGCGCGGTCCCGTTCGTTCGTTAGGATGGAATTCATGCCTGGCCCCGTAGCCCTTCCTGGTGCGACTCGTATTGTGGCACAGGCCGGCGTGAACACCATCACGACCCCAATCATCGGCCGCTCCTCTGGTTCGTCGCTGCGGCGGGCTAATGGTTCTTCGACATCGGCAGCCAGGGACACTACGCCCGCTGAGCCGTCGTCGCCTTCGGCTATTTGCCAACGTAGTAGCCGGAACGGGCCTTCACGGTGACGCCTTGTCTCCTGACCCGCACGACTATCCGGTGCCAGCCCTGCCTGCCGACTCCGCGGGGTGAGTAGCTGAGTGTGTAGCGCTGGCGGAACTCTTCTAGGACGGAGTGGAACACCTCAGGGAGGTCTTTCGTGGACTCCACGTGGAGAGAATCGCCACCAGTCGTCCGGCCGAGTTCTCGAAGAAACCGGGGCTCCTGCCCCGTCCCCGCTGAGACCGCGTACACCACGACGTCGGTCCATCGCGCGGCGTCGAGGACCGCGTCGGGCGCGAGCCAGCTCGATGTGTCGACACCGTCGGTGAAGACGATGAGCAGCGCGCGGCCAGTCTCCGACTCGCCGAACACGAGGCCGGCGTAAGCCGCGTCGACCAGGGCGGTGCCCCCGCGCACCCGGAGACGCTCCAAGGCAGACTGCACGGTGGCGAGGTCACCGGTGAGTCCGGATTCGACCCTCACGAGGTCGCTGAACGTGATCAGCGCGGCGCGATCATCCTTGCGCAGGGCTTCGAGCGCTGCGATTCCCGCCGCTCGCAGATGCGCGAGCCGCTCGCCCGCGACACTCTCGCTGACGTCGAGCGCGAGCACGACGTTCACCGGCAGCGGCTCCAGGCCAGCGAGGTCGACCTGCTGGCCTACGCCGTTGTCGGTCAACTCGAAGTCGGACGCGCGCAGGCCCCGGACAGGGCGACCGTCCTTGGTCACGAGCACGTCCACGCGCACCAACTCGATGGCCGCAGAAAAGGTCGGCGTCTGCGCCAATTGCCCCTCACCGGGCGACAGGAGGAGTAGCCCGAGCAGGACTGAGTGCATCGTTCTCACTCCAGCGGTTGCGCGAACAAGGCGCGCAACCTCGCAGTGAATCCCTCGCCGTACCGTCCCGCCGTCATCAGATAGTCAGACCAAGGATCCCGCTCGGCGTCGGTCGTCGCCCGTTCCAGCGCCGACCGCAGTTCTGCCAGAGCACCGGCTCGGTCCCCATCGCGGCGCGCTAGCAGGCTGACACCGAGGTGCGGCGCCTGCGCCCCGGGCACGTGCATCGCGGCGCGTTGGTAGTGACGCTGAGCTGCGTCCGCGTCCGAGAGCGCCTCCTGCTCGCCCGCCAGAAACAGCTCTGCGTAATAGAGCAGCAGAGCCTCGCTGGTGTCGCTGCGCGCACGGTCGAGCTCGCGGACCGCCTCGGCGTGATGGCCCTGCAATCCCAGCACGCGCCCGAGCCGGATTCGCGCCTCGGCGAACTGCGGGGCCTGCTCGAGCGCCTGGCGGAACAGGCTCGCCGCCCGGGCCAAGTGAGCGGCCGGAGGGCTGATCCCGAGCGTCACGTCGGGCGGCAAATCGAACCTCGCTGCCTGTACGCGTGTCGCCGCAAGCGACTCGTTGAGCGCACCGCCGAAAAAGAGCAGCCAGGGGTCACGGGGGAAGGTGCTGAGCCCCTGGGCGAGGTGCTGCTCGCTGTCGGCCCACCTGGCGCCGGAATGCATCACCGCCGCCGCGGCCCGATACCACAAGAGCGCGACGGGGTCCTCCCGCAAATCGGACCCAAGCTCGGCGAGGAGCGTCCGACCGAAGGCCCAGTGTCTGCCGCTGTCGGCGTATCCCCTGAATTGACCGTCGGCGACGATGAGGACGTCCTGGCCGATACCCACCGGGGGAACGAGCATGGCGATGTCGGCGTGCATCATCGCGGCACGCCTGAGAAGGCCATAGAACGCCGCATCATTGCGGTCGTCCTTCAACCCCAACAGGCGCTGCGCCGCCTCCGTCGTGAGATAGCCGCCGCCGTAGGACACGGCGTGGCCGGGGGGAAGGTCCACACGTGGGATCATGCGGCGGATTGCCTTGACGTCCGTGAGGACCCGCTCGAGTTCGCGGCGGGTCCATCTGGCGATGTGGCCTGCGTCGGGCGCCACGCGTCCGGGCTGATGGCGCCTGGCGGCGGTCACCCAACGCTCGACACGCTCGAGCGAAGTAGCCTGACGTGGTGGCATGACTGCGACCACGGCTTCCGCGAACGCCAGGCCAATCAGGCTCACAAGGATGCACACGAACGCCCAGGCCGGCGCTTGGCGTGTCAGGTGTCTATGGACAGCCCACGGTGATGCCATCAGGATCAGACCCGAGCCGTGGACCGCGAAGCACGTCCCGGCTGGTTCCGCCATCGAATCGAGCGTTCGGCTTCGGACCGTATCGAACAGCAGGTTTAGAGGCTCCCTGGCCACGCTGGTCGGCAAGGCGCAGACTACACCGAGGAACACACAGCGACGCCGCAGAACTGCCGCCGCTTCGACCTCTCACCGGCAGGGCTCGCGCATCTTCGTGCGTCGGCCGCGAGACCCTCCTATATGCGGGGAACGGGCCACAACTCCAAACAGATGTTGTTATAGCACGCGTACCCACCGCCGCAGTCAGCCGACGTTCCGCAACCCCAGGGTCCGCCGAAGTCCCAGGAATACCTGACGCACGTGTTCTCATAGCACAGAAAGAGTCTCGACGCGCCCCCTTCCAAGTAGTCGCAATCCGAGTCTGTGTAACAACCCGGGTTCTCAGGTGGCTCTAGTGGCTCAGGGTCAGGGCAATCGTCGCACCAATTAGACGTCTCGCCGCAATCGCCTTGACAGGCGCCGTCGCCGCAGTAATCCTCTATGCAAAGGCCGCATTCTCCATACGCTCCGCACGTGGAGCCGGAACCACACGGCTCCGTCCAAGCTTCGTACCAATCGCATATCGCCGGACAGGAATGGTCGCAGGTTCCCCATTCACCGCATGTCACCCACTCCGATGGGCTGAGCTCGCATGCGGTATCACAATCGGCGTTGGGGCCGCACCAGTCGTAGCAGAAGTTGGTAGCGCCGGTTGAGCGACTGAAGACGAGGAAGAGCACGAGAAGTGCTGCCGCGCCATACCTCCCAGTCCGGTTGCACTGGCTCAGAGTCCCCACAGGCGCCTCCTTTCGAAGAGCGAGTCGGTTGGTCCTCCGCCTACATAGAAGCACTCACGGACGCGTTCGCCCTCAGGCGAACCCGCGTCGACATTGTGTCTCCAGGTCCGCAGACGACGTTGGGCGCTTGGCACGCCGCCGCTCAACACGAATCTCGCGAGCCGCGCCGGCGGCCACAGTCGCCGGAAGCTGAGGAGGGTCCCGTGCATTCGCCCCCGTTGACTCCATCTACGGACACCCCGGGTCTTCGCACATTGCCTGAGAGCGTCTTCTCCAGGCAAGGTAGGCCTCGGTGGCCGCGCTGACAAGCGTCATTCTCTGACATGAGGACGTCAGACGCCGACAGCGAGGGCGTCAAATGCCGACAGAGGGCGTCAAATGACGACAAGCGGTCTCGAACGGCCGACGGGCTCTTGTATTGCCACGGGAGGACGACGATATTGACGGACGTCACGACGAATCGCGTCTTTCGCCAGAGGAGTCCTTATGTCACCAATCGTCCTCCTCGCACTTGCGGCGCTCGTTGCGCCATCGTGCGCCTTTGGTCAGGTCCGCGCACACACGCAGCCGCTGTCCGCCGACCGGATTGTGCTGGAAATCCATGTCGAAGGTGAGACGCCCGCCACCGTCCACGTCAGAAACGGTCAGATGGCACGCGTGCAGGTGGCCGGTGAGCCAAGCCTCGGCATGACCCCCATCATCAAGGATGGCAAGATCGACCTCGTCTTGCTGGAGGTGTCGAGGGACGCGACGACCGGCAACGAGGGCCTGCGGCAGCTGGCGCGGTACGAGCTCACTCTCGCCTCCGTCACCCGGCTTGACGTTCCGGGAGCCGCCGCTATCGAAGTCGCCTGGCTCGCGACCTTGCCCCCGGCCGTAGGCCTCTCGGCCGAACTTGGACCGTGCTCCGAGTGCTGTGTCTGGTGCGGAACGGTCCTGTTCTGCGGCTGCGTGGTGATTACCGAGTGCGGCCGGTGCTGTTGCCCGACTGCCTGCGAGTGCCCGTTCCCACCGGAGGGCAACGGGTGCAACACAGGCGGCTGCGCGCAGGAGTCAGCGCGTCCCGTCCTTCGGGACCGCAGACTGCGGGCTAGGCAGCCACTCTAGCAGGACTTCGACGGGACCGACGTCGCAGCGTGACGGCAACCCCGCGACCAGTTCACGGTTGGCGACCTCGGCGACGAGTGGTTCGCCGCTGACGGTCGTCCCTTCGATCCGGAACAACCGGACGGCCACTTTCCCGGGGAGGGCCCGCGGGATCACGCCGAGCGTCGTGCCGTGTCCCGGCACGGAAATCCGCCCGAGCTTTCCCTCGGCCACCCCGATGACGGACGGCACCCCGTTGGCCGTGACCTTCAGCAAATCGGCTTCGCTGCTTGGCGACGCTCCGCCGCGGGCGGCTCGCTCCGCTCGCCGCTCGCTAAGACCGCTCCGGAGGGCCGTCGCCCTTGATCCCCGTCCTCTCCAGTGCCCCAAAGCACGCCGAGGACGACCACGAGGGAGGCGCCCAGAACCGCCAAGGCGGGCACAACACCCCACCGGCTCGCTGTCGCCCGCCGCGTCGAGCGAGGAAGTTCCGCGACGGCCTCATAGGCGCGCTCCTCCCCGTCCGGGCGACCGTCAGGATGGTCCCGCAACTCCCGAATATGGTCCGAGGCCACCCAAGCGTCCAGTTCGCTGCGGTACGCAAAGACCTGATCCCCGCGCGCCGCAGGCACACGGTGCACCGGGAGCCCCATCGTCTCTTCCCATCGTTGCGCGGTTCGTTCGGAGGCGTGCAGGGCCGCCGCAATCTCCTTCCAGCCGCGCAGGCGGTCGTCGTCCTTGGCACGGCTCTGGTCCGTCACGATTGCTTCCCCGAGGGCATCGGTATTCTACTCCCCCCCCCCCCTCGGATGTCCACGAATCTTCCACCTGGGATGGTCGCAGCCGGCCGTCAGCAGCATCTTGGCCAGTTGACGGCCGGCTGTCGTCACCTGACGCCCTTGTGTCGTCATTTGACGCCCTCGTGTCGGCGATTGTCGGTTGTCAATGCGGACACCGAGGACTACGTTGCTCACGCGACGACGTTGTTGGTCAATACCCATCCGCGAAGATCCTAGGTGCCGGTCGGTGGAGTTGGCGCTTTCTTCAGGTCTCAACGCGCCATGCCGCGGGCCGCGGGATTCCTCTCGCGGCTTCCGCCCGTAGGGGGAGGCGTCGAATGCGTGGCAGACTTCTCGTGCTTCTGGCAACACTGGCTGGCGGCGCCGTGCTTGGAGCTGTGGTGGTAATGGCCGTTGGCGCCAGGAGCACCGCGGGGGCCGCGTCTGGTGCCCCAACCACCGTCACGAACGACGATGTGGTTGCCACGGTCGGCGGCGCAGCGATCACGCTTGGAGAGCTTGATGCGCAGCTGGGCAACAAGCTACTTCGCCTCCGCGTCGACGAGTACCGGCAGCGGCGGCTGGCGCTCGACGACACTATTGGCAGGGCCGTCCTCGAACGCGAGGCGCGTCGTCGCGGGCTCAGCGTGATTGAGCTGCTCGACCTCGAAGTTCAGGCGAAGGTGAAAGCCGCCACGGAGGAGGAGGCCGCGGCAGTGTACGAGAGCGCGGCGGACCGCTTCCGGTCTCTTCCCCAGTCAGAGGCCCTGCGCTCGATCGCCGACAGCATGACCCGTCAGCGGGTCGGCCAGCGTCGGGCCGCCTTTACGAAGGCGCTCGAGCAACAGTACGGGGTGAAGGTGCTGCTCACGCCGCCGCGTCTTCCAGTGGACGCGTCGGGAAAGCATACCCGCGGGCCTGCCGACGCTGTCATCACGATCGTAGAGTTCTCGGATTACCAGTGCCCATATTGCGGGCAGCTGTCCGGCATCCTCCGGGAGGTCGAGGACCTCTATCCGAACCAGATTCGTCGGGTCTTCAGGGACTTCCCGCTGCCGATGCACAAGGACGCGGCGAAGGCGGCGGAGGCCGCGGCATGCGCGAACGACCAAGGCAAGTTCTGGCCGATGCACGACCGGCTGTTCGCCGGCCAGAAGAGTCTCACGCTGGCGGATCTTCCCCGTTATGCAGAAGACGCGGGACTCCAAGTCAGGAAGTTCGAGGCATGTTTGGCAAGTGGAAGACACGCGTCCAAGGTGCGGGAGGACCATGACGAGGGCACGCGGTATGGGGTGACAGGGACCCCTTCACTGTTCGTGAACGGCCGTCCACTATTCGGCGCGCCAAGGAAGGGAGACCTGGTCCAGGTCATCGAGGAAGAACTGCAGATGTCGAAGCCCACGGTGGATAACCAGGGGCGGTGATGTCGTCGGACTGCCGCGCTATATGCAAGGAGGGCGTATGATGCATCGATCACCGGTCCCGGGTCGCCTTGGCGAACGCCGATCCCCTGCAGTGGAGCGACCCTGCGATGCTCGAGAGCCTGCGTGAAGTGGCGACTGTTGTCTCCTTGGACCAGGACGGTCCGCAACAGCTCGACCTCTCGGTGGTCCGGCGGTAGTCCATCTCCGCGGTCGCGGGCGACTTGCGCGATGACTTGCCGGCTCGATCGCGCCAGCGCGAGTCGGTTTGCCATCGAAGGCGTTGCACGTCAATCGCGCTCGATGGTGGGCAGCGACGCGAGTTGGCGCGCCGATGTCGCGCAGGCTCCAAGCCCGTCGCGCGCACGTGTTCGTCGCACCCGACTTGACATGTGCCCGCTCGGCGCCTAGATTGGGTTCATCTCTCCTGTGGCGCCCAGTCGCCACCCTCCGCGCCGCCACATGGCTCCGCGGACTCCTTTGAGCTGACCGCCCCAGGGCTATCAGCGACAAGCCAAGCCACTCGACGCAACTGCAGACAGCTCGAGGCCACTGCCGCGACTCCGCTCAACGAGCAATCGCGGCGGCTCCGGGACTCTCGAGGCGCGCGCACATCCGCCCGCGCCTCGACGTCCTCGTTCACCTGGCGTTCTCCGGCGTCTCGCTGAAATGCGGCTGCGCCGCCAGAACGCCCGCTACCGGATCGTGGTGCGTCGACCCACGCGGTCGCGGCTGCTTCCACATCCTCGAGCCGGCCGAGAGAAGGCGCGCGAGACACTCCAGCGCCCTCTCCGGCGCCGAACGGCTCGCCACCCATTGACCGCGCGGCCTCGCACGCCGCGCCACGGGCCGTGGAGGCAGCCATGAGAGAGACGCCGTATCGCGAAACGGAAGTCGGTCGGGAACCGTCGATGACGGACGCGGCCGCCAGGTCCGACAGCCTACCCGGGAAGTTGCTGACAACCTTCGAAGTGGCAGAGCTCGTCGGCTGTCACGAGGAGAGCGTGCGCCGCGCGTATCTGTGCGGCCAGCTCAAGCGACAGCGATTCGGCGTTAGGAGCTGGCGCTTTCGCCCGGCAGATGTCGAAGACTGGATCGGGCGAGGCGCGCCGACGAGAATCTCGTAGAGGAGCGCCGACGTGATGGCGGATGGGCCGCCGGATCGGCCAGGCGAGGGAAGGAGAAGGCGATGGCAGTACGGAAGATCTGCAGGCCGAAGGGTTGCCGGGGCAGCCCGAGATGCGACCACCCGTGGTGGTTCGACGTCATGTGCCAAGGCAAACGCTGGCGCATGCGCGTCGACGACTTCGCGTCTTTGAGAGGCGCGAGGGAGCCGGTGACCTCCAAGCAGGCGGCCGAGCGCGTCTGGGAGCCGAAGTTCATCGGCGAGATCATGGCCGGCAGGGATCCCAGCATTGCGCCGGTGCCCGAGTCGGTTGGCGAGAGCCTCACGGTCGCGGACTTCCTCGACCGCTACTTCAAGGAGTACGTCGAGGCCGAGGGACTGCGGGACGCCGTCACGATCAGGAGCCAGCTGACCGCGATCAAAGCGGTGCTTGGCAACCAGGCGGTGACGACGCTCGAGAAGGTGAGCGAGATCCTGCGGTTCAAGGCCGCCTACCGCGAAGGGCGGACAGTCGCGACGGTCAATCGGGCGCTCAGTGCGCTCCGGGCGGCGATCAACTGGGGCCGCTTCCAGGATCCGCCGTATCTGGTGAACTCGCCGTTCCACCGGTTCGGCGTCACCATCAAGACGAAGGAGGAGACCAAGCGCGATCGACGTGTGGGCCCGGCCGAGGAGAAGGCGCTGCTCGACGCGGCGTTGGCGATGAACGCGTGGGAACATCGCTGGGTCGGCTCGTCGATGCACGACCGGATCATCGGGGCCCTCGAGACCTGCTGCCGCCAGGGGGAGATGCTGCGGATCCAGAACCGGCACGTGGACTGGGACCAGCACCAGATTGGCATCCCCGGGGCGCACGCGAAGGACAAGGAGAACCGGCGGATCCCGTTCGATCCGCAGGGACGCTTGGCGCCGATTCTCAAACGACGGAAGGACCTTGGCCCGGCCGCCTACGTCTTCGGCGGCGAATCGGGCGAGTTCCAGGAGAGCTTCAAGACGGCCTGGGAGACGGTGCTCATGCTCGCGAACGGGCACGACTCCAAGCGGACGGCGCACGGCGCGCGCGTGGACCGCGAGAAGCTCCGGCAGATCGACCTTCACTGGCACGACCTGCGCCATGAAGGGGCCTGCCGACTGCTGGCCGACGGCGTCGACATCCGCACGATTCAGCTGATGCTCGGCCACGCCGACATCAAGCAGACGCAGCGCTACCTCAACATCACGGACGAGGAGCTGCGCAAGTCCCTGACCGGCGTCTGGGAGCGCCGCCGCCAACTCCGCCTCGCAGGACAGCCGAGCCGTCCCGAGGCCACCGGAGAACAGGCGGTCGGCCAGTAGGGTCCGTCCGAACGTCCGGCTAAAGCCGGACGCCACGTACTGCGAGTACGACACGGACGATCCACAAGCAGACGGCCAGGACGCAGAACGGGTCCCGGGGCCACTTCGAGCCGCCGCAGATTGTCAGTCGTTTGTCAGTCGGGTGGTCGGAAAGTGGCGCGCCCTGCAGGACTCGAACCTGCGACCTCCTGGTTCGTAGCCAGACGCTCTATCCAACTGAGCTAAGGGCGCGCGCTCGGGCATATGCCGGACCCTGATTGTGCCTGGGTCGCGGCGGGAATTTCGGATTGTAGCAGATCTTCGCTGGGGCCGTTCGCTCCCAAGCACGGCCCGTCGCTTCCCCAACCAGTCTCGATGCCCACCTGCGCCAGCGTCGGATCTCGACCGGGTCTCGCCCCCCCCGGGTCTCGCCCCGCCCTTGCGGGCGCGCATTTTCGGGTTATGATGCGCGCGCTCCACCGCCGCGCCCCTTAAGTCCCGAAAGTTCGCCTCCACCGACGCCGCCGCTGGCATGGCTGAAGCCTCGCCCCGACCGGCGGGGGGCTTCGAGACGAGCGAACTCCGGGAATAGAACCGATCAACCTGCGGTCACGTCTCCCCCCGACCTGGAAGAGGCTTCGTGAACACCCACCGGTTGCCCGATTCGGCGCACGACAGCCCAGACTCTCCGGGACCCGGGGGCGCGCGCCAGCCGTGGGACGGTGTCGTTGCGCTCGACGAGCGTTTCGCGCGATTGCTGACGCGCACGGGCAGCCACGTGCCGGCGGCCTGGCGCTACCTCCTCGCCGTGGCGCTCGCCCTCGGCGCGGCCGGGGCCCGCTGGGCCCTGGTCGCCCGTCTCGGCGGCATCGCGCCCTACAGCCTGCCGTTCGTGGCTGTCTTGATCGTGACGGTCTGGCTGGGGCTCCGCCCGGGCCTGCTGTCCCTACTCGCCGGCGTGCTCGGGGTCGAAGCGCTCGTCATCGGCGGCCCCGGCATCGCGCTGGATGCGGACACCGCATGGCGAGTCGGCGTCTCGCTCACGGCCGGCTTCTTCTGCTGCTACCTCCTGCACGCCCTGCGCAAGGCGGGCGCGATCCACGAGCTCGACGCCAACGAGGCGCTGGGCCGGCGCGAGCTCCAGCTGCGGGCCCTGATCGAGAACGTCTCGTCGGGCGTCGCGCTCGTCGACGCGGGCGGCCGCTTCAGCCTGTACAACAAGCGCTTCCTGTCGATGTTCGGCCTGTCGCCAGACGCCGGCATCGCGAACGTCAACGACACGGACTGGAGCGGCTGGCAGGTGGTCGACCCCCGCGGCGACCTGCTCCACGTGGACGAACACCCCGTCCGCAAGGCGGCAATCACCCGCCAGCCGGTCCGCAACCAGCTGGTCGGAGTCAGGCTGCCTTCGGGCGGGAGCCTCACCTGGATGCTCGTCAGCGCCACTCCCCTGCTCGCGGCCGGCGGGGCAATCGAACAACTGATCTGCACGTACCACGACGTCACCGTCCTGCGGCAGGCGGAGGAGGCGCTCCGCAGGAGCCAGGAGGAGATCCGGCAATCCGAGGAAGCCGTGCGCCAGAGCGAGGACATGCTGTCGTTTGCCCTGACGACCGCGCGCACGAGCGCCTGGGACCTGGACCTGTCGGCTCACACGGCCCGGCGCTCCCCGCTCCACGACCGGATCTTCGGTTATGACGAGCTCCTACCGGAGTGGACGTACGAGATGTTCCTGGAGCACGTCCTCCCCGAGGACCGCGCGTCGGTGGATCTCGCCTTCAAGCGGGCCGTCGCGACCCGCACCGACTGGAACTTCGAGTGCCGGATCAGGCGCCGGGACGCCGAGATCCGCTGGATCTGGGCGGCCGGGCGCCATCGGGCGGCCGCGGCCGGCGAGGCCGGGCGGATGACCGGAATCGTCCAGGACATCACCGAGCGCAAGCACGCCGAGCAGGCGCTGCGTGCCGCCAACCTCCGCCTCGCCGAGGAGGACCAGCGCAAGAACGACTTCCTCGCGGTTCTCTCGCACGAGCTCCGCAACCCGCTGATGCCCATCCGTAACGGTCTCTACGTCCTCGAGCGCGCGCAGCCGGGCAGCAACGAGGCCGCCCGGGCCCTGGCCGTCATCGACCGGCAGGCCGAACAGCTCGCCCGGCTGGTGGACGACCTCCTCGACGTGACACGCATCTCGCGCAACAAGATCGAACTCCAGCGGCGGCCGGTGGATTTCAACGACGTCGTGCGCCGCACCGTGGACGATCACCGGTCGCTGTTCGACGGCAAGGCGGTCGCGCTCGAGACGAGCTTCGCCGCCGGCCGCCTGCCAATCGACGGCGACCAGGCGCGCCTGACACAGGTGGTGGGAAACCTGCTGCACAACGCCGCGAAGTTCACGCCGGCGCGCGGCACCGTCCGGGTCTCGACCGCGAAGACGAAGACCGGGCGGGCGAGCCTGCGCGTCCTCGACACCGGCATGGGGATCGAGGCGGAAGTTCTCCGCCGTCTGTTCCAGCCGTTCATGCAGGCCGACACCACGCTCGATCGCACCCGCGGCGGCCTCGGGCTGGGACTGGCCCTCGTGAAGGGCCTCGTCGAGATGCACGGCGGCGAGGTGTGCGCGCACAGCGCCGGCCCCGGACAGGGCTCAGAGTTCGTCGTCGAAGTGCCGCTCGACGCCACGGCGGTGACCGAGGCCGGCTCACCGCGCATGGGGACACAATCGGGCGGACGAAGAGTCCTGGTCATCGAGGACTACGCCGACGCCGCCGACAGCCTTCGCGCCGTGCTGTCGATCCTGGGTCACCTCGTCGAGGTCGCGCACGACGGCCGGGAGGGCCTGGCGCTGGCCCGCTCCTTCAAGCCCGACGTCGTCCTCTGCGACATCGGCCTGCCCGGCATGGACGGGTACGAGGTGGCCGCCGCGTTTCGGACCGACCCCTCGCTGGCCCGCGCGACACTGGTTGCGCTCAGTGGCTACGCGCTGCCCGAGGACCTCGAGCGCGCGGCGAACGCCGGGTTTTCGCGGCACCTGGCAAAGCCGGCAAGCCCGGACGCGATACAGCGGGTGCTGGAGGAATTGACGCGGGAGAGTTGACCCTTCGACTCGCCGCGACAGGCCCGCTCGCTCAGGGCAGGCCAGGTCTGCCCTACTTCAGCGTGAACGTCATCTCGATCTCGACCGCCACCGGCACCGGCTTGCCGTCCTTCGTCCCCGGCGCGAAGCGCCACTCCTTCACCGCCTTGACCGCCTGCTCGTCGAGGCCGTAGGCCTGGTCGAGCGATCGCAGGACTCGCACGTCCCCTACGGTCCCGTCGGCCCGCACGACGAGCTCCATGACGACGGTGCCCTGAACCTTGGCCCTCATCGCCTCCCTGGTGTAGTTCGGCTTCCTCTCGCGGAGCACGCGTGGCAACGTGAGCCCGGGCTCGCCCCGGCGTGCCACGCCGGGGGCGAAGGCGGGCGTTGCCGGCGCGGGCCGCGCGTCGAGCCGCGGCGCGATCGCCTCGCGCGCCAGGCCCGTGCCGGCCGGGAACACCCCGGGCATCGTGATCGGCAGCTTGCCGCCGATCGCGATCTCCCCCGCCACCGCCCGCACCGCCGCCGCCTCCATCGCGTCGAACTGCTCGTAGGTGACCAGCAGCGCGGGCAGCTTCGAGAGCGGCATCGCCGTGTAGGGGTTGCCGAAGAGCACCGTGACAAACGGCTTCTTTGGGTCGGCCGCGATGGACTCGAGCAGGCCCGACTGCGCCGGCGTCAGGTCCATCCGCCCGCTGTAGGAGGCAATGCGCACGAAGACCGACGCCACCACCGCGTCGGCGCGCCGTGGCCAGCGCGCGCACCAGCTCCATCTCGGAGGGCGTCGTCCGGTCCGACACCTCGATCGCCGTCACGTTGGGCCACCGCAGCTTCAGCGAGGGGATGAACGTCCGGCTGGGCGACGCCCTCGCGCCACCCGCTCGCATAGTCGATGACCGACAGGTAGAGGACTTGCGCGTCCTTCGGCACCCTCAGCGGCACCTGGTTCCGCTCGTCCTTCAGCAGCGTGATGCCGCGCTCGCAGATCTCGGCGGCTGCATCCTGGTTCGCCCGGCCGCCGAACCTCGTCGCAATCGCCGGGATGTCCACCAGGCGGTTGCGGTGCAGGCCCAGCCGCGCCTTCGCCCGCAGGATTCGTTCCACCGACGCGTTCACCTGCGCCTCGCGGGATCTCGCCCGACTGCACGGCCGCCTTGATCGCCGCGAACGCCGCGTCGGGGTCGGGCATGACGAGCACGAAGTCCACGCCGGCCTTCACGGCCATCATCGCCGCCTGGGCGTTGCCGAAGTTCTTCGAGATGGCGTACATGTCCATGGCGTCGGTGAAGATCAGGCCGTCGAACTTCATCTCGCCGCGCAGCAGGCCCGTGAGGATAGGCCGGCTGAGCGTGGCCGGCACGCCGGGCGACGGGTCCAGCGCTGGCAGGATGATGTGCGTGGACATGAAGGCATCCACGCCTTCCTCCACGGCCATGCGGAAGGGCGGCAGCTCCACCTTGTCGAGGTGCTCGCGCGGGTGCTCGATCACCGCGAGGCCCAGGTGCGTGTCCACGTTCGTGTCGCCGTGTCCCGGGAAGTGCTTGGCGGTCGCCAGCATCCCGCCCGCCTGGATTCCCTTGATGAACGCGCGGCCCATCTCGGACACCAGGCCGACATCCTCGCCGAACGAGCGGATGTTGATGATCGGGTTACGCGGGTTGTTGTTGACGTCGAGGACGGGGTAGAAGTCCACCATCACGCCCACCGCCCGCCCTTCGCTGGCCGCACGTTGCCCCGCGCGGAATGCCAGCTGCGGGTCGTGGCTGGCGCCGATCACCATCGCCCGCGGGAAAGCGCGTGCCGCCGTTGAGGATGTAGCTGGTGCCGCCCTCGAAGTCGGCCGTCGTCATCAGCGGGATCTTCGCCGCCTGCTGCAGCCGGTTGAGGAGCACGGCGGCCGCGTAAGGGTCCCCCTTCCGGCTGGCGCTGCCGTTCCCGTAGTTCGGGTTGAGCATCGCCTGGGGGAACGTCTCGGCCGTCCCGAAGACGTGGATGCCGCCGACGTGCAGGTCGCGCACCAGGTGCAGCTTCTGCTCCTCGATGTCGCTGTCGGTGGGCGTGTAGGCGGAATTGATCGCCGGCGCCAGCAGCTGCCCGACCTTCTCGTCGAGCGTCATGCGCTTGAGGGTGTCCTGCACCCATTTCTCGCCGGCCTTGTCGAGCGGCGGGCGCGGCGGGTCCGCGGAGGCGGCGAGGAAGGCCGCCGACAGCACGGCCAGGAACGACAGCATGAGGACGGTTCGGCGCGTAGGCATAGCGGCCGAATGCTAGCACGGGAAGTGCTAAGAATCCTCCCATGGGACACCTCGAGCACAAGGCCCAGTCGCCCGCGGTCGCCAACTGCTACATCCTGACAATCAGCGACACCCGCACTGAAGCCGACGACACCAGCGGACGCGCGATCTTCGACCTCCTGTTCGCCGGCGGCCACCAGGTGGTCGGCACGAAGATCGTCCGCGACGAGCCCGACCAGGTGCGGGCGGCCATCGAGGCGCAGCTGGCCAACCGCGACACCCAGGTGGTCATCACCACGGGCGGCACCGGCATCACGTCGCGCGACACGACGTTCGAGGCCATCGACGCGCTGCTCGAGAAGCGCCTGCACGGCTTCGGCGAGCTGTTCCGCATGCTCTCCTACCAGGAGATCGGGTCGGCGGCCATGCTGAGCCGCGCCTGCGCGGGCCTGGCCAAGGGCCGCGTCATCATCTCGCTGCCCGGGTCGGAGAACGCCGTCCGGCTCGCGATGACGAAGCTGGTGCTGCCGGAGCTGGGGCACTTGGTGAGGGAGGCTTCGCGGTAGGAAGTAGTGGGCGGTGGGCGGTGGGCTGGTCAGATCACACCGTCACGCCGCTACGCCGTGATTTGCTGCCCACTGCCAACTGTCCACTGCCCACTGTCATGAACAAGACGTCGATGCGCCCCATCCGCGAGACGATCCCCCTCGAGGAGGCGCGCGCGCTGATGGCCGAGGCCGCGCGGCCCGTGGAGCGGATCGAGACCGTTCCGCTCGGGGAGGCCCACGGCCGCGTGCTCGCGCGGGAGATCGTCGCCACCCAGGACGTCCCGCCCTTCGCCCGCGCCGCCATGGACGGCTTCGCCGTCATCGCACAGGACACCTTCGGCGCCGGCCAGTTCGAGCCGCGGATCCTGAAGAGCGTCGAGAAGGTCTACACGGGCCAGGTCCCGACGAAGGCCGTGTCGGCCGGGTCCTGCATCGAGATCGCCACCGGCGCGCCGATGCCCGAGGGCGCCGATGCGGTCGTGATGGTGGAGGAGACGGAGAAGGACGGCGGCCACGACGTGCGCGTGTTCAGCCCCGTCTACCCGGGCCAGAACGTGGGAAGGCAGGGCGCCGACATCCGAACGGGCCAGCCGCTGCTCGAGCCAGGTGACCACCTGACCCCGAGCCGCGTGGGCGCGATCGCCGCGCTCGGCATGGACCGCGTCGAGGTCTTCGCGCGTCCCCGCGTCGCGCTGCTCTCGACGGGAAACGAGATCATCGAGCCGGGCCGGCCCCTCGGCGCCGGGCAAATCTACGACATCAACCGCTTCACGCTCAGCGCCATCATCGAGGAGAACGGCGGGATCCCGGTCCCGCACCCGACGGCGGCCGACACGCTCGAGGACCTCGGGCGGGCGCTCGACGCCTGCCTCGCCGACGACCTGGTCATCTTCTCCGGCGGCAGCTCCGTGGGGGAGCGCGACCTCATCCTCGACGCCATCGCACACCGGGGCGAGGTGGTGTTCCACGGCATCGCGGTGAAGCCGGGCAAACCCACGCTCTTCGGCCTGATCGAGGGCAAGCCGGTGCTGGGGATGCCGGGCTACCCGACCTCGTGCCTGTCGAACGGCTACATGCTGTTGGTGCCGCTGCTCCGGCGGCTGGCCCGACTCCCCGTGACCGTGCAGCGCTCGGTCCGCGTCCCGCTCGGCCAGCGCGTGGTCTCGACCACCGGCCGCCACCAGTTCTACACGGTCCGGATCGTGGACGGCATCGCGATGCCCGCCTTCAAGGCCTCGGGCGACATCACGAGCATGTCGCAGGCGGACGGGTACATCGAGATTGGCGCTCAGACGGATATCGTCGAAAAAGGTGAAGTCGTGGAAGTGATCCTGTTCTAGGTGTCATTTGTTGATCTTCTGATTTGTTGACTTGGTGATTTGATTGGGAGATTGGGACAGTTCAGGATTTGGCGCGATCCGCAGTCTGCCGCACCAGTTCCCAAATCAACCAATCGGCCAATCAACAAACCAAATCAACAAATCAGCAAATCAAGAGATCAAGAAATGCCATGAAGCACCCGTCCTTGCCGCCTGGCTCCCGTGCCCCCGATTTCGAGCTGTCCACCCAGGACGGGTTCCGCAAGTCCCTGGACGACTTCCTGTCGCTCGGGCCGCTGCTGCTGGCCTTTCACCGCGGCACCTGGTGACCCAATTGCCGGCGCCAGTTCGGTGAACTGGCTCGACACTCCCCCGACTACCTGAGAGTCGGCGTGCAGGTTGCCGCCATCGTGGCGCAGCGATCCGAGAAGGTGCGCCGCTACTACGCGGAGCACAACCTCCCCTTCACGATCCTCATAGACGACTCGCGCGACACGGTGAAGGCGTACGGCGTCTGGCACCCGGTGGGTCTCGACGCCTGGAACATCGCCCGCCCCGCGCTGTTCCTCATCGACAGGGGCGGCATCATCCGCTACAGCTTCGTCGCGTCGTGGCAGTTCGAGTTCCCGACGTTCGAGGAGATCGCGGGGGAGATCGGGAGGCTGCACGGGGGGTGACGAACCGAGAATCGAGTCAGGGAGCAAGGGAACAACAGACCACTTGGCCATTTGCCAAGTCGCCAGTTGTCACCTCGCTACCTGATCCCGTCGCGCGCGGACCCGAGGCTTACTTCAGGCGCCTGCCGACGACGTCCCAGTTGACGACGTTCCACCACGCGTTGAGGTAGTCGGCGCGGCGGTTCTGGTACTTCAGGTAGTAGGCGTGCTCCCACACGTCGATCCCGAACACCGGCCACTTCCCTTCCATCAGCGGGCTGTCCTGGTTCGCCGTGCTCTCCACCGCGAGCTTGCCGTCGGAGGTCTGCACGAGCCAGGCCCAGCCGCTGCCAAAGCGCGCCAGCCCGGCCTTGTTCAGCTGCTCCTTGAACGCGTCCACGCCGCCGAACGTCCCTTTGATCGCGTCGGCGATGGGGCCGCCGAAGGCGCCGCCGCCCGGCGTCATGATCTCCCAGAACATCGAGTGGTTGACGTGGCCGCCGCCGTTGTTGCGCACGGCCGTGCGAATGGCCTCGGGCACCGCGTTGATCCCGCGCAGCAGGTCCTCGGCAGACTTGCCCTGCAGATCGGCGTGCTTCTCGAGAGCACTGTTGAGGTTGGTGACGTACGTCCCGTGATGCTTGTCGTGGTGAATCCGCATCGTCTGCTCATCGATATGCGGCTCGAGGGCGTTGTACGCGTAGGGGAGCGGGGGCAGTTCGTGGGCCAAGTGTCTGTCCTCCTGGTCAATAGGACCATTTTGGTCTGGATTCTTCTATCGTAACGGTCGAGGACTTAGGAGGCAAGCCTTTCCGGAGTCATGAAGCCCAAAACCAGAGGTTTCGCGCGTGTTATACTGGCCGCCGCAACCGACGTTTTGCCGGCGTCCAAGCGAAGTGGGTGAAAAACCCACACGGTCACGCCACTGTAAGCGGGGAGCGAACGCCGTAGAGGGTTTCCGCGAGAGACCCCGCCACTGTGCCCCCAGGGCATGGGAAGGCGACAGCGTTCCGCCCGGATCCGCGAGTCAGGAAACCTGGCCGCCCGGCACGTCCCAGACCCCGACGATGAGGCGTCGGAGACCGACGGGGCCGGGAGACTCTGCTTCTCGCTCGCAGCAAAGTCTCCCGACTCCATCGGTCCCGATTCTCACCGCCGGCGATCGGCGCGTAGAACGCCGAAGGACATTCCCATGGTTCTGGCCTGCCTCTCCCTGGCGGCGCTCCTTGGCGCCACTCCATCAACTGGCAAGGGAGCGATTGACCACTTGTCGAATGGTCACCCGCTCCCGTGCGCCGTGTTCGAACACGACCTTTCATCTCGAGCCTCGAGGCTTCCCGATAGCGAGGAGACCGGCACGGTCGTCGGGACCGTCGTCGATCCCGCCGGCAGTCGCGTCCCAGGCGCGCAGGTGCTGCTCGCAACCGCGGTCGGCATCGTCGCCCGGACCGAGGCCAACTCTCTCGGCCAGTTCCGATTCCCGGCTGTTCCGCCCGGCCGCTACGAGGTGCGCGTTTCGGCCGCAGGCCTGATAGCGGACCCCGTGCCCGCCGACGTTGCCGCCGGGCACCCGCTCGAGTTGACCGTTTCGCTCCGGCTCTCGGCGCTCGTCGAATCGGTGGTCGTCTCGGCCGCCCAGGTCGAGATGCCGCTCACCCGCACGGCCACCTCCATCGCGGTGCTCCCGCGCGACGACATCGACGCGCGGCAGGTCGAGTCGCCGGCCGACGCGCTTCGCGCCGTGCCCGGGTTCTCCGTCTCGAGGAACGGCGGGCGTGGCAGCGTCACTTCGCTGTTCCCCAGGGGGGGCGAGTCGGACTTCACGGCCGTCCTCGTGGACGGGATGAAGCTGAACAGCTTCGGCGGCGGCTTCGACTTCTCGACGCTGCCGGGGGCCGACGTCGAGCGGATCGAGGTGGTGCGCGGCCCGGAGAGCGCGCTCTACGGTGCCGACGCCGTCGGCGGCGTCGTTCACGTGGTGACCCGGCACGGAGGCCGGCCGCGCGCCGAGGGCATGTTCGAGGGCGGCAGCCAGGACACGCTGCGCCTCTCGGCCGGCACCTGGGGCTCGCACGGCCGGGTCGGCTGGGGCGCCGCGCTGGGGAGGTGGGCCAGCGACGGCTTCACGGGCATCGCGCCGGCAACCGGCGAGACGGTCAGCAACGACGACCTGCTGCAGAAGGACTTCTCGGGTTCCGGCAGCTGGCGCCCGGCGTCGGGCACCGACCTCCGCTTCACCGCGCGCCTCTCCTCCCACGAGCGCGGCTACCCGGGGCCGTTCGGGTCGAACCCGATCGGCGCCTACACGGAGGTGGATCGCCTGTCGCGGGGCGTGACGACACAGCGCCAGTACGGCGGGCGCTGGCTGCAGTCGCTGCCGGGCACCGGCGGGCGGGGCCGGCTGACGGCCTCGGGCGGCTATTTCGACCAGCAGTACGACTTCGACAGCATCTTCGGTCTCTCGGCGAGCAGCACCCGCCGCGTGGACGCGCGGGCCGCAGCCACGTTCGACCTCGCCTCGTCTGCCGCGGTGTCGTTCGGCGGGGAATGGCTGACCGAGCGGGCCACGAGCACGTTCATCACCGGCGAGGAATTCGAGCCGGTGCCGATCGACCGCGGCGCCCTCGCGGGCTTCGCCGAGGTGCGGCTCGTCCCGCACAGCCAGTTGACGCTCACCGCCGGGCTGCGCGCCGAGCGGGTCCGGAGGGACGCTCTCGCACGGAGCCTCGACCCCTTCTCGCCGCGGCCCACGTTCGGCGCTCACCAGGACAGCGCATTCAGCCCCCGCGTGTCCGGCGCCTTCTCAATCCCGCGCTCCGGCAGCGTGCTCTCCTGGACGCGGATCCACGCTTCCGCCGGGACCGGCATGCGCGCGCCGGACGGACTGGAGATTGCGTTCACCGACAACCCCGATCTCCAGCCCGAGCGGAGCCGCAGCGTGGAGGCGGGCGTGGACCAGGCGCTGCTCGGCGACCGCCTGGTGCTGGGCGCCACGGCCTTCGCCAGCCGCTACGACAACCTGATCGTCGCGGTCGGCCCGCTCCTCGCCGATGCCAGCCAGTACCGCACCGACAACATCTCGAACGCCCTGTCGCGAGGCGTCGAGACCTCGGCGGCGCTGCGGACGCCCTTTGGCCTGGACGTGCGGGCGACGTACACCTTCCTCGACACGGAGATCCTCGCGGTGGACCGCGCCGGCGTGGCGCCTCCGCCGTTCCAGGTCGGCGACCCGCTGCTCCGGCGGCCGCGTCACCAGGGCTCGCTGGACGTCGTGTTCGCGCGCGGGCCGCTGACCGCCTTCGGCCGGCTGGGCGCGAGGGGCCGGACGCTGGACATCGAGCCCTCCTTCGGCCTGTTCGGGGGCCTGTTCGAGAACCCCGGCTACTCGGTGGTGGACGCCGGTGCTGCCTGGAGGCTCGCTCGCACGCTCGAGTTCTTCGGCCGGGTGAACAACCTGCTCGACTCGCAGTACGAGGAGACGTTCGGTTTCCCGGCCCTGGGACGCACCGTCACAGTCGGGGTGCGGCTTGCTGCAGGCCGATAACGTCACATACGAATACGGCGCGCAGGTGTCAGGGCGGACACAAGGTCCGCCCCTGCGCGTCGATGGCGGAGTCCGAGCAGGCACCGACCGAGCATCCGCCCGGGCCGGCGTGCACGGCGTGTCGGTGTCGGTGGCCGAGGGCGGCCTGGTCGGCATCATCGGCCCCAACGGGTCGGGCAAGACGACGCTGCTGCGGCTGCTGGCCGGGCTGCTCCGGCCGTCCTCGGGCCGCGTGATGCTCGGCGGCCGCGACCTGCATTCGTTCTCGCGGCGGGAACTCGCCCGCCGCATCGCCGTCGTCCCCCAGGAAACCCGCCTTGCGTTCGACTTCACCGTGCAGGAAATCGTCCTGATGGGCCGCTTCCCCCACCTCGGGCCCTTCGAGATGGAGGGGCGCGACGACGTGGCGATCGCGCGGGAGGCGCTTGGTTCGACCGGGACGCTCGACCTGGCCGACCGCCCCTTCGCCACGCTGAGCGGCGGCGAGAAGCAGCGGGTGATCATCGCCGGCGCCCTCGCGCAGGCCGCCGGCGTCATGCTCCTCGACGAGCCGACGGCGGCGCTCGACCCCGGCTACCAGCTGGAGATTGCCGCGCTCCTTCGCCGCCTGAATGCCGAGCGGCGCGTGACCATGGTCGTGGCGACGCACGACCTGAACCTCGCCGCGGCGCTGTGCACGGACCTGGTGCTCGTGCGCGCGGGGCGAGTGCTTGGCACCGGACCGACGCGCGACGCGCTGACCCGCGAGAACATCCTCCGCCTGTACGAAGTCGAGGCCGACGTCGGCTTCAACGACCGCGCCGGGCACGTGACCGTGGTGCCGATCCGGAGGGTGTGAATGTCCCTCAAGCGCCGCGTGTTCCTCACCGTGCTCGTCTTCGGCCTGGCGGCGCTCGGGGCCTGCACCCTGGCGCCCCTGGTCGGGTCCACGCCGCTGTCGCTGCGGCGCGTCTTCGACCGGTCGATTCCCTTCGCCGAGAACCCCGACGCGCAAATATTCTTCGTGGCCCGCCTGCCCCGAACCATCGCCGCTGCGCTCGTTGGAAGCGCGCTCGCGACGGCCGGCGTCGTGTTCCAGGCGCTGCTGCGCAACCCTCTCGCGACGCCATTCACGCTTGGCGTGTCCGCGGGCGCGGCGCTCGGTGCGATGCTGGCCATCACCTTCCCGGTCTCGCTCGCCTTCGCCGGCGTCTCCTCCGTCCCAATCGCGAGCTTCGCCGGGGCGCTTGGCGCCGTGGCGATCGTCTACGCCCTGTCCACGGTCCGCCGGCAGGGTCTCTCCACGGAGGTCCTGCTGCTGGCCGGCATCACGCTCAACGCGTTCTTCTCGTCGCTCATCCTCTTCATCCAGTACCTGGCCGATTTCTCGCAGACATTCCGGACCGTGCGCTGGCTGATGGGCGACCTCGACGTTGCCGGTTACACGCCGATCCTCGCGTCGCTGCCCTTCACGCTGCTGGCCTTCGCGTCCTTCGCGTGGTTGCCGCGCGTGCTCAACCTGCTGACGCTTGGGGCCGACGCGGCCGCAGCGCGCGGGGTGGACGTCGTCCGCGCGCAACGGCTCGCCTTCTTCAGCGCATCGCTGGCCACCGGCGCGGCGGTCTCGCTCGGCGGCCCCGTGGGTTTCATCGGGATCATCGTCCCGCACATGGTCCGGCTGATGGTGGGGTCGGACCACCGCGTGGTGCTGCCGGCGTCGGCGCTGTTCGGCGCCGCATTCCTCGTGGGCTGCGACGTCCTCTCTCGCAGCGTGATGTCGCCGATGGAGCTGCCGGTGGGCATCCTCACGGCGATGATCGGGGGGCCGTTCTTCCTGTGGCTGCTGCTGCGGCAGCGGTGATGCGCCAGAATTGAGAATGGAGAATTGAGAAGAGACGGAGCGGCTGGAATGGACCGTTGACGGTCTACGGTTCACGGTTAGATCACACTGTCACGCTGAGGGTGGAACGCTGATGAAGGAGGTTCGAAGTGCGCTGGCGGTGGGGGTCGTCGCGCTGACGCTTGCCGTCGCGGCGTGCGAGGCCTCCGCCCCCCCACCATCGAAGCCCGCGGTGAACGCCGCCGCCCACCCCTCCCGCATCGTGTCCGTTGTCCCCGCCGTCACCGAGATGCTGTTCACCATCGGGGCGGGGCCGCTGGTGGTCGGCGTGGGCAGCTACGACACGTGGCCGCCCGAGGTCCGCTCGCTGCCCAAGATTGGCGCGTTGCTCGACCCGGACATCGAGCGCATCATCGGGCTGCGTGCCGACCTCGCGGTCCTGCACGGCTCTCAAGACGATGTGCGGGCGCAACTGGAACGTGTCGGGATCCGGACGTTTTCATACACGCTTGGCGGCCTGGACAACGTCATGGGAACGATGCGGAGGCTGGGAACACTGGTGGGACGGGAGCGGGAAGCGGAGGCGGCGGCGAGCGCGCTCGAGCGGCGCCTGGAGGTGGTGAAGCAGCAGGCGGCCGGGCGGCCGCGGCCGCGCACGCTGCTGGTGTTCGGCCACGACCCGGGCACGCTGCGCTCGATCGACGCGAGCGGTGGCGTGGGCTTCCTGCACGACATCGTCGAGCTGGCAGGCGGGGACAACGTCTACGGCGGCGAGCGGCGCGAGTCGCTTCGCGTGAGCACCGAGGCCATCCTCGCCGCGGCACCCGAGGTGATCATCGACCTGCGCTACGGGCGGTCGGTGGCGGAGGAGGAGCTGAAACGCGAGCGGGAGGCGTGGAACGTCCTGCCGGCGGTGCCCGCGGTGCGCGCCGGCCGCGTCTACGTGCTGGTTGGGGATCGCTTCGTCGTGCCGGGTCCGCGCGTGGTGGACGCGGCGGAAGAAATGGCCGGCGTGATATTGCGGTAGGCGGCTCGACCTTGCCGCTGGAGCGCCGGCCACGCTCGGCTTCAGGCTCTGGGCCTTAGGCTCTGGGGGGATCACGCCGGCTCAAGGCTCAGGGCTCTCGGCAGATCGCCTGAGACGCTATCAGTGTGGTCTGGCCAAAGCCAAGAGCCCAAAGCCTAAAGCCGGTTTCTACTGCCCCTCCTTCCACTCCTCGTACCACGCGATCTGGATCGCCTCGAGCTTGCCCTCGCTCGACGCGTCTGGCGCGTCGTCGAATCCGGGCAGCGCCACTACCCACTGCCGCAGATCGGTGAAGCGCACGGTCAGCGGGTCCTTCTCCGGGTACGACTCGAACAGCGCGATCCCGATGTCTTCTGCATCAGACCATTTCATAGAACGCTTCAGCCCTCAGCGTGACAGCGTGATCCCTTCTACATTCTCAATTCTCAATTCTCAATTCTCACTTCGCTGGCCCGCCCGGTCACCCCTTGCGCCCCAGCGTAATCCCGCCGCCTTCTTCGACGTAGTTCCTCGTGTACGCCGGGATCTCGCAGGCGACGTCGCCGCGGACGATGGCCTGGCAGGCGAGGCGGGAGCGCGGCGTGAGGTCCCAGGCGGTGTCGAGGCGGTCCGCCTCGTCGTCTTCCATCTCGCTCAGGTTCTCCATGCCGGAACGGACGATCACGTGGCAGGTCGTGCAGGCACAGTTGCCGCCGCACACGTGCTCGAGCGTGACGCCGACGTTGAGGGCGACGTCGAGCAGCGACGCCGGCAGGCCGTGATGCTGATACGGCATCGCGTGGAGATCCACGTCGAACGTGGAGGACACGCCGTCACGCACGAACGTCACTTTCGGCACGCGTTCTCCATCGAACGTTCTCCGCGGCGAATGCCGAACCGGGGCTGGAGCGGCCGCATCGCCTCCCTCGCCGGGCTCCGCCTTCCGCCCTCCGCCCGTTCAGATCCCGTCGATGTTCTTCCCCGACAGCGCCGCGCGGACGCTGCGGTTCATCAGCACCTCGGCGAGATGGCGCGTGACGTCGTTGAGGACCTGCGTCTTCTGCTCGACCGCCGCGCGGTCGCCGCCGCCCATCACGCCGCGCAGCGACTCGAGCGCCGACTGGATGGCGGTCAGCTCGCCAGGCGCCAGGTCGTTTTGCGCTGCGGCCACGTCGGGGCTGCGCAGTGCCTTCTCCGTGGCGCGGATGACCGTCTCGGCCTCGTTGCGCGCCTCGATGAGCAGGCGCGACTCGACGTCGGACTGGGCGTGCTCGAACGACTCGAGCAGCATGCGCTCCACCTCCTCGTCGGTCAGGCCGTAAGAGGGCTTCACCTCGATCGCCTGCTCGATGCCGGTGCGCAGCTCGCGGGCCGAGACGCTGAGGATCCCGTTCGCGTCGATCTGGAACCGCACCTGGATGCGCGGGAGGCCGGCCGGCATCGGGGGGATGCCGCGCAGCTTGAAGCGCGCGAGCGACCGGTTGTCGTCCACCAGCTCGCGCTCGCCCTGCAGCACGTGGATGTCCACGGCCGTCTGGTTGTCCACGAACGTGGTGAACATCTCGGTGCCGCTGGCGGGGATGGTCGAGTTGCGCAGGATGATCTTCGACATCGCCCCCCCCATCGTCTCGATGCCGAGCGAAAGGGGCGTGACGTCGAGCAGCAGCATGTCGCGGTTGCCGCTCACCATGATGCCGGCCTGGACGGCGGCGCCGAGCGCCACGACCTCGTCCGGGTTGAGGTCCACGTGCGGCGTGCGGCCGAAGAGCTCTTCGACCGCGCGGCGCACCATCGGGATCCGCGTCGACCCCCCGACCAGGACGACCTCGTCGATTTGCCGCGGCTCGAGGCCCGCATCCGCGAGCGCCTGCCGGCACGGCTCCAGGGTGCGGTCGATCACGGGCCGAATCAACGCCTCGAACTCGGGGCGCGTGATGGCCCGGGTGAAGAGGGGGCTCCCCGAAGAGCCCGGGAGGTTCACGCGGATCTCCGCCTCGGTGCTGTCGGAGAGGTCCCACTTGGCCTGGATGGCTGCGAGGCGGATGGACTGCAACAGCTCCGGGCCCGAGGCGAGGTTGCCCTGCGCCACGGCCGGGGCGTGCCCCGCCGCGACCATGGCGGAGACGATCAGCGTCACCAGCAACTGGTCGATGTCGTCGCCGCCCAGGTGGGTGTCCCCGTTGGTGGAGAGCACCTGGAAGACTCCGTCCTCCACGCGCAGGAGGGAGATGTCGAAGGTCCCGCCGCCGAGGTCGTAGACCGCGATCGTCCCGGCCTCGCGGCGGTCGAGGCCGTAGGCGAGCGAGGCTGCCGTCGGCTCGTTGATGATCCGCAGCACCTCGAGGCCGGCGATGCGGCCGGCGTCGCGCGTGGCGGTCCGCTGGGCGTCGTTGAAGTAGGCCGGGACGGTGATCACCGCTCGGTCCACCTCGAAATCGAACTCGCCCCTCTCCTGGAAGTACCCTTCGGCGCGCTGCTTCAATTCCCGGAGGATGTATGCCGAGATCTCGGGGGGCGTGAAGTGGCGGTCGCCGAGGCCGATGCGCACGACGCCCGACCCCTGCCCCTCCACCCTGAACGGGAAGTGCTCCGCCTCGCCACGGACGTCGTCCGGGCCGCGGCCCATGAACCGCTTCACCGAGTACACGGTGCGGTGGGCGTCGGTCAGCAGGCGGCGCTGCGCCTCGCGCCCGACGTAGACGGTGCCGCCGGGGTCGAGCGAGACGATGGAGGGGAGCAGCCCGTCGCCCGAGCCGTCGCGGATGATCACCGGCTTGCCGCCCTCGACGCAGGCGACAAGGCTATTGGTAGTGCCGAGATCGATTCCGACGACCTGCGACATCGCCTACAACCCCTCTTCTTCGCGCCGGACCGTGGCCAACAGGTTCGCGATGTAGCTACGCTCCTGGAGCAGGCTCTTCAGCGCCTCGAGCGTGACCTGGCGTTCGGCCGCCGGGGCATCGGCGTCGAGCTGCGCGTCCCAGCGCAGCGCGAGTTGGTCGAGCTGCCGCTCCTGGCGCTCCGCCCGGCCGTCGATCGGCCGCCGTGCCGCCGCCAGGCGCTCGCGCAGGACCGCCCCGGGCGCGCCGGCGTAGCGGGCGGCGCGAATCTCGTCGAGCTCCTCGTTGAGGGTGAAGACTTCGTCGAGCATCCCCTGCCCGGGCTGTGACGCCTGGTGGCCGCCTGCCGCCATGCCTTCGAGCTTCAGCAGGTACTCGATGCGGTCGAGCGGCTGCCTCAGGACGCGATACGCGTCGTTGAGATACGAGGCGCGCTCCAGGCTCGCGAGGCGCTCGGCCGGCGAGGCGTTGTAGTAGTAGTCCGGGTGAAAGCGGCGACTCAGGTCCCGGAACCTGCGCTCCAGGTCCGCCAGGTCGACCGTCAGCTTTCGCGGCAGGCCGAAGAAGCTGAAGTAGTCGCCGTGGCGCGCGAGCGTGAGTATTCGCTCGCACTGCGGGCAGAAGTGCACTTCGGTCGGGGCGCCCGCCCCGCAGTGCCGGCAGGACTGCAGGGTCAGCGCGCGCGGTTCAGTGGGCATGACGCGACCGCAGCGGGGGCTCGGTCCGAGAGAATGCAGAATGCAGAATGCACAATGCAGAATGCCGAGAGCCGGACGCTGGCAGGAGACCCGCGCAACTTGCTGCCTGCTGCGCGCCGCCTGCTGCCTGCTACCGAACGCCTACACCTGGAACGACGTTCCGCAACCGCACGTGCTCTTGGCGTTCGGGTTCTGGAACACGAACCCCTTGCTCATGAGCGCCGTGTCGTAATCGAGCACCGTGTCGTTCAGGAAGAGCAGGCTCTTCTTGTCCACGAACACCTTGATGCCGTCGGGGCCGTCGATGATCTCGTCGCCGGTGCGCGCCTGCTTCTCCCAGGCGAACGTGTAACTCAGGCCGGAACAGCCGCCGCCCTTCACGCCCACGCGCAGCCCGCCCTCGGTCATGCCCTGCTTGTCCATCAGGAGCTTGATCCGGCGGGCGGCCGTCTCGGTAATCTGGATGCCCATCGCGTTCACCCTCACGCAGTCTTCTTTTCCGCTTCCTCGGCCTGCTTCCGCTTGTAGTCGGCGATGGCCGCCTTGATGGCGTCCTCGGCCAGCACCGAGCAGTGGATCTTCACCGGCGGCAGGCTCAGCTCCTGGACGATGTCCACGTTCTTGATCTGCAGCGCCTCGTCCAGCGTCTTGCCCTTCAGCCACTCGGTGGCAAGGCTCGAGCTCGCGATCGCCGACCCGCAGCCGAACGTCTTGAACTTCGCGTCGTCGATCACGCCGGTCTCGGGGTTGACCCGCACCTGCAGCTTCATCACGTCGCCGCACTCCGGCGCGCCGACCAGGCCCGTCCCCACCGTCGCGTCGTCCTTGGGCAGCGACCCGACGTTGCGCGGGTTGTTGTAGTGTTCGATCACCTTCTCGGAGTACGACATGCAGACCCCCTCGGGCCAGTTCCGAGTCATGAGTTGCGAGTCATGAGTTCCGACTCAGGACGCCGACAACTCGGCATTCAAGACCCGGGACTTCGCCGACCCTGGCTCACAACTCACAACTTGAAACGCTCAGTTCTTCGCCGACTCGCGCGCCAGCTCGTAGAGCGGCGACATCTCGCGCAGCCGGCGCACCACCGACACCAGCTTGCCCGCCACGTAGTCCACTTCCTCTTCCGTGTTGAAGCGCCCGAGGCCGAAGCGGATCGAGGAGTGCGCCAGCTCGTCGCCGATCCCGAGCGCCTTCAGCACGTAGGAGGGCTCGAGGGTGGCGGACGTGCAGGCGGACCCGGACGAGACCGCGACGTCGTTGACGCCCATCAGGAGCGACTCGCCCTCGACGTACGCGAAGCTGACGTTGAGATTCCCCGGCAGGCGATGTTCCATCGACCCGTTCACGTAGATCTCGTCGAGGCCCTGGCGAAGCCCGGCGAGCAGCCTGTCGCGGAGGCCGGCCACGCGGGCAGCCTCGGACGCCATCTCCTCGCGGGCGACTGCCGCCGCCTTCCCCATGCCGACAATCCCGGGAACGTTGAGCGTGCCGGAGCGCATGCCCCGCTCGTGGCCGCCGCCGTCGATGATCGGCCTCAGCAGCACGCGCGGGTTGCGGCGCCGCACGTAGAGCGCGCCCACGCCTTTCGGGCCGTACATCTTGTGGGCCGAGAGCGAGGCCAAGTCCACGTTCATGCCGTTGACGTCGAACGGGACCTTCCCGGCCGCCTGCACCGCGTCGGTGTGGAAGAGCACGCCGCGCTCGCGCGCGATCTTCCCGATCTCGGCAACGGGCTGCAGTACGCCCACCTCGTTGTTCGCTGCCATCACGCTGATCAGGATCGTCCGGTTCGTGATCGCCGCGCGAAGCCGGTCGAGGTCGACCAGGCCGTCCCTCGACACCGGCAGGTAGGTCACCTCGAAGCCTTCCGTTTCGAGGTGCTTGCACGTGTCGATGACCGCTTTGTGCTCGGTGACCACCGTGATCAGGTGGTTGCCCTTCTCCCGGTACATGTGGGCGGCGCCCTTGATCGCCAGGTTGTCGGACTCGGTGGCGCCGCTCGTGAAGACGATCTCCTTCGCCGTCGCGCCAATCAGGTCCGCCACCTGCTTGCGCGCCACTTCCACCGCCTCCTCCGCCTGCCACCCGAAGGAGTGGTTGCGGCTGGCGGCGTTCCCGAACCGATCGGTGAAGTACGGCAGCATGGCCCCCAGCACGCGCGGATCAACCGGCGTGGTGGCGTGGTTGTCCATGTAGATTGGCAGCTTCGGCATGGCGGTTACCCGACGTGGGGGACAGCGTCAGTCTCGAGGCGCGGGGAATCGGCGTCCGCCACGGGCTGCGCGTCAGCCGATTCGACAACCTGACTGTCGGCCGCCATCTCGTGCACGCTGCAGGTCGACAGCGCGGTGAGGATGCGTTCCCGGATCTTCCAGAGCGGGTCGCGCACGTTGCACGTGGCGAACTGGCCGCAGCGCTGGCTGTGGGCCGAGCAGGCCGTCACCGTCAGGGGACCGTCGATCGCCTGGATCACGTCGGCGACCGAAATGGTCTCCGAGTCGCGAGAGAGCTGGTACCCGCCCCGCGTCCCCTGTTGGGAAGCCAGGAGGCCCCGGCGAGCCAGCCGCTGGAGCACCTTCGCCATGAGTTCGACCGGGATGGAATATTGCTCGGCAATCTCCCGGGCGCTCGACGAGCCCTGGCCTTCCCGGAGGGCCAAGTGTTTCATGGCGATTAGCGCGTAGTCGGCCTTCTTCGACAACCTCAGCATAGGCTCAGCCTTATATACGACCTCGGTAGTCGTAGTTTATGAGGCTCAGGCGGGAAAAGCAAGTGAGGCGGGTCGGTCCCGGACCAGGGTCGGGTCCACCTCGTCGGTCCAGGCGGCAATGCCGCCCTTGAGGTTGCGGGCCCGCAGGCCGGCCGCCCTCAGGAACTCGACCGCCCGGACGCTGCGGATGCCGTGGTGGCAGTAGACGACCATCGGCTTCGTGGCGTCCAGTTCTCTCACGCGGGCGGGCAATTCGCCCAGGGGGACGAGGACCGCGCCCTCCAGGCGCGTGAGGCTGAACTCCATCGGCTCGCGCACGTCCAGGAGCACCGGCTTGTCGCCGGCGGCGAGCCATTCCTCCAACTGCCGGGGCGTGATGTCGAAGTCGTCCTCGTGGACGGCCGCCGGGCCGGCCACCCCGCAGAACGCCTGGTAGTCCTGGAGCTCGCGAATGGTCGGGTTCTTGCCGCACACCGGACAGTCGGGGTCCGGCCTCAAGCGAACTTCGCGGAACCGCAGCTTCAGCGCGTCGAGAATCAGGAGGCGGCCGACCAGCGGCTCCCCGGCGCCGAGCACCATCTTGATCGCCTCGGTCGCCTGGATCGTCCCGATCATCCCCGGAAGCACGCCAAGCACACCGCCCTCGGCGCACGTCGGCACCAGGTCGGGCGGCGGCGGCTCCGGGTAGAGGCAGCGATAGCAGGGCCCGCCGGGCGCCGCAAACACGGCAGCCTGGCCCTCGAACCGGAAGATGCTCCCGTAGACGTAGGGCTTGCCGGTCAGCACGCAGGCGTCGTTCACGAGGTAGCGCGTCGGGAAGTTGTCCGTCCCGTCCACCACCAAGTCGTACCGGGCGAACAGGGCCAGCGCATTCCGGCTGCTCAACGCCTCGGCATACGCTTCGACACGCACGCCCGGGTTGATCGCTTGCAGCCTCTCCCTTGCGGACTCGACTTTCAGGCGCCCGACGTCCCGAGTCATGTGCAGCAGCTGCCGCTGCAGGTTGCTGAAATCGACGACGTCGTAGTCCACGATGCCGATCGTCCCGACGCCCGCGGCCGCCAGGTACATCGCAATCGGCGAGCCGAGGCCTCCGGCCCCAATGCACAGGACACGGGCTGCCTTCAGCTTCCGCTGGCCCTCGAGGCCGACCTCAGGAAGGAGCAAGTGCCGGCTGTAGCGGCGGATCTCTTCGGCTGAGAGGTCGGGAAGGGGACGCTCAGGCATGGAGAACATGAATGATCGATTCTAGCCTACTAGTGGCCAGTGGCTAGCGGATCACACGGTCACACTGTTGGGACCTGCTCCGGCAGCAAGGCCGGCAGCGAGCCCGGCGTCTTCGCCAGGATGTCCGCGCCGGCCTCGGTCAGCTCGTCGGCCTCGAACGGCCCCCACAGCGCGCCAATCGTGCGCATGCCGGCGGCTTTGCCCGCCGCCATGTCGTGGACGCTATCCCCCACGTACGCGGCCTGCCCGGGTCGAATCCCCGCCTTGCTGGCGGCCAGCAACAGCGGCTCCGGATCCGGCTTGTGCCTCGTCGTCTCGTCGTGAAAGACCGACACCGACAGGTACTCACCCAGGCCGTAGCGGTCGTAGGACAGCCGCGCCGCCCACTCCACCTTGCTGGTCACGAGGCCGAGAAGGTAACCGCGGTCGCGCAGCTCGCCGAGGGCCTCGCGCACGCCGTCGTACGGCTGGATCAGGCGGTCGAGGTTCATCCGCTGGAACGCCCGGTAAGTCTCGACCATCGCTTCGCCGACGCCGTCGGGATTGGTCATGCCCGCCGCAAGGGCATAGTCGCGAAGGATCGCATTCAAGGAGCGCCCGAGGTTGCCGACGATCACCTGGCGGGGCGGCCGGAACCCCGGGAGGTGCTCGCCAATGGTGTGCTCGTAGCAGGCGAAGATGAGCGGGATGGTGTTGACGAGGGTGCCATCCAAGTCGAAGAAGATCGCGCGGGTGGTGGAGAACATGACCTATATTCACTTGACGATTGTGCCCTTGGCAATTGTCTAATTGGGGAGCCCCACCGAGGAAGACGATGAAGATCGAACGATTCGTGATGGAACGGATGCAGTCCACGTGGGAGAACCAGGTCGAGATCAACCTCTCCGAGAGCGGCGTGCACCCGATGACCGTGGCGGAGCTCGCGGAAACCGAGGAGGACCGCGAGTGTCTGCTCGGCACTCTTCTCGGCTACCCGCAGACCAACGGCACCATCCCGCTTCGGCAGCGGATTGCCGCCATGTACCCGGGCGCGTCAACCTCGCACGTGGAGGTGACCAATGGCGGTTCCGAAGCGAACTTCGTCTCCACCTGGAGCCTTCTCGAGCCGTCGGACCACGCAGTGATGCTCGCGCCCAACTACATGCAGACATGGGGACTCGCGCGGGCGTTTGCCGGCCGGCTGACCGAGTGGCCCCTTGTGGAGCGCGACGGCCGATGGCGTCCGGACCTCGACCGCCTGCCGTCGCTCCTCACGCCGCGCACGAAGCTCTTGCTGCTGTGCAACCCAGACAACCCAACGGGCGCACGGCTGAACGATGGAGACCTGGACGAGATTTGCCGGGCAGCCGGCAGGCACGGCACGTGGGTCCTCTCGGACGAGATTACAGGGGCGCGGAGCTGGACGGCCGCGAGACCGCCTCGGTGTGGGGACGGTACGAACGGGCACTCGTGACGAGCGGCCTTTCGAAGGCCTACGGCCTCCCGGGGCTTCGCATCGGTTGGGTGGTGGGCCCGCCCGACTTCGTGGAGAACACCTGGGCGTATCACGACTACACGAGCATCGCGCCGGGCGCGGTCAACGACCGCCTGGCGTCGATGGCCCTCGCGCCGGATCGGAGGGCACGCATCATCGAGCGGACCCGCCGGATTCTCCGTGAAAACTGGCCGCCGCTCGAACGATGGCTTCGCGCGCACGCCGACGAGTTCTCCTTCGTCCCTCCGGAAGCCGGCGCCATCGTGTGGGTGCGCTACCACCGCCCGATCCCCTCCGCCACGCTCACCACGCGGCTGCGCGAGGAGAAGAGCACGCTGATCGTCTCCGGCGATCAGTTCGGGATGGAGGGCTACCTGCGCATCGGCTTCGGCGGGACGGCGAAGGAGCTGTTCGAAGGCCTCGAACGGCTGCACGACGTGTTGACGACCTAGCGAACTCGGTCGACCACGAAGACAACCACGATGAACACGGTGGACACGAAGAGATCACGCCTTGGTGAGCGTGGTGACCTTGGTGTTGTCGATCTTCGTGGTTTCGTTGTGAAACCGGTTTACTGGAACTTCCCACCATGCAGACATTCGACCTGGTTCTCGTCGGGTTCGGAAACGTCGGGCGCCGCTTCGTCCGCCTGCTCGAAGAGAAGGCCGCCATTCTTCACGGCATGCACGGCGTGGCATGGCGGGTGGTGGGTATAACGACCGGCCGGCACGGTGCCGCGCGCAACGCCCGCGGCCTGGACGTCGCCGGGGCGCTGTCCCTGGTGGAGGCGGGGGAACGCGTCGACGTTCTGGACGATTCGAGTTCCCTGCCTGGCCGCCCTGATGCACCTTCCGACTCCACCGCCTTCATCCACCAGGTGACGCAGGCCGTGAGGCAGCTCGACGAAGCCCGCCGGGTGGTCGTCGTGGAGACGACGGTGCTGGACGTTCGAGGGGGGCAGCCCGCCACGGATCACGTCCGCGCCGCGCTCCGCGGCGGCGCCGATGTCATCACGGCGAACAAGGGGCCCGTCGCATTCGCCTACGAGGAGCTTGGGGCACTCGCGGAGCAGGCCGGCCGGCGATTCCTGTTCGAAGGCGCGGTGATGGACGGCATCCCGATCTTCAACCTTGCGGCCCGGACCATGCCGGCCGTGCAGGTCCTCGGCTTCCGCGGCGTGGTCAACAGCACGACCAACTACATCATCACGGCGATGGAGAACGGCCGCGAGTTCGACGAGGCCCTCTCGGAGATGCAGGCGGCCGGGATCGCCGAGGCCGACGCCTCGCTGGACGTGGACGGCTGGGATGCCGCAGCCAAGGCGGCGGCGGTGGCGAACGTGCTCATGGGGGCGCGGGTCACGCCGCACGGCGTGGAGCGCATTGGCGTCGGCGATCTCACGGGGGAGCGCGTGCGGGCCGTCGCGGCCGGAGGGCGCCGGGTGAAGCTGGTGGCACGCGGGAGCCGCGAGAACGGCAACGTGCGGGTGGCGGTCGCACCCGAGGAGCTGCCGCAGGACGATCTGCTGGCGGGCCTGCGCGACCAGCAGAATGCCCTCGTCCTCGAGACCGATCTCCTTGGCGAGCTGGCGATCGTGCAGCTTGGAGGCGGCCTCACACAGACCGCCTACGCGCTGCTCAGCGACCTGGTCGCGCTGACCAAGCCGGCTTGATCGTCGTCAGGGAGGCGGGCTGCCTGGCACGCTCACGACGTGCTCGTCCCACTCTGCTGTGGGGAAGGACTGCGCGCCGGCGCCGGGGCGGCTTCAGCGTGACGCCGTGGTCCCTTCTCAATTCTCCATTCTCACTTCTCGTCCGTCGCCGCCAGGGCTTCCTTCAGCTTCCGCTCGTCGAAGCCCCGCACCACGTAGTCGCCGATGATGGTGACGGGGATGCTCATGAGGCCCATCTCGACCATCTCGTTGAACGCCGCCGGGTCGTCGTCCACGTTCTTCACGGTGAAAGTGGCGCCCGCTCGTGAAAGTAACTCTTTCACCCGTTCGCAGGACCTTCAATGGCCGCCGGAGTAGACGGTGATGGGCATGTGCTCTCCTGGGGTCAGGTCTTGAATTGCCATGTTTTTCGCGGTACGGCACGGGGGCCAGGTCGCGAAGAACACCGCGATTCAAGACCTGACCCCAATCCGGGCTAGGATCGCGTCATGGCCGGGCAGCCGCCGCTCCACGACCTCCTCGTCCTCGACCTCTCGCGCGTGCTGTCGGGGCCCTATTGTACGATGCTGCTGGCCGACATGGGCGCCCGCGTGATCAAGGTCGAGCAGCCGGGTGGCGGCGACGAGACACGGGCATGGGGCCCTCCGTTCCTCGGGGGCGAGAGCGCTTACTTCCTGAGCGTCAACCGCAACAAGCAGAGCCTCACGCTGAACCTGAAGCACCCGGGCGCGGCCGCCATCGCCGCGCGGCTTGCGGAGCGGGCCGACGTGCTGGTGGAGAACTTCAGGCCCGGCACCCTGGACCGCTTCGGCCTGGGCTACCCGGCACTCGCGGCCCGCAACCCGCGCCTGGTCTACTGCTCCATCTCGGGCTTCGGGCAGGAGGGCCCCAGCCGGGATCTGCCCGGCTACGACATGGTGATCCAGGCTGAGGGCGGCCTGATGCACATCACCGGCGCGCCCGACGGCCCCGGGTTCCGGCTCGGCGTCGCCGTGGCGGACATCCTCACGGGAGTCCTCGCCGCGCAGGGCGTCACGCTGGCCCTGCTCGCGCGGCAGCAAAGCGGGCGGGGACAGCTCGTGGACATCGCGATGCTCGATTCGGTGGCGGCGCTCCTCAGCTACCAGGCGGGCCTGCAGTTCGCCGGCCAGGAGCCGCGCCGGCTCGGCAACCGGCACCCGACCATCGCCCCGTACGACTCGTTTCCCACCGCGGACGGCGAGGTCGTGCTGGCCATCGGCAACGACGAGCAGTGGCGCCGGTTCTGCGAGGCCGCGGGGCTCGACACGCTGGCCGCCGACGCCCGCTTCGCGACAAACCCCGCGCGCGTTCGCGAGTACGACGCCCTGCGCGGCGCCATCGCTCCGCGCCTGCGCTCCGGCACCACCGCCGACTGGGTGCACCGCCTGAGGAGCGCGGACGTCCCCTGCGGGGCCGTCCGTACGGTGGGCGAAGTGCTCGCCGACCCGCAGCTCGCCAGCCGTGAGATGATTGCGCGGTTAGACCACCCGTCGGCCGGCCCGATCGACATGCTGGGCGTGCCGATCAAGCTGTCGTCCACGCCCGGCGCCGTCCGCACGCCGCCTCCCACGCTTGGCGAGCACACGGATGCGATCCTGCGGGAGGACCTGGGCCTCGAGGCGCAGGAGATCGAGCGGCTGCGGCGCGAGGGGGCGGTCTGACGCTAACGCGAGATCAGGGGGGCAAGGTGGGCAACTGACCACTTCGCAATTGCGCGCTGGCGTTCGTCAAGCAACTCGGGGCCAAGCAGGCAATAGGCAAAGTAGACAATTGCCAAGTAGTCAATCGCCAAGTGATCACCCTTGAGGGTTTCAGGCCAATCCATGGAGATCTCCGACATTCGCCGGCGCGTACGCACGACCCTCGAGGAAACCCGCAAGGCGTCTGCCGAACGGCGAGCGCGGGGCGAGGCGGCGCAGGTCGCCTACCGCGCCTTCCTCCGCGACATCGCCACGCCCGTCTTCCGCATGTTCGGCAACGTGCTGAAGGCGGAAGGCCACTCCTTCACGATCCACACGCCGCCCGATTCGGTGCGCCTCGTCTCCGACCGCCACGACGAGGACTACGTCGAGGTATGGCTTGACACCTCCCTCGACCCGCCGCAGGTGGCAACCCGCAGCAACGTGCAGCGCGGGCGCGACATGCTCTCGCGCGAGGGCCTGCTGCGGCCCGGCGCCTCGATCGTCGCGCTGACCGACGAGGACGTGCTTGCTTACCTGCTGGGGGAGATAGGGAGAATCGTGGAGAGATAGCTCAGATCACTTGTCGATTGACCAGGTGGCAAGGGAGCAAATGGTCGGTGGCCAAGTAGTCAGTGGCCAATTGATTACGCGAGGCGCTCTACGAACGACGTGTCGAGACCCTCGCGGCGGAGCACGGCCAGGAAGGCCTGCCGCTCGAACGCCTTGCGGTAGGCTTCGCGCACGTCCACCACGCCGTTCTGCACGAAGGCCGCCAGCGAGTCGTTGAGCGGCACCATCCCGTGCTTCCGGCCGCTGTCCAATGCGAGCGGCAGCTGGCTGAGACGACCCTCGGCAATCAGGTTGGCGATGGGCGGCGTGTTGAGAAGCAGCTCGCGGGCCGCGACGCGCCCGCCGCTCGACTTGTGCAGCAGCACCTGGGCCACCACGCCGCGCAGGCCTTCGGCCAGCGTGAGCTGCACCTGCTGCCGCCGTTCCGGCGGCGACTGGTCGATCAGCCGGGCGATGGCCGCCGCCGCCGTGTGGGCGGAGATCGCGCCAATCACCAGGTGCCCGCCCTCGACCGCATCGAGCGCCAGCTGTACCACCTCGGGCGACCGGAGGTCCTCGATGACCAGCACGTCGGGGTTCTCCCGCAGCGCGCCCCGCGTGACCGCGGCCACCTCTTCGCTCTTGCCGCGCACCTCCCGCTGGCTGATCAAGCAGCCGCGGCCCTCGTGCGCGAACATGATCTGGCTCTCGATCGTGACCACGTAGTCGTTGCGGGAGCGGTTGATCAGGTCCACGAAGGACGCAATCAGCGTGGACTTGCCGCTCGCACGGGGCCCGGCGACGAGGATCAGGCCCTCGGGCTCGGCCGCCAGCGCCTGGATTTCCCGCGACAGCCCGAGCTGCTCGGCCGACGCCGGCCGCGTGGAGATCATCCGGAAGATGCCGCCGGGGCCGCGGTGGTCGCGGAAGTTCAGGCAGCGGATCCGGCCCACTTCGGGCACCTCCGCCATCCACTCCGTCCCCTCGCCGCTGCGCAGCGCCTCGCGGCTGCGCTCCGGGGCCAGGTCCAACAGGAGAGACTCGACCTCGCTGGCCGCCAGCACCGGCTCCCCTTCGAGGGTGGCGATCTCGCCGTCCACCCGCACCGAGGGCCGCGACTGCGACATCAGGTAGAGCGTGTTGGCGCCGCGTGCGGCGGCAAGCCGCAGCAGCCGGTCGATCCCGGCAATCCGGGCCGGTGTGGCCGGGCGCGCCGGCGTTTCGAGCCGCACCGGGTTGCGCGCCAGCGGCAGCACGACCGCGGGCTCGGGGGCCGGCGGAGGAGGCGTCGGATGTGCCACGGTCGGGCGTTCCTGGTGTAATCGCGGGCGCGGCTCCGGGATCGGGGCCGGCGGCATCGCCGGCGGCGAGGGCGGAATTGCCCCGGCACGAATCGCAGAAGCCGTCGCGACGGATTCAGGGGGGAGCACGGGCAATACCGGCGGCGGTTCCATCGGCAGACCCACAACGGCGACGGCAGGTGCGGTAACGACCGGCGCGGGGTCGACCGCCACGGCGATCGGCACGGCTGTAGGCTCGGGCTCGGCGGCGGCGACGGGCGTGGGCGACTCGTGAACGGCAGCAACGGTCACCGGCTCCGGAACGGCCTCCGGCGGTGCCTGCTCCGGGACAGTGGCGGGCACGGGGGCAACGTCCTGCGGAAGCGGGGCTTCGGCGACGGGGGCCGGCTCGGCCTCCAGCAGCGGTGCGGGAACGAGCTCGGGCGCGCGGTCGTGCCGTGGACCCGTGGACGAGACGATGACCGGCTTGCGGTGGCGGCGGATCTCGATCCAGATGTCGTCGCCGCCGCGGGCGGCCACGACCGTGAACCGGTCGCCGTGGCCCGAGGCGCCGCGCGGCACCTCGTGCTCGATCGCGCCCAGTTCCTCGAGCGCGCGACGCGCGTCGGACGGCAGCAGCTGGCCGAGCATGCCGGTCACGGCCTCCAGCGTGAGGGGCCGCGACGACAGCTCCACGGGACCCGATGGGGCGACCACGTAGGGCCGTTCGCCCACGTGCATCACCAAGGCGTCCCCGTCAGCCCGCACGATGGCGGTCAACAGCGAGTTGACCAAGGCAGCTGCTCCTCCTCCCGTAGCGGCACGGTAACCGTCCGCGCCTCTCTCACCACATGTCGGCCCGAAGAGCTGGGGCCATTAGGCTGCGACGTAAGAGCCGTTGACAGTTGACGGTCAACAGTTCACGGTCCGGTCACGCTGCCTGCGAGCCTGAACCGTCAACCGTGAACCGTCAACCGTGAACCACTGCGTAGATCCTCACCAGCTCCACCATCTTGTAGCCCCTGGTCTGGTAGGGCTGCACCACCCGCTCCGTGCGCAGGTACTGCAGCATGCCCTCGTCTGCGTAGTCGGCCTCGCCGATCCCCTCAATCCCGGCCAGCCGCGTGTGAAGGCCGGACAGCGTCAGGCGCGGCTCCAGGATGGGGCCGGTGAAAGGGAGGGCGCGCCAGCGGCGGACACGCCGCGACTCGGCGGCGAAGGCGACGAAGATCTCGTTCGCGAGGAAGTTGTAGCCGGCCCCCGCGCTGCTCGCGGGTGCGTCCTCTACGCGGAGGCCGGCAATCTCGTCGAACGCCTTCAGTTGTTCGACGAGCCGGATGGTGAAGTCCCCGTCGCCCGACCAGCCGGTGGTGTCGATGTCCACCCAGCGATCGTAACAGGGCGCAGGAACGCGGATTCAGGATTCGGGATTCAGGAAGGCCTGATTCCTGATTCCTACTTCTTCCTCACCCCCGCCGGCTTCGGCGGCGGGAGCTTCACGATCTCAACGACCCCGCTCTTCTCCAGGTTCTGGATCGCGGCGGCCACCAGCTCGAGGTCCACGTCGGGCGCCTGGCGCGACAGCGCGTAGGCGAACTTGTTGTCATCGTCTCCGACGACCAGGTTGCCGCACTCTCCGCGGACGGCCTGGTAGATGTCGAGGATGCTGCGGGTCCCGTCGATGAAGTTCGTGACCTCCGAGGAGGCGCTGCCGGGCAGCCGCCGGGGCACCGCGGCGCCGGGGGTGAACTGCGGCCGGCCGCCACCGCGCCCGCCGGCCGCGGCGGTACGCTTCTGCGCCTCGGGCGAATAGACCTTGAACAGCCGCCGCGGCACCAGCAGCGAGTACTCGCGTTCCTTCTCGCTGAGCGAGACGGCCACCGGCTTGGTCCCCACCACCGCCGCGCGTTCCCGGTAGACGGCGTCGACCAGCTTGCTGTTGCCGTCGCGGACTGCCTCGAGCGTGCCGACGAGACCCCTCACGGAGGCGGCCACCTCGGGCTCGCGCGCCAGCGTGAGGACGGACTCGACAGCGCCCTTCGCGCGACCGAAGGCGGCGGTCACCTTGGCCTGCGCGGCCTTGTGCTCCTCGTGCAGCGTCGCGGCGTCGTGGCCCAGAAGCCCCGCGGCGTGGCGCGTGACCTCGGCGATCCACTTCTGGCCGTTCGCGGCAGACTCCCACGCCAGGTCGCGCGCCTGCGCGGCGCCGGCCGTGGACAGGTAGGCCATGGCGGCGCCCGCCATGAAGGCGACGCGCTTCAGTTCGGTGGCATCGGCCTGGAGGGCCCGGTCGCCGCTGCTGTGGTAGAAGTTGTCGCCCCAGTAGTTGAACTGCATGGCCGGGATGCCGCCGTTGTTGAAGACGGAGTGGTCGCTCCCCGACGTAATGGTCGCCACCGGCGACAGCCGGTAGTTGAAGACGGCGTTCGCGCCTTCCTGCGTGCGGATCTCGGTCTGGTCCACGAAGCGGAGGAGGCTCTCGATCAGGTCGTTGAGGTAGCTTGGCCGCGAGTCGGGCGTCAGCTTCATCCTCAGGTACGCGTCGGTCGTCTTCGGGTTCGCGCCCGTCATGTCGAAGTTGAGGGCCACGAGGAGCTTGTCCTGCAGCTCGGGGTGCTTGTACATGAACTGCGTGGTCCCCGAGATTTCCGGCCCCCAAACGAAGCGGATCGTGCGGCGCGGGCGCGGCAGGTCACCGTCGCGAATCAGGCGAGCGAGGGCGCGGCCCACCTCGAGGAGCGTCGCGACACCGGTGCAGTTGTCGTTCGCGCCAGGAGTGGCGATGGTCTCGAAGGCGTGGGCCACGAGGATCAGCTCCCCCGCGGCCGGGTCGGACCCCGGGATCGCGGCGGAGACGACGTTCATGCGGGAGGGGTAGGTGCGCGTGCGGACGTGGGCCCGCAGGACGACCTTCTCACCGCGGTCGATCAGGCTGCGCAGCTCGAGGAACTGGCGGAGCGAGAGGGCGAAGCCGAAACCGCCCTTGTCGGGCAGCGGGGACACGCTCGACCAGCCGATCTGGTCCAGGGTGTAGCCCGGCGTGTTGCTGCTCACGCCAGAGCTGCCGGTCCCGAGCGCGCCCGCGGCCCCGCGCTGGTTGACGCCCGTCGCGAACACACCGCCAACCGACCCGCTCCCAAGGACGATCTTCCCGGCGACATCCTTGCCGGCGTAGTCCGCCTCGCGGCCCTGGCCGACGTACACGACCTCGGCCTCGACGTCGGCGTTGCGGCTGCCCTGGGCGAGTGCGGTCGGCACCATCGTGATGCTGGCGAGCTTCTTCTTCGTCGGCTTGATCAGCCAGAGGTCGCCTTCCTCGGCGTCCCAGGTGTCGCGCGTCGGGAAGAAGTCCACCTGCACGTCCGTGAGGCCGGCCTGCTTCGCCTGCTCGCGAATGTAGGTCGTCTCGAAGTACTCCTGCTGGTACTCCCCGGCCTGGCGGTCGCGGTTTGCGGCCAGCATCTGGACGTGGAGGTAGGCGCGCTCGCCGGACACCTCGTTCAGGACCGCGTCGCGGATGGCCGCGGGAACCACGTAACGGTCGAGCGGCGTCTGAGCGAGCAACAACGCGGCTGCCGGGAGCGCGCAGAGGATCAGCAGGGCAGCGGTGAACCGCGAACGAAACGGCCGGTAACGCATGACGCTCCTTGTGCGGGGGTGCGCGGGATGAAGCGGGCCTGGTCCTGCGTTTGATATCCGAAACAGCGCGCGCGCGCAAGGGCAGGCTCCACATCCGCCCGACGTCAGGTCCGGCCGCCCCGTTTCTTGGCAGGCAGGGGTGAGCGGGCGAGGGTCATCCGCCCCAGACGGCCGGCGAAGATCCGGCATGGGGCAGGCTCCGCCGCGCCGGTGGAGCGGCCGCCGTCAGGGGTGGGTGGCGATCGCCAAGTGAACCCGTGGGCTGCGACCCCCGGCAGGGTACAGCGCCCCGTTTCTTTGGCAGGACAGGGGGTGAGCGGGCGAGCGCCAGCCGCCCCAGGAGGCCAGCGAAGCGCAGGACACTTCTGAAGGCCTGTCCCGACCGTTGATCCTGGGCAGCGCTGTCTGTTACACGGGCACCGCTGCGGCCTGCTAGCGATGCAGCAGCAGCCGCGGCAGGTCGGCTGGCGAGTCGGCCAGGAGCTCGTCGCCGCGGAGAGCGGAGGCGTCGAAGACGGATTGGCCGAAGCCGTAGCGGGCGACGCAGGCGGCGACCCCCGCGGCGCGGGCCGTCTGCAGGTCCACCATCGAGTCGCCGACGAGCACGGCGTCGCCCGGGGAAGCAGCGACGGCCTCGAGCAGGTGCCACAAACCGTCGGGGTCGGGCTTTCTCCGGAAGGGGCCGTCTCCGCCGACCACGAGCGGGAAGAACCGCGAGAGGTCGAGGGCCTCGAGGAGCTTCACGGTTGCAGCCGTCGGCTTGTTGGTCAGAACCGCCATCATGGTGTGCGGCGCGAGCGCGGCCAAGGCGTCGGGAATCCCCTCGTAGGGTCTCGTCTGCCCGGGCAGGATGGAATCGTAGATCTCGAGGAACCGCCGCAGCGCCCTCGCCGGGTCGGCGCCGTCAAGGCCCCCGGCGCTCAGTGCCCGGCGGACCAGCAGCGCGGCCCCCTCGCCCACCATCGCCGACACCTCGTCGACCCGGAGCGCTCGTCCGCCCAGCTCGCCGACCAGGCGGTTGACGGCCAGGGCGAGGTCGCCGATCGAGTCGATCAGCGTGCCGTCGAGATCGAACACGACGAGGCGAAAGGTCACTTGCCGCCGTAGGACGCGTAGGAGGTCGGTGTCTCCCAGACCCGGACCTGTACCACGTCGAAGCCCTGCTCCCGGGAGTAGTCGTGGATCAGCCGCGCGATCAGCTCGACGGTCGGGTTGCTGTCCACGAGGTAGATGGGCTCGCCGAGGGCCTGCAGCGGCGCGACCAGCGGGTCGTCGCGGCGGAGGATCATCTGGTGGTCGAGGGCGCGGTCGATCCACCCCTTCACCACGCGCTTGATGTCCCCGAAATCCGCGACCATGTTGCGCGGGTCGAGGGCGTCGGTCCGCACCTCGATCTCCGCGACGGCATTGTGCCCGTGAGGGTGCTTGCAGATGCCGTCGTAGTCGAGCAGCCGGTGGCCGTAGCAGAAATCGATGCGCTTGGTGACGGAATACATGGGGAACATTGTACCAGCTGGCAGCTGGCAGCCGGCAGCTTGCAGCTGGCGGCTGGTGGCCCTGCTCTATAATCCACGAATGCGCGTGGATGACGTCGCCGTTCTCTGTTCGGGGGGACTGGACAGTGCGGTGCTGGTCGCGCACGAGGCGAAGACCGCCCGCGTCCACCCGATCTACGTGAGCTCGGGGCTTTCGTGGGAGCAGGAGGAGGTGGCGCTCGTTCGCCGGCTGCTCGAAACCCCGCCCTACGCGGGCAGCGTCGAACCGCTGGCTTGCCTCTCGGTGGCGGTGCGCGACCTCTACCCCGCCTCGCACTGGTCCCTGCGCGGCACGCCGCCGGCCTACGACACCCCGGACGAGGACGTGTACCTGCCGGGGCGAAACGTGCTGCTGCTCTCGAAGGCTTCGGTATTGTGCGCAACACGCGGAGTGCACCGCGTCGCCGTCGGGCCCCTCGCCGGGAACCCGTTCCCCGACGCAACGCCCCAGTTCTTCGCGGCGATGGAGCGCGCGCTGACGCTGGGCCTCGGCCACGAGGTCCGCATCGAGGCACCGTTTGCCAGGCTGCACAAGGAAGACGTAATCAGGCTGGGCGCCGGGCTGGGCGTGCCATTCCAGCTGACGCTGTCGTGCATGAACCCGTCGGCCGGGCGCCACTGCGGGCTGTGCAGCAAGTGCCGGGAACGGCGTGACGGGTTTGCCGCCGCGGGAATCGAGGACCCCACCGAATACAATGCCGCCTCGCCTCGCTGACGGGATGGCGGTCAACCGTTGACAGTTCACGGTTCAGGGTCACGTCACGCCGTCAGGCTGAGAGACAGCGTGATCTGACCTTGAACTGTCAACCGTGAACCGTCAACCACTGCTCTACAGCCGCCGGATCGTGATCGATCCGCTCCCCGAACGCACGCGCAGCTGCCTGCCGCCGCTTCCCAGCTGCTGCTTCAGCGACCGGCGGGCTGCCTCGCTTTCGCCGTCCGAGGTCGGGCGCTCGGTTTCGATGCCCTCCAGGCGCACCCGGCCGTCGCCGGTGCTCGCATCGAGGCTGGCGCCGAAAGCGTCGGGCAGCTCCAGCCGAATCCCGCCGTCCCCCGTGCGGAATCTCCCAGTCCTCCGTCATCGCGCTGCCGTCCTCGGCGCGCACGACCACCGTCCCGTCGCCCGTGTGCAGCTTCAGGCCCGCCAGCTTCCCGCTCACCGACGCGCTGCCGTCGCCGCTGTCGAGGTCCAACGTGCCGTCCACGTGCTCGATCTTCATCGAACCGTCGCCGGTGTGCACCCGGAGCGAACCCTCGACGCTGTAGGCGTGGACGCTGCCGTCACCGGTGTCGAGATCGATCTTCCCGTCGAGACGCTCGACGCTGATCGAGCCGTCGCCCGTCCGCGCCACCAGGTTGCACGACTTCGGGACGGTCGCGATGATCCGCGCGCTGCGCGAGGTCATGCCGAACCTGGAACCGGTCGCCGTCGCGGGCTTCTTCACCTCGAGGCGAATCACGTTGCCCGACTGCTCGGCCCGCACCTCCATGGCGTCGGCCGCCGCCTTGTCGTTGGCGCGCTTTTCGATCTCCACCTGCACGGTGGGCCGGTCCCACGACCGTATCTCCATCGAGCCGTCGAAGGTGATGAGCGTCAGGTCGGGCGTCCCCGTGACGTCGAACCGCTTCTCCTCCCGGACGGTGAAGTCGCCGCCGTCCACGGAGATCATGCAGGCGGTCGTCGGCAGAAGGAGAGCGCAGACGGCCGCCGCCGACAGGAATCGGCTCCAACGGGCTGTGGGTGGGATCATGATTGACCTCAAAGGGTGGGGGACTCTTCCTGACCCGGCCGAAAAAGTCCCGACCCCTTTACTAGACGCGACCAGCACGCAAAAGGTTCGGCCGTCACGGGGCCCGCCAGTCGGGGTGGGCGTGCAGCTTCCGGCCCTCGAGCGGGAGCGGCGCCGCGGCCGCCGCGAGCCGCCCCCTCCGCGCGCGAGGCCGGAAGACCGCCCGATCCAGCCGCGACAGCAGCTTCGCGAGGCCGCCCTCGTCGGGGGCGGAAATCACCAGCACCCCGGGGCACGAAGCGAGCGGGAACCGGCGGTCGTCCAGGTAGTCGCGGTCGAGCGTCAGGAGCGTCCGGCGCAGCTGCCCGGCGATCCGGAAGTGTTCGACATCGGGGAGCCGGCGCATGTCATCGTGCTCGACGACGAAGAGGACGTCCCAGCGGAGGCGGGTACGCATGAAGCCGACCACGCCCGCCGGGACGTTGGCGTCGGCATAGACCCGCGGCTGCCCTGCGAGATGCTCGGCGACTGCCGAGAGTTGAGAGGAAAGGGACTGCATGGCAGTGTGCTGTCCTTCCGCCTTCCGCCTTCCGCCTACCGCCCTCCGCCTTCTCAGACGATAATACGCGCCATGACCACTGAACAGATGCTGCTTGCGGCCGGCGCGACGGTTGTCCTGCTCCTGGGGCTCCTCGGGTGGTACGTCGCGCGGAAAGGCCGGCCGTTCGCAGGCGGCGGGACGGTGTTCCGGGCCAGCCGCCTCAGCCGCGGGAACAAGCTCTTTCCGACCCAGGTGCTCATCACGCCGACCAGCGTCGTGCACTTCACGCCGCAGTGGATCGGGAAGCTGGAGCACAGCATCCACATCGCGCACGTCGCCTCCGTTCGCATCGACACCAACCTGCTGTTCTCGGACGTGTTCATCGAGAGCAGCGGCGGAGTGAGCCCGGTGAGCTGCCACGGACACAGCAAGAAGGACGCCGTGCTGATGAAGCAGTTGATCGAACAGTACCAGTCGAGCTACTACAAGGCGCCGCAGGCGCCCTAAGCCGCGGGAACTGTTGGGGCCCCCGTCTCGGGCCGATAGACAGGAAGCCGGTGAACAACCGGGTTCCTGCGTGAACGACGAACTCACTTTCCCGTCCCGGCGCCCCCCAGAACCGCGACCCCGCGCTGTCGCCGGGACACCCGATCTCCACACCCGCTTCCGCACCCTCGTCCAGTCGCCCCTGCGCGCCGGGATCCTGCGCTACGTCCACTCCAGACCGAACGACTCGTTCGACGTCGAGTCGCTGATGCAGGTGTTCGGCCGCATGCGGCTCGACGTGGACAACTGCGTCGGCGAGTTGGCCGTGTTCGGCGTCTTGCGCCGCCAGCCCGGCACACCGCAACGCTACACCGCGGCGCGCCCGGACCACGAGTTGATCCAGAAGATGCTGGACGACTTCCTGGAGCGGCGGGCCACGGTGAGCACCGAGGACCAGTCGCCGTCCGTGCAGCGCTTCCGGGAGATGATCGGCCGCGACGAGAAGATGCTGATCGTCTTCGAGTGGATCCGGACCGCCGCCAAGTCCGACATCTCGGTCCTGATCCTCGGGCCGACCGGCTCCGGCAAGGAAGTCGTGGCCCGGATGATCCACGAGTTGAGCCGCCGGGGCGCCGGGCGCTTCCAGGCGGTCAACTGCGCGGCGCTGCCCGACACCCTGTTCGAGTCGGAGATCTTCGGTCACGAGAAGGGCGCCTACACCGGCGCGCACGACCGGAAGCCCGGGCGCCTCGAGCTGGCAGACGAGGGCACCCTGTTCCTCGACGAGATCGGCGACCTCTCGATCGTCGCGCAGGCAAAGCTGCTGCGCGTCCTCGAGGAGCACAAGTTCGAGCGGCTCGGGGGAAACCGCGCGATCGAGGTGGATTTCCGCCTGATTTCCGCGACGAATCGGGCCCTCGACCAGTTCGTGCGAGAAGGCCGGTTCCGGGAGGACCTCTACTACCGGGTCAACGCCTTTTCCATCCGCCTCCCGTCGCTCCGGGAACGCCAGGTGGACATCCCCGTCCTGGCGCAGAGGTTTCTCGCGCGCTACTGCGCCGCCAACGGCCTGCCCATCGACGCGAAGGTCTTCTCGCGCGAGGCGCTGGAGGCGTTCTCCGGCTACCACTGGCCCGGCAACATCCGGGAACTCGAAAGCACCGTCTCGCGCGCGGCCCTGTCCGCCCCGGGCCGCGCCATCCGGGCCCAGGACGTGGACTTCCTCCACGCCGGCCTCGAGCCGCCCGAAGCCTCCCGCGAGCGCCTGCCCTCGCTTCGCGAAACCGAGCGCGCGCACATCGTCCGCGTGCTCGACGCCGTGGGCTGGAACAAGAAGGAAGCCGCCGAAGTCCTCGAGATCAGCCGGGGCACCCTCTACCGCAAGATCACCGAGTTCGGACTGGAGCAGCAGACCCGCTCGATGTACCGAAATAGGTCGAATCTCCGCACGGCCTAGCAAATAGGCCGAAATCACCTAGCAAAACATACGATATGTCGTTTGTGCTGTTTCAGCACAAACGCGCGAGCGCGCTAAAGCCTGTGTTTTGTGTGGTTTAAGCGCTGCGTCCGTGCGCGTCTTGTTCCGTAACGACACAACGGACCGTCGTCTCGCCTTCCATCCGGCCCGGCACCTGGATGCCGCCAAGCCAGTAACAAGCTGTCCTTCAACGGTTTAGAGATCACACCGAGGCCTGCACCCCTGGCGGCAGCGCTCTTGCGATACGAAGGCGCAGTGGACGCTGCGCTTCCCCGACCCACCGGAGGGCCTCGAACCGTGACCAAACGCCTGGCAAGCGGGCTGTGCAAGTTGGCTGCGCCGGCCTTCCTCTACGCTGCCGGCATCGCGCTGGCTGCCGTCGGGGCGTGGCTGGCAGGCAGCGGCCGCCTGGCTGCCGGCATTCCCGTCCTCGCCGCCACCATCGTCCTCGTCGGCGTCACGCACCGTCGCGGCGGTCGCCTCACCGCGCAGGCGCGCAGGGACCAGGGCCTGGCCGCCGTCCACCTTGCCGCCATCGAGGCGCTCGCGCTCGCGATCGACGCCAAGGACAAGACGACGTCCGCGCACATCCGGCGGGTCCAGCGGTTTGCCGGCGCCCTTGCGAGGGCCGTGGGGATGAGCGAGGACGAGGTGATGGGCGTCACGACGGCGGCGCTGCTGCACGACATCGGGAAGCTGGCGGTGCCCGAGCACATCCTCTCCAAGCCGGGGCCGCTCACCGACGAGGAGTTCCAGAAGATCCACATTCACCCGCAGGTGGGTTTCGAGATCATCGAGCACGTGCCGTTCCCCTACCCGGTGGCGCCGCTGATCCTCTGCCACCACGAGCGCTGGGACGGCAAGGGATACCCGCTCGGCCTTCGCAGCGACGACATCCCGCTCGGCGCGCGGATCCTGGCGATCTGCGACTACTTCGACTCGCTCACCCGCGACCGCCCGTATCACAAGGGTGTGTCACGCGAGATGGCCGTGGCGCTGCTGCGCCAGGAAGCCGGCAAGGCGCTCGACCCGAGCCTCGTCGCGTCGTTCCTCTCCCTCCTGCCCGGGCTCGTCCAGGCCCAGGAATCGAGCCCGGTGGCGGCGCCGGTCCAGGACCCGGTGCCGGCTCCGGTGCCCGGCAGCCCGGTCTTCGAGACGGGCGAGCAGTCCGCCTTCCAGAACATCGCGAAGGCGCACGAGGAGATCTACGCCCTCTACGACATCGCGCAGGCGATCGGCTCGAGCCTCGGCGTCTCGGACACGATGACGCTGATCTCGTCGAAGCTCTCGCCGCTCGTGCCCTTCTCGTGCTGCGCGCTCTTCGTGCGGGACGCGGACGAGAAGCTGCGGTGCCGGTTTGCAACGGGGATCGACGCCGACGATGTCCGGCGCGTGTCGGTGCCCGTGGGCTACGGCCTCGCCGGCTGGGTCGCGCGCAACCGGCGGCCGCTCGTCAACGCCCGGCCCGCCGCGGACTTCGAGGCGGCGGACCTGGCCCCCGTCCCGCCGCACCTGCGGTCCGCGCTGGTGTGCCCGCTGGTCTGGAACGACCGCGTGATCGGCTCGATCGCGGTCTATCACGTGGACGCCGAGTTCTACAAGGACGACCACCGCCGGCTGCTCGAGCGCATTTCGGAGCAGGCTGCCGCGGCGATCTCCAACTCCATCGTGTTCGAGGAGACGCGCGAGGCGTCGTTGAGCGACCCGCTGACGGGCCTGCCCAACACGCGCTTCCTCTTCACGCATCTCGGGCGCGAGCTGTCGCGCGCCGAGCGGCTGCACAGCCCGGTGGCGATCCTGGTGCTCGACCTCGACGACTTCAAGGAGATCAACGACACTTACGGGCACCATGTGGGCGACCGCGCGCTCCGCGAGGTGGCCCGGGTGCTGAGGGAGGCGATCCGGCCGTACGACATCTGCGTCCGCTACGCCGGCGACGAGTTCATCGTCGTCCTCACCGACTGCGGACCGGAGGACGCGGAGGCCAAGCGCGTGGAGCTCCAGCAGGCGATCGACCGGGTGGCGGTGGAGGCGGCACCGGGGCAGCTGACGAGTGTCAGTGTGAGCATCGGCGCGGCGGTCTTCCCGGCCGATGGCGAGACCTACGAGGGACTGCTGGCAACGGCGGACGGCCGGATGTATCGGGACAAGAAGGCCCGCAAGCGGGTACCGGTCCCGGCCGTGCAGCCAGCCCCCCGCGAGCCGCCGGTCTTCCCCGAAAGCCGGCCGGCGGAAACGCTGGCGCTGATGACCGCTTCCTCCACGCGGGTCAACTAGTCGCTTGGCTTGACGACGGACGAAACCACGAAGATCAAGAGAACACGAAGACAAAAAGGGCTTGGTGGCCTTCGTGCCTTCCGTTCTTCGTGGTCAAGACAAGTGAATTCCCGTCTAGGGACCGCGTCACGGTCAAACGGCCACGTGGTCAGTTGCCAAATGGTCAGTTGCCACGTGACAAACGAGAGCCGACGCGGGGCTACCCGCTCCAGTGCTCGGTCCTGATCTCTCTGGCTCCCAGCGAGGCGAGCAGGCGGGGAACGTCCTCGACCAGGGAGTCCGGGCCACAGACAAAACATAGGGCTTCGGGGGAAAACAGTGCCGCGAGGCGCTCGGCATCGAGCCGGCCCCTCGCACCGGTCCAGCCGCCGCCCTCTTCCGTCCGGGTGACCGTTTCGAGCAACTCGAGCCGCCCGGCTTCCGCTGCGGCCCGCAGTTCGGCGGTGTAGGACAACTCCTCGGGCTTGCGCGCGCTCTGCACCAGCGAGACGCGCGCGCCGGGCTGCGTCTCCATCACCTGCCAGGCCATCGCACGCAGTGGCGCGATCCCGGTTCCGCCGGCCACGAAGAGGTATCGAGCGGCTTCGGCATCCGGCAGCACGAAGTCACCCGCCGGGCCTTCGACGTCCACCGCCGCACCGCGCTGCAGGTGGCGCAGGTGCGGCCCAGGGCTTTCGTCCTCGATCACCTGGATCAGGAATTCCAGCGCCCGGTGTCGGGCTGCGTGCACCGGCGCGCCGGCGAGCGAGTAGGGCCGGCGGTCCGGCTGGCCGTGGTCGCCGAGCAGGACATGCTGCCCGGCGCGGTAGGGAAAGTCGTGACCGTCAAGGGCCAGCCGGACGATGCGGTTGCGTGGCGTCTCGACGCGGACGTCGGCAACGGTCAGGGTGATCAGGGGCACAACTGATTGTACCCCTGTCCTCGGCCCTTGGCCGCATGGCCCCTGGTGACCCCTACGCTCCGCCAGGATTGATCTGCAGCGTGGACTTCACATCCTTCACGCCGGGGATGCGGCGGGCGACCGCGACCGCTTTCTGCTCCTCCGCGCGGGACTTCGCTATCCCGGACAGCGTCACCACGCCCAGCGCGGTGTCCACGTCGATTCGCAGTCCCCCGACCTCGGGGTCGTTCAACAGCGCGGTCTTGACCCGCGTGGTGATCGTCGCGTCATCGACGTTGTCGCCGACGGTCTTTCCGCAGGCGGACAGCAGCAGCGGGAGCACCATGACGGCCAACAGCAGGACCACGGTTGCAGGTCGGTATCTCATCTTCTCCAACACCTCCGGGACGGGAGTGTGCAACTCCAATACCGTCATTGGTTGATTTGTTGATTTGTTAGAGTCCCACCGCATGAAACCCGGCGTCGACCATGAGGATTTCGCCGGTGATTGCGCGGCCTCCCGGGCCAAGCAGGAAGACGGCGGCGTCGGCCACCTCGGCCGCGTCGACGTTCCGGTGCAGCGGCGCGCGGTCGCGGTAGACCTGCAGGATGTCGCTGAAGCCGGAGATGCCCGCCGCTGCCAGGGTCTTGATCGGGCCGGCCGACACCGCGTTGACGCGGATGTTGCGCGGACCGAGGTCGTAGGCCAGGTAGCGGACCGCCGCCTCGAGCGCGGCCTTCGCCACGCCCATCACGTTGTAGTTGGGAAACACACGCTGGCTGCCGAGGTAGGTCAGCGTGAGGATGCTGCCGCCGCCGCGCCGCTCCATCAGCGGGGCGGCGCCCCGTGCGAGCGCGATGAGCGAGTAGGCGCTGATGTCGAGGGCGACCCGGAAGCCTTCGCGGGAGGTTTGCGACGAAGGGCGCGGTCAGCTCGGAGCGGGGCGCGAAGGCTGCGCCGTGCACGAGGAAGTCGAGGCCGCCGAACGCCTCGCCCACGGTTTCGAAGAGCGCCGACACCTGCTCGTCGCTCGCGACGTCGCAGGGCAGCACCAGCGGGTCGGGGCAGGCGGCCGCCAATTCCTCGACGTTCTCGCGGAGCCGTTCGTCCTGGTAGGTCAGGGCCAGCCGGGCGCCGGCGGCGGTGAGCGGCCTGGGCAATCGCCCAGGCGATCGAGCGTTTGTTGGCGACGCCGACGATCACGCCGTGCGTGCCGGCCAGGTCACTCATCCGCAGATGTACCGATCAGTCTACTTCGAGTGCTTCTTGCCGTGCCTGGGCGGCTGCGCCTCCCCGTGCCGCGGTGCGCGTCGGGGCGGCCGGTGCCCGCGTCCCCCCTGGGCGCCGCGGCCCGGGTCGTCGCGGGAGAACCGCCGCGCCGCGCTCCGCCGGCATTCACGTTGCCCCGGGCGGCCCGCGCCCGGACGCGGCGGCCGCGCGCCCGCCGGGCGGAACTTGCCGGTGCGGCCCGCCGGCTGACGCATCGTGAACTCGGGACCGGGCGCACGACCTGGTGGTTCTCCGGCCGCGGGAGCGTGGCGCGGATCAAGCGGCGATGCACCCGTGCCGCCTCGACCTCCGCGCTCTCGGTCCCCTCGGCGTCCTCGTTCCCGGCCTCGGCCGCCCCTTCCGCGCGGTCCGGTTCCGGCGGCAAGCCCGCCGGTGAGGGCGTCACCGGCGCTGCGGCGCGCGGCGCCGGTTCGGCAACCGGCGCGCTTGGAGCGGGTGCCGGGACGGCGGCTGGTTGTGCCGCCTCTGGCTGGGCGGGCCCGGAGGCCGCCGGCGCAGGGACGCCGTTCGCGTCCTTCACGACGCCGGCGAGCACTTCCTTGTAGGCGGCGGAGACCGATTCCTTCTTCTTGCGGAGCGTCGGCAACTTCGCCTGCTTGAACTCGTGCTCGGTGTCGCAGGTCGTGCACCGGGTCTGGCGGATATCGTCCTCGATCATGGCCACAACGGCGTGGTTGGTGATGCGCCGCTCGCGCGGACAGTAGTCGTCTAGGATGTCACCGAGCCGTAGCCGGCGCTGCTGCATGGAAGCCCCCGAAAGAACTCTCGCTGGCGGGTATTGGGAAAACAAAGCGCAGGACATGCGATTGTAGCAGAGCCGTTTACGGCCTCGCAACACACCCGGAACGGCGCGGCGAAGGGAACGCCGCGGCCTGCGCCGTGCTGGAGGGGTGCATAGGCCGTGCCCGCCGACCCAGGGCGGGCGGCCCGCTACTGCCTGCGGGTGAACCGGGTCGATTCGCCGAATACATCGGCCACGCGGGCGGCGCCCAGCCAGGCGCGAAGCGCGGCCGTATCAGCCGTAAGGAGCACGTTCTTCCGTCCATCCAGCGCCGGGTGCAGCCTCGGAAGCCGGCCCCGCTCCACCTCGGTCAGGAGCCGGTCGTAATCCATCGGCGCCACGGTCAACGAGTCGCCGAGCAACTGGAGCCGCACGGCGAGGTGGATGGGAACGAGCAGTGATGCCGGATCCGCCGGTCGCCACGTCGTCAGGTCGAGCACCCGGCTGTCGCCAATGCGCGTGAGGAATCCGGTGAGCACCACCGGGCCTCCGGTGGCGGGGTACTTTACTTTATACGATTTCCACTCCCCGCGCTCTACCTGAATCACCATCCCGTCGTCGCGGTTCTCCCACTGCCCCAGCAGAGCCTCGTCGAACTCGAGGGTGTCCGCCTCGTAGAAGGGATGTAGGCTGCCGACGAGGCAGCCGGACGACATCAGCGCCGACAGCAGGAGGCTGGCGATGGTTACGGATCGCATGTGCGTGGGTGGCAGCCCCGGAACAGACGCTGGGGACTGATAGAATAGCGGCCGCCAGCAACTATCTCAACCGTTTTCTGGAGTCCCGCAATGATCTCTTCATCGGCGCGCCTTCGTTCCGTCCTCGCCGGCGTCGCGATTCTTTTGCTGGCGGGGGCATTACGGCCCGTGGCCCAGGCCCCCGCGGCGCCAGCCGACGAGGAGTTCGGCCGGCTGGTCCGCGAGTGGACGACCCGCCCGGAATTCCTGAGTCCGCTCGTGGATCACCTGCCGGTCGTGGCCGGCATCCCGGCCCCCAGAACGGTGATCGGCTACCACGTGGGGCAACCCGGGAAGCTGACCTACTACGACGACATCCTGCGGTACTACCGGGCCCTCGCGGCCGCGACGCCCAGGGTGAGGCTCATCGACATCGGGAAGTCCGACGAAGGCCGCGACCTCGTCGTCGTCGCCATCGGCGAAGCGGACACGATCCGCGATCTGGAGCGCTACCGCGGTTACCTGGCGCAGCTGGCCGACCCGCGCGGTCTCACCGCGGCGCAGGCGCGCGAGGTGATTGCGAGGGCCAAGCCAATCTACCACGTCATGGCGGGACTCCACAGCGGAGAGACGGGCCCGCCGGAGATGTTGATGGAGCTGGCCTACCGGCTCGCGGCGGAGGACACGCCGCTGCTGCGGCAAATCCGCAGCAACGTGATCGTGACGCTGACGCCGGTGGCCGATCCGGACGGCCGCGACCGCTACGTCGACTGGTACTACGCCTACAAGGTGGACGAGAAGGGCGAGGACGACAGCATGGGAGGGCCGCCGTATTGGGGCAAGTACGTTCTCCACGACAACAACCGCGACATCAACTACTCCCAGGTCATCACCCGTGCGCTGCTGGGCTGGTTTCTCCAGTGGCATCCCCCGGTGATGCACGACATCCACGAGTCCGTGCCGTTCCTCTACACGTTCAGCGGGCAGGCGCCCCAGAACCCCTCGCTCGACCCGATCCTCTACGGCGAGCTGCCGTGGTACGCGAACTTCGAGATGGCGCAGGCCGCCAAGTACGGCATGCCCGGCGTCTGGACGCATGGCTTCGTCGACATGTGGTCGCCCGGCTACCTGGCCTTCATGGCCTCGAACCACAATGCGCTGGTCCGGATGTACGAGGTGTACGGCAACGGCGGGGCCAACACGATGAAGCGCCGGGTCGAACGCGCCGAGGGCACGGGCAGCCAGGCGACGCGCGAGTGGTACCGCCCGCTGCCGCCCTACAAGGAAGTCGAGTGGTCGATTCGCAACAACGTGAACTACGGCCAGACGGCGGTCCTCACCGCGTTACAGCTCACGGCCGCCTTCCCGCAGGTCATCCTCGAGAACTTCTATCAGAAGAGCCGTAACGCCGTGGAGGCCGGTAAGAAGGAGGCGCCGTACGCCTTCGTGATTCCCGCCGGCCAGCGGGACATGACCCGGGTGGCGTTCGTGGTCAACGTCCTGCGCACGCAGGGCATCGAGGTCGGGCAGACGAAGGCGGAACTGAAGCTGGCGGACGGCACGTTTCCCGCCGGCTCGTTCGTGGTCAAGCGCGACCAGCCATACGGCCGCCTGGCGAAGATCCTCCTGGAGAAACAGGACTTCCCGGATCCCAACCTCAGGACCTACGACGACACCGGGTGGACGATGGGGCTGCTGACTCATACGGAGGTGAAGGCGATCGCGGACAAGGCGGTGCTGGACGCGGCGGTGACACCGATCGGCGAGCTGAAGGTGGCGGGCCGCGTGTCCGGCACGGCGCAGGCCGCCGGGTGGCTTGCCGTGCGAGCAAACGGATCGAGCCGGTTGATCACGCTGCGCTGGCGCCTGCGCGAGATGCCGATGCGCGCGGCGAGCAAGGGGTTCAGCGCGGGCGGGGTCGAGATCGAGGCGGGGTCACTCCTCGTGCGGGCGGACACGCCGGAGGCTGCCAAGGGCGCGGCCGCGGCGGTGGAGGATCTCGGGCTGTCGGCGGCCTGGCTGGCCGCCGTTCCCACGGACGCGGCGACTCACGACGCCGACCTGCCCCGCGTTGCTGTCTACAGCACCTGGGCCGGCACGCAGGAGGTCGGGTGGGTGCGCCACGCGCTCGATCAGTACGGCGTCGCGTACGACCTCGTGTTCAAGGAGCGCGTGAAGCAGGGCGGCCTGCGCGCGGCCTACGATGTCATCGTCGTGCCGAGCCAGTCGGGATCGGGCAAACGCCTGGTCTTCGATATCGAGCCGAAGTCGCGGCCGCTCGCCTACCGGAAGACGGAGCGCTTCAAGAACCTCGGTATGTACGGGGCGTCGGACGACATCACCGGCGGGATGGGCCTCGAGGGCGTGGTGGAGCTGAAGCGGTTCGTCGAGGAGGGCGGGCTGCTGGTGACGATGGGCGGCGCCAGCTACTTCCCGCCGGACTTCGGCCTCACGCGCCGCATCGAGGCGTCGAGGCCGTCGCCGCAGTTCTACGCACCCGGCCCGACGGTCCAGGTCGAGATCCTCAAGAGCGAGCACCCTATCTTCTATGGCTACGACCAGAAGACGCTGCCGGTCCGCTGGGCCAACGGTCCGCTGCTCCGCGTCCCCGACCAGGACAAGGGACAGGTGCTGATGCAGTTCCCGGGCGGCGACGCCTCGGTCCTCAGCGGCCTGATGAAGGGCGCGAACGAGATCCGCAACCGCCCCGCAGCCCTCGACGTGCCGCTCGGCAAGGGACGGGTGATCGTGTTCGCCACCAACCCCTGCTACCGCTGGCAGAACCTCGGCGAGTTCAACATGCTGTTCAACGCGATCATGCACTTCAACGACATGAACTGACGGTGACAGTTGGCCATTGGCCAGTTGGCGATTGTCTATTGTCGGACGTCCGGTGTTGCTGGAGCAGATAGACAGTCGCCAAGTGGTCAATCGGCGAGTGATCCGGCGCGCCCCGCCCTTCGGAAGACACGAGCCGATCGCAACCTGCGCGGTGAACTGGTGGTACACTGCGTCGGCTTTTTCTTGAGCGGGCGCCTGTCGGGCGCGGGGAGCGTCGAGTGGATTCGATCGACTACGCGGAGGTTGGGCTCATCGCGGGCCTCGAGGTGCACCAGCAGCTGCTGACCGAACGCAAGATGTTCTGTCACTGCCCGGCGCGCCGGTACACCGACACGCACGACGGCGAGGTGCTGCGCCACATGCGGCCCACGCTGTCGGAGCTGGGGGAGTACGACGGCACCGCGCTGATGGAGTTCAAGACTCGCAAGAACATCATCTACCTCCTCCACGAGGAGAACGTCTGCACCTACGAGATGGACGACACGCCGCCGTTCCTGGTGAACCAGGAGGCCGTGGACGTCGCCATCGAGCAGTGCCTGATGCTCGGGTGCGACATCGTGGACGAGGTTCACATCGCCCGCAAGCAGTACCTCGACGGGTCCATCCCCACGGGCTTCCAGCGCACCGCGATCGTCGGCGTGAACGGACGGCTCCCCTTCCGCGGGCGCGAGCTGTCGATCCTCCAGGTCAGCGTCGAGGAGGACTCGTGCCGCGAGGTGTCGGACGAGGGGCACCTGATCGTGTGGCGGACCGATCGCCTGGGAATGCCGCTCATCGAGACGGTCACCGGGCCCGACCTGCGCACGCCCGACGAGGTGGCGGAGGCGATCCTGCTGGTCGGGCGCGTCTGCCGGAGCACCGGGCACGTGCGGGTGGGAATGGGGGCAAGCCGCCAGGACGTGAACGTGTCGGTGCGGGGCGGCCGGCGGGTCGAGATCAAGGGCGTCCCCAAGGCCAGCTGGGCGCGCGGCCTGGTGCACGGAGAGGCCGTGCGGCAGGTGAACTTGCTGAAGCTGCGGGACGAGCTGTTGCGCCGCGGCTTCTCGTCGCCGGGCAGCATCGGGATCGAGAGCGCCGACGTCACTTCCCTGTTCGTCAATTCGCAGGCGTCCTTCCTGCGCAAGGAAGGCTGGGAGCGCTTCGTTCGCGAGGGGGAGCGGCGGCCGGGTTTCGAGCTGGGAAACGGGCCGTTCGTGGTGCGGGCCGTGCGTCTGAAGGGCCTGGCCGGCACGCTGGGCTGGCCGACGCAGCCCGACTGCATCTTCGCCCACGAGCTGGCGGGCCGCATCCGCGTGATCGCGGGTCTCGACGAGCGCCCGATCCTGCTCCACAGCGAGAAGTGGCCCGATTACCAGGGCTCGCTTCAGGAACTGCGCCGCGTCCGCGCGCAGATGCACTGCAACCCCGAGGACGGCGTGGTGGTGGTCTGGGGGCCGGAGGAGGACACGGTCACGGCGGCCGCGGAGGTCCGGCTGCGATACGTGGACGCGATCAACGGCATCCCCAACGAGACCCGCCAGCCCTTCCCCGACGGCAGCACCGACTTCGAGCGGATCCTGCCCGGCCCCGACCGGATGTATCCGGACACCGACAGCCCGCCCTCGCGCGTGACGCGCGAGCGCGTGGAGCGGCTGCGCGCCGGCCTTCAGCCGCGCCCGTGGGAGCGTGAGGCGCGCTACGCGGCCGCCGGCGTCCAGGTGCAGACCACGTACTTTCTCATCAGGCGGGGCGGGGCGCGACTGGTGGACAAGGTGGCGGGCGAGTGCGGCGCGCCGTTGCGGCTGGTGTGCGAGCTGTTCGGCGAGCGCTTGAAAGCGCTTCGCCGCGCGGGCGTCGCCGTGGACGGCATCCCCGACGGGCGGTGGTGCGAGTTCTTCCGGGCCGTCGCCGCCACCCCCGTGCTGTGGCAGGCGTGGGATCGCATCATCCGGCTGATGGCCGCCGCGCCCGAGCGCGCCGTCGCGGACATCGTGTGCGACGCGCCCCTCGGCTCGGCCCCCGACGGGTGGACCGAGCGCGTGAAGACCAAGGTCTCGGATGCAGCCTCGCGACTCTACCGGCCCGTCCCTGCCGGGCCGGGACCGGACGCCGACGCCGCCCGCGAACGGCTCTTCCGCTTCGCGATGGGCCTTGCGATGGACGAGCTGCGCGGCCAGGTGCCAGCCCTCGACGTGGCGAGCGCGATCAGGACGGAGATGGGGACCCGATGAGCACCGCAGCCGATGCGTTCAAGGGATACAAGGGCCGGTCGCGCGCCGCGCTCGAGTCGTGGGGCGTGCGAGTGTGGAGCGACGTCCAGGTGGAGAACGACGCCGGGAGCCTCTTCGAGGGCGTGATCCTCCCGCGGAGCGAGACGCTCGACGACCTCCACGTGGTCATCAAGCTGAAGAACGGCTACAACGTCGGCCTGCACGTGGACCGCGTGCGCAGCGTGCGAGAGGTCGGGTACAAGGAGGCCGTCTACAAGATCCCCGAGAAGGAGTTCCCGCGGCGGCCGAACCTCCCGCACGTGACGCTGCTCGGCACTGGCGGCACGATTGCCTCGCGCCTCGACTACCGGACCGGCGCCGTGATCCCCGCCTTCACGCCCGGCGAGTTGTACGGCGCCGTCCCCGAGTTGGCGGACATCTGCAACCTGACCACGAAGAAGCTGTTCGGCGTGTTCTCGGAGAACATGGCCAAGGAGCAGTACGTCGTGCTGGCGCAGGCGATTGGCGACGAGATCGCCGCCGGCGCGGACGGCATCGTGATCGGGCACGGCACCGACACGATGGGCCACACCGCCGCCATCCTGTCGTTCATGGTGCAGGACTCGCCGGTGCCGATCGTCCTGGTGGGCTCCCAGCGCTCGAGCGACCGGCCGTCGAGCGACGCGGCCCTCAACCTGATTCACTCCGTGCGGTCGGCGGCCTACGGCGACATCGCCGAGGTGCAGATCTGCATGTTCGGGCCGACGTCCGACCGCTACGGCCTGCTGCACCGCGGCACCCGCTGCCGCAAGATGCACAGCTCCTACAGGAGCACGTTCCGCACCGTTGGCGACATCCCGCTCGCGATGGTGAGCCGCGACAAGTTCACCTACCTGCACAGGGACTACCGCCGGCGCGACAAGACGCGGCGCATCAAGATCGACCCCGTCTACGACGATCGCACCACGATCCTCTACTACTACCCCGGGATGTCGCCGGATCTCGTGGACGCGCTCGTGGAGAAGGGGTACCGCGGGATCGTCATCGCCGGAACCGGCCTCGGGCACGTGAACAAGCCGCTCTACCCGGCCTTGAAGAAGGCGGTCCAGGCGGGCGTCCACGTGGTCATGACCGTGCAGACGCTCTGGGGCTACGCCCAGATGTACGTCTACGACACCGGCCGCGACCTGCTCGAGCTGGGCATCGTCCCGCTGGACAACATGCTGCCCGAGACGGCGCTGATGAAGCTGTCATGGGTGCTGGCTCACACCGACGATCACGGCGAGGTGATGCGAATGATGCGGTCGGTGATCTCGCACGAGATCACCGACCGCGAGCCGCACAACGGCTACCTGATCATGCAGGGGGGTTGCCGGAGATCGAGGAGTTCATACACTCGCACTGGAAGTGACGTGTCACTTGGCGATTGACGCGGCGGGGCGCGCCCTGCGCTGCCGCCAGGCGCTCACCGCCCAATTCTTGAGCAGCGTCAGCCCGTACATCGACAGCGTGAAGAGCGCGAAGGCTCCCACTGCCGTCCAGAACGGCAGCGCCTTGTGCAGCGGGGCGGTGACGAAGCCGTACGCCATCTCGGTGTGGACCCAGTACACGAACAGCGAGGACCGGCCGAACACGGCCATCGGGCTGGCTCGGTCGCCTCTCGGCTTTGGGCTCTCGGCTTTCGTCAGATCACGCGTGACGGCGTGACGTGCCCAGAGCCCAGAGCCTGGAGCCCAGAGCCGGCCGTAGGAGGCTGCACCGAAGAGGCGCGGACGCCGCTCGTAGAAATACACCAGTGGCAGGACGGCTGCGACGATTCCCGACCGGAACAGGAAGAAGGACGGCGCGGTCGTCCACCAGCGCGAGTTCGCGTGGATAGACGGCCCGTAGGAGGCGGCGTAGGCGGCGGCCGCGAACGCCAGCGAGCCGGCCAGCAGCAGAAGATGGAAGCGCGTCTCGTTCGCCGGCCGCCTGTCGAGCAGGACCCCGACGAAACCGCCGGCAAAGACGAACCCCGCCCAGGGGAAGAACGTGAAGGTGCTCATGCCGGCCCCCGGGCGGACGTACCACTCGATCACGTCCGGCAGCCAGTCGACCGCGTGCGTGACGCGCACCGGCGGAGTGAGCAGCGCCATCACCAGCGCCGCGCACGCGAAGATCGCGAGCCGGCGCGCGTGGCTGCGGCCCGCCTGCCAGAGGGCGGCGGCCGCGACGATCGAGGGCCCCATGATGTTCAGGATGTCCACCTTGAACAGTCCCTGGAGCATCGCGCGCGGGTTCAGCAGGTACGCCTGGAACCGGAAGAGGAAGGCCAGGCCGAAGATCTCCCAACCCCTCCGGCGCACACTGGCCGCAGCCCCGGCCATGTCTGCCGGTGCGCCGTTGCCTTGCGCTCGCGCCGAGGGCCACGGACACGCCGGCGAGGAAGAGGAACATCGGCGCGGCAAACCCCGCGAGGATCGCGGAGACGCCGTAGGCTGTCGTCTTGCGATCCGCCACACGGGTCCATGAGTCCAGGGTGTGCGCCTGGATCATGATCAGGATCGCGAGGCCCCGCATCCAGTCGATATAGGCCAGCCGTCCCGTCCCCGCCGCCGGGGCCTTCATCGTTCCGCCACCGCCGGCACCAGCTTCAACCGGGTCGCCGCGTGCTTCTCGACGGCGGCCCGCGAGAACAACATCGGGTGGTACCGCCCCTCGGCCCAGAGCGGGAACAGGTCCGCGTAGTGCGGGCTGCCGGGCTGCCCCGACTGCCCGGGGACGTTCGTCATCACCGAGTTGTCCCAGCTCGACACGTCGATCACTTCCCGGTAGGAGGCGCCGGCCGTCTGCCTGGCGCCCGAGCCCGTGGCATTCGGTGTGGTGCCGTCGCCGCCGCGCGGCACCGCGCCGGTGTTCATCAGCTGCTGCTCGGCGGCGGTGGAGGCAAGCGGATGCCGGAACGACGCGGTGTGGATCTTCCCCCATGCCCACTGTCCGGGGTCGGGGCCGAAGCGCTTTGCCAGCTCGCGCCAGGCCTCGACGAGCGTGGGGCCCGTCAACGCGGCTTCGAGCACCGCCCGGTGCGTCGGGTCTGGCTCCAGCGTTGCCGGAGACATCCCCCCGGGGCGGCCGTCCACCCAGTATCCCCACCACGTGGGCTTCGGCGCCAGCCCGGTTGCGATGAGCAGCTCGAACAAGCGGCCGTTCGACACGCTGCTCATGTGGCGCCGGTCCGCTTCCGGAGTCAACGCGGTCGCCAGCGCCGCGGACAGGCGTGGAAGCCAGGTCTGGTAGAGCGCGGCGGGAGCCGAGGCCTTCGACAACGTCCCGTCCCACCCGGAGAGCAGCGAAAGGGCGCGAAGATGAGTGTCGGTGTCCGGGCCGGACAGTCGCGCCTCCGCACCGCGCGCCTTTGCCGCCCGGGCCAGCGCCGCCGACACCGCCCGCGCCAGCACCGACTGCTCGTCGTGCTGCAGTCGCTCGAAATCGGCGACCGTGAAACGCCGCGGGCCACGGCCGTCACCAAGCACCTCGAGGATCCGGCCGAAGCGGAAGGGCGCGCCGAACTCAAAGCCAAGGGCCCTGGGGTACCCGCGGGGCAGGATGTCGTGGTTCGCCGTTGCGATGAGCCCGCTCGCGGGATTGAAGGCCTGCGGCAGGTCGTCGATCCCCAGGAAGCCCGACCACTCGTACCGTCCCTCGTGACCTGGGACCGGCATCAGGCCGTCCCAACCTCGCCGGACAGGCGCGAGGCCGGCCGCGATCCAACCGATGTTGCCGTCGACGTCTGCGTAGACGAGATTCTCCGAGGGCACCTTCCACCCCGCGGCCGCTTCCCGGAAGCTGCGCCAGTCGGAGGCCGTGTTCAGCGCGATCGACTTGAGATAGCCGGCCGCCCCCGGCTCGCTGCCAACCCATCGCAAGGCGTAGGCGCGGTGCCGGGCCTCGTCCACGTGCAGCACCGGGCCGTGGCGGGTGAAGCGAAGGGTGACGTCGCGGACGGCCTCGCCCTTGACCGCGATCTTGTCGCGCTCCACCTTCATCGCCTCCCACCCGTCGCGGTACCGGTAGCGCGAGTGGTCCGCGGGATCCAGTTGCTCGACGTAGAGGTCCTGCTGGTCCATCCCGACGATCGTGAAGCCGAACGCGACCCGGTCGTTGTGGCCGGCGGCAACGCCGGGCAGCGCCGGTTCGCCCGCGCCGATGGTGTTCCATCCTGGAGCGTTCAGGTGCACGGTGTAGCGCAGCGACGGCAGCATCAATGTCCGGTGCGGGTCGTTGGCGAGCAGCGGCTTGCCGGTGGCGCTGAGGCGCCCGGAGACGACCCAGTCGTTGGAGCCGATGTCCCCATGGTCTGCGTCCTGGAGGAACCGGGACCAGGCCACGGGCCCGGCGTCCGGCTGGCGGCTGTCAGCTGGCACCTCGCAGCAGATCACGCCGAGAGCCGACGACAGACGACCGGCCGGGTCGTCCTGCCGGCCGGGAAAGGCGACGCTCTCGCCCACGCCCCTCGTGATGCCCATGATCTCGTCGGTGATGTCGCCGAGGTCGAGGCCTTCGGGCACGTGCACGGCTTTCGGCGGGTCGAGCGGCTGGAACAGCGGCACCCGCGCCGCGCCGACCGCGCGCGCCAGCATGGCGCGCTGCACCTCGGAGCGGGCGTTGCGCGTCATGATGAAGCCAGCCATGCGGCCAATCACCACGTCGGGCGTCCACGGCCCCGGCCGGCTTTCCGTCAGCTGGAACTCCAGCGGCAGCTTCTCCGGGGCCGACAGCGCGATCCCCACCTGCGCGTTCACCCCCGCCACGAAGGCCTCGACGATCTCGCGGGCATCGGGCCGGTAGGCGCGCCACTCCGCGTTCATGTCGCCCCGGTAACGGAGCAGGCGCGCGAGGATGTCGCGGTTGACGGCCGTCGGCCCGACGATCTCGGCCAGCGTCCCCTCCGCCATCCGGCGCCACAGGTCCAGCTGCCACAGCCGGTCCTGTGCCGCAACGAACCCCTGCGCGAAGAACAGGTCGTGCGTGTTCGAGGCGTAGATGTGAGGCACGCCCCACCGGTCCCGAATCACCTCCACGGGTGCGCGGAGACCGGGGAGCCCAATTTCACCGGATGTTTGCGAGAGCGCGGCGGTGGCGCGGGTCCGAAGGGAGGGGGCGTCCTGTCCGGAGCCGAGGAGAGCAGCGGCAAGAGACAGGACGAGAGCAACTGCTCGTGTCATTTGTTGATCTCTTGACTTGTTGACTTGTTGATTGGCGGCCCCACGGCGGCAGCCAGGCGCTTCGCTTCACGACGAAGGAAACCACGAAGGTCAATACACGAAACAGAAGGGCTTTGTGGCCTTCGTGCCTTCCGTTCTTCGTGGTCAAGAAAGTGTCATCGTTCAGGCGATCTCGAACGTCGTCTCCAGCCCGATGTCCGGGTTCATCGACGCCCACACCGAGCAGTACTTCTCGCGCGAGAGCTGCAGGGCCCGTTCGACGTGCTCCGGCGTCATCGGGCCGGTCAGCGTGAAGTGCAGCCGGATACGGACGAAGCGCTTCGGCTCGGTCGTGGCCCGCTCGCCCTCGAAGCTGGCCTTCAGCGAGGTTGCCGCGTGGCGGCCGCGCTCGAGGATGTGCACCAGGTCGATGGCCATGCAGCCCGAGACCGCCAGGGCCAGCATCTGCACCGGCGTGATGGCGGCGTCGGCTGCGCCGTCCATGCTCACTTCGTGCTTGCCGATGAACCCCGTGAACTGCTGTTCTCCATCCCACTCGAGGGTTGCCGCCAGGGGCGTTCGGTGCTCGGTCATCGTCGCTCCGCGTCTCGGTTCAGGGTTGAGGGTCAAGGGTTCAGGGTTGATCCGGGGCGCCGGCGACCCGACCCGAGGCCTCAGATTCTATCGCCTGTTTGCCGGGTCCCCGGCCGCATTCTGCGGTCCGTTCAGCATTCTGCACTTTGCACTTTGCACTATGCACTATGCACTATGTCTCCCCCTGATCCCCGATCCCTGTCCCCGATCCCCGCTGCTGATGCTAAGCTCAATGTATGAGCCCCAGACGATGGTTCTTCGCCCTCTGCGCCAGCCTTGCGCTCGCGACGCTGGGCGGAAACGGTCAGCAGACCCCGACGTTCCGCGCCGGCACGAAGATCGTGCCGCTCTACGTAACGGTCACGGACGGCACCGGACGCCTCGTGCCGGACCTCGAGCGCGAGGACTTCGAGATCTACGACAACGACAAGCCGCAACCCCTGACCGTCTTCACCAACGAGGTCCTGCCCGTCACCGTCGCGGTCATGCTCGATACCAGCGGCAGCATGACGGCCAACATCGACCTGGTGAAGGCGGGGGCCGAGCAGTTCTTCCTGCGGCTGCTGCCGAAGGACCGTGCGCAACTCGGGGCCTTCAACGACAAGATCCAGCTGGTGAGCGGGCTCACCGGCGACCGCGACGACCTGGTGTCGGCGCTCGCCGACGTGGACTTCGGAAACGGGACCCGCCTCTACGACGCCGCCGCGACCGGGCTGGACAGGCTGCAGGGCATCGAGGGGCGCCGCGTGTTGCTCGTCTTCACCGATGGCGACGACACGGCGAGCAAGCTGAACATGGGCACGGTGCTCGAGCGCGCCCGGACCGAGGAAGTGATGATCTACGCCATCGGCCTCCAGAGCGACTACTTCGACGGCGTGCGGCGCGTGCGGACCCGCCCCGATCGCGGGCTGAAGAAGCTCGCGGAGGAGACCGGCGGGGGCTACTTCGAGCTCGACAAGAAAGACCAGCTCACCACGACCTTCACGCGCGTATCGGAAGAGCTTCACAGCCAGTACCTCATCGGGTTCAGCCCCGAGGCGCGCGACGGCAAGGTGCACAAGCTGGAGGTGCGCCTCAAGAAGCCGGTCATGAAGGTCCGGGCGCGTCGCAGCTACGTGGCGGATTAGCGACTTGTCACTTGGCAAGGGAGCACTTCGCCACTGTCTATCTACTTCTTTGCCCCTTGCCATTTGCCCCCTTGCTCCCTGGTCAGTTGCAACTGATAAGGGCTGGCCCCGAGCCCTGCTCCGGTATACCCTTGGGGCATCACACCACGACGGAGGGAACCCATGAGCTGGATAATCGGGCTCGCGGTTGGCGCAGCCGTCGCCGTTATCGCGTACTTCGTCGGGCGCCGCTTTCTTGCGAACCGGGGCGACCGCCTCGTCCAGTGCCCCGAGAACGAGCAGCCGGCCGCGGTCGGAGTGGACGCGTTCAAGGCGGCGCTCGGCGGGAAGCTGGAATTGTCGGACTGCTCTCGCTGGCCGGAGAAGTCGTCGTGCGGCCGCGAGTGCCTCGAGCAGATTGAGCGGTCACCGCAGGGCTGCCTCGTCCGCTCGATGGTCACCGACTGGTACCTGGACAAGAACTGCGGCGTGTGCGGCAAGCCCGTGGGCCACATCGACTGGCTCGAACGGAAGCCGGCACTGATGGACCGCGCGGGCGTGGCGAGGCCGTGGCAGGAAGTGGCTCCAGAGACGCTGCCCGCGGTGCTGGCCACTCACACACCGGTCTGCTTCGACTGTTACGTGGCGGAAACGTTCCGCCGGGAGCACCCCGAGCTGGTGCTCGACAATCCGTGGCGACGGGTGGGGAACTAGAAGGCAGAATTGAGAATGGAGAATTGAGAATTGAGGATTGGGAAGTGAAATGGTGGGAGGCGAACCATCCCCGCACCCTCTGCGTCTAACCCTGTGGAAGGAGAGACGCAATGTTCGGACGTATCTACGACAAAGCCGACTGGAGCGTGGCAGCCCTGTTGATCGTCGCCATGGTCGTGGCCGTGTTCGCGTGATTGGCAGCCGCTTGCGCACCTCGACTCCTCGATGTCCTTTCGCCTGCTGACCGAAGACGACGTACGGGCCGTCCTGCCCTCGTCCCGGTTCCCCGAGCTCGTTGACCTCATGGAGTCGGCCCTCCGGGACTTCTCGGAGGGCCGGGTGGTCCAGCCCGTACGCGCCGCGCTGCCGGTCGGTCCCCCGGGTCAGTACCCTCGGCGTCATGCCGGCGGCTCTCCCCGGCGCCTCGGCCCTCGGCGCCAAGCTGGTGAGCGTCGTCCCCGATAACGCCCGCCGCCAGCTCTCAACTCACATCGGCGTCGTTGTCCTGTTCGACACCGTCGATGGCCAGCTCCTGGCGATCATGGACGCCCGGTACATCACCGAGGTGCGGACGGCCGCGGTGTCGGCGGTCTCCCTTCGGCGGATGGCGCGCGCCAACGCGTCGCGCCTTGCCGTGATTGGCACCGGCGTGCGACGTGGTGACGGGCAGCCTCGTCTGGCGGGAAGCCGTCGCGGCCGGCCTTGGAACGGAACTGGCGCTGTAGAATGGGCGGGATGATCAGACGGGTCCTCCTCGCCGCCGTTCTCGTGCTCGGAGCGGCCGGGAGCCTCCCGGCCGACGATCGGGTGCTGGGGCTGTTGCGCGAAGGCAACGTCGCCACCTACAGCCTCGACTACGATCGCGCCCTCACGCTCTTCAACCAGGCCAAGGCTCTTGCCCCCGACGACCCCACCGTCCACCGCGCCATCGCCACGGTCGCGTGGCTGCGCATCATGTTCCTCCGTGGGACGGTGACCGTTGACGACTATATGGGTGATGTTGCCAGGGGGGACATCAAGTTGCCGCCTCCGGACAGGGACCTGGCCGCAACGTTTCACGAACATATCAACCGGGCCAAGGCGCTGGCCGAACGCGCGGTGGCCGCGCGCCCGCGCGACCCGAAAGCCCAGTACGACCTCGGAGCGGCCCTAGGCGTGCTCGCGTCCTACACCGGCTCGGTGGATGGCAAGGTGATGGGAGCGTTCGGTTCGGCACGGGGCGCCTACGCCGCCCACGAGCAGGTCCTGGAGCTGGACCCCTCGAGGAAGGACGCCGGCCTGGTCGTCGGGACCTACCGCTACATCGTCGCGACGCAAATGTTCGTCGTCCGCTGGATGGCGTACATCGTAGGATTCGGCGGAGACAAGGCAAAGGCTCTCCAGTTGCTCGAGGGCGCGGCGGCTTTCCCAAGCGACGTGCAGGCCGACGCGCGCTTTGCGCTGGTGCTGATCTACAGCCGCGAGCGCCAGTTCAACGATGCGCTTCGCATGGTCAGGGCGCTGCAGGCCTCGTTCCCGCGCAACCGCTTGCTGTGGCTGGAGGAAGGGGCAACGGCCATTCGGGCGAACCGGGCCGCCGAGGCGGAGCGCGCGCTCGAGGCAGGCCTCGCCAAGCTCGCGGCCGACAGCAGGCCGCGAATCGTCGGGGAGGAGGCGCTGTGGCGGCTCAAGCGAGCCACGGCGCGGGTCATGGTTGGTAAGACGGCCGAAGGCGCGAGACGACGCCCAGTTCGTTCTCGCCGCCCCCGATGCCCGGCTCTGGGTGAAAGCCAGGGCGCACGTCGAGCTGGGGAAGATCGCCGACCTGTCGGGGGACCGTACCCTGGCGAAGCGCGAGTACCAGACCGGGATGACGCTGGCCGAACGGTCCAACGACCCGCACGGTAAGACCGAGGCCCGGCGGCTGCTGGACAAGGCGTACACCCGCGGGGACAAGTAGGGAGACGACATGGCCCGCAGGAAGTGGATCCCGATCGTCATCGGCATCGTCATCCTGGTGTTCCTGGTGGGGATCGGGCTGATCGGGGGCCTCGTCTGGATGGTGACACGCCAGGTCAGCGTGCAGGACGTGTCAGCCGAAACCGGGGAGCAGGAGTTCGAGAAGCTGCGTGCGCCCTTCGCGGGCCACAAGCCGTTCATCGAGCTGCCGGCCGACGGCAACGAAGCCGATGCGGTCGTTCACCGGGAGCTGGCCAAGCACGCGCCGGGGAAGGTCTCCACCATTCACATGCGCGTCTGGGTCCCGTCCGACGGCAAGCTGGTGAAACTCGACCTCCCGTTCTGGATGGTCCGAATGATGGGGAGCAAGCCGATTCAGTTCCGCTCGTCCGAAGACGCCGGCTTTCGAGGCGTCACGCTCAAGGTGACGGCCGAAGACCTCGAGCGCCGCGGTCCCGGCCTGATCATCGACCACGGGATGAAGGACGGAGAGAGACTACTGATCTGGACGGAGTAGTTCAGTTCCCCGCCCAGCCCGGCAGCTTGAGCCAGTGCTGGACGCGGGCGAGGAAGCTGCGCGGCGCATCGTCGTGCGCGCTCTCGGCCACCACCGCCGAGCGGCTGCGCTCCAGCCCCGCGCGGCGCTCGGCGACGACTGCCGTCACCTGCTCGACCACCAACGGGTGAGTCAGGGCGAGCCGGCGGAAGTCCGCCGCGCCAATCTCGAGCAGCAGGCAGTCCCCGGCGGCCGACACCGTGGCCGTCCTCGGGTCGCCGGTGAGCAGCGACATCTCGCCGATATAGCCGCCCGGACCGATCGTCGCCACCTCGGCGCCCGCCTCGCCAACCGTGACGCGCACGCTGCCGCGCGAGACCACGAACATCGAGTCGCCCGCCTCTCCTTCCCGGACCACGGTCTGCCCCGAACCGTACACCCGTGGGACCGCCAGGGACGCCAGGGCGGCACGTTCCTCGTTCGAGAGCGCCTGGAAGAGCGCCGCGCTCGCGAGAGCTTCGGCGGCCATCTCCTGCCCCTCCGCCTGCTTGGGTGCGGGCCTCGCGCGGTGCGTCACCTGGATCGGGTAGGGGATTTCAATACCGGCGCGGCGGAAGGCGTAGTAGACGCAGGTCCTGACCTGGTCGCGGGCGGGATCGTCCAGGGCGAAATCGGAGACCCAGAACTTCACGCGGTAGTTGATGGCCGAGGCCGCGAAATCCGCGACCACGACTTCCGGCGGAGGCGTCGAAAGCACCAGCTTCGCATCCCGGATGGCCTCGAGGACGACCGCCTTGACGTCGTTGGGCGGCACGTCATAGCTGGCGCCCACCTCCACGAAAGTGCGCGTGGGGAGCGCGGGCTCCGAGTAGTTGGTGATGGGTTCCTTCGACAGGATGCTGTTGGGCAGGATGACGGTATCGCCGCTCCGGGTCCGGAGCCGCGTCGCCCGCCAGGTAATCTCGGTGACGACCCCTTCGAAGCCGGCCACCTTGATCCAGTGCCCGGCGCGGAACGGCTTTTCGACCTGGATGGCGAGGCCCGCGAAGGTGTTGCCGAGCGTGTCCTGCAGCGCGAAGCCGATGACCACGGCGCCAACCGCCGAGGTCGTCAGGAACTTCTCCTGCATCACGCCGGTCGCCACGACCAGGAACAAGCCGATGACGATCGCGTCCTGGACGATGTTCGGGAAGTGCTCCGGGACCCGGTCCTCGCGCCACGGGTTGATGAGGAGGACGACCAGGAGGTTGATGCCCCCGAGCGCCAGCACCAACTGGGCGACCCGAACGAGCCACTCGAATCGCGCCTGGAAGCCGGGCGTGGCCGATCCGGCCGCGAGCACGGCGTGGAAGACCAGGTAGGCGGCGAAGACTGTCAGCGACAGCCGCAGCTTGCTGCGAATCAGCCTGTTGGCCGTCAGGCCCCTCGCGGCGATCGTCGCGGCGAGGGCCACGCTGCCGACGATCAGCCCGGTCATCGCAGGTTGCCCTCACGCTTGAACGCCGCCACGTCGGCCGCGGTGATGTTCACCGCGACGCGGGTCGTCACCGGCCCGCCCCGGGCGTTTCTCTCGGTATCCACCCCCCGCGACGCGCCGGACCCCGTCACCTCCGCCGACTTCTTCTCGGACCCCGTCGGCTTGAGCAGGTTCCCCAGGCCGAACCCCTTCTTCTTCGGCTCCGCGGGCTTCTTCTCCTCCGCCTTGGCGCCGCTGCCCGTCAGGCCGGCCGAGCCCTCGGGCACGACGGCGATCTCCGACTGCGCGACGGGACGGTAACTGATGGTCTGGCGGTACCGGTCCTCCAGCGTCGCGATGCCGTCCAACTTCTCGCTGCGGATCTGCCGCGCGAGGCGGTCGAGGCGCTCCTTCATCTCGGGATGCGACGCGAACAAGCCCTGCTTCGCGGTGGCGCCCTTGTTCCGCTCGGAGAGCCGGGTGAGAAACGCGCCGAGCCCGCCAGGCGCGTATCCAACCTTGCTGACGAGGCGAACGCCGTGCGTGTCCGCCTCGATCTCCTCCGCGCGGCCGAAGCCCGCCATCACGATCTCGGCCGCCTGGTCGACCAGGCGCGAGAAGACCTGCCTTGTTCTCCAGGTGAGTCTCGCTGGCGGTGATCTCGAGAGCGTTTCCCTTCCGGATGGCGTCGACCGCGTGCTTGTTGGCGACGTGGATGATCTCGTGCGCGAGCACGGCCGCCAGTTCGGCCTCGTTCGCCACGAGGCCCAGCGCGCCGCGCGTCACGTGAATGTACCCGCCGGGCGCCGCGAAGGCGTTCACGCCGTCGGTGTCGAGGACGATGAACGTCCAGGGAAGGTTGGGGCGGCTGCTCGCCCGGGCGAGTGCGAGGCCGACGAGCGAGACGTACCGGTGGACGGCCGCGTCCTGGACGACGCCGTACCGCACCCGGACCTTCTCGCTGACCGCCTCCCCGAGCCTGAGCTCTTCGGGCTCGCTGATGTGCAGCGAGTCGAGCTGCTCCGCCCGTTTCATGATGCGGCCGAGCTGGGGCGAACCCGCGGCAACGGCCGAAACCGGCAGGCACGTGCACGCGGCGACGGCCGCCGCGGTGATGCGCTTCCATCTCATGCTGGCTCTCCCGCCGGCCGGGCGACGGCGGCGCGCACCTCGTAGATGGCCACCGGCCGCGTCTTCCCCTTCACCACCACGTCGCCCAGGCCGCGAATATCATAGCGCCCTTTGAGCAGGGCCCGCGTCGCTTCGGACACGATGATCGACGTGCCGTAGTCCTTGTTCAGCGACTCCAGCCGCGCACCGAGGTTCACCGCGTCGCCGATCACCGTGTAGCTCATGATCGAGGATGACCCGATGTTGCCCGCCACCATGTCGCCGGAGTTGACGCCGATCCCGATCGCGAGCGCCGGGCGCCCCTCGGCCGCCCAGCGCTGGTTGAGGACGGCAAGCTCGTCGAGCATGTCGAGGGCCGCCTGCACCGCGTGATCCGCGTGGTCGGGATCGTCGAGCGGCGCGCCGAACAGCGCCATCACCGCGTCGCCGATGAACTTGTCCATCGTGCCTCGGTGTGCGAACACGACGTGCACCATCCGGGAGAGGTACTCGTTGAGGAGCCCCACGACCTCCTCCGGCGTGCCCCCCTCCGAGAACGTCGTGAACCCGCGGATGTCGGAGAACAGCACGGTCATCTGGCGCCGCTGGCCGCCCAGCCTTGCCTTCGCGGGGTCGGCCATCAGCTGATCGCAGACATCCTTGGACACGTATCGCGAGAACAGCCCCTTGACCTTCCGCTTCTCCCGGTCCTCCACGAGGTACTGGTAGGCCACCGCGGCGAAGGCGGCCATCGCCGTCGCGAGCAGCGGTTCGGTGACGCGCAGCCACGTCCCGCCGCGAAACAGTGCGACGGAGGCTGCGGTCAGCAGCAGCGCGAGGAGCGACGCCGCCGCCAGGCCCCGCCAGCACGCCGAACCGGGCGATGGCCAGGGGGGCGGCAAGGGCATACCCCAGCAAGAGCACCAACGCTACCCAGGCCGGCGCCGGCGCCATGAAACGCGCCGAGAGGATGTTGTCGAGCACGCTCGCGTGAAGCTGCATGCCCGGCATCTTCCCCGGCAGGGGCACGGCGAACACGTCGGCCAGCCCCGCCGCCGTCGTTCCGACGAAGACGATCTTGTCGCGGAAGATTGCGGGATCGACGGTCGGTTTCTCCCCGGCCAGCAACTGCTGTTCCGAATAGAACAGGTCGTAGAACGAGTAGTCGGCGTAGGTTGGTTTGCCGGCGGCCAGCACGCCGCCCGGGAACCGGATGAGCGATCGCCTGCCCTCCCGCCGTTCGCCGTAGAAGCTTGGAAGCTTCGCGGTGATGAGCGGCATCGCACGCCCGCCGATGCGGAGCGTCCGGCCCTCGGTCCGGACTTCAGCGGGCGGCGTGTTCCCGGCGAGCAGCGCCGCGGCCAGCGGAAGCGACGGGACGAACTGACCGGCATGCCTGACGAACGGGACCGATCGCCGGACCGGGCCGTCGGGGTCCAGCACCACCAGGTTGTGGCCGAGGGCCTTGCTTGCCTTCGCCAGTTCCGGGAAGGGCGGTTCGAGCGAGGGGCGCTCTTCAAAGCCCTCGTTCAGGCCCCGGTAGGGTGTCAGAACGTGGGCCTCGCTGCCGGGCGCCGCCGCGGTGGCGGCCGTGGATCCGCCTTCGCTCGTCACGCTGGCCTCACGCAACGCGCTGACCACGTGGATCACGTTGCCCGCGCGTGCCGTCGCCTCGACGAGCGCGCGGTCCGACTCCTCGCCGGTCCACGTCTCGTCGCCGATCCTGAACGAATGGAGGTCCCGTTCGGCGAACAGCACGTCGTAGACGACCGCCTTGGCGGGCGCACGGGCGAGGAAGTCCAGCAGGGCGGCGTGGACGAGGCGCGGCCACGGCCAGCGGCCGACCGCGGGCTCCAGGCTGCGGAGGCTTGGTTCGTCGATGGTGACGAGGACGATGTCGCGGCGGGCCGATGCCCCGTCCGCCACCAGCCTCATCCGCCAGTCGTACGTCTTCAGCTCGATCGTCCCGACGAAGGGCACCAGCCCGAGGAGTGCGGCGGCTGCCGCAGCCACGAGTCCGATCGAGGCCGCCGTGAGAAGCTTGCGCACGAAGGGGAATCTAACACACGGGGAAAGACGAATTGAGAACTGAGAATGGAGAATTGAGAAAAGGGATCACGCAGCCCGTGCGGGTGGAAACCGGAGAGGCCGGTGGGCGCTGGGGGCCGCTGTGTTGACTCCATTTATGGCGTTTTGTATAATCAAAAGCTCTAGCGACCCTCGAGTGCCGGTATCGTCTAGGGGTCAGGACACGTGGTTCTCAGCCACGGGACCGGGGTTCGAATCCCCGTACCGGTACCAAACTCCAAGTTCCCTTCCCTCAGTTACTTCTAGCGCTTTTTGCGGCGAGGGTGCCGCTGTCGGCAGGGGTGTCTTCGGCAGGAACTTGAAAGAAACTTGAAACTTCCGCCTTCGCGATCTCGGGCACGATCGCTACGGCGGACGAGTCCGCCACGCCCTGCGTGACGGCGTCGAACGTTTTGCCCGCTTCCAGCCGTGCGGCCGCCGCCTGGAGGGCTTCCAGCCTCTGGTTGTCGTAGCGCTCGGTCGTCAGGATCGACGCGTGACCGAGCAGGTCGCGAACCTGGGCGAGCGGGACGCCTCGCTCGACCAGCCTCGAGGCATATTCGTGCCTCATGTCGTGCCAGTGGAGGTTGATATCGCGAAACCTCTTCTGGCTGTCGTTGGTCAGGTCCTTGTAGTGGCCCTTCCGCCAGTGTGGGTCGACGCCGTGGGCTTTCAGCACGGCCACCACCCAGGCCTTCTTGAACGTCTTGAGCGACTCGCCGACCTCGTTGCTGAAGACCAGGCGCGTCGGCCTTCTTTTCCTCGCCGGTCGCTGTCGAGCTTCTGCCACTCCAGCACGGCGAGCAGCCGGGAGGTTCCGATCGGAACAACCCGCGTCCGCCGGCTCTTCGTCGTTGCACCGCGCAGGACGATGAGCCGCCGTGTTCCAGTCGATGTCGTTGAGCCGCAGCGCGAGCATCTCGCCGCGCCGCATGCCCGTATCGAGCGCCGTGATGATCATCGAGCGCAGGTGCGGTGAGGCCGACTGGAGCAACGCCTCCTCTTCCTCCTCGGAGACTCGTCTCCGACGCTTGTTGTCCTCGCGCTCGAGCCGGATGAGCGACCTCGGTCCCGCGGCGGAAGGGCGTTCGATCCAGGTACTCGCGCCCGACCGCCCAGTTGAGCATGTGGCGCAGGAGCCCGAGCGTCCTGTTGATCGACGCCGGCGTGAGCCGTGCGCCCCTCGATGCCGTTCACCACCCGCGGCTTCTTCAGATCAGCGACGAAGTCCTCGATGTCCGCCGTCCGAATCTCGGCGAGTTGACGGTCGCCGAAGTGCTCGAGCAGCGGCTTGAGGCGGTAGTCGATGGTGCTGGCCAGCGCCAGCCCCTTGGCGACGACGTGCCGCTCCTTGTACACCTCGGCAAACGCGCCGAACGTCAGCGGCGACGGCTCGGGACGGAGTCCATCCCACGCTCGTCGAACGTGCCGGCCCTGACCGCCGCCCGGAGTTTGTCGAGAACCGACGCCGGCGTCGGTCTTCGACTCGATCTCCCGATTCGCCCATCGAGCGAGGCTGACACGCCTTCCCCGGAAGCTGCCCCACCAGGCGTGGTCGCACCGATCGCGAGCGCGCCCTTTGTGAGGACAGATCTTGTAGAGACCCATCGCTTGCACCTCTCCTTTCTGGCTTTCACGAGACTGCGCTGTCCATCGTCGAGGCTCGACCGGGCGCCAGTCGCGGACGCCCGGCGCGTGGCGTTCGAGCCACGCATCGATCCACTCTGCCTTCAGCCTGATGGCGCGACGACCACCGACACGCGCGTGTCGAATCTCGCGCCGCTCGCAGGCCGTGTAGATCGTGTCGCGGCTCACGCCAGCGTGCTCCGCCGCTTCTGCCACCGTCAACCAGGTCTTCATGGCACCCTCCTCCATCTGCTCCACGTCGTTGACGAGCGCGCGAATGGCACGGGGAGTTGCGCGCACTGGCGCGTCGGCTTGGAGCCGGCGCGCCGGACTTCGTGGCGCGGATGTGGCGCGTGCCAGCATCGAGACCCGCGGGGCGGCGCCGCGCGGGTGTCGCCCTCGGTGAGATGGGCGACGTGGTCGTCAACGGTCGTGCTCGCCCGGTTGGCCGGGACGGGCGCGAACGTGGCTTCCGAGCGTTGCGCTCGGAAGAGAGCGGCCGGACGCCAGGCCCTGAGGGCGATGGCGTGGGCGGCCGGCGTTGTCGACGCGTCTAGCGCTGAGCGGGAGCCGCGACGACAACCGGAACTGATTCGTGGGATTGATCCGAGCGCGGGCCTGGGTCGGCGCTCGATTCATGCTCCACGTCGGATGATCCGGTCGTGGAGGAGGTGCCGGACGGCACCGAGAAGGTACTTTCAATTTAGGCCCCGCGACGCTTCGCGTCAAGCCCTCGTTGCACGCCCTCGTTGCACGCCCTCGCTGCACGCCCTCGTTGCACGCGTCGAGCAGCCAGAGCGCCGGCCATCACGCAATAGCCAGGCAACGAGCTGCGCGCACGCGCCGTCAAGGCCCGAAGGCCGCGCGCACGGCGCGCGGGCGAAGCGGCGTGAACCACGCGAAGCGCCTTGACGGCGCGGAGCACAGCTCGACGATCGAGTGCGTGATGGCTGTCGCGGACACCGCGACGGAAGCGTGGTGACCCGGACGCGTGGTGCGCGCACAACCTGAAAAGCTGGCGGCTTCAATCGCGGCCGGCATCGCGCGCGGAAGGACGGCGAACTTCGGCGGCGATTGACGCGACGCTGGCCTGTCTGAGGCGACCTCTTTCCGTTGCCGAACGCGCAGCCGACGCCGACACGGACAGTCATGGCGTGAGCGACCCCGGGACCGAGCCGGGACAATTCCGTCGGCGCTTACCGGGGTCGCTCACGCCATGTCTCCTCACCACTGCTGCCTCCTTGGTCCTTGACCGGCGGCGGAGAGCGCCGCCGGCCGAGAACCGGCAGCGACGTGGCCCATCCTGGAAAACTGTCCTGCAGTCAATGCGTTTGCAGCGACAAGGTGATGTTCTGGAGCGTTCCAGTGTGCGCGTGGCGCCCGAGAAGGACCGAGCGGGAAAGGGGGACAACCTCGTTTCTGGAGGTTGTCCCGCAGGTTGTCCCGATGGTGTGGTCACGCGATGCCGACCAGGGTGGAGAGATGGAGGTACTGACGAGACAGCACGACGCAGTCGAGGCGTCCCCTTTCACGGCTCACCGCATCCGGCAGGATCGTGGACTCTGCCTGCAAGAGTGCCGGGTCACCGCCGGCCAGCCAGGCGCGATAGAGGGCGCTGTAGCGGGGTCCTGCGAAGGCCTTCACGGCATCCATGAACCGACGGTCGGGGGTTGCCGACGGCGTCTGCGCCAGTCGTCGGCGCTCGTGAAAGAACCAGCGCAACTCGTCCACCGACGAAGGCGCGACCGCGATCGCCAGGTGGTCCCGGGCCGCGTCCCGGTAGGCGGGGATCGCCTTGGTGAGGTGCCGCGGAAAGAGCAGGCGCACGGTCCACTCGTGGAGGGCACCGAGCAGGTTCGTGTGACGGATCAGGAAAGCCCGGAAGTCGGCCGGAGAAGGCTTGGTGACCAGGTAGAGGAACACATGGGGCGAGCCGTAGGACTTGGCGCCAATCGGCAGCTTGTCGGGGAAATACCGGGCGATCTCCGTCGGCCCCTCGCCGAAGCAGATGTGCGGGTATTCGTCCCGCCGCAGGCGACCAGCTTCGTTGCCCTCGCTCGCGAAGAAGCGGAGCTTGTCGGCGCTCGGGCCCAGCCAGACCACGTCCCGGTCGTCGAGGACGGCATCCAGCAGCATCACCCGCTCGATGAGGCGGCCGAGCGTGGCCGGCTTCCGAAACCGGCTGTCGGGTTCGCCGATGGCCGCCCAGAGCGGCTTGTAGTGGACGTGGAACAGGCGTCCGCGATGAAGGGCCCCAGCGGCGATGGGCGTCGCGTATTTCCGCTCGACGAGCTTGCTCAGAAAGTCTGCGGTCTTCTGGCCGTGCGCGATGCCGGCGAAGCGGCAGTACTGGCGTTCGACGAACACGCCGGCGTGCAGGAGGACCTCCAACAGGAACGCGGCCTGCCGCTCGGTAAGCCCGAATGCCGCGAGCGCCTCGGCCCGCTCGCGGTTCGCGCGGGCAATCGTCCACGGATCCGGGGCTGGTGTGAGCATCAGAGCAACTCCTCGGCCACGCGCGGTAGCGCCAATCCTACGCGCCCGCCCCCGCCGCGGCCGCCGGCGAGGCCGCCCGCACTCCGGTACCTCGTGAACCCAGAACGGGCGGCGGCGGCCGCATGGGCCCCCCGATAGTGGCCCGTCGTCACCTCGATGTCCTCACGCTGGAGATACCCGTCACGGTCCTCGTACTCGATCCGGAGATCCGGGAAGTGGACGTGCTCGTCGAAGTACGGCAGGCGATGGTCGCGGGCCCAGGCCTGGACCTCGCGCGGGGTGCGCTCCGGCCGTCCGTCGGTCTCCTTCCGGCCGCGGTTAGGCTCCTGCAGGAACCGCTGGTAGTCTCGCTTCAGCTCGTAGTCCAGGGCGACACGGCGCACGCGGCCACCCGCGCTTCGCAGGCGCTCCTCGGCGCGCAGGTAGGCCCGGTAGACCTGCGAGTCGTGCGCGAGTTCGCGCGGCTTTCTGATGCCTGCGTAGAACGCCTGGCCCGGCCTCGAGCAGCAATCGTCTCGCTCCCAGCGACTGGCCTCGAGCAGATCCCGGCCGCCGTTCGAGAGGAAGGCGATGCGCTCGTTCACTCCGGCGCGGCCACGACCAAGGAGCCCTTCGGCCTCCAGGTATTTCAGACTCTCACGAGTGGAGGCTGAGTTGTGGAACGCCCGTTCGAGGTCGCTCTCCGCAACGACGCGAAAGGCCCCGACCGTTGCGAGGACGCGGCTGTCGCTGCCGTTGATCTCGTACGTGCGATCGCGGTCCCGCACGAGCTCCCGCTCGACGTCCAGCGGCAGATCGACTGCACGCACGAAGACATCACTCGCATCGTACGCACGATCGCCCTCCCGCTCGCTTCGTCCTGCGCGACTCGCGCGTGGGCGCTCCCACGAAGAAATGTGGCCGCGATCCGAGTCTCTGGGGTCGTACCGATCCCACATGGGTCACCTCGTTGTGCTGCGTCAAGAGGCACACGCATGTCTGGGCTCCATGTCAGTATGTTCAGAGGGATGCGGGCGCACAATCCTAGGTCGGGGGATTTCGGCTGCGCTCGGGCGGAGTCCGGTGATTTGGGCAGCTAGGTGGGTCTCCACGCGACGCATGGAGAGGGGCGACGTCGAGTACCTCGCCGGCCTTGATGTGACGTACGGCAAGAAGGCGCGACCACGAACCGATGAACCCCGCCTGATGGCTCCGGAGTCTTGCCGCCGCTTCTGGTGTCTTCTCCCCGACGGGCGGCGGCTACTTGAACGGTGTCAGACCGAGGTCCAGGACTGCGGCCAAATCGCGACGGTCCGACGATGACAGTACGCCCGCCCAAACGGCCTCCACATCACCCTCAGGCGTCGCGAGGACGATGGTGGGGGTTAACCCTACGCCAAGTCCGACTCGGTCTGGCGGGATGAAGTCGCCGGAGGAGATCTCAAGAGCCTCGGCAAGCGGCTGCGGGGAACGAGAAAGGGACAGGTTGACGAAGGCCAAAGAAAAGGCGCCTCGGCGCGAGTGTGTGATCAGTGCTCGATATACGGGAAGGTCGATGCTACAGGCGGAACAACCCGGGCGGAGGAACACTACGACCGATCTGAGCTTCGAATGTCGAAACTCTGGCGCCAGTTTTGCCCCAAGGATCTCGGGGCCTTCAACTTTCCCTTGCCGAAGCACGGCCGACGAGAACAGCGCAAGCGACAAGACCGTCGTGATCGTCAGAAAGAGCCAGATGGTCCGGGCACCGACATGAGGGCTGATTGCCACGTTCACGCTCCGATAGGGGTCTCGGCGACTAGAGGCTCGGCAAAGATCACGCGCAACCGGAGGACAGCCAGAGACCATCTCTGGCTGCCCGAGTTGCATACCGAGAGTCGGAGCCCGCTCAACGCCAAAACTGCTTAGGGAGTCGTGATGATGTCGTAGGGACACATGCCGTTGCATTCGAAGAGCCAGAAGCCCCCGCACGCGGGCCAGTCCTCGTCGTGAGCGCAACCGCCTCTGTTCTCGTCACACGCCATTCCGCCGACGGGATTGCCACACCAAGGATCTCCGGTGGAGCATGTGCAATCCGGAGCCATACGCGCATGCAAGACTGCCCCCCAGAAAGCCGTACGTAGTGACGCAATCGAAAGGCCCGTAGAGGGAAAAGGCGTCTCTCGCGGTCCGAAGTCGTAGAACAGCGCTGCTGTCTCGGACAGAGAAAAGGACGCTTTCGCCCGAGTCAGGATCCCGGTCGCGAGTGCCGCAACCTGATCCTGAGGGGCTCCCTGGATGTGGTGGAGAGCAACCAGTTCCGTGGCGTCATCGAGGATCGCGAGTTGGGTTTCGCTCAACTCGCCGTTGTGAAGGGCGACGTACTCGGTGAAGTGAGCTCGCCAGAGTTCTCCGCGTTTCTCGGACGGAAGCGCGGCAAATACGGCCTTGCGGTAGGCCAGAGGGAGCGTCTTGATGTCGAGCGTCGATTGCGAGAACTCCAGGGCGTGCAGACTCGCCCACTCTCCAGGTGCAACTGGTCCAGTCGCGGCAGAGAAGAGAGATGGCATGAGCGTGAGTTCGAGAGGCAGAACCAGCACAGCAACCAGTCCCGCGAAGATCAGCCTGCGGCGCCCATTCGTCATGCAACCTCCTTGGAGAACACGCAAATGTTCAGCGGACTCTATTCGCGTGTTGACTTCCAATCAACAGGCGTTGCTGTGCGAATGTGGCTATTCTTGGCCGTTAGCGGCTGGTGCACCTTCCTTCAAGGCAGCGCCTGCGACAGACCCGACGCAGCGCAGATGGACCGACAGGGAGTCATTCAACGTGCTGCAGTGCGCAACCGCTTTCGATGAGCTCCCTCCGCCGGCCGATTCCCCGCGGGTGTGAAGACGCCACTGCTTCGGAGTAAGCCCGTGCTGGCGCCGGAAGTCCCGCGTGAAGTGGCTCTGGTCGCCGTACCCAACGTGCCACACAATCTCCTTCACCGTGAGATGGGTCGTAGTCAGTAGATTGGCTGCTCTGGAAAGACGCTGCCTGCGACAGTACTTCCGGAACGGTTCGCCGGTGTGCGCACAGAACAGATGTCGAAATCGCGAGGGCGACAGGTTGAAGCGTGCGGCAAGAAGCGCCAGCCGGGGAAGGTGGGCTGAGGACGACACAGTAAGCAGCGATAGGGCTTCTCGAATTCGGTAGTCCACGATGGCCTCCCGTAAGGGAACTGCCGGTAATGTTGGCCCAGGGCGACACACCCGCGTCGTCGGTCGCGCTTCAGATGTCTGCGCGAACATACCGTGACGGCATCGACCAACGTTACGTTCGAGAGGTCGCCGCGTCCAATGGAGGCTCGAATGATGGAGGCGGGCCGGTGGGTCCGGATAGCAGGGCACCCAGAACGGCACCCGCGACCGAGCAAGGTACTATGGCCAATGCCAGTTCGCCCGGATGCGCCATCAGGTACGCCCAGTAGGAGAAGACTCTCCCCTGCAGCAGAGGAAGACCCAACAGCGGCACCGGAAACAGCATGGCACCGAGCACGGCAGACAGAGGGCGACTTAGAAGACGTCGGGCGCTGAGGATCAGTGGGAGATGGACAGTGGATGCAACTGCGAGGAAGAACAGTCCCAAGAACACGGCCCAACCCATTGCCTGAACCAAGCCGGGCACGTCCCTAACCGTCCATGCTCTAACTGCGAGTTCAAAGACGACGAACACGGAGCCCGCCTGGAGGACCGCGAGTGCTAGTTGGTAGGGCTTGGAAGCGGCGCCCTTCGCGGGTTTCCACGCCGCCGCCGCCGCTAATGCACTTCCAAAAAAGACGCAGACCAGTAGAAACACCGCCAGCAGCACGTAGTCCTGAATCGACGAGGCCCCCTTCGTCTGCCACAACAGGCGCCCCAAGAAGGCTAGACCGACGACGAGCCCGACAATGAAACAGGTAGAGAACATCTGCCTGTAGGTCTTGCCAAGGCGGAAGACGCGCAGCGCAACCGGGGTGAGGACGCCGATGAGAACCAGCGGCGCCAACCGGGGGGGCCCGGCAGACCTGGTAGCGTGACAACCAGGAGCACGCCGAACAAGGCCAACAGCAGAGCCGCAACCACACGGCGCATAGGTGACCTCCACGTGATGGACCCGAAGTTGAGTACCAGAAGACGCAACATCGAGCAGGAGCCTCGAAGCCACGCAGTTGTCCGCAGCAGGCGACTCGAGCCCGCCACGCGCACCTCGTGCTGCCAGTCTGCGAGCGCCGGCGCGATCACCAAGTTGTGGGTGATGTCATCGAAAAGCCAAAGCGACAATTCGTGCAGGCGGTGACCGGGCAGCTGCGGGATCATGGTAGCTCTCCCGCGAGTTCCTTCATCAGGACGCTCCACGCGTGGAGCGCGCGCTTGCCAAGGGGAGTAACGCTGTAGATGCGGCGGGGAAGGCCTATTGCGCCCGGCAGTTGCGGCTCCTGGACGGAGGTCACATACCCCTTCTGTTCCATCCTTCCGAGAGTGACATACACTGTTCCCCGCTTCACTCGACCCTCGGACGCCTCGACAAGTTGGAGGCCGAACATATCGCCGCTAGAGGTTAGCAGCTCCAAGATCAACCGCTCCTTCGCCGGAAGGGTGGGAATTGAGAACATAATCGTGCATCTTACACGTAATAAGCTCGATGTCAATAGGGTAATAGCGCACGGAGAGCGCCGCGCGACACGTCGAGGCTTACACGTGGGATCGCGTCGCAGGTGTGCTGGACGTTGGGCAAGAACGGCTCGGTTCACTCAACTAGAGAGCGACAATGATCAGTCGCTTGCTTGAAAGAAACTTGAAACTCTGCGCACGAAAAGGCCCGTCGGCGACCGACACCGAAAGGGGATCTAGGCAGGATTTCCTAAGGAAACCGACGCAGCCGGATGTCGTCGGAACATCCGGCTGCGTTTCTCAGCCACGGGACCGGGGTTCGAATCCCCGTACCGGTACCAATCACCGTCGCGTGACTCCTCCGCTCGCATATTTCCGGCAACGTAACCTCGTCGCCGATCTGCTTCAGCAATCCCATACACTGCGAGGCCAGACGCCCGTCTGGAGGAGGCTGCGCTTGATGAGCCCTGCCGAGGATTCCCTGGAGGCCCGTGTGGGTCCGATCCGCACGTCGTTCCGCGGGATTCCGCTGACGGCCATCGAGGAGGACGCGTTATGCCGCACGTGACGCTCATCTACGCGAGCCTGGGTCGGCGGAGGGACGGGAGGTTCGTGCGGTCCTGGCTGCAGGAACCCCTCTGCATGGGTGTCCTCGCGGCGCTGACCCCGCCCGCGTGGCAATCGACGTTCATCGACGATCGCCACGAAGCAATCGACTACGACCGGCCGACCGACCTCGTCGCGATCTCGATCGAGACCTACAGCGCGCGGCGCGGCTACGAGATCGCGGCTCGCTTCCGCGAGAAGGGCGTCCCCGTCGTTCTTGGCGGCTATCACCCGACGCTCGTGCCAGACGAGGCGCTGCAGCACGGGGATGCCGTGTGCGTGGGTGAAGCCGAAGCGGTCTGGGAGACGATTCTCGACGATGCGGCGGCCGGGCGTCTGCAGGGCCGCTACCGGGGCGGAGCCGACCTCTCCCGCAACGTGCTGCCCGACCGTCGCCTCTTCCGCGGCCGCCCCTACCTGCCGCTGTCGCTGGTCGAAACGGGCCGCGGGTGCCCGTACCGCTGCAACTTCTGCTCGATCAGCGCCTACTTCGACGCCACGTATCGGCGGCGCCCGATCGCACACGTCCTCGAGGACCTCGAGACCGCGGACCACCGAGACGTCTTCTTCGTGGACGACAACCTGACCGGCGACGTGGAGTCCGCGCGCGAACTGTTCCGCGCGGTCCGGCCACTGAAGCGCCGGTGGATGACACAGACGAGCCTCAGTTCGCTCGACGACCGGGCGTTCGTCAGCGAGATGGCGAAGAGCGGCTGCATGGGGGTGCTCGTCGGGTTCGAGTCGCTCGACGAGGGGAACCTGAAGTTGATGAGGAAGGGCGTCAACCGCATCTCGCAGTACCGGCAGGCGCTGGCCAACCTGCGGGACGCGGGCATCTTCGTCTACGGCACGTTCGTCTTCGGTTACCCGAACGACACCCCGGCCACCGTGGAGCAGGTTGTCCGCTTCGCGATCGAGGAACGGATGATGATTGCCGCGTTGAACCACCTGGTGCCGTTCCCCGGGACGCCGCTGTATCGGGCCTACGAGGCGGAGAAGCGGCTGAACCACGATCGGTGGTGGTTGAGCGACGGATACGTGTTCGGGCAGGTGCCGTTCGAGCCGGAGAAGATGTCCGCCGCCGAGACCGAGCGGCACTGCCTGGCCGCCCGGCGCCGTTTCTACAGCCTGGGGTCGATCCTCCGCCGGTCGTTCGACTTTCGCTGCAACATGGCAACACCGTCGCGCGCCGCCCTGTACTTCTGGGTCAACTCGATGCTGCGGCGCGAGGTGTCCGAGAAGCGGGACATCCCGCTGGGACACCGGGCATCCCCGCCCGTCAGGACCGGTCCGGCAAAGGAGGCGTGAGCAACGCGCTGCCCGTTCCTGATCCTGCCGCCCTTCACCAGGTGGCAGGGCGGCCGGAGGAGCCGCGCGTTCCGGCGGATGGCGTAGCCACCCGACCTCTCCGTCAGCGTCCGCAGCGCGGTAAATTTGACACCGTCCGCGTGACAGAGCACTCTGCCACCAGCACTGCCGGCACCTTCGGCACTGCACCCGTGGCACCTCCGGCACCTCCTGCACCACCGGCACGACGCCCGTGACAGAGTATGATTGCCCCATGCGAATCCTCCTGGCGATCATCCTGGCGCTGGCCCTTGCCGCCGGCGTGCTCTACATAGCGGCCGGACGGGCGGTGGCCCCGGCCGTGCAAATCAACCAGCCCTCGCGCTTCGTGGGGATGGACGGGTCGCTCGACGTCACCGTCGAGGTCCCCGCGGGCACCCTGACCGGCCTGGAAATCACGCTCGAGCAGAAGGACAAGCGACTCCCGCTCTTCTCGCTGAGCTCTCCTGCCGCGGCGACGGTCAAGCAGGAAAGCCCGGAGCGGATGCGGATTACGCGCCCGATCGGCAAGCGCGCGCTCCCCCAGCTGCAGCCGGGCGCCGCGCGGGTGGTGGTCACGGCGACGCGCAAGACGCTCTTCGGCATCCGCACCAGGGAAGGCGGAGCGTCGAAGGACTTCCAGGCGCGGTTCACGCCGCCGCGCGTCGGGGTCGTCTCGAGCCACCACTTCGTGAACCTCGGCGGCTCCGAGTTCGTGGTCTACCGGGTCAATCCGGCGGACGCCGAGTCCGGCGTGCAGGTGGGCGAGATCCGGTACCCCGGCTACCCCGCCGCGGGCGCCGGCGCGACGGGCAACGACGCGGGCCTCCGTGTGGCGTTCTTCGCGCTGCTGCACGACCAGGACGTCTCCACGCCGATCCGGCTCTACGCGCGGGACGAGGCCGGCAACGTCGGGCACGGCTCCTTCGAGTACCGCGTCTTCCCCAAGGCGTTCACCAAGGGGCGAATCGAGCTGAACGACGCGTTCCTCCAGCGCGTCGTGCCGGAGATCCTCGAGCGCGCGCCGGAGCTCAACGTGAGCGTGGACTCCCCGGAGAGCTACCTGCCGGCGTACCTGAAGATCAACCGCGACCTGCGCCAGGCCAACGCCGACAAGATCGTCTCGATCTCGGCCCAGACCTCGCCGCAGATGCTCTGGCACGGGCCCTTCCGGCCTCTCGGGAACGCCTCGATCGAATCGAAGTTCGCCGACCGCCGCACCTATTTCTACGGCGGCAAGGAAGTGGATCAGCAGGTGCACCTCGGCTTCGACCTCGCGGTGACGGTGAACATCCCCGTCCTCGCCGCCAACGAGGGGAAGGTCCTCTTCGCCGACTTCCTCGGCATCTACGGCAACTGCGTGATCGTCGACCACGGGATGGGCATCGGGTCGCTCTACGCGCACCTGTCGTCGATCGACGTCAAGGCCGGGGACACCGTGACGCGGGACCAGCGGCTCGGGCGCAGCGGGATGACGGGGCTCGCCGGCGGCGATCACCTGCACTTCTCGATGCTGCTGCACGGCCGGCCGGTCAACTCGGTCGAGTGGTGGGACCCGCATTGGATCGAGGACCGCGTGCTGCGGAAGGTCCGGGAGGCGTCGCACCAGTAGAATTGAGAATTGAGAATTGAGAATTGAGAATTGAGAAGGGATCACGGCGCCTTCGTATGCCCGAGTCCCCACGTCTCGCCGTGCGCTCGGCTGATTTCGTTGCGCTGACCAAGCCGCGGCTCAACTTCCTCGTCGTGGCGAGCACGCTCGCGGGCTACTACCTCGGCGCCGACGGCTTTCATCCGGCGCTGCTGTTCCACACGGTGGTCGGCACCGCGCTCGTGGCCGGCGGCGCCGCGGCCTTCAACCAGGTCTTCGAGCGCGATACCGACGCGCTGATGCGCAGGACGCGCATGCGTCCGCTGCCCGACCGACGGATGCCGGTCGCCACCGCGACGTGGTTCGCCGCGGCCCTTTCCCTGGCCGGCCTCGTGCAGCTCGCCTGGGGCGCGAACCTCCTGGCCGCCGTCATCGCACTCGCCACGCTTCTCAGCTACGCCCTCATCTACACGCCCCTGAAGAGCCGGACGGCCTTCGCCACGCTGGTCGGCGGCGTTCCCGGCGCGCTCCCGCCGATGATCGGCTGGGCCGCGGCCAGCGGCACACTCACCATCGAGGCCTGGATCCTCTTCGCCATCGTGTTCCTGTGGCAGATGCCGCACTTCCTCGCCATCGCGTGGCTGTTCCAGGAGGACTACGCCCGCGCCGGCCTCCCGATGCTGCCGGTGGTCGAACCCGACGGCCGCAGCACGGCGCAGCAGGTCGTGCTGTACGCCGCGGTCCTCGTACCCGTGAGCCTGCTGCCGACCATCGTCGGGCTCTCCGGCCGGATCTACCTGGTGGGCGCCGCGGTCCTCGGGATCGGGTTCCTCGCGCTCGGCGTCCGCTTCGCACTGCAGCGGAACAGGGTCAACGCCAAGCGGCTCTTCCTCGGCTCCATCACGTATCTACCGCTGCTGTGGGGACTGATGCTGGGCAACCACTAGAAGTGCAAAGTGCAGAGTGCAAAGTGCAGAGTGCAGAATGCAGAACGGTGAATGAAGGCCGATGCCTGACGCCCCCGCTCTTGCCGTTGAAGAGCTGACCCACCGCTTCAAGGAACGCCTCGCCCTCGACGGCGTGACCTTCGACGTGCGGCCCGGCGAGATCTTCGGTCTCCTCGGACCCAACGGGGGCGGCAAGACGACGCTCTTCCGGATTGCCTCGACTCTGCTCCGCCCGGCCGGCGGCCGCGTCCGGGTCTTCGGCGCGGACGTCGTCGCGCAGCCCGCGGCAGCGCGCGCCAGGATGGGCGTCGTCTTCCAGAAGCCGGCACTCGACGCACGACTGACGGTTGCCGAGAACCTGCGTCACCAAGGACACCTCTACGGTCTCTCCGGCGAAACGCTGAAGGCACGTGCGGACGCCGTCCTCGCCGGCGTCGGCCTTGCCGACCGCGCCCGGGACATGGTCGGCGTGCTCTCTGGCGGACTGCAGCGCCGGGTGGAGGTGGCCAAGGCGCTCCTCCACCAGCCGGACCTCCTCCTGCTCGACGAGCCGAGCACCGGCCTCGACCCCACCGCCCGTCGCGACATCTGGCAGGACCTTTCGCGCCTCCGCACCGAGCGCGGGACGACGGTGGTGCTGACGACTCACCTGATGGAAGAGGCGGCGGCATGCGACCGGGTGGCGATCCTCGACCGCGGACGGCTGGTTGCCTGCGACACCCCGGCCGCGCTCGTCTCCTCCATCGGCGGTGACGTGGTGCTGGTGACAACGCGCGACGCGGCAAGCCTTGCCCCGCGCATCGCTGCCCGCTTCGAGGTGCACGCCGAGGTCCTGGACGGCCGCGTCCGGATCGAGCGCGACCAGGGGCACCGCTTCATCGCGTCGCTGGTCGAGACCTTCCCGGGGGAGATCGACGCGGTCGCCCTCGGCAAGCCGACACTCGAGGACGTGTTCGTGCACTTCACGGGACGGCGGTTCGATTGACAGTTCACGGTTGACGGTTGAGGGTCCGGTCACGCTGTCACGCCGGCTGAACCCTGAACTCTCAACCGTGAACCGTCGACGTTGGCAGGGGGGCCGAGGACCGATGGCGCTGGGGCTGGCGACCTATTCGTTGTGGTGGCGCGAGGTGGTGCGGTTCTACCGACAGCGGAGCCGCATCATCGGCGCCCTTGGCTCGCCGCTGGTCTTCTGGCTGCTGATTGGGTCCGGGCTGGGGCGGTCGTTCCAGGGGTCAGACTTGCCGGTGTCGGGGGGATACCTGGAGTTCTTCTACCCGGGCACCCTCGCGTTGATCCTGCTGTTCACGGCCATCTTCTCGACGATCTCGATCATCGAGGATCGGCAGGAGGGCTTCCTCCAGGGCGTGCTGGTGGCTCCCGTCCCGCGCGCGGCCATCGTCCTCGGCAAGGTGCTCGGGGCGACGACGCTGGCGGTGGCGCAGGGGCTGATCTTCCTGCTGCTCGCGCCACTCGCGGGCGTGCCGCTCGCCGCGCGGTCCGTCCCCGCGCTCGTCGGCGTGATGATCCTGGTCGCGTTCGGCCTGTCGGGCCTCGGGTTCCTCGTCGCCTGGTCGCTGGACTCCACGCAGGGGTTCCACGCGATCATGAACGTGTTCCTGATCCCGCTGTGGATCCTCTCAGGCGCGCTCTTCCCCGCGTCGGGCGCCGCGGGTTGGGTGCGGGGACTCATGCTGATCAACCCCGCCACTTACGGCGTCTCGGCGCTCCGGCAGCTGCTGTACGATCAGCCGCTGGCCGCCGAACCGTCGCTGGGGGTATCGGTTGCCGTCACGGCCGCCTTCGGCGTGGCGATGCTCGCCGCCGGCGCGTGGGTCGTGACGCGGGAAGGGAGATAGTGTATGACGGTCTCCGACCTCCCCGCCCTGAACGCCACGTTGAACGGGATCTCCACGGTGCTGCTGGCCATCGGATACGTCCTGATCCGGCAGCGGCGGAAGCGCGCGCACCGCGCCGCGATGATCGCCGCGTTCGTCACGTCGGGTCTGTTCCTGGTCTCCTACACCATCTACCACGCGCAGGCCGGGTCGCGGCCGTTCCAGGGCCAGGGGCCGATCAGGACCGTCTACTTCACCATCCTGATCTCGCACGTGGTGCTCGCCGCCGCCGTCCTCCCGCTGGCCATCGTCACACTGGTGCGCGCGCTGCGGGAGCGGTTCGACGCCCACGCCCGGATCGCCCGCCGCACGCTGCCGATTTGGCTCTACGTGTCGGTCACCGGCGTGCTGGTGTACCTGATGCTGTACCGGATGAACTGAGAATGGAGAAGATGGCGGCGGAAGGCGGCGGGCGGGAGGCGGCCAGGGTCACGCGGCCGCCGGCGTGACCCCGTGATCCCTTCTCACTTCTCCATTCTCAATTCCCAATTCTCAATTCGGAACGCTACTCATCCCTGACGATCCCCCTCGACCGCAGCCGGATCAGTTCTTCCACCGATGCCTTCGTATGCCCCTGCTCCCTCGCGCGCTTGATGAAGCTGGGGGTAACCCCGTGGTCGCGCAGCCGAACCAACTCATCCGGGGTAAGGCCTTTGTAGCCGAGACCCGCGAGCTCGGAGATGTAGTCGGGCCTCACGCCGTGGTCGCGCAGGCGCATCAGGGTGTCCAGCGGCAGGTTCGGGTAGCCGGCCTGGCTCATCTCCTTGACGAAGGACGGCGTCACGCCGCGGTCGCGCAGCCGGACCAGCTCGTCCAGCGACATCTTGTCGTAGCCGGCCGCCTTCATGTCCCGGATGTAGGAAGGGGTCACACCGTGATCGCGCACGCGCCTCAGCTCCTCGAGCGAGGGGGAGTAGCCGAGCGCTCGCAGCTCTTTCGAGAACTCCGGCGTGACGCCGTGGTCGCGCGCTTCGATCACCTCCTCGAGCGTCAGCCCCTTGAACCCGGCGGCCTGCAGCTCGGCGACGAACTCCTTCGTCACACCGTGGTCGCGCGCCCGGATCACTCCCTCGAGCGATAGCCCCTTGTAGCCGGCGGCCTGCAGGTCGGCCAGGTACTTGCCGGTGACGCCGTGGTCGCGCGCCTTGGTCACCTCATCCAGCGACAGCCCCTTGTAGCCGCTCTCCGCGAGCTCCGCCAGGAAGCTGGCGGTGACCCCATGGTCGCGAGCGCGGATGATCTGCTCGAGCGAGAGTCCCTTGTAGCCGGCCGCCTGCAGCTCCGCGACGTAGTCCTTCGTGACGCCGTGGTCACGTGCGCGGATGACTTCGTCTGCCGGCACGTCGCGGAAGCCGAGGTCGCGCAGGTCCTGGATGTACTGCGTGTCCGCGCCGTGCGTCCTCATGCGAACGAGTGTGTCGAGCGGCAGGTTGGTGTAGCCCAGGCCCTTCAGCTCGTCGATGAACCGCTTGCCGACGTCGAACGCTGCCATCCGGAACAGCCCCTGGTCGGAGGTGTCGGTGACGGTATGCCCCAGGGCTTTCATCTCGGCCACATAAGCGGGCCTGGGGGTGAATGTGAAGAGCCCCGCCCCGCGCCCGCCGCGGAAGGTGCCCTGGAGGCGGAAGCTCCCGGCTTCCCGATTGAGCTGGAAGGTCACGTTCTCGGCGGTGAGAGACTCGCCGCCACCCGGCAGGCCCGAGAACTCCGCCAGCGGAATCGAACGGCCAAAGTTCCACTCGTTCCGCCCCCTCTCCTTCCCCTTCACCTCCGGCCTCGGCGGGAGTTCGGTCTGCATCTGCAGCTGGAGCCGCCCCTCCCTGACCCTGGCCGTCCATTCGCCCTCGATGGCCTGGGCCGCGGCCGGTGCCGCAATCCACATGACAGCGAACACGACCAACGCCGCTCGAAGCAATCGATCTCTGACCATGACGGCCGTTCCTTTCGAAGAAAGCCCGCCGGGTTGCCTTTCCCGGTCTCTGCGGGGTTAGATGATCGGGGGCCATGAAAAGGTTGGTTCCAACCCCAATTGGCCTGGCGGCATCTAAGCCGGCAGGAGGCGGAGGGCCCGAGCCTGAGCGATCAGTGGACAGCACGCCTGCAAGAAGATCCGGCGGATGTCGCCCAGGCGCGCGAAGGGGACCCGCTTGCCTTCGAGCGGCTCTACCGCCTCAACGTCGGCCGTATTCATGGGCTGGCCCGGCGGATGGCGGGCTTCGACAAGGCGGACGAGCTGACCCAGGACGTCTTCATCCGCGCCTGGGAGAAGCTGCCCACCTTCCGCGGCGACTCGCAGTTCGGGACCTGGCTCTACCGCCTGGCCGTCAACGTCATCATCGAGAGCCGGAGGTCGGCCGCGCGGCGGTCCTGGCTCCAGGGCGACGACGAGGACGCGGTCCGGAACGTGTCGGTCCCGGCCGCGGACGCCGCGGCCTCGCTGGACGTGGAGGCCGCGGTCCAGCGGCTTCCCGAGGGCGCCAGGCAGGTGTTCGTCCTCCACGACGTGGAGGGTTACAAGCACCACGAGATCGGCAGGATGCTCGGGGTCACGACCGGAACTTCCAAGGGTCAGCTGCACCGGGCACGGATGATCCTGCGCAGATACCTGGGCCGCGGGAGCGGCCGGCGGCTGGCCGGCGAACCGGCCTCATGAGGCGAGGGGAACGTGAAGCGCGAACGAGGTGACACCGGCTCCCATCCGTGGGAAGCCAGGCTGTCGGAGTACCTGGACGACGAGCTGACGGGCGCGGAGCGGCTGCAGCTCGAGGAACACCTGCGCGGCTGCGCTTCCTGTGCCGCTGTCCTCGGGGATCTGCGGGCGGTCGTCACCCGGGCCGACGGCTGCGCCCGGGAATCCCTGCCTGCGAACGACCTCTGGGACGGAATCCGTCCGCGCCTGCAGCCGCGGCAGCCAAAGGCCGCGTGGCGCCGGGCACTCGACGTCCTCGCTCTGTCGCCGGCAACGCCCGCGTGGTGGAAGGTTCCTGCGTTTGCCGCGGCGATCCTGGTCGTCGGCCTCGCGGCATCCCTTCTGTGGCTGAATCGCGGAATGACGCTCCCCGGTGAAGAGGGGGGCAAGATCGCCACGCACGAGCAGGGCGCTCAGGGCGGCACGCCCGGCCCCGGCGAGCAGGTGCCGCCAGCACTCGAGGCCAGCCGCGAATACTACGACACGGTCGCCCGGCTCCGGCGCGTGGTCGAACAGCGCCTGACGCACGATCCTCGGGTGGTCGAGGTTCTCGACAGCAACCTGGCGGCAATCGACGCGGCCATTGCCGGGTACCGCGATGCCCTCGTTGCCAACCCCGGCGACGAGACGCTGAGGAAGCGGCTGGAGCAGGCCAGGGAGCGGAAGGTGGATGTGCTGCGCCAGGCTGCGCTCGCCAGCGAGGCGGCAAACTGACATGGCGCGCCAGGTCCCGGTGCTCGCTTCGCGTGACGACGAACGAAACCACGAAGACCAGAAGAACACGAAGACAAAAAGGCTTTGTGGGCTTCGTGCCGTCCGTCCTTCGTGGTCAAGACAAACGAAGTCCCGTCCAGTCGTTGTCGGAGCGGTCCTCGGCTTCCTCGTTCTTGCTGCGGCCTCCGGCCAGGCCGCGGAGTTCGACCGCACGCTCCCCGCAATCCGCGGCATGCGCCTCGACGTCCGCCTGTTCGGCGGGGAGATCGTGGTGCGCGCCTGGGATCGCGACGCCGTGCGCATCAAGGCGACACACTTCTCGACCGACACCATCGACGCAAAGGCCGAGGGCCAGGCGATCACCGTGCGGGCGCGATCACGCGCGGGCCGGCCTCACGCCATTGACTTCCAGATCGACGTCCCCGCCTGGATGGCGGTGTCGCTCAGCGGCACGTACCTCGACGTCCAGGTTCAGGGCACCAGGGCCGGCGTCAGCGCAGAAACGGTGCGTGGAGACGTGGTCGTGCGAGGCGGCGAGGGAGACCTGCGGCTCAAGTCGGTCGAGGGGGAGGTCGTCCTCGAGGGGGCCAAGGGCCGGGCCGAGTTGAGCGCGGTGAACGACATCGTCCGCGTGACCGGCTTCGAGGGGGACCTGCTCGTGGACACGGTCACGGGCAGCGTCAAGATCCAGGGCGTCAACGCCAGGTCCGCGGCGGTGAGCACGGTCAGCGGCGACATCGCCTGGAACGCGCCGCTGGCGACGTCGGGACGCTACGAGCTGGCCACGCACGACGGCGACATCGACGTGACGCTGCCCGAGACGGCAAGCGCCGCCGTCGGCGTGCGCGCGTTCGAGGGTCACGTGCGCAGCACCTTCCCGGTAAAACTGCCCGAGGGGAACGCGGCCCGCAAGCGCTTCACGTTCACGCTCGGCAGCGGAGGCTCGCAGCTGGAGCTCGAGACCTTCACGGGCACCATCAGCATCAGGAGGGCGGGACAGTAGTAGTGGCTAGTTGCTGGTGGCTAGTGGATCACAGCCGTCGCGCTGAAGGCCGGATAGGCTGTGACGACTAGCCACTAGCCACTTGCCTACCCTACCGGTAAATCAAGTACTTCGCGCGCACCAGCCTCCACCGCCCCTCGTCCTCGCCGAATGACGCCGCGATGCGCGCCGGGTCCTCACCTGACTTGATGCGAGTGAGCGCCGCCGCCGACCCGACCAACCTTCCGTTCGTGTCGATGTCGAACTGCTTGCCGTAGAGCTTTACCAGCGCGGCGGCCAGCTCGACCCCCAGCCGCACGGGCCGGAGCGCCTGCCGGTCCGTGACCATCATGAACACCCCCTCGCACCGCTCGCCCTTGAACTTGCTGGCGTTGGGGGTGAAGGACGTCGGGTAGAACCTGACGCCCGGGACCTGGCGTGCGTTCAGAGCCGCCGCCAGCGCCCGGCCGTTGATCCACGGCGCGCCCACGTGCTCGAACGGCGTGTCGGTCCCTCGCCCGACCGAGATGTTCGCGTATTCGATCGCGCCGACGCCGGGGTACAGCGTCGCCTCGTTCATGTTCCGCATGTTGGGCGACGGGCTGATCCACGGCATCCCGGTCTCGTCGAACCACATGTCGCGCCGCCAGCCCTTGATCGGCACCACGGTCAGATCGGCGCCGATCTTCCGCTCCGCGTTGAACAGCTTCGCCAGCTCCCCGACCGTCATCCCGTGCCTGATCGGCGTCGTCGGGTGGTAGCCCACGAAGCTGACGAACTCCTTCTCGAGACCTGGCCCCTCGACGGTCCACCCGTTGATCGGGTTGATGCGGTCGAGCACGACCACCTTGATCTTCAGCTTTACCGCTTCCTCGAGCAGGTACGCGAGCGTCGTCTCGTAGGTGTAGAAACGCACGCCGACGTCCTGGACATCGTAGACGAGCGTGTCGATGCCCTCGAGCATCTCGGGCGTCGGGCGCATCGTCTTGCCGTAGAGCGAGTGGATCGTCAGCCCGGTCTTCTCGTCGCGCGACGAGGCCACGTTCTCCACGTCGAGCGTCCCGCGGATGCCGTGCTCGGGGCTGAAGAGCGCCACCAACTTGAGGTTCCTGGCCGCGGCCATCAGATCGATGGTCGCCTCTCCCTCGGCCGAGATGCCGGTGTGGTTGGTGACGAGGCCGACGCGACGCCCGGCAAGCGACGCGAAGCCCTCGGCCTTCAGCACGTCGATTCCGTTCAGCACCGGTGCGGCCGCCGGCCGCGGCGCCGTTCCGCCGGGACCGAAGTCGCCACCCGTCAGCCTCGCCACGCGCAAACGCTCTTCGGGGGGATCCGGGATCGCGGACCCGGCAATCGTCGCAACGCGGGCTCGGAGAGGGGTGACGTCGCCGGTGCCGTCGGGGTGGACGCGGTTCGAGAGGAACACCACCCACGTGCGGGTGAGCGGGTCAACCCAGAGCGACGTCCCCGTGAACCCGGTGTGGCCAAAAGACCCGAGGGGCAGCAGCTCGCCCCGGTTCGACGAGTAGCCGGTGTCGATGTCCCAGCCGAGGCCGCGGAAACCGCCGGGCACCGGGATCGGGCTCGTCATCTTCGCAACCGTCAGGGGCGACAGCACGCGCGCCTTGCCGTAGCGGCCGCCGTTCAGCAGCATCCGGCAGAAGATCGACAGGTCCGCGGCAGTGCTGAAGAGACCCGCGTGCCCGGCGACGCCGTCCATCCGCCTGGCCGTGGGGTCGTGCACCACGCCGCGGAGCATGGTGGCGCCCGGCCGATCGCAGGGCCAGCCCTTGGGCGTGCAGGGTTCGGTGGGCGCGATGCGGGCCGAAATGGATACCGGAGGGTTGAACCGCGTCTCCCGCATGCCGAGAGGCGCGAAGACCCGGTTGTGGACGAAGTTGTCCAGCGTCTGGCCGCTGACGCGGTGGACGATTTCGCCAAGGAGGAAGAAGTTGATGTCGCTGTAGACGAATCGCTCGTTGGGCGGCGAGGTCGGAATCTCCTCCATCGCGCGCGAAATGCCCTCGTCGTAGCCCGAGAACTCGAGGGTCATGTCGAGGTCCGGCCGCAGCCCCGACACGTGCGTGAGCAGGTGCCGCACCGTGATGTCGCCCTTGCCGTACCGCTCGAAGCCCGGAATGTGCGTCGCCACCCGGTCGTTCAGCCTGATCTTGCCGTCCTCCACGAGCGCCATGACGGCCGTGGTCGTCGCGACCACCTTGGTGAGCGACGCAAGGTCGAAGACGGTGTCGAGCGTCATCGGTTCGGGGACAGGTGCCAACGCCCGGTGCCCGAAGGCCTGCTGGTAGTAGACCCGGTCGCCCCGGCCGACGACGACGACGGCCCCCGGCAACTGCTTCTGGTCGATCGCACCCTTTACCAGGTCGGCGATGAGCGCAAGACGGCCCGCGTCGAGGCCTGGCGCGGCCCCTTTTCGGGCCGTTCCGGCTGCGCTCGGCACTGCGACCTGCCCGGCGGCGAACCCGACGGACGGCCCGGCGGCAAAGAAGAAGAGGAAAGCAATCAGGAGGTCCGCGCGGCGGGGCCCCGGGCGTCGGCCAGAGGATCGGAAGTTCATGAGAGCCTCGAGCGATGAGAGGGTTGACTCCAGCCGGGGTACCGTATCACAGCCAGAGGCCGGGGATGCCCGTCCGGCGGGTACAATGGACCTGACGATGAAGAAGCCGCGCCCGCCGAGCGCTCCGGCCCCGAATCCGCCCGCAAACCGGGCCACGCGGCTGCTCTTCGCCCTCGTGGGGCTGGTAGCGGTGCTCGGCGGCCTGGCCGCCTGGCGGCTGCTTGCACCGGCGGGCCGAGGGCAGGGGCCGATCATCCTCGTCTCGGTGGACACCCTTCGAGCCGACCGGCTGCCGGCCTACGGCTACCGCGCCGTCCGCACGCCGGCCATCGACTCGCTCGCCGCCGACGGCGTGCTGTTCGAGCGCGCCTACGCGCACTCGCCGCAGACGCTTCCCTCGCACGCCTCGATTCTCACCGGCCAGCTGCCCTTCGAGACCGGCGTCCGCGACAACATTGGCTTCTCGCTGCCGTCGGGGCCAGCCACGCTTGCCGAGCTGCTGCGCGCGCGGGGCATCGCCACGGGCGGGGTGGTTTCGGCCTTCGTGCTCCGCAAGGAGACGGGGATTGCCCGCGGCTTCGACTTCTTCGACGACCAGATGCCGTCGGCCGCGGCCGACAAGCCGATGGGTGAAGTACAGCGCCCGGGGGAAGCCTCGCTGGAGGCGGCCAAGGCCTGGATGGAGAACCAGGCGTCGCCCCGGTTCTTCCTCTTCTTCCACATCTACGAACCGCATACGCCCTACGAGCCGCCCGAGCGTTTCAAAGCCTATGCGCCGTACGACGGCGAGGTGGCCCATTCCGATGAAATCGTCGGCGGTCTTCTGGGCTGGCTGAAGGAGCGCGGTCTCTACGATTCCGCAACGGTCATCTTCCTCTCGGATCACGGCGAGGGCCTTGGCGATCATGGCGAGCTGGAGCACGGGTTGTTCCTCTACGAGGCGACCACGCGCGTTCCGCTGATCGTGAAGATGCCTGGCCGCCGCGGCGCGGGGCGGCGGGTTGCGTCCCCCGTGCAGCACATCGACCTTGCACCAACCATCCTCGAGGCCGCGGGTGCTTCCCCGGCGGCCGGGCTGAAGGGACGGTCGCTGCTGTCCGTGCTCGAGGGCAAGGACGCGGGAACGTCAGACGCGAGCGTCTACGCGGAGTCGTTCTACGGCCGCTACCACTTCGGCTGGAGCGAGCTGTACTCGCTGACCGATTCGCGCTACCGGTACATCAAGGCGCCGCGCCCGGAGCTGTACGACCTGCAGCGCGACCCTGGCGAGAAGGAGAACATCTCGGCATCCCGCGCACAGGTCGTCCAGGCCGCGCGGGCGAGCCTCGACCGCCTGCTGGCGACGGCGGTCGTCCACCAGCCGACCCGGGTCTCCGCCGAGGACCTCCAGCGCCTGCAGGCGCTCGGGTACGTCGGCAGCCAGTCCACCGTGTCTCCCGACGCGCCGGCCGAGAGCCTGCCCGATCCCAAGGACAAGGCCGCGGTGCTGGAGACCTGGCGGCACGCGATGGAGCTGTCGGCGAAACGGCAGTACCGACGAGTCGATCACGCTGCTGCAGCGGGTGCTTGCCGACAGCCCGGGGATGAAGGACGGGTGGCAGCAGCTCGGGATCGAGCTGACGCGCTCGGGACGCCAGGAGGAGGCCGTCGCGGCGTTCAAGCGGGTGGTCGAACTCGACCCGGGGGACGCGAACAACTTCGTCACGGTGGCCGGCGCCCTCGCAGCACTCGGCCGGAACCGCGAAGCGGCGTCAAATGCGCTGGCGGCACTGGAGAAGGCCGGACCGACGGAGCGACGCGCCCGCGCGACCGCCTGCCAGGTACTCGTGACCGTTGCTCTCGCCGAAAACGACCTTGCCGCGGCGCGGCGCTTCGGGAAGCGGGCCGAGGAGTCGGACCCGTCGTACCCACTCGCCGCGTACGTCGAAGGGCGGATCCTGTATGACGAGGGACGGTACCCGGAAGCCGTGTCCCTCTTCCAGGACGCCGCCCGCCGGCTGCGCGGTGGCGGCGTTGCCATCCCGGAGCTCTACTACTACGCGGGCGACACCCTCGGGAAGCTCGGGCGCGACAAGGACGCCGAGGGCGCGTTCAAGGAGGAGATTCGACTGTTCCCCCAGTCCACGAATGCCCGGTCGCACCTTGCCGTGCTTTACCGGGCCGCGGGCAGGAACGCGGAGGCCGAGCAGGCCATCGGCGAGATGCTCGCGGTCTCCCCGACGCCCGGAGCTTACGAGACGGCCGCCAAGGTCTGGTCCATCGTCGGGGAACCGGCGATGGCCGCAGCGGTGCGCGCCGAGGCAGAACAGCGGTTCCGATCGCGAGCCGTGACGAACGCCGGCGGAGCCCCGCGGAAGTAACAGGGAAGCGGGCATGGCCAAGCACAGGAACAAGACGCCGGTGGGCGTGCAGTCGACGAGCAGCGCTCGCAACCCCCGCAGCGCCCACCCTTGGCTCCTGATCGCCCTGGCCGTCGGGCTCTTGGCGGCAGGCGGCGCCGCCTGGTACCTCCTCGGCGGCCCCGCCACCGCCGACTTCCGGCGAACGGCCGATCAGAATGTCCTACTGATCACCATCGATACGCTGCGCGGAGACGCGCTGAGCGGCCTTGGCGGCAAGGCAGCCACGCCCAATCTCAATCGCCTCGCCTCCCTCGGGCAGAGGTTCGACTTCGCCCACTCACACGCCGTCGTGACGCTCCCCTCGCACGCGAGCATCCTCACGGGCTTGTACCCTTACCAGCACGGCATCCGGGACAACACCGGATACCGGCTCTCGCCCGACATCCCGACGCTCGCGACGGCGCTGCGGTCCCGGGGCATGCCGACCGCGGCTTTCATCGGTGCATTCGCGCTCGACTCCCGGTTCGGCTTGAACGTCGGCTTCGACGTGTACGACGAGCGGTACGGGAAATCGAACCTGAACGCCGGTTTCAACATGGCCGAGCGGCGCGCCGATGCGGTGGTGGCGCCGGCGGTCGAGTGGATTGGAAGGCAGCAGCGGCCGTGGTTCACGTGGGTTCACGTGTTCGACCCGCACGCCCCGTACCGGCCGCCTGCTCCCTTCGACGCGCGCTACGCCGGGCAGCCCTATTTCGGGGAAGTCGCATTCACCGACGCCGCCCTCGGGCCGCTGCTCGACGCGGCCCGCGACCCGTCCGGCCGCCCCACGCTCGTGATCGTCACCGGCGACCACGGCGAGTCGCTGGGGGAGCACGGCGAGATGACCCACGGCCTCTTCGCCTACGAGGCCACCCTCCACGTGCCGCTCATCGTCGCCCAACTCGACAAGACCACGGTCCCCTGGCAGGGCAATGAAACCTCGCCCGGGGGCGCCCGCGTGTCCCGCACCCCGGCCCGGCACGTGGACATCATGCCCACCGTCTTCAATCTCCTGGGCCTGCCGACCGACGCGCGCCTGCCCGGCACCTCCCTCCTGAAAGCCGGCGAGGCGGGACGCGCCTCGTATTTCGAGGCCATGTCCACTTCGTTGAATCGCGGCTGGGCGCCGCTCAGCGGCGTGCTGGTCGATCGCGAGAAGTACATCGAGCTTCCGATCCCGGAGCTGTACGACCTCCAGGGAGATTCTCGCGAACAGGTGAACCTGGCGGACCGCCAACCCGACGCCCGCCGCACGCTCGCGGCACGCCTCCAGGGCCTCGGTGCAAAGGGGCCCGGACGAAAGCAGTCCGAGGACCCCCAGGCGCGGGCCCGGCTCCAGGCCCTGGGATACGTCTCCGGCACCGCGGCGCCGAAGGAGCGCTATACCGAGGACGACGACCCGAAGCGGCTGGTGGCCATCGACAGGCAGATCCACGAGGCGGTCGAGCTGTACGAGCGCGGGGAGCCCCGCGCGGCCATTGCAGTCTACGAACAGGTGGTGAGAAGCCGACCCAGCATGGCGCTGGCGTACGAGCAGCTGGCCATGCTGCAGTGGGAGGTTGGCGACCCGGCGAGGGCGATTGTCACCCTCCGTGAAGCCCTGCGGAACGGGGCCGACAGCACGGGCATCCGGACCCGCCTCGGGATGTACCTGGCGGAGACCGGCAACGTCGCCGAGGCGCTACCGGTGCTCGAGGCCGCGGCGTCGGGGACGGACGCCGACCTCGACGCGCTCAACGCGCTCGGCATCGCCCAGGTCCGATCCCGCCGGCCCGCTGAAGCGGTGAGAACGTTCGAGCGGATCCTCCGGCTGAACCCGTCGAACACGACGGCCATGGAGAACCTCGGTTCGCTGGCGCTCGAGGAGGGCCGACTGGCCGACGCCCGGCGATGGCTGACGCTCGCGCTCGAATCGGACCCGCGCTCGGCGCAGGCGCACAATGGTCTGGGGGTCGTGGAATTGAAGGGCGGCAACCGGGAGGCGGCAATCGAGCACTGGCGCCAGGCGGTGGCCAGCGACCCGGCGAACTTCGACGCGCTCTACAACGTCGCCACCGAGCTGGTGGCCGCAGGTCGCCCGGCGGCGGCACGCCCCTACCTGGAGCAGTTCGCCCGTACCGCGCCGCCAGCCTTCTACGCCGACGACATCAGGCGCGTGCGCGAGATGCTCGCGCGCCTCGAGCGGTAGGTCACGATGCCGGAGGGACCATGCTCTGCCTGACACTGGCGGTGGCGGTGGCGGTGGCGGCTGGGGGACTGCAGGCCGGGCCGACGCTGGCAAGCGACGTAAGAGACCTGAACGTCTCTACGCCCGTCACCACCCGAACGCTGTCCGGAAACGAATTCAAGGGCACGCCGACGAGGATGTGTCCCTCGCCGGACCTCTCTCAGTTGTTCCTGCGCTTCAGCGAACGTGACCGCTGGGGAAACGAGACGGCGCGCCTCCTCCTCGTGACGTTGAAGGACCACCACGTCCTCCCGGCCGAGGGTGAACCCGCCTGGGCGCAGGCCTGCTGGGCGCGCAAGTCCGGGCCCGAGTCACCCGCGCTGCCCGGCCTCCGCATCAAGGTTGAAACGCGCGAGGACCTCGTGCGCACGATCAATGTGCCCAACGAGGGCGACGTCGGCCAGCACAGTGGCGACCCGAACGCCACGCTTGCCGACATCGCGGGAAAGGCCGCAATGGCGAGCCAGAAGACGTTCTTCGAGGAGTTGCGGCTGCACGGCCAGGTGGTGGGCAAGGCTGTCAACCGGCACGTCGTCCCCGGCACCACGTTCGGCTGGGCGCCGGCCCCGCACGCGCTCATCGCCTACGCGAACGAGAAGGGCAACCTGGTCTTGATGGACGCGGTTGGACGAACGCGGCAAGTGCCGAAGACGAAGAAGGCGTCCCTCCCTGTCTGGAGCGAGGATGGCCAATCGCTGCTCTTCCTCGAGCAGAAGGGCCGCGGGAAATACGACGTGCGGATGTGCGAGGTGAGACGGTAGGAACAGTGGTCAGTGGCCAGTGGCCAGTGGTCAGAGCATCACGCAGGCAAGAGCCCGTGCCGAGAGCGACAGCGGCTCGGTGGTGAGACGGAGGGGGGGCGACCGGGCAGAAACGAGTCCGGGCGCCGGCCGGAGGCCGGCGCCCGGAGAAGGTGGCGGCGCCTAGAAGCCGATGCGGGCGCCGACGCGCAGGATGCGCGGGTTCATGATCTCGAGGACCTGGTCGAACCCGGTGGCGCCGGTCAGGCGGTAATGGTCCTGCCGTCCCAGCACCGTGCCACTGTTGAACACGTTGAAGACGTCGAAGTCCAGGTTGAGCCGCACCCTGGAGATGTTGAACAGCTTGCCCACGCGGAGGTCGAGCGTGCTGATCGCCGGTCGAGGCGGTTGTCGTTGATGTCCGTGTACAGCGCCACGCTCTTGTTGTTGCTGAAATAGTCGCCGGTCGCCACGCGACTCCGGTACCACGGCTGACCGAAGCCCTGCCGCATCACGTAGTTGGCCCCGAGGTCGATCCCGAGCGGCGCCTGGTAGAGGCCGTTCGCAGTGATCTGATACTTCGGCAGCAGCTGGTAGATCCCGCTCTTGCCGCTGCCGCCCGACGCGGTAATCACCAGCCCGCCGTCGATGTAGGGGGTGCTCGGTCCCGGCGTCGGATCGATGATCGACGTGTTCGGGTCGTCGAAGTGCTCCGTGTGCTGGTTCGACGAGAAGGAAACCCGCGCCATCCACCGGTTCGACAGCCTCTTGGTGGCCTGCAGCTCGAACCCGATGAACTGCTGGTGGTACCCGTCGCGGCCGGTCCAGCTCGTGCCCTGCGCCGCGTTCAACGCCGCGTCGGACAGCGTCGCGGTGTCCAGAGCGTAGTAGGGGGAGTTTGCGGTGCGACCCGTCCGGCAGGCCGGTGGCCGTGAAGGTGCCCGCCTGCTTGTAGTTGGCCCGGCTGAGGCCGATGCGGGGATACCAGTTGAAGTTGTTCAGCCGCCGCCAGGTGAACGCTCCGCTCACCCCGAAGTTGGCAAAGAGCTCGCGATCGAGGCCCACGATCACCTCGTGCGTGGTCGGCACGTGGTAGTCGCCGATCTCGTTGATCGTCTCGAGCCCATTCGGGTTGTCGATGTCGAACCCGCTCCAGGCCTGGATGTCGTTGTAGTTGATCTCGTTGAGATCGGCCAGCTGGTTGCCGTTCAGGTCCACCGCCCCGAACATGATGTAGCGGTACTGCACGACCGCTATCTGGCTCGAGGTCCCGTTCCCGAGCTGCGACGCGAACTTCGCGTAGCTCCCGCGCACCAGGGTCTTGCTGTTCTCGTCCAGCGCGAAGCTCGCGCTGACGCGGGGCGACAGCGAGTTCCACTTGATGGCGTTGGGAATCGGGTCGGCGCTGATGGCCGGGAGGTAGTTCCTGATGATGGGCAGGTCAATCCCCGACTCGCTCGTTTCGAGCGTGCCGTCCGTCTGCCGGTCGAACCGGACACCGAAGTTCAGCGTCAGGCGGTTGGCAGTCATGGTGTCGCCCACCCAGACCGACTGGTAGTAGGCACGTGCGGCCGACGCCCAGTCGCTGACGGCGGACGCCAGCATGTCGGGATACCCGTTGTGGTAGGTGATGATCTCGTTGCCCGACAACGCGGAGGTCGAGTCCACCGTCACGCGGCGCCACGAGTAGCCGAACTTCACTTCGTGCCGGCCCTTGAAGTAGCTGCCCTCGGCAACCGCCGTCTGCTGAGGCCGGTCGCTCAGGTAGTTCCAGAACGAACCGTGGTACACGCCGTCGTCGTCCTGATACACCTGCTTGTCCATCCCGCCCTGCGGGTCGAACCCGAAACCCGTCGGGAAGTGCGAGAAGCGGCCGGTGAGGAACAGGTTGTTGCCGATGACGTAGTTGACCTCGCCCTTGTAGAAGCTCGACGGGCCCGTCTGGTTGTAGGTGGTCTCCGGCGGCCGGGTCGCGCTCGCGTTGCGCCCGAACTTCTCCTTGTTCCCGTAGAAGTAGGTGAAGCCCGCGCGCAGGTTCTGCGACACCTGCCCCTGCAGCTTCAGCGCACGGTTCTTCAGGAAGGTGTTGTCGGGGGTCTGCCGGATGGTCAGGATGTACACGTCGGTCTTGCCCAGCGATCCCCAGCCCCACAGGCGGTCCTTGAAGATCGGCCCGCCGATTTCAAACCCGTAGTCCTTGTACAGGTCCGTCCGGTTGCCCTTGCCGTTCGGGCTGCCGAGCGCCGTGGCCAGCGCCTCATCCATGTTGTTCGACTGCATGCCCTCGTCCTCGTAGTAGAACCGGGCCGAGCCGTGGGGTGTGTTGCTGCCGGACTTGAGGATGAAGCTGAGCTGGACGCCGCCCGTGGCGCTGGTCATGTCCGCGCCGCCGGTCGTGACGTTCATCTCCTGGAACATGTCGAAGTCGTAGTAGGTCGGTGTCGAGCCGGTCGCCGCCATGTCGGTGATCGGGATGCCGTCCATGTTCCAGGTCGCGTCGGCGCCCGACGCGCCCTTGGCCTGGTAGCCGGACTGCTGCCCCGACTCCGACCCGCCGACGTTCACGCGGTCCACGATGATCCCGGGAACCGTCTGCATGACGACCCACGGGTCGCGGGCGGACGGGATGTTCTGCAGTTCCTGCAGCGTGACCGCCGTGGACGTCCCGCTCTTCTTCGTGTCGATGACCGGGGTTTCCCCGAGCACCTCGACCTGCTCCGCCACGCCCGCCATTCCCATCTCGACCCTCAGCGGCACGTTCGCGCCTGCCGCCACCGGGACTGACTTGTTCAGGTACTCCTTGAAACCTGCCAGGGTCGCCTTGACCTGGTAAGTCCCGGGCTCCAGGTTCAGGAACCGGGCCGCGCCGTCAACGCCGGTCACGAGCGTCATGTTCCTGGGGCCGGTGAGTTCCACCGAGACCCCGGGCAGCACACCGCCGGTGCTGTCGTTGACGGTCACTTCGATGCGGCCGGTGAAAACCTGTGCGGGGGCAACAGCGGTGTTGGCCAATGTCAATATCGCGGCCAACGCGAGAATCCGTCCGAGGGAGCCTCTCATTCACATCCTCCTTGTGGTAGTGAGGCAGTGCTTCACAGACACCAGACAACGAGAGTCAGAGCCGGAAGAAACTAGAGCCAGAGCCGGAAAACACGCCGCAACACCAGATGCCGGAACGCGGGACCCGGGAGCCGAGAGTCACGTGCGCCGAAGAGCGGTCCTGTAGAGCTTGAGGCCTACAAATATACATGCAAACGAAATGACGATGCCTATTTCTCATATTTGCTCGAAAATCGCTGGGTTGGGGTCCGCCGCACGCCGCGAGATCCAAGACGATGGATGCCGGCCGACCGAACCGTGGATCCAGCCGTCACCTCGATTCGGCGTGCTAGAATCGGACAATTCCACCATGAATCGCCTGTGTGCCTTCGGCGCCGGCTGCCTGCTCCTCACCGCCGCCCCCTCCGCGCTGGACCACGCCGGGAGGCAGACACCGCCGGCCGGCCAGCAACCCCCGGTTTTCCGGTCCGGTATGGATATCGTTCGCCTCGACGTTCGGGTCACGGGCCCGGACGGACGGCCGCTCGCGGACATCCGCGCGGACGAACTCGAGGTGTGGGAGGGCGGGAAGCTGCGGCCTATCCTGCTGTTCCAGCACGTTCAGCAGCCCGCCGGCACCTACGCCGAGGCCGCCCGGCGCACCATCGCGGCGGAGGTCTCCACCAACCAGGGCGCGCCGCGCGGACAGGTCTACGCCGTCGTCTTCGACCAGGCCCACATACGGCCCGGGAACGAGCAGCGCGCCCGGCAGGCCATCGAATCGTTTCCTTCGGGCCGCCGTGCATCCCGGCGACCGCGTGGCGCTCTACCCGCTGCCCGGCCCCGGTACCGCAGGTGGAGTTCACGGGCGACGTGGCGCAGGTCCGAAAGGCCTTGAGCACGGTGGTCGGTTCGGGCGCGGAGACCGACGTCGGTGCCGTCGGAACGATGCGGACTTATGAGGCCTACGAAATCACGCGCGGCAACCAGGCGGTGCTCGGCCGGGTCGTGGACCGCTACGCCGAGGAGCGGCTGGCCGCCGACATTCCGGCCCTCAACGTCAGGCGCGAGCGCGCAGCCGAAGACGCGGCCACCGCGCGCAGGCAGGTGCAGGAGGACGCGCGCCTGATCGTGGCGCGCGCAGATGCCGAATCCCGCCGATTCCTCGCGGCGCTGTCGGACGTCGTCAAGGGGCTCAGGGCCGTGGACGGCCGCAAGGCGGTGATCCTCTTCTCCGAAGGCTTCGAAATCGACAACGTCACGCACGAACTGGAGGATGTCGCTGCGGCGGCCGCGCGGTCCTTTGCCGTCGTCTACAGCATGCACATCGGGGATCGGGGTCCGACCGAGACCGACGAGACGGCCCGGGGCGGCGAGTGGATGATGGAGGTCCGGAGTCGCGCGCAGCCGCTGGGAAGCCTTGCCGCGGAAACGGACGGCGCGTTGTTCGCGGATGCCGACTCGCAACTCGACCGGGCCCTCGGCCGGGTCGCCGAGGCATCCCAGGACTACTACCTGGTCGGCTTCGAGCCCGGCTCCTCCTCCACCGAGAGCCGCTACCAGCGGGTCGAGGTGAAGGTGAAGCGGCCGGGCGCACGGGTGAGCGCACGCCACGGATACGCGCTAGGCCCGCCGGCCACGCCGGCCGACCGCCGGGCGGCTGTTGAGGGCGCCTTGCGGGCGCCGTTCTCCCAGCAGGGACTGAAGGTCGAATACTCGACGTACGTCCTTCGCGGCAGCAACCCGGACGTGCAGCGCGTCCTGGTCAGCCTCGCCGCGGATCTGCCGGTGGCCGGCGCAGGCGAGACGAGGCAGGCGGACGTCATCTTCACCGTCCGTAGCGTCGCGGACGGACGCACGGTCGCAAGCGGCAGCGACAGCATTCCACTCCCCGACGCCACCCGTCCCGGCGACGGGATCGGCCGCGGCGTGTACCGTGTCCAGTTCGAAGTGCCGGCCGGCACCTACATGATGCGGGCGGTGGTCCGCGAGCCGGGCGGATTGCTTGGCAGCGCCGACCGTCGGTTCCAGGTGCGCCCCCTCCGCGGACCGGGCGTGACCGCCAGCGACCTCGTGCTGGGATCGGCCGACGTGCGGGGGCTGCCGGTCCGCGCGACGGTCTACACCGCGGAGGCACTCCCCGCGATGCTGGAAGTGTACGGCCGGACCACGACGCAGCTCGCGAACGCCAGCGTGGCGATCGAGCTGCTCCCAGTCGGGAGCGGTCAGGCGGCAAGGACCATTCGAGCGGAACTGCGGGAACCCGAGCCCGTGGTCACGGGCTTCTCGCGGGCGGCCGAGGCGATGGTCCCCCTGGAAGGTGTTTCGCCGGGCGAGTACATCGTGAGGGCGGTCGTCAGGGACGGCGCGGAAAGCGTCGCCGAGTTGCTGCGCGACGTGCGTATTGTCGCCGGCGCGCCGCCGCCTTCCGCCCCGCCGACGCGCCCGGAAATCGACCCGCGCCGCGTGTTCGGCGGAGACGTAGGCCGCCGGTATCTCGCCTCGCTTCAGTCGCGGCTCGGCGGGAGCCCGCTCGGGCCGGCCGCCGCGGCCGCCGCGGCCGGCGACTGGGCAGCTGTTGCAGCGGCACTTCCGTCCGGTGCCACGCTGTCGGGCGACGCGCAGGTTCTGAGCGGCCTTGCCGCGCTGGGCCGCGGCCAGTTCCAGGCTGCGGCCTCCACTCTCGGTCCGGCGGTGGAGCGCGAGGCGCCGAGTGCCGACCTGGCGTTCCTCGTGGGGTGGGCGCACGCGGGTGCCGGCGACGACCGGAAGGCTGTCGGCGCATGGAGGGCCGCCATCCTCGCCGACCCCGCGCTGATTCCGGCTTACCTCGCGCTGGCGGATCTCTACGAGCGCCTGGGCAGCCGCCCACTGGCCCGGCAGGTTGTCGAGAACGGACTGAAGGCCGTGCCTGGCTCGGCGGAACTTGCCGATCGGTTGTCGCGACTGGGCACGCGATAGGGGCCGCCTGCTGCCGTGTCGCAGGCACAATTGGGAGGCGTCATGTCGATCCTGATAGCCGCGATCGTTGCCGGTTGTGCGCTGAGCGTTCCGGTGCCCGCCCCGCAGGCCGATGCCTCGACGCTGACGTTCTCGGCTCCCACGACAGTCGTGGAGCTGGACCTGGGCAAGCTCAAGGGTGAGTTGTGGCGCCTCGCTTGGTCGCCGGACGGCAGGCAGATCTACATCCAGACCGTGGAGCGCAGCCGGACGGGAATCACCGCGCGGCACTACTTCATCGGGCTGGATGGCGCGCCGGCAGCCCCCACGGACGGGGAGCCCATCTGGGCGCAAGCGTATTGGATGTGGAAGGCCGGGCGGTCCGCACCAGGGGTCGCTGAGTTCGCGATCGAGCTCGAACAGGAGCAGAAGCGGGCTTCGGCGACCTCCACTCCGATGGGCGGGGACCTGGCGCGCGGGGCGCCGGAAGGCAGCTCGCCGACGGGCCTTGGCAATCCCCAGGCGGCCGCGCAGCAATCGCAAATGGTGGGAACCACCACGCTTCGCCTCAAGGGGCAGGTGGTGGGTAACTTCGTCAACGCGCCGCCCGTGCCCGGGATGACCTTCGGCTGGGGGCCGATGGGTTCCGGTCTCATCGCCTACGCGAACCCGGACGGCCGCCTGGTGTTGATGGACATCCAGGGACGGAAACAGGAAGTCCCGTCTTCGAAGGAAGTCGTGTGGCCGGCCTTCTCGAACGACGGCAAGCGCGTGGCTTACCTCCAGAAGACGGGCCGCAAGAAGTTCCAGCTCGCGCTGGTCGACGTCACGCGGCCATCGCTATGAACCGGAGGCCCCGGTCCCCGGCAACGCAGCTCGACCTTGTGGTGCTTGGCGTGGCCGTGGCGCTGCTGTGTGGCAGCTCGGCCGGCTCCCACGCGGCGGTGCAGGGGCCTCCACCTGCCCCGCAGGCGCAGCAGTCCTTCCGAACCGGCACGGTGGTCATCGAGGTGGACGCCATCGTCACCGACGCGGAGGGCCGTTTCGTGCCGGGCCTCGGCGCGGACGACTTCGAGGTTCTCGAGGACGGCAAGCCGCAGAGGTTGCAGAGCCTCTACGTGGTGACCACCGAGGGCGTGACGCTGCTACCCGCTCCTTCGGCCGCTCCCACGCAGCCCTCGACGGTTGCCACGCCGCCCCCGCCCGGCGCCGGGCGGCTGTTCATCCTCTTCTTCGACGAGCAGCACATCGACCCGGGGGCTTTCAAGCGGCTGCAGGCAGCGGCGGAGGATTTCCTGCAGTCGGAGTTCCGCGAAGGTGACGTGGGCGGGGTGCTGGTGGGCACGAGGATGGCCGGCAACAGGCTGACCGGTAAGCGGGAGGAGCTGGTCGCGGCAGTCAAAGAGGCGAAGCCGAGCGCAAGCCGCGGCATGCTCAAGCTCGACCTCCAGGACTGGCCTCGCATCACGCAGGTCGAGGCGATCAGGATCGCCGTCGACAACGACCAGAACATCCTCCGCCAGGTCGTGCAACGTGCGGAGCGCGAAGCGCCAGGCGGCCGGCAGGTGCCCGACTACACGCCGAACGTCCTCGAGAAAGCGCGCTACATTCTGGCGCAGCTGCGCGTGCCGGCGCGCAACACGCTGACCGCCTTTGCGGGCCTGGTCAACGGCCTTGCCCGCCTGCCCGGGCGCAAGACGGTCGTCTTCATGACGGATGGCTTCTACATCGAGGAAGCGGGCGACGCGGTGCGTCAAATCGTCGGTGCCGCCGCGCGGGCCAACATCCGCGTCTACAGCATCGACGCGCAAGGGCAGAACCGCCGCCAGCAGGACACGAGCCTGAACGCGCTGATGCCGATGGAAACCGGCGGCGCGATCCCGGCAGGGGCCTACGACACCACGGAGGATGGCCCTAATTCGCTGGCAGTCGACACCGGCGGCATGGCGATCCGCAACACGAACGACTTCAGGTCGGCGCTGTCGAGGGTGGCACGGGACACCAGCCAGTACCTACGTCCTCGGCTACGTCCCGGCCAACACGAGCATCGACGGGAAGTTCCGAAGCATCACGGTTCGCGTGAAGCGGCCGGGGCTGCGGGTGAGGGCCCGCAAGGGATACGTCGCATCGCCGGTTGCCGTCGAAAGCGCGGCGCCGAAACCGGCTGCGACGGACCCTCCGGCCCCGCCCGCCGCGACGACCGCCGTTCCTCCCGCTGCCGCGGCACCCGCCGCCCCTGCTCCCGCTACGGGGGCAGGCGCGCCAACTCCGACGAAGGAGCCGGCCGCGCCGCCCGCCGTCAGCACAGCGGCCGGCCTGACGATGAGGCCCGACGCGCGCAAGCGGGTCGAGACACTGGCTGGCGGCGGCCTCGTTCCGGCGCCGGGGTCGGCGACCTCTGCCTCCCAGGGGTGGGAATCGGTACTCGAAGGGTGACCTGGAGGGAGCGGCGAAGCTCCTCGGACAAGCGGCCGCGGAACCCGGCAGCGCGCCGTGGGTGTCCTACGCGCTCGGCTTCGCGGAGATCGGCCTGGGCCGCCCTGCCAACGCTCTCCAGGCCTGGGAACGCGTCCGCGCCGCGGTCCCCGAGTTCAGAGACGTGTGGCTCGACGTCGTGGACGCGCAGCTGCGGCTGGACGATGTGAACGCGGCGATCGACGTGCTACGTCAAGCGCGGGGCCGCTGGCCGGAGGACACGGAAATCCTCAACGCCCTTGGGACGGCGGAGGTTCGGCGGGGCACACTCGACCAGGCGTTGGCGGCCTTCAAAAAGGCGTCGGAAACCGCGCCACAGGAGCCGCTCGCCTACATCAACCTGGGCCGCACGTACGAACTTCGTTACTACAAGACGCGCCGGTACTCGGCCCAGGCCGGAGGGTGGGTGGCCAACAAGGCCGACCTGGCGGCTGCCATCGAGAACTACGAGCGGTATCTGAAGCTGGGCGGACCGTTCGAGGAACAGGCGCGCCAGTCCCTCGAACGGCTTCAGTGGTTGAAGTAGCAGGAGGGCGCTACTTGATCTGCTCCAGCGCCTTCTTCGCGGCGGGCGCCTCGGGGGCGTCGGGCGCCAGCTGCAGGAACTTCTGCAGGTCGGCCTTGGTGCCCGCCGTGTCGCCCTTCTGCAGCCGGACCAGCGCCCGGTAGTAGTAGGCGTCCGGCCCCTCGGGGAAACGCGTGATGGCGCGCTCGAAGAACGGCAGCGCATCGTCGGCCTTGCCCTGGTTCAGCAGCCCGATCCCCACGTTGACGAACACGATCGGGTCCTTCACGGTCGCGTCGTCGATCGACGTGAGCACCTGCTTGCCTTCGTCGGTCTGACCGTTCTCCATCAGCATGTTGCCGAGCAGCAGCTTCGCCTCGACGTTCGTGGGGTTCTTCTCCACCGCGATGCGGAGGTGCTCGATGGCCTTGGGCAGCTGCTTCTCGCCGTAGTAGGTGCGGGCGATCAACGGCTCCAGCTGGTAGACCTGCGGGAACTTCGAGAGAAGGTCCTCGTAGATCGCGCGGGCCTCGGCGTACTTCTTCTCGTTGAGAAGAGCGGCGGCCTTGGTCAGCTCGGACTTGATCACCTCGTTTGGATCGACGGCGACCTTCTTCAGCTTGGTCTCGACGGGCGGGATGCGCGTGAGCTCTGCGATGCTGACGCTGATTCGCAACGGCTCGTAGCCTTCCTTCTCGAAGTCCACGTTCCATTCGCCCCGGGACATGCCGCCGAGGGCCCACTCGCCCTTCTTGTTCGTCTTGAGCTGGGTGCCCCCGACCCCCGGGAGGTCCAGCTTGACCACCACGCCTTCGAGCGGCTGGCCCTGCTCGTCGGTGACCTTGCCGGCGGCCCGGCCCATCCCGCGCCAACCCTGCGCACCAACCTCGACCACGGCGAACAGCACGAGCACGATCGCTGCGCCGAACACAACAGCACGTTTCATCATGACTGACCCTCAATCAGGAAAAGGAGCCGACACGAAGTCTAGTCTATCGCAGGGGAAAAGGGAGGGCTACTGGCACAGAACGGTCGGGGTCAAGGGTCTGAACCCTGAACGTCTTCAGGCGAGGGGTCAGAGGGTCACGACGCTGAACGCTGAGCGATCGCGCGCTGGCTGTTCGCCAGGTTGAAGGCGTCGGCCAGCAGGACGATCCGCTGGCTAGGGCCGATGCAGAACCCGTAGTCCACGTGTTGAACATGGTCGGCGTCCGCGTTTTGAACCCGTCCTCGGTCTGGAACCCGGCCCCCCCAGCGTCTCTGGAATCCTTGACAAGTAGACAGTTGCCAAGGGACCGCGGACCCGGGACGGGAGGGCTGTCGGCGTATGATGAGGGAACGTGATGAATACAGCCCTGCCCGTGGCAACCGCACTAACCTTGGGGGTGCTTGCGATGAGCTCCGGTGACGTTGCTCAGTCTCAGGCTCGCGCGGCCGGCGGCCTGACCGCGGTGACGGGCCTCAAGGTCGGGCACCATACGCTTGCGGAGCGTCCAACCGGGTGCACGGTCGTGCTCGCGGAAGCGGGTGCGGTCGCGGGTGTCGACGTCAGGGGCTCCGCCCCGGGCACCCGCGAAACGGATCTGCTCGACCCGGTGAACCTCGTGGACCGGGTGCACGCCGTGGTGCTGTCGGGCGGCAGCGCCTTCGGCCTCGATGCCGCAAGCGGGGTGATGCGCTACCTGGATGAGCGGGACATCGGGTACCAGACGGCGGTGACAAAGGTCCCGATCGTCCCCGCGGCGATCCTCTTCGACCTGGGGCTCGGCGACCCGAAGATCAGGCCGACGGCCGAGTGCGGCTACAAGGCCGCGGCGGCCGCCACCGGCGGCGGCATCGCCGAGGGCAACGTGGGCGCCGGCGCCGGCGCGACCGTGGGAAAGCTCGGGGGGAGCGGCCGGGCCATGAAGGGCGGGGTCGGCACGGCCTCGTTTGCCCTGCCCGACGGCACCGTGGTGGCCGCGCTGGTGGCCGTGAACTCGGTGGGCGACGTGATCGACCCGGCCACCGGCAAGGTCCTGGCCGGCGTTCGAACCGAGGACGGCCGGTCGCTCGCGGACGCGCGGCTGCTGGTGAGGAGCGGCGCCATCGTGCCGAGGGCCCGCCCCGGGCAGAACACGACGATTGGCGTGGTGGCTACCAACGCGCGGCTGACGAAGACCGAGGCCACCAAGATCGCGCAGATGGCTCACGACGGCGTCGCGCGCGCGGTTGCACCGGCCCATACCCCGTTCGACGGCGACACCCTCTTCGCGCTGGCCACCGGCACCCACGACGGCAAGGCCGACGTGCTGTCGATCGGTGCGCTGGCGGCGGACGCAGTTGCCGAAGCGATCGTGCGGGCCGTCCGCGCGGCGAAGGGAATCCCGGGATTCCCGGCGGCGGGGGAGGTCAGGTAGTGCAAAGTGCAGAATGCAGTGCAAAGTGCAGAGTGCAGGGTGCACAAAATGCAGACTGCAGAGGCCTGACGTGAAGCCATAAGGCTGAAGACCAGGCACCATCCATCCTGCCCCGCGAGGCGCACATGAAACCGCTGCTGCTCCTTGGCGTACCCGTGCTCGTTGTTGCCGGCACGATCACGATCCTCGGGCAAGCGCCACCGGCAGCGCCGCCGGCCCCGGCGCAGCAAGCTGCGAGCGCACCGGCCCGTCCCGAACAGGGGCGCCTCCCGGTCAAGCGCGTGGTCCTCTACAAGAACGGCGTGGGCTTCTTCGAGCACGTCGGCAAGGTGCGCGGGTCGGCGTCGGTCGGCATCGACTTCACCAGCGCGCAGCTGAACGACGCGCTGAAGTCGCTCACGACGCTCGATCTCGGGAACGGCCGCATTACGGGCATCAGCTACAACTCCGACACGCCGCTCGGGCGTCGCCTTGCGGAGCTCCAGCTGCCGCTCGGCCAGGAAACCACGGTCGCCGACTTCCTGAACGCCCTCCGCGGCGCGCGCCTCGAGGTGCGGACGGCCGGCTCCGTTTTCACCGGCCGCCTGCTCAGCGTCGAGAAGAAGGCGGCCACGCGCGGCGACCAGGTCCTCCAGATCGACGAGTTCTCCATCGTCACCGACGCCGGCGAGCTTCGCCGCGTGGAGTTCACGCCGGCGGTCGGCATCCGCATCCTCGAGCGTGAGCTGAACGGCCAGGTGGACCGGTACCTCGGGCTGGTGGCGTCCACGCGCGCGCAGGATCTGCGCCGCATGGTGATCGCGACCGCCGGAACCGGCGAGCGCGACCTTTACGTCAGCTACATCAGCGAGGTGCCCGTCTGGAAGACGACGTATCGCCTCGTCATGCCCGGCAAGGACGGCGGGAAGGCCACGCTCCAGGGCTGGGCGATCGTGGACAACACGGTCGGCGAGGACTGGACGAACGTGGAGCTCTCCCTCGTGGCCGGTGCGCCGCAGTCGTTCATCCAGCAGATCTCCCAGCCGTTCTACACCCGCCGCCCGGTGGTGCCGCTTCCGCAAAGCGCGATGCTCACGCCGCAAACTCACGAAGGTGCGCTGACCGAGCAGGAAGCAACGGCCGCGACGGCGCCGATGGAGAAGGCCGAAGACCGTTCGCGGCTGCGTCCCGAGATGGGCGTGCAGCGCGGTGTGGTCGGGGGCGTGGTGGGTGGCCTGCCCGACGCGCCGGCCGCGCCGCCACCCCCGCGGTCGTTCCGCATGTCGGTGGCCGAGTCGGTGGTGGACGCCGCCGAGGGCCGCGAACTGGGCGACGTCTTCGAGTACCGCGTGAAGGCCCCAATCACCATCAGGAAGAACCAGTCCGCGATGGTGCCGATCGTCCAGTCGCCGGTGTCCGTCGAGAAGGTGTCGCTCTGGAACGAGGCCGCCGGCAGGAACCCGCTGCGGGCGGCCTGGCTGACCAACACCACGGACCTCACGCTCGACGGCGGCAGCCTGGCCATCCTCGAAGAGGAGACCTTTGCCGGCGAAGGCCTGGTGGAAGCACTGAAGCCCGGCGAGAAGCGCTTCATCTCCTACGCGTCGGACACGGCTGTCGTCGTGGACGTCAAGCGCGAGCGCGACAGCGCTCGCTCGACGCGCGTCACGATCGCCAGGGGCGTGATGGTGCAGCAGACCGAGGAGCGCGACCGGCGCGCCTACACCATCCGGAACAACGACTCGAAGGCGCGCCTCGTCGTCGTCGAACAGCCCAACCGCGCGGAGTGGAAGGTCGCCGGGACGCCGCAGCCCGACGAAACCTCGTCCGGGATGAACCGCTTCCGGGTCAACGTCGGGCCGAAGGCCACGGCAACCCTACAGGTCGAGGAGCGCCGGCCGGTCTCGACCCGCACGATGATCTCCGACCTGACCGGCGACCAGGTGGCCCTGATGGTGAGCCAGCAGCGCCTCTCCCCGCAAGCGCAGCAGGCCCTCGCGCCAATTGTCGCCAAGCGCGGCGAGCTCTCGGCCGTGGAGACGGAGATCCGCGCCCGGCGCCAGGAGGTCGACTCGATCGTGGCGGACCAGTCGCGCCTGCGGGAAAACCTCAAGGCGCTGAAGGGGACGTCCGAGGAGAAGGCGCTCGTCCAGCGCTACACGCGCCAGCTCGACGAGCAGGAAACGCGACTCGACACGCTTCGCCGCGAAATCGCCGAGCGGGAGCGCCGGCAGCAGCAGCTCAGGGGCGAGCTCGAGAGCATGGTCATGGCTCTGGCGTTCGAAGGATAATCGCCGTTGACCATGCGGAGCAGCAGACACGGGAGGCGCCGGGCGGCCGACAGGAAGGAAGGCGATCCTTCGCGCAGCGATCGAGACCTTCGCGCAGCGCGGCTTCTTCCACGCCAGCATGGCGCACATCGCCCGCGCGGCAGGTGTCGGCTCCGGGACGCTCTACCTTCATTTCCGCAGCAAGGACCAGCTGCTCGTTTCGATCTTCGACCGGGTGATGGTGGAGGCCATCGCCGAGGGTAAGGAGGCGCTCAAGGCGATTCCCGACCCGGTCGGCAGGCTGGACGAGATCGCGCGCCTGCACCTGCAGGCGAATGGGCCGCGACCGCCAGCTGGCCATCGTCTTCCAGGTGGAACTGCGCCAGTCCGTGAAGTTCATGGAGCGGTTCTCCTCCACCAGGGTCCGCGAGTATCTCGGGATCATTCGCGAGGTGATTGCGGCCGGGCAGGCGGGCGCCGTCTTCCGCGACGGCCTCAAGCCGACGATCGCCGCCAAGATGTTCTTCGGCATCCTCGATCAGATGGCCACCAACTGGGTGCTCAGCCCCCGACCCTACCCGCTCGAGGCCGAGGCCGCGCTCGTCGTGGACCTGTTCGTGAACGGGATGGCGGCGCGGAGCGGACGGGGTCGGGAGACGGCTCCCGACCCCTTCCGCTCTCCGCACCGCGCCGCGCGAAAGGCTGACTCGTGAAGACACGGCACCCCGCGGGGGGTGTTCGTGCTCGGCGAGGGGCCGCCACTGGTGCTCGTGCCGGGCGTGCAGGGGCGATGGGAGTGGATGCGGCCGGCCGTCGACGCCCTTTCCCGCTGGTTCACCGTGATCACCTTCTCGCTGGCGGGCGAGCGCGACACCGCGCGGAGGGTGCCGGCCGAGGGCTGCTTCGACGGTCACGTCGAGCAACTGGAAGCGGCCATGGACTCGGCCGGTGCGACGGGCGCGGTCCTCTGCGGCGTGTCGTATGGCGGTCTCGTCGCCCTGCGCACCGCTGCCGTGCGGCCGGCCAGGGTGGAAAAGCTCGTGTTGGTATCCACCCCCGCGCCGACGTGGCGTCTCGACGCACGCCTCCAGCGCTACAGCACGTCGCCGCGGGCCTCGGCTCCGGCGTTCGTGCTGGGCGCCCCGCGGCGGCTCTGGCGTGAAATCGGCATCGCCCTCCCCTCCCCGATGGCGCGCTCGCGGGCGATGGTGGGGTACCTCGCGTCGATTTGCCGGCACCCGGCCTCCCCCGTCCGAATGGCGCGCCGGCTTCGGTGCATCGCTGGCCAGGACTTCGTCGCCGACGCCCGGGCCGTGCGCGCGCCGACTCTCGTCCTCACCGGGGAGCCCGAACTCGATCGCGTCGTACCTGTCGGCGGGACGCGCCAGTACCTCGATCCTGATCCCGAACGCGGTGGGCCGCACGCTCGAGCGCACAGGCCACATCGGCCTGGTCACGCGGTCGGAGACCTTTGCCGAAGAGATTCAGGATGTTCGCCAATACATGATTCATCACATTTCTGGCCCTGCCGGCCGCCTCGAAGCACTGATGGACGACCCTTCGGCTTCCTGCACGACCGGCAAGCCGGCCTCGCCCGGCGGCGACGCCGCCGCACGCCGCGAGCCGTCGTCGTGCTGGCCCACCCCCATCCCGTGCACGGCGGGACGATGCACAGCAAGGTGGTGTTCCAGGCGGCAAAGGCGTTCTGCCGCCTGGGGTGCGCCGTGCTCCGGTTCAATTTCGGAGGGGCCGGGGCGAGCGAAGGTGAATTCACAGGCGGCGCCGGCGAGCAGGACGATTACCGCGCCGCGCTCGACTTCGCGGCGGAACGCTTTCCTGGCGTGCCAATCTGGGCGGTGGGCATCTCCTTCGGCGCCTGGGTCGCGATGACCGTCGGTGCGGCCGACCCGCGCGTCACGCTCCTGGTGGGCATTGCCACCCCGGCGAAGCTGTACGACTTCTCGGCCGTCGCCTCCTCCGAGAAGCCAAAGGTGTTCGTCCACGGCGAGCACGACAGGGTCGCCCCGACTCGCGCCGTCTGGGAGCTCTACGCCGCGGCGGCGGAGCCGAAGGAGATTGCGGTCATCGACGCGGCGGACCACCTGTTCGACGGCCGGCTCGCCGAGATGGCCGAGGCGGTCGAGGGGTTGGTGGGATGACTTTCCCGAAGCTGCTGGTTGTGGCCGGAGTGGCGGCAGTGCTGGCGGGGTGTTCGCCCGCTTCCCCGCCGGGTGACGACAAGTACCTGGCCGAGATCCGCTCCGCCCGGGCCGCCAAGGACGCGATGCTCGGCAACGCCCCGGACTCTCCAATCCTGCCTGCCGACCGCCAGCGGATGCTGCCGCTGTCGTACTTCGCCGCCGACGCCTCCTACGCCGTGCCGGCGATGTTCGAGCCCGCGCCGCCGGGCGAACGCGTCCGCGTGGAGATGCTGACGTCAACCGATCAGCGAAGGCTGATGGAGCGGCTTGGCTCGCTCAGGTTCTCGCTTGGAGGCCAGCAGCTGCAGCTCACCGCCTTCGTCGAGGCCGGTCAGCCTCCCGATCGCCTGTTCGTCCCGTTCACCGACGCAACGACCGGCACGGAAACCTACAAAGCCGGCCGCTACCTCGACATCGTCCCGACCGCCACCGGCATCTACGTGGTGGACTTCAACCGGGCCTACAACCCGTACCGCTATTACAACTCCTCCTACGATTGCCCCTTTCCGCCGCGCGAGAACCGGTTGCCGGTCCCGATTCGCGCGGGGGAAAAGGTCCGCTGAGACAAGAAGGGCGGGAAGTAGGCGGTGGGCGGTGGGCGGAGGCAGTTGGCAGCAGCTGACAGCGTCAGGCGGCCAAAACGATCCCGACCTTTGGATGCGGATCCGACAACCCGGATCCGTTGCGGTCTGCAATCTAGACATGAACAGTCCACAAAACCACTTTGTGCGTGATCTCACAAGGTCGGAAGCGGTATCCTCTGGCACGGCTCCTGCTTTGCGTCGCATCACAACTGGGTCTCCCCAGCCCAGAAACTCCCCACTGGTCTTCGTTTGACGGACTCTTATTAGCTGATTTCGGTCGGCGATTGGTCGGCGGCGTACCTCGGCGTTCTCTTCCTCGGCGGCGTATTTCATCCCGCGATCGCACAACGGCGTCATCCCTCGGTTCCCGGCTCTCGGCTCTCGACTGTGGGTTTCGGCGCGAGTGTTCCGCCGCGCGCGCGGCGGGAACGTCCGGTCCTTTTGGGCCGGCTGCATTTTCGGGGAGGAGAACAGGCTATGAAACGTCTCGTCGTGTGGCTCTTCATCGTCGCGCTGGGGGTTGCCTCGGGCGCCTTCGCCCAGCAGCCGGGCGAGATCTTCGGCAAGGTGACAGACGCCTCCGGGGCGGTGATGCCCGGCGTCAGCGTTACGCTCACCGGTCCCGCGCTGCTGCAGCCGATGACGGCCACCAGCAGCGCCACCGGGACCTACCGGTTCCCCGGCCTGAGGGTCGGGACCTACACCGTGAAATTCGACCTGTCCGGCTTCAAGACATTCGTTCGCGACGGCATCCGCATGGAGATCGGCGCGAACGTGCAGATCAACGCCGCGCTCGAGATCTCCACGGTGCAGGAGACGGTGACCGTCACCGGCGAGACGCCGGTGGTGGACCTGCGCGACACGAGCAAGACGACGCGCTTCACGCAGGAAGCGCTGCAGAGCATTCCCTCGGCGCGCGACCCGTGGGTCATCATCGAACAGTCGGCTGGCGTGGCGATGGACCGGCAGAACGTCGGCGGCAGCGCCTCGGGCCAGCAGTCGAACTTCGTGGCGCGCGGCGCCCAGATGCGCGAGCAGAAGTGGAACCTCGACGGCATCGACGTCACGGACATGTCCGCCACCGGCGGGTCCCCCGTGTACTACGACTTCGACGCGTTCGAGGAGATGCAGATTTCGGCGGGCGGCTCGGACGTGACGATGCAGTCGCCGGGCGTCGGAGTGAACCTCGTTACCAAGAGCGGCTCGGACAAGCTGAGGGGCTCCGGCCGCATGTACATCACGGACGAGGCGTTCCAGTCGGTCAACGTGGACGACGCGCTGCGGCAGCAGGGCGCGGCCACCGGCAACCCGATCCAGAAGATCACGGACTACGGCTTCGAGGCCGGCGGCCCGATCAAGCGCGGCAAGGCCTGGTTCTGGGGCAGCTACGGCAAGCAGGACATCAACGTCGGCATCAACAACTTCTACAAGAACACGGCGGACTGCCAGGCGATGAAGGCGGCGCTGGCGCTGGACAAGACCGCGGTGCCGGTGGAGGATACCTGGCCGTGCCTGAACCCGGACAGCACGCTCCTGAACAACTACAACGCGAAGGTCGGCATCGAGCTGTTCAAGAACAACCAGTTCAACATGCTGTTCAACGGGGCCGAGAAGGTGCGCAACGCGCGTGACGCCTCCGACCTGCGGCCGCTCGAAACGACCACCCGGCAGATGGGCGTGCTGTCGGACATCGGCCTCGGCTCCAAGTGGTGGAAGACCGGGATGCCGAAGACCTACAAGTGGGGCGATCGCCACATCTTTAGCGACCGCTTCATGATGGAGGCCTCCTACGCGCACGTCGGCAACAACTTCACGATGACGTTCCACGAGGACGACCTGCGCGGCGTGCAGCCCATGCGTGAGGCCACCTCGGTGGCCGGGCTCTGGGCGCGCTCCTACCTGGAGAACGTCTACGTGCGCCCGACCGACAGCGTGGACATCCTCGGCAACTACTTCCTGCCGGGCTTCCTCGCCGGCGACCACTCCTTCAAGTTCGGCTTCAAGTACCGCAACGACATCGCCCACAGCGAGACCACCTACGGCGGCAACGCGTACGTGCAGTACAACAGCGGCAATCTGCCCGCGTTCACGACGCCGGAATCGGCCTTCATCTACCGGCCAAGCATCACTGAGTACGGCCTGCACAACCGCAACTTCTACATCCAGGACAGCTACTCTCGCCAGCGGATGACGATCAACCTCGGCCTCCGCTACGACTACCAGACCGACTACGCGAACCCGGCCGAGGTGCCCGCGTCGGAGATGTTCGGGAAGAACACCTTCGCCGGCACCTACAACGACGGTGGCCTGTTCGCCGGCCGCTACAACGGCACCTACTCGGGCCAGCCATTCAACCAGCTGCCCGCGCTGTCCTTCCCCGGCGCCGACGCGGGCGTCGCGTGGAAGAACTTCTCCCCCCGCATCGGCCTCACCTACGACCTGACAGGCAACGGCCGGAACGTGGCGAAGTTCAACTACGGGCGCTACGTGGGACAGCTCGGCACCGGCAACATGTCCTCCACCTACAACACGCTGGTCACGACCTACGTGCGGTATCCCTGGGTGGACGCCAACAACGACAAGTTCGTCCAGGTCAACGAGATCGTCTACCTGCAGGAGAAGGGCGTCGCGCCGCTGGGCTATACGAGCGGCTACAACTACAACAACCCGACCCAGACCACGACCACCGGCAAGGTCGACCCGAACCTGACGGCCGAAACGGTGGACGAGCTGCTGTTCTCCTTCGACAAGCAGATCGGCAACGACATCGGCATCAGCGCCAGCTACATCTGGCGGAAGTACTCGAACCTCCGCTGGTCGCCGACCGACAACTGGAGTTCCGCCAACTACGAGGCCAAGTCGTACACCGCGCCGACCTGCTACGGCTCTTGTCCCCAGGTGACTTACTACCAGCCCACCAGCCAGCCAGGCGTCAACTACACCTACACCAACCGGCCCGACTACTGGCGCGGCTACCAGGGCTTCGAGCTCTCCGCCCGCAAACGGATGTCGAAGCGCTGGATGATGAACGGCAGCTACTCGTACAACGACGCGCCCGTCCACTACGACTCGGCCGCGTCGTACCAGGATCCGACCAACATCGAGTGGTTCAACGGCGGCCAGTACGCCGAGGAGTCCACGTCGAGCGGCCTGGGCAACGTCTTCGTCAACGCCAAGTGGCTCTTCCGCGCGTCGGGCGTCTACCAGACGCCGCTGTGGGGCATCAACGTCGCCGCCTTCTACAACAGCCGCGGTGGCTACCCCTATATTCGTGGGGTAACGTCCCCCAACCGGACCTTCGGCGCGGGCTCGACCACGCTCTACTTCGAGAAGCGGGGCGACGAGCGGCTGCCCACCTTCCAGACCGTCGACTTCCGCGTGGACAAGTCGTTCACGATGTTCAACCGGATGCGCATCACCGCTTCGGCCGACATCTTCAACTTGATGAACGGCAATACCACGCTGTCGATGCGCGGCACGCAGACCAGCAAGGACGCCAACACGATCAGCTCGCTGCTGGCACCCCTGGTGGCACGGTTCGGCTTCAGGGTGACGTTCTAGAGCGGACGGGAAGAACAGCTCTGGGCTCTGGGCTTCAGGAAGGCTCAAGGCTCAGGGCTCAAGGCTCAAGGCCTGAAGGCAAACGGGGCGCGGCGAGTAATTGGCCGCGCCCCTCGCTTGTACCCGTGCCCTCCCCAGCCCGCCGCCTTCCGCCTCCGCCTGCAGCGTGACGGTGTGACGCCCTGAATCCTGAATCCCGATTCCTGATTCCTGAAGTTTGAAGATCCGATCCGGAGAGTCGGATCCGAGAACAGGATGCGCCTAGTCCTGTATACATTTCCCGCCTGTTTTTGAACACGTCGGTCCGGGCACGGTAAGGACGGGCTGGCATGGCTTCTGCTATGCCCCGTCCCGGCGTCTCAGGCCGACGTCCCGGGCTCCCCCCCAAGACCTGGCATCTCCCGACATTCGGTCTGCGGTCGTTGTGGCGTTTGGGCGCGAAGTGTGTCCGGCCGCCTGCTCTCGTCGTCGTTTCATCCTCCGTTCGTACGGCGTCATCCGTCGGTTCGGCTCTCTCGTTCGACTCGGTCGTGACTGCGGGTAGTTCGGCGCGCGTCGCGGGCTCGCTGCATCGGCGGCGAGGCCGCCGGTTCCCGGCCAGGTGCCGGTCTTGTGACCCTCGAGGAGGAAGACAAGGTATGAAGCGTCTCGTCGCGTGTTTCTTCGTCGTCGCACTGGGAGTTGCCTCCGGAGCCTTCGCCCAGCAACCGGGCGAGATCTTTGGCAAGGTGTCCGACGCGTCGGGGGGCGTGATGCCCGGCGTGACGGTCACCCTTTCGGGTCCCACGCTGCTCCAGCCGATGGTTGCCACGAGCAGCGAAACAGGCACTTATCGCTTTCCCGGCCTGAGTGTCGGCAGCTACACGGTCAGGTTCGAGCTGGCCGGTTTCAAGACGTTCGTTCGCGACGGCATCCGCATGGAGATCGGCGCGAACGTGCAGATCAACGCCGCGCTCGAGATCTCCACGGTGCAGGAGACGGTGACCGTCACCGGCGAGACGCCGGTGGTGGACCTGCGCGACACGAGCAAGACGACGCGCTTCACGCAGGAAGCGCTGCAGAGCATCCCGTCGGCGCGTGACCCGTGGGTCATCATCGAGCAGGCGGCCGGCGTGGCGATGGACCGCCAGAACGTCGGCGGCAGCGCGTCGGGCCAGCAGTCGAACTTCGTGGCGCGCGGCGCCGCGATGACCCAGCAGAAGTGGAACCTGGACGGCGTGGACATCACCGACATGTCGGCGACCGGCGGCTCGCCGGTGTACTTCGACTTCGACGCGTTCGAAGAGATGCAGATTTCGGCGGGCGGCGCGGACGTCACGATGCAGTCGCCGGGCGTCGGCGTGAACCTGGTGACCAAGAGCGGCACCGACAAGCTGAGGGGCTCGGGGCGCTTCTACATCACCGACGAGGCCTTCCAGTCGATCAACGTGACCGACGAGCTGCGCGAGCAGGGGGCGGCCACCGGCAACCCGATCCAGAACATCAAGGACTATGGCTTCGAGGCGGGCGGCCCGATCAAGCGGGGCAAGGCGTGGTTCTGGGGCAGCTACGGGAAGCAGGACGTCAACGTCGGCATCAACAACTTCTTCAAGGACACCCCGACGTGCCAGGCGCAGAAGGCGGCCTTGAAGCTCGACCCGACGGCGGTGCCGATCGAGGACGTCCGCGGGTGCCTCAACCCCGACTCGACGCTGCTGAACAACTACAACGCGAAGGTGGGCCTGGAGCCGTTCAAGAACAACCAGTTCAGCATGTTGTTCAACGGCGCCGAGAAGGTGCGCAACGCGCGTGACGCGTCCGACCTGCGCCCGCTCGAAACGACGAACCGGCAGATGGGCGTGCTGTCGGACATCGGTCTGGGTTCCAAGTGGTGGAAGACCGGGATGCCCAAGACCTACAAGTGGAGCGACCGGCACATCTTCAGCGACCGCCTGATGGCCGAGATTTCCTACGCGCACGTCGGCAACAACTTCACGATGACGTTCCACGAGGACGACCTGCGCGGCGTGCAGCCCATGCGCGAGGCGACCTCGGTGGCCGGTCTCTGGGCGCGGTCCTATCTCGAGAACGTGTATGTGCGGCCGACCGACAGCATCGACCTGATGGGCAACTACTTCCTGCCCGGCTTCCTGGGCGGGGACCACGCAATCAAGTTCGGCTTCAAGATTCGCAACGACATCGCGCACAGCGAGACCACCTACGGCGGCAACGTGTACGTGCAGTACAACAGCGGCAGCCTGCCGGCGTTCACCACGCCGGAATCGGCCTACGTCTACCGCCCGGGCATGACCGAGTACGGCCTGCACAACCGCAACGTCTACGTGCAGGACAGCTACAGCCGCAACAACCTGACGCTCAACGTCGGCCTCCGGTTCGACTACCAGACCGACTACGCGAACGAGAGCACCGTGGCGGCCCACCAGTTCTACGGGCAGCCGACCTTCGCGGGCACCTACAACGACAATGGCCTGTTCGCCGGCCGCTACAACGGCGTCTACACTGGCCAGGCGTTCAACCAGCTTCCGGAGGCCACGTTCGCGGGCGCGAAGTCGGGCGTGAATTTCGTGGACTACTCGCCGCGCATCGGCCTGACCTACAACCTGACGGGCAACGGGCGCAACGTGGTCAAGTTCAACTACGCCCGGTACGTCGGCCAGGTGGGCACCGGCGACATGTCCAGCACCTACAACACGCTGGTCACGACCTACGTGCGGTACCCCTGGGTGGACCTCAACGGCGACAAGTTCGTGTCGGCCAACGAAGTCGTCCTGACGCCAATCCCGGTGCAAGCGACCGGCGGCTACAACTACCTGAACCCTACGCAGACCTCGACGACGGGCAAGGTGGACCCGAACCTGACCTCCGACAAGACCGACGAGATCCTGGTCAGCTTCGACAAGCAGGTCGGCAACGACTTCGGCGTCAGCGCCAGCTACATCTGGCGCAAGTACACGAACTTCCGGTGGTCGCCGCTCGACAACTGGAGCTCGGCCAACTACAAGGAGGTCGCGTGGACGCCGGCCGCCGCCACGTGCCCGGCCGGTGCAACCTGCCCCGAGGTCACCTACTACGAGCGAACCAGCCAGCCGGGCACTGCTTACACCTACACGAACCAGCCCGATTACTGGCGCGGCTACCAGGGATTCGAAGTGTCCGCCCGCAAGCGGATGTCGAATCGCTGGATGATGAACGGGAGCTACTCGTACAACAACGCCCCAGTGCACTACGATTCGCCGGCATCGTACCAGGATCCGACCAACATCGAGTGGCAGAACGGCGGGCAGTTTGCCCCCGAGTCCTCGTCGAGCGGCCTGGGCAACGTGTTCGTCAACGCCAAGTGGCTCTTCCGCGCTGTCCGGCGTCTACCAGATGCCGCTGGGGATCAACGTGGCCGCCTTCTACAACAGCCGCGAGCGGCTACCCCTACATCCGCATCGTCACGTCGCCGAACCGGCCGTTCGGCGCCGGGACCGCCGGCGTCTTCTTCGAGAAGCGCGGCGACGAGCGGCTGCCCACCTTCCAGACGGTGGACTTCCGCGTGGACAAGGTGTTCACGCTGTTCAGCCGGATGCGGATTACCGCGTCGGCCGACATCTTCAACCTGCTCAACGGCAGCACCACGCTGTCGATGCGCGGCACGCAGAACTCGAAGGACGCGAACACGATCAGCTCGCTGCTGGCGCCTCGCGTGATGCGGTTCGGCTTCAGGGTGACGTTCTAGGGCGGACGGGCAGAGCGGCTCTGGGCTCTGGGCTCTGGGCCTGAACGAAAAAGGGGCGCGGCGAGCAGTCGCCGCGCCCCTCGTTTGTACCCGTGGTCCCAAGACCCAGAGTGCCCGTGTCAGGGAACCAGGGGCCTATTGTCCACCTTGGCAAATTGGCCCCTGGTCAGTTGTTCCCTCGCTCCCTGACCGAGTTCGCGGGCCCTACGCCCCCACCCCCGATCCCTGTTTCGCAATCTCCTCGTAGAGATAGGCGGAAGCGAGGATCCCGCCGTAGAAGTTGCCCAGGTCGAGCTTCTCGTTGGGCGCGTGCGCGTTCTCGTCGGGCAGGCCGAGGCCGAAGAGCACCGTCGGGGCGTTCAGCTCGGACTGGAACGTGGCGACGACCGGGATCGACCCGCCCTCGCGCGTGTAGACCGGCGTGCGGTTGAAGCCCATCTCGATGGCCCGCGCCGCCGCCTGCACGAAACGGTTGTCCAGCTCCGTCATCCACGGCTTGCCGCCGTGCATGCGCGTGACCTTCAGCTCCACGCTCTTCGGCGTCACCTTCTTCACGTACGTCCTCGAAGAGGGCGGCAGATCTTGTCCGGGTCCTGGTTCGGCACCAGGCGCATGCAGATCTTCGCCATCGCCGTGGCGGGAATGACCGTCTTGGCGCCCTCGCCCGTGAAACCGGCCAGCAGGCCGTTCACCTCGAAGGTCGGGCGCGCCCAGACGCGCTCGAGCGTCGAGTAGCCCGGTCTCGCCGTGCAGCCTCGGCGCGGCCAGCTGCTTCTGGTACTGCTTCTCGTTGAACGGCAGGCGCTTGAACTCCTCGCGCTCGCGGTCCGTCAGCGCACGCACGTCGTCGTAGAACCCGGGGATCTTGACGTGGCCGCCGCGGTCCTTCATCTGGGACAGCACCTGCGCGAGGACGAACGCCGGGTTGGCGACCGCGCCGCCGAAGGAGCCGGAGTGGAGGTCGCTGCTCGTGCCGCGCAGGTCGATCTGGAAGTAGGACAGGCCGCGCAGGCCGTAGCAGATCGACGGCACGCCCTTGTCGAACATCGGCGAGTCGGAGATGACGACGACGTCGCAGGCGAGATCGTCCTTGTGTTCGAGGATGAACTGGTTCAGGTTGGGGCTGCCGATCTCCTCTTCGCCCTCGAGGATCACGCGCGCGTTGACCGGCAGGCTGCCGCCCTGCGTCAGGTGCGCCTCGATCGCCTTCAGGTGGACGAACAGCTGCCCCTTGTCGTCGGTCGCGCCGCGAGCGTACAGCTCGTCGTCGCGCACCGTCGCCTCGAAGGGCGGCGTGGTCCACAGGTCCAGCGGGTCCACCGGCTGGACGTCGTAGTGGCCGTAGAAGAGGACGGTGGGCGCGCCGGGCGCGTGCAGCCAGTCGCCGTAGACGACCGGGTGGCCGGGCGTGTCGATCACGCGGACGTTCTGCAGGCCGATCTGCCGCATGTGGTCGGCCGTCCAGTCCGCGCACCGGCGCACGTCGGCGGCGTGGTCGGGCAACGCGCTCACGCTCGGGATGGCCAGGTACTGTTTGAGCTCCTCGAGGTAGCGATCCCGGTTGGTGTTGATGAAGTCAATCACAGCAGGATTCATCGGCGCCCTCCAGGCTCCATTGTGACCCCATTGACGGGCTGAGGGTCAAGCGGACCCAGGATTCAGGAATCGGGATTCAGGATTCGGGGCGTCACGAAGATCACGCAGCGCTCCCGCGACTCCGTCCAGCGCGATCACCTGGCGCTTCCCCTCGAAGCGCTTGGAGACCGACGACAGCTGAATCATGACACCTGCACCCGCCCGTGCTGCGACCGCAGCACCCTACACCCCTCAGGTGCCGCCGAAGCCAATCGTGACGCGCTCGTCCTCGACGATCACTGGAACGTAGCGATCCCCCTTGGAGTAGGTGAGCATGCGCGAGAGACCTTCACGGTCCCTCTTCACGTTGACGTACTCGACGATGATGCCCCGCCTGGCGTAGTCCTCACGGGCGGCAGACGTGTAGGGTCAAGTGTCCTTGCCGAAGATGGTAACGGGCATGTCTTCACCCTTCAGGGGCTAGGGTCCCGGGACTGGGGGCCAGTGGCCGGCGAAGGCCGGCCGCGGCGACCGCCGCCGCCACCGCCATGATAGCCGCAGAGCTGACATATGTAGCCGAGGGCCCGACATGGTCGAACAGAAGGCCGCCCCAGGCTGGCCCCATGATACGGGCGAGGCTTGCGAGGGATTGGGAAACGCCGAGGATGCCGCCCTGGTCCTCTGGGTCCGACGCCTGCGAGATGAGCGAGACCAGGGAGGGGGAGTTGAAGCCCATGCCCAGCGACATCACGCCAATGGCCACGCACAGCCCAGGGACGGAGGTGGCGATGGGGATCAGGGCCAGGCCGGCGGCCAGGACCAGGATGGCAGGCGGCACGAGCCGGCGTTCACCGAACCTGCGCACCACGCGCCCGACCAGGCCGCCCTGGACCAGCGCGAGCACCACGCCGACGTAGGCAAACAGGTAGCCGATCGTCTCCTCGGTGAAACCGTGGCGCCGCTCGGAGAAGAGCGCGAAGGTCGTCTCGAAGCCCGAGAAGGCCGCTACGACGAGGAAGTACACCAGCAGGAGCATCGGCATCGCCGGCCGGGTGAGCGCCTTCCGCAGGGCCGCCACGCGCGACCCCAGCTGCCGCTCGGTCAGCGGCACGTGCGCGGGGCGCGACTCGGGCAGGAGGAACCAGGCGGCGACGAAGTTCGCAAGCGAGAGTGCCGAGGCGAAAAAGGGGGGCGCTGCGTGGCCCCAGCGGCTCAGGAATCCGCCGATCGCCGGCCCGAAGATGAACCCGAGGCCGAACGCCGCGCCAACCAGCCCCATGCCCTTCGCGCGGTTCTCCTTCGTGGTCGTGTCGGCAATGAAGGCCTGCGCCGTCGAGACCGTGGCGCCCGCGATGCCGGCAAAGGCGCGCGACACGAACAGCAGCGGCAGCGACCCCGCCAGGCCGAAGAGGAGATACGAGCCGAACGAGCCGAACAGCCCGAGCAGCAGGATGGGCCGCCGGCCGTAGCGGTCCGACAGCCGACCCCAGATCGGCATGAACACGAACTGCATCAGCGAGAACGACACCGACAGCATCCCGACGGTCGCTGCGCTGCCGCCGAACCGTTCGGCGTAGAACGGCAGCAACGGGATGATGATGCCGAACCCGAGCAGATCGATGAAGACGGTGAGGAAGATGATGACGAGCGGCGACAATTGGGACGCCGTCTGACTCGTCGGGATGTCCAGAACTTCGAGAACTCCTCCAGGTAGGTGAGGGTCTCGAGCGACTCCATGCGGTCCACGAACAGGACGCCGTCGAGGTGATCGGCCTCGTGCTGGGCAACCCGCGCGGGGTAGCCCTGGAGGTCCATCTCCATCCGGTTGCCCCGGCGGTCGAGGCCCTTCAGGATGACCTTGTCGGGCCGGACGACGCGGCCGCGCATGTTCGGGATGCTCAGGCAGCCCTCCCAGCCCTCTGCCGTGTCCTTGCCGACCGGTGACAGCTCGGGGTTGATCACGGGCAGCACCCGGATCCGCCGGCCTTCACCTTCCCCATCTTCGATCCCGACGACCATCAGCCGCACGCCCTCGTGAACCTGGGGCGCCGCCAGCCCGATGCCGTCATATTCCCTCATCGTCTCGATCATGTCGTCGACGAGCTTCTGGAACGCCGGCGACTTGATCTCCGACGCCTCGACCTTGCGCGCCTTTTCCCGCAGGACCGGGTGCCCCATGCGGGCAACCTTCAGGATGGACATATCAGGACATTATAGCTGCTCGACCGCCGACATTTGGGGATTGACCACTTGGCAACCGACCATTTGAAGCCTCGCCAAGCAACCAGGTGCTTGCCAGCTGGTGGGCCGTGAGTTGGCTATTGACCACTTGGCAACTGACCATGTGAACCCTTGCAAAGTGGTCAATCGTCGAGTGACTGCTATGTCCTGTAGACCCGTCCCTCGAGGAAATCCCTGAGCGCTTCCTGGGTGCTCCGGAAGGCAAGCTCCGACCAGGGAATTTCGCGCGGGTCGAAGGCCCGGACCTCGAGCGATTCATCGTCCGTGCACAGCGTGCCGCCCATCACCCTCGCGGCATAGACGATGACGATCGGCGTGCGGCCGGTGTAGGAGTAGATGCCGATGAGGCCTTCCAGCCTGATGTCGAGCCCGCACTCCTCGCGGGCCTCGCGCAGGGCTGCCTGCTCGACCACCTCGCCGCGGTCCACGTAGCCGCCGGGAAACACCCACTTGCCGTAGCCCGGCTGGATCGCGCGCTTGACCAGGATGACCCGCTGGCTGTCGTCGCGGATGACCGTGCCGACCGCGACCTTCGGGTCCAGGTAGTGCACGAATCCGCACGCGGGGCAGACGAGGCGCTCCGGGTCCCCGGGCCGCAGCAGCCGGGACGACAACGGCGAGGCGCACGCCGGACAGAAACGGAAGGGCGGGTCGAAGACCGGATTGGACATCGCGGTGAGAATCTCGTGCAATACCTGATGCCTGGTCCGAGGTACTCGCTTCGCTTGACGACGAACGAAACCACGAAGATCAACAAGACACGAAGACACAAGGCTTTGTTGCCTTCGTGCCTTCCGTTCTTCGTGGTCAAGACAAGTGAATCCCCGTTTTAGGACGACGTGACGCCGCGGGCGGCCGCGGGGAACTCGAACGCTTCGACCTCGGCGGCGCGCGCCGCCTGCGCCACGAGCGCGTCGAGGGGCAGCGCGGCTTCCGCCGCCTCCACCGCCTCGCGGCTCGCTCGCGTGGATGGGTGCTTGGGGGTGAACAGCTGGCAGCAGTCCTGGTCGGGTACGATCGACACCTCGTAGGTCCCGATCCGGATCGCTTGCGCCACGACCTCTTCCTTGTCCATCCCGACCAGGGGCCGCAGGATCGGCAGCGTGGTGACGGAGCCGATGACCGACATGTTCTCGAGGGTCTGCGATGCGACCTGCCCGATAACCTCGCCCGTCACCAGCCCGCCGGCCCCATGGTCGCGGGCGATCCGATCGGCAATTCGCATCATCAGCCGGCGGTAGATCACCACCCGAAGCGGGGCCGGGACGGAAAGCACCACCTGCCGCTGAATCTCGCCGAACGCAACCATGAAGAGCCGGCTTCGCTGCTGGTACCGGGTGAGCAGCCCGGCAAGCTCGCGCACCTTCTCCTGCGAGGCGCGCGAGAGGAACGGGTAGCTGTGGAAGTGGACGAGCAGCACGGAGCAGCCGCGCTTCATCATCCGCCACGCGGCGACCGGCGAGTCGATCCCGCCCGACAGCAGGCAGGCGACACGACCGCTGACCCCGGTTGGAAGGCCCCCCGGGCCCCTTGTCCTTGCCGAAGTAGTAGAAGACCTGGTCGTTGAGGATCTCCACCCAGATCGTCAGCTCGGGGTGGTCGAGGTCGACCTTCCAGCCGCGCGCCAGCTTGATCCGACCGCCGACTTCGCGCTCGGTCTCCGGGGACCGCAAGGGGTACCGCTTGTCGGCCCGCTTGACCGACACACGGAAAGACGACGTCTGAAGGTCGCCCAAGTCATCGATGATGGCTGCCGCGATTTGCTCGACGTCGCGGCCGGTGCGCCCCGCGCGAGAGAAGTTGGCGATGCCGAACACGTGCTCGAGCCGGTCGCGCACCTGCTCGTACGAGGCGCCGTCGGGCCGAGCACCACCTCCACGCGGCCTACGAGCGCCTTCACGGCGCGGACGTCGAGGTCGGCCGTTGCCGCCCGCACGTTCGAAACCAGCCTCGAGATGAACCACGGACGGTTCTTCCCCTTCAGCGCGATCTCCTGGTAATGGACGACAATGGAATTCATTCAATGATTTCTTGATCTGTTGATTTGTTGATTTGTTGATTTGATTGCTCGATTTGTCGATTTGTTGATTTGGCGGCTTGACCCCGGAGCGGCGGATCAGGAAATGGCGATCCGTTGGGTGGAAATCACCAAATCAATCAACAAATCACCAGATCAACCAATCAACAAATGACGAGCCGCATTATGCCCACTCATTACCGCCCCCTCGATTGTGGCAGGCAAGCCGGTATCGATCCAGTCGCCGGCGAGGAGCAGGCCCCGCACCGGGGTCTTCGTGCCGGGACGGTCCGGCTGTCCGGGAGCCAGCGAGAACGTCGCGCGCTTCTCGCGCACGACCACGCTCCTGAGGATTCGCGCGTCCCGCGCCGCGGGTACGGCCTCGAACAGCTCGGCTGCAGCGATTGCACCGAGCTCTTCGTTCGACCGCGCCACCACCGGGGCCGCTCCGCTGGAGACGAACGAGAGGTGCGAGGCGGACGAGCGGAAGACCTGGCGCTTGTCGAAGACCCACTGGAAGGTCCTCCCCGGCAGGCCGAGGTACGGCACGTCCAGGGCGGGCCGGTCGAACCAGAGGTTGACGGTAACGATCGGCGAGGGCGCCGTGGCGGCGGCGGCCTCCAGCACGGACGCGAGCGCGCCCACCGCGCCACCGAACAACTCCGGCAGGGCGAACCAGGGCACCGCGGCAATGACGGCCGGCGCGGTGAGCCTTTGCCCCCGGCACTCGACCGCCGTAAGCCTGTCGCCTTCCAGCACGACATGCGCCGGTGAGGAGGTTTGCACCTCCCCGCCCTTCGACTCGACGAACCGCCTGGCGGGTTCCGCGTAGAGGTCCGAGAGCGGCAGCAGCGGCACCGCGATGGCCGAGTCGCGCTTGTCGGGGCCGAACATCTGCGCCAGGACGCGCACGAACACCGGCGCGGCCGCGTGCGCGGGCTCCTGGTTGAGCGCGGCCAGGGCTAGCGGGTCCCAGAGCATTTCGCGCAGCCGCGCGCTCTGCCCGTTTCGGACGAGCCAGTTCTCGACAGTCTCCCCCGGCGACGCGGGCAGGTAGCCTTTCCCGGTCCGAATGAAGCGCCGGGCGCGCCGAAGCGACGCCGCCAGGTTGAACGCCGAGAAGCGGTCGCGCGCCGGCAGCGCGTCCCACTCGAGCAGCCCGGCCAGCAGGTGCAGCGGCGACGGCAGCGGCGGGCACCGGAGTGTCGTACGGCACCCCGACCGGTCCACGAAAGTCGCCTCGAGGTCGGCCTGCACCTGCACGGCCGACTCCTGGCCGATCTTCCTCAGGAAGGCGAAGGTCTCGTGGTAGCACCCGAGCATCAGGTGCTGCCCGTTGTCCACGCGCTCGCCCGTGGCCGGGTCGGTGAAAGACGACGCCCTGCCGCCGAGAGACGGGCGAGCCTCGAGCACGAGGACACGAGCCCCACGCTCCGCGAGTGCCGCGGCGGCGCTCAGCCCGGCAAACCCGGCACCAATCACGATCACGTCGTGGGACGCTCGGCTCGTATGCTCACCTCGCTTGTCGGCTTCGGGCTTCAGGCTTCAGCAAGGCCACAGGCTTTCGGCTTCAGGCTCGCGGCCGGCATTCTGCATTTTGCATTCTGCATTCCTTCACAGCCCTACCATCGCCTTCGCCCAGATCGCCGCAGCGATTGCCGCCCGCTGCGGACGCGGCACGCGCACCTTCCCTTGGAACACGTCGTACCCCGACCGCTCGATGCGCCTCGAGGATCGCGTGGTAGATGCCGCCCATGATCCGCGCCGCCACCATCGCGCGCCGATCCTCGGCCGGCAGCTCGCGCTCGGCCCGCTCGTAGTGGGCCTGTGCCCGCTCGCACTCGAAGGCCAGGAGGGCTCGGACGGCAGGCGTCACCACGCCGGCCGACAGGTCCGCCTCGCTGCAGCCGAACCTCCGCAGGTCCTCGAGCGGCAGGTAGACCCGCCCTCTCGCAAGGTCCGTTCGTATGTCCCGGACGATGTTCGTGATTTGCAGGGCGAGGCCGAGGTCCACGCCGTAGTCGCGGGTGCGGGGGTTCCTGTAGCCGAAGATCTCCAGGCAGATCAAGCCGACCGCCGACGCCACCCGGAGGCAGTACTCGCGGAGGTCCTCGAAGGTCTCGAAGCGCGATCGTTCGAGGTCCATCGCGACGCCCTCGATCACCCGCTCGAACGCATCCCGCGGGAGGTCGAAGCGTCGGATGAAGGGCGCAAGCTGCTGGCCCTGCCCGGTAGCGGGCGTCCCCTCGCCGTAACAGGCCGCCAGTTCCTTGCGCCAGGCCGCAACTCCGCGCCGCCGCGAGCGTTCCCCCTCCCAGCGCTTCGCCCTCGGGTGCCTCGTCCACCGCGTCGTCCACTGCCCGGCAGAAGTCCCAGACGGCAACGATGGCCCGGCGCTTCTCGGCGGGCAGGACGAGGAACGAGTAGTAGAAGCTGGTGTCGCGTCCGCTCATCGCTCCCCCGCGACGGCAGCGGCAGCCGCAGCCCGGCCTCGCCCAGGCCAGCGCCCGCCAGAGGAGGATCGGCACGTCGCCGGCGCCGAGCGTGGGCCGCCGGGTGAAGACATCGTAAGCCTGTTGCCCCAGGCGTTCCAGGATTCGCCGGCCGCCAAGCCACGTGACCCGCAGTTCGAGACGGAGCCGGCCCCGCACGGCGTCGCAGACCGGCCGGCCCTCGAGGAAGAGCGCGTCGGTGCGCGCCGCCGCGGATTCAAGCACACGCCGCCACGGCACGGCCGAGAACCCGCCGATCGAGGTCGGCGAAATGCGACGCCCTCGCGGCGGCACTCCTCCAGGGGAAGATACAAGCGCCCCTTCTGCCAGTCGCGCTCGAGGTCCTGCCAGAAGTTCGTCAACTGCAGCGCCGTGCAGAGCGCGTCGGAGGCGCGATTGACGCGCTCGTCGGCGACGGGCCCGGCAATCGCGAGCACCAGGCGGCCAACAGGGTTGGCGGAGCGTCGGCAGTAGTCCAGGACGTCGCCCCAGGTCTCGTAGCGTCGCGTCGTCACGTCCTGCCGGAAGGCGCTCAGCAAATCCTCGAACAGCGTCAGCGGCAGGGCCCGGTCCCGGATGGTGCAGCCGAGCGCGAGGAAGATGTCGTCGGTTTCCGGTGGGGTCAGGTCTTGAATCCCCGTGTCTTTCGCGACCTGGCCCCTCGCCCCCGCCCCGCCTCCCGTCTGGCGCAGGCGCGCCAGCCAGTCGTCGAGCAGCGCCAGCCGCTCCTCCGCAGACAAATCGCCTTCGTCCGCGAAGTCGTCGGCGACGCGGGCGAACGCATAGACGGCGGCCACGTGCGCGCGCATGTCAGCCGGCAGCAGGCGGGAGGCGACCGGGAAGTTCTCGTAGTGGGCGCGCGCAAAGGCGGCGCACGTGCGGTAAGCGGCGGCGATCCGGTGGCCGGGGGCCGAGATCACCATTCGCTCTCGGCGACACCCGCGCGCCGGTTCAGCACGCGGGCCAGCACGAAGAGGAAGTCCGAGAGGCGGTTGACGTACGCCAGGAGCTCGGTCTCGAAGGCATCGGGGCCGAGGAGCACCATCCGGCGCTCCGCCCGCCGGCAGACTGTCCGCGCGAGGTGCGCCAGGGCCGCGGCGCGGATTCCCCCGGGCAGGATGAACCGGCTCAGCGGCGTCAGCTCGGCCTCGAGGGTGTCGATCCACCCCTCGACCCGGGCCACGTCGGCTGCCCCGATCGCCACCTTCTCCACCCGTTCGGCAATACGCTTCCCCGGGTCCGCCAGCCGGCCGCCAACCGCGAACAGGTCTCGCTGCACCTGCTCCAGCATCGCCTCGACGTCCTCCTGGAGGTACTCGGGCTCGGCGAGAAGGACGCCGATTGCCGCGTTCAGCTCGTCGATCTCGCCGTACGCGTCCACGCGCAGATCGGCCTTCGGCACACGCCGCCCGTCGAAGAGCGCCGTCTCTCCGGTGTCCCCCGTCCGGGTGTAGATCTTCACAATGGGATTATAGCTGGCTGCTGGCAGCTGGCAGCGTTGGGCGTCAGCCCTGCTCTGCCAGGATCTGGATCAGCTCCGCATCCGCCGGCGGGAACTGCAAGGTGCCCAGTTCCCGTCGCGTGACCCAGCGAATTTCCTGCCCGAGCAAAGGCTGCGGTTCGCCGCCGATCCCGCAGCGGAAGAACACCAGCTCCAGGCGGCGCTCGCCGTACGCGTAGAGCGTCCGGTGGATCTCCTCCCCAACGACGGCTGCCACTCCAAGCTCCTCGAGCATCTCGCGTGCGAGGCACTTGTTCACGTCCTCGCCCGGCTCGCACTTGCCGCCGGGAAACTCCCAGTGGCCCGCCAGGTGCGTGCCCTCGAGCCGCTGCGTCACGAGCAGCAGGCCATCCCGCTCGACGACGGCCGCGGTGACGACGGTGGGTGGCGTGAGGGAGCCGGTCATGGCGTGGCCGGTTTCAGCTCGCGAGACAGGCACGTCGAGCGCAAGGGGCACGCGGCGCAGTGCGGCCGGCGCGGGGTGCACACCATGGCGCCGAGATCCATCAGCGCCTGGTTGAAATCGAAGACGTGACGATGCGGGACCAGGGCATGCGAGATCGCCCACAGCCGTGTCCGCATCGCATGTGCCTTCGGCTCCCCCCTGCCGACGAACACCCTGAACAGCACGCGGGCGACGTTCGTGTCGAGGATGGCGGCGCGCTGGCCGAAGGCAAAGCTGCGGATGGCGCCGGCCGTGTACCGGCCGATTCCCTTGAAGGACAGCAGCGTCGCTTCGTCCCGCGGCAGCTCGCCGCCGTACCGGGCCACGGACTCCCGCGCGATGGAATGAAGTCTACGCGGCCGGATGTTGTACCCGAGCGGATACCACGTCCGGACGACGTCGTCCTCGTCGGCCGTGGCCAACGCGGCGAGCGACGGGTACTTGGCGAGCCATTCCTCGTACTTCGGCAGGACCCTGTCCACCTGGGTCTGCTGCAGCATGATCTCCGAGACCAGGATGTGATAGGGATCGTCGGCCTTGCGCCAGGGAAGGTCGCGACCGTTCCGCCGATACCACGCGAGCAGCCGCCGCCTGAATGCCTGCCTTTGGACGGAGGTCGGGAGGGTGTCGGGTTGCTGGCATCGCGTGGCTCTTGGCCTCTTGCGTGCTCTCCGCATCCGCAGTGCAGTCCCGGTACTCGTTTCGGTTGACGACGAACGAAACCACGAAGAACAAAGGAACACGAAGACAGAAGGGGGTGTTGTGGCCTTCGTGCCTCCGTTCTTCGTGGTCAAGACGAGTGAACGTCTACGCCAGTCCGGCCTGTTTCATCAGCCTTCCGACGTCGTACTGCGGCGACCGCGGGGTGCGGGCGCAGAGGCGGTTGGCTTCGGCGTCGTTCACGAACCGCTCGGCGGTTGCGTCCCACGTCAACCGGCGCCCCAGCTTCATCGCAATCCAGCCTGCCGCGCACGCCTCCAGGCTGCGAGCGGACTGATCCACGGGTGCGATCGGGTCCCGGCGCGCGGCAACGCTCTCGAGCCAGTTGAGGTAGTGGTCCGAGCTCGCCGGCCACCTCGTGTCCCGATCGCCGAACGGCTCGGTGAGGATCCGCGGGTCGCTGGCGTCCAGCGCCTTGCGGGCCGGCTGCTTCGCGTCCTGCGCGACGGGGTCGCTGCTCGTCACCTGCGCGGAGCCGCGGGCGCAGAACACCCAGCCGTCGGTGCCTTCCCAGCGGATGCCGTTGGGATACATCTCGTCCATCACCAGCAGGATGCCGCCCGGGTAGACCATGTCCACGTGGTAGGTGTGGTGGACCGTCCACACGTCGTCTTTCATGAAGCTCGCGCGGGCCTCGACGGTCGAGGGACCGCCGAGCTCGAGCCCCATGCCCCAATGCGCGATGTCGATGTGGTGCGCGCCCCAGTTGGTGATCATGCCGAGGCCGAAGTCCTCGGTCGTGATCCACCCCGGCCGGCCGTAGTCGGCCTGCGGATGCACCCGGTCCTCCATGTAGGGCTGCTGCGGCGCGGCGCCGAGCCATGTTTCGTAGTCGAGGTTGGGTGGAACCGGCTCCGCGGCGGGCCGCTTCTTCTTCGGCTGGTCCTGGCCGATGCCGATGCGGACCAGCTTCACCTTGCCGATCCGGCCGTTGCGCACCGCCTCGCTCGCGATGCGGAAGGTGTCCCACGGCTTGGAGGATCGCTGCTGGCTGCCCGTCTGCAGGATGCGCTTCTTGGCCCGCACGGCCGTGCGCAGGGCAATTGCCTCCGAGATGTCGTAGGTAAGGGGCTTCTGCACGTGCAGGTCCTTGCCCGCCAGCACCGCTTCGATCGCCACCATCGCATGCCAGTGGTCCGGCGGCGTCACGATCACGGCGTCGATGTCGGGTCGCGCGAGCACCTCACGGTAGTCGCGGTACGCCTTGACGTCCACCTGGCTCTCGCCCTTGCCCTTGTAGAAGCGCTCGACCTCCGCCCTGGCGCTCTCCAGGCGCTTCGTGTCGAGATCGCAGACCGCCACCATCCTGCAGAGGTCGTGCTTCATCGTCCCCCGCATGTCCTCGGTGCCCATGCGGCCGCAGCCGATCTGCGCGACGGTGATCCGGCGGCTCGGGGGGGTCTGGGCGCCGAACAGGTACGTGCGGGGAACGACCGCGGGCGCCAGCATGCCGGCGGCCCCAATCAACGATGTCTGCAGAAAGCGCCGGCGAGAAGGTGAGTTCTTCATGGCATCTCCGTATCAGTGCCGCGCAGCTCAGGATTCGGGATTCGGGATTCAGGGTCCGGGAGCCCGCCTTGCGCGTCTTCCATCTTGTATTCTGCAATTGTGCGTTCTGCGTGGTGCATTTTGCACTTAGCACTTTGCACTTTGCACTTTGCATTCATCGTTGGACCCTTGCCGACCCTCCCTTCGCGAACGCCCGAACGTGCTCGACGGTCGCCATCGTGGTGTCGCCGGGAAAGCTGGTGAGCAGCGCCCCGTGCGCCCAGCCAAGCCTGACGGCCTCCTCGGGCGGCTCGCCGGCCAGGAGGCCGTAGAAGAAGCCGGAGGCGAAGCCGTCGCCGCCGCCGATGCGATCGTGGACATCCAGTTCGGCGGTGGGGGCGGTGTAGGTGTTTCCGCCCACCCACGCCACGGCGCTCCACGAGTGCCGGTTGGTGGAGCGGACGTCGCGCAGGGTCGTGGCGACCACCTTGACTCCCGGGTGCCTGGCGACGACCCGGTCGATCATCGCCACGAAGACCGAGGTGTCGAGAGCGGACTGCGCGGTCACGTCCGGGCCGGGAATCCCCAGTCCCTTCTGCAGGTCCTCCTCGTTCCCCACCAGGACGTCCACGTGCTCGACGATCCGGTTGAGGATCTCGGGGGCCCGCTGGGCGCCGCCCCACACGCCCCAGAGCTTCGCGCGGTAGTTCAGGTCGAAGGAGGTCACGGCCCCGGCCGCCCTGGCCGCCTTCATCGCCTCGATGATCAGTTCCGCGGTGGTCGGCGAGAGCGACGCGAAGATCCCGCCGCTGTGGAACCAGCGGACGCCCTGGCCGAAGATCGACGCCCAGTCGAAGTCCCCGGGGACCAGGCGCGCGGCAGCCTCGTTGCAGCGGTTGTAGAAGACCACGGGCGGGCGGACGCCGAAGCCGCGGTCGCTGTAGACGGTCGCCATGTTCGGCCCGGTCACGCCGTCGTGCTTGAACCGCTTGTAGAAGGGCCGCACGCCCATCGCCCGCACGCGCTCGGCAATCAGGTCGCCGATCGGGTAGTCCGCCATCGCGCTCGCGATCGCGGTCCTCAACCCGAAACAGTCGGCCAGGTTCGCGGCGCAGTTGAACTCGCCGCCGCTGACGTGGATCTGGCAGGACGAGGCCTTGCGGAACGGGATGATCCCGGGATCGAGCCGGTGCACGAGCGCGCCGAGCGCCAGGAAGTCCAGGGCGCCGTCCGCGGGGATCTTCAGTTGGTTGTTCACGGTCGTCTCCTACGCTGGTAACCACTAGTCCCACTACTCGCTTCGCTTGACGACGAACGAAACCACGAAGATCAAGAAAACACGAAGACACAAGGGCCTTGTGACCTTCGTGCCTTCCGTTCTTCGTGGTCAAGACAAGTGAATCCCGGTCTTGTGTTGACGACGAGGCCTGCGGTGTTCGCGGGTCCTGCCGCGGGTCTCCCCCATCCGTCCTCGCGCTCAGAGCGCATGCCCACGGGCGTCCGCGCTGCGGGCGGATGGGGGGCCCCCTACCCGCGTCACCCGCTCACGGTGGACTGTCAACACAAGTGGACTCCGGGTTCAGGTCCGGCACTCTGCATTTTGCATTGTGCGTCGCGCATTTTGCACTTTGCACTTTGCATTCAAGCCGTCCACTCCGTGTGGAACACGCCCTCCCTGTCCACCCTCCGGTACGTGTGGGCGCCGAAGAAATCGCGCTGCCCCTGGGTCAGGTTCGCCGGGAGCCGTTCGGTGCGATACGCGTCGAAGTACGCGAGCGACGCGCTCATGGCCAGCGCCGGTATCCCAAGGCCGACGGCGGTCTGAACGACCTGGCGCCACGCCGCCTGCCGGGACTCCACGGCCTCGCGGAAGCTCTCGTCGAGCAGGAGATTGACCAGGGCCGGGTCACGCTGGTAGGCCGACATGATGTCGCCGAGCAGCGTGGCGCGGATGATGCAGCCGGCGCGCCAGATGCGCGCGATGGCGGCCGGTTTCAACCCGTAGCCGTACTCCGCGGAAGCAAGCCGCAGCAACCCGAGGCCCTGCGCGTAGGAAGTGATCTTGGAGGCGTAGAGCGCATCGCGCGCCGCGTCGATGAGGGGCTGCGCCGGGCCGGTGTATCGCGGCGACGGACCGGAGAGCACCTTGCTCGCCACGACGCGCTCCGCCTTCAGGGACGAGAGGATCCGGCTCTCGACCGCCGCGTTGATCGTCGGGATGGGTGCCCCGACGTCCAGCGCGTTCTGACTGGTCCACTTCCCCGTCCCCTTCTGCGCCGCCTCGTCGAGGATGACGTCAACCACGGGCACCCCGGTCTCGCCATCCAGCTTCGCGAGCACCCGCGCCGTGATTTCGATCAAGTAGGACTTCAGGATCCCGCGATTCCACTCGTCGAAGATCGCGCTCAGCTCGGGCGCCGAGAGCCCGAGCCCCCGGTGCAGCAGGTCGTAGACCTCGGCGATGAGCTGCATGTCGCCGTACTCGATCCCGTTGTGAACCATCTTCACGTAGTGCCCGGCGCCGAGCGGGCCCATGTAGTCCACGCATGGCTCGCCGTCGTCCGCCTTCGCCGCGATGGCCCGGAGGATCGGGGCGAGCGCCTCCCACGCTTCGACCTGGCCGCCAGGCATGATGCTCGGGCCCCAGAGCGCGCCTTCCTCGCCGCCCGACACGCCCGTGCCGATGTAGTGGAACCCCTGCCCGGCCAGCTCCCGGTTGCGCCGCTCGGTGTCGAGGAACCAGGAGTTGCCGCCGTCGATGAGGATGTCGCCGGCCTGCAGGTGCGGAACGAGGTGCGCGATGGCGTCGTCTACCGGCCGGCCCGCGGGCACCATCATCAACACCCGGCGAGGCGTCTCGAGCGCGGCCATCAGCGCCGCGGGCGAGTCCACGCCCACCACCTGCCGTCCGGCGGCAGGCCCGCGGAGGAAAGCCGCGGTCCGGGCGGCATCGCGGTCGTAACCGGCCACCGGGAACCCGTTGCGCTCCATGTTCAGCGCCAGGTTGCCGCCCATCACGCCGAGACCGACCAGTCCGATGCGACACTGCATGGTAAGACTCCGTTGAATCGCGGCCGAAAAGACTATCAATCCGCCTCGGGAGCGGCGCGCGTCACGCCGAGGGGCGCGTCAGCAGGCCCCGGGCCTTCATCCACTCCGCGCAGCGATCCGACCAGCCGGACATGGGCCCGAATCCGGGCTTGAGGCCGATGCCGTGCGGTCCTTCCTGGTAGAGGTGCATCTCCGCCGGGACGCCTGCGCGCCGCAATGCGGAATAGAACAGGACGCTGTTGTCGGCCGGGACCGTGGTGTCGGTGCCCCCGTGGACGAGGAACGTCGGGGGGGTCCGGTCCGAGACCCGCAGCTGCGTCGAGAGCGCGTCGATCAGCGCCGGTGAAGGGGACTTGCCCAGCAAACTCTCCCGCGACCCGCTGTGGGCCAATGGACCGCTCAGCGTGATGACCGGGTAGACGAGGACGAGGAAGTCGGGCCGCGCGCTCACTCCGTCCAGCTCCGACCCGGTCCTCCCCTCCGGCGCATCGAACATCGTTCCAGCCGACGAAGCGAGGTGGCCGCCGGCCGAGAAGCCGAGAACGCCGATTCGCTGCGGGTCAATCCCATACGTGGCCGCCCCCGAACGCAGCAGCCTGACCGCGCGCAGGACGTCGCGCAACGGCGCCGGATGGCCGTACTCCTCGAGCCGGTACTTCAGCACGAACGCCGAGACGCCAAGGGAGTTGAGCCAGGTGGCTACCGCAATCCCCTCGTGATCGAACGCCAGCCGTCGATAGCCACCGCCGGGGCAAACGACGACCGCCGTCCTCGTCGCGCCTGCCGCGGGCGCCGGGAAGACCGTGAGCGTTGGCACGTGGACCCCGGCAACCCGGCCTTCGGCGAGGAGCTGCTCTGGAGCGGCGTTCGCAATCGCGCCCGGAACACCCTCCGGCCAGAGGGGTATCGTCTTGGACGTGTTCGGCGCCTGGGAATAGACCACCGGCGCCGCGGCCATGCAGGCCACAGCCATGAAAGTCCTCAGCCGCTGGCGCATCTTGCCTCCGGCATCGCTGAATGGTCTTACCAAATCGCCGTGGTGGGATTTGATACCACTCCGCCGAGGTGCAGTCAAGCGACTGCTGGCCGCCGCGGCTCAAACGCTACGTTGTCGGCCCGTCTGTTGACAGGGGGAACAGGGGGTGGTATTCATGCAGCCAACTTTGCAGGGCCGCATTGGTCCTACCTTTCATATGCCCATCCCGGAGAAGCTCGCCGCAACGGATGTGGTGGTCGCCAGCATCAGGGAAGCGATCGAACGCGGGGAGCTGAAGTCGGGCAATCGGCTTCCACCCGAGCGTGAACTTGCCGTCAGCCTCGGCGTCAGCAGGCCGAGCATCCGGTCGGGGCTCAAGACGCTCGAGGGCATGGGGGTCCTGCAAATCCGGCAGGGCGCGGGGACCTTCATCACGGGCGGCCCGCCGGCCCTCGACGCCGAACCCCTCACCTTCCTGGCGGCGCTGCACGGGTTCTCCCGCGAGCAGATGTTCGAGGCGCGCATCGCACTGGAGGTTTCGGTGGTCGCGTTCGCGGCGGAGCGCGCAACGCCCGACCAGGTCATCGCGATCAGCGACGAAACCACCGCGATGTACGCCTCGCTCGATCAGCCGGACACCTTCCTCGTGCACGACATCAAGTTCCACCGGGCCATTGCCGCGGCGGCCAACAACCCGGTGCTCGCCTCCCTCGTCGAGATGGTGTCGTCCATCTTCTACAAGGCACGGCAGCAGACCATACGCTTTGCCACCGACCTTCGCGTGGCGGCCGACGAGCACCGCGGGATCTACCAGGCCATCCGCTCGCACGACGTCGAGCGCGCACGCAGGGCGATGACCGACCACCTCCGCCGCGCCGAACTCACACAGACAACCGAAGGCGTACCGGCCGCGCAGTAAGCAGGGCTGAAGCCCTGCTCCGACCGTTGAACCAAGGCAGCGGTGTCGGCTTTGGCCTGCTCTACACACTCAGGCCTTGAACGGCGCGAGGTGGCGGACGAAGTGGCGCTCCAGCGCCTCGGCGTACCTGTGCGGGAACCGCTCGAGAAGCTCCTTGATCCGGTCGGCGAATCTCGGCCGGCCTTCGTCGTCCACCGCGGTCAGGACGGAGCCGAAGGTGACGTGCAGGATCTCCCGCGCGTCGAACTGGTCGAGCAGCTCGGCTGGATGATCCATGGTGCCGGCGTCCTCGGCCGCGCGATCCAGGCGGGCCGACACATGATAGCTCGCCCGATCCGAGTCATAGCGGGCGCGCGAGAAGCTGTAGATGCTTGAAAAGAAGCCCGGGTCGGCCGCTGCCACGACCCGCAGTGCTTCGAGGTAGCTCGTGCCCGCCGTCTTGAGGTGAACGAGACCGCGGGTGTGCCTTGCGATCGCCGGGTAGATGCTGAACTTGTCCGAGCCGGAGTGAAGGCTCAGCTTGTAGCCGCCATTCGCACGCGCAATGGCCGCGTGCCCCTCGACGTCGCGATCGAACTCCCCCACGTCGCCGATGTAGTCCACGCCCTTCTCGAACCGCCCGACGAAACGAGGCGCGAGACCAATCCAGCTGACACCCAGCCGCTGCAGCTCGGTGGCGATCAGGAGGTGCTCCGCGTGCGTGGTGGGCGTTTCAGTCTCGTCCACCGACACCTCCACCTCGAACGGCCGCTCCCCGGCACTCTGCTCGAGGTGGCGGTACAACGCGGCCACGTGCGCCACCGCACCGCCGTACTTCACGGCCGCGCGTGCCGCCGCCTCGCCGGCAAAGACGACCGACACGCCGTCCGCGTCGAACCGGCGGCCCTCGTAGCGCGCGAGCAGCCCATCGGCGGAGTCCTCGAGGCGGTCCCACGGTAGCGCCTCCAGGGCGCGCCGCACGCGCTCGGCGTCGCCCGCCGCATCGTCGGCGTTCACGAAGGCGCCGGGGTCGAACGTGAACTGCGTGAAACCCGCGGCAAGGCAGCGGTCTATTTCGTCGGGTGACTTGAGGTGGTCGGCATCGGACCCGAAGCCGTCTCTCCACCCTGCCTCGAACGCACCCCACGTTGCCGCGTCGATCACGTCGGCAGGCGTCCGGCGCGTCCGTGCCATCTCGCGGATGGACTGCTGCGCGAAGACGGGAGCGATCGCGGGCGCCGCCTGCCTGATTGCCGCCACATGTCCGGGCGTGGCAAGGCCCAGCCGGTCGCCCAGGCCGGCCGAGGTACGCCGGCCAACGAGCACGGGCGAAAGCCAGGGCAGGTGACGTCGCAACGCTGCCGCGTTGCGCGGGCTGATGGGCCCGACGACGAGCACCGAGGCGGCAAGTTGTTGGCGCTCGCCCTCCACGTCTCCCAGGACGGGGGATTCAGGCGGGAGCGAGACGACGAGGCGACGTCCCGCGTCTGTGCGGGCGAGGCCCCACTGGCCACCAGCCGCGTCCACCGCGGACTGCGGCACGAGGTCGACCGAGCGGCATGAGAGGATGCTCATGAAACGCTGGTATAACCATTTGCGGGCGCCGGGTCAATCGTTTGCTTTGAACGGCAGCGCTGCCGTCGTGGCCCTGAAGCGGTCCTCGCCGTGGAACACGGTCAGCTCGGTGCCCGGCTCGAGGAAGTCGCGGTGCACCATGGCAATCGCAATCGGGCGGCCGAGAGCGGGCGACAGGACCGCACTGGTGACCCGGCCAGCGTCCCTGTCGCCGCCGCGCACGACATCGTCCCGCGCCGGGACCGCGGGGCCGTCGAGCAGGAGGCCCGTGAGCCTGCGCGCCACCCGGCCGTGGCCCCGGTGCACGACGCGGATGATCACCTCCTGGCCGGGATAGCAGCCTTTCGTGAAGCTGACGGCGCGGCCCTCGATTCCCGCCTCGAGCGGGATCGTGTCCCCGTCCATGTCCTTGCCGAAGGCGGGAAGGCCGGCCTCGACCCGAAGCACCTCCGCCGTCTCCGCAGAGGCCGGCAGGGCCCCCGCCTCGGCAAGCGCGCCGGCAAGCGCCTGGAGACGGGGCCGCTCGGCGTAGAGGTCGAATCCTGTCAGCCCCAGGTCGGCAGAGGCAGCCACAACGAGGGTGTCGCCGCGCCACTCGACGCGCCGGTTCCGGAACTCCGGCCAGGCATGAAGATCCAGGCCCTCGCCCCCGACTGTCTCTCCCACCACGCGGCCCACGACCTCCGCCGCCCGCGGCCCGGCCACGGTCAGCTTCGCGAAGGCCTCGGTCAGGTCTCCCAGCCGCACGTCCTCGCTGAAGATGAACTGATCCAGCTTCTCGATGACGGCCGAGACCCTCGAAGCCGGCAGGTCGAGCAGCACCGTGTCGCCGAGCTCGAGGACGCGCATGTCGGAGAGCATCCGGCCTTGCGGCGTCAGGTAGGCGGCGTAGCAGCCGGTCCCGGCCTGCAGGGCGAGAATGTCCTGGGTGAGCATCGCGTGCAGGTACCCGAGGCGGTCGGTCCCGGCCACCGCAATCCTCCCCGCGTCTGATCGATCGAAGAGCGCAACTCCCTCGCGGGCCGCCCGGTACTCATTCAATGGCATTCTGATATCCTCGAAAAGCCATGCGCACCCCTCATTCTACCGTCGCCCTGGCGCTGCTAACCCTGCTCATCCCCGCCGTTCTCCTGGCGCAGCCGCCCGCTCCTGCGGGCCCGGTCACCAACCAGTTGATGGTCTTCATCCGAGGGGTGCCGGTCGGCAGCGAGGACGTCACCGTGACGAGGACCGCCGAGGGCACGACGATCACGGGAACCGCGCGGCTGGGGACGCCCATCAGCGTGACCGTGCGAAAGGCCGAGATCCGCTACGGCCCGGACGGCCGGGCCCTGGGCTGCAACATCGAGGGCGCCTTCAAGGACCGGCTGGTCGTGGTGGTGGCCAACATCACCGGAACGGCAGCGGCATGGTCGCTGACCGAAGGCACGAGCTCGAGGCAGAAGACGGACACTATCGATCCCGACGCCGCGATCCTGCCGCCCATCTTCTTCGGAAGCTATGAAGTCTTCGCGTGGCGCCTGCGGACGATGAAACCCGGCGACACCATGAAGGTGCTGGTCCCGGGCCAGGGCCAGCTCCCGGTGAGGGTTCTGAGTGCCTCGGACCAGCGAATTCAGACGCTGGACGGCATCATAGACGCGCGGCGATCGATGATCTCGATCGACGACCCGGCCAAGCCTGCGGAGGTCGAGATCTGGGCAGACCAAGGCGGGCGGCTGATTCGTTTCTCGGTGCCGTCGCAGGCGGTCGAGGTGCTCCGGAGCGACGTCGCGACCGTAGCGGCGCGGGAGGTAAAAGTCAGCCGTCCCAACGACGAGTCGGTCCACGTGCCCGCCAACGGGTTCACGCTGGCGGCCACCGTCTCCAAGCCTGCCGGGGCGAGTGCCTCCAAGCAGGCTGGCGCCAAGCCCGTGCGTCTTCCGGCGATTGTTCTCGTCGGCGGGACGGGACAGACCGATCGGGAGGAGACGGTTGGCGGCGTCCCGGTCCTCGGGCAGCTGTCTTCCGCGCTCGCCGATGCCGGCTTCCTCGTCATCCGGTACGATCGCCGCGGGATCGGACAGAGCGGCGGCCGCGCGGAGACCGTAACGCTGGCTGACTTCGCAGAGGACGTCCGCGCCGTCGTCAAGTACGTGCGAAAGCGGAAGGACGTGGACTCCGGGCGGGTGGCGGTGGCGGGGCACGGCGAAGGCGGGATGGTCACCCTCCTTGCCGCCCAGGGCCACGACGACATCAAGGCGGTCGTCCTGGCCGCCGCGCCGGGGGTTACCGGGGCCGAGATGGTGCTGGAGCAGCAGCGGCGGGCGTTGGCCCGCCTCCAGCTGACGGAAGCGGACCGCCAGGCGCGCATCGAGCTTCAGCGCCGCATTCAAATGGCGGTGCTGACGCAGTCCGGCTGGGAGGGCATCCCGGCCGAGCTGCGCAACCGGGCGGAAACGCCGCTCTTCGAGAGCCGGCTGGCATTCGACCCCGCCAAGGTGATCCCGAAGACGCGGCAGCCGATGCTCATCCTCCACGGCGCGCTCGACAAGCAGATGGACGCGGCCAACGCGGAGAATCTCGCCGCTCTCGCCCGGGTGCGCAAGCGGCCGGCGGGAGAGGCGGTCAAGCTCGTCGTCGTCCCGGGCCTGAACCACCTCCTCGTGCCGGCCACCACCGGAGAGGTGGACGAATACGAAACACTGCCCGATAAGACGATCGGACGAGCCGCCGTCGAGGCGATCGCTTCCTGGCTGCAGGAAGTGATGCCGGCGAAGAAGTAGACACTGTGGTGGCTGGTTGCTGGCGCCTTGGAACGGAAGCCACAGGGCTTCCTGGGATGCGCGACGATGTGGATTCTCAGGACCGAGACCGACCGCGAAGACGACGGCCTGGTATTCAGGCTGATGCCCGGCGCGATCAAGACCGTCGGCCGCGCGACACGCGCCGATTTCATCCTGGATGCCGCGCTGGTGTCGCGCCTTCACTGCCGCTTCACGGCACGCGAGTCGGGCGAGTTGGAGATAGAGGACCTTCGCAGCACGAACGGGACATTCGTCAACGAGGTGCGGGTGAAACGGCGCCCCCTCGCCCCCGGGGACTTGGTGAGGATCGGACGGGTGAGGCTCAAAGTGGAAGTCAAATGAGAAACGGATTTCTCCATCCTCTCCTGCCCGATCATCGTGCGCGGGCCGTGGCCCGAGTGCACTTCCACGTCGTCTCCCAGCTTGAAGAGCACGCCTCGGATCGACTTGATCAGCGTGTCGTAGTCGCCGCCGGGGAGGTCCGTGCGCCCGATCGAGCCGGCGAAGAGGGTGTCGCCGACGAACACCTTGCGTGGCGGCCCGCCGGCCGGCCCCACGAGCAGGCAGACGCCCCCCGGGCTGTGGCCCGGCGTGTGAAGCACCTCCACCTCGTATTCCCCGAACGTCACGCGGTCGCCTGCCGAGTAGAACCTGTCGACCGGGGGCGGCGCCTCCACCTCGAGGCCGAAGAAGGCGGCCTGCTGCAGCACCGCGTCGTACAGCGGAAGGTCGGCGCGGTGCAGGTGGATGGCCGCGCCCAGGGCCGCCTTGGCGCGCGCCGCGCCCGCGACATGGTCCACGTGCGCGTGGGTGAGCAGGATGTGCGCCACGCGGAGGTCGTGCGCCTCCACGGCCTGGAGCAGCTGATCTATCTCGTCACCCGGGTCGATGATCACGCCCTGCCGCGTCTGCTCGCAGCCGAGCAGGTAGCCGTTCTTGTAGAAGGGCGGCGCGTCGCGGGTCTCGAGGATCATAGGGTCTATCATAATCTTAGGGGCTAGGGGCACAGGGCTAGGGGCTACTCCAGGAGTCCATTTGTGTTGACAGTCCACTGTGAGCGGGTGGCGCCGTTCGGGGGCCCCCCATTCGCCTGGACCGATTGTGAAGTCGTCAACACAAGTGAGTTCCGGAAGTAAGGGCTGGGGGCTGGGGGACACGCCGAGGGCGCCACGCCGCCGTTAAAGCGGCCAGCGGCCTGACGCGAGGACCGAGGGGACATGATCATCGCCGGCGTATCGGACCTCATGATGGCGTCGAAGATCCGGTCGGCGGCGGCCGTCGCCCGTGCTGAGGTGCGTTTTGCGGGCGGCACGGGGGCGCTGCTCGAAGCAGCCCGAGCGTCTGAACCCAAGCTCGTGCTCCTCGACCTCGATGATCTCAGAATCGACCCCCTCGAGGTGCTCGCCGCGTTGCGTTCGGACCCTGCCCTCGCCTCGCTTCGGGTGCTTGGCTTCGTGTCTCACGTCAGAGCCGATCGCATCGCAGCAGCAAGACAGGCAGGGATCGACGAGGTGCTCGCACGCTCGGCCTTCGTCGAGAGGCTCGCCGAACTTCTGAGGGTCAGCGAGGCTTGAGGACATGGACATACCCGCCGATGTCGCCGCGTCTCGGCGACGTATCAACGGCCGAATCCGGCGGACACCGCTCGTCCGGTCCGACTGGTTGTCGGACGCGGCCTCGGGCGACGTCTACCTCAAGCTCGAGTCGCTGCAGGTCACCAACTCCTTCAAGGCGCGCGGCGCGCTGAACGCCGTAATGTCCCTCGTGGAGAGAATGTCGCCGGGAGATCCCTCGCCACAGATTGTCACCGCTTCTGCCGGAAATCACGGGCGGGCGTTGGCGTGGGCGTGCGGAATCGCCGGGCTCCGCCCCGTCGTGTTCACGCCCTGCCACGCGCCGGACGCGAAGCTCTCCGCGATTCGCCGGCACGGCGCCGACCTGCGAGCGGACGCTGCGGACTACGAGGACGCCGAGCGTACTGCCAAGCGGTTCGCGGCCGAAACCGGGGGCTATTTCATCTCGGCGTACAGCCACCCGGATCTGCTCGCGGGCATTGGGACGATAGCGGTGGAGATCCTGGAGGAGCTGCCGAACGTCTCGCGTGTGCTCGTGCCCGTGGGCGGCGGCGGACTGATAGCTGGCCTGGCCACGACCTTCGCCGCGGCGGCCCGCGGCGTCGAGGTGATCGGGGTGGAGGTGGAAGCGTCGCACCCGTTCACCGCGTCGCTTGCGGCGGGGCGCATCGTGGAAGTTCAGGTCGGGCCGACACTGGCCGACGGGCTGGCCGGCAACATGGACCCCGACAACATCGCCTTCCCCATCGTGCAACGGCTGGTGAAGCGGGTCGTGCTCGCCGGCGAGAAGGACTTGACCGCAGCCATGCGGGGCCTCCTCCAGCACGAGCATCTGGTCTCGGAGGGGGCAGGTGCGGCCGCCATCGGCGCACTGCTCGCCGGACGCGTGGACGCACGACCGGGTCGCACGGTGGTGATCGTCTCGGGCGCGAACGTCGATCTCGACGTCCTCGCGCGAGTGCTGGCCGCTGACGCCTGACCCCTGCTGACTCCCGCTACAGCATCCACCACGCCAGCGCCGTCAGCGCGACGAGCACCACCACTGCAACGGCGAAGAGGGAGCCAAGGGGACGGCGGCCGGGCGCCCTCCGCGGTTCCTCCTCGCGATGCCGGTCGGTGAGCGTCCTGAGCTGCATGTCGGCCGCGAGCTGACGCAGGTCGGCGGCCACGGCACCGGCCTGCTGGTAGCGGCCGTCGATGTTCTTGACCAGCATCTTCGAAATCACCGCGTCGAGCCGTGCGGAAACCGACGGGTTGACGCGGCTCACCGCCGGGGGCGTGGTCTGCAGGATCTTGAGGGCGGTGCCCGCGTCGGTAGCGCCCCCGAACGGGACCTGGCCCGTCACCATCTGGTAGAACACCACCCCCAGCGAGAAGATGTCGGATCTCGCGGTCCAGCCGCTGGCCGAGAACCTCTTCCGGCGACATGTAGGACGGCGGCCGGTTTTGCGCGCCCGGGAACCCGTCTTCCCACCACTCCTGGCCCACCGACACTTCCGCGGAGAGCTTCCGCCGCGCCGCGCCGCCCGAGGTCCACGAGGCGAAGCCGAGATCGATGAGCTTGGCCTGGTCCGCGGGTGTGACGATCACCGCCGCCGGGTGGATGTCGCCGTGGACCACCCCCACGCGTTCCGCCTCGGAGAGCGCGTCAGCCAGGTGGATGCCCAGCTCGACCGCGAGGTGCTGCTCCAGGGGTCGGCCGTTCAGCAGCGAGGCGAGCGAGTTGCCCGGAACGAACTCGTGGGCGAGGTACAGCTTCCCTTCCAGCTCGCCTGCGTCGTAAAGCGTCGCGACGTGCGGGTGCGACACCTTCTTCGCCAGGGCGGCCCGGGCAAGCAGTTTCTCGCGGCGCCAGCCGGGGGGAGCGACGTCGTCCCGCACGAACCGGAGCGCGACGGTCCTGCCCGTCCGCTCGTCCCTGGCTCGGAAGAGCTCGCCCAGGGTGCCGTGCTCCGCGATGCGTTCAAGAATGGTGTAGTCGCCGTTGGCGAGCGTTGAACTGATGGGCATGGCTGGGTGTGGCACGTCACCGGGCGGTTGCCCCATGCGGGTGACCAATTCAGATGGTCCCTCGAAGGACGCAGTCGCCAGGTGACGCGCGAGTCCCTGCCATTCTACGGCAAGGTCCGTCGCCCGCCTTAGTTGACGCTGACGGTGGTGGGACGGTGGAGACTGACGCCGTCGGCGAAGTCGGCCAGCCGGTTGCGGAGGATCATCCGCCCGCGATGCAACCGCGACTTCAACGTCTGGTCTTTGACTTGGAGCGCGGCGCTCGCCTCCTCGGTGGAGAGGCCGTGTACGTCGCGGAGCAGGACCGGCACGCGGTAGATGGCCGGGAGCTCGATCAGCGCCTTCATCAATTCGCGCCGCAGCTGTCCCCTCATCACCCCATCGTCGGCCAACGAGGACCAGTCGGGGACGTCGCGGACGATTCCATCGGCAACCAGCTCGCGGCCGCCGCCGGGCGCCAGGGGAAGCGCGCTCCGCGTGAGGTCGTTCTTCCCCGAGCGCAGCCGCGACATGGCCGTGTTGAAGGTTATCCGGTAGATCCACGACGCGAGGGCAGAATCCCCGCGAAACGCCTCGATCTTCTGGTAAACCTTGAGCAGCACGTCCTGCACGACCTCGTCCGCGTCCTCGGGGCTCTTGACGTGGCGCAGCGCCAGCTGACGGATCCGGGACGAGTAGCGTGCCGAAAGCTCGGCTACTGCACTCTCGTCCCCGGCCCTGAGGCGTTCCACCAGGGTCTCGTCCGGCGATCGTTCGTCGATTCTCGCGCCCACGGTTCATAGAACACGGGGCCGGGCGGGTTTATTCCGACATAATCACTCCGAATAGCAGCGCAACCAGGGACCGGGGACAACGGCGGATGAGCGATGAACCGTAAACCCTCGGCACTCAACAGTTAACAGGCATGATCACCGTCGTCTTCTTCGATCTCGTCGGCACGCTCATCAAGCCTCGGCAGCCGGTTGGCGAACAATACTCGCTTCTGGCAAGGCGCTATGGTGCCGCCGTAGATGCCCGGGCCATGGAGGCTGCCTTCCACGAAGCCATGCGGACCGCCCCGGGCAGCACACCGGGCGGGGGTTCGCTCGAGTCCACGGCTGCCGCCGAACGCCGATGGTGGGAGGACCTGGTGAGGGGAGTTGTGGCGTCGTGCGGAGCCGCCGAACTGGAGCGTCCGGGCGTGTTCGAGGATTACTTCGGGGAACTCTACGAGCACTTCACGACCGCCGACGCCTGGGCGCGGTACGACGATGCGTTGCCCGCGCTCGACGCGCTAGCGATCCAGGGGATCCCAACCGGGCTGATCACCAACTACGACACCCGGGTCTACCGGGTCCTCGACGCCCTCGGCCTCGCGTCGCGCCTTGGTTCCGTTACCATCCCGGCCAACGCGGGCGCCTCCAAGCCCGACCGCCGGATTTTCGCCCACGCGCTCGAGGCGGCCGGCGTTGCCCCCGCCGACGGTCTGCACGTCGGCGACTCGCTGGGCGACGACTACCATGGCGCCACAGCCGCAGGGATGAGTGCCGTGCTGCTGGACCGGGACGGCCGGCACGAGGGAGGAAGGAGATCCAGGAGGATTGGGGGGCTCGGGGAACTATCCCGATGGCTGAAGTAGAAGCAGGCTCTGGCTCCGGGATCAAGCTGGCAGACGGTTTCGCCAACACTGCGCAGGATCGGTCCGAGGTGTTTTCCGCCAGATCAACGGTCAGGACAGGCCTTTAGGCCTATCCTGCAGCCTTTCCTGCTCCTTCCCGGCCCGTGGCACCGAACACTGCATCAAACTGCCTGACGACCTCGTCCTCCACCTCGCGCATCGGCACCTCGCGGCCGAGGAGGCGCGCCAGCGACGTCACCCCGTGATCCCTGATCCCGCACGGCACGATCAGGTTGAAGTACTCGAGGTTGGTGTTGACGTTGTAGGCAAAGCCGTGGCTGGTGACCCAGCGCGAGATCCGGATGCCAATCGCGCCGATCTTGTCGGCCGCCACCCAGGCGCCGGTCAGCCCCTCGACCCGCCCGGCTTCAAGGCCGAACGCCGCCGTCGTCCGGATCATCACCTCTTCGAGGTCCCGGACATAGCGGTAGACGTCCCGGCGGTCCGGACGAAGATCGAAGATCGGGTAGGCCACCAGCTGGCCGGGGCCGTGGTAGGTGACGTCGCCGCCGCGCCCCGTCTCGCACAACTCGACACCCAGCTCCTGCAGCCTGGCGGGCGTGGCGATGACGTTGGAACGGGCAGCGTCGCGGCGCGCGCCGAGGGTGATCACGTGCGGGTGCTCGAGAAGCAGCAGGACGTCGCCCACGCGGCCCGCCCGCCGCTCCTCCGCCAGTGACCCTTGCAGCTCGAGCGCCTCGCGGTATGCGATCGTCCCGAGCCGCCTGACCTCGATGGATCTCACAGCCACGACACGTCGAAGTTCTCGATCTGCTTCTTGACCACCGACATGAACTCGTCGGCGACGGCGCCGTCGATCAGCCGGTGGTCGTAGCCCAGGGACATGTACGCCCTCGGCCGGATCGCGATCGCGTCGTCCACGACGACTGGCCGCTTCTCGATGTTTCCGATGCCCAGGATGGCGACCTGGGGCTGGCTGATGACCGGCGTCCCGAACAGCGCGCCGAAGACGCCGGGGTTCGTGATCGAGAACGTCCCGCCCTGCACCTCGTCCGGCTTCAGCTGCTTGGAGCGCGCGCGGGTCGCGAAATCCACGATCGCCTTGCTCAGGCCGAGGATGTTCCGTTCGTCCGCGTGCTTGATCACCGGGACGATCAGGCCCCAGTCGAGCGCGACCGCGATGCCGATGTTGATCTCCCGGTGGTAGACGATGTTCTCGCCGTCGATGGAGGAGTTGACGACGGGCACCGCGCGCAGGCCATCCACGACCGCCTTCACGATGAAGGGCAGGTACGTGAGCTTGACGCCGGCTCGCTCGTAGTCCGCCTTGCGCGCCTCCCGGATCTTCGACACGTTCGTGAAGTCGAACTCGAAGACCGAGTGCACGTGCGCGGACGTCCGCTTGCTCATCACCATGTGCTCGGCAATCCGCCGGCGCATGAGGGTCATCGGGACGGTCTCGTCGTTCGGCCCGGCCTTCACCGACGGCGCGTGGACCGCTGGTGGCGCCGCGGCCGGGGCGGCCGATGGCTGCGGAGCCGAAGCCGACGCTGGCGCCGGCGCTGGGCGGTCGATGAAGTCGAGGATGTCCTGTTTCGTCACGCGGCCGCCGATGCCGGTCCCCTGCACGCGGCTGATGTCCACGCCGTGCTCGGCGGCGATTTTCCGCACGAGCGGCGAGGACTTCTGCCGGCGCAGGTCCTCGACGGACTCCTCGGGCGGCACGGGCGCGGTGCCGGCCGCCGCGCTGGGCGCGGCAGCCTCCTCGTCCGGTGCCTCCTCGACGGCCGCCGGCCGCGGCGCGGCTGCCGCGGAGGGCGGAACCGCCGGCGCGGGGGGCGGAGGCGCCGGCGCGGGGGGCGGAGGCGGCGCTGCCGCAACTGCCGTGCCCGCCTCGCCGATCACCGCCACCACCTGGTTCACGGGAATCGTCTCGCCTTCCTTGGCGCTGATCTCCAGCAGCACGCCTGCCGCCGGCGAGGGAATCTCCGCGTCCACCTTGTCGGTCGAGATCTCGAACAGCGGCTCGTCGCGATCGACCTTGTCGCCGACGCGCTTGATCCAGCGGACGATGGTGCCCTCGGCGATCGACTCGCCCATCTGCGGCATCGTGACGTTGGTAGGCATAGGATTAGTCAGAAGTCACAAGTCACAAGTCCGAGTCACAAGTTCGAGTCGCAGGTCGGAGTCTTGCGTCTGAGGTCGGGCGCATTCTGCATTTACATCTGCACTATGCACTTTGCCCTTTGCACTTATATGTGAATCGCCCCTCCGTGAAGCCCGTGGGCCGCCTCGCCGACCGCTTCGGCGAAGGTGGGGTGCGCGTGGATCGTCCGGATCAACTCCTCGCCGGTGCACTCCAGGCGCAGCGCCACAACGGCCTCGGCCACGAGATCGGTCGCCCGCGGCCCGATGATGTGCACGCCCAGCACCTCGTCGTACTTCTTCTCCGCCACGATCTTGACGAACCCCTCCGTCTCGCCCGCGATCTTGGCCCGGCCGAGCACCATGAACGGGAACGACGAGACAACGACGTCGTACCCGCGCTCCTTCGCCTTCTGCTCGGTCAGGCCGACACTGCCAATCTCAGGGTCGCAGAATGTGCACCCCGGCACGTGGTCGTAGTTGATCGTGCGCGGCGGCTGCCCGGCAATCCTTTCCGCCGCCGCGATGCCCTCGGCGGTGGAAACGTGCGCGAGCTGCGGGTGGCCCGGGCGGCCGAAGGAAATCACGTCGCCGACCGCGGAGATCCCCGGCACGCTGGTGCGGTAGTGCTCGTCCACCACGATGTATCCGCGTTCCATGTTCAAGCCGAGGTCCTCGAGGCCGAGGCCCTCGGTCACCGGCCCGCGGCCCGTGGCCACGAGCAGGTACTCGGCCTCGACGTGCTCGGTCTTCCCGTCCGGCAGCTGCACGTCGAGGCTCACGCCGTCGGCGCCCGGCGTGGCGCGCGTGACCTTCGACCCCGTGAACGTTCGGATGCTCCTCTTCCTGAATGCCTTCTGCAGTTCCGCCGACACCGCCTCGTCTTCCACCGGCACCAGGCGTGGCAACAGCTCGATGATCGTCACCTCGCTGCCGTACGTGCGGAAGAGGGACCCGAACTCCACGCCCACGGCACCGGCGCCGAGCACGGCAATCGACTTCGGCACCTCTTTCAGCCCTATGGCCTCGTCGCTCGTGATGATCCGCTTCCGGTCGATCTCGACCCCGGGCACGCTCCGCGGCTGGGACCCGGTGGCGACCACAATCTCCTTCGTGGCGGTGAGCGTGACCGGGTTCTCCCCCGTCACCTCCACCTGCCCCTTCCCGGCGAGCCGCGCCGTCCCCTTGATCCAGTCGATCTTGTGCTTGCGAAAGAGGAACTCGACGCCCTTGGTCAGCGACGTCACGACCTTGTCCTTGCGGGCCTGCACCTGGTTCATGTCGATGCGGACCGACGCCCCGTCGATGCCCAGGCCCCACTCCTTGGCGCCCCGGGCGATCTTCAGCGCGTGCGCGTGCTCGAGCAGCGCCTTGGTGGGGATGCACCCCCAGATCAGGCAGGTGCCCCCGAGCGCCTTCTGCCGCTCGACCACCGCGACGCGCAGACCCAGCTGCGCCGCGCGGATGGCCGTCGGGTAGCCCCCGGTGCCCGCGCCAATCACGACAACGTCGTACTCGTTCGCCACGTTGACTCCTCGATGATGACGGACTGATCCCAGGAACTTCTAACGTTATCGAAGGGGTGGGCGGGCGTCAACTGGACGCGGGGCGCCCGCCAGGCGTCGGGCTTCCGGCTTCGGGCTTCGGGAAGGCCGGAGGTTTCGGTCCAGTGATCACTGGCCACTGCGCCTACCCACTTGCCACTGGCCACTACACCGCGTACCGTTACCCCGCAAGCGAAGGAGGCCTCATGCGGTCGTTCGCGCGAGTCGTGCCGGCGCTGGTCCTTGCCATCCTGGTCCCGCCCCTGGCCGCCGCCGGCCCGCTCCCCAGACCCGAGTCGGTCTTCGGCTTCAAGCCGGGCGCCGACAACAAGCTGGCGACCTACGACCAGACGATCGACTACCTGCAGAAGCCTGGCGGCCGCCAGCCGCTACCTCCGGCTCGTGGAGGCCGGCACGACGACCCAGGGCCGGACCGATGTACTTCGCGCTCGTCTCCAGCCCGGCCAACCTCGCGCGGCTCGACCGCCTTCGCGAGATTGCCCAGCGGCTGGCGCACCCGCAGGGCCTGACCGACGCCGAGGCCCGGCGGCTGGCGCGGCGAGGGCAGGGCCTTCGTCCACATCGACGGCGGCTGCCACGCCACCGAGGTGGCGGGCCCGCAGATGGTCCCGCAGCTCGCCTACGACCTGCTCGCCCGAGCCCAGGAACCGCCCTTCCGCGAGATCCTCGACAACGTCATCGTCATGCTGTGGCCGACGATGAACCCGGACGGCCAGCAGATGGTTGGCGAGTGGCACGCGGAGAACGTCGGCACGCCGTACGAGCAGGCCGCCCTGCCGCGGCTGTACCAGGAGTACGTCGGCCACGACAACAACCGCGACGCCTACATGCTCAACATGATCGAGTCGCGGGTGATGGAGCACGCTGGCGGCAGTGGGAGCCGCACATCATCTACGTCCTCCACCAGACGGCGCCGTTCCCGACGCGCATCTGGCTGCCGCCGTTCTCCGAGCCGGTCGGCCTGCACGCGCCCGCCGCTCATGTCGCGCGAGGTGAACATGATCGGCATGGCGATCGCGAAGGGCCTCGACGAGCGCGGGCAGCCGGGCGCCACGCACATGGGCACCGCGTTCGACGCCTGGTATCCGGGCTACGTCGACTACGCGCCGATCTTCAAGAACATCCCGGCGTTCTGGACCGAGACGGCAGGCACTCGGCGCGCGGCCCGCGCGAGTACACGCTGGAGGACTTCCCGCCGGCCTTCCGCGACCTCCGCCCGCAGAGCCTGTACTCGAGCCCGTGGCGCCCCGGCTGGTGGCGCCTGGCCGATGCGGTGGCCTACAACGAGACCGCCGCGATCGCCACGCTGGAGTACGCGGCGAAGTACAAGGACTCGCTGCTGTTCAACCGCTACCAGGCGGGCCGCGATCAGATCGCGCGCGGCCGCAAGGAGCCGCCGTTCGCCTACGTCGTCCCGCAGGAGCAGCGCGACCCGGTCGCCGCCGTCGAGATGCTGCGCCGCCTCGCGTTCGGCGGCGTCCGCGTCATCGCAGCTGACCGCGGAGGCGACGTTCGACGGTGTGGCGTTACCCCGCCGGGACATGGGTCGTGCCCACCGACCAGGAATTCGCGCGCGCTCGCGCGCGAAGTGCTCGACGTGCAGAAGTACCCCGATCTCCGGCAGTACCCCGGCGGTCCCCCGCTGCGCCCGTACGACGCCGCCGGGTGGACGCTGCCGCTGCAGATGGGCGTCCTGACCATCCCGGTGATGTCGCCAGTGGACGAGGAGACGCGGTCGAAGATGAAGCGCCTCGGACCCCCGCCGCTCGCGGCTTCGAAGCCCGTTCCCTACCGCGACAAGGGCTCGCGCGACGCCGCCGCCGTTCGACAGCGTGCCCGGCATCGGCTTCGACACGAGCGCCGCCGCCGCCGCCATCGTGCCGCCGCCGGGGCGCATCACGGGCGAGGGGCCGGCGCTGGCTGTCGATCCCGGCGCAGAACAACGCCTACCGCGCCGTGAACCGGGCGTGGAAGCTTGGGCGCCGAGGTGCACCTCGTCCCGAACGCCCCGTCCCCGAGCGGTCAGCGGTTCGTGATCAGCGGCCTGGACGCCGCCGCCCAGTCCGAGCTGGTCACCTCGCTCGCGCTGAAGGCGGAGCGGACGGCCGCGGCGGGCGATGCCGCTGAAGAAGCCCCGTGTCGGCCTCTTCCAGCCATGGTCGGCAGCATGGACGAGGGCTGGACGCGCTGGGTCCTCGAGCAGTACGGCTTCGAGCCGGTCGCACTTCACCCCGAGGATTTCAAGGCGCCGCTCCGCGACCGGGTGGACGTCCTCATCCTCGCCGACGATGCGCGGGTGCCGGTGGAGGGGGCGCAGGCAGCTGGCGGGCCGGGACCTGGCGGGATGCCGCCCGGCACCGGGCGTGGGGGCGCGACCGCGCCGGGTGGTGCGGCCGGAGCATGCCTATGCGCTCGGCGCTGCCGACCTGCAGCGGTTCGAGCAGTTCGTCCGCGAGGGCGGCACGCTCGTGTGCTTCAACAGCGCCTGGCGGTTCGCGGTTCAGCAGTTCAAGCTGCCGGTGCAGAACGCGGTCGGAGGGCTGAGGCCCGAGGACTTCTTCCTGCGGGGTTCGATCGTGAAGGTCGAGACGATGACAGCCACCCGGTGATGGCGGGCATGCCGCCGAGCGCCGCGGTATTCGTTGACGGCAGCCCGGTGTTCGAGACGCTCGAGGGCTTCGAGGGACGCGTGCTCGCACGCTACGACGCCGGGCAGGAGTCGCCGCTGCAGTCGGGGTTTCTGATCGGCGAGAAACATCTGCACGGGAAGGCGGCCGCGCTCGACGTCGACGCTCGGCAAGGGCCACGTGGTGCTTGTCGGCTTCGAGCCCGCGTGGCGGGGCCAGTCGTTCGGCACGTTCCGCGTCGTGTTCAACGCGGCGATGTACGTGAGATAGTCTTGGGCGGAGGGCGGGGGGCGGAAGGCGGGACGTCGTCACGCGTGATATGAACCCGCCCGCCGCCTACACCCGTCCGCCTGACAATAGGCATGTCACCAAAGACCCTTCTGATCGTCGATGCCGATGGCGCCTCGCGCACGCGCGTGGCCTCGGAGCTGCAGCGCCACTACCGCGTGATCCAGGCCGCGAGCGGCGAGGCCGCACTCGCGCTCCTGTCGCGCGAGGAGGCGGACCTCCTGCTGATCGACGCGTCGCTGCCGGGCATCAGCGGGATGGAGGTGCTTCGCATCGCCCGGGAGAACTACGCGCTGGCCGAGGTCGTGATGATGTCGGCCTCCGGCGAGGTGCAGTCGGCGGTGGAAGCGATCAAGATCGGCGCGTACCACTTCCTGCCGAAATCCTGCACGGCGGACGAGCGCCTCGCGGTGCTGCGCAACGCGAGCGACCACCAGGACCTGAACCGCCAGGTGCTGGCGCTCAGCGCCCAGGTGGCCGACACGGACCGCGAGTTCGTCGTGGGGCCGAGCCGGGCGATGCGCGAGGTGATGGACCTCGTGCAGCGCATCGCGAGGTTGTCGGCGACGGTCCTCGTCCTCGGAGAAAGCGGCACGGGCAAGGAATTGGTGGCGCGCCTGGTGCACCGGTCCGGCGAGCGGCCCGACGGGCCGTTCATCCCGGTGAACCTGGCGGCGATCCCGCGCGACCTGGTCGAGAGCACGCTCTTCGGTCACGAGAAGGGCGCGTTCACCGGCGCGGTACGGCAGCAGCTCGGCAAGTTCGAGCTGGCGGCGGGCGGGACGCTGTTCCTCGACGAGATCGGCGACCTGCGGCTCGACCTGCAGGGCAAGCTGCTGCGCGCCGTGCAGGAAGGGGAGATCGAGCGCGTGGGCGGCGAACGCCCGATCCGGACCGACTTCCGGCTGATCGCCGCGACCAACGTGGATCTCGAGAAGGCGGTGAAGGAGGGGCGGTTCCGGGAGGACCTCTACTACCGGCTGAACGTGATCCCGCTGCGCATGCCGCCGCTGCGCGAACGCCTGGAAGACCTGCCCGAGCTGATCAACTGCTTCGTGAAGCGGTACAGCACGCGCTTCCGGCGGGGCGTGCGCGGCGTGGCGCCCGCCGCCATGAAGCTGCTGCAGGCGCACTGGTGGCCGGGGAACATCCGCGAACTGGAGAACCTCGTCGAACGCGTCGTCGCCATCACCGACAAGGAGTGGGTGACCGAGGAGGACCTGCCCTTCGAGTACCAGATGCCGGTGCCCGCGCCGGAGGCGGGTGACGACGCGGAGGGCAAGCTGCTGCAGCGGGCGTGCGAGACCTTCGAGCGCAACTTCATCCTGAAGGCGCTCGAGCGCTCGGGGTGGAACGTCACCGCGACCGCCCGCTACCTGGGCATCCCCCTCAGCACGATGAAGCACAAGATGGACCGGCTGGCGATCAGGCCGCTGGCGAAGAGGCTCCGAGGCAGCTAACGCTGTCAGGGAGCGAAGGAACAACCAGCCACTTGGCAAATTGCCAAATCGACGGTTGCCACCTTGCCCCCTGATCCAGCGGAGCTACTTGCGCGGGAGGACCGTGTCCTTCAGCTGCTTGGCGATCTTCGCCTTGACGACGGTCTTGGCCGGGATCTTGATGGCCTCGCCCGTGGCGGGGTTGCGGCCCATGCGGGCCTTCCGCTTCTGGACGACCAGCTTCACCATCCCCGGCAGCACGAACTCGCCCGAGCGCTTGAGTTCCTTCTCGGCGAGGACGGTGAGTTCATCGAAGAACTCACGCGCCTGCGCACGCTTCATCTCGAAGCGATCGGCAAAGTGCGCGAAGAGCTCGGACTTGCCCATCCTGCGGGCGTCAGCCATCGGCGTCCCCCTGACGTGTGGCGCGCTGGTTTATTTGCCGCCTTCCAACCGCGCGCGCATGCAGTGGGGCGGAATCTAGGCCTAATTTCGTCGTATGCTAGCGCGCGCCTTCGCGGCTTGTCAATTGCGATCACGAGATTTCTTCCGCAAACCGCCCGTAATTGGCGTGTCCCGCGCTAGAATCGGGGGCATGTCCGCAGCGATCGAGACCTTCCCCAACCCGAAGCCGGAACGCGACTACGAGATCGCCATCGACTGCCCGGAGTTCACGTCGGTGTGCCCCAAGACGGGCCTGCCAGATTTCGGCGCGATCCGCATCACCTACGTGCCCGATCGTTCGTGCCTCGAGCTGAAGGCCTTGAAGTACTACCTCCTCGAGTTCCGCAACCAGGGGATCTTCTACGAGCAGGTGACCAACCAGATCCTCGACGACCTGGTCGGCGCTTGCGGGCCGCGCCGAATGACCGTCGTCGGCGACTTCACGCCTCGCGGCGGAATCAAGACCGTCGTGACGGCCACCTATGAGCGATGACGCGCAGCGGGTCCCGATCGAGCCTGCGCTGGACCTCCACGCGTTCGCGCCTCGAGACGTCAAGTCGGTGGTGGACGAGTACGTGCGCGCGGCGTGGGAAGCCGGCTTGCGCGAGGTGCGGTTGATCCACGGTCGCGGCGCCGGCGTGCAGCGCGGGATCGTGCAGGCGGCCCTGGAGCGGCACCCGCTGGTCGAGGAGTTCTGGGACGCGCCGGAGACGCACCTGGGCGCCACGGTGGCTCGCCTCCGGGCGGGAACCTAGCATTTGACAACTTGGCAACTGTCGATTTGACGAATGAGGTGTGACGACCGCGGGACCAGTATTCTGCAAGTAGACAATTGCCAAGTCGGCAAGTGACACTGCCCTATGTGGATCGACGTCTCCGTCCCCATTCGCCCCGGCATGCCGCAGTGGCCCGGCGACCAGCCCCTGCGCGTGACGTCCACCACCGACGTCGAGCGCGGCGACGAGTACAGCTCCTCCCGGGCGTCGCTTGGCTGGCACACCGGGACACACATGGACTCGCCCGGGCACTTCGTGCGCGGGGGCGCGCGAATCGACCGGTTCCCGCCGGAGGCGGGCGTCGGCCCGGCCAGGGTGATCGGCATCCGCAACCGGAAGCTCGTCACCGCCGCCGAGCTCAGGGCGCACGCGATCCGGCGCGGCGAGCGAATCCTGTTCAGGACCCGCAACTCGTCGCTCTGGCGCAACGCCGAATTCCAGCACGACTTCGTGGCGATTGCCGAGGACGCGGCGCTCCTCCTCGCCGACCGGCAGGTTCGGCTCGTGGGCATCGACTACCTGTCGGTGGACCCTGTCGTATCCCAGGCGAAACCAGCTCACCACCTGCTGCTCGGCGCAGGCATCTGGGTGGTCGAGGGGCTCAACCTCGCGTCGGCGCCGCCCGGCCGCTACGATTTGATCTGCCTGCCGCTCCGCATCGAGAACGGTGACGGGTCGCCCGTCCGCGCGCTGCTGCGGAGGCGCAATTAGGGGTTGACAGTTTACGGTTGAGGGTTGAGGGTCCGGCACGCAGGCTGGCGGACAGCCCGCGCGCACCCAGTCACAGGGCCGCGTGACGAGACCGTGAACCGTCAACCGTGAACCGTAAACGGTTTCCTAACCATTCGCCCCAGCCCCCGTCTAAAAGAGCAGATGGATGCGACCGACGCCCAGGACGTCACCCTGGCCCAGGCCGGCGACGAAGCCGCCTTCCGGAGGCTGGTCGAGCGCCACAGCCGCGGTCTGTTCCAGCTCGCCTTCCGCCTCACCGGCAACGAGCCGGACGCGGAGGACGTCGTCCAGGACGCGTTCCTGAAGGCCTATCGCGAACTGAAGCGCTTCGAGGCGCGGTCGAGCTTCAGGACCTGGCTGCACCGCGTCACGGTCAACTGCGCCTACGACCTGCTGCGGAAGCGGCCCCGGTTCGAGGCGGAGCCGATCGACGGTGACGAGGGGGCGGGCGGCTTCGAACCGGAAGCGGACGCGTCGGGGCGGCCGGACCGGGCCGCCTACGGGGCGGAGGTCCAGGAGCAGGTGCGGAGGGCGATGGCGCAGCTGACGCCCACCGAGCGCGCGGCCTTCGTGCTCCGCCACTTCGAGGGCCGGCCGCTGCACGAGATCGGGCCGGCGCTCGGCCTGCAGCTGAGCGCCACCAAGCACAGCATCTTCCGCGCCGTGCAGAAGATGCGGCGGGCGCTGCGGCCCGTGATTGGGGGAGTGGGGCAATTCGGCGTGCCGGCCGCGTACCCCGGCGAGGAGAGACCGTGAACCACGCGACCGAAGAACTGCTCGTGCTCTATCACTACGGGGATGCGGACGCCGGCGAGAGCGGCGCGCTCGAGCAGCACCTGCACGACTGCGAGACCTGCCGGGCTCGGCTCGCGGAGGTGCGGCGGGCGCTCGATGCCGTGAGCGTCCTGGAGGTTCCGGAGCGCGGCGAGGGCTACGGCGCGGAGGTGTGGGCCCGGCTGCAGCCGGCGCTGGACGGGTCGAGACCGCGGCGCTGGTGGAGCTTCTCGTTCCCGTCACTGGCCTTCGCGGGCGGCGTCGCGGCCCTGCTGGTGGCCGCGTTCGTGGCCGGCCAGTACTGGCCGAGACAGCAGCCAACGGCGCCGGGCGGGCAGGTGGCCGGCGCGGGTTCCGCTCCAGCGGCGGCGGGCATGGCGTCTGCCGAGCAGGTCCGAGAGCGGGTGCTGTACCTGGCCGTCGGCGACCACCTCGAGCGGTCGCACGTGGCGCTCGTGGAGCTCATGAACGCCGGCGGCGGCACACAGCCGGTGGACATCTCGAGCGAGCGCGAGCGCGCACGGGACCTGGTGAGCGAGAACCGCCTCTACAGGCAGACGGCTGCCGATGCCGGCGACGCCGGCGTGGCGGCGGTGCTCGACGAGCTGGAGCGGGTGCTGATGGAAATCGCCAACAGCCCCTCGGAACTGACGCTGCAGGACCTCCAGCGCGTGCACGAGCGCATCGACTCGCAGGGAATCATTTTCAAGGTCCGCGTGCTCGGCGACACGGTGCGCCAGCGCGAGGTGCCGAGGACGGAATCGAGTTAGTGGCTAGTGGCTGGTGGCCAGTCGTACCACCTCCTGGAGACACGATATGTTCAAGAGACTTCTTCCGGTGGCACTCTTCGTCCTCTCCGCGGCGGCAGCGGGCGCGCAGCCGGTGAAGCCGGCCAAGCCGGTCCCCCCGGTGCCGCCGGTGCCGTCTGTGCCTGCCGCGGCTGTCGTCGAGCGGGCTCTCGAGCTCGAATCTGTCGAAGCTCGCGCAGCTCGAGGTGCTGCGGGGCACGCTCGACATGGACCTCGCACCGGCCCTCGCCGCCGGCCGCCTGGCGATGGAACAGCTCGAGGGCAAGCTGCCGTACACCGCCGACGCGGCATACGCCGAAGCCCTCGGGAGCCATGCCGGCGCACTCCAGGGCGCGGTCGCCGGCCAGAAGGCTTACGTCGAAGGTGGCTACTCGCCGAACCGCGAGAGCATGGAGTACGAGCGGGCGACGCGCGCGCTCGACCGCGGGCGGTACGATCAGGCGGCGGAGGCGTTCGAGAAGGTGGCAGCGATGGGCGGCCGGAAAGCGGAGGGCGCGATGTACTGGCAGGCCTACGCCCTGAGCCGTGTCGGCAAGCGCGCCGAGTCGCTCGCCCGCCTCGAAGAGCTGTTGAAGAAATACCCGTCGAGCCGCTGGGCCAACGACGCCAAGGCGCTCCAGCTCGACGTCCGGCAGGCGTCGGGCCAGACCGTGTCGCCCGACAAGACGCAGGACGAGGAGCTGAAGGCCATGGCGCTGCGGTCGCTGATGATGCACGACCCCGAGCGCGCCGTGCCCATGCTCGAGGGTGTGCTCAAGGGGTCCAGCTCGCCGAAAGTGAAGGAGCAGGCGCTCTTCGTGCTCGCGCAGAGCGGCTCGCCGCAGGCGCGGGAGATCCTGGGGCGCGTGGCCCGCGGGCAGGGCGGCAACCCGGACCTCCAGTTGAAGGCCGTGAAGTACCTGGCGATGTTCGGACGCGAGGAGAGCCGCCAGGTTCTCTCGGACGTGTACTCGCAGTCGTCGGACGTGGACGTCAGGCGGCAGGTCCTCCAGGCGTTCATGCTCGCGGGCGACCGGGACCGGCTGCTGGCCGCCGCGAAGACCGAGACCAATCCCGAGCTGCGCGCGGAGGCGGTGCGGCAGCTGGGGATCATGGGCGCCCGCGCGGAACTAGGCGAGCTGTACAAGGCCGAGGCGTCGGCCAAGGTGAAGGAGCAGCTGCTCCAGGCGATGTTCATCAGCGGCGCCAGCGACAAGCTGATGGAGATCGCCAAGGCCGAGTCCGACGCGACGCTCCGGAAGGCGGCCGTGCGCGACCTCGGGATGATGGACTCCAAGAAGACCGGCGACGCGCTGATGCAGTTCTACCGCAGCGACAAGGACCCGGCGGTGAAGAAGGCGGCGCTCCAGGGGCTGTTCATCCAGCAGAACGCGACGGCCCTCGTCGCCCTCGCCCGGCAGGAAACGGACGTCGAGATGAAGAAGGACATCGTCTCGAAGCTCTCCCTGATGAAGAACAAGGAAGCCCAGGACTACATGCTGGAGCTCCTCAAGTAACTTCGCTGTCACTTGGCAACTGACCATTTGACAATTGACCACTTGGCGAGCGGCCATTTGCTCCCTGGCAAAGTGGCCAATCGTCAAGTGACATGATCGCGAAGCGAGGTCCCATGAAACGCACTCTGTTCTCAGGGTTGGCCGTAGGTGTCGCCTGGGTGGCGCTGGCCGGCGCCTCGGCGGTGCTCGACCAGGACGCGCCGGCGCGGCTGGTGAACGCACAGGTCGAGGCGAAGAGCGTCCCCTCGGGTCTCGACCAGGCCTTTCGCGGTCTCGTGTCGGCACGCCAGACCGCCGGCTGGATTGGATACTCGGCGCCGTCGGTGCCCGGCGATCGTCACATGTGCGACGGCGGCTGGGATACCCATTACGGCACAACCTATCTCGAGGGCAGGCGCAGAACGCCGGACGCCGCCACCCGGAAGGTCAGCCTCGAAGGCCCGCGGGAGATCCACGTGTTCTTCCGCGCCGAGGCCGGGCGGGTGCACAAGATCCGGGTGCTCTCGCCGGACTGCGAGGTTGACGCGGGCGGCCTGCCGGTTCACTGGCTCACGCAGGTGAACCCGGCGGAGAGCGTCGCACTGCTCTCCACGTTCGTCGTGCCCTCCGCAAGAGGGAAGGGCGACTCGCTGGTAAACGGCGCGCTGATGGCCGTCGCGCTCCACCAGGGGCCGGCCGCCAGCCGGGCGCTGGACGGTTTCGTGGCGCCCGGCCAGGCGGTCGACATCCGTAAACAGGCGGCGTTCTGGCTTGCCGCGGGCCGAGGCCGCGAGGGCTTCGAGACCCTGCGCCGGCTGGTCCACGACAGCGACCCCGCGTTCCGGAAGGAGCTGGCCTTCCCCATCTCCGTCAGCAAGGAACCCGGGGCAGTGGACTCGCTGATCGCGATGGCGCGTGAGGACGAGAGCGCCGAGGTGCGAAGGCAGGCGCTGTTCTGGGTGGGCCAGAAGGCCGGGGCGCGCGCGGCGGAGACCATCAGCAGCGCGATCGAAAACGACCCCGACACCGAGGTGAAGAAGCGCGCGGTGTTCGCCCTGAGCCAGATGCCGAAGGAGGAAGGCGTGCCGCGGCTGATCGAGGTCGCGCGCACGCACCGCAACGCCGAGGTCCGCAAGCAGGCCGTCTTCTGGCTCGGCCAGTCGGACGACCCGCGGGCGCTGAAGTTCTTCGAGGAGGTTCTTAAGAAGTAGCTATTTCCCCGCCACCTTGTTCACCTGCCGCCACACGCGCATCAGGTTCGTGCCCCAGATCTTCGCGATCTGCTCGTCGGTGTAGCCGCGTCGCAGCAGCTCCACGGTGACGTTGAGCGCCTGGGAGTGGTCGTTGAACCCGGGGACCCCGCCGCCGCCGTCGAAGTCGGTGCCCACGCCGACGTGATCGATGCCCGCCACCTTCACCGCGTGGTCGATGTGGTCCACGAACTCCTTCAGCGTCGCCGGCGGGTACTTCGCGTCGATCTCCTTCATGCGCTCCTGCCGGAGCGCCATCATCTTCTGCCGCTCGGCCTGCTGCTCGGGAGTCGGCTGCGGAGGCGCCTGTCCACCGGCCGGCGGTCCGCCCGCCCCCGGCGCCCGCCCGCCGCCCCGCCCGCCGAACCCTAACTCCTCCCGCAGCTTCTGCATGGCCTGGGCGCGTTCCGGCGAATCCTCCTTGAGGTAGGAGCCGAGTGCCACGATCTGGATGACGCCCCCGTTCTTCGCCAGAGCCTTCAGCTGGTCGTCGTCGAGGTTGCGGTTGTGCTTCGACACCGCCATGCACCCCGAGTGCGACGCGATGATCGGCGCCTTCGAGATCGCAATCGCGTCCCAGAACACCTTCGCCGACGCGTGCGAGGTGTCCACCATGATGCCCAGGCGGTTCATCTCCGCCACGGCCTTCTTCCCGAGATCCGACAAGCCGTTGTGCATCGGCTCGGCCGGGCCCGAGGAATCGGCCAGCTGGTTGTGCGACCCGTGCACCAGCGTCATGTAGCGCGTGCCCCGGTCGTAGAACGTCTTCAGGTTCGCCAGGCTGTCGCCCATGGGGTAGCCGTTCTCGACGCCCACGAGAATCACCCGCTTGCCCGTCTTCTCAATCCGCTCGACGTCGGCCGGCGTGCGCGCCAGCTCGCACAGCTCGGGGTGCATCTTCGTCAGGCGGTCTATGGCGTCGAACTTGGCGACGGCCTGGTCGTAGGCGGCCTTGAAGCCCGTCTCGGTGAGGTCCGGGCGCTGCCCGACGTACGCGGCCAGGAACACCGCGTCCAGCCCGCCCGCCTTCATCTTGGGCAGGTCGCACTTGAGGGACGTCGGCCCGCCGGGATCGAGCGCCGGCGTGGCGTAGTTGTTCCCCCCGATGTCCACGTGGGTGTCCACCGTCAGGATCCGCTCGTGAAGTGCCTTGGCCTTCGCCAGGAGCGCCGCGTCCGGCTGGGCCTGCTGGGCTACGAGACCGACCCCTACGGCGCCAACGAGTATCGTGATCGCAAGAAGTCTGAACATGGTGTACTTCCCGGGTTGATTCGGCTGAGAGCGAGAACGGGGCTTGAACAGCGTATACGGCGGCAGGCGCCTGGACGCTTACAGGCCGTGTAGTGGACAGTGGTCGGTGGCCAGTGGTCAGCGAATCACGCGTGACTTACTGGCCACTGTTCACTGGCCACTGTCCACTGAAGCGTCAGCGCCTCGTCGCGGCCTGCCACAGTTCGCTCATCACCTGCACTGCGCGCCGGCAGTCGGTCTCGGTGATCCCGTAGTGCGTGACGACGCGCAGGCGGCCGCCGCCGAAGTTGGACACGAGGACGCCCTCGCGCTCCAGGGCTGCGGCAAAGGCCTCGGCAGCCGCTACGCCGGGCAGCCGGAAGACGACGATATTCGTTTCCACGCGGGGTGGATCGAGGGCAATGCCCGGTAACTGCGCGATCCCGTCGGCGAGGATCCGCGCGTTCGCGTGGTCCTCCGCCAAACGCCCCACCATGTCCAGGAGGGCAAGGATGCCCGGCGCCGCGATGACGCCGGCCTGCCGCATGCCGCCGCCAAGCATCTTCCGCATGCGCCGCGCCTTGTCCACGAACGCCGCGCTCCCGCAAATCATCGACCCGACGGGCGCCGCAAGGCCCTTCGACAGGCACAGCTGCACCGAGGACACGTATCGCGTCCAGTCCGTCACCGGCCGGCCGGCCGCCACCGCCGCGTTGAACAAGCGCGCGCCGTCCAGGTGCACCGGCAGCCCGTGACGGCCCGCGAGCGCCGCCACCTGGGCGAAGTAGTCGGGCGACACCACCGTTCCCCCGCACCGGTTGTGCGTGTTCTCGAGGCAAATCACTCCCGGGGGGGCGTAGTGGTAGAAGTGGTAGTTGTGCGCCGGCAGGTGGATCGCCGCCTCGAGCGCGTCGAGCGGGATCGTCCCATCGGGGGTGGTCCGGACCGGGTGCAGCACGAGGCCGCCAAACGCCGACGAAGATCCGTTCTCGTAATGGTAGATGTGCGACTCGTCGCCGAGCACCACGTCGCGCCCGCGGTCGCAGTGTGCCAGCAGCGACGCCAGGTTCCCCATCGTCCCGCTGCTGACGAAGAGCGAGGCCTCCATCCCGGTGATGTCCGCCGCCAGCTTCTCCAGCCGGTTGACGGTGGGGTCTTCACCGTACACGTCGTCTCCCACCTCGGCCGCGGCCATCGCCGCGCGCATGGCGGGCGAAGGCAGCGTCACGGTATCGCTTCGAAGATCTATGGTCATTGGGCGATTGTCTACTTTCCGATTGTCTATTTGAGCAACCCGCGATGGTCAATTGCCAAGTGGTCAATTGCCAAGTGGTCAGTTGCCAAGTGGTCAATTGCCAAGTGATCCCTTGCTACTTGACCCACCTGTCCATCCAGGCGATGAACTCCCGGTACCACAGCGCCGAATTGGCCGGGCGGTTGATCCAGTGCCCCTCGTCCGGGAGGTATACCATCCGCGACGGGACCTCGAGGCGCTGCAGCGTGGTGAACAGCTGGAGGCCTTCGCTGATCGGGCAGCGGAAGTCGAGCTCGCCGTGGGTCACGAGGGTCGGCGTCTTGAAGTTCTTCGCGTACATGTGCGGCGACCACTTCGCGTAGCCCTCGGGATTGGTCCACGGCGTCCCCTTGAGGTCCCACTCCGGGAACCACAGCTCCTCGGTCACACCCCACATGCTCGCCAGGTTGTAGACGCTCGCGTGCGTGACGATCGCCTTGAAGCGCGCCGTGTGGCCAAGGAACCAGTTCATCATGTAGCCGCCGAAGGAGGCGCCGGCGGCGCCAATCCTGTCCTTGTCCACGTAGGGCAGGGTTTCGGCGAAGTCCACGCCCTTCATCAGGTCTTCGTAGACCTTGCCGCCCCAGTCGCCGGTGATCTCGTCGGTGAACTGCTGGCCGAAGCCGGTCGAGCCCCGCGGGTTCGGCAGCATGACCACGTAACCGGCGGAGGCGAAGACCTGCGCGTTCCAGCGGTAGGTCCAGCCGTTGTGCCACGCGCTCTGGGGACCGCCGTGCACCAGGTAGAGCAGCCGGTACTTCTGTCCCTCACGGAAGTCCGGCGGCTTCACGATCCACGACTGGATCTTCGTGCCGCCCGCGCCCGCGTAAGTCACGCTCTCGGCTTCACGCAGCTTGAAGCCGGCCAGCCCGGGGTTGGCGTTCGTCAGCCGCCTGACGCCCTCGAGCACCTGGCCCTCCTTCCCGTTCAGCGGCGCGACGAACACCTCCGACGGTGCGGTCAGCGTGTTCTGCGTGAACACCAGCGTCTTGCCGTCACCCGAGACTTGCAGCTCGCCGTTCGTGCCCGACGCCAGGATGGGAACGGGGTCGCCGCCGGCCAGCTGCAGCCGGAAGACGTCGCCGCGGCCCTTCGTTCTCCGCAGTGAGGTAGATGGTCTTCGAATCGGGCGACCACACGTAGCTGTCGGGCGAGCGGTCCCAGCCCACCGTGGTGGAGCGGTGCTCCCCCGTCTTCCGGTCGTACAGCATCAACTGCCAGCGATCGGCCTCGAAGCCCGCGCGGTGCTGCGCGCGGTAAGCGATGTAGCGGCCGTCCGGTGAGTAGACCGGCCCGCCGTCGGCGGCCGGGTTCGTCGTGATCTTCCTGGGCTCGGCGGACGGGTTGCGCAGGTCCAGGACGAACAGGTCGCTGTTGGTGCTGATCGCCTCGACCTTGTCGGTCTTCCTTGCAAACACCAGCTCGCTCGAGTCCGGTGAGAAGGCGTAGTCCTCGGGGCCGCCCAACGAGAACGGCGGCGCATCGGCCGCCCCGGGCGTGACGTCCTTCGGCGCGGCGGATCCGTCGGCCGGCACGACGAACACGTGCGAGAACTTGCCCTCCTTCCACGAGACCCAGTGCCGGAACATCAGGTGGTCGAACACCCGCGCCTTGCTCTTGCCCGCCTCGGCCTCCTTCAGCAGCCGCTCGTTGCACTCGCTGGTCTTGCACGCGGGGTAGACGTCCGAGGCGAACGCAATCCACTTCCCGTCCGGCGACCAGGCGATTCCGGAGGCCTCCGTCGCGAGGCTCGTGAGCTTGCGCGGCTCGCCTGCCGGACCGGACGGCCCCATGTCCTGCAGCCAGAATCTGCGACCCGCCGTCCCGCGTGGAGACGAACGCGAGGCGCTTCCCGTCGGGCGACCACCGCGGCGTGTCCTCCGAGCGCTCCGAGGGCGCCACGGGCGCCGGCTTCCCGCCCGCCACTGGGATCAGCCACAGGTCGTTGTTGCGCGAGTTCTTCTCGAGGTTCACGTCGGTCTGAACGTAGACGACGTGACGGCCGTCGGGAGACAGGCGGGGATCGGACACCCGCTTCAGCTTGAGCATCTCCTCGACGGTGAACCGCGGCGGGGCCTGGGCAAAGGCGGGCGGCGCGCAGAGGGCCAGCAGCAGCGCGGGCACGGACAGGCGAGTGGTCGGTCGCATAACTCCTCCAGGCGGAGAATAGCACGGCCGAAATTGAGAATTGCGAATTGAGAACTGAGAAGGGATCACGCCGCGAATCTGAGAACGGGGCTTGCAGAACACATGGGCTCGGACGGGCGTGCCGCGCGGCGTCAGGCCGATTTCGCGCCGGCAGGAGCGGAGGCCGCCGGCGGCGTCGCAGGAAACGCCGCGCAGGAGAGCCGGGCATGTTGCAGGAAACGCCGCCGCGCGGCGGGGAGGGCCTGGTCATCGTCCGGGGCAGCCGGTGGCGGGTCCTCGGCGTCACGTCGCACGAGGACTGCGAGGCGTGGCGGCTGGCCGGGGCTGAAGGCGGCCCAGAGGCCGCCACGCTTCTCATCCCGTTCGACCGGCCCCTGCCCCTTCGACGAGACCCTCGCCCGCGCCTTGTTGGCCGGCGCCGCTGGATTGCAGCGCTTCGCGCGCTGATGGCATCCGCATCGAGCCACGAGGAACTGCGGACCGCAGCCGCGGCGTCCATCGAGCTGCATCCGTACCAACTCGAGCCGGTTCTCGCCTGCCTGCATGGGGCACCTCGAATCCTCATCGCAGACGAAGTGGGGCTGGGCAAGACCATCCAGGCGGGCCTGATCATCTCGGAGCTTGCCGCCCGCGGGGAGGCCGACCGCGTGCTCGTCGTCGCGCCCGCCGGCCTCTGCACGCAGTGGCGGCTCGAGATGGAGGCGCGGTTCCACCTCGCGCCGGCAATCGTGGACGCGGCCGAACTGCGGAACCTGTCTCGCTGGTCCTCGATGGAGGCCGGCCCCTGGCAGCGGGTGTCCCTGGCGATTGCCTCGGTGGACTTCGTCAAGCGGCCCGAGGTTTTGCGTGGGATGTCTCCGGCGCGCTACGACCTGCTTGTCGTGGACGAAGCCCACACGTGCGCGCACGCTCGCGATCGGTCGGCCGCGATCGGGTGGCTGGCCCGGCGCTCCCGCCGCGTGGTGCTGCTCACGGCAACACCGCACGACGGCGATGCCGCGGCCTTCGATGCGCTGTGCGGACTCGGACGTCTCGACGGCGACCCTCCCCTCGCCGTGTTTCGCCGCACGCGGCGCTCGCTTGGGTCGGCCGTGAGCCGGAGGATGCACCTCTTGCGGGTGCGGCTCTCCCCGCCCGAGGCCGCGCTGCACGCGGCCCTCGAGCGCTACACCAGGCGGGTATGGCGCGTCCGCGCCGGGGACCCGCGCGGCCGCAACGCGCGTCTCGCGATGGTCGTCCTGAGGAAGCGTGCGGCATCGGGACCTACCGCCCTTCTCCTCTCGCTTGGCCGCCGCCTGGAATGGCTGTCCCGGGCAAGGGAAGACGCGAGCGTGCAACTGACACTCCCGCTGGAGCCGGAAGCCGACCTCGATGCCGAGGACGCGCAGCCGGATGCGCTGCTTGCGGCACCCGGCCTGGACGACGCGGAGTCCGAGTGCCGCGCGCTCCGCCGTCTCGTCGACGCGGCCCGGGTTGCGGCGACGCACGACTCCAAGGTGGCGTCCCTGCAGCGCCTGCTGTCGCGCGCCCGGCAGCCGGCGATCGTCTTCACGGAGTATCGCGACACGCTCGACCGCCTGGCGGTCTCCCTCCGGGACCATGGACCGCTCGCGATCCTGCATGGCGGCGTGAGCGCGGGAGAGCGCGACGCGGCCGTGAGGGCCTTCAACGCCGGGAGGGCCGTCACGCTCCTGGCGACCGACGCCGCGGCGCACGGCCTCAATCTGCAGTCGCGCTGCCGCCTGGTGGTTAACGTGGAACTGCCGTGGAACCCGGTACGGCTGGAGCAGCGAATCGGCCGCGTGGATCGCATAGGCCAGCGGCGCACGGTCCACGGCTTCAACCTGGTTGGCGGGGACACTTGCGAAGACCGTGTCCTTGCCCGACTCGTGGCTCGCATCGGGCAGGCACGCCACTGCCTCGGGTCCGTGGAAGCGTTGGGTGGCTCGCTCGGCGAGGAACAGGTGGCCGAGGCGGTGTTCGAAGGACTGGCCCTGGGGTGCCAGGGATCAGGCGCAGGGCGGCAGGCGGATGGCGGTGTGGACGGGGGCCAGGAACCAGGCGGAAGCAGGCAGGCGAAGGGTGGAGTTGGGGGGCGTCCCGGGGCGAGCTTCGTCGAACCGGCCCGGCGGGAGGTGGAGAGACTGGAGCGGGTGAGGCTGCTGCTGCGCGGCCGCGAAGGTCGGAGGCGTGCAGCACGCGGCGGGGCAGGACCGGGCCCCTCGTTGCTGGCCGCTCTCGAACGGCGTGCACCCTGGTTCACGATCCTGCGCCGAGGGCGTGGGCGCGGCCTGGCACCCGGGCTCTGGGGCATCTGCCGAGTCTCGGTCACCGACGGGCGCGACAGCGTTCGCGACCAGGCACTGCTTGCTCTTCGGGCGGCAGCGCCTGCTGATTCCCTGGCCCTGCCTGCCCTTATCTCCGCTGGTCGGCCGGCGTTCGAGGGTCTGGCCGCGTCGGCCTCGGCGGTGCGCGTCGCGCACGTGGCAGCCTGGATGGCTGCCACCACCGAAGCCCTGGCCACCCGGGAGCGGGCCATTGCTGCGGCCGCCTCCGAGCCGCCGTTACCCGTTCAGCCGGGCCTTTTCGACCGGCGGGCTCTCGCTCTAGCCGAACGCGGCGCCCACGAGCGCGAGCGCGCGGCCCAAGAGTTGGCCGGCCGCCTTGCCGCACTGAGCCATGCCAGCCGGGTGGCCGACGTCCGGGCGGAACTGCTCCTCGTCCTCGTCGTCCCGGCGTGAGCCGCGGCTGCCGATGCTGCCTGGCCTTTCGGGCTCGCTCGTTTCCGGCTACTTCGCGGAGCAGATCCTGCCCGGCCGGTTTGCCCGCGAGACCGGCGAGGATGCCCGCGAGCATGGGCGCGCTGCGCTTCGCCGGTGGCACCGGATGAGCGCCGCGTCGCTCGGGCCAGTTTCCACCGCTCGCGTCGTCTTCGATCTCGCAGCCGCCCCAATCGCGAGCATTCTCGGGTACCGGGCCGGCGGGCCCCACGCGGTCGGCAAGGCCGCGGTCCTGGTTGCACCGCTTTACGCGGGGGGGCAGGACGGGGGCGCAGCATATGGCGCCCCCGCACACCTTCCCATCCTCCTTGCTGCGGCCTGGGGCGAGGATCTCGACTCCACATGGCGCGAGGCCGTTCGCCAGAGCGCGGGCGCCGGTGCCGCCTGGTGTCTTTCCACCAATGGCGTCGAGGTGCGGCTGGTGGACACGCGGCGGTCGCACTCCCGCCGGCACCTGGCGTTCACCGTCGACGCGCTGCTGGAAGACGGCCCCGCTTTCGACACCTTCTGGGCGCTCTGCCGCCCTTCGGCGTTCCTTTCCCCCGCCGGCGCGGCTGCGGCCCGTGAGCAGCTGCCGCTCATCGAACGAGTCGTCCTCGCGTCGGCACTCGAGACCGTCGCCGTCTGCCGCGGCCTCAAAGCAGGCGTCCTCGCCGCGCTCGGTCTTCTGCTGACCGCCTTGTCCACCGTCCCTCGGCGTTCCTCCTGGCGGCGGGGACTCCCGATCAGACCCGGTCCTGACCGGGACAACCTCTTCGAGCAGGCCCTGACCCTCGTGTACCGCGTGCTGTTCCTGCTCTTCGCCGAGTCGCGCGAGCTGCTGCCGACGTGGCACCCCGTCTATCGCGACAGCTACTCGATGGAGGCCGTGCGCTCGCTGGCGGAGCGGGCCGGGCCGGCGCGGGGCCTGTGGGAGACGCTTCAGGCCATCTCCCGTCTGTCTCACGCGGGATGCCACGCGGGGGACCTCACCGTCACGCCGTTCAACGGGCGCCTGTTCTCGCCCGCCCTGACGCCGGCAGGCGAGTTCAACCGGGTGGACGACGAGACGGCGCGGCAGGTGGTCCTGGCACTCTGCACGTCGGAAGAGGGCAGTGGCCGGGCCAGGGCTCGTATCGCGTATCGCGACCTGGGCGTCGAGCAGCTTGGCAGCGTGTACGAGAGCGTGCTCGATTACCGCGTGGTGGCCGTTGAGGACCGCCTTCGACTCGAGCCCGGGGCGGGCATCCGCAAGTCAACCGGCACGTTCTACACGCCGCAGTCGATTACCGGCTTCCTCGTCCGACGCACGCTGTCGCCGCTGGTCGCAGAGGCGTCGCCCGAAGCCATCCTCGACCTGCGGGTCGTCGATCCCGCGATGGGGAGCGGGGCCTTCCTCGTTGCCGCCTGTCGGTATCTCGCGGGCGCGTACCGAGGCTGCGCTCGTTCGCCATGCACACTGCCGGCCCGGCGACGTGGGCGACGGCGACCGGCGGTCCTTCCGGAGGCTGGTGGCATCTCGCTGCTTGTACGGGGTGGATCTCAACCCCATGGCCGTGCAGCTGGCTCGCCTGTCGCTCTGGCTTTCGACGCTGGCACCGGACCGTCCGCTCACCTTCCTCGACCATCGCCTCCTCGTTGGCAACAGCCTGGTGGGAGCCTCGCTGGACGACGTCGCCCGACGCCCGGATCCCGGCCGGGCGGTCCGCACGACCCTCAGGTGCGAGGTTCCGCTGTTGTCGCTGCTCGACGACGACGGGCCGGGCCCGGCGCTGCGCGCGGTGCTGCCTGGCCGGACGCGTCTCGCGTACGCCCGCGACGACAGCGTGGCGGTGGTGCGAGAGAAGGAGGCGCTGCTGGCGTCCTTGAACGGCGGGGCGTCTCCACTCGCCCCTTGGAAACAGGTGGCGGATGCGTGGTGCGCGCTTGGCCTTGGCGTCTTGCCGGGCAACCCTGGCGTGGTTCCAGCCGGGCTCCTGGCCGAGCTGGCCGATCACGTGCGCACGGGCCGCTCCGCGTTGTCTCCGGGCGTCGCCAAGAGCTGGCTGGACGCAGTCCGGGCCTCGGCCGCCGAGGCCCGGTTCTTCCACTGGACGCTGGAGTTCCCCGAGGTGTTCTTCCGCCCCGACGGTTCGCCGCGGGGCGACGCCGGTTTCGACGCGGTCATCGGCAATCCGCCCTGGGACATGCTGCGGGCGGACAATCCGGGGGCCGAACGTGGAAACCACGGCGCCGCCACGGATCTCGTTCGCTTCGCGCGCCGGTCGGGCCTCTATCGCGCCCTCGGAGACGGTCACGCGAACAGCTTCCAGTTGTTCCTCGAGCGCGCGCTCCGCATTGTCCGTTCCGGGGGCCGGGTGGGGATGGTGCTTCCGTGGGGTCTCGCCTCCGACACAAGTTGCGCGCCGCTTCGCCGGCTTCTGTTCGACACCTGCACGCTCGATCCCCTCTACTGCTTCGACAACGCCGCCGCCATCTTCCCCATCCACCGCAGCGTGCGGTTCCTTCTCCTCACCGCCACTTCTGCGGGTCGAACGGAGCGGCTTCCATGTCGAATCGGCGAGCGAGACCCAGCCGTGCTGGATTCGCTGCCCGACCTGCCGGGCGCCGCGACCACCGGCGATCTCGAGACCGACATGAGAAAGGAGGCGAGGCCCGTCCTCCTCACTCGCGACCTTCTTCGCCGGCTGTCGGGCGACGATCTCGCAATCCCGGACGTCCGCTCCCCTGGCGACCTCACTCTCCTCGAGAAACTGGTGGCCGCCGCGCCGCCCCTCGGATCAGCCGAAGGATGGGCCGCCGAGTTCGGCCGCGAGCTGAACGCCACCGACGACCGCCGGCACTTCACCCGCGACGCGCGTGGCCTCCCGGTCCTCGAGGGCAAGCACGTGCAACCGTTCCGGGCCCTGGCATCCGCAGCATCCTTCCGCCTGCCGCTCGAAGCTGCTCGCACCCTCTACGCACGCACCGGCGCCTTCCTCCGGCCTCGCCTCGCCTACCGCGACGTGGCAAGCGCGACGAACCGCCTCACCCTCATCGCGGCCGTGGTCCCCGCCGGCGTCGCCACGGTGCACACGCTCTTCTGCCAGCGCGGCGCCGTCGGCGCGGGCGACCAGTGGTTCCTGTGCGGCGTCCTCAACAGCTTCGTCGCCAACTACCTGGTTCGCCTCCGCGTGACGACGCACGTGACCGCGGGCATCCTGGCACGGCTGCCGGTCCCGCGGCCGGCCGGCGACACACCGATCCTTCACCACGTCGGGGACATGGCGAAGACGTTGTCCTCCCTCGAACAACCGGAGGAGAGCGAACTCTACGCGAAGCTGCAGGGGGCGGTCGCGAGGCTGTATGGGCTCACAGACGACGAACTCGCGCACGTGCTCGGCACATTCCCGCTCGTCAGCGACAGGACGAAGGCAATGACCATCACGTCATTTGTTGATTTCTCGAGTTCCTGATTTGTTGATTGATTTCAGCAACCAGAGATTGGGTGGCGACGGCGTCACTTGGCAACTGACCACTTGGCAATTGTCTATTTCAGGAGGGACGATGCTGTCGGAGACTCGGAAATATGAAGAGAGATCTCGTGCCTTCGCCGTACGCGTCATCCGGCTCGTGCGGACCTTTCCCACGACACCGGACGGCCTCACGGTGGCCCGTCAACTGGTTCGCGCCGCCACGGGGGTCGCCGGTAACTATCGAGCGAGCTACTGGTCGCGGTCGCGTGCCGAGTTTCCGGCCCGGCTTTCGATTGTCGTGGAAGAGGCGGATGAGAGTGTGCTGTGGCTACAGGTGACTCTTGAAAGCGATCTGAAGAGGGGTTCGGTAGTTGACCTGCTTCTCGAGGAGGCTCGACAGCTTCGTGCGATCTTCTCCGCTTCTCTTCGGACCACCAGACGCAGCCTAACTGCCTGCGAAGGGGGCGCGACTACGGCCAGGCCTCGCCATCGCGCACGGTAGTGCCCGGCCCTTGCGAAATCGACAGTTGCTCCCTGGTCAAATGACGCCCGGATGGCTCAAAGACTGCGCGGCGCAACCACCGCCTCAATCAAGAAATCCGCGGGCCAATCGAGAAATCAATCAACCAATCGACAAGTCGAAAGATCAAGAAATGACGAGGCTCATCGCCAGCATCACCAGCACTGCCGCCGTCAGTGCGAGGAAGGTCCAGTCGCGCTTGGCGCCGAATTCGAGGACCGAGATGACCACTCTCGCCACGGGCGTAGCCATCAGCGTGATCAGGCCGATGCGGAGCAGCCGTGCGGACGCCTGCGGGGCGATCGCGGCCAGGGCAAGCACGAGACCCGTCCCGAGCAGGACGGTGCTCGCGGCCACGCCAACCGAGAGCGCGCGGCCGAGCCACCGTTCGAGGCGGACGTCACGGTCGCCGTTCACGACGCCCTCACGAACATCAGCACCGACACGCTGACCAGGATCACCGCCAGCAGCAGCTTGAGCCACAGCGCCTTCAACCGCGCGGCCGCGCGGAACCCGGCGCGCGACCCCACCATGACGCCGAGGATTGCCGCGGCAGCCATCCACGGGATGATCTCCCCGCGACCGTAGTAGATCACCGCGCCGGCGGTTGCCGTCACCCCGATCATGAACGCGCTCGTGGCCGCGGCCGCGCGGAGCGGCACGCCGCACCAGGCGTTCAGCGCCGGCACCTTCAGGATGCCCCCGCCCAGTCCAAGCAGCGACGACACGCTGCCGGCGGCGAAGGACACCGCCAGGCCCAGCGGGAGCCGCTTGACCCGGTAAGCGACCGTCGTCGCGCTTTCGTCTTCGTGGTAGCGGCCGCCCAGCCAACCGGGATCCGCGGCTGGATCGAGCAGCACGTTCCGCCGCTGGAGCCGCCCGAGCATCACGAGCGCGGCCAGGGCGGTCACGACGCCGAAGGCCCGCTGCAGCGTCTGCGGCGACAGCAGGGCGGCGACGATCCCGCCGGTCAGGCCGCCCGCCGTGGTGGCCACCTCGAGCACCATCCCGAGCCGGAGGTTGATCAACGCGCGGCCGAGGGTCCCGGAGGTGGCCACCGAAGACGTGGCGATGACGGTGGTCAGGCTGATGCCGACGGCGACGCGCATGGGCACGTCGAACCCGAGCACGAGGAGGGGCACGAGGAAGACGCCCCCACCGAGCCCCAGGAGGGCGCCCATGATGCCAGCCACGCCGCCGGCCAGGAAGAGCGCGAACGCGAGAACCGGATCGGGGGCCATGGTCAGCCGCGGCCCCCGGAAAGGGGCTTGAGGACGCCGTAGAGCGCCTCGACCACCGGCGTGGCCACGCCACGTGCGCGGCCGCGACGCACGACGGCCCCCAACAGCGCCTCCACTTCGGTGCGGCGGCCGGCCACCACGTCCATCATCATCGAGGATCGCATTCCCGGCGGGCTGTTGTCGAGGTAGCGCAGTTTCTGCTCGCGCACGTCGGCGGCCACCGGGACGCCCTCGGCCCTGGCCACGGCCTCCACCTCCGCCATCGCACGGGCGGTCGCCTGGCGAAAGGCCGCTTCGGCCCAGCAAGGACCTATCGGCAGGCGCGCCGCGGTCGTCATGCCCGCGAGCGGCGCCAGGAAGATCAGCTTCTCCCAGAGCGCCACGTGGCAGTCGTCCACCGCCTCGGCCTCGACGCCGGCGCCGGCGAGCACGGCAGTCACGCCGGACACCCGCCCCGTCACACCGGGCGGCCCAAACGCCTCACCGAACACGATGCGGCGGGCGGTGCCGACGTGCTCGATCACACCGGGCGCTGCCACCGACGCGCCGATGTAAGTGGCACCTGCCAAGACCGGGGCTTGGCCCACCACCTCCGCGACCTCTTCCGCGCTCTCCACGCCGTTCTGGAGCGTCAACACCGAGGTCGAGGCGCCTGTCAACGGGCCCAGCAGCGGCAAGGCCTCTGGGTTGGAGTACGTCTTCACCGCGACAACGACCAGCTCGGCCTCCCCGAGCAGGGCAGGGTCAGATTCGGCCCTGGCGGGCGCCGTGAAGTCACCGAGGCCGCTGCGGACCGTCACGCCCCGAGCGCGGATGGCATCCAACGTCTGCCCGCGGGCGACGAAACCCACCTCGTGGCCGGCGCGCGCCAGGAGCGCGCCGTAGTAGCCGCCAACCGCCCCGGCGCCAAGCACTGCGATGCGCATGAGTCGAATGTACCACGCCCGTCGGGATTAGAATCGAGGGATGCGCTCGCGGATCGCCACCCTGATCGTAATCGCCATCGTCGCGGCAACCTTCGTCGTGGGGCTGATCGTCGGCGCCCAGCGAGACGACCACGATGGCCCCGTCGATCTCGTCGTGCTGAACGGCCGCGTCCACACGGGGGCCGCGGGCGGGGCCACCGCGGAGGCTCTGGCCATCCGAGGCAACACGGTTCTCAAGGTAGGCAGCAACCGCGAGATCAAGCGGCTGGTGACCCGCGGGACGAGGACCGTCGATGCGCACGGCGGGACGGTCATCCCCGGGTTCAACGACGCGCACCTCCACCTGATCAGCGGCGGCCTCGGCCTCCAGCAGGCGAACCTGCTCGACGCGACGACGATCGAGGAGGTGGCCGCGACCATCCGGGCGTTCGCGCAGGCCCACCCGGATCGGCCGTGGGTCCTCGGGCGCGGCTGGTACTACGGCCCGTTTCCGGGCGGCCTCCCGACACGGCAGCAGCTCGACGCGATCGTCCCGGATCGCCCGGCGTACATGCGTTGTTTCGACGGCCACACCTCCTGGGCGAATTCGCGGGCGCTCGCCCTGGCTGGGATCACCCGCGAGACACCGGATCCGCCGGGCGGCATCGTCGTGAAGGACCCGGCGACCGGCGAGCCGACAGGCGTCCTGAAGGAGGCCGCCCAGGAGCTGATGGCCAAGGTCCTGCCGCAGTGGACGCGCGACGATCGGCTGCGGGCCGTGCGCGACGCGATCGCCACGGCCCACCGCCTCGGCGTCACCAGCGTGCAGAACGCGAACGGCAGCGCCGAGGACATGGCGCTGTACGACGAGCTGCGCCGGAAGGGCGAGCTGCGGCTGCGGATCTACGCCGCGATGTCGATCGACGCGCCGCTGGCGCCCGGCGAGGCAGACCGCCTCGACTCGATCCGCCGCCAGTTCCGGGACGACCCGGTGCTCAAGACGGGCGGCGCGAAGCTTCTCATCGACGGCGTCATAGAGGCGCACACGGCAGTGATGCTGGAGCCGTACGCCAACAAGGCGACGACCGGCCTCCCGAACTTCACCCGGGAGCAGCTCGAGGCGATCGTGACCGAGATGGACAAGCGGGGCTGGCAGGTCTGGATCCACGCGATTGGCGACGGCGCCATCCGGATGTCGCTCGACGCCTTCGAGCGGGCGGCCGCCGTGAACCCGCCCCCGGCCGGCGGGCGGAGGCACCGGCTTGAGCACGTCGAGACGATCGACCCCGCCGACGTCCCGCGCTTCGGCCGTCTCGGGGCGATCGCGGTGCAGCAGCCCTTCCACGGCAACCCGAGCCCGACGCAGCTCGACGTCTGGAAGACGAACATCGGCCCGGTTCGCGCGTCTCGAGGGTGGGCGCAGCGCAGCATCCTGGACGCGGGGGGCCGTCTCGCGATGGGCAGCGACTGGCCGGTGGTGAGCCTGGATCCCCGCCTGCAGATCAACATGGCCATCAACAGGACGACACCCGAAGGCACGCCGCCCGGGGGGTGGCTGCCGGAGCAGCGGCTCCCGATTGCCGCGGCAATCGACGCCTACACCTCAGGCGCGGCCTATGCCTCGTTCGACGAGCAGCGAAAGGGAACCCTGGCCGAAGGCATGCTGGCGGACGTGGTCATCCTCTCGGCCGACGTCTTCTCGCTGGCGCCGGCACGTTTCCTGGATGCAAAGGTGGCGCTGACGATCTTCGACGGACAAGTCGTCTACGAGGCGGCCAGGCAGCCGGGACAATGATCCCAGTCGTCACGGCGGCTGCCGCTGGAGGAAACCAAGGCACGAAGGAGGCACGAAGGCAGGACGGACACGAGGATCAGACGTCAGGGCCCTGATGATCTTCGTGTTGTCGGTCTTCGTGAGCTTCGTGGTCACACGTGATCTGCTGGCACCTGACCACTGACTTCGCGAGGCACCCATGCACGCCGAACGTCCCTTCTTCCTCGCAGGCCACTGGGAGCACTCCGACCGTCCGCTCGAGGTGAAGAGCCCTTACGACGGCTCGGTCGTGGCGACAACGTGGCTTGCCGGTGACGCCGAGTTCGACCGCGCGGCCGACGCCGCTGTCGCGGCGGCGTCGGTGATGCGACGGCTGCCGGCCTACGAGCGGGCGGCAGTCCTGATGCGGGCCCACGCGGAGCTGGTGTCGCGGCGGGAGGAGATCGGCCGGACGATCGCCACCGAGGTCGGCAAGGCGCTGCGCGACGCTCTCGCCGAGGCCGACCGCGCCGCGAGCACCTTCCAGGTGGCGGCGGAGGAAGCGCGGCGGGTCGGCGGCGAGGTGATCCCCATGGACCTCGCGCCCCATGGCGACAACCGCGTGGCGTTCACGCGGCGGTTCCCCGTCGGCCCCATTGCCGCCATCTCACCCTTCAACTTCCCGTGCAACCTCAGCGCCCACAAGCTGGCGCCCGCGGTGGCGGCGGGCAACCCGGTGGTCCTGAAGCCCGCCACCAAGACCCCGCTGTCCGCCCTGATGCTCGCCGAGGCGCTGGATCGTGCCGGCCTGCCCAAGGGCGCGCTGAGCGTCCTGCCGATGTCCCGCGAGACGGGCGACCGCCTCGTGACCGACGAGCGCTTCAGGCTGCTCACCTTCACCGGCTCGTCGCCGGTGGGATGGGGGATGAAGGCGCGTGCCGGGAAGAAGAAAGTGGTGCTCGAGCTGGGCGGCAACGCGGGCGTGATCGTGGATGAAACGGCGGACCTCGAGTTCGCCGCCCGGCGAATCGCGTACCGGTGGCTTCGCGCTGGCTGGCCAGAGCTGCATCTCGGTGCAGCGTGTCTATGTCCACGGGCGCGTGTTCGAGCGCCTGGCGTCGCTCCTCGTCGAGCGGGTCGAGGCCCTGAAGGTCGGCGATCCCCTGGACCCGGCCACCGATCTGGGCCCCATGATAGACGAGGGGGAGGCGGCGCGCGTGGAGCAGTGGGTGTCGGAGGCCGTTCGCGAAGGCGCGCGCGTGCTGACGGGCGGCAAGCGCCTTGGCCCGGCGCTCTACGCGCCGACGGTGCTCGCCGACGCGCCGGAGACCTCGAAGGTCTGCGCGCAGGAGGTCTTCGCGCCCCTGGTGGGGCTCTACCCGTTCGAGGATTTCGACGATGCCCTCGCGCGCGTGAACCGGTCGTCCTTCGGCCTGCAAGCCGGGGTCTTCACCAACGACCTGCGGCGCACGCTCGACGCCTTCGACGCGCTCGAGGTCGGCGGCGTCATCGTGAACGACGTCTCGGCATGGCGCATCGACCACATGCCGTACGGGGGCGTGAAGGACTCCGGCATCGGCCGCGAGGGCCCTCGCTACGCGATCGAGGAGATGACCGAGCCCAAGATCGTGGTGATCAACAGGGCGACACGGTGATCACTTGGCAATTGACTACTTGGCGATTGTCTAATTGCCCAAGTGGTCAGTTGCCACGTCCAATTGGCCAAATGGTCAGTTGCCACCTTGCGAAGTGTCTACTTGGCGGCTGTCTACTTGGCAATTGTCTAATTGGCCAAGTGGTCAGTTGCCACCTTGCCAACTGATCCTACTTCCCCCCGAGCACCGTCTCGTTCGGGATGATCCTCTCCACCCTGTAGGTTCCCTTCCCGGTCTCCTTCAGCAGCGCGAGGTCGAGGGCCGAACCCGGGGCGATGGCCCGTTCGCTGCGAAAAGCCGACCAGTCCGGCACGGTCACCGTGTCGCCGGTCTTCCAGCCCTGGCTCGGCGCGAGCACGAGGCCCGCAGCGTCGATTGTCTCCAGCCCTGCGAACACCCGCAGGTCCCCCAGGTCCTCGATGCGAAGCGCCTGCACGGCCCGGCGTGGGCCGCGCGCGTCGGAGGCCCGGACAACCCGGCTGGAGGTGAGGCCGACGTCGCCGAGGAACGTTGGTATGGCCGTGCCCGTCGCGATCGTCGCGCCCTTCACGAGGATCGTGAAGAGGTTCGGATTCGTTCATCGGGAGCGACTCGTAGGCCGCGGGGTCGGCCTGCCGGACCCGGCCCGACGCGATGGCGTCGAGCGACGCGAGGATCGCCACGAAATTCAGCCGCACCAGTTCGCGCTCGGCCTGCGCTCCGGCCAGGGGTCCGGTCTCGATCAGCACGACCGGCGTGCCCCACTTCGTCACGTTGTCGCCGAACGCCCGCACCTCGAACTCGTCGTCGTACCTCGCCACCTGCCCGGGGACGAACGTTTCCAGCGCGCCGCGGATCACCGCGCACGTCTTCTTCGCCAGCACGCGGCCCGGCGTCTCGGTTCTCGCCTCGTCGAACGCCACCGCGAGCAGCGAGATCGACGCCGGCTTCCGGCTCTTGCCCGCCGAGGTGCGCCAGTTCTGGTTGTGGAGGTTGAAACCGAGGGCGGGGTTGAGGCGATCGCGAAGCGCCTTGAGGACCCGCCCCTCGGGCGTCTGCAGCAGGAGGGCGTCGCGGTTGATGTCGATGCCCTGCGCGTTGCGGCGCTGGAAGCGCTGCGCCCCGTCCGGGTTCAGCATCGGGACGATGTGGAGGGTGAGGGAGTCGAGGAGACGCTGGACCTCGGCGGAGGAGCGGCGCCGGTTGACGTAGTGCAGGATGTCCAGCAGCGCCGACGTCGCGGTGGGCTCGTCCCCGTGCATCTGCGACCAGAGGAGCACGTGGAACGGGCCCCGGCCCACGGTGAGGTGGGAGATTGAACGCCCTTCGAGCGAGCGCCCGATCTCCTCGATCGAGATCCCGCCCCCGCTCTCCTTGACGGTGGTCTCGAGCCAGGGCTGCAGGGCCGCGTGGTCGAGGAGCGGCGTCGGGCCGTAATCGCGGTGTTCGGCGTCCCATGCCTGGGAGAGCGACGCGGGCGCCGGCGGCGGGGCGGTCGCGGGAACCTGGGCGAAGACGAGGGAGAGCAGCAGCAGCAAGGACGTCATCTGTGCCTCACGAGGTGGGGGCACAACATGATACGCCGCTCACTGCCCAGACCCAGAGCTCCCAAATAGACAGTTGCCAAGTCGTCAATTGTCACCTGACGCGTTCCTGTCAAGCGAGTGAACTGGGCTCAGCCGAGGATGTCGCGGAGCGCGGGCTGCAGGTCCGGGAAGGAAAACCGGTACCCCGTCTCCAGCAGGCGGGCGGGACGCATCCTGGTGCTCCCGAGCAGCAGGGCCTCGGCCATCTCGCCCATCGCCGCGCGAAGCGCGAACGACGGCGCGGGGAACCAGCTCGGCCGGTGCATCACCCTCCCGATCGCGGCGGCAAACTCGGCGTTGCGGACCGGACGAGGGGAGCCAGCGTTGACCGGCCCGACGATCCGGGCGTCGGCGAGGGCGAACATCGCGATTCCCACCCAGTCGCGCAGGTGGATCCACGACATGAACTGCCGGCCGTCGCCGAGGCGCCCGCCGCCGAACAGGCGGAACGGGAGCAGCATGCGTGGCAGCGCCCCCTCGTTCTTGTCCAGCACCAGTGCGGTCCGCAGCAGCACGACCCTGGCGAGCGGCGCCGCCTGGAGCGCCTCGGACTCCCAGTCGAGGCAGACCTGCGCGAGAAAGTCGCTGCCGGGGGCCGACTCCTCGGTCAGCTCTTCTTCTCCCCGGTCGCCGTAGTAGTTCTGGCCCGACGCGCTGAGGAGGATGGAAGGTGGGCGCGCGGCCTTCGCCATCGCCGCGACGAGGCTGCGCGTGGCCAGCACCCGGCTGTCGCGGATCGCATGGCGGCGCGCGGCTGTCCAGAGGCCCGCTCCAATCGACTCGCCGGCCAGGTTCACCACCGCCCCCGCGCCGTCGATGGCGGTCGCCCAGTCGCCCGCCGTCCCGTCGGGATTCCATTGCCGCCGCTCGATCCCGTCCGCCCCGCCCGCGTCGCCCGCGCCGCGCGTGAAGAGCGTGATGGCGTGGCCTTCGGCCCGCAGTGCCCCTGACAACGCCCGGCCGAGGAAGCCCGAGCCCCCCGCCACGATGATTTTCATGGTGACCCCCAAGGGCAGGGTACTTGTCAGCGAGCAACTTGGCAATTGACCACTTTGCAGTTGGCTAAGTGGTCCCTTGCTCCCTCATGGCGTTTCCCCATTCGGGGGGCGAGGTGGCAACCGACCACTTCTCAAATGGCTCAAGTCGTCCCTTGCTCCTTCATGGCGTTTCCCCGTTCAGGGGGCGAGGTGGCAACCGACCACTTCTCAAATGGCTCAAGTCGTCCCTTGCTCCCTTGTTACCTGTTCCAGCCACTCCCTGAGCCGGGTCCACCTCCGTCGCGCCCTCCGACCCGACACGGCAATGGCCAGCGCCTTGCGCTGGCCGACGAGGACGACAAGGCGTCGTCCGCGCGTCACGCCGGTGTAGAGCAGGTTCCGCTGCAGCATCATGTAGTGCTGGGTCGATACGGGGATCACGACCGCGGGGTACTCGGAACCCTGCGACTTGTGGATCGTGATGGCGTAGGCGGGCACCAGGCGGTCGAGGTCGGCGGCGTCGTAGGGGACGGCGCGGCCGTCGAACTCCACGACGAGCTCGGCGCGGTCCTGGTCCACCGAGGCGATGAAGCCGAGGTCGCCGTTGTAGACGTCCTTGTCGTAGTCGTTCTCGATCTGCATCACCTTGTCGCCGGCGCAGAAGGTCCACCCGAAGCGCTCGATGCAGCGCCTCGCGCGCCGGGTTCAGCAGCGCCTGCAGGGCCAGGTTCAGGGAGCGCGCCCCCAGCTGCCCCCGGTTCATGGGGCACAGCACCTGGACGTCCCGCGCGGGATCGAGCCCGAAGCGGGCCGGGATGCGCTCGCGAACGATCTGCAGCAGCCGCTGCGCGCCCTGCTCCGGGTCGTCCACCTCGGTGAAGTAGAAATCCGACGGCTCGGGCCCGGCGGTCAGCTCGGGCATCTCGCCCCTGTTGATGCGGTGGGCGTTCACGATGATGCGGCTCTCGCTCGCCTGCCGGAACACCTCGGTCAGCCGCACGGTCGGCACGGCGCCCGACGCGATGATGTCGGCGAGGACCTGGCCCGGGCCCCACCGAGGGCAACTGGTCCACGTCGCCGACGAGGATGACGGCCGCCGAGGGCGGCACCGCCCGCAGGAGGGCGTGCATCAGCGGCACGTCCACCATGGACGCCTCGTCCACGACGAGCAGGTCGCATTCGAGCGGGTGGGATTCCTGGCGCTTGAACCCGCCAGACCGCGGGTCCACCTCGAGGAGGCGGTGAATGGTCTTCGCCTCGAGGCCGGTCGTTTCCGAGAGCCGCTTGGCGGCGCGGCCGGTGGGCGCGCAGAGGGCCACTCGCACGCCCTTGGCCCGCAGCACCGCCAGGATTGACGTTCATGAGCGTCGTCTTGCCGACGCCGGGTCCGCCGGTGATGACGAGGAACTTGGATCGCGCGGCCAGGCGCAGCGCCTCGGCCTGCATGGGCGCGAGCGTCATGCCCAGCCGCTTCTCGGCCCAGGGGATTGCGCGCTCGACGTCGATCGAGGGCCACGAGACGGTGCCCGCAGCAAGCGAGCGCACGCGCAGGGCAATCTGCCGCTCGGATGCGTGGAGCCCGGACAGGAAGATGGCCGGCTGGCCGTCGACGGTGTCGGCCACCACCGTGCCCGCCGCGATCTCGAGCTGCAGCGCCTGCTCGACGAGCGCCTCGGGGATCTCGAGCAGCCGCGCGGCCGCCTGGTGCAGGTCGGCCAGCGGCAGGCCGCAGTGCCCGTCGTCCATCGCCTCGACGAGCGCGTGGCCGATGCCCGCCCGGGCGCGGATCATCGCCGTGCGCTCGATGCCCAGGCTGGCGGCGATCCGGTCGGCGCTGAGGAACCCGATGCCGCGGATATCGGCCGCCAGGCGGTAGGGGTTCTCGCTGATGATCGCGATTGCTTCCTGGCCGTAGGTCTTGAAGATGCGGACGGCGCGCGAGGTACCGACGCCGTGCGAGTGCAGGAACACCATCAGCTCGCGGACGCTCTTCTGCGCGCGCCAGGCCTCGGCGATGCGCGCCGCGCGGGTCGGCCCGATCCCCTCGACGTCGCGCAGCCGCGCTGGGCTCGCGCTCGATGACGTCGAAGACGTGCGTGCCGAAGGCATCCACCAGCCGCTTGGCGAAGTGGCCGCCGATGCCCTTGATGAGGCCCGACCCCAGGTACTTCTCGATGCCGGCGACGGTCGTCGGCGCCACCGACTTGAGGGAGGTGGCCGTGAACTGCAGGCCGTGGACGCGGTCGTGCGTCCAGCTGCCCTCGGCCTGCACGAACTCGCCCTCGGAGACGGCGGCCGCGTGGCCGACCAGGGTGACCAGGTCGCGTCGGCCGCGGACCTCGACGCGCAGCACGCAGAACCCGTTCTCCTCGTTGTGGAACGTGATGCGCTCGACCGTGCCGGCGAGGTGCTCGATCGACGACGGCGGCGGGTCGAGGAGGCGGGGTTGGCGCACGGAGGTACTTTACATCGTCGTGCTGGAGGTGCTGGAGGTGCAGTGCTGGAGGTGCCGGGGGTGCTGGGGCGCAGTGCCGGAGGTGCTGGGGGCCGGTTGTCGGGGGGTGACCCCCGGCCACTTCCTGCTACTTCGCCGACCCGGCGCGCCAGACGCTTCTGCCTCGGTTTCGGTAAGGCGCAGCTACGGGCTTTTCGTGGCGCTTCGGGCCGCCGCGTTGATGCCCCGGTTCTCGCGGAAGCATGCGACCGGGCCGTGGTACCTGGCACCACGACGCTCCGCCATCTGCCGGCCGACCTCTTCGAGCTGGGGGCCCGAGAGGATCCGCGCGGCCGCCGGGAAGACCTCCCGGTCCTCGACCCGGATGTGCGCTTCATAGGTTCCTTGGAGGGATTCGAGCGTCTCGATCAGCTCCCGCGTCCTGTCGTCCGGCAGCTCGCCCGTCTCCAGCCATCGCGACGCGAGGCGCTCCACCGTGGCGTGCCCCGCCCCGGCCGCCCGGTGATCGCCCTCGAGCTTGTCCACCACGCTCATCACCCGGGCGGCATCCCGGCCCGAGGCCCGCAGCAGCGGGAAAAGGCTCTCCTCCTCGTCCGCCGTGTGGCGAGGCGCGGCCGTTCTGAAGTAAGCCAACGCCTGCTCGAGCGCCTGCCGGCCGGCAGCGCTCAACGGCCCGCCGCGCTCCTCGCGGCTCACGCGGAGCAGCACGCCCAGGAACCACTCGATGCGCCGGTGGCAGTCGCTCAACAGGCCCAGCGGCTCGTCGAACCCGTGGTCCGGCTTTCCCCCGATCTTGATCAAGGATGTGCCCCCCTGCGGCCAGTGTAGCAGGCCACGAGGCCGACGGGCGTCCGCCCGGCCAGGGAAGGGGGCATCTCGTTGACGAAGCCGAACGGGCGCGCAGTGCGCCCACCACCGTGTCGATCCAGAGGCGTTCGACGCCGGGGAGTCTGGCCTCGTCCACAGGAGCATCGTCATGGCCAGCAAACTGATCAAGCGGCCGCGAGGGACTCCCGAACTCCGGGCGGAATAGGACGACCCAAGTTCCCCGGGCTAGACAACCGTCATCGTCCGCGACGGTTCGTACCTGGGCGCCGTGTCGAGACGAAACGGCACCGCCTGGCGCTGACGTGCGAACACCCGCTTCACCTCTTCGAGCGCCAGGTCCTCCGTGTTCCGCTCCTCGCTCAGGTGCCCCAGCACCACCCGGTTCGGCGGCCGACGCCCCCCGCCGGCGGCGTGAGCGAGCAGGCACGCCGTCTTGACGTTGTTCAGGTGGTAGTGGCTGCTCCGGTTGGGATACCGGCGGAGCAGGGCGAGGTCGTGATTGGCCTCCAGGAACAGGAAGTCGGCATCCTCCAGCTGCGGCAGCACGCCCGAGAAGTCGTTGAAGTCGGTGCAGACCACCACCTTCCGGCGGTCGCTGCCGTGTCCGGCGAGGATCGCGAATCCGAACGTCGGGACACCGGGCTGGTGAGGAAGGGCGATCGGCGACACGCGGAAGTCCCCCAGCGCGAAGCTGTCGCCCGCGAACGTGCGGATCGCGGCACCGGTTTCCGCGGCCGTCCCATGGCGATCACGCAGCTGGCGTGCCACGTCTCCGTGGCAGTGGACCGGCACCTTCTCTTCGCCCAGCACCCTGAGTGCCGCCTTGCTGACGTGGTCTCCGTGCGAGTGGGTCACCAGGATGCCGTGGATGTCCCCATGGCGGGCACGATGCTGCTGCAGCAGGGTCCGGGTGTCACGGAGAGTCTTCAACCCGCAGTCGATGAGGATCGAGGAGTCGGGCGTCCAGATGGCGAGACAGTTGCCGGAACTGCTCGAACAGAACGAGCGGAAGTAGGTCGGCATGGAATCCTGAACCGGGAGCGGGGGGGCCAATCGCGCGCGACGATTCTACAGGCAGAGAGGCCTTGGGACACGCACCCGCTCGATGGCCGTGTAGATCGGGTCTTCGCGGCCGCGTAAACTGTCGCCACCCGTCTTGCCGCGGCTGCCCGGCCTCGGAGTCGTACGCGTCTTGCGCCCCGCACCTCCAGCACCTGCACCTCCGGCACCTGCACCTCCAGCACCTCCGGCACCCCCAGCACCCGACTTGAACTTGACATCTAACTAACCGTTAGGTTAATTATTAACTAACCGGTTGGTTACCAGAGGAGACGTCAGTGTCCAGGCCGCCCGGCGATTCCCGCCAGAACATCCTCAACGCCGCCCTCACCGAGTTCGCTGCCCACGGCTTCCGCGGCGCCTCGGTGGACGCCATCGCCCGGCGCGCCCGCGTCAACAAGGCGATGATCTACTACCACTTCGACAACAAGGTCGCCCTCTACGTCGAGATCCTCCAGGGCATCTTCACCCCCATCGCCGACCGCACCGCCGCGGTCGCCGCCTCCGCCGCCGCCCCCGAGGCCAAGCTCGTCGCCTTCATCGACGTCTTCTTCGAGCTGGCGTCCGCCAGGCCCTACATGCCCCGGGTGATGATGCTCGAGCTGGCCGACGGCGCCAAGCGGCTCACCCCCGACACGCTTCGCGTCATGTCGCGCCTGTTCCGCAACCTCAACGCCATCCTCGAAGAGGGCTGGCGCGCCGGCGTCTTCCGCCGCGCCGACCCCCTGATGATCTACTTCAACCTGATCGCCCCGCTGTTCTTCTTCGTGGCCTCCGCCCCCATCAGGGAAGCCATGGCCCGGCATCACATCGTCGACACCGCCAGGGTGGACGCGGCGGCGTTCGTGGCCCACATGAAGACCGTCGCCCTCCGCGCCCTCGCCCTCGAACCAGCCGACCTCGCGGCCGCCGCGGCGGAACCGGCGGCCGCCGCGCAACCCGCCGCCGCCCGCCCGCGCCGAACGAGCCGGCGCGCCGGCAGAACCGCCGTTCGAACCGGAGACGACCAATGACAAGACCTCTCGCGGCCAGCCTCCTCCCGCTGTCCCTTGCCGCCGCGCTGCTCGGCGCCGCCTGCAAGGAGAAGCCTCCCGCCGACCGCGTCCGCGCCTCGGGCAGCGTCGAAGCCACCGAGGTGCAGGTGTCCGCGCAGGTTGGCGGCCGGCTGCTCGAGCTCCGCGTGGCCGAGGGCGACCGGGTCACGGCAGGCCAGATCATCGCCCAGCTCGACACGACCGACGTCCGCCTGGCACTCCGGCGGGCGCAGGCCGAGCGCGCCCAGGCCGACGCGCAGCTGCGGCTCCTCCAGGCGGGCGCCCGCCCCGAGGAGATCCGCCAGGCGGCAGCGCAGGTGCGGGCCGCCGAGGCCGAGGTGGCCGGAGCGAAGGACGACCTGGCGTCAGCCGAGGCCGACCTCGCCCGCTTCGAGGCGCTGCTGAAGGCCAACTCCGGCTCCCAGAAGCAGCGCGACGATGCGGCGACGCGGCGCGACGCGGCGCGGGCGCGTTTGAAGGGCGGCGAGGAGCGCACGGAGGCCGCGCGCGAGGGGCTCGCCCGCATCCGAGCAGGGCGCGCGCGTCCAGGAGATCGAGGCCGCGCGGGCGAGGGTGGCCGTGGCCGACGCCCAGATCGCCACGTTCGAGCAGAACATCTCGGACGCCGCCGTCGTCGCGCCCATCGCCGGCCTCGTGACCCAGAAGCTCGCGGACGCCGGCGAGATCCTCGCCCCGCGCGTCCCGATCGTCACCGTCGTCGACCTGGACGAGGCGTGGGCGAACATCTACATCGACGAGCCACTGGTTCCCCGGGTGCGCGTCGGGCAGGCCGCGACGGTCTACACCGACGCGGGCGGCCCGGGCATCCAGGGCAAGGTGACGTTCGTCTCGCCGAAGGCCGAGTTCACGCCGCGCAACGTGCAGACGGCGGAGGAGCGGTCGAAGCTGGTCTACCGAATCAAGGTGTCGGTGGACAACCGCGAGGGCGTGCTCAAGCAGGGGATGCCCGTCGAGGCCGAGATCCCGCTCGCCGCGCGGTAGCCGCGGGGACGACCATGAGCGACATTGCGGTTTCCGTCGAGAGCGTGACGAAGAAATTCGGCGCCACCACCGCGGTGGACGGCCTCTCGCTCGAGATTCCGCCGCGGCGAGATGTTCGGCCTCATCGGGCCGGACGGCGCGGGCAAGACGACGACCATCCGCCTCGTCTGCGGTCTGCTGCGGCCTGACGGCGGCCGCGTCCGGGTGCTCGGCCGCGACCCGGTCCGCGAGCACGACGCCGTGACGCGCTCGGTTGGCTACCTGTCGCAGCGATTCAGCCTCTACGGCGACCTGACCATCGACGAGAACATCGCGTTCTTCGCCGAGATTCACGGCGTCTCCAACTACCAGGCCCGGCGCGACCGGCTGCTCGACATGACGCAGCTCACGCCGTTCCGCGGCCGGTTGGCCGATCGGCTCTCGGGCGGGATGAAACAGAAGCTGGCGCTGGCGTGCACGCTGGTGCACGAGCCCGAGGTCATCCTCCTCGACGAGCCGACCACCGGCGTGGACCCGGTTTCGCGACGCGAGTTCTGGAAGCTGCTCTCGCAGTTCCTCGCGCAGGGGATCACGATCGTGATGGCCACGCCGTACCTGGACGAGGCCGAGCGGTGCTCACGCGTAGCGCTCCTGTCCGAGGCGCACCTGCTCGTCACCGACCAGCCCGATGTCCTGCGCGAGAGCCTGCCGGGGACGATCGTCGAGGTGATCGCGACGCCGCAGCAGGCGGCGATGGCCGCGCTCGGCGAGATGCGCGGTCTCGTGGAGGTGCAGAACTTCGGCGAGCGGATTCACGCGCGCCTGGAGGCGCCGGGGTCCGATGGAGGGCCCGCCCGCGCCCTGGCGGCCGTGGCGGCCGCGCTCGAACGGCCCGGCATCGAGGTGACTGGTATCCGCTCGGTCCAGGCCTCGCTCGAGGACGTGTTCATCAATCGCGTGATGGAAGCCAAGGCGGTTCGATCATGAGACGCATCGCAACGACCCTCTCCCTCGTGTTCGCGCTCGGGGCCGGCGGCTCCGCCTCCCCGGCAGCCGTGGCCGGCAGTCAAAGCGGGCCGGGGTCAGGCCGCGAAGAACCTGTCGATTCAAGACCTGACCCCACGACGCTCACGCTGGCCGAGGCCGTCGAGCGCGGCCTCGCCGCGAGCCACCGGCTGGCCGAGATCGAGGCGCGGCGCACCGGCGCCGAGGCGGCGGTGGCGGGGCGCGAGGCGGCCGGCCGCCCGCAGGTCTCGGCGCAGGCCGGATACACGCGCACCAACCACGTCACCGCCTACGCCATCCCTTCGGTCGCGACGCAGCGCCTGATCGTGATCTACCCGGACGTGCCCGACAACTTCCGCACCCGGCTCGACTTCCAGTGGCCGATCTTCACCTTCGGCCGCACGGACGCGCTCGAGCGCGCGGCCCGCGCCGAGGCCAAGGCGGTCGGGCTGGACCTCCAGGCCGCCCGCAACGACCTGAAGCTGGAGATCACCCGCGCGTTCTGGGCGGTGGTCACCGCGAACGAGGCGGTCCGGGTCGTGTCGGCGTCGCTGGACCGCATGGACGCCGCGCTGAACGACATGCGGAATCGCCTGAAGGTGGGCCTGGTCCCGCCGAACGACGTCCTGTCGATGGAGGCGCAGCGGTCGCGCCAGCAGGTCCTGCTGATCCAGGCCCAGAACAACCGGGACGTCGCCCTTGCCGACCTCCGGCGCCTGACCGGTCTCGACCCCGACGCGCCGCTGCAGGTCTCGGCGGTCTTCGAGCCGCCGGCCCCGGCGCAGGCGACGCCGCCGGCGCTGGTACAGGCCGCCAGGGAGGCGCGGCCCGAGCGCCAGGCGCTCGCCAGCCGGATCGAGGGCGCCGGCGAACAGCGCGATGCGGCCGCCGCCAGCCGCCGTCCGATCATCGCGGTGGGCGCGGGCGTGGACTACGCCCGGCCCAACCCGCGCATCTTCCCGAGGGCCGGCGAGTGGAACGACTCGTGGGATGCCAGCGTGAACTTCACCTGGAACTTCCTGGACTTCGGCCGGTCGTCCGCGGAAGTCGCGCAGGCCGCGGCCGGGCAACTGGCCCTCCGGCGGCGCCTCGAGGAGTTCGACAGCGTGCTCGATCTCGAGGTGCGGCAGCGCCGGATCGACCTCGACTCCGCGCTGGCGTCGATCCCGGCGTCGTCCGACGCGGTACGGAGCGCGGCCGAGGCGCGCCGCGTGGTGGCCGAGCGCTATGCCGCGGGCGTCGCCACCAGCACCGAGGTGCTCGACGCGCAGGTTGCGCTGCTGCAGGCCGAGCTCGACCGCACGCTCGCCATCGCCGGCGCGCGGCTGGCGGAGGCACGGCTGGACAGGGCGCTGGGACGGTGACAGTGGACCATGGGCAGTGGGCAGTGGATCAAGGGGTCACGCTATCCCGCCTTCCGCCCCGCCCTCCGCCCTCCCCCTTCCGCCCGGCGAGGAGCAGGCAAAGATGGATGCTATCGTCGTCAGGGACCTGACGCGCCGGTTCGGCAAATTCGTCGCCGTCGATCACGTGTCGTTCGACGTGCGGCAGGGGGAGATCTTCGGCTTCCTCGGCAGCAACGGCGCCGGCAAGTCCACCACGATCCGGATGCTCTGCGGCCTCCTCAAGCCCACCTCGGGCACGGCGACCGTCGGCGGCGCCGACGTCACCCGCGACCCCGAGGCGGTCAAGGCCCGCATCGGGTACATGTCGCAGAAGTTCTCGCTCTACGAGAAGCTGACGGTCGATCAGAACATCCGCTTCTACGCGGGGCTGTACGGCATTCCCGACGACCGATACCAGGAGCGGCGCCGTTTCGTGATCGAGATGGCCGGACTCGAGGGCCGCGGGGCGGTCCTGGCCAGGGACCTTCCCGGCGGCTGGCGGCAGCGCCTGGCGCTGGGATGCGCGATCCTCCACGAGCCCCCCATCCTCTTCCTCGACGAGCCGACCGGGGGCGTCGATCCCATTTCCCGCCGCCAGTTCTGGCGCCTGATCGACCAGCTCTCGCGATCGGGCGTCACCGTGCTGGTGACCACCCATTACCTCGACGAAGCGGAGTACTGCCACCGCCTGGCGCTCATCCACGCGGGCAGGCTGGCGGCGCTGGGATCCGCTGCCGAGCTGAAGGAGATCTTCGCCGCGCGGCCGATCATCGAGCTGAGGACGTCGCAGCCGGTGGCCGTGATGTCGGCGCTCGAGAAGGTCGAGGGCGTCGAGAAGAGCAGCCTGTTCGGGACGGCCGTGCACGCCGTCCTCGCGCGGTCCGACGTCTCGCCGGAGGCGGTCGTCCGGTCGCTGCACGGCGCCGGCCTCGCCGTCGATGGCATCGATCGGGTGCAACCCTCGCTCGAGGACGTGTTCCTCGACGTCGTGGAGAAAGCGGGGCGCGCATGAGGAAGGCGCTCGCGGTCGGGAGGAAAGAGTTCAGGCAGATTGCGCGAGACCGGCTCACGCTGTCGATCCTGCTGGTCGTGCCGGTCGCGTTCCTGCTGCTCTACGGCTACGCCCTGAGCTTCGACATCAGGAACGTGCCGCTCGCGGTGCAGGACCGCGACAACAGCTCCGAGAGCCGGGCGCTCGTCTCGGCATTCCTCAACTCGGGCTACTTCGAGCTGAACGCAACCGTGCGGTCCGACGCTGAACTCCAGCGGGTGATGGACAGGGACCTCGCCATCGCGTTCCTCGTGATCCCCGAGAACACCGGGCGCGCGCTGAGGCGTGGCGACGTCGCGCCCGTGCAGGTGATCATCAACGGCGTGAACTCGAGCACCGCCTCCACCGTGCTCGGGTACTCCCTCAACATCGTCCGCAGCGTATCCGCCAGCCTGCTCCTCGAACAGCGGGCGGCCGGGATGCTGCCGCCGCTGGTGACCGTCGAGCCGCGCATCTGGTTCAACCCCGAGCTGAAGAGCGCGCTCTTCCTGGTCCCGGGCCTCATCGGGTTCATCGGCATGATCATGGCGACCATCTCCACCGCGCTGTCGGTGGTGCGCGAGAAGGAGCGCGGAACCTGGGAACAGGTCCGCATGGCCCCCATGAACACCGTCTCGTACGTCGTCGGCAAGACGATTCCCTACCTGGGCCTGTCGCTGATCTCGTCGTTGGCGATCATCCTGGCCGCGATGTGGCTGTTCGAAATGCCCATGCGCGGGTCGTGGGGAACGCTGCTGCTGGCCACGACGTTGTTCCTCGTCGGCGCGCTGGGGACGGGACTCCTGGTCTCGACGATTGCAGACTCACAGCTGGTGGCGTTCCAGGTCGCCCTCATCCTGGCATTCCTGCCGACGTTCCTGCTGTCGGGCTTCATCTTCCCGATCCAGAACATGCCGACGCCAATCCAGATGGTGACCTTCGTCATCCCCGCGCGCTACTTTCTCGTCGCGTTGCGAGGGATCGTGCTCAAGGGCGTCGATCTCGGGACCATCTGGGTCCAGCTGGTCGCGATGGTCGTCTACGCCGTGGCGGTGCTCGGGCTCGCCTCGGCCAGGCTCGCGCGGGAGCGCGCGTAGGGAGAGGGGACCATGCGCCGCCTGATGTTCCTGTTCTGGAAAGAGCTGCTCGAACTGCGGCAGGACCCGCGGATGCTGCCGATCGTGTTCGTCGCGCCGGTGATCCAGCTCATCGTTCTGGGGTACGCCGCGACGACGGACGTGAGAAACGTGCCGGTGGTGGTTGCCGACGCGGACCGGACGACCGCGAGCCGGCAGCTCGTTCAGGCTTTCGACGCCTCACCTTACTTCACGATCGAGGACTCGGTTGCGAACGTGGATGGGATCGCGCCCTACCTCGAATCGGGACGGGCGTGGATGGCGCTGTCGATCCCCCCGGGATACGGCGAGCAGGTGGGTGCCGGCCGGCCCTCGGTGGTGCAGGTGGTGGCCGATGGCTCCGATTCGAGCTCCACGACCGTCGCGCTGGGGTACGCGACCACGCTGGTCGCGGCGTACGCACAGGAAATCGGGGCCGCGCGGCTGCCCGCCGGTGTGCGCCCGCCGGGGGGCCTGCGGGCAGACGTGCGCGTCTGGTTCAACCCGCAGCTCGAGAGCAAGGACTTCATGATCCCGGGCGTTCTCGCCCTCCTGCTGATCGTGATGACCGTCGTCCTCGCGTCGATGGGGATCGTCCGGGAAAAGGAGCTGGGAACGCTCGAGCAGCTCAACGTCACGCCGCTGCGGCGGTGGGAGCTGATAGCGGGCAAGCTGCTGCCCTACGGCCTCATCGGGATCATCGACATCTTCCTGGTCGTGGGCGTCGCGACGCTGTGGTTCGAGGTGCCCCTGCGCGGCAGTTTCTGGCTGCTGTTCGCGCTGACGCTGCTCTTCCTGGTGAACACGCTGGGCCTCGGGCTCTTCGTGTCCACCGTCTCCGACAACCAGCAGCAGGCGATGATGACGTCGGTGTTCTTCTTCGTCACGCCGATGATCTACCTTTCCGGTTTCGTGTTCCCGATCGAGAACATGCCGGCGGTCATCCAGCCGATCACCTACCTGATCCCGCTTCGCTACTACCTGGTGATCGTGCGCGGCATCTTTCTCAAGGGTGTCGGGATGGCGGCCCTCTGGCCCCAGGCGCTCGCCCTCGCGATCTGGGGCATCACGATCCTCACGCTCGCAACCGTGAGATCGCACAAGACCGCCGGATGACTTCTGGTGCCGGAGGTGCTGGCACCTCCGGCACATTCAGTACCCCCAGCACGACGCCCCCGTGTTTTGAAGTAGACTGTCCGCACACTCCGTCAACCAGTTCCCCGGCACGTGCGCGCGGATTCTCAGGAGGCACCATGTTCAAGGAGTTCAAGGAGTTCGCCATGAAGGGCAACGTGCTCGACATGGCCGTCGGCATCATCATCGGCGCGGCGTTCGGGAAGATCGTCAGCTCGTTCGTGGGCGACGTGCTCATGCCGCCACTCGGCCTGCTGCTGGGGAAGGTGGACTTCACGAACCTGTTCGTGACCCTGTCGGAGGGAAGCTATGCGTCGCTTGCGGCCGCGAAGGAGGCAGGGGCCGCGACGCTCAACTACGGTGTGTTCCTGAATACCCTCGTTGACTTCGTGTTCGTCGCGTTCGCCGTCTTCCTGCTGATCAAGCAGGTCAACCGGCTCAAGCGTCCCGCGCCGGCGCCGCGCCACCAAGGAATGCCCGCACTGCATTTCCGCGATCCCGGTGAAGGCAACGCGGTGTCCCGCCTGCACGTCGAACCTGGAAGCCGCCAGGATCTGACGGGAAGGGACCCCGCACCGACGCGCAGCCACTACTTGATCTGCACCGACCCCGAGAACGTCTTCAGCTTCAGGCGGCCGGAGCCGGGCTGGCCCAAGTCTCCCTTCAGCTGCCGCCGGCTCTGGCTGTGAACCGTGAGCGGCAAGTCGCTGTTGATGCCGCCACTAAAGGTGTCCAGGTCCACGGCGGCACCCGCGCCCCCCGGTACCGTCAACTCGATTGCCCCCGAGAAGGTTTCCAAGTCGAGTTCCGGCTGCGTCACGTGGCTTGCCAGCTCCAGGTCGATCCTCCCCGAGAACGTCTTCGCCTTGGTGGGCGAGGCCACGTCGTTCAGCATCAGCGCCGCCCGAGAAGCTCGTGACGTCGAGCCGCCCGTTCACCCCGCGAACCGTGACGGGGCTGCTGAACACGTCGACGTCGAGGACCGCGTCACGCGGCACCTGGATCTCGAAGTCCGTCTCGACCACGTTATTGTTGTCGAGGTCGCCCGCCCCGGGGACCTTCTTGTTGGCCTCGATGGTCACCGTCGAACCTTCGGACTGGATGTCGAGCTTGATCCGGTCGAGGCGGTCCTGCGGCGCGCGGCGGACGGCGTCGATCGGTGACGTTCTGGACGTCGGCCCCTGTGATCGTCACGGTTCCGGAGAAGTTGTGGAGCTTCAGCGTCCCGTTCGGCCCCATCGGCACCGCGCGGTGCACCTTTTCCGTCTGGGTGTCGGTGACGGCCGCCGCAAGCGTGACGGCGGGCAGCAGGCAGGCTAGCGCGACAGCGATCAGGGTTGGGCGCACACGCTTCATGTCGTTCTCCTCCGTATCCCGATAGACGGGACGCGGGGGAGAAAGGTTGCCCCGGGGCGGCGGTACAAGATGCAAGATGCAGAATGCAAGATGCAGAATGCGGAATGCAGGAAACGGGAGGCCTAGTCTAAGTCTAGGACAGCGTGCAAGAGGCCGAGGTCAGCGCTGGGCGGTCTTCTCCGGCCTCTCCGGGCACAGAGGCAGTTTCCCCGTGTAGATCGCCATCCCGACGACGGCGTCCACGCCCATCTCCTGGAGGGCGTCCACTTCCTCCCGGCTGGTGATGCCGCCGGCGGCCGACAGGCGGCGGCCCGTCGCGGCACGCACCGCGCGGACGCTCTCCATGTCCATCCCCTGCATCAACCCTTCCTGGTCCACGTTGGTGTAGAGGAACTCGTCGCAGTACGGTTCGAGCACCTTGATGGCTTCGACGGGCGTGATGGCAAGGCTGGTTCGCCAGCCGTTTATGACCAGCCGGCCGCCGCGGGCCTCAACCGCCACGATCACCCGGTCCCGACCCACCGCGTCGCAGACGCGGCTGATGAAACCCACGTCGGGATGGCCCTCCTTGAACAGGGCCGAGCTCAAGATGACCTTGCGGGCACCGGCCTCCACCACCTGCTGGGCCCGATCGGCCGAGCGGATCCCCCCGCCCACCCGGCAATTGAGCGTGGCCGAGACGCGGCGGATCAGGGCGTCGTTCGTGCCCGTGCCCATGGCTGCGTCGAGGTCTATCAGCTGAACCAGGGGACAGTGCCGGAAGCGGCGGACCCAGCGGGAGATCTCGCTCGTCTCGATCGCCACCCGCTCGCCCTGGACCAACTGAACGACCTTGCCGCCCTTCAAGTCGAGTGTCGGGATCAGCATGGTGTGCCACGCGAGGACGGTACTAGATTGGCACCGGATTCCCCGCGCCGCAAGAAGAGTCACGCATGGGCTGGCAGCGGACGACGGATGGAGCCAGCCACGGGCGACAAATCGCTTGGGGGCACCAGGAGGGGGACTGGCTACCACGAGGCGCGCAACTCGAGCCGGGCCGAGCGGGGAGGGAGAATCTGCGTGACGGCGTTGGCGGCCTGGCTGTTCTGCGTCGGGTTGCGCCGCAGGACGGTGCCGGCGTTGGCCGTGTTGAACACGCTCAGCGAAGGAGTGAGCACGAGCTGTCCCACGACGAACCTCCGCTCGATCCGACAGTCGAGGGTGCGCACGGCGGGGTATCGCTCCGACCCGTATCGACCGGTGAGCACGCTGGTGGCTCCCAGGGCCTGGCGGTTCGGGCTCGTCACCACCCTCGCGAACGGGAGGCCGTCTCGCGCGGTGAGGACGGCTGCCGCCTCGAGTCCCCAAGGGAGCCGGGTGCTCCCCCGAAGCGTGCCTGTCCAGCGAGACCCGGACATCGAGTACTCGGTGCCATTCCACATCGCGACGTTCGTCGGATCGGTGTAATCGCGCGTCGCTTGGGGGAGGAACCACCGCGCGCGGCTCCAGCTCAACGCAACGTCGAGCATCCAACCCTGTGCCCGGCGCTTGTGGAGAACGAAGTCCACGCCGTGGTGGCGGCCGTGCCTCCCGTCGTTCCGCAAGAGCGTGAAGGCGGGGAGGGGGTCTGCGCGCTCGAAGAATGTGACAATCGGACAGGCGGCACCTGCCGGGCACGTGACCGGCCCCCAGGAAACCGGGTAGAAGGTGTCCGAGCTCACCGCGGAACCATCGTCATCGACCCTGTAGGTGCCCTGGACGCGGTGAATCCACCTCGAGCCGTAGGTCGCCCTCACCGACAAGCGCCGTGTCACCTGTCGTTCGACGCCCACCGTCAGTTCTTCGGTGGCGACGTTGCGCAGGCCGGCGTCCACGGCGGCCGGCGTTCGTACCGCCCACGGCCGGTCGGGGTCGTAGTTGGGCGAAGGCGTGGCGGCAAAGCCCCGCGTGAAGTCCAACTCCTCGCGCCGCACCAGCCCGTCGCCGTCGGCATCGTCCCACCAGTAGACCAGGCGCGTCTGACCGGTCGGCTGCAAAGGCGCCGAGGTCGTGTTGCCAATCGCGCGCGACCGCGCGAAGCCGGCTCGAACCAGGGTGCGCGCGTCGCTGCCCAGCGTCCATTTTGCCTCGAGCCGCGGCAATACGTCCTTGTAGACGACGTTCGAATCGGCACCGGGGAATCGCACGGCGGGGAGCAGATCCGGCAGCAGCGGGTTGGCGGGGATCGTCGCCGGCCGCGCGCGGTCGTCCTGGACGTCCAGCCGGACCCCCGCGTCGAGCGCGAGGCGCCCGCGCGCGTAGGACTCCCCGAGGAACAGCGACCAGTGGCGTTCCCAGTGGCTCGTCTCGCCGTCCCGCACGAGACGCGCCTGGTACGGCCGCTGGAATCCACTGCGGCTGTCGAAGACCGCGACCGCGCCGCCGCCGGTCCGGTCGAATCCGCCGCGCCGATCGGTTGACCACCTCGAGGCCGATGCTCGTTTCGTGGCGCCCGGGCCCCTCACCCCGCGAGACGCGGCGCGCCGTCACGGAGACCTGCGTGGCCGGGAGCCGATGCTCCGTCTGCACGGCCAATCGCCACTGCACGAGCGTGAACCGATCGTACGCGCCCTGCACGGCGCCGAGGCCAGGCTCCTGGAAGTCGAGGATGAAGCTGGCGTCGCTGTACCAGGTACCTGGCGTCGATGAGAAGGCGGTTCGACAAGACGCCGTGATGCTCGGCCTGGAAGGGCTGCGCCAGGCCGAGGTCCGACTGACGGTTCGTGTGCTCGAGCCTGTTGTAGGCCGACGCGCCGCGCGTGGGCTTGCGCGTCTCCGACCGGCCCCAGACAACAGTGGTCCTGTGAGCCGGGCTCCACTGGTACTGCATCCTGACCGTCGCGTGCTCGACCCGCGTGATGTCCGCCTGCAGGCACGTCACCCGCAGCGCGGCTGCGCCTGCCGGTGTGCCGTCCTCGTTGGAACAGGCCGGCGTGTAGAAGCCAATCACGCCGACGTTCGTGTCGGTCCGGTCCGCGGAAACGGTCATCCACGCCTTGTTGGCCCAGATCGGGCCGCCCGCCTCGGCCCCGACCTCCGTCTCCCGCCTGACGGGATTCCCGAAGCCTGCCCCCTGCGCGGCAAGCTCCGGCGTCAGGTTGGTGGACTGCAGCCGGTGGTCGACGAGGCTGCCCCACGCGCTTCCCCTGAAGCGGTTGGCTGCCGCACGGGTGAAGACGGCCGTTGAATCTCCCCCGGGTATTTCCTGCTCGCCCAGGTCCCCATGATTTGTTTCCAGCCGGGCGTCGAGCGTGGCTCGCAGGCCGGTGCCGATCCGGAAGCCGCGCGACTCTCGGTCGTGGAACCCGTCACGCTGGAACGTCACTTCGTAAGTGCCGGCCGGGAGGGCGTCGAACCGGTAGCTGCCGGCGGGAGTCGTCGATGTCGATCGTGGGAGGAGGAGCGCTGTACCTCTGACGGTAACGCTTACGTCCGCGAGCGCGGCCCCTGCGGCGTCGGTCACCCGGCCCGATATCTCGCTGCCTTGCGCGTGGGCGGCAGCAGGCAGAACCCCGGCGAGCAGGAAGAGCAGGGTTGATACCCTGCGGCAGCGGGCCCGCTGCTGACGCATGAGCGCCTCCCGGAGCGACGCGTGGTGGTCGTCCGACGATTAATCTAGGGCAGGAAAGCGCTGAAGGGACGGAGGCCGGGCGAGATTGCGTGCAAAAGAATCGAGGCCAGCGGAGGCGGGGCAGCGGGCGCCGCTGCCCGCTGCCCGTATCGATCTAGAACTTGAACGCCACGCCAACGGTCGCCTGCCAGAAGTCGAACTGGCCCGCGCCGAAGCCGAGGTCAATCCCCGCGAACTCCGCGTCGGGTCTGTCCTCGAAGGAGCGGTAGTAGCGGACGTCGCCGCGGAGGCCGACGTTCGGGTGGAAGAAGCCCATCACGCCGCCGCCCACGTTGAACCCGAAGTCGTCGTTGTTGACGTCGAACAAGTCGTCCGCGCCACCGCCGATTCGCTGCCGCAGCAGCCCGACGCCGCCCGACACGTAGGGCCGCACCTGAAGTGCCCCGCCAATGGGCACCCCCACGATCATGTTGCCCATGACGCTCATCACGTTGTTGTCGCCGATCAGATCCCGGTCCCCGAAGAACGACGACGTGTACATCAGCGACCCCTCGAATCCAAGGAAGCCGCCTCCCATGTAGCCGAACGACACGCCGAACGGCGGCTGGCGACTGTCCCCGTTCGTGTCGCCCTCGAAGTTCACGCCGATCAGCGGCGAGACGAACCAGTCCGCGTGTGCGGACGGGGCAGCCAGAAGCAGCGCCAGCGTGCTCAGCAGAATCAGTTTTCGTACCTTCATACCCGTGATCTCTCCTTCGCCAGCCCTTCCGGGCCAGATATGCATCCAGACAGGCTCGTGCAGAGCCTCCGCCACGACATGGCGGCTGCAATGGGCATGCCCCGGAGGAGGGAGGAACTACAGAATTGAGAATGGAGAATTGAGAATTGAGAATGGAAGAATCGAGAAGAAGACGGGCTGGAGCCAGTCTCAGGCCCCCGTGTTGAGCAGTTCGCGCGCGAGATCCCAAGCCCGGCGCACGTGACGCTCCTCGGTTCGCAGGTTGCCCACGGCCAGCCGCAAGCACGAATCGACCGTCGAGCTTCGTGTGCGAAAGGAAGACCTCGCCCGTCCTGTTGAGGCGGTCCAGCAGACCCTGGTTCAGCGCTTCGAGCTCGGGCTCGCTCCAGGAGCGGCCTCTCGGCACGGCACGAAAGCAGACGACGCTGAACGGAACCGGGGCAACTCGCTCGAAGCCGGGATCGGCATCCACCCACGAGGCGAACAGCCGGGCCAGCCGCATGTGCTCGGACAGCCGCTCGCGGATGCCCTCGGCCCCGAAGTAGCGGAGGATCATCCACAGCTTGAGCGCCCGGAAGCGGCGGCCAAGCTGAACGCCGGTATCCATGAGGTTACGAGCGGTGCCGGGGTCGGTCGTCCGCAGGTATTCGGGTGTCAGCGAAAACGCCTGCTTCAGCACGTCCATTCGACGGCAGTAGAACGCGCTCAGGTCGAAGGGCGTGAAGAGCCACTTGTGCGGGTTGACGACCACCGATTGCGCGCGGTCAACTCCGTGCAGGATGTGCCGGTACTCGGGGATGATCGCCGCGACTCCGGCGTACGCGCAGTCCACGTGCAGCCACGCGCCCTCCCGCTCGCAAATCGCCGCAATCTCGTCGACGGGGTCCACGCTGGTCGTGGACGTCGTGCCTACCGTCGCGACGACGGCGAGCGGGACGATGCCCGACCCGCGATCCTCCGCGAGGGCCGCCGCGAGGGCCGCCGGACGCATCCGGTATCCGTGTCGGCGGGGATCTTCCGCAGGCCATCATGACCCAGGCCGATCAGAATGACCGCCTTGTCGATGGACGAATGAGCGTGCTCCGAGCAGTACACGCGGTAGCGCGGCAGGTCGGGCCGGCCCGGCATCCCGTCGCGCCGGACGCCAGGCACGAGCGCCTCGCGCGCGGCGGCCAGCGCGTGCAGGCTCGAGACGGACGCCGTGTCGTAGATCACGCCGTCGAAGGCGGGCGGGAGCCCCATCAGGTCGCGCAGCCAGCCGAGCGTGACCTCCTCCAGCTCGGTGACCGAGGGCGAGGTGCGCCACAGCATTCCCTGCGCGTTCAACGCGGCGGACAGGAATTCCGCGAGCACGCCCGGCGCGCTCCCGGTTATTGCGAAGTAGGCGAAGAAGCCCGGGTGGTTCCAGTGGGTGATGCCGGGGACGATCAGGCGGTCGAAGTCCCGGAGGATCTCGGCGAACTCCTCGCCCTGCTCCGGCGCCCGGGCAGGCAGCGACTCGCGAACCTCGCCCGGCTTCACCCTCGACAACACCGGGTAACGCTCAGGGTTCGCGAAGTAGTCCGCGATCCAGTCCACGACCCGGTAACCCTCTCGCCGGAACGACTCCGGATCCATGTCGCCGGCGGACCGGCTCGTCGGCTCGTCACTCATGGTTGCCTCCGCGGGGCAGGCAAGGCTGCCCTGCCGGAGATCCAAGCTGTGCTGTCGCAGGCGACGACACCGCAGCGTGAGGCTCCGGTCGGAGCAGGGCTTCAGCCCTGCTTTCGCTTCAGGTACTCGAGCATGAACGTCTTGAGCGGCTCGCTCCAGGTCTTCGACCGCTCGGGCAGCTCGGCCACGGCCCTCTCGAAGGTCCACCCGTCGATGAGCACCCGCTTGATCGCCCAGAACATCGACGCGCGGCCGCCGCTGGCGCAGTGCAGCAGCACCGGCTGACTGGCGGGGTCGGACACGATCTTCAGGAACTCGTCCACCTTCGTGGCGTCGGGGGACGCCGGGACGAAGGGGAGATGGACGTAGCGAATGCCTGCCAACTTCGCCGCCTCGGTGTTGGCCTCGACGTTCGCGCCCTCCTCCGACGCCGCGCGGAGGTTCACCACCGTAACGAACCCCGCCTCCTTCAGGGCGGCGATCGAGCCCTCGGCGAGCGCTCCCCCCAAGGCGAACGTCGAATCGACGCTGGTGAAGTTGCGAACGCCGTGGAGGCCAGGCGGCGAGGCTGGCTGCGCCGAGGCGGGTTGCGCGCCGGCCGGGGGCTGCACCGGCGGCGGCGGCTGCTGGCCCAAGGCAAGCGGCCGGGAAGCGGCGGGGGTCGTCAGGAAAGCAAGGAGAAGGACGATCCGGGAGAATCGCGGTGTGATCATCCCGGGCATTCTATCCGGGGCGTGGCCGGGATGCGAACGGAAGCCCCCAGAGTGACGTTTAGGGTTGACAGTTCAGGGCCCCGTCACACTGTCACGCGTGCTGGACCCTCAACTGTTGACCGTAAACCCTGGACGATTCGTTACCGCTCCACCGTCACCGTGAACGCCGCCTCCGTGCGCACGCTCAAGGGCATCCCCGCGCGCAGCACTACTGCCTGACGGTCGCCGGCCATAACGGTAGCGGCCCCGCCCGCGGCACCGAGGCCGCCGCCAATGGCTGCCCCTTTTCCGCCGCCGAGGATCGCCCCGATCACGGCCCCGACTCCCGCGGCGCCGCCGATGCGGGTGGTGCTCTTCCTGCCGACACTCTCGCCCTCGCGATAGATCGGCTCGGTGCTGACCCCGAGTTCCGTGTCGTCCGGCAGCCGGAGTGTGTGGAATCGAAACGCCAGCCGGGCGCGCTCCTTCACCTTGCCGCCTCGCTCCACTATCGTCACCGAACCGATCGCGCGGGTGCCAGCCGGAATCGCCACTTTGCCCTCGATGATCACGTCGCGAGTCACCCGCGCCTCGACGCGATCCTCGACGCGTGACTGCTCGGTACTCAGGGGCGTCTCGAGCGAGAGTCCGAGGACCGACTGCGCAGGAACGACGATCTCGTCGAAAGTGCGCTGCCGCCGGGGCGGAAATGCGAGCGGCGGGACGGCCACCGCCGGCACCTCGACGCCGGATGCGGCAACACCGTCGGCCGCGACCGGAGGAGCGGCGGGGGAACCGGGCCACGGCTTCTGCGGCGGAGGGTCGGTCTCGGCGGCAGTCACCGTCGCGTCGGCCGCTGCCGGGGCCCGGTGCTCTCCGACGCCCTGGGAATCCGCCGCCTTCGGGCTGCCCGCCTCCGAAGCCCCCCGCCCACCGGGGTTTGCGCTGGGATCGCCCTTCCGGGCCGTGGCGGTCCGGGTTGATTCCCCTTGAGGTGACTTCACGGCGAAGCGACGGCTGTCGGGGGTTGCCGATCGGGAGGGCTCGGATGGGGTCGCCGGGGCCCGGGCAGGCACCCTCGGATCCACGCCCTCCTCGGCCGGCGCCGGGACCTTCGGCTCCGAGACGACAGGCTTTGGGGTTGCAGATTCTGTCGTCTGACCTAACACTTGCGGTTTCGGGCTCCGGGGTTCCCGCACGCTCGCGACATAAGCGCCCCCAACCGCGGCGGCAAGGCACGTCACGGCGATCACTGCAAAGGCAACGGGCTTGGCAACCATCACGAAACTCCTCGGTCAGCGGTGAGTTCAGCAATAGGCGTGCCCCGGTGTATCACCTGCTTTGCTCCGAGTTTTCGTTCGGCTGCCCTCTCCTGCCGCCCGCGCCCGTCCCCGCCGGGCGGCAGTTCTCGCGAGGAGGCGGGAAGCGGATGAGGCATAATTGCCGCTCCATGAGGCTTGCCGACCACTTCGCCCGCTCGGGCGACACCCTCTTCAAGCATCGCGGGCAGCTGCCCCTGCTGATGCTCCCCGTGTTCGCGCTCGGGATCCTGGACGCCGGGCTGCCGGCCGATCTCCCACCGGCCGCGAAGGTGGTGCAAGTGGCGGCCGTCGCCTTTGCGATCTGCGGCCTGCTCATCCGCATCGTGGCCATCGGCACCGCGCCCGAGGGGACATCCGAGCGGAGCACGACGAGTCCCCGTGCCTCGCAGCTTCGGACGACGGGGTTGTATTCGATCGTCCGCCACCCCTTGTATCTCGGCAATACCATGACCGCCGTCGGGTTGGGGGCGTTCACGACCCGCTGGTACGTCGCCGTCATCGTCCTCCTGCTCGGACTGCTCTATCACGAGCGAATTGCGGCCCGCGAGGAGGCGTTTCTCGAGGAACGGTTTGGCGAGGAGTTCCGGCGGTGGGCGGAGGGCGTGCCGGCGATGATCCCCAGGCTGTCGGCGTACGTGCCGAGCGACACGGCCTTTGTCTGGAAGCGGGTGCTGGGCCGCGAGTTTCACGGCCTGATGGCGATCGCCTCGGTCGTGTTCGTGCTCGACGTCTCGCGCCGCGCACTCGCGGGCGCCACGCCCCGGCCCGATCCCGTCTGGGGCTGGTTCTTCGGCGTCTCGGCGGCAATCTTCGTCGTCTTCACGGTGCTCAAGAAGACGACGGGGATATTCAGAACCTGAAGGCGGTTAGTTGTCGACTGACCAGTTGACCAGGGAGCAAGTTGATTTCACGAATCAAATGGTCAATCGCCAAGTGGTCAGTTGCCAAATGACGGCGGGTTTCCTGCCACGCTGTCCGCCCTGGCAGCTCCTGCGAAGTCCTTCTCCGTGATTCGACCCTCGCTGTGCGTGGAGTAACTGAGGGTGACGCGCCGGTAGTTGATCGTGACGTCGGGGTGGTGGTCCGCTTCCTCGGCGCCGGCCACGAGGCGGCGGACGAACTCAACCGCCTCTGGAAACCCCGCGAAGGTGAACGTCTTCTCGATCGCGCTGTCGGCGAGCCGCCAGCCGTCCAACTCCCGCAGCCGTCGCTCGACTTCGTCGCGCTCCATGGTGTGCCTCCCTCCCCATTCTCCTTTCTCAATTCTCCATTCTCAATTCTCAATTCCGTGTTCACCCGCGGACTCGCCGTCTCCACGCGATGACCACCTGAGCCACCGCCAGTCCTGCGCCGACCACCCACCCGCCAAACCCCAGCTTCCGGTCGGTCACGCGGCGGAGCGGGTGGATTGGCGTGTCGCGACGTGTTCCGGCCGACCCGTCCGGGGCATGGTTCGCCGCCGTCGCCATGGCCGGCGCGCTGGCGGGTGACGGCGCCGCGCCGGGCGTCAGCCAGCGTCGCCCGCTCGACACGGCTCCCCTGGCCCTCGCGTACGCCTCGGCGGCCAGGCGTCCGACCTTCTTCTTGTCGCCAGGACGCTTCTCCCCGGGCGCCTTGCCGTGCGGGGACGCGTGCTCGATCTCGGCGTTGAGCTCCGCGCCGACCAGGAAGGCGATGCCCGTGATGTAGAGCCACAGCAGCGCGATGATCACGCCCCCGATTGCGCCGTAGGTTTCGTTGTAGTTGCCGAAGTTGGTCAGGTAGAAGCGGAAGCCGAGGGACGCGAGGATCCACAGCAGCGTGGCGAGCAGCGAGCCGGGTGTCAGCCATTCCCAGCTCTGCTCGGCGTCCGGGCCGAAGTAGTAATCATCCCGATGCCGATGGCGACGAGGAGGAAGACGACCGGCCACTGCGCCAGCGCCCAGGTCCAGCGGAAGGTTTCACCCATGCCGAAGTAGCCGGCCATCGGTTCGACCAGGATCGGGCTGAGGATGATCACCGCGAACGAGAGCAGGATGAACAGGCCCACGCCAAGCGTGAGGCCGACCGCGGTCAGCCGGACCTTCCACCACGGGCGGCCTTCCTCGATCTCGTAGGCCTTGTTCAGCGTGTCGATGAGGCCGGTGATCGCGGCGGAAGTGGACCAGAGGGTCCCCACGAAGCCGAGGGTCAGGAGGCCGCCGTGATCGCTGTTGGAGATGCGGGTCAGCTGTTCCTGCACGATCTTCAGGACGTCGCCCGGTGCGAACCTGGCCAGTGCGCCGGTGATCTCGTCCATCAGCTGTTCAACCGGGAAGAAGCTCGCGAGCGCCACGAGAAACAGCAGCGCCGGGAATAGCGCCAGGAAGAAGTAGTACGCAAGCTGGGCCGCGAGGCCCGTCACGCCGTCCTGGATGGACTCCTTGACGGTGCGCTTGAAGAGTTCCCCCCAACTGAGGGGCAGATTCCTGAAAGGCTCGAACATGCCCGCTACTGGTGCAACGGGGCTGCCACCCGCCTTCGCTCGCAGGTTCAAAAGTGCATGCTTCGGCGGGCAGGCTCCGCCTTCGCTCGCAGGTTCAAAAGTGCATGCTTCGGCGGGCAGGCTCCGCCTTCGCTCGCAGGTTCAAAGTGCAAGCTTCGGCGGGCAGGCTCCGCCTTCGCCGTCCGCCTGTCGCCTACCGCCCTCCGTCTTCCGCCCCCGCCCTCGGTCTCGTTCTCCATTCTCCATTCTCAATTCTCAGTTCTCAATTCCTCCGTTCTGATCTATAACGGCCCGTCCCCCGGCCCCGCGTTTCAGTCCAGGAGGTCCAGATGTCACGGCGCCTCACGCGCACGTTCCTGTTCGCCGGTATCCTCGCCCTGGTCGCGGCCGCGCCGGCGGTCGTGATCGGCACGGCGCCCCAGAAGGCCGCCGTGCAGAAAGCCCAGAAGATCGACGCCGAGTACACGGCGAAGATCAAGGAGTTCACGCAGGACCCGCGCGTCATCACCGAACTGGTGGACCACCTGCCGGCGTCGGACACGGTGCCGTCGCCGCTGAAGTTCTTCGGGCGGATCCCGGGGACGCCGGACGAGCTCACCTACTACAAGGACATCCTGCGGTACATGGAGGCGCTCGAGAAGGCGTCGCCGCGGGTGAAGCTGTTCCGGATCGGCAAGAGCGACGAGGGCCGCGACATGATCATGGTCTTCGTCGCAGACGAGGCCACGATCAAGGCGCTCGACAAGTACAAGAAGATCGCCAACGACCTGGCGGATCCGCGGAAGCTGACCGAGGCGCAGGCGCGCCAGCTGATCGCCACGGGCAAGCCGATCTACTGGGCCACCGGCAACCTCCATTCGGGCGAGACCGGCAGCGCCGAGATGGAGATGGAGCTGGCGTACCGGCTCGCCGTCGAGGAGACGCCCTTCATCCAGAACATCCGGGGCAACGTGATCGTGGCGCTGACGCCGGTGCTGGAGGTGGACGGCCGCGAGAAGGTCGTGGACAACCTCTACTACCGGAAGAAGACCAGCCGGACATGCCGTTGATCTGGTGGGGGCAGTACGTGGCCCACGACAACAATCGCGATGGCATCGGCGTGGGCCTGAAGCTCACCCAGCACGTGCTGCGCGCGTTCCTCGAGTGGAAGCCAACGGTCCTGCACGACCTGCACGAGTCCATCCCTTACCTCTACGCGTCCACCGGCGCCGGCCCGTACAACCCCGACCTCGATCCGCTGGTGGTGGACGAGTGGTGGATGATTGCCAAGCACGAGGTCAGCGAGATGACCAAGCGCGGCGTGCCCGGCGTGTGGACCGGCGGGTTCTACGACGGCTGGACGCCGAACTACCTCTTCTTCATCGCCAACCTGCGCAACTCGATCGGCCGCTTCTACGAGACCCAGAGCTACGGCCCGGGCAACCAGGAGCTGCGCCTGGGCGCCACGCCAGACGAGCCGTGAGTGGTACCGGCCGAACCCGCCGCTCGCGAGCATCAAGTGGGGCCCGCGCAACAACGTGAACATCCAGCAGAGCGGGGTGCTCCTCGCGCTGCAGTACACGGCGAAGAACCGTGAGCAGATGCTCGAGAACTTCTACCTGAAGGGCCGCCGCGCGGTGGAGCGCGGGAAGGCCGAGGCGCCGCACGCCTTCGTCATCCCTGCCGGCCAGTACCGCCGCGGCGAGGCGGTCGCCACGGTCAACATGCTGCGGATGCAGGGGGCCGAGGTCCACACCGCCAACGCGGCGTTCAAGGCGGGCAACGTGCAGGTGGCGGCCGGTGACTACGTCCTGCGGCTCGACCAGCCGTACAGCGTGCTGATCAAGACGCTGCTCGGGACGCAGTTCTTCGCGCCGCAGAATCCCTCGCCCTACGACGACACCGGGTGGAGCGCCACCCTCATGCGCAACCTGGTGGTCCACCGCGTGGACGACAAGGCGGTGTTGGACCAGCCGATGACGCTGCTGACCGGCGACGTCAAGCCCGCCGGCGGGATCACGGGCACCGGCGGCACGGTGATCGTCGAGCACAACGTGGACAACAAGCTGGTCACCTTCCGCTTCGCGCTGAAGGACGTGAAGATGACGGCGGCCGAGGAGGCGTTCGAGGCTGCCGGGCGGAAGTTCCAGGCGGGCGCCTTCATCATCCCGAACGCGGACGCCGCCAAGGTGGACCCGGCGCTCAAGGAGCTGGGCCTGACAGGCTACGCCGTGGCGGCCGCCCCCACGGTGAAGACGCACGACCTCGACGCGCCGCGCATCGGCTACGTGCACTCCTGGCAGCGGACGCAGGACGAGGGCTGGGTGCGCCTCGCGCTCGACCAGTTCAAGGTCCCCTACACCTACTTCGGCGACACGAAGCTGCGCGAGGGCAACCTGCGGGCGAAGTACAACGTGATCATCTTCCCGCACGTGGGTGGGACGCCGCAGTCGCAGGTGAACGGCCTGCCGATGACTGGCGAGCCGATCCCGTACAAGAAGAGCGAGCTGACGCCGAACCTCGGCGTGCAGGACTCGGCCGACGACATCCGCGGCGGCATGGGGCTCGAAGGGCTGGCGCACCTGGCGAAGTTCGTCGAGCAGGGCGGCCTGCTGATCACCGAGGGCTCCACGTCCACGATCTTCCCGACCTACGGCATCACGCAGGGCGTCACGGTCGAGGAGCCGTCCGGCCTCTTCGCGCGCGGGTCGATCCTGAAGGCGCTCTTCACGGACAAGAAGAGCCCGATCGCGTACGGCTACAACCAGGACGTGCTGCCGGTGTACTTCAGCCAGGCGCCGGTCTTGTCGGCCGGGTTTGGCGGAGGAGGATTCGGCGGCGGCCGCGGCGGCGCCCAGATTCCGGGTGTCGGCATGAACCTCACGCCGAACGCGGTGCCCGACACCCTCACGACGCTGGAGGGGCCGCCGCAACGCCCAGCCGCTGGGCGCGGCGAGGCGACCCGGGGCCGGGATGGGCCAGGGCGGCCGGGGAGGGGCGATGCAGGCCGGCGGGGCCGGGCGCACGTGTCATCCTGCGGTTCCCCGCCAACCCGAACGACATGCTGCTCAGCGGCGGCCTGGTCGGCGGCGAGGCGCTTTCCGGCCGCGCCGTGGTGGTGGACTCCCCGGTCGGCAAGGGCCACGTGGTGATGTTCGCCACGCGCCCCTACTGGCGCTGGCAGACCCACGGGACGTTCTTCCTCGGGTTCAACGCGATCCTGAATTGGAATGATTTGGACGCGGGCAGATAGCGGCTGGTTTTCAGTGGCCAGTGGACAGTGGCCAGTGGACAGTTCGTCACGCGTGATCCGCTGACCACTGGCCACCGGCCACTGACCACTACCTCGGTTCCCTTGACACCCCTCCAACCGCATAGTAGCGTCGGCTGGATGGCCCCCCGCATTCCGCTCCACCTCATCCTCCACGCGCTGGTCGTCTCGACCGGCTCCCGCTCGGCTGGACTCTAATCCGGAAAGTGGCCCACCCTCGCTCGCCCTTGGCGAGCTGCGGCGAGGCTCGCCGGGACTCCCAGAGCCGGCTCGGCTCTGCGTGAGGCCGGAGGCTTCCGGCCCGACTTCTGACGTTTTGTCTTCCGTCCTCGGTCTTCTGATTTCTGTCTTCTGATTTCCGATTTCTGCCTGGAGACTTCCATGAAATACGTGGTGATTGGCGCGGGGCGGCAGGGCGTGGCGGCGGCGTACGACCTGGCGGTGTTCGGCGGGGCCGACCGAAATCCAGCTGCTCGACATCGACAAGGACGCGGCGGAGGGCGGCGCGGCCCGCCTGAACCGGCTGCTCGGGCGCGAGGTCGCGAAGGGGGCGGCGACGGACGCAGGGAACATCGGCGCGGTCCGGCCCTACCTCGACGGAGGCGAAAGGGTGCATCAGCTCGGTGCACTTCACGTTCAACCTCGCCCTGACACGCCTGGCCATCGAGAAGGGCGTCCACCTGACGGACTTCGGCGGGAACACCGGCGTGGTCCGGCAGCAGCTCGAGCTGGACGGCGAGGCGCGCGCGGCCGGCGTCTGCGTGGTACCGGACTGCGGGATGGGCCCCGGCCTGAACATCTCGCTCGGCACCTACGTCATGTCGCTCCTCGAGGAGCCGAAGGAAGTGTTGATCTGGGACGGGGGCCTGCCCCAGGACCCGCAGCCGCCGTGGAACTACGCCTGCGCGTTCGCGCTCGGCGGCCTCACCAACGAGTACGACGGCGACGCTTACTTCCTTCGCGACGGCCGCGTCACGCCGGTTCCCTGCTTCTCCGGCTACGAGTTGCTGGAGTTCCCGGAGCCCATTGGCCGCCTGGAGGCGTTCGTGACCTCTGGCGGCCTCTCAACCGCGCCTTGGACCTTCGAGGGCAAGCTCGTGCGCCTCGAGAACAAGACGCTCCGCTACCCGGGGCACGTGGCGCAGTTCAAGGCCTTCGCGGACCTCGGCCTGCTGGGCCTCGAACCCATCAACGTGGGCGGCCAGCAGGTGGTGCCGCGCGACGTGTTCCACGCGTTGCTGGCCCCGCAGATCCAGCGCGAGGATTTCAAGGACGTCTGCGTCATGCGCGTGAAGGGCATCGGCCTCACGAAGGGCCGGTCCGCGGAGGCGGTCGTGGAGCTCGTGGACCGGTACGACGAGCGGACCGGGTTCACCGCCATGCAACGGCTCACCGGCTGGCACGCGTCGATCATGCTCATAGCCGCGGTGAACCGGCAGGTGCGCCCGGGGGTGGTCTCGGTGGAGCAAGCGCTCCCCGGCAAGACCATCGTCGACGAAAGCCGCCGGCGGGGCTTCAACATCGAGGAACGCGTTCGCGTACAGGTAAGCAGGATGGCCGTCGTCGTTTGCGCGACCGGTGCGCTGCTCCAGCAGATCCTGGACGAGACCTTCCCGCTGTGGGGGGAGGGTCTCGACAGGACGGGTACGCCCGCTACAACGCCGCGCAACTCGCGACGCCCTGGGGCGCCAGCCAGCTGCGCCGGGTGGCGCTGGTCGAGGGTTCGGACTGGCTGGCCACCGCGAAGGTCTACCGCCTCCGCGCGCGCTTCGAGGGGCGCGAAGTCCCCGTGGTGGGCCTCGGCGCGGTATTCACACCGGCCAGGCGTCGCCGGCGCGGGCACGCCGGGGAGCTCATCGGCCATGTCCTGGCCGCCGCCGCCGCCGACGGCTGCCGCCTCGCCGTGCTGTTCTCTGAAATCGCTCCCTCCTACTACGAACAGTTCGGCTTCCGGACCGTGCCCCTCCGCCAGGTCCTGCTCGGGACCAGGAAGACGCCCTCCCCCAAGGGCATCGCCTTGCGCTCCGGCGACCCGCGCGACGTGCCTGCGCTGGCCGAGATGAATGCGATGCAGGCCGACGGCTTCCGGTTCACGCTCCTCCGCGACCCCACCTACATCGCTTACGCGCACGCGAAGAAGCGGCTTCTGGCGGCCTGCGGCCGGCCGGGACACCGGCAGGTCGAGTTCCTCGTCGTGGAAGAAGGCGGCCGGGCGGCGGCCTACGCGGTGGCGTTGGAAATCGGCGAGTACCTGGATGATCACCGAGTGCGGCGACCGCGACCCGTCCGGCGCGCGGGTGGGCGCCATCGTAGAGGCAATGCTCGCGCGCGCCGGTGGCAGGACGCAGATCCGCGCCTGGCTCCCCCCGGGATTCCTCCCCCCGCAGCTCAAAGTGCTGCGGTCGGAAGCACCGCAGATTGCCATGATGGTCGCGCCGCTGGGCGGCTTCGAGATCATCCCGCCTCTCGCCGGGGCCGACCTCGCCTGGTGGCACGGGGACGCGTTCTAGAATTGAGAATGGAGAGTTGAGAATGTAGAAGGCGGCTCCCCACCACCTACCGCCAACTGCCACCGCCCACCGCCAACTTCCACCGCCTACCGCGAACTGTCAACCGCATACCGCCTGCCGCAGTGTGTTATCGTCTCCGCGATCGCGCACACCTGACCACCCGGGAGGGCGACCATGAGCAGCTTCACCGGGCACCTTGGTTTCCTGGTCCTCGTCCCCGGCCTCGCGCTGGGCGCGCTGTCGGCAGTCCACACGAGCCGGGGCCAAGAGACCGTTCCCCCGGCGCCGCGCGGTGCGAGCCGCATCACGATCGATGCGCTCATCGACATCAAGCACCCGTCGAACCCGGTATGGTCGCGCGACAGCCGCTCGATCGCCTTCATGTGGGAGAGGGCCGGCGTCGCCGACCTGTACGTGGTGACCGCTGACGGCTCCGCGCAGCCTCGTGCTGTCACATCGGGCGGAGAGGCGGTCGCCGGGGTGTTCTGGAGTGCCGACAGCCGTACCGTCTATTTCATGCGTGCGGGGAACCTCATGCAGGTTCCGTCGGATGGAAGCGGGGCGCCGCAGCCAGTCTGGCCCACGTCGCCCGGAAGCCGCATCGCGGTGGCACCGGACGGAAGCCGGGTGGCGTACGTGGTCGCCGACGCGAAGCCACCCGAGGTCCGGGTGCGCTCGCTGCTCGACGGCAGCGACCACCGCGCAACCACGATCGACTTCCAGGTGGCCTCGCTCTCGTGGTCGGGTGACGGAACCCACCTTGTTCTGACTCAGGGCGCTGGCCCCCGGGTCATTCGCCACGAACAGACGCCCCCCTACTCGGGGAGCAAGATCGTGTACCTGGTGAACGAGGTGGTCCCCGCCGAGCCCCGTCCCGCATTCACGGTGCCGGCCGCGGCAGGAGGGGCCCCGGGCAGGACATTCGACCCCGGACCAGCCGGGATGGGGCGAGGAGGTGCCAACAGGTGGCTGGATTCCTCACGCTTCGTGGTGGACCGGACAGTGGACTTCAAGCGGCGTGAAATCCACGTCGTCGACACCAGGGGCGGCGATCCCACGCTGCTGCACCGGGACGTGAAGGAGACGTTCTGGAGCATGACCGGCAGCGCCCAGGGCGGCCCGCAGGCATCGCCCGACGGTAAGTGGGTCTTGTTCCTCAGCGACCGCGACGGGTGGGACCACGTGTACGTCGTCCCGTCGGCGGGCGGCAACGCGGTCCAGGTCACCAAAGGCCAGTTCGAAGCCTGGCGCCCGAGCTGGTCGCCCGATGCCTCGCGCATTTCCTTCGACTGCAACGAGGGGCCGAATCCTGGTACCCGTCAACTCGGAATCGTTGAACTGTCCGGCGATCCGCACGGTGCGAGAGTCCGGATGGTCACGAGCGGCCGCGGCACCAACACGATGGCGCAGTGGTCGCCCGACGGACGCCAGCTGGTCTACCAACACACTGATCCCTGGAATTCCGCGGACCTCTGGACGATCGATCTGACGACTGCCGGCGCGAAGCCCGTACGTCTCACGCGCTCGATGCCGTCCACGATCGATCCCGCCGGCCTGGTGGAACCGCAACTCGTCCACTACCCCGGTCCCGACGGCAAGCAAGTACCCTGCGTACCTGTTCGTCCCGAAGGGTCTCGACCGCTCGCGCAAGCACCCCGCCATCGTCTGGATTCACGGTGACGGCGTGAACCAGAACTACGACGGCTGGCACGTCGAGCGGAACTACGCCGTCTACTACAGCTTTCACCAGTATCTGCTGCAGCGCGGCTACGTCGTGCTCGCGCCCGATTACCGCGGCAGCATCGGCTACGGGTCCGCGTGGCGGGAGGGCGTGTTCATGGACGTTGGCGGGAAGGACTTCCGCGACGCTGCGATGAGCGCCGAATACCTGAAGAACCTGCCCTACGTGGATTCGGAGCGTATTGGCGTTTGGGGCTTGAGCTATGGCGGCTTCTTCACCCTCCTCGCGGTGACCGAAATGCCCACCACCTACCGGGCGGCGGTAGACGTGGCGGGTGTGGCGGACTACGCCATGTACTACGAAGATCCGTACCACGGGGGCTGGACCGTCAGCCGGATCGGTACTCCCGAGCAGAACCCCGCCGTCTACGCCCAGGCCTCGCCTCTCTCGCACGTGGACCGCCTCGCGCGCCCTCTGCTGGTCCTGCACGGGACCGCGGACGTGAACGTGCCGTACCTGCATTCCGTCCGCCTGATCGACGAACTGCTCAAGAAGGGCAAAGGGGAGCTGGTGGAATTCATGACGTACCCGGGCGAATTCCACTACTTCACCCGCGAACACGTGCTTCGTGATGCCTGGACCCGCGTGGCGGCCTTCTTCGACAGGCACCTGCTGCGCGCCCCGGCGCCCCCGCGCGCCGAACGACCGATTGCCAAGGAGACGATGCGGCGTTAGATTGGGGTCCGGAACCCACCGAGACGGCTCCAAACGGCGAAGTCACAGGAGGTCACCATGAAGCGCAAGTTGCGACTTGGGTCCCTTGTCGTCGCCACCCTCCTCATCGCGGCCCCCCTCGTCGTCGCCCAGGTGCAGACAGGCAGCATCCTTGTAAAAGTCGTCGACGAACAGGGCGCCGTCGTTCCCGGGGTCACGGCCACCATCAGCGGCCCCGCGCTGGTGGCGGGTCAAATGATTGGCGTGACGGATGCGGGCGGAATCTACCGGTTCCCATCCCTCCCGCCGGGGACCTATGCCGTCAAGCTCGACCTCACGGGCTTCCAGTCCTCCCTCCGGCCCGGCATTCCCGTCAGCGTCGGCCAGACGACGCCGGTCGACCTGGTGCTGACCGTGGCCAAGATGGCGGAAACCGTCACCGTCACGGGCGACGCGCCGGTGATCGACACCACCAGCGCGAACGTCAGCGTGACGATCAGCCAGGAGCTGCTCCAGAGCACGCCTGGCGGTCGCGACATCTGGTCGCTCGTCGAGTACAAGGTGCCGAGCCTGATCTCGAGCCGGCCGGACGTCGGCGGCACGCAGGGCGGGCTGCAGGGCGCGATGACCGCGCGGGGCACGTCCAACGCGCAGAACTCGCAGTTCCTGAACGGCATCAACGTCGGGGACCCGGCGGCCATCGGGTATCCGGGTACTACTACGACTACGACGCGTTCGAGGAGGTGCAGGTCTCCACCGGCGCGCACGACATCTCGGTCCCCGGCTCTGGCGTGTTCGTGAACATGACGACCAAGACCGGCGGCGACGCGTGGAGCGGCAAGGCCGCCTACTACTGGACCGGAGACGCAACGCAGTGGCAGAACGTGGACGCGACGCTGGGCCAGCAGGGCTTCAAGCCGGACACGAACAAGGTGGACAAGGTCTCCGATCTGAATTTCCAGGTCGGCGGGCCGCTGGTGAAGAACAAGGTGCGCCTCTTCAGCAGCTTCCGCGACTGGCGCGTGCACGTCAACGTGCCCGCCGCCTACTCGGAGTCGGTCCTGGACTCGACGAACATGACGTCGGGCTTGGTGAACGTCACGTGGCAGGCGACGAACAAGAACCGGTTCACCGGCTTTTACAGCCGGCAGTACTACAAGAAGCCCAACCGGTTCCTCGGGTCCTCTGCCCTCTACACCGCCGAGTCCAACTCGAACGAGGACGACATCTTCGACATCGTCCAGGGGTTGTGGAACTCGGTCATTACCAACACGTTCTTCATGGACGCGAGGGTCAGCTTCAACAAGATCTTCTTCCCTCTGTACTACAACGGGACCGACCAGGCGCTCACCGACCTCTCGACCGGCATCCTGCTCCGTAACGAGTTGTCCGAGCAGATCTACATCCGCAAGCGCTTGCAGGCGAGCGCCACTTTCAACAAGTACATCGACCAGGCCCTCGGAGGCCGGCACGAGATCCGATTCGGCATCGACCACGCCCACATGCCGACCAGTACCGAGGTGCACCGGTGGGACGACGTGACGCTCACCTACCGCAGCGCCACCAACGTGCCGGTCGGCGTGACGCTCTACAACACCCCGGTCCTCTCGAAGGCGAACGTGGACGTCACCGCGCTGTTCCTGCAGGACAGCTACTCGGTGAAGAACCTGACCATGACCGGCGGCCTGCGCTACGAGCGCGTCGAGGCCTATCTACCGGCGCAGAGCAGCCCGCCAAGCCAGTACTTCCCCGACATCCAGCGCAACTTCGAAGCCGTCCATGACTCGCCCCTGTGGCACACCGTGGGGCCGCGCCTGGCCGCGATTTACGACCTGGACGGCGGGAAGACGGCGCTGAAGTTCTCGGTGGGGCGGTACTACTACATCATCGGCCCGGGAACCGCGAACAACATCAACCCGAACTTCAGCGTCAGCCAGCAGTACGCCTGGAACGACATCAACAAGGACCTGAAGTACCAGCCGGGCGAAGAGACGGGCACCCCGGTCCAGGCGGGCGGCCTGACGACCTCGTTCGACCCGGACTTCAAGCGGCCCTACACCGACGAGATCACCGGCGGCGTGGACCGGGAGCTGCTGCCCAGCCTCCGGCTCAGCGCGGTCTTCACGTGGCGCTCGGAGCGGTATCAGCAGGCAAGCCTGAACACCGCCTCGCCGCTCGACACCTGGGTGCTGGTGACCGCGCCCGATCTCGGGGCTGACGGCCTGGCGGGCACCGGGGACGACGGGACCTACCAGTACTACAACCGGACGATCGCGGGCAGCCGGACGCTCATCACGAACGATCCCGAGTCGAATCAGACCTACAAGGGGCTGGAGATCACGGCGACCAAGCGAATGTCGAATCGCTGGCAGATGCTGGCGGGTTACACGTATTCGAAGGCCGAGTACAGGGACATCACGGTGGGCACCAGTCCGAACGCCTTCCTCAACACGGAGGGCGTGATCTTCAACGATCGGCCGCACCAGTTCAAGGTGACGGGCAGCTACCTGCTGCCGTGGGACGTGTACCTGGGCGCGAACTACCGGTTCCAGAACGGCCCGCCGATCAACCGGCAGACCAGCGCGCCGCTCAACTTCGGCGGCAGCACCACGGTCAACGTGGATCCACCGGGGACCGACCGGCTGCCCTCTCTCAACACGCTGGACGTGCGGCTGGCCAAGACGTTCCGGTTCGGTGCGCGGGCGCTCGAGTTCGACCTCGACGTCTCCAACATCACGAACGCGAACACGACGTGGGAGATGCGGTCGTTGGGCGGGCGGATCAACGTGCGCGAGAACGGGGATCCGAACGGCGCCTTGATCAACATCCCGCAATACATGTCGCCGTCACAGATCCTCGCGCCGCGGATCGCGCGCCTCGGCGTGTCGTTCAGGTTCTGACGGTTGTCGGTTGACGGTCGAGGGTTGACAGTTGAGGGGTTCCCCGGCGGGATCAGGGAGCGGGGTGACATCGGCGGTCAGGGAGCAAGGTGGCGACTGTCTACTTCACCATTTGCCAAGTGGTCAGTTGTCCCCTCGTTCCCTGATCGGGACCGGCCGTCATCCACCCGAGATCATGTGAATGACATCCACCGTCGCCCCGTCGGGCACGACGGCGGTGTCGTAGGTTCCGCGCTTCACCAGCTCGCCGTTCACCTGCACGACCAGCATGCGAAAGATGTAGTTCCGCGCGCGCAGGACGTCTCGCACGGTCATGCCCACCCGCCATTCCATCCTTTCTCCATTCACTACGATCATGATGCCGAGGCTCCTCAAGGCGGAAGGCGGGAGGCGGAGGGCGGGGCTACACGATGACGGGAGTGGCCTCGCTCGCCCGCTGGCGCAGCGCTCGCATCAGGGCCTTCAACAGCCTCGCCACTTCCTCAGTTCCTTCGAAGAACCCGCTTGCGGCGTCGGCTTCAACATAGCCGAGCCGGACGGCGGCGTGGACGAGGGTCTCGAGTTCCATCAACGACCCGTGGGAAATCGACAGGTGATGGAGGTACTCGCCTATCCCCGTGCGGCCGTGTCCCTCAGCGATGTTCGCGGCCACCGAAATCACGGCCCGACGCGTTTGCATTCGGAGGTTGAACTCCTCCGAGCGGGGATATCGCTCCGACAGCCGGTAGCAGAGGGTGACCAGGTCCATCGCCCTCTGCCACACGGTTAGGTCGCGGTAGCTGGCAATCTTCGGCACGGGCTCTCCACCATCGTGACGCCGTGACTCCCCGCCCTCCGCCCTCCCTCCGCCTGCCGCCCTCCGTCCTCCCTCCGCCTGCCGCCCTCCGCCTGATCTCCTGTCCTTAGAGGTGTGGCGTCACCACCGCGACCACCTCCGGGAAGTCGATCTTGAAGCGCTCGAGCGTCTCGAGCGTCGGGATGGCGTTGTTGGTCCAGCCACGGCGCTTGTAGACCGCGTCGCAAAGCTGGTTGTAGCGGCCCTCGCGCCACTGGCGGTGGAGCGCCATCTTCTCCTCGGTGCTCTTGCCCTCCGGGTCCACGCCGATCAGCTCCTTCAGCTGCTTGTCGTACCGCTCGGCGGCGCGCGACTCGTACTCCTCCTTGGTGAGGGGGCCCATCGATCGGTACGGCGGCCAGTCGCTCTGCCGCCCGCCCATGCCCATGCGAAGGTTGAACACGCGCTGGAAGTTGTAGACGGCCTCGGACTGCTCGATCAGCTGCTGCTGCGTCAGTTCCTTGCCGGTGATCCCCGCGTACAGCTCGAGGTAGTTGTGCACGTGCTCGGGTACCTTGGCGGCTTCCTTCCCGTGCTTGGCGTTGTCCTCGGGCTCGATGTCGTTCCAGGGCAGCTTGCAGAGGCCCATCAGGCCGAACCACGTGCGGAACAGCGGGAAGTAGTGCAGCGCCTCCGCCTTGTCCTCGAAGGTCGGGATCTGGTTGTTCACCATGTCCATGAAGATCAGCCAGGCCTCGTCGTGCTGCGGCCCCTTGTTGGTCAGCGCGTAGCCGCCCTGCTGCGCCAGCGACTCCTTGGACTGGTACTGCGAGGTACTCGAGGCCCTTCACCTGCATCCCGAAGTCGCGCATGAACTGGAGGTCCCCCCAGCCCTTCTCCGCGAACAGCTGCTGCATGTACTTCACGCCCTGGCCGACGACCAGGCCGAAGCCCTCGCCGCGCGCCATCTGGTGGAGCATCTCGACGTGCGCCTCGCCGTTGCCCCACGTCAGCTCCAGGCCGCCGGTGCGCTCCTTGTTCAGGATGCCGCGCTGGTAGCACTCCATGGCGAACGCGCAGGCCGTCCCGTAGGAGATGGTATCGATGCCGTAGGTGTCGCAGTAGAAGTTCGACTCCAGGATCCAGTCGGGGTCGAAGATGCCGCAGTTGGCGCCCAGGCCCGCGCACGTCTCGTACTCCGGGCCGTCGGCGGTGACCAGGTGGTCCTTGTACGGGCCGGTCATCACCTTGTGGCAGTCGGCGCCCTTGGCGCATGCCATGTGGCAGCCGTACCAACAGCCGTCGAAGATCCCCTGCGTGAAGCGCTTCTCCCAGACGGTGGACGCGATCTTGTCGATGTCGGGGTGCTTGCCGTACTGGAAGTTGTTCACCGGCAGCAGGTCGTAGGCGTCCATGATCTCGACGAGGTGCGCCGTCCCGATCTTGCGCATCTTGTTCTGCTCGTCGTCGAAGTCGTGGATCTCCTTCGCCAGCACGCGCCCGACCTTGGTCGTCCGCGGGAAGTCCGCCGCCTGGTTCAGGTCGCCCTTCATCTTGAAGCCGTGCACGACCAGCGCCTTGATCTTCTTGTCGCGGAAGACCATGCCGATGCCGCCGCGCCCCGCCTGCTTCAGCCGCGCCGCCCCGCGCTTGGGGTCGAACCACGAGAAGTTCAGGCAGCCGATGCGGCTGTGGTCCGCGCCCTTGCCCGCCGACACCACCGACACGTTGACGAAGTCCTTCTCGTCGTCTGCGTACTGGTGCATGAATACTTCGGCGGCGACGTGGCTGTCGGGGTTCTCCTCGGGCGCTTCCTCGATCCTGATCACGCCCTTCGGCCCGTCGATGAGCACGACGACGTCGTTCACGGCCTTGCCCTGGATCTCGAGGGCATCGTAGCCGCAGAACTTCAGCAGCGGCCCGAAGTACCCGCCCACGTTGCTGTCGATCGGGATCCCGGTCAACGGCGAGAGGGTCACCACCAGAGACTTGCCCGACCCGGCGTAGGCCGTGTTCCCCGCCAGCGGGCCCGGGCTGATGATGATGTCGTTCTCCGGGTCGTTCCACTTCGTCGTCGGCTTGATGGCGTTCCAGAGGTACCAGAGGCCGAAGCCACGGCCCCCGACGAACACCTCCTTCATCTGCTCGGTGACCTTCTTCTCGGACACCGTCAGCGTGGACAGATCGATATGGAGCGTCCGGTTCGTGTAACCGCGGACCGGAAGGCTCGGCTCGAAGCGGTGCTCGAGGATGACCTTGTGCGCTGCTTTCTGCTTGGCCGCGTCACCGGTGTAATTAGTGCGGGTCTTGTAGTCGTACGCGATCGTCATGACCTCTCCTTGCTGCTTGGCTGGCCGCGCAAAGCTCCGCCGGACCGGGCGAATGCGGCCGGCAGCTATGATCCGTCAGGTAGGGTGAAACGGGCAAGGGGGGAACTGATCCCTGCCTTCCCGCCGTAGCCGGCCTGAGCATTCCGCGGGCGGAGGCGGGCTATCTCACCCGCGTCCGGCTCTGTTCCCGGAAGAACTGCTGCACGTAGTGCGGGCCGCCGGTGCCCTTGCCCGTGGAACCGCTCGCCTTCCAGCCGCCAAAGGAGTTCTGCCCGGGCCAGGCGCCGGTGGTGGCCCCGGCTCGCCGGTTCGCGTAGACGACGCCCGCCTGGATGCTCTCGAAGAACCGCTCGACGTCGCCCTCGTCCTCGGAGAAGATACCCGCCGTCAGCCCGTACGGCGTGCGGTTCGCCAGGTCGATCGCCTCGTCCAGCGTTATCACGTCGCCGACGACGGTGATGGGTACGAAGAGCTCGTCGCGGAAGAGCCGGTGCTCCTTGGGCAGGCCGTCGATCACGGTCGGCTCCACGAAGTACCCGTGGTTGAACGGCTCCTCGGTGATGCGCCTTCCGCCAATCAGGATCCGCCCGCCGTCACGCCTGGCCTCCTCGATCGCGTCGAGGTAGCTCTTGACCGCGCGCTCGTTGATCACCGGCCCCGTCCACACATCGCGTTCGAGCGGGTTGCCGACCTTCAGCTTCCGCGTCTTCTCGACGAGCATCTCGACGAAGCGGTCCCGGACTTCACGGCTCACGTACACGCGCGAGCACGCGGAGCACTTCTGTCCGCTGGCGCCAAAGGCGGACCGCATCACCCCGTCGGACGCCTTGTCGAGGTCGGCCGAGGCCATGATCAGCGCCGGGTTCTTCCCGCCCATCTCGATGATGAGCGGCCGGGGCACCGCCCGTAGACCGTTCTCACGCATGAGCAGCATGCCGACTTCCATCGAGCCCGTGAACACCACGCCGTCCACGCCGGCGTGGTTGGCCAGTTCCTGGCCGACCGAACCGCCCCGGCCCTGCACGAAGTTGACGACGCCGGGCGGCAGGAAGTCGGCGATCACCTCGTAGAACCGGAGGCCGGAGAGCGGCGTGTCTTCCGCCGGCTTGCAGACGACGGTATTGCCGGCGAGCAAGGCTGCGGCTATGGGGCCGGCGGCCAGCGCCACGGGGAAGTTGAACGGGGCGATCACGCCGAAGACACCGTATGGGCGGAGGACGCTCATGCTCTCCTCGCGTGAGCCCGGCATCCCCATCAGGTTCGTGAAGCCGTCGGTCTGCTCCATCCGGTCGCAGTAGTAGTCGAAGAAGTCGATCGACTCCTCGATCTCGCCGACGCACTCGAGGCGGCTCTTCCCAACCTCGTACCCGACCAGGGCCGACAGCTCTCCGCGGTGCTGGCGCAGCTTCTGCGACATCTGCCGCACGATCTCGACCCGCCCCTGCCAGGGCTTTCGGCTCCAGGCAGGGAATGCAGCCCGCGCGGCGGCAATCGCCTGCTCTACCTGCTCGCCAGTGGCGGACGTGAAGCGGCCGATCAGGATGCGCGTGTCGATCGGGCTGGTGTCCTCGAAGGTCCCCGCGGCACCCTCCACGGCCAGGCCGTTGATGTACATCGGGTGCGGGCGGCCGAACCCCGTCTTCACCTCGGCAATCGCGGCGTCGAGCTCGCGGTGCAGCTCTGCCATCTGATCGCCGCTCATAGTCGCGTAAGTGACCTTCGCCTGGGCGGGCTTCACGTCGCTCTGCATCGGAGGCCTTTCGGTTGTTGTGATCTCCAAATGATACCATGTGGCCCCTATCAGACTCGGTGCCGGGTGCTGGGGGTGCTACGGGTGCCGGCGGTGCTGGCGCCACGCGTGCCGGGGGTGGTAGTGCCACAGGTGCCGGCGGTGCTGGTGCTATAGGTGCGGGGGTGCTGAGTCTGACAGCACTTGCTGCAACCAGCACCTTCGGCACTAGCACCACCAGCACGTCCGGCACTAGCACCACCAGCACGTCCGGCACCACCGGCACCTCTAGCACCTCTGTCTGCGAGGATCTCCCGTGCCCCATCCCCTCACCCGAGGCTGTCTGCCAGACGCCGACCGCCGGCGGCTGTTCGCCGTGGGATGCCTGGCGATGTTCGTCTTCGGCATGGTCATCACGATGCTCGGGACCCTGTTCGGGTTGCCCGAGATGCGATCCCGGCTGGAGATCGATCTGGCGCAGCAGGGCGAGGTCTTCAGCGTGCTGTTCATCGGCCTGCTGATTTCCACGGTGCTCGCGGGCCCGATGCTCGACCGTGTGGGGAGTAAGCCCGTCCTCGTCTCGGCGGCAAGCCTGGTGACGGCGGCGCTTGCCCTGTTCACCGGGGCTCGCGGCTTCGGCGCGGCCTTGACCGCCGCCGCCCTGCTGGGCCTGGGCGGGGGATGGCTCAACATTGGCGGGAACGCGCTTGTCTCGGACATCTACCCGGAGAGCCGCGGTCGGATGCTCAACCTCGTCGGCGTGTTCTTCGGCGTAGGGGCGCTGTTCGTCCCGCTGCTGGTGTCGGTGGCCTTCGATTGGCTGACGGTTGGCGGCGCCCTTGCCGCGTGCGGCGCGGTGGCCGCCGCCTGCACGCTCGCGGCCCTGCCCCTTCGCTTTCCCCCGGCGCGGGAGGCCGCGAGCTTCAGCTTCAAGGAGTACCTCGCGACCGCCCGCTACCCGGGGGTCCTGCTGCTCGGGACGCTGCTCTTCTTCCAGTCCGGTAACGAGGCAACCCTCAGCGGCTGGACCTCGACCTACATCGGCTCCGAGGGGTGGCCCCCCCGCGTTGCCACCGTCATTCTCCTCGGCTACTGGGTGATGGCCGTCGCCGGCCGCGCGCTGTCCTCGCGGGCGCAGGCGTGGCTGGGCAAGCCCGGCCTGGTGCTCGCCGCGGCGCTGGTCGCGGCGGCCGGCTGCCTGGCACTGCTCGCCGGCGCCGGATCGCTGGCCGTCCTGGCCGTCAGCGCCTGGGTCACCTCCCTGGCGATGTCGGCCGTCTTCCCGACGACATTGGCGATCGCGGGCGACCGGTACCACCGCTACGCCGGGAGCGTGTTCGGGTTCCTGTTCACGATCGCGAACTTCGGCGGGATGCTCTTCCCCTGGGCACTCGGTCACGTCTCGCAGGCCGCCGGCGTCCGCCTCGGGATGATCGTGCCGCTCGTCGGAACGCTCGCGGTTGCAGGGCTCGCGGTCGTGGTGAAACGGGCGGACACGGCATCGCGACCGTGAGGCTCCGCTCGCGTGTCAGGCGGAAGGCGGGGGGCGGAGGGCGGCCTGCGCGTCCCGAGCCTCGGGCCAGGGGCCCGCCAGCCCCCGACGCCCATCCAGTCGTCACCGCCTACCGCCTCCCGCCTACCGCCTTCTGCGATACGATCCCCCCATGCGCATTGCCCTGATCCAGCAGCACGCCACCCGCGACAAGCAGGCCAACGTCGCCCGGGGCCTGGCGGCCCTCGAAACCGCCGCCGCCAACGGCGCGAAGCTCGCGTGCTTCGCGGAGCTGGCCTTCGAGCCGTTCTACCCGCAGCGCCCGGCGACGCCCGAGACCGTGGCCGCCGCCGAACCGATCCCCGGCCCGATCACCGAGGCCTTCCAGGCGCGCGCTGCGGCACTTGGCGTCGTCGTCGTCCTCAACCTGTTCGAGCGAGACGGCGGGAAGACATTCGACACCTCGCCGATCATCGACGCCGATGGAAGGCTGCTCGGCCGCACGCGGATGATTCACATCACCGAGTACGCGTGCTTTCACGAGCAGGGCTATTATGCGCCCGGTGATCTCGGCGTCCCGGTCTTCGACACGGCGGCCGGCCGCGTTGGCGTGGCGATCTGCTACGACCGGCACTACCCCGAGGTACATGCGCGCGCTCGCTGTGAAGGGCGCGGAGCTCGTCGTGGTGCCGCAGGCGGGGGCGGTCGGCGAGTGGCCGGAAGGGCTGTACGAGGCCGAGATGAGGGTCGCCGCCTTCCAGAACGGGTACTTCGCGGCACTCTGCAACCGGGTGGGGCCGGAGGAGTGTCTCACCTTCGGCGGCGAGTCCTTCGTCTGCGCGCCGAACGGCAACGTCATCGCCCGCGCGCCGGCGGCGGAGGATACCATCCTCTACGCGGACGTGGACCTGCCGAAGGTCGCCAAATCCCACGCGCGGCGGCTGTTTCTCAGGGACCGCCGGCCGGAGCTGTACGGGGGATGGATTCAGTCCCAGTACTCGCTTCGCTTGACGACGAACGAAACCACGAAGATCAAGAAAACACGAAGACACAAGGGCTTTGTGGCCTTCGTGCCTTCCGTTCTTCGTGGTCAAGACACGTGAATCCCCGTCTAGCCCTGGATTCGGGATTCAGGGTTCGGGATTCGGGATTCTGGATCTGGAGACGGAAATTCTGGTCCCCCGTTCCGTTCCTGGACCCAAGCGAACGAATCTCCCGTCTCGCCCGTCTATGTCTACGTTGCAATGGCAGTCCCGGCGAGCCGACGCCGTTGACGCGGATGTGGTTTTGCCATAGGATGCCCGCGTCGGCCTGCCGCTTGGCCCTCTTCTTGCTCATCTATTGCGAGGTACCGCTGCCACCGAGCCCTCTCAGTGCGAGCCCCTTCAAAGTAAGCTCCTTCAACGTCAGCATGGAGGTCCGATGTACCCGAGGACCGAGCACTTCTAGTCGCCGCACTTGTCCTGTGCGTCGCAGCCGGCGCTGCGGCGCAGGGCAATCCCACAGGCACGATCCGCGGCCAGGTCGTCGATCCTGACAATCTTCCGCTGCCCGGCGTCACCGTGACCGCCGCCTCCCCGGCGTTGCAGGGGGTGCGCTCCGCCGTCACGTCCGCCAACGGCGATTTCATCATCCCCTTCCTGCCGGCGGGCGAATACACCGTCACCGTCGAACTCGAGGGCTTCCAGCCGCAGAAGAAGACCGTCGGCGTCGCGATGGCCGATACCCAGGCGGAACTCTTCAAGCTCGCGCTCGCCTCGGTCCAGGAAACCGTCACGGTGCAGGGGACGGCGAACACTGAGGTACTCGCGACGGCAACCGTCGCCTCGACCTACAAGAAGGACAACCTCGAAAAGCTGCCCATCGGGCGGGCGCTGAACGACGCGGTCCTGCTGGCGCCTGGCGTGACCCCAACCGGCCCGGGCGGCAACATCGTCGTGTCGGGCGCGCTGTCGTTCGAGACGCAGTACCTGGTGAACGGCGTCGTCATCAACGAGAACCTGCGCCAGCAGGCGCTTCCCCTGTTCATCGAAGACGCGATCCAGGAAACGAAGGTCTCGACGGCGAGCATCTCTGCCGAGTACGGGCGGTTCGCCGGCGGCGTGGTGAACATGATCACCAAGTCGGGGGGCAACAACTTCAGCGGGTCGTTCCGCACGACTATCGACAACGACGCCTGGCGCTCGCTGACCCCGATCGCGACGGACCAGACCATCAACAAGATCACGCCGACCTACGAGGCCACGCTCGGCGGTCCGGTCTTGAGGGACAAGCTTTGGTTCTTCGGCGCGGCCCGCTACACGAAGCCGGAGCGGAACCGGACGCTGAACACCACGCTCGTCAACTACGCGACCAGCACGGACGAGCGGCGTTACGAGGCCAAGGGCACCTACGCGTTGAACTCCAGGAACAAGGCGATCGCCTCCTACATGAAGCGGACGACCGAGGCCAAGAACGCCTCGTTCGGCACGGTCATGGACGTGGCGAGCCTGTACGACAATTCGACCGAGCAGAACCTGACGACGTTGAACTACACCAGCGTCCTGACGAGCACCTTGTTCCTCGAGGGCCAGTACTCGCGCAAGATCTCCGCGACGGCGGACACCGGGGCACGGTTCTCGGACCGCATCAAGGGCACCTATATCGAGGACCGGGCCAACGGCGGCAACCGGTACAATTCGCCGACCTTCTGCGCCGTCTGCTACGACAGCCAGGGCATCGGCTGGCTCGAGCACCGCGACAACTGGGATTGGTACGTCAAGCTGAGCTACTTCCTGTCCACTTCGAAAACCGGTTCGCACAACCTCGTCTTCGGGTTCGACAACTTCAAGGAGTGGCGCAAGAACAACAACTGGCAGTCGGGCAGCAGCTACGCCGTCCAGGGGACCCGCGCCATCTACGAGGGGGCCAACATCTACCCGGTCTTGCTCGGCGACAACACGACCTACATCAACTGGATGCCGCTCGTGAAGGAGACCGTCGGGAACAACATCAAGACCTACTCCACCTACGCGAACGACTCCTGGCGCTACAGCAACAAGCTCACGTTCAACATCGGGGCGCGCTTCGACATGAACAAGTCGAAGGACCAGAGCGGCGCGGAGGTGGTCGAGGACTCGCAGTGGAGCCCGCGCGTCGGCGTGACCTACGACATCAAGGGTGACAGCAACTGGGTCGCCAACGCGAGCTTCTCGCGCTACGTGATGGGCATCAGCACCGCGCTCGTCGATGCCGGTTCGGCCGGTGGCCGCACGGCATCCTACAGCTGGTTTTACAAGGGCCCGAATATCAATGCCGGCAGCGGGCCGTACCTGACCGCCGAGCAGGCGTTGCCGATCGTGTGGGCGTGGTTCGATGCCAACGGTGGCAACAGCATGACCACCCGGCAGGCGCCGAGCATCCCCGGCGTGAGCACCAAGGTCGGCGGCGGGGTGAAGTCGCCCAGCACCAACGAGTACGCCGTGGGTCTCTCGCATCAGCTCGGCCAGAGGGGGATCGTGCGCGTGGACTACGTGCACCGGAAGTCAGTGGACATGTATGGCGATTTCCTGAACACATCCACGGATTACGTGCTCGATCCGACGGGTCGGAGGTACAACCTGACGGTCGTGGGAAACACGGAGCAGGCGCGGCGGACTTACAACGGTCTCATCGCGAACGTCAGCTACCGGTTCAGCGCGGTGACGCTGGGTGCGAATTACACGCTCGGCAAGATGTGGGGCAACGCCAACGGAGAAAACTCGGGCAGCGGGCCGATCCGTTCCAGCATGGACACCTATCCCGAGTACCGCCAGGAGAGCTGGAACTACCCGATGGGCTACAACCCTGGTGACCAGCGTCACAAGTTCCGGGGGATGGGCTCCTTCCGCCTGCCGTTCAGCCCGAGCCTCGGCGCCTTCGACTTTGGCGCCGTGCAGCGGTTCGACTCCGGCGTGGCACAGGACGTCTCGGGGAGCGTGGATACGCGGCCGTACGTCACCAACCCCGGTGCGTATTACCTCGCTCCGCCCACGAGCTTCGGCTACTACTTCTTCCCGCGCGGCTCCCATCGCTGGGACAGCATCTGGACGACGGACCTGTCGCTCAACTGGTCGAAGAGGCTCGGCGTGCACAGCACACAGATCTTCTTCCGCGGCGTCGTGACGAACGTGTTCAACAACTCAGGTCAGACTGGCGGGGACCTGACTCTCTTGTCGAACGTGCAGAACAAGACCTACGCGAGCTTCAACCCGTTCACGACCACGCCGGTCGAGGGAACGAACTGGGCGAAGGGTCCGAAGTTCGGGTCGGCGCAGGCTGTGACCGACTACCAGCAGGCACGGCTGTTCAGCTTCTCGGTGGGGTTCAGGTTCTAACGGGATAGGCGGAGGGCGGGGGGCGGAGGGCGGGACGGCGTCTCGCTCCCTCGTCCCCGCCTCCCGCCAGCTGCCATCCGTCAGGGAACGAGGGAATGACCGACCACTTCGCAATTTGCTCCCTGGTCAGTTGCTCCCTTGTTCCCTGATCCCTGTCAGAGCGCTGCGAGCAGATCCACTGTCCGGTCGATCACGTGCGGCGGGAAGACGCCGCCGTCCTCGAACGGCGCCCGGTTGCGGCGCAGTCCGTCGGCCACCTCCAGGAACATCCGCGGCACCGGCGTTGCCGAAGACGGCTGCGGCGCGAGCGTGCTCGTCCGCGCCAGCAGCGCGTCCACGTCCTCGAAGCCGCGGCCGGCCAGCATCACCTGCGCGATGCCCGCGAGCAGCAGGTGGGGGTGCGCCGACCCGTCGGCCAGCCGGAACTCCACCGTCTCGGGGCTCACCGACCGCCCCTGCTCGTCGGAGGCGACGATGGGCAGGCGAATCAGGGCCTTGCGGTTGTAGCGGCCCCAGGTCACGGCGCTCGGGGCCTCCTTGGCCTGCGTGAGGCGGATGAACGAGGTGGAGGTGCGGTTGCCGAAGGCCATCAGCGCGTCGGCGTACCGGACCAGGCCCGCGATGAGGCACTTGGCCACGCTCTCCAGCTCGCCGTCGGCGCCGGTGTGCTTCTGGTGGACGCCGTCGATCACCGGCGAGAGGTGGAAGTGCAGGCCGCTTCCCGCGTGGCCCTTGCGGAGGACCGGCTCGAAGCTGCACCGCCAGCCCGCCTCGCGCGCGAGGTTCCGCAGCAGCCACTGCGTGATCAGGACGCTGTCGGCCGCCTGCGGCAGCGGCTGGAGCGCCAGCTCGATCTCGTGCTGCTCCCAGATCCGTGCGTCCACTTCGTCTGCCTGGATGTAGCCGACCTCGCTATGGCCGTACTTCACCGGGATGCCGATCTCGGTGAGAAGGACCATCGCCCGCCGCCGCAGCGCCTCGCCGAACACGAACGGCGAGCTGGCGTGGTAGCCCCGCTCCGCGGCGCCGTAGATGTCGTTCTCCTCCGGCCGCTTGCCCAGGAAGAACTCGATCTCGCCCAGAGCCTGCAGCTCGACCCCCATCTCGCGCTGCAGCCGGTCGAACGCCCGCCGGACCATCGGTGTCGGGGGATTCGGGCAGGGGCGCCCCGTCACGGCCGTAGTGCCCGCAGAAGACCACCAGCGTCGGGTAGGTGGCGAACGGGTCGATGAAGGCCGTCGAGAGCCGCGGCCGCAGAACCACGTCGGAGGCGGTGACCGGCACCCCCATCGCGCCGAACAGGCTGGACCCGTCGGCCCGCTCGCCGAACGAAAGGACATCGCGAAGGTGCCGCACGTTCCCGGGCGCGAAGTCGAGCGTCTTCAGCCAGCCGTCCCCTCCGACGTGCATCAGGCTGACGAGGCGGATGCCGAGGCCCTCGACGACCCGGACGAGGTCGTCCACTGTCCACTCCTCCGGGTCCTTGCCGATGAGCCGGGCGAGGCGGCATGCCGGCAACGGGTTGGCGGACGAATCGAAGGCAAGGCTCTCGGAAGCGGGGCTGTAGTGTGCGTTCGGTCATGACGAGGCAGACTCCTGGGGGCGCGAAGCGGGGAGGGACATTATCAGGGACCAAGGGAACAACTGTCTACTTGGCGACGAATCCACTGCCACTCCGTAGGTCGTCAAGTGGACAATTGCTCCCTTGTTCCCTGATCCGCCTCCCGCTTAGTGTGAGAAGTAGAATCCTCGCCAGCCGCCACGCCACCCGCGGGAACCGTGTGAGGATGCGGCGGCGCGCGTCACGGTAGGACACGGTGCCCATGGCGTAGGCGATGATGAGGTCAGCGACCCCGCGATGCTCCGCGGCGCCCCGGACGACGCCTTCTATCCGCCGCGACTCCCGGAACAGGTACTTCTGGATCAGCACCGAGTCGCGCAGCTCGCCGCCAATCTCCGCCCTCCAGGACCGGACGTAGCGTCGCGCAGCCGCCTCGCCCTGGCCGGGGTCGGGTTCCGCGAGCGTCGCGGCAATGGCGTGGCCCGCCAGCTCGCCCGACACCATCGCGTAGTAGATGCCCTCGGCCGTGTAGGCGTTCACGAACCCGCCCGCGTCGCCGGCAACCAGCACCCGGCCGCGCGCGGTTCGTGCAATCGGCCCGCCCACCGGGATGTGACTCGGCGTGAAGTGCTCCCGGCTCGACGCGCCCTCCAGCACGCCCCGCTCGCGGAGCGCGTCGACGAACTGCTGCTGCATCTCGTAAGGCGCCATCTGGAGGCGTTCGCGAAAGTACGACAGCAGGCAGCCGATTCCCACGTTGACGTGGTCGCGTTTCGGGAAGATGTAGCCGTAGCCGTCAGTGCCGCCGTGGCCGTAGGAGACCCACAGCGTCCCGGGCTCCACCGTCCGGAGGGCGGCGGTCGGCGTCTCCTCCATCATGTCGAGGGCCAGGCGGCTCGCGTCCCATCCATCGGACAGGCCGAGGCGCCTGGTCGTCACGCCGTTCACGCCGTCGGCCGCGACGAGGAATCGAGCCGTGAAGGACCGGCCGTCGCGCGTGCGCGCCGACACGCCGTCGTCGTCCGCGTGCACCGTCGAGACCCACGCTTCCTCTTCCAGCGCGGCACCCGCTTCCACCGCGAGGCGAACGAGCAGGTCGTCGAACTCGCTGCGCCGGATGAGGAGCACCGCCGGCGTGGGCGACGTGAGCACGACGCCGTTGCCGGACGGCCCCTCGAGGTGGAGCCGGGACACGTAATGTGTGGGGATGCGGGCCAGGGCCGGTTCCAGCCACGGGAACCGGGACATGGCGCGCATGGTGATACCGCCGCCGCACGGCTTGTTGCGCGGGAAGCGCTGCCGGTCGAGCAGCCGCACGTGCAGGCCCGCCGCCGCCAGCGTCCGCGCGGCGGAGGCCCCGGCCGGGCCGGCGCCTACGACGATGACGTCGGAAACGGTTGACGGTTGACGGTTCACGGTTGACGGTTCCGGAAGCGTCACGCGTGATCTGGTCGTCGACGGTGAACTGTGAACCTTCAGCGGCATCCAAGCAGAAAGGGGCAGCAAGGTTGACTGTCGACGGTTCACGGTTCAGGCCGAGGCGCCGTCACGTATGATCTGACCGTCAACAGTGAACTGTGAACCGTCAACGGCTCTCGGAGAGCGACAGCAGGTTCGCGAGCAGCTCGTACGCCCCGTCCGTCCCTGCCGGAAGCTGCCGCCACAGCCCGAGTCCCACGTAGATCCAGCGGCCCTTGCCGACTGCCGCCTCCACGAGCGCGCCCGTCTTCACCCCCGGGTTGTGGGGAAACGGATCCTCGAGCTGCACGAGGTCCGCATATCGCTTGTCCTTGTCGGGGGCGAGGAAGTAGAGGCCGCGCTCCTGCACCCATCCCTTCCAGGTGGTCTCGTCGATCCGGTTGGGGACGTTGAACACCGGATGGTTCGGGACGAGCACCCGGACCGGGGCGTTCTCCCCGGTCACGCGGTTCGAGCTGACCTTGGCGGGGTATGGGCCGTACTGGGCCTCGTTGAACTCGAACTTGTTGTACTGCACGATCACCGTGCCGCCCGCCTCCGCGTACTCGATCAGCCGATGATTGCTGGCCCTCAGGTCGGCGCGGCGCTCGTACGCCCGCACGCCGGTGACGATGACGTTGTACTGCGAGAGGTTGCCCCACGCGAGTTCGTCGGCCGAGAGCATGTCCACCCTGGCGCCCAGCTGCTGAATCGCCGGCGGCACCTGGTCTCCCACGCCCATCACGTAGCCGACCCTCAGCCCGGGCGTGGTCTTCACGTCGATCACCTTGATCACCGCCTCGGCGGGAACCACCCGGTGGCGCCGGTTGATGTGCGGGTACTCGATCACCTGGTAACCGACCGAGTAGCTCTCCGTCCCCTCGCGCACCACCGCCCGCAGCCTGTGCTCGCCTGCGGGCACGTTCGGCGGCGGCGCCACGTTGAAGCGGACTGTCTCGGACTCGTCCTCGCGCGCGAACTCCAACTCCGCCGTTGAGGGCACCACCTGCCAGCCGGCTGGCGCATCGACGGTGACGGTCGCCCGCGATGGCCCCTTCGTTCCGTTGGTCACGACGACGCGGATCTCGCGCGCCCTGTCGCCTCCGGCAGCCGCTTTGGGGGCCGCCGCGCGTGAAGCCGGCCGGGCGAGCGGAATGCTGGCGGCCCCTCGACGCTCGCCAGGCGCCGCCCCGGCAGCGTTGAGGGATGGCACGATCGCAATTTCGGGTGTGACCGTCGCGGCGAAGCGTGGGACGACCTGCAACTCCATCCGCTTCTCGCCGCTGAAGATGTTGCCCTCGTATCGGTGGAGGACGGGTCTCTCGATCGTGATCGGTGTGCCGGCGATGGACAGCTCGACACGTGCCACGAACGGAGTGGGCCGGAAGGGCAGGCCGAACGGCGCATCCTCTTCGAAGGCGTATCGGCCGCCGCCGGGGAGCGGCGACCAGTACGGAGTGGTCAGCCTCGCGGTGGCCGGGACGTTCGCGCTGGTCTCGCACCGGTACAGGGCGCCGGCCCTGGCGTCGCCCGGCTTGCACGCGCCGGCGCCGTCGAACCCCGACAGCGTCACGCCGCGCACCTGGACGTCGCCGTCGCCGCGGTTCGCCACGATCGCCTGTACCCTCACCGGCTGTCCTGCAATCACCACCCCATCGTCTGCGAGGAAATCCAGCCGGAGGGCCTGCGCGATCACGGCCGCCTGCTGGAACTCGTCCTCCTCCGCCCGCAAGCGGAAGTCAATCTCGTAGCGTGCGCCCTCGTCTGGGACCAGTGAGGGGAGTTGGGCTCGCAGGGCACGGACCCCGGCCAGCCCCGCGAGGACGGGCGCCTTCACGCCCTCCAGGCCCAGCCCGGCGTTCAACGCTCGCCGGGCGTTGTCGGCTTCCTGTGAGATCGTCGCGAGGCCAGCCTTCAACCCCGCGGGCACCTCGCCGCGAACGTACTGCGCCAGGGCGGTGATGCCCGTGTCCACCCCGTCGAAGAGCCCGGTGTCCGGCCGTCCGGGGCCGCCCGGCAGCACGGTGTCGCCGAGCCGGTACTGCGAGGCCTGCGGTCCGGGCAGCGGCAGGAGCTGGCCCATGCCCTGGCACTTGTGCATGCTTCGGGCCTCGGCCCCCACCTCGGCGTAGGTGGCGCCGAGCAGCGGGTCGTATACGTCGTTGCTCACCGGCACCAGCTTGACGCCCGCGGGCGGCGCCGGCTCGCCACGGAAGCCGTAGCTGCCGGTGTAATACAGCTTCTTCGGCTGCCAGGGCCTGAGGCCTGCCTTCAGGTGGCCGGGGAACTGCGCGGGATCTCGCGGCCATGCGGAAGGCGTCGCCCGTGATTCGCGCCTGCGCCTGGTGATGCTCGCCCCCGCCCTCGCCGTCGGGCCGCATCGTGATGATGACGTCGGGCCGGACCATCCGGATGATCCGCACGTAATCGTCGAGGATCTCCTCCCTGCCCCACTTCTCGAAGCTCTCGTCCACGCTGAAGGAGTAGCCGAAGTCGATGGCGCGGGCGAAGTACTGCTCGGCGCCGTCGTAGCGGTGCACGGACTCCAGCTCGGAGGTGCGCAGCACGCTCAGCGCCTCGAACAGCTCGGGGCCAATCTCGTTCTGGCCGCCCGTGCCGCGGGTGGCCGAGAGCAGGACGGTGCGCATCCCCTTGCCGCGGTCGAGCTGTGTGAGCAGGCCGTTGTTCTCGTCGTCCGGGTGGGCGGTCGTCTGGAGGAAGATGCCAACGTTGCCGAGCTGCCGAAGGGCGATGCCGAGTGCGGCGCTGCCGCTCTCTGGCGCCGGCCCGCGCTGCTGGGCGGGGGTGGACAGAACGGCCGCGACCACCGCCGCGGCGACGAGGAGCGGGAGAGGCTTGCGCATATGCGGGTCAGAGACCGGGGATCGAGGGATCAGGGATCAGGGTACGGCGACCACCGGACGCGCCCGAGGGCCGGAGCACCGGAGACAGGATACAGAAAAGGTCGTCGGCCCGGCAAAACGAAAGGGGCCGCCGCCGGCCCCCTTCTCAATTCCGTCCATTCTACATTCCGCATTCTCGCTAGAAACTGACCTTGACCCCCAGCTGGAACTGGCGAGCCTCGAAGCCGCTGCGGCCGGCGATCGGGAAGTCGTCGGCTTCACCGGGAATCGGGGACGTTGGGTTCCCGGCGAGGTCCGTCGTGACCACGCGGTTGACCGCGAAGGTCTGGCGGTTGTTGAACACGTTCTTGAACTCGGCCTGCACCTCCGCTCGCACCCTGCCCGGTGATCGGAACGAACCGCGAATAGCGAAGGTCCATGTTGTAGCGGTGCTGGAGGTACATCGAGTTGCGCGTGATGTCGAGCGGCCGGTCGCTGGCAACCCCGTCCTGGTTGAGGTCCCGGTTGCTCCGGATGGTGAACGGGAGTCCGCTGTTCAGCTGGAGCATGATCCCGAGCTGGTTGTCGTTGAGGATCGTGTTCAGCACCGTGTTCGAGAGCGTCACGGTCGGCTGGGCCACGAAGCTGCCGGCAAACGTGTGACGGGTGTCGAGCAGGTTCGGCCCCTCGTCGCAATCGAGGCTCGACGGGTCGGACCGGCCGTCGTCACCCTGGACCGAGAGGACCGAAGTCAGCGGGGCGTTGTCGGTCCCCTTGCCGATGGCGTAGGTGAGGTCGAACTGCATGCCCCTCGAGAACCGGCGGGTCAACTGGAGCGTCATCCCGCGATAGGTTGACTCGCCGACCGACTGCACCGTGTTGATGTGGTCGAAGCGCGGATCCAGGCGCGTGGCGGGCGCTGACCGTCGCTGCTGAAGATCGGGCCGGCCGTCGGCGAGCTGGCCGATCGGGTTGATCAGGTTGATGTCGGTGATCACGGGCAGGTCGTAGCCCTTGACGTAGACGAAGCCGACCTGCGCCGAGTAGTTGCTCCCCAGGGCGCGGTCGATCTGGATGTTGTTCTGGAAGGTGCGCCCGGGCTTGAACTCCGGGTCCACGGTGAAGATGGTTGGGGCGCGCAGCGTGACGCCCGATGTGCCGCTCAACACCGAGGGGTACGCCGGCGCGCCGGGGCTGGTTGGCGTCAGGCTCACCGTGACGCTGCGCACGCCGTTCTGCTGGACGGCGTTCTCATAGGCGGCCAGCAGCGGCTGGTCGTACATCAGGCCCGTGCTCGCGCGCAGCACGGTGCGCTTGTCGGACCCGAGCGTCCAGGCGACGCCCAGGCGCGGGCCGAAGTTCGACTTCGCGATGTTGTACTCGTGCGAGTACTCGAACGGCGCGCTCGGGTCGCCCTCCGGGTACTTGTAGAGGTCGTACCGCACGCCGTACAGCAGCTTGACGTCCGAGCCGACGCGCCAGTCGTCCTGGGCGAAGAAGCTGTAGAGAGAGAGTCGCCATCGAGAAGTCGAGCGGGCCGATGAACTGGTTGAAGTTCGAGTAGGCGCGGGGATTCGTGCCGCTCTGCGCCGCCTGGTAGGCGGCAAGCGACGAGAAGGTGTACGACTGGATGGGCGTCGTCGTCCGCTCGTCGTCCACGAACTGCAGGTCGGCGCCCACCTTGAAGCTGTGGTCGCCCGCGATCCAGGTGAAGTTCTCGATCACCTGCCAGATGTTCTGCTTGAAGTCGAACCCGGCATCCTGCGAGGCGAAGAAGGGCCCGCCGAAGTCGGCGACGCCGGTGATCCTGATGGCCGGGCCGCTGCCCGAAAGGGCGTTGGTGATGCGGGACTGGTGCCGGCGGGCGAACTGCACGCGCACCTCGTTCAGCTTCGTGGCGCCCAAGGGTGCTCACCAGCTGCGCCGCGGCCGAGTCCATCGCGTCGAGTGAAGTCGGTGGCCCACTGCGTGGAGGTCAGGCCGGCGGTGATGTTGTTCGGCGAGTCGTTGCGGAAGAGGATGTAGCGGCGCCATCAGCCGGTGCGCGGGCGTCAGCTGCAGGTCCACCTTGGGCATCAGGAACGTGACGGCCTGGCTGGCGGGCATCACGCCGGAGGCCTCTTCGGACGTGAGGCCGATGGCGGCGGCATTCGCGCTGCTGATGGTGATGACCCGGTCGGCCGACAGGTCGCGGCTGGTGCGCTCGTAGCCCACGAAGAAATGGGTCCGGTCACGGACAATCGGCCCGCCAAGCTCGGCGGTGAAGGTGTTGACGTAGGTGTCGGGCTTGTCGGTGATCGTCGCCGAGTTGTTGAAGTAGAACGGGCGCGCGCTGAAGTCCTTGCGGCGCCCGCGGTAGGAGCGCGTTCCCGCGGACCTGGTTGGTGCCCGACGGCGTGACGACGTTGTAGACCAGGCCCGTGGTCTGGCCGAACTCTGGCGCGTAGCCGCTGGTGACCACCTTGACCTCGCGCACCATGACCTCGGAGATGGGCAGCAGCCGCAGGCCGGCGCGGTCCTTCTGGGTGTTCGTGTTGCCGTCGATCTGGTAGTTGATGCGAAGGAGCGTGCCGTTGGCCGAGAAACGCGGAACGCCGAACTCGGAGTTCTCGTACCCGCTGACACCCGGCTGCAGCAGCGCGAAGTTGTACGGGTTCCGCGAGACGAGGGGCAGGTTCTTCACCTCGCGCTCGTTCAGGTTCCGCCCCAGGTCGATCCTTGCCGGGGTCCACGATGGGCGAGTCCGCGGTAACCGAGATGGTCTCGTTCAGGCTGCCGACACCCATCGTCACGTTGATGACGGCCGTCTGGCCGGCGCTCACCGACACGCCTCCCTGCTCGAACTTCTTGAAGCCCTCCAACTCCGCGGCGACCGTGTAGGGCCGAGCGGGAGGAGCGGTGCCCGGTAGATGCCTCTCTCGTTGGTGACGACCGACCGGACGGCGCCGGTGTCGGTGTTCGTCAGGGTCACGGTGACGCCGGGCAGCACGGCCCCGGAGGGATCGGTCACCGTGCCCTCGATGGTGCCGTTGATAGCCTGCGACTGTGCGAGCGCGGGCGAGGCAATGGCCAGAACGGCCAGGAGCGAGAGGACCAGCCGACGCATGAAGTGCCTCCTCGATGACACAGGCGGACCGGGGGCCGGAGTCCCGCGAACACCGCGGAACACGGCCGGAATCGGGCGTAAGAAGCGCTTGCGCCGCAGAACCAGTATAGCGCGGGCGTCGCCTGGACGCTCGAGCCGGGCGACGCCGCTTGCGTTCCGGAGGCGGTAGGCGGTAGGCGGTGGGCGGACGTTATCGCGCCGTCACGCTGCTTCGCCGTCCGCCCTCCGCCCCCCGCCTGTTCTTCGCGACGCTCAATTCGGCGTCGCAAACCGGATAGACTGTTGGCTGGGCCGGTCCCACAATGAGGCCATGAACAACAGCGACATGTGGTCCAGCGTCCTGGCTCGGGATGCCGCGGCGGATGGGCGTTTCGTCTACGCGGTTCGCTCGACCGGGATCTACTGCCGGCCTTCCTGCCCGAGCCGGAAGCCGGTCCGTGAGAACGTTCGGTTCTTTCCCCACCCGTCCGAGGCCGAGCGGGCGGGGTTCCGCGCCTGCCGCCGGTGCGGCGAAGAGGTGGGCTCGAGCCCTGCCGCCGCGTCCATCGTGTCCGCCGCATGCGCGGCAATCGACTCGATACCCGAGCAGAAGCCCACGGTCGCGTCGCTGGCGGCCGCGGCTGGCGTCTCGACCCGCCGGCTCCAGCAGCTCTTCAGGGAGGTGCTCGCGTGTCACCCCGGGAGTATGCGGAGGCGAGGCGGACGGGCCGACTGAAGACATTGCTCCAGCGCGAGCCCCGGGTGATCGACGCCTTTACGAAGCGGGGTACGGGTCGAGCAGCCGACTCTACGAGAGGTCAAGCGCGGAACTCGGCATGACCCCTGCCGCTTACCGCTCGGGAGGTGCAGGAATGCAGCATTCACTTCGTCGTCGTGCCGTCCGCCCTCGGCCGTCTGCTCGTCGCCGCGACCGAGCGAGGCGTGTGCAGCGTGAAGATCGGCGACTCGGCGCGGGCGCTCGAGGACGACCTCGCGGAGCGAGTATCCCAAGGCCACATCGAGCGGACGCTCGGGCCGCTGTCGCCCGCGGTCGCCGCCATCCAGGCCATTGCCGCCGGCGAACGGCCGCCCCTCGACGTGCCGCTCGACGTCGGCGGGACGGCGTTCCAGCGCCGCGTCTGGGCGCACCTGCAGCGCATCCCCTTCGGCCGCACGCGTACCTATGCCGAGGTGGCCCAGGCGATCGGCCAGCCGTCGGCGGCGCGTGCCGTGGCGAACGCCTGCGGCGCCAACCCCGTGGCGCTGCTCGTGCCGTGTCACCGCGTGGTCGCCAGCGACGGCAGCCTCGGGGGCTACCACTGGGGCATGCAACGGAAGGCGCGGCTCCAGTCGATGGAGCAGAAGTCCGGGGCCGGGACCCCCGGCACTCGAGCGGAGGCGCGATGACTCTTCAGGACGCCCAGGCAGCCCTTTCCGAGCGGCGCCAGAAGCTGGTGGCGGTGCTGGACGCCGGCATGTCGACGCCGCAAATCCGCCAGTTGCTGAACGAGGTGGACCGCGCCCTCGACCGCGTGGGCGCCGGCACCTACGGCCTCTGCGAGGTGTGCCACGACCCCATCGAGCCCGAGCGCCTCGCGGCCGACCCGCTGACCTGCTTCTGCCTGGATCACCTGACGCGATCCGAGGCGCGGGCGCTGGAGCAGGACCTCGAGCTGGCCGGCCGCGTCCAGCAGGGCCTGCTGCCCCCTCGCCTGATGGTCGACCAGGGCTGGGAGATCGCCCACGTCTACCGCCCGCTGGGCGCGGTGAGCGGCGACTACTGCGACGTCGTCCGGCCCCCGTCGCCGGACGGCGGCGTGCTGTTCCTGTTCGGCGACATCTCCGGCAAGGGCGTCGCCGCGTCCATGCTGATGGCCCACCTTCACGCGACCGCCCGGACGCTGGCCGGCCTCGACCTCCCGCTGCCGCAGATCCTCGAGCGCGCCAACCGCGTGTTCTGCGACAGCACCATGACCAACCATTACGCGACGCTGGTGTGCGGCCGGCTGTCGGCCGGCGGAAAGGTGGAGATGTGCAACGCCGGCCACTGCCCGCCCATCCTCGTGCAACGGCGGCACCGTCACCCAGGTCGAGGCCACCGGGGTGCCCATCGGCCTGTTCTGCATGCAGGGAGTACGGCGTAAGCCGTTCGAGCTCTGTCCCGGCGACCGGGTGGTGCTCTACACCGACGGGCTGTCGGAAACGAGGAACCCGGCCGACGAGGAGTTCGGCTCCTCGAGGCTCGCCGAGATCGTCCAGAACTGGCGCGGCGACTCCGCCGCGCGCTGGCGTCCGCCCTGGTCGAGCAGGTGTCGGCGTTCCGCGGGCGGCATGCCGCGCGCGGATGACGAGAGCGTGATGGTGATTCGAAGACTGTAGTTCGATGGTGCTGGGTGGGGGAGTTCAACGTCTGCCGCGCGTCGCCGCGCTTCCCCGCCTGCGCGTACGTCCGTCCCAGCTGCATCAAAACGCCGTCCAATGCGCAGCGGGTTCTGCCCGAAGGCCGACCGGCGCGCGGCGGAGCCTGCCCCCTGGCGGATTCTCGCCGGCCGCCTGGGACGGGGTGGCGCTCGCCCGCTCACCCAGTGCCCTGCCAAAGAAACGGGCGCGGCGACTTACCGTCGGTGGTCTGCAAGACCGGGTCGGGAGACTCTCGACTAGCGGTCCTCCCACGTCTCCCGACCCTGGTGTTGCGCGACGTGGGTCGCTGCGCCCCGTTTCTTCTACCCTGCCGGGGGTCGCGGTTCACGGGTTCGCTTGGCGAGCACCGCCCGCCCCTGACGGCGGCCGCTCCGCCGATGCGCCCCGCTCCGCCTACGGCACGGCCTGCGGCGCCTGGGGCGGGTGGCGCTCGCCCGCTCACCCCCTGCCCTGCCAAAGAAACGGGGCGGCGACTTACCGTCGGTGGTCTGCAAGACCGGGTCGGGAGACTCTCGACTAGCGGTCCTCCCACGTCTCCCGACCCTGGTGTTGCGCGACGTGGGTCGCTCGCCCCGTTTCTTCTACCCTGCCGGGGGTCGCGGTTCACGGGTTCGCTTGGCGAGCACCGCCCGCCCCTGACGGCGGCCGCTCCGCCGATGCGCCCCGCTCCGCCTACGGCACGGCCTGCGGCGCCTGGGGCGGGTGGCGGGCTCCGGCACTAGCACCTCTGGCACTGCACCTCCAGCACCTTCGGGACCGCACCTCCAGCACTTTCGGCACCTTTAGCACTGCACCTCCAGCACCTTTGGCACCTCCGGCACGACGTGTATTAGGATCCCCTCCGTGCCTACCACCTCCGACGTCATCGTCGACGCCCTCGCCCGGGCGGGAATCCGTTACATGTTCGGCTACCCAGGCGGCCAGAACATGCGCTTCATCGAGGCGATGCGCGGCAGCCCGGTGGAGTTCGTGCTCGTCACCCACGAGGGGTGCGCGGGCTTCATGGCCGATGTCACGGCGCGCCTGACGGGGCGGCCGGGCGCCTGCCTCTCGACGCTGGGCCCCGGCGCCACGAACATGACCACCGGCGTCGGGAACGCCTTCCTGGATCGTGTGCCGGTGCTGGCGTTCACGGGCACGATGGGACGCCGGTGGCGCGGCCGCACGGTCCAGATGCAAATCGATCACCGGAAGCTGTTCGCGCCGATCACCAAGTGGAGCGCGGAGATCCGTTCGGCGTCCGCGTGGGGGACCATGGGGCGGGCGCTCGAGATGCGCAGGCGGAGCAGCCAGGGCCGGTCCATCTCGATTTTCCTGAAGATGTTGCGGAAGAAGCGTGCCGGCCGCAGCCGCCCGCCGGCTGGCCCTCGCGAGGCGCCACGGCTGAAGCCAGGCAGGGGGCGAAGTCCCCCGGGGTGGACGCTTCGGCCCTCGAGCGGATCCAGGACCTGCTGCGCGCCGCGCACCGGCCGCTCGTGGCCGTCGGTCTCACGATGAACCGCTCGGGCGCTACCGATGCCCTGCGCGCGTTCGTGGAACGCCACCGCCTGCCTGTCGTCTCGACCATGATGGCCAAGGGCCAGATTGAGGAAAGCTCGCCGGCCTTCGTCGGCGTGCTCGGTCGCGCTCGCAGGTCGGTCGTCGCCGAGTTCTGCCAGCCTGCCGATCTCGTGCTGGCGGTCGGGTACGACCCGGTGGAGTTCAACTACGAGGACTGGGTCCCGAAGGACCTGCCCATCATCCACGTGGACACGGTGCCCGCCGATCTCGACGACGAACACACGCTGGCCGCGCAGGCTGTGGGTGACATCGGCGCGATCCTCGAACACCTGGCGGCGATGGCGCCGCTCGAGCACGAGTGGGATCTCCAGGCGGTCGCCCCTCACCGCGCGCGGCTGCGGGCCGTGCTAACGCCCTCTGGACCCGGCTTCCGGCCACACCAGGCGCTCGAGACCATGCGCGAGGTGCTGCCCCGCGACGGGATCATCGTGTCCGACGTGGGCGCGCACACCCACCTGATCGGCCAGTTGTGGGACACCCGCGGCGCAGGAAACCTCCTGGTGTCGAACGGCTGGTCGTCGATGGGTTTCTGCGTGCCGGCAGCCATTGCCGCGAAGCTGGTACGCCCGGGCCAGGCGGTGGCGGCGTGCACCGGCGACGGCGGCTTCCTGATGATGGCGGGAGAGGTCAACACGGCGGTCAGGCTGCGGCTCCCGGTGGTCTTCGTCGTGCTTCGCGACCGCTACCTGTCCCTGATCCGCGTGAAGCAGAACCGCCGCGGCTTCCCGTGGGCGGGTGTCGAGCTGCTCGGCGAGAACTACCGCCCGAGCGACAACCTGTTCGGCGCGCCGGTGGTGGTAGCGGAGTGCGAGGAGGCGTTCCGGTCCGCCTTTGCTTCGGCCCTCGAGTCGCAAGGGCCGACGGTCATCGAGGCCGTGGTGGATCCGGGGGAGTACGACGAGGTGGTTTGAGCCACTTGACGATTGACCATTTCGCAAGGTGGCAAATGGTCAGTAGCCAAGTAGCTCCCTAGACAAGTGATCCCTGCTGCTCCGTTTTCCAGGCGATCTTCTCCCTCAGGCGCACGACATCCCCGATGACGACCAGTGCCGGCGGCTGGATGCCGGCCGCCGCAGCTTCCTCCGCCACGTGCGCCAGCGGGGCCACGATGGTGCGCTGGCAGGCCGTGGTGCCGTTCTCGATGACAGCCACGGGGCATTCGGGGTCGCGACCGTGCTCGAGCAGCTGCCTCGCCACGTCAGGCAGGCTGTGCAGCCCCATGAAGATGACGATGGACGCGGTCGAACCGGCGTAGCGCTTCCAGTCCACGGGCTGGCGGCCGTTGCCGCACTCGTGGCCGGTGACGAAGACGAGCTCCGAGGTGAAGTCGCGGTGCGTGAGGGGAATGCCGGCATACGCCGGCACGCCGATCCCCGCGCTGACGCCGGGCACGATCTCGAAGGGCACGCCCGCGGCCGCGAGCGCTTCCGCCTCCTCCCCGCCTCTCCCGAAGATGAAGGGGTCGCCGCCCTTCAGGCGAACCACGAGGCGTCCCGCCCGGGCCTCCTGGACGAGGAGCTCGTTGATCTCGGCCTGTGGCCTGGTGTGGCGCCTGTCTCGCTTGCCGACATAGTGCAGGCGGGCGCCCGGCCTGCAGCATTCGAGGACGCGCTTGTCCACGAGCGCGTCGTAGACGACGGCATCCGCCGCTTGCAGCAGCTTCAACCCCTTCACGGTGATCAGGTCCACGTCGCCAGGGCCGGCGCCCACCAGGAAGACCTTGCCAGCCGGCAGCTGGCAGCTAGCCGCTGGCAGCCGTTCGAGGCCCGGATCGGCCTCGCCCAGGACACGACCTTCGAAGCCTGCGGCTCCCCCGGCCCGCGCCCGCTGCGCGGCCGCCTCTTCCACCACGGCGCCGTACTCCTCGTGGAAGTGCCCCTCGAGTTGCTCCCTGATGCTCTTCGCGAGGCCCGGCGCGCGGCCGTTCGTCGAGATGGCGAGCGTCAGGTCGCCCCGCCGCACGACGGCTGGCGAGATGAAGTCGCACAGGTCCGGCTGGTCCACCGCGTTCAGCCAGATCGCCTCGGCCAGCGCTTCCGCACGGACGGCCCGGTTGACTTCGTCGTTGCCGGTTGCCGCGTATGCCAGTCGCGCCCCGTGGAGGTCGCCCGCCCCGTACGCCCTGCGCCGCAACGTCAGCCTGCCATCGGCCGCCCAGGCCTCGATGGCGGGGACCACACCGGGCGCGACGACCGTTACGCGCGCCCCTGCCTCCAGCAGCGCCGACACCTTCCGCTCCGCGATGGCGCCTGCGCCGATCACCACCACGGGCACGCCCTGCAAATCGACGAATATCGGAAATCCCCAGCTCACGTTCTCAACCCAATCACCAAATCAACAAATCGACCAATCAATCAACAAATCGACAAGTCAACAAATCGACAAATGACATGTCGTTTCTAATGCCATTCCCACTCGATGAACCCCGGCTTCACGTCCGCCATGGCGTTGACGATCAGCTCCGCGAGGCCGCCGTAGAGGATGCGGTGATTCTTCCAGAGTCCGAAGTACTCGATCGCGTCGCGGAACTGCCCCTTGCAGTTGCTGCAGGGCGCGCAGATGTACTTGGGGATCGACGGATCGAGGCAGTCGCCGAACGCCCGCAGCACCTGGTCCAACTTCTTCCGGCCGGCCACCTGCAGGCGCCAGTCGCGGAAGTTGTGCCCGCTCATGATCGCGAAGCCGCTGCCGCCGCCGCAGCAGTAGTTGTCCACGCCGTGCGGCGTCATCTCGCGGAACTGCGGGCAGATGGCCCGCAGGATCTCGCGCTGCGGCTCGACGATCCCCATCAGCCGCACCTCGTTGCAGGGGTCGTGCAGCGTGACCGGGAAATCGTTCCGCGACGGATCGAGCCTGAGGCGGCCGCCCACGACGATCTCGCGGAATAGCGTCAGGCAGCTCTCGCGCGGGATGTCGATGTCGCCCGAGAGGATCCGGTCCGCGACGACGGTGAGCGCCTTGTGCGCGTGGCCGCACTCGCCGAGGACGATCTTCTTCACCTTCAGCCTGCGTGCCGCCTCGGCATGGCGGATCGCCACGCGCGCGAACTGCGCGTCGTCGTACCAGAGGCCGTAGTTGATCGAGTCGTAGCCGACGAGGTCCGACGACATCGTCCACGAAATGCCGGCCGCGTTGAGGATGGTGGCGAACGCCCCCGGGTTCTCGGGCCACGCCATGATCTCGCCCGCGTTGTGCACCAGCAGGATGTCCGCGCCTTCGACGTCCCAGGGCGTCTTCACCTCGAGGCCCGTCTTCTCGCTGGTGTCCTCGTCGATGAACTCGACGTTGTCCTTCACCACCGCCGGCGTCATACCCGTGGACGATCCCGCCTTCAGCTGGAGCATCGACCCGTTCTCGTGGATCTCCTTCGGGGCGATGCCCATCTCCTGGCTGAACAGCTTCCGGAGCTCGTGCGCCACCAGGCCGTTGTCGGCGCCGATCGGGCAGGTCTGCGCGCAGCGCCGGCAGAGGTTGCAGCGGTACGTCAGCTCGATCAGCCGCGCGACCAGCGGCCAGTTCACGGTGACGTCGCCGTGCTGCCAGGCGGAAAGCAGGCCTCCATTCCTCACGTGCTTGAAATAGAGGCGGCGCATAATCTCGGAGCGGTACGTGGGCCGGTAGATCTCGGCCTCCCCGCTCGCCTCGTACACGTGGCACGCCTCGGAGCACGTCTGGCACTTCGCGCAGTGCTCCATCGTCAACACGAGCGGCTGGAGGAAGGTCCAGTTGTTCTCGCGCTGGAACAGCTTGTCGAGGCCCGAAAGGAACCGGGCGACAAGCTCGCGCTCCTCCTCCGGCGTTTTCGGCTGCGGAACGCTCACCGCGCACGTGTCGTCGAGGCCGGTCTCGTACCGCCCGCGTGCCTGGGCCGAGAGCGGCGGGAGCGCCGGCAGGCTGGAGGAGTCGTCGAGGGGCGGCGCGAGAGGCATCAGTCCGTCCGCTTCGAGGTGAGCGAGCGGTTCCCGGTCGTGACGGGAGATGTCCGAGATCCTCGTCTTGCCGCTCACCTCCGGCCTCCCTGCGACTGGGCCGGGTTCGACTTCACCACGTCGGCCCACGTCCGGGAGCCGTCCGCCTGGACGTGCGCGGCGGACCAGGTGGGCCTGTAGGTGAGGTACTCCGTCATCTTCGCGCGGGCCTTCTCGCCCGCGACCGCATCGTCCCAACGCACCTGGTGGTAGGTGAACCACTTGGCGACGAAGTGCGACATGTGAGTGAAAGGGATGTAGCCGAGGAGGGCCGCGGACAGCACGAGGCCCACCTGGAGCAGCGGGCTGCCAGCCGAAGACGCGTCGAACCGGAGCAGTCCGGCTGCGACGTCCAGCGCGCCCGCAGGGTTGTCGATCCAGCCGGCGGCCAGCAACGAAATCGTCCCCGCGAACGCCGCGAGGTTGAAGTAGTCCGATGGCGCCGAATAGGCCTGCAGCTTGGGCTGCGTCAGCCGGGCGTGGAGCAGGGCGATCGATCCGGCGATCGACAGGACGGCACCGCAGGCACCGAGCGCGGCGGCCCCGGCGGTCAGCGCGCCGCGGGCCTGATCCGACAGCCCGGGGCCGAAGGCAAGGGCTCCGGCGCCGGCCACGAGGGCTGCCGCCGCGGCGGCCAGCAGGTAGAGGCCGAAGTGAAACGGGAACGAGCGATACCACAGCGCCCGGTTGTGCTCGCGCAGCGCGGCCAGGAACAGCATCTCCGGGAGCATCGCCTTCAGCTCGCCGGCCAGGTGACGGCGTTGCGGCTTGTGCCACCAGTCCGACTCCTCGAAGCGCGACCCGCCGTGGCGCGCGCGCTCGGGGGCTTCGTGCGGGACCGGATACAGCTCCCACCGGAGGTGCATCGGCGCCCGCGCGTGCCGGAGGACGGCCGCGACCGTGCCGGCCGCGAAGGCGAGCACGCCAAGCCAAACAAGAAGTGACACCGCTGTCGTCATCGATCTCCCGCCGCGAAACGCCTGGCCGCGCCAATCACCGCCGGCGCCCACTCGGGGGTGCCGTCGGCATGCAGGTGGGTGTAGCTGGCCCACACATTGTTGATCACAACCCCGTCGCGCCCTCCGCCGCACCCGATGCCGCGTTCGACGGCGCAGACGGTGTAGATCGGCTCTTGGCTCTCGGCTCTTGGCTCTTGGCGAGTCACGCTGCCAGCCGTCGCCGTCTTCCCGCCCTCCGTCCCCCGCCCTCCGCCTAAGGCTGCTCGGCTGCCGGCAGCCAGCTGCCAGCTGCCAGCTGTCGTCATCCGCGAGTAATGAAACTCGTGCCCCCGCAGCGTCGTGCCGACCGCGAAGAAGGGGTTCGGCCGATCGACATGGAGGAGCGAGTAGCCGTGGCCCTGGGGGCGGTCGAGCACCTCGATGTCGCACGGAAGCACGCCGGCCATCCGATGACGCTCCCCTCGCCATTCCAGGCTGCGGGCGAGGAGCATCAGGCCGCCGCACTCGGCGTAAACCGGCAGACCTCTCGCGGCCTCGGCGGCGATCGAGTCCAGCAGGCCGCGGTTGGCCGCCAACTGGAGGGCGTGAGTCTCGGGAAAGCCGCCGCCGATGTAGAGCGCGTGCAGGCCGGGCGGCAGCGTCGGCGCCTGCAGCGAGGAGACCGGCAGGAGCCGCGCCCCGAGAGCCTCCAGCGCCTCCAGGTTCTCAGGGTAGTAGAAGCTGAAGGCCGAGTCCCGCAGGTAGCCGACTAGCGGCCTGCGCTCGACATCTCCCGACCGCTGAGGCTCCTCGAGCATCGGCTCCAGCGCCGGCGCCTGCCTGGCAATCTCGATGACTCTCCCGACGTCCACGTGCTCCGCCACGAATCTTCGCAGCCGCGCGGCGAGATTGTCGGCCTCGGGGTGCTCTGATGGGGTCACGAGACCGAGATGCCGGCCCGGCAGCAGCACGATCGCCTCCGGGTCTGACTCGCCCCCCGGCTGCCTGTCCTGAGCAAGGGTCGCCGGGTCGAAGGGCCGCCCTCCGCCTTTGAATTCCAGGCGCGGCAGGGCGCCGAGAACCGGGATGCCGCAGGCGCGTTCGATGGCGTCGCGGGTGATGGTTTCGTGCCGCGAGCCCGCGACGTGGTTCAGGATGACGCCGGCAATCGAGACGGCGGGATCCATCCGCTGGCAGCCGAGCACCAGGGCGGCCGCAGTGGTGGTTGTCTTCCGGGCGCTCACCACGAGGAGCACGGGGGCCGCAAGGGTGCGCGCGAGGCCGGCGGTCGAATACGTGCCGTCGGAGTCCACGCCGTCGAAGAGGCCACGGTTTCCCTCGATGAGGTTCAGGCCCTCGGCCAGGGCCGAGCGGCCAAAGCGAAGCGCCGCCCCTTCGAAGCCTGCCATCCAGGTATCGAGGTTTCGGGCGGGGCGGCCCGTGGCCCATGACATCCACGCCGCGTCGATGTAGTCGGGGCCCTTCTTGAATCCCTGGACGTCCAGGCCGCGCGCGCGGGCGGCAAGCGCGAGACCGAGCGACACCAGCGTCTTGCCGGTATCGCCCGACAGCCCGGCAACGACGAAGCGGGAGAACCGCTGGACCGTCAAGGCTCAGCTCCCCAGGCCGACGCCGGCCTTCGCATCGCGGCGCACGGCCATCAGGATCTTCACGAAGACGGTGACCAGGATGAGGCCCACCGCCCAGACGCCGGCGGTCACTCCCACCTCGGGGATCGTGGGCACGTAGGCGGATACCCGTCCAAGCGGCGAGGGCACGAAGCCCCCGACGATGAGCGCGAGGCCCTTATCGAGCCAGAGCGAGACGAAGACGGCCAGGCAGGCTGCGGCGAGGAAAGACTCGTTGCGGCGGAGGCGCGGCGAAAGCAGCACGACGAGCGCCAGGACCGCAAGGGCGGACGACAGCCAGAGGAACGGCGCCAGTCCCCACCCGCCTTCGAGCCCGAGGTAGAGATACCGGTAGTGCTCCACGTGCTCCGGCACCTGGCTGTAGAGGACGGTGAAGAGCTCGAGGAGCACGAGGAAGACGTGCATCGTCAGCGCGTAGGCGATGGCGACGGCGAGCTTGCCGATGCCCTCTCTCCCGGCATCGAAGCCCGCCAGCCGGCGCACGATCAGCGCCACGATCACAAGGAGGGCCGGGCCCGCGGCAAATGCGGAGGCGAGGAACCGCGGCGCCATCACCGCCGTCAGCCAGAACGACCGCCCGGGCAGGCCGCTGTAAAGGAAGGCGGTCACCGTGTGGATGCTGATCGCCCACGGAATCGACAGGACGATGACCGGGCGGATCCAGGCGGGGGGCGCGGACCCGTTGCGCTCGGCCTCCAGTGTGACGCGGGTGATGACGACGTTCAGGGCCAGGTAGCCGCCGAGCGACAGCATGTCCCAGAACATCATCGACCGCGGCGCGGGGTGGAGGAGCACGTTCAGGATCCTGGAGGGCTGCCCCATGTCGACGAAGATGAAGAGGCCGCACATGACGACGGCCGCGATGGCAACGAACTCGCCGAGAATTGTGAGCCGGCCAAACGCGCGGTGGTCGTGCAGGTAGTACGGCAGCACGACGACAACCGCGGAGGCGGCGACGCCGACGAAGAAGGTGAACTGCGCAACGTAGAGGCCCCAGCTGACGTCGCGCGAGAGCCCGGTGACACCGAGACCGGTCCCGAGCTGCCGGGAGTAGGCGAGCGCCCCGAGGCAGGCGACCGCGGCGAGGGCAGCGAGCCACCCCCAATACCTTTTCCCGCCGGCGAGCGCCTTCTCGATCATGAACATGGCACTTCACGAAGTGGCCAGTGGTCGGTGGCCAGTGGACAGTGGATCACACGTGACCTACTGACCACTGATCACTGGCCACTGTCCACTACTCCCAGTCCTTCCCCCGGCAACAAGTAATACACGCCCGGCCGCGTGCCCAGCTCGGGGTGGCGGCGGAGCGTATAACGCCCGGACCGCAGGCTACGGCCCGCGGCCGACAGGCGGTCGTTCGCGTCGCCGAATGCAAGGGCAGCGTCGGCGCAGGCCTCCACGCAGGCGGGCGTGCCGCCCCGGCCCACCCGCTCCTCGCAGAAGTTGCACTTCTCCACGACGCCCTTCGTCCTGGTTGGGTACGCGGGGTCGGGCGAGGCCACGTGCGGCCGAGGGTCCACCCAGTTGAAGCTGCGCGACCCGTACGGGCAGGCGGCCATGCAGTAGCGGCACCCGATGCACCGGTGCATGTCGATCGTGACGATCCCGTCGGGACGCTTCCAGGTGGCGCCGGCGGGACACACGCGGACGCAGGGCGGGTTGTCGCAGTGGTTGCAGAGCACGAGAACCGGAAGCTCGCGCAACCCGCTGCCATCTACCGGCTCGGCGGCCGGAAACGCGCGCGCGAACGGCTCGGTCCACACCCACTTCACCGCGTGGGCCGGGTCCGGGATGTCGGGGACGTTGTGTGCCGCGTGACAGGCGTCGATGCAGTCGCGGCAGCCGGAGCGGCAACGGTCGAGATCGACGACGAGGGCGAGGCGCGGGGGCAGGAGCGAGGAGGTCCTCCCACAGCCGCCCAGGGCCGAGGCACCGATGACCCGGAGGAACGTGCGGCGCCTCATCTCGAGCCTCCCGGCGCAGGCACAACGTGGCAGTCCCAGCATCCCGGTGATACTGCCGCGTAGTCGTGGCAGCGGTCGCAGAACTTCGCCTTGTCCCGGTGGCACCGCAGGCAGGTGCCCGACAGGCTGATCTCGAACTCGCGGCCGTCGGCGGCCGTGTAGGTGCGCACGCCCTGGCGCACGGCCAGTTCGCGCCAGTCCGCGAGAAGCGTCATGTGCGAGGCGCGCATGAACGCCACCGGCTCGACGCACCGGGCGGAGGCAAGCGCCGCCCGCTCCGCGCGTGCAAGTTCAGGCGGCACAACGGCGCGCGCCAGCTCGGGCGCCTCGGGCCGGTTCCATCCAGCCACGCGCGCCCAGGCCGGCCACGCGAGGACGATCGCGGCCGCGGCAACGACAGCGGCGACGATCAAGCGGTCACGCATCGGCGCCCCCAGCCGGCCCCTCGACGATGCCCGGGCCGCCCCGAGCCGCTTCACTCCGCTCAGCGCTCCCTGAGCAAGGGTCCAAGGGGGCGTCGAGCGGATCGCCGCGCAGGTCCGTCGTCCGGGGTTTCTCCCCCGTCATGACGAGCGCGTTGCCCACCAGTTCGTGGACGCCCGCCACCTCCACCCCCGGCACCCAGTAGTCCATCAGCGGCGGGAGCGTGGCCTTGTCGATCGCACAGATGCACGCGAGCAGGTTCGTGCCGTGGCGTTCGCGGACGTAGCGCACCGCGGTCGCCCTCGGCAGCCCGCCGCGCATCCGCGCCTCGAAGTTCTCGTCGGTGCCCAGCCCCGCGCCGCTGCCGCAGCACAGCGTCTGCTCGCGGATCGTGTTCTCCGGCATCTCGTCGAACTCGCGGACCACGTGCCGGAGGATGTAGCGCGGCTCCTCGTAGAGGCCCATCGCGCGGGCGGGGTTGCAGGAGTCGTGGAACGTGACGCGCCACCGGTCGTTCCGCGCGGGATCGAGCCGCAGCTTCCCGTGGCGAATCAGGTCGGCCGTGAACTCGCAGACGTGGACGGCTTTCGCGGCGGCGGCGTGCTCGAATCGCGTCCCCGTGGCCGGCGACACCGGCGTCTCCAGGAAGTCGGCCGGGCCGTTCATGGTCGCCATGTACTGGTGGATCACCCGCCACATGTGCCCGCACTCGCCGCCCAGGATCCACTTCACGCCGAGGAGCCGCGCGGCCTCGTACATCTTCGCGTTCAGGCGCTTCATCATCTCGTGCGAGGTGAAGAGGCCGAAGTTGCCGCCCTCCGAGGCGAAGGCGCTGAAGGTGTAGTCGATGCCGGCCTCGCGCAGGACCATCAGGTAGCCGAGCAGCGTGAAGTAGTGCGGCGTGCCGAAGTAATCGGCCGAGGGCACCACGAGCAGCACCTCGGCGCCCTTCTTGTCGATCGGGATCTCGATGCGGATCCCGGTGAGCTCCTCCAGCTCGTCGGCCGCGAACTCGAGACTGTCGCGAAACCCGTGGGGCTGTATGCCCAGGTGGTTGCCCGTGCGGTAGCAGTTGGCGGCCGGCTCGATCACCCAGTTGATGTTGAGGCCCACCAGGTTCAGTAGCTCGCGGCCGATCATCGTGATTTCCGCCGTGTCGATGCCGTACGGGCAGAACAACGAGCAGCGGCGGCACTCGGTGCACTGGTAGAAGTAGTAGAACCACTCCTTGAGGACGTCCTCGGTCAGGTCGCGCGCGCCGGCGGCCGCGCCGAAGAGGCGGCCCGCCGCCGTGAAATACCGGCGATAGACCGACCGGAGCAGCTCCGCGCGCAGCACGGGCGTGTTCTTCGGGTCGCCCGAGCCGATGTAGAAGTGGCACTTGTCGGCGCACGCGCCGCAGCGTACGCAGATGTCCATGAACAGGCGGAACGAGCGGTGCCGCTCGAGCCGCTCGCGCATGCCGTCGATGATGATCTGCCGCCACCCCTCCGGCAGCTTCCAGTCGGCATCGTGCGGCTGCCACGCCCGCGGGTTGGGGAGGCCGAGGTACTCGAGGTGCTTCGGCAGCGCCGCGTGGTTGTAGGTCCCCCGCCGGAACTCGACGCGCGGATCCCGCCACGAGCGTCGCGGGGGACGGTAATCCACCGCGGACAGGGACTCGGGTGTGGGCGGGCGGAAGGACATGACTTCAGACTTCAGACTCTTGACTCGGATTCGTGACTTTTGACTTGCGGCTTGTGACTAACTCCTGTTCCCAGTCCTCGTACCTGCGCGTCGTCACCGGCCCGTTCCAGGGGTTCACGTGGCGCCGCGCGCGGCTGTCGTTCGCGAGGTTCCGGGTCGGGCTGAAGAAGACGCCGGCGGCGTGCACGAGCTTGCTGAACGGGAAGAACACGGCCAGTGCGCACACCGACAGGAAGTGCGCGACGAACCAGGCCGAGGGCGCCTCCAACGGCGCCGGCCGGAGGGCGGCCACGCCGGCCGCGAACGCCTTCACGCCAACGACGTCCGGGCGAACCGCGTATCGCAGGGCCAGGCCGCTGCCGACGACGGCCAGCAGCAACGCCAGCGCCAGGTAGTCCGCCGGCTGCGTCAGGTATCGAAGCAGCGGGTCGCGCAGGCGGCGGAACAGGAGGTACCCGAGCGCCAGGCCGACGCCGACGTCCGAGAGGTACCAGGACGGCACGCCGGCCTGGAGGAAGCCGTCCACCGAGGCAACCGCCGTCACCCACGCGGGGACGGGGTTCAGAAGCAGCCGGAGGTGGCGGACGCCCACGACCAGCAGGGACCAGTGGAACACGAGGGCGGCAAGCCAGAGCGCCTTGCGTTCGATCAGCGTCAGCCGCGGGCCGGGCTCCAGCCGCGACCGCGTGTCGCGGAACAGCGACCGGAACAGGAGCACCTCCAGCGCCATGCGCCCGGCCACGCCTGCCGGCGTCCAGGGGCTCTCCAGCCGCGCCGCGCGGATCCACGGCAGCGACCGCTGCTGTCCCGCGGTCGTCGGGATCCTGAAGGGGACCGGCGTTGCCGCCCACCGCCACGCGCGCCGGATCATCCCCGCGAGGAAGACCAGCAGCGCCAGGTAGGCGGCGAAAGAGAGGCTCGAGGACACAGCTGTCAGGGAGCTACTGGCCACTTGACGACGGGGCCAAGTGGGATGTCAGCCTGCCAAAGGGTCGGTTGCCAAGTGGTCAATTGCCAAGTCCTACACGCAGCCGGTCGGCTTCGGGAGGCCTGCGACCTTGCAGGCGCCCTTTGCCGGGCCGGACGGGAACAGCTCGTAGATCTGGTTCAGCTTGAAGCCCGTCTCCTTGCAGAGCTTCCGGATCATCGGGGCGATGCCGAACTCGAGGTAGTAATTGCGAAGGTAGTTCACCAGCTTCCACTGGTCGTCCGTCAACCCTTCGATGCCTTCCGTGGTTGCCAGGTCCTGCGCCACCTGCTCGCTCCAGAGGTTCGGATCCTCGAGAAACCCATCTTCATCGACCGCGTACGTCCTGCCATTCAGCTCGATCGTCGGCACGTTGTCATGCTCCTTCGGTCCGTTCACGGTTAACGGTTCACGGTCGTGTCACGCGTGCCGGACCGTCAACGCTCAACTGTCAACCCTCAACCCTCGTCCGTCTCTCCCTCCGGCCTCGGCACCTCGATGTAGCTCCCGCCGAAGTACGTGTAGATGCAGCGCCCCGAGTCCACCAACTGGCGGATGGCCTCCTTGCACGTCTCCTTGCTGCACCGGTCGGCGCCGAAGCGCTCGATCACGGCCTTCGTCACGTCCATCGGCTTCAGCTTGCGGACGCCGGCCGCGTCGCTGATCATCCGGAACATCGCGTCTGCCACTTGGTCTGTCGTCACCGGGTTCTGCATAATCCCCCGCCTTCCGCCCGCCGCCTGGTCGCAGTAGCCACCTCGTGACGACGAACCACGAAGATCAGAAGAACACGAAGACACAAGGGACTCGTGGCCTTCGTGACCCGCGTTCTTCGTGGTCAAGACAAGCGAATTCCCGTCTACGGCCTGACGTGCGCCGACCGTCTGAACGTCGTCTCCGCGTGGCGGAAATCGTCGATGTGCTGCTTGGTGAACTCGAGGCCGGCCATCCGGAAGAAGCGGGGCCAGCCGATGCGCTCGATCCACTCGCCCATGCGCTCGTGCGGCTGCGCGTTCGCGGCCCACACCTCCACCAGGCGCTTCACAGCCTCGACGACCTCGGGCCACCGCGGCGGATTGTTCGGCAGGAACGGGATCGCCAGCTTCGAAAAGCTCGGCTCCGAGCGCGCGTTGCTCACCTTGCCACCCACCCAGATCGAGACGCCGTCGTTGAGGGGGTCGTTGAGCGGCATGGCCGGGCACACCGTGTAGCAGTTGCCGCAGAACATGCACAGGTCCTCGGCGACCTCGACCGTCTCCTTCCCGTCCACCCGCGCGGGCCGGATGGCAGCCGTCGGACAGGACGCCACGACGGTCGGCACTTCGCAGACCTTCGGCAGGCGGTCGGTGTTCACCTTCGGCGGCCGGCGGTGGATGCCGAGGATCGCGATGTCGGAGCAGTGCACCGCGCCGCACATGTTGACGCAGCACGCGAGCGCCACTCTGAGCTTGGCGGGCAGCTCCATCCCCGTGAAATGGCCGATCAGCTCGTCCATCAGCGCCTTGACGATGCCGGAGGCGTCGGTGGCCGCGGAGTGGCAGTGAATCCACCCCTGGGTGTGGACGATGTTCGAGAGCGAGTTGCCTGTGCCGCCGACCGGGAAGCCCATGGCCGCAAGGTCCGCGATGAGCGGGTCGATCTTGGCCGGATCCGTCAGCAGGAACTCGATGTTGTGCCGGCTGGTGAACCGGAGGTAGCCGTCCGAGTAGCGGTCCGCCAGGTCGCAGATCTCGCGGATGGTCTGGACGCTCAGGAGCCGCGGCGAGCCGGCGCGCACGGTGTAGAGGCGGTCGCCCGACTCGCCGACGTGCACCAGGACCCCCGGCCGGGGGATCTCGTGGTAGCGCCACTTCCCGTAGTTCGCCTTCACGATCGGCGGCAGGAACTGCTCGTAGTGCGGCGGTCCGATATCGGTCTTGCGCTTCGCGATCTCAGCCATACGGCGTCTTTCGGCGTGAAACTCGTGACGTGACGTATTCAGTGTGACGCGCGTGATACTGCCCACTGGCCACTGCCCACTGACGGGCGCAACCGGCTGCCGGCTATTTCCCGTCGTCCTCGAAGTATTCCTCGTAGAACACGTACGGGTTCTCGCGCGGGTGCTTCACCATCTCGGCCCGCGGCTCGAGGCCTATGGCCTCGAGGAAGTTGCCGAGACCGACGCGCTGGATGAACTCCCCGACGCGCTCGCGGTTCTTCCCCTCTTCGGCCCACAGCTCGAGGATCCGGCCGATCAGGTCCTTCAGCTCCGTGTACGGTTTCTCGAGCTTCATGAAAGGCACGAGCACCGACGACAGCATGGCGCCCGACACGATCGGCGCCTTGCCGCCGATCAGGATGCAGGCTCCGCGCTCGCGTCCCGGCCGCAACGCCTTGGGCATGACGTTGATGCAGTGCATGCACCGCACGCAGCTCTCATCGTCGATCGCGAGCGCCTCGCCGTTCCACGCCATGCAGCGCGACGGGCAGCGGTTGACGACGTCCCGGGCGATGTCCGTTCCGCCTGCGGAGCAATCCCTCACCGCGGCCTGGTCCACCTCGATCGCGTCGCGCCAGGTGCCAATGATGCTCAAGTCGGCCCGCGCGATCGCGGCCACGCAGTCGTTCGGGCAGCCGGAGGCCTTGATCTTGAACTTGTAGGGCAGCGAGGGCCGGTGGAGCTCGTCCTGGAAGTGCTGCGTCAGGTCGTAGGTGAGATCCAGCGTGTCGAAGCACGCCCACTCGCACCGTGCAGGACCCACGCAGCAACTGGGCGTGCGGACCACCGAGCCGGAGCCGCCAAGGTCGAAGCCGTTCTCGGTCAGCTCCGCGAAGGTCGGCTCGAGCTCCTCGGTCCGGGTCCCCAGCAGGATGATGTCGCCGGTGGCGCCGTGCAGGTTGGTCAGCCCCGAGCCGTGGCGCTCCCACAGGTCGCACACCTTGCGCAGCGCGTCGGTCGTGTAGAACCAGCCGGCCGGGTGGTTCACGCGCATCGTGTGGAACTGCGCGACCGCTGGGAACTGCTCGGGGACGTCCGAGTAGCGCCCGATGACGCCCGCCCCGTACCCGCGGACGCCCACCACGCCGCCGTGCTTCCAGTGGCCGACGCGGTCCTCGTACGACAGCTCCACCACGCCGAGGAGACCCGCGGCCATCGCGTTGTTCCCGGCGGCCCGCTTCATTTCCTTGACGAAGCTGGGCCAGGGACCGGTCTCGAGCTCGTCCAGCTTCGGGGTGGGCTTCTCTTCTTCAGACATACAGAAAGCTCTCGGCTGGCGTGTCAGCAACCCGATCTCAGGCTACGAGGGTTCCGCGCTTTGCACTCGGCACTTTGCACTATGCACTCCGCATTTTGCATTTCGGTCTATGCACTTCCCTACACCATCTCGATGTACCCGCACGGACACTCTTCCGCGCATTTGCAGCAGCCCTGGCAGAATTCCAGCTTGAAGCGATAGGGCTGCCCCGGCTCGTGCGGCTTGATCACCGCCTGGTCCGGGCAGTACTTCCAGCAGTTGTCGCACTCGAAGCAGGCGCCGCAGCTCAGGCAGCGCTTCGCCTCCACGATGGCCTCATCGAGCGTCAGGCCCCCGTGGCGTTCCTCCGCGCGCGGCGCCGCCGGATATCGATCGAGCTTCAGGTGCTCCCTGGTCGCGGGCGGCAGCTTCGCCGGCGTCACCGGCGTCACCCCCCGGACGTCCAGGTCCAGCGTGTCCGCGGCGTGACGGCCATAGTGAATGGCCGCGGGAATCGCCGCCGGGTTGACGGGGCCGCCCTCCTGCAGGCGCGTCCTGACGATCCGCGTGAAGACCGCCGGGTCCGGCTCGCGTCCGAGACCGCACTCGAAGTGCACGCCGAGCGCCGCGATCCGCGCAATCTCGGCGTCGAGCAGCGGCAGGGACGGCGGCGCCCACGGGGCGACGACCGGCGGCTCCTCGCCCCACAAGGCGGGGTCGCGCAATTCCCCGCCCGGCGCAGCCCGGGTGTCGAACATCGTCACCCGGTAGCCGCGACGCGCGAGCTGATACGCGGCGGACAGGCCAGCCGCCCCCGTGCCGATGACGGCCACCCGTTCCGTCCGGAGCCCGGCCGGCTCCGGCAGGCGCAGACCGTGTTCCAGCGCGGCGACGGCCACGGCCCGCTCGACCAGGTTGATGGCGACCGGGCCATCGAAGGCTTCGCGGTTGCAGCGCGCCTCGCAGTGGTGCGGGCACAGGCGCCCGGTGACGCCGGGGAGGGGGTTGCGTTCGACGAGCACGTCGAAGGCCTGCTGCAGGGCCGCCTCCGCGGTGACCTGGCGGGTGTTGGCTTTCGCGAGGGACGTCAAGAACGCCCGGACGTCGGTGCCGTTCGGGCAACCGTGCTCGCAAGGGGCGGATCGTGGCACGAAGACAGGGCGCCTGGCCGACGACTCGCGCGCGGCTGTCCCGAAGCCCGGGCGGGTGCCGAGCTTTCGCACCTTCTTGACGATGGCCATGGACCGCGACCGAAACAGGGCCCGCGAACCTGTTGCCAGGCGTGGCGGGACGGTGGCACCGAACGGGGCTTGGGGGGCGGCGCGCCGCGTGGATAGGCTTCCGGGAAGCCAAGCCGACGGGTGCTCCATACTGACGGCACCGGTCGCCGATGTCAAGCGGGGACGGCGGTTTTGGGCCTAAATCAAAGGAAAAGAGCCGACAAGCCGCAGCGCGCCCGGGCGGACCTCGTAGATCGCCGGCAGCCGTCCCGGCTGCTCGCCGTCGCAGTCCACCAGGACCGGCTGGTCCGAGCTGACCTCGATGCGCCGGGCATCGCGCACGCGCACCCCTTCCACCCCCTCCACTTCGCCGGAGTACAGCTTCGGCAGGTTCACCAGGACACGGGCGAGCGGGAGCGCCCCCACCTCCACCACCCTCAGCACTCCATCGTCGAGCCTGGCCCTCAGCCCCGGGCGCATGCCGCCGCCGCAGGTACTGCCCATTGCAGACGAACAGCGCCAGGATCCGGGTGGAGACGGCCGGTTCGCCATCCAGCGAGACGGTCACCTGCCGCGGCCGGTAGGCGAGGACGCCCCGCAGCGTCGCGATCAGGAACGCGAGCAGGCCGTGACGCGGCCAGCGGGCGGCGTTCACACGCGCGGCGACCTCGCCACTCAGCCCGCAGCCGCACGTGTTGATGGAAAAGCGGCGGATGGGGGTACCGTCGGCCGCCTGGCAGGCGATCTCGCAAACGTCGGCAAGAACCGAGCGGCCGGCAGCGAGGATGTCGAGGGCTTTCGGCACGTCGGTTGGGATCCCGAGCGTTTTCGCAAGGTCGCAGCCCGTGCCGAGGGGCAGCATGCCCAGCACGGGCAGAACATGTCGCGCCTCCCTGGCGCCGTCGTCCGTCCAGGCCGGTCCCTCGGCCTGTGAGAGCGCCGTGTCGCCCTCGTCCGGCGCGTTCCCGAGGAGCCCGTTCACGACTTCGTGGACGGTCCCATCGCCCCCCACTGCCGCGACGAGATCGGCACCCTCGCATTGCGCCCGCGCCGCCAGTGCGGCCGCCTGCCCGGGAGCCCGGGTGACGACCCAGCGGGCACCTGGGAAGCGGGCCGTCACCAGCGGGAGGATCTCCGCTGCCCAGCGCCGTCCCGTGCTGCCACCGGCGGAATGCGGGTTGACGATGAAGAGGGGTCGGAGCATCGGCAAGTCGGCGGCAGGATAGCACGCGGAAGTCACGTTGCCCGGAATGAGACGACACCGACGGGCGAAACCAGCCTCCCAACCCGCACACCCGGGTCGCCAGAATTGAGAATAGAGAACGCCGCCGGTGAAGTACCATGCCCCCGCCGATGTGGCTGGGCGGAAGCGCCCGGCCTCCCGCTCCCGCCAATGCCATTCAGGAGCTTCCCGATGCGCCAGGCACAGCGTTTCGCCGCCGCCGTTCTCATCGCGCTCGTCCTTGCCCCGCTGGCTTCGGCGCAGACCGTTCGCCCGCCGGCGGCGCCGCTCGTGGCCGTCAATCCGTACTTCTCCGTCTGGTCCTTCGCCGACAAGCTGACCGATGAGGGAACGCGGCACTGGACCGGAAAGCCGCAGCCGATCGGCTTGCAGGCGCGCATCGACGGCAAGGTAGTGCGACTCGCGGGACGAGACCCGGGACGGGTGCCGGCCCTCGAGCAAGTGTCGGTCTCGGTTCGGCCGACGACGACACGCTACGAGTTCAGGGGCGAGGGCGTCGGCATTGCACTCGACTTCGTCACGCCGGCGCTCCCGCACGATCTCGAGTGGGTGTCCCGGCCGGTGACATTCGTCCGGTGGACGCTGCGCTCGCTCGACGGCCAGCCGCACCAGGTGAGGCTGCTGTTGACGGCGCCGGCCCACCTGGCGGTGAATACGACGGACCAGCGCGTGGTGGCCTCGCGCGTGAAGATGGGCACCGCGCAGGTGCTTCGCATCGGGTCGCAGGAGCAGCCCGTGCTGACGCGGTGGGGAGACGACGTCCGGATCGACTGGGGCTATCTCTACGTCGCCTCGCGCGACGCGGGGGTGTCCTCCGCAGTTGTGCCGCAGAACGAGGCCTGGACGTCGTTCGCCCGCGACGGCTCGCTGCCCGACGCGGACGACGTGGAGTTTCCGAGGCCCGCCGGCACGCGCACGCCCTCGCTGGCCTTCGCGATCGACGCCGGGCCGGTCGCCGCCGAACCGATCGTCCGGCAGGTCGTGCTGGCCTACGACGACCTGTTCTCCGTTGAGTTCCTCAACCGGCGCCTGCGCCCGTACTGGCGCCGGAACGGCGCCGACGCGATCGCCCTGCTGCGAGTCGCACTCGACGAGGGCGCCGCGGTGGTCGAGCGAGCGCGCCAGTACGACGACGAGCTGATGCGGGACCTCGAGCAGGCGGGCGGCGCGAAGTACGCCGCCCTGGCGGCGATGGCGCACAGGCAGGCGCTGGCGGCGCAGAAGATCGTCGCGGACGTGGACGGCACGCCGCTGATGTTCTCGAAGGAGAACTTCAGCAACGGCTGCATCGGCACCGTGGACGTGATGTATCCCGCCATGCCGCAGCTCCTTCTCCTGAACGTGGAGCTCGCAAAGGCGACGCTGAAGCCGATCCTCGAGTACGCAAGCCTCCCGCGCTGGAAGTTCCCCTTCGCGCCGCACGACCTCGGCACCTACCCGCTCGCCAACGGCCAGGTGTATGGGGGCGGCGAGCGAACCGAGGAGAACCAGATGCCCGTCGAGGAGAGCGCCAACATGCTCATCCTCGTTGACGCGGTGGCCTCGATCGACGGGTCGGCAAAGTTCGCGGAGCCGTATTGGAAGCAGCTGGCCGCGTGGGCCGACTTCCTCGCGCAGAAAGGCCTCGATCCGGAGAACCAGCTTTGCACCGACGACTTCGCCGGGCACCTGGCGCGCAACGCCAACCTCTCGGTGAAGGCCATCGTCGGCCTCGGCGCGTTTGCCGATCTGAGCCGGCGCGCGGGCCGGACGGCGGAGGCCGCGCAGTATTCAGCGATGTCGAAGGACTTCGCCCGCAAGTGGATCGACATGGCGCGCGACGGCGACCACTACAAGCTGACGTTCGATCGGTCCGGCACGTGGAGCCAGAAGTACAACCTCGTGTGGGACAAGCTGCTTGCCCTCGACCTGTTCCCGGCCGACGTCGCCCGCGCCGAGGTCGCCTACTACAAGACGAGGCTGCAGCCGTACGGCCTCCCGCTGGACAGCCGGCGCACCTACACCAAGCTCGATTGGGAGGTGTGGACGGCCACGCTGGCGGAGAACCGCGCAGACTTCGACGCCTTCATCGACCCGCTGTTCCGGTGGATGAACGAAACGCCGACGCGCGTGCCCCTGACCGATTGGTACGACACCGTGTCGGGCAAGCAGGAGGGCTTCCAGGCGAGGAGCGTGGTGGGCGGCGTCTTCATCAAGACGCTCGCAGAGCCGGCGATCGCCAGAAAATGGCGGACGAGGAGATAGCTCGCGTGTCGTGAGGATTTCAGGAGTCGGGGATCACGACGGAAACCTCCCCAGCGCGACCAGCAGCTCCAGCCGCGCGCGGCGCAGCTGGTGCTCCACGATCGCCGCCGCGGTTTCAGCGTCGCGGGCGCGGCGCTGAGCGTCGAGGACCTCGATGTTCGTCGTCGCTCCCTCGCGGAAGGCGATGTCCGTGATGGTCACGACCTGGTTGGCCTGCTCCGCGGCCGCGCGAGCCTTCACCAGGGCGCGCTCGCTCGCCGCGACCGCCTCGCGTGCCGTGCGAACCTCCGAGACCGCCTGCCGCTCCAGCTCGAGGCGTTCGGCCCGCGCCAGTTGAAGCAGGCCGCGGCGCTCGGCCGCCCTCCCGCGGCGCTCGCCCGCATCGAAGAGCGGGACCGCGAACAGGATCGAGGCGCTCCAGCTGCGCGACTGGGCGAACAGGCCGGTGGGCGTGATCCACTGCGGGGCTACGACCGCCGACGCCTGGGGCAGGTACTCACGCCAGGAGTCCTCCACCACCCGGGTGGCGGCTGACTCGCGCGCGGCCAGGAGGCGCAGGTCCGGGCGCCCGGCGATCGCGGCCGTCTCGGCCGAGGCGGCTGAGACGGCAATCTCCCCCGCCACGTCGAACGCCGGCTCCTCGGCGGCATCGAGCGGCACGTCGGCCGCCACCAGCACGCCGAGCGCTTCCTGCGCGCGCCGCACTGCGAGACGCGCCTCCTCGACGCGCCCCTCGTCGCTCGACAACTCTTGCTGCGCCCTCAGGGCGTTCAGCTTGCTGCCCAGACCTCCGCGGAAGCGCTCCTCCGCGAATTCGTAGTGCGCCCTGGCGTTCTCGCGCGCCCGTTCGTTCAACTCGAGGAGCTGACGGGCCGCGATGACCGCCAGGTACGCCTCGGCCGTGGCGACGGCGACCTGCCGCCGCGTGTCCTCGGCGCCGCGCCGCGACACCAGCACCTGGTCGCCGGCCTGCGTCCGTTCAGCCCAGCGAACGGGCGCCAGCAGGGGAACGGTCACCGCCGCCCCCATGTTCACCTGCGTCCGCGGCACGATGCTCTCACCTGCGAACTCGGTCACCGGCCCAATCGTCGTGGTCGTCACCGTGCCGGCCAGCGACGGCAGCGACAGCGCCCGCGTCTGCTGCAGCAGCGCCTCGGCCCGGACGATGCCCGACGCCGCCTGCTCGATCGCGGGATTCCTGGCCAACGCCTGCTCGATCGCCGCCTGGAACGAGATCCGCTGGACCGCGAGGCCCTGGGCGGAGGGCGGAGCCGCCTGCGCGCGGACGGGGGCGGCTGAACAAAGCGAGAGCGCAACCCCAAAGGCCGCAAGGCCGACGCCTCGGAAACACGCTGAACGATCGGCGGCGGGCGGGACCGTAACCGCCCCCCGCCTTCCGCCCTCCGCCTGACGACGATTGGTTCTGCGCCCCCTCACTGCGCACCCCCGGGCAGCAGGTCGTCCTCCTCCCCGCCTGCCCTGGCGGGCCCGGCGCGCCTCATCGTCTGCACGACGACGTAGAGCACCGGGATGAAGATCACGTTGAGGAACGTGGCGAAGAACATCCCGCCGGCCACCGCGGTGCCGACCGAGTGGCGCCCCTCCTGGCCGGCGCCCGGACGCGAAGACGAGCGGCATGACGCCGAGGATGAACGCCAGCGACGTCATCAGGATCGGCCGCAGCCGGATCCGCGCGGCCTCGACGGCCGCGTCCACGATGCCAGCCCCCTTCGCGCGCAGCTGCTCGGCGAACTCGACGATCAGGATGGCGTTCTTCGCGGCCAGGCCGATCAGCATGACGAGCCCGACCTGGCAGTAGATGTCGTTCTGCAGGCCGCGCAGCCCCTGCGCCGTCGAGCGCGCCGAGCACCGCGAGCGGCACGCCCAGCATGACGATGAAGGGCAGCACGAGCGACTCGTACTGCGCCGCCAGCGTCAGGTAGACGAGCAGCAGGCCGATGCCGAAGATCGCGACGCGACTGGCGGCCGGCCTTGATCTCCTCGAGCGACAGCCCCGACCACGCGAAGCCGAAGCCCGGCGGCAGCGCGCGTGCCGCGAGCTGCTCCATCTCCTGGATCGCCTGCCCCGAGCTGACGCCGGGCGCGGCGCCGCCGTTGATTTCCGCCGACCGGAACAGGTTGTAGTGGCTGATCACCTGCGGCGCCGTCGTCTCCCGCACGCGCACGACGTTCGCGAGCGGCACCATCTCGCCGCTCGTCGGTCCGCGCGTAGTACTGGCCGAGGTGCTGCGGGTCGGACCGGAACGCCTTGTCGGCCTGCACGTAGACGCGATAGGCGCGGTTGTTGAAGTCGAAGTCGTTCACGTACGCCGATCCCAGGTAGATCTGCATCGCGCTGGTGATCTCGCTAGATCGGCAAGCCCAGGCTCCGCGCCTTCTCGCGGTCGATGTCCACCTGCAGCTGCGGGTCGTTCGCCGTGAACGAGCTGAAGAGGCCCGGCCACGCGCGGCGACTGCGACGGCTGCGCCGATCAGGGCCTGCGTGGCCGCGCGCCAGGTTGTCGATGTTGGCCGCCGGTCTGGTCGAGCACCTCGAAGGTGAAGCCGCCGAACGCGCCGAGGCCGTTGATCGACGGCGGCGCGAAGGGGATCACGATCGCGCCCTGGATGCCGAACAGCGGGCCGCGCAGCCGGTTCAGCACCGCCTGCAGGCGGTGCTCGTCCTCCTGCGCGCTCGTCGAACGGCTTGAGCGCGGCGAAGATCAGCCCCTGGTTCGGCGCGCTGCCGCTGAAGCTGAAGCCCATGACCGAGAAGACCGCCCGCACTTCCGGCGTGCGCCATCAGGACCTTCTCGGCCTCGCGCGCGACGTTGCTCGTGTACTCGAGCGACGACGCCGGCCGGCGCCTGGACGACGGTGATGAACCAGCCCTGGTCCTCCTCGGGCACGAACGCCTGCGGCACCCAGCGGTAGGCCAGCCAGGTGAGGCCGAGCGCCGGCGACGAACAGCGCCACCACCGCCCAGCGCGCACGCGCATCAGCCGCGCAGCACGGCGACGTAGAACTCGGTGCCCCGCCGGATCACGCGCCTCGACGAGCGCCGAAGAACCGGCCCTTGCCCGTGCTCCGCCGCCGCGCAGCAGCAGCGCCGACAGCGCCGGCGTCAGCGTGAGCGCGTTGAACGCCGAGATGCGCGACCGCGAAGGCAATCGTGAGCGCGAACTGCTGCGTACAGCCGTCCGGTCGTGCCCGGGAAGAACGCCGACCGGCACGAAGACCGCGATGAGCACGAGCGACGTCGCGATGACCGCGCCGAACACCTCGCGCATGGCGTCCGACGCGGCCTGCCTGGCCTTCTTCCGGTACTCCTGGATGTGCCGCTCGATGTTCTCGATCACCACGATCGCGTCGTCCACGACGATGCCCGGTGGCGAGGACGATGGCGAAGAGCGTCAGCGTGTTGATCGAGAAGTCGAGCAGCTTGACGAACGCGAAGGTCGCCGATGAGCGAGACCGGCAGCGTGAGCGTCGGGATGATCGTCGCGCGCCAGCTCTGGAGGAACAGGAACATCACGAGGACGACGAGCAGCGATCGCCTCGCCGAGCGTCTTCAGCACCTCGCTGATCGACTCCTCGCACGACCTCGGTCGTGTTGAACGCGACCGCGGTACTGCATGCCCGGCGGGAAGGACGTCTTCAGGCGCTCCAGCTCCGCGATCACGCCGCGCTCCACGTCGAGCGCGTTGGCGGTCGGCAGCGCGATGACGCCGAAGCCGACCGCGTCGAAGCCCTGGAAGCGCAGCGCCGAGGCGTAGGTCTCGGCGCCGAGCTCGGCGCGAGCCGACGTCCTTCAGCCGGACGAGCGACGCCGTCGCTGCCCGGTCTTGACGATGATGTTCTCGAACTCCTGCGCGCTCGCGCAGCCGGCCCGCGGCGCGGACGCTGATCTGGTAGGTCTGCCCGGCGCGGGCGGGCGCCTCGCCGACGACTGCCGGCGGCCACCTGCACGTTCTGCTCGCGCAGCGCGTTGACGACGTCGCCGGCGGTCAGGCCGCCGCGCGGCGAGCCGCGCCGGGTCGAGCCACAGGCGCATCGAGTACTTGCGCTCGCCGAAGATGATGACGTCGGCCACGCCGGGCACGCGCTTCAGCGCGTCCTTGACGTACACGTCGATGTAGTTCGACATGAAGAGCGAGTCGTACTCGCCGCGCTCGGAGAAGACGCCCGGCGCCCATCACGAAGTTGTTCGACTGCTTCTGGACCGTGACGCCCGTCTGGCGCACCTCGCCGGGCAGCCGGCCCATCGCCTGGTTGACGCGGTTCTGCACGTCGACCGCCGCGATGTCCGGGTTGCGCGTCACGTCGAACGTGACGTTGATCTGCGACACGCCGCTGTTGCGTGCTCGACGAGGTCATGTAGAGCATGCCCTCGACGCCGTTGATGGCCTGCTCGAGCGGCGTGGTCACCGCCGTCTCGACCGCCTCGGCGTTGGCGCCCGTGTAGATCGCGAACACGCTGACCTGCGGCGGCGCCACGTCCGGGTACTGCGCCACCGGCATCGTCGGGATCGCCAGGGCGCCGGCGAGGACGATGACGAGCGAGCAGACGGACGCCAGGATCGGACGCCGGATGAAGGTGTCGACGAACATCATGGTCAGCCCAGCCTCTCGACCGGGCGCGCCGTCGCCGAGCTTCTGGACGTTCGAGACGATCACGCGCTCGCCCGCCTTCAGGCCGCCGCGCACGACGTAGTCGTCGCCGACGATCTCGCCGACCGAGATCGGCTTCTGTCGCGCCACCGTGCCCTTGTCTTGCGTCGTTCTCGGCGACGAACACGAAGTACTGGCCGCTGATCCGGTTGACGGCCACGACCGGCACCGTCAGGGCCGGCTCGCTGCTCCACACGATCCGCGCCCGCACGTACTGCATGCACGCGCAGCGTCGGCGGCCGCCTCGCGGAAGCGGCGCCTTGACGAGCACCGACTGGGTCGCGTCGTCCGCGCGCGGCGCGATGAACGTGATCGGGTTGGTCGCGATCACCTCGCCTTCGCCGTCGAGGAGCTCCACCGGCAGCCCGGGCCTGAGGTCCGACGCCCGCTCGAGCGGCACCGAGACGTAGGCCTCGAGGCCGTTCGCCTGGTCGATCGTCGTGATCATCGGTCGCGGACGTGACGCGGTCGCCCTGCCGCACGGGGATCTCGCCGACGATTCCGGCCGGACGGCGCGCTGACGCGGTAGTAGCCCAGCTCAACCTGGCTCTCGCGGATCTGCGAGTTGACGGCCTTCAGCTGCGCCTCGGCGTGTCCGATGGGCCGTCTCCGCCTGCTCCAGCTCCTGCCGGCTGACCGCGCCGGCGTCGATCAGCTTCCGCATGCGCGCGAGCTGCTGCCGCGGCGTACTCGACGTCCGCCTGGCGCGCCGCCGCGAGTCGCCTCGAGGCTCGCGACCGACGCCTGCTGCTTGTCCGGGTCGATCTGGACCAGCGGCTGCCCGCGCCGCACGCGGTCGCCGGCCTTCACGAAGATGCGGGTCACGATCCCTTCGACCTGCGGCTGGATCGTCGTCGACGAGAGCGACCGGATGGTCGCGATGAACTCCGAGGTACGCGGGACCGGTCACGCGGCGGCCAGCGTCACTGCCTTGACGTCGGCTGGCGGCATCGAGCCGGGTCCGCCGGCCTGGGCCGCCGCACCTCCGTTCCCGCAGCCGCTCCCTACGAGCGCGCAGCAGGCGGAGGCGAGTACACACGCATAGGCAATGGGGGCACGGAGAGACATTCTCAACTCCCGTTCGAGTTGTGGTGGTTGACCCGTCTTCGATTGTAGACGATGGAGACGGGGAGCGAGGTTCCTTGCCCAGAAGAGCTTGGCAAACGTCGCAAGGCACCGCTGTTGCATCCGAGAGCACGCTCGCTCCCCGATCGGGCATGGAGGGAGCTTGCTGCTCACAACAACCATCCGCGGTCACAGTCGGAAGGCCCCTTGAATCACGTGATGGACAGGGTCGGCCGGTATCAGCTGCAAGGGAAGCTCGGCGAGGGCGGCATGGGCGTGGTCTACAAGGCCTACGATCCCCTGCTCCAGCGCGTCGTCGCGGTGAAGTTGATCGCCGGGAACATGGACGACGACCCTGACCTGCGGCAGCGCTTCTTCACCGAGGCGCGCGCGGCCGGCCAGCTTTCGCACCGAAACCTCGTCACGATTTACGACCTGGGGGAAGAACAGGGCCAGCCCTACTTCGCGATGGAGTTCCTGGAGGGGCGGGACCTTGGCCGCCGCATCCGCAGCCAGGAACGGATGACGCTGACGCGCAAGCTCGACATCGTGTCGCAGATCGCCGAGGGCCTCCGCTACGCGCACGCCCTTGGAGTGACCCACCGGGACATCAAGCCGGGCAACATCTTCCTCACCTCGTCCGGCGAGGTGAAGCTCCTTGATTTCGGCCTCGCCAGGCTCCAGGGCTCCGAGTTGACGCGTAGTCATTCCGTACTCGGGACTGTCAGCTACATGGCACCCGAGCAGATCCGCGGCGAGCGGGCCGACGCACGCACGGACCTGTTCTCGCTGGGCGTCGTGCTCTACGAGCTGCTCAGCGGCAGGCGGGCGTTCGAAGGCGACTCGTTCGCCACGACACTGCACCGAATCCTGGAAGGCGCGCCCGAGCCGCTGGGTAAGCTCGACCCTTGCCTCCCGCAGGAACTCATCAACATCGTCGATCGCGCGCTCGCCAAGGCGCCCGAGGATCGCTATCAACGCGTGGACGACCTCCTGGTGGAGCTGGCCGCGCTGCGGATCGGCCTGCGCGGCAGCGACCCCTCCTGCCTCGGCCGCGAAGCCGGCGAGGAGAAGCCGGGATTGGTGATCAGCGCCATCCCGGTCACCCCGCTCCCACTGCCGGCCCCCGGGGCGCCGGGTTCGGCCGCTTCCACACCGCCGCCATCGACACCCGGAGGTCTTCGTCGGCCGGTGCTCGCGGCAAGCGCGTTCGCAGCCGTCTTCCTCGTCGGAGCGCTGGCCTGGCTTGTCGTGGTGACGACCCGCCCGAAGCCGGAGCCCGCTTCGAACGGGCTGCAGACGGCGGGGACGACGACAGCCGCCCTGCCTGCGGCCCGCCCGGCCGAGGCCGGTGCGGGCACAACGCCGCCCGCCGAGGGGCGGGAAGAGCGCGCCGCCGCAACCGGGACCACCGGCGGAGCGGGCAGGCTTGGAACCTTGCCGGCAACGGAGAAGCCAGAACCCGTCCAGTCCCAACGGGCCGCTCCATCCCCGAAGCGAGACGACAGTCGCCCACCCCGCAGCGCCAGCGATGACGCGGCCCGCGAGTCGGCGCAGTCGGCTCTCGTCGAGCTGGGCCGGTGGAAGGGCCGGGCCGAGTCGGCCAATGCGCAGGCGCTGGCTTCGCCGACGTTCGAAGCGGCGCGGGCGGCCGAGCAGGAGGCCAGACGCCGGCTGGAAGCGGGGGCCTACGGCACTGCGGCGGCCGGTCTTGCCGAAGCCGGGCGGCTGTTCGAGCGCGCCGAGGCGGAGGCCCGGGCGGAGGAGACGCGACGGGCGGAGCGGCGCCGCGAGTTGGCGGGTCTCCTCGAAACGTCGCGCCGCCGATACCAGGACGCGCGCCGGCGAGCAACCGAGGCCGGTGCCGAGGCGTCTGCGCCGGCACTCGTGCAGGAAGGCTCGACGCGCGCCGGCGAGGCCGAGAACTTCGCCGCCGCGGGGGACCTCAATCGCGCGGCGCAGGCGTTCGACTCGGGCACGGCCTCCCTTGAAGAAGCCGAGCGTCGTGCCGCGGCTGCGGCGAAGCGTCCCCCGGTGGACGCGCCCGCCGTTCCCGCCCAGTCCGAGGCGGATCTTCGGGCGGCTGCCGAGCGGGCCATCGCCGAGGTCCTCGACCGTTACGCACGCGCCCTCGAGAGCCGGACGATGGCGCGCCTCAAGCGCGTGTGGCCCACGCTCAGCGGCGCCCACGAGCGGGCCATCGAGGAAGAGTTCCGCAACAGCCGATCGATCTCGGTCACCCTCTCGGAACCGCGGATCGAGCTGTCGGGAAACCGCGCCAGCGTCACCGTCCAGCGCAGCTACCGCCTGGAGACCCGGGACGGCCAACGGCCGCAGACCGACACCCTTACCGTTCTGGCGCTGCGGCGGGAGGGGGAGGCGTGGGTGATCGAGGACGTGCGCCACCAGCCGCGTCGATGACAAATCGACGGTTGACGGTTCAGGGTCGACGGTTGACGGTCGGGTCGCGATGTCACGCCGCGGGTAACCCCTTCTCGAGTGAACGTTCAGGAGCTGCTATGAGAAACGCGCTCGTGGGTGCCTGTCTGCTGCTCGCGCTCGCCTCCGACGCCGCCGGCCAGACCCGGACGGACAAGCTGGCCCTTCTTCTCCGCGAGGTCTTCGGCCCGACGGGCCTCGCGGTCAACAGCGAGTCCGTTCTGCCCGACGGCTCAACGCACACGGCACATTTCAACAGTGCCTTCCAGTCCAACTTCACGCAGGTCAACATCGCCGTGGCGAGCCAGCTCACGGCTCTGCCCCTCCCGTCGCCGGCGTCGGGTTTCACGTACAAGTTCGATACGACCACGGGGACGTTTGCCCGATCCACCCAGAGCTTCGGGCCGATCCTCACCGACCGCGCCGAGACGATCGGCCGCGGCCGCATCTCGTTCGGCTACAACGTGCAGTACTTCTCGTTCGACGCGCTCGAGGGCATGAGCCTCGCGTCCATCCCGGCCGTCTTCACTCACGACGATGCCCAGCTGGGCGGCGGCCGGTCCGACATCGTCACCACCGCGAACACGATCGAGGCGTCCGTCGGCCAGATGACCGGGGTTCTGACGTATGGCCTCACGGACCGCCTGGACGTATCGCTGGCCGTCCCCGCCGTGTACACGAGGCTCAGCGTGAGATCCGACGCCGTCATGCAGAGGATCGGGACCGGCACCGACACGACGATCCACTTCTTCCGCGACCCGGACGCACCCGGTACCTACGGCACGACCCGGCAGTTCTCCGGGGAGGGCACGGCAACCGGGTTGGGCGATCTGATTCTCAGGGTCAAGGGAACCGCCCTGCGCGAAGGACAGCGCGGCGTGGCGCTTGGAGTGGACGTTCGTCTGCCGACGGGCGACGAGCGCGACCTGTTGGGCGCCGGCGCGGTTGGCGTGAAGCCCTTCGCCGCCTTCTCCGCGACATGGGGACGCCTGTCGCCGCACCTCAACCTCGGGTACCAGTGGAACGGGCAGAGCGTTCTCGCCGGCGACGTCAAGGCCGGGACCGCTGCAAAGCTCCCGGACCAGATCCTCTTCTACGGCGGCGCGGACGTCGGCGTCACCGACCGGCTGTCGCTCGCGTTCGACATCCTTGGGCAGCGCGTGATTGACTCGGCGCGCCTGGTCGCCACCTCCTTCGTCAGTGCGGCGTCCGGCCAGGCCTTCGACGACGTCATTTTCCACACCTCGACGTTCACCGCGGCCTCCGGCTCGATTGGATTCAAGGTGAACATCGCCGGGCGGCTGCTGGCCAACTTCAACGTCCGCTTCAAGTTGAGTGACGCCGGCCTCGTGGACCGCGCCTCTCCTCTGCTCGGCCTCGAATACGGATTCTAGGCTTGGCGGAGGGCGGAAGGCGGCGAAACGCGAAGGCGGAACCGCTCGTCCCCGGAAAGCGTAGGATCTTGGTGCGGCTGTGGTTCCATAGCCCGAGGAGGACGGTAATCATGCGTGCTGCGAGATCAACGGTGTTCGTGGCGGCGGCGATGCTGGCGGCGGGGATGGCGACGGCGCAGACGGCCGATGAAGTGGTCGAGAAGCACCTGGCGGCGATGGGCGGCCGGGCGGCCCTCGCGAAACTCACCACCCAGACGGCCACGGGCACCATCACGCTCTCCATGCAGGGTGCCGATTTCGCGGGGACCATGGAGGTGTACCACAAGGCACCCAACAAGGCACGGACGCTGCTGAAGCTGGACCTCAGCGCCGCCGGCATGGGCGAGATGACCGTGGACCGCCGCTGCGACGGCAAGACGGCGTTCGAGAGCAACAGCATGCAGGGCGAGCGCGAGCTCGCGGGCGACCAGCTGCAGGCGATGCTCAACGCGACCTTCCCCACGCCGCTGCTCGCCTACAAGGAAGCGGGCGCCAAGGTGGAGCTGGCCGGCAAGGAGAAGATCGAAGGGCGCGACGCCCACGTGCTCGTGTACACGCCGAAGACGGGCACCGGGTCGAAGCAGTACTTCGACGCCGAGACGTTCATGCTCGTGCGCTCGGTGAGCAAGGTCAACGTGCCGGAGATGGGGGGCGAGATCGAGCAGACGACCGACCTCTCCGACTACCGGGACGTGGACGGGGTGAAGATCCCGTTCGTCATGAAGGTGAGCTCGACCATGCAGGGCGTTGCGATCGCCATCACGAAGGTCGAGCACAACAAGCCGATCGAGGACGCGATGTTCTCGAAGGCAGGGGCGAAGTAGACAGGGATCGGGGCTCAGGGATCGGGGGATCGGGAGCGGCGCCGCCGCGCTACAATCCCGGTGAGATGCCCGACTCGATCCTGCTCTCCGAGATTGCCGAACAGCCGGAGGCGCTCAGGCGCCTGCTCAGCGAGGGCGGCCGCGAGGTTTCCGCGGCCGCCGCCGCCGTCGGTTCGCGCCACGTGCGCCACGTGGTCATCGCCGCCCGCGGCTCCTCCGACAACGCCGCCCGCTACGCCCAGTACGTTTTCGGGGCGTTCAACCGCTTCACCGTCACCCTCGCCACCCCTTCGCTCTTCACGCGCTACGGCCGGCCGCCATTGATGGAAGGTGCGTTGGTGGTGGGCATCTCCCAGTCGGGGGAGTCGCAGAATCTCCTCGCCGTGGTCGAGGAGGGCCGGCGCCAGGGCTGCCTGACCCTCGCCATCACCAACGCGGCCGGGTCGCCATTGAGTCTCGTGGCCGACCATACCATCCACTTGCACACCGGGACCGAGCGAAGCGTGGCGGCGACCAAGACCTACACCGCGCAGCTGACGGCGCTTGCAATGCTCTCGGCAGCGATGTCAGAGGACGCCGGGCGGTCCCGGGAATTGCAGGCGCTCCCCGGGCAGGTGGCGCGAGCCCTGGAGGTGAACGACAAGACCCTCATGGAAGCAGCCGAGGCCCTCAAGGACGCGGGCCACGGAGTCGTGATCGGCCGCGGCTTCAACTACGCGACGGCGTTCGAAATCTCGCTGAAGGCCAAGGAACTGGCGTACGTCGCCGTGGAGCCGTATTCCTCCGCGGACTTCCAGCACGGCCCCATCGCCCTGATCGAGATCGGTTTCGCAGCCATCGTCGTGAACGTCGCGGGCGCGGTGAGTGAAGAGGTCGAGGGCCTGCTCCGGGAAATGGTGCGCCGCGGCGCCCGGCCCGTGGTCCTCTCGAACCTCGACTCGTCGCTGGGGCTGGCCGCGGCACCGCTTCGCCTGCCGCCCGGCCTGCCCGAATGGCTGTCGCCGGTGGCAGCGGTCGTGCCGGGGCAACTCCTGGCCTTCCACCTCAGCCGCGCCCGCGGCTTCAACCCGGATCAGCCGCGGGGGCTGAAGAAGGTGACAAGAACGAGCTGATGTTGCCAAGGAGCGAAGGAGCAAGGGCCACTTGGCAAATTGCTCCCTGGTCAGTTGCTCCCTTGCTCCCTGATCCCTGCTCCCTGCTATTTCTCGTCCAGCTTCCTCCCCGCGTGCAGGCTGTCGAAGTTGAGGATGGTGTTGAAGACCATGATGTAGCTGCCGATGGTCTCGCCACGGTAGATCGGGTTGTTGGCGAAGAGCACGACGTGGCCCTTCCCCACCGGGACGTCCACCACCACGGGCCGCTGCGCCACGTCCCCGCCGCCGTCGAGGAGACCCGAGACGAGCAGCGAATTCTGCGAGTCGAAGCGCAGGGCGACGCGGGGCCGGTACGCCGGCGGGATCAGGTTCGCGGGGTTCCGCTTCAGCTGCTCCTCGGTGGGCAGTGGGTACTGCCACGGCTGGACGGGGGGCAGCTGCGGGACCGGCGGCAGGTTGGTGCCCTCGTACGCCGGGCGGCCCTGGACGGTGTCGGGGTCGTCCTGCGTCCCGCGGCCGGTGCTGCGGCTCGCGCCACCGCGGCCGGTCGGCGCGCCGGCCGGCGGCCCGCCCATGCCGCCGCGCCCGCCCGCCGCCCCCGCCGTGGCGCTCACGCTGAAGCTGTCGCCGCCGTTGCTGTACATCGCGAGGTTGTCGGCCACGCCGTAGACGATGGGGCTGGCATCGTCCACCAGCTTCGTTCGCAGCAGCGAGCCCACCACCCGGGTGGTCGTGCCCGGACGGTTGTAGGTCACGCCGTAAGCGAGGTTGCCGGTGATGGCGAACTCCGCGCTGCTGTTCGAGCCGATGTAGACCCCGCCCTCGTCGATGAAGCGCCGCAGGTTGATCAGGCCCTCCAGGCCCATGCCGACGCGCATGTCGTCGGTCTCGGCAAACGCCCCGAGGTTCGGCGTTTCGGGCGTCTTCTTCCAGGGGATCGGGTTGCGCCACCTGGGCGTGCCCTCGACGACCGCCTGGTTGCCGCCCGGGCCGAACACGATGACGTCGTACTTCTCGCGCAGGCGCGGCGTGCCGCGGATGACTTCCGGCCCGATGTAGTCGAACGGCACGCCGTAGACGTCGAACGCCTGGCGCCACCAGCCCTCGGTCTGCGTGCTCGTCCACGTGTGGAGGATGGCGACGCGCGCGCGGCGGGCCGGGTGCGCCTTCACGGTGGGCTCCGCCGTCAGCGCGTGGGCCTGGAGCCCGAGGGAGGCGACCGTCTTGTCCAGGTCCGCCTGGGCAACGCCCTTGACGATGAGCGTGCCGCGGTTGAACTTCGTGCCGGCCGACTCGAACGGCTCCTCCGCGACCTGGATGTCGGCGTCGGGGAGCTTGTAGCGGAGCGTGACGAGCGCGTTGTCGGCGTTGTGGTTGATCGCGAACAGCGTCCCCTGGCCGCGCACGCCGCCCGGCGCCGCAACCGTCCCCTTCACCGGCTCCATCGCCGCCTCCAGCACCTTCACATCGGTCACGCGGACCGCCTGCACGCCGAAGTTCTCCGGGAACGTCCAGCCGGTGTCGTCGTAGGGACGCGTCTGCGCGTCGTTCGGTGCCCAGGTACCTGGTAGTCGAGCAGCGCGTCGGCGATGCGCGAGTAGGGCTGGTCCATCCGGACGATGTAGCTGCCGGCCGGGAACTCGCGCGTCTGGGCCTTGGGCGCCGTAGCCGGAGGCTTCTGACCCTCCTGCCCTGCCGTAGCCTCCGGCGAAGGCGGCTTGGGCGCCGTAGCCGGCGGCTTCTGCCCCTCCGGGCCCGCCGTCGCGGGAGGCGAAGGCGGCTGGTCGCCGGACGCCGCCCCGCCGCGTCCACCCCGCCCGCCGCCGCCCGAGGCGGCCGGTTTTGCCGGCAGCGTCACGGTGAAGGGAGCCGTCGCCCTCGAGATCTCGACGTGCTGCTTCTGCAGCACGCGCAGCAGCTCGGCCTGTGTCCCCGGCCGCGGGTCGCTGGCGGGAAGGACGTACGCCGCGGGGCCCTCGACCTTCGCCTTCTGGATCGACCGCTTGCTCTTCTCCCAGAAGTTGCGCAGGAAGTAGGCGCGGTTGTTGGCGAAGTGGTGCAGCGAGACGATGATGCCCGTCTGCTCGTAGTTGTTGTTGTTGCGCAGCGACCACCGGACGCGGCCGATGGGCGGGTTCTGCCGGAACCACGTCCGCGACGTCTCGCTGGCCGACAGGGTGCGCTCCTCGGTGTCCGCGCTCCCCCCGTTGCCGTAAGTCTCGTAGAGGCGGCTGATCCCGTTGTGCAGCGCCGCGAAGAACATCATGTAGCCCGGCGACCAGGTGTCGAACGTGCCCCACGCGAAAACGCCCGGCATCCCCATCCGGGTCATCTCGTTCACGTTGTTCCAGCCGATCAGGTGCCACTCGTTGGTGAGGATCGGGTCCAGCCAGGCGTTGTAGGGCCCGTTGCCGACCGTGTTGTCGTAGAGGAACGACCCCGACTCGTGCAGGTCGTGCAGCAGCTGCGCCTTCCAGCCCAGGTAGGTGTCCAGCACGTTCTGCGACAGCTTCAGGGTGAGTCCCATCGCATCGCGGTTGTTGTCGTGCCCGACGTAGTGGCCCGTGTACACGAGGTTGGGCGGCGTGTCGTTCGGGTGCGACTTCCGCCACTTGTACACGTCCACCATCATGTCGCGGCCGTCCGGGTCCACGACCGGGGTGATGAGCGTGATGACGTGCTCGCGGATGTTGCGGATGTACGCGCTCTCGTCCACCGCCAGGCGATAGGCCAGCTCCATCAGCGCCGTCGGCGCGCCGGCCTCGTTGGCGTGGATGGCGCCGGTGATGTAGTAGACCGGCGCCGCCCGCTGCGCAATCGTCTCCGCCACGGCATCGTCAAACTTGATGGTCCGTGGGTCGGCCAGCTTCGCGAGGTCCGCCTTGTTTGCGTCCAGCCTCGCGAGCAGCGCCTCGGACGCCACCGCCACGGCGATCATCTCGCGCCCTTCCTCGGTGGTGCCGATCGAGTAGACCTTCACCCGCGGCGAGGACTTCGCCAGGAGGCGCATGTAGTCGTGCGTCTCCTTGGAGTACGGCAGCTTGCCCGGGGCGCCCGCGATGTCGCCGAGCACCGCCTTTGGCGTCGGCACCGACTTGGACGCGGGCAGGTAGTCCACGACCGGGGAAAGGAAGAAGGTCTCGGTGGTGTACTCCTTGATCTTCTTCGTGTATTCCTCGTCGATCGGCTGCATCGGGTCGCGGCGAGGCTTCGACGCCGCCAAGGCGGTGCCGGTGGGCAACCCGCCCTTGCCCTGCGGGGTGCCGGCGTCGGCGGACAGGAGCGGGGTGCAGGCGACGAGCAGGCCCAGGACGACGGTTCTCGCGCGGAAGCGGCTCATAGACGACCTCGTGGAGGGGGACGGGACCGGGGTGTCGGGCGTGCAGTATATCCGAAGGGACCGCTTTTTCCCCGCTTCCTGCGCGCGGGACAATTGCTCCTGGGAACAGACAGGAGCGACACGATGGCGGTCGAGAGGATTCGCGAGTTCCTCCGGATGGAGGCATCGGGGGGGATCATCCTCGTGGTGGCGGCCGGCGTGGCGCTTCTGTGGGCGAACTCGCCCCTCGGCTCCTGGTACGACGCGATCCTCGAACTCCCCGTGGCCGTGCAGTTCGGCGCGGCCAAGCTCGCCAAGCCGCTGCTCCTCTGGATCAACGACGGGCTGATGGCGATCTTCTTCCTGCTGGTCGGCATGGAGATCAAGCGGGAGGTCTTGCAGGGGGAGCTCTCGAGCGCTGCGAAGGCCGCCCTGCCGGCCATCGCGGCCGTCGGCGGGATGGCCGCGCCCGCGGCCATCTACGTCCTGCTGAACGCCGGCGATCCGGCGGCCCTTCGCGGCTGGGCGATCCCGGCCGCCACCGACATCGCCTTCGCGGTCGGCGTGCTCGCGCTGCTCGGCCGTCACGCGCCGCCGTCGCTGAAGATCTTCCTGCTCGCCCTCGCGATCCTCGACGATCTCGGCGCCATCGTGATCATCGCGGCGGTCTATACCGCGGATCTCTCGGTGACCGCCTTGGCACTGGCCGGCGTGGGCATCGTGGGCCTCGTCGTCTTGAACGCGGCCGGTGTCCAGCGGCTTGGCGGCTACATCCTGCTGGGCGCGTTCCTGTGGGTGTGCGTGCTCAAGTCGGGGGTGCACGCGACGCTGGCCGGCGTGGTGACAGCCTTCGCAATTCCACTGGCCGCCCGACCGGGTGAGCACGACGACCTCTCCCGCTGAATCGCCTCGAGCACGCGCTGCACCCCTGGGTGGCGTTCGGCATCCTCCCGCTCTTCGCGTTCGCGAACGCGGGCGTGTCGTTGTCCGGGATGTCGCTCGCAACGCTGGCGGAGCCGATCCCGCTCGGCATCGCGGCAGGCCTGTTCGTCGGCAAGCAGCTGGGCGTGGTGCTCGCGACGTGGGTTGCCCTGCGGCTCGGCATCGGCGCGCTGCCCGAGGGCGCGACGTGGAAGCAGTTCTACGGCATGGCCCTGCTCACCGGGATCGGCTTCACGATGAGCCTCTTCATCGGGACGCTTGCTTTCGAGACCGCTGACCAGGCGGCAGAGGTCCGCATCGGCGTCATCGGGGGATCGTTGGTGTCGGCGCTGGGCGGCTACGCGGTGCTGCGGCTGTCGTCCCCGGTTCGAAGGGCCGAGCGGGCTGCAGGATAGGAGGCGGCTGTCGCAGCCGCGGGCGAGGGCGTTCTTGGCAGGACGTAGGTTGCCGGCCCCGTTTCTGCGGCAAGGCAGGGGTGAGGTATCCTCGCGGCATGATTGACCGCCGCCAGTTCCTCTCGGCGCTGTCTGCCGCGCCCCTCGCTTACGCTTGGCCGGGCGGCAACCAGCAAGCGTTGTCGGCCCGCACCGCCAATCCTGGAGGGTCGGTCCAGGCCGCCGCGTCGGCCGACGTCGCGATCAACGCCGCGCGCCTGCGTCAGCGCATCGAGGCGCTGAGCGTATTCGGCCGGCCGGCCGGCGGCGGCTTCGAGGGCGGCGTCACGCGCGTCGGCTACTCGCAGGCGGATATCGACGGCCGGCGCTACGTGACCGAGCTGATGCGCGAGGCGAGGCTCTGCGGTCCGAATCGATCCCGCGGGAAACATCTTCGGGCGCAGGCCCGGAACCGACGACGGCCTTCCGCCGATCGTCTTCGGCTCGCACATCGACTCGGTCCCGAACGGCGGGAACTTCGACGGGCCCCTCGGCACCCTGTCGGCAATCGAGGCCGCGCAGGCCTTCGGCGAGGCCGGCGTCACCACGCGGCATCCGCTCGAAGTCGTGGTCTGGGTGAACGAGGAAGGAGTGGCCTACGGGAATGGCCTCTGCGGCAGCCGCGCCGCCGCCGGCGAACTCGAGCCTGGCGAGCTGGACCACGTCTGGAACGGGGTGAAGAAGGCCGACGCGATCCGCGCCCTCGGCGGCAACCCGGAGCGGATTCACGATGCGCGCCGCGCGAAGGGCTCGGTCCGCGCGTACGTCGAGCTGCACATCGAGCAGGGCGGCGTCCTCGACAGGGCCGGTATCCCCATCGGCGTGGTCGAGGGCATCGTGGCCATAGACCGCTACGAGGCGGTCATCCGGGGGACGGCCAACCACGCGGGGACGACGCCGATGCCCGACCGGCACGATGCGCTCGTCGCTGCCGCTCAGATGACGCTCCTCGTCCAGGAGACGGTCACCAGCGAAGCCGGCCGCCAGGTGGGCACCGTCGGACAGCTGACGGTCATACCCAACGCGCCGAACGTGGTCCCGGGCCTCGTCCGGCACACCATCGAGCTGCGCGACCTGTCCGGCGAGAAGATCGTGCGGCTGTTCGGCCGCATCAAGGCGGGCGCGGCCGCGATCGCGCGCGACACGCGAACCGAGATTTCCATCACGCCGACGAGCCATCACGACGCGGCGCTGGCCGATGCCGCCGTTCAGAAGGCGATCGAGCAGGCCGCCCAGGGAGCGGGACTTGCCCACATGCGTCTCCCCAGCGGGGCCGGGCACGACGCGCAGATGATGGCGCGGCTGGCGCCGATGGGGATGATCTTCGTGCCGAGCGTCGGCGGGATCAGCCACTCCCCGGCGGAACTGACGCGGTGGGAGGATTGCGCCCGCGGCGCCGACGTCCTCGCACGAACGGTGCTCGCGCTGGATCAGTAACGGTCGACAGCCAGGAGTGGGAGAGCCTCAGGCGCCGGCTTGACCGGTGCGAGCGGCAGCGTTAGGCTGGCCTGCTGTCCGCCTTCGCTCGCGAGCGGTCGGCCCGCGAGCTTCGGCGCGACCAGGGCCCTGCCCGCCTTGCGCGTGCTGCCAGCTGCCAGCTATTCCCGTGGAGCGTCTATGTCCAGGCTTGTCGAGTGCGTGCCGAACTTCTCCGAGGGCCGGAACCGCGCGGTGATCGACGCGATCGCCGATGCCATCAAGGGCGTCGCCGAGGTGAAACTGCTCGACGTCGATCCCGGCGCCGACACCAACCGCACGGTCTACACCTTCGTCGGCCCGCCCGAGGCCGTCGCCGACGCCGCGGTGAAGGCCGCGCACAAGGCCTACGAGCTGATCGACATGACACGCCACCAGGGCGCCCACCCGCGCATCGGCGCCATGGACGTCTGCCCCATCGTCCCCATCGCGGGGGTGACGATGGACGACTGCGTCGAGATTGCCCGCGGACTCGGCCGGCGGATTGGCGACGAGCTGCAGCTGCCCGTTTACTTCTACGAATACGCCGCCACCTCGGAGCAGCGTCGGAGCCTCGCCGACATACGGGCGGGCGAGTACGAGGGGCTCGAGCGCAAGCTGCAGGACCCGGCATGGGCCCCGGATGCAGGACCGGCGCGCTACGACCCCCGCTTTGGCGCTCCAGTCGTCGGCGCGCGCGAGTTCCTGATTGCCTACAACGTCAACCTGAACACCCGCGACAGGAAGCTGGCCAACGAGATCGCGCTGACCATCCGCGAGAACGGCCGCCTCGCCCGTGATGCGAAGGGCAACGTCGTCGTGGACGACAAGGGCGGCCAGGTCCGGACGCCCGGCCGGTTGAAAGCGGTGCGCGCGATCGGCTGGTACATCGACCAGTACCGCCAGGCCCAGGTCTCCATCAACCTGATCAACTACAAGACGACGCCACTGCAAGTGGTGTTCGATACCGTCCGCGAAGAGGCGGAGAAGCTGGGCCTCATCGTCACCGGCTCGGAGCTGGTCGGCCTGATGCCGCTGCAGCCGCTCCTCGAGGCCGGCCGGTTCTACCTCCGCAAGCAGGGCAAGTCGGCGGGCGCGCCCGAGCGCGAGGTGATCGAGACGGCCATCCGGTCGCTGGGCCTCGACCAGCTTGGGCCGTTCGACGCCGACAAGAAGGTGATCGAGTACCAGTTCCGCACGCGCGGGCCGCTGGTGTCCATGCCCGTGGACCGGTTCGTGGACGAAGTGTCGTCCGAATCGCCGGCGCCGGGCGGCGGCTCGGTCGCCGCGCTGGCCGGGAGCCTTTCGGCCGGCCTCTCCGCGATGGTGGCCAACCTCACCGTGGGCAAGAAGGGCTACGAGACCGCGTGGGAGGAGCTGTCACGGCTGGCCGAGCGAGCGCAGGGTGTCAAGGACCGGCTCGGACGGGCGGTGGACGAAGACACGGAGGCCTTCAACGCGGTGATGGCGGCGATGCGTCTGCCCAAGGCGACGGCCGATCAGCAGGCGGCACGAAACGCCGCGCTGGAGTCGGGTTACCAGCATGCGGCCACCGTGCCGCTCCAGACCGCGCGGGCCTGTCTCGAGGCGCTCGACCTGTCGCTCGCGGTCGCCCAGAAAGGCAACCGGAACTCGGCGTCCGACGCGGGGGTGGCCGCGCTGATGGCGCGCGCAGGGGTGGAAGGCGCGGTCCTCAACGTGCTAATCAACCTCGGATCGGTCAAGGACGAGGAATTCAAGGCGTCGTGCCATCACAAGTCGGACACACTCGTCGCGGAGGCGAACCGCACCTGCGCCACGGTGATCGAAACGGTCAAGGTGACGTTCACGAGTTGAGTCGGGGGATCTCGTAGGCTCCGAACACCACCTCGATCTTTTCGATCACGGCGCCCTCGAGCACGGCGTCAACGACTTCCATGCCCCGGAGCACCAGCGCGAAGACAGTGTACTCGTGGTCGAGACGGGGCACGTCGACCGTGTCCACGTAGAACTGCGCATCGCCGGTGTCCCGCCCGCGGGTCGAGATGCCCATCGCGCCGCGGTGATGCGACACGCGGCCCACCTCGTCACGCATGTAGCGGTCGTGACCCGCGAACTCGTTGGCGCCCGGACTCCCGCCCTGGATCAGGAAATTGGGGACAACGCGGTGGAACGTGAGGCCGTTGTAGTAACCGGCCTGCGCCAGGCGCGCAACGCGCGCGCACGAGAGCGGCGCTTCGCCGACCAGCAAGACCGCCTCGAACACGCCAAGGTCTTTCAGGTGAACACGCAGTGCCGCGCCATCGAGGCGGGCCAGATCCGCCTCGTCGGGAACGGCTTCGGCCCGCGGAGGTGCCGGCGAAGCCTGGTGCGGCGCGCCGGTCCATTCGGTCAACGTCCTGGCGGCAAGCTCCGCAACCCGGGGATCGCGGTCCGAGAGGTAGGGCTTCAAGCCCCCAGCCTGCGCCTGCCCGCCGAGCTGGCGGATGCGCTCGAGAAGGGCAAGGCGCGGGTCGCGGACGGTATCGCTGTTTGTGGCGGTAAACCGAGCGAGAGCGGCAAGGAGCGCGGGGAGTGCCCCCGAATCCGCCGTTCCTTCGAGCGCCCGGGCAGCGGTCATGACGAGCTGGTTGTCGGCGGCACCGAGCGCGGCCAGATAGACGGTATCCGCCTGGTGCTTGACGGTGCGGGACAGGCCCGACACGGCGGCTTCGCGCACATTCGCGTGGGCATCGGCGGCCAGCGATGTGAGCGTGCCCGCCTCGGCGAGCGTGGCGGCCGCCTCGGCCGCGTACATCCGCGCCTGCCACACCTCCGCCTTCGCCGCGCGGGCCAACTCCGGCCGCGCGCGTTCGGGCGCAATCTTCGCGAGCGCCACCAGGGCATGGGCCTGGCGGTGCCACATCTGCCCGTCGCGCCCTGCCCAGGAAGTCCCGGCCAGCAAGCGCGAGAGCGCGTCCACGGCGACGGCGTCCCCCGCGCAGTTCCCCAGCAGGTCGATCGCCAGCAGGGCCGTGTGGCCGTCCACGTCGCCTATCGTGCGCAACGCCGGGGCGCACCCCTCGGCCTTCTGGAAGCGGCGGCCCCAGGCCCGCAGCGCCTCGTAGCGAACCATCGGCGAAGGATCGTTCATCGCCCGGGCCAGCTGTTCCGACGACGCGCCAGGGGATGCCGACGCAAGCCGGCGGACCTGCGAGTCGTCATCGGCCGCCGCGGCCGCCAGCGTCTCGGCGTCCGGCCCGTTCGGGATTGGGTTCAGCGCCAGCATCGCCAGGCGCCGGTGAAGCGGGTTCACGCCTCGCCCGGCGATCTCCCTCAGCCGCTGGATGACATCGGGGACCGCCTGCGCGATCTTGCCGCGCAGCCTGATCAAGGACTCGAACCCGCGGAGCGCCCCCTCCAGCCGGGTCGCGGCGCGATTGGCGTCCTGGAGTTCAGTTTCGTTTCGAACCTTGCCCCAGGCGGGAACGGTGACCTTGCTGGCCGACAGGAGCAGTGCGGCCACGCGGTGGAAGTCGGCCGCCTCGTCGAGCGGCATTCGCCCCAGGGCCTCGCAGATGGACGCGCGTGCGTGGGCGTCCTCCTCGTCTGGCAGCCGCTTCATAAGGGCTTGCCGTGCGGCGGCGGACGCCGCAAGGTCCCTCCCCACTGCCTGCGCCAGCGCGTTGGCCGCCTCAGCCCTGACGCGCGGATCGCGTGCCGAGAGAAACGGAACGATCCTCGGAGCCAAGTCGACACGCTCCAGCCGGCCAAGAGCGCGCACGGCCTGCTGCTGCAACACCGGGGGACCCTTGGCCGCGCCCTCGAACAACAGCGCGAGTTCCGCGGGCGTGGCCGCACGGCTGGCCTCCGCGGCGAGCAGCGTGCCGGCGGTCACCTTCGCCTGCGGCGCAGCAACCGACGGGCTTGCAAGGAACGAGGCCGCAAGGACCCGGAGGATCAGGTGGTGTCTCCTCATGGCACGAGATCCTGCGCCGGACGGCGTCCTCTGTAAAGGGGCAGCCTGCATCTCGCATCGGACCCTGTCCGCTGCCGACGACCATCGGTTGGAGCAGCCCTTCAGTGCTGGCCTTCTCCGGGCGGCCGGCTACTTGTCACGCGACTTGCAGTGGCGCGGGCAGGGAGAGCCCGATGACGTTTCTCAAGTGGTCGACGCTCACGGTGTTGACCGGCCTTCTGGCGGCCGCCTCTCCGGCAGCGGCCCCGCCGCCCGTGGCCGTGGTCGTTACTCCGAACGTTTCGATGGCACCCGCAACGGTGCGCGTGACGGTGACGGTCGAACCCAACGAACGCAACCGGGGGTTGATGGTGGAGGCCGATTCCCTAAACTTCTACAGCAGCAGCGAGGTCACGCTGGAAGGGAACGGATCCTCGCGGGTCAAGCGGTTCGAGTTCAAGAACCTGCCGGCCGGCGAATACGAGGTCAGGGCAACGGTGGAACGGAACGACGGCAACCGGCAGATGGCGAGCACTGTGACCATCGTGTCGTGAGCGAGGCGCGAACGTGACGGACTTTGTAAGCGTTTACGAAGCCCGTCATTCGCGCCGCCCTACCGTCAATTGGCAACTGACTACTTGACTACCCGCCATTTGCTCCCTTGCCTCGAGCGGGGGCTCGTGTCACCCGTGATCCGCTGACCACCGAACACTGACCACTGACCACTGTCGTATCTTCAGAGTTCCGCCTGGTCGAGGTACTCCGGCACCTCGACCTGCCAGCCCAGGCGCTGGCGGACGGTTGCGGCGAAGCGGTCGGCCGTCTCCGGCTCGCCGTGGACCACGAAGGTCTTCGACGGCGGCCGGCGGAACCCGCCCAGCCACCGCAGCAGCTCTTCCGCGTCGGCGTGGGCCGACATGGAGTGCAGCTGCTCGATCCTGGCATTCACGGGGACAAGGTCTCCGTGAATCTTCACCTCGCGCTCCCCGTCCACGAGCCGACGGCCCCTGGTGCCCGCCGCCTGGTAGCCCGAGAAGAGCACGGTGTTCCTCGAGTTCGGAAGCGCCGCCCTCAGGTGGTTCAGCACGCGACCGCCGGTGGCCATCCCGCTCGACGAGATGACGACTGCCGGGATGCGTGAGTCCACCAGTTCCATCGATCGCTGCGAAGTGGCTACCGACTGGAACCGGCGCGTCATGAAGCTCGAGAGGTCGCCGCGGCTCCCCTGCATGTCCGGGTCCAGCTCGTTCGATCGCCGGGCGTAGTGCTTCAGCGCCTCGACGGCCATCGGGCTGTCGAGGAACACCGGCACCACGGGGATGCGGCGTGCCTCCTCGAGCCGCTTGAGCCAGTAGATGACCTCTTCCACGCGGCCGATGGCGAACGCCGGGATAATCAGCTTCCCGCCCCGTTCGACGGTGTCCCTGACGATCCCCGCCAGCCGCTCGCCATCGTCATCGGGGTCGTGCCTGCGGTCGCCGTACGTGGACTCCACCAGCAGCACGTCGGCCTGGTCCGGCGGGTTGGGATCGGGCAGAACCGGGCGGTCGTACCGGCCGATGTCGCCGCTGAAGAGAACGCGGCGGCGCCCGCCGTTGACGGAGAGGTCGAGGGAGGCGAACGCGGAACCGAGCAGGTGCCCCGCGCTCGTGAACGAGACGGTGACGTCGGGCGCCACGGGCACGGGCCGGTCGTAGCCGACCGGCTGCAGCCTGGGAAGCACGTTCATCGCGTCGGCCTCGGTGAACAGGGGCAGCGCGGGCGCGTGCTTCGAGTAGCCGTGCCGGTTGGCCTCGCGCGCGTCTTCCTCGGCCAGGCGCCCGGCGTCTGGAAGGACGATCCGGCACAGGTCGGCCGTCCCCGGCGTGCAGAACACGCGACCGCGGAAGCCCTCGGCGAACAGGCGCGGGAGGAAGCCGCTGTGGTCGATGTGCGCGTGCGTGAGCACGACGGCGCCGATGCTCTCGGCCGGGACGGGCAGTGGCTGCCAGTTCCGAAGGCGCAGCTCCTTCAGCCCCTGGAAGAGGCCGCAGTCCACGAGGACCCGCGAGGAGTTGACCTCGAGGAGGTACTTCGAGCCGGTGACGGTGCGGGCGGCGCCGAGAAAAGTCAGTGAAGGCATGAGGGAATGGAGATCGATCAGGCGAAGACGGCGACCTGGCCGCCGGTGTGCCAGAACAGCACGGTGTCCGTTTCGCGGAAGCGGCCGTCCCTCGCCCAGCCGATGAGGCCGGCCAACGCTTTCGCGGTGTACGTGTGATCGACGACCAGCGCCTCGGTCCGCGCGAGGAGCGCCTGCGCCTCGAGCGACTCTTCGGTGGGTTCGCCGTACCCCGGCCCCACGAAGCGGTCGTCGGCCTCGACGGGGTGGGCGATCAGGGACCGTCCGTCCAGGCCGAGCATCCTGCCGATACCCTCGACGATCCCCGTGACGGTCGCCTCGATTGCCACTGCGGGCTCGTCGGCGCTGATGCCGATCACCCGCGTGCCGAGACGATGCAGGCCGCAGCCGGCCACCAGCCCCGCCTGCGTCCCCCCGGAGGACGTGGAGTGGAAGATGTAGTCGGGCGGCTCGGGCATCTGCGCGACCAGCTCGCCGACCGCCCGGACGAAGCCGAGGGCGCCGAGCGGCGTCGATGCGCCGAGCGGGATGACCACGGGGTGAAGGCCCTCGGCGCGGAGCCGGCGGGCGACGGCGTCCATGGCCGGCGCCCGATCTTCGCGCGACGCGACGTAGTGAACCTCGGCGCCGAACAGCTGGTCGAGCAGGGCGTTGCCTGTCACGCGCTCCGGCTTCCTGCCGTTGGCGACGATGATGCAGCGCATGCCCAGGCGCGCGGCCGCGGCCGCGGTGACGCGGCAGTGGTTCGACTGCACGCCCCCGGTGGTAATCAGGACGTCGGCGTCGTCTTCGAGGGCCTGCGCCGCGACCATCTCGATCTTCCGCACCTTGTTGCCGCCGAACCCGAACGACAGCGCGTCGTCGCGCTTGATCAGGAGCCGCGGCGCGATGTCGAGCGCGGCGCGCAGCCGCGCCAGCTCCTCGATCGGACTCGGGTACTGCGCGAGCGAGAGGGACGGTAGCGACGCGAGCGTGTCCTGCGCGTGGGAGAGGACGTTCATCGGGGGTATTCTAGTGCAGACGCGGTTCGCAGTTCACAGTTCACCGTCGAGGGTCGCGCCACGCCGCTCTCCGTCAACCGTGACCCGATAACCGTGAACCGTCAACCGTCAACTGATCCGTGAACACGTTCATCGAGAGCCTGCAATCCGGCGAGCTGGTGGTTGCGGCGGAGCTGAGGCCGCCGCGGGCGGAGCTGACCTCTGCCGCCGGCATGGACGCCTGGATCGACACCTACCACGCCGTCAGGTCGCTGACCTCGCGCGGCGCCTTCGTCTTTCTTACCGACAGCGCGGTTGGCGTCCCCGAGGAGGACAACCTCCGGCACCTGATCGTGAACCTCGGTGAGGACGCCCCCCTCGAGCGCGTCGTCCCGTTCCTCACGTGCAAGCACCCGACGGCCTACTGCCTGGCGTACGCGGATCGGGCGAGGCAGCATGGATTCCGGTCGCTGGTCGTGCTCGGCGGCGACCGCCAGGTGGGGGTGCCCCGATCCTTCGAGCACGCCTGGCAGCTTCGCCAGGCCATCCGAACCACCGGGTCCGACCTCGCGCTCGGGGGGTGGGCCAATCCCTACCGCGACGCCGACCGCCAGATCGACTACCTGCTGGACCCCTGCTTCCACGGTGAGTACTACCTGACCCAGGTCGTGTCGCACCACGACGTGGCGCCCGTGGCGCGTTTCCTCGAGCGTGCGGATCGGCGCGGCCTTGCGCTGCCCGGCGTCTTCGGCGTCTTCTATTACCGAAGCGCGAGCCCGGCGACACTGGCCCTGCTCCGGGACTTCATCCCCGTGCCGACCGAGGGCCTGACGCGCGAGTTCGGTGAAGGCGCCGACCCGGTCGAGGTTTGCGCGCGGACGATCTCGGCCATGATGTCGCTCGGCGCGCGGCATTTCTACATCAGCAACCTCCCGCTCCACAGCACGCACGCAACCCTCGCCGCCATCCGGGCTTCAATCAACAACTCGACAGGTCAACAAATCAACAAATGACACCTCATTTTGTTGACTCGATCCCGTCGTCGGGGATCATTCGCATTCGGGACATGATGTACGCGGTCGAGAACCCGTTCCGCTTGGACCAGGGCGACGTGAGCTTCGACGCCCCTGACAGCGTGAAGCAGGGAATGACCGACGCCATCGCGGCCGGGCACACCCACTACCTGCAGACGACGGGCGTGCCGAAGCTCCAGCAACTGCTGGCGGCCAAGCTGCGCGAGAGGAACGGGATTCCCGTCGGTTCCCCCGACGAGGTGCTCGTCACCAACGGCGGCGTCCACGCCATCTACCTGCTCTTCCAGGCGCTGCTCGACCCCGGCGACGAGGTCCTGATCCCCGACCCGCTCTGGCCGCCGACCGCAGGCACCGTCACCGCGGCCCGCGGCACCGTCGCCCGCTACCCGCTGCAGGAGGCGCACGGCTGGCGATTCGACCCCGCCGACCTCGAGGCGCGCATCACGCCGCGCACCCGCGTCGTGTATCTGAACTCGCCGCACAACCCGACCGGCGGCGTGCTGACGCGGCAGGATCTCGAGCACGTGGCCCGCCTCGCGGGCGAGCACAAGCTGTGGGTGGTCTCCGACGAGGCCTACGAGGACGTCGTCTACGACGGTTCGCACGTCAGCATCGCGTCGCTGCCGGGGATGTACGAACGCACCGTGCCGGTCTACACCTTCAGCAAGTCGTACGCGATGACGGGGCTGCGCCTCGGCTACCTGGCGCTCTGCGACGCGGCCCTGCGCGACCGCGTGCGGAAGCTGCTCTTCTTCACCACCAGCAACGTCTCGTCGGTCGTCCAGTACGGCGGCATCGGTGCGCTTCAGGGGCCTCGCGCGCGTGGTGGAGGCCTTCCGTGAGGAGCTGCGCGCGCGGCGCGATCTGTTCTTCGAGGGGATCGAGCGGCTGGGAGGGGTTTTCGCGGGAAGACGGCCAGCAGGCGCGTTCTACGCCTTCCTGCGGTTCGACCCCGGCTGGCGCGCGAGGGCTACGTCGCCGCTGGCCGGCAGGCAGGCGGAAGGCGGATCGGAGTCGTGGGCGCTGGCGGAGTACCTCGATCTCGCAGGGGCGCATCGGCTGCGTGCCGGGGGTGGACTTCGGCCCGGGCGGCGAGGGGTACATCCGGTTCTGCTACGCGCGCGAGAGGAAGGAACTGCAGGGCGCGCTGCAGGCGATGGGAGAGCTGTTCACGGTGTAGTGGCGAGTGGCCGGTGGCCAGCCGTCACGCCTGCGTGTCGGCCGGATCGAACCGCACACTAGCCACTGGCCACTATCTATCGGCCTGTGGCGCCGGGGTCGGGACCGCCGCCGCCGGCGCGGAGGCAACCGCCTTCTCCAGCCTTTCGATCCGCGCCTTCACCCCCTCGGCTTCCTTGGCCTGCGGATCCATTTCAAGGAACTTCCGGTAGGCCGCGACCGCCTCGGCCACCAGGCCGCGCTTCTCCTCGCTGACGCCCAGCGCCAGGTGGAACGTCGCGTCGTCCGGCTTCAGCTCGATCGCTTCCCGGTAGCGCGCCACCGCCTCCTCCTCGCGCCCGGCGCGGTGAAGGGCCTGCGCCAGGTTGAACACGGTGGCGTAATCGCCGGGAAACAACCGCGCGGCCTCCTGGTACTCGGCCGCCGCGAGCCCCCAGTCCCCGACTGCCCCATGCCCGCGCGCCAGGTTGAAGCGGTAGGTCCAGCGCTCGGGGTCGAGCGCCACCGCCTTGGCGAGATACGGCAACGCTTCGACCGGTCGCCCTATGCGGATCAGCATCTGTCCCGCGTTGCTGTGGGAGGAGGGATCGGTCGGGTGGCGCGAAATCTCGTCTTCGAACTGCGCGAGCGCGGCGTCGAACTCGCCGCGCTGGTACGCCTGCCGTCCTTCGAGTGCCGAATCCACGAACGGCAGCTCTGCGGGTACCCGGTCGGTCGGGACGGCCCCGGGCGGCTCCGCACGCACCAGCGCCGCGAGGGGCCCGGTCCCCTCGTGCACCGGCACCGTGACGAGGTCGCCGGGCTGGACGGCCCAGATGAAGGCCGCCGTCATCACGACGATGACCAGGGCCACGGCCGCGACCGCGCGCCACGGCACGGTGCGTCCGGAAGGCCGGGCGCCGGGCGATTCCACGGGCCGGGGGGCTTTGCTCCGGCACCTGGGGCACTTTTCGTGCCGGCCGTCATATCGAACGCCGCAACGGCCGCAACGTACGACCTCGCTCATCGACGGATCTCCCGCCACGACAGGATGCGAACACCGACCTGCCCGACGCCATTGTTGAAGTCGTTGGGGTCGCCGAAGGCCTCGACGTTTGCCCCGCCCGCCCCCGTCGTGCCGAACCAGAGGTGCTGGTCCACGACGAACGGCGCCGTTGCCCGCCCCACGCCCGTCACAACCGGTGTCGGTGGTGGGTTGTTGTTCTTCTTGTCGGGCGGCGTCGCGTCGGCTGCCAGGTAGGCCGAGCCGCCGGTGTAGGTCAGCGCCCACAGGTTGAAGGAGAAGTCGGTGCAGGGCGTGGCCGTCTCCACGGTGGTGGTGAAGAAGACGATGTCGCCCGCCACCGAGGGCGAGGCGGACGGCCGCTCCCCGACAGCGATTCCGGCGTTGTCGGTGACCGTCACCAGGTTCTGCGTGAACGACATGGCTCCCCCTGCGCCGGCGTCCTTTACCGCGATCAGCTTGAACGTCCCCGTTCCGCCGGCGCTCGCGGGCGTCGTCGGGAGCAGGTCGCTGCCGGTGGCGAAGAACATGTACTGCTGTGTCGTTCCCACGTTCATCAACGCCGAGGAGGCGTAGATCGGTTGGGCGGCCGCGTACATCAGGGTCTTGGTGATGAGCCCGGTCGGCCCGAAGTTGAAGCGCCAGTAGTTGCCGTCGAGGTCGCCGATGTAGGCACGCTTCGCGACATACCCGCCGGTGTCTCCAGTGACGGTCGGGTCGGCCTGGAGTGCGTTCTTCCTCGAGTTGCTGTTCACGTCTCCCGCGTCGAGGCAGCCGGTGCCGGAGCACGTGCCGCTCGGGTTGCCGAGGAGCTTCCCGTCGGAGAGGCGGATCAGATACAGGGAGCGTCCCGCGCCGGCGCCGCTCCTCGCCGGCAGCGGCGAGGTCGAGGCCTCGGCTTCGGCCGGGAAATAGCCGGAGCCGACAATCGCCACGTTCACGTCACGGTTGAGGTCCAGCGGACCGACGGCCGGGTCGGACCACGAGAAGCCGACCGAGCGCTCGGCGGCGGTCGCGGCCGGGCTCAGTTCGCCGTAGAAGTGCACGACTCCGCCGGGCGTCGCATCGGCCACGCCAATGTCCGCCCTGACGTTCGGGTCGAACGAAGTGTAGCTGGGGAACGCCCACTTGAACTGCACTCGGTTCGGGTCGGCGAACGTCTGCAGCACGCCCTGGTAATCGTCACTCGATGGGAGCGGTCCGCCCATCCCGGCCTCGGTCACGTCGAACGCCTGGTAGAAGGTGCCGCCGGGGCCCTCGCCGATGACCAGGTAGGTCCGCCACTCGCCGTTCATCTTCACCTCGGCGATCTTCGCCGAGTGGTCCACGAAGTACCAGAACTGCTCGACGGCCTGGCCGGCCGAGAGCGTCTTCAGCTTCGGCAGGAGGTTGAAGGGAATGAAGGCCCAGACTTCGAAGCCGGTGCGCGCGTCAATCGCGTGCAGCATGCCGTCGTTGGCGCCGACCCAGATGATCGCGCGCCGGTCCTTGTAGTGGCCCGCGTACTTGTCACCGTCCGGCCGGCCGTAGTCGGTGTCGGGCGGCGGCTCCATGGAGGGCGGGTCCATCACGGCCGGCGTCGATCCGACGATGGCGCCAAGCGGCAGGCTGCGAACCCACGGGATCAGCTGCCACGGGTCGGCGCCGCCCAGGTAGGGACGCAGGGTGTCGGCGTTGCCGGTGCTGAAGGCAATCGTCCCGTGGCCGGGCACGTAGGTGTAGACGTTCCGGATCGAGGAGTCCGTGGGCGTCCTCGCCTGCCCCGCCAGGTGCGAGCGGCCGTCCCGGTCGGGCCACACCGGCGTCCCGTCCTTGGTGAAGGTGTAGCCCGAGGGCTTGGAGCTGTCCGTAATCGGCTTGTAGGCCCTGAAGGCCCTGAGCCGGCCGTCGAAACCCGGTGAATCGGGGTTCTCGTCAATCGTGGCCTTTCCGATGGCGAAGCCGGCCGTGATGAGCAGGTTGTTCCGCTGCGGGATGTGAACGCCCTGCGGCGTGGAAACCTCGTCGTTGGTGAGGTCCGCTCCGGTGGCGCTCGGCGCGTCCACCAGGTTCACGGTGCCGATGACCGGGCTGACGGTGATGTGTTCGCTTGCCGCTCCCTCGTTGAACTCCGACCACCGGCCGAAGCCTGTCTGCAGCGCCCGGTTGATCGCCCGCGTCACGCCGCTGGCGTCGCGCGTGTCGAAGTACACCCCGCCGCTGTTGGTCGCGATGGCCCGCAGTTGCGGCTTGTCGGGCTCGGCCGCGTTGACCCCGACCACGAAGATCGGCACGCGGCGGGAGAGGCCGTTCACCGTCACCGTCAGGAACTCCGACGCCTTGGCCGCCGCGTCCGCCGAGCGGTCGCTGCCTCCCGTCACCAGCACGACCACCGTGTTCCGGCAGGTCGGGCACGTCGTGTCGTTCGTGATGGCCGTCACGGCCCTGGACCTGGCCTCGGTCAACGCCTTCGTCAGAGGCCTGTCCTCGAGGACGTCCGAGTCGCGCCCCGCGGGGATGAGGTAGGGGTTCCGATCGGGCAGCTTTCGCGCCAGCCGGTTCAGGACCAGCGACGCGGAGTTGAGGTCGGTCGCGGCAACCAGGTGCGCGTTGACGTTGGGCGCGCTCGTGTTCGCGCCGCTGACGGTGGGCGTGAAGATCCCGAGGCGCTCGTTGCCCGCCGAGCAGTAGCTCCAGTTCTCCGTGAGCGTCGCCTGGTTCGCGTCCCCCGTGATCTGCACCGGCTTGTCGCACCCCTTGGTCACGTCGGGCCACGCCGCGTCGGTCTGCGGCAGGCGCATCAGGCCCCATCGGAAGCGGCTGCCGCGGTTGAACGACACCGCGGCCTCGATCCCCCGCATCGCGATGTCAAGACGCGTGCGCTGGTACAGCGTGGAGAAGAACGGGCTGTTGTCGGGGACGGCGACCACGCGGTCCGACTCGAACTTGCTGCCGGATGCCCCGGGCTGGACGTACCTCAGGTTCAAGTACACGCGGCGGTAGCTTTCGGCGGCCGACGTGTCCACCCCGAGCGCCTTCGCCAGCTCCGCGTCGTCCGACACGTTGTACGTGTTCGGATCGAAGTAGTTGCCGCGGCCGTCGTCCAGCATCCGGAACGACGTGTCCACGACGACGATGACCGACGGCATGACCCGCTTGATGAAGAGCAGCTGGTCGAGCTGCGCGCCCGCCGGGGGCGCGGCGGCCGCCAGCACGATGAGCGCGACGCCGGCCAGACGGCCGGCGCCGCGGAGTGGTGAACTGGATTTGCTGGTCACACGCACCTGCCCCTCGTCACTGGGTTGCCAGGCCGCCGCCGCCGCCGACCGACATCTTCATCTCGGTCAGCGACCGCCCGGGAGTCTGCACGGCCGCTTTGCGCGCCCGCTGGTTCCACTCTTCCTGCCCGCGCTGCGCGATGTACCCGCGCTCGATCTCGGTGCTCGACGTTCGCGCCACCGTCAGCTCGATCACCTTGTGGCTCCCGCCGGCGCCCCACGACTCGGCGTGCACCGTCAGGACGCCGTTGGTGTCCGCCAGCGGGTTGCCGTCGATTTCCGAGGGGTCGTCGCCCACGAGCACCAGCACGTACGCACGGCTGTCCACGCCCTCCGGCAGGATGTTCGCCAGCGGGCCGTAGGCGTAGACGCGCCACTTCGGATCGTTCGTCCCCCAGATGTGCAGGCGGTCGGTCTCGGCCTGCACCCGGGCACACTCGCGAGCCACATCGACCTGCGTCCCGTCCCCCAGCCTCACGACGGTCGGCCCCTCGGTGAAGCTGGATTGCACGTTCCCCGCCTGCAGCAGGTCGTTCCACTGGGCGACGGTGAGCAGGTCCTGGACCACACGCTCGGCGGCCGCGTCGGCTGCATAGAGCGACTCCTGCGCGTTCCGGTAGTTCGCGGTCAGCAGCGTCTCGGAGGAGGTCAGCATCACCAGCGAGATCGCCAGCGCCGTCAGCAGCATCGTCGAGAGCAGGACGATGACGAGCGCGACTCCGCGCTCGCCGCGCCCGTCGCGCGTGATCTGCTGACAGTTGCCAGCTGGCAGCTGCCAGCTGACGTTTGTTGTGTGCATGGGTTGGTGTCTCATGGCGGCTACCGGACGAGGTTCATGTTCCGCGGCGTCACGTCGAACTGCACGACGTAGTCGGGCACGTAGCGGTAGGCGTTGTTGGCAGCTGCCGGGGTTCAGGAAGAGGGTCTGCCCCGAGGGGTTCTGGCCCCGCATCTCGGGACGCCCGACCTGCATGCGCAGCTGCACCGACACCTTCCGGATGCGGTAGAGATCGGCGTCGAACTGGTTGGGCGCCGAGCCGCAGACCGGGCCGTCCGTCAGCATGTCGGGTGTCAGCTCCACGAGCGAGCTGCCGTTGGAGGGCAGCACGGGCAGGCGCGTGTTGCCGGAGGCGTCGATGATGCAGTTGCTCGAACCGGTCTTCGGGCGCGGCAGCAGCGGCGGGTTCGGGTCGCCGAAGTAGCGGAACTGCACGGCGATCGCGTTGTCCACGATCGGCAGGTCCTCCAGGAACCCATCGTAGTGGTGGAAGTCGGAGGCGGCGGCGTTCAGGTAGTAGACGTGGTTGTCCACCTGCGCGATGCGGGAGTTGTCGTCGGGCGTGTAGGCCTTTGAGAAGTCGGGGTTCGGCGGCCGGTGCTGCAGATGCAGCGCGGCGGTCTGTACCTCCGTGATCGTGAAGATGTCGAACGCGCCCGTGTCGTCGAAGATGACGACCCGCATGCCCACCTCGAACCCGCACAGGGCGTCGCCGGCGGGGCATCCGGGCTGGGCGTCCACCTTGACCTCCGAGGAGGGCTGCGGCATCGCCTCGCGGATTCGAGTCTGGGCGGCCGTGTCGGGCACATACGTGATCGTGATGCGGTCCGGGAAGAAGCTGAGGCCGGGGTCGGCGCCGCTGGCCCCCGTGCGGTACGGCAGGATCGGCGGGAAGTAGTTGGCCAGGCTCCCGGCGATCGACCCGGAGTACGTGCCGGCGCCGGCCATGATCAGGTCCTTCTCGAGCATGTCCGCCGCCATGCGCATGCGCTGCTGCATGTCGGAGACCTCCGGCTGCGTCCTGGAAGTGCTCTGCGACGGGTCCACGAGCGAGAAGACCGCCCCGACGACGACGAGCATGATGGTCGTCGAAATCAGCAACTCGACCAGGGTGAAGCCGGCGTGGCCGGGCGTACGACGGACGGTGTGCGCGGTCATTGCGCCTTCCTCGTCTTGAGGCTGACCAGCCAGGTGTCCAGCCCGAACTGCCTCGAGGCGGGGGTGCCCGCGGCGGCCAGTTCACGCGCCTGCGACACGGTGGTCACACGGACCTGGAACACCAGCGTGTTGTTCGGGTTCGTCGGCAGCGGGGTGATCGCCCATCGCCTGATGAACCGGGCGTTGCCCGGGGGCTCCCCGCCGTTGCCCAGCCAGGCGCCGTTCTGATCGAGAAAGTCCACGTAGCCCTGCACGTTCGACGTCAAGGTGTTGCCGGGGGAGGGGTTCAGGCCGCTGCCCCCGCCACCAGGCGTCGGAAGGCTCAGAATCGGTTGTCGTGTCGGATGCGGGTAGCCCGAGGGCGGAAGACGACAGGTCGTAGCCCCAGGTGAGAGAGCGCAGCTGCTCCATCTTCTGCACGGCGAGCAGCGCCGTGGAGGTCTGGCCCTTGGAGTTCATGTTCGCCTTCGTCGAGACGGCGAACAGCTGGGCCACGCCCAGCGACACCACCGACAGTAGCGTCACCGAGACGAGGACCTCTATGATCGTGAAGCCGGCGGCGCCGCCATGGGCGCGGCTACTGGAGCTGTACCTTGCCGAGCGCATTGATGTTCACCGTTCTCGAGTAACCGTTGAGCGTCAGGGTGAGGGTCTCGGACGAGATGAGCCGCGGGGCCCCGCCTTCGAGCCGCATCGTGCGGCCATCGGGCGCGAACTCGAGGACCAGCGTGGAGTTCGAGGCGGTGAGGCTGACCCGGGGGTCGATGCGGCGGACCGGGCCGTCGTAACGCGGCATCTGCGGCACCTGGTAGGCGGCGTCGGCGGACGCCGGGTACGGGTACCTGGACTGGTCGCAACGCCCCGAGTCGGGCCAGCCGCCTTCGACGACGCGGAACTCGCCGGTCCTCGGGCAGTTGAAGCGAACCTCGAGGCGGCGGTTCACGTTCACCGCCCGGAGCCGGGCCCCCTGGAGCTCCTGCTGAATCTCGCGGGCCGCGGTGTCGAGACGCATGCGGTCGTTGATGCCGATCGACGGGATGGCGATCGCCATGATCGTCGCCATCAGCCCGACGACGATCAGGACTTCGACGAGGCTGAAGCCCAAGGAAGCGCGGTGGCCGCGGCGTGCGGTGTCGGGAAAAGTCGGAAACATAACACCGGCTGCAGGGGCAAGGGCCGGCCCAACAGTGACGCCGGCGGAAATGTTCAAGGAATCGGAGGATCAGGACGGGTTCCGGAGGGCGAGAGGCCCCCGCCGGTGTGCCGGTATGGAACAGGTGGTTACGAAACTGTACCGCCCGCTGGTCAGTTGGCGATGGACCACTCGAAGAGGGAGCAAATTGGCCAGTGGTCAGTTGGCAAGTGGTCCGTGACCGGGCTCACCGTATGTGTCTTCCCCCATCCACCCTGATGACCTCGCCCGTGATGAAGTCGCTGTCGATGAGGGAGAGGACGACCTTCGCGATTTCCTCGCCGCCGCCCCAGCGCCCGAGCGGCGTCGCCTTCTCGACCGTCTGGGCTTCCTCGGCATCGAGGTCGGGCGGCGGGAGGATGGGGCCTGGCGCGATCGCGTTCACGAGGATTTGATCCTCCGCCAGCTCCAGGGCCAGCGCCTCCGTGAGACCGGCCACCGCCTTCTTCGCCACGTAGTAAGGGAGGAAGCCCTTGTACCGCGGCCGGTCGCTCACCGCAAGCCAGTCCGAGACCGTGACGATGCGGCCGCCGCCGGCCACGCGCATGTGGGGAACGGCGGCCAGCACACAGGCGAGCGCCGACTTCACCTCGACGTCGAAGGTGCGCTGCAAGTGGTTCGGCGTGAGGTCGGCCCAGGGCGTGGCCTCGTAGATCGAGGCCATGTGCACGAGGACGTCGAGGCGTCCAAGGCCTTCGACCGCCGCGCGGACCGCCATCTGGCAGTCGGACGCCTGCGCCAGGTCGGCGCGGCACGTCAGGGCGCGCCGGCCGAGGGCGCGCACCGCGTCGGCGGTCGCCTCGGCCTCCGCTTGCGATCGGTGATAGGTCAGGACGACGTCGGCTCCCTTGGCCGCCGCCGCCGCCGCCACGCTGGCGCCGATCCGCTTCCCGCCGGTGATCAGGACGACTTTGCCGGGGAGGTTCATAGGGCTCCAGGGACTCGGGGCTAGGGGCCAGGGACTAGAAAATCGGGGCTAAGGCACCAGCACGTTCAGGGTCGAGAGTTCAGGGTTAAGGGTAACGTCGCGCTGTCGCGCTGCCACGCTGCCACGCTGATCGCGTCGCGGGGAGATATACTTCCCGACGGGAAACAGGAAACCCTCGTCTATTCTAGTCCGCGTCAGGGAACAAGGGTGGGGGATCACGGGCCCAGCTAGCTCCGTGGACAGTGACCAGTGGCCGGTGGCCAGTGGTTCACGCGTGTCACGCTGACCACTGTCACGCTGACCACGGTCCACGGTCGTAGCGAAGTGGTCGATAGCCCAGGGAGGCACTCATGTCATCGCGCCGGACGTTCTTGCACCACCTGGCCCGGGGAACGGCTGCGGCCGCGGCGGGGCTCGTCGGGTTCTCGGACGACGCGCTGGCGCGGATTGCCCAGGCGTCGGCCGGCGTGGCCGGGCGGCCGGCGGCGGAGATTGCAGCCGACGAGACCTACTGGCGCGAGATCCAGCAGGCGTTCACGCTCGATCGCACGATCGTGAACCTGAACAACGGCGGCGTCTGCCCGAGCCCGCGCGTGGTGCACGAGGCGTTCAAGCGCTACCTGGACATCTCGAACCAGTCGCCGGTCTACCACATGTGGCAGATCCTCGAGCCGAACATCGAGACCGTCCGCCGTCGCCTTGCCGCCGATTTCGGCTGCAGCCTGGAGGAGATGGCGATTACCCGCAACGCCAGCGAGGCGCTGCAGATCGCCCAGCTCGGGATCGACCTGAAGCCGGGCGACGAGGTCCTGACCACGAACCAGGACTACCCGCGCATGCTCGACACGTGGGACCAGCGGGCGCGCCGCGATGGCATCACGGTGACGAAGATCTCGATCCCGACGCCCGCCCGGACGCTGCAGGAGCTCTCGGCGGCGATCGAGAAGGCCGTGACGCCGAGGACCCGGGTGATCCACTTCTGCCACGTGGTGAACCTCACCGGCCAGATCTTCCCGGTGCGCGAGATTTGCCGGATGGCGAAGGCGCGGGGCATACGGACCATCGTGGACGGCGCCCACGCGTTCCAGCACTTCCCGTTCACGCTGGCGGACCTGGAGTGCGACTACTACGGCTGCAGCCTCCACAAGTGGACGCTGGCCCCGGTGGGCACCGGCTTCCTGTACATGCGGCGCGACCTGATTGCGAACCACTGGCCGCTGACGCCGTGCAGCGCGTCGCTCGCCGGGAACATCCGGAAGTTCGAGGAGATCGGGACGCACCCGGCCGCCAATCACAACGCCATCGCGGAGGCGCTCGCCTTCCAGCACGGCATCGGCCTCGAGCGGAAGGCCGCGCGGCTGCGCTACCTGCGTGACCGGTGGGCCCGGCGGCTCGAGAAGCAGCCCCGCATCCGGCTGAACACCAACCTGGCCGCGGAGCACTCCTGCGGCCTGGCCAATGTCGGCATCGAGGGCGTGGACCCGGGCGACCTGGCCAACCACTTCTGGTCGACGTACCGCCTCATCGTCACGCCCATCAAGCACGCCGAGTTCCAGGGCCTGCGCATAACCCCGAACGTGTACACCACGCTGGAGGAGGTGGACACGTTCAGCGAGGGGATGGAACAGGTGCTGAAAGAGGGGATCAAGAAGGGATGAAGAGTAAGTGGCCAGTGGCCCGTAGATCACGCGCAACGTCGAAGGGCGTGATCCGCTGACCGCTGACCACTGACCACTACGTTCGTCTACTGTCCCTGCACCGGCCGCCCTTCGGTGTCGAACGTCTCGACCTTCCCGAACTTCTTGAGCCCTTCGGCGATCTTCTTGCCGTCGCCGACGGCCACGACCTGCAGCCGGCCCTGGTCGAGGTACTTCTTGGCGATCGTCTGCACCTGGTCCTTGGTGATCGCCATCACCCGATCCGGGTACTTGTCCCAGTAGTCCGCCGGCAGGCCGTACATCCAGCTCGTGATGTAGTTGCCGAGGATGCTGGCGGGCGACTCGAGCGACAGGGCGAAGCTGGCCACGAGCGACCGCTTCTTGTCCTGGAACTCCTTGTCGGGCACGGGCTCGTTCCGCGTCCGGTCGATCTCGCGCATGATCTCGGTCAGCGCGGCCTCGGTCACCTCCGTGCGGACGCTCGTGCTGGCCGTCCAGTCGCCGCGGTAGCGCGGCGCGCGGAGGCCGCTGTAGGCGCCATAGGTGAAGCCCTTGTCCTCGCGCAGGTTGAGGAACAGGCGGCCGGTGGGCCCGCCGCCGATGATCGAGTCCACCAGCGAGAGCACGTCGTAGTCCGCGCTCGTGCGCGGAATCGACTGCGTCCCCACCGACAGGTTGGTCTGCACCGAGTTGGCGCGGTCCACGAGCACCACGCGGCGCGGGGCCAATCGGGTCGGGGTCCTTCAGTTCGGGCTTCGGCGCCCCCTTCTTCTTCCAGCCTCCCAGCCGCGCCTCCAGCTTCGCCTTGGCCTCGGGCATCGTGATGTCGCCCACGACCCCGATCACCGCGTGATCCGGCACGTAGCGGGCCGCGTGGAAGGCGGCGATTGCGTCGCGCGTAATTGCCGTGAGCGTGGCCGGCGTCAGCGACACCCGCGAGGCCGGGTGAGACCCGTAGACGACCTTGCTGATCATCTCCTGCGCCAGGAAACCGGGGTTCGACCGTTGCTGCATCAGGCTGCCTTGAGTCCGGGTCTTGTAGCGCGCGAGTTCCTCGGCGGGGAACGCCGGGTTCAGCAGGACGTCGGCCCAGAGATCGAGCACCTGGTCGAGGTTCTCGGTCAGGCTGTTCGCGGTCAGCACGGCCGTCTCGGAGAACATCCCGGCGCTCGCGCCGACCGAGGCGGCGAGCGTCTCGAGCTGCACCGCAATCTGCTGCGACGTGCGGCTCTTGGTGCCCTCGGTGAGCTGCGACGCCGTCAGCTGCGCGACGCCGGGCATGGCCTCCGGGTCGAAGTAGCCGCCGGCGCCGCGGATGTCGAGACGGACGGACACCTGGGGCAGGCGGTGATCCTCGATCAGGAGCACGTGCACGCCGTTGCTGAGGTCGGCCTCCTGCGGCCGCGGGAGCTTGACCTTCAGCACTTCGTTCGAGACGGGGGCTTTGCCCTTGATCACCACGCCCTTGGTCGAGGGCGGGGGCTGCTGGGTGGGCGCCTGCGCGGAGAGCGCCGGCAGGACCAGGGCGGCCAGCGCAGGGATGAGCAGGATGCGCCTGGACATTACTCGCCTCCCTTCTGCGCCGGCGCCGCCGGCTTCGGGTTCGTGATGACCACCGTCCGGTTCTCCGGCGTCAGGTACTTCCGCGCGACGCGCTGCACGTCCGCGGCGGTCACCTTGCCGATCCGCTCGAACCGCGTGTTGATCAAGTTCGGGTCGTTGTAGTAGACGGCGTACTGAGACAGCATCATCGCCCGGAACAGCGAGCTGCCCGTGCTGCTCAGGAAGCTGCGGCGGGCGTTGTTGCGCGCCTTGGCAATTTCCCAGTCCTCAATCGTCCCCGTCTTCACCTTCTCGATCTCCTCGTAGAACGCGGCCTCGAGATCGGCCACGGCCTTGCCGGGCGCCACCGTCCCGCTCACGCGGAACATCGACGGCCCGCGGGCCTCCATCGCACCGCCCATGGCGTTCATCGCCAGCTGCTTCTGGCGGACGATGCTCTCGTAGAAGCGCGAGCTGCGCCCGCTCGAGAGGATCGTGCCGAGCACGCTCAGCGCGTCGTAGTCGGGCGTCAGGCCGGCCGGCGTGTGCCACGCGATGTCCAGCCGCGTCAGCCGCGCGAGCGCATCGTCGAGCACCAGCCGCTTCTCCCTGGCCTGCGCCGGCTCGGTCATGTCGGGCTCGGGCGGCGGCGGCTGCGAGGGGATTGGCTCGAAGTACTTGCGCACCTTCGCGAGGCACTCCTCGCGCTTCACGTCGCCGACGATGGCGAGCACCGCGTTGTTCGGGGCGTAGTAGATCCGGAAGAAGTCGCGCACGTCCGCCACGGTGGCGGCGCTAAGGTCCGTCATGGAGCCGATGACCGAGTGCTTGTAGTTCACGTTCTCGTACATCAGCTCGTCGAAGGCCTCCCCGGTCTTCCCGTACGGCTGGTTGTCCACGCCCTGCCGGCGCTCCTCCTGCACGGTGCTGATCTGGTTCTTCAGGTTTTCGTCGCTGATGTCCAGCGATCGCATCCGGTCGGCCTCGAGAAACAGCGCGAGGTCCAGCTGGTTGGCCGGGAGCGTCTCGAAGTAGTTCGTCCGGTCCTTGTTGGTGGACCCGTTCATCTCGCCGCCGTTGCTGTAGACCAGCAGGAAGTGCTCGCCGCTGCCGACGTTCTCGGACCCCTTGAACATCATGTGCTCGAACAGGTGGGCGAATCCCGTGCGCCCCATCCGCTCATTGCGGGACCCGACGTTGTAGGTGACGGCCACCGACACGACGGGCGCCGTGTGGTCCTCGGCGATGATCACCCGCAGCCCGTTCTTCAGCTTCGTGTCGGTGAACTCCACGCGGGGCGCGGTGACTGCGGAGACCGTCACGGCCAGGGCAACCAGCGCCGCCCCGACGGCCCCGCTGCGGAACAGACGATTCATGCTGCCTCCTTACGGGTTGTGACTGACACTTGTCGACTTGGCAACTGACCACTTGGTGGCAACTTCAAATAGACAATTGCCAAATGGGCAAAATCGACAACTGACCCTGTCACTCCTCCTTGAGATCGATCCCGAATCTCTCCGCCATGCGGTAGAGCGTGCGCCTGTCGATTCCCATGACCTCCGCGGCCCGCGTCCGGTTGCCACCCACGCTCTCGAGGACGTGCAGCAGGTAACGGCGCTCCAGCTCCTCGAGCGACGGCAGCCCCGAGAACAGCCGATCGCCCATGCCCTGGGGCGCCGCGTGGAATCCCGGCGGAAGGTCCACGGCGTCCACCACCGTGCCGCGGCTGAAGAGCACCAGCCGCTCCACGGTGTTCTCCAGTTCCCGGACGTTCCCGGGCCAGGCGTACGCGGTCAGCGCGCCGAGGGCCCCCGTGGTCAGCTCGACCCGGCGGCCGGCCCGCCCGCACGCGTTCTCCAGGAACTGCTCCACGAGCAGCGGGATGTCGGCACGACGCTCGCGAAGGGCGGGCACCCGGATGACGATCACGCCGAGGCGGTAGTAGAGGTCCTGGCGGAACCGCCCCTCCGCCACCTCCTTCTCGAGTTCGACGTTGGTCGCGGCCACGACCCGCACGTCCACCCGCGTCGGCCGGCCGGCGCCGACCGGCCTGATCTCGCCCTCCTCCAGGACGCGCAGCAGCTTCACCTGCAGCGCGGGTGACGTCTCCCCCACCTCGTCGAGAAACACCGTGCCGCCGTGCGCCTGCTCGAAGATGCCTTTCGTGTCGCTCACGGCGCCGGTGAACGACCCGCGCACGTGGCCGAACAGCTCCGACTCCAGCAGGGTCTCGGCAATCGCGCCGCAGTTGACCGGTACGAAGGCGCGGCCCTTCCGCCGCCCGTGCGCGTGGATCGCGCGGGCCACCAGCTCCTTGCCGGTGCCGCTCTCGCCCACGATCAGCACCGGGTTGGCCGCGTCGGCCGCGTGCGCGATCTGCTTGTAGACCACCAGCATCGGCGCCGTCCGGCCAATCAACGCCGGTGGACCCTGCTCGCGCGCGGGCGCCGGGACCCCCGCCCCCCCGCGGCTCTGGGCCAGCGCCCGCTCCACCGTGTCCTTCACCTCGCCGATGTTGAACGGCTTGCTGATGTAGTCGAACGCTCCCGCCCGCACGGCGTCGATCGCCGTCTCGAGCGTGCCGAAGCCGCTGATCAGCAACACTTGCCCGCCGGGGTTGGCCCGCCGGAACGCCCGCAGGATGTCCAGGCCGGATTGCTCGGCGTTCAGGTTGATGTCCGAGATGACGAGGTCGAACGGGTGGGTCTCCACGAGCGCCAGCGCGCTCTGCGGCTCGTACGCCGAGTCGATCTCGCGGTCCGGCCGGCCGAGCAGCTCCGCCATGAACTGGCAGGTCTCGCGGTCGTCGTCCACGATCAGGATTCTGGGCATAGTACGAAGTGCTTAGTGCAGAGTGCAGAGTGCAAATGCACGCAGAGTGCAAAGTGCAGAACCCGATTACGACGCCGAGTGCTCAGCGCAACGGCATCCTCTCCGCATTTTGCACTATGCACTCTGCACTATGCTCTGCATTTCCGTGGCCGGCAGGTCGATCGTGAACGTCGAGCCCGCGCCCGACTCGCTGCGTGCCGCGATCGTCCCGCCGTGCGCAACGACCACCTCGCGCGTGATGCTCAGGCCCAGGCCGGTGCCGCGGCCCGGGGCCTTCGTCGTGACCCAGGGGTCGAAGACGCGCGGCAACAGCTCCGGCGCGATCCCCGTCCCGTTGTCCGACACCTCGATCCGCACGCCCCCGTCGCCGCCAGGGCCCACGCGGATCTCGGCGATGCCGCCCTCGGGCATCGCGTCGAGACTGTTCGTCACGAGGTTGAGCAGCGCCAGCTCGAGCTGCACCGGGTCCGCCATCACCGGCGGCACCGCCGCCACCGCCAGGTCCAGGCGGACGCCCAGCGTGTCCAGCTTGGGCCGCGCCACCTCGCACACGCGCCGCACCAGGTCGCCGAGGTCCGTCGGCTGCTTCGGCGCAGGTCGCCGCGCGTGGTCCAGCATCGTCCGGACAATCGAGGTGACCTTCGCAATCTGCTCCTGCACGATCTCCAGGCGGCGCATGACCCGCGAGTCGGGCCCCTGTTCCTCGCGCAGCACCTGCACGTGGCCCGAGATGAGGTTCAGGGGTGTGCCGATCTGGTGCGCGACGCTCGCCGCCATGTGCCCGACGGCCGCCATCTGGTCGGCCCGGGCGAGCGCCTCGCGCAGCGCCAGCATGCGCTCGTAGCTCTCGACCGCCTCCTGGTTGCGCGCGCGCAGCTCGCTCGTCGCCTCCCGGACGCGCTCCTGCAGGGCAACGTTGAAGCCTTCCATCTCCGAGAGCATCTGGTTCAGCCCTGTCGCCACCGCGCCCAGCTCGTCCTGGCGCTGCACCGGGGCGCGCGCGGCCAGGTCGCCCTGTGCTACCCGCTGCATGGTCAGCCGGAGGCTGCCGATTCGCCGGTGAATCAGCCGGCGCGTCAGGAGGTCCACGAGGAGCGTGAGGACGACAATGGCAGCGGGGACGAACCAGACGAGGACGATGCGGCCCTCGCGCTTCAGCTGCTCGACCGAATCCAGCGAGTAGGTGAGAACCACGGCCCCGTAGAGCCGCTCTTCGTGGTTGGCTGGCACGGCGACCATTCGCAGCGACGCCTTTGGCCGGGAATACACCGCCTCGCGGCGGCGCATGGCGGCACGTGCCAGGCCCAGCGCCTCGTCCCGCTCCGCCGACGCGGTGCTGGCCTCCACCGCCGGCTCCTCCCCGTGGAAGGTGACGACCGAGATGGCGCGGATCGAGGGCACCGCTTCGTAGAACTCGCGGAGGCTGTCGGCGAGCTGCCCGTGGTCGAGCGGCCCGCTTCGCACCTCGATGTCGTCGGCCACGGCAAGGGCAATCTTGTTGGTGGTGTCCTCGAGGTCCGCGTTGACGGCCGACTCGAAGACGCGGATCTGCATGAGGGCCGAGGCGCCGACCACGACCGACACCACGAGCGCCACGAGCAGCGCCAGGCGTACACGCAGCGGCTCGAACAGCTTCATGAAGCTGGGCAGCTTCTTCATGGCTCGAAGGCAGAGGGCGGAGGGCGGAGGGCGGAACGGAGGGAGCCGCTGCTGACACGCGGGTTGCGCCGCCTACTGCCTGCCGCCCGCCACCTGTCTTCTTGAACGGTCCTCGAACAGCGGCTCGCCAACGCCGACTCCCCGGTCACACGCCCGCAGCGGCCGACGCCCGCTCGGCATCCGGCACGCCGACCACGACGCTGGCCATCGCCTGGCCCTCGAGCGCCGTGGCGTACAGGTACTCGACGTTGATGCCCGCCTCCGCGATCAGCTGCGTGATTCGGAGCAGGGCTCCCGGGTCGTTGGCCGTCGTCGTGTAGATCACCTCCCGCTCCTCCACCTGGTAGTGGTGCTCGCGGAGAATGGCCGCGGCATGGACCGGGTTGTCCACCACCATCCGCGCCACGAGCGGGCTCGCCAGATTCAACGCGACGATGTTCATGCGCTCGTCGGCGATCACCTGGCAGACCCGGGCAAGCGTCCCGGGGCTGTTCTGCAGCCGGAGGGTGAGTTCGGTGCGAATGGCCATTGGGGCAGGATACTCCGGAATTGAGAATTGAGAATTGAGAATTGAGAAGCGGGATCGGGGGACGGCGCCAGGAAACGTCCCCGGCGGGAGGCATTCACTTCGACGGCGGACGCCTTCTACATTCTCAATTCCCCATTCTCAATTCTCCATTCTCGCTTCGCCCGCGCAAAGAGAAAGGGCCGGCCCCGGGTTCCCATGTACCCTTGGCCGGCCCTTCCCGGTTGCGACGCGGGGACCGCTCCTCAGCACCGGGCGCGTGTTGTCGCCCCCGCGCCGCAATCTGCGTTCCGAGGCTCTTGGCTTTAGGCTCTTGGCTCTAGCACGTGCAAGAGCCTGAAGCCTGGAGCCTAGAGCCGCCTTACACCAGGACCTTGATGACGACGCGGCGGTTCTTCGCGCGGCCCGCCTTGGTGTTGTTCGGCGCAATCGGCTTTTCCGGGCCGTAGCTGATCACGCTGATGCGGTGCAGCGGGATCTGGTGCTGCTCGTAGAGGTACCGCTTCACCGACTCGGCGCGGTCGAGACCCAGCTTCTCGTTGTAAGTCTTGGCGCCGACGTTGTCCGTGTAGCCCTCGACCTCGATGAAGGCGCCGTTCGGATTCGACTTGAGCTGCTGCGCAACCTCGTCGATCCGCGCCTTCGCCTCGTCCGGCAGCATCGCCTGGCCGAACTTGAAGTTGCCCTGGTCCTCGCTCAGGGTGACCTCGTAGACGATCCGCTTGGTTGCCTTCTCAACGGCGTCGGCCTTGTTGGCTGCCGCGTCCGCCGCGCTCCGGGCCTCGGTGGCCGCCGTATTGGCCGCCACGGCCTTCTGGTCCACCTGCGTGACCTTCTGATCGACCTCAGTGATCCGGGCCTCGTTCTGACGGGTCCGCTCCTGGGTCTCCTCCAGGGATTTCGACACGGTCTCGACCTTGTCGTTCACCTCGCCCACGCGGGTGCGCACGAAACCCTTCGTCGCGCACGCCGTCGAGCTTGCCGCAAGGGCCACCACCGAGCACGCCAATACGAAGTTCCTCATGATCCAAGCCTCCTACAAGTTCCTATCGAATAGCCGAACGTTGGTTGTCAGTCGTGCGCCTGCCGCCCTGCCACGTACCCGCTGCGCGCGCGGATGATTAAGTTGCCCTTTCGCGCCCGCACCTCGAGGGGATGCCAGCCGGGCGACTGGCCGGGCTCGAACGCGATGAGGTATTGATGACGCAGCTCGTCGACGATCTCCCGGGTGGCCACTGCCGTATGCGCCGGGCCGCTGCTCACGTAAAGCTCTCCACCGGTCCATCGCGCCAGGTCCGCCAAATCCCCCACCGGAACCGGGCGCTCGGACTTCACCGCGCTGGCCGTCCCCGCGTGGTCGAGGGGCGAGACGACCGCCACCACGTAGACCGGGACGTCGATCGAGCTGGCGATGCCGGACACCTCCGCCGGTGTCAGCCGGCTCCCGTTGTCCACCCCGTCGGTGAGGACGATGACCGCGCGGTGCAGATTGCTGCGACGGGCCACGGCCCGGGCCGTCGCCGCCACCGCGTCGTGCAGGGACGTCATCCCGAAGGGCTCGACCCCCGAGAGCGAGGCGTGAAACTCCGCCACGCTCTCACGCCGGGTCGCAAACGGCTGCAGCTCGTAAAGCCCGGTATCGAACGAATAGATGGCCACCTCGTCGCGCCCCGGTTCCAGCCACGCGAACAGCTGGGCGGCGGCCCGCCGTGCACCCTCGATCTTGTCGGCGACCTGCATGCTGCCGCTGCCATCGAGGAGAACGGCCACGCTCAACGGCGCCTGGTCGGGCCTGAACTCGGCAATCGTGCGCACGATGCCGTTGTCGATGACCTCGAAGTCCTCGCGGGCGAGGTTCTTCACGATCTTGCCCTTGCGATCTTTAACGACCGCGCTTACCGTGACCAGGTCGATGCCGCCCCGGAAGGTTGCGCCAGCCGGGGGAGCCGCCATCGGCGTTTGGGCGGCAACCGGAACCGCCACCGAACCTGCCATCAGGGTTGCCGCGAGTAGGACGCCCGTTAGACGACGCATCTGGTGCTCTCCTATATCAATTGGCTTGCCAACCGTATAATTGCTTATCGTAATTGGACTTAACTTGCTTTAGCCCTTCCGGCTCCCCCCCGATGAGGTGACTGTGTCGCGTAAGAATTACATGACTGGTGGGGAAACCGCCGAATTGGGGTGTAAGGACTGCCCTCCGGGGGCGGAATGCTCGTGTAAACGGGGCGGTAGGTGATGAACCCTGAACCGTGAACCTCTGTGCGCCGCGCGCAGGGTAGAATCGTCGCGGCATGAGCGTGCTCAGCCCGCCCTCCGTCGTCGGCCGGCCCTCCGGCTTGCGCCTGCCGCCCCTCGGTTCGGCCTGGCACGCGGCGGCCTGGTACCTGGCGGCCACGCTCGCCCTCACCTGGCCGCTGGCGCGCGGCCTTTCCTCGGACATTCCCGCGGACACGGGCGATTCCCTGCTCAATTGCTGGATCCTGGCCTGGGGGGCCGAGCACGTGCTCCGGTTCGTGGGGGGGACCTGCACGCGTTCGACGGGTTCTGGAGCGGCAACTTCTTCCACCCGGCGTTGCTCACGCTCGCCTACTCGGAGCACCTCTTCCCGCAGGTGCTGCAAATCGCCCCCGTGTACGCACTGACCGGGAACATCATCCTCTGCTACAACCTGGTGTTCCTCTCGACGTTCGTGCTGTGCGGCCTCGGCACCTACCTGCTGGTCCGCGAGCTCACGGGAAGCGCGCCGGCTGCCTTTCTCGCCGGCCTGTTCTTCGCCTTCACGCCCTACCGGATCGCGCAGTTCCCGCACGTCCAGGTGCTCTCGATTCAATGGATGCCGTTCGCGCTCTACGCGCTGACCCGCTACGCGAAGACGGGGGGCCTGCGGCCGCTGGCCGGCTTCTCGCTCGCCCTGCTGGCCCAGAACCTGTCGTGCGGCTACTTCCTCCTCTACTTCGGCCCATTCGCGGCCGCGTACGGGGTCTGGGAGATCGCGCGGCAGCGCACGCCCCGCTGGCCGCTCGCGCTCGGGCGGCTCGCGCTGGCGTTCGCGGCGGTGGGCGCCCTCACACTCCCCTTCCTGCTGCCCTACATGGAACTGCGGGCGTTGGGATTCCCGCCGCGATCGCTGGAGGAGGTGTCGATCTTCTCGGCCGACGTCTTGTCGTACCTTTCGGGACCGACGACGTCCCACGGGACCGCGCGTCTTTTCCAGGTGTTTCCGAAAGCCGAGGGCGAGCTGTTCCTGGGTCTCGTCCCGATGGCGCTGGCGGCAGCTGGCCTGCTGCTCGCTTGGCGCGAAGCCGGGCGCGAAGCCCGGCGCGGACGGGTGGGGCCGGGTACGGGTTCGGCCGCCTGGAGGTTCCGCTGGGCTGGGGCCGTGCGGTCTCGGTCCTGCTCGTCTCGGTTGCCGCTGTCGAACTCGCGGCCCTGGCGTTCATCGTGCTCTGGGGGCCGCGGGTCTTGCGGCTTGGCGGGGTGGCGGTGCGGCTTCGGGACGCGGAGCATCCCGCCGGGATCGCGACCGTCGCGGTCCTGGCGCTGCTGGCGTGGTCGCGCCCGGCGCGGCGGACGGTCCTGCGTCTGGCGGGCTCCGTCGGTTTCTGGGTGGCGGCGACGGTCGCGGCGTTCGTGCTGTCACTGGGCCCCACGATCACGAGCGCCGGCGTCCGGGTTGCGACCGGCCCATACCGTCTGCTGTACGAGCACGTGCCCGGCTTCGACGGCATCCGCGTGCCCGCGCGCCTGGCGCTCGAGGTGGCGCTGTTCGTCGCGGTCCTGGCCGGGTTCGCCCTCGCCCGGCTGGCGAAAGAAGGGTCGGGAGACTCTTCGGTTGTCCAGGCAGGAAAAGTCTCCCGACGCCTTCTCGTGGCCGTCGGACTGCTGTTCCTCGTCGAGGTCTGGCCGCCGCCGGTCCTCATCAACTACACTGACCCGGTGGAGCGGGCGGTCACCCCGCCGTCCCCCGTCCCTCACGGCCGCGAGACCCCGCCGGTGTACGCGTTTCTCGCCGGTCTTCCCGAGGACACGGTGATCCTCGAGATGCCATTCGGGCGCGAGGGCTACGAGTTGCGGTATCTCTTCTACTCCACCCTTCACTGGCGGCGGCTGGTGAATGGCTACAGCGGCGGCCTCCCGGACCACTACTACCGTCTGACGCTCGAGCTCGGGCATCCCGTCCGCAACTGGGACCGGGCGTGGACGGCGCTTGCGGCGTCGACCGCGCGCGTGGTGGTCGTCCACGAGGGCGCGTACCTGGGCGACCAAGGCCCGCGCGTGACCCAGTGGATGGAGTATCACGGCGCCCGGCGCCTGGCATCCTTCGGCGCGGACGTCGTGTTCGCACTGCCATCCCCAGACGGGCGCCGGACGATGACAAGGTTGAAATCCTTCGCCCCCTCAATGGGGAACCCGATCACGGTCTTCGCCTGGTACGTCGCGCTCACCGTCGTCATGACCTGGCCGGTCAGCGGCGCTCTCGCCAGGAAGCTGCCGCTCGACCTGGCCGACCCGCTCCTGAACTGCTGGATCCTCTGGTGGGACCTCGACCACCTCACGCGGTTCCTGTCGGGCGAGTGGAATGCCTTCGCGGGCTTCTGGAGCGCGAACATCTTCCACCCGGAGCCGCTCGCCTTCGCGTACTCCGAGCACCTGTTCGCCCAGGCCCTCCAGGCGCTGCCCGTCTACGCCATCAGCCGCAACATCGTCCTGTCCTACAACCTGCTGTTCCTCTCGACCTTCGCGCTGTCGGGCCTCGGGATGTTCCTGCTGGCCCGCGAGCTGACGGGACGGCCGCGTGCGGCGTTCGTCGCCGGGCTGCTCTACGCGTTCGCGCCGTACCGGACGTCGCAGTTCGGCCACCTGCAGGTGCTCTCGTCCCAGTGGATGCCGTTCGCGCTCTACGCGCTTCGCCGCTACTTCGCGGCGGTGGTGCGACGGAGGGAGTCCGCAACGCCCCCCGCATCGCTTCCGGGCGCGGCCCCGTCCACGGATCGTGCGAGAACCGACAGGCGAGAGGCGGAGGGCGGGGGGCGGGTCAAGCCGCGTGCCGCCCGGCGCGAGGTCGTGCCCCTGTTGGGCGCTGCGCTCGCCATCGTCCTCCAGGGCCTGTCGTGCGGCTACTTCCTGCTCTTCTTCGCGCCCTTCCTCGTGCTCTTCGTGGTGTGGGAGGTGTGGACCCGGCGCCTGTGGACGAACGCGCGGATGTGGGGCGAGCTGGCGGCGGCGGGCGTGCTCGCAGGCGCTTTGCTCCTGCCGTTCCTGCTGCCGTACCTCGCACTGCGGGATCACGGCTTCGCCGCCCGCCCGCTCGACGAGGTGCGGCAATACTCCGCAGACGCCTACAGCTACCTGGCCGGCAGCGACAGCCTGCGCCTGTGGAGGCCGTATCTCAGCGACTTCGGAACGCCGGAGGGCGTCCTCTTCCCCGGCCTGGTGCCGGTGGCCCTCGCGCTTGCCGGCCTCGCCGTTGCCGTGTGGGCCGCCGCCCGTGAAGAGCGGCCATTGCCGCCGACGCGCGGGTGGCGCCTGGTGGTCGCCGTGCTCGCGGGCCTCGCCACGGTGGCATTTCTCCGGCTGGCCTTCTGGGAGCTGCTGGCCGGCCCGCTCATCTGGCGAGTGCGCGAGCTTCTACATGCCGCTGGCCTACGTGAACCGCGTCATCGCGCTCGCGGCATTGTCCTTCCTGGTTGTCGTCGCCGCCTCGTCAACGGTCCGGCGCGTGACCGCCCGCGCGCTGCGGTCGCCCGCCGTGTTCTGCTTCTTCGCGCTGCTGCTGTCGACCTGGCTGTCCTTCGGGCCCCACATCCGCACGAAACACCACGGCCTGACGGGCGACACCATCTACGTCTGGCTGTACCGCTATGTCCCGGGGTACGACGGCCTCCGCGTGCCGGCGCGGTTCGCGATGCTTGGGACGATGTTCCTCGCCGGCCTGTCGGCCTGGAGCCTGGCCGCGCTCGATCGGTTGAAGCGCTGGGGCCCCGTGGCGATGGCCCTGGTCGCGATCGTCTTCCTCGCCGAGGCGTGGACCGCGCCGGTCCCGGTGAAAGCCCTCGAGTGGCAGCGCCGCGACACGGGGAGGACGGGCCAGGTCGTGCGCGCGGCGGATCTCGAACGGCTGTACGAGTTCGTTGCCCGCCTTCCGCCTTCGCCCCTCGAACCATCGAGGGGCTACGGCGAGACAAGTCCGCGTACGCCCCGCGCCGAACCCGGGGGCCGGCGAGACAAGTCCGCCTGCCTCCGCATCCAACAGGCCAAGGCGAGGCACCGTCGTGGTGGAGCTGCCGTTCGGCCAGTTGCACGACGAGACGCGCGCCGTGTACTTTTCGGCGAAGCACGGCCACCCGATCGTCAACGGTTACAGCGGCGGGTTCCCGGCGAGCTACCTGCGGCGGAGGGAGGCGCTCGTGGACCCTCCCTCCAGGCCGGACCAGGCATGGCAAGCCCTGATCGAGTCCGGCGCCACCTGCGTCATCGTCCACGAATGGGCGTTCGAGGGGTGGAACGGCGCCGCGGTCAGCCGGTGGCTGGAAGCGCGTGGGGCGAGGCCGCTCGCCAAGATCGGCAGCTCTCAGGTGTACGGACTGCCCGTCGAGCCTTGAGACGCCGTCGTTGACGCCGGCCTACCGGTCCTGGGCGAGGCGACAAGTCGTCGAGTCGAAGGTGCCGGCCCGGCAGGAAGACCAATCATCGAGACCATCATGAACAAGCGCTCCAACAGGCTCTTAGTGCTGATCGCCGCGGCGCTCGTCGCCGTGTCCGTGTCCTGGCCGGGAGTGACGGCCCAGGCCACGCTCGAGCAGCGCATCGCGCGCATCGAGGCTCGCCTCGTGCCCGGCATTGTCGTGAAAGGCGACCCCGATCGGCCGACGCCGCTGGCCGAGCGCATGCGTTTCCATCACACGCCGGGCGTGAGCATCGCGGTGATCAACGGCGGCGCGGTCGAGTGGTCGCGGGGGTACGGCGTGGTGGAGGCGGGAGCCGGGGCGGCCGTCACACCGCACACGCTGTTCCAGGCCGCGTCGATCAGCAAGCCGGTCGCGGCCCTGGCGGCACTCCGCCTCGTGGGAGAAGGCCGGTTGTCGCTGGACGAGGACGTCAACGCGAAGCTCACGTCCTGGAAGATCCCCGCGGGCGAGTTGTCGGCCGCCGAGCACGTCACGCTGCGCCGCATTCTCAGCCACACCGCCGGCCTCACCGTTCACGGCTTCCCCGGCTATGCGAGCACGGCCTCGATTCCGACGCTCGCGCAGGTTCTCGACGGCGCCAAGCCGGCGAACACCGCGCCCATTCGCGTGGACATCGCGCCAGGCAGCCAGTGGCGCTACTCGGGGGGCGGATACACGGTGCTGCAGCAGATGCTGATCGACGTCACGCGCAAGCCGTTCCCACAGTTGATGCGCGAGACGGTCCTGGAGCCGCTCGGCATGAGCGACAGCACGTACGAACAGCCGCTGCCCGAGGCGCTGCGTTCGACGGCCGCCACGGCGCACGACGGGAGCGGAAAGGCAATCCCCGGGCGCTACCACACCTATCCCGAGATGGCGGCGGCCGGCCTCTGGACCACGCCAACAGACCTCGCGAAGTTCGCGGTGGAAGTGCGGGAGGCGTGGGCGGGCAAGTCGCGGGTGCTGTCCGCCGGCACTGCGAAGGAGATGCTGACAGCTGGCAAAGGGTCGTGGGGGCTTGGCCTTTCGATCGACGGGACCGGCCCTGACATGCGCTTCGGGCACGGCGGGTCGAACGCCGGCTTCAAGTGCCAGATGGTGGCGTACGTGGAGTCGGGACACGGGGCGGTGGTGATGACCAACGCGGACGGCGGCGGGCGGCTGGCCACCGAGATCCTTCGGCACGATCGCGGCGGAGTACGGGTGGCCCGGCTATCCGGGCCCCAGGCAAAAGACGCTCGCGTTGATCGATCCCTCGGTGCTCGGCGGCTACGCCGGCCGTTACGAGCTCCGTCCCGGCCGTGTCGTCACGCTCAAGGTGGCGGAAGGGAAACTGATCCTCGTAGACCGCGAGCAGACGATCGAGCTGCTCCCCGAATCCGCGACGAAGTTCTTCGAGCTGACCGAGGAGACCGAGGTCGAGTTCCTCAAGGGCCCGGACGGCGGGGTGACCGCCATGCTGGTGAACGGGCTGATCAAGGCCAAGCGACTCTAGAACCGCCATTCCATCCCGATCAGCGGGAAGATGCCCTGCTGTTCCTGGAAACGCGAGCGGTTGTTCGTGCGGTCCCACGAGTAGCCGGCAAAGTTGCGTCGGTTGGTGATGTTCTGCGCACCCGCGTAGACCAGCAGCGTCTGGCTGGTCGAGGAGAGGATGATCCGGTCCACGCGCAGGTCGAGGCGCGCATAGGCCTCCGAGCGCACGGCGTTGACGAGACCCTGGTCGTAAATGCCTCGGCGCTGCGCTGCAGAGGCGGCCTCGTCGTACGGCGTGATGGGGCGGCCGCTCAGGAACGTGAAGCGCCCGCCGATCTCCCAGCGCCGGGCGAAACGGTAGCCGCCGACGAACTTCGCGACCATGGGGTAATCGAACGCCCCCGGACGAAGCACCCCGTCGATCCCCGCGTGGCGGGTGTTCGAGAACGCCACGTTTGCCTGGCCGAACCACTTCTCCGTGAACATCTTCTCCAGCACGAGCTCGACGCCGTAGGCCCGGCCTCGCCCGGAGCTCACCAGCGGGAACAGCGATTCTCGAACATCGAACGTGTCGCCGATGTTTGCGAGCGTCACCGGCGCATACTCCGCGGCCACCGGGTAATCGCGGTATTCCTTCCAGTAGCCCTCGGCGCTCACCCTCAGTGACGGGTCCGGCGTCCACGCGACCCCCGTGACGTAGTGGTCCGCCCGCAGCGGGTCCAGTTCGTTGTTCCCGGGAAACGCCGCCAACAGCAGGGGCGAGGTCTGCTGGTAGTAGATGCCGTAGCTTCCCTGCCAGGTCAGGCTGTTGCTGAGACGGTAGCCCACTGCGAGCCGCGGACTGACACGCGTCTTCTCCGTGTAGCCGTATCGATCGACGCGCCCGCCGAAGGTGATGCCCAGGCGCCTGGTGGGGTCCCACGTGGCCTGCGCGTAGGCGCCCACGTCGTAGCTCACCTGCTCGAAGTCGAGGTCCAGGACGTCGGTGCCCGGCGTCGCAGACCAGGGATTGTCGTAGCCGAACGGCTGGACGGCAACGTAGTTCGCGGAGATGCGCTTGACCGCGGCACCGGCCTGGATCTTCTTGAGCGCCTGCCCGAATACGGTGAAGTCGTACTTGATGGTCGTTTCGCGCTCGGACGAATCCTCGGAGTAGACGACCGGGCTCCGCGAGATCAGGTCCTCCAGGCTCTCGCCGGGCGGCGCGGGGGCGGGCGCGCGCAGCAGGTCCTTGTAGGCCGTGTCCACGGTGGCCACCGACTGCGTGATGCCCAGCAGGCCCACGCCCCGCGAGCCGAAGACGCGCTGCCAGTTCACGCCGGTCGCGCTCCTGTAGCCGTCGTAGTTGATGTCGAGCGTCGCCAGCTCGCTGTCCTCCGGGTCGCTCTCGGCCGTGGCGCCCAGCCGCAGCTCGTCGAGGCCCGTCACGTTGACCGCCCAAATCCGGTCGCGCTCGCGACAGGTCGTAGACGACCTTCACGTTGAGCGCGTAGATCACCGGCACGCCGCCGATGCCGATATCGTCGGTGAAGAAGTCGAGGAAGCTCCGGCGGGCCGAGACGATCCACGAGCCCTTCCCCTTGCCGAGCGGCCCCTCGAGCACGCCGCCCGCGCCCAGGAACCCCACCGACGCCATCTGTCGCGACTCGTCCCGGCTGCCCTCCCGCAGCGCGAGCTGCGTGACGCTCGATACGCGGTTGCCGAACGCCGCCGGGTAGCCGCCGGTGAGGAACGTCACGTCCCGGATCAACTCGGCGTCGATCAGCCCAACCGATCCGCCGGCCGATGCCGAGGTGGCGAAGGCGTTGATGTTCGGGACCTCGATGTTGTCGACGACGAACAGGTTCTCGAGAGGGCTGCCGCCCCGGACGATCAGGTCGTTGCGGAAGTCGTTGGACCCGATGACCACGCCCGGCAGCGTCTGGGCGAAGCGCGACACGTCCTGCAGGGCCCCCGCCGCCTGCTTGATGTCGCGCGACGCCAGCAGGTAGCCGGACGTCTTGACCTCCTCCGGCGCGGTGAAGACCGGGGCGGTGACGTTGACCGTCTCGGTGACGGCGTCGATCTGCGGCAGCACGACCTCCACCTTGGTGTCGAACCCCGCGCGCACCTCGACGTGGCCGCTCTCGTAGGGCGGCAGGCCGGGCGCCCGCACCTCGATGTGCTGCTGGCCCAGGCGTATGCCCGAGAGCCGGAACTCGCCCTTGCGGTCGGTGGTGGCGCAGAGGCCGGTGCCCACGATGCAGATGGTGATGCCGGGGGCGGACTTGCCGTCGCCGGCGAAGACGACGCCCGCGACGCCCCCGGTGCCGGTGGTGTCCTGGGCGTGGGCGCCCGGGTTCAGGAGCGGGGTCGCGAGCAGGAGCGATAAGAGCAGGAAATGACGGAGGTCACGCATGCCTCTACTACAACAACGATGCGGGACGGGGAATTCCCACCTTCGCCCCCGACCAAGGTCGAGGGGCTACGGCGGGCAAGCCAGCCCCTAGCCCCCAGCCCTAGCCCCTAGCCCCTAGATCAATTCCGTAATTGGCACAACCGTTGTAGTTCCAACGGTTTGAGGACGGCTAAGGCGGCATTAGTCGCCGCACGGGAAGACCAAAGATGCTCTCTCGTTGGATATTCAACCGTTCCGGTGAGTCCTTTTTCGGGAACCTGGCGGTCCTCGCGTTCCTGGCGGTCCAGGCGTGCGACGGCGTACTGACCTATATTGGGATGGCCACGTTCGGCCCCCACATGGAAGGCAACCCGGTCGTCTCCTCCCTCATGGTTGCGTTCGGCGTCGGCCCCGGCCTCGCGAGCGCGAAGCTCGTGGCCGGGATGTTTGGAATCGTCCTCCACCTCAGCGGCGTCCACCGCCTGATCGCGCTCCTCACCGCGGTCTACGTAGCCCTCGCCGTCGTTCCGTGGACGGCGTTGCTGATGCTGAGATAACGCGGTTCAGCGTTAAGAGTCGGGGGTCAAGGGTCTGGTCACGCGTGAAGCCGATGGGCGGCGCCGCGGGCCACGATCGCCCGCAGCATCCCTCGAAAGACGAGGGCATGGGCCGGCAGGACTGACATCCAGTAGAGCAGCCCGAGCACGCCCTTGGGATCGAAGAGGGCGGTCTGCCGGACGCGTGTCGTCCCGTCGGGCGCGGCGAAGACGTCGAACTGCAGCCAGGCCCGGCCTGGAACCTTCATCTCCGCGGCGAGCGTGAGGCGGCGGTCGGGCTCGAATGTCACCACCCGCCAGAAGTCCACGGCATCGCCTACGGCGCACGTGTCAGGGTCGCGCCGGCCGCGCCGCAGCCCGATCCCGCCCAGGACCCGGTCCATCCACGCGCGGATCAGCCACAGCCCGTTCGCGTAGTACCAGCCATTCTCCCCGCCGATTGTCCGCACGGGGACGAATGCGCGTGCTGAATCGGCCGGCGACGCCGTCTCCCGGCTGTCCACCAGGCATCCGGCGGCCGCCAGGGTGGCGAGGGGCTCCGCCGCGTCCGTTCCCGATAGCTCCCCCAGCAGCGCCTCGACGCGCTCGACGCGCTGCCGGATCGCTTCGCTGACCGCCTGCCGCAACCCGCGCGGCGTGACGGCGTAGCGCCGTGCCGGCGTGGGATCGACGACCACCGTGCGGTTTCGCACGCCCTCGATCAGCTGCCGGCCGACGTTCGCGTAGAGGGGCGTCACGAGCCGGAGCCAGAGGCTCGAGAGCCTGGGCGTGAGCAGCGGCACCGGGATCATCCGGCGCGTCAGGCCCCGCTGCCTGGCGTACTCCCGCATGATGTCGCCGTACGACACGACGTCCGGTCCGCCGATCTCGCACACCGGCGGAGCCTCGCCCTCGTCTTCCCCCACGGCCACCAGGTAGGCCAGGACGTCTTCGACCGCGATGGGCTGCGCCTTCACGGCCACCCATCGCGGCGTGATCATCACGGGCAATCGCTCGACCAGCGCGCGCACCATTTCGAACGACAGGCTGCCCGCGCCGATCACGACGGAGCAGCGCAGCTCGACGACCGGAACGCCGGCGGCGCGGAGGGCGTCGCCCGTGTCCCGGCGGCTGCGGAGGTGTGGCGAGAGGCCCTCGCCCTCGCCAAGTCCGCCGAGGTACACGATCCTGCGCACACCGGCTCTTGCCGCGGCCGCGCCAAACCGGCGGGCCGCCTCCCGGTCCACGTCCTCGAAGGACCCGGGGCCGCCCATCGAATGCACCAGGTAGTAGGCAAGCTTGACGCCCGACATGGCGCGGTCGAGGGACTCTTCGTCCAGGCAGTCGCCGGCCACCACCTCCGTCGCCGGGCCGGTGCGAGAGGTCAATCGGTCGGGCCGGCGCGCGAGGCACCGGACGGCATGGCCGCGCGCTTCGAGCTTTCCGAGGAGCAGTCCGCCGATGAAGCCGGTGGCGCCGGTGAGCAAGAATCATCTACTAGGCTAACCCCGTCCTCTCCTGGCGGATTCCCCGGCTCTCACCCTGGCCTGTGCAATTCTCAATTCTTCATTCTCAATTCCGTAATACCCCCAGCTCCCTGCCGACGCTTCCGAACGCGTCGAGCGCGAACTGAAGGTCGTCGCGGGTGTGCGCGGCGGTGACGATGGTGCGGAGGCGAGCCTTGTCGCGCGGCACGATCGGGAACCCGATGCCGAGCGCAAAGACGCCCTGCTCGAAGAGCCGGGCCGACATGCGGGCGGCCGTCGCGGCTTCGCCGACGATCACGGGCGTGATCGGGCTCTCGCTGAGGCCGGTGTCGAACCCCATCTGCTGCAGGCCCGCCTTGAAGAAGCGCGTGTTCTCCCAGAGCCGATCGATGAGCTGGGGTTCCTCGAGCAGGACGTCGATCGCGGCAATGGACGCGGCGGCGACGGCGGGCGGGGGCGACGTCGAGAACATGAACGGCCGCGCGCGCTGACGAAGGAAGTCGATGAGGTGGCGCGGCCCCGCCACGTAGCCGCCGACGGTGCCGAGCGCCTTCGAGAGCGTGCCCACCTGGACATCCACGCCGGCCGTGCATCCCGAAGTGGTCGACCGTCCCCCTGCCGTTCCGGCCGAAGACGCCGCTGGCGTGCGCGTCGTCCACCATCATGATGGCCCCGAACTCCTCGGCCGCATCGCAAAGCGCCGGGAGCGGCCCGAGGTCGCCGTCCATGCTGAAGACGCCGTCGGTGATGAGCAGCTTGCGCTGCCCGGCCGGCAGCTCCTTCAGGATCGTCCGCGCCGCCTCCACGTCGCGGTGCGGGAAGACCTTGATGGTGGCGCGGCTCAGGCGGCAGCCGTCGATGATGCTCGCGTGGTTCAGCTCGTCCGACACCACGGCGTCGTGCCGCTTGAGGATCGCCGACACCGTCCCGGCGTTCGCGGTGAACCCGCTCTGGAAGACGACCGCCGCCTCGGTCTGCTTGAAGGCGGCCAGGCGCCGCTCGAGCTCCTCGTGCACGGCAAGCGTGCCCGCAATCGTCCGGACCGATCCCGCGCCCACGCCGAACTGCCGCGTCGCCTCGAGAGCGGCCTCGCACAGCCGCGGGTGCGTCGTCAGACCGAGGTAATTGTTCGACGCGAGGTTCACCACCACGCGGCCGTCAATGGAGGCCTTCGCCAGCTGCGGGCCGTCGAGGACCCGGATGATGCCCATCGCATCGTGGGCGCGGAGGGCGTCGAGCTCGTCGGCAAGGTAGTGCAGCGGGTCCTGACGCATATCGAGTGATTCTAGCAGCCGCACCAGAGACCCAAGCCCTGCCGTGCTATCCTTCGCCGCGTTGGCGTTGGCCGCTCACCCGGAGGACTCTATGACGTCTGTGGCCGTCGGCGGCGTCGATTACCTGCGCCTGCGTTCCGAACTGTCCTGGGACACTGCCAAGAAGGAGCTGGGCTACACCGAGGGCGCGTCGATCAACATCGCCAGCGTGTGCGTGGATCGCCACGTCGCCGCGGGGCGGGGCGACAAGCTGGCCCTGATCCACGAGAACCACGCGGCGGAGTTCCGGCACTTCACCTACCGCGACCTGATGCAGCTCACCAACGGGTGGGCGGCCTTCCTGCGCGGCCTGGGCCTGCGCGATCTCGATCGCGTCTGCCTGTTCCTGGACCGCGTGCCGGAGCTGTACATCGGCTTCATCGGCATCCTGAAGATCGGCGCGGTCGTCGAGCCGCTGTTCTCGGCGTTCGGCGAGGACGCGCTGTGCCAGCGGATGGAGGACAGCGGCGCGGTTGCGATCATCACGCAGAAGAAGCACCTCGGGAAGGCCCGCCGGGCGAAGGAGCGCCTCCCCGCCCTCAAGACGATCATCGTCATCGATCACGACGAGGACGGCCGGCCGCTGCGCGAGGGCGAGGTGGCGTTCCGGATGATGGACCACCGGCTGGACGAGTTCCCGGTGTTCCGGACCTACCCCGAGACGCCCTCGGTGCTTCACTACACGAGCGGCACCACCGGCAAGCCGAAGGGCGCGCTGCACGTGCATTCCAGCATCTTCGCGCAGTACCTCACGACGAAGCTCGTGCTCGACGTCCGCGACGACGACATCTACTGGTGCACGGCGGACCCGGGCTGGGTGACGGGAACGAGCTACGGGATCATCGGGCCGTGGGCGCTCGGCGCGACGCAGGTCGTGGTCGACGCCGGCTTCTCGAGCGCGCGCTGGTACGAGACGATCGAGAAGCACCGCGTGACCGTCTGGTACACGGCGCCCACCGCGATCCGCATGCTCATGAAGGACGGCCTCGAGCCGGTCCGCAAGCGCGATCTCTCCAGCCTGCGCCACATGGCGAGCGTCGGCGAGCCGCTCAACCCGGAGGCGGTCCGCTGGGGCCGCGAGGCGTTCGGCCTCGACTTCCACGACACGTTCTGGCAGACCGAGACCGGCTCGATCGTCGTCACCAACCTCCCCGGGATGCCGGTGAAGCCGGGCAGCATGGGGCGGCCGTTCCCGGCCCTCGAGGCGGCGATCATCGACTCGCGCAGCGGCGAGCCGATCACCGAGCCGGGGCGCGTGGGCCTCATTGCCGTGCGGCCGCCCTGGCCCAGCATGATGCGGGCCTACTGGAACAACTCCGCGACGTATCACAAGAAGTTCCTGAACGGCTGGTACGTCTGCGGCGACGAGGCGAGCCTCGACGAGGACGGCTACTTCTGGTTCTGCGGGCGCGACGACGACGTGATCAACACCGGCGGCCACCTCGTGGGGCCGTTTGAAATCGAGAGCGCGCTCCTCGAGCACGAGGCGGTGGCCGAATCGGCCGCCATCGGCAAGCCCGACCCCGTCAACATGGAGGTCGTCAAGGTGTTCGTCGCGCTCCGGCCCGGCTTCGAGCCGAGCGCGGATCTCGAGCTGAGCATCATGAACTTCGTGCGGCGGAAGCTGTCGCCGCTCGCGATGCCGCAGGAGATCACGTTCGTGGACAAGATCCCGAAGACCCGCAGCGGCAAGATCCTGCGGCGCGTGCTGAAGGCCCAGGAGCTCGGCCAGCCGATCGGGGACATCAGCACGCTGGAGGACTAGTCTAGCGCTTCGCGCGTCCGGCTTCGGGCCCCTGGCTTCGGGCTCCCGGGAGGCTGGAGGCTTTTGGCTCTCGGCTCGAGAGAGCCTGAAGCCCAAGGTCTCGAGCCTCTCCAGGGCCTGGAGCCGGGAGCCTGGAGCCTTACTTCAGTGAGATGCTCAACTTGTAGGCATCTCCCGCCGTCTTCGTGTCCGTCGGGAACTTCATCTTCTCGAAGACGCGCAGCATCGGCTCGTTCTCGCGCAGGACTTCCGCCGTGAAGCCGCGGAGGCCCTGGCGCCGGGCGATCTGCGTGAGGTAGGCGAGCAGCTCGGTGCCGATCCCGCGGTTCTGGTACTCGTCGCGCACGGCGAAGGCGACGTTGGCCGAGAGGCCGTCTTCCTCCAGGTAGTACTCCGCCAGCCCCACGACCTCCTGGCGAGCTCCGCCTTCCACGCAGGCCAGGATCACCATCTCGCGCGTGTAGTCGATGACCACGTATTCCTGCAGCCGCTCGTGCGGCATGTCGAGGCGCGGCGACATGAAGCGCCGGTAGAGGGTCTTGTCGGACAGCGAGTAGAAGAAGTCCTTCAGCAGGGGCTCGTCGCTGATCCGGACCGGCCTGAGGAGCAGCGGCAGGCCCTTGCGGGTCGCCCGGCGCGTCTCGAGGTGCTCGGGATACTCGCCGCGCTCGCCCGGCACGAAGGCCTGGTCGCCGTAGATCAGCTTCTGCTTGCGCGCCTCCTCCACCAGCCAGTGGCGGAACGACGGGTGCGCGATGGCAATCAGGTCCATCGCGCGCTCGCGCACGTTCTTGCCGTGGATGTGCGCGATGCCGTACTCGGTCACGACGTAGTGCACGTCGCCGCGGTTGAGCGTGGCGCCGGCGCCCTGCTTCAGGGCGGGCACGATGCGCGACACCGTGCCGTCGCGGGCGGTGGACTGGATGGCGAGGATCGACTTGCCGCCCGGGGCCAGGATCGCGCCGCGCATGAAGTCGGCCTGGCCGCCGATTCCCGAGTAGAAGACGTTCCCGATCGACTCGGCGCTGGCCTGGCCGGTCAGGTCGATCTCGAGGACGCTGTTGATCGCGCACATGTTCTCGTGCTGCGCGATGACGACCGGGCTGTTGGTGTAGTCGATCGTCTTCAGCTCGATGGCCGGGTTGTCGTCCACGAGGCGGTAGGTCTCGGCGCTCCCCATGCAGAAACTGGCGACCGTCTTCCCGCGGTTGACCGTCTTGCGCGAGTTGTCCACGACGCCCGCGCGAATGAGGTCCGCGATGCCGTCGGTGAGCAGCTCGGTGTGCACGCCGAGGTGCTTCTTCCGGCCGAGGGCCGACAGGATGGCGTTCGGCACGCTGCCGTAGCCCACCTGGATCGTGTCGCCGTCCTCCACGATGCTCGCGACGTGGCGGCCGATGCGCCGTGCGATCTCGTCCGGCACGGTCGTCCGGTACTCGAGCAGCGGCTCGTCGTGCGGGACGAGGAAGTCGATGTCGGACACGTGCAGGAACCCGTCGCCGTGGATGCGCGGCATCTCGCGGTTCACCTGCGCGATGACGAGCGCCGCGCTCCGGACGGCGGCGGTGACGATGTCCACGCTGACGCCAAGGTTGAGGAAGCCGTGCGCGTCGGGCAGCGACGTCTGGATGAGGGCGACATCCACGGCAATCACCCGTCTCCGGAACAGGTCCGGCACCTGGGACAGGAAGATCGGCGTGTAGTCGGCGAGGCCCGCGTTCACCGCGGCGCGGGTGTTGTCGCCGACGAAGAACGAGTTGTAGCGGAAATTCGACTTGAGGCGCTCGTCCGTGTAGGGCGCGACACCCAGCGTCCAGACCTGGATGATCTCCGCGTCGAAGAAGGCCTTCGGCTCCGCCTTGACGTAGTCGGTGAGCGCGTGGACCAGGTGCTGGGGCTCGCCGCACGCCGCGCCGATGAAGATCCGGTCTCCCGGGCGGATCCGGCTGAACACCGCCTCCTCCGGGAGGAACTTCTCGGGGTACCGCTGGCGGAGGTTCTCCAATTCGGCCGATGGCTGCGATGGCATAGAATATCCGCGCCTATTCCACTCTGCCCTGAACGCGGCCGGAGCCCGAGCCGCCCGAGAGCCCACACCCAGAGCCTAGAGCCCAGAGCCTAGAGCCTAGAGTCGTCTTATGGATCCCATCGCCCAGCACGTCGACGACCTCGTGAACCGCGCCTGGCACGCCGCGCAGGCCTTCAGGCGCCTCGACCAGGAGCAGGTGGACCGCGTCGTCGAGGCCGTCTACGAGGCGGCGTGGAACGCCCGCCACGACCTGGCGCGAATGGCCATCGAGGAAACGGGGATGGGGGTGTACGAGCACAAGGTGATCAAGAACTCGTACGCCAGCCTGCTGGTCTACGAGGACATCCGCCCGCGACGGACCGTGGGGGTCATCTGCCACGACGCCATGCGCGGCATCAGCGAGGTCGCCCACCCCAAGGGCCCGATCCTGGCGATGGTCCCGGTCACCAACCCGACGTCGACGACGATCTTCAAGACGCTCATCTGCATGAAGACCCGCAACCCGGTGATCTTCAGCCCGCACCGCGGCGCCCGGAAGTGCATCAAGGAGACGGCGCGGATCCTCGCCGACGCGGCGTCCCGGGCGGGCGCCCCGGAGAACGCCGTGCAGGCAATCACCCGGTCGCAGAGCGAGTACGTCGAGCGGCTGATGCGCCACCCGAAGCTCGCGCTCATCCTCGCCACCGGCACCTCGTCCATCGTCAGGGCGGCGCAGGAATCGGGGACGCCGACGCTGGGCGTCGGCCCCGGCAACGTGCCGGTGTACGTGCACGCCTCCGCCGACATCCCGATGGCGGCCCGCTACATCGTCTTCTCCAAGACGTTCGACAACAGCACGGTGTGCGGCAGCGAGCAGGCAATCGTGGTCGAGGCGCCGGTCGAGCGGCAACTGCGGCCGCTGCTCGAGAAGGCGGGCGCCTTCTTCTGCTCGCCCCCGCAGATGCGGGCGCTCGGCGAGGTCTGCGTGGACGTCGAGCGGAAGCGGATGCGGGCGGACGTGGTCGGCCAGCCCGCGGTGAGGGTGGCGAAGCTCGCGGGTTTCAAGGTGCCGCCCGAGACGACCATCCTGGTCGCCGAACCGGACGGCATCGGCGCGGAGCACCCGCTGTCGTACGAGATCCTGGCGCCGGTCCTCGCGTTCTACCGCGTCGACAGCTACGCGCAGGCGATCGCGACGTGCGAGGCCCTGAACCACTGGGGCGGCGTCGGCCACACGGTGGGCGTCTACGCGAACGACGAACAGGTGGTCGAGGACTTCGCGAAGATGAACGCCGGGCGGATCCTCGTCAACACGCCGTCCACCCAGGGCGCGATCGGCGGGACGTTCAACACCCTGCGTCCCTCGCTCACGCTGGCCTGCGGGACGTTCGCCGGCAACCTCAGCACCGACAACATCTCCACCGACCACCTGCTGAACATTCACCGCGTGGCGCGCCTCAGGCGCAACGGCCGCTGGCTCGACTCGGCGCGCGACAAGTCGCTCGACCCCTCGGTGGACGCGAAGCAGGTCAGGGCGATCTACAACAGGAACTACTGAGACAGGAGTCAGGTCAGGATCAGGGTTCTGGGGATCCCGCAGTCCCGTTGGCCGGCGGCTCGTTCCCGCGAGCCCGAATCGTGAATCCCGATTCCTGCTGCCAGCCTCCCGGCCTACCCCTTCAGCCGTGGCGATCGCGTCGATGAACTCCTCGCTCGTCACCACCTGCTTCGCCTTCGGCTGGGCTAGGCGCGCGAGGTCGCCCGTCATCACGCCGCCCGCGATGGTGTCCAGCGACGCCTGCTCCAGCCGCCCGGCGAACCGCACGAGATCCGGCAGGTTGTCCAGCTCGCCGCGCTTCCGCAGCGCGCCGGTCCACGCGAAGATCAGCGCCATCGAGTTGCTCGAGGTCTTCTCGCCCTTCAGGTGCTTGTAGTAGTGCTGCTGCACGGTGCCGTGCGCGGCCTCGTACTCGAAGAAGCCGTCGGGCGACACCAGCACCGAGGTCATCATCGCCAGGCTGCCGAACGCCGACGCGACCATGTCGGACATCACGTCGCCGTCGTAGTTCTTGCACGCCCACAGCATCCCGCCCTCGCCCTTCACGATCCTCGCCACCACGTCGTCGATGAGCGTGTAGAAGTACTCGATGCCCGCGGCCTTGAAGCGGCCCGCGTACTCCTTCCCGAACACGTCCTCGAAGATCAGCCGGAACGTCTGGTCGTAGGTCTTCGAGATGGTGTCCTTGGTCGCGAACCAGACGTCCACCTTCTCGTCGAGCGCGTAGTTGAAGACCGAGCGGGCGAAGCTGCGGATCGACTTCTCGGTGTTGTGGATCGCCCTGCAGGATGCCCGGGCCCTTGAACTCGTGGATCAGCACTCGCTGCTCGCTGCCGTCCGCGCCCGTGAACACCAGCTCGCCCTTGCCGGGGCCGGGGACCGCGATCTCCGCGTTCTTGTAGACGTCGCCGTAGGCGTGGCGGCCGACGATGATCGGCTTCGTCCAGGAGACGACACCCGGCTTGATGTTGTCCACGAGGATCGGCTTGCGGAAGACCGTCCCGTCGAGCGCCGCCCGGATCGTCCCGTTCGGGCTCTTCCACTGCTTCTTGAGCTTGTACTCGACGACGCGCTCGTGGTTTGGCGTGATGGTCGCGCACTTGACGGCCACGCCCAGGCGCTTGGTGGCCTCGGCGGCGTCGAGCGTCACCTGGTCGTCCGTCTTGTCGCGGTGCTCGAGGCCGAGGTCGTAGTACTCGGTCTTCAGGTCCACGTAGGGCGAGATCAGCTTGTCCTTCACCCAGACCCACAGGACGCGGGTCATCTCGTCGCCATCCATCTCCACCAAGGGGGACTTCATCGCAATCGTCGTCATTTGGTGATTTCCTGATTTGTTGATTGGTTGATTGATTTGTTGATTGTCGATTTATCGATTTGTCGATTCGAACGGTCGAAGCGGTTGAAATCACCCGATCACCCAATCCGCAAATCAATCAACAAATCAACAAATCGACAAATCTACAAATGACATACTCATTTTGAGTCGACAAGGTTGGCTCGGCTGGCGCGGCGGGCGGGGACTCAGGAGGCCGCGAGGGCGACGGCGAAGGCCACCGACAGGGCCGCCGCCAGTGTCGCCGCGTCGAACGGCGTGACCCCGAAGAGGAAGCGCGACATGCCGCGCTCGAGCGCGCTCGCGCCGGCCGCGCCGAGAACCGACCCGGCGGCCGCGAGCGTCAAGGCCTGCCTGACCACCATCCACGTGACCTGGCCGCGGGCGGCGCCGAGCGCTATCCGGATGCTCAGTTCCTGCCGGCGGCGGCCGACGGCCCACGACAGGACCCCGAACAGGCCGAGGCTCGCCACGAGCAGCGCGAAGGCCGCGAAGGCGGCCATCAACGCCGTCAGCACCCGCACGCTTTCCCCGTGGGACGCCACCAGGGCGTCGAGCGTGCGGACCTCGGAGACGGGCATCGACGGCTCGAGGCGCTTCAGCTCCGACCCGGATGCGCCGGCGATCTCCGCCGGCGGCAGGGACCGCGCACGACGAGGAACATGTTGCGGACGGGAACTGCCTGAAGCTGCAGTAGGCCGCGGGCTCGGCGGGTTCCCGGAGCGACGTGTTCCGCACGTCGCCAACCACCCCGATGACCTCGTAATCCAGCTGCCGCAGCTGCGCCTGCCCCATCGGGCCGATCTGCCGGCTGTTCACGTGCAGTTTCTGGCCGACGGGTCGCCGGTCGGGCCAGGTACCGGCGCGCTATCGCCTCGTTGATGACGAGGACGCCGGGGCTCTCGGGCTGCTCGCGTCCGTCGAACCAGCGACCCCGGCGCAGCGGAATCGAGAGCGTGCGGAGGTAGCGTCGGTGACGTGTGAAACTGCACCTTGGGCTCCTCGCCGGCCGGTGGCGCCGGCTGGCCGATCACCCTGAACGGCAGGCGCCACCCGGCCGAGAAGGGGAGGGAGTTGGCCGCGCCGGCTGAGGTCACCCCCTTCCGCGCCGCAAGGTTGTCGATCAGGCTTGCGTAGAACGGGGCCACCTGCGGCCAGCGGTAGGTAGCGTGTCGGGAAGGCCAAGTTGCGCCGTCACCGCGGGCCCGGCCTCGAAACCAGTCTGCTCGGCGGCCAGGTTCGAGAGGCTGCGCACCAGCAGGCCAGCCCCGGCCAGCAGCGTCACGGCCAGCGCCACCTCGGCGGCCACGAGCGCGTGTCGCAGCCCCGTGCCCCGCCGCGCGACGTCTGACGCCCGCTCTCCCGCAGGGCGGGCAGGGGGGCGGCCGGACGAAACCGCGAGCGCCGGCACCAGGCCCGACGCCGTGGCCACCACCACGCAGAGCAGCACCGCAAACGCCAGCACGTCCCGTCGACGGCCGCGCCCGCGAGTCTCGGGATGTCGATGGGCGCGAGCGCCACGAGCGCGCGCACGCCGGCCCACGCGCCGGCAATCCCCAGCGCCGATCCCGCTGCGGCCAGGAGGGCACTCTCGGCCAAGTACGGACGCCCAATCTGGAGCCGGCTGGCGCCGAGCGCCAACCGGACGGCCATCTAGCGCTCGCGTCCCGTGGCGCGGGCGAGGAGGAGGTTCGCTAGGTTCGTGCACGCCACCACGCAGGAGGAGGCCCACGGCCGCGAACATCACGAAGAGCGCCGGCCTGAAGATGCCGGCGACCTCGTGCTGCAGCCACGCGGCCCGCGCGCTCCACCCGTCGTTGGTGCGCGGGTGCTCGGCCGCCAGGCGGGTGGTGAGCGCGTGCAGCTCCGCCTGGGCACGCTCGAGATTGACCCCCGGCGACAGCCTGGCCACCGACGACATGAAGTGCGCGGCACGGCTGTGCTCGGCGAGATCCCAGCGCAGCAGCTGCCAGACGTCCGTTTCGCCCGGGAAGTTGAACCCCGGCGGCATCACTCCCAGGACGGTGTGCAACGCGTCGTCCAGGCGGATTGCCTTGCCGACAATCGCCGGGTCTCCCCGGTATCGCCCGCGCCAGAGGCGGTCGCTGATGACCGCGTGCCTTCCGCCCCGGCACGTGCAGGCGCGGTCCGGCCGGGAAGCCCGGGCCGAGCGCCGGATGAACGCCGAGCACCGCGAAGAAGTTGCTGGCCGCCTCGACGGTGGCTACCCGCGCGGGCTCCAGGCCCGGCTCGTTCAGGGCGAGCACGGGCTCCCACCAGGCCGTGGCGTCGGCGAACACGTGGGCCAGGCCTCGGTAGTCGCAGAAGTTGACGGGCGAGATTGGCTCGCGCGCGAGCCCCTTGCTCTGGTTGGCCTCCCAGACCATCACGAGGTGGTCGGCCTCGCCGAACGGCAGCGGCCGGAGCACGACCGCTTCGAGCACGCTGAAGATTCCGGTTGCGGCGCCGACGCCGACCGCCAGCGACAACACGACGGGGAAGGGTGAACCCGGGGGCGCGGAGCAGACCCCGGGCCGACAGGCGCAAATCGCTGATCATGAGGGGTTTGACGGGGGGCAGGGTGTGGGAGGTTGGGAGGTGGGGATTGCGTTATTTGTTGATTGGGGGATTTGTTGACTGGATGATTGGTTGACTGGGTGATTGGCTTGACGAACTGGCGGATAGAGGGATTTGGCGTTCGGGCAGGCGGCCGCGGGTCTCTCTCCAAATCACCCAATCCGTACACTAGCCAAGTCAATCGCCCAATCACCCAATCCGCAAATCAAATCAACCAATCAACAAATCAACCAGTGACTAGATTCCGTATTTCTCTATGATTCCCTTCTTGTCGAGCCCGAGGATCCCGTGCTTGGCGCCCACGCGCTTGAAGGCCTCGAGCGCGTTCTTCAGCATCGGGATGTCGTGGTCGGCGGACAGCTGCGTGCGGATGCGAGCCTGGCCGGCCGCGACCACCGGGAAGAAGAACCCGATGACGTAGATGCCCTCCGCGTACAGGTCGCGCGCGATGTCCTGGCTCAGCTTCGCGTTGAACAGCATGATCGGGACGATCGGGCTGTCGCCCTGCTTGATCACGAAGCCGGCCTCGGTCAGCGCCTGCCGCCAGAACTTCGTGTTCACCTCGAGCTTGTCGCGCCGCTCCGTGCTCTGACTGAGGATGTCGAGCACCTCGAGCGCCGCGTACGCGATCGGCGGCGGCACCGCGTTGCTGAACAGGTAAGGCCGCGCCTTCTGGCGGCAGAGGCCTACAACTTCCTTCCGCCCCGACACGCAGCCGCCGCTCGCCCCGCCCAGCGCCTTCCCGAGCGTCGTCGTGATGATGTCGATCTTGCCGACGACCCCGAAGTGCTCGTGCACGCCGCGGCCGGTCTTCCCCATGAAGCCGCTCGCGTGGCTGTCGTCCACGAACACCATCGCGTTGTACTTCTCGGCCAGCGCCACGATCTCGTCGAGCGGCGCGAGGTCGCCGTCCATGCTGAACACGCCGTCCGTGATGATCATCCGGACGCGCTTGTCCTGGTGCTCCTGGAGCTTCTGCTCCAGGTGCTTCATGTCGGCGTGCTTGTAGGTGTCCTGCATCGCCTTGCACAGCCGCATCCCGTCCACGATGCTGGCGTGCACCAGGCGATCGGCGATCATCACGTCCTGGTCGTTGAGCACGGCCTCGAAGACGCCGCCGTTGGCGTCCATGCAGCTCGGGAAGAGGATCGTGTCCTCCGTCCCCAGGAACTCCGTCAGCTTGCGCTCGAGCTCGCGGTGGATGTCCTGCGTCCCGCAGATGAAGCGGACGCTCGACATCCCGTAGCCGCGCTCGTCGAGGCCGCGGTGCGCGGCCGCCACCACGCGGGGGTGGCTCGAGAGGCCGAGGTAGTTGTTCGCGCAGAGGTTCACGACCTTCTTCAGGCCGGCGCCCGCGGGGAACTCGACCTCGATGCCTGAGGCCTGTGGCGAGTGGATGTACCGCTCCTCCTTGAAGATCCCCCGGTCGCGGATCCCTTGCAGCTCGGCGCGATACGCCTCCATCACGGCTGTCGGGTATGCCATTTCAGGCCTCCTTCGTGTGCCGCTTCACCAGCTCGATGATGCTCGAGACCGTGTTGAACGCCTCGGGCGTCGCCTGCTCGTCGGGAATGCTGATGGAGTACTTCTTCTCGAGGAACCGCTTCAGGCTGACCATGCTGAAGCTGTCCACGATGCCGCTGGTGATGAGCGGGGTGTTCTCGTCGAGGCTGATCTCGTCGACCTCGTCTTCGTCCAGGTACTCGTTCTTGATGTAGTCGAGGATCATCTCTTTCATTTGGAGCTCCACGGAAGAAGGAACGAGGATCACGAATCAGGAACCAGGAATCGGACACGTCAGGGATCAGGGATCGCGGATCGGGATCAGGGACGGAGAGGTCACGCGCGCAGGCGTCGCACGTGAAGCGGTCCCGCGCGCATGGGTCTGGTCCGCCATATCGCCCAGAATCCTGAATCCCGAATCCTGAATCCCGACAGGCTACACGATCACAACGGTGGCCGCAGCCAGCGCTCGCGTGGTCGTCAGCGCCAGCAGCACGCGGGTGGCGCCCAGGCGCTCGGCCTCTTCGCGCACCGCGCCGCACAACTCCACGCGGTAGACCCCGGCCCCTCTGCCGGCACCACCTCGATGTCGCGCCACGACATCGGCCCCACGAAACCCGTCCCCAGCGCCTTCACCACCGCCTCGCAGGCCGCGAACCTTGCCGCGAGGTGCTCGACCGGACGCCGCATCTTCCGGCACGCCTCGATTTCCGCGGCCGAGAACAGCCGCTCGAGGAACCCGTCGCCGTGACGCTCGGCGGCCCGCCGGAACCGTTCCACGTCGACCAGGTCCGTGCCAATGCCGAGAATCATGGGAAAGTCGGCGTTTCCTGGGGGGCGACGTGTCCGCCGAAGCCCCTCGGCCCAACGCGGCACGCTGGCCGGAACCGCGGGCGAAGAGCTTGTCTCGCCGAAGCCCTCGAGTCCTGGGCCTAGGCGAAGGCGGACGGAAACACTAGCATACAACGGAGTAGATCCGGGGGGGAACGACCGGGTCTCCCCTCTCGTCATACCCGTAGAGGCCTGGCAAGCCCTTCGGCTCGGCCCCGAGGGGCGGGCGGCTGGTCGTGGCCTGGGTCGGCTTTCAGCTGCAGGTCTGATATGGCGGTGAAACCACGTGCCCCGGGCCGGGCGAGGACTTTCCTCGACGCCTATACCAAGGGCTTCACACGGGAGGAGTTCCAGCGTCTCTTCACGAGGGACGCTCGGGAAGCCTACCGCTTCTTCGCCCGCACCGTCGACGAGGAGGCCCTGGCGCGGCTTCCCTGGCACAAGCGGTTCATCGTCCGTGCCCGGCTGCTCTTCTGGGCCTTCACCCTGAAGCTCTCCCCCGCGCGCCGGGTGCTGTTCGGCGTCGGCCTCCTCTTTGCGGCATTCGGCTTCCTCCAGCTCTTTCGCGGCTTTGCCGTCGTCGGGTTCCCGATCTTCCTCGGACCGGTGACGGTCCGCGTCGGCATGCCGATGCCGCAGTGGGGTGAAGGCGCGTTCAGCCTGCTGGTGGGGTTCCTGCTGGTCAACCTGTTGGTCCTGCTGGAGGTGGCCGACCGCCTCACGCTCAAGAACGACCTGGAAATCGCCCGCGATATCCAGCACGCGATGCTGCCCCAGGCGATGTACAGCGACGCGCACATCGAAGCCTACGGGCTCACCCGCCCCGCGAACACCGTCGGCGGCGACTTCTACGACGTCCTTCCGCTGCAAGATGGACGCATCATCCTCACCCTGGGCGACGTGGCCGGCAAGGGCAGCCCCGCCGCGTTGCTGATGGCGCTGCTGCTGGCCATGTTCCGGACGCTGGTGGACGAGGGCCTCGAGGCTTCCGAGCTGGCCGCGCGGCTGAACGTGCAGGTGGCGCGGCATGCGCCCGCATCCCGGTTCATCACGCTGTTCTTCGCGGCCTGCGACCCGACGACCGGCCGCCTGGTCTACGTCAACGCCGGCCACATGCCGGCGTTGCTGCGGCGACGGTCGGGGGCGTTCGAGAAACTGACCGGGGGCGGCATCGCGCTCGGCATGTTCGACTCCTCCACCTACGAGGCGCACGAGACGGTGCTCGAGCCAGGCGACGTCCTGGTCCTCTACAGCGACGGCGTGACCGAGGCGGAGAACCACAACGGGCAGCCGTTCGAGGAGTCGGGCCTCGAGCGCGTCGTGGATATTCACGCGGGCGAGTCACCAAACGAGATCGCGCGGGCAATTCTACGGGTGGTGGAGGTCCACGCCCAGGAAACCCACCTGGCAGACGATGTGACGCTGCTGGTGGCGAAGAGGCGGCAGGCTCCGGGGCTGACGGTGCCGCCTCCGCTGCCAGCCGACGACGCCGTGGGGGTCAGGTCTTGAATCGCAACGGCCGTCGCGGTGTCAAACTCATAAAGACCGGATGAAACCCATCCTGCTGCTCCTCGGGCTCCTCGTGCTGCTGCCGCAGCCGACGGTCACCGCGCCGCAAGCGCCGGAACGCGACGGCGTCGCCCTGCTGGTCGGGCGCCTGGAGGAGGTCCTGCTCTCGGGACAGCGGGAGCGCTACCTGGACCTGCTCTCAACCACGGCCGACCGGGAGGCCGCTGCCTCGTTCGCGGACTCGGTCTTCCTCCCCGGCGCCACGCGCGTGGCCGTCCGGGAGCGCGACCGCACCGACCTGGTCGGCACGCTGCCGGGCGACGGATACCGGCTGCTAGTGGAGGTGTTCTCCGAGGCGGGCGGCCGGGGCCGCCTTGCCACCTGGCGCGTGGACGTGCGGCGCATGTCGGCGGGCGACGCGCCGGGGGTCTCGCGGTGGGGCATCTCCAGCCAGGAGCCCCTGACCGTGCTCAACGGGATCTACCGGCTCTCGCTCAACGCGGCCAAGCAGTACACGGCAAAGGACCTGGTCATCGAGTCCGAGGACCTCAAGCTTTCCCTGCACGAAGGCTCCGTGTTCGTCTCGGAACCCGACGGCGGGATGCCGACGGCGCTGGTGCTGATTGGCCGCGGCGAGATGGAGTTCAAGCCCACCCCGGCCGCCGAGCAGGGACAGCTCCGGATCTTCACCGGGACCGAGACGCTCCAGACCCCCTTCGACGCCGCGTTCCTGCGGGTCAACCCCAACGACTTCACCACCAGGATTCGCCGCGAGGCGCTGACCGAGCGCCCGGTGGACCCCCGCGATGCGCGGAGAGCCGACGAGATCTTCCGGCAGGAGCTTCCACGGTCGTTCGGCCTGGACCTCGGGGACCTGACCGTCGACACCTGGTCGCTGCTTCCCAACATGGGCGACTTCGTCGCCGAGGTGCGGACGCGGCGGTTCGAGACCCTGACGTTCGCGCGATCGGTCTCCGAGGTCGAGGACGTCTCGCTCTTCGACCGGAAGAATCACCGCAACATCTCCGTGTACTCGTCGCGCTCCAACCGCCAGCGGTTCGGCCGCTTCTACAACGAGGACGATCGCGCCGACTTCATCGTCCGCAGCTACGACCTCGAAGCCTCTTTCAACCCGTCGAAACGGCAGATTGACGGGACGACGCGCATGGAGATCGAGATTCGCGGCAACGGCGCCGCCACGCTCACGCTGAGGCTGGCGGAACCGCTGGAGATCCGGTCCATCTACTCGAGCCAGTTCGGCCGGCTTCAGAGCTTCCGCATCCGCAACCAGAACAGCGTCATCATCAACCTGCCCGGCATCGTGACGCGGGGGCTGCGGATGACGCTGTCGGTCAGCTACTCGGGCGTCCTCGACCCTCAGCCCGTGGACCGCGAGGCCGTGGCCGTCTCGCCCCAGTTCATCCCCATCCAGGAAGAAGGGGCGGAACTGCCCTTCGAGGACAGCGTCCTCTACAGCAACCGCAGCTACTGGTACCCGCAGCCGGGGACGCCCACCTACTCCGTGGCCACGATGCGGCTGACGGTGCCGGGGGGGTGGGCTGTCGCCGCGAGCGGCGAGCCGCAGGGTTTCGTCGCCGTGCCGAACCCGAAGGGCCCCTCCCTCCGCCAGTTCCGCTTCACCACGCCCAACCCCGCGCGCTACCTCTCCTGCCTGCTGACGGCGCTCGACACCGCCAAGGACGAAACGGTGCACCTGGGCAGCTCCGTGGAAGCGCTTCGCGCGACACGCCGGCCCGGCGTCTATTACGACGATGTGCGGCTGTACGGGCTGGGGCAGCCGCGGATGAAGAACCGCGCGCGGGACCTGACGCGCACCACCGGCGAACTCCTCAAGTTCTACGCCTCCCTCGTTGGCGAGGCGCCTTACCCCGCCATCACGCTGGCGGTGGTCGAGGGCTCCCTGCCGGGTGGACACAGCCCGGCCTACCTCGCGGTGGTCTCGCAGCCAGGGGTCGGCGTCAGGCTCAGCTACCGCGACGATCCGGCCGCCTTCATGGACTACCCGGAGTTCTTCCTCGCGCACGAGGTGGCGCACCAGTGGTGGGGCCAGGCCATCGGCTGGAAGAACTACCACGAGCAGTGGTTGAGCGAAGGCTTCGCGCAGTATTTCGCGGCGCTGTTCGCGGAAAAGGCGAGGGGACGGGGCGTCTTCCTCAGCATGATGCGGCGCATGCGGCGCTTCGGGGTGGAGCGGACGGGCGAGGGCCCGGTCTACCTCGGCTACCGGATCGGCCACATCCGCAACGACAGCAGGGCGTTCCGGGCCGTGGTCTACAACAAGGCAGCCGTCGTGCTGCACCAGCTCAGGCGGCTGGTGGGCGACGAGGCGTTCTTCCGCGGTGTGCGCCGATTCTACGAGGACTGGCGCTTCCGGAAAGCCGGGACCGACGACTTCCGGCGCGCGATGGAGGCGGAGGTGGGCGCGCCGCTCGACCGCTTCTTCGAGCGTTGGATCCACGGCGACGCGCTGCCGCAGCTCGCCTTCAACTACCGCCTCGAAGAGGGGGAGGACGGCCGGTCCGACGCGGTGATGAGGTTCGAGCAGACCGGTCCCGTCTTCGACGTGCCAGTCACCGTGACCCTCGAATACCTCGACCGCGCTCCGGTGGACATGCTCGTGAAGGTCACGGACCGCGTGGTTGAACACCGCGTCCCGCTCGCCGGAAAGCTCAAGGCCATCACCGCGAACAAGGATGAACTGGCGCTCGTCGAGATCAAGACAATCAGCGGCCAGTGATCAGTGCCACCGTCCACTGGCTACTGTCCTCCACTGGCCACCGTCCACTGCCTACTGTCCACTGGCCACCGTCCACTGGCCACTGTTATGATCGCCCCTTATGGACACCGTCACGCTCACGATTGACGGCCGGAAGTTCACGGTCGCCAAGGGGACCACCGTTCTCCAGGCCGCCATCGAGAACGGCATCCAGATCCCGTACTACTGCTACCACCCCGCGCTCGGCATCGACGGCTCCTGCCGCGTCTGCATCGTCAAGGTCGAGAAGATGCCGAAGCTCCAGACGGCATGCTCGACCACGTGCACGGACGGGATGGTGGTGGAGACCGCGACCGAAGAGGTCGTCCAGGCGCGCGCGGGCGTCTTCGAGTTCCTGCTCGTCAACCACCCGCTCGATTGCCCGGTCTGCGACAAGGGCGGCGAGTGCCCGCTGCAGGACTACTCCTATACCTTCGGACCCGACGCGAGCCGCATGGACTTCCCGCGCCGCGTGTTCGACGGCGAGGGCGTGAAGGGCGACGTCGATTTCGGGCCGACGCTGATGCTCAACCGCAACCGCTGCATCCTCTGCTCGAGGTGCATCCGGTTCATGCGCGACATCGACGGCGATGCCCAGATCTCGGTGCAGGACCGCGGCTACGGCAGCCAGATCGTGACGTTCCAGGAAGAAGGCGTGCACTCGCTCATCAGCGGCAACCTGATGGACGTGTGCCCGGTCGGCGCGATCACCACGAGGGACTACCGGTTCAAGTCGCGGCCCTGGGACAACCCGGTCGCGGTGGACACGATCTGCACGCTCTGCGAGAAGGGCTGCAACACGACGGTCTGGCTGCGGGCGAAGCCCGAGTGGGCCAAGGGGCCAAGGCTGGCGCGCGTCACCCCGCGCTACAACCCCGACGTCAACCAGGTACTGGATGTGCGACATCGGCCGGTTCAACTACCACTTCTCCGAGGCTGACGATCGCCTCCAGCGGCCGCTGGCGAAGGACGCGGGGGCCTGCTCCAGCCGGTCAACTGGCACGATCTGCTCGTCAAGCTGCGCGAGGCAACGGGCGCCATCCGCAGCGCGTCGCTGCCTCTGCGCTTCCTCGTGTCCGCCCACGCGTCGCTCGAGGAGCTCGCGCTGTTCGGCCAGATCGCGCGCGGCCTCTACGGGGACGGCGCGGAGCAGCAGATCGGCATTTCGTGGCGGGTGAGCGCCAAGGAGCAGCCGGCGAACACGAAGTTCCCGATCCCCGCGGTGGACGCGCCGAACCTCCGGGGCGCCAGCGACCTCGGCCTCAACCTCGCGGTTTCGGCAAACGGCGCCGCGGACGTGTCGGCGCTGCGGGCGGAGGTGGAAGCGGGCAGGGTCGGCGGGCTGTACGTGTTCGATTCGGGCCCTCCGGGGTCGATTGGCGACATCGGCTGGGTCATCGAGGCGCGGAAGGCGGGGCAGCTCAAGCTGCTGGCGGTCCAGGGCATCCTCATGTCGGACCTGGTGCGCGCCGCGGACCTCGTGCTGCCCGGCGCCAGCTACGTCGAGAAGGACGCCTGCTACACGAACGAACAGGGCCGCGTGCAGGCCGCCGCACAGGCGGTCGCGCCTCCGGGCGACGCGATGGAGGACTGGCAGATCCTCGTGAACGTGGCGATCACGCTGGGCGTGGGCCTCAGCTACACCAGCTCGGCGCACATCCGGTCGGACATCGCGGCGGCCATGCCGAACCAGCCTGGCTACGCGGACCTGCCGCGGCTCGCGTTCGCGCGGCCGGTCGTCGCCCGCACCTGGCTGCAGACGTCGAACCCGTCCGAGCGCTGGAAGTGGGACACGTTGTTCAAGGACCTGCCGCCGGTGAAGTTCAAGGGCGGGACGGCAGCGGCGGAAGAGCCGAAGACTTAGGAATGAGGACTGGGGATCAGGCCGCAGCGTAGCCAACAGCGAGCGAACTGAGTCTTCACACCATGGAATCCCTCACCGCCCTTCTCCAGTCGGTCTCCCTCGAGAGCCTGTCGCCACTGTCGCTGCTGGTGGCGTTCGTGGCGGGCGTGCTCTCGTTCATCTCGCCCTGCGTGCTGCCGCTGATCCCCGGGTACATCTCGTTCATCTCGGGCGCCACGCTGGACCAGATGCGGGGACGACCCTCGGCAGAAAGCCGGCAGCCGGCAGCCGGCGGCCGGCAGCAGATCACGCGTGACCCGCTGCTCGCTGCCAGCAGCCCGCTGCCAGCCGTCGCGGAGGCTCGCGGAACCAGCCGGCGAATCCTCCTGACCTCGCTGGCCTTCGTGCTGGGGTTCTCGCTGGTGTTCGTCGCGTTCGGCGCGACGGCGAGCGTGATCGGCCGGGCGCTCGGGTCCTACAAGACGCAGATTGCCTACGTCGCCGGCGCCGTCCTCGTGGTGCTCGGCCTGCACATGATGGGCGTGTTCCGTATCGGCTTCCTGGACTACGAGAAGCGGAAGCAGACCTCGGCGCGGCCCACCAGCCTGCTGGGCGCCATGCTGGTGGGCATCGCGTTCGCGTTCGGCTGGACGCCGTGCATCGGGCCGATCCTCGGCGGCATCCTGACGATCGCCGGCGCGCAGGAGAGCGTGGCGCAGGGGGTCGTGATGCTGGCCTTCTACTCGCTCGGCCTCGGCGTGCCGTTCCTCCTCACGGCCCTGGCGATCGACCGCTTCTTCTCGGCCTTCGCCCGCATCCGGCGCCACTACCACGCCATCGAGGTGGTCTCGGGCCTGCTCCTGATCGGCATCGGCGTGCTGATGCTCCTCAACCGCCTGACGCTGATCACCAACTTCCTGACACCGTACCTGCCCGCGTTCTGAGCCGCCGTTTCGGTCGCCTGGGTCGCCGACGCTCCCGCTCCTTCGCCCCAACCGAATGGTGTCTCGGATGCGGCCGCCTGGGGGCGGATGGCGCTCGCCCGCTCACCCCTGCCCTGCCAAAGAAACGGGGCGGCGACTCACCGTCGGTGGTCTGCAAGACCGGGTCGGGAGACTCTCGACTAGCGGTCCTCCCACGTCTCCCGACCCTCGTGTTGCGCGACGTTGGTCGCTCGCCCCGTTTCTTCTACTCTGCCGGGGGTCGCAGCCAACGGGTTCGCTTGGCGAGCACCACCCGCCCCTGACGGCGGCCCTTCGCCGATGCGTCGCTACCCTTCGCCCTGATCTCCACCTTGGGCGGCCGCTCCGCCGGCGTGGGGCAGGCTCCAAAGCGCGCCGTAGGTACTCCGTGACGGGCGAGGCCCGTCTGCGGGAGGACACGAAGAACCGGCGGCGAGGCCTGCGACAGTCCGCGATTGGGGTATGGGGCGACACGCCCGTCCGCACCCCCAATCGCGTTATTACCTCGGACGTTAAGCCGAGCGCCGGTTCTGCGCCGAAGGCCGAGCCCGGCGCGCGGCGGAGCCTGCCCCATGCCGGATCTTCGCCGGCCGCCTGGGCGGCCTCGCGTCGGGCCCCCTCAGTTTCCGGGTCCGCCGCCCGGACCAGCCGTCGGTGTGGCCGGTTTCTCGTCCTTCTTCAGGAACGGGACACCCTCGCTCAGCCACTTCGGCGCCGGGGCCCCCTTCAGGTAGTGGTCGAAGAACTCGAAGTAACGGACCGTCAGGTCCTTCCGGTTCGCGACGCCGCGCAGGCCGTGGCCCTCGCCCGGGTACGCGAGCAGGACCGCCTTCTTGCCGTTGTAGCGCAGCGCGTTGTAGAAGCCGAGGCGCGTTGTAGAAGTTGACCGTCGGGTCCGACGTGCCGTGCATGATCAGGAACGGCGCCGTCGCCTTGCGGCACGTGCGTCAGCGCCGACTCGAAGCGGTAGCGCTCCGGGTCGTCCCAGGGCGAGAAGCCCCACCGGCCCTGGCCGTAGAGGTAGTAGTCGTTGCCGTTGGCGCCGCTGCCGCCGGAGTAGTGATACGACCAGCCCCAGTTCTGGCTGAAGTCGTTGTACAGGTCGGTGACGCCCGCGCCCATGCCGACCGCGGCGAACATCTTCGACATCACGCCGATGAAGGCCGCTCCCTCGCCGCCGTAGCTGTGGCCGGTGACACCGATGCGCTTCGGATCGGCGTAGCCCATCTCGATCACTTTGCGCGTGGCCGCCTCCACGCACTCGAGCATGTCGCTGTGCGACAGGCCCGTCCGGAAGTGGACGTCCGGCAGCATCGTGAGGTAGCCGCGGCTCACCGCCTCCATCGGCGACCCGCCCATGCCGGTGAGGTAGGACGGCGCGTTGTAGCGGTGCAGGTTCTGCGAGTTCTTCTCGTAGAAGGTCACCAGCATCGGCCGCTTCTCGCCCGGCTTGTAGTCGTCCGGGAGCGCGAGGATGCCCTGCAGCCGCTTGCCGTCCTTGTTCTTGAAGTCGAACAGGATGCGCCGGCCCCACAGGTACTCGGCCTGCTGCGGGTTCGCGTCGGTGATCTTCTTCGAGCTCGCCGAAGTTCGGGCCCGGAGACCCGCAGGTCCGGGTACTCGACGAAGGTCTGCCGCGTGAAGAGGAACTGGTCCGCCTTCGCCGCCTTCACCGGCGTGCTGAAGCTGGCGTCCTCGTAGACGATCTCCTTCAGCTGGCCGTTCGCCAGCTCGTAGAAGCCGGCCTTCTTCGTCCACTCGCCGTACGCCGCAAGCGTCGATAGGCTTGGTGAGGTCGATCGTGCCCCGCGGGCCGGACGCGCGCGGAACGGTCGGGATCGACGGGCTCGGTGCGGACGTAGCGGAAGCGCATCTCGTTCTTGCGTCCCGGCGCCGTTCGTCAGGTTGCGCGGCGCGGACCCGTCGAGCGGAAGCAGCCACACGTCGTAACGGTGGTTCACGATCACTGCCGTCCCGTCGCTGGTCCAGCCCGCAATGCCGTACGACGGCTTCGGCCCGGGGTGGTCGTACTCCGCGTCCACGAAGTTCACCGAGCCTGGCGCCGGCCAGGGCCTTCGACGTGCCCGCGTCGAGGTCGTACGCCTGGTAGACCGTTGTCCTTCCAGTAAAGGAAGTGCCGGCCGTGAGGCGAGATGCCGAAGACGTGGCCGCCCGTCTGCTGTCCCTTGAGCATGAGCGTGCGCTCGCCGGTCGTCGTGTTCACGCGGTAGAAGTCGGCGGCCGGCCGCTTGTAGTCGTGGATGTACCCGCGGATGTCGCGCCCCACCGCCCACCGTCCGTCCGGCGCCACGTCGAGCTCCCGCATCGACTCGTCCGCCAGCTTCACGAACTTGCGGGCGGACACGTCGAACGCCTGGCGGAACGTGAAGTTCCGGTCCTGGTCGGCGCGGATCATCTGCGCGGACTGGATGCGCTCGTCCCCGGTGTTCCACACGTCCACGTCCGGCGTTGTCGTCCGTGTTCTTGCGAGTGCTGGAAGGCGGCGCGGGCACCTGCTCCTTGATGCCGAAGAAGACGCGCTTGTTGTCCTCGCTCCAGGAGAGGGTGGCGCGGTCGCTGATCACCCAGCCCTTCGGGAAGCCCTCCATCTTGGCCGGTTCGAGCGTCACGGCCGCGGGCGACTTCGCCTCGGGCACGAGCGCGGCCGGCACGTCGGTGAAGGCGATGCAGGACGTTGTCCTTCTCGCGCATCTTCTCGACCTCGAGGCCCTCGAGGACCGCGACGGCCGTTCCGTCCTCGTTCCACGCGAGCCGCGATGTACTGCTTCGGGGCGTTGTGCGAGCGGCGTGATCCGGCCGTTGCGCGTGTCGAACACGAAAACGCCGTTGCGCGTCCTTCACGGGCGCGTCCACGGTGTAGGCGAGCAGCTCGCCCGTGCGGTTGAAGGCGATGTCGCCGACGCTGCCGAGGAGCTGGTGCCGCCCCGTCCGCAGGTCCAGCAGGATCACGTCGAGTCCGCGCGGGCCGCTCGGGGGAGTGGCGGAAGCCGCTCCGCCGCTTCCCGGACCGCCCGGGGCGCCAGGACCTCCAGGCGCGCCCGACGCCCCGCCACGCCCGCCGCCGCTCGCACCCGTTGACTCGGGCGCCCGCCGCTTCAGGAAGAGGTGCGTCGAGGTTGCGGAGAAGGCGAAGGTCTCGATCTCCTGCCACGACTGCACGGCGCCGGTCGCGAGGTTTCGCAGCTCGACGCGGCGGGGCGGGATCACCGGGGCAATCCCGCCACGCCCGGATCCGCCTGCGGGAGCCTGGGCACCTGCGGCCGGCGGAGTCGCCGGCGGCGGGGTCGCGGGGGGAGTTGCCGGCGGCACCGCAGGTGGCGTGCCCGGCGGGGTCGCGGGCGGGGCCGGCGATCCGGGCGGCGTTCCAGGCGCGTCGCCCGAACCCGCCGATCCGCCGGAGGTCCGGCGCGCGGCCCGCGCGCGCTCGGCGGCGCCCGGGTCCACCTGGTAGGCCACCCACTTCGAGTCCAGCGAGAACGTGGGGTCGGTCGCATGTTCGACCGTGACCTCCTCGTTGCTCTCCAGGTTCTTCAGGTGCAGCACCGGCTTCGCTTCGGCGGGGATCGTGTTCGTCAGCTGCAGCCCGTAGGCGAGCCACTTGCCGTCACCCGAGAGCACGGGGCTCGCAATGCTGCGCCACTTCGTGTAGTCCTCGGTGCCCAGCGCCTTCTTCGCCGTCGTCTGCGCGACCGGCAGCGCGTACGCGGCGCCAATGGCCACGACCAGGGCCAGCGCCCACAGGGCCGCGCGATTTCGCGCCACGGATGCCGTCGTCGAATGTCGGTTCATCAATCGGGCTCCTTCTGGTTCGCGAAGACTTCGGCCTACCGTCCACTGACCACTGACCACTAGCCACTAGCCAGCATCTGTCCGTCTTCCCCGTCACCTTCGTCCACGTCCCGTTCTCCCACACCAGCACCGGCCAGGCGGCGGCGCGGTCCGCGTCGTTGAACGCGTGATCGAGGAGGCCGGCGGCGTGGTGACGGTCGTGCGCCGCCATGTAATCCGCGGTGAACTCGGCAAGAACCGGCGTCAGGTCCGGCGAGACGTCATAGGCGATGTGCCCGCCCCAGGGAAGACCGGCGGGGGGAGGCATCCCACCCTGGTCCACGAACACGCGAAACTCGCCGGTAGCCTGGCGGGCAGTGCGGTGCACGCAGGGAATGCCTTGCGTCAACTGCAGGACGTCGAGGCGCGGAAAGACCAGAACCTTCTTCGGGCCGCCCGGCGGACAGGTGCGGCAGGTCTTGTCCCAGGTTTCAGCCGGCAGGGACCCGCCAACCGCGTGTGCGCTGAAGTGGGCAAGGCTCCCTCCCTTGTGGTCGTTGTTTGCCGCGCCCACCAGGACGGAGGGAACGCCGCCAACATCGGTCATCTGCACCCACTCCACGTATCCCGCACTCCACAGTGCGGCTCGCACCGTTCCGTCGAGCGAGAGGCGCTGAAGGAGGGTTGGGAACTCCCCGCTGCCGTGAATCCACGCCACCCACAGCCATCTGCCGCGCCCCGGAGCGTCGGTCACGAACAGCCGATGGACAGCCCACGGAGGGTTGTACTGCGTCTCGCCGAAGCGCACCACGCCCTCGAAATCCGTCGAGAACAACCGGTTGCCGGCCGCGCCGTAGCCTCTCACCTGGCCGCGAGTGTCGTGACTGGACGGCACGTACCCGACGACGACCTCGCGGCTCCCGTCTCCGTCGAGATCTTCGATGACCACCGGGTCCTTCCGCATGAGGCGGAGATGGCTGCTGTATGGCTCCCTCGCTGCGGGCGCGGGGAAACGATCGGCCCAGAGCTCCCTGCCCTTTGCATCGAACACGCGCAGAGTGTCCACATCCATGACGTACTCAGAGGGTTCCCCTGAGGGAGCACTCCAGGGACGCCACAATCCGATGGCGACGACGGCCAGGGCGGCGGCAGCCAGCACGAAGGCGGCGAGTGGGCGGCGGAAGTCGGTCTTGGAGGGCCTGTCGCCCTCGGCCGGCGGCAGCGCGTGGGCGGGGTGGGCGTCGGCGTCGGAAGCGATCGCGGCCCCCTCCATCTGGTCCGCCGTCGTCTCCGGCGCGGCCGTCTCTTCCGAGTCGCGCTCGCCGGGCCGCTCGCTCAAGTCGCGCGTGCGCTCCACGGCGTCGCGCCAGGCATCCAGCTCCTCGGTGAGCGCGTAGACGACCTCCCCCCGGCCCGTGCCAATCCGGCGCACCGGGAGGCCCAGCGTTTTCTCCCACCGCTGCACGCTGCGCACGCCGCGGTCGAGGTACGCGGCAATCTCTTTCCAACCGTTGAGACGGCCAGGGCGGGCAGGGTGGGGGTCGCCGGGCGTGGAGGTAGACATGCGGAGAGATCCCGGGGACCGGAAGAGGATAGCACTGCTGTGGTAGTCTGTGCAGTCGCGGGGAGACATCGATGAAGAGCAGGGGTCTCAGGGCGGTGCTGGTCCTGCTGGCCGTGGCCGGGCTGGGCAGTGCCGGCTACTTCGCCTACCTGAGCGAGATGCAGGCCCAGACCGCGCGGACCGCCCAGCGGTTGTTCGAGCGCGACGTGGCGCGGCTGCAGGTGGTCATCGCGGAGATTCGCGGGTCGCTGCCGGGCTACGTCGCCGCGGGCCAGGATCCGGCGTTCTGGGCGGGCAAGATGACGCGCCTGCTGGAGGACGCGCAGGCGCGCGCGGGCACCCTCGAGCGCAATGGCGTTTCGACCAGCGCCTCCCAGCACATCGGCACCGCGGAGGAAGCCATCTCGATGCTCCAGCAGCAGGACGCCCGGGTCCGGGACCTGCTGGAGGAGGGCCGGGCGGTCGAAGCCTCCCGCCTGATCTTCCGTGACGCGGTGCAGCTGTCGACCGCGGCTTCGATTGCCCTGTCGGAGGCCGCGGCGCTGCAGGCCGAGAGGACGATTGGGGGAATTGCAGCGCAGCGGTGGAACGAGACCTATGCGCTGGCCGGCGCCGCCGGCCTGGCGTTCCTCGTCCTGCTCCTGCTGGTTCCCCGGTCCCTCGTCTTGGCCGGGGCCGACCTCGCGCCGGCGAGGGTACGGGCGGCTGATTCCTCGCTCCGCCTGAACGAGACTCGTCGGAGCAGCGTGGACCTCAATCTGCCCGACGAGTTCCGCCGGCCGTCGCGGCCTCCCGCGGTGCCGGCCCTTGCCGCACCGCCGACACCCGTTGCCCTTCCAGCGCCCCCGCCCGCGCTGACCACTTTGCAGCTCGAGGCCGTGGCCGCGCTCTGCACCGACCTGGTACGCGTGGCGGACGCCGACCAGCTCCAGCAGCTGCTCGAGCGGGCCGCGACGCTGCTCGACGCCACCGGCCTCGTGATCTGGCTGGCCACGGACGAGGGGGCGCGCCTGCGGCCGGCCTTCAGCTTCGGCTACGGCCCGCAGGCGCTGGCCCGGATCCAGGCGCTGGGGCGGAACGACGACAGCGCGGTGTCGGACTCGTTCCGCGAGGGGCGCCGGGAGGTGGTGTCGGGAAAGCAGGGCCGCAACGGCGCGCTGGTCATGCCGCTGCTTTCGTCCTCCGGGTGCGTGGGGGTGATGGCCGCCGAAACGAGGGCCGGCAGCGAGGCCCGGCCGACCACGCAAGCGCTCGCCGCCATCCTCGCCGCGCAGCTCGCGACGCTCATGCCGTCCGAGGAATCCGCTCAGAAGGCCTGACGGGCCTCGACCGCCCCCCTAGCCCCTGGCGGTGGCGCTACGACTTGACCCCCCGCCGCGCCGCCGCGGGCAGCTTCACCTTCAGCGTCTGCGCCTTCTTGTCGCGCACGATCCCGAGCGAGATCTCGGCGCCGTCGGCCGGCTCGCGGATCGCCCGCACGAGCGCGTCGGGGCTGCCCACCGCGGTCCCGTTCACGTGCGTGATGACGTCGCCCGCCTTCAGGCCCGCGCTCGCCCCGGGGGAATCGGGGTTGACGGTGGCGACCAGCACGCCCTCCTTCACGCCGAAGTACTCCTCGAGTTGGGGCGTCAGCTCCTGCACGGTGGCGCCGAGCCGGCCGGTGGCCGGCGTCCCCTCGAAGAACCAGCGCAGGTTCGGACCGGGCTCCACGCGGAATTGGGCGGGGCCGTTCCGGGGGACGGCAGCGGATCGAGGCCGCGCCCCTGCGGACCCTCGAAGTGGAACGTGCCCCCGCCCGGGCCCTCGAAGCGGTAGACGTTCGGCGCCTCGCGGCGGAACGTGAACTCGCGGGGCAACGCCCGGCGGAAGTTCTCCTCCGCCTGGCGTTCGATGTCGGGCCCAAGGTCGCGCCCGAGGCGGCCGAACGCCAGTGGGCCTTCCGCGGCCTCCGGCGTCACCGCGAGATCCACCTTCTTGCCGTCGCGCAAGACCGTCATCTTCACCTGGCGGCCCGCCGGCGTGTCGCCCACCAGCCGCTGCAGCTGCCGGACGCTGCGCACGCGCTCGCCGTCGAGGCTCGTGATGACGTCGCCCTGCTTGATCCCGGCCTTGGCCGCCGGGCTCTCGTCCTCCACGCTCTCCACGAGGGCGCCTTCGACCGCCGGCAGCTTGCGCTCCCGCGCGACATCCGCGTCCACCTCCCGCAGCTCCACGCCGATACGGACGCCGCCAGCGCCAAAGACCTGGACGTCGGGCGCGACGAGCATCCGTTCCCACCGCTGCTCGGGCGGCGGGGTCTTCTCCTTCTGCTTCTCTTCCTTCTGCTTCTCCTTGTCCTGGCCGAGGGCCAGGACCGACGCCGACACACCGGCCCCTGCCGCCAACAGGGTGCCCACCACAGCCGTGATCTTCAACCAGCGCATCGAGGTGGCCTCCATTCCTTCTTTTCAATCAGACGGCCGAGGATCGAAATCGGCCGGACCCGCGCCCGGATCGTAGGGTCGGCCTAGATGCCGGCCCCGGCCGAATCGCAGGGGCGGCCTCTGTGCCGGCCCTGTCAACGTGTACCCACGAAGTGACAGCCGTACCGCCGACGACGCTGAATTGTGAAAAGGCCTGCGAATCTGGCCCATCCCGGTCGGCACGTCCTTTGTAGTCGCAGTGGGTGACCGCGGGGAGCCGGCGGGATCGTTCAACAGGCAGGCGCTGGCATCGCCACAATCCCGAGAGTCCGGTTCCCGCGGTCGTCGGTCATCAGCGAGGGTGCGGTTTGCCTGATAGCGGCAGGCGCACCCGGACCAAGGGGGAGACGCATGAGCCACAACGGACGGTCGTTGCACGACGGGCGGTCGTTGGGCGTGTCCCGGATGGCGCTGGTGGCCTCGGCCCTCCTCCTCTTCTTCATCGGGGGCTGCGCCTTGCGCAGCCCCCACATTGCCGACCTCCAGCACAACCCGGGGCGCTACTTCGACAAGCGCGTGTCGATCGAGGGTCAGGTGACCAGCGCGTGGGGTCTGCCGCTGGTGCCCTACGGGTTCTACCGGGTGGCGGACGGCACCGGGGAGGTGACCGTGCTGTCGCGCGGCCGGACGCCCGCGCGCGGTGCGCGGGTGCGCGTCACCGGCCGCGTCGGCGAGATGGCAGTCCTCGGCGGCCGTCCGCTGGGCCTGCACATTCGGGAGGACGATCTCGACTACAAACGATAGCGTCGTGCCGGGGAACGGCGTCGTGCCGGAGGTGCCGGACGTGCTGTGGGTGCTGATGGTGCAGTGCTGAGGGTGCCTAGGGTGCTGGTGCCATGGCGTGCCGTGCCCCGCTGCCCTCTCCCGGCACTGGCACCTTTGGCACAGACACCTCCAGCACCCCCAGCACCATGCTTTAGTTGGTGATCCTGACCGCCACCGCCGTCATGTCGTCGTTCGGCGGTTCGTCGCCCGCGCCAGTCCTGCACCGCCGCGAAGATCCGGTCCACGATCTCGCGCGCCGTCGCCGTGCGCGACGCGCGCACGGTGTCCAGCAGGCGCGCCGACCCGAACTCCTCGCCCGCCGCGTTCATCGCCTCGAACACGCCGTCCGTGCAGAAGACGAAGATGTCGCCCGGCGTGCAGGTCGAAGCACACCTCGTCGTAGATCGAGCCCGGGAACGATCCGAGCGGCACGCCGGCCAGCTCGACCGGCCCGCAGCTGTCGCCCGAGCAGCGGATCGCGTAGGGCAGGCCGGAGTTCGCCAGCGTCACCGTCCGCCGCTTCAGGTCGAAGATCGCGTAGCACAGCGTGCAGTAGTACTCCTCCAGCTGCCGCTCGTGGAGGATCGTGTTGACCGACGAGAGCACGGCGGCGGCGCCGAACCCGACCGGCGCGTACCGCCGGCGGAACGTCGCGGCTGCGGATCAGCTCGCCCGCGAACGCGCTGTAGAGAGCGGCCGGCACGCCCTTGCCCGACACGTCGCCGACGGCGACCACCAGGCTGTGGGCCTCGGGCGAGAGGAAATCGTAGAGGTCGCCCCCCAGCTCCCGCGCCGGGGCGAAGCGGGCCGCCACGTCCACGCCCTTCATCCGCTTCGGCAGGTCGGTCGGGAGCAGCGCCGCCTGCACCCGCTGCGCGAACCGCAGCTCGCTCTCCAGCCGCTCCTCGTTGGCGCGGATCGTCTCGTAGAGCCGCGCGTTCTCGATGGCCACCGCCGCCTGCGCCGCGAGCAGCGTCATCACCTCCACGTGGCGCTTGCTGAACGCGTCGAGCTCAGGGCTCTCGAGGTCGAACACGCCGATGCAGCGGTCCTTCACCAGCAGCGGGATCACCAGCTCCGACCGGACGTCGTCCACGAACTTGATGTAGCGCGGGTCCGCCGTCACGTCGGGGACCACGAGGATCTCCTTGTGCTGCGCCGCGTAGCCCACCAGCCCCTGTCCCATCGGCACGGGCGGGAGCGCCGTCTGCTCGCCGTACTTCAGGGCGAGCTTCATCTCCAGCTCGTTGGTCTCCTCGTTGACCAGCAGGATGCCGAACGTCCGGTAGTCGATCACCCGCTTCGTCAGGTGGGCGATGCGCGTCAGCAGCTCGTCGAGGTCCAGGATCGAGGACACCTCGCGGCCGATCTCCGCGAGCGTCTCGAGCATCGTCGCGTACTCGCGCTCCCGCTCGAACAGCCGCGCGTTCTCGATGCCGACGGCGACGGCCGCGGCGAACTGCCGGAGGATCGCCTCGTCCAGCTCGGTGAACTGGCCGACCGACTTGCTCAGCAGGTTCAGCGCGCCGATCACCCGGCCCTTGCGGCGCAGCGGCACCACCAGCTCGGACCGCGTGCCCGGCACGATCTCCACGTAGCGGGGGTCTGCCAGCACGTCGTCCACCAGGACCGGGTGCTCCTCGGCCACCGCCGTCCCGATGATGCCCTGGCCCACCTTCAGCCGCACGCTGCGCTGCGCTTCGTCCGGGTAGCCGACGGAGTACGCGATCGAGAGGTCGCCCCGCTTCTCGTCGATCAGGTACACCGCGAAGGCCGAGTACTCGGTCAGGCGGCGGATCAACTGCGGGATGCGCTGGAGCAGCTCGTCGAGGTCGAGGACCGACGTCACCTGCCGCCCGAGGTCGAACAGCGTGGTGAGCAGCTGCTGGTCCGTCGGGCGCACGGTCGATGGCGCGGTGGAGGCGCCGGGAACGTCGGGCTGGCCGGCCGAGGATGAGTGCGTCACGGGCAAACAACCGAGTACATGGGCGAATGCAAAGGAAACCGATTATACTTGGTCCTCACACGCAGGGAACAAGGGGACAACGGACCACTTGGCAAATAGACAGTTGCCAGATGGTCAATTGTCACCTGGCTTCCTCCCTCATACGAGACAGCAGAGCATGGACCTGTCCCTTCCCCTCGACTACGCGGCGATCGAGCGCATCCTGCCGCATCGCTACCCGTTCCTGCTCGTGGACCGCATCACCGAGCTCGAACCCGACAAGCGCGTCGTGGGGATCAAGAACGTGTCGCTCAACGAGCGCTACCTCGCGCACATGCCGGGCGAGGAGCCCGTGCTGCCGCCGACGATCCTCACCGAGGCGATGGGACAGGTGGGGGCAATCCTGATCCTCACCAAGCCGGAGAACCGCGAGCGCCTGATCTTCTTCATGGGGATGGAGCGCGTGCGCTACAAGCGCCCCGTCCGCCCGGGCGACGTCGTGGTGATCGAGGCGACGGTCCGGCGTCTGCGCAGCCGCATGGGACTGCTCCGCGGCATGGCCCGCGTGAACGGCAAGGTGGCGGTGGTCGGGACGATGACCTTCTCGCTCGGCGAGCCGAAGACCGCCTCATAGCCTGCGCCGGCCCGCCTGGGGCGGGCGGCACTCGCCCGCTCGCCCCGTTTCTTCGACTCTGCCGGGGGTCGCCGTCCACGGGTTCGCTTGGCGAGCGCCACCCGCCCCTGAGCTTCAGCGGTAGCAGCGGATTCCCCCTCAGGCACCCCTCACGCACCCCAGCCTCGGCATCCGGAGCTCAGCAGCGGCAGTCCCGCGGCGCCCGGCGGCCGTTGAGGCCGTGGCACTGCTGTTGCAGCCCAGCGCGGGAGAGGTTGACAGGTATCAACGCGCAAAGCTGGCCGGGGCCCGGGGACGGCGCGCCCGGCGGGGGGACTGCACCATGCTGGAAACCATTGCGATCATCCTGATCGTGCTCTGGCTGCTCGGGATGGTGAGCGGCTACACGATGGGGAACTTCATCTACGTGCTGCTGGTCATCGCCATCGTGCTGTTCCTGGTGCGACTGGTCAGCGGGCGGAGAGTTGTCTGAGGATGTCATTGTGACTACCGCCCCTTCCACAACACTCTCTCGAGCCTGTTGTGGTAGGCGGTGAACTCTCCGTCGCCGGTGTCGTCGCGGATTGCCTGGCGCACCATGTTGATCTTGGCGTCCAGGTCGTCGGCGAAGGAGAGGATGAACGCCTCGACGGTCATCGGCGCGACCGGGGACCCGAACTCCAGGCACCCGTGATGCGAGAGGATCAGGTGTTCGAGCTCGGTGAGCAGGGGCGGCGGAAAGCCTTCCACGGCTGAAGCCGCCTCGCGCACGAGTTGGGCTCCCAGCGTGATGTGGCCGATCAGCCGGCCGTCGCGCGAGTAGCTCGTGGCCACGCCGTAGTCCAGTTCCTGCAGCTTGCCGATGTCGTGCAGCAGCGCGCCTGCGACGAGCAGGTCGCGGTTCGCGCCGTAGGCCTCGGCCAGCCAGGAAACGACGCGGGCGATCTGGAGGACGTGCTCCAGGAAGCCGGCGCGGTAGGCGTGGTGGAGGGTCTGCGCGGCCGGCCACACGCGCAGCTTTCGCTCGTTCGCGCAGACGACCCGCTCGAGCAACTGCCTCACATACCCGTCACCGATCGACGCCACCAGCGCGCCGAGTTCCTGCCACATCTCCTCGATCGGGCGTGCGGACGACAGGACGCAGTCCTCCTCGCGGAAGCCGTCCTTGCGGTCCTGCTCGGGATGCACGCGCCGGATGTTCTCGATGATGAGCTGCAGTCGATCGTTGTAGAGGTTGCCCCGCGCCCGCATCTTGACGAACTCGCCGGCCTCGAACTCCGCGCGCATGCGGTCCACGCCGTCGAAGACCTTGGCCGCGATGCGGCCCGTGGCGTCCTGCAGCGTCAGCGCGATGAACTCGCCGTTCCGCCCCGGCCTGACGTCCTTCTGGGTGCACAGGAAGAAACCGACGCCGCTGGACTCGGCCTCGAGCTCGCGGATGGGCGGGAGGGTGATGACGCTCATGCGCACTACTTTACATCGTCTCGGCGCGGCTTCCTGTACCTACGGCGCGCTTTGGAGCCTGCCCCACGCCGTGGTTCGACCTTGCTCACCACGCCCTGAGCATGGTCAAAGGGCGGCGGAGCGGCCGCCGTCAGGGGCGGGTGGTGCTCGCCGCGCGGACCGGTGGGCGAAGCCCTGCTTTGATCCTTGCCAGGTCGCGTAAGATCGAAGGAGAGGCATCACCATTGGCAGATTCAGTTGAAACCACCTCGGCCACGAAGGTGTCGCTGCCGGTCACCGGCATGACCTGCGCGGCGTGCGCGCGGACGATCCAGGTCACGCTCGCGGACACGCCCGGCGTCGAGAAGGCTGACGTGAACTTCGCCACCGGACGGGCTACCGTTGTCTTCGACCCCGCGGCCGTCGGCATCGACGAGCTGGTGGCGGCGGTGCGGGACGTCGGCTACGACGTCCTCGACACGCGCGAGGCCGCTGCCCAGGCGGGCGCCGAGGGACAGGCCGGTGCCGAGCCTGACGAGACGGCAATCGTGGACCTCCAGGAAAAGGCCCACCGCGCCGAATACCTGGGCCTCCGCCGCAAGTTCATCGTCGCCGTCGCCCTCTCGCTGCCGATCATGGTGATCGGCATGGCCCACCTGCAGTTCCCCGGCGTGAACTGGGTGCAGCTCGTGCTCGCCGTGCCCGTCATCGTCTACTCCGGCGCGCAGTTCTACCGGGGGGCGTGGAAGGCCATCCGGCACCGCAACGCCGACATGAACACGCTCATCGCCGTCGGCACCGGGGTGGCGTTCGCCTACTCGGTGGTCGTCACCATCGCGCCAGGCCTGGTGATGCACGCGGTCCCGGGCGGCGAGATGAGCCACGCGCCCGGCGTCTACTTCGAGGTGGCCACCGCCATCATCGCGCTCGTGCTGCTCGGCCGCCTGCTCGAGGCGCGCGCCAAGGGCCGCACGTCCGAGGCCATCAAGCGCCTGATCCACCTGCAGCCCCGAACCGCGCTCGTCGTCCGCGACGGCGTGGAGTCCGAAGTGCCCGTCGCCAGCGTCCGCCGCGGCGATATCGTCATCGTCCGGCCGGGCGAGCGGATCCCCGTGGACGGCGAGGTGGTGGAGGGCACGTCCGCCGTGGACGAGTCGATGCTCACGGGCGAGTCGCTGCCCGTGGACAAGGAGCCGGGCGCCGGCGTGTTCGGCGGCAGCGTGAATTCGACGGGGAGTTTCCGCTTCCGGGCCACCCGCGTCGGCCGCGAGACGACGCTGCAGCAGATCATCCGGCTCGTGCAGGAGGCGCAGGCCAGCCGCGCGCCGATCGCGCGCCTCGCCGACGTGATCTCCGGCTACTTCACGCCGGTGGTGATCAGCCTGGCCATCCTGACCTTCGTCGTGTGGTTCAACCTGATGCCCGAGGGCAACCGCTTCACGCCCGCGCTGGTCAGCTTCGTCGCCGTGATGATCATCGCTTGCCCCTGCGCGATGGGCCTGGCGACGCCGACCGCGATCCTCGTCGGTACCGGCAAGGGTGCCGAGAAGGGCATCCTCATCCGCGGCGGCGAGATCCTCGAGCGCGCCGGTCAGATCACGACGGTCGTGCTCGACAAGACGGGGACGATCACCAGCGGCCGGCCCGAGGTGACAGATGTCCTGCCCGTCGCGGGGGTTGCGGCCGACGATCTGCTCGCGCTCGCCGCCTCCGCCGAGCGCGCCTCCGAACACCCGCTCGCGCAGGCCATCGTGCGCGCCGCCTCGCAACGCGGGCTCGCGCTGTCCGAGCCCCGCGAGTTCCGCGCGGTCCCCGGCCACGGCATCGTTGCCACGGTGGACGGCCGCCGGGTCGTGATCGGCAACGGGCGCCTGATGGACGAGGAGGGCATCGACACCTCGCCCCTCGCGCTCGGCATGGACTCTCTGGCCCGCTCCGCTCGGACGTTCATGTTCGTCGCGGCCAGCGGGCAGCCGGCCGCGGGCAGCAGGCAGCCTCCCGAGAGCCAAGAGCCCAAAGCCCAGAGCCTTCTTCGTGGCCTGATCGGTCTCGCCGATACACCCCGCCCCGAGTCGGCGCAGGCGCTCAAGCACATGAAGGCGATGGGCCTCGAGATCGCGATGATCACCGGCGACAACGAGGCGACCGCGCGGGCAATCGCGCGCGAGGTGGCGCCGGGCGGCGAGATCGACCGCGTGATCGCGGGCGTGCTGCCCGACGGCAAGGCGCGCGAGGTGAAGGCGCTCCAGGCAGCGGGCCGCGTGGTGGCGATGGTGGGCGACGGCATCAACGACGCGCCCGCGCTCGCCCAGGCCGACGTCGGGATCGCCGTCGGCTCCGGCACGGACATCGCGATCGAGGCGGCGGACATCACGCTGATGCGGAACGACCTGAACGGCGTCGCCGAGGCCGTCCGCCTCTCGAAGCGCACGCTGCGGATCATCAAGCAGAACCTGTTCTGGGCGTTCATCTACAACGTCATCGGCATCCCGATCGCCGCCGGCGCGCTCTACCCCTTCACCGGCTGGCTCCTCAACCCAATGCTCGCCGCCGCGGCGATGTCGTTCTCCAGCGTGTCGGTCCTCGCCAACAGTCTCCGCCTGAGAAGCTGACGCGCGCACCTGTCACGCCGCGGCCTGCGGCCGCCTGGGGCGGGTGGTGCTCGCCCGCTCACCCCCTGCCCTGCCAAAGAAACGGGGCGGCGACTTACCGTCGGTGGTCTGCAAGACCGGGTCGGGAGACTCTCGACTAGCGGTCCTCCCACGTCTCCCGACCCTGGTGTTGCGGGACGTTGGTCGCTCGCCCCGTTTCTTCTACTCTGCCGGGCGTCGCAGCCAACGGGTTCGCTTGGCGAGCGCCACCCGCCCCAGGCAACCGCGTCGGCTCGGGATGTGCGAAGATCCGATACATGGACTCCGCGCAGGTTGTCGTCACAATCGGCGGGCTGCTCGCAATCGTGGGCGTCCTCGTCTTCTTCTTCGGGCCAAAGGGCGGAAAGAAAGGGTGACTCTTTCTCTTTCGTAGCGACCGCACTCGCCCGAGGTGAGATGGAGAGTGTCGCCCTTTTCTCGTGTCACCCTCTTCTCGCGCAGCGGCGTTCTGCGTTGTGATTCTGCATTCTGCATTTTGCATTCTGCTTTCGCTATAATCCCCCCGTGCCATCTCCTCCGGGGGCCGGCGGCCTCTCCCAGGGCGCGTCGCGCGCCGATGTGCTCGCACGGCTCTTCGACCGCGCGCAGGCCGGGGTCTTCGTCGGCGTCCTCGGCCCCTCCTCCGACCACACGGCAGCCATCAACCCGCGCCTGAAGCTGATGCTCGGCTACCCGGCCGACGCGGAGGACTCGTCGGTCCGGCCGTTCGAGGCCAGCCGCTTCGTGGATCCACTCGCCCGCCCCAACTTGCTCGAGCATCTCACCCGCGACGGCTCGGTCACCGACTTCCTGGTCCGCGTGCGCCGCGCGGACTACACGCCCATCTGGATCGAGATCACCGCGCAGGCCGACCCGTTCAAGGGCGGCGCCCTGTTGGTCGAGGCCCTCGTCCGCGACGTCAGCGACCGGAAGCGCCTGGACGACCAGACGCGAGACCTCTATCACCAGCTGCTGCAGGCCGAGAAGATGGCCTCGCTCGGCCAGACGATCTCCGGCATCGCGCACGAGCTGAACAACCCGCTGGCCACCATCCTCACGTGGGCCGAGCGCCTCGCGCCGAAGCAGTCGGACGAGGCCACCCGGCGCGGCCTCGAGGTGATCCTCTCGGAAGCCGAGCGCGCCGCGCGCATCGTCCGCAACCTGCTCACCTTCGCGCGCAAGCGGCACACCACGCGCACGATGGTCGATCTCAACCACGTCGTGCGCGAGACGCTCGCGCTGCGCTCCTACGAGCAGCGCGTCACCAACATCCAGGTCATCGAGGCGCTCGCCGCCGGCCTCCCGCAGGTGTTCGCCGACCCGCACCAGCTCCAGCAGGTGCTGCTGAACCTGGTCATCAACGCCGAGCAGGCCATGCTGTCGGCCAACGGCCGCGGCACGCTCGTCGTCCGCACGTGGCACAACGCCTCCAACGACACGGTCATCCTCGAAGTGAACGACGATGGGCCGGGGGTGCCGGAAGAGGTGCAGGCCAAGGTCTTCGACCCGTTCTTCACGACGAAGGAAGTGGGCAAGGGCACCGGCCTCGGCCTGACCGTGGCCTACGCGATCGTCCAGGAGCACGGCGGCCGCATCTGGGTGGGGACGCCAACCGGCCAGGGCGCGTCGTTCTTCGTCGAGCTGCCGACCGGCGACGCGCAGGTGGTGCGCGCGCCGCAGCCGGCGGCCGAGGCGATGAAGGAGGGCATGCCCTCGGGCGCGACGGTGCTGGTGGTGGAGGACGAGCCGGCGCTGGCGGCCGCGGTGGTGGAGGGGCTCGCCGACGCGGGGTTCTCGGTGGACCGCGCCGGCGACGGGGAGGAGGCGCTGGGGCGCGTGGACGCGCGCGCCTACGACGTGGTGATCTGCGACCTGAAGATGCCGCGCGTCGACGGCATGCAGTTCTACCGGGCGATCGCGGCCGCGAAGCCCGCGCTCGCGCGGCGCGTCATCTTCGTGACCGGCGACGTGGTCGGCGCCGAGGCGGAGCGCTTCCTCGAGGAAAGCGGCTGCCGCTGGCTGGCCAAGCCGTTCAGGCTCGCCGACTTGCTCCGCGCCGCGCGCGAGCTGCTCGCGTAGGGCAGCACCGCAGCCAACGGCATTTCCTCGCCCTCCAGACCCATCACCGGCTTCGGCGCCGGGAGCGCGGCCTTCGCCATCACCGGGCGCGGCTCGAACGGCAGCACCGGCCGCGGCGCGGCGGCGGGCACGCGCGGCGAGAGCGCCGTGACGATCGGCGGGTGCGAGCGCCGCTCGGTCGGCTCGAGCGCCTGGCGCAGCCGCTGGATCGCGCGCGCGTGCAGCTGCGACACGCGCGACTCGTTCACGCCCAGCTCGGCGCCAATCTGCTTCATCGTCACTTCGCCGATAGTAGTAGAGCCCGATCAGCCTGCGCTCGCGCGGCGGCAGCGACGCGATCGCGGTGCGAACGCGGTCGTTGACCTCGGTGCGCTCGTAGGCGGCATCGGGAGCCTCGGGCTCGGACGGCACGAGCGCGGCCGGCAGCGAGGTCTCGTCGAGGTGATCCGCCGACGCGAGCGGCGAGGTGGATTCGATCGTGTTGATGCGGAGGATGGTGCGGTTGAGGCGCTTCTCGTCGGAGCCGACCTTGGCGGCGAGGTCGGCCAGCGACGGCTCGTGACCCAGCTCGCGGCGCAGCGTCTCGCGGGCGGCCTCGAGCTCGCGGCGCTGACGGCGGACGCCGCGCGGCCAGGCCTCGCGCCGCAGCGCGTCGATCATCGCGCCGCGCACGCGCCGCTCGGCGAAGGTCTCGAACTTGATGCCGCGGTCCTCGTCGAACCGGTGCGCGGCGTCGATCAGGCCCAGCACGCCGTCCTGCACCAGGTCGCCGATGTCGATCGAGTGCGGCATCGACGAGGCAAGGCGCCGCGCCAGCGCTTCGACGAAGGGAAGGCCGGCAACAACGCGGCGGCTCTCGTGGGCGGGAATCGGATGGGCCTGCATGGGAACTCCTTCGGACGTTTGTCGGTGTCTGGCCGCGACCCGGGTGCTGCCGGTCCGCGGCGTTGCGGCCCATCCATTCGCAACGGCAGTGCCAGAACGGAACACCTTGCGGAAGACGGAAGACCCGATGAGATGGAGGCCCGTAAGTGCAGTTGTCTCAAACTGTTACTCAGCCATGGCGCGCGGAAACGGTCGCCCGGGTGGTTGTGTCGATTTCCATCAGAGCGTCAAAATGTTGACGGGCACCCCGAAAGGGGCTGCCAAAACCGTGACGGATGAGCCAGGGATGTAAGGGGTTTCGGACGGAGAGAGAACGGAGGCAGGGCAAAGTGCAGAGTGCAAAGTGCAGAATGCAGATGCAAAGTGCAAAGTGCAGAGTGCAAAGTGCAAAATGCCAGGTGCCGATGCCGCAGCGGGCTGGCAGGCAGACGGTCGCCGGGCGTTATTCCCTTGTAATCTCGGTAACCCTTGTCCGAATCGCCCGCGCAGTGCCCATGGCGTCCAGCACGCTTGCAACCACCTGCGCGGCCCGCGACCGGCTGATGTCGTCGGTCGCCTTCGCCTCGAGCAGTTCGGCGTGCGAGAGGATGATTCCGAGCTCGTTGTTGAGGCGGTGAAACAGTCCCCCGAGGTCGCCGGCGGCATCGAGGTTGGTTCGAGGGGTCACGGTGGCCTTCAGCAGAGAGTTCATGGGGTTCCCGCGGACGATGGGCATCGTGAGCTCCTCCTGGCGCCCCCGCGCCCGGTAAAATAGGCCCACTCAGACAAGGTTATCGGAGCGACCACGCGCGGGCCTTAGTGTTCAGGTTGCAAATGTCTGGCTGGGGCTGGATTTAGGTGGTCGGGCGACTCTCCTGGTCGGATGACTTCCGTGGCCCCGCCCTCGCCAATCGGCTTCGGCGGGCAAGCGGGTGACTTTCCGGCGTCGCCACGGTCCGCCGTCCACTTCGTCCTTTCCCCCGGACCCCGGCTGTGTCAAAATACCGGCGCTTACCTAAATGCCTGAAAACACAAAACATCTCTTATACGTCGAAGACGAGGCCGCGCTTCGGGAGGTGGTTGCCGAGCGTCTGGCCGAGCGTGGTTACGACGTGGTGCAGGTGTCGAACGGCGAGGAGGCGATCGAGCGCCTGGCCGAGTTCGCCTTCGACATCGTCATCACCGACCTCCGGCTGCCGGGCATCGACGGCAGCGAGGTCCTCGAGGCGGCCCTCTCGCGCTACCCCGACATCATCGGCATCGTGGTGACCGGGTTCGGCACCGTGAAGGACGCGGTCGAAGCGATCAAGCGCGGCGCGACCGACTTCATCACCAAGCCGTTCCAGTTCGAGGAGCTGGTGCTCGTGCTCGACGGCGCGCTCGAGCAGCGGCGGCTGAAGTCGGAGAACGCGTACCTGCGATCGCAGCTGGAGCAGCGTTACCGGTTCGAGGGCATCATCGGCCGCAGCCGGTCGATGCGGAATCTCTTCCAGCTGCTGGAGACCGTGGCCGCCACGAACAGCACGGTCCTCATCACCGGCGAGACGGGCACGGGCAAGGAGCTGGTGGCCCGGGCGATCCACCACAACAGCCCGCGGAAGGCGCAGCGCTTCGTCGCGCTGAACTGCAGCGCGATTCCCGAGACGCTGCTCGAGGCCGAGCTGTTCGGCCACGTGCGCGGCGCGTTCACCGGCGCCGTCGGCAACCGGCCCGGCCGCTTCGAGCAGGCGCACCGCGGCACGCTCTTCCTCGACGAGGTGGGGACGATGAGCGTCGCGCTGCAGATGAAGCTGCTGCGCGCGCTGCAGGAGCGCGAGTTCGAGAAGGTGGGCGACTCGCGGCCGACGAAAGTGGACGTCCGCGTGATCGCGGCGACCAACAGCGACCTGGTGCAGATGGTGCGCGACGGCCGCTTCCGCGAGGACCTCTACTACCGGCTCAACGTCATCCCGATGGTGCTGCCGCCGCTGCGCGACCGGAAAGAGGACATCCCGATCCTCGTGCAGCACTTCCTGGAGAAGTTCTGCCGGGAGCTGTCGCCGCCCCGGCCGGTGATGACCGTGTCGCAGCAGGCGATGCGGCGGCTGATGGCCTACGCGTGGCCCGGCAACGTGCGCCAGCTGGAGAACGCGCTCGAGCGGGCGGTGGCGCTGAGCGCGGGCCGGCAGCAGATCGAGCTGCTCGACCTGCCGCCCGACATCCAGGAAGCAGGGGCGCCGACTTCGCCCCGGAGTTCGCGCTGCCCGAGGACGGGATCGACTTCGACGAGTACGTGTCGAACGTGGAACGCGAGTTGATTCGCCAGTCGCTCGAGCGCACCGGCGGGAACAAGGGCCGCGCGGCCCAGCTGCTGAACCTGAAGCGAACGACGCTGGTGGAGAAGCTCAAGAGACTCACGGAAAATTAGTGACGTGTCATTTGGTGATTGGTTGATTGGTTGATTGGTTGATTTGATTGGGAGATTGGTGGATTTGGTGATTGGGTGGTTGGCCGAGCGAAGGGCCGGCCGGGCCGGGAGCCGCGGCCAAATCAATCAATCACCAAATCGACAAATCAAATCAACCAGTCACCAAATCACCAAATCACCAAATGACACCGTAAGCAATTTATGCCTCCTCGCTTTACCTATTGGACCATCATCCTCGACGGCCAGCCCACCGCGTTCCGGGCCGGGAAGCGCGAGGAACTGCTGCCGGCGCTGAAGCAACTGCAGGGGAAGAACCCGGGCGCCGAGCTGAAGTGGTTTGCGAGGGGCCAGCTCTGGAACACGCCAGAGGAGGCGGGGAGCCGGGTGCCGGGCAGCGCGCGGACTGCGGGGCCGCGAGGGCCTGGCCGCTTCGCGCGCCGGCCGCCGGCGGACAGTGAAGGCGGCGCACCGCCCGCGCGCGGCGCGGGGGACGGCGAGAAGGCGGGAGACAGTGGGGCACCCGGCGAGAAGCCGGAACGGCGCGATCGCGGGTGGCGCCCGGGCGGCGAGCACCGCGATCCGCGCGAGAAGTTCAAGAAGGAGACGTTCCAGGCTCGCAAGCGTCGCGAGAAGAAGGCGGCGTCGCTCGCACGCGAGCAAGCGGGCAACGCGCCGTGGAAGAGAGAAGAGCGCGGGATCCAGGCGCCGGCCGGCGAGCGGAAACCGTGGCAGGGTGATCGCGGCGGTGCCGGGGCGGAGCGCAAGCCCTGGCAACGCGATCGCGAACAGCGCGGGCCTGCTGGTGGCGCCGGCGACCGCAAGCCCTGGCAGCGCGATCGCGATCAACGCGGGCCGGCAGGCGCGATCGGCGAGCGGAAACCGTGGCAGGGTGATCGCGGCGGTGCCGGGGCGGAGCGCAAGCCCTGGCAACGCGATCAGGGACGAACCGGATCATTTGGCAAGGGGCCAACTGACCAGGGAACGCGAGATCCCAATAGACAATCGCCAAGTGGGCAGTTGCCGCCTGACAGGCGTGGCGCCGGTGAGCGCAAGCCCTGGCAACGAGATCGCGATCAGCGCGGGCCTGCTGGTGGCGCCGGCGAGCGCAAGCCCTGGCAGCGCGATCAACGTGGGCCCACAGGCGCAGCCGGCGAGCGGAAACCGTGGCAGGGTGATCGCGGCGGTGCCGGGGCGGAGCGCAAGCCCTGGCAACGCGATCAGGGACGAACCGGATCATTTGGCAAGGGGCCAACTGACCAGGGAACGCGAGATCCCAATAGACAATCGCCAAGTGGGCAGTTGCCGCCTGACAGGCGTGGCGCCGGTGAGCGCAAGCCCTGGCAACGAGATCGCGATCAGCGCGGGCCTGCTGGTGGCGCCGGCGAGCGCAAGCCCTGGCAGCGCGATCAACGTGGGCCCACAGGCGCGGCCGGCGAGCGGAAACCGTGGCAGGGCGATCGCGGCGGTGCCGGGGCGGAGCGCAAGCCCTGGCAACGCGATCAGGGACGAACCGGATCATTTGGCAAGGGGCCAACTGACCAGGGAACGCGAGATCCCAATAGACAATCGCCAAGTGGGCAGTTGCCGCCTGACAGGCGTGGCGCCGGTGAGCGCAAGCCCTGGCAACGAGATCGCGATCAGCGCGGGCCTGCTGGTGACGCCGGCGAGCGCAAGCCCTGGCAGCGCGATCAACGTGGGCCCACAGGCGCGGCCGGCGAGCGGAAACCGTGGCAGGGCGATCGCGGCGGTGCAGGGGCGGAGCGCAAGCCCTGGCAACGCGATCAGGGACGAACCGGATCATTTGGCAAGGGGCCAACTGACCAGGGAACGCGAGATCCCAATAGACAATCGCCAAGTGGGCAGTTGCCGCCTGACAGGCGTGGCGCCGGTGAGCGCAAGCCCTGGCAACGAGATCGCGATCAACGCGGACCGGCAGGCGCGAGCGGCGAGCGGAAGCCCTGGCAGCGCGATCAACGCGGGCCCGCTGGTGGCGCCGGCGACCGCAAGCCCTGGCAGCGCGATCAACGCGGACCGGCAGGCGCGGCCGGCGAGCGGAAACCGTGGCAAGGCGACCGCCCGGCGGCTCCCCGCGCGCCCCGCGCACAGGCCGAGAACGAGGAGTTCGAGCCGCGCAAGCGCGTCGAGAAGCCTGGTAATCCCACGCCCGACGCACCCGACGAGCGCCGTGTGCCGCCGGAGCCGCAGCGTCCGCAGAGCCCGGACCGGCCCCCGCGTCCGAGCGAGAACCCCGAGCCCTTCGCCCCGGGAGATCCCGAGCGCATTGGCATCATCCCGGGACCGCCGGAGCGCGCGGCCGGCCGCACGGCGCGTCCGCCCCGTGAAGCACCGACCGAAGGCGAGGACACGAGCGGCGGCCCCGCGCCGGCGCACAAGACGAGGATGCCCAGGCTGCGCGGTAAGAAGTAGTTCGAGGCCCCGCCTTCGCCCCGCCGTTTCGCCCGCTTCGGCGGGCATGCGGGTGACTTTTCAGGTCGGGTCGCATCCCGCCCATTGCATCCCGCCTGGCGCATGCCCGGCGGTCGCATCCCGCCCGTCCGTCTCGCATTCCGAACGCCAGAGGCTGTAGACTCTCGCCGTCCGCATTCTGCACTTTGCACTCTGCACTTTGCACTGTAACGAGGAGGACCCATGCGTGCCTGCCTGTCCGCGATGGTGCTGGCGCTGTGTGTCGGCGTGCTCGGCGCCGCCGATCGTCCCCTGCCGCAACTGCCGTCCGAAACGGCCGCCCAGAAGGAAGCGCGGTTGCAATGGTGGACGGATGCCCGCTTCGGCATGTTCATCCACTGGGGTCTCTACGCGCTGCCGGCCCGTCACGAGTGGGTCAAGAAGCGCGAGCGGATCGCCGACGCCGACTACCAGAAGTTCTTCGAGGCGTTCGACCCGGACCTGTACGAGCCGCGCGAGTGGGCGCGCCAGGCGCGCCAGGCGGGGATGAAGTACGCCGTCATCACCTCGAAGCACCACGAGGGCTTCTGCCTGTTCGACTCGAAGTTCACGGACTACAAGGCGACCAACACCCCCGCGAAGCGCGACCTGATCAAGCAGTGGGTCGAGGCGTTCCGGGCCGAAGGCCTGAAGGTCGGCTTCTACTACTCGCTGCTCGACTGGCATCATCCGTCCTACACGATCGACAGCAATCACCCGCAGAGCGCGGCCACCGACGCCGAGTACGAGACGTTGAACAAGGGCCGCGACATGGCCGTGTACCGTCAGTACCTCAAGGACCAGGTGCGCGAGCTGCTCACCAATTACGGAAAGATCGACATCATCTGGCTGGACTTCTCGTTCACCTCGAGCAAGCACGGCAAGGGGCGCGACGACTGGGATTCGGTCGGCCTGCTGAAGATGGTCCGCGAGCTCCAGCCGAACATCATCGTGAACGACCGGCTGGACCTGATGAACGTCCCGGGCGGCTGGGACTTCCGGACGCCCGAGCAGTTCAAGCCGAGCGAGTGGGTGACGATGAACGGCGTGCGGGTGCCGTGGGAGACGTGCCAGACGTTCTCGGGATCGTGGGGATACTACCGCGACGAGACGAGCTGGAAGAGTCCCGCGCAGCTGATCGAGCTGCTGATCGACTCGGTCAGCAAGGGCGGCAACCTGCTCATGAATGTCGGCCCCACGGCCCGGGGCACCTTCAATCAGCGCGCCCTCGACCGCCTGCAGGCGTTCGGCCGGTGGATGAAGGTGAACTCGTCGTCCATCTACGGCTGCACGCAGGCGCCCGCCGCGTTCAAGACGCCCGCCAACACGCTGCTCACCTACAACCCGAAGACCAACCGCCTCTACGTGCACGTGCTCGCGTGGCCGATGGGCGAGCTGGTGCTCCCGGGTTACGCCGAGAAGGTGAAATACGCGCAGCTGCTCCACGACGCGTCCGAGATCCGCATGAGCGCCCGGAAGGACACGACGTGGATCGCGGAGGAAGGCCGCGCCGGGGACCTGGTCCTCCGGCTGCCGATCCTGAAGCCGGACGTCGAGATCCCGGTCATCGAGCTGCAGCTGCGCTAGGAGTGGGTCAGCGTTTTCCCGCCCCGATCATCGTCTTCAGGCGGCCGAACAGCGAAGGCTTCGCGGGCGGTGCCGCGGTGAGCTCGTCGAGCAGCGCACCCACGGATGCTACCGCATCGATGCCGAGGCGTTGGGCGTTGGCCGCTGCCTGAGGGTTCGCGTCGCGCGCGACCAGGACCGAGCGGGCCTGCGAGTCGAGCTTCACGTCGAGGCAGTTCTCGGCGCGGTCGTCCACGACGATGTCGAGGGAGAGGGCCGCGGCGATCTTGCCGCGAGACCCCGAGGCGACGAAGACGCTGGGGAGCGCGAAGCCGTGCGCCGCCAGCCAGCGCTGGCTCTGGCGCTGCGTGGTGTCGCCGCCGCTTTCCGGCCGGGTGGTGATGAAGAGCACCTCCCAGCGGCGCTCGTCGGCGATGGCCGCGATGCGCGAGACGATGCCCGGCTCGGTCTCGCCGAGCGACTCCCAGAAGTTCTCGGTGCGCCGCACCTCGTCCCAGATGGCGTGCTGCTGTCGCCGCGTGAGCATCCGCACGCTCGGGGGCTCGAGCTGCTCTTCCTCGGGCGTGAGTTCGTCGCCGGCCGTCTCCTGGTCCTGGTTCGGCGTCGTCGCGGGGGCGGAGCCAGCCTGCCCGGGGCCTGGTCGGGCGTCCGGCCAATCCGGCGCCTGGGGGAACAGCCGGGCGGCTATTTCCTCCAACGCCGGCTCCATGTCGGCGAGGGTCCCGTCAAGGTCGAACGCGATTCGCAGCGACACTCAGGTTCTCAATTCCTGTTTCTCAACTCTCAATTCTCAACTCCGGTATCGCCGGGTCCGCCGCCCTCCCCGGCGTCTCCCTCGCCCCCGCCACCGGCCATCTCCTCTTCGATCGCCTGGTCGATGTCCTCGCCGAGATCCTCGCCCATCTCCCGGCCCATCTTCTTCATGAAACGGGCGACGCTGGCGGGGTCGTTCTCGTCGATGTTGCCCATCGCCGAGGGGTCGGCCAGGGACTCGAGGCGCGCCTCCTCCGACTTCGGCATGGCAAAGCGCGAGAAGAGCTTCTCGAGGTTCGCGCTCCCGCACTTCTTGCAGCGAACCTCGTGAATGCGCGCGCGCACCATGACGAGTGCGGTGGTCTTCCGGTGGCAGTCGAGGCACTCGAACTCGTAAATCGGCATGGCACCTGGATTGTACCTCAATCGGGCTGAAGACGAAGGGGCTGGCGAAGCCCGCGACTACACTCGCTCGAGCTTGTCGTCGATGATCCGGAAATTCCGGTCGAAAGCTGGGCTTCCAGAAGCCGTAGATGAGGCCGGTCGCCTCGCGGTCCCGAACACCGAGGCCCGATTGAACGATGCCGGTCAGCGCGAGCACCAGGCCGACCACGGCGAGACCGCCGGCGAGCGCGTGGAGGGAGCGGCGTCCCAGCGCGCGGGCAGTTCCGAGCAGCAACGCGCCGAACGCGGCCAGGCAGGCGAGGCCCAGCCACGTGCCGCCCGGGTCGAATCGACAGCGGATGCCGGTAGGGGACCTCCGGGGCGCGGGCGGCAAGCGCGTATAGGACGTCGTGCTTCCGGAGCAACAAATCCGTCGCCGGGCTCAGTCGAGCGATCGTCCCGGGCGCGAGCGGCAACAACTGCACGCCAACGGCGGCCAGAAGCAGCCCAAGCGCGACGGCAATCGGCCAATTGAACGCGCGACGGCCGTGGCCGTTCGCGCCCGGCGCAACCAGCCCGAGCAGGCCGACGCCGGCGCACCCCCAGAGGAGCGGCCGGTACGCCAGTCGTACACGGCGCCGAAGGCGAACGCGCCCCAGGACACGACGAGCAACAGGAGGATTGAGAAGTAAGCAGGCACGGCGTTCCGGGGCCCCCGCCATCGGCCGCATTGGCGAGCTTCAGCCAGCGACCTCGGAAGTCGACCTCGAAAGTCGCCCGCTTGCCCGCCGAAGCCACCAAGGCTCTCGGGCGAAGGCGGGACCTCGGAAGTCACCCGCTTGCCCGCCGAAGCCACCGAGGCCGGGCAAGCGGGAGGATTGATGGAGCCTCTGGTCTCTTGTCGGGTCGCTTTAGTCTCCATGATTGAACCTCGCGGTCCCGGGCCGCCATAGAGTCCGCCGCCACGATCTCTTCCGGGTCGCTTACCTCGAATTGGCTCGACCGCTCGCGCCTCCGCAGGCACAGCACGTGCTACTCCGACCGAGCCGGGGCGTGTGCCCCCGAGAAGCCTATGCAGCTCCCGGCCCCCTCTCGTGTCGAGTCGATCTGTCTCTTGGTGGTGGTGGTGGCCGGTGCCGACGCCGGACCGGTAGCGGCGCAGCCATTTGCCGCGGTTCCGCGCGCAGTGGCCGGGACGAGCCCGCTGGCCGCCGCGTCGGCTGCGGCCCTCGAGGCGCGCGGGCGCGCGTCGAGCGAGCCTCCCCTCCCGGCGGTTCACCCCGTACCGCCGCCCCCGGCGGCGGTCGTCGTCGCGGCGCCGGTGCCCCAGGCGGAGGCTCCTTCGGCCTCACCGGGTCGTGTCGCGGACATGCGGCCGCCCGAAATCCCCACGCCCTCGACCGCACCGGCCCGTCTCGCCGGGGACATGTCGCCCCCGGGATCACCCTCGCCCTGACGTTGCCGGCTGACCCGGCGCCCGCGGCGGAGCCCCTGCCGGGTGTCGCCGAGGTCGGACCGCCGATCTGGTTCCCCACTTCGCCTCGCCGCCCGTCGCCCCTCGTGCCGCTCTACGTGTCGTTCGCGGCGCTACAGGTCGCCGATGTCGCAAGCACGGTGCGCGCGCTGGACTCGGGAGGTCAGGAGGCGAACCCAATCGTGGGCAGCTTCGCGGACAGCAGCGCCGCGATGCTTGCGGTGAAGGCCGGCGCCACCGCCGGCACAATCTACCTGACCGAGCGGTTGTGGAAGAAGAACCGCCCCGCCGCGAATCGTCCTGATGGCCGCCCTCAACGGCGCGTACGGCGCCATCGTCGCCCACAACTACCGACAATCCGCACAGCGCTGAACTGGTACCATTCACGATGTGGCCTCGAGCACGATGATCTTCAGGAGCACGGTCCCAGGCTCCCGCACCCGCGGGCGGGACCTGTAGCGCCAGGGGTCCGGCCCCGGGACGCGGCGTATTCACCCATTACGATCACGACCACCAGCCGGGCCTCGTCTGCGCCGCGGCATCCCCCGTCCGGGCCGCGATACGCAGCCGGCCGGCCGCCCGAAACATCACGACTCCACTGCCCGCTTCCTTCGGCCGTCGCCGCCCGCCCGGGACTGTCAGAACGGGCCGGGGCGACAGAGGGGGCCAGAGGGTCCAGCGGCTCGAGGCTCACGAGTTCCCTCCCAGCGCTGGCTCCGCGCTCTCTGTCTCCCCGGCCATCTCGCGCATGTCGCAGATCGCTATCAACTCCCGGCAGACCAGGTGCACGGAGACCTCGAAAAAAAAACGACGAGCGCGGCAAAGGAGGCTGGCACGCAGGGGGGCGAGGGCAAGGGGGCGCGGGGGCGCGGTTGCGGGTCGAAAGAGAACGGCGCGAGCCGTCTCGAGTCGCCATTCTCACCCAGCTCTGCGTCAGCGGGGTAGCGTCAAGGTGCGACATCGGCGACCGTGGCGTAACTTGGCGTGCCGGCTCGGCTGACGATGGCGCTGTTTGTGGTCCACCGCCCCACGTAAGCCTCCGACGCAACCCGTAAATATGCGGCCTCATCCGCGTTATCTGCCCGCGCATTTGCTAGTGTTTCCTCGCCTGTCTTCCGGGCGCGGCCATTGCTTGGATCCGCGCCGCCGGCCGTGCAGCCGGACAAGGAGGATGGCTGATGAAGCGGAGAGAGTTCATCGCAAAGGCGGGCGTCGGTTCCGTGGCACTGGCCTCGTTGCCGCTTGGGAGCGGCGACGCTGCCGCCGAGTCCACGAAGCCGCAGGGCGGGCACCAGCACGAGCCGGTTAGCGGGCCCCTGGCGACCGCGACGGTGAGTTTCGGCGAGTGGTCCACGGGCCTGGAACCGGCGCTCGATCGATTTCCGAACCTCGGGGCGCCTGTCAAGCCGAACGGGCATCAGCTGATTCCCAACGAAACGACGATCAAGGCCGGCGGGACGGTGAATTTCATCATCGCCGGCTTCCACCACATCCTGGTCTACGGCAACGGCACGCAGCCCGATGACATCGACGCCACGTTGACGGTGCCGACCACCAACCAGCCGGGGCCCCCGCTCATCAACGACCCCGAGAATCGCGTCTACCGGGGCCTGGATCCGAGCTTGTTCCCGCAGGACCGGGTCGAGGTCGTGCAGTTCCCGAACCCGGGAACCTACCTCGTCGTCTGCGGGGTGCTCCCGCACTTCATCGACAAGATGTGGGGGTGGGTGAAGGTCAACCCGTAACGTTCGGAGCCCGAGGATCCCGCGGCGAGGCGGGGCGCAGATTCTGCCCCGTCCTCGCCGCCCGGGTTGGCTGGCGAGACTAGAACCGCACGGTGGCCGCCAGGCCCTGCCGCCGGGGCGACAGGATCGGCGAGAACGAGAAGCTCGCGCCTTGCGTGCCGCTCGCGGACCTGTAGACCGGGATCATCTTCCCGGGGATGAGCGCGTCGATGCCCGCCCCGATGCCGGCGCCGATGCCGCCGTACGCGAGCATGGCGAGGAACGCCCACCCGCCGCAGTCGGTCGAGCCGCATGAGCCGAGGAGGGCGATGCCCGTCAATCCCGCGCCGACCGCCATGCCGGCCAGGGCGCCGTTCCCAAGGGAGTCGGGCGCGCGCCAGCTGATCGCCGCGACCTGCCCTGCCGGGAAATCCCGCCGCTTGCCGCCGGACTCGAGCACCAGCCGAGATGCCGACACGTCGAAGAGCATGCCCTTGTGCTGGCGGCCGGAGCTGTCCGTTACGTAGACGGTGTCGCCAACCCGCACGCGGGTGGGAACCTGGCCGAAGTCGGAGACGGGCGTTTGCGCGAACGTCCCGGTTGCCGCCAAGAGCCAGGCCACCGCGCCCAGCGCCGCATGTCGTGCTGCAGTTCCCGTCCTCATCGCCGCCTCCGTTGCTGCTTTCCCCGCGTCCGCTCAGCCGGCAGCAGGCAGCTGGCGGCTGGCAGCGGTCACGCCTGTCCAGGTTCCTGGCCTGGCGTGCCCTGTCCTACGGAGAACATGACGGGAAGCGGCGAATTGGTTTCAGGGGGCCGTGGGGTCAGGTCTTGAATTGCAGGGTCTCCCCCACGGATCGCCTACGACAGCGCGGCGCCCTGCGTCCGGCGGCCCCGCACCTCCTCCTTGATCCGCTGGATGTGGCCGCGGCCCAGCGCCTTCACCTCGCAGCCCAGCTCGAAGTAGCGCCGGATGCGGTCGTCGGTCAGGATGCCGAAGCAGTCCACGACCGCCAGCGGCGCGCCGGCCCACGCCACCACCTGGTCGGGGTCGAGCGCGAGGTACGGCGCGTGCCGCACCGCGAGGATCAGCGCCTCCGCGCCCGCGAGCGCCTGGCCTGCAGGTCCTTCTGCACGCGCAGCTCGGTCAGCCCCTGCCTGGTTGCGGAAGAAGCGCGACCACGAGTGGCCCGGCGCCGGGTAGGTGTCCTGGCTCTCCAGCTCGTACCAGTGGTCCACGTACGGGTCGTGCACGCTGCATCTCCGCGCCCATCTCGGTGAGCTTGCGGACCACCAGCTCCGACCCGCTGTAGCGCGTGTCGCCGACGTCCTCGCGGTAGCTCGCGCCGCACAGCAGCACGTTGGCGCCCGCGATGTAGCGGCCCATGTTGCGCAGCGCGTCGCGCGCCAGCTCCGCCACGTGCAGGCCCCGCGTGTCGTTGATGTCGATGGCCGCCGGCGTGATGCGGAACAGCTGGTCCTGGTCCTCGAAGCCGAGGATGTGCTTGTAGGCCCAGTAGCCGAGGCCGCCGTCCTTCGGCAGGCAGTAGCCGCCGATGCCGGGTCCCGGGAAGATGATGTTGTTGTGCGTCGGCCGCACCTTGATCGCCTGGATCACCTTCACCAGGTCCACGCCGTTGCGCTCGGCGAACAGGCTCCACTCGTTGAGGAACGCGAGGATCGTCGCGCGGTACGAGTTCTCGACGATCTTCGTCGTCTCGGACTCGATCGGCCGGTCCATCACGGTGAGCGGGAAGTCGCGCGTGTTGAGGATCTCGCCGAGGAACGTCACCGTGCGCGCTCGCGCGCGTCGGGCGTGCAGCCGGAGCACACGCGCCAGAAGTCGCGGATGCTGCGGACGTACTCGCGGCCCGGCATCACGCGCTCGAAGCTGTGCGCGAGCAGCGGCTCCGTCTCGATGCCGCGCGCCGCGAACGCTGCGCTTCAGGATCGGCCACGCGACGAACTCCGTCGTCCCCGGCGCCACGGTCGTCTCGATGAGCACCAGGCACGACGCCGGGATCCTCTCGCCAATCGTCCTCATCGTCGCCTCGAGCGCGCTCATCTCGGCGCTGCCCGTCTTCATGTTGCCGAGGTCGTGCTTCGCGTAGTCGCACTGCACGTCCACGACGACGACGTCCGCGAAGCGGAGGCAGTCGCTGTGGTGGGTGGCGACGAGCGTCTTCTTCTCCACCACCGTGCGGTGGATCATCGGCTCGCACCTCGGGGTCCTCGGCCTTGACCGGCGACTCGCCGCGCGAGAGGAGCGGGATCTTCCAGTAGCTGCGCGTGCTCGGGTCGCTGGCAGCCGATCACGAACTTGCCGGGCGTGCCGTCCGCGCCGGACCGAGTCCGCGACGATGGCGGCCATCACCGCGCCGACGAAGCCGACGCCCATGACGACGACGATTTCGCGGCCCTCGGCCCTGGCCGTCGGCCACGAGGCGCTCGATGCGCTCGAGCTCGCGGGCGTCGTCTTCGGGCGCGGGCAGCGGAAAGCGTTCACCTGCAGGACTGTCGGAATAGGACGGCATGTCTGGACTCCTTGGCAACCGTTGGATGGGATCCAAGCGGCGCCATTCTACCGCCAGCCCTGCCTTCTCAATTCGCCATTCTCAATTCTCCATTCCGCAGTCCCAGGAGCTGTCGAGGAATGCGCCACACACGCGCGCGGGTGACCCGGCATGCGTATTGCTCAGCCGACGCCGTGCGCGAGTCTCCGTCGCATCAGCCTCCGCCGCAACTCGTCATCCGCCCGCACGCCGTCGCCCTGGGGCTCACGTGCGCCGTCGTTGTGCTCCTGGCACTCAGTCTCACCGGTCAGATCGCGAGATACAGGCTGGGCGTGCACCGGATGTCCCCCATCGTGGTGCTGTTCGACGTGAATCTCGAGGGCAACATCCCGGCCTGGTACTCGGCGGCGACGATCCTCGGCTGCTCCGCGCTGTTCGCCCTGATTGCCATCTGGCGCAGGCAGGGGGCCGACCGCCGGTTCGCGAAGCACTGGCTCGGCCTTTCCCTCCTGTTCCTGCTGGCCAGCATCGACGAGGAGGCGTCCCTCCACGAGCTCGTCTCGACGATTCTCGGCGGCGAGATCTCGCAGTTCGTGTCGCTGCCGCCCTACCTCTACTACGCCTGGGTCCTCGTGGCGATTCCCTTCCTCCTGGTCCTCGCCGTGACCTACCTGCGTTTCCTTGCTGCCCTTCCGCCGCCTTTCGCCCGCTGGCTGATTGCCTCCGCGGCCGTCTACCTGGCCGGCGCCATTGGAGTCGAGATGATCGGCTCCTACCTCGCGGTCACGATGGGCATGGAGAACATGCGCTACGCCCTCGTCTCCACGGTCGAGGAAGGGCTGGAGATGATGGGGATCGTCATGCTCCTCTACGCACTGCTCGAGTACGTGGCGGCTTCCTTCGGGTCCTTCCGCCTGCAGATCAAGCCGCAGGCGGGTGTCGATTCGCGTTCGGTGAAAGAGGCGCGCTAGCCCCCGGCTGGCTCGACCACCTCCCGAGTCCCCTCGTCGACCCCGCCTCGTCGATCCTGGTACGGGGAAATGGCTCCCGATCACGAAGTGCTAAGATGCGGCAGCCGATGCGATTCGCAGACCTTGCCGCCCGCGCCCGGCTTCGCGGCCGCCTGCTCGCGCGGGCGTTCCGCCTCGTCTGGGCGAGCGCGCCCGGGTGGACGACCGCGAGCCTGGCGCTCGTGGCCGCGCAGGGCCTGCTGCCGCTGGCGACGCTGTACCTGATCAAGCTGCTGGTGGACGCACTCGCGGCGGCGTTCCACGGCGTCGTGTCTCCGGCGTCTGGCGCCGGAGCCGGGGCTGGCGGCGCACCGCCCAGCGCGGGCCCGGTCCTGTGGATCCTCGCCGCCGCAGGCGCCGTCGCGGTCCTGGAGGTCGTCGCCCGATCCCTGGCGGCGTACGTCGCGGAGGCCCAGACCGAGACCGTTACCGACCACCTCAGCGACGTCATCCACGAAAAGTCCGCCGCGCTCGACCTCAGTTACTTCGAGGACCCGCACTACCACGACATGCTGCACCGCGCGCAGGAGGAGGCCGGCTGGCGGCCGACCTACCTGGTGAACAGCATGCTGCAGGCGGCGCAGGCGAGCCTCTCGCTCGTCGCGCTCCGCGAGCCTGCTCCTCTCGCTCAACTGGGCGGTCGGCCTCGTCCTGTTCCTGGCCTCGGTCCCGGCCGCGGTGCTGCGCGTGCACTACGCCGGGCAGCTCTATCTCTGGCGACGAAAGACCACGGCCGACGCGCGCCTCACCTGGTACCTGCACGCGCTGCTGACCGACTCGCATTACGCCAAGGAACTGCGGATGCTGGATCTTGGCGGGGTGCTGACGCGGCGGTTCCGCGACCTGCGGGCGCGCATGCGCGGCGAGCGGCTCGAGATCTCGCGCCGGCGCTCGACCGCCGACTCGTTCGCGCAGGGCGGGGCGACGCTGGCCATCTTCGCCACCTACGCCTTCCTCGCGGTCGGCACCCTGCGCGGCGCCATCACCGTCGGCGGCTTCGTCCTCTACTACCAGGCCTTCCAGCGCGGCCAGGGTTGGTTGCGCGACGCCCTCAACAACCTCGCGAATCTCTACGAAGGCAGCCTGTTCCTGGGCGATCTCTTCGACTTCCTCGACCTCAAGGTCTCGGAAGGTGCCTTCCGCCTTCCGCCTACTCCTGTTGACCTACCGGCCTCCGCCCTCGGCCCTCCGCCTGCTGCCGAAGGGGCGATCGTCTTCGACCGCGTGAGCTACGTCTACCCGGGCAGCACGCACAAGGCGCTGGACGATGTGAGCTTCGCATCCCGGCGGGCCAGCACGTGGCCCTTGCCGGCGAGAACGGCTCCGGCAAGACCACGATGGTCAAGCTGCTGTGCGGGCTGTATCGCCCGACCGAGGGCCGGATCCTGGTGGACGGCGCGGACATGCAGGAGTGGGACCCGGCCAACCTGCGCAAGCGGATCACGGTGATGTTCCAGGACTACGCGCGCTACCAGCTCACCGCGCGCGAGAACATCGGGTTCGGCGACCTCGAGTGCGATGGGGGACGAACCGCGCATCCGGGCGGCGGCCGGGCGGGCCGGGGGCGGACAGCGTGGTGGAAGCCCTGCCCCACGGCTACGAGACGAGGCTGGGCAAGTGGTTCGAGGAAGGGGTGGAGCTGAGCACCGGCGACTGGCAGCGCGTGGCCCTCGCCCGCGCCTTCCTCCGCGACGCCGCCATCGTCGTCCTCGACGAGCCCACCAGCTCGCTCGACGCGAAGGTCGAGCACGAGGTGTTCGGCCGGCTCCGGCAGCTCGCGCGTGATCGGACCGCCATCTTCATCAGCCACCGCATGTCCACGGCGCGCCTGGCGGACTGCATCTACGTGCTGGCCAACGGACGGGTGGTCGAGAGCGGAACGCACGACGAACTGGAGGCGCGCGGCGGCGCGTACTCGACGCTGTTCCGCCTGCAGGCGGAGAGCTATCGGTGACAGGGTCAGAGCAGGGTGACTTTGGCGGTCGGGTGACTTTGCTGGTCGGGCGAGTTTGGGGGGTCGGGCGACTTTCCTAGTGGGCGAGTTTCGTGGTCGGGCGAGTTTAGCGAGTCTGGCGCTACCAGACCCGAGGGTTACGAGTGCCCTGGCCCGTTGCCATTGCCCGGAAACGGCATCGCGTGACTGCCTGAGACGCCATTGTCTAGGGGGCCGATGCCGGTTCCCTTCGTGAGGTCGCGGACGCTCCCGTAGACCGTGAGCTTCGGCGCGCGATACACCTTCGGGAGCGCACGCGGGTCGTCGGTTTTGACCACTCTGCCCTCCTTCCGGTTGATCGCGTTGACAGGCTCTCGCCCTTCCGGCCAGAAGGCCGGTATTCGAGCGGCAGAACAACTCTTCCGTTCCCGAGCTTGGTATCGGTTCCGCGCAGCCGGGCCATTAGCGCAAACGCCGTGCCCAGTTTTGGGACACCGGTGGGGCCTCTGTTCGCGGGAACACTGCGGGTTGTGGTAGGTTCCGCGGGGCGAGGTAATCAATGAAGCGAGCGACCGTTCTGCCCGTGTTCCTGGTGGCCGCGGTCCTGGCGGGCGCGGCGGAAACCGCGGTGGCTGGCGCGCCCCGCTCCTGGCCGACACAGGCCTCCGCCACGCAAGCCTCGGGCGACCAGGCCCTCGCCACGCTCGTCCCGGCCACCCAGGCTCCGGCCACGCAAGTCCCGGCCGCACAGCCCGTCGCGCCGGCTCCGGATACGAACCCGCTGCTCACCGCCAAGACGGTCGCCGTCATCGGCGCGGCCGGGAAGCAGACCACGAACCGTGACATCTGGAACCCGAACGGCTCTCGGGCCAGCCTGAAGGTCGAGGAGGCGATGCGCGACTGGGGCCGCTACAAGGTCGTCTTCCGAATCGAGGACGCGGACCTCGTGCTCGCCGTCACGGAGCTGCAGCAGGACTTCGGCCCGGAGAAGCCCGCCAGGCTCGTGGCGGAGCTGAAGGTCTACCCTGGCCACAAGGAGCCGACACTCGACACTCCGATCCTGTGGGCAGACGAAGCGGTGGAGTTGGGGGGAAAGCAGCCGTCTGCGAAGGTGGCGGAGATGTTCAAGGACTACGTGAGGAAGCTCAAGACGCGCTAGCCGGGTCGTCCACGACGCACACAGTGCGCCATCCCAGTCCGGCCAGTCCGCCTTTCCGATGTCCGCCTTTCCGATTGACCCGAAGGCGGCGGGCGGCTAGACTTCGCCCCGCAACGCAAGACAGCGATCGTGGCGATCAGGATCCGCTTTGACGCCTACGAAATAGACTTGGCGGCCGGACAGCTGTACAAGCGCGGCGCGCGGGTACTTCTTCGCGACCAGGGGTTCCGCGTGCTGGCGGCGCTGGTCGAACGTGCCGGCGAGGCGGTCACCCGCGAGGAGCTGCGGCAGCGGCTCTGGCCCGACCAAGTATTCGTCGATGTCGACAACGCGCTCAACAGCGCGATTGCCAGGCTGCGCGAAGCGCTCGGTGACAGCGCCGACCACCCCCGTTATATCGAGACCCTCCCCAAGCGCGGCTACCGCTTCATCGCAGCCGTCTCCGACATACCGGCGCTCGGCGAAGCCGCGGTGGCGCGGCGGCCGAGGGTGCTCGTGCTTCCGTTCGTCTACCTCGGAGGCGACACCGGGCTGGAATACCTGGGCGACGCGATCACCGACGAGATGATCACGCAACTGGCCGCGCTCGCGCCCCAGGCGCTCGCGGTCATCGCCCGCACGACGGCCATGCGCCACAAGGGCTATCACAATGACGTGGCCCGCATCGGCCGCGAGCTGGGCGTGGACTACGTCGTCGAGGGAGCCGTTCGCCCGGCGGGCGGTTCCGTCGCGGTCAGCGCGCAGCTCGTTCGCGTCAGCGACCAGTCGAACGTGTGGGCCAAGCGGTACGACACCGTGCAGGCGGAGGCCTTCAATGTTCCGGCGTCTGCGGCGCCGGCCATTGCCGACGCGCTGGGTGTTGCCGTTCCGCAGCGCGCGCCGTTCGCGCGGGTCGGCGGGACCCGGGGCCCGTTCAACCTGGTCGCCTACGACCAGTACGTCCGGGGCCGATACCACCTCGACCGCATGACTGGCCTCGCGGAAGGCATCGAGCTTGGCCGGGCGCACCTCGAGAAGGCCCTCGCGCTCGACCCTGACTTCGCGCCCGCGCACGAGGCACTGGCTCAGGCCTACTGGAACCTGGGCTACATCGGGGTCATGGCGCCCCGCGAGTCCTTTGCCGTCGGCATCCTCCACGCCGTCCGCGCGCTCGAGATCGACAATACCCGCGCGGAATCGCGGGCGCTCGTCGCACAGTTCCACAAGCAGCTCGACTACCGCTGGGCGGACATCGAACGGGAGCTGACGAGCGCTCTGGAACTCGATCCGTCCTCGCCGCTCGTCAGGATGCTGTATGCCTTCACCTGGCTGATGCCCCAGGGACGCATCGACGAGGCGGTGGTGGAGCTGGAGCGGACGCTCGAGTTGGACCCGCTCTCGATGAACGTACGAATATGGCTTGCCGTAATGCTCGTCCTCGGGCGCCAGTGGGATCGTGCGATGGAAGAGGCGCGGCAGGCCATCGCCATGGAGCCGGCCGACCCTTTCGGGCGGTGGATCATGAGCATCGCGTTCCGCGGGAAGGGTCTGTTCGACGACGCGATTACCGCGCAGCAACAGGCCGTGGATCTGTCCGGCGGGCTGCCGATGATGCTTGGCTGGCTGGGGCTCGTCCTCGGGTCCTGCGGCAGGAACGACGAGGCCCGCGCCGTGCTGGACCGCCTCCAGGCGATGGGGGCAACGAGGTACGTGGTTCCAACCAGTGTCGCGTGGGTTCACCTGGGGCTGGGCGAGGTGGATCGGGCCTTCGAGTGGCTCGATCGGGCGGTTGACGCCCGAGACCAGCTCATGATGCCGATCAAGACCTACGCCTTCTTCGACCCGATCCGGGCCGACCCACGCTTTGCCGCCCTCCTCCGGAAGATGAACCTGCAGGCGTGAGCCGGCCGGATGGTCTCTGCGTCCGAGCTAGCGCACCCGGCTCGGGAGGATGGAGACGTCGCGGATGCGGTTTGACGCCGCCAGTCCCAGCTCGCCGCGGGCTGCCACGAGCGATCGGGCCGCGTCGAAGGCCAGATCGGGCAGCGCCACGACGTCCTGGACGGCAAGAGCAAGCCCCTTCGTCAACGCCGAGAACACGCCCTCGGTGACGGTCACGCTGTAGAGCGTGTCAGGGAGCAGCCTCCGGCCGCCCACGTGCTCGGAGTCGGCATCGATCCGGTGCAACGCGGGCAGACTCGAGTCGTAGTCGAAACGCAGGCCCGATACCTGCGGGAAGTAGTCGGGGCCGGAGACCAGCGTCTTCTCGAGAGCGCCGGTCAGCGCGGACCCGGTGGCCCGGAACGTCACCAACCGCCAGGCGGTCACGACGGTGTCGGTGGGCGCGAGGAGCCCGCCGTAGCTCATGGCGCGGAAGACGTCCGCGCCCACCACGTCGCCGGCCGGGAGTTCGTCACCCAGGTAGCCCATCGCCTCCATGGCGATGTCTGTGCCGGTCCAGGCACGATAGGCGTCGGTGAACAGGTTGCCGAGCGGCGTGTCCCGCTTGGCCTTGCCCGGGTCCCACTGCCCGGTGATGGCGTCCTCCGCACGGGCGAGCACTTGGTGGTAGACGTCACCGTAGCGGTCGACGATAGCCTCTTTCAGCGTGTCAACGACCGTCTGCACGGTTGCATGCGCCGGCGCGGTGGCGTCCGCGTCGAGAAGCGCGTAGTCCACCAGGGTCACCTGGTCCCCGTCGATCGCCAGCCGAAGCCGGCCGACCCAGCGGTAGTGGAAGCCCGCCGACACGATGAGTGTCGTGCCGCCGCCGAGCCGGGCGACCGGTTCGGGCGTCTCGAGCGCCGCGTGGTCGTGGGCGTTGACGATGACGTCGATGCCGGCGACCTTCTGCGCCAGCTGGCGCGCAAGGTCCATTCCCAGGTGGGTGACGCAGATCACCACCTGCGCGTCCGCTGCGCGCAGCGCCGCGACGGCGGCCGGCGCGATGTCGGGCGTCTCAGGCTTGTCGTCGAGGTACGGGAGGATCTTCACCGGGGTCGGCTTTGCGAGGGTGCCCTTGGGATGGGTCAAGCCGAAGAGGCCGACCCTCACTCCATTGACGTCCTTGATCAACGTCGGGGTGATCCAGTTGCCGAGGGGGTGGCCCATCGGGTCGAGGTTGGTACCAAGGATTGGTACGCCCGGTGTTCCGTTCCATGCTGCCGCGACGACCCGCGTCAGGAAGTCCGATCCCAACTGGAAATCACGATTGCCAAGGACGAGCGCGTCGAGGCCGAGCGACTGCAGCAACTGCAGTTCGGGCACCCCCAGGTGCTCGTTGAAGAACAGGTCGCCATTCGTGAAGTCGCCGGCATGGACGAAGAGGGCGTTCGGGTCGTCCTGGCGTGCCGCGGCGACAATCGCAGCGGCCTTGGGCAGCCCGCCCAGCGTTCCGTCGAGGTTCGCGTCCTTCGGCCCCCAGGCCGCGAGGTGGGAATGGCTGTCGCCGACATGCAGCAGCGTGATCTGCTGCGGGGTACCGGCCGACGGGCGGGCGCCGGCCGCGAAGAGTGCGAGCGCGAAGATGGCGAGGACGCTCAGGCGTTTCATTCGGCCCTCCTGGTCGAACGATCGTCTGGCGCCCCGGCTGCCGGTGCAATGGACGAAACCTTGTTTTGAGATGCAATCTTTCGCACCGCGGTTCGGAAGCTCTGCGGCGCGCGCCGCTCGCGTGTGGCGCACTCGCGGTCAGCGGCGCTTTGCCGTCACCACCTTCGCCAGCGCGTCGTCGGGGTCGTCGAAGGGTCGGCGCATGTCGTCGGGATCGTCGATGCGCGCCGAGCGCGACAGCCCCTTCCAGTTGAAGCGGCGGTCGAACGGCTTGAACGCGGCATCCGGGTCGAAGATGCGCGTGTCGGGCGGGCGGACGTCGTAGGGCTGCAGGATTGGCGGCGCACTGCTGAAGACGTCGAGCGGCAGCGGCGCGCCTGCGTCGAACTGGTTGAGCGGCGGCATGCCGAGGATCGTGAAGATCAGGCGCATCACCGAGCCGAAGTCCGCCAGCATGCGCGACACGTAGCCGCGCTGCACGTGCGGCCCGATGAACATGAGGATCGAGCGGTGCGCCTCGACGTGGTCGCGGCCGCCCTGCGGGTCGTCCTCCGTCACGATGACGAGCATGTCGCGCCACCAGCGCGTGCGCGACAGCGTGTGGACGAGACGGCCGAGCGCGAGGTCGTTGTCGGCCATGTACGACTCGGCGAACGGGTAGCCGTCTTCCGGGTGCTCGTCGGTCAGGTGGTCGTTGGGCAGCACCAGCGTAATCAAGCGCGGGAACGGCTCCCTGCCGCTCTCCCACCGCTCCCGCAGCTCCTCCTCGAACATGTCCATCCGGTACTGGTCGGGGATCGCCATGTTGTAGGTGGGGTACTTGCGCGAGGTGCGGTCGAACAGCGGCTTGGGCAGCGGGAAGCCCACCGCCATGCGGATCCCCGTCTCCTTGAACGCGCGTTCCTCCAGCGCGCCGGGCATCTCGGTGCCGAAGCCGAAGTTGAAGAACGGGACGCGGTGGCGCTCGAGGTGTTCCCACAGCGCGCCGGCCTCGTTGTAGTCCTCGGGCATCACGACGGCCTTGCTGCCGGAGACGTAGCGCCGTCCCGGGGCCGGGCTGAACAGGCGCTCCTCGATGCGCGATCGCGCGTTCACCTCCACCCACTCGTTCGGATACACGCCCGCGACCCACCGGTGCCCGGTATTCGACTGGTCGGCGTCGCAGTAGAAGTTGTCGCTCATCGCAAACTGGTCGGCGAGCGCCTGGTGGTTGGGGGATATCGCGGCGCGATCGACGACCCGGGATCCGTCCTCGCTCCGGACGGTCTGCCCCACCCCGAGCGTCGTCAGCGACGGGTCGCCGTTCACGCCCTGCCGGCTGCCGAACACCTGGTCGAACGTGCGGTTCTCCTTCACCACGAACACGACGTGCTTGATCGGCCCGCGTGCCGCATCGCCGGCAAGGGCCGGGGCCAGCGGGTGCGTCCGCTCGACATCGACGTCGCGACGCGCCGCCGTGTTCTCGACAACCTGGCGCGTGTACCGCGCGAGCGCCGCCGCGTCGGGCACCGGCAGCACCTGCAGCGTCCCCTGCATGATGTCGCCCGGATGGAGGCCGCGCGCCGGCTCGGCAAATCCCTGGCCGCCGTTCGGGCCGGAGCCAAGCCCCTTCGCGCTCGACACGAACAGTGTTCGCCCGTCCCGCGAGACGGCAAGAGACGAGGTGAACCACCCGGCGGGAATGAAGCCCTCCACCGTTCGGCGGCCGGTGTCCACGACGGCAACGGCGTTGAGCCCTGCACACGCGACGTAGAGGCGCGCGCCGTCCGGGCTGAGAGCGAGGCCGAACGGGATGACGCCCCGCAGCCGCTCGAAGCCGGGCACGTCCAGGTCGATCTGCCCCGCGATGGCTCCGCTTGCCGCATCCACCACGGTGATGGTGTCGTTCGTGGCGTTCGACACGTAGACCCACTGCCCGCCGGCCGCGACGCCTCCCGGGCTCGATCCGCCAATCGTCTTCAGGCCGTCACGCCCGGCGCCCACCAGGAAGCCGGTCTTCACGCGCGTCGTCACCTGTCCCACCTCCACGTCAACGCCGAAGAGCGACATCGCGTCCGGGTGGTTCGGGCTGCCAAGGCCAGGCACCGCGAGTCCCTCCGCGGTCGTGCCCTCCTCGGCTTCCTTCGACGGCACGCCGTACGGCGGGAAGGTCAGGCCGGCGCTCGGGCGGTTCTCCGGGGTCACGCCCGGCAGGAGCGGGTACTCGAACATGCCGACGTTGGTCACCCAGGCGGTCCGGCCGTCCGGTCCAAGGGCCACGGAGAAGGGGTTCCGTCCGACGCGCACCGACCTCTTCACCTTCCGGCTCCGCAGGTCGATGGTCACCAGGCGGTAGTTGAACTGATCGAGCGCGTGGATCTCGGTGCCCTCCGCGTTCAGGACGAAGTCGCCGACGAAGCTGTCCGCCAGTCCGCCGCCGTCGATCGGGATCGTGGCGGCAACGCGCCACTGCGACAGGTCGAGCACCTTGATCTCACCGGTGTTCGCAGAGCCGAAGTAGAGGAGGCGGCCATCCAGAGAGAACGCCACACCCATGTAGGTGCCGTCGCCCAGCTCCTTCGGCGCCTTCGTGCCGTAGGGCGGGATGCGATGGCTGGAGCCGTCGTGAAGATCGATCACTTCGATCGCGCCGGACCGGACGAGCGCGATGCGGGACTCGTCGGGCGAGACCGCCAGGCCCCAGCTGTAGGATTGCGTGCGGATGACGCGGCCGGCGGGCGTGACGCGCCGACCGCTGATCAGGACGGCCGCATCTCCCTTGATGGCCGGCACCTCGGCGCGAGCGGGCGCCTCGAGCAGCGACACGCGGACTGGCGGCGGGAGCCGCATCCACCACCACGCGGCGGCGGCGGCGACCAGGAGGACTACCACCGCGGCGGCGGCGATCAGAGTGCGATGGCGCACGACGATGCTCCATTCGCCCGAGACCGTTTCGTCCGCGCAGCCGGCGAACGCCTCGAGCCCGCGCCATGTTATCTCCGGCGGAGGCGCTCGGGAAGCAATGCGCAGCACAACCGCTGGGACTTGCAGGCGCTGGGAGCGGGCGCATCCCCTCTCTCGCCGGGCTCCGCAGGCCGGGAACACGTCCTCGCGGTGCGCCGGTTTCCGGATCTCCACGCCGGCTCGCGCTAAAAGGCATGGATCGAGCGCCCCGCGTCGAGCCGGGGAAACGCGGCGCAGCCGCTCGTCGTGTTCCAAGCATCAAGAACGGCCAGCTACGCACGGCTCGTTCGGGGACGCGCCCGCTCCTTGACGCGGCGCGTTGAATCCGAGCGACTTTCGAGGTTCCGCCTTGGCTCGCAGAGGTGAGCCGAGCTACGGCGGACAAGCGGGTGACTCTTGTGGCGTCCCGCGCCCTTCACACCACCGCCCCGAACAGTCGCCCCACCGCGGCCGTGAGGCCCATCGCGAGCGCTCCCCAGAAGGCCACCCGCGCCGCACCGACGGCCGCCGACGCCCCGCCTCCCCGAGCGGCCACCGCTCCCAGCCCGGCGAGGCAGAGCAGCGAGACGAGCGAAACGACGAGAGGCAGAACGGAGGCCGGGGCCAGCAGCGCGCTCAGGACTGGCAGAACGGCGCCGGCGGCGAAAGTGGCCGCCGACGTAAGGGCCGCCTGTATGGGCCGGGCGGCCAGGCCGTCGGTGAGACCCAGCTCGTCGCGAAGGTGCGCCCGCAACGCGTCGTGCGCCATCAGTTGCTGGGCGACGGTTCGCGCCAGGTCCGGCTCGAGGCCGCGCTCGGTATAGATGGAGGTCAGCTCGGTCTCCTCGCCTGCCGGGTCCGTCGCCAGTTCGCGGCGCTCGCGTGCCGTGTCGGCCCGCTCGGTGTCGGCCTGAGAACTCACCGACACGTACTCGCCGGCCGCCATCGATAGCGCCCCGGCGACGAGGCCCGCGACACCGGCCACCAAGATGTCGCTCCGGCTCGCCTGCGCTGCCGCGACACCCACCACCAGGCTCGCGGTGGAGACAATGCCGTCGTTTGCGCCGAGCACAGCGGCCCGAAGCCAGCCGATGCAATCCGAGCGATGCCGTTCGGGGTGGTGTGTCATAGGGGGCTCGGAGCCAGTCTGACAGGCGCGACGAAGACCAGTTTGTGACCAGTCAGCCTTGCGCCGCGAGCGTGACGGAAGACAGCCCGGCGGCTGCTCCTTGCCCTGAAGGCGAACCCGCGGGGGCCGCAAACGAGAACGTTGTCGATCCGCTAGCGCCGGGAGGCCTGCAGGCTCCCCTCTTCCGCATGCAGGCGCTCGAGGGCCTTCCGTCCCTTCTGCTGGTCCTCCAGCCACAGTCGCCAGAGCCTGAAGATCTCGGTGGTGGTCGCCACCTCGACACCCATCCTCTCGAGCAGGGCACGCGCGTCCGGCAGGACGGGGTCGGGACGGTCCGCGGGCGGCGTCGCCGCGTCGCCCTGCGCCAGGAAGACGACGCGGTCGTTCGCCTCCGCGAACTGCACGGCCTGGAACGCGCGGGTCATCGCCTCGTGCGTCTTGTGGATCGGGCCAGGGTCGTTCGCGACGAGGACGAGCAGGCGCCGGGAGGGGCCGAGCCTCACGGCGATCGGTCCCCCGGTTCCTTCCGGAACCTCCACTTCGCACTTGAGCTCGGCGAACAGCCTGGCCACGGCGTCCTTGAGCGGCTCGCCCGTGGCCCAAAGCACGCGCCCGATGGCGTCCATCGCGTGAAGGTCGGCCGACAGGCGCTCGATCTCGAGGAGGCGCGTCCGATACCCTGGCGGCATCTCCGCGGGCATCCAGTCGGGAGCGTGGCCAACGTGCGCGGGCGCAGTCATGGTGACCTCCGGAAGGAAGGCGCGTTACGGGCCGCGCCGGTTGCGGCCGATTCTAACGCAACGCTGATGGTGGCGCGACCTGGGGGCGCCTTTGGGGGCGACTTTGCTGGTCGGGGGACTTTGCTGGTCGGGCGACTCTGGTGGTCCCTCCTTCGCCCACGGTCTTCGATGGCTTCGGCGGCCAAGCGGGCGACTTTCCTGTGTCGGGGCAGCGGGGAAACGCTAGCGGCGCCGGCGCCGCGCTACACCAGCGGCATGCGAGACGCGATGTTGGGGATCGCCGCAGTCGGCGGTCACATCAAAAACAACGGTGCGCCCGGCTGGCTCGTCCTCGGCCGCGGCCTCACCCGGTTTCTCGAAACCGAGATCGGATGGCGCCTCGCGCGCGAGGAGATGTGATCAATCCTGAGCGGCTGCCGCGTTGGGGACCCCGCCCAAGAGCTTCGCGCATGAAGCGCTTGTCACGGGCGTGCGCGCTGCGGGCGAATGGGGGGCCCCCGAACGGCGTCACCCGCTCACAGTGGACTGTCAACCCAAACGAATAGCGGGATCAATCCCGCCGCTCACCGCCGACTCCGGGTGTAACGGGCGGCACCGCGCAGCCTTGACGGTCCGAGGCCTTGTATTTACTCTTACTGGTAGGAGTATGACATGACCCTCACGAGCAAGGGGCAGGTGACGATCCCCCAGGAGATACGCGAGAAGCTTGGTCTGCTCCCCGGCACGCGCGTCGTCTTCGACGTCGTCGGGGACAGCGTGCGGATCCGCAAGGCCGCCGAGCAGCGCCGCGGTGCGGAGCTGATCGAGCGGATGCGCGCCGCGGGCCGGCGCGCCGGGCGGCCGCGCCTGAGCACCGATCAGATCATGGCGCTGACGAGGGGCGAGTGACGTGGCGGCCACGCTCGTCGACAGCAACGTGATCCTCGACATCGTCACCGAGGATCCGGAATGGCTCGACTGGTCGGCGGCGGCGCTGGCGGCGCAGGCCGACGCGGGTCAACTGGTCGTCAACCCCGTGGTCTATGCGGAGGTCGCCGCCAGGTTCGAGAGGATCGAGGACCTCGAGGCGGCGCTCCCCGAGGATTACTACGAGCGCCAGGCGCTTCCGTGGGAGGCGGCCTTTCTCGCCGGCCGCTCGTTCGTGCGGTACCGGCGGCAAGGCGGGCAGCGGCGCTCGCCGATGCCGGACTTCTACATCGGCGCGCACGCGCTCGTCGCGGGCATGACGCTCCTGACGCGCGACGCGAGGCGCTATCGGACGTACTTCCCGAAGCTCCGCGTCGTCTCGCCGTAGCCCGGCTGGCCGATGCAGGGGAGCGCAACCACGATGGGACCTGACCCAAAGGAGAACGTATGAGCGCACGCTCGTGGCGGTGGGTTCCCCGCATGGTCTTCGCCATCGTCATCGCGGGGCTGCTGGCGGCGGCGTGTGCCGCGCTGGCGCGGCCGCAGGCAGCCAGTCCCCTGCGGTTTGCCGTCTCCTTCCCCGCGCAAACGAGCGCGGCCCCGCTCGACGGCCGGCTGCTGCTGATGGTCTCGACCGACCCGTCCGCCGAACCGCGGTTCCAGATCAGCGACGGCGCGAAGACGCAGCTCGTCTTCGGCATCGACGTCGAGGGGCTTCGGCCCGGACAGGAGGCCGTCTTCGACGCGAAGGTGCCAGGGTATCCGCTCGACAGCCTGGCCGACATCAAGCCGGGCACCTACACGGTGCAGGCGCTGCTCCACCGGTACGAGACGTTCCACCGGGCCGACGGCCACACCGTGAAGCTACCCATGGACCGCGGCGAGGGGCAGCAATGGGCGCGTGCGCCGGGGAACTTGTACAGCACGCCGAAGGCCGTCGCGATCGACCCCGGCGCCGACACGGTGGTCACCATCGGCCTCGACAAGGTCATCCCGCCGATTCCCGATCCGCCCGACACCCGGTACATCAAGCACGTCAGGATCCAGAGCGAGCTGCTCACGAAGTTCTGGGGCCGGCCGATGCACATCGGCGCGAACGTGCTCCTGCCCTGGGGCTTCGACGAGCACCCGTCGGCGCGCTACCCGCTGGTCATCTATCACGGGCACTTCCCGTACACCTTCGAGGGCTTCCGCGAGCAGCCGCCCGATCCGAACCTGAAGCCCGATTTCAGCGAGCGCTTCAACTGGCCGGGCTACAACCGGACGCAGCAGGAGCTCGGCCACCAGTTCTACAAGGACTGGACCGGCCCTGGGTACCCGCGCATGCTCCTCGTCGAGATCAAGCACGCGAACCCGTACTACGACGACTCCTACGCGGTGAACTCCGCCAACCTCGGGCCCTACGGCGACGCGATCAACCAGGAACTGATTCCGTACATCGAGAAGCAGTTCCGCGCGATCGGCCAGCCGTGGTCGCGGTTCATGTACGGCGGGTCCACGGGCGGCTGGGAAGCGCTCGGCGTCCAGGTGCTGTATCCCGACTTCTACAACGGCGCGTTTGCCGCCTGCCCCGACCCGATCGACTTCAGGGCGTACACGGTCGTGGACATCTACAAGGACAAGAACGCGTACTGGGTCGAGGGTCCGTGGACGAAGATCCCGAGGCCCGGCATGCGCAACTACCTGGGGCACGTCACCGCGCTGCTGAAGGACGTCAACCGGCACGAGTCGGTGCTCGGGTCGAAGGGGCGGTCGGGCGGGCAGTGGGACATCTGGCAGGCGGTGTACTCGCCCGTCGGCAGCGACGGGTACCCGAAACCAATCTGGGACCGGGAGACGGGTGTCATCGACCCCGAGGTGGCCGCCTACTGGCGCGAGCACTACGACCTGTCGTACATCCTGCGCCGCAACTGGGAGAAGGGGCTGGGCCAGAAGCTCCGCGGCAAGATCCACCTCTACGTCGGCGACATGGACAACTACTACTTGAACAACGCGGTGTACCTGGTCGAGGACTTCCTCGAGGGTACGAAGAACCCGCCCTACGAGGGCGAGGTGGACTACGGCGATCGCGCCGAGCACTGCTGGAACGGCGACCACACGCGCCCGAACGCGATCTCTCGGCTGCGCTACAACCAGATGTTCGCGCCGAAGATCGTCGCGCGGATCCTGAAGACGGCGCCCGCGGGCGCGGATCTCAAGAGCTGGCGATACTGAACCACGAAGGCCACGAGGATCACCGACGAACGCCAACCACGAAGACCACGTCGATCACGAAGATCGGGAACCTCGAAGGCCACGATCACGACGAACGCCAACCACGAAGACCACGACGATCACGAAGATCGGGAACCTCGAAGAGCCACGAGAACCACCGAAGATCAGCACCCCGTCCAAGCAAGGGGATGGCCGGGCTCAACGGCATGCCCTGACGACCGGCGGTGACACTTCCGCCTCTCTCCGGTGTTTCAGGATCTGAAACGGGCGTGTTCCGCCCTGTGGGAGAGGACCTGACGTGACTTTCGCAAGCGCGCTCCTCGTCGCGGCCTTGTACGGCGGCACCAAAGCCGGAACGCCGGCGGCCTGCGGCCCCTGCCACGCCGACGGTTTCGGAAACCGCCAGGCAACTTCCGGTGTGATCATCGCCGCAGACATCGAGGGCCGAGTGGCCATCTACGACGCCGCCCAGCGGCTGGTCGTCGAGCTGGACAAGCCGGGCGGCCGGCCGTTGCAGATCGCGCTCGAACCGGGCGCCTACGAGGCGTGGTTGGGCGGACACCCATCCAGGCGGGCGTGCTTCCAGCTGGGCGAGCGTCAGCAGCCGTTGCTGCTGACCCCGGCGGACTTCCTGAAGCACGACGCATGGCCCGAGGGGGGCGATGCGGACGAAACGGCGTCGTCCGAGGGGGGCCACGTGGGCGACCACGCGCATCCCGCGGGCCGGTCGCGCGACGGCCGGCACCGAATCGAGGTGCGGTTCGGCGGCTGGGCCGAGGGCTGGCACGACGGCTACGGCCCGCTGTGGGAGGGGTCCGGCAGCGTGCACGGCGCGTTCGGGCTGGAGTACCTGCACCTGGTCCGCCCGGACCTGGCGATCGGGATCGGCGTCTCCGGCCTCGTCCGCGTGGTTGACGAGGGACGGGGCTGGGACGACGGCGGCGCGGCGCAGGCCACATGCGGCATCCCGGTCGTTGCCCGCTGGTATCCGGTCCGCCGCCTCACGACGATGCGACACGTGGAGCCCTACGTCTCGGCGGGGATCGGGCCGGTGTTCGGCGTGAACACTGTCTACGCGGACGGCTTCACGCCGTGGGGCGGCCAGTGGGGCTGGAACGGTCAGGAGCTCTCGAGCACGCGCGTCGGCACCACCATCGGCGGCCGCCTGGGCGGCGGCGCGGACTTCCGGTTGGGGTCGGTCTTCACGCTGGGCGTGTCGGCGGCCTGGAACTGGGACGGCTTCTCCAACGGTCAGGGCTGGGGCCCGCGGCCGGGCGGCGGCGAATTCGACGTGGTGCTGGGGTGGATGTTCGGACGCTGACGTCCGGACCGCGAGCCTCGAGCCGCGCGCCTTGCAGATGCTGCGACCCTGCGCGCGCGCCATCGTCTGCAAGAGTTGCGACGCTGCATTTGGGGGCGCGTCAGAACTGCGCATTCTCACCCCTTCACTGCCCACCAACGACGACCGACTGCGCACTTATAGGCCATCGGAGCTGCGGCGACCAGCCGCTGCCGGTCGGCCAGGTGCAGTCTTGCTGAGGGTGTTCAATTCTGGATACCCGACCCCGGGTTCATGGCGGGACACTACGGCCATGGCCGACGAGCCGACCGGTCGCTGTGAGCCAACGGAGCTGCAGCTGAGCGCGGTCGGCTGGAGATGGGTTGCCGACCCGAGGAAACGTGCAGAGGAAGGGGGCCGCGACGATGGCCGATACGAATCCGACGGACTGGCGGGACCGGATCGCGCGAGAAATCTGCTCGACGAGAGTGGACTGCCGCTTGTGCGGGGAGCCCCTGGCGTCACTGTCGCAGTGGCGGGATCACCTGGTCACGTGTCACCAGGTGCTGCCGAGAGAGCACACGGTTGCGGGACAGATGACTGAACCGCCCGACGGCACGTGGGGTTCGGGAGAGGACGAGCACCGATACTAGAAAGGAAACCACGATTCGGGCCTTGCCCCCCCCCCGACGCTACTGGAAGTTGACGGTCGCGGTCAGGATCACAGGCACCGCCTGGCCGTTCAACAGGGTCGGCTCGTAGCGCCACTGCCTCGCGGCGGTCACCGCGGCGTTGTCGAGAAGAGGGATGCTCCGCAGGACGCGTGCACTCGTGACGGTGCCGTCCGCGCCAATTATCAACTCCAGGATCACGACGCCGCGGATGCCCGCCGCCCGGGCCTCGTCGGGCATGACGGGCTGGACGTCAACCAGCTTCACGGGATGGCGGATCGTGCCGCCTACGCGGACGGGGGCGAGGGCGCCGGCCGACACTCCGCCGGAAACCCCCTGCGGCACGCCCGCTTCCAGCGTCATCGACGTCGAGAAGCCGGCCGCCGCCGGCGACTGCGCCCGGGAGGCGGCGTTCCGCATCGCGGTCGCGACCTGTTGTTGCTCGGCGGCGTCGAACGCCTGCCCGCCCCCACCGCCCCGCCCGAAACCGCGCGCCGAAAGCACCGCCAGCGCGGTCTCGGACCTGAAGACCCGTTCGTTCGCCGGCGTGAGTACCTGCAGCAAGCCCTGCGGCCCGAGGAACCCGACGCCGGACTGACTTGCTTCTCCCGCAATCGAGTAGTCCTCGACGACGGCAGGCCCTTCCCACCGCTCCTCGAGGGGCCACGCGCCCTCGATCCCGTTGAACGTGTACGTCATCTCCACGCGCCCGTCGGGCCCGTTCGGCGCCGCCTGGTCGACGAGCAAGACCAGCCATTGCTGCTGCGCGTTGAAGACCGCCCGAACGACCGCGTCCCGGCGTCGCACGATCCGCACGCGCGCGTCGTCGCGAACGACGACGAGGTCCCCGTCCCGCGCCTCGATGCTCCGGCCCGCGGCCGGGTTCTGCCCCGCCGTCGTCCCTGGGACCGGGACCGCCGCGGCGAGCAGCACCATGCCCGAGCCGACCACCACGGCACCCGCCACCAACGCCGCCGGCAACCGCCTCGCCGAAGTCGCTTCCGGCATCTCGACCTCCAAATCCCAGTAACTGCCCGACGGTCCTGCCTCCCTCTCAACATGGCCGTACAACTGGTGCCCGTCAAGTGGTCCCCGTCAAGTGGTCCCCGTCAAGTGGTCCCAGCCTGCCTCGCCGTAGCTCCCAGAGAGGCGAGCGGCTGTCTCGCGGCAGCCCGCCCGAGGACCCGAGCGGGCCTGTCTCGCCATTGGCCGGAGCTCACCGAAGCCGGGCGAGGGCGAGCGAAGGCGGGAAGGCGGGTGATCAACCGCCGACTGCCGGCTGCCCAGCTGCCAGCTGCCGCCATGTTCAATAGTGGACAGACGGACTCCCGTTCTCGTCGGACACTACGCCATGAGCAACAACCCGACAGCGCACTGCGAGCCAACGGAGCTGCAGCTGAGGGATATCGGCTGGAGATGGCTTGCTGAACTGAAGCGACGCGTTGAGGAAGGGGGCCAGGACGATGGCCGATACAAACCCGATGGACCGGCCGGAACGGCTGGAACGCGAGATCGCCGGGTTTAGGGCGGTGGACTGCCGCTTGTGTGGGGAGCCGCAGGCGTCGCGTTCCCAGTGGCGGTATCACCTGGTCACGCACCACCAGGTGCTGCCAAGTGAGCACACGGTTGCCGGACACCTGACCGAACCGCCGAACCGCACCTGGGACTCTGAAGAAGACGACCGTGGATAGGACGGGAGGGATGAACGCGTGATCACTGCACGGCGAGACGTGGAGGATAAGGATGGACGAGAGACTTCCTCCTCCACGTCGTTGAAGTGTCCTTGGCAGGAAGGGTGCGGGGATGGTGAAACGCCAAACAGAGGAAGACGAACGGCCTTACTGGTGCGGGGTCAAATGGCACCGCCACAGCTCGCGAATGGTTGCAGCTCAATGCGAGTGGCTGCGGCAACGAGGGTACAGGACGATCACCCTCATGTGCTCCACGTGTCACGAGATACACTCGGAATGGGCCGTGTGCCCAGTCAGAAGCGCTTACGACTGACACGCGAAGGCTGTCATCGCGGGAAGGGCGGGCAGAGTTGCAGGGAGCGGCCCCTCCAGGGCTGCCGTGTGGTACTAGATTGAGGTTACCTGCGGCGAAACCGTGCTATCGATCCGCGTACCGCTTCGCGGCCGCAAGATCCCTGCGGAGTTCTTCCGCCGTGCGGCGCGGACCGTATCCGGGCGTGTCGCGCTGGATTCGCCAGCCTTCCTTCAGCGGGCCGGCATCGACGGCATCGAAGCCAAACTGGTCGAGCAGGCGGGTGACCACCGCCTTGGCCTCCGCATCGTCGCCGGCAATGACCAGCGCCCGGCGCCCCTTGGTTCCCGCCGGTTGCCCGTGAGTGGTCAGCTCGGCCGCGTAGATGTGGTTGAACGCCTTGACGACCTTCGAGCCGGGCAGGTGAGCCTGCAGGAGTTCGGACGTCGTCGTGGACTCGTCGTCGAGTTCCGCGATGTGGCCATCCCGTTGCGGGTAGTAGTTGTTCGTGTCGATGACGATCTTCCCTTCGAGCGGCTCGGCCGGCACGGCCTTGTAGTTCTTCAGCGGGACCGACACCACGACGATGTCGCCTGCTTTGGCCGCCTCGAGGACGGTGGCCGCCCCGGCCTTCGGTCCGAGCTCCGCCACCAGTGAAGACAAGGTCTCCGGCCCCCTGGAATTGCTGATCACGACGTCGTGGCCGGCCGCGACCGCCAGTCGCGCAACCTGGCTTCCGATGTGCCCCGCGCCGATGAGACCGATCGTCGCCATGATGGTTCCTCCTCCAGGTAGACGGAAGGAGCGGCAGCGTGGTGGCGCTTCGCCCGTCACTGATGCTTGCTCGAGACGAATTCCAGCTGCTGAACCCTGAAGTCGACGTACTCGACGGCGTTGCCCTCGATGACCCATGCGCCGACGACGCGGTGCGGGACGAGCAAGCCGTCAACGGTCCGGAAGTCGCTGACGGTGCCCACGAACGGCGTCAGCTCGCTCTTGCCGCCGCCGACGTCGCGGTAGCAATCGGCGGTGAACGTGATCGGCAGGTCGTCCGCGCCGAACCGGAACTCCCCGGTGACGGTCCGCCCGTTCACCTGGAGCGTCGCCTCGGCCGCGTGGTCGTCGATCGCCGACCAGCGGACGTACCGGCTGTCGAGGAACGCCGTGGGAAACCAGGCCATCTCGCCCAGGAGGCGAAGGAGGGCTCCCTGGTCGAGCTCGGGTCCCGTGCTATTGGCCAGCGTGAACGTGGACGCGGCTGTGACCAACATGTTGCCGAGGCCGTTCACCGACCGGTCGCGCGCGTCGATCCACAGCCCGGGCGCGATCCGGACGCGCCCCCACCAGACGAATCCCGGAGGATCCGCGCTGAAGTGCTGCTCGCCGCGTATCGGGAGCCACGAGCCGCCCAGCGACGGACGAAACGTGCCGCCGTGACGAAGCCGCACCAGCCGGACGGCGCGCGAGTCTCCCACGATGGCTTTACCCAGGTAGCGCTGAACCGGCTTCGGAAGGCCCGACAGCTGCGCCGGTGTCGCCGGTGGCGGGTTGGCCGACAAGGCCGCCAGCGCTCGCGCCTCCTGCGCGACCCGACGGCCGAACCGCACGCTGTTCGCCGACACGACGGTTCCGAGAACGCCAACTGCCGTCACGACAGTCCACAGGACAATCCACCACATGCCAGGATCCTCGAGTTCACGGTGAACCGCGATTGTAGCGCCGGGGGCGGGACCGGTCCAACGAGGCGGGGGGAAGCGAGGGGGGACTCGGGCCCTGCTGAGCCGAGGCAGCATGGCTCATCGCGCCGGCTGTCAAATCGAACTTCGCCGGACAGACGCTCTTCTGGCCGGCGGGGGCTTCTGGTGAACGGGCCGTGAGGTACCATCCCTGGATGCACTCGGTCATCGACCTCTCGCACACCCTCGCCGCCGACATGCCCGTCTACCCGGGCACGGAGCCGCCCGTCATCCGACCGGCCAACACCATCGAGCGGAACGGCTTTGCCGAGACGTCGCTCGCCATGTACTCCACGCGGGCACGCACGTGGACGCACCCTCGCACATGCTGGCAGGGGCGCCCTCGCTGGATCGCCTGGACGTGGGTCAATTCGTCGGTGAGGGCTGCGTCGTCGACGCGACGACGTGCGGCAAGACGATCCCCCTGGCAACGCTGAGGGCATCGGAGCGCGCGATTTCCGGCAAGTCGTTCGTGCTCGTCCGTTCGGGCTGGGATCGCTACTGGGGCGAGCGCCGCTACTTCTCGGGGTTTCCGGTCCTGTCGGGCGAGGCCGTAAACTGGCTGGCCGGCCTGGGCTTGAAGGGCATTGGGTTCGACGCCATCTCCGCCGATCCGGTGGAAGCCGAGACGTTCGGCAACCACCTGCACTTCTTTCGCGCGGGCATGGTGATCGTCGAGAACCTGCGCGGCCTCGAGCCGCTCGTCGGCCGGCGCTTCCTCTTCTCGTGCCTTCCTCTCAAGTTCGGGAACGCCGATGGCTCACCAGTAAGGGCGGTTGCGCTGATGGTCGAGTGAAGAGCCCAAAGACCAGCCCCCCGAGGCGGGCAGCCCGACGTGGCCGAGGCGGTTCGCCGTCCAGTTGCCCGGGCGAAGACCCGCCTGCTCAGGGGAATCGTCGCCGTGGGAGGAGGCGCCGCCGGACTGCGGAAGCGGGCAGCTGGCGGGGCATGGGTGCAAATTGCGGCCGCCTGCGACAGGCAGCATTTGCAGAAGTTGCGACGCCGCTGGGCGGAAGGGGCTGTGCTGGCGGTGTTTGGGCCCAAAGCGCGGCGGCACGGCCGCTGCACAACGACGATGTAGAATGCGGGGCGTGCCGAGAGTTGCGCCGTTCGACCGGCCGGCGACCTACGACGACCTGGTGAAGCTGCCAGACAACTTCGTCGCGGAGATCGTCGAGGGAGAGCTGCACGCTTCCCCGCGTCCGGCGATGCCGCATGCGGTGGCCGCTTCCGCGCTCGGGTCGCTCGTGCTCGGGCCCTACCAACAGGGGCGCGGGGGTCCGGGAGGCTGGTGGGTCATCTACGAACCCGAGCTCCATCTCGCCGCGGACGTCCTGGTGCCGGACCTGGCCGGCTGGCGACGGTCGCGGCTGCCTTCGCCTGGCGACGCGCCCTATCTTTCGCTGGCGCCCGACTGGGTCTGCGAGATCCTCTCCCCCTCGACCGCCGCCCTCGACCGCGCCAGGAAGCTCGCCATCTTTGCGCGCGAAGGGGTGCCGCACTGCTGGCTGATCGACCCGGTCGCCCACACCCTCGAAGTCCTGCAACTCGAGTCCGGCCGATGGTCGATCCTCGGCACCCACTTCGGAAAGGGCAACGTCCGCGCGGTCCCGTTCGAGGAGATCGAGGTGACGCTCGGCGAGCTGTGGCCCGAAGCGTAGGCGCGGCTTGTTGAGCAGTGGGCAGTGGGCGCGGCCCTCGCCGTGATGGACGAGCGAAAGCTGCACGTCCGCGAGGGCTATCCGTCGCTCTTCGCCTACTGCACACGCCGCCTGCACTTGTCGGAACCTGCCGCCTGCCGCCGGATCGACGCCGCTCGCGCGAGCCGCGCCTATCCCCTCATCCTCGAACGTTTGGCGGAGGGCACGCTCACGCTCGCGGCCGTCGGCCTGCTGTGGAAACACCTGACACCCGCGAATCACGTGGCGGTGCTGGACGCCGCGCGGCATCGAAGCAAGCGCGAGATTGAGGAGTTGGCGGCTCGCCTCTCGCCCCGGCCGGACGTCCCCTCGTCTATCCGCAATTTGCCTGCGCCGAGGGACCCGCGGGTCGAGGCAGCGGACGGCGCCCCGGGGGCCGGGGCAGGCGGACCCATGCTGCCGAAGGCGACGGCGGCCCGGCTGGACTCACACCTGCCACCGATTGCGGACGTACTCGCGGGCTCGGGCGGTGGCGCATCGCCTTCGCCCGCCTCCGCGCTTGCGCGCTTCGGCGTGGCAAGTTCCGCGACCGGCGGCCCGCGGCTAGACCTCGGCCTGGCAGGAGACGTGGCGCTGCCGCCGACCCCAGTCAGCTGCAGGAACTGGCAGGGGAGCGGGGCTCCCGCCGGACACGATCAGCCTCGCCCCCCCCCCGGCCATCTGCCTCCTCCGGGAAAATCGAGTCGGCGCGCGACCCGGTGCAGGGTCGGTGGTGGCGGTTCGTTTCCACCCTTAGTGGAAATTGTCTGCGGATGAGTGCGAAGATCGTCTTCAGGGCCGGCGTGCCCAGGAGCTGGGACTGATGCGAGCCAGACTTCGGTACTTCCTCCCGGTTGTCGCGCTCGCGACCGCCGTCGCGGTGTGCACCGGCCAGCCTCGCTACGAGAAGAACCTCGAGATCCGGGCGTCCAGGATTCCGCACGCGGGGAATGGCGTCTACACGAAGACGGCGATCCCGAAGGGCGCCGTGCTCGGAGCCTACGAGGGGGAGTTCGTGACGCAGGAGGAGTACCAGCGCCGGCTGAACGCGGACCGGTGGCAGGTACATGATGGGGCTGCTGGACTGCGCGAAGCCGCACACGGGCGGCCTCGGGACCATCGACGGCGTCAAGGGCAACGCCTTCACGAGGATGAACTACGCGCCGGCCGAGTTCCAGAACGTGAAGTTCGAGAAGATCTGCGAAGCCCCGTACGTGAGGATCGTCGCCCTGAGGGACATCGCGGCCGGCGAAGAGCTCTGGGTGGACTACGGCCCCAACTACCGCTACGACTTCATGAAGGACCCGGCGGTGATCGCGTTCTTTGCCGACCTACGCGCGCGCGGCGCGAGGAAGGACCGTTCCGGCGGATAGCAGGGCTCGAGCAGGAACGGCCTCGGTTACGCCGCGGCCAGGCAAGGCGGTTACGCCGCGGCCAGGCAAGAGGCGGGCGGCAGGCGGAGGCATCGGATCGCGCCGAGAGCCTGGAGCCCAGAGCCGTGAGAGCCTTGAGCCCTCCAGAGCCAAGAGCCAGAAGCCCAGAGCCCCGAGCCGAGTGGCGGTGGTCCCGGCCAGCCCCTCCTCAGCGTGGCTTCGGCACGCGATCGAACGGCGGCGTCGCGCCCCGGTGGACGGCGGCCAGGCGCCCGTGCGTCGTCCTCGCCGCCGCTGCCAGCTGCGCGTACGGCCGGTCGGCGACGTCCACGAACCCGATGTTGTAGTTCTCGCCGTCGTTGCGGCCGGTGGACGGCTGGTCGAGCCACTGGAACCAGTGGGTGCCGATCATCGCCGGGTGCGACATCGCCTGTTCCACGTAGTACCGGTAAGCGACGGCGCGTTCCTCCTGGTCCCTCGCCTGCACCAGGCCCGGCGAGAGCCCGCGTTCCGGGGCGCCGATGTGGAACTCGCCGATGAGCATGGGGCGTCCCGTGAGCTCGTAGACGCGGTCCAGGGTGGCACGCGGCGGCGCGTAGCGGTAGATGTTCAGGCTGAACACGTCGAACCCGCGCGCGGCGCCGAGTACCTGCGACGTGCGGGTCGCCGCCGAACCGGATGCCGAGGTTCAGGTGGTTGGGCGCGTGCCGGCGCACGGCGGCGTTGATCGTCTCCAGGTAGCGCCCGAAGGCCGCGACCACGAACGACCTGCGGCGCTCCGGCGTGTCGCCGGCGGCGAGGTGCGCCCGGGCCTGCTTCTGCATGTCGCCCGGCGGGGCGGCGAGGAGCAGATCGACGAACTGTGGCTCCCGGCCGGGCCACGACGGCTCGTTGCCGATGAAGTAGCCGATCATCCAGGGGTCGGCGCTGCGCGGGCCGAGCTGGCTGGCGGCCGCCTCGTCCACGCGCCTCGCGAAGTCCTCCGCGTAGACGTCGGGCATCCCCATGATCGCCGGGCCCAGCTGCCATCGCAGCATCTGCGCGTAGGGCACGCGCGGCTCCTCGGAGCCCGGCTGGCCTCCGCGCGGCCCCCAGTAGTGGATCGAGTTGAAGCCCCACGCGGCAAGCCGGCGCGCCCCCGCCTCGGCCCATTTCGGCCGCCAGTCGTCGCCGTAGCGCCGCTGGAGATTCCAGGTGTAGAACGACGCGCTTCGGGCCGCCGTCCCGAGCTGGGCCGGCGGGAGTGCGGCGAACAGGTCCTCCCGCCCCTGCACGCGCGTGCCCGAGGTGGTCCCCACGCCGTTGACGCCGGTGGAGAGGAACAGGTGCCCGTCGGGATCGACGAACCACCAGCGGCCGTCGATCCGCTCGACGCGGAAGTAGCCTGTCGCCTTCGCCCGGGTCTCCAGGAAGCCGCCGTACGGGCAGCGATCGGCGGGACGACTCGCGAGTTCCTTGTCCTCCGCGGCCCAGGCCTGCCGGAGATCCTCGAGTCGACCGCGCCTTCCCCGGCCAGGCGGCGTGCGTGTACTGGCCGAACTCGTCGACGACCGGCTTGCCTTCGAGCACCGCGTCGCCCGGGTCGGCCTTCGCCAGCGCGATCGCCCGGATCTCCAGCGTGGGGGAACCCACCGGGTTCGGCATGGCCACCCACAGCGCCCGGACGCCGGTGGTCGGGCCGACCGCGTCGCTGTGGATGTTGATCCAGAACGACCCGCGGGGCTGGTTGAAGGTGGCGGCGAGATCGCCGGCGCTGCCCGCGGGCTGCCGGTAGAAGCGGAGCGGGATCGCCGCGCGGACCCAGGCACCGGCGAGCGGGCCGATGCGCTTCGCGATCCGCCCCTGCGCGGTCTCGAGGCCGAGGTCGAAGCGCTGCGACGACGAGGCCTTGAACTCGAGCACCAGGAAGTCGAACGCGGACCAGTCGGTGGGCAGCTGCGGGTCGAGGTCGGCGAGTGCGAGCCTGTGCTCGACCGACTCGGCGGTGAAGGTCACGCGCACGGGCAGCCTGTCGGCCGCGGGCGCGAGGGCGGCCGCGACCACCGCGGCAAGTACGACGACCCGGCAAGTCATCGGGCGGTTCCCCTCTCTCCTCCCGGCGGCCGAAAACCCAGTCCCGGACTGCTTTTCACCATCGCTCGCGGCGACCCCGGCAGCTTCGCGCCATTCTACGCGCTTCACCGCGTCGGATGAACCCGAAGCACCCGAAGCGCCCCCGAAGCGCCCGCGCCACGCACCAGCGGTCGGCCGCGAAGCTCGTTTCTGCCACACCGCCGGCTCTCTGCCGACGGTACGGCTGCTGCACCTCGACGATGTACGCCGGACGTGCCGCGAGTGCCCCCGTTCGATCGGCCGGCCACTTACGACGATCTCGTGAAGCTGCCCGACAACCTGGTGGCGGAGATCGTCGACGGGGAACTGCACGCGACACCCCGGCCGGCGCTCCGGCACGCAGTGGCCGCCTCGTCTCTCGGGTCGCTCCTGGTCGGGCCCCTGCAGCATGGCCGGGGAGGGCCTGGCGGCTGGTGGGTCCTCGACGAGCCGGAGGGCGGGCCGGGGTGTCCGAGCGGCGGCCGGGCCAGGAACCGGCCAATTCGCAGCCGGTCCAGTCAGCGGCCGGTAGGCCTACTTCGACTTGATGAAGATCTGAGTGAAATAGACGCTCCCGTCTCGCGCGGCTGCCACACCGACTCCTGTCAGGTCGAAGTCACCCTCGATGTTCGCGCGGTGGCTACGGTTCTTCACCCACCTCGCGACGACGTCAGCGGCAGTGCGGTTGATGGCCACGTTCTCGGCGGCGCTCTTCCACGAGTGACTCCGCCCGACCCTCGCGACGCGCTTGTTGAAGCCGGCGTGGCCGAACCGAACCTGCTTGCGGGCCATCATCTGGCTGTGGCCTCGCGCCTGGTCCGCGATCGCGTCCCTCCACTCGAGGGCCCGCCGACCCTTTGACAGGCGGTATTCGTTGATCTTCGCGTGCGTCTGCCGTTCCAGGCTTGCGGTCTCCGGCGTCGGTGGGGCCGCGCGATAGGTCCGACCCGTCGAACACGAAACGACCGACAGCACCAGCACGGCGGGGAAAACGACGGTTACGGCCAGCGCCGCGTGCCGCCGGCTTGTGGATGCCGGGACCGCCGTGCGGAGGTTGGGCATAACCTTGAGTTTCCTCAGTGGCCAGTGTCAGTGGCCAGTGGCCGGTAGATACGCCATGACGCTGAGCCTTGCTACCTGCATCCCTCGCAAACCACGGTGACCGTCCGGGTTTCCCTGTCACCCAGGGCGACGCTTGCGGAACCGGACGTCCAGTACCCGCGGCATTTGCCGGCGTGCTTCACGCCATCCGTCCATGTTGTCGGCCGACACCTTCGGGAAGGTGGACAGCGGCAGCGCGCGCAAGGCGTAGCGGCCTGGGAGGAGAGGGAACCCGAACTTGCCGTGGGCGTCCGCCTGCTGCGCGTCGCGGGCCTCCGACCACAACTGGCGCAGCCCGGCATCCTCCGCGAAGATCAGGACCCAGGCGTGGGGGACCGGGCGGCCCTCGGGGTCCATCACCACTCCCGTGACACGGGAGGGGTGGCGTGTGAACCAGACCTCCAGTTCCGCGCCTTCGTGCTCGCTGAAGTCTGTCGGCAGGTTGGTGATGTCAAGGCCGTTCAGCAGGACCCGCCCTGGCCACCACCGCGCCCCGGGCGCGAGCGTGTACCCGCACCGCAGCAGGCGAGGGCCGAAGGCGTTTCGGAGCACGAACCTTCCGCCCGCCGCGCCGTCGGCCACCAACGCAGCCTGGAAGATCCGAGCCGTCGAGGGCGAGGAAGGCCTGCACCACGATATGGGGCGGCCAGGGAGCCGCGGGATCATCGCTGATCATCCGGAACCTGCCCACGATGGCGGTGTCCGGCCGGATGAGGACGGAGACCCCGGAGACGTCCTTGGACGCGAGCGGCACGAGGGCGAACCCCGCTACTTTCGACTGCTTGTGCGGGCGCGGGGACCGCACCTCGAGGACGTAGGTGCCAGGGCGAAGCCGCGGCGTCGAGAACGAACCATCTTTCCCCATCTGGAGGGGAACCGACCCAAATGCGCCGCGATCCTCGCCGCCC
>CAVUTP010000006.1:0-238928 GCA_963744445.1 uncultured Acidobacteriota bacterium
CGGTGTTGATGGCCATCGGCTGACTGGAAGCGCCCGGAGCGAGGTCGCCTGTGTCCAGCGATCCGTTGTTCAAGACAACCCGGTGGGTGATGCGGTCGACGTTGCGCCACACGACCGTCTGGCCGGCCGGCAGAGTCGCCGGATTCGGTGAGAAGGACTGCGCGCCATTCTCGCCCACGACGGCAATCGTCACGACGCCGCCTGTCGGCGTGGGCGTTGGCGTGGGCGCCGGCGTAACGGGATTTCCGCCGGAGTCGGCGGAACCGCCGCAGCCCCACGCACACAGACTGAACGCGACCATCATACCTGCGACGAATACACGCATGTCATTCCTCTTTCTGCTCTTGTCGTTCCGGATCTCCACGAATGCAGACCACCCGCGCTCATGAAGGCCACGCGCAACGATCTCTATTCGCCCTAATCTGCCGGCGCCGTCGAATATTCCAGGCTGAGTCGGACGAGGCAGGATCTGCAGATTCGACACCACACCGACCGGGCATCTCGGTTCGTGCAGCTGTCGCGCCACGTTCTGGTCTCGCGAGCCCAGGATCGTGCGCCGGTAGCGGAGCGGGATGCGAAGGAAACCGAGGGATGTTCCGGACCTTGACGACGACTGTCGTGCGACCTTCAGCCTCGTCCCAGGGTGGTATCGATGTCCTTGAGCAACGAATCGATCGACGCCACACGCCCTGCCGCATAGGCCCGGCCCCATCGATCGGGGCCGAGACGCGCACGGACCTCTCGTTCGGCCTGTTCCCTGAGGTCGCGCACCGAGGGGTCAACAACCGTGACGCCGGTGCGTTCGGTGACGGCGTCCCGTGCCCCCAGGATGCGCGCCGCCCAGGTGTCGTCCCCCTTCAGCACCGCCGCGGCGGCGAGAGGGACCAGGGCGTACACGAACGCGAACTTGTCATGGAGCTCCCGGATGCGTATGAGGCTCTCGCGCACCAGCGCAATCGCCTCACCGGCTTCTTCCCGCCGCACCGCCAGGATGGCCCGAACATAGAACGCCCAGGTCAGGAACCACGGACCGGCGTGCCGAAGCACCGAGCGTGCTTCATCGAGCAGGCGTTCCGCCTGGTCGGTGTCGCCACTCGCGAGGGCGACCACCGCCATCCCGCACAACGCATTCCCGGTGCCCGACGGGATCGCCAGCGCACGGAATGTTTCAACACTGCGGGCGAACCTGTCGTGCGCGGCCTTCAAGTTGCCGAGGGTGTGTTCCACGTGCCCGGCCAGATTTTCAGCCTGCGCGAGCACATCCATGTCGCCGGCACCGTGGGCGAGCGCCCAAGCGCGCGTGAGCGCGGTGCGTGCGCGCTCGAGTTCTCCTTGCGTGTACCACAGCACCGCTGCACCGGCGAGCGCTCTCAACTCGGCAGCGGCCGGAAGAGATGGCAGGTTCAGAATCTGTTCATACCACTGCAGGCCCTCGGCCGCATGCCCGCGGATCAGCCAGAAGTCCTTCAGGCCCCACGCGATGCCTGACGCTTCAGCGGAGCGGCCGCGCTCGATGAGCCACGTCAGGGCGGCGCGATAGCTCTCGAGATCTTCACGCACGCGATCGAGCCAGTCGACCTGTTGAGGTCCGACGAGTCCTTCGGCGGCCCGGGAAGCTCCACCGGCGCAGTAACGAGCGAGCCCACCAAGTGCGTCCTCGCGCTCATCCTCGGCGATGAGCTCGAGGGCCGCGTACACCCGCACCGTTTCGAGCATCCGGTACAGTGGGCCGGTTGCCACCGCCGAGGCATCGGCCCGCTGAAGAAGGCTCTTGTCAATCAGGCTGGCCGCCGCGGCGAGCGCCTCTTCTTCGCCCACGGTCGAGGTGCTCGTTCGACCAGCAAGGACCGCCGCGGCCGCGTCGATTGGGAAGAGGCCCGGCAGCGCGCCGAAGCGCCGGAAGGCCCGCTGTTCAATCGGACCGAGCAACCGATAGCTCCACGCGACCGTTGCGTTGATCGTCTGTTGGCGTTCGGGAAGATCGCGCGGGCCGACAGGCGACAGCAACACATCTCGCGCGAGTCGGCGGAGCAGTTCCTCGGGCGTCAGCACTTTCAGCCAGGGGGCTGCAAGCTCGAGGGCGAGCGGCAGGGCATCCAGCCGTCGACAAATCGCAGTCACGGTGGGGCCGTTCGCGGACGTGAGTCGAAAGTGCGGTTGCACGTCCCGAACCCGTTCCACGAACAGGCGCACCGCGGGAGACCGCGCCAGATCGGCGGGCGACATGTCATCCACGCCCACCTCCAACGCGAGCGGTCCGACGGCGTACTCCCGTTCGCCGCGCACACGGAGCGGGGCGCGGCTGGTGACCATCACTTGGAGCGATGGGATCGATGTCAGGAGATCCGCGACGAGCGGCGCGGCGTCCAGCACATGCTCGAAATCGTCGAGCACCAGAAGGGTGGGGCGGTCCTGGCACGCGACGCGTGCGCGCTTCGGCAAGTCGAACGCCCGGACGGCCGACAATCCGAACCCCTCGGCGATCGCTGATGCGACGAACGCAAGGTTCCCTGCGGCTGCCAACGGCACGAACACCACCCTGACCGTGCCCTCGCTCGAGAACGCATGAGCGATCTCGAGCGCCAGGCGGGTCTTACCGACGCCGCCTGGGCCGATGAGCGTGATGAGGCGAGCTGCGGGATCAGCGAGCCAGTGCCGAAGCGTCTGCACATCGGCATCGCGCCCGAGAAGGGCCGTCAGCGCCAGGGGCAGCGACCCGCCGATCAGTTCATCGGCTGCCGCGTCGCTGGCAGGCGCCCGCGCGATCTGGAAGAGCGCGTCCCGTGTCCCAGCAGTCAGGTCGAGTGCCGCGGACAGCGCGCGCACGGTATCGACGTGGGGCCGCCGTCGTTGCCCGCGCTCCAGCGCACTCACGGCATGGACCGACAGGCCTGCAATCGTCGCGAGCTCCTCCTGCGTGAAGCCCGCGGCCTCACGGAGGGCCCTGAGCTGCGCCCCAAATGACCCCGGAGCGCCATGTTTCATGCCCCTTTCATGTTACCGCAATCGCCGCCCCCCACGAACGCAGAGTCCAGGCGGCCAACCCTGCGAGGCACACGGGATGGCCTCTCGCGCGTCCGCCGGCGCGAGCTCCAGCGCCGGACGGATCCTACGGGCTCCTGCCGGTCGGGTGCGTGTTCAGAGGTGCCGCGGGATCCGCGAGCCAGTACGGCGGCGTCTGCACATTCAGCATCGCGGCCGCGGAGGATCGTAACAGCCACGGCAGCGAGGCGTCGCGCAGTTGACCGACCGCCATCCCTGGGCGCAGCTGCCGGCGCGCTCACGGCACGGACCGAAAACCGCAAGTCCTCGCAAGCTCATGCTGGGCGAAGCCCGGCAGCCTCGCGAACTGCTTTCAGTTGTACGCCGAATGCTCCGAGGCCGGCCCGTCTCATCTCGACTCCGCGGCCGTGCGGGCGCTTGTACAAGTCATGTACGGGTCCTGTCTGTGGTCCGCAGCTTGTTGCCGCTCCACACTGGCTACATGACAGGCCACCCGCGGGCAACTACGTTTGTGGCGGGCGCTGCCGGGTTCACCTGCACCGAGTTGGTCAAGGTCCTCACGGCCCGAAGCCATCAGGTGCTCGGTCTCACGCAGTCCGTGGAGGCCGCGCAGCGCGTGCGTGGTGCCGGAGCCGTACCGGTCATGGGCGACCTGCTCGAACCGGGTCAGCGGCAGGACCAGGCCGCGGCTGAGTGGGTCTTCCATCTTGCCGCACCTCATGCGTGGCGAGCTCGAGGGTCTGTCCTACCGACAACGGTGGAAGCGTCTGCGAGTCCCGCAGCGCAGCCGTCAAAGTGTCACGTCAGTTGCGAGAAGGGAAAACGATATGAAGAGCTACGTCGCTGCTCTCGGCATGGCTTTCACGTTCGCGCTGCCACACGCCGCTCGCGCCCAGGTTGTCACACCGCCACCCGTGCCCGACGACCTTCGGGTGCTACCCCCGAACGAGGTGTTCCTCGTCGGCCACGCCGTCGGCACACAGAACTACGTTTGCCAGCCTTCACCGACCATTGGGCACGTCGCCTGGACATTGTTCACGCCGCAGGCCACGTTGTTCGGCGACCGGGGAGACCAGCTCACTACCCACTTCTTCAGCCCCAACCCTGACGAGGGCGGCATCGTCGTACGCCCCACGTGGGAGGACTCCCGGGATACGAGCACGGTCTGGGCGGCGACAGTCGCCTCCGCGTCGGTCACACCGGGCGCGATTGCCTGGGTCAAATTGCAGGCGGTTGGAGCCCAGGCGGGGCCGACGGGAGGAGACACACTCTCGGGAACGACGTTCATTCAACGGCTGAATACCGTTGGAGGCTTGGCGCCCTCGACAGGCTGTGACCTGCCGACCGACATCGGCCACAAGGCGTTTATGCCCTACAGGGCCGATTACTTCTTCTACAAGAAGTAGCAGCCACCGAGACAGTGCGCCTCGGATGAGGCAATCGGTTCGCACAGCGCGTGAGTGGCGGGGCGCATTTCCACCGGGCGCCAACCATCCGGGAATACTCGAGGTGAGCCCGGCAATCAGCGTTTGCGATTCGCGCAGCGCAAAGGTCAATTCGCATTTCAAAGGGCAAAGGTGCAGAGGATGATGAGGAAAGCAGCAGTGGTTCTATTCACCCTGGGGATGGTCGCTCTCGTGAGCGCGCAGCGAAGCGACTCTATCGCACGATTCGAAGGCGGCATTGGTGTGATTCCGGTGTCGAACGGCGCCGGACCAGCGAATCCAGACGGAACGTTCCCGAACGTGAGGCTGAACGTCGTGAGAGGAGTGTCCCCTGGCGCCGGGCCGTGGAGGATCGCCGACCTCCGAGCCGACGTTGACACGAGTGGCCAGATCAGGGTCTCAGGGCGCGGGTTGCTCCTCGCCAGCGGTAACAGCATCGGGCAAACCGCCAACCAGAGGGTTTTCGCGACATTGATCTGTGAAGCCGCGGCTCCCTTTGTCGAGCGCAACAGCGACAAAGCTGGTGTTCCACTCGAACCGAACGGCGATTTTCGAATCGACGACATGCTGGATTCCGCGCCGTCAGCATGCCCCAGCCCTGTGCTGCTGATTCGCAACACTGGTGGCGTCTGGTTCGCGGCCGCCATTCCCAAACACGGGGACGACGACTAGTGAAGCTTCGCCTCGCAGGGGCGCGCTGCTGACGAGGGCGACGCGTGCGATTCTGGCGGGAAAGAACGCGGCGTTGAAGGAGGAAGTCGTCCGGCCTTCCTCCTTCAACTGGGGCCTCTACACGCCCCCACCCGGGGATGGTGGCCGTCGAGGCTCACCGACGATGCTCATCGCCTTTCGAACACCAAGACGTTCGTGAACGGCCTGCCTTGCGCGTCGGTGCGTGTAGCGGTGAGGGTCATAACCTCTCCGTCCGACGAAACGACTCGCCTGTTCCGGGCGACGACCTTGCCAGCCTTCTTCTGAACGCTCTCGCCGGTGAAGCTGTCGATGCGCTTGATCGAGATGGTATCGGTATGCGGGTTGCCGGGTGTTGGGTAATCCTTGCCGTCGTAGTAGGCGGTCCACTGACCCAGCACGGGCTGGCCTGCCGCATCAACTTCCTTGCCCACGAACTTGAGGCCATTTGGGACCGCCACATAAGTCCGAGTGCCGCCTTTGGGCGGCGCCGTGGTGAACTTCGACTTCGCCAGATTGAGTTGCCATGTCCCGATTACACGGTCGGCGGCCTGCTCCGCCGCCTTCGTGGACTGTGTCTTCCCGGCTTGAACATCGCTGGTGGGGCGGCCTACATCCGACCTCCCGCCGACGACAACATCTGTGATCTTCCAGGCTCCGACAAGGTACTGCGCCATGACCAGGCGCGGAACCAGCATGACGAGCGCCGCCAGTATCACGCTGACTAGCTGCTTCATCACATCCTCCTAAGAATGGCCCTTCGATGGACGAGAATCGCCGTTCGTCCCATGCGGAGTATTCTCCTCCTCGGATGCCATAAGGAACCCTTCCGGAACAGAATCCCGCCCGAATCGAAGCGGTGTCAAGACCTCCTTAGGTGTCCAGACGGCCGCCTCCGGCGCACGACTGGTTTCACGAATCATCCTGTTGTCGAGCCCACGAATCGACGTTGTCAGAGCTCGGGCGGAATGACAGCGGGTGCCGCGCTTGGAATCGCGCTCGGGTTGTCGGCGTTTCCGCAACATCCCGCAGGTTCACGAATCCTCAACGCCACGTGCGCAACTGTCGGGCGAGAGCGGCAAATTCTGGGCAGGCCTGGGAACTGCCAAGCCCAAGAGGCAGAAGACCTTACGCACTAAGCGGACGACGGCCGAGCGGCCTGAGCGCTCGGTGAAGATCGCGTGGACCGATGAGGTGACGATCTGGCTGTCTCCGGCCCTAATCTCTATCGGGAAACCCACCCCAATCCACCCCACCTTCACGCAACCGCGAGCGAGCCTGGCGCCGTCAAGGTGTGCTGAGGTGGGATCAGGAAAATGGGTGCCACCCTGCACGTAGACATCAGAGCCCTTTATCACCACGATTCGATACAACGAGTTCCTCGTCCGCACCAGCAGCGTCGTCAATGGCGCCAGTTCACCCAGGTGCACACCGTCGAGATGGTCCGCAAGACCGATGCAAGAATTCATGGTGGCGCAACTTTCGAAGTCAACGAACGACGACCTGCCCGTCATTCCTGGATGAAAGAGCAGCGCTAGCGGAACTCCTTGCGCGATGGGTACGCACACTTCACCTAATCGGAGGCCGCGTTCGAATATTCCTCGCCCGCTCGTGTTCAGGAGTGCAACACGAGCGGCCCGCTCCCAGGACACGGCTCCACGCTCCAACGCGCCCGCTGCCTCGACCGAAAGACCCGCGATCGTTGCAGGCTCTTACTGGGTAATGTCCGCGGCCTCGCGGAGCGCTTTCGTTGCGGTCCAGATGACCACGGAGCGCCGACCTTCGTAGCTCTTCATTTCACTTACTGCCCCGCCCGTACGGGCGTCGTCACGAGCCCTGTGCGAGGGCTGTCGGTGTAAGCCAGCGCGCCCGTCTTCCAGACTGGGTCACATGGCAAACACCGGATTGACTGCATTCATCACCGGAGCCGCGGGATTCATCGGCCGAGAGTTGGTCGACATTCTCGTTGCCCGTCGCTATCAGGTGTTCGGGCTTGCGAGAATCCGCCGAATCCGCGCAGCACCTTCGGCGCGCTGGCGCGATTGCCGTCAGTGGCGACCTGCTCGTCCCGGGCAAATGGCAGGACGAGGCGGCGGCCGACTGGGTCTTCCATATTTCGCCGTGCGCGATGCTCGCCACCCGACAGGCCTCCCGGAGACGCGCCGAGCGCATCGCACACGCGCGCGCGGTGATGGACGCGCACCTGCTGGACGCGGTCGCGGCCGGAGCGACCCGGCGGATTGTGCACGTCGAAAATTCGAGCTGCTACGGCTCGACCGGCCCGCGCCCCATCACCGAGGACGAACCCCCGCCGACCTCTTGCCGGGGCAGTCGCCTCGTGCCCGTGCTTGATCGCCTCGATGGATACGTTGTCGCCGGCCTGCCAATCATCACGGCCTTGCCTGGGTGCGTCTACGGCAACGCTTCGTGGTTTCGTGAGCGCATCGTCGAACCGATCATGGCCGGCCGCCGTGTGCTCGAGGTCGGGAAGACCGGACCGTGGGTCTCACCGATCCACGTCCATGACTGCGCGCGCGCGCTGGTGCACCTCGCAGAGCACGGCAACGTGGGCAGCCGGTACTTCCTGGCCGACAACGAACCGATCCGCCTGAACGACTTCGCTCGTACGTTCGCTCGCCTCGCGAAGCGCCCACTGCGCGTGTGGCGCATCCCGGCGGCAGCGGCGCGACTCTTCGTCGGTTCTCCCCTCACCAACTCCGTTCAGACCAACGCTGCGTTCTCGAACATTCGACTGCGCGGGATCGGCTTCCGGTTCCGCTATCCAACGCTCGATCAAGGAATCGAGCAGATCCTCGGAGCACTGCATGAGTGACAAGCTGCTTCCGTCCGCGACGGGAATCGCGATCGGCGAGAGTTTTGACAACGTCGTCCTGCCGCATCTTGATGCCGCCCATCGATTAGCGCGGTGGCTGATGGGGAATGAAGACGATGCGCAGGATGTCGTGCAGGAGGCGTCGCTGCGGGCCTTTCGCTACTTTCGGACTTTCAATGGCGGGAATGGTCGTGCATGGTTCCTGAGAATCGTTCGCAACACCTGTCGCGGCCAGCATGTCCACGCAGCAACCGACCTCTTCGATGAAGAGCGGCACAGCAAGGTTCGAGTAGCGGCCGACCCCGAAACGCTCTTGCTTCAAACCGATGCCGCTCAGCTGATCAAACAGGCGATGGGCGCGTTGCCAGATCGCTTTCGTGAACTACTCGTCCTTCGCGAACTGGAGGGTCTCTCGTATCGCGAGCTGGCTGACGCGATGGGGATACCGATGGGAACCGTCATGTCGAGCCTGTCGCGCGCCCGCCAGGCGTTTCGCCGTGCGCTCTCGGACGAGTTGAAACCGTACGGGAGTCGAGCCGCGACACATTGTGGAGAACGGGAGGCCCACGCGGTCCTGGCGTGACCGCGCGGAATGCCTTCACCTCCGGAATATTCGGGTGCATCCGGCGATTACGTCTGATAACGACGTTCGGCGATTCCGGCAATGCAGATGTTGGACATCGAGTCGTCGTCATGGCGGACGGCACACTCTGTAGGAGGGCTTGTGACGCGGATCGAAAACGCTCGAAGCGGATCGCTCTGCACGACGAGAGCTGCGCAACACTCTCATCGCTATGGCATCGTGGGCCACAGCCGCGCCGTCGCCGATGTGATCCATCGCATCGAACTGGTGTCGACCAGTCGCAGCACGGTTTTGATCACGGGCGAAACCGGCACTGGTAAGGAGCTGGTAGCCCGCGCCATACACAGTTGCAGCGCGCAGCGTCACATGCCGTTCATCAAGGTCAACTGTGCGGCGATTCCGGAGACCCTTCTTGAGTCTGAGCTCTTCGGCCATGTCAGGGGCGCGTTCACCGACGCGACCGGCACCAGGAAGGGGAAATTCGCCCAGGCGAATCGCGGGACCATCTTTCTCGATGAGATCGGCGCGATGAAGGTCGCACTGCAAGCCAAGCTGCTGCGCGTGCTCCAGGAGCGGGAAATCGAGCCGCTCGGCGCGGAACGGGCGGAGCAGGTGGACGTTCGGGTGATCGCCGCGACCAACCGGGACCTGCGGCAACTCGTCAGGCGAGATCTGTTCCTCGATGACCTGTTCTATCGACTCCACGTGGTGCCGATCGTCGTGCCTCCTCTTCGCGAACGCGTCGAAGACATCCCGATGCTGGTCGCATATTTCGCCGCGAAGCACGCGACAAGATGCGGCAAATCGATTGACGCACTGGAGGATGGAGTGCTTTCCTCGTTGCAGGCGTATCACTGGCCCGGAAACGTCCGCGAACTCGAGAATACGATCGAGCGCGCAGTCGTGTTGTCGACGCACCTGACGTTGATGCGCGAGGTCGTCACTTTTGAGCCCGTCACCGGCGTGGGCGCGGGCGACCTTCCCTCCATGCGGCTGCGCCAGAATGTCCAGTGGGCGGAACGCGAGACGATTCGTCGGGCGCTCGCCATCGCGCCGCACAAGCAGGATGCCGCAAGCCTCATGGGCATCAGCCCGCGAGCTCTTTCGCACTATCTGGCAAAATATCGGGCCATCGATGCGACGCCGTTCTGATCCCTCCTACGTGCCAGAACCCTCGAGATTGGCTAGCACGCGCGCGAGGTAGGCGTCGAATCGCGCGGCATCTTCCTTCGAGAAGCCCCGGTAGAAGAGGCGCGTCATCCCGGCGGAGACATCCTCGTAGAGTTCGTGCAGGCCTTTGTTCTTCGGCGTGAGCTCGATGAGGATCTTGCGGCGGTCGTCGACGCTCCGCACGCGGACGATCTGGCCGGCGGCTTCCAGGCGATCGATGGTGTTCGTGAGGGTGGATTTGCCGAGCGAGACCCGCTTGGCCAGCTCGTTGATGGGCATGGAGCCTTCCTCCCACAGCACGAAGAGAACGCGGCCATGGGCAGGGTTGATTTCCATGCCGCGTTGGCGCAGCATGCGCGCGAAAATGCGCCCGCCGGTCCGGTGGATCTTCGCGATGAGGAAACCACCCAGCCTGTGTGGGCTCATAACGCCCGCAGGTCGAGGTAGAACGGTTCGCTGCCCCACCAGCCGGTGGCCTCCTTGGGCGTCAGGCGGACAACGGCGCAATCCGGGTCGGAGGGCCCGCTAGGCCAGTAGATGCGCCAGCCCTCGTCCCAGAGCGCTTCCTTCGACCTCATGTCTTCGAGGACTTCCGCGTTGCCCGCGAGCATCACGCCCTTGGATTCGCGCGGCAGCGCGAAGTAGGCCGAGGCAACAGGATTGGCACGTAGTTCGCGGACTTTTCCCGACGCGGCCGAGGTGTAGAAATAGACGGTGAACCCGGTGGCGCGGGCAAACTCCGAAGGACCGGGATAGATGTCCTTGCGCCGATGGTTGACCATGGCGCGAATGCGCGGCGCCGAGCCGTTTACCGTCGCAAGGTACACTGCATCCGCCTGGTCCATCACTTGGAGGATGTCGTTCCTGTCGATCTTCATCTTGGCGCCTGCGGTTTGATGTACGACCAGTGCGTGTGAACGATGCGCCAGCCGTCCTTGGTCCTGTGATAGACCTCGGTGGCGTTCCAGCGTGGCTCTTTGCCATCCTTGCGCTGGTAGTTGAAGGTCAGTACGGCGGTGTCGCCCATCACCTGCACTTTGGAATTCAGCATCTCTCCGCTGGCCGGTGTGCTGCCACCGCCAAACGACTTGTAATACTTGCGCAGATTCTCGAGACCGACAATCGGTTGGTCCAGAGCGGGGTCGATGTAGACAACACCGGGATCGGAAAGCTTCAAGAAGCCGTCCGCGTCGAACCTGTCGGATTGGTCCAGGGCAGCACGCTCCATGGCGATGATGGTGGCAGCGACGTCGGAGGGTTGCGCGGCCAAGGCCACCAGGGGCAGCAGGGGAAGCAGCAGTTCGATCATCGGCACCTCCTTAACGGTTCGGCATAGAATAGTTCGAGGTCGAACCGATATGCAAGAGTGAGAGAAGTCGAAGGGCGCTACCCTCCATTTTTCCGGGGGCATGATGGCAGATCTCATCATGGTTGATGTTCGAACGCAGCAGCAATGGCATGCCTGGCTGGCGAAGAACCACGCGTCGAGTCCGGGCATCTGGCTCGTCCGGCACAAGGCGCACACCGGCGTCGAGTCGATGCTCTATGAAGACGTCGTACGGGAGGCGCTCTGTTTCGGATGGGTCGACAGCCTGATCAAACGGCTCGACGACGACCGCTACGTGATCAAAGTCACGCCACGCAAGCCGGAGAGCAAGTGGTCGGCGATCAACCGGCGGCGCTGGAATGAACTCGAGGCGGCTGGCCTACTCGCCGCGCCCGGCCTGGCGGCGGCGCCCACGGGAAACAGCTATGCCGCAAAGCCGGCGATCCCGGAGTTGCCGGCCTACATTGCCAGAGCATTCAAGACCGACGTCAGGGCCTGGCAACACTTTCAGGCATTGGCCCCGACCTACCGGCGAACGTTCGTCATGTGGATCCACACGGCCAAGCGAGCGGAAACCCGTGCGAGGCGAATTCGCGAATCGATTGCGTTGCTGGCGGCAGGAAAGAAGCTCGGCCTCAAGTGACGGAGCGGGGCAGGTGTTCGTGCTCAGCAACCACTTGCAGGCCTCGGGGCTCGCTTCGCGCGCTGTCTTCCCCCAACACTTCCACTGCACGCACCGGCAGCGAGTGGATCTCGGCCTGATCGACAATCCGGCTCTTGTCCCCGCCCGCGAATCGCCCTGCCTGTATCCACGCGTCTGGAAAATCCCGCTCGCGGTCCTTGCCGAAGAGGAGCAATCCACCGACGGTCGGCACCAGGCGGCCTTGGTGCCTGGTCAATAGCCGAAGCGTCTCGAGATCGCGGCGAGACAGCGCACGAACCGGGGCGAACGACTCGGAAGCGACTCGGAAGTCCAACGCTTCCGAGTCGAGGCCCGGCATCGGCCCGCCAGCCTGGGAGCGAGCGCGGTGAGGCCAGCGGCGCATGGTTGGACAACCGTCTCCAGAATGTCTCCAGGACCCGGGTCGATTCGAGAGAAATGAAGGGAACTACAGTGAACGCGGCTGGTCGACCACGAGCGCGCCGCTCGGCACGCCGCTGGTCAGGCTCACGCGGCTGCCGCCGTCCTTCTAGCTCGATTCGCTTGACGATGCACCGGGCCGAGCGCGTGACTTTAGCCGCGCGTCAGCCGGAGCGAACATCGTCAACCCAAGTGAGCTCCGGAGTAAGCGAACCGTAGTGAACCGTAGGCCTCCTGGGAATGCGACCCCATTCCAGCCTCGCCATCGAACAGGGACCTGTCCCGGCCGGGCGTTCAGAAGAGCCGCCCGATGCCGATGTAGTACCGCCAAGCCCCGCGGAAGTCCGCGCTCGCGGCGACGAGGGTCGGACCGAAGAGCGTGTCGGCGATGACGCCCACGCTGACGTTGGTCCGCAGCTTCGCGGTCCCAATGTCGTCGAACGCGGAACCGTTCTCCAGCCAGCCGCCGAGGAAGATCAGTCCGCCCAGGAAATCCGGGAGCCGCGCGATCCCGCGTAAGTACCCGGCCGTGAGGACGGCATAGTGATCGCCCCGAAGCTCGCCTTCGCTGTAGGCGCCGAGTCGCAGCGGGGCACCGAGCTGGAACTGCTCGTTGGCAAGCGGGTGTCCCGAGGACGTACCGGCGCCGCCGGACACGAAGAGGCGATCGCGTCGCCCGTGCGACCAGAAACTCGACCCGCGAAACTCGGCCTGCGTGACACCCCTGTTCGACCGGTCGGTGGGGAACTCCGGTGGCGGCTCGGGCGAGTCGAAGACGTGCTGAAGCGTGGCGGTCGCGCGCGTGCCGCCCTTGGGGATGACGGGATTGTCCTGGCCGTCATAGCGCCACGCCACGCGGCCGCGCGTCTCGCGCCCGTGCAGCTCGGGCAGATCCGGACTGCCGGTCTCGACGCTGGTGTCGAGGTGCCCGACCGACAGGCCGGCGCGCACGTCGCCGTCCCGCCCGACGTTCACGCCAACGTCGAATCCGACAGCGGCCCGGTCTTCGCTGTAACGCGCGACGATGACGTCGTCGCTCACGAAGTTCAGGGTGTGGCGTCGCGCGCCCGCGCTCGCGGCTACGAACAGCGCGCTGCTCCCGAGCGGCCGATACAGCTCGGCGGCCGCGCTGGGCTCGACGCCGACGGCGGCATCGAGCCGCAGCTCGGAGCCGGAGCCCGCGACGTCGAACGCGATGTAGCGGGCCGCGAACCGGAAGGCGAAGTCGTCGGTCGTCGTGTTCTGGAGACTGACGCCCAACATCAGGAACGGCGGGGCATAGTCCTTGGAGCGCGCTTCGACCCGGAGCCCTGGCCGGCCGTCGATCTCGGCGAGCTGCCACTGCACGGTCTCGTATCGATCGAGTCCGGCGAACGTCTCGAGGTCCGCCTCGAGGCCCTCAACCTCGAGCGGCTGTCCCACGCGGCGGGCGAGCACCGCCTCGATGCGCGCCCGGTCGGACGGGGCGGCACCGACAACGGATACGAACTGCGGCGTCGGCCACGTGCTCTTTCGCCGCGCCCGTCGCTGCTCCTGGTACGCGCGCCACTGGGCCTCGTCGACGGCCAGCGGCAGGAGCACGTCCTTCATCGCTTCCGCCGCCCGGTATCCTGCCTCGGCGAGCTCGGTGCTGCGGCGCCAGTCGAGGCTGCCGAAACCGGCGAGCGGCGGGGTGATCACGATGTCCGCCGCCTTCATCGCCCTCCGCGTGCTGGCCTCCATCATCACGTCGACCGTCTGGCCCATCAACGCGAGGAACGAGCGGTTCGCGATGCGCGTGTCTCTGACGAACCCGACGTTGACCGCGATCACCGTGTCGGCACCCAACGCGCGAACCACGTCCGCGGGGACGTTGTTCATCGCGCCGCCGTCCACGAGCACCCGATGGTCGCGCTCGACGGGCGGGAAGATCCCGGGCAGCGACATCGTGGCGCGCAGCGCCGACGCGAGCGAGCCGTTGGCGAGGACGACCTGTTCCGCGGTGACGAGATCAACGGCGACCGCGCGGAACGGCGTCGGCAAGTCGTCGAAGCTGGAGAGGGTTCCGTACTGACCGACGACCCGAGACACCAGGAAGTCCACCTGCTGGCCGTTGTTGAGCGCGGGCGGCAGCACGATGCCGTGCCTGGCGCCCAACTCGATGCGCGACGGGTAGGCGCGCGCGTCCTCCTTGCGGCGGATGTTCTTGTAGCGGAAGGGCGAGAAGCCGAACATCTCGTCCCAGTCCGTCCGGCCAATCAGCTCGGCTAGTTCGCCGGCGGACAGGCCGGAGGCGAAGGCGCCGCCGATGAGGCCGCCCATGCTCGTGCCGGCCACGAGGTCAATCGGGATCCGGTGGTCTTCGAACCACCGGATGATCCCGACGTGGGCGAGACCTCGCGCGCTGCCTCCGCCGAAGGCGACACCGATCCTCGGGCGGGGCGCGGGCATGACCGCCCGATCGGGAGGGGCCGCGTCGGCCGCCGACACGGCCAGGCAGGCCAGGGCGACCAGGTTGGCTACGCGTTTCATAACCGGCGCGATTCTAGCACCGGCACCGAGACGGCCTCCGAGCTTCTCCGCCTGCTCGTAGCGGACAGCTTCCCGGGCAAGCCCGGCTGCACGGATGAAGAGATTGTAAACCGGTACGGTCATAGGCGGTTGCGATGCTCGGCGGCCTTACCGTCCACTAAGAACTTCTTGCCCGGCGAGTGGCCCCAGGCTCCCAGGCGCCAGCCACCCCAACGCGGCTGCCGGCGGCTGCCGCGTTGGGGGCCCCGGCCGGACCGTCTCAGGGCGGGAGCTTTCGCTCGCGGCTGGTGTCCAATTCCGGTAGTCCTGCACGTCCGGTAATCCCGCTTCCTCGAAGGACGAACAAGATGCACGCCTTCCTTCGCGACGTCAGCTGGGGGTACAGAGCACTGCGCGCGACTCCGGCCACCGCACTGGCCGCGGTGCTGGCAATCGCCCTTGGCACCGGCGCCAACACGGCGGTGTTCGCGGTGGCCTACGGCGTGCTGCTCCGGCCCCTCCCCTTCCCCGATCCGTCGCGCATCGTCGTCGTGACGCTGCACGTGGCCAACGGGAAGGAGTTCGCGATCCCGCTGACCGAGATGGAGGAATGGCAGCGCAGTGTCCGGAGCTTCGAGGCGACCGGCGCGTACAGCGTGACCGAGCTCACCATCCGCGGCATTGGCGAGCCGCGCCTGGTCAGGACCGGCCTGGTCACGCCATCGTTCTTCGACGTGTTCCGCGTGGCCCCCCGCGCCGGGCGCGCTCCGTCCGCCTCCGATCCCGATCGGTGGATGGTTCTCGGCGCCCGGCTGGCGGACCAGCCCGCCCGTTCGGGACAGGGCGCAGCCGGTCTGCTCGGCCGCCCCGTCACCGCCGGTGACCACGGCTTCGAGGTCTCGGCGGTCATGGCGCCGGAGTTCGCCTTCCCGGAAGAAGACGTCGCCGCATGGGTTCCAGCGGCCCCGCTCTCGGTACTCCAGATGGCGTCGGGCCGGGAGGTCCCACGCAGATTCCGGCTGATGGCCCGGCTCAAGGATGGCGTGAGCGTCGAGCAGGCCCGCGACGATGCGCAGCGTGCGGTTTCGGGGCTTGCCTCGGCAAAGAAGGACACGTTCACGGTGCGGGTGAGGACGCTCGACGATGTCCTGTTCGGCAAGGTCCGTCCGGTCCTCAACGCGCTCGTCGTCGCGGCCATCCTGGTTCTGCTGGTTGCCTGCGGGAACGTGGCCACCCTGCTGGTCAGCCGCGCGGTGGCCCGCAATCGCGACCTGGCCGTCCGGCTGTCGCTCGGCGCCAGCTCGTGGCAGCTCGCGCGCGGCGTCCTCGCCGAGAGCCTCGTGATCGCGGCTGCGGGCTCCGCGCTGGGGATCGCACTTGCGCTTGCGTTGGTTCGTCTGTTCGTCCGCACGGCCACGGGGGTCGTTCCGCGGCTGGATGCGATTGCCGTCGATCTGCCGGTCCTGGCCGCAACCGTGCTCGTCGCCGTCGGCGTCACGCTGATCTGCGGGCTCGCGCCCGCCGTCCACGCCGTGCGCTCGGATTTCGCCCCGGCCTTCAAGGGATCGCGCGCGAGCGCTTCGCGGGGGGCCCGCCTGACGCGCCGCGCCCTCATCGTCGCCCAGATCTCGCTCTCGATCGTGCTCCTCAGCGGTGCCGGCCTGATCGGGCGCACGGTGTTCGGGCTCTTGTCCGACAGCGCGGGAGCCGATCCGGACCATGCGCTCGTCGCGAAGGTGAGCCTGGCCGACACCCACCGCTTCGACCTGGCGTCCCGGATGCCGACGGTCAGGGAGGCGCTGCGGGCGGTGCGCGCCCTGCCAGGGGTCGAGCACGCGGCGCTCGGCACGAACATCCCGCCGCGCGTCTCGTCGATCGCGTTCAACGTGGACGTCACGACGAACGGCCAGAACGTGAACCACACCGTGTACCTGGCTGCGGTGACCAGCGACTTCTTCGCGGCGGTGGGAACCCGCGTGCTCGAGGGACACGGGATCGACGAGGCGGACGAACAGCGCGACGGACCCGTCATCGTCCTCAGCGAATCGGCTGCACGGCTGCTCAGGCCGGGATTCAGCGGGATGGATGGACCAGGAAAGCAGAGCCTCGTCGGGCGCGAGCTGCCCTGGCCGCTGCCGGCGGGGGCGGGAAAGGGGCGGAAGCCCCTGGTGGTCGGCGTCGTCCCCGACGTCAAGTACGGAGGCCTCGACGCGCCGGCGTTCGCCGCCATCTACACGAGGTGGACCGATCTGCCCGCGAGCGTCGGCCACCTGGTCGTGCGCACCTCCGTCGATCCCGCGTCGCTCGCACCCGCGCTGAGGAAGACGCTTCGCGACGTCGATCCGTCGCTTGCCGTCAACGAGATCCGCACGCTCCGGGAGGAGTACAGCACCTCCATCGCGGACCGGCGGGCCCGCCTCATTCCTGCCGCCGGGTTCGCCCTGCTGGCCATCGCGGTGGCGCTGGTCGGCCTCGGCGGCCTGCTGGCCCGAGCGGTCACCGAGCGGCGGCACGAGCTGGCGATCAGGACGGTCCTCGGGGCCACGCCCGCGGGCGTGGTCGGGATCATCGTCCGCGAAGGCGTGCTGCTGGCGGCGGCCGGAATGGTCGTCGGGCTCGGCGCGGCCGCTGGCGCGGCGAAATCGCTGCAGTCGCTCCTGTACGGGGTTAGCCCTCTCGATCCACTCACGTTCGCCGGCGTCGCGCTGCTCGTGTCGGTCGCGGCGCTCGCGACGTCGCTCCTGTCCGCGCGGCGGGCCGCTCGAATCGAGCCGTTGAAACTGCTGCGATCCGAGTAGCCGCAGGCGTTCGCGCCGCCGAGCCGGGCATGAGCCGGAACGGGAACTGCTGGGACAGTGGTGGCCGAGCTCTTCTCCAGCAGCTTCCTTCCGCGCTCGTGTCCAACTACGCAGGCGACGTGGATGGACTCCGCATCGGCGAAGTCCACGCCTCGCCGCCGTCCTCGAGGACGTGTTCGCGAGCCGCCACGCAGCACGATCGCGTGCGGGCGCAGGCGGCGGCACCCCAGGCGGCCTGCAAGGCGAGAACCAGAGGATCGGCGCGGCCAGCGTCGCGATCTCTTGCAGATTCAGGGCATGATCTCCGCGCCACAAGAGGGTGACGTCCCTGACACCCCAGGCGTCATTCGCGCGCCGGCGGCTTGCTCGTGGTGCTGTTGGTTCCCTCAGAGGATGACCGGCACCAATCGTCTTCTGCCCAGCGTCGCCTACCGGTACGAAAACGGATCCGGCTTCTCTCTCACCCTGGCCGGTTTGGGTATCGGCAAGGCCTACCTCGTGCCAAAACTCAACATCACAGCCAACCACGGGCGGTCGATCCAAGGACTGTTCACGACCTCGGCTGCCCGGTTCTTCAGCACATACGCGGCTGTCGGCGCAGCGCGGCAGCGGCTGAAAGAGCTGGACCCTGCCGCGCCCGACTTGGCGACCGAACAGGACGAGTGGAATTTCGCGAGCGAGCTGGGCGTCAAGTTCCGGTTCGGGCTGTCCGGAAAGGCGAGGATCCTGGGCCTGGGCTACCAGTTCGCCGGCGTGCGCTTCGGCTACGGCATGTTCGGGGTGAACAACCCTCGCACGAGGCTCATCGTCGAAGTCGGGGCTGGCGTCTGGTAAGCGTCGACCGACGCCGTGCCCTTCAGCAGGAGCAGGATGGCAACGTGGATTGGAACCACGACCAGACTGTGGCTCTTCTGGGTGGCGCCCATAGCTTGCGAGAGGGCCCAGCCGCCGATGAAGACGAACCCGCCACGCAACGCGAATCCGCAGATCTCGGGTTGCCCCGTAGTAGGCGTGGCTGAGCTAGGGGGTCGCCCACCAATGCTGAAGGTAGAGGTACGGAGTCGGGAAGTTTCACTCGAGCGCCGTCTGGCAGGGCGTAGAATGCGGCCAATGGCCAAATCGGAAATGTCGTTAGAACAGGAGAGGCGTTAGCACAAGGCCGCTAGCGCGAAACCGTTTCAAGACTGGCAACAATGAAGGGAGAGAGACTATGACACGCAATCGGGCGCTCATGACGGGAGTGGCCCTGCTGGTCACGGCAGGGGCCCTTCAGGGGCAAGTCACAAAGAAGACCGAGGAGGTCAAGGGTAAAGCCCAGGTGGTCACCGAACAGATGACGGGAGAAGTGGTCTGGGTTCAGGGCAATACGCTCGTCGCCAAGATGCTACCGCGAGGCTTCTACAGCATCTTCAACGTGAAGCCAAATCGGGAGTTCTTGATCGACGGACAGACCAAGCACATCGGCGACCTCACACCAGGCACCATCTTGACCGCGACAGTAACCACGACAACGCAGCCTGTGACGGTCCGCACGACGAGCAACGTCAAGGGTAGAGTGTGGTGGGTTCAGGGCAACTACGTGATCCTGACCCTGGAAAACGGCGAGAACAAAAAAGTACAACGTCCCCGACTCCTTCAAGTTCGTCGTGGAGGGCAAACCCGCGTCGGTCTCCGAGTTGAAGCAGGGTATGAACGTGTCGGCCACCCAGATCCTCGAAGTACCACACACCGAGATCTCGGAGACGACGGTCATCACGGGTAAGTCGCCCAAGTAGAGAAATCAGCCGGATTCGTTCATCAGTTCGGGCGGCAGGCAGTGGGACGAGGTGCCCGCCGAGCGGAAGATGGCGCTCGTCCGAGTCCCGGTCGACGAAGACACGTACTAGCGACATCAGCGACAGCGGACGCACACCAATGAGATCCTGCGCGCCAGCGCGAGCAACGTGGGGGGGCGGTCACGCCCCTCCGGCGCCGTCGCCGTCACGACTCCCGCGACGAGGCGCTGGTCGTCGGGTCAGTCCGATCAGTTCACGGTCGTGTCCTTCGCGGACGCCCGTGGCACAAATTGGTGTCAGGTACCTCATGACCTCGGCCGCCTGGATGAGCCGATAACCTGCGTCTTCGAGAGCTTCCAGCGATCGCGGCAGCCCCCATCCCAGGAATTGGCGGCGACGGTGCCGAAGCTATGCGGCGTCGGGCGGCTGCAGCCGCGAAAGATCCGGCAGAGTCTGGCTCAGCAAGATCAGCTCATCGCCTTCGCGCAACGGTCCCGCTTCCGCGCCAACCGGGTTGAGCATCATTGTTTCACCACGATAGAGCCCGATGAGAAGGCATGCCTTCATATTCGTGCGGTCGGGCAGGAACACGTTTGCCGCTGCGACGAAAGTGATCCCGACAAGTCGGGCAGGCACCGGCACCAGGTACATCTCGTTGGCATCGCGCCGGACCGATAGCAGCTCTTGATAAACGCGCGTCATGCCATGAAAGAGCGAGGCGCGTGCCATCAGCCGCAATCCGAAGTCGGCGGCCGAGATGACTTCATCGGCACCCGCCTTGCGCATGTGCGCCCGGTATTTCGGATCCTGGCACTCGGCCACGATGTTTGGCTCGCGCTCTTGCCCGCAAACGTTCTTGACGGCAATGCAGCACACGATGGTCTTGCCGTCGGCGTGCTGTTCCTGGCGGTCATCCGACAAGATGACGACGGAATGGGCTTGTGCAACCTTGGCGCGGCGCAGGATCACTTCGTTGGCTGGGTCACCTTTGACGATATAGACGTCGCTGAAGGCGGCTTCATCCAGTTTGTCAGGCAGCACGACTTCGTCGGGTGTGTCGTGAATGATCACGACTGGCCGCTGGTCGGTGACGATACCGCTGTGCACCTCGCGTATCCAATCCAGTGCTCGCGGCGACCAGTTGCACAGCACCAGATGGCCAGACATTTCAAGGTTAGGCACCTCACGACTCCTTAGTGAGCGTTCGATCAGGATCGACGCCACGCTGGCCGTGAACAGACCGGCCAAGGCAACACCGACGACAAGCACGCCGGAAACCACGAGCCGCCCAACAGGAGTGTTCGGAGCGTTGTTGAGTCCGCTGAAGAGGGTGATCCAGACGTTCCAGAGGGACTCGCCCCACGTTTCGAACGCTGGATTCGTGCCACGCTCCGCGAAGTGGAGTGCTGTGCCGCTGACAATCCAGATCGCCACGATAGCGGTCAGGATTTTCCAGACCTGGTGGCGGTTCCACGCCGCTAGCACGCTCAGCAAGGTGTCGCGCCACGACGCCTTGTCCGGAACTCGGCCCAGCTCGCTCACAGCCCAGCCTCTGCTCCGAAGCCATAACTCATGTCATTTTCCGTGTGCGAGGCTGTCACGCTGAGGGCACATATTTCGTCAAGTCCCGCCCGGCCGCTCGCGGCCGTCTCCGCGAATCGGTGAACACGCCCAACGCGATGCGATCCGTCCTCGCGGCCTTGCTCACGCGCCTGCCACGGGGCGCCCCTCGGCGGGACTTCTTGCCGCGCGACGTGGTGTACACGACGACGCCGACGTCTGCCGTCCTCCAATCCCGGCGCCAGTCGCCCTCCTACTTCTGGGCTGCCGCCGGCGGGGCCTCGAGCAGGTTCTTGTACAGCGCCCCTCCCACGAGCGCGCCGACTATGGGCGCCACCCAGAAGAGCCATAGTTGCGAGAGGGCCCAGCCGCCGACGAACACGGCAACCCCGGTGCTTCGGGCGGGATTCACCGACGTGTTGGTGACGGGAATGCTGATGAGGTGAATCAGTGTCAGCGCAAGGCCGATCGCGATCGGCGCGAAGCCCTGCGGGGCGCGCTTGTCGGTGGCGCCCATGATGACGACGAGGAACATCAGCGTCATCACGACCTCGGTGACGAGCGCCGCGAGCAGGGAGTAGTCGCCCGGCGAGTGGGCGCCGTAGCCGTTGCTCGCGAAACCGGCGGTGACATCGAATCCGGCCTTGCCCGAGGCGATGACGAAGAGGATCGCGCCGGCGAGAAGCCCCCCGAGCACCTGCGCGACGATGTACGGGATCAGGTCCTTTGCCGGAAAGCGCCCACCGGCCCAGAGGCCGATCGACACCGCAGGGTTCAGGTGGCAACCGGAGATGTGCCCAATGGCGAAGGCCATCGTCAGGACCGTGAGGCCGAACGCGAGCGCAACGCCGAGAAGTCCGATGCCGACTGCCGGAAAGGCCGCCGCGAGGACCGCGCTCCCACAGCCGCCGAGAACCAACCAGAACGTCCCGATGAACTCCGCCGACCACCTGCGCGTCATCGTCCACTCCTTTCCTGCCGGCCGGGAGAACCCGCTCGCGTTAGGGCTGCCAGCCGTCAACGAGGGGCGGCGGCAATCGTCGAGCCTGTGCGGCGGGAGACGAAAACCTGCCGCGCCGGCATGTGGCGTGGGGCGCGGCCCGTTCCAGCGATGCGTCAGCGCGACTGCCGGCGCCGTCTGATGGTGAGGCCAAGCCCGGCCAGAAGTGGCCAGGCCCCGACGAGCCCGACGAGCGGCAGCGGGCTCGCGGTCTTCGGTAGCTTCTTGGGTGCGGCCGCACCGGACGCCGCGGCAGGCTCCTTCTTCTCACCGGCCGGCGCAGTCGCCTTCGCGTCCGGTGCAGGTCCTGCCGCCTTCGCGGCCGGCGCTGGCGCGGCGCCTCCTGACGGCGCGGCCGCGGCGGGCATGGCCTTGGCCGGGCCCGTGCCGGTGACGGTCCCTGTGGTCGCGAGCTCGGTACGCGGGGCCTCGGTGATCTTCACCGCCGTGACCTTCATGCCCTTCCGCAGATCGAACACGGTAGAGTCGACCAAGCGGTTCAGAAGCAGAGTTCAGCCGGGACTGATGGTAGGCGCCCACGACGGTTGCGAATACTGCCAGAAGTCCCAGTCGGACGGTGAAAAGTGTTCAGGAGCGCGGGATCGCCTACCAGCGAGGCCACCCCGTTCCTGTACGGCGAGCTACGAAGGCCTGAATGGGTGGGCGTTGTACAAGATGGAGGTCGCCGGTTCGACGGTAATGGCCGAGGCGCCGGTCTGACGCCTGTCACCGATGCCGGGCAACGAGAATCTCTTCTTCAGGAGAACTCTGGCACTGAATCGGGATTGGGCGGCGGCAAGGGCGGCCGCCGGTGGAGATATGTAATGCGTTACCTCAGCAGCGTGGCGCTTCTAGCGGGGTTGGCCGTCGCGGCGTGCGGTGGCAGCTCGTCGGGGCCCACCAGTCCATCGCCCGCACTTGCTACGGGCACGACCATGGGTGGCACCTGGGCCGGCACCTCTGCCGACAGCACCGGACAGGAGAAGATGAGCTGGACCGTCACGCAGAACGGCAACAGCCTGACCGGCACGATGAGCTTTACTGATGCCGGCAGGAACATGATGGGAAACGGTTCGATGCAGGGCACCATCAATGGTTCTACCGTGAGCTTCCATATGTCGGTGCCGAATGGTGGCTTCAGCGGCACGATGTCCTCCTGCGCGATGGGCATGGACGGCCAGGCCACCATGTCGGATGACGGCCACACCATGACGGGGACGTACTCGGGCAGCATGTCGGGAATGATGTCCGGCGGGATGATGAACCAGTCGTGCGGCGGCTCGATGGTCAACGGCCACTTCACGCTGACCCGCTGATTTCAGGCGGGGGGAGCGCGCCATCGCCGAAAGACCTGTCGGCATGCAGGTGGACCCCGCGTCGGCGGCTGGTTCCAGCGAGTACAACGGCCCGACCTACTACTTCTGCTCGGCATCCTGCAAACAGAAGTTCGATCGCGACCCGAAGCCCTTCGTGAAGTAGGTGGTAGGCGGGCGGGCGCCGCCGCTCGCCCATCCTGCCGCGCCTTCGGCCGCTTCCGGCACACCTGTGCATGCTGCCTGCCTTCGCGGACGGCACGAACGTCTCCGGGTCATCCAAGCGCCGGGGGACCGGCGCACGCCGCTCGCGCCACCACGCGAACCTCTGCTGACCCCCTCGCAGGCGCCCCATCGCAACGCATTCGCCTCAATGTGCGCAGGCTGTGCCGTATGGGACAGCCTTCCCCGCGTGTGTCGACCGATGATCGACTGAAGGGAGACAACCATGAGACTCAACAGGTTCGAGACAGCGATCGTGGCGGGTTGCGCGGCCGTGCTGATGTCGGCGATGCCAAGCCTCGCCGGACAGATGCCCCAGGAACCCCCGAAGGCGGCGACGGCGAAGGCGAAGCCCCAGGCCGGTATGGACGCTGCGATGGCCGCCAAGTGCCAGGCCATGATGGCCGACCACAAGAAGATGATGACTGAGATGAAGGCCGCCGATCAGCGGCTCGATGACGTCGTCGCCAAGATGAACGCCGCGTCGGGCATGGAGAAGGCGGATGCGACCGCGGCCGTCGTCAACGAGATGGTCACGCAGCGCCGGACGATGCGGGACGGCATGATGAAGATGGAAGGCGGGATGATGGGCCACATGATGGAGCACATGCAGGCAGGCAAGGACTCCATGGCGATGTGCCCCATGATGAAGCAGATGGGCGGCATGAAGCACTGAGGGACCACGATATTCACTCGCAGCACACGTCTCGGATCAGCTCGGATCGGACGGCGCGACAATCGTAACGTCGCGGGGCGATGGGTCGAAGTGCCGAGTGTTGAGGGTCAGAAGCGCCTTCGCGCGGGATGGTGCCAGCCCGTCGCGCGAGCCGCATGGATCCTGTCGTTGCGCTCCGGTGGGAGTAGCCCGGAATCACGACGCGTCGAGCTGTTTAATACGGGACAGACAACGTGCCGGCCGACCCGCTAGTGTGGCAAGCAACCGTGGCCGCACTGGCGAGCCGTCCAAGAATGCGGCCGGCCGAGGCGGCCTCGTGAAGGCGGTCACGACCGATCGATTGAGTCCAGGGCACGCGGCCGCACAGGCGCTGAGGGCAGGGTCATGAAGAACACGCTGTACCGCGTCGCGTTGTCGGGAACGGTGCTGATAGGCACGCTGCTGCTGCCGTTGGCCACGACGGCGCAGGACCAGATCCGCTTCCACGCCATGGATCGCAATGGCGATGGCGTCATCACGCGGGCCGAGTGGCGAGGTAGCGACCAGTCGTTCCGCCAACAGGATCGTAACGGGGACGGCATACTGTCGGGCGACGAGGCGCGCCTTGACCAAGGGGCCGGTATTGTGGGCGGCTTCACGTTGGTCGATCTGGACGGGAACGGCCAGGTGACCAAACAGGAGTGGACGCGCGCGTTCACCCAGCTCGACGTCAACCGCGACGGCTTGCTGATCGAAGACGAACTCTGGTCACGCAGCGTCCCGCCGGGACTGACGCGAGCGTTCAAGGCGGGACGCGACCGCGGCCTCACCGACGGGCGCCAGGCGGGCCGCGAAGACCGCGACCGCCGGGGGGTGTGGGATCTCGAGGGCCAGCGGGAGCTCGAACAGGCCGATGCGGGTTATCGCAGTGAGCTGGGCCTGCGCGATCAGTACCAAGCCGGCTACCGCGAAGGCTTCCGGCAGGCGTACGCGGAAGGGTACGGGCCGCGCCGCTGATTCCGTCGTTCGAGAGGACAACTGGCCCTGAAGGTCGGCGACGACCCCCAACTCAGCGACGAGCTGGGCGTCTGGCAACGGGTGCGCCTGCCGAACGCGAGTTGCGCGCCGACGACCACAGCGGTTCCGTAGTGTCGACATCGAGCCGGGTTGAGCTTGACAACGCGATCCAGAGCGGCGACTCTCGATCTATACACCATCGGCATCGGTAGTCGAGCGTATCTCCGTTGCCGGACGCCGAACCGGACACGCGACGACGGCGCGTGACGAGCCGTCAGGCAGATGACGGACCCCGGCCTAGTTCGACACGCGGTAGGCACACCTTCCCGCGTGAGATTTGCGGATCCACGACACCGAGCGCCCGCTGCCCGAACAGAGCCCCGAGCGCCGGGGCCAAGCGGTTGGTCGTTCCAATGCGGAACCGCACACCCGGCAGCCGCGATACCCCGGCCGGTGAAGGCGACCAGCCCGCTGACCCTCCCGCGCCCGCCGCTCTACCAGCCCTGAAAGCTGTCGAGATCTGGCTGGCGCCTGCGGCACACGAGGAAGGTGCCAGCCCACCTCGGCTGAACATCGCTCTACGTCTTGCGACCACGCCCAGTTTGACCTCGGCCCGACCGGATGCGCCGGCGCGCTTCCACTCCATTCCCCAGGCGTCAACTGAGACTGACTCGGGCTGTTTCTCGGTCGGACCATCCGCCAGCCGAGAGCAACGCGATCCCAGCGAATACCCGGAACATCCTCGTTGCAGGAAAAGGGAGGCGTCATGTACGCGAGAGTCTTCCGCATCGTGGTCTTCGCGCTGGTGGCCGCCGTGTCGCTTCCACTGCTCGCCGTCGCGCAGACCGAGACCGGCACCATCACCGGCACCATCACCGATCCGAGCGGCGCGGTCCTGCCTGGCGCCACCGTCACCGTCTCGAGCACGGCCATCATCGGCGGCTCGCGCACGACGACGACCGGGAGTTCCGGCGCCTACCAGTTCATGGCGCTGCCGCCTGGAAGCTACAACCTCAAGTTCGAGCTCGCGGGGTTCGGCACGGTCACGCGCGAAGGTATCAGGATCACCTCGAACTTCGTCGCGAAGGTGGACGCCTCGCTCGGCATGAAGAGTCTCTCGGAGACGGTCAACGTGAACGCGGAAGCGCCGACAGTAGACGCCAAGAGCACGCTGATCGCGACCTCCCTCGACAAAGGATTCCTCGACAACATCCCCACGGGCCGCGACATCTGGGTGCTGACCGAGCAGGTCGCCGGGACGGTTCCCGACCGCTACAACGTGGGAGGCACCGAGAGCGCGCAGCAGACCACGCTTTCCGTCCACGGGGCCAACGGGCAGCAGGACTACAGCGTCAACGGCCTGAGCATGAACTGGCCGGGAGGCGCCGGCCAGTACACGATGTTCTATTTCGACTACGACAGTTTCGACGAGGTCCAGATCCAGACGGCTGGCGCCTCGGCGGAGGTGAGCGTCGGCGGGCTCTACATGAACATGATCACCAAGTCGGGCGGCGACGTGTTCCACGGCGGCGTCACGGCGATGTACCAGCCCGGCGCCATGCAGGGGAACAACCTCACGCCCGAGTTGGAGGCCTATGGGCTCACCACCGCGAACCCGATCGACCTAATCTACGACTTCCAGCCGAGTTTCGGCGGGCCGATCGCGCGAAACAAGGCGTGGTTCTTCGGATCCTACCGCCGGTACGTGATCAACACGGAGATCCTGGGGCTGACCAACCCCGACGGCTCGCCGGCAGTAGACATCAACCACCAGACCAATTTTCTTTCCAAGGTGACCACGCAGCTCACGCCGCAGAACCGGCTGATGGTGCAGTACTACTTCAACTATCAGAACCGCTTCTTCCGGCGCGACAACGGCTACTCCTTCACCACCGAGCAGGCGTCGTGGCGCCAGATCGAGCCGGCGCACCTGATCCAGGGCCAGTGGACGTCGTCCCTGTCGAGTTCGATGTTCCTGGACGCCCGGTTCGGGTATCTCTACCAGGTGTTCCCGCTCGCGTACCAGCCGTCGGTTGGCGACAACATCTCGATGATCGACGACATCAGGTCGACGGTCACCAATGCCGCCCCCACGAACCAGGAGAACACCGCGACCCGCCACCAGGGCAACGTCGCCCTCAACTACTACAACGACCACCTGGCCGGCTCGCACAATTTCAAGTTCGGCTTCGAGTGGATGCGCGCGATGAACGCGTACGACTACACCGTGAACGGCGACATGGTGCAGCACTACTACGACGGTGTGCCTGCGTACGTGGACGCCTCCAACACCACGCTGAGCCAGAAGAGCCTGATCTACAACACCTCGTTCTACGCGCAGGACTCCTGGTCGGCTAAAAGGCGGCTGACCCTCAACCTGGGGTTCCGCTTCGAGAACTTCCGGGGAACGAACCCGGCGCAGGGGTCGCCCGGCGGCGCGTTCTTCGGTCCCCGGGAGTTCCCCACCGTGAACGACATCCCGAACTTCAATATCGTCGTGCCTCGCGTCGGTGCGAGTTTCGACGTGAAGGGAGACGGCAGGACGGCTATCAAGGCGAGCTACAGCCGCTACGCGATTCAGGAGGGCTCCCGGTTCCCCGAGTCACTGAACCCGAACGCGTACAGCGGGAAGCTGATGCCGTGGACGGACCTGAACCAGGACAACGCCGCTCAGATGAACGAGTTGGGGGCGCCGTACGCGTTCTACGGCGGCGCGAGCGGCGTCACCGTGGACACGAACATCAGCCGCCGGTACTCCGACGAAGCCACGGTCGGCGTCCAGCACGAACTCTCTCGCGACCTCGCCGTGTCGGCCACGTACTTCCACCGGGCCAACGAGAACCTGTTCGGCCAGCTGAACCAGGCGGCGCCGCTGGACAGGGCTTACGAGCCGATCGAGGTGCCCGTCCCGTCCCCGGGCAGCGGGACGATCACCGTCTACAACGAGCTGCCCGCCTACGTGGGACAGGTCAGCCGCGTGATCACCAACCAGCCCCAGTTCTGGCAGAAGTACGACGGGATCGAGTTCACGGCGCGGAAGCGGATGTCGAACAACTGGCAGATGATGTTCGGCTACACCTACAGCAAGGCGACGAGCTACTTCGTCTACGTCCCGTGGAACTTCCTCGACGCCAACGACCCGAACAACCTGATCAACATCGACGGCGCCTCGCAGCCGTCCGACACCCCGCACATCGTCAAACTCGGGGGCACCTATGTCTTCAAGTGGGGGATCAACGTCAGCGGCAACTACCGGTACTACACGGGCAAGCCGCTCACCAGGACCGTCTTCGTGGAGAACCTCAACCAGGGCCCGGTGTCCGTGCCGGCCGAACCCAATGGCACGTACCGGTACCCCAGCGTGTCGCTGATCGACCTGCGCGTGTCCAAGACGTTCGCCCTGGGCCGCGGCATGAACCTGGAGGCGATGTTCAACCTCTTCAACCTGACGAACGCCTCCACCGTGATCAACCAGCAGACGCAGCTCGGTCAGTATTACGGGACACCGATCCAGATCCTGACGCCGATCGTCACGGGCTTCGGCCTCCGGTTCAGCTTCTGAGGTCAGGCGTCCGGTTGCGCGTTGTCGGGGCAAGGGGCAGCCGGCGCCCCTTGCCCTTTGCGTTGAAGGGACGGTCATGACCGACCGCATCCGCATTCTCCTGTCCGTCCTGGCTTGTGGTCTGACTCTCGACTTGGGCGGGTCGCAGCAATCGGCAGCGCCCGCCTCGCCACCAGGCGGCGCTCTCACCATCGAGCGGCTGCTCGGCATCAGGCACCCGGGCTCCGCGGTGTGGTCGCCGGATGCGCGCCGCATCGCGTTCACGTGGGACCGCGCGGGGGTGCAGAACATCTGGACCGTCGATACGCAGAGCGCCACGCCGGCGCCGCAGTCCGTCACGTCCTTCGACGGTGGCGCCATCGAGGAACTTTCGTGGAGCCGCGACGGGAGCTCGCTTCGGTTCGTGCGCGACGGGGATCCGTGGGAGGTGGCCCCTACAGAGAGGTCTGCGCCCCACGCGGTGTGGACGACGAAGGAGGCGGAGAGCCAGTTCGCGCTGTCGCCGGACGGCACGCGGCTCGCGTTCGTGCGGGGCGGCATGCCCGGCGTACCCGACTGGCAGCGGGTCGACGGCGACCTGTGGGTCCGCCGGCTCGCCGACGGGCGCGAGACCCGCCTGACCGCTGGCCAGGGTGTGGTGTCGGGCCCGACGTGGTCGCCCGACGGTACGCGCCTCGCCTTCGCAATCGCAAAGGCCGAGACCCGAACAGAAGCGCCAGCGTACTCCGGCGGCAAGATCCTGTACGCTCGCGTGGATCACCAGCCCAGTACCCCGGCCTACGTGTCGGCGGCCGGCGGCCGCATCACGCTCCTCCCGCCGAGCCCGGGATGGGAATCAGCTCCATGGTGGTTGGACAGCTCGCGGCTCCTGATGCAGCGCATCGCCGACGACTACCGCACCCGCGAGCTCCTCGTCGCCGACGTGAACACCGGCGGTGTGCACACGATCTACCGCGAGGTCGCTCCGACATTCTGGAGCCTGGGGTTCATCGCACCCGACCCGACCCCATCGCCAGACGGCCGCTGGATCGCCCTGGTCAGCGACCGCGACGGGTGGGACCACGTCTACGTGCTGCCGAGCAGCGGCGGCGAACCGCGTCAGATCGAGAAGGGGACGTTCGAATCACGTCACCTGGCGTGGTCGCCCGACAGTACCCGACTCGCGTTCGATCGCAGCCTCGAAGGCAAGCCCGGCGTCCGCCACGTGGCGGTTGCCACGATCGGCTCGGACGTGTCCTCCGCCACCGTCTCGGACCTCTCGTCCGGCGGCGGCACCAACGTCGCTCCCTCCTGGTCGCCAGACGGCACGCGCGTGGTCTACCAGCACACCGACGCCCAGACCTCGCCCGACCTGTTCGTGATGGAGGTGACCGGGACCCCGCAACCCGTCCGGCTCACCGACTCCATGCCGGCCGGCGTCGATCGCTCGGCGTTCGTCCAGCCCGAATTGGTCAAGTACTCGGCCCCCGACGGGCGGCAGGTGCCCGCGTACCTGTTCGTTCCCAAGGGTCTCGATCGTTCCCGCAAGCATCCGGCCATCGTCTGGATCCACGGCGATGGGATCAACCAGAACTACGACGGCTGGCATGTCGAGCGGAACTACTCGGTCTACTACAGCTTCCATCAGTACCTGTTGCAGAAGGGCTATGTGGTGCTCGCCCCGGAATACCGCGGCAGCATCGGCTACGGCCGCGAGTGGCGGGAGGGTGTGTACATGGACGTCGGCGGCAAGGACGCGATGGATGCGGCCGTGGCCTCCGACTACCTGACGACGCTCCCTTACGTGGACGCGGACCGGATCGGCGTGTGGGGCCTCAGCTACGGCGGCTTCTTCACACTGATCTCGATGACCGAGCGGCCGACGGCGTACCGGTGCGGCGTGAACGTCGCCGGCACCGTCGACTATAAGATGTGGTTCGAGGATCCGGGCGGCGCGTGGATCGTCTCGCGGATGGGCACGCCGGTCGGCCAGCCGTCCGTGTACGAGAAGGCCGCCGTCATCGATCGGATGGACAAGCTGTCACGGCCGCTGCTCATCCTTCACGGAACCGCGGACGGGAACGTCCCCTACATCGAATCCGTCCGCTTGATCGACGTGCTGCTGAAGAAAGGGAAGGACTTCGAGTTCCGGATGTACCCGGGCGAGTTCCACTACTTCCAGCGGGCGCACGTGTTGCGTGACGCCTGGCAGGAAGTCGAGCGGTTCTTCGGCAAGTACCTGAAGCCGGAGGTACTAACTTCAGCCCTGGACGTGTGACACCGCCGCTGGCCGGAGGTCGCGGGCCGCAGGCCGGTGTGCAAGGGGACGTGATGCGATACCGCGTACTCTGCTGCTCCGCGTTCGTGCTGGCTGGCCTGAGCCCGGTCTGGCAGCGGACGGAACCGCCGCCCAAGCCGGCGGACCACCTCACAATCGACCAGGTCGTCGCCATCAAGCATCCGTCCCAGCCAGCCTGGGCCCCGGATGGCCGCACGATCGTGTTCATCTGGGACCAGGGCGGCGTTCAGAATCTGTTCGTGGCGGACCCGGCCGGCGGCCGCCCCCCAAGCCCTCTCACGTCGTACAGCGGCGGGTCCATCGACGGCCTCTTCTGGGGCCGCGACGGCAAGACGGTGTACTTCGAGCGCGACGGTGACCTGTGGCAGACCGTGCCCGGACAGACGGCGAAGCCGACGGCCACCTGGACGACGCCGGGTCGCGAGAGCAACGTGTTGCCCTCGCCCGACGGGACGCGCGTCATCTTTGTTCGCGGCGGCAATCCGGCGGTCCCCGATTGGCAGGACGCCAGCGGGGACCTCTGGGTCCGTTCGCTTGCCACCGGCGCCGAAACTCGCCTCACGGACGGCATCGGCGTCGTCTCGTCGCCCTCATGGTCGCCCGACGGCACGAAGATCGGCTTCGCCGTCGCGCGCGTCCAGCCGGTCGCCGAAGCGCCCGAATATTCCGGCGCCAAGATCCTCTACACGCGCGGGGATCGCGGTCCAAGCGTCCCTGCCGTTGTCTCGTCGAGCGACGGACGAATGACCATGCTGGCGCCGAGCCCGGGCTGGGAGGCGGCGCCCATGTGGCTGGACGCCTCGCGCGTGCTCGTGCAGCGGGTCGGCGGAGACAACCGTACCCGCGAGCTGGCAGTGAGCGACGCGGTCACCGGCCAGACGCGCGTCATCTACAGCGAACAGGACCCGAAGTTCTGGAGTCTTGCGTACGTGGCCTCGACGCCCGTCCCTTCACCGGACGGGCGTCGCGTGGCCTTCGTCAGCGACCGCGACGGCTGGGACCACCTCTACGTCGTGTCGGCCGACGGCGGTAGCCCGGTCCAATTGACGCACGGCCAGTTCGAGGTGCGAAACCCGGTCTGGTCTCCGGATGGTACCCGCATCGCGTTCGACAGGAACCTGGAAGGGAAGCCGGGCGTTCGGCAGTTGTCGGTCGTCACCTTGGGAACCGAACCCGCACGCGGGGGCTTCAACGATCTCACCAGCGGACGCGGCACGAATACGGCGGCGGCGTGGGCTCCCGACGGCCAGCGCCTCGTGTACCAGCACACCAATCCGCAGACCTCCGCCGAGCTGTACGTCGTCGAGGCCCGGGAAAAGGCCTCGCCCGCGAGACTGACGGAGTCGATGCCGGTCGGGATGGATGGCGCGGCATTTGTCGCACCCGAACTGGTGAGGTACCCCGCGCCGGACGGGCAACTGGTTCCGGCCTATCTCTTCGTCCCGAAGGGGCTGGATCGCTCCCGCAAGCACCCGGCCATCGTGTGGATCCACGGTGACGGGATCAATCAGAACTACGATGGCTGGCACGTCGAACGGAACTATGCCGTCTACTACAGTTTTCACCAGTACCTGCTGCAGCTGGGTTATGTCGTCATCGCCCCCGATTACCGGGGCAGCATCGGGTACGGGCGAGACTGGCGACAGGGCGTCCACCTGGATGTCGGGGGCAAGGATGCGAAGGACGCCGAGGCGAGCGCGGACTACCTGAAGACACTTTCTTATGTCGATGCGGAGCGCATCGGCGTATGGGGCCTGAGCTACGGCGGGTTCTTCACGCTGATGGCCTTGACCGACCGCCCCACGACATTCCGCTGCGGCGTTGATGTGGCTGGTGTTCCCGACTTTGCGATGTGGTACGTCAATCCGGGCGGGCCGTGGGTGACCGCGCGGATGGGGAGCCCGGACAAGCACCCTGCCGTGTACCGGCAGGCAGCCCCAATCGATCGAATCGAGCGGCTGTCCCGACCGCTACTCGTGCTTCACGGCACGGCGGATGTCAACGTCCCGTACGTCGAGTCGGTGCGACTGGTTGACCGGCTGCTCAAGATGGGCAAGAACTTCGAGTTCATGGTCTACCCCGGCGAGTTCCACTATTTCCATCGCACCCACGTCCTCGTGGATGCGTGGCGTCGCGTCGAGGCGTTCTACGCTCGCCATCTGCAGCCGCAAACCTGAGACTCCTGACAAGCTGCCAGTCATGGGAAGGAGCGCGCGATGATCGACCGTAAACAGTTCCTGACGGCGTCGTGGCAGGTGGGTTGCTGCGCCTTGGCCGCTCTGGGGGCCGTGGGGCCGGCATCGGCCGACGAGCCGCAGCAGCCGCCCACCCAGGCGCCGCCCGCCGACCCCGACAAGAAGTTCATCGAGGACTGGCTGTCCGACTTGATGAACGAAGTGGATGCGACGCTGGACGAGCCGACCAAGGCGCGGCTGATTGGCGGCTGCGGCCGTGCCTGCTTCGAGCGCTTCGCCTTCAAGCGGGCCTGGGCCGAGGAGGGGCGCGGTGACGTCGACAAGTTGATTGCCGCGCTCCAGAAGAACTTCAACGTGCAGCGCGAGGGCCGGCAGGTGCACATCCGCTACGGCCTGACCTCGAAAGGCTGCTACTGCCCGGCTGCGAAGTACCGCGCCCCGAAGCCCAACGACCTGCACTGCTACTGCTCGCGGGGCACGCACCAGGCTGTGTGGGAGGCCGCGCTGGGCAGACCTATCCAGGTCGACATCGCCGAGACGGTGCGACGCGGCGGCAAGACCTGCCACTTCGTGGTCACGCTCTGATTCGGCCGGGCTGGCCGCGCACACGCACGGCGCTCGCCGTTGAAGAGGTCGACGACGGTCGCCGGGACTCCGGAACCGCCGGGTCAAGGTTGAGCTTCTGTTGGTCCTTGACCGACTCACCTGTCGGGTTCACCATGTCGTGACATCCAGCAACTGACAGGTTTCAGGAGCGCGCGGCGAGCCGGCCCGACCTCGGCTTGCACTCGGCCCGGCGGCGGCGTCCCGCATGATGAACGAAAGCGGCGCTTGCGCGCCTGATTCATCGGACGACGAACTTGAACGGCTGCGTCGGCTGACGGCGGTCGATGCACTCCTGGCTGCGCTCGTCGGCGTGCTGGACGTGCGGGAGGCGTTCGCGCGCGTGTCAGAGATCGCCGGCCGCGTCCTCGTCCACGACGCCATTACCGTGTTGGTCCTGACGAAGGACGGCGAGCGTCTTGTTCCCTATGCCATCGCCGGCCCGAGAGCGCCACAGGATCCGGGTGAGCACGCTTTGCCCGATGGCACGAGGAGGCTTCTAATCGAGCCGTGGGAGTTCGAGATTCTCGACAATCTCCAGGCCGATCCCGCGCAACCTGCCCCGCTCATTGCGTCCGGCTACCAGTCGCTGCTGCGGTTGCCGGTTCGTCTGCAGGGACGGGTCGCGGCCATTCTGGTGTTCCTGTCGCGCGCCCGCGCGTGTTACACGCCCGCGGACGTTCCCGTGGCCCGGCGCATTGCGGAGCACGTCGCTCTTGCCCTCTCGCACCACGGGCTCGCCGAGCAGGCCCGCCAGAACGAGGAGTTGCGGGCGCGAACGGCGACACTCGAACTGCTCGACGAGTTGCTCGGCGAGCTGGTTGATTCGGCCGACCTTCCCGAGGTCTTCGACCGCGTGTCGGCGATCGCGCGCAAGGTGCTGCCGCACGACACGATGGTCCTTACCGTCGTCTTGCCGGATAGGCGCCACGCAAGGGTCTATGCAAGCACCGGTCAGGGTGAGAAACCGTTTCCCGAGGTGTTCGAGCTTCCGGACGGCGTCGAGGACCCGGCATGGGACCACGTCCTCATCGACGACCTGCAGCATGACCCCATATGGCAGCACCGGGAATCGGCCAAGCGAGGCTACCGGTCGGCCCTGCGCGTTGCGATTCGTCTCGGCGGGGAACTCTTCGGCGCCGTCGTGTTCTTTTCGTTCACTCCCGCCGCATACAAGCCGGCCGACCTGCTCGTCGCCCGGCGAATTCGCGATCGACTTGCGCTCAACATGACGCGCGGTCGAGGGGCGGAGGCGGCCAGGCGTGCAGACGAAGCCATCGCGCGGGCACTCGTGCTCGAATCCCGCGTGCGAGCCCTGACCGAAGAGCTGAACTCGCGCTTCGGTGACCGCCGCATCGTCGGCAACGCACCCGGATGGCGGCAGGTGCTGACCCAGGCGACACAGGTTGCGGCGACCGAGACCACGGTGCTCCTGCTTGGCGAATCGGGCACCGGGAAGGAGGTGGTCGCACGTTTCATCCATCGCGGCTCTTCCAGGGCCGATGGACCGTTCGTCGCTTTGAACTGCGCGGCGCTTCCCGAGAACCTGCTCGAAGCCGAGATGTTCGGCTACGAGCGTGGCGCGTTCACCGGCGCGACGCAGAGCAAGCCCGGCCAGCTCGAGCAGGCGGCCGGTGGCGTGCTGTTTCTCGACGAAGTCGGCGAGATGAGCCTGGCCGCGCAGGCGAAGTTCCTGCGCGTGCTGGAGGAACGAGAGTTCCAGCGGCTCGGCGGCACGCGGGTCCTGAAGACGAATGCGCGCATCATCGCGGCCACCAACCGCGACCTGCTGAAGGCCATCGAACGCGGACAGTTCCGCGAAGACCTGTACTATCGACTGAACGTCTTCGCCATTCACCTCCCGCCGCTGCGCGACCGGCGCGATGACGTGCTGCCTCTGAGCGAAGCGTTCGTCTCCGAGATCGGCCGGACGCTCGGGAGGCCACCGGCCGGCATCTCGCGCGAGGCACGGCAGGCGCTGCTCGGCTATCACTGGCCGGGCAATGTCCGCGAACTGCACAACGTCCTCGAGCGCGCCGCCATCCTGTGCGACGGTGGCCTGATCGTCACCGAACACCTTGTCCTTCGCCCTCCGTCGGGTCCTGCCGCTCCAGACTCTTCTGTCGCTTCTTCCGCGCCTCCGGCACCGCAACCCGGCAATGCGCCCGGCGACCTGAGGTCCGTCGAGCGCGCGATGATCGAGAAGGCGCTGAAGGAAGCGCACTCCAACAAGTCCGAAGCCGCCAAGGCCCTGGGACTCACACGCGCGCAACTCTACGTTCGCCTGCGCAAGCACGGTCTCGACAGAAACGACCCGCCGTCCGACTAGCCAGCCGCTTCCCGTCGAGCCGGGCGTCAACAGTAGAGACAGCCTGCTCGGGGATCGCCACTCCTGTCGATTCCTGCGCACTGGCTCTCGCCCGCCTCGGGCATCACGTGAGCCTCGTTCCCGCCGCTAACCTCCTGACTATCAAGATGTTGTAGCGGTCCGTCCGGACCCGATCCCGTGCTGGCGCCTCATTTGCCATCGGTTGCGGCAAATGAACGCGGGCGGCATTCATCACATGGCGTGGCTGATCGAAAGGCGGCGTGACGTGGCACAGCGCAGCGTTGAAGTGGTCATAGGTCGGCTCGTGACCGACGAAGCGTTCCGAGCGATGTTCCTCCGGGATCCGGGGGCGACGCTCACGCAGTTCACCGAGTGCGGGTACGAGCTGACCTCGCTGGAAATCACCGCACTCCGGGCGACCGATGCAAGCCTGTGGACTCGCACCGCGGAGCAAATCGACCCACGCCTTCAGAAGGTGTCTCTGGTGTCGCTGTAGAGAAGGGAGGAACGGTGAGCAGACGGCTGAAGCACGCCGCCGTTGTCCTCGTCATCGTCTTCGTCGCCGGTCAACTCGTCCGTCCGGAGCGGGCGAACCCGGCGATCGATACAAGCCGTACGATCCAGGCGCACATGGCGACGGCGAGCGAACTGGTCGGCGTGCTGGATCGCGCGTGCAGAGACTGCCACTCGAATCGGACCGTGTGGCCGTGGTACACCCGGATCGCGCCACTGTCCTGGGCCATGGCGTACGGCGTGAAGGCAGGGCGAGAGGCGGTCAACTTCTCGGAGTGGGCCGCATATCAGCCTGAGCGGCAGCGGATGCTGCTCGTCGAGTCGTGCCGGGACGCAACGAAAGGCAAGATGCCCGGACCCTGGACGCTGCTGCATCCCGAAGCGCGGCTCTCGGCACAGGACGTCGAGACGATCTGCGCCGCCGCGCGCCAGGCGGAAACGGCAGCGGCCCGCGGATTCTAAGCCCGACAGAGGTACCTATGAAGACGACGAGCCTCGACACCAAGGTGGACGACTTTCTGGCTCAGAAACGTATCGCGGTTGCGGGCGTCTCGCGCGACAACAGTCACCACCCTGCCGCCAATTTGATCTATCGCCGGTTGAAGGCGACCGGGCACGATGTATTCCCGGTGAATCCACGTATGCAGACTTTCGAGGGCGATCGCTGCTATCCGAACGTCCAGTCCATTCCAGGTGGCGTAGAGGGAGTGGTGATCGTGACGCGACCCGAGGCCACGGAGGGGATCGTGCGCGAGTGCGCCGATGCCGGCGTCCGCCGCGTGTGGATGCACCAGTCCATGGGAAAGGGAACCAGTGTCTCGGCGGATGCAGTCGAATACTGTCGTCAACGCGATATCAGCGTGATCGCCGGTGCCTGCCCGATGATGTACGGCCCCGGCGTCGACTTCGGACATGCGTGCATGCGGTGGATCCTCAGACTCACCCGCGGACTACCCGCGTGAACCGTCGACATGCGCCTGTCCGCCATAGCTCTCGGACATTGTGGGGAGCGAAGGCGGACTTCGAGCCCAGGAGGAACGCAATGGTTGACGTGATGAGAGACCAGCAGGAATTCGGAACCGGCGCGACCGCGATGACAAGAGCCCGCCGCGTCGCGTGGATCCTCACGCTCATTGTAGATGCGGGATTCGTCGCGTGGGGCGCGATGGCTGCCGCGGCGCCGGATTACCTGCTCGGCCCGGGTGGCAAGGCGATCCTGCCTGCTGGCTACGAGGGCTTCTCCGGCGGTTCCTGGTCGGAGATCGTGCGCACGTCTCCGATGACGGCCGGGTACATCGCGGTGCTCTTCCGGATGTACGGCGTCTTCAACGTGGTGTTCGGGCTCATGGCGATCGCCATCACGGTCACGGCCTTCCGTCGTGCTGAGCGTTGGGCGTGGTGGGCGCTTCTCGTCGGTAACACGATCGCACTCGTGTCGGCCATGACGTACGACCGGACCGTGAACGCCATCGGGCCGTTCGAGCTGACGGAGTATCTCGGCCTCGCCCTCGTCTGGGGAGCGCTCGCCGTCACGGCTCCATTCCGCACTGCGGCACGGCCCATCCAGCGACAGGCTCACACGTCGCGCGGCGGCACACTCCGGGACCGAGTATAGGAGGACCTATGGCAACGTTTGAGGTAGAGCGGGTGGCGCCGTGGGCGCGCTACCCGTTCAATAAGTCTGCCCGCTAACGCGGCACGAACTCCAGCGTGGTGTCACGCCGTCGTGGGGCGCGGAAACCGCGGACGTATTTGATCGAGCCGGGCGTCGAGTACTTCGCCGCGTAGGCACTCTCGACCGCGTCCCGCACACGTTCGCTGCCGACACGAATCGCCCGAACCCGAACCTCCCGCTCGCCGACCTGGATGGCGCCGAGCGGATCGTCGAGGAACGTCCGATACCACCCACCCGGCTTCTGCGTCCATGACCGCGCGAAGACCCGTCCATTCACGACGACGGCCCAGATCCCGATGTAGCGGTGATCGGACCGCGCTCCGGCACGGACGCCCAAGATCTTCGACTCGTCGATAGAGGACAGCATCGATCGAGAAAAGCGCCGTGTCATCTTCATGCCTCAAGCTAGCGAATGCCAGTGGCCGTGCTGCTATCGTACGCCGGACCACGATCCCCCGCCCTTCCTCCGTCGGATCATCCGCTTGGGGTGATATTCCGTCCGAAGGTTCCGTTCCAGCTCGACAGGAGTATCATCCCCGGAGCGTCCCGGAGGCTCGAGGGAGCGCTCGCGGGGGGCGCGTCAAAGGAGAGAGATCATGCGCGTTCGTTTCGGAATCCTAATCGTCGTTCTGGGCCTTGCTGTTACGGTGGTCGGATGTGGAGCAGCCCCGACCGCGGACATCGACGCCGCGAAGACCGCCATCACGAACGCCGGCACGGCCGGCGCGGGTGATTACGCCGCCACTTCGTTGAAGGCGGCCGAAGACGCCCAGGCCGCGCTCGACGCCGAGCTGAAGGCGCAGGATGGCAAGTGGTTCAAGTCCTACGACAAGGCCAAGGAGCTCGCCGTGGCCGCGAAGGCGGCCGGTGAGAAGGCGGCGGCTGATGCCACGGCTGGCAGGGAGAAGGCCAAGGCCGACGCCACCCAGGCAGTCACGGATGCCAAGACTGCGCTCGCCGAGGCCCAGGGCCTGCTCGAGAAGGCGCCGAAGGGGAAGGGCTCGGCGGCCGATATCGCCGCCATGAAGACCGACCTGGCCTCCGCGGCGACCACGATTGCCGAAGCCGAGGCGGCCCTCGGCAACGCGAAGTACATCGACGCCCAGGCCAAGGCGGAGTCGGCCAAGAACGCGGCCGCGACCGTGAAGACGGCCGTCGAGACGGCCATCGCGGCGAAGAAGAAGTAGCGCCTCGGCGCAACCCGGTGCAGAGGCGTGTTCCACGCCTCTGCCGGGCTCCAGGTTTCCACGAGGCTGCGACGACGTTCGGGGAGAGGCTCATGCGACGCGGGAACCGCCGCGTGTGGAGGGTGGGCGCGGCGGCCATTGGCGTCGCGCTCCTGGTGGGAGCATCGCTTGCCGTGCGCGCGACCGCGTCGCGCCGCCACGCGATGATGCAGACGGCGGCGGACGCCGCGGGCGCGGCCCTGCGCGCCGCGCGCGCCGAGGACGCGATGCGCTGGGCCCCCGGCGAACTCGCGGCGGCCGAGCGGGCGTCTCGCGACGCGCTCACGCGCCATCGGGTCGAGCAGGTGCGCGCCTGGCCGATACCCGACGCCGCGCCGGTGGTCGATGCCTGGTCCGCCGCCGAGCGCGCGGCCCGTTCCGCCACGGACGTGGCCCGCAGCCGTCACGCCGCGGGGGCCGACTCCGCGACCGCGCAGATCGACAAGGCCCGCCGGGCGGTGTCGGCCAGCGAGGCGGCGGCGGCGACCATCTACCTCGGACCCGAGCGACGACTCCTGGCCACGGCGCGAACGGTGCTCGACGAGGCGCGGGCCTACCAGCGCGCGGGCGACCTCGAGACCGCCGCGGCGCGTGCGCGGGACGCGGCATCCCTGGCCGAGCAGGCGAGCCGGCGTGCCGCAGCCCTCGCCGCGCGCTTCGCCGACGCCGAAACGCTCGCCCGATGGCAGCGCTGGAAGAGCGAGACGATTGCGTGGTCGCGGCGCAGCGGGCGCGCGGCAATCGTGGTCGTGAAGGACGCGCACCGCCTGACGGTCTTCGTGCGCGGGGCGCCGGTGAAGAGCTACTCCGTCGAGCTCGGCTTCAACTGGATCGCCGACAAGCTGCAGGCAGGGGACGGCTCGACGCCCGAGGGCCGGTACCGCGTGGTGGCGCGCATGGACCACCTGGCTTCCGGCTTCTACAAGGCGCTGCGCATCGACTATCCCAATGCCGAGGATCGGGCCGAGTTCAGCCGCGCACGCCGCGGCGGCGACCTCCCCCCGTCGGCCCGGATCGGCGGGCTCATCGAGATCCACGGTGGAGGCGGCCGTCGGTACGACTGGACCGACGGCTGCGTCGCCCTGACCAACCCGGAGATCGAAGACCTGTTCGGCCGCGTGAGCGTCGGGACACCCGTCACCATCGTCGGGAGCGACACCTATGGACCGATTGCCGAGTTCGCGGACCGGCACAGGCGTGACGCGGCCGGCCGCAGGCCCTGAACCGCGTACGGCTGCTGTTGCGACCGAGAAGGGCTCGGTCCCGCAGTCCGGGCTGTGAAGGTTCCGGAGGCTCGTTCGAGGGTGCTTGCGCCGCGCCGAATTGGCCCGATCACCCTCGACAGGCGATCGATGGCTCTCGCGGCAGCGATCACCGTGCTGCTAGCCGGCGTCGCGTGGGCGGGCACCGGCTACCGTTACCAGCCCTACGCCGATGCCCCCGCGGGACTGTCGGGCAAGTTGCCGACCCGCGACAGGGAACTGAGGCCGCTCGTCTCGCGCCTCGATCGACGGTCTCGCGACCTCGCCGCGCGACTGAAAGCCACCGCCCCGCGAGGCGTCTACATCGTCATCGACCAGACGCAGAACCGGCTGTACCTGAAACGCGACGACGACACACTGCTCGAGGCACGGTGCTCCGCCGGGTCGGGGATGGTATTGAAGGAGTCGGTGGGCAAGAAGCGCGAGTGGGTGTTCGACACACCCCGCGGGCGGTTCGAGGTGTTGTCGATGCTTCGCAATCCCACGTGGGCGAAGCCCGACTGGGCCTTCGTCGAAGAAGGGCAGCCGATCCCGAGGAACCCGGCCGACCGGCTCGAGACGGGGTCGCTCGGAGAGTACGCCCTCTACTTCGGCAATGGCTACATGATCCACGGGACGCTCTACGAGCGTCTCCTGGGCCGGGCCGTCTCGCACGGCTGCATCCGCGTCGGGCGGGACGACCTGCGACAGGTCTGGGCGCATGCGCGGATCGGCACGCGCATCTTCATCTACTGACACGCCATGATGAACCATCGCTGCATGCGGACCTGCCTCGCGGCGATCGCCCTGGGAGCCGCAGGCCTCGCCGCGGCGACGTGCTCGAAGCACGAGGCAGCGCCGACGCCTTCGAACCTCCGGGCGCAGGCGGCGCGGCTCCAGCGGGTCGGCAGTCTCCTACAGCGCCAGATCGAGCTGGCCGACGGCAAGGCGTTCTACCTCGTGCTCGACCCGGGCGCGCCCGCCCTCACCCTGATGCTGAGCGGCGCAGAACTCCAGCGCTATCCCGTCATCGGGCTGCAGGTGGGCGAGCCACGGGTGTCGTGGATCACGCGCCGCGGTCCCCGGCGCTGGCAGGGCGTCGTCTGGTCGCGCGGTGAGCTCGACCCGCCGCGACAGATCAATCGGCTCGTGGTCCAGGCGGCTCCGCCCGGCAAAGACGCCGCGGAGCCGGAAACCCCTCCCGTGCCTCCCACGCCTGAAGAGATGTACCCGGTGCCATCGCGCTACCAGGTGCGATTCGACGAGGGATGGTCGATCGAGGTGCGACCGCTGGACGTCGACGAGCAGGCGGGACGGGTGGCGCGCTTCCGTGCCTGGTGGAGCGCAAAGTGGCACGACGTCGTCGCGGCGGCATTTCGCCGGGACCGCGACGCCGTCCGGCTGCGCATCGCGCTGAGCCCGAAGGACGCGGCGTCGCTGTATCGTTCGCTGCCGCCCGCCGTACGCCTGATCATCCTCTCGCAGGCGCGCCCGACCGCGCCGGCTCGCACGCCGCGGCCGTCTCCCGCCCCTGCTACGCCGCCAGCGTTGAAGGACCGAGGTTGACCACGGGCGGACAGGCGGACAGAGCCCGCTGCGCGCAGGGCGAACACCCCTTCACTGGCCCTGCGCCTTCATGGCCGCCATTTGCCTGCCCATCGCCTCCAGCTCGGCCTGGCTGAACAAGCCCCTGGCGGTGCGGAACATCTGGCCCTCTTCCTCGCCGATGTGGTGCTCGATGGTCTCTTTCAGCACCGCGAACTTCGCACCCCACTGCTCGTCGTCGGCGGCCACCTCGTGCAGTTCCTTGACCACGAGCTCGGCCAGGTGGTGTTCCTCGAATCCCTCGAGCGCGATGTCCTTTCCCTCGGGACGTTCCTGCAGCGCCGAGTAGAGCACGTTCTCCTCCACCATCTCGTGAAGACTGAGCTCGGCGGTGATCGCATCGAGCAGGTCACGACGCGCCTGGACGCCACGCTCGGTGGTCGCTTCCCCGCGCTTCAGCAGGTTCTCCATGCGGCGATGATCCGCTTCGAGGAGCACGATGGCGTCCGTGGAGGCGCGCCGGGATATCTTCCGCGTCACCGCGGCGACGGCGCCGGCCACCGTGCCCCCCACCGCGGTCGCCACCGCCGCCAGTTTCGATGCTCTCCTGGCCGCGGACTTCCGCGGCGTCACGGCCTTGGGCGCGGACTTCCGCGGCGTCACGGCCTTGGCCGCCGGCTTCCGCGCCCTCACGCCCTTGGCTGCCGGACCGCGCGCGGTCGACTTCCGCTTTGCGGCCCCGGTCTTCGCGCCACGCGGGGCCGCGGCGCGCTTCGTCCCGGGCGCCTTTACTCGAGTGGATTTCGCCGCAACCGCCGGTCGCCGGCTGGGCGGTGCCGCCGCCTTGAGGGACCCTGTCTTCGGGGGTTTCCGGGTCGTTGCCTGCTTCCGAGACGCTCGCTTTGCCACGTACACCTCCGGCGATAGGTATTCATGGGCTGTGCCATGTGACTCGCCGAGGACCCTGCGCCGTGCATCAGCGATTAGGTCCCCTCGCGGCGGTTCAAGAGGTTCTTGACGACCGAATTCGCCTCCTGCTCGAGTTCGGCCTGGACGTGCTTGAACCGCTCGTCCATGTCGCGCCTGATCGCTCGGGCGCTCAGGACGAAGACGCGAACGAGGGCGCCCACGAGGAGAATGCAGAAGAGAGCGACGAGCCAGACCATCCTCGTCCTCCGCGCACGGCGCGCGGGTCAGCCAACCGCTCAAGCCACGGGCCTCGGGCCGCCTTCTTCGGCCGCCGGACGGCCTGCTATGTTGGACACCGCAGGCGCCGGATCCGGCGGAGAGTACGAGCGGTGAACCGCAGCGGTTGTCGCGACCTTGAACGTCAGTGCGTGCGAGCCCGTGCGGGTTGCGGCGCAGCACAGCCTCCCGAACGCGGCGGCACCCGCACTTGCCCGGGGCGTGCCGTCTCGTCCATCATGGAATCATGTCCACATCGACGGCTGTCACGCGCAACGTGTGCGTTCAAGTCCAGTGCGAGTACGACCCGGAACGGTCCAACCCGGCGGCTCAACACTGGTTCTTCGTCTATACAATCACCATCACCAACAAGGGGCAGGAAACCGTGCAGTTGGTGACACGCCACTGGGTGATTACCGACGGCGACAACAACGTCGAGGAGATCCGCGGGCCCGGCGTCGTCGGCAAGCAGCCGGTCCTGCACCCGGGCGAGTCGTTCACCTATTCGTCAGGCTGCCCGCTCCGCACGGCGTTCGGCGTGATGTCGGGTAGCTACCAGGTGGTGACGACGTCCGGCGAGCAGTTCGACGTCCAGATCGCGTCCTTCACGCTCAGTGAGCCGTACACCGTGCACTGATGGACCGAACGGCGAACGATGTCGCCACGTCTCTGCCTGCCCACACGAACGAGCTGGCAGGGACCGGTGCAGAGGTCCATATGCAAGCCATCGTCTACCGCCAGTACGGGCCCCCGGAGGCTGTCCTGCACTGCGAGGAAGTCGAGAAGCCGGCACCCGCCGACGACGAGGTCCTGATCAAGGTCCGCGCGGCGGCGGTGAATCCGCTCGATTCGCACCTGATGCAGGGCAAGCCGTACGGCGCCCGGCTGGCGTTCGGATTGACCAGGCCCAGGATGACGCGGCCCGGACGGGACGTGGCAGGTTATGTAGAGGTTGTCGGCAGGAACGTCACCCAGTTCCAGCCGGGCGACGAAGTGTTCGGCGTGTGCCGCGGCGCTTTTGCCGAGTACGCCCGTGCGTCAGCAGGGAAGCTCGTCAAGAAACCGGCGAGCGTCACGTTCGAGCAAGCGGCTTCCGCTCCTATTGCGGGCGTCACGGCGTTGCAGGGCCTTCGCGACAAGGGACGCCTTCAGCCCGGCCAGACCGTCTTGATCAACGGCGCAGCGGGCGGCGTCGGGATGTTCGCGGTCCAGATTGCCAAGGCGATGGCGGCGACGGTGACCGGCGTCTGCAGCACCAGGAACGTCGAGATGGTTCGTTCGCTCGGGGCCGATCGAGTCGTTGACTACACGAAGGAAGATTTCACCCGGAGCGACGATCGATACGACGTGATGCTCGACTGCATCTGCAACCGGCCGCTTTCGGCAAGCCGACGTGTGTTGAGGCGCGACGGGCGGCTCGTCATCGTTGGCGCCCCGCCCGGCCGGACGTTCGTCGGCATGGTCGCAAGCCTCGTCAAGCCGCTCGTCGTCTCCCCGTTCGTGAGCCAGAAGCTGACGATCTTCGTCGCGAACATCTGCCAGCCGGATCTTGAGATCCTCGGCGAGCTGATGGCGGGCGGGAAGCTCACGCCGGTGATCGACCGGCGTGAAGGGTTGAACGCCGTCCCACAAGCCATTCGCGACGTCGCCACCCGGCACACCCGAGGCAAGGTGGTCGTCGTCGTGTAGGTGAACACCGAGTTCACGGACGCGGCCCGGGCGAACGGGGATCAGCCTTTGCGCATGCGGATCTCGGTACCGCCGTGCGCGAAGGTGACTTCGTCCATCAACTGGTTGAGCAGATAGATGCCGCGCCCGTGGTGGGAGAAGACGTTTTCGCCCATGAGCGGGCTTGGTATGGATGCGGGATCGAACCCCGGCCCGGGGTCCCGGACGACAATCAACACCCCGCGATTCTGGTCGCAGGCCACGGCGCACTGCACCATGCGCGTGGCGTCGTGCTGGCACCCGTAGCGGATCGCGTTCGCCAGCGCTTCGCGGAGCCCGGTTTCAATCTCGAACTCCTTGCCGGCGCTGCACTCCAGGCTCTTGACCATCGCGATCACCGACTCGACGAGCGGCGAGATGGCGGTGGCATCACCCGGGATGGTGACGTCGAGACGGACCAGCAGGTCGTCGCGATCGAACTCGATAGAGGGCTGACCTGTGGGGGACGCGTGTCCGCTGGTTTTATCCATGTTTGCACGGCTCTGGGAGATGATCGATTCTACCTCAGTTCGATGCATCGAACCCGCGCCAGGGGCCGTTTGTGGCGCCATGCTCACCACCCGCGGTTGCCGCAATCGCCGCTCCTGCCGCGCCATCCGACGCTGGCGTCGGTGCTGCTCGTCGTGATCCTCCCCCTGCAGCTCGCCGGGTTGCTCGGCGGAGCCGTCGCCCGTTGCCCGTGGCTTATAGCCGTTACGACGCGCCGCGTCGGAAGGGGCCCGGCCTGCCGTCACCGCCGCGCATCGCGTCAGTTCAGGGTGAGCATCACCACCGACCGGGCCGGCAACGCCACCTCGAGAGTGTTCGCGCGGAGGGTGGCACCGGTGAAAACCGCCGGCTTCACGGTGTCGGGTGCACCGAAGGTGTTGTGCGCGTTCATGGCCGGTGCGGTCAGCACGCGGCCGGCGACTGACGCCGGTGCGAGGCCCGTCAACGTCACCGTGAGCGTGACCGGCTGGGCCGGGCTCGTGTTGGCCAGCGAAAGGTGCACCGACCCGTCCGCGGCCCGCGTGGCCGAAGCGCTCACCATCGGGATCTTCTCCTGCCCGAACGCATAGTCCGGCGACTGCAGTTCGACCGGGAGGAACGTCCCGCCCTGGTGGACCTTCAGCATCTCGAAGACCCAGTAGGTGGGCGTGCGCAGCATCTTCTCCTTGTCGGTCAGGATCATCGCCTGCAGCACGTTGACGGTCTGCGCGATGTTCGCCATCACGACGCGGTCCGCGTGGCGATGGAAGACGTGGAAGTTCAGGGCGGCCGCGATCGCGTCGCGCAGCGTGTTCTGCTGGTAGAGGAATCCGGGCTCGGTCCCGGGCTCGACGTCGTACCACGTGCCCCACTCGTCCACGACCAGGCCGACGCGCTTCTTGGGGTCCGCCTGGTCCATCGCCGCCCCGTGCTTGGTGATGATGGCGTCCATCTCGAGGGTCCGGCGGAGCGTCGAGAACCACTGGGTCTCGCCAAACACGGTTGCGGACCCCTTGGCGCCCCAGTTGCCCGTCGGGATGGTGTAGTAGTGCAGGGACAGGCCGTTCATCTGCCTGCCCGCCATGCTCATCAACACCTCGGTCCACCTGACGTCGCCGCCGTTCGAGCCGCACGCGACCCGGTAGAGCGGGCTGGATCGGTCGTAGTTCTTGATGAACGTGTTGTAGCGGCGGAACTCGTCGGCGTAGTACTCGGGGCGCATCGTGCCGCCGCAGCCCCAGCTCTCGTTTCCCACGCCGAAGTACGGCACGCGCCACGGCTTGTCCCGGCCGTTCTGCCGGCGGAGGTTCGCCATGGGGGAATCGGCGCCGGAAGTCAGGTACTCGACCCACTCCATCATCTCCTGCACCGACCCGCTCCCCACGTTGCCACTGATGTAGGCGCTCGTGCCGAGCAGCTCCACGAGATCCATGAACTCGTGCGTGCCGAAGTGGTTGTTCTCCACCACGCCGCCCCAGTGCGTGTTGATCATCGCCGGGCGCTTCTCGCGCGGCCCGATGCCGTCCTTCCAGTGGTACTCGTCGGCGAAGCAGCCGCCCGGCCATCGCAGCACCGGGATGTCGAGGGCCTTCAGCGCCGCCAGGACGTCGTTGCGTATGCCGCGGGTGTTCGGGATCGGGGAGGCGGGACCGACCCAGATGCCCTCGTAGATGCCCCGCCCAAGGTGCTCCGCGAAGTGACCGTAGATGTTGCGGTTGACGACAGCGCCCGGCGTGTCGGCACGCAGCGTGGCGGCAGCCGCCAGCGGCGAGGCCGGCCCCGCCGGCGCCTGGGCGTGCCCGGCGGCCAGCGCCGAGGCGAGGACGGTCACGGGCAGGATGAAGGCGAGTCGGGGTTTGGGCTTCATGGCGCCGATTATACGGGCCCCTGCGACGCCAGTCGCGAGCATCCTGCCGCCGGCGGTCCCGGCGTTCAGGCGCCGGCGATCATCGCGAGCTCGCCGACCGGGCGGGCGGGGTGAAGGCCAGCCCCTCGGTTGCCGAATCGGGCAGCACTTCGACGGTCTGGCCCGACAACGGGTTGACGCGGGGACCCGGGGTCAGGATGCCAACCAGGTTCAGCGGATCGGCCGCGGCCGCGCGCAGGGCGCACCCGCCTTGACCGCGGCGACGCACGGCCCGTAACGCATCCACGGCGGCGGGCTCCGCGAACTGCTCGCCAAGATACCCCGACACGAAGCGGCCGCCACGCACCTCCCCCCGGGCCTCCATGCGCCGAAGCGCCTGCAGCACGGAGCGCCAGGGAGGCATCAGGCCCTCGCGCGCGAGGACATCCTTGAACACGACGCCCCAGCGGCGCAGGAGCTGGCGGGCGAAGGCGTCGGCCCGCCGGTCATCCGACGCGATCGCGCCGGAAGGCGACGACAACAGGGCCCATCGACCGGCGCGGCGCTGCCCCCGCCGGAAGCGCACCACGCCCATGCCGCGGCGGCGCGCGGAATCGATCAGCGCGCGCAGGTTCTCGAACCCGTCGCCGGTGACCTTGCCCGTCGCCGACAGCTCCCAGAGCGCCTCTTCAACCTCTCGCGGCGGGAGGCCAGTGGCAGCCGTCAGCTCGGACTGGAACGAGGCGCCCCGGCGGGCCAGTTGCTCGAGAACTGCGCGGGCGGATGCGGACAGCCGCTCGAAATCCAGGCGCCGTTGAGCAGACGGCGACGCCGAGGCCTGGCCCTCCCGGCGGGGCAGGGGTTCAGCCCCGTTCAGCAGCCACTCCGCATCCTGGCGCAGGAAGATCGCGATGGGGGCCACGCGGGTCGGACGGATTGGCTGTTCGCGCGCGCCATCCGCGTCTCGCACGGTTACAGTCTCGTCGAACACGGGGTGCGGCGAGAGCCGGCCCCACATCACGTCGCCCGACAGGCACAGTCTGTCGAGGAACTCGGGGGAGTAGTCGGCAACGCGGCGGGCCAGCACCTCGCGCTCCCACGCGCCGGCAGGAACCTCGTGTCCCTGGAGCTGCTCGAGCACCGCGAGGGTTCCTTCGACCCCGTGCAATTGAGTGCCGGGCGCCAGGTGCTGCCAGCGGAAGAGGAAGCGCAGGAACTCGGCGGACGTCACCGGCTCGATTTCGCGGCGCAGCCGGCCGATCGTGAGGCGGTGAATCCGCGCGAGCAGCCGGCGGTTGCACCACTCCACGGCGCCGTTCGGCCGCACGGCTGCCGGGCGGAAGCGTCCGCGCAGGATCTGTCCCTCCGATTCCAGCCGGGCGAGGCCGGTCTCGACGGCCTCGAGTTCGACCGACAGCCGCGACGCCAGTTCCGGAGCCGTCACCGGCCCGATTGACTCGATCCACCCGCGGAGCACCTCGGTGGCGGCGCTGTCCCGGTTCCACGCGGAACCGTCGGCCGACGCGCTTCCACCCGGTAGTGCCGCCAGCGGAGGATCGGCCCGGGCGCCGGGCAGCAGCGCGCAGGCCGCGCACAACCGCTCGGCGGCCACCCACCACGCGAAGCTCCCGGCGTGCAGCGTCGTTGCGCGATGTTGCCCCGCCAGCTCGGCAAACAATCCTGCCCAGGCGGGGACGACCGGCACGACGACGAGGGTGAGCAGCGCGTCGTGCAGCTCCTCGGCGTCTCGTACCACCGGCCAGGCCTCTTCGCTCACGCGCTCGATCGCGCCGGCATCGAGCGCTCCCACCTCGCCGGCCTCGGCCGGCAGAGTCCGCCGCATCTGCACCGCGCGCGCGCGTCGTTCCTCGAGCGGCGCATCGTCCAGGTACGCGAAGGGATTCGAGTTGAGGATCTCGTGGGAGAAGGGGGAAGGCTCCGGCGTCTCGACGGCGTACGTCCGGATCGCCCCGCTCTGAATTCCGGCGATCACTCGCCGCAATCCCTCGAGATCCATGGCCTCGTGCAGGCAGTCGCGAATCGTCTCGTTCACCAGGGGGTGATCCGGGATCCGGATGTCGCCGGAGAGATTCTCCGGGCAGGCCGCCTGATCCGGGAACACGGCGGCCAGGAGATCCTCCGAACGCATGCGCTGAATGGGCGCCGGCACTTTCCGTCCGCCCGAGAACCTGAGGACGGCCAGTGCGCGCGACCCGTTCCAGCGCCATCGAGCCGTGAACATCGGGGCCCCAAGCATGGCCTGCGTCAGGACGACGTCCACGGTCGGGAGGGCCAGGAAGCGAAAGACGGCGTCCAGGGGGAAGCTGTGCTGCTCGGCAAGGGAAATCACGATGCCATCGTCGGTCGCCGCCGCCTGGAGTTCCAGGTTGAACGACCGGCAGAAACGCTTCCGCAGGGCAAGGCCCCAGGCGCGGTTGACGCGCGCGCCGAACGGCGCGTGGAGCACCAGTTGCATGCCCCCGGCCTCGTCGAAGAACCGCTCGGCAATCACGGTCGTCACGGTTGGGACCGCGCCGAGAGCCGCCGCGCCCGCGCGCACGTAGGCCGCGGCCTGCTCCGCGCCCGCGGCGTCCAGCCCGCACTGGCTGACGAGCAGGTCGCTGGCAGCGTCGCTGCTCTCGGCCTGCGCGATCTCCTCCCGGACGCGCGCCACTTCCTCCGACAGCTCCGCCGTCCGGCCGGGCGCTTCGCCGCGCCAGAAGGGGATGGAGGGCGGCGCTCCCTGTGCGTCCTCGACGCGCACCTGGCCGGCCTCCACCCGCCTGATTCGCCACGACGTCGTTCCAAGCAGAAAGACATCGCCGGCCATGCTCTCCACGGCGAAGTCCTCGTCCACGGTTCCCACCACCGCCCCCTCGGGCTCGGCGACCACGAGGTAGTTGGCGTTGTCGGGAATCGCGCCGCCCGACGTCATGGCAGCCAGCCGGGCGCCGCGCCGTGCACGGACGACGCCGTTGACGCCGTCCCTGTGCAGGAACGCGGCCGCGCCGCGGCCACGCGCGGTTGCGATGCCGTCGGACAGCATCGCAATCACGGCGTCGAACTCCGGGCGCGGGAGATCACGATAGGGGAAGGCGGCGCGGACGAGTGCGAAGAGATCGTCTTCGCGCCACGCCTCTGCCGCCGCGGCCGCGACGATTTGCTGCGCGAGGATGTCTCGCGGCCAGGCGGGTATGGTCAAACCGTCGAGCCCGCCGGAGCGGATCGCGCGCACGAGCGCCGCGCTCTCGACCAGTTCGTCGCGCGTGGTGGGAAAGAAACGACCCTTTGGCACGCGGGCCACGTCAACGTGGTGGCCGGACCGGCCAACCCGCTGAAGGGCAACGGCGATCGACCGCGGGGAACCGAGCTGGCATACCAGGTCCACGGTGCCGACGTCGATGCCAAGCTCCAGCGAGGCCGTCGCAACGACCGCGCGCAGCTCCCCCCGCTTGAGACGATCCTCGGCCGCCAGCCGCAGCCGCCGCGAGAGGCTGCCGTGGTGCGCGAGCACTGCTTCCTCCCCAAGCCGCTCCTCGAGGCAGTGAGCCACGCGCTCCGCCAGGCGGCGCGTGTTGACGAAGACGAGCGTCGTGCGGTGGGTACGAACGAGAGTGGCCAACCGATGGTAGATCTCTCCCCACATCTCCTTGCTGGCGACGGCTCCGAGTTCGGATCCCGGCACCTCGACGGCGAGGTCGAGCGGGCGGCGGTGCCCGGTGTCCACGATGCGTAGGCCGGGTGAGGGCGTGAGGTACCGGCCCACCTCCTCGATGGGCCGCACCGTCGCCGAGAGGCCGATGCGCTGCGGGCTCCGTCCGCCGGCCTTCCGCACGAGGTCGTCGAGCCGGGCCAGGGACAGCGCGAGATGCGCGCCGCGCTTGTCGTCCACCACCGCGTGGATCTCGTCCACGACGACCGTGCGCGTGCCGGCCAGCGCGCGACGGCTGCGCTCGGCGGTCAGCAGGATGAAGAGGGACTCCGGCGTCGTCACCAGGATGTGCGGCGGGCGAGTCGCCATCCGCTGCCGCTCCGCGGGCGTCGTGTCGCCGGTCCGAAGCGCCGTCCGGATTGGTGCAAGCGCCGCCCCGCGTCCCGCCGCGAGCGCCGCAATTCCGGCCAGCGGGCCATCGAGGTTCTTGTGAACGTCGGTGCTGAGGGCCTTGAGCGGCGACACATAGACGACCTGGATGCCGTCCTGGAGCCCGCCATCGGCGGCAGCGCGAACGAGCCGGTCGATGCACAGCAGAAACGCGGCAAGGGTCTTCCCCGAGCCGGTCGGCGCCGAAATCAGCACGTCGGAGCCGCCGCCAAGAGCCGCCCAAGCGCGCGCCTGGCACTCGGTCGCCTCTCCGAACCGCTGGCGGAACCAGTCGGCCACGAGCGGGTGGAACAGCGGTGGAACCGCCGCGGAGTCCGTCTTCATGTCGAGGGTGATTCGACAATGCGACAGAACCGCGGCAGGGTCAAGCTGGGGTGTGGGGGCCGGGGGACGCTGCGACGAACGGGCGCCGGCTGGCGGTGAGCGGCACCCCCCAACTCAGGGCGAGGCGCGATGAGGCCGCATCACGACGCGGCGGCCAGCGCGCGGTCCCGCACCACCACCGGCGCGAGACGGTCGGCGACGATACGCACGAGCGCGACGTCCCAGTCGCCCACCTGGCGCGGCCGCTCGCTCACGACCTCGATAGCGGACCAGACCTGTCCGTCGTGCACGACCGGAACGACCAGCAGGGATGCGACGGCGGTCGGCCAGCGCAGCGAGCTCAACTGCTCGACCCGTGCCTGGTCGTTGTGGACGACCGCCACGCGCCCGGCTGTGAGGTCGGGCCGCTCTGCGCCGGTTCGGCCGCCGACCGGCTGCAGGCCCGCGGCGAGGACGCCCCCGCGAACCCGTCCCGGCTGCACCAGCGCCACACCGTCCGCGCGGATCGTCGCGCGCAGCCGTTCGAGCAGCTCGGTGACCATTGCGGCGCCACCCAGTGGGTTCAGGAATCGGATCCGTCAGGTTCTCGAGGACCGCGACCTGCTGCCGCGCTTCGTCGGCCGCCTCCTGGAGCGCGGCGTGCGCCTGTGTGGCGGTCTCGCGGTACTCGTCCCACTCCCGGCGCCGCGCGGTGTCGTGCGCGGTCAGCGTGAATGCGCGCATGTCGCTGTGCCGAAATGCCCGGATCTCGATTTCCACATCCACCGCCGACCCGTCCATCCGCCGATGCACGACGGGCCTCCGCACCGCCCCAGCCCCGGCGGCGTCGGAGAGCAGCGCCGACAGCTCGACGGGTGCCGGCAGGTCGAACAACAGCAGGCCGGCCGACTGTCCGACCGCCTGTTCGGCCCGGTAGCCGTACAGCCGTTCCGCGCTGGGGCGCCACTCCCGGATCGTCCCGCGCTCGTCCAGCGCGAGGACCGCCGTCTCGCCGGCCGTGTCCTCCAGCTGCCGCAGCGCCGCGTCGAGCAGCCGCCCGTGGCCGTCCCCGACCTTCAGTTCAGCGATGGTCGCCCCCGCGGTCCCGAGCCACACCTCGCGCATGCTGACGCGATCCCGGAACCAGGAGACGAGGAGCGCGATCGACAGGCCTTCCGCAGCGAACACGAGCCGCGCCCGCGTCTCGGGTGGCGTGACGCCGCCGAGCGCGCCTGCGAGGATTGACGCGAGGACGGCCACCAGGGCGGGCTCGAAGCCGCCGCGCGCCGCACTCAATGCGACCGCCAGCGCGTAGAGCGTGAACGGTGCATCGTGATCTGTCACACCGGTGACGTACTTCACGATCGCGACGCCGCACACCAACAGCAGCGCGACGGCATGGGCGGCCCGTTTCTCGCGCTCCTGCGGGGATTGTGCGCCGAGGAGACGCGCCGCAAGCCGCGCGTACGAACGAATCCTCTCGTGCATGGATGAGGCGCTTCGCAAGAGTCCTGCCAATCTGCCAGGCGGGTTACCGCGAGGGCTTTCGGCGCGGGTATGCGGAGGGTTACGGGCGGAGGAACTAGAATTGAGAATGGAGAATGGAGAATTGAGAAGGCCAGTCCCGTGTAAAGTAGCGCCATGATCGTCAGCCTTCGCTACGGCCGCGGCGGGCTGAGTGTGGATCTACCTTCGGAACGCCTGTGCGTCATCGAGCCGGCGTTCGTCCCTGGCTTGCCAGACGAGGCGTCGGCGTTTCGCGAGGCCGTGCGCCGCCCGATTGCCGCCCGTCCGCTGCGCGAGTGCGTACTCGCCGGAGAGCGCCTGGCCATCGCGATCCCCGATATCACCCGGCCCCTGCCGTCCCACCGCCTGTTGCCGTGGCTGTTCGAGGAACTGGCGCACGTTCCCGCCGGCCGGGTCACGATCGTCAACGGCACCGGCTCGCACCGGGTGAACACCGTCGATGAACTGAGGTCGATGGTGGGCGACGGCGTGCTGGGCCGCTACCGCGTGGTCAATCACTCGGCGCACGAGCCCGCCGGCCTCGAGCTTGCCGGCCGCTCTCCCGACGGCCATTCGGTGTACCTGAACAGGGAATGGGTCGAAGCTGACCGCCGCATCGTGCTCGGCTTCATCGAGCCGCACTTCATGGCGGGGTTTTCGGGCGGCTACAAAGGGGTGTTTCCGGCCCTCGCCGACATCGGCGCGATCATGCACTACCACCGCGCGGAGGTGATCGCGCACCCGCACAGCACCTGGGGGTGCCTCGAAGGCAACCCGACGCAGGAACAGATCCGCGCGAACGGCTCGCTGCGGCCGGTCGATTTCTGCATCAACGTCACGCTCAACCGCGACGGTGCCATCACGGGCTTCTTCTGCGGGGACCCGATCGAGGCGCACCGCGAGGGTTGCGGCTACGCCCGGGCGACCGCGATGGTCCCCCAACCGCGCCCGTTCCCGATCGTCGTGACCACCAACAGCGGCTACCCGCTCGACCAGAACCTCTACCAGGCGGTGAAGGGCATGTCGGCGGCCGCGCAGATCGTCGCGCCCGGGGGCCTGATCCTCGCGGCGGCGCGCTGCAACGACGGCTTCCCCGCGCACGGCAACTTCCAGCGCCTCATGACCGAGCCGTCCAGCGCGCAGGCCATCCTCGACATGATCCTCGCGCCCGGCTTCAGCGTCTACGACCAGTGGGAAGCGCAGATGCTGGCGATGATCCTGGTGAAGGCGCGCGTGGGCCTGTTCAGCGAGCTGCAGGCCGAAGCCGTGCGGGCGGCCCATCTCGAGCCGGTGGACGACCTGGGGAAGCGGCTGCGGGAAGAGCTCGCCCGGGTGGGCGACGTACCCGTCGCCGTTCTCCCCGAAGGACCGATGACCATCCCCTACCTGGCGGGCGCCTGACAGGTGGTAGGCAGTAGGGGGTAGGCGGAAATCACACTGTCAGGAACGCCACGTCGGCCCTCCGCCCCTCGCCGCCCGCCCCCCGCCCAACGCCGTCGGGCCCCGCCCTCCGCCTTCGGTCCCGCCCCCCGCCCCCCGCCTTTCAGATCCGCGCCAGGCGGTACGCCGTGCCGTACGGGCCGAAGTCGTGGCTCGTCACACCGTAGCGGAGCGAACCCTGGTACTGATTGAGGGGCCGCTCGACCGTCGCCTTGACGATGACCGTCTCACCTACCTTCACAAGCCCGGCGTGAACCGCCGACGCCGCGAGCGACGAGTCCCCCGTGTAGATGTCCGTGCCCCACACCGACCCGTTCGCGTCGCCGGTGACCCGGAAGTAGTAGGTGGCGCCGACCGGGTCGCAGAGGTTGACCATGTTGAGCGGGGCATCGCCCGCCAGCAGCCCCTGGTCGAGCAGTTTCTGGATCTGTGGCCCCGTCAGGCGGCCACGGCGCTCGAAGTAGGCGACCAGTTCCTGGATCACTTTCATTGCCGCTCCTGGCGCTGGACGGCGTCGAAAGTCGACATCCCTTCGTGCCCTCCTGGTTCTTCGTGGTTGGGGAAGACAGGCATCGGTTCAGCGCGGCTCCATCGAGACGACCCGCCCGTACGGCGGGGTGAAGGCCGACCCGAACCCGGCCGGCACGAGCCAGAGCAGCTCGAACGGCATCGGCTCTGGCGGATACGCGATGTCGCCGTCGGTGATCACGACCACGGCGCGCACGTGCTGGTCCTCCGCGAGGTGCCGCAGCGCGGGGGAGAGGTCGCTGCCGCCGTAGCCCTCGATGCGCCGCTCCACGAGCTCGTGCGGGTCGAGCAGTTCGTCGCCGGTCACGGCGGCATCGCACTGGACGAGACGAACCTGGTCCACCCCGACCGCTTCGCAGAACTCGCCGAGCGTGCCAAGCGCGCGCGGGATCTCGTCGGTCATCGAGCCGCTGGTGTCGAGCACGATGTTGAGAATCCACCCTTCGCGCCGGCGCCCCGGCAGGACGACATCGGCCTGTGCGGCCTCGCGGCGCGAGGGGCGGCTGAACGTCCGGTCGCCCGGCGCAACCGCCTCGATCCAGCGCTGGACGGCAAGCTGCCAGGGCGTGCGGTAGATGCCCCGAAGGGCCAGGACCGTCTGGCTTGCGGCGCCCGAGTCGGTGCCACGCAGCCCCCGCGCCAGGCCCATCGCCCGGGCGAGGCCCAGCGCCTTCGCCGCCATCTCCCTGACCTGTTCCGCCCTCGCCGCTGCCTCGGCTGCGTCCTCCGGATACAGGTCGGCTTCGGTGGACCCATCGAGCACGTCGCCGGCCTCCCGCGTGTCACCGCCGGCGCCGCCCGGCCCGAACACCCGGCCGGCCGACGTCCCCTCGCCCTGCCAGACCCGGGTCTTCGACCGCCCCTGCTGGTTGCGCCGCATGTCGAGGACGATCTCCTCGGCGGACTTCTCCCGGGCGCCCGGCATGTCCAGGCCGCCGGCGGGCACCGGCATCCCGAGTTCCTCGCGGAGCATGTCGTTGATGATGTAGTCGTGCGCGTAGTTGAACTCGAGCCGGTCGGAGCCTCGGGCCCGGTCGTGTGTCCGGAGCGCGAGGTGCAGCATCTCGTGGGCGAGGACGAAGACGAGCTCGCTGTCCTTCAGCTGGCGCACGAACTCCGGGTTGGCCGACAGGCGCCCCGACGCAAACACGCCGATCGTCGGCACCCGATCGTCCAGCGTCACGCGGGCTGTAGCGACGAGCCCGGCCAGGTGCGGGAAGGGCACCGTGACCATCCGCAAGCCGCGCTGCAGCCGGTCGAGCACCGCCTCATGGCTGGCCGGGGCGCTCACAGGTGTGTCACCTGCTTCAGGAGATCCAGCATGGCGTCGTCTGCGCCCAGCGCTCCCCATCGCTCCACGAGATCGGTGAGCAGCGTGAGCTGGTGCTCGTGCGGCAGGCTGCGCAGGAACCGGTTCATCGCCTCGGGCGAGATGCCTTGCAGCTTGCCATCCTTGACGTTCTGGCGGATGCAGTTAAGCACGAACCACCGCGCCGTGTCGCCGCGCGGCAGCTTCTCGGGGTGCTCGAAGTAGTGCTCGATCGGGTGCATTGCCTCGATGGACTCCTCGGCCAGCGCGCAGAACACCGCGGCATCCTCGGCCGACAGGCGTCCGAAGGCCAGCGCGCGGCGCGTCTCGCGGGTGAGGATGCCCGCGGCCTCGGCCAGATCGAGCGAGCGCGCGAACATCGTCCAGGAGCGCGGCGTCGAGAACGGCACCGGCTCCTGCGGCACCGGCCGCATGAGGGCCTCGGGCATGTACGAGATGAACGTGCGGACCTCTTCCCGCACGCCCGCAAGCCGCGACCACGCCATCCACTCGCCGACGTCCACGCGGACGTTGAGAATCGTCACCCGGTTCACGAGCGCAGAGCTCAGCGACCGGACGAGGGCGCGATCCTGGACGCGGTTGCCGGCGGCCACCACCCAGGTGCCGGGCGGCAGGGCGAACTCGCCGATCCGCCGCTCCAGCAGCAGCGAGTAGAACGCCTTCTGCACGTCGGGGGCGCAGGCGGGCAGCTCGTCGAGGAACAGGCAGAAGCGCTCCGGTTTTTCGGGGAGGAGCATCCGCGGCGGGCAAAACACTGACCGCTCGCCGACGATGCGCGGCACACCGCTCACGTCTTCGGGAGCGATCTGCGTCCCCAGCAGCGACCGGCAGGGGAGGCCTGCCTCCTGCGCCGCCTGGTACACCGTCTCCGACTTGCCCACGCCCGGAGGCGCGAGCAGGAGGAAGCTCTGTTCCTGTGCCATGCACTGAATGAGCTTCTTCGCCTGCTGCAACGTGATCGTCTCCTCCAGTGGTCCCGCGAGGCTGGAGTCGAAACCTGCTCTTTGGGTCATTTCAGCCACAGTGCCCGCCCCGGGCGACGGGTGTCAAGGGGATTGATACTGGCGCGAGTGCGAGCGCCGGCGGCACGGTGTGGCCAGTGGCCGGCTGTCAGCAGATCACGCGTGATCCACCGTCCACTACGCACGTTCAGCGCTAGAAATGCCGCCGGATCCGCACGGCGACGGTCCGCGGCTGGACCAGCCGCGTGCCGACGAAGACCGACTGGAAGTTGTAGAGCGCCGTCCGGTTGGTCAGGTTGGTCACCTGCGCCTGCAGGCTCCAGGTGCGGAGCCCCGCCGAGGATGCGAGATCGAGACCCGCGGCGAGATCGACAATCGTGCGCGGGCGAACACGCGGGACGCCGGCGGCCAGGTCCACGTAAGGCAGCAGGTCGGCGAAGTCGGGATCCGCGGCGACCTCCGCCGGGTCGGACGGGTTGGAGACCAGGCCGCTGTCGTAGCGGATCGAAGCCGCCAAGCCACAGCGGTCCTGGCGGGTTGTACCTGCAGCGCGCCGTGCACGCGCAAGCCGCTGGTCGTGATCGATCGGGAACGGGCCGGCCGACAGCAGGTCCACCGCGTCCTGGCCGAGGAAGAGCCCGCCGGTGAACGGCGGCGTCGAGATGGCGCGGCTGGTCGTCGCGCTCAGCGTGCCCGACACGCCGCCCCGCTCGCGCACGGTGAGCCTCGCCTCCAGCGCCGGTCACGCGTATCGCGGCAAGCGTCGTCGGGAAGATGATGCCCGTGTCGAAGAAGTTGTTGTTGTCCTGCTGGTCGCGCGAGTCCTTGCGGTAGGCCGACAGCGTCCAGCCGCGCGACGCCGGCCGAGCCCACGCTGGTACCCGGCCTCGTACACGTCCTGGCGCTCCGGAGCCATGAGCCGGTAGGAGCCGCCGAGCGCCCGGCTCACGGTCTCCGGCGCGAGGGCGGCCGCCTCCGGTGAGCTCGAGAGCAACAGGTTCTCGTTCGGGGGCGTCTGGTAGTTGCGGTTGTACGAGAGCCTGAGGACGCCCCAGCTGGCGGGCAGCCGGTACGCCACGCCCACCCTGGGTTGAAGCTGCCGCCCGATCACGAGGAATCGGTACTCGTCGTAGCGCAGGCCCGCGTTCAAAGTGGCCGCTCCCCACCGGGCAATCCCCTGGGTAAATACGCTGGCCATCAAACCCGGGCGGGCGGCGTCGAAGACGAACGGCGACCCGCCCCGCGTGAGGTCGTGCGGAAGGAGCGCCGGGTTGAACGAGCCGGAGGCCGGGTCGTTGAACGTGGGGCTCGTGATGCCGACCGTGAAGTGCTCTCGAACCGGAAAGCGCTGCAGCTCGACGCCCGCGCGCCACTCGTGGCTGCCGGCGACTCGCGAATACCGGGCCGAGGCAAACGCCGTGGACAGGCGACGGCGCTGCGAGGCGGTCACCGGGCGATCCCCTGGGCTCGCGAGCAATACCGCCGTTGACGTGCGGTACCCGGCGGTTGCCTCCACCGCCGCCCCGGAGGATCCCAGTGCGCGCAGGTACGAGGCCCAACCGGCGGCGTCGCCGAGCCGCTGGCGCTGATCCTGCCCCGCGGCGTCCTGGGACCGCAGGTTTGCAACCTCGAACACCGACCGTCCGCCCATCCCGTTGAAGCGCAGGAAGTCGTGACCGGACAGCCGGAGGTCCACGCGGCCGAAGCCTCGCCCGAACGCGCCTCCGTTGTGCAGGTTGTCCAGCGACACCTGGTCCAGGAAGCGGTCCGTCGTCATTCCCGTGACGGAGCCGAAATAGCCCGCGCGGCCCCGTTCGCCCCCGGCCTGCGCGCTGGCCTGCCACGTGTCGAACCCGGCCCGCGCAAGCAGGACGTCGCCGGCCAGGCCGCGGCCGACGCCGAGCCCGCTCCGGCTGCTGACCACCGCCACGCCCGATACCTTGCTCCCGTACTCGGCGGGGATGTTCCCGGTCATCAACTCCACCCGGTCCACAATCCCGGCGTCGAGCGCGTTGGCGAAGGCGCCGGTGAGCTGGTCGCTGATCGGCATGCCGTCGATCACGTAGGTCATCTGGTTGTGCGCGCCCCGGGGGTGAATCGCGCCGTTCGCGTTCTGGGCAAAGCCGGGGAAGGACACGAGGACCGACTCGAGGCCCCGGCTGCCGACGGCTGCCGGCGTCCGCTCGATGTCCTCCTTTCGCGCGCCGTGGCGGGTCCCGGCCGACGTCGTGTCGAGCGCGTCCGTCGCCGGCGACACGGAAACCACCGCGCGGGCCGCGGCGGGCTCGAGCACGACGTCGAGTTCCGCCAGCATGCCGGGCCGAAGGTCCAGGCGTCGGCTGTGCGGGTCGAAGCCCGGGAACCCGACGCGAAGGTCGTACTCGCCCACGGGCAGGTTCGAGACCGACAGCGATCCGTCCGCTTCGGTCACGCCGTCGTGCCGCGAATCGGTGCCGAGTTGGAGCACGGAGACCGCGGCCGCGGGGATGACGCCGCCCTGGGTGTCGCGCACGACGATGCGGAGGGACGCCGTGTTCTCGGCGAGCGCGGGGCCTGGGGCGACGAACAGCAGGAGAACGGTGAGCGCGCGGCGCAGGACGGCGCGCGCGAGGGCATGCCGGATGGGGATGGGGGACATGTAGTACAAGCTACGGATTGTAGCCGCGGCTGTCAACCTGGACTGGCCGCGGCGACCGCGTTACGCTGTCCCGCGTATGGCACCCCCAGCCCGATCGTCCGGCCCGGTCAAGGCCGGCTCCGTCCGGACCGCCGAGGTGCAAGCCTCGGCCTTGCGCCAGACGAGACGCAAGCACTCCTCGGAAACGGCGGAGGACTACGTGGAGGCCATCGCCGAGCTGACGGAAAGCGTCGGGGAAGCGAGGCCGGTGGAGCTGGCCAGGCGGCTGGGCGTCTCTCACGTCACGGTGGTCCGGACGGTCTCGCGCCTGCAGCGCGACGGCTACCTCTCCACCAGGCCCTACCGTGCGATCTTCCTCACCGAGAAGGGCGCGCGACTCGCGCGCGAGTCGCGCGACCGGCACGCGCTCGTCGTGGATTTCCTGCGTTCGCTCGGGATCCCCGAGCGCGTGGCGCAGGCCGATGCCGAGGGCATCGAGCACCACGTGAGCGCCGAGACGCTGGCCGCATTCAAGCGGCACATCGCGGTGGCCCGGCGCGACCGCGGCTGAGTCTGGCCCGGCTTCTCCTTGCCTCTGTCTTCGGCGGGGTGGTGATCGGCGCGTTCCTGATCGCGAAGAGCGGGCGCCGGTAGGGGCCCAAAGGTACAGTTCAGCTCCGGCGTGAAGATTGCAAGGATCTGCGAAGCGTTCCTCCGTCGTGTCGTCGCCCGGCGTCAGGAAAAGAGGGAGTTCCGTGATCTACGCCCAGACAAACCTTCAGCTCTACAACCAGATGCGGCTGGCCGGCTACAGTGAAGCCGCCATGAAGACCGTCCACAAGGCATACGGCCTGGCTACCCGCCTGTTCACCGCGAAGTTCCGGGGATCGGGCAAGCCGTTGCTCTCCCACCTGGTCGGGACGGGGAGCGTGCTGTGCGCGCTGGGCGCGCCCGAGAAGCTGATCGCGGCGGCCGTGCTCCACGCGGCTTACATCTTCGGCGAGTTCGGCGACGGACGGCCGGGGATGAGCCCCGCGAGGAGGCAAGTCCTGCGGGACGCGGTAGGCGAGGAAATCGAAGACCTCGTCGCCCGCTATCATCTCCTCGAGTGGCGGCGAACCACGGTGGAGGCGCTGCATGCGCGCTCGGAACCCTTCTCTCCCGGGGAGCGCGAGGTGCTTCTCGTTCGGCTGGCGAACGAGCTGGAGGACCACCTGGATCTCGGAATCCTCTACTGCCGGAACGCCGCGGACCGGCGCGAGGAGATCCAGCGGTCCCTGCATGCCTGCATCGAACTGGCTCACCGGATTGAGCAGCCGGTGCTGGCCGGGGAGCTGTCACGCGTGTTCGAGGAGGTCTCCGCCTCCGAGGTCCCCGACGCACTCCGCCACCCCGAGGACTACACCTACATGCTGGCGCCCGCGTCGAGCATGCCCCGCCCCGCGGTGTTCATCAGGCAGTTGCTCGACAGGCATCCCCGCGTCGCCCTCCTGCTTCAGCCGGGGAAGCTGCTGTTCGGCCGTTCAGCGTCCCGGTCTTGATCGCCGGATTACGCACGCCCGTGCGGGTCTCCCCGAGGCGGCACGCGCGTCAGTAGAGTGCCGGGTAAGGGGCTACACGCGAAGAACTCTGCAATTCAAGACTTGACCCCGGATACACCGCGGCGGAGGTGCGGCCGGAGGAAGCGCCCGGTGTGCGACGCCGGGCACGCGGCCACTTGCTCGGGCGTCCCGGTGACCACCACCTCCCCGCCGGCGTGCCCGCCTTCGGGGCCCAGGTCGATCACGTGGTCGGCGGTCTTGACCACGTCCATGTGGTGCTCGATCAGGATGACGGTGTGGCCCGCGTCCACGAGCCTGTTCAGCGCGTCGAGCAGCCGCTGGATGTCCGCGAAGTGCAGCCCCGTCGTAGGCTCGTCGAGTATGTAGACCGTGTGCCGTGACCGCTGCAGCGTGCTCATCTCCGTGGCGATCTTGATCCGCTGCGCCTCGCCGCCGGAGAGCGTCGTCGCCGACTGCCCCAGGGTCAGGTAACCCAGTCCGAGGTCCGCGAGCACCTGGACCTTCTTGCGCACGGCCGGCTCCTCTTCGAAGAACGCCAGGCCTTCCTCGACAGACATGTTCAGCACGTCGTCGATGGTCTTGCCCCGCAGCGTCACCTCGAGGGTCTCGCCGTTGAACCGCGCACCCTTGCACGCGCCGCACGTCACCTCCACGTCGGGCATGAAGTAGAGCTGCGTGGTGATGGCACCCTCTCCCTGGCACTCCTCGCAGCGGCCGCCCTTGACGTTGAAGCTGAAACGTCCGGCCTTGTAGCCCCGCTCCGCGGACAACGGCGTCCGGGCGAACAGTTCGCGGATCGTGTCGTAGAAGCCGACATAGGTCGCCGGGTTCGACCGGCTGTTCCTGCCGATCGCCGACTGGTCGATGCTGACGACCTTGGACACGTGCTCGATACCGTCCACCCCGTCGTGCGCGCCGGGCAGCGCGCGGGTGTCCACGAGGCGCTTCCAGAGCGCCTTGTAGAGGATCTCGTTCACCAGGGTGCTCTTGCCCGACCCCGACGCGCCGGTGATCGCGATCAGCGTTCCCAACGGGAACGCGACGTCAACCGACTTCAGGTTGTTCTCCCGCCCCCCACGCACCACGAGCGCCTTGCCGTTCCCGGTCCGCCGCCGCTTCGGCATGGCGATCGCTCGCTTGCCGGAGAGGAACTGCCCCGTCAGCGACGCCTTGCATCCAAGCACGTCGTCGATCGTCCCCTGCACCACGATTTTCCCGCCGTGAACTCCAGGACCGGGGCCCATCTCGACGATGTGGTCGGCCGCGCGGATGGTGTCCTCGTCGTGCTCCACCACGAGGACCGTGTTGCCGATGTCGCGCAGGCGCTCGAGCGTCGCGATCATCTTCACGTTGTCCTTCGGGTGGAGGCCGATGCTCGGCTCGTCGAGCACGTACAACATCCCCATCAGGCCCGAGCCGATCTGGGTGGAGAGGCGGATGCGCTGCGACTCGCCACCCGAGAGGGTGGACGACCGGCGGTCGAAGTTGAGGTAGTCGAGCCCGATGCCGAGGAGCAGCTCGAGGCGGCCGCGAATCTCCTTGAGCACCTGCCGTCCCGCGTCGGCGCCGCGGCCCGTGGGCGCGACCGACCCGAGGAACGCGTGCAGTTCGTCGAAGTGGAGGCTCCCGACGTCGTGGATGGACTTCCCGTTGACGGTGAACAGCAGGCGGGTCGGCCGGAGCCTGGCGCCGCCGCAATCGGGGCAGGTGCGCTCGACCATCACCTTGTCGAGCCAGGCCTCCATCCGCGAGCTCCCTTCGCCGCGCTGGCGGTAACGGCGGTAGTGTCTCTCGATGCGCCGCGCGATTCCGTGGAAGCCGACTTCCTTGCCTTCCCAGTCTTCGCGCCTGACCTTGGCGTCGGTCGGGAAGACCACCTGGACCTTCTTCGGCTCGATGCCGTAGAGCACCGCCTTGCGAGCCCGTTCGGTCAGTTCGCTCCACGGAGAGTCGAGGGAGAAGCCCATGGCTGTCGCCAGGCTGTACATCAGGCGACCATCCCAGGTGTCGGGGTTGTACCGGAATGCCTCGCGAAGGAAACAGCCGCTCCGGATACTTCGTTGCGGGTCAGGGACCAACAGCTCCGGGTGCGTCAGCTTGTCCACGCCCAGGCCGCCGCACGTCCGGCAGGCGCTCTCGGGGTTGTTGAAGACGAAGTAATCGGGCCCGATGCCGCCGTAAACGAAATGGTGGGTCGTGCTGCACAAGCTGCGGTAGAACCGCGCGGACTCCGCCTGGCTGGCCCCGCCGCCGACGTGCACCTGCAGCAGGCCGTCGCCGACGAGCAGGGTGCTGGAGATCCCGGCCTTGATGGCCTTCTCGTGCTTTCGGCTGACCACGAACCGGTCCACCACCGCGTCCATCTCGCGGACTTCCGAGTCGTCTGCGTTCACCTCGGCGGCCAGGTCCACCGGGTTCCCGTCCACGATCAGCCACCGGCAACCCTTCTTGCGAACCTCGGTGAAGACGAAGTCCAGCTCCTCGCCGTACACCTTGAACACCGGCGCCCGGAGCTCAATCTCGGCGCCTTCGGGTAGCGACAGGATCGCCTCGAGGATCTGGCTTGGCGTCCGGCTGGGCGTCGGCTCGCCGGTTCGCGGGCAGTGTGCCTGGCCGATCGTGGCGTAGAGGAGGTTCAGGTAGCCGGCGATGTCGGTCATGGTGCCGACGGTGGAGCGCGGGTTGCTCGAAAGGGTCTTCTGCTCGATCGAGAATCACCGGGGAGAGGCCGAACACGAAATCCACGTCCGGCTTCGCCACCTGGGCGACGAACCGCTTCGCGTACGTGGAGAGCGACTCCATGTACCGCCGCTGCCCTTCGGCATAGATCGTGTCGAAGGCCAGGCTCGACTTGCCCGAACCGGAGAGTCCGGTCAGCACGACGAGGCTGTCCCGCGGCAGTTCGAGCGAGATGTTCTTGAGGTTGTGGACGCGCGCACCCTGCACGGCAATCGTCGTGCGGGGGGCGGCCCTCCGCTTCACGCGTTCCCGCTCCATGCCGGCGCCGCGGGCCATTGTTCGTCCTCGCTCGTCGTTTCGACGCTATTCCGGCCGGCGAGCGCGCCCCTGCGACGGCTCGCTGTAGAAGAACGCCAGTTCCTGCACGTCCACGTTGCTCTTCTTCGTCAGGCGCACGGGGGTCGAGGCCTTCCCAATCAGCCCCTGGTCCGCCAGGTACTCGCAGGCCGTGGTCACGCCGCTCACGGCGTACGTCCGCTGGAAATGGGTTTCGATCTCGGTGCACGACCGCGCCTCGCCAACCTCGCGAAGGTGGTCGATGACCGGCGCGAACACCGTCGCCGCCCGCTCGCCGAGGTAGGCGTCAACCGCGTCCAGCGCGGCCTGCACCGCCTCGTGCGTCTTTGGCGCGTTGAGCAGCCCGGTGTAGATCGTCCCGAAGAAGGACGGGTTCAGTGTCATCGCCTGCGGGATGACTTCGCGGTCGGCCAGCAGTCGCCGGCCAATCACCTCGATCCGCGCGAGCGGCGCGGCGGCGTAGAGGACCCACAGGGCGGTGTAGTCGAGGTCCCCGCGCGTCCGGAGCCACTTGTGGGCCTTGTAGACGAACGGGAGCGCGCACGTCGCCGCCTGCAGCAGCTGCAGCTGGCGGTCCCGATCGCCGAGGTCGCGCAGCGACGCGCACAGGTCGGCGATGGTGGGGTCGTGGGTGTAGAGCAGGCGTCCCTTGGCCAGGAAGGAGTGCAGGAACGAGTTGCGGAGGGCCCCCTCGACCGCCTTGCGGAACTCCGCGCGCGGCACGAGCAGCGCGTGGATGTTCACCCCCTCCGCGAAGAGAGCCACGTCACCGGCCGGCACGAGCCTGTCGTCGACGGTGACGAGCACGAGGTCGATGTCGGACTTCTCCCACACCCTGTCGTGGGAGAGGCTGCCGCACAGGACGGCGGCGAGGACCGAGCGGTCCTGCGTCACCTCGGCGATCAGCGCCCGAAGCGCGTCGTTGAACGTCTCCTCGACAGTCCGTTGGATCATGTGCGCACAGCCCCACTTCCTAAGATACCTGACGGCCGGGATGACAGGCGCCCTGTCCAACCAAACCCCGGCGGACCAGCCCGACGGTGGCCCATGGTGCCACGGAACCTCCTTGTCCTCGTCCAGTGCCGGCGCTGCGCAAACCGGCCCGGCATTCGGCGAAAACACTGTGGAACTTCGGCGCCCTGAAGGACAATGGGGACCGGAGGTGATCGTGGGAGACAAGGGCGGCAAGAAGGACAAGGAAAAGGGACTGAAACAGCAGGCCATCAAGGGCAAGCAGGAGGAGAAGGCGAAGCAGGACAAGCAGCCGAAGCGCAATACCTAGCGGGACGCCGCCCTCGGGTCGCGGAGTTCGCGCGGGTCGATGACCACGTGCTTGATGCGGCGCCGGTTCCAGGTGTAGGTGACGTGCACGAGGCCGTCCGACGACTGGATCACGGCGGGATAGGCGTACCCGTCCGGGATCGGTTCCGCCTCCAGCGCCGGGCGCGGAAGAGTTCGCTCATGGCTGCTATCGCGTCCCCGGCCCCTTGCCTCGTCGTGGTTCGCCGGGCCTCGGCGGTCCGGGCGTCCAGTAGGTGAACTCCTCCTGGTAGCACACCGCTTCCAGGTCCACGAGACGCCCTTCCAGGTACGACCGCGCATCGGCGATGGCCTGGTTGTAGATGCTCGGACCGATCTCCTTCAGGCAGTAGTCGACCAGCATCGCGGCCTTCAGGTCGCCGATGTCCTGGTCCAGGTGTTCGCCGAAGTAACGCTTGATCGAGGCCTCGAGCCGCTTGGTGGTGTCGGGCGAGAGCGTGAGCGCCATGGCCCTAGTGTAGACGGGAAGGCGACTCGATTCCGGACACTGGTCGCCCTCGACGACCCGGCGGCGGCTCCCCGCGCATCGAATGGCTACGCGCGGACGAGCCACGTAATGGGCGAAGCATACTGTGCTCTTGCCCTTACCGTGTAGATTTGGGCATACGGCCGGGTCCGCTTTCGAGACGGTCGGCCGCCGGCAGCTTCGGCCTCCTCCTCCTCCTCGGTCAAGCTGCTGACAATAGGCGATTTGCAGTTTCTGGCCGGATCCTTGCGTTGCGCGCCGGGGCCGGTTCTATCCGACATTCGACATCACATTGCACAAAGGAGCGGCCCCCTGTTCGGACGCGGCGTGCGAGCGGCGCTCTTGGCCCACGCGCCTCCGCGGACGGAGGATTCATGATTAGACCGACCGTGTGGAGCGAGACCTCGACGACGCGGACGCTCGCATTCCTGTCAGCCCTGCTCGTCTTCCCCTCTGTCACGTCCGCAGCGCCAACCCCGTATGGCGGCACGGCCGTATCACTGCCCGGCACCGTCAGGGCCGCCAACTACGACGTGGGGGGCGAGGGCGTGGCGTACCACGACACTACCTTGGCCAACAGCGGCGGCGCCTACCGCCAGGACGGCGTAGACCTGGAACCCTGCTCGGAGGGCGGGTACGACATCGGGTGGACGGCCCCGGGCGAGTGGCTGAACTATTCCGTCTCGGTGTCCGCCGCGGGGAACTACACCGCACAGATCCGCGTTGCGTCGCCAGACGGTGGTGTGCTTCACATCGGCTTCAACACGAGCAGCAACGTCTGGAAGAGCGTGACCGTGCCAGCCACCGGCGGATGGCAGTCGTGGACGACGATCAGCGTGCCGGTGACGCTGGGAGCCGGCGGGCAGTTGATGACGCTGCTGTTCGACACCGGCCGCACGAACCTCGCCTACGTGCAGGTGGTGAGCGCGGGCGGATCCGCCACGCCCTCCTCCTCGACCGGCGCGTACTCCGGGACGCCGGTGGCGGTGCCCGGGAGGATCGCGGCCGCGAACTTCGACAACGGCGGCGAGGGAGTGGCCTATCACGACACCACCGGCGGGAACAGCGGCGCAACGTACCGGACGACCGACGTGGACATCCAGTCCAGCAGCGAGGGCGGCTACAACCTCGCCTGGACGGAAGCTGGCGAGTGGTTGAACTACACCGTCAACGTTGCGAGCGCGGGAAGCTACACCGCGCAGTTGCGCGTGGCCTCCCCCTACGGCGGCTCCCTGCACATCGGGTTCAACAAGGCCAGCAGCGTCTGGAAGACCGTCACCGTCCCGGCAACCGGCGGCTGGCAGTCCTGGTCCACGGTGAGCGTCCCGGTGTCGCTCGGCGCCGGCACACAGCAGATGACGATACTCTTCGATACCGGGCGCACAAACCTCGCGTTCGTCAACGTGGGCGCGGGCACGACCACGGACACGGCGACATCGGGCGGGGGCAGGATCCCGGTCCCCGAAGGCGGAGACCTCCAGGCGGCCATCGACCGGGCGCAGCCGGGCGACACGATCGTGCTCACGCCGGGCGCCACGTACTCCGGGACCTTCGAACTCCCGGTGAAGAGCGGCAGCAGCTACATCACGATCCGATCCGACGCGCCGGATTCGTCGCTGCCGGGCCCCGGCGTCCGCATCACGCCGCAATACGCCTCCACGCTCCCCAAGATCCAGGGCGGCCTTGCCGGGATGCCCGCGTTTACCACGAGGCCCGGTGCCCATCACTTCCGCTTGCAGTTCCTCGAGATCGTGAACACCTACGCTGCGAACGACATCGTCCAGTTCGGTGACGGCTCGCGCCTGCAGGACACGACCGGCGAGATCCCGCACCACCTGGAGATCGATCGCTGCTACATCCACGGCGACCCGACGTACGGGCAGAAGCGAGGGGTCTCGCTGAATTCCGCCTCGACCACCATCGTCAACTCGTACATCTCGAACATCAAGTCGAAGCAGGAGGACTCGCAGGCGATCGCCGGCTGGAACGGGCCGGGGCCCTACACGATCGAGAACAACTACCTCGAGGCGGCCGGCGAGGTCTTCCTGCTCGGCGGCGCCGACCCGAAGATCCCGAACCTGGTGCCCTCGGACGTGTCGTTCCGCTACAACCGCGTGACGAAGCAGCCGTCGTGGCGGGGCCAGGGCTGGGTGATCAAGAACCTGATCGAGTTCAAGAACGCGCAGCGCGTCGTCATCGACCGCAACACGATCGAGTACAGCTGGGCGGCGGCGCAGCCCGGGTTCGCCATCGTGCTGACCCCGCGCAACCAGGAGGGCACCGCGCCCTGGTCGGTGGTGCAGAACATCGACATCACCAACAACACCATCCAGCACGTGGCGGCGGGCTTGAACATCCTCGCGCTCGACTCGTCCACCAACACGGTGACCAACGACATCGTGGTGCGAAACAACTTGTTCCTCGACGTCAGCAAAGCGAACTGGGGCGGCAACGGGCGGGTGCTGCTCACGCAGGGCGGCCGTGACGTCACCTTCGACCACAACACCGTGTTCACCGACGGCAGCTCCGTCGTCTACGCGGACGTCACCCAAGTCCAGGGGTTCGTGTTCACCAACAACATCATCCCGGACAACGCCTGGGCGATCATGGGGTCGGGAACGGCGGAGGGAACCGGCACGCTGGCGCAGTACTTCCCGAACGCCGTCTTCCGGCGGAACGTGATCATTGCGGGCAACGGCGGGGTATACCCGGCCGACAACTACTTCCCGGCGTCGCTCTCCGCGGTCGGCTTCGTCGATCCCTCGTCGGGCAACTACCGGCTGTCGGCGACCAGCCCGTACAACAACGCGGCGACCGACGGCACCGACATCGGGTGCAACCAGGACGCGTTGCGGAGGTGAGTCGGCAGTACGAGCAGGCGCCAGGCGGTGGGCGGGGATCACGCTGTCCCGCCTGCCGCCTCCGCCTTTTGGCCTCGCGGTCCCGGCTCAATTGCCCCCAGTTCCCTGTCCGCCGTCAATCGAAGAGCGGCAGGCTTCGGCCCGGGCGGCGGAAGGCGGCGGACGACAGCGGCGGCGGGCCTTCTGCAAGGCCGGCGCGCTCGCGCGCCTTGTGAAAGAGCTGCGCCGTGACGTGCGCGAAGGCGCCCTCGCCCGACATCCGGTGGCCAAACCGCGAGTCGGTCAGGCACCCGCCCCGCAGCTGCCGCAGCCGGCCGAGCACCTTGTCCTTTCGCGCGGGTAGGTGCTCCTCGAGCCACGCCTCGAACAGCGCGGCCACGCCGTGCGGCAGGCGAAGCATGGTGAACGCGGCGAATGAAGCCCCCGCCCGACGGGCGCGTTCGAGGATGGCGGGGACCTCGTGGTCGGTCAGCCCCGGAATGACAGGCGAGATGATGACTCCCGCCGGGATCCCACACTCCGCAAGCCGTGCGACCGCGTCGAGCCGGGCGTCGGCGGTAGCCGCCCGGGGTTCCGACATCCGGCGAAGCCCCTCGTCGAGCGTCGTGAGCGTCAGCCAGGCGTGCGCCGCGCCGTGACGCGCCAGCTCACCGAGCAGGTCCGCGTCGCGCACGACCAGCGCGCTCTTCGTGATGAGCCCCACCGGTTGCCGGCACTCCGACATCACCTCGAGACACCGCCGAGTGAGCTGCAGGCGGCGCTCCACCGGCTGGTAGGCGTCGGTGACGCCCGACATGGCCAGCGCTTCGCCCTTCCAGGACCGACGCGCCAATTCCGAGCGGAGGATCTCCGGCGCGCGCTCCTTCACGAAGATCTTCGTCTCGAAGTCGAGGCCCGCCGACAGTCCCAGGTACTCGTGATACGGGCGTGCGTAGCAGTAGATGCATCCATGCTCGCAGCCGCGATAGACATTGATGCTGTGGGTGAACGGGACGTCGGGGCTGTCGTTGTGGGTGATGAGCGTGCGGGACGAGTCGCGGAAGTACTGCGTCGGAACCGGGGTCTGGCGCCCATCCGGGTCGCCGTCAGTGCCAGGGTAGGGGTTACACGCCTGGGGGCTGCTGGGTCCTGCCGCCTCGGGGTCGGGTTCGATCGCGAGCGCCTCGAACCTCCCGGTCGGATTCAGGAAGGTGCCCCGTCGCCCGCGGCCCGCTTCACGGTGCATACCGAGAGGATACCACGCGATTCGCTTTATGTTCGCCCAACGGTTAGCTCATCGGGCTGACGGGGCCGTTTCGCTGAGCCACGCGTGGGCCGCCTCGACGTCGGCGGCGCTCAGATGATGTCCGGCCTCCTGCCACTCGAGCGTCACCCGCGCGCCGCAGCGCTTCAGCAGCGCGGCCAGGTGCTCGCTCCCGGCGGGATCGACCAGCGGATCCGACCGCCCGGCAGACAGCAGGACCGGCGTCGCGGACAGATCGGGCAACGGGTCGGGGACGAGCGGGACCATCGGCCGGAACAGGATTGCGCCGGCCAGAGATGTCGGCTCGAGCAGCAGAAGGCTGGCGGCGATGTTCGCGCCGTTGGAGAAACCCACGGCGATGACGCGGGCCGGGTCGAAGCGGTAGTGGGCGGCGGCCGCGCGGAGGAAGGCCGCGAGATCCCAGGTCTGTTGCCGCAGGTTGTCGAGGTCGAACACCCCTTCGGCAAACCGCCTGAAGAAGCGCGGCATCCCGCGCTCGAGCACCCTGCCCCGGGGGCTGAGAAGGGCTGCCCCCGGATCCAGCGACCGCCCCAGCGGTAACAGGTCGTGTTCGCTGCCCCCGGTGCCGTGCAACAGGAGCAGGGTGGGTGCGGAGGCGCTGGAGGCCGGCTCGAACTCGTGGACGAACGAGAGATGGGTCACGACTCAGGCTCTTGTCGCGCGCGCGGGCAACGTCAACTCGGGTAAGGCCTGCTCGATCGCCGCGCGTGAGCGTTCGAGCCACGGCGGCAGCACCAGGCTCTCCCCTAGGTGTTCCGGCGACTCGTCCACCGCGAAGCCAGGACCATCGGTCGCCAGCTCGAACAGCACGCCGCCGGGCTCCTTGAAGTATACAGACTTGAACCAGAACCGGTCGATGACTGGCGTCGGCGTGCTCCCCGCGGCCGCGACTCGCCCGCGCACCTCCGCCTGGTGCGCCTCGTCGTCCACGCGCCAGGCAAGGTGGTGCACGCTTCCGACGCCCCACGCCCCGCGCCGTTCGCCCGACCCATCCTTGATATCCACCACGCCCGCCGCGCCCTCGAACCCGTACCGAATCCAGCCGTCCTCGCGACCCAGCTCGCGGAAGCCGAGGACCTGCTCGAGGAGTGCCGTCGTCTGCGCTGGGTCGCGCTCGACGAGACGTGCGCCGTGGAGGCCGCGCACCTGGCGCTCGGCAGGCACCGGGCTCTCGTCCCAGGGCGTGAAGGGACGCGTGCCGCGGCCCTCGATCAGAGCGAGCCGAAGCCCGTGCGGATCGACCAACGTGAGGACCGGCTCGCCGAAGCGCGTGCCGCGTGCATCGGGCATCGTCCGGTACTTCTCCAGCCTCGCCGCCCAATAGTCGAGGCTCCCGGGCGCCACCTCCAGGCCCACCTCGATGGCCATTCCATGCCCCTGGCGTGACGGGGCCATCTGCGCCCATGGGAAGAACGTGAGGTCGGTTCCCGGCCGGCCCTCCGCGTCTGCGTAGAAGAGGTGGTAGGTACCCGGATCGTCCTGGTTCACGCTGCGCTTGACGAGACGCATGCCCAGCATGCCCGCGTAGAAGTCGAGGTTCTCCTGAGCCGGACCCGAGATGGCGGTGATGTGGTGGATCCCGTTGACGCCGTGCATTGGCCCTCCGCCCTTTGGACGCCGATCGCAGCCGCGAAGATCCGCGGCGCCCGAACCGCCACCCTCCTGCATCGACCGGGCCACGGTGGCGTGGCATACTTGGGGGCGGGAACACCGAGCATTGAGCGCGATCCGTGTCTGAATCCAGGAGGCACCCGTGCCGCAGGACCTTTACCCGGTCAAGCCCCACATCGCCGAGCGCGCCCACCTGAACAGCCTCGAGGAGTACCAGCGACTTTATCGACTCTCCCTCGACAACCCCGAGTGGTTCTGGGCCGAGCAGGCGAAGGCGCTGAACTGGTTCCACCCCTGGCAAGGTGTCTTCGACGCCGACTACGAGGAGGTGGACTTCGCCTGGTTCTCGGGTGGCCGGATCAACGCCTCGTTCAACTGCATCGACCGGCACCTGGCCACGCTGGGCGACCGGACGGCCATCATCTGGGCGCAGGACGAGGTGGGGCAGTACACCTACATCACCTACCGCGAGCTGAAACACCAGGTGTGCCGCTTCGCGAACGTGCTCCTGAGCCACGGCGTGCGCAAGGGCGACCGCGTCTGCATCTACCTGACGATGGTGCCGCAACTGGTCTACGCGATGCTCGCCTGCTCTCGCATTGGCGCGGTGCACTCCGTCGTCTTCGGCGGGTTCAGCGCCGAGTCGCTGCGCGACCGGATCGTGGACGCGCGCTGCAAGCTGGTGGTGACCGCCAACGAGGGGTTGCGCGGGGGGCGGCGGGTGCCGCTCAAGAAGACCGTGGACCGCGCGGTCGAGGGCATGTCGATGGTCGAGACGGTCCTCGTGGCGCGGCGGACGGATAGCGCGAGCGAGATGAAGCCGGGGCGGGATTTCTGGCTCGAAGAGGAATGCCACAAGCAGCGGTCCACCTGCACCAACGAGTGGATGGGCGCCGAGGACCCGCTGTTCATCCTCTACACCTCGGGAAGCACCGGGAAGCCGAAGGGCCTGCTGCACACGACCGGTGGCTACCTCGTCTACTCGGCGTACACGCACAAGATGGTCTTCGACTACCACCCGGGCGACGTCTACTTCTGCGCGGCCGACGTCGGCTGGATCACCGGTCATACCTACATCGTCTACGGGCCGCTCGCCAACGGTGCGACGACCGTGCTCTTCGAGTCCACGCCGGTCTATCCCGACGCGAGCCGCTACTGGCGGATCGTCGACGACCTCAACGTCAACATCTTCTACACGGCTCCCACCGCCCTGCGCGCGCTCCTGCAGCACGGCGCCGAGCCGGTGAAGCGCTACCGGCGCAGCTCGCTCCGCATCCTCGGCACGGTCGGGGAGCCCATCAACCCCGAGGTGTGGCGCTGGTACCACGACGTCGTCGGCGACGGCCGCTGCGCGGTGGTGGACACCTGGTGGCAGACCGAGACGGGCGGCATCCTGATCACGCCGCTCCCGGGCGTCACCGCCACCAAGCCTGGGTCTGCAACGCTGCCGTTCTTCGGCGTCAAGCCGGTCGTCGTGGACGTGGAAACAGGCGAGGTGAAGGACGGGAACAACGTGGACGGGGCGTTGTGCCTGGCGACGCCGTGGCCGGGACAGGCGCGGAGCGTCTGGGGCGACCACCAGCGGTTCCGCGAAACGTACTTCACCCGTTACCCCGGGCTCTACTTCACGGGGGACGGCGTGCGGCGCGACCAGGACGGCTACTACTGGATCACCGGACGGATCGACGACGTCCTCAACGTGTCGGGCCACCGCCTCGGCACCGCGGAGGTGGAAAGCGCGCTCGTGGCGCACGAATCGGTGGCGGAAGCGGCCGTGGTCGGCTACCCGCACCCGATCAAGGGCCAGGGCGTCTACGCCTACGTGCTGCTGAACGCCGATTACGCCGACGCGGACTACGAGCAGCTGGTTGGAGCGCTGAAGCAGCAGGTGCGGCACATGATCGGCGGGTTCGCGGCGCCCGACATCGTCCACGTCGCGACGGGGCTTCCCAAGACGCGCAGCGGCAAGATCATGCGGCGCATCCTCCGGAAGGTGGCGGCTTCCGAGTACACGGAGCTTGGAGACCTGACGACGCTCGCCGAGCCGGACGTGGTGCAGCGGCTGATTGACGAGCACAAGGCACAGGCGGGGCTGGTCCCGACGAGGCAGTGAACCCGACTCATCGTTGGCGGCGCTTCACGCGGGGGCTTGTGCCGGGGTCGTCACCCGGTAACAATGGGACGCCGCCATGGTCTACGACCTCACGCACGTGCGCTTCGAAGGGGTCGCGCCTCCCGGTCGACGCCTGAGGGAGGTGGTCCGCTCGCCGCTTGCGCCCCCGCCCTCGCCACCGGGTGCCTCCGAGACCTTGAGCGGCGAGGTCAGCCAGTTCGTCCGCCGGGTGCTGGAGCGCGAGGGGCTGGATCCGAGGCCTACCGGGCGCTTCCCCTCCAGCGCCGGGTGCCGGCCTGCCTGCGACTCCTGGAAGTGCTTTCCGAGCGAGAGGCGCTCGTCGTCGGCAAGGCTGAACTCCCGCCCGCCGGACTGGCCCTGACCGCCGTAGCGCGCTGCGTGTACCTGAAGCAAGGAGCTTGAGATGACGTGGCGGGAGGAAGTGGCGGCGATGCGCAGGCCATCGCCCGGAATGACTGCCGTGGTGTCGGCGGCGCTCGCCGCCGCGTGGATCGGGCTGCGTGTCGTCCTGTTCGAGGAGGTGCTGTTCCCGCTGACCTACGTGCTTCCCCTCATGGTTTCGGTCTGGACCCGCAGCACGACGGCGCTGTGGCTGATGGCCGCCGCCTTCGCCCTTGCCCAGACCCCAAGCAGTTCGCCCTCCTGCCCTTCGCCGAAGTGTCGGCGGCCCAGCACTGGGTCTTCTACGTCGTCACCCTCGTGAACATCGTCGTCGGGGGGATGGTGGTTCACCTGGTCGTCGCGCTCCGCCGGCGCCTCGAGGCTCCAACGCGCGGCTGCAGGAGACGCTCGAAGAGGTGGAAGCGCAGGCCGAGGAGCTGGCAAGCCAGAACGAGGAGCTGACGCAGCAGTCAGAGGAGCTGGCGCAGCAGTCAGGGGAGCTGGCGCAGCAATCCGAGGAACTGACGCACCAGACCGAGGAGCTGGCGGCGCAGAACGAGGAACTCCAGGTCCACGCCGGGGAAATCGAAGGTCTGACCGACGAGATTCGGCGCAGGGAGGCGCTCCTCCAGGGGCTGCTCGACTCGGCGCGCCTTGCCATCGGCGAGGAGACGGCCCTGGCGGACGTGGCGCGCGCGGCCGCTCGGGATGTTCCGCGAGTTGCCGCGGCCGTGGCGGTCTACGAGAGCCGCGGCGGCCGCATCGAGCTGCGGGCCGCCGCCGGTGACGAGGTCATGACCGCTGGGCCGTCACCGGCGCTGGTGGATCTCGCCGTCAGGAGAACCGGGCGGCCTCGCTGGACGACGCGTCGCTGCGGCCCGACCTGGTGACGGCCTCCGCCACGCGACCTGTCGGGGCCGTTCTCTGTGCGCCCGATTCGGGCCGTCGAGATTCCCACCGGAGCCGTCTGCGTCTTCTCGACCGGCGCCCAGCCGTGGACCGCGGAGCAGTTCCGGCTCGTGGAATGGCTTGCCGGGCAGTGCGCGCACATCCTCCAGATCCTCCGGATGAACGCGGACCTGCGCCGGAAGGAAGAAGCGCTGCGCAACAGCGAGCGCTTGTATCGCGCCATCGGCGAGTCCATCCCGTACGGGGTCTGGGTGTGCGAGTCGGATGGCCGGAACATCTACGCAAGCGAGTCGTTCCTGCGCCTGGTCGGTATCACGCAGCAGGAGTGCTCGGACTTCGGGTGGGGCTCGGTCCTTCATCCGGACGATGCGGAGAGGACCGATCGCCGCGTGGAAGGAGTGTGCGCGGACGGGCGGCGCTGTGGGACATCGAGCACCGGTATCGCGGCGTGGACGGGAAGTGGCACCCGGTGCTGGCCCGAGGTGCCGCAGTCCGCGACGAGCGCGGGAACATCGTGTACTGGGCGGGCATCAACCTGGACATCAGTCGCCTGAAGCAGGCCGAAGCGGCGCTCGTCGAGGCGAACCGGACCAAGGACGAGTTCCTGGCGACGCTGTCCCACGAGCTGCGGACGCCGCTCAACGCGATCGTCGGCTGGTCGCAGATGCTCCTCTCCGGCAAGCTGGACGAGGCGGCGACGAGGCGCGCCATCGAGATCATCGCGCGCAATGGCGAGGCGCAGAACCGCCTGATCGAGGACGTCCTCGATGTCTCGCGCATCGTCAGCGGGAAGCTGCGCCTGGATGCGGAGCCGACCGACGTGGTTTCCGTGCTCGAGACGGTCGTCGAGTCGATGCTGCTCGCCGCGAACGCCAAGGGGGTCGAGATCCGTCGGGACTTCCGGGCTCCGAGCGCGGTCGTGCTGGGGGATCCGTCGCGGCTGCAGCAGGTCTTCTGGAACCTGCTCTCGAACGCGGTGAAGTTCACGCCATCGGGCGGGTCCGTCGAGGTGAGGCTGGAGGCGACGGACTCGACCGTCGCGGTGCGCGTGCACGACACGGGGAACGGCATCCGGCCCGAGTTCCTGCCGCACGTGTTCGAGCGCTTCGCCCAGCACGACAGCTCGACCTCGCGGCGCCACTCGGGCCTGGGGCTTGGCCTCGCCATCGTCCGCCACCTGACGGAACTGCACGGTGGCACGGTGGCGGCCGAGAGCGAGGGCCTCGGGCACGGGTCCACCTTCACCGTGCGGCTGCCGGCGCGATCCCTGGAGGGGCGCTGCAACTGCGCGAGGCGATGCGGCGGTCGCCCGGCGGCGACCACGAACTGCGCGGCCTGCGGGTGCTCGTCGTGGATGACGAGGCCGAAGCCCGGGAGCTCTTCCGCACGGTGCTGACGCGGGCTGGGGCGCAGGTGACGGTGGTCACGTCGGCGGCGGAGGCTTTCGACTGCCTGTCGCGCGTGCCGCTGGACCTGGTGGTCAGCGACATCGGGATGCCGGGGACCGACGGGTATCGCTCATCACCGAGGTCCGGGCGCGAGGGATCTCCATCCCGGCCATCGCCGTGACGGCCTATGGGCGGCCCGAAGAAGCGGATCGGCGCAATTGCAGCGGGCTTCCAGCTGCACCTGCCCAAGCCGACACTTCCCGATCAGTTGGTTGCGGCGGCCGGCAGGCTGACCCGGGAGCGGACGGCACCCGCGCCCGCCACGGGCGATAACCGCGCCCGCCACCTGCGGTAAGATGCGGCGCGATGCGCCTACCCACCCGGCGCGGCGGCGCCACCGCCGTCGCACGTCGGCAGACTCCTCGTTCCCGCTCACGCGTCCGCAGGGTCCTCCGGCTGGCCCTGCAAGCGAGCGCGGTGGCGGTTCTGGCTTCCATCGCCGCCGTCCTCGTGCTGCGCTGGGTGCCGCCCGTCACCTCCGCGATGATGATCGAACGCTGGATCCAGGCGAAGTGGCAGGGACGCGGTACTCGACCGCACTACCAGTGGGTCCGGTGGAGCCGCCTGGCGCCGTGGGCGCCGCTGGCTGCGGTGGCCGCCGAGGACCAGCGGTTCGCCGAGCACCGCGGCTTCGACGTGGAGTCGATCCAGGACGCGCTCGAGGACGACGAGCGCGGGCGGCGCCTGCGCGGGGCGAGCACCATCTCGCAGCAGGTGGCGAAGAACCTGTTCCTGTGGTCCGGCCGCAGTTACGTCAGGAAGGGGCTGGAGGCGTATTTCACGACGCTCATCGAGGCTCTCTGGCCGAAACGGCGGATCCTCGAGGTCTACGTCAACATCGCCGAGATGGGGGACGGCGTGTTCGGGGTGGAGGCGGCCAGTCAGCGCTTCTTCCACAAGCCGGCCTCGAAGCTGCGGCCCGATGAGGGGGCGCTGCTCGCGGCGGTGCTGCCCAACCCGCGGCGGTTTCGCGTGGACCGCCCCTCGGCCTTCGTCGCCGAGCGCCAGGCGTGGATCCTGCAGGCAGATGGACCAACTCGGCGGCACGGGGTATCTCAAGCAGTTCTGACTTTCGGTTGACGGTTGACGGTTGACCGTTTGACGGTTCAGGGCGGAGATCACGCGTGAGGAAACCGTGAACCGTCGACCGTGAACTGTGAACCCTGTTACTTCGACCACGCCGGCATCGAGTTCGCGCCGACGTGCGTGACCTGCCGCAAGTCCTCCCCGGTGCGCGTCATCGTCCAGATCTGCTGGGTGCCGCTCCTGGTGGAGCAGAACGCGAGGTGACGCCCGGAAGGAGCCCACGCCGGGCTCTCGTTGAAGCCCTGCCCGAACGTCAGCTGGCGCTCCGCGCCGGTGGCCACCTCGATCACCTTGATGTCGAACCCGGTTGTCGTTCGCGACACGTAGGCAATCTCGTTGTACGGCGCGGGCGACCAGGTCGGGCGGTCGCAGTAGCGTTCCTTCGTCAGCGCCCGCTGGTTGGCGCCGTCCGCGTCCATGAGCCAGATCTGCGGCGAACCGGTCCGCGCCGAGGTGAAGGCGATCTGCGAGCCGTCAGGCGACCATGCCGGCGAGGTGTCGATTCGCGGGTGTGCGTGAGCCGGACGGCGTCTCCGAGCCGTCGGCCCGCATGACGTAGATTTCCTCGTTGCCGTCGCGGTTCGAAGTGAAGGCGAGGCGCTGGCCGTCGGGGACCAGGCTGGCAGCCAGTTCTTGCCACGCCCGGCGGCTGCCGGTGCGACGCGGCCCTCGCCGGGGCGTGCGATGAGGATCTGCTGGAACCCGGCACGAAAAGCAGTGTAGGCGATGGCCTGGCCGTCGGGCGACCAGCTGGGCGTCAGCACGAGGTCCCCGTCGGCCGTCAGCGGCGCGCTGGTTGGCCCCGTCGTAGTCCGAAACGTAGATCTCCTTGATCCGGCGCATGAAACCGGTTGGCTCCCGCCGGCTGCCGGCTCGATCGGAGACGAAAGCCAGGTGCGTCATCGTGACGCTCGGAAGACCGGCCTGATCGGCCAGCAGCTCGTGCGCGAGGAGGTGAGCAATGGCGCGCGGATTGTCCGCCGGGCCGCGGGCCGCTCGGGCGAAGGCCAGTTCGCCGCCGTCGAGATCGTAGAGGCGGGCCTCCACCAGCAGTTGGCCGACCTCCTGACGAACGGCGCCAACGAGAAGGCCGTCGGCACCCGTCTGGCGCCACGCCTCCAGCGCCGCGTCACCGGGGCGCTCCGGCACCGGCGCGCGGAGAGCACCTGGCGCCACCAGGTCGAACACGCCCTCGAACGCGGAATCGAAACGCAGGGTGCTCGCCACCGTTACCGCGGGGTCGGGATCCCCGGGGTCGGTCGGCTCGCCAAAGCCTGCGACAGCAACAACAGGTCTCGCCCCGTCCCGGCCTGTCAGCACGATGGATGCTTCCCGCTCGCGCGGCGACACGACCACCGGCAAGTGGTCTGTACGCGGGTGGAGCAGCAGCGCGAGCCCGAGGAGGGCGGCGGCCGCAAGCGGGAGTTTTCGCATGTGGATCCACCGGTCCGCTTGCAGCTTCCAGCAGTCAGCCCGGCAGCAGATCACGCGTGATGCGCTGCCAGCCGCCAGCTGCCAGCTGCCAGCCTCGCGATCCTTTGAGTATAGACGGCCCCGGCATGCTGCTGGCAATGTCCCGCAGGAGAGAAGCGGGGGGAAGCTGTCAGCGTCCCGGCGACCGTGGTACTATTCGCAGGGTTCCGCGATCCGACAGGACGACGCTGTGCAGATTGCCTCCGTGGGCCGGGCCTTCCCGCCCAACTACTACGATCAGGACACCCTCATCGCCGCCTTCCGGCGCGAGTGGGCCTCCCGTCACTACAACCTCGACCGCATCGAGCAGCTCCACCGCAATGTCCTCGTCGGCGGGCGTCACCTCGCACTGCCCCTCGAGGCGTACAGCGGCCTGGAGACCTGGGGCCAGGCGAACGACGCCTGGCTGCGGGTGGGGCTCGACGTCGGCGAGCGCGCCGTGCGCGCTGCGCTGGAGTGCGCGGGCGTTGGCACCGGCGACGTGGATGCGCTCGTGTTTGTCACCGTGACCGGGATCTCGACGCCTTCGCTCGACGCGAGGCTCATGAACCGCCTGAAGCTCCCTGCACGGGTCCGGCGGATGCCGATCTTCGGCCTCGGCTGCCTCGCCGGGGCGGCGGGCGTGGCGCGTGCCGCAGACTACGTGCGCGCATACCCGGACCACGTGGCGGTACTCCTGTCCGTCGAATTGTGCTCCCTGACGTTGCAGCGGGAGGACCTCTCGATTCCAAACCTCATCGCGACGGGTCTCTTCGGTGATGGCGCCGCGGCCGTGGTGATCGTCGGCGCCGAAGCCTCCAAGCGAACGGCGTCGGGCCCGCGCGTGATCGCCAGCCGCTCGATCTTCTACCCGGACTCCGAGGAGGTGATGGGCTGGCGGATCTCGGAGCGCGGGTTCGCGGTCGTGCTGTCGGCCGACGTGCCGAAGGTGGTTCTCGAGCACCTGGGCCAGGATGTCGATGCCTTCCTCGAGAGCCACGACCTGTCTCGCGGCGACATTGCCGCGTGGATCGCGCACCCCGGCGGGCCCAAGGTGCTCGAGGCGGTGGAGCAGGCCCTCGCGCTGCCGGCCGCCTCGTTCGAGACGAGCTGGCGATCCCTCCGGGAAGTCGGCAACCTCTCGTCGACCTCGGTGCTGCTCGTGCTCGACGACGTGATGCGGAACCAACATCCCTCCCCGGGCGAGTACGGCCTGATGTTCGCCATGGGTCCGGGGTTCTGCTCGGAGCTGGTGCTGCTCCGCTGGTGAGCCTGGCATGGCGGATCTCGCTGCCCTCGATTCGCGGGTCGCCTACACGATCCTCGTGGCCCTCGTCGCGGCGGAGCGCGCGTTCGAGCTCGTGATCTCCTCGCGCAACGCCGCGCGGGCGTTCGCGCGAGGCGGCGTCGAGGCCGGCCGCTCCAACTACGGGTGGATGGTGCCGCTCCACGCGCTCTTCCTGCTGGCGTGCCCGGCGGAGGTGTGGCTGCTCGACCGCCCGTGGATTCCCGCGATTGGCGTTCCGTCCCTGGTGCTCCTGGCGGCCGCGATGGCCCTTCGCTACTGGGTCGTCCAAGCGCTGGCGGGGCGGTGGACCACGCGGGTAGTGTTCGTGCCAGGAGACCCGCTGGTGTCGACGGGACCCTTCCGCTACCTGCGCCACCCGAACTACCTGGCGGTGGCGGTCGAGATCGCGGCCCTTCCGCTGATTCACGGCGCCTGGCTGACCGCGGTCTTCTTTTCGGGCGCGAACGCCGTGGTGCTCGCCAATCGCATCGCGGTTGAGAATCGCCTGCTCGACCGGCTGAGCAGTAAGGACGAGGTCGGGTGACTTTCGAGGTCCCGCCTTCGCCCAGGGGCTTCGGCGGGCAAGCGGGAGACTTTCGAGGTCGGGGGGACTTGTGCCGTCTTCAGCCGACAGAAAAGACGACGAGATCGTCAGGGGCATCGAGGAGGTGGCCAGGAGGCACCTCGGCTGGGAGGGCGTGCTCGCGCCGGCCACGCCGATCGCCGAAGCCATGGCGCTCGACTCCCTCCGCCGCCTGACGCTCGTCGTCGAGATCGAGAACCGGTTCCAGGTGTGTCTCGAGGAGGAGGACGAGGCGGCAATCGAAACCGTCGGCGACCTGGTGGCCGCAATCAGGAGACGGTCTACGGAATGGAGAATTGAGAATTGAGAATTGAGAAGGGAGCAGGAACCGGCGACGTGGAAGACCGGGGGACGCTGACCGGACTGCTCCGGCGGGTCGCCGGGTATCCGGGGGTCGGCCTGCGAATCCTCGACCGCCAAGGCGTCGAACGGTGGCTGCCGTGGCCGGCGATTCATGACGGGGCGCGGCGCGTGGCGGGCGGCCTCCGCAAGCTGGGCGTGCGCCGCGGGGACCGGGTGGCCCTGGTGTTCCCAACCTGCCCCGCGTTCTTCGACGCTTTCTTCGGCGTGCTCCTGGCCGGGGCGATCCCGGTCCCGCTCTATCCGCCAGTCCGGCTCGGGCGACTGGAGGAATATGAGCAGCGCACCTCCCGCATGCTGTCCTCCGTTGGGGCGCGGCTCGTGCTGGCCGACCCGCGCGTCCGCCGGCTCCTCGGCGAGGCGGTCGCGCTGGCCCGCCCGCCGCTGGGTTGCCTGGTGCCCGCTGACGTCGAGTCGGAGCCGTGGGACGGAGAGGACGTGCTGCCCGGCGACGTCGCGCTCATACAGTTCTCCTCGGGCACCACGCGCGAGCCTCGCGGGGTTGCACTGTCGCACCGCGCCGTGGTCGCGCAGGCGGTCACGCTCAACCGGTTCTGGCCCGACACGCCGGAAGTGACGCACAGCGGCGTCAGCTGGCTGCCCCTGTACCACGACATGGGCCTGATCGGGTGCATCTTCCCGGCGCTGGAGCGGCCGGGTACTCTCACGCTGCTGCCGCCCGAGGTGTTCGTCGCCTCCCCGGCCACCTGGCTTCGGGCGATCTCCGCCTACCGTGCGACGATCTCGCCAGCTCCGAACTTCGCCTACAGCCACTGCTTGCGGCGCGTCACGGACGCCGACATGGCGGGCGTGGACCTTTCGTCGTGGCGAGTTGCGCTGAACGGGGCGGAGTGCGTGGTGCCGGACGTGGCCCGCGCGTTCCAGCGGCGATTCGCGGCGTGGGGCTTCCGGCCGGAGGCCCTCACGCCGGTCTACGGGCTCTCGGAGGCCTCCCTGGCCGTCACCTTCAGCGACCCGGCGCGCCCGTTCGTCTCGCGCCGGTTCGACCGCGCGCGGCTTGCCGCGGGCGCCGGCCCGGTGCGCGAGTCGCCGGACGGCCGGGAAATCGCGTCAGTTGGGTGTCCGATTCCCGGGGTGGCACTTCGTATCGTCGATGCCGCCGGCCAGCCTGTGCCGCCGGCTGTCATCGGCGAGGTGGAATGCCGGGGGCCGTCGGTCATGGAGGGCTACGTAGGGGACGCAGACGCCACGTCCGAGGCCCTCCGCAACGGCTGGCTGCACACCGGCGACCTGGGCTTCGTTTTCGAGGGCGAGCTCTACCTGACGGGGCGCGCGAAGGACATGCTGCTGCTGCGTGGGAGGAACTACGCGCCCGAGGAGGTGGAACACGCGGTGGCCGGCGTGGCTGGCGCTCGCCCGGGCGTTGCCGTTGCCGCCACCTGGTTGCCGGAAGGCGCCGAAGGCGAACGTTTGCTGGTCCTCGTCGAGGCGGTGCGAGGTGCGCCGGAGAGCGAGTTCGACCGGATTGCGTGCGAGTGCGAGGCGAGAATCCTCGCCGCAACCGGCCTGTCCGCGGACCACGTCGCGGTCCTGCCCGCGGGCTCCCTCCCCCGCACATCGTCCGGCAAGCTCCGCCGCCAGGCCGCTCTCGCGCAGCACCTGGCCGGGACCCTCGGCCCGCCTGCGCCGGTTACGCGGCTCCGCCTGGCCGCCGCCGTGCTCCGCTCCGCGGTCGCCTTCCTCCGCGCCAGGCTATCGTAGGGGCCGCGCTGTGTCGGTTGTTCCCTTGCTCCGTGACAGTTCCGTGATGGGATTCAGGTGGCGAGGTGACAACTGTCGACTTGGCAAACGGTCAAGTGGTCGTTTGTTCCCTTGCTCCCTGACTGCTCCACTGGCGTGATCACGCGCTGAGTTTCGTCAGAACACGTACAGCTGTCCTTGCACGACCACCTGCGTGCGGGTCGGGGCCCCCGTCCGGGTGGCGCGGGCGACACCGAGCTTCACGTTGAAGCGGTGGCCTTGCGCCCAGTAGGCAAGCCCTCCCATGACCTTGGACTCGTCGGCGGCGGCAAGAGACGGCCGGGACAAACGGCGGGTGGTCAGCTGCGCGAAGGGGCCGAGCCTCGTGGCCTTGTCGTACATCCCCGCCTCGACCAGCCACACCTCCTGGTGCGGCAACGCCGCCAGGGACAGGCCACCGTCGTAGTGCGTGTAGTTCACCTGGCCCGTGAGGCTGCGGGCTCCGGCGGCCAACGGCTGGTCGACGAACACGTCGGCTCCAGCGGCCGTGTACCCGTCCTGGTGATCGACGCTCGCGCCGACGCTCACGATCCGCCGGGCTCCCAGCGTGGTCCCGGTGTAGAAGAGGCCGGTCTCGGCCTCGAAGGGGTACCACACGCCGCGCACCGTGAGGCGCAGGGGTGCCGTGTCGGCCAGCTCCGCGCGCCCCGTCGAAGACTCCCGCCCTGAACTCGACGTGGCGGCCCGCCGCGTACCCTCGCGCCTGCACGCCGTAGTCGCGTCCCATCCGGCAGTTGGTCGGATCGGAATGGGAGAAGCTGAATGGCCCGTAGTCGATGCCAAGCAGCGCAGCCGCCGACTGAGTGGCATGGCGGCCCACGGGGACGATGATGAGGCCGCCTTCGAGGTTGACGCTGGGGGTGACCGCGAAGGTGAGCGCGACGTCCTGCAGGAACATCGCGTCCTCGCCCTTCCGGCCGGCTGCGTTGGGTTTGCCGATGTTCGGCGCGTCGGTGTCGATGAAGAACGAGATGCGGTCGCCGAGCTTGCCCCCCAGGATCAGCCGCGTCCGCCGGATCAGGAAGTGCTGCGCGGTGTCGGCCCCGTCGGGGGTGGTGATGGCCTCGACCTGTGGCTGGGCGAGCACGCCGAAGGTGAGCGACGCGCTGCCGTCCGCCGATGCGATTCGCCAGGGCGGGTCGGCCGCGGACCCGCCGGTGGAGGAAAGGCAAGGACGACGAGGGACGAGAAGGGCAGGCCGGAGGAACGTCATGCGGCCTGCTAGCCTAGCAGAGCCAGGAGCTATCCGCGAATTGAGAATGAGAATTGAGCAGTGAGAAGGACCACGGCGTCGAGGCCGAGGGAGGCGACTCGAGCCGCGCCTCCCTCACGGCAGTGCCTACTCGTCTTGCGGATTCCCCGTCCCGAACGCCATCGCGAGCAGCGTCTTCTGCTCGACCTGGTGGGCCTTGCCGGAGCCCGTCGCCGGGCTGGCCGACGCCTGGCGCTTCACGGACCGGACGCCGCCTCGGCGGAACGCCGCCTTGAGGCGGGGCAGCACGTAGAAGTGCGCGCCCATGTTCTTCGGCTCGTCCTGCACCCACACCACCTCGCGCGCCTCCGGGTACCGGGCGCAGCGCTTCGGCCAGCGGCGTGTTCGGGAACGGATACAACTGCTCGACGCTGATGATGGCGGTCGTGTCGTCTTCGCGGCGCTTCCGCTCGGCGCGCAGTTCGTGGACGACCTTGCCCGTGCAGACCAGCACGCGGCGGGCGTCCGGGCGTTCCTCGAGGTCCGCCAGCACCGTCTGGAAGCGGCCGGCCGTCAGGTCCTCGACGGGCGAGCTGCTGTCGGCGTGCCGCAGCATGCTCTTGGGCGTGAAGACGACCAGCGGCTTGCGCCACGCGCGCAGCGCCTGGCGCCGCAGCATGTGGAAGTACTGCGCCGCGGTCGAGGGCTGGCACATCTGCAGGTTGTCCTCGGCCGCCAGCTGCAGGAACCGCTCGATGCGGCGCGTTCGAGTGCTCCGGGCCCTGCCCCTCGTAGCCGTGCGGCAGCAGCATCACCAGGCCCGAGAGCAGGCCCCACTTGTCCTCGCCGGCGCTGAGGAACTGGTCGATGATCACCTGCGCGCTGTTGGCGAAATCGCCGAACTGCGCCTCCCACAGGACGAGCGCTTCCGGGTAGTCGCGGCTGTAGCCGTACTCGAACGCGAGGACGGCCGCCTCCGAGAGCGTCGAGTTGTAGATCTCGCACGGCCCTGGTCCGGGCGCGACGTGCGCGAGCGGCAGTGTACTCCTGCTCGGTCTCGGTGTCGATCAGCACCGCGTGGCGCTGGTTGAACGTGCCGCGGGCGGTGTCCTGGCCCGGTCATCCGCACCGGGACGCCGGCGGCGACCAGCGTGCCGAACGCGAGCGCCTCGGCCATGCCGAAGTCCACGCGCCGCTTGCCCGGCGGCCATCTCCGCGCGCTGCTCGAGCAGCTTCCGCACCTTCGGGTGCACGTTGAAAGCCTCGGGCGCGGCGGTCAGCCGCGCCCGCCACCGTCCGCAAGCGTCTCGGCCGGCGACGCCCGTGTCCACCTCGTAGCGGGCGCGGTGGCAGCCACCGTGGTAGCGCGACCAGTACTCGGGCAACTGCGCGAGCGGCGCCCGGTCCCGACTGCTTCTTGGCCTCTTCCTGCGCCGCGTCGTACTCCGCGCGGACGCGCGACGGGGCGTCGCCCGGGTCCAGCCCGCGCGCGGTCCGCGAACACCTGCCACAACGGCGGATGGTTCTTGATGGCCCGGTAGACGCGCGGCTGCGTGATCGTCGGGTCGTCCACCTCGCTGTGGCCGTGGCGCCGGTAGCCGATCAGGTCGATCACCACGTCGGTGCCGAACGCGTAGCGGAACTCCGGTGGCCATCCGGGCGACGCGCACCACGGCCGGCAGGTCCTCGCCGTTGACGTGGAAGATCGGGATCGGGCAGGCGGCGGGCGACATCGGTCGAGTGCCGGGCCGAGTGCAGCTGCCGGTCGGGCGTGGTGAAGCCGAGGAGGTTGTTCACGACCACGTGGATCGTGCCGCCCACCGTGTAGGGCGGGAGGTCGGTGAAGTTGAGGGTCTCGGCGGTGATGCCCTGGCCCGGCGAAGGCGCGCGTCGCCGTGCAGCACGATTGGCATGACGCGGCCGCGTCGCGCCGTGCGCCCAGGCGCGGTCTGCCGCGCCCGGGCGCGGCCCATCGCCACCGGGTAGACCGCCTCCAGGTGGCTGGGGTTCGACACCAGCTTCACGCGCACCGCGCTGGCCGCGACGCGTCGTGTACGTGCCCGGTGGCGCCCAGGTGGTACTTCACGTCGCCGCTGCCCAGCACGCTCTTCGGGTCGAGGTCCTCGAAGCCGGCGAACATCTCCACCGCCGACCGCCCGACGATCTGCACCATCACGTTCAGCCGGCCGCGGTGGCTCATGCCGATCAGCGCTTCCTCCAGGCCCCGCCCGACCGCGTCCTCGAGGATCCCGTCGAGCAGCGGGATCAGCGCCGTCACGCCTTCGAGAGAGAAGCGCTTGGAGCCCGGGTAGCGGCCGTGCAGGACCTCCTCGAACAGCTCGGCGCGGAGCAGGCGGTCGAGAATGCGCGGGGCATCCACCTGCGGCGTCGGGCGCTCCATCCGCTCCTGCACCCACCGCCGGCGGGCGGGGTCGGGGATGTGCATGAACTCCACGCCGATCGGGCCGCAGTACCACCGGCGCGCCTCGGCGCCGGCCTCGCTCGTCGACGTCCAGCTCGGGGTGCGGCTGCGGCGGCGAGGAACCCCAGCGGGTCGAGGTGCGCCTGCAGGTAGCCCCAGCGCCGGAAGGCGTCCCGGACGCGCTCCCGCGGGCGTCAGCCGTGCGGTCCGGCATGCGTCCCATCCATCAGCTCGACCTCGTGCTGTTCGCCATCGGTCCTCACTCGCCTGTGGTTGCGAGACCCACGGGACAGTTTTACGCAAGGCAGCAGTCTTGTCCACTAGCCCGCCCTGGAAGCAGCCAAGACTGCCAGCCCTGCCTTCAGCCCTTCCGACCGGTCTCGGGCCTGTCCGCCGTAGCTCGCGCGCTCGAGCGAGGCGGAACCGTTGCCGCCGCCTCCGTATTTGGTAACATACCGACCGGTAGTTACTGTTCCTACCGGTAGGTAAGTATTGCCCAAAGTCCCCAAAGGCAACCGAGGTAGCCGTGACCGAATGCCCAGCCGCCCCCCGCTGACGAGCCGCAGGCCGCTCCGCCCTCCGAGCTGGACGAACGGACTCGGAACCGCCTGCTGCGCGCGGCCGTCCAGGTCTTCGACCGGAAGGGCTATGCGTCAGCCTCCGTCCGCGAGATCGTCGAGGCGGCCGGCGTGACCAAGCCGGCCCTCTATTACCACTTCGGCAGCAAGGAAGGGATGCTCCTCGCCATCCTCGAGGAGGGGGCGCGCGAGTTCGAGGCGGCCGTCGAACGCGCCGTCCAGCGTCCCGGGCACGCGCCCGCGACCGGCGTGCTGGCCCTGGCCGAGGACCTCTACGGGCTGTTCGCCAAGAACGTCCCGGTCGTGCGCGTGTCGCACAGCGTGTTTCACGGCCCCGCGAAAACGCGCCCCACGTTCGACTTCACGCGGTTCGACCGCAGCCTGGTCGGGGGGTTGAAGCAGATCGTCGAGGCGGGGCAGGCGGCGGGCGAGACTGCGCCCGGCCCAGCCCGAGGACGTGGCGATGGCGGTGTTCGGCGTGATCGGCGCCTCGGTTGCGAGGCAGCTTCACCCCGAGCTGGAACCCGTCGGCGTCGACACCCTGCGTCGCGTGATTGACCTGGTGTTCGAGGGCGTTTTGAAGGAACGGCGGCAATAAGGAGAAGCAGACGGCAATGATTCGTGTAGCCCGTGCAATCCAGAGTGATCGCGGTCGGCGCCGCACTCGCGGCCGCCGTTGCCTGCTCGAAGGAAGCGGCTCCCGAAGCGACGGCCGCGGCGGCGGCCGGCAAGCCGCCGGTGGCCGTGGCGGTCGGCCCGGTCGTCGTGGCGGACCTCGAGGAGAGCGTCGAGGTCGTCGGCTCGCTCGCGCCGAAGTTCTCCGCCGACGTGAAGTCGGAGGTGTCCGGCGTCGTGACGGCGGTCTACGTGACCGAGTGGGTGCCGGTGCGCAAGGGCGCGCCGCTGGCGCGGCTCGACACCTCGCGAGACCGAGGCGGGCATCGAGGCCCTGAAGGCCGCCGAGGCGCAGGCCCGGGTGGCCGAGTCGCGCGCGCGGCGCGAGTACGAGCGCGCGCAGCAGCTCAAGGAGTACGGCCTGATCACGCCGCAGAACCTCGACGATGCGAAGACCGCGGTGGAGGCGGCCGAGGCGGCCACCGCCGCGGCGCGCGCGCAGATCAAGACGGCCCAGGCGCGGCTGGCCAAGTCGTCGCTCGTCGCGCCGATGGACGGCGTCGTCGCGCTTGCGCGGGGTGAACGTCGGCGACCGCGTCGAGAACATGGGCGGCGGCGCGACCCGATGTTCCGGATCGTCGACAACCGGCTGCTGGACCTGACCGTCTCGGTGCCGTCGTCGCAGCCTGGCGCAGGTGAAGGTGGGGCAGCGCCTGCGAGTTCTCGACCGACGCGCTGCCCGGCCGCGACGTTCACGGGCAAGGTGATGTTCATCAACCCGGCGATCGACGCGGCCAGCCGCTCGGCGAAGGTCATCGCCGAGGTGCCCAACCGCGACGGCGCGCTGAAGGGCGGCGCCTTCGTGAAGGGCCGGATCCTGGTCGGCGACGCGCACGGGCGTGCTGCAGGTGCCGCGCGAGGCGCTGCTGAACTGGAAGGTCGAGGAGCGGACGGCCGAGGTGTTCGTCGCGCAGGGCGACAAGGCCGTGAAGCGCGCGGTGAAGACCGGGCTGGCCAACGGCGTCACCGTGGAGGTCGTCGAGGGCCTGAAGCCGGGCGAGCAGGTGGTGACCCGAGGCGGGTTCCAGCTGCGCGACGGCGACCGCATCGCCGTGGCGAAGGGCGAGGGGGCGTAGCCATGTTCCTCTCGAACCTGTCCATCAAGCGGCCCGTCGTCGCCACCGTCATGATGCTGACGCTGGTGACGCTCGGGATCTTCTCGTCGCGCCGTCTGCCGATCGACATGATGCCGGAGGTCGAGATCCCGGTGCTGTCGATCATCACGGAGTTCCCGGGCGCGTCGCCCGAGACCGTGGAGCGCGAGGTCAGCAAGCGGATCGAGGAAGCGGTCAACCCGATCTCGGGCGTCAAGCACGTCAACTCGATCTCCCGCGAGGGCCTGTCCTCGGTCATCGTCGAGTTCAACCTCGAGGTGAAGATCAACGACGTGTCCCAGGAGGCGCGCGCGAAGATCAACGCGATCCGCCGCGAGCTGCCCGAGGGGATGAAGGAGCCGGTCATCCAGAAGTTCGACTTCGCGGCGATGCCGGTCATCTCGCTGGCCGTCCGGTCCACGCACGCTGGCGCCGCGCGAGCTGACGACGCTCGCGGACCGGAAGGTCAAGCGGCGGCTCGAGAGCATCCCCGGCGTGGCGAAGGTGAAGCTGGTCGGCTCGTCGAAGCGCGAGGTCGCGGTCGACCTCGACCCGGCGCGGCTGGCGGCGCTCGGCATGGGCGCGGACGAGGTCGCCGGCGGCCTGATGTCGGAGAACGTGAACACCCCGCTCGGGCGCCTGACGCACGACGGGGCCGAGATGCCGCTGCGCATCTCGGGCAAGCCGCGCACGACGGACCAGTACGCCGCGATGGTCATCGGCCGGCGCGGGACCGAGCCGATTCGCCTGGCAGACGTGGCGACCGTCACCGACACGGTCGAGGAGCAGCGGTCGCTCGCCCTGATCAACGGCGAGCCGGCGGTGGCGCTCGACATCACCAAGCAGACGAAGGCCAATACCGTCGGGGTGGTGGACGCCGTCCGCGCGGCGGTGGACGCCCTGAGGGCCGAGATGCCGGCGGGGACCGACATCCAGATCGTGCGCGACACCTCGGTGTTCATCCGGGAGTCGGTGGCGGACGTCCGGAACTCCCTGCTCATCGGCGGCTTCCTCACGATCGTGATCGTCTTCTGCTTCCTCAACTCGTGGCGCTCGACCGTCATCACCGGCCTGACGCTGCCGATCTCGGTCATCTCCTCGTTCATCGTCATGTACTTCCTCAACATGACGATCAACTCGCTGACGCTCATGGCGCTCTCGCTGGCGATCGGCCTCCTGATCGACGACGCCATCGTCGTGCGGGAGAACATCGTGCGGCACCTGGAGCGAGGCGAGGATCACTTCACGGCGGCGCGCGAGGGCACGAGCGAGATCGGGCTCGCCGTGCTGGCGACCTCGATGTCGATCATCGCGGTGTTCGTGCCCGGTCGCCTTCATGAAGGGCATCATCGGGCGCTTCTTCTTCCAGTTCGGCCTGACGGTGGCGTTCGCGGTGCTGGTCTCGCTGTTCGTCTCGTTCACGCTCGACCCGATGCTGTCGTCGCGATGGCACGACCCCGACATCGAGCGAAAGGGCCGGCGGAACTGGTGGCACCGGGCGCTGGACCGTTTCAACAGCTGGTTCGAGCGGATGGCCGACGGCTACAAGCGGGTGATCGGCTGGTCGCTGGACCACCGGAAGACCGTGGTGGCGGTGGCCGTCGCGGCGTTCGTGGGCGGGCTGGGCATCTTCATGGTGCTCGAGGGCGAGTTCATGACGCCCATGGACCAGGGCGAGTTCGTGATGAAGTTCAAGAGCGCGCCGGGTTCCTCGATGGCCGAGACCCGTGGCCGCCTCGAGGAGGTGCTGAAGGGCCTCTCCGAGTTCAAGGAGGTGCGGTACACCTACGCGTCCATCGGGGCCGGCGACGCCGATACGGTCCGCGACGCGATGGTGTTCGTGAAGCTCGTGCCGAAGCACGAGCGCGACAGGGGCCTCCGGGACTTCATCCACGACGCGCGCCTGCGCCTCCAGCGAATCCCCGGCGTCGTGCTGTCGCTGCAGGAGGACCCGGATGCCTTCCAGAAGCCGCTGCTGCTGCAGGTGCAGGGCGACGACATCGCGACGCTCAAGCAGTACGCCTCGCAATTGAAGCAGGAGCTCTACAACATCCCCGGCATCGTGGACATCGACGCGCCGATGGAGCAGGACCTGCCCGAGTACCGGCTCACCGTGGACCGGGAGCGGGCGGCCGCCTCGGGCCTCGGCAGCGCGGCGGTGGCCAACGCCGTCGGCCTCCTGGTCGGCGGCCAGGCGGTGACGACCTACGAGGACGAGGAGGGCGAGGCGGTCGACGTGCGCGTGCGGCTGCCCGAGACGCTGCGCGGCGACGTGTCGCAGATCGGCGACCTGAAGATCACGGTGCCCTCGCAGCAGGGCCCCGCGCTCGTGCCGCTGGCCGACCTGGTGACGTTCAGCCGCGCGACCTCGCCGGCCGAGATCACGCGGCGCAACCTGACGCGGCAGGTCACGGTGGACGCGAACCTCGACAGGCTGCCGCTCGGCACGGCCGGGATCCTCGCGCAGCAGGCGGGCGAGAAGCTCAAGCTGGCGCCGGGCTACAAGCTGGTCGTGGGCGGCGACACCGAGATGATGGTGGAGTCGTTCGGCTACCTGGCCGAGGCGCTGCTGCTGGCGATCATCTTCGTCTACCTGATCCTCGCCGCGCAGTTCGAGTCGTTCATCGACCCGCTGGCGATCATGCTGTCGCTGCCGCTGTCGATCGTCGGCATGGCGGGGACGCTCGTGCTCACGGGCGACACCATCAACATCATGTCGCTCATCGGCCTGATCATGCTGATGGGCCTCGTGACGAAGAACGCCATCCTGCTGGTGGACTTCACGAAGGTGCTGCGGTCGCAGGGGCTCGACCGGCGCGAGGCGCTCATCCTGGCCGGCCGCACCCGGCTGCGGCCGATCCTGATGACGACCTCGGCGATGATCTTCGGCATGCTGCCGCTGTTCTTCGCGCTCGGCGAGGGCGCGGAGTTCCGGGCGCCGATGGCCCGCGCGGTCGTCGGCGGGCTGATCACCTCGACGCTGCTCACGCTGATCGTCGTCCCGGTCGTCTACACGATCCTCGACGACGTCTCTGCGTGGCTGATGGGGCGGCGCCATAAGCGGCAGGCGGCCGCGGCGGTGAGCGCCGTGGTGGCGTGCGCCGTCCTCTTCGGCGGCGCGCAGACGGTGCTTGCGCAGGAGGCCGGCCAGCCGGCGCCCGCGCTCCGGCTGACGGCCGCCACTGACGACGGGGACACAGGCGGACGCAGGCTCCGCCCGCGCAGGCGGGAGCGGGCACGCCGCAGGCGGCGCCGGGTCGGGGTCAAGGTGCTCACGCTGGAACAGGCGCTTTCGCTCGCCGCGGCACAGAACCGCGACATCCAGAAGGCCGTCGAGTACCAGAAGTGGGTCCAGGGCAAGTACCTGGAGGAGCGGGCGGCGGCCCTCCCGCAGGGAGGCTTCAACGCCACGTTCATGCGGCAGTTCGACAACAGCCAGAGCAAGCTGTTCGCCGACTTCATGCCGCCCGAGGCCGAGGGCGGCGGCACCAACATCGGGGAGATCTTCGGCGGCCGCCAGGAGATCCGGGCCGGGCGGCTCTCGGTCAACCAGGTGGTCTTCACCTGGGGGCAGGTGGGCGCGGCCATCCGGGCGGCGAAGCTCGGGTTCGACGTGGCCGACAAGCAGCTGAGCCGTTTCCGGCAGGCGGTCGAGAAGGACGTCACGACCGCGTTCTCCGACGTCCTGCTGGCTCGCGAGGTGCTGAAGACCGCGGAGGCCGACCACGCGCAGAAGCAGCGCCACCTGGACGAGACCAACAAGCGCTTCAGCGCCGGCACGGCCACCGACTACGACGTGCTGGCCGCGCAGGTGGCGGTGGACAACTCGCGCCCGGCCGTCATTCGGGCGGAGAACCTCGTGCTCGTCGCGCGGCAGCAGCTTCGCTTCCTGCTGGCCGAGAGCGCCGAGGTGGACGTGACCGGCGCGCTGCCCGCGCCCCTGCAGGCCGCGCCCGGCTACGACGAGTCGCTGGCGACAGGCGCTGGCCAACCGGCCGGAGCTCGCGGAGTTGAAGAGCACCAAGGGGATCTACGGCGAGATCGTCACGATCGCGAAGGCCGGCAACAAGCCGCGGCTCGACTTCTCGGCGAGCTGGGGCCAGCGAAGCCTCGGCCTCCGCACGATCTCCTCGACCGGCACGACGTGGAACGCCGGCTTGTTCGCCACGGTTCCGATCTTCGACGGCTGGCGGACGAAGGGCCGCGTCGCGCAGGCGCAGAGCGACCTGATGCGTCTGAGCATCGACGAGCTGAAGCTGCGTGACGCCATCGCGGTGGAGGTGCGGGTGGCCCTCGACGCGGTGCGCGAGGCGTCCGAGATCGTGACGGCAATGTCGGGGACGGTGACGCAGGCGGAGAAGCTGCTGTTCCTGGCCGAGAAGGGCTTCGAGCTGGGCGTGAAGACGCGCCTCGAGGTGCAGGATGCGGAGCAGAACCTGAACGTGGCGCGCTTGAGCGTGGCGCGGGCCCAGCGCGACTACCGCGTCGCGTTCGTTAACCTGGGATGGGTCACGGGCACGCTCGCTCGCTGACCAGGCCCGCTCGCTTCGCTCGCGCACGCGGTTCACGGTCATGAGTTGACGGTTGACGGTTCAGCACGCATGACGGCGTGACCGAACCGTTAACCGCCAACGGTCAACCCTCTCCGATCCTGGCCGCCAAGTCAATCATCTCCAGCGCCGAGAGCGCGGCGTCGAACCCCTTGTTGCCCGCCTTCGTGCCCGCGCGCTCGATGGCCTGTTCGAGCGTCTCCGCGGTGATCACTCCGAAGGTCACCGGGACGCCGGTCTCGAGAGCCACCTGCGCGATGCCCTTCGTCACCTCCGAGGCAATCAGGTGGAAATGCGGCGTGTCGCCCTGGATGAGGCACCCCAAGCACACGACCGCACCGTAGCGCCCGGTGCGTGCCAGCTGGCGCGCCACCATCGGCAGCTCGAAGCTGCCGGGCACCCAGGCCACGTCCACCTGGTCGTCGGAGACGCCATGCCGGGTGAGGCAGTCGCGCGCGCCCCCGAGCAACTCCTTCGTGAAGAAGTCGTTGAACCGGCTCACGACGAGCGCCAGGCGCTTGCCGCCCGCGTCGAACCGACCCTCGAACACCTTGCCCATCGGTTTCCCCCCGGAAGCGCCGTCAGTTGTCGATTTGGCAACTGTCTACTTGGGCAATCTCGACGGCTGCGATTTGCCAAGTGGTCAATTGTTCCCCTGCCAATTGATCAGACCCGTTCCAGCAGATGTCCCAGCCTCGACTTCTTCGTCCGGAGGTACCCGATGTTGCTGTCATTGGGGCGGACTTCCAGCGGCACGCGCGTGGCGACCTTGAGGCCGTAACCCTCGAGGCCGACGATCTTGCGCGGGTTGTTCGTGATGAGCGCCATCCGCCCGACGCCGAGGTCGAGGAGGATCTGCGCGCCGAGGCCGTAGTCGCGGAGGTCGTCGGCGAAACCGAGGCGCAGGTTGGCTTCGACCGTGTCGCTGCCCTCGTCCTGCAGGCCGTACGCCTTCAGCTTGTTGACCAGGCCGATGCCGCGGCCCTCCTGGCGCATGTAGAGAAACACCCCGCTGCCGTGCGTCTCGATCGCGTGGAGCGCGCCCTCCATCTGCTCGCCGCAGTCGCAGCGCAGCGAGTGGAAGACGTCGCCCGTCAGGCATTCGGAGTGCACCCGCACCAGCGTCGGCTCGTCGGCCCTCGGCTGCCCCTTCACGAGCGCCAGGTGGATCGAGGCGTCAACCGAGGTCGAGTAGGCGATCAACTTGAACCGGCCGTACCGGGTGGGGAGATCCACTTCGCTCTCGCGGTGCACCAGCATCTCGTGCCGCCGCCGGTAGGCGATGAGATCGGCGATCGACACCAGCGCCAGGCCAAATTTGTCCGCGATCTCGCGCAGGCGAGGCAGCCGGGCCATCGACCCGTCGTCGTCCATGATCTCGCACAGGATGCCCGCAGGGTAGAGGCCGGCGAGGCGGCACAGGTCGACCACGGCCTCGGTGTGGCCGCTGCGCTGCAGGACGCCGCCGGGCTGTGCCTCGAGCGGGAAGACATGGCCCGGCCGGGCGAGGTCGGCCGGCTTGGCGGCCGCGTCGATGAGAACCTGCACGGTGCGCGCCCGGTCGAACGCGGAGATCCCCGAGCCGATCCCGCTGGCGGCATCGACCGACACGGTGAAGCGCGTCCCGAGCGAGGCCGTGTTGCGCTCCACCATCGGCTGAAGGTCGAGCGCCCGGAGGCGATCCCCCGTCGTCGAGAAGCACACGAGGCCTCGCCCCTGCTTGCTGAGGAAGTTGATCGCCTCGGGCGTCACCTTCTCTGCCGCCATCACGAAGTCGCCTTCGTTCTCGCGGTCCTCGTCGTCCACGACGATCACCACCTCGCCGCGACGCAGGCGCTCGAGCACCGTGTCGATTGAATCCAGCCTGATACCGTCAACCATGTCGGGTCCCCCTGCTCCAGCCCTGCGCCAGGATCGTGTCCATCGTCAATCGTCGCCCGCCGCGGGCGTGCTGCCTGTCGTCGCCCGCATCCCTCCGGTCGCTGTCGGCTGCCAGCCGCCAGCTGCCTGCTTTACCGAGCACGTCCAGTTCGATGTTGAGCCGCGCGCCGGCCGCGAGCGCACCGAAGCGCGTGGCCCGCAGCGTGTGCGGGATCAGCGTCACCGTGAAGCGGTCCTCGAATGGCCCCTCGTCCAGCGTGAGGCTGACCCCGTCCACGGCAATGGAGCCCTTCGGCAGCAGCTGTCGCGCGAGCGCCCGGGGCAGCCTGACCGTCATCCAGGCCGCGCCGCCGCGCTGCTCGAGGCGTGCAAGCCGGCCGGTCCCGTCCACGTGGCCCAGGACGAAATGTCCGCCCAGTTGATCGCCCACCCGAAGGGACGGCTCGAGGTGGACCGCCGTTCCCACGCGCCAGTCGTCCAGCGTCGTCACACGCCGGGTTTCGGGCGTTGCTTCCACGGAAAGGCGAGGGCCGGCAATCCTCACGACCGTCAGGCAAATCCCGTTCACCGAGACGCTGTCGCCAATCGTCGGCGGCTGTCCCTCGGCCGGCCGCGCGGTGAGCGGCGCCTCGACCTCGACGATGGTGATGCCTGCGTGCCGCCCGAGGCGTGACACCCGGCCTACCTCACGCACCAGCCCGGTGAACATCAGGCGCCTCCCCCGGGGACGGGCGCGTGCGCGGTCGATTGCAGGGTGAGGCGATCGCGCGCGGCCGCGAACGGCACGCGGTCCCACACGGCCTTCACGTCGGACCCGCAGCGTGCGACCCGCGTCAGGGCGAAAGAAACAGTCCCGGACTCAATTTCGGGCCGGGGCGACGAAATTGAGTCCGGGACTGCTTCTTTCCCGGGGGCGAAGTCGGGCCAGCGCGGGCCGCTGCCCAGGACGACCGGCGCCGTGTAGCTCACCCAGCGATCGACGAGGCCGGCCTCCAGGAACGACGCGGCCAGGCGCGGGCCGCCTTCCACGAGCAGCGTGAACGCGTCGAGCCCGGCAAGTTGTTCGAGGATCGAGGCCGGGTCGATCCCCGCGTCGCACCCGTCACATCCCACGACGACAGTCCCCGGATCCATGGCGTTCTCTGCAGCGGGCAGTTCTGCCCGTAGGGGCGGACGTCGGCCGGCCTGCGAGCGGGGCGTGAAGACGATGTGCCGGCGTCCGGCCCACAACTCGTGCCCCAGGCGCGACGTGGCAACCGCGGGAATCGGATCGCACGCCGGGCACGCGTCCTCGGGTGTCACCATCCGCGTATCGAGGCGCGGCGCGTCCGCCCGGAACGTCCCGCCGCCGACGAGCACGACATCGGACCAACGGCGCAGGACGTGCACCTCGTGCCGGGCCGCCTCCGAGGTCAGGTACACGGGACCGCGCCCCAGGCGCGCCGCGGGTGCGAACCGGCCGTCGAGCGAGGTTGCCGTCTTCAGGCACACGAAGGGCCGCCCGAAGGCACCGGTGGCGACGAACGGCCACACCAGTTCCAGCGCGTCGTCCGCGCAAACGCCAAGCGTGACCTCGATGCCGGCATCGAGCAGGCGCTCGAGCCCCCCGCCCGCCACCATCGGGTTCGGGTCGCGCACCGCGACGACCACGCGAGCGACGCCGGTCGCCACGACGGCGGGCGTGCAGGGCGGCGTGCGCCCCTGGTGGTTGCACGGCTCCAGCGTGCAGTAGAGCGTCGCGTCTCGCGCCCACGCCCCGGCCTCCCGCAGCGCGACGACTTCGGCGTGCGCGGTGCCGGGGCCCTGGTGCGCCCCACGGCCGATGACCTCGCCGTCGCGGACCACGACGGCGCCGACGGGCGGGTTGGGCCAGGGGCGGCGATCGACGAGGGCGGCGAGGCGAAGGGCCTCGGTCATCCGCTCGCGATCGCCGGGTGCGGGTGGTGCAAACATCAGTAGTCAAGTGGCCAGCGGCCAGTGGCCAGTGAGTCACGCGTGATCTACCGACCACTGACCACTGATCACTGTCCACTGCGGGATTCGGGGGTGGAGCAGACGAGGCAGGGCTCGACGGGACGAGCGGGGTCGGGGCACTTTTGAACGACCGCGCCAAAAGCGTCCCGACCCCGACCGTTACCGGCAGGCCTCCACTTCTCCCATCCAGACTGTCACTGTCGGCCCCGGAATCGCACCGGGTCGTGCCCTCGCGGGCTCGCGGGCTGTACCGCCGGTGGGGACTTGCACCCCGCCCCGAAGTTTCGGCTGACCCTAACCTATCGGCTGGGCGCGCCGAGTGTCAAGTGTTCCAGAGCCAGAGCACCAGCACCCCAGGCACTCAAGCACCAGCACCCCAAGCACTCCAGCACCAGCACCCCAAGCACGTCCGGCACCCCCGGCACCTCTATTTGGAACCCCCCTGGCGCCCGGTGCGTTATAACAGCAGACGCGCAATGGACCTGGCCATCCTCCTCGACCGCTGCCGGCAGGGCGACGACCTCGCCTGGGAGGCGTTCGTCCGCCAATTCCAGGGGCGGGTGTACTCCATCACGTCCAGCTACGCGGCTCAGCCCGAGGAAGCCAGGGACCTCGCCCAGGACGTCTTCATCCGCCTCTACGAGACGAAGGGCCGCTGGGTGGAGGCAGAGGTGTTCCTGCCCTGGCTGATCCGGGTGACCCGAAACCTGTGCCTGGACCACCTGCGGCGGAAGAAGGCCCGGCCGCCGGCCGAGGACCTGCTCGCGGACGAGATGGTGGACCTCGCGGCGGCAGGCGCCACCCCGGAGAGCGAGCTGGCGACCTCACGCGATCGCCACATCGTGTGGCGCGCGCTGCGATCGCTCGGACGCCTCAGCCGCGAGATGATCCTGCTGAAGGAAATCCAGGGCCTCACGTTCCAGGAGATCGCGGCCACCCTCGGGGTGCCGGTCGGAACCGTCAAATCGCGGTCGAACCGGGCCAGGCTGGAACTGGCCGAACGCGTGCTCGCACTGGGGCGCGGGGGCGCGGGGCCCGGAGGCATGAGGGCGTCATGAACTGCCAGGATTTCGACCGCCGGCTCGAAGCCCTGCTCGACGGGGCATGCGCCGAGGCCGAATGGCTCGAAGCCGAATCGCATCTCGCGGGCTGCTCCCGATGCCGGGCGCTCCTCGAGGGCGCGGCCGGGCGGGGCCCCGTGCTGGACGAGGCCGGGCAGGCGTCACTCGCCGCGTCCGTGATGAGCAAGACCGGCGGCGACCCGTGCGGGTCCGCACGCGATCGGCTGTGCGGTTTCGTGGACGGCGCGCTCGAACCTTTCGACCGCGACCTCGTGGCGGGGCACCTGTTGCGCTGCGCCCCCTGCGCCGAGCTGGCGGACGCGCTCGCGCGCAGCGCGGCGGTCCTGCCGTCCCTTGCCATGCTCACGCCCCGCGGGCGGTTCGTCTTCGACGTCCTCGGCGCCACCTCCTTCCGGCCGGCGGAGCCGTCGGTGCTTGATCGCTTGGGGGTGCGGCTCCGGCGCGCGGCGATGCGCCCGAGGTTCAGCCTCGAGGTGGCTTACGTCCTCACCCTGTTGCTGGCGATTGTCTTCGGCAACCCCGTGAAGGCGTTCAAGGACACGGCGTCGAAGGCGGAGGCCTACGCGCAGCCTCGAGTGGACGTGGCAGTGGAGCGGATGGCCGCGCCGCTCGCAGCCGCCCGGGCCACGGGCCAGACCGTCGTCGGCAAGACGGTCGGACGCTTCACATCGGTTGCATCCGCGGCGGCGCCGCCGGCGGGCTTCATCGAGTCGGCGCAGCGCTGGTGGGAGAACGGCGTCGTCCAGCGCGTCCGGTCGATGCTGGGCGCCGCGGCCGGGTGGCTCAAGGCAACGCAGGAACTGGCGAACGACCTCGCGGCCCGTTTGTTTGGCAAACAGCCGGCTGGCGGCGGGCCCGCCGAACCCCGTCCGGCGCCGATGCGTTAAGAGGGTAGAGACGAGAACGGGGCGCGATGGTCGCGGCCCTGACAAGGAGACCGACGATGAACACCTACGAGGAGCCCGCAGCCGCCCCCGCCCCCGCCTACGACGCGAGCCAGGGACGGCCCGAGCCGTCCGCCCGCCCGTCCGGCCGGCGCGATTTCTTCGACGACCCCCGGCGAAAGTCGCCGATCCTCGCGCTCGTCCTGTCGGCGATGCCGGGCCTCGGGCAGGTCTACGTGGGCTACTACCAGCAGGGCTTCACCAACGTGCTGGTCGTGGCCTCGGTGATCGCGCTGCTCAACTTCACCGTGCTGAGCGATGGCGGGACAGCCTTCTTCGGCCTGTTCCTGGCCTTCTACTGGCTCTACAACATGGTCGATGCGTGGCGGCGCGCGGTGTTCTACAACAACGCATTGGCCGGGATCGCGCCCGGGACGCTTCCCTCCGACTTCCCGGCCGCGACCGGCCGCGGGTCGCTGGCGGGCGGCGTGGCGCTGGTGATCCTCGGCGTGGTGCTGCTGTCGAACACGCTGTTCGGGATGTCGCTCGCGTGGCTCGAGCAGTGGTGGCCGGTGGCCTTCATCGGCGCCGGCGCGTGGCTCATCTACCCGCACTTCAGCGGAAAAGCCACGGCGTAGCGTGAAGTGGTCAGTGGCCAGTGGTCAGCGGATTCCGCGAGACGGCTGGCCACTGTTCACTGTCCACTGGCCACTACGTTCTCCCGCCAATATCGACCGCTATCTGCACCCACTTCATCTGCCGGAAGCGCCAGACCGACAACGTGCAGCGCGTGATGTGGCCGAGGACGATGGCCGTCCAGATCGACGAGGGCTGAAGGTCGCCCATGGCGTCCATCAGGGTGCAGATCCCCAGGGGTACGAGGATCTGCGACACGAGCGTGATGTAGAGCGGGCTGCGGGTGTCGCCCGTCCCCTGCAGGCCGCCCGTGTAGGTCAGGGCCACGGTGATGAAGAAGGCGGAGACCGCCAGGTAGCCCAGGAGCTGCCGGCTGATCGCAACCACGATGGGGTCGGTGAGGCCGAACACGCCGACCAGTTGCTTCGGGATGAGCAGGAAGAGCGTGCTCACGCAGGCGGCGATGATCAGGCCGGCGCCCGCCGCGGCCCGAACCGCCTGCACGCTGCGTTCGGGTTTGCCGGCGCCCAGGTTCTGCCCTGCCGCGACGGACGCGGCGCCCATCAGCCCCACCGACGTCCAGCTCACCAGCGAGAACAGTTCCGTGTAGCCGACGGCGTACGCCGCCTGTGCCGCGGCGCTGTGCTGCAGCGATCCGATGAAGCGCAGGAGCAGGAGGCCGGCAACGTTCATCGCGACGCCCTGGAGGCCTGCCGGCAGGCCAAAGCGGAACAGCGACCGGATGATGGCCCAGTCCGGCGCGTACGAGTTTCGCGGGAAGCCGACCACCAGGCGATCGGTCAGCAGCATCCATATTGCGACCGTGCTCGCGAGACCGGTCGCCAGCACCGTGCCAATCGCCGCGCCCCTGGTCCCAAGGGCGGGGATGGGCCCGAGGCCGCGAATCAGGATGACGTTGAAGACCACGTTCAGGCCGGTAATCCACAGGCCGAAGCGCATCGGCGTGCGTACGTCGCCGGCGGCCCGGAGCGCGCCCGAGAGCATGAAGAAGAGCAGCAGGCCGAGGCCGAAGACGAACAGCGTCCTGATGTAGGGCAGGGCCTCGCGCTGGACCTCGGGCGCGGCGTTCACCAGGTCGAGCAGGTAGGGCGAGAGGAAGTACCCGAGCGGCGCGAGCACGGCAACGGCCAGCACGAGCGCCACGAGGAAGGCCTGGTAGACGACTCGGTTCACCGTGTCGGGTTCGTTGGCGCCCGCGAAGCGCGCCACGAGCACCGCCATGCCGGTGAAGAGCGAGCTCATGAAGACGATCACGACCAGGAAGATCTGCCAGCTGACGCCGATGGCGGCGTTGGCGTTGTAGCCGACGAAGTTGCCGACCATGGCGTGGTCGACGACGCCCTGCAGCCCACCGAGCGCGTTCTGCACGATGGTGGGCCAGGCGAGGTGCCAGACCACCTGGCGCACGGGGCCCTCGACGATCGAGCGATCGTAGCGGCCCAGGCGGGCGGACCGCGCCGAGGCGGCGGGGCTGGCGGCCGGCGCGCACGCGGCTGCGGCCGGCTCCGCCTCCGGCGGGCGGGTTGCGTCAGAAGACACCAGTATCGATCTTAGCGCACGTCGGTCCTCGCGCCGCGGCGGGGGGCTGATATGCTGATGGCCCGATGCGGCTCAACGGCTCGTTTTCCCTGGGGACTCGAACTGCCTGCTGGGGTGCGCTGGCCTGGGCGGCGTTCGCCGTGATTGAGGGCGCGCTGTCGGTGGTGCTCCCCGCTGCCCGCGAGTCTGCGCTCGTCCTCACGCCGCCGTCGCGGCTTGCGTCGTGGGCAGTGCTCGCATCGCTCTACGTTGTGGCCGGCTTCGTGGCCGGTTTCGCCGCGGGCGCCGTGGCTGCGGTCTTTCCGGTCTTTCGCCGTGCAGACCGGGGCCTGCCCTCGCCGGCCCCGGACCTCGCGCAGTTCACCCTCGTCGCCGCCTGGGTGACGCACCTGGTGGACGTGCGTCACCTCAGCCGTTCGGTGTATCTCTCGCTGGCCGCGGCGCTGTTGGTCGCCGTCGTTCTCGCCCTGCGCCTCGCGCGGTCGCGCCCCGGCTTCCCGGCCGTGCCCTGGTCGGCGTGGCTGGCCGGCCCCTGGGGCGCGGCGGTGACGTTGCTCGCCCCCATCGCGCTCCGTGACAGCCTGCACCTCACGTGGCTGATCTCCCGGTTCGGACCGCGCGCCGCGGGGTTGAAGATGGCGGCGTCGGCCCTCGTGACGGTCGCGGTGATCGCGCTGCTCGTTTACCTGGGACGGGCGACACTCCGGCTCGGCTGGTCCGCCAGCCGTATCCGCGTCGTGCAGGCGGCGGCGCTGCCCGCAGTCGCGGCGGTCGTCCTTGCCGTCGCCTGGGGCTCGGACCTGGTCGTTCTCTCCCGCCTTCGCGAGCCGGCGCCACAGCCGCCCGCGGCGCGCGCGACCGGCGTGCTCGTCATCACGATGGACTCGGTCAGGGCGGACCACCTGTCCGCGTACGGCTATCGCCACGACACCACGCCGGGCCTGCGCACCCTCCTCTCGCACGCGACGCTCTTCCGTCGCGCCGTGGCGGCCTCCGACATGTCCCTCGGCACGCACGCCTCGCTGTTCACCGGCAAGTACCCCAGCCGTCATGGCGCGTACCGAGGCGCCCGGCTACCCGGCGGGCCGGCCTCTCGGCGCCGGTGAACGGACGATGGCCGAGCGGTTGAGCGCTGCCGGCTATGCGTCGTTCGGCGCCGCCGCCAACCCCTATTTCCTGAACGCTGCTTACGGCGTGACACGAGGATTCACCCTCTTCGACGTTCAGCCGAACGATCGCCTCGAGTTGCAATCGCGCATGCGGCGCCTTGCCGCCCGCCTGGTTGGCGGAGGGTTCAGCGTGCACCGCCGCGCCCGGGAACTGAACGGCGTTCTCCTCTCCGGAGTGGACGAGGCGCGGGCGGGCGGGCGCCCGTTCTTCGCCTTCGCGAACTACATGGAGGCTCACGCGCCGTACACCGCCGACCCCTCTTTGGTCGGGGCGTTCCCGGGCTACGACCCCGCCGCGCGCATCGGCGGCACGGCGTTCCTCGGCCGCGGATCGCGCCCGGTCTTCGAGCTGCGGGACCGGCGCCACTTGATCTCCAGTACCGACGCGGCCATCGCCACGCTCGACCGCGAGCTCGAGCGGCTGTTCGCGGCCCTGCGCGAGCGCGGCGTCTACGACGGAATGCTCATCGTTGTGACAGCCGACCACGGGGAGATGCTGGGCGAGCGCGGCGCGTTCGGTCACGGCACGGGCCTCGCCGAAGAGGTACTGCACGTCCCCCTCATCGTCAAGTTTCCGTGGCAGCGGGAGGGCCGCGTCGTCGAGTCGCGCGTCAGCCAGGTGGACGTGTTGCCGACGATCGTAGAGGCGCTGGGCCTGGGCCCGGTGCCGGACCTCGACGGCCGGAGTCTCCTGGAGGCGGGGGTCGATCAGGGACGGGTGGTGGCGGCCGAGTCGCCGCCCGCCCGGGCGCTGTACCTGGGTTCCTTCAAGCTGCTCGCCGACAGCCGCGGCAATCACCGGCTGTTCGACGTCGAGGCGGACCCGGCGGAGCAGGTGAACCTCCTCGACGACCGGGACGCCGCGGTCCAGCAGGCGCGCCGCGCACTGGAGGCTGGTCTCGGCCACGTCGCCGAGGGCCGCCGCCCTCAGGTGGACCCCGCGGTGCTGGACCGGCTGAAGTCGCTGGGGTACGTGAAGTAACCTTGTAGGGGCTAAGGGCCACGGGCTGGTGCCGACAGGCGGTGAGCAGCCTGAAGGCAAAGGGCTTCCCTGGCCGGAGCGAAGTCGAAGGCAGCCCCGCCCTTGTTATCATGGTGCTGCCCCTGGCACGCACCGGTGCGTGAGACCCCCAAGAGGAGATCGCCCAGTGATTCGAACAGCGTTTCCCTTCCTCCTGACGCTCGTGTCCGTGGTGATCGGCCTTGCCGTCCTGGGTGCCACCGACATGCAGGAACGCGACCGCAAGGACATTCCGGACCAGCACAAGTGGGACCTCTCGCCGCTCTTCCCGAGCGAGGCCGCGTGGCGGCAGGGGAAGGAGGACCTGGAGTCGCAGATCCCGCGCATCCGCCAGTTCGAGGGCAAGCTGGGCGAGTCCGCGGCGCGTCTCCAGGAAGCGCTGGAGACAATATCGGGGCTGAGCCGTCAGCTTGGCCGGCTCTACGTGTACGGCAGTCTCGTGGCCGATCAGGACACGCGCGAATCGAAGGGCCAGGCGATGACCCAGGAGATGACGCGCGTGGCATCGGCCTTCGCGGCCGAGGCCGCCTACGTCGAGCCCGAGATCCTGAAGCTGTCGCGCGACACGATCGCGGGCTTCATCAAGGAGAGTCCCGGGCTGAAGCCATACGAGCACTACCTGGACGACATCATCCGGCGGCAGCCTCACACCGGCAGCGAGTCGGAAGAACGGCTGATCGCCCAGGCGGGGATGCTGGCGAGCACGCCCTCGGACATCTATGGCGTCTTCTCGGACGCGGACTTCCCGTACCCGACCGTCACGCTCGCCGACGGGCGCAGCGTGAAGCTCAACTCCTCGGCGTACAACCTGTACCGCGCGCTCCCGAACCGCGAGGACCGGCGGAAGGTGATGTCGGCGTTCTTCGGCGCGCTCGGCGAGTATCGCCGGACGTTCGGCGCCACGATGAACGCCACGGTGCAGCGCGACCTGTTCTACATGAAGGCACGCAAGTACGCGTCGTCGCTCGAGGCAGCCCTCAACGAGAACAACATCCCGGTCTCGGTCTACCGCAACCTGGTCGAGGGCGTGAACGAAAGCCTGCCGACCTTCCACCGCTACCTGCAGCTGCGCAAGCGGATGATGGGGCTGGACCAGCTCCACTACTACGATCTCTACGCGCCGCTGGTGGCGCTCCGTCGACCTCGACTACCCCGTGGAGCAGGCGCAGGCGACGATCCTCGAGGCGCTCGCCCCGCTCGGGCAGGACTACACGCCGGTCCTGCGCCGGGCCTTCAACGGAACGCTGGATCGACATGTACCCGAACGCGGGCAAGCGCTCGGGCGCCTACTCGAACGGCGCGCGTACGACGTGCACCCGTACATGCTGCTGAACTACAACGGCAAGTACGCGGACATGACCACGCTGGCGCACGAGCTCGGCCACACGATGCACAGCTGCTACTCCAACCGCACGCAGCCGTTCCCCAAGGCCGACTACCCGATCTTCGTCGCCGAGGTCGCGTCGACATTCAACGAGGCGCTGCTGATCGACCACGTGCTGAAGCACATCACCGACCGCCGAGGCGCGGCTGTCGATCCTCGGGAACTACCTGGAGAACATCAAGGGGACGGTGTTCCGGCAGACGCAGTTCGCCGAGTTCGAGCTGCGCGTGCACGAGATGGCCGAGAAGGGGGAGCCGCTCACCGGCGACTCGCTGTCGGCGCTCTACGCGGCGATCACGAAGAAGTACTACGGCCACGAGGAGGGCGTGTGCGTGGTGGACGACTACGTGGCGCACGAGTGGGCGTTCATCCCCCACTTCTACCGCGCGTTCTACGTCTACCAGTACGCGACCTCGTTCACGGCGTCGGCTGCGCTGTCCGAGCGCGTGCTCGGAGGCGACACGGCCACCCGCGAGAAGGTCCTGGCGTTCCTCTCCTCGGGAGGCTCGGATTACCCGATCGCCCTGCTGCAGCAGGCGGGCGTGAACATGACGACCCGCGAGCCCCTGCAGCTGACCATGCAGCAGATGAACCGCGTGATGGACGAGATGGAGAAGCTCCTGGAGAGGTAGGACGGGTCAGTTGGCAAGGGACCACTTGGCAACTGGCCATTTGCTCCCTTGCTCCCTGGTCAATCGAACAAGTGCCAGAGAGCCCCCAGCCCCTAGCCCCTGCGCACCCGTTGAGAGGTCAGGGTCGAGCGTCAAGGGTTCGGCGCGCGTGACGGCCCCCCTCGACTTCGCTCAGGGCGTCCCAAGCAACGTCGAGGGGCGTGAAGGACCCTGAACCCTCGACCCTTGACCCTCAACCCTCTGCGTTGGTGTCTAAGTCCGACAGGAGGGGCTCGCATGTCCGGCTTCCTGTACGACCTTCGCCTCGCGGCCCGTTCCCTGCTCGCCACCCGGTGGACCACCGCGGCCGCGGTTCTGATTCTCGCCCTCGGGACGGGCGTCAATACCTCGGTGCTCGCCGTCGCCTACGGGATCCTCCTGAGACCCCTGCCCTACGCGGACCCGTCGCGCCTCGTCGTCATCGCCCTGCAGGGGCAGGAGGGGCCCGAGACCGGCGTGCCGGCGACCGAGGTGGACGAGTGGCGCCAGCGTCTGCGGGTCGCGGAACGGGTGGCCGCCTACAGCGGCGGCGAGTTCACGTTGCGGGGACTGGGCGAGCCTCGCGTGACCCGGATCACCCTCGTGAAGGGCGACTTCTTCGAGGTGTTCGGCGTCGCGGCGCTGCAGGGCCGCGTGCCCCGGGGCGACGCCGACGACTGGGTGGTCTTCGCGCCGCGGTTTGCCGCCAGGGCGCTGCCCGGGCGGTCGCCGGTCGGCGAACAGATCACGGTTGGCCAGGGCGGCTACGCGGTGGCCGCCGTCATGCCCGAGCACTTCACCTTTCCGGCCGGCGACGTGGTGGCATGGCTTCCCGCATCGTCGAGAACCGCGCTCACGCTCGGGGGCCGCGCGGAGGCGCGGTCGTTCCGCGTCGTCGCGCGGCTGAAGCCTGGTGTCACCATCGACCAGGCACGGGCAGACGCGGGGCGCGTGCTTCGAGAGATCAGGCCGCCCGGGAATGCGAAGGACCCGGGTGCGAAGCGGTTCGAGCTCCGCGCGGTCGTGACGCCGCTCGAACAGGTGCTGACCGGGCGCGTGCGGCCGATCCTCTCGACCTTGCTGGCCGCCGCGATCATCGTGCTGCTGGTCTCGTGCGGCAACGTCGCCTCCCTGTTCGTCGGGCGGGCGGTGATGCGTCGCCACCACCTGGCGGTGCGTCTCGCGCTCGGCGCCACGCGCTGGCGCCTGGTGCGTGAGATCCTGGCCGAGAGCCTGCTCGTCGCGGTGGCCGCGTCGGCGGCCGGCGTGTGGATTGGCTTCGCGCTCGTGCGCCTGGTCGTACGCGCAGCCGAGGGCGTTCTGCCGCGCCTCGACGCCGTCGCGGTGGACCTGCCGGTCCTCGCCGCCAGCGCCGCGGTGGCCTTCCTCATCACGCTGTTGTGCGGGGCCGCGCCCGCGCTGCACGCGGTGAAGTCCGACTTCGCCGTGACGTTCCGCGGGACGAGCGCCAGTTCCTCGCGATCCGCCCGCCGCCTGCGCGGCGTGCTGGTTGTGTCGCAGATCGCCCTCGCGATCGTGCTCCTCGCGGGCGCCGGGCTCGTCACCCGAACCGTGACGAAGCTGCTGGAGCAGGCCTCCGGCTACCAGCCCGGGAACGCCGTCACCGCGCGGCTGGTGATGACCGACACCACCAGCTTCAGCGCCACCTCGCGCATCCCGCTCGTCAAGCAGGTCGTGGAGCGGGTGCGGCAGCTCCCCGGCGTCCGCGCGGCGGGCGTGGGCAGCGCGCTGCCTCCGCGCGTCGCGCCGCTGCAGATCGGCGTCAGGATCAGGTCGGACAACCGGGATGACTTCCAGGTGACCACCCTGGCGTCCGTCACGCCAGGCTACCTGCAGGCGATCGGCGCCCGCCTGGTGCGGGGCCGGCTGTTCGAGGACGCCGACCTCGAACCGGGCCGAGCCGTTGCCTTGCTGAGCGAGTCCGCGGCGAAGCACCTGTCGCCGACCAGGGACGCGATCGGACGTCCGCTGGTCTTCCCGCTGCCCGAGGTGGTGCCTGGCCGGAACCGCCGGCCCGAGGTGGTCGGGATCGTCGGCGACATCAAGTACACGGGGCTGGACTCGAACTCTCTCGCGACGGTGTACGTCCTCTGGGCCGACCTGCCCGCCGGCCTCGGACACCTGGTCGTGCGGGGCGCGGGCAACGCGGCCGCACTCGGTCCCGCCCTGCAGCGGGCTGTGCGCGAGGCCGATCCGGCCCTGCCGGTTCCCGAGGTGAAGACGCTCGACGACGAGATCCTGGACTCGATCCGGGACCGCAGGTTGCGGCTGTTCCCGGCCCTGGGGTTTGCGATCCTGGCCCTCGCGGTGGCGCTGCTCGGGCTCTCTGCATCCATGAGCAGGGCCGTCGCGGAGCGGCGTCGTGAACTGGCCATTCGAGGCGCGCTGGGCGCGACGCCGGCGGGCACCCTTCGCCTGATCCTCGCCGAAGCGGCGGTCGTGACGGTCATTGGGATGGCGGTAGGCCTGGGGGCAGCAGCCGGGCTGAGCCGCACGCTGACGCAGTTCGTGTATGGCGTCACCCCGTACGACCCGGCGACGTTCGTCACGGTGGCGCTGCTGGTGGGTGTGGGTGCGACGGCGGTCTCCTATCTCGCAGCCCGCCGCACGCTGCGGATCAACCCGCTGGAACTGCTGCGGGAGAACTGAGGGGGTCAAAGGTCAGCGTGCGCGGGCAGCTTGCAGCGTGCAGCGGATCACGCGTGATCTCCTGACAGCCGCCGGCTGCCAAGGACCAAGGAGACGGCCGGCTCGAGCGCGTAGCTGATCAGGATGGCGAGCGCGATAGGGATGAACAGCGCCTGCGCGAAGCGCAGAAAGAAGACCAGGGCGATCACCGCCAGGGTCCAGAGGGGAACGGCGATGCTCAGCGCCGCGGGACGCTCGCTCATGCTGATGAGCGCGCAAGAAGCGTTCCCCTGTCAGCAGGCTGCCTTCGACGTCGCTCCTGCAGGGCAGGGCAGGCGGCGGGGGGCGGAAGGCGTTGGGGCGGAAGCTGTAGAATGCGCCTGTCACCCTTGCGGCGTTTTCTGGGTCTCCTGAGCGGAGGTCTGCGGACGCGTACCAACAGCGTGGCGTCCGACCACTGACCCCTGACCACTGCCCACTGCCGCCATGCCCACGCTGAGCACATTCCGAATCGTCGCCGCCAGCCTGCTGGCCGCCGCCGGCCTCGTCATCGTGGGCTGGTTCGATTACGACGCCACCCGCGCGGAGCTGCTCGGGCTGCTCCGCGGGCAGGCGGAGACGCTGCGCCAGACGGTCGCCGCGGCCGCGCGGTCCAACGAGGCGGCGGGCGCCGTGGCTTCGAAGCAGGTGACCGAGCGGCTCCTGGACAACGCCCGGCTCCTGGCGGAGATCGACCGGAAGGGCGGGCTGACCCAGGCGTTTCTCGATGACATTGCCGGGCGGAACCGGCTCTTTCGAGTGACGGTGTTTGCCGCCGACGGGTCCCGCGAGAACTCGGGTGGCGGCCCGGGCGGTCCGGGGGCTGGCGCCGGACCGGGAGGCGGCGCCGGCTTCCAGTGGGGCCGCGGGTCGGGCGGCGCGGGTGGGGGTCCAGGCGGCGGGGCGGGCGGCGCCCTCGCGCAGCGCCTGCTGACCGGCGACGAGCGCGAGGCGGTCGGTCAGGTCCACGCGGCACGGTGGGGCGGCGGGTCGCGCGTGTCGGCCGGCGTCCGGCGGGCCGGCGGCGGGGCCATCGTGCTCAACGCCGACGCCTCGCGAGGTCGAGGCGCTGCAGCGGCAGGCCTCGATCCAGACGCTCCTTCACGACATCGGGAGCAGCACGCCGCAACTGGCGTACATCCTGATCGAGCGCGGAACCGACCGCGTGACACACGGCGATTTGCCGGCCGACCTCCCGCCGGTGCCAGAGGGCGCCGAGGGACTGACCGAGCGGCCGGTGCAAGTTGCCGGCGAGCCGCTCGTCGAGTTCGCCGGCGCGGTGTCGTTCGGGGCCGGCGAGGCCGGCACACTCCGCCTGGGTCTGCGCCTCGACCAGGTCCGCCGCGCCGAGCGCCGGATGCTCACGGGACTGGCCGCGTCGCTCACCGCGGCGCTCCTGCTGTCGCTGCTCGCGCTCGGCACGGTGTGGCTCCGGCAGGCCTACGCCACCCTCAGCGAGAAGCACGCGCTGGCAGAAGCGGCTCTACGGCGGCGCGACCGCCTGAGCGCGATGGGCGAGCTCGCGTCCACCGTGGCACACGAGGTGCGGAATCCGCTCAACGCCATCGCGATGAGCGCGCAGCGCCTTCGCCGCGAGTTCCTTTCGGCTGTGGCCGCATCCCCGGCGGGCGGGCCGCCGGCCGGCGTGGCTGCCGTTGCGGCAGCCGAGGACCGCCAGGAACTCGAGCAACTGCTCGCCGTGGTGGAGGGGGAGACGCGGCGCATCGACGACATCGTCCGGCAGTTCCTCGAGTACGCCCGGCCGCCGCGTCTCGCGCCGGCCGTCGCGGACCTGGGTGCGGAGGTACGGGCGGTTGCCGATGCCGCGCGATCCGCGGCGCTTGCGCGAGGCGTGAGCCTCGAGCTCGATGCTGGCGCCGCCCGCGAGGCGGTGTTCGACGCCGCGCAGCTTCGTCAGGCGCTCGACAACCTCGTGCGGAACGCGGTCGAAGCGACGCCGGCCGGCGGCCGCGTGGACATCGTGGCGCGGACCGGCGCGAAGGGGCATTCGATCGAGGTCAGGGACACGGGGGCCGGCATCGCGGCGGAGGACCTGCCCCGCATCTTCGACCTGTACTTCACGACGAAGACCGATGGAACCGGGGTGGGGCTGGCCGTCACGCAGCAGATCGTGAGCGCGCACGGCGGCACGATCGAGGTCGAGTCGAAGCCCGGGGCCGGGACGCGGATGACCGTGCGCCTGCCGGCGCGCATTGCGCTCACTCCGTAGGCGCCGGCCTGTGCCGGCCCGCTCACCGCCGAAAGGGTCACTTAGTGTCCGAGCAGGTAGTCCTAGTTGTCGACGATGAGCAGGCGCAGCGGACGGTGCTGGCCGGGTTCCTGCGCAAGCGAGGCTTCCAGGTGCTCCAGGCGTCCCAGGTCGAAGAGGGCCTGGCCGCGCTCGCATCGCACACCGTGGACCTGGTCCTGACCGACCTGCGCATGCCGGGCGCGACCGGCCTGGACCTGCTCGAGGGCTCCCGCCGCATCAACCCGGAGGTGCCGGTCATCGTGATGACCGCGTTCGGCACCGTGGCGAGCGCCGTCGACGCGATGAAGCGCGGCGCCGCGGACTACCTCACCAAGCCAATCGACCTGGACGAGCTGGAGGTGCTGATCGGCCGCACGCTGGAGCGGCGGGCGCTGGTGGCCGAGAACCGCGAGCTCAGAGCGACAGCTGGAAACGCGCCATCGTCTGGCGGGTCTCGAGACGGCCAACCCGCGGATGGCCGAGGCCATCAACACCGCCGCGCGCGCGGCCGCGAGCCGGGCCACGATCCTGATTCGGGGCGAGAGCGGCACGGGCAAGGAGCTGATGGCCCGCGCGATCCACTACGCCAGCCCGCGAGCCAAGGGCCCGCTCGTGGCCGTGAACGTTGCCGCGCTGCCCGAGACCCTCCTCGAATCCGAACTGTTCGGCCACGAGCGCGGCGCGTTCACCGGCGCCGACCGGGAGCATCGCGGCCGGTTCGAGCTGGCCGACGGCGGCAGCCTGTTCCTCGACGAGATTGGCGACTTGCCGAAGGGCACGCAGGTGAAGCTGCTGCGGGTCCTGCAGGAGCAGGCCTTCGAGCGGGTCGGCGGATCGCGGACGATCAAGGTGGACGTGCGCGTGCTCGCGGCGACCAACCGCGACCTCGAGGCGATGGTCGCGCGCGGCGAGTTCCGCGACGACCTCTACTACCGCCTCAACGTGGTCACGCATCGAGGTGCCGCCGCTGCGCGAGCGCCGGGAGGACATCCCGGCGCTCGTCGAGCACTTCCTCCGCCGCTTCGCCGCCGAGGGCCAGGCGCCGCGCAAGGAGGTGTCGCGCGAGGCGATGGACGTCCTGCTCAAGCACCACTATCCCGGCAACGTGCGCGAGCTGGAGAACCTCGTGCACAGGGCGGTCGTCCTCGCGCGCGGCAGCGTCATCACCGCGGCGGACCTGCCCATCCGCGTCACCCGGTCGCGGCCTGAGGGCTTGCCCGCCGACGCCCCGTTCGTGGAGCGGGTCGCGGAGTTCGAGCGTGCCCTGATCGTCGAGGCGCTGGAGCGGGCCGGCGGCGTCCAGACCCGCGCGGCGCGTGCGCTGGGGATGAGCGAGCGGCACCTGCGGTACAAGCTCAAGAAGTATCGCCTCTCCGCCGCTGACGACGAGACGGCGGAGCAGGCGGTGTGAAATGCAAGATGCACAATGCAGAATGCAAAACGCAGGACGAGCTCACATCATGAGGGCAATCCTGTTGGTGCTGTTCGCTGCGGCGAACGTTGCGGCCGCGGCCCCGCTGTCCGGGCCCGCGCTGGAGCGTGAGGCGCGGGAAATCGAGACGCTGCTGATCGCGCCCTGCTGCTGGAACCAGCAGGTCTCCGAGCACCAGTCGGCCGTGGCGGACGAGGTGAAGAGGGACATCCGCGCGCAGCTGGCGGCGGGGCGCTCGCGCCAGGAGATCCTGGACGCGTTCGTGGCTCGCTACGGCAAGAAGATCCTTGCCGAGCCGCCCGCGCAAGGTTTCGGCCTCCTGGTCTACGTCGTCCCGCTGGTGGTCTTCGCCGTCAGCGGCATCGGCCTCACCGTGTTCGTCAAGCGGATGAGCGGCCGGCCGTCGCCGGAACCTGCTGCCGTGGCGGTGGCAGGCGCGGGGGCGCCGGGCGGCAAGGATGGCGATTACGCGCGGCAGCTGGACGACGAACTCAGGGACATGGATTGACACTTCTTATGTTGCACCCTGTCCTGGTCGATCCCGAGCGGCACGAAATTGACCTCCTGTTGCAGACGGCGCCGGAGCTGCGCAACGCCGCCGTGCTGGAGGTCGGGTGTGGCGACGGCCGGCTGACGCGGCTCTACGCGCCGGTTGCCGGCCGCGTGACCGCCATCGACCCGAACGCCGTCCGGATCGAGGCGGCGCGCGCGGCTTCGGTGTTGTCGAACGTCGATTACCGCCAGGCGGGGATCGCGGACCTGGCTGCGGCCGATCGCGAGTTCGACGTCGGCATCCTCGCCTGGTCCTTGTGATGAGTGAGCCACGAGGGCATGGTCCATGCCCTGCGCTCGGTTCACACGCTGCTGCGACCGTCTGCTGCGCTCGTCGACATCAGGCCGCTTGACGAGCGCGCCGAGTTCATCGTGGTGGACGACGGCCTCGAGCACCACGCCGGCTGGATGCGGGAGACAGACGACGGCATCGAGTACCGGCAGGCCGAGCAGGCCATGCGGGACGCGCTTGCCGAGGGCTTGTTCGGCCTCGAGGCGGAGCGCTCCTTTCCCTTCCTCCATCACGCCCGGACCTTTCCCGCGCTCCGCGCCTACCTGGCCGATATCTGGTCCGACGCGTTGATCGATCCGGCGGTGGAAATGGAGGCGGGCCGGCTGCTGGAGAGCGCCGGCCCGCACGCCGAGGTGATCTTGCGCGAGACGGGCTGGATGAGAAGGCTGCGCGCCCTCAGTACTTCACCGTGACGCCGACACCCACGACGTGCGACCGGTAGTTGTAGTAGAGGTCGTTCGAGCGGTGGTCGGTGTACCAGTAGTCCAGGTCGAGGTTCAGGCCCACGGGGCCGGTCCTCGACGGGAAGAACGGGATCGACCAGGCGAGCCCGGCGCGCCAGATTCGATCCTCTCGGAGATCCCCGGCGGAAAGCGGCGCCCCGCCCAGATCCAATGCCTGCATGCCGCGGTAGTCCTTGTCCAGCCACGCCCCGGCCGCCTCCACTTCGAGGCCGCCCCGGGCGCACGTGCTTGACCGACGCCCGCAGGTAGTCGGCATTGCTTGCATAGGGGTCGTCGTAGATCCCGTCCTCGAAGAACAGCGCGGGGGTCGTGATGACCGCAGCGGGCAGCTCACTGAAGAGAGCTGAAGAGAACTGTCTGGCTGCCAGCACGCAGCCGGCAGCCCGCAGCGGACCACGCGTGATCTGCTGCCAGCTGCCAGCTGTCGGCTCGTCGCTGACTTACCGCTTGCGACCGAATCCCTTGCCCTTGGGGCCCGTCCCGTCGCAGGTGCCCGTCCCGATGCCGCCGCCCATGGCGCCCCGGCCGAAGCCCGTACCGTCCTGCGGCCCGACGTGGGTCCCGTCGCCCTTGCCCTGGCCGTAGCGCTTGCCCTTGCCCTGGCCCTGGCCGTTCCCCATCCGGTTGCCGCTTTGGAAGTTGTCGCAGATGCCGTCGCCGTTGGCGTCGATGAAGTTGGGGCCGACGCCCGTCCCGGCGGGCTTCGCCGGCGCCGTCGGTTCCTGCGCCTGCGCTGCGCCCGCCATGGCGAGCACGAGCAGTGCGCCGAGCCCGAGAATCAGTGCGCGTTTCATGTGTTCCTCCCGTGTCGTTTCGACCGGTGCCCGGCGACCTTGCCGTTCACCCGCTGGCTCCCCTTATCGCAAGGCAACTGCCACCGGGATGCGCGGGACCATGGCACGCTGCAAGCCATTCCACACGCTGGAGTTGTGGCGTTCTTGGGTTTCCTGAGGCTTCAACTTCCAGGCCGATTCTCGACCGGACCGTCGCCCGATTCGACCGTTTGGGCGAAGCGGTGGTTGGACGGGCTTCAGCCCTGCTGATCCAGGAACTCGCCGATCTGCCGGCGGAGTTCTGCCTGGAGGCGGTCCACGGGCAGGCGGGCGTCGAGGGTGCGGAAGCCGAACTCCTCTCCGAGCGCCGCGTACTCGCGCAGCAGCTTCGTCTGATAGGAGCGGAAGCTGTCGTGGATGTCGTCGGCCAGCTTCATGTCCATCCCCGACTCCCAGAAGTCCATGCCGCCCGACTGCAGCACGCGGCGAATCAGCCGCTCGACGTCGAGGCGCAGGTAGAACACGAGGTGCGGGACCACCGCGAAGCCGTAGAGGCTGCGCAGCCAGGCGCGATCGACGCCGCGCACCCGCGCCCGCGCGAGGGCGGTGAAGATGTAGCGGTCGGCGAGCACGATGAAGCCCGCCTTCAGCGCGGGGATGATCTCCTTCTCCAGCCGGTCCGCGAAGTCGGTGGCGTACAGCAGCACGAACGTCAGCTTGTTCAGGGTATTGCTCGCCTTCGCGAGGTCGATCGTCGGCTGCATGAGCGTCGAGCGGGTCCAGCCCGTTTCAATCACGCCATAACCCTGGATCTCGAGCCACTCGCGCAGGAGGTGTATCTGCGTGGAGCGGCCCACGCCGTCGGTCCCCTCGATCGCGATGATCTTCCCCGGGTAGTGATCGAGCGGAAGGTAGGGGAGCCCGGCGCCGTAGGACCGACCCGGCTCCAGAACGGACGCGTCCGGCGGGGCCGGCGTGCTGTCAGTCACGGGGGGCCTCCAGTGCGGAGGAGATCAATCGCCGGACCAGGCGCTGCTGGTCGGAGATACTGCAGGACCCGTCCACGACTTCGAGGCCGTACTCGTCGACGATCCGGTCGTACTCGTCCAGCACGCGGCCCTGGAACAGGCGGAAGCTCTCGGCGACGTTGTCGCTGAGGCCAAGGTCCATGCCGGCCTCGTAGAACTTCAGCTTCACGCGCCGGGCGAGCAGCCGGTCGAGCGACATCTCGATCGGCACGCGGAAGTAGAGCGTCAGGTCGGGGCGGACGGTGAAGCCGTAAAGATCTCGAACCCATTGCCGGTCCACGCCCCTGGCCACGTCGCGGGCGAACGCTGTGAAGGCGTAGCGGTCCGCGAGCACCGTCATCCCGGCCTTGAGCGGGGGAATGATCTTGTAGAGCAGCCGGTCGGCGAAGTCGGTCGCGTGGAGCAGGCTGAACGTGGTCGGGGTCAGCAGGTTCTTCTTCTTGCCGGCCCTCGTCGCGGCCTTCACCAGGTTCGATGAATTCCAGTCAGTGACGATCACCGGGCGGCCGCCGGCCGCGAGCCACTTGGCCAGCAGGCCGAGCTGCGTGCTTTTCCCGGATCCGTCGATGCCCTCGACGACGAACAGCCGGCCCGGGTAGCGGTGCGGGGTGGTCAGCGTGTTGAGCATAGGGGGCGTCCGCGCTCTCGATCGTCAGCGGCTTCCCGAGCAGTTTCTCCATGGCCTTCGACTGCCGCCGCGCGGCCCACGCCTCCAGTTCCGCGGGGGCGCGGGCGTGCAGCACCAGCCGGAACCGGTCGCGGTCGTCCTGCAGTTCGATGCGCTCGAGCAGCTGGCCGTGGCTGCGGTCGAGGCTCTCCGCCATCCGCAGAATCGCGGCAGCCGTGCGCACCGCCTGACGCGCGGGGCGGCCGAGCGCGGCAAACGCGGGGTGCGACTTCTTGGGCCGGCCTCGCCGGTGGTACCGGGCCATCAGGGCGATTGCCTCCACCTCCTCCGGCTCGAAACCCCGCAGGCCTCCATTCCGGATCAGGTAGTACGAGTGCTCATCGTGCCCGATGTAGGAGATGTGGCCCCCCACGTCGTGCAGCAGCGCGGCGAACTCGAGCCACTCCCTCTCGCGCGGCCCGAGCCCGTGCAGGCCTCGCGTCTGGTCGAACAACGACAGCGCAAGCCGGGTCACCTGCCGCGAGTGGTCCGGGTACCAGCGGCAGCGCTCGCCCAGTTCCACGACGCTGCGCCGCCGGATGTCCGGGTAGCGATCGACGCGCGCGATCTGCGCGCCGTTGCGCCGGACGTAATCGAGAACGAGCCCCTCCCGCAGCGCCAGGTCGCACAGGATGATCTCCTCGGCGCCGAGCAGGCCGATCACGGTGTCCAGCAGCACGGCGCCGGAGACGACGAGGTCCGCCCGCCGGGAATCGAGACCCGGCAGCCGCAGCCGCCGCTGCATGTCGAGACCGACCACCTGCTTGCGGACCCGGTGGAGAGCCTCGGCCTTGAGGCGGCTGTGGTGGATTCGCTCGGAGTCGAACAGCCGCCGGCCGTTCAGCGCCACCTGACCCAGGCTCAAGCTGGTGCCCGATGTGGCGATCACCCGATCGAAGCCCGACGTCCGCACCTGCTGAAGGAACGCCCCGGTTTCGTGCCGGATGTGCTTGACCAGCCGCCGCTCCGCGGCCCGCGGCAGCGGGTCGCCCGAGACGAAACGATCGGTCAGGCGGATGACTCCGAGTGGGAAGCTTCGCGCGAGGTGGACCTCCTCGGCCGTTCCAAGAGTCATTTCCAGCGAGCCGCCGCCGATGTCGATCACCACCGTCGTACCCGCCGCGGCCTCGACCGCGTACACGGCGGCCAGGTGCACCAGCCGGGCTTCCTCGACGCCCGCGATGACGCGCACCCTGATTCCCGTGCGCTGCACGACCTGGGCCAGGAACTCCCCGCCGTTCTGCGCCTCCCGCACCGCGCTCGTGGCGGCCGCGAGGATCTCGTCGACCTGTCTCGATTCGGCCAGCTGCTTGAAGCGCTGCAGGGTGTCGAGGGCCGCCGCCTGGGTGCCGGCGGCCAGCCGTCCTCCCTCGAGGCCCCCCGATCCGAGCCGGACCATTTCCTTCTCGCGCTCCACGATTTCGAAGGACAGGTCGGGCTTTACCTGTACGACGATCATGTGGATCGAGTTGGTGCCGATGTCGATCGCCGCGAGTCGCATATGATGGCCGAGGTTTTGCCTATACTATATCGAAAGCCGGCGGTGCCATCGACAGCCGACGGTGCCGCCGGCCACGCCGTAGCTGGTGAAGGCCGACAACTCCCATGCCTCCCCGAGCCTCCCGCGACGCGCTCTCCCGCCGGGTGCAAGTCCTCGACCGCAACCTCCCCGCGGCCGTGCAGCCCGGGGACGTGGAGGCGGTCCACCGCTCCCGCGTCGCCTCCCGCCGTGTCCGCGAGGCGCTCCCCGTCATGCACGCCGAGACAGAGGGCCGTGCCGTCCGGAAGAGCCGGAAGGCCGTGCGCGGGCTTACCCGGATGCTGGGAGAGGTCCGCGAGCTGGACGTCTCGCTCGCCCTTCTCGACGAGCTGAAGGGCCGCCACGAGGACCTGGCGCCGGCCATCGAGATGGTCCGCGCCTTCGTGGCGCAGGAGCGCCTGCGGCGGCGCAACGAGATGGTCGAGGAGCTCGACCCCGACAAGCTCCGGAGGAAGCTGACGGCGCTCGCGGAGACCGAGCGCCTGGCCCCGGTCGTCGACCGTCGCGCGAGGCTGCGCCTGCGGCTGCGGCCGCGCGTGACAGGGGTGGCGTCGGCGATGGCCGCCGCAGGTTCCCTCTACGCGTTCGACCGCCTCCACCGCCTGCGCGTGGCCATCAAGAAGCTGCGCTACCTTCTCGAGCTCGTGCACGAGGTGGCGCGCGTCGGCACCCTCCGCGTGGTCCGCCGCTTGAAGGAGGCACAGGAACTGCTCGGCCGTCTGCACGACCTCGAGATCCTCGCTGGCTTCGCCCGCACGACGCTGGGGGCGCACCCCTCGCATGCCCTCGAGTTGCGGGCGCTGCTCGACGCCATCGAACGGGAGACACGGGAGCGCCACGCGGATTACCTGCGCCTCGCGCCGCGGCTGTCGGCCGTGCTCGAGGCGTGCCGAACCGACCTCGATCGCCGGCTGGCCCACCATGGCTGACACCTGCCGCCTCTACATCGTCCGTCACGCGATTGCCGCCGAGCGCGGGAACGCGTATCCCGACGACCGTCTCCGCCCCCTCACGCCTGCCGGCATCGAGAGGTTCCGCAAGGTGGCCAGGGGCCTGGCGTGGCTGGACGTGCGCGTGGACCGTATCCTCACCAGCCCGCTCGTCCGCGCGCGCCAGACCGCGGACATCCTCGCCGAGAACCTGCCCGGGAAGCCGCAGATCATCGAGACGGACGCCCTCGGTACCCGGGCGCGACCTACGACGAGCTCCGCACGCACATGGCCGAATTCAGCCGCTGCTCGTCGGTGGCGCTCGTCGGGCACGAGCCCGACATCGGCCAGCTGGCGGCGCGGCTGCTCGGCCTCCGCCACCCGCTCGCCTTCAAGAAGGGCGGGGTGTGCCGGATCGACATGGAGACGCTGCCCCCCGCGGGCCCGGGCGAGCTGCGCTGGTTCGTGCCGCCGCGGATACTGGCCAGGCTGCGCTAGTGGCCTGTCTTCGCCACTGTGTGATGCGGACTCCGGAGCGCGGCGGGAGTAGTCGCCTATTCAAGCCCGAAGTAGCGGAGCAGGGCGTAGGTGGCGGCGCCGATGGCGGCGGCGGCGGGAATGGTGAGGACCCAGGCCCAGACGATGCGGCCGGCGACGCCCCAGCGCACGGCCGACAGGCGCCGCGTGGATCCGACGCCGACGATCGCGCCGGTGATTGCATGCGTCGTGCTGACCGGGATGCCCAGCATGGTCGCCATGAACACCGCGCCCGCCGCGCCCGTCTCGGCGGCGAAGCCGTGCACGGGCTGCAGCTTGGTGATCTTCGAGCCCATCGTGTGGATGATGCGCCAGCCGCCGGCGAGCGTGCCGAGGCCGATGGCGGTGTGCGCGGCCAGCACCACCCAGAACGGCACGTCGAACGTCGTGATGTAGCCGCCCGCGAACAGCACCCCCGTGATGATCCCCATCGTCTTCTGCGCGTCGTTCGCCCCGTGGTTCAGGCTGAAGAGCGCGGCCGACAGCAGCTGCAGGTGGCGGAACCACTTGTCCACGCGGCCGGGGGTCATGCGCCGGAAGATCCAGTAGATCGCCACCATCAGCAGGAACCCCGCCGTCATGCCGACCATCGGCGAGATCACGATGAACGACGAGCGTCTTGGTCCAGCCCCGCGCGCACGTGTCGCACCCGGTGATCGCCACCATCCCGACCTTGGCGATCGCGGCGCCGGCATACCCTCCGATGAGTGCGTGCGAGGAACTGGTGGGAAGGCCGAGATACCAGGTGATCAGGTCCCAGATGATCGCGCCCGCGAGACCCGCGAAGATCACCGAGAAGGTGACCACGCGGATGTCGATCATCCCCCGGCCCACGGTGGACGCGACAGCCGTGCCGAACATGAACGCCGCGACGAAATTGAAGAACGCCGCCCAGATGACGGCCTTGCCCGGTGTGAGGACGCGCGTGGAGACGACCGTGGCAATCGAGTTGGCGGCGTCGTGGAAGCCGTTGATGTAGTCGAAGACGAGCGCGAGGAGGACCAGCCCGGCGACGACGAGGTGTAGTTCCATGCAGCCCCCGGCGGCACGATCAGGGCCGCTCGCAACGTACAGCGGGACATCATAGGAGAACGGCGTTTCGAGCCGGTTTCGGCTGTGTTAAATGCGCGTTACCGCCCGGCTATGATACCGTCCCGACGCCGCGTTTGGGGAGGTTTCGTATGCCAGCGAGGTCCGGCAAAGGGAAATCGGTGCGCCTGGCGCTCGTCCTGTTGGCCGCCTGGGTGGTGTCCAACCCGGTCGTCCGGCCCGCGGCTGCCGCGCGCCAGGAGCCGGCCCTCGGCGCGTGGTCGTTGCGGCTGGCGGCGCCGATCTCGACGTGGGACGAGGCGGTTCCGCTCGGCAACGGCCTCACGGGCGGCCTGCTGTGGGGCGACAACGGCACGCTGCGGCTCTCGCTCGACCGCGGCGACCTCTGGGACTTGCGCACGCCGGAGATCTACAAGGAATCGGACTGGAACTACGCCACGATTCGGCGCCTGGTCGCCGAGCGCAACCAGGCCGAGTTGGTGCGGCGGTTCGACGCGCCCTTCGAGGAGATCCCCTATCCGACCAAGCTGCCCGGCGCCCGCCTGGAAATGACCCTCGACGATGGCAAGCGGTTGGAGACGTTCGATCTTGATTTGAAGCAGGCCGTGGGGCGTGCGTCCTTCGAGGGCGGCGACGTCACGGCGTTCTTCAGCGCGATCGAGCCGGTGGCCATGCTGCGGGTGTCCGGCAGCCGCGCGCGCCTGCGGCTGGTCGCGCCGGCCTCGCTGTCGAAGCTTGGCTACGCGCCCGCCCGCACGGGCGAGACCGCATCGTCCGCCTGGCTCGAGCAGGAGGCGGCTCTCGGCCTGTCGTACGCGGTCAACGTCGAAAGCCGCACTGTGGGCGCCGTCACGGAGATCGCGGTGTCGGTCACGACCAGCCGGGATGGCGCGAGGCCCCTCGCGCTCGCGCGGTCGCGCACGCGGTCGGCCCTCGCGCGCGGCTTCGCAAGCCTCCTGGGCCCGCACACCGCCTGGTGGACTCGTTTCTGGAGCACATCGTGGGTGCAGGTGCCCGACGGGTCGGCGCAGCGGCACTACAACCTGGTTCAGGTACTTCTACGGTGCCTCGTCGCGCCGCGGTGCGCCGCCAATGCCGCTGCAGGGCGTGTGGACGGCCGATGCGGGAGATTTGCCGCCGTGGAAGGGCGACTACCACTTCGACCTCAACGTGCAGCTCAGTTACTGGGCGTACCTGCAGGCGGGGCGATTCGACGAGGGCCGCAGCTATCTGGACTTCATGTGGGGCCTCGTGCCTGCGCACCGCGAGTTCGCACGCCGCTTCTTCGCGACGAAGGGCATCGTGGTGCCCGGCGTCATGGCCCTGGATGGCCAGCCGCTCGCCGGCTGGGGCAGTACTCCCTGTCGCCGGTGCAGGGGGCGTGGGTGGCGCAGGCGTTCTACCTGCACTGGCGATACACGATGGACTTCGGGTTCCTCGCGACGCGCGCCTACCCGTACTGCCGCATGGTGGCCGAAGGCTTGGAGGGCTTGCTGAAAACGGGCGATCGGGGGACGCTCGTCCTGCCGCTGTCCAGCTCTCCCGAGATCCACGACAACACGCTGAAGGCGTGGATGGCACCGCTCACCAACTACGACCTCGCGCTGATCCGAGGGCTGTTCGGCTGGCTGGCGGAGATGGCGCGGGCGCAGGGGATGACATCGGACGAGCGCCGCTGGTCCGGCCTGCTCGCGAGGATGGACCCGCTGGCGGTGGATCCGGCCGGGGAGGGGCTGCTGGTCTCGCGCACAGAGCCGCTTGCGGAGTCCCATCGACACCACTCGCACGTGATGGCCATCCACCCGCTTGGCCTGCTGACCGTGGAGGGAGGAGAGGGCGACCGTGCAACGGTGCTCGCGTCGCTCGATCGGGTGCAGCGCCTCGGGACACGAGCCTGGGTGGGTTACAGCTTCTCCTGGGCGGCGTGCCTGGAAGCGCGCGCGGGCCGGGCCGACGCCGCGTTGCGCTACCTGCGCGCGTACCTCGACGCGTTCATCCTCAGGAACGGCTTCCATGCCAACGGCGACCAGACGAAGTCGGGCCTGTCGAACTTCACCTACCGGCCGTTCACTCTCGAAGGCAACTTCGCGGCGGCGCAAGCGGTGCACGAGATGCTGCTCCAGAGCTGGGGAGCCATCCTGCGGGTGTTCCCGGCAGTGCCAGCGTCATGGGCGGACGCGTCCTTCCGCGACCTGCGGGCCGAGGGCGGGTTCGTCGTGAGCGCGGCGCGGAGGGGCGGCACCACGCGCGAAGTGTCGGTGCGTGCCACGCGCGGGGCGTCGGGGAGTGCTGCGCGCGGTGCGTCGATCAGGATCCGCGATCCGTTCGCGCAGGGGACGGGGCGCTGGACGATCAAGCGGGCGGGGGACGACTGCGGCGACGACAGTGCTTCCGGTGCGAGACGAAGGCGGCCTGCTGGAGTTCCGCCTGGCGGAAGGGGACGTGCTAATGGGGCGGGCAGGGGGGCGCTGACTGCGGCGTCCGCGTCGGCGCTGGCAGTCAAATCGAGAAATCAAGAGAATCAACAAATCAATCAACAAGTCGTCAAATCAAGACATCAACAGATGATCCAGCGTCTCCGCCAATGCCTCCCGTGACGCCAGGTGGACCAGCAGCAGGTCCGCCTGGCGGATGGCTTCCTTGAGGAGGGCCGCGTCGAGGCGGCGGCCGTTGGCCTCGCATTGACGGGCGGCCTCCACGCGGACTCCGGCGAGAGCGGCGAAAGCCCCTGCCAGCACGGTCGTCAGCCCGCGGCCCTGGTAGGCGAGCCAGCTGCCGAACACCTTGGCCGCCAGGTAGCGTCCGACCACCGGCGACCACGCCTCCCAATCAGGGTTCACCCACCGCTCGAGCAGCGCCTCGAGGTCGGCGGGAGCGGCGGGTGGCGCCAGTGCCGCCGGGCACGAGGCACGCACCTCCTCGTACAGGCGGGCCGTGTCGAGCGCCGGGCCCGAGCCCGCTGCGTCGCGCCGGTCGGTGGGGACAGGTTCCTCCACGCACTGCCCGACGTGCTCCATCAACGATAGGCCGATCGAAGGGCTCCATCTGCAGACGCGATCGGTGAAGGCCCAGGCTGCCCGCAGCCGGGCCTCGGCCTTCCTCGGGCCGTCCACCAGCTCCTCCACCACCAGCCGCTCCCACGCTCGGTACGAAACGCGGTCCGCGAGCATCCCTGGGCGGAGCAGGGGCGGTAGCTGGCCGCGGGCGTCGAGGCCCTCGACCTCGATGCCGTCGAGCAGTCCGGGCACGGTCGTGACCGCACCCGGCAACCCGCCAGCCGCCCACCGCCGCCCTCCGCCTCCTGGCTCGTCGGCCGGCCTGTCACCATCTGCGGGCGAGTCGAACAGCAGGTCCGCCACGGTCGGGCAGTAGTGCGACAGCGTGACGTACGTGGCGTCCTCGTCGATGAGGCACACTCGCGGGAAGTGCGCGCAAGAGGAGGGGAGGCGGTCAGGACCGAGTTGGTGATGGATTGCGCAGAGTCCGCTGCCCCGCTCGTAGAACGCGCACGCGCCCGAGGCATCGCTGCTCGTCAGGCCGCCCACTTCGGGCGGCAAGCCAGCCGGTGCCTCGAGCGGCTCCTGGTGGAGACACTGGTCGTGCGAGTTCAGCCGCAGCCGACCCGACGCGAGCGCCCGCTTCAGCTCCAATGCGAGCGGCACATCGACCGGGATCGGCCAGCCCGACTTGCAGCACGCGCCGGAATGACGGCAGCGATAGGACGCGTAGAAGTCCAAAACCAGGCACGGCACGACCCGTCGATTGTAACCCTGCGCTCCTGACGAACAGCCTGCCAGCCTGCCGCGGGGTCAGCCGGTCAGCCGGGCACACGCGGTAGAGCCGCGCGAGCAGGCTCCCCGCCGCCGCCTCAAGCCAGCGGGGCTCGTTGCCGTGCGGCGGATGGGGTAGGATTGTCCTGCACGCCGATCGCCCCCTGGAGAGATGCCGTGGCCAACCGACACACGCCCATCGATGCCGATGCCGTCACCCGCGCGCTCGAGGGCTGCGGGATCCGGAGCATCTCGCAGGCCTCGATTCGCGAGATCAAGAAGCTGATCGACACCATCGAAGGGGAGACCGGCCAGCGGTACATCCGCATGGAAATGGGCGTCCCAGGGCTGCCCCCGCACCCGATTGCCGTCAAGGCGCAGGTCGAGGCCCTCGAGCGCGGCGTGGCCGCCGTGTACCCCGACATCCAGGGCATCCAGCCGCTGAAGCGCGAAATCTCCCGCTTCGTGAAGAACTTCCTCGATATCAGCGTCGACCCGGCGCACTGCCTGCCGACCGTCGGCTCGATGATGGGGGCGATGGCCTGCTTCCTCACCATCAACCGCATGTGGGCCAGCCGCGAGGGCACGTTGTTCATCGACCCGGGCTTTCCGGTGCAGAAGCTGCAGTGCCGCGTCCTCGGCCACGACTTCATGACCTTCGACGTCTACGACCACCGGGGCCCGAAGCTGCGCGACAAGCTCCTGAGCTATCTCGACACCGGCAAGGTGTCCTCGATTCTCTACTCGAACCCGAACAACCCGGCCTGGTTCTGCCTGACCGAGGCCGAGCTCGAGACGATTGCCCGGCTGGCCGACCAGTACGATGTCGTGGTCATCGAGGACCTGGCGTACTTCGGCATGGACTTCCGGCAGGACTACTCCCGTCCCGGCGTGGCGCCGTTCCAGCCGTCGGTCGCGCGGTACACCGACAACTTCGTCCTGCTCATCTCCAGTTCCAAGGTGTTCAGCTACGCGGGCGAGCGGATCGGGATGCTCGTGGTGTCGGATGCCTTGTGGAACAAGCGCGCGCCGGACCTCCGGCGATACTACTCGTCCGACCTGCTCGGCTACGCCCTGGTGTTCGGAGCCATCTACGCGCTGTCGTCGGGCGCGTCCCACTCCGCGCAATACGCCTTGGCGGCCGTGCTGAAGGCCGTGAACGACGGCGAGGTGAACTACGTGGACGGCGTGCGGGAGTACGGCGAGAAGGCCCGCATCATGAAACGGCTGTTCACCGACAACGGCTTCCGGATCGTCTACGACACGGACCTCGACGCGCCCATTGCCGACGGGTTCTACTTCACCATCTCCTACCCGGGCCTGGGCGGCGAGGAGCTGCTGCGGGAACTCCTGTACTACGGGGTCAGCGCGATCGCCCTCGGCACCACGGGGAGCGACCGCACCGAGGGCCTCCGCGCGTGCACGTCGCTCATCCAGCGCTCCGAGTTCCCCGTGCTGAAGGAGCGCCTCGCGTGGTTCCACCGGGATCACGTGGCGACGATGAAGGCGTAGACCTGGAACCCAGGTCGACAACCTCCGGAGCGTCGCATCGCGCCCGGCCGGCTCACCGGGCGGGTTGGGAAGCCCGTACTTCGAGTGCGTCGCCACCGGCGTCACCACGTTCGTCGAGTACCGCGCGGCCCAGGCGAAACTCCCCCGGCTCGGCAGGTAACGCAGCGTGCCTCTCGGCGCGTCAGACCCGTTCGGCCGGGGCGCCGCCGGGCTCGGCGGGATAAGGCGGCGCGGGCACGATCGGGGCGGGCGCGAGGGGCTCTCCGCCCTTCTTCGGTCGCATCAGCGCCAGCAGGTCGCTCGGCCGCCACGCACGCATGCCGTCGAAGTACGAGTAGACGACCGGCGTGACCAGCAGCGTCAGCAGCAGGCACAGCATCTGGCCGCCGATGATCGTGACGGCCATCGACGCGCGCGAGCCCGACCCGGCGCCGCGGCCGAACGCGATCGGCAGCATGCCGGCGACGATCGCGATCGTCGTCATCAGGATCGGCCGCAGCCGCACGTGGTTGGCCTGGATGAGCGCCGTGTGCCGGTCGAGGCCCTCGGCCCGCAGCGTGTTCGTGTAGTCCACCTGCAGGATCGAGTTCTTCTTGACGATGCCGAACAGCATCATCAGGCCGATGGCGCTGTAGACGTTGATCGTCATGCCGAACGCCATCAGCGCCAGCAGGCCGGCCGGCAGGCTGAGCGGCAGCGCCGTCATGATCGTCAGCGGGTGGATGAAGCTGTTGAACTGCGACGCCAGCACCATGTAGATGAAGACCACGGCCAGGAGGATCGGCGAGCACGAAGTCGCTCCTGCGCCTCGCTCGAGCGTCTTGGCGCTGCCGCCGAAGGTCACCTGGTAGCCGGCCTTCAGGTCCAGCTCGCCGACCTTGCCGCGCGCCTGGCCGAAGCGCGTCGCCCAGCGTGATCTTCAGCGGTCGAGGTTGGCGTTGACCGAGATCTGGCGCATCCGGTTGTAGCGCTCGATCGACGCCGGCGCGTTCTCCATGCGTCAGGCTGGCCACGTCGCTCACGCGCACCATCCGCCCGCCGCTCGCCGGCACGAACAGGTCGCCCATCGTCGCGCGGGTCGCTGCCGGAACTGGTCGTCGAGCCGCAGCCGGACGGTGTACTGCTCGTCGCCGTCCTTGAACTTCGACACTTCCTCGCCGCCGACGAGCGTCCGCATGCTCGACGAGACGCGTGTCGAGCGGCACGCCGATGTCGGCCGCCCGCTGGCGGTCGATGGTGATGCGCAGCTCCGGCTGCGTCGGCTCGAAGCTCGTGTCGGCGTCGGTGACGCCGTCGATTCGGATCTTCGCAGCGATGCTTGCGCCGAGCAGCGTCGCTCGCGAGTAGAGCTTCTGCAGCTGCTCCATGTCGGGGCCCTGCACGATCATGTTCAGCCGGTTCATGCCGCCGCCGCCGCCGCCGCGGCCGCCGCCGGCGCTCGACGCGCCCGAGATGTCGGTGCCGCCCGACACGCTGATGCGCGCGTTCTTGTACTTGCGACAGCATCCGGCGCGTGACCTGCCATCAGCTCCTGCTGCGACTGCTCGCGCTCGTCGAGCGGCGTCAGCTGGATCCAGTAGTTCGCGCCGCCCGATTCTGATCGACGCCATGCATCGACACGCACGTGTCGCCCAGCGCCTGGCGCGATCTCCCCCTCGATCGGCGTGACGTACTCGAGCGTCCGCTGGTAGCTCGTGCCGCGCGGCAGCCGCACGTTGACGCTGAACTCGCTCTGGTCGTCGTCGGGCACCAGTTCCTTGCCGACGTACGGGATAGAGCAGCGCCGCCGAGGCCACCACGGCCGCCCGCGATGCCGAGCATCGAGCGCGCGGTGCGCCAGCGACCACTCGAGCATGCGGCCGTACTGGCGGTCCATCCACGCGTACGCGCCCCGCTGCTTCGTCTGCTTGGCGTGCCCCTGCCTGCGCGTCCGCCGAGCGCAGCCACCAGCGCGCACAGCGCCGGCGTCAGCGTGAACGACACGAACATCGAGAGCAGGATGGCCGTCGCCGACGTGATGCCGAAGCTGTAGAAGTAGCGGCCGACCTGCCCCGTCATGAACGCCACCGGCAGGAAGATGACGACCAGCGACAGCGTCGTCGCCATGACGGCCAGGCCGATCTCGCCGGTGGCCTTGATGGCCGCCTCCCTCGGCGAGGCGCCCTTCTCCTCGATGTACCGGAAGATGTTCTCCAGCACGACGATCGCGTCGTCGATGACGATGCCCGTGGCCAGCGACAGGGCGAGCATCGTCATGTTGTTCAGCGTGAAGCCGAGCGCCTTCATCACCGTGAACGTGCCGATGATCGACGTCGGGATCGCCAGCGCGGCGATGAACGTGACGCGCAGGTTCCGGATGAAGAGGAAGACGACGAGGGCCGCCAGGAGCCCGCCGAGGAGCAGGTGGTGCTGGATTTCCTCGAACGACTTCCGGATGAACCGCGACTGGTCGCGGATCGGCCTTGACCTTGATGTCGGCCGGCAGCGCCGGCCTGGATCCGCTCGAGCCGCGCCAGCACCCGGTCGACGACCGTCGACCGTGTTCGTGCCCGACTGCTTGCGGATCGTGAGCGAGACCGCCGTCCTCGCCGTTCGAGCGTGCGTCTGGCTGCGGACCTCCTCGATCGAGTCGGTCACGCGCGCGACGTCCTCGAGCGTGACGACCGAGCCGTCGCTGTAGGCCAGCACGATCTTGTCGAAGTCCTTCACGTCGCGCAGCCGCCCCATCGTGCGCATCGCGATGTCGGACGGCCCCGCCGTGAAGCTGCCGCCGGGCGCCTCGACGTTCTGCCGCGCCACCGCCGTCCGCACCTGGTCCGTCGTCAGCCCGTACGCGTTCAGGCGGTTCGGGTCGAGCAGGATGCTGGATCTCGCGCCGCCGGTCGCCCATGAAGCCCGACCTCGCCGACGTCCTGCACCGTCTCGAGCACCTGCTTGATCTGCTTGTCCGCGATCAGCGAGATCTCCTTCGGCGAGCGCGGCGCCGAGATGACCAGCGTGAGGATCGGCGAGGCGTCGGGGTCGATCTTCGTGACGCGCGGCGGGTCGCGTGTCGCGCGGGAACTGCCCCTGCACCGCCGCCACCTTGTCGCGCACGTCCTGCGTGGCCGCTTCGATGTCGCGCTCGAGCACGAACGTGATCGTGCAGCGCGCCGAGCCCTGGCTCGAGCTGCAGCGCAGCTCGTCGATGCCGTTGATCGTGTTGACCGCCGCCTCGATCGGCTTGGTGACCGACGTCTCGATCTCCTCGGCGCTGGCGCCCGGCAGCGCCGCGCCGACACGGTGACCGTCGGGTAGTCGGTCTTCGGCATCAGGTCGAGGCCGAGCTGCCGGTACGAGAACCAGCCCAGGACGAGCAGCGCCGCGCTCATCATCACCGCGAAGACCGGCCGCCGGACGCTGACATCCGCGAGTTTCATCGCGCGCCTCCCTGCCGGCCGCCGCCCTGCCGGCCGCCACCCTGCCGCCCGCCGCCCTGCCGCCCGCCGCCACCGGACCCGCGCCCGCCGCCGCCCTCACCGCCGGCGCCCGGGCGCCGCCTCCGACTCTCCCGGCTTCAGCACCCGCACGCTCACGCCCGTCGCCAGCTCGTTCAGCCGGCTGGTGGCGAGCACCTCGTCGCCCTTCAGCCCCTCGGCGACTTCCCACAGGTCGCCCTGGCGCACGCCCAGCGTCACCTCTGCTGCGTGATCGGCGCCGTCCTTGATCACGTAGACCGACGCGACGCCCGCCAGCATCGACACCGCCGTGTCGGGCACCGCCAGCACGCCGTCGTCCAGGCGCGTCAGGATGACGCCCTTGGCGAAGAACCCGGGCTTCAGCCGGCGGTCGGCGTTGTCGACGAGCGCCTCGACCGTGAACGTCCGCATCGTCTGGTCCAGCGCCGGGCTGACGTAGGCCACCTTGCCCTTGAACACGCGGTCGCCGAACGACTCCACCCGGAACTGGACCGGCTGGCCCGGCTCGACCACGCCCGCGTGCCGTTCCTGCACGCCGGTCCGGAGCTTGAGCGGGTTCATCTGCACGATGGTGGCCACGACCGTCCGCTCGCCGATGTACTCGCCCACCTGGACCGGCCGCTCCGAGACGACGCCCGCGATAGGGGCGCGGACGACGGCGTCGTCGAGCTTCTTCAGCGCCAGCTCGTAGGCCGCGCGGCGGTCCTGCAGCAGGGCCTTCGTGGCGCGGACCGAGTCGAGGGCCGACTGGTGAGTCGCCTCGGCCACCTTGTGCCTGGTTTCCGCCGTCTGCAGGTCCTCCGACGAGGTGATGCCGCGCGAGGCGAGCGCCTTGGCCCGTTCGTAGCCCCCAGCGCGTCGTCGCGGTTGGCCGTGGCAGTCTTGACCGACGCCACCTCCTCGTCCGGCGGCGGCACGTCGGCGGCTTCGACCGGCCCGTGCATGCCGAGCTGCGCGCGGGTCTGGCGCAGCGCGGCCTCGGCGCGCTCGAGGGCCAGCTCCAGCTCGCGCGACTCGATCTCGACGAGCGGCGAGCCGACGCCGACTTCGCGGCCGATTTCCACGAGCACCCGGCGGACGACGCCGGCCGCTTCCGAGCTGACCTTGGCCTGATCGGGCGACAGCAGCGTGCCGGCGAGGTCGATCTGCCGCTGGACGGACATCCGCTGGACCTCGGTGGTGTGGACGGCCACCCCTCCGCCGGCGCCTCGGCCCTGGGGCCCGCCGCCGCTGCCGCCGCATGCCGACGCGATGACGAGCGCGGCGAGGGCTGGTCCGAGTGCCAGGGCCGGCCGCCTCCCCAGACGGAGGCGGCGCCGGTCAAAGGACTGGTGGAAAAAGGGAAGGCCGGGCAGGCCGGGCGGGGTCATCACGGGAAGTCCTCCGGAGCGGCCGTCGGGCAGAGGCCGCGTCTCGGGGGCGGTGGCAACTCTATGACATACGCCGCGGAACCGCCAGATGTTTAGGCAAGGAAGGATGGCCGCGGCGGACTTGTGACCCGGACTTGTGACTTGTGACTTCTGACTTTAGACTGACCCCGGATGAAGATCGCGACCTGGAACGTCAACGGCATCCGCGCGCGGCAGGGCCAGCTGCAGGAGTGGGTGGCCCGCGAGCAGCCGGACGTGCTGTGCCTGCAGGAGATCAAGGCCGCGCAGGACCAGGTCCCCGCCGCCCTCTGCGAGATGGAGGGCTACTGGTGCTACTGGCACGGCGGCAAGGGCTACTCCGGCGTGGCCCTCCACGTCCGAAAGGAGGCGTTCCCCGAGCGGCCGCTGTTCTCCCACCCCGCGTTCGACTTCGAGACGCGGATTGTCCTCGCACGGCTGGGGCGGCTCACGGTCGGCTCGGTGTACGTCCCGAACGGCGGCAAGGACTTCCCCGCGAAGATGAGGTTCCTCGAGGCGATGGACGAGTATGCCCGCGCGGCGGCCGAGGCGGGCGCGCCCCTCGTCTTGTGCGGCGACCTGAACGTGGCCCGCACCGAGATGGACGTCCACCCGAAGGAGCGCAAGCCGAACGCCATCGGCCAGCTGCCCGAGGAACGGGCCTTGCTCGAGGGGATCATCGCGCGCGGTCTGGTGGACGTCGGGCGGGCGCTGGATCCCGACAATGACCAGCTGTTCACCTGGTGGGCGCCATGGCGCAACATGCGGCAGCGCAACATCGGGTGGCGGCTCGATTACGTCCTGGCCAGCACGGCCCTGGGGGCGCGGGCGAGGCGCTGCCCGGTCTTCCGCGAGGTGGGGACCAGCGACCACGCGCCGGTGCTGGCGGAATTCGATTTCGAGCCGGCGGCCTTGTTCGACGGCGGTCGGGCCGACAGGTAGGTTGGCCCCTACGGATCACGCGATGGCTTCCACAATCCTCCTCGACGATCGCGGCCTTGTCGTCTCGTGCCCGCAGTGCGGCCAGAAGAACCGCATCGCCTTCGAGCGCCTGGGCGACACCGTCCGCTGCGGCAAGTGCAAGACCGAGATTCCGCCGCCCGCGGCGCCGGTGGACGTCCCGAGCGAGGCGATCTTCGACCGCCTCGTCTCGACGTCGCCCCTTCCGGTCGTCGTGGATTACTGGGCCGAGTGGTGCGGCCCCTGCCGGATGGTGGCACCGGAGCTAGCGAAGGTGGCGCAGCAGAACGCCGGCCGCCTGGTCGTCGCCAAGGTGAATACCGAGGAGTTGCCGGGGCTGGCTGCGAGGTACCGGATCCAGTCGATCCCGATGATGTCCGTGTTCAACGGCGGGCGCGAGGTGGGACAGACCGTCGGCGCGCGGCCCGCCCGCGACATCCAGGCGTTCGTGGAGCAGTCGCTTAGACGCTAACGCTTCCGTTGACAGTTTAGCGTTGAGGGTTCAGGGTTCAGCACGCCGGCCAGCGTCAGCGTGACGGCGCGACGGGACCCTCAACCCTGAACCGTCAACTGTCAACGGTTTGTCGACGAGGTTCCTTCACTGCTGCGCCTGTGAGGTATCCTCTCCCGATGTCCATTTCGACCGTCTTCCTCGATGCCGGCGGCGTCCTGGTCACCCCCAACTGGCACCGCGTCGCGCAGGCACTTGGCGCGCAAGGCGTGATCGTCACCCCCGAGGCGCTTGCCGCGGCCGACCCGCTGGCGCGCCGCGAGCTCGACCTCGGGTTGGCGCCGCAAGCCTCGGACCGGAAACGGGGATTCCTGTACTTCAACCGCGTGCTCGAACTGGCCGGTGTGACCCCCTCCGACCGGACGGAGGCCGCTCTCGACGAGCTCCAGGGTTACCACGCCCGGATCAACCTCTGGGAGGTGGTCCCCGACGGCGTTCCCGACGCGCTGGAGCGGATGCGCGCGATGGGTCTGCGGCTCGCGGTCGTGTCCAACGCGAACGGCAAGCTGAAGGTGCTGTTCGACCGGATGGGGCTGTCGCGGCACTTCGACGTGATGCTGGATTCACACGAGGAAGGCGTCGAAAAGCCGGATCGCCGGCTGTTCGACATCGCGGTGGAGAGGATGGGCGCGCGTCGCGACGAGGTGGTGCACGTCGGCGACCTGTTCAGCGTGGACGTCGAGGGGGCCCGCGGCGCCGGCCTCCAGGCCGTTCTGCTGGACCCCCTCGACCTCTACGTGGGCTGCGACTGCGAGCGCGTCCGCTCGCTCGGGGAGCTGGCGGAGCGCCTTGCGGGGCGCAGCAAGTCGCTCGTCGACTGACCACCGCTCAACCGCCGATCGGTCTATTTCAACCTGTCTTCGACTGCCTTCCAATTGATGTTCGCGAAGAAGGCCGCGATGTAGTCCGGGCGCTTGAGGCCGTAGTCGATCATGAACGCGTGCTCGAAGACGTCCATGATCAGCAGCGGCGTGCAGCCGGCCGGGTGGCCGGTGTCGTGCTCGTTGATCCAGAAGTTCAGCAGGCGGCCGGTCGCGGTGTCCTGGTAGAGGACCGCCCAGCCGATGCCGCGCATCGCGCCGGTGGCCTTGAAGTCCTTCTCCCAGTTCTCGTAGCCGCCGAAGTCCTCGGCCATCTTCGCCGCCAGCCGGCCGCCCTTCGGCACCACACCCTCACCGCCGAGATTCTCGAAGTAGAACTCGTGGAGCCGCATGCCGTCGAACTCCCACCCGAGCCGGCGCTTCATCTCCGCGAACTCCGGCGTCGCCCCCTTGCCGTCCTTGATCAGGGCGTCCAGGCCGTCGAGCACCTTGTTGGTGTTGGTGACGTAGCCCTGGTAGAGCGTGAAGTGGTTCCTCAGCAGCGCCTCGCTGAAGCCATGCATGCCGATGAGGGCCGAGTAGTCCTTCGCCGAGTAAGCCATGACTGCTCCTCCTGGAACGCCGCGCGGGACATCCCCGCGGGGCGGAACTTCCGCAAGACGGGCCTGATGAAAGACTGGATTTGTGAAGCGTATCACAAGGGCAGCGGCTAGGGGCTAGCGGCTGGGGGCTGGGGGCTGGTCCAGGCTAGGGAGAGATGCAAATGCAAACCTCCCAAATCCCCAAATCAAATCAACAAATCCACAAATCAAAAGATCAACAAATGACACCCGTTAGTACACGAACTCCCTGATGTCGTAGCGCGCCATCTGCGGTGCCCGGCCACCGAAGCGAAGCCGCTCCTTGATTGCGCCCAGTTGCGCGAGGCGCCCGGGCAGGTCGAGCGGGGTGAGCCCCGTTCGCCCGGCGATGACCGGGTAGGAGGTGCCCGGCACTTCCACCAGGTCGCTGAAGTAGAGGATGTCGCCCTCGCCCAGGTCCATGGCGCTGACCGCGGCCGCGGTATCGGCCACGTGTCCCTCCGCGAAGTCCCGCCCGCCAAGGCCAATCATCACGATGATGCCGACGGCCACTCCGGCCGCCTTCACCGCGCGTGCCGTCTCAACTGCCTGCGCGCTGGTGCCCGGCTTCCGCACGAACGCGAGAAGCGGGTCGTGACCGGACTCGAGGCCAACGTAAACGCGGCCAAGGCCCAGGTCCCGCAGCTGGCGATAGTCGGCCGCCTCCTTGCGAACGCCGGTGAAGGCATCCACGAACGCGCGAACGGGCGGAATGGGTTTCGGGACTTCGCGCCGGAGCGTCTCGAACAGCTCCACCAGCCGCGGCATCGGCACGGCGAGCGCGTTGGCGGCGCCCAGGAAGATCGATCGGCGCCGCAGGAGGATCGAGTCGCCCAGGTAATCCAGCACGCCGTGCAGGTGGGAGGTGAACTCCTCCTGCGTCTTCACCCGGTAGGCGTCGCCGTAGAGATCGCAGAACGTGCATGTCCCGAACGAACAGCCTTCGGTCGCCTGGAAGACGATGGAGAGGTACTGGTCGGGCGGGAGGATGCCGATCGGGCGGTAGACCCGGGCGAAGCGGGCCGCGTCGGCGTCGGCCGCCACAGCGTCGAAGCGCGCGCACGCGCGGAGCCGCTCGATCAGCGGGGCCATCGCCGTCGATACTTGGGACGCGGGGCCAGCCTTGCCCGGTGCGGAGGGCGGGCCTTCGGGTGTGGCTGGAGCCGCGGAGGGCGGGCCTTCGAGCTTCCCTGGAGGCGCTCCGCCCGCCTCCCATTCTGCCGGCGCCTGGAGCATCGCCTCGAGCACGTCGCGCGCGAACGCCGCCGCCTCGTCCACGATTGGCCGCGCCTCGTCGGCACCCAGCGTACGGCGTTCGCGGGCATCGTACGCGCTCACGCTCGCGGCCCCGTCCACTCGGGTCTTGTACAGGACCTGCCCGTTCAGCCCGCGGCGCCAGGTGTGGCCGAAGCGCCAGGCGCTGTAGAGCCGGCCGCCGAGATCCCACGAGGCCACGTAGCGCTCGTCGGCGGCCAGGGAGAACGGAGGTAGCCTTGAGGCTCGCGGTGGCGGGAACGCCGCGCAGGCGGCCGCGGAACACCATGGCCGCAGCATACAGGAAGACGTCGGTTCACGGTTCACGGTTCACGGTTCACAGTTCACAGTTCACGGTTCACTCGGCCGCAACAGCGCGGTGTGACACCCGGCCGGACCGTCAACCGTCAACGTCAACCGTCAGCCTCGTTCGGCGGAACCCCGTGCCCGCCGAATGCGTTTACTCCTACAGGGCCGCCGGAGCGCTGCTGAAGGAGTCCCGATGTCCACCCTGCTGCAGGATCTTCGCTACAGTGTTCGCCTTCTCCTGAAGACTCCGGGGTTCACGTCCATCGCCGTGCTCGTGCTGGCGCTGGGGATCGGTGCGAACACCGCGGTCTTCACCCTGGTCGACACGCTCCTGCTTCGCCCCGCGGACCGCCGAGGGCGGCACGGGCGAGTTGGTGGGCATCTACAGCCGACGACCACACGCGCCCCGATTCCTACCGGGCGTTCTCGTACCCGAACTTCCAGGACATCCGCGAACGGGCGACCGTCTTCAGCCACGTGACCGCTTTCAGCGTCAGCTTCGTGGGCATTGGCGAGGGCGAGGTGACGCGGCGCAGCTTCGCGGCCGTCGTCCCGGCCAACTACTTTGCGACGCTGAACGGGGACCTGATGGCTGGCCGGACCTTCACCGCCGAGGAGGAGCGGCCGGGAAGCCAGGCGGCCTCGGCGATCGTCAGCCACCGGTACTGGAAGAGCCATGGCTCCGACCCGGCGCTGATCGGCGACGACGATCAAGGTCAACGCCAGGCCGTTCACGGTGGTGGGCATCACCAGGCGCGGCTTCACCGGGCACGTCGGTGATCGTCTCGCCCGACGTGTGGGTGCCCACGGGCGCCGACGAGCTGGTGGACAACGACTTCATGCGCGACACGGGACCGATGCCGCTCGCCGACAGGCGCAACCAGGCGCTCATGCTGGTCGGGCGGCTGAAGCCGGGTGTCACACAGGCCGCGGCCGCCGCGCCGCTCGAAGCGCTCTCGAAGCAGCTCGAGGAGGCGTATCCGGCCGAGAACAAGAACCAGCGGCTCACGGTGCACACGCTGTCGCGCACTTCGATCTCCACCAACCCGCAGGACGAGTCCGAACTCGTGGCGCCGTTCGCCATCCTGATGGCCATGGCCGCCATCGTTCTGCTGATCGCGTGCCTGAACCTTGCGAACATGATGCTGGCCAGGGGCACCGCCCGGCGCAAGGAGATCGCCATCCGCCTTGCGCTCGGCGGCAGCCGCGTCCGGATCGTCCGGCAGCTGCTGACCGAGGCCTCCCTGCTGGCGCTCGTCGCCGGCGTGCTGGGCGTGGTGCTCGGCTACTGGGGCATCAGCCTGCTGGTGTCGTCGCTGCTGCCGTTGTCGCCCATCCCGCTGACCTTCGACGCGCGCCCCGACATCCGCGTGATGGCGGCGGCGCTGCTGTTCGCGGCGCTGAGCACCATGCTGTTCAGCCTTGGCCCCGGCCTGAAGCTGGCCCGCACCGACGCGGTCCCCGAGCTGAAGGAACAGGCGGGCGAGGCCCCGTCGGGACGGCGCGGACGATGGTTCGGCGCCAGGAACTTGCTGGTGGCGACGCAGGTCGCGCTCTCGCTGGCCCTGCTGACGGCCGCCGGCCTCTTCACCCGCGGCGCGCTGAAGGCCGCTGAGGCGAACCCCGGCTACCGGCTCGAGGGCCAGGTGCTGGCGTCGATGGACACGAGCCTGGCGGGCTACGACGAAGCACGCGGGCGCGACGTCGTACCGGCGGGTGCTGGAGCGAGTGCGCGCCATCCCCGGCGTCCGGTCCGCGAGCATCGCGTCGTGCGTCGCCTTCGGCGACTTCACGGAGGGTAGCACCGTGGCGCGGGTTGGCCAGGCCGCCACGGCAGCGAAGAACGAGCGCCCGCCGAGGACCAGCGCGGTGAATTACGTCGTAGGGGCCGACTACTTCAAGACGCTTGGCATCCCGATCGTCCGCGGCCGGGGGTTCACGGCCGCAGAGGAGCAGAACGCCAACGCTCCGCGCGTCGCGATCATCGACGAGCCGCTGGCCAAGTTGCTGTTCCCCGGCGAGAACCCGGTGGGCCAGCAGATCCGCAAGCCGCCGCGCGACGAAGCCGAGCCCGTGGAAGGTCAGGGCATCGTCAGCAGCACGCAGGGCGACGACCAGGAGGCGATGGAGGTGGTCGGCGTGGTGGCGGGCCTCCGCCACGACATGTTCGACAAGGCGCCCGTCGCCCACCTGTACCTGCCCTCCGGCCGTCAGTTCAAGAGCAGCGGTCACGTCCACGCGCGCGTGGATACGCCGGGCCGCGCCGGGGAGGCGGCCGTCCTCCAGGCAATCAGGCGCGAGATCCGCGCGGTGGACGATCGCCTGCCGGTCCTCGCCCTGCGGACGCTCTCCGAGCACCGCGATGCCAGCATCCTGAACTGGGTCGTGCGCGCCGGCGCTCAGCTGTTCACGGTGTTCGGCGTCGTCGCCGTCTTCCTGGCCGTCGTGGGCCTCTATGCGGTCAAAGCTTACGTGGTAGCGCGCCGGACGCGGGAGATCGGCATCCGGATGGCGCTGGGCTCGACCCCGCGCGGCGTCCTCTGGCTCGTGCTGAAAGAGGGGCTTGGCCTGACGGGCGCCGGCCTCTTCGTGGGCGTGCTCCTGTCGCTCGGTGTCGGGCAGGTGGTGGGCAGCATGCTCTACGAGGTGAGCCCGTTCGACCCGCTGGTGCTCGCGCTGGCGCCGCTGCTGCTGGCCCTCGCGGCCCTCGCCGCGTGTTACCTCCCGGCTCGGCGGGCGACGCGGATCGCGCCGGTGGTGGCGCTCAGGATGGAGTAGCGGGCAGCAGGCAGCTTGCAGCAGACCACACGGCAGCGCGACGACGTGATCGGCTGCAGCTGCCAGCTGCGTGCTGTCAGTGCCTCATGCCGCACGCTCCGGGGCCGCCCGGGATGCCGCAGCTCGCGCACGGGCTGTCGGCGGCGATTCCGGGGGAGGACGAGGAGCCGACCGCGCCCACCGCAAAGACCGAGAGCTGCTTCTCGAGGTCCTCGCCCTGGCACTTCGGACACGCCGGCGCGACACCAGCCCGCGTGATGTGTTCGAACCCGTGGCCGCAACTACCGCACTTGTACTCGTATATGGGCATCCTGCGCCTATTGTATAGTCTGCGGCATGAAACCTCGACTCCACCGCGCTCTGCTGTTCTTCTTTGTCCTGACGTTCTCTGCCATCAGCGCCGTCGCGCAGCCCCAGCCCCAGGCGCGGGCGGACGCGCCGGCGGACCAACGCCTGCTTGCGGTCATGCACTCGATCTCCAGCCACACGCTGATGGGCTACGTGGCGGAGATGGCGTCGCCGAAGTACAAGGGCCGGCTGACCGGCACGCCCGGATACGCGGCGTCAGCCGAGTGGACCGCCAACCTGATGGCCGGCTGGGGAATCAAGCCAGCGGGCGACAAGGGGACGTGGCTCCAGGCCTTCCCGAACCCCTACACGCTGGTCCTTCCCGGGTCGGAGCTCGCGCTGCACATCCCGGCCGGTGACGGCGGAACCATCAAGCGGCCCTACGTGCTCGAGCAGGAGTACTTCCCGGGTTCGACGTCCGACACCGGCACGATCACCGCGGAAGTGGTCTACGTGGGCTACGGCGATCACGGCGCCCGAGCTGGACTACGACGACTACGCCGGCGTGGACGTGAAGGGGAAGATCGTCCTGATGGAGCCCGAGTCGCCGGTGATGCCGAACGACAAGGATGCCGAGACGTTCAAGAAGTGGCGGCCGTATTCCTTCCACGACTACAAGATTCGCAACGCGGTGAAGCACGGCGCCGCGGGCATGATCTACAACTACCTGCTGGCCAACCCCAACGCCGTCTTCATGAAGGGCTTCGGCTTCACCTCGGTCGGCCGGGCGGTGGTGGAGGACGTGTTCGCAGGTACCGGCAAGAGCCACGACGCCCTCGTGAAGGGCATCCGCTCGGGGCTGAAGCCGGCGTCGTTCGCCACCGGCCGGACGATCACGATGAAGAACGTGACCGAGCACCACCCGGAGGGGGTGGGCTCGAACGTGATCGGGTGGATCGAGGGCTCGGACCCCGTTCTCAAGCAGGAAGCGATCGTCATCGGCGCCCACCTCGACCACCTCGGCCTCAACCCCGACCTCATGCCCGGCGCCCACGACAATGCCTCGGGCGTCGCCGTGATGCTGGGGGTGGCGGAGGCGCTGGCCACCGCGAAGATCCCGCTCAAGCGCTCGATCGTGTTCGTCGCATTCGGCGCCGAGGAGCAGGGCGTGAAGGGATCCGAGTACTACGTGTCACACCCCTTCATGCCGAACGCGAAGACGGTGGCGATGCTCAACCTGGAGAGCGTCGGGCGTGGCGAGTCGATCGGGGCGGGGTCGGGCCGGAACTTCCCGCAGCTCTGGGAGGTCATCGACCGCGTGAACCAGGCAGTACATCCACCGGCGCGGTGAACGCGTCGCGCCAACGCGAACCTCGCCCGGCCGCGCCAGGACGCCGCGCACTTCCTCTGGGCGAACGTGCCGACGATCTCGTTCGGCGTCGGCGGCGGCAAGCCGCTGCCCTACGCGACGTACCACACGACGAAGGACAACGTGGACATCATCACGCCGGAGATCATGGAGGACCTGGCGCAGCTGGTGTTCCTGGTGACGGTGGAGCTGGCGAACAAGAACGGCTCTGGGCTCAGGCTCTAGCCGGCCCTCGGCTTCAGGCTCTGGGTGTGGGATTTGCCGCGACAGCGTGATCTGCCAAGAGCCCAAAGTCCAGAGCCTAGAGCCGTCCCGATCGTAAGATCCCCACCGCGAGCCAGAGCCCCAAGATCGCGGCGGCGATGAAGCCGACCAGGCCCAGGGCGGGCAGGCCGAAGATCATCGGGCCGGTGCCACGCTGCAGCACGAAGGACGACCCGACGATCAGCGCCGCGATCACGATCGCGAAGCTGAGGCGATTGCTGGAGCGGTCCATCTCCTGGACGAAGTGCTCCAGGCCGCGGTGGACGAACTGGATCTGGAGCCGGTCGTCCTTTGCCTTGTCCACGATCTCCAGCAGGTCGCGCGGAAGCGCCTGCAGCGCTTCGGCCATCTCGCGCCCCACCTCCCCGGCGCGCGAGGCCAGCGCCGCCGGGCGGAGCCGCTCGGCGAGGATCGCCATCACCACCGGCCGTGCCTGCTCGATCAGCGCGAACGACGGGTCGAGCTGCCGGCCGACCCCCTCGATCGTGACGAAGGCCCGAACCAGCAGCATCAGGTCCGACGGGAACTGCAGGCGGTAGCGCCGCATCAGCGACAGGGCCTCCTGCAGGAGAGGGCCGACCTGCAGATCGCGGAACGTGATGCCGGTGTAGTTGTCGAGCAGTTCCGCCAGGTCGCGGGTCAGGCGACGCTGGTCCACCGGCCGGAGCGGCCGCCCGATCGCCATCAGCGCCCGCCCCATCCGCTCGGGGTCCTCACGGACGACCGCTTCGACGAGGGCTGCCAGCGCACCGCGCATCGAGCGATCGAGCCGGCCGACATTCCCGAAATCGAGCAGACAAATGACGTTGCCGGGCAGGACGAAGATGTTCGCCGGGTGCGGATCGGCGTGGAAGAGACCGTGCTCCAGAACCTGGCGCAGCATCAGGTCCGCCCCCCGCCGGGCGACAATCGCGGGATCCAGGCCTTCCTTTGCCGGCAGGATCTCGAGGACCTTCGTGCCGTGGATGTACTCGAGCGTGAGCAGGCCCGGCGTGGTGCGGGCGCGGAAGACGCGCGGGAACTTGACCGACGGGTCGGCGGCGAAATTGCGCGCAAAGCGCTCGATGGTGCGTCCCTCTCGCGAAAGGTCCAGCTCCCGGCGGATGCTGCGCGCGAACTCGGCGACAAGCTCCGTCAGGTGGTAGAGGTCCGCGTCGGGGAGGTATCGGTCGGCGAGCCGGGCGAGCTGCGCCATGATCGCCAGGTCGCGCTCGATGTTGGTCTCGATTCCCGGCCGCCGGACCTTGACCGCCACTTCCTCGCCCGACGACAGCACCGCCCGATGGACCTGTGCGATCGATGCGGCCGCAACCGGCTCGCGATCGAATTCCCTGAAGACGGTGGCGATCGGTTCGCCGAGTTCGGCTTCGACCGCCGCCGCCGCCACGCCGGGCGGGAGCGGGGGAACCTGGTCCTGGAGGCGGGACAGCTCTGCAACGAGTTCCGCGGGGAGGAGATCGGCCCTGGTGCTGAGCGCCTGCCCGAACTTGATGAAGGTCGGGCCGAGTTCCTCGAGGGCCAGCCGAAGGCGCTGAGCGCGGGTGCCCCAGGGGCGGGGCCGGCCGCTCAGGCGCAGGCGCCGGCCCATGGCAACGGTCCGCTCGAGGCGCAGGCGCGACACGACGTCCGGGAAGCCGTACTTCACCAGGACGGTCGTGATTTCGCGCAGGCGCCGCAGCTGGAACGCCGGGAACACCGGGCCGGTCAGCTTGGCCATGCGCTGTCGCCGGGTGCGGTGTCGTTACGCGGTGGTGCCGGTCCCGGACGGCGGGACGTCGCCGGCGGGGCCCATCTTCCGCTCCAGTTCCGCGAGGCGGGCGGCCAGGGCATCGAGGTCGGCGCGCTTGGCGAGGCCCATCGCCTGGAGCGTCTTGTTGACCACCTGCTCCACGTCGTCCTTCATCCGCCCGCGCTGCTCGGTGGCCCGCTTCGTCCAGTTGGTGATCAGCTCGCGCGCTTCCTTCTCGCTCATCTCCCCCCGGGCGACGAGGTCGTTGAAGACCGCCCTCACCTTCTCCTCGGTCAGGTCCAGGGTCCCCAGGCCCGCCAGCAGGAGCTTCCGCAACGCTTCGACCATGATTGCCTCCTCGGGACAGCGTACCACGAGTAGGCGGACGGCGGGAGGCGGCAGGCGGGACGAAAGCGAATAGGCAGCAGGCGGGGCGGTCGGCGGGGAGCGGGTGCTTGGACGGCTTGACGTGTCCGCCCTCCGCCAACCGCCTTCCGCCTGTCTTCATTCTCGATCCCCTGTGATAAGCTTCGTCCGCCCCTGTCCGGCAACCGTAGTCATCCCCCCTTATCTGTTGTTCGTGGAGGTTCTTGCCATGATCCGCGCATCCCGTTCCTGCCTCGTGACGGCCCTGGCCGTCGCACTGTTCGCCGCCCTGGCCGCGCCGGCCCTCGCCCAGAAGGCGCAGACGCCCGTGCTGGTCACCTCGTGCGGCCAGAGCCCGGGCCCGCTCCGCATGACGGTCTTCATGAAGCGGCTGGCGATCGACCATGATTACAAGGAAAATGCGACGGTCAAGGACCTGGCCGCCAAGCCCTACAAGACGCTCATCATCGTCACCGGCAGCAGCCTGAAGGGCATGGGCGCCGCGGGCGTGGAAATCACCGACGAGGTGGCGCGCGCGAACGCCCTGATCGCCGAGGCGAAGAAGCGTGGCATCACGCTGGTGGGCGCGCACGTCGAGGGCATGGAGCGCCGGGCGAAGAACGCCGCGCCGGGCGACAACTCGGACGAGATGTCCATCGACGCCGTCTGCCCGAAGGCGCAGTTCCTCATCGTCCGCAAGGACGGCGACGAGGACGGCCGGTTCACGACGCTCGGCAAGAAGTTCAACATCCCGGTGCTCTTCTACGAGAAGAACGCGGACATCATCAACGTCCTGAAGCCCGTGTTCGGCAAGTAGGAGACGCCGGTGAGCATGTTCACGCAGGCCGGCATCGTGCTCGGCGCGATGCTCGCCGTCTACGTCGTCGTCCGCCTGTTCCGCCTCTCGACCGAGCTCGCGATGTTCGGCGCCGCCGTGGGCGGCGCCCTCGTGGCGGGCTTCGGGCTGCCCGTCCGGCACATCGCCGAGGGCGCGGCCACCTACCTCGACATCAACCTGATCTTCGTCACCGCCACGCTCTTCATGAACCTCCTGAAGGAGTCCGGGGGCGTGGCGTTCGTGGTGCGGGCGATCCTGCGGCGGTTCCACCGGAGCCGCGCGCTGCTGCTCGTGCTGCTGACGGTCCTGCTGCTCGTCCCGGGCGCGCTCACGGGCGCCGGCAGCGTGACGGTGCTCGTCACCGGGTCGCTGGTCGCGGTGGTGCTGCACTACATGGGCATCCCGAAGCACAAGGCTGCGGCGCTGATCTTCATCAACGCCGGCCTGAGCGCGGCGGCTCCGCCCGTGAGCCTCTGGGCGATGATGACGGCGGCCGGCGTGAACATGCCGTACGTCGGCTTCTTCTGGCCGCTCCTCCTGCCCTGCCTCGTTGCCGCCCTGCTCCACCAGCTTCATCCTCGGCTGGAAGGGCGAGCGCAGATGGACGTGACGCGCGGCGCTCGATGAGCTGCCCGTCCCGCCCGCGGGCATGGGCTGGTGGCGCGTCCTGCTGCCGTTCGTGGTGTTCTTCGGCCTCGTCTGGGTGGGACGCCAGTTCCCGCACCAGACGCCCATCCTCGGCCTGCCGATGATGTTCGCGGTCGACGGCGCTCGTGTCGTACCTGCTGTCGCCCGTCCGCCTGGAGTTCTTCCGGATCTCGCGCGAGACCGTGGACCAGCTGCTGCCGCTGCTCGCCACGCTGACCTGCGCCGGCATCCTGGTGCAGATCATGACGCTCACCGGCGCGCGCGGCCTGCTCGCGGTCACGGCGGTGACGCTGCCGATCGCCGTGGTCTACGCGACGCTGTTCCTCGTGCTGCCGGTCTCGGAGGCGGTGCTGATGTGGGGCGCGGCCCCTGTCATCGGCGTGCCGCTGGTGCTGCTGTTCAACGCCCGCGGCCTCGACCCGATCGTCGCGCTCGCGGGCATGAGCGTGATCTGGCCGCTGGGCGACGCGCTGCCGCCCACGGCGATCATCGGCCGCCTGACGGTGGACGTCGTCGGCTTCAAGGGCCAATACAGGCGAGTTCCTCCGCGCCTGCCTGGTGCCGGCGCTCATCATCATCGTCATCGGGACGCTGATGGTGGTGTATAGCAAGAAGCTGGCGTTCTTGACGGGACTCTGATGTCAGGTGTCGAGGGAACGATTGACCAGTTGACAAATTGAGTTGGCCAAGTGGCCAGTCGCCAAGTGACAGGTTCGCAGCATCAGTTGGCAAGTGGCAACTGACCAATTGCCAAGTCGTGAAATTCATTGACCAAGTTGGCCAACTGGTCAATTGCCAAGTGACAGGTCTTGTATGGTCACCGTCCTCTACTACGCGCTCGTTGCGTTCGTGTCGCTCCTGCTGGTCGTCAACCTCCTCAAGTCGAGGCGGTGGGAACGGGACGTCCTCTACGTGATCGTCCTCGTGCCCTTCCTGCTGCGGCTCTTCCGGTTGAAGTGAGGGAGCCGAGATGACGCGCCGCCTGCTCGTCCAGAAGATCGTCGTGGCCGCCCTGGGCCTCGCGCTGCTCGTTTCCGCCGGCATCAGCTTCCGCCGCAGCCGCAACCTTGCCGAGCCCGTCGTCCTCGGGCCCGGCGTGACGGCGGTCCGGCAGCTCGGCGAGTACTTCGCGCCGATCCGCGGGACGGTCAACGACTGCAAGCTGTACTTCATGGAAGGGCGCGAGCCCGGTGGGACGATCCTGATCCTGGGCGGCTCGCACGCCGAGGAGCCGGCCGGGCGGCTGGCTTCCTGGGTGTTCGCCGAGAACGGAGCGGTCGAGAAGGGCCGGCTGATCGTCGTGCTGAGCGCCAACCGCAGCGCGACGACGATGACGCGCCTGGGCGGGGCGTACCCGCCGTCCTTCTCCATCCCCACCGCCTGGGGGTCGCGGACCTTCCGCATGGGCGACCGGTGGACGAACCCGCTGGACCAGTGGCCCGACCCCGAGGTGTTCATCCACTACCCGAGCCGGCAGGAGCTGGCGTACGTGGACGTCCGCAACCTGAACCGCGCCTGGCCGGGGCGGCCGAACGGGACGCTCACCGAGAAGACCGCGTACGCGTTCATGGAGATGATCCGGCGCGAGAAGGTGGACGTCGTCGTGGACATGCACGAGGCGGAACTGCAGTACCCCGTGATCAGCACGATCGTGACGCACCAGAAGGGCCAGGAGATGGCAACCATGGTGGCCATGATGCTGACCGACATGGAGGGCTTCAAGATCGGAACCGAGTTCTCCCCGCTGACGCTGCACGGCCTGTCCCACCGCGAGATCGGCGACCATTCGCAGGCGGTCTCGCTGCTGCTCGAGGCGCCGGAACCGTTCCTCGACGCCACGCGGGGCATCACCACCGAGGAGCAGCTGCTCAGCGGCCAGGACGAGTTCGTGGTGAAGGCCGGGAAGCACGGCCTGCTGTTCGAGAAGATCGACGAGAAGGGGTGGCCGATCGCCCTGCGCGTCGGGCGGCACACCTCCGTCGACTCCTGCAGATGGCCGAGACCTGGACCGAGGACAACCCGGCGAAGGCGGCTGACCATCACCGGCGTCCCCCGTTACGCCGACGTGGTCGCCAACGGCGTCGGCCATTACCTCAAGAATCCCGCGACGGCCGCCAAGGGCAGGGTCGTATACGAATAGGCGGTAGGCGGTGGACAGCAGGGCGGCGGATCACGCTGTCACTTGCGCCGTGATCTCCTGTCCGCTGCCATGCTGCCAGCCGCCCTCCGCCCTCCGCCTGACTCTTCCATAAAGCCCCGGACCCGTACAACCGATTCCCCTTCTGGGGGGATTCGTGTCGATGCCCAGGGTTCGACTCTTCACGTTCCTGTTCGCTCGAAGCCCTCGCCGCGTGGTACGCTCACTGCCCGTCCGGCGGTGGCGCTCGACCCGCGGTTTGGCCTCTCGCAGTACCACTCCAGCACCTGGCAGATTGAAAACGGCCTGCCGCAGAACAGCGCGCAGGTGCTGCTGCAGACGCGCGACGGATACATCTGGATCGGCACCCAGGCCGGCCTGGCGCGGTTCGACGGGGTTCGTTTCGTCGTCTTCGACCGGGCCAACACTGCCGAGATGGTGCGGGAGAACATCCGGGCGCTGGCGGAGGACAGCCAGGGGGCGCTGTGGATTGGAACCGATTCCGGGCTGCTGCCGCTACCGCCACGGCACGTTCACCCGCTTCTGGCACGGCCGACGGCCTGCTCGTCCGACAAGGTGCGCTCCCTGCTCGTGGACCGGGGCGGCCTCTTGTGGGTGGGGACCGAGCGAGGGCGTCTGTCGCTGGTTGAAGATGGCCGGATCTCGTCCGCCGGCCTTCCCGCGCTGGCCGGGACGGGCCGTCACCCGGATGCGGCAGGCACCGGACGGGTCGGTCCTCTTCGCAACCCTGCAGGGGCTTTACCGGCTGCGCGGCGGCAGGTTGAAGCGGTACGGCGTGGCGCACGGGCTTCCCGACGAAGCCGTACACGAGGTCTTCTCGGGGAGGGGCGGCGAAATCTGGGTCGGGACGGCCAGCGGCGTGGCCCGGCTCGTGGGCAGCCGGTTCGAGCGGCGCGAATCTGCCGGCCAGCATCGCCGGCGATTCGGTCCACGCAATCTGGGAAGACGCGTCGGGCGGCCTGTGGCTGGGGCTCGAGCGCCGGGGCCTCGTGCGGATCGACCGGGGCAGGGTCGAGGTCTACGGCAAGGCCCAGGGCTTTCCCGGCAACTACGTCATGGCGTTCTGGAGGACCGGCAGGGGAACCTCTGGGTCGGCAGCTTCGACGCAGGAGTCACCTGCCTGCGCGAGACGCCGTTCTCGGGGTTCGGGCGGCGCGAGGGGCTGCCGACCGACGACGTGCAGAGCATCTTCCAGGCGCGAGACGGGGCCATCTGGATTGGGATGAGCGGTGGGGGCGTGACACGCCTGGCGGCGGCCGGTTGACCACGTTCGGTCGCAGCACGGCCTGGCAGACGACTCCGTCCTCGCCCTCGCCGAGGACCCGGTGTCCGGCGGACGGTGTGGGTCGGCACGACGCGCGGCCTGAGTCGGATCGACGGCCGGACCGTGGGAACGATTCCTCGCACCGGGCAGACGCTCGCGGGGGGCGTGAGAGCCTTCGCCGGGGCGCCGGACGGAACACTCTGGATTGGCACCGGCCGGGCGGGCCTGTGGGCCATGCGGGGCCGGCGCTCTGCGGCCGGTTGAGGCCGAGGGCGACGCGTGGTCGGTCGGTTCGCCGCTGCTCGCGATCCGGACGCGGTCTGGATTGCGCGGCGGCCAGGGCCTGGCGCACATCCAGAACGGTCGCGCGAAGACCTACACCAGCGCCGATGGCCTGGGCGACAACTACATCCTGTCGCTCCACCGCGACGGCGACGGCACGATCTGGGCGGGCACGTTCGGGGGCGGAATCAGCCGCGTCAAGGACGGCCAATCGCGACGGTGACGGTCCGCGAGGGCCTATTCGACAACGCCGCGTTCACGATCCTCGAGGACGACCGCGGCGACTTCTGGATGTCGTGCAACCGCGGCATCTTCCGGGTGCCGAAGCCGAGTTGGAGCGTTCTTCGACGGGAAGGCGCCGCGTCCGCTCGCAGGCATACGGGATGGCCGACGGGCTTCGCGGCAGCGAGGGGAACGGCGGGTCGCAGCCGGCCGCCTGGAAGATCGACGACGGCCGGCTCTGGTTCGCCAGGATCCGCGGCGCCGTCATCGTCGATCCCTCCGCCATGCGTGCCGGGCGTTCCGGACGTCGTGCTCGAGCACGTGGTTCACGACCGCCGGCAGGCGGCTGCCGGTCGGGCCGCTCGACCTGCCGCCCGGCACGGGGGACGTGGAGATCGAGTACACCGCGTTCAACTACCACCCGCCGAGCGGCATCGAGTTCCGCTACCGGCTCGTCCCGTTCAATCCGGACTGGGAGGACGCGGGCGAGCGGCGGGTGGCGTACTACACGAACGTGCCGCCGGGCCGCTACGTATTCCAGGTGGCGCGCGCAACCGGACGGCGAGTGGAGAGCCCGCCGCCGGCCTGACGTTCGCCATCGCCTCCGGCCACACTACTACGAGGCCACGTGGTTCTGGTGCTGTGCGCGTTCGTCCTCGCTGGCGGGCGACCGGCGCCTACGGCCTGCGCGTGCGAGGCATGAAGGTGCGGGAGCGGACGCTGGCGCGGCTCGTGGACGCGCGGACGCGGAGCTCCGGGCGGAGATCGAGGCGCGGCGGCAGGCCGCAGGCCGGCTCGAGCGCGAGATTGTCGAGCGCGAGCAGGTGCAGGAGGAGCTGGCGCGGGCGAAGGAGCGCGCCGAGGCGGCCAACCAGGCCAAGGGCAGTTCCTGGCGAACATGAGCCACGAGATCCGCACGCCGATGAACGGCATCATCGGCATGACGGAGCTGCTGCTCGACACGCCGCTGACGCACCGAGCAGCGCGAGTACCTGCGAGACGGTGCAAGCACTCGCGCCGAGGCGCTGCTGACGCGTCATCAACGACATCCTCGACTTCTCGAAGATCGAAGCCGGCAAGCTGGAGCTGGAGGCGATCGACTTCGACCTGCGCGAGCACGCTCGAGAGACGTGCCGAGGTCGCTCGCCCTGCGCGCGCACGAGAAGGGCCTCGAGCTGACGCTGCACTGGTCGATCCCGACGTGCCCGCCCGTGCTCGTCGGCGACCCGGGCCGGCTGCGGCAGGTGATCGTCAACCTGGTCGGCAACGCCGTCAAGTTCACCGAGCGCGGCGAGGTGGTCGCTGCACGTCTCGGTCGGCGACGGACGGACGGCCGACGGGCGTCGCTGGTCCGCTTCGCGGTGCGCGACACCGGGCATCGGCATCCCGCCCGAGCAAGCTGGCGGCCACTCTTCCAGCCGTTCACCCAGGCCGACGCTCGACGACCCGGCGGTTCGGCGGCACCGGCTCGGGCTGGCGATCTCGCAGCGGCTCGTCGGGCTGATGGGCGGGCACGATCTGGCGTCGAGAGCGAGGTCGGGACAGGGCAGCACGTTCTGGTTCACGGCGCGCCTCGCGCGGCAGCCGGCCACTCGCGGCCGCCGCCGCCCGTGGCATCGGCGACCTCGCCGGCCTGCGCGTCCTGGTGGTGGACGACAACGCGACGAACCGCCGGATCCTCGGCGAGACTGCTGGCGCAGTGGCGGTGCCGCCACGAGCGCGCCGCGACGGCCCGCGCGGCGCTGGCGCGGCTGCGCGAGCGCCGCGGCCGAGGGCGACCCTTCCGCCTGGTCGCTGCTCGACATGCAGATGCCCGGGATGGACGGCTTCGAGCTCGGCCGAGCGATCGCGGCACGACCCGGCATCGGCGCCACGCCGCTGGTGATGCTCACCTCGATCGGCCGCCCGCGGCGACGCCGCCGATGCCGGCGGCGGCGCGCTTCGCGGCCTACCTCACCAAGCCGGTCCGGCAGCGCAGCTGCTGCGACTGCCATCGCGCGGTCGCTCGGGGCAGTGCCGGCCGGCCGCGGTCGCCCGCGCCGGCGACGCGCCGACGCCGCGCGAGGCCGCGCGCGCGCTGCGGATCCTGCTGGCCGAGGACAACCCGGTCAACCAGAAGCTCGCGCCGCGCCTGCTCGAGCGGCGGGGCCACACGTCGACGTCGCGGCGAACGGCCGGGAGGCCGTTGACGCGTCGCGCCGCGAGCCCTACGACCTGGTGCTGATGGACGTGCAGATGCCGGAGATGGACGGCTTCGAGGCCACCGCGGCGATCCGGGACCGCGAGACGGGCCGACGCGGCCGGCGCATCCCGATCGTGGCCATGACCGCCCACGCGATGAAGGGCGACCGCGAGCGCTGCCTCGCAGGCGGGCATGGACGACTACGTGGCGAAGCCGATCGAGACGGGAGCGCTGCGCGAGGTCATCGCGGGCTCGGCAGGTGAACGCAGGGGCCTGGAAAGACAAAGGGGTGCCGGCCACTTTTCGCGCGGCCCCATACGCGTTCTTCTCCCTGCGACCAGCCTAGACGTTTTCCTTCTTGTGGCACTCGTTGCACTTCAGCGGTGCCTTGCCGGCGCCAGCCTTCGCGTGGCAGTCGATGCAGGTGCCCTTCTTCGCCATCGCGTCGTGGAACGCCAGCTGCGCCTTGGTCTTCATCGGGGCGGTGGCCGCCTTGGTGTGGCAGTCCTGGCATGCCTGGTGCGGCGTCGCGTTGGCCTTTTCAGGCTTGGACGGGTGGTGACAGGCCTCGCACTTGTCGCCGGCTGCCTTCGCGTGCTTCGGGTGGTCGAACTTGACCCCGCCCATCGGCGAGCCCTTGAGGATGACGGTGCCGGGGGCCTTCTCAGCCTGGGCCTGGAGCGCCAGGCTCGCGCCGAACGCGACCGCCAGGGCCAGACCGATGACGACGACCAATCGTTTCATGCTGCCTCCCAAGAGAGAAGAAATGGCTTGTGGCCGAATCGTAGCACAGGGCGGCCTCGGCGCGAAGACCCACCCGCTTACTTCCCCTTGTAGGGCACGCCCGCGGTGATCCAGTCCGCCGCCGGCTCGCCCTTCAGGTAGTGGTCGAAGTACTCCTTCATCTTGATCGCGTAATCGAGCTTGTTCGGGTACTTCCGCAAATGGTGCGGTTCGCCGCGATATTGCAGGAAGATGCAGTCCTTGCCCAGCCGCCGGAGCGCGAGGTACAGCTCGATCGCCTGATACCACGGCACCGCGCCGTCCTCGTCGCCATGCTCGAACAGCAGCGGCGTCTTGATGCGGTCCGCGTGGAACAGCGCCGAGTTCTCGATGAAGCGCTCCGGATACTCCCAGAGGCTGCCGCCGATGCGGCTCTGCGTCTTCTCGTACTGGAACTGGCGCGCGACGCCCGACTCCCAGCGGATCCCGCCGTAGGCGCTCGTCATGTTCGCGACCGGCGCGCCGGTGACCGCCGCCGCGAACATGTTCGTCTGCGTGACGAGATAGGCCGTCCCGTAGCCGCCCCATGAATGGCCGTGGAGGCCGAGCGCCTTCGGGTCGGCGATCCCGAGATCGACCAGCTTCTGCACGCCCGGCACCAGGCATTTCAGCATGGACTGTCCCGGATGGCCGATCGTGAAGACGATGTCGGGCAGGAAGACCGCATAGCCGGCACCGGCGTAGATGGCGAAAGACGGGCGGTGATTCACCACCGGTTCGTTGAACTCATAGAGCCGCTGCGATTGCCGCTCATAGAAGTAGGTGATGACCGGGTAGCGCTTGCCTGGCTCGTAGTTGGCCGGCTTGATCAGCACTCCCTGCAGCGGCATGCCGTCGGCTGGTGAGCTCGACCAGTTCCGCGGCTTCCCCAGGCGAATTCGGCCAGCTGCGGGTTGGCGTCGGACACCTTCCGCGGCTGGGTGAAGGCGAGGTCGCTCACCCAGAGGTCCGGAAACTCCTCGTAGTTTTCCCGCGTGTAGATCACCGTGTCGGCCTGCTTCGCCTTCGCGACGAACTTGAACAGCTTCTTCTCGTCGAGACGCCCTCCACGCCCGGCTTGCCGAACGAGCCGCGTAGAAGCCCCAGTTCTTCTCGCCTCGTGGTAGCCGTGAGCAGGAGCGGCGCCGTTGCCCGAGCGCGCGCGGAGTCGGGATCGAGGGTGACGACGCGGAAGGTGATGCCGGCGGCTCGCCCGGCCTTGTTGGTGAGATTGACCGGCGCGCCGCCGGCCCCGGGACCTGCCAGATGTCGTAGCGGTCGTACATGAGCAGCGCGGCGCCGTCATCCACCCAGCCGGCAAGGCCGTAGGCCGGCGGCGTGTCAGGCGTATCGTGCTGTTCGTCTGAAGCGTAACGCCGAGGGCGGCCTGCCATGCGGCGTCGCGTCGCCGCGAGTCGTAGAGCATGCCATTGCCCGTCTCGAAGAACGCGATCGAGCGGCCGTCCGGGCGAGAGCGATCGCCCGATCGCGCAGCCGCGAGACCGCGCGTCTGCGCGCCCGTCCGCGAGATCGACCAGGAACACGTCGCGGGCCCCTCCCCCAGGTGGTTTCTTTGATACGGGATGTCAGAGGTCCCCGAGCGCGACGCGGCGTTCTCCGAAACATCGACTGCCGGCAGGTTGAGATCGGCAAGCGGCACCACCTTGCCGTATCAACATGAACTACCGCGCGATAGGTTCGGTCCTTCTCGCGGTCCCAGGCCTTTTTCTGCTCGGGTTGATTTGCGGGTCATTCCAGTGCCAGACGTCCAGCTCGACCTTCGAGAGGATCTGATCGAAGTCGTAGGGATCGGCCGCAGGGTCCTTGGCCCTGTCCGCCGCCGGCTTCGCGGGCCCCGGAATCGGCCGGCTTGAACCCAAAAAACAGCCTCTTCCCGTCCCGCTCCACGCCAGGTCGTTCTTCAAGGGCAGCGTCCAGCCTTTGGGTGCCGGTTCCGCCGCCGCCACCGCGCGTCTTGGGTTGCGCCGTCCCAGATGGAAAGCGTGGCCGGCCCGGGCTTGTCCTTCTCCTTCTCCACCGCCGCCAGGAACGCCAGCCGGAGCCTTCCCGCGTCCAGGTCAACGACTCGTAGCGGCCTTCGGCAGCCTGCGCCGCCGCGATCGGTGCGCTGGCAGGCTCGGCAAGGCTCCGCGCGAACAGGCCGTTGCCCCCGCCGCGTCTGCGAGACGGCATAGGCGACGTAGCGCGAGGCAGGGTCGAAGCCGAATGTCGCCGCCGGCCCGAGGTCCTGGTCCGCCCCCGTCTGCAGGTTGCGGAGGTGGAGGACGCCGGCGGCTTCTTCGCGGCCGCCTCGCCTGGCTTGGCGGTGCCGGCGGCAGGCGCCGCCACCTTCTCGTCCTTCTTCGGCTCGGGCGGCGTCAGCAGGTAGGCCGCCCACTGCCCGTCGTCGCTGAAGGCCAGCCTCTCGGCGTTCTCGATCGTGGACGACCGTCCCGGTGGCCGTGTCCACGATGGCCAGGCCCGGCTTCGGGCGGTCCTTCGCGGTCTTTTCCTGTCCGCGAACGACAGCTTGACCGTCATGCCCACGTAGCGGCCGGTCTTCGAATCACGGGCGAGCCGCCACGCGGCACGCGGTAGACCTTGCCGCTGGCGAGCACGTGCACCACGCCCTCGCCGTCCCCGCGATCGGGCTGGAGCGCGTAGCGACGACCGTCCCGTCGTCGGACAGGACGGGTGCCTGTATGGCGCGGAACTTCATCAAGTCCTGAAAGGTGATCGTCCTGGTGCCCGGGGCCGCGGCCGCGGCGGCGGCGACGAGGCAGAGGGTAATCAGCAGGGCGAGCGACCGCGGGGCCGTCGAGTGTCGTGAGCGCATGGCGATTCCTTCCTGGCGTGGCGGGCCGACCGGGGGCGGACCGAGATGATATCAGAGGGCTGCCGGGCCGGCTGCCCGGGAAGAGGGTGCGCCAGCGGTATAATCCGGGAGTCGGCCTGCCGTTCCGAGCACAAAGGACACATGACCACGAAATCCCCGCGTCGTCGCCTTGCCGCCGCCCTGTCTGCCGTCGCGCTCCTGGCCCTTGCCGGCGGTTCCCCGGATGCCGGCGGGGCGGGAGCGGCCTCTCAGCAGCAGCCTGCCGCGACCTTCCGGAGCCAGGTGAACGTCGTCGAGGTGGACGCCGTCGTGCTCGACGCGCAGGGCCGGTTCGTCGTCGACCTCAGGCAGGACGAGTTCGAGATCCTGGAGGATGGCAAGCCCCAGCAGCTGGTGTCGATGCAGCTGGTCAATATCCCCGTGGAGCGTGTCGAGACGCCGTTGTTTGCGGCGCGCGCAATTCCCCCCGACGTGCAGACCAACGCCCGCCCTTCGACGGGCGACTCTACTTGATCGTGCTCGACGACTTGCACACCGCGCCGAACCGCAGCCAGCTGGTGCGCAAGATCGCCGCGGCGTTCCTCGAGCAGAACATGGCCCCGAACGACCTGGCCGCCGTCGTGGTCACCTCGGGCAACCGCAAGCAGTCGCAGGAGCTCACCCCGGACCGCCGGCTGCTGGTGGCCGCCGTGAACCGGTTCGTCGGGCAGAAGGTCGTGTCCCCGGGGCTTGCCGGCCAGGCGATGACGGCGACGCCCGAGACCCTGAGCGCGGACGCGGCGGCCGCCCGCGCGTGTTCAACGCGCGCTCCACGCTCGAAACCCTGACCGACCTTGCCAACTTCGCCGGGGGCATCCGCAACCGGCGGAAGGCCATGGTCCTGGTGGGGAGGGGATCGACTACAGCTTCGCCGCCGTGTCGAAGGTGCAGCAGACGCTCAACCCCTCCGACCCGTACGCGCTTCCGGTCGGCTCCCTGACCTACGACACGGCCCCGCGCGAGGTGCGCGACCGCATGAGGGACCTGGCGGAAGCCGCGAACCGGGGCAACGTCACGTTGTATGCCTTCGATCCGCGCGTCTACACGCAGGGCGGCGACGACCTCGTGGACATCGCGTCGGGGCCGCCCGAGGACGTCAGCAAGGAGGTCGTCGTCAAGACGGCGCTGCTCCAGGACGACCTGCGCAACTCGCAGGACAACCTCCGGACGATGGCCTCGGAGACCGGCGGCTTCGCGGTCACGGGGTCGCCGGAGAACGTGCAGAGGGCCTTCGAGCGCGTGCGCGTGGAGAACAGCAACTACTACATGCTCGGCTACTACGCCCCGAACGACGCCCGCGACGGCAAGTTCCGGAAGATCGACGTGCGCGTGAAGCGGCCCGGCCTCAGGGTGGAGGCGCGCAAGGGGTACACGGCGCCCAAGGGCAACGCCCCGGCGCGGCGGGCGGTGGAAACGAAGGAAGGGACCTCCCCGGAGGTCCGCGAGGCACTGGCCAGCGTGCTCCCGGTGACCGGCCTGACGCTGCGGGCGACGGCCGCGCCGTTCAAGGGATCCGGCGCCAACGCGTCGGTGCTGGTGCTCGTCCAGCTGAGCGGCCGCGAAATGACCTTCTCGCCAAAGGGCGACCGGTTCGAAGACTCGGTGGAGCTGGCGGCCGTCGCCGTGGACTCGCAGGGGAAGACACGTGGCGGCGAGCGGCTGCAGCTCGCCATGCCGCTCTCCGCGAAGATGCGCGCCTTCGTCGAGCAGGCCGGCGTCGTGTTCCCGATGCGGCTGTCGCTGCCGCCGGGCCAGTACAAGCAGCGGGTCGCGGGTCGCGACGGCGGGAGCGGCCGCGTGGGGTCGGTCCTCTACGACCTCGAGGTCCCGGCCTTTTCGTCGCAGCCGCTCGCCGTCAGCGGGGTCGTGCTCTCCGCCGAGGAGGCCGGCAGGTTCCGGATCCCCGGCCCGACGAAGCGCTGAAGGGCCTCCTGCCCGCGTCCCCGATTGCCACGCGGGCCTTCGCCGCGTCCGACACCCTGTCGCTGCTGGCCGAGGTCTACGACAACGAGCGCGCGCGCCCGCACTCGGTGACCATCACCACGACCGTCCGCGGCGACGATGGGCGGGAGCTGTTCAGGCAGGCCGACGAGCGGTCGAGCGCCGAGCTGGGGCGCGACGGCCGGGCGTACGGGTACGTCGGCAAGGTCCCTCTGCGGGAGCTCGGTCCGGGCCTCTATGTCCTGAAGGTCGAGGCGCGCTCCACGCTCAACCCGGACCTGACGGTGGCGAGGGAGATTCAACTGAGAATCGTGAATTGAAGCGCATGGAGAAGGTACAGGCGTCACTTGACGACTGACCAGGGTTGCAAGGGAACAAATGGTCGGTTGCCAAGTGGTCAGTTGCCAACTGACACCTTGGAGACCAGGAGAAGAAGATGAGCGATCTCGCGGTGAAGCCGAAGTCGTCGTGCCGCTGGGACCTGGTCAGCCTGGGCGAGGTGATGCTGCGCCTCGACCCCGGTGACGGGCGCGTCGCGACGACCCGCGCGTTCAGCGTCTGGGAAGGCGGCGGCGAGTACAACGTCGCTCGCGGACTGAAGCGCTGCTTCGGCCTGGATACCGCCGTCGTCACGGCGTTCGTGGACAACCCGGTCGGCCGCCTGGTCGAGGACCTGATCTACCAGGGCGGCGTCGACCAGTCGCACGTCCGATGGGTCGAGGACGACGGCGTCGGGCGCACGGTGAGGAACGGACTCAACTTCACCGAACGCGGCTTCGGCGTGCGCGCGGCGCTCGGCTGCTCCGACCGCGGCCACACGGCGGTCTCGCAGCTCAAGCCCGGCGACATCGACTGGGACGGCATCTTCGGCCGGGAGGGCGCGCGCTGGTTCCACACCGGCGGGCATCTTCGCGGCGCTCTCCGACACGACCCCGCTGGTGGCGCAGCGAGGCGATGGCAGGCGGCCAAGCGGCACGGCACGATCGTCTCCTACGACCTGAACTACCGCGCGTCGCTCTGGAAGGCGATCGGCGGGCAGGCAGCGGCGCAGGAGGTCAACCGCGAGCTGGCGCCGCTCGTGGACGTGATGCTCGGCAACGAGGAGGACTTCACGGCGGCGCTCGGCTTCGAGGTGGAGGGCCTCGACGAGCAACTCTCGGCCCTCGACGCCGAGAACTTCAAGCGGATGATCGAGCGCGCGGTGCAGGAGTACCCGAATTTCCAGGTGGTGGCCACGACGCTGCGGAATGCGAGGACGGCGACCGTCAACGACTGGGGCGCGGTCTGCTGCTGCGGAGGCGAGTTCTACTGGCGCCGCACCGCGAGGACCTGGAGATCTACGACCGCGTGGGCGGCGGAGACTCCTTCGCGTCCGGCTCGATCTACGGGTTCCTCGCGGGCAAGGGCCCGCAGTGGGCGGTCGAGTGCGGCGCCGCGCACGGCGCGCTGGCGATGACGACGCCGGGCGACACCACGATGGCGACGCTGGCCGAGGTGGAGCGCGTCATGAAGGGCGGCAGCGCGCGCGTGTCACGGTAACCGCTCGCGGTCCGCTCGGTCCAGGGTCAAGGGTCCAGGGTCGAGGGTCTTCTCGCGTGACGGCGTGACGTTGCCCTCGACTCTCGACGCTCGACCCTCGACCGTTCGCCCCGTCAGTCCACCCTGAGCGCGAGCATCGGGTCGATCCGCGCCGCGCGTCGTGCCGGGAGGTAGCTCGCGACGGCCGCCACCGCGGCGAGCAGGGCGGGCACGGCGAGGAAGGTGAGCGGGTCCAGCGGGGTGACCCCGTGAAGGACGCCCGCCATCAAGCGCGTAAGGCCGGCTGCCAGCGACGAGGCCGATCGCGAGCCCCGAGGCCGTGAGCATCAGGCAGTGGCCGAACACCAGCCGGAGGACCTGCCCCGCGGTGGCGCCCACCGCCACGCGGATGCCGATCTCGCGCGTCCGCTCGCTCACCAGGTAGGACAGCACGCCGTAGATGCCGACGGCGGCGAGCGCGAGCGCGAGCAGCGCGAACAGCATCAGCACCGCGCCGGTAGCGCGCGGCGTCGCCATCGACGCGTCCACCACTTCGGTCATCGGCCGGACGGCGGCGACCGGAAGCGTCGAGTCCGATCGCGCGCACCGCGTGCGCGAACGGGCCCGCCAGGCTGGCGGAGTCGCCCGCCGTGCGGACCACCAGCGTCATGCCGCGGGCCGGCGTTGCCGGTGGACAGGTGGAACTGGCGTGCGGCCGGTAGAACTTCTCCTTCACCGCCGCGGTGATGCCGTTGTGCCGCTCGTCGCCGACGACGCCGACGACGGTGATCCAGGGCCGCTTGGTCGCCGCGTCCCATGCCGGATACCGCTGCCCGATCGGGTCGCCGTCCGGCCAGTAGGTGCGCGCCATCGTCTCGTTGACGAGGGCGACCTGCTGGCGCGTCGGTCGTGTCGCGCGGCGTCGAAGAGCCGCCCGCGGACCAGGCGCTCGCCGAGCGCCTCGAAGGCGCCGTCGGTCGCCACCTGCCAGTCGCCTTTCGCGCCGTGGCCGGCGGCTGCCGCGTAGCCCTCGATCGTCGAGGCCCCAGTCGCCGATCGTCGGCGGCGAGCGGCAGCGAGCGCACCAGGCCAGCGGCCTCGACGCCGGGCAGCGCGCGGACGCGTTCGAGCAGCGCTGGTAGAAGCGCGACCAGCTGCTCCGGCGTCTCGTAGGTCGCCTCGCGGCAGCCAGAGCCGCGCCGTCAGCACGCCGCTCGGGTCGGAAGCCGAGGTCGATCTGCCTGCAGCGCGTCGAGGCTGCGGAGCATCAGCCCGGCGCCGATGACGAGCACCACCGCGAGGGCCATCTCGGCGACGACGAGCGGCTGCCGAAGCCGCCGGCGCGCCGCGCCCGCCGTGGTCCGGCCGCCCGCCTCGCGCAGGGATCGACCGGCGGCACCCGCACGGCCGCAGCGCCGGCAGCAGGCCGAAGAGGCCGGTCGTCAGCAGCGGCGAGCAGCGCGGTGAAGCCGAACACCGGAGCGTCGACGCCGACGGCGCCGACGCGCGGGATGCCGGCCGGGCCGGCGGCCGCGAGCGCGCGTGCCCGCGCCGACGGCGACGACGAGGCCGAGGCGGCGCCCGCGACCGCCGAGCAGCAGGCTCTCGGTCAGCACGTGGCGGACCAGGCGGCCGCGTCCGGCGCCGAGCGCCGCCCGGACGGCGACGTCGCGCTGCCGCGTCTCCGACGCGCGCGAGCAGGAGGCTCGCGACGTTGGCGCACGCGATCAGCAGCAGGAATCCGACCGCGCCCAGCAGGAGGACAGCGCGGGCCGCACGTTGCCCAGGACCTCGTCCTCCAGGCCGACCGCGAACGCCCGGAACTGCATGTCCGCCGGGTAGAGGCCCTCCCGGGTCAGGCGGCGGTCAGCGCGCGCAGTTCGGCGGTTGCCGCTCGCGGCGCGTTGCGCCCGGCGCGAGTTCCGCCGCCGCGTACAGGCCGTGGTTGCCGCGCTCGAGCTCGCCGGGTTGATGGCGAGCGGGACCCACAACTCGGTGGGCTCGGCGGCGTCCTCGCCGTAGTCGGTCGGCAGCTGGAACCCGGCGGCATGACGCCGACCACGGCGTGCGGCCGGCCGTCGAGGTGGATCGTGCGGCCGAGCATCTCCGGGTCGCCGCCGAAGCGGCGCTGCCAGAGCCCGTGGCCGAGGACGACCACGGTGTCGCGTCCCGGGACGTCCTCCGTCGCTGGTGAAGCTGCGGCCGAGCAGCGGCTGCGCGCCGAGCGTGTCGAAAGGTTGGCGGTGACCTGGCCGATGCCCACCCGCACCGGCTCGCCGGCGCCCGTCAGGTTGATCTGCCCGGTGTCCCACGCCGCCACCTGCCGCAGCGCTGCGGCAGCGCGTGCGGTAGTCGTGAGCTCGGCTTCGGACACCCAGGTCTTGTCGAACCCCGTCCACTGGCTCCAGATCATGACGCGGCGTCCGGCTCGGCGTAGGGGAGCGGAGCCAGGAGCACCGCGTGCGTGACGCTGAAGATGGCCGAGGTGGCGCCAATGCCGAGGGCGAGCGTCAGCAGCGCCGCGGCGGTGAACCCCGGCGTCCGGCTGAGCCCGCGGACGGCGTGGCGGAGGTCCTGCTGGAGGGCGTCGAGGATGGGCAGGCCGCGGCCGGAAGAGCTGCGGGAACTGACGTGCGTGGTTGCGCTCATGTCTGGATGTCAGGAGTAGACGGCGGGGGGAGGGAAAAGGTTTGCGGGAGCCCGGGAATGCAGTCGTCATGTCGCCGAGGCGACGCTCGGAGACGATGACGAGGGGCTCCTCGAGGCTGGGCGGCCGTGAGGCGGCGCGGGCAGGCTCCAGAGCGCGCCGTAGGTACTCCGTGACCGGCGAGGCCCGTCTGCGGTAGTGACACGAAGAACCGGCGGCGAGGCCTGCGACGCCCCGGGCTTGGGGATGGGGGTGCAGGCCCGTCCGCCACCCCAAGCCCGTGTTACCCGGACGGTAAGCCGAGCGCCGGTTCTGCAGCGAAGGCCGAGCCCGGCGCGCGGAGGAGCCTGCCTGCGCCGGAGGCCGCCCGCAGGGACAGGCCCAGCCAGCGGCACCGAATCTTCGGAACAGAATGCAGGACGCTGCCGACTGCCGGCTCCAGCGGCCGACTGCCAGCTGCCATGCTGCTATCCTGCCGTCATGGGAGAAGAATCAACCTCGCGCAGAAGCTGAGCTCAGTTCGACGAGCACTGGCAGACCGCGCATCGTCGGCGAGGTCAACGACTCGCAGGTGAAGCTGGTCAAGTTCAAGGGCGAGTTCGTCTGGCACCACCACGAGGCGAGGACGAGCTGTTCCTGGTGGTCAGGGACGGCTCCGCATGCGGCTCCGCGATCGCGACCGGGACGTCGGGCCGGGGGAGTTCATCGTCGTGCCGCGCGGGGTCGAGCACTGCCCGCCGCGTGACCGAGGAGGGTCGCGCGTGGTGCTGTCGAGCCCGGGGGCGACGCTCAACACCGGGAACGTGTCGAAGAGCGGACCGTGGCGGAGCTTCCTAGAATCTGAGCGGCGCCGGCTTCGGGCCTCGGGCCTTGGCAAGGCCGATGGCTTTCGGCCACGGGCAGACACGCCCGAAGCCCGCAGCCTTCGGCCTTGCTGAAGCCGGAAGCCCGAAGCCCGCAGCCGCTCGCGGTCACTTCGCGGCCTTCTCGGCCTCCGCCTTGATGGCGGCGAGCTCGGTCTTCAGCTCCTCGAAGTAGTCGAACGCGCTGCTGCCGACCTTTTGGTCGGCCGCCAGCCATCCGGGCAGATCGAGGAAACTGGTCGATGAGCATCGGCTGCGGGTAGGCGCAGGGGCGGTCACCAGGCGCGCGCGCAGTGCTTCAGCCGCCCGGCGGTGGCGTCGCTTCCGGCCCGGGGCGTCAGCGTCTCGACGGCCTCGCGAGTCGGCGGCCGCCGCCCGCGCCTCGGCCATCGTCGTTGCACACGCAGCACCAGGTCGAGCTGTTCCTCGAGATCGGCCTGCGTGATGCCGTCTGCCACGACGCGTGGATCGAGCCGTACTCGAGCGGCTTGGTCTCGACAGGTCGCCGGCCTTCAGCCGCACCACGTACCTCCCGGGCAGCGCCATCGGCCCGCCGCGCCGCGCATCGCGTCGCCGGTTCCGAGTCGCAGATCCCAGGCGAACCGGTGCATGCCGGCGCTCGCGCTCAACCGGACCGCCGCGCCGCCGCCGCGCCGAGGCATGTCCTCGTGGCGGCGTCTCGACGCCGCCGCCGGCCGGCCGGCGGCCCCGCACTCGAGTAGGACCGGGATCGAGTTGCCGCCGGCATCGAGGATTCGAGGGTCAATTCGCCAGCGGGTGCGGCCAGGAAGTAGTCGATGAGCGCTCCGGGCGCCGGGTATCCGGCTGGTCGGGCCGGCTGCCGGGGCGGGGGTGTAGCGCATGCGCCACGCCTCGCGCAGGTCGAGGAGGCCGGACTTGAGCTGGAAGGTCGCGGCGCCGCGAGCCAGCGCCGTCGGCGACCTGCTGCAGCGGCGAGACGTTGTCCAGGATCCAGAAGCCGCGCCCATCGTCGACAGCACCAGGTCCTGCGGGTGGACGCTGATGTCGGTCACCGGCGTCACCGGCAGGTTCTGCTGGAACGGCTGCCAGTGCCTGCCGTTGTCGAACGAGATGAACATCCCGAACTCCGTGCCGGCATAGAGCAGGCCCTCGCGGTCGGGATCTTCGCGCACGACGCGCGTCGGGTAGTCGGCCGGGATGCCGTTCTTCCCGTCCGTCAGCCGCGTCCACGTCGCGCCGTAGTCGTCGGTGCGGTAGATGTACGGCTGGAAGTCGTCGAGCAGGTAGCGGTAGGCCGCGATGTAGGCCGAGCCCTTGCGGTGCGGCGAGTCTCGATGTTCTGCACGCGGCCGCCCGGCGGCAGGTCCTTCGGCGTGACGTTCTTCCAGGTCTTGCCGTCGTCGCGCGTGACGTGCACGGGGCCGTCGTTGGCGCCCGTCCAGATCACGCCCTTCTCGAGTCGGCGATTCTCGCATCGCGTAGAGCGTGCTGTAGATCTCTTCGCCGGTGATGTCGCGCGTGATCGGCTCGCCGCGAGATGCCCTGCTTGTCGGCTCGTGCGCCGTCAGGTCGGGGCTGATGGTCTCCCAGGTCACGCCGCCGTCGCGGCGTGCGGTGGACGAACTGCGAGCCGTGGTAGATCGACCTTCGGATCGTGCGGCGAGAACTCGAACGGCGACACGCGCTGGAAGCGGTACCTGATGTCGCGCGCCGCGTGCCCGTAGCGGTTCTGCGGGTAGACCCAGTACTGCTGCTCCTGCCCGGTCTTGATGTTCAGGCGCGAGAACTCGCCCTTGCACGACGCCATAGACGATGTCGGGTCGCCGGGCTTCGGCATGACCGGGCCCGTCTCGCACCCCGGCCCCTGCGCCAGTACTGCATCGGGTCGTCACGCGAGCCGCGTCGGCCGGCAAGCTCGGCACGATGACCGTGGTGTTGTCCTGCTGCGCGCCGTAGACCCGGTACGGAAACTGGTCGTCGACGTCGACCTGGTAGATCTCGGCGGTCGGCTGGTTCAGCTGCGTGGACCATGTCCGGCCGCCGTTCGGTCGTGACGTTCGCGCCGCCGTCGTTCGACTGGATGATGATGTCCGGGTTGTCGGGGTTGATCCACATGCCGTGGTTGTCGCCGTGCGGCGTCGGCACGCGTGCGCAAGGTCTTGCCGCCGTCGGTCGACTTGCAGAACGCCACGTTGTTCACGTAGACCATGTTCGCGTCCTTCGGGTCCGCGTCGATGTAGGTGTAGTAGAACGGCCGCGCGCACGAGGCTACGCCTGCGAGTTGACCTGCGTCGAACGTCGCGCCCGCGTCGTCCGAGCGGTAGACGCCGGCCTCGGTCGCCGACGCCTCGAGCAGCGCGTAGACGCGCTGAGGGTTGGCCGCGCGAGACGTCGACGTCGACCTTGCCGATCAGGTCCGTCGGGCAGGCCGTTGGTCAGGTGCGTCCAGGTCGTCGCCGCCGTCGGTGGTCTTGTAGACGCCGCCCTCGCTGGCCGGGCCGCCGCTGATGATCGTCCAGGGCTTGCGCTCGCCCCGCCACGCGCCGGCGTAGATCTCGTTGGGATTCGCCGGGTTCATCGCCAGCGACACGACGCCGGTCCGGTCGTTGATGAAGAGCACGTTCTTCCAGGTCTTGCCGCCGTCGGTCGTCTTGAACACGCCGCGCTCGGGGTTCGGGCCGAACGGCTGGCCGAGCGCCGCGACGTAGACGACGTCGGGGTTCGTCGGGTGGACTCAGCGCGCCGATCTGGCCGACGTCGCGCAGGCCGGCGAACGTCCAGGTCTTGCCGGCGTCGGTGGACTTGTAGACGCCGCGTCCCTGGATGACGTTGCTGCGGATGGCCGCGCTGCCGGTGCCGACGTAGACGACGTCCGGGTTGGATTCCGCGACGTCGATGGCGCCGATCGATCCGGTGGCGAAGTAGCCGTCCGAGACGTTCTTCCACGTCGCGCCGTAGTCGGTGGTCTTCCAGACACCGCCGCCGGTCGCGCCCATGTAGAAGGTGCGCGGCTGCGCGGCGGTGCCCGGCGACGGCCGTGACGCGGCCGCCGCGGTGCGGGCCGACAGTGCGGAACCGCAGGGCCTGGAACATCGCGGGGTCGACGACGGTATTCGCGTCGGCCTGCGCGCGAACCGGGCCGGCTGCGAACCCGTCTGGCCAGAGGACGACGAAGCCGCAACGAGAGCAGGAACGGACAGGGCAGAAGGCGGGAATGGTCATCATGAGCTTCACTTGGGAGGATGCGGGGGCAACCGATTCTCGACTACTGTGGGCGAAGTAGGCAATGCCGTTATCACGCCCATCCTGGTTGATACTGGTCCCGGGGGACGGCCTTGCGGAAGAGCTCCTCGCGGCTGGCGGTGGTGCCGTGCGTGGGCCGGCCGCCGTGGTGGCGACGCTCGCGGCCAGCGCGGTGCCGCAGGCGATCCCGGCGTGGTCCAGGCGGAGCCCGACCCGGCCGCGTTCGCGGACTGGCTGGCGGAGTGCAGAGAGGAAGCGTTGAGAGCGGGATCAGGCGGGCGGACGGTCGAGGCGGCCCTCGGCGGGCGTCGAGCCGCTGCCGGTGGTCGTCGAGCGCGACCGCACCCAGGCGGAGCGGGTGCTTCCCCTCGACACGTACCTGAAGCGGCGCCTGAACGCGAAGACCGTGAGGACCGCGCGCGCAGATGGCCGGGCGGAAGCGGGCGCTGCTCGAAGGCGTCTCGACGACCTACGGCGTGCCGCGCGCCGTGCATCGTCGCGGTCTGGGGCCTGGAGTCGAACTTCGGCCGGTTCAGCGGCATCCGCCCGACGATTGCCGCGCTGGCGACGCTGGCCTACGACAACCGGCGCGCGGCGATGTTCCGCTGGGAGCTGTTCGACGCGCTGCGGATCCTCGAGCCGCGGCGACATCGACTCGGCCAGCATGAAAGGGTCGTGGGCGGGCGCGATGGGCCAGCCGCAGTTCATGCCGTCGAGCTACCTGAAGTACGCGGTGGATTTCGACGGGGACGGACGGCGCGACATCTGGGGGTCGCAGCCCGACGTGTTCGCCTCGATCGCCAACTACCTGAAGGCGCAGCGGGTGGCGGACGGGCGAGCGATGGGGGCGGGCGGTCCGGGCTGCCGAAGGCGGCCGAGGCGAAGATTGCCGAGGCCGCGCCGCTGCGCGGCGAGGGGCTGCGCGGCCGACGCGGGAGATGACAGAGCCGCTGCCGCTGTCGCGGTGGCGGGCGCTCGGCGTGCGGCTGAACGACGGGCGGCGCTGCCGAAGTCCGAAGCTGCCGGCGTCGCTGCGTGCGCGCCGGGCTCGCGGGGCTTCCTCGTCTACCGAAACTACGAGGCGCTGCTCGGCTACAACTGCGCCCACGCCTACGCGCTCAGCGTCGCGCTGCTCTCCGACAGGATGGCGGCCGAAGTAGCGCGGCACTTGGTAAATGACCACTTGCGCAATTGACCATCTGGCCGCGGCGTCGACATAGACAGTTGCCAAATAGACAATCGGTCCGCCTAAGTCATTCGCCCCGTGCGTCAAACCCTAGGCCGATATAACTGCCCCGTCACGTCGTGGCGGGGCGACGAGCATGTTGGTAGGTGGACATCGCCATGCGCGTACCGGCCGTCCTCCGTTCGGTCGAGATCTCCGCCGGCTGGCCGGCCATCACGTGCCAGTCGTAGAGGCTGTCCCAGACGTCGATGCCGACGTCGATGAAGTCGGGGAACTTGCCGCGGCTCTTGAGGAACGTCCTCTGCTGCGCTGCGGATCGTGTCGACGACGTTGCACGAGGCAGGGCTGCACTTGCCGCGCTGCAGCGCGCAGGTCGTCGCGGATCTCCTCGAGCACCCGCGCCGACTGCTCGTCGCTCTTGGACGACTGGCGGCGGCGCGGCGGCGGTCCCGCCGGCGACTGCGCCGGCGCCCGCACCCGCCAACGCCCGTGAAGAAACCGCCGGTGAGCAGCGAACGCCTGGTCATGGGACCTCCATGCCATTTGGCTCCATGGCAACTGCCATGGAGAGCAAATGACAGTTGCGAGGACAATCGCCCTGAACGGTAGCCGCGTCCTGGACAATCGACACGTAGACACGCTCAGCCTCCCCAAGTAGCACCGTCCTACCCGTTGACCCCGTAGAACACGTCAATCGGCGCCTGGACGCGGGCGCGAACGAAATCCGCGACCGCGTCGAGTTCCTCGTCGGCGAGCGGCGTGACCGCGCGGTTCCGCGGGCTTCCTGGCAATCGTGTAGAGCTGGATGCCCTTCAGCCGGCCGCCGGCGCCCGCCAGTTCGCTGAGACAATCGCAGTAGGCCTGCAGCTCGGCTTCGGCGGGCGGCTGGCCGTCAACGCTCATCCAGAGCGACTGGATCACGATGGGCCGCACGCGGGCGGCGTCCAGAATGTTGTCGAGAACCTTTGGAGCGGACGTTCGGCCGGTTGATCAGCCGGTAGTACTCCTCGGTGCCCGCGTCGAGCTTGGCCCAGATCTCGCCGTTGTTGGCGTCCATCAGCGCGAGGGCCTCGCGCACGGCGGGCCTGGCGAGGTAGGCCGCGTCGGTGATAGGACGATCTTCGTGGCGTCGAGGCCGAAGCGCGGCGGACCTCTGCCGCAACCGCCGACCGCCCGGGAACTGGGGAAAGGCGTAGGCTCGCCGTCGCCGGAGAAGGCGATGTCGCGGAAGGGCGGTAGTCGGCTGGCACGCGTCGAACGGCGGGGCCTCGAAGAGCAAGCCGTCCGCCGCCGCCTGCAGCATGTCGTCCAGCTCGGCCGCCAGCAGGTCCAGATCGACCTTGCGGACCGCGGCGGAATGGTGCGGTCCACCTGGCAGTAGATGCAGTCGAAGTTGCACTCCTTGCCGGGTTGAGGTTCACCCCAACCGACACGCCCGGCTGCGCCGCTGACACGACGGGGTAGACGTAGAGGTTGTCGGCCCACCGGCGCTCGTGGCGCTGCCAGGCGGCCCGCAGGGCGCTCGGAGTTTCAGCCATGCCACGATGATACCAGCGTCGGATTCAGGATTCGGGATTCGGGATCCGGGGCGCGTCGCGTTGCGTGGCAGCGGGACAGCGGAAGCCTGCTAGATAGACAGTCGTCAAGTGGTCCCTTGCCAACTGTCGTGCTACAGCCTCGCCCCCCACTCCAGCAGGTTCTTCTGCACAGTGAGGTGCAGCGAGGGGTTGCAGGTACTCGCGGCCGTTGAAGTCCAGGGGGACGTAGACGAGGTGGGAAGCGGTCACGGCCACCGACACCTCGCGCAGCAGCGGGAAGACGCGGGTCTTCGGGTTGGCGAGATTCGCGACGAGCACCGTGACCGCCGCCGGCAGAGCGTCTTCGTCGAGCGTCACCGGGTAGCTCGTGCGCAGCGGCGGCGCCCCCGGGTCCTCGGGCGTCGCCGCTCCCGGCTCGATGCCCGCTTGCCGCCCGGGCCTCGCCAGTGTCGCCGCCTGGGCCAGGCGCAGGAACTGATCCGGCTGCGCCTTGAAGCCCGGGATCCAGAACACCGCTGGTTCGTCCCTCCACTCCGCCCTGACGACCTTCGGCAGGTTGGCGAACCGGACGAGGTCGGCCCACGACTCGATCGTCAGGCCGGAGATGCGCGCGGTCACACGCCAGAAGGGCAGGTACCTGCGCGGTGGGTCGCCGCCCGTGGTGATGCGCGGGCCCCCATCGTCCTCGAGCACCGAGTACGGCATCTGGCGCAGGCCGGCGTGGTTCCCGCGCCAGGCGGTACGGCAGTTCACGCAGAGCAGCACGAGCGAGTCGCGCGCCGCCTCCAGTTGCCACCCGCACGCCGGGCACAGCGTGGCGAGGAACCGGATCGCCGGAGGCGGGTCGCTGCCCCTCGAAGCCGCCGCCAGCCACTGCTCCGCGTCCGGGGCGATCCGCTTGTTCAGCACGGCGTCGAACACCGCGCGCGTCAGCCGGACGGGCGCGTAACAAGAGACGTCGCGGGCGCCACGCACGTTTCGAACAGGTTGGGCTCCTCCTCCAGTCCGGCCAACGCGGCATCGAGCTGGTCGCCTGGCAGAGGGGGAGGCCCGGACGGCGGAAGGAAACGCGTGGCCAGGACCGGCGCCGCGAAGCGGAGGCGGACCGCCTGCGGCCGCACGCCGAGCGAGTAGGGGAGGCCGGGCGCAGCAGCAGCCAGTCGTGTCGTGTCGAGGAGGGCGGAGCGCAGCCGCGATGGCATGCAGCGGTAGTGCAGCGCCCGCACCCGCCAGTAGGGAACCATGACGAGGTCGCCTGCCGGCGCGGGTTTCACCGGAAGACAGGTACCCGGGAGGACCATCGGTGGCGACGTACAGGCGAACCTGGCAGTAGGCGCACGACAGCAGCCGGTCGGTCTCGTTCAGCGCCACCGGCGCGCCGCACTGCGGGACACCTGTCCTCGATCTGCCAGGCGCGGCCATACACGTCGTATCGTCACTTCGCCTCCGGACTTCGCCCCCGCGTCGATTCGGGGTGATGGAACCGAGAGTTGGAAACGAAAGGCCGGCATCTCGAGTTCGAGCTGCCGGCCTCATCGTGACGGGCACCGCAAGCACCGAGGGCACCGCTGGCACTGCACCCCAGCACCAGCGCCACCGGCACCATCAGCACCTCCGGCACCTCCAGCACCTCACCGTAGGATGGTCGCCTTCACCTCGACCGTCTGCTTCCGCTCGACGTTGTCCACGACGTCGCTCGACTGCGCCACGAGGACCGGCTTGCCATTCTCGAAGTAGAGCGAAATCGACTGGGAGAAGGTCGGGAACGACGGGGCCGCCGTCGTTGATGCCGTCTTCTCGTCCACGCCGCTGAACTCGACGTTGAGCGTGGCGCGCACGCGGTTGCCCGGCACGATGGCCGCCCGTTGGATGTCCACGTTCAGGCCCACCGACCGGTAGTTGTAGGAAGTCAGTGGCTTTGCCACGGGCGTTTCCTTGCCGTCTTCAGACTTTGACGTCAGCGTCGTCGTCGGGACCGGGACGTTGTTGCCCGAGCGCAGCGAGCCTCTGCCGAAGACCTCTCCAGTGTTGTTGGCCACGGTGAGCGCGGCCGTGCGCTTGATTGGCGCCGCAGTTCCGGCCTGGTAGCTGATCGTCACCTCGAACCTGAGATTGACCGGATCCGGGTCGATCCGCTCGCGGCCCGGCGCGAGGAGCATCGGCTCGGGCGCCTGGGGCGGCTCGGGCGTTGCGGGCGCCGCGGGACGAGCCGCCGGAGCCGGCGTGGGCTTCGGCGGCGCCGGCGGTTTTTGCGCGGGTGGCGGCACCTGGCCGGGCTCAGGCGGATCCGGCGGTGTCATCGCAACGGCGGGCGCCGGTGGCGCGGGCGGAGCCGGAACGGCCGCCGGCGCTGCTACGGCCGGGGCGGGTGCAGTCGGCGGCGCCGGTGGCGCAGGGGGCGCGGCCGGCGGGGCGACCTGCGGGGCGGTCGCCGCCGGCGCGATTGTCGTGGTGACCGCCGGCGACGCGATGGTCGTGCCCACTGCGGTCGGGGCGATTGCCGGTGCGATTGTCGTGACGACCGGGGCTTCGCAATCGTCGTGGCACGACGGGCTTCGTGATGGTCGTGGCGACCGCGGGTTGCGATGTCGTGGCAGGCTTCGTGATGGTCGTGGCGACCGCGGGCGCCGCAATGGTGGTGGCGACCGCCGGAGTCGAGACCGTGGTCCGCGGCGCCTGGACGGCGACGGTCGATGCCTGCGCGAACAGGGGGGCGGACACGATCGCGACGGCGAGCGCGCCAAACATGAGGCCGAAGTTCTTCTTCATCGACGTGGTCCTCCGCTCTTGCCCGCCTCAGCGCCTTCGCCGGCGGGCGGCTGGTTGTCGGCCGGGAACTCGGTGACCGGCCGTGCGCTGTCCGAAACCAATGGCGTCGTTTCAATGGGGGCGATACTGATCGGCGGCGGGCCCGGCATGGGCGCGACCGGATCCCCCAACTCTCCCGCTGGCGCCCCTGGCAGGTGCGGGCCAAGCTCCGCCACCTGTTCCACGGGCCACTCCACCGTGACGTAACGCGACCTGCGGCGGTTGGACAACGCGGCAGGTTGCGTCTCCTGCGCCGCGGTGCCCGCCTCGGCGTTCTGCTGCGTCGGGTGCACCGGCGTGCCCGCAGGGGGCTGCGTGTGGGCCGTGGTGCTCGACGCGCGATGGCGGTCCACCGCGTCGAACTGGCGGTTCACGTGCTGCCAGGCGAAGAATACGCCAAGGACGATGACGAGGCTGCCGGCCAACGCGGCGGCGGGCCGGAACAGGGCGGGCGCCGTCCACCAACTCGAGGCTGCCAGGTCCCCGGCGCCTTCCGTTGTCGGGTGGCGTTCGTCCCATGCCGCCATCACCCTCGCCTTGACGGTTGCCGCCGGCGGCTGGGCGGACACCTCGCGCAGCGCCTCGTCCACCAGGCGGTCGAGCCGTTCGTCCGCGTCCGGCGTCGCCCGATTGTCCGTGTGTCGCGCTTCATGTTCGCTTCATTGGCAGCCTGCCGGCACGCTCTCGGCGGCCTTCGCGGCCCGCCCGTTCGCCCCTCGAGCTTGCGCTTCAGCAGCCGTCGCCCTTCCATCGCTCGCCACTTGGCCGTTCCGACCGGAACGTTGAGCAGCGCCGCGATCTCCTCGAACGTGTGCTCCCCGCCGGCCGACAGCGCCAGGGGGTCGCGGTATTTCGCGGGCAGCGTGCGCAGCAGCCGCCGCACCTCCCGCCGGTCCTGGGCGGCAATCAGTGCCTCTTCGTTCGAGGGTCCCGTTGCCGCCGGTTCCCACGGCCGCTCGTCTTCCTCGTCGCGGGTCACGAACCGCCGCAGCCACTCGCCCACGCTCCGCCGGCGGTCCATGGCCCGGTTCCAGGCGATCGTGAGCAGCCAGGTCTTGAAGCTCGCCTCTCCCCGGAAGTGCTCCAGCTTCTGCATGGCGGAGATGAACGCGTCCTGCGTCACCTCTTCCGCGTCCTCCCGGGAGCGAAGCGCCGCGAGCGCCGTGCGGAAGACGGCGTGCTGGTGGCGTTCGACCAGCTCGCCGAAGGCGTCGCGGTCGCCGCGTCGGGCCCGCTCGACGAGCTCGGCGTCGCTCACACTGGATGTAGACCCGGGTGGGGAGGCCACGGTTGGGAATTCTAAGGGGAATGGGGAATGGCGAATGGAAAATGCAGAATGCCGGTGCTTGCTGGGCGCACGCTGCACGCCGGGCCGACAACGTCGGGGATAATGAGATGATGCCGGAGAACCGAGCCGCGTTGCTGATCGTGGATGTCCAGAACGACTTCTGCCCGGGGGGCGCCCTCGCCGTTGCGGACGGGGACCGCGTGGTGGCCCCGCTGTCCCGGCTGGCCCGTCAGTTTCGGGCGAGGGACCTCCCCGTCTTCGCGTCCCGCGACTGGCACCCCTCCGACAGCCAGCACTTCGAGGTTGGCGGCGGCACGTGGCCGATCCACTGCGTGGCCGGCACGGCAGGCGCCCGGTTCCACCCGGACCTCGAGCTGCCGTCCGGCACCTTTGTGCTTTCGAAAGGAACGGGCAGCGACCAGGAGGGATACTCCGTCTTCGATGAGGGCCTGACGGACGAGGGGAAGACGCTGGCCGGGGAGCTTCGAAAGGCGAAGATCTCGCGAATATACGTGGGCGGTCTCGCGACCGATTATTGTGTGAGGGGCGCGGTCCTGGGCGGCCTGCGCGAGGGCTTCCGCGTGACGGTCCTGACCGACGCCATTGCCGCGGTGGACGTGAAGCCCGGTGACGGCGGTCGGGCCCTCGAGGAGATGAAGACGGCCGGCGCGTCGTTCACGACAACCGACGAGGTCGAGCGAGCCTTGCGTGACGCGCGCTGAGTGCGCAGAGGCCGGTGGCCCGCCATCGGCGTGACGCCGGTTCGTTCTACGTTCTCAATTCTCAATTCTCCATTCTCAATTCGGAACGCGATGCCGACAGCCCTTTCCACCGACCTCTACCAGTTGACGATGATGGCCGGCTACTTCGCCTCCGGCATCCACGATCAGGCGTCGTTCGAGCTCTACGTTCGAGACCTCCCCCGGCACCGCTCGTACCTCGTGGCCGCCGGCCTGGAGCAGGCGCTCGACTTCCTCGAGACCCTCTCGTTCACCCGCGCGGAGATCGAGTACCTCCGCAGCCTGCCGATGCTCTCCAGGGCGCCGCGCGCGTTCTTCGACGACTACCTCCCGTCGTTTCGGTTCACGGGCGAAGTGGCGGCGCCGCTGGAAGGCACACCTCTCTTCGAGCACCAGCCGCTGCTCCGGGTGACCGCGCCGATTATCGAGGCCCAGCTGGTGGAAACAGCCCTGCTGGCCATCATCGGCTTCCAGACGTCGATCGCCAGCAAGGCCGCGCGCATCGTCGAGGTTTCGGCCGGGCGCCCGGTCATCGAATTCGGGAGCCGGCGGGCACACGGTACCGAAGCAGCCGCGCTGGCTGCCCGCGCTGCCTACCTCGGCGGCTGCGCCGGCACGTCGAACACCGAGGCCGGCCTGCGCTTCGGCATCCCGGTGTCGGGGACGATGGCGCACTCCTGGGTGATGGCGTTCGAGGACGAGCTGGAGGCGTTTCGCGCGTTCGCGGCGCTTTACGGCGACCAGTCGGTATTCCTCATCGACACCTACGACACGCTGGCGGCGGCGCGGAAGGTGGCCGCGTCGGGCCTCCGGCCCTCCGCGGTCCGCCTCGACAGCGGCAATATCGTCGAACTGAGCCGGAAGGTGCGCGAGATCCTGGACGCCGGCGGCCGCCACGACACGGGGATTTTCGTGAGCGGCGACCTCGACGAGCACAAGATCGCCTCCTTCCTGTCGCAGCGCGCGCCGCTCAACGGCTTCGGCGTTGGCACGTCGCTCAGCACCTCGAGGGATGCGCCGGCCCTTGGCGCGATCTACAAGCTGGTCGAGGTGCACCGGGACGGCGAGCGCGTGCCGACGATGAAGCTGAGCCCGGGGAAGATGTCGTACCCCGGGCGCAAGCAGGCCTGGCGGATCTTCGAGCGGACCGGCGGCGGGGAGGACGTCGAGTACCGGCCGAGGGCGTGCGCGGTGCGCGACGTGCTGGCGCTGGCGGACGAGCCGGGACCGTCGGGGGGAGTGGCGCTGCTCGAGCGTGTCATGGCCGGCGGCCGGCGCACCGGCGAGCGGCCGGCGCTGGCTGACCTTCGTGAACGGTGCCTCCGCGAGGTAGCGCAGTTGCCTGCCGACGTCCGCGGCCTCGGCGAGAACGCGCGCTACCCGGTGGTCGTGTCGCGCCGTCTCCAGGCGCTTGCCGACAGCGTGACCGAGTCGCTGGACGGCGCGTAGCGGGAGGCGGTACACTGGACGTTCGAGCGGGGGCGGGCCGCACCGCGGCCCGGATCCTGTGCAATGCCAGCCTGTGAACCGCGTCAGGGCCGGAAGGCAGCAGCGCTCAACAGTGTCTGTCATGTGCCGCAGGGCCATCCGGGTCGCGGTGGGGCCTGCCGCCGCTCGAATGCTATGGGGAGCCCCCACCACCACCCTTGAACCGGTCCTGAGCCTTCGGCCCAGAGCCGGGCCGAGCCCAGAGCCCAGAGACGTGAGCCGAGAGCCGGCCAGAGCCCAGAGTCTGAAGTCCAGAGCCTTTTAGTAATGGCCTACCAGGTTCTCGCACGCAAGTGGCGCCCGCAGCGCTTCGAAGACGTTGTCGGGCAGGGCGGCGTCACGCGCACGCTGCAGAACGCGATCTCCGGTGATCGCGTCGCGCAGGCGTTCGTCTTTGCCGGTCCGCGGGGCGTCGGCAAGACGACGTCCGCGCGGATCCTGGCGCGAGCCCTCAACTGTCTCGCGACCCCCGGGCCGACGCCGGAGCCTTGCGGTACCTGCGAGGCGTGCGTCGAGATTGCCGAGGGCCGCGACATGGACGTCCTCGAGATCGACGCCGCCACCCACACGCAGGTGGACAAGGTCCGCGAGGTGATCATCTCCGGCCTGTCGATGCCGCCCGTGCGCGACCGCTACCGGGTGTTCATCATCGACGAAGTGCACCAGCTGTCCTCGCACTCCTTCAACGCGCTGTTGAAGTCGATCGAGGAGCCTCCCCGCACGTCGTCTTCATGATGGCGACCACCGAGCTGCAGAAGATCCCGGAGACGATCATCTCCCGGTCGCAGGTCCACGAGTTCCGGACGATCTCCGAGCGGGCCATCGCCGCGCAGCTGCGGAAGATCGCCGAGGCCGAGGGGCTGCAGGTGGAGGACTCGGCGATTGCGCTCGTGGCGCGGGCGGCGGACGGCAGCATGCGCGACGGCCTGACGGCCTTCGACCAGGTGCTGGCGTTCGCGGGCACGACGATCACGGCGGAGGACGTGTCGAGCGTCCTCGGCCTGGTGGGCCGGGACCTCCTGCTCGACATCATGACGGCGGTGGCGGACGAGGCCGGGCCCGCGGCGTTCGAGCTGGCTGGGCGTGCCATCGAGTCGGGCTACGATCTTCGGCTTCTCTGCCGCGAGCTGTCGCGGCTCGTGCGCGACCTGATGCTCGTGTCGGTCGACCCCAAGCGCCTCGACGACGCCGAGGTCGTGCCGTCTGGGGAGCGCGAACGCGTGCGCGAGTTGCTGAAGCGGTTCTCGCGCGAGGACCTGCTGCGCGCCTTCGACCTGATCGCCCGCGCCGAGGCGGACCTCCGCGTCGCCGCGGAACCGCGGTATCACCTCGAGATGGCGCTGCTCAAGTGGATCCACCTGCGGAAGCTCGTGCCGCTGGCGGAGTTGATCGAGCAGTTCCGGTCGCAGGGCGGCCTGCCGGCGGCTGGTCCCGGGCGCGGCGCCCAGGCGGGGCCGGCGGGTTCCGGCGCCGCGGGCATCGCCAGGCGAGCGGCATCGCCGCCGGCGCCTGCGCGCCCGCCTGTTTCTGCGCCGAGGCCGGCCGTCGAGAGGCCGGCGGCAGGGGGCGTTCCGGCGCCGGGCGAGAACAGGTCTGCCCCGCTCGCCGGGGCCCGCGCGGCCGTCGCGCCCCCGCCACCGGCTCCGTCGCCGGCTGCGGCTCCTTCGGCCGAGGACGACGAGGGGCCGGCGGTGGAGGCGACTGCGCGGGACCAGCGCGAAGGACGCGTTGCTCGCGGAGATGCGACGCACGAAGCTGGCCTTCTACCGCATGACCGTCGCCCAGGCCGACCGGATCGAGGTGCAGGGCGACCGGGTGATCTTCTCGTTCGCGCCGGCCCACAAGTTCCTCAAGGACCAGCTCGAGAGGGAGAAGTCCTGGCTGGAGCCGATGGCGGCGAAGGTGACCGGCCGGCGGATGCAGGTGATCGGCGTGCTGACGGCGGGCCGCGCCGAGCCGGCGGGCGCGGCCGTGGCCGATGACGAGCCGGGCGGCGGCCCTGCGGAGCGGAGGACATCCCCGTCGCCCGATCTCAAGGCCGAGGCGCTGGCGGATCCGGAGATGAAGACGCTGCTGGAACTCATCCCGCTGGAAATACGGGACGTGGAGAAGATGTAGTCACTTGTTCATGTGTTGACTTGACGACTTGTTGATTGGAACGACCATGGACGTGAAGCAGATGATGAAGCAGGCCCAGCAGATGCAGGAGCGCCTGCAGAAGCAGATGGCCGAGATGCGGGTGGAGGCGACCGCCGGCGGCGGGATGGTGACCGTGACCGTCAGCGGGACGAAGCAGCTGCTGTCGGTGAAGCTGGATCCCGAGGTCGTCTCCAAGGACGACATCGAGATGCTCCAGGACCTCATCGTGGCGGCTGTCAATGACGCGCACCGCAAGGTGGACGAGCAGCTGCAGTCGCAGCTCGGCGGGTTGATGGGGGGCATGAAACTCCCGGGATTCTGATCCTGAGACGTGACGACTTCACAACCGACCACTTGGCCATTGGGTACGTCCAAATGGTCAATCGACAAGTGGTCAATCGCCAAGTGACCGGTTTGCCGTGATCCAACCCGAACCCCTGACCCGCCTGATCGAGGAATTCCAGCGCCTGCCGGGCGTGGGCCGCAAGAGCGCGCAGCGTCTCGCGTTCCACATCCTCCGCACGCCCCGGGAGGAGGCCGACCGGCTGTGCGAGGCCGTGCGCGACGTCAAGGAGCGCGTGACCTACTGCTCGGTCTGCAACAACATCACCGACGTCGATCCGTGCGGCTACTGCAGCGACCAGGGGCGCGACCGGCGCCTGATTTGCGTCGTGGAGGAGCCCCAGAACGTCTTCGGCATCGAGAAGACGCGCGACTTCAAGGGCACCTACCACGTGCTGATGGGCGCGATCTCGCCGCTGCAGGGCGTCGGGCCCGACGACCTCAAGATCAAGGGGCTGCTCTCCCGCGTGGAGCAGGGCGGGGTCGAGGAGATCATCGTCGCCACCAACCCGAACGTCGAGGGCGAGGCGACCGCCATCTACCTGGCGCGGCTGCTCAAGCCGCTTGGCGTGCGCGTGACCCGCATCGCGATGGGCGTCCCGGTGGGCAGCGACCTCGAGTACGCCGACGAGGTCACGGTCCACAAGGCGATGGAAGGCCGGCGAGACATGTGAGCAATGAAGAATGCAAAGTGCATAGTGCATAATGCCGAAGGCGTCACGCCGTCACGCAGTCGCAGTGAGAGCGTGACGCTGACGCTCGGGTAGCGATTCTCAGCTTCTCACTCGGCATTCCATTCTGCATCACTCTGCACTTTGCACTTATGGTCCCTACCGCCTTCCAGCTTCCGGCGGGCGCGATTCTGCTGGCGGTCGGCCTGGCCGCTTGTTTCGCCGGCTACCGGATCTTCCGCATCATCCTGACCGTCTACGGCTTCCTGCTCGGAGCCTTGTTCGCCAGCACCCTCGTCTCGCCGGGGGACACGACGGCCGTGATCGTGGCGCTGCTCGTGGGCGGGCTGCTCGGGGCGCTGGCCATGTGGGCAGGCTACTTCGTCGGCGTGTTGCTGGTGGGCGCCGGCGCGGGCGCCATTGCCGGCCACACGCTCTGGTCCCAGTTCCGGGGCGACCCCAGCACCATCGTCATCATCGTCGCCGCTGCCGTTGGCGCCGTGCTGGCCGCGTCCTGGCAGCGCTACGTCGTCATCCTCGGCACCGCCTTCATTGGATCGCAGACGGCTGTAGCGGGCGCGCTGGCGCTCATGAACCGCGGCCCGAGGCCGCGCGGCGCGGAACCCGTCTGGATCGCCCACCTCGGGACCCCCGCTGCCAGCCTGCACTGGACGTTCATCGCCTGGGTGGTTCTCGGCGTGGCGGGCACCCTCGTGCAGTTGCGGTCCGGCGCGCCCAAGGCACGCCGGAGGTAGCGCAGAGGCCTTTCCCGCGTCTCACCTCTCCAGGACTTCCCTGCGGATCCCGACTGCGCGTCCACCGCGGCGGCCGAGCGGCAGGATCATCGGGACTCGCCGGCGGTAATCGGCGTAATCCGGTCCGTGCTCGTGGGCCAGGTCGCGTTCCTCGAACTGAATCGCGACGAGCATGTAGAGGGTCGTTGCCACGGCGAAGACCAGGTGGGCCACCTTCATCGTGGGTGCCGCCCAGAACGCCAGCAGGAAGCCCAGGTAGAGCGGATGCCGCACGAGGCGGTACGGCCCCGGCGTGGCGAGGGGCACCCTCGTGTACGGCCGACCGACCAGCTGCAACCATACCTGGCGGAGGCCGAACAGATCGAAGTGGTTGATCACGAAGGTCACCCCCAGAACCTGCAGCCACCCGAAGGCGAACACCGCCCACAGGACGGCCCGCGCGGCCGGCGCCTCCACCGACCAGACCACTCCTCCAATCGGCCGCCACTGCCAGCACAGCAGCCCGAGGGCCAGGCTCGCGAAGAGCACGAACGTGGACCGCTCGAGGGCGGGCGGCACGATCCGCGTCCAGCGCTCCTTGAACCAGGGGCGGGCCATGACGCTGTGCTGCGTGGCGAACAGCATCAGGAGGCCGGCGTCGATCGCGAGCGCCCAGAGAAGCGGAGTGGTGGCTTCGCCATCGAGCCGGGTCGGCACGCCGAACCCGCCGACAAAAGCGATGGCGTACAGGAAGACGCCGAGGAAGACGAGGTAGCAGCCGACTCCGGTACGCGAAGAACGCAAGGCGCCTGACCATGTGACTCTCCTTGGCCCGGTGGGGGCGTGAATTGGTGTACGTTCAGGATGTGCGGAGTCGCGCGCGCGAGCGATGGGAACACTGTCCCGGTTCGGCCATGGCCGGGCCGGGGGGCCATGGGACGAATGTCCCGGTACCCGAGGAAAGCGCATGACGGCCCCTCTTCGGCAGACGATCCGCTATCTCACCGCGTCGGACGGGGTGCGGCTGGCGTGGGCCGATGCCGGGGCCGGCCCGCCGCTCCTGAAGGCCGCGAACTGGCTGACCCACCTCGCGTTCGACCTCGACAGCCCGGTCTGGCGGCACTGGATCGGCCTGCTGGCGGGCCACTTCCGCTTCATCCGTTACGACGAGCGCGGCTGCGGGATGAGCGACTGGAACGTGGGAGACCTGTCGGTCGGCCGGTGGATCGACGACCTCGAACAGGTCATTGAGGCGGCGCGTCCGGGCGGCCCGGTGATCCTGCTCGGCATCTCGCAGGGTGCCTCCGCGTGCATCGGGTATGCGATCAGGCACCCCGAGCGCGTGGCGCGGATGATCCTCTACGGTGCCTACGCCCGGGGCATCTGGCGGCGCGGCGACGTGGACCGCGAGCGCGAGTACCGCGCGATCATCGAGCTCTCGCGGCTGTGGGGGCGCGACAACCCGGCGTTCCGGCAGGTCTTCACGTCCCGGTTCATACCTGGCGGTACCGAGGAACAGCTGCGCTGGTTCAACGAGCTGTGCCGGAAGACCACGTCACCGGCGAGCGCGGTCCGCCTGCTGGCGGCGCGGGCCGAGATGGACGTGTCGGACCTGCTCGGCGCCGTGCGCGTGCCCACGCTCGTGCTGCACGGCCGCGACGACAACATCGTGCCGATCGCGGAGGGGCGCCTGCTCGCCTCGGCGATTCCGGGCGCGGAGTTCGTCGAGCTCGACTCCTGCAATCACGTGTTGCTGGAACACGAGCCGGCGTGGAAGCGATTCAGCGAAGCGGTGCTGGAGTTCACCGGCGCCGTGCCGCCCTCGTCGGGGGGAGATGCGTTCGCGTCGCTCTCACCGCGCGAGCGCGAGGTGCTCGCGCTGTTGTCGGAAGGCCTGAGCAACGCCGCGATTGCCGAGAGGCTGGGCCTGAGCGAGAAGACGGTGCGCAACCACCTCTCGCACCTCTTCGACAAGCTGGGGGTGTGGAGTCGGGCCCAGGCGATCGTCTTCGCGCGGGAGCGGGGATTCCGGCGCGAGCCGTAGGCGAGATGCGTGACGTTCGTTCCGCGCCGGGCTGCGCTCCGAGGCGCGGGCGAGCGGGTGGCGCACGCTGCCTGCCGCGCGCCACCTTCGCGAGCCTTGCGTGACAGCGGCTACTTCACCGCCGCCTTGATCTGGCTCACGGCATCCGGTCCGTACAGGCTGCAGCCGCCTTTCTTGGCGGCAGGCTGGATCGCAAGGTCCTTGATGGCCTTTCTGACCTTGGCGTCGGGCGCCTTCAGGGCCTTTGCGATGTTTCCGGCGGTGAGCAGGTCGGTCTTCTCGGGCATGTTCTCGTCTCCTTCGGGGGCGGCCCCGAATCGTAGCACGGGTGGGGACCGGGACCCCCGAGATCAGACGGCGGCCGGCCCCGCCTTCCGCGCGGCCAGCGGAGAGACCCGCGCCAGCAGGTCGTAGTCGCGGTCGCAGTGGAGGACGGTCAGCCCGTTGCGGATCCCTTCAGGCGCGGATGGGCTGAGCTACAATGCTCCCCGCTCCCAGCCGCACCCCCGGAAAGAAGCGGACGCGAAGGAGACCTATGAAGGTGACGACAACCGTGTGCCTGGCCATTGCATTTCTGTTTCTGGCCAGCCCTGCCGCCGTGGCGCAGGACGCCTGGTCCCCGGAACTTGCCGCGAAGGTGGACAAGTTGTTCGAGCGGATGGACAAGCCCACCTCGCCAGGCTGCGCCGTGGCTGTCGTCCGCGATGGCCGCGTCGTCCACACGCGCGGGTACGGCATGGCGAACCTCGATCACGACATCGTCATCACGCCCTCGACCGTCTTCCACGTCGCGTCGGTGTCAAAGCAGTTCACGGCGGCGGCCATCCTCCTGCTCGCGCGCGAGGGCAAGCTGTCGCTGGACGACGACGTTCGGAAGCACATCCCGGAGCTGCCGGATTTCGGGACGACCATCACCATTCGGCACCTGGTTCACCATACCAGCGGCCTGCGCGACCAATGGGAGCTGCTCATCCTGGCCGGCTGGCGATACTCGCTGGACCTGATCACCGACGATGACGTGCTGCAGATGATGGCCCGGCAGAAGGACCTGAACTTCCGGCCCGGCGCCGAGCACCTTTACTGCAACACCGGCTACACGCTGCTGGCGACGATCGTGAAGCGCGTGAGTGGGCAGACGTTCCGCGAGTTCACGGCGGCGAGGATCTTCACTCCTCTCGGTATGACGCGGACATTCTTCCGGGATGACCATGCCGAGGTCATCAAGGGCCAGGCCTACGGCTACGTCCCGAACCGCGACACGTACAAGCTGAGCGTCACGAACTTCGACACGGCTGGCGCGACCAGCCTGCACACGACCGTCGAGGACCTCGCGTTGTGGGACCGGAACTTCTACGACGGCCGCGTGGGAGGCCAGGCGTTCCTCGAGGCGCTGTTGAAGAAGGGCTCCCTGGCGAACGGCGAGGAGCTGGCGTATGCGTCGGGGCTCACGCATGGCACATACAGAGGGCTTGCGACGGTCGGGCACGGCGGCTCGGACGCCGGGTACCGCTCGGACTTCGTTCGGTTTCCCACCGAGAAGTTCTCCGTCGTCTGCCTCTGCAACCTCTCGACGTCCAACCCCGGCGAGCTGACGCGGCGGGTGGCGGACGTCGTCCTCGACGGCAAGCTCGGGCCTGTGCCGGCGGCGCCCACCGATGACCGGCCGGTCATCACGCTCAGCGCCGAGGAACTGGCGCGGTCCGAGGGGCTGTATTGGCAGCGGGGAACCGACAACTACCGCAGGCTGGCGGCGAAGGGCGGCGTGATGGAGACCGTCTTCGGGCCGACGGGCACGCCGCTGCGGTCGGTCGGGCGCGGCCTGTTCGCGGGCAGGGTCATCGACCTCCTCGTCGAGGCGGGTCCCGACGGGCGCCGCCGGTTGACCGAGACGGTGCGGGCCGGCATCGCGAAGCCGGTGGTGTTCGAGGCGGTCGAGCCGTTCGCGCCGACGCCCGCCCAGGCGGCCGAGTACGCCGGCGTCTACCACAGCGAGGAGATCGAGCCCGCGTATCGCTTGGAGCTGAGCGACGGCCGGCTGTGCCTTCGCCGTCTGAAGGTGGCGCAGGTGACGCTCGAGCCGCTGACACGCGACGTCTTCCGGGGTTCGGCGGGGACCCTGCGCTTCTCCCGCGACGCGAAGGGAAGGGTGGCCGGCTTCACCTTGAGCAGCGGCCGCATCCGGAACTTCCGCTTCACGAAGGACTTGATTGGCCCGGCGCCGCGCCCGTGACACCTGGTCGCCGACGGGCTTCACGGCTTCGCGATCATCACCTCGGTCGCCTTCACGATGGCCGACACGCTATCACCGACCTTGAGCCCCAGTTCGTCTGCGCTCCGGCGGGTGATGACGGCCTCTACGGTGTGTTCCCCCACGCGCACCACGACGTGGGCGAGAATCGTATCGCGCTGGATCTCCTCGACGATGCCGGGCAGGTGGTTCCGGGCGCTCAATGCCATTTCGGCCTCCCTTCGCTGTCCGTCCAGTAGACCACGACACCGACACCTTGTATCTCGAGCGGCCGACCGGCCGCCGGCGCGTTGACCTGCCCCCGGGATCCCGGTATCATTATCAGCTTCGGGGCTTTGCCGCCCGGTACGGCCCCGCGCCGCTGCCAGCGTTCCTCAGTAGCTCAATGGCAGAGCATCCGGCTGTTAACCGGAGGGTTGTAGGTTCGAGTCCTACCTGAGGAGCCATCTTCCTTAGGAAATCTGCGTACTCTCCTTCGAAAGATCGCAACAAAAGCGAAATTTGTGACGCGCCGTGTGACATCGGCCCTGCCCTGCGAACGGACGTTCGGGGGGCTGGAGTTGCACCGTCTCTGATGGTGATGCGAGCGCAGTCCCGGCACTTGTGGATACGCGTGTTCGTGCGCGTGGCCGCGGGGTTCCCGATTGCGGCAGGTCGTCGCAGTCCAGGCCTCGACCACCGCCGCCGTTCACGTGGGGCCGACCTCGGTCAACCCCCTCCTTCATGCTCGAGAGGCTCGAGAACTCGTGCGAGAGTCATCGCGGTCGGCGGCGGCTGAAAACCGTCGGCCGCCGCCCACCGCATTGACGCAGCTTCGCCGACGATGGCATCGTCGTCGATGAGAACGATCTGCGCGACGCCTGCGTCCGCATCCACTTGACGGTCGTGAGGCAGGAGCGGTGAACAATCAAGACACAGACACAGACCGTGCCGAGGGGGCGCCGGCGCGGGACGACATTGTCGACATCGTCGCCGATGTTCGCGAACGACCGTCCGAGACGTTCGCCGCTCTCGAGTGCCGGTCCGACGTTGCGATGACTCTCGCAACGCTGGAATTCGGCGACTACTCCATTGCAGGGCAGGTGTCGTTCGAACGCAAGACAGCCGACGATTTGGGGCGCTCGATAATCGACGGCAGGCTCTTCCGACAGATGTCGAAGCTGCGGCGGCTCGCGGACCGTCCGGTCTTGCTCGTTGAAGGCCTCCTGCCGCAGACGACGCCGTGCGGCGTGCCATGGCACGCCGTGCGCGGAGCACTCGTCAGCGTCGCGGTGATTTTCGGGGTTCCTGTCCTCATAACGGACTGTCCCCACGAGAGTGCCGAGATGATTGTCGCTGCGGGCCGTCAACTGAAGCGCAGCACGAGCCTCGGGTATGTGCGACCAGGGTATCGGCCGAGGGGCTGGCGGCGACGCTCCCTGTTCATCCTGCAAGGTCTACCTAATGTCGGTCCTGCGCGCGCCCAAGCCCTGCTCGACGCGTTTGGTAGCACCGGAGCGGTCATGGCTGCGGGCTTCGAGAGGCTCGCCAGCGTCGACGGAATCGGCGAGAGTGTTGCCGCGTCCATCGTCCGAGCGCTCGGCCCCCAGCCAGTCGTCAAGCCCGAGACCCTCGTCAACCGCTTCCCGGACTGAGCGGACGTCAGCTGGTCGTGGGCGACGCGCGAAGCGCGGCCTTCGGCGACCGCCGTAACATTCTAGCAGTAGAGAAAGCGACGGAAGGGCTAAGGCGGACACTAAGGCGGAAGCTAGGAAGCAGGGACCACGACCGAGCGGCTTGCGCCAACTAAACGGCACGTTCAACAACAGTTCATCGACTTGCCTATAATAAACGTAGCGTTTAGTATGTGGCTCATTGCGATCCATGCTAAACACAGACAACCCTTCCCCAGCACATCAGCACCCCGACGGGCGGGCAGGTCGTTACGTGGCGCAGCCTTCAGGCTACCGGGCGTTCATACCCGCTGTGTTGCCGCCGTCCCCGCCCGTTCAGATCTCGCCCGACCTGCAGGGCTCCCTATCTGACGCCGACAGGGCGCTTGGCCGCCTTGACGGTTCCGTCCAGACTCTGCCGAACCCGGACCTCTTCGTCTACATGTACGTGCGCAAGGAGGCGGTTCTTTCCAGTCAGATCGAGGGAACCCAAAGTTCTCTGCAGGACCTCCTGGCAGCCGAGGCGCGCCTGCTGCGAGAAGATCGGCCCGCGGATGTCTCGGAAGTCATCAACTACGTCAGCGCTATGAACTTCGGGCTGCGTCGTCTCGGGGAGCTGCCGCTCTCGGTGCGCTTGATTCGGGAAATTCACGCCGAGCTGCTGCGAGGCGTACGGGGATCGCACCTCACGCCGGGTGAGCTGCGCCGCAGCCAGAACTGGATCGGGCCTGGCGGGTGCACGCTGGCCGAGGCGACGTTCGTGCCGCCGCCGCCCAGTGAAGTCGGTCCCGCCCTCAGCGCACTCGAAAGGTTCCTCCACCAGCCGGACGACTTGCCGCTGTTGGTGAAGATTGGCTTGGCGCACTCGCAGTTCGAGACGATCCATCCGTTCCTGGATGGCAACGGCCGCGTCGGGCGGCTGCTCGTGACGTTCCTCCTTTGCGAACGCCACGTGCTCGCCAAGCCGGTGCTCTATTTGTCGCACTACTTCAAAAGGCACCGCCAGGAGTACTACGAGCGGCTGCAGGCGGTCCGGGACGCCGGGGACTTCGAGGGGTGGATTGGCTTCTTCCTCCGCGGGGTCGCGGAGGTGAGCCTCCAGGCCGCAGACACCGCTCGCCGCATCCTTGCACTTCGCGAAGAGCACCGAACGGCGATCACCGAGCGCATGGGGCGTGCGGCGGGCAACGGCCACCGGGTGCTCGAGCGGCTGTACGAACAGCCGATCGTGAGCGTGAAGAACGTCCAGGCGCTGCTCGGGACGACGTTTGCCGGCGCGAATCAGGTGGTGCAACGGCTTGCGGATCTCGGCATCCTCGCCGAGATCACCGGCCAGGCTCGTCACCGCCGCTTCCGCTACGACGCGTACGTCAAGCTATTCGAAGAGGAGGCGCAGGGATGAACGACGGGTTGCGGCCATACCCCAGGCATCGACGGCCAGGAACAACCGACCAAGCAGCGTCGCCGAGCCCCGGATCGTCACCGCCTGAAGTTCTTCCTCGAGCCGGTGGACCGACGACCTGATTCTCAGCTGAGCTGTGACACCCCTTGTGACGTAACCTCTCGGATCGACCCCGTTTTACGCTCGTCGATGGAGGTTTACGGGCGGTCGCCCGATCGCCCGTAAGTCATTCTCGCTCATCATGTTCATCGTCGTTCGTAGCACTCTGTTGATCGTCGGGGGCGCTTCTGTTAACCGGAGGGTTGTAGGTTCGAGTCCTACCTGAGGAGCCACCTTTTCAACGACTTACGCGGATCTCCGGCGACCATCCGGGTGACGTTGCCCTTGCCCTTTTCCTGCCACGTTTTGCGTTTGTTTTGATACTTCCCCAACAACAACCGGATGCTCGCAGCCGGCGGTGCGTGCGGGCCAGCAAGCCATTGAATCTCAACGAGATCACACCGAGGCGAAGGTGGCACGGCGATGCCTGGCGGCAGTAAGGACCACGACGGGATCGAGATGGCGATCCCCCTAGAGCGGGTGTTGAGCAGCCTGCTGCCTAGCGCCTGAGCGTCACCACCTCTCGTTCGGCCTCCGCAACACCGACCTTGACGCTCGTCGCGCGCAACGTCTCCAGGTAATCCGGTTCGGCCCACTCACCATCAAGCAGTTCGTCGACGACGGCCACGAGGTACTCGCCGGCCGGAAGCGGGGAGACCTCGAAGGAGCCGGCGGCGTCGGTCGTTGCGGACGCAATGCGCCGGTTGGGATGCGGCGTCCACAGCGCGCGGTCTGCGGCAAACACGATGACTCCTGCGCCTGCAACCGGCCGCTGCAACCCGTCCACGATGACTCCGGAGACCCGTGCCGGGTTCGCAGTGAGCCTCACCTCGACGCCGTCGACATCTTCGCCTCTAATCTCGACGCCTTCGTCCGTCACGTCGATGCCTGCGTGTCGCGCTGAGTGGAGCGCCCATCCGCTCGGCAGCCCAGAGACAGAGAATCATCCGCCTGCCGGAAACACCGCGCAGTTCAAAGGCGCCATCCGGTTGAACCCGAGCACCCGCCGCGAGCAACACGGCGGAGATCCCCGGACCGGCGTTCGCGTCGTACGTCGACACGTTCAGTCGCTGCAGGACGACCGGTGTGGCCGCCGCGCCCTGGATGAACACCCGCCCGGTCAGGCGATGCCCAGTGCTCGTAACCACCCTCAAGCCGTCGATGTCGTCACCGCTCACGGTCACCGGCAGGCTCGCGTACCCGGCGGCTCACCGGTCTGCTTGATCCCGACTCCTCTTCCGCTTTGCGCGATCGCTTCGATCGTCGCGCGCGGCCAGGCATCGATCCGGTACTCTCCGGGCTTGACGTTCGACAGCACGAACGAGCCATCTGGGGTGGTATAGACGGGGTGCATATCGGTGAGGCTGGTAGTCACGGTTGCTCCGCCCGTGCGGGCAGGATTGAGCATGACGATCATCTCGAGCGCCGGCCGGCCGTGGGCATCGACGACCACGCCGGATATCCTCGCGAGGCGCACGGGTCGAAGGATGAAGTCCACGCCCGGCAGCGTCACACCGGCTCGCACCCTCAAGGGTTGTGCATCGGCGGCCAGCGCGGTACCGGGGAGAACGTCGGTGCGAAGCCGCTCGCGCCACGAGTGACGGTCGGCGGTTTCTCCGGGTTGTAGCTTTCAAGATCGACGGCACGGAGCGCCGCTGCGACGAAGTACGTCCCCGGCGGTAGGCCGTACAACCGGAACGCCCCCAGGTCGTTCGTCTGGACGGAGTGGCGTATATCGAGGCGCCGGCCGCCCGAGACATACTGCATTCTCAGGGCGCGGACGTACGCCTCCACGACCGGTTCTCCGCGATCGTCGACGATGCGCCCCTCGATCGCGCCGCCGCGAGCCAGGCGGACGACGACGTCGTCCACCTCTTGACCGGCGGCGAGGCTGAGCACGCTCGTGCCGGAGATGACCCTGCGGGCGACGTAGCCGGGTTTGCGCGCGTTCAGCGAGTAGCGGCCTGGGGCGAGTGCCGTGAACTCGAACCGGCCGGTGTCGTCGCTGGACGCCTCCCATATGCTCCCGGGTGCTCCAAGGAGGTGCACGGTTGCGCGCGCGATGGGCGCGCCGTCGTCGGCTCTGAGAACGACACCGCTGACGCGAGCGGTTCCCGGGGTGTTACGCGTGGGACTGGCCGGCGGCTGTGCTGAGCCCAACAGCGCCATTACGAGAGCCATCACGAACATGGCCTACCTCCTCCCGCATACTCCCCCGAAGCGGGACGCCCGGATGGTCATATCGGCCTCGGACGCTAGTTGCTGTGAGCGAGATGGAACCCTGCACTAACGCCGGTCTTCTACGAGGTTGCCTCCCACGCTCTCTACGGATTGCCGCGCCAGCGACGCCGTTCCAAGCATCCCGCCAAGGCCCATCGTCTCCACCACAGATGAGGGGACGATGACCATCGACCCCTTCTCCTTGATGGCTTCGTAGAGCATGTTCATCGCCCGAAGGTGGAGCGCGATCGGGTTGTCTTTATAGACCTGGGCAGCGTCGGCGAACTTGCTCGAGATCTCGGTCTCCGCCGTGCCGAGAATGATCCGAGCCTGCCGTTCACGCTCCGCCTGGGCCCGGCGAGACATCGCGTCTTCCAGCTCCTTCGGAATGTTGACGTCGCGGATCTCGACCGACTGAACGGTGATCCCCCACGGGTTCGTCTTCTCGTCGAGGATTCGTTGCAGTTCATGCCCAAGCGTCTCGCGCTCGGTGATCATCTGCGCCAATTCGTGGCGCCCGATCGATTCGCGCAGCGCCGTCTGGGCGCTCAGGGCGATAGCGTTCGTGAAGCTCTCGACCTCCAGGATCGCCTTTTCCGCGTTCCAGACGACCCAGAAGACGATCGCGTCGACGTTCACTGGGACGGTGTCACGCGTGAGCGCGGTCTCCGCTCGGACGTCGGTCACGCGAACGCGCTGGTCCACGAAGCCGCTCACCGAGTCGACGATCGGGATGATCACAAACGGCCCCGGGCCTCGTAGTCCGCGATAGCGGCCGAGGCGTAGAACGATCGCCTTCTCCCACTGGTCGGCGATCTTCACGGCCGCGACGAGGTAGAGGCCGACCAGTGCTCCTGCGATCAGGGGCGCCGGATGGGAGATCGCGGCGGTCGCCACACCACCGATGGCGAGTGAGGCGACCAGGAGCGCGAGACCCACGCGGTTGAAGCGGGGAGCGTTGGCGTTGAAGCGGGGGGTGAAGAGATCCTGGGCGGCGCTCATGATGTCCTCCTGGTTTCGGAGACGAATTCCTGGATGCGGCCGACAACATCCTCGGCACTGAAGCCGGCGGCGCCCGCGCGCGACATGAACTCCGCGACGAGCTGTGTGAGCTGACGCTGGCGTTCGACCTCGTCTGGCCTGACCGTCTTGCGTGTGATGAAGGTCCCGATGCCCTGCTGCGTCGTCAGCACGCCTCGGATCTCCAGCTCACGGTAGGCCCGCACGACGGTGTTGGGGTTGATGGCGAGGTCGACGGCCAGCTGCCGAACCGTGGGCAGCTGCTCGCCGGGGGAGAGGACACCAGAGGCTATACCGCCGAGGATCTGGTCGATGACCTGGCGGTAGGCGGGCACGCCGCTCCCCATATCGCGACGGAATCGGAAGGTCGAGTTTGGGGGAGAAGGAGTCATCGAGAACTAGTGTATTAGTGTTCTCATACACATGTCAACAACAAAGAAAAGCCTGGGGCTGGTGACTGTCGCCTATCCCTCCAGCGCCGCCGCCGCGTCGTGCAGGGTCAGTTCGCCGACGGTGCCGAGCCTCACGGTCCTTGCTGGCGAGGTCGGACAGGGCCGCAAGGAGTTGTTCGCGCTCCCTCAGGGTAGGCGTACCTCGTCAGGACCATCACGACGGAGCCGGAGAGCAGGCGCCGCAGGCTCGAGCGTCGCGTCGCCCCCTCTCACCAACCTCGCTTCGAATGCCACCGCCGGAGCGGAGATTGGGATCGACATTGTCGCCGTGCCGGGGACAACAAATCTGTTGACAACACAACAGAACTGTTGCGACGATTGGACGATGACGAGCCAGGAGTTCAAGCGGTGGCTGGAGAAGCAAGGCTGCACGTTTGAATCCGGTCATGGCGGGCACTTGATTGTTCGACGCGGCGACAGGATGTCGGTCCTGCCGATGCACGGCAAGCAGAAGGAACTCGGCACGGGACTGGTCAACAGCATCAAGAAGGACCTGTCATTGAAGTAGCGGCGTCCTGAAAGGACATAGAGAGGTGTGGGATGGAGTATCCCGTGAAGTTGGAGCGTGATGACAACGACGCGATCCTGGTCAGCTTTCCGGACTTCCCGGAAGCACACACGTACGGCGACGACCTCGAGGACGCGTTGACTCATGCGGCAGACGCGCTTGCAACCGTGATCGACGCCTACATCAAGGACCGCCGCGACATTCCGTTGCCATCAGCGATCGCCGTGAAACACCGGGTCACTGTTCCGGCGCTTGTCGAAGCGAAGATCCGGCTGTACGAGACCATGCGCGACGCCAAGGTCGGGAAGGCTGAGCTGGCCAGGCGCTTGGATTGGCATCTACCCCAGGTCGATCGCCTGCTCGCCATGACACACGGCTCGAAATTGGATCAACTGGAGTCGGCGTTTCGGGCAATGGGCAAACGGCTCGTCATTGGTGTCGAGGATGCCAGGGAGATCCCTCCGCGCCGGAAGACCTCGGCCCGTGGACGTCGGCACGGTTCGGTGTCCGCTGCTCGACAAATCGCACATGAGAGAATCCGTCGACGACGCCGATAGGACGACCGAGTCGCGAGGGTCGTTGCCCTTTTCTTGCCCTTTCCGTGCAACAACGGGCGGCCAGCGGCGGCAAAGAGACGCACAAAGCGAAAGCCTGGAAATGCTCGATTCGTCGCGGTGGGAAGGGCCATCCGGCACACGCGAGCAACTCGCCGCAAGCCGCGGCTAACGACGCTTTTCCGCCTGTTAACCGGAGGGTTGTAGGTTCGAGTCCTACCTGAGGAGCCATCCTTTCAACGACTTACAGCCGGCTCCCCTCCGAGCGAGTGAACAATCGCGAGTAATTCGGCGCCGACGCGATCTGCCGCTGATCGGACGCGACGAGCACCTGCGCGTAGACGACGTTGAGGGTCGTGTCGACCTTCGCGTGCCCCATCAACTGCGCGATCATCTTGCCGGGAACGCCCTGGTCGTGCGACCACGACGAATACGTGCGGCGGAAGGTCAGCCGGCTCGCCCGCAGGAACTTCAGTTCGTCGCACGCCGGGAACACCCAGCGCCGCAGCAGGTTGATCGGCGAAGTTGGCTTGCCCGGACGCATCGAGAAGATCAACGCGTCCGCGGCCACCCGCTCTGTCGGCCTTCTTCCAGGCGCCGAGCAACGAGACCGCGCCCTCACCAAGCGAAACCTCGCGCACGCCGGCCTCGGTCTTCGGTGGTGTCGAACTTGCCGACGTACACCGCCTGACAAAAGGCGAGCGTCCGCGACGCCTTGGGCGCGTACCCTTCCACCCTGAGGTGTGCGACGTCGAGAGGTAGGCTTTGCCGCCCACCGCACCAAGCCTGCCAGCGGCGACCGGCTGGCTGAGGCGCAAATACGCGCGCGCCAGCAGCCGCGGGGTGATCGCGGGCGCTTTCCCCGGTCACCTGTCTTCTGGTGGGCGTTCGGAATGCCTGATGTCGCGGAACAGGGTCACGCCCATGATGCACGCCGCCGCGCAGCCGATCGCGCCGAACAGGGAAACACCTCCGACGACCGGTTCGGCGTGCAGGCTCCAGAGGAGCGATGATCCCAGAAGCAGCGACGACGTCAGCAGACCCAGCACCAAGCGATTGACGACAGGGTCGAGACGTCGATGATCGAGGTGCACGCTCAGGGTCCCGGCGCGCATGCTCGCCAGCATGTCGTTGAGGTCGTCCGGGACCGTGCGCAGCAGACGCTCCCATGCCCGCGCGCCCCGCTGCACCTGGAGCCAGACACGTTTGGGGGCCAACCTGCGCCTGGCAGAGTCTTCGGCATACGGTTGAATCAACTCGAACAGGCCGAACTGTGGATTGAGCTGCTTGGCGGTCCCTTCGAGCTCGCCGAGCATGCGCAGCAGCAGCATCACGCCCGGAGGCAGGAACAGGTGGTTTTCATAGATGACGGCCGTCAGGCTGTTGACCAGCATGCCGACATCGACGCTGCCGATGCTCTGCCCCGCGTACTCGGTGACGAGCTCCGTCATGTCGGACTGCAGCCGTTGGCGCTCGGTCGTGGGCGGCGTTGTGCAGAGGTCCCACACCGCCTCGGTGACGGTTTGCGGATCGCGATGCACCGCCGCGAGGAGCAGGTCCTCGATGGCCTCGCGCAGTTCGTCGTCCAGCCGTTGCACCATGCCGCAATCGAGCACTCCCACGACGCCACCGGGCAGGAGCATGAGGTTCCCGGGATGCGGATCCGCGTGGTAGAAGCCGTCACGGAAGATCATCTCCAAGTACATGTTCGCGCCGCGCCGCGCGAACTCGTCCATCTCAGGGTTCGGACCGGGGAGTATCTTGACCTGCGACACGAGCGCGCCCTCGAGTCGCTCCATGGTCAGGACGCGTCGTGAGCACAGCTCGGGATACGGGACCGGAAAATGCACGGTGTTGTCTGCGGCAAAACTCTGGCGGAACTGCTCGATGTTGCGCAGTTCGCTCAGGAAATCGAGCTCAGCGCGCATCATCTTCGTGAACTGACGGACGACGGCGACCGGGTGGTACGGCTTCAGGCCGTCGACATGGCGTTCGGCCAGTGCCGCGAGATCCGCGAGCATGCTCAGGTCGGCTTCGACACGACTCTCGATGCCATCCTTCTGAACCTTGACGACGACGTTCTCGCCGCTGTGCAGACGGGCGTGGTGCACCTGCGCGATCGAGCCTGATGCAAACGGTGTCGGCTCGAACGAAGCGAACAGGGTCGTGGGCGGACTTCCGAGCTCCTTTTCAATCGTCGCCTCCGCCGCGCCTGGCACATCGGGCGGCGTCTGGCTTTGCAGGTGCGTCAACTCGGCTGCTACATCTTGCCCAACCAGATCCGGCCGCGTGCTCAGCATCTGACCGAACTTGATGAACGTGGTGCCCAGGTCGCTCAGCGCCAGCCGGATGCGGACGGGCGTGCTGAGATCCACGATGCTCTGGCCTGCGGACCCGCGCAGCCATTGTTGCATGCGCTTGCCGGGCATCTTGCGAAGTTGATCGGCGAGGCCGTATCGAACGGCGACGCTGGCGATCTGCCGGAACCGATTCGTATTGCGCCGGCGTCGGCTGCGTCGTTCCAGACGTTCGCGCACGGAGGTTAGGTTCATGACGCCGGGCTGATCCGCAAAGGGTGTTCCAGTGGGTCCGCGGGAGAGAAGCCCTCGATCCCTCGACCGCGCGCAGGTTTGCGCCGCAATGGGGCGATGACGTGCTCAGCGAGGCGACGAAATCAAGGCACGCGATCTGTGGCCGTCAGGAGGACACAGCGCACGTGCGCTGCCGAAGCGTCGTCATCCGCTCGAGAGCGCGGGCCCTGCCGGACTCGTCCTTCCTGCCGGTCTTCGCGTCGCTGATTCCCCAGATGATCGTGCCTTACGCAGATGCGGCTGCCCTGATGCTCGCACACCTTGATCGCAGCGTCGGGCTGGCACTGCCTGTGGGGATGCGCGGGCGGAAGCCGCAGTACGCCGTTGATTATCCGAACCACTGGGTCCTGCGTTGGTCGCGCGACGAGGTGCAGACTGCGGCTGACGCGAGTGTGAAGCAGGCATGGGCGCTCCTGTCATGCGGCTGCGGCGCCTGAAGTCGCCGGCTCGTTCGGCGACCCCGCGCGCGTGCGCTCCAACGAATCGAACAGATGTGAGACGCGCGGCCGCAACGGTGGCGACACGTCCCCGAGCCTCGCCAGGATGAAGAGACCCAAGCCCCACCAGAAGGGCGTGAGTAATGCAACGGCGATCCAGGTAGCGCTGGTCATCCAAGTTCCAAGTGCGGCGATCCCGCAGTCACTTCGTCTCCGACGGTGTCGTGAACTTGCGCCTGAAGTCTTCGAGCGACGCCTGGAGTGCCACGGTCGCCGCATCGATGTCGGTCTTGGCGCGTGCGACCTGCGCGTCTCGCATCGTCTTGAGGTCGACCAGCTTCCGTTCGATGTGTTGTCTGGCGGCCTTCAGGCCATTGATCGCGGTGATTTCTGCCTGTGCCCGCCTTGGCTTCGAATTCGCCTCGAACTCGTCGATGCGGGTGTTCGCCGCATGAATCTGCGCGGCGATCTTGTCCTCGTAGGCCTTGAGTGTGGACGCGGTTCCCGGTTCTGTGTTTGGTGTCTCCATTGTCCTTCTCCTCTTGCACATTTGCGATGCGCGCACGGTCAGCCCTGACGTCGGGCTCCGCCGATGAAAGGTCGCAAGTGGCGTTCCCGAGGACGCGGCTGAAGGGAACGATGTATCCCGTTCTCATTCAAACGGTTACGGACGCCTGGCGATGAGTGAGCCAGTGCGACGGTGACGAGATAAGGGCACGAGACCTCCCCGCGTCACGGGGGACGGGGGGTACCGGGGCGACCTGCGGCGTGGGCCGCATCGGACCTGGCGCGAATGAGGTCTGGGTTTGAGAATCCCCTGCTCGTCGCGTGAGTCGCCCGCGCGACGACGCCCGCGAGGCTCGTGCCTTGATTTCGTCGCTACGCGACCGCGTCACGGCCGCGACCACCGCACAGGCCTGTGAATGATGACGGAATCGAGGGGCTCCGTCCGGTTGGCTCATTTGGAACGACGCTTGCCCTCTTGATGACAAAGCTCGAGGTGATGCGACATTCGCAACAGTTGAAAACCGCGCGGGATGAGCGGAAGCAACGCCTCGAGAAGCGGCTGGCGGAGATCCGAGCCGAGTACCGCGAGCGATCGGCCAAGCTCCATCAGGCGTGGGAACTGACGAAATCCGCACTCCGCTGAGCGTATGAAATGCGGGCTCCTTGCACGGCGGCCAAACGCCGTGCGGAGCCTGCTCGTTGACCTCTGCATCGTGAAAAGGAGCATGTTATGGTGAACTCGACGACGAACGCGATCACGGGCGATATCCACAAGGCGACGACGTGGTCGATCGTGCTCAGTGTGCTGATGATCGCCGCTGGCGTGCTGGCGCTGTTCTCGCCCGCGATCGCCGGCGTGGCCGTCACTGTCTTCTTCGGATGGCTGCTGATCTTCAGCGGCATCCTGCACCTGGCGTACGCCTGGCAGGCGGGCCGCCCCGGCGCCGTCGTCTGGGAGATTCTGCTCGGGATTCTCTACGCCGGGATCGGCCTCTACCTGCTCGCACGGCCGGGCGCTGGCCTGGCGTCGCTGACGCTGGCGCTGGCGTTCTATCTGGTGCTCGAGGGCGTGCTGGAGTTCGTGCTGTCGTTTCAGCTGCGGCGGCGGCCGGGCAGCGGCTGGTTGCTGTTCGACGGCATCGTGACGCTGGTGCTGGCCGCGATGATCGGGAGCGCCTGGCCGATCAGCTCGGCCTGGGCGATCGGCACGCTCGTCGGCGTCAGCATGTTCTTCAGCGGCATCACGCGGCTGGTGCTCTCGGTCGCCGCGCGCCGGATCGTGGCGTAACGGCAGGCGACGGCACTTTCGGTCGCATGAGATGGGTGTGACGGAGCTTGACCTCCTGCGCGCCAGGCATGTTCTCGCCGGGCTGGCCATGGGTGTGTTCCCGGACGACATCTCGGTCGCGATGTGCGAGCTGCAGGGGGGAGGAGGTGTTCCGTGCGTGAATTCGAACTCGAGCGCATTCTGTGCCCCGTCGATTTGAGCGAGGCGTCGGTCCGGCCGCTGGCGTACGCCGGTGCCATCGCGCAATGGTGTGGCGCGCATGTCACGGCACTGTTCGCGGCCTCCGCCCTCCTACCGACCGCAGCTCCGGGTGGTCCCACATTCGACTCGTCCCCCGTCAGTCCTTCTGGCCCGCGTGAGAAGGTGATCCAGCGGCTACGGGAGACGGTGTGGTCGGCTGGGATCGACGAGCGGAGCGCCACACTGGTCGTCACAGAGGGCGAGCCGGCGACGTCGATCGTGGAGCAGGCGACCACGATGCAGGCCGATCTCATCGTCTTGGGTATCCACGAGGGAAACCCGTTCAATGCGCTTCTGCTTGGAGCCGCAACCGAGAGGGTGTTGCGGGAGGCACCGTGTCCGGTGCTGAACGTTCCGCTTGACGCGCCTTCCAGCCCGCCGCTTGGGCTGCCGCTCAAGCCGATCCTCTGCGCGATCGACTTCTCGCCTTCGTCGGTCAAGGCATTTCGGTACGCGGTCGAGATCGGCCGGCGGGCCGATGCTCGCGTTGTGGTCGTGCACGCCATCGAGTGGCTAGCCGAGGACGAGCCGCTTGGAACGGCCCGCGACCATGTCTCGGAGCTGCGGGAGCGCTTGATGGACGATGCCCGCAAGCAGCTTGCGGACATCGTGTCGCACCAGACGGTGGGCAGCTGCGATGTGAGGACAATCGTCGCCGTGGGCCGCGCCCACCGCGAGATCCTGCGCATCGCCGACGAAGAGGACGCGGGCCTGATCGTCATGGGTGCCCAGGGTCGCAGTGGTGCCGCACTGGCGCTGTTCGGGTCTACAACGGAGCAGGTCGTGAGACGAGCGTCCCGCGCAGTCCTCACCGCCCGATGAACCCTGCGGCGGCGCCCACCGCCACACGGTGAAGAGTCGCGAGGCGCCTGCACTTCCCCTGCTCGAGCCGAGCAACGTGGCCGACAGCTCGGTGCCGCTGCCGCGCCGCGGTGACCCGCCTGCGCTGGCGTCCTCCGGCGCAGCTGCGGCCGGACACGCCCCACGTTCACATCACCGGTAAGGCAGAGCGAATCAAGGACAAGTCGACCCGCGTTGACACGGGAGGGCGTGACGAAACAAAATCAACGGTTCCGGCCACATCAGGCTGCGCACAGAGCGAATGGCGACCGTGAGACTGGGCGTGTGCGCGACGGCGATGGGCTACCACCTTGCCTTCAATCCCGGCTTGCGCCGGTCCCCAGGAGGCGGCCGTGCATGACAGCCACCTGCAGGCGGAACCCCGAACACCTTCGAGCGCTGCTCGAACTGACCAATGCGGTGACCACGCGCGACGTCGCGTCGCTCGCCGCCGCAATCGCGCCAAACCTGCAGCGTATCGTCGCGCATGACGACGTGGCGTCTGTTTCTCCTGGAACCGGCAAGCGAGCAGATGGGGCGCTACGCACTCACCGCGCATGGCGTGGGGTGGACCGACGAGCTCACGGCAGAATTGCGCCCCGAGACGGAGCCGTTCGCGACGTGGCTGGCGGAGCGCCGCCCCGTGGACATGGACCTGGAGCAGTTCGACTGGACGGGACGCGAGGGGATCCGACGCAACATCACCGCGGCAGGATTGAAGCGCGCGTGTTTCGTTCCGCTCGCCACGCCCCGCGAGCACGTTGGGCTTTCTCGTGTTGAATCGTCGGTCGCCGGCTCCGTTCACGCCCGAGGAAGCGAACTGGATCGCCCAGGCCGCTGCACAGATCTCCATGGCGCTCGAGAATGCGCTCGCATTTCGCGAGATTGCCGCGCTCAAGGACCGCCTCGCCCGCGAGAACATCTATCTCGAAGAAGAGATCCGCGGCGCCCAGCATTTCGGAGAGATCGTCGGAGAGAGCCGGGCGCTGAAACGGATCCTGAGCCAGGTCGCGACCGTGGCTGCGACCGACGCCACCGTGTTGGTGCTCGGCGAGACGGGCACCGGCAAGGAGTTGATCGCGCGGGCGATTCACTCCGCCGGCGAGCGCCGGGGGCGCTCGCTCGTCACGGTGAACTGCGCAACCTCCCCGGCCGGACTCCTCGAGAGCGAGTGGTTCGGCCACGAGCGCGGAGCGTTCACGGGGGCACTGGCGCAGAAGGTCGGCCGTTTCGAGCTGGCTCACCAGGGCACGTTGTTCCTCGACGAGATCGGCGACGTGCCGCTCGAGTTGCAGGCGAAGCTGCTGCGCGCGCTTCAAGAGCGCGAGATCGAACGATTGGGGAGCACGCGCACGATTCACGTCGACTTCCGGCTCATCGCGGCCACCAACCGCGAGCTCGAGGAGATGGTTGCGAAGCGCGAATTCCGAGCGGACCTGTACTACCGGCTGAACGTGTTTCCCATCAGGATCCCGCCGCTGCGTGAACGCCGCGAAGACATTCCGTTGCTCGTCCATTACTTCGCGCAGCGGTTCGCCAAGCGGCTGCGACGGCCCATCGAGTCGATCTCGCGCGAGAGCATGGAGATGCTGTGCCGCTGGTCGTGGCCTGGCAACGTGCGCGAGCTGCAGAACGTGATCGAGCGCGCCGTCATCCTGTCGCAAGGGCCGACGCTGACCGTGCCCCGTTCGGAATTCGAGTCTCCCGCGCTTCCGACCTCGGCGCCCGTGACGCTGGAGGAGGCCGAACGCGAGCACATCCTGCGCGCGCTGGATGAGACCGGGTGGGTCATCGGCGGCACCCAGGGTGCGGCCGCACGACTTGGCCTCAAGCGCACCTCGCTCGTCTCGACCATGCGTCGCCTGGGCATCGTCCGGCCGAAGCCACAAGCCGGCGGCGGTCGCGACACCCGCTCGCGCTGACCGGCCTCGGCGTCCGGTCGCGGAAGTCGACCGACCAGGATCCTTCGAGCCCCGGGGTCACGGCACCTTCTGCTCGGACGCGTCAGGTCGGGGCGCGTGGGATCGCTGCATCTCGCGCAACACGTCGAGGATGGCGGCTGCAGTGGCGAAGAGAACCGGGCCGAGGATGATGCCGACTGCTCCGAACGCCTGCAGCCCGCCGAGCATGGCGACGAACAGGACGACCCCGCTCAACTGGACACGGCCGGCGAGCAGTCGCGGTCTCAAGATGTTGTCGACGCTGCTCACGACCGCCGCTCCCCACACGGCGAGCACGATCGCTTTCGGCCAGGCGCCCGTCGTGAGCAGATAGATCGTCCCAGGCACCCAGACGCCGGCCGTGCCGACGAACGGCACCATGCTGGCGAACATGGTGACCAGGCCCCACAGGGCCGCCCCTGGGACACCGAGCAGCCAGAACATGGCGCCGCACAGGACTCCCTGTATTGCCGCGATCGCCACGACCCCGTTGACGCTGGCGAAGACGACGTCCCGGATCCGAAGGAGCAGGGCCTCGCTCCGCGCCGGTTCGAAGGGAAGAAGGTCTGGAATCGTGGCCACCAGTTTGTCGCCGTGGCGAATCAGGAGGAACGTGCCGAAGGCCGTCAAGGCGAACGAGACCACTGCACCGCCAACCCCTGCCACCGCGGACAACGTGTGTTGCCCGGCGCCGGCGATCCACTCGCTCGTGTGCGCGCTCACCCATGCCACGATCGCCTCGGGGTTCAGGCCCAGGCGCTGCGTGAGGGGCGCGAACGCCGCCGTGACGCGCCGGCTCGTACCATCGGGATCGAGCAAGGCGTGTCGCAGCGAGTCGCCGAGCGCCGCGAGTTGACTGACGGCGAGCACCGCCAACGAACGCGAGCGGCACGACAACGGCCAGCACCATCAGCGCGCTCGTGACGAACGCGCTCAGCACCAAACGGCCGGTTCGTCGGGCCAGCCGCTGATAGAGGGGATAGCACGTAATCGCGAGCACGGCTGACCAGGCCCCAATGCGAAAGAACGGGCGCAGGATGAGCAGGCACAGGAAGACGACGACGCCAGCCGCCGCGAGAAAGACGAACCACTGCATGACGTGCGGCGCGTCCGTGAGCCGATCAGCGCGTCCGCGAGCCGCCGTTCGCCTGCGCCTCGAGCATCGCGATCTGCTGTCCCGCTCGTCCCTGGCACCGTCGCATCGTGGCGTGCAAGCTCGTCTGCCCTCTCCTGAGAGCCGGGGTGCTGCGCGCTACGACTCCTCTCCGCACATGTCATCGCCGTCCTCCATGCGCGGGTACATCCGCTTTCAGGCTGTCGACGACATATCGATTCAGGCACCCGCCCGCGACGAACTCGACGTCGTGCTCAGCCATCCCCCGGAGCAACCGTTCACCGGCCGGATCGATGAAGTCGACGTTGGACAGCACCAGCCTGACCTTCGCGGACGGCTCGTCGTGCATGATGGAGCGCCAGTGCTGTTCGAGCACCGCCACCCATTCGCCGCCGAGTGTCCCATGCAGGTCGAGCGTGTAGCGGTTCCCCTGCCGCTCGGTGATCACTCGTAACATTGATGTCCTCACGCCGCGGGAGCGGCTGTTAGCTCGTGGCGGATCGCCGTGGAACCCACGTCGCGGCGAGGTCCGGGATCTACACCGAGATTCGTTTGTGTTGACGCTCTTCTCCGAGGGCCGACAGCCCAAAGCCCAGAGCCGGCTTGGAGCGAGCATCGTCAACCCACGCGAGCTCAGGGATTTAGGGGCAGCCCAGCGCGCGGCGGATGATTTGCTCGCACGTGGTCACCCACCGCGCCGCCTGGTGAAGCAGAAACCGGACACCTCCCAGATAGACCACAAGTGCCCCGACCCCTGCGATCCAGCCCGTTGCCGCGACGAAGGCTCGGTGATGCCGCGGGCGTGCCGTGGCGCCCCCGAGTTGCGCATTCGCGCTCATGCCCGGGGATCCGCAAGTTCCACTCCAACGGTCGCGGAACGGGGATCGTCGCGATCGGCCGTGCCACGGAGGGTCGTGCTCGGTCCTCGGAGTGTTTCCCGCTCCGTCACCGACGAAATGAAGGCGGCAGCCTCAGGAGCGTCGTCAGCTGGCCATCGAAAGGCGGCGATGAAACGGAGGTGGGCGACCTGCGGGGCCAGCGCCAACGCGGACGGCGGTGCAATCCGCGCACGCCGTCGTCCTTGCGGGCCGCCCTCGACGGCTGGCATGGTCGGTGCAGGTGGAGACCCGTTCCGGCGGTTTCCTCCGGGTGCAACAGGTGATTCGGATTGCGCACATCTCCGATCTGCACGTCCTGTCTCGCACGGCCGCCCATCGAGACGCGGCCAATCGACTGGAGCGGCCTGTGAGGAAAGCCGCGAGTGCAAGGAACGCGGAGCGGTCGAGAGTTCGACTTGGTGAACCCCCGCCCACTTCGGTGTCACCGGGGCTACGGTGATACCTGAGCCAGCTGAAGATAGCGTTCGGCGAAGCCGAGTATCCTGAAGAAGACAGAAGGGATGGGCTCCTCGGGTATGACTCGAGCCCACCCGCCTCCGCTGACTAATCGCCGAATTCGGTCACGCGGTTGTCCGACCGAAGGGCTCCGCGCGCAGCCGATCCGCGATGACCCGGTGGGCGCTGTTCCCGTCGTTGGTCATTGCGGCCCTCCTTCGAGTATTCGCTTCGTGGCTTTCAGTCCCATCAGCGCGCTCTTCTCCACTTCGCTCCGTACTCGTCCCCGCACGACCCGACCGGTGAACCCGCTCAACCCGTCTGCCCGGCCCCGGTAAATCGTGACGAACCAGAAGCCGGCGCCGCGCGACGGATCCGGGAGCAGCACCCGCAACTCGAGGCCGGTCCAGAAGTAGTGGTTCGCGTACAGCATCTTCGAAGCAACAACACTCTCGTTCGTGCCCTCGCGAATCACCAGGTGACTGATGCGGACGGTCGGCTTCAGGCCGAACTGCGTTTCCTGCCAGTAGAGGAAGGAACTCGACACCCCGACCGTCGTCTTGGGATACTCCAGCAGGGACCGGCGCAGGAGAGGCAGGTAGCCGGTGAGCTCGGGCGCCTCGTCGATCATCTGGCGCAACTCCCGGGCGACGAAGGTCGGCCGGGCTTTGTCGCGATAGACAGCGAGCCGTTCGTCGCCGCCTTCGACGTACCCGGTCACGTATTCGAGCGCCAGCTGCCGCATCAGCGATTCGACCGCGGCCTTGTGATCCGGCGCGCTCCAGTCGATCTCGTTCTGGAATCGCGCGAGGCCCTTCTCGTCGAGTTTCACCTTGCAGTTGCCCACGGTGCACGTCCGCAGGTCCGCGACGTCCTCGTCGGTCATGCGCATCTCTTTGAAGTCCTCGGCCCTCGGGGTCGTGCTGATGCGCCGGGTCACTTTGAATCCGCCCCCGCGCTCGAACGTCTCGATGTCCTTGACCCGGCCGACGTACCGGCCCATCGGCGCGTCCACCCACACGGCACCGAAGACCCCGACCTCCTTGTTCTCGTCCGCGTCGAGCAGCCGTGTGACCGGCTCGCCCGCCACGAGCCGCGCGCGCTCCTCCGCCGTGAGCTTCACGGTGGTGGTGAGGTAGTCGTCCAGTCGCTCGGGCAGGCCGGGCGCCAGTCGAGCCGTGGCCGTCATCGTGGCAGCGAAACTCAGGGCCAGCAGCGAAATCATGCGAATCATCGGAACCTCTCTTTCCAGTCACCGCCTTGGGCAAGAGACGTTCCGGTCGTCGGCGGCACGCCAGGCCGGCGCCTAAGTCCTTGTCGCCAAATGGGCTACTTGACGGACGACCGGGGGGCTCCCGGCACGCCCCAGCGACGCTCCCAAGGCTGACGGCGTCATTTCGTCGCGGGACGACCGTCGCGCCCGAGGCGGTTCCGGGGTGCACGGTGTGCACCCCGGCCTCTCTCTCGACGGTCATGCCACCGAGGTGGCGCGCGCCGCCTTGCGGCGATCCAATGCCTCTTGCAGCCGCTTGGTTCGGCCTTGGTACTCCCCGCGCAGGTCTGCGAGCCGATCGTCGAGACGGGCCTGCGATTCCGCAGCCGCCGTCCGCTTCTGCGCCTCGAGCATCGCGATCTTGCTGTCCCCCTCGTCCCTGACCGCCCGCATCGTGGCGGCAAGCTCGTCTTCCCTCTTCTGGAGTTTCTGCCTGGCCGCGTCGATCTTGGCCTGCATCTTCTCGGCTTGCTTGCGCGCCTTCTCGGTCTGCGCCGTTGTCACCTGCCCGAGCTTTTCGGCCTCCAAGCCGGCCAGCTCTTTCTGAGCCGCTTCCACACCGCGCTCCAGGTACGCATCCTCGATCTGCGTCTGCGTCCGGCGCAGGAGCGTCCCGCCGAGCGCTTCCATGCGTGTGTCGAGGGGCGCCTGCCAGTGCTCATCGACCTCGGCGATCACCGCGGCTTTGCCCGCCTCGAGACGGGCGCCGGCGTCCTCGACGAAGTCCTGGTCGAGGCCCTCCTTGGTGAGGTCGAAGGCAGCGCCGATGAGCGTGCCCGCGCCGAGGCCCACAGCGGCGCCGACCGGTCCGCCCAGCAACCCGACGAGGCCGCCCGTGAGCATTCCACCGAACGTTCCGATCGGTTCCGCGCCGGGCGCCTGCCGCACCGCGACGATTCCGCCGGGTGTCTTCACCACGACGGCGTCGTTGAACAGCGTGAGTGTGCCGTCCCTGTGCATGTCATGCAGGGCACGCTGGCCCTCGTATGCCTTCTGTTCCGTGTCGAACCCGACGAAGATCACCTTGTTCACGACTTCCTCTCCTTCACTGGAATCGGCGCTGCGGACTTCGCAGCAGCCTCGGCCCCGAGCCGCACCCTCCCGCACCGCAAGACTGATGCCCGCCAGGCACGGTGTGCGGACACGGGGCGGCTTTGGAATCAGTCACGCGGCCTCGCTGAAGGGTGTCGCGTGGGAGACGCGGTGACGAAATGGAGCCACTCGTTCCGTGCGTGTCGCCGCTCGCGTGGCCGTATCGGTGAGACACCGGCGGACTGTTCGAGCACCGCCACCCCATTCGCCGCCGAGTGTCCCATGCAGATCGAGTGTGTAGCGGTCCCCTGCGAGGCGTGCTTCCTGGGCGTGACGCTGTTCCGCGACATCAGAGCTTCCGAGGCCGCCCCGAAGACAGCTGACCGCAGAGTGGCCGCGATCGCCGGGCGGCATCTGCCTCAATCTCGTCACGCCGGCAATATCACGCGGCGCACGCCCTCCCCAACGTCCTGGAATTCAACGACATCACCGGGCCGGCCGATTGGAACCGAACTTGCCCCTGGGTCGGGCGTCACTGCAACGCGGCCGGCGTCGACAACGCCGTTCATGTCTTGTCGGGAGGTTAGAGATGGCCCTTTGGGTGATTCAGATTGTGCTGGCGTTCGCTTTCGGAGCAGCGGGGACGCTAAAGCTGGTCCGGTCGAAGGCGCAGCTCGCCGCGAACCCGCACATGGGTTGGATGCAGTCGGTTTCTGAGGTTCAAATCAAGCTTCTGGGTGTTGCGGAGGTGCTCGGCGCGATCGGCCTCGTGGGACCGATAGCAACCGGTATCGCGCCGATCCTGACGCGCGTCGCCGCGGCGTGTCTGGCCGCACTCATGGGGGGAGCGGCGGCGACGCACATGAGCCGTCATGAGCCTGCGGCGGTGCCAACGGCCCTGGCGGTGTTGACGATCGTCGTGGCGACCTTCCGGTGATCGTCGCCGTTTGACGGCGCGCATTGCGCCGGAGAAGTCGGAGAAGAGGACATGTTTGTGAGCGTCATTGGGGACAGCGTATACGTGAGGCTTTCGCGCCGTAACCTGCGCCAACTGGATGCCATCCTCGATCGCCCGGACGCTGGCAACCGGTGGCTGGCGCGCAAGGACGAGAACGGCGTGTCTCTCGTCGTGCAAGTCGAAGATGATGCGGCCCATTACGAGGGACGGGATCCGGGCGCTGGGTTGGGGGAGTGTTAGGCGCCCACTCCCGGCCGCAACGGCCCGGACCGCGACGGTGTCCGCCGAGGCGCAGGTCGTCAACCCGCGTCGGGGCGGGTTCGAGAGGCGCCCGATCGACTGGGCTGACTGTGAGGAAGGCCGTGGGTGCAAGCAGAGCGGAGCGGTTGAGAGCCATCGATGTTCCGGACCTGGTGGACGACGGCACGTCCATCCGCGTGCGAGCGGAGTACGCCGTCGGCCCGCGAACGCCCGTCACGAACCAGGAACTCGCCTTCGCGCACAACGGTACGGTTGTCGCCCGAGCCTTCAGCCGCGACGGAACGTACGAACTGGCCTCCGGCCTCTGCGATTCACTGGCGGTGGCTCGAAGTGAGGATCCGGCGGGTGGCAGGACCGTCTTGTCGTGACGCACGGGTACAGGTCCTCACCCCGAACGCGCGCCCACGCCTGCTCTTCGATGCCGACATGGACGCCGCCGATTTGCAGGCGGTGCGGAACGTCACCTGGGCAGAGCCCGGTCGGAGTCCGCGTACGCTCCGCCCGCAGCTGCCGCTCGCTCCGCGCGAGGCTGCGCGCGTGTGGGCTGCCGCCCATCGTGATCGACACGGGCGCGGTGCTCGACGAAGGGGACGCGCACGATGTGTCAGCCGTTCTCGATGCCGTGCGGCTCGCTCGCACCGCCGCGCGGATGCGAGCCTGTGGGTTTGCCGTCCTGGCGATCGTATGTCGCGGTCCGTATCGACCATCGACGATCGGCTTTGCAGCGCTCCGACCCGAGGAGCTGTTGGCGTTCACTCCATCGGCGTCCGAGACGCGGTCCGGCAGCCCGTCTCTCGGCACGCGTCTGGACGCGACGACCGGCAGTCAGACGATCGCGGGGAACCGCATCGAGGTCGAGCTGGACAACTCCAAGGCGCGGCGCTGGCTGCTTCAGGCCATCGAGCACAGTCAACGCTGCGTGCACTTCCAGGTGTACATGGCGCTCGATGACGATGTCGGCCGGCCGGTCGAGGCAGCGCTGGCTGCGGCGGCGGCGCGGGGAGTGACGGTCCGCGTGCTCGTCGACTCGCTGCACGGCCTGCATGGCTCATTCGGTTTGCGCAACCCGATTCTCGAGCGGCTCTCGACGCGTCCCGGGGTGGAGCTTCGCCTCGGAAAGCCCATCACGCCGCGACTCGTCGCTCGAGGACCTGAAAACAGCGCGACCACCGCAAGCTCGTCGTGGTGGACAACCAGGTCGCGCTGCTCGGCGGACGGAACCTGTCGCACGAGTACTACACCGGATTCGAGGAGGTAGCGCTCACAGCCGGGATGGCATGGAGGATGGTGCCATGGCTGGACTGCCGGTGTGCGAGTCGAAGGTCCGGCCGTCGCCGCACTCGAGCGGTCCTTCCTCGAGGCCTGGACGGACGCCGGCGGCGCCGCCGTTCGACATTCCCGCGTGTCCCCGGGCCGGCACGTCGAAGGCGCGCGTCATCGTCCATCGCGGTCTTCGCGATGCGCACTCCGTCGAGGCGTACCTCGCCCTGATCGACAGCGCGCGCTCGCACGTGTACGTCGTCAACGGCTTCCCGCTGCTGCTCGAGATCCAGCACGCGCTGCTCCGGGCCCTGAAGCGCGGCGTCCGCGTCCGCACGCTGGTCGGGAACCTCACGCCCCGGCACAACGACGGGCCGTTCGAGGGGCCGTGGGCGGCGGCTCGCACAGTGGCCACGTCGTTCGTTCACTCGCGCATGGATCCGGTGGTGGCGGCCGGCGGCGAGTGCTACGAGCTGGTCGTTCCGAATCAGCCGGGGTGGGCCCCGTCGCTTGGCGACATCCGGCCGCACGTTCATGCCAAGACGATGAGCGTCGACGGGCGGGTCTGTGTTGTGGGCTCCGCCAACTTCGATGTCACCGCGGGCTACTGGGAGAGCGAGCTGTTGCTCGTCGTGGAAGACGAATCGATCGCCACGGTCGTCGAAGCGAAGTTCGATGAGCTGATCGCGACGTCGCACCGCGTGGACCCCCGCGATCGCGACTGGCAACACCGATCGGAGCTTCGTCGCTGGATGCGGTATTGGCCTGGCGTGCTTTCCGCCTGACCCACTCCCTTCCGGTGAAGCCCGACCGCAGCAGTCGCAGCAGACGACATGACGGCGCCAGCCTTGGGAGCGTCCCCGGGGCGTGCCGTGAGCACGTACCTCATTTGCCGACAACGACTTAGGCGCCGGGCAAGTGCGCCGCCGACGGCCGGAACGCCTCTTGCCCATGGTGATGACTGGAAAGAGAGGTTCCGATGACTCGCATGGTTCTGCCGCCGCTGCGATCGGCTGGGCGAAGGGCTCAAGGACGAACGGCGGCCCCAGGCCGCCGCATACGGGGTCGGGACGACGGACTCGTGATGGAGGGCTCCGAGCGATGACCCCGAACCGGATCGCCGGCGCGGCGACGTGCGTGGATCCGTTCCCGATCTACCCGCGGTTGGCCGAGGTGCTGACAACCGCGCACGTGGCGGGCCCGGATGTGCGCGACGCGACCGTCGCGCACGTCCTGGGCACGTGCGCCGGGTACGCCTACGCGGACACCGACACCGTCTCGACGATCATGACGAGGTTGGGCCTCCCCGGGCACGCCTGTGTCCACATCGCACAGGCCGTGGACGCCATGCTGATCTACTCGACCGTGTACCTGGTTCAGAGCAAGTGCGGCCGTGTGGTCATTGTCTGCTTCAGGGGAACGGAGCCGGGACGGCTGGGGAACTGGCTGGGCGATGCGGACGTGGGGCGCGACTCCACGTGCCTGTCACTGTGTGACGGCGCTCAGAAGGTAAGGGTCCACGCCGGCTTTCACCGCAACGTCCGGGCCACGTTCTGGGCGGTCCTGCAGGAGCTGACCGCCGCGATGCAGGGGCGGTCGCTCGCCAATCACGGCGCGAAGGTCGAACACCCGCTCGAGGCGCTGTACGTGACGGGGCACAGCCTTGGCGGGGCGATGGCAGCGTTGTTCGCCCTGATGGTGGCCGGGAACAGCGCTCACCGGGCGATCACCGATCGGCTGCGCGCGGTGTACACGTTCGGACAGCCAATGGCGATCGCGGGTCCCCTCCCGCCAGTCGGGGATCGCATCGAGTCACGGATGTTCCGTCACATCGTTCCGGAGGATCCGGTTCCCACGCTGCCTCCGGCACCGTACGGGCCCTTCGTGCATTTCGGCATCGAGTACCGTTTTACGGGCAGTACCTGGGAACGATCGGAAGCTGCGGTCGAGCAGATGCCAAGCCTGAGGCACATTCCACGCTCGGTCCTGGCGTTCTTCGCCACCGAGAAGCGTCGTCGACGGCCGTACCGATACTCGGCTGCGCACCATGCGCCCGACTACTACATCGCCGCCCTTCGGCCGGCCGACCGCGTGACGGAATTCGGCGATTGATCAAGTCCTGCACCGCCCTACGCTCAATCGAGGGACGTTCAGTGAGCGGCCTCGAACCTCGGCTGTTCAAGTCCTCGGACGTCGATCCCGTTCGTTGGAGACATGACGGCGGCTGTCCGCGCCCTCGGCTGCTGGGTACGCCGACTTGGGTAGTACACGAAGAACCCCGGGAATGGCGGCGACCAGGCCTCGAGCTCTTCGCTCACGCTCGGAGACCGACAGCAGCGTCGGCTTGCCGATCGAGCTGGAGAACCACAAGCGGATCTCGCTGGACCGACCGGGTTCCGAGCGGTAACGACGGTTCACGCCTGCGGCGCCGGCGCGCACGCCCGCGCGGCCGCCGCGATGCTGGCGACCGATGTCTCCACGTCCGCCAGCGTGGTCTGCCAATTCGAGACGGAGATCCGGAGGGCTGTCCGGTCCTGCCAGCGCGTCGTGCCCAGCCAGCAAACGCCGTCGCGCTGGACCCGCTCCGCCACGTCGGCGTTGAACCGGTCCACGTCTTCGACACCTGCCGGCTCGAACCGGCACAGCACCTGGTTCAGCACGACGTCGTTCAGCAGGCGCGCGTCCGGCAGCGCCGCCAGCCGGCTGGCGAACGAGCTGGCCGCGTCGCAGCAGCGCTCCACGAGCCGCTGGACGCCCTGGCGACCGAAGTTTCTCAGCGCGGCGTAGAGCACGAAGGCGCGGGCGCGCCGCGAGTTCTCGGGCACCCACTGGGAGCCGTCGCGGCGATCGGCGGCGGCCGTACCCGCGTACGAGCAGCGGGCGGTCTTCAGGCGGCGGTGCGCGTCGCGGTCGCGGATGATGACGATGCCACTGTCGTAGGGCACGTTCAGCCACTTGTGCGCGTCCACGGCCCAGGAGTCCGCCTCCTCAACGCCATCGCACAGATACCTGAACCTCGGCGACGCCGCGGCCCACAGGCCGAAGGCGCCGTCCACGTGAAGCCACGCGCCCCGGCTGCTGGCGAGCGCGGCCACGCGAGGGAACGGGTCGAACGCGCCGGTGTTCACGTTGCCGGCCTGGACGCAGACGATCGTCGGCCCTGCGCACGCGTCGAGCGCCGTCTCCAGCGCGTCGGGGTGCATCCTCCCCTGGTCGTCTGCCGGCACGGTGACGACGTTGCGCGTGCCGAGCCCGGCAAGACGGATCGCCGTGTGCACCGTGGCATGAGAGCACTCGCCGGACAGAACGGTGATGGGCGGCGCCCCTTGGAGGCCGCCGGTGTCGGGGTCCCAGCCGTGCTGCCGAAGCACCGCGTTGCGGGCCGCGGCGAGCGCGGTGAAGTTGGCCATCTGCCCGCCGGTCACGAGGCCGACACCGCAGTCGGCGGGCAGCCGCAGGAGGTCGAGCAGCCAGCGGGACACCACGTCCTCGATGACGGCGGCTGCGGGAGAGGTGGCGAAGGCCTGGCCGGACTGGTCCCACGCCGACGTGAGCCAGTCGGCGGCAACGCTTGCGGGCGTCGATCCGCCAATCACGAAACCGAAGTAGCGCGGGTTCGCCGTGTGAGTGAGGCCCGGCTCGACGGCCGCCACCAGCGCGCGCAGCGCGTCCTCAGGGGACTCGCCGTCATCGGGGAGCTCCGCCCGGACGTGGGCCAGCAACTCGTCGGCGGTGTGGCTCATAGCCACCGGCATCGCGGCCACACGTTCTCGATAGTCCCCGGCCAACTGCGCGACGAGGTCAAAGAGGTCACGGGACACGGGGCTCCTCGCTCTCGGAAAAGGGCTGATTCTAGCATGCGTGTCTGACCTAGAATCAGCAGGCATGGTGCGTCGTGACGGAGCCAGCCCACGCGGGCCGGTGCCACGTTGTCGCCGCCGAGTAGCAGGCCCCGGGCACGCCGCGAGAGCCGGGTCGTTGTATGGACAAGGTGGGTGAGGGCTGGCTCATGGCGCGGCGCTTCTGTTGGCGCCGCCGCAAGAGCCCGGCAAAGGAGTGAACAATCAGTGAACAATTTGGCCCCGAACACCGGGTAACAGGATGGGCTGGTCCGAAGCTAACCCTATTCGCAGTTCCTCCCGAGCTCTTTGATGCGTGACGGGTATCAACGGGTACTGGCGACCGAGGGGCACACGCCCGCTGATCAGGAGCCGGGAAACGGGCACTGAGAGTGTGGCCGCATGTTCCGATCTGGCTGCCCGGCTCGATCGAGGACGGGCCAGTTCAGGTTTTCGGGCAGGCGGCAACGGTGTGAACAACTTCAAGCGTTGCTGACCGCATGCGGCGACTCGGATGTGTACCAAACGAAGGCCACTTGCGGCTGTCAGTGACTAAACTGAACCCGAGCGGTCGCTTGTTCGGTTCCGGGACGGGTCGTTCCGGCGCCGAACGCCGCCGCCGCCCAGCGGTCGCGACAAAAGGGTGTCTGCACAGCGGGTTAGGCCGCGGCTCGCCGGCGGCACGCCATTTGTTTCGTCCTGTGCGCGCTCCGTGCCTCGGACTTCCCTCGAATCTCCCAGGCTGCGCGCATATCGGAGAGTGTGCCATGACCGGCTTCCTCGGCGACATTCGCTACGCGGTTCGCCTGACGCAAAAGAACCCGGGGTTCACCGCGTTGGCTGTCGTCACGCTCGCGTTCGGCATCGGGGCGGTTACCTCGATATTCTCGCTCGTGAACGGCGTCCTGCTGCAGCCGTTGCCCTATGCGCAACCCGATCGCCTCGCAATGCTCTCGGAGTCCTTCCCGAGGATGGAGACGACGGCCGTGCCATTTTCTGCGCCCGACTACGACGCGGTGGCCCGGTTGAACCGGTCGTTGGCGGAGACTGCGGCGTTCGAGAACAGGCAGATTGAACTGTCAGGGATTGAGCAGCCGGAGCAGGTGGACGCGGTGGCTGCGACCGCGAACCTCTTCTCGCTGCTCGGCATTCAACCGGCGCTCGGCCGGGTCTTCACCACTGAGGAGGAGCGGCAGCGTCGCGAGGTCGCGGTCATCAGCCACGGCCTGTGGAGGCGCGCCTACGGCAGCGACACAAAAGTCCTCGGCCGCCAACTCAGACTGAACCGCGTGAACTACTCGATCGTCGGGGTCCTGCCCGCCTCCATCGAGTTCCCGCCGCGCGGCATTCCTTACAATAACCACCCGGCGGACGTCTTCACGCCCCGGTCGTTCAGCAGCGAGGAGCTGCAAGCTTACGGAAGTGGCTACAACGCGAGCGTCATCGGCCGGATGAAGCCTGGGATCACCATCGAGCACGTGCGCGCTGACCTCACGGGCCTCGTTCCCCGTCTGGAAGAAGCCTACCCGGCCGACCTCAAGTCCGACCCCAGGTTCGCCCTCGGCCTGAGCGCGGACACCTTGCGTCATGCGGTGACCGGGCAGTCCCGGTTCCTGCTCCTCGTCCTGCTCGCGGCCGTCGGCATGCTGCTCCTCGTGGGGTGCGCAAATGTCGCGAACCTGCTCCTCGCCCGCGCCGACGCCCGCCAGCGCGAGTTTGCGCTGAGGGTCGCGCTTGGTGCCGATCGCCGCCAGGTGGTTCAGCAGCTCATGATCGAAAGCCTCCTGCTCGGCCTCGCGGGGGGGCTCTTCGGCGTGCTGTTCGCGCTTTGGGGCACGGACCTGCTCGTCGCGGGCCTGCCGGTCAGCATCCCTCGCCCGGAGGCCATTCGAGTCGATCTCACGGTGCTCGCCTTCGCGCTCGGCCTGTCAATCCTTACGGCGCTCGCTTTCGGCCTGGCGCCGGCTCTCCGCGTCGCGCGTCGAGCCAGTGAAGCGCTGAAGGAAGCCAGCCGCGGCAACACGATGGGTCGGGGAGGATCCCGACTGCTTGCGGGCCTCGTGACTGCACAGTTCGCGCTCGCGCTGGTGCTGTCTATTGGCGGCGGGCTGCTCGTCCGCAGCTTCGTACGTATCCTAGCGACCAGCCCAGGCTTCCAATCGGAGCAACTCCTCGCGCTCGATACCAGCCTCCCGCGATCGATGTACCCGAGCGCGCAGCAGGTGCGTGGGTTCTATCGCGAGATGGTGGAGCGCGCCCGACGCGTGCCAGGCGTGAAGCTCGCGGCGGGCGCAACCGCGCTGCCGATGGAGACGACCGAACGGCGAATGTTCTCACTCGAGCGTCCCGGCGAAGTCGGCAATCGCCCGGCGGCGGTCACGGCGCTCGTGGCAATCGAAGGGGACTACTTTCGGACGCTGTGCGTTCCATTCAGGCGCGGCCGGTCTTTCCTCGGGTTCGAGATGACGCCCGGAAGCCCGCTGGTGGTCATCGTCAACGAGACCCTCGCCCGGCAGTCCTTCCGGGACCGCAACCCGGTCGGCGAGCGGATCAAATGGGGTCCACGGGACGACGCGTCCGCTCCGTGGATGACGATCGTCGGTGTTGTGGCCGACATCAAGCACGGGAGGCTCAACGAAGAAGCGTTCCCGGTCGTCTACCAGCCGTTCGCGCAGGTCAGGGATGCACAGATCGAAGGCTTCTTCCGTTTCATGAGCCTCGTCGTGCAGGCCGATGGCGTTCCGCCGGCGGCGCTAGGGAGCGCCGTCACCCGGCAGGTCCACGAGCTCGATGCGTCGCTGCCGGTGTCGCGGCTCACGACGATGGAGCAGCGGGTGGCCGACACCGTCAAGCCAGAACGCTTCTACACGTTCCTGATGGCGGCGTTCGCGGCGTCTGCCCTGCTTCTCGCCGCAGCGGGGCTGTGGGGGGTGCTTTCCTTGTCGGTCTCGCGGCGGACCGCGGAGATTGGCGTGCGGGTGGCCCTCGGCGCGGGCCGCGGGCGCGTCATTCGGATGGTCCTGGCTCAGGGGATGCTGTATGCCGTCATCGGGGTTGCCCTCGGCCTTGCGGGGTCGTTCGCGTTCGCGCAGGTCCTCAGGAGCTTTCTCTACGAGCTCACGCCCACCGACGCCCTCACGTTCATTGGCGTCTCCGTCCTCCTGGTCCTCGTCGCTCTAGGTGCTAGCTTCCTTCCGGCCCTCCGTGCCACGCGTGTCGACCCGGTGGTCGCACTTCACACCGAGTAGGACAGGAGAGCCCAGAAGCCGTGAGATCGACTGGCAGCAGCCAACTCGCTGCTCAGTAGGCTTGAGAAGCACGGGCACGAGCACGCCCACGACTTCGACGAGAGCGGGAGTGCTCATAGCCTGCGGCAACGTGTGCCGCTTACGCAGGTCAGCCAGGTCCCTGCAAGCGTGTTCGTTCGCGCGAGCGGTGACACCGAAAGTCTCGTGGGGCCGCTGCGTTCGGCTGTCAGAAGTGTGGACAAGGCGCAGCCGCTCGATCGGATCGGCCGTCTCGACGAGCAAATGCTCGCGCAGTTCTCCGGGACGCCTGTCGTACTGGGCATCATCGCTGGCTTCGGTCTCTTCGCGCTGGCCCTTGCAGCGCTCGGGCTATTCAGCGTGATCAGCTACATGGTGGCCGAACGAACGCGTGAGTTCGGCATCCGCATCGCGCTCGGTGCTTCACCGGCGAACGTCTTGCGTTTGGTCATTGGCCAGGTGTTCGTCATAGTGGCGCTCGGTGTCGCTACTCGTACCTGAGCGTTGTGACCGGATCGATCCGCGACGCTCGCCACGCCGGGATGCAGGCTGCGGCGACAGCGGCGGCCAGGAGCAGCAGCGACGCGGTTCCGAATGTCGGCAGGTCGGTGGCGCTCACCTGGAACAGGAGCGACTCCAGGAGGCGTGTCAGTGCGAGCGCGGCAATCAGGCCGCACGCCACGCCGGCGGCGGCGAGACCGAGCGCATTCCGCGCCACCATCCCTATCACCCGGCCTCTCACCGCGCCGAGCGCCATCCGAATGCCGATCTCGCGCGTCCGCTGCGTCACCGCGTACGCGATGACGCCGTAGATGCCGACGGCAGCGAGCGCGAAGGCCATCACGCCGAAGAGGACGAGGAGGAACATGCTGAAGCGCGGCCGCGCCATGTTCTCGTCGACGACCTGGTCGAGCGTCTGCACTTCGGCGAGCGGGAGTTTCCGGTCGAACCTCCAGATTGCGTCCCGCACGGGCTTCAACAGGGCGCCGGGATCCGCGCCGCCGGTGCGGACGACGAGCGTGAGTGATCTCCAGGTGTTCTGCGTGTGCGGCACGTAGACGTTGTTGGGCACGTCCTCCGTGAGGCCGTAGTGCCTGACGTCGCCGACCACGCCCACGATCTCACGGTAGAGGTTCTCGTCGCGCCATGAGCGGATGCGCCGGCCGAGCGGGCTTCCGTCCGGGAACATCTGCTTCGCCATCGACCGGCTGATCACGATGACCGGCGTGGACTCCGCCCCGTCGCCCGTGGTGAACGTGCGGCCCTCGACGATCGGGATGCCCATCGTCTCGAAGTAGTCGAGCCGGACGACGCTCCAGGCTGCGGTCGTGTCGTTGGAAGCGGGAGGTTCGGGTTGCCCCTCCCGTAGAAAGACGCGGCCGAGGTAGAACCCGCCGCCCCCCAGGGGCAGAGCACTCGTCGCCGAGCTCCTGACGACCCCGGGCACGAGGCGGACGGCGGAGAGAAGACGGTCGAAACCTTCTGCAACCTGCGGCGGTCCACTGTAGCGGGCCTGCGGCAATGACAGCCGTAACGTGAGGAGTCCACGCGAATCGATGCCGGGATCGACACCGGCGATGCGGCTCACGCTGCGAATGAGCAGGCCGGCGCCCGTCAACAGCACCACCGCCAGGGCGACTTCCGCGACGACCAGCACGCTGCGTAGCCGGCCCGTGCGGAGGCCGCCCGAAGCCGTGCGCCCGCCTTCGTGAAACGACTGCACCGGGCCGACGCGCGACGCCTGCCACGCCGGCACGAGGCCGGCAAGCAGCGTGGTCACGGCACACAGACCGACCGAGAACGCCAGCACCCTGAGGTCCACCTGGGCCTGGTCGATGCGGGGGATGTCGGACGGCGCGAAATGCACGAGGGCCCTCAGTCCCCAGTAGCCCGCGACGATACCCGCCCCGCCTCCTGCGGCGGACAGCAGCGCGCTCTCCGCGAGGAACTGCGCCGCGATGCGCCGGCGGCCAGCTCCGAGCGCGGCGCGGATGGCGACCTCGCGCTCGCGGGCGGCGCCGCGGGCAAGCAGCAGGTTGGCGACGTTGACGCACGCGATCAGGAGAACGAGGAGCGCCGCACCGAACAGCACGATCAACGTCTGCCGAAGGGTCGGGCCCACGACGTAGGCGGCCAGCGAGTGCAGCTTCCAGTTGGTGCCGGCCCGGCCGGCCTCCTGACGGGCAATCTGCGCCCCCATGGCCGTCAGCTTCGCCTGGGCCTGCTCGATGGACACGCCGGGCTTCAACCGCGCGAGCGCTAGGTACTACGTGGTTGTCGCGGCGGAGCATGTCGGCGTTCGGTTGGCCGCCGGTACCGCGGGGCTGGAAGACCTCGCCGTCGCTGGGCCACGTGGAATCGGCGCGCGCGACGCCGATGATGGTGTTGGGTACTCCACGGATTTCGATCCGCTTGCCGACCACGCCGGGGTCGCCGCCGTAGCGGCGCATCCAGAGGTCATGCCCGAGGACAACGACCGGCGGCCCCTTCGGCAGGTTCTCGTCCGCGTTGAAGAACCGTCCGAGCAGCGGAGGCGCGCCCATCACGCGGAAGTACACGTCGTCCACGAAGACGGCCGGGACGCGCTCCGGCTCGTCGCCCTCGGTGATATCTACGCCCGACGAGTTGAACGCGGCCACCGCCTCGAACAGGCTGCTCTGGGCCTTCCAGTCCATGATGTCGGCGAAGGCGACGTTGCCGCGATCGGTGTTGTACCGCTGGAAGATCGTGCACGGCACCACGAGCCGGCCGGCATCGGGATAGGGCAACGGCTTCAGGAGGATGGGCTGGACAAGGCTGAAGATCGCAGTGTTTGCGCCGATGCCGAGGGTGAGTGTCAGCACCGCCACGGTCGTCCACCCCGGACTCTTCCAGAGCAGCCGTGCGCCATGCCGAATGTCGCGGCCGAACGCCTGCACGCCTCCGAAAGTGCGCATGTCGCCGTGCACCTCGCGCAGCGAGGAGACGTTGCCGAACTGGCGCAGCGCGGCATCGCGCGCGTCCTTGACGGTCATGCCGTCCCGACGGAACTTCTCGGCCAGCAGGTCGAGGTGGTTGGCGACTTCCTGGTCGAACTCGTGCCGCCACCGGCGAGCCGTGACCAGGCCGCGAAGCCTCGCGAAGAAGGTGCGCAGGCGGTTCACTTCTCACCTCCCGGGGCCAGCTGGAGCAGGCGGGTGATGACGCCCGCAGATCCGCTCCCACTCCTCGGTTTCGCTGACCAGCTGCTTCCGCCCGCGCCGCGTGATCGAGTAGAAGCGCGCCTTGCGGTTGTTCTCGGAGAGACCCCACTCGGAGGCGATCCACCCCTGCTGTTGCAGCCGGAGCAGGGAGGTGTAGACGGTTCCCTCGTTCAGGCGCAGCACGTCCTCGCTCAGCTGCTCGATGCGGCGGGCGATGCCGTAGCCGTGCAGCGGGCCGAGCGCGTCGAGGGTCTTGAGGACCATGAGGTCCAGCGTGCCTTGGAGCACATCCGAGTGGCTGGCGTCGGACGTTCCTTTGGACATCGCAAAGAAGCTAGCATGGCCCCTTTGGAATGTCCATAGGAGGATGGCTGTCCCGGTAAACGCACTGTCCCACACGTATGCTGCCCAGAAGCCCCACGGATAGAGAAGGTATGGCCTGTAGTCCGTGCGCCAGCCGCGTATGCCGGCTGGCCGGTGTCTACGGCAGCCTCTTGCGGCGCTGCCGGTGAGCGCTGCGGATGCCGGCCACGTACCCCTCGAGGCCGAGCTTGGCGATCCTGAAGGCGAGCGTGGACGGCTTGAGCCCGAGGATCTCCGCCGCGCCCCCGGTCCCCGTCAGACGGCCGGCGGTGTGTGCGAGGACCTGTCGCAGGTACCTGCGTTCCGCGTCGGCAAGCGAGACCCACGCCACCTCTCCTTCGGCCACCGGGGGCCAGCCAGGACGTTCAACGGGCGTCAAGGGCGGAATCACCAGGCGAGGACCATCGGAGAGCACTGCGGCCCGCTCAATCGTGTGCGCCAGCTCGCGGACGTTCCCCGGCCAGCCGTAGGCCTTCAGGCGCTGCATGTCGGCTTCGCCGATGCCCTCGAACGGTCGCCCGAGCCGACGCCCGCACTGTTCCATGAAATACAAGGCGAGGGTCGGGATGTCGTCCAGCCGTTCGCGCAGCGGCGGCACGGAAATAGGAAAGACACGGAGGCGGTAGAACAAGTCTTCCCTGAAGCGCCCGGACTGGACCTCCGCCGCCAGGTCGCGATTGGTGGCAGCGATCAACCGGAAGTCGGACCGGATGGGACGCGTACCGCCCACGCGCTCGAAGACGCCGTCCTGCAGGACCCGCAACAGCCTCACCTGTTCCTCGGGGCCCAGCTCGCCGATTTCGTCCAGGAAGAGCGTGCCTCGATCGGCCAGCTCGAACCGGCCGCGGACCATGTCGGTCGCGCCCGTGAACGCGCCACGTTCGTGGCCGAAGAGGCCCGACGACACCAGGCCCGGGGCGAGCGACGCGACGTGCACCGTGATCAGCGGGGCTTTGGTCCTGGCGCTGAGCCGATGGATCTCGCGGGCGATCAGCTCCTTGCCGACGCCCGTCTCGCCCGTGATGAGCACCGCCGTCATCGTCGGCGCGACGCGCGCCGCCAGGTCGAGCGTCCGCTGCAGGGCCGGCGAATTGCCCACGACGCAGGCCGAGTCCTCCGACGCCCGGCTCTCCTCCCGGTAGTACCGGTTCTCCTGTTCCAGCCGCCCGCGCGCGGCTTGCAGCTCGCGCCAGAGCGTGGTGTTCTCGAGCAGCACCGACAGCTGGGCCGCAAGCGCCTCCACAAGCGGTACATCGGCCGGGCGCGCGAACGGGCTCGTCCACCGGTTCTCGAGGGCGAGGACGGCGGACCGCCCGAGCCGCGCGGTCCGGAACGGGATCAACAGCAGCTGCCCGTCACCGATTCCGCCCTCGCTCCCCAGGGGCGCCAGGAATTGGATTTCCCCGGCTTTCTGGCGCGCCAGGTGATCGATGACGAGCTGCGCCCACCCCTGGCTGCCGCCTCGCAGCGCGAGAAGCCGCGGAGGGTCCGCCATCTCGACGATCGCGCAGCGCTCCGCGCCGAGGACCGAGCAGGCGCGCGCGGCTATCTCGCCCCACAATCCTGGTTGTTCTCCGATCGTTGACAGGCGCCCCAGCTCGAGGACCCGGAGGGCCCGCGCCGGTACCGGTCCGGCCGCCTCCACGCCGCCCCAGGCAAGCGGCGGGATCCGGGCTCGCATGTCGGCGGATTCGCGCCGCAGTTCGTCGGCCGTCGCCATCCTGCCGGCCTCGTCCTCGAAGCTGGCGCGGGCGGCGAGCGTCTCAGCCAGGTCGAGGAGGGCGCCGGCCTCCCTGAGGAGCCGCTCGCTTTCGACCAGGTGGCGCTCGCTCTCCGCGCGGTCGCCGCCGGCCGAAAGGCGCCGCGCGGCGAACTCGTGGGCGATGCCCTGCATGCGCGTGTTGCCGCTGGCGAGCGTACGCGAAATTTCGCCGTCGAGCGAGAGGCCGTCGATGGCCTCGATGCCCGAGGTTTCCAGCCACTCGAGGACGCGGAAGAGATCGCGGCCGAAGAAGTGGGGATAGCCGGAACGAGTCCTGGCTTCGTGGCCTGCCACGAGGGCGGCGCGCGCATCGTCCCGCCGGCCGTCCTCGCGATGAACGGCGGCGGCGAGGATGGCGGCGAACCAGGCGAAGAACGGTCGCTGGCCTTCACCCAGCCGGTACTCGAGCACCTCGCGGTACCACTGGCGCGGCGGGCCGAAGTTGCCGTAGCTCGCGCTGATGAGTCCCAGCCACAGCTTGCAGAGGTTGGCGACGTCGCCGCGCCCGAGCCTCTCTCCCTCGGCGAGCGCGGGACGCAGCAAGTCCACAGCGCGGCTCGGCTGGCCCACGACGCTGTACCCGAGCGCCAGCGTCCCGAGCACTTCCAGCGAGAACGTCGGGTCCTCCCCGAACAGGCTGTCCACCGTCGGCAACATGTCCCGCGGCACGTCGCCCAGGCATTCCTCGAGGCTGGCAATGCCCTCGCGGTACCGGCCGTTCAGGACCTGCATCACCGCCAGGCCCACCTGCGTGAGGCGCGCCAGTTCGCTGTTGCCGCAGTCGAGCGAACGCTCTCGCGACCTCTCCATGTAGCCGATGGCCCCGGCGAGGTCGCCCGCGTAGAAGGCGGCGTTGCTCCGCATGCCGAGCAGCGCCGCCTCCGCCTCCCCTTCGCCCGCGGCCCTGGCCGTGGCGAGCGCGCGGTCGACCGTCTGCACGGTTCGCCACTCGGCGTGCATGAAGAGGCGGCCCGTCTCGAGGACGGTCCACATGAAACCGATCTCGCCGCCCGGGTACCGGGCAGGATCGGCCACGTTGACGAGCGCGCGGTAGAGCACGAAGGCGCGCCCGCGGTCCCGGGCGACAGTCGCCGCGCTGGCCAGGGAGACCGCGGCGCCGATGATGTCGGGGTGGACGAGGGCCGCCTGCCAGTCCTCGAGCGCCGCCTCCTGCCACAACGCCAGCCGCGCCCGTTCGTCCACCCACGCGAAGCGCCCGCTGCCCGGCTGGACTTCGGCAACCGGCCCCCCTTCCAGGCCGGGTTGCAGCAGCCGCCAGATATCGGAGGGCGCGGCCACACCCCAGGCGACGATGCGGTCGATGGAAACGGGGTCGCTGCACAGGGAGAGGGCGAGGAGAAGCGACGGGGGCGGGGGAGGTGTGACCCGTGGTTGGTGCTCGGCCACGCGGGATCTTGTATCACAAGCCTCTGAGGTAGTGATCGGGAATGTGGCTTCGCAATCACCGCATGGGTCCGAGAACCTGCATGCTGGCACGACGAAGGCGGGAGCGGCGCGGGGACAACTTCCTCATCGTCCCTCCGTTCGAGGGTGCGACTCGACTCGCCGGAGCATCCATACCACTCCGAAGTCGCGGCCGAACTTGTGGCCAACGCCGTCGAACTGCCCGCAGACCCTGAAGCCGTGCTTGCGGTGAAACGCCAGGCTCTGGTCGTTCAGCGAAGAGATGCTGGCCAGGATGCACTCCAGGCCGGCCGCGCGCGCATCCTCGAGCAGCGCCGTCAACAGGCGCGTTCCAAGCCCTCGACCGGTCCAGTCCGGATGCAGGAAGTAAGTGACTTCGGCAGTGCGCGCGAAGCACTCCGCGGGGTGCCACGCGTGCAGGAAGCCGAAGCCGAGAACGAGTTCGTCGGCCCCCTGCGCCACGTAGGCCGGATAGCCGGTGGCCATCGCCAGGAACTGGTCGTAGGCCGCGTACGGCAGACGCCGCTCCCGGTAGGCCGCAAAGCTCGTGTCCACGAAGTGGTTGTAGATGTCGATCACCGGCTTGCGGTGCGCCTCCGCCATCCTGCTCAACGTTACGGTCATGTCGCCTTGCCTCCACGTGACCCGTCCCGAGATCGTGATGCTCCAGGATGTGACCTTGGCGAGCACATTCGCCCACGGACCGGACCGCTCACGCTAACAGCTGTTACACGGGCAGCGGCCCGGGTGTGGACCTGCCCGCCCGAGGGGTACCGCTGCCCACGGTCATCGAAAGAAGTCTCCAGCCGTCCAATTCGCCGGCGAGGGCAGGCCGAGCGTCTCGCGACCGCGAGGGCGCGGCGATGGTCGCTCAGCTTAGCAGGACTTGTACCAAGCCCGGCATCTTCGCACTTCGATGCGGGCTCACACAGCTTCCGGCCCACGCAGCTTCCGGCGATCGGGTGGGCCCCGGAGCCGCGGCGGTGGGCCGGTTCCGGCATCACAACGGGCTGGGATTCACAACATGCTGGTTGCGAGCCGGCACGCGCCCGTCCGCTGAACTCCTCGAAATGCCCAATCGTTGGCCGGTGTCGGCGTGGCGCGGCGATTGAACACCACGTCACCGGTGCCGTACCGACTCGATATCAACCATGGCGAGAACGAGGTCCGCGTCTGCTTTCGGGGCCACCTCGATCCCGAGGCGCTGGACGACCTGGTCACTCACGTGGCCGGCGTGGCGGGCAGCGCGAATGCCGTCCCCGTTCGCGTCGTGCTGCAAGCCGGCACCCTGGTCGACCACGAGCTGGTAAGCCTCTTGCCGCGCCTGGCAGGCGTCACCGTTGAGGCAGAATCGCCGTTCCTAGCACGGTGGATGTCGAGGTGCGTGGAGGAGGACGAGCGGCGACGAGGCGCAGCCGACGACAATCGGCGGACGCCCGCGCCTCACTCAGGAGAGGCGAATGGTGACGCCTGACGACCAGGGCTGGACGCCGCTGTTCGCTGCAGCAGGCTGTGGGCCCGATGAAACCGGAGACAGACCATGCGGCTGCCGATCTACTACGCAGACGCGTTCGCGGACCGGGTGTTCACCGGCAACCCGGCGGCGGTGTGTCCGCTCGAACGCTGGCTGCCACCAGACGTGATGCAGAGCATCGCCGCCGAGAGCGGCTTGGCGGAGACCGCGTTCTACGTCGAGGAAGGGCCGGCGTTTCCGATCCGATCGTTCACGCGGGCCGTCGAACTGGCCTCGGGCGGGCACGCGACGCTCGCCGCGGCCCACGTCGCGTTCCAGCGCCGCGGCAACGGTCTGGCCTGCCTGGCCTTCTCGTCGTGCCAGGGCGTGTTGCTGGCGCGTCAGGAGGACGGACTCGTGACGGTCGACTTTCCGGCGGACCGCATCACCGAGGCCGTTCCTCCGCCCGCGCTCGTGGAGGCCATGGACTCCGCCCCCCGGGAGACGTGGAAGGGCCGCAGCGACTACATGCTCGTCTACGACACCGAGTTGGAAGTGGCCATGGTGGATCCGGACCTCCTCAGGCTTTCGGAAGTGCCGGGGCGCGGCGTGATCGTCACAGCTCCCGGCGACCGCGTGCACTTCGTGTCGCGCTGGTTCGGGCCCCGGGTTGGAATCCCCGAGGATTCGGTGACGGCCTCGGCCCACGCGACGATGGCGCCGTATTGGGCGCGCGAGATCGGGAAGACCGAGCTCTCGGCCGTGCAGTTGTCGAGGCGCGGCGGTGGCGTTCGTTGTCGCGTGGCCGGTGACCGCGTGAACATCGGCGGACGCGTTACGTCCTATCTCCAAGGAACCATCACCGTCTAGGCACTCCCGACGGTACCGAGGCCCGACGCCGACCCTTCCAGGGCCACGGTGGTGGGTCCGCCTCCGTCATTCTCGGATAGCGATTCGAGGGCCGGAGACAGGAGGCTCGAGTGGTCCGCCGGTTATCGCGTCTGGTCGTGATCGTCACTGCCATGCTGGGCCTGGCCGTCGTGCTCTTCGGGGCCTTCCTGGCCTGGCGGATTCCGAACGAGCGCGAAGAGGAGCGGCTGTTCACGGCCCACGTGCATCGCGACGACGGGCCGCACGTGACGTGGCTGGACGACCGCACGGTCCGGATCTCGAGCTTCTGTTTCGACCCCGGCCGCCAGGAGTACGTTCGGCACGACCTCACGTCGCGTTGCGAGACGGCGGGCCGGGCGACAGCGGTCGTCGATCCCAACGCGTGGGTCGAGTGCTCATCTCCGCCCATCGAGCCGGTGGCTGAAACGGCCGCTCCGGTGGTCGCGGCCGTGTCCGACGTCCACGGCCACTATCATCACCTGGCGGCCCTGCTCCAGCGGGCCGGTGTGGTGGATGCCCGCCTCGACTGGTCGTTCGGCGTCAACCATCTCGTGGTTGCCGGCGACATCCTCGACAAGGGCCCGGAGATCACGCGTTCGCTGTGGTTCGTCAGGAAGCTGGAACGACAGGCCGCGGCGGTGGGTGGCCGGGTACACTACCTTCTCGGCAACCACGAGTACCCTGGCGCTCACCGGCGCGAGCCGCATCAACAACCGCAAGTACATCGAGCTGACCAACAGCCTCGGTATTGCCTACGCGGACCTGTTCTCGCCGACCACAGAGCTGGGACGGTTCATCCGGCAGCACGGCGTCGCGGTCCGGGTCAACGACACGCTGTTCGTCCACGCCGGAGTCGGCCCGTCGGTCGTGGCCGCCGATGTGTCGCTCGAAGCCCTCAACCGGATAGCGCGCGAGACGATCGGCGCGCGTCCGGGCGGCGCCTTGGACGCCCGGGCCAAGCTGGTGTGGGGCCGCGACGGCGTGACGTCGTACCGCGGGTACTTCGACAGGTCCTTCCCGTTCGGGTTCTGGCGGGCGTTGCACGGAGACCTGCGCGAAGGCCGCGGCGCGGAGGACTGGGTGCGGCGCGCCCTCGCTCGTTATGGCGCGCGGCGGCTGGTCGTTGGGCACACGGAGGTGCGTGAGATCACGCGGCTGCTGGGCGACCGTCTCGTCGCCATCTGCCAACGGATGCCCTTCACCGACCTGGTGGACCAGAGTTCCCGCGCGGAACTGCTGCTGATCGAAGGCACCCGCGTGTCGCGTATCGGCCTGGACGGGAGGAGACGCCCGCTGTGATGCGCCGGGTCCTTTACACTCCGACCGGGTTGTCCCTGGCGCCTTCGTTCGACGGCCGCCGTTTGCACGCGGTGCCGGACCACATCGTTGGGGCCCGCGGTCGGCGCCGGTCTGGGACCGGCAAGGAACGTGAGGCTGTTTCGCTACCCTTGCTGAGGGCCGATCGACATCATCGCCGTTCCGCCGAACCGCTTTTCCGCGAAACCCAGGAACGTGAAGGTGGATTCGTGAAGAACATGGTGATGACCGACGAGCAGGGGAACCTGCTGCCGCCGGTCATGTGGCGGTTCCGGACCCGACTGCAGCTGAATGCACTCGGCTACGAGAATCTCCATGCCGACCGTCACCAGGCGGCCATCGCCGCTTTCACGCTGGCGGTCGAGCAGTTCCCCGCTTCGTGGAACGCCCACGACAGTCTCGGCGAGGCGCAGCTTGCGAGTGGTCTCAGGGAGCAGGCCATCGCCAGTTACAGGAAATCTCTGTCGCTCAATCCGGCAAATAGGGGCGCGGCGGACAAGCTGAAAGCGCTGGGAGCCGATCGCCGGCGGCCCTCCCCGGCACTCGGAGTAGACTGTCGCCGTTTCGAGCCATGACAGCGTTGGACGTCCTGTTCGTCATCGTGTGCGGCATCGCGACGGTCAACAGCCTGTTCCTTGCCGCGTATCTCCTGCGCACGGGGAGGGGGGACCACCTCCTCAACCGCCTCTTCGCCGCGCTCATTCTGACCTTCTCGTTCCGCGTCGGGAAGGCCGTGGCGATGCTGTTCCTGGGCCACCTCCACCCGGTGTTCGAGCTGCTGTGGATTGCCGCCCTCGCCGCGACTGGCGTCCCGGCCCTCTTCTACGTGCACTACTTCACCGGGCAGGCGGCGCGCCTCCAGCGCAGCCTCGTCCTGGCCCTTGCGGCGGCGCTCTTCTCCACGGCGCTGCTCGCCTTCCTGCTTCCGCTTGGGACGACCTGGCGGCTGATGGCCGCCGCGCTGGCGCTGTACGCGGCGACGATCGCGATGGGACTGCGTGCGGCGGCCGGGTGGTGGAACAGCCCCGGCGCTGACCCATTGCGTCGCCGGTGGCTCCTCTCGATCGGCAGCTTCCTGGGCGCAGCCTGGCTGCTGCAGGCGGGCCTGGTCGGCTCGCGCCTGGCGGGCCCCGTGAACGAGGACCGGTTCTTCAACGTGGAAGCCGTCTTCTTTTCTCTTGCCGTGTACCTGCTGGTGTACATGGAGCTGAGGCTGGGGTTGCTAGGACAGCTTCACCAGCCGGCAGGGCGCGATCGGGTCGATCCCGAGGACCCGATGCTGAAGCGCCTCCGGCACGCGGTAGAGGACGATCGGCTGTTCCTCGAGCCGGCGCTTTCGTTGCCGTCGCTGGCGCGAAGGCTCCGCCTCTCGCCGCAGCACGTCTCGAGGCTCGTCAACGCGGGAATCGGGTCCTCGTTCAACGACTACGTGAACCGCTTGCGGGTCGAGGAGGCCTGCCGCATCCTGGCGGGGCCCGACGGGCCGACCCGCAAGATCGGGGCGCTTGCGTACGATTGCGGATTCGGCTCACCGTCGGTGTTCTACGCCGCCTTCCGCAAGTTCACGGGACGGACGCCCTCGGACTACCTGAAGAACCTGTCACGCACCTGAGGCCCTCCTGATTTCGTCCCCGCACTCCTGATTGATGGATCCGAAGCACGTTCCGCGGCCGGGGCACGTCTCATCGCATCAGAACGGTCGTGCGTGCCTGGCCGGGGCGGCCATCCCGTTCGACCGCCTGAGCGGGATAGCCCGCAGGGAGCTGAAGATGTCCTGCCTACTACACGTCCTCCTCGCTTGGACCGCGGTGACGGCCCTCGCCGCCGGTTCCGCGCAGCAGGCCCCGGCGCCTGCCCAGCCCTCGCCCGAGATGCAGCGCCTCTCGAAGGCGCTCGTCGGTGACTACGATGTCGTCGAGACGCACCACGCCCGCCCGGGCGCGCCCGAATGGTCGATCACGGGAACCGCGCGGTACCGGCCGGGCCCGGATGGCCTGTCGGTGGTCGAGGAATACCAGTCGAACAACCCGCGCGGGCCGTTCAGCGCCATCGCCGTCCTGTGGTGGGACGCCGAACTGGGGGCGTTCAAGCACTTCGAGTGCGAGACGGGCGACCCGTGCGGCATCGTCCCGGACACCGGCCGCTGGGACGGCGACAGCGTGGTGTTCACGCGCGAGGCCGAACGCAACGGGAGGAAGCTGCGGCTCGAGGCGCGGTACGACCTGGGCAGCGCCCGGGCCGCGGCCACCTACACGACGCGAGTCTTCGTCGATGGCGGGGCGCCCATCACGACCATGACCATCACCTACGCGCGGCGCCGGCAGCGCTGAGGGTGGATTTTCGGCGTGGGATGGATCGTCCGTCGAGTGGACGGGCCGATTCCCGAATCGAAAGCTCCGGTCTGACGACTTCAGAGGTACGAACATGACGACACGAATTCTGCGTTGGCTGCCAGTCGCCCTGTTGCTGGTCACGGCGGCGTCCGAGGTCATGGCACAGACGCCGGTCCCGTGGTACCGCCGCGGCCGGCTGGAAGGAGCCTACGACCTGCGCGGCACGACGATCTTGGTCGTGGCCGGGCGCGACTTCAACCGCCAGGAGACGATCGAGATGGCGGAGTGCTGGCGGCGCTGGGGAGCGCAGGTCGAGTTCGCCGGGCCCGAACGGATGCTCGCAGCCGAGCGCGACGAGGCGCCGGGTGCCCCCCCGCCGGCCAGCCCGGCCACCCTGCGGATGGATTGGCTCCTGTCGGAGGCCGACCCCTCGCGCTACGACGTGCTCTACGTGGCTGGCGGCGAAGGTGTCGGCCAGCTGTTCGCCGACCACCGCGCGGAATTGGCCCGCCTCATCGACCAGGTCCACGCGGGAGGCGGCATCGTGTCCGCGATCTGCCATGGGCCGCTGGCGCTGGCCGCTTCCACCGCCATCAAGGGGAAGCGGCTCACCGTGCAAGGGACGAGCGCGCGGGAAACCCTCGAGCGAGCGGGTGCGGTGGTCGTGAGCGAGGCAGCGGTTGTCGACGGCAGTCTGGTGACGGGACAGTGGCCGCACCTGGAGGAGTTCGCCGTCACGCTGGCCGAACGCGTGAAATACCCCGGCGGGGGCGGACCGCGCGAGAAGGCACTCGCGGCGCGGTCGCCGGTCGAACGTGCCCTCGACGATATGCGTGATACCCAGACCTTCCAGCGTCGCACGGTGCCTCCGGAAGCGGTGGAGACGCTGATGCGCGGCGCCCAGCGAGCCGTCGCGGCGCGGGGGACCCGCGGCTCGCGGGCCATGCGCTTCGTGGCCGTCAGCGAGCCTGGCACGAAGGCCGAACTCGCACGACAGATCTACGAGCGGAGCAAGTCGTCGTTCGTTTCGATGGGGATGCCGGACGGAGTGGTCCGGGCGCAGATTGGGATGCTGTTCGAGGGAGCGCCCATAGTCCTCTTCCAGTTCATCGAGGCTCCGGCGGGGCAGTCCCGCGAGGGTGCGGAGCACGTCCTGCGCGCGGATACGGCATTCGCCGGCGCGGCGGCCTCCAACCTGGAGCTGGCGGCCCGATCGCTTGGGCTCGGCGTCTCGGTGATTGGGATGCAGCCCTTCCTTGCGACCGAAGGGGATGTGAGACGGGCCCTTGGGGTGCCCGACAACCAGGTGCTCGTCGGAATCTACGGTCTGGGATACCCGGCCGTCGATGGGACCCCCGCCGTCGCGCGGCCTGGATCGGACCTGCTCTTCCGGGAGCGCTGGACCGTCGCGGGTTCGCCGGGCGGACGGTGAGAACTACGACGCCTGGGGCGTGGCGGCTGCGCCCCCGGCCGTCCTCACCTGGGAAGTTCAGGAGATACTCGCGATAGGATACGCCAGGCAGGGGGGCCCACATGCTCCGGATGTTCTACTTCTCGGGGACCGGCAACGCCCGCAACGCCGCGCGATGGATGGTCGAGACCTGGAGGGCACGTGGCCAGGCGGCTGAGGCCGTCGATCTCGCCCGGACCCGCGCCGAAGCAATCGAAGTGCAGGCCGGCGACGACGTGGGCCTGGCGTCCCCGACCCATGGCTTCAACTTCCCGCCGATCACGCTCGCCTTCCTCCTTGCCTTCCCGCCGGCGCCATCCCGGAACCGGGTCTGCATCATCAACACGCGAGGGGGAGTGCGCCTGCTTCGCCTGTACCTTCCGGGACTGAGCGGTGCGGCACAGCTTTTCGCCGCGCTCGTGTTCGTGCTCAAGGGCTACCGCGTCGTGGGGATGCGGCCGATCGACCTTCCCTCCAGCTGGATCTCGTTGCACCCGGGCCTGCGGGACGAGACCATCCGGGCGATCTATCGCCGGTGCGAAGCCACCACGCGACGCTGCGCGAACCGCCTGCTCGATGGCGGCCGCGACCTGCGCGCGCTCTTCGACTTACCACAGGACCTGCTGCTTGCGCCGATCGCCCTCGGCTACTACCTGGTCGGCCGGTTCTTCTTCGCGAAATCGTTCGTGGCCTCGGCCGCCTGTGACGGCTGCGGCGCATGTATCGAGCAGTGTCCCGTCCACGCGCTGCAGTTCGTGCGCGGCCGTCCGTTCTGGTCGTACCGGTGCGAGAGCTGCATGCGGTGCATGAACCGCTGCCCGAAGAGGGCGATCGAAACCGCGCACGGTTTCGTCGCCGCGTTTCTGGTCCTCTTCTACGCTGCGATGCCTGTCCTCGTCTACCCCGTGCTGCGCCCGCTGATCGCACCGGCATGGTCTGGAGGCGGCCTCCTCGCCAGGCTGGCCCGGTCCGTCTTCGAGAACGTCCTCATGCTGGCAGCGCTGTTCCTGTGGTACCGCACTGTCCATCGCGGACTCCGCTTCCGCCCGATCGAGCGTCTCGCGGTCGTCACATCTCTCACGCACTTCCGCTTCTGGCGACGCTATCGTCCGCCGGACTCACTCGGCGGGACTGACCTACCGGGTGGGAATGCGAAGTCCTGAAGCGGCGACTCGACTGCAAGCGAACTGAAGAGTATCGACGACCGTACAACCATCTGACGGCGGTTGCACTCGCCATGCACGACCAGGACGCTTGGCAGCGCAAGCGGCCCAAACGGGTGGTTCCATCCGGCAATCGCGAGATTAAGCCGGAACGTAGACCAACCTGATCACATCCTCGCCAATCCGATCACTAGCCACGAGGCGGAGCGGCGGCCGGGGCCCTGCGAAATATGGCTTGCCGTGACCAAGCACGACGGGGTGCAGGTAGATTCGGTACTCATCGATCAGGCCAAGTTCGGTGAGGCTTTGTGCCAAGTCCGGGCCAGCAACTTCGATCTCCCCGTCGCGCTCGGCCTTCAGCTCGCGGACTTCGCCCTCCAGATCATCCCCAAGAAGCCTGGCGTTGGGGCCGACCGACTTCAACGAGCGCGAGACGACCCATTTCGGCTGGTTCCGCCACGCCGCCGCGAAGGCGTGTTCCTCTGCGTCCCATTCAGGATGATCGTCGTCCCAGTAACGCATGACCTCATACATGTGGCGACCGTAAACACTCCCCGCCTGACCCTGAGCCTCCTCGATGAAGTGGCGGAAGAGCGTGGGGCTTGGCGCAAAGGCCATATGGTCGACGTAGCCGTCCAGGGACTGGTTCATTCCGAACACGAGCTTAGCCATCCACTTCCTTTCCTCAAGTCGTGCCCTCTGGGCGTTACCGGTCAGTGAACAGCCCCATCAGCCTGCTAGGCCTCTCGCAAGGCGTCGGTGGGATTGATGCGGAGCGCTCGCCGGGCCGGGCCGAGCGACGCGAGCACGCCCGCGGCGAGCATCACGAGCGACGTCACTCCGAGCCACGGTACGAAGGGCGCCATGTCTTCGCCGAGGTCACCGCTCGACCCCCGAACGCTCACAATCAACAGCAGTAAGGCTCCACCGCCGGCGGCTCCGCTCGCCATCAGAATCGCCGCGCGCGAGAGCACGCTGATCAGGACCTGGCGTGGGTTGGCGCCTAGGGCTATGCGCAGGCCAATCTCACGCGTACGTCGGGAGACGCTGACGGACATCAGCGAGAAGATCCCCATCGCCGACATCGCCAGGACCACCAGCGTTACGCCACCCAGCGCGCCCACCAGCCTGAGGCCTGTCCTGTCGCGAAGCTGGACGATGTCGTTCAACGGCAAGGCCTGCTGCACGGCCAGTCCGGGATCAACGGCCGCCGCAATGACCGGCAGGCGTGTCGCGAGGCTACCGGCGTTGCCGCGCACGCGGATGAGTGTCACCAGCGGCGCGGCCGTAGCCGGCGCGGCCGCGTGATAGATATACGCCGCCTCCTCGTAGCCGTCGCCGGAGGGATCGAGGCCGATATCTCGCGCGACGCCGACGATCTCGTACCACGGTTGCTGTGCCGTCTCCGGGCCAGAGCCTCCCGCGCGTTGGCGCACGCGGGCGCCGATCGGCGATCCCTGTCCCGTATTGCGTTGGAAGAGGCGTGCGAAGCCTTCGTTGACGACGACCGTTCGCGCGCTGCCGGTCCGGTCGCCCTCCTGAAAGTCACGACCGGCGACGATGGGACGGCCGATGGTCTCGAAGAATCGGGGTCCGACGGCAGGGGTCAAGACGAATGCGTCAAACGCCGGTGCGCCGCCCTCCGTGGACTCGACGTCCACCTGTTGCGCCAATCCCTCAGGCGAGGCCCCGGGTACGTAGGTGGCAAACGTGACGGCAACCGTCTCGGGGGCCTGCATGAGCCGCCGTTCCAGCTCTGCGTAGGTCTGAGCCCGGCGACTCTGGAAGGCCGGAGCGTCGATCGCTTCTTCGGTGGATCGGTGCAGGTCGATCCCCGCGCTCACGAAGTCCGTGCTGGGGAACTCGTTGCGGATACTCACCCCATGTGCCACTGCGTTGGCAGCCGCGAGCGCCGCCGGAAGTGCCATCGCGGTCACGGCCACCTGAGCGATCATCGCGCCCGTCCACAGGTGTCCGAAGCGCAGCGTCGCACGCCCGGCGCCAAGGTTCGCGAGCTGGGACTGCAGGTGCGTGCGCGTGGCTCGCAGTGCCGGCAGCAGCGACAGCATGGCCGCGCCCGCAACCGCAAGACCACAGGCGTAGAGGATGGTGGTGAATGCGAGCCCGCGAATGGACCAGAACGGCGCGGCGTTGAACCTGGCCGACACCAGGTCGAGCCCGAACCTGATGGCCCGGTCGGCCGCCAGCAGGCCGATCGCGGCCGACACGAGCGCCAGCAGCAGCGCTTCGACGAACAGCTGTCCGACGATGCGCGCGCGGCTGGCCCCGAGCGCCGACCGCACGGCGATCTCACCTTCGCGCGTCGCGGTGCGTGCGTAGATGAGCGTGCCCACGTTCAGGCACGCGACGAGCAACACGAGCAGCACCGGCAGGTTCCTCGCCGCCAACAACGCTGGTGCATTCACGTTGTCGCCGCTGGGCGGCACGACGCGCAATCGCAGATTCGCATGGGTGTCCGGGAGCGCGGATGCCGCGCGCTCGCCGAGCACCCGCAGCTCGGCATCGGCCTGTTCTCGGGTGACACCGGGCGCCAGCCTGCCAATGACGCTCAGCGGTTCGCCCTCGAGTGGGTTGTATGAAGCGCGGAGTTGCAGCGGTGCCCAGGCCTGCTGGTTGTATGGGTACGCGAACCCCTCCGGCATGACGCCAACCACCGTGGCCGGCGTGCCGCCGAGCGTCGCGATCAAGCCGACGACATCCGGACGGGCGCTGAGGGAGCGCTGCCAGAGGTCGTAACCGAGCACGACCACGGCCGGCGCGCCGGGCACCGCATCCGCGTCCTGCAGGCCGCGACCGAGGACGGGCGCTACCCGGGCGGTCCGAAATGCGCCCGGGGTCATCTCGGCGCTCCGGATGACCGTGGGTGGGGCACTGCCAACGATCAGAGTGCTGATGCCCGTGCGGTACGCGCCCAGCTCCTCGATCGTCCGCAGCTCGCGCCGCCACTCGAGGAAGTCATGCGCCACCCGCACTTCGCGCTGGTTGGTCAGCGTGTTTTGCGTCTGCACCAGGACGAGGCGGTCGCCCTCGGGCAGCGGGATTGTCGGCGAGAGGATGTTTCCCCAGACCTGGTACCAGCCGGCGCCGACACCGATGGCGATGGCGAGCGCGAGGCCGCCCGCGAGCGTCAGGCCCGGATACTTCAGGAGCATCCGGAATCCGAGTTTGAAGTCCAGGGTCATGGCCAGCATAGCCGATGATTTAAGCACAGCAGACTTTGCAGTGCAAAGTCATCTACGTTTCGTGCAGGCTCTCCCACTCAAGCCGGACTTTCGGAGTAGGTGTCGATGTAGCGGACGGGAATTGCTTCAGAGGCAGGGATTCGTGCCGAGAGCAGCGAGCCGTGAGCGAGCTGGTCGAAGCCGCTCTGAAAGCGTCTGCCCACACGTGTACGACTGGGGTTGGAGCGCCGCGTCCGACCTGTACAGAATCCCGCCTGAGCCGTTGAGGAGGCTGTAGTGCTTTCGGCCGGAGGCCTAGCTCGCCGTTGGCTCGCCGAGGAGGGCCGACCACTTGCCCGTTCCATCCGACGAGGGCCGGGTTCAGAGTGCGGGCGTAGGGCCGGGTTCGAGAGTGCGGCGTACGGAAGCTCCGGTCGCGCCTCGGGCTTGCCGCCACGCCAATCCCCGGCCTTCGTCTTGCACTCGAAGGAGCGGACCGCCCGGAATCCCCGTGGCCGGCGCCGCGTGGCATCTCTCGTTGTTGCAGCGCGGTCCGGTCAGAGTTCAAGAACATCGTGCTGAAGCTATGAGCATCGCCGAAGTCGCAAGCCCGGTACGCGCGCGGTGGCGAGCCCCATTGTTCTGGGGGGGCGCTGTCGGCTTGGCCCAGGCGGCGACACCGTTCGTGTTCTGGTGGCTCGACGCGGCGACCGTGTACGCGTTCGGCTTGGTGCTGATCGCTTCCGTGTATATCGGTTTTGCAGTTGCCGACGGACGCCGGGTCGTCCTCGCAGTCGAGATCACCGTCGCCGCGATCTTCGTCATCGTCGCCACCGCAGCGGCCATCGGTTCACCGTGGCTGCTCGTCGTCGGCCTCGTGGGGCACGGACTCAAAGACCTGTGGCAGCACCGCCGGCAGTTCGTCGCAAACACCCGGTGGTGGCCGCCTTTCTGTCTCGTGGTCGACTGGACGGCGGCGACGATCATCGCCGCCGGAATCGTCGCCGGCGTTCGATTCCACCACTGACTCCTGAAGGGCAGGCCGTTGACCAACGCCCCGAATGACGGGAAACCAACGGCCCCCGTCGCACCCGCGACAGCGGACGCCCCCGTGCCGGCGGACCGTTTCGATGTCGTCGTGATCGGCGCCGGGCAGGCCGGCCTGGCGATCGGCTACTTCCTCGCCCGTCAGGGCCGCCGGTTCGTGATCCTCGAAGCCGCTGACGGCGTCGGCGCGTCGTGGCGGGGCCGTTGGGACTCGCTGGTCCTCTTTACCCCCCGGCGCCATGACGCCCTTCCCGGACTCGCCTTTCCAGGAGACTCCGACGGCTATCCGACACGCGATGAAGTGATCGGCTACCTCGAGCAGTACGCGACGCGGTTCGATCTTCCGATTGGATTCAACACCGCCGTCTCGTCGCTGAGCCACGAGGACGGCGCCTTCCTGATCGAGACTCACGGGCGGCACATTGTGGCCGATCAGGTCGTCGTCGCCACCGGCCCGTTCAACCAGCCGCGCACGCCCCCAGTTGCCCGGCAGCTCGCGCCCGAGGTCTTCCAGGTGCACAGCGCGGGCTACCGCCGGCCGAGCGACGTCCCCGACGGCCGCGTCCTGGTCGTCGGCGGGGGTAACACCGGCTTCCAAATCGCAAAAGAACTGTCGGCGAGCCACGCCGTTCAGCTCGCGATTGGGTCTCGCCAGACGCCCCTGCCGCAGAGGCTCCTCGGCCGCGACATCTTCTGGTGGTTGACGAAGCTCGGAATGCTCGAATACGACGGTCGACTCGTGGCTCGGCCGGCGTGTCCGCGACCGCGACACGCTCATTGGGTCGAGCCCTCGCGAGCTCGAGCGGAAGTACGGCGTCGCGCTCAGGCCGCGCGTCGTCGGCGCCTCCGGCCGGACCATCACATTCGCCGACGGCAGCGCGCAGGAATTCGACGCCGTCATCTGGGCCACCGGGTACCGACCCGACTACGCCTGGATGAATCTCCAGGTGCTTGATGGCGACGGCCGCCTCCGTCACCGCCGCGGCGTCACCGACATCCCCGGCCTCTACTTCGTCGGTCTGGCGTGGCAACACACCCGCGGCTCGGCGCTCCTGGGCTGGGTCAAGGACGACGCCGAGTTCATCGCCGCCAAGATCGAGGCCGGCGCTCGGCGTCAAGTCGCCGCCGCCGCCAACCGTCGACAGCCCGCCGCCACCCGCGCTCCGCAACTCGGGGACGCGCGAGAGGGAGTCTGAATCATGAACCCGCACAGCCACGAGCACCACGCCGACGCCGGCGACAACTTCTCATCCTCGGTGGCGGGGCTGCCGAATGCTGTCGATACCGACGTGCTCGACCTCGCCGACGGCGACACCATCGACCTGCGCATCGCTCCCGTCGTCAAGCGACTCGGGGGAGCCGCGGTGCGCATGCTCGCCTACAACGGCTCGGTGCCAGGCCCAACGCTACGCGTGTCGCGAAGGCTCCAAGCTGGTCGTGAACGTCGCCAACGACACCGATCTCGACGCCACGGTGCATTGGCACGGCTTGCGCCTCGACAACCGCTACGACGGCACACACCAGACACAGGCGCCGATCCCCGCCGGCAAGACGTTTTCGTACCGCATCGAGTTCCCCGATCCCGGCGTCTACTGGTACCACCCGCACATTCGCGAGGACTACGGCCAGGAGATGGGGCTGTACGGGAACATCCTCGTCGTCCCGGCGGACGCGAATTACTGGCCACCGGTGCATCGCGAGGTGCTACTGACGCTCGACGATGTCCTGATCGAGGACGGCAGGATCGCGTCGTTCAGCCGTACCGAGACCAACTACGCGGCCATGGGCCGGTTCGGCAACGTCATCCTGGTCGGGGGCGAGACCGACCTCTCGCTAGTCGCGCGCGCCGGGGAGGTCATTCGCTTCTACTTGACCAACACCGCGAACACGCGCGTGTTCAACGTCGCACTGCCAGGAGCGCGGATCAAGCTCGTCGGCGGAGACAGCGGTCGCTACGAGCGCGAGGAGTTCGTCGACTCGGTGATCCTGGCGCCGTCGGAGCGGGTTGTGATCGACGCGCTCTTCAGCGATCCGGGACAGCTGACCCTCGAGCACCGGACGCCGGGGCGGAGATACCCGCTCGCTAAGATCGACGTAGGCACGCAGCCAGCCGAGCCGGCGCTCGCGGAACAGTTCGGAGCGCTCCGCCACAACCCGGAGTGGGTGGCAGAGCGGGAGCGGCTGGCGCCGTACTTCGACGCCCCCCCGGACAAGACGCTCGGGCTCGTCGCCGAGATGGCCATGGGCACCCACGAGGGCCCGGTCGTCTACGCCTGCCCCATGCACCCGGATGTCGTCAGTGACACCGCTGGCCGCTGTCCGAAGTGCGGGATGAAGCTGCTCGCGACCGTTGCGCCGGAGCGCTACGCCTGCCCCATGCACCCGGATGTCGTCAGCGACACCGCTGGCCACTGCCCGAAGTGCGGGATGAAGCTGCTGTCAGCCCCGCTCGTCGCCCAACCGACTGAGCAGAGCGAGCACGGGCCAGACGATCACGGCCACGAGCATCACCAAGGGCACCCGGATCGCGGCGCAGCGGGTCACGATGGCCGTGGCCATCACCATGGGACGGTCGACGGGATCGAGTGGGAAGACGACATGGTGGACGTCAATCGGGTCACGACGCGGGCGAACATGCATTGGAGCTTCGTCGATCGAGCGACCGGCGCCGCCAACCACGCCATCGATTGGCGCTTTCGCGTAGGAGATCAAGTCAAGCTGCGGCTGATCAACGAGATGGACTCGGACCACCCGATGCACCACCCGTTCCACATCCACGGCGCCGGCCGGTTTGTCGTACTGGCACGTGACGGCGTGACGGAGCAGAACCTCGTTTGGAAGGACACCGTACTGGTTCGAACCGGCGAGACCGTCGACATCCTGCTCGACGTCACAAACCCCGGCGTTTGGATGGCTCACTGCCACATCGCCGAACATCACGAGAGCGGGATGATGTTCAGCTTCAATGTGGCGCCGTCGGACGAACGCTAAGAGCGTCAATCTCGTCGCCCGCGTCCTTGGCCGCGATCTCCTTCTCCGGCGGGCCACGCTACGTGTCGTCCAGTCGTCCCAGGTACTCATGAACATCACGGATCGCGACGGAACCTTCTCCCAACGGCTGATGCGACTGCCGCGCCGCCGCAGCGCCAACAAACCGCCAAGGACGATGCTGCAGTCGCCGCCGAGTACCACGGGGAAATCACCCGCGCCGTCGTCAGGACAGTTGGTCGCGCCCTCGCGGATCAGTCGCGCCACCTCCCGGTGGGGTCGGCGATGATGCCGTGCGTCGTCTTTGCCGGATCGGTGTAGAAGCCGACGAACACCCCCGCGTTGTTCATGGTCTCGGGCGTCACGGTTCCTTCCGCGAGGTCGATGAATGTGAAGTCGCCGGTCGAGAACACTTCGTCCAGGGCGACGAGGAATGTGCGGAGTGCCCCGGTGCTCTGCCGGTAATAGCCGAGAATCTGCCGCCGGTCGTTGATGCCGATGGCCAGCGTGCTGTTCTCGGGCGCGCCGGGAACATCGAACCCAATCCACTCCCCGTCCTTGGTCAGGACGAACCCGTGTCCAATGCCCGAGCCGTTGTCGTAGTTGCCCGCGACATCCCCTCGCGCGTTGACGTAGAACGGGAACGTGTTGAGCGCCCCGGGGAAGTCGACCTGCGTGAAGAGCCCGTCCTGCAGGATGAACCCGTGAAACACCCCCGCGACATCCTTGAACTGCCCGAAGACGGCCTCTGTGTCGCTCACGCCGTTCACTTGTGTGAGCGCGGCGCCGGGATAGTCGATCGTATGCACGATGCCATCGCGCAACACGTACCCATGCCGCCGCTTGTCAGCGTCTGCGTACCAGCCGGTGATGTCCCCCCGATTGTTGATTTGGTTGGCCGCGCTCTCGAGCGTCCCCAGAATGCCGGCCGGGTCCAGCGCCTCGAACCTGCCGTGCGAGTACTTGAACGCGTGGCGTACCTGACCCTGACCCGGCAGGATGTAGTGCCCGACCATCTCGCCGTGATCGTTGACGCCAATGAGCCGCGTGATCGCAGCCCCCGGGTAATCGACGGTGGTGAACGAATACTGCGCCATGCACGGCGAAGATGCGAGCAACGACAGCACAACCAGCACACACGACTTCATGATTACCTCCAATAGAACGTGCTCCGCCCCGTCCGGGCGGGGAGCCCCGCTGACGGGTCCCCGTCACTTCACAAGCCAGTGAACGATGTCTCACCGAGATGTTTGCCGTTCGGCGGCGATCGTGACGGTGAAGGATCTGGCCCCCATTTCCACAAGGGCCATGGGTGAGCCAGGCGGGGGCGGAAGGCCGAGCGGAGAGCGGGACGTGACGGTCCAGCGCCGAGTCCTACCTCGAGGAGTACGTCTTCGGCGGCTTAGCCGCTTCGCAGACGCGGACGCTGCGGAAGTTCTGGGTTCAGGCGGCGCGACCAATGCGGAATGACGTTCACTTTTAGCCCGACATCGTTCGTCGAGTAGCACTTCGAATGCCAGCCGAGCCACCTGTCGATCCACCAGCGCCCTTCGCGCCGAGTAACGGGTCCCGGCATATCTCGAAGTGATACTGCCTTCCCGCGGGTCGTGCGAGCTGCGGACGGACTGGGCGAACAGCGCGGGATCCCTTAAACTAAGTCTCCGTCCCCCAAAGGAACTTCGCCATGTCGAAGGTTGTCGCACTCATGTCCATGTCGCTCGACGGCTACGTCGCCGACCCCGACGATGGCGTGGCCGAAGTGTTCGCCTGGTATTTCAACTCAGGTGACGTCGAGTTCCACACGGGCGGGGGGGATCCGATGACGTTCACGGTGTCCGCGCCGAGTGCCGAGCACCTTCGTAGTCTCGTGTCCGGACTGGGCGCCATGATTACCGGTCGACGCACCTTCGACAAGGCGCACGGCTGGGGCGGAAATCACGCGTGGGGGCCGGCATTCGTACTGACCCACCAGATCCCCGACGGATGGCCGCGGCCCGACTCGACGGTCCACTTCGTGACCGACGGCGTCGAAAGCGCCGTGCGCCACGCCAAAGCCGCCGCCGGCGGGAAGAACGTCGGGGTCCACGGCGCGGACACCATCCAGCAGTTATTGAATGCCGGCTTGCTCGACGAAATCCAGGTCGACATCGTGGCGCTGCTTCTTGGCTCCGGCGTTCGACTCTTTGACCACCTCGCCGGCACGCCAGCCGTTCTTGGCAGCCCGACGGTCATCGCGGGCGTCGGCGTGACACACCTGCGCTACCCGGTACGCAAGGCGTAGTTCATATGCGCCCCCTTCGCTATGAGCCGATTGCAACCCACCACAATGGACGGATCACCGATGACCGAGCATCGCATCTTCACCATGAAGTTCTCGTCGGTCTACCCGGCGTATGTGAACAAGGCGACACGGAAGCAGCGCACGCAGCAGGAAGTCGACCAGATTATTTGCTGGCTTACCGGCTACACCGCGGCCGGCCTTCAACGGCAGCTCACGCGTGAAGTTGACATCCGCACCTTCTTCGCCGAGGCGCCGGCGATACACCCGAACACCGCGCTGATTACGGGCGTGGTTTGCGGCGTGCGTGTTGAGAATGTCGAAGACCCGCTGATGCGGAAGGTCCGCTATCTCGACAAGCTCATCGACGAGCTGGCCAGGGGAAAGGCGATGGAAAAGATTCTGCGGCAGTAGGGAACTCGTTCGCGGACGACCCCATCGCCCGGGACGCTCGGTGGGAGCGCTGGCTCGTTCCACCTCGACCTCGCCTGCAATAGCGTTCGCTTCATCCGGTTCGCCTCCGCCTCCGCGCGCTCTGGCCGGCTACCCCCACTCTCGCGGATGGATTTCGCCACACCGATAGAACGCTGATCCCGCCGCCGCCCGCGAGTTCAGTAGCTCACACGCGCCCCGTGCGTCGCGCGCGGCCTCGTTCCACGGGCCCCGTAGCTGCAGGACTTCGGCACGGTAGAGCAGACACTCGCCGCGATAGCGCACGAGATCGGGCTGCGTCGCGCACCACGGCGCAAGCGACGCCGTCCATTCATACGCGCGCCGCAGATCGAACGTCTCCCGACAGCCTTCCAGCACGCTGCAGTAGACATCGCCGGCCACGAGTGGGGTCACCTCACCTGCGATCACCGACGCCATCGCTTCATGCCCGAGGACACCGGTCCGTCCGGCTCTGCGCATCCGCCGGCGCCGCAAGAACGTCGCCCTTTTCTTGCCCTATGCGTGCAACAAGAGGTGGCCAGCGGCGGCAAAGGACCGCACAAAGCGAAAGCAGAACAGCGCAGGTCTTCCGGGGCTCGGATGCGCGATCGGGCAGCCGCAAGCTCCCCCTCGACCTCGAACGTGAATGCCGCCGTTTCTTCCGCCACCGCCTCAGTAACCGTGCCGAACAACCAGACCGCAGCAATGCCTGGTGCGAGCGCCGCCTCTTCTCTTGGTAACCCGTCAGGAGCGCACCGAGCGCGACGTCCTCACGTCTGTGCCGTTCTGCACAAGCCCCGCCCGTCCGGTGCTCGCTGCGCGCAGTGTACCGGACTGAACAGACAGACACGTGCGACCTCTCCACGATGGTGTCATGGGAATCGAGCGCCGTCGGCGCGTCGCACGCGGACAGAGCAGGCCGGCGCTCCGCTCCCGCTCCGACGCGGCGGCGCCCGGCAACTGTCAAGACTGGTGAGGTGGCGCGATGAAAAGCTTACTGAACGTCGTTGTTGGTCTGGTCCTGATGATCGGGTTGGCTGCCGGCTCGTATCTCGTGCTCTGGACGGCTGGGCGAATCGCGACCTGAACGTCGGCGCGATCGTGTCGCTCGCCCCGAACCTGGCACCGTTCACCGATCCGCTGGGCGTTGACGTCGCCACGCTGAAAGCGGTGCTCGGTTCCTGGGGTCCCGGCTGCTTCGACGCTGAACTCGACAAGGATGGAAAGGCACTCCGGCCCGACGGCAAGCGGGCGTGCACCCTGATTCCGCCGGCGCTCGGGCTCGCCGGCGTCAACCTGCATACCTGGACGGGGTTTGGGTCGGTGACGTATTGGAATGCCTACGTCGCCGCGACCGAAATGCACGGCTCGGGGACGTTCTACGACGCACGGTTGAACGACCCGATTCAGTACCCGGTCGCGGCGAAGAGCGGCTCGTGGAACACGCGCGGAACGCCGGACCGGGTCACGTCGAAGCTGGCCGCTCTTCACTTCTATCAACTCGCCATCCCGTCGCCGAAAGCGCCGGCAGGCAGTTTCGACCAGACCGCGGCTGCGCGCGGGAAGGACGTCTTCGACGGCGACGCCAGGTGCGCGACCTGCCACGTCCCTCCGCTGTTCACCGAACCGGGGAACAATCTCCATACCCCGAGCGAAGTTGGCGTGGACGCCTTCCAGGCCGATCGGTCGCCGACGCACATGTACCGCACGGCTCCGCTTGCGGGGCTCTGGGCCCACCAGAAAGGCGGCTTCTATCATGATGGCCGCTTTGCGACGCTGCGGGATGTCGTCGAGCACTACAACGGCTTCCTCAAACTCGGATTGACCGAGCAGCAGAAGTCCGATTCTCGTCGAATACCTGAAATCGCTGTGAAGCGTTCGACTGGTCCCGGAGTTCACGTCTCACGCGATCCCCGGATTGAGCGAAGGAGAATGTAGGAGCCTGGCGACTCCGTTCTCCAAGGCAGGAAGCTGCGAAAGTCTCTCGATCCAAGCACCGTGGGAGTCGCGACTCGCCAGCGCGGGAGAAGTCCCGAGACGGTGCCACAGGGGCGTCGATTGACAGCGAATGAGATCATCGCGACCGCGGACGACCCCGCGCTCGATATCGTGGACGAGGCGTCGAACCAGTCGTTTCCAGCCAGCGAACCACGATTTAGGAGAACAACATGAACACGAGATCCCAGCGCTTCGCCCTCGCATCGGTGGTCGTCCTGGCGCTCGCCTCGTCGCCCAGCACGGCCAGCGCCCACTGCGACACGCTCAATGGCCCGGTTGTCGCCGCCGCGCGCCTCGCCCTTCAGAAGGGCGACGTCACACCGGTCTTGAGATGGGTGAAAGCCGCAGACGAGGCCGAGATCCGCCACGCCTTCGAGCAGACCCTCGTCGTCCGCAAGGCCGGTCCGCAGGCCCAGGAACTGGCGGACCGCTACTTCTTCGAGACGCTGGTCCGGATCCACCGACAGGGCGAGGGTGCGCCGTATACAGGGCTGAAGCCGGGGACCGACGTCGATCCGGCGGTCGAAGCCGCAGACAAGGCGATCGAGAACGGGTCGATCGATCGGGCGACCCAACTCGTGACGAGCGACATCGCCGCCGGGATTCGGCGCCGCTTCGCGCACGTTGTCGAGGCGCGGAAACGCGCGGACCAGAGCGTCGAGGCTGGCCGCGAATACGTGGCGGTGACGTGGATATGCACTACGTGGAGAACCTCCACCTGATCGCCATCGGGGGACGTCGCACCACGCGGAGGTGGAGCGGGCAGTCGAGTCAGGCGTCCACAGCCACAAGTAACGCTCGCGGAGAGAAAGACACGATCGTTGCGAGGGGACGCGGATGGCCTTCGTGTGTTCAGGCGGCAGGCGCGATCGTCGATACACGCTGCCACGATTGTGAGCTGTGTGTCC
>CAVUTP010000007.1:0-19317 GCA_963744445.1 uncultured Acidobacteriota bacterium
TCATCCACGACGACGTCTGCAACGCCGGCCGGCGCGTGCATCCTCCGCTGCCCGGTGGACGCGATCGCCTGAGGACCCTTATTCCTCGTCTCGCCTAGCTCGCCTTTGCCCGCCGCTCGGGCAAGCGGTCAGTCACCGACAAACGGACGTCGGTGGTCGACCGCGACAAGTGCATCGGCTGCGGCGTGTGCGTCGATCGGGCGCGCCCCCAACGCCATCACGATGGAACCGGTGTCGGAGGCGGAGTGGTTCCACGTTCCGTCGAGCATGGCGGAGTGGGAGGAGAGGCGGCTGGCGCATCTGGCCGCGCTGAACGGATGAGCATGTCGCCGGGTCACGGTTGCGCTAGGATGGTGTGAGGAGATTCCATGAACAGAATGAAGACGCTGACAATCGTGCTCGTCGCGCTCGTCGTCGTGGGGGCCGCGGCAGTGCCGCCGGCTACCGCTCAGACCCAGCAGCCGCCCAAGGTGCAGATGCCCCAGCCCGGCGTGCCGGAGATCATGACGATGGAGGGCAAGTTCGTCCGCGCCGCGTACAACAACGAGGGCTACGTCATCCTCGGATACCAGGCCGGCCAACCGGTCGATCGGCGAGGAGTGGATGCTCCTCGAGGTCGGCATGACGGTGCGCGACAAGATGCCGGCCTACAAGCTGACCCGCGACGCGATCTCGCTCGAGACGCCCGACGGCAAGACGATTCCCCTGCCGACGGTCGAGGAGCACCGGGAGGGGAACACCCAGGCCCTGCAGAATCGGGCGAAGGTCCAGCGCGACTCGATCAACTACTTTCCGCCGAGCGCGACACGCGCGTGCCGCGTTGGCGTTCTTCCCCGATCTGGACTCGCGCGCGATGCCCTAGGACGAGGTCGAGCTCAGCAACACCCGCGCCTGCCTCGGCCGGCTCTACTTCAAGGTGCCGGGCGGCATCAAGTACGGCCAGCACTGGCTGAACGTGAAGTTCGAGAAGAGCCTCATGCGCGTGCCGTTCAGGATCCTGACCGAGGACGAAGAGAAGTTCCTCTCGAAGAACTACAAGGACATCGAGAAGCAGGTCAAGGACGCGTTCAAGAAGAAGGACTGACCACCTGAGTCTCGCCTCTCAGCGACCCGTCTTTCGCGGCCTCCTCGGTGAGGCCCTGCGGGTGCTCGCACCAGGCTCTCCCGAATCCTGGCGCAGCACTCGCACTGTCTGAAGGTCGCGGACGTGGCGGCGTTCGCGGGGCTCATCGATCAGGGTAGCTTGCCGAGGCGGCCGCCGGAACTCGAAATCCAAATCGAGCCTGGACCACCGACATGCGGGTCCTTCAGTCGGAGTCCGCCGCGCGGCGGCCCATCGGTGCGGAGGTCCTCTGAACCGCCAGACGACATTCCGCCCCGGAGACGCCATGTCGTCCCTCTGCGGCAAGCGCACTCCCTCACGCGGCCTCCGCGACGCCAGCGCCGGATCCATACGAGTCAACGAGTTAGTCCCGATCACGCCGTTCGCGTCGAGCCCTGGCACGGTTCGAGCAATAGAGGGGAGACATGATCATCGGAACGGTGAGGATCCTGCGAACTCCCGGCCGACACGATGCGGTCATCGAGGTTCTTCGGTCCGTCCAGGGGCCCGTGAAGGGCCCAACCGGGCTGCGTCGCCTGCGACGTCTTCGACGAGCAGGGGCCGGAACCCGCCGTCGTACTGCTCGAGCGCTGGGAATCCCAGGAAGCGTTCGAGGATCACCTGCGGTCGGATTGGTACCGGCGCGTGATCGCTGCGGTCGAACTGTCAGGGGCGCGGCCGGGGATCCGCTTCGAGCACGTCGAGTCGGTCGAGGGCCTGGAACTGGTCGAGCGCCTGCGCAATCCGGGCGGGACCATCATCGGCGGCTGAACGCCGCGCGGGAGAGGATGCGACGCATGAAAGTGATCATCGTGGGCGGAGTGGCGGGCGGGGCGTCGTGCGCGGCGCGCCTGCGCAGGCTGGACGAACAGGCCGACATCCTGATGGTGGAGCGCGGGCCGTACGTCTGGTACGCGAACTGCGGGCTGCCTTACCACGTCAGCGGCGTCATCGCGGAGGAGTCGAGCCTCCTCGTCGCCACGGAGCAGATGTTCCGGGCCGTGTTCAACGTCGAGGCGCGGACACGATGCGAGGCGATTGCCATCGATCCGAAGAAGAAGACCGTCGACCTGCGCGATGTCGCGACAGGCGACGTGACGACCGAATCCTACGACAAGCTGGTGCTGTCCCCCGGCGCGGCCCCGATTCGGCCGCCGCTTCCCGGGATCGACCTGCCGGGCATCTTCTCCGTCCGGACCGTCCCCGATGCCCGGACCATCCGCGAGTGGCTGCATCGCGGCGAGGAGGGCAAGACCGGCATGGACTGGTACACGGGATTCCAGACCGTCACGAAGCCCAAGCGAGCCGTCGTGGTCGGCGGCGGGTTCATCGGCCTGGAGATGGTGGAAAACTTCGCCCACCTCGGGCTCGAGGTGACGCTCATCGAGAAGCTCAACCAGGTGATGCCTCCGCTCGATCCCGAGATGGCGCGGCTCGTTGAGCGCTACCTGGTGAAGCACGGCGTCCACCTGGAACTGAACGACGGCGTGGCCGGGTTCCGGCAGGCCGCCGACGGTTCGCTGGAGGTTCTCACGGCGTCGGGCAAGGCCCATCCGGCAGACATCGTCATCCTCGCGATCGGCGTGCGCCCGGAGACCGCGCTGGCGAAGGCGGCCGGGCTGGAAATCGGCCAGCGGGGCGGCATCCGCGTTGACGAGCACATGCGCACGAGCGACCCGACATCTTCGCCGTCGGCGACGCCGTCGAGGTGAAGGACTTCGTGACCGGCCAGTGGACGCTCATCCCGCTCGCCGGCCCGGCCAACCGCCAGGGCCGGATCGCGGCCGACGTGATCGCCGGGCGAGACTCGCGCTACCGGGGCACGCAGGGCACGTCCATCTGCAAGATCTTCGAGGGCGAGATCGGCCAGACCGGCCCGAGCGAGAAGGTGCTGAAGCAGGCCGGCGTCACCGACGTCGAGAAGGTCTACATCTACCAGAACTCGCACGCCGGGTACTACCCCGGCGCGAAGATGATGGCCATCAAGGTCCTCTTCCGGAAGTCCGACGGGCGACTGCTCGGCGCGCAGCTGCTCAGCGAAGACGGGGTGGCCAAGCGGATCGACGCGTTCGCCATGGCGATCCAGATGCACGCGACCATCCACGACCTGGCGGAAGCCGAGCTGTGCTACGCGCCGCCGTTCGGCAGCGCCAAGGACCCGGTCAACTTCGCCGGGATGGTCGCCGGCAATCTCCTCTCCGGCGACATGCCCATCGTCCACTGGGACGGCACGGGCGAGGGGTTCCTGCTCGACGTGCGGAACCCGCCGGAGCTCGAAGTCGAGTCTGTCGCGGGCGCGTTGAACATCCCGCTGCCGCAGCTCCGGGCGCGGCTCGGTGAATTGCCGCGGGACCGCGAGATTCAAGTGATCTGCCGCTCCGCCGTGCGCGCCTACTACGCGACGCGCATCCTGCTGCAGAACGGGTTCAAGGCCAGGAACATCTCGGGCGGCATGCTGGCGCGGTCGCATCGCGCGGAGGCGTGAAGGTAGCCGAGAGGAAGATCCCCGATGACACTCAGACGCGTTCACTCGTGGAAGTCCGTCCTGCCGCTGCTGGTCGTGCTCATCGTCCCGCCCGGGCTCTTCGGCGCAGCAGGACAAGGTCGCCGCGCTGAAACAGTCGCTGGCGGCGAACGCGAAGCAGTTGAAGCAGTACAAGTGGGTGGAAACGACCGTCATCAGCATGAAAGGGGAGGAGAAATCCCGCATCCAGAAGCAGTGCTTCTACGGGCCTGACGGGAAGGTCCAGAAGCAGCAACTGAGCGCGCCGGCGGAACAGGCGGCGCCGGGCGGCATGAAGGGCAAGATCGCCGCGAAGAAGAAGGAAGAGATCTCGGCCGCCATGAAGCAGGCGGTGGCCCTGGTGCAGTCCTACGTGCCGCCCGACCCGCAGCGCATCCAGGCCGCGAAAGCCGCCGGCAATCTCGCGATGGCCCGACGGGCCCGAATTCGATGCGCCTGGACCTTCGCAACTACGTGAAGAGCGGCGACACCTTCAGCCTCGGCCTGGACACCGCGGGCTACGCGATGCAGACCGTGAGCGTGAAGTCCTACCTCGAATCCGAGAAGGACGCCGTCACCCTGGACGTGACCTTCGCCCGGCTCCGCGACGGGCTCTCCTACCCGGGCAACGTCGTGCTCAACGTGCCTGGAGAGAAGATCCAGGTGGTGGTCCAGAACTCGAACTACCAGCGCGTCGCGCCGGCAGCGGCGGCGCAGAAGCCGGCGGCGGCCCGGGGCCGCCAGGCCCGCACGCCGCGCCGGCGAAGCCGAGCGCCTCGGACGCGGCCCTCGACACCCTGACCGGGCCCATCGCGCTGTACCCGGATGCGCTGGTCGCGCAGATCCTGGAGGCGTCGAAGGACGTCGCCGCCGTGCAGAAGTTCGCCGGCTGGCTGAAGAGCAACAGCGCCCTCAAGGGCACCGAACTCCAGGACGCCGCGCAGAAGGCCGGGTTCGCGGCCCCCTATATCGCGCTGGCGCCGTTCCCCCAGGTGGTCCAGATGATGGTCGAGAAGCCGGACTGGACGAAGCAGCTCGGCGCGGCCTTCACGAGCGACGAGCAGGCCGTCTACCAGTCCATCCAGCGCCTGCGCGCGGCGGCGATGGCCCTCGGCAACCTGAAGACCACGCCGCAGCAGGAGGTCGTGACGGAAACCTCTTCCACCGGGCAGACGATCATCCTCGTCCAGCCCGCCAACCCCCAGGTGGTGTACGTCCCGGTCTACAACACCCAGACCGTCTACGTGCAGCAGGCCCCGCCGCCGTCCCGTCGGCTCATCGTCGGACGTCGCCGCCGCGGCGCTGGTCGGCTTCACGGTGGGCATCATCATCGGGGCCTCGTCGAATCACTACTACTACGGGCCGTACGCGTGGCACGGCGGCGGCGCGGCGTACCACTACGCGTATGAGCGGCGGGAGGACTACATCGACCACCGCCAGGACGTCTACGACGATCGCCAGGACTTCCGCCAGGACGCCTACGAAAACCGCAGGACTACCGCCAGGACAATGCCCCGCAGAACCAGGCGCAGCGGTCCAGCCAGAACCAGTCGCAGCGGCAGACCAGCCAGCAGCCCAGCGCAGGCACACGGCGCAGTCGACGGCGCAGGCGAACCAGTCGGACGCAGCAGCCAGACCGGGAGCGGGAGCGGCAGACGGCGCAAGCCAATCAGGCAAACCGGCAGTCCACGGCGCAGTCGAGTCAGGCGAACCGTCGGTCCACAGCCAGCACCTCCGGTACCAGAGCGGCGGCGCCGCGAAGGCCCAGAGCGCGAGGGGAAGCTCCAGCCGCGCCAGCAGCCGGAGCGGCGGCGGCAGCCGCCGGAGGTAGGCGATGACCGTGCCGCACGAGCGGATTGAGGATGGGAGACCCATGAGACGTCCTGACTCCGCATCCTGACCGCGGTCCTGGGCCTGATGCTGTTCCTGCTGCCCGCGTGCGCACCGGCGCCTGCGCCTGACCGGACGCGCTTCGCCACCCCGGACGAGGCCGCGAAGGCACTGATGAACGGGCTCAAGACCAACAACGCCGAGGAACTGAAGGCGATCTTCGGTCCCAACGTCGAGACAGGACCTGTCTTCGGGCGACCCGGTGTCGGATCGACACGACCGCGAGGTGATGGCTCTCGCCATGGGGCAGTCCTGGCGCTGGGCCCCGGCCGGAGACGCCAGGCAGGAACTGGTGATCGGCGACGAGCACTGGCCGTTCCCCGTGCCCCTGACGAAGGTCCGCGGCGGGTGGCAATTCGATACCGACGCGGGGGCGGACGAGATGATCTCGCGCCGCATCGGCCGCAACGAACTGCGGGCGATCGACGTGTGCCGCGACTACGTGTCGATGCAGAAGGCGTACGCGAGTCAGCCGCGTGACGGCAAGGTCGCCGGCCTGTACGCGCAGAAGTTCCGAAGCGCGCCGGGACGGCAGGACGGTCTGTACTGGCGTGTCGGCGACGAGGAGACGCCCAGTCCGCTGGGCGATCTCGTCGAGCAGGCGGTCGTGGAAGGCTACGACGAGAGCAAGGGCTCGCAGCCGTTGTGGGGGTACTACTTCCGCGTCCTGACGGCCCAGGGGCCCGCCGCGAAGGGCGGCGCCAGGAGCTACATCGTCAATGGCGAGATGTCCGGGGGATTCGCGCTTGTCGCGTATCCCGCCGAGTACGGTCGAGGCGGCATCATGACCTTCATCGTGAACCAGGACGGTGTGGTCTACCAGAAGGACCTGGGCGAGGACACCCTGAAGGTGGCAGCCGGGCTGGAGGCGTACGACCCTGACAGGACGTGGGCCGAAGTGAAGGGGACGGAATGAGCATCGCCTGTGCGAAAGACGAAGCGAGGCAACGGAATGACGGCGGCCTTCCGGTCGCGCGCTGGCGCAGGAGCTGCTGCCCTGGCGGCGCTCGTGATCGTGTGTGCCTCGTCTGCGATGGCGCAGACGCCGCCCGCGCCGCGGCGGACACGACGGCGCTGGCCAAGGAGCAGCAGAACCCGATCTCCTCGATGGCCACCATCCCGTGGCAGATGAACTTCAACTCCGGCGGCGGGCTGGAGGACGGCACGTTCTTCCTGCTGAACGTTCAGCCCGTCATGCCGTTCAAGGTCACCGACCGCTGGAACATGATCGTGCGCACGATCGTGCCCTTCGTCAGCGCGCCCGGTCCCGAAGGCACGCAGCTACACCGGGATCGGCGACATCCAGGAGCAGATCTACCTGACGCCGTCCAAGGGCGGTTCGTTCACGTGGGGCGTCGGCCCGGTCGTTGTCGATGCCGACGGCCACGACGGCCGCCATGCAGACCGGGCAGCTGGGCGGCCGGCCCGACGCTTCGTCGCGCTGGCGATGCCCGGGCCGTGGGTGGTCGGAGCGGTGGTGAACAACGTCTGGACCTTCGCTGACAGCGGCTCAGCCACCAAGGTGAACCAGTTCCTGCTGCAGCCGTTCGTCAACTTCAACTTCGGCAAGGGATGGGCCCTGTCGACGGTCCCGGTCATCACGGCCAACTGGGACGCGGAAGAGCGGCCAGAAGTGGACGGTGCCGATCGGCGCGGGCATCGGCCGCACGCTCGTGTTCGCGGGCAAGCCGATGACGCTGGGCGATCCACTACTACCACAACGTCGTGCACCCCGACACCGCGGGCGCGGACCAGGTGCGGTTCATGGTCGTCATGCTCTTCCCGAAGCGGTGAGGCTGCCAGCGGGTGAAGGTCGTACGCAGTCGCAGGCGCGCAGAGGCAGGACGATGAACGCTGTCATGCAGTTTCTTCAGACCACGTTCGGCCCGTTGGTCTTCCTCTTCACCGTGTCGAACCTGGCGGCCATGGGCCTCCAGGTCAGGATGCCAGAAGTTGTCGTGGCGCTGCGGAACAAGAAGCCATGGCGCTGATCTTCGTGTGGGGCTGGGTGGTGGGGCCGGCGTTCGGCTATCTGATCACCCGGGTGCTTCCGCTGGACGGAGCCCTACGTGGTCGTGGTGTTCCTCGCCAGCCTGGCGCCCGTCGCGCCGTTCCTCCAGCAGATGGTGGCGAAAGCCCGCGGCGACATGGGCTTCGCGGGAGCCCTCGTTCCGCTGGTGATGGTCGGCACGGTGGTGTTGATGCCATTGATGGCCCCCTTGTTGATCAAGGGCGTGACGATCAGCACCTGCGGCGCTCGCGAAACCGCTCCTCCTGACCATCCTGCTGCCGCTGGTGATTGGAGCGGCTGATCCGGCATTTCGCCGACAAGGGGGCAACCAGGATCTTCCCGGCGGTCAAGGGGCTGGCCCTGCTCTCCACATTGCTGACGATCGTGTGGTGCCTGGTGCTCTACGGCCGGGGAATGCTCAACACGGCGGGTGAACTGGCCTTCCTCTCGCTGAACCTGTTCATGGTCGGGATGGGCGTCATCACGTACTTCATTCGGCTTCGGCATGAAACAGAATCAGCGCAGCGTCATGGCGCTGGGGATGGGCACGCGGAACATCGCGGCCGTGTTGGCGGCGGCTCTGGCCATTCCGAACGGGGACCCGCGCATCGTGGTGATGACCATCATGTGGACGTTGTGGTCGGTTGTCCTCGCCGCGATCGGGGCCAAGATATTCGCCAGACAGGCCGGCAAGACCGTCGAGGGTGGTGCGGCATGACCGATCCGGTGGCCGCGCCCGTTCGCGGGGCTGCAGGGCGTCACGCTGGCCGACGTGCCCCGGGAGGTCTCGGCGGGCATCACCCTGGCCGCCCTGATGATCCCGCTGAACATCGGCTACGCGCAGGTGGCGGGCCTGCCGCCCGCAGCCGGCCTCTACGCGGCCATCGTTCCGCTGGTGGTGTTTGCCTTGCTGGCCAGTTCGCGCCACCTGGTGACGAGCCCGGACGCCTCCATGGCCACCCTGGTCGGGGCCGCCCTCGTCTCCTTCGCGGCGCCCGGGGATCCGCTTCGCATGCAGTACGCACTGGCCCTGGCCGTCGTCTGCGCGGTGCTGTTCTTCATCTTCTGGATCTTCCGGCTGGCGTTCCTCGCCAACTTCCTCTCGCGCGCCGTGATGGCGGGCTTCATCACCGGCCTCGGCATCGAGGTGTTCACCAACCAGGTGCGGAAGATCCTCGCCGCTCCCCACGTGAGCGACGCCACGTCGGGCGTGCTGGCCGCGGCGGAGCAGCTCAAGGAGACCCTGGCGACCTCGGTGACCACCGAGGGCTACTTCGTCGAGGTCATCGCGCTCATCCAGTCCATCCCCCGCGCCAACCTCTACTCGGTGGCGATTGGGGTGAGCGCCTTTCTGATCGTCCGGCTGATGAAACGGTACGCGCCCAAGATCCCCGGGGCGCTGGTGGCGCTGGTGCTCCTGACGACCCTCGTCGCGCTGCTCGACCTTCCGGCGAAGGGCGTCGCCGTGCTCGGCAACACGATCCCCTCGGGGCTCCCGGCACTGACCCTGCCCGCGATCCCGCTGGCCGACTACCTGCGGCTGCTGCCGGGCGCCCTGGCGATCGTGGCCATCCTCCTGTGCGAAGGCCTGCTGGTGGTCCGCAGCTACAGCAACAAGTACGGCTACAAGGCCGACGGCGACCAGATGCTCTTCGCCTGGGGCGCCGCCAACCTGGCGGCCGGCTTCACCGGGTCCATCGTCACGGGCAACAGCCCCTCCCGCTCGGCGGCGATGGATGCCGCGGGTTCGCGCAGCCAGTTGCCCAGCCTGGTGGCGGCCGGGACCATCGCGCTGGTGATGCTGTTCTTCACCGACCTGCTGGCGTACCTGCCCAATGCGGCCCTGGCCGGCATCGTGGCCAACGCGGTCTTGTCGCTGATCGAGGTCCACGAACTCCGCGAACTGTGGCACATGCGGCGTTCCGAATTCTGGATTGCGGCAGTCTGCCTGTTGAGCGTGCTGGCCCTCGGGCCGCTCCGCGCGGTGGCCATCGCGTTCCTGATGTCCACCATCGACGTCATCCGGCGGGCGTCCCGTCCGGAGACCTCGGCGCTGGTGGAAGCCGCCGACGGCAGCCACTTCGTCCCCGCTGGCGCCGGCGACGCGGTCGGGGCCGTCGGGCCTGGTCGTCTATCGATTCGGCGCCCCGCTCTACTTCGCCAACGCGACGCTCTTCCTCGAGGAGGTCGAGCAGTTGGTCGACCGGGCGCCCACCCCGGTCCGCTGGTTCGTCCTGGACGCGGAAGCGATGGTCGACGTCGACACCACCGGCGCGGCAGTCCTGCGGCAGGCGATCGACCTGCTCGCCAGGCGGAAGATCACGTTCGCCATCAGCCGGGCGGATCGCGCCTTCCGCTCGTGGCTGGAGAGGTACGAGCTGATGGCGTTGATTGACCAGAGGCGCTTCTACCCGACCAACCGGCACGCCGCGGCGGCGTTTCGCGAGGATCAGGCGAGAGTAGGAGCCGGAGCGTGAACGAGAACATTCGATGTGCCTGCGGACACCCGGATCTGTCCGCCAGTAAGAACCGGCAGTTCCAGCTCGTCCGCCTTCCGGGCGGCCCGCTCACGGCCGATTGCTTCAAGCTCGCCATCGCCGCGATTCCCGAGCCGAAGCACGGCGAGGTCCTCCTGAAGACACGCTTCATGTCGGTCGACGCGGCCAACCGGGCCTGGATGCAGGGCGCGACCTACCGGGCCGCGCTCGGGGCCGGCACGGTGATGTCCGCCCGGGGTGTGGGAGAAGTGGTCGAGTCCCTCCACCCGGACTTCAGGGCGGGCGACCTGGCGTTCGGTGACTGCGGCTGGCAGGAATACGCCGCCCTGCCGGGCACGTCCCTGATGAAACTGCCCCAGGTCGACGCCGCTGTCGCACCTGCTGAGCGTCTACGGCGTGAGCGGGCTCACGGCGTACTTCGGGCTCGCCGAAGTGGGAAGGCCAAGTCCGGCGAGACGGTCGTGGTCTCGGCGGCGGCAGGCGCGGTCGGGCACGTTTGCGGGCCAGATCGCCAAGCTCCAGGGCTGCGCGGGTCGTGGGGATCGCCGGCGGTGACGAGAAAGTGCCGCTGGCTGACCGGCGAGCTGGGCTACGACGCGGCGATGGACTACAAGTCGGGCCCGATCTGGCGACGGACCTGAAGGCCGCGTGCCCCGAGGGCATCGACGTCTACTTCGACAACGTCGGCGGCGACATCCTCGAGGCGGTGCTCCCGCAGCTGAAGATGCACGGCCGCGTCGCGTGCTGCGGCATCGTGTCCACCTACGACACGGCCTCGCAGCAGACGCACGGCCCGCGCGGCGTTCCGTTCCTGTTCGTGGTCAAACGGCTCCTGATGCAGGGCTTCATCGTCTCCGACTTCTTCGGCAGGCGAGACGAGGCGCTGAGCCAACTCCGTACGTGGGTCGAAGACGGACGCCTCAAGGTCATCGAGGACATCGTCGAGGGGTTCGAGAATCTGCCCGACGCGCTGATCGGCCTGCTCCACGGCAAGAACCGCGGCAAGCGCATGGTCAGGATCGGCTAGGACCTGCAGGAGTCAGGATGGCATGACCGACAAGCCCGAAACCCACATGCAGCGGATCGGGTACCGGACGCCCGACGATGTCGCCGAGCCCGAGCAGCCCGTGCTCGTCGAGTACGTGTCGGGCGGACGCGTGGCGATCATCACCCTCAACCGGCCGCATGCCGACAACGCGATCACGACCGAGCTGGCGGCGAGCCTGATCGAGATCCTGGAGACGATCGCCGCGCGAGCCTCCGTGCGGGTCGCCATCCTGACCGGCGCCGGCGACCGGGCGTTCTCGGTGGGCGGCGACCTGCGCCAGCGCAAGGCCATGACCAAGGAGGAGTGGCTGCGCCAGCGCCAGGTGTTCGATCGCGTGCTCTACACGCTTCGCCAGCTGCGCAGGCCCGTCTTCGCCGCGGTGCACGGCATGGCCTACGGCGGCGGCTGCGAGATCGCGATCAGCACCGACTTCATCATCGCGTCAGACGATGCCAGGTTCGGCCAGCCCGAAGCGATCGTCGGCCTGTCAGCCGGCGGCGGGTCGCCGATCTTCCTTCCCCGGGTCCTGCCTCCGGGAAAGGCCATGCAGATGCTGATGACCGGCGAGCCGATCACGGCGCAGGAGGCGCACCGGCTCGGCATGGTCAACGAACTCCATCCCCTGGCCGATCTGATGCCCGCGGTCCTGCGCATCGCGGAGCGATCGCGAGAATTCGCCGACGGCCGTGCAGGCTGTGAAGCAGGCCGTGCGCATGAGCCAGGGGGAGCCGATCGAGCAGGCGGCCGCGATCATGATGGAGGCGCACTGGCGTTCGGTCGTCCATCCCGACCGCGTGGAGGGCATCCGCGCGTTCAACGAAGACCGTGAGCCGACGTTCCAGGACCCGGAGTTCTGATGCACGGCAAGAACCGTGGCAAACGGATGGTCAAGATCAACTGACGGAACGACACGAGCGGCCGGGCCCGCCACCGACAACGACCGCCGTCACCGCCGGTCCGGTGACGCCGCAGACACAAGGAGACGACTGACATGCCGAAGACGATCGTTGCAGGAAAGACACTCACCAGCGTGGATCTGCGCTGGGACGAGGTGTACTACACGAACTGTCCGCTGGTCTCCGCCAGCCAACGTCGACCAGGAGCTGGGCTGGACCAAGGAGGAGTTCAAGAAGATCGGCGTCCAGTACCTGTACCTCCGCTCGCGCAAGGAGAACGACTGGTACCCGCACTACGTCCACAACCTCGACAACCTGATCCGCTTCGGCGGCCTGTTCCCGCCCATCCACGTCATGGCCGACATCCGCCGGACGCGGCTGCTGGGCGTGACGCATGCGCCGCGCGAGGGCGGCGTCATGATGGTGCGCTCCCGCGACGACATCTACCGGATGGCCGACCTGAAGGGCAAGAAGATCGGCCTCTCGCGCAGCCAGAACACGGTCAAGACCGACTGGTGGGGCATCCAGGAGGAGCAGGGCATCGAGCTGATGCTCCGGCTCAACGGCATGACCCGCAAGGACGTGCAGATCGTCGAGTTCCCGTACCCGGACGACTGGTACGACAAGCCCGAGATGATGGGCCCGGAGATGGAGAACCCGTCGGAGCTGTGGCTGCGGCGCGACCACAAGCACGACCTGGCGTTCCGGCCGCTGGAGACGGCCCTCGAGAAGGGCGTCATCGACGCGATGTACATGCAGACCGGGCCGCTGTCGCAGCTGTCGGAGGAAACGGGGAAGTTCAAGTCGATCGAGGACCTGGCCCGGTATCCGGACTGGACGCTCCAGGTGGCCAACATCCCCGCCGCCATCACGTGCTCCGACGTCATGGCCGAGAAGCACCCCGAGCTCGCCGTCACGTTCATGAAGGGGATGATCAAGGTCGGCCGCTGGGCCAACGAGCACAAGCGCGCCGCGGCGGCGATCCTCGACAAGCAGACGTTCTACCGGGACGTCGACGCCACGTACGAGGGCATCAAGCCCATCGACATGGTGCCGAACCTGTCGCCGAAGAACCTCCAGTCGGTCGATATCGGCAAGCAGTTCATGCTGAGCCACGGCTACATCAAGAACGACTTCGACGTGCAGAAGTGGGCCGCGCCGGAGTTCCTCGAGCAGGCCGCGAAGGAACTGCTCGAACAGCAGTGGAAGAAGACGACCATGGCGAAACTGCCGGAGGCGACCGAACTGCTGTCCGTCCGGGCAGCGGATCGGGTAGCGGGGCGCGGGCGGGCCAGGGATAGCAGAGGCGGCAGACGCCGCACGAGGAGCTCAGGTGAAACGCAACGTGTGCCGGGTTGTGGCGGTTCTCGTCGGGGCAACGCTGCTTGCGGCGGCGACTGCCTCAGCGCAGAGCCAGCCCGCCCCGGCCGCGGAGCCGCCGCCCGAGGTGGCGAACGAGTACCGCATCACGGGCTTCCCCTCCTACCGCATCAACGACACGTGGTCGGGCTTCGGGTACCTGGGCTGGGTCTACAAGCCCGATGCGGACTACACCTCGTACTACCTCGGCAAGGGCTTCTTCTATTCCCCCGCCAAGTGGGTCCACATCTGGGGCGGGCTCATCGGCGTCTACACGGACAGCACGGTGAAGAGCGACTCGCTCGAGCTTCGTCCGTTCATCGGGCCCAAGTTCCTGGGGTCGAACGGCAGGAAGTGGCGCTACTTCAACTGGACGCGCTACGAACTCCGGCTCACCGAGACGCTCGACACGGACGAATGGAAGACGGTGCACCGCCTTCGCAACCAGACCCGCATCGAGATTCCCCTCGCCTCGATCGACCGCGCCTGGACGCCGAAGTCCTGGTACCTGCTGGCGGATGTCGAACCCATCTACCGCTCCGACTCGGGACAGATCGACCCGCTCCGCCTGCGCGCCGGGCTCGGCTACGTCGCCAACAGGCGAGTGCTGGTGGAGTTCCACTACTTCGTCCAGTACACGCGGCCGGAGGGCGGGGGCCTTGCCTACACCGACAACATCTTCCGCCTGAACTTCAAGATCGCGCTGTCGAGAGGGATCAGCCTTGCGCGGCTGCTGGACGGGGGGGTCGACGATTGAGCGGGAGCAGCGTCACGCGCGCAGGCGTGTTACCGTGGTCAGAAGGAGAACACAGATGAACAGCAGGATAACCATCGCGGCGGTGATCGCGGCGATTGCCGTGTTCGCGCTTGGCGCGGGTGCGGCGCTCGCGCAGGACGTCAACGTTAACTACGTGCCAGGCACGGACTTCTCCAGGTACAAGACCTACACGTGGGTCGAGATCCAGGGCGCGGAGAAGCCCGACCAGATCCTGGACACGCAGATCAAGCAGGCCATCGACAAGGCCCTGGCGGCCAAGGGATTCACGAAGGCGGCCGGCGACACGGCCGACCTGGCCATCGGCTACCAGGTGGCCCTGACTCAGCAGCAGCAGTGGAACACCTACAGCACGGGCGGCTACGGGGCCCGGCGGTACGGCGGCGGCATGGGCACCGCCACCAGCACCACGATCAACATCGGCACCGTCGCCCTCGACATGTACGACGCGTCCGCCAAGGAACTCGTGTGGAAGGGCCAGGCGAGCAAGACGGTGAGCAGCGAGAAGGACCCCGAGAAGCGGCAGAAGAACATCGACAAGGCGATGGCGAAGCTCCTCAAGGACTTTCCGCCGAAGCCGAAGAAGTAACGCAAAGAGGTCGTATCGTCATGCGCAACACGTTCGTCACCGCACTCGTCGTCTGTCTCTCCGTCATTACCGCGTCACCCGCGTCGGCGCAAGCCCCCGCCGGAGATTCCTGGAAGATCACCGTCGTGCCTTACCTCATGGGCGCCGCCATGAGCGGTACGACGGCCGTCAAGGGCCAGGAACTGGACGTCGACCTGTCGGCGTCCGACATCTTCAGCAACCTCCAATTCGGCGCCATGGGCCTCGTCGTCGCGCGCAAGGGGAGTTGGGGCGTGGGTGGCGACGCCATCTGGATGTCGCTGGGCGCCAACGGCGTCTCACCGGGCCCGGTCGGCATCACGGGCAGCGCCGACATGAGCCAGGGCGCGTTCGCCTTCTACGGGCTGCGCCGCCTCGCCCCGTACGCCGACGTCTTCTTCGGCGGGCGGATCAATTACCTCAGCGCCAACCTCCGCATCAACAGCCCGCTCCAGGTGCGCAGTGCCGACGGCTCGAAAACATGGTTCGACCCGATGGTCGGCCTCCAGTTGCGCACGCCGGAGAACGGGTCACGCTGGCACGCGCAGGTCTATGCTGAGCTTGGCGGCTTCGGTGTCGGTTCCGACTTCGCCTGGCAGGTGTTTCCGACGCTTGGCCTCAACCTGTCGACGAACGCGTCGCTGGAGTTCGGCTATCGCTGGCTCGACCTCGACTACACGTCCGGCGAGAAGGACACGCTCTTCACGTACGACGTGCTCACGCAGGGGCCGGTGGTGGGCTTCCGGTTCGCGTTCTAACGATACGAGCCGTTTCGGTCCGTTGCGCATGTGCGTGGGGCTGGGCGACGTTGCCGTCCCGCCGTGCCTGGTGATATTCCTCGGCGCCGACGAATTGAAGGAACGATCCTGATGAAAGCGATCACCGTGGAACCGAAGGCCCCAGGGACCGCGCGCCTGGAGGACATTCCTGAACCGGACGCGCGCGACGGGGCGGTCCTCGTGGAGGCCGTGGCCGTCGGCGTCTGCGGCACGGACGTCGAAATCGTGGAGGGCAAGTACGGGTGGGCCCCCGAGGGCAGGACGCGGCTGGTGCTCGGCCACGAATCGCTCGGCCGGGTCATCGACCCCGGCCCGAGTGGAGGGCTGCGGAAGGGGGACCTCGTGGCCGGCATTGTCCGGCGCCCCGACGCGGTGCCGTGCCCCAGCTGCGCGGTCGGCGAGTGGGACATGTGCCGGAACGGCCAGTACACCGAGCGCGGCATCAAGCAGATCGACGGCTTCATGTCCGAGCGCTGGCGGATCGAGCCCGAGTACGCCGTGAAGGTGGATGCCTCCCTCGGCCTCCTGGGCGTGCTGCTCGAGCCGACGACCGTCGTGACCAAGGCGTGGGAGCAGGTCGCCGCAGTGGGCCACCGCGCCTACTGGGAACCGGAGACCGTACTCGTGACGGGCGCGGGGCCCATCGGTCTGCTTGCGGCCCTCATCGGCAGGCAGCACGGACTCGACGTTCACGTGCTCGACCGCGTTGAATCGGGGCCCAAACCGGAACTCGTTCGAGCCCTCGGCGCGACGTACCATACGGGCACCGTCTCGGGAATCGGCTTCCAGCCCGACGTCGTCGTCGAATGCACGGGAGTCGGACAGCTCATCGCCGACTCGATCCAGGCTGTCGCGTCCGGCGGCGTCGTCTGCCTCACGGGTGTCGGGACCGGCGGGCGCACCGTCGGCCTCACGACCGCCGATGTCGCATCCAACGTCGTCCTGCGCAACAACGTCGTGGTCGGCAGCGTCAACGCCAACAAGCGACACTGGTTCAGGGCAGGACAGGTGCTCGCGAAGGCCGACCGCGCCTGGCTGGCGCGCCTGGTGACCCGGCGCGAACCGCCGGAACACTTCATGCGCGCCCTCGAGCGGCAGCCCGACGACATCAAAGTCGTCATCCAGTTCGCCGAAGGCTGATGGCGAGTTCCAGAGAGCGCACCAGACGAAGTTCGCAAGTCGGTGAAAGGAGTTTCCAACGGGCGCCATCTCGAAGCGGCAGCCGGTGACGTCCCCGAAAGGGCGAGTCGGATCACGATCCAAGCCAAGCCAGACTGATGTCCCGACTCGATCGTGGGCGGAGCACTACGCCGCCGGGAAGGCGCTGCGCGGGATGTGCCCTCGGCAAGTCCATGCTGCCTGGAAGGCCCCCTCTGACCGCCGGGATGCGGTGGAACTGGTTCTGGCGGCGGAGCAGGGACGCATGCCGGAGCTGCTCCCCCTCCGCCACGGGCGGATGGCCCGTTCCGCGTTCACGTTCTACCGGGGCGCGGCCATGACGATGGCGGCCGACCTGGCGGTCGCGCCGTCCACCGGGATTCGGGTGCAGGCGTGCGGCGACGCGCACCTGTGCAATTTCGGCGGCTTCGCCACGCCGGAGCGGAAGATCATCTTCTCCATCAACGACCTCGACGAGACACTCCCGGCGCCCTGGGAGTGGGACGTCAAGCGGCTGGCCGCGAGTTTCGTCGTGGCGTGCAGGGACAATGGCCTGAGCGAGGCCGTGGCCAGGGACGCGGTGATGACCTGCGTCCGCAGCTACCGCGAGTCCATGGCCGAGTTCAGCCAGTTGATGACGCTGGAACTGTGGTACCGGGCGCTGGAGTCGGACGAGCTGCTGGAGAGCCTGTCTCCCAGGCTCCGCAAGCGGGTTCTGAAGCGTATCGGGAAGGAACAGGTGAAGAGCCGCGGCGAGGAGATGTTCCCGAAGCTCGCGGAGCACAAGGGGGGGCCTCCACGTGATCAAGGACCAGTTCCCGACCATCTTCCACCACGAGGACTTCCCCCCGGTGAGGTCCAGCAGGCAGTACGGGACGTGATCAGCGGATATCTTGCGACGCTGCCCTCCGCCTACCACGCCTTGGCCAGCCGCTTCGAACTCCGGGACGCCGCGATCAAGGTGGTCGGGGTGGGCAGCGTCGGGACCGCGTGCTGGGTGCTCCTCTTCATGGCCGGGGACGCCGACCCCCTCTTCCTCCAGGTCAAGGAGGCGCGCGCCTCGGTCTTGGAGCCGTACGCCGGGAAGAGCAGCTTCCCGAACCACGGCCAGCGCGTCGTGGACGGCTACCGGCGCATGCAGCCCGCCAGCGACATGTTCCTCGGGTGGAGCCGGGGGCCCAGGCGCGACTTCTTCATCCGCCAGTTGAGGGACATGAAGATCGGCCCCACGGTGGAGACCTTCGGCCAGGCCGAGATGGACATCTACGCCGGATGGTGCGGCAAGGCCCTCGCCCTCTCCCACGCCCGATCCGGGAACTCCGCCATGCTCAGCGGGTACATGGGCAGGAGCGACGCCATGGACAAGGCGATCGCGGCCTTCTCGGTGGCCTACGCCGACCAGAACGAGAAGGACCACGCCGCCCTCGACCGCGCCATCCGCAAGGGCAAGGTGAAGGCCGTCTTCGAAGAGGAACGGTACGGAGAAGACTCGTGTCCATATCAGGCGAACCGCAGCTGACCGAACCACGCGACTTCTCGCTGGTGCTCGGCGGGCCGCTGTATCAGCTCTTGCGGCGGTCGCGTCTGACCGGCGACACGCTGGAACTGTTGCATCGCCGCATCATCGTGCTGACCGCGGTGGCCTGGGTGCCGCTGCTGCTGTTGTCGGTTACGGAGGGCGCAGCCTGGGGCGGACGCGTCACGCTGCCGTTCCTGCACGACGTGGACATGCACATCCGCCTGCTGGTGGCGCTGCCGCTGTTGATCGCGGCGGAACTCCTCGTCAACACGCGACTGGGCCCCACGGTGCGGGCGTTCGTGAATCGCGGCGTGATTCCGGACGCCGCTCGGGCGAGGTTCGACGGGCTCATCGACTCGGCGATGCGCCTGCGGAATTCGATCACCGCCGAAGTGCTGTTGATCGCGTTCGTCTACGTCGTCGGGGTGGCGTTCATCTGGAGGACGCAGGCGGCGCTCGACGTCGCCACCTGGTACGGCACGCCTGTGGACGGGCTATTGCGTCCGTCGCTCGCCGGCTGGTGGCTGGGCTGCGTGAGCCTGCCGGTGGTCCAGTTCCTCCTCCTGCGCTGGTATTTCCGGCTGTTCATCTGGGTGCGCTTCCTGTGGCAGGTCTCGCGCCTCGAGTTGACGCTCGTGCCGACGCATCCGGACCGGAGCGGCGGCCTGGGCTTTCTCGGGCTGGTGGGCTATGCCTTCGTGCCGCTGTTGCTGGCGCAGGGGACGATTGCCGCCGGGACGATGGCCAACAAGATCTTTTACGCCGGCGCCAAGCTGCCCGAATTCAAGGTGGAGATGATCGGGCTGGTGGCCCTGATGCTGTTTGCCGTCCTCGGGCCGCTGCTGGTGTTCGCCCCGAAGCTCGCCGCGGCCAAGCGTGCGGGTTTGGGCGAGTACGGCGCGCTGGCACAGCGGTACGTCCGCGAGTTCGACCGGAAGTGGCTGCGCGGCGGCGCGCCGGCGGACGAGCCGCTCATCGGCAGCGCGGACATCCAGTCGCTGGCCGACCTGGGCAACAGCTTCGAAGTGGTGAAGGGCATGAGGCTGGTGCCGTTCACCTGGCAGACCGTCGCTGCAGTTGGCGGTGGTGACGCTGGCTCCCGTGGTGCCGCTGACGCTGACGATGATCTCGCTGGAGGAGTTGCTCACGCAGGCGGTGAGGATGCTGTTCTG
>CAVUTP010000008.1:0-85755 GCA_963744445.1 uncultured Acidobacteriota bacterium
TCGAGCGCTTGAACTTCGTGAGGTTGTAGATGTCGGCGCCCATCTCCTTGGAGATGGAGACGTCGCCGTCGTCGCCGTGGACCCGGACGACGACGCGCTGGCTGTCCACGTAGTCGACCGACCCCGTCCGGCGCGCCACCACCACGGCGCCCGAGTCGCGGGCCGTGATGTACTCCATGCCCGTGCCGACGAGCGGCGCGCGGGCGCGGAGCAGCGGCACCGCCTGGCGCTGCATGTTCGAGCCCATCAGGGCGCGGTTGGCGTCGTCGTGCTCGAGGAACGGGATGAGCGAGGCGGCGACCGACACCAGCTGCTTGGGCGACACGTCGACGAACTGGACGGACTCGCGCGGCGCCAGGATGAAGTCGCCCTCCTTGCGGGCGTTCACGCGCTCCTGGGTGAGCCGGCCGTCCGGGGCCATCTGGACGTTCGCCTGGGCGATGACGTACTGGTCCTCCTCCCACGCGGAGAGGTAGAAGGAGTACGGCTCCCACTCCGCCGGCTTCTTCCGCTTCGTCTTGGCCTGCTCGTTCTCGGCCTCGGCGTCGCCGGCCTCGACAATCTCGCCGGCCTTGAAGCGGGTGCCGCCCGCGGCCGTGATCAGCACGTAGTCGGTGACCCGGCCGTCCTTCACCTTGCGGTAGGGCGACTCGATGAAGCCGAACTCGTTGATCCGCGAGTAGCACGAGAGCGACGAGATCAGGCCGATGTTCGGGCCTTCCGGCGTCTCGATCGGGCAGATGCGGCCGTAGTGCGTCGGGTGCACGTCGCGCACCTCGAACCCGGCGCGCTCGCGCGACAGCCCGCCCGGCCCGAGGGCCGAGAGGCGGCGCTTGTGCGTCACCTCGGACAGCGGGTTGGTCTGGTCCATGAACTGGGACAGCTGCGACGACCCGAAGAACTCGCGAATCGCGGCCATGACCGGCTTCGCGTTGATCAGGTCGTGCGGCATGGCGGTCGCCATTTCCTGGTAGACCGACATCTTCTCCTTGATCGCGCGCTCCATGCGGACCAGCCCGATGCGGAACTGGTTCTCGAGCAGCTCGCCGACCGACCGGACGCGGCGGTTGCCGAGGTGGTCGATGTCGTCGACGGCCGCCGGGTTGCGGCGCAGCTTCAGGAGGAACTTGATGACCTCGTAGAAGTCCTGCGGGTGCAGGATCTTCTCGTCGAGGGGCGTGTTCAGCCCGAGCTTGGTGTTCAGCTTCAGGCGGCCGACCCGCGAGAAGTCGTACTTCTGCGGGTTGAAGAACATGTTCTCGAAGAGCGACCGCGAGCTGTCCTCGGTGGGCGGGTCGCCCGGCCGCAGCCGCCGGTAGATCTCGACCAGCGCCTGCACGTGGTTCTGGATCGTGTCCTTGCGCAGCGTCTGCGAGATGATCGAGCCGATCTCGTCGCGCTCGGGGAAGAAGATGTCGACGCGCTCGACGCCCTTCTCCTGGAGAATCGAGATCTGCCGCGCGCCCAGCTCCTCGTTCGCCTGCACCAGGACCTCGCCGGTCTCGGTGTCGATGACGTCCTGGGCAGCGTAGGCGCCCTCGAGCTCGGCGTCGTCGATCCGCACGGCCTCCACGCCCGCCTTCCGGAGGGCGCCGACGGCCGAGTTGGTGATCTTCTTGGCCTTGGAGACGACGATCTCGGTGCCCGGCACGCGGATGTCCTCGCCCGCGCGCAGCCCCACGAGGCTCTCGCTCACCGTCCAGTACACGCTGTCACGGAGGTAGAGGCGGTCCACCGCGTAGAAGGTGCGGATGATCTCCTCGGTGCTCTGCAGGCCGAGGGCCCGCAGGAAGACCGTGGCCGGGAACTTGCGCTTCCGGTCGATCCGCACGTAGAGGAGGTTCTTCGCGTCGTACTCGAACTCGACCCACGACCCGCGGTACGGGATGATCTGCGCGATGTAGAGGGTCTTGTCCTCGGAGTGGAAGAACGCGCCCGGCGAGCGGTGGAGCTGCGACACGATGACGCGCTCGGTCCCGTTGATGATGAACGTGCCGTTCTCGGTCATCAGCGGGATGTCGCCGAAGTAGACCTCCTGCTCCTTGATGTCGCGGATGGTCTTCACCCCCGTCTCGGCGTCCTTGTTCCAGACGACGAGCCGGATGGTCACCTTGAGCGGCACGGCGTAGGTCATGCCGCGCTCCTGGCACTCGTCCACGTCGTACTTCAGCTTCAGGCCGACTGTCTGGCCGCAGATGTCGCACACGTCGCCCCGCGCCTCGTTGGCGCGGCCGCAGCGCGGGCAGAGCACCTCCCGGTCGCCGAACGGGTCGGCGACGAGCGTGGCGCCGCAGTTGGCGCACGGCTTGCGCAAGTGGTGCAGGCCCGACAGCTTGCCGCACTTGCACTCCCAGTTGCCGATCGAGTACTCGATGAACTCGAGCGAGGAATTCTCGCGGAAGTCGGAGATCGGGAACACCGACTTGAAGACCGACTGCAGGCCGGCATCCTCGCGCTCGGAGGGCAGCCGGTTCATCTGCAGGAACCGCTCGTAGGAGTTCTTCTGGATCTCGATCAGGTTCGGGATCGGGACCGTCGTCTTGATCTTCGAGAAGTCGATGCGCTCTCGGTAAACGTTCTTGGGAAGGCTGTACATCCTGTGAAGGTCCCAACAACAGCGCCCCGTCGGACGGGGCGCGACGGATTGCCTGCTTCAGGCCGCCTGGTTGCGGCCTGAAGCCGCTCGAGCGGGACGCTGCATCCAGCAGCGGGAGGGTCGGCGCGCGCGACGCCTGGGCGACGCGGTAGGGGCACGACAGGTGTGCCCCTACCTCATCGCTACTGGACTTGCACCTTGGCGCCGACCTCTTCGAACTTCTTGCGAATGGCCTCGGCCTCGTCCTTCGGCACGCCTTCCTTGATCGGCTTCGGCGCGCCCTCGACCAGGTCCTTGGCTTCCTTGAGGCCCAGGCTCGTGACTTCCCGGACCACCTTGATGACGTTGATCTTCTTGTCGCCCACCTCGGTGAGGATGACGTTGAACTCCGTCTTCTCCTCGACCGCCGCCGCCGGGGCCGGGCCGCCCGGGCCCGACTGCATCATCGGCATCGCCGCCGCCGCCGACACGCCGAGTTCCTGCTCCAGGCGCTTCACGAGCTGCGAGAGCTCCAGCACGCTGATGTTCTTGACGTAATCGACCACCTGATCCTGCGTGAGTTCCGCCATGTCCGTTCTCCTGATGATGAAACCGCATTGGCGGACCTCAAGGTCCGCCCTACGGGTGTAGGGCGGGTCTTCAGACCCGCCAACGTGTTAGGCCTCGCCCTTCTTCTTCTCCGCCTGGCTCAGCACGTTGAGCAGCGACTGGGGCGCCGCGTTGAGCACCGTGACCAACCGCACCATGGGCGCGTTCAGCAGGAACAGGAGCTTCGCGTACAGCTCCGGCTTGCCCGGCAGGGTGGCCAGCTCGGTGACCTCGCCCGCCTGGATGCGGCGTCCCTGCACGACCGCCGCCTTGATGGTGAGCGCCGGCGCCGTCTTCGCGAACGTCGTCAGCGTCTTGGCCAGCGCCACGGGGTCGGTCCCCGTCCAGGCAATGGCCGTCGTCCCCTGGAAGAACTCCAGGAGGGGTTCGAACTCGGTGCCCGCGAGCGCCCGCTTCGCCAGCGTGTTCTTGACCACCCGGTAGTGGCCCTTGGCGGCGCGCACCTGGCGCCGCAGCTCCGTCACCTGGGGCACGTTGAGCCCCTTGTAATCGACCAGGATCGCGCTGTCGACGCCCTTGAAGGCGCCCGACAGCTCGTCGAGCTGGGTCGTTTTCTCCGCTTTCGTCAACGCCATGACTGCTGCATCCTTCCTGTCGGCTGCCCGCCGCTACTTCCTGACGGCCGTCTCGACGCTGGCCGTGTCGATCCGGATCGCCGGGCCCATTGTCGTCGACAGCGTGATGCTCTTCAGGTACTTGCCCTTGGCCGCCGCCGGCTTCGCCTTCACGATCGCGTCGACCAGCGCGTGGGCGTTCTGCAGCAGGTTCTGGGACGGGAACGACGCCTTCCCGACCGGCGCGTGGACGATGCCGGTCTTGTCGACGCGGAACTCCACCTTGCCCGCCTTGATCTCGCGCACCGCCTTGCCGATGTCGAACGTGACGGTGCCGGTCTTGGGGTTGGGCATGAGGCCGCGCGGCCCGAGGACCTTGCCGAGCCGCCCGACCGACTTCATCATGTCGGGCGTGGCGACGACGGCCTCGAAGTCCATGAAGCCGCCCTGGATCTTCTCCACAATCTCCTCGCCGGCCACGATGTCCGCGCCGGCCTCCAGGGCTTCCTTCTGCTTCTCGCCCCCGGCAATCGCGAGCACCTTCTTCGTCTTGCCGAGGCCGTGCGGCAGGACCACCGTCCCGCGCACCATCTGGTCCGCATGCTTGGGATCAACGCCCAGGCGGAACGCCAGCTCCACCGTCTCGTCGAACTTCGCGAACTTGACCTTCTGGGCGAGCGGCACGCCGTCTTCGAGCGTGAACACCTTGTCGCCCACGGCCGTCTTGGCGGCGGCGAACTTCTTCCCGGTCTTCCTCATCTGTCCTCCCTGTGGTCAGCGGGTCCGGAGACCCTCCCACCAGTGGCTAGTGGCTAGTGGCGGTGGCTAGTGGATCACGCCGTCACGCGTGACGACTAGCCACCAGCCACTAGCAACCAGCCACTACTGAATAACGTCCAACCCCATCGACCGCGCCGTCCCGGCGACCGTCTTGACCGCGGCCTCGAGGCTCTCGGCGTTGAGATCGGGGAGCTTGAGCTTCGCGATTTCCTCGACCTGCTTGGCCGTCACGGTCCCGACCTTGTTCTTGTTCGGCTCGGCGGACCCCTTGGCGATGTTCGCCGCGCGCTTGAGCAGCACCGCGGCCGGCGGCGTCTTGGTGATGAAGGTATAGCTGCGGTCGGCGTAGATGGTCACGACGACCGGGATGATCAACCCCTCGTCCTTGGCGGTCTTCGCGTTGAAGTTCTTGCAGAAGTCCATGATGTTCAGCCCGTGGGGGCCGAGCGCCGTGCCGACCGGCGGCGCGGGGGTCGCCTTGCCCGCCGCGATCTGGAGCTTCACCACCGCATTGATCTTTTTCGCCATAAATCCTGTCCCGGAAGCCGGCAGCTGACGGCTGGCAGCTGGCAGCACCACGCTGCGAGCTGCCGGCTGTCCGCTGCCCGCTAGACCTTTTCCACCTGCGTGAAATCGAGCTCGACCGGGGTGGCCCGGCCGAAGATCGTGACCATGACCTTGAGCGTGCTCCGGTCGGCGTTGACCTCGTCGATCACGCCCTCGAAGCTGGTGAAGGGGCCTTCGTTGATCCGCACGCGCTCGCCCTTCTCGAACGAGTACTTGGGCTTGGGCTTCTCGGCCGCGGTGCTCACCTGGAGGAGGATCTGATCGACCTCCTCGCGGGTGAGCGGCGTGGGCCGCGCCCCTGCGCCGACGAAGCCCGTCACCTTGGGGGTGTTCTTCACCACGTGCCAGGCATTGTCGGACATGTGCATCTCGACCAGGATGTAACCGGGGAAGAAGCGCTTGGGGGTCTCGACCTTCCGCCCCCCGCGCATCTCCACGACCACCTCGGTCGGGATGAGGATTTCACCAATCTCGTCCTGCAGTCCGTAAGCGTTGACCCGCTGCCGGAGCGATTCGGAGACCTTCTTCTCGAAGCCGGAGTAGGTGTGAACGATGTACCACTGCTTCGTCCGGTCGTCGGTCATGCGGCGCCACCAAACCGCCTGAAGATCCACTGGATCAGTGAGTTCAGACCCAGGTCCGCAATGAACAGGTACAACCCGAAGAAGATCGAGGTGAGGATCACCACGAACGTCGTCGCATAGACTTCCTTGCGGGACGGCCAGGTGACGCGCTTCAGCTCGTTCCTGACCTCGGTAAAGAACGTCTTCGTGCCGCCCCACCACCCAGTGACGTTGCCGCCGGCTTCCTTGACGTTGTCGATAATTGCCACGGCGCCTTCCTGCTGACGAAGGAATCAGGAATCAGGATCCGGGATTCAGGGCGTCACGGCTCTCGCGCCGCGGCGTGACGATGCGATCCCCTGATTCCTGAATCCTGATTCCTGAATCCTGATATGGCAGGCCAGGAGGGGATCGAACCCCCAACCCCCGGTTTTGGAGACCGGTGCTCTTCCAGTTGAGCTACTGGCCTGTACTTCAAGGGCTAGGGACTGGGGGCTAGGGGCCAGGGAACCCGGCGGCGCGGCCCGCTTCCCCCTCGTCCCCAGTCCCCGGCCCCTAGTCCCTAGCTACTTCGTCTCCCGGTGGGATGTGTGGGTCCTGCACGACGGGCAGAACTTCTTCATCTCCAGCCGCTCGGTGGTCTTCTTCTTGTTCTTCGTCGTGTTGTAGTTCCGGCGCTTGCACCCGGTGCAGGCCAGGATGATGATGTCGCGCATAACTGTACCCTGTCAGCCGGCGGCTGGCAGCTGGCAGCTGGCAGCCACGCACCGTGCAGGCGGCTGGCGGCCCGGCCACCGACAGCGTGACGCGCTGCCCGCGGCCCGCTGCCCGCGGCCCGCTATTCGAGAATCTCCGTGACCGTCCCCGCGCCCACCGTGCGGCCGCCCTCGCGGATCGCGAACTTCGACCCCTTCTCGATGGCCACCGGCGTGATCAGCTCCGCCCGGATCGTCGTGTTGTCCCCGGGCATGATCATCTCCACGCCCTCCTGCAGGAACATCGACCCCGTCACGTCCGTCGTCCGGATGTAGAACTGCGGCCGATACCCGTTGAAGAACGGCGTGTGACGCCCGCCCTCTTCCTTCGACAGCACGTACACCGTCGCCATGAACTTCGTGTGCGGCTTGATCGCCCCCGGCTTCGCCAGCACCTGCCCGCGCTCCACGTCGGTCTTCTCCGTCCCCCGCAGCAGCACGCCGATGTTGTCCCCCGCCACCCCGGAGTCGAGCAGCTTCTTGAACATCTCCACGCCCGTCACGATCCGCTTCATCGTCGGCCGGAAGCCCACGATCTCCACTTCCTCGCCCACCTTCACCTGGCCCCGCTCCACCCGCCCCGTCACCACCGTCCCCCGCCCCGAGATCGAGAACACGTCCTCGATCGGCATCAGGAACGGCTTGTCCACCTCCCGCTCCGGCAGCGGCACATACGTGTCGAGCGCCTCCAGCAGGTTCAAGATCCCCTGCACCCCCTCCGCGTCGCCTTCCAGCGCCCGCAGCGCCGACACCCGCACCACCGGCAGGTCGTCCCCGGGGAACCCATACGACTTCAGCAGGTCCCGCACCTCGAGCTCCACCAGGTCCAGCAGCTCGGGGTCGTCCACCGCGTCCACCTTGTTCAGCGCCACCACCAGATACGGCACCTCGACCTGCCGCGCCAGCAGCACGTGCTCCCGCGTCTGCGGCATCGGCCCGTCCACCGCCGACACCACCACGATCGCCCCGTCCATCTGCGCCGCGCCCGTGATCATGTTCTTGATGTAGTCCGCGTGCCCCGGGCAGTCCACGTGCGCGTAGTGCCGCTTCGCCGAGCTGTACTCCACGTGGCTCGTCGCAATCGTCAGGATCTTCGTCGCGTCCCGCCGCCCCTGCGACTCCGACGCCTTCGCCACCTCGTCGTACGACACATACTTCGCCCACCCCTTGTCGGCCGCCACCTTCGTCAGCGCCGCCGTCAGGGTGGTCTTCCCGTGGTCGATGTGCCCGATCGTCCCAACGTTCACGTGCGGTTTCGAACGGTCAAATTTTTCTTTCGCCATGCGCGTGATCCTCGCGGCCCGCCTTCGCGGACGCCGCGTTCAACGGCGCCCGCTTCGGCGGGGTGAACTGGAGCCGATGACCAGGATTGAACTGGTGACCTCGTCCTTACCAAGGACGCGCTCTGCCTACTGAGCTACATCGGCAACGGGACTTCAACGGGCATCAGTCCGGTGCCCACGGAACGACAAAACTCGCTCGCCTGACCGTCCGCCTTCGCGTTCGGCGCTGCCCATCCCGCCGAACGCTTCGGCGAGACAAACCTCACGCGCCTTGCGCGTGAGGTTTGGAGCGGGAGACGGGGATCGAACCCGCGACCAACAGCTTGGAAGGCTGTGACTCTACCACTGAGTTACTCCCGCCCAAGGAGCCTTCCGGGAAGCCTGTTTTCGTGCCAATCGAGCGGCGGCCCGCCTACGCCCTGCGGGCTTCGGCGCGGCACCTTTCGCGCGCTAAGCGCGCGAAAGGTGGTGGCGAGGGGAGGATTCGAACCTCCGAAGCCACTGGGGCGACAGATTTACAGTCTGTTGCATTTGACCGCTCTGCAACCTCGCCAAACCTCTTGCCAACCGTCCAACGCCGCCGCGTCGTCCCTTCGTCCGGAGCCGCCACCACCCGTCGCCGGCCAGGCCGGATGGAGCTGGCGGAGGGATTTGAACCCCCGACCCGCTGATTACAAATCAGCCGCTCTACCGGACTGAGCTACGCCAGCCAGACGAAAGGATTTAATGTAGCACAAGCTGTGCCAAGGCACAAGGCCCGGAGTATCTTTCTTAGTCGCTTTCGGCCCCGCCGCGCCCCCCGCGGCCGCCTCGCGCTGGCGAACCGCCTCGAACAGGACGATCCCGGCGGCCACGCTGACGTTCAGGCTCTCCACGTGCCCCCGCATCGGCAGCGACGCCAGGAGATCGCACCGCTCGCGCACCAGCCGCCGCAGCCCGCCGCCCTCGGCCCCAAGGACGAGGGCCGTCGGCAGGGTCAGATCCAATTCACTATAGCGCTGCGGGGCATCGCCGGCGAGCCCGACGGTCCACACGTTCGCCGCCTTCAATTCGTCGACCGCGCGGGCGATGTTCACGACGTTCGCCATCCGGACGTGCGCCATGGCGCCGGCCGACGCCTTCGCCGCCGCGCCGTCCGCGGCCGCCGCGTGGCGCGTCTGGCGAATCACCCCGTCCACCCCCGCCGCGTCCGCAACGCGGAGGATCGCGCCGAAGTTGTGCGGGTCCTCGACGCCGTCCAGCACCACGATCAGCGGGGCCCCCGGCGCCCCGGCCACCAGTTCCTCCACGGAATGGTCGGCAGGCTGCTCGACCTCCGCGACCACGCCCTGGTGCTGCCCCCCGCGGGCCGCGCGATCGAGCTCGACCGCCTCCACCTGTTGCACGGGGACCCTCGCACGGGCGGCCATCTCGAGGACGGCCTGCATGCGCTGATCGCTTCGCCGGGACGTGCGGATGCTCCGGACGCGCCCGGCGCGCAGCGCCTCGAGGACGGGGTTGAGGCCGTAGATGATCATCATCGTTCACGGTTCAGGGTTAAGGGTTCAGGGTTCAGCACGCGTGACGGCTTGACGGAACCCTTGACTCTGAACTGTCAACTGTCGACCGCGCCTGCGGCGGGCCAGTTACTCCCGCCGCAGCAGCGAAGCGAATGCGGCCGCTCTTTCCCGGCACCCCGCGATGGGCGCCAGGCCCGAGGAGGGCGGCAACTCCGCGCCGCGGTCGATCGCCGGCACCGCGGCGTCCAGCTCGGGTCCGCCCGCCTCCCCCGTCAGCGCGACCCGAATCGGGTGAAACAAGCCCTTGGCCTTCTGCCCGGTGCGCCCCTTCACCGCGTTCACCACCGCGCGGAACCGCTCACGGTCGACCAAGCGCGACGCGCCCGAAAGCTCCCTCGCCAGGCACTCGACCACCTCCACCGAACCCTGGTGCGCCAGGACCTCCCGCACGTCGTCGCGCGCCACGGCGGCAGCGGCATCGAAGTGGAAGAGGAAGCGGAGGCGGTCGGGGATCCCGTCCAGCCGATCGACCGAGCCCGACGCCATCGCGATGACCGACGCGAGGAACTCGCGCCCTTCCGGCCGCAGCTCGGAAACCACCTCGCCCTCGAAGTACGGCAGCGCGAGCTCCACGAGACGGGCCGGCGCCGCTGCGCGCAGGTAATGACGATCGACCCAGGCGAGCTTCTCCTCGTCGAACACGCCCGCGCTGTGACCGACCGCCTCGATTCGGAAGCGGCGCGCCAGCTCCTCGGCCGGCAGCAGCTCTTCGTCTCCGCCCGGCGACCAGCCGATGAGCGCCAGGTAGTTCACGAGCGCCTCGGGGAGATACCCGCGGGCCCGGAACTCGGCCACCGAGGTCGCACCGTGCCGCTTCGACAGCGGCGTGTGGTCGGGCCCCATCACCAGCGCGAGGTGGGCGAACCGCGGGGGCGTCAAGCCGAGCGCCTCGTAGATCAGAAGCTGCCGCGGGGTGTTGGAGATGTGGTCCTCGCCCCTCACCACGTGGCTCACTGCCATCAGCGCGTCGTCCACGACCACCGCGAAGTTGTAGGCGGGGTGGCCGTCGGAGCGCAGCAACACCGGGTCCCCGATGACGCTCGAGTGGAACGACACGCGACCGCGGACCAGGTCCTCGAACGCCACCTCGCGGTCGGCTGGCACCTTGAACCGGACGACGGCAGCCTCGCCGCCCGCCACCCGCCGCCGGGCATCGCCGCGGTCGAGGAGGCGGCACCTGCCGCCATAGCGGGGAGCGAGGCCGGCCGCGACGGCGGCCTGCCGCTCGGCGTCGAGCTGCTCCGCCGTGCAGAAGCAGTGGTAGGCATGCCCCCCGTCAATCAAGCGGGCGGCGTGCTCGCGGTAGATTTCAAGCCGCTCCGACTGGCGGTACGGCCCGTGGGCGCCGCCGGCGTCGGGGCCCTCGTCCCACTGCAGCCCGAGCCAGCGCAGGTCGTCGAGGATGGCGCGCTCGGACTCGCGAGTGGACCGCTCCACGTCGGTGTCCTCGATCCTGAGGATGAACGTCCCGCCGGCGCCCCTCGCCATCAGCCAGTTGAAGAGCGCGGTCCGTGCGTTCCCGACGTGCAGGTGCCCGGTAGGGCTGGGTGCGAAACGAACCCTCACGTTCTCACCAGCAACGCCACCGCATGGGCGGCGATGGCCTCGCCGCGCCCCGTGGCGTCCATGCCTTCGTTCGTCTTGGCCTTGACGCTGACCGCCTCGCACGGCAGGCCCAGCGCCGTGGCGAGCGAGGCCACGATGGCCGCGCGGTGCGGTCCCAGTTTCGGGCGCTCGGCCACCACGCTCGCGTCGACGTTGACGATCGCGAATCCGCGCTCGCGCACGAGGGCCGCCGCCCGAGACAGGAGCCCAACGCTCGACGCGCCCTTCCAGCGGGGATCGGTGTCGGGGAAGTGGTGCCCGATGTCGCCGAGCGAAGCCGCACCGAGGATCGCATCGGTGATCGCGTGCGTCAGCACGTCGGCGTCCGAGTGGCCGGCCAGCCCGCGATCGAAGGGAACGGTGACGCCGCCGAGAATCAGCGGGCGGCCTTCGACCAGACGGTGCAGGTCGTACCCGGTGCCCACGCGGGCGTTCGCGGCGACGGATCCGCCTCCTGTGCCCTGCTGCATGGCGATCAGTGCCTCCGCGATGGCGAGGTCCTCGGTCGTCGTGATCTTCAGGTTCCGCGCGGATCCCTCGACCAGCCGGACCCGGTGCCCCGCGCGTTCGGCGAGCGCCGCCTCGTCCGTCCCCTCGGCGCCTTTCCGGCCCTCCGCGATTGCATCGCGAAGCACCTGGACGCGAAAGGCCTGCGGTGTCTGGGCGAGGTAGATCTCCTCGCGCGGCAGCGTTGCGTCGATGAACGTGCGGCCCCCGGTTCGCGCCGACCGCTTCACGGTGTCGCGCGAGGCGACGGCGGCGATGGCGGCTCCCGTTTCCGCCGCCGCGGCGATGGTCCTCTCGATGACGTCGCGCGTAACGAGCGGCCGCGCCGCGTCGTGAATCACCGCGATCTCCGCGCCCGCCGGCAGCGCCTCCACCGCGTTGGCCACCGAATCCTGCCGGCGTTCGCCCCCGGCGACGAGCGACACCCTCGGCCGCAACAGGTACTCGGGAGGCGCCTGCAACACCTCGGGCGGCACCGCCACGATCACCTCGCCCACCTCCCGGCACTCGAGGAATGCCTCCACGCTCCACTGCAGCATCGGCCGGCCCGCAAGCGCCAGCAGCTGCTTGGGCACGTCCGCTCCCAGGCGGCGTCCGCGTCCCCCGGCGGCGATGATGGCGGTGACGTGCATCACGGTAGTGGTCAGTGGTCAGTGGCCAGTGGGCAGTAGATCACGTCGTCACGCTGTCTCGGGGTCAGCCTGCCAGGGCGAAGCGGTGTCTGGCCGAGTCGAAGGCGGCCGTCGCTTCCCGCCCTCCGCCCACCGCCCTCCGCCTGGCAAACCCGCCCAGAGGCGGCGCAACCTTTGATTATATGACGATTCTGGAAGTTTCGACGCCGCCGGCGGCGGACCGCATGCGGGCGGACGTCAGCTCGAGCGCGCGGTCGAGGCGGGACGGTTCGAGCCCGGCCGGGGCGAAGATGACGGCCAGCACCCGGGTCGTTCGGGTGGTGACCATCGTGCGGGAGGAGTCCGACGAGGGATTGCCGAAGGCGCCGCGCGCGTCGGCCAGCGTGAGACGGTCCGCCACGTTGACCACGTCCTTCCCGATGCCGGCGTAGTGCTCACCCGGCGTCCCCAGCCTCAAGACGATGGGCGGCTCCACCTGGGCCAGGTCGTACAGGCCGTACGGCAGCTGCAATTCGAGCGAGCACCAATTGCAGACGTCCACGAGCGTGTTGACCCGCGGGATCGGCTCGCCCCGCAGCACTCGACGCAGGAGCGCCTCCGAGGACGGGCGGCGCTTTGTCGGATCGAGGCCCACCTTCCGGTACATCGTTCTCACCGCCGCGACGTCGGCGGGAGGCCGTGCCCGCACGGCAGCTTCGGCCTCCGACAGCAGCGTGTCCAGGCGCTCGTCCCGCTCGACGGCCCGCACTCCGTCGAATGCAAGAGCACCGGGACGGATGACGCCGCCGAGGCCGGGGGCCAGGGAGATCATGCGACGTCCTGGACCACGATCCCCCTGATTCGCTCCGCGAGCGCCTTGGCATTGGCAACCGTGGGCTCGATGCCCTCGGTGGGAACGGGTGGGTGCACGGTGAGGCGGACGTGGCCGGGGCAGGTCATGAGCCGGTTCTTCAACATCACGTGGCGGCTGCCCGCCACCGAGACGGGCACGATCGGCAGGCCGGCTTGGATGGCGAGCAGGAAGCTGCCCCCCTTGAATCGCCCCACGCGTCCGTCGGCGCTACGCGTGCCCTCGGGGAAGACGATCAGGGACAACCCCTGCGACACGAGGCCCTTCCAGCGCTTGAGCACTCCGATCGGGTCGGGGTTCTTCCGGTCCACCAGCAGGTGGCCCGTCCGGCTCAGGTGCCAGCCGAGAAACGGGAACTTCCCCAGCGACTGCTTCGCGATGATCCGCAGCTGCCACGGCAGGTGCCAGAAGACGATCGGGATGTCGTAGATGCTCTGGTGGTTCGAAACGAAGATGTAGGTGGTCCCCGGCGTCACCAACTCGAGGCCACCGACATCCACGGTGACGCCGGTGGTGAGCAGGATCAGCCGCGACCACGCCCGCGCGCAGCGGTGCGCGAAGTAGCCGCGCCGGTCGAACAGGCTCGAGCCGAGCGACAGCGTGCCGAGGACAATCGTGTACAGACCGATGGCGGGGATGAGGAAGAAGACGGTCCGCCACCAGTGATAGGGAGGAATGCTCACACGTCAGTTGGCGACCGGCCTGGCCCGCCGCGGGTTGTCGTCCTTGTCCGCGCCGCCGACGGCCGCGGCCGGGGACGCGGAGGGGGACGCGGCAGCCGGGCCGGACGGCGCCGGCGGCTGCCCCTGCGCGGGGTTGGCCTCGATGTATCGGCCGAAGATCATCTTGCCCGCGGTGGTCTGCAGGACGCTGGTGACGACGACGTCGATGGTCTTGCTGATCATCCGTCGGGCGTTGTCCACCACGACCATCGTCCCGTCGTCCAGGTACGCGACCCCCTGGTTGTATTCCTTGCCTTCCTTGAGGATGAAGACCTTCATGATCTCGCCGGGCAGGACGACGGGCTTGAGCGAGTTGGCGAGCTGGTTGATGTTCAGCACGTCCACGCCCCGCAGCTGCGCCACCTTGTTGAGGTTGAAGTCGTTGGTGACGATCTTTCCCTGGAGCGAGCGGGCCAGCTCGATCAGCTTGAGATCCACCTCCCGGACTTCCGGGAAGTCCACGTCGGAGATGACGACCTCCACGCCGGCCATTTTCTGGATCTTCTGCAGGATGTCGAGGCCGCGCCGGCCACGGTTCCGCTTCAGGGCGTCGGCGGAGTCGGCGACGAGCTGCAGTTCCTTGAGGACGAACTGCGGGATCACCAGCGCGCCGTCGATGAAACCGGTCTCGCAGATGTCCGCGATGCGGCCATCGATGATGACGCTCGTGTCGAGCACCTTGTAGCGCCGCTGCGGGCCGGCGGCCCGGAAGAGGCCGACCAGCCGCGCCGGCTCGAGCCATTCACCCTTGCGGGCGCCCATGATCGTGCCCACGTAGGGCAGGACCAGGAGCACCAGGCTCCGGAGGAACGCCACGCGGCCGTCGGTGCCGTCGGTCCACGCCAGCGCCGCCTCAATCGTCTTCGCGATGCCGAGGCCGATGACTCCGCCCAGCAGCGCGCCGAGCAGCGTGGTGACGTTCGCGTTCTTCAGGCGAATCTCGAAGAGGATGATCAGGGCGGCGACGGCGACTCCGAAGGCCACGTTCAGCCAGGGCCCGGCGCCCACGAGCGGTTGGAGCATGCCGGCCGTCGAAGCAATCGCCGCGATGAAGAGCGTGCGGGCGAGTATGGACCAGGTCATCGGGGGACCCCCGGGAACCGACGAGTCAACGACGCGATCCTGCCCGCCGCCGCGTCGGCGGCAGCCTGCATGGGATCGCCATTCATGCGAACAGCGCGTCGAGCGCCTCGCCGACCGCGCCCACACCCACCAGCTCGCAGCCTTCGGCCGCCGGCAGATCGCGCGGATCGACATTGCCTCTTGGAAGGATACAGCGAGAGAACCCCATCTGTGCAGCTTCTCTCACCCGTCGAGCTGCCTGGGTCACCGCCCGGACCTCCCCGGCCAGGCCGATTTCCCCGAATACGGCGGCCTTGGCACGAACGGGGCGGTTGCGGAAACTGGACGCAACGGCGGCGGCGACGGCCAGGTCTGCGGCCGGCTCGTCGAGCGACATGCCGCCCGCCACGTTCACGAAGACGTCGTCGCCGACGAGCGACAGGCCTGCACGCTTCTCCAGGACGGCGAGCAGGAGCGACAGCCGGTTCTGGTCGAACCCGATTGCCGTGCGCCGGGGGTTGCCGTAGAGGCTGCTGCTGACCAGGGCCTGCACCTCGACCAGGATCGGCCGCGAGCCCTCGATGCAACACACGACCGCGGACCCGGGCGACGCGGCGGGCCGCTCCGCCAGGAACAGCTGCGACGGGTTGGGGACGGGACGGAGGCCGGTCCCCGTCATCTCGAACACCCCCAACTCGGAGACCTCGCCGAACCGGTTCTTCACGGCGCGAATGATCCGGTGGACGTGATGCTGTTCGCCCTCGAAGTAGAGCACCGTGTCCACGATGTGCTCGAGCGACTTGGGCCCCGCGAGGCTGCCCTCCTTCGTCACGTGCCCGACGAGGAACGTCGGGAGGTTCTGGCCCTTGGCCGTGAAGAGCAACTGCGTGGCGCACTCGCGGACCTGGCCGATGCTGCCGGGAGCCGACTGGAGCTTGAGGGAGTAGACCGTCTGGATGGAGTCCACCACGAGCAGCGATGGCCGGATACGGCCGGCCTCCTCGAGCACGCGTTCGAGACACGTCTCGGCGAGCAGGTACAGCGGCGCGTCGCCGACGCCAAGCCGCTCCCCGCGTGATTTCACCTGGTGCTCGGACTCCTCGCCCGAGCAGTAGAGGACCGGTCCGACCGCCTGGGAGAAGGACGCTGCAGCCTGGAGCAGCAGCGTGGACTTGCCGATGCCGGGTTCGCCGCCCAACAGGACGAGGGACCCGGGCACGATGCCGCCGCCGAGCACGCGGTCGAATTCCTCGATCCCGCTCGGCAGGCGCGGCGCGTCCGCCATCTGGATGTCGGCGTAGAGGCGCGCCCCGGCACCGCCGCCGAGCGCGTAGCGGGGGGTGCCGGGCGCGCCTGCTGCGACCGGCGCGTCCGCGACCCGCTCCTCGACGAGGCTGTTCCAGGCGCCGCACTCGGCGCAGCGGCCCATCCACTTGGGCGCCTGCGCACCGCACTCCTGGCAGACGAAGAAAATCTTGGGTGGCTTGGGCATGTATGTGGACGTCCTCGCCGTCAGCTTGCGGCCCCTACGCGCGCTGCTGCCCGCCCCTCGACTTGGCTCGGGGCGCCCTGAGCAGTGTCGAAGGGCGCTGCAAGCTGCCTGCTGCCTGCTGTGTCATGCCTCCCGATTGTAGACCCGCTCGATGCGGGACCCCAGGCGGCAGAGTACCTCGTACGGGATGCTCCCGATGGCCGAAGCCATCTCGCCGACGGTCAGGCGATCCCCACCCTGCTCGCCGAGGAACACCACCTCGTCGCCGGGGTACACCGGCCCGCTCGACGCGTCGATTGCCAGCATGTCCATCGACACCGCGCCGACGATCGGCACCCGCCGCCCGCCGACCAGCACCTGGCCGCGGTCGGCCAGGCGGGTGTCGAGGCCGTCGGCGTAGCCGGCCGGCACCGTCGCGATGCGCCTGGGCGCGTCGGCTACGAAGCGCGACCCGTAGCCGACACCCTCGCCCGCGCGGATGTTCTTGACGGCCACGACCCGACTGCGCAGCGAGAGAACCGGGCGCAGCGGCAGCATGGAGGCGAAGGCGGCCGGCGCCACGCCGTAGAGAAGCAGCCCGGGGCGCACGAAGTCGAACCAGGTGGAAGGGTCGCGCAACAGGGCCGCGCTGTTCGCCGAATGCACGACGGCCGGCCTCATCCCCATCCCGCCAATCCGTTCGCGGGCGGCAGCGAACCGCGCGCGCTGCTGCTCGAACAGCGGGTGAAACGGGTCGTCCGCGGTGGCAAAGTGGGTGTAGACCGCGGCGCAGGAGAGGTTCGGGCTCGCGAACAGCTCCGGCAGCGTCCGATCGAGGTTGTCGTGCCGGAAGCCGAGTCGATTCAAGCCCGTGTCGACCTTGAGGTGGTAACGGAGGCTCCCGCCGTGCCGGGCCGCAGCGGCCTGCAGGGCCTTGCCCGCGGCAGGCGTGGAGCAGGTGGGCGTCAGGTCATGTTCGAAAAGCCCCTCGAGATCGCTGACGCTCAGCGCGCCGAACACGAGGATCGGCACGGTGGCACCCGCAGCCCGCAGCGCGATCCCTTCCTCGATGTCGGCGCAGGCGAGCATCCGGGCGCCGGCCGCTTCCAGCGCACGACCCACCTCTCCGGCGCCGTGACCGTAGGCGTTGGCCTTGACCACGGCGATGATGCCTGGCGGCCGGCGGCCGGGCGGGACATGCCGGGCCAGGTAGGCCTCAATCGAGTGGTAGTTGGCCTGGAGCGCTTCGAGATCGACGTGCGCGACGGTGCAGCGGACCACGGGGGGATTGTACAGGAAGGCGGAGGGCGGAGGCGGAGGGCGGGGGCGGAAATGCAGAATGCAGCCGGCGGATTCTCCCGGCGTGACGGCGTGATCTCCCCCTTCCGCCTTCCGCCCACCGCCTGGCGCTACCCGTTTCTGGGGTCGTAGTTCTCGAACCGCGTGCGCTCGCGGATGAAGGCAAGCTTCACGGTGTCGGTCGGACCGTTGCGCTGTTTCGCGATGATAATCTCCGCGACGTTCTCGTTCTCGCCCGGTTCCTTGTTGTACACGTCTTCGCGGTAAATCAGGAGCACGACGTCGGCGTCCTGCTCGAGGGCGCCCGATTCGCGCAGGTCTGACAGCTGCGGACGGTGGTCGGAACGGGATTCCGGGGCGCGGCTGAGCTGCGACAGCACGACGATTGGAACGTCCAGCTCCTTCGCCAGGCCCTTCAACGACCGCGAGATTGCGCCGAGTTCCTGGGTCCGGTTGTCGAAGCGCCCCCGCCCCTGCATCAGCTGGATGTAGTCGACGACGAGCAGGTGCAGCCCGTGCTCGGCCGACAGCCGCCGCGCCTTCGCCCGCATTTCGAGCACGCCAATCGACGGGGTGTCGTCGATGTAGACCTTGGCCTGCCCCAGGGTGCCGAGCGCGGAGGTGAGCCGGCCCCAGTCGTCGCTGCGCAGGAATCCCGTGCGGAGCCGATGCCCGTCAATCTGCGCCTCGGACGACAGCATGCGCAGGAACAACTGCTCCTTGGACATCTCGAGGCTGAACACACCGACGGTCTTGCCCGTGTGGGTGCCCACGTGCTGGGCGATGTTGAGCGCGAGGCTCGTCTTTCCCATCGACGGCCGCGCCGCCACGATGATCAGGTCCCCGCGCTGCAGTCCCGACGTCAGGTTGTCCAAGTCGTGGAACCCGGTCGGGACGCCGGTGATCAGCTGCTTTTCCTCGTGGGCCTTCTGGATCGCCTCGACGCTGTCCTGGGCGATGTCGTAGAGCGACACGAACCCCGCGCGGATGCGGCCCTCCGCGATCTGGAAGATCAGGTGCTCGGCCCGGTCGAGGATCTCGGCGGCGTCCTGGTCCGCCCCGTAGGCCTCGGACAGGATGCGGTTGCCCGCGGCAATCAGGTTCCGGAGGACCGCCTTCTCCTTGACGATCTTCGCGTAGTACTCGACGTTGGTCGCCCGCGGCACGCCGTCCACCAGCGACGCGATGTACGCGGGTCCGCCGACGGCGTCCAGCTCGCCCAATCGGCCGAGCTCCTCCTTCAGCGTGATGAAGTCGATCGCGTGCTGACGCTCCGCCAGCGCAATGATCTTCTCGAACACCCGGCGGTGCGCATCGCGGTAGAAGTCCTCGGGCCGCAGGACTTCCACCGCGGTGTTGTACGCCTCGTTCTGGATCAGGATGGCCCCGAGGACCGACCGCTCGGCCTCGAGGTTGTGCGGCAGCGCGCGTTCGACAATGGGAGCGGCAGCGGTATCGGCCACGTCAAGATGCTCGCGGGATGGATGGGGATGAAGGGGTTGCCCCCGGGAACGGCGGACAGTGTAACAGGCCCGGGGCCGGGAGGCCGAGGGGCGCGAAGCGTTCGCCGTTCAGCAGGCGGCAGGCAGTGGGCAGCAGGCAGTTGCGTCACGCCGTCACGCCGTGATACTGCCCACGGTCAACCGTCCACCGTCCACCGTCGTGTTATCCCAGCTCCTCCCCCAGCCGCGCTTCCGCCTCCTCGAGGGTGATGCCGTGGCGCAGGCGCATGGTGGCGACGCCCACCGGCGCCGGATATGCCTGGCCGGCGCGGCGGCGCGGTTCCACGTATTCGATCACCTCAAAAAGCGCGTGGCATGCCTGCTCGTACGAGACTCCCGCGAGGTCCACGATGTACCGCGTGGAGCGGTCGATCAACTTCAGGTTGCTCGGCACCACCCAGATCATGCGATTGCCGAGCACGCGGCCAAGCCGCACCATCGTGCACGTGGAGAGGGCGTTGAGCAGCATCTTCACGCCGACGCGCGCCAGCGGGTCGAGCAGGAACCGCGTGCCGGGAACCGCGAGGCCCACGACCCGATCGGCTGCCGCGCCCGCCGCAGACGACTGCAGCCGCGCCACTTCGTCCGCCGTGCCCACGGCAATCATCGACGTTCCGGCCCCTGCCTGGCGAGCCGCGACCATCAGCGCGGCGAAGGTGGCGGTTGCGGGTTCGACGAGGTGCAGGTCGGCTGCCGCCGAGACGAGCGTCACGCCGTCGCCGCGCCGGACCGGCCTGCTGGCCACGCCGTCCAGGCCGATGCGGAACCGCATCAGCTCGGAATGCCCAATCTCGCGGAGCACCTGCGACTGCCGGCGTGCCGTGTCCGGATCGAGCAGCCGGTGAAGGTCCTCGTCCGACCACTCAATCGTCTGCGGGCTGCGCCTCAGGAGAGCCGGCCAGGCGTCGGGGGTGGCCGCCACCGGCGTGAAGAGGAACGACCACGAATCGGCCGCCTGCTCGTCGTCCCACTTCCGGAACGACGGTGTGCAGAACGTGGGACTGCGTTCGGTGGTGTCGGTGAGCACGTCGACGCCCAGCGCCCCCGCGAGATACGACATCCGGGCGCCCGAGCGGTAGGTCGCCTCCTCGGACTCTACGAGCCCCGCCAGCGCCGCGCGCAACACACCTGCCGCGAGCGCCGCCTGCACCGCCTCGAGCCCTTCGCGCACGGCCGCCGGCACGTCCCGGCTGGCCCCGATACCGTCCTCCCCGAGGGCCGCGCCCCCGAGCAGCGACCGCAGCACCATCTCGAGGATCGTCAGCATGGCGGCAAGCTGGATGCTCGTCGCCTGCATGCGGGTGGATCCCGTGATCGCCATCGGGCCCGTCGTGAGGTTGATCTTCTCGATCCGCGGCTCGTCGATGATCTCGCGGCTCCGCCGCACGTTCAAGACCTCGTCCGGGTTGTTGTAGACGAAGAACACCCGGGCGCCCGCCTGGAGACCCTGCCACGCCGTCCCGATCACGAAGGACGTCTCGCCCCCCTCCGTGATCGCGAACACCACGTCGTCGGGACCCACCGCGAGGTCGCCGATCTGCTTGCGACCGAACGACGCGAGGTCTTCGAAGCCCTCCACCGACTTGATCAGCGCGTAGTCCCCGCCGGCCATCACGCTCCGCGTCCGGTCCTCCCACAGTTCCGCCGACGGCTCGCCCGGCCGCGACCGCCGCTGTTGCCAGAAGGCACGCCAGATGGCGTCGAGCTGGATGCTGAGACGCCCCGTCGCGCCACAGCCGGTGAAGAAGATTCGACCGCCGCGGCGGAGGCGGTCCAGGACGGCTTCCGCGACCCGCTGCGGCTGCCCGGTCTGCGACCACGCCGCGTATGCGGCGACGACGTCGCGATCGACGTCGAACAGGATCGCGAGACCGTCGGCCGCGCTGGCGCGGGCGCTCCCGCTCAGCTCCGTCGAACGCGGGTGCGACGATTCGGTGACGAGTGCACCCAGCCGGAACTGGCCGGACGTCTCGAGGAAGGTTTCCGCCCGCTCGCTCGCCGCGGATTTCGTGGCCATGGTTGAATGGGACCCGGGGGCAGGTGACCGCGAAAGTGTAATCCGTTACGCGGTCTGCCGCCAGCGGCCGATGGAAATCGACCATGACAGGACCATGTAGTACACCGGGAAGACCAGCGACACGATCGGGAGCCAGCCGGGAGTCTCGCTCCACTGCCAGAGGATCACCAGGAGCGCGACAGCCCAGGCGGCACCGGCGACGTTCGTGAGCATGCTCCAGCGGCCGGCGCGGCTCGTGTAGAGGTACCGCGTCGGCACGAACGTGAGGAACGCCAGGACGAGCACCAGCGCCAGCGTCCAAGGGTGAGGCAACCGGAGCACGTAGAGGTAGAAGGCGACGACGTTCCAGTACAGACGGGAAGCCGAGGAAGAAGTCGTCGTCCGTCTTGGCGTCCGCCTGGCAGAAGCCGTACGCGCTGGCGACGAGCGGCGCGATCAGCCAGGCCTCCCAGGCGTCCGGCACCAGCCCCGCGCGCCAGATCAGAAGCAGCGGCAAGGACGTGTAGGTCTGGAAGTCGATGATGTCGTCGAGGCGCCGGCCGTCGAAACGCGGCAGCACCTCCCCCACGCGCGCGCGCCGGGCCAGCCAGCCGTCGGTGGCGTCGATGGCCGTCGCGAGGATCATCAGCGCGAAGGCCAGGCGGAACGACGGATCGTCGCCGCGCACGATCAGGACGGCCATGCCGGCGGCGCACGCAAGGCCGAGGGCCGTGTAGGCATGGACACCCCAGGCAAGAACCACGGCTCTCATCGCGACCCCGCACCTGCCGCCTGGCCATGGACGGGGCCGGCATCCGTGTCGGCGTTCCGCAGGCGGCGAGGCGGGTCCCAGCGCGCCGTCAGCCGCGAAACGACGGGAAGGCAGACGACGCCCGCGAGTGCGGCCAACGTCTTGAACGGGAAGAGCAGCGCCCCGGTCGCCGGGTCGTACCAGGCGGAGGCCGGTCCGGGCAGCACCGCCGCGAACAGCTCGGGGTACGGGATCGTCGGGGCCATGGCGAACAGCGGCTCGCCCCCGCCCAGACGCAGCACGAGCGACACCGAGAAGGCGGCGATGGACCCGATGCGGTTGGCGCGCGGGTCGAAGAGGGCGAACGTGAGCTGCGGGAACAAGAGCACGAAGATCAGATCGCTGGTGAAGAACCAGAGCGCCTGGACGCTCTGTACCTCCAGGGCCATCACCGTGGCGCCGGCACCGAGGACGACGATCGCGGCGCGCACCAGGCGGGTGAGCTGGCGCGAGGTGAGGTCCGGCCGCCAGAGACGGTAGCAGCAGTTCCAGGTGAACATCGAGCCGGCGGACAGGATCGACGAGCTGAAGCTGGAAGTGACGGCCCCGATGATGGCGGCAAGGCCGAGGACACCCAGCCAGCCCGGGGTGACGTAGCGGAACAGCATCGGGAGCGTCTCGGCCGGCTGCGCCTGGAGGCGGGCGAGGAGTTCCGGCTGCCAGTGGTAGCCGACGGCCGTGATCCCGAGCAGGAGGGGCGGAACGGTGAGGCCGATGGTCAGCAGCCCGGCGAGGATCGAGTGCCACTGCGCCTTGACCGGCGTCTGGCAGGAGAGGACCCGCTGGAAATAGCAGTTCCAGGGAATTCCGCCGAGCATGAGCATCAGGCTGACGTCCCACCAGTTGACCACACCGGGAACCGTCCACCCGGATGCAGACACGTCGAAGGGCGGGAAGATCGTCGTTCCCGCCGGCCGCGCCGACTCGTAAGCCGCCCACGCCGCTGCGGGCCCGCCCACGGCCTGGAAGGCCACCGGCACCGCGACGACGAGGCCGAGGGCGACCAGCCCGAGCTGGAACGCGTCCGTGTAGGCCACCGACCACATGCCGCCGAGCATGGTGTACGCGGTGACGACGACCGCGGACAGCAGGATGGCCGTGGGGAGGCTCATGCCCGCCATCACGCCGAGGGTGGAGCCGATGGCGACGAGCAACTCCGCGCTCCAGAACAACTCGCCGAGCAGCGCAGGCACCGAGAGCACCAGCGCCCACCGCTTGCCGAAGCGCGCCTCGAAGGGGTCGATCAGCGTGGTGAAACGAAGCGCGCGCATGCGGCGGGCGAAAAAGATGCCGCCGAGAACCAGGCTCAGGCCGAAGCAGAGCCCTCCCTGGATCCCGGATGACAGGCCCGTGCGGAACGTTCCCTCGACCGTCCCGAGGAGGTACCCGCCGTCCACCCACGTCGCCGTCATGGTCAGCGCGGCGAGCCAGAGCGGCATGGACCGGCTGGCCACGAGCAGGTCGCTCCACCCGCCGTCGCGCGTCCGGCGGGCGGCGGCCACGCCGATGCACAGGAACGTGCCGTAGAGGACGAGGACGGCGGTCAGGGCCATTGGGCCCGGCCATCGTATCCGAGGAATTGAGAATTGAGAATGGAGAATTGAGAATGAAGAACGACCGCTTCGGCGCGGCCGGGGGACCAACGCGGGCAGCAGGCAACCGGCAGCCGATCACGCGTGATCTGCCGCCCGCCGCCCGCCGCCTTTTTCCGCCTTCTTGCCCGGCCGTCCGCTACGCCTGCGGCGGTCCCGCCGGCGCCGCCGGCGCCGCGGCGGTGCCGAGCGGGACGATCTTGACCTTGAGCGTTGCCGTCACCTCGCGGTGGATCTTGACCGGCACCTCGAACTCGCCCACCTGCTTCAGCGGTTCGTGGAGGACGATCTTCCGTTTCTCGATCTCGTACTTCTGCTCGGCCAGCGCCTCCGCGATGTCGGCCGAGGTCACCGAGCCGTAGAGCGTGTCGTTCTCGCCGACGCGTCGGGCGATGACGATTCTCGAGGGCCGCGAGCTGCGCCGCCACGCCCTCGGCGGCCTGCTTCTCCTCCGCCTCGCGGAGGTCGGCGACCTTCTTCTCACGGTCGATCTGCTTGCGGTTCTGCTCGGTCACGGGCAGCGCGAGCTTGCGAGGCAGCAGGTAGTTGCGGGCGTAGCCATCCGCCACCTTCACCACGTCGCCGCGACGACCGAGGTTGTCGACATGTTCACGCAGAATGACTTCCATGGTCGGTTCCCTCTCAGTCCGCCACGTAGGGCACGAGGGCGAGCTGCCGCGCCCGCTTGATGGCGGTCTGCAACGCGCGCTGGTGCGGGGCGCAGACGCCCGAGATCCGGCGCGGCAGGATCTTGCCGCGGTCCGGGACGAAGGGCATGAGCATCCGCACGTCCTTGTAGTCGATGTAGTCGATCTTCTCCGAGCAGAACTTGCAGACCTTCCGCCGGCGGAAGAGTGACCGCCGCTGCCCCGGACCCTTGTCGCCGCCCGCGCTGCCGCGCGCGCCGCCGCGCCCGCCGCGCCCACCGCTCCCCGATCGTCTCTCGTCGGCCATTACCGCACCTCCGCGTCGTCTGCGCGCTCGTATCCGCCCATCTCGTCATCCCGCCCGCCCATGCCCTCCGGCGGGCCGGTTCTCACCTTGCGCCGGGACCTGGTGCGCTCCGCCGCCCGCAACTCCTCGTCCACCCGGACGACGAGGTACCGCAGGACGCGCTCGCTCACGCGCAGCCGCCGCTCGAGTTCCTTCATCAACTCGCCCGAGCCGTTGATCAGCTCGAGCACGTAGACCCCTTCCTTGTGAGGCCCGATCTCGTAGGCCATCTTTCGGCGGCCCCAGTTCTCGGACTTCACCAGCTCGCCGCCGATGCGGGCGATCTGGGTCTCGACCTGCGTGTGCAGATCGGCGACCTCCTGCTCGCTCGCGTCGGGCGAGACGATGTAGACGAGTTCGTACTGTCTGGACGTGCTCATGACTCTCCTTCTGGACGTTTCGGGCCGGCGCCACCCCGGCGCCGCGCCCCTCCGGCGAGCCGCTTGGCCCGCCACACGGCCACCACCCCCGACTTCGCCCGGGGCAGGTGGCAAGGAGCCGAATCAATTGTGGATTGACTTGGCTGGCGCTTGTTCGATCCTCGTCGGCTCTTGGCTCTTGGCTCTCGCCGGCTCTAGGCTCTAGCCGGCTCTCCGGCTCTGACCGTCGGTTTGCACGCGCACCTTCGTGCCAAAGCCCAGAGCCTAGAGCCCAGAGCCGTTCACGCTCTTCTCGTCGTCCCCCGGCCCATTGAAGCGGTTCATCACCGCCTCGATGCCGTCTGCTGCAAACAACTCCACCGCGTCGGCCGCGCGACCCACCGAGGCCTCGGCGACCGGCCGTTCCTCCGGGTCGAACCCCGCGAGGACGTGATCGGCCAAATCCCGGCGCGGGTCCCCCCGGCCGACCCCCACCCGCAGCCGCGCGAATTCGGGCGTCCCGAACTGCTCGATGATCGAGCGGTAGCCCTTGTGGCCGCCGTCCGACCCGCGGGGCCGGGCGCGCAGCCGTCCGAGGGGCAGGCTGATGTCGTCGGCCACGACCAGGATGTCGGGAAGCGCCACGCGGAAGTAGCGCGCCACCTCCGACACCGCGAAGCCGCTGAGGTTCATGAACGTCAGCGGCTTGAGGAGCAGCGAGCCGCCGTCGCCCAGGCGCCGCGCCCTGGCCATGAGCGCCTCGGCCGGCGCCGATTCGAACACGGCGTCGTGCCGCCTCGCGAGCTCGTCGACCACGGCGAACCCCACGTTGTGCCGCGTGTCGCGGTACTTCCGCCCGGGATTGCCAAGGCCGACGATCAGCTTCATACGCGTGGCTGCCAGCGGCCCGCCTTCGGGAATTCAGCTGCCGGCTGCGAGCTGCCAGCTGCCCGCTATTTCTTCTTCCCCTCGGCCTCGCCCTCTTCTTCCTTGTCCGTCTTGCCCTTCTTGATCACCTCGGGCTCGGCCGGGGCGGCCACTTCGGCCTCCGCGACCACCGGCTCGGCCTCGGCCTTCGGCGCCACGACGTGGACCAGCATGATGTCGAGGTCGCTGACCGGCTTCCACTTCACGCTCTCGATCACCTCCCGCAACCGGATGCTCTGGTTCAGCATCAGGTTCGAGACATCCACCTCGATGCTCTCGGGGATGTCGGCCGGGAGGCACTCCACGGACACCTCGCGGTGCACGAAGTCGAGCAGGCCGCCCTGCTGCTTCACGCCCGGCGCCTCGCCGCGCAGGACGATGGGGACGGTGACCGTGATTACCTTGTCCATCGCGACCTTGTAGAAGTCGGCGTGGAGCAGGTGATGCGTGACCGGGTCGAGCTGATACTCCCTCAACATCACCCGGCTCGAATCACCGTCGAGCCTGAGGGTGATGAGCGTGTTCGCCCCCGAGTCCGAATGCAGGATCCGCATCAGGGCCTTCGGCTCCACGGCAATGGGCGTCGCCTCGGGCTTGCCCGACGCGCCCGCCGCGCCCCCGTACAGTACCGAGGGCAGCTGGCCCTCGCGGCGGAGCCGGCCCGCCTCGTTCTTGCCGAACCTGTCACGCTTGACGGCTTCCAATACTGCTTCCATGTCTCTCCAACCTCATGCGGAAATGGGGTCAGGCCCCATTTCGCCCTGCACGCGCGCGAATTGGGGCCTGACCCCAATTCCGCGCTACACGAACAGCGAGGAGACCGAACTCTCCTCGTGGATGCTCCGAATGGCCTGGGCCAGCAGCCGCGCCACCGACAGCACGTCGATCTTCCCGCAGCGCGCGCGCTCGGGGCTGAGCGGGATCGTGTTCGTCACGATCATCCGCTCGATCGGCGACTGCTCGATCCGCTCGATCGCGGGGCCCGACAGCACGCCGTGCACCGCACACGCCAGCACCCGCTCCGCGCCGGCGTTCTTGAGCGCGATCGCGCCCTTCTGCATCGTCCCGGCAGTGTCCACGATGTCGTCCTGCAGAATACAGGTGCGACCGGAGACATCGCCGATGACGTTCATGACCTCCGCCGTCCCGGCGTCCGACCGCCGCTTGTCCACGACCGCGAGGCCCGCCCCGAGGCGCTTGGCGTACGCCCTGGCGCGCTCGGCGCCGCCCGCGTCGGGCGCGACGATGGTCAGGTTCGGCAGCCGCAGCCGCGCGATGTGGTCGATGATCACCGGCGCGGCGAAGAGGTGGTCCACCGGGATGTCGAAGAAGCCCTGGATCTGCGCCTTGTGGAGGTCCATGGTGAGCACGCGGTTCACGCCCGCCGCGCTCACCAGGTTTGCCACCAGCTTCGCCGAGATGGGCACGCGCGGCTTGTCCTTGCGATCCTGCCGTGCGTAGCCGTAGTACGGCAGCACGGCGGTGATCCGCGCGGCCGAGGACCGCCGGAACGCGTCGATCATGATCAGCATCTCCATGAGGTGCTGATCGACCGGCGCCGATGTGGGCTGCACCACGAAGACGTCGGTGCCCCGGATGTTCTCGTCGATCTGGAACGAGACCTCCGTGTCCGGGAAGCGCCCGAGCCGGGCCTGCCCCACGGGGAGCCCCAGGTGCGTGGCAATCTCGCGGGCCAGCTCCGGGTGCGCGCTGCCCGAGAACACCTTGAGTTGGGCGAAGGCCATCCTCACGCCCTCACCTTCGAACCGCGCATCGAGCGTTCCTCCCGGGGGCCTGACCTTCAAATCCAGAAACGCGGTGGGCGGGAGGCGGATGCCGCCTGCCGCCTGCCGGCCTCCCGATGACACAATCCAATAATGGCTGGGGCGGAAGGATTCGAACCTTCGATACGGGATCCAAAGTCCCGTGCCTTACCACTTGGCCACGCCCCACCGACCCGCGATCACCGTTTGCCGGGCCGCTCCCGGCGCGGTCCCGGCGGGAGCCCTTCACGGGGAGGCGCGGCTCCAAGGCGCGGCGCGACAACCGCGGCGCAAACAGTTAGTTTATACGAGAGGACCTCGTCTGGACAAGGACCGGCGCCCCGGCCAACTCTGCCGCCGCGAGGCCGTCCGCGTCAACAGGGTCTTCCAACCCTCCCGCCGTAGCGCCCCTGCCGCCCGCGCGGCGTGGTCCCGCCCGTCGAACAGCCCGAAGACCGTCGACCCGCTTCCACTCATCGCCGCCGCCTCCGCCCCGAACGCAAGCAACGCGTCCCGAAGCTGTCCGATCTCCGGGTGACGCCGCGCGACGGGCGGCTCGAGGTGGTTTCCCACCGGGAGCCTCACCGAGCCCGCCAGCAGCAGGTCGCGCCCGAAGCAGGCGCCGGGCAGGCCCTCCTCGCGCTCCTGGTCCAGCCATTTGTAAGCCGCCGGCGTGGAGACGCCAAAGGGCGGGAACACCAGCGCCACGTGGCGCGGCTCGATGTCGGCCAGCGGGAAGATCCGGTCACCGCGGTCGAGGCCCAGCGCCGTTCCCCCACAGAGGAAGAAGGGAACGTCCGCGCCCACGGTTACACCCATCTCGCCGAGGGCGGCGATGTCCTCGTGAGGCAGCCAAAGCCGGGCGAACCCGACGAGGGCCGCCGCTGCGTCCGAGCTGCCGCCGCCAAGGCCTCCCTGCGCGGGGATCCGCTTCCGCAACCTCACGTGGACGCCCGCCGGCTCGCCCCGGCGTCTGGCGCAGCGCCAGACCAGGCGCGCGGCACGCGAGACCAGGTTCCGCTCGTCGAGCGGAACCCCCGGCATGTCGCAGCTCAGGGCCAGCGGCCCCCTGCGCGGCTCGAAATCAAGCGTGTCGTGCAGGGATAGCGCCTGGAAGACCGTTTCGAGGTTGTGGTACCCGTCCGGCCTGAGGTCGAGCACCCTCAGGCACAGGTTCACCTTGGCGTGCGCGCGAAGGGAGAACGCATCGAACGTCATGGGGTGTCAGCGCCGGCCGAGCGGGCCAGCCTGCCGCAACTCCTCGAGGGTGATCCTCGCCGCGCTTGCCGGCACACGAACCGTGAACGCCCCGGGGTCGAGGGCGACGTTGATCTGCACCTGCGACACCCGGAGGCGCAAATCCGCCCGGGGGCCATCCTCGCCGCCGTCTTCGAGCAACAGCCTGATGCTCGTCGGCCGGCCCGACTGGCGCTCTCCGTACTCCACGCGCATCGGCGGCCTCACCGCCGCCTCGATGTGCCAGCGTCCGCCCTCGGTCTTGAGAAACGCCAAAGCGCCCCCCGGGAGGTCCACGCGCGCCCACCCCTCGCCGAAACTCCGGCCTCCCGTCGGCGCGGAAGACGCCAGGCCGCAGCCGGCAACGACCGACTGCAACTGCGCGGGCTGGAGGTCGATGCCGACCAGGGCGGCAAGGATCGCCTCCGGCGGCTCGCCGGTCAAGACCGCCGGGTCGCGCGGCAGCAACAACGTCGCGCCAGCCGGGGAGGCCGTCAGGATGAACGCCGGGGGGCCGAACGGGGCGACGCCCTCGAGCCGAAGGCTCGACGGACGCTCGAAGCCGGCGATGATCCGGCCCCGGAGTTTCTGGCGGCCGACGCGCCCCGACACGGCAAGTTCCGCGGTCAGGCTGCGCGCCTGCCGGCAGTCTGCCGCCGCTTCGTCGAACGCCGCCTGGAAATCGGGGAACGGCGCGCCATCACCGGAGGGCAGCGTCAGGCCACGGGCGGCGCAGCCCCCGGCCGCCAGCAGCAGGCCGCAGGCCAGCGCGGCCCGAAGCTGCGCGGCACTGCGGGCCGTCACCGCCCTCCCTTTCCCTTGGCCCGAGCCGCCTGCAGCTTCTTCTGGATAGCCGAGCCATCGACGTCCCCGCCGTCGCCCGCCAGCGCCCGTTCCCACGCCGATGCCGCCTCGTCGAAGCGGCCGAGCCGGAACAGCAGGTCGCCGAGATGATCCTGGACGGCGGACGAGGTGAGCCGCACGGCAGCCGCCTTCCGCAGGTTGGCTTCGGCGAGGTCGAGCCTGTTCGCCTTGAAGTAGGCCCAGCCGAGGCTATCCAGGTAGGAGCCGTTGTCCGGCTCCACCTGCAGGGCCCTGCTGATGAGGGCGATCGCCTCCTCCAGGCGCTCTCCGCGGTCCGCCAGCATGTATCCCAGGTAGTTGAGGGCCGGCGCATGCCGCGGGTCGCGGGCGATGACGTCCCTGAACTGCCGCTCCGCCTCGGCGTAGCGCTTCTGCTGCTCGTAGATCGCGCCCATCTCGAAGGGCAGCGACACATCGTCGGGAAAGCGGGTGCGCGCCTCCTCGAGGACCTTGATGGCTTCGGCGTACTGGTCGCGGTCGTTCAGGATCTGTGCGAGGAGGTAGGGCCCGGAGATCAATGACGGAGCCACGGTCATCAACACGCGGGCCGTTTGTTCCGCCGCCTCCAGCTTCCCGGCGCTCCGCTGAGCCTGGGAGACCAGGTAAAGAACCCGGGGGTCGGCCGGCCTCGCCTCGCGGACCTGCTCCAGCAGTTCCAGCGCCCGCCCGGCACGCCCCGCCTGTCCCCAGGAGAGCAGAGCGACCGACAGGCGCAACTTCAGCTCCAGGCTGCGCGGGTTCCTCACGACGGCCTGTTCGTACGCCCCGGCCGCCTCCTCCCATCGTTCCTGCCGTTCGTACAGCTCGGCGAGGGGCGACAGGAAAGCCGGCTGGGTCCGGACCGCCCCCTCGAGCAGTGAAACGGCGTCGCCAGGCCGGCCGGCGCCCTCGAGGGCCTCCGCCAGCAGCGCCACCGCTTCGCCCTCCTCAGGGTCGGCCTCCAGCAGCCGGTTCAGGGCCGGGATCGCCTTGCCGGCAGCCCCGGTTCGCAGGTAGACGCGCGCCAGCGTCAGCTCGAGGCGCGAGTCGATCATCCGGTCGGTCCGCCGCGCCGCCTCGAGGTGCGCGGACGCCTTCTCGGCGTGGGTCGCCGCCTCGCCGGCCAAGCGGCCGGAGCCGGTGTCCACGCCGGCAAGGCTCGCGTACACGAAGCCGAGCACCCGGTTGGCCTCGGCGTTCTTCGGATCGAGCTTCAAGGCAGCCTGCCCGGTTTCGAGCGCCTCCCGCGCGCGGTCCTGACGTGCGAAGAGCGCCGAGAGCTCAGCCAGGACTTCCGCGGAGGAAGGGTCGAGCGACGCCGCCTGCCGGTGCGCCTTGATTGCCTTGTCGATCTCCCCCTCGTTCTCCAGGTATCGCCCGAGGAGGAACTGGTAGTAGGCCTGGCTCGACGACGCCGCCTGTGCGGACGCGGCGGCCGGGACGCACAGGAGCAAGGCGCAGAGAAACCTGGACACTCTCATCGAATCGATTGTACAGCGGGAGACGTGTGATGTGCCGAAGGCGCGCCCGCCTTCGCTCCCCGGCTACAGCCGCGAGGCGAGGCCAGCCGAAGCGCCCTAAGCCGACTCGGCGCGAAGGCGGGAGCCTCTGATATAGTGCCTGTGAACACGAGGAGGCGCGCATGCCGGTCGATCCCGAACTGCTGGAGATACTCGTCTGCCCCGCCTGCCTGGTGGGCGTGCAGCCCATCCGCGAGGGACAGGCGTTGAAGTGCCCGCAGTGCCGGCGCGTCTACGCGGTGACGGAGGACAACGTCCCGGTGATGCTGATCGACGAGGCCACCATCGAGGACTGAGGCGAGAGACCCGGGACGTGAGGATCCTCCTGATACGGCTGCGGCTGATTGGCGATGTCGTGTTCACCACGCCGCTGATCGCGGCGCTGCGCCGCCGTTACCCGGACGCCCGGCTCGAGTACCTGGTGGAGCCCCACGCGGCCCCGGTCGTCGCGGACAGCCCTCACCTCGACGAACTGCTGGTCGCCACCGCCCCCACGGCGCGGGGCCGGCTCCTCGCGGACATGGCGCTGGCGCGCGAGCTCCGTCGCCGGCGCTACGACCTGGTCATCGATCTCCACGGCGGCCCGCGGAGCGCGCTGCTGACGCTCGCCACCGGGGCCCCGCGGCGCATCGGCTACCGGATCCCCGCACGCCGGTGGGTGTACACGGATCGCGTGCCGAGGGCCCGTGAACTGCGCCCGCGCCACTCGGTCGTCAACCAGTGGGACCTGCTGGCGCCGCTCGGCTTCGGGCCGCCCAGCGCGGAGGACCACCCGACCGAGATGGCGTGCCCGCCCGCAGTGAGGCAGGCGGTGCTCGCGCGGATGCGGGCGGCCGGCGTGGACCCGGCACAACACGCGGTCGTGGTGCTTCACGTCAGCGCCGGCAACCCGTTCCGCCGGTGGCCGCCCGAGGCGTTCGTCGCGCTCGTCACCAGCCTGGCTCGAGCGGATTCGCGGCGCCGGCTGCTGCTGCTGTCGGGCCCGTCGGAGGCGATGGCGGCGCGGGAGATCGGCGACCGGGCCCGCGCGGAACTCGGTCCGCTGGCCTCTTCGGTGGTGAACGGCGTGGAGCTGGATCTCGGCGAGCTGCGGGCGGCGCTCGATCACGCCGTCCTTTTCGTCGGCGGCGACAGCGGCCCGTTGCACATCGCGGGCACCACCGGGGTGCCGATTGTGGGCCTCTACGGGCCGACGCTTCCCGCCCGCTCGGCCCCCTGGCGTCCCGCCCGGTTCGTCACGAAGTCCGTGGAGGTGGGCGGGCTGCCCTGCCGTCCCTGCGATCAGCGGCGCTGCGAGCCGGGCGACTTTCGCTGCCTCGGGTGGATCCAGCCGGAGGCGGTGGCGGCGGCGGCGGAGAAGGCGATCGCCGACAGCGACAGGCGGACGGCGGTGGGACGTGCTGGACCGTCAACCCTCGACCCTGAACCGTGAACGGCTTCGCGAGCAGGAAACCTATGGCCCAAGCAGTTCAGGCGGAACCGCGCCGCGACCACTGGCTCGACCGGGCGACGCTCGCGGGCCTTCTGGCCTTCGGCGGCGCCCTCCAGTTCTCCATCTTCCTGGCCGAGACGATCCTCACGGTGGCCCTGCTCGCGTGGCTGGTCTCCTTGATCGTGCAGCGCGAGCGGCCCGAGGCGCCGCCCTGGTTCACGCCCCTGCTCGTGTACGCCGGTCTCACGCTCGTCGCCACCGCCTTCTCCCAGGATCGCTGGGCCAGCATGGGCGCCGCGAAACAGCTGCTGCTGTTCCTCGTCGTGCCGGCCGCCTACCGGGCCTTGCGGGGCCGGTCGGCCGAAACGGCGATCGACGTGGTGATCTCTCTCGGCGCGTTCAGCGCGATCGTCGGGGTGATCCAGTTCGGGTTCCTCGGCTACGACCGGCTCCAGCAGCGCCCGGTCGGCACGCTCGGTCATTACATGACGTACTCCGGCCTGCTGATGCTGATCATCTGCAGCGTCGCCGCCCGCCTGCTGTTCTCGCGGCGCGACCGCGTCTGGCCCGCACTCGTCCTGCCCGCCCTGGTCGTTGCGCTCGTCTTCACGTTCACCCGGAGCGCGTGGGTGGGCGCGTGCGTGGGCGTCGGACTGCTGCTGATCCTCAAGGACTTCCGGTTGCTCGCCCTGGCTCCCGTCGTCGCGGGGCTGTTCTTCGCGCTGGCGCCGTCGAGCCTCACATCGCGGTTCTACTCGATCTTTGACCTGAAGGATCCCAGCAACCGGGATCGCGTGGCCATGTTCGAGGCCGGCACCGGGATCATCGCGTCCGACCCCCTGACGGGCGTGGGGCCGAACGTGGTGCAGCAGGTGTACCCGCAGTACCGGAAGGCGACGGCCGTCGAGCAGACGCCCCCGCACCTGCACAACGTCCCGATGCAAATCGCGGCGGAGCGCGGGCTCCCGGCCCTCGGCGTGTGGATCTGGTTCGTCGTCTCGGCGATCCGCGGCCTGCTGGCCCGGATGCGCCACGGCAACGGGGCGCGCTATCTGTCGGCGGGGGCCCTCGCGTCGTTGGGGGCGATGATCGCGGCGGGTTTCTTCGAGTACAACTTCGGCGACTCGGAGTTCCTGCTGCTGCTGTTACTGCTGCTCACGCTTCCCTGGGCGGCGGCTCGCGCGGCGGCGCCGGCGCCCGGGCGCCAGCCCTCGGCCTGACGGAGTCCAGCATGTCCTCGACCGGCGAACGTCTCAAGCTCCCGATCTCCCACTTCGGCTCGGCGACGGTTCTCATCGTCGGCGACGTCATGCTCGATCAGTTCGTGGTGGGCCGGGTCAGCCGGATCTCGCCCGAGGCCCCGGTCCCGGTCGTCACGTACGAGCGGGACGACTACCGGGTGGGCGGCGCCGCCAACGTCGCGAACAACGTGCGGGCCCTCGGCGGCCACGTCGAACTGGTCGGCCTCACGGGCGCCGACGGCGCGTCTGCGCGTCTCCGGCTGCTGCTCGAGCAGCGCGGCATCGGCACGGCGGGGCTCGTTTCCGCCGCAGACCGCCGGACCACCACGAAACTGAGGGTGGTGACGGACCGCAACCAGCAGGTGGCGCGGATCGACTACGAGACGGACCAGGAGGTCCAGGGCCCGAGCGAGCAGGCGCTCACGATCCAGGCCGAAATGCTCGCGCAGCGCTCGCAGGTGATCGTCGTCTCGGACTACCTGAAGGGGGCCATCACCGCCACCTTGATGGCGCGGGTCGTCGCGGCCGGCCGCGCGCGGGGGATCCCCGTGCTGGTGGATCCGAAGATCCCGCACATCGACTACTACGCCGGCGCGGCCTTGATCACGCCGAACCACTATGAGGCGGAGATCGCGACCCACATCCGCATCCGGACTCACGAGGACGCGGTGCGGGCCGCGGAGGTGTTCCGGCAGCGCGCGCACTGCGAGCGGGTGCTGATCACGAGGGGCGAACAGGGCATGTGCCTGCTCGACGGGGCCGAGTCGACGCACTTCCCCGCGGTGGCGCGGGAGGTGTCGGACGTCACCGGCGCCGGTGACACCGTCATCGCCACGCTGGCCCTCGGCCTGGCGGCCGGGGCCGGCCTGGGCGACGCGTGCAACCTCGCGAACCACGCCGCCGGCGTCGTGGTCGGCAAGTTCGGCCCCGCCACCGTCTCACAGCAGGAACTGGCGCTCGCGGTGGATGGAGCCTGACGCCATGCAAGTGGCTAGTGACAAGTGGCTGGTGACTAGTCGTCCCACGTGACAGGCGTGACGACAAGCCACTAGCCACCAGCAACCAGCCACTACCCGTCAGTGCCTGAAGTGTCTCCTCCCCGCAAACACCATTGCCAGCCCGTGCTCGTCGGCTGCGGCAATGACCTCGGCATCCCGCACCGAACCGCCCGGCTGGATCACCGCGGTGGCCCCGGCCGCCGCGACCGCGTCGAGGCCGTCGCGGAACGGGAAGAACGCGTCGGACGCCGCTACCGATCCCTTCAGGCCGGGGCCTTCCAGGCCCGCGCGTTCGCCGGCCTTCATGATGGCCACCTTCACGGCGTCGACGCGGCTCATCTGGCCGGCCCCGATGGCCAGCGTCCGGTCCGCGCTCGTGAAGATCACGGCGTTCGACTTGACGTGCGCGCAGACGCGCCAGGCAAAGCGCAGCGCCTGCCACTCGGACGCCGTCGGCTGGCGCCTCGTCACCACGCGGAACCCGGCATTGCCCGGCTCTTCGGCCCCGAGCGCGGCAGCGAGAGGCCACGCGTCGGCCGCCTCGTCCACGCGGTCGCGCACCTGCACGAGGACGCCGTCGAACATCGATCGCAGGTCGTACCGCCCCGTCGCGCCGCGCGAGAGCAGCGCTTCGACGTCGGCCAGGACCACGCGGAGGTTCTTCCGCACGGCGAGCACGGCAGCTGCCGATTCGTCGATGCCCGGGGCGACCACGGCCTCGATGAACGTGGAGGCAATGGCGCGCGCGGTCGCCTCGTCTATCGCGCGGTTCAGCCCCACGATCCCGCCGTACGCCGCAAGCGCGTCGGCCTCGCGGGCCCGAACGTAGGCGTCCTCGATCGTCGGGCCAGTCGCGGCGCCGCACGGGTTGGTGTGCTTGATCACGACGGCGGCCGGTTCGCGGAACTCGGCCGCGATCCGCGCCGCCGAGTCCACGTCCAGCAAATTCGTGAACGAGAGCTCCTTGCCTTGAGTGACCCGGAGCCCCTCCGCCTCGCCCGCTCGGTACCAGGCGGCCGCCTGGTGCGGGTTCTCCCCGTATCGAAGATCCCTCACCTTGGCCAGGGCCAGGGTGAGCCTCGACGGGAGAATCGTTGTGTCCTCACCGGTCCGCCGGAAGCCCTCGGGCGAGACCGCGACGCGCGTCAACTCGGCGGCAATGGCCGCGTCGTAGGACGCCGTGTGAGCGAAGGCCGCGCGCATGAGCTCGAGGCGGAATTGAGGCGACGGCCCGTCCGGCCGGCGAAGCTGGTCGAGCGTCGAGCCGTAGTCGGACGGCGACACCACCACGAGCACATCCCGAAAGTTCTTCGCGGCGGCCCTCACGAGACTCGGCCCGCCGATGTCGATTTCCTCTACCAGGGCGTCGAACGGCGTCGCCGGGTCCGCTGCCGCCCGGGCGAACGGATAGAGGTTCACGACCACCACATCGATGAGGCGGATGCCGTGGCGGGCAATGGCCGCGAGGTCGTCGTGTCGTGACCGCCTGGCGAGGATGCCGCCGTGCACCGCGGGGTGGAGGGTCTTGACCCGGCCGTCGAGCATCTCGGGGAAGCCGGTGACCTCGGCCACGCCGGTCACGGGGAGGCCAGCTTCACCCAGCACGCGGGCGGTGCCGCCGGTGGAAATCAGCTCGTAGCCCAGCGCGTGCAGGCCCCTTGCAAACTCGACAAGACCGGTTTTGTCCGACACGCTAATCAGCGCCCGCGGCATCTCTCCCCCTCGCGCCGGCCGGAGCACCGGCTGTTTTTCGAGCATTTCTCAAATCGGCCTCAACTCGTCCGCTTGACACTCATCCGGGGGACGCTTATGATGCCAAATGGCGCCGGAATGTTCGGGCCCCGGCGCCGAGCCGCGACGGTGCGGCTTTTTTTTATGCCCCCACCGGTCAGTGCATGGCTCGGGGGTAGGTACGTCGAGCGGCGCCTGACGCCGCACCACTGCAAGGCAGGGAAAGAATGCGCATCACAGGCAAGGTCAAGTGGTTCAACAACGCCAAGGGTTACGGGTTCATCGAACGCGATGGCGGCAGCGACGTGTTCGTCCATTACTCGGCTATCCAGAGTAACGGAGGCTTCCGCTCGCTCGAGGAAGGTCAGGCCGTCGAGTTCGAGATCGTTGACGGCCCCAAGGGCCCGCAGGCCGGAAACGTGATCAAGGTGTAGCGTCAGGTACACGCCGGGGGCGTGCAACCGCACGCCCCCGTTACCCTTCCTGCCCTTCGCTCCCGCCGGGTTCCGCGCCGTCTCCACTCTTGATGCCCTTGGCCGTCAGCAAGACCTTTCCGTCCTTCACCGCCACCCGGAACGCAACCTCCCGGCTTCCCGCGTCGCGCAACTTCGACACCTGCGTGGACACCATGTGCGCGAAACGCTGGAAGGGCAGCGCCTCCTCGTTTCCGATCTGGCGTCGCGCCTCCATCAGCGCCCGGTAGAGCGCCTGCAGTTTCTCGGCCTCCTGGCCCGGGTCGGCCACCGTCACGTTGACAGCCTGCATTTGACGGGCGGATGGAATGGGTCCCGGCACGCGAACGGGACCCGAGCCCTGGGCCACCGCAGCCTGGGCCTCGGCGGACGCCGGGATGTTGTCCTCCGGGGAAGGCGCGGGCGTCACGGGCGGCGGAAGCGAAGTGTCGCGCGGCGACTTCATGTACGGGCCGGGCCGCCCCTCCTCACGCGCGCGCAGCCCCCGGTCCCACAGCTGGACGAATGCGGAGAACCGCCCCTGCAAGGTGTTCAGTCGAAACCGGTCCGCGTAGCTCTGGATGTAGGCCCGGTCGTAGCGCCTGAGGAGCGCCTCCACTTTCGCTCGCGTCTCGAGCGGCGGCTTGGGAAGGTGCCCCGCGAAGAACATGGTGTATTCGGTCTCGAGCCGTCGGAGGGTGGTCTCGAGGATCTTCAGGTCGCGTTCGAGGTCGGTATGTTCGGCCACGGCGTCCCCAGCAGGAAAAAGCGGGCCCCCAAGCCGGTCAGCCGGCTTGGGGTGCCGGCGGGGTCCCCGGGCCGGCAGCCGGCCTGGGGTGCCCTTACCGGAGCATGAGGAACCAGAACAGCGGCAGCCACAGCTCCCTGGCGTAGGGTACGGGCCGATCGTCAATCAGCACCTCGGAAGCGTCGAAGCCCCCCACGATGCCCCAGAGGTCGTGCAGGGCGACGACATCCCGCGGGTGGAAGCGGGCCCGGTGGCGAAACTGCTCGCCCGTGCCGAGCTCGCGGTACTCGGCCGACGCGCGCGCCAGGGAGACCGCCCGGCCGTACGCCTCGCCCTCGAAGCGGGCGAACGAAACCGTCACCGAGAATGGCCGGGATTCCGGCCCGAAGAGCTCGGCCCGCAGTTCGGGGTCCAGGGCTGCCACTTCCTCGTCGGTCGGCTCCTCCGGCACGTCCACGTAGGGCCAGAACCGCTCCCGCGGCCGGTACCGCGGCTCGTCGCCGGAAAGAGTGTCCTGCCCGCCGGGCGGGATGGAAGTGTCGTTCATGAACAGGGTCTGGGGATTCGGCGGGCAGCCCGCGGTCGAATCACCGGTGATGGTATCCTGACTGCGCCGCGAGCGGCAAGCGAACATGTCCGACGTGAGGATCATCCCGTCGATCGAGCAACTGCGCCAGCGTGACGGCATCCGCGCCCTCGAACGCGACTTCGGCCGCGAGGCGATCGTGGCCGCGCTGCGACAGGAAGCGGCCGCGCTGAGGGCCGCGATCCTGTCCGGTCCTTCGCACAGCCCGGAGGCGCTCCTGCCGGCCGGGCCGGACGAGGCCGCGGCCCTGCTCGAAGAGCGGGCGCGCCGGCGCCTGGACCGACGGGTGCGGGCCTCCCTCCGGCCGGTAGTGAACGCCACCGGCGTCGTTGTCCACACGAACCTCGGAAGGGCTCCCCTGCCCGACGTGGTCGTAGAGCGCGTACGGCAGGTGGCGGGCTACACCAACCTCGAATACGACCTGGGCCGCGGCGGGCGCGGCCGGCGCGACGTGCACGCCGAAGCGCTGCTCTGCGAACTGCTCGGTGTCGAGGCCGCCCTGGTGGTCAACAACAACGCCGCGGCCACGATGCTGCTCCTTGCGGCGCTGGCCGCCGGGCGTGAGGTGATCGTGTCGCGCGGCGAGCTGGTCGAGATCGGGGGAGGCTTCAGGGTCCCCGATGTCATGGCGCAGTCCGGCGCCCGCCTCCGAGAGGTGGGCACCACGAACAAGACGCGCATCGACGATTACCGCGCGGCAGTTTCGGCCGACACCGCCCTCCTGCTGCGCGTGCACCGCTCGAACTTCCGAATCGAGGGGTTCACCGAGCAGCCCTCCCTCGCGGAACTGGCAGCGCTCGGCCGCGAGCTGAAGATCACGGTGGCCGAGGACCTGGGCAGCGGGTACCTCGGGCTCTGCGGCGAGGAAGACCCGGGCCGCCTCGACGCCGTCCTGGGCGGCGAGCCGCGGGTCCAGGACAGCCTCGCAGCCGGCATCGACATCCTCTGCTTCAGCGGCGACAAGCTGCTCGGAGGCCCCCAGGCGGGCATCGTGGTCGGGCGAAAGGCCCTGGTGGACGCGCTGCGGCGCCATCCGCTCATGCGGGCGCTTCGCGTGGACAAGCTCACCTACGCGGCGCTGGAGGCGACACTCGGCGAGTACGCGGCCGGCCGCGCCAGCCGAACCATCCCGGTGCTGCGAATGGTGCTCGCAACATCTGCCGAACTTCGCGCGCGGGTCGAGGCCGTCCGCGCGCAGGCCGAGCGCGCCCGGGGGGAGCGGAGCCCGGGATTACTGCGCCTGGAAGTGCTCGAGGGTGCGTCCGCCGTGGGCGGGGGGACGACGCCCGGGCTGGAAATTCCGACCGTCCTGCTCGCGGTGAGCGTCGAGGGACGAAGCGCAGCCTGGATCGAGGAACGCCTTCGGGCCCAGGACCCGCCGGTGCTCGGCCGCATCGAACGCGACCGCTTCGTGCTCGACGTCCGGACGGTGCTGCCGAAGGAGGACGAGGTGCTGGCCGCTGCGCTCGTGCACCTCGTCGTTGACGGTTGACAGTTCACCGTTGACCGTTCCGTCACATCGTCCATGCGTGCGCAAAGGTCATCAACCGTGAACAGCGGACAGCGTGACAGCGTGAGGGAACCCTGAACCGTCAACCCTGAACTGTCAACCTGGTCCTATCCCCTAGCCCCTAGAAGATCGTCCCGATCGACTTTGCGGCGACTTCCATGATCCCCCCCGGCAGAATCCCCAGGTAGAAGGTCACGGCCACGGAGAGTGCGAGCGCGAGGACGGCGGCGCGCGAGGGCGGCGCCGGGGCGGGCACCTCCACGGGCTCCGCCATGTACATCATGACGATCACCCGCAGGTAGAAGAAGATCGAGACGACGCTGGTGAGGAAGCCGATGATGGCGAGCGCGTAGTCTCCGGACCGCACGGCCGCGCTGAAGATGTACCACTTCCCCACGAACCCCGCCGTCGGCGGCAGGCCGCCCAGCGAAAGCAGGAAGATGGCCATCACCGCTGCGAGCACCGGGTGCCGGTTCGAGAGCCCCGCGTAGCTCGGGAGGTCGTCGTTGGCGTGGTCGCGGGTGCCGAGCAGCGCGATGACGGCGAAGGCGCCGAGGTTCACGACGCCGTAGGACAGCAGGTAGAAGAGGATCGCGCTCTTGCCCACCTCGTTCGCGGCCACGAGGCCGACGAGGATATAGCCGGCGTGCGCGATGCTGGAGTAGGCGAGCATCCGCTTCAGGTTCGTCTGGGCGACCGCCACCACCGTCCCCAACACCATCGTCGCCACCGCGAGAGCCCAGATCATCGGGGTCCAGTCCGCGCGCAGCGGCTCGAGGGCCGAGAGGAACACGCGGACGAACGCCGCGAACGCGGCGGCCTTCACGCCGGTGGACATGAAGCCGGACACGATCGTCGGCGCGCCCTCGTAGGCGTCGGGCGTCCACATGTGGAACGGCACGGCCGACACCTTGAAGGCGAAGCCCACGAGGAGCAGGCCCAGCGCCAGGAGCGCGAAGGGCGAGTCGGACCCGGCGGCCATGACGTTCCCGATCCGGTCGAGCCTGGTCGTGCCCGTCAGCCCGTAGGCGAACGCGATCCCGTAGAGGAAGAACGCGGAGGAGAAGGCGCCGAGCAGGAAGTACTTGAAAGCCGCCTCTGCGCCGCCGGCGGCGTCGCGCCGGATTGCGGTCAGGACGTACACCGCGAGCGACATCACCTCGAGGGCCAGGAAGATGACGAGGAGGTCGGTGGCCGTCGCCATCAGCATCATGCCGGCGAGGGCGAAGAGCGTCAGGGCGTAGTACTCGCCGGCCGGCAGCCCGTCGCGCTCCACCAGCTGCGGCGAGAACAGCAGCGTCAGCACGCCGATGGCGACGAGCACCAGCACGACGAACAGCCCGAAGTTGTCCGCGGCGACGACGCCGAAGCTCGAGGCGTTGCGGTCCCAGAGGAGGACGGCGGTGACGGCCGACCCGGCGAGGCCGACGAGGCCGAGGCCGCTGATCGGCATCCGCTCGCCGGGCTCGCGCAGCGCCTCGGCGAGCATGGCGGCGATGCCCGCGGCGGTCACGCACAGGATCGGGACGATGGCGGCGAAGGAAGACGAGGACATCGCTACTTTGTCGCTCCTGGGGTCACATCCTGAATTGTGACCCTCGTGGTCCCATCCGGGTCACGATTCAAGATGTGACCCCGCCGGCCGCCGACGACCGTCGGCGCCGCCGCAACGGCTTCGCGGCTCACGCGCTGCAGCAGCTTTTCGATCGACGGCTGCATGGGGCGGAGGAACAGCCCCGGGAGCACGCCCATCAGGACCGCCGCCGCCACGGTGGGGATGATCACCCAGCGCTCGCGCCCGGTGAGGTCGGGGAGCGACTGGTTCTCGTCGTTGGTCACGGGCCCGTAGTTCACCCGCTGGAACATCCACAGCATGTACACCGCGGAGAGGATCACGCCGAGGGCGGCGAAGGCGGCGTAGCGGGGATCCCAGCGGAAGGCGCCGAGCAGGATCAGGAACTCCCCGACGAAGCCGTTGAGACCGGGCAGGCCGATCGAGGAGAGCGTGATGATCAGGAAGACGGCCACCAGCCTGGGCATGACCGCCTTGAGGCCGCCGTACTCGGCGATCAGCCGGGTGTGGCGCCGGTCGGAGAGCATGCCGACGATCAGGAAGAGAGCGCCGGTGCTCACGCCGTGGTTGAGCATCTGGTAGACGGCGCCCTGCATGCCCTGGGTGTTCAGCGCGGCAATGCCCAGCACGACGAATCCCAGGTGGCTCACGCTCGAGTACGCCACGAGCTTCTTCATGTCGGGCTGCACCATCGCCACCAGGGCACCGTAGATGATCCCGATGACGGCGAGCAGCGCCAGGTACGGGGCGAAGAACACGGCGGCATCGGGGAACAGCGGGAAGGCGAACCGCACCAGGCCGTAGGTCCCCATCTTCAGCAGCACGCCCGCGAGGATCACGGACCCGGCGGTGGGGGCCTCGACGTGCGCGTCGGGCAGCCACGTGTGGAACGGGAACAGCGGTACCTTGATCGCGAACGCCAGCGCGAAGGCCAGGAAGAACCAGAACTGCAGCCGCGCCGGGACCTCCACGTCGAACAGGCGCAGCAGGTCGAAGCTGTAGGCGCCGGTGGTCGAGTAGTGCACCCAGGCGAGGCCGATGATCGCGATCAGCATCAGGACGCTGCCCGCGGCCGTGTAGAGGATGAACTTCACCGCGGCGTAGATCCGGCGCTCGTAGCCCCACACCCCGATGAGGAAGTACATCGGGATGAGCATCGCGTCCCAGAAGACGTAGAAGAGGAACAGATCGAGGGCCACGAACACGCCCAGCATCGCGCTCTCGAGGGCGAGCAGGAAGGCCGAGAACGCCTTGACCCGCTTGTGCACCGACCCCCACGAGGACAGCAGCGCGATCGGCGTCAGGAAGCCGGTCAGCACCAGCAGGAAGAGGCTGATCCCGTCCACGCCGACGGCGTACTGGATGCCGAAGGCCGGGATCCAGTCCAGCCGCTCCACGAACTGGAACTCGGCGCTGGCCGGGTCGAAGCGGCTCCACAACAGGAGCGTCGCGCCGAAGACGAGCAGCGACACCGCCAGGGCCGTCCAGCGAATTGCCCCGTCGCGGCGGCCGTCGTGGTTTGGCAGCAGCAGCAACAGCAGCGCGCCCGCGAGCGGGAGGAAGACGATGGTCGTCAGCATCTGTGCAAGAAACCCGTTTTACGGTTCACGGTTCAGGGTTCACGGTCCAGGACGCGTGACGGCGTGACGAGACCGTCAACCCTCAACCGTCAACTGTCAACGTTCTACCGAGGCCACAGCGCGTACCCGAGGATCAGCAGCACCCCGACGAACACCGACGCGGCGTAGGTCCGGAGCGACCCTGACTGCAGCAGCCGCAGCACGCCGCTCGCGCCCCGGACGGTCACCGCGGCACCGTTGACCGCGCCGTCGATGATCCCGACGTCCACGCCCTTCCAGAGCACCTGTTCCGAGAGCGTCTTCACCGGCTGCACCACGCCCGCGTCGTAGATCTCGTCCACGTAGTACTTGTGCAGCAGGAGGCGATAGAGGCCCTGCCAGCGCCGCGCGGCCGCGTCCGCGAGGTCTCGCCGCCGCAGGAAGAAGAACGCCGCGAGCCCGATGCCCGCCGCGGCGACTCCAATGGACACCGCCATGAGCGACAACTCGGTGCCGCTCCCCTCCGCGGCCGGCGCATGCGCGTCGGACGCTTCGGCCGGCTGACCGTGCGCCGCGTCGTGCCCGGCATCACCGGGCACGCTGAAGCTCGGCTGCAGGAACGTCTCGATGCGGTTGCTGCCGCCCAGCGCGTGCGGGACGCCGACATAACCGGCCACTACCGCCCCGACGGCCAGAACCACCAGCGCGATCGCCATTGGCCGGGGCGCATCGTGAAGGTGCGCGCCGTGCCCGCCGTGGGCGGCGGACTGACCCGAGGCGTGGGCTGCCGGCTCCTCCTCCTCCGGGTGTGCCGCGTGCGCCCGGTGGGCCGCGGGGTGGACCGGCTCGACGTGCCGGGGACCGTGGAAGGCCAGGAACACCAGCCGGAACATGTAGCACGCCGTGAGGAGCGAAACCGTGGCCCCGACCAGCCAGAGACCCTGGTTCCCGCTCGTCCACGTCCGGTACAACAGCTCGTCCTTGCTGAAGAACCCGGCGAGGCCCGGCACGCCCGCGATGGCCAGCGTACCAATCAGGAACGTCCAGTACATGACGGGCAGCTCCCGCCTGAGGCCACCCATCCGCCGCAAATCCTGCTCGCCGCCGAGGGCGTGGATGACCGCGCCGGATCCCAGGAACAGGAGGGCCTTGAAGAACGCGTGGGTGTAGAGGTGGAAGATGCCCGCGGCGAACGCCCCGACCCCCATCGCCAGGAACATCAGCCCCAGCTGCGACACCGTGGAGTAGGCGAGCACTCGCTTGATGTCGTTCTGCACCAGGCCGATGGTCGCGGCCAGCAGCGCGGTGGCGACGCCGACCACGGCCACGATCGTGAGGACGTCGGGCGCGTGGCTGAAGAGCACCGCGTTGCGCCCGATCATGTAGACCCCCGCCGTCACCATCGTCGCCGCGTGAATCAGCGCCGACACCGGGGTCGGGCCTTCCATCGCGTCGGGCAGCCACACGTAGAGGGGAATCTGGGCCGACTTGCCTGTCGCGCCGACGAAGAGCAGCAGCGTGGCGATCGAGATCGTCCCGAACGCCTCTTCCGGCGCGAGCGGGGCGACCGAGCGTGGCGAGCTGCCGGAAGTCGAGGCTGCCGAACCTGGAGAAGAGCAGCAGCACGCCGAGCAGGAAGCCGAAGTCGCCGATCCGGTTGACGATGAAGGCCTTCTTGCCGGCGTCCGAGGCCGACTGCTTCTTGTACCAGAACCCGATCAGCAGGTAGGAGCAGAGGCCGACGCCCTCCCACCCGACGAACATCACGAGGAAGTTCGGCGCCAGCACGAGGACGAGCATGAAAGCGGCGAACAGGTTGAGGTACGAGAAGTAGCGGGCGTACTCCCCGTCCGTCTCTTCCTGCATGTACGCGGTCGAGTAGAGGTGGATGAGCGCCCCAATCCCCGAGACCACGAGGATCATCACCATCGCGAGGGGGTCGAGCCGGAACGCGAGCGCCGCCTGCAGGTCGCCGGACGAGATCCAGGTGTACAGGTGCTGGTCGATGAGGCGGCCGTCTTCGGGCAGCTGCAGCAGCGCCCATGACGCGGCGACGGACACGGCAAACGACCCCGCCATGGCGGCGACGGCGATCCCGCCGGAGACGGCCTTCGTCAGCCGGCGGCCGACAAACGCGTTCACCAGGAAGCCGAGGAACGGGAGGAGCGGGATCAGCGACAGCTGCATCGGGCTACCACTTCAGCGAGGTGTAGGCGTCGGGGTCGAGCGATTCCCGCAGCCGGAAGAGGGCGATGACCAGGGCGAGGCCGACCGCCGCCTCGGCGGCCGCGACCGTCACCACGAAGAAGACGATCACCTGGCCGTCCACCCCGCCGTGCTGGCGCCCGAAAGCCACCAGGGTGAGGTTCGCGGCGTTGAGCATGATCTCGATCGACAGCAGCACGGTGATCAGGTTCCGGCGCAGGAACACGCCCACCGTCCCAATCGAGAACAGGATCGCGGAGAGGACGAGGTAGTGTGTCAAAGACGGCATCGTCTTCAGTCAGTAGCTAGTGGCTAGTGGCTAGTGGCTGGTCGGCTGACGTCACACGCGTGACGACTAGCCACCAGCCACCAGCAACCAGCCACTACACGTTTCGTTTCGCCAACACCACCGCCCCCACCATCGCCACGAGGATCAGGATCGAGGTGACCTCGAACGCGAAGGCGTAGTCGGTGAACAGCGAGATCCCGATGGCGCGCACCGACGAGACCGCAGCGCCGCCGGGCCCGGTCGCGACCACCGCCTCGCCGCGCGCCGCGGTCCAGAGCGCCCACCCCAGCTCGGCGGCGAGCGCCACCGCCAGCAACGCCCCTGCGCGGCGGGGCCCCGCCACCGAGACGCGCAGGCCGGTCTCCGCCTTCTCCTTCTCCGCGTTCAGGAGCATGACGACGAAGAGGAAGAGGACCAGGATCGCGCCCGCGTAGATGATGATCTGGATGACCGCCACGAAGGGGGCGTCGAGCAGGACGTACAGCCCCGCCAGCGCCACGAAGGACCCGATCAGCAGCACGACGCTGTAAATCGGGCTCCGCTGGCCGACCACCAGCACCGAGGCCACCACCGCCACGGCGGCGAAGACGTAGAAGAGCAGCAGCTCAAGCCCCAAAGTAGATCACCCCCGCGGCCGTCACCAGCAGGTTCACCACGGCCACCGGCAGCAGGATCTTCCACCCGAACTGCATCAGCTGGTCGTAGCGGTACCGCGGCAGCGTCCACCGCATCCAGATGTAGAAGAACAGGAGCGCCGCAACCTTCAAGAGGAACCAGAATCCACCCGAGCGACTCGGGGAGGAAGGGGCCGTGCCACCCCCCGAGGAACAGGTCGGTGGCGACCGCGGAGACGGTCACCATGTTGATGTACTCCGCGAGGAAGAACATGGCGAATGCCATGCTGGAGTACTCCGTGTGGTAACCGGCCACCAGCTCCTGCTCGGCCTCCGGGAAGTCGAACGGGGCGCGGTTGGTCTCGGCGACGCCCGAGATCATGTACACGAGGAAGCCCACCGGCTGCAGGAACAGGAACCAGCGCGGGATGAAGCCGAGCCAGGTACCCGCCTGCTGGTTCACGATCTCGGTGAGCGAGAGCGAATTGCCGAGCACGAGCACCGCCGCGAGCGACAGCCCGTAGCAGAGCTCGTAGCTGATCATCTGGGACGCGGAGCGCAGCGCGCCGAGCAGCGAGTACTTGCTGTTCGAGCTCCAGCCGGCCAGCACGATCCCGTAGACGCTCATCGAGGCGATCGCGAACACCACGAGGACCGCCACGTTCACGTCCGCGGCCTGCAGGCCGATCGGCTCGTCGAGCAGGCCGAAGAACGTCGTCTCCGCGCCGAACGGCACCACCGCGAACGCCGCGAACGCCGCGGTGGCCGAGATGATCGGCGCGAGCACGAAGAGAATCTTGTCCGCGCCGCCCGGCCGCAACTCCTCCTTGAACATCAGCTTGAGGACGTCCGCGAAGGGCTGCAGCAATCCGGCGGGACCCGTCCGGTTGGGCCCCTCGCGCTGCTGGAGGAGCGCCGCCACCTTGCGCTCGGCGTACACCATCGACGCCGCCGACAGCAGCAGCAGCGTGAAGACGGCGAACACCATGCCGATCTGGATGAAGAAGGCCAAGGACGGCATCAGGGTCTCTTACGCTGTCAATTCGCAAGGTGGCAAATGTCTACTTGGCCAATTTGAAATAGACAGTTGCCAAGTGGTCAATCGCCAAGTGATCCCTCTGTCGCCTGTCAGTGTCCGGCCGGCACCGCGCCCTGCCTCCGCCACTCGGCAGGGCAGGTACACCGCCCCTCGCGCACGTGCGCCTCGTACTCGTGCCGGAAGTGCTGCACCGTGCTCAGGACCGGCGCCACCGCGGCGTCCCCGAACGGGCACAGCGTCTTGCCGCCGATGTTGTTCGCCACGCCGAGCAGCAGGTCGATGTCCCGCATCGACCCCTCGCCCTGCTCGATCCGGTGGAGGATCTTCACCAGCCAGTCGGTCCCCTCGCGGCAGGGCGTGCACTTGCCGCATGACTCGTGGCGGTAGAAGTGCAGCAGGTTCTCCGCGAGCCATACCATGCACGTCGTGTCGTCCATCACGATGATCGCCGCCGACCCGAGCATCGACCCGGCCTTGACCAGGCCGTCGAAGCTGGCCTCGGCGTCGATCTGATCGGGCAGGATGACCGGCGTGGACGACCCTCCGGGGATCACCGCCTTCAGCTGGCGCCCGCCGCGGACGCCGCCTGCGAAGCCGTAAATCAGCTCGCGCAGGGTGACCCGCATCGACGTCTCGTAGACGCCCGGCTTCTCCACGTGCCCGCTGATGCAGTACAACTTCGGCCCGCCGTTGCGCTCGGGGCCCAGCGAGGCGAACCACTCGGGCCCTTCCGTCAGGATCAGCGGGACGTTGCAGAGCGTCTCGACGTTGTTGATCGCCGTCGGGCAGCCGTAGAGGCCCACGACGGCCGGGAACGGCGGCCGGATCCGCGGCTGCGCCCGCTTGCCCTCGAGCGACTCCAGCAGCGCGCTCTCCTCGCCCGCCTCGTACGCGCCGGCCCCGGGGTGGACATGGATTTCGCAGTCGAACCCCGTCCCCAGGATGTTCTTCCCGATGTAGCCCTGCGCGCGCGCCTCCTCAATCTGCTCCTCGAGCACGCGCTGCACGTGGTAGAACTCGCCGCGGATGTAGATGTACGCCACCTTCGCGCCGATGGCATGGCAACCGATCAGGCACCCCTCGAAGAGCAGGTGCGGGTTGCGCTCCATCAGCACGTGGTCCTTGAAGGTCCCCGGCTCGCTCTCGTCCGCGTTGCAGCACAGGTACTTCGGCTTGGGCGAGTCCTTCGGCACGAACTGCCACTTCATGCCGGTCGGGAACCCGGCGCCGCCGCGCCCCCTGAGCCCCGACGCCTTCACCGCCTCGATCACCTGCCCGGGCTCCATCGCCAGCGCCTTGCGCAGCCCTTCGTACCCGCCCCTCCGCAGGTAGGCATCCAGCCGGTGGCCGTTCGGCTCGCGCACGTGAGACGTGAGAATAGGCTCCATCTTCGGGTACTAACGCTTGTCAGGCGGTGGGGGGAGGGCGGAGGGCGGGACCGGTATCCGTCCGCCTGCCGCCTGCCGCCTATTCCCTCTCCACCTTCAAATGGCACCCGCTGAGGGCGCGCTCCCCCTGTGTGCGCAGGGCCTCGACCATTTTCACCGCGTCCTCGGGCGACTGGCACTCGTGCCACGCGCGGTTGTTCACCATCGCCACGGGCGCGCGGTCGCACGCCCCGAGGCATTCCATCTCCATCAGCGTGAACGTCCCGGTCGGGTCGGTCTCCCCGACGCCGACGCCGAGCGTCCGCGACAGCTCCTCGGTCAGGCGCTCCGCGCCGCGCAGCGCGCAGGAGAGCGTCCGGCACACCTGGATGACGTACTTCCCCACGGGCTTCCGGAAGAACATCGCGTAGTAGGTGACGACGTCGTCCACCTCGGCGGGCGTGCAGCCGAGGACCTCCGCGACGTGGCGGATCGCGCCGGCGGTGATGTAGGCCTGCTGTTCCTGCACCAGGTACAGGGCCGGGATCACGGCCGACTTGCGGTGCTCCGGCGGGTAGTGCGTGGCAATCCGCTCGAGGCGCTCGCGCCGCTCCGGCGTGAAGGCGAACGGCTCGCCCTCGTCGCGCAGGTCCCGCTGCGAGACGTGCAGCCCCGACTCGTAGTGCATTTCCGGGTGGAAGGTCACCGGTCTACGTCTCCCAGCACGACGTCGATCGAGCCGATGACGGCGATCACGTCGGCTATCATCCCGCCCACGATCAGCTTGGGGAGCGCCTGGCACGACATGAGCGACGGCGACCGCATCTTCACCCGCCACGGGCGGTTGGTCCCGTCCGACACCACGTAGCAGCCGTGCTCGCCGCGCGGGCCCTCGAGCGGCACGTACGCCTCGCCCGCCGGCACCACGAACCCCTGGGAGTGGATCAGGAAGTGCTGGATCAGCGCCTCCATCTCCGTGTAGACCCGATCCTTGGGCGGCGGCACCACGCGGGGGTCGTCGGCGCACCAGGCGCCCGCCGGGGTGATCCGGTCCAGCGCCTGCCGGCAGATCCGCAGCGTCTGCCGCATTTCCTCGGTCCGCACCAGGTACCGGTCGTAGACGTCCCCGCGCGTCCCGATCGGCACGTCGAACTCGTAGTTCTCGTAGCCGCAGTACCGGGAACGCCTTGCGCACGTCGTACGCCACGCCGGCGGCCCGGGCGATCGGGCCCACGAGGCCGAGCGACGCGGCGTCCTCCCGGCTGAGGGCCCCCACCCCGCGCGTGCGCTTGAGGAAGATCTGGTTGTGGGTGAGCAGGTCCTCGTACTCGTCCAGCTTTGCCGGCATCCGCTCGAGGACCTGGTTGACCGCCTGGTGGAAGCCCCGGGGAAGGTCCTCGCGCAGGCCGCCCACGCGGATGTAGCTGGGGAACATCCGGAAACCGGCGATCAACTCGTTGATGTTGAGCAGCAGCTCGCGTTCCCGGAAGCAGTACAGCATCACCGAGACGGCGCCCACCTCCATGGCATGGGTGGCGAGCCAGACCAGGTGGCTGTTGAGCCGCTGCAGTTCCGCGAGCAACACCCGGATGTCGCGCACGCGCTGCGGCATCTCGAGGCCGAGCATCCGTTCGACCGACAGCGCGAACCCGAGGCTATTCGACTGCGCGCTCAGGTAGTCCATCCGCTCGACGAGCGGGATGACCTGCTGGTACTTCTTCTGCTCGCTGGTCTTCTCGATGCCCGTGTGCAGGTAGCCGACGGTGGCCTCGGCGCCGACGACGGTCTCGCCGTCGAGCCGCAGCACGAGGCGCAGCACGCCGTGCGTGCTGGGGTGCTGCGGCCCCATGTTCACGGTCATCGTCTCGGTGCGGAGGTCGGCCATCGGAGAACCCGTCAACTCCCCTGCGTCAACGCCTGCTCCACCAGGTCGCACAGCACGTGCAGGATCGTGCCGTGCACCTCCTGCACCCGGGCAGTGGACGCCGCCGGCACGTTCAGGTGGAGGTCCACCGACCGCCCGAGCTCCCCGCCGTCGCGCCCGGTAAGGCCGATCGTCCGGAGCCCCCTGGCACACCCGGCGCGGGCGGCCGCCAGCACGTTGGGCGACGAGCCGCTGGTGGAGATGAGCAGCAGGACGTCGCCCGCCCGCCCGTGCGCCTCGACCTGCCGGGCGAAGATCTGGTCGAACCCGCAGTCGTTGCCGACTGCGGTGAGGACGCTCGTGTCGGTGGTCAGCGCCATCGCCGGCCACGCCGGCCGATCGCGCACGAAGCGTCCCACCAGCTCCGCGGCGAAATGCTGTGCGTCGGCCGCGCTGCCCCCGTTGCCGCACGCCAGCACCCGGCGCCCCTCCCGGAGGGCGCCGGCAACCAGGTCGGCGGCCGCGACGACGGCCGCCACGGAGCGTGCCGCCACCTCACGGTGGAGGGACGCCGCGTCCTCGAAGGCCGATTCCACGGCCCGGCCGCGCGGGTCGTCCGTCAACGCTCCCGCTCCTCGCCGGTGCCGCCGCGGACCGTCCGGTCGGCCACGATCTTCTCTTGGAACTCGTGCTCGGTCATCTGGAGCGGGGCATAGACCTTCGGCTTCATGTTGATCTGGACCGGGTAGTCCTTCCGCAGCGGATGGCCCTCCCAGTCCTCGGGCATCAGCAGGCGCCTGAGGTCCCCGTGCCCGTCGAACACGATGCCGAACAGGTCCCACACCTCGCGTTCGAGCCAGCCGGCGGATGCCCAGACCTCGCGCGCCGTCGACACGTGCGCGTCCTCACCGGGCAGGCGCACCTTCAGCCGGAGCCGGTGCTCGAGGGCGGTGGACACCACGTGGTAGACCGCCTCGAACCGCGGCTCCGCGGGCCACCAGTCGACGGCCGTCACGTCGGCCAGGAGGTCGCACCGCAGCGCGGGCAGGTCGCGCAGCGCGCGGCAGACCTCCAGGAAGCTCTCGCGAGGGACGATGATGGTGGGCTGATCGGTAGCGGGCCCCGGCTGCAAGTCGGCGCCGGGCACGGCAGCGTTCAGCGCGCGGATGATGGTGGCAACGTCCAAGTGTGGGTCACCCCGCCTTGACGAACAGCTTCGACTCGTCGATCTTCTTCTGCAGCTGCATGATCCCGTAGATCAGGGACTCCGGGCGCGGGGGGCAGCCCGGGACGTACACGTCCACCGGGACGACCTGGTCCACGCCCTGGACGATCGCGTAATTGTCGAACACTCCGCCGACCGACGCACACGCCCCCATCGAGATGACCCACTTGGGCTCCGGCATCTGGTCGTAGATGCGGCGGAGCGCCGGCGCCATCTTCCTGGAGAGCCGGCCGGCCACAATCATCAGGTCCGACTGCCTGGGCGAGCCGCGGAAGACCTCGGCGCCGAAGCGCGAGATGTCGTAACGCGAGGCGCTCATCGACATCATCTCGATGGCGCAGCATGCCAGGCCGAAGGTAACCGGCCAGATCGACGACCGCCGGGCCCAGTTCACCATCTTCTCGACGGTCGTGGTCAGGACGGGAATCTCGAACTCAAGGGCCATGACGCTTCCAGACTGTCACTTGCCAATTCTCTACTTGGCCAACTTGCCGAATTCAAATGGTCAATTGCCAAGTGGTCAATTGCCACCTGACTACTACGGTCTATCCCAGTTCAACGCTCCCTTCCGCCAGATGTAGACGTACCCGGCGAGGAGGATCGCGAAGAAGATCAGGATCTGCGCGAAGCCGACCCACCTGAGGTCCCGAATCGCCATCGCCCACGGGTAGAGGAAGGCGACCTCGATGTCGAACAGCAGGAAGATCATCGCGACGAGGTAGAACTTGACCGGGTGGCGTTCCCGCGCGTCCGAGACCGGCGGCATGCCGCACTCGTAGGGCGCCAGCTTCTCGGGCGTCGGCTTGCGGGGCCCGAGGATCCCCGACATCACGATCGAACCGGCGGCGAAACCGGCGCCGAGCAAGATCAACAGGAGGATCGAAAGCCAATCCTGCATGTGAACCGTTTCTCAAGGCGGCGCGCGCCGCCGGGTGCACGGGAATCTACGGGTTTCAGGAGAACATCCCAATGCTAACGGACGGGTACGCGCGAAGTCAACGAGCGCGCGGTTCAAGATGCGTGCCCGCCTCTCCCCGTCAACGGTTAACGGTTCACGGTTCAGCACGGCGAGCCAGCGTCAGGGTGAACTGTCAACCGTCAACCGTCAACCCGGGCCTCCTTGTCGAAGCCGTTCACGGTTCACGGTCCAGCACGGGGACACGGCGTCGGCGCGGGGTGACATGTGAGGGAACAGTGAACTGTCAACCGTCAACCGTCAACCCGTGCGTCCTTATACAATGTCCCCATGGCGCGACTCGCCTGGTTCACGCCCCTGCCGCCAACCCCGTCCGGGATCGCGGCCTACAACGCGGAGCTCCTGCCGCTGGCCGCCGCCGGCAATCATGAGATCGACGCGTTCGTGGACCCGCCGCCGCGGCGTCTCCCCGCCCAGCCCGCGGGGCTCACCGTCCTCCCCGCGCACGAGTTCGCCTGGCGTCACCAGCGGGCACCCTACGACCTGGTCGTCTATCAGCTGGGCAACGCCGCCTGCCACGACTTCATCTGGCCGCACCTCCCTCGCTACCCCGGCCTCGTCGTCCTCCACGACGGGCAGCTCCACCACGCGAGGGCGCGGCGGCTCCTGTCCGACGGCCGGCTCGACGACTACAGGGCTGAGTTCCATTACAACCACCCCGACGCTCCGCCCGGGGTCGCCGAGCTCGTCATCGCCGCGCTGGCCGGGTCGATGTACTACGTCTACCCGATGCTGCGCTGGGTGCTGAGGTCGGCGCGGCTGGTAGCCGTCCACAGCCCGGGGTCGGCGCACGACCTCCGTGAAGCTTATCCGGGCGTGGAGGTTCACACGATTCGACACGGCATGGGGGATCCATGGGAGGACGGACAGTCAGGCGGGGGTCGGGGGGCGGAGGGCGGAAGTGCGGAATGCAGGATGCAAAATGCAGAATGCGGAGATGAGGGCCGGCCTCAGGGTGACGGGGCCCTGGACCGCCTGCCGCCTGCCGCCTCCCGCCTGATCGTGGAGGGTCAGAAGCTCCGCAAGCGCTTGGGAATCCCCGACGATTCCGTGCTGTTCGGGGCGTTCGGGCTCGTGACGCCAGAGAAGCGGATAGGGGCTGTGCTGCGTGCCTTGGCCGGCCTCGCTCCGGGTCGGGCTCACCTGCTGCTGGCCGGTGGCGCGGTGCCGCACTACGACGCGATGGCGGAGGCCCGCGCACTGGGCATCGAAGAACGCGTCCACCTGACCGGCTATGTCCCCGACGAGGAATTGCCGGCCCACGTGCAGGCGGCCGACGTCTGCCTCTGCCTGCGGTGGCCGACGGGGGGCGAAACGTCGGGAATATGGCTGCGCGCGATCGCCGCGGGCAAGCCGACGGTCGTCACGGACCTCGCGCACGCTGGTCAGGCTCCGTCCCTCGAACCCCAGGGGTGGTCTGTGCATCCGCCCACGCTTGCGCGGCCTTCTACACCCCTCGACTTGGGCTCGGGGCATGCCGAGCATCGTCGAGGGACGCCGTCCGAGCCGGTGTCGGTCAGCATCGACATCCTCGACGAGGACCGGCTGCTGGCGCTCGCCATGCGCCGGCTCGCCGCTGACCCCGCGCTGCGCGAGGCGCTCGGCCGCGCGGCACGGCAGTATTGGGCGCTCCACCACACGATGGCCTGCGCGGTGGACGATTACCGCCGCGTGATCCAGCGGGCCCTCGAACGTCCTCTCGAACGCCCCGCGGACCTTCCGGCGCACCTGCTGCCCGACCCGCTCGCCTCGACACGGGCGTTGGCGGCGGGGGTGGGGGTGAATCGGGAGCTGCTCACTTGACCCCGATCACCACGGGCGGTAGGCTGAACTGCCTCCAAGCGGGCCTGAAGGCCTGCCTCCGACCGTTGATCTCTCGGGCAGCGGTGTCACGGACTGTGCGAGGATCGGCAGTGGCCACGACGCGCTGCACGATGGGCAGATGGGAACAGGGCTGGTGAAAATCACGTTGAACGGCGAGCCGTACGAGACAGAAGGCCCGCTGACCGTGTCGGCTCTCCTGGCGCGGCTGCAGATCGACACGCGCCGCGTGGCGGTCGAGCACAACCTGACGGTGCTGAAGCGCGCCGCGTTCGAGACGGTCGAGGTGCGCGAGGGCGACCAGGTGGAGATCGTCAACTTCGTGGGCGGCGGCTGAGCGACACCTGCGAGGGCCGGAGATGCAGCGTGACACCCGTGACGCCCTGAAGCCTGATTCCTGAATCCTGAATCCGAACTTCGAGATAGAGAGCCATGCCAGATATCCTCGTGATTGCCGGGACGACGCTGCGCTCTCGCCTCCTCGTGGGGACCGGCAAGTACCCGACGTACCCGGTCATGGTCGCAGCCCTCGAGGCCTCGGAAGCGGCGATGGTGACCGTGGCTGTCCGCCGTGTCAACATCAGCGATCGCAGCAAGGAGTCGCTGCTCGACCACATCGATCCGGCAAAGTACCCAATCCTCCCGAACACGGCCGGCTGCTACACCGCGGCCGAGGCGATCCGGGCGGCGCACCTTGGCCGCGAGGCGGGCCTCTCCAACTGGGTGAAGCTGGAGGTGATCGGCGACGAGCGCACCCTCCATCCCGACAACGAGGCCCTGCTCCAGGCCACCCGCGAACTGGTCAAGGACGGCTTCATCGTCCTTCCCTACACCAGCGACGACGTCGTGGTGTGCCGAAAGCTGGAGGACGCCGGGGCCGCGGCGGTCATGCCCCTCGGGGCGCCGATTGGGTCGGGGCTCGGCATCCAGAACGCGAACAACATCCGGATCATCCGCGAGCAGGTTCGCATCCCGATGATCGTGGACGCGGGCGTCGGCACGGCCTCCGACGCCGCGCTGGCAATGGAACTGGGTGCCGACGGCGTGCTGATGAACACGGCGATCGCCGGCGCCCAGGAGCCGGTGGCGATGGCCGAGGCCATGAAGCTTGCCGTCCGCGCCGGCCGGCTCGCGTTCCTCTCCGGCCGCATCCCGCGCCGGATGTACGCCTCGGCGAGCAGCCCGCTCGAGGGCGTCGTCGGGAGGTAAGGTGCCGAAGGTCACGCTGACCGATACCGACGTGTCGCGGCTCGAGGAGGAGCGGGGGCGCGCGGACCGTGCCTACAACGACGCACTGACCGGCGTGGACCAGGCGCTCACGCCTCCCCCACCGCTGCCCGCCCCTCCCCCGCCACCCGATGACCACCAGGTCGGCCGGCTGAACACCGCGTGGGACATCGTGGGGAGCCCGGCCCTTCCCACCGGTGGATGGAAAGGACGGCTTGCGGCGTTCGTGTGGCGGATCGTTGCGCCCATGCTCCAACGGCAGCAGGAGTTCAATGCCGCGCTCGTCGATCACGTGAACCGTACGCACGCCCGCACCGCGGAGAGCCGCGAAGCGGTCGCAGCGCTGGCCGATGCCCTTTCGGCGCAACTCGCGGCGCTGGCGCGCTTCCAGGCGCGCCTGATCGTCTATCTCCAACAGATCACCCCGTACGTGGACACGAAGGACCGCCATGAGGCCGGCCAGCTGCGCTACAGGCTGGAACGGGAGACCGGCGGCGTGGCGGCCGGGCTCGACGCGCTCGGCGACGAACTGCTGAAGCGTTGGGAGTCGGCGATGGCGCGCGAGCGGCGGTTCGACGCGCGCGTGGAGGAGTTGCGCGGGCGGCTTGCGCGCAGTCCAGCGCGTGTCCGAGGCGCTGCAGGCGGAACTGCGCCGCGTGGCTGCCCTGGGCGCAGCCGAGGGATCGCTCCGAGAGCCGTCGAGGGGACTGCCCCGAGCGCAGCCGAGGGGACACCCCCGGGCGTGACCGAGCGGCCAGCCCCGGCGTGATGGAACCGCCCTCCGCCCTCCGCCCTCCGCCTGGAGCTGGCGGCGCCGAGACGCGAGAGCCGCCGGCGCCGGCCGGCACCCGCGGCGAGGCCCTGGCCGAAGACGACCAGTCGCCGGTTTACGCCGGCTTCGAGGACGTCTTCCGAGGGGCGGCCGAAGACATCGCGGCGCGCGTCTCCGAATACCTGCCGCTCTTCGCCGGCGCGCGGGACGTCCTCGACATCGGGTGCGGGCGCGGCGAGTTCCTCGAGCGGCTGGCAGCCCAGGGCGTGACCGCGCGAGGCGTGGACCTGAACTCCGAGATGGTGCGGCGGTGCCGCGAGCGCGGCCTCGACGTCGTGGAGGCCGACGCACTCGAATACCTCGGGGCGCTGCCCGACGCGTCGCTTGGCGGCCTCTTCGGGGCCCAGGTCATCGAGCACCTGCCGCCCGACCGGCTGCTCCGCCTGCTGTCGCTCGCGCAGCGCAAGCTCCGGCCCGGGGGCCGGATCGTGCTGGAGACGATCAACCCCGCCTGCTGGTACGCGTTCTTCGACAGCTACATCCGCGACATCACCCACATCCGGCCCGTACATCCCGAGACGCTGCGTTACCTGTTGACCGCGAGCGGCTTCAGCGGGGTGGACATCCGGTACAGCGCGCCCTACCCGCGGGATGGCAAACTGCAGCGCGCGCCCCGCAGCATCCTGGTGGACGCGCCGTACCTGGCGGACTTCGTCGAGGCGTTCGACGGCAACGTCGAGACGCTCAACGGCCTGTTGTTCACGTATCTGGATTACGCGGGAATTGGAGAGAAGGAACTGTAGGGCTAGTGGCTAGTGACCAGTGGCTGGTGGTCAGCCGCTGGTGGTTACTGGCTGGTCGCTGGTCCTCCGGCGCGACAGCCTGCCGCCCCGTTCCCGGAGCACGATGCCTGCACCCACCGATCCACTCGGCACGCTCGCCCTGGCCGGGCTGTTGTTCGGCGTCCTGTCGGCAATATGGCCCCGGGGTGCGCTTGCGCTCCTGCTCGCCGCGCTGCCATTGTTCCTGCACCAGGCGCAGAGCCCCTGGTTCCTGAGGCTGGTGGTCCTCCTGACGGCCTTCGAGGTGGCGTACGCCCTCCGTCACGCCGCGCGCTGGCGCCATGCCTGGGCGGCGGCTGTCGAACACCCGCTCCTTTTCCGCAGTGCGCTGTTCGTCGCGGTGGCGTTCCTCAGCCTCAGTTCATTGCCGCTCCTGGGCATATTCCGCCAGCACCAAGCGGTTCTGGCCTACGGGGTGGGCGGCGACTGGCGGCAGTACCTCGCCGGCCTGCTCACGCTGCCCGAGGTGACGCGCGAGTACTCGATCGTCGCCGCCTTCCTCACCCTGCAGGCCTTCGTGCTCGCGGCCATCGTGGCGCGCGAGACGCGGCGAACGGACGGCGGCAGCCTGCTGCCTTCCGGCTGCGCTGGGGGCGGGCTGGCGGTCTTCGTCGCGCTCGGCCTGGCGAGGTGTTCGGCGCGGTCAGTCTCGAGTCTCTGAGGGGAACGACCGCAGTGTTCGCTCGGCGCGAGCACCGTGCAGGCGACCGCCGGGAAACCCCGGCTGGTTCGCAGAGTTCATGGTCTACGCATTGCCGTATGGCCTCGTCCTGCTTGGAGGCGCCAAGGGCCGCGGCTGTGCGACTCGCGGCGCTGACCGTATTCGTGGGCGCGGTCGTCCGTGGGACTCGTCCTCGGCTATCAGCGTGGAGGCTGGGTGGCTGGGGCGGCCGTGTTGCTGTATCTCGTCGTTCGCGACCGCATCGTGCTTCGCGACGGCCGGGGCCGGACCGGCGCACCGAGCGGCGCTCGTCTGCGCCTCCTGGGCGGGGTTGCGGTGCTCGACGGCGGTGGCGGTCGCGGTTGACCTAGATCTGGCTCGGCGGACGTCGCGGGAAGGGCACTTCGGGACCGGGTAGGCGTGACCGAGCAGGCCTTCGCCGCGCGGCTCGTCTCAATCGCCAAGGCGGACCGGATCGTCTACTGGCGTGCCGCCGCAATGGTTGGAGCGGCTGCACCCGATCCTCGGTGGCGGCGTCGAGTCGTTTGCTTACCGCTACCGGGCGTACTTCCTGCAACCCGGCGGCGTCTACCATGGCTCCCCGGTCGCGCGTGCCCGACGCGAGCAGCGCGCACAGCCTCTACGGCCAGGTGTTCTCCGGGATGGGACTCGTCGGCCTGGTCATGCTGCTGTCCATCCTCGGTCGGCGCTCTCCCGGGACGGCCCGCGCCTTGTGGGACCCCGGCACCGGGACCCAGCAACTGACCGTCGTCCTCCTCGCGGCCTTCGGCTCGCTGGTCGGCATGGCGGCTACGGGCTGGTGCAGGAGATCTTCTACGTCCACGCCCTGCGGTTGCTGTTCTTCGTGAACGTCGGGCTTCTGGCCGGCGCGGCCGGGATGCGGATCGAGCACTTCCCGGGCACTCGTCACCTTGTCGCGAGCGGCTCTGGCCGCCGTCCTGGCCGCACACCTCGTGTACGAGATCGAAACCCCGGGCCGCAGCCGACTGGTGGCTCAGGCCGAAGCGGCGGGGTTCTACGGGCAGGAGCAGGACCCGGCAGGCAAGCCGTACCGGTGGAGCACCGAGTGGGCCGCCCTGCCCGTTCCGGCAGGAGCGACGACCTACAGCGTCGAGCTGCGGTCGGTCGCGCCGTACCCGCAGGAAGTCCAGGTCACCGTGTGCGGCAAGGAGCGCGAAATCACGCTCTCGGACCAGGCGTGGCGACGCGTGACGGGCCCGGTGGATTGCGGCGGCGGGTTCGTGCACGTCGAGGTCGTGCCGCCCTGGCGTCCGCCGGCCGAGGAGCGGCTGCTGGGGGTGATGGTCTCGAGCTTCGCGATACGGTGACGTGCCACCGCGCCCTCAGGCTTCCGCCCGCCGCCCGCCGCCGTCGATGAACGTGCGGTGCCACACTTCGAGCATCAGCAACGTCCAGAGGTGCTGGTGCCAGAGCCGCTCACCGGCTGCGTGTTCCTGCAGCATCTTCTCCACGAACGCCGTGTTGAAGTAGCCGCGGGCCTTCGCGCGCGGGTCGAGCAGCAGGTCGTGCGCCATCCCCTTCAGGTCCTTCCGGAACCAGTGGTCGAGCGGGACGGCAAAGCCCATCTTCGGCCGGTTGATGAGTTCCGGCGGAAGCAGGCGCGCGCGCCACGCGCTTGAGCAGGTACTTCGTGGTTCTTCCCTTGATCTTCAAGCCGGGGGGAGGACTGGCCGCAAACTGCATGAGCTCCTGGTCGAGCAGTGGGGAGCGGCCCTCGAGTCCGTGCGCCATGGTGGCCACGTCGACCTTCACGAGCAGGTCGTCCGGCAGGTAGGTCCGGACGTCCACGTCGAGCGTCGCCTCGAGCAGGTTCCGCGCCTCTGACTCGTCGGTACGCATCCGCGACCAGGCGCTCCGCGTCGCGGTCCGTCGCGGTCGCCAGGAACTCCGGTGTGCAGAGGCGAGCCCTGAGCTCGCGGGTGAACTGAAGCGTCCACTGCGCGTACCGTTGCGCGGGCGGCAGCGCGAGCGCGCTGGCCAGCCGGCGGATGCGGACGGACCTCGCCTTCGGGCCGCCCGCGGCCGGGAGGCGGCGAAGCGTGGCGGCCACGCCAGCCGCCGCAGCGAAGCGCGGCACGCGGTCGAAGCGGGACGGCGAGGAGCTGCGCCAGGTAGCGCTCGTAGCCCGGCAAAGCTCTCGTCGCCGCCGTCGCCGTTCAGCGCGACGGTCACGTGCCGCCGCGTCATCTGCGCCAGGTAGAAGGTCGGGATCGCGGAGGAATCGGCGTACGGCTCGCTGTAGTGCCAGACGAGGCGTTCGAGCACCGCGGCCGCGTTCGGGCGTACGACGAACTCGTGATGTTCGGTGTCGTAGCGCCTCGCGACCAGGCGCGCGTACGCCAGCTCGTTGTACTCCGGCTCCTCGAAGCCGATCGAAAACGTCTTCACCCGCGGTTCCGACGCTCGGCCATGAGCGCGACGACGGTGCCCGAGTCGATGCCGCCGCTGAGGAAGGCGCCCAGCGGCACGTCGCTCATCAGCCGAATCTTCACCGCCTCGCCGCAACCGCTCGTGCGAGCTCCGCCTCCGCCTCGTCCTCGGCTGACTCGTCGCTTCGGCTCGTAGCGGAGGCGCCAGTAGCGCTGACAACTCAGCTTCCCGTCCTCCACGAGCAGGTAGTGCGCCGGCGGAAGCTTCCCGACGCCCGCGAACGCCGAAGAGCGGCGCGGGAACGTACTGGAACGCCAGGTAATGCGAGGAGCGCCGCGGGGTCGGGCCGCGGTACGAACGCGGGATCCACCAGGAGCGCCCTCGCCTCCGAGGCGAACGCGAGTCCGTCCTTGTCCACGAGTAGAACAGCGGCTTCTTGCCGACGCGGTCGCGCGCCAGCAGCAGGCGGCGCGCCGGGCCGTCCCAGATGGCGAGCGCGAACATGCCCCGCAGCCGCGGCAAGCAGTCGAGGCCCCAAGCCTCGATAGGCCGCGAGAATGACCTCGGTGTCCGTCCGGGAGCGAGAACCCGAAGCCGCGGCCCTCCAGCTCGCTGCCGCAGCTCGGCGAAGTTGTAGATCTCGCCGTTGAAGGCGATCCAGTACGCGACCGCCGTCGCTGCGACATCGGCTGGCGCCCGCGTGGGTCAGATCGATGATCGACAGCCGGCGGTGCCCCAGGCCGAGTGGCCCCTGGGCGTGCACGCCTTCACCGTCCGGCCCCCGGTGGGACACCGACTGGCACATGGCGCGCACGAGACCGGCGGGAACCGGGGCGTCGGACTTGAAGTTGTAACGGCCGACGATTCCGCACACCTTGGCCTCGATTCACCCACTCGTGCGGGTGCCAGCCCGGTGTTCAATGGCAACCGGCTGGCCCCGCCGCTGTGCAAGCTCCTCCCGGTACAGGGCGGGGAGTGCCGTGAGCAGGCAGCTCTTCCTGTAGGGCGCGACCGAGGCTCGACCCATCGTCCCCAGTTCCGCCCGTCGTTGGGAGCCTGCGGCCAACTCGAGGATCGCGTCGGCCAATTGCCGTGGGTCGCCGGGCCCGACGACCAACCCGTTCTTGCCGTGAGAAACCAGGTCGCTCACGCCGCCGACGTCAGTGGCCACCACGGGACGGCCCGCGGCCATGGCCTCTATGAGGGCAACTGGCGTCCCCTCGTTTCTCGAACTGAGCGTGACGATGTCGAGCCCCGAGTAGATGTGAGCGAGGTCGTGGCGCCAGCCGAGGAAGCGAACCTCCTGCGCGATGCCCAACGCCGCCGCGAGATCTTCGAGAGCCCGGCGTTCGCGTCCATCCCCGACTACCACCAGGTGCAGCCCGGGCGCGGTCTCGCGCGCCAGCGCCATCGCCCGCAGCAGGGTTGCGTGGTCCTTGATCGGAACCAGGCGTCCGACGGTGCCCAGCACGATCGAGTCGCGCGGCAAACGGAGCTCGACCCTCAGCGCCGGATCGACGGGACCGATGCACAGGAACTCGTCCAGGTCCAGGCCCAGTCGCACGATCGAAACCCGACGGGACGGGGCAATCCGGAAGCGCTCGACGATTTCCATCCGCTGGCCGGGGAGATCGTGACGATTCGGTCTGTCACCCGCGCGAGCGCTCGCTCGGCGACGCGTACCGCCCAGCTGGCCGCGGGGCCGAAATAGCCCTGCAGCACATTGCCGTGAAACGTGTGGACGACCAGGCACCGGCGGTGCCGGGCGCGCGTGAGGTTGTAGGCGAAGGCGGCGAGGCGCCCGATGGCGCCGGCCTTGGCGGTGTGTGTGTGCAGGATGTCGGGCCGTTCGGCGAAGAGCACGCGAACCAGCTGAAGAAGGGACTGGACGTCGCGAAGAGGATGTACCTCGGCACCGAGGCCTGGCAACTGCACGGAGTCGAGGGTCCGTTCCTCGAGGAGGTGTTCAAGGCTGGCTTCCCCCGGTCCGACGACGCCATGCACCAACACGGTGTCGAATCCCAGCGCCCTGAGCTCGTCGTGCAGCAGGATGGCCTGGCGCGCCGGCCCCCCCACGTTCAACCGTGCAATGACACGCAGCAGTTTCAGGCGGGCAGGGCGCGTCATTTCAGCTCCCCGTCAAGGCCGCTCGACGCGGAGACGGCCTCGTGGCGAATCAGCCCCGCGAGGCGCGGCGCATGCAACTCGACCGAGTATCTGCCTTCGACCAGCTGCCGTCCTCTCCGCCCAATCTCGCCCCGCCGTGCCGGTTCGTCCACCAAGCGGACGATCGCCCGCACCCAGTCCTCTTCGGACCGGCAGAACAGGGTTCCCCGGTCCGAGCCAAGTATCGCGTCGTTGGTGGAGGTCCAGGAGGCCACCGTGGGTGCGCCGGAGGCGCCGTACTGCAGCGCCTTCAGCGCCGCCTTCCCTCTGGTCCACGGGGTGTCGGGCATCGGCATCAGGCCGATGTCGAAGGCGGCGATGTCCTGCGCTTCGCGCTCGGCCGACCAGCCTTGGCTCTCGGCCTCGAGCGCGGCAAACGGCGTGCGTCCGCTCCCGACGACACGGATGCAGACACGCCGTTCGCTGGCGACGCGAGCCAGCGCCGGTTCAATCATCGCCAGGTAGCGCGCGGTCGATGGCGTTCCCATCCAACCCACCACCGGCCTGGGGCCGATCGGCCCCTGGGCCCGGTCGCGGTAGACGACCTTCTCCAGGTCGATCGCGGTCGGAACCACCTCGGCCCGACCGCCGAGGCCACGCACGGCCTCCGCGTTGCGCTCGTTGGAGACCACGACGAGAGACGACACCGACACGGCGCGCCGGAGACTGCGCTCCAGGAACCGTCGCCGCAGCCGTGCCACGGCCGTCTCGTCTCCCTCGGGGGCGTCCCAGGCGTCGTCGAGGTCGAAGAGTATGCGCGAACGCCGCCGGCGAAGGCGGCCGGCCGCCCACTCGGAGAGCGGCACGCGGTAGAGATAGAGGCGGTCGAACCGCGGAGCGTGCCGTACGAGCCTGGCCGAGAAGAGACTGGCCTCCATCAACTGTCCGCCGGCGTGAAGCAGGCGTGCCAGGGCGCCGGCCCGCGCACTGCCAATCGAGCGCCGGGTGGATCTCTCCCCTGCATTTCCAGGACTGTTGGGACGATGGCGGCCCGCTTGAGATGCGGAAGGTACTGGAAGACCCGGTAGCGCGGCCCGGGCGCCAACGGGCCCTGCTGGACGGCAAACAGCACGCGCAAGCTCCTCGTGCCGGAGGCTTCTCCCCCCGAGGCGGCCGCCGCCGGTGTCTCTGCGTACGTCAACTGCCCCTCTCAGGAGACGGAAGCCACCTTGGACCGGAGCCCACGGCTCCGGCGGGTGCGGCGGAACAATTCAAAGGACAGCGCGCCGAGCGCGGACAGGGTCAGTCCGGCGAGCCCGGCCACCGTCGCGGTCCTGATCCTCTGTGGGATCGGCAGCCCCGGCACGACCGCGCGGTCCTGCAGGCGTGCCACTCCGCTCAACGCGGCCAGTCGCATCCGACGCTGCTGGAGTCGCTTTGCGGCATCGACGTAGAGATCTTCGGCGATCCGATAGTCGGTGGCCCGGCGCGCCGTGTCGCCCTGGAAGAGTTCCCGTTCGGATGGCTTGACCGGCCTCTTCATCGCCTCCAACGCGGTCGCGGTCCGCTCGAGGTTCCGACTGGCCTCACGAACCTCCGCCTCGAGGGTCTCGCTCGAGAGCCGTCCCTCGGTGTCTCCGAAATCGCGCGACGCTTCCACGGCCAGTTCGCCCAGACGATTCGCCGCCGCCGCCGCGGCCTGCGGGTCGGGCAGCCGCACGGTGACGGCGACGAAGTTCGTATCCCGTACCTGGTCGATGTTGACGAACCGCAGGAAGTCGGCCCCGTCGGCGACGCCGTGCGCTGTCAGCTTGTGCTCCCCCACGACCTTCCCGACGAGGGATGGGGCCTGCACGATGGCCTTGAACGTCGTGAACGTCAAGGCCTCCTCACCCGCCTCGGCGGGCCGTGGCTTCAGCAGCAGCGTTGCCGTGGCCGGATACACTGGCTGCGTCAGCGTGGCCGCCAGGAAGGCGACCGCGGCACACGAAAGTGTGGAGACAAGGATCAGCCAGCGGTGCCTCCAGACGAACCCGACGTACTCGAACAGATCGATGTCGTCATCCGGGGGCGTCCCCGGTCTCCCCGCCGTGTCGCCTATTCCCTCCATTGACATCCCCAATCATGAATGGCGGTGGACACTCCATACCGGACTGCGCCCGGAGGATTCGAGCCGGCGGACGCAGGCATACAAGCCTGCCGCAAACAAAGCCATCAGTGCAATCACCAGGGACGTGGCCCAGACGACTCGGGCCGCCAGGGCGAATGCTCCAATCGAACCGACGACAGCAAGGCCGGTGTAGATGAGCGTGACCCGCCTGTGGCTCAAGCCGGCCATGACGAGACGCTGGTAGACATGCGAGCGATGCGCCCGGAGGATGTTCTCCCCCCGAATCAGGCGTCTCCCCAGGGTGAAGGTGGCATCACAGACGAAGGGCCACACCAGCAGCAGGCCACAGGCTGCCAGCACGGAATCATGGCGCGCACCGAGCACGGTCATGACCGCGAGCGTGAACCCCAGGAAACCGCTCCCGACGTCCCCCATGAAGATGCGTGCCGGAGGCCAGTTGAGCAGGAGGAACCCGGTGCACGCCGAGGCGATGAGCGCCCCCAGCAGCGCCAGCGTCGGCTCATCGGCGATGCGCCCGAGCACGAGCCATCCCACACCAGCGACCACGGCCTGGGCGCCCGCAAGCCCGTCTATGCCATCCATGAAATTGTAGGCGTTCGTCATGCCTACAAGCCACACCAACGCCAGCACGGCTGCGAGAACGCGCGCTCCCGCGAAGTCGGCCGCAGCGAAGCCCCTGGCACCACCCCACACGACGACTGCCGCCGCTGCGAGGTGCACGGTCAGGCGAACAACGCTGGGAAGCGATCGGATGTCGTCGGCCAAGCCGATGGCCGCAACGACGGCGGGCGCTGCCAGCAAGGCCAGCCAATCCTGGCGCCCGGCCGCGCTCGCCGCGGCAAAGGTCGCGCACACCGCGAATGCAAGCGCAACCCCGGCCCCTCGCGGGGTGGGCTCGCTGTGGGAACTGCGGGGGTTGGGCACGTCCACCAGGTGGAGTGGGCCTGCCCATCGCCGGACGAGTTCCCCCGCGCCAGGCGAGCAGGAATGCGAGCGCCGCTAAGATCACCGTGCTCACAACTCCCCCGCCGCCCTCAGGCCGTCAACGGTCGCCCGCCACCCGGACAAGAGATCGTAATTGGCAGCAAAGCCGAGTTCCCGCCTGATGCGCTCACTTGACACCGCTACGTCCTCGACATACTTGCGGAGTGATTCCTCCCGCACGATCGGCTCCAGCCCAGCGATTCCCGCCGCCGACTCCGCGAGCCGGCAGGCGAACAACGCGAGGCCGAGCGGGACATACAGCCGCGGCGGGCGCCTGCCGAGGGCTTCGCATATCGCGCCCACCACGGCGCGGACCGGGTGGAGGCCGCCGTCGCTCACGTTGAACACGGCCCCGGCCGCGCGGGGGTGTTCGAGCCCCAGCACGATCGCCCGGGCGAGGTCCCCGTCGAAGACGACGGTGCGACGGTTGCAGCCCGCGCCAACGGGGACGAAGCGCCTGCGTCTCAGGGCGATAACGAGTCGCCTGTAGTTGCCCTTCACTCGAGGGCCGTAGACCGCCCCGGCTCGCAGCACCGCGGCGAGTGGGCGGCCGTCAACGTGGGTTGCCGCCAACGCGAGCTGCTCGGCAGCGAGCTTGGTCCGGGCGTATGGAGTGTCCGGGCGAGGCTCCGTGCCTTCGTCCGCGACGGCCCCACCCAGCTCGCCGTAGACGGCAATCGTGTACTCATCAGGACCAGCCGGCTGACGCCCGCGCGGCGCGCGGCCGCCAGCGTCGCGACTGTCCCCTGGACGTTGACTCGCTCATACTCGGAGGCCGGCGACCGGGATCCCGTCTCGTGCAGAAGGGCCGCCATGTGGACGACGGTTGAGATGCCCTCCATCGCCGGCCCGAGCGCGGACGGGTCGGCGATGTCTCCCGTTCGCGCCTCCACGTCAAGCTCGCGCAGAACGTTCTCACTGCCGGGCTGCGCGAGGACACGCGGCGACCACCCGGCCTCTTTAAGTGCCCGCAGGACCGTTGGTCCCACCGCCCCCGTCGCGCCGGTGACCAGGACACGTCGGCCGTTCATTTGCCCGCCCCGATGCCCCCGACGACGCATCTCAGGAGCTCGTGGTAAGCGCGCGACACGGAGCACCGGCTGTAGCGGGCCTCAGCATGCTGACGCCCGGCGCTGCCCATCTGCCTCCATTCCGCCGGGTTCTCGAAAGCGTCCAGGACGGCGTCCGCGAGCGCATCGGGATCGTCAGGCCGCACCACTCGACCACAGGCCGCCGCCGACACGAGCGTTGCCAGGTCCGAGTTGGGTTCGGTGAGAGCAAGGATCGGGCGTCCCGCCGCCATGATCTGATAGGCCTTGGATGGAACCGCCTGGCTTCCCGTGGCGGCCGCCTGCGGGACGAGGCACACATCCGAAGCGGCGTACAGCTCGTGCATTCTGGAGTGCGGTTGGTAGGGAAGGAAGAGGCAATTGCGGGAGCCCCATTCCCGGGCTCTCTCCATCAGAGAGTCCTTGAGGACTCCGTCTCCCACGATGAGGAAGCAGACCCGAGGCTGCTCCCGCAGCCGCCGGGCGGCGGCGATGGCCACCTCGAGTCCCTGCGCGAGCCCGAGGTTGCCCGCGTAGCTCACCACCAGGCGATCGTCGAGGCCGAACTCCCGACTGAACGCGTTCTTCCTCTCGCCGGGGCGGGTGGACTCAACGTCCACGAAGTTCGGTATGACGCGGATCTTCTCTTCCGGCACGCCCTTCTCGAGGAGGCGCGCGGCCATTCCCGTCCCAATCACCGTAACTATCGAGGCACGGCGGTAGACGAATCGTTCGAGTCGGAGGAGGGCGGCGATCAGCCCACGGTTACGTATCAAGCCGAGGGTCACCGCGAGGTCGGGATAGAGTTCCTGCGCGTTGTAGACGAACGGCACGCGGCGATAGGCGGCCAGCAGCCACGCCCCGAGACCAATCGTCAGCGGCGGCGACACGGCCAGAATCACGTCCGGCCGCCGGATCGTGGTCAGCCCTGCCAACGAACTGATGGCGTGAAATCCGCCCCAAGCCAGGAGGCGCGCCAGGACGCTCCTCCCCTTCCTCGGCATGAGCGTGTGGAACACTCGGCGCCGCGGTAATCGCTGCACTTGAGCAGCGAAGCCCAGCGCGGGCGGAGTGGCTGACGGGCCTCGGCCTCCACGTCGCGGTTGTAGTGCGGCTCGGTGGTGAGCACGGTCACCTGGCACCCCGCCGTGCCGAGATCCTCGACCAAGTCACCAACCAGTCGCGCGGTGGAGACGTTGTCGGGCGGGAAGACCAGGGAGAGAACCAGCACGTGCATCAGATGCGCGCCCCTTCGGACCACTCACGCTCGGCCAGGTCCGGGACGCGGTAGCCCGTCACGATACGGCACACGGTCTCTGCAACCATGGGCGCGAGATACTCCCGCGGCGGCTCCCACGCGTGCGGGCCCTCCGTGACAAGGCGCACTGAGGCGGAGAGACGCTCGGCATCAACGCTAGCGAGGATGTTCGACCCGCACTCCACCGTCTCCGGGCGTTCAGTCACGTCGCGAAGCGTGACGTTCGGCACACGGAACAGGCATGCCTCCTCTTGCACGGTGCCGCTGTCTGAGAGGATGCAGAACGCCGACTGCTCGAGGCGGATGAAGTCGAAGAACCCGAGGGGCTCGACGAAGCGCAGCCCGTCGCCGCCGATGTCCACGCCGAATCGCTCCACGCGGGACCGGGTGCGCGGGTGGAAGGAACAGATGACGGGAAGCCCGTGCTCCCGGGAAACAGGGAGAGGCCATCCACCAGCGCGCGAAGCCGATCAGCCCTGTCCACGTTCTCGGCCCGGTGCATCGTCACCAGGAAATAACCGCCCCGCTCGAGCCCGAGGGTCTCCAGTACCCGGCTGGCCTGGATCGAGCCGGCGGCGTGCGTCGATCACCTGGCCGATTGGATTGCCCGTCACGTAGATTCGGTGTCCCTCGATGCCTTCGCGCAGCAGGTTGGCGCGGCTACGCTCCGTGTACGGCATCAGCACGGTGCTGGCGTGGTCGATGACCCGGCGATTGACTTCCTCGGGCACCCGGTCGTCGTAGCACCGGTTCCCGGCCTCCATGTGGAAGACCGGGATGCCGAGCCGTCGCGCGACGATCGCCGTGAGACCGCTGTTCGTGTCGCCGAGGATCAGCAGGCGGTCGGGCCGCTCGCAGGAAGCAGCGGCTCGATCCGCGCCAGGATCTGGGCGACCTGTTCGCCGAAGCCGCTCCCGCGCGACCTCCAGCTGGACGTCGGGCGGCCGCACGCCGAGGTCGCGGAAGAACAGACCGCTCAGCCGATCGTCGTAGTTCTGGCCCGTGTGGACCAGCACGTGCTCGGTGTGACGGTCGAGCAGGTCGATGACCCGGCTCAGCCGGATGATCTCCGGCCGCGTGCCGAGGACGGTCATGACCTTCATCGCAGGACCTCGCCGCGTTCGCCGACCACGTCGCGTAGCATGAGGTAACGGTCCTCGAGCAGCTGCCGCGTCTCGGACGGCGACATGACGGCCGCCGCGGAACTGTATTCGCCGGTCAGGCAGCGCGGCTCGTCGTCGCCCTTGACGCACCTCGGGCAACATCGGCCGGATCGCGTACCAGCTGCCCCGCGCCACCGTCCGGAAGGCTTCCTCCTCGCTGACCATGATCTCGTGGATCTTCTCGCCGGGCCTGATGCCGATCGACCTTGATCTCGATTGGCACGGTCGCCCGACCAGTGCGCGGGCGATATCGACGACGCGGCGCGGACGGAGCTGCGGGCACCCAGGTCTCGCCGGCACGTCCGCCGCAGACCGCCGCGAAGATCGTGTCCACCGCGTCGTCCAGGCTCAGTAGGAACCGCGTCATCTCCAGGGTCGTGATGGTCACGGGTCCGCCGTTGCGTGATCTGCTCGTGGAAGAGCGGGATCACCGAGCCGCGGGAGGCGAGGACGTTGCCGTAGCGCACGCATACGAAGCGCGTCTGCGGGCAGCGCATGTTGGCCTGGATGAAGATCCGCTCCTGGATGGCCTTGGTCATGCCCATCGTGTTGACGGGCTTGCACGCCTTGTCGGTGGAGACTCCGACGACCATCTCCACGGGCAGCCGGTGTTCCTGGATCGCCCGGACGATGTTCTCGGCGCCCTCGATGTTGGTCCGCACGGCCTCGTACGGGAAGTACTCGCAGGTGGGCACCTGCTTCATGGCGGCGGCGTTCACGACGATGTCCGCCTCGCGCAGCGCGGCCGCGACGCTCCGGAAGTCCCGCACGTCGCCGATCCAGAACTCCAGGAGGCGCTCGAAGTTGTGGTAGATGATCTCGTCGGTGGCGCGCCAGCCCGTTCTGGTACTCCACCCGCATGAAGTGCTGCTTCGCTTCGTCGCGCGAGAAGACGATGATCTTCGCCGGCGTGCCCATGTCTCCGGCCAGCAGCCGGCGAACGAGGACCTTGCCTAACGACCCGGTGCCGCCGGTTATCAGGACGCGCTTCCTCTCAAACGGCTTCATCTGCTACCCATTCTTGATACGGTGTGGTGTCGGCCGCGAGTTGGCGTACCAGAACCTCCCAGGTGGGGGGCGGTAACCGGTCGCCTGGTGAAACTTCTCGCCTACCATGCTTCGATCGCACGTCACGCTGTCGTCCGGTAGGAGTTCGACGTCCAGCCGGTAAGCGTCGCGCAGCAGGGCGAGGAGGTCGTGCTTGGTGATCGTCTCGCCCGTCACCTGGAACAGGCCGCTCAGATCGCGGGAACCGCTCCACGAGATCCCCGACGAGGCCGGCGATGTAGTTGGTGGTGACGCCGGAGTAGAGCACCCGCGTGTAGCCCCCCACACGCTGGCCGTTCTGCCCGAGGAACCAGTCCAGCAGGGATCGATGCTCGAACAGCTCCCGGCCGATGATCGACGTCCGGAGCGTGAGCGCGTTCGCGTCGTGCACTTCGCCGAGGTACTTGGTCCGGCCGTAGAGGTCGTCAGCGTCGGACTCGTCCTCCTCGGTGTAGCCTCCCCGCCGCCCGCTGAACACGCAATCCGTGCTGAAGTGGATCAGGCGGCCGCCCCACGGCTGCGAGCAGCCCCGCGAGCTGATGGGGCAGGAGGGCGTTGATCGCTATGCTCGGAATGGCGGCACTGGCCTCGCGGCGTTGCTTGATGATCCCAACGCAGTTGACGACGACGGCCGGCCGGATGTCGCTGAGCACGGCCGAGACACGCAGCGGTTCGAGTCACGTCCACGTGCTCGACGACGCCGCCGTGTTCGAAGAGAGCCACCCGGCGCGTCACGCCCGCATTCAAGCCTTGCCGTACCGTGCACCGCACGTCGGGAAAGCGCTCGCGCAGCACCTGGAACATCTTGTGACCGAGCATGCCCTCGCCGCCGAGCACGAGAACGGGCCCCTTCACCTCGACACCTCCGCGCGAGCCCACGCCATGTAGCCTCGGAGCCCTTCCGCCATTTCCACGGCCGGCACGAACCCGAACGCCGCGGTGGCGGCCGAGATGTCGGCAAGGCTATGGCGAACGTCCCCGGGCCTCGGCGGGCCGTAAACGACCTCGGGCCGGAGCCCGCTCGCTTCCTCCAACAACGCCACTAACCGGTTGATCGTCACGCGGCCGCCACTCCCCACGTTGAACGCGCCCGACACGCCGCGTGCATCGGCCGCCTTCAAATTGGCCTGCACCACATCGGCCACGTTCACGAAATCCCGCGTCTGCTCCCCGTCCCCGAACACGGTGAGCGGTTCGCCGCGCAGCATCTTGAAGGCGAAGATGGGGATGACGTTACCGTAGGCATCGAAGCGTTGGTTCGGGCCGTAGACGTTGAAGTACCTCAGGCACACCGCTTCCAGGCCGTGCAACTTCGAGTAGGCCAGGCACTGCTTCTCTTCGCACAGCTTGCTGGCACCGTATGGCGTATCGGGTTCGACTGGGTGATCCTCCCGGATCGGGAGGGTCTTCAGCTCCCCGAAGATGCCTGCGGAGGACGAAGCGACGATCTTGCGGACGCCCGCCTGCCTGGCGGCCTCCAGCACCCGCAAGGTGCCGATGACGTTCACCTCCGAGTCATCGACGGGGTTGTCGATGGATCTCTTGTTCCCCACCGAGGCCGCGAGATGAAAGACGACCTCGCACCCCGCAATCGCCCGGCCGACGGCGACCGGATCGCGGACGTCCCCCTCCACCACCTCCGCACCGCGCAGATCCTCCACGTTGCAGCGGTATCCGGACGTGAAGTTGTCCAGCACGACGACGTCGTCGCCGCGACGGAGCAGGGCCTCGGCCAGGTTTGAACCGATGAAGCCGGCCCCTCCGGTCACCAGCGCTCGGATGCGTGTCACTTCGGTACTCCCCTCACACGGAGCGGACGCCAGCGGTCGTCCGGACAATCAACTCGAGCGTGTCGCGTGCGGCGCGCTCCCACGAGTAAGCACCGGCGCGCCGCCTGGCGCCCTCGGCGAGGGCGGCCCCGAGCTGCCAATCCTCGAGCAGGCGTTCGATCGCCGCGGCGATCGAGGCGGGCGCCTCCGGGTCGAAGTAGACGCCCGCATCGCCAAGGATCTCCGGCATCGGGCCGCGAGACGACGAAGCAATCGTCAATCCCGAGGCCATGGCCTCGAGGAGGATGTTCGGCATGTTCTCGCAACTCGAGGCGAAGACGAACACGTCGGCGGCGCCGGTACCACGTCGGGCAAGGCCTGGTACGGCACCATGCCGCGATAACGGAGAAAGGCCCCCGTGGGGTCCCGTCGCGCGATGATCTGCCTCAGGCGTCGAAGCGCCGGAGGATAGCTCCCACCCACGAAGTCGATCTCCACCGGCCACCCATCGTCGCGGAGCCTGGCCACGGCCTCGGCGACGTGCCACTGGTGCTTGTACGCGTCCACGATGGAGACGTAAAGCAGCCGGCACGGGCGCCCACGGTCGCCCTTCGACACGGCCGCAACGGGTTTCGGTGTCCTCCGAAAGGCGGCGTTGACGCCGTGCGGCACGACCGCAGTGGCGCCTCGCAGCCGCCCAGTGTACGCCAGGATGGTCTGCCGAGCGTATTCCGTGAGAAAGACCACGCCGTCCGCCCGGCGCAGGGTGGACGTCTGGCCGGCGCGCAGGAGGGTCAGCTTCGCCCGCATGAGAGACATCCCGTAGCGCCGCCGCTCCGAGTTCTCGAACGGCAGCATGTTCCGGGACATCGTGATGAATGGACGAAAGCGTGTCAGGCAGAGTCCTCCCGGGACGAAGAGGACATCGCAGCATTCGGCGGCCGCCCTTCCCAGGGAGCGCTGCTGCCAACCCAGGCGCAGTGGCAGCGGCCCGTCGAGGGCGCGCTCGTGACGAAGAGCCAGCCAGGACCGGCCCTGGGGCAGTTGCGCGAGGGTGGCACCGCCCGCCCAGACCGTCACCTGGGTGATGCCGTGCGCCACAGGATCGGCGGCGGTGAGGAGCTCGCGCAGGTGCGTGACTCCCCCGCCGGCGCGGAGATTCGAGGCGTCGATACCCAGGCGAATCATGGCTGCCGCGCCTCGCCGTCTCCGGGACCGCCCCGGCCATCCACTCCCCTCGTGAGGAGACTCGGGGCAGCTTGCTGACCGTCGGCCGGTATTTCCCGGAGGAAGAGACGGGAATCTCGTCAAGGAACTCGAACTCGAGCGTCATGCCGGAACCCACCTGCTCCTGGATCTTCAGCCGCAGGTAGTCCGTCGTAGCGTCGCTATACCCGCGCAACGGCACCAGCTTGATCACGAGCCTCCCGAGTTCCTCCTGGACAACCTGGTACCGCGCGACGACATCGCTGACTTCCTTGAGCAGGTGCGGGAAGAACTCGCCAGGAAGGACCTTCCCGTCAAGACAGTAGATCAGGTCCAGGATTCGCCCGTGGGTCACGCGGAGCCGCGAGAAACCCCGGGGACCGGCTGGCAGCGGCGGTAGCGCGACGCCTACGTCGCCCAGTTGATACCGAATGAGAGGCATCGCGCGCTCGACCAGGCTCGTGATGGTGATGAGGCCGGACGTCCCGCGCGGAAGCTGGCGGCCCTCCTCGTCGGTCACCTCCAAGTAGTAGAGGTCGTCGCTGACCAGCAGGCCCTCGTGCTCGCGGCTCTCGCCGGCGATCGACGGCATCTCCCGTGACCCGTACAGCTCGAACACCTCGCAGTTCAATGTTTCTTCCCACCGTCGACGCTGGGGAGGGGTCACCAACTCCGCGCAGGGGACAATGGACGTTCGCGGGAGTGCGATCCCCTGCCGCTCGACACGGGCAGCCAGCACGTCGAAAACGCTCGCGTATGCGATCACGCATCGATACCGGCCCTCTCGCCAGTCCGCCACCAGGTCGTCCATGCGCGGGGGCGTGAGCGAAAAGGACGAGCGGACGGTGACGTTCATGAACGCGTTCTTCACGCGTTCCCTTACCGAAAGCCAACGCTGGAAATCGATGGGGCTCCCGGCAATGAGCAGCGTCCGGTCGCCCACCTTCCGCCCCATCATCGCGTACAGGCGCTGCGTGACCAGCGTGCGCTCGAGCGAGTGCCTGTTCTCGAGCAGTACCTTGACGGGCTTGCCGGTCGTCCCACCCGTCGCCCGAACCGTGACGGCAGAATCGGGCACCGCCGGGTCGCGAAGGGCGGCGAAGTCGCGGTGCAGGGACTCGCGCGTGAGAACGGGAATCGTTTGGATGGCGGCCAGGGTCGTCATCGACTGCGGGTCGAAGCCGCATCCCGCGAAGGATTTGCGGTAGTACGGGACGTGAACGGCAGCGTGTCTGAGGATCTCCCGGCATCGCTGCAGCTGGAAGCGCTCGACTTCATCTCGCCCCCAGAAGGCCCTCGCCCTGAATCTCGCGAGCCTCTCGCCCAATCCAGCGCCTCTGCGAGGCCGACAACACCGAGTCACAGCAGCCATTCTCTCGCCGAGGGGCGCGTCGGCAGCGTATTGCCGTCCGAGCGGTCAGCCAATGGAGGCACCCTCCCATCCACGGGGCGGGCGGAAACGGCGAACCACCGGCAAGTCATCGGCCGTCTTCAACTCGCGCCCGAAGCAGACGATCCGCGCTTCCCGCCACCCTTCGCTCGGCACCGCCCGGCCCGCCTCCCTGAGGAGGGCGAGGCGGTCGGGAGCGAAACCAACGAGTCGGGCCGCGGCATGATCCGCAAGCACGGGATTGTCGGAGAACATCACGAACCCGCTCCGCACCGCCGTCGGCCTCAACGGCCCCTCGCCTTCGCCCCCCACCACGCCGTCCAGGAGTACCAGGTGCTGGCGGACCACCCGCTCGCCCATGCTGCCGTCGGGCGCGGCGAGGGAGAGAATCCGCGCGAGGTCGAGCGCCATTCGCCAGGCCGTGTCGTTCCCGGACCACGACCCGCCGATACCGGAGGTGTAACGGTGAAGGAGCGAGCGCAAGATGCGGTCCGGGACACGTAGAAACCGCCCGGCCACGCCTCTGGGATCGGTAACCTGCACCCAGTCGTGCAGCGCCGAGGCGACCCGCTTCAAGCCAGTCGCATCCTGCCGATACTCGTCTCCTCCCCGTGACGGGAGCCCGCGGCGGTGGTGCGCCAGGCACTCCTTGGAGGCGACCGCCCCGACGCAGCCCTTCAGGGCGAGCGTGAGTCCGACCTTCTCATGGGTCTTCAGTTTCGGCACGCTGACGACCACGTCGGCGTCGAGCACCTCACGGTTGACGAGGTAAGTGTGCTGCCCTTCCCCGTGCCAGGCGACGGTCTTTCGGGAGTCGTAATCAGAGACTCGCAACAAACGGAACGATCCGGGAGGAAGGCCGGCCAGGAAACTGTCCCGTCCCAGTTCCACCGAAACGGCCGCCGATTCGTTTCGCCGCTCCTCGTGCCGCACGCGCCCGGTGCGTGACCTGCTGGACACAAGGAGGCGAAGGTCCCGGGCCTGGACGGGTTCGCCAAGTGCCTGGTAGAAGCGCAGGAGAACGTCGGCGCTGGTCTCCCGCAGCACGCGCGCCCAGTCGCAGGCCTGGATCGGCGCGTTGCCGAACCGAACGCGGCCTTGCGGCCCGACCGCGATGAGGAGGTAATCGATCAGAGGCCGGAGGACACCGGCATGCGTGCACTTGCCGAGGAAGTTCTCATCGGACTCGCCGGGCCGCCGGTGGTACACGAAGTTGCAGAGGATGAACACATCCGCACCCGGGGCGACCCATTGCCCAAGCGGATTCCAACCGGGCGTCCCGAACTTCGCGCCATCGAGCCCCGCCTGGGCGAAGCTCCTCCTCACCGCCGAATACACCGGGTTCGGCGCGCCCGATAAGTGAGCGTAGCGGTACTCCGGGTATCGCTCATTCGGGGAATACTGCCCGGACGGCGAGGGGTAGTCGGCGATCTGGTCAACGATGCTCGCGAACATCCAAGGTTTCCTGTATGCGGTCCGCCACTACCAGCTGACGCGATACTCCCGGCGCCATAATTCGAACATGGTCAGGGCGAACAACCGGGACGTGTTCGAGTACCCGCGGCGCTGTCCCGCCAGGAGCCCGGCAACCGCTTCCCGCTTGAACAAGCGAGAGTCGGTTCCCGCAAGAACCTCTTCCATGTAGTCCCCGAAGGCACCGTCGAACCAGCGCCCGAGGGGGATCGAAAACCCCTGCTTGCGTTCCAGATCCAGCGACGGCGGCATCAGTCGGGCGGCGAGACGGCGCGGAAGGACCTTGCCGGCGCTGGACGTCGCACGCGCGAGCGCCGGGACCCGCCCGAAGGCGAACTCGATGATGCGGTGGTCGAGCCAGGGCGCTCTCACTTCGAGCGAGTTGAGCATGGCCGCACGGTCCACCTTCACTAGGTAGGCGTCCGCCAGCGTCCGCCGGAAGTCGTTCTCGGTGCTCGCTCGCAGGATGGAAGGGGCGCCCTCGCAGGACGCCGCCCTGGCGCTTTCGGGCCGCTCGGGGGCAAGCGCGGCGGCGAACGGTTCGGCCAGGAGGCGCCGCCGCGCCCAGGCATCGAAGTACACGCCCTGCTGGGCAACCGCTCCCGACCCACGGGCAAGCGCCGTGAGCAGGAAGTTCCGGCCTCTCATCCCGGTCGGCAGGCCCGCGCCGGCCACGCTCCTCACGAGGTTTGCGATCACGGCGGGGATCACGGCGTGAAGCCGCTCCCGGCGTTGCAGCGAGCTGTAGTGAGGGTAGCCGGCGAACAATTCGTCGCCGCCGTCACCCGACAGCGCCACCACCGCGTGCTGCCGCACGAGGCGGCAAACCAGGTAGGTCGGCAGGATCGACGAATCGCCGATCGGTTCGTCGGTACTGGCGCGCGAGCCGGGGCAGGAGGGTCACCGAGGCCGGTTCGGCAACCAGGCAGTGGTGCTCGGCCCCGCAGTGCCTCGCGACCATGCGGGCGTAGGGCTCTTCGTTGTACTGCGAATCGCCCGGGAAGGTGACCGTGAAGGCCTTGATCGGGCCGGCGGAGGAGCGTGCTGCCATAGCCGTGACGAGGCTGGAGTCGATTCCTCCGCTCAGCAGCACGCCGACGGGCACGTCCGCAACCAACTGACGCTGGACCGAATCGAAGAGCAGCGCGTCCAATTCGTCGCACAAGGCGTCGAGCCCCGGCCCCGAGCCGTCCGGCGGTGCTTGCGGCAGCCGCCAGTATGCCCACACCTTCAGTTCGCCGCTCTCGCAGTCGTAGGAGGCGGCGTGACCGGGCGGCAGTTTCCGGTAACCGCGCAGCAAGCAGTTGGCGCCGCCAACGTACCCGTACGTCAGGGTACTCTTCAAGGGCATCGGGATCAAGGGCCCGAGGGGCGTCGGGATGCGCCACCAGGGCCTTGAGTTCGGAGGCGAACGAAAACCCCTTCTGGTCGTGCCGGTAGAAAAGCGGCTTCTCCCCTGCCCTGTCGCGCGCGACGAACAGCCGGCCATTCTCGCGATTGTACACGCCGAAGGCGAACATGCCGCAGAGCCGCGACAGGCACTCTTCGCCCCACTCGCGGTACGCCGCCAAGACCACCTCGGTGTCCGAAGTGCTGCGGAACGAGTGCCCCCTCCGGCGCAACTCGTCTCTCAGCTCGCGGTGATTGTAGATCTCCCCGTTGAACGTGATGCAGCACGTGCCGGCAGCATCGGGCATCGGCTGGTGTGCGCGCGGGGAGAGGTCCAGCACCGCCAGGCGGCGCTGCGCGAGGCCGACGCGGGAGTCGGCCGACCACCACTCTCCGGCGTTGTCCGGCCCGCGGTGCGCCATCGTGTCGCGCATCGTGGCCAGCACGCCCCTGTCCGTCACCGAGGCGCGGCCGGTTAGCCCAACGATCCCGCACATTCAGCGATCTCCTGTCGGCGCCTGCCGGCCGTGCGGAAAAGAGGGCGACTGCCCTTGGCCACCCGGCCCCAAGCCACCCCGCGCCGCCTGCTTCACCGTCGCGATTCCCATGCTGACCGGCCACGCCGCGGCGGTCAGCCGCGCCCGCTGGCCAATCCGTGTCATCGAATTGGCGTCCGACAGAAGCGGTACGATGCGACCGGCCAAATCCGCCACGTCGCCGGTGCGGTGAATGAACCCGTTCACGCCCGGCTCGATCCGGTCGAGCGCGGCGCCCGTGGCCTCGGACGCCACGACCACGAGGCCCGAGGCCATCGCTTCGAGCACGACAACCGAATAGGGTTCCACGAGGGAGGGGCTCAGAAGGACGTCCCCAGAGGCGTAGAACCCCGGGAGAGCGGAGGGCTCCAGCCAACCGGTGAAGTCTACCCCGGTCAGCCCGAGCTGTGCGGCCAGCCTTCGGAGCGTTGCCGCATCGGGGCCGGTCCCCGCGATCCGGTAGCTGATGCGGGTACGCGGTAGACCTGCTGCGTCGGCCGCGAGCGCGAGCGCGCGAAGGGCGAGGTCGTAACCCTTCTGCGCGTTCACGAGGCGTCCGGACGACAGAAAGACCGGTACCCGGGAAGGTCGAGACGACGGCGAGAAGACGTTCAGGTCCACGAAATACGGTAAGTTTACGAGCTTTCCGGCAGGACACCCCATCTGCTGAAGCACGCCGAGCGCCGGGCGGCCGGTGCCCATCACGTAGGTGGCCTGGGCAAACAACAGCGCCAGCCAACCTTCCCGGATCCGGCGCTTCACCGGACCACGCCCGTGGTCGGTCGGGGTATCGGTCCAGATCGCAAACGGCGCGCCCATGCCAATCCGCCCGAGAGCGGTCGCGGCGACCGTCGGCTCGTCCCAGCCGCCTATGACGAAGAAGGCCTGCCGGGACGTCAAGGCTAGACGCACCAGCCGCCAGTCGATTCCCAGCACCGGCCGATAATACCGGCTGTGGTACCCCTCCTCCATGCTGGCAGAGTCCCAAGGGTGGGACGCGACCCTCGGGGTCCGGAAGTGCACCGTCAGATCGAACTCCGCGTCCTGCGCCAGCGACCGAAACGGGTACGCGTTGTACGGCGTGGGTTGCCAGCAGAGCCAGTGAAGCTGGAGGCGCTCACGCATGGTCGAGTGCCTGTTCGAACTGGCGCATGCGCCCGAGGACGTCATGGCCGTCCGCAACAACACGCGCCCGGCCGGCGGCCGCGACCCGATGGCGTGCCTCGCCGTGGGTCAGGTAGAAGCGGACCTTGTCGAGCAGTTCCTCCGCTCCCCTGAAGAACTCCGCCTCCACGCCTTCCCGAAACAGCGTGGCGAGGTCCTCCAGTACGGAGAGCATGAACGCCTGCATCGCCGGGATCTCGAAGCTGCGGCGGGTGTAAGTATCCCTGTTCCGTTTCGAAAGAAAGGAGAGCGCGATCCGCGCGCCGCAGATAGCTCGGCGGTAGTCGTCCCCGTAGGCGCCCTCGATCCGGGGCCGCCCTCCGCGGATCGCGGCAGTTTCTTCCTTCGGCGCACGGTGCCAGCCCCCGCCCATCACGTTCAGCCGATGGCCGGCGCCGGCGATGGCGGAGAGCAACTCGAGCCGGCCGTCGGCCTCGTAGTGTCCCGCAAAGACGACGTCTGCGTCGAAACGACGGTCCCCCGCGTCCGCCGGGAGCGGGTGGTCGGTTTCCGGGACGAAGGTACGAGCGCAGGAGATGCACCCAGTCGGCACCCGCAGACCGGAACTCCTCGATGTTGGAGTGCCGGGACACGAAATGCCGGTGGAAGCTGGGGATGGCGCGCTTCAGGTGTCGCCAGTAGTCCGGTCGAACGTGGTCGCCGAAGGGGTTGTCGTTGCAGGACTGAACCAGCAGACCCCCAGGCAGAACCCGTTTGAGTTCACGCACCGTGTCCGGATAGATATGAGTGCAGTTGTAGAACCACACGACGGCCGGGTCTTCCTGCCGGGCGACGGCCAGGAGTCGGCGGTTGATGCGGGTTATCGCCGGTCCCATCAGCAGCCGGTTCTGAAGGCGCGCGGCAGGGGACAGATATCGCGGCCCGGACGCCGGCAGCGATGTGTAAAATCCTCGGCCCAGCTGAAACGCTTCACCGTCCAGCCGAGTTTGCAGAGGGCGTTGGCACAGGCCTGTTGGTACCAGGGATACCACGGGCCGACGAGGAGCATCCGTCGGAACGACGGGCCGGTGCCACTAGGCATCGCGGCGGGCCCCCGTCTTTCGCGCCGCGACCAGCGTGTGCTCCCGGTAGGTGATTGTCATGCCCCCGACATCCTCGGAGTACCGAGGAACTCCTGCGGGGTGATGTAGCGCTGGTGGGCGTGGTTCCCGTACTCGTCGAACGTGTTCGTCCAGGTCGTTCTGAAATCGGGCATCAGATCGTGGTAGCTCGCGATCCCAGAACGGCGGACCACGTGACCGAGCAGCGGTACGTGGGCAAGGGCCGCGAGGTTGCCTGTGATCCAGAGGAGTCGGAAGCGCTCCACCCGGCACAGACGCGAGCGGATCCTCTTCAGCAGGCCCAGTTTCAACCGGCCGAGCGCGCGGACCGATTCCCCGTAGTGCGTGGCGAGGACGGTGCCGTCGTCCTTGGTCACCCGGCACAATTCGCGGACGGCAAGGGCCGAGTTCCGAGTGTGCTGGATGACACCTTCGCAATAGACATGGCCGAACTGCCCCCCCTCGAAAGGCAAGGCGGTCACGTCGCCCTGCACGCCCACCCAGCCGGGCCGCAGCCGCAGCTTCCTTGCCACCACCTCGATGGCCGACGACAGGTCGACCGAGACCACCTCCGCTCCCTGGTCGAGCAGCCATCGGGACTGATTCCCCGCGCCCGCCCCGGCGTCTAGCACCAGGCTGCAGCGGAAGGCGGCCGGGTCCAAGCGAAACCGGGAGGCCGTCCTCCACGCCAGGTCGGCCTCGTTTCGCATGGCGCTGTTCCAGGCCCGACTGGAAGCCGAAACTCTCCACGCTGGCCTGCGGCTGAAACACGCCCTCCGGCGCCGCCGGCGGTACCAGGCCGAGGGGCGCCAGCCAGTCGCCGTGCGCGCGGGCGGCCTCCTGTGTCAGCCGCGCCACCGAGTCCACGATTGGATAAGCGGTGGAGCTGCCCTCGACCCGCAACGCACCCGAGAGCGGAGCCCCACTCGGCGTTCCAGCCGTGACGACGGGAACGAGCCGCCGGCCCGTGAGGGGGTCACGCCATTGGATACGCTCGAACAGTGTCGCGGCGGTCATCGGCCGGCACTCCCGGCAGGCTGCCTCGTGGTGAAGTCCCCTGCGGGGGGATCCGCGCGCCGCGTGGCGATGTGATAGCCGACGGTAAACCCGCGATGCGTGTCCAGCGCGTCCAGCCAGTGGCACGCCAGCGGCAGGGCCAGGCGGAACAGCGGCAGCGTCAGCGCCACAGCGGCGCCATCCAGACCTTCGTCCAGCCGTCGAGCCGGCGCGGTCGATCCACGCCGAGAATCGCTGGCTCTCCTGCCCGTAGTGCCTGAAGAAGCCGCCGTTGGGCGTCACGACGATGTCCTCGAAACCGGCCTGCCCCAGGAAACGGGTGTACCAGTAGGGCGTGTACCCGCCGTAGTAGTGGTCTGGCTCCTGGTGCAACCCGCAACCGAGCGGCGCGGTGAGAAACAACCTTCCGCCAGGCCTCAAATCCGGGCGATTTCCTCGACGACGCGCGCGGGCTCCGGCACGTGCTCGAGCATCTCCGTGCAGAGAACCGCGTCGAACGATCGATCAGCGACCGGGATGGCGGTGGCGTCTGAGACGTAGTCGATGCGCCCGTAGCGCCAGCCCTCTCCCTCCGCCATCGGGCCGCCGGTCGCGCCCTCGTGCTGACAGAAATCCTGGCTGCGGTAGTCGCAGTGGTCGAAGAGACGACGGTGGCGGCACGGCCCCGCGCCCACGTCGAGAACACGCGAGCCCGGGGAGCCGGTCGGCCTGCAAAGCGACCCAGCGGTCCCGCTCGAAGACCCCGAACTCCCACATTTTCGAACCCGACCCCGGAGCCCTCGCGGGGCCGAGCGTGGCGCCGTGTGAAATGAACTCATCGCGCGAGTGGCCGAAGGACGATTTCCTCGACAAAGCGGTCTTCGGGTGCCGCCTCTCCGGAGAGGGTCGTCACCGCGTACGGGGCAGGTCCTCGTCCCGGATGAAGCGGTGCACGCCTGCGTAGAGGCTATCCGAGTGAACTGGACGAGCAACAGCGGCCGATACGTCCGCAGGCAGGCGGTAGCGCCCCGCAACATCGCCAGTTCCGCCCCTTCGACATCGACCTTCAAGACGTCGGGCGGGGGATTCCCCCTGGCCGCGAGCGCCCCATCGACGGTGGTCGCCTCCACCTCGAGTTCGCCGCCCGGATCGAGCCGGTTCATCGAGCAGTCGTTGGTCGTGCTGAAGCGCGCCTTCCCGACAGAGTCGGCGAGGGCCTTCGGGACGATCGTCACGTTCGACAGGTGGTTGGTCGCGATGTGGCGCCGAAGGATGTCCAGGTTGCCCGGAAGCGGCTCGAATGCGATGACGCGGCCGGAGCCAACCAGGCGCGACGCGATGACCGTGTAGAAACCGACGTTCGCGCCAACGTCGAAGAACACGTGCCCCGGCTTCACCTCGCGGCAAAGGGCCGCCTGGACGTCGCGTTCGTAGGAACCCAGCCACATGCCGTGGGTCTGGGCCCCCACGACCCACCTCGATCCGCGTGCGGGGCCCTGGAGCACCCGCACCACCGCGCCCTTGGGAACCAGCCTGAGGATATGGCGCAACGCGCGGCCGATGCGACGCCGCCGGGATTCCGCTGAAGTTGAACACCTGCATCCCTGCCATCACTGCCCGAGTCCGACCAAGTCCAGTGCTTCCGCGAGCCGGCGGTCCCACGTGTGTTCACGCCGCGCCCTCGCCGCCGCGGCCTGCGCAAGAGCGGCGCGCTCGGCCGGGTGTTCCAGTAGGTGCGGACCCGGCGGCGCACACGCCACCGTCCCGTAGCACGCGATCTCCCGGCCTTCCCGAGAACGGCTCGAGGTCCGGGTTTCGATGCTGAGATACAGGGCTCCGGCCATCGGCGCGTCGAAGTCCCGCAGCTTCAGCGTGAGGATCTCTTCTCGCTGTAACCGACGTTGCCGACCCCCAGGACGATCCGAGAGCGGCCGAAGATTCGGCCGACTGGTCCGCGTTCACCCGGCCGTTTGGCCATCCGTCGCCAAACGCCTCGACGTGGATCCCACGGGTCGCCAGCCCCGCGACGACTTCTGCGGAGACTGTAGTTGTTCCCGATGAACGTGATGTCGAACCGCTTCTCGTGCTCCGGGTACGGCCGGAAGCGCTCGGGGTGCTCGCCATGGGCCAGAAGAAGCCGGAACCCCCTCCACGGCGTACCAGGCGCAGCACTCGGGCGCGCTCGTCAACACAAGGCCAGGGCCCGGCCGAGACCGACGGACCCCAGGCGAACCCCGTGGTGGGTTCCAGTGTTCGGGCAGTCGATCGTCCATCGCGATGTTCACCGTGATGACACCGAGCCGCTGGATCCGGTCCAGGAGGTCGGCGGACACGAAGCGGCCCACATCTGCCCAGCAGGAGGAACGGCCCGACTAGGGCCTCCCGCACCTGCCGCTCGATGACGCGGTCGTTCTCGGACCAGGGATTGACGGTTCACGCCGGGTCCCCGCTCGGAACGATAGCGTAATCGTACGTGCTCGCCGCGCTTCGGCACACCCTGACCTCGCCACACCGGCCCAGCGCGGCGAGCAGGCCCGAGTTGTCCTGGTCCCAGTTGGTCCCGATCGAGAAGATGCGGGGGCGTCGCGACCCCACGAGGCGCGGAAGACCGCGGGCCCGAAGGCGGCGCCGGACGGACTCCACGGCCCCGGCGGCCGGCCCCACGCCGGCCGCCCGGCCGCGCGCGCGTACTGCTCCCGGAGCGCCGCCAGCGAACGCTCCATCAGCGTCGCGCGACCCGTCGCAGGCAGGCGAACACCGCCGGGTTGCGCCAAAGACGCGCCTTCACGGCCGACCCGATCATACTCCCGCCGGTCTCCCGGCCGTCGCGGCCCAGCCGGGGGCCGTGACGAGCGGCAACTCGCGCCGCGCCCCGGGAAGGATGAAGAGGCTGGCCGCGACCAAGAGCGGTATCGGCAGGAAGTTGTTGACCAGGCCGGTGAATCCCATCCAGAACGTCGGAAGCATGGCCGGGACGACCGCGAACGCGTACGCGTAGCGGAACCGCGTGCTCGCCCGGAGGCTGGCCGCCGCGCCGAACAACAGCCCGTAGATGGCCATGAAGCAGAGCCCGATGTAGCCGAAGTTGGCGTAGAGCTCTCCTGGCATAGTCACCGGGCTCATCGTGGAAGCGGGCCATCCCATGGCCAGTGTGATGTCGGTGACGCCGTACCACGGCGGCTTGCTGCGCCAGAATCGCGCGCGGCACCGGAAGCAGCAGCATGTCGATAATCGTCTTGCCGTGGAGGAAGGGCACCTGAGCGGGGTAGGCGTGAAGGATGGACGACAGGCCGACCAGTCCCTCTCCCCTGACGGTGCGCCCGATCTCGATCATCAGCGCGCGCTCCGTCCTGGCCTCGCCTCCCCAGGCACGTGCCGTGTAGAAGTTGCGAACCGTCCCGTACAGCGAGAAACACAACACGCCGCCTGCAAGCGCAACGACGAGTCGCCGCCGGAACCGGCGCAACCGGCTCGCCGCTCGAGCCTCGCCCACCTGCGCCAGGGAGTCCTTGAACCGGGCCGTTTCCAGGATGGCAAGGCCGATGAAGTACGTGAGGAGCACGCCCCGGAAGAGCGTGGTCATCGCCAAAAGCAGGCCGGCGGCCGGGAGCAGGATCCCACGGACGAAAGGCGACCCTCGCCGGCGGACGAACAACGTCCCTATCGCGAGGAAATCACCGGCAGCATCGACACACCGAGCTGGTAGAGGAACACGAGCACGGGCCCGGGGCCGGACATCGGAAAAGGCCTGAAGCGCCGGGCCAGCCGATCCCGTGCACCCCCACCGAGCCGGCCTCGACAACTCCGGCCCCAACGTAGAAGGCATACAGGGCGACTGCGATCGCCAGCACCAGGTAGGCTCGTCGGCCAGAGAAGGCGGTGGTTACCGGCGGTTCGGACCCGGCCACGACCACCCGGGCGGCCAGCAGATACCCGGCGCCGAACAGGGACCCCGCGCAGGTGAACACGAGCGTCGCTTGCGTCACGGTGCCTGGCGTCAAGGGCTGGGCCCACGGGGCCACCCCCAGCGGCGCTCCCAGCAGGAAGAGGGTGGCCGGAAGGAACACGTCCAACACCGACATGAGCAAGAACAACGTCCACGGAGACAGCAGCTCGCTGGTGCGGCGATACGCGTGCAGGCCAAGCGCACAACAGGCGGCACACAGCCCGAGCGTTGCGAGAGTCCCGGCGAAGACATCGATCACGTTCGTCAGACCGTGTGCTCCTGTTGAATCCCGAGTTGGCGGCCAAGGCGCACGTTGTTCGCCAGGATCAGCATGACTGTACAGGACGCCGGCGATGGCCACGCTGACGCTGACGCCGGCGATTCCGGCGAGCCATGCCCCGAGGACGTTCAACGCCACCGCCAGGAGACTGTGGCCCGCCCTGATGGCCGTGTAGGCTCCCATCTGCTTGAACGCCAGTGGCACGAGTCCCAGCGTGTTGCCGACTTGAACCGCGCCGAGCCCAATCACGACGAACGCGAGGTACGGCCCCGCCGCGACGTACCCGGCGAGGCGAACACCTCGAGGAGCCAGGGACCGACCAGGGCGGCCCCGAAGGCGCAGGCGGCCACCCACGCGGCGACGGCAAGTGTCGCGGCCCGGACAGCCCGGAGGGCCGACGCCATGCGCATCGGGTCGGTCGCGTCGCCGGCGCGTTCGAACACCACGGGGTTCACCAGCTGCCCCACGAGGCCGGGGACGGTCGTCGATGCGACCGCGGCCAGCTGCACTGCCGCCGCATAGACGCCTACTTCGGCGTCACCTCGAAACAGCTTGAGGGCCCAGCGGTCGCTCGCCAGCAAGCCGAACGCGAAGAGGCCCCACACCCCCGCGTAGCTGGCATAGCGCCACAGCTCCCGCGAGATTCGGCGGACATCCTCCGGCCCGGGGTCGCCGGAGCAACACGAACTGAACGAGGCCACACAACA
>CAVUTP010000009.1:0-223380 GCA_963744445.1 uncultured Acidobacteriota bacterium
TCAAGTGGTGGAATTTGATCGCGTCCGTTCCTGAGTTCGTGACGCTCGCGGCGTGGACGCTGCCGATGCCGTGGACGGGAAGAGCACCCGCCCACCGCATCTTGGAAATCCAGAGAGCAGGATTTCCACAGCGACCACACCGATCCCCCCTCATGGAATCGCCATCAGCAGTTCCTGATCGCTGGCCGTCGAGAGCGGCGCCCGCAGACGTTTCATCGACTCGGCACTGAAGTAGCGGCGCTCGGCGACCGCCCATTCATCGTCCTGTTCGATGAGAATGGCGCCGACCAGCCGGATCGTGGCCTTGACGTTCGGGAAGATGCCCACCACGTTCGACCGCCGCTTGATCTCCTTGTTGAGCCGCTCCAGGGGATTCGTGCTGTGCAGCTGCCGGCGGTGCTCCTCGGGAAAATGCTTGTGCGCCAGGATGTCCTCGGCGGCCTCCTCGAGCAACGCCGCGGCCTGCGGCAAGCGGGGCCGGAGGCCCTCGACCACCTTGCGGAGCTGCACCAGCGCGCTCGCGTGATCGGGCTGCGCGAAGATCGTCCGGACCACCGCGGCGATCGGCTCCCGCGCGCCGTGCGGCACGGTCGCCAGCAGATTCCGCATGAAATGCACGCGACAGCGCTGCCACGTGGTGCCGGCGAGCACCGTCCCGATGGCGTGCTTCAGGCCCTCGTGGGCGTCGGAGATGACCAGGCGCACACCCGCCAGGCCCCGCTTCACCAGGCTCCGCAGAAACGCCGTCCAGAAGGCGCCGTCCTCCGAGGCGCCGACATCGACGCCCAGGATTTGCCGCTCCCCATCGAGCGTCACTCCAATCGCGACGACCGTCGCCTGGCTGACGACGCGCCCGTCGATGCGCACTTTGTGGTACGTCGCATCGAGCCACAGATACGGATGCTCGCCGACCAGCCGCCGCGTGCGGAACGCCTCCACCACGGGGTCGAGGTCCGCGCAAATCCGGGACACCTCCGACTTCGAGAGGCCGTCGAGTCCCAGCGCCTTCACGAGGTCGTCGACCTTCCGCGTCGAGACACCGTGGACGTAGGCTTCTTGCACCACGGTCAGGAGGGCCTGCTCGGCCCGGCGCCGCGGCTGGAGCAGCGAGGGGAAGTAACTGCCCGGCCGCACCTTCGGAATCGCCAAATCCACCGTCCCCACGCGCGTATCCCACGACCGCACCCGGCTGCCGTTGCGGTAGGCCGTCCGGTCCTCGCTCCGCTCGTGGCGTTCGGCGCCGACCAGACTCGTGACCTCCGTCTCCATCAGCGCCTGCGCGAGCACCCGGACGCCTTCCCGCAGGACATCTCCGTCCTGTTCTTCGAGGAGCTTGCCAACAAACGTAGACAGATCCATCCTTGGCTTGGCCATCGTCGCATCACCTCCGTGTCGTCTTCTCCCGCCAGAGAGAACTCACGGAACGATGCGCGATGGCCGCTTGCCTGTCTAGCCTCAGCAGCCCTACCGAATTTCCACCACGAACGGTCAAATGCGGCCACTCCCGAACGTCTGAAAAGCGGCCACTGCAGGTAGGGGTGCTCAGGCATCCTTGAGGGTTCAGCCCCTTGAGGATGTCGATGGCTAACTACCTGAAGATGCCGAAGAAATCGCAAGTTCTCGCGCTGCTCGAGCTCGGATGGAGCTACCGCCGGATTGAAGCGGAGACGGGGGTCCGCCGCGAGACGGTCAGTCGCTACGACGCGGCCCGCCAGGCAAATGCGGCCAAAGCGTTCCCCGGCTCGGAGACGTCTGCGGCCGGCGACTCGAACGATTCGCTCGAGTCCGCGGCGGCCGACGGGGCAAATGCGGCCAAAACGTTCCCCGGCTCGCCGCCAAATCCGGCCAAAACGTTCCCCGGCTCCGCCCCGCGGGCGCGGTTCGCCGCCGCGCGCGTACCGCACGACGATCCTCGAGAAGCTCGACGAGGGCCTGACCGTCCAGCGGATCTGGCAGGACCTGGTCGAGGAGTTCGGGTACGGCGGCCAGCTACGAGTCCGTGAAGCGCTACGTGCGGACGATCGCGCCCACGCGCCGGGCCGTCGGGCGTGTTTCACTGCGCCCCCGGGGCCGAAGGCCAAGTGGACTTCTTCCGCGGCGCGCCGACGCTGGACGCGCAGACGGGCGAGTGGCGGCGGCCCTGGGTGTTCCGGATGACGCTGGGCCACTCGCGCCACGGCTACGAGGAAGCGGTCTGGGATCAGAAGCTGGAGACGTTCCTCCGGCTGCACGAGCGCGCGTTCCGCGACCTCGGGCGGCGTGCCCGCTGGTCATTCGCCACGACAATCTCAAGGCGGCCGTCGTGCGCGCGTGCTTCTTCGATCCCGGACAGCCACGACGTCTACCTGGCGTTCGCCGCGCACTGGGGCTTCACGCCCGTTGCCGACCCGGCCGCGAAATCCGAAGGAGAACGGGAAGCAGGAGCGCAGCGGCGGCTACGTCAAGAGCAACGCGCTGCAAGGGCCGGCGCTTCGACAGTCGCTCGACGCGCAGAATGCGTTTCTGCGCCACTGGAATCGGACCATGGCGCGGCTGCGCATCCACGGCACCACGCGGCGCCAGGTCTGGACGCACTTCGTCGAGGTCGAGCGCGCCGCGCTGCAGCCGCTCGCCGCCGAGCCGTTCCCGTTCTTCACGACCGGCGAGCGGACGGTCCACACCGACGGCCACGTCGAAGTCGGCGGCGCGCTTCTATCCCGTGCCGCTCGCGCCTGCTCGGCCAGCGCGTCCGCGTGCGCTGGGACGCGCACCTGGTCCGCGTCTTCCACGGCGACACGCTGGTCGCCGTCCACGCCCGCGTCGCCGCCGGGCGTGTTTGCGCCCCGCGCCGGCGAGGCCGAGGCCTCGACCCGCCAGCAGGCCTACGTCGATCGCCTGGTCGGCCAGTGCGGGCGCGTCGGGCCGGCCCTGCAGCAGTGGGCCGAGGCCGCGCTCGCCGCGCGCGGCGTCCGCGCCATTCGGCTCATCCAGGGCGTGCTCGGCCTGACGCGGCGCCATCCCCGCGAGCGCGTCCTCGCCGCGGTCACCGAAGCCCACGCCCGCCAGCACTTTCGCTATCAGACCATTCGCCAGCTCGTGGAGCGCACGCCCGCGCGCCCCGCGCCGACGCTCGCCACCGACCGACCCGGCCATTCGCCCGATGACCCAGTACACCTTGGAGGACTTCCTGCGATGAATGCCCAGCTCACCGCCCGCCTGCGTCACCTGCGGCTCTCCGGCATGGTCGAGGCGCTCCCGGCCGCCTCGCCCAGGCCGAAGCCGCGCCGTTGCCCCACCTCGAGTTTCTCGAGCTGCTCGTCGAGGACGAGCTCGCCCGCCGCGCCGACCGGCTCTTCGCGCGCCGCCTGAAACAGGCCGGCATCACGCACCGAGAAGACGCTCGCGGACTTCGACTGGGCCTTCAATCCGAAGATCCCGAAGGCCAAGATCGCCGAATTGGCCGCGGCGCGCTTCGTCGACACGCACGCCGGCGTCCTGCTCATCGGCCCGCCCGGCGTCGGCAAGTCCCACATCGCCACCGCCATCGCCATCGGCGCCATTCGCGCCGGCCGCCGCGCCCTCGTGCGCAGCACCTTCGACCTCGCGGCCGACTTCGCCGAGGCCGAGGCCACCGGCAGCCGCCGCGAGCTCGTCCAGCAGCTCACGCGCGTCGACCTGCTGGTGCTCGAGGACTTCGGCATGAAGAAGCTCGGCGCCAACGCCGCCGAGGACCTCCTCGAGGTCTTCGTCCGCCGGCACGAAACGGCCTCGACCCTGATCACCACGAACCGACCGACGCAGGACTGGGGCGTCTTCCTCGGCGACGTGCCCGCGGCCACCGCCATCCTCGATCGCTTCCTCGCCCACGCGACCATCGTCCAGATGACGGGCAAGAGCTATCGGCTCCGCCAGCGGGCCAGTCCGGCCGACGACTGAGCGCCGTGGACGGTGCCCGCCCCGTGGACGCGCAGACGCGCCCACCGGGCGTTGGAAAACCGCTCCGCGGTTTCCCACACCGCCCACCGCGGTCATCATCAGCGGTGTTCGAGACAGGAAGGAAGAAGACACGGCGCGCTTGCGCGCGCCAGGAGCAGTCAGACGATACTGAGGCCGCCTACCGCGTGGCCGCTTTTCAAACGTTCCTCAGTGGCCGCATTTGAACGTTCGGTGACACCAGTGGAAGCGGCCCCGCACGCGTATCCGCGAACTGTGTCGGCGGGGGCTTGACCTGGACCGCGCGCGTACATCCGCCCTCAACGGCCGTGGGCCGTGGTGGAACGCCGGTGCGAGTCATATGCACGCCGCCGTCCCCTCGGCCGAGCTGCGACGGCTTGGCCTCGTGAGCCTGCTGGAGGAACATCAGCGTCTGACGCGCCCAGCGTGAACCGCCGGATGCCGAACGGCACGTCCGGTGGTGTGGGAGGTGAGGGCCTGCAAGCGCCCTCACCTACCCGATACGGCGCGTGCCCAACGTGGTTGAACCGTCGGAGTTGCTTACAGAATCAGATTGGAAAGAGCGGGACACGCGGTCTTCATGGCCATCGACGCTGCGATGCACCAAGCCGGCGTCACAGCTTAGTCGTTGTACCCACGCTACTTACGAGACAGGCGCCGACGGCGGGCGACGTGCGGCTCCGGGTCTGCGCGAATGGCATCGGCTCTGCTAGAACCTCGGCAGGCGTGCGGACACAGGAAGTAACCCCATCGGACGCACATTTCAACGACAACCAGGCCTTGGTGGCGGTCGCTGGCTACTCGTGGGCCTGCGGCGGAACTTCGGCCCGTACACCTTCCGTCAGCCGGTGAATCTGGTCAACAGAGAGGAGTGGCGATGAGGAAGAAGAGAACACTTGGATTGGTGGGTGCCATCATGCTGGGGTTTGCGATTCAGGCCCACGCGGACATCATCGCTGTGGGGGATGTGCGGATCGGGTCGTGGGCACAGGAGTGGCAACTGACTGAAACGGGGGCGCCCTTCGATCACGTTCAGATGTTCCTCTTGGGAGGAGGCCCCAGTTGGACCGTGACCGAATCGTCGGCGAATTGGAGTGTCACGAGCGCAAACGAGACCACGGCGATTTTGGACGGTGCGCCCAGCGGGGGGCTGTACGGAATCTATAACTTCACCACGGCAGGTGTCGGCAACCTGGCGGACGCTCTTTTCCTGACCCAGAAATGGAACACGTCAGGGGGCACACCAGTCTTGATGCGGGAGTACTTGATTAACACAGCAGGTGGTGCCGGCTATGCCGCCACACCCGGCGGCGGCTGGTATATCAAGGTCCTCACTCCTGGCGAGAGTGGCCAGGAGTACCAGGCCACGGTCCCTGACGGCGGTCTGACGGCGGTCCTGCTGGGCATGGCCATGGTCGGCCTAGGCTGCGTTCGACGCAGGGTGAAGTAGTTCGGGCCTTCTGAGCGGTCCCGATTCGAAAGAGGGGCAGGGCGAGAACCTGCCCCTCTTCTGTACGCCGGCTGCACGTGATGCACGAGTCATCCGCTTCCCGCGCCGGCGAGGCCTCGACGCATCGGACCAAGAGCAACCGGTCGTAAGGGAATCCGGCGATGCAGGCGGGTCCGAGATGGAAGGTTGCCGGACACGAAAAGAGGCGAGAAAACCTCGCCTCTCGATTGCTCGACGAAGGGACTCGTGTTACTTCATGAACCGGCGCGCTCCGGCCAGACCTATGAGGGCGATACCGAGTAGCGTCACCAGGGACCCTCCATCCGGCACCCTGGAGTAAACCGTGTAACCGGAGAGACCGTATTCCTGGATGGAACCATCGTGCTTCGGGTCCCAGAACTCAAAGCCGGCGGTGGCTGGAAGAGTCGGGCTGCCGTAATCCGGCATGTAGAAGAGCACGTAGCCCGCATTGGGTCCATCGTACTTCGCCAGCACGTAGCCAGCCCAATCGGGAACGACATTGGTGTTGGTGACGCTGGGCGCCTCGACAAACGTACCCGAGTAGTCAACTGGCCCGGTCTTGTAGCCAATGACTCTGCTGTCGTTGACCGGATAGGGATTCGTGCTTTGGTTGGTGCCCATGCCAATCAGAAGAGTGGCATAGAGCAATCGCGTCGTGGGGTTGTTGGCGTCGGTGAACGCGTTGAGGTCGTTCACACCCACGATGCCCTGGGTGTCGAGCGTGATTATGTCCGCGTGTGCGGGTGCGGGTGAGCACCACGGCAATACAACGACCGCCGCAATGATGAGGGCCTTCTTCATAAGCTCACCTCTTCGTCGCCGACATCCGAATAGACTTAGTCACCTGTCGTAAAGCAACTCTGCTGCCAAAGTCCAGAAGTCCTTGACGAAAGACCACTCTGGCGCTTAATTCGTTGGTACCAGCAGTTTAAACGTGCGGGTGTTGGCCCGGGCCATCGGGCCGTGGACGCAGGCGATGCGCGGATTGTAAAGGGCTCCGACGGCCTTCAGTCGGTTCGTGAAACCGACTTTGCTGTTTGCCTGGAACGGGCCTTCATCTTGCCGCCGGTGATGGCAGGCGGCGCCCGAGTTGTGTGGAAGGTTCCCTGACGCTGCGAGTCGCGTGGCTCGGCGCAGGGCGGCGGCCCCCGGCTCGACACTCCTCCTGTTCGGAGTGAGCGTCGCCGGCCTCGGCGCGCTGCACAGACGACGGCGGTAGACCCACTGTGGCGTCATTAGGAAGGGCCACGACTCCCGTGGCCGTTTCGCTGTCCGGCGTTTGGTTGTCAGAGTTCCTCAACGAGCCGAGCGCCTCACTGCCCTTTAGACGACACCTGGGTCGACTTACTACTGAACGCGATTCTCTTGATCCCTATCTCGCAGTAGACTCCCGTTAGACCGCTGGCTTCCTCTGTCGAAGGGGCCGCAGCGAGCAAGGGCCTGCCTGCTCGAAACGTCAAGCGGCCGTACCCACCTGCTACGTCCGGAGTCCGATGTTCAGATACGAGCGTTTTGCGGGGAGGATTGTTGAAGGGAGCCGGCGGGCCAGTGTCAGAAGTCTAACGCCGGATGTGCCGACGAACCAGGCCGAGCGCGACAAGGCCAAGGCCGAGGAGTGTAGCTGACGAGGCGGCGTCTGGCACGTTCATGTGGACGCTCCCCTCGCCGCCAGGCCCAAGGCGCTGGACGTGGGCAATCGCCCCATCAAACGAGCTGGCGCTGAGCCCCCCGATGGTGAACGTCACGTTGTCGCCGGGGTGGAGCATGGCGGAACCTCTCACACCGGGCGGATGAAAGTCCAACTCCACCTCGTAGGCGAAGCCGCCCGAGGCCGTTCCACCACGAGCAGGGAAGCGAACGAGTGACCCGTCGGGTCCGGTCCAGGGCGCGGGAGCCACCGAGCCGACGAAATTCAGGTACACGCTACTGAGATCGCCCGCGCCAGCGCTCGTCAACGCGACCACGTCGATCGCAGCCCCTCGCCACCGCCGGTTCCGGCATTCACGTCCGTGAGGGTCAGGAGAACCTGATAGTCCGGCGGCAGATCACCGCACCTGCCCGTGAAGCACGAGCCAAGCACGATCGGTCCCGCCTGCACGCCTGACGCGGCAACAAGCAGCAGCACCAGCGCCGCCCCGATTACCGCTTTCCGTGAGATCCATGAAGTCCCTGTTACCAGGCGTTGGCCGCGTTCCTGCCGGCGGTCTGGACACCTGGATAACCACTCCATAACAAGTTCCGGGCCGAACCGCAATATCTAGTATTCCGGAGCGAATCCTGCCCTTGGGCGGGTTTGGGCGCGTCCGAAGTCAGCCCTGGACGCGCCTTTTGTCTCTAAGTCAAGGACAATACGGCCTGTGGTTCCTCCTACCCGAGTGGCTGGCCGCCCTCGAGGGATTGCTCGGCGAACGGCCAGAACGAAGGTACCAGAACGAGGGTACTCTTGATCGTTCACCTCTCGGCAGAGGTATTCTCCTTTTCCCTACCAGGTTGAGAATGTTCAGCCGATAAGAGGAATACCCGCCGCGTGAGGCACTTTTGTCCGTCCATCGCGGCGAGTTTGCAGTCACCGGCCGGAGTCCGGGCCCCTATGCACGAAGACGGCGAGCAGTTGATCGGCAGCAGCCCCGCGATGCGCGACCTCCGCGACGAGATCGCCTACGCGGCCCGATCCGACGCGAAGATCCTCATTACCGGCGAGAGCGGCGTCGGCAAGGAAATCCTCGCCCGCTCGATCCATCGCCAGAGCCCCGTCCCGCGTCGCAGCTGGTCACCATCAACTGCGCCGGCCTGCCCGACTCGCTCCTCGAGTCGGAGCTGTTCGGCCACGTGCGCGGCTCGTTCACCGGCGCCTATCGCGACAAGGCCGGGCTCCTGGAGTTGGCCAACAGCGGCACGATCTTCATGGACGAAGTGGGGGAAATGAGCCTGCGCATGCAGGCCCTGCTCCTGCGGTTCCTGGAGAGCGGCGAGATCCAGCGCGTCGGGGCCGAACGCGCGCAGGCGCGCGTCAACGTCCGCGTCATCGCCGCCACGAACCGCAACCTCACCGAGCGCATCGCGTCGAAGGATTTCCGGGAGGATCTCTACTACCGCCTGAACGTCATCCATCTGACGGTGCCCCCGCTTCGCGAGCGGCGCGAGGACGTGGGCGAGCTGCTCGAGCACTTCCTGCAGCACTTCAGCCAGCGTCACAGCGTGCCCGCGCCCAGGCTCACCCCCGAGGCGCTGTCGTTGCTCGTGGGCTACGGCTGGCCGGGGAACGTCCGCGAGCTGAAGAACTTCGTCGAGCGGCTCGTGCTGCGGGCGCGGGCCGGCGTCATCTCGCCTGCGGATCTGCCGACGGAAATCGCCCCCCCGCCGCCGCCGACAGCGGTCGTTTCGGGCCCCACCCGCACGCAGGCGGTGGACCGGATGTACGAGCGAATGACGCTCGGGCGCGAGTCGTTCTGGACGGTGGTCTACGAGCCGTTCATGTCGCGCGACATGACGCGCGACGACCTGCGCGCGCTGGTGAGCCGGGGCCTCGAGCAGACGCGCGGCAGCTACCGGATCCTCGTGCAGCTGTTCAACATGCCGGAGGCCGACTACAAGCGCTTCCTCAACTTCCTCCGCAAGCACGATTGCCAGATGCCGTTCCAGCGCTTCCGCAACCTGCCGGCGCGCCTGGAGAACGAGCTGGGCGAGCTGAACGGGTTGCCGGTCGCGATCGGCAGCCGCCACCGGGCGGACGTATGACGCCATCGAAGACGCTGATGGTGGTGGACGACGACCGGCAGGTGCTGCGCTACCTGACCGACACGTTGCAGGAAGAGGGATACAACACCGTGGCGTGCGAGCGCTACCAGGATGCGAAGGGCATGCTCAGCAGCGTGCGGCCCGACATGCTCGTCACGGACATCCGCCTGGGCGCCTACAACGGCCTGCAACTCGCCCTCTACGCCGGAGATCGCTACCCCGGCATCCCGGTGGTCGATCCTGACTGGCTTCGAGGACCCGACACTCCGCGAGGAAGCGTCGAAGTCGGGGGCGACGTTCCTCGTCAAACCTGTGCGGCGGGAGATGCTGCTCAAGACGATTGCGGACAGGCTTGCGCGCGAGTAGGGTGTAGTGGCTAGGGGCTAGTGGCCAGTGGCTCAGTCGCATCAAGCCTGTCAGGGCAGGCTGGTCGAGCGGTAGGCGGTTAGTGGCCAGTGGTCAGTGGTCACGCTGTCACGGTGTCACACGTCGACGCCGAGGCCAGTCGGGTGACTGGCGTGGCCGCGACATGGGCGCCTGAATCGCCGTCCGGCTATCGCGGATGGTCCCCGAGCCCGCCCCGGCTCCCGCCTACGAGATCGCCGTGAGCGGGTCGAAGGTCGGATCCGGTGACTCGGCGGGGGCAACCACCGACGAAGGGCGGCTCTTGTCGGACGGTTCGACCTCCCACAGGTCGATGTCGAACGGGACCTCCAGGCGGCGGCCGTCGGGCGCGAACACCACCTTCACCCGCGGCTTGTAAGGATCGAGCGGGTAGGCCCGGACGACAACGCCCAGGGCGCCGGTGTTGAGGCGCACCATCGACCCGACCGGGTAAATCCCCATCAACTGCACGAAGCGGCGGACCAGGTTCGGGTCGAACTCCCGGCCCTCGTTGCGCTGCAGGACGGCCAGGACGCGCTCGCTCGGGAAGGAGCGCTGGTAGTGCCGCCGCGACCGCATCGCGTCGTACACGTCCGAGATCGCCGTCAGCATCGTCGCCAGGTTCTGCGTGGAGCGCGAGACGCCGGCGGGGTAGCCGCTGCCGTCCGCCCGCAGGTGGTGCTCGAAGGCGACGATGGGGGCGAGAGGGGTGATGTCGGGTGTCTTGCGGAGGATCTCGGCGCCGTCGAGCACGTGGCGCCGCATGACCGCGGTCTCGCGGTCGTCGAGGCGATCGGGCTTGGTGAGAATCTCCTGCGGCGTCCGGACCTTGCCGATGTCGTGCATCAGGCCCGCCACGCCGAACTCCCGCAGCAGCGCCCCGTCGATCCCCAGGCCCCGCGCCTGCGCCATCGTCAGGATCGACACGTTGATCATGTGCGTGAACGTGTAGGTGTCGCTGGTGCGGATCGAGGTCAGCGCCATCAGCGCCGTCCGGTTCTGAGCGACGGCCTGCGCCAGGTCCTTGACGACGGTCTGCGCGTCCTCGGGGTTGACCATGCCCTCGGTACCGGCGGACTGCCAGATGCTGGAGGCCGCCTGCGTGGCCTTCATGTAGATGCCGCGTATCGTGGCCATGTCGGCGAGGCTCGTCTCGACGCGCTGCTCCACCTTCACCTGCCCGACGCGCACGTGGGGCAGCTCCGGCCAGGTCACGTCGGGCGCGTTGGCGGGCGCCTTGATCCGCAGGGTCAGCGCGTTGATCAGCGCAATCAGCTCGTCCACCGACACGCCGCGGTCCACCGTGACCTTCTCGATGCCGCGGGCCTTCATCTTGCCGAGCAGCTCGCCGAGCGTGGACCCGCCGCGAGGCACGGGGCGTCGCCCACCACGACCTCGTCGCCCACCACGGCGATGGAAATCGTCGTGACGGATTCCAGCACGCGCGCGACGATGTCGAGGAACGCGCCGATGTTGCGGTTGACGAGCGGGTGGCCGGGCGCGTAGAGCTGCGCCCCGCGCAGCGCGGCGGCAAATCGGCGCAGGAGCTCGTCGGCGAGGGCTTGGCGACGGAGACGCTCGGACATAAGGGACGCTGACGTTACGCTTCGCCGGCTCCATTCGAGGGCCGGCTCGGTTGTACGAACACGACCAGTAGGCGGTAGGCGGTAGGCGGTAGGCGGTGGATCACACTGTCACGCCGCCAAGCGGCCAACTGCCAGCTGCCGAGCTGCCAGCTACGACTACGCCGCGCTCACAGGTACTTCTTCGCGGCTCTCCTGACGCCGATCGCGCCGTTCATCGCGGCGTCCTCGAGCACCTCGCGGCCGGCGCCGTCCTTCATCGCCGCGAGCGCCGCGGCAGCCACCTGGCGGACTTCCCGCGTGCGCCTCCACGCCCAGAAGTTGCCCCGGTTCAGCACCTCGCGGAGCGCATCGAGCGCGTCGCGCCCGCCAATCACGCCCAGGCGCGTGAGCGACTTCAGGTAGATCTCCTTCAGCGACCCCTTGCACTCGCCCTCGCGGACGATGTAGCAGAAGAGCGGCGTGGCGTTCTCGTCGCGCGTGGTGTTCAGCTCGGACACGACAGCCGCCCGCGCCGAATTGTCCTCTTCGACCATCGTCCGGCGCAGGAGGTCGTACGCGTCGGTCGAGCCGAGGCCGATGAGCGCGCGCACGACCTCGCGCTGCACGCTGGACTCGGGGTCGGCCAGCAGCTCCTCGAGGTCCTGGACCGCATCCGGGCCGCCAAACGTGCGCAGCAGCTGCACGGCGGTGCGCCTGACCGTCGCACTCGGCGATCGTTTGAGCTGGTCGATCGACTGCCGCCCGTGCTCGCCAAACGCCTTCAGCAACTCCGTCAGGCGCTGACGGGCGCGGGCGCGGCCCTCGAGCGCCAGCGTTTCGGCCAGGCGTGGGATGAGCGCCGGCCCGACGGCGGCACACAGCGCCGACGCCTCCGCAACGTCCTCGTCGCTCGCAGTGATTGAGATGGGTGGCGAGCGACATCATCAGCCGCCCGTCCACCAGGCGCTGAATAGCTTCCTTCGCGGCGGGTTGCCGGCCCGGGTTCCGGGTCCCGGCCGCCACCGTGGCGAGCGCCTCCACCAGCCGGCGCGTGCCTGCCAGGTCGCCCACGAGCAGCAGGTCCTCGACCTGCGCGAGCACGATCTCCACGACCTCGTCCCAGCGCGCGGGGTCCTCTTCGACCACGAGCAGGTCGAGCAGCAGTTGGAGGTCGAGGCTGCGAACGCGCGCGTCGCTGACCGTGGTGAGCCATCCGGCAATGCGGGCGGGCGGGTCGTCGGCAACGTGCTCGACCTCGAGCGAGTGCGACCGGACAGCCGACAGCTCGAGGTTGTAGGACTCGGGGACGAAGGGCCGGTCCGAGTAGGAGACGAGCATCTGCTCGACCTCCGCCCAGATGTGCCCGAAGTCGGCGTCGGCGCCCATCGCCGACGCCGCCAGCTCCTGCTTGGCCATGTCCGCGATGGACCGCTGCCTGGCGGGCCCGGGGGCGAGCGCGCGGAACGCTTCCGCCAGCCGCTCGGTGCAGCCGCCCTCCGTGCTGACCGAGCGCGCCACGAACTTGGCGAGCATCGGGTCGGTCATCCGCAGGGTGATCTCGCCCACCAGCTGCGCTTCCTCGCCGCCGCTGGTGCGCGCCGCGCCGACCATCTCCAGCAGGACCTCCGGCGAGAGGCGCGTGGCGGCCGCGGCCATGTTGCCCAGCACCTGGTCGAACGAGGACGGGTCGTTGCGGGACACGTAGCCGGCCAACGCCGTGAGGACGCGGAGCAGCGATTTGGCCCGGGCGTCGGTGTCGGTGCCAGCCGACGCCTGTTCCTCCATCCGCGCGACGAAGTCGCCCAGTCTCCCGGGGTCCGCGGCGATGGCCGCGAGCGCCTTCAGCGCCTCTTCGTCCAGGTCAACCGCGTCCAACCGGAGGCAGTTCGCGATGATGGCGTCCCAGGACGCCTCGTCTCCCGTGTCGCGCTCCTCGAGGAGACCGGCGTAGTCCAGTTCCACCACCTCGATCCCGTGGCCCCCGGCCGTCGTCCATGACCGGGTGATGCCGCCCTGGGCGCGGATTTCGAAGGGGGACTGGGCGAGCAGCCCCAGGAAGGTCCGCCAGGAGTCGGCGTCGATGGCGCGATGAACGGTGAGGGCGCCGACCATGTGGTCGTGCAGGATCATCGCGAGATCCGCGATGGCGGGGTCGGGGCGGGCGCAGGCGCGGCCCTCCACCAGGATGTCGCCGGGCATGACGGACATGGCAAACGGACGGCGGGCGGCAGCAGTGGAGGCGACCGAAACCAGCCGCTCGAGGGCGGCGGTGATGGCCGGGTGCTCGGGGGGGTAGAGGGAGACGGCCCGCGCCGCGGCCTTGCAGGCGCGCGCGAAGGCGCCCAGGCGGGCAGCCATCTCGGGCGCGAGGGGCGGGGTCGGGTCGGACATAGAAGAGTGCAAAGTGCAGAGTGCAAAGTGCAAAGTCGCAAAGTCGCAAAGTGCAACGAATGCAAATGCCCCTGCAGGCTGCCGGCCGGGGGCGGACGGAGAGCCCCCGTATGGTTATCGGATGCAGGCGGGGCGGGGATCAGGGACCAGGGTATTGCATACTGAGACCACTGGTTCGGCATATTTCGTGAATAGGACGTTGGCACAATAGCGTCAACGCCCGGCCGGGCGGGTGTGAAGCCACCGAACATGCGCGCGAAGGGCCTCTTCCTCGGCCGGAGTGCCGGCGAACTGCGGGAGCGGGGCGCCCAGTGGTGGGCCGCCTGGCTCGAACGGCTGGACCTCTCGTCGCTGACGCGGCTGCCGACCGACGCCGACGTTCCGGCATCGCCCACCGACTCCCAGTTGTGGCCGCGTTCGCTGCCGTCCCCATCCAACTATCGGCGATTCCTGGAGCGCAGAGGGCCTTCCGCGGCGCGGGACCTGATGGCTGCCGCCGACGGAATCCTCGCCGGAAAGCTCAGCCTCCTGGGGTTCCGCGACGTTCCGCTGGGCAGTCCCGTGGATTGGCACCGGGATCCGGTTGCGGGAACCACTTCGCCGCGCCTTCATTGGAGCCGGATTGCCTATCTCGACCCCGCGGTCGCGAGTGATCACAAGGTCGTTTGGGAGATCAATCGACACCAGTGGTTTCTCACGCTCGGCCGGGCGTGGCGGCTCACGGGAGACCGGAGGTATGCGGAGTGTTTCGTCCGCCACTTGGCGTCGTGGATGGACGACAACCCCCCGAAGCTCGGGATCAACTGGGCCAGCAGCCTGGAAGTCTCCTACCGCGCGGTCGCGTGGCTCTGGGCATTCCGGCTGTTCGAAGGATATGTTGGCCTGGCGCCACGCCTCCTCGCCCGGGCCCGCAAGTTCCTGTTCCTGCACGGCCGTCACCTCGAAACCTACCTGTCCACCTACTTCAGCCCCAATACGCACCTGACCGGCGAAGCGCTCGGTCTCGTCTACCTGGCCGCGGCGTTTCCGCACTGGAAGTGTGCTGCGCGCTGGCAAACAACCGGGACGCGGATCCTCGCCGATGCGCTCGGCTGGCACGTTCGTGCCGACGGTGTCTACTTCGAGCAAGCGAGCTACTACCACCGCTACACGGTGGATATCTACACGCATTTCTACCTCCTGGTACGACAGCATCGGCCCGACCTGGCCGATGCCATCCGCCCCAAGCTCGAAGCACTCCTCGAGCATTCGATGTGGATCACACGTCCGGACGGTACGACGCCCTACCTCGGGGACGATGACGGGGGGCGGCTGGTCGTGCTCGACGAGCGGCCGCCGGCCGACTTTCGTGCGGCGCTGTCTACCGGCGCCGTCCTGTTCTCGCGTCCGGACTTCAAGTTCGTTGCAGGGGAACCGGCGGAGGAGACGTTCTGGCTCCTGGGCGAGGAGGGCGTCGAGGCGCTGGACGCTCCCGCCGAGCCCCCTGACGAACTGTCCAGGGGCTTTCCGCACGGCGGCTACTACGTGATGCGTGATGGATGGGAACGGGCCTCCAACTGGTTGCTGGCCGACTGCGGGGTGCACGGGGCGATGAACTGCGGACACGCTCATGCCGACGCGCTTTCAATCCAACTCGCGGCGCGAGGCGTGACCGTCCTGGTGGACCCCGGTACGTATCGATACACCACCAGCCGGGAGGACCGCGACCAGTTTCGACTCATCGCTCGTTCACAACACGGTCAGCGTGGACGGCGAATCCTCGTCCGTGCCGTCAGGGCCCTTCTCCTGGAGCCACGTGGCCTCGGTTCGACCCCGCGAGTGGGTGACCCAGCCGCGCTTCGACTATCTCGAGGGCGAGCACGATGGGTTCGAGCGCCTGGCCGACCCGGTGAGGCACGTCCGGTCGATCCTGTTCGTTCGCGGCTGCTACTGGGTGGTGCGCGATCGCCTCGCGGCGGGCGGGCGCCATCGGTACGTGTCGCGCTTCCAGCTCGCGCCGGGACTCACGCTTCGAGTGACCGATGACATCCCGTCGCCGCCTCGGGCTGCGGGGAGTCCGCCGAAGCCGGCGACGGCGGCCGCACGGGTGGAGTCGGCTGCCGGACCAGTCATCGAGCTGTTCTCGTCAGGCGCGGCCGGGCGATGGGCAGCAGCCTCAGGCAAAGTCTCGCCAGCATACGGCGTGGCCTCCGACGCGCCCGCTGCCGACCTCATCGTCGAAGGGAACGGCGTCACGGAGTGGCTGACGCTGCTGGTTCCCTGGGGCGGGGGCGCGGTTTTCACCGACTCCACGGACGCCGGGTTGGAGGTAAAGGGCCCCGGCTGGACCGACCGTCTGGTGAACGGAGGCGCCGAGCCGATGCCATTGGGGCTCTCAAAGGGCGCCTTCGAGTGGCTGTGGCTCCGGCAGGACAAAGAAGGAGGCATCACAGACCTCGTTGCCTTCGGCTGTCGTTCGGTTTCTCTCGAGGGAGCCTTCACCCTCGAAGCAGACCAAGCGATAAGCTGGCTGAGCGTCGGCGTGTCTGCGCGTTCGCTCGCGCTGTCATTTCCGGCCGGCCAGACAATGAGCGTGCTCCCGGTTTCGCCATTGCGGACGCTCATCGTCAACGGGACGGCCACGCCGTCTGAAGCGGGGCAGACCCTGGTATTCGCCGGGTGACCTCTGTGGCCCGGAGTGCCCCGTCCCCTGCCCTGATACAATGCCGCCCTATATGCGTGCGACGGACATCATCCGCGCCAAGAGGGACGGACAGGCGCTCGGGCAGGCGGAGATCGACTTCTTCGTCCGGGGCGTCACCGACGGCTCGCTGCCCGACTACCAGGCCTCCGCCCTCCTCATGGCCATCGTCCTCCGCGGGATGACCGCCGAGGAGACGGCCTGGCTGACCGACGCGATGGTGCGGTCCGGCATCCGCGTGGACCTGTCCGACATCCCCGGCGTCAAGGTGGACAAGCACAGCACCGGCGGGGTGGGGGACAAGACGTCGCTCGTGCTGGCGCCGCTGGCGGCCGCGTGCGGGGTGAAGGTGCCGATGATGTCGGGCCGGGGCCTCGGGCACACCGGCGGCACGCTCGACAAGCTGCAGTCGATTGCCGGCTTCCGGGTGGACCTGTCGCTCGACGAGCTGCGCGTCGGCGCTGGAGAAGACGGGCTGCGCGATGCTCGGCCAGACCTCCGAGATCGCGCCGGCCGACAAGAAGCTCTACGCGCTGCGCGACGTCACCGGCACGGTCGAGAGCATCCCGCTGATCACGGCGTCGATCATGAGCAAGAAGATCGCCGAGGGCATCGACGCGCTCGTGCTCGACGTGAAGACGGGTCGCGGCGCGTTCATGAAGACGCTGGACGACTCGCGGCGGCTGGCACGGTCGCTCGTGGACACGGGGAATCGTTCGGGAGTCCGGACCGAGGCGCTCATCACGGCGATGGACGCGCCGCTGGGCCGCGCGGTCGGCAACGCGCTCGAGGTGATCGAGTGCGTCGAGACGCTGAAGGGCCGGGGCCCGAAGGACCTCGAGGACCTGTCAGTTCTTCTTGCCGCGCGGATGGTGCTGTTTGCTGGACTCGCGCCGACCCTGGACGATGCGATGGGGCAGGTGAGCGAGGCGCTGACGTCGGGCGCCGGCGTCGAGAAGTGGCGCGAGATCGTGGCGCACCAGGGCGGCGACGCGCGCACGGTTGACGATTACAGCCTGCTGCCGTCGGTTTCCACGCGCCACATGGTGACCGCCGAGCGAAGCGGGTATCTGCGCGTGCTCGACGCGGAGCTGGTGGGCCGCGCCACGCTGGCGCTGGGCGCGGGCCGCGCCAAGGTGGACGACCAGGTCGACGCGGCGGTCGGCGCCATCGTGCACGCCCACCCGGGCGCACGGCTGTCGAAGGGCGATCCGATCCTCGAGCTGCACTACCGCGAGGGCGCCGGATCTGGACGCCGCACTCGCGCTGATCGACCGCGCCGTCGAAATCGGCGACACGGCGCCAGTGCAGACGTCGCTCGTGCTCGAGGAAGTCAATTAGACAGTTGTCCCCCCTGGAGATTCGATGGCAGATCCAGTGCACCTGCCGGGACCGCGTCCCGCCGTACCGAGTTCACGATCGTCGCCGGCGCCGTGGTGGTGGCCGTCGTGGCGGCGATTGCCGCACAGGCAGGTCTACGGCAGGCGCAGCCCCTCGTCGGCCTGGTGGTGATCCTCGGGATTGCCTACGTCTTGTCCACCAACCGGCGGGCAATAGATGGCAGGACCGTGGCGTGGGGCCTGGGCCTGCAGATCGTCTTCGCGCTGCTGGTGCTCAAGACCAGCCAGGGGCAGTGGGTCTTCCACGCAGCTGAGCGCCGGCATCACGCGGCTGCTCGACTTCGCCAACGTCGGCGCGGCGTTCGTGTTCGGCCCGCTGGGGAACAAGGAGGCGTGGCCGAGGATCATGACCACCGTGCTCGGCCCGGAGGGCGCGCAGTACGCGATGATCTTCGCGTTCCAGGTCCTGCCGACGATCATCTTCATCGCGGCGCTGTTCGCCATCCTCTACTACTTCGGCATCATGCAGCTGGTCGTCCGGCTGTTCGCCTGGGTGATGAACCGGGTGATGAAGGCAAGCGGCGCGGAGTCGCTCAACGTCGCGGCCAGCATCTTCATGGGCCAGACCGAGGCGCCGCTCACCATCCGGCCCTACCTGCCCGACATGACCGAATCGGAGCTGATGACGGTCATGACCTCGGGCATGGCGCACATCTCCGGCGGCATCATGGCGGCCTACATCCTGTTCGGCATCGAGGCCAAGCACCTGCTGACGGCGGTCATCATGACGGCGCCCGGCACGCTGATGATGGCCAAGATGTTCGTCCCCGAGACCGACACGCCCCAGACGATGGGGACCGTGAAGCTGGACGTGCCGATGAACGACGTGAACGTCATCGACGCGGCGGGGCGGGGGACGGGCGAGGGCCTGCACCTGGCGCTCAACGTCGGCGCGATGCTGATCTCGTTCCTCGCGCTGATCGCGCTGGTGAACTCGCTGCTCGGGCTCGTGGGCCTCAGCCTTCAGCAGATCTTCGGCTGGGTGTTCGCGCCGGTGGCGTGGGCGATGGGCGTGCCGTGGCACGACGCGCCGGTGATTGGCAACCTGCTCGGGACGCGCATGGCGCTCAACGAGTTCGTCGCCTACTCGCAGCTCGGGCCGCTGAAGGAGAGCCTCGACCCGCGGTCGTTCACCATCGCGACGTTCGCGCTGTGCGGCTTCGCGAACTTCAGCTCGATCGGCATCCAGATCGGCGGCATCGGCGCCCTGGCGCCCAACCGCCGGCACGACCTGGCCCGCCTCGGCCTGCGCGCGATGCTGGCCGGCACGCTGGCGAACTTCGTGACGGCGACGATTGCGGGGTTTCTGCTGTAATTACCAAGGCGGGAGGCGGAAGGCGGGAGGCGGGAGAACTGACATGGGCTACTACGAAGACGTTGCCGCGGCTGCGGCGTTCCTCCGTTCACGCCTGAGCACGGTGCCCGAGGTGGCCATCGTGCTGGGGTCGGGGCTGGGCGACTTTGCCGACCGCGTGGCGGACGCGACCGTCATCCCTTACGCCGAGATTCCCAATTGGCCGCCTTCGGCGGTCGTCGGACACGCCGGCAAGCTGGTGGCGGGGCAGGTGAGTGGGAAGAAGGTCGCGGTGCTGGCCGGGCGCGCCCACTTCTACGAGGGCCACGACCTGCGGGTGGCGACGTTCGCCATCCGGGCGCTGGGCCTGCTCGGCGTGAAGACGCTCCTCCTGACCAACGCCGCCGGCGGCATCAACACGTCGTTCGAGTCGGGCGCGCTGATGGTGATCGACGACCACATCAACCTGTTCGGCACCAACCCCCTGATCGGCCCGAACGACGAGCGCTTCGGCCCGCGCTTCCCGGACATGACCGAGGCGTACTCGAAGCGGCTGCGGGCGGTGGCGGACCAGGCCGCGGCCGACCGCGGCATCAAGGTCGCGCACGGCATCTACGCGGCGCTGCACGGCCCGAGCTACGAGACGCCGGCCGAGATTCGCTACCTGCGGGCAATCGGCGCCGACGCGGTGGGCATGTCCACGGCCCCGGAGGCGATCGTCGCCCGCCACATGGGGATCGAGGTCCTGGCCATCTCCTGCATCACCAACATGGCGGCGGGCGTCCTCGACCAGCCGCTGGACCACGCGGAGGTCATGGAGACGGCGGCGCGGGTCGAAGGATCAGTTCATCGGGCTGCTGGAGGGGGTCATAGGGCGGCTGTAATGCATAGTGCAATAGTGCAAGCAGTGCAGTACGGCGAGTGCAGAATGGACACGGCTGCACGCTGAACGGCTTAGACTAAGGCGATGACCAATACACTCGTCGCAGCGGCCCGTGAGGCCCGCGAACGGGCCCGCGCCACGTTCTCGCACTTCAAGGTGGGCGCCGCCCTCGAGACGGCCGAGGGCCAGGTGGTGACGGGCTGCAACATCGAGAACGCGACCTACGGCCTCACGCTCTGCGCCGAGCGCGTCGCCATCTTCAAGGCCATCTCCGACGGCCACACCGCCTTCACCCGCATCGCCATCGTCGCCGACACCGCCGACCCGACCCCGCCCTGCGGCCCGTGCCGCCAGATCCTCTGGGAGTTCGCGGGCGACATCGAGGTGATCCTCGCAAACCTCGAGGGCGAGAAGGCCCGCTACCGCATGAGCGAGCTGTTGCCCCAGCCCTTCGACTCGCGCTTTCTAAAATAGCGCTCGCTCAGGACAGGCCCTTCGACTCGCGGTTTCTCAATGGGCGCTCGGTCAGGACAGCCCGTCTCCAACGCCAGGCCCCTCAAGTACCTCACGGCTTCGCCGCTCTTGGCAGCAAACTGGATTGCGAGTTCGTGCGGGGAGGTAGTGGAGGCTGGGTGCGGGGTCGGCTTTCGGACCAGATGGCCGTACAGGCGAAGGGCCACCGCGGTGGTGGCCCTGAATCAGCGCAGAGTGCCGTGCTACTGCCACCGTCGTTTGGCAGCGGCCAGGCCCGTCAGGCTCATGCCGAGCAAGAGCAGCGTGGCGGCGGCGTCGGGCACTGCCTCGACCTGGACGTTGTCGAGCGCGGCTCCAAAGCAGGAGTTCCCACCCGCCGCCAGACAGTTACCGTCCTGCGGATTCGCATTCGCGTCCCCGCTGGCGAAGGTCAACGTGGTCGACGGCCCCACAGCCGTGAAGGGAATAGAGTGCGTCTCCCAACCCATATCGGTGTACGTCTTGCCCGTCGTGTCGAACGTGAAGGACTGCTGGGTCAAGCCGTCGATTGTCACGAAGAGCGTCTTCGTGGTTGGAAGGCCGCCCGGGTTCCCGGCCATGGCGAAGCTCAGAATGTACTGCTGGTTCGGGACGGTAACGAGTGAGGTGGAAGCTGTCAGCGTGCCCGCAAAGGTCCCGTTCATGTCGAGGCTCTTGGACCCGTCGGCAGCCTGCCACAGGGAGGCATCGACCCAGTCGATGGTACCGCCGGTGACGGTCCAGCCCGTTATTGTGGTACTTCCAATCGGCAACGTCACGAAAACCTCGCCGCCGGGATAAGTGCCGTTCTCGAAACTGCCATTCAGCACAATGTTATCCGCACTGGCGGAACCTACTGTGAACGCCAGCACGCCCGTCAGGATGACGAGGCATCGAAGTGCTCTCATACAGAATCCCCTCCTCCAGGGACGTCCCGGCAGGTTCGATCACGGGGGATGTCCGGTCGTCTTGCCCGAGTCACGCCTCGAGCGCCAGACTTCCCCCACAGGTCCGTAGGCCAGCCAAGAAAACCCAGCAATACGAATGCCGGTGAACCCACGGTCCGATCCAACTGACGCGTGGTCGGTCAGAACCCTTTGACGTTCAGTGGGTTAAGGGCAGTGCTGGCCCTGCATCGGTGAACTTCACGTTAGCGTCGGTCTCGTTTGAGATCGTAAAGCCGGCCGACGCCTCGGGCTCGACCTCCCGGAACCTCCTCCCGGTCAGAGCTCTGAGGCTGCCTATTCGCGCTGGTCTCCTCCAGAGCCCAGTCCGGGGTGTCGCCGGCCGTGGCGCCGGCTCTTTGACAACTGCCGCAGAAGGGCCACCCGGCGGTCCCGAACAGCGCGAGTGCGGCCCGCCCCACGTCGCGGTCGCGGCCAGGCCGGTCAGGTGCCGAGCAAGACGCCCCCCAGGTAGCGTTGCCGGCATTCTCCCCCAGCGACGTCTGCCAGAGCCCCCAGCCTTGAAACTCGACCTCGAAGACTCAAAACATGCGGACTTCAAGACTTGCTATGATCACGGCATGCTTCCTACCGTCGAGTGGCAAGACGATGTCGTGGTGATGATCGACCAGCGCAAGCTGCCGGGCGCCGAGGTCTACGTGAAGTGCCGGACGGCGGCCGAGGTGGCGCGCGCCATCAAGACGATGGTCATCCGCGGGGCGCCGGCCATCGGCGTGTCGGCGGCGATGGGCTTGGCGCTGGGCATGCGCAACAGCAAGGCGACGGGCACCGCGAAGTTCGCGGCCGAGTTCCAGAAGACCTGCGAGCTGCTGGCCTCGACGCGGCCGACCGCGGTGAACCTCTTCTGGGCCATCGACCGGATGAAGCGCTGCTTCGCGGCCGCCGCGCAGGCGGGCGCGTCGGTGGACGAGATCAAGGCGACGGCTGGCAGACGAGGCGCGGTGCATTCACGACGAGGACGTCGCGTCGTGCCGGGCGATCGGGCAGCACGGCGGCGGAGCTGGTGCCGGACGGGGCGCGGATCCTCACGCACTGCAACGCGGGCGCGCTGGCCACCGCGGGCTACGGCACCGCGCTGGGCGTCATCCGCGGCGGCGGTCGAGCAGGGCAAGCGGGTGAGCGTCTACGCCGACGAGACGCGGCCGTTCCTGCAGGGCGCGCGGCTGACCGCCTGGGAGCTGCTGCACGACGGGATCGACACGACGGTCATCACCGACAACATGGCGGCGCACGTTCATGGCGCAGCGCATGATCGACCTGGTCGTCGTCGGCGCCGACCGCATTGCGGCGAACGGCGACGTGGCCAACAAGGTCGGGACCTACGGCGGTGGCGGTGCTGGCGCAGGAGCACGGCATCCCGTTCTACGTCGCCGCGCCAAGCTCCACGATCGACCTCGAGACCGCGGACGGTACGGGCATCCCGATCGAGGAGCGCAACGCGCGCGAGGTGACGCACGTCGGGCCGACACGCGTGGTCCCCGAAGGCGCGAAGATCCGGAACCCGGCATTCGACGTCACGCCGAACCGATACGTGACGGCTATCATCACGGAGCGCGGGCGTATGGCGGGCGCCTTACGGGGAGTCTCTGCGACAGGCGATGGAAGTGTAGCCGGCACGACCAGCACCCTTGGCACGACGTGAATCATGATCATCCTGGGCATCGAGAGCTCGTGCGATGAGACGGCCGCCGCGGTCGTGGAGGAGGTCTCCGACGCGGCGAAGCCGTGGGTGATCCGCTCCAGCGTCGTCGCCTCGCAGGTGGAGATTCACCGCGAGTGGGGCGGTGTGGTGCCGGAGCTGGCGTCGCGGCAGCACGTCCGGGACATCTGCGGCGTGGTCGAGCGCGCGCTGGCCGACGCGTCCGTCGGCATGCGGGACGTCGATGCCATCGCCGTCACCCAGGGACCCGGGCCTGGTCGGCTCGCTGCTGGTGGGCCTCTCGTTCGCCAAGTCGCTGGCCGTGTCCCTCGATAAGCCGCTCGTCCCCGTGCACCACCTCGCCGGCCACATCGAGTCCCTCTTCCTGCACAACGGTCCGCTCCCGCTGCCCGCCGTCGTCCTGGTCGTCTCCGGCGGCCACACGAGCCTCTATCTCGTGCGCGAACCCGGACGCTATCAGCTGATCGGGCGCACCCGAGACGATGCGGCGGGGGAGGCGTACGACAAGGTTGCGAAGCTGTTGGGGCTCGGGTATCCGGGCGGCCCGATCATCGACAAGCTTGCGCGCGAGGGGAACGACCGCGCGGTGGACTTCCCGGTGACGCGGATGACGCACCGGGATCGCAACGCGCCCGACCTGCCCGGCCGGCTGGATTTCAGCTTCAGCGGGATCAAGACGGCAGTGCTGCGGTACGTCAGGAACCGAATAGGCGGGGGGCGGGGGGCGGAGGGCGGGACGACAGTGGCCAGTGGTCAGTGGCCAGTGGTCAGTGGATCACAGGCGTCACGCCGGCCGGGTGAAAGGTACCCGTCCCAAAGCTCTCCGAAGCCCGGCGCCGGAAGCCCGCAGTCCCAGGCGCAGCTCTTCACGCAGAGCGAGATCGCCGATATCTGCGCGAGCTTCCAGCGCTCCGTGGTGGAGACGCTGGTGGACCGGCTGTTCGAGGCGGCCTGGCGGCACAATGCGAGGAGCGTGGGCATCGCGGGCGGCGTGTCGGCGAACAGCCGCCTGCGCCGGGATGCGACCGCGCGCGGGCAGGAACTGGACCTTCCCGTCTTCCTGCCCACACTCGCGCTCTCGACCGACAACGCCGCCATGATCGCGGCGGCCGGCCTGCGCCGCTACCACCAGGGAATCCGCGCGGGGCTGGATCTCAACGCCGATCCTGCGCTGACGCTGGAATAGCAACTTCCTTCCTCCTCCCGTGTTAGTCAACCAGTGACCGCAGGCCGCCGAGCAGACGAGCCGCCGACCGACGCCGAGCGGTTCGAGGCGTTCGTGCGCGAATACCAGGACATGGTGTTCGCCACGGCCGTGCGCCTGCTCGGGAACGCCACCGAGGCCGAGGACGTCGCGCAAACGGTGTTCCTCCGCGCGTTCGAGCGGTTTGCCGCGGTCGGCGCGAGCCCGACGGCAGCGGGCTGGCTGAAGACGGTCGCCACCAACCTGTGCCTGAACCATCTGTCGCGGTATCGGGCCCGGTGGCAGGCATTCGACGAGGTGGATCCCGGGGAATCGCCGGGCGGCGGGGCAGAGTCAATCTCGGATACCGGACAGGCCTCGCCCCTCGAAGCGGTGGAGCAGGCCGACCGCGCCGAGCGACTGGAGAGGGCCCTGCAGGCCTTGCCGGACCACCAGCGAGTGCCGCTGGTGCTGTTCCACTTCGAGGAGATGAGCTACCAGGAGATTGCGGCAAAACTCGGCGTGTCGCTCGCCAAGGTGAAGATCGACATTCACCGGGCGCGCGAACGCCTGAGAAACGAGCTGTCGGACCTGTATGAATCCCGTTGACCTCGAACGCCTCGTCCACGGTGAATTGAAGCGGCTGCCGACTCCGCGGGCGCCGCGCACGCTACTGCCCCGCGTGCTCGCCGCCACCGTGCACCGGCGGCCGTCGCCCTGGTACGCGCGGCCGTGGCTGACGTGGCCGCTGGCCTGGCAAGCCGCGTCGGTTGCGGCCGTCGGGGCCGTGGTCACCGGCATCTACCTGCTCGCGCTGCCCGCCCTGTCCTGGCAGCCGGGCGGCGGGGCCCTGCCGGGCCAACTGTCGGCCCTGCTCGAGACACTCAGCCAGGCGTCCGCGCTCGTCCGCGTGTCCTGGCGGCTGCTGCTGGAGCCCGTGGCGTTCGCGGTGATGGTCGCGGCGTTGACGTTGTCCCTCGGTTGCGCCGTCCTGTGGTCGGTGCTCGAGAGGGTTGCCCTGGGAGGGGCATCGGAATCATGAAACACCTTCGATGGGGAGTCGCAGCCCTCTTCTGCGCCGGAATGTTCTGGGCCGCCGTCGAGGCCAGCGGCCAGGCGCCATCCGCCACCGCCGGACAACGGCTCCCGAGCACGCCCGTCTCGATCGCCCTCGGCGTTCCGGCAAGCGCCAGCGCCGCGCCGGAACAGTGGGACGACGTGCACCTTTCACACGCCCGTCGTCCGCGTCGGGCAGGACTACACCCTTCGGCCGGGGAGGCCGCGCGCGACGTGAGGAGTGTGCTCGGGGACGTCACCCTCGAGGGCCAGGTGGAGCGCGACGCGGTCGTCATCCTCGGCAGCGTGCAGGTCAGGGCAAGCGCCGTCGTGGACGGCGCTCTCGTCGTGATCGGCGGCAGCGCGAGGATCGAGCCCGGGGCGCGGGTGGGGAGGGAACTCGTCGTGATCGGCGGGTCTCTCGAGGCGCCGCCCGGCTTCGCGCCCGGAGGGGACTTCATCGCCATCGGCACCCCGGCCATCGGTGAGGCCCTGCAGGCCTTCGTGCCCTGGCTGACGCGCGGCCTCCTCTGGGGCCGGCCGATCGTGCCGGACCTCGGCTGGGTGTGGGCCGTCCTGGGCATCGCCCTTCTCGTCTACCTCGTGGTCAACTTCCTGTTCGACGGCCCGGTGGGCGCGAGCGCCGACGCCATCCTCGATCGGCCGCTGAGCGTGTTCTTCCTGGGCCTCCTGGTCCTGATTCTCACAGTGCCGGCCTTGGCGATCCTGGCCGCCACCGTGATCGGCCTGGCGGTCGTGCCGTTCGTCGTCTGCGCGTTCGTCGTGGCGGGCCTGATTGGCAAGGCCGGCGTCGCCCGGGCCATCGGCCGCAGCCTGACGGGCGAGCGGCTGCAGGGGTCGATGCTCGCTTCGCTCGTCGCGTTCGTCCTCGGGACCGCCGTCCTCATCGTGGCGTACATGGTGCCGGTCCTCGGGCTGGTCACCTGGGCATTCACGTCGGTGCTTGGGGTGGGGGCGGCCGCGGTGATGCTTCGCCGCCGGCTGCGGAGCGAGGGACGGGGACGACAGCGTGCGGCAGCCAGGCCCACGGGCATCGAGCCGCAGGCCGCGGGCACGACCGACGCACCGGAGGCTGAGTCGGCGGCCGCATCGTTCGCCGGCACGCGCTTCCAGGAGCCGCCGCCCTCGGCCGGCGCTGCGTTCGAGGAGGCGCCGCCTGCGGTCGAACCGCCATCCATCGGCGCCCCGCCGCCGCTCGATCCCTCGACGGCCGCGGCCCGCGCCGGGCTCTTCCCGCCGGCAACCTTCCTCGATCGCGTCGCCGCGTTTGCGCTGGACGCCCTGCTGGTCGCCCTGGTCGTGGAGTTGATGGACTTCTCGAGGCACGACGGCGGCTTCCCGCTGCTGCTCCTGGCCTACCACGTGGCGTTCTGGGCCTGGAAGGGAACGACGCTCGGAGGTGTGGTGGTAGGCCTCCGGGTTGCGCGGCTCAACGGCCAGGGCCTGCGCTTCGTCGACGCGCTGGTGCGCGGCCTCTCAGGCGTCTTCTCGATTGCCGCGTTCGGCATCGGCTGCTTCTGGATGCTGCAGGACCCCGCGCGCCAGATGTGGCACGACAAGATTGCCGGCACGCACGTGGTGAAGATGCCGCGGGAGCTCGTGCTACAGGACAGCTAGCTGGAATTGAGAATGGAGAATGCAGAATTGAGAATGTAGAAGGTGTCACGCCGTCCGGCGCGGCACCTTCCGCACCCTGGCACGGCACCACCTCCAGCACCTTAGCACGAGCACCCCCGGCACCATCAGCACCTCCGGCACCCCCGGCAGCTCTCACTCCCCCATGACTTTGACGACGACGCGCTTGCGGCGCTGGCCGTCGAACTCCGCGTAGAACACCTGCTCCCACGGACCAAGATCCAGCTTGCCGTTGGTGATAGGCAGGATTACCTGGTGGCCCATGATGGTGCGCTTGAGGTGGGCGTCCGCGTTGTCCTCGCCGGTCTGGTGGTGGCGGTAGTTGCGGCCGGCCGGTGCGAGCTTCTCGAGCCACTCGCCGAAGTCGTGGATCAGCCCGTCCTCCCAGTCGTTCACGTAGACGCCAGCGGTGATGTGCATGGCCGACACCAGCACCATCCCCTCGCGCACGCCGCTCTTCTCGACGATCTTCGCGACGTCGTCCGTGATGCGGACCATCTCCCGGCGTTGGGAGGTGTTGAAGAACAGATAGTCGGTGTGGGTCTTCATGAGGACATTCTAGCTGCCGGCTGACCACGTCCGCCTGGGGCGGGTGGTGCTCGCCCGCTCACCCCCTGCCCTGCCAAAGAAACGGGGCGGCGACTTACCGTCTTTGGTCTGCAGGACTGGGTCGGGAGACTCTCGACTAGCGGTCCTCCCACGTCTCCCGACCCCGGTGTTGCGCGACGTCGGTCGCTCGCCCCGTTTCTTCTACTCTTCCGGGGGTCGCAGCCAACGGGTTCGCTTGGCGAGCGCCACCCGCCCCTGACGGCGGCCGCTCCGCCGGCGTGGGGTAGGTCGCAAAGCGCGCCGTGAGGTACTCCGTGACGGGCGAGGCCCGTCGGCCCTTCTGCTATCATTCCGGCGTATGTCCAACCTGTCCCGCGAGGCAGCCTGGGCGCTGCTGAGCGAATACACTCAGAACGACAACCTGCGGAAGCACGCCCTGGCCGTCGAGGCCGCCGTGCGGTTCTACGCTCGGCAAGTTCGGCGAGGACGAGGAAGCCTGGGCGCGCCGTGGCGCTGCTCCACGACTTCGACTACGAGCGCTACCCGACCCTGGAGAACCACCCCTTCCGCGGCGCCGAAATCCTGCGGGAGAAGGGCTTCCCCGAGTGGGTGGTGCGCGCGGTGCTCTCCCACGCCGACCACACGGGAGTCGCCCGCGAGAGCCGGCTCGAACACACCCTCTTCGCCTGCGACGAGATGGCGGGCTTCGTCACCGCCGCGTCGCTCGTCCGCCCGTCCAAGAGCGTGCTCGACCTCGAGGCGTCCTCGGTGGTCAAGCGGATGAAGGACAAGGCCTTCGCGCGGGCGGTCAGCCGCGACGACCTGAAGAAGGGCGCCGAGGAACTGGGCCTGCCGCTGGCCGACCACATCTCGAACGTGATCGCGGGCATGCGGGAGCGCGCGGACGAGCTGGGGCTGAGGGGGACTCTCTAGCAGGGATCAGGGACCAGGGATCGGAGATCAGGGTACGGTTGAAATCACGCCGAGGCCGGCGACACGGCTTTCCGGCCCTGATCCCCGATCCCCGATCCCTGAATTTCCCAGAACCGGACAGGTCCGACCTTCGTATGTAACGGACAGCGGGCAGCTTGCAGCCCATCCACTCGGCCCGCGCGATGGGCATCGCTCAGACGGGCCCGCCCTTCGACTCGGCCGGCGACCGGGGCCTCGCTCAGGGCACGCCGCTCACGACTCGGCTAGCAGGTGGCAACATCGCACGGCGGCAGGCGGAGGACGGGAAGAGATGCAGGAGGCGGAACCCGACATGAACGACGCCGTGAGCGCGAGCCCCGACCCTGAAGTGACTCCCGAGCTAAGAAGCCAGAGCCCAGAGCCCGGGCCCGCTAGCCGCCCGCCCCGTCGTCGAGCTGAACAACGTGACGGTGGCGTATGCGAAGAACGCCGCGCTCCGGGAAGTGAGCGCCACGTTCCCCGCGGGCGCCATCGGCCTGCTCGGGCCCAACGGCGCCGGCAAGAGCACGCTGCTCAAGTCGCTGCTCGGCTTCCTGACGCCCGACCACCGGCAAGATGACCGTGCTCGGCCTCGACGTCGCCACCTCGCCCCTGGAAATCCGGTCCCGCATCGGCTACATGCCCGAGACCGACGGCCACATCCCCGGCATGAACGCGGTGTCGTTCGTGGCCTACTGCGGCCAGCTGGCCGGCCTGCCGGCGGTCGACGCCATGCAGCGCGCGCACGAGGTGCTCTACTACGTCGGCCTCGGCGAGGCGCGCTACCGCAACGTCGAGACCTACTCGACGGGCATGAAGCAGCGCATCAAGCTGGCCCAGGCGCTGGTCCACGACCCCGACCTGCTGTTCCTCGACGAGCCGACCAACGGGATGGACCCGAAGGGGCGCGACGAGATGCTCGCGCTGGTCCGCGACCTCGCCCACAACAAGCAGATCAACCTGATCCTCTCGTCGCACCTCCTGCCCGACGTCGAGTACGCGTGCGACCGCGTGGTCGTGCTCGACAAGGGCCAGGTGGTGGCGCAGGGGCCGATCGACGAGCTGAAGGGCCGGCGCATCCAGGTGTTCGAGCTGCGGGTCAAGGGCGACCGCATGCGCTTCGCCGAGACGCTGCGCCGCGAAGGCTTCGAGTGCCACGAGACCGACGAGGACATCATGCGCGTGCTGGTGCCCGGCGAGGAGGGCGGCCGCTCGCTCTTCGTCCTCGCCACGCGCGAGAACGTCCAGGTGCGCCACCTGCGCCCCAGCGTCCCGACGCTCGAGGACGTCTTCGCGAAGGCAGTGGGAGAAGAGTAGTGCCAATACACGATCAGACTTACCGGCGATACGGCGGCCGGCGCGACGTGGTGGGGCGCGCCTGGCAGGTCATCGCCCTGAACGGCATCCTGACGATGGTGCGCAAGCGGCTGTTCCTGGCCCTGCTGCTCGCCGCCTGGGTCCCGTTCGTCGTCCAGGCGATCATCATCTACTTCTCGACGAACTTCGCGCAGGTCCGACCTTCCTCGCCGTGACCGCCGAGCGCTTCCGGACGTTCCTCGAGTGGCAGCAGAAGTTCCCGTGTTCATCATCACGGTGTGGGTGGGCGCGGGCCTCATCGCCAACGACAAGCGCGCCAACGCCCTGCAGATCTACCTCTCGAAGCCGCTCACGCGCTTCGAGTACATCACCGGCAAGCTGGTGATCCTCGGTGTGTTCCTGCTCGGCGTGACGCTGGTGCCGGCGTTCCTGCTGCTCGTGCTGCAGGTGGCCTTCTCGGGCAGCTTCACGTTCCTGCGCCAGAACCTCTACCTGTTCCCGGCGATCACGCTGTCCGCGTTCCTGCAGGTGCTCCTGTCGGCGTTCCTCATCCTGGCGCTGTCGTCGATGAGCAAGAGCAGCCGCTACGTGGCGATCCTCTACGCCGGCGTCATCTTCTTCACCGACGTGGTCTACGCGATCATCTGCGCCATCACCGGCAACAGCAGCCTGTCGTGGATTTCGGTATCCGCGAACCTGAGCCAGCTGGGCGACGTCATCTTCCGGCTGCAGCCGCGCTACTCGACGCCCCCGGCGGTGTCGCTGCTCGCCGTGATCGTGCTCATCGGCCTCTCCGCCTGGGTCCTGGAACGCCAGGTGCGGGGCGTGGAGGTGGTGTCATGAGCCGCCTTCGCGAAGACGCTTCGGCGCCCGAGCCCGCGGTCCGCGATGAGGATGCGAACGCTTCGGCGCGGCAAGCCCGCGACGAGGAAGGCGCGAATCCGGGGACGGGCCACGTCGTCGTCGAGTCCGCCACGCTCTCGAAGTGGTACGGCCAGGTCATCGGCCTGAACGACGTCACCGTGAAGGTGCCCGCCGGCATCACGGGGCTGCTCGGCCCCAACGGCGCCGGCAAGTCCACGTTCATGAAGCTGATGACGGGCCAGCTGAAGCCGAGCAAGGGCACGATCCGCGTGCTCGGCGAGCCAATCTGGAGCAACCCGGCCATCTACTTCCGCGTCGGCTTCTGCCCCGAGCAGGACGCGTTCTACGACCGGATGACGGGGCTCGAGTGGGTGACCGCGCTCGTCCGGCTGAACGGCTACGACGAGAAGCAGGCCGACGCGGCCGCGCGCCGCGCGCTCGAATCCGTGGACCTGATGGACGCCGCCAACCGCAAGATCGGCAGCTACAGCAAGGGCATGCGCCAGCGCGTGAAGCTGGCGCAGGCCATCGTGCACGACCCCGAGCTGCTGATCCTCGACGAGCCGCTGGCGCGGCATGGACCCGATCGGCCGCCGCAAGACCATCCGGCTGATCAAGGACTGGGCCCGCGCGGGCAAGAGCATCATCGTCTCGAGCCACATCCTGCACGAGATCGAGGCGATGACCTCGAACATCCTCCTGATCAACAACGGCCGGATCCTGGCCGAGGGCAACGTCCACCAGATCCGCGACCTGATCGACACGCACCCGCACACCGTTTACGTCCGGGCGGCCGACCCGCGCGACCTCGCGCGCCGGTTCCTGGCGCACGACGATGTGATCAGCATGAGGTTCGAGGAGGGGGCGGTGGTGGTGCAGACGGCCGCGCCCGACGGGTTCTACGCGCGGCTGACCGAGCTGGCCGCGACCGGCGAGGCCGGCGAGATTGCCGAGGTGACCTCGCCCGACGACAACCTGCAGGCCGTTTTCCAGTACCTGGTGAAGTAACGTGGCAGCCGATACCATGCCCACTCCGACCGCCCCGGCAACCGCGCTGCCGAACCGGCCGCCGTCGCTGCTCACCGCCGCGATGCGCGTGTTCGACCTGAGCATCGGGCAGATGCTCTGGTCGCGCCGCACCATCTTCCTGGCGCTGGTGGTGGCCGCGCCGGTCGTGCTCGCCATCGTCCTGCGGGTCCTCTCCTCGGCCGGGTTCGGCGCCGGGATGCGGGTGGGCGGGGCGCCGGTGGCCCAGGGCGGTTCGATCTTCGGCGTGTTCATCTGGCTCCTCTACCTCCGCTTCATCGTCCCCGTGCTGGGCGTGTTCTACGGGACGTCGCTGATCGCGGACGAGGTGGAGGACCGGACGATCACCTACCTGTTCACCCGGCCCATCCCGCGGGGCGCGGTCCTGGTCGGCAAGTACCTGGCCTACCTGGCCGCCACGATCCTGGTCGTGCTGCCGTCGGTGATGGTCGTCTACTTCCTGGTCGTGCCCATCGGGAGCGCCACGCTCGCCGCGTCGTTCCCGGCGCTGCTGATGGACCTCGCGCTGCATCGGCATCGGCCTGGCGGTCTACGGCGCGCTGTTCGCGTGGGTCGGCGCCCAGTTCAAGCACCCGCTGGTGACCGGCCTGGTGTTCGCGTTCGGCTGGGAGCAGGGCATCCTGCTCGTCCCGGGCTACCTCAAGCGGCTGACCATCGCGCTACTACATCCAGGGCCTCGCGCCGCACGCGATGCCCCAGGACAACGCCCTGAGCATCCTGCTGTCGGTGCTCAAGGACTCGCCCGTCGGCCCTGACGTGCCTTTTCTGGCTGGCGGTCATCTGGGTGGGGTTCCTGTTCCTGGCCGCCCGGACGGTCGAGCGAAAGGAATACGTGCTCGAACAGTAGCGACACTTGGCAATTGTCTACTTGGCAACTGTCGATTCAAGAACTCAACTAGACAGTTGCAAGTGGTCAATCGACAAGTGACACGCGAATGCGAACCTCAAGTAGACAGCTGCAAAGTGGTCAATTGACAATTGATAGGCGCAGCGAGGCGAAGCTGGGGCGAAGCTGGTACTGCGGGAACTTTTGCATGAGCAAGGCCGTATAAAAGGTCAAAGACGGGGGGCTTATGACCAAACGTACGCGATTTTTCCTGATGGGCTCGGTCGCATTCCTGACGATTGGTCTGGTCGCCGGGCTGGTCGCCTACTTCGGCGGCATCCCCGGCGCGCTCGCGCAGGCGGGACCGAGCGAACTGCGGTTCGTCCCCAAGGACGCCGTGGTGGTGGCCTACGCGGACGTCCAGCAGCTGATGCACTCCCAGTTCAGGCAGCACGTCAAGGAGTTCGAGCCTGGCGAGTCGAAGGGCCAGGACGAGTTCGAGGACGCGACCGGCATCAACATCGAGCGGGACATCGACTACGTGCTCGCGTGCCTCCTGCCCAGCGCACCCCCCGCCGCTGCAGGTATGGACAAGTCCGGGTACGTGATCGCCAAGGGCCGCTTCGACCGGGGCCGGATCGAGTCCTTCATCGTCTCGCACGGCGGACGAGTGCAGAACTACGGCGGCCGCAAGCTCTATCTCGCGCCGGAGCACGACAAGGCGACCGACCAAGGCGAGCATCGCCACGCGATTCGACGGCGCGCTCGCGTTCATCGACACCGAGGTGGTGGCGTTCGGGAGCCAGGGCGGCGTGAAGCGGGCATCGACATGCAGACCCGCGGCGCCGAGGCGGTGAAAGAGAACACCGAACTCTACAAGATGATCCAGGAACGTGGAAGGCGGCAACGCCTGGGCGGTGGGCCGGTTCGACGTCCTCACGCAGAACGCGACGTTCCCCGAGGAGCTGGCCAGCCGGATCCCGCCGATTACCTGGTTCTCGGCCGCGGCCACGTGAACGGCGGCGTCTCGGGGACGCTGAGCGTGGAGGCCAAGGACGACGCGGCGGCGGAGAACCTGCGGCAGGTGGTGCAGGGGTTCATGGCGCTGGCAAAACTGCAGGCCGGTTCGAGCGCGAAGCAGGCGGAGATGGCCGCGATGGTCAACTCCATCCGCTCTCGGGCACCGGCAGCACCGTGGCGGTGTCCTTCTCGGTGCCGGCGGAGGCGCTGGAGATGCTCAAGCCGAAGAAATAGACGGGGACTAGACGGAAGGCGGTAGGCGGAAGGCGGGTCAGGCCGCCCCACGCTGCTGCCGGGAACCACGAGGGGTGCGGCGCATGTCCGCACCCCTTTTCATTTTCGCCTGCCGCCTGCCGCCTACCGCCTACCGCCTACTGCCTACCGCCTACTGTCCTATTGACTCCAAGCGCGCACCGCCCTTAGACTTTCTCGCATACTCATAGCCTGACGGCGCCCCCCTTCGAGCTAAGGCTGACTCTGTCGTGCGGGGTTCCGTGCGCGTCCCTGCCAGGGCGGGGTGCGTGTCGCGTGCCGGGGTGATGGTGATCGATGACTGACCGGGTGTTCTTCTACGGAACGCTGATGACGGGATTCGATCGCCGGCGTCGCGCCGGCATCGATCCCCTGCTGTCATGGGTGGGCCGCGGCCGCATCCAGGCCGCCCTGTTCGATCTCGGCATCTACCCGGCGGCCGTGCCCGATCCCGAGGGGTCGGTCTGGGGCGAGGTGTACCGCGCGGACGATCTCGAGAGGGTGCTGGCGGGCCTCGACGAAATCGAGGGCTACTGCCCCGAGCAGCCCGAGGCCAGCCTGTACATTCGCGTGGAAGTGCCCGTCGTGTACGAGGACGGCGCGACGGACACCGTCTGGGTGTACCTCTACAACGCGCCGCTGGGACGCGCGGAGCGGATTCGGTCGGGGGACTATTTGGAACACCTCAAAGTGAGGTAAGATCGTCATTTGTTGATTTGTTGATTCGTTGATTTCTTGATTGGATTGGCTGGTTGGTTGATTGTTCGATTGACGGACACCCCGCTCCTCCAGTAAGTTCTCCCCGCCCCCGCGTGGTCGAGATCCTATGAAAACAAACCGTAAGCTCCAGTTCGTGCTGGTCGTGGCCGCAGGCCTGCGCGTTGGCGCGCCGTCCTTTCCGCCACGCCGCCGCCGGCGACCGGGCGCGACCCCCGCATCGAGCAGCTGCTGGCGCAGGTGTCCGAGCAGCGCGTCACGGCGATCCTCCAGAAGCTCGGGTCGTTCGAAACCCGCAACACCCTGTCGTCCACCGACTTGCCGACCAAGGGCATCGGCGCCGCGCGGCAGTGGATCCTCGACGAGATGAAGAAGTCGAGCGCCGCGGCTGCAGGTGTCCTTCGACACCTACACGGTGCCTCGCAGCGGCCGCATCACGCGCGACCTCGAAGCGAGCAACGTGGTGGCGGTGCTCCCAGGGAAGAGCGCGCGCCGCGTCTACATCACGGCCCACTACGACACGTTCGCCCGCCCGCCCGCGGCGGCGCGCCAGAACGCGCCTGCCGGCGCCACGCGCCCTGCAGGGGGCGAGCGGCCCGCGGGGGCGAGCGGTGCGGCGGCCGGCACCGCAGCGCCCGGTGCCGTACGCCAGGCCGGGGCGCCGTCGGGCGCGCAGCCGACTGCGGCCCAGCCGGCGGCGCCGGCGCCGCCGGTGGACAACCCGGCGCCGGGCGTGAACGACGATGGGAGCGGGACGGCGGTGGTGATGGAGCTGGCGAGGGTGTTCGGCGAGAGCGGGATCGAGTTCGACGCCACGCTGGTGTTCGTGCGCGTTGTTCGGCGAGGAGCAGGGGCTGATCGGCGCGCAGATGCACGCGACGAAGGCGCAGCAGGAGAAGCTGGTCATCGACGCGGTGCTGAACAACGACATGGTCGGGAACACCCAGGCGCCGGGCGGCATCGAGGACTCGCGGCGGGTCCGCGTCTTCTCCGAGGGGCCCGAGGACTCGGCCTCGCGCGCAGCTGGCGCGCTACCTGAAACGCGCGGCGGCGCTCTACGTGCCGACGCAGCAGGTGACGCTCGTCGCGCGCCACGACCGCTTCGGCACGGGGCGGCGACCACACGGCGTTCAACCAGAAGGGGTTCACCGCGGTGCGGATCACCGAGGCGGTGGAGAACTACGAGCGCCAGCACACGACGGCCGACACGATCGAGGGCGTGAACCTCCCGTACCTGCATGCGCAACCTGCGGCTGAACGGCGCGGCCGCGGCGGCCCTGGCCCTCGCGCCGCCGGCGCCGGTCGTGGCCGACGAGCGCGGGCAGCAGCTGCTCGGCCGGCAGCCGAGCGGGTACGACGCGAACCTGCGGTGGAAGGCGTCGCCCGGCGCGGTGGGCTACAAGGTGTACTGGCGCGAGGCGTGGACGCCCGACTGGCAGCACGAGGTCACGCTCGGGCCGGTCACCGAGCACGTCATCCCGAACGTGTCGATCGACGACTACGTCTTCGGCGTGGCCGCCATCGGCCCCGACGGCAACGAGAGCCTGGTCGCGGCCTACGTGAATCCTCCGCGGCGGTAGACCGCGGCTCGGCCGCCGAGACGGGCGCGGCGCCGCAACCGGGCGAGTGACGGCGGCCGCCTGGGGCGATTGGCGCTCGCGCGGCGAACCCGTTGGCTGCGACGTCCGATAGATACAAAGAGACGGGGCGAGCGACCAACGTGGCGCAACACGAGGGTCGGGAGACGTGGGAGGACCGCTAGTCGAGAGTCTCCCGACCCGGTCTTGCAGACGAAAGACGGTAAGTCGCCGACCCGTTTCTTCGGCAGGATAGGGGTGAGCGGGCGAGCGCCAATCGCCCCAGGCGGCCGTTGGCTGCTTGCTGGATTCTGCGCGGCGCCCGCCTCAGCGATTGCCAGCACAGCCGGCCGCTGCTATAGTCGCAACCCATGGCTGGTGATACACCAACACGCAGGGCCGAGCGGATCGAGATCCTGGGCGAACTCTCCGGCGAGGTGATGGTCTTTCAGCCGATGGCCATCGCGGAGATCAGCTCCGCCGGGGCACAGATCGAAACCACCTTCGCCCTGCAGCTCGACTCGCTGCACGACTTCCGCCTCATCCTCGGCGACCGCTCGGTGGTCGTCAAGGGACGCATCGTGCACGCCCGCGTGGCCGACGTCGAGGACGGAGGTTTGATCTACCGCGCCGGCATCGAGTTCGTCGAACCTTCCGACCACGTCATCCAGGCCATCACCGAGTTCATGGAAGCCGTCAGGGCCGCACGGCTGGCAACCTGACCAGCTCACATGGCAAGGTGGGAGCTGGGGAACGGGCTCGGGGCTGGAGGCACTGAGAGGGCCGAAGCCTCACCGCCGAGCGGTCGGCGGGTCGAACCAAGGCACGTCAGGACTGTCGCCGGGACCGGGAACCGACCCGGGTAGGGAAGCCGGACATTCTGCCGGCGCCTGCGTCCGAGCCGTGGTCCCCAGGTCCCTCTGCGGCCAGTAGTCCCCGGCGCATTGCGGTGCGGGGACAATCTCTAAGATCGGTCAAGCGCTGGTGCGGTTAATCGTCATCCATTGACCTAGGCCACTGCACGCTGACCGTCGTTCTAGTTCATCGACAACTCGCGGCGAGTCGCCAGCGGCAGCTCGTCCTCGGGGCTGTCATCATCGGGTTCGCGGTCGGTTTCCTCTCCGTCAAACTCGTTCGTATAGGTCAGGACCGGGATCTCGGCTGTTTCCTCGTCCAGCTTCAGCATGGAGAGGACGTGGAACCCCACGGGGTCGTCGATGGCCACGCACAGGATGATCAGGTTCGGCCTGGCCTGCTTGATCTGCGAATATGCGTGCTCGGTCTCCGCCACGAAGACCACGTTGTAGTGACCGGCATCGAGAACCGACTCGAGCAGCTCGAGGATCTCGTTGCTGCCGTTCACCACGACAACCTTTTGCGTGGCGCGACCGGGTTGTAATCTGCCGATCTGGTTCACCCTGGTCAACATCGTTCGGTCCCTCTTGCCCGTGTCTTCATTCAAATACGGGGCCAAGAGCTGTCCGGGTCCCACCTCTCGAATTGCCAGTGTTTTCGCATGTCGCCCCGAGCACATTAGCTGCCGTTTGACACCCCGTCCGTGGTCTTCACGCTTTGCGTCAACCGTAAGCCGTTAAGCGGTGCACTCTTACAGCGAATCCTGCGCAGCGGAGGAGATGCCACCGCCGAGTGTCGCTTTCGGCAACGTCACATCAGGACTTACGTCTTAGGGCCCTCGCGCGATTCGTACCCTGTTGGACACCTGGCCCGATGCACACGGTCCGTTGGGGGCTGGCACTTTCGAGTCTTCAGGGCCTGGTCCTGGTTCGCCTCCGCGGATGGCGTCTTGGGGGCCGATTCCGGAGATCGGGGTGGGGAGGACGCCGGCTCAGCGGCGCTGTTGTACACTAGCCCGATGCGCGACCTGATTCGAAACCTCCTGAAGGAGCTGGGCGAGGACCCCGACCGCGAGGGCCTGCGCGATACGCCGCGCCGCGTGGAGGTGTCGCTCAAGTATCTGACGAGCGGCTACGAGGCGGACGTGGACAAGGTGCTCAACAACGCCCTGTTCACCGTCGATTACAGCGAGATGGTGATCGTCAAGGACATCGACTTCTTCAGCCTGTGCGAGCACCACCTGCTGCCATTCTTCGGCAAGGTCCACGTCGCCTACATCCCGCGGCACAAGGTCATTGGCCTCAGCAAGATCCCGCGGCTGGTCGAGGTGTTCGCCCGGCGCCTCCAGGTGCAGGAACGGCTGACGAGCGAGATTGCGGAGACGATCGAACGGAAGATCGACCCCCTGGGCGTCGCTGTCGTCGTCGAGGCCACCCACCTGTGCATGTCGATGCGCGGCGTGGAGAAGCAGAACTCCTTCGCGATCACGTCCGCGATGCTGGGCGGTTTCCGCAACGACGCGCGCACGAGAAGCGAGTTCCTCGAGCTCATCCGCAGAACAAAGACCGGTTAGCGCTCCTGAATCCGTCACGCCCCAGGCTTTTGTGCTTGTTCCTCTCTTGATCTTCCTCGCAACCTACACGGTCCTGGCGTTCGGGGCCGTGCCGCTCGTGCGCCTCGACCGCACGGGCGCGGCAATCGTCGGCGCCATCCTCATGGTCGTGGCGGGCGGCGTGCCGCTGGAGGAGGCCTACCGCGCCATCGACTACCGGACGCTCGTCCTGCTGTTCGGCATGATGGTTCTCGTGGCCAACCTGCGGCTCTCCCTCTTCTTCCGCGTGCTGGCCGAGACCGTGACGCGGAGGGTCACCCACCCGGCCCCGCTCCTGGTCGCCGTGGTGTTCGCCGCCGGCCTGCTTTCAGCGCTCTTCGTCAACGACACGATCTGCCTGGTGTTCACGCCCGGTCCTGATCGAAGTTGCGCGGGCCCGGAACCAGAGGCCACTCCCGTACCTGCTGGCGCTGGCGACGGCATCGAACATCGGGAGCGTCGGCGCGATCACCGGGAACCCTCAGAACATGCTCATCGGCAGCGTCTCGGGGATCTCGTACGCGCGTTTCAGCGCGGCGCTCGCCCCGGTCGCCCTGGTGGGTCTTGCGGTGGTGTCGGGCGTGCTCTATTTCTCCTTCCGGCGCGACCTCCACTCGGGCACGGCCGAGTTCGTCCCCGTCTCCGTCCGTCCGGTGCACCGGGCGTTGATGATCAAGAGCCTCGCGGTCGCCGCCGGCATGCTGGCGGGGTTCCTCGCGGGGCTCGACCCGGCGCTCGTCGCCTCGTCCGGGGCAGCAGTGCTGCTGGTGACCCGCCGCGTCAAGCCCGACAAGGTCTACCGGCAGATCGACTGGGGCCTCCTCGTCCTCTTCGTCGGCCTCTTCATCGTCATCCACGGCGTCGAGCGCGCGCAGCTGGACGATCGGTTCTTCGACCTCCTGCGGCCGGTCGGCGTGCAGACGGTCGCCGGCCTCTCGATCGTGTCGGCGGTGCTGTCGAACCTGGTGAGCAACGTGCCGGCGGTGATGCTCTTCACGCGGCTCGTGCCGCAGTTGCCGCACCCGGACACCGCGTGGCTGACCCTCGCGATGTCGAGCACGCTGGCCGGCAACCTGACGATCCTCGGTTCGATCGCCAACCTGATCGTGGTGGAGGGCGCGGCCCGCCACGGCGTGAAGATCTCCTTCACGGACTACCTGAGGGTCGGCGTCCCCGTGACGGTGCTCACGCTCGCCTTCGGGATCATCTGGCTCGGTCTCTGACGCCGTCACTTGTCGATTGACCACTTGTCAAATGACCATCGGGTTCACGCAGAGTGTCGTCGCACACGCGAGCGCCAAGACCACAATTGCGAAGTAGGGAATCGTCAAGTGATCCTATACTTGTGCCCATGAGGCTGTTTCCCCTGGTGTTGATGGCGGCGCTCGCGCTGGTCGCTCCCCGGGAATCGACGGCGGCGCCCTTCCTGCAGACCACGACGACGAAGAAGCCGAGCACGCAGAAGCCGCCCGCGCGGAAGCCGGCGGCGAAACCCGCTCCAAGAAGGCCCGCGCCCCCGCCCGTTCCGAAGCTCGTTGCGGAAGCCCCCGCCGTCCAGTGCCCGCAGGTGCTCGGGATGGGCGTGGGTAGCAAGCTCCGCTTCTGCGACGTGATGACGAGCCTCGTGCCCGCGGAGGGCATCCTGGTCCGGTTGGCTCCCCACAAGGGTCCCCTGAAGCTCTCGTTCGATCTCCACAACCGCCACACCTACTCCGAGCAGGAGACGAACGCCGGGCGGGCCTACGCGCAGTACACGGCGACGATCGGCGTGCTCACGATGGATGGGAAGCTGCTGGGCCGCGGGGTGGTGCAGAGCGAGTTCCGGGCGGCACGCGACCTGTTCGACCGCGTCTCGGGCGGGGCGGGACCGCGAGGCGTGAAGGCCGTGGCGCCCACGGGGAACGAGCGCATCGTGATGGAGGTCCCCGAGGGCGTGGACGAGGTGAGCGTCCTGGGGGAGAAGTTGCTGGTGGTGAACGTCGCGGGCCCGAACCTGTTCACCGCGGCGCAACGGCCGATCGCGGTGGTCAGCAACTTCAGCGTGGAATACACCGCCGCGCCGGCGGCGAAACCCGCGCCGGCCACGAAGAAACCGCCGGCGAAAACTCGAACAAAGAAATAGGCGGAGGGCGGAGGGCGGAAGGCGGAAACGCCTACCGCCTGCCGCCTGCGCCGTGATGCGAACCCGCTACTGCGCCGCCTGGGCCTCCGTGGGCTCCTCCTTCCGGCGCAACCCCTGGATTTGGATGACCGGCGGGCCGGGCTTCTCGCGGAGCACGTGCTCCCGGTACAGCCGCTCCATGTTCGCGTGGTAGGCGGCGTCGGCCGGTTCCTTTGCCTTGTCGCGCGCCTTGAGCTTCTCGTCGCGCGCGGTCTTCGCGATGCCCGCCTCGTCCAGGTCGGTCTGCGCGGCGGCGGCCACGGCCTCCGGGTTCAGCAGGAGCGAGTGTTCGGTGGACTCGAGAGACACGCTCCGTCCGCCCGCGTAGATCTGGTGCCGGCCGTGGTCGGCGTACCACTTCGACAACGTGGCCGTCATGTGCATCTTCTCGATGATCTGGCGCCAGCCGATCCCGGTGTTGTAGGCGCAGAACGAGATCTCCCCCTGCTGCGTGCCGTAGGGGATGATGCACATCTCGGTGCGGCGGAAGTCGTAGTTGAACAGGTCCTGGAACCACATGCCGGCGATGAACAGGAACTTGAAGCGATCGGAGCGGCGGCGCTGCACGTCGTCGAACGTCCGCCCCTTGCCCACCTTCCCGTAGTCGCGCTTGCTGGCGCCGAAGGCCTTGTCGACCTTCTGCAGCAGGTGCACGAGCCGGAAGTGCGTCGGCGACTTGAAGGGGTCGTAGTTGCGCGCGGCGGCCAGCGCCATGCCGAGGAGCGACCAGAACCGCCCGCGGGCGGCGTCGTTGATCAGGCGCACGTCCTTTGCCAGCCTCTCGCCGTTCCAGAACGAGGTCACCGGCACCGCCTCGCGCGTGACCTTGTCGATCATGACCGCCATGCCCACGCCGCAGTTGGGGTGGCAGCCGCAGGAAAGGGCCCCCCACTGCGCCTGCGGCCCGTGGACCAGGTCGGCCCAGTCGGAGAAGGTGCCGATGAACGAGATCGGGAACCAGTCGCGGGTCGGCTCGCCAATGCCCGTCTGGTTCTTCACGTCGTGCGCGAGGTGCGCCAGCGTATAGCGCTGGGCTGCCCGCCGCTCTGCCGAGACGAGCTCGTCGCGGCCCGTGAACGAGACGGGCTGGAACGACAGGAACGAAATCTTCGTGGGGTTGTCGAGGGCGAACTCGATGATCCGGCCCACCTGCTCGTTGTTCACGCCGTTCACCAGCGTGATGACGAGGACGATGTCCACGCCTGCGGCCCAGAGGTTCTCGATCGCGCGCAGCTTCACGTCGAACAGGTTGCCCACGTGGCGGTGGGAGTTGGGCCCGTTGCCGATGCCGTCGAACTGCAGGTAGACGTAGCGCAGCCCGGCCTCCGCGGCCTGCTTGCAGAACTCCGGGCTCTTGGCGAACTCGATGCCGTTGGTCGCCGCCTGGACGCTGTTGTAGCCGACCTCCTTCGAGTAGGCGACGGCCTTGAGGAAGTGCGGCGAAAGGGTGGGCTCGCCGCCCGAGAACTGCACCGACATCTGGCGCCGCGGCTTGATCGTGACGGCGTTGTCGAGGATCTGCTTGATCTCCTCCCAGTCCAGCTCGTGGACGAACCCCACCTGGTTCGCGTCCATGAAGCAGGGGTCGCACATCATGTTGCAGCGGTTGGTCAGGTCCACCGTCAGGACGGACGCCGCGGCCGTGCAGCACGGTGCTGCTGCCGTGGTTGTGCAGCTTCTCGTCGTTGTGCGCGCGGATGTCGCGGCCCGGGAACGTCTCCTCGAGGTGCCGGTAGAACGCGCTGTCGATCGACATCACGTCCTCGAAGTGCCCGTGCTTGGGGCAGTCCTTGACCATCAGGATCTTGCCGTCGCGCTCGAGGATCGTGGCCTTGATCTCGCCGACCTTCTCGTCGAGCAGCGTCGACACGTCCTGCCGGCCGTCCAGGATGGCCTGGCGGGCCTCGCGCACGCAGGTAGGGCAGAGCGAGTCGGTTTCCCGCGGCCAGCCAAGCGGCGGCTTGGTCTTCTCCCAGGATTTCAGCAGCGGGCCGATCGGACCACCGCGGCGTGAAGGACGGGTTCTGCCGGATCCGGTAGGCCAGCTGGCCGACGCTCCAGATGGCGTTGGCGGTCAGCGACAGCCCCTTCTCCAGGTACTTCATCGGCGCGTGCATCCAGCCCTCCTCCTCGCGTCGCGCGGGCCGCACGGGCGCGCCAGCCGACGCAATAAGTCCGCCTCCGCGACTGGTCCGGCCCCCTTCTCGCCCGTTGAATGCGAGAAGAATGGCCAGGCACGGTCACGGCCGGGCGGACGTCAAGAGTTGTTGAAAGCCCTAAGAGAAATGTTATCGGGGAAATCGGCCACTATGGGCCCGAAATCCGGCGGGTGGGCGTTCCGAGCGGACGAAAGGGCATTTCCGCCGGGCGGACGGGAGTGGCTCAGCTTAGAAATGCAGATTGCAGAATGCAGAATGCAGAATAAATGACTGGGAAATGAGAGGCGGGCGGGGGAGCGTAGTGGCCAGTGCTCAGTGGCCGGTGGTCAGTTGATCACACTGCTCAGCGTGACAACGTGATCCACTGGCCACCGTCCACCGGCCACTGTCCACTAATTGACCGTCGTCGATTCCGTCGTCTCCTGCTGCTTCTTCCCCCCAAGCCCCTGGATCTGGATGACGGGCGGCTCGGGCTTCTCGTGCAGGATGTGCTCCCGGTACAGCCGCTCCATGCTGGCGTGGTAGGCGGGGCTGTGCTGGTCGCGATCCAGGCGCGCCTTGAGCTTCTCGTCGCGGGCGGTCTTGGCGATGCCCTTCGCGTCGAGGTCCCTCTGCGCCGCGGCGGCCATGGCCTCCGGATCGAGGTACATCGAGTGCTCGGTTGACTCGAGCGGCACGTTGCGGTTGCCGGCGTAGATTGGTGCCGGCCGTGCTCCTCGTACCACTTCGTGAGCGTGGCCGTCATGTGCTTCTTCTCGATGATCTGCCGCCAGCCGAGCCCCGTGTTGTAGGCGCAGAACGAGATTTCGCCCTCCTGCGTGCCGTAGGGGATGATGCACATCTCGCCCCGCCGGAAGTCGTAGTCGAAGAGGTCCTGGAACCACATCCCGGCGATGAAGATGAACGCCCAGCTGTCGCTCCGCCGCTTCTCGATGTCGGCCATCGTCCGGCCCTTGCCGACCCGGCCGTAGTCCTTCTTGGTCGCGCCGAACGCCTTGTCGAACTTCTGCCAGCAGGTCCGTCAGCTTGAAGCGCGTCGGCGCGTTGAACGAGTCGTAGTTGCGGAGCAGCGACACGGCCGATACCCAGCAGCGACAGGAACTTGCCGCGCGCCGCGTCGTTGATCAGACGCGTGTCGCGCGCGAAGCGCTCCATGTCGAGGAACTTCGTCACCGGCGCCATCTCGCGCGTTTCCTTGTCGATCATCACGCGCGGTGCCGGCACCGCAGTTCGGGTGGCAGCCGCAGGCCAGCGCGCCCCAGTTGGCGTCGGGCCCGTGCGCGAGGTCCGCCCAGTCGGCGCAGGTGTTCATGAACGAGATCGGGAACCAGTCGCGCGTCGGCTCGCCGACGCCCGCCTGGTCCTTCACGTCGTGCGCGAGGTGCGCCAGCGTGTAGCGCTGCGCCGCGCGCCGCTCGTCGGTGACCTCCTCGTCGCGCCCGGTGAACGACACGGGCTGGAACGAGAGGAACGAGATCTTGGTCGGGTTGTCGATGGCGAACTTGATGATGCGCCCGACCTGCTCGTTGTTCACCCCGTTGATGATCGTCACGACCGGGACGATGTCCACGCCGGCCGTCCAGAGGTTCTCGATGGCCCGCAGCTTGACGTCGAAGAGGTTGCCGACGTGCCGGTGCGAGTTCGGCGCGTTGCCGATGCCGTCGAACTGCAGGTAGACGTAGCGCAGGCCCGCCTCGGCCGCCTGGCGGCAGAACTCCTGGCTCTTGGCGAACTCGATGCCGTTGGTCGCGGCCTGCACGCTGTTGTAGCCGACTTCCTTGGCGTAGGCGACGGCCTTGAGGAAGTACGGGGAAAGCGTGGGCTCGCCGCCCGAGAACTGCACCGACATCTGGCGCCGCGGCTTGACGGTGACGGACTTGTCGAGGATGTCCTTGATCTCGTCCCAGCCGAGCTCGTGCACGAAGCCCACCTGGTTGGCGTCGGTGAAGCACGGGTCGCACATCATGTTGCAGCGGTTGGTGAGGTCCACCGTGAGGACCGCGCCGCGGCCGTACAGCATCGTGCTGCTGCCGTGGTTGTGAAGCTTCGTCGGCGCTGGGCGCGGATGTCGCGGCCCGGGAAGGTCTCCTCGAGGTGACGCGTAGAACGTCGGCGTCGATCGACAGCACGTCCTCGAAGTGGCCGTGCTTCGGGCAGTCCTTCACCATCAGGATCTTGCCGTCGCGCTCGAGGATCGTCGCCTTGATCTCGCCGACCTTCTCGGTCCGCAGGACGTTCATGTCCTTGTGGCCGTCGAGGATCTCCTTCCGGACCTCCCGCACGCAGACCGGGCAGAGCGAATCGGTCTCGCGCGGCCACCCAAGGGTCGGCTTCGACTTCTCCCACGACTTCTGGAGCGGCTGATCCGACCACTTGCGGGGTGAACGACGGGTTCTGGTTGACGCGGTAGACCCACTGGAGGCCCGCCCACACGCCGCTGGCGGCAATCGAGAGGCCCTTTTCGAAGTATTTGACCGGGGCGTGCATGAAACTCTCTCCTTGGAAGGCCGGCGAGGGCTTCGGGGTCACGCCTTGAACGGCGACGGAAGGTCGGACCTCCGGCGGCCGCGAGCCAAGACCTGACCCCCGACCGGATGAACAGCCGGACCATGATAATGCCGTGCTGGTCGAAGATCTAGCCCTTTTCGGCGAATGGGCGCTCTGGGAGCCTCAACTGGCAGGCGCGATCCTGAATGGGCACGGCCGAGCCGGCCGGGGCGTCGTGCCGGGAGGTGCCAGAGGTGCCTCCGGGCACCAGCACGCCTCGGCACCGCCTGGCACGACACCAGATTCGTCAGACCTTGTACGTGTGCTCCTCGCCAACCTTGCCGCGCCAGACGCGGTAGACGTTGACGAGGTACACCACCACGATCGCCATGCCTATGAGGTAGATGGTCAGGGCGATCGACTGGGCGCGTTCGGAGGAGGCGCTGTTGTAGACGTCGAGGCCGGGGTGCGGGCTGCCCGCCAGGGACGGCAGAAGATACGGGTAGAGACCGGCGGCCGCCGAGCCGAGGGTCCCCGCGATGAGCGCTGGCGCGTGGCGAGGAACGCGCCGGCGTCGGCACCGCGGCGGTGGAACACGGGGACGGCGCCGGCGGCAAGCCGCGGCGAGCAGGGGCACGGCCACCAGCCAGGGCCAGCGGCCGAAGTTTGCCGTGAAGCCCGGCCGGACGACGAAGCTCGCATGCCACGACGGCCGCGAGCAGGACGATGGTGATCGCCCAGAGCGGCAGGACGGCCCGCCGGGCCCGCGCCTGCACGTCGCCCTCGGTCTTCATCGCCAGGTAGGCCGCCCCGTGCAGCGACAGCGTCGCGAGGCTCAGGACGCCGCAGAGCAGGGCGAACGGGTTCAGCAGCAGCGCGAACGACCCCTGGAACGACCCCTCCGCGTCGAGGGGCACGCCGCGGAGCACGTTGCCCACGGCTGCGCCGAACAGCACCGCGAGGAGCACGCTCGCGCCGAAGAACGTCACGTCCCACGCGTCGCGCCACAGGTCGTTGTCCACCTGGTGGCGGAACTCGATCGCCACGCCGCGCAGGACGAGCAGCCAGAGCACGAGCATCAGCGCAAGGTAGAAACCACTGAAGGCCGAGGCGTAGAGGTGCGGGAAGGCGGCCACCATCGACCCGCCCGCCGCGAGCAGCCACACTTCGTTCCCGTTCCACACCGGCCCAATGGCGTTGATGGCGGTGTCTCGCCCTTTCCCGCGGCCGATGTACACGTGCAGCGCCCCGACGCCGAGGTCGAAGCCGTCCAGCACCGCGTAGCCAGTGAGCATGAAGGCGAGGACGATGAACCAGGTGGTGGGCAGCATAGGGAGCAGATCAGGAGACATTGAGCCACCCACCAGGAATCTGCGACTCGGCCCGAATTGGCGAGCTACGGCGAGGCAGCGCCGTTAGCATTAGCCAGATACCGATCAGTGCAGCGTCGTCCACAGGCCCGGTGTTCACGATCTTGCCGAACAGGAACAGGTACAGCAGGCCGAGGACGGTGTAGAGGCCCATGAAGCCGATGAGCGTGAACCATGCCATCCCGCCGCTCACGTTCGTGGACGTGCCGTCCCCCGTGCGCTGCAGGCCGTAGACCACCCAGGGCTGCCGCCCGACCTCGGCCACGATCCAGCCTGCCTGGTTCGCGATGTACGGGAACGGCGCGGCCAGCATCAGCACCCACAGGAACCACCGGGCCCCGAACAACCGCTTCCGCCACAGCAGCAGCGACGCGACCGCCATGATCGCGATGAACATCGTCCCGAGGCCGACCATGATGTGGTACGCGTAGTAGACGGGCTCCACCGGCGGATGCAGGTCGCGCGGGTAGTCGTCGAGGCCCACGACCCGTGCCCTCGCGTCGCCATACGCCAGGTAGCTCAGCACCCGGGGCACGTAGACGGGATCCATCAGCTCGCGCTTCTCGGTGTCCGGCATCCCGATGATCGCGATGGGCGCGCCTTCCTGCGTCTTGAACAGCCCCTCCATCGCCGCCATCTTGATCGGCTGGTACCTCGTCACGGCCTCGCCGTTCATCGCCCCAGATGGGAACAGCGAGAACAGCGAGAAGATCAGCCCCGCGATGACACCAACGCGGACGCACACCCGGCCCTCCTCCTCGAACCGGCGCGACAGCAGGTAGAACGCGCCCACGCCCGCCATCACCATCGACGCGGTGATCATCGACCCGCTGATGACGTGCGGGTATTGCCAGGTGAGGTAGGGGTTGGTGAGCAGGCCCCAGAGGCTGGTCAGCTGCGCCCGCGCGTCCACCACCTCGTAGGCCACCGGGTTCTGCATCCAGGCATTGGTGGCGACGATGAAGAACCCGGACACGACGGCCCCCAGGGCAACCATGACCGCCGACAACAAGTGCATGCGGGGCGAGAGGCGCTTCTCGCCGAAGAGGAACAGGCCGAGGAACGACGACTCGGCGAAGAACGCGAACACGCCCTCCATGAAGAGCGTCTGCCCGACGACACCGCCGGCGAAATGGGAGAAGCGCGCCCAGTTGGTGCCGAACTGGAACTCCATCGGGATCCCGGTGACCACGCCCGCCGCGAAGGTGATCGCGAAGATCTTGGCCCAGAAGCGCGCCGCGCGGCCGTAGACGTCCGCCTCCTTGGCGATCTGCAGCGTCTTCAGCACCGCGATCAGCACGCCCAGGCCCATCGTCAGCACCGGGAACAGGTAGTGGAAGAGGATGGTGAAGCCGAAGTGCCAGCGGTGCGCGATGAGTGCGTCGGGCATAGGGGGATTCTACCGCCGCGCCGGGAATCGGCGAACAGGGATCAGGGATCAGGCGGAGGCGGATCAGGCGGGATCGGGGATCAGGACAGGATCGGCGGAACCGGCGGACAGGCGGGACGGCCGTCGACCAGGAGCGAGCGGAGCCTGAAGACAATTGCCCAGTGCGACAATCGCCAACTGACGCAATGGTACAATTCCGTATGGTCGAACGCGACGTGGTCATCGTGGGGGCGGGGCCGTCCGGCCTCGCGGCGGCGATCGCCTGCCAGCGCCGGGGGCTGGATTTCGAGGTGATCGAGAAGGGAGTGCTGGTCAACTCGATCCAGCACTTCCCGCCGCACATGGTCTTCTTCACTACACCTGAACTGATGGAAATCGGAGGCTTCCCGTTCGTCAGCCCTTACGAGAAGCCGACGCGCCTGGAAGCGCTGCGCTATTACCGCCGCGTGGTCGAAACGCTGCGCCTGCCCGTCACGCTGGGGGAGTCGGTCGTGGGCATCCAGCGCGAGGCGGACGGGACGCTGGTGGTGAGGACCGACCCGCCTTCGCTCTCCCTGAAGAGACTCGAGAGCTACGGCGAGGCTTCGCGCCTCGGTCGCGCCGAGGGCGGGAGGCTCGGCGAGGTTCGGGCCCGCGAAATCGGGCGCGTGGCGCAAGGCCGTCGTCCTGGCCATCGGCTACTACGACCATCCCAACCGGATTGGCGTGCCGGGGGAGGACCTGCCGCACGTCTCCCACTACTACAGCGAGGCGCACCCGTTCTTCCGGAAGCGCGTGGTCGTGGTGGGAGGGCGGAATTCGGCGGCGGAGACGGCGCTGGAGCTCTACCGTTCGGGGGCGGAGGTGACGCTGGTCCACCGCGGCGCCGGACTGAGCGAGTCGATCAAGTACTGGGTGCTCCCCGACATCCGCAACCGCATTGCGGAAGGCTCGATTGCCGCGCGCTTCGAGACCTGCATCACCGAGATCACCCGGGAGGCGGTGCTCGTCGATCGGAACGGCGTGCGCGAGGCGATCCCGGCGGACGCCGTCTTCCTGCTGACCGGCTATCACCCGGACCAGGACTTCCTGCAGCGCTGCGGGGTTCAACTCGAGGCCGGCACGTGCTTGCCGGTCCACGACCGCGAGACCCTCGAGACGAACGTCCCGAACGTCTTCCTGGCGGGCGGCGTCATCTCGGGCCACGACACCGCGCCGGTCTTCATCGAAAACGGCCGGCTGCACGGAGAAAAGGTGGTCGGCCTCGTCGCTGCGCGACTCGGCCGGTAGTCGGGGATCACTTGGCAATTGCCTACTTGGCAATGGTCTATTTGGCCGCAGAGCAAGTGGTCAGTCGCCAAGTGGTCAAGGGCCAAGTGTCAGTGAACTGTTCTGGTCTTCCTGTCCAAGTAGTCCATCAGCACGTACTGTCCAAGCGTCATCGGCGTGGTGAAGTACGCCTTGCCGTGGCAGATCTCGGCCACCTTGCGGACGAAGCTGACGAGGTCGAAGTCGCGCGCGAGCATGAAGGTGTTCACCTGGATCCCGCTCCGGCGGCACGCGGCGACCTCGGCGAGCGTTTCGCTGACGATGAAGGGGTCCAGGCCGAAGGCGTTCTTGTAGATCTGGCCGTCGGGGCGGGTGAGGGCAGACGGCTTGCCGTCCGTGATCATCACGATCTGCCGCATGTCCTTGCGCTGCCGGTCCAGGATTCGGCGCGCCACCTTCAACCCCTCGCGCGTATTCGTGTAGTACGGCCCCACCCGCACCCGCGCCAGGTCCTTGAGCGGGATTTCCTCCGCGGAGTCGTGGAAGAGCACCAGGTGGAGGGAGTCGCCCGGGTACTGAAGGCGGATGAGGTTCGCGAGGGCCAGCGCCACGCGCTTGGCCGGCGTGAACCGGTCCTCGCCGTAGAGGATCATGCTGTGACTGCAGTCGAGCATGAGGACGGTGGCGCACGAACTCTGATACTCGCCTTGCGACACCATCAGATCCTGGTATTGCACGTCGATGAGGCCTCGAGCCCCCGGCTCGTCGCTGGCGCCCTCGGCCCGCTCGCGTCGCCGCGCGGCGCACGGCGTTGAGGATCGTGCTGCTGGCGTCGAGGTTCATCGTGTCGCCGAACTCGTACGCCTTGGGCGCGCCGTTCGCCTCGACGCCGGTCGAGAGGTCGCGCGTGTCGTGGCGGCCGAAGCTGCTCTTGCCCAGCGACCCGAGGAGATCCCGCAGCGCCCGGTATCCAAGGAAGTCCAGCGCCTTGTCGGTGACCTCGAACTTGGCCGGGGGGGCGTTCTCGCCCTTGCCGGCGCCGGTGCCCTGCGCGTCGCGCCGCGCCTGCTCCACCTCGAGGTCGGGGCTGCTGGTCACGTAGCCCTCCTGCTCGAGACGCTTGATGAGATCCTTGATCAGCTGCTCGAGACGCCGACCGTCCCCGCCATCCTCCATCAGCTGGTCGATCGTCTCCTGCGACAGCAGGTCGCCGTTCATCAGCGCGTCGAGGATTGCATCGTGCAGCGCCTGGATGGACTTGTCGCCGTCGGACCACGGCGTGAGCCGCGAGCCACTGAACCCGCTGGCCAGCAGGAGGTCCGACAGCTTCGACAGCAGGTCCTCGAGATCGACGCCTTCGAGGTCTTCGCCGGTGTACTTGCTGTACCTGTATCTCATTCGAAACCAGGCGGAAGGCGGAGGGCGGAGGGCGGGACGATGGCCCGTTACCGCCCACCGCCTGCCGCCCACCGCCTACTGCGTTAGTTGTAGTACTTCTTCTTCCCCTGCCCGGGCATTCCCTCGTCGAACATCGGCTCGGGCTGGCGGTTTGGCCGCCGCAGCGCCTGCGGCTCGGTGCCGTGATAGCCACGCTCCTCGCTGCGGGCGATCTTCTTGACCGAGTAGAGGCCTTCGAGCACGAAGTCGATGGCCGAGGCCACCAGCGGGGCGGGCGCGTCGGTGTCCACCCCGGCATGCTGCAGCAGCTCGTTCATTCCCTTCACCCGCCGGCCCTGCTTCACGACCTCGGCCGCAGCCGACGTGTCGGACAGCTGGAGCGATCCGCCGGCGTCGAACCAGTCCGTGACCACCCGTGTCTCCACGTGGTCGAAGTAGCCCGTGAACACGTTGGCGACGGCCGCCCGCACGAGTTCGCGCGCCACGGTCTCGGCGCCCTTCATCTCGCCCTCGTACTCCAGCTCGAACTTGCCCGTGATCGACGGCAGCGCCGCGTAGATGTCCGTCACCCTCGGGACGGCCAGGTTCTCGCAGGCCTGCAGCGCGCGGCGCTCGGCGTTCGACACCACGTTCTCGAGGCTCGTGATCGGCATCCGCTGGCTCACGCCCGACCGCTTGTCCACCTTCTTGTCTGCCCGCGCCTGGAAGGCGATCTCCTCCACGACCTCGCGCACGTACTGCGGCACCTGGACGTCGAGGCCGTCGCGCTCCAGCCACGCCTCCTGGGCCGTGATGGTCATCGCGTTCTGCCGGGTTGCCGGGTAGTGCGTGCGAATCTCCGAGCCGATGCGGTCCTTGAGCGGAGTGATGATCTTCCCGCGGGCCGTGTAGTCCTCGGGGTTCGCGGTGAAGACGAGCATCACGTCCAGCGGCAGCCGGACGGGATAGCCCTTGATCTGGACGTCACCCTCCTGGAGGATGTTGAAGAGCCCGACCTGGATCTTGCCGGCGAGGTCGGGCAGCTCGTTGATGGCGAAGATCCCCCGGTTCGACCTCGGCAAGAGGCCGTAGTGCATCGTCAGGTCGTTCGAGAGCCGGAGGCCGGCCCGCGCGGCCTTGATCGGGTCCACGTCGCCCACGATGTCCGCGATCGTGACGTCCGGTGTGGCGAGCTTCTCGACGTAACGGGTTGCGCGCGGCAGCCAGGCCACGGGCAGCGCGTCACCCTCGCGCTCCGCCCGCTCGCGGCAGGCCGAGCAGATGGGAGCGAGCGGGTCGTCGTTGATTTCACAGCCCGGGACGACCGCAATCTCCTCGTCCAGGAGGTCCACGAGAGCGCGTAGAATTCGGCTCTTCGCCTGGCCGCGCAGGCCGAGCAGGATGAAGTTGTGCCGCGAGAGGATGGCGTTGACCAGCTGGGGAACGACGGTGTCGTCGTAGCCCACGATGCCTGGAAACAGCGCCTCCCCGGCGCGCAGTTTGCGGATCAGGTTGTGACGAATCTCGTTCTTGACGCTTCGGCGCGGCACCTGGCCGCTCTCGATGCCGGCGCGCAGGTCTCCGAGGGTCGCGGGGCGGTAGGGGCTGGACATATCGGATCGTTGCATGCAAGAAACAGGACTTCCTCATCCCTGGAATCTGGCGGGGCGTCCGCTGGTGTTCGGCCACCGCGGCGGCGCAGGACTGGCGCCCGAGAACACCTTTGCGGCGTTCGAACGGGGCATCGCGGAGGGGGTGGACGGTCTCGAGCTGGACGTCCGCCTGGCCCGTGATGGGGAAGTGGTCGTGTGTCACGATCCGACGCTTGACAGGACGACGGACGCGACGGGTGCGGTGTCGGCGCTGTCGTCCCGGGAGCTGGCAGGCATCGACGCAGGGTATCGCTTCACCACCGGTGACGGGGTCTGGCCGTTCCGGGGCCGTGGCGTGGGCGTGCCTCTGCTGCGCGCGGTGCTCACGCGGTTTCCCTTGCACCCGCTGATCGTCGAGCTCAAGGGGCCCGAGGTCGAATTGGCGCGTGAGACCGTCGCGATCGTGCGCGAGGCCGAGGCCGTGGGCCGGGTGTGCATCGGGTCCTTCCGCCGGGCGGTCCTGGACGAGGTAAGGCGACTGGAGCCGCGCCTGGCGACCGGAGCCGGCAGCGACGAGGTCCGGTGGGCGCTCTACCGGTCCTGGTTCGGCCTGTTTCCCCGGCGTGTGCGGTACAAGGCGCTGCAGGTGCCGGAGCGGCGGGAAGGGCAGCACATCGTGACGGGCCGGTTCCTGCGCGGTGCCCATCGCGCGGGCGTCCCGGTCCAGGTGTGGGTGGTGGACCGGGCGTCCGACATCCAGCGCCTGCTCGGGCTTGGTGTGGACGGAATCATCACCGACCGGCCGGACGTGGCGGTGCCGGCGGTCCAAGAGTGGCTGGTTGCTGGTGGCTAGTGGCTAGTCGACGGGTCGTCACGCGGACGACTAGTCACCAGCCACTTGCCACTAGCCACTAGAGACTACCGCGCCACCGCCCGTGCCGCGGCGATTTCGCGGACGCCGTTGACGGCGGCCTGGATGTGCGCCTCGGTGTTGAACGGCCCGATGCCGAAGCGGACGCCGCCCATGATCTTGTCGGTCCCCAGCTGCTCGTGGACCATCGGCGCGCAGTGCAGCCCGGTGCGGCAGGCGATGTTGTGGTCCACGTCGAGGATCGTGCCGGTGTTGCCCGCCTCGAAGCCGTCCACGTTGCAGAGCACGACCGCGATGTGCCCCTCCAGGCTGTCCTGGCAGTAGAGCGTCACGCCGGGGATTTGCCGCAGCCCTTCCACGAGCATCGACGTCAGGCGCATCTCGTGCGTCTCGATCGCGTGCAGCCCCTGCTGCTCCAGCCACTTCACCCCGGCGTTCAAACCGGCGATCCCCGGGACATTGGGCGTGCCGTACTCCATTCGCCAGGGATATTCGTCGAGGTGGTTCCGCTGTGCCGAGCGGACCCCCGTGCCGCCGGCGCGGGTGTGCCGCAGTTCCACGTGCTCCTGCACGTACATCCCGCCGATGCCCATCGGCCCCATGAGCGACTTGTGGCCGGTGAAGCACAGGACGTCGATGTTCATCGCCCGGACGTCGATCGGGATCTTGCCGGCGGTCTGCGAGGCGTCCACCACCAGGCTGATCCCGCGCTCCCTGCAGATCCGTCCAATCTCCCCCGCCGGCTGCACCGTGCCGATCACGTTGGAGGCGTGGTTGAGGGCCACGACCTTGGTGTTCGGCCGGATCCGTGCCTTGATGGCATCCGGATCCACGAACCCGCGGCCGTCGAAGGGGACGTGGTCCACCTCGACGCCGGCCCGGGTGGCGAGGTGGTAGAGGGGCCGCAGGATCGCGTTGTGCTCGATGGTGGTGGTGATGGCGTGGTCGCCGGCCCCGAGGAGGCCGAACAGCGCCAGGTTGAGCGCGTCCGTGGAGTTGTACGAGAACACCAGGCGGTTCGGGTCGGTGCCGTTGAAGAAACGTGTCAGCAGCGCCCGCGTTTCGTCCACCATGTGACCGGTTTCCATGCACAGGTCGAACCCTGACCGCCCGGGGTTCACCCCGTGGGTCCGGTAGAACCGGTCCATGAAGACGTAAGTCTCTTCGGGTTTTGGAAACGACGTGGCGGCGTTGTCGAGATAGATGATGGCGTTGTCCATGGGCGGGACCTCAGGAGGGCAGGGAATTCTACCTCACGGGATTGAGAATGGAGAATGGAGAATTGAGAATGGAGAAGGGATCACACCGACAAGGGAGCCCAGAGCCCTAGTCCCAGTACCCGCTTCGCTTGACGACGAACGAAACCACGAAGATCAAGAAAACACGAAGACACAAGGGCGTTGTGGCCTTCGTGCCTTTCGTTCTTCGTGGTCAAGACAAGTGAATTCCCGTTTAGAACCCAGAGCCGATGAGCAGCCGAGCCGTCCGGAACACCTGGTCGAACATGGATTCCGTCAGCCTGCCCGTGTTCGTGTTCTGGCGGGAGGGGTGGTACGAGGCGACGAGGGCGGGGAAGGGGCCCTCGAAGCGGTGGACGAGGCCGTGGCCGAAGGGCGGTCGCGGCCTGACCATGGCCCCGCGCGAGGCCAGCACGCGCAGGGTGGCGTCGAAGGCGATGCGGCCCAGGGCGACGACGACCTCGAGGCGCGTGAGGGCTGCGGCCTCGGCCTCGAGCCAGGGCAGGCAGTTTTCGATCTCCGATGGCAGCGGCTTGTTGTCGGGCGGCGCGCAGCGGACGGCCGCGGCAATGTAGGCGCCGGCGAGCGCCAGGCCGTCCCGGGCGTGGGTGGACGTCGGGATGTTGGCGAAGCCCGCGCGGTGGAGCGCCCGCATGAGGAAGTCGCCCGAGCTGTCGCCGGTGAAGACGCGCCCCGTCCGGTTGCCGCCGTGCGCGGCAGGGGCCAGGCCGACGATCAGCAGCCGCGCGGCGGGGTCGCCGAAGCCCGGTATGGGGCGGCCCCAGTATTCCTCATGGCGATAGGCGCGCTTCTTCTCGCGGGCCACTCGCTCGCAATACTCCCGCAAGCGGGCACAACGCTCGCAGGAGACGATGCGCTCACGGAGAAACGGCAGCGAGCTCGCTGTCACTTGTCGATTGACCACTTGTCGATTGTCTATCTTGCGAACGGATTCAAATAGACAATTGCCAAGTAGACATTAGCCAAGTGTCCCTTAACTGATCAGCAGCGGGTTCTCGAGCATCCGCTGCAGCGTCTGCAGGAACCTCGCCCCCTGGGCGCCGTCGGCCACGCGGTGATCGACCGAGAGCGTCAGCTTCATGCGCCGGCCGACCCGCACCTGGCCGTTCTCGACGACCGGCACCTCTCGCACGGCGCCGACGGCCAGGATCGCCGCCTCGGGAGGGTTGATGATGGCCGAGAACTCCTCGATGCCCATCATTCCCAGGTTCGAGATGGAGAAGGTTCCGCCCGTGTACTCGTGCGGCTGCAGGCCGCGGCTGCGGGCACGCTCGGCCAGCGTCCGGGACTCGCCCGCGATGTCCAGCAGGGTCTTGGAGTCGGCGTCACGGATCACGGGGGTGATGAGGCCGTCCTCGAGCGCGACGGCCAGGCCGATGTGCACGCGCGAGTACTGCTTCACGTGGTCGCCGGCAAACGACGCGTTGATCTCGGGGTGGCGCCGCAGCGCGCTGGCCGTGGCCTTGATGACGATGTCGTTGAGGGAGACGGGGTAGTTCTCTTCGCGCAGGGCCCGGTAGGCGTCCCAGACCCGGTCCATCGACACGTCCACCGTGAGATAGAAGTGGGGCACCGGCGCCTTGCTCTGCACCAGACGCTTGGCGATGGTGCGGCGCATCGACGTCAGCTCGATTTCCTGCACGTCGCCGACCGGCTGGGCAGGCGCTCCCGGCGCTGCCGCCGCACCCGATGCCTTCTCGAGGGCCGCTTCGATGTCGCGCTTGATGATGCGGCCCTGCGGCCCCGTGCCCTGCAGGGACTGCAGGTCGATTCCCGCCTCGGCGGCCATTCGCAGCGCCAGGGGAGAGGCGCGCAGGGAGCGGCCCGCCGAGGACTCCTGGGCGGTCGCCTGCGCGGGACTCGCCGCCGCGACCGGGCGCGGGCCCTGGGCCGGACGGGCGGCCGGGGCTGCGACGGGGCGGGGCGCGGGTCGCGGGGCCGGTGCCGGCCGCGCGGGCGGGGCCGCCGGGGCGTGAGGCTCGGGGGCGGCGGCCTGCTCGGGCTGCTGGAGCAGGGCCGAGATGTCCTCGTCGGCGCCGCCGATGACCGCGATCAGTCGCGCCGATCTTGATCGTGTCGCCCTCTTTGGCGATCAGCTTCCGGATGATGCCGTTGGTGTAGGCCTCCATCTCGACGGTGGCCTTGTCGGTCTCCACTTCCGCCAGCGTCTGGCCCGTCTCGACCTTGTCGCCTTCCTGCTTGAGCCAGCGGAGGATCTTGCCCTCCTCCATGGTGTCACTCAGCTTCGGCATGACCACGCGGGAAGCCATGGGGTTCCTCCGGAAATGCAAAATGCAGAATGCGGAATGCAAAGAGTCCGTTGACGACGGACGAAACCACGAAGATCAAGAGAACACGACGAGAACAGGGCTTGGTGGCCTTCGTGCCTTCCGTTCTTCGTGGTCAAGACAAGTAAACTCCCGTCTAGTCCAGATAAAGCACCTGCCGGACTGCCTCGACCACGCGCCCGGTGTCCGGCATCGCCATGTGCTCGAGGTTCTTGGCGTAGGGCATCGGGACGTCGGCGCCCGTGACGCGCAGCACGGGCGCGTCGAGGTCGCTGAACGCGTCGCGGTGAATCTGGTAGGCGAGCTGCGCGCCGATGCCCGCGTACTCCCAGCCCTCCTCGACGATGACGCAGCGGTTGGTCTTCTGCACCGAGGCGAGCAGGGCCCCGGAGTCGAGCGGCCGGAGCGTGCGGGGGTCGATCACCTCGCACGACACGCCGTCCTGCGCCAGGGTCTCGGCGGCCTTCAGCGCCACGTTCACCATCTTCGACCACGCGATGATCGTGACGTCGCTGCCCTCGCGCTTCACGTCGGCCACGCCGATCGGCACCAGGTGCTCGCCCTCGGGCACCTCGCCCTTCGACCCGTACAGCGTCTCGCCCTCGAAGAAGATCACCGGGTCGTCGTCTCGGATCGCCGCCTTGAGCAGGCCCTTCGCGTCCGCCGGCGTCGAGGGCGCCACCACCTTCAGGCCGGGGACGTGCGCGAACCAGCCCTCGAGCGACTGCGAGTGCTGCGCCGCCAGCTGGTGCGCCGCCCCGCCGGGCCCGCGCACGACCATCGGGACCTTGAACTGCCCGCCCGACATGTAGAGCATCTTCGCGGCGCTGTTGATGATCTGGTCCATCGCCAGCATCGAGAAGTTCCAGGTCATCATCTCGATGACGGGGCGCAGGCCCACCATGGCCGCGCCGACGCCGACGCCGGTGAACCCCTCCTCGGTGATGGGCGTGTCGATCACCCGGCGCTCGCCGAACTCCTGCAGCAGGCCGCGGCTGACTTTGTACGCGCCCTGGTAGACCCCGACCTCCTCGCCCATGAGGAAGACCTTGGGGTCGCGCTGCATCTCCTCGCGCAGGGCCTGGTTCAGCGCGTCACGGTAGGTGACTAGAGCCATAGGATTGTCTCGGAACCCGTCATTGCCACTTGCCCACTTGGCAATTGTCTACTTGGCAAACGGTCAAGCGGTCCCTTGCCACCGGTCACACCGCGTCTGCCGTCACTTCTCAACGTGGCAACGGTCGACTTGCCAATTGGCCAAGTGGTCCCTCGCCACCTTGTCAAATGACTACCGTGATCGCGTATACGACCCGTACGGTTCCGCGTAGACGTCCTCGTACAGCGCCTGGGGCGAAGGCTCGGGGCTGTTGTCGGCAAACTCCACCGCCGCGTCCACGATCTTGCGGACCTCGGCGTCCATCTCCTCGAGGCCCTTCTGGTCGATTGCGCCCTGCTCGGCGAGCCGGTCGAAGTACCCCCTGACGGGATCCTGGAGCTTCTGGCCCTCGACTTCTTCCTTCGTCCGGTAGTGCCCGTGGACCGGGTCGGACATCGAGTGGCCCATGAAGCGGTAGCAGCGCGCCTCGATCAACGTGGGCAGGCTCTCGCGCCGCGCCAGCTCCACCGCGCGTTCCACGGACTCGCGCACCGCGAGCACGTCCATCCCGTCCACCGCCTCGCTCGCCATGTCGTATGCGCACGCGCGCTGCGAGACGTCGTAGATGGCCGAGGCGCGCTCGATGGCGGTGCCCATGCCGTAGCGGTTGTTCTCGACGATGTACACGCAGGGGAGCTTCCAGAGGGCCGCCATGTTGAGCGACTCGTGGAAGGCGCCGATGTTCACCGCCGCCTCGCCGAAGAAGCAGAGCGCAACGTTCGACTTCTGCTCGTACTTGATGGCGAAGGCCACGCCGGTCGCCAGCGGGACGTGGGCGCCGACGATCGCGTGCCCGCCGAGCATCCCGTGCTCGATGTCGAACAGGTGCATCGAGCCGCCCTTGCCGCGCGACACGCCCGTATCGCGCCCGAACAGCTCGGCCATGACGCGGCTCGGGTCGCAGCCCTTCACCAACGCGTGCACGTGGTCGCGGTAGGAGCAGAAGATGTAGTCGTCGGGCTGGAGCGTGGACATCGCGCCAACCGACACCGCCTCCTGGCCGATCCCCAGGTGACAGAACCCGCCGATCTTCTGGAGGGCATACATCTCGGCGCAGCGCTCCTCGAAGCGGCGGCCGAGCAGCATCTTCCGCAGCAGGTCCAGCTGCAGGTCCTTCGACAGGGCGGGGGCGTCCATTACGGGTTTGTTGGCCATGTGCCGGTCTCGTGTCCGCGTTCCTCGTACGAGTCGGCCTGCTCGTGCGCGTGGTACGACGAGCGCACCAGCGGGCCGGACTCCACGTGCCCGAACCCCATGCTCAAGGCGGACGTCTTGAGCATCTCGAACTCCTCCGGATGGTAGTAGCGCGCCACCGGCAGGTGAGACGAGGAAGGCGCCAGGTACTGGCCAATCGTCAGGATCCCGCAGCCGACCGCCCGCAGGTCCGCGAGCGTCGAGAGGACCTCCTCCCACTCCTCCCCCAGGCCGACCATGATGCCGGACTTGGTGGGGATGCCGGGAGCGATGTGGCGCGCGCGGTCGAGCAGTTCCAGGGCGCGCGCGTAGCGGCCGCCGGGCCGGGCGACCCGGTACAGCCGGGGCACGGTCTCGGTGTTGTGGTTCAGGATGTCGGGGCCGGCCGCCAGCACGTCCCGCAGCGGCTCTTCCTTGCCCTGGAAGTCGGGGATGAGCACCTCGATGCGGCAGGAGGGGAGCCGGCTGCGGATCTGCCTGATCGTCTCGGCGAAAATCCCCGCCCCGCCGTCCTTCAGGTCGTCACGGTCTACCGACGTAATGACCACGTACCGCAGGTTCATCTGCGCGGCCGCGTTCGCGACGCGTTCGGGCTCGTCGGTGTCGAGTGTGACCGGCCGGCCGTGCGCGACGGCGCAGTAGGGGCAGTTCCTCGTGCAGACGTCGCCGAGGATCATGAAGGTTGCGGTGCCGTGGTGCCAGCACTCGCCGATGTTCGGGCAGTGCGCTTCCTCGCAGACCGTATTGAGCTTCAGCTCGCCCATGAGCCGCTTCAGGCGGAGGTACCCTTGCGACCCGGGGGCCTTGACCTTCAACCAGGCGGGCTTGGCTGCGGGGCGTCGGACGAACACCAGCGGGCGATCGGAAGACGTCGGCATAACGGGCAAGAAGTAATGATATCACGGCGATCCGGCACCTCGTCCCGGGTCAGTTGTTCTGCGCGCCCTCGTTGATCCACTGGCGGATGACGTTGATCTGCTCGTCGGTCAGGAAACGGCCGTCGGCCGGCATGCGCACCCCGACGATTCCGGCGTCGCCGCGAAGCTTCTGCACAAGGTAGCTGCCGTCGGCGTTGCCTGGGATCACCCGCACCGCGCCGCCGCGCTCCGTGCTGGGGACGTTGACCAGCGCCGCCAGGGCGGATGCGCCCGACAGGTTCAGGCCGCCTTCCGCCAACGTGCCGCCGTGGCAGCCCACGCACCGCTGCGCGAAGACCTGGCTCGAGATGCTCGAGAAGGTCGGGGTGACGGTACCCAGGTCCGAAGGCCCGGTGGGGCTGCCTTCCGAGCCGGCACACGCCGCCGCTCCCACGGCGACCGCCATCACTCCCGCCGCCAGCGCCATCCGCAACGTTGTCGTCTTCGTCATCTCGCGTCACCTCAACCCTTGACCCTCACCCTTGACGCCGAACTCCTCAGTAGAACTTCCGCGAGATGTTGAACCCCAGGTACCAGTCGGTCTGGCCGGGGGCCGCGCCGCGCGCGATATTGGCCGGCGTGGTGGCCCAGGCGTTCGAGAAATTGAGCTGGAACACGTGCCCGCCGACCTGCTTCTCAACTGCGAACGAGGCAAGAACGTTCCCTTCGCCCACGCCACCCGCCGCCGTGTCGCCGCCTTTGTACCCCGCCAGCCGGGGCCACGCCTCGGCCACCAGGTAGAGGCCGCGCATCACGCGGAAGCGCGCGCCGACCCCGAGAGCAAACGTGTTGTCGTCCTCGACCTCCTCGGCCGGCAAGGTATTGGTGTTGCCAACCCAGATCGGGACTGCGTAGAGCGCCAGCGCATCCCACAGCGTCGCGGAGACCGAGAGTCCCAGCGAGGGCGAGTAGATGTCCTGGAAGTTGTTCGTCCCCTCGATCGTCGCCAGGGCGGCCACCGCGATCGGCAGCTCCTCGGATCCCCGCCACACGCTGTACTGACCGAAGAACTCGATCGTCTTGTCGTTCGTGCGGTAGAACCCCAGCTGCCCGCCGCGAATGGGCGCGAAGCGGAACTCGAGGCCGATCTGCGCGCCCGAGTCGAGGCCGAACAGGTCCGCGAGCGAGTCGGTGAAGCTGCCCTGGCCGAGCGGCCGCGTGAAGCGGTGCGTGACGCGAAACGCGCTCTTGTATCGCGGCAGCCGCAGCGTCGTCGGCAGGTTGACCAGCGTGAAGTCCGGCTGCGCGCGCTGGAAGGACATGTCCTCGTCGTCCACCGCCGACGTGTCCGCCTGCGCGGGTGGGGCAGCCGCGGGCGGCGGAACGGCCGCGGGCGGGTCCTGCCCGAACGCGATGCCGGCGACGAGCACGAGCGCGACCGCGACGGCCGCGTCCCGCGACGAACGCCGCGCGGTCACCGGTCACCCCGCGCGTGGACGATGAGGACGCCCTTCATGTTGTCGTGCCCTTTCCCGCAGTATTCGGAGCAGGCAATCGGGAAGTTCCCGGCTCGCTCGGCCACGAACTCGAAGGTCTCGGGCTTGCCGCCCTTCTTGGCGAGAAGGTCCACGTCGAGCGCCTTCACGCGCCAGCCGTGCGTGCTGTCTGCGGACCTCACGGTGATGCGCACGGTATCTCCCTGGTTGACCTCGAGGCTGTGCGGCGTGAACTTGAACCGCTCGGCAATCACCGTGAACTCCTTCAGTTCGCCCGCGGGTGCCGGTCCCGGCCTCGCCGCCACCGCCGCCGCGGCCAGCAGCAGCGCCAGGGCCCCAACGGCCGCACCCGTCGTCATCCGTCGATGCATCGTGTCTTCCTCCGTTGCAGCTGGCAGCCAGCCGCTGGCAGCTGGCAGCAGCCTCGCGCCCGAAGCCCGCTGTCTTGAGCCTTCCCAAGCCAAGCCGGGAACCCCCATCGCCTTCGGACCTGGTGGCCTGCCGGCGGTCGGGCCCCGTGCGCACGGAACCCGACCGGGGCACCCGGCAGGCGGGCCGTCGTCCTCCGGCGAAGGCCCGCACCGCCTCTACGGCAAGCGCGGGGCCAAGGGCCAAAAGTGGGGGAATGCAGTGATTGCGCGGGGCGACGCGCGGCTCACGCCGCGCGAACGTTACGTGGCGGGAAAGGGGTTACGCGACGCGAAATGCCGAATGCAGAATGCAAAATGCAGAATGGAAGAAGACAGAAGGCAGAAGGGCTTGGTGGCCTTCGTGCGTTCCGTTCTTCGTGGTCAAGACACGTGAATTCCCGTCTAGTCAACTCGATATTTCGCGAGGTAGTAGCTGAGGGCGCGCTGGCTGATGCCCATCAACTCCGCCGCTTCCTTCTTGACGCCGCGGGTGGCTTCGAGCGCGCGGCGGAGCGTTTCGCGCTCGGCCCACTCGACGTTCTGCCGGAGTTCGAGCGAGGGCAGCGCCGACGGCGCCGCGCTCCCCATCACGGAGATCTGGGCCTCGGTGATCACGGGCCCGCTCGAGAGGACGACCGCGCGCTCGATCGTGTTTTCCAGCTCACGCACGTTCCCCGGCCAGCCGTACCCCTGGAGGGCCGGCATCACGCCGTCGCCGAGGCTGTCGATCCGCTTGCCGGCCAACTTCTGGTGCTTGCGCACGAAGTGCTCGACCAGCAGCGGGATGTCCTCGCGCCGCTCGCGCAGCGGCGGGATCTCGAGGGGGATGACGTTGAGACGATAGAACAAGTCCTCGAGGAACCTGCCGTCGGCCACCATCTGCCTGAGGTCCCGGTTGGTCGCCGCAATCACTCGCACGTCCACGCGCTGCGTGCGCTCCGCGCCGAGCGGCTCGAACTCGCGGTCCTGCAGCACCCGCAGCAGCTTCGCCTGCAGGGCGGGGCTCATCGTTCCGATCTCGTCGAGGAAGATGGAGCCGCCGTCGGCGAGAGCGAACTTGCCGCGGCGATTGCTGCTCGCGCCGGTAAAGGCCCCTCGCACGTGACCGAACAGCTCCGATTCGAGCAGCGACTCGGGAATTGCGGCGCAATTGACCTTGATGAGCGGCATGTGCCGCTGCGCACTCCGCGAGTGAATGGCCCGCGCCACCATCTCCTTGCCGGTTCCGGTCTCGCCGGTGATCAGCACCGTGCTCTTGGACTGCGCGACCAGCTCCAGCTTCCTGATCACGTCCCCGACGATCTTGCTGCGCCCCACGATGCCGTAGTGGTTGAATTCCTCGTCCCGCTCGTTCATCAGGTAGCGGTTCTGCCCGCGCAGCTGCTGAAGCTCCAGCGCGCGGGACACGGTGACGAGCAGTTCGTCCACCTCGAAGGGCTTCTGCAGGTAGTCGAGCGCCCCGAGCTTCATGGCCTCGATCGCGCTCTCCACCGTGGCGTGGGCCGTCATCAGGAGGATCTGCGGGCGGTCGGGCTCGGGCGTGGAAGTGACGAGCGCGCGAATCACCTCCAGCCCGCTGACCTCCGGCATCACGTTGTCCACGACCAGGACGTCGAACGCACGCTCGGCGAGGAGGCGCTGCGCTTCGCGCGGCCGGCGGCACTCGACGACCTCGTGGCCTTCGTCCCGGAGCGCGCGTCCCAGGCTCTTGAGGATCTTCTCTTCGTCGTCCACGAGCAGGATCGATCCGCGGCTGGTCATCATGGCATCTCTCGTCACGCCGCCGGTTGCCCGGTCATCTGCGACACGCATCATCGTCGTCAACCTCGCCCTCAGGCCTTGCCGTCGCCAGGCGCCGCCACCGGCAACTCGATTCGAACGCGGGTACCCGCCCCTTCCTCGCTGTGAATCGCGATGCTCCCGCCCAAACCGTCCACGATGTTCCGGGCGATCGCGAGGCCGAGACCGGTGCCCCCCCTCCGCGTCGTGTAGTAGGGTTCGAAGACCCGTCCCAGGTGGGCTGCCGCAATGCCCGTGCCACGGTCCCGCACCTCGATCGCCACGCGGTCCTCGCGGTGTTCGAGCAGCGCCAGTTCCACCTCGGGGCCCTGGTCGCGGGCGCCGGCGCGCCCGTCCCCGCGAGCGGCCAGTACCGCGTGGCGGGCGTTGGTGAGCAGGTTGACCAGGACCGCGCGGAGGCGCTCGCCGTCGGTGCACACGACCACGGGGGCATCGGGGACCGCGAGCGCCACCGGCGGATCCGGTTCCCCGGCCATGGCCGCGGCCGCAGCCTGGCGGCACAGCGCGCCGAGGTCGGTCGTGGCCAGCTCGAACTGGACGGGCCGCGCGAGGTCCAAAACCTCCGTCACGATTCGGTTGAGCCGATCCACTTCCTCCCCGATGTCCTTGACGGCCTCGGCCACGTCCTCGGGGGCCACGCGGGCCTTCCGCAAGGGGCGCAGCGCCGCCTTGATGATCATCAGCGGGTTGCGGATTTCGTGGGCGATGACCGTGGACATCCTGCCGAGCGACGAGAGGCGCTCGCGCTGCGCGGCCTCGCGCTGGAATCGCGCGATGGAGTCGGTGAGGGTGTTGAAGGTGCTGGCGAGCAGGCGCGCGTCCTCGTCCTCCCAGTTGCCGGCGGGAAGGGCAATCTTCCGTGTCAGGTCCCCGGTGGCCGCCACCTCGCGCATGCCGCGGGTGATGGCCGCGAGAGGCCGCGTGATCGTGCGCGCCACGAAGAAGCTGAGGCCGACGGCCCCGAGCACGGCAACCAGCGCGGTGACCCCGAGCGCGGCGTTGATGGTCGTGAGAAAGCGCAGGTGCTCGGTCCTCGAGTGCAGCACCACGGCCACGGGCGCCGGGCCCGCCCCGGCCAGCGGGCGCACCAGCGCCATGTATTCCTCGTCGCCGATCATCAGCCGCGAGGTGCCGTGGTTGCGGACGAGGCGGCCGATGGCCGGGAGCGCCGAGGCGGGCAGGGTGCTCGCGCGCACCTTGCCGTCGAGCACGAGCGCCACCTCGCTCTCCGTCAGCTGGCGGACCTGCTGGGCGCGCTGGCCGTCGAACAGGAAGCCCACGCTCAAGGTGCCGATGATCTGCGGCGGCGCGGCGATCGGGACCGTCACCAGCTGGAGGAGCCCGGCCGGGTGGGGCCAGTAGGACACCACTTCCTCGCCGGCCACCGCGCGCGCGGCCGCCACGCGGGTGAGGTCGCGGTCCGGGCCCCAGCCCCCGGCGTCCGCCAGCACGCGGCCCTCGCGGTCCGTCACGATGCAGACGGCGGCCCGAATCAGTGTGCGGTAGTCGATCACAAGCGGCGCCACCGTCGCCGGGTCGTCGGTGCTGACGGCCGCCTTGAGCGGCGGCGCATCGGCAATCAGGCGGGCCGCCACCCGGAAGTTCTCCGACAGCGTCTTCTGCCACTCGGTGACGAGCGAGGCTGCCTCTTCCAAGCCGCGCTGCAGCCCCAGTTCGGCCTCCCGCACCACGCTGGCGCGCACCAGGACGAGGGCGGTGAGAATCGAGAACACCGCCAGCAGCGCCGAGGCGAGGAAGATGCGGTTGTTGAGCGAGCCGAGCATCCGGACCCTCAACGGAGCGCGAAATTCAACTCGGTCGCCGCGCCGGGCCCGATCGTGACCGCCTGCGTCTGGCGGGCCACCCCTTCGTACCAGGCGGTGACCTGGTAGGAGCCGGGAGGCACCCTGTCGATTCGGTACCGCCCCTCGGCGTCGGTAACGGCGTGGAACCGGTGATCGAAGACCAGGATGAACGCGTTCATCTGCGAGTGGATGTCGCAGAAGACCCGCACGATGCCGGGCTGATCGAAGCGGACGGCCTTGGAACGGCCCGCCGCATAGCGCCCGAGGTCGAAGCGCCGCGGCTTCGAGAGCGAGAACACGTTGTGATACGTCTCGTCGTCGTTGGGAAACTCCACGGTGGTGCCGGCGGTGATGGCGAGCAGGTGCGGGGCGAAGGCGGTGTCGCGCTGACGCATCACGGCCCGCCCTTCGACCGGCGTCTCGCTGACCGCCGGCGCCGGGTCGAAGTAGACAACGGCCAGGCGATACGGTTCCGGCGTGTGCGCGTGCGCGTTGGACGCGCCGCCTGCCACGGCCGCCTGGGGGACGGACAACGGTGCCTGGATCTGCACGGTTCCCCGGAGTGCGCCGATTCTGGCCGACCTGGCCGGGCACCGCGGGCCGCGCGGCTCCGGGAAGCAGCGCCAGGACGAGGGCGACGAGCGTGGCGCGCATCAGAACCACGCCATCGCCTCCGCAGCCACCCGGTGGGCCGAGTGAAGCGACCCGGTGACGTCGCGGCGGTTGTATTGATAGGTGGCCTTGAGCAGCAGCCCACGCGTCACGGACCAGCCAGTGCCCGCCTCGACCCGGAAGGCATTGGCATCCCAGGATTCGCCCGAGGGTTCCTGCCCCGCAGGCCCAAAGAGGAGGGAGCCGATCCTCGCGGCGACGTAGAGGCCCGGGGCCACGCGATAGCGCCCCTCGAAGTCCAGGCCGGTGACGCTCATGACGTCCGCGATCAGGGGTTCCCGCAGCGCCGGAACCGTGCGCCGGCTGTGGACGGCCTCCGCGCGCACGAGCCAGTAGTCGCGCGAGTACTCCGCGTCGAGGCCGAATGCCGTCTCCCTCGGGTCCTGGTTGGCAACCGCCCGCGGCAGCACGCTGTCCAGATCGCGGTCCAGGTAACGGCCGTAGGCGGCCGACGCCCCGAGGACCAGCCCCGTCAGGCGACGCGATTCAACCCGCCCGCTCGTCTGCCAGCCGCCGGAGGCCCCGCGGCTGCGCGGGTTCGAGAGGCTGCCTTCCGTGACCGTCACCGCAGCGTTCAGCCGATCCCCGCCAGCCTTCACGCGGACGCCGGCGTTCCAGCCGTTGGCGTCCGCCAGCGGGAGGCCCGCGTACTGGCCGTAGTTCGGATTGTCCCCGTAGGCAAAGTAGTCACCGACCAGGTAGTACCGACTCCGCGCCGCGGCCTCGATTCAGCAGCAGGTCCGGGACGTGGCGGGGGATGGCATCCCCGCGGAGTGCCGTGGCGTACTGGTAGATCAGCGGCCGGCCGATCAGCAGGTTGTCCCGGCCGTAGGTTCGGCCGCTCGTCGTGCCGAAGGCCGTCTGCAGGATGCCGGCCGCCACGCTGAACGCCGGCGTGCCGAACGGCTGCACCTTCACGATGAGCGTGTGCGGGCGGAAGTACCAGGCAGACCCGTCGGGCTGGCCCGCGACTCGCAGGTCCGCTTCTATGCCGACCCTCGCGGGCAGCGAGAGAGACGAGGTGAACGCGGCGGAAATCAGCCGCATCGTGTCCTCGCCGTAGCTCCCGGCGTTGAAGTGGGTCTCGTCTTCGCTGGAGGCGGCGGCCACCGAGACGCTGCCGCCGATCACCATCCGCCCCCCAAGCCAGACGACCGGACGGTCGGGCAGGATCTGCGCCGCTGCCGGGGGCGCCGGGGCCAGGAGGAGGAGAACCAGCCCCGCAAGACCTGCGAGGCGGGCGGCGCTCAACCGCAAACGGGGGCTCCTTCCGCTGCGACTCAACTCAGGGATGAAATTCGATTATAGAGCAGGTTGGTGCGATCCCGAAGAGTAGGCTGCCTCGACTCGCTCAGGTGACGCCGCTGCCTTGAATCATCACCTGCGCGCGGCTGCGACGTCGAAGATGATCACCAGCGTTCCCGGCTCGAGCCGCGTCAGTTCCGGATCCGGGTAGGGGGAGATGAGCGTGACGGAGGCGACGACCTGGCCCTCACGGAGCACGGGGCCGCGCGAGACGAATGCGCGCCGGCCGTTGAAGAGGCGGGCCAGCCGGGTCTCGTCGTAGACAGCGCTCGCGCCGAAGGCCTGGCCCGTCTCGAGCCGCCGAACGGCCCAGGGCCCGGTTCCCGACGTCGGGGCATCCGGCACGCCGAGCGCGCGCATCACGAGGGGCCGGGCCTTCTCCATCGGCGCATCGACGATGACGGCCCGGTATGCGCCGGCCGGTGCCTGGCGAGGCGTGAAGAGCCGGCGGTGCTCGGGGGAAGGCCGGGCTCCTGGAATGACGGGAATGGAGAATTGAGAATGGAGAATTGAGAATGGAGAATGGGGAACGGAGAAGCGCACGGCCAGTGGCCAGTAGCCAGTGGCCAGCCGACGGAGCGGTAGCCGCCAGGGCGAGCGCGACAGTCAGCAGCGCCATCGACGCTAACCGGGGTCTTCGGCCTGCCGGGGCTCCAGCCTCCTGAGCTCGGATTGCCGTGATCCACCGACCACTGACCGCCGACCACTGACCACGGAGGCCTCGTTGCCGAGTAGCCCCGGTCTGGTGCTTGACTTGAGTGGACCGGGGCGGTACTGTTTGAGGAGCGAAACGGCGTTCCACATAGTGGACAGGTGGCGTGACGGAAGAACGAGAACATCCGGCGGGCGCTTCGGGCAGCCTGACCTCCGTGGACAAGGCGTTCGAGGTGTGCGAGGCCCTCAGCCACGAACCGGCGGGGATGAGTGTATCCGACCTCGCCCGCACGCTGAAAATCTCGCGTCCGACCGTGCACCGCCTCCTGGCCGGCCTGCGGCGGCGCGGGTATGTCCGCCAGGACGAGGACACCCAGCGCTACAGCCTGGGCATCCGGATGCTCGACCTGGCGTTTCGCATGCTCGGCCGCTCCGAGTTGCGACTGCACGCTTACCCGATCCTCCGCGAGTACGCGGTCCACTCGGGGCAGCGCGCGTTTCTGGCCGTGCCCTCGTCGGGCGAAGTGACCTACATCTGGGGCACCGGGCAGGACGAGGTCGTGATGCGCACGGTGTACGGCCGGGAGATGCCGGCGCACTGCGTCCTGTACTTCGACGCGGGCCAGGCTGGCCGCCGCCTGAGTTGCTTGAAGCTGGGGGAGCCGCGCGACGTGGGCCGCAGCGCCGAGTTGGTCGTGCGACGCGGACCGGACGCGTCGGCCGAGGGCGCGCAGCGGCTGCACTGCACATGCGCGCCGGTTTTCGATTACACCGGGCGCGAGGTGGCCCGGGTGGGTGTGTTCGGGCACGGAACCGACGACCGCCCGATCCTCGGGGTCCACAACCGCGGGGCCTGGGAGCTGGCGCGGCACATCTCGATGCGGTTGGGGTACTTGTCCGCGGTGGCACAGGGAGTGGCTTAGCAGCTGATCGCTGGCAGCTTCTGGCAGCCGCCAGAGTCAGGCGGCAGGCAGAAGGCGGCAGCTGAACGAACTGTCCGCCCCCCGCCTCGCGCCTTTTCAACGGAGGGAAAACGTGGCCTACACCATCTGCGAACCGTGCATCGGGACCAAGGATACGGCCTGCGTGGACGTCTGCCCGGTGGACTGCATCCACCCGCGCAAGGACGAGGGCGACTTCGAGACGGCGGAGCTGCTCTACATCCACCCGGACGAGTGCATCGACTGCGGCGCGTGCGTGCCGGCGTGCCCCGTCGAGGCGATCTTCGCGAACGACGAGGTCCCCGAGAAGTGGAAGCACTTCATCGAGATCAACGCGGAGCACTTTCAGAAGTAACGCGTAGGCGGAAGGCGGAAGGCGGCAGCGGCGGTAGGCGGTAGGGCAGCGGGCGCCCCCCGCCCTCCCCCCTCCGCCTGTCAGCGTGAGAGGACCTCATGGGTCTCATCGACCACAAGTTCGAAGACAACTTCATTACCACCAACCTCGACACCGTGCTCAACTGGGCCCGGCAGTCGTCGCTGTGGCCCATGGGCTTCGGCCTCGCCTGCTGCGCCATCGAGATGATGGCGACCGGCGGCCCGCGGTTCGACATCGCGCGTTTCGGCGCGGAGGTGTTCCGCGCCTCCCCGCGCCAGGCGGACCTGATGATCGTGGCGGGGACCGTCACCAAGAAGATGGCCCCGGTGCTTCGGCGGCTGTACGACCAGATGCCCGAGCCGAAGTGGGTGATCTCGATGGGCAGCTGCTCCAACGCGGGCGGCCCGTTCCCGACCTACAGCGTGCTGCAGGGGGTGGACAAGGTCGTCCCGGTGGACGTCTACATTTCCGGCTGCCCGCCGCGCCCCGAGGCGCTGCTGTACGGCTTGATGCGGCTGCAGGACAAGATTCGCAAGGAAGGCACCGTGCTTCGCAAGGAGCGCGTCATCAAGTCCGGGCAGACCGAGCCGATTCTGGTGGAAGGCTAGCGCGATGACGATGATGCAGATGTTCCGGAAGATCTTCCTCGTCGATCTGCTGAAGGGCCTGTGGCTCACGTTGCGCTACACCCCGCAGCCGGCCTTCACCTTCCAGTACCCGAAGGAGCGCAGGCCGACGTCGCCGCGCTTCCGCGGCGTGCTGCGCCTGCAGCTCGAGCCCGGCACCGGCGCTCAGACCTGCATCGTCTGCGACCAGTGCGCGAAGGCGTGCCCGGACGATTTGATCTCGCTTGGCGGTCACCGCGAGCCGGGCCAGAAGCTGAAGGCGCTCGACTATTTCGACTTCAACCTGTCGCGCTGCAGCTTCTGCGGCCTGTGCGCCGAGGTGTGCCCCACCAAGCCCGTGAAGGCGCTCATCATGAGCGAGGATTACGAGCTCGGCACCTACAGCCGCGAGTCCCAGATCCTCCGCATCGACCAGATGTACGACGGCGTGGCGATCGAGTCGTATACACGATAGCTGGCAGCTGTCAGCAGGCAGCTGGCCGTCGATCACGTGTGATCCGCTGCAAGCTGTCAGCTGCAAGCTGCGAGCGCCCGACTGTGTAACGTTTCACGGCAGAAAGGACAACCCCTGCACGACGGTTGCGTTTAGACTGGGGGAAAGATCCAGGCTCCCTTCACTCCCGATTCCCGAATCTGAATCCGGAAGGAGCGCCCCCCATGCGACGGGTTCGACTGGCCGTTTCCGTTCTGGCGCTCGTTGCCGCTCTCTCGCTCACGCTGGGCGCCCGAGGCCCGCTGTCCCCGACTGCCACCGCCGTTCAGATCGAGCTTGCCGACGTGCTCTTCGCCCACGGGGACTACCGCGGGGCGCTCGGCGTGTACCTGCGCGCGGTGGGAACCGACGCCGTGGACCTCCGCAACCGGGCGCGCGCGGGTGTCATCCGCACCGCGCTCCGAATCGGCGAGTTCGCGATTGCCTCCACCCATTCCGCCGCGCTGCGTACCGCGCTTCCGAGCGACGCCGAGACCCTCACGCTCTCGGGGGATTCGTACTGGGCGACCGGCCTGTTCGACGAAGCCGAAGCCGCCTACCGCGACGCGCTCGCGGTGAACGCGTCATCCTGGCGCGGCCGCAACGGCCTGGCGAAGTCGCTGGCGTCGCGGGGCCTGTTGGCCGAGGCGCGCGCCGAGGCGGAGGCGGCGCTGGCCTCCGGCGCCGACGCCCAGCCGGAACTGCACCACACGCTGGCGCAAATCAACGAGAACCTTCGCCAGTTCGACCTCGCGGCGGACGGCTACCTCCGATTCATCGACCGGCTGCCGGCGCGCGATCGGCGTGACCGTGCCCCGCTGACGCAGAACCTGGTGACCTACCTCCGGTCGTTCCGGGGCCGCACCCCATACGAGATCCTGTCCGACGCGAACGAGGTTCACCACGTGCCGTTCAAGATCGTGCGCGACAAGGTCGTGGTGCGGGCGAAGTTGAACGGCAAGACGATGGACTTCGCCGTCGATACCGGGGCGGAGCGGACGGTCGTGACGGTTTCGACGGCAAAGCGGCTGGGCATCATCCCGCTGGCCGAGACACTGAGCGCGGGGGTGGGGGTCGTCGGCCTCCGCGGCCTCCAGCTGGGGGTTGCCAGCACGCTGGAGGTCGGGAACCTCAAGATGAGGAACATCCCCGTCCTGATCAAGAACCCGCCGCTCGAGGGGCTGCCGACAAAGGAAACCGAGAGTTTGTCGCCGCTGGCCCTGGGCTTCTCGATGTCGATCGACTACCAGTCGCGCGTGATGACGATGGCCCGCCGGCTCGAGCCACGGGAAGCGGACGTCTCGCTGCCGCTTCGGATGCACCGGTTGGCCACGGTGCGCGGAATGGTGAACGATCGCCCCGTGAGCTTCATCGTGGACACCGGTGGGGAAGTGATCTCACTGAACACGTCGGTGGCGCGCTCGCTCTTCAAGCCTGCGGATTGGCGCCGCATCGCCCTGAAGGTCTACGGGGCGTCGGGCTGGGACCCGGAGGCGTACCTGCTGCCCGGCGTCAGCCTGGGCTTCGACCAGATTCGCTACCCCAACACGCCGATCGTCGTGATGAACCTGGAGGTGCCGAGCGTCCTGCTCGGCTACGAGATCGGCGGCACGCTCGGCTACAAGTTCCTGAGCCGCTACCGCGTGGACGTGGATCTGCAGGCGAGCGAGGTGCGGTTGAAGAGAATTGAGAATTGAGAATTCGTCGTTATCTCCACCGCTCCTCCCGCCGCTCGTGCCGGAGCAGGTCCTCCCCGAGCGCTTTCAGGCGGGCGGTCCAGAAGCGGTCGTAGCTTTCCAGCCACCGGCCGATCTCCCGGAGAGGCTCCGCGTTCAGGCGGTACACTCTCCACCGGCCGGCCCTCCGGACCGTCACCAGGTCGGCCTTGCGCAGGATCCGCAGCTGCTGGGAGACGGCCGGGAGGGTCATGTCAAAGGACGCCGCGAGCTTCCGGACGGTCTGCTCCCTACTGCTGAGTTTATCCAACAAAGCCCTGCGAATCGGGCTTGAGATGGCGTTGAAAACATCGAGGTTTGTGGTCGTTCGCGGCATAGGCCGAAAGAATTATACATAAGAAGTATCTTAAGCGTCTATTGCCACCGTCCTCGCGTTGGGATTACAACCATCGCTATTGCGGTCGCTCGACCGTAACGGCGGTACCACGGTCGGTTTCATAAGGTCCAACCAAGGAGGACTCGTCATGGTGGTCGTGAACGAAGGCGGACCCAAGCTGTCGGGCTACACGAAGGACATCCTCGCGGAGGTCAAGGCGAAGAACCCGGCGGAGCCGGAGTTCCACCAGGCGGTGACCGAGGTCCTCGAGTCCCTCGACCTCGTGCTCCAGCGCCGGCCCGAGTACCGCAAGGCGAAGATTGTCGAGCGGGTCGTGGAGCCCGAGCGGGTCATCATGTTCCGCGTGCCGTGGCTCGACGACCAGGGGAACGTCCAGGTCAATCGCGGCTTCCGCATCCAGATGAACAGCGCCATCGGCCCCTACAAGGGCGGGCTGCGCTTCCACCCCTCGGTGAACCTCGGCATCCTCAAGTTCCTCGCCTTCGAGCAGGTCTTCAAGAACTCGCTGACCACGCTGCCCATGGGCGGCGGCAAGGGCGGCTCGGACTTCGACCCGAAGGGGAAGAGCGACAACGAGGTCATGAAGTTCTGCCACAGCTTCATGAACGAGCTGTTCCGCTACATCGGCCCGGATACCGACGTGCCGGCCGGCGACATCGGCGTGGGCGGCCGTGAGATCGGCTTCCTGTTCGGCCAGTACAAGAAGCTGCGCCACGAGTTCACGGGCGTCCTCACGGGCAAGGGCCTGAACTGGGGCGGCTCGCTGATCCGCCCGGAGGCGACCGGCTACGGCGCGGTCTACTTTGCCGCCGAGATGTTGAAGACGCGGGGCGAGACCCTGGAAGGGAAGACCTGCCTGGTGTCGGGCAGCGGCAACGTCGCGCAGTACACGGTGCAGAAGATCAACGACCTCGGCGGCCGCGCCGTCACGCTGAGCGATTCCGGCGGCTACATCTACGACGAGCAGGGCATCGACGCCGAGAAGCTGGCGTTCGTGATGAACCTGAAGAACGTTCGCCGCGGCCGCATCAAGGAGTACGCGGACAAGTACAAGGGCGTCGTCTACACGGCGATCGACCCCAAGCTCGATCACAACCCGCTCTGGAACCACACGGCGCACTGCGCGTTCCCGAGCGCGACGCAGAACGAGATCAACGGCAAGGACGCCATGCACCTGATCTCGAACGGCGTCTACGTCGTGTCCGAGGGCGCGAACATGCCGACGACGATCGAAGGCGTGAACGCGTTCCTGCAGGCGAAGATCCTCTACGGCCCCGGCAAGGCGGCCAACGCCGGCGGCGTGGCGACCTCGGGCCTCGAGATGTCGCAGAACAGCCTGCGTCTCAGCTGGTCGCGCGAGGAAGTGGACCAGCGGCTGCACGGCATCATGAAGGCCATCCACAAGGCGGCGTACGAGACCTCCATCGAGTACGGCTGCCCCGGCAACTACGTCAACGGCGCCAACATCGCCGGCTTCCTCAAGGTTGCCGATTCGATGATGGACCAGGGTTTGGTGTAGGCTGACAGGCAGGGCCTGGCCCCGAGGGGCCAGGCCCTGCTGCAGCCTGTTCCCGATGCCGTCCACCCCGCCAGCCTCGCGCCGCTCCCCTTTCGGCCGCTTCGCCGCGTTCCAGGACCTCGCGCAACACCGGGTCGAGAACATTCTCCTGGTCAGCAGCCTGTACGACTCGTTCATCCTGGCCGAGGACGGCCAGCTCGGCGAGGTCGTGTTCGGCCGGTTCCTCGACCTCAGCTTCCGGCACAGCCCCGGCATCACGCGCGTGTCGTCGGGCGCCGAGGCGCTGGCGATGGCGCGCGAGCAACGCCGGTTCAACCTGATCATCACGTCCATGCACGTCGGGGACATGGACGCGCTCACGCTTGCCCGCCGCGCCGCCGAGGAGGGGCTCGGCATTCCGACCGTGCTCCTCGCCTACGACAGCCGGGAGCTGGAGACGTTTCTCGCCCGCCACGACACCTCCGACCTGGCCGGCGTCTTCCTGTGGCAGGGCGACGTCACCATCCTGCTGGCGATCGTCAAGTACATCGAGGACCGCGCCAACGTTGCCCACGACAGCGCCCTGATGGGCGTCCAGGTCATCGTCGTCATCGAGGACAACGTCCGGTTCTACTCCTCGTACCTGCCGGTGATCTACTCGGAGCTGATGCAGCACTCGGAGCGGCTGGCGCCGGAGGGCGTCAACACCTCCCACCGGCTGATGCGGATCCAGGCACGCCCGAAGATCATGCTGTGCCGGAGCTTCGAGGAAGCGTGGTCGTACTTCTCCGCCTACCGGGACAACGTCCTCGGCGTGATTGCGGACGTCGAGTTCCCGATGAACGGGGTGGTGTCGCCGGACGCCGGGGTGGAGTTCGCCAGGCGGGTGCGGGACGCGCAGCCCGATGTCCCGGTGATGCTGCAGTCCACCTCCCCCGCGAACCAGGCGCTGGCGGCGTCGGTGGGTGCCGCGTTCCTGCTGAAGGGGTCGCCGCTGCTCCTGCACGACCTGCGGCGGTTCATGGTCGAAAGCCTGGGATTCGGCGAGTTCGTCTTCCGAGGGCCCGGTGGTGTCGAGGTGGGCCGCGCGGGCGACCTGAAGTCGCTCGCCGAGCTGCTGCGCATCGTGCCGGGCGAGAGCGTCGCCTACCACGCCGCGCGCAACGACTTCTCGAAGTGGCTGAAAGCGCGCACGGAGTTCGCGCTGGCGCAGCGCATGCGCCCGAGGAAGGTGTCCGACTACGCGACGCACGAAGACCTGCGGAGCGACCTGCTCGAGTCCATCGAGCAGTACCGCGACGGCCGCAGCCGCGCCGCGATTGCGGACTTCCAGCGCGACACGTTCGATCCCCGGAGCGTGTTCTCGAGGATTGGCAGCGGCTCGCTCGGCGGCAAGGCGAGGGGCCTGGCGTTCGTCAGCACGCTCCTCCAGGAGTACGACGTGCAGGATCGGTTCCCCGACGTGCAGATCGGGGTTCCACCGACGGCCGTGCTCGCCACCGACGCGTTCGACCGGTTCCTGGACCGGAGCAGCCTCCGCGACTTCGCCATCGGATGCGACGACGACAAGGCAATCGCGGACCGTTTCATGGAGGCGCCACTACCGTCCGACGTTCAGGCCGACCTCGAGTCCTACGCCGAGTTGATCCGCTACCCGCTGGCGGTGCGGTCGTCCAGCCTCCTCGAGGACTCGCAGTACCAGCCGTTCGCCGGGATCTACTCCACCTACATGCTGCCCAACAACGACCCCGACCCCGGGGTCCGGCTGGGCCAGCTTCACGGCGCGATCAAGCAGATCTACGCCTCCACGTTCTCGCAGCGTGCCAAGCGTTATCTCGGAACGACCCCTTACCGGCTGGAGGAGGAGAAGATGGCGGTCATCCTCCAGAGGCTGGTCGGGACGTCCAGGGGGCTGCGTTTCTACCCGGATTTCGCGGGCGTGGCTCGGTCGCACAACTTCTACCCGGTTCGGCCGATGCGCTCCGCCGACGGTGTGGCGGCGGTGGCCCTCGGCCTGGGCGCGACGGTCGTGGATGGCGAACCGTGCCTTCGGTTCTGTCCGCGTTTTCCGCAGAACCTGCTGCTCTTCTCCTCGGTGAAGGCCGCGCTGAAGAACTCGCAGCGCGAGTTCTACGCCCTTCGGCTGGATGGGGAGGCCGCGGAGGTTGACGTGGCGGGCGGCCTCGGACTCGGGCGCTTCGACCTTGGCGTCGCGGAAGAGGACGGCGTGCTTGCGCCGCTCGCATCCGTCTACTCCCGGGAGAACGACGCGATCTACGACGGCTTGTCGCGCCCGGGCGTACGGCTGGTCAGCTTCGCGCCGGTGCTGAAGCACGGGCTCTTCCCGCTGGCCGAGATCCTCTGCCGCCTCCTGGAGATTGGGGAGGCGGGGACGAGCGGGCCCGTGGAGGTCGAATTCGCCGTGAACCTCCCGCAGCGGCCCGGCGAACCGGCGGAGTTCGGATTCCTTCAACTGCGCCCCCTCGCGTTGTCGCGGGAAGCCGCGGAGCTCGAGATCACGGACGACGACCGGAGCGCGGCGTTCTGCCACAGCCGCACGGTCATGGGCAACGGTCTCGTCAACCACGTACACGATGTCGTCGTCGTGGACTACCACCGGTTCGAGCGCGGGCGGAGCCAGGACGTCGCGCTGGAGGTGGCCCGGATGAACCGGCGGCTCGAGGCCGAGGGCCGGCCGTACATTCTCGTGGGCGTCGGGCGGTGGGGCTCGAGCGAGCCGTATCTGGGCATCCCGGTGTCGTGGGACCAGATCGCCGGCGTGCGGACGATCGTCGAGGCGGGGTTCCGCGACTTCACGGTCACGCCCTCCCAGGGCACGCACTTCTTCCAGAACCTCACCTCCTCCAACACCGGCTACTTCACGGTGAACCCGGATGCCGGCGACGGCATGGTGGACTGGGACTGGCTGGCGGCCCAGCCGGCGGTGGAGGAGACTTCCTGCGTCCGCCACCTGCGTTTCGACGCACCGGCGGTGGTGAAGGTGGACGGCCGGACGAACGAGGGGGTCATCCTCAAGCCCAGGCCGTAGTGGGCAGTGGCCAGTCGGTCAGTGTGTCACACGTGATCCACTGTCCACTGGCCACTGTCCACTGACCACTGATACCCTGTCCCTGCATGCCGGCACCCTGCCTCTTCGCGTCGGACCTTCACGGGCACAAGGACCGCTACCTCAAGCTTTTCGACGTCATCGAGGCGGAGCGCCCGGGAGCCGTGTTCCTCGGAGGGGACCTGCTGCCGTCGGGCTTTGGCCTTGCCGCGCAGCCGGGGGCGGGGCAGTGCGAGGCGGAAGACGAGGCGGGATTCGTGCGCGGGTTCCTGGCCGGCCGGCTCTCGCGCCTGCGCGAGGCTCTTGGGCCTGCCTACCCGGCGGTGTTCGCGATCCTCGGTAACGACGACCCGCGCACCGAGGAGGAAGCCGTCCGGGAGGTCGAAGCGCTCGGCCTGTGGCACTACGCCCACAACCGGCGGATCGACTGGGCCGGATTCCCGGTCTACGGCTACTCCTGCGTGCCTCCGACGCCGTTCCAGTTGAAGGACTGGGAGCGCTACGACGTGTCGCGGTTCGTGGACCCGGGATGCTGCTCGCCGGAAGAAGGCTGGCGGACGGTGCCGGTTGACGCCCACGACGCGCGGTACGGGACAATCGAGGCCGACCTGAACGCCCTGGCCGAGGGCGGCGACCTCTCACGGGCCATCTTCCTGTTTCACTCGCCGCCGTACGGAACCGCACTCGACCGCGCCGCGCTCGACGGCCGGAGCATCGATCACGTGCCGCTCGACGTCCACGTCGGCAGCATTGCCATCCAGCGGTTCATCCTGCGGCGGTCGCCGCTGATCACGCTGCACGGCCACGTGCACGAATCGGCCCGCCTCACGGGCGAGTGGCGCACGCGGCTCGGTAACACGGACGCCCTCTCCGCCGCGCACGACGGACCCGAACTCGCGCTGGTCCGCTTCGACGCGGACTGGCCGGCCGACGCCACCCGCACTCTCGTTTGAGGGCGTCGGTCAGGCGGTGGGCGGTAGGCGGCAGGCGGGACAGGCGTCACGCCGGGGGGACGGAGCGTCGCGTTCAGACCTCCGCCTTCTGTCGCAGCTGCAGCGGCCTGGCCGGGTCGGTGATCGCGCCGATCTTCGAGGCCCAGCTCGTGCGGACCTTGATGTCCGCGTCGGTGACGTAGTGCACGTCGAGCAGGCCGTCGGTCTTGTAGCCGGTCCGCAGGTAGTTCATCTGGCTGAGGCAGAGGCTCCAACCCTCGAGCCAGGCCTCGAGCGCCCGCCGCTGCTCGAGCGTCGAGTCGATGTGGACGATCAGGTCGATGTCGCTGCCGCCGCCGGCCGTCGCGTTCTTCGTGCTGCCGAAGACGTACATCCCCTTGACGCCGAACCTCTCGGCCTCCAGTTGCGCGGCGAGATGCTCGGCCATGCGGAGGCGCCAGCGCCAGTGGTCCTCGGTCAGGCTGGCCGGCTCGCTCTTCCGCTCCAAAGACGAGGGGGCCTTGGCGTGCGTGGGCGTGCCGAGGTAGCCCACGGCCTCGTCGAGGTCCGCGTTCATGAGGACGTGCAGCGCGAGGCCGTCGCTGGCCTTCACGATGTCGATGACGCGCACGACGTCCGTCAGGTGGGCGTACTCGGGGAGCAGGTCCGCCAGGATGTTCGGCGAGCGCCGGAGAAACAGCTCGTTGAAGATCGCGGTCCCGTCGTCCGGGAACAGGGGGAGATACCGGATGCCGGCCTCGACGAGATCCTGGAAGAAATGCGTGCCGAACGACAGGTCGGGCACGTAGTTCCCGCGTCTCGCCGCAATCTCCATCAGGACCGCGGTGTTGTTGATGTCGGAGTAGGTGACACTGACCCCGAGCTTGATGTCGCCCCGGCTCCCCCAGCGGCCGGGCCCCATCAGGATGAACTGGCGCTTGGGGAGCATCTTGTTCAGCCGCCCGACCGCGCGGCCGACGTCCTTCAAGTCCGAGAGGCTCTCGAGCCTGTCGTACTGTTCCGGGTCCACGTAGACGACGTGGGTGATCTCGGGGACGCGGCCGTTCGACACGTACTTGCTGGCGGAGAAGAGGATGCGGTCACGCGGAAGGTCGCGCGGGATCGGCGACGGGACGGCCGCGAGCGAGTAGCTCTGGGGCCGGCACTGCAGCAGGTAGAAGTCTCGGCCGTCGCAGGCGAACTCGACGTCCACCGGCACGCCCATCTTCTCCCGCAGCAGCTTGAGGAGGCCGCGCATGCGCGCCATGAAGGGCGTGTTCGCGATCAGGCCCTCGAAGGTGACCACCACGCCGGCCGTCGCCCGGCTCCCAGTCGAAGCCGAGCGGGCGCTGGATGCCGTCCCGGTCGAAGACCGAGGCGATCTGCGACAGCGCCGGGTACTCGGGACCCCACTCGCGGATGAGGTCGTCGATGTCGAGCGTCTCGAAGCGGCGCGTCTCCAGGTTGATCACGTCAATCTGACGGGGCGCGTAGCGGAACACCTCGTCGCTGGTGACGTTGACGCGCAGGCCCGGCTGGCCGGGCGCCACGAGGACCGGGTAGTCGTCGCCCACGCGGTCCACCGCGCGGGTGCCGAGGCCTGGCACCAGGCGCACCAGGCCGTCGTCGCGGCGAATGCGCGGCGACCACCGGAACTCGTTGTTGCTGAACGCCACGCCGGCGTACGAGGGCATGAAGTAGGGGCCGACCCGGGTGCCGACCACCTCCTGGATCATGATGCCCATCTCCTCGTGGAGGTCGAGGAGGTTCCGCTCGGCGCGGTATTCGATCGGGTCGGCGCCGAACAACGAGGCGTAGACCTCGGCGATGGCGTCCATCAGGGCGCTGAGGCGCTCGTTCTTGGTGCCGACGTTCGCCAGGAAGAGGCTCTTGTACTTGCCCGAGAAGGCCGCCCCCATCCGGTCCTCGAGGAGGCTGGAGCTGCGGACGATGAGCGGGCGCCCTTCGAGATCGTCGAGCGCGAGCGAGAGCCCCCTGACGATTTCCGGGGCGAACCTCGAGTTCTTGAACACCTGCACGATGTGCGGGTACTCGCCGTCGAATCTGCTCAATCTCGAGGTACTTCCGGTTGTACACGTCCTCCATCTGGTTGTACTCGACGAAGCTCATGAGCCCATCCGACGCGATGTACCACGTCTTGGGGACCTTGATGTCGCTGAGCAGGTCGGCGTACTCGTCGGACTTCTTGACAATCTGGGAGGCGAGCAGCATCCCCGAGCTCTTGCCGCCGAGCTTCCCGTGGCTGGCGGTGGTGCTGATGATGTGGTGCACCAGCTCGTAGAAGTCCGCGATCCCGATGTAGCGCTTGGCCGTGTTGATGAACTCGAGATCCTCGGTGAAGAACCGCCGGGCGAGGTTCACCCTCAACCCCACCTGCACGGCCGGAGACAGCTCGACGTCCTGCACCGAGAGCTGGTGGTAGCGGTCGAGCGCCTGGCCGATGTCGGACAGCGAGGTGCACTGGTTCTCGACGGCCTCGACGAGGAACCCGGACTTGTCGTCCTTGATCCACTTCTGGATGCACGAGACAATCTCGCCCTCGCTGAGGCTCTCCGCCGCGATCTTGAAGGCATCGTCGGTGAGCTCGAGGAGATCCTCCATGCTCTTGCGCCGGAGGGGCGAGTTGTCCTCGGTGCCGGTGTCGTGCTGGGCGAAGTCGGTGGCGAAGCGGCCGAGCAGCTCGATCGCCTCCTGGATGCCGTTCCAGCAGAGGTAGTTCAGCATGCGCCGCGAGATGCGCATCAGGAGCTGCTGGTCGGTCTTGCGCAGGAAGTCGATGATGACGAGCCACTCGCGCTTGTCGGGTGAGGAGAGCCCCTCCATCGCCGACTGCCAGTTGCTCAGCGTGGACTGCAGCCGGCGCTGCATGAGGAAGTGCGCGAGGCGCTCGGCCACCGTGTTGATCAGTTTCCGTTCCTCCTTCAGGAACGGCCCCTCGTCCGCGCGCGGCATCTGCCGCGTGTAGAACACCTCGATCAACCCGAGGCTCTCGCCCTGCAGGATGACGTCCGCGAACTGTCTCCACGGCGTGTCGGTCGTGTCCGGCGGCTGGTACACCGTGCCTTCGAGCGTGACCCTGGCCCAGCAGACGCTGGAGAACTGCCAGCCGGCGGGCAACACCTCCGAGACGCGCCGGCACACCTCCTCGAGCGGCGTGCCAGGGATGTTGGTCAGCTCGTGGACCTGGTAGAGCGTGTGCAGTTCCTTGGCGCGTTCCTGGAGCTGCTCGATGATGCTGTCAACCGGCCTGTGCGGAGTATTCATGGATGCAACCGTTGCTTAGTCCCGGTACTCGCTTCGCTTGACAACGGACGAAACCACGAAGATCAAGAGAACACGAAGAAGAAGGCTTGGTGGCCTTCGTGCCTTCCGTTCTTCGTGGTCAAGACAACTGAACTCCCGTCGAGAGAGGCTTGCCCCAGCGGATCGCCCCCAGCCCCTGGCGTCCGTCCACCTCGATCAGCAGCGGCCGGTCCAGTCGGACGTGACGAACGAGGTCTGTCTCGTGCTCGGCGGGCCGCCGTGCCAGGCCTTCCCAGTCGATGGGGATGTCGGCGTGGAACGGCACCGAGAAGTAGCTGACGTCGAACGCGGAGATGTTGTGGAAGAAATGCGAACCCTGGCTGAGGTCGACGTTCATGGCGGGCAACGTGGCCTCGACGATCGCGCGCGCCCCGTTGATTTGCGACCACTCGACGGGGATTCCAAGCCAGGGATCCGAGCTGCCCCAGCGGCCGAAGCCGATCAGAAGATAGGGCCGGCCCTCATCGACCAGCCGCTGGTTGATGCGGGCGAGTTCCTGGGCGACGGCCGGCGTGTGCCGGGCCTCGAAATGATCGGGCCGCACGTAGACCACGTCCGAGACGTCCTGCACGACGCCGTTGCCCATCACGCGCTCGGAGGCGAGAAGCAGCTCCTCACGTGCAATGGCCCGGAGGTCGATGTCCACGACCGCGTCCGAAACGGACATCGGGCGGACCTGCAAGAAGGCGAACTCCGCGGGGGAATCGGTCGTCGTCCGGGAACGTGGTGGCGAACTCGATCTCGACCGGGGCCTGGAGCGCGTCGGCGCAGAGCCGCGAGGAGCGAGCGCAGGAGGTCGTTGAGCGGGAACTCCTCGAGGGAGAGCAGCGGCGCGAACGTGAGGGCGCGCGGGCCCACGGATGCCGACGCCCATGGAGAGGCGATCGGACCGCGTGTCGTAGGTGGAGGCAAGGAAGCGGAGCACCTCGTCTTCCTCGGCGTCTTCGAGCCCGCCCTTCACCAGGTACTCGGTTTCGGTGACCGGGTCGTAGCTCGGCACGTGGCCCATGTTCACGGCCCAGAAGTCCACCTGCGTCTTCTTCATCAGCTCGCCGATCGAGCTGTAGGGCGGCGTCGCCTGGGGGTAGGCCGGCGAATAGCTCCACGTGGTGCCGCCGTCCACGATCGTCTTGCCAAGGCCGAGCGCCAGGTTCACCACGCCGTCCTCGGGCCGCGCATTGCCGGAGCGGTAGAAGCTGTAAGAGCGGGCCACCCCGGAGAGCTCGGGGTAGAAGCGGTCGCGGTGCCGCCGCCCGGCGATGGCCTGGATGATCACCGCCATCCGGTCCTCGCCGCCGCCGCTGGCAATTCGCCGGTAGTTGCGGGCGTTCTCGAAGAACGTGGACGCGTAAACCAGCTTGATGGCCTCCACCAGCCGGCGGAACCGCGTTTCCGCGTCGTGCTGGTTGTTGGGGATCATCTTGGTCGCATACACGCCGGCGAAGGGCTGGCGCAGCGCGTCCTCGAGCAGGCTCGACGATCGGACCGCCAGAGGCGTGTGCACCTGCCGCACGAGGGCCCAGAGGTCTCCCACCAGGTCAGCCGGCAGCTCGGCCGCCTGGAAGGCCATGGCCAGCCTGTGGTCGGAGGCGCCCGATGCGACCATCTCCCACAGCCCGTTCGCGGTCATGAACTTGTCGAACATGTCGGTGGCGATGACGGTCAGCCTCGGGACGCCGACACGAAAGCGCCGCCGGTGGCGTGGCTCGAGCGCGGTTTCGAGCAGATCCTTCACCGACAGGAGGCTGTGTGCCTTTCCGCCGAAGGCTCCGCCCCCGATGCACGTGAAGGGCTCGGAACCGTCGAAGAACTGGCGGTCGAACGCGGGAACCGTCGGTCGTGGGGTGGGAATCGCGGGCATGGAACGGGGCGCCTCAGCCCGGTTCGAGAATAACCAATCCGGCCCGCAGAAAAAACAAGGGCGGCGCCCCCTTTCGGAAACGCCGCCCGATGTCGCCGTCACTTGGCAACTGCCTACTTAGCCAACGTGGCCAACTTCAAATAGACAACTGCCAACTGGACAACTCGTGAAGTTCTAGACCCATCCCCGGTCGTGGCACGCCTTGGCGACGCGGTTCACCGAGATTACATACGCGGCGTCGCGCATGTACAGCTTCTGCTTCCGCGCCAGCTCGCTCACCGCGGTGAACGCCGAGGTCATCTTGACGTCCAGCTTGCCAAGAACCTCGTCCTTCTCCCAGTAGTAGTTCATGTTGCCCTGCACCTGCTCGAAGTAGCTGCAGGTGACGCCGCCGGCGTTGGCCAGGAAGTCGGGGATCAGGAAGATGTCCGCGCTCGTGGATGACCTTGTCGGCTTCCGGCGTGGTCGGGCCGTTGGCGCCCTCGGCGATCAGCTTGACCTTGCCGTGGATCTTCTTGACGTTCTCACCGGTGACCTGGTTCTCGAGCGCGCAGGGCAGGAGGATGTCCACTTCCTGCTCGATCCAGGCGTCGCCAGGCAGCACCTCGTACCCGAGCTTCCGGGCCTTCGCCTTGTCGATGCCGCCGAAGTGGTCGGTGATGCCCATCAACTCGTCCGGGTCCACGCCTTCCATCTTCCGGAAGGTGTAGGAGGTCTGGTCTTCCTGGTCCCAGGACGACACGCAGATCACCTTGCCGCCCAGTTCCCTGAAGAGCCGCACGGCGTACTGCGACACGTTGCCGAAGCCCTGACAGGCGGCCGTGCACTCGGCCGGCTTGAGGCCCATGTTGCGCAGCGCCTCCCGCACCGTGAAGATGACGCCGTAGCCCGTCGCCTCGGTCCGGCCGAGGGAGCCGCCCATGCCCACCGGCTTGCCGGTGATGAAGCCGGGGAAGCGGCCGCCGTGGATCGACTCGAACTCGTCGAGCATCCAGAGCATGTGCTGCGGGTTGGTCATCACGTCGGGGGCCGGGACGTCGTTCACCGGGCCGACGTTCTTGGCCATCTGGCGAACCCAGCCGCGGCAGATCAACTCCTGCTCGCGCTGGCTGAGGTTGTGCGGATCGCAAATCACGCCGCCCTTGCCACCGCCGAGGGGGATGTCCACGACCGAGCACTTCCAGGTCATCCACGTCGCCAGCGCACGCACCGTGTCCAGGGTCTCATGCGGGTGGAACCGGATGCCGCCCTTGGCCGGGCCGCGCGCGTCGTTGTGCTGCACGCGGAAGCCGCGGAATACCTTCACGCACCCGTCGTCCATGCGAACCGGGACTGCGAACGAGTACTCCCGGATCGGGTTGCGCAGGAGCTCGCGCGTGCCCGCGTCCAGGTTGATGATGTCCGCAACCTTGTCGAACTGGGCCTGCGCCATCTCGAACGGGTTGAACGCCTTCTTGTTCACGGATTATCCCCTCTTTCTGCTGTCGATTCCGTCTCGAAGGAGACGGTAGTAAGGCCTCTCATGTGGCTTCGGACTTCGGGCTTCCGGCCGGGGCCGGCTTCGGGCCGTGCAACCGCCCTCCGCCTCCCGTCCCCCGCCTTGATCGAACGTCAGGGTGCGCGCACCTGACCACCGGGGGTTTAGGGAACATAGCACCGGTCAGGGCGTGTCGGCGGAGGGGGCCTGGGCAGGACGTGTCGGGCAGCCGCTGCGGGCCCTTGCCGGGGCACCGCTTACGGTCCACCTGTCAGCCTATTTGGGACGGCAGGGAGAAGTCAAGAGGCGGAAGGCGCTATTACATATACTGGATAAACATACGGGGAGCTTCCATGCCTCTGTCTCGTGTGCTGACCGCTCTCGTCATCGCCCTGCCTCTGTCCGCTGTGGCCGCCCATGCCGGTCCCATCGAAGGACGGGTGAGGCACGCGATGACCGTCTCGCTCGACCCCGCGCAGCCACAAGCTCGTCGTGTCGGACGCGGTGCAGCTGCCGGCGCGCCCGGCGGACGGCGTGGTGGACTTCGTGCTGAACGGGGCCCTGCGCCTCACGCGCAGCGAACCGGAGGCGCGCGAGGTGCCGCTCGGCGGCGACGCGACGTTCTTCGGGATCAACGGCACCAGCCAGGATCTGTCGCGGCAGGCCGGCGTGAAGCGCTATCGAGTCGATCCTCCCGGCGGGCCAGGCGGCCATCACCGTTGCCTACGAGGGCGCGGTGAATTTCGGGCTGTCCGACGAGCGGGAGCAGTACACGCGGGGCTTCCGCGAAACGGCGGGCATCCTCGGGCGCGAGGGCGTCTACCTGGCCGGCAGCGGGTTCTGGTACCCGTCCTTCAACCGCGAGCTCCTCGAGTTCACGCTCGACGTGCAGCAGCCGGACGGATGGCACGTCGTCTCGCAGGGCAACGGCACGTCGCGGGACGAGCAGGGGCCGTGCACGGTGGGACTCCGGCGGCGCGATGGACGAGATCTACCTGGTCGGCGGGCCGCTCCAGGCCTGGCGTGATTCGGCGGGCGCGGTCGAGACGCTGGTCTACCTGCACGAGAAGGACGATGCGACGGCGGGCAAGTACCTGGCGGCGACCTCGCAGTACCTCGAGATGTACCGGCAGCTCATCGGCCCGTATCCCTACCGCAAGTTCGCGCTGGTCGAGAACTTCTGGGAGACCGGCTACGGCATGCCGACCTTCACGCTGCTCGGCCGGGAGATCATCCGCTTCCCGTTCATCATCAACTCGTCGTACCCGCACGAGATCCTCCACAACTGGTGGGGGAACTCGGTGTTCGTGGACTACGGGAGCGGCAACTGGTGCGAGGGCCTGACCGCTTACATGGCCGACCACCTGATCCAGGAGCAGCGCGGGACGGGTGACGAGTACCGCCGATCGACCCTCCAGAAGTACCGCGACTACGTGAAAGAGGGCCGCGACTTCCCGCTGACCGCGTTCCGCTCGCGCGAGAGCGCCTCCACCGAGGCCGTGGGGTACGGGAAATCGCTGATGGCCTTCCACATGCTGCGGCTCGCCGTCGGCGACGATGCGTTCCGGAAGACGGTGGCCCGCTTCTATCGTGATTTCAAGGGGAAGCGGGCGTCGTTCGGGGACTTTCAGAAGACCGCGGAAGCGGTGAGCGGCCGCGACCTCGCGCGTTTCTTCCAGGATTGGATCGCCCGTGCGGGGGCACCGGTGCTGGCGGTGAAGGGTGTCGAGGTCAAGGGCGGAGAGGTGCGCGGCACCCTGAGCCAAACGCAGGGCGGGGAGCCGTTCGCGATGGACGTGCCTGTGGTCCTGCAGACCGCGAAGGGCGAGGAACGCAAGGTCGTGCGCCTGGCGGGAGCGGAGCAGCCTTTCCAGTTCGCGGGGGAGGCCGAGCCGCTGGCGCTCTACGTCGATCCGCGCTTCGACGTGTTCCGCAAGCTGGATCCCCGCGAGACCCCGCCCTCCATCGGCCAGATCTTCGGCGAGCCGCGCGTCCTGGCCGTGGTGCCCGCTGGCGCGCCAGCCGCGGAACTCGAGGCGTGGCAGGCCCTGTTCAAGGGGTGGGCCACGTCCACCCACGCCATCGAGGTGAAGACCGACGCCGACGTGGCGGAACTGCCAGCCGACCGGGCGGTGTGGATCGCCGGGCGGGCCAACCGCTGGGCCGGGCGGCTGTTCCCGGGCGGCGCCGGGCAGGGGAACTGGTCCGAGGGCCGCGGGACGTTCGAGGTGGACGGCGAGCGGATGGCGCTGGCAGGCCACACGCTGGTCCTGACCGCGCGCCACCCGCGCAATCTCGAAAAGGCAATCGGCCTGCTCGCGATCGACCCGTCCGCGGCGTTCCCCGGCCTGGGCCGGAAGCTGCCGCACTACGGCAAGTACCTGGTACCTCGGGTTCGAGGGCGACGAGCCGGTGAACATGCTGAAGGGGCAGTGGGCGGGGACCGACTCGCCGATGAGGGTGGACCTGGTCCGCCTTCGCGGCCCGGACGCTTCGCCTGAAGCCGCTTCCCGCCTCCGCGCCACCGGCGCTTCGGCGGGGCAGGCGGCGAGACGGGCGGCGGCAATACCCCCTCTCGCCGCCGACCGGCGCAAGGCGCTCGCGGAGTTGCCTCCTGTCTTCTCCCAGCAGGCGCTCACCGAGCACGTCACGTTCCTCGCCGACCCGGCGCGCGAGGGCCGGATGCCGGGGACTGCCGGCCACGAGGCGGCCGCGAAGTACATCACGGAGCGGTTCAAGGCCCTGGGCCTCGCGCCGGGCGGGGCGGGCGGCGGCTACCTCCAGACCTTCACGATGCCGGTCGGCCCCGCGCGCGAGCCGAAGACGGTCGCAAATGTCATCGGGTACATCCCCGGCACGAGGGCCGAGTGGAAGGGGCAGTCGGTGGTGGTGTCCGCGCACTACGACCACCTGGGAACCGGGTGGCCGGACGTCCACCAGGGGAACGAGGGGCAGCTGCACGCGGGTGCCGACGACAATGCGAGCGGGGTGGCCGTGATGCTCGAGCTGGCGCGGGCGATGGCGGCGGCCGAGAAGCCGTCCCGGTCAATCGTGTTCGTGGCGTTCACCGGCGAGGAGGCCGGCCTGGTCGGGTCCTCCTACTACGTGGAGCACCCCGGGCCCTTCCCAATCGAGAAGACGATCGGCGTCATCAACCTCGACACCGTCGGCCGGCTTGGCGAGCAGCGCCTGTCCGTGCTCGGAACCGGCACCGCGTCGGAGTGGCAGCACATCTTCCGCGGGGCGGGCTTCGTCACCGGCATCGAGAGCCGCAACGTCCCGGAGTCCGTCCAGGCGTCGGACCAGGTGAGCTTCATCCGGAAGGGTGTGCCGGCGGTCCAGAATCTTCGCGGGCGCGCATGCGGACTACCACCGCCCGTCTGACACTGCCGACAAGAATCGATTACCCAGGGCTCGTGAAGGTGGCGACGTTCGTGCGCGAGGGGGTGGCTTACCTCGCGGAGCGGGCAGAGCCGATGACGGTAACGATAGGGCCGCCTTCGCCCGCTTCGCGGGCTTCGGCGCCCGAGCGGCCGTCGCAAGCTGGGCAGCCGACGGCCGCTCGGCGCGTGAGCCTCGGGACCGTGCCCGATTTTGGCTTCGAGGGGCCGGGGGTGCGGGTGACCGGCCTGGTGCCGGGATCCGCAGCGGAGAAGGCCGGGATCCAGGCAGGCGACGTGCTCACCGCGCTCGACGGGAAACCGATCGCCAACCTGCAAGGCTACTCCGAGCTGCTCAAGACGCTCACACCTGGTCAGACAGTGCGGGTCACCGTTCTGCGACAGGGGAAGGAACTGACGCTGGAGGCCACGCTCGGGGAGCGGTAGTCCGCGCTCCGCCTGTCAGTTGGCAAGGGACCACTTTGGGAGGGACCCAATTGCTCCCTGGCGAAGTGGTCAGTTGCCAGGTGATCCGTTCTTCACCCCCCTCCCCCTTCCCACCTGCCATACAATCTCCCGCAGCAAATTCAGCACGCTTGAGCGAGGTGCCCATGAGCGCGAGAGAGCGGAACCTGTGGGGGTTCGTGGCGGCGGTTCTCGTCGTTGCGGCGCTGTCCGGGACGGGCGGCCTGTGGGCGACCGGGCATGACGGACCCCAGGGCGCTCCGGCAGTCCAGCCGGCCGCCGCATCGCCCGCCGTCAAGTCCTCCGGAACCACGCCGGAACCGTTGCTGCGACTGCAGTGGCGCAACATCGGTCCCACGGCGCAGGCCGGCCGCGTCCCGGTCTTCGTGGGCCTGCCCGGGGACATCCACACGATGTACGTCGCCGGAGCCGTGGGCGGCATCTTCAAGACGACCAACGGCGCCGTCACCTGGACGCCGATCTTCGACGATCAGCCGGTCGCCTCCATTGGCGCCATCGCCATCGCGCCTACCGACCCGAACGTCATCTACGTCGGCAGCGGTGAGGGCAACCCCCGCAACGACGCGTCGATCGGCGACGGCATCTACAAGTCGATCGATGCCGGCGGGCACTGGACCAACGTCGGCCTCCCCGACACCGAGAAGATTGCCCGCCTGGTGATCGACCCGCGCAATGCCGACGTCGTTTACGCCTGCGCCCTCGGCCGGGAGTGGGGCCCCAACGTGGAGCGCGGCCTCTTCAAGACCACCGACGGCGGTCGCTCGTGGAAGAAGATCCTCTACGTCAACGACCTCACCGGCTGCTCCGACGTGGATATCGATCCCACCAACGCGAACATCGTCTACGCCGGGATGTGGACGTTCCGGCGGTGGGCTTGGTACACCGAGTCGGGCGGCGGCGACACGGCGGTTTACAAGTCGTTCGACGGCGGCGCCACCTGGACTCGTCTTTCAGGTCCTGATGCGAATCGCGGTCTGCCCAAGGGGCTGATGGACCGCATCGGAATTGCCGTCGCCCGCAGCAGCCCCAGCATGGTCTACGTCATCTCCGAGACCAAGGACGAGGGAGAGCTGTGGCGGACCGACGACGCCGGGGCGACGTGGCGGATGGTCAGCCGCGACCCGAACATCAATTTCCGGCCGTTCTACTACGCCGACATCAGGGTCGATCCGCAGAACCCCAATACGGTCTACGCTCTTGCCGGCAGTCTCTACAAGTCGGAGGACGGTGGCCGCAACTTCAGCCGCATCGGCAACGCCACGCACGGCGACCACCAGGCGATGTGGATCGACCCGGCGAACCCGCACCGCATCCTCCTGGGGGACGACGGCGGGTTCCAGATCTCGTACGATGCGGGACGCACGTTCGACATCCTCAACAACATCCCGTTCACGCAGTTCTACAACGTCGCCTACGACCTGCAGACGCCGTATCACCTGTGCGGCGGACTGCAGGACAACGGCACCTGGTGCGGGCCGAGCCAGTCGCCCGGCTCGCCTGGAACCCCGAGGAGCGCGTGGCAGAACGTGGGCGGCGGGGACGGGTTCTTCGGCGTCCCCGACCTGAAGGACCCGCACCTGGTCTACAACAACCTGCAGGGCGGGGTGATCAGCCTGACCGATCGCCGAACCGGGCACGTCGTGGGGCATCAACCCGTACCCGGGCGGGATCGGCTCGAGCGGGCAGTGGATGGCGCCTCAGAAGTACCGCTTCAACTGGAACGCGCCGATCGTGCTCTCGCCGCAGGACCCGAAGACGGTCTACTACGGCGGCAACGTCCTCTTCAAGACGACCGACTACGGGCATTCGTGGGCAGGTGATCAGCCCCGACCTGACGACCAACGACAAGGCGAAGCAGCAGTCGTCGGGCGGCAAGATCGTCACCGACAACACGGCCGCCGAGTTCCACTGCACCATCATCTCGATCGGGCCGTCGCCGGTGGATCCCAACGTCATCTGGGCGGGCACCGACGACGGAAACGTGCAGGTGACGCGTGACGGCGGGAAGACGTGGACGAACACGGTCAAGGCCATGACCGGCCTCGCGCCGAACGCCTGGGTCAACAAGGTCGAGGCGTCGCACTTCGACGCCGGCACCGCCTACGTCTCGGCCAGCCACTGGCAGGACGGCGACTACGCGCCGTACTTCTACAGGACGACCGACTTCGGGAGGACGTGGACGAAGATCACCGGCGGCCTGCCCGGCGCGCGGCTGGTCGCACGTCATCCGCGAGGACCCGAAGGTCAAGGGACCTGCTCTACGCGGGGACCGAGTTCGGCCTCTACGCGTCGTGGGACGCGGGCGCCACGTGGGTGTCGATCCGCAACAACATCCCGCCGGTCGCCGTGCGCGACATCGCCATCCATCCGCGCGACAACGACATCATCGTCGCCACGCACGGCCGCGGCATCTACATCCTGGACGACGCGTCGCCGCTGCAGCAGCTGCAGACGGCGGTGAAGGCGGACGCCTACCTGTTCCCGGTTCGGCCCGCCATCCGATGGGCGGGGCGGCGGGTCCACGTTCCGCAGCGAACGAGCGCGACTGGCTTGCGCCGAACCCGTCAGCCCGGCGCGTGGATCAACGTGTATCTCAAGACAGCGCCGGCGCAGCCGGTGACGATCACCATCGCCGACAAGGCCGGCAAGACCGTGCGGACGCTGCGCGCGAGGGGCGAGGCGGGCGTGAACCGGTTCGCGTGGAACCTGCGGCACGACATACCCGGCGAGCAGGCCGGCGCCGGTCACGGGCGCGTCGCCGGAACCGCCGGCCGGAGGGCGCTTCGGCGGCGGGCCGCAGGGGCCAGCCGTGAACCCCGGCGAGTACACGGTGAAGGTGGCGGCCGGGGGACAAGGAGCTGACGGGGCAGGTTTCGGTCCGGCTCGATCCCGGCGTCCAGGTGGCGGCGGCGGATCTCGAGGCGCAGCTGCAGGCGGCGTTCACGGCGCTCGCGTTGCAGCGGCGTGTGAACGCGGTGGTGGAGCGCGTGGATTCGGTCCTGGCGCAACTCGGCGGCAATCGACACGCAGGCGGGGCGCCAGGCGGAACCGCCCTCCTACCGCCGGCTCGGTAAACGAGGCCGTGTCGAAGGTGAAGGCGTTCCGAGACGAGGAGCTCGCGCGGCCAGATCGCGGGGCTGGGCTACCGGCAGTACCCCCGGCTGCGCGAGGACGTGCAGTCGGTGGTCGGGTACTTCAACCGCGGGCTTCCGGCGGCCGAACGAGGGCGAGCTGACGCGGATGAAGGACCTGTCGGCGACCGTGGAGAAGGCGGAGGCCAAGCTCAAGGCTCTGGAGGCCGGGGAGATCGCGGCGATCAACGAGGCGCTGAAGGGGGAGCCGAGGATCAGAGTGAGCTGGCAGCTGCAGCTGGCAGCCGAGTGCCAAGTGATGACGTTTCGCCTTCCGCCTGCCGCCTTGTGCCTTGGGCTGCTGGCCGCGGCCTGGCTGACGCTCCAGGCCGCGGCAAGCGGCCAGCCGCAGCAGCCGCAGCCGCTGCCGGTCCCCTCGCCGGCCGCGCGGGCGCTGCGGGAGGTCTTTGACTTCGTGCTCGGCAGCTGGGACCTGGAGCCGATGCCGGGCGCGGGCCTCAAGGGCCGCTTCTCCTTCGAAATGGACCTCGGGGGCCGCGCCGTCCTGCACCGGATCCAGGTGACGGGGCGCCGACCCCTGGTGCGGACGGGCGCGCGAACGAACTGCTGCTGGTCGTTTCGGGGAGTGGGCTTACAGTTGCGGGCCCTCTACCTCGACAACGACGGCAAGGTCGTCCGCTTCGACGTTGGCTTTGCACACGACTCCGGCACGATTACGTTCTCGAGCGAGGCGGTTGCGGGACAGCCGCGCCAGCGCTTCACGTACCGTCCCCTCGCGAGGGACCGGATGGAGGTGGCCAGCGAGGCGTCCAGCGCCGACGGCCGGGGGCCGCTGGCAGTAACCTCCATGAGTACCTGGAGGAGGACAAAGAGAATGGAGAATTGAGAATTGAGAATGGCGAATGGAGAAGGCGTCCCGCCGTCACACCGTAACGGGCCAGCTGACAGCGTGATCCCGTCTCAATTCTCAATTCTCCATTCTCAATTCGCCAGATAGAGCAGTGGTAAGCTGTCCTCCGATGCTGCCTCTGATTTCCGAAGCGGAACTGCGCGCCGTCATCACTCCGGCCGATGCCGTCGCCGTCGTTCGCGAAGCGTTCCGGGCCGACGGCCTCGGGCGCACGACCGTTCCCGCCCCGATCGGCCTCGAGATCCCGGGCACCCGCGGCGAGTTCCACGTCAAGACCGCCCACGTGGAGGGCATGCCGTACATCGCGGTGAAGATCGCGTCGGGGTTCTACGACAACCCGAAGATCGGCCTTCCCACCGGCGCGGGCATGATGGCGCTGTTCGACGCCTCCACCGGGATGCCCGCGGCGCTGCTGCTCGACAACGGCTACCTGACGGACGTGCGGACCGGCGCGGCCGGCGCGGTGGCGGCCGAAGCCCTGGCCAGGGACGACGTCCAGACGGTGGGCGTGGTCGGCTCGGGTATCCAGGCCCGGCAGCAGGTGTGGTGCCTGCGCGAGGTGCGCACGTTCCGGCGCGTGGTCGCGTGGAGCCCCGATGCCGAGGGGCTGGCCGCCTACTGCCGCGAGGTCGAGGCCGCGCTCGGCATCGAAGCCGTGGCCGCGCCGTCGGTCGAAGCGGTGGTCGCGGCTGCAGATGTGCTCGTGACGGTCACGCCCTCGCGCGTGCCGCTCGTCAAGGCCGCCTGGTTGCGCCCGGGGATGCACGTCACGGCCGTGGGTTCCGACGGCCCGGGCAAGCAGGAGGTCGAGGCGCGCTGTCTCGCGGCGGCGGACATCGTGGTGACCGACCGGACGTCGCAGTGCATCCGTCTTGGCGAGCTTCAACACGCGGTTGCTGCCGGGTTGATGACGGCCTCGGACGTGCACGGCCAGCTCGGTGAGGTGGTCGCGGGGCTGAGGGCTGGCCGCACGTCGCCCACCCAGATCACGATCGTGGACCTGACCGGGGTCGGCTTCCAGGACACCGCGATCGCATGCGCCGCCTTCGCCCGGGTCGCGGGGGCTCGTTAGGGAACGACCCGGACCGGAGAGGATCAGCGTGATCACGAACAAACGCGTCAGTTTCTTGCTCTTCGCAGCACTCGCCGTGATCGGTTCCCTGGCGGTTGAAGGGCAGGCGCCTGCTCCCGCCGCCCAGCCTGCGCCGGCCACTCGCTTCACCCGCGCGGCGGCCATCGATGCCCCGGTCGTACGAGCGGCCGCCGGCCTCGAGAAGCTGCTGCCGAAGCAGGCCGAGGCCATCTACCAGGCCGTGGCCAGCCGCTTCCAGCCGGCTCGCGCGATGAACACGGTCACCTTCATGGACCGGTTCTGGCGGCTCCCGGTGAACCCCGGCTTCAACGCGTCCCTTGACCACATCAAGGCGGGTTTGATGGAGGCGGGCTTCAAGGAGGGGCCGCTCGCGGGCGCCGTCTCCCCGGTGCTGGCGATCGAGGAATACCCGAACGGCGGAAACGGCTGGGAGCTGGTGCGCGCCGAGATGACGATCGTCCAGTCCGCGGCCGGAACGACGCCCGAGCGCGTCTTCGACCCGGTAATCGATTACATCGCGCTGTGCATGAACTCGTTCTCGACGCCGGCCGGCGGTGTCAGCGCCCCGCTGGTCTACGTGGGCAGTGGGACCGACGCCGCGAGCTACGCCTCGGTGGACGTCAAGGGTGCGGTGGTGATGGGCGACGGCAGGATGGGCGCCGCTGTGGCGTGAAGCGGTAGGCACGCGCGGCGCCATCGGCGTGATCAGCACCGCCCCGCCGCCGGCGTACACCCGGCCGGACGAGACGCCCGAGGTCTTCCAATGGGGCGGCGTGCCCTACGACGAAAAGCTCAAGGCGTTCGGCTTCAAGGCCAGCCGCAAGGTGGCCGACCGCCTGAAGGAGCGGCTGAAGGCGGGGCCGGTGACGGTGAAGGTGGATGTCGAAACGCGCTTCAACCCGGGACCGGGCCGGCTGCTCGTCGCCGAGATTCCCGGCCGCGTCAGCCAGAGCGAGCACATCGTGATGGTGGCGCACATCCAGGAGCCGGGCTCGAACGACGATGCGAGCGGGTGCGGGACGCTCCTGGAATTGGCCCGGTCGCTGCAGGCCGCGATTGCCGCGAAGGCCATCCCGCCGCCCGGGCGCACGATCACGTTCGTCTGGGGCGACGAGATGCGCGCGAGCCGCGAGTGGCTTCAACGGGACCGCGCGCGGCAGGCCGGCACGCGTTACATGATCTCGCTGGACATGACCGGCGAGGACACGGCCAAGACCGGCGGTACGTTCCTCATCGAGAAGGAGCCCGATCCCTCCGCCGTCTGGGCTCGCCCGTCGGACCCCCACACCGAGTGGTTGGGCGGCAGCGGCAGCACCTACAAGGCCGAGGCCTTGAAGGGCAGCCTGCTGAACGATCTGTTCCTCGCGGCCGCGCTGCGCCGGGCCCGCGATACCGGCTGGGTGGTGCAGACGAGCCCTTACGAGGGCGGGAGCGACCACAGCATCTTCCTGCAGGCGAACATTCCCGCCGCGCTGGCCACGCACTTCACGGATCGCTACTACCACACCAACCTCGATCGACCGGACAAGACGAGCCCGGCGGTGATGGCCAACGTCGGCATCTCGGTGGCGACCACGGCGATGTTGCTGGCGTCGGCGAGCGAGACCGACGCGCTGGCGGTCGCCGACCTGGTCGCCGAAGCGGCGCGCCGGCGCCTCGACCTCGAGGCCCGGCAGTCGGCCGCGTTCATCGCGGAGGCGAAGGACAAGGCTGCGGCAGAGGCAGGGGAGCGCGTCCTGCGCGACGCCTGGGTCGCGTGGTACACACGCGCGCTGGAGAGCGTGCTGGAGCTGCCGCTCGCGCCCGCGGGCGACCGGCTCGAGCCTCGCGTGCGGGCGGCAATCAAGAAATTGAGAATTGAGAATTGAGAATCGAGAAAGGGATCACGCCGTCAGGTTGCCCGGGGCCCCCCTCTTTGGCTGTTGTGACGGCGCGACACCTTCTCCATTCGCGCGGAGCATCTTCAAGTAACAGCGCCGACGCCGGTGCTGCCGCGAGTCGAAGTGCTTCCACTGCGACTGGATCTTGTCGTTCGTCTCCAGCTCGGGCCCGGTTTCGGCGACCTTCATGCCCCGGCGGGACGCCACCTTCCACACCTCGTTGATCAGCACCGCGTTGACACCCTTGTTCTGGATGTCCGGCCGGACGCCGGTGAGCAGGGAATCGAGGCGGTCGTTGCGGCGGAGCGCCCGAAGGACGGACAGGAAGCCCAGCGGGAACAGGCGGCCGCGGCACCGCTGGAGCGCGCGCGACAGCGACGGCATCGCGATGCCGAACGCCGCCACGCGGTTGTCGCGGTCCACGACGACCTTCACCAACTCGTGGTCGAGAAACCCGAAGAAGGTCCGGGTGTAGTCCTCGATCTGCGGCGGTGATACCGCGACCACCGCGTAGAGGTCCTTGTAGCTGTCGTTGATGACCTCGAAGACGCCGGAGACCCAGGGGACCAGGTCGCGGCGGCCGTGGGTCGGCACCAGGCGCAAATGGGATCGCTCGAGAACGACCCGCGACAGGCGCTCGACATTCGCAGGCATCTCGGACGGTACCGACACCAGGTATTCCACCCAATCGACGTCCCGCCGGTACCCGAGGGCCTCGAGGTGGACCGGGTAGTACCGGGAAGTTGTAGTTGGTGATCAGCATGTCGAGCTCGTCGAACCCATCGACGAGCATGCCTTCTCGGTCCAGGTCGCAGAATCCCAAGGGACCATGGACCGCCTCGAGCCCTTGACCGGCTGCCCACGACTCCACGGTCCCGAGCAGCGCGGCGGCAACCTCCCAATCGTCCACGAGGTCCAGCCAGCCGAACCGGGCTCGCTTCTGCCGCCAGGTCTCGTTCGCCCGGTGGCTGACGATGCCGGCCACACGGCCTACCGGCTGGCCATCGCGCCAAGCCATCCACAGCCGCGCGTCACAGGTACTCGAAAGCCGGGTTGCAGCGGGGGTCCAGCGTCTTCAGCTCGTCCCTGAAGAACTTCGGGACGTACTGCGGGTGGCGGGCGTACAGGCGCTCGGGAAAGGAGACGAACGCGCGCATCTCTGCTCGCGACCGCACGTCCCGGACTTCAATCATGCTGGCAGGCCGCGGAACGAAGGGAAAAGCTACCGCGGGCCGTATGGTAACGGGAAGCGAGGCCGCGCGCCAGCGGCCGACGATGAAGGAAACCACGAAGAACACGACGGACACGAAGGAGATCACGCCGAGGGCGGGTCTTCGGACGCCTCAAAGCGGCCTTCGTGAGCTTCGTGCCCTTCGTGGTGAAGTCCCCTACACCGACTCGCCGTCGATCGTCTCCACCTTCGGGTGTTCCACGAGGTGGAGGTCTTCGACCGGCCCCGGGGCCGCCAGGCGCAGCGAGAACCACAGCGCGAGGCCAAGCACGGCAATCGCCATCAGCGCCAGCACGCCCAGCAGCGACCAGAGCTGGTACCTGGACCGGCGCGAACAGCTCCGACTCGGCCTGCGACACGGCCACGATCCACTTCAAGTCGGGGTAGCTGGCCCTGAGCTGACTCAGGCCGACGCCGACCAGGCGGGGATCGCCGTCCGCCGTCCTGGCCGCGAAGGAAATGGGGCCCTGCGGTTCCGAGGTGGCCGCCTGGAGCCGCTCGCGCAGCAGGTCGGCTGCGAAGAACTGGGCGCCGGTGACGGGCCGCGCCGCGCTCAGCACCATCGCCCCGTCGTCGCGCACGAGCGCGGCATCCCCCGTGGCGCCCAGCCGCACCGCCGCCACGGTGGCCACAATCTCGCGAACGTCGATGACGGCCTTCAGCACGCCGACCAGGCCAGAGGCGGCCGCTTCCTCGACCGGCACGCTGATCTCGAGCGCCCACGTGCTGGCGCTCTCGTCCCACGTAATGCCGCCTACCTGCATTCGACCCGATGTGCCGCCCTCGAGCGTGCGGGTGAACCACTCCTCGTCGGCCTGGTTGTAGTCGGTGGTCTTCGCCGAAGCCGCCACGAGGCGCCCATGCCGATCGGCGAGCAGCAGCTCCCGGTAGGTCGGGTCGTTGCGGGTGACCTCCGACAGGAACCGCGAGGCATCGTTGTCCAGCAGGCCGGCAAGCGCCGCAGGAACTGCCCGGGTCTGCTGCCACTCCTCGTCCTGCCGGCGAGTCACGGCAGGATCGGCGGCTGCCGCGCTTGCGGCCGCCGCCCCCCGGCGGACCTCGGGGACGGCCGCCAGGATGGCGGTTTCGATGGCGCGCCGGAACACGTAGCTGTCGACGTTTGCCGCCGTCTGGTCGGCCACGTTTCCGAGGTGGTCGCCGAACGACGCGCGAAGACGGGCCTGGCCGGTGCCGAGCACCACGGCTGCCGCCGAGGCCAGCATGACGAAGCCGACGACGAGGAACACAGTGAAGACGCGGTAGCTGATCCGGAGCCGGGGATGAGACACGTCGTCCTCCTCTGGCAAGGGTGAGGGCTCGGAGACGACGGACGGGTGAGTTCAATCTGTGCCTCTCAGGACCGGATGTCAAGGACAGCAAAGAGACAGCAAAGAGACCGGGTGCTGGGGGTGCCGGAGGTGCCGGAGGTGCTCGAGGTGCTGAGGTGCTCCAGGTGCTGACGGAGCAATGTCGGTGGGGCGAGTGCCGGTGGTGCGGGTGCGGGTGGGCCGGGTGGCGGTGCCGCGCGGCGACAGCCGTGGCGGATAATGGTGGGCATGCACGTCCCCGAGGTCGAAGACTGGCTCGATCGCTTGTACATCGACGCCGAGGGCGCCGGGTTGCGGCAGGAGGACCGGCGCAAGGCCGTCGAGGTCGCCGCGATGCTGGAGGAGATCGGCCGGGCGGCGCGGCGGGTCTCGGCCCGCTCGACGCTGGTGCTGGTGGACGCGGCGGCGGGGAAGTCTTACGTTGGACTCCTCGCCGCGAAGCTCGTGCTCGAACCACTCGGCCGCGAGGCCCGCGTGATAACGCTCGAGCGCGAAGCGCGGCGGGTGGAAGCGAGCGAGCGGGCCTGCGCCCGCCTCGGTTCGGCGGTGCCCGTCGAGTGCCGCCGGGCGGAAGTCTCCGGGCCCGATGCCTGGCCCCGCTCACCCTCCATCGTCGTGGCCCTGCACGCGTGCGGGCCGGCAGCCGACGCCATCATCGATGCCTGCATTGCGGTCGGGGCCCGCACCCTGCTGCTCGTGCCCTGCTGCACCAGCGAGGCGGTGCCCTCCGCCGCGCTCGCGGAGCGGCTCGCGGCCAGTGTCGGGGTGCCGCGGCAGGCCCCGGTCCGCCGCCGTTTCCTCCAGGCAGTCGTGGACTCCGAGCGTACGTGGCGGCTCGAGGCCGCTGGCTATGAAACCGAGGTGGTGGAGATGGTCGGGGCCACCGTCACGCCGCACAACCTGCTGTGGCGGGCGAGGCTCGTGGGTGAGCCGGTGCGGATGGCCGCGGCCGCGAAGGCGCTGGAGCGGCTGCGCAGGAAGCCGTTCAGGGTCAGGTAGAGAGCTGAGGGTCAGACGCCGGCGTCAGCTGCGAAGCCCGCCGACCGCCCTCCGACTACCGCCTGGGGCGCCGTCAGTGGAGCACCAGGCCGAAGCTGAAGCGCGAGAACTGCAGCTTCGCCTCCTCCCTCTCGATGCCCAGGATCTCGAGCCCCCCGAACGTGCGGAGGCGCCGCCAGTCTGCGCGGATACCCAGGTGGGCCGGCAGGAGGAGCGATACGCCGAGGCCGTAGTTGTAGCCGAACGACGTGTCGCCGAAATCCGCGATCTCGGCCGCGGTGAACTGGACCTTCGTCTTGATGAGGCCGATGCCGTACAGTCCGTACGGGCGCAGGGGTCCGATGGGAATGGAGACCATCAGGCTCGACATCGCGGTGAAGACTCTGTTGTCGTCCAAATCCGCGCCCTTCCCGAAGAACTCCGGCGTCCAGCTGATGTCCTGCTCGAAGCCGATGACCCCGTACTTGCCGAAGGTCGCGCCGTAGCTGCCTCTCTTCTCCTCACAGTCGCTGAAGAACGACGAGCAGTTGCCCGCGTCATTGCCGTAGGTGTACCCATAGAACGGGCTGAAGAAGCCTTGGGCGCGGGCGGGTGAAGCCGCGAGCACTGCGGCGAACACGACGAGGGCAATCACGAGCCTGCGCATGAAACCTCCTGAGGGAACCTGCGTGTGAGTGTAATGCAAAATGCAAAATGCAGAATGCAAAATGCAGGATGCAGAATGCACGATGCAGGATGCAGGTGCAGCATGCAGCACGCGGAACCTGCGGACTTTCGACGCTCGACCCTCCTCTCTCGACCAACTAGAATGGCACGTCCGGGTAGGTCACGGAGGCCACGGATGATCCGGATCGAAGGCGGCCATTGCCATCGCCTGCTCCTGGTTTCGTTCACGCTCGCACTCCTGGCGATCGCGGCGTGCGCGGGCCGTGCCGAGACGGGGTTCTCCGAAGCGAGGGCCCGAGCTCACGTTCGCATGCTCGCGGACACGATCGGCTCGCGGCCCGCGGGGAGCGAGGCCAACCGCCGAGCGCGCGAGTACCTGACCGGACACCTGCGGCAGCTGGGGTTCGACGTCCGCGTGCAGGAGGCCGACGCCTCTCGGCCGGAAGCCGGGCTCACCACCCGGGTCTTCAACATCATCGGGGTCCGGCGAGGTTCGTCGCCCGACGCCGTTGCACTGGTCACCCATTACGATTCGCCGCCGGAGTCGGTTGGCGCGGCCGACGATGGGCTCGGGGTCGCGGTACTGATCGAGGCGGCGAGGGTGCTCGCCGAGCGCGCCGGCCCGCGCTGGACGCTGGTGGCCGCCGTCACCGACGCGGAAGAACTGGGGCTGATGGGCGCCGCGGCGCTCGTGCACGACCCGGCGATGGCGCACGTGCGCGCGTACCTGAACCTCGAGGCCGTCGGGACCACGGGCCCGAGCCTGCTCTTCCAGACCGGGCCGGGAAACGCCTGGCTGGTGAAAGCCTGGGCCGCCGCCGCCCCGTCGCCCGCCGGCAACTCGATCACCACCGAGATCTACGAGCGCCTGCCGAACGACACCGATTTCACGGTCATCCGGCGGTTGGGCATCCCGGGACTGAACTTCGCCCCCGTCGGCTACAGCGAGGCTTACCACACGCCGCGCGACACGGCAGCCAACCTCTCGGACCGCACCCTTCAGAGCACCGGCGACAACGTGGTGGCGATCGTCCGGGCGCTCGACGGCGTGGACATCCGTCAAAGGGCTCCCGAAGAGCACGCCACCTACTTCGACCTGGCGGAGCGGGTCGCCGTCGTTTACGGACCCCGAACGACGGCCCTCATCGGCTGGCTGGCGGTGGCGTTGGGCGCGCTCGCCTGGCTGAAGATGCTCGCGGCCGGCTCCCGCGTCGCCGGCCTGGCGCGGCTGCTGCTCGGTTTTGCCTGGGCGCTGGCAGGCGTCGCCCTCGTGGCACTTGCGATGACAGGCGTCGTGTGGCTCCTGCGGGCAACGACGGCCTTGCTCCATCCGTGGTACGCGAAGCCCGGGCTGTTCCTGCTGCTCCTGTTGGGGAGCGCACTGCTCGCCTGGTGGATGGTCGCCCGGCTCGTCGCGCGCCTCCCGGTCCACGCGCGCGGCTGCGCCGAGCCGGTGTGCGTCTGGGCAATCGTCCTCCCGCTGTGGGTCGCTCTCACTGGGCTTGCGCAGATGTCGGCCCCCGGAGCTGGCTTTGCGGTGGCGTGGCCGCTGCTCGTTGCCGGGCTTGGCTTGCTGGCGGTGCCGCCAAGGTCCGGCACCGCGGTGCGGCTCGTCTCGCTCGCGGTACTGGCGGTGAGCGCGTTGCTGGCGCTGCCCAGCGCCGTCCGGCTCCTCTTCTTCGTCAGCCCGATGTTCGGCCGCCTGCCCTTCGTCATGCCCCTCTACCTGTACCCGGCGCTGGTGATCGTCTTCGCCATTCCGCTGCTCCCGCCTCTGCTCGCCGCGATGCCGGCCGCCGGCCGGCGCCGCCTGTCGTCCGGCGCGACCGGCGTGGCGCTGGCCTTGCTGGTGGTCGTCGCGTTCGTTGGTGCGTGGAACTCGGCGGGCTACAGCCACGCGCGGCCACAGCTCGCCGCTGCGCGCTACGTCAACGCCTCGGCGACGCCTGGCAGCGCGCAGGTGGAGTACTGGGAAGTGGGCGGCAACGAGCCCGCGCCCCATCACGCCCTGTTGCCGGGCTACCCCGGCGCCGGGGCGTGGCGGGCGGCCGAGGACCGTCCGCCGGTGGACTTCCCAATCGGACGCCTGTGGCGGGCGCACGTGGACCGTCTCGAGCGGCCGGCGGCGCACCCGTTCCCCGGAACGGTCGTCGGCCGCTCCGTACGGTCTCCGTCGGGGGGTGTCACGCTCACCGTGAAGGTCGTTCCCGATTCGCCCACGGCCACGGTCATGCTGGTGCTGCCGGCGGGTGTGCTGCCGGCCTCGTCGAATTTCCCCGGACGGGTGGTGGACGGGCGGTGGCGCGCGTCCTACGTGGCCGCTCCGCCGGGTGGCGTGGAGTTCCAGCTCGCCCTCGCGGACCCGAGGACTGCCGATGGCGCGCAGGTGGCAATCCTCGACCGCGGGCTGCCGGGCGGCGTCGGCTGGCAGGCACTGCCGTCATGGCTCCCGCAGGAACGCGTGGCCTGGACCGGGCGTTCCGTGTTCGTCACGGGCCTCCGCCAGTGACACCGGCGGGGTAGAATACCGCCATCCATGACTAGTGACGTCCCCGCCTTCCCTTCGAAGATGCCCGACGTCGGCATCACAATCTTTTCCGTGATGACGCGGCTGGCGGCCGAGCACGGCGCCATCAATCTCGCGCAGGGATTCCCGGACTTCGACTGCGATCCCGCGCTGGTGCAGGCGGTCTCGGAGCACATGCGGCGAGGCAACAACCAGTACGCCCCCATGCAGGGCGTGCACGCGCTCCGCGAGGCGCTGGCGACCAAGATCCTGTCGCTCTACGGCGCCCGGTACGATGCCGACACCGAGATCACCGTGACGTCGGGGGCCACCGAGGGGATGTTCTGCGCCATCTCGGCGTTCGTCGGCCCGGGTGACGAGGCGATCCTCTTCGAGCCGTGCTACGACTCGTACGTGCCGGTCGTCCGCCTCCACGGCGGCATCCCGGTGTTCGTCACGCTGCGCTATCCCGGCTACCGCATCGACTGGGACGAGGTGAAGCGCGCCCTCTCGCCGCGGACCCGCCTGGTGATCCTGAACTCGCCGCACAACCCGAGCGGCATGGTGCTCGACGCGAGCGACCTGGACCGCCTTGCGGCCCTCCTGGACGGGACGGGCGTCATTGTCCTCAGCGACGAGGTGTACGAGCACGTGATCTTCGACGGCCGGCGACACGAGTCCGTGTCGCGGCTCCCGCGCTCGCGGCCCGGAGCTGCGTGGTCAGCTCGTTCGGCAAGACCTTTCACACGACCGGCTGGAAGGTGGGCTACGTCAGCGCGCCGGCCGGCCTGACGGACGAGATCCGGAAGGTCCACCAGTTCGTGACCTTCGCGTCGCACACGCCGTCACAGCTCGCGTACGCGGAGTTCGTCCGCGCACGGGCCTCCTACGACGACCTCGCGGCGTTCTACCAGCGCAAGCGCGACCTGTTTCTTCGGCTCCTCGAATCCTCGCGCTTCAAACCGGTTCCCTGCCGGGGGACGTATTTCCAGCTGCTGGACTACTCGGCGATCTCCAGCGCCCCCGACCGCGATTTCGCGATGGCGCTGCTGCGGGAGCACGGCGTGGCGTCCATCCCCACGTCGGCGTTCCTGTACCTCGCCGGCGCCGCCCGTGTTGCGCTTCTGCTTCGCGAAGCGCGAGGACACGCTGCGTCGCGCGGCCGAACAGTTGTGCGGGGTCTGACGCGGACAGTTGACGGTTGAGGGTCGAGGGGCAGGCTCGAGGGGTCGAGGACATGTACACGTCCCGCCGACGGTTCCTGCGGTCGCTGGCCACTGTGCCGGGGGCCCTTGCCCTGTTCCCGGGCGGCCGCGCAATTGGCGGGCAGGCGGCAGCCTGGTCGAGCGCCGCGCTCGGGTTCCCCGACCCGTCACGCCAGTGGCGGGGGGATTCCTCGGTGGCGGCGGCGTTCCGCGCCGGCGACCGCCTCCCGCTGGACCAGGCGCGCGTGCCGCCGTTTGCCGCGCGGCGGCCGCCGTTCGACTGGGAGGCCGCCGGTGTCGCGCTGCGCCAGCGCTTCCGCGATGTCCCGCGGCACTTCGTGTTCGAGTACTACCCGTGGTACCTCCGCGAGCCGTGGATGCACTGGGACGAGGCCGACCGCGAGCCCCCCTACGACATCGCGTCGAGGTACTTCCCGCTGCTCGGTCCCTACGATTCCCGTGACACCGCGGCGCTCGAGCGCCACGCGGAGTGGATCGCCGGGGCGGGGGTGGGCGCCATCAACCTCAGTTGGTGGGGGAGAGGGGAATTCACGGATCGCGTCGTGCCCACGATCATGGACGTGATGAGGGCTCACGGGATCCACGTCACGTTCCACCTTGAGCCCTACACCAACCGGCGCGCCGACGCCTACCTGGCCGACATCCTGTACCTGGTGCGCGAGTACGGCGAGCGGCGCCACTGGGACTGCTTCCTGCTGCTCGAGGATGCGGATCGCAGGAGCGGGCCCGTGTTCAAGTCGTTCCGAACCATCGTCACCCGCACGGTCACGGATTGTCACGGGGCGACCTTCCCGGTGCCCGACTACACGGCGGACGCTGAATGGCGGCGGGCGACGGATGCGGTGCGCGAGGAGCTGCGCGGCGACTTCGACCACGTCACGCTCCTTGCCGACTCGCTCGACTTCACGCGCACCCGCGCCTCGGGTTTCGACGGTATCGCGATCTACGACAACTTCGTCGAGCCCGTGCAGTGGCGGGCGCCGCGGCCGAGTGCGTGCCGCGCGACCTCGTGTTCTCGTTCAACGTCAACCCGGGATTCGACGGCATCGAGCTGCGCCACGTGCCCCCGGACTCGTGCTACCGGCCGCCCCGCCGGCTGCCGGACGACGACGTGATCGATTGGTCTTCCTCGCTGGGCTCGATCGCGGGCGGCGCGGGCCAGCACGGCGCGCATTCGCGAGACGGCCGAGGCGACGGTCGGCTGCAGCTCGATCCGTCGCTCACGAACGCCCGCAGGGGCTTCTTCCTCACCTATCTGAACTCCTTCAACGAGTGGCACGAAGGCCACCAGTTCGAGCCCATGAGGAACCTGGCGGACCTGCGGCCGCAGGAGCGTGCGCTGAATTACCGCAACCCCCCGTCGGGCGGCTACCGGCTGCGCGCACTCGGCGACTTGCTGAACCCTGTGACGGGCTGACGCTCAGACGACCATGGGAGGGAGCTCGAGCGCCTCCTCGCGGTAGGCGGCGAGGAACGCGCCCACGACTACCGGGTCGAACTCGGTGCCCGCGCCCTTCACGATGATGCCTTTCGCCGCGAAGGCCCGCATCGCCCTGCGGTACGGGGCGGTCGCTGGTGAGCGAGTCGTGCGTCGGACACCTTCACGGTGCGCGAGGCGAGCGCGGCTTCAGTGCAGCCCGGCCGAAGGGAGAGCCGGAGCCCGTATAATGGAGCAATGCAGTTGAAATCAGAGGCCGCTGCGAGCGGGCCGCCAGCCCAGGGTGTGGCGATCAGCGATTCCCCGGCCGCCGCCCGAACCCGCGACTTCACGACGATCTCGGGGCGTGCCGTCGAGCCTGTCTACGGCCCGGCGCACCTCGCCGGCATCGACCCCGGCCGCGAGATCCCCTGGCCCGGCGAGTTCCCGTACACCCGCGGCATCCACCCGACCGGCTACCGGGGCAAGCTCTGGACGATGCGCCAGTTTGCCGGGTTCGGGACGCCCGAGGAAACGAACGTCCGCTACAAGGAACTGCTGAGAAACGGCGGGACCGGCCTGAGCGTCGCGTTCGACCTGCCCACGCTCATGGGGCGCGATCCGGACCACCAGCTGTCGCTTGGCGAGGTGGGGAAGTGTGGTGTCAGCATCGTGTCACTCGCGGACATGGAGACGCTGTTCGAGGGCATCTCGCTCGCGCGACATCACGACGTCGATGACCATCAACTCCCCGGCGTCGATGCTGTTCGCGATGTACCTCGTGGTGGCCGAGAAGCAGGGCGCGGACTGGAAGCGGGTCTCGGGCACGATTCAGAACGACATCCTGAAGGAGTTCATCGCCCAGAAGGAGTACATCTACCCGCCGAGGCCGTCCATGCGCCTGATCACGGACGTGTTCTCGTTCTGCTCCCGCGAGGTGCCGAAGTGGAACACGATCTCGGTCAGCGGGTACCACATCCGGGAGGCGGGTGCGACGGCGGTGCAGGAGCTGGCCTTCACGCTGCGCGACGGGGTCGAATACGTGCAGTACGGCGTCGACGCGGGCCTCGACGTGGACGAGTTCGTCCCGCGCATCTCGTTCTTCTTCAACGCCCACAGCGACTTCTTCGAGGAGATCGCGAAGTACCGGGCGGCGCGCAATGTCTGGGCGCGCGTGATGAGGGACCGGTTCGGCGCGAAGACCGAGCGCGCGCTCAAGCTCCGGTTCCACAGCCAGACGGCCGGCGTCTCGCTCACGGCGCAGCAGCCGTACAACAACGTCGTCCGAACCGCCCTGCAGGCCCTCGCCGCCGTCCTCGGCGGCACGCAGTCGCTCCATACCAACTCGCTCGACGAGGCGCTGGCGCTGCCGACCAGCGAGGCGGTGACGATTGCGCTGCGGACCCAGCAGGTGATCGCGCACGAGAGCGGGGTGGCCAATGTCGCCGACCCGCTCGGCGGCTCGTACTTCATCGAGCGGCTGACCGCCGACATGGAGCGCGAGACGTTCGAGATCTTCGACACCATCGACCGTATGGGCGGGATGGTTGCGGCAATCGAGCGGGCGTACCCGCAGAAGGAGATCGCCGAGAGCGCGTACCGTTTCCAGCAGGCGGTCGAGCGGCGCGAGAAGGTGATCGTGGGCGTGAACGACTTCGTGGCCGAGTCGGAGACGCCCGTGCCGACCCTCTACATCGACGAAGCGGCGGCGGAACGGCAGCTGGCCAAGCTGGAACGCCTTCGCCGCGAGCGCGACAACGACCGGGTGCGGCGCGCGCTCGACGCCCTGCGCGAGGCCGCCCGCGGTTCGACGCAACACGATGGTTCCCATCCTCGAGGCCGTGCGGGCCTACGCGACCGTCGGCGAGATGTGCGACGCGCTGCGCGACGTGTGGGGCGAGTATGAGGAGATTCCCTCCATATGAGGAAGATCCGCGTTGTCATCGCCAAGCCCGGACTCGACGGACACGACCGCGGCGCGAAGGTGATCGCCCGGGCGCTCCGGGACGCCGGGATGGAGGTCATCTACACCGGCCTCCGCCAGACGCCCGAGCAGGTCGTGGCGGCCGCGGTGCAGGAGGACGCCGACGTCATCGGCCTCTCCATCCTGTCCGGCGCCCACAACCAGAATCTGTCCGAGGCTCATGGAGCTGGTCCGGCAGCAGGGTCTCGATGACGTGCTCGTGGTGATCGGCGGGATCATCCCGGACGTGGACGTCCAGAAACTGCAGGCCATCGGGGTTCGCGGCATCTTCCGTCCAGGGAGCCCGATGGGGGAGATCGTCACCTTCATCGAGAAGAACGTCCGCGTGCGAGAAACCGCTTAGACGAGAATTCGCTTGTCTTGACCACGAAGAACGGAAGGCACGAAGGCCACAACGCAGCGAGCAGTGGGACTAGCGAAGGGGGAGGGGAGGATTCGAAGCCGCCCGCCCCAGCGGCCGATAAAGCACTGTGAATTCGTTTCCGTCCGGGGGCTCATGCCGCACAGACTCTTGCTCGCAGACGACAGCGTCACGATTCAGCGGGTCATCGAGCTGACCTTCGCCGACGAGGACATCCGCGTGACGGCGGTGGGCGACGGCCAGCAGGCGATCGACCGGATTGCGGCCGAGCCGCCGGACATCGTGCTCGCCGACGTCGGGATGCCGGGCCGCGACGGCTACGAGGTAGCCGCGTTCATCAAGGACAACCCGCACCTGTCTCACATTCCCGTCCTCCTCCTGACGGGAGCGTTCGAGCCCGTGGACGAGGCTCGCGCCCGGCAGGTCCGGTGTGACGGCGTGCTGGCCAAACCCTTCGAGCCGCAGCTGTTGATCGCCCGGGTCAAGGAGCTTCTTGGCCGTCCGCCCGAGGCGGTCCCCAGCCCCGCCGGCGAGCCGGAAGGAAACGACCTGCCGCCGGCTCCGGCGGACGATGACCTCGTTCTCGATTCGCGCCAGATGCTGGAGGGCGCGCCGCCCCGGTCCCCCGATGCCGAAGCGTCTCTCGACGACTACTTCGACCGCCTGGACCAGGCGTTTGCCAACCTCGCGGGCACCGCAGCTTCGCATCGCGACCCGTTGCCCCGACCGACCGCCGAGCTCTCCTGGGCGCCCGATGCAGCCGCCAACCTCGTCATGGCCTTTGGCGGGCGCCGCCGGACCGGGACGCGAGCTGGCGCCGGCCGCGCCAGCCGGCGCCCGTGCGGCAGGGCTTGTCGCCTTGCCCATGGCCGACGCGTTCACCGTCCTGCTCCAGGCGGAATCAACCGGAGACTCGCAGCCGGACGACCGCACGTCGGTCTTCGTTCCGGGGCGGGCGGAGGAATCCGACCCCGCCGTGGACGCCATCGTGGAGCGCGTGATCGAGCGCCTGGGTCTGCAGCGGGGCCAGGTGGCCGTGCTGGTTTCGGAGATCGCAGAACGGCTCGTCCGCGAGGAGATCGAGCGGCTCAAGGCCGCGAGCCGCCGCCAGGCAAAAGAAGAGTAGGCCGACCTCCCAGACCGTCTACTGCCGCTCGCCATCCCCCTCCTGCAGCCGTTCCGCCCGTGTCCGACGCCCGCCGCTTGCGGCTTCCGCCGAACGCCGGTACGATTCAGAGGTTCGCACCCTGCTGACCGTCGGCTTTCCAGAACTGACTATGACTGAACTATCGAAGGGCTTCGAGCATGCCGAGGTCGATCCCCGCTGGTACACCTTCTGGGAATCGATCGGCGCGTTCCGGGCCGATCCCGCCTCCGGCAAGCCCCGCTTCAGCATGGTGATCCCGCCGCCGAACGTGACCGGGTCGCTGCACATGGGGCACGCCCTGAACCACACGCTGCCCGACATCGTGGCCCGCTGGAAGCGGATGCAGGGCTACGACGTCCTCTGGCTGCCCGGGACCGACCACGCCGGCATCGCCGACGCAGAACGTGGTCGAGAAGCAGCTGGCGGAGGAGGGCAAGACCCGGCACGACCTGGGGCGCGAGGCGTTCGAGGAGCGGGTCTGGGAGTGGGTGCGGAAGAGCCACGGCACGATCACCGGGCAGATGCGGAAGCTCGGCGAGTCGGTGGACTGGACGCCGCGAGCGGTTCACGCTGGACGAACAGCTGTCGCGCGCGGTGCGCCGCGTGTTCGTCACGCTCTACGAGCAAGGGCTGATCTACCGCGGCACCTACATCGTCAACTGGTGCCCGCGCTGCCGAACGGCGCTGTCGGACCTGGAGGTCGTGCACCAGGCCAGGACCGGCAAGCTGTGGTACATCCGGTACCCCGGCAAGGACGGCGCCCCCGGCGTGACGGTGGCCACGACGCGGCCCGAGACGATGCTGGGCGACACGGCGGTCGCGGTGAACCCGGAGGACGAGCGGTACCGGGATCGGATCGGGCAGGTGGTCGTGCTGCCGATCATCGGCCGCGAGCTGCCGATCATCGCCGACGACGTTCGTGGACCCGGCATTCGGCACCGGCGCCGTGAAGGTGACGCCGGCGCACGACCCGAACGACTTCGCGATGGGGCAGCGGCACGGCCTGCCGCAAGTGTCGGTGATCGACGAGGACGCGAAGATCACCGAGAAGGGCGGCCCGTACGCGGGGCAGGACCGCTTCAAGGCGCGGGCGGGGATCGTCGAACAGCTCGAGCGCGAGGGCTTGCTGGAGAAGGTCGCCGACCACGAGCACGCGATCGGCACCTGCCAGCGCTGCAGCGACGGTGGTGGAGCCGCTCGTCTCCACGCAGTGGTTCGTGAAGATCGAGCCGCTGGCGAAGGACGCGATCCGGGTCGTGGAGGAGGGGCAGGTCCGGTTCTTCCCCGAGAACTGGACGAAGACCTACTACGACTGGATGTACAACATCCACGACTGGTGCATCTCGCGGCAGCTGTGGTGGGGGCACCGCATCCCGGCGTGGTACTGCGACGCGTGCGGCGAGATGATCGTGTCGGAGCAGACGCCCGGAGCGCTGCGCGTGCGGCGGCGCGCTGCGGCAGGACCCGGACGTCCTGGACACCTGGTTCAGCTCGCAGCTGTGGCCGTTCAGCACGATGGGGTGGCCGGACCAGACCGCCGACCTGCAGCGCTACTACCCGACCGACCTGATGCTCACGGCGTTCGACATCATCTTCTTCTGGGTGGCGCGGATGATCATGGCGGGCGTGAAGTTCGCCGGCGACATCCCGTTCCAGCACCGTCTACATCACCGGCCTCGTGCGCGACGAGCGCGGGCAGAAGATGAGCAAGTCGAAGGGGAACGTCGTCGACCCGCTGGAGGTGATGGACGAGATCGGCGCCGACGCGCTGCGGTTCACGCTCACCGCCATGGCGGCGCCGGGCATGGACATCCCGCTGTCCGAAGGGCGGATGCAGGGCTATCGGCAGTTCATCAACAAGATCTGGAACGCCTCGCGCTTCGTGCTCATGCACGTCGGCGATCTCCCCTCGCGTCCCGAAGTGCCGGAGGCCGGCAGCCTCCCGCTGATCCACCGCTGGATCCTCCACCGGCTGAACGTGGTGACCGGGGAGGTGAAGGAGGCGTTCGAGACGTTCCGGTTCGACGTGGCGGCCGACCGGCTCTATCACTTCTTCTGGGACGAGTACGCGGACTGGTACATCGAGATGGTCAAGCAGCACCTGCAGGCCGAGGGGCCGGAGCGCGACCTGGCCCGCGCGGTGCTGCTCGAGGTGCACGACAGGACGCTGCGGCTCCTGCACCCGATCATCCCGTTCGTGACCGAGGACCTGTGGCAGAAGCTGCCGCGGCGCGAGGCCGACGGCCAGACGATCTGCCTCGCGGCCTATCCGCAGGCACGCGCCGATTGGGTGGACGAGGCGTCGGAAGTCGAGATAGGGCTCGTGCAGGGCGTGGTCACGACCATTCGCACGGCGCGGGCCGAGCGGACCGTGAAGCCGTCGGTCCGCATCGGCGCGTCGCTCGAGGGGGCGGGGCCGGAGCAGCGGCGCGTGCTCGAGGCGCAGAAGTGCTACGTCCTGACACTTGCCGGCCTCTCGGGCTTCGACTTCGCGGCCGCCGCACCGGGCGGCGAGGACGTGGTGACGCGCGTCTTTGGCGACCTCCGTGTGCACATCCTGATGCCGCACACCGACCGGACCGCGGAGGTCGAGAAGCTGCGCAAGCAACTCGGCGACAAGGTCCGCGAGCTCGGGAACCTGGATCAGAAGCTGGCGAACGAGTCGTTCGTTTCGCGGGCGCCAGCGCACGTGGTCGAGGGCGCGCGGGCGCAGCGCGAGAAGCTCCTTCTCGAGCAGCGCGAAGATCGAGGAAACACTTCAAGAGCTGGGGGTGCGTTGAGCGCCATCTACCTGCGCGGTCAGGCGGTGCCGCGGGATGTCGCGGATGCGCTCGGGGAACGTGCCGGGCGCCTGCGTGGTTTCGCCGGCCGCCTGCTGTACTTCGAGACCGTGAGCTCCACCAACGACGTGGCGGAGCGCCTGGCGGCCGATGGCGCCGAGCACGGGACCGTCGTGGTGGCCGAGGAGCAGGAGCAAGGGCGCGGACGCGTGGGCCGCGACTGGTTCTCTCCGCCGGGCGCCGGACTTTACGTCTCGGTGGTGCTGCGGCCGGAGCCCCTGGTGGACGCCGGACACACCGCCGCGCCGTTCGACTCCGCGTCCGTCGGCGCGGCCTCGTCGCTCACGCTCACCGCGGGTGTGAGCCTCGCCGAGGCGCGTGCGGTTCGCCACCGGGCTTGCGGTCGCCCTCAAGTGGCCGAACGACCTGGTGGTGGACGGCCGGAAGCTCTGCGGGATCCTCGCGGAAGCAAGCGTCTCCTCCGGGCGCCTGCAGCACGTCGTCGTCGGCTACGGCATCAACCTGCGTCGGGCGTCCTACCCTCCGGAAATCGCCCGCCGGGCCACGTCATTGGAGGCGGAGCTGGGGCGGCCGGTGGAGTTCGGCCAGGTGCTCGCCGAGTCCCTTGCCTGCCTTGCAGAACGGTTGCGTGAACTGCCGGCTGGCGGGTTTCCCCGGATCCTCGAACGCTGGACGCAACTGTCGCCCTCCTCGCGCGGCGCCCCGGTCGAGGTGCTGGAGGCCGGCGCCTGGATCCCCGGACGCACCCAGGGGGTGGACACCGACGGCGCGCTGCTCGTCGAAACCGCGGCAGGGGCCAAACGCGTCATCGCCGGCGAAGTCCGGTGGCTCTGACGCGGTCACTTTGCGATTGACCACTTGGCGATTGTCTATTTGCCAAGTCGTCCGTTGCCAAATTGCCAGTCGACCGTGACGAAATCGGCACTGACAGGTTTCCATGCTCCTCGCCCTGGACATCGGTAACACCAACATCGTCGTCGGCGTGTTCGAGGGCGAGAAGCTGCTCCACGGCTGGCGGCTCTCCACGCAACCGCAGCGAACCGCCGACGAGATGGGCATGTGGCTCGTGCAGCTGTTCCAGCACCGGGGCCTCCGCACCTCGGACGTGGACGGCGTGGTCCTCGCCTCGGTGGTCCCGACGCTGACGCGGCCCACCGTCGAAATGGCGGCGCGGTACTTCGGGCGCGAGCCGCTGGTCGTGGACGGGACCCTTGAAACCGGGATGCCGGTCCTCTACGAGGCCCCGTCCGAAGTCGGCGCCGACCGCATCGTGAACGGCGTGGCGGCCATCGAGCGCTTTGCCCGGGCGGGCGACAGGACGCGGGCCCTCATCGTCGTGGACTTCGGGACGGCCACCACCTTCGATGCCATCTCCGCGCGCGGGCGAGTACCTGGGGGGCGTCATCTGCCCTGGCGTGAACATCTCGGCCGACGCCCTGTTCCAGCGCGCCGCCAGGCTGCCGCGGGTGGACGTCCGGAAGCCTGCGACCGTCATCGGACGCACGACCGTCGGCTCGATGCAGTCGGGCCTGTTCTACGGCTACGTCGGGCTGGTCGAGGGCATTGTCCAGCGCATGAGGCGTGAGCTCGGCGAGCCCGTGGCCTGCGTGGCGACAGGCGGCCTTGCCGAGATGATCGCCCCGGAGACGTCGGCGATCGATGCCGTGGACCGCGACCTGACGCTGCACGGGCTCAGGATCATCTGGGAAAGGAACCGACAGTAGTAGTGGACGGTGGCCAGTGGACAGTGGCCAGTAGATCACGCTGTCAGCCTGTTCGCGCGCCCACGAAGACTGCTCGACGCTGTTTGCTGGACACTGACCATTGACCACTGACCACTAGGCGATGGAAACGGACCTCTTCTGCCGCGAGATCGAAGCGCACCTGTGCCGCAGGAACGCCGGGCACCTCGTGCGCCTCGTCGGCCCGGCGTTCGACGTGGTCGTGGGCTGGGCGCGGCAAGGCATCCCGCTCAAGGTGGCGTGCCGGGGCATCGATCGATTCTTCGAGCGAGACCTCGCCAAGGACAGGACCCGCCGGCGGCCCGTGCGAATCGAGTTCTGCGAGGCGGATGTCCTGGACGCCTTCGACGAGTGGCGCCGGGCGGTTGGTGTGGGGACCGCCGGCGGCGGGAGGTCGAACCCCGCCCTCGTCCCTCGCTGACGGCGCCGGCGAGGATCGGCAGCGGCGGGGTCGCCACCGCGCAGCGGCCGGGACGGTCCCTGCGAGAGCACCTCGACCGGGTGGTGACCCGTCTGACCGACGCGCTCGCGTCGGGACGCCTGCCCGACGGCCTCGAACGGGAGGTAGAGCAGGTGCTTGACACGCTTGCGGGGCAGCGCGAGGCGGCGCGGAGCCTCCGTGGCGCCTCGAGGCAGGAGTTCATCGCGGAGTTGCAGCGGCTGGACGACAAGTTGATGGCGCACGCACGTCAGGCTGCCGAGGACTCCGCCCTCGCCTCGCTCCGCACCGAGGCGGAAGCCGAACTCTCCGCCTTCCGGAACCGCATGCTCGAGGACGATTACCGGCGGGCGGTCGAGGCCGCGACGACGGCGCTGCTGCGGGACCGCCTCAGACTGCCGACGCTGGCTTACGGTCAGTAGTGGCCAGTGGCTAGTGGCTAGTGACTAGTGGCAAGTGACCAGGCGTCACGCTGCCTTCGGCGTGACGTCGTGACGACTAGCCACGAGCCACCAGCCACTAGCCACTACGAGATACGCATGCTCACCCCAGGCTCCGTCATCGATCTCGTCATCGAGAAACCCGCAGCGGGCGGGCGGATGATCGCCCGCCACGAGGGGCTTGTCGTGCTCGTGAGCGCCGCCTTGCCCGGGGAGCGGGTGCGCGCGCTCGTCGAGCGGACAGGGCAGGGTGTCGCGTACGGCGTGACCGTGGAGGTGCTGGAGCCGAGCCCGGACCGCCGGACGGGCGTGGCGGACTGGGCGTGCGGCGGGAACGTCTACGCCCATGTCGCCTATCCGCGGCAACTGCTCCTCAAGGGCGAAGTGATCGTCGACGCGCTGGCGAGAATCGGACGGGTCACGCGGGAGGAGCCCATCGTGGTGGCGCCGTCCCCCGAGCGAGGTTACCGCATGCGGGCGCGCTTTCACGTGCGCGGGCACCACGTCGGCTTCTTCCGGGAGGGAACCCATCACCTCTGCGATCCGGTGAGCACGGGACAGTTGCTGCCCGGGACCGGCTCGATGCTCGAGGCGATCGGGGAGCTGTTGCGCGAGGGCGCGCTCCGCGGGGTCACCGAGATCGAACTGGCCGAGAACATCCCGGGGACCGAGCGTGCGCTGCACCTCGAGCTGGACCGTCCCGCGGCGCCCTCCGGCCTGGCCAGGCTTGCCGCCTTGCCAACGGTTGTCGGGGTGGCAGCGTCGTTCAACGCTCCGCAGCCTGCCGAGCGCCGCCAGCCGGAGCGAGGCAGGCGCGGCGGCCCGGGGCCCGGCCGGCAACGCGGCAACCCTGGATCGACAGGCGAACGTCCGCCCTCCTGGCGCCGCACGGTGACCGCCGGGGGCTCCCCTTGCGTGCTCGACACCCTCGAGTTGTCGGGCGACCAACCAGCCTCTGCTCCTGTGACGGCCCGCCTCCAGCACCACGCCGAGGCGTTCTTCCAGGGCAACCGCTTCCTGCTCCCGGGCCTGGCCGCACGTGTGCGCTCGCTCGTCCCGCAGGGGCCGGTGGTGGACCTCTACGCAGGGGTCGGGCTCTTCGCCGTCACGCTCGCGGCATCGGGGTGGGATTTGGTGGTGGCCGTGGAGAGCGACCGCGCCGCAGCCGCAGACCTGCGAGCCAATGCGGCGCCCGTTCGGCGAGGCGCTTCAGCCGGTGGAGATGGCGGTGGAGCGGTACCTGGCTGCGCACCCGGCCGGTCCCGAGGTGACCATTGTCGTGGACCCGCCGAGGACCGGCGTGTCGAAGGAGGCGGCCGCCGCGCTCGCGGGCCAGCAGGCCCGCCGGCTCGTTTACGTTTCGTGCGACGTCGCCACCTTCGCGCGCGACACGAGGCGGCTCCTCGACGCCGGCTACAACCTCGATCACCTCGAGGCGTTCGATCTGTTCCCGAACACGGCGCACGTCGAGGTGGTCGCTCGCTTCGCTCGCTCCCAGTAGGCGGCGGGCGGGAGCCTGATCCCGTTCATCCTTTCCTGCACGCCTCGATGAACCCCTCGAACAGCGGCCGGAACTCGCCTGTTCGCCAGAAGTTCTCCGGGTGCCACTGAACCCCCAGGCAGAACGTGGATGCGCCGCACTCGATCGCTTCGACGACGCCGTCGGGGGCGGTGGCGGTGACCTCGAAGCCCGGCGCCACCTGTTTGATGGCCTGGTGGTGGCGGCTGTTCACCGAGCAGCCGTCGGCACCGGCCATCTTCTCCTGCATCAGGTTCCAGAGCCGGCTGCCGCGGCTGACCCAGATCTCGTGGGCGATCGCGCACGGCGGGGTCAGGATGGTGTGCTCCAGGCTGCCCGGCGTCTGGCTCGGGATGTCCTGCACGAGCGTGCCGCCGAGGCCGACGTTCATCACCTGCAGGCCCCGGCAGATGCCGAAGACCGGCAACCGGGCCTCCCGCGAGCGAGACAGCAGGGCGAACTCGAACGCATCGCGATCCGGCTCGACGTTGACCGTGGGGTGCCGCTCCTCGCCGTACCGAGCGGGATCGACGTCCACTCCGCCGGTCAGCAGCAGTCCATCGATCTCGGCCGGCACCTGTGCCGGGTCGTCCTTCAGGGGGTCGAGCACCCGCGGCTCTCCTCCCGCCCGGCGGACGGATTCGACGTAGTCCGGTAGACTGCGGCACGGAGCGATGCCGATGATGGGCGACATAGGTCCCTCTGTCGGGTGAAAACGCGCGCCCGCTACATCCGGGGCGGAACCGGGATGCCCATCAGGTCGAGGGCTCCGGTCAGCTGGTTCCTGAAGTAGCACACGGCCGCCGCCCGCCAGCGCCGGGCGTCGTCGCGCTCCTCGTTCAGGATCTGATACCGGTGATAGAACGCGTTGAACATCTGCGCCAGCCCGAACGCCCACTTGGCCAGCACCGAGAACTCGAGGGTCCGGACCGCCTGCTCGGCAACCTCGTCCAGCCTGGCTGCTTCGAGCACCATGGCCCACAGGTCGTGCCCGTGCGCTTCGCCCGTCAACTCGACCGTCGCGACGTCGGGGAGGGTCGCCAGGAACTCCGATTCGCCAACGCCCTCGCGGTCCCTGAGCTTCTGGAAGATGTTGTTCGCGCGGACGACAGCATACTGTAAGTACGGGCCCGTTTCACCCTGGAAGTTCAGCGCCTCGTCGATGTCGAAGGCAATGACCTTTCCGCGCGAGAACCGGATCATGAAGTAACGCACCGCCGCGATGCCGATGGTCTCGGCGATGCCGCGGACGGCCGAGCCGTCAAGGTCCGCGTTCTCCGGGCGGCTCGCGATCTCCTCGCCGGCCTTCCTGGTGACGATGTCCAGCAGGTCGTCGGCCTTCACGCCGAGGCCCTTGCGGCCGGACACCTCGACGAACGGCCGGGCGGCGTCCTCGGGCGACAGCTCGTACCCCAGCTGTCGCGCGGTGTTGTGCGTCAGCGCCACCATCTCGTAGGAGAAGTGGGAGGACCGCTCCGCTTCCCCGATGTGGCCGATGGCGGCCAGCGCCTGCTTCAGCAGTTTCTGCAGGTATGACTGCCGCACGTCGATGACGTTGAACACGGCGCCCGCTGCGCCGAACGGCGGCCGGCCGGTCTCGTCCGCTCCGTCCTCCGTCGAGGTGGCCCAGACCTGATGCCCGTCCGCGCCGTCCGCGAACCGGCGGTAGTGGAAGTCCCGGCCCAGCAGGCCGAACTTCCAGAACTGGTAGGCCATGTCCTTGCCGACGTAGGTGACCGTCCCGTTGGAACGGACGATGACCTTCTCGCGCTCCTCGTCGTCTTCGCCGGCCCCCACGCCTGCATCGGGCGCAGGCTCGGCTTCGCTGACGCCGTCGGCCGCGTCCGGCCGCTCGTCGTCCTGGATCCGCATCACCCAGCACCCGGCCAGGCGGCCCTGCGTCTGGAGGTACACCGCCCCCTGCTCCTTGAGCACTTCGAACGCGCGGGCCCAGAAGTGCAGCCGCAGGATGTCGCCTTCCCACGCCAGCAGGTCGTAGGTCACGTTCATCCGGGCCATCGTCTTCAGGTGACAGCGGACGATGCGGTCGGCGATGAAGGCGGCGATAGCCGCGGCCTCGTTGCCGCCGTGCTCGATATCGTGGAGCGCCTGGCCCCGCGCGGCCAGGCGCGCCTTGTCCTCGGCGTACCAGTCCGCAACCCGGGCATAGAGGTCCCAGCAGTAGTAGTCGAACCGGGTGGTGTCCGCCACGTGCCGGACAGCTTCGAGGTCCATCCGCTCGAGCTCCCGGAAGCCCACCACGACGTCCGCGACCTGGACGCCGGTGTCGTCGATGTAGTTCTGCACCTCCACGGGCGTGCCGCGGAAACGGAGGGTCCGGACCAGGGTGTCGCCGAGCGCGGCGTTGCGGAGGTGGCCGATGTGCGCCGCCTTGTTCGGGTTGATGGCGGTGTGCTCGACGATGGTCTTGACCGCGGCAGGGTCAGGCTCCGGGCGCGTCCCCGCGTAAAGGCGCTCGAGGACGAACGCCTGCCGATCGAGAAAGAGATTCAGGTAGCCCTTGGTCGCCTCGATCCGGGCGAAGCCCGGCAGGCCACCGAGGGCTTCGGCGATCTCCTCGGCGATGGCCTTTGGCGCCTTGCGGAGCCGCCGCGCCAGCTCGAAGGCCACCGGGACCGCCAAGTCGCCGAGCTCCCGCCCGGGAGGGTAGTTGATGACAATGGCGGGGACATCCGCCGGGGCGAGACCGTACCGCTCCTGGAGAACGCTCGCGATCCGGCTCCGGACGAGACCATGGACTGGGAGAATCATCGGGATGTTCCGAGCTCGCTGGTTCGATGGACCGGCGGCGTGCAATAATCCAGAGGCGCGTTCGAGATCGCCCGGGGTGTTGACGTTGAGGAACACGTGCTCGCCGCCACCCGCCGCCTCGATTTCGGGCGGCCCGACCTCGCGAACTCTCCACGAGGCCAGCGCGTCGAGCAGTTTCAGGCGCCCGGCTGCGATGCGCGCCCGCAGATCGGTGGCGACGTCCCGGCTGTAGACGGCGCACAGCGGCTGCCAGCCATCCGCCGACCGCGGCACGATCGCGTCGTAGCCGGGGCCCGCGAGCGACGCCAGGTATCGCAGGAACGCGGCGCTCACGAACGGCAGGTCGCAGGCCAGCACGAGGACGAACGGGCTGCGGCCGGCCTGGAGCGCGGTGTAGAGGCCCCCGGCGGCGCCGGCGTCCGGCAGGAGGTCCTCGACGACCTCGATGTCGGCCCGGACGAACCGCGCGCGGGACGTCGTGACCACGAACACCCGGCCGGCGGCCTCGCGCAGGGCGGAAAGCTGTCGATCGAGAATCGAGGCGGCCCCGATGCGCAGCGCGCTCTTGTCGCGTCCGCCGAAGCGGCGCGCCTGGCCACCCGCGAGGATTGCCGCATCCACTGGCGTTCTTACCTTAACAGAAAATGACCGAAGCGGGAATTGGCCGGGTCCTCGTCGCAAGCCTGCACCAGGCCATCGCCGATGTGCTGCCGAACAGGCTCGAGTTCTACGAAAACTGGCTCAATCCATGGGGCCTTCTCCACGGCACGATCGGCCTCGCGCCGCTGAACGCGGTGCTCAGCTTCCTACGCCTCGAAGGCGACGTCTACCACGACGTCACGGAGCGGGCGGGGCGCTACGCGGCCGAGTGGACCGTTGCCTCCCAGACGCCGCTGGCGCGCATGGCGATCCGCGCGCTGCCGCAACCGCTGCGCGTGCGAGCGGTCCTTCGCGTCGCGCGGCGAATGGTGCGCGACTCCTACGTCGGCAGCCGCGCGCTGCCGAAGCAGCGGCAAGGGGAGTGGCGTGTGGATGTCCGCGGCTCGATCTTCTGCGGGAGCCGGAATGCCGCCAGGCAACCGCTCTGCCGCTTCTACGCGGCCGCGGTTTCGCGCTTCCTCGAGTTGTACGGCCTGGCCGGCGTCGCCCAGGCGCGGCAGTGCCGCGTCCTGGGGGACACGTCCTGCGTGATGACGTTCACGCTCGAGTGACCACGAAGGTCACGAAGGCCACGAAGGTCGGCCTAGGGCGCCGGCCCACGCAGCCCCGGCCGAGGGCCGGGCACCGGTCGAAGCGCCCCCGCAGCTGTCACGCCGTCGCGTGTGACGTGTGCCCTTCGTGTTCATCGTGGTTGAAAAGAGGACCTCGTCATGCAACTGCGCTTCGTGGTTGGGATGGCGGTGGGGGTCACGCTGGCGGGGGCGGTGACCGGTGTCGCGGCGCAGGAGCCGGCGGCCCCGGAACCGGTCCTCGTGGCCCCGTTCGAGAACGTCGGCCGGGAAGCACGCTACCACTGGCTGGCCGAGGCGTCGGCCGTCCTGCTCACGCGCCACCTCGACGCACTCGGCGCTGCCGCGATCCCACGTGACGACCGAAGAGAGGCCTTCGAGCAGCTGCAGTTGCCCGCCACCGCCTCACTCACCCAGGCGACGCTGATCAGGGTGGGCGAGTTGGTGGGCGCCGTGTACCTCGTGCGGGGACGTTACACGGTCTCCGACGGCCGCCTCTCGGCGCGCGGCCACACGATCCGTCTCGACTCGGGGCTCCGCACGGCGGAGGCGCTCGAGGAAGGCGCGCTGTCCGATCTCCTGGCGGTCTTCGAGCGGCTCGCGCGCCGGCTCGTCCCCGGCGGTGCGCGGTCCCCGGCGGCCCGGCTCCCCGACGTCGGGTCCCTTCCGGCCTTCGAGGCGTACATCAAGGGGCTCGTGGCCGAGAGCCCGTCGGCACGCGAGCGCTTCCTGCAGGCCGCCCTGGCGGCGGCGCCCGGGATACGACGACGCCCGCATGGCCCTGTGGCAGACCTACACCGAGCAGGGGGAGCACCAGCGCGCGCTGGCGGATCGTCGAGCGGGTGCGCGCCTTCGTCGCCGGCGTCCAGGCAGGCCCGTTTCCTCGCCGGGCTTTCCCGCATCAGACCTCAAGCGACTACGACCGCGGCGTTCGACCAGCTGAAGCTCCTCCTCGACGAGGCGCCGGCCGCGGCGCTGCACAACAATCTCGGCGTGATCCAGATCCGGCGGGGCGGGACGCCGCAGACCGGCCGGCCCACCTACTACTTCACCAAGGCGGTCGAGGCCGCGCCCGGACGACCCGGACTACCACTTCAACCTCGGTTATGCCTACTGGCTGGAGCGCGATCCGCAGGCCGCCATCTACTGGCTGAAGGAAACGGTCAGGCGCAACCCGGGCGACGGCGAGGCGCACTACGTCCTTGCCGCCGCGCTGCAGGCGGCGGGGGCGACGGCGGAGGCCTCGCGCGAGAGGGAACTGGCCAGGCACCTCTCGTCCACCTTCGAGGAGTGGGAGCGCCGGGCCGTCGCGTCGGGCGAGCCGGTGCCGCGCGGTCTCGAGCGGTTGCGGCCGGGACTTCGAGGGGCCGGCGCGGTCGCTGCTGGATCGGGTGGCAGCGCCCGTCGAGCAGAAAGACCAGCGCGACCTGGCGGCGTTCCACTTCGACCGCGCCCGGCGGCTGGTCGGAGCAGGCCAAGGACGTCGAAGCGCTGGCCGAGCTGCGCCGCTCGCTCTACATCTCGCCGTACCAGGCGGAGGCCCACCTCCTGGCGGGCCGGATTCACGCCCGGGCCGGCCGCCTCGCCGAGGCGGGCCGCGACCTTCCGCATCTCGCTCTGGTGCCAGGAGACCGTGGCCGCTCACGTGGCGCTCGGCTACGTGCTGCTGGAACAGAAGGACCTCCTCGGGGCGCAGACCGAGGCAAACCTCGCGCTCGTGCTGGACATCGACAACGCCGAGGCGCGCGCGCTGCTCGAGAAGGCGGGCGGGAAGCGCTGAGGGTACGATGTTCCGGGATGGGACCGAGAACGACAGGGGGAGGTGGAGGGCGGTTCGTGGCCGCGTGCCGCCCAACGCATGTGTATAATGCGGACGACCCTGCGCGGCCGCGGGGGCCAGGGAGCGGGAATGTTCCTTCGAAAGCTGCGTGGCGTCGGGTCCGGCGCCGGGCGCCGGAGGGGATGGGCGCGGGTCGTCCTCGGGGCGGCCCTGGCCGCGACGCTCGGAAGCCTCGCGGCGCTGGCCCAGCCGGCCAGCGAACGGCCGCTGGTCTATTCCGCGGTGGTGGACGCGATGGTCCACCCCGTGTCGGCCGGCTTCATGGTCGAAGCCATGGACCGCGCCGACGCCGACCGCGCGGCGCTGATCGTCTTCACCCTCCGCACCCCGGGCGGCCTCCTCGACTCCACCCGCACGATCGTTTCCCGAATGCTGGCCTCACGTACGCCGGTCGCCATCTTCGTCGGCCCGTCCGGGCAACCGCGCCGCGTCGGCAGGCTTCCTCGATCACCATCGCCGCCGACGTGGCAGCCATGGCGCCGGGCACGCACATCGGCGCGGCCCACCCCGTGCAGGGCAGCGGCGAGAAGGTCGACGAGACGATGGCCAAGAAGATGGCCTCGGACGTCGCCGCCGATGCCCGCACGTGGGCGACGGGCCGCGGCCGGAACGCGCAGCTCGCCGACGAGGCGGTGCGGGAAAGCCGCTCCTTTACGGAGGAGGAGGCGGTCAAGGCCACGCCGCCGTTGATCGACCTCGTGGTTCCGGACGTGGCCGCGCTGCTGAAAGCGCTCGATGGCCGCACCATCAAGCGGTTCGACGGCCGCGAGCAGGTGCTGCGAACGGCGTCGGCGCGGGTGGTCGATCTCGAGATGAACTGGCGCCAACGCCTGTTGAGCGCGATCGCCCACCCGAACATCGCCTACCTCCTGTTGAGCCTGGGCATGCTCGGGCTGACGATCGAGCTGTGGAACCCCGGCTCGATCCTGCCCGGCGTGGCGGGGGGAATCTGCCTCCTCCTGGCGTTCTTCACATTCCAGGTGCTGCCCGATCAACTACGCGGGCGTGCTCCTGATCCTCTTCGGCATCGCCCTGCTGCTGCTCGAGATCAAGGTGACCAGCCACGGCGTGCTGGGGATTGGGGGGATCGCCAGCCTGCTGTTCGGCTCTCTCATGCTGTTTGATTCCGACGCGCCCGAGATGCGCGTCAGCCTGTCGTTGCTGCTGCCCGTCGTCGCCGGCCTCACGGTTGTGCTGGTGGGCCTCGTCCGCCTCGGCCTTGCCGCTCAGCGCACGCGTCCGACGACCGGCGAGGAGGGGATGGTGGGCGAGTCCGGCCGCGTGATGGTGGCGATAGCCCCGGGAGTGCCCGGACAGGTCGTGACGCATGGCGAGATTTGGAACGCCAGGGCTTCGGAAGAGCTGCCTGTCGGGGCCGAGGTCGTCGTGACTCGTGTCGAGGGCCTGACGGTCGAGGTGACGAGGAAATGAAGGATTCGCGAGGTGAGTGATGTTTGACTTCGCTCCGCCGCTCTTCCTGTTTGCGCTGGTCGTGGTGCTGTACCTGTTCAGTTCGATCAAGATCCTCGCCGAGTACGAGCGGGGCGTCATCTTCCGCCTCGGGAAGCTCCTGCCCGAGCCGAAGGGACCGGGAATCATCTTCGTGTTTGCCCCGATCGACCGCATCGTCCGCGTCAGCCTGCGGACCATCGTCATGGACGTCCCGCCGCAGGACGTGATCACCCGGGACAACGTCTCGGTGAAGGTCAACGCGGTGGTGTACTTCCGCGTGGTTCAGCCGCGGCTGGCGATCGTCGAGGTCGAGAACTACCACTACGCCACCTCGCAGCTCGCCCAGACGACGCTGCGGAGCGTGCTGGGACAGGTGGAGCTCGACGACCTGCTCTCGGAGCGCGAGCGCCTCAACCAGCGGCTCCAGCAGATCCTGGACCTGCACACGGACCCCTGGGGAATCAAGGTGTCGGCGGTGGAGGTCAAGCACGTCGATCTGCCGCCCGACATGCAGCGCGCGATGGCCCGGCAGGCGGAAGCCGAGCGCGAGAAGCGTGCTAAGATCATCCACGCCGAGGGCGAGTTGCAGGCCTCCGAGAAGCTCGCCGCGGCCGCGACGGTCATCGCCGTCGAGCCCGTGACCATTACGCTCCGCTACCTGCAAACGCTCACGGAGATCGCGTCGGAGAAGAACTCGACGATCGTGTTCCCTCTGCCGATCGAGATCCTTCACCTGCTCGGATCGACCGGTAAGCGGGCGGGGCGGAACGCACCTGACGCCGACACCACCGCCTAGCCCGAGGACCCATGGCTGACGACGGATTTCACGAGATTCAACTGAACCGGAAGCAGCTGATCTTCCTGTTCATGAGCGCCGCGGTGGTGCTCGTAGTGGCCTTCCTCTCCGGAGTCCTGGTCGGCCGCGGCGTCAGGACCCAGGCGGGGGCGGAGGGGACGCAGGCGGCGGTCACGCTTCCTGCCGCGGAGCCGGGGGCCGAAGAGCCGCCGGCGTCGGGCAGCGGGGCGACACCGGCGCCGGCCGTGGCCCCGCCACAGCCGGTGGACGAGGACCTGAGCTACCAGGCCCGGCTCGAGGGCAAGACACCGCCCGTCGAGGCCCCCAAGCCCGCGCCGGCCGCGAAGCCTGCCGCAGCAAACCCGCCCCTGCCGCCTCCGGCCGAACCCGCTACGAAGGCAGCCACTCCCGCCGCCGAACCCAGCACGGCGGCCGGATGGCTGGTGCAGGTCGCGGCTCTGAGCGGACGCTCGAGTGCCGACGCGGTGGCGAAGCGGCTTTCCGGCAAGGGCTACAAGGCCTTTGTGATGGCGCCCGGGTCGAAGGGCAGCCGCACGTACCGCGTGGTGGTCGGCCGGTTCAAGACCCGGGCGGAAGCCGAGGACACCAAGCGCCGCCTCGAGAAGGAAGAAGGGCAGTTCAAGCCCTGGATTATCAGCTAGCCGTCCTCTCCGGCGTCCTGCTGGCTCTCAGCTTCCCGCGGTTCGGGCATCCCGCCTTCGCGTGGATCGCGCTCGTACCCCTGTTGGTCAGCCTGTCGGGCCGCGCGAAGGGTGCGCGGCCTGGCCGGGCATCGCTCCGCGCCCTCGGGCTCGGCTTCACCGCCGGCCTCGTGTACTTCGTCGGGACCGTCTACTGGACCTCGTCGGTGATGCGCCAGTTCGGCGACCTGCCCGCGGCGATCGCCGTGCTGTTGATGCTCCTGCTCGCCGCCTACCTGGCGCTGTACCCTGCGATCTTCGCGCTCGTGGTGCACCGCGTCACGTCGCGGTTCGGGGCGGCCGGCCTCCTCGTCGCGCCCGCGGCCTGGGTGACCACCGAACTCGGTCGGGCCTACCTGTTCACGGGCTTCCCCTGGGTGCTCTTCGGCTACAGCCAGGCCATCATCCTGCCCATCGCGCAGGTTGCCAGCCTCTTCGGGGTGTACGGCATCTCGCTGCTGCTTGCCTCGGTGAATGCCGCGCTGGCGTACGCGGTGCTGCAGCGGCACGGCCGTGCGAGCTGGCGGCCCGTCGCCGCGGTGCTGGTGGTCGTTGCGGCCACGGCGGCGTGGGGCGGCTTGCGCCTGCGGGAGAGCCGGCTGACTCGGGAGGGGACGCCGTACCCGGTCGCGCTGGTGCAGGGGAACATCGCCCAGGAGCAGAAGTGGGACCCGGCGCGCGCCCCGATGATCCTGCGACGTTACCTCGACATGAGCCGCAACGCGGCGGCCGGCGGCGCCCGGTTGATCATCTGGCCCGAGTCCTCGCTGCCGTTCTACCTCCAGGAGGACCCGGTGGGAGGCGCCGCGGTGCGGCGCCTCGCCTTCGAATCGCGGGCCCACCTCCTGGTGGGAAGTGATCAGATCGAACGCGCCTCGCCGCCCCGGTATTTCAACTCCGCGTTCCTCATCACGCCCGACGGGACCATCGATGCGATCTACCGGAAGATGCATCTCGTCCCCTTCGGGGAGTACGTCCCGCTCAAGCGGCTGCTGTTCTTCGCCGGCCCACTGGTCGAGGCCGTCGCGGATTTCTCGGCGGGGGACGCGCCCGTGATGATGCCGGTTGGCGGACACAACGTCAGCACGGCCATCTGCTACGAGGTCGTGTATCCCGATCTGGCGCGGCACGCCGTGGCCATGGGCAGCCAGCTGCTGACCACCATCACCAACGACGCGTGGTACGGCCGGTCGTCCGCGCCCTGGCAGCACTTCGAGCAGGCGTCGCTGCGGGCGGTCGAGCAGGGGCGCTACCTGGCGCGTTCCGCAAACACCGGGGTGAGCGGGATCGTGGACCCGTACGGCCGCGTGCTCGTGCGCTCCGCGATCTTCGAGCAGACGACGCTGCTCGGCGAGATCCGCTTTCTCGAGGGACGCACCGTCTACGCCCGGATCGGGGACGTGCTCGCCTACGGCTGCGCGGTGCTCACGCTCGCCGCCCTGCTGCTCGCCCGTCGCCGGCCGTAAGCAACCACGAAGCACACGAAGGACACGAAGGGGATCACGCCGCGGCGGGCTTCGGGCGCCGCGAAGCGCGGCTGTCGGGCGCTCGACGATGTCGCCGCCCACCTGAACACCGCCACGTCCTGCAACGTGACAAGCCTCCGTGGGCTTGGTGATCCGGGTGGTGTCTTCTTCGTGCTCTTCGTGACCTTCGTGGTTTCCTTCGTCTTCGTCGGGGAAGTCCACTCTGTTGTAGGATCAGAAGAGTGCCGGCTGACGCCGGCTTTTCCCCCTGAGGTGATGCGATGGCGGTGATGCTCGACGAACTGGTCAAGCGATACGACGAGTTGATGAAGCGTTCGGCCGAGCTGCGGAGCTATCTTTGACCGGGCCTCACCCCGCGACGAACTGACCCGCCTCGAGACACAGGTCGCCCAGCCCGATTTCTGGAAGGACCAGGCCCAGGCGCAGAAGGTGCTGCAGCGCCGTCACCGGCTGGAGCAAGAGGTCCAGCTGGTGGACCTGCTGAAGAAGCGCGAGGGCGATCTCGGCGTCCTGGTGGAGTGGGCCGAGCAGGGCGAGGACGTGGGGCGCGAGCTGTCGCAGGGCCTCGACGAGCTGGCCCGCGAGGTGGACGCGGCCGAGACCCGGAAGATCCTCGGCGGCGAGCACGACCAGAAGAACGCCATCGTCACCATCCACCCGGGCGCCGGCGGCACCGAGTCGCAGGACTGGGCGGAGATGCTGCTGCGGATGTACCTCCGCTGGGCCGAGCGCCGCGGCTTCAAGCGCGAGGTGATGGAGGCCGTCGACGGCGACGAGGCCGGCTTGAAGAGCGCCACGGTCACCATCTCCGGCGACTACGCGTTCGGCCTGATGTCCGCCGAGGCCGGCGTCCACCGGCTCGTCCGCATCTCGCCGTTCGACCAGGCAGCCCGCCGCCACACCTCGTTCGCATCCGTCTACGTCTGGCCCGAGCTGCCCGACGATGTCGAGGTGGAGATCGACGAGAAGGACCTGCGGATCGACACCTACCGGTCGAGCGGGTGCGGGGGCCAGCACCTCAACGTGACCGACTCGGCAATCCGGATCACGCACCTGCCGACGAACATCGTGGTCACGTGCCAGAACGAGCGATCCCAGGGCCGCAACCGCGACTCCGCGATGCGCGTGCTGCGGGCCCGCCTGTACGACCTGAAGATGAAGGAGCAGCAGGCCAGGCTGGACCAGCTCGGGCGGCGAGAAGAAGGACATCGCCTTCGGAAGCCAGATCCGCAGTTACGTGCTGCACCCGTACCAGCTCGTGAAGGACCACCGGACGAAGGAAGAGGTGGGGGACGTCAACCGGGTGCTGGACGGAGACATCGACGTCTTCATCAAGACCTTCCTGAAGCGGAAGGCGGCCGGCACCCTCGGGCCGCCGGTTGCGGACGAAGAGTAGCGCCGCCCCCGGACCCACGCCGATGAGAGCCTTTGCTGCGGCATTGTGCCTGCTGGTGGCCGTCGCGGCGGCGCCGTCGGCGCGGCCCGGGCAGGCCGCGCCGCCCCGCGTGACGCTGCTGAACGTCTCCTACGACCCCACCCGCGAGTTCTACCAGGACGTCAACGCCGCGTTCGCGCGCTGGTGGAAGGCGAAGACCGGCCAGGCGGTCACCATCAACCAGTCGCACGGCGGATCCGGCAAGCAGGCGCGGTCGGTCATCGACGGCCTCGAGGCCGACGTCGTGACGCTCGCCCTCGCCTACGACATCGACGCCATCCAGCGCAACGGCGGCGCGATTGCCGCCGGGTGGCAGTCGCGGCTCCCGCACAACAGCACGCCCTACACGTCGGTGATCGTCTTCCTCGTGCGGAAGGGCAACCCGAAGGGCATCCGCGACTGGGACGACCTGGTGAAGCCGGGCGGTCGGTGATCACGCCGAACCCGAAGACGTCGGGCGGCGCGCGGTGGAACTACCTGGCCGCCTGGGGCTACGCGCTGCGGAAGCAGGGCGGGGACGAGGCGAAGGCGCGCGACTTCGTCACGCGGCTGTTCCGGAACGTGCCCGTGCTCGATTCCGGCGCGCGCGGCGCGACGACCACCTTCGTGCAGCGCGGGATTGGCGACGTGCTGCTCGCGTGGGAGAACGAGGCGCTGCTGGCGATCGAGAAGATGGGCCGCGACCGCGTGTCGATCGTCGTGCCGTCGGTCAGCATCCTGGCGGAGCCGCCGGTCGCGGTCGTGGACCGCGTGGTGGACCGGCGAGGCACGCGCCGCGTCGCGCAGGCGTACCTCGAGTTCCTCTACAGGCCCGAGGCCCAGGAAATCGCGGCCAGGCATCACTACCGGCCGCGCCTTCCCGAGGTGCTCGCGCGACACCGCGCGAAGTTCCCGGAGGTGCCGACGCTGACGCATCGACCGCGATTTCGGCGGCTGGGCGAAGGCGCAGCGGATGCACTTCGACGAGGGGGGCGTGTTCGACCGGATATACCTGAAGCGGTAGGAATCAGACTCAGGAATCAGGAGTCGGATTCAGGAATCGGGAATCAGGGATCGGGAATCAGGCGTGAAGCGCCCCACCACCCGCCGCCGCCACGTCCTGCCCGGGTTCGGCCTGGCCCTCGGGTTCACGCTGACCTACGTGTGCCTGCTGGTGCTGCTGCCGCTGTCGGGCCTGGTGTGGCGCGCCAGGAGCCTGACGCTGGAGCAGTTCGGCGCGGCGGTCTTGAGCGAGCGGACGCTGGCCGCCGCGCGTCTGAGCTTCGGGGCGTCCGCCGTGGCGGCGCTGATCAACGCGGTGTTCGGGCTGCTCGTGGCCTGGGTGCTGGTGCGCTACCGGTTTCTCGGGCCGGCGGCTCGTGGACGCCTGCGTGGACCTGCCGTTCGCGCTGCCCACGTCGGTGGCCGGCATCGCGCTGACCGCGGTGTACTCGCCAAACGGGTGGCTGGGCCGCCACCTGGCCGAGGTGGGCGTGCAGGTGGCGTTCACCCGCCTGGGCGTCGTCGTCGCGCTCACGTTCATCGGCCTGCCGTTCGTCGTGCGGGCGGTGCAGCCGGTGCTGGAGGACCTCGATCCCGAGGTCGAGGACGCGGCCGCCAGCCTGGGCGCGGGCCGGTGGCAGACGTTCCGGCGGGTGCTGGTGCCGTCGATCCTGCCGGCCCTGCTGACCGGGTTCACCCTCGCGTTCGCCCGCGCGCTCGGCGAGTACGGATCGGTGATCTTCATCTCGGGCAACCTGCCGCTGCAGACCGAGGTGGTGCCGCTGCTGATCGTCGCACGGCTGGAGCAGTTCGACTACGCGGGCGCCACGGCGATCGCCGCCGTGATGCTGGCGGCGTCGTTCGTCCTGCTGCTGACCGTCAATCTCCTGCAGGCGTGGAACCGGCGCCGCGGAGCCGCTGGCATGAAGGCCGTGCCGCCGCACCCGACCGAGGGCCGCCTGGCGCGCGTGGTGCTGACGGCCGTGGCGCTCGTGTTCCTGGCCAGCTTCCTCTTCGTGCCGCTGGCCGCCGTCTTCGCCGAGGCGCTGGGCGCCGGCGTCCGCGCCTACTGGGCGGCGCTCGCCGAGCCCGACGCGCTGGCGGCCCTGCGGCTGACGGTGCTGGCCGCCCTCGTCGCGGTGCCGCTCAACACGGTATTCGGCGTGGCCGCCGCATGGGCGATCGCGCGGTTCGAGTTTCCAGGCCGCGGGCTGCTGATCACGCTCATCGACCTGCCGTTCGCGGTGTCGCCCGGTCGTCTCGGGCCTCGTCTTCGTGCTGCTGTTCGGCGCGCAGGGGCTCGTCGGGCCCTGGCTCGCCGCGCACGGCATCCGGATCATCTTCGCGGTGCCGGGCATCATCCTGGCGACGCTGTTCGTCACCGTGCCGTTCGTGGCGCGCGAGCTGATTCCCGTCATGCAGGAGCAGGGCTCCGAGGAGGAGCAGGCGGCGCTGGCGCTCGGCGCGAGCGGCTGGCAGACGTTCCGGCGCGTGACGCTCCCCAACATCCGCTGGGGACTGCTCTACGGCGTCGTGCTGCTGAACGCGCGAGCCATCGGCGAGTTCGGCGCGGTGTCGATCGTGTCCGGGCACATCCGCGGCCAGACGAACACGGCCCCGCTGCACGTCGAGATCCTGTACAACGAGTACAACTTCGCGGCCGCGTTCGCCGTGGCGTCGGTGCTGGCGCTCATGGCGCTGGTCACGCTGGCCGCCAAGGCGTTTCTCGGCCGGCCTGCAGCGGCCTTGCTGAGGCCCGAAGCGCCGCAGGCGCTTTCCGAGGGGTCGCCTATGAGCATCGAAGTGCAGGGCGTCACGAAGCGGTTCGGCGCGTTCGTCGCCGTCGCCGACGTCCACCTGCACGTCGAGACCGGCGAGCTGGTGGCGCTGCTCGGCCCGTCGGGCTGCGGGAAGACCACGCTGCTGCGCGTCATCGCCGGCCTGGAAATCCCGGACGCCGGCAGCGTGCTCTTCGACGGTCGCGACAGCACGAACGAACCGGCGGCGGACCGCCGGGTGGGCTTCGTGTTCCAGCACTACGCCCTCTTCCGGCACATGACGCGTGTTCGAGAACATCGCGTTCGGGCTCCGCGTCCGGCCGCGCGAAACGAGGCCTGCAGAGGCCGAGATCCGCGCGCGCGTGGAGCGCCTGCTCGAGCTCGTGCAGCTCGAGGCGATGGCCGGCAGCCTGCCCGTCGCAGCTGTCGGGCGGGCAGCGGCAGCGCGTGGCGCTGGCGCGGGCGCTCGCCGTCGAACCGCGCGTGCTGCTGCTCGACGAGCCGTTCGGCGCCCTCGACGCGAAGGTGCGCAAGGAGCTGCGCCGGTGGCTGCGCCGGCTCCACGACGAACTGCACGTCACGAGCATCTTCGTGACGCACGACCAGGAGGAGGCGCTCGAGGCCGCGGACCGCGTCGTGGTCATGCACCAGGGCCGCGTCGAGCAAGTGGGAACGCCCGCCGAGGTCTACGCGCACCCGGCGACGCCGTTCGTCTACGACTTCCTCGGCGACGTGAACCTGTTCCAGGGCCGGATCGAGCACGGCAAGGCGTACGTGGGGACGATGGCCCTCGACGCGCCTCCGCAGGAGGGCCGCGAGGCGCGGTTGGCCACGCTCTTCATCCGGCCGCATCAGCTGGAGATCGACCTGGAGGCGGGCGGCGCGCACACGTTCCGCGCGCGGGTCGAGCACGTCAACCCCGCCGGGCCGCTGGTGAAGGTGGACCTGGTCGCCGAGTGGGGCGACCCCGTGCGCGTGGAGCTGTCGCAGGAGCGCTTCCGCGCGCTGGCGCTGTCGCGAGGCGACTCGGTCTTCGTCAGCCCCGTGGACATGCGACTGTTTCCTGAATGAGGATTTACCTGATTCCCCCTGGCTGCGTCCCCGCGATGAAGGCTTCGCTGATGGCGCCCGGCGTGTCCCCTGCCAGGGGGCTGCCGGTCGCCCGATCGACGTTCACGAAGACGATGTTGCCGGGCGGCTGGAAGGCCGGCGGGTTCTGCCGGTCGCCGCGCCGCTCGATGTAGGCCTTCATGAACTGGATCCAGATCGGCAGCGCCGCGTGCGTGCCGGTCTCGGACGGCCCCAGCGGCTTCTTGTCGTCGTGGCCCACCCACACGCCGACGGTGATGTTCGGGTCGAAGCCCGTGAACCAGGCGTCGGTGTAGTCGTTGGTCGTGCCCGTCTTGCCGGCCAGCGGCCAGTCGAGCGACGCGGCGCTCGCGGCGGTGCCCCGCTGCACGACCCCTCGCAACAGGCTCGTGAGCACGTAGGCGGTATCTGCCCGAATCGCGTCCCTGGACTGCGGCCGGTTCTCCTCCAGCACGTTGCCCTCGCGGTCCACGACCCGCAGGATTTGGAAGGGCCGCATCAACACGCCCTGGTTCGGGAAGACGGAGTAGGCGGCGACGGTCTCCAGCAGGCTGGCTTCCGCGGCCCCGAGGGCCAGCGAGAGGTAAGGCTCCATCGGCCCCTGGAACCCGAACCGCCGCGCGTAGTCCACCACGTGCTTCGGCCCCACCTGGTCCATCGTCCGCACCGCGGGCACGTTGCGCGACTGCTCGAGGGCGCGCCGCAGCGTAATCAGGCCCTCGAACTTCCGGTCGTAGTTGCTCGGTGAGTACGGCGGCTGCCCGGGGCCGGACGGGAACGAGACCGGCGCGTCGAGCACGGGAGAGGCTGGCGTCAGGCCGCGGTCGATCGCGGCCGTGTAGAGAAACGGCTTGAAGCCGGAGCCCATCTGGCGGTACGCCTGCGTGGCCCGGTTGAACTTGCTGCGGGAGAAACTGCGGCCGCCCACCATCGCGAGGATCTGCCCCGTGTGGTTCTCGATGGCGAGCAGCGCGCCGTCCAGCAGCGGTTCCTGCTCCAGCGACACGGTGGCCGTGCTTGACTTCTCGTCCAGCGCCAGCAGCCTCACCTCGATCAGGTCGTCCAGGCTTCAGGAACTCCGCCGCGGTCTTCTTCCTCGTCCAGGCGACGGCCTCCCGGCCGAGGTCGGCATGCCAGGCGCCCATGCGCACGCGGACGGCTCCTGCGGCGGGCGGCTTCGCCGTGGCAGGCGCAGCGGCCAGGCGGCCGCCAGGGGTGACGACGACCGCAGGGACGACCTGGCCAACTTCGAACGGCCGGTTCCACCGTTCGTGCTGGTACTGATCGAGCCCGCGGCCTTCGGCCAGGATGTTCCGCTGCGGCCGGCGGAAGCCGCGGCGCTTGTCGATCGCGCGAATGCCGCGGTCGAGCGCGTCGTTGGCGGTGCGCTGCAACTCGACGTCGAGGGACGTGTAGACCGAGAGCCCCTTCTCGTAGAGTTGCTTGGCACCGTAGGTTCGCTCGAGGTGCTTCCGGACCTCCTCCACGAAGTACGGGGCGATCGACTCGTCCTGCGCCGGCTGGCCCGTCGCCACCACCGGCTTCTGCATTGCCGCCTCCGCTTCCTCGCGCGTGATGTAGCCTTCTCCTCGGCCATCCGGCCGAGCACGTAGTTGCGCCGGCGCGTGGCGCGGCGGACATCCACGAAGGGGCTCTGCCGCTCCGGCGTCTGGATGATGCCGGCGATCATCGCCGCTTCCTCGAGCGTCAGGTCCTTCGAGCGCTTGCGGAAATACAGCCGGGAGGCCGCCTCGACGCCGTACGCGCCGTGGCCGAAGTAGATCTGGTTGCAGTAGAAGGTGAAGATCTCCGCGCTTGGTGTAACGCTTCTCGATCTGGATCGCGAGCAGCGCCTCCTTGATCTTCCGCTCCCACGTCTTCTCGTCGGTCAGGAACAGCTTCCGCGCGAGCTGCTGCGTGAGCGTGCTCGCGCCCGGCCATCCGCCGCTTGACCACGTCCTCGGCCGCGGTGATGAGGATTCGCGAGACGCTGACGCCGACGTGGCGGTCGAAGCCCGCGTCCTCGGCCGACAGGATGGCCTCGCGCAGCCGCGGCGAGATGTCCTCGTACTTGACGACGACGCGCCGCTCGGTCGCGAACTCCGCCACCACCTGGCCGTTCGCGGCCAGGACGCGCGTGATGGTGTTCGGCGAGTAATCGTCGAGCGCGGAGATGCGAGGGAGGTCGCCGGCGTAGGCAAACAGGATCCCCGTCACGATGCCGAGCGCGGCGGCCAGCAGCGAACAAGGCGACCAGGCCGGCGTGCCGGGCGATGCGGAGAACGATGTGGGCCACGGAGATCAGTCTAAGTGCAAAGTGCAAAGTGCAAAGTGCAAAGTGCGCGCTCCAGGGTGCAACGTGCAAACGTCGAAGTGCCGGCGCGCGTCAGCGGCCGCGAGCGCCGCCAGACGGGCGAGCGCCGCCAGACGGGCGGGCGCCGCCGGACGGGCGGGCGCCGCCGGACGGGCGGGCGCCGCCGGAACTCCTCACCGCGCCGCCACCGCCTCCGGACGAGCCGCGCGGGACCGCGAATCCCGACGAAGGCCGTGGAGCACCTGCTCCGGAGGACGCGCGCGGCGCTCCGCCCCCATACGACGGGCGAGCCGCGCCGGAGAACCCCCGCGGGACTGCCGAGCCGTACGACGGCCGGGACCCGCCGTTCGACGGACGCGCCGCGCCAGGCGAGGGTCCGCCGTAGGAGGGACCAGACGGGGCATACGACGGACGCGCGGTGCCGCGCGAGGGCGCACCGAAGGACGGGCGCGCCCCGCCATAGGACGGACGCGCCGTCCCCGCCGAAGGCGCGGCGTAGGACGGCCGGGATGGCGTGTACGACGGACGGGCCGTGCCAGAAGGGGGTGCGTTGAAGGACGGACGCGATCCCGGGTGCGAAGGGCGCGCAGTGCCGGACGAAGGCGCGCCGTAGGACGGACGAGAACCTGCGTAAGGTTGTCGCGCCGCGGCGTTCGGCGGGCGAGTGGACCCGTACCGACGGGCGAGCACTGCCGGAGGAGGGCGCGGCGTACGACGGGCGGGAGCCGGCGAAGGGCGCCCGCCCCGTGGCCGCCGGAGACCCAGCGTACGAGGGGCGGGACGCAGCGTTCGAAGGTGCCGCGGCGCCGCCGCGCGGGACGGCGGTTGACGTGCCGGCGCCAAATGCCGAGGATCGCGTGCCGTTCGGCCCTGCGGAGCCGCGGGTGGCCGCGCCGCCGGCGGAGGCGAAGCCCCCGGTGTTCGTCCCCGGGTTGACGGGCCGGGCGGAACCCGCCTCGGTGCGAACGCCGCCGCGCGGAACGGCGGTCCCCGACGCCCAGCTGCGCGGCACGGCAGTCCCCCCACGCGCAAGTCCCCGCGGTCCCTGGTTGTGCACCGCAAAGGCGTTGCGCGTCCCGGGAGGGAGGCGGCTCCCGTTCACGGCGTAGGCGCCCACGTGGTGGTACGGCCGGGAGAACGCGTGGTGGGGCACCACCGACCACCCGTGCCAATGGGAGTAGTGGTGGCCGCCGAAACTGAGGTGAACGCCGAACGAGAAGACCGGGCCGCCCCAATACCCGAGGGGGCACCAGGCCGCGTACCCCGGGGCGCCGCCCCACGCCACCCACGCCGGGCCCCACGAACGCGCGGGGATCCAGTACCACCCCCGATCCCGAAGCCCCAGCGGCCGTAATGGTGCGTCGGCCAGGCCCACGGGTCGTAGCCAACCCACGTCCAGCCCCACGAGGGGTACGACCACCACGATCCGTAATAGTAGGGCCGCCAGTCGACGGCAACGCGCGGGTACCAGACGTACCCGATGCCAGGTTCGGGCGCCTCCTGCCACGATCCGTAACGATCGAACGTGCCGCCGTAGACGCGTAGTTCCTCGGGGAGATACGTATTGGAGCGCGCTCCCACCCGCTCGGCCCGGCGCTCGTCGGCCCACGCATAGAACGCGTCAGGTTGGGCGGAGTTGAAGCGGACCGTCGCCTGCGGCCCCTCGCCGGAGGCCACCGCGCTCTGCTCCCCGGCGTTCACCACCAGCGAACCGCGATCGCCGGCCAACGTCGCCTGCCCGCGCACGACCGCGAGACCGACCGCCGGACGCTCCGGGGAACCAAGCAACGAGATGCGGTACTCGCCCGGGACGGCCATTCGAATCGCCCCGCCCGGGGCGTCGACCTGGTACTCGCGCGCGCCCTGTCCGGCACCTGCCGAGGCCACGACGAACACCATCCGCCCCGCCGTGAGCCGGACGAGGCCTCCCGCGAGCAGATCCGCCATGCTGTGCCGATCGAGCGCAAGGACCGACCCGTCCGGGAGCAGCGCCTCCGCCCGTCCTTCGTCCGTGCGGAGACGGTCGCCCACGAGCAGCGGCATGTTGAGGGCCAGGTCCTCACCGCGGCCCTCGCGCTCCAGCACGGCCGTCCCTTCGACGGCGGACACATGCGCCGGCGCCGGCTGTTCCCCTTCCTGCGCCGTCAGCGGTGCCGCCGCGGCGCAGAGAACGACCAGGATCAACACGGACGTGAAGAGGCGTGGCATGAAGCACCTCGCCGACGCGGGAAGGCAAGCGGGCTGGCAAGGGGCATTATACGCCCGGTTTGCCGGGTGAGCGGCACTTGCGGCGGCACCTCCGACGACGGCCACCCACCCGAATGTCCACCACGTCCAAGTTGACAACATCACACTAATGTTTTTATAGTGGTAGTCGCATAAGGTTTTGATGCCATGCTGGCGAAGGCCGGAGGGGCCGGGGCTTCTGCCGGGAGGCGTACTGGCGAGGGAATAGAAGGGCTATGAGCAAAATCATCGGAATCGACCTGGGGACGACCAACTCGGTGGTGGCCGTGATGGAAGGTGGCGAACCGACCGTCATCACCAACCCGGAAGGCGGCCGTCTCACCCCATCCGTCGTGGCCTTCACCAAGGCGGGCGAGCGGCCCGTCGGCCAGGTGGCCAAGCGCCAGGCCGTCACGAACCCCGAGAACACGATCTTCTCGATCAAGCGGTTCATGGGCCGTCGCTTCGACGAGGTCAGTGAAGAGATGACGATGGTGCCCTACAAGGTGATCCCGGGGCCCAGCGGTGTGCGCGTGCACGCGTTGGGGAAGGACTACTCGCCGCCCGAGATCTCCGCGATGATCCTGCAGAAGCTCAAGCAGGCTGCGGAAGAGTACCTGGGGCAGCCGGTCACGCAGGCCGTCATCACCGTGCCCGCGTACTTCAACGACGCGCAGCGACAGGCGACCAAGGACGCCGGGCAGATTGCCGGCCTCGAGGTGAAGCGGATCGTCAACGAGCCGACCGCGGCCGCGCTGGCCTACGGGCTCGACAAGAAGAAGGACGAGACGATCGCCGTGTACGACTTTGGCGGTGGCACCTTCGACATCTCGATCCTCGAGGTGGGGGAGGGCGTGGTCGAGGTCAAGGCGACCAACGGCGACACGCACCTCGGCGGCGACAACCTCGACCAGCGAATCATCGACTGGATCATCGCGGAGTTCCGGAAGAGCGACGGCATCGACCTCGGCAAGGATCGCATGGCGCTCCAGCGGCTGAAGGAAGGGGCCGAGAAGGCCAAGATGGAGCTCTCCACGGTGGCGGAGACCGACATCAACCTCCCGTTCATCACCGCGGACCAGTCGGGGCCCAAGCACCTGGCGCTGAAGCTGACTCGGGCGAAGTTCGAGCAGCTGGTCGAAGACCTCATCCAGAAGACGGTCGGGCCCACCAAGCGGGCGCTGGCCGACGCGGGGCTCGACCCCTCGAAGATCGACGAGGTCGTGCTCGTGGGCGGGTCCACCCGGATCCCGCGCGTGCAGCAGATCGTCCGCGAGCTGTTCGGCAAGGAGCCGCACCGCGGGGTGAACCCGGACGAGGTGGTGGCGGTGGGCGCGGCGATCCAGGCCGGCGTGCTGGCGGGCGACGTCAAGGACCTGCTGCTGCTCGACGTGACGCCGCTGTCGCTCGGCATCGAGACGCTGGGTGGCGTGATGACGACGCTGATTCCGCGCAACACGACGATTCCGACGCGCAAGAGCGAGATCTTCTCGACGGCGGCCGACAACCAGTCTCAGGTCGAAGTGCACGTGCTGCAGGGGGAGCGCCAGTTTGCGCGCGACAACCGGACGCTCGGCCGCTTCAACCTCGCGGGCCTGCCGCCCGCGCCGCGCGGCGTTCCGCAGATCGAGGTGACGTTCGACATCGACGCCAACGGCATCGTGAACGTGTCGGCGAAGGACAAGGGCACCAACAAGGAGCAGCGCATCACCATCACGGCGTCCAGCGGGCTCAGCAAGGACGAGGTCGATCGGATGATGCGCGAGGCCGAGGCGCACGCCGACGAGGACAAGAAGCGCCGCGAGGTGACCGACGTGCGCAACCAGGCGGACGGCCTCGCCTACCAGGTCGAGAAGACGCTCAACGAGAACCGCGAGAAGATCCCGGTCGGCGACATCTCTCGGATCGAGGCGGCCACTGCCGCCCTCAAGACGGCGTCGGAAGGCGAGGACGTGGCCGCCATCCGCAAGGCCATGGACGACCTGCAGAAGGCGTCGCACGCCATGGCGGAAGCCCTGTACAAACAAGCGCAGGGCGCGACGGCGGCCGACGGTCCAGCGCCGGGCGCGGGCGGCGCCGAGCAGGCGGGCGGCAACCCGCCGGCGGGCGACGACGTGATCGACGCTGAAGTCGTGGACGAAGAGAAGAAGTAGTGGCTAGCGGCTAGCGCCATGGACCTGTATGCCGTCCTGGGAGTGCCCCGCGGGGCCGGGGGCGCGGACATCCGCCGCGCCTACCGGCGCTTGGCGCGACGGTACCACCCGGGCATCAATCCCGGCGACGCGCAAGCGCAGGCGCGCTTCGCGGAGATCACGCGGGCGTTCGAGACGCTGAACGACCCCGAGCGCCGGCGCGCGTACGACGCGGGTGTGGCGCCCGAGAGCGCGTCGCCTCCGCTGGCCTTCGGCTTCGAAGGCTTCGACTTCTCGGTCAAGGTGACGTCGGGCCGCGACGCGTCGACCTTTGGCGAGTTGTTCGCGGACGTGCTGACGCGGGCGGCGGGCGGCGGGCCGGCGCGCGGCGCGGACCTGCATGTGACCGTGCCGCTGTCGTTCGAGGAATCGCTGCGCGGGGCCGGGCGTTACGTGCAGGTGACGCGCCAGGTCAGGTGCCGCACCTGCGGCGGCGCGGGGGCGGTCCGGTCCGACCCGGCGCCGTGTGCGACCTGCCAGGGCGCCGGGCGCATTCGGTCCGCCCGGGGCCACATGGTCTTCGCCAAGCCCTGCGAGTCGTGCGGAGGAACCGGGCAGCGTTCGGCGCACCCTTGCCGCGCCTGCGGCGGCGAGGGGACGGAATCGCGCGCCGAGAGCGTGCTGGCGGAGATCCCGGCCGGCGTGGAGGACGGCACCGAGATCAGCGTCCCGGGGATGGGGCATGCGGGGCGCCGCGGGGGGCGTCCGGGTGATCTGCATCTGCGGGTGGAGGTTGAGCCGCACCCGCTATTCCGCCGCGAAGGCGACGACCTGCACCTGGTGGTTCCGGTGGCGGTGCACGAGGCGGCGCTCGGCGCCCGGGTCGAGATTCCCAGTCCCGAGGGCGTTTTGCGATTGCGGGTGCCGCCGGGGACCCAGTCGGGGCAGCGGTTGCGGCTGCGGGAGCGCGGCGTGCCCTCCGCACGCCGGGGCGGGCGGGGCGACCTGATCGTCGAGATCCGGCTCGTGCTGCCGGAGGTCCTCGACGAACGTTCCAAGGAACTGCTGCGGGAATTCGCCCGCATCAACGGCGAGGACGTCAGGCGGGCGCTGTGGCGCGACAGCCCCGGGCAGTGAAGGCAGCCCTATGGTGACCAAGAGAGCCGGCAAGGCGTACTACATGATTAGCGCGGTGGCGCAGAAGTACGGCATCCACCCGCAGACGCTGCGGCTGTACGAGCGAGAGGGCCTGCTCAAGCCGTCCCGGACCGAGGGCAACACCCGCCTCTACTCCGAAGAGGACCTCGAGCAGCTCGAGACGATCCTCTCGCTGACGCGCGACCTCGGCGTCAACCTCGCCGGCGTCGAGATCATCCTCAACATGCGGCGCAAGATCGAGCGCATGCAGCACGAGGTCAACGAGTTCATGGAGTACGTGAAGCGCGAGCTGGCGCGCGGGCTCGACGACTGGGAGCAGCGCCTCAACACCGCGCTCGTCAAGTCGTCGCCCGCCGATCTCGTTCGCACGCCCGCATCGCGTCCCGAGGCGCCGCCGGACGTCCCGGCCCCGAAGGCCGACGTGCTCGACGGCCTGACGGTCGAACGCCGCACACGATCGTAACCGCCCTCGGACGAAGACAACCACGAAGCACACGAAGGACACGAAGAAGATCCGCCCGCGCCTCACAGCGTGACAGCGTGCGCGTTTGTGAGCTCGTGACCTTCGTGCCCTTCGTGGTCGACCAAAGGGTGCCCGCATGCAGAGTCGGACAGGGTTGCGCGCGGGCGTATGATTCTCCCGTGGGACGCACACCGGCCGACGATTCGGACGAGGCGGCCACGCTGCAGGCCTACCTGCACGAGATCGCCCGGCTGCCGCGGCTGACCGCCGACGAGGAGCGCGAGCTCGGCCTGCGCATCCAGGTCGATCGAGACAGCGACGCCATCCAGCGCCTCGTCGAGGCGAACCTGCGCTTCGTGGTGTCGTACGCGAAACGCTACCGCGGGCTGGGCGTCTCGTTCCTCGACCTGATCCACGAAGGGAACCTCGGACTCCTCGAGGCCGCCCGGCGCTTCGACCCCTCCCACAACGTGAAGTTCATCACCTACGCGGTCTGGTGGGTGCGGCAGGCCATCATGCACGCGATCTCGGGACAACGCCGGGCGCTGGCCCTGCCGGCCAAGCTGTCCGCGGTGTCCAGCCGTTTCGGGTCGGAGGTCGCAGACCTGACCGCCCGGCTCGACCACGTGCCGTCGGTGGACGAGATCGCCGAGGACCTCGAAATTTCGCACAACGAGGCCGAGGCCCTGCGCTTCGTGTCGGGCATCGACGTGTCGCTGAGCGACCCCGTGGGCCCGGACGACGACGATTCGCGCGAGCTGGGCGAGACGCTTCCCCAGCAGATGGTGCCCCCGGTGGAAGACGAGCTGTTGCACGAGGCGATGCGGGCGCAGCTCGAGAAGGCCCTCGCGGATCTCGACCCGAAGGAACGGCAGGTGATGCAGCTGCGGTTCGGCCTGGAGGGCGGCGAGCCGAAGACGCTCCAGCAGGTCGGCGCGGCGCTGGGTCTGTCGCGCGAGCGCGTGCGGCAGATCGAGTCGCGGGCCAAGGAGAAGCTGCGGCGCGGCACGAAAGCCGGGGAACTGCACAGCCACCTCAATTGATACGGATTTGGCAACTGTCTATTTGGCAACTGTCCTGCGTGGGAGCTTGGCGCCTGTCGACGTGGCACGTGATCGATGGTCAATCGCCAAGTGGTCAATCGCCAGGTGATGTGGCAGAATCGTTGGCTCCATGGCTTGTCCCATTTGCGACGACACACGTTGGAAGATCGTCGAGCGCGACGGCGTGCGCCGGGCCGTGCGCTGCGAGTGCTGGCGCCAGTCGAGCGCTGAACGGCTCCTGGCGGACGCCCGCATCCCGCGCCGCTACGTGCACTGCGACCTCGACTCCTTCGTGACGTACGAGAACGAGCGGCTCCTGAAGGTGTTCGCGCGCGTCCGGCGCTTCGCGGAGGCGTTCCCGGTCGTGGACAAGGGCCTGTTCCTGATCGGCCCGCCGGGTGTCGGAAAGAGCCACCTCGCGGTCGCCGTGTTGAAGCAGGTCATCCGCACACGCGGTGCACGCGGCATCTTCTACGACGTCCGCGAGCTGCTGAAGGTGATCCGCAGCACCTACAACGCGGTCGTGAAGGCCACTGAGCTGGAGGTCCTCCGCCCGGTGATCGAGGCCGACTTGCTCGTGCTCGACGACATCGGCGCGGAAAAGACCTCCGAGTGGGTGGAGGAAACACTCAACCTCATCGTCACCAGCCGCTACAACCAGCGCCGCCTGACCATCTTCACGTCCAACTACGAGGAGAAGGAGGACCGCGGAGACCCCGATTCGCTGCTCTCCCGCGTCGGCTTCCGCATGCATTCCCGGCTGTACGAGATGTGCGAGTTCCTCGAGTACGACGGGGCCGACTACCGCCACCGCCCGCCCAACGCCGGCCCGGACGACCTGCTCGCCATGTGGAAGCTGCAGCAGGGCCGCGGCCCGACCCTGCCGCGCCGTGGAAGCCCCGCCCGGGCGCAGCTGCGGCGGACCGACGTGGGGGCGGCGGACGTCGGGTGGCCAGGGGGCAAGGCCGGCACGGGCATTCAGAATTGAGAATTGAGAATTGAGAATTGAGAACGGCCGGTCGAGCCTCGGCCTGTACCTTCACATCCCGTTCTGTGCGGCCATCTGCAGCTACTGCAACTTCAACCGGGGCCTGTTCGACGAGGCTCTGAAGGCGCGGTATGTGCGCGCGCTCGAACGGGAGATCCGCAGCACGGGCGCGGGTCAGCCGGCCGACACCGTGTTCTTTGGCGGAGGCACGCCGTCCCTCCTGCAACCTGGCGAGATCGGGCTCCTGATCAGCGCCTGCCGCGAGGCGTTCGACCTGGCGTCTGACGCCGAGGTGACGCTCGAGGCCAACCCCGAAACGGTCTCGGAAGCGTCGCTCACCGGTTTTCGCCAGGCGGGCGTGAATCGAATCAGTTTCGGGGTGCAGTCGTTCAAGGACGACGAGCTGAGGCGTCTCGGACGGGTGCACGACGCCGCGCGGGCGAGAGGAGCCTTTGGCGAGGCGCGGTCGGCGGGGTTTGAAAACGTCAGCCTCGACCTGATGCTCTGGCTGCCGGGCCAGACCCGCACGGACCTCGACGTCTCCCTGGACGCCCTCGTCGAACTCGCACCGGAGCACGCCTCGGTCTACCTCCTCGAGTTGTACCCGAACGCGCCGCTCCGCGAGGCCATGGCCCGGTCCGACTGGTCGCTCGCGCCCGACGATGATGCGGCCGACATGTATCTGCAGGCGATGGACCGGCTGGAGGCGGCGGGCTACGGTCAGTACCAGATTTCGAACCTCGCGCAACCCGGGCGATATTGCCGGCACAACATGAAGTACTGGCTGGACGGGGAGTGGTACGGGTTCGGTTGCGGCGCCCACTCGACAGTGGGGGCCGTCCGGTGGAACAATGTAAGCCCGACTACCGATTACATCGACCGGGTCCAGGGGGGCCTCGACATCGTCGCCGGGCGTCGGCCGCTCTCCCCGCAGGCACGACTGGAGGAGAGCCTGTTCATGGGGCTTCGGCTCGTCGAGGGGGTGTCGCTCGATCGTGTGCGGGCCAGGTACGGCGTGGACGTCATGGCGACGTACGGCCCCCGGCTGCAACCGGCCATCGAGGCGGGCCTCCTGGTGCTCGAAGCCGGGCGGCTTCGCCTGTCGCGCCAGGGCATGCTCCTGGCCAACGAGGTAATGACTGCTTTTCTCGAGGACGGCGGTACGGTAAAGTAACCGCCTTCACAGCTGTCCGTTCGTTAAGGAGGCCTGCATGCGACTGACTTGGTTCCCGACCGTCACCGATCGCCGGCCGATGCTGGCTGGCCTGGTCCTCGTGCTCCTGCTTGGGGCAGCGTCCACTACCTTCGGGCAGGAACCCGCGCAGCAGGCGCCCCCCGCCGAGAAGAAGGCGGTGGCTTTCCAGAACGACGTCGGGATCGTCCTGATTTATGTGAAGGCCGAGAAGACCGCCGACTTCGAAGAGCTGCTCACGAAGCTCAAGGACGGTCTGGCCAAAGCCGAGGCGCCCGAGATGAAGCAGGCAGCCGCCTCGCTCAAGTTCCTCAAGGCGCCAAACGGTCCCGCGCCGGCCGGCAACGTCCTGTACGTGATGGTTGCCGACCCCGCTGTGAAGGAGGTCGAGTACCTGGTTCCTGTCGAACCTGTACAAGCTCTATCCGAACGACACGAAGGCGATGTTCGACAAGTGGACGGAGGCCAAGGGCACCGTCAACCCCGTGCCGTTCGACCTGACGGTTGTCGCGAAGATGCAGTAGCGCCGCCCGCGGGCGCCGAGCCTTTCGAGGGGGAGACGCGCGCGTCTCCCCGTCTTCTTCAACAGGCCTCGGCGACGCGTTGCCCGGCTCCATCGGTCGGAGCAGGGCTCCCTGGCCTCAGCGAAGTCGGAAGCGGGTCTGCTCTCTCTCCCCGCTCCCGTTCCCGTTCTTCCTATCCCTTCTCGAGAGTCCTTGAAGTGACCCCGCTGTCACTTCGCAAGGGAGCAACTGGCCACTTCGCCAAATAGGCAATCGCCAAGTGGACGGTTGCCAAGTCTCAGAAGGCCAGGTTCACACCGGCATAGAACCGGTGGTAGCGATCTTCCGGGTTCCGCTCGACGACCGGGTCGCCGCGCAGGGTCATCATGCGGTAGTCCAAGCGAAGGCGGATCGGCCCGGCCAGACGGATCTTCGCGCCGCCTCCGACGTTGGTCGCGAAGTTCGTCTCGCTGAGGCTGCCGGCCACCCCCGTGAGCTTCTCCCGGTACACTCCCCCGCCGGCCGTGAAGTAGAACTGCACGCCTCCGACGGCGACCGGCGTCTGGAGGAGTCCATTGAACATCCCGAACTGGATGCCCGACTGGACAGAAAGTCCCTCCTCCTTTTGCGGGATGTTGCTGTACTCGAACTCGAACCCGACGATCAGCAGCCCAAACCCGACGGCCACGCCCCGCGCGGAGCGATTGAACGGCGTCGGGCTGTAGCCGAGGAACGCGGTCAGGTCTGCATGAGCCGGGGCGGCTGCCGCAAGGGCAGCCAGGACCAGCGATGCAATCACGAGGCGGCGGTTGAGCATGACTCCTCCGGACCGGATGATACAAGGTGCGAGCCGGGCTGTTGTGGATGTTCGGGATGTTATAGTGATTGAAGGGATTCCTGCATCACGAGGTGTCACGGGGCCGTGGCTGTCAAGGGACACTACTACAGCCGGCACGTCGGGTCGTTCCATGGCGACCTGGCGACCGCAATCGACCGCCAGGTGCTGCGCGAGCTGCACAGGAAGGTCCCCGCCCGGCACCTGCTGGTGAGCGCGCGGCAGTTCGCGCTGCTGGGCCTGTGCACCTGGGGACTCGTCCGCTTCGACCACCCCGCCGTCTGGATTCCGCTCGCGATCGTCCAGGGATTCACGGTCTTCAACTTCACGGTCCTCCTGCACGAGGTGGTGCACCACGCGGTGTTCGAGCGGCGTCGCGCCGTCGCCGAGCGCGTGCTGGCGTGGCTTTACGCGGTGCCGAGCGGCATCTCGGCCAGCCAGTTCACCCGGTGGCACCTCGATCATCACGCCGAGCTGGGTTCCGAGCGAGGACGACCCCAAGCGGCACCACCTGTCCCCGAAGGTGAACGCGCGCTGGTACAAGCTGCTCTATTGCTCCCCCGCGCTGTTTCCCGATCTACTTCCGGGCCGCGCGCCGCGAATCGTCCACCTACCCGCCGGATCTCCAGCGCCGGATCGCGCGCGAACGCCGGGTGGCGATGGCCGTCCACCTCGCGGCGCTCGTCAGCCTCTGGGTCTTCGCCGGCGGGGCGGCGGCGCTGCGGGCGTACGTCGTCCCGGTCTTCTTCGTGTTCCCGATCGCGTTCACGCTGAACCGCCTCGGGCCAGCACTACGACATCGAGCCAGACGACCCGGCGAAGTGGACGACGCTCGTGCGCGGCCACTGGTTCTGGGACTTCGTGTTCCTCAACTCCAACTACCACCTCGAGCACCACTACTTCCCGGGCGTGCCGTTCTACCGGCTGCCGGAGCTGCAGCGCGCGCTCACGCCGTTCTACGAGCGGCGCGGCTTCCGCTGGCGCGGCTACGGCAGCCTGGTGCACGGCTGGCTCGTCCGCAACCAGGCCCCGCACACCCACTGGCAGTAGGGGCTGGAGGCTGGGGAATTGGGGTTGGGGACCAGGGGCACAGGCGAGGGACGGTTGGCGGTAGCAGGCACTGGAGCACGTCAGACTGAAGGCGGCAGGCCGCACGAGGAGTTGACCATGGACTTCCGTCCCACCGAGCACCACCAGGTCCTGCGCCGCACGATCCGGGAGTTCGCCGAGAGCGAGATCCGGCCGCACGTCATGCAGTGGGACGAGGCGCAGTGCTTCCCATCCGAGCTGATGCCCCGGCTGGCCGACCTCGGCCTGATGGGCATCCAGATCCCCGAGGACTACGGCGGGGCGGGCATGTCGGCGGTGGACTACTGCATCTGCATCGAGGAACTGGCCCGCGTGGACCCGTCGGTGGCCCTGACCGTGGCCGCCCACAACGGCCTGTGCACGGCGCACATCTACATGTTCGGCACCGAGGCCCAGAAGCAGCGGTACCTGGTCCCGCTGGCCCGCGGCGAGAAGATTGGCGCGTGGGGCCTGACCGAGCCGACCGCCGGCAGCGACGCCGGCGGGACGCAGACCCGCGCGGCCGGCAGGACGGCGGCGGTTGGGTGCTCAACGGCGCCAAGACGTTCACCACCCACGGCCGCGTCGGCCACGTCATGGTGGCGATGGCGGTGACCGACCGGTCAGCCGGCCGGCACGGCATCTCGGCGTTCATCGTCGAGCGCGGCGCCGCCCGGCTTTTCCGCCGGGCGCAAGGAGAACAAGCTCGGGATGCGGGCCAGCGACACCAGCGAGGTGATCTTCGACGACTGCCTGGTCCCCGGCGACCAGCTCCTGGGCGAGCCGGGGAGGGGCTTCGTCAACGCGCTCCAGGTGCTCGACGCCGGCCGCATCGGCATCGCGGCGCTCGCGGTCGGCCTGGCGCAGGGCGCGCACGAGGCCGCCCTCCGCTACGCGAAGGAGCGCCACCAGTTCGGCCAGCCGATCTCGTCGTTCCAGGCGATCCAGTGGAAGCTGGCCGACGACGCGACGGCGATCGAGGCGGCGCGGCTGCTGACCTACCGCGCGGCCATGCTGAAGGACCAGGGATTGCGGACGACACGCGAGTCGTCGATGGCGAAGCTGTTCGCGAGCGAGATGGCCGTGCGCGTCGCCGACAACGGCGTGCAGATCCACGGCGGGTACGGGTTCGTGAAGGACTACCCGGCCGAGAAGTACTTCCGCGACGTGAAGCTGACCACCATCGGCGAGGGCACCAGCGAGATCCAGCGGATGCTGATCGCGAGGGAAATCCTCGCATAGACTTGACGACTGTCTACTTGACGATTGTCTACTTGAATTCGGCAAGTGGTTCAGTGGCTCCCTTGCCAAGTGACGACGGGCTCTGCTTCACCTATAATCTCGCTTTTGCCCGTTCTTCCTTCCCAAGGGAGCGACATGAAGGCGCAGATTGGCATCATCGGCGGCAGCGGCCTGTACGACATGGCCGAACTGACCGACCGCGAAGAGATCACCCTCGACACGCCGTTCGGCGACCCCTCGGGCCCCTACGTGCTGGCGACGCTGCGCGGCCGGCGGGTGGCGTTCCTGGCGCGGCACGGCGCCGGGCACCGGCTCATGCCGAGCGAGCTGAACTTCCGCGCGAACATCTTCGGGTTCAAGCTCGCTGGGCGTCGAGCGCATCCTCTCGGCCAGCGCCGTGGGCAGCCTGAAGGAGGAGTACCCGCCGCTCGACATCGTCGTTCCCGACCAGTTCTTCGACCGGACCAAGGGCCGGGCGAGCACGTTCTTCGGCGGGGGCATGGTGGCCCACGTCGGGCTTCGCGCACCCGGTCTGCGGCGACCTGTCGCGCGTCTGGCGCACGAGTCGGCGCTGGCGGCCGGGGCGCGAGTCGCACATGGGCGGCACCTACGTCTGCATGGAGGGCCCGCAGTTCTCGACGCTGGCCGAGTCGCGGCTGTACCGGTCCTGGGGGATGGACGTCATCGGGATGACGAACCTGCAGGAAGCCAAGCTCGCGCGCGAGGCGGAGATCTGCTACGCGACGCTGGCGCTGGTGACCGACTACGACTGCTGGCACCCGGACCACGACTCGGTGACCGTGGAGATGATCATCGGCAACCTGCTGCAGAACGCGCAGACGGCGCAGCGGATCATCGCCGGGGTGGTCGGGAGCCTGCCCGAGGGCCGCACGTGCGCGTGCCGGCAACGCGCTGGCGACGCGCCATCATCACGCGGCCCGACGCGATTCCCGCGCCGGTCAAGCAGGAGCTCGCGCCGATTATCGGGAAGTACGTCGAGTAGCTGGCAGCCGGACAGTGGCCAGCTGGCCAGCGAGACCACGCGGGTCCGACACGCTGCAGCCGCTGCAGCCACTGCTGCCAGCTGACCACTGCCGGTATGATCCATGAACATCATCGTCACCGGTTCGATCGCCTACGACTACCTGATGTCGTTCCCCGGGAGCTTCAGCGAGCACCTGCTGCCCGATCACCTGCAGCGGGTGAGCCTCAGCTTCCTGGTGGACTCGATGGACAAGCGGCGCGGCGGGTGCGCGCCGAACATCGCCTACACGCTGGCGCTGCTCGGCGAGCGGCCCCGGCTGATGGCGACGGCGGGGCAGGACTTCGACGACTACCGGCAGTGGCTCGAGTCGGCGGGCGTGGACACGTCGCTCGTCCGGCAGGTCCCGGGGAAGTTCACCGCCTCGTTCTTCTGCAGCACGGACCAGGACGGCAACCAGATCGCGTCGTTCTACACCGGCGCGATGGCGCACGCGGGCGAGCTGTCGTTCCGCGACGGCCGTGCCGTGCGACCTGGCGATCATCTCGCCGAACGACCCGGCGGCGATGGTGCAGTACGCGGCGGAGTGCCGGACGCTCGGCATCCCGTACATCTTCGACCCGAGCCAGCAGGTGGCGCGCCTGAGCGGCGACGAGCTGCGGCAGGGCGTCAGCGGGGCCGAGATCCTGATCTGCAACGACTACGAGTTCGAGATCATCCGCGAGAAGACCGGGATGGACGAGGGGGCGATGCTGGCGAACGCCCGCGCCGTGGTCGTGACGAAGGGTGAGAAGGGCGCGTCGATCATCCAGCCGCGAAGGCACCATCGACGTGCCGGCCGTGCCGCCCGGAGCGGATCGTCGATCCGACCGGCGTCGGCGACGCGTTCCGCGGCGGCTTCATGAAGGGGCTGGCCATGGGCGCGGGCTACGAGGTGGGCGGGCGGCTGGGCAGCGTGGCGGCCACCTACGCGCTCGAGCACATGGGCGGCACGAGCCACGCCTACACCATCGCGGAGTTCGCGGCGCGCTACGAGGCCGCTTTCGGGACGTTGACGCCGGCGATCGCGGCGGCGAGCAAGTAGAGCGCACTCCCGGTCAGGAGCGTCGTCGAGAACCCCCAGTTCATGGCGATGAACACGGCGAGTGTCGCGCCGACCACCGAAAGCGCCCCGTTCATCGCCCAGACCCACGGCAGCAGGTCCGGCTGCCGGCGAGCGAGCAACCGGACCCCCGCGGGCAGCGGGATGCCCATCAGCAGCCCTGCCGGCAGCAGGAGCGCCACCGCCAGCGCCAGGCGGACGCCCAGCCCCCATGCGATCGCACCCTTGATGAGCGGCGGCAGGGCGAAGATTGCCACGACCCCCAGCGCCGCGATCGCCGCGAGCGCGAGGAACAAGCGGCTCCTGACCCGGTCGTCTCCGATGCGCCGGCTGAGGAAGCTCCCGAGGCCGGTGCCGAGCAGCAGCGAGAAGAGCGTGACGGCGAGCGAGTAGACCGGGTGGCCCAGGAGCAGCACGAACCGTTGGAGCAGGGCGACCTCCACGAGCATGAAGGCGGCGCCGAGCAGCCCGAAGTAGGCGAGCCAACCCGGCCAGCCCGTGCCCAGCAAACTTCGTCCGCCCAGCGCGAGCGGACCCGACCACGAACAACAGCACGAGCACGGCCGAGATGCCCATGAGCGTCATGAGGGCGCTGAGGCCGTTTCCGAAGAGCATCGAGCGGCCGAAGGCCACGCTCAGCTGGTCCTGGAGCTTGGTGGTGTGGAAGAAGAAGGGACGGTCGTCGGTCGTTGGCGTGATGTCCAGCCGGTAATCGCGGTAAAACGCGTGGCGATCGGGAGCGGTGATCAGCCGCGCGTAGTCGTTCGGCGTGCCGGTCGCCGCTTCCCAGTGGCCCGCGCCCGTCGGGGCGAGTACCGCGGGCGCCGGAAGACCGGGCGCGTACAGGACGACGAACTGCAGGCCGGTGCTGATGCGGGCGAGGTGCTCGGCCTCCGCCGGCGTGAACGGCGTGCGCTTGAGCATGAAGGTGGCGACCTTCCCGTATTGCACGACGGCCAGGCGTTCGGACGCATCCCAGCCGCGCCGCGCGCAGGCCTCCTGCGCGAGCGAGACGAGTCTCAGGCCGTCCACCACCCAACGCGTGATCGTCAGCACGCCACGGTCCGTGAGGTGGTCCAGGTAATCTTCGAAGGCTTCAACCGTGTATAGGCTGTTCTCCGTCAGGGTATAGGCACCGGCAGCAGTGGCCGCCCAGGTATCCACGAGCGACGCCTGGATGACGTCGTAGCGCTGGGACGAGCGCCGGACGAAACTGCGGCCGTCCTCCACGAACACCCGGACCCCCGGCCGGAGGTAGATGTTCCCCGAGTAGTCGCGGAAGCGCTCGCTCATCACGTCCCGGGCGATAATCGGGATTGATCTCCACCCCGTCCACGCTCGTGAAGCCGAACGCCAGGGCCGAGAGAAGGTCCCGGCCTCCGCCCGGGCCGATGACCAGCGCAGAGCCGGGCGTGGGCGGCGTGGAGCCGCTGCCGTCGGCTCCTGCTCCGTCGAGGACGTGGTAGGCGAGCGCCGTCAGCTCGGCGCGCAGGTAGGCGGCCTCCTCCAGGTTTCCCGAGAATTTGAGGATCGGGGTGGACGCCGCCGAGTCGATGTCCATGAAGCGCGACTCGGGCATCGGCCCCTTGTAGGTCGGGCTCAGGGACCAGTCGGAGTGCTGGCGGTCGTAGACGGCGACGCGCGAGAAGGAATTCCACTTGCTGAAGAGCACGCGGTCGCCGGCATGCCCCTTCGTCTCCGTGACGTCGAAGGGCGCGAGGCCGGTGATGTGCGCCGCCCACGGGAGCGCCGACCAGCACCGCGGCGATCATCCCCACGCGGCGGCGCATGGGCGGCGCCGCGAAGCACATCGCGGCGGCGGCGCCCAAGCACCGCCGTGGACAGCACGACGCCGGGCGCGCCGACACGGTCGAGCAGCGGCAGCAGGAGCAGGCAGCCGGCCGACGCGCCCAGCAGATCCACGGCGTACACGAGGTTGATGCGGCCGGCAAGCCGCGAGATGGCGAGCGTGATCACCGCGCCGCCCGCGAAGAACGGCAGGGCGGCCAGCGCGTAGATCGCGAGCATGAGCAGCAGGTTCTCGACCGAGTAGTTCAGCCCGACGCGCAGCCTGACCAGCAGGGCCAGCGACACCGTGGTCACGAGGGCGTAGGCCAGCGCGTGCCACGCGAGGAGCACGCGGGGCGGGTGGCCGGCCGAGACGGCGGCGGGCGAGGAACACGTACACGCCGCTCGCGCTGAGGCCGAACAGGGCAATCGAGATCGCCAGGAAGGCGAAATGGTAGTACATCGTGACCGAGAAGATGCGCGTCAGCGCGAGCTCGGTCATCAGCAGGGCGGCCGAGATGAAGCCCACCCCGGCCAGGACCGGCGGGGTGACAGGAGAGGGATGAGACGATGCGGACGCCGGATGATCCATCCCGGCAGTCTAGCAGAATGGTAGGGCACAACAGGTGGCCCACGCGCGAGAACGTGGCGGAAGACCAACTGCGGAACGCGATTTGCTACCCGGCGATCGAGGGCCCGCCGACGGATTCCGCGTTGGAAGGAGATCTCGTGGTGCGCAGGGTTCTGATCGTCTGCCTGTGGCTTGCCGGCACGCTCCCGGCGGCCGCGCAAGACCGAGTGGCCCCGCTGGGTGGCCCGCCGACCACCTTTCGCTCCGCCGTGGAAGTGGTGACGCTGAACGTGACAGTGACGGACCCGGAGGGCCGGCAGGTGTCGGGCCTGACAGGGGAGGACTTCGAGGTTCTCGAGGACGGGGTGCAGGCAGGAGGTGCGGTTCTTCAACGCCGTCAATATCCCCCTCGACGTCATCCTGCTCATCGATACCAGCTCGAGCATGCGCGGCAAGATCGAGATGGTCCAGGCAGCAGCGCACGAGTTCGTCAAGACACTCCGGCCCGGGGACCGCGGCGCCGTGGTGACCTTCAACAGCGCCGTGCGCGTGCACCAGGGCTTTACCGAGGACGCCGCCCTGCTCGACGCGGCCATCGACTCCGCCCGGCTGGGCGGCGGCACCGCGCTCTACACGGGGATCTACGTGGCGCTCGACCACTTCTCGCGCCTGGCGCGGCGCGAGGGCGAGGTGCGCAAGTCGGCGGTCGTGCTGCTCAGCGACGGCGAGGATACGGGGAGCCTGATCGCCGAGGAGGATCTCCTCGAGCGGGCGCGCCGGCGCCGGCGTGCCGATCTACCCGATCTCGGTGATGTCGGATGCCGACCGAACCGCGCTCACGCTCGCCAATCAGCCAGCGCATGCGCACCGGCGCGGACTTCACCCTCAGGACGCTGGCGCGGGAGACCGGCGCCACGGCGTTCTTCCCGTCGAAGCTCGCGGACCTGACCGGCGTCTACGGGAAGATTGCCGGCGAACTGGCTGCGCAGTACTCGGTTGGATACGTGCCGACCGCGGTCAACGCGAACGGCGCGTTCAGGCGCATCCTCGTGCGCGTCCCTGCCCGCCCCGACGCCAAGCCCCGCACCCGCGCGGGCTACTACGCCACCGGACCGGGCCGGGCGGCGAGGTAGAACGTCGGCAATTGTCTGATTGCGACGTGGTCATTTGCTCCCTTGACAAGTGACGGCGTGTCACGTCGCCCCCTCCGCCGGAGACCGTCAGGTACAATGCCGCCGTGAGGCGGATCCCTCTGTCATTCATGGCGTGGGTGGCCTTCTTGACGGCCGTCGTCGGGTGGGCGGCGCTCCTGCTGTCGGCCCCACTCCTGGGACAGGGTGCAGCGGGAGGCCGGCTCGGCCCGGCGGTTGCGGCCGGCGTCTACCTCTCGGGCGGCCTGGTCTGCCATCACCGCCCCGAGCGCTCCTTTCACCTGGCCGGTGCGCAACTGCCCGTGTGCGGCCGCTGCACCGGCCTCTATCTTTCGACGGCGGCGGGGGTCCTGCTGGCGCTCGCGCTACGTCCCCGGAAGAAGCGACCGGCCCCCTCTTCTCCCGGTCTCGGGATGGAAGACGAAGATGAGATCAAGGTGGACGGGGGGCCAGGCCCCATTTCGCGTGGAGGACCTGGCTTCTGGCGGCAGCCGTGCCGTCCTTGCTGACGCTGGCGCTCGAGTGGTCGGGCGCCTGGGCGGTGTCCAACGCGGCCCGCGCGGCGGCGGCGGCGCCACTCGGCCTTGTGCTCGGCGCGCTACTGGTTGAGTCGGCGGGCTTTCGGGGTAGACTGTAGCGATGCGAGCGGATGCGGCAGCCAGAACGGACAGCGGGTCGGTCGTGCTCGTCGGGATTGCGGCGTGGCTGGTGCCGGGCGCCGGCCACCTGTGGGCCGGGCGCCGCGTCAAGGGCGTCATCTTCCTCGTCGCGCTGACGGTCATGTTCGGCCTCGGCCTCGCACTGCAGGGCCGCCTGTTCCCCTTCCAGTTCGCCCAGCCGTTGGTGGGTTTGGCGGCGTTCGCGAACCTCGGGATGGGGCTGCCGTATTTCCTGGCGTGGGGCGCCCAGCTGGGCGAGGGGCAGGTGATCGCGGTCACCTACGAGTACGGAAACGCGTTCCTGATCGTGGCGGGGCTCCTGAACATGCTCGTCGTGCTCGACGCGTGCGATATCGCGGCAGGGCGCAAGTCGAGCCACTTACTGTACATGTCGTTGTTTTCGTTTTTCGTCGCGGTGGTGTTCGCCGTATTGCTCAAGGACCGGCCGCGCGATCAGGTCCGGTTCGGCGCCCTGGCCTTTGCCGGTTTCATGGCCACCGCCCTCGTGCTCGGCTGGCTGATGTACCCCTTCCCCTGGTAAGCGATTCCCTCCGGTGATCCCGCCGTTCGACCATTCGCCACGTGTCCGGGCCGCTCGCCGCCCGCTGCGGTTGCCCTCTGGGGGCCCGTTGCGGCTGTACTGCCTCGCGCATCTTCCTGCTGTCGTCTGTCGTCGCACGCTTCCGGACCTGCCTCGCGGGTTCTCGCGACAAGATCGGCGCACCTGTTGCTTTACAGCGGTCTGGGGTTCCTCGTTGCAAGGGCCGTCGCCGGGGGCGTGGGCCGGCCCTTCCCGGCGTGGACGATCGCGGCGGCGGCGGTGGCCTGCGCCGTGTACGGTTTCACAGACGAGGCGCACCAGCTCTTCGTTCCGCACCGCCAGTTCGATTTGATGGACCTGGCGGCGGACGGCATCGGTGCCGCGACCGGCGCGGCCCTGCTCTGGCTGTGGGGTATAATCGCCCCAATCGAGCGGCCGGCGACGCCGTAGATTAGCGTCCGGCGCGTTGACTCTGCGTTCTGCAGGCTTCTGCATCGTGCATTGTGCATTCTGCATTTCCGGACCCCCATGCCCTCTGACAACCTGCTCCTGGACCGCGACGGCCCGGTCGGCACGATCACCGTCAACCGGCCCCACGTCCGCAACGCGCTCGACACCGCGACCATCGACGAGCTCCGGCGCGCCGTGCTCGAGTTGAGGCACGACGACCGCGTGCGCGGCGTGGTGCGTCACCGGCGCCGGCGACAAGGCATTCGTGGCGGGCGCCGACATCAAGCAGCTGACCGGCCTCGATCCCGCGGCCGGCAAGGCGTACGCCCTGGCCGGTCAGCACGTCTTCGACCTGATCGAGAACATGGGCAAGCCGGTGATCGCGGCGGTGAACGGCAGCGCGCTGGGCGGCGGCTGCGAGCTGGCGATGGCCTGCTCGCTTGCGGGTCGCCGCCGAGCACGCGGTCTTCGGTCAGCCCGAGGTGAAGCTCGGGTTGATCCCCGGCTTCGCCGGGACGCAGCGCCTGCCCCGACTGGTCGGGCAAGGGCCGGGCGCTGGAGCTGCTGCTGACGGGGCGCGAGGTCGACGCGCAAGAGGCGCTGCGGATCGGCCTCGTGAACCGGGTGGTGCCGCCCGGCGACCTGCTCGCGGCCGCCCGCGCGTGGGCCGGCGAGCTGGCGCAGCTGCCGGCTTTTGCGATGCGGACGGTGATCGACGCGGTGAACCGCGGGATGGAGATGGCGTTCCCCGAGGCCGCGTTCCTCGAGGCCGCGCTCTTTGGCCTGGCCACCGGCTCCGAGGACGGCCGCGAGGGCACCCGGGCGTTCGTCGAGAAGCGCAAGGCCGCACTTCAAAGGACTCCCGCGTGACTGAGACGCGGACCGAGTGGCAGCAGGAACGGCGGCGGGCGCGCGAGGCCGCGCTGCAGATGCTCTACGAGTGCGAGGTGGGGCAGCTGTCGGCGGGCGAGGCCGTGGCGGCGTATGCCGAGATCGAGCAGTCGATTCAGGTCGCGCCCGGCGAGGCTGCGGACTTCGCCGTCGGGCTGGTCGAGGGGACGATCGGCGATCTCGCGAGCATCGACCCGATCATCGAGGCCAGCTCCGAGCACTGGCGCCTCGCGCGCATGTCGGTCGTCGACCGGGCGGTCCTCCGCATGGCGGTCTACCAGTTCCTGCACGCGCCCGACATCCCGCACCGCCGTCGTCATCGACGAATCGGTGGAGCTCGCGCGCCGGTACGGCGGCGAGGAGTCGAGCCGCTTCGTCAACGGCGTGCTCGACGCCATCCGCCGAAAGCTCGATGCGGCGAAGCCTGGTCCCTGATTCCTGTCTCGGCGTGACATGCGTGACGTCAGAATCCTGAATCCTGACCCCCGTTGAAACCCGCGAGATGCCTCAAGAGAACGAACTGATCGCCCAGCGCCGGGAGAACATGGACGCGCTCGCGCGCCTCGGCGTCGACCTCTACCCGCACGAGTTCGCCCGCACCGACACGGTGGACCGCCTGGTCGCCGCGCACGGGGGAAGGGCGAAAGAGGAACTGGAGGCCACGCGGGTCGAGACGACGACCAGCGGGCGGATCCTCGCGATCCGGAGCTTCGGCAAGGCGAACTTCCTGGTGATCTCGGACGGGTGCTCCCGCATCCAGGTCTACATCCGGCAGGACTCGCTGGCCGACCTCGATTTCCAGGTCTTCCGCCTGCTGGACCTCGGGCGATTTCGTGGGCGTGAGAGGCCACCTGTTCCGGACGAAGACGAACGAGCTGACGATCTGGGCGTCGGCACTGACCTTCCTGGCCAAGTGCCTGCTGCCGCTGCCCGAGAAGTGGCACGGGCTGCAGGACATCGAGATCCGGTACCGGCAGCGCTACCTCGACCTGGTCGTGAACCCCGACGCGCGGCGCGTGTTCGAAATCCGGAGCCGCGTGCTGGCGGCCATCCGGACGTTCCTGAACGGGCGGGGGTACCTCGAGGTCGAGACGCCGATGATGCAGCCGATGGCGGGCGGCGCGCTGGCGCGCCCGTTCGTGACGCATCACAACGCGCTCGACATGCAGCTGTACCTGCGCATCGCGCCCGAGCTGTACCTGAAGCGGCTCCTGGTCGGCGGGATGGAGCGCGTCTACGAGATCAACCGGAACTTCCGCAACGAGGGGATCTCGACGCAGCACAACCCCGAGTTCACGATGCTCGAGTTCTACCAGGCCTACAGCAACTACCTCGAGCTGATGGACATGACCGAGGAGATGCTGGCGGCGGTGGCGCGCGAGGTGACGGGCGGCGACGAGGTGGCGTTCGGCGAGCACCGGATCTCGTTCAGGGCGCCGTTCCGGCGTCTCCCGATGCGCGGCGCCGTGTGCGAGGAGGCCCGGCAGCGGCTCGGGCGGGAGGTCGGCGAAGGCGGAGCTGCGCACGCTCGACGCGGCGCGCGCGCTCGCAGGCGAACTGGGCGTGGAGATCGAGCCGGGCGTGGGGCCCGGCAAGATCACGGCCGCGCTGTTCGAGGCGCTGTGGGAGCCCCGGCTGGTCCAGCCGACCTTCGTCTACGATTTCCCGACCGAGGTGTCGCCGCTGTCGAAGCAGAAGCCGGACGACCCCGACACGGTGGAGCGGTTCGAGCTGTACGTGGCGGGCTTCGAGCTGGCCAACGCGTTCAGCGAGCTCAACGACCCGGCCGAGCAGCGCCGCCGGTTCGAGCAGCAGCTGGCCGAGCGGCAGCGCGGCGACGCCGAGGCCCACGGGATGGACGAGGACTACATCCACGCGCTGGAGTACGGCATGCCGCCGGCGGCCGGCGAGGGCGTCGGGATCGACCGGCTGGTGATGGTCCTGACCGACAGCCACTCGATCCGGGACGTGATCCTGTTCCCGCTGATGAGGCCGCGCACTGACTAGAGCAGCTGGCAGCTGGCGGTTGCCAGCTGGCAGTGGATCACACTGTCACGCTGCCCACTGCCCGCTGCCTGCTGCCAGCTATTGAGATGAACCTGCCCTTCGAGCTCCACGTCGCCCTGCGCTACCTGCTGGCCAGGCGGAAGCAGGCGTTCATCTCGGTGATCTCCGCCATCTCGACGCTCGGCGTCGTCGTCGGCGTGATGGCACTCGTCATCGCGCTGGCGCTGATGACGGGCCTGCAGGGCGAACTGCGCGACCGGATCCTCGGGTCCACCGCGCACGTCTACGTCTACGCCTCGGGCGGCATCCGCGACTACCGCGCGGACGTCGCCCGGCTGCGGAAGGTGCCGCACGTGACCGGCGCGGCCCCGGCCATCCTCGGGCCGGCGCTCATCATCTCGGACGCGGGGCGAGCCTTCATCACGATCAAGGGGATCGACCCCGCGCTCGAGAAGAACGTGACCGACATCGGCCGGTCGATCCGTTCGGGCGCGCTGGCGGGCCTCGAACCGCGGCGAGCGAGGCCGGGCCGGGCGTCCTGCTCGGCGCCGACCTCGCGAAGAAGCTGGAGGTCCGCGTCGGCGACATGCGTGCAGGTGATGACGCCGGAAGGGATGCTGACGCCCCTGATGGTGATGCCCCGGACCCGGCGCGCTGGAGGTGGTGGGCACCTTCTCGCTGGGCCTCTTCGAGTTCGATTCGGCCTACGGCTTCGTCTCGCTGCCCGTGGCGCAGCGGCTCACCGGCCGCGACCGCCCGGAGCTGATCGAACTGCGCGTGGACGACATCTACCGCGCCCCGGCCGTGGGCGCAGGACATCGACACGCGCTTCGGCGGCCGCTACCTGACGCAGGACTGGACGCGCATGAACCAGTCGCTGTTCTCGGCGCTGTGGCTGGAGAAGATGGCGATCTCCATCACCATCGGCCTGATCGTGATGGTCGCCGCGCTGAACATCGTCGCCTCGCTCATCCTGCTCGTCATGGAGAAGCACCGCGACATCGCCATCCTCAAGACCATGGGCGCGTCGGCGCGGAGCATCATGCTGGTCTTCATGGCCCAGGGCCTGATCATCGGCCTGGTCGGGACGGTCATCGGCGCGGCGGGCGGGTACGGGCTGTCCTACGTGCTCGACCGCTACCAGCTGATCCGCATCCCGATGGACGTCTACCAGGTCGCGCACGTGCCGTTCGTGGTGCTGTGGCCGACTTCGTGCTGGTGGTCGTCTCGGCGATCGTGATCTGCTTCCTCGCCACGATCTACCCGTCGCGCCAGGCGTCGAAGCTGGATCCGGCGGAGGCGCTGAGATACGGGTAGTGGACAGTGGACAGTGGACAGTGGACAGCGCGTCACGCGTGATCAACTGCCCACTGCCCACTGCGCACTGCCCACTGACAACTTGTCTATGTCCTTCGTCACCGTCACCGCCCTCGACAAGCGCTACCGCTCCGCGACGGGCGAGCTGCAGGTGCTGCGCGGGCTCGACTTGCCGGTCGAGCGGGGCGAGATGGTGGCGATCGTGGGCGCATCGGGCGTCGGCAAGAGCACGCTGCTGCACGTGCTCGGGGGCCTCGACCGCTTCGACGGCGGGTCGATCCGGATCGGCGACGCCGAGCTCGGCCGCATGACGGACGCCGAGGTCGTGGCCTTCCGGAACCACCACGTCGGGTTCGTCTTCCAGTTCCACCACCTGCTGCCCGAGTTCGACGCGGTCGAGAACACCGAGATGCCGCTGCGGATCGCGCGGGTCCCGCTGGCGCAGGCGCGTCCGCGGGCCGAGGCGCTGCTCCGGCGCGTCGGCCTCGGGGACCGGCTGACCCACCGTCCGGGCACGCTGTCGGGCGGCGAGCAGCAGCGGGTGGCCATCGCCCGCGCGCTGGTCATGCAGCCCGCGCTGCTGCTGGCCGACGAGCCGACGGGGGACCTCGACGAAGCGCACCGCCGACACGCTCCACGAGCTGCTGCGCGAGATGCACCGCGAGAACGGCCTCACCGCCATCCTCGCCACCCACAACACCCGCCTGGCCGCCATCTGCGACCGGGTCCTCCGCCTGGAGGGCGGCCGCCTCACCGGGCAGGGCTGAAGCCCTGCGCCAAGCCGATGACCGTCGGGAGACCTGTCACCGACGGTGACACGGCTGCCCAGGATCATCGGTCGGCACAGGCCTTCAGGCCTGTGCTGCAGCGCTGTCCACTGGCCGCTGCTCTCCACTTGGCATCAGTACTGTAGCGGTCTGTTCCAGCGGCGCGAGTGGGTCAGAGTTGGAGTGTGGGGAGGCTTGCCTCTATAATGCGATCAGGCAACCCCGCAAACCACAATCCGACATTCCGTTTCGCAGGTAGCCCGGATGTTCGAACGCTACACCGAAAGGGCGAGGCGAGTTCTCTTCTTCGCCCGTTACGAAGCCAGCCAGCTCGGCAGCATCTCGATCGAGACCGAGCACCTGCTGCTGGGGCTGATCCGCGAAGGCAAGGGGCTGACGAGCCGGATCTTCGCCCGCTCGCACCTGTCCCTGGACAACATCCGCAAGGAGATCGAGGGGCGGACCGTGTTCCGCGAGAAGGTGTCCACCTCGGTCGAAATCCCCTTCAGCGCCGAAACCAAGCGGGTGCTGCAGTTCGCGGCCGAGGAGGCCGACCGGCTGCTGCACAACTACATCGGCACCGAGCACCTGCTGCTCGGCATCCTGCGCGAGGAGCGCTCGGTGGCCGCGACCATCCTGATGGAGCGGGGGATGCGGCTGAACACCGTCCGCGAGGACGTCGTGCAGCTGCTGAACGAGAAGACGACGCTGACGCGCGTCAAGGAGACGCCGCTGCTCGCCGAGTTCAGCCGCGACCTCACCGAGGCGGCCGTCAAGAACCAGCTCGATCCGCTGGTCGGGCGCGAGCACGAAGTCGAGCGCGTGCAGCAGGTGCTCTGCCGCCGCACCAAGAACAACGCCGTGCTCATCGGCGAGCCCGGCGTGGGCAAGACCGCGATCGTCGAGGGCCTGGCCCAGAAGATCGTCTACGGCGACGTGCCGCACTTCCTGTCGGACAAGCGGATCCTCGCCCTCGACATCTCCCTCATCGTCGCCGGCACCAAGTACCGCGGGCAGTTCGAGGAGCGGCTCAAGGCGATCATGAAGGAGCTCACCGACAACCCGAACATCATCGTGTTCATCGACGAGCTGCACACGCTGGTGGGGGCCGGGTCGGCCGAGGGGTCGCTCGACGCCGCGAACATCCTCAAGCCCGCGCTGTCGCGCGGCGAGATCCGCTGCATCGGCGCGACGACGCCCGGCCGAGTACCGGAAGTACATCGAGAAGGACCGGTCGCTCGAGCGCCGGTTCCAGGCCGTCAAGGTGGACGCGCCCTCCGAGGCCGAGACCATCGAGATCATCCTCGGCGTCAAGGACCGCTACGAGCAGTTCCACCACGTCGAGTACACGCGCGAGGCGATCGAGGCGGCGGTCTACCAGTCGAGCCGCTACATCACCGACCGGTTCCTGCCCGACAAGGCGATCGACCTGATCGACGAGGCGGGCGCGCGGGCCAAGCTGCGCGACGCGGGCTACAGCGAGGAACTCGGCGAGATCAACCGCAGCATCCGCGTGGCGGTCGAGCAGATGGAGAGCGCCGTCTCGCAGCGCGACTTCGAGCGGGCGCAGTTCTACCGCGACCAGGAGGTCTCGGCGCGCGAGAACCTGCAGTTCGTGCGCGAGCGGTTCGACGTCAAGTCCACGCCCGCGCGCATCGTCGTGGGCAAGCAGGAGATCGACGAGGTCGTCTCGAAGTGGACCGGCGTGCCGCTCGCCTCGATCAACCAGGACGAGGGCGACAAGCTGCTGCGGATGGAGGAGCAGCTGCACAAGCGCGTGATCAGCCAGGAGAAGGCCATCTCGGCGCTCTCCCGCGCCATCCGGCGGTCGCGGGCCGGCCTGAAGAACCCGAACCGGCCGGTCGGCAGCTTCGTGTTCCTCGGGCCGACGGGCGTCGGGAAGACCGAGCTGGCGCGCGCGCTGGCGAACTTCCTGTTCGGCAGCGACAACGCGCTGATCCGCTTCGACATGTCCGAGTACATGGAGAAGCACTCGGTCTCGAAGCTCATCGGCTCGCCGCCCGGCTACGTCGGGCACGAGGAAGGCGGCCAGCTCACCGAGAAGGTGAAGCGGAACCCCTACTCGGTCGTCCTGCTCGACGAGATCGAGAAGGCGCACCCGGACGTCTTCAACATCCTGCTGCAGGTGTTCGAGGACGGCCACCTGACCGACGGCCTGGGCAATCGCGTGAACTTCAAGAACGCGATCATCATCATGACGTCGAACATCGGCGCCCGCTTCATCCAGAAGAAGGGCGCGCTGGGGTTCCAGTCGGCCGAGGTCGCCGAGGTGAACCGAAGCCTCTCGGACATGGTGCTCGGCGAGGTGCGGCGCACGTTCAACCCGGAGTTCATCAACCGGATCGACGAGATCATCGTCTTCGACCCGCTGTCGGACGAGGACCTGCGGCGGATCCTGCGGCTGCTGGTGGACCAGCTGAACGAGCACCTGGTGGACCGCCGGCTGCAGATCACGCTGACGCCGGAGGTGGTGGACTGGATCATCAACGCCACCTGCAAGGACCGGTCGTACGGCGCCCGGCCGCTGCGGCGGGCGATCCAGCGGTACATCGAGGATCCGCTGTCCGAGGAGCTCATCCGCGGGAAGCTCCACGGGGGCGACGTGGAGGTCTACCTCGACGGCTCGCACGCTCGCCTACCGGCCCGCCGGACAGACCCCCACCGGCCAGCGGCTGGCCTGAAACGTCCAATTCCTTGTAGACTAGGATGTTCCCGGAGGCGGCCGGACCTCCTCCGGGCGTGCCCCGCCCGGGGAGTTGTCTCGAAGAGACCCATGCGTCAAGTCGTGTCTTCTCGTTGATCTTGCTGACGCCGCTGGCGCTGGGGTGGCCGTCCCGGCGGCCGCGCCCAGGCGCCGGTGCCGCAGGTGCCGGCGGCCCCGGTGCTGTGGTGCGGCCAGCAGATTCCCGCGCCGGCCAAGCTGCCGCCCGCCGGCTCCGGCCCCGTCGGTCTACCTGGTTGGCGTCTGCTTCCCGGAGCAGGGCGGCGTGTCGGTCATCGAGCCGAAGACCTACCTCTATTACATCCAGCAGAAGCCGAGCATGCCCTCCCAGGACGTGTGGGTGCCGTACGACGCAGGCGCGCGCAGGAGACCATCCTCGACGACTTCAAGCGGCTGTGGGCCACGAACTTCCTCGACAACCTCTCGATCGAGGTCACCGACTACGCGTTCCCCAACGGCGTCATCGGCAAGCTGGTCACCTACAACATGGAGGAGCGGCAGCGGGTCAAGATCGTCGACTACGTCGGCACGAAGAAGCTCGAGCAGTCGAAGATCGACGAGAAGCTGAAGGAGCAGAACGCCCAGATCCGCCTCGACTCGTTCATCGACCCGGGCGATGATCAGCGGGTCAAGAACGTCGTCCTGGAGATGCTGGCGGAGAAGGGCTACCAGTTCGCCGACGGTCACGCCGGAGATCAAGGCGGTCGCCGGCGGCCCGAAGCTGGTGAACCTCACCTTCAACATCGACGAGGGCCCGCAGGTCAAGATCCGCAAGCTCGATTTCGACGGCAACAAGGCCTTCGGCGACGGGACGCTCGACCGCCAGATGAAGAACAACAAGGGCACCTGGATGTTCTCCTTCATCACCGGCCGGGGCACCTACCAGGAAGCCAAGTTCGAGGAAGACGCCGAGAAGCTCGTGGGCTACTACCGCGACCACGGCTACATCGCCGCGCGCGTCGGCGAGCCCGAGCTGAAGGTCCTCGAGGACTCCACGGACCGGCGGACCCGCTGGGTGAAGCTGCGCATCCCGTCAGCGAGGGCGAGCGCTACAGGGTCGGCGACTTCACGTTCGACGGCAACACGGTGGTGAAGACCGAGGGGCTGCGGAGCCTGTTCAAGCTGAAGCCAGCGACTGGTACAGCGACAAGGCGATCCGCAAGGGCCTCGAGAAGGCGCGGGAGGTCTACGGGGCGGCCGGCTACTTCGAGTTCAACGGCTACCCCGACTTGACTCCCCGCGGAGCGGCCCAGCCCGGTCAGCCGCGCCAACAGCCGGGGCAGGCGGCACAGGCGCCCGCGGCGGATCCGCACGGGCCGATGGCGAGGCGGCCCCGGCCAGTGGCCAGGCGGCGGGGTCTGGCGCGCCCGCCAAGCCGTCGGGCGCCGCTGCACAGGCCGCCCCGAAGCCTGCCCGAATCGCCGGCGCGCCCGTGGTCGACGTGACGATGCGGATGCAGGAGGGCAAGCAGTACTTCATCAACCGCATCATCTTCACCGGCAACACCACCACGCGCGACACCGTCGTGCGCCGCGAGATGCGGCTGTTCGAGAACGGCGTCTTCAACACCGAGGCGCTGAAGTACTCGATCAAGCGGATCAACCAGCTCGCCTACTTCAAGGCGCATCGAGGGCGGCAAGGACGTCAACGTCGAGAAGACGCCGGGCACCGACAACAAGGTGGACGTCACGCTGAAGTTCGAGGAGCAGAACCGCAACCAGCTGACCTTCGGCGCCGGCGTGTCGCAGTACGAGGGCTTCTTCGGCCAGCTGTCGTTCCAGACCGCCAACTTCATGGGCCGCGGCGAGACCTTCACGCGTGTCGCTGCAGGCCGGCTCGCGGGCGCAGAACTACCAGGTGGCGTTCACCGAGCCGTACCTGTTCGACCGCGCGATCACCGGCGGGATCGACATCTTCAAGCGCGAGCTGCGCTACATCGACCAGTTCACGCAGTCCTCGGTCGGCGGCAACCTGATCTTCGGGTTCCCGGTGCCGCGACTTCACCCGGATGTTCATCAACTACAGCTACGAGCAGACGAAGGTGAAGGACCTCAACCCGCTCTACACCGACCCGGCGGTGATCGCGGGCAACCCGTTCCTGGCGGACTCGCTGCTGCTCGGGCAGGGCGGCGTCGCGGACGGTCAGCAAGATCGTCCCGAGCCTCGTCCACAACACGATCGACAACCCGATCTTCCCGACCTCCGGCAGGCGGTTCTCGCTGTCGGTGGACCTGGCGGGCCTCGGCGGCGACACGAACTTCTTCAAGCCGCTGGTCGAAGGCGTCTGGTACATCCCGCACACCAGGCGCACCTCGTTCGGCGTGCGCGGCCAGTTCGCGTACATCCGCCGTTCGCGGGCAGCATGCCGCTGCCGATCTTCGAGAAGCTGTACCTGGGCGGCGAGTACAGCATGCGCGGCTTCGACATCCGGACGATCGGGCCGAAGGCGCCGGACATCATCACGCCGCCGCTCTACCTCGGGCCAGCCGTTCCTGCCCGAGTTGATGCCGGGCGGTGCAGTCCCTCGAGCCGACGGTCACCGTCGCTGCTCGTGATCGGCGGCAACAAGAGCCTGCTGTTCAACGCGGAGTACCTGATCTCGATTGCCGGCCCGGTGCGGCTGGTCCTGTTCTACGACGCGGGCCAGGCGCTGGACAAGGGCCAGAACTTCGCGCTCGACGAGTTCAAGACGTCGACGGGCGCGGAGATCCGGTTCTTCATGCCGGTGCTGAACGTGCCGTTCCGCCTGATCTTCGCCTACAACCCGCAGCGGGACGGCGTGCTCGACAACAACTTGCAGCCGGCGAAGAAGTTCGTGTTCCGGTTCGCGGTCGGGTCGACGTTCTAGACGGGAATAGACTTGTCTTGACCACGAAGAACGGAAGGCACGAAGGCCATCAAGCCCGTCTTTCTTCGTGTTCTCCTGATCTTCATGGTTTCGTCCGTCGTCAAACGAAGCGAGGACTGGGACTGGGGAAGACCGAAGAAGAAGGCAGAAGACAGAAGGGAAGAAGGGAAGAAGACGGAAAACGGGTGAGGAAGAATTCGCTTCCCGTGGAGTCCCCTCTCCGGGTATCCTTCTGGGTTTCGGATGGGTTATCCTCTTCTGTACCCCCGGCTTCTTGTGTTCTGACTTGTCCGTAATCGGACGTCTGTGTTCCGACTTCTGATGTCCTTGTTTCGAGCCACCATCAACCGACAGAAAGGGACTGCACTGATGAGACGCTTTGCCGTTGCCGCGGCGCTCGGCCTCGCGCTGGGCGTCCCGACGATCACCTTCGCCCAGGCCGCGCCGCCGCAGACGCCGCCGCCGCAGACGCCGCCGCCCGCGACCCAGAAGCCGGCCGCCCCGCCGCCCGCCGCTGCCGCAGCCGCCGCGCCGCGCCCAAGCCGTTCCCCGAGGGCGCCAAGATCGCGTACATCAACATCCAGCGGATCGCCGCCGAGTCAGCCGAGGGCAAGGCCTCGACGCGGCAAGGTCAGCGCGCTGCGCGACAAGAAGCTCGCCGAGCTGAAGGCCAAGAACAAGCAGCTCGAGGCGGCGCAGCAGAAGGTCAACCAGGCGGTGCTGAGCGAGGAAGCCCGCGCCCAGGCCACGAAGGAAGTCGAGCGGCTGAACGTCGAGATCCAGCGCATGCAGCAGGACGCCGACGCCGAGCTGCAGGAGCTCCAGCAGCAGCTGCAGCTCGAATTCCAGCGGAAGCTGACCCCGGTCATCCAGCAGGTGGCGCAGGAGAAGGGCCTGCAGATGCTGCTGAGCCAGGCCGACGCGGGGATCGTCTGGGCGGACCCGGGGCTCGACCTCACGGCCGAGGTCATCAAGCGGTTCGACGCGGCAACGGCGGGCGCGAAGCCGCCGGCCGCGCCGTCGAAGTAAGCTGACCGCGGGCGGCTGCCGGCTGGCAGCACGAATGCGGGTAGCGGGCAGCTGGCTCCCGCTGCCGCCCAGCGCGTTGACCTTCCTCCATCCCCCTGGGACAACTGTGCGAGCGACCAACATCCCTGCCCTCCTCGACCGCCTCTGCTATCGCTATCCCGTCGCTGCCTCGTGGACGCCGTGACCGAGCACGTGCCGGGCGAGCGCCTCGTCGCGGTCAAGAACGTCACGGTCAACGAGGAGTTCTTCCAGGGGCACTTTCCGGGCGCCCCGCTCATGCCGGGCGTCCTGATGATCGAGACGCTGGCGCAGGTCTCCGCGCTCCTGCTGCTGCACCGGGAGCAGCGAGCCGCCGACGGCCCGCGTGGTCCTGCGCGGCGTGGACGACGCGAAGTTCCGGCCGCCAGGTCGTGCCGGGCGACCGGGTGCGGCTGGAAGTCACGCGGGAGCCGGGCCGCGGCGCCACTCGCGCGCCTGCACGGGGAGGCGTACGTCGGCGACCAGGTGGTGGCCGAGGCCGAGCTGCTGATGGCCGTCGTGCACGATCGGGCCGCCGATCGACCCGGCGCCGATCGTCCACCCCGGCGCCGAGATCGGCGAGGGGACCGTCGATCGACGCACACGCCACGATCGGGCCGAACGTGAGGATCGGCGACGAACTGCCGGATCGGCGCGTCGGCGGTCATCGACGGCTGGACCGAGATCGGCGACGACAACGAGATCTCGCCGTTGGTCTCGATCGGCCTCCCGCCCCAGGACCTCAAGTACCGCGGCGAGGAGACGCGGGTCGTCATCGGCGAACGGCAACATCATCCGCGAGTTCGTCACGATCCACCGCGGCACGGTGCGGCGGCGGCGGTGACGCGGATCGGCGACCGCAACCTCCTGATGGCGTACGCGCACGTCGCGCACGACTGCCAGGTCGGCAACGAGACGATCTTCGGCAACACCGCGACGCTCGGCGGCCACGTGCACGTCGAGGACTGCGCCAACATTCGGCGCTGGCTCCGGGCGTGCACCAGTTCTGCCGCGTCGGCCGGCACGCCTTCATCGGCGGCTACTCGGTCGGTGACCAAGGACGCGATGCCGTACGCGAAGACGGTCGGCAACCGCGCCCGGATCTACGGCCTCAACACCATCGGCCTGGTGCGGCGCGGCTTCTCGGCCGGAGACCGTCGGCAAGCTGAAGCGCGCCTACCGCTACCTGCTCGTGTCGAAGCTGAACACGACCCGCGCGGTCGCGCAGCATCGAGGCGGACCCGACGCTGGCGTGCCCGGAGGTGCAGTACCTGGTGGAGTTCATCCGCAGCTCGCACCGCGGCGTGCTCCTGCGGCGGCCGACGCGCCGGGCGGACGAGGGGATGGCGGACGAGTAGGACTGAATGCACACTGCAGAATGCAAAATGCAGGATGCAGAATCCACGCGGTTCGCGGCCCGCAACTGTGAACCCTTGACCCTGAACTCCTAGCCGCGACATATGCACCTCGGCCTCATCGCCGGCAACGGCCGCTTCCCGTTCCTGGTGCTCGACGCCGCGCGCCGGCTCGGCCACGAGGTCACCGTCGTCGCCGTTAAGGAGGAGGCGTTCCCCGACCTCGAGGCCGAGGCGGCCCGCGAGCCGCGCGCAGCGATCCACTGGCTGTCGCTCGGCCAGCTGGGCAAGTGCATCGAGACCCTGCGGGAAGCGGGCGCGACCCAGGCCGTGATGGCCGGGCAGGTCAAGCACGTCAAGATCTTCTCGGGCATCGTGCCCGACCGCGCTGCTGCTGTCCGTCCTCGTCCGGCTGCGCTCCCGGAACACCGACGCGCTGATTTCCGCCGTCGCCGACGTGCTGCGCGAGCACGGCATCGAGCTGCTCGACTCGACGGCGTTCCTGACGCCGCTGCTCGCGCGCCCCGGCCTGATCGCCGGCCCCGAGCCGGGCGCCGCGGAGCAGGCGGACCTGGAGTTCGGCTACCGGATGGCCGACGCCGTCGCGGGCCTCGACATCGGCCAGACGATTGCCGTGAAGGACCGTGCGGTCGTCGCGGTCGAGGCGATGGAGGGCACCGACGAGGTGATCGCGCGCGCGGGGCGGCTGGCCGGGCCCGGCGTCCGGATCGTGAAGGTGGCCAAGCCGAACCAGGACATGCGGTTCGACGTGCCGGTCGTCGGCCTGCCGACGATCGAGGCGATGCGGGCCGCCGGCGCCACGCTGTTGTCGGTGGACGCCGGCAAGACGCTGATGTTCGACCTCGAGGAGGTCGTCCGCCGGCCGCCGAGGCCGGCATCGCGGTCGTCGGGAGGTCGGGACAGGCGTCAGTTGGCAAGGGACCACTTGGCGATTGACCATCTGCCTGCTCACCGCCGAGGGAACCCTGGACACGTGGTCAATCGAAACCTCGACAAATGACATCCAATCTACGTGTCGCCGTCATCGGCGTCGGCCACCTGGGCCGCCACCACGCGCGGATCCTGGGTTCGCTCGAGGGGGCCACCCTCGTCGGCGTCGTGGATGCCAAGCGCGACCGCGCGCGCGAGATTGCCGCGGCGTGCGGCAGCGTCGCGGTGGAGAATGCGTCGGACCTGATCGGCCAGGTGGACGCCGTTTCGATCGCCGTGCCGACCGAGTCGCACCTGGCCGTCGCGTTGCCGTTTCTCGAGCGCGGCATCCCGGTGCTGGTGGAGAAGCCGCTCGCACGCGACGTCGCGGAGGCCGACGCGATGATCGAGGCCGCGGCGCGCGCCGGGGTCGTGCTGGCGGTCGGCCACACCGAGCGTTACAACCCGGCGGTTGCCGCGGCGGCGCAGCACCTCGACAACCCCCGGTTCATCGAGGTGCACCGCCTTGGCACGTTTCCGGAGCGCAGCCTGGACATCGACGTCGTCTTCGACCTGATGATCCACGACCTCGACCTCGTGCTATCGCTGGTACGGTCGGAGGTCGCGTCGATCGAAGCCGTCGGCGTGCCGGTGCTGACCGGCCGCGTGGACATCGCCAACGCCCGCCTGCGGTTCGAGAACGGCTGCATCGCGAACATCACGGCCAGCCGCATCAGCCGCGACCGCACGCGGAAGATCCGGTTCTTCCAGCGGGACGCGTACCTCTCGATCGACTACGCCGCGCAGGAAGTCGAGATGTACCGGCTCGTGCGCGGCGCGGGACGGCCGGCCATCGACGGCGGCAAGCTCGAGGTGCCGCGCGAGGAGCCGCTGAAGCGCGAGCTGGCGGACTTCCTTGGAGCGGTTCGCGACGGCCGGGCTCCGCTGGTCGCGGGGGAGGACGGGCGTCGGGCGCTGGCCCTCGCCCAGAGAATCACGGAGAAGATGGCCGAGGGGAATTGACGCAGCCCGAGGCCTGGCCATCCTGAAGCCTGAAGGCCGAAGCCTGACTGAAATGTCCTCACTCGATAAGCGCCCCGCCCGCGTGGCCGGCATGTTCGACGCCATCGCCGGCCGCTACGACTTCCTGAACCACCTGCTCAGCGCGGGCTGCGACCGCGGCTGGCGGCGGCGGGCGATCCGGTCCCTGCGGTTGCGCGGCGGCGAGACCGTGGTGGACGTTTGCACCGGTACCGCCGATGTGGCGCTCGAGGCGGCCGACGGCGGTGCCGCACGGGTGCTCGGCGTCGATTTCGCCGGCGAGATGCTGCGGCTTGGCGTGGCGAAGGTCGGGAGCCGGAAGGCCGGTGCCAGCCGCGTCTGGCTGGTGCGCGGCGACGCGACGCGCCTGCCGGCGGCTTCGGGCTCGGCCGAGGCGACGACCGCCGCGTTCGGTATCCGCAACGTGGAGGCGCCAACCGGAGCCCTGGCCGAGATGTTCCGCGTGCTCAAGGCGGGCGGGCGCCTCGCCATCCTCGAGTTCAGCATCCCGCGTTCGCCCTTCGTGCGCGCCGTTTACCTCCCGTACTTCCGTCACGTCCTGCCGAGGATCGGCCGTCTCGTGTCGGGGCACGGCAGCGCCTACACGTACCTGCCGGTCTCGGTGGGCGCCTTCATCCCGCCCGACGTGATGTCCCGTCTGCTCCTGGACTGCGGGTTCCGCGAGGTCTGCGCGACCCCACTGACGTTCGGGGTGGTCACGCTCTACACGGCCGCCAAGCCCTAGAGAACACCAAGCGAAGCTTACGGAGCCCAACACGGCTCTTCTTCGTGTCTGTGCTGTTCTTCCTGGTTGTCTTCAAATCTGGGGAGCACCGGCGTGGCCGCTGTCTTCGAGCGCTTCCTCGGCCGCAAAGCCCTGCGCCCGCAACACGCTCACGGCGGCGTCGCTGGCGCAGAGCACCGCGTCTGCCTCGCGAAGCGTGGCCGCCAGCACGGTCTTGACGTGCGGACCCTTGGGACGATTGACGTTTTGCCAGGTATGGAGCACGAGCCGGGCCGAGGTCGCGACAATCCGCCGCGTCACGGCCACCTGCAGCGCGGCGAGGCTGTCCGGTTCTTCTTCGACGTGAATGATGTGCGGCGAGGCGGCGCGCATCCCGAACCCGAGCGTGCCGTAAAGGCCTCGGTGTGGATCGGGGCGCCACCAGCAGTGGACGATTTGCAGGCCGCCGAGGGGTGCCAGGCGGCCGAGGTCGTCTGCGGCCGAATCGAGCGGGCGGACGAGCCAAAGCGACATGTCCGGTTGGCGGGCCATCGCGGCCGCCTTGGCGTTGGCCGCACGGGTCGTGGACCGCGCGATGTGGAGGACCCGCAGCATCGCCGGGACGATAGCACAGGAACGACCGACAACACGGATCCACCGTCTAACCCTGAGAGGCCTGCCCGCGCGATCCGGCACCCAGCCAGCGCTGCCGGATGGTATAATCCCATAAACCCCTCATGTACTTTGACTTCGAGGACAATCACCCGGACATCACGCCAATCGGTCGCGCCATCTCGTGGCGTGAGGGTGTCCTCCTGTCGATCATCTTTCACCTCGTCGTGGTCATCGTGGTCCTGATGATGCCCGAGTTCCCGGGCACGGAGGACGCGAGGAAGCGGGCGGAGGAGGCGGCCCTGCTGGCCGCTCAGCAGCAGCGCGACGACGCCGTCCGCTTTGTTTTCGTGCAGCCCAAGCTCGACACCCCTGCCCCCAAGCCGCCGCCGCAGGCTGACGCGTCCGACAAGGACCGGCTGGCTCGTGCGCCCGAGCGGTCTCCCGACCCGCGGAACGCGATGCCATTCTCGCGCGGGAACACGCCGGAAGAGGTGGAAATGCCCTCGTCGCCGCCGCCCCGACAGGAGGCCCGCGTGGACCCTGGTCCGGCCGAGGCGCCGCCAAACCAGCCGACCGACCGGGGTCAGGGCGGCCAGAACGGATCGGGCACGCCCGGCAGCAGTTCACTGGCGCTCCCGGGGCCGCCGCGTCCGTCGGCGCGGGGTGACGGCACCGGCGCCCCCGGTGCCCCGGGTGTCATCGGCAGCGCGCTCAAGAACATCCAGCGTTACGCCCCCGGCGAGATGTTCGACAACCAGCAGGGCGGGGGAGGGATGTTCGGACCGGCGATCCAGTTCGACACCAAGGGCGTCGAATTCGGACCGTGGGTGCGGCGGTTCGTCGCGCAGATCAAGCGGAACTGGTCGATCCCGTACGCGGCCATGGCGTTCAGGGGCCACGTCGTGGTGACGTTCAACGTTCACAAGAACGGGGCTGTCACGGACCTGATGGTGGTTGGGCCCTGCGACGTCGAGGCGTTCAACAACTCGTCGTACGGGGCGCTCGTGGCGTCGAACCCGACGTATCCGCTGCCCCCGGAGTACCCGGCGGACCAGGCGTTCTTCACGGTCACGTTCTATTACAACGAGATCCCGCCCCGCTAACGTCCAGGGGCGATACCCTGCGATGCCGACCCGCACCCAGCAACTGGGCCTCCTGCTCCTGGCCGCCGCCGTGGCGGCGTTCGCCCTGGTCCGGCTGTTCACGGCGCCGTGACCTCCGCGCCACCCACCCTGATCGCGGTGCTCGGGCCGACCGCTTCGGGCAAGAGCGCGCTGTCGCTCGCGCTCGCCGAGCGGTTCGGCGGCGAGATCGTCAGCTGCGACTCGGCGGCGGTGTACCGCGGTTTCGACATCGGCACCGACAAGGTTCCCGAACCGGAGCGCCGCGGCATCCCTCACCACCTGGTCGACGTCGCGGAGCCGACGGAGGTGTACACGGCCGCGCGCTACGCCCGGGACGCGGCGTCGGCGGTGCGCGAGATCCATGCCCGCGGCCGCCTGCCGGTGCTCGCCGGCGGCACCGGGTTCTACTACCGTGCGTTGACGCGCGGGCTGTTCCCGGGACCCGGCCGCGATCCGCGCCTGCGCGCGCGCCTGCAGCTCGTGGAACGCCGGCGCGGGGCGGGCTTCCTGCACCGGATGGTCGCGCGGGTGGATCCCGGGTCGGCGGCCCGCATCCAGCCTCGCGACATCGTTCGGCTCGTGCGTGCGCTCGAGGTGTACTTCCTGACGGGGCGCCCGCTCACCGCGCACTTCGCGGAGACCGTGTCGCCCCTGCCGGGCTGCGAAGATCGTCGCGCTGCTGGTGCAGGTGCCCCCGGCGGTGCTGACCGACCGCATCGATCGCCGGGTTGAGGGGCAGTTCGCGCGAGGGCTGGTCGACGAGGTGCGGGGCCTGCTGGCGCGCGGCGTGCCCGCCACGGCGCCGCCCTTCGGCAGCCTGGGCTACCGGCAGGTGATCGAGCACCTGCAGGGCGTGCGCGACGAGGCGGCGACGCGCGCACTCATCGCGCGGGAGACGCGCCAGTACGCCCGCCGTCAGTTGATCTGGTTCCGCAAAGAGCCTAATCTAGAACCTGTTTCCGGCCCTGGAGAACTGCGTGCGGCGATCGCGTCCGCGGCTGCGATCGTCAGGCAGCGGCTCGGGGAGCCGGGTGTGTGATCGCGTTGACGAGGAGACCTCCAGCATCATGGCTTCCGCTTCCGAACCCCGGGCAGTGGTGACGAGCCCGAACATCCAGGACGCGTTCCTCAACCATGCCCGGCGCGACCGCGCGCCCGTGCGTTTCCGCCTGCTCGACGGCACCGAGTTCGACGGCCGCATCAAGAACTTCGATCGCTTCGCGGTCATCGTCGAGCGCGAGGGCGCGGACCAGATGATCTTCAAGCACGCGATCGCGACGATCACGACGGCCCGTTCGGTCGGGAGCTACTACACGCACCAGGCCCAGTGAGCGCCCCAGCCTTTCGCCGCGCGGTCGTCCTCGTGCTCGACAGCGTCGGCATCGGCGAGCTGCCGGATGCCGGCGACGTACGGCGACCAGGGCAGCAACACGCTCGGCAACATCGCCCGCCGCGTGCCGTTGCAGGATGCCCGCACTGCGGGCCCTCGGCCTCGGGCACCTTGCCGACCTCGGCGGCCCGCCGCCGCCCCGGCCTCCGGCCGGCGCGTACGGGCGGATGGCCGAGCGCTCTCCGGGCAAGGACTCGGTCACCGGGCACTGGGAGCTGATGGGGCTTGCCCTCGATCGCGCGTTCCCGGTGTTCCCCCAGGGTTTCCCCGTCGACCTCATCGCCGAATTCGAGCGGCGCATCGGCCGCGCCACCCTGGGCAACCTCGTCGGCCTCGGGCACCGCCATCATCGAGGAGCTCGGGCCGCGCCACATCGAGACCGGCGCCCCGATCGTCTACACGTCGGCGGACAGCGTGTTCCAGATTGCCGCGCACGAGGACGGTGATCCCGGTCGCCGAGCTGTACCGCCAGTGCGCGGTGGCGTACGAGATGTTCGTCGAGGGCCTCGGCCTGGGGCGCGTCATCGCGCGGCCGTTCGTCGGCTCGCCGGGCGCGTTCAAGCGGACGGCGAACCGCCGCGACTTCGCGATCCGCCCCCGCGGCGACACGCTGCTCGATCGCGTCAAGGCCGCGGGCTTCCCGGTCGTCGCGATCGGCAAGATCGAGGACCTGTTCGCCGGGCAGGGCATGACCGCGGCGGTGCACACGAAGTCCGACGACGAGGGCATGGACGAAGTCGATGCGTGCGGTGCGCGAGGTGGAGGCGGGGCTGATCTTCGCCAACCTCGTGGACTTCGACACCCTCTACGGCCACCGCAACGACGTGGCGGGCTACGCGGCAAACCTCGAGCGCTTCGACGCGCGGCTGGCCGCGCTGCTGCCCGCCTGCGCCCGGACGACCTGCTGGTCCTCACCGCCGACCACGGCAACGATCCGACCACGCCGAGCACCGACCATTCGCGCGAGTACGTGCCGCTGCTCGTCGCCGGCGCGGGTGTCGGGCCGGCGCCGACCTCGGCACGCGGCCGACCTTCGCCGACCTGGCGGCAGACGCTCGCCGAGGTGTTCGGCGTCCCGGGCTTCGACGCCGCGCACGAGCTTTCTCGCCGAGCTTCGACAGCCGCAATCATGACCATCCGCGAGGAGCTCGAGGCGCGCGAGCGCAGCAACTGGCGCCGCAGGCCGCCCGGAGCGCCGAGACCCGCGGCCGCCTGCGGCCGGAGCCCGAGGACGACATCCGCCCGGCGTTCCAGCGCGACCGCGACCGCATCATCCACAGCAAGGCCTTCCGGCGCCTGAAGCACAAGACGCAGGTGTTCTTCGCGCCCGGCCGGCGACCACTACCGCACCCGGCTGACGCACACGCTCGAGGTGTCGCAGATCGCGCGGACCATCGCCAAGGCGCTGCGGCTGCACGAGGAGCTGACCGAGGCGATCGCGCTCGGCCACGACCTCGGGCACACGCCGTTCGGCCACGCCGGCGAGCGCGTGCTCGACGACCTGGTGCCCGGCGGCTTCAGCCACTGCGAGCAGAGCCTGCGCATCGTGGACGTCCTGGAGCGCGACGGCGCGGGCCTGAACCTGACGTGGGAGGTGCGCGACGGCATCGCGCGGCACTCGAAGGGCAAAGCGGGCGCGCCGGTCGGGCTCGCACCCGAGCAGCGCGCGCACACGCTCGAAGGGCAGATCGCACGCGCTGTCGGACCTCATCGCCTACGTCAACCACGACATCGACGACGCGATCCGGGCCGGGCTGCTGCGGCGGAGGAGCTGCCGGCGCGATGCCGTCGCGATGCTCGGGGCCACGTCGTCCGCCCGGATCGGGCGGATGGTGAAGGACGTCGTCGCCGCGACGCTCGCGGCGGGCTGGGCGAGATTCGGATGAGCGACGGGGTCCTGGACGCGACGCTGGGGCTGCGCGCGCTTCCTCTTCGAGGCCGTCTACGAGAACGACGCTGTCCACCGCCGAGTTCCGCAAGGCCTCGGGCATCCTCGGGGGGCTCTGGGAAAGGTCCGCGAGCGGCCGGCCGAGTTCCTCGACCCTCGAACGGTCGACCAGGAGGGCGTGGACGCGGCCGCCCGGGACTTCCTCGCCGGCATGACCGACCGCTACGCGGTCGCGCTGTTCGAGCGGCTCTTCATCCCCAAGCCGTGGGTCGACGTCCCGAGGGACTGGGAAAGGGACTAACACGGACAAGGCGTCGTGCCGGAGGTGCCGAGGTGCTACCGGTGCTAAAGGTGCTAGTGCCACAGGTGCCGAGGTGCTAGTGCCAAGGGTGTGCCCCTCCCGCATCGCATGCCGCAGCACCTTGCTCACCACCCAGCATCCCGGCACCTCCAGCACCGCACCAGTGGCACCGCCAGCACCTCTAGCACCCCCCGGCACGTCGGGAGATTTGATATACTCAAAGGCTGACCTCTTGCGGAATTCAGGGTCCTAGAGCCTGCCATGCTGTTCGATCTCAGCCGGTTGCGCGAGGCGCGGACGCACGTCGCGCGCACCTACAGCCGTCGGCGTTTCCCGCCGGCGACGAGGACGCCTACCGCGTCGTGGCGCCCGTGCAGCTCGCGTTCGACATCTACAAGGACGGCACGCAGTTCCGCCTGGTGGGGAAGGTGCGAACGGCCCTGAGCCTGGCCTGCGGCCGCTGCCTCGAGGACTTCACGATGCCGGTGGATGCGTCGTTCGACCTGCTCTATCTGCCCCACGCCGAGAACGCGGGCGAGGGCGAGGTGGAGGTGGAAGACGACGACCTGAGCACCGCGTACTACCGCGACGAGGAAATCGACCTGGGCCAACTGATGCGGGAGCAGTTCTACCTGGCGCTCCCGATGAAGCCGCTGTGCCGCGAGTCCTGCCGGGGACTGTGCCCCGTGTGCGGCACGAACCTGAACAGCGGGACGTGCACTTGCTCCCCTACATGGACCGACCCGCGGCTGGAGGGCTTGCGGGCGCTGATCGACAAGGGCGGCGACCGGGAGGTTTGACAGCATGCCGAATCCAAAACGACGACACTCCAAGGCGCGCGGCGCGAAGCGGCGCACCCATGACGCATTGACCCCGGTTGCGCTCGCCAGCTGCCCGCAGTGCCACGAGCCGAAGCTGTCGCACCAGGTGTGCCCGCACTGCGGGTTCTACCGGGGCCGGCAGGTTCGCGAGGTCAAGGAAGGCTAACGCTCTGATCCGGGTTGCCGTAGACGCGGTGGGCGGCGACCACGGCCCTGCCCCGGTGGTGGCCGGGGCCGTGGCGGCTGCACGCGAGTTGCCGCTGGCCGTCACGCTGGTGGGCCCGATCGAACGGGTCCGTCGCGCACTGGCGGACGTCCCGGGCGCCGACGCGGCCGACCTTCGCCTCGTGGATCGGGCGAGGCGATCGGGATGGCGGAGGCGCCGGCGGCGGCGCTGCGGCGGCGCCCCGATGCCTCGGTGGCCATCGCGGCCGCGGAGGTGGCGGCCGGGCGCGCCGAGGCCTTCTTCAGTGCCGGGCACACGGGCGCGACGGTCATCGCGGCGTACGGGCACCTGGGCATGCTCGAGGGCGTGGACCGCCCGGCGCTCGCGGCCACCATTCCCACGCGACGGGGCTCGGCGGTGCTGCTCGACGTCGGCGCCAACGTCGAGTGCCGGCCGAAGCACCTCGTGCAGTTCGCCGCGATGGGCAGCGTGTTTGCGCGCCTGGCCCTCGGCGTCGAGTCGCCCCGCGTCGGGCTCCTCTCGATTGGCGAGGAAGAGACCAAGGGCAACGGGCTGACGCGCGAGGCGCACCGCCTGCTCAAATCCAGCGGCCTCAACTTCACGGGCAACATCGAGGCGCGGGACGTGTACGCGGGCGCGGCCGACGTGATCGTGTGCGACGGCTTCACGGGCAACATCGCGCTGAAGGTCAGCGAGGGCCTGGCCGAGATGGTGGGCGAGGTGCTGCGCGACGCGCTCAGGGCGGGGGACCCCGAGGGCCCGGGCGTCGGGTTGATCCGCGCCATCCAGAAGCGCGTGGACCACTCGGAGTACGGCGGCGCGCCGCTGCTCGGCGTCGCGGGCCTTGCGCTGGTCGGCCACGGCCGCTCGTCGGCGGCGCCGTGCGGAACGGCATCGCGATGGCCTGCCGGTTCGCGTCGGCGGGCGTTGTCGCCGGGATTCGGCGGGACATTTCCACGATGGGAGTTGCACAGCGGTGATCGCCTTCATCTTTCCCGGACAGGGTTCCCAGGCGGTCGGCATGGGCAAGGCGCTGGCCGACGCGTTCGACGTCTGCCGCGAGACGTTCGCGGAGGCGGATGCCGCCCTCGGCGAGCCGTTGAGCCGGCTGTGCTTCGAGGGGCCCGAAGAGCAGCTGCGCCTCACCGAGAACACCCAGCCGGCCATCCTCACGGTGAGCGTGGCGGCGTACCGCCTGCTGGCGTCCCGCGGCTTCCAGCCTGCTTTCGTCGCCGGGCACAGCCTGGGCGAGTACTCGGCTCACGTCGCGGCCGGCACCATCGGGTTCGCCGACGCGCTCCGCACCGTGCGCCGACGCGGTCGCTACATGCAGGAGGCGGTGCCGGTGGGTGAGGGCGCGATGGCGGCCGTCATGGGCCTGGACGCCGTGACAGTGGCGCGGGCGTGCGAAGAAGCCGCCGAAGGGCAGGTGGTCAGCCCGGCGAACATGAACATGCCCGGGCAGGTGGTGATCGCGGGCGCCCGCGACGCGGTGGCCCGGGCGTCGGAGCGGGCAAAGGCCCTCGGCGCCAAGCGCGTGGTTCCGCTGCCGGTGAGCGCGCCCTTCCACTGCGCGCTGATGAAGCCGGCCGAGGAGCGCCTGGCGCCCGAACTGCGGGCGCTGGCGGCTTGCGCCCCGCGCGTCCCCGTCGTCGCCAACGTCGACGCCGAGCCCAAGCGTGACGCGGAATCCGCCATCGAGGCGCTGGTGCGCCAGGTGTCGTCGCCGGTCCGCTGGGAAGACGTCATGCGGCGGCTTGCATCCGAAGGCGTCCGCAAGTATGTTGAGGTGGGCCCCGGCATGGTGCTGACCGGCCTTGGCCGGAAGATCCACCGCGACGCGTCGTTCGCCAACCTGGAGTCTCCGGAGGGCCTCGAGGCGGTGGCGGCGTTGTTCGCGTAAACACCCTCTCACGCTTCCAAGGTTCCGAGACCAGGTTACTGGTGCCGGCCTCCCGCTGCCCGCCGCTGGCTGGCAGGGAAAAGCGTGTATGATGTGGCGCTTGAGCTCGGAATCGCGGAGCTGTGGCCCCGCCGGTTTCTGGATGAATGACGATGAGTGATTTGTCGGGCAAGGTGGCAATCGTCACGGGCGCCTCGCGCGGGATCGGGCGGGCGATCTCGCTGGCCCTCGCGGGCCGCGGCGCGCTGGTGGTGCTGAGCGACGTCCTGGGGCCGCAGGCGGAGGCGCTGGCCGCGGAGATTACCGCGGGCGGCGGGAAGGCGGAGGCGGCCACGGTGGACGTGACCAGCGCGGAGAGCGTGCAAGCCGCGGCGGAGGGCGTGGTGGGGCGCCATGGCCGGGTGGACATCCTGGTCAACAACGCCGGGATCGCCCGCGACCAGCTCCTCATGCGCATGAAGCGCGAGGACTGGGACGCGGTGCTGGACATCAACCTCACCGGCGCGTTCATCTGCGCCCAGGCGGTGCTGCGCCAGATGATGCGGCAGCGGTCGGGCCGGATCATCAGCATCAGCTCGGTGGTGGGGCAGATGGGCAACGCCGGCCAGTCGAACTACGCCGCCTCGAAGGCCGGCCTGATCGGCTTCAGCAAGGCGCTGGCCCGGGAAGTCGCCGCGCGCAACATCACCGTCAACGTGGTGGCGCCGGGCCTCATCGACACGGACATGACGCGCGCGCTCAGCGAGGGTGTGCGCAGCGAATGGGCCGCCAAGGTTCCGCTCGGCCGGCTCGGGACCCCCGAGGACGTCGCCGCCGCCGTGGGCTTCCTGGCCTCGGACGAGGCGTCGTACATCACGGGGCAGGTGCTCGCCGTCAACGGCGGGATGTACACGTAGGAGGATGAATGGCCGCGGTTGCTGACAAGGTCAAGAGCATCATCGTGGAGCAGCTGGGCGTGGACGAAGAAGAGGTGACCCCGGACGCCTCGTTCGTCGACGACCTGGGCGCCGACTCGCTCGACACCGTCGAACTCGTGATGGCGTTCGAGGAGGAGTTCGGCATCGAGATCCCCGACGAGGACGCCGAGAAGATCACGCGCGTCCGGGAAGCCGTCGAGTACATCGAAGGCCACGCCAAGGACAAGAAGTAGCTTGCCCCGCGGCCAGCTCGCGTGCCGGCCCCGCCGCCGCCCGGCGACGGGGCCGTTCCTGCGCGCGCCGCGGTGTACTGACGGCAGGCACGCAGGCGCGCCCCGCGGTCGGGACGCGCCGCATCGGAGGGAGCTTGAGCAGGCGAGTCGTCGTCACAGGGATCGGCCTCCTGTCGCCCATCGGGATCGGCACCGAGGCCAACTGGCAGGGCCTCCTGGCAGGGCGGAGCGGCGTCGCGCGCATCACGCAGTTCGACGCCACGGACTTCGCGGCGCAGATCGCCGGCGAGGTGAAGGGCTTCGACCCGCTGCAGTTCGTCGAGAAGAAGGAAGTCAAGAAGATCGACGTCTTCATCCAGTACGCCATCGCGGCGTCGCAGTTCGCGATGGACGACTCCGGGCTGAAGATCACGCCGGCGAACGCCAACCGCGTCGGCGTCTTCATCGCCTCGGGCATCGGCGGGTTCAGCACCATCGAGCGCGAGCACCAGGCGCTGCTCGAGGGCGGCCCCCGCAGGATCTCGCCGTTCTTCATCCCTGCCGCAATCATCAACCTGGCGGCCGGGCACGTCTCGATCCGCTTCGGCGCCAAGGGCCCGAACCTGGCCACGGCCACCGCCTGCTCCGCCTCGGCGCACGCGATCGGCGAGGCCTCCGACATGATCCGGCGCGGCGACGCCGACGTGATGATCGCCGGCGGCTCGGAGGCGGCCATCACGCCGATGGGCGTGGGCGGCTTCGCCGCGATGCGCGCGCTGTCCACCCGCAACGACGAGCCCGAGCGGGCAAGCCGGCCGTTCGACAAGGAGCGCGACGGCTTCGTGATCGGCGAGGGGTCGGGCATCCTCGTGCTCGAGGAGCGCGAGTCGGCGCTGGCCCGCGGCGCGCGCATCTACGCCGAGGTGGTGGGCTACGGCGCGTCGGCCGACGCCTTCCACATCACCGCCCCGGCCGAGGACGGCGACGGGGCCGTGCGGGCCATGCAGGCCGCGCTGGAGAGCGCCGGCGTCGATCGCATCCGTCGTCGCCTACATCAACGCCCACGGCACCTCGACGCCGCTCAACGACCGGCTCGAGACCGCCGCCATCAAGCGCTGCTTCGGCGACCACGCCCGGAAGCTGGCCGTCTCCTCGACCAAGTCGATGACCGGGCACCTGCTGGGCGCCGCCGGCGGCCTCGAGGGGGGCATCACCGCCCTGGCGGTCTACCACCAGGAGATGCCGCCGACGATCAACCTCGACAACCCCGACCCCGACTGCGACCTCGACTACGTGCCCGGACGAGCCGCAAGGCCGACATCCCGTACGCGTTGTCGAACTCCTTCGGGTTCGGCGGGACCAACGCCGTGCTTCTCTTGAAGCGCGCCGAGTAGATCCAGACGGTTCACGGTTGACGGTTAACGGTTCAGGGTCGGATCACGGCGTCAGACGTGCCGGCCCTAACCGCGCCGGCCAGCCGTCACCCTGAACGGTGAACCCTGAACTGTGAACGGTTAACCATCCCCGTCGGAATCGTCTGCTATTCTAGGCAGGATCGAGGAACGGTCCTCGGCCTTGCAGTGGACGCGATGCCATGAAGATTGCCGTCTGCATCAAGCAGGTGCCCGCGCGCGACTCGCAGCCGCGGGTCGACGAGTCGCGGACGTGGATCCGCGAGCAGGACGCCACGTTCGAGATGAACGAGCCCGACGCCTACGCTCTCGAGGAGGGCCTGCGGCTCAAGGAGCGCCACGGCGGGGAAGTGGTCGTGTGCTCCGCCGGGCCGGCCCGCGTGGCTCAGGTCCTGCGCGAGGCGCTCGCCCGCGGGGCCGACCGCGCCATCCACGTCGAGGACAGCCGGCTGGCGGCCGCCGACGCCTTTGCCGTCGCCGCCGCCCTGGCCGAGGCGATGCGCGGCGAGGGGTTCGACCTCGTGCTCACCGGCCTCCAGTCCGACGACCAGGGTTTCGCCCAGGTCGGCGTCGTCCTCGCCGAGCTGCTCGGCATGCCCCACGCCACGATCATCATGGAAGTGGCGGTCGAGGGCGGCGCGCTGCGGGTGAAGCGCGAGCTCGAGGGCGGCTGGTTCCAGTGGGTGGCCATGCCGCTGCCGGCGCTGCTCACGATCCAGAGCGGCATCAACCAGCTGCGCTACGCCACCCTCAAGGGCATCATGGCGGCGAAGAAGAAGGAAATCCGCAAGGTGGCGGCCCGGCCGCGAGTCCCCGGCAGCGGATCGTCAACCTCTACGCGCCCCAGAAGACCAAGCAGGCGCAGGTGATCGGCGGCTCGCCCGCCGAGGCGGCGAAGGAACTGGTCAAGCAGCTGCGGGACGAAGCGAGGGTGATCGAGTAACGGGAGCGGTCGACCGTTCACAGTTCAGGGTTGAGGGTTCGATCACGCCGTCACGCCGTGACGTGACAGTTGACCGTCAACTGTGAACCGTGAACGACAAGCGTCAGACGGAGAGACGCCTATGATTCTGGTGATCGCCGAACAGCGTGACGGCAAGCTGAACCGGGCGAGCTGGGAGGCGGTGGCTGCCGCGCAGCAGCTCGCGGGCCGGAGGCCGGTGAGACGGTGACAAGTCGCGGTGGCCGGCGGCAGCGTCGCCTTGCCGGGGAGCTGGCGGCCGCCGCCGTGGCCGAGGTGATCGCGGTGGAAGCCGCGGCGCTCGAGCCCGTACACGGCCGACGGCTACACGGAGGCGCTGCGCCGCAGATCATCGCCGGGCAGGCGCCGGCCTACGTGCTCTTCCCCCACACCTACCAGGCGCGCGACTTCGTGCCGAAGCTGGCCGCCCGGCTCCAGCGCCCGCTCATCACCGACGTCGTCGGGATCACCGACGCCGGGGGCCGCCGGCGTTCACGCGCCTGGTCTTCCAGGGGAAGCTGGCGGCCGACGTCGATGCCCGAGGGCGACGCGCCGTGCCTGGTGACGGTGCAGGCCGGCGCGTTCCATGCCGACGGCGTGCGGCGGGGCGCCGGCGCCGGCGCCCGTGTCGCCGGTTGCCGCTGACCCTCGACGCCGCGGCCATCCGACAGAAGCCCGAAGCGCCGTTCCGCGAGGCGAAGCAGGCGGTGGACCTGTCGCAGGCCGAGCGCATCGTCGCCGTCGGCCGGGGGATCAAGGAAAAGGACAAGCTCCCGCTCGCCGAGCAGCTCGCCCAGGCGCTCGGCGCCGAGATCGCGGCCTCGCGGCCGATCTGCGACGCCGGCTGGCTGCCGCTCGAGCGGCAGGTGGGCAGTTCCGGGCAGACCGTGGCCCCGAAGCTGTACGTGGCCCTCGGCATCTCCGGCGCCATCCAGCACGCGGTCGGCATGAAGGGCGCGAAGACGATCGTCGCGATCAACAAGGACGCCGAGGCGCCGATCTTCGAGCTGGCCGACTACGGCATCGTCGGGGACCTGTTCGAGGTCGTGCCGGCGCTGCTCAAGGGCTCGGCGAAGTAGTGTCCAAGTCACTTGGCAATTGACAACCTGGCGACTGCCTAGTTCAATTCGGCACCTCTTCAGTGTCCAAGTTGACCAGTGATGCCGACAAGCGTCAGCACCATGTCCGTCTGGATCTTCCGCCTGCTCGTGCTGGCCTTCGTGGCGCTGTTCGCCGCGCAGGTCGCCAGGCGCGTCCGGCTGATCGTCCGGCGCCGGGGCGCTTGCGCGTGTCGACGTGCCCGGGTCGCGCGGCCCGCTTCCTGCGCGAAGTGGTCTTCAGTCGAAGGTCATCGCCGAGCGGCCGCTGGTCGGCCTCGCGCACGCCCTGGTGTTCTGGGGCTTCGTGGCGTTCGCCGGCTACACGGGCACCGAGTTCCTTGCCGGCCTCGGGATCGTCGACCTCACGCACACCACCGCGTTCCGGTTCTATTCCTACGCGCTCGTTCCGTTCGCGGCCGCGGTGTTCTCGGGCATTCTCGTGCTGCTCGTTCGGCGCGTGGTGTTCCGGCCCGAGGCGCTGGGCACGCTGTCGGGCGAGTCGGTGCTCATCGGCGCGTTCATCGCGACGCTGATGGTCACCTTCCTGCTCGACTTCCGCCTGCCCGGCACGGCGGCGCAGGTGAACTGGTGGCTGCACGCGCTCATCATCCTCGTCTTCCTGGTCCTCATCCCGGACTCGAAGCACTTCCACCTGCTGCTCTCGCCGGTCACGTCTTCCTCAAGTCGCCCGTCCTCGGCAACGTGCGGAACCTGGACTTCGAGAAGGAGGAAGTCGGCCTCGAGACGGTGAAGGATCTCGAGAAGAAGCAGGTGCTCGACGCGTTCACCTGCGTCGAGTGCGGGCGCTGCCAGATGAACTGCCCGGCCTACCGGACGGGCAAGGCGCTCAACCCCAAGAAGCTGATCCTCGAGAACGAGGACGCGCTGCTCGCCGGCAAGATGGACGCGCAGCTGGTGGACGTCTACGACCCCGACGTGTTGTGGCAGTGCACGACGTGCGGGGCGTGCGAGAACCAGTGCCCGGTGGGCATCGAGCACCTGCCGCTCATCATCGGCGCCCGGCGGGGCCTCGTGTCCAACGGCGAGGCGCCCGACGCGCTCGGCGCGATGTACAACCAGCTGGAGCGCCGCGGCAACATCTGGGGGCTTCGCGGCGACCAGCGCCAGAAGTTCGTGACCGCCGCGGGCCTCGAGACCTTCGACGCGTCGAAGCACGAGTACCTGATGTGGCTCGGCTGCGCGGGTTCGTACGACGCCGACTTCCAGAAGTCGCTGCGGTCGCTGTTCGACGTCCTGCGCTCGCGCGGCGTGACCTTCGGCGTGCTGGCGAAGGAGCGCTGCACGGGCGACCCGGCCAAGCGCACCGGGAACGAGTACATGTTCCAGGAGCTGGCCCACGCGAACATCGAGGAGTTCCAGCGCGGCGGGCGCGAAGAAGATCCTGACGGCCTGCCCGCACTGTGTCAAGACGATCGGCGAGGACTATCGAGCACTTCGGCTTCGAGGCCGAGGTGGTCCACTCGTCCGTGCTGCTGTCGCAGCATCACGGGCGACGTCGCCTCCCGGCGACCGAGGACGTCACGCTCCACGACCCGTGCTACCTGGCCCGGTACGCCGGCCACGTCGACGAGCCGCGCGAGGTGCTCGGGCGGGTCGGCGCCGAACGTCAAGGAGCCGGTGCGCAACCGGGAGAACCCGTTCTGCTGCGGCGCCGGCGGCGGGCTTGCTCTTCGAGGAGCACGAGGAAGGCAAGCGGATCAGCCAGGAGCGCTTCGAGCAGCTGCAGGCGACCGGCGCGGGCACGATCATCACCGCCTGCCCGTTCTGCTCGATCATGCTCAAGGGCGCGCAGGCGAGCGCAACGCGACGACGCAGGTCGTGGACCTCATGACTTACGTGGACGGGCGGTTGCGCGGCGCAGCACAGCCGCCCGTCTCGCCGGAGCCGCGCCGCCGGGCGGCTCGAGCGAAGGGCCTGCCGCGCCGAAGCCAGCGGGGCACACGGAGCTGGCGAAGGCGGGCGGACCTCCTGACATGACCGACCCTCCCTGGCGGGCCTCGTGGGTCAGGCGCGCCGAGGCGGCGGCCATCGCGGCGGCCGGCTACCCCCTGCTCGCCGCGCTCGGCCGGACGCTCCGCTGGGAGGAAAGCGGCGCCGCACATCTCGACGCGGTGGCCGCCTCCGGCCGCCAGCCCATCCTCGCGCTCTGGCACGGCCGAATCCTCCCCGCGATCTTCTTCTTCCGCGACCGCGGCGTCGTCGCGATGACCAGCGAGAACTTCGACGGCGAGTGGATTGCGCGCATCATGCGCCGCTTCGGCTACGCGGCGGCCCGCGGATCGACGTCGCGCGGCGGCGCGCGCGCGCTGATGCAGATGAGCGCGACATGGCCGCCGGACGGCCTGGCCGCCTTCACCGTGGACGGCCCGCGCGGGCCGGCGCGGCAGGTGCAGCCCGGCGCCGTCTGGCTGGCCAAGGCCACGGGCAACCCGGTCGTGCCGTTTCACATCGAGGCGGAGCGCTTCTGGACCGCGAAGAGCTGGGACCGCGCGCAGGTGCCGAAGCCGTGGAGCCGCGTGGCCATCGCCATCGGCGAGCCGCTGGAAGTGGCGGCGGACATCGAGGCCGCCGGAGTGGAGGCGGCCCGCCTCGAGGTCGAGCGCCGGCTCAACGCGCTCGAGGTGCAGGCACTCACCATGCTCGGAAAGGTAGCTGTAGTGGCTGGTGGCTAGTGGCTGGCCGTCACCCGCGTCATGCCGCGCCGCCTCCCCCGGGCGCGCCCCCGCCTGCCTGCCACGCCCTGGCCCGATCCTGCCCGTCCGCGGGCGAAGGCGGGAGCCTGTATAATTCAAGGATCCGGAGGTTCGATTCGTGCGCGAGTACAAACCGCAGGCGCTCGACAAGAAGTGGCAGCAGCGCTGGGCCGAGACGCGGGCGTTCGAGGTCGACCGAGGACCCGGCCAGGCCGAAGTTCTACTGCCTCGAGATGTTCGCGTACCCGTCGGGCCACGCCCACGTCGGCCACGTCCGCAACTACATGATCGGCGACGTGATGGCGCGCCTCAAGCGGATGCGCGGGCTTCAACGTGCTGCACCCGTTCGGCTGGGACGCGTTCGGCCTGCCGGCCGAGAACGCGGCGATCAAGGGCGGCATCCACCCCGAGGCCTCGACGCTCGCGCAACATCGCGCACATGAAGGGGCAGCTGCAGCGCCTGGGCATCAGCTACGCCTGGGAGCGCGAGATCGCCACCTGCCTGCCCGACTACTACAAGTGGAACCAGTGGCTGTTCCTCCGGATGTTCGAGCGCGGCCTCGCCTACCGGCGCCGCTCGACCGTCAACTGGTGCCCGAGCTGCCAGACCGTGCTCGCCAACGAGCAGGTGGTGGACGGCGGGTGCTGGCGGTGCGGCACCACGGTCGTCGACGCCGCAACCTGGAGCAGTGGTTCTTCCGGATCACGCACTACGCGCAGGAACTGCTCGACGCCACCGACAGGCTGACCGACTGGCCCGAGAAGGTCCTGACGATGCAGCGGAACTGGATCGGGCGCTCCGAGGGCGCGCGCGTCAGGTTCCCGCTGCTGCCGGCGGGTCGAGCCGTCCGAGGATGCGCCGGTGTGCCGCAGCGGCATCGACATCGAGGTCTTCACCACGCGCATCGACACGATCTACGGCGCGACCTTCGTGCTGCTGGCGCCCGAGCACGAGCTGGTCGAGCGCTTCGCCGCACGAGTCGGGCGACGCCGGCGGCGTTCCGCGCGACAGGCGCAGCGGTTCCGCGCGCAGGACCGCACCGCGCGCCTGACCGGCGAGATCGAGAAGGAGGGCTTCTTCACCGGCCGGTACGCGCGTGAACCCGTTCACCGGCGCAGCCGGTGCCGCTCTGGGTCGCGAACTTCGTGCTGGGCGAGTACGGCACCGGCGCGGTGATGGCGGTGCCCGGCGCACGACCAGCGCGACTTCGAGTTCGCCCGGAAGTACGGCCTGCCGATCACGCGTCGTCATCCAGCCCGAGACCGGCGAGCCGGCGCAGCGTGCCGCTCAGCCGGAGGCGATGACCGAGGCGTACGTCGAGCCCGGGCCGCGTGGTGGGCTCCGGCGAGTTCACCGGCCTGTGGTCCACCGACGCGATCCGGGACGATGACGGCGGCGGCGGAGGAGCGGGGGATCGGCGCAGCGGACGGTGCAGTTCCGGCTGAAGGACTGGGGCATCTCGCGCCAGCGCTACTGGGGCACGCCGATCCCGATGATCTACTGCGAGCAGTGCGGCATGCGTGCCGGTTCCCGACGACCAGCTGCCGGTCGAGCTGCCGAAGGTGGCGCAGTTCACCGGCCGCGGCGATTCGCCGCTGGCGCAGGTGCCGGAGTTCGTCAACGTCGACGTGCCCGCGCTGCGGCGGGCCCGCGCGGCGCGAGACCGACACGATGGACACGTTCGTCGACTCGTCGTGGTACTTCTACCGCTTCTGCGACCCGCACGAACGACCGCGCTGCCGTTCGATCCGGCGAAGGTGAAGTACTGGTGCCCGGTCGACTTCTACAGCGGCGGCGTCGAGCACGCGATCCTGCACCTGATCTACTCGCGCTTCTTCTGCCGGGTGTTCCGCGACCTCGGGATGGTGGAGCACGACGAGCCGTTCACGCGGCTGCTGACGCAGGGCATGGTGCTGCAAGGACGGCAGCGCGATGTCGAAGTCGAAGGGCAACGTCGTCGATCCCGACGACATGATCGGCGAAGTACGGCGCCGACGCGCTGCGGCTCTACGTGATGTTCGTCGCGCCGCCGGAGAACGAGGTCGAGTGGACCGACGCCGGCCTCGAGGGCAGCTTCCGCTTCCTGGCGCGCGTCTGGCGGCTGGTCGACCAGTGGAGCGACCAGGTGCAACGGCACCCGGGCGGACTTCGCCGGCATCGCGCTGACCGACGCCGAGCAGCGACGTGCGCCGGGTGACCCACGACACGATTCGGCGCGTGACGCACGACCTCGATCCGCGCGTGCACCTCAACACGGTGGTGTCGGCGCTGATGGAGATGGTGAACGAGCTCTACGCCTTCTCCGAGGAGCACACGCACACGGGCGCGCCGGGCCGTCGGCCGCGGGCAGTGCGGCGGCGGAGGTGGCAGCCGTGGCGGGCAGCGCCGCGACGCTGGCGCAAGCCGAGCGTCCGGAGACGCTGGCGGTGCTGCGCGAGGCGCTCGACGCGCTGGTGCTGATGCTCGTCGCCTTTCGCGCCGCACACGGCCGAGGAGCTGTGGGAGATGCTCGGCCACGAGGGCGGCCTCACCGCGGCCGCGTGGCCGTCCTACGACCCGGTGGTGGCGCGTTCGACGGAGATCGTCGTGCCGGTGCAGGTGAACGGCAAGCTGCGCGGCCGCTCACCGTGCCGCCGGACAGCGCGGAGGCGGACCTCCGCGAGGCTGGCGCTTGCCGACGCCGCCGTCCGCGCCCACACGGCGGGCAAGACCATCGTCAAGGTGATCGTCGCCAAGGGGAAGCTGGTCAACGTGGTCGTCAAGAGTTGAGAATTGAGAATTGAGAATGGAGAATGAAGAACGCGCGGCTGGCAGCTGGCAGCTGGCAGCCGGCGGCCGATCACGGTGGCGCGCCCAAGCCCAGCCGCCTTCGCGCGTTGCGCGTCGGGGAGCCTGACGCCGAGGGCCAGAAGCTCCTTCATCCTCCTGGCCGCGGTCCTGTGCTGGCGGCCGTGTCGTCCTCGTGCGGCTACACGCTGGCGGGCCGCGGCTCGTTCCTGCCCGAGACGATCCGCGTGATCGGCGATCCCCGACTTCATCAACCGCACGCCGTACTTCGAGGTGGGGCAGATGCTCACGCAGCGGGTGCGGTCGGAGTTCATCGGCCGCGGCAAGTACAAGGTGCAGCCGCAGGACACCGGGGTGGACGCGGTGCTGAAGGCCGAGATCACCTCGATCTCGATAGCCCCCTCCAGCTTCAACCAGGACCAGCAGGCCACGCCGCTACGTCGCCACCGTTGTCGTGTCGGTGCAGTTCGTCCAGGCCAACGGCGAGAAGGTGCTCTGGGAGAACCCCAACCAGGTGTTCCGGGAGGAGTACGACCTCGCGAGCGGCGGCACCGGCGTGCTCGACCCCGCCACCTTCTTCGGCCAGTCCTCGAACGCGACGGAGCGCATGGCCACCGACTTCGCGCGCAGTCGTCGTCAGCGCGATCCTCGAGGCCTTCTAGCCGCGCGATGCCCGGACGCCTCTCCCTGCCGCCGCTCGCCAGCGCATCGCGTCGGGCGACATCGAACCGCTCTACCTCGTGACCGGCGAGGACGAGGCGGGGATGTCCGACGCTGGCCGCGGCGCTGGCCGACAGCGTGGAGGAGGACTTCCGCGCCTTCAACGTGCAGCGGTTCTACGGCTCCGACGGCGGCGTGCGCCTGGCGTCCGTCCTCGACGCGGCGAGCACCCTGCCGCTGCTGTCCCCGCGGCGCGTGGTGCTGCTCCTCCAGGCGGAGCGCGTGCTCGCCGCGCGCAAGCGCCCGGCCGCGGGCGGCGAGGCGGGTGACGACGAGGAAGGCGAGGGCGACGAGGGCGGCGGGGAAGGGAAGTCGCCGGCCGGCGACATGGCCCTCCTCAAGGACCTACGCGAAGAACCCGCACCCGCACGCGGCGGTGGCCGTGTTCGCGGCCGGGCTGCAGAAGGTGTTCGAGGGCCTCGCGAAGGAGGCAGTGGTCGTCGTCTGCGAGCCGTCCTTCGACGTGCTGCGCGGGCTCGCGCCAGGAGCACGGCGTTCGCTTCGAGCCGGGCGCCGTGGACCTGCTGAGGCAGCGGGCGGGCGCCGACGCGCGGCCGGCTGCGCGCCGACGTCGAGCGCGTGCTGCTATACGCCGCCGGGCGGAAGGTGATCACGCGCGAGCACGTGGCGGAGGTCATCGGCCGTCCGGCGGCGGCCGGCGGCGGCCAGTTGTGGAAAGAGGTGGCCGACCGCAACGCGGCAGCGGCGCTGCGGGAGATGGGGCTGGAGCTGGACGAGGGCGCCGTGCCCTACATGATGCTGGGGCTGCTCCGCTCGGTCGTGGAGCGGACCGTGGCGTCCCGCGACCTGCCACGCGCGCTCGACGCGCTGCTGCGCACGGACCTCGCGCTCAAGACCTCGGGCGGCGACCCGCGCGTCCTGCTCGAACGGCTGGTGGTGGAGTTGTGCGGGATGGGAAGAACGTAGTAGGCCAGTCGGATCAGTGCACAGCAGGCCAGTGTGTCACGCGTGACGGCTGTCCACTGTCCACTGGCGACCGGCCACTGAACCCGGGCTACGCAGCGGTCGACCTTGTTCAGACTGAGCTGCAGCCGCGACTTGTAGCGGGCGGCGGCGTTGTCGTGGATGATGCCCTTGGTCGCCATCTTGTCGATGAGCGACACGGTCGCGGCAAGCTGTCCCTTCGCCTTGTCCAGGTCCTTGGCCTCGATCAGCGGCCCGAATCGACTTCAAGGCGGTGCGGAGCTGCGAACGGAACTGGCGGTTCTGTTCCCGGTGCTTGACGCTCTGCCGGTGCGCCTTCAGTGCTGATGCGTGACTGGCCACGTGTGATCTTCCCCTCTGATCGCGATACCCAGCCGGGCCCTCGGGACCGGCACGAAACCCTAATCATAGCACAGGTTGGCGCCGTCACCCGGCTCGAGCCGTTGCTGCGTGCCCTCCCCGCCCAGAGCCCTACTGTATCAGGCCCGCTGAGCCGAAACATCCCTTCGGGACCTGCCGTTCCCCATCCGAAAGGCGACCGTGCCACTGTCGATTGTCGGCGGTCTCGAGGACATCCTGGCGGCCATGGAGGCGCGGTGCCCCTCGGTGGCGGCGCACTGCCGCCGGGTGTCGCTGTACGCGCGTCCGCCTGGCGACCCAGTACGGCCTGCCGGCGAGCACCATCGAGACCATCCGGGTTGGGGCCCTCCTGCACGACCTCGGGCAAGCTCGAAGTCCCCGAACGCATCCTGGCGAAGCCCGGCCGGCTGACCGAGCGGGAGTGGGCGCGCCTGCGCCACCACCCGGAGGCCGGCCTGGCGCTGGTCCAGCGCCTCGGGTTCGACGAAGCCGTCGCCGAAATCGTCCTGTACCACCACGAGCGCATCGACGGCAGCGGGTACCCCGACTGGCTGGTCGGCGGAGGCGATCCCGTGGGCGGTCCGGATCGTCAGCGTCATGGACGCGTTCGACGCCCTGACGAGCCCGCGGGCCTACCGGGCCGCCCTCTCGATCGACGCGGCCCGCGCGCTGCTGGCCCGCGAGGCGGGCGTCCGCTACTGCCCGTGGGTCGTGAGCGGCCTGCTCTCGCTTCCGCGCGTGATGCTCGCAGCACGTGGAACCGGACCACCGCGAGTCCTACCTCCCGGACACGCTGCCCGGCGAGGCCGCGCTCTCGCTCGCCACCAAGGCCTGGACGCCTGCCGGCGCCGCTCTGGACCACGACGGCGCTGTCGGCCAGCGCTGTAGGCACCGGCGAACTTCGGACCGAGCGCGATTCGAGCAGACCTGCTTTGTCCCACTGCGCTGCTGCACCGGCTCGGTCGGACGTGACTTCGTCCCGCTCGGTTCCTGTACAATGCCCCGATGATCGCTCGTCGACGGCCTCACCAAGGTCTACGGCCGGCCTCAAGGCCGTGGACAACCTGTCCTTCTCGGTTGCCGGCGGCGAGGTGGTCGGCCTCATCGGCCCGAACGGGGCCGGCAAGACCTCCACCCTGAAGTGCATGGTCGGCATCCAGGCGCCCGAGCGCCGGGACCGTCCGCATCGCCGGCCACGACATCGTCGCCGACGCGATCGAGGCGAAGCGCCGGCTGGCCTTCATGCCCGACGAGCCGCAGCTGTTCGACTACCTGACGGTGCGCGAGCACCTCGCCCTGGTCGCGCGGCTCTACGGCGTGACTCGACGTGCGAGGAGCGGTCGCAGGCGCTCCTGCAGGAGCTGGAGCTGTCCGGGCAAGGAGACGGCGCTGCCCGGCGAGCTGTCGCGCGGGCATGAAGCAGAAGCTGGCCATCGCGTGCGGCCTGCTGCACGACCCGGCGGCGCTGCTGTTCGACGAGCCGCTGACGGGCCTCGACCCCCTCGGCATCCGGCGGATGAAGCAGACGATCGTGTCGCGCGCCCGCGCGGGCGCCGCCGTGGTCGTCTCGTCGCACCTGCTGCACCTGGTCGAGGAGATCTGCACGCGGATCGTCATCATCAACCACGGGCGTGAAGATTGCCGACGGCACGCTGGAAGAACTGGCCGCCCGCGCCGACCTCGCGTCCGCGCGACCCCGACCTCGAGCAGATCTTCCTGAAGGCGACCGGCCACGCGGACGGTGGGCGCGTGACCGGGGTCTTCCTCTTCCTCACCGCGCGCTCGCTCTGGAACCGCGCGACGCACCGCCTGCGCCGGCTGCGCGAGCCGCGCTACGTCGCCGGCCTCGCGGTGGGGCTGGCCTACCTCTACTGGTTCGTCGTGCGGCAACAGCTGCGCGCGGGCCACGCGCCCGTTCGACCTGCTGAGGCGACCCCGAGCTCGCTGCCGCTCGTCCCGGCGATCCTCGTGGTCGGCGGGCTCGGGCTGTGGCTGGTCTGCGCGATCGCGTGGGTCTGGCCCTCGAGCGAGCCGCCCATCCGGTTCACGCCGCCGAGGTGCAGTTCTTCTACCCGGCGCCCGTCGCGCGGCGCCAGCTGCTGCACTACAAGCTGCTGCGCTCGCAGCTGGGCGTCCTGTTCGGCGTGCTCGTCGCTTCGCTCTTCTCCGGCGCCGCTGCTTGCCGGGCATGCGTCCGTTCCTGGTGGGCTTCTGGCTGCTGTTCTCGACGCTGCGGCTGTACCTGATCGGCGTCGGCTTCACCCGGGCGAGCCTGTCCGCGGGCGTCCGCGCGGCCCCGTGCGCGCCTGGATCCCGCGCGGCCATCGTCGGCGGCGATCTCCCTCGTGATCCTCGTGAGCTTCGCGCCGAACTGCTGCCGTCCCTGTGGTCGGTGTCGCCGGGCCAGGCGATTTCGCCTCGGTGATCGACACGGGCCGGCACGGCGCGCCCGCGCGCCGCGCTCTGGCCGTTCCGGGCGCTGGTCGTGCCGGTGTCTGGCGCAGGGACGCCCGCGTTCTGGCGAGCCGCGTGGCCGGCGGTGGTCCTGCTGCTCGTGAACTACTGGTGGGTGCTGCAGTCCGACGTCACGCTGGAAGACGGCCGCGGCAACCTCGGAGCGGCAGCAGGCGGCTGGTCAGCGGCGGGCTCCCGGCGCCCGCGGCGCGGCCGGCGCCGTTCGCGCTCGCGACCCGGGGACGGCCCGAAGCCGCCATCGCTGTGGAAGAACCTGATCCAGCTCGGCCGCTACGCGTCGCCGCGCACGGCCATCCGCGCTGCTGCTGCCGCTCGTGATCCTGGCGTTCGTCGCAGGCCGCTCGGAGAAGGGCTTCGGCGCCGCGGCCCTCGTGGCGATTCTCGCGGCCTTCCTCACGCTGCTCGGGCCTTACATGGTGCGCAACGACTTGCGCGTGGACATGGCGCGCCTCGCGGTGCTGAAGACCTGGCCCGTGCGCGGCTCCACGCTGTTCCTCGGAGAGGTGCTCGCGCCCGGCGGCCCTCCTGACCGTGATCGTGTGGGGCGCGCTCGCGGTTACGCTCGTCCTGTCCGCCGGTCTCCGGGACCTGACTCTCGCCGAGCGAGTCTCCCTGGCCGTGATGGCGGCCCTCGTGGCGCCGGCGATCATCCTCGCGCAGGTCGTGATTCAGAACGCGGCGGTCATCCTGTTTCCCGGCTGGATCCCGACGGGCCCTACGCGCCCGCGCGGTATCGAGGCGATGGGGCAGCAGATGCTGATGTTCGCTGGCACCCTGCTGTTGCTGGCGGTCGGCGTCCTGCCCGCCGGCGGCGGTAGCGGCGTTGGTGGGCTTCGTCTTCTACCAGCTGGCCGGCATTCCCGGCCTCATCCCTGCGGGGGGCCTGTTCTCCGCGGTCCTGATGGCCGAGTCCGCGCTCGTCATCGTCCTGCTCGGCGGAGTGCTCGAGAGGACGGACCCGGCTGCGGTCGAAGCAGGGGCAGCTGAGGAATTGAGAATTGAGAAGTCAATTCAATCCGTCCTGTCACCTCCCAATGACCATGAGCCCCGACCAGTATCCCGGGTGCCTGGTCGCGGGCGCCGCGAGAAGGCGTTTGGCGGCACGCTGGAGCGCCGGCGAGAACATGGACGACGAGGCGGCGCCGGGTGTCGCGGGAGCGAGTTGCGCACGGTAGAAGCCTGCGACCAGCGGGTCGAGGCGCGCGGGCGGCCGCGCCCCGAGCGGCCACCGGCTGACGACGACGGCCGGCGTGCCGGCGACGAGCAGGGACCACGACAACGCCGTGAGGGCTTCTCCGGATGTCGCCGCGGTCCAGCCTTCGGTAGCGGGGAAGACCGCCGCGGCGGCGGGAACCTCCCACCCCAGCGCGGCGCCAATCTCGGCGAGCCCCGTGTCCTGGTCTCCCGCCGGAGAGAGCACGAGCAGGGAGTGCAACGGGCTTGCGTCGCTCAGGAGGAGCGGGGCGGCCACGTGCGCGATCGCGCCCACGGGTACGCCCGTCCCCAGCCGGTCCGCCGTCGCCTTCGGGCCAAGCAGCACCTGGGCGCGCGCCGGCCCGGCCACCGCCACCACCGCGCGCGTTTCGCGCTCGGTGCATCCGGACGCGCCAGGCTTCTGCCCCGGGTGGAGCAGCGCCACTCGTTCCTCGGCGGCCTTGGAAACGGCTGGCGCGCCAAGGGCCATCACACGGCCCGATGGCTTGCCGGCGGCGGAGGTGATTCGTCCCGCCGCAGACCAGGCCATGAGCGACGGCACGTACGATACGGCGGCGCGCTCCACCATGTAGCGGCGGCTCGTCGTCCGGAGCGCTTCGAATGGGAGGCCCCAGAGCATCGCGTCGGGGATGACGACCAGGCGGGTGACTCCGGCGAGGTGGGATTCGACGGGCAGCAGCAGGAGGGAGTACAGGTCCGACGACAGGGTGTCCGCCTCCGGGTCAGTCTTCACGAGCGTGTCGCGCCACCGCGCGACGCGACCGGCCAGGTCGATGGCCCCGACGTCCACGGCGGCCGAGTGGATGCTGAGGGCCGGCGCGTCCGTTGTCGAGGGCGCCCCTTTCGCTCTGGCACGCACGACGTCTGAATCCTGAATCCTGATTCCTGAAGCCGGTTCTGTCGCCATCCGCGCGACGATCACATGCGTGCGGGCGTCGGTCACGGCGAACGTCAGGACCGCCTCGCCTGGCCGAAGGAGCGCTGGCAGGCTGGTGCTCACCGGTACCGGTTCCACCTGGGCGCGGTAGATCTGCAGGTCGGGGTGTGCGGCGAACAACCGGTTGCGCAAGTCGGTGCGCTGTGCCGTCAGTTTCGCGAGCTCCTCGCGGAGAGCCGCCTCGCGTTTGGTATCCGGGGAGGTGCGACCGCGCTCGCGCCGCAGTTTCACCGTCGCGCTCCGAACGGCGCGCGTGACCGCCTGCTCCTCCTCGCGCTCCGCCTCCGACAGTCCCTTCGTGACGAAGACGCCGTCGCCGCCGAGCAAAGTGGCCAGCATGTGCTGCCTGCTGCGCTCGAGCCAATCGAGGGCCGCGGCAGCGTCGCCCTCGCGCGCCAGCAAGTCAGCCAGCGCGAGGTACGGCCCCCGCCGGTCGGTGAAGAAGGTGTCCGCCGCCGGCCCGGTCGGGACCTTGGTGACGGCCGCAATCGCCTGCTCGAAGGCGCCGCGAGCCTGCTCGGGCCGGCCGCCCTCGCGATGGACCTTTCCCTCGACCGTACGGGCGAATGCGATCGCGTCGAACTGCTCGGTGCGCTCGGCGAACCCCAGCGCCTTTGCCACGGACTCCAGCGCCTGCTCGGGCGCGCCCCCTGCCTGCTCGGCGCTTCCCTTGAGGGCGTAGGCCACGCCGAGCGCGGGCTGGTCCCCGATTCGTTCGGCGAGCCCGATTGCCCTCGTGTAGACCTTCAGGGCCTCGTCCAGGCGATTCTGCGAGACGTGGAGGACCCCCACGTGGATGAGCGTCCAGGTGATGCCGGGCAGGTCCTTCAGGGATTCACGCACCTCGAGGCTCCTCTCGTACTCGCCGAGCGCGAGGTCTGCCTGGCCCATCGCGAAGTGAGCCCCGGCGAGGCCCCCGGTGTCGCGCGCGATGCCGCTCCGGTCGTTCGCTCCCGCGTCCACGTCGAGCGCCTTCTGGTACCACTCGACGGCGGCCGCGAAGGACCGCTCGGCGGCATGAACCTGGCCGATGGAGAACATGGTCCCGGCTCGGTTGGGCGGGTCCATGACCCTGGCCCACGCCTCCAGGGCGCGATGAAACGCCTGCAGCGCGAGGCCGTGATCCCCCTGCAGCCGGTAGACCTCGCCCTGGCCGTGAAGCGCCCTGGCGGCTGCGTTGTGATCCCCCGTGTCCGCCGCCAGCGCTGCGCTCGCGGCGTAGGCCTCACCTGCCTGCGTGTAGTTGCCCAGCTCCTTGTGGACGAGCGCGATGGCCTGCAGCACGCTCGACGTTCCGACCTTGTTGCCCGCAGCCGTGGTGATTGTCTGCGTCCGCCCGTATGCCTCGAGGGCCCGCTCGAACTGCCCCTGCATGTAGAGCGTGTTTCCGATCCCATGGAGCAGGCTGGCAACACGCGGCTGATCTCCGGCGTCCTCGTACGCGTCCAGCGCCTGCTGGAAGCGGGTGAGCGCGGACGCGTAGTTCCCTCCCAGGTAGTCGACGGCCGCCATGTTGGCGTCGAGGTTTGCGACCTCCAGCTTCGAGCCGACACGCGCGAACAGATCCCGCGCCTCGGCGAATGCCTTGCCGGCCTCGTCGAGCTGTCCCATGACCTGCAACAGGAGGCCCGCATCGAGGAGACTCGCGGCGACGCCATACTCGTTGTTGAGCGCCCGCGCGACGAGCTCCCGCGCGGAGATCGCGTCGAGCGTGGCGGTCATCCCGCCCTGCAGTCGCAGCCGGCCGATTTCCGTCCCCAGACCGGTCCAGGTGTCATCCGACGCCAGTTCCGGTTCCGCCTCGAGCAAGGCCTTCCGTTCGGCGGCCGGCACCGACAGGAGCCGCTTCGCAAGCGACATCCCCGACGTCGCCTCGTTCCACACCTTCCAGGCGCCCGCGTCGTCCGGCAGGAAGGTCATCTCGCGGACACGCCGCTCGGTACGCTTCCGGTTGTTCTTGCGCTCGGTCACCCCCATCTCCACGATGACGCGGGCCCGACCGCCGCCGGCATCCACCCGTACATCGCGCACGACGACGGATCCGCAGGGTCGAGTCTCGCAGCTCGAACTCCACCTCCGCGATGTTGCGGGCGGAGCGCCCCGGCCCCCTGGGGTGCCATAGCGCGACAAGTCCCGGGAGGTCCTCCCTGGCGTACGCCTCGTAGAAACTGGTCACCAGCTGTCGGATTTCCTTCTCGGCCGCGGCGGCAGCGGCCGGATCCAGGGCCGGCTGGCCCTGCGCCCGCGCGGACGGGACGGACAGGATGGTGAGGAGGGCGGCCAGCAACGCAAGCCGGCTCGACGAACGAAGGGACCAGCAGCGCACGCTCGACTCCTTGCAGGGGCGGGGCACGAACCACCGGCAGGTTTGCTAGGTTAGACGCCTCGCGCGGGGAAATGGGGCCGAGAAACAGCGCATGGAGAAGGGAGAATTGAGAATAGGGAGGCGACCACGCGAGCGGCCGCAGGCCGCATCGGGTCCTCTGGGACGTTCCGTGCTGTAGAATTCCCCCTGTCCGGCCGATACACGATCTGAGGTTGTCCACGCCGTGGGCCGAATTGCGCTCATCACCACCGTTGCCGTCGGGATGCTAAGCCTCAGCTCCGGCGCCGAGGCCCAAATCTTCACCTACCGTGACGCCACTGGCACGGTGGTTCTCTCGGACCGCGCGCCCGCCGACGCCGGCGTCGAGGTCCGGACCTTCGAAGCGGCAAACTCCACTGAACCGGTCCGCGTGACGCGCCCCGTTTCCCGAGGCTACAGGGGGGACTATGACGAGTTGATCGTCAAATACGCGGGGGAGCAGCGCATCCGGCCGAATCTCGTTCGTGCAGTGGTCCAGGTGGAGTCCGGGTACAACCCGCGCGCGATCTCGCCGAAGGGTGCAATGGGCCTGATGCAGCTGATGCCGGCGACGGCGTCTCTCCTCGGAGTCCGCCGGCCGTTCGACCCGGAAGAGAACATCCGGGGAGGCGTGCTCTACCTTCGGCAGTTGTTGGACCGGTTCGACAACAACGAGGAACTGGCCCTCGCGGCCTACAACGCCGGTCCGTTGGCCGTGGGCCGTTACGGTAACCGGGTACCGCCCTATCGGGAGACGCGCGACTACGTCCGGAAGGTCCGCAGCCGCACAAACGTATCCGCGGCGGCGAAGCCAAAGCTGTTGATCTACAAGTACGTGGAGCTGGTCGGCGACAAGTTGGTGACTAGGTACTCCGACACGAAGCCGGCCACAGGGCCGTACGAGGTCCTGGACCCCACCAAGTAGACGCTACAAGGACAGGCCTGAAGGCCTGTCGCGGCCGATAATCCTTGGCAGCTGTGTCAGCGTCCGCGACACCGGTGGCCTGGTTCACCGGTCGGAGCAGGGCTTCAGCCCTGCTCGGCCATCTCCGCGACCACCTTCTTCGCCTCCTCCAGCATCCGATCGATCCCGTCGGGGTTCTTGCCCCCGGCCTCGGCGTAGTCGGGTCGGCCGCCGCCGCCGCCGCCCACGAGCGGCGCGATGCGCTTGACGATGTTGCCGGCGTGGACCTTCGGCACGAGGTCCTTCGTGACGGAGACGACGATGGCGACGCGGCCGTCGGTCTCGGACGCGAGGACGACGACCCCGCTCTTGAGCTGGTTCTTGAGGGTGTCGGCCATCTGGCCGAGCGCGGTCTTGTCCAGGCCCTCCACTCGCCTCGCGGCAAGCTTGACGCGGCCCGCTTCCACCACCCCGGCATCGTTGGCGCCCGGCTCCGCCGGGCCCATCGCCACCTTCAGCTTCAGCTGCGCGTTCTCGCGGGCGAGGCGTTTCGCCTCGGCCTGCAGGCGCTCGATGGCTGGAACGGCCTGATCGGCCGGCGTCTTCAGCGTCTCCAGGACGACGGCGAGCGTTGTCCGCTGCTCGCGGTAGAACTGCAGTGCCCCGTGACCGGTGAGCGCCTCGATCCGCCGCTGGCCCGCCGCGACACCGCTCTCGTGCAGGATGACGAAGCAGCCGATGTCCCCGGTGGCGGCGACATGCGTGCCGCCGCAAAGTTCGACGCTGAACCCCGGCACCGAGACGACGCGTACCTTGTCCCCGTATTTCTCACCAAACAGCGCCATGGCTCCCGCCGCGATAGCCTCGTCGGTCGATCGGACCTGCGTGTCCACCGGGGTGTTGCGGAGGATCTCGTCGTTGACGAGCCGCTCGATCTCGGCCAGTTCCTCCACCGACAGCGGGGCCGGGTGGACGAAATCGAAGCGGAGGCGGTCGGGCGCCACGAGCGACCCCGCCTGCTTGACGTGTGGGCCGAGGACCCGTCGCAGCGACGCATGCAGCAGGTGCGTGGCGGTGTGGTTCCGGCGTGTCGAGTTGCGCAGCTCGGCGTCCACTTCGGCGGTCACGAGGTCGCCGCGGCGGAGCGCGCCATTCTCGACGGTGATTTCGTGCAGGCGAGGCCGGTCCGCCCCCGCCCGGACCAGGCCTTCGACCCGGGCGCGGGCCCCGGAGGCCGCCGTGATCACGCCGGTGTCGGACACCTGGCCGCCCGACTCCACGTAGAACGGCGTGCGGGTGAGCGCCAGGTAGCCCTCCTGGCCCTCTTGCAGCTCCACCACCGTGCGGCCCTCGGTGTCGAGCAGCACGAGCACCGCCAGGCCGTCCAGGCGAGTGGCTGCATACCCGTCGAACTGGTCCGGCGTCCCGCGAAGCGCCTCGGTGGACGCTGCGAGCGTGCCGTCCCCTGCCGTGGCCAGGCCGAACGAGTGCCCCGCGCGCGCCTTCTCCTTCTGCCCCTCCATGGCACGCTCGAACCCCGCCTTGTCGAACGCCACCTGCCGCTGTTCGGCCATGTCCTCGATGAAGTCCCTGGGCACGCCAAACGTGTCGTAGAGGCGGAACGCCTCGTCGCCGGTCAGCACCTGGCTGCCGGCGGCGCGGTCGAGAGCTTCCTCGAGCTTCGGGAGGCCGATCCTCAGCACCGACTCGAACCGCTCTTCCTCGCCGTCGATCACACGCTCCACGTAGTCGCGCTGCTCGCGCAACTGGGGATACGCATCGCCCATCTCCGCCGCGAGGACCGCGACCAGCTTGTAGAGAAACGGCTCCGTGATTCCGAGGTGCTTCCCGTGCCGCATCGCCCGGCGCATGATCTTGCGGAGCACGTATCCGCGCCATTCGTTGGACGGGACGACGCCGTCGGCGATGAGAAAGCTCGCGGCCCGGGCGTGGTCGGCGATGACGCGCATCGACACGCGCGCCGGCTCCATCGCCCCGCTGTACTGAACGCCCGCCAGGTTGCCAATCGCCGCGAGCAGCGGCGTGAACAGGTCGGTGTCGTAGTTCGAGAGGACGCCCTGGAGCACCGCCGTGATCCGCTCGAGCCCCATGCCGGTGTCGATGGACGGGGCGGGGAGGGGATTCAGGGTGCCGTCGGCCTGCCGGTCGAACTCCATGAACACGTTGTTCCAGATCTCGACGTAGCGGTCGCACGAGCACGCCACGCCCAGGCACACAGCCTGCGGGCACGGCAGGTCATCGCCGCGGAAGTAGTGCACTTCCGAGCAGCGGCCGCAGGGCCCCGTGTCGCCCATCGCCCAGAAGTTGTCGTCGCCCAGCTCGCTGATCTTGTCGGCCGGCAGGTACTTCCGCCAGATCTCGTAGGCCTCCTCGTCGCGCGGCACCTTCTCGTCCCCCATGAACACGGTGGCGTACAAGCGGTCGGCCGGCAGCTTCCAGACCTCGGTCAGCAGCGTCCAGGCAAAGGCAATGGCGTCGGTCTTGAAGTAGTCGCCAAACGAGAAGTTCCCGAGCATCTCGAAGAACGTGTGGTGACGCGGGGAGGGCCCGACGTTTTCGAGGTCGTTGTGCTTCCCGCTGACCCGCATGCACTTCTGCGAGCTGGCCGCGCGCCTGTAATCCCGCTGCTCGCGGCCCAGGAAGAGGTCCTTGAACTGGTTCATCCCGGCGTTGGTGAAGAGCAGCGTCGGGTCGTTGGCCGGGACGAGGGGCGAGCTGGCGACGACGCGGTGGCCCTGTCGCGCGAAGAAGTCGAGGAAAGAGGCGCGGATTTCGTTCGAGGTCATAACGGACCATTCTAACAGTGCCGGAGGTGCCGGAGGTGCGGGAGGTGCTGGTGCTGCGAGGGTGCGGGAGGTGCTGGTGCTGGAGTGCGGCGGCTAATCCGGCTCCGGCTCTCGGCCCTTCTTGCCGTGTGCTCGGAGGACCCGGCTGACCGCCGACGGGGAGAACCCCTGGCGAACCAGCTGCTGGAAGAGGCGGCGGAAGTGGGCGGGGTCCGTGACCCGCGCGGCGGGGCCACGGAGGCGGCGCGCGAGCGCCCGCTCGAGCAGGGCGTCTTCGTCGATGGCGGCGAACACCTCGTCAACGGCCTCGGAGGCAAGGTCGGGGTCGATGCCCAGCGCCCGCACGCGCTGGATCACGCGCGCTCGGCCCCGAGACCGAACCTGCGCCTCGGTGCGGGCGGCGGCGAGGGCCACTCGGCGGTCGTCCAGCGCGCCGGCAGCCTTCAGCCGCTCGACCGCCTGCTCTATGGCCGGCTTCTCGTGCTCGCGCCGGGCCAAACGCTCCCGGACCTGGGCCTCCGACAGCTCGCGCCGGGCGAGCATCGCAAGGGCGGCAGCATAGGCGGAGCGGACGGGATCGGACATCGGCAACCAATAGGCGGTAGGCGGTAGGCGGTAGGCGGTAAGCGGTAGGCGGACAAGGACGCGCACGCGTGTCACGCGTCCCCGCCCTCCGCCCTCCGCCTGGTACGGCTCGTTACCTTCCGAATCGCTGCACGTCCATCCCCGCGCGGGTCATCTCGTCGCGGGCGGCGTCCGACGTCATGGCGATGCCCTGGACCTTCAGCTTGAACTCGTCCACGTTCGTCGCCCAGTGAAGCGCCTCCTCGTACGACACGAGGCCCTGCTCGTACAGCGCGAAGATCGATTGATCGAAAGTCTGCATCCCGTACTGAGAGGTGCCCGAGGCGATGGCTCCGGGGATCAGGTGCGTCTTCTCCTTGTCCACCACGCAGTCGCGGATGAACGGCGTGGTGATCATCACCTCCACGGCGGCGCAGCGTCCCTGGCCGTCGGCACGGGGAATCAGGCGCTGCGAGATGACGGCGCGGAGCACGCTCGCCAGCTGCAGGCGCACCTGCTTCTGCTGGTGGGGCGGGAAGACGGCGATGATGCGGTTGATGGTCTCGGTGGCGTCCAGCGTATGGAGGGTGGAGAAGACGAGATGGCCCGTTTCGGCTGCCACGAGCGCCGTTTCGATCGTCTCGAAGTCGCGCATCTCGCCGACGAGGATGACGTCGGGGTCCTGGCGGAGCGCGCTGCGCAGGGCCTGCGCGAACGACCGCGTGTCCACCGACACCTCGCGCTGGTTGATGAGCGCCCGGTTGTCGCGCTGCAGGAACTCGATCGGGTCCTCGACCGTCATCACGTGCACGCACCGGGTGGCGTTGATGTGGTCGATCATCGCGGCGAGCGTCGTGCTCTTGCCCGACCCCGTGGTGCCCGTGACCAGCACCAGGCCGCGGTCTTCGTCGGCGATCCGGGCGAGCACCGGCGGCAGCCCCAGCTCCTCGATGTTCCTGATCCGCATCGGGATGACGCGAAGGACGATGCCAATCGTACCGCGCTGCTGGTAGACGTTGCAGCGGAAACGGCCGAGGCCCTGGACGCTGTAGGCCAGGTCCACCTCCTGGTGTTCCTTGAATTTCTGCCGCTGGGCCGTGGACATGATGGCCGCCGCCATCGCCACGGTGTCCTCGTGCGTCAGGCGTTTGTACTCGGAGGCAGGGCAGAGCACGCCCGCCACGCGCATCATCGGGTAGCTGCCGACCTTCAGGTGCAGGTCCGATGCGCCGCTCTCCACCGCGATCTTCAGCAGGTCGTTGACGTGCAAGGCAAACCTCCGGCGTGAGCGAGGCAGGGGGAGGCCGGATACCCGGCCGCCGACCCCAGAACTCGACCCTGGAACGTCAGCCGAGCGGGATCTCGGCCCGGCTACCGGCTGACAGCCTTCTCCTGTTTCCTTGTATCGGCGCCAGCGGCTTCAGGATACACGTACGTCAGCCAACCGTGACGGTCGGGAACCGTCCCGCTGATGACTTCGAAGAACCGGGTCTGGACGGCCTTGGTCATCGGCCCGCAGCGTCCGGGGCCGATCTGGACCCGGTCCACCGAGCGGATGGGCGTGACCTCGGCGGCCGTTCCGCAGAAGAACAGCTCGTCGGCGACGTAGAGGGCCTCGCGCTGGATGACCGTTTCGCGAACCTCGTAGCCCAGGTCGGTGGCGAGCGTGATGACCGAGTCGCGGGTGATCCCCGGGAGGACGGAACTGTAGAGCGGCGGCGTGAAGAGGACGCCGTCGCGCACGAGGAAGAGATTCTGCGCGCTGCCCTCGCTGACGTGCCCCTGCGTGTCGAGCGCGATGCCCTCGGCGTAGCCGTCTGCCATCGCCTCCATCTTGATGAGCTGGCTGCTGGCGTAGTTCGCGCTCGACTTCGCCATGGTCGGGAACGTGTTCGGCGCGCTGCGCGTCCACGAGCTCACGCAGACGTCCACGCCCTTCTCCAGCGCTTCGGCGCCGAGGTAGGCGCCCCACTCCCAGCAGAGGATCGCCAGATCGACAGGCGAGCCCATCGGGCTGACGCCGGGCTCGCCATAACCCCGGTAGACCAGCGGCCGGATGTAGCAGGCCTTGAACCCGTTGGCGCGGATGGTCTCGAGGATCGCCTGGTCGAAGGCCGCGGGCTCGATCGGGATCGGCATCCGGTAGATCTTCGCCGAGTTGTAGAGGCGCCGCGTATGAGCGGCAAGCCTGAAACAGGCCGGTCCCTTTGGAGTGTCGTAGCAGCGGGCGCCCTCGAACACGGCGCTGCCGTAATGGATGACGTGGGACGCGATGTGGATCTTCGCGTCCGCCCAATTGACCAGCGATCCGTTCATCCAGATGGTGCCGGTGCCAGGGAACGGCATGGAATTCACCTCGTCTGCGCCAGGAAGGCCTCGTTGGGAGTGTGGCCGCGGCACAACGCGTTGTGCCGCCTACCGAACTGGAGGGCCGGGCGATTCTAGCACTACTGTCCCTCGCCGCAAAACGGGCAGCGGTCCGTCCGCTGGTGCAGCGGCTTGCGGCAGTGCCAGCAGAAGCGCGGCGGCGGCGCCTCCCGGGCCCGGAGCCGCCCCTGGATCTCTTGCAGGTCCTCCCCGTGGGTTCCAGCACGTCGCGTGCCGGGCGCCGGCTGGGGCCGCGCACCCCACGACCCGGCCCACTTCGAGCGTGCGGCGAGCAAATCGTCGAGCAGCTCGCCGGCCCGCTGGTAGCGCTCGCCGACCCCCGGCGCCATCGCGCGCATGATGATGTCGTTGAGCTCCTTGGGGATTCGGCTGTTCCTCGACCGCGGCGGCACCACCAGCTCGCCGCGCACGAGCCGCTTCACGTCGGCGGGCGAGGGCGTCTCGTACGGCAGCCCCCCGGTGACCATCTGGTACATCGTCACGCCAAGCGAGTAGATGTCCGAGGCCAGCACGGCCTTCCCCTGGAACTGCTCGGGCGCCATGTAGGGAGGGCTCCCGATCACCGTCGTCCCCTGGGCCGCGATCTCCAGGAACCGGGCGGTTCCGAAATCGGCGACTTTCACCAGGCCCGACTCCGACACCAGGACGTTCGCCGGCCGGAGGTCGCGGTGCAGGACGCCCTGGCCATGCGCGTGATCGACCGCGTTGCAGATCTGGCAGGTGAAATCGAGCGCGCGCGGCAGCTCCAGTCCTCCTTCGCGCCCGATGATCGCCTCGAGGGTCTCGCCCTGGACGTACTCCATGACGATGAAGAACAGGTTCTCCTGCTTCTCCGCGGTCAGGATCGAGACGATGTTCGGGTGGTTGAGGGCGGCCAGGAGGCGGGGCTCACGGAGCAGTTCGCCGAAGTCGATGTTCTGCCGGTGCGGGACCTTGATCGCGACCTTCTTGCCGATCCACGTGTCCTCGGCGAGGTAGACGGCGCCGAAGCCGCCGCTCCCGAGCGAGGAAAGGATGCGGTACTTCCCGATGGTTTGCCCGCGAAAGAACATCGAACGGGAGTATACACCGCGGCCAAGTGTCAGCAGTCGCAGGGGCACCGCGGCCAAGTGTCATCGGTCGCAGCAGGGGCACCGCTGCCAAGTGTCAACGGTCGCAGCAGGGCTTTAGCCCTGCTCTTCACAGATCTCCCCACAGGAACTGCAGCACCGGAATGGCAGCCAGCGCGGCCGCGTCGGCGCGCAGCGTCCGGCGCCCAAGGGTGAGCGGCAGGAAGCCTGCAGCTGCCGCCGCTCCAGTTTCAGCCGGAGACCAGCCGCCCTCGGGGCCCGCGAGGAGAGTGACCGAGCGGGGGGCAGGCAGGTTTCGCAAGCGTTCCGGCCCGGCTTCGCCGCAGGCTGCGGCCGGTTCCGCGAGGATCACGCGCAGATCGTCGCGAGCCCCGCCGAGGTACTCGCTCAACAGTACCGGCGAAGCAATTACCGGGACGACCGACCGGCCACACTGCTTCGCGGAGGCGACGGCCACCCGGTGCCAGCGTTCAACTCGGACGCCTTTCGAGAGCCGTCGCAGGTCGGTCTCGGTCCGTTCGGTCACGAGCGGGACGACGGCCGCTACCCCGAGCATGACGGCATCGCGGACGACTTCGTCCATGCCGTCTCCCTTGAGGACGGCCTGCGCGAGCGTGATCAGGACCTTCGGCTCGGGAGTGATCTCGATCGCTTCCTCGATGCGGACCCCTACCAACTCCCGTTCGATGGTATCCACCACTCCCGCACACTCCAGGCCGCGCCCGTTGAACAGCCGGACGAGCGCCCCTTGCTTCAGGCGCAGGACGCGGCGGGCGTGGGCACTTTCGTCAGCGGGCAGATCGACGTGCAGATCGCCGGGCGCCAGCGTCGGTGCGTAGAAGCGGGAGTGCATGGCGCGGAGATTATACAGGTGAAGGTTGCCTTCGACTTCGCTCAGGCCAGGGAAAGCCCCGCTCCGGCCGATGAACCAGGGCCACGGTGTGAAAAAGCAGGCTGAAGCCCTACGGACGAACACAGCGGTAGGGCAGGGCGGCCTTCAGGCCTGCCCTGAAGAGCAGCCCCACCCAGCCCTCTTCGGCGATTCGCGATGCGAGCGTGAGGTGCGGCTCGAACGCCTTCACCACCATCCCCTCTTCCTCCACCGTCACACCGCTGACGATCAGCGAACCGCCGGGGCGAACGGCAGCCACGAGGAGGGCGGCCGATCGGGCCAGGAGGGCGCCGGTGAGGTTGGCGGTGACGACGTCGGCGGAGACTGAGGGGAGATCCCGGAAGTCGGCCTGCCGGAGCGCGATCCCGCCCGTCGCCCCGTTCAGTTCCAGGTTGTCGGCGGCCGCCGCGACGGCATCGACATCCTCGTCTATCCCGTCCACCGGGGAGGCACCGAGCTTCAGCGCCACCAGGGCAAGGACACCCGACCCGGTGCCCACGTCGAGCAGCGAGCGGCCGTGCAGGTCGACTTCCTGGAGGAGGGCCGTGCAGAGCCGCGTGCTCGCGTGATGCCCCGTCCCAAATCCCATCGAGGGCAGGATCACGATCTCGACGTCGGATGCGCCGGGCTCGCTGCCCGCCAACCAGGGCGGCGTAATCACCACGCGTCCGACCTTGACCGGCCGCAGCGTCTCCTGGCTGCGCCGCGCCCAGTCTTCGTCATCCACCTCCACGGGCGAGACGGCAAGCCAGGCCGGACCGGCGGCGAGCGTTCGGCTCGCGCGGTCGCGGTCCTCCGGACTCCCAAAGAACACCCGCCAGAGGTCGTCTTGTTCCTGGACCGCGGTTGGTTGGAGGTCGTCGAGGGCTGCGGCCAGGATGTCCTGCCAGCCGTCGGGGACGCGGCCCGGAGCCCGCGGCAGGATCGAGATCGAGGGCCGGCCAGCGTTTCATCAGCTGAACATGTCCTTGACCCGGTCGAAGACGCTCTTCTCCTCGTCGGTCTGCTCGGCCTTCGGCGGCCGCAGCTTCTCGACCGGCATCGTCTTGCCAAGCTGCTCGAGGAGGTGGCGCTGCTCCCGGGTGAGCTTCTTGGGGGTGACCACGTCCACGGCGACGTGGAGGTCGCCGCGGCCGCGGCCGGTGACGCTGGGCATGCCCTTGCCGCGCAGGCGGAAGACGTGGCCGCTCTGCGTGCCCTCCGGGATCGTCGAGCTTCTCGTGCCCGTCGAGCGTCGGCACCGACACCTCGCCGCCGAGCGCGAGCGATGGGGAAGGTGATCGGGACCCGGCAGAACAGGTCGTCGCCCTCGCGCTGGAAGATCGGGTGTTCCTGGACGTGGACGACGACGTAGAGGTCGCCCGGCGGACCGCCGGCGGTGCCCGCCTCGCCCTCGCCGTAGAGGCGGAGGCGCTGGCCGTTGGCGATCCCGGCCGGGATGCGCACGGTGAGCTTGCGCTGCCGCGCCACCTGGCCGGCGCCGCGGCACTCGGGGCACGGCTTCGTGATGACGCGGCCGGCGCCGCCGCACTGGCGGCAGGTCTGCGCGACGGTGAAGAACCCCTGCTGGTAGCGGATCTGGCCGCGGCCGCCGCACTGCGGGCAGATGGTGGGGGCGGAGCCGGGCGCCGCGCCGGAGCCCTTGCAGGTGTCGCACGTTCTCGCGGCGGGGAATCTGGACGACGGTTTCGATGCCGCGCGCCGACTCCTCGAACGGAGATCTCCAGGTCGTAGCGGAGGTCCGAGCCGCGCTGCGGGCCGCCGCGCCGGCCGCCGCCGAAGATGTCGCCGAAGCCGAAGATGTCGCGCAGCCCGCCGAAGATGTCGCCGAAGTCGGCGAAGATCGTCGGGTCGAACCCGCCCGCGCCCGCCGCGCTGACGCCCGCGTGGCCGAAGCGGTCGTAGGCGGCGCGCTTCTCCCCGTCCGCCAGCACCGCGTAGGCCTCGGCCGCTTCCTTGAACTTCTCCTCGGCGTCCTTGTTGCCCGGGTTGCGGTCGGGATGGTGCTTGAGCGCCAGCTTCCGGTAGGCGCTCTTGATTTCCTGCTCGGTCGCTTCCCGGGAGACGCCGAGCACCTCGTAGTAGTCGCGCTTGCTCACGCCTTGGCTACCTTCACCATGGCCGGGCGCAGCAGGCGATCGCCGTGCATGTAGCCGCGCCGCACTTCTTCGATGACCTCGCCGTCGCGCCGGCCGGGGCTCTCTTCGTGGGTGATCGCCTGGTGGAACCGGGGATCGAAGTCCTTGCCCACGGCCTCGATGGGCGTCACGCCCCGCTTCGCGAGGAGATCCTGGAGCTGCTTGTAGATGAGCTCGACGCCCTTGCGATAGGCTGCAGGGTCCCGCCCTCCGGGTCCGCCTGAGCGCGCGCTCGAAGTCGTCGATGATCGGCAGCAGCGCCTCGAGCAGGTCGCCCGCCGCGTGCTGCGCCAGCTCGCGCCGTTCCCGGTCCACGCGCTTCCGGTAGTTGTCGAACTCCGCGGTCTTCCGCAGGAGCCGGTCGTGGTGCTCGTCGCGCTCGCGCCGCAGCGGCCTCGATCGACTCGGGCTCGCCCGCCTGGCTCGCCGGTCGTTCGCCGCGTCCTGGGCCGGGGAAACGTCGGCCCCCGCCTCCTGGCGTTCCTGGTCCTGCCCGCTCGTGTTGTCCGCCGCGTCCGTCATGTTTCGTCCGATCCCCTATTCCTTCTGCTGCTGGAGCAGGCGGGTCACGGCGCGCGCCGCGCTGTCCACGATGGAGATGGCGCGCGAGTAGCGCATCCGCGTCGGCCCGAGGACGCCGATGCTGCCGCGCCGGTCGCCGTCCGTGTAGGTGGCCGTCACGAGGCTGAACTCGCGCAGGTCGGGCGCAGTGTGCTCGGTGCCGATGATCGACCATCAGGCCCGGCCCTTCCATGTATTCCGTGAGAAGGCGCACCAGCCGGTGCTTCTCCTCGATCATCCTCAGCAGCGTGCGCAGCGTGCCCAGCGAGATCCCGCCCCGCCTTCGTCGCCCTCCTCGATGAGCGACGCCGCGCCCTCGATGAACAGCGTGTGCTGCTGGCGGCGAGCCCGTCGAAGGTCGACTGCGCCAGCCGCAGCGCGCGCGAGAGCAGGGCGTCGTAGAGCGTGCGCTCTTCGGCCAGCCGCGCCAGGACGACCGCCCGCACCTCGCTCAGCGGCTGCCCGGCGAACTGCTCGTTGAGGTAGTTCGCCGCCTGGTGGAGGTCGTCGGCCGGCAGGCGCTCGCCGATGTCCACCACCTTGTTCGAGACGTGGCCGCCGCTGGTGACGACCACGACGAGCACCTGCGTGTCGGCCAGCGGCACGAAGTCGATCCGCTGGAACGCCGCTTCCTCGGCGCCGGGCGCGACCGCGAACCCGACGTGGTGCGACGCCTCCGAGAGCACGTGCGTGACGCGTCGTCAGCGCCTCGTCCATCAGCGGGCGGGCTGCCCGTCTGAGCCAGCAGCTGCGCTTCGATGCCAGCGCGACCGCCCCGGCCGCCGGCCCTCGAGCAGCATGTCCACGTAGCAGCGGTAGCCGAGGTCGGTCGGCACCCGGCCAGCCGAGGTGTGGGGCTGGTACACGTAGCCCTGCTCCTCGAGCGAGGCGAGCACGTTGCGTACCGTGGCCGACGACAGGCCGAAGCCCCCGCGCCTGACGAGCGTCGCCGACGCGACCGGCTCGCCGGTCTCGACGTACTCGCTGACGAGGGCCGCGAGGATGCGCCGCGATCGATCGGAGAGCCGCGTGGTGGCCATTAGCAGTCGCTACCCGAGAGTGCTAAGAGCCATTATACACGATCCGCTGGGGCGCCGAGCTAACTGACACGGGGAGAAGAACTACGGGGTTGAAGACGACGACAGCCACGAAGCACACCGTCGTGGTAACCCGGCTACTACCGCGGCCGGCGGGCGGTGAGCTGCGCGGCGGCGACGTGCGGCTCGGCCGCGCGGCCGGACCGCACCGCGATCAGCTCGGCCACGATGCTGACCGCGATCTCCGCCGGGGTCACGGCGCCGATGTCCAGGCCGATCGGCGCGTGGACCCGCTCCAGCGTCTCCGCCGGCATGCCTTCGGCCGCAAGCGCGTCGAACACCCGCACGACCTTCGCGCGGCTGCCAATCAGGCCGAGGTACCGCCACGGCTTCCCGCCAGCTGGCGCATCGCGTCGAGGTCGTGCCGATGCCCCCGGGTGACGACGACGAAGAACGCGTCGGCGGGGAAGTCGGTCCGCCCGAGCCACGAGGGGATGTCCTCGACGATGACCTCCGCCTCGGGGAAGCGCTCGGTGTTCGCGAACTTCTCGCGGTCGTCCACGACGTGCACGCGGAATCCGCAGCGGTGGGCCGCCTGCGCCAGTTCCAGCGACACGTGGCCGGCGCCGACGAGGTAGAGGTGGGGCGCCGGCTCGATCGGCTCGATGAAGACGTCCATCTGTCCCCCGCAGATCAGCCCGGTCTCGGCGGCGAGGTCGTCGTTCAGGGTGTAGTGGGCCAGCTGGGGCGGCCGCAGCCTGATGGCCTCGCGCGCCTTGCCAACCGCGTCGTGCTCGTAGCAGCCGCCGCCGATCGTCCCCTCGGTGCGCCCGTCCTCGAACACGAGCATCTTCGCGCCCACGCGCTGCGGCGTGGATCCGCTGGGTCGACACGATGGTCACCAGGGCGGCCGCTCGCCCGACTCCAAGACGCGCACGACACGAACGAAACAGATTCTGACTCATGGCAATCGGCAATTGTCTACTTGGCGATTGTCTACTTGGACGCTGTCACGGTTCGCAAGTGGCTGCGCGGCAACCACCAGGCAAATAGCCAGTCGTCAAGTGGCGAAGTTGCCAAGTCACTCCATCAGTACCTGTGCAATTCGCACTGCTCCGTCGGCTCCGTCCCCGGGAGGAAGGCCTCGCGGAACGTGCGGGGGCAGCCGGGAACCGCCAGGCGGCCGTTGTCGCGGTCGATTTCCACCCAGACGATTCCCTCCGGCTGCGGTCAGCGGGAGGTTGGGGCGGCCGGCGAGCGCCCGCATCATGAAGCTGGTCCAGATCGGCAGCGCCGCCTGCGAGCCCGAGAGGCCGAGCGCCTGGTTGTCGTCGAACCCGACCCAGACCACCGTGAGCAGCTCCGGCGTGAAGCCGGCGAACCAGGCGTCGCGCAGATCGTTGGTGGTGCCCGTCTTTCCGGCGGCGTCGAGCGCAAAGCCGGCGCCGCGCGCGCAGGCGGCCGTGCCCTCGTTGATCACGCTGCGCATGCATGTTCGCCACGAGGTACGCCGTTTCCGGCCGGGTGAGAGCCTTGGCGGCTGGCGCTGCGGGCTTCGCCGCCTCCTTGTAGTCCGTGTTGATCTGGCGGATGGCGTGCAGCGGCCGAATCTGGCCGAGGTTGGGGAACACCGTGTAGGCCGTCGCGATCTCGAACGGCGTGGCCTCGAAGACCCCGAGCGCGATCGACGGGTACGGCTTCGGCACCATGCCGGGGCCCGTACTTTTCCACAGGTCCGCCACCGTGTCGTAGCCGACCATCTCGGCCAGCTGCACCGTCGCGGCGTTGCGGGAGTGCGCGAGCGCGCGGCGGAGCGTGATCGGGCCGTCGTACGCGTCCTCGTAGTTCCGCGGCTCCCACGTCTGGTCCTCGAACAGGAACGTCGTCGGCTCGTCCGTGACGAGCGTGGCGGGCGTGAGGTCCGTGCGGCCCTCGTCCGCGGCCTTCTCGAACGCGGCCAGGTAGACGAACGGCTTGAACACCGAGCCGGGCTGGCGCCGCGCCGTGACGACGCGGTTGTACTGCGACTGGTTGTAGGAGCGCCCGCCGACCCACGCGAGGATCTCGCCGGTGCGCGGGATCCACCGCGATCAGCGCGGCCTGCGCAGGGCCGGGCCGCCGCTTGCGTTTCGACAGCAGCTCGTCCACGTGCGTCAGGCCCTCGCGCACCGCGTCCTGGGCGAGGCGCTGCAGGTGCAGGTCGAGCGTGGTGTACACGTCGAGGCGCTGGGAACGCTGGACCAGTGCCGGGAACCGCTCGGCCAGCTGCTGCCCGATCATGTCCACGAAATACGGCGCCTCGGCCTCGAGCGCGCGGGGGACGATGGTGAGCGGCTCGGCCGCGGCAAGACCCGCCGCCTCCCGGGCGACGAACCCGGCCTGCACCATCTCCTGCAGCACGACGTTGCGGCGGTCCTTGGCCCGGTTGGGAGCCGTGAACGGCGACAGGTTGTAGGGCGAGTGGATGACGCCCGCGATCGTGGCGGCCTCGGCCAGGCTCAGGTTCGTGACGTCCTTGCCGAAGAAGAGCTTCGCTCCCTCGGCCACGCCGTGGATCGCGAACGACCCGCGCTGGCCGAGATACACCTCGTTCAGGTACAGCTCGAGCACCTCGTCCTTCGAGGCCCGCCGTTCGAGCACCACCGCCATGAACTGCTCGGTGACCTTGCGGCGCCACGCCCCAAAGCTCGGCAGTGCCGGCAAGCAGCTTGCTCCGCGAACGCTCGAGCGGATTCGCGATGACCCCGGCGAGGAACACGTTCTTGACCAGCTGCTGCGTGATCGTGCTGCCGCCGACCAGGTACGGCCTGTCGCCGAAGATGTTCGTCGTCAGCGCACCCACCATCCGGATGGGGTCGATGCCCGGGTGGTCGTAGAAGCGCCGGTCCTCGATCGCCAGCACGGCGCGAACGACGTGCGGCGGGATCTGCGCCAGGCGGACCTGCCGCCGCTTCTCGCGCTCGCCGCTGTCGAGCGCGGTGAGCAGCGGCGGTTCGAGCTGCACCGAATCGCGGGCGCCCGCGCCCGCGACCTCGAGGCGTTCCAGCCGGTCGGCGGCGGGCACTGGCGGCCCGCCGGCCTTCGCAACGGGCGGGCGCGGGAAGACCAGCCGGACCCGCTTGCCGGAGGCCGTGCCCGCGCGAGGCACCACCCAGACCTCCCGCTCGCCCTCGGCGAACTCGCCGGGCTTCAGCGGCGGGGCCTTCTGCGCGTAGCCCAGGTCGTTGAGCCGATCGACCAGCTGCCGCTCGCTGAGCGCCTGGCCCTTGCGCAGTTCCATCGGCCGGGCGTAGACGCGCGGCGTCGTCCGCAGCCGTTCGCCGTGCAGCCGCTCGTCCACCAGCCGGGAGAAGACGGCGTAGTAGTAACCAAGGAGGCCGGCGAGCACGATGGGGACGATTCCGGCCGCGATGACCAGGATACGGAGCCACCGGCGCCGCCGCCGGGGACGTGGCGCCGCGGTAGCGGTGCCGGAGGTGCGCTTCTGGACCACTGGATATGAAACCGAGAGACGAGGATTGACAACGCCGGGCTTCTCGCCGGCGCACCGATGCTATCGAGGGGGCGTCGTGAACTCGCGGCCGTTCAGATCGTCATCACCCAGTGCTGCCCGAGGCCGAGCGGCAGATCCGCGTAGAGGCGATCGATCAGCGCGGGACCGTACCGGTTCAGGAAGTACACGAAGGCGACCGCCCGCTCCTGCGGGTGCCCGTCGGGAAACGCGAGGGCGCGCGTCCGCGAATACTGGCGCCGCAGCGTTTCGTCCCGCCGCTTCTGGGCGTGAATGATCTTGTCGTGCAGGGTCCGCAGATCGTGCTGCATGCGCCCCAGCGAGGAACGCGCGGCCCCCTCGAGCGTCGGGTCGATGGACGGGACCGCCTCGATGAGGCGTGTCATCGACGAGTCCACCGCCTGAGCGGCGTCGTGCAGCGCGGCCTCCACGGACGCCGGCAGCTGCGTCTCGAGCAGGTGATTCAGCGCGGCCTCGTCGCCCGGCTGCATCGATTCCAGCGGCACGTTGTACTTCGACAGGAAGCGTGCGCTGGCCGAGTCGAGCAGCGTGGCGGTGGCGCGCGGGAACATCAGCGGCTCCGGCACGCCGAAGTGCTCGTAGATAGGCTTCAGCTGCGCGAGGTACGCCAGCTCGTTCGGGCCGGCGACGTAACAAATGGTCGGGAAGAGCGTGTCCTGGACGATCGGCCGCAGCAGCACGTTCGGGCTGAAGCCCTCGGGCTGGAGGCGCGCCTCCTCCAGCAGGTCCTTGGCCGAGATCGCCAGGTCCCCGACGACGAAACCTTCCTCCCGGAAGTGGATCGGCTGGCGGACCCCGTCGAGGCGGAAGAGCGCGACGTTGTCGCGGTGTGGAACGACCTGGGCGTGATAACCGAGCTCGACCAGCGCCTGCCCGCTGGCGGCCGCGAGCCTGGTCGTCTGGCCGGGCGACTGGAGCTCCCGGACGAAGACCTCGCTCACGAAGGGCTTCGTGGCCGGGTCTGCGGCGTCGTACACCACGAGGCCGAGCGGACCGAGCAGTGTCTCGAGCCACTGCCCGAACGCGTCCGCCATGCCCACGCCGGGCCGGTAGGCCTCGCCCAGGCGCGTGATGATTTCGTCGGTGAATTCCGTCGGGGGCAGCGTGAACCGAAGCGTTTCCACCGCGGCGAAGATGGCCGGGTCGAGACGAACGGAGGCCACGGGGCCGTCGCCGGCGCCGAACGGCGGGGTGCCGAGCGTCAGGGTTTGCCGGCGCATGTCGGCGTCGAGGACCGCGCACGAGCTGACCTCGGCCCAGTCGTGGTCTTCGCCCTCGATCCAGAAGATCGCGACGGTCGGAACGCCGTGGTCGCGGGTCACCTGCGCTGCGACCTTCAGCGCGGTCAGCGCCTTGAGCAGGGTGTACAGCGGGCCGCCGAACAGGCCCGCCTGCTGCCCGGTGACGACGGCCACCGTTTGCGGATTCGGCCAGCCGTGCGGCGGCCGCGCGGGCTTCGGGCGGCGCCCCGCGCCGCTCCTGCTGCTGCCGGAGGGCCTCGGCGACGCGCTCGCGCTGGCGCGGGTGCGACTGCGTCCGGGCGATGGCCGCGGGCCACGCCGCGGCGTCCGCGGGGTTGCCGGCAAAGAACGGCGCCAGGCGTCCGAAGCTCGTAGGCGTAGTCGGCCGCCAGCCGCCGAATCCCCGGGAGGCGTCGGATGTCGATGGCGGCCCGAACGGAGGACGAAGCGGAGGTGGTGGCGTCGGGTTGCACCGGTAGGGTTACTCTCTCAGAGGCCCCGGACGGTGTCAAGCCGCGCCTGTTAAACCTTTCAAGCGCCGCAGGTTCAGTGTTAGCATCAGTGGGACTGCATCCAAGGAGCGCCCGCCGCTGACCACGGAGACGTCGGCTTCACCCTCGCCGCCCGCCGCCTTCGGCCGCTATCGCGTCGTTCACCAGGTGGGTGCCGGCGCACTGGGCCCCGTCTTTCGCTGTTACGATCCCGAGACCGACCGGGCCGTCGCCGTCAAGGCGTTTCCCCTCGACATCACTCCCGAGCAGGCTTCCGAACTTGCCGCGGCGTTCGCGCACCTGGCTACCCTGAACCTCGCGCACCCGTCGATCATCGCGCCGCTCGGGGCCGGCGCCGAGGGCAGCACGGCCTTCCTCGTCCAGGAGTATTTCGTCGCGGAATCGATTGACGTGGCGCTTCGCCAGTACGGCCCTGCACCGATTCCCGACGCGCTGCGCCTGGTGGGGCAGCTGGCCGGGGCGATTGATTTCGCAGCCGTCACCGGCGTGCGGCACGGGAGCCTCCACCCCCGCGACATCCTCGTGGCGCCGCACGAGGTTCGGCTTACAGGTCTGGGCGTCGCGCAGTCGGTCGAGCAAATCGGCTTTCGGGTGGCGCCGCGGCGCCCCTACTCCGCGCCCGAGCGGGTCGAGGGGCAGCCGTGGACGACCGCGGCCGATGTCTTCGCCCTTGCCGCCGTCGCCTTCGAGCTTCTGACCGGCAAGCGTCCGTCCACCTCCGCCGAGCCGTTTCCTCCCGACACCACTGTCGATGGTGCGGCCGATCGCGCGGCCCTTGCCGAGGCGTTCGCGCGCGCCTTCAGCGTCCGAGCCGAGGATCGTTTTCCCACCGCCTTGTCGTTTGCCGCCGCGCTGCGCCACGCACTGACCGGTGAGCCCCTGGAACTGCCCGCCGCGGCCGTGCAGCACCCGCACGTGCCGAGGCGCCGGGAGCGGGGAGCGGGGCGGCCGGCCAGCCTGCCGCTCGAGCCGAAGCCGGAAGCCCGGCCGGTGCTCGAACTGCCGGAGGAGCCGCGGGCGGCTGTCGCGGTGCTCCCCGAGCCCGAACCGCCTGTGCTTCGGGAGAAACCGGCTCCAACGCCCGAGGAACCGGTGCCGTCGCCCGAGGAACCGGTGCCGTTACTCGAGGAACCGGTGCCGGCGCTCGACGAACCGGTGCCGTTTCTCGAAGAACCGGCGCCGTCGTTCGATGGACCGGCGTCGTCGGCCGCAGACCAACTGCTGGCTGTCCCCCGATCCGAGGCTGCGGACGTTTTCCTGGAGCCGCCGGGCCTCGACCCCGACCGCCTCCAGGAGGTGGAATCGCCCGAGACGAACCGGTTCACGGTGACGGGCTCCATGGCCGAGGCGCAACCGCGGCCGGAGGCCGAACGGTTCGCGGGGCTCGAGCCGTTGGCTGAACCACGGCCCGGGCCCGAACGCTTTGCCACGCTGGAACCACCAGACGGGCCGAGACCGCCGGCGGGAACCCAACGGTTCGCGGAGCTGGAGCCCCAGGCCGGTCGGGAGCCGGTCGACCTGGCCTCGCCAGCCGCGCGAACGGAACCAGAGGTCGAGAACGAACCCCTCGCGGCGGAGCCGCTGGCTCGGGCCGACCGGCTCGAGGCGAGCGAGCCGATCCGCAAGACGCGCGCCGACGAGACCCGGATCACACCGCGGGAAGAGGTTCCCATGCCGTCGCCACCACCTGTCAGCACCGGGCCGGACCGGCCGTTCAGCCCGCCGCCTTCCGGCCGGGGGACTGCTTCCTTCGGGCGCCCCAAGCTGCCGCTCTCGTGGCTTCTGGCGATGCTCCTTCTCGGCGTGCTCGGCGGCTTCGTCGGAGGCTACTTCCTTGGCGCCGGGGACCACCGCGAGGTCGCCCCGGCCGGCGACTCGGGAACAGAGACGGGGGCCGCGCCGGCGACGCCCGCCGAGCCCGCCAGACGGAGCGAACCGCAGGCGCCTCCAACCGCCGCAGCGCCGTCCTCCACGACGCCGCCGCAGCCGCCCGCCGGGAAGGTGAAACCAACCCCGCCTCCTGCGGGCAACGCCGCGCCGCCCCCGGCCGCCTCGGTCACCCCGCGCGGGGCCGAAACGAAGAAGCCTGCTGCGAAGCCAGCCCCGGCCCCCGTTTCGGCGCGGCGGCCTCCGGCCCCGGCGCCCTCGCGCACGACGCGTCCGTCCACGGCGGCGGCCGCGCCGAGGAGCGAGGCCGCAGCCAGGACCAGCCGGTTCGAGGGCGGCCTGGTGGTCATCTCCCGTCCGCCGGGGGCCAACGTCCGGCTCGATGGCCGCGCGGTTGGCAAGACTCCGCTGACGCTGTCGGCCGTGGGGGCCGGCTCGCACGCGGTTCGGATCGAACTCGACGGGTACCGGCCATGGTCGGCCGCGATCCAGGTGGTCGCGGGCACGCAGAACCGCGTGACCGCATCTCTCGAGCAGAGGCCCGGAGGCATTGACGAACAACATTGACACCCGCCGGCGCCAGGCCCTGCTGGCGCTCGAGGACGGGACGTGCTTTCAGGGCGTGGCGTGCGGCGCCGATGGCGTCACCTCCGGCGAGGTCGTGTTCAACACGAGCATGACCGGGTACCAGGAGGTCCTCACCGATCCTTCCTACCACGGCCAAATCGTCACGATGACGTGCCCCGAGATGGGCAACTACGGCGTCAGCCCGTTCGACGCCGAGTCCCGCGGGCCGCGCGTCGCCGGGTTCATCGTCCGCCAGGTGTCGCCGATTGCCAGCAACTGGCGCTCGGGCTCCACGCTGCAGCGCTACCTGGCGGAGCACGGCATCGTGGCGATCGCGGGCATCGACACGCGGGCGCTCACGCGGCGTCTGCGATCGTCCGGCGTGATGCGCGGCGCCATCGGCACGGGCGACTGGTCGCCGGGCGGCTGGTCGAGCGCGCCCGCGCGCGCCCTCGATGGAGGGCGCGGACCTGGTGCGCGGCGTGACCTGCCGTGAGGCGTTCGACTACGGCGGCGACGACGCGACGGAGGGGCCGGCGCCGCTCGCGGGCGATCGCCTCCACTCGGACCCCGGCTTCGTGCTCCCGGTGCCCGGCGAGCGCCGCGGCAGGGCGCCCGCTCGTCGCCGCCTACGACTTCGGGATGAAGTGGAACATCCTGCGCCGGTTCGCGGCTCACGGGTGCCGGGTGCGTGTGTTTCCCGCCGCAACGCCGGCGAGCGAGATGCTGCGCGCGCCTCGCCCGGCGGGGTCTTCCTCAGCAACGGTCCCGGCGATCCCGCGGCGCTGCCCTGGGTCGTGGAGAACGTGCGGCAGTTGCTCGACGGCGGCCTGCCGGTCTTCGGCATCTGCCTCGGCCACCAAATGCTCGCCCTCGCGCTCGGCGCGCGGACCTTCAAGCTGAAGTTCGGGCACCGCGGCGGCAACCACCCGGTGAAGGATCTCGAGACCGGCCGCGTGGAGATCACCTCGCAGAACCACGGCTTCGCGGTGGAGGCCGGGTCGCTGCCGCCGGACCTGGTGGTCACGCACCAGAGCCTGTACGACGGCACGATCGAGGGGCTCCGGCACCGCGCACGCCCGGTGTTCTGCGTGCAGTACCACCCGGAGGCGTCGCCGGGCCCGCACGACGCGGACTACCTGTTCGCACGCTTCGTCTCGACGCTGACGCCGCGCGCGTAGGCGCGCCGCGGGCTGCGCGCCAGCCCGCTGATCCGCTGGCCACTGACCACTGTCCACTGTCCACTGTCCATGCCACTGCGAACCGACCTCCACCGCGTCCTCGTCATCGGCTCGGGGCCGATCGTCATCGGCCAGGCCTGCGAGTTCGACTACTCGGGGACCCAGGCGTGCAAGGCGCTGAGGGCCGAGGGGCTCGAGATCGTGCTGGTGAACAGCAACCCGGCGACGATCATGACCGACCCGGAGCTGGCGGACCGCACGTACGTCGAGCCGCTCACGCCGGCCACGCTGGCGGCGATCATCGCGCGCGAGCAGCCCGACGCGCTGCTGCCGACCGTGGGCGGCCAGACGGCGCTGAACCTGGCGGTGGCGCTGGCGGAGGACGGGGTGCTCGCGCGGTACGGCGTCGAGCTGATTGGCGCCTCGCTCGAGTCGATCAAGGTGGCGGAGGACCGGCTGCTGTTCCGGGAGGCGATGAAGTCGATCGGCGTCGAGGTGCCGGAGAGCGGCCTGGCGCGGACCATCGACGAGGCGCTCGACTCTCGCGGCGCTCGTCGGGTTCCCCGCCATCATCCGCCCCTCGTTCACGCTGGGCGGCGTGGGCGGCGGCATCGCGTACAACGCGGACGAGTTCCGGGAGATGGTCGTCCGCGGCCTCTCGATGAGCCCCGTCCACGAGGTGCTGGTCGAGCAGTCCGTCCTCGGCTGGAAGGAATACGAGCTCGAGGTGATGCGCGACTGCGCCGACAACTTCGTCGTCATCTGCTCGATCGAGAACATCGACCCGATGGGGATCCACACCGGCGACTCGATCACGGTGGCGCCGGCGATGACGCTGAGCGACAAGGAGTACCAGCGGCTGCGCGACCTGGCGCGGCGGATCATCAGCCGCGTCGGCGTGGAGACCGGCGGGTCGAACATCCAGTTCGCGGTCAACCCCGCCGACGGCCGGGTGGTGGCGATCGAGATGAACCCCCGGGTGTCGCGCTCTTCGGCGCTCGCCTCGAAGGCCACCGGCTTCCCGATTGCGAAGATCGCCGCGAAGCTCGCGCTCGGCTACCGCCTCGACGAGATCCCCAACGACATCACCCGCGTGACGCCCGCGTCCTTCGAGCCGTCGATCGACTACGTCGTCGTGAAAGTCCCGCGGTGGAACTTCGAGAAGTTCCCCGAGGCCGACCGCACGCTGACGACGCAGATGAAGTCGGTAGGCGAGGCGATGGCGATCGGGCGCACCTTCAAGGAGGCGTTCCTGAAGGGGCTCCGCTCGCTGGAGCTCGGGCGCGCCGCGATGCTGTGGGCCGGGAAGCGGTTGCCGACGAGGGGGAGGAGGCGCTTGCGCGCCAGCTGGCGGTCGCCGACGAGCGGCGGATCTGGCGGGTCTTCCGGGCGCTCGCGCAAGGGCTGGTCGCGTGGAGCGGGTCCACGAGATCACGCGCATCGACCCCTGGTTCCTCGCCCAGTTCGCCGAGCTGTCGGCCCAGGCCCATGCGATTGCCGGTGCCGGGCGGGCGGCGCTGGAGGCCGGGCGGCTGCGCGAGCTGAAGCAGGCGGGCTTCAGCAACCGCGAGATCGGCGATGCTGTCGGGGACGCGGAAGCCGAGGTCGCCGGCGGCGGAGCGCGCGGCCGGGATCCGGCGCGTCTACAAGCGCATCGACACCTGCGCGGCGGAGTTCGAGTCGTTCACGCCGTACCTGTACAGCACCTTCGCCGAGGAGTGCGAGGCGGCACCGACGCCGCGCCGCAAGGTCGTCATCCTCGGCTCGGGCCCGAACCGGATCGGGCAGGGCATCGAGTTCGACTACTGCTGCTGCCACGCCGCCTTCGCGCTGCGCGAGGAGGGCGTGGAGACGGTGATGGTGAACTGCAACCCGGAGACCGTGTCCACCGACTACGACACGGCGGACCGCCTGTACTTCGAGCCGCTCACGCTCGAGGACGTGCTCGCGATCATCGACCGCGAGCGGGACGGCGGGGGCGAGGTGTCGTGCCTGGTGCAGTTCGGGGGGCAGACGCCGCTGAAGCTCGCGCTGGCGCTGCACCGCGCGGGCGTCCCGATCATCGGCACATCGGCCGACTCGATCGATCTTGCCGAGGACCGGAAGCGCTTCTCGGCGCTTCTCGACGGGCTGGGGATCAACCAGCCGCCGAGCGGCACGGCCACCTCCCGCGAGGAGGCGCGGCGGGTGGCGGAGCAGGTGGGTTTCCCCGTGGTCGTCCGGCCGTCGTACGTGCTCGGCGGCCGCGGCATGGCGATCGTGTACGAGCAGGCGGCGCTCGACCGCTACATGACTGGCGCGGTGGAGGCTTCGCCCGAGCACCCGGTCCTGATCGACCGTTTCCTCGAGGACGCGTTCGAGCTGGACGTGGACGCGGTGGCGGACACGGCCGGCGCGGTGGTGATCGGCGGCATCATGGAGCACATCGAGGAGGCGGGCATCCACTCCGGCGACAGCTCCTGCGTGCTGCCGTCCTACCTCGTCGCCGAGCGGCACCTCGAGACGATCCGCGACTGGACCCGCCGCATCGCGCGGGCGCTCGGCGTCATCGGCCTGATGAACATCCAGTTCGCCATCAAGGATGACGACGGTCTACGTGCTCGAGGTGAACCCGCGGGCGTCGCGGACCGTGCCGTTCCTGTCGAAGGCGACCGGCGTGCCGCTGGCGAAGGTGGCCGCCCGGGTGATGCTGGGCCGCACGTTGAGCGAGGTCGGCCTCGGAGAGGATCTGCCCGTCAGCGGGTTGCTTCGTCAAGACGCCGGTGTTCCCGTTCGTGCGCTTCACGGGCGTGGACATGCTGCTGGGGCCCGAGATGAAGTCCACCGGCGAGGCGATGGGCTGCGGCGAGACTTTCGGCGTCGCGTTCGCGAAGGCGCAGGAGGCGGTGGGGCAGACGCTGCCGTCGACGGGCACGGCGTTCGTCAGCGTCAACGACAGCGACAAGCCGAACGTCCTGCCGATCGTCCGCGACCTGGCCGCGCTCGGGTTCTCGCTGGCCGCCACGCGCGGGACGGCGGCGTTCCTCGCCGCGCACGGCCTGCCGGCCGAGGTCATCTACAAGGTGAACGAGGGGCGGCCGAACATCGCGGACGCGGTGGTGAACGGGCGGATCTCGCTCGTCATCAACACGCCGCTCGGCCGCGCCTCGTTCTTCGACGACAGGGCGCTGCGACGGGCCGCGATGCTGCACGGCGTGCCCTGCATCACCACGCTGACCGGCGCATCCGCGGCGGTCAGCGCCATCCGGGCGATCCGCGAGACCCAGTCGGCGGAACGCCGAGGTGCGCGCGCTGCAGGACTACCACAGCGCCGCCTCCGCCCGCCTCGCTCGTTGAACGCTTAGTTCCGGTTGACGACGAACGAAACCACGAAGATCAGGAAGACACGAAGACACAAGGGCATTGTGGCCTTCGTGCCTTCCGTTCTTCGTGGTTCCTTCGCGACCTCGTGGTTGCTCCACCGTTCGCACTGAAAGAAGGCATCAACTGCCGCGTGTCGGCCGCGGTGCGTGGCAGTTCCTGCGTAGGCCTTTCTCAATTCTCCGTTCTCCATCCTCGATTCCGCGGCGGCGCGCTCCTTGCTCCGAGCCGCCGCGTGCGGACCCCCGCGGCGGTTCCCGTTCTGGCCATGCTCGCCGGCGGCATCATCGGGGTCGCCGCCGGCCCGCCCCCGGTAATCGTCGCCGCCGTTGCCCTCCCGTTTTCGTGGGCGTCAGCGCTGGCCTTGTTTCTTGGGCGCCGCTCCCGCGCCTTCGTCGCGGCGGTGGCGCTGGCCTTCGCTGTGTCCGGGTGGGTGCTCGCCGCGGTCACCGAGCGCGAGGCTCGGTATCCACCGCTCCTGGCACGCTGGCAGGAAGCGTCGGGCGAGGGGCCGCTGCGTCTCGAAGGCCGGTTGCGTGCGGACGCCTCCGTCGGGTCAGGCGGCATCGGCCTCGATCTCGAAGTGCTTGCGATCGGTGTCGGGGGTGCCTCGACCTCGACCTCGGGCGGCGCCCGGGTCACGGTCAGCGGCGAGATGGCCGCGAAGCGGGCGGGGGAATGGCGGGCAGGCAGGATGGTGAGCCTGCCGGCGCAGCTCCGCGAGGCGACACGTTATCGCAACCCGGGCGTGCCCGACGGACGGCTCGCGCTCGCGCGGAGAGGCACGATCCTCGTCGGCAGCGCCAAGAGCGCCGCGCTGGTGGAGACCACGGCCCGGGGAGCGTGGTACGAGGAGGCGGCAGCCGGCGTGCGTGCGGCGGCGCGGCGGGTCGTGTCGCAGCATGTCGGCCGGTGGAGCCCGCGTTCGGCGGCGATCGTGGTCGCGATCCTGATCGGGGACCGCGCAGGCCTGGACGAGGACGTCGAGCGCCGCCTCCAGGAGGCGGGCACCTACCACGTGATCGCCATCTCCGGCGGCAACATCGCGATCCTTGCTGGGTTGATCCTGGGCGGATTGCGACTGCTCGGGGCGGGCCACCGGGTGTCGGCGATCGCGGGGATCCTGATCCTCGGAGCCTACGCATTCACCGTGGGCGGCGGCGGGTCGGTCGTGCGGGCGACCCTGATGGCGGTGCTGCTGCTCGCGGCAGGCGCCGGCGATTACAGGACCGCGCCCCTCAACGCGCTCGGGGTCGCGGGAGCTGGCATCCTGGCGGTCGCGCCGCTCTCGCTGTTCGACGTCGGGTGCGCGCTGACGTTCGGCGCCACGCTCGGGATCCTCGCCGGCGCGTCCCTCGTGCTGGCGAAGCTGCCGACGCGCTGGTGGCTTCGCTGGCCGCTGGCGCTGCTGGCCGCGTCGGTGTGTGCGGAGCTGGCGTTGTTCCCGGTCTCCGCCTTCGCCTTCTCTCGCGTGACCTTCGCGGGCCTCCTCCTGAACTTCGCCGCCATACCGTTGATGACCGTCGTGCAGCTTGCCGGGATGCTCGTCCTCCCGCTGGCGGCGCTTCACGGCGGCGCTGCGTCCGCGGCCGGCTGGGTGGCGCACGCCGCGGCCGAAGGTCTCATCCGCAGCGCGGTGCTCGTCGATTGGTGGCCGTGGCTGTCGTATCGGCTTCCGCCGCCGCACCCCGTCGCGCTCGTCACCTATTACGCCGGCTGGGCGGCCTGGTTCGCGCTGGCCGCTCTCCGGCGGCAACCGTGCCCGCCTCGATCGATGGCGATGCTGGTCCCCATCGTGCTGAGCGGGCTATGGATCCTGATTGATCCCGTGACGCTGCTGGCGCCCGGGGTGAGCGGGGTGCTGCGCGTAACGTTCCTCGACGTCGGCCACGCGGACGCCGTGCTTGTGCAGTTGCCCGATCGGCGCAGCCTCCTCGTGGACACCGGCGGTTCGCTGACCGCCAGTTCCTTCGACATTGGCGGCCGGGTCCTGGCCCCCGCCCTCTGGCGCCTCAGCACCCGTCGTCTCGAGGCGCTGGTCTTGTCGCACGGGGACCCGGATCATGTTGGCGGCGCCGCCTCGGTGATCCGGGACTTCCGGCCTCGGGAGATCTGGGAGGGCATCCCGGTGCCGCCGAACGAGCGGCTGCAGGCGCTGCGCCGGCGGGCCGAGCAGGCGGGCGCGGCGTGGCGCACGTGCCTCCAGGGTGGGCGCGGCACGTTCGGCGAGGTGTCGTGGCGGGTGTGGCACCCGCCGCCCCCGGACTGGGAGCGGCAGCGCGTGCGCAACGACGATTCCATCGTGCTGGAGCTGCGGTACCGCGAGGTATCCGTGCTGCTGCCGGGCGACATCGGCCGGCCGGTGGAGCAGGAGCTGTCGGCAGTGATCCCGCCGGCCCCCCTTCGCGTCCTGAAGGTCCCGCACCACGGCAGCCTCAGTTCGAGCACGCCGGCCTTCGTCTCGGCCCTTCGGCCCCGCGTCGCGGTGCTCAGCGCCGGTGCGACGACGAAGGTGGGCGACGCGGTCCTTGCGCGGTACCGCGACGCCGGCGCCACGCTCTACCGCACCGACCGCGACGGCGCCGTCATCGTGACGACGGAAAGGTGTTG
>CAVUTP010000010.1:0-21024 GCA_963744445.1 uncultured Acidobacteriota bacterium
AATGTGGCGCCGTCGGACGAACGCTACGAGCGTCAATCTCGTCGCCCGCTCCTTGGCCGCGATCTCCTTCTCCGGCGGGCCACGCTACGTGTCGTCCAGTCGTCCCGGTACTCATGAACATCACGGATCGCGACGGAACCTTCTCCCAACGGCTGATGCGACTGCCGCGCCGCCGCAGCGCCAACAAACCGCCAAGGACGATGCTGCAGTCGCCGCCGAGTACCCGGGGAAATCACCCGCGCCGTCGTCAGGACAGTTGGTCGCGCCCTCGCGGATCAGCGCGCCACCTCCCGGTGGGGTCGGCGATGATGCCGTGCGTCGTCTTTGCCGGATCGGTGTAGAAGCCGACGAACACCCCCGCGTTGTTCATGGTCTCGGGCGTCACGGTTCCTTCCGCGAGGTCGATGAATGTGAAGTCGCCGGTCGAGAACACTTCGTCCAGGGCGACGAGGAATGTGCGGAGTGCCCCGGTGCTCTGCCGGTAATAGCCGAGAATCTGCCGCCGGTCGTTGATGCCGATGGCCAGCGTGCTGTTCTCGGGCGCGCCGGGAACATCGAACCCAATCCACTCCCCGTCCTTGGTCAGGACGAACCCGTGTCCAATGCCCGAGCCGTTGTCGTAGTTGCCCGCGACATCCCCTCGCGCGTTGACGTAGAACGGGAACGTGTTGAGCGCCCCGGGGAAGTCGACCTGCGTGAAGAGCCCGTCCTGCAGGATGAACCCGTGAAACACCCCCGCGACATCCTTGAACTGCCCGAAGACGGCCTCTGTGTCGCTCACGCCGTTCACTTGTGTGAGCGCGGCGCCGGGATAGTCAATCGTATGCACGATGCCATCGCGCAACACGTACCCATGCCGCCGCTTGTCAGCGTCTGCGTACCAGCCGGTGATGTCCCCCCGATTGTTGATTTGGTTGGCCGCGCTCTCGAGCGTCCCCAGAATGCCGGCCGGGTCCAGCGCCTCGAACCTGCCGTGCGAGGTACTTGAACGCGTGGCGTACCTGACCCTGACCCGGCAGGATGTAGTGCCCGACCATCTCGCCGTGATCGTTGACGCCAATGAGCCGCGTGATCGCAGCCCCCGGGTAATCGACGGTGGTGAACGAATACTGCGCCATGCACGGCGAAGATGCGAGCAACGACAGCACAACCAGCACACACGACTTCATGATTACCTCCGATAGAACGTGCTCCGCCCCGTCCGGGCGGGGAGCCCCGCTGACGGGTCCCCGTCACTTCACAAGCCAGTGAACGATGTCTCACCAGATGTTTGCCGTTCGGCGGCGATCGTGACGGTGAAGGATCTGGCCCCCATTTCCACAAGGGCCATGGGTGAGCCAGGCGGGGGCGGAAGGCCGAAGCGGAGGGCGGGACGAAGGTCCCACCGCCGCCGAGTCCTACCTGAGGGTCACCTCTTCAACGACTTAGCCGCTTCCTGCAGACGCATCACGCATTCTCGAAGTGAAGGAGTTTCAGGCGGACGACTCGCTTGCGGAATGTCTGTTCACTTCTTACCCGAATCTTCCTCGAAGAACTCGAATGCCAGCCGAGCCACCTGCTGATGCACCTGCGCCCGATCGACGCCGTCGGCGTCCCGGCATATCTCGACTACTGCCTTCCCGCGGGTCGTGCGAGCTGCGGACGGACTGGGCGAACAGCGCGGGATCCCTTAAACTAAGTCTCCGTCCCCCAAAGGAACTTCGCCATGTCGAAGGTTGTCGCACTCATGTCCATGTCGCTCGACGGCTACGTCGCCGACCCCGACGATGGCGTGGCCGAAGTGTTCGCCTGGTATTTCAACTCAGGTGACGTCGAGTTCCACACGGGCGGGGGGGATCCGATGACGTTCACGGTGTCCGCGCCGAGTGCCGAGCACCTTCGTAGTCTCGTGTCCGGACTGGGCGCCATGATCACCGGTCGACGCACCTTCGACAAGGCGCACGGCTGGGGCGGAAATCACGCGTGGGGGCCGGCATTCGGTCCTGACCCACCAGATCCCCGACGGATGGCCGCGGCCCGACTCGACGGTCCACTTCGTGACCGACGGCGTCGAAAGCGCCGTGCGCCAAGCCAAAGCCGCCGCCGGCGGGAAGAACGTCGGGGTCCACGGCGCGGACACCATCCAGCAGTTATTGAATGCCGGCTTGCTCGACGAAATCCAGGTCGACATCGTGGCGCTGCTTCTTGGCTCCGGCGTTCGACTCTTTGACCACCTCGCCGGCACGCCAGCCGTTCTTGGCAGCCCGACGGTCATCGCGGGCGTCGGCGTGACACACCTGCGCTACCCGGTACGCAAGGCGTAGTTCATATGCGCCCCCTTCGCTATGAGCCGATTCGCAACCCACCACAATGGACGGATCACCGATGACCGAGCATCGCATCTTCACCATGAAGTTCTCGTCGGTCTACCCGGCGTATGTGAACAAGGCGACGCGGAAGCAGCGCACGCAGCAGGAAGTCGACCAGATTATTTGCTGGCTTACCGGCTACACCGCGGCCGGCCTTCAACGGCAGCTCACGCGTGAAGTTGACATCCGCACCTTCTTCGCCGAGGCGCCGGCGATACACCCGAACACCGCGCTGATTACAGGCGTGGTTTGCGGCGTGCGTGTTGAGAATGTCGAAGACCCCCTGATGCGGAAGGTCCGCTATCTCGACAAGCTCATCGACGAGCTGGCCAGGGGAAAGGCGATGGAAAAGATTCTGCGGCAGTAGGGAACTCGCGGACGACCCCATCGCCCGGGACGCTCGGTGGGAGCGCTGGCTCGTTCCACCTCGACCTCGCCTGCAATAGCGTTCGCTTCATCCGGTTCGCCTCCGCCTCCGCGCGCTCTGGCCGGCTACCCCCACTCTCGCGGATGGATTTCGCCACACCGATAGAACGCTGATCCCGCCGCCGCCCGCGAGTTCAGTAGCCACACGCGCCCCGTGCGTCGCGCGCGGCCTCGTTCCACGGGCCCCGTGCTGCAGGACTTCGGCACGGTAGAGCAGACACTCGCCGCGATAGCGCACGAGATCGGGCTGCGTCGCGCACCACTGCGCAAGCGACGCCGTCCATTCATACGCGCGCCGCAGATCGAACGTCTCCCGACAGCCTTCCAGCACGCTGCAGTAGACATCGCCGGCCACGAGTGGGGTCACCTCACCTGCGATCACCGACGCCATCGCTTCATGCCCGAGGACACCGGTCCGTCCGGCTCTGCGCATCCGCCGGCGCCGCAAGAACGTCGCCCTTTTCTTGCCCTATGCGTGCAACAAGAGGTGGCCAGCGGCGGCAAAGGACCGCACAAAGCGAAAGCAGAACAGCGCAGGTCTTCCGGGGCTCGGATGCGCGATCGGGCAGCCGCAAGCTCCCCCTCGACCTCGAACGTGAATGCCGCCGTTTCTTCCGCCACCGCCTCAGTAACCGTGCCGAACAACCAGACCGCAGCAATGCCTGGTGCGAGCGCCGCCTCTTCTCTTGGTAACCCGTCAGGAGCGCACCGAGCGCGACGTCCTCACGTCTGTGCCGTTCTGCACAAGCCCCGCCCGTCCGGTGCTCGCTGCGCGCAGTGTACCGGACTGAACAGACAGACACGTGCGACCTCTCCACGATGGTGTCATGGGAATCGACGGCGTCGGCGCGTCGCACGCGGACAGAGCAGGCCGGCGCTCCGCTCCCGCTCCGACGCGGCGGCGCCCGGCAACTGTCAAGACTGGTGAGGTGGCGCGATGAAAAGCTTACTGAACGTCGTTGTTGGTCTGGTCCTGATGATTGGGTTGGCCGCCGGCTCGTATCTCGTGCTCTGGACGGCTGGGCCAATCGCGACCTGAACGTCGGCGCGATCGTGTCGCTCGCCCCGAACCTGGCACCGTTCACCGATCTGCTGGGCGTTGACGTCGCCACGCTGAAAGCGGTGCTCGGTTCCTGGGGTCCCGGCTGCTTCGACGCTGAACTCGACAAGGATGGGAAGGCACTCCGGCCCGACGGCAAGCGGGCGTGCACCCTGATTCCGCCGGCGCTCGGGCTCGCCGGCGTCAACCTGCATACCTGGACGGGGTTTGGGTCGGTGACGTATTGGAATGCCTACGTCGCCGCGACCGAAATGCACGGCTCGGGGACGTTCTACGACGCACGGTTGAACGACCCGATTCAATACCCGGTCGCGGTGAGGAGCGGCTCGTGGAACACTCGCGGAACGCCTGACCGGGTCACGTCGAAGCTGGCCGCTCTTCACTTCTATCAACTCGCCATCCCGTCGCCGAAAGCGCCGGCAGGCAGTTTTGACCAGACCGCGGCTGTGCGCGGGAAGGACTTCTTCGACGGCGACGCCAGGTGCGCGACCTGCCACGTCCCTCCGCTGTTCACTGAACCGGGGAACAACCTCCATACCCCGAGCGAAGTCGGCGTGGACGCCTTCCAGGCCGATCGGTCGCCGACGCACATGCACCGCACGGCTCCGCTCGCGGGGCTCTGGGCCCACCAGAAAGGCGGCTTCTATCATGATGGCCGCTTTGCGACGCTGCGGGATGTCGTCGAGCACTACAACGGCTTCCTCAAACTCGGATTGACCGAGCAGCAGAAGTCCGATCTCGTCGAGTACCTTGAAATCGCTGTGAAGCGTTCGAACTGGTCCCGGAGTTCACGTCTCACGCGATCCCCGGATTGAGCGAAGGAGAATGTAGGAGCCTGGCGACTCCGTTCTCCAAGGCAGGAAGCTGCGAAAGTCTCTCGATCCAAGCACCGCGGGAGTCGCGACTCACCAGCCGCGGGAGAAGTCCCGAGACGGTACCACAAGGGCGTCGATCGACCGCGAATGAGATCATCGCGACCGCGGACGACCCCGCGCGCGATATCGTGGACGAGGCGTCGAACCAGTCGTTTCCAGCCAGCGAACCACGATTTAGGAGAACAACATGAACACGAGATTCCAGCGCTTCGCCCTCGCACCGGTGGTCGTCCTGGCGCTCGCCTCGTCGCCCAGCACGGCCAGCGCCCACTGCGACACGCTCAATGGCCCGGTTGTCGCCGCCGCGCGCCTCGCCCTTCAGAAGGGCGACGTCACACCGGTCTTGAGATGGGTGAAAGCCGCCGACGAGGCCGAGATCCGCCATGCCTTCGAGCAGACCCTCGTCGTCCGCAAGGCCGGTCCGCAGGCCCAGGAACTGGCGGACCGCTACTTCTTCGAGACGCTGGTCCGGATCCACCGACAAGGCGAGGGTGCGCCGTATACAGGGCTGAAGCCGGGGACGGACGTCGATCCGGCGGTCGAAGCCGCAGACAAGGCGCTCGAGAACGGGTCGATCGATCGGGCGACCCAACTCGTGACGAGCGACATCGCCGCCGGGATTCGGCGCCGCTTCGCGCACGTTGTCGAGGCGCGGAAACGCGCAAACCAGAGCGTCGAGGCTGGCCGCGAATACGTGGCGGCGTACGTGGAGTACGTGCACTACGTGGAGAACCTCCACCTGATCGCCATCGGGGGGACGTCGCACCACGCGGAGGTGGAGCGGGCAGTCGAGGCAGGCGTCCACAGCCACAGGTAACGCTCGCGGAGAGAAAGACACGATCGTTGCGAGGGGACGCGGATGGCCTTCGTGTGTTCAGGCGGCAGGCGCGATCGTTGATCGGCATGCTGCCACGATTGTGAGCTGTGTGTCCCACACCTGCAGCCGACCTGCGAACGCAAGACAGCGCACGCCTGGCACGAAACGCCTATTGGAACATGGCCCGGAAGTTCGCCCGCTCGTAGGCGGCGGGGTCGGGCACCCGGCCGAAGCTCATGTTGCCGCGCATCTCGTCGAGGGAACTCCACTCGTTTTCGGCCATCCAAGCCTCGAGCTCCGCGCGGACCGTCCGCAGGTGGCGAGGGCCGTTCCCGACGAGGGCAGAGACCATCTGCGTGGCGTGCGCGCCCGCCATGGTGGCCTTGACCACGTCCAGGGCGGTGTGGACGCCACCGGTGACGGCGAGCGAGGCCTCCACGCGCCCGGCGATCGCCGCCACTCCGCGCAGCCGCAGCGCCAGGTCGGAGGAGTCCGACGGCGCGACCGTCCGCACCACCTCGAGCTCGACCACGTCGATGTCGACCCGGTGGAACCGGGTGAAGAGCACGAGACCGTTGGCACCCGCCGCGTCGAGCTGCCGGGCGAAGTGGGCGAAGGCCGTGAACAGGGGCGAGAGCTTCACCGCGACCGGAATGCGAAGCGCCCGCTTCACCTCGCGCACGATCTCGATCATCTGCCCCTCGACCTCGGCCCCGCTCGCCGTCGGGTCGCTGGCCGCGTGATAGAGGTCGAGCTCGAGGGCGTCGGCTCCCGCCTCCTCCAGAAGCCGGGCGTAGGTGGTCCAGCCCCCGAGGGTCGCGCCGTTGAGCGACGCAAGCACCGGGCAGGAGACCGCGGCCTTCACGCGCCGGAGGTGCTCCAGGTATTCATCCGGTCCAAGCGCGGCCTCTGGATCGGGGGCGTAGCTCGTGGCCTCGGCGAAGGAGTCGTCGTGGGTCTCGGAGTTGAAGAAGGCCCCCATCTGCTCCCCCGTGATCTCCTCCTCGAAGAGGGGGCGGAGCACGAAGGCGGCGGCTCCCTCGTCTTCGAGCCGCTTCACCAGATCGAGGTCGTCGGTGAGACGGCCCGCGCCCACGACCAGGGGGTGGGGAAGGCGCATCCCCAGATACGTCGTCGCGGTGCTCATTTCGCCTCCTTCGCCGGGACCGGAGCCGTGGCGTCGTCGCCCGGCGGCGCGTCCATGGGCACGGTGATCCCCGCGAGCTGCTGATAGACGGAGTAACGGCGCCGGGCCGCGCTCTCGGACTCCTCGAGGAAACGCTTGTACCGCGCAGGGTCGGCGCGCTCGATCGTGCGGAAGCGCGACTCGTTGCGCATGTAGTCGGCGACCTTGGCCTTCGGGGCCGCGTAGTCGAGCTGCAGCGGCGGCTCGCCCTTCAAGGCGCGGCGTGGATCGAAGCGGTACAGGGGCCACACCCCGGAATCCACCGCGAGCTTCTGCTGGGAGACCCCCTGGGCCATGTCGTAGCCGTGGGCGATGCAGTGGCTGTACGCGATGATGAGCGAGGGCCCGGGGTAGGCCTCGGCTTCCAGGAAGGCCTGCGCGGTCTGGGCCATCTTGGCCCCGAAAGCCACGCGGGCGACGTAGACGTGCCCGTACATGGTGGCCATGAGGCCCAGGTCCTTCTTGCCGACCGTCTTACCCGCGGCCGCGAACTTGGCCGCGGCCCCGAGCGGCGTCGACTTCGAGGCCTGTCCGCCGGTGTTGGAGTAGACCTCGGTGTCGAGGACGAGCACGTTGACGTCACGCCGGGCGGACAGGACGTGGTCGAGCCCGCCGTAGCCGATGTCGTACGCCCAGCCGTCGCCGCCCACCAGCCACACGCTCTTTTTCACCAGGTAGTCGGCCAGGGACAGGAGGCGCTTCGCCTCGGGAGTGTCGATCTGCTGGAGCTTCGTGCGCAGGGCCCGGACCCTCTCGCGCTGGTCCGCGATCCCGCGCTCGCCCGCCTGGTCGGCGCCCAGGATTTCCGCGGCGAGGACGTCACCGATGGTCGGAGCGAGCCGTTCGACCAGGACCCGCGCCGCGGCCTGGTGGGCGTCCAGGGCCAGGCGGAAGCCAAATCCGAACTCCGCGTTGTCCTCGAAGAGCGAGTTCGACCAGGCTGGGCCCCGCCCGTCGCGGTTGGTGGTGTAGGGGGTCGTGGGCAGGTTGCCCCCGTAGATCGACGAGCAGCCGGTGGCGTTGGCCATGAGCAGGCGGTCGCCAAAGAGCTGGGTGAGCAGCTTGAGGTAGGGCGTCTCGCCGCAGCCCGAGCAGGCCCCGGAGTATTCGAAGAGCGGCTCCAGGAACTGCGAGCCCTTGTGGTCGAAGCGCGCGACCTCGGTCCGCGGGAGCTCGGGCAGGTCGAGGAAGAAGTCGTAGTTGGCCCGCTCGGTGTCGCGCAGCGGGGCCTGGGGCTCCATGTTGATGGCTTTGTGCTTGGGGTTCGTCCGGTCCTTGGCCGGGCACACGTTCACGCAGAGGTTGCAGCCCGTGCAGTCCTCGGGCGCCACTTGGATCGTGAAGCGCTTGCCCTTGTACTCGGTGCCGCGGTAAGCCGTCGACTTGAAGGTCGCGGGGGGGCCGGACAGGGCCCCTTCGTCGTACACCTTGGCCCGGATCGCGGCGTGGGGGCACACGAGCGCGCACTGGTTGCACTGGATGCAGACCTTGGCGTCCCACACCGGGATCTCCAGGGCGAGGTTGCGCTTCTCCCATTTCGCGGTGCCCACCGGCCAGGTGCCGTCCACCGGGAAGGCGCTCACGGGCAGGAGGTCGCCCTTGCCGGCCAGGATCACCGCCGAGATCTTCTGGACGAAGTCGGGCGCTCTCTCGGAGACGAGGGGCGGACGCGAGCGCGTGGCACTCGCCGCCTTCTCGACCTTCACCTCGTGGAGGTGGGCGAGGGCCTGGTCCACCACCTCGCAGTTCCGGCGCACGACCTCCGGCCCCCGCTTGCCGTAGGTCTTCTCGATGGACTTCTTGATGTGCCGGATCGCCTCCTCCGCGGGCAGCACTCCGGAGATCGCGAAGAAGCAGGTCTGCATGATGGTGTTGATGCGGCCGCCCATCCCCGCCTTCTTGGCCAGCGCGTAGGCGTCGATCACGAAGAAGCGGATCCGCTTCTCGACCATCTGTTCCTGCATCTCTCGGGGCAGGCGGTCCCAGACCGCTTCCTCCGGGCCGGGCGCGTTCAACAGGAAGACGGCGCCCGGAGCGGCATGTTCGAGCAGGTCGATCCTGTCCACGAACTCGAACTGATGGCAGGCCACGAAGCCCGCCCGGTCCACGAGGTAGGCCGAGTGGAGCGGGCGCTTGCTCGAGCGCAGGTGGGAGACCGTGATGGCCCCCGACTTCTTCGAGTCGTAGACAAAGTAGCCCTGGACGTGAAGGTCGGTCTCCTGGCCGATGATCTTGATGGAGTTCTTGTTGGCGCCGACGGTGCCGTCCGCGCCGAGGCCGTAGAAGATCGACGCGGAGACGTCGTCGCCCCCCGTCCGGAACGCGGGGTCCCAGGGCAGCGACGTGTGGGTGACGTCGTCGACGATCCCGATCGTGAAGTGGCGCCGGGGGGCGGCCTTCTCGATCTCGTCGAACACGGCTTTCACCATGGCCGGGGTGAACTCCTTGGACGAGAGGCCGTAGCGTCCGGCCACCACTTGGGGTTCGCTCGCGAAGGGGAATTGTGTCGTCCCCCGGGCCTCCCCGAGAGCGGTCATGACGTCGAGGTAGAGCGGGTCGCCGGGCGCGCCCGGCTCCTTGGTCCGGTCGAGGACGGCGAGCGCCCGCGTGCTCCGGGGCAGCGCGGCCAGGAAGGCGGCGGACGAGAACGGACGGTAGAGGCGTACCTTGAGCACGCCCACCTTCTCGCCCTGGCCCACGAGGTGTTCCACCGTCTCCTGTACCGTCTCCGCCCCGGAACCCATGATCACGATCACCCGCTCCGCCTCGGGATGACCGGCGTAGTCGAAGAGGCCGTAGCGGCGTCCGGTGCGCTCGGCCAGGGCGGTCATCAGCCGCTCGACGATTCCGGGGCAGGCGTCGTAGAAGGAGTTCGCGGCCTCCCGGGCCTGGAAGAACACGTCGGGGTTCTGGGCGGTGCCGCGGAGCACGGGCCGGTCGGGGGTGAGGGCGCGCCGGCGAATGGCCTCGATTGCCGCCACGGGAATCAGGCTGAGGAGGTCGTCGTCGCTGAGCGCCTCGATCTTCGCGACCTCGTGCGAGGTGCGGAACCCGTCGAAGAAGTGGAGGAAGGGCACCCGCGATTCGAGGGTGGCGGCGTGGGCGATGGCCGCCAGGTCATGCGCCTCCTGCACGGAGTTGGAACAAAGGAGGGCGAAGCCGGTCTGGCGGCAGGCCATCACGTCCGAGTGGTCGCCGAAGATCGAGAGGGCGTGCGTGGCCAGGGTCCGGGCCGTCACGTGCATGGTGAACGGGCTGAGCTCTCCCGCGATCTTGTACATGTTCGGGATCATCAGGAGGAGGCCCTGGGAGGCCGTGAAGGTCGTCGACATCGCCCCGGCCTGGAGCGCGCCGTGGACCGCCCCCGCCGCGCCCGCTTCCGACTGCATCTCCGCCATCTCGGGGGCGACACCCCAGAGGTTCTTCTTCCCCCGGCTCACCCACTCGTCGCACAGTTCGGCCATGGTCGAGCTGGGGGTGATCGGGTAGATGGCCATCGCTTCGCTCACCCGGAAGGCGACGGAGGCCGCCGCTTCGTTACCGTCGACGGTCATACGTTGCCCCTGGGCCATGTCCTTACCTCCAGGTCGAGCGAGCGGTATCCAGCATGGGTCAGACCGAGGAACGACAAGGTCTTCGAATGCCGCCGCCTGACCGTCCCCGCCTCGAGGGGCCACGGCTTACGCCGGGCGCAGAGCGCGACGGTCATCGACGTGCAGGATCCGAGTGTCTTGGGCGGCCCTCTCCTTTCTTAACCCACTGAGGCGTCGAGGTCAATGAGTTCCTGACGGACCCATTCGGCCCGGCCGGCGCAGGTCTGGGAGGACGGAGCCCAACTGCGAGGACCGGTCGGAAAGGCCGGCAAGCTGGAAAGCGCCAACGGCGTTCAGTTCACGAAGCTGGGTAGGGGAGACGTCCTCGCGACAAGCAGGCGGGACGCCGCAGTCGGACAGGCGAAGGCTGGTTCGACGTGGCTCGCGACCTGTCCGCCGAAGCCCGTTCCGTCGTTCAGAACTGTAATTGAAGGCGGCTCTGGAAGAACTGCGTGGTGGTGGGCGACCGCGCGAGTCGCTGCGAAGCCTGAGTCATGGGTTCACCACCTTCTTGAATAGGTAGCTTCCGGGGCCCTGCTTCAGAGTAAGGCTCCCATCCGAAGCGAACCCCACCTCGACGCCGGCCGCCTTGAATTCGAACTGGGTTGCGCTCCGCGCTTTGAGAGGAAACTCGCTTTGCCCGGCCGCCTGCATGAACAGGTTGCCGTCCTTGACGAAGACTCTGATCGTCAGCGGGAAGTTGTCCGATCTGTAGTTACCCGCGTAGCTCTCCAGCACCCTCGGGATCGGTCCTGAACGTGGGCGCCGGTTCCTGCGCACCCACCTTCTTCAGCACGGCGGCGACTTCGGCGCGCTTCTCCTCCAGGGCGTGTTCGTAAGCGTCGTCAATCGCCTTCTGGCTTGGCTTCGCCACGTCGAGGAGAGCTTGCACGAGATCGGCCTTGCCGGTCTCCGCCACTGAGGCCAACAACGGGTCGGGTGCGCCGCGCTCCAGAACACTCCTGAACGGAACCACATCACCCCGGAACAAGTTTCCTGTCACAAGAGGATCGCCGTGGAGCAGGCGGCTTGCAGACTCCAGATCCGGGGCGTTCACGACAATGATCCCGAAGAACCCCTTGGGGTCAAACGCCTGGCCCGCGAGAGTCAGCTTCCCTTCGGCAAATAGACCCTTCAAGTACGCGAGGTGGGCGACGGCAGCCTTCTGCTCTTCTTCAGTCATGTTCTGCAGCGTGAAGCCGGCGCGCACCGGTTCAATGCGAAGCAGAAACTGACGGACCGGCGGCTGCTGCGCTGTTTGTGCCAGCGCTGAGACGGCCGTGACAATGATCAGGACGCTTGCACGCAGCATGAACAAAGGCGAACACATCATGACTGCGTCATACGGGACTGAACGCGGTTTTGTTCCGAATCACCTGCAGGACTTTGCCGCCGGTCCTTGCTAGCCGAGAGGGTGATCGTTCTCAGTTGCCTTGCCCTTGGCTCCTGCCGTCCGGGCTCGCCGGCCAGTCGATTCCGATGACGATGGAACGACCGTCATTTGGATCTGCGCCTGGCTCTACAGCTGAGCCCGCCGCAAGAGTTGCGCGTTGACGGCGACAATGACCGTGCTGGCCGACATCAACACGGCCGCAACCGCCGGCGGCAGGAGAATGCCCTGCGTGGCCAGGACACCGGCCGCCAACGGGATCGCGACGATGTTGTAGCCTGCCGCCCACCACAGGTTCTGCGTCATCTTCCGGTAGCTCGCCCGGCTGAGCGCGATGATGCGCGGAACGTCTCGGGGATCGCTCCGGACAAGGACCACATCGCCGGCTTCGACGGCCACGTCGGTGCCCGCGCCGATGGCGACGGCGACGTCCGCGGTGAGCAACGCGGGCGCATCGTTCACGCCATCGCCCACCATCGCGACTCGTTTGCCCTGACTCTTCAACGCCTTGATCTTGTCGACCTTGTCACCCGGCAGCACCTCCGAGAACACGGTGTCGATGCCAAGATCGGCGGCCACGGCGTCGGCCACGGCCTTCGCATCGCCGGTCAGCATCACGACTTCGATCCCTTGCGCATGAAGCCGCTGAATGGCCTCACGGGACTCCGGCCGCACGGCGTCCGCGACAGCAAATGCTGCGACGGCGGCTTTCGACGTCAGGAGGTAGACCGAGGCCTGCCCACGCGCCGCTGCCCGGTCGGCCGCCTCCCGAACGGGAGGCGCCGGTGTGACCGCCAGCCGCTTCATCATTGCGGGCCCGCCCATGTACAACTCCTGGCCCTCGACGACGGCCCGAACGCCGTGCCCAGGAATGGCCTCGAACGCTTCGGCCTTCGGGACGCTCAGTGTTTGCTCTTCGGCGCTCTTGACGATCCCCTGGGCGATCGTGTGTTCAGAGTCGCGTTCGACCGCCGCCGCAAGGCGCAACGCGTCGGTGCCCGTCAGGCTGCCGTCCGTGGCGACGTCAACCACCCGGAACTCACCTCGCGTCAGGGTGCCGGTCTTGTCGAACACCACGGTGGTCAGGTTGCGTGCCTCCTCGAGACCGCGCCGGTCGCGAACCAGCAGGCCCGACTGCGCGCCCAGACTTGTTGAGATCGCCGCCACCAACGGCACGGCGAGGCCGAGCGCGTGCGGGCACGCGATGACGAGCACAGAGACCAGCCGCTCGACCGCAAACGCGCCTGTCGCTCCGAGCGCGAGCCAGACGACAAGCGTGAGGGCGCCCGTGACCACCGCGACAATGGTCAAGAAGAACGCTGCGCGGTCAGCCAAGGCCTGCGCACGGGAGCGGGACGTCTGCGCCTGTTCCACCAGCCGCATGATGTTGGCGAGCGCGGTCCGTTCGCCGGTGCCCGTCACCTTCACGCGGAGCGAGCCGGAGCCGTTGACGGTTCCGGCAATGACGGTCGCGCCCTCGAGCTTCGCCACCGGAACCGATTCGCCCGTGATCATCGATTCATTGACGTCGCTCTTGCCGCTCTGCACGATGCCGTCGGCCGGCACGCTGGCCCCCGGTCGCACGAGCACCAGGTCGCCGTCGCGGAGCGCCGAGATCGCGACCGTCTTGGATGGTCTCGCCGATCAGGCGTTGCGCGGTGCTGGGCAGCAGGCGGGCGAGTTCGCGCAGGGCGCCTGACGCCTGCGAGATCGATCGCATCTCGATCCAGTGGCCCAGTAGCATGATGGTTATGAGTGAGGCCAGCTCCCACCACAGCGCCTCGCCGGGATAGCCGAGGGTCACCGCCAGGCTGAAGACGAAGGCGACGGTGATCGCCAGCGAGATCAGCGTCATCATCCCGGGCAGGCGATCGCGCAGTTCCCGGAGTCCGCCCTTCAGGAACACTGAGCCACCGTACAAATACACGGCCGTGCCGAAGAGTGCGGGAATGTACTGAGACCCCGCAAAGGCCGGGGCTGAAAAGCCGAGCAGGTGCTGCACCATCCCGCTCCAGAGCAGAGTCGGGATGCTGAGCAGCAACGTGATCCAGAACCGATCCCGGAACATGGCCACGCTGTGCCCTTCATGGCGGTCGTGCGCGCCAGGCTCACCGTGACCGGCGTGTCCCGTCGTCCCACGCGGCCCAGGGGCTTTACCGGACGCGTCGGCAGCGTGGGGCATCGCCTGATGGTGCTCGTGCGCGGCGTGTTCTGGCGAGGGCGGGTTCATTCGTGGCTCCGTCTATATCGGCGCTGAGGCGATGCCGAGCGCCGCGTGCATCCCGACGAATCGCCATCCACACCACAAAGCTCGTCGGCTGAGGCAACCCATCTCCTTCGCGCCCGCGAATAGTCGGCGACGCACTGCAACGGAAAGGGCATGATGATGGCAGATTATCCGAAGGACAGGAAGAACCGTTGGTCACCAACGGAGGAACCGCATGACGACCGAACAGAAGAACATGGAGCTGATGCAAACTCTGGACGACGCCTGGAACGCCCAGGATTGGGACACGTTCGACAAGCGCCACAAGCCTGACGTCGTTGTGCGCTGGCCGGCGCAGCCACCCACCCATGGCCGGCATGATCATCGCGGGGAAGGCGTCCAGATGTTCAAGACTTTCCCGGACAACAAGGTGCACAACCGCCCGTACAAGACGTTCTTCGCCAGCGGCGACTGGACGTGCTCGATCGCCCGATTCACAGGGACGATGAAGGGCCCCATGATGGGCATCGGCGGCAAGGAGATTCCGCCGACCGGGAAGTCATTCGAGGTGGACTTCTGCACCGTCGCGCGCTGGGACAACCGAGAGATCGTCGAAGAGAACCTCTTCTACGATGTCGTCGGGCTGATGAGTCAGATTGGGATTGGCGAGTAAGGCTGCGGGTGGACGTCCAGCAGGACATTCGTGATTGGAGAAGCCTTCGCTATTCCATCAACGTCACCTTGGACGGGTGCTGCAATCATCGGGCAATGGTCGCGGACGAAGCCCTGCCTGCCACGGCGGAGCTGCGCGTTGCCGCCAGCGTTGGCTTGACCGTTCCGCCGACCCATCCTGTAGAATCGTATCGTGCGGGCGGTCCGGCTCTCCCTCATCGTGGTCATTGGTGTCGCCTTGTTGGCGAGCGGGACCCTTCCGCCCGAGCACCTGCACCACTCAATCGGCGAGCGTCCCCCGGTCGTCCACTCCCATTTTGAGGCCGTCGGGTCGACCACGGGTCCACATCACCCTGGTTCTTTCGACGTCGACGAGGACGACCACCATACGGCGGTGGACATCGAGCGAGTGATTGCGGCCGGCCCGCGGGCCGCCTCGCACCGTGCGCCCGCCCTCGTCCCGGCCTTCGTGCCGCTGCCGACCTTGCACGCCGCGCTTGGCGCGCTGCCAGCCTGGGAACCGGCCGGTACCCCTCGCCCCCTCCGCGCCTGGCTGCTTCCCGCGCTCCGCCCGCCTAGTCCAGCCCGAGATCCGTACTCCACCAGCCTACCCGTCCTCGTGTTCGGAGGCGTATGTCACGACTGTTGCCTCTGTGTATCGCCGTCTGCTCGGCTTCCCTGTCCGCTTCGGCGCTGGCTCAGCAGCCTTTGACCGAGTCGGAAGCCGTCGCTCGCTTGTCGCTGGAGAGTCCCCGGGCGCGCGCCCTCCGGGCCGAGGTCGACCTCGTCCGCGCGGACGCTCTGGCGGCCGGCCGCGTGCCGAACCCGCGACTGACGGTCAGCCGCGAATCGGTCGCGGGCGTCAGCGAGGGGTTCCTGCTCGTCTCCCAATCGCTGCCGATCACGGGGCATCGCGGGCTCCGAGTCGACAGCGCCGCTCAGCGCGTTCGGGCGTCGGAGCTGCGCGCGGACGATCTGTTGCGGCGTCTTCGGGGAGACGTTCGGCGGGCGTTCGTGGACCTCAGCGCACAGGAGGCGAGGGAGCGCGAGCTCGACTCCGCGTCGAAGTCCCTGCGGTCGCTCGCCGAGACCCTGGCGCGGCGAGAGCAGGCCGGCGACGCTGCCGGCTTCGACCGCCTGCGCGCCGAGCGGGAGGCCCTGGACATTGTCGCCAGGCTCGGCGAAGCCCGCGCCGAACGGGGCCGCGCCCAAGGTGCCCTCGCCTCCTTCTTCTTTCCGCCACCTGACCCAGTCACCCTCCACGCCGCGCCGCTGGCCGACGATCAGGTCCCGTTGCCGCCCGCTGAAGACTTGGTGGCGCGGGCGGGGACCAACCGGCCGGACCTTCAGGCGATGGAGCGCGACATCGAGGCGGCGCGTCTCGCGGGGTCCGCAGCCGGCCGCAGCCGGGTGCCGGAGCCCGAGGTGGTGGCCGGCATGAAGACGTCGAGCGCCGGTCTCGACCGGCAAGGCTGGGTGCTGTCTCTGCTTGCGTCAGTCCCGCTCTTCGATCGGGCCCAGCCAGAACGGGCCCAGGCTGCGGCACGCGAGGCTCTGGCGACTGCCGAACGTGACGCCCTTCGCGCCGAGATCGGCAGCGGTGTTCGCGGACTTCGCGCGGCGGCCCACGAGCGGCGGACGGCCGCACAGAGCTACCGGCAAGAGGCGGTGCCCCGGTCCGACGAGCTGCGCCGGATCGCGCAAGTCAGCTATGACGCCGGCGAGCGCGGCATCCTCGAACTGCTCGACGCCTATCGGTCCGCCGCCGACGCGCGGCTGCGCCTGCTCGAACTGGATGCCGCCGCGGCGCACGCGGACATCGACCTGGAACTGGCGACTGCCGTGGAGATTCGCAAATGACCCCGAGAACCAAGATCAGCATTGCGCGCGCGTTGGCCATTGCGGCGTCGCTCCTGGTCGCCGGGTGCGGGCGTGCCACCCCGGCCTCACCGGCTCCGGAACTGCCGACGCTGGCCGTGAGCCACTGGACGGACCTCACCGAATTGTTCATGGAGCACCCACCGCTCGTTGCCGGGGAGACGGTGCGCATGGCCGTTCACCTCACGACCTTGAACGACTTCCGCCCGCTCAACGAGGGGCGGCCATCGATCGAACTCAGAGGCGCCGACGGACGGTGACGCCTGCCGGGATCGGCGCCGCTGCGCCCCGGCGCGTTTCGCGTGGAAGGGATCGTGCCGGCAGCGGGGACTTACACCTGGGGCGTGAGGGTGCAGAGTCCCCGCGTGACGGACTTCCACGATCTCGGCACGATCACGGTCTTTCCGAGCGAGAAGGCGGCCAGGTCCGCTGCCACTCCAGCCGAGGGAGTGCCGGCGATCGCGTACCTCAAGGAGCAGCAGTGGATCAGCGAGTTCGGGACGACGGTCGTTCGCGCGGAGGCCGTACGGCATTCGCTCCGAGCCCCGGCCGTCGTGACGCCGCCAGCCGGCGGAGAAGCCGTCATCGCGGCGCCTGCCAGCGGGCGATTGGTCACGACGCGGCTGCCGCAATTGGGCGACCGCGTTGACGCCGGGGCGCTGCTGGCCCGTTTCGAGCCGCGCCTCGCCGGCCTGCAGGACCGGGCGCTGCTCCAGCAGCAGGTGGCCGAGGCGCGGGCGGCGCTCAGGCGGCCGAGGCGGAGCAGCGGCGGGCCGAGCGGCTGGTCGCCGAGCGCGCGGTGCCGGCACGGCGGCTCGAAGAGGCCACGCGCGGGCTCCGGGTGGCCAAGGCCCAGCTGGACGCCGCCGAGACACGGCTGGCGCAGCGCGACGAGACGCTGCGCTCGGGCGGGTCAGCGGCCGGAGGGAACGCCTTCGAGGTGCGCGCTCCCATCGCGGGCACCGTTGTGGCGGTCTCGGCCACGCCTGGTGCCGCCTACGAGGAAGGCATCGAACTCTTCCGCATCGTCAGGACCGACCGCGTCGGCATCGAGGCCCACGTCCCGCCGTCGGCGCTCGACCTGCGGGGCCAGGTGGCCGACGTCGCGCTGGAGATGCCGGGCGACTGCAGGCCGATCCCGGCCCGCATCCTCGGGCAGGGCACGCGGGCGTGCTCGACCCGAAGCTGCGGGCCTTCGTCTTCCGGTTCGAAGTGGACAACGCCGACGGCCGCCTGCTCGTCGGCCAGGCGGGCACCGCGATCGCTGTACCTGCGGGAGAGCGCGACCGTGCCCGTCGTGCCGGCGGCGGCCATTCTCACCGAGGCCGGCCGGCCGTTCCTGTTCGTGCAGGTCGGCGGCGAGAGCTTCGAGCGGCGCAACGTCGAACTGGGCGCGCGGGACGGCGACCGCGTCGCGGTGACGGCGGGCGTGAAGGCCGGCGAGCGCGTCGTGACGCGCGGCACCTACGACGTCCAACTGGCGTCCGCGGCGAAGGGGCTGCCGGCCGAAGGCCACGTCCACTGAGGTGATCGATGAAACGACTGATTGAATGGTCCATCGATCACCGATGGATGGTCATGGTCTGCTCGATCCTGCTGCTGGCCGCCGGCTGGTGGTCCGCGCGGGACATGCCGATCGACGTCTTTCCCGACCTCACGGCGCCCACCGTCACGGTGCTGACCGAAGGCCACGGCATGTCGCCGGGCGAGATGGAGGCGCTCGTGACGTTTCCCATCGAGACCGCGGTGAACGGCGCCTCCGGCGTGCGCCGCGTGCGGTCGGCGACGGCGCTGGGGATCTCCGTCGCGTGGGTGGAGTTCGACTGGGGCACGGACATCTACATGGCGCGGCAGATCGTCAGCGAGAAGCTGTCGCTCGTTGCCGGGCGCTTGCCGCCTCAGGCGGGGCGGCCGATTCTCGCGCCGATCTCGTCGATCATGGGCGAGATCCTGTTCTTCGCGGTGTCGTCGGACACGCGCGACCCGATGGACCTGCGGACGATCGCCGACACCGCCATTCGGCGGCGCCTGCTGGCGGTGCCGGGCGTGTCGCAGGTGACGCCAATCGGCGGCGAGGAGAAGCAGTACCAGGTCGTCGCCGACCCGGCCCGGCTCCGCGCGAACGGCGTGTCGATCGACCAGCTCATCGAGGCGGTCGAGGCCGCGAGCCACAACACGTCTCCCGGCGTGTTCGTCGAAGGGCCGCAGGAGTACGTGCTCGAGGCGATCGGCCGGGTCCGGAGCGCCGACGACATCGGGACCTCGGTCGTCGCGCGGCACGGCGACCACCCGGTGCTGGTTCGGGACGTCGCCGACGTGCGTCTCGGCGCCGCGCTCAAGCGCGGCGAGGGCTCCCGGAACGGCCGGCCGGCGGTCATCATCGGCGTGCAGAAGCAGCCGGGCGCGAACACCATCGAGCTGACCCGACGGCTCGACGCCGAGCTCGACGCCCTGCAGCGGGAGATCGGCGGCATGACGATCGACCGGCGGATCTTCCGCCAGGCGGACTTCATCGAGACCGCCATCGACAACGTCATCAAGGCGCTTCGCGACGGCGGCCTGCTCGTGGTGCTCGTCGTCGTGCTCTTCCTCGCGAACTTCCGCGCGGCGGCGATCACGCTGACGGCGATTCCGCTGTCGCTGGCGGGCGCGATCCTCGTCCTGCGCGGGATGGGCGCGACGCTCAACACGATGACGCTCGGGGGCCTGGCGATCGCCATCGGCGCGCTCGTGGACGATGCGATCATCGACGTGGAGAACGTGGTGCGGCGGCTGCGGGAGAACCAGGCCGGCCGCCCGAGGAGCGCCGGTCCGCCCGCGACATCGTGCGCGACGCGACGCTGGAGATCCGCTCGTCGATCGTGTTCGCGACCTTCATCATCATCCTGGTGTTCCTGCCGGTCTTCGGCCTGTCCGGCGTCGAGGGGCGGCTGCTCGCGCCGCTCGGCTTCGCGTACATCGTGGCGCTGGCGGTCTCGCTGGCCGTCGCGATCGTGGTGACGCCGGCGCTGTGCGCGATCTTCCTGCCCCGCGCCCGGTCCGTGGCTCGCGGCCACGAAGGGTGGGTGGCGCGGCACCTCAAGGGTCACTACGCCCGGTGGCTGCCGGCGGTGCTCGATCGGCCGCGCGTGGTGATCGTGGTCGTCCGCGCTGCTGTTGGCGGCGCGGCGGAGGGCTCGCTTTGGCTGGGTCCGCCTTTCTGCCCGAGTTCCACGAGGGCACGCTGACGCTGAGCACGAACACGATGCCCGGGACCTCGCTGGCCAAGTCGGACGAGATCGGCGCCGGGTCGAGAAGATCCTGCTGGCGCAGCCCGAGGTGGTGGCGACCGCGCGGCGGCAGGGCCGCGCGGAGTACGACGAGCACGTCCAGGGCGTCGAGGGCGCCGAGATCGACGTGGGCCTGCGGGAGACCGGGCGGCCCCGCGCCGAACTGCTCGCGGCGCTGCGGCGCCTTCTCGGCGATCCCCGGGACCAACGTGATGATCGGCCAGCCGATCTCCCACCGGATCGACCACATGCTGTCGGGCACGCGCGCGAACATCGCCATCAAGATCTTCGGCGACGACCTCGGCACGCTGCGGCGCTTGGGGCAGCGCGTGCAGGGGCGTGCAGTGAGATCGCGGGCGTGGCGGACCTGTCGCTCGAGCAGCAGATGGATGTCGACACGATCCGGTTCGTGCTCGATCGCCCGGCACTCGCGCGCTACGGCCTCCGCGTCGAGGAGGTGACGAGGACGATCGAGACGGCGTTCGCCGGCACCACGGTCGGGCGCGTGTTCGAGTCGGGCATGGCGTTCGACCTGGTCGTCAAGCTGGGCCAGGGCGCGATCCGGACTTCGAACGGATTGCCATGCTCCCGATCGACACGCCGGACGGGACGACGGTGCCGGTCAACGCCGTGGCGCGCGTGGTGCGCGAGGAGGGGCCGAACATGGTGCTGCGCGAGAACGTCCAGCGCCGGATGGTCGTGTCGTGCAACGTCGCGGGCCGGGACCTGGGCAGCGTCATCGACGACATCCGGCGAGAGGTCGCCACGCAGGTGACCTTCCCGGCCGGCTACCGCGTCGAGTACGGCGGCCAGTTCGAGAGCCAGCAGACGGCGTCGCGGCGGCTGGTGCTGCTCGGCGTCGTCGCCTGGCCGGGCTGTTCACGCTGCTCATGCTGGCGTTCGGGCGCGCGCGCGACGCGCTCATCGTCATGGTGAACCTGCCGCTGGCGCTGATCGGCGGCGTCGCGGGCGTGTATGTGGCGGGCGGCGTGCTGAGCGTGGCGTCGATCATCGGGTTCATCACGCTGTTCGGGATCGCGACGCGCAACGGCATCATGCTGGTGTCGCACGTCCAGCACCTGATCGAGGAGGAGGGCGTCACGGATTTCCGGACGGCGGTGAGCGCGGTTCCCAGGAGCGGCTGGTCCCGATCCTGATGACGGCACTGGCGGCGGGGCTCGCGCTGATTCCGCTGGCGCTGAGCGGCGGGCGGGCCGGCAGCGAGATTCAGACGCCGATGGCGATCGTCATCCTGTGCGGGCTGACGACGTCGACGGTCCTGAACATGGTGGTCGTGCCGACGC
>CAVUTP010000011.1:0-267444 GCA_963744445.1 uncultured Acidobacteriota bacterium
AACCGCGCCGACCCCGATGGCGAAACCGCAGCCGACGGCCGCGGCCCGCGGCACCGCGAGCGCCACGCCTCCCCCGGCCGCGAGCCGGGCCAACGGCTCGAGTCCCTGGTGTACCGCGGCGGGCGCCCGGCGACGCGCAGCCACTTGCATGCCGTTGTGGAGCCCCTGGATGTTCTGCAACAGCCCGAACACGAACATCGAGAACACGAGCAGCGCCCAACCCCACCCGACGGTCGGCGCGAGGACCACGAACGCCAGGATCCCGGCGGCCAGCCACAGCGCCAGGCGGCGCAGAAAGCGGTTCAGCGCCGCGACCAGACTCGCCAACTGTCCTGTCTCGCGGGCCGGCGCGTAATGCCGGACCGCGGCAAGCGCCAGCGGACCGAGGATGAACTGGTTCAGGAGCAGCGGCACGGTCAGCCCCAGCGCGAGCCGCCCGTATTCCTCCGCTCCCAGCCTCGACGCGAGGATCTTGACCGCCAGCACCGAGGCGATCAAGGCCGTCAACTGCCCCGCAGCGACCCATGACAATTCGACGATCACCCGGCGTGTCAGCCGCGTGACGATCCACGTCCGGAGTCGTGCGAACAGGCGTCCTGGCACGAAGGCGTCCTTCTGTATGGGAAATTCGGCGGAATCCGGGGCACGCCGTCCGCCGGCCAGACCGGTATCGAGCTCGCCGGCACGGCCTTCGAGGGGCGGCCGGCAAGAGATGCCTGCTCGCCGAGCCACTTCTCGTACGAAGGGACGGCAGCCGACAAGAGCGCGGCCGCGGAAGCGGCGTCGCCCTCCTGGCAGACCGTCCCGAGGCCCTGCACCAGCGACGGCAGGGCGTCAGGCGACACGACGTCATGTTCCATTACTTGGATGAGGTCCGGGTGCGAGGTCCTTGCGGTCGTCGCGCCAGGGTCCCACAACCGCTCCTCCAGCTTCTCGCCCGGCCGCAGGCCGGTGAAGACCACCGGAATGTCCCCGGGCGCGAGCCCCGAAAGCCGGATCAGATCGGCGGCCAGGTCCACGATGCGCACCGGCTCGCCCATGTCGAGCACGAAGAGCTCGCCGCCCTTCCCCATGCCGCCCGCCTGCAGGACCAGCTGGACCGCCTCCGGGATGGTCATGAAGTAGCGGCGCATGTCCGGATGGGTGACCGTCACCGGGCCGCCGTGCTCGATCTGCCGCTTGAAGAAGGGCACGACGCTGCCCCGGCTGCCCAGCACGTTGCCGAAGCGCACGACGACGAAGTGCGCCGCCCGTTCCGCGTGGCCGCGCTCGCGGACGATCATCTCCGCCAGCCGCTTCGTGGCGCCCATGATGCTCGTCGGGACTGACCGCCTTGTCGGTCGAGATCAGGACGAAGCGCTCGACCGCCGTGCCGGTCGGCCGGCTCGCACCACGTTGCGCGTGCCGAGCACGTTGTTCGTGATGGCTTCCGCGAGGTTGTCCTCCATCAGCGGGACGTGCTTGTGGGCGGCGGCATGGAAGACGACGTCCGGGCGGTAGCGCTCGAACACCGCCGTCGATGCGCTCGCGGTCGCGGATGTCGGCGATGACGGCCCGAATGACCGCAGGTCCGGGTACCGTTCGGCCAGCTCGAGCTGCGATCGTCGAAGATGCTGTTCTCGCCGTGGCCGAGCAGCACGAGTGCGCCGGCTCCGCGAACGCGATCTGGCGGCAGAGCTCGCTGCCGATCGAGCCGCCCGCGCCGGTGACCAGCACCGTGCGCCCGCCGACAGTAGCGGCCGCCGGCTCGGTGGTCGACGATCTGGCTCGCGGCGCAGCAGGTCCGCGATCTCGACGTTCCGCAGGCGGCTGACGCTGACCTGGCCGTCCAGCAGCTCGATAGACGCCCGGCACGGTCGCGCGACTGCACGCCGGCGCTCCGGCAGGCGTCGACGATCCCGCGCACGACCGCCGCCGGTCGCGCTCGGCATCGCCACGATCACCTCGTCGATCCGGTAGTCCAGGACCGAGGCTGTCAGGCCGCTCAGCGGCCCGAGCACGGGCACCCCGTAGATGCGTTTGCGCTGCTTGGCCGGCGAATCATCGAGAAAGCCGACGGGGTCGAGGCCAAGCTGCGGGTTGTTCTGCATCTCGCGAACGACAATCGCCCCGGCGTCGCCGGCGCCGACGATGAGCACCCGGCGCCCCGGCACGTGGTGCGAGCCGCCCTTCCGCGCCTTCCGCCGCGACTCGCCGACCACGCGCACGGACATGCGGACGCCGCCCACCAGCGCCAGCGTGAGCAGCCAGTCGATCAGCAGCACCTGCCTGGAGAACTCGACCGGTGCCGCCAGGAAGGCGTATCCAGCCCGACGCCCACCGCCAGGCAGACCGATGCGGCGGACACGGCCAGCGTCACCGCAACGAGGTCGTGGGCGGTCGCGTAGCGCCAGTAGCGGCCATACATGCCGAACAGGTAGAACACCGGCGGCTTGACCAGGAGCACGGCGAGGAGGAAGGGCAGGTACTCCGGCCGGTGGTGGGTGAACAGCCAGTCGAACCGCAGGGCGAAGGCGCCGGACGCGGCGATTGCCACGAGAGGGACGTCGGCAAGCAGGATGTAGCGGTTACGCATGGAGGAGTCCACGGAGCCCGGACGCCCGCCGCTCGCACCGCCTGTGCGTCAGACCCCACACCCGGGCGAGGAGTGGCCCTTCTCGAGAACAATCGCGCACACATCAAGTGCAATGGTTTGAAGATTTTATCGCCTGAGGCCGGCAGCGTCAACACGGGGAGGTCTCGGCCGGTCGCCAGCCGCGTCGCCCAGTTCCTCGAACCGAAGGAAGGCGTTCACCACCCGGACGTTGTGGCGGGCGCAGGCCCTGGAGACCAGCAGGAGGTTCTCCTCGCCGATCTGTCGCGAAGCGATGATGACTTCGCCGACGTTGCCGGCCGACAGGAGCCGGTCGAGATGATCGGCGCCGCCGAGGACCGGCACCCCGTGGATCGTCCGGTGACGCTTTCTCGGGTCATCGTCGAGGAACCCGACCAGCGTCCGACCGAGCGAGCCGTTGCGTTGCAACTCGCGGGATGCCACGACACCGCCGTCGCCGGCACCGTAAATCAACACCTTCACGAGCCCGCTCTCGCGCGGTCTCAGGACCTCCCCGAGCGCGCGCATGGACAGGCGGCTGGCAGCAACGAACCCCACCAGCAGGACGAAGTCGATGACGAACACGGTCCGGGAGTACCCGAGAAGCGGTGCAGGAACGCGATGGCCACCACGGCCCCCGCGGTCCCGGTCAAGGCTCCCCCGGCTATCGCCGCCAGGTCGTGCAGGCCGACATACCGCCAGATCCCCTGGTGGACCCGGAACAACCAGAACCCCATCATCTGGCATGCCCCGACGACGGGAAGCGATGCCAGGATGCGTGCCCGCTGAGCCGCGACCTCGTCCTCGAAACGGAACAGGTACACGGTGTAATAGGCGACGGCCACCAGCACGGCGTCGACGAGCAGGGTCGCCACCTGCCGCTTGTATCGCACCGAACCGAGAAGCGCGGAGGCCCGTCCCCCGCCCGTGGCGGGTAATCGGGATACACGCGGATGCGGCTCAGGTAGACGCCGAGCACCGCGACCGACAGCCCCAGGAAGACGATGAGCACGAACCCGTACGAAAAGCCTGCCCGGTAGGTGAACACGCCCACGAGACCGGACAGGACCGCCACGGAATACAGCGAGAGGACCGCGGCCCTGGGACTGAGCCCGAGGGCGACGAGGCGGTGCGAGGTGTGATCGCTTCCGCCCACCGAGACGGGCCGCCGCGCAAGGCTCCGGTTGATCGTCACGAAGGCCGTGTCGAAGATTGGCACCAGCAGCAGGAGCACCGGCAGCAGGAGCACCGACATCAGGCTGCGCGAGTAGGGATATCCCCCGACCAGGCTCAGGCCGCTGAGGCAGAACCCGAGGAACAGGCTGCCGGCGTCGCCCATGAAGATCGACGCGGGAGCGAAGTTGTGCACGACAAAGCCGAGGGCCGTCCCTGTGAGGATGGCCGCCAGCATCGCGCCCTCCACGTTCCCGTCGAGCACGAAGAACCCGAGGCGGAACAGGGCTCCAATCGCGGCCACGCCCGCCGCGAGGCCGTCCATGTTGTCGAGCAGATTCACCGCGTTCGTGACGCCCGTGATCCAGACGATCGTCAGCAGCGCATCGAGCAGGGGAACGTGAGTCAGACGCAACTGAAGACCGACGCCCGCCATCACGGCCGCCACCGCCACCTGCGCCGTGAGCTTCGTCCACGGCCTCATCTCGCGCACATCGTCGGCGAGGCCGACGGCGAACAGCGTGAGAGCGCCCCCCATGAACGCCAGGGTACTGCGGGGAGGCGTCAACTGCGAAGGGAACCAGCACGAGGAGCGTTGCCACCATGGCGACGCCGCCGAGCAGCGGAACGGGGCGGACACTCCAGCGGTCGCCGCGCGGGCGTGACACGAGGTTGAACCGGCGCGCCAGCCCCTTGCAGAAGTGGGTGGCCACCACCGAGAGGACGAACGCGACGATGGCAACGGGCAGGATGAACTTCATCGCTGGTCAGCCGAGGGCAGGCGGCTCGCAGGCTCTGCCCGGTCGTTCTCTGGGCCACCCGCCCCCCGCGTGACGAGCCCGATGCTTCGCAGGAACTGGCGTTCGGCCGCGCTCACCAACCCCAGGCCCCAGGCGAGGCCCACGGCGGCCACCACCGGCAGAACGCCGCTCAGGACACCGTGCATCATCAGTCTCGAGGCATTGATCCCCGGCGCGACAGACAGCCCGAGGCGGTCGAGCGATCCGCGAGAATCAGCGCCACGACGGTGATGCCGGCAACCCCGGCCAGGTCGCGCAGGGCGCCGGAGGTGCCGCCGACCCGGTCTCGCAGGGTCCACCAGAGCGCGTACACGCCCAACACCGGCAACCCGCCGAACACGCACAGGGCCGGAAGCACGCCCGGAACGACGAGCGCCGCCATCACGGCCGCGGAGGAGGCGGCCACCATCAACCACGCCTCGAATCCCGGCACTCCGGCAGCGCGTGCCATGATCGCGACCGGTGCCGCGACGCCGGCGAGAGCTTCACCACGAGGAACACCTGAAACACGAGCAACACGTGGGAACTCTCGGCGGACTCGCCCAGCCACAGCGAGATGAGCAGCGGCGAATGGTACAGCGCCACGGCCGAGCCTGGAAGCAGCCACAGGGCAGTGTACCTGACCGTGATTCGGAACAGTCTTGTAAGGGCGTCCGTGCCGCCGGCCAACTCTTGCTGCACGCCGAAGGGCACGAGGGGCACCAGGAGCGTCCCGCCGAAGGAGCGCAAGACCATGGCCGCCCGCGACCCGAGGTCATAGTAGCCCATCCACGGTGTGCCGAAGCGCAGACCGATCACGAGTCGAAACGCCTGGTCGGCGAGCTGTGGCCCGAATGAGGCCGCCTGGACCGCCCCGCCGAAACGCACGAACTCGTGGAGCAGCTGGCGGTCCCACACGACCGGGCCGAACGCGAGCGGGCCCAATTCCCGCCGAAGGCTGCGCCAGGCAAGCAGCGAAGCGCCGGTCAGGCCCAGCGCGTGCGCAAGCATCAGCCACTCGAGCCGCCGTACGCCCATGAAGACGAGCAGCAGCAATGCAACCGTGCTCACGAGGTTCATCGCGGTTCGCAGCGCGTTCAGTCGGCCCAGGCGCTGAATGCCCGCGAGCCCCGCGCCGGTGATCGACGCCCAGAGCGACAGGAGCAGCGAGAGCGGGAGAACGAACCGCAACAGCCCAACATGGACGCCGGCCAGGTCCCGTGCCGGCACCGCGAGAACGGCGCCCTGCAACACCACGGCGATTGCCGCACCGCAGCCCATGGCCTGGTTCAGCACGCGGGCGATCTGCCCGGTGTCGGACGTGTAGTATGCGCGCGCGACGAGCCGTTCGACCGTGGCGCCCAGGCCAAGGTCGAAGAGCGCCTGGTACCCAGGAGCATGTAGCAGAAGGCCCAGATGCCATAGGGCGCCGGCCCCAGCGTCTCGAAGAGGACGGTGGAGACGATCAGTGCGAGGACGATCGCGGCGAGCCGTCCCGCGAACGCGGCGCCGGTGTTCGCCGCGAGCCGTCGGTACGCCGAGTGGCGCGGCGCTGCGTCGGTCACCCGGAACTCACCTCTTGCCCGAGCGTCGCGATCCCGCGACCGCGCGAGGCAGCACGAAGGGGGCCACCGACAGCACGAAGATGTACCAGGAGGCGGTGTTGTTGAACTTGTTGACGAAAACGGACAACGCCAACGCCATCGATATCTGCCCGATCACGAGCAGGTGGAGGGCCGAGGTCCTCGCCAGCTTCATGCGTTCGAAGGACATCCCGGCGAGCATTCCGATCAGCAGGCAATAGACGGCCACCCCCGCCCCGCCGAAGTCCTGATACGGATAGTAGAGAAAGGTATAGGCGTTGAACCCGACGGTGTGCCCACCCTCCTCCACGATGGTCACCGAAGGGGGGATGGCGGAAGGGACCCCGCTCGTCAGCACGCCCGCCCGTTGCAGCAGGCGCGCAACCGGGTACAACGCCTGCACACCGTATGTCGGGGGATGCTCGGCCTCGACATAGGCCGCAAACGCCGGGAGTGAGCCCGTGGCGTAGAAGTACACCGTCGAAACGTAACCGGCGAGCCTCGGAAGCAACGGGGGGGCGGCCGCGGGGGCAGCCGCGGTCGCGGTAACCCAGGGAGACGTTCCGACGGCCTGTGCGGACTTGCCAACCCAGTAGCCCACGATCAGGAAATTCGCCGCGAGCAGGACGCCGGCGACCCCGACCACGACGGCGAGCCGCGACAGCGACAGCGCCGGCCCGCGACGGTACAGCCACATGAACACGGTGGTGAGCAGCACGATGAAGAACTGGGTGCGGTCCGTGGTCAGGAGCGTCCCACTCCACGCGGCCAGCACGAGCACCCAGACCCACCACCGCAGCCGCCGCCCCGCCGCCACGAGAGACAGCGCCACCAGCGGGGAGGCCATGCAGAAGAACTGCAGGAAAAGGAAGCGGCTCGGTATCTCGTATGTCACGAGGGCGTACCGGACGCGGGCCGCGTCGTAGAGGATGGACGCCCATCCCAGGTGCCGGTCAACGAGCCAGAGGTACCACGCCGTCCCACCGATCCCCAGGACGGCGTAGCCCGCCGCCCACCACTCCGCGCCCGGTGCGGCCGACGGCCGCGGAGCCGGCCGGCGGTCGACACGGCGTGCCAGGAGGATGCCGGCGAGCAGGCACCCCACCCCGAGGGCGATGATTGCAGCCGCGCGGCCCGAGATGGGACGGTAGGGCAGGAGCCGCAACAGGAACAACGCCAGGACGCCGCCCCACGAGGCGACCACAACGGAGAAGGGGGAGCAGGTACTCGCCGGTCGACGATCGCCACCAGGCGATCGCCGCCGCGGCGGCCAGCGCGACGAGGGCCGCGGCCATGTACGACATGACGCCCACCTACCGAGGCGCCGCGCCGCGACCTCGTCGCGTGAGGGCGGCGAGGTCGGCGTCGACCATCATCTCGACCAGCCCCTGGAAGTCGACGGTCGGCTCCCAGCCCAGCTCGCCGGCGCGCCTTGCCGGCGTCGCCGATGAGGTGATCCACCTCGGCCGGGCGCAACCAGGGCCGGGTCCGCGCGCACGTGCTCCTGCCAGTCCAGGCCAGCGCGCGGCGAAGGCCAGCTCCACCAGCTCGCGGACCGAGTGCGCCTCGCCGGTGGCGACGACGTAGTCGTCCGGCTGCTCCTGCTGGAGCATCAGCCACATCGCCCGGACGTAGTCGCCGGCGAAGCCCCAGTCGCGGCGCGCGTCCAGGTTGCCGAGCGACAGGGACTTCGCCAGCCCGAGCTTGATGCGGGCCGCCGCCGTCGGTGACCTTGCGCGTGACGAACTCCAGCCCGCGCCGCGGCGATTCGTGGTTGAAGAGGATGCCGGAGCAGGCGAACAGGCCGTAGCTCTCGCGGTAGTTGACCGTGATGTAGTGGCCGTAGACCTTCGCCACGCCGTACGGGCTGCGCGGGTAGAACGGCGTGAGCTCGGTCTGGGGCACCTCGCGCACCTTGCCGAACATCTCGCTCGACGAGGCCTGGTAGAAGCGGATGCGCGGGATCGACCTGGCGCATCGCCTCGAGCATGCGCGTGACGCCCGAGCGCGGTGAACTCGCCGGTGAGCATCGGCTGGTTCCAGCTGGCGCGGCACGAACGACATGGCGGCGAGGTTGTAGACCTCGTCGGGCTGGACGGCGTCGAGCAGCCGGATCAGCGACAGCTGGTCCAGCAGGTCGGCCGGGCGGAGGCTGATCCGGTCGAGCAGGTGCTCGATCCGCTCGAGCAGTTGGGCGCGCTCGTCCGACGGACGACGCCCGTGACCTCGTAGCCCTTCTCGAGCAGCAGCTCGGCCAGGTACGAGCCGTCCTGGCCGGTGATGCCGGTGATGAGTGCGCGCTTGGACATGCGTCGGGCCCTGTTGCAGAGCTCGGAATTGTATGGTCTTGGCGCGAACAGGGTCAAGACGGCGCGGTGGCGCACTCAGCCGCGAGCCAGCCCGCGAGCCCGCAGGTGACGCGCGATGGAATCCTGCCAGGACGGCATCGCGAGGCCAGCCCTTTCGAGCTTGTCGTTGGAGAGAACGCAGTAGATGGGCCGTTCCGCCTTCAGCCGCGCCTCCGACATCCTGATCGCCTCGAGTTTGGGCGTAAGTCCCATCTGGCGGGCCGATCTCATCGGCCAGTTGCTTCCAGGTGCAGGACCCGGAGTTCACGCAGTGGTACAGGCCCGGCGGCGCCGCGCGCTCGAGAAGCGCGTCGGTGGCCCATGCGACGTCGGTCGTGTAGCTGGGAGAAACCGTGCGGTCGACGAAGACGCGCGCGACCTCCCCCCGGGCGAGCGCGTCGATGATCCGGTCCACGCTCGTCCGTCGCCCCGCGGGGTCGGGTCGATCGATCCGAAGAGACTCTCCACGCGCAGCACGTAGTGCCGCGGCGCGTCCGGGGCCAGCCACTCCCCATCAGCTTCGAGCAGGCGTACGTGCTTCGCGGGTTCGGAGCATCTTCCTCCGTGTAAGGCTGGCTGGCCGACCGTCGAACACGAAGTCGGTGCTGTAGTGGACGAGGATGGCGCCGGCGTCCCTCGCGGCCGCGGCCAGGAGCCGCACGGCGAACGCATTGACAGCCAGCGCCGCAACGGGATAATCCTCGGACGCCATCGACGTCGGTATACGCGGCGCAGTTGACGATGGCCTCCGGGCTGCACGTCGGCGACCACGGCTCCACGGCCGCGTTGTCGCTGATGTCGAGGTCGTCGACGGTGGTCGCCGGACCTCGTGGGCTGCTCGACAACTGCCGACCACGGCCCTGCCGAGCCGGCCGGCGGCCCCCGTCACCAGGACCGCATCAGGCGGCCTTTCCCGCGATGAACTCGCGCATCCGGCCGTCGTCGAACACGCCTTCCCAGCGCGCCACCACCGCGGTCGAGATGCAGTTGCCCATCACGTTCACCGCCGTGCGGCCCATGTCCATGATCTGATCGATCCCGAGAAGGATGGCGGCGCCCTCCAGCGGCAGGCCGAACGAGGTCAGCGTGGCGGTCAGCACCACGAGCGCCGCCCGCGGCACGCCGGCCACGCCCTTGCTCGTGAGCATCAGCGTCAGCATCATCACCATCTGCTGCCCCAGGTTCATCTCGACGCCGGCCAGCTGCGCGACGAACACGCTCGCCAGCGACAGGTAGAGCGTCGTGCCGTCCAGGTTGAAGCTGTAGCCCGTGGGGAGCACCAGGCCGACGATGTTCTTCGGGCAGCCGAAGCGCTCCATCACCTCCAGCGCCTTGGGCAGCGCCGCCTCGCTGCTCGCCGTCGTGAAGGCGATCAGGAACGGCTCGCGGATCGCCTTGAGGAAGGGCAGGAACGGCACGCGGATGAGATACGACACGCCGCCGACCACGACGAGCGCGAACACCGCCAGCCCGCCGTACATCAGCAGGACGAGCTTGCCCAGCGTCCACAGGATGCCCAGCCCCTTGCCGCCGACCGTGGCCGCGATGGCCGCCGTGACCCCGATGGGTGCGAACAGCATCACGTAGCCGGTGAACTTGAACATCAGCTGCGCCACGGCGTCGAGAAAGTCGACGACCGGCTTCCCCTTCTCGCCGATGGCCGCGAGCGCGATGCCGAAGAAGATCGAGAACACGACCACCTGGAGGATGTCGCCCCGGGCCATCGCGTCGAACACCGATGTCGGGAACAGGTGCAGGAGGATGTCCCACCCGCTCTGCTGCTTGGTGGCAAGCGCGGCCAGCTCCGCGGAGCCCTCGCCGATCGGCACCGTGAGGCCCGCGCCCGGCTGGAACCAGTTCACCAGCGCCAGGCCCCAGAAGAGGGCGATGCGTGGTGGCGACCTCGAAGTAGATGATCGCCTTCAGGCCGATGCGCCCCATCGCCTTGAGGTCGCCGGTCCCGGCAATGCCGACGACCAGCGTCGAGAACAGCAGCGGCGCGATGATCATCTTGATCATCCGCAGGAACATATCCGCCAGCGGCTTGATCGAGACGCCGAACGCCGGCCAGACGTAGCCGACGACGATGCCGATGATCAGGCCGATGAAGATCTGCGTGGTGACGCTCGGGATGCGGGACTTGCGCGGCGGCGTCTCCACGGTCGTAGCTGGTCGGTTGGGCAATCTTCATGATGCTCCGAGTGCGGACGCGAGCGCGTCCGCCACATAGACCAGCTGGTCGTCTGTCAACTCGCCGTAGATCGGCAGCGCGATCGTGCTCGCGGCCGCCCGCTCCGCCTCCGGGAATGCCCCGGCCGGGTAGCCGAGGCCGCGAAGCACTCCTGCAGGTGGAACGGCACCGGGTAGTAGATCTCCGTCCCGATCCGGCGCGAGTCCAGGACGCCCCGGACCGCGTCGCGGTTGCTCACCCGGATGACGAACTGGTTGTAGATGTGGTACCGGTCTGCGGGCTCCACCGGCAGCACCACGCGCCCGGCTGCGGCCAGCGGCGCCGAGCAGCTCGCGGTAGCGCGCGGCGTTGCGGCGGCGGCCCTCGGTCCAGGCCGGCAGGTGCGGCGCCTTCACGCGGAGCACGGCCGCCTGCAGGGCGTCGAGGCGGAAGTTGCCGCCCACGACGTGGTGATAGTACTTCGGCTCCATGCCGTGGTTGCGGATGCAGCCGCACGCGGTGGCCAGCGCCGGGTCGTTCGTCGTCACCAGGCCGCCGTCGCCGAACGCACCGAGGTTCTTGCTCGGGAAGAACGAGAAGCAGCCGAGCGTTCCGAGGCCTCCGACCGGCGCGGCCCTTGTACCGGGCGCCGATGGCCTGCGCCGCATCCTCGATGACCGCGATGCCCGCGGCGTGCGCGCAGCTCCAGGATCGGGTCCATGTCCGCGCTGGCCGAACAGGTGCACCGGGATGATGGCCTTCGTCCGCGGCGTGATGGCGGCGGCCACGCCGCGCAGGCGTCGATGTTGTAGGTGACCGGGTCGATGTCCACGAACACCGGCCGTCGCGCCCAGCCGGGACACGCAGCCGGCGGTCGCGAAGAACGAGTAGGTGGTGGTGATCACCTCGTCGCCCGGGCCGATGCCGAGCGGCCATCATGGCGGCCAGCAGCGCGTCGGTCCCCGACGACACGCCCACCGCCTCGCGCACGTCGAGAGTCCGCGGCGAGCTCCTGCTCGAGGCCCTCGACCTCGGGCCCGCCGATGAACCGCTGGCTGTCGCACACGCGGGTGATGGCCGCGAGGACCTCGTTCGCGGAGGGGTTCGTACTGGGCCTTGAGGTCGAGCAGGGGAACGCCGGTCACAGCAGAGGTTTGCACCATGAACTCCGCGCTGGTTGATGTCGGGAACGGCAGGGCGGGCGTGGACCGGTGACGACGCTGTCAGCGGGCGCCTGGCTCCCACCCAGAGGGCCGGTCAGATCCTACACTCCACGACGTGCTCATGGCCAGCGCGCGTCCCCGGTGCCGGCGGGTGCCCGGCGGCGCCCGCCGAGAGGAGCCTTCGGAAGTCAAAGGAGGCCGGGCCGGCAGACGCCGGCCCCGAGCGTGGTGACGTGGAGGTCAGGCAGACCGTCGGCCGTGGTCACTGCATCCAGGCTGCGGCCGTGCCAAGGCGAAGCGGCACGTCACCCGCGGCCCGGTCGCCGAGCCTGTAGCCGATGTAGGCGCCGGGGTCGTAGCTGTGGGTCGATTGCAGGGCGAACCAGTAACCCGACGACGGCCTCCAGACGGCGATGTCCGTCTGGTTGTCTCCGTCGTAGTCGCCCGGCATCGGGACGTCTGTGGGGCTGCCCCATTGGATGGCACGAAACTGCGCCGCGTTGTAGTCCTGGCTGGAGTTGAGGACGTACCACATCCCGTTCGAAGGCCGCCACACCGCAATGTCCGCCCTGGCATCGCCATCGAAGTCGCCGGTCATCGGGACATCCGCCCCGCCGCCCCACTGAATGGCCCGGTAGTTGGCCCGGTTGAAGTTGTCACTGGAGCGGAGGAAGTCCACGTGCCGTTCCACGGGCGCCGGACGGCGATGTCGGTCACTCCGTCGCCGTCGTAGTCGGCGGGCATTGGCACGTCGGTCGGCGCCCCCCATTGAACGCCGCGGTAGGTCTCGACGGCGAAATCCTCGCTGGAGAGCAGGATGTACCAGTAGCCGCTCCAGGGGCGGTAGACCGCGATGTCCAACCGGCCGTCGGCATCGTAATCGCCAGGGATCGGCCGGTCGGTCGGCGCACCCCACTGGATCGCCACGTAACTGCCCTGGTCGTAGTTGCTGCTGGAGTTGAGGATGTACCAGTAGCCGGTCGCAGGCCGCCAGACGGCGATGTCCGTCCGGCCATCGCCGTCCCAGTCGCCAGGCACCGGGACGTCAGTGGGCGAGCCCCACTGCACGGCGCGCGGCTGCGTCTGCCCGGTGCCGGTCTCCAGGATGTACCACATGCCCCTGTTCGCCCGGTACACCACCGGGTCGGCCAGCGAGTCGCCGTCGAAGTCGCCGATGACGAGGCGGGGAGGGGTCGTGCCGGTGGCGGGCGTGAAACTGACTTCATCGGACAGCGGGCTTGCCAGCCCCTCGGGCGACGTCGCCTGCACGGCGAAGTAATATGTCCGGCCTGCCGTCAGGTTCGCGACCGTGTAGGAGGTGGCGGTGCCCGCGGAGGCGCTCGCGGTGTACACCAGGTGCTGTGTTCCCCAATGAACGACGTACCGCACCTCCGGCTCCGGGTTTCGATCCCACGCGATGGTCACATTCGCGGCGTGGAGAGGAGCGGAGAGGGCGAAGATCGCGAGGAGGAGGAACACAAGGCGGCGAACTGGTGTGGCCATAATCTGTCCCAGAACAGGGCGAATACGCTCCAGGTATTCGCAAGCGAGGTACCTACACCCGCGCTGGGAAAGAAAAGGCGAAACAAGGATGTTTCAAGAGGGAATTCGGAATCGCGGTGGAGGAACGCCGGGACTCCCCGAGTTCGGCGATTACGAACCTGTAATCTGGAATTCCGGTCTTGTCCGAGGGCTACCGCTGGCGCTCCTTGAGAGCCGCCCGCGTTTCGCGGTCGGTCTCGCGCTGCCTGATCGTCTCGCGCCGATCGTAGTCCTTCTTGCCCTTCGCGAGGCCGATGGAGAGCTTGATCCGGCCGCCCTTGAAGTACATCCGGAGCGGGACCAGCGTCATCCCGCGCTCGGCCGTCTTGCCCAGCACCTTCCGGATCTCGTGCTTGTGGAGCAGCAGTTTCCGGCGGCGCAAGGGCTCGTGGTCCGCGTACCCGCGATGGCTGTAGGGGCTGATGTGGATGTTGAGGACGAACACCTCGCCGCCCTCGACGCGGCCGTAGCTGTCGCGCAGGTTCACCCGGCCTTCGCGGATCGCCTTCACCTCGGTGCCGAGCAGCGCGACGCCGGCCTCGAAGGTCTCGAGAATATGGTAGTCGTGCAGCGCCTTGCGGTTGTCGGCGACGATCTTCTCCGCCTTCTGGCGCTCGGTCTTCTCGGGCATGGCAATCAGCTGGCAGCGGGCAGCTGACAGCTGGCAGCCGCTGGCCCCTCGACCCAATTCTACATGGCACGCGTCGCGCGACCGGCCGCCAGGCGCGCGGCGAGCAGCACCGCCTCGACCATGCTGCCCGGGTCGGCCACGCCCTTGCCCGCGATGTCGAAGGCCGTGCCGTGATCGACCGACGTGCGGATGATGGGCAGGCCGAGCGTCACGTTCACCGCCTTCCCGAACGCCACGAGCTTGATCGGCACCAGCCCCTGGTCGTGGTAGCACGCGATGACCGCGTCGAACTCGCCGCGCATCGTGCGCACGAACAGCGTGTCCGCCGGGTAGGGCCCGCTCACGTCGATGCCGCCCGCCGCGCACGCCTCGATCGCGGGCCGCAGCGTCTCGTCGTCCTCCCGACCGATCACGCCGTGCTCGCCCGCGTGAGGGTTGAGACCCGCGACGGCCAGGCGGGGCGACGCGAAGCCGAAGCGCGGCAGCTCGCGCGCGGTGAGGCGAATCAGCGCCTCGAGGCCCTGCCGTGTCACCAGGGAGGACACGTCGCGGAGCGCCACGTGAACGGTGGCCAGCACCACCCGCAGGCGCTCGGAGTAGAACATCATCGCCACCTGGCGCGCGCCGGTCAGGTGCGCGAGCAGGTCGGTGTGCCCCTTCCAGTGAAGGCCGGCCAGCGCGAAGGCCTCCTTGTTGATCGGCGCCGTGGCCAGCGCGTCCACGCGGCCCGCCCGGGCATCGTCCACGGCCCGGACGAGTCCGTCGTACGCGGCACGGCCGGCCGCCGCGGCGAGCACGCCGGGGCGGAACGACAGCGGCGAGGGAGGCGCGTAGACGAGGGGTTCACAAGCCTCGAGGACCCTGGCGTCGCGGACCGCCTTCTCCACAATCTCCGGCCCGACGCCTGCCGGGTCGCCAACCGTGAGGGCCATCGAGGACGGGACATGGGAGTCAGATTCCAGAATGGAGAATGGAGAAAACACCGAGGACGCGAACGGCGATCGCCTCAGCGCCCGTTGGGGAGCCCGTTGCCGTTGGCGATCCCGTTACCGTTGGCGAGCCCATTGCCGTTGGCGAGCCCGTTGCCGTTGGCGAGCCCGTTGCCGTTTCGATCGTCCAGCGCCTCGTCGCGGACGTCGGCTCGCCGCGGCATCTTGCCCTCGGGCAGCTCGTAGCGGAGGCAGCACTTCAGCCGGCCGCAGAGACCGGAGAGCTTCGAGGGGTTGAGGCTCAGGTCCTGCTGCTTGGCCATCTTGATCGAGACCGGCTCGAACGACTGGAGCCACGAGGCGCAGCACAGGGGCCGGCCGCAGGAGCCGTAGCCGCCCACCATCCGCGCCTCGTCGCGCACGCCAATCTGGCGCATCTCGATCCGGCTGCGGAACTCCGCGGCCAGCTCGCGAACCAGCTCGCGGAAGTCCACGCGGCCCTCGGCGGTGAAGTAGAACACCAGGCGCGAGCCGTCGTAGAGCTGCTCGACCCGCGTCAGCTTCATCGCGAGGCCGCGCTCCCGGATCTTCAGCAGCGCGACGCGGTACGCCTCCTGCTCCCGCTGGCGGTGCCGCCGCCGCACGGAGACGTCTTCGTCGGACGCCAGCCGGATCACACGCTGGGGCCCCTCGGTCCGGCTCGCGGCGCCGGAGCCCGACGCCACGGCAGGGACGGAGGCCACGTGGCCGAAAGCCAGGCCCGTGTCGGTCTCGACGACGACCGGCACACCGGCTCGCAGCGGACGCGGGAGACAGCGAGACGCGGAACAGGCCACGGGCCGCCCGCAGCAGCTGAGTGTCACGCGCACGGTGGTGTCGTCCGGCGTCTCGCCCACTGTCGTAGTTCCGCCCTATACGTGCACCGCCAGCCAGGCCGCCACGACCTTCGGACTGGCGTTTCTCCTGAGAGCCGCCAGCGCCTGGTCGGCGCAGCCGAAGGCCCTCACCGCCCGCTCATCATCGAACGCTGCGGCAAAGCCTGCCAGTTCCCCCGCCAGGTCGGCGTTAGCCAAAGAGTCGTCGCCGCCACCCTGGGCCACCAGCGCGACGTCCCGCACGAGCGACGCGAGCAGGCGCACGCGCGTGGCGAGTTCCTCGCGCTCGCCCGCCGGCGCCTTCCCCGATGTCAGCGCGGCGGCGGCCTGCAGACGGTCCGCGGGGGAGGTCCGGCCCGATGCCGTCCTGAGGACCGAGAGCGCCGCCTCGCGAGCGGACCGGAACGCCCGTGAACCCGCCGACAGCGCCCGCCCGGGGCTGCCGTCGGCCACGGCGGCCGCCGCGTAGGCCTCGGCCGGGTCCATCCCGTGCCGCTCGGCGAGCATCCGGGCGACCTCGACCGCCGTCAGCCGCCCGAACCGCAACCGCGAGCAGCGCGACCGGACCGTCGCCAGCAGCGTCTCCGGCCTGGAAGAGACCAGGATGAACACCGACGAAGCCGGCGGCTCCTCGAGGCTCTTCAACAGGGCGTTCTGGGACTCGGGGTTCAGCCTGTCGGCTTCGTCGAATATCACGATCCGGCGGCGCCCCTCGAAGGGCCGGTAGCCCGTCGATGCCACCGCCTCGCGGACCTCGTCGATCTTCACCGACCCGGTTTCGGGCCGCTCGAGCACGAGCAGGTCCGCGTGCACGCCGCGCTCGATCTTGCGGCACGCCGGGCACGAACCGCAGGCGTCGAGCGGAAGCCCGGCGTCATGCCTTGCCGGCCCGATGCGCAGGTCCAGGCAGTTCAGCGCCTGCGCCACACCCTTGGCCACCAGGCGCTTCCCCACGCCCTCGGGGCCGGAAAACAGGAGGCTTGGCGGCAGCGAGCCGTGCGCAAGGGACCGGGAGAGCAGGCCCAGAGGACGAGCGTGACCGACGACCTCGGAGAAGGGCATCACCGACCAGGAGGGATACTATCACGGGCGAAGCTTCGAGCAGGGGCCAGTGGGCAGTGGTCAGTAGATCACAACGCTGCCGCTGAGCTACCCGGTCCACCGGCTACGTGATCCGCTGACCACCGGCCACTGACCACCGGCCACTGGCCACCGTTGTTCAGTTCTTCTGCTCTTCCTTCTTCTTCTCGTCCTCCTTCTTCTTGTCGTCCGCACCCTTGAGCGCGCCCCATACCTTCCCCCAGAAGCCCTTCTTCTTCTTGGTGTCCGAGGCCTTCTCGGGGGATGCGCCTGCCGGTGCGCCGGCGGTCGAAGTCCCTGCCGTACCGGCGGCGGCGGCGGCCGCAGGCGGCGCGGCGTTCACGGCTGACGAGAAGCGTTCGTCGTCGGGTACGCCGACGGGACCGGCGTACCGGTCGAGCGAGATATTGGCGTGGAGCGGGCAATAGCCTGCCGGCTCTGTCCCCTTCACGAAGTACTCGGTGTAGGACAACGCCCGCATGCGGAACTCGCCCTCGTCGGTCAATGTCGGCACCTGGTCACACCCGGGCGTCGCCAATAGCCCGGAAAGCCGGCACACCCGCGCGCCGACGAGGCCCTTGGGCGGCGCGTACCACGAAGGCTTGTCGCCCTTGGTGGCGGCCACCATGAAGCGGGCCCAGAGAGGCACGGCCACCTCGCCGGCGTAGCCGTCACGGATGATCGTCCGCGGCTGATCGAACCCCACCCACACGCCGGTGAGCAGCTTTGGCGTGAACCCCACGAACCAGGCGTCGGCGTAGTCGTTCGTCGTGCCGGTCTTGCCTGCCGCGGGGAGCGTGAACCCGAGCCGCCTCGCACTGTATGCCGTCCCCGCGTTGACGACGTCCGCGAGCATCTGCGCCATCTGAAACGCCGTCTGCTCGCTGATCACCCGCGTCTCCGACACGGAGGCTTCGTAAATCACCCGGCCGTCGCGGTCCTCCACCCTCTTGACGAAGGACGCGGGACGGGCAAGACCCCCGTTGGCGAACGGCAGATACGCCGAGGCCAGCGTCAGCAACGTGACCTCTCCGGATCCGAGCGCGAGCGAGGGGACGCCGGGCACGGCGCCAAGGCCCACGCGCTGCGCGTAGTCCATGGTGCGCGGGATCCCGACCTCCTGGAGCAACCTCACGGCCGCGCGGTTGCTCGACGTCCTCAACGCGGTCCGCAGCGTCATCGTCGCGCTCTCGAGGTGTTCGTCCTCGGGAACCCAGGGGCCTTCCGGCGTCATCACGGGGTCGTCGAGGCGGTCGAGCATGGAGGCCGGCGTGAACCCGTACTCCAGGGCGGCGGCAAATACCAGCGGCTTGAAGGCGGAGCCCGGCTGCCGGCGCGCCTGGGTCGCGCGGTTGAAGCGGCTGGTGCCATAGTCGCGCCCTCCGACGAGCGCGCGCACCTCGCCGGTCGCCGGGTCGATCGCCACGAGCGCGGCTTCGAGGAGCTCCCCGGAATCCGGCGCGAGAGTCGCGGCGGAGGCCTTGCGGACGCGGGCCGCGAGCTTCTCCCGTCTCCCGTCGAGGTCTGCGAGCGCTTTGGCCACCGCCGCCTCGGCCTCCTGCTGCATACGCCGATCGAGCGTGGTGATCACGCGGAGGCCACCCTCGAAGACGCGCTCGACGCCGAAGCGCTGGACCAGTTCCTGCCGCACGTGCTCCTTGAAGTGCTGGCCCCACGGCTCGTCGCGGCGCAGGGCGTCGCGCAGCTCGACGTTCTCCGCCCTGGCCTTCTCGAACACCTCGCGGGAGATCACCCTGGCGGCGAGCATCTCCTTCAGCACGACGTTGCGCCGGAGCACCGCCCGCTCGAGATTCACGGTCGGCGCGTAGCCGGAAGGCGACTTGACGAGACCTGCCAGCAGGGCCGCTTCCGCTACCGTCAGGTCGGAGGCGGACTTGGCGAAGTACCCGCGCGACGCGGCCTCGACGCCGTACAGCCCGTTGCCGAAGTACACCTTGTTCAGGTAGAGCTGCAGGATTTCGCGCTTGCTGAACAGCTGCTCGATCCGCCGGGCGACGACCATCTCGCGGAGCTTTCGCTGAAGTGTCTTGTCCGCCGTCAGGAAGGCCTGGCGGGCCAGCTGCTGCGTGAGGGTGCTCGCACCCTGGGCGGCGCGCCCCTGCCGCAGATTGGCCCATGCCGCACCCACCAGCCGGACGGTGTCGATGCCGCGGTGCTCGTAGAATCGCTGGTCCTCGATCGCCAGGAGCGCCTGGATCATGTGCGGCGACACGCGCGACAGGGCCACCTCGATCCGCTCCTCCCGGCTCAGCGTAAAGACCGTCTCACCGTCGCGGTCGAGGATCCGGGTGGCCTGCGCCATCTGCCCGAGTTTTGTCAATTGCTGGCGGTCGGGAAGGCCGGCGAACACTCCGGCGGCGTAACGGCCCGCATAGACAACGCAGACCACGAGCAGCAGGAAGACGACGCCGGCTCCCGCAAAGCCGATGCGTTTATGACGTATGACGAAAGCGAGCGCCGGGCGCCCGCGGCGGGCGATGGCGGCCAGCCGTGTCGATAACTGGAGCCTGGAGAATGGCATACCCACCCATCAGAGCAACTCCTGGGCCAGGAGGAGGTGGCAGCGAGCCCCGGTTTGGGAGCTGGCACCGCCGTTGCAGTCGGCCGCGGCGGGTCTTCACAAGTCGACGGTCGAACCGCTGCGGCGGTGGCGTCCCGTGGGGGAGGTCGTGGAGAGGTCCTTACTCGTCCGGGTTGGCACGGCGACCGGCGTCACGACGCTCGTGGCGGCGGCGTTTCTTTGGACTGGGGTGACCGCCCGCCTGGACGACGGGGGGGAGAAACAGCCTTACTACGTGGCGACCGGGAGCCGCCTGCCGTCCGTGCCGCCGGCGCCGTCGGTGTTCCCGGACGCCCCGATGGACCAGCTCCTCGAGGGGGAGACCCGGACGGCGCTCCAGGGCGACGAGGTGAGCGACGCCTTGGCCACGTACGGCATCGACGGCTCGGGGAACCTGTACGAAGTGCACTCACCCGAGACCGAGGTGCCGAAGCTGGGAAGACCGACGACCTGACGGGATTCGCTACAAGAGGGGTGTTGCGGTCACGGTTGAACCGGCCGCCTCTCGATTCCCAACTCCCAATTCCCAACTCTCAATGCTCCGCGCCGCACTACACCGTGACGCGCACGGCGGCCAGCGCCTCCTGCCCCGCATCCCACCCCTTGCGGAATGCGCGCAGGTTGAGGTCGAGCGTGCCGGGCGGCACCGACTCCTTGACGGCCTTCTCGAGCGCCTCCTGTGGCATCAGCTGGCTCACGGCGCCGAAGAAGCCGACGGTGATGATGTTCAGCACGATCTTGCGGCCGATCTCCTCGGCCAGGCGCGTGGCGGGCACGACGAAGTGACGGGCGTCGGGTGCCGGTGAGTTCAGCGTGACGAGGTCCGCCTCGGTCACGAGCAGACCGCCCTTCTTCAGCGCCGGCGAAAACTTCACGTAGGCATCCTGCGAGAGGACCACGAGCATATCGAGGTCCTTGACGTAGGGATACCAGAATCGGCTCGTCAGCCACGATCAGCTCCGCGCTCGACGAACTGCCCCGCGCCTCGGGACCGAAGCTCTGGACCAGCGTCGCGTGCAGGCCGGCGTGGATCGCGGCCGCGCGCCCGATGATGATCCCGCTGAGGATGACACCCTGCCCGCCGAACCCCCCGATGCGAATCTGCGTCTGGGCCATTACTGACTCGCGCGCGCGTACCGGTTGCCCAGCTTGCGCGAATAGAATTGTTCCATCGCATCCTGGTAGGTGGTGCGATCGCGGTCCACGAACTTGCCGACCACGATCGGGCCGGTCATCCCCAGGGAGACTTCCTTGGTATCGCCGCCGTTCTTGATGACGCTGCGCTGCTTGTACTGCTTCATCTCGTCGAGCGAGTCGCCGATGCGGTTGCGGCGGCCGTAGAGGGTCGGGCACGGCGAGATGACCTCGACGAACGAGAAGCCCTTCTTCTGCAGCGCCTCCTTCATCGACTTCTTCATCTGCGTCACGTGGTAGGTGGTCCAGCGCGCCACGTACACCGCGCCGCACGAGTCCGCCAGGTACGGCAGGTTGAACGGCTGCTCGAAGTTCCCGTAGGGCGTCGTCGAGGCGATGGCCTCCTCCGGGGTGGTCGGCGTCAGCTGCCCGCCGGTCATGCCGTAGGTAAGGTTGTTGACGCAGATGACGGTCATGTCGAGGTTGCGCCGGGCGGCGTGGATGAAGTGGTTGCCGCCGATGGCGAACAGGTCGCCGTCGCCCGAGTAGACGACCACCTTCATGTCGGGCGCCGCGAGCTTCAGGCCCGTGGCGAACGGGATCGCGCGGCCGTGCGTGGTGTGGAACGAGTCCACGTGCATGTAGCCCGCGACGCGGCCCGTGCAGCCGATGCCCGAGACCACCGCGAGGCGATCCATCGGGATCCCGCACTCGTCGAGCGCGCGGGTGAAGCAGTTGACGGTGGTGCCGATGCCGCAGCCCGGGCACCAGATGTGCGGCATGCGATCGGTGCGGAGATATCGCTCGACCGGGTTTTCCACGCTCATCGCAGAGCCTCCGTGATCGCCTGCTCGATGACGGCCGGGTTGTGCACGGTGCCGCCGGCGTGCGGCACGCCGAGCACGCGCGCCCCGCCGGCCAGCCGCTCCACCTCGCGGACCATCTGGCCCATGTTCAGCTCGGGCACGACGAACGCCTTCACGCGGCCGGCGAGGTCCTTCACCAGGTGCTCGGGGAAGGGCCACACGACGCGCAGGCGCAGCGAGCCGACCTTGAGCCCCCGGGCCCGCGCCGCCGCGATGGCCGGCAGCGCCACGCGCGAGGTGATCCCGTAGGAGACCACCACGACGTCCGCGTCCTCCAGCCCGTCGGCGACCACGTCGGTCAACGCCGCAGCGTTCTTCTTGATCTTGTCGATGAGCCGCCCCAGCAGCTTCGCCTGCCCCGGCACCGTCATGTCCGGGTAGCCCTTCTCGTCGTGCGTGAGGCCCGTCATGTGGAAGCGGTGGCCCTCGCCGGCCCTCGCCATCGCGGGAACCATGTCCTCGCCCGCGGCGTAGGGCAGGTAGTCGCCCGGCGGCGCCTTCGTCCACTGGCGCGGGTAGATGTCGATCTCCTCGGGCCTCGGGATGTCCACGCGCTCCATCATGTGGCCGACGCACTCGTCCATCATCACGAGGGCCGGCACGCGGTACTGCTCGGCGAGGTTGAACGCCTTGACCGTCAGGTCGAAGCACTCCTGCGGCGAGTTGGGCGAGAGGGCGATGATCTCGTAGTCGCCGTGCGATCCCCAGCGCGCCTGCATCATGTCCGCCTGCGCGGGCAGCGTCGGCAGGCCCGTGGACGGCCCGCCGCGCTGCACGTTGACGAAGACGCACGGCGTCTCGGTCATCACCGCGAACCCGACGTGCTCCATCATCAGCGAGAAGCCCGGGGCCCGAGGTCACCGTCATGGCGCTCTTGCCGCCCCACACGGCGCCCGCGATGGCGATGGACGAGGCCAGCTCGTCCTCCATCTGGATGAACACCCCGCCCACCTGCGGGAAGCGCTGGGCGATGCGCTCGACGACCTCGGTGGAGGGGGTGATCGGGTAGCCGGCGACGAAGCGGCACGCCGCCGCCAGCGCGCCCTCACAGCACGCGTGGTCGCCGTCGAGGAAGTGGGCGCCCGTCAGGACGCCAGCCGGATCGGCATGCATGGAAACCTCGGGGAGAGCAAGTCAACAGGCGTCAGACCCGGTAGCCGTAGATCGCGAAGTCGGGGCAGTACATGCCGCACAGGTCGCAGCCGGAGCACGCCTCCGCGCGCACGACCTCGGGCGGGTGATACCCCTTGCTGGTGAACGCGCTCGACAGCGCGAGCACGTCCGTCGGGCAGAACTCCACGCAGAGTGCGCACCCCTTGCACCGCTCCGCGTGGATGACGACCACCCCACGCGCTTTCCGATTGGGTTCGGGCATACGGCTGACCTACGAAGAAGTCACAAGTCACGAGTCAGGAGTCGGCAATCGGGGGGGCAGGCTACACGACCGGAGCCCGAAGCTTACATCGACAAGAATGCGGAATGCAAAACGCGTCGTGCTGGAGGTGCCGGGGTGCCGGACGTGCTGGCGGTGCTGGTGCCGAGGGTGCTGAAGGTGCAGTGCTCGAGGTGCTTGTGCTCACGGGCGAGCGCACATTACGCCGACAGTCGTCGCATGAGGCTCGCAGCAATGAGCCAGAGCGCAACGGCGGCGAGGCCCGCCAGCACGGCGTCGCGGCGCATGTTCAACCAACCGACCCACTTGGCCAATTTGTCGAATTGCTCCTGGACAGTGGTCAAGGTGCTCTCTGACCAACTAGAATTGCCTCAGCAACATGGCAGCTCTTCCGGCGCCGGTTTCCTCCGGACCAATCCACCGCGCGGCCTTCGTCGCCTTGATCGTGGCGGCGCTGGCCGTTTCCTGCTCCTCTCCCATCGTGCCCCCTCCGCCGCCGGACGCCCCGTCAATCAACTGCCCGACCGGGGTGTCGCGCACGTCCACCGACGGCAAGCCGATGACGGTCACCTACGACGCGCCGACGGCAATCGGCGGCGCCCCACCCGTCACCGTGTCCTGCTCGCCGGCGTCCGGCACGACATTCCCCATCGGCCTGACCAGCGTCGGGTGCACGGCCGCCGATGCGCTTGCACGCCAGGCCACCTGCGGTTTCACGGTGACGGTGACCAGCACCGTGCGGGTGCAATACACGCGTTTCGTGGCGTTCGGCGACAGCCTGACCGAGGGGAAGCTGTCACGGGTCGTCTCGGCCCTGGAGGAGTACCCCACTTCGTACACCAGCGACCTGCAGGCAATGCTGCGAGGCAAGTACACCTCGCAATCGGCGACGGTCGTCAATGAGGGCTTCGGCGGGGAGTGGACTTCGCAGGGACTGGCGCGGCTGCCCAGTGTGCTTACCACCCGTGCACCGGTGGAGGTGCTCTTGCTCATGCACGGCGCCAACGACCTCAACCGGCTCGACGGAGCCTCGTACATCACGAGCGCGGCCGAGAACGTCAGGCAGATGATCCGCACCGCGCAGGGGCGCGGGGCCGTCGTCTTCCTCGCGACCCTTCCACCACAGCGGAGCAACGCCGCGGGAGCGACCTTCGTCCCCACGTACAACCAGAGCCTCCGGGCGGTTGCGTCGGCGACCAGCGCGTACCTCGTGGACATCTACGCCGGGTTCGGCGGGCAGGCGGGGGCGACGCCCGAGTACATCGGGGCGGACGGCCTCCACCTGACCGAGGCCGGGTATGACAAGATCTCAAACCTGTTCTTCGAGGCCATCCAGGCGCGGCTGGAGGTGAGATGACAATCGTGAAAAGGCTTCAGGCTTCGGGCTTCGGGCTTTGGAGAGGCTCGAGGCTTTCGGCTCTCGGCCTGGCCTCCGCCGCGCTGCTGGCCGTCGCCGTGCCGGGGTGCGGAGGCAGCGCCGACCACGAGGCGGCCGCTCCGCCGGCCGCGAGCGAGGCTCAGAAGCCCGCCGCCGACGTGACCGAGGACCGCTGGCTGAGGGGTCTCTGGGCCAACGACATTCGACAGGCGCTCGGCTCGGCGGGACTGACGTGCACGGGGCCGGTGCTGGAGAACAAGTTCAGCGTCTGGTCGTGCGAGTCCGGCACGCCCCTCGTCAGCTACAAGACCCGCTTCTACGGGACGGCGCCGGGCAAGATCGAGTACATCACCGCGACGGTCAGCCAGACCGAGCGCCCGAAAGACGACCTCGCGCTCCGCGTCTTCGTCGCGCTCGCCGGCCTTCACTTCGAAGGCAGCGACCCCGCGAAGGCCAGGGCGTGGGTGCGTCAGACCGTTGCAAACGGCGGCGCGACCACCTTCGGGCCCGCCAAGTTCAAGCTGCAGGGCGACGAACGGCGGCGGCAGTTCGACATCAAGGCCAGCGGGTCTGAATGGTAAGCGTCAGAGGTCCAAGACCCCGCACAAGGCCGACTATGCGCTGGTCACGCAGTCTCGGCTGCCCTTGACTCTCGCGCCTTCGGCCTTTCCACCGTTCTCCGCTCCAAGCTCCTTCCTGCATTCTCAATTCGTCGCCCCCGCCGATTCTGCAGTGATTGGTTGATTGGTTGAGTTGTGAGTGCATGGATGCAGCAGCGCGCCGCGCCTGGTATTGGAAGAAGCAGGGCCTCGATGGCTCGCTGGCCGGGCACTGCGGCCGAGGTGCTGGCGCGCAGTGGCTGGGCCGCTCGATTGGCGGCGCCGGCCCGTACCTGACCTGTTCAGCCGCGCGGGCACCTCGCGGGCCGACGCGGATGCGGCAGTGGCCGCGCTCGCCATCCACGAACTGCCGGCCGCCCGCGGCTGCACCTACCTCGTCCCGGCGTCCGACTATGCCCTGGCCCTGAGGGCGGCCCAGCTGCCGGCAGCGGCGAGATGAGAACGGCGCGATCCCTTGGTGTGACAGATGCCGAGATTGACCGCTTGTGCGACGCCGTCGTCCAGGCCCTCGGCCGGGGTCCGCTCGAACCGGACGCCCTGCGCGAGGCCGCCGGTGCGGCCGTCCGGAGCCTGGGGGACGCGGGCGTGAAGAAGGGCCTCTCCAGCACGATGCCGGTGGCGCTCGGCCGCCTGCAGAACGAGGGCGAGATTCCGCCGGGTCGCCACCAATGGCCGCCTGGACCAGCAGCGCTACCGCTACGCGCTGTGGCGCCCCAACCGCTTCGGGGCTTCAAGGCGTCGGCCGACGAGGTCAACGTGGAGCTGGCGCGGCGGTACTTCCGCTGGATCGGCCCGGCGACCTCGCTCAGTTCCAGTGGTTCTCGGGTTCGGCGCCAAGGTGGCGAAGGCAGCGGTTGCGCCCCTCGACCTCGTCGCGGCGGACGAGGAAGGCGGCCTGATCCTGCCGGACGAACGCGACGCGTACGAGCAGTGCCGGGCGCCGCGCATGGCAAGCCACGCGCTGGTCGGCAGCCTCGACGCCATCAGCCTCCTGCGACGCGACCTGGCCGGCTCCTGGACCCGGCCGACACGAAGCGGCTCGTCCTGTCGGGCAAGGCGGTCTCCGAGTTCGGCGGTCTCGCGGATCTCCCCAGCCACGCCATCCTGGACAGGGGCCGCGTCGTCGGCCTCTGGGAATACGACACCGGGACGTCGTCGATCGCCTGGCGCTCGTTCGTCCCCGTGGACCACGCTCTCGAACAGGCGGTGGCGCGCACGGAGGCGTTCGTGCGCGATCAGCTCGGCGATGCCCGGTCGTTCAGCCTCGACACCCCCAAGAGCCGCGCGCCGCGGATCGCCTCGATTCGCACGCCAGCGGTCCACGATCGAAGCTCGAGGGTTGAACGCTCAACCGTCCACCGACAGCCGAGCCGCTCGATAAGAGCGGCGACAACACCGTGCGGGAGGCATACTGGCAAGGGGTATCCCGCACGTACAACTGGCCGGGCGCGGGTCCGTGCCCGGTCTTGTCGCCGCCGAGCGCGGCCGAGGACCATCACATGAGCGTGTCCCCCTTCCCCGAAGGCTACCACCGCATCACGCCCTACCTGGTCGTGGACGGGGCGGCCAGGGCATGACTTCTACACGAAGCACTTCGGCGCCGCCGAGGGCGCAGCGGGGCGAACGGCCGGTCGCGCACGCGAGAGAGATCGGCGACCCGTGTCAGCTGGCCGACGCGCCAATGGGGCAAGGCCCGGGTGCCTACGGCGGCAGCCCGTGAGCCGCGCTCTACGTCGAAACGTGGACGACGTGGTGAAGGGGCGGTGGCGCCGGAGCGAAGCTCCGCAACCGTCAAGGACCAGTTCTACGGCGACCGGAGCGGGACCCTGGCGCCGTCGGCCACATCTGGACGTCGCCACGCACACCGAAACCCACGCCGGAGGAGATGCAGAAGCGAGGCGGCGATGGGGGTGAAAGGAAGAGAAGGAGAAGAGAAGGAGAAGGAGAGGGAACGAGGTGGAGCAGGAAGGAGGGAGGGAGGGGGACCACCGTCCTGACTTCCATCCTCGGCGGCGCCTCGAGGTGCTTCTTGACGGCGCACTGGCTGGCTGCCCGGGTCAGCGCGTCCTTGTACTCTCGGGGAACTCGGGCGGCACCTGGATCTCGATGCCAATGGCCCCGATCAGCCCCGTCCGGGGGTCCGCCTCCATCTTCTGAACCAGCTGGATCCCATCGGTGGGCAGGCCGCGTTGCCGGCAGAACCCGAGCACGTAGATCCCCGCGCAAGTGGCGAGTGACGCCAGGAAGAGGGCAAACGGGGCTGGCGCCGAGTCGTCGCCGCCCGCGTGGCGTGGCTGGTCGGTTTGAATGACGTGGGCGCCGAACTGCGCGTCTACCCGAGCTCCCCCGGGAAAGGTGACGACCATCTCCATCGAATACAACCTCCTGTTGTAGAGATGCACGAGCGGCGCGGGAGGTTACCAACCCGCGATTTCCTGCTAGAGTGTTGCGCGAACGGAGGGCGATCCAAGCCCGACGCCGGCCTGACACCGCGTCGGGTGACGCACGGCCGGCCACGGTCGGGGCTGGCCTTCGAGGCCTGTCTACCGGAGAAACCACATGGACGATCAGAACAGCAATCCTACTGTCATCTCGCGACGCACGCTGCTGGGCGGCGTCGCGGCCGCGGCCGGCGTCATGATCGTGCCCCGGCGGGTGCTGGGCGGCCCGGGTTACCAGGCGCCGAGCGACACCGTGAACATCGCCACCGTGGGCTACGTCCACGGCATGGGCACGAGCAACACCAAAGCCGTGCTAAGGCGGGCCACAACATCGTCGCCCTCTGCGACGTGGACGAGAGCGAGGCCGGCGCGCCGGCGGCTCGAGCGCACGAAGCTCCTCGAGCGCTGCCCGAAGGCGGTCCGGTACAGCGACTTCCGCGTGATGCTCGAGAAGCAGAAGGACATCGACGCGTCATCGTCGCGACGCCCGACCACACCCACGCGGTGGTGGCGATGGCCGCGATGCAGCTGGGCAAGCACGTGTACGTGCAGAAGCCGCTGACGCGGACCCTCTCCGAGGCGCGGGCGCTGACCGAGGCGGCGCGGAGGTACAAGGTCGTCACGCAGATGGGCAACCAGGGCCACTCGGGCGAGGGCGTCCGCCTGATCGAGGAGTGGATCACGGACGGCGCGATCGGCAAGGTGCGCGAGGTGCACTGCTGGACGAACCGGCCGATCTGGCCGCAGGGCATGCCGCGGCCCACCGACACTCCCGCCGTGCCCGACGGCCTGGATTGGGACCTCTGGATCGGCCCGGCGCCGATGCGGCCGTATCATCGCGCCTACCACCCGTTCTACTGGCGCGTCGTGGATTGACTTCGGCTGCGGCGCGCTGGGCGACATGGCGTGTCACGTCATGGACGCGGCCTACAGCGTGCTGAAGCTGGGGTACCCGAGCAGCGTGGTGGCCTCGCTCGCCGTGCAGGTGATTGAGCAGACGCGGCCCGACGGCTCGCCTGGCAGCCGGCGCCTGGACTACAAGGACAGCTTCCCGCCCGCCACCGTGGTCCACTACACGTTCCCGGCGCGCGGCAAGAAACTCCCCGCGGTGAAGCTGCACTGGTACGACGGCGGCATCCTGCCGGAACGGCCGGAAGAGCTGGAGCCCGATCGCCGGTTGCCCGAGAGCGGCACGATCTTCGTGGGCGAGAAGGGCAAGCTGATGTGCGAGACCTACTCGGAAAGCCCGCGGCTGATCCCCGAGATCGCGCATGCAGGCCTACAAGCGCCCGAAGAAGACGCTCCCGCGCGTCCCGGGCGGCCGCGCACGAGCAGAACTGGATCGAGGGGATCCAGGGCAAGGCGAAGCCGACCAGCAACTTCGACTACTCGGGCCCGTTCACCGAGACGGTGCTGCTCGGCAACCTGGCGATTGCGTTCCCGGCCTCGCGCCTGATGTGGGACGGCGCGAACCTGAAGGTGACCAACCACCCGGAGGCGAACGCGCTGGTCCAGCACCAGTACCGCGAGGGCTGGTCGCTGGGGCCGAAGGTATAGACGGGAGGCGGAAAGGCGGAGGGCGGGCGGCGGATTGCCCGCCTTCTGGGTGCGGCTTCAGGCTTCGGAAAGGGCCGACCTCGCGACGCGTGACGGGACCACTGGCCACTGCCTCCCGGCCACTACTGTTTCGTCACCACCTGCACCACCGTGAACGGCGCGAACAACCCGTACCCACCGTCGAGTAATCACCCCCCGGCGGCGGCCCGGGGTTCGGCGCCTTCTGGAACATCGAGGGCCACGCGGTCCCCAGAGACGGGTTGCCGTGGTGCGGCCCCAGAGTGTTCTTCAGCGTGCCGATGACCGTGACCTCGATGACGTTCGCGCCCGGACGGAGCATGGCCGTCACGTCCAGCGACCAGGGCGCCGAGAGGATCTCCCCTGCCGAACGCCCGTTGACGCGCACCCGGGCCACGCTGCCGTACCAGCGCGCGAGCTGCACACGCGGTACTCGCCCGCCGGCCGTGGAATCGTGAAGCGCTCCTCGTAGGCGACACCCTGGCTGTAGAAGGGATGCCCCTGGTCCTTCCACGACCCCATCGTCAGCGGCCGCTCGCCAGCCATCACGAAGCCCTGCGCGCCGCGTCCAGCGTGAACCCGCCGAGGAGGTAGACCGGCTCCAGCTCGTGCTGCATCGTGAAGGGCGAGGCCGCGAGGTCAGCTCGTTCTCGCCCACGCGCGCCGCTGCCGAAAGGTCGATCTTCCCGAATGCCCGGTCCAGCCACCACTGCCCCTTCACCGGCGACACCGGGCGTCCGTTGCATGTCACGGCGTACAGGTCCGCCCGTTCGACGACGGCCGACAGCCCCGGCGGCACGCGGTCCTTGATGGTGAACCGGTAAGTGGCCTCGACCCCGCTCGAGGCGGGGAAGGTCCGGCGGATCAACTCGTCCCGGAACTGCACGGCGCTGTCCCAGGGGTTGCGTTCGACGCCGTTCTTCTGGAAGCCGAACTGCGAGGCCTGGTAGTAGTACGTCTTCTGCGGCCTCCCCGCCCGCGCGCACGTCCAAGTAATCGAGGACGAGCACGTTGGGCCCGACGCGGCGCGCGGCGGTCGGCCCGTCCGCGCCGATGACGGCGAACCGGCGCGCAGGAACCGCCGCCGGCTGCCGCACTGCCTTCGTGAGGCGCAGCAGCAGCGAGCCGGCTTCCGGCAAGTCGAAGTGCAGCCGCAGGCCGGCCTCCACGCGCTCGAAGGCGTAGCCGCCAATCCCCCTGTCGCCGGGTCCCAGACGCTCGACCCCGCCTGCCGCCACGTCCACGGTCCCCGAAGACCGGGCGTCCACGCTCGTGTTGACGAGCAGGAGAACTGGTCGTCGCCGACACGGCGGCGATGGTGGAAGAGATTCCCCCGGTCCGCCGCTGTGCGGGTGATCCTGAATTCGTTGCCCTGTCGGGCGGTGAGCACCGACGCCAGGTCGCCGGCGGTCACCGCGTCCACCCGGGGAGCTGGCCAGCGCCCCGGCGCGATCTGCCGCGGCGCCGTCGATGCGTTCGGGTGCCGCGCCGGCCGATAGCACGGTGCCCCCGCCCTCCAGGAAACGCTCGAGAAGCGTCGCGGTCGGCCCGTTCAGGTTCTCGGTGAACGGCGGGACGACGACGGTCAGGTAGGAGCGGCGTCCCACGCGCAGAGCTTTCCCCTCCACCGAGCCGTGCCGCGCCATGACGTCCTCGGAGCCCAGGTCGTACTCCACCTGCACGCGTTCAAGAGACAAGAGCAGATCCTGGAAACTCTTGCCCAGCCTCTCCAGCTCCGGCGGCTGCTTCCCGGCCGCGTTGTACATCCACGCTGTCGTCGTCGGCTCGATGACAAGGACGTCGTTGACCTGCTCGCCGGCAGACATCGCCAGCGAGAGGCGCGAGAAGTACGTCGGCCGACGCGTGATACGCGTCCCACCAAGGCTCGTGGTACGAGAACGACTGCGGGTGGTCGCGCTTGCGCGCGCCGCGCAGCGACACGTAGGAAAGGTGCTGGTCCAGCGTATTGATGCCGAGCACGTACATCCAGTCGCCGATCCGCTTCATGTCCTCGAAGCGAAGGTCCCACCCGCCCGCGCCGTAGCCCTCCGCGATCGTCCTCGCCCTTCCCAGCTGGTTGGCGACGCTCGCGACCTCCTTGACCGACCGCACGTTGCCGAACTGCGCGTGCACGTCCTCGGCGTACTGGTTCATCAGGATGTCGATACCCGGCCGCTGCTGCCATGCCGACATCGCCATGTTGTCCGGCACCGACTGGCAGTTCGGCCACTCGTGCTCCCAGTAGTGGCCGGTGAACTCGAGGCCGTTCCGCTCGCAGTAGTCGTAGTACGGCTTGCCCCAGCGCTCGACGAACTGCTCGAGGAGCAGCTGGTAGTAGTTGTGTCTCGCCCGCTTCCAGTCACCGACCGGCGTCGCGGCAGCGCTGGGGAGGTTCGGGAGGAGGCTGTAGCCCCAGCGCTGCTCGAACAGCTGCGGGAGCCGCTCGGTCCAGGGCAGGCCGCCGGCGGGCCGCAACTCGGGCTCGTCGGTGAAAACACCCGGCACGCGCTTGCCGAACTGCGCCGCCAATCTCGCGCTTGTAGGCGTCGAGCGTCACCTCGAGGAACTTCTCGGTGACACCCGGCCGCAGCAGGTCCACGTAGAACTTGCCGCCGTACCAGGGGCCGGGCGTGGCGCGCGCGATGGAGGCGACGAGGTACTTGCCCTCGGCTGCGGCACCCTCCGTCCGGACCCGCGGACGACACGTCTCGCGGACCCCCTTCGCCCAAGGCGAAGACCGCCAGGGTGTCGTCGGTCCACTTCGGCGCGGCCTGTTCCCGCAGCACGAGGCCCATCCCCCTGGACTCCGGCATCGCCTCGGGGACGAACCCGCCTGCGAACCCCGACGGATAGGAGTTCTCGTCGTAGATCCACACCTTCATGTCGAGGCGCTCGGCCTCCTTCAGCGCGACCTTCCACAACCGGAACCACTCGGGGGAAAGATAGGGCGTCATCAGCCCGGGCCGCGGGTGAATGAACACCTGCTTCACCTGCTGCCCCGCGAGGTCCCTCATCGTCTGGAGCACCATGTCGTCGGTGAGGAGGTCGTTCCAGACCCACAGCGGCGCCGTGCTGTACGCGGCCGGCGGCTTGGCGAACATCGATTCGATGGAGGGGACAGCCGCGGGGGTCGCGGCGCGCTGTGTGAGGACGGTGACCGTGCAGGCGAGAAGCGCAGAAGCGAGCCAGAAGAGGGGCTTCTTCATGGCTCGCTAGTCTACGCCCGGCGGAGGAAGTGTGCGCCGAATCCCGAACCTGCCCTACACGCGCGCGCCGTAGAGTTGCTCGGCGCCGCGACCCTGCTGGATCAGCGGGATGTAGGTCTCCAGCTGCTGCAGCGTGGCCGCGTCGGTGAGATCCACCACGCGCTTCTTCTCCGCCGACATGTAGGCGGCCATCACCAGCCTGGTGATTTCCAACCCGTAGCTCCAGGGGAGCATCCCGTCGCGCCCGTCGCGGAACGCCTCGAGCGCATCGATGTTCTCGTCCGTGTACCCGTACAGGTCCGGCTCGTTGTACTGAACGGCGAGGAGACCGCGCGAGGCGGTGGACTTCTCGAGCGCGACTTCCGCGTCCTTGATGGCCTCCGCCGCCGCGTCGCCGATGAAGATGTTCAGCGGCGAGACGAGCGTGTTGACCTCGAAGGCGTATCCCGGGCCCATGCCGTCCATGAACAGGCGCAGGCCCTGCTTCTCGAACATCCACGAGTTGGTGAACTGGCCCTTGACCAGCTGGCCCGTCTCGGGGTTCGCGTAGGTGACCATGCCGGTCGCGAAGTCCTCCGCCGGCGTCCGCGAGTAGTCCACGCCGCGGTCGCGGAGCAGCTTCTCGCGCCATGCGGGTTCGCCCCACTTCAGCAGCGCGATGTCCGCGTTGACCTCTCGCGGCTGGAGGAACGTGATCGGCTTGCCAAGCGGCGTCAGGGCGTACCAGCCCACCGCGATGCTGTGGCAGCCCATGTCGCAGAGCACGCCGCCGCCCTGCCGGGTCGGGATCCCAGAACCAGCCTTCGTGCGGCCCGCCGTGCTCCTCGGCCGACCGTGTCAGCGAGAGCGGCCCCATCTGCCGCTGCACCGGCTCCAGCTGGACCATCTGTGAACGAATCGGCTTCATGAAGATCTGGTTCTCGAAGTAGGCGGTGCGCAGGTTCACCGACTGCGCGAGCTCCACCAGCCGCCTGGCCTCGGCGACGTTGCGGCCGAGCGGCTTCTCGCAGATCACGCCCTTCAACTCGGCCCCCGCCTTCACCGCCTCCACGATGGCTTCCACGATCGCCACGCGGGTGAAGTTGGGCGCGAAGACGCAGACAACGTCCACGTGCCTGGCCATCTCGCCCACGCTGTCGTACACGACCGTGTCGCCCAGCGCCCACTGCCGCGCGCGGGCGGCCAGCGCCTCGGCCCCGGTCGGCGCGGTGACGCCCGCCACCTTGATCCCCCGCAGCTGTCTCAGCGCCTGCAGGTGGAACCCCGCCACGAAGCCGGCGCCGACGAACCCATATCTCAACGAATGTGCGTGCATGGTCACTCCCCCGTCAGTTTTTCGCCTGCGCCTGCCCGGCCGGCGCGCCGGTCTTCAGCAAGAGCGAGATCACGAACAGCGCGACCGCCATCGCCAGCACGATGAGAAGGCTCCCCTGGACGGTGGCGCCGGCGCTCAGGTTCCCGATGATCTTCGGCACGAAGGTGGCGCCGAGCAGCCCGACGGAGAACATGATGCCGAAGATGCTCCCGTAGAACCGCGGCTCGAACTTGGCGAACGTCACGCCGACGATCGTCGGGAAGATCGGCGCGAACACCAGCCCCGTGACGACCACGGCCGCGATCGCCACGGCCGGCGACGACGTCATGATCATCACCAGGATGGCGCCCGCGGCGACGAGCGAGGCGGCAGCAATCAGCCTGACGCCGATGGCCGTGAGGTTCTTCACCGCCGACGTGGCGAAGCGTCCGACCATCATCGCCACGCCGAACAGGCTCAAGACCAGCCCCGCGTTGTGGACCGCACCCGGGTTGTCGGCCCCGCCGAGCAACTCCGTCATGTACGGCTTGCTCCACGTGTTCATGCTCGACTCGAGCGAGATGTAGCAGAACAGGGCCAGCGCGGCGATCACCACGGCCGGCGTTCCCAGCAGCTTGAGTGCCGTCGAGAACTGGTAACCCGTGGAGACCTGCGGGAAGGTCGTCGCCAGCGCCAGCAGCAGCCCGACCACGAACAACGCGGCGAGCAGGAAGAGCGCCGTTCTCCAGTCCACCACGGTGAACAACAGCGGGGTGACCACCAGGCCCAGGCCGAAGAACCCGTTCCCGAAGTTGCTCGCCCTCGCCGGGTCCTTGCCACGGAACAGGACGACGGGTATCAGCGTGTTGCCCACGGTGTTGAGGCACATCGCCCCCACGCCGAGGAGGATGCAGGCCATGATGGCCGTCGCGAAGCCCGTGGCCATCTCCAGCAGGATCATGCTGACCGCCGCCACCAGGAACCCCACGATGGCGACGGGCTTGTACCCCAGCTTGTCCACGAGCGGCCCGATGACCAGCTGGACGATCGCGCTGGTCAGGAACAGGGCCAGCGTCAGGTCGCCGATGTTCGTGATATTGAGCGCCGCCTGGTACTCCACGGAGATCGCGCCGACGATGATGAAGCAGATGGCGAGGCCGAAGACGGCCATGAGCGCGACGATCGATGTGTTCCGGCTTGCGGTGGGTTGCATAAGGCTCCTTCGCTGGTCAGAAAGGCGGAGGGCGGAGGGCGGAGGGCAGGAACGAACAGGCGGAGTCCTTGCGCGCGTGAATCCCCCGCCTGCCGCCTACCGCCTGCCGCCTGATCCCCAATCTCGAATCCGCAATTCCTGATCCCGATCCCTACTTGATCAGCCCCCTCAGCCCCGCGAGCGACTCCCGCGTGCACTCCATCGGGGTCTTGCCGTCCGGGTAGGTCTCCTGTTCGACGACCACCCACTCGGTGCCGCCCACCGACGTGCAGGCGGCGTACACCGCCGCCCAGTCCACCGAGTCCTGGCCGAGGATGGCCTTCTTCGCCGTCTCGCCCTCGCGGATCGTCGGCTTGAAGTGCGTCGTCTTCGTGCGGCCCGGATACTTCTTCACGTAGGCCACCGGGTCGAAGCCGGCCGCGAACGTCCAGCCGCAATCCTGCTGCAGGATGACGTCCTTGGTGGTCCGCTCGGCGAACAGGTCCCAGAACGTCTTGCCGCCGTCGGTCTTCTTGAACTCGTCCGTGTGGTTGTGATACCCCGTCGCCATCCCGAGCGGCTTCAGCTTCACGGCCAGCTCGTTGAACGTGTCGGCCAGGGCCTTGCTCCTCTCCGGATCGGTAAAGTCCTTGTTGCCCGGGACCACCAGAAAACGGCAGCCGATGGCCTGGTGGAAGTCCACCGTCGGCTGGAACTTCTCGCCGAGCAACGTGTCCAGCTGGATGTGCGTGCCCGCCGCCTTGAGCTTCAGGCTGTCGAGCCGCTTCCTGAGCTCGGGCCCCTTCCCGCCGTAGTTGTAGTAACCCGCGAACTCGACGCCCTCGAATCCCATGGCGGCCACCTGCTCGAGGGCCACGTCGAAGTCCTGGGCGGCATCGCGGCGCACCGAGTAGAGCTGGACCGCGAGCGGGACGCGGGCGGCTCCGCGCAACTCCGCGCCGAGGGCCCACGCCAGCGAGCCGGTCCCGGTCAGCTCGAGGAACGAACGGCGGGTCAGGTTGGTCGATTCACGCATAACGCCCCTTCGATGAAGCTCCCGGCCTCGGCTCGAGGCTTCGGAGCGGCTGGAGCGTTCGGCTGCGCGCGCCCTGGCCCTAGCCCCTGTCCCTAGCCCCTAGCCCCCAGTTCCCAGTCACTGTAGAATCGCGCGCATTATAGGTCACCGACGCTCCGCCTCAAACCCCACGATCCCGGGGAAGGACACGATGAACAAGACGCGCGGGTTCGGCCGTCGAGAATTCCTGAAGAAGGCGCCCCTGGCCCTGGCCGGGGCCGCCGCCTTCCCGACCATCGTCACGGCCTCCGCCCTCGGCCGCGGCGGAGCCGTGCCGCCGAGCGACCGGATCGTCATGGCCGGCATCGGGTTCGGCATGCAAGGGCCGTCGAACATGCGCGCCTTCCTGGGGAAGAGCGAGGTGCAGTGGGTGGCGGTCTGCGACCTCGATGACAAGCCGCTGAAGGCAGCAGAGAAGACGGTCAACGACAAGTACGGCAACACGGACTGCCGGACGTACAAGGACTACCGCGAGCTGTACGCCCGCGGCGACCTCGACGCGGTGTCCATCGCCGTGCCCGACCACTGGCACGCCATCCTGTCGATCGAGGCGGTGCGCACCGGCATGGACGTCTTCGGTGAGAAGCCGTTCACGCACAGCCTGCGCGAAGGCCGGGCGCTCTGCGACGCCGTCGGCCGCCACGGCCGCGTGTGGCAGACCGGCAGCTGGCAGCGGTCGGAAGACAACTTCCACCGTGCCTGCGAGCTGGTCCGCAACGGACGGATCGGGAAGGTCCGCCGTGTCGAGGTCGGGCTCCCGTCGGGCCACTACGACTTCGCCGGGACCTTCGGCCAGGAGAAGATCGAGAGCCCGCCTCCCACCTTCGACTACGAGACCTGGCTTGGTCCCGCGCCGTGGTCGCCCTACTGCACCGCACGGGTGCACATGAACTGGCGCTGGAACCATGACTACGGCGGGGGCCAGTTGATGGACTGGGTCGGACACCACCTCGACATCGCGCACTGGGGCCTCGGCCTCGAGCGCACCGGTCCCGTGGAGATCACGGGCAAGGGTGAGTTCCCGACGACGGGCATCTACAACAGCGCGACGCGGTACTGGGTCGAAACCCTTTACGCCGACGGTACGCCGATGGTGCTGGCCGGCGGGTATCCCGAGATTCAGAGCGGGACCAAGTGGATTGGCGACCTCGGCTGGATCTGGGTGGACCGCGGGGGGTTCGAAAGCCAGCCGGCCCACCTTGTCCAGGAGATCATCGGGCCGAACGAGACGCGGCTCTACCGCAGCCGCGACCACCAGCAGAACTTCCTCGACTGCGTCCGGAGTCGTTCGCTGACCATCGCGCCGGCCGAGGTGGCGCACCGCTCGGCGAGCGTCGGGCACCTCGGCGTGATCGCGATTGAAACGGGGCGCAAGATCCGCTGGGACCCCGCCACCGAAACCATCCTCGGCGACCCGGGCGCGGAGCGCCTGCTGGCGCGGTCGTACCGCAAGCCTTACCAGGTGCCGGCGTAAGGGAGGCAGCACATGCGACACCACGCAAAGCCCCGTACCTCGCCTCTCACCGCGCTCGGCATCGTCCTGCTGCTCGTCGCCGTCCCGGGCGGCTTGACGTCTTCTCCGCCTTCTCAATTCTCAATTCTCAATTCTCAATTCGTCGCCGCCGCGCAGTCCCCGGCAATGCCAGCAGCCGCGGCGCGCCTGGACCAGCTGCTGCGCGACCTTTCCGCCTGGGACGGCGGAATCGACTCGGGCGCCTGGTGGAAGCTGCGCGACCACGTGTACGCGCGGAAGAACGACGAGGCCGGGCGGGCGGAGTGCGAGGGGAAGCTGTTGCTGTTCCTCAAGTCGAAGGCCACGCCCGCGGCGCGCATGGCCGCGACGCGGCTGCTGCGTGTCATCGCGGCCGAATCCGCGGTCCCGGCGCTGCAGGCCATGCTGGCCGACGACCGATCGGCCGACCTCGCACTCTACGTGCTGCAGCCGATGCCCGGCGCCGCCGCCGACAAGGCGATCGTGCAGGCAGTCTCGAGCGCCAAGGGTCCGACGAGAATCGCGGCAATTGCGGCCGCCGGCGAACGGCGCATTGCCGACGCGGTGCCGGTCCTGGCACCGCTGCTGGCGCAGCCTGAAGTGGGAAAGGCGTCCGCTCTCGCGCTTGGCGGCATCGGAACGGACGCGGCGGCGCAGGCCCTCGCGGCGGCTTACGCCGGCGCGCTTCCGGCCTCGAAGCCGATGCTGGCCGCGGCGAGCATGAAGTGCGCGGAGCGGGCGCTGGCCGCCGGGAACGCCGCCGCCGCGCTCGCCGCGTACGAACGGCTGTTTGCGGACCGGGCCCTTCCGGAAGCCGATCGGGAGGCAGCGGCGATCGGCCGCATCTCCGCGTCGGGCCGCGGGGGCTCGGCAGTCGTCCTCGAGCTGCTCGGCGGCGCCGAGCCGGCGATGCACCAGGCCGCCATCGGCCGCGTGAGGGACACCTTCGCACCCGACGCCGTCGGGCCCCTCTGCGCGATGCTGCCCCGGCTGCCCCCGCCTTCGCAGGTAGCGCTGGTCGCCGCCCTTTCCGGCTTCCCGAGGGAACAGGTGCTGCCTGCGATTCTCGAGGCGGCCCGGTCGAACACGCCGGAAGTCCGGCTGGCCGCCCTCGGCGTGCTGCCGGCAGTTGGGGACGCGACAACGGTTTCCATGCTGCTGGAAACGGCGGCCGGGGCGCGCGGCCCCGAGCAGGTGGCGTCCCGGGCGGCGCTCGCCGGGTTGAAGGGCCGCGCCGTGGACGAAGCGCTGCTGGCGCGGCTGACGAAGAAGCCGGCCGGCGACGAAGAAGTCGAGCTGCTGGTCGCCATCGCGGAGCGGCGGATCTACCCGGCCAGGCCTGCCGTGGCGGCGTCCCTGGCGTCGGACTCGTCGAAGACCCGGCAGCAGGCGCTCAAGTCGCTTCGCGCGATCGGCACGCCCTCGGACATCCCCGCGGTGCTCGACCTCGTGGTGAAGACCGCGGACGACATGGAACGGTCCGAGGCCGAGGCCACGGTGTCGGCGCTCGCCCAGAAAGTGTCGCGCGCGGACCAGCGGGCCCGCGAGGTGAAGGCGCGTTTGGCCGAGGAGAAAGACGCCGACGCGCGCGCCCGTTTGCTGGGGCTGCTCCCTATGGTTGGCGACGCCAGCACGCTGCCCATGCTGCGGGCGGCGCTGGGGGAAGCGAACGCCGACGTGCGTGACGCGGCGGTGCGGGCAATCTCTGGCTGGCCGACGAACGCCGCACGCGACGACGTCTTCCGGCTGGCGCGCGACTCGCGCAACGAAACGCACCGGCTGCTCGCGATCCGGGGGCTCGTTCGCATCATCGGCCTCGAGAGGTACCGGGATCCGCAGGCCGCGGTTGCCGACCTCCGGCTGGCGGCTGGCTTCGCGTGGCGGCCCGAGGAGCAGAAGCTGGTGCTGGGCGCGCTGGGTCAGTTCCCCTGCACGGACGCGCTCGACCTGGCGACCGGATTCCTCCAGGAGCCTGCGGTCGAGGCCGAGGCGCAGGCGGCGGTCGAGAGGATACAGAAAGCGCTGAAGTCGCAGGGTTGACGGGTGACTTTGAGGGGAGTCGCTTGTCTTGACCACGAAGAACGGAAAGCACGAAGGCCACAACGCCCTTCTGTCTTCGTGTTCTTTCTGATCTTCGTGGGTTCGTTCGTCGTCACGCGAAGCGGGCACTGGGACCAGGGTTGCCGGTGACAGTCAAAGTAGGCTGCCAGCGGTCAGCTGCCGGCTTCGAGCGAGCAGACTATGACCATCGAAGCACAAACATCCCTCGAGCGAGGAGAGACGATCCGCTATGGCATGGTGGGCGGCGGCAAGGGGTCGTTCATCGGCGGGGTCCACCGGCAGGCGATCGCCCTGGACGGCCTCGCCGAACTGGCCGCCGGGTGTTTCTCAACGAAGCTCCGGAACACCCTGGAAACCGGCGCCTCGCTCGGCCTGCCGCGCGAACGGCTCTACCGCACCTACGAGGAGATGATCCTCCGCGAGGCGGCTCACCCGGACGGCATCGACTTCCTCGTGATCGTCACGCCGAACGTCGTGCACTACCCCATCGCCAGGCTCGCCCTGGAGCACGGCCTGCACGTGGTGTGCGACAAGCCGCTGACGGTGACGAGCACGGAGGCGCGCGAGCTGGCCGCGCTGGCGAAGCGGAAGAAGCGGCTGTTCGCCGTCACCTATACCTACACCGGCTACCCCATGGTCCGACACATGCGGGAGATGGTGGCCAACGGAGACCTGGGTGAGATCCGCTTCGTCTCCGCGGAGTACGCGCAGGACTGGCTGGCGACGCCACTGGAGCGGACGGGGCAACGGCAGGCGGCTTGGCGCACCAATCCCGCCCGGGCGGGCGCCTCCAACGCCGTGGGCGACATCGGCAGCCACATCGAGAACATGGTGGCGCACGTGACCGGGCTCGAGATCAGGTCCGTGCTCGCGCGCCTCGATCGCTTCGGCGAAGGGCGCACGCTGGACGACAACGCGTCGGTCATGGTCGAGTACAAGGGCGGCGCCAAGGGCTTGTACTGGTGCTCGCAGATCGCCGTCGGTCAGGACAACGGCTTCCGCGTCCGCGTCTACGGCACGATGGCTTCGGTCGAGTGGGCGCAGGAGGATCCCAACTACTGCGAGGTGGGCTACGTCGGCAAGCCGAGCGTGCGGCTGTCGCGCGGCCGCGACGCACTTTACCCCTCGGCGCAGCGCATGTCTCGCATCCCCGCCGGGCACCCCGAGGGGTACTTCGAGGCGTTCGCGAACATCTACGCGTCTTTCCTGGCGGCCCTGCGCAAGGTGAAGGCGGGCCAGGCGCTCGCTCCGGAGGACCTGGACTTCCCCGGCGTGGTGGACGGCCTGCGGGGCGTCCGCTTTATCGAGGCCTGCGTGGCCAGCTCGAAGAAAGGCGCAACTTGGGTTAGATTCTGAGCGTGGGTCAGGCTAGACCCCAGCCCCCAGTCCCTAGCCCCTGATCAGGAAGAGACCATGAGACCTGTCACGCTATTCACCGGCCAGTGGGCCGACCTGCCCTTCGAGGAGATCTGCCGCAAGGCGGAGTCGTGGGGCTACGACGGCCTCGAGATCGCCTGCTGGGGCGACCACATGGACGTCCGCCGGGCGGCCGCCGATCCCCGCTACGTCGCAGGCCGCCTCGAGATCCTCCAGAAGTACCACCTGGGCTGCTGGACGCTCGGTGCACACCTCGCCGGACAGTGCGTGGGCGACCGGTACGACGACCGCCTGATGGCGTTCGCACCGGCGGCAACAAGGGGAAAGCCGGAAGCACTGCGGCAGTGGGCGGTGGACGAGATGAAGGCCACCGCGAGGGCGGCGCAGGCCATGGGCTGCGACGTCGTGACCGGCTTCATGGGCTCTCCGATCTGGCACGGGTGGTACTCCTTCCCGCCCACCACGGAAGAGATGGTCGAGGCCGCGTTCGACGAGATCCTCCGCCTCTGGACGCCAATCTTCGACGAGTTCGACGCCTGCGGCGTGCGCTTCGGCCTGGAGGTGCACCCGACCGAGATCGCCTTCGACCTGTACACGGCGCAGCGGCTGCTGGAGAAGTTCGCGCACCGGCCGACGCTGGGCTTCAATTTCGACCCCAGCCACCTGGTCTGGCAGGGCCTGGAGCCCCAGTTGTTCGTCCGCGAGTTCGCCGCGAAGGTCTACCATGTCCATATGAAGGACGTGAGCGTGAACCTTGACGGGAAGGCGGGCATCCTGGGTTCGCACCTGCCGTTCGGCGATCTCCGCCGCGGCTGGAACTTCCGGTCGCTCGGCCACGGAGACGTCAACTTCGAGGAAATCGTCCGGGAGCTGAACGCGGCCGGCTACACCGGGCCGCTGTCGGTCGAGTGGGAAGACAATGGCATGGAGCGGGAGGCCGGTGCGCGGGAGTCCGCGGAGTTCGTCCGCGGCATGAACTTCGCTCCCTCCACGATTGCCTTCGACAAGGACATGAAGAGGTGACACCGATGGAAGACAGGTCACGGAAAGCGGAAGGCGGGGGACGAAGGGCGGAGGGCGGGGGCCGGCAGGCCGCATGGCGATCTGCGGTGCTGGCATGCGGGCTGGCCGCGTTCGCGCTGGCGCCGTTCCTCGCGGGCCAGGGGCCCGACAAGGAGGAGCTGAAGCTGAAGCTCCCCAAGCCGATGTTCATCGGCACGCCGACCAACATCAAGAGCCCGAACCTCGAGGTCATCACCGGCAAGCCTCGGGGCCCGTTCTACGTGCCGAAAGGCACCGCGCTGATGTCGCTCAAGAAGCCGGTGAAGGCCAGCGACATGCAGCCGGTGATCGGCGAGCTCGACATGGTCACGGACGGCGAGAAGGAAGGGGGCGACGGCTACTTCATCGAGCTGGGGCCCGGCAAGCAGTGGGTCCAGGTCGACCTGGGGAAGCCCTACGCCCTGCAGGCGATCCTCGCGTGGCATTATCACAGCCAGGCCCGCGTGTACCGTGACGTCGTCGTCCAGGTGTCCGACGACAAGGACTTCCTCAAGGGCGTCACGACCGTCTTCAACAACGACCACGACAACAGCTCCGGGTTGGGCGTCGGGAAAGACAAGGAGTACATCGAGGTGGCCGAGGGCCGGCTGTTCGACCCGAAGGGCGCGAAGGGACGCTACGTACGGCTCTACTCCGCCGGGAACACGACCAACGACCTGAACCACTACGTCGAGGTGGAGGTGTACGGCACGCCGGGGCAATGAACCGGGCCGCCTTCTTCGGTCTCTTCGCGGCTGCCCTGGCCCTGGGCCTGGCGTTCCGGCTGATCGGCCTGGACGCCCGGCCCATGCACCACGACGAGGCGAACCAGGCGGTCAAGTTTGGCGCGCTGCTCGAGGAAGGCCGCTACCACTACGATCCCACCGACCACCACGGTCCCACGCTCTACTACCTGACGCTCCCGGCCGCGTGGCTCACCGGCCGCGCCACGCTGGCGTCGCTTGACGAACGGACGCTCCGCCTCGTGCCCGCCGCCTTCGGGGCGGGCCTGATCCTGCTGTTCCTCCCCCTGGAACGCCGCCTCGGACGCGCCGCGATTGCCGCCGCCGCGCTGCTCGCAGCCGTCTCCCCCGCACTCACCTATTTCAGCCGGTTCTACATCCAGGAGTCGCTCTTCGTCTTCTTCACCGTGGGCTTCCTCGTCGCGCTCGGCCGGTACGCGGAGCACCCGGCCGCCGGCAGGGCCGCCCTCGCGGGTCTCCTTGCCGGGTTGGCCTACGCGACGAAGGAGACCTCAATCATTGTCGTCGCGGCTGGCGCGGGAGCGTGCGCCCTCGCCCGGCTGCCCGGCGCGGATCGGCCGGGTGACGCCGTCCGAAAGGCCTTCCCGCGGGAATGGGCCCCCGCCTTGCTTCACCTGGCGCTGGCCCTTACGTCGGCTCTTGCGGTCGCGTTCCTGTTCTACTCGTCCTTCTTCGCGAATCCAGCGGGCTTCGTCGAGTCGGTGCTGGCGTTCTCCGTCTACCTCCAGCGCGGTGTGGACGCGAGCCGCCACGGCCAGCCGTGGGACTACTACCTCCGGACGCTGACGTGGTCCGCCTCGGGCGGCCTCCTCTGGACCGAGGCCCTCATCGTCGGCCTCGCCGCCGCGGGCACGGGATGGGCCTTCACGGCGCGTGGCCCCCGCAGGTTCTGGCCCCGTTACATCGGTCTTTACTCGTGGATCACGGCAATCGTCTTCTCGGCGCTGCGTTACAAGACGCCGTGGAACCTGCTGCCGTTCCACGCCGGGTTCGTGCTGATGGCGGGCGTGGGGATTGCGGCGATCGGAGGGGGCGGAGCAGAGAGTGCGGAAGGGGGAAAGACAGAGAGCGGCACCGTCGCGACAGGGCGGACTCAAGGTCCGCCCCTGCGCGCCCTGGTTGCAGCGGCCGTGCTGGTTGCCGGAGCGGCGCATCTCGGGCTGCAGTCGTGGCGAGGCAACATCCGGTACGGGGCCGATCCGCGCAACCCTTACGTGTACGCGCACACCACCCCCGACTTCCTGCGGCTGGTCGAGCGCGTGAAGGACCTCTCGGCGGTTCATCCGGGCGGAGACGCGATGCTGGTGAGGGTCTTCGCGGGCCCCTACGAACAATGGCCGCTCCCCTGGTATCTCCGGGGGATGTCGCGCGTGGGCTACTGGAGCCAGCCGGCAGGGACGGACAGCTTCGAGGCGCCGGTCGTGATCGCCTCCCGGGAGAACACGGCTGCGGTCGAGACTGCCCTCGGGGATCGTTACGTGAAGGAGTTCTACGGCCTCCGCCCGGACGTGCTGCTCACGGTCTACATCGAGCCCGGTTTGTGGGAACAGTTTCTCGCGTCACGACGCTGAGTAAGCGGCCTGTACGGCGATGTTCGCACTCGTGCGACTGTGCGCACGGCACATTCGTGCTCAGCGGTGCTGTGCGCGCTCGGTACGGGTTCGTCGGTTTGGGGTCGTCGCCCGCGCCCTCGACCCGCGCGGCCCAGAGCAAGCCGCGCTTGACGATCTCACGGGCCTGGGACACGTTGAAATCCGCCGCCGCGTGGCCGAGCGTCGTGTTGAAGACCCGGCCCTTTCCGTAGAGCTTCTTCCACACGACCGGCATCACCGCCCCGTCAATCCAGGGCGCGGCCTTGGTGGCCGCCCCGCGGAAGGTGGTCGTGGCCAGCACCTCCACGTTCGGGTCCACCAGCATGTCGTACCTGCTCGGACTTCATGGCGAAGTCCGTGAGGCCCCGCATGATGGGATCGTCGCGGCGCGTGATGTTCACCTCGTAGTCCAGGATCCCGCCGGGGTGCGCCGCCCAGGACCCGCCGACCATGAACTGGTACTCGGGGTTGGCGCGGAACGAGTCCGCGAGGCCCCCGTGCCACCCCGCCAGGCCCGTGCCCCCACGGACCGCCTCGAGCAGCCCTTTTTCCTGCTCGGGGGTCAGCTGCCCCATCGTCCACGCCTGAACGACGAGCGCGAGGCCCTTCATCTTCGCCGGGTCCCGGTAGGAGTCCAGCGAGTTGGACACCTCGACCTCGAACCCCTGCTCCTTCAGCCAGGGCGCGAAGACATCGACCGTCTGCTTGGGCTGGTGCCCCTCCCACCCGCCCCATACGATCAGCACCCGCTTCGGCGGGGTGCCCTGGGCGGCCACGCTCAAACCGAGCGACAGGATGCCCGCCGCCAGCGTCAGCAGGCCGACAACGGGCCGCAGCGTCGAGTACCGCGTGTTCATGTGCACCTCTTCGGCGTGAGGGCCCCGCCTCCGCCTTCCCCCCGCCTGCCGCTTCCGCCTTCCGCCCTCCGCCTGCCGCCTTCCGCCCCTACCGCGCCAGCTCCCTGATCCAGATGTTCCGGAACCGCACCGGGTGCGAGTGGTCCTGCAGCGAGATCGGCAGCTTGTCCGCGTGAGCCTTGTAGGGCGGGCGCGCCTTGTTGGCCGTCGGGCCGGTCAACTCCTCGTGATCCTGGACCAGGATGCCGTTGTGGAAGACCGTCAGGTATGCGGGCCGGACGAGGCCGCCGCTCGCGTCGAAGCGCGGGGCGTGGAAGACGATGTCGTAGGTCTGCCACTCACCCGGCCTGCGGCTGGCGTTGACGAGCGGCGGGTACTGCCCGTAGATGGCGCCCGCCATCCCGTCCGCGTAGGTCTTGCTGTTGAAGGAATCGAGAACCTGGACCTCGTACATGTCCATCAGGAAGACGCCGCTGTTGCCGCGGTCCTGTCCCTGGCCCACTGCCGGCGTTGGCGTCGCCCATTCGACGTGCAGCTGGCAGTCGCCAAAGGCCTGCTTCGTCCTGATGGACCCCGACTTCTTCGTGACCTCCATGTAGCCGTCCTGGACGTGCCACCTCGGCTCGGTCCCCTTGCTCGTCGTCCAGGCGGAGAGGTCCTGGCCGTTGAAGAGGACGACGGCATCGGCGGGAACCATTGCCGGCGGTCCCGCCGGACCGGGATCGACGACCGGCGGCATCGGACGCGCCTCGTCGTGGATGGTCCACTTCTCGACGCCCGCGCGCCGGCCCGACTGGGCCCGCGCGACCATCCCGAAACAGACGACTGCCGAAGCCGCCGCGAACATGGTGATCATTGTCGATGCTCTCACGCGTCCCTCCAGGGACAGGATTCTAATTGAGGATCGGGAATGCAGAACCGAGAATGCTCTGGCGCCATCCGACCGCGCGCTCCCCGCTGCCCGCCTCCCCGCCCCTGCCAGCTGCCGGCTGCAAGCTGCCAGCTGCCGGCTGTTTCTGTGTCAGAATACCGCGCCATGAAGAAGATCGTCCTCGTCCTTGCCATCCTGTGCACGGCGTTCGCTCCGCAGTCGGGCCCGACGCCGGAGGTGACAGCCTGGGAACAGCAGGCGCAGCACGTCACCATCACCCGCGACAACTGGGGCATTCCCCACGTCCAGGGGAAGACCGACGCCGACGCCGTGTTCGGCCTGATGTACGCGCAGGCCGAGGACGACTTCAACCGGGTTGAGACCAACTTCCTGAACTCGATGGGCCGGCTGGCCGAGGCCGAGGGCGAATCGGCCGTGTATCGCGACCTGCGCATGAAGCTGTTCATCGACCCCGATCACATGAAGGCGCTCTACGACAAGAGCCCCGCCTGGCTGAAGGGCCTGATGAACGCCTGGGCGGACGGCCTCAACTACTACCTCTACACGCACCCGAAGGTCACGCCTCGCGTGATCAAGCGGTTCGAGCCGTGGATGGCGCTGACCTTCAGCGAGGGCAGCATCGGCGGCGACATCGAGCGCGTGAACCTCGCGCAGCTCGAGGCGTTCTACGGCAACAAGCCCGCGTCGATCGAGCCCGATGCCGCTGCCGACGCCTACGCCGAGCCCTCCGGCTCCAACGGCATTGCCGTCGCGCCCTCCAACACCTCGGCCGGACGCGCCCTGCTGCTCATCAACCCGCACACCTCGTTCTTCTTCCGCGCCGAGGCGCAGATGACCAGCGGCGAGGGGCTGAACGCCTACGGTGCACTCACGTGGGGGCAGTTCTTCGTCTACCAGGGCTTCAACGAGCGCGTCGGCTGGATGCATACGTCCAGCAGCGTGGACAACATCGACGAGTACCTCGAGACGGTCGTGAAGAAGGGAGACCAGCTGTTCTACCGCGTCGGCGCCGAGGAACGGCCGTTCCAGGTGCGCACGATCACCGTGCCCTACAAGACCGCGACCGGCACGACCAGCCGCTCGTTCACCGTGTACCGCACCCATCGCGGCCCGATCGTCCGCCAGGTGGACGGCAAATGGGTCAGCGTGCGGCTGATGGAGGAGCCCCTGAAGGCGCTGACACAGTCCTTCAGCCGGACGAAGGCGCGGTCGTTCGAGACCTTCCGCGACTCGATGGAGCTTCACACCAACTCGTCGAACAACACGATCTACGCCGACGCGGACGGGAAGATCGCCTACTTCCACGCGAACTTCGTCCCGAGGCGCGACCCCAGGTTCGACTGGTCGAGGCCCGTGGACGGGAGCGATCCGGCCACGGAGTGGAGGGGCGTGCACGGCATCGAGGAGACGCCGTTCCTGCTGAACCCGAACAGCGGGTGGCTCTACAACACGAACAACTCGCCGTGGTCCGCGGCCGGGCCGGCCAGCCCGAAGAAGGCGGATTACCCGGCATACGTGGACCCGGGCAGCGAGAACCCGCGCGGCATCCACGCCATCCGCGTGTTGCAGGGCCGCAAGGACTTCACCCTCGACTCGCTGCTGGCCGCCGCCTACGACAGCTACCTGCCCGCGTTCGAGGGGCAGGTGCCGGCCCTGGTCAAGGCCTGGGACAAGATGCCGCCGGAACACGCCCTCAAGTCGAAGCTGGCGGAACCAATCGCCGCGCTCAGGGCGTGGGATTTCCGGTGGGGGGGCGCGTCCGTTCCCACTTCGCTGGCGGTCTACTGGGGCGAGGAGGTCGGCCGGCACGTGGGCGCCGAAGCTCGGAAGGCGGGCGTCCCCGCAGACCAGTACATCGCCACGCTGGCGCCCCCCGAGCCGCTGCTGGAAGCGCTGTCCGCCGCGGTGGACCGCCTGACGGCCGACTTCGGCACCTGGAAGACGCCGTGGGGTGAGATCAACCGCTACCAGCGCCTGACGAGCGACATCGTGCAGAAGTTCAACGACGCGGCGCCCAGCATCCCGGTTGGTTTCACCTCCGCGCGGTGGGGCTCGCTCGCCTCGTTCGGCGCGCGCACGTACCCGGGCACGAAGAAGATGTACGGCACCAGCGGGAACAGCTTCGTGGCGGTCGTGGAGTTCGGGCCCCGCGTGCGCGCGAGAGCCGTCAGCGCGGGCGGCCAGAGCGGCGACCCCTCGTCTCCGCATTTCGCCGACCAGGCCACCCGATACGCAACCGGCGACCTTCGGGAGGTGTACTTCTATCCCGAACAGCTCAAGGGCCACGTCGAGCGCGAATATCGGCCGGGGAAGTAGTGGCAAGTGGCTGGTGGCAAGCGGCTAGGGGCTAGTGGCGGGAAGGGAAGACTCCTCGCGGTCTCCCACGCGGCCGCCGTCAGGGCGGTTGGTGCTCGCGTGGCGAACCCGTTGGCTGCGACCCCCGGCAGGGTAGAAGAAACGGGGCGAGCGACCAACGTCGCGCAACATGAGGGTCGGGAGACGTGGGAGGACCGCTAGTCGAGAGTCTCCCGACCCGGTCTTGCAGATCACCGACGGTAAGTCGCCGCCCCGTTTCTGCTGCAGGGTAGGGGTGAGCGCGCGAGTGCCAATCGCCCAGGCGGCCTGCGCACGAATTGTTCGCCGACGCGTCGACTCCTCCTGCCACTATCCCGAATCGCGGCCTCTTATATAGTGGTTTTACGAGCGGAGCGCGTTGACCGGCTCTCGCCTGGCGGCGCGTCTTGCGGGCACGTAGCCCGCGAAAACCGCCACCGCGCCGAGGACCGCGGCGGACGCGACGTAGGTGGCCGGGTCGGTCGCGCTCACACCGAACAGCAGCGACGCCATCAGCCGTGAGAGGCCCGCGGAGGCCGCAAGGCCGAGGGCCACGCCCGTGGCGGCGAGCACCGCGCTGTGCCGCACGAAGAGACGGATGACGTCACGCGGCCGGGCGCCGAGCGCCATCCTGATCCCAACCTCGCGCGTACGCTGCGCGGTGATGTACGAGACCACGCCGTAGATCCCCACCACGCCGAGCAGCAGCGACACGGCCGCGGCGATCGCAAGCAGCACGAGCGCGAACGAGGTCTGCGACATCGACTCCGCCAGCAGCTGCTCCTGCGTTCGGACGCGCGCGAGCGGCAGGTCGCGGTTGACGGACCACACCGCCTGCCGGACCTCCTGCAGGAAGGCCGGCGAGCCGGTGCGGGGCGATCGGATCACGTAGGTCAGCGTGCGCTGCCCCTGGGTGGTGCCGGCCGCCCAGAAGTCCTTCACGAGGCAGGGATAGTAGATCTGCGGCGGCGGCTCCTGCGCGAGGCCGTCCTGCCGCTCGTTCGCGACCACGCCGATGATCTCCCGCCACGGGCTCTGACGCGTGGCTCGCACACGCTGGCCGATCGCGGCCGCCGGCGTCTGCCAGTACTCCCGCGCCAGCCGCTCGTTGATCAGCACCACCGGCGCGAAGCCGTAGAGCTCGGCCCACGTCAGGTGTCGGCCGGCGGCGAGGCGGGTGCCCATCGCCTCGAAGTAGCCGGGCGAGATCCACTTCATCCGGCGCGACATCACCGCCTGCCCTTCGGGCTGCGGGAACGGCTCCACCAGCATCGGGTTGCCCATCCCCGTGCCGTCGAGCGGGATCGACGAGGTGAGGGCCACCGCCTGGACGCCAGGCAGCTGCTCGAGCTGCCGCAGGATCTCCTCGTGGCGGCGGACGGCCTGTTCCCCGTTCTCTGCCAGCGCGCGGGGGACCGACAGGCTGAGCGTCAGCAGTTCCTCTGCGCGAACGTAGCCGGGATCCACGTGCCGCAAGGACTGGAAGGTGCGGATCATCAGGCCGGATGCCACGAGGAGCACGAGCGCCAGCGCCACCTCCGAGACGACCAGCACGCTGCGCGTGCGATGCCGCTCGCGCCCGTCGCTGGCCGACCGCCCGCCGTCCCGAAGCGCCGCGAGTCGCGGCGAGGCGACCTTCATCACGGGCACCAGGCCGAACAGCAGGCCCGCGACGACCGACAGCGCCGCGGCGAACAGGAGGACCACGGCGTCCAGGCCAATCTCGGTCACCCGCGGCAGTGCCGCGGGTGCCAGCGCCCGAACGAGGCTCAGCACGCCGTACGCGAGGCTCACTCCCACCGCACCGCCGGCCCCGCCGAGCATCACGCTCTCAGCCAGGAGCGACCTCGCGAGGCGGCCCCTTCCGGCGCCGAGCGCTGCACGGACAGCCAGTTCCTGCTGCCGGCCTTCGGCGCGCACGAGAAACAGGTTGGCAACGTTGGCGCAGGCAATCAGCAGGACCATTGCGATTGTGCCCATCAGGACCCACAGCAGCGGGCCGACGTCCCCGGCGGCGTCCTGCGCGAGCCGGTGCACCTCCGGCCCCATCCGGGCGTCGGCAAACCAGCTCGGGCCGAGCCCGGGCGAAGCCGGGAACTTCCGCGGGACGAGAGCAATCATGCGCCCCACGTCGGCGCTTGCCTGCTCCAGGCTGATGCCGGCCTTCAGCCGGGCCAGGCCGCGGTAGCTGAAGTCCTGGATCGTGACGGCGGCACGGTCGAAGGCGAGCGGCAGGAGCAGGGCCGGTCCTGTTTCCATGAAGCGGAAACCGCGCGGCAGGACCCCGATGACCTCGTGCGGTTCGCCGTTCAGCGTGATGGACCGTCCAATGACCCCCCGGTCCCCGCCGAATCGCTGCTGCCAGTAGCCGTACGCCAGCAACACGCGCCGAGAGGCCCCCGCCCGGTCGTCGTCCCTGGTGAAGCCGCGCCCAAACAGGGGCTGGACCTTCAGGACCCCGAGGAACCCGTCGGTCACGTGGAGCGCCGGCACGCGGTCGGGCTCCCCGTGCCCGGTCACGCTCACCGGGCGCTGGACCCACACGGCAACGTCCTCGAAAGCCCGGTGTTCATCCCGATAAGTGAAGTACTGCGCGGGGGCCAGAACCGCCTGATCCCACCCGACCCCCGGGGCGGTGCTCCAGATGCTGACCAGCCGATCAGGCTGCTCGAAGGGAAGCGGCTTGAGGAGCACGCCGTAGACGACGCTGAACATCGCGGTATTGGCACCGATTCCCAGCGCCAGCGTGACGACGGCGGCGGCGAGGAAGCCGGGCGAGCGCCGGAGCTGCCTCGCGCCAAACCGGATGTCGTGCCACGTGGATTCGAACGATGAGGTCATGGCTCGGTCCCGGGGGCACTCTCTGAGACGAGAAGCCGCGGCCCTTGGTTGCGCCGGCGCCCGCCGACCGAGGCACGACCTTGCAGGCGCCAGAGGAGTAAAATGTCCACCCGGCTCTGACTTGGGACTGTTGACTCGGACTTGTGACTTGTGACTTGTGACTTATGACTAAGAAGAAGACGCCTCTGTACGACTGGCACAAGACCCACGGCGCCAACATCGTGGAGTTCGGCGACTACCTGATGCCCGTCTGGTACGCCAGCGCCAAGGACGAGCACCTGGCGGTCGTCACCAACGCCGGCCTGTTCGACTGCAGCCACATGGCGGCGGTGCGCGTGCTCGGCCCGGATGCCTACGACCTGCTGCAGTGGTGCTTCACGAGAAACCTCGACGCGTGCGTCGGCAAGGACAACGCACCCCTGACACCCGGCAAGTGCGTCTACGGCGTGTTCCTCAACGATCGCGGCGAGGCCATCGACGACAGCATCGTCTACAAGTTCAAGGACGAGGAGTACCTGGCGGTCGTCAACGCGGGGATGGGCGGGGTGGTCGCCGCGCATCTCGCGGCAAACAAGGGCAACCGGCGTGTCCAGATCGTGGATCTGACCGACAAGCTCGGCAAGATCGACATCCAGGGCCCGGCGGCGATCAAGACCATGCAGAAGGTCCTGAAGGCGCCGGAGGCCGTGTTCGACAAGCTCACCTACTTCTCCGCGAAGGGCCATTTCGACCCGGCCTCCGAATTCGCGGGCCAGGCGCGGTTGCTCGACGGCACGCCCCTGCTCGTCTCACGGTCCGGGTACACGGGGGAGGTCGGCTTCGAGCTGTTCGTCGAGGGCGAGCACACGGTCACGTTGTGGGAGATGCTGATGGAGGCCGGCCGCGAGTTCGGCGTCATCGCGTGCGGGCTCGCGGCACGCGACTCGCTCCGGACCGGCGCGGTGCTGCCGCTGTCGCACCAGGACATCGGCCCATGGACCTACTTCCATCACCCGTGGCCGTTCGCGCTGCCCTTCAACGCCGCCGGCGACGGGTTCACCAAGAAGTTCCTCGGATCGGATGCCCTCGAGCGGGCGGCCGACGCGCCCTACACCCTCACCTTCGTGGGGAACGATCTGCGCAAGATCGACGCGCACGAGGCGGTCGTGCTCGACGGGCAGGGCAACGAGATCGGGAAGGTGCTCACCTGCGCGACCGACATGGCCATCGGCCGCCACGGCGGGAAGATCTACAGCGTGGCCACGCCGGACAAGCCCGAAGGGCTCGCCATCAAGGGGCTGAGCTGCGGCTTCGTGAAGGTCGGCCCGAACCTCCCGCCCGGCTCGGTCGTGCGGCTCAAGGACCGCAAGCGGGCAATCGACGTGGTCATCGAGACCGACGTCCGCCCCGACCGCACCGCCCGCAAGGCGCTCAAGAACTTCCTCTAGACCCGTTGACGGTCAAGGGTTGAGGGTTCAGGGTCCTGTCACGCTGTCACGCGTGCTGGACCCTCAACCGTCAACCGTTGAACCTCTCCCCTCTCCCCTCCGTCCAATTCTTCGACTGCCGCTGTAACCAACGCGACCACTCTCGAGGCCCGCATGCCGCTATCCCGTGCCTTTGGCCATCTGTTTCGGCGTCTCTTCCGGACACCTCTGTTCACCGTGGTTGCCGTGGTCACGCTCGGCGTCGGCATCGGGGCGAACGCCGCGCTGTTCAGCGTGGTCTACGGCGTCGTGCTCAAGCCGCTGCCCTTTCACGAGCCGGAGAGGCTCGCGGGCGTCTGGCACGTGGCACCGGGCGTCGGCAGCAGCAGCATCCCGCTGGGACCTGCCTTCTACTTCACCTACCGGGACGAGAGCCGGGTCTTCGAGCAGCTCGGTCTCTGGGACGACTGGGCGGCGTCGGTCACCGGCGCGGGCGAGCCGGAGCGGCTGGATGCCCTCGCGGTGACCGACGGGACGCTGCAGGCGCTTGGCGTGATGCCGGCCGCCGGCCGCCTCTTCTCGCGCGAAGACGACTCGCCGGGCACTCCCGAAACGGTCATCCTGGACTATGCCTACTGGCAGCGGAAGTTCGGCGGCGACCCCGGCATCGTCGGGCCGCCAGCTGACGATCGACGGCAAACCGCGCGAGGTGATCGGCGTCCTGCCGCAGTCGTTCAGGTTCCTGCGCGTCCAGGCCCGCGCTCTTCCTGCCGATGCGTTTCAATCGCGCGGAGGCGTATGTCGGCAACTTCTCCTACCAGGGGCTCGCCCGGCTCAAGCCGGGCGTCACGCTGCAGCAGGCGAACGCCGACGTCGCCCGCATGATCCCGCTGGTGCTCGAGCGCTTCCCGCTGCCGCCCGGCTTCACCCCGGACATGGTGGCCGAGGCGCGCCTCGGCCCGGACGTCCACCCCCTGTCGTTCGACGTGGTGGGCGACGTGGGCGGGTTGCTGTGGCTGCTCCTGGGCGGGGTCGGCATCGTCCTGCTGATCGCGTGCGCCAACGTGGCCAACCTGTTCCTCGTGCGGGCGGAGGGGAGGCAGCGGGAGCTCGCGATCCGCTCGGCCCTCGGGGCCGGGCCGGGCCGAATCGCCCGCGAGTTGCTCGGCGAAAGCGTGGCGCTCGGCCTCGCCGGCGGCGTCCTCGGACTGGCCCTCGCGTGGGGCGCGGTGCGCCTCCTCCGGGCCATCGCGCCGGAGGGGTTGCCGCGCCTCGACGAGATCTCGATCGACCCCATCGTCCTGGTCTTCACCCTCGCCGTCTCGGTGGTGGCGGGGCTCGTGTTCGGCTTGATACCGGTCGCGAAGTTCGCGGTCCCCCGCCTGGCCGCGCTGAAAGATGGCGGGCGGTCGGCGAGCGACAGCCGCGAGCGCCACCGCGTGCGGAACGTCCTGGTCGTCGCGGAGATCGCCCTCGCCCTCGTGCTGCTGATCGGCTCGGGCCTCATGGCGAGAACCTTCGTCGCGCTGCGCAACGTGAACCCCGGTTACTCCAATCCTGAGGAGGTGCTGACGTTCCGGGTGAGCGTCCCGGAGGCGATGGTGCCCGACGACGAGCAGGCGGCGCGGCTCCACGAGCAGGTGGTGCAGCGGCTTCGGGAGGTTCCTGGCGTGGTGTCGGTGGGGTTGTCGTCCTCGGTCACCATGGACGGGAACGACAGCCACGACCCGGTGCTGTTCGAGGACTTTCCCCTGCCGCCGGGCCAGATGCCGAAAATGCACCGGCACAAGTGGATCGGCCCCGACTACTTCGCCGCGATGGGCAACCGGGTCCTCGCCGGGCGCGACGTGACCTGGGCCGACATCTATCGCCGCACGCCGGTGGCCCTCATCTCGGAGAACCTGGCGCGCCAGCACTACAAGTCCCCGGCCGCCGCCGTCGGACACCGCGTCAGGCCAAGCCCCGGGGACCCGTGGCGCGAAATCATCGGCGTCGTCGGCGACGAGCGCGACAACGGCGTCGGGATGCCGGCGCCGACCATCGTCTACTGGCCGTTCCTCGTCAAGGACTTCTGGACGCAGAAGAGCGTCATCCGGAGGTCGCAGGGCTACGTGGTGCGGTCGGGCCGGATGGCCTCGGCGGGGTTCTTCAAGGAGGTCCAGCAGGCGGTGTGGGCGGCAAACCCCAACCTCCCGCTCGCGGAGGTCAGGACCTTGGACCAGCTGCGGGCGCGGTCGATGGCGCAGACGTCGTTCATGCTCGTGATCCTTGCCATCGCCGCCGCCGTCGCCCTGATGCTCGGCGTGGTGGGCATCTACGGCGTGATCGCGTACATCGCGGCCCAGCGAACACGTGAGGTCGGGATCCGCATGGCGCTCGGCGCCCAGCGCGGCGACGTGAGCCGTCTGTTCATCCGGCATGGCCTCGTCCTCACGGCCGTCGGCCTCGTGGCCGGCGTCGGGCTGGCGATCGGCCTCACCCGTCTGATGTCGGCGCAGCTCTTCGGCGTCAGCCCCGTGGACGGGCCGACCTACGCGGCAGTTGCGGCAGGCCTCGCGACGATTGCCTTGCTGGCCACCTACCTTCCAGCCCGCCGCGCATCGCGCGTCGATCCGGTGGAAGCGCTGCGCTCGGACGCCTAGGGGTTGGCCCATGCTGGCAGCTGGCGGCTCGCAGCTTGCAGCGGATCACGCGTGATCTGCTGCCGGCTGCCGGCTGCAAGCTGTCGGCGTTCGCGTGACGCTTCTCCATTCTCAATTCTGCATTCTGCTTTCTCGAATCCCTGCCTTCCCCCCTTCCGCCCCCCGCCTGCGCGCTCGCGTGGTACTCTTGTAGGTCTTCATGATTTCCTTTTCCCGCATCAGCAAGCAGTACGGCCGGCAGGTCCTGTTCGTGGACGCGTCGTTCCAGCTCAACCCGGGCGAACGCGTCGGCCTCGTGGGCCCGAACGGGTCTGGCAAGACCACACTCTTCCGGATGGTGGTCGGAGAGGAATCGCCCGACGAGGGCGAGGTCTCGGTGCCCAAGCGGCTGACGGTTGGCTATTTCCGGCAGGACGTCGAGGAGATGGCGGGACGCTCGGTGCTCGACGAGGCGATTGCCGGGTGCGGCCGCGTGGGCGACCTGCACCACGAATTGGAGGCCCTCCAGCACGCGATGACGGGCACGGATCACGCCGGCGACATGGATCGGATCCTGGCGAGGTTCGGCGAGGTGCAGGAGGAGTACGACCACCTGGGGGGCTACGCTCTCGAGGCGCAGGCCCGCGAGGTCCTGCACGGCCTCGGCTTCGACGACGAGCGCATCGACGGCGACGTAGGGACGCTGTCGGGGGGGTGGAAGATGCGCGTGGCGATGGCGCGCGCGCTGCTCGGCCGGCCGGACGTGCTGCTTCTCGACGAGCCGACCAACCACCTCGACATCGAGTCGATCATCTGGCTGGAGGACTTCCTGAGGTCGTACCAGGGCGCCCTGCTGATGACGTCGCACGACCGCGAGTTCATGAACCGGGTCGTGACGAAGATCGCGGAGATCGACGGAGGCGAGATCACCGTCTACTCGGGCAACTACGATTTCTACGAGCGCGAACGGGCGATCCGCGAGACTAACCGCGAGGCGGCCTACGCCCGGCAGCAGGCGATGCTCGCCAAGGAGCGCCGCTTCATCGAGCGCTTCTCGGCCCACGCCGCCAAGGCCGCGCAGGTGCAGAGCCGCGTGAAGGCGCTCGAAAAGATCGAGAAGATCGAACTGCCGAAGCGCCGGCGCGTCGTGAAGTTCGACTTCCGCACGCCGCCCCGTTCCGGCGACCTGGTGGCCACGCTGGAAGGAGTGAGCAAGGCCTACGGGCGCCGAGTCGTCCACGACGGCCTCAACCTGACGATCCGCCGGGGCGAGCGCTGGGCGGTGATGGGACGGAACGGCGCGGGCAAGACGACGCTGCTCAAGATGGTGGCGGGCGTCCTTCCGCCCGACTCGGGAGCGGTCCAGCTCGGGGCCAGCCTCAGGTTGGGCTACTTCTCGCAACAGGCGCTCGACATCCTCGACCCCGACCTGACGATCGACGAGCAGCTGCAGAATGACTTCCCGCTGGAGTCGCTCGGCGTCCTGCGCAACCTGGCGGGCGCGTTCCAGTTCTCGGGCGACGACGTGGACAAGAAGATCCGATCGCTGTCGGGCGGGGAGAAGACCCGCCTGGTGATGGCGCGCATGCTGCTCGACCCGCCGAATTTCCTGGTCCTCGACGAGCCCACGAACCACCTCGACCTCGCGACCAAGGAGATGCTGGTCGAGGCGTTGAGCGGGTTCGAGGGCACGATGCTCTTCGTGTCGCACGACCGCGCGTTCCTGCGCGGCTTGAGCAACCGCGTCCTCGAGCTTGGCGGCGAGAGCGGCGTGGACGCTCAGCCCCACCTCTACCCCGGCTCGTACGTCGGAGTACGTGCAGCGCACGGGCCACGAGGCGCCCGGCGTGCACGCGTAAAGACAGGGATCAGGGATCAGGATCAGGATCAGGGATCAGGGATCAGGGATCAGGGATCAGGGATCAGAGATGGATAGGCGGGGAAGGCGGCAGGCGGAGGGAAGGCAGATCACGCTGAGCAGGGATCGGGGCCGGGAACGACCGTGCGACCCGACTCATTCCACGTCGCCGGTCGGCCGCGACCGGTGTGCTAGCATGTGCCGGAAACCCGACTATCTGTGGATGTTATGGCGACTTCCGTGTCCAGGCTCGCCCCGACTCTCCTCGCGCTGACGGCTGTGGCCGCGCTGGCCACGACCACCGGCGGGATCGGCGGTTCGTCCAGACGTCCGCCGGACCAGGCCGCACGACCAAACATCCTGCTGGTCACGATCGACACGCTTCGTGCGGACCGCGTGGGCGCCTACGGCGCCAGGAGCCTCGCCACTCCCGTCATGGACCGCCTCGCAGCCGAAGGCTGCCTGTTCGAAACGGCGATCGTCCAGGTCCCCCTCACCCGCGCCTCGCACGCCTCCCTCCTGACCGGCCTCTATCCGTTCCAGCATGCAATCCGCGACAATTTCGCGCCGCCGCTCGCGCGGGAGCACCGCACGCTGGCGGAAATCCTGAAGGCCGAGGGCTATGCCACCGGCGGTTTCGTCGGCTCGTTCATCGTCAACACGCAGTCGGGCCTCAACCGCGGGTTCGACGAGTTCGACGACACCTTCGACACCGGCGCCCGGGGGTCGGCGTTCTTCAGCGATTACCAGCGGCGGGCGGCGGCCGTCGAGGAGCGGGCCGGACCCTGGATCGAGCAGGCGGCGCGTGCCTCGCGCCCGTTCTTCGCGTGGGTGCACTTCTACGATCCGCACTCCCCCTACAGCCCTCCGGCGCCGTACGGCACGCCGGTATGCCAAGGCGCCGTACGACGGAGAGGTCGCCTACACCGACGAGATCCTCGGCCGGCTGCTGGCACGGCTCGACCGCGCCGGCATCGCCAACCGCACGCTCGTCGTGCTGACCTCGGATCACGGCGAAGCCCTGGGCGAGCACAAGGAGGAGGAACACGGCTTCTTCGTCTACGACGCGGCCTTGAGGTGCCGTTGATCCTGCGCCTGCCGGGCCGCATCGCCCGGAAGGTGCGCGCCCGGGCCGAAGCGCGGAGCATCGACGTCCTCCCGACCATCCTGGACCTGGCCGGCGTGGCCCGCTCGGCCCCGCCCCGCCTCCCCGGCCGCTCGCTGGTTGCCGCCATCGACGACCCGCAGAAGGCCGACCCGCAGGTCGTCTCGTACTCGGAGACGATGTTCCCGCGGCTGCACTTCGGCTGGAGCGATCTGCGCTCGGTGAGGATGGGTGGGTGGAAGTACATCCAGGCGCCGCGGCCGGAGCTGTACGACCTCTCGCGGGACCCTGGCGAGCGGCGGAATCTCTACGCGGCCGAGGGGCGGCGGGCGGCGTCACTGCGCTCGCGCCTGCTCGACACCCTCGGCGACAGCCCCGAGACAAGCCGTCGTCGGCGTCGCGGCTCCGAAACTCGACGCGGAGACGATGCAGCGGCTGGCCAGCCTTGGGTACGTGAGCGGGCCCGGCGCCGCCGCGCCGAGCAACGCCGACCCCAAGGACAAGATCGACGAGTTCATGTCCTACGCAACCGGCCTGCAGCGGGCCCTGCAGGCGTTCGAGAAGGGCGACATGCCGGCGGCCGTGAAAGGCCTCGAGGCGGTTCTGGCTTCCGGCCGTGGCGGATTCGACGTGAGACTTCTGGCTTGGCCGCGCCCACTACCGGCTTTCGAATTTCAAGGCCGCGGTGCCGGCGTTCCGTAACGCCATCCACAAGCTGCCCACCTACACCCCCTCCTACATCGAGCTGGCAAGAACGCACGTCGCGCTCGGGCAGCACGCGGAGGCCATGCGGTGCTTCGCGAAGGGCTCGCGCTCGATCCGCTCAACTTCCAGTTCCACTCGCACCTGGGGTACATCGCCCGCCTCCAGCGTGACCTGCCGACTGCGCGGAAGCACTACGAGCAGGCCCGGGCGCTGGAGCCCGGCGACTTCGACGTGCGGATGAACCTGTCGTCCATCTACCGCGACCTCGGGTTGCCGAAGCTTGCCCTGCCGGAGGTGGACGCGGCGTTGAAGATTCGGCCGGAGGACGCCGACGCGCACAACCAGCGAGGCATGCTGCTTGGCGGCCTCGGGGATTTCGCCTCCGCCGCAGCGGCTTTCGAGCGGGCCACGACACTGGACCCGGGAAACGCGATGACCTGGTTCAACCTGGGTCTGGCCCGGATGCGAGCGGGGAACCGGCCGGGGGCCGCGACGGCGCTCCGCAAGGCCATCGCCCTCAAACCCGACTTCGAGGACGCCCGCAAGCTGCTGGCGGACATCCAGCGCTGACGCACACCTCCGGTGCCGCGTCGGCGCACCTCTCCAACCGTTCGGTTCTTCGTTGCGATCCGTTCGGTTCTTCAGCCGCCGTACGGCGCGGATACCGGCTTGACACGGTCCAGTTTCATCCCTACAGTAGCGACGTCGGCTTCCCTGTAAGTCTGGAGATCCAGCGGTTGGAAAAGTCAGTTTTGCCCGCGCCCTTGATGGCGCGCTGACGGTCTTCGTTGGTACGGTCGGTGGTTCTCGACATCGCGGGAGGCAGTCATATGGAACGGGGTCCCACTCGTGTCTTGGTCCTCGCGCTCGCGGCGCTGCTCCTGGGCGCCACACTTGTCAACGCACAGATCATCACTGGCAGTCTGCGCGGCACCGTCACCGACGAGAGCGGCGCCGTGCTGCCCGGGCGTCACCGTCGAGCTGACCGGGCCGGCCTTGATCGGCGGCCCGAAGACTGCGGTCACCGATGCCAAGGGCGCCTATCCGGTTCCCTAACCTGGCGCCGGGCAACTTACACCGTCACCGCCTCGATCTCCGGCTTCAGACGATGCGCGGCGACGGCATCCGCGTCGAGGTGGGCAGCCAGTTCGACATCGACTTCAAGATGAAGATCGGCGGCATGGCCGAGACCGTGACGGTCGAGGGCGCTGTCGCCGCTGATCGACACCTCCCGGTCGGCGATGACCACGACCGTGCCGAACCGAACTGCTCGAGTCGACGCCGACCGCCACGCTTCACGTTCTTCGACGTGGCCTACATGACGCCCGGCGTCGTCGACCGCGCGGTTCGACAACGAGGCCTCGCGCGCATCGGCGTTCGGCGCGAACGTCAACGAGAACATGTACCAGCTCGACGGCGTGGACATCACCGCCGCGCAGTCGGGCGCCGCGTGGGTCTGGCCCAGCACCGACATCATCGAGGAGGTGCAGGTGATCGGCCTCGGCGCCCCGGCGGAGTACGGCAACTACCAGGGCGCCGTGTTCAACGTCATCACGAAGTCCGGCAGCAACAAGTTCCTCGTCAACGGGAACTACTACTGGCAGCCCGCGGCCGTGACGAACACGAACGTGAAGCTCGAGAGCCCCGACACCGGCGAGATGCTGGGGTTCAACCGCGACATGTACCAGGACTTCAGCATCATGAGCGGCGGCCCGATCATGAAGGACAAGCTGTGGTACTTCGGCGGACTGCAGTACCGCTGGGACCGCTTCTCGGAGCCGGGCACCGACCCGAAGTTCCCGAAGATGTCAGTACGACTATCGCTTCTTCGGGAAGGGCACCTGGCAGCTGAACAAGAACAACAAGATCAACGCGTCCCTCGAGTGGGACGGCATGGAGCTCCCGCGGCAGATCACCATCAGCGTCCCGTACGAGGCTGGGCGGCAAAGAGGTGGGCAACAACCCGGTGCCCAACGTCTCGTGGACATCGGTCCTCAACGACAGGACGACCCTGGATGTGAAGTATGCCGGGTTCTACGGCGTGGACAAGTGGCAGCCGAACTCGGGCAACATCACCACGCCGGGGCACTACGACACGGCGACCGGTGTCTATTCGGTCAACAGCGCGAGCTGGTACGACGGCAACGTCTGGAAGACGCAGGTGTCGGGTAAGATCTCGCACTTCGTGCCAAATGCGGCCGGCAGCCACGATCTGCGCGCGGGCGTGCAGTACCTCCAGGGCGGCAGCGATTACAAGCAGGGGTACGCCGGCGGCATGACGTACCTCGACTACAAGGGCAAGTACGACGAGCTGATCGTCCAGGACGCGTACTACCGCGACTCCGTCGCAGCAGACGATCGGCGTCTTCCTCGACGACACCTGGAACATCGAGAAACGTCTCAGCCTCACCCTGGGCTTCCGCTACGACCACGCGGTGGGCACCGTGCCGGACTACCCGCAGCTGGACGGCGTGGGGAACGCGACGGGCACGACGATCAAGAACCCGGGCAACGTCGTCTTCTGGAACAACATACACGCCGCGCGTCGGCGCCAACTTCCGCTTCGACGAGGCGGGCAAGACGATTGGGCGCTTCCACTACGGCCGCTTCTACAGTCAGCTGCAGACGCGCATCTACACGCGACTTAACAAGGCCGTTGCCCCGCGGTACACGTACGCGCTGGATCCCAACACGGGAGCCCGGGTGAGTCGGTGATCAGCATCTCCGACCCGCTCATTGGCATCCCGGAACTGCAGGACAACCTCAGGGCGCCGTATACCGACCAGGTGTCGATCGGCATCGACCACGAGCTTGGCGCCAACCTCTCCGTCGGGGGGTCGTTCATCTGGAAGAAGGGCGGCGACCTCGTCGGCAGGATACGCCCGTATGCCACGTACACGCCGGTCAACTGGACCTACACCGACCGCAACGGGCAGTCGAGAACCGTGACCGCTCCAGTCGCAGCAACAACACCGACGCCGTGGGCAACACGGTCCGCATCATCAACCAGACCGCTGTTCCACCAGGAGTACAAGGGACTCGTCATCCAGGCGAACAAGCGGATGTCCAACAACTGGATGATGCTCGCGTCGATGACGTTCTCGAAGTCGACGGCGTCAACGCGGGCAGCGGCTCGCGGACCCCGAGCTCGCAGCAGAACTCGAACACGGGACCTTCGGGCAGGAACCGAACGACTTCATCAACTCCGACGGCGTGTTCACCGGCGACCGCCCCTACATGTTCAAGATGCAGGGTGCGTACAGCCTGCCCTACGGCTCCAGCTCAGTGGCGACTGGCAGTCCTGTCGGGCCGTCCCATCTTCACGCAGCATCCGGACGCCCAGCGGGCTGCTGAGGCAGGGACGGATCTACATCGAGGACGTGCCGAGGTCCGAGCAGGTCGTCCGGGCTCCGACGCTCAACCTGCTCGACTTCCGGGCGCAGAAGGACTTCGCGTTCGCGGGCAGTCGCAGGTTGAGCCTGGCGTCTGGATCCTCTTAATCGCCTCAACGACGATGCGTACTTCTCCGTCGCCAGCCTCAACGTGCCGTCATCCACGACGCCGCCCGGCTACCTGACGGGCATCCACCTACGTGCCGCCGCAGCGCGTGCAGCTGGTCGCGAAAGTGTGGTTCTAGCAGGGCGTCGTCGGACGGAGCTCTGACTCCGTGTGGAATGGGCCGGGTCCGGAGTGTTCCGGGCCCGGCTCGTTCTATTTCCGCTCCACCTCCGCGAGCAGCGTCCGGGCGTCCGCGAAGTCGGGCTTCAGCGCGAGCGTCCGCCGAAGCGCCTCCGCTGCCCGCGGCCGGTCGCCAGCCCTGAACCTCGCGAGCCCGAGGTTGTACCAGAACTGCGCGTTTCGCGACGAGAGGGCGGTCGCGCGCTCGAAGGCCCCCGCAGCCTCACGGAAACGCCCCGTCCCGCCGAGCAGCATGCCCCGCTGGTTGTGCGCGTCGGCCGAGTCCGGCCGCATCTCGAGCGCCGCGTCGACCTCCGCGAGCGCGCGCGAAACGTCGCCCGCGTCCCGATAGATCGACGACAGGTTCATCCGCACGTCGAAGTCGCGGGGATTCAGGTTTCGGGCCGCCTCGTACTCCTGCCGGGCGAGCGGGAGGTCGCGGCGCAGCCGGGCCACGTAGCCCAAGGTGGGAGTGGAGCTGGAAGCTGCGCGGGTCGTTGGCGAGCGCCTCGCGAAGGACGGCGCTCGCCTCGTCCGGGCGTTCAGCTGCATGTACGCCGTCGCAAGCTCGAGGGCGGCCGGCGTGTACTGCGCGTTCCTCCGGATGGCCTCGCGCAGCGGCGCGACGGCGCGCCCGGCCTGTCCCAGCTTCAGTACGCGGAGCCGAGATAGTAGTGGACGTCGAAGGCCGCCCGGCCGCCCGCCACCGCCGATTCGAACCCGCTGATCGCTGTCTTCATGTCGCCGCGGTCGTATGCCTCGAAGGCTCCGCGGATGCTGCGCGTGAACGACTGGAAGTCCGCGATCGCAGTCCTTCGGGTCGGCCTCGGCCGCCGCTACCGCCCGATCCGCTCACGTAGCCAAGGCTCGCGAGCCTGCGCTGCGTTTCGGCGTCAAGTCTCGGCGACGCGGCTCGCCGACGAGCGCCGCCTCGAGGCTGCCGCCCATCGCGTCGAGGAGCCGGGAGCGCAGCGTGCGGGCGCGCTGACCTTCGCGACGCGTAGAGGTTCGACGCGCTCCCCGGGGTCGGTCCGCAGGTCGTACAGCTCCGGTCTCGGCGCCTCGATGTACTTCCAGCCGTCGACGGTCATCGACCGGAGGTCGGAGCAGTCGAAGTGAAGCCGGGGGAAGAGCGTCTCCGCGTAGCCCGTCCCACGCTCGCACCGGCTCTGTCGCCTGTCGATTACGGTTGAAACCTGGTTCCACCGGCGGGCGATCAGCGAGCGGCCCGGGATCCCCGGTGGCACCGCCGCCGGGGCCCCTGCCAGCTCGAGGACCGTCGGCAGGATGTCGATGCTGCGTGCGTCCCGGCGGGATGCGCAGACCGGCCGGCAGCGCGCCGGGCAGCCGGGCATGATCAGCGGGACTCGCACCGTCGTCTCGTAGAGGAAGAACCCGTGCTCGGCCTCGCCGTGATCGCCCAGGCCCTCGCCGTGGTCGGACGTCACGACGATCGAGGGTCCGGCCCCGGAACGCCGAGCCGGTCAAGGCGGGCGAGGAGCCGGCCGAGGGCGCTGTCCGTGTACGCCACCTCCCCGTCGTACGGACTCGGCCGCATAGCGGGCCGCGTAGGGCGGCGGGCGGGTCGTAAGGCGAGTGCGGATCGTAGAAGTGAATCCAGGCGAAGAACGGCGCCCTGCCGCTGCGCCGCGCGCTCGATCCACGCGCCGGCTTTCCGCTCGGTCTCGCCGGCAAGGCGCTGATGCTCCGCGAGGAACGCCGACTGCCCGCCGCGCCCCTCGAACGAGTCGTCGAACTCGTCGAACCCCCGGTTCAGACCGGACTGGGCGTTCAGCATGAACGCGGCCGACGAAGCCGCCGGTCGCGTAACCCCTCGTCTTCAGGACCTCGGCCAGCGTCCGGTGCCCGGCGCCCAGCGAGAACGAGAAGTTGTCGCGGATGCCGTGCTGGAAGGGCAACTTCCCGGTGAGGAGCGAGACGTGCGAGGGCCGCGTGAGCGGCACCGGGACTGTCGCCTGCTCGAAGACAACGCCTCCTTTCGCGAGGGCGTCCATCGCGGGCGTGAGCCCCGCGCGCGAGCCATACGCGCCGACTCGATCGACTCGCAGCGTGTCGATCGTCACCAGCAGGACGTTGACGGGCGCCGGCGCCACTGCCGCGCCGGCCACGCACAACAGGCTTGCTACCGCCGCTGCCGGCGCGAGCGCAAGCGCGGCGCGACGCCAGTGAGGACCAGCCACCGACCACCGGCCACCCATCTCACTCATCAATCGGCAACTCAGGCAATCAACCAATCCACAATCAACAAGTCAAGAAATCAACAAGTCAAGAAATGACGAATTTCTCCTTTCTGACCGTGACCTTCTCCAGCCGCTCGGCCACGACCTCCACCCCAATCCCCGGCCCTGTCGGCACCGCCATCGTCCCGTCCGGTGCCACCTCGAAGGCCGGCTCGACGATGTCCTCCTTGTAGTACCGCTTGCTGGCGGAAATGTCGCCGGGGAGCGTGAAGTTCGGCAGCGAGGCCAGGGCGACGTTCCCCGCGCGGCCGATGCCGGATTCGAGCATGCCGCCATGCCACACCGGCACCTGCAGCGAGGCGCAGAGGTCGTGGATCAGCCGCGACTCGGTGTACCCGCCCACCCGCCCCGGCTTGATGTTGATGACGCGGCAGCTCCCCAGCTCCAGCGCCGCGCGGGCGTCGGCCAGCGAGTGGATGCTCTCGTCCAGGCAGATTGCCGTCTTCAGCTCCCGCTGCAGCTTGGAGTGGTCGTAGATGTCGTCGTGCGACAAGGGCTGCTCGATCAGCAGCAGGTTGTCGTCGTCCATGGCACGGAAGATGTCCAGGTGGTGGAGCTCGTACGCCGAGTTCGCGTCCACCTGGAACGGGATGTTCGGGTATTCCCGGCGCACCGCCTTCACGTAGGCAAGGTCGCTCCCGGGCGCGATCTTGATCTTGATGCGTCGGTAGCCTTCCTCCAGGTAGCCTGCCACCTTGTCGAGCAGCGCCGCGGGTGTCGGCTGAATCCCGATGCTGACGCCGACATCGATTCGCTCGCGGACCCCGCCGAGCATCCGCGACAGGGAGACGCCCTGCGCCTTCGCGAAGGCGTCCCACAGGGCCGATTCCAATCCCGCCTTGGCCATCATGTGGCCGCGCACCCGGGCGTTGAGGGCTATGGCCTCGTCCACGCACGCCAGGTCTCGGCCCAGGACCGCCGGAATCAGGAAGTCGCGGAGGATGTGCCAGGCGGTGTGGGTGGTCTCGTACGAGTAAAACGGGTTGCCCTCCGCGACGCACTCGCCCCAGCCGGTCACGCCGTCGCCGTCCACGCGGACGATGATGTGCTCCTCGTCGGTTTCGACCCCCATCGACGTGACGAACGGGGCGACCAGCACGAGGCGGACGTGCCTCAACTCGATCCTTTCGATACGCATCGACGTCTCCTCCACGCGTTCACGGTTCACGGTTGACGGTTGACGGTTCAGCGCGGCGACAGCGTGAATCGCGTGACGCGACCCTCAACTCTCAACCCTGAACCTTCAACCTCCTAGATCGACCTCTGCATACCACCCCTTGATCACGATCTTCGTCCCGTACGGCTGCGAGAGCCGCTGCAGCAGCTCGAACTTCTGGCGCGCCTTCGCGTCCGTCACCAGCCGCGGCACGCCGTACAGCGGCCCCTCGTCGTCGATCACGATCGGGATCAGCTGGATCTTGCGCAGCTTCTCCTCGTTGACCGTCATCCGGACCAGGATGCCTTCCATGGTTTCCGGCGTGTCCCGGCGGTCCCACACCGACACGTTGGACGGGCGTTCCAGCTCCTGGTCGCGCTGGTGGACCAGGTCGATTGGGATCTTGTCGGGGGTCCGGTACTGGTAGATGAAGTCGGACAGGCTGTAGAAGATCGGCTTCCCCTTGTAGATCTCGATGCCGCGCAGCACGTGCGGGCCGCTGCCGAGCACGATGTCCGCGCCGGCGTCGATCGCCCGGCGGTACATGATGTGGTCGTTGGCGGGCGTCTTGTCCTGGATGCCGTAGACTCGGTGGTGGCTGACGTCATGGTTGTGGAGCGCGACCATCAGGACTTCCGCGCGCCTCTTCGCGAGGACGATGTCGTCCTCCATCGCCTTCACGTCGTCCTCGAGCGGCCCTTCGACGGACTCGACCTTGCCGCCGCGGTCCACGAGGATGACCGCGGGGTCGATGGTGGCGAGCGATGGTGCCGAATGGTCCGCGCTCCGGTACCTGGGCGTCCAGTAACGCATGTAGGAGAGGAGCGAGAACTGCGTCTTACGGCTTTGCGGGCGCTTGGTGGCCGGAGCGCGGGCGGCCGCGAGCGTCAGGCCGGCACCCGCGTGCGCGATGCCGGAGTGGTCCAATGCCCACAAGCTCTCCTTCAGGCCCTCGGGGCCGAAGTCGAGCGAGTGGTTGTTGGACAGGCTCACCATGTTGATCCCGATGGCCGCCACCTCCCAGGCAAACTCGCGGGGGGCCCGGAAGTTGTAGAAGGGCCGCTGGAGATCCGGGCGGTCGTTGATCGAGAACTCGAGGTTGCCGTAGGCGATGTCGGCTTCCTGCATGATCCGGAAGATCGGCTGGCGGTCGGGGTCCTTCAGGTCGCTGATCTTCTCGTTGAAGATCATGTCGCCCACGGCGGTGAGGATGACGTCCCCCGGCTGCTCCTTCAGGAGCTCGTTGACGCGCGCGTCCCAGTCGATGTTGGTCGGGGGTTCTGGCGGCTTGACCCGCCGGTTGTAGACCGACTTGCTCTGGTCCCAAGTCATCTTGCCGGAAGGCGCCTGGGCCAGACTCGCGTGTCCAGCCGCGACGACACCGGCGATCAGGAAGGCCAGCGCCGACAGGCGCCGCGCAAGGACTCGCCCCTTGGCAATCATGATCGTGCCTCCTCGGGAGAGTGGGTACGCCTGGCTGGCCGAAGGGCTCGGCCGGGGGGCATTCTATCAGTGCCGCCGCCCGAACGGCGGGATAGTCAACGTCTCTGACAGGATCAGTCAACGTCTCGGTCACGTCTCGCGCGGGGAGCGGCGGCGCGGAACGACGTGTCAGTTCCTGATGATGCGCAGGCCGACGGGCGCGGGCGGCGCCAAGGCCGGCCCGACGATTCGCAGGATTCGACCGACCGAGTGACTCGACGAGGTAGAGCTCGCCGTCCGCGTCGACGCCGAAGGAGGAGATGAGGCCGGGGTTTCCCAGTTCGCCGGTGTGCTCGGTAAGACCTGCGGCGCGCGCCTCGCCCGACGAGGCGTCGAACGCGAGGCCGAGCGACCACACTCGCCCACCGAGGTCGGCGAAGAAGTAGCGGCCCTGGAAGGCGGCGCCCAGGGCGCGCCCCCGGTACACGAAGCCGCCCGTCACCGAGTAGCCCACCGAGTGATCGTACTCGTGTACAGGCTCGACCAGCGGCGTGAACGCGGGGGGACGGCTGGTGACGTTGTCGTGCGCCCCTTCGCGATTGCGCCACCCGTAGTTGCGCCCGCCGCGGCCCGCCGGCTCGTAGTCGATCTCCTCGTACCGGTTCTGGCCGACATCGCCGATCACGAGCGCCCCCGTGCCGCCGCGCGGCGGGATCGTCGAAGCTGTAGCGCCACGGGTTCCGCAGGCCGAAGCTCCAGATCTCCGGACGGGCGCCGACGGGCCCGCCGGCAAACGGGTTGCCCGCCGGGACCCGGTAGCCGACCGGGTCGTTGTCGGGCACGCTGACGTCGATGCGCAGCATCTTGCCGAGCAGGTCCGAGGGTTCCTGCGCGCGATGGTCCGGGTCGTTGCCCGACCCGCCGTCCCCCAGCCCGATGTACAGGTAGCCGTCGGGACCGAACGCCAGGTGCCCGCCGTTGTGGTTGGCAAACGGCTGCTGGATGAACGTGGGGCCGGCCGGCCCGCCCCAACGCAGGTCGAACCGCGAGGCGGGATCGGCCACCGCGGCATTCGCCGAACGCCGGAAGCGGGCCACGACCGTGTGGCCTTGGTTGTTGGTGAAGTTCACGTAGAAGCGTCCGCTGGCGGCGTAGTCTGGCGCGAACGCCAGACCGAGCAAGCCGCGCTCGCCGCCCGCGAGGACGCTGGAGGTGATGTCGAGGAAATGGGTCGCCAGGACCGTGCCTGCGCGGACCGCCCGAATGACGCCTGACTGCTCGACGACGAACTGCACGGCGCGATCGGTGGGGTCCTGCACGAACGCGACAGGGTTCTGGAAACCGGTGGCGTAGACACGGACCCGGAGCGAAGGGCCCTGAGCATCGCCCGGTGCCAGGCAGACGATGAGCGCGACCGCAAGGATGAGCAGGCTGCGTCGCATGATTCCATCGTAACCCGGCGCCACGACGCGCTAACATCGGGGATGTGGCCCCGCGGCTCTTACTGGCGCTGATCGCAGCCGTCGCCCTGGCGTCCTGCCGCAACCCGCCCCCTCGTCCCGCACCGGGTTCCGGAAACAGCCCGCCGCAACAGATCACCGGCAACGAACGATTGGGCTGGGATCAGCCAGGAAACCCCGGCGACCTGGCTGACATTCAGTTTGCAGTGTACGTGGATGGCGAGCGCTCGCAGATGACGGAGGTGTCGTGCGCCGCGACCGCCGGCAGCGCTGGTTTCCCCTGCAGCGGCCGCCTGCCGCCCATGCCGCCGGGGACCCACGTACTCGAACTCGCCGCCTTCGTCCTGGACGGCTCCAACGTCCTCGAGAGCCCACGGTCGGCACCGATACGCGTCGTGATGTCGAGCGGAACGGCCATCGCACGCGGCAGTGCAACCGGTCGCGGATTGGTCTCCGGCCGGTTAGACGCACAACCGGGCGGGCTGCGGCACCGGACCGTCGTCACACTCTCGGATGGCACGAGGTTTCGGGTCGAGGTGTTGGCCGGCGAGATCGACAATCCGACGGCGGTCGCCTTCGCGCCGGACGGGACGGTGTTGGTGGCCGAGCGGGCGGGGCGTGTGCTCCTGGTTCGCGACGACACGGTGACCGCGCAGCCGGCGCTCGTGATCGACGACGTCGTCGCGGAGGGAAGGGGGGAACTGCTCGGCGTTGCGCTCGATCCGCGGTTCGAAGCCACCGGTTTCTTGTACGCCGTCTACACCGCGCCTTCCCGGACCGGAGCGCCCGCCTTCACGATCGCCCGATTCCGAAAGGCGGGCGACCAGTTCGCCGAGCAGGCCATCATCCTCGACGGGGTCCCGGCCGGTCCGGTCCGTCCATCCGCCTCGCTCGCGTTCGGCCCCGATGGCAAGCTCTACGCCGCATTCGATGCCAGCGGTGAGCGGGATTCCGCCCGAGACCTCGCGTCGTTCAACGGCAAGGTCCTGCGGCTGAACCCCGACGGAACGACGCCCAGCGACCAGCCCGCGGCGTCGCCTGTCCATGCCTACCCGTTCGGGTCGCTGCGGGCCATCGCCTGGCAACGGGAAGCCGGTGTGCTCTGGGTGGCCGAGGGCGGCGAGGAAGGCGGCGATGGCCGACTGACGGCCGTCGTGGACACCCGGCCAGGGCGGTGGCCGCGCGCGCGAGGTCTTCGATGTGCCAGGAGGGGCCACCGCGCTGGCGCTGTACGAGGGCGATCGAGTGCCGGCACTCCGCGGTGATCTGCTCGTCGCCGGCGGGCGAAACGGCGGGATCCTGCGTCTCCGCGTCGATCCAGACGATCCGGCGCGGATCAGCGGGGCCGAGCCACTTCTCAGTGACGCAGGGGGCGTGGAGGTGGTGGCCGTGTCTCCGGACGGTGCGGTCTACGTCTGCACGACGCGAACGCTCGCGCGATTGGTGCCCGACATCCGGTGACCGCTCAGGGCGCGGTGAGCGAAGTGCGAACCACGGAGGCCGGATTATCTGGGCCTTCACGAATAATCCGGGCTAGCATGTCGGGCAAGAGGAGGTCGCCGCATGTCACGTCTTGGCTGGGTCGTCGTCGTAGCGCTCACCGTCGCCGGCCTCGGGGCCGCGAGCACGCCAACGCCCGTGGTGAACGTGCCGGGCTCTGTCCAGGCCGGGCAGGCGGCCATCCCGGACACCGGTCCCCGGCAACTGGGCCCTGCGGCGCAACCGCGAAAGGACGTGCAATTGACGCCGGTCGAGCTGGCGGGCTTCGACCCCTCCAAGGTCGCGGCCGGCGAACGCCTGCCGTTCAATTGCGTGGTGTACAAGCCGACGGCCACGAGCGCGAACGCCAACCCCCCGGTCGAAATCTGGCTCGCGTACAAGGGGGATCAGCCCGTCAAGGTGGACCGGCTGTTCGTCCACCTCGTGGTCCCTCAACTGGACGGCTGGAACTTCTCGGTTTCCACGAAGAACTACATGCTCTACCCGAACTGGGCGTGGGTCTACCAGCCGGGCAGCCGCCTGCCGGCCAACTACAATCTGCCGCCAGAGGGGCAGCCGCTGCTGCGCTGCGACGCGTTCGGGTGGGTGAAGAAGTAAGGACACCGGCCCACCCGCTTCTCAGGTGAAGCGGGGGCGAAACCAGCCAGTCGGGCTTGACGGGACGCGCCGTGGTGCCCACATTGAGGAACGCCCCCTCAGGAGAGGTGCATCATGGCGATACCGGAATCGATCCTGAGATTCGTGGAAACCCATGGCGTGAGCTTCACGCCCATCCACCACCGCGTCGCCTTCACCGCCCAGGAAGAGGCCGCCGCCACTCACGTCTCCGGACGGGAATGGGCGAAGACGGTCGTTTGCATGGCCGACGAGCACCCGGTGCTGGCCATGGTCCCGGCGAACGACCACGTGGACCTCGACGCGATGCGCACCGCCACCGGCGCGACCGTCGTTCGCCTGGCCGCGGAGCACGAGTTCTCGAAGCTGTACCAGGATTGCGAGACCGGCGCGATGGCGCCATTCGGGCCGCTCTACGGCCAGCCGGTCTTTGTGGACGAGGCGCTTACCCGCGATCCCGAGATCACCTTCCACGCCGGGACGCATGCCGACGCGATGCGGATGCGGTACGAGGACTTCGTGTCGCTGGTGAACCCGGTTGCCGCCCCGATCGGACGCCGCAGCAACGTGCACTGAGACTCTGCGGGGTTGACGGTTCAGAGTCCGGGTTGAGGGTCCGGCACGCGCGGCGCGTGACGGGACCCTGAACTGTCAACCTCCGCTACGCCACCGTGATGTCCTTGTCCAGGTAGACGTCCTGGATGGTGTTGAGCAGCTTCGCCCCCTCGGCCATCGGCCGCTGGAAGGCCTTGCGGCCCGAGATGAGGCCCATGCCGCCGGCGCGCTTGTTGATGACCGCAGTGATGGCGGCGTCGCGCATGTCGTTCGCGCCCGACGCGCCGCCGGAGTTGATGAGTCCCGCGCGGCCGTTGTAGCAGTTCAGGACCTGGTAGCGGGTCAGGTCGATCGGGTGGTCGCTCGACAGCTGGGTGTAGATCCGCTCGTCCAGCTTGCCGTAGCTCGACCCGCCCGTGTTCAGCGCCTTGTAGCCGGCGTTGGTCTCCGGCAGCTTCTGCTTGATGATGTCGGCCTGGATCGTCACGCCCAGGTGGTTGGCCTGGCCGGTCAGGTCCGCCGCCACGTGGTAGTCCTTGTCCTTCTTGAACGCGGGGTTGCGCAGGTAGCACCAGAGCACCGTCGCCATGCCCAGCTCGTGCGCGAGGGCGAACGCCTGCGCCACCTCGACGATCTGCCGCCCGCTCTCCTCCGAGCCGAAGTAGATCGTCGCGCCGACCGCCGCCGCGCCCATGTCGGCCGCCTGCTCCACTTCGCCGAACATGATCTGGTCGAACTTGTTCGGGTAGGTCAGCAGCTCGTTGTGGTTGATCTTCACGATGAACGGGATCTTGTGCGCGTACTTGCGCGCGACCGAGCCGAGCACGCCGAAGGTCGAGGCGACGGCGTTGCAGCCGCCCTCGATCGCCAGCTTCACGATGTTCTCGGAGTCGAAGTAGATCGGGTTCTTGGCGAAGGACGCGCCGCCCGAGTGCTCGATGCCCTGGTCGACCGGCAGGATCGACAGGTAGCCGGTGCCCGCCAGGCGGCCGGTGATGAACAGCCGCTGCAGGTTGACCAGCACCCGGTTGTTGCGGTCCGAAACCGCCCAGATGCGGTCGACGAAGTCCGGCCCCGGCAGGTGGAGCAGGTCCTTCGAACGGTCTTGCACTGGTGCTCCAGCAGGGAGCCGGCCTTGTCGCCAAGGAGTTCTACGATCTCTTTGTTCACGATGTGATTCCTTTGGGTTAGACAGGTCCGGCCGGGGGCGCGGACGTGGACGTAGACGTACGAGTCTGCCACGGCCCCGAGATGACATCAAGAGGCACCGTGTAACGTCCCTCATGGGCCTGCTTCATGGCAGGCAGGAGACCTGCCGATGCCTGGCCGATTCGTTCACGACATCGATCCCGTCCTCTTCTCGGTCTGGGGAGTCCACGCCTGGTGGTACGGGTTGAGCTACTCGCTGGGATTCGTCAGCGCCCACCTGGCGCTTCGTCGCAACAGAAAGCGCCTGGGCCTCTCCATGTCGAGCGTCTACGAGATGACGCTGCTGCTTGCCGCCGGCGTCCTGGCCGGCGGGACGCGCGCTCGTGGTGTTCAACGAGTGGGGCTTCTACCGCGAGCACCTGTCCCTGATCCCCGCCGTCTGGATCGGCGGACTGGCGACTCACGGCCTCATCGCCGGCGGGGCGGCCGGGGTCCTGCTCTTCTGCCTGCGTGCGCCGGCAGCCGTTCCGGCCGATCTTCGACGCGTTCGCAATCCCCGCGGCCCTCATCCTGGGCTTCGGGCAGGATTGGGAACTTCATCGACGGGCAGATTGTCGGCAGCGTCACCACCGTGCCCTGGGCGGTCCAGTTCCCCGAGGCCGAGGGCTTTCGACACCCCGTGCTGCTGTACGACGGCCTGAAGAACTTCGCGCTGATTCCCATCCTGCTGTGCGTCCGTCGCCGGGGCGTGCCGCCGGGACGGCTGGCAGCGCTGTTCGTCGTTCTCTATGCCGGCCTGAGGATCCCGATCGACCTGCTGCGCGAGTACCCCCTGACGCTCGGCGGACTGCCGTCCGGGCAGATGGTCAACGTGATCATGGCTGTCTGCGGCGCCGCGTTGCTCCTCAAGAACTGGCTGCTGCCCGCCGGCCGCCGACGAGCCGGCCTTCGTGCCGGTGGACGCCGTTGGGCCACGCGCCTGGCAGCGGTTGGCCTTCGCGGCACTGCTGCTCCTGGCGCTGGTCATCCCGAGCGACGCCACGCGCGACGTGCCCGTGACCTACGGTCATCGTCACGCCGGGCTGGGGCACTCGCGGGTCTATCCAGTCCTCGAGCCAGGCAACGCTAAAGCCGCGAGATGATGCGGAAGGCCACGAAGGCGACGAGGGCGCAGAACGCCGCCGCGATGGCAAGGAAGACCCAGCGGGTCCACCCAGGTGGAGCGGGCTGGCTGGCTCTCATGCGTTCTCCCCGGGCACTGACGGACCTCGGCCGCAGTTCGGTGCCCCGCACGTGCCTGGCGAGCACCGCGAAGACCACCAGCGCGCCCATCCCGATTGCAGCCTCCGCGAGGAGCATCCCGTTGGTGGACCACCGGTCGTGCGCCCAGCCGGCCACTCGCAGCATCCCGAGGCTGAACAGGGTGTTGAGCGCGAAGAAGAGGTTGATCTTCGTCGCCGCCGCCGCGTCCCCGATGATCGCAAGCACCAGCCCGGTGAAGGAGGCGGTCACCATTCCCAGCGTGAAGGTGTAGAAGAGCGTGGACGCAGCGTAGCCGGCCGATGTTCGCGGGGCCATGGTCATGGCCACGCACGCCACCAGTCCGAGCCCGCAAGCCACGGCGTACGCCGCCGGTTTGGGCACCCGGTCGGCCAGGCGGCCGCCGGCGAAGCAGCCGAGGACGATGGCGACGCCGCCGCCGAGGCCGAGTACGCGTCGAGGCGACGTTGGCCGAGGCGCCGAACTCCTGCCCGATGGCGCCAAAGAGGAACATCGCGGCGCCGGTGCCAATCGGCAGGATCGCCAGGATGAGCGCGATGCGCCCGTCCCTCGCCCGAACCACCCCGGCCAGCTCTTCCCAGGCATCTCGAACGCGGGCGCCGACCGAGGCCCCACCGAGCGCCCGTGGCGGTTCCTCGAGGCCGGCAAGGGGAAGCGCGCAGGCGAGAACGAGCGCCGCCAGGGCGAGCCCGGCCATCCAGGGCGCCGGCGCGTGCGAGATCAGCCACAGCCCCAGGCCGCCGCCAGCCGTCTGGCCGAACTGGTTGCCCGATTGGAACCAGCCGGCCGCCCGGCCGCGCGTCGCCGGCGTCGTATTGTGGGCGAGCAGCCCTTCGGTGGCGAAGGCTATGAACGTGGCCGCGACGGTGCAAACCAGGGTCAGCGCAGAAATCAGCGGGGCCGTGCTCGCTGACAGGGGAACGATCGTCATCGCCATCAGGCCGATCGCGACGAGCGTCACGGAAATGAGGTACCAACGCTTCCGGCTGAGGGTGTAGTCCCCGACGGGCGCCCAGAGAAATTTCCACCCGCTCGCCAGGAAGGTCATGCCGACGATGGCCGCGACGGCGGAGACGTCGAGGCCCGCACGGCTCCCGAGGTAGCCGAGCGCCACGGACGGAAAGCCGATGGCGAGCCCGAGGGGAAAGTAGAGCACCGCCCAGACCCAGGGGTGCGGAACGGGGCGGACAGAGAGTGCTGCGGCGTGGACCGGGTGCATGCGGCATTCTAGTCAAGGCCCCTGGCCACGTTCCTAGTTTGCGATTGTCCACTTGACGACTGTCTGTTTCCTGGTTGCGTGCAAAGTGGTCAGTCGTTCCTTGACAACTCACAGGGCCGAAGACACGAGCCCCGGGCCGGGGCCCCGGTGGTGTGCTCCCGGCCGGCCGGCTGTAACCTCCGGGCGGCGTTGCTTCCTTGGGCGGTATACGCCAGGTCCCCTGGCCCATGGTGGCTGGAGGTAGAGCTGGTCCTCGACGAGAAGGCGGTCTACTGAGCGCCGCGCTCAACGCCCTTCGGCGCCACGTAGTTCTTGCGCGCGCGGACCTTCAGGTCCTTCGGCACGAGCCGCACCTCGATCTTGTGGCGCTTGCCGTCGCGGCTCGCGGGCGTGAACCCGAGCAGGTACTGGCCGTGGAGTTCGTCCACGACGCGCGCGAAGGCGGCGGCGAGGTCGTCGCTGGGCATGACCTCGAAGTACCCGCCACCGGTCTCCTGGGCGAGCGTGGCAAGCCCGGGATCCGGCAGGTTCTGAACCATCGCCTGCATGGGGTTCCCGAACACGGGCGGCCGATGCCCGGGCGCGGCCCGGCTGCGAAACGCCACCGAGTAGAACATGACCTCCTCGCGCTGCCCGCGCTCCATGACCTGGGGCAGCGTCAGGAACGGTTGCCCGAACTTCACGGGCCCCGAGTCCTTGCCGTCGCTGAGTACCAGGATCACGCGCCGGCCGCCGCCCTCCGGGAAACCGTCGAGGGCGGTGTTGAGCGCGCTCCAGAGCGGCGTCGGCGCGCTCTCCGGAATGGTGGCCGGCAGGGCCGCGTCGAGTGAGGCCGGATCGTTGGTGAAGGTGGGGCTGATCGTGATCTCGGCGCCGAACGACCCCACGCGCACCTGGTCGTCCGGGCGCAGCCTGGCAAACAGCTGGCGGCTCGCCTCCCTCAGCAGGCCGAGGTTGCCGTACATGCTCCCGCTGACGTCGAGCATCACGATGAGGCGGATGGCCTGGGGCGAGTTGTCGAACACGGAAATCGTCTGCGGCTTGCCGTTGTCCAGCAGGACGAAGTCCTCCTTGGCAAGCGTGGTCACGAGGCGGCCGTCCTTGTCGGTCACCGTGGCGAACACGGGCACCGTCTCGGTGGCGCCGCGGAAGACCGGGGGCTGCTGCTGGCCGGTGCCTCCGAGCACCGCGGCACACACGAGCCACGACGTGAGAATCATCCTGCGCATCGTTTCCCCCGGCCAATCCGAAGTCAGAACCCGCAAGGCGGAAGACGCTCCGGCTTCCGAGTCCTGACTTCCCGTCCTCAACTTCTTCTCTTCTGACTTCGCGTCGCTATTTCTTGTGGTGCAGCGAAAAGGCCGCCCCCTGCGGGTCCATGCAGTTCACGACCCAGTCGCCGCCGGGGACCTCCATGGGGCCGTTGAGGACCTGGCCGCCACCGGCCTTCACGCGCTCGGCCGCCTGGTGCACGTCCGGCACCCGGAAGTAGATGCCCCAGTGCGGCGGCACCTGCGCCATCGCCGGCGGCTTGTTCATCATCCCGCCCCCGAATGCACGGCCGCGGCCGAACATGTGGTACTTGCCCATCGCGCCCATGTCCATCGACTCGGTCGCCTGCCAGCCGAACACCTCGGTGTAGAACTTCATGGCCGCTTCGGCGTCGGTCGTGTACAGCTCGTGCCACGAGGCGTCGCCGATCTGTGGCTCGTTCTCGCCCGGTGTTCCTGGCATCGAAGGTTCGAGGAGGGAGAACGCCGCTCCCTGCGGATCCTTCATCATCCGCATGCGCCCCACCTCGGGCACCTCGATCACCTCGGACAGCGGGCCGCCCCCCAGGCGCTCGATGTGGGCGACCGCGTCCTCGAGCGCGGGAACGCCGATGTACATCCCCCAATGCGGCGGGAAGCCCATCCCCTCTGGAATCGCCATCACGCCGCCAATCCCCACACCGCCCTCGCGGTTCAGCACGTCGTACGGCTCGGGCGATCCGTCGAACGGTGTCACCGTCCAGCCGACCACGTTCTTGTAGAACTGCTCCGCGGCCTTCACGTCGGTCGTCATCAGCTCGTACCACAGCACCCGCCCGAGCAACGAATCAGCCATCGCGCGTCCTCCTTGCCGTTAGTGGCCGGCAGCCAGCAGAAGCCATCGGGAGCGGGACGGGGCGCGACAGGCTCCGGCAGCGGCGCCGCAGGCTGCGCCCCGCCGGATCCGGGCGAAGGCCCGCCGGCTCCGGATGGGATCGAAAAAGGGAGTCCCCTCGCTATAGTGCCATACCAGGCGGCGTGCGGGGGATCGACGTGTGAGGAAAGCCTGGGGCAGGGCGGGCGCCCTGCCCTGACGGAATTCCGGCCTAGAACCTCGCCCGCATGCCAATCACGACCGGCATCGTCCAGCGCGAGCTGTCGTCGTTGATGGTCTCGAGTCCGTCGCCGAGGTCGTCGATAGCCGAGAGGCCCGACGTCCACCGCAGCCCGAACTGCCCGTACATCCCGATGCGGTTGCTGGCCTGCCACAGGACGCCGATGTTGCCGCCGAAGGAGACCGCCGCCGTGGCGTCGTAGAAATCGGTCGCCCGCTGGGTGAGGTTGATGGCCGGCGCGGAGAGCACCACGTCCATCTCCTTGATGAAGCCCACTCCGATCGTGCCCTCCGTGTACGCCCGCACGACGGGGTTGACGTCGAAGTACCGCCGAAGACCGCCGTCGAGAGCCCAGGTCCGGTACGGGTCGTACTGGCCGTAGAGCCTCGACACCCCGATGTCCCCCATCGGTGTCAAATCGGCTTCCAGGGACTGGTAGATGAACGTCGCGCGGACCTCCGTGACCTCGTCGATCAGGTAGCCGCCGCCGAAGCGCAGGTGGAACCCGGTCCCGTACACGTTCTCGTAGGAGTTGGGGAGGATGACGGTCACCTGGTCGTTGAGCGTGCCGATCGCGCCGGAGTTGATGTTCCCGCTCAAGCTGTTGTCCCACCCCAGACCGACGTCCAGGCTCCAACGGTAGTCCATCACGGAGGGTTGGGCGTGGGCGGCCGAAGCCAGCCCGAGTGCGGCGAGCGCCGCAACGACGACGAACACGCGCTTGTGGTTCATGTCTCGCATCTCTCTTGAAGGTTGGAGTGCCACCGGATCGGGACGCCCGGCCGGCCAACGGTCCCTGACGATCCGATCCTAGTGTGAACGGCCGGGCCAGGTCGAGAATCCCCTCAAACAGGGGGGAAATGAGGGGGAATCAGGGGTCTCTGGGGCCGCCGCCCCGCCGGTGCCGGCCGCAGGCCTCCCGGACGTCGAAAGAAGGCGTGCCGGCGCGGGCCGGTCCGCCCGGCCTTTTCACACGCGCGCTCTGGTAATTCGCACAGTTGTTTGGCCTTTGGCCGGGGGCTACTCTGCCATCCGTAAGTCCGCCCGCCCGCCGTCTTGCGCCCCGACGAGAGCGGCACATCCCACATCGAAGGAGGCTTTCATGAGTTCGAGCAAGGAACGCGAGGCCACGTCGATTCTGCCGGAACTCCAGACCGGCCCCGTTCCGGCGGGAGTTGACCGGCGTGCGTTCATGATGCGGACGGCGGTCGTCGGCGCAGCGGCGGTCCTCACGGGCTGCAAGCCCGCCGACAAGGACCAGGCGGGAGCGGCGGCGCCCGTGCCGGCAGCCGCGCCCAAGCCGGCGGCCGGACTGTCGGCGGATCTCGACGTGGTCAAGAAGGCCAAGGGCCCCGTGATGACGACCATCGACGAGTTCTACAAGGTGGGCCCCGGGCCCTCGAGCTCGCACACGATCGGCCCGATGCGGATCACCTACGACTTCTACCAGCGCTGCACGAAGCTGCCGGCAGACCAGCTCGCCAAGGCGACCGGCACTGAAGGTCCACCTGTTCGGCAGCCTGAGCGCGACGGGCAAGGGTCACGGCACCGAGCGTGCGTCTCTCGCCGGGATCATCGGCAAGGAGCCGGCCACCATCGACCCGCTGTTCCTCGATGACCTTCGGGACAGGCCGGATCAGGTCTTCGCCGGTGAAGCTCGGCGACAAGACGTTCAACGCGTCGCTGCAGGACGTCATCTACGACGCGCCGAAGGGCGAGTTCCCGCACCCCAACACGATGACCTGCAAGCTCATGGCCGGCGACGCCGTCTTGCTGGAGCAGGAGTACTACTCGGTCGGCGGCGGGTTCATCGAGTGGAAGGGTTACCAGCCGCCCAAGAAGGGGCAGCCGAAGTACCCGTATGCCACGATGAAGGAACTGCAAACGCACGCCGAGCAGAACAAGCTCTCCATCGCCCAGGTGGTGATGGCCAACGAAGTGGCCGTGTCCGGCAAGAGCGAGGCCGAGGTCAACGCGTTCATCGACAAGATCGCGACGGCGATGGCCAACATCGTCAAGACGGGGCTGAAGATGCCGCCGAGCGTGCTGCCCGGGCCGATCAAGCTCAAGACGAAGGCCGGCGACGTGTACAAGCGCGCGATGGACGACAAGTGGGAGCGGCAGCGCGGCGTCGGCGTCGTCGCGGCCTACGCGCTGGCCGGCTCGGAGGAGAACGCCCGCGGCCATCTCGTGGTGACAGCGCCCACCGGCGGGTCCGCGGGCGTGATGCCAGCGGTGTTCTACGCGGTCGCCGAGGGCGGACGCAAGCTGCCGCAGGAGAAGATCCGGTCGGGATTCCTGGCGGCGGCGGCCATCGGGTATCTCTGCAAGCACAACGCGACGCTGGCCGGGGCCGAGGGCGGGTGCCAGGCGGAGATTGGCGTGGCGTCGGCGATGGGCGCGGCGTTCCTGGCACAGGCGCACGACTTCCCGCCGCAGGTCGTGGCGAACGCGGCGGAATCGTCGCTGGAGCACCACCTTGGCCTGACCTGCGACCCGGTCGCGGGCTACGTGCAGCTGCCCTGCATCGAGCGCTGCTCGTACGGCGCCGTCAAGGCGTGGACGGGGTTCCTGATCGCGAGCAACGAGATCCCGACCAACCGCCGCGTGGACTTCGACACGACCGTGGAAGCCATGGCCCTCACTGCGAGGGAGATGAACTCCAAGTACAAGGAGACTTCCGAGGGCGGTCTCGCGGTGTCGGTGGTGCTCTGCTGAGCGCGGCCTGATCGTTCGGTGTCGTCGCAAGGCCCCCTGCCGGCGCGTGGTCCAGGACCGGGTTCCTGGAGCACGCGCCGGTGCAGCATTCGGCAATGATCCGCCCCCACGCGCGGCGGATGGCTGGGAGCGAGGATCATGGCTCGGGACAAACGGCGGACGGCGGACGGCGCGGTCGCCGCGTGGTGTGGTTTCCGGACTGGCCTCTGGCAGCGGAGATCAACGTCCGCGATTTCATCCAGCAGAACTACGAGCCCTACTACGGGGACGGCGCCTTCCTCGCCCCCGCCACCGCCCGCACGCAGGCGCTCTGGGCGAAGCTGAACGAAGCTCTTCGTCGAGGAGCGAGGAAAAGGCGTGCTCGACATCTCGCCAATCCCGAGTTCCATCACGGCGCACGGCCCGGGCTACATCGATCGCGACAGCGAGATCATCGTCGGGCTCCAGACCGAGGCGCCGCTGAAGCGCGCCATCATGCCGAACGGCGGCTTCCGGATGGTGGCCAGCGCGCTGAAGGCCTACGGGTACGAGCCGGATCCCGCACGTCGTCGAAGCGTTCACGAAATACCGGAAGACCCACAACGACGCGGTGTTCGATGCCTACACCGCCGACATCCGGCGCTGCCGGAGCTCGCACATCCTGACGGGCCTGCCGGACGCGTACGGCCGCGGCCGGATCATCGGCGACTACCGGCGGGTGGCGCTGTACGGCGTGAAGCGGCTGATCGAGCGGAAACAGCAGGAGAAGGCGGCGCTCGACGCCGTGATGTCCACCGACGACGATCATCCGCGACCGCGAGGAGCTGGCCGAACAGATCCGCGCGCTGAAGGAACTGCAGCAGATGGCGGCGAGCTACGGCTTCGACATCTCGCGCCCGGCCGCCAACGCCCGGGAGGCGGTCCAGTGGCTCTACTTCGGCTACCTCGCGGCGGTGAAGGAGCAGAACGGCGCCGCGATGTCGCTCGGGCGAACCTCGACGTTCCTGGACGTCTACTTCGAGCGCGACCTGGCCGCCGGCTCGATCACCGAGGAGCAGGCCCAGGAGATCATCGATGACTTCGTCATCAAGCTGCGCATCGTCCGCTTCCTCCGCACGCCGGAGTACGACGAGCTCTTCGCCGGCGACCCCACGTGGGTGACCGAGTCGATTGGCGGGATGGGCGACGACGGGCGGCCGCTGGTGACGAAGACGAGCTTCCGGATGCTCCAGACGCTCTACAACCTCGGCCCCGCGCCGGAGCCCAACCTCACGATCTGGTACTCGCCGCGACTGCCCGAAACGTTCAGACGCTTCGCGACCCAGGTCGCCATCGACACGAGCTCGCTGCAGTTCGAAAGCGACGAGATCATGCGGCGCGCCTGGGGCGACGACGGCGCCATCGCCTGCTGCGTCTCGCCGATGCTGGTGGGCAAGCAGATGCAGTTCTTCGGCGCGCGGGCGAACCTCGCGAAGTGCCTGCTCTACGCGATCAACGGCGGGCGGGACGAGATCAGCGGCGAGCAGGTCGGCCCCGCCTTCGAGCGCGGTCGAGGGGGACGTGCTCGACTTCGACGACGTGATCGCGAAGTTCGAGCGGATGATGGACTGGCTGGCGCGGCGTCTACGTCAACGCGATGAACGTCATCCACTACATGCACGACAAGTACGCGTACGAGCGCCTGGAGATGGCGCTGCACGACTACGCCCCGCTGCGGACGATGGCGTTCGGGATGGCCGGCCTGTCGGTCGTCGCGGACAGCCTCTCGGCAATCAGGCACGCAAAGGTCAGGGTCGTTCGCGACGAGACGGGGCTCGTCACCGACTTCGAGACCGAAGGCGAGTTCCCGTTCTTCGGCAACCACGACAACCGCGTGGACCACCTCGCCTCCTGGGTGGTGAGCACCTTCATGGCGAAGCTGAGGAAGTACCCGACGTATCGCGACGCCCTTCACACGCAGTCGGTGCTGACGATCACGTCGAACGTGGTGTACGGCAAGACCACCGGCAATACGCCCGACGGCCGCCGCCGCGGCGAGCCGTTCGCGCCGGGTGCCAACCCGATGTCGGGGCGCGACAGCCACGGTCTCCACGCGGCCGCCGCCTCGGTGGCCAAGATTCCCTACCGCGATGCCGCCGACGGCATTTCGATGACGGCCACCCTCGTGCCGGAAGGACTCGGGCGGGTGGCGGAAGACCGCGTGGCAAACCTCGTCGGGATGCTCGACGCGTTCTTCGGCGTCACCGGCTTTCACATGAACGTGAACGTGCTCAACCGCGACACGCTCCTCGACGCGATGGACCACCCGGAGAAGTACCCGAATCTCACCATCCGCGTGTCGGGCTACGCCGTCAACTTCGTCAGGCTGACGCGCGAGCAGCAGATGGACGTCATCAACCGGACCTTCCATGGGGCCCAGGGCATTGTCTGACGAGGCGGCCGGGAAGGCGCCGTCCCTCGGCGCGAAGAGCCCGTTCGAGCTGCGGGTCAACCTCGGCGCGCACGTCCCGGAATCCGACGTGCGGGCGGCGCTGGCCACCGGCGACATGGGCTTCCTCCACTCCTTCACGACCGGCTCGGCGCTGGACGGGCCCGGCGTCCGTGTCGTCGCGTGGACGGCCGGCTGCATGTGGCGCTGCCTGTACTGCCACAACCCCGACACGTGGACGATGACCAACGGGATCCCCGTCTCCGTGACCAGGGCGGTGGAGGAGCTCCGGAAGTACCGCGCCGGGCTGGCGGTCATGTCGGGCGGCTTCACCCTCAGCGGGGGCGAGGCCCTCATGCAGCACCGGTTCGCCGTGAAGCTGCTCGCGGCGGCGAAGGACATGGGCATCCACACCGCGCTCGACACCAACGGGTGCTACGGCGATCGGCTGAGCGACGCGGACCTCGAGTCGATCGACCTCGTGCTGCTCGATCTCAAGGGTTGGGACCCCGCGCGTCACCGCGCGCTCACCGGCATGGACATTGGCCCCACGCTCGATTTCGCGCGTCGCCTTGCCGCGCGCGGGAAGCCGATGTGGGTGCGGTTCGTGCTCGTGCCGGGACTGACCGACGCGGCCGAGGACATCGAGGACGTGGCAGCCTTCGCCGGCGGCCTCGGCAACGTCGGGCGCGTGGACGTCCTCCCGTTCCACCAGATGGGGCGCTTCAAGTGGAAGGCGCTGGGCCTCCGCTATCAGCTGGACGATGTCCGGCCGCCCTCGGCCGAAGAAGTCGAACGGGCCTGTGCAGCGTTCCGGGCTGCTGGATTGAAGGCATACTGAGCGTGATGCGCCCCCCCGCACGGATCCCTCTGCGTGCCGTCCTCCTGCTTCTCGCGGCCGTCGCGGCGGGGCTTGCCACCGCCTCCTGCCTGTCGACCCGGAACTTCAAGGACCCGGCCGGTCCTCGGTACGACGGGAACTACGCGGCCGCCGCTGCCCGGGAGACCGCGCCGCCCCCGCCCACATCCCCATTGAGGGTCGTTACGTTCAACATCGCGTTCGCCCGCGAGATCGACCGCGCGCTCGCCCTGATCCGCTCCAACCAGGCGTTCCAGGCCCTGGACATCCTCATGCTGCAGGAGATGGATTCGGCCGGCGTGGAGCGGATCGCGAAGGAGCTTGGGCTCAACTACGTGTATTACCCCAGCGCCGTGCACCCGAAGTACGACCGCGAGTTCGGGAGCGCCATCCTCTCGCCCTGGCCGCTCACGGACTACAAGAAGATCCCGCTGCCGCACGCGGCGTTCCTGACCCGGGCGAGCCGGGCGGTCACATCCGCCGTCGTTCAGCGCGGCAGCCTCCGCGTGCGGGCGTACACGGTCCACCTGCCGGCACCCGGGGCCGTCAGCTACGACCAGCGACAGGAGCAGGTGCAGATCATGGCCGCGGATGCGGCAAAGAGCGGCGACCTGGTGGTGATTGGCGGCGACTTCAACGGCCGCGTGGTGGGCGGCTGGTTCCGCGACGCGGGTTTCCTGTGGCTGACCGAGAAGCTGCCCGGCACCGCCAGGGGCTTCGGGCGCTGGTGGTCGTATGACCACGTCTTTGCCCGCGGCCTCCGGCCCGTCGCCTCGGGATCCGCGGCCGGCGCGGTGGACCCGGCCGGCGCGAGCGACCACCGGGCCGTCTGGGTCCTGCTGGAGCCGGCGACCGACGTCAGAACCGAAAAGAAAAAGTGATGCCGCCCGCGCCCGGCAGCGCCCGGCTGCCGTCGGCCGGGGCGGGGGTCACGTGCTCGGCACCGAGGATGGCCGCCCGGGCGGAGATGTACCCGATGGCCGCGCCGGCAACGACGTCGCTCGGGAAGTGCTTGCCGTACGTGACGCGCGTGAAGCTGACCAGGGTGGCAAGGGCGTAGAGCGGGACGCCCGCCTTGGCCCCATAGTAGTGCGAAGAGACGGCGGCCAGCGCGAACGACCCGGCCGCGTGCCCGGAGGGGAACGAGAACCGGCTCGAGGCGTCCGGCCTGGTCCGGCGCACGGCGTACTTGAGGGCCGTGGTCATCGAACCCGCGACGATCAGCCCCTGGCTCAGCGTGAAGGCATAGGTTCGGAACCGGACGTCGTCGGTGGCGAGGCTGCCGAGGATGAGACCGCCGCTGAGGGTTCCCAGCACGATGGGGCTCGCGACGAATTGTCCCCCGCGGTTCATCCTCGGAGCCTCGCGGCGCAGGGTCCTGCTGACGCGGTGGTCGAACGGCATCAGCGCCAGCCCGGCGACCGACCCGATGGCGAGGGGCGCCAGTTGCTCGCGGGCGGCGATGCCGTGCGTGAAGCTGTAGCCGAGAGCCGCGAAGTAGTCGTCGTAGGAGGGCGAGACCGGTTCGGTGGAAGGCGTTGCCTCGTCCGCAGCGGCCGTGGTCGCATTCCACGCGCCGGCCGTCAACCAGCGAACGTCATCATCGCCTGCGGTGCGCGCGTGCGAAACGTCGGCGGCCAGCAGCGCCCGGGTCAGCCAGCTCCCGGGGGCCGCGGCTCCGGCCGTCGTTTGCGCGCTTGCGGAGCCTTGCCAGGAACACAACGAGGCAACGATGAGGAACACCCGCACGGTTGGGCCTGGCACGTCCGGAGTATATCGTCCCGCCGCCCTTCTCCCGTGTTCCACTTCGCGGCCGGGGTGAAGCTCGAGAAACAGCGGCAGCGGATTCGGTAGTCAGGAACCAGTCCTCTGGCAGGACGACGATGTCGCAGTAGCGGTACCAGGTCTTCGGCGCAGGCAGCCCGGAGAGAGTCGCGGGCGCGGCTCCCCCCGGTGCCCTGTTGATGCGACGAGTTACGCCGGCCGGACGTTCTCGGCGCGCGGACCCTTCGGGCCCTGGCCGCGCTCGAAGGTCACTGCCTGACCTTCGCGCAGGCTGTCGAAGGGGGTGCTGGTGCACGCGGACTGGTGGAAGAAGTACTCGTTGCCGTCCTCGGCAGCGACGAACCCGAAACCCTTCTCGCTCACCATCCGCTTGATCGTGCCGTTCATTGCCATCGTCGTTCTCCTCGACCTCTCGTTACCCGACCCCCCCGCCGAAACGCCGCGCGCGGCGCCGTGTGAACGTTCACATACCGGTTAGAGCGAATTCTCTGTTCTTCAGGGATAGTCGCGTCGACAACTGGTAGCTTTGAAGTGGACGGGATCGGCATACCACAAGGCGTGCCGTCGGCGGCGGGACTCAAAGCGGAACTCTGACAGCATAGCACGGGATCGCCCCAACCGTACCCGAGAGAGTCTGGAGCCGCGGATCGGTCGCCCCCGGCGGAACTGCTCAGCCGGCCCCCCCGGGCCCCACCTGCTGCCGGGGCGAACCGGCCCGGGCGAAGCCTTGACAGCTACCGCCTGCGCCTCATAATGAACCAGGCACGCACTTCTGCCTCCGGCGGATTCCCCCCCTTTGTGAACCCATCGTCAGACTCAGAACACGGAGAGCGCCATCCATGTCTTCACACGGCTCGAAGAGAAACAGAAGACAGTTCTTGTCGCAGGCCTCGGTCGCTCTGGCAGCTGCGGGAGCAGCGGGATTGCGGCGCCCGGTCGAGGCGGAGACACAACCGGCCAGGGGAGGGGCCGTCATCCAGCGGACCCTCGGCCGGACCGGTATCAAGCTGCCGGTCGTCAGCATGGGGGTCATGAACGCCAACAATCCCGATCTGCTGAAACAAGCCTACGAGGCTGGCGTGCGCCTGTTCGACACCGCCGAGGGCTACCAGCAGGGACGAAACGAGCGGATGATCGGGGACGTCCTGTCGCAGCTGCGCATCCGCGACAAGGTGATCGTCCAGACCAAGGTCAGGTACCCGCGCGGAGCGGCGGGCGAGATCAAGGCGGCTTTGCTCGGCAGTTTCGCCGGGTGCCTGGAGCGCCTTCAAACCAAGTACGTCGACATCCTGCTGATCCACCAGCCTTCGGTGGAGCAGATGAACAACCCCGAGGCCGTCGCGGCCCTCAGGGAGCTCAAGCAGCAGAAGACGGCGCGCTTCATCGGCGTCTCCACGCATGCCGGCCAGGCGGGGGTTCTCAGGAGCGCTGCCGAAACCGGGATCTACGACGTGGTGCTCGCAAGCTTCAACATCACGAACGCGGCTGACGGGGACTTGCTCGCGGCGATGAAGGCGGCCGCCGGCAAGGGCGTCGGTGTCATCGCGATGAAGACGCAGACGGGTGGCCGTGCCAGGAACCTGGGCGCGCTGAATCACAAGGCGTTGCTGAAGTGGGCGCTCAGCCACACCGAGGTCGCGACGGCCGTGCCGGGGTTCACGAACTCCGACCAGCTGGCAGAGAGCTTCTCCGTCGCCTCGGGTTTGGAGTACACCCCCGAGGAGAAGACCTGGCTGGCCGACAAGAACGTCCAGGTGGCGCTGGATTTCTGCAAGCAGTGCGGCTCGTGCCTGGCGACGTGCCCGCGAGGCGTGGATATTCCCACCCTGATGCGCACCCACATGTACGCGGCGAACTACGCCAACTTCGAGCAGGCGCGAGCCACGTTCGACGAGATTCCCTCAAAGGCGAGCCTCGGCAATTGCGCCGATTGTTCGGCGTGTTCTGCGCGCTGCGCGAACAACGTCCGGATTGGCGACAGGGTGGCGGACCTGCGGACGATGTACGCGTAGGCGCTGACTTCCGTTTCTTTGGCAGGGAGGGGCGAGCGGGCGAGCGCCAGCCGCCCCAGGGCGGTCGCTACCTGGGCCTGAACGCTCGCCTCAGGTACTCGGCGAAGGCGTCGTGGGGAAAGCAGTACAGCCAGCGCTCACCTGGCTCGGCGGACGCGATCACCGGGTGGCCGCTGGCGCCCGCGTGCTTGCGGGCGTGACGGTTGGGCGACGAATCGCAGCAGAGCGTCGAGCCGCACGTCTGGCACGTCCGCAGGTGTACCCACCGGGCGCCGCTCTTGACGCACTCCTCGCACTCGCCCCGGAGAGGCGCCTTGACGTCCTGAATCGTCTCGATGTCGCGGCAGCTCCCTGTCATCCACCAAGGCTAACATGCCTTCCGGAACGCTTCAGCGGCCGGTCCGGCCGGTCGGCGATGAGGTCGCGCCCCCTGACCACTTCCCACGCGGTCTTCGCGCCACCCACGAACGGCAGCGCCGTAAGGACCGTGTCGAGCGCGCCCCGCAGCATCCCTTTCCGCCGCACCGTGGCTGCCAGCGTGCCGACGGCCATCAGGCCGCCAACCACCGGGACCGTGCGAGACATCCGCCGCGCCGCCCTCATCCCACCCCATCGGGCTATCTTCTGCATGGCATTCATGGTTGGGTCCCACGCAAGCTCCGTTCCGCACCCGCTGCGCTGCGAATCGCGGGACGGTCACTGGCAGGCGAGGCTGAAGTGGCGCGAGACCTCGCGCGTCGGGTTACAGTAGACGGCATGCGCAACATCCGCGTCGCATCCGTGCAGTTCGAGCATGCCGACGGGGACAAGGCTGCCAACTTCGCGAAGATTCGCAGGTTCGCTCGCGAGGCGTCGCGGCAGCAGGCCGAGATTCTCGCCTTCCCCGAGTGCTGCATCACGGGCTACTGGTTCCTGAGGAAGCTGTCCCGCGAGCAACTGTTGGCCTTGGCCGAACCAGTCCCGGCCGGGCCGTCCACGAGGTCGCTCCTGGAACTGTCTCGGGAGCACGGCATGACCATCGGTGCCGGCTTGGTCGAAGTGGATGAAGCGGGCGTTCTCCACAATACCTACGTGGTGGCGATGCCCGACGGCAACTGGCGGCGTCACCGGAAGATCCACGCATTCGAAAGCGACGACATCGTACCGGGGTCGGAGTTCACGGTTTTCGACACCCCCCATGGCTGCCGGCTGGGCGTCCTCATCTGCTACGACTGCAACATCAACGAGAACGTGAGGATCACCGCGCTGATGGGGGCGGAGGTCCTCCTGGCCCCGCACCAGACGGGCGGCTGCACGTCCAAAAACCCTCACCTGATGGGACTCGTCGAGCGCCGTCTCTGGGATGGGCGGCATGCTCACCCACAGGCAATCGAAGCTGAATTCCGGGGGGACAAGGGCAGGGGCTGGCTGATGCGCTGGCTGCCTTCACGCGCCCACGACAACGGGATGTTCCTGGTCTTCAGCAACGGGGTCGGCGTGGACGACGACGAGGTGCGCACCGGTAACGCGATGGTGCTCGACCCGTACGGCCGCGTCCTCGCTGAAACGTGGAAGGCCGACGACGCGATGGTCGTCGCGGACCTCGACGCGTCGCTGCTGGAGCACTCCACCGGCCGCCGCTGGATCAAGACCCGTCGGCCGGAACTCTATGGCCCGCTTGCCGTGCCGACCGGCCAGGAACGGGATACCCGGTCGGTCCGGTTCGACGAGGTGGGAGGATAAGCGAAGGGTGGATTACCCATGTTCAAGAGCAACGCCGTGCGCAGCCTGGTGGAACTTCACGAGGTCGAGCTGAACCGCTTCTTCGACGTCTGGCGGTCGTTCCGCGCGACGGGCACGCCGCTGCCCGTGACCGAGGATCCGAACTACGCGTCGGCGGACCACCTCGGTGGGCACGTGCTGCGCGCCGCCCGCAACTACCTCACGTGGATTGGCACGTGCGTGAAGCGACCGGTGGCCGACGTGGATCCAGACAGCGACACCGTGAGCGTGGCGGGCAAGGGGCGCGCATTTCTCGACGACGTACTGGCCGCCTGGCGGCGCCATCTCGCGTCGCTCGAAGACGGGGAACTCTCGCCGGCGACATTCAAGTCGCGGTGGGACGAAGACTACAGCGTCGAGCAGATGCTCGAGCATGCTGTCGTCCACCCGATGCGTCACCGCCTTCAGCTGGAACGGCTGATGCGGGAGGCGGGGCGCGCTTCCTGACGGCCATGCTCGGAAATCACTGCCGTCAGTGATCATCCGGCGTGGCAGGACCCGCGGCAGGCTGAGGTGGCCACCGCCGGGCTAGGGCTGTATCGCAGAGCGCCTTCCTGCGGCGTCCCGCGCCGCCGGTGCTAATATCCTCGCGACCCGACCCTCACCCCGACTTCGTCATCGGGCGCAACGCGCGCGCCGCAGGTACTCGACTCGATCCGACTGCATAGGCACCGGCCTCGGTCAATGCGCATCTCGCGGCTCAACTGCGCCGCATGCACGCCCAGAAGGCTGCGACCGCCCGGTGATGCAGGAGACGACACATGTCGCACCCCTCCCGCGTGGGCGCCGGCGCATTGGCCGCCTCCGTCCTGGCCGGCACCCTGATCGTCATCCATGTCCCGGTCGCCACCCAGTCGCCGCCGCTGTGGACGCCCATCGATCTCGGGACGCTCGGCGGCGATACGACCACGGCACCAGGCAGCGGGGCATCCGGCCGCTTTGTTGCCGGCACGAGCGTCACGGCCTCCGGGGCCAGGCACGCGTTCCGTTGGACTGCGCAGGACGGCCTGCGCGACCTCGGCACGCTCGGCGGCCTCGAGAGCGAGGTGATGTTCGTCACACCGGGCGGGCTCGTGGTGGGCCGGGCACAGGTGGCTTCCGGGGATTACCACGCGTTCGTGTCGGACGGCACCACGATCGAGGATCTCGGCACCCTCGGCGGGACCGAGAGCGTCGCGTACGGAGCCAACGACGCCGGCGTAGTCGTGGGAGCATCAAGGACCGCCGGCGACGTGAGGTGGGCCGCCTTCGTCTACCGCGACGGGAAGATGACCACGCCCGCGTCGTGGCGTGTCGAAGATGAGGACGGCGTGGCGCAAAGCGAATGGACGGGCGAGTGGTCCGGGGACAGCGCCGCGATCGCAGTCAACGGCGCCGGCCAGGTGATCGGCTCCGTCACCCATCCCGACGGCCAGCAGCGTGTCTTCCTCTACGTTGATGGCCTGGCGACCGTCCGGGGGCCGTCGTCCACGGAGCTGTATTCCGACGTCCCGACCGCCGTCAACGACAGCGGCACCGTCGCTGCCTACACGACGAACGTCGGCGCCCCGGAGTACGCAAACGCCTGGAACGGTCGCGGGCTCGGGGGCCCCTTCAGCTATCCCCGGGCCATCGACGCGGCCGGGCAGGTGGCCGGCGAGTCGGACACGAGCGAGGGGGCCCGGCACGCCGTCGTGTGGCGACAGGACGCCGTCACCGACCTGAACAGTCTGATCCCACCGGACTCCGGCTGGGTGCTCCAGTCCGCCTCGGGCATCGACGCCTCCGGCCAGGTCGTGGGCTACGGCACCTTCAACGGCCAGAAGAGGGCGTTCCGCCTCGTTCCGCCACCGGACCCGGCCACAAGTGCCGCGACCGACCAGGGACCGGCGCAGCCTCGCAGCGGAGCGACGACGGCAGGCAACGTCGCGACGCGCGCGGAGGCCGAAGCGGTGCCGACGACTTCATCAGGCGCCGCGACGTACAACTTGCGGGTCGTGACGGACGCGTCGCCGGACCTCTCCGATCTCGACAGCTTCATCGCCAGCACTACCAGCCTGTGGCCCACCGACCGGGAGAAGGTCTGGTCGCTCTTCTACTGGAGTCACATCCTCAAGCGCCAGACCTCGCCGATGGTGCTTCACGGGTACGAGGTGACCGACCCCGTCCGCAGCTTCAACGACTACGGCTTCACCATGTGCAGCACGATCTCCGGCATCAACCAGGCGCTGTACGGGGCGCTGGGGCTGCGCCATCAATACTGGGACATCTGCAACCACACCGTCTCGGCCGTGGAGTACGACGGGATGTTCCACATGGTGGACAGCTCGATGTCGAACCTGGTCACGCGCGACGACGGCGTGACGCTGGCGTCTGTCGAGGAGATCGCCGCGAACTCCGCACGCCTGGCAAGGCTGCGCAGCCTTCACGCGACGAGCCCGAACGGCTTCCTGACGGGGAGCGACACCGGCCGCAACATCTCGCCCTTCACCTCGCCCGACGGCGGCGTCATCCCCGGCTACAGCGGCGTGTTCTGCGCGGACGGTCTGAAGCGGCGGGACTACTACTACAACTGGGACGCCGGGCACCGCTACGTCCTGAACGTTCGAGAGAACGAGTCGTACACGCGCTACTACCGCAAGCTCGGCGACACGGCCGAGTACCTGGGTGGGAAGCGAGTCGGTCAGCAACCCGGACCCGAACAACCGGTTCGACATCGAAACGTTCAACCGGTTTGGTGTGCGCGGAAACGGCTCGTGGACCTTCACGCCCTCGCTCACCGCGAGCGAGTACGCCCGCGCGCTGTACCGAGAGACCAATATCGCGGCCAATGCAGCAGGGGGGATCCGGCCGCAGGCGGCGGGGCAGCGTTGCCGAGGCCATCTACAAGGTGGACGCCGCCAACGCGATGACCTCCCAGCAGGTTCGGGCCGTCTTCTCGCGGACCGATGCCCAGGCCTCCGCAACGCTATCCGTCAGCGTGAACCAGGGGCAGACCTGGCGTGAGGTGGCGCGGCTGGGCACGGCAACGGGCAGCGCCGTGCCGCTCAACGCGAACCTGCGCGACGAGGTCTCGGGACAGACCGAGGCCCTGCTTCGCGTGCAGATGACGGCGGCCTCGGCCGCCTCGGATGCCCTCGTGCTGCAGAGCCTGCGCATCGACACCATCACGCAGGTGAACGCGAAGGCGCTGCCGCGGCTCAACGTCGGCAGGAACCGCCTGCACGTTGGCGCCGGCGACCAGAGCGAGACGATGTCGCTGTGGCCCGAGCTGCGCGGCGACCGCTGGAGGCAGGACGCGTACGCCAGCGACAACATCGCCTCGCAGGCAATCAACGTCCCCCGGCCATGGGAGGGCGTGGTCTACGCGGCGGACGCGAGCCGCGAGGGATCGCTGACGTACCGGATGGACGCCCCCGGCGACCTCACCCGGCTGGTCTACGGCGGCCGCCTCAACAACCGCGGCACGGGCGCGCACATCGAGTTCTGGCACTCGTTCGACGGCGGCTCGACGTGGACCATGTCCTACCGCCTCACCAACAACGCCGCGCCGTGGGACGTGATCCACTACGAAACGGTCACGAACATCCCGCCGGGCACTCGCAGCGTGCTCTTCAAGTACACCGTGCACTCGGACGGATTGGCAGCCGGCAGGCCCGCCATCTTCTCCCTCCGCATGGAGGCGCAACACCGGCCGGCGATCGGCGGGGCACGGCCTGTCGAGGTCACGGTGCGCTGGAACGAGATTCGCGCCGACCGCTCGCGCGTCGCGCGCAGCCACAAGCAGCGCGTCACGACGTTCCCGTTCGAGTACGACATCGACGTCGGCGGCGTGGACCACCCGGTGATGGAGTCGCTGCGGGTGAACCTGGACGGCGCCGGCGACTCGGCGCCGCTCGGCTACAACGACGGCGTGGACGTGGGAGGCGAGAAGTTCCGGCACCGCTGGCGCACCGACGGAACCAACCTCGCTGCCGGCCGCGGCTACACGTTCTCGCGGGCGCCCTCGGGCTTCCAGTCTTCGGCCGGCGCGGCCAACACCACCCTCCTCACGGACGGCGTCGTCGGCTCGCCCCAGACGGGTGGCACGAGCTACTACTGGGGCCAGTGCTGGAGCGCGTCGAGCCCGCTCACCCTCACCGTCGACCTGGGCCAGGCCCAACCGGTTGCCGCCGCGCGAGCGCACCTCTTCGGCTACCCGGGTCCGGACGCGCTGACCGGCGAAAACCAGGACCGCGTCGAGCTGCTGACGTCGCTCGACGGCGTGACCTACGCGAGCCAGGGCTTCTTCGACACCTGGGTCCGGCGAAAGGACGTGCCGATCAACCACATGCTGCTGGACGACGAGCGCGCCACGGGTTGGAACTTCGAGCACCAGCTGCCCTCGCAGTTACAGGCGCGTTACGTGCGGTACCAGGTCAACTCGCCGCGCATCCTCTGCGTCAGCGAACTGCAGGTGTTGGACCGGGTGGACTATTCGCCATTCGACCTCCGCGTCGCCCTGCCGAACGCCGCCGACACCGTTACGCTCACCGCTCCCGCCGACGGTGCGACGGTGAGCGGCACGACGGCGGTCGCCGCGGCGACAACCGGAGGGACGATCGCCAGCGTGACGTTCTACGCATCGGGAACGGCGATCGGCACCGACGCGAGCGCGCCTTACAGCGTCGAACTGGGACACGACCGCCGCGGCGAACGGAACCTACACGCTGACGGCGCAGGCGACGACGGCTGGAGGCCAGGTGGTCACCAGCGCCTCTCGCACCGTGACCGTGCAGAACAACGGAAACGCCTTGTCCCGCTCCGGGTGGGTCGCCACGGCCTCGAACAATTCGGCGGCGGCACCGAAACGCCATCGACGGCAACGCGGGCACCCGCTGGGACACCGCCGCCGCGCAGACCAATGGGCAGTGGTTCCAGGTAGACATGTTGGCCCCGCGCACGTTCGACCGGGTGGTGCTCGATTCGAGCGGCAGCCCCGGAGATTACCCGCGCGGCTACCGCATCTCGGTCTCGGACACCGGCACGAGCCTGGGTGGACATCGCGTCGGGGACCGGGAGCTCCGCGGTCTTGAACGTGGCCCTGGCCAGTCAGACGCGCCGGTACGTCCGCATCACGCAGACGGGAAGTTCCGGCGCCTGGTGGTCGATACACGAGCTGCTGCTCTATTCCGCGGGCGGCAATCCCGCCCGCGGTTCCGACCCCGTATCTCGGCACGCCGGTCAGCCTGCCCGGCACGGTCGAGGCCGAGAACTTCGACAACGGCGGCAACGGCGTGGCGTACTCCGACACGCACCGCGGCGAACCAGGGTGGCGCCTACCGGCCCACGGAGGCGGTGGACATCCAGGGCAGCGCCGGCAACTACAACGTCGGGTGGATCGAGACCGGGCGAATGGCTGGTCTACAGCGTGAACGTCACCACGACGGGCGCCTACCGGGCACGGCTGCGCGTCGCCTCGTCGCTGGCGGCGGGCACCGGCCAGGTCTCGCTCACGTTCGGGGGCCTGACGTCCGCGGTGGCGGGCGTCCCAAACACCGGCTCGTGGTCCACGTACCAGGAGATCACGCTCGGCGGCCTCTCGCTCACGGCCGGCACGCAGTTGATGCGTGTCAATGCAGTACGCTCCGGCTGGAACCTCAACAGCATCGTCATCGAGCCGGAGACCGGGACTCCGCCGACGCCTCCACCCTCCACGCCGACGCCGTACCTCGGCACGGCGGTGAGCCTGCCGGGCACCGTCGAAGCCGAGAACTTCGACAACGGCGGCAATGGCGTGGCGTACTCGGACACCACCGCGGCGAACCTGGGTGGCGCGTATCGCCCGACGGAGGCCGTCGATCTGGAGGGCAGCGCCGGGAAATACAACGTCGGCTGGATCGACACCGGGGAGTGGCTGCTCTACAGCGTGAACGTGGGCACCGCGGGCACGTACCGGGCGCGGCTGCGCGTCGCCTCGTCGGCGGGCGCCGGGCAGGTCTCGCTGACGATCGGAGGCGTCACGTCCGCGACGGTGGGTGTCCCAGGCACCGGCTCGTGGTCCACCTACCGGGACATCACCATCAGCGGCCTCTCGCTGGCGGCCGGCTCGCAGTTCTTACGCGTCAACTCGGTGCACTCGGGCTGGAACCTCGACTTCATCGTCATCGAGCCCGAAACGGCCTTGCCCGTGATCGAGGCGGAGTCGTACCAGTCGGCGAGCGGCATCGTGAATTCAGGCACGTACATCGGTTACGTGGACGGGGGGGATTGGGCTCGCTACGCCGGCGTGAACTTCGGTTCGGGCGTGCGCTCGGTGGAATCCGCGTCGCGGTCGCCCCGACCTACGCCGGCAAGCAGATTCAGTTCCGCCTGGACAGCATCACCGGCCCCATCATCGGCACGCACACGGTGCTGTCAACGGGCGGATGGTCCACCTACCAGACACAGACTGCGGTCATCACGGGTGCCACCGGGGTCCACGACCTGTACCTGGTCTTCGTCGGCGGCGACGGCGTCGGCAACATCGACTGGTTCCGGTTCGTGCCGTGAGAGTAGGTCACTTGCGTGCGCCGAACGGACGCGCGCGCGGCACGGGGGACAACCGGGGCCGCCCCGGCTACTGTGTGGGGACGATGCCCCGGCGCTTGAGCATCGGCTCGATGCTCGGGTCCTTCCCTCGGAACTCGCGGTACAACTTCGCGTAGTCGGAGACGTTGCCGCGCGACAGGATCATCTCGCGGAACCGGTCCCCGTTCGCTCTCGTCAAGCCGCCGTTCTCCATGAACCACTGGAAGGCGTCGTTGTCGAGCATCTCGGCCCAGAGATAGGCGTAGTACCCCGCGTCGTAGCCGTTCGCCCAGACGTGGAGAAAGTAGCTCGAGCGGTAGCGCGGCGGCACCACCGCACCATCCACGCCGCCCTTCTGCAGCGCCGCCGCCTCGAACGCGCTTACGTCTTGCGGAGGCGCGCCCGACGGGAGCGAGTGCCAGGACATGTCGAGGGTGGCGGCCCCGAGGACCTCGGTCAACGCGTAGCCCTGGTTGAAGGTGGAGGCCTTTCGGACCTTGTTGGCGAGGTCCTCAGGGATTGGCTTCCCGGTCTGGTAATGCACCGCGAAATGCGAGAGCACCTTGGGCTCGAGCGCCCAGTGCTCGTTGATCTGGGACGGCAGCTCCACGAAGTCGCGGGCAACGTTGGCCCCCGAGAGGGCGGGGTACTGCGAGTTGGCGAAGATGCCGTGCAGCGCGTGACCGAACTCGTGGAACAGCGTGCCCACGTCGTCGAAGGTGAGGAGGGCCGGCTGGCCGGGCGCGGGCTTGGTGAAGTTCGCGACGTTGACCACGACCGGCTTGTTCCCCAGCAGCTTCGACTGCTGGACGAAGTTGTCCATCCACGCGCCGCCGTTCTTGTTGTCCCGCTTGAAGTAGTCGCAGTAGAACAGCGCCATGGAGGTACCGTCGCGGTCGAAGACCTCGAAGACCGTGACGTCCGGGTGGTACACCGGGAGGTCGCGGCGCTGCTTGAAGGTCAGGCCGTAGAGTTCCTGCGCGGTGTAGAAGACGCCGTCGCGGAGCACGCGGTCGAGCGACAGATACGGCGCCAGGTCGGCATTGTTCAGGTCGTACCGCGCCTTGCGCACGCGCTCCGCGTAGAAGTCCCAGTCCCAGGGTGCGAGGGCGAAGCCGCCGCCCTGGCGGTCGATCAGCGCCTGGATCTCCCGCGCCTCCGCGCGGGCGTTCGCGGCGGCCGCCGGCACGAGCCGCCGCAGGAACTGGTCGAGGGCGGCAGGGGTACCTGCCATCTGGTCTTCCAGGGACCAGGCCGCATGACTCGGATACCCCAGGAGCGCCGCGCGGCGGGCCCGCAGTTCGGCCAGCCTGACAATCGTCGCGCGCGTGTCGTTCGCATCGCCCCGCTCGGTGCGCGTCCAGGACGCGTCGAAGAGGTGCTGGCGTGTCGCGCGGTTTGCCAACGACGCCAGCGCTGGCTGCTGGGTGGTGTTCTGGAGCGGGATCAGCCACTGGCCTTCGAAGCCGCGCGCCTTCGCGGCCTCAGACGCCGCCTGGATCTCGTCCTTCGACAGGCCGGCCAGGTCGGCGACGTTGGACGTCAAAAACGCGCCGGCCTTCGCGGCCGCCAGCAGCATGTTCGTGAACCTCGCGCCCAGCGTCGCGTCCTCCTCGTTCAGCGCCTTGAGCCTCGTCTTGTCGGCGTCGGACAGCCTGGCGCCGGCGCGCACGAAACGCTTGTAGTCGTACTCGGCCAGGCGGAGCGACTGCCCCTCGAGCCGCAGGGCCTCCCGCTGCTGGTACACCGCCTCGACCCGCTTGAACAGCTTGTCGTTCAGGAACATGGCGTCGTCCAGCGCCGCGAGCTGCGGGGCAACCTCCTCCTGGAGGGCCTGGAGCGTCGGGTTCGTGTTCGCGGACGCCAGTCCGTTGAATGTCAGGTTGACTCGGGTCAGCAACTGGCCGCTGCGTTCCAGGGCCACGAGCGTGTTGTCGAACGCCGGCGGGTCCGGGTTGTTCGCGATCACTTCGATTTCATCCAACTGCTGCTTGATCGCGGCGTCGAAGGCCGGACGGAAGTCAGCGTCCTTGATCTTGTCGAACGGCGGCGCGCCGAACGGCAACGGGCTCGGGGTCAGCAGCGGATTGGCCCGCACGGCGGCGGACGTCTGGGTCTCATGCATGGTGGCGGGAGCTGGGGACGAGGCAAACGCAAGGGCGCCGGCCGCTGCGGCGGCGGCGAGGACGAGCGCGGTGTGTCGGACCATGGCGAAAAAGTGCCTCCGGTGGAAAGTTCGAATCATAACCGCACCGGGCTCTCGCCATGCGCACATGCGCAGACGGGAATGCAGGGCGGATGCAGAGCGGGCGCCGGTCACGGCGCCCGCTGGGACAAGGACCTGGTCCGCGGGGGTGCAGAAGGCTAGCGCGTCGGCGACCCGGCGGCGGCCGTAAGCCGGGGCCGGCGTGCAACGAGGCCGTGCACGATGCGGTCGAGCCCGGCGAAGCGGCCGCTGCCCGTCACGAGGATGACGACGAGCGCGCCGAGCTCCACGAGGTTCTTGTTCACGATCAGGTAGCTGCCCTCGCTGGGGAGCGAGTAGAAGTAGCCCACGAACGGCGGGTTGGCACAGGTAGAACAGCAGGAGGAACCCGATCGCCGCCGAGGCTCGCGAGCCGCGTGAACAGGCCGAGGATCAGCAGCACGCCGACGATCGTCAGCCCCCACATCGTGATGAGGTCCGCATTGGCGAGCAGGTTCGGCTGGCTGGCCAGCCACTTGAACAGGTCCGGCGAACGGCCCGCGCGCCTGCTTCAGGTAGCCCGCCGCCGACCACGAGGGCGACGTCAGCTTCGCGATGCCCTCGTAGAGGAAGTGCCAGCCGACCAAGACCCGCAGCACCGTGATCGCGATCATCGGCCCGCGGGAGAGCTTCCCGTCTTCCATGTCCGCGCTCCGCTAGATTTTGAAGTCCTCGGGCTTGAACGACAGCCGGGACGTTCGCCTCGATCGCCTCGTTGACCTTGAGGACGCGACCGCGCTCTCGTAGCCGACCTCGGCCGGGCAGTTGAGCTTCGCCTTGCCGCGCACCGCGTCGAAGAAGTTCTGCAGGTGCGGCTGGTGGTACGGGTCGCGCAGCACGACCGGCACCGTGTGCTCGTCGGGCGCGACCGACTCGCGCACGTCGGCGACCGCGCCGGAGTCCTCCTTCGCCTTCGTCTCCTGCACCTTCGGGAGCGCTGACGTAGCCCTTCTGGACCCACGTGTCCCAGGCGGGGGCGTTCGGGTCGCGATAGAGCTTGCCCGGCGTAGTTCACCTCCGACTCGGAGATGAGCAGCGTCCCCTGGTCGCCCATGAAGTTCTCGAAGTAGCCCTGGCTGCCGTTGGTCGTCTGCGTCTGGTAGTACGCCTTCACCGGGCCCGTGCGGCGTGTCGTAGTCGTAGACGACCATGACCGTGTCGTACCACTCGTGCGTCTTCGGGTCGTAGTAGAGGAGCCCGCCGCTCGCCATCACGTGCGAGGGGTTCGCGCCGAGGAACCAGCTGTAGATGTCGATCTGGTGCGAGCCGAGGTCCACGATCGGCCCGCCGCCCAGGCCCTTGTACCAGCGCCAGTTGCGGAACTGGTGCATGTCCTTGAAGCCGTACTGCTTGAGCCGCGCCTCCGGGATCGCGTAGCGATCGGGGGCCCCGAGGTCCGGCGCCACCGCGCGGTTCCACTGCCCGTTGACGGTCACGATGCGGCCGAGCAGCTTCGCCTCGCCGAGCAGCTTCTCGTAGCAGTGCAGGTAGCGCGGGTTCGAGCGGCGCTGGTGGCCGATCTGGAGGAGCTTGCCGGTCTCGCGGGCGGCCGCCACCATGCTCCGCGCGCCCTCGAGCGTGTTCGACATCTCCTTCTCGCAGTACACGTGCTTGCCGGCCTTGAGGCAGTCGACCGCGTGCTGCGCGTGCCAGAAGTCGGGCGTGGCGATGACGACCGCGTCGAGCTCCTTCTCCTTGTCGAGCATCTCGCGGTAGTCCTCGTAGCCGTTCACCTCGTGCTTGAACCGCTTCAGGCTGTTGACGACGCGCTTCTGGTTGTACTCCGTCCAGATGTCGCACACCGCGCGGAAGCGCAGGCCCGGGGATGCGGAGCATCGCGTCGGTCAGCACCTGGCCCTGCGCGCCCGCGCCGAGGAGGGCGACGTTGATCTCCTGCAGGCCGGCGGCGGCCGCGGGCGGCGCGGCGGCCGCCTCCGCCTTCGCCTGCTGGTACTGGCGCTGCTTCTGCCACGCGTAGCCGAACAGGCCGAGCGCGGGGACCGTGGACAGCCCCTTCAGCACGTCGCGCCGATCCAGCTTCCTCGGCCCGTCGGCTCCGGCCTGCGCCTGCTCCTTGCCCTTCTCGTCCTCGCCAGCCATTGCTCGTCTCCTGCTGTCCTGCGCCCTGCGTCTGGCGCGTCGACGCGCGTGGTCTAACCGCGGTGCGGTCGGAAGTGTACCCGTCTGGCAGGCTCGCGACAGCTTCGCGCGGCTCGAGGCCATGCGCGAGACTCGATTCGAGCCTGCGACCGCCGAAGTGAAGCAGGCGGGTCTCGCCGTGCGGCCGTCCGGCGTCCGGGAGGATCCAGGCCTCGAGCCCGGGACTGCGCTCGCACAGCGCCTCGATCTCCTCGAGGCTCAGCAGCATGAAGGCGGTCGTCAGCGCGTCGGTGACGGCGGCGGCCGCGACGCGCGGCGCCTCCTCGGCCGACGCCTCGGCCCTGGCTGCGCGGGCCGGGGCACCGCGACCCAGGCCGCGAGCCGCCCGCGCGCGGGCTCGCCGGTGCGCGGGTCCACGATGTGGTCGCCCTTGCGCAACCCGGAGGCCCCGAGCGCCGTCTGGCGCACCGAGAGGCGGGCCAGCACCCGGGAGGGAGCACCGGGATCGCTCAGCGTCAGCGGCCAGCCGTCGCGGCCGGCCGGCGGCTCGAGCGCGAGGACGGAGCTGAAGCCGCCGTGGACGAGCGCCGCGCTCGAGCCCCCACTCCTCGAGCAGTTCCGCCATCAGGTCGACCGCGTAGCCCTTGCCGATGCCGCCGAGGTCGACCCGCACGCCGCCCGTCGTCGCGCGGACCACGAAGTCGTCGGCGTCGAGCTCGAGCGACGGCAGCCCCGTGCCGATCGAGACGTCGAACGCGCCGCCGGTCAGGTCGAACACGTGGCGCGCGATCACGAGGCACTCCAGCGTCGACGGGCTGACCCGCGTGCTCTCGCCCGCCGCCAGGTGGTTGATCCGCGCGATGTCGCTGTTCGGCAGGAAGCGGCTCAGCTCGCGCTCGAGGCGATCCACGAGATCGAACGCGGCCTGCGCCGCCTGCGCCGCGTACCGTTCGTCGGGGTGCACGGCGTACACCTCGAAGACGGTGGCCATCGCCTCGTGCGAGAAGCGCCGCACGTCGCGCAGCTCGCGCGGCTTCTCGATCCCGAGCCCGCCGTCGGCGTCGGGCGTGGCGTCGGAACCCGGCCGTTGGGCGCGCCCGTCACAATCGCCTGCTCCCGCCATGTTGCCGTCTCCCTTCGGTCACCGCGCGGCCAGGCCGCGATGATGCGAACCCGCCTTTCCGCTGTCATTGTAGCCGGGTGTATCATCCGCCGCATGACGCGCACCACCGCCGTCCGATGCCTCCTGGTCGTCTTCGGGGTTGGGGTCGTCGGCGCCACAGGCCTGGGGATCTCGCTCGAGGCGGCGCGGCCGCCGGGCGAACGGGTCGTCATCCGGCGCGACACCTTCGGCGTGCCTCACATCGTCGCCGAGACCGAGGCCGCGGCGGGCTTCGGGCTGGGGTACGCGCAGGCCGAGGACCACGCGGCGGAGATGGCCAAGAGGTTCCTGTCGGCCCGTGGCGAGGCGGCGAGACACCTCGGGCCCTCGATGCTCGAGCAGACCTGGCGTGCCCGCCGAATGGACAACCTCGGGGAGGCACGGCGGGCACTCGGCTCGGTCGATCGCACGTTCCGCGGGCGTGCTCGAGGGTTTTGCGGATGGCTACAACGCCTACGTGCGCAAGCACCGAGACAGCCTTCCGCCCTGGGTGATCGAGATCTCGGCTGCCGACGTTCTCGCGCAGTCGCACGCGGGCGCGGGCAGCGCCGTGATGTCCCCCGCGCTCGCAGTCGCCCTGCGCCGCAAGTACCCCGACGGCGCGACCGGGCCGTCCGGCGCGATCCCGGCAGACAGTCTCGGCTTGCCGGATCCGGAAGCGGGGTCGGCCGATTCCGACGGTTCGAATGCCTTCGCGCTATCTGGCCGAAGGACCACGAGCGGCGCGCCGATCCTGCTCGGCAACCCGCACCTCCGCTGGCAACAGCTGTACTGGGAAGCGCACGTCAAGGTACCGGGCCGCGTGGATTTCTACGGCTCGACGCTGGTTGGCTTTCCATGGCTGCGCGCCGGCTTCAACGATCGTCTCGGCTACGTCCAGACCAACAACGACCCCGACACCGAGGACATCTTCGCCTTGAGGCTCGACTCGACCCGTCCCGACCATTACCGGTTCGAGGGCCGCTCGCGCCCGCTGACGCGGGTCGACGTGGCGGTCGAGGTGAAGGCAGGCGACGGGACGCTGACGACCGAGCGGCGCACCTATTGGCGCTCGCACCTCGGGCCCATCGTCTATCGCAGCGCGACCACCGCGTTCGCGTACCGCTCCACGGCGCTCGACGCATGGAGGGCGTTCGAGGGTTTCTGGCGACTTGAGCCACGCCCGCTCGATGAAGGACTACCTGAAGACGTTGTCGATGCGGCTGTCGCCGACGTCGAACTACACGTATGCGGACGCCGACGGCAACATCCTGTACCTGTGGAACGCGCGAATCCCGAAGCGCGTGCAGGATGGGACGGACTACGCGCTCGACGTCCCGGGCGACACGAAGAAGTACGTCTGGAAGAAGCTGCACCCGACGAAGGACCTCCCGCAACTGCTCAATCCCGCCCGCCGGTTACATCCAGAACGCCAACAACCCGCCCTGGTTCGTCTGCCGGAGGGGGCCGCTCGACCAGGCCCGCTACCCCGCCTACTTCGAGCGCGGCGAGCTGGCGCTGCGGCCGCAGCTTGCCGTGGAGATGCTGGAATCGCGCGAGAAGTTCTCGGTAGAGGACGTGAAGCAACTGAAGTTCGAGACCCGGCTGCTGCTGGCCGAGCGCGTGACGCCCGCCCTCCTCGCGGCTATCGCGGCGGAGGCCGCTCCCGCGCCCGATCTCGTGGAGGCCCGCCGCGTGCTCGAAGCGTGGGATGCCCGGGCGTCGGCGACGAGCCGCGGTGCGGTTCTGTTCGGTCGGTTCTGGGTCACCTATCGCGCCGCCGTGCAGCAGCCGTTCGGCGAGGCGTGGGACGCGGCGCGTCCCTTCGAGACGCCGCGCGGGATCGCCAATCTACCGGTCGCGCTCGCTCACCTGGCGGACGCGGTTCGATGGACACGAGACACGTACGGCGCGGCGGATGTTGCCTGGGGCGACGCGAACCGGTATCGGTTCGGAGACCTGGACCTGCCCGGTGAAGGGGCGACAGGCCAGCTCGGCGCCTTCCGCGTCCAGCAGTTCGACGTCGTGCCCGGCCGCGCAGGCGGCGTGCGCGTCGCCGGCTGGGCGGACGCCGACCGGCGAGCTCGCCGGCTTCGGCGACGGGTGGGTCCTGCTCGTCCACTTCACGCGGCCGATCCAGGCCTTCTCCGTGCTGGCCTATGGCCAGACGACCGACCGCGCCTCGCCGCACAGCCGGGACCAGATCCGCGCTGTTCGCGAACCGCGATCTGCGCCCGGCCTGGTTCACCGACGCCGAGGTCGCCGCACACCTGGAGCGGGAATACCGGCCCGGCCGCGAATGAGGGCGGCACACCTGGACCGGGATTCGCGTGTCTTGACCACGAAGAACGGAAGGCACGAAGGCCACGGAGCCCTGTTGTCTTCGTGTCCTTTGATCTTCGTGGTTCCGTCCGTCGTCACGCGCTGACGCGCAACACCCGGAGCGTGAACGTGTGCGGGTCCCACTCCAACTCCAGGGACCCCGCCGGCTCCACGCCGAGGTACGCGGCCGGCTGCGTCGATGCCATCGCGAGTGCGTCGTCCAACGCGACGCCGGCAAAGCGCACGACGTTTCCAACCGCCCAATCCATGGACAGCGCCGAACCCGCCAGGTTCGGCTGGCCCGGCACCGCCACTCGCCCGCTCTCGTCCAGGCGCACCTTGAGCGGCCCGAGCTGGTAGTCTCCCGGCGGCTGGCCTGCCGCGGCGATTGCGTCGGTCACCAGCAGCACGCGCGGCGGAGTCTTTGCGCGGACCATCGTCTTGACCGTTGCAGCGGGCAGATGGTGGCCGTCCACGATCAGCGAGGCGAACAACTCGTCCGCAGCCAGCTGCTCCCAGATGAAGTTCGGGTGGCGCGGCAGCATCTGAGCGCACCCGTTGCCGAGGTGGGTGGAGAGCGTGGCGCCGGCACGCACACCCTCGCGTATCTGTTCCGGGCTGGCGGCGGTGTGTCCGATCGCGACGCGGACGCCTGCCGCACGCAGGTGTTCGGTCAGCCGCAGCGCGCCCGGCACCTCGGGCGCCAGCGTGACGAGGCGTATGCGCCCCCCCGCCGCGTCCTGTCGGCGCTTGAAATCGTCGATCGACGCAGTGATCGTGTCCTCCCGCCGGTGCGCGCCCCTGGCCCCGTCCTCCGGCGAGATGTAAGGACCTTCCAGGTGGATCCCCAGGACCGCCTGCGAACCGGCTCGGAGCAGGGTCCGGGCGCACCGCTCGAAGGTCGACGTCGGCGACGAGATGAGGGTGGGCAGCACCTGTGTGACGCCGTGGGCCCGCAGCGCGGCGATCGCCGCGAGGAACTGCTCCACGGTCGTCGCCGGATCGTTGAAGTCCACCCCGGCGAAGCCGTTCACCTGCAGATCCAGAAACCCCGGGTTCGTGAACCGGCGAACACTCACCGGGTCCTGCGGGGACGGCGCGCGCCTGCCGGAGGAGACGCCCGACGCCGCGGCAGCCAGCGGGATGCCGAGGACGTGACGGCGCGGGACGAGATGCGGCCTGGTGCTGCTCATGTCGGGAATGCCTCCTCGGCGATGGTACTTCCGTCCTCTCCCTGTAAACTACCTCCACGATGTTCATCAAGGTCTTCGACACCCGGCGCTCGATGGCCAGGGCCGCGGCAGATCACGCGGCGGGGGCCATCGCCGCTGCCATCGCCGCAACCGGCAGCGCCCGGATTGTCGCCGCCACCGGCGCCTCGCAGTTGGAGTTCCTCGAGGAGCTGACGGCCAGGCCGGTCGTGGACTGGCCGCGAGTCACGCTGTTCCACCTCGACGAGTACGTCGGCCTGCCGATCGACCACCCGGCCAGCTTCAGGAGATACCTCCTCGAGCGCCTGATCCGGAAGACCGGCTTGCGCGACTACCTGCTGCTCGACGGTGAACGCGACCCCCTCGAGGTCTGTCGCGAGGCCGGTGAGGCCCTCCGCGCGAGGCCGGTGGATGTCGCGTTCGTGGGCATCGGGGAGAACGGTCACCTGGCGTTCAACGATCCGCCTGCCGACTTCATCACCCGCGACCCCTACATCGTCGTGCGGCTGGACCAGGCGTGCCGCCGGCAGCAGGTCGGCGAAGGGTGGTTCGCCTCGATCGAGGAGGTGCCCGAGTCGGCGATCTCCATGTCGATTCGGCAGATCCTCGAGGCCCGCGAGATCATCTGCGTGGTGCCCGACGCCCGGAAGGCCGAACCCGTGAGGGCCGCCCTCGAGGGACCCATCACCCCGGCCGTCCCCGCATCGGCCCTGCGCCAACACCCGAACGTGACGATCTACCTGGACGCCGCCGCCGCGTCGCGTCTCGCGGGCCCGACTCGCTCGTCGTAGGGCCGGTGGGTTGGGTTGCGCGGTCCCCGACGCCGCCGCCGTCAGGGGTGGGTGGTGCTCGCCAAGCGAACCCGTTGTCTGCGACCCCCGGCAGAGTAGAAGAAACGGGGCGAGCGACTAACGTCGCGCAACACGAGGGTCGGGAGACGTGCGAGGACCGCTAGTCGAGAGTCTCCCGAGCCGGTGTTGCAGACCATCGACGGTCAGTCGCTCGCCCCGTTTCTTTGGCAGGGCAGGGGGTGAGCGGGCGAGCGCCAGCCGCCCCAGGCGGCCTGCTACGCACGGCTCGTTCGCCGACGCGGCCGCTCCTCTCGCCACGATCCGAACCCCGCCACCCTGTCTAGATCCGGTTGATCAAACCGCCGCTCGCCTTGGTATTTCGAACCAGCGCCAGGACCAGGAGCGCCGCGACGAGCGGGACGACGCTCGCCGTGACGAGAATGGGCGCAAACGAGTAACGGTCCGCGACCACGCCGGTCAGGTACGTCGCCGCGATGGTGCCGACACCGGCCCCGGTCCCGCTCATCCCGCTGACCGAGGCCACCGAATGCGTCGGGTAGATGTCGGCGGGCAGGTTCAGCACCATCGTAGACAGCGCGGCATACGACAGCGTGGAAACGGCGAAGAACGCGGTGAGCCACCAGAGGTCCCCGACGACGACGGCGGCCGCTATCGACGTCATCCCCAGGGCGCAGACGACGATGACCGTCTTGCGAGCGGCGCCGACCGACCACCCTCGCGCAATCAACGCACTCGACGCCCCGCCGGCCAGGAAGTTTCCGGCGTCCGCCGCGAGGAAGGGCACCCAGAACGCGAACAGGCTGTCCTCCAGCCTGAACCCCCGCGAGACCAGGTAGATCGCGAACCAGTCGGTGATGAAGAACCAAACGGGGTCGGTCAGTGTCTTCGCGAGAATCACCCCCCAGGTCTGCGGGAGGCCCAGCAGTGTACGGGCCGGAATCCGGGCCGACTGCCCCGCGGGCCCGTTCTGTCGTGCGGGCCTGTCGGCCAGGATGTACGCCCGTTCCTCGGCCGAGAGCCGGGGGTGCGTTTCCGGCGGGTGGTAGAACCAGCGAAACAGGAGAAGCCACGCGAACCCCAGGGCGCCGGTGATGATGAACGCCGGACGCCAGCTGCCGAAGACATGGAAGATCCACAGGACGATCAGCGGCGCGAGGGCACCGCCGATCGAGGAGCCGCTGTCGAAGAGCGCCACGGCCCAGCCGCTCTCCCGCCGCGGGAACCACTCCGATACCCCCTTGGTCGCGCCCGGCCAGTTCGCCGCCTCCCCGGCACCCAGCAGGAACCGGAAGAAGCAGAAGGAGCGCAGGCCCGACGCGAGCGCCGTCAAGATGGCGGCCAGCGAGTAGAAGCCGACGCCAAGACTCAGACCCCGCCGCGTTCCGACCCGGTCCAGGACCTGCCCGGCGCCCGTCTGCCCGAGGGCGTACGCCACCCGGAACGAGATCACGACGAGGGCGAAATCGGCGTTGGTCCAGGCAAACTGGGTCTTGAGATGAGGGGCCAGGACACTGAGCGTCTGGCGGTCGATGTAGTTGATGACGGTCGAGAGGAAGAAGAGACCGCCGATGTACCACCGGAGGCCTCGAATCGGCCTCCGGGCGGGGACCGGGTCCCGAAAGTGGACGCCGGGAGCAGCGGGCATGTGCGCCACCGTAGCAGGGGCGGGGGCCGAACCGCAACCTCGGGTCCTCGGGCCGCTGGCCGAATGCGGACTTGATTTCGGGAGCGAACTAGTATGGCATTAGCTGGCCAAGGAGGGCCCGCATGCCACTTCACCAGCCAGGAAGAGGCGTCGTCCTCGCTTCCGCCTTGCTTGCCGGCCTCGTCGCGGCCGCAGCCGGCGCACAGACCCGGCAGGAACTGACGTACCCGGGCGCCGCCGGCCAGCCTGTCGGCAAGGCCGACCAGAAGTTCTCGCAGCCCTCGCTTCTGCCAGGCGTCGATTACACGCTGCCGACGCCAGCGGAGATCAAATCGGTTCTAGACCGCGTGCGCGAGCACTACGAGCGGTCCACCACGTGCCAGATCATCGACACCGCGAGCGGCCAGGTGATGACGGACCTGTCCCGCCCGGTCAAGAGCGCGGGGATCGACAACCGCAACGGCGAGTTCAACGACTGGACGTACTCCAACGGCGTGGCGCTCGCGGGCATGCTGCACGTGGCCGACGTCACCGGCGACCTCCGCTATCAGACGCACACCCTGCGCGTGTTCGACTTCATCCTTGGGAACCTCGACTACTTCCGCGCCCAGGCGCGGGAGTTCGGCCCTCAGCGCAGGGGCTTGGGCAACCTGCTCGACATGCGCGAGCTGGACCACTGCGGCGCGATCGGCGCGGCGTTGATCAAGGCCTACGAGAAGAAACGCGATCCCCGGTACCGGGAGACCATCGATGTCGTGGCAGATTTCATCTCGCGCAAGATGAGCCGCATGCCGAATGGCACGCTGGCCCGCACGCGTCCATGGCCGGTCTCGGTCTGGGTGGACGACCTCTACATGAGCGTGCCGTTCCTCGCGCAGATGGGGCACCTGACCGGCGAAGGGTCCTACTACGACGATGCGGCCCGACAGGTGCTCGGGTTCTCGGCGCTGCTGCTCGACCAGTCGCGGGGGCTGTACGACCACTCCTGGTTCGAGGGGATGGACCCCGACCCGAAATTCTACTGGGGCCGCGGGGCCGGCTGGGCGATCATGGCGACGGCGGAGCTCCTCAGCGTCCTGCCCGCGGACCACCCGCGGCGGCCGGCGGTTCTCGACATCTTCCGCAAGGCTGCCCAGGGAGCGGCCGCGGCGCAGGGAAACACGGGGCTCTGGCACCAGCTGGTCGACCGTGCGGACAGCTACCTTGAAACGTCGGCCTCTGCGATGTTCACCTTCGCGCTGGCCCGGGGCGTGAACCGCGGCTGGCTGCCGCCGACCTACGCACCGGCGGCCCAGGCGGGGTGGCGCGCGCTGGAGCAACGCGTCAGGGCGGATGGCCGGATCGAGGGTATCTGCGTCGGGACCACGGCAGCATCCGACGCGCCGTACTACTACAACCGGCCCACGGATCTCCGCGGCCGCGCAGGGGTACGGCCCGCTGCTGATGGCCGGCGCCGAGATCATCGACATGGTCAACCGCTTCGACATCGAGCGCATCAACAACACGTTCTACTACCGTCCGCGCAAACAACAATAGGAGGGTGCCATGGGTCGGCCGTCCGGATTCCTGGTCGCTGTCACGGGAGCGCTGGCGGTGGCGTGGGCCTTCGCGCCGGCCACGCCCATCGCCGGGTCGAACGCCGCCACCGTCACCGTTCGCAACGCGCTGGACATGCCGCGAAGCGCCGAGACCGTCACGCTGCGTGCCGCGGACGTGCGGCCGGCAACCAGTGTGGACGATCTCTCGAGGGTCCACGTGCGCGACGACTCGACCAACCAGGAAGTGCTCTCGCAGGCGATCGACCTGGACGACGACGGCACGTTCGACGAGCTGGTGTTCCAGGCGGACTTCGCCGCGGGAGCCAGGAAGACCTTCAGTCTCTCCGCGGGCGACCGCACGATCCATTCCCGGGATCAGTTCAAGGCGTACGGGCGGTTCGTCAGGGAGAGGCGCGACGACTTCGCGTGGGAGAACGATCGCGTGGCGCACCGCATGTACGGCGCGTCGCTCGAAACGTGGGTGCGGGAGCCGCTGACGAGCAGCGGCGTCGACGTGTGGGTGAAGCGGACGCCGCGGCTGGTGATCAACGACTGGTACATGGTGGACGACTACCATCGCGACAACGGCGACGGCGCAGACTTCTACTCCGTCGGCCGCACGCGGGGGTGCGGCGGCAACGCGCCGTGGATGGAGGGGCAGCTCTACCCTTCGGGCAACTTCCGCGGTTCGCGCGTCATCGCCAACGGCCCGATCCGCGTCATGTTCGAGCTCACCTACGAGCCGTGGGACGCGGGCGGCCTGCGGATCAGCGAGGTCAAGCGGATCACGCTCGACGCCGGGCAGCACTTCAACCGGTTCGAGAGCACCTACAGGCTCTACGCGGCCCCGCGCCAGCTCCAGCACGCGGTCGGCATCCGCAGGAACCCGGCATCCGAGATGGCGAGGACCGCCGACAACGGCGTGCTCCGAACGTGGGAGCCGTTCAAGGGCAATGGCAACCTGGGTTGCGCGGTCGTGGTGGACCCGGCGGCGGTTGCCGTCGCCCCGGACACCGCCAGCGAGTACCTGATCGTCGCACGCGTGCCGGAGAAGGCGCCGGCGGTGTACTACGCGGGGAGCGCGTGGGACAAGGCGGGGACGATCACCAGCGCCGCGCTCTGGGACCGCTACGTGGCGGACGTCGCCAAGCGAGTCGCAAGCCCGCTCGAGGTTACTGTCGCGCCGGCGCGCTGAGCACGAGGCCGCCGTCAGGGGCGATTGTCCCCAGACGGCCGGCGACGCATTGCTCGTTCGCTGGCGCCCGCCCCTTCCCGCCGTCTCGGCTGCGGCCGCCTCGGGCGGCTGGCGCTCGCCCGCTCACCCCCTGTCCTGCCAAAGAAACGGGGCGGCGACTCAACGTCGGTGGTCTGCAAGACCGGGTCGGGAGACTCTCGACTAGCGGTCCTCCCACGTCTCCCGACCCTCGTGTTGCGCGACGTAGGTCGCTCGCCCCGTTTCTTCTACCCTGCCGGGGGTCGCAGGCAACGGGTTCGCTGGCGAGCGCCACCCGCCCCAGGCGGCCGCCTGCGCGGCGTGGCGCGACTGGCGCCGCTGCGCCCGATTCTCACTTGCGCGTGACTGCGCCGGGCGCGACACCCGTGCCCATCTCTGTCGGCGTGGTCGCGTTCCGGAGATCGACGTTGGACAGCCGGATCATCCCGCTCGCGGCGCCGTCCACCCGCAGGAACACCCCTGTGCCGGGCGGTGCGGCCCCGCCTTCGATGCTGATGTCCCGGCTGTCGCGCACGGCCAAGACCGGCCCCGCGCCTGGAGTGATATCCATACGACGAAGCGTGATCGCCTCCGCATCGACGGCCGCCAGGCCGGTGCGCGCGGTCATCCGCACATCGTCGAGGACGATGCCGCGGATCGGCATCTCGGGCAGGCCCTCGAGCATGACGGCACGGCCCGCCCCGCGGCAGAGGATTCGTGACAGCACGATGTCGCGGAACTGCGGCGTTGCCTCGGTCACCGGCCATCCGCGGACGGGAGGCGCCGGGCTTCGCGTCGGCGGCTTCCGTCGGGGCCTCGCCGCCGTAGTACATGTTGAACCCGATGGCGTCCGTCGGGATGTCCTTCATCTGCACGTCGCGCACCCAGATCTTCTCGACGACGCCGCCGCGCCCGCGCGTCGTCTTGAAGCGGAGCCCGACGTCGGTGCCAAGGAACGTGCACCGCTCCACGAGGATGTTCCGGACGCCGCCCGACATCTCGCTGCCCACCGTGAACCCGCCGTGGCCGTGGTACACGATGCAGTCGGCGATCACCACGTCCTCGGTCGGCCGCCCGCGCTTCCGCCCGTACTCGTCCTTCCCCGACTTGATGCAGATGGCATCGTCGCCGACGTCGAACCGGCAGTTGTAGACGACGGCCCGGCGGCACGAGTCGAGGTCGAGGCCGTCGCCGTTCTGGGAGTACCACGGGTTCAGGACGGTGATGTTGCGGATGACGAGATCCTCGCTCAGGAGCGGGTGGATGTTCCACGCCGGCGAGTTCTGGAAGGTCGGGCCGTCGAGCAGCACGCGGCGGCACCCGACGAGGGAGATCATCACGGGCCGCAGGAACTCACGCGCCGCCGCGTACTCGGCCACGGGGACATCGGGACCACGACTGTCGAGCGCCTTCACCGTGTCGGCGCCGTTCAGCGCCTCGCGCGACGGCCACCAGGTGCTGCCGGCCGCGTCCACGACGCCGCCCGAGGCCACCAGCGCCTGCCACTGCCCCGCCGTCATCTTCGCCTTCTTCACCGGACGCCAGGCCTGGCCCGAACCGTCGATGATCCCCTCGCCGGTGATCGCGATGTCCTCGGCCCCGTTCGCCCAGATCGGCGACCGGGCCCGCACGGCAGGCAGGCCCTCGTACGACACGCGCGCCAGCGGGTAGTCCGCGATGTTGGGGCTGAACAGCAGCACCGCGCCGCGCTCGAGGTGCAGCTCGATGCCGCTCTTCAATTCGATCGGTCCGGTCAGGAATACGCCCGCGAGGCACGACGACCCGCCCGCCGCCCGCCTTGGCGCAGGCGCCGATCGCGGCGGAGATTGCCGCGGTGTTCATCGTGGCGCCGTCGCCGCGCGCGCCGTGGTCGGCGATGCGCACCATTCGCGCGGCGATCCGCGGCAAGGCGACGGCCGGCATGGCGAAGGGCAGGTCCGCGGTCAGGGTGCGGGGATCGAGGAGGGTTCGGGCCGTCTGCGGGGGTTGGGCCTGCCCCGAGGCGACCGACACAGCCAGCGCGAGCAGAATCACGACGAGCGGCCGTCTCATGGTGCGCTCCTTTGCCCTACTGGCCGTCCTTCCGCAGCAGCGCCGAGGCGCTCCACAGCACCGGCGCCTGGCCGTGGAGGTCGCCGACGTTGCGCTGGCGCGCGAGGTAGTACTCGACCGTCTGGCCCTTGTTGGTCCCCTGGCAGACATTGGCGATGTTGCCCTCGGCGTCGATGTGCTTGATGAGCCCCAGCCATGCCTTCCGGGCCGCCGGGCCGTAGACCTTTGCATCGAGCCAGCCGTTCTTGACCCCGGTAATCATCGCGAAGGTGAACATACCGGTCCCCGAAGTCTCGGGCCACGCCTCGGGCAGGTCGATCAGCTGCCGCCACAGGCCGTCCTCGCCCTGGTACTTCAGCAGCGTGGCCATCATCTTCCGGTAGCCCCCGAGGATGCGGGGCCGCGCCGGGTCGGCGGCGGGCAGCGCGCGCAGCAACTCCGCCGAGCCGGCGGCCATCCAGCCGTTGCCGCGGCTCCAGTAGAACGGCGAGTCGGGCGCGTGGAAGAACAGGCCGTTCGGCTGTTGCAGCTTGTCCAGGTACGCCACCATCGCCTTCGCCGCGCGCTCGACGTACTTCTTGTCGCCGGTCGCCCGGTACGCCTGCACCTGGACCGCCGTGATCATGAACATGTCGTCGATCCAGTACCGCGCCTCGGTCGTGATGCCGTCCGGCGTCGTCGTCTCCCACTGGCGGTCGGCAAACGACAAGCCGAGATCGAGGGAGCGCTTGTCCTTTTTCTCGAGGTAGATCTCCAGCGGCACGGTGCCGAACACGCGGAAGTCCACGTGTGCCTGGCTCGAGATGTGTTTGGCGCCTTCCGGCGTGAACAGCGGCTCGAACTTCGCGACGAGGCGATCGCGCAACGAGCCGTCGTTCGTCAGCGCCGCGAGGGTGAGCGAGCCGTACCAGGCGCACACCTCGGGATAGATGATGAAGCCCGTCGGCCGCTCGAAGGGGCGCGCGGCGAAGTTCTCCGCGACCCGCTTGCCGACCTCCGCCGGCGATGCGCCGGCCGGCCAGTTCGAGAAGGGGTCGGCCGCCTTCTGCGCGGACACCGGCACGGCGGGCGCCACGAAAACCACCCCAACCAGGATCAAGCACAAGACCACTCGTCGGAGCATGGCGACCTCTTCGAAGGGATGATTGAGGATGCGGGCGGGGCAGGGGCACGGCGAACCGTGCCCCTGTCCATTGCGCTCGACCTTTAGAACAGGAACTTGATCCCGAGCTGCGCGCGCCGGGCGTAGTTGTCCTGGTTCGAGGCCGTGACCTTTCCGAACGTAGCCGAAGTCTGGCTGACGACCGGCGCCGGGAAGTACGGCTCGTTGAAGGCGTTGATGAACTCCGCCCTCAGCTGCAGCCGCATCCCGTTGCCGAAGCTGACGTCCTTGATGAGCGAGAGGTCCACGTTGTTGATCGCGTCCCGCCGGACGTCGTCGAACCGGAGCGGGAGGGTCCGGAGGTGGTTGACCGGCGTCGCGTCCGTTGACGATCCACCGTTCAGAATCGACTTGAAGGCGTCGGTGTTGAATCCATTTCTCCGTGGTCTTGTTGTCGATCGCGATGCTCGTCCCGTCCCAGAAGGCATCGTTCGACACGGCCCCAGAGGTCGCGTTGATGGTCCCGAACGCGATTGGGAAACCCGACTGGTAGGTGTAGACCCCCTGGAGCTGCCAGCCGCCGGCGAGGGCCTCGACCACCCCGTTCGCGTTGGACAGGAACCGCCGGCCCTGCCCGAACGGGAGCTGCAGGACGCCGCTGACCGAGAGGCGGTGCGTCACATCCAGGTCCGAATCATCCTGGTGGGCTCAGCGTCGGCGGGGTTCAGGTACTCGGTGGCTTGTTCCCACTTCGAGTACGTGTAGTTCAGGCCGAGGGTATAGCCGTTCGAGAATCGCTTCTGCACGCCGAACTGGCCCGAGTGATACCACGACTTGCCGTCGTTGTTCGTCGTGGTGATGTCCCCAAAAGCGGGGTATGGCCGCAGCAGCTGCGACCGCGAGATGGTGGCGTTGTTGAAGCTCGTCCCCGGGAGGAGCCCGGCGAACGGGTTGGCCACCGAGGCCGACAGGAACGCGTTGTTGGCGTTCATCTCGGCAGTCCGCGAGTTGTCCGTGTTCAGGTACTTGTTCGGCAGCGCGTTGATGTTGCGGTTGATCTCGATGTCGTAGCCGTAGTTGCCGACGTAGGCCGCCTCGACGGCCAGGCCCGGCGCCAGCTCGCGCTGCACGCCGATCTGCCAGCGAAGCTGCTTGGAGACCTTCGGGTCCGGGTTGAAGAAGGAGATCGAGTTGCCGACGAACGTCTCCTTCCCCTTCGCGTTGCCCACGGGCTCGAGGATCGGGGTGACCAGGAACGCCTGGTCCCAGGAGATCGGGATCGGCGCCCCGTTGGCGTTGAACGTCGTGCCGACGGTCGTCGTCTGCTGGTAACCGGTGGTGATGACGTCGCCGCGACGCTCACCGAGGAAGCCGGCGAACAGGCCCATGCCGCCACGGATGACGGTCCTGTCGCCCACCTTGTAAGCGAAGCCCGCGCGCGGGAGGAAGCCGTCCTTCGGGGTGTTGTACAGCTTGTCGGTGTCCTTGCCCAGGTACATCAGGCCGCCCTTGACGCTAAGCTGCGGAACGAGCGCTTTCAGGAGGGGGTCGTTGAGCGCCGCGTATTTCGCCTGGGCCGGCGCCTCGATCGGCTGGACGAAGGTGTAATCGAAGTTGGAGACGCTCTGGCTGGCGCGCTCGGTGAGCGGATCCTCGAACTCGTAACGCAGGCCGAGGTTGAGCGTCAGCCTGTCGTTGACGCGCCAGTCGTCCTGGACGAAGAACCCCCACGTCCTCGAGTACTCGTCGTAGCGGGCCGCCCGGTTGATCGAAGTCGTGGAGGGCAGGCCAAGGAGGAACGCGGCGTAGTTCTGCAGCCCCGCGTAGTCCGTGCCGCTCGCGCTGTTCTGGCGCGTGTAGCTGTTGCTGAACAGGTACCGGCCAGCCTGGTCGTTGGACAGGGAGGTGCTTCTTTCACCGTAGATCCGCATCTCCAGGCCGCCCTTGAGCGAGTGCGCCGAGAGCGACTTGTTCAGCGTCGTGGCAAACGAGTGCGTCGTCACCGGCCGGAGCTCGCCGCCAACCGAGAGATCGACCATGGTCGTGCCGTCGAATTCGAAGCGCGGGAATACCCGGACGTCTTCGGGCGTCATCGAGTTGTACCGCCGGGGAAGCCCAGCTCCGTCTGATCGAAGCCGTAGACCTGGTCCTGGTAGCCCTGGTTGCGGTCGAAGCGGTTGTACCCGTACCGGACGTTGAGGACCGTGGTCGGGTTGATGACGTGGACATCGTCCACGACGAATTGGTACGACACGAACTGGAACGTTGTCTCCGTGGCCGCCGAGCTCAGGTAGTCGTTGTAGGTGCTGTCGCGCTTGTAGTAGCTGTAGCGCGCGAACATCCTGTTGCTGGCGGAGAACTGCTGGTCGAGACGACCGGTGAGGGTGTTGTACATCGCCGTCTCGGGCAGCTCCGAGTCGGTGATGTTCCCCTGCAGGCCGGGGTTCTTCGGAAGGCTGTAGTACTCCAGGATCTTCTTGGCAATCGGGCTGATCCGGTTGTCGGGAATGACGTTGCCCGGGAACGCCTGGCCGACGTACTGGCCGGTACCGGTGGGAACCCTGGTCAGGGGGTCATAGATCGTGATGTTCGACGAGTACTCGGAGAAGTCTCCCCGGCGCAGCGCCTCGGTCGGCACCCAGCTGTCGCCCCCCAAGTCGAACCGCGGGCGTATGTCCTTGATGCGCTCGTAGCCGAACGTGAAGAACGTCTTGTCGCGCCCGTCGTAGATCCCGGGGATCTTCACCGGGCCGGTGATGCTGAAGCCCGGCCGGTCGGACGAGCTGTCGATACGGTCCTGTCCCCTGGCCTTTCCGAAGAAGTCGTTGGCGCCCCAGCTCACGGGCTCGGCGAAGTAGTAGGCCGTTCCGTGGAACCGGTTCGTGCCCGACTTGATGCTCATGCTGGTGACGCCGCCCTCGGTGTTGCCGAACTGGGCGTCGAATGTCGCCGTCTGCACCTTGAACTCCTGCACGAGATCGGAGGGCGGCACGTAGCTGGCGATGACCTCGTTGGCGTTCGCGGTGGCGGTGCTGGGCGCGCCGTCGATGAGCAGGTCGCTGCGATTGCTGCGCGTGCCGTCGTAGGCATAGCCGATGATGTGCGTCGGCTCGTAGGGCCTGTCGAGCCGCTGCGAGCCCGAATGCGACAGGCCCGAGGCGAGCCCCATGATCTTGTAGGGATCACCGTGTATCAACGGGAGCGCCTCGAGACGCTTCTGGTCCACCACCAGCCCCATGCTCGCGTCGGACGTGTTCACCGTGGTGATCTCCGCGGTGACGTTGACCGCTTCCTCCAGCGCGCCGACCTCCAGGATGATGGGCAAGTCGAGCGTCTGGGCCATCTGCAGCACGATCTGCTCCTGCACGTGCTTCTTGAAACCCGTCAGCTCGACGTTCAGCGAGTAGGTGCCGGGGAGCAGGTAGTTGATGAGGAAGCGGCCCTGCTCGTTCGTCACCGAGGTGGCTGTCGTGCCCCGGGCCACGTCGGTGACCGTGACGGTGGCGCCCGGGACGATCGCCTTCGACGTATCGGTGATCCGGCCGGTTATTCTTCCGCGTGTCTCCTGGGCCGCAACGGGCGCCGGGAAGACAAAGGCGAGCAACAGGAGGATGACGGCCAGGTGGGCGAACCCGGCTGAAACAAATCTCCGCCGCATTTCTGCCTCCTCTCGGCCGAATGCGCCTGGCACGCCCGGATGCCACCGCGTGGTCGGCGCCCCGGTGGTGATGAATGGCTGAACAAGAGATGGACGATGGCCGGACGACCATCGCCGGTCGAGTGGATACCGGTGGAAGCAACCGTCAGGGTGTCCATAGCGTACAAGCCGGCTGGACGACGGTCGCGACGAGGGCGGGCTGATTATAGCCCCATAAAGGTCAGACCAATCAAGAAAACGCCTCCCAAAGAACACAAAAAGAAGGAGGCTTGGTGGCCTTCTTGCCTTGCGTTCTTCGTGGTCAAGACAAGTGTATTCCCGTCTAGAGCGGCACGCGGACACGCTTCATCGGCACGAACGCGACCGGGCCGAGGAGGCCGGACGCCGGCACCCGCTCCGGCGGCACCTCACCGTAGGTGCCCCATCGGATCCCGGCCGTCTCGGCAACTGCCCGGTCTTCGCCAATTCCCTTCAGGAGACGGGCGGGGTCCCCGGGCGGATGCGCGAGGACGTAGTGAATCCAGAGGTTGGCGACGTCGATTCGGAGATGGTTGGAGCCCCGCGCAATGGCGGGGCCGCAGGCCAGCCGCCGACGTCCGTGCCACGCAGCCCCGAGGTCTTGCCCGTTGAGGAACACGTGCGCGGTTTCGTGCACTTCACCGAGATCGACGAACCAGTCAATCTCCTCGCCGAGGTCGGGCACGTCCACGTGCGTCTCGTAAGAACCCCACCCGCTGAAGCCCTTGCCACCCGAGACCTCGCTCCACGGCCGGAGCCGTTCCAGGCGTACCGGCGACCTGGTGCCGAGGGCAAGCGTCCACGGGCCGTGGACGGCGGCGACAGCCGGAATCGACCCGACGGTCACGCGACGGGTGCGCCCGGGGCCGCGGAACGCGTACTGCCCGGCTGCCGGGGCGAGGCCGTGCAGCTCGGCCCGTTGGCCCTTGCGGGCAATCTCCCATTGCCCACGCGCGTCGGTCTCGGTGAGAAGCGGCGCCGCGGCGTCGGATCCAAAGACGACGAAGCACGATTCGAACGGCGCCAGCCGCAGTTCCACCGAAGTGACCTGCTCCGCCTTCGCGCCTCCGGCGCTGCGGCGGACAAGACTGTGTGGCAGCTCTCCCGCGAGGCGTCCCGACAACGGATCCCATCGCTGCGGGGTGCGGTGGCGGGCGGCAAACTCCACGCGAAGGTCGCGCGGTTCGGCCGACACGTTCGCCACGAAATAGCAGTCGCACGGCCCGACGCGGCGGTGCGCGAAGCCCACGTGTTCGCGCGCGCCGGCGTCGGCTCCGCCCGCGATGTGAAAGTCGGGTGGCAGCACACGCGCGAGACGGCCCAGCGCGGCCTTTACGTCGGGCACCAGCGCGGCGCTCATCCCTCGGGCAAGCGCGGGGGCGCCCGGCGGCGTCCTGGTGCCCCACAGCCCCGCGAAGGACTCATGCATCGCCGCGGTGCGCGCCTCGCGGTCCTTCACGCCCGGCGCCTCCTGCGGAAGGTGCCCGATGACGATCAGGTGCCCTCCCCCGCGCACGAAGGAGGCGATCTTCGCCGCCGACTCCGGTGGCATGTAGCGGGCGCCGTTCACGATGACCGCCTGGTAACGGCCGGTGCCCGCAAGCAGCGTCCCTGCCTCGACCCGCACCAATTCCGCGAGCGCGTGGTCGTTGACCACGTCGAAGTCGTAACCTGCCCGCCGCAGTTCGTCCAGCACCGCCGGGTCGAGGCGAGCCTGCACCTCGACGTCCAGGTGCAGGCCGCCCACGCCGTGGTCCGCGTAGACGTCCGCCATCGGCAGGTACACCAGGAGGGGATTCACGCTCTCCCCCTGCTGGAGCATGGCGCTGACGCGCTGCACGTAGCGCGCGAGGTGCGGGTAGTGCCGCCACCACGTCTGCGTGTGGTTGACCTCGGTCGAGGCGTAGAACGCCCACCCGGGCTCGCCCGCCTCAGGAGGCGAATACGAGTAGCCGTGGTTCACGACCTGGTTGATCCCGTCGAGGAAGACCGAATCGCTGGCGGCCTTCATCATCTCCAGCGTGGTGGTGAAGGTCGGCGTGCGGAGCCAGGTGTAGGTTTCGGCCGACGCCACGCGCTTGCCGTAGATGTGCGCCGCCGAGGAGGCGAGGCGCCGGTGCTTCAGGTTCACCTGGTAGCGATCGCCGAGGAAGATGTTCTCGCCCTCGGGGATGTCCGCGACGCCGTAGCCCCGCATCACGTCGCCCATCGCCCCGTGCGCCTGCACGCGGGCTTTCACGCCGCGCCGCGAGCTCCACGCCGCGAGCGGACCGAAGAACTCCTCGATGATCAGGTCCGACAGCGTCAGGTGGTAGTCGTAGCGGACGTGCGCCGTGAGCGGACCGGCGTCGGCGAACAGTGCGGGCAGGTGCGGTGTAAGCGAGTACCCCGCCTGCGCTCGAACTCCGCCAGCAGGCGCCCGGTCCAGTCCGCGCCGAAGACCTCGAGGCTGTCGCAGAACACCGAGTGGAAAGGCGGTCCTTCTTCCACCCCCATCGCGTCGAGCACCCGGTCTCCAGCGGCGCGCAGGAAGAGCTCCATCGCATCGCGGTTGTGGTGATCGATGACGAGGCCTTCCATGCCGAAGGTCGGGCGCTTGACGACCATGCCCGTCGGTGAATCGACGAACAGCATCAGCCGCCAGCGCCCCGGTGGGACGTCCACCCTCGCGGCGACCTGCCGCCTCGCGTGCTCCAGGACGCGTGCGCCGTCCGTCCTGGCGGAGCCATCGTCGGCGACGGGCGCCAGGACGAGCGCCGCCGGGCGGTCGCCCTCGCCGAGGAGCGGCGCGTAGTCCCAGGGGAAGACGCGCGGCCCGGCAACGTCGGTGGAAACGAGACGAAGGCGGCGCGCCCCCAATTCCGGGGGCACGAACGGTCCGCCGTAGGGCCAGCCGCTGCCGAGGGTCAGATCGAGCTGCAGGCCGAGCCGCCGCGCCTCTCGCGACGCGTGGCGCAGGAGGTCGTACCATTCGGTCGAATGGTAACGATGGTGATGGATCCCGTGCCCCGGGTCGTCGACCGTCACCGGGTACACCGGCTGGATCTCCGCACCGCGCAGCCCGGCGTCCCGCATGAACGTCAGCTCGCGGGTGATCTCCGCCCGCGTCACCGCCCCGCCGAACCACCACCAGCGCGTCATCGGCTTCGCCGCGTCGGGCGGCACGGTGAAGACCCGGCTCAGGGCCTCGACGGGTGCGTCGGCCGCGCCGCGCGCCCCACCTGCCGGGCCAGCCTCGGCGCGGCGCGCCGCCGCAAGCCCCGCGGCGACGGCAACCGCCGTGTGGGTGACCTGCCCGAGAAACTCACGCCGGGACTGGTCGTTGGCCATGGGTGGCTCCTCGCGAGTGGCACTCGGTCTACTTTCGGTACGGTTGGACCGCGCGGTCATCGGCCTCGAGCCGATGACTCCTCATCAGCGCGATTGCGCCCCGGCCCCGGTGATCGGTTCATGACACGCCTCCTTCGCCTTGGACCCCCGGGAGATGGGGGCGTGGAAGCCACGCGATCGCTGCCGCGCCCAGGATCGCGACCGCCACGAGAGCCGAGAACCCGGCGTGGTAGCTCCCGGTCACGTCGCGCAGGTACCCGACGAGCATGGGGGACACCGCCTCCGCCACGCCGTCCGCCGTGACGACGATCCCCATCACGCGTCCGAGCACGCGGACGCCGAACAGCTCGGCGGCCATCGGGGATGATCGGGTACTCGCCGCCGAGGCCGATGCCGAACAACACCGCGAACAGCTGCATCGCGCCGCGCGACGAGGCGAGGAAGAGAAGCGGGATGGCGGCTGCCACCAGCAGGTAGATGAGCAGCATCACGTGCTTCTTGGACGCGCGGTCGGCGAGCCAGCCCATCGCGAGGCGCCCGCCGATGCTGAAGGTCAGCACCATCGAGATGACGCGTGCCGCCTCTGCCTGCGGGTAGTCCTGGTCGAGGCTGAGAAAGAGTTTCAGGTGCTGGTTGGCCCCGCCGACTGCCGCGATGGAGCACATGCTCCCCAGCGCGAGCAGGTAGAAGGACGGCGCGCGGAGGACGTCACGGAGCGGCGCCAGGGGGCGGGCGCGGGCATGCGGGTCGGATTCCGGCGCCTCGCGCGTCAAGTACGCCATCGGGCCGGCGAGGAGGACGACCGCCGCACCCAGCGCGCGAAGGGCCCCGCGCCAGCCCCACCACTCGACCAGCCAGTACGACAGCCACGGCACGAGGGCGCCGCCGATGCCGATGCCCAGGTAGGCGAAGCCCATCGCCTTGCCGCGGCCCTCCCGGAACCACTGGGACAGCAGGACCTGGTTGGGGAGCGGGCCGCCGCACACGTACCCGAGGGCGTTGAGCAGGTAGAAAGCGTAGAACATCCACGGCGCCGTCATCCCGCCGAGGCCGACGAGGGCGGCGCCGGCCATGAGGATGCCGGCCAGCATCAGCCGCCGCGGTCCGAAGCGGTCGATGACCCATCCCGCGAGGAAGCCGAAGAGCGGCCCGACCAGCAGCTTGCTGATCGCGTTGCCCGAGGTGACCATGGTTCGCGACCACCCGAACTCGCGCACCATGTGGTCGTAGTACAGCGGGAGGCCGTAGAGCGCCAGCCCCACGATGGAGAACAGCGCAAGGAAGGACGTGGCAGCGGCCTGATACCGGTGGACCGGTGGGATGTCGGTCACTGTCTGCGGCGAGACCTCGCAGGCGATGTGCTCACGCCCGCCCGGGCGCGACCCCTGCGACGTCGGTTCGGGCGAAGTCTTCGCGCGTGGAGGTTTGAACATCCGCCGGCTCAGTAGACTACGCCCAAATGCTTCTGGGCGCACGGCTGGCAGACGTCTTCTTCGTGAAGCTGTTCCGGAGGCACGGACCGCTCGCAGAATCGGCAGGTGCGGTACTTCGAGAGGCGGGATTCCCGCGCCGCGCGAATGAACGTCGAGAGAATCGCGAGGGCGTGGCCCTCGGTCATGCGCCGCCAGCGCACGGTGCCGAGCGAAACCGGCCGGACCACCGCCTCGTGCGGCCCATCCCACTCGACGCTGTACTCGGAGACCGTCGCGAGCGACCTGGTGAGACGAACGATGACCTCGCCCGGCTGGCCGCCCACGAGCACGACCGAACCGTCAGCCGCGGACTCCTGCTCAACGGGTGATGGCAGTTCGGCGCGGACCGACGCCAGCAGCGACTCCCACTCGAGAGGGTCACCATGCATGGCGCGATGGTAACACCGCCCGGGTACCCTCAGTCGTCGTCGCTCGCTACGCGCCGGCTGCCTCAGCGCAACTTGAGCTTCGTCAGCAGCCCGCCGACGACGCGATTCAGCGGATGCTCCCGGGGCAGGGAAGGAAACGGCGGCCGCTTCCGGATACCGAGCCGGCGCAGCTCGGCGAGGATCAGCGCCTGCTGCTTCGCGCGGCCGTCTGCCGGGGACTCCGCCGCGGGGGACTTGTCCGTCACCGCATCGCTCGACAGCCCCTTCCGAAACGTGGCCAGGGCCTTGTTCTTCTGCTTCGTCAGCAGGAAGACGCGACCCAGGTTCAGGTAGTGCGCCGGGTTGTGGGGCTCCGCCTTCAGCGCGGCCTCGCACAGGCCGATAGCCTCACGGTACTGTCCCCGCTCCTTGGCCACGCAGTAAGCCAGGTAGGATTTGACGACGGGGATCTCTCGCAGTGCCGGCGCGCCTTCGAGAGCGAACATGCCGTGAAGCGTGTCACCCCAATCGATCGCGGCGATCGCCTTCTGCACGATTTCCGACTGAGTTGTTTCCATGCCCGCTCCAGGGTAAACCGTCGCCCGGCCGGTCCCGCGACCAAATCGTGTGCAGGGTTACAGTTTTCGCTCCGGCGGCCCTCGCACACCGAGGCGCGGCCGCCAGACAGTGCAGCTCTGCAGGTGGCGTGCCAAGCTCCGCCACGACGCGCATCCGCCTCGCCCTGAGCCCGCTTGGATGGCGACACGAGGGTGTCAGGTAATGACAGGCGATATTTCGGTCGTCGCGCTTGCCAGCCGGGGCCGCACCGGAATCGTTTCGCACATGGCGAGGACAGGCCACTAGTCGATCCGGTCCACGTCGCCCAGGCCGACCACCGCGGCGGCGGCGCGCTCGACCCGTGCTGCCCGCCGATTGCGTCCGCGCCGCGGCGACTTCGGCCAGCTGCAGATGGGGATGATCTCTTTGACCAGGGGGCGCAGGATGTACGTCACGCCCCGGAACGCCCCGTCCTCTCCCTGTTCCGCGGCGACGGCGACGACTTCCTGGTCGTCACGTGCGAGGAGGCCGAACGTCGTGAAGTAGGGCAACGCCCGGACCGCGATCTCCTCGCGGGTGTAAGTGTTGGCCTGGTCGACCCTGGGGTCCCGCCAGACGACCGCGACCAGTCGATCCCTCATCTCGCGCCCCCTGTTCTTCGTCTCCGGGGCGTAGTCTCCCACAAAGCGGCGGCGCGGGCCAGCCGCAACGGCGCGAGGCGTCGTAGGGCGGCGGTGCCACCGACGAGGCCTCGTTCGGTCAACTGATTCGGAGGTGACCCGACCGTTCGATCAGCCGCAGCTAACTGGCGCGCCGCAGACGTGGCAGAATAGGCCCAGCCAGCCGGGAGGCGAAACCATGTGGCTCGTGACGACTTTCGGCTTCTACAGCGTCGTCAGCAAACCGTGGGACCGCGGTCCGCAGACGCTGACCGTGCGTGCGCGGGCACGCGAGGATCTCGAGACGCTCCAGGCGAAGTACCTGCCGACGCTCGGCGAGATCACCGAGGACGAGGCGGCCGACTACCGCTTCCGGGCGCAGGCGCCGCGCGAGGACGTGGCGAGGGCATTCGCGGAGGCGGTCCGCGACATCGACTACGACAATTTCAAGGCGGCGATCACCGAACGCATGGGCTTTGCGCGCGAGCGAATCTACCACGACGCCTGGCGGGCGTTCCTCGCGATCCAGCAGCGGAAGGGATCGCCGCGCTCCGCCGGCCCCCGCTCCCCGGAATCCTGACGCGATCGTTGGAGTGCGTATGGCGGGGACTCGAACCCTGAAACCTCTGTTGTGACAGGCTTCGGGCACTTGCGGACGATGACGGCCGACCGCCGAAGATCGCGCTCGGCTGTCACGCTCAAGTGACAATCGCGGACGTTCGCGGACGCCTGTCCGGGAACGGCTTGCACGTTCTTGCAAGGCGACTCAGCGCACGAGCAGCACCTCCTGGCAGGTGCCGTTCCAGTCCTTGCGATAGTCGGTCACCTCGAACGACCATCCGACCTCCTGCGCCATGACCACGTCCATGTAGGACGAGAACGAAGTGCATACCTCGCGGCCCGCTTCCAGGTCGAGCCCCAGGGCGGCGTAGGCCCCGGCCATAGGGCAGTTCTCGACGTGTATCTTGACGGCGTTCGGCAGCTCCTCCAACGAGACCCCGCATCCGAAGTTCCCCATCTCCGTAGCCATGTGCTCGGCCATCTCCGTTGCGGTCGGCACGCGGCCGCCCACCTTCGCCTTGAGCTGCTGCCCATAGTAGTGGCCCAGGGTCTCGCCGTACCTCCGCAGGACCGGCAGCGCGCGCTCCTTTCCGAGTTCGTGCTCGAACGCCTTGTATAAGCCGACGAACATGGTGCACCCGACCGTGCTGGTGTTGTACCGAACCTCGTTGAACGCCACGTCCTCGGAACTCATGAGCGTCTCCTTGTCATGCTGACGGTGATCACCGGCGTGCGCCGGCAGAACGTCGTTGAGTAATGGGGTGACGACCGCGTTGGGGGAGCGTCCGTGAGGGAGGACCGCGCATCGGGAAGGCTCCTTAAGAGGACCGGGTTCCCTGTGGCGCGAAGAGGAAGTCAGGATACGCCTGCGTTTGGGGTGCGTCAAACGGGCTGGCCGTGACAACAAGTCCCCACGCAGGGCCACGGAACTCGTCCAGGTGGTGGCGGCAACCGTGGCGAGAGGTTGACGGAGTCGTCCGTGGAAGTCGGGACGACGGTAGACCCCTCGGCGACCGCGTCCGGTCGTTCTGCGAAGGCCTCGAACGAAGCGGACGGGTCCAAGACTGGCAGGTCCGGCAGGCCGAGCAGGCGCTCCGCATTCACTTCCTGGGTTTCCTCGCGGAGAAGAATGGCACCAAAGCCGGAATCGGTCCGCGTTCGTGCAGGATGGCCGCGTCGATGGCCCGGCGGCCATCGAACAGCTGCGGCTCGGGCTGCGAACTCGTCACTACTGGTCCTGGAGGAGGCCGCGCGGCCTGCAAGATCGTTGCAAGCGAGGGCTCCCGCGACCCCCGGCCTGCTTGCAAGCAGGCTCCCGCCGAACACGAGAACCTGTTGATTCATTGAGGCTTGGGAGTGGCGGGGTCGACGGGACTCGAACCCGCGACCTCCGGCGTGACAGGCTCACTCCTCGAAGTCCCGATCGCAGCCGGCCCTGTATTCACGGGGCCGGCTGTCACACGGCGCGGCACGCTGAATCCTCCAGAGGCGTGTTGTCCCGGAAGGTCTTGCAAGTTCCTGCAAGCTCGCGCCAACGCCCACCGTCCCCACTTCACCTACCGAGGTCGGGATGCACGGGAACAGCGGGGCACCCGTCGTCTGGTCAGGCGCACGCGCACAGGCTCCGAAACGAAGGAGCAGACGGCTGATGCCAAGTTCATGGGCGCGTCGGCTTCTTGGCAACACTGAGTTTCGCCCATTCACGACAAGGTCAATCCGTCGACCGCGCAGACGCGTGACGTAGTTCGCCCCGACAGTCATTCCGAACCGACCGCGCCCCTCCAGCGCCGCCGGGTCATCGGCTTTGTCTGCTTCATCGCCTTGTTAGGCGGAATCGCCGCCTGTCGCACGAATCAGGGCGAACTCAACCGTCGGCCAGTCAGTGGTCCTGGGACCACGACGCACAGCCGCGTCAAAGTGACCGCGACGCTCAACCTGTTCAGCCGCCAGTCGCGCGAAGTCAATCTTCACGTCGGGTCGAGTCCAGTTCGAGCAGACCTCCCGGACGCGTTCATCCATCGCCGCCATGAGCCTGACGTGGAAGCCTTGCACCTCTTCGACGAATTCGTCTCGAGTCAACTCGTGCCGGCCGTGCGCAGAAGCCCATGCCGGCGTTCCTTCAAAAAGACGGTCCCGGTTGTCCCATTCGATGACGGTCTTGTCGCCGAAGCTCCAGATCCATATTCCCGAGCGCGGGCTCAGGTAGGCGGTATCAAGAAGTCGGGAACCGAGGGCCTCGAACGCGACCTCAAGGCTGTCATCGGCATCATTCAGCGGTTCCCATGTCTTCCGAAGATGTCGAAGCGTGCGGTCAAGTCCTCCATCGACAAAATGACGAACCGTCGCGGAAGGAATCGGCTCCCGGACGGCAGGAAGCATCTCCAGAACGTCCTCATGAATCCTGGCGATTTGGTACTCGACGAACTGGGGCCACCCGTCGTGGCCGGCATACTCGAGCAGGCGAGTCGTGCCGAGATCGATGTGATAGGTGCCGTAACTCAGGCCGAACCAATGAAGTGAAAGGTCCGGTGGGGTTCCCCAGGACTCGATCGCTTCCAAGGGAGTCAACTCAAACTCGAAGAGCGACATCGTTTCCCCCTAATGTTTGAGTTCACCCGAGTGCGCAAGCGGGCGAAGCCCGCTGTGGCACTTCGGGTGCAAGGAAGGGTCAGGCCTCATCGTCGTTGCACTCCGCGCGTCGGCGTGCATGGCCTGTACGAAGTGTGACTCGGATCCATAGAGAAACCACGAGGGGGCCTGGTGAGGAAACGCACCGGGCCCCGGCCCGCTGCCCCAGCCAAGGTGCACATTTGCGAATGTGCCATCGGAAAGGACAACGACGACGTCGTCATTGTCGATCCGGCGACCAACGACAGTAGCGCCTCGTCCATGCAGTGGATGGAGAGTGGTGATCTCTCTTTCAAGCTGACGCTGCACGCCAGGGATCTCGCCTGCGAACTGAAGCGCTCGCCACGGCTCCACCCATTTGATTTGCGCAGAGGTCATCTGTGAGGCCGAACGGCTTGGCAATGAGCCGCAAGCGGTGCGACCGTCCCCTTCAACACATACGAGACCATCGAGCGCCGCTTGTCGGCTCCATTGCCGTGTTAGGCCTCATGTTGTGACACCGTCGACCAGCAGAGTTGCTGGACGATTCGGTCGAAGCGTCGAACTGCATTCACAGGGTCAACGACCCGGCACCACTGCTTCTCGCGAACCCCTGTGTCTATGTAACGAAACTCCAGTCGGCTATTATCCGGGGACACTCGGAGGTACGGACCATTGTACGGATAGGTGACGGGGGCTTGGGCGATGCAGAGGTCGAACATAGACGTCCAAGCGAAGAGCCCGGACGCGAGGTGAGATGCGGAAATGTGGTCAATCAGCGCAAGCATTCCTTCGGTCCAGGCAAACGTCGGAGCCTCGGCGTAGTGGCGCCGAATTTCCGGCCATGGGCGAGTCATGGTGTGCGTCATCTTTCGTCGGCGTCAAAATTGACCTTGCACCCGACCGCTGCGCGCCTTCGTCAGGTGCAACGATTCGTTAGGCCGCAATGCGAGCGGACGCGTGAGTTGTCCATTCGCTATTGCTGTCGTCCCTCCAAGCCGCGGCTCGGCTGCCGCCTCTCGACGAAGTAATAGTGGTTCTCGCCCTCGTCCTGCGCTTCGGCCACCCACGTCAGACCGGCATCGCGCAGCAATCGCTCATAGGTTTGCGCCCCGAGTGACTGCGACTGACGGCCGGTCATGGCATCCAACCATTCGAGGGGCTCTTTAGGGGCCGTGAAGAGGAAACGCCCTCCGGGGTTGAGCGCGCCCGCCACCTTCTCGATGACAAGCGCTTGAGCTGCTGGCTTGAGCAAGAACAGGAGCCCCCAGGCAAGCACACCATCGAAGGTCCGGTCGAAGAACTCAGACGCTTCGACCGTGTTTTGCTCGATCGGCACGCCCGGGAAGCGCTCGCGGAATGCAGCGACCATCGCCGATGATGCATCGACTGCGTAGGTCGCGAGGCCGGCCTCCTGCAGGATCCGCGTGCTCGGCTCACCGGGGCCGGAGCCGAGGTCGAGGACTGTCGCACCCGGGGGAAAGGCTTGTGCCCACGCCCGGACGGTGGCGGCGCCGATCGCATCGCCGACTAGGGGACGGGTGCCACGTCCGGCAACGTAAATGCTCGCGATCCCCTCATATCCATTGGAACCATCCTCGCTCATTGGCATCAATCCGAGTGTCGACGAGAGTTGGGGTGCGGCCCAACGTGCAGGTTCAGCCGCGCCGCGCCCTCGCGTCCGCCGCGCGGCGTCGGCTGCAACCGCTGTTCAGTTTGTGATCCGTGATCCGGTTCGTCGTCTCCGATTCGTGATCCCGGCGGCGAGCCGAAGCTGGCGGGCATGATGGTTCCCCACGGCCCGCTCCCAGTTCCCCGGCGGCTCGCCGCTCACCATTCCGTCGCGTTGATTCCGCCGAACGATTCCGAATGAGCCGCGTCGGCTCGGCGACACCTCATCACGGACGAGAAAGCCGCGTCGGCTCCATTCGCGGGTTAGGCTGCACCATAGGCAAGCGAACGTGCCGCTCGCTCAAGTTCGGTACTGGCGACAGCCGGTGGTTGCTGGCCGTCCATGAAGTGGAACGTATGTGTATGGTCAGCTCGAAAGACAAGGATCGTCCTCACATTGACGTTCCATTCGTGGCCCGAGTCATGCTGCAACAGGAAACTCCAAACCGAACGTGTACCTCGCGTGAGGCCGCCTGATAGTCGACGACAGATAGAAATGTCCACCCTGCAGGTTTCGTCATGGACAACGCCAGACGATCGTTGAAGTAACGATCGCCGGTTGTCCGAGCCAGCGCTGACGGATCGATCGCTCCTACAGCTGTCGCGATCCCGAGGAGTCTCAGAAAGTCTCGACGAGCAACGAGCATTTCAAGGACCTTACCTTATCAGGGGGATCACGATCTGGTTACCGCGTACTTGGCAGCCTGACAATCGCGTTCACCCGCGCCGGCTCATGATCGTGCGAGCCGGCGTGGGGTGCAACGCGCTGTTAGCCTGCGTCGCGTCTACTCCGCGAACATTTCCTGCAGAACGCGGAGGACTTCGCCCACGGTCTCCGGATCCAGCTTGCCGAGGCGTTTCACAAGACGCTCGGTATCCACGGTGCGAAGTTGGTCTATCGCCACGTACCCGGTCCGGCGTTGGAACCGGCACTGCACGCGCCATGGGTACGCATGGCCGCCCGTGGTCATCGGTGCCACCACCACGGTACGGAGGCTCTGGTTCAGTTCGTTGGGGGACACGATGAGGCAGGGTCTGGTCTTGCGGATTTCGCTGCCTTTGGTCGGATCGAGCGCGACTAGGTGAACGGCGCCTCGCGAGAACAGCGAGCGCGCTATCGCCATTCCCACTCCTCGGCGTCAAAACGATTCCCAACCGCGAGGGCGAGTGGTCGATCATCGCCGCGAGTGTGCATTTGCGCAGCGGCCTCGGCCCAGCCGGCGCGTGTGCGCCGAACAGCGCGCACGATCAGCCGCCCCGGTTCGGCCTGCAACTCGACCTCGTCGGGCAGTTGCGCCTGCTCGAGCAACGCCTTTGGAACGCGTATCCCCCGAGAGTTTCCGATGCGGATGATCCGTGCCGTCGTTGCCATGGTAGCTACATTGTAATCACGATGACCGCCACCCGGCAAGGGCCTTGGTTCAGCAGGCTAGCGTGAGGCTTCAGCCGCGGCGGCTAACGGTGCCGCCGGCCGCCGTCGGCTGCAAGCCGATGTTAGCCGGACTCGGCCGACGATTGATGAGCCACAGCAGCAAATAGCCCGCGCACACGATACCGAACTGGATCGCGGCGTTGCGTTGAGCGATGATTGGCCTTGGTCATCGAGTACGCTGGCCCCGATCTTTCGGTACAGAAACCAGAACCAGTGGAGCGGTAATGCCGCGACGGCCGGGCCCAACCACGATACTTGCCGCCCACGTGCCGTCGCCAGACCCTTGACAACCGTTCGCCATCCGAGCGCAGTGATCGATGTCGCTCCAAAAGCGCTAAGCATCATGAAGAGACCGTAGTCGTATTTGAAATCCGGGTCACCGCTCCGCTCGATCCACTGTCGTGTAACGGCGGGCAACTGGGCCAAGGTGACGATGCCAAGACCGCAGTAGTACGCCCCGAGAGCGGTGAACAGCGCGCCCAGAACCCTCCTGATCCGATCCACAACGCCTCCTGAGTTAAGGGATTCGTCGTCGCCGGTGTCCGGTGCTCCGGCGACGCGCATGCACACCCGCAGGAACCACACGATCAGGCCGAAGGACAGGGCCTTCGCAACCTTGGTGCGACCCGGCAGGCTCGTTCGAAGCGTGCTGAACAATGCGGCTAGAAGTACCCCGAACGCGAGATTGATAGCGGAGCCGGCCAACGCGTTTACGCTTTGCCTGGCAATCGGCTGGTAGGCCGCGTATAGGCGCTGGGCCATCGGATTGGCGTTGAGCACGCCGTCCAGAAGGAGGAACGCCACCCCCGCCATCAGACCAACGAGGATCTGTCGCAGCATCCCATCCTCCCGTGCCGCTGACTCGCCTTCGTGTTTCCGGATCCTCGAGTAGACGCCTAACGTGCAGGTTCAGCCGCGCCGCGCCCTCGCGTCCGCCGCGCGGCGTCGGCTGCAACCGCTGTTCGGTTTGTGATCCGTGATCCGGTTCGTCGTCTCCGATTCGTGATCCCGGCGGCGAGCCGAAGCTTTTGCGCGGGTTCCTGCGCTCGCTTGCCGCGAATGGCCGCCTGCCGCATAAGCAGTCGGCACCGGCGAGACGGCGGACATCCTTCGCGTGGTCTGCCAGCCGTCCCGCCTCCGCTGAAGGTACGGCGGGTCTGCCGTAGCCTTGGCGAAGGCGGAAGCTCACGCCCTGACGCGAGCGTGAGCGAGCACTGTGACTGGTGAGCGAAGGTTGGCGGGGTCGACGGGACTCGAACCCGCGACCTCCGGCGTGACAGGCCGGCGTTCTAACCAACTGAACTACGACCCCGCACTGGGAATGCTGGTCGCCGTGGCGACGGCAACCCGCGGCCGGCGTGCCTCGACGTCTGTCCACGTCGCGCCGACCGCTGCCCGCACGACCCTGGTGGGCGGTGCAGGATTCGAACCTGCGACAGCCGGCGTGTAAAGCCGGTGCTCTACCACTGAGCTAACCGCCCCGGCTGCCGGCAGAGCTTCTGATTATAGCATCAACCTGATCTTCAGGGCGAGCAGAATCATCACCACCAGCAGGCCGACCACCGCCCGGTGCTCGCGGTTGCGCACGGCGCGCGCCAGGCTGAACGCGCCGCGATTCGTCCGCCACCGGCCCGGCCCGGTAGTCGACGTACTCGCGCGCCGAACTTCGCGCGCAGGCCCGCTTCCTCGCTGCGGATCGCCGCGCCCAGCGTCACGCCCGAGGTACACGGCCGCAATGACGCGCCACGCCACGCGCTGCGGGACGCAATCGCGATCCCGCCGCCGATCAGCGCCGACCCGAGGTAGAGCGGGTGGCCGGTGAAGCGATAGGGCCCGACTTGGTCACCTCGCGGCCCTTCTCCAGGTGCCCGGCCGCCCAGATGCGCAGCGCCTCGCCGGCGCGCCGACACGGCGGCGCCGAGCGCCAGCGAGCGCCACGTCGGGCGCGGCCAGCCACAGGGCGCGGCGGCGCCGGCGGCGAACCCGAGCGGCACGCGCAGGCGCGCCAGGCGGCCCGACGAGGTCAGGCTGCGCGGCGTCGGCGAGGGCAAGGCGTCGGTCGATGGCTCCACGCACATCCTCGACGGTGATCTCCTCGATGCAGGCGCGCTGCGCGGCGGCAGCGCCTCTCGATAGTGACACACGCAGTCGGCAAAACGCGAGAGGCTGATGTCGTCCGCGGTCCACGGGCCGTTGCGCGCCGGGTCGGTCGGGCCGAACAGCGCGACGATCGGCGTGCCGACGGCCGCGGCCAGGTGCAGCGGCCCGGTGTCGCCGGAGATCATCAGGCGGGCGGCGCCCGCGAGCGACGCCAATCAGGTCGGCCGATGCCGCGTGGGCGGCGCTGGCAGCGCCGCGCCCGCTCGATGCGCCGGCGACGGCCCGCGCCAGCCGCTCCTCCCCCGGGCCCCACAGCACCACCGAGGCGAGGCCGTGCCGTTCGCCGCAGCGCGGCAGCCGACCGCGCCGAACCGCTCCGGCGGCCAGCGCTTGTTCGGCCACGCCGCGCCGGGGTTGATCAGCGCGAACCCGTGCGCCTCGCCCACCGAGCGCTCGCGCACCGTCATCGAGCGCCGGCGACTCGCCGACCGCGAGCGGGAACGCGAGCGGGGCGCCGATGTACGCCGAACGCGGGCAGAACCGAGAGGTTCTTGTGACGACGTGGCCCGGGCGCGGCAGGGTCGCAGCGCTCGGTGTAGAACGGCGCGCGCAACCCGCTCGCGCAGGTGGCGGCGCTCGAACCCAATCACCCGCCGCGCGCCGGACAGCCGCGCGAGCACCGCGGACTTCATCAGGCCCTGCAGATCGAGCGCCGCGTCGTACCGCTCCGACCGCAGCGCACCGAATGCCCGCAGCACCCCTGCGCGGCCGGCGAACCTGCGCTCGCCGGCCGCGGCCGGCCCGTTCCCTGCCTTGCCGACCCGTCGAGATGACGAAGCGGCGATCGATGACCGGAACCAGATCCAGCAGGCCGCGTAGCGCGCATCGACCAGCCAGTCGATGCGCGCGTCCGGGATAGCGCTCCCGCAGCGCCGCCGCGACGGGCAGCGCGTGCACGATGTCGCCGAGCGAGCCGAGGCGGACGATGAGGATCTTCACTCCCGCGCCTCCGCCGCTCCGGCGTCCTCCGACCTGACGCTGCGCCGAGCATCTCGGTGGTCGAATGGTCCTTCGGTCGCCGACGATCGCGATCGGCCGCCGTAGGCGCGGACGGTTTCGCGCTCGGGCACCGAGTCCGCGGTGTAGTCGGTGCCCTTGCAGTGCACGTCCGGCTTCAGCAGCTCGAGCAGGCGCGCGACGGTCGCGTCCGGGAAGACGACGACGTAGTCCACGGCGCGCAGCGCGGCGACCAGTTCCGCGCGGTCCGCCGCCGCGAGCACCGGCCGGCCCGGCCCCTTCAACCGCTCGCACCGACTGCGTCGTCGTTGACCGCCACGATCAGGCGATCGGCCTCGCGCCGCGGCGCCCTCCAGGTAGCGGACGTGGCCGACGTGCAGCACGTCGAAGCAGCCGTTGGCGAAGGCGATGCTCCGCCCCGCGCGCCGGTCCGCCGCCGAACGCGCCTCGAGCTCGGCCCTCGGTCAGCACCTCGCCCATCCGGCTACAACCGTCTCTCAGTTGGCGATTCTCTGCCGTCTACTTCGTCGACTTGGCTCAGCCCTGATCCGCCTCGATCGCGCGCCGCAGCTCCTCGGCCGACACGGTCGCCGTGCCGCGCTTCATCACGACGATCCCGCCGGCGTAGTTCGCCAGCCGCGCGGCCTCGTCGAACGACGCGCCGGCCGCCAGCGCGAGCGCCATCGTCGCCATCACGGTGTCGCCCGCGCCGGTCACGTCCGCGATCTCGTCGGAGCCGAAGATCGGGATGTGCACCGTCGGGCGGGCGGCTCGAACAGCGCCATGCCGCGGCTGCCGCGCGTGACGAGCACCGCCTCCATCCGGGAGCGCCGCAGCAGCGCGCGCCCGGCCCGCTCGAGCGCCTCGGGGTCGTCGTCGATCCGGACGCCGAGCAGCTGCTCGACCTCGGGCTCGTTCGGCGTGCAGGCGGTGAGGCCGCGGTAGGCGCCCGAGGTTGTAGCGCGAGTCGACGAGGACGGGCGACCGGGCGCCGGCGCTTCCCCGCCGACGGCCTTGGCCGACGATCCGTTCGGCCAGCCCGGGCGTGACGAGGCCGTAGCCGTAGTCGGAGAGCAGCACGGCGTCGGCCTCCGCGACGGCCGCGAGCACGGCGGCCTCGCAGGCAGCCGTCGACTTCCGGCGGGGGCGGCGCCTGGCGGCTCGCGGTCGATCCGGACGATTTGCTGCTTGGCCGAGTGGATCCCGCCGGCGAGCACGCGCGTCTTGGTCGGCGTGCGGTAGCCGGGCGGCTGCAGAATGCCGCGCGCCGGACACCCTGGCGGAAGCTCCCGACGAGCGCCCTTGCCGGCTTCGTCCCTCCCCGCCAGGCCGAACAGGTCCACGCGGCCGCCGAGCGCCGCCACGTTGTTCGCGGCGTTGCCCGCGCCGCCGGGCACGACGCGCGTCGCGTCGTAGCGGAGGATCAGCACGGGCGCCTCGCGCGAGACCCGCGAGATCTGGCCGGTCAGGAACTCGTCGGCGACGATGTCGCCGACGACGGCGACGCGGCGGGTCGAGAAAGCCTCGACGAGGGCGAGCAGGCGGGCTGAACGGTCGATAGACATAAGAGGGACTCAGTTGGCAGATTGACCACTTCTCGAGGGTGCAAATTGAAATGGTCAGTGGCCAAGTGGTCGGTTGCCAGGTGACAGCTAACCCCTGTTCAACAAGATCCACGACACTGCGGCCATCAGGTCGTCCACCACCGCGTCCGGTCCCCGCGCGCCCGCGGGCCGGGGCTCCTCGCCGGTCGCGTAGCCGGTGCGGACCATGATCGACCGCGCGCCGGCCGCGTGGCCGAACTCGACGTCCATCCAGCGGTCGCCGACGACGAACGACCGCGAGGGGTCGATGCCGAGCTCGCGCTCGGCGCGCCGAATCATGCCGGGCCGCGGCTTGCGGCAGTCGCAGGCCTGGCGATACTGTCCGACGCCTACGTCGGGGTGATGCGGGCAGTAGTAGTAGCCGTCAATGCTCGCGCCGCCGGCCCGCATGCGTTCGTCGATGACGCGGTGCGTCTCCTCGACGAGCGCCTCCTCGAAGTACCCGCGCGCCACGCCCGCCTGGTTCGTGACGACGAACGCCAGGAACCCGGCCTTGTTCAGGACGCGGACGGCGTCGATGCTCCACGGGAAGACCTCGATGCGGTCCAGGCGATTGAGGTACCCGACTTCCCTGATCACTGTCCCGTCACGGTCGAGGAAGACGGCGGGCTTCGACATCATCTCCCAATCTGCCGGCTCACCGCATCCGCCACGGCGGCGACGGTGATACCGCGTCATGCACCGGTGGTCGATGGGGCACTCGCGGAGCATGCAGGGCCGGCACCAGGCCGGCGCGGTCAGTATCGCATGCGGCGGGACGGCGGGGTCGGCCGCAGGCAGCGGGGCGGTCTCCGGCTCGCGCGTGGGGCCGAAGGGGGCGGTCACGGGCAGCCCCGCGGCGGCGGCGAGGTGCATCGCGCCCGAGTCGTTCGACACGAACGCCCGGCAGCGCGCCATCACCGCCACCAGCACCGGCAGGTCCGTCTGGCCGATGAGGTTCACCACCGCGGGCGCCGGGCCGCATCGCCTGGTGATTTCCTCGCCCGGCGGTCCTGTCTCCCCCACTGCCCACGAGGACCGAGACGACGCCCGCGCGCTCGCGCAGCTCGCGGGCCAGCGCGGCATAGCGGCGCGGCGGCCACTGCTTCGCGCGGCCGTAGGCGGCGCCCGGCGCAACGCCGACGAGACGGTCCTCCGGCCCCACGCCGTGCCGTTCGAGCAGCTCCGCCGCGCGCATTACCGCCTCTTCCGGCGGAACCACCCGCGGCCGGTCCTCGCCCGTCTCAAACCCCAAGGCAGACGCGATCGCGCCGTAGTACTCCGAGTGGTGCCGGTTGAGGAGCTTCGGCCGGGCGACGGCGCGCGTGAGGAGCCGCTTGCGCAGGTCCGCGGCCACACCCCACCGCTCCGGGATCCCCGCCCGGCGGGCCACCCAGGCGCTCGGAAGGAGTTGGGAAGGAGGAGCGCGGTTGCCGCACGTGCGGACGCCAGCGCGGCGGCTTCGGCCCGCCACGTCTGCAAACCACGCCAGCCGCCGGCAGCCGGCAGCGCGAGCGCCTCGTCCACGCCGGGCACCATCGAGAACAGCGGCGCAATCGCGCGGCGGGCGGCGACGATCAGCGTGTCGTCCGGGCACGCCCGCCGGATCGCGGCGAGCGCCGGCAGCGCCATCACGGCGTCGCCCAGCCAGTTGGGCGCGATCACCAGGAACCGCGGAGGCATCACTCCAGGACCCTGTCCTCGACCACCTCCGCGTCGGGCTCGCCGGCGGGGAACATTCCCCTGGCCGGCCCCGAGCCCTCCTCGCGCCAGCGGCGGTGCATCCAGAGCCACTGCGTCGGGTAGCGGCGGACGTACATCTCCAGCACGTCCGTGCAACGCTGCGTGAACTCGCGGAGGGCCTCGGGGGAGCCCTTCGCCGGCGCCTCCACCGCGTGCTCGTAGATGACGCGGTACCGGCCGCCGCCCAGCGGGACGGTGAAGACCGGGATCACCGGGGCGCCGGTCTTGAGCGCCAGCGACGCCAGGGCGGTCGTCGTGGCGGCGGGACGGTTGAAGAAGTCCACGGCCACGGTGTCCGGTCCGTGCATGTGCTGATCGATCAGGATCGCCACGCCCTGGCCCGCTTCCAGCGTCCGCAGCGTCCGCCGGATGCCGCCCCGCCGGTAGATCACCTGGTTGCCGGTGCACTGGCGGACCCGCTCGAGCAGCTCGTTGAGGTGCGGGTTGTCGAGCGGCCGCGCCAGCACGCCAATCGGCCCGAAATTCAGCGCGTGGACGATGCCGTTGATCTCCCAGCAGCCGAAGTGGCCCGTGAGGAAGAAGACGCCCTTGCCAGCCGCGTACGCCTGCCGCGCCCGGTCGGCGCCCTCGAACTCCACCCGCTCCAGCATGCGGGCGGGCGGAAGCGTGCTGAACTTCAGCAACTCGAAGAGCATCGAGCCGAAATGCCGGAACACGCCGCGCGCGATGGCCCGGTGCTCGCCGGCGCTGCGGGCGGGGAACGCCCGGGCCAGGTTGTCGAGGGCGACGCGCCGGTGCCCGCGGTCCAAAAGGTAGAACGCCGTCCCGAGCGCGGCGCCCGCCAGGCGCACCACGGTCCACGGCAGCCACCGGATGACGAAGGCCACGAGGGCCACGAGGGCGTGTTCGAACCTGTGACGCATCACGAACAGGGATCGGGGATCGGGGATCGGGGATCAGGGACCACAGCTGGCAGCTCGCAGCTCGCAGCGGCTCGCAGCGTGACACGCGTGTCTGCTGCCTGCTGCCGGCTGCCTGCTGCCCGCTGATCCAGGTCGAGCCCCTTCTCCATTCTCAGTGCTCCGCTCGACACGCTCTCAGACGGCCGAGGACCCATGCCGTGAACTCGTCCTCGGGTTCGATGCGCACTTCCAGCGGCACGACCGCGACCGGAAACGGCAGCGGCTCGAGCGGCTGGAGCCGCACCAGGTCCTTCTCGGTCGTGACCACCATCCCCGCACGCGCGTCGTGCATGGCCGCGAGGACCCTGTGCACGTCGGCCTGCGTGAACCGATGATGGTCTGGAAACGCCATCTGCCCCGCCAGCGTCCACCCTTCCACGGCCAGGGCGTTGAAGAAGCCCTGTGGCCGCGCGACGGCGGCGACCGCAAGAACGCGGGTGCCTTCCGCGGGCTCCAGCAGGCCTCCCGCCGTGTCCGCCAGGCGCGCGCGGGCCAAGCCTCGCCGCAGGCGGAACACCTTCTCCACGCTCACGGCGGCGGCCACGCGGGCGAACTCCTCCTCGCGGGTGCTCGCCACGATCATCGCGTCCGCCGCGCGAGCGGCGTCCAAGCGTTCGCGCAGCCGCCCGGCGGGCAGAGTGAACGGACGCTCGACATCCTCGGGCGACACGATCACCAGGTCCACGTCGCGTGCCAGCGCAAAGTGCTGGAACCCGTCGTCCAGCAGATGCACCGTGCATTTGAAGCGCCGCTCCGCCAGCACGCCGCTCAGGTGGCGGTCCGCCCCTACGAGCACGGGAACGCCTGGCAGTGCCCGTGCCAGCATCAGCGGCTCGTCTCCGGCGCGATCGATGTCCGCCAGCACCCGGCAACCGTCGCTCACCACGGTGACGCCGTCGTCCGGACGACGGCGCGCGTAGCCGCGCGTCAGCACGGCGGGCCGTTCGCCAGCATCGAGAAGCAGCCGGGCGAGGGCGGCCACGACGGGGGTCTTCCCGCTCCCGCCAACCGCCACGTTGCCGACGCTGATGACCGGCCGGCGCAGGCGGCGGCTCGCCTCCGGGTGGCGGGCGTACCAGGCCCGCCTGGCCCGCGCGACGCCCGCGTACCCACGGCTGGCCCAGTTGAGCACGCTCTTACCTTACCTCACCAGGCGGAACGGGCGGAGCTTCGGGCCGTCGCCGGGCGGGAGCACCTCGCCGACGGCGGCAAGCGTCCGATCGCCGGCCCCGTGGTTCACGTCGATGATGGCGCGGGCCGCCTGGCCGATCCGCTCCCGCCGCTTCACGTCCGAGAGCAGTTCGCGGAAGGCCTCCTCGAGCGCCCCGCCCGAGGCCACCTGCACCGCGGCGTCGGCGGACAGGAACGTCGTGGCAATCTCCCGGAAGTTCTGCATGTGCGGGCCGAAGAGAATCGGCTTGCCGAACACCGCCGGCTCGAGGATGTTGTGCCCGCCCGTCGGCACGAGGCTCCCGCCGACGAACACCACGGTGGCGATGCGGTAGAGCTGCGCGAGCTCGCCGATTGTGTCGAGGATGACGATGTCCGCCGGAGGCTCCTGGTCGATCTCGAGCGCCGATCGCCGGGCCACGCGGAACCCTTCCTCGCGCGCCAGCCGCTCCGCCTCGTCGAACCGCTCGGGGTGCCGTGGCGCGATGACCAGCAGCGGCCGCTCGGTGCTCGCGCGCAGCCGCTCGAACGCCCTCAGGACGATCAGTTCCTCGCCTTTCATCGTAGACCCGGCGACGATGACGGGCCGGCCCTCGGGCACGCGGAAGTAGCGGAGGACGCGCGGGCCGCCGCGCTCGAGCGCCGCCGGTGCAGCGGGTAGCGCGTCGAACTTCAGGTTCCCGGTGACGCGAACGCGCGACGGGTCCGCGCCGAGATCGACGACGCGGTCGGCCGATTCCTGCGACTGCATGCAGAACCGGTCCACGTGGTCGAGGACGCGGCGGATGAACGGGCGGATGCGACGGTAGCGCGGGTACGACCGGTTCGAGATGCGCCCGTTGGCCATTACGGTGTGAACGCCCTGGCGACGGCACTCGCGCAGCAGGATCGGCCAGATCTCGGTTTCCATGACGACCAGGAGCCGCGGGCGGACGAGCCGCAGCGTCCGGCGCACGATGGGACCGAGGTCGATAGGGAAATAGAACGTGGCGTCGGCCTCCTTGATCTCGCGCGACGCCACCTGCTGCCCCGCCACGGTCGTCGTGGAGACGAACAGGCGGAGGCCCGGGTAGCGCGCCTTGAGCGCCGCGGCGAGCGGCCGGGCGGCGAGCGCCTCCCCGACCGAGACCGCGTGGATCCAGATGGACTCGTCGCCGTCCACGTTGAACGAGACGGGGAGGTAACCGAGGCGCTGGCGCAGGTTCGTGACGTACTTGCGGTAACGCACCGCCTGCCAGGCGAAATAGGGGGCGAGGGCGACGAACGCCACGAGGCTGACGCAGGTGTAGAGGAGATACATCGGGGCCGGCTAATCTCTCCCTCGTGTCGACCGATGCCGATCAGGGAACGAGGGGACAACTGACCACTTGGCCAGCTGCCAAGTCGACGGTTGCCACTTCGCTCCCTGATCCCGGCACACCGAGGCCTGCAGTGTTCGCGGGGTCGCCGTCGGTCTCCCCCGAGCGGCGTCGCCCCCCGCGGCGGACTGTCGACACAAGCGAGCGCTGGCGATGGGTTGTCTTCCGGGCGGCTCGAGCGCGGCCAAGCTCGAAAACGCGGCAGTATAAACCGCGGTTTGACCCTCCCGCAAGGCGTCATTAGAATGGGTAGGTTTCCCCGGCAGAGCCTTTTCCCAACCGGCGACCGTCTCATTCGCGTGGAGGGCAGCGATGGCCATCAAGGTCGGCATCAACGGGTTCGGGCGGATCGGCCGCAACATCATGAGGGCGGCGCTCGGCAACAAGGAGTTCGACTTCGTCGCCGTCAACGACATCACCAGCGCGGAAACGCTGGCGCACCTGCTGAAGTACGACTCCATCCTCGGCAACCTCGACGCGAAGATCGAGGCGAAGGCGGGGTCGATCAGCGTCAACGGCGACGAGTTCAAGGTGCTCTCGGTGAAGGATCCGGCGGAGCTGCCGTGGAAGGACCTCGGCGTGGACATCGTGTTCGAGTCCACGGGCAAGTTCACCAAGCGCGACGACGCGGCCAAGCACCTGGCGGCCGGGGCGAAGAAGGTGATCGTCACCGCGCCCGCGAAGGGCCCGGACGTGTCGCTGGTGATGGGCGTGAACGACGGGATCTACGACGCCGCGAAGCACCACATCATCTCGAACGCGTCGTGCACCACCAACTGCCTGGCGCCCGTGGCCAAGGTCCTGCAGGACAATTTCGGCATCGTGAAGGGCTGGATGACGACCATCCACTCCTACACCAACGACCAGAACCTGCTGGACCTGCCGCACAAGGACATCCGGCGGGCGCGGGCGGCGGCGCTGTCGATGATCCCGACGACCACGGGCGCGGCCTCGGCGCTGGGCGAGGTCATCCCCAGCCTGAAGGGCAAGCTGGACGGCTTTGCGATGCGCGTGCCCACGCCGAACGTCTCGGTGGTGGACCTGGTCGTGCTGCTCCAGAAGAAGACGACGGCCGACGAGGTGAACGCGGCGTTCAAGGCCGCGGCCGACGGCGCGATGAAGGGGATTCTCGAGTACGTCACGGAGCCGCTGGTGTCGATCGACTTCCGGGGCAACCCGCACTCGTCGATGCTCGACTCCGCCTACACCAAGGTCATGGACGGCGACTTCGCGAAGGTCCTCTCGTGGTACGACAACGAGTGGGGCTACTCGTGCCGCTGCATCGACCTCGCGCGGCTGATCGCGAAGAAGGGCCTGTAGATCGCTACCAAGATAGAGATCAGGGATCCAGGATCAGGGGCGGTCGCGCGCGCTCCGTGGCCGGATCCCCGATCCCTGGTTCCCCGCGCTGGCAGCAGGCAGCTGCCCGCTGCCAGCTGCCTGCTTCACCGACCTCCGTGGAGGTGTCCCGTGCCCAAGCTCTCGATCAAGGACCTCGATCTGCGCGGCAAGCGTGTCTTCGTCCGCGTCGACTTCAACGTGCCGATCAAGGGCGGCCAGATCAAGGACGACACGAGGATCCGCGCGTCGCTGCCCACGATTCAGTACGCCCTCGACCAGGGGGCGCTGGTGATTCTCGCCTCGCACCTCGGGCGCCCCAAGGGGAAGGTGAACCTGGACTACACGCTGCGGCCGGTGGCGGAACACCTGGCGCATGTCCTGGAGCGGCCCGTGGAGTTTGCGGAGGACTGCGTCGGACAGGCCGCGCGGGACGCGGTGCAGCGGGCAGCCGCCGGGAGCCAGGTCGTGCTGCTGGAGAACCTGCGATTCCACCCGGAGGAGGAGAAGAACGACCCGGCGTTCGCGCGGGAGCTCGCGGCGCCGGCCAGTGCCTACGTGAACGACGCCTTCGGGTCGAGCCACCGGGCGCACGCGTCGGTGGAGGCCATTACAAAGGTGCTGCCGCGGGCCGCGGCAGGTTTCCTGATGGAGAAGGAGCTCACGTATCTCGGCCACGCGCTGGGGTCGCCCGAGCGGCCGTTCGTCGCGATCCTCGGCGGGGCCAAGGTCTCCGACAAGATCGAGGTCATCGAGAACCTGCTCGGCCGGGTGGACGCGCTCGCCATCGGCGGCGCGATGGCCTACACGTTCCTCAAGTCGCGCGGGCTTCCCACCGGCAAGTCGCTGGTCGAGGACGACAAGCTGGACTCCGCGCGGCAGATCACGGCGGCAGCCTCCGAGCGCCACGTGCGGCTGCACCTGCCGGTGGATCACGTGGTCACGCTGAAGATCGAGCCGGGCGCCGCGCACGAGACGCTCGCGATCGACGACCCGGCAATCGGCGACTTCATGGGCGTGGACATCGGCCCGAAGACGATCGAGGCCTACCAATCGCTGGTGGCCGGCGCGAAGACCGTCATCTGGAACGGCCCGATGGGCGTGTTCGAGACGCCGCCCTTCGACAAGGGCACCAACGCGGTCGCGCAGGCGGTGGCGAAGGTGCACGGCACGACGATCATCGGCGGCGGCGATTCGGTGTCCGCGATCACCAAGGCGGGCGTTGCGGACAAGGTCACGCACATCTCGACCGGCGGCGGCGCCTCGCTGGAGTTCCTCGGCGGCCGCGTGCTGCCGGGCGTGGAGGCGTTGGCGGACAGGTAGCAGTGCAGAATGCACAATGCAGAATGCGGAATGCACGCTGATCGGCCCTGAGCCTCGAGCCCCGGGCCTTGAGCCGGAGCCAGACACCGGCCATCGGAAGAGCCGTCTATGAGAAGACCCCTCGTCGCCGCGAACTGGAAGATGTACAAGACGATCGGCGAGGCCGTGGCGTTCGTCCGCGAGTTCGCCGGCCTGGTCTCGGACCTCGACGATCTCGACATCGTCGTCGCACCGCCCTTCACGGCGCTGGCCGCTGCGGCCGACGCGGCCCGCGGGAGCCGGGTGCTGGTTGCCGGCCAGGATCTTTACTGGCAGCGCGAGGGCGCGTTCACGGGTGAGATCAGCGGCCCCATGCTGCGTGACGCCGGCGCAACGCTGGTCATCATCGGCCACTCGGAACGCCGGACGAAGTTCGGCGAGACCGACTCGGACGTGAACCGGAAGGTTCGCGCGGCGCTGGATGGCGGCCTGGTGCCCATCGTCTGCCTCGGGGAGACGCTGGACGAGCGCGAGGCCAACCGGACGATGGCGGTGCTGGATCGGCAGCTGCGTGCGGGGCTGGACGGAGTCTCCGCAGCGGGTGTGTCCGGGCTGGCCGTCGCCTACGAGCCCGTGTGGGCGATTGGGACCGGCCGGAACGCCACGTCGGCGCAGGCGCAGGAAGCGCACGAGCACATCCGGGCGCGTCTGCGCGAGTGGTTCGGCGCGGAGGCCGGCGACGCCTGCCGGGTGATCTACGGCGGGAGCGTCAAGCCCGGCAATGCCCGTGAGCTGGTGAGCCAGGCCGACGTGGATGGCGCCCTGGTCGGGGGGGCCAGCCTGGACGTCCGCGGGTTCTTCGAAATCGTGGCGGCAAGCCGGCCCGGCAGGATATAATGAGTGGTTCCGGCTGCCGGGGCGGCCGGATTCCTGGTTGGGCAGGCACTTCGACGCCGGCCCGTGCGCGTCTGGCGCCGGCGCGGCCGGCAGGGAACAGCAACCGTGATCCTGAGTTATTTCCTGACGACAGCCTACGTGGTGGTGTGCCTGGTGCTCTTGCTCGTCATTCTGCTGCAGCAGGGGAAGGGCGGGGACATCGCCGCGGCCTTCGGCGGCAGCAGCAGCCAGGCGGCGTTCGGCGCGCGGGCCGGGGCGACACTGCTGACGCGCATCACGACCGTGGCGGCGGTGCTGTTCATGCTGGGCTCGATCGGCCTCGGCGTGCTCTGGCAGCGCGGCGGCGGGTCGTCGGTGGTGAGCGGCGCGAGCGCGCCGGCAAAGCCCGCGCCTGCGAAGCCGGCACCCGCGGCGCCCGCGAACAAGTAGCACCGCGGCCTGACCCTTCGGTAGCGCGGGCTTTCAGCCCCGCGTCGCCTGGGTGGCCGGGCTGTTGTCCTCAACCGCCCGGTCTGATAGGATCTTCGACTCGCGCCCACCTCTTTGCGGAAGTGGCGGAACTGGCAGACGCACCAGCTTGAGGGGCTGGCGCTCGCAAGAGCGTGGGGGTTCGAATCCCCCCTTCCGCACCAAGAAACCAAGAAGGCCCGCCTCGGCGGGCCTTTTCGTTGTACTCAAGCTGCAAATGCTAACGGTTTGCTCATGGAGAGCGAAGACGGAGCGATCCATGCTCTGCTTGGGCTGGACGCGGGAGCGACCGAGGGCGGAAGGGAGCGCGATAGATTGGCCGTTTCGGGGAACGGCCGGCCTCACGATGTCGGCAGGCGTTCGGTAAACGTCGGCGCGAAGGCGAATGTTCCCTGTGGTCTTGTAGGGGTAGGTACGTCTGCCGACTTCCTGGCATGCCAGGCGCAGTGAACGCTAGCAGGCCCAGAGGCCGCCCAACGTTGATTAGGTGGAACGCAGCAATTGCTGGAGCGGAACCGGCCACGCGCACTCGGTCGGGCCGGGCCGACGGCTACCAGCCGCATTCTTGCCCTGCCACATGGGCTACGGAAGTTGTTTTCAATGCCATGGTTTGGACGGTTCGCTGTGACTTCGACCGGGCACCGTGGCCGGCCGCCCAACGTCGGGATCTCGTAACATGATCTTCAGCGGGTTCATTGTCATCACAGCCGTGGTCACGATGGCTCATTGAGTCGTGCGCGATCTTGCGCGGCTGGCCGTGGCTGGCGTCTTCGGAGGTCACCATGTGGCGCGTGAAGACTCGTTACAACAGGGCTCCTGGGACTCGCGCTGGTTGCTGGGATGACGTTGGGGGGGATGTCAGCCGTGGAAGGACAAGGCACTGCGCCTCACTACCTGCGTGTCTCCGTCGGGCGCTGGAACATCGATACCTACTCGCCGGACGCGGAGCGCATCTTCCATCAGATTGAGACCGACGGCGTCGCCGTCTTTCGCGCACAGCCGGGATTCGTTCGCTACCTACTGATGCGCGAGAACAGCACGACGACGATCGCCGTGGCGGAGTGGGAATCCGAAGCGCTCGGCCTGGCTGGCGCGGAACAATATCGAGCGTGGATGCGCCGCGTGGGGATCATGGATCGGCTTACGTTGGAAACACACGCCGGCCAGATCGTGGCCGGGTCCCAGTAGATTGCGCAGTTCGCCGGTGACGGGGTCCAGCTCGAACGGGCCGAACCGGAGCGTCGATGAGGCCATGGTGCGATCGCCGACCGGATTATGCGCCCACCGGCCGTAAGCGACCGCCCTGCTGCGATTTGGCCGGTCCCATCGAAGTCAGCGAAGAACCCGCGCGCGTCTCTGGTCTGGCTGCCACCGCGGGGCCATCATCGAGCGTCCTCGAAAGGAGGCCCAGATGCGCCGCGCCCTTCGTGACCGGACGGCGAGGAAAGGGACTCCGGTACGCGAGGACGGGAGGCTCACGCTGCCACACCTGTTGTCACGTCCACCCGCGCCCGTTACGGGCTGCTGCGCTGGCAACGCGCGTGGTGCGCCGCGCGGCGTGACCGAGAGCAGTAGAGCGGGGCGCGTTCGGATCCGTCCGCGCGTCTCTCGCAACTTTCAGCCTTTACTTCTTGCGCGGCAGAGCGACTGGGGCCATGCCGTATTCGTTGATCGGAACTGGCTTTCCGTGCGCCGGGTAGATCCAGCCAAGCGTCTGCCACGCGCATCCCCGATCACATGAGAGTTTGAAGCCTCTGTCGGATGAGACCTTCGTCAGGCCCGCACCACATCTCGTTCCACGTCAGGCCAGTTCGGATAGGTTCGGTCCTTGAACGAGAGAGCATTCTGCTCATACGTATACCACCGCGCCATCAAGCGCTCGTCCAGGTAGAAGACAGCCCATCCGTACGGGCTCGTTTGCGGCTGGCGACATGCAGGCTAACATCTGAGAATGAAGCTCAATCCGTACCTGGCCTTCGATGGCCGATGCCGCGAAGCGTTCGAGTTCTACGAGAAGGCTCTCGGCGGGAAGATCTCGTTCATCCAGACGATCGGCGAATCGCCGATGGCCGCGAGCATGCCGGCGGAAGCGCACGGCCGGACCATGCACGTGACGCTGCAGGTCGGCGATCAAGTGCTGCAAGGGGCCGACGCGCCTCCAGGCCAGTTCGCGAAGCCCGCGGGATTCTGCGTGGCCGTGCATTTCGACGAGGCCGCCGAGGGCGAGCGCGTGTTCAACACGCTCGCGGAGGAGGGCAAGGTGCAGATGCCCTTTCAGCCGACGTTCTGGGCGAGAGGGTTCGGCATGCTCGTCGACCGGTTCGGCATTCCGTGGATCGTCAACGCCGGCCAGGTGATCGGGAGCTGATCCCGTCCGACGCCGTGGAGCACCGGCGAGATCGTTCCGCGGTGACGCGTTGAGCTCCGACGCGGGTCCCCAGCGGCGTCGTGAAGCGGCGAGTTCGCGCCAGTGACACCCCGCAGGTGACCCCCGGCACCTGCAAGATTGAGGACTGTACCTGTCCCACGGCGGCAGCTTGGCGACCGGATCACGCCGGCCGGGGCCGGCCCGCTTCGTCGAGATGAACCTTATGAGAGTCGGCGCGAAGGATCGGCCAGCCCCGAAGAACGCCCTGTCCGTCGCCGAGATCCTGGACCGGTTGGAACGGCACTATGGGACGCAGACGCCGCGCTGGCCGACCGATCCCTACCGGTTCATCGTGTGGTGGCATTGTGGCTATCCGCCGAGCGACGCTGCGTGCATCCGCGGGTGGGAATCTCTGACCGAACGCGTCGGCATCGAGCCCGCTCAACTCCTCGCAGCGAAGCCCGCCCGCCTCGTCGCGGCGCTGAAACCGGGCGGCATGGTGCCGGGACTTCGCGCGAAGCGGCTGAAGGCGATCGCCGCGCGAGTCCAGGACGAGTTCGGCGGCGATTTGACCGGCGCACTGGCCGGACGGTTGGGCGAGGCGCGGAAACTCCTCCAGCAGTTTCCAGGCATTGCCGGCCCGGGAGCCGACCGGATTCTGCTGTTCGGAGGATTGGCGGCGGTTGCAGCCGTGCCCTCCAACGGTCCACACGTCCTCGTGCGCATCCGCCAGGGGCGCGAGCGCCAGAGCTACGCCGTGACCTACCGGGAGGCACAGCAGATCATCGGTGGCAGTATTGCCGCCGATGTGCAGTCGCGGTCGCGGGCCTACCTGCTGCTGAAGCAACACGGCCAGATCACGTGTACCCGCACCGAGCCCGCGTGCGAGTCGTGCCCGGTGAGCATGACCTGCGCCTTCCTGATCAGCGAGCGTGACGGCGGCCAGTCCCTCGTCACGTAATCCGAGCCGAGAGGTCGTCCGGCGCGTGACCTCCCGCCCTTGGCGAAAGGCTTCCATGGCCGAACTCAAGACGAAGCAAACCGACGCGAGCGTCGACGCCTACCTGAACGCCATAGAGGACCCGCAGCGGCGCGAGGACTGTATCGCCATCGCCGCGATCCTGCGCCGCGTGACCGGGTACGAACCGAAGATGTGGGGCAGCAGCATCGTCGGCTTCGGCAGCTACCACTACAAGTACGCGAGCGGCCACGAAGGCGACTCGTGCCTCGTCGGGTTCTCCTCGAGGAAATCAGAGGTCAGCCTCTACCTGATGCTGGGGATGAAGGACCGGGGCAAGCTCCTGGGCCAACTCGGGAAACACGAGGCCGGCAAGGGCTGCCTGTACATCAAACGCCTGTCGGACATCAAAGTCCCGGTGCTCGAGACGCTGATCGCTGAGTGCATCGCCGACATCCGGCGCCGCGGCGGCAAGTGAGGTCGTCCGCCGGCCGCGGATGCCGCTGGCGTCTCCGTCGGAGGCGACTGCTACAACCGCAGCGGCGGCCACAACGGCAGCGTGTGCGAATTTGTGCGAAAGAAGCGCCCGCTCCATGCGCGCCGTATGACCTGGACACCTTCGAGACTCATCGATCGACGCGAACGGGCGCACCCTGTGGTCAGAACGCGGCGATTCGTTCGACCAGCCAAAAGCTCGCGAGCGCACCGATGGCATACGGCGTGATGCGCCAGAGCCAGGCGGGTTGCGACAGTCGAAGCCGTTGTCCCGCCCGCCAGCTCATCGTGATCACTGCCAACAGAGCTCCGACAAACAGCAACTGCCCAATCTCCACGCCCACATTGAAGAACAGCAAAGCGACCGGAATGGACGACTGCGGCAAGCCGACCTGCGCGAGCGCGCCGGCAAAGCCGAAGCCGTGCAGCAGCCCGAACGTGAACGCCACGGCCCACGGATAGTGTTGCGTCACGCTGTCGCGGCCCTGCCGCGTGTGGACGATCTCCGACGCGACGAAGACAATGCTCAGCGCAATCGACGCTTCAACTGGGGGCGCGGGCACATGCACCCAGCCAAGCGTTGCCCCGGCAAGGGTCAGGCTGTGCGCGGCGGTGAACGCCGTGATGGTGGCAAGCAGTCGTCGGATCCCCTGCACCAAGAGCACCAGAGCGAGCACGAACAGTAGGTGATCAAACCCGGACAGGATGTGTTCGATCCCCAAGATCGTATAGGTCCTGCCGACTTCCAGCCGAGCAGGGCTTGGCCTGCCGACGAAGCTCGGGTGCACCGGCAGGATGCGCTCGAGTTGCACGGTGCCGTCCAGGCGCACGAGCCGCGCGAGCACGTCGATCCGCGTTTCCGAGAGTTGGGAAAAGAGGATGGTCTTCCCATCGAGCCCTTGCGGGACCCGGATACGCCAGCGCTGGACAGTCACGCCGCGCGAAAAGGTGCTGCGCACCTCCGTGAGTGCCTCGGTCCCGTCGGGGAACTGCGGCTTCGCCTTGAGGGTGGTCGACTCGTCGATCGCCGGGGCCTTCCAGAGGACGTCGTACGTCTCCCGGTCCAGCTGCGTGAGCTGCAGGTACCCCGGCTTGAACTCGTCCGCGCGACCTGGAACTATCGCGGTGAGCAGCAATGCCACAACGACGAGCGGGAGAGAGACTGTTCTCATCGCCGTTCCGTCGCCAGCTCCGTCTCGATACTGACCTGATATTCGTCGCGCATCTTCCTGTAGGCGTCGTTGCGCGCGCGCTGGCGGCGTTCGTTCTCCCATTCGCGCACGACATGGTCGCGCACGGCCGCGAGTTGCGGCGCTACGGCCGGCGTGCGATCGGAGACGCGGACGTAGTGCGCTCCAAAGCTCGAGTCGATCGGCCCCACCCATTCGCCGACCGGCTGTTTCTCGAGAGCAGCGGCAAAGGAGCCGCCAAAGTCGCGCGCCACCAAGTCGGCAGGAGTCAGAGTCATCCGATACGGCAGCAACGTCGGCTTGCCAAGCCTCTCGGGGTCAGTACCGCTTCGAAGGGCCTCACGCGTGACCGCCACAGCGTGCACCACTCCGTGGCCGGACGTCGGTTGTCCAAGAAACACCTGCTCGAAGGTGAGGATGGCCGGCTGAACGAAGCGCGCCTGGTTCGCCGTCAGGTACGCGGACAGGTCTGCGTCGGTCGGCGCCCGTGTCGAGGCGTCCTCCTCCGCGATCATCTCGATCTTCTGGCGGACTCGACGCTTCACGACGATGTCGTCACGTTCGAGCCCCAGTCTCACACCTTCCCGGTACAGGATCTCATCGCGTACGTACAACTCGATCAAGTGGTTCAACTCGGTGATGGACGGTTCGCGACCTCTCGCCGCCACATGCTGTGTAACGAGGTCGTCTACCACCCCCTGGGTGATGACGATGCGGCGCCCGCCGGAATCGCCGGGCGACACCCATCGATAGGCGCCGAAGAGCGCGATGCCGATCAGCAGGAAGTGCAGCATCGGCTCGCCGAGAAGTTTTCGAATGTGCATGCGGCTTACCTGAGCGCCCGCATTCCCCGGTGGCGCGAACGTTCTCACCTCTACTTTGGCGAATACCAGATGGGCGACGTGAACGCCCGCTCCTGCGTCGTCATCGGCACCTTCGGGTCCGTGATCTTGATCTTGAAGTACGCCGCGTCGTAGGCGGTCCAGCGCGGCGTCGGGATTTCGAGGACGCGCGCGTAGTAGACCGCCCGGACCGACGGATCGAAGTCTGGGTCCTTCCAGACGGTGACGAGTTCCGGATCGCCGATGGTGTTCGTCCACGTTGCGGTGGCGACGTCCACGGTGTTCCCAACCGGAGTCAGCTTGCCGTTGACGATCCGGCGCCGGTCCCTGTCGCCCCAGACCACGTCGTAGATCTTCTCCTGTGGCTTGCCGTCCTTGCCCAGCCATCCCTTGATGATCTGGATGCGATCGAGGTTGCCACTGAACCTGTCTTTGAGCGCGGCGACGAGGAACGTCGGCGCCTTGCCGGCCGGCGCAGCGGGAAGATCGGCGCCCATCGGCACACCTTTCGCGTAGCCGGCCACTGCCGGCGTGCGCGTGGCGTCAGCCTGCGTGAAGTCGTAGCCGCCGAAGAACCGAACGATCATGCGGGGACCGCTCGTCGCGTAGGTCTCACGGCGCATCATCGCGTCCCACAGCTCCGCACGCGTGTTGCCGGTCGCCCACACGGCGGTGTATCCGGCCGCCGTCATCTCCCAGCCTTTCACGATGCGGTTCGGGCCGAAGTTCATCGCGTCCTCGTCCCACCGATCCGGCCGGGGCTCGGCACTCGGGAATTTGGCGAAGAAGTTGTCCTCTTCGGCCGCCACGAGGCCGTTATGGGTGTCGGTTCCGCCCGCCATCCCGAACTTGAACGGGTTGGTCCCCAGATCCTGTTCCACCTTCAGGCCGTTCTTGAGCGCTTCGCGCGCGTATTCGCCCGCGATCATGCCGTGCTTCTTCGGCGTCTGAGTCAGGTTGCCGCGGTCCCACAGCTCGTAGGCGGCGAAGTCGTCGGTCGGCGACAGCGACGGATGCGACTCGCTTTGGCCTTTCATCTGAATCGCTTCGAACAGCGGCTCCCACCGCTGTCGCGCGTCGGCCCAGGCCTTTGTCAGCGGGTCGCCGCTGAAGGTCGTCAGCGCGAACATCCGGCCGTTCGAGAGATTGCCGTTGTGCGGGATCGCGAGGATCTTGCCGCCGGTCGTCTTCTCCCATTCGGTCATCCACTTCCAGAGGTCCTCGGGGTTCTCGCTCTGGAACGTGGTGTACGGCAGCACCTGGTCGGCCTTGTCCTTGTTGTCGCGGTAGATGATGTTCCGATGCAGGTTGTCGCCGCCGCCGGCGTTCGACGTCCACTCGTAGCCGATGAACGCCGTGAAGCGCCCCGGTTCGTTGTACTTCTCCGCGATCGTGGTGGTCTTCGCCCAGACGCTCTTGGCAAACCGCGGATCGGTCGCGATCGGCGGCAACTTCCTGTTCGCCTGCGCGGCGACCAGTTCCATCACGCCCTTCTTGGCTTCCACCGGACCGCCGACGAACATGTCATGCCACTTCTTGAGCGTCGGATCGGCCATCATCTCGGGATTGCCGCCCTTGATCTCGGTGATCATGCCCATCATGTCGGAGTGGTCCGTGATGGCGACCCAGTCGAGCGGCTGTCCGAGCTTCACCGGCTGGCCGCTGGTCGAGGTTACTTCCTCGCCCCGTGCAAACCGCGTCGCCTCCTCGGGACCGAGCGTCGCGCCGCTGCCGCCGGCATCAACCGACCACGCGGTGTGGACGTGCTCGTCGCCGAAGTACGGGCGCTCGGGGTAATTTCTGCCTGCGTACGGCGAGTAACCAGGCTTCTTGTAGAACATGGTCGGATCGGCCGGCTTGATCTCGCCACTGTCGGCGGTTGACGTCCCGGCGCCGGTCGGCGGACCGCCAAGTCGCACGGCCGCCGAGGGCTCCGCGGAAGGATTGGCCGGGGGGGGCTGTGGCCCTCCGCACGCGGCGGCGAGCAACACTGTCCCAATGACGATTAGTTGCCTCATGGGCATGGCACCTTCCTCATGTCTTCGCCGACGAAGTCGCATCGTGCACGATCGTTAAGGTTGAACGGAGTACCGGGCTGCAAGACGACCGCCACCTTCTTCGCCAGCGCCGTGACCACCGCTCGGGCGATAGCTGCTACCGCCGCCGCGACTAGCAATTCAAGGTGGACGGGTTTACGCGTTCGTCCGAGCTCAGCTGCACTTCCAGGTCGGGTGAGCAGGCAGGCATACCCGGACCCCAGCAAGGATCGGACCCTCGATGGCCGCCCGACAAGTTCCGCTTCAATCGAGGTTTACGCCGCCACTCCGGTTTGCCGGGGAGATGTTCCGTCAACTCCCAGTGGTCGGCCAGACAATCCGCGTGTCGGCCCGATCTCGGCTATCCCAGCGGGCAGCCTGCCACCGGAGCGCCCCGGCCTTACAATCCCCAGAGCCGGGCGCCTCGAATGCGGTTTCGTTCAACGGGTCTTATCCGCGCGGCCGCATCGACCCGTCCCCGACGGGCAGCGCGCGGATAGAACCCTTATCGTTAGGTAGACTCGCGCGGAGGCGGCTCCGAGCAGTGCTGCTAGCCGTCGCACTCGACGACAGGGACGAAACGATGGCAAACACTGATTCTCGCGTAACGATCCACATGGCGGCGAGCCTCGACGGCTTCATCGCTCGAAAGGACGGGCGCGTCGACTGGCTCGAAACCTCAGACGAATTCGCAGGCGGGGACACCATGGACCCAGGATTCGTCGAGGCGTTCCTCAAGACGATCGACTGCTACGTCATGGGATCGCGAACCTATGAGACCGCGCTTGCGTTTTGAAGCCAAAGGGTTCGGGTGGTCGTACGGCGACAAACCCACCTTCGTCCTCACTAGTCGCGAACTGCCACGGACCCGGGATACCGTCGAGTTCTACTCAGGCGATCTCGCGCAGTTCGTGAATGGGCGCCTGCGGCCCACGTTCCGTACCATCTGGTTTGTTGGAGGCGGTGTGGTCTCCGCCGAATGCCTTCGTCTCGGGCTAGCCGACGAAGTTCGCTATTCGATCCTGCCGATCTTGATTGGTGATGGGATCCCATTCTTCGAGAAGCTCGACAGAGACATCGCCCTCCATCTGGCGGAGGTCAAAGCCTACAAGAGCGGCATGGTGGAGCTTCGTTACGAGGTGCGAGGACATCGCGGCGAGTCACGGAACGCCACCTAACAACAGCATGCAGCGGACGGCTCCGCGCGCCGCCGCTGATGCTGATCGTTCGGCGGCAGGAGGTCACGACGGATGATCACAAGATTCCGGGGCATGGTACCTTTGCCATTTACCTCCAGGGCGGCGTCGACCACGGCTTCTGGCAAAAGTAGCGAAGCGAGTACTGTTAGCGCTTGACGGTCGTCCCCGTGGCCAGCCGGTCCCCTGTCGAATCCTGTCCCCATTGCAGCGTGAAGTAGTCGCTGTAGCCCGTGGTCGACATCAGCAGGTACCAGACGCCCGTCGAGCGTCGCCACACGGCCAGGTCGCTGCGCCCGTCGCCATCCCAGTCCCCCGGCACCGGACGGTCGCCGAGCGCCTCGACTCCCCACTGCCGCTGCCCGGCCGACCGGTAAAGGTGTTCGTCCCCCGACTGCAGCCAGTACCAGGTCCCCGTCGACGCGCGCCACACGGCCGGATCGGTGAGCCCGTCGCCGTCGTAGTCGGCCGGCACCGGTTCGTCCCTCAGCGACGCGACACCCCACTCCACCACCCGGCACGTGGCGCGGGAGTACCCGTCCATGGAACGGAGCCGGTACCACGTGCCCGTGGATGCGCGCCACACCGCGGGATCGGTTCTGCCATCCCCGTCGTAGTCGCCCGGCACCGGCACGTCGCCGAGCGCCTGGACGCCCCACTCGAGGGAACCGAACGCCGTGCGCGAGAATCCGGTGCTCGACTGCAGCCAGTACCACGTGCCCGTTGACGCGCGCCACACCGCCGGGTCCGTCTTCCCATCGCCGTCGTAGTCCCCCGGCACGGGGACGTCCCCTTCGCCGGCGAGGCCCCATTGAATGGCGAGGTGGTGCGCGACGCTGTAGTTCTGGCTGGAGGGGAGGATCCGCCACGTCCCCGTCGGCGCGCGCCAGACCGCCGGGTCCCCTTTCCCGTCGCCGTCGTAGTCGCCCAGCACCGGCACGTCGCCTTCGGCACCCACGCCCCAGGTCACCGTCATGTACGGACCGGCAGTTCCGCTCGACGGAAGGCCGAACCACGTCCCTTGGTCCGGGCGCCACACGACGACATCGGTCGCACCGTCGCCGTCGAGGTCCCCGACCGCGCGTCTCGGCGCGGGCGCAGGCGTTGTCCGGATGTTCGCGTAGGTGAAGCCCCCGGGCACCACCGCCGTCTCGCCGCCGGTGGTCACGGCGACGTCCACCAGACCGGGGGCGTGCGGCGGCGCCAGCGCCGTCAGCCGCGAGCTGTCGTGCACGGTCACCTGGAGCGCGGGTACTCCGCCAAAGGTGACCGACGCCGCCCCGTTCTGGAAGCTGCCCGTGATCTCGATCGGCGTCCACCCAATGGTCAAGCCGCGCGGCGGCCAGATGCTCCTCACGAACCCTTCCTTCGCGAGCCGCAGCACCTGGCCGGCGCCCCAGTTCAGAACGTAGATCTCTCCCGCGGCGTCGACTCCCATCGAACTGATGAGGCCGAGCGCCGCGGATCCTCCCAGCTCCGCGGTGTGCTCGACCAAGCCGGACGCCACCGCCTCGCGGGTCGCCGGATCGACGTTGAGCGCCAGCGACCACAAGCGACCGCCGAAGTCCGCGAAGAAATACCGTCCGGCGAAGCTCGGCCCGAGCGCACGGCCTCGATACACGTAGCCGCCGGTGACGGCTGGCCCCGTGCCGTGGTCGTATTCGAAGATCGGATCCCGCAGCGGCGAGTAAGCCGGCGGCGCGGTCGTGACGTTGTCATGGGCGCCTTCCCGGATCCGCCACCCGTAGTTGCGGCCACCGAGGCCCGCGGGCTCGTAGTCGACCTCCTCCCAGCCGTTTTGGCCGACATCCCCCAGTACCAGCGCGCCCGTGCCGCCACGTGCCGGATCATCGAAGCTGAAGCGCCAGGGGTTGCGGAGGCCGAACGCCCAGGTCTCTCTGAGAGCTGCAAGGGGCGCGCCTCCCACGAATGGATTGTCCGATGGAACCCTGTAGCCTCGCGTATCGTCGTCGGGCACGTTCACGTCGATCCGCAGCATCTTTCCCAGCAGGCTGTTGGGATCCTGTGCGAGGTTACCGGGATCGTTGCCAGACCCGCCGTCACCCATGCCGATGTACAAGTAGCCATCCGGGCCAAACACGATGTTCCCGCCATTGTGATTGGGGAACGGTTGAGCGATGAACCGCTGCCCCGAGGGCCATTGGAGGTCGAAGCGGAAGCTGGCGTCGGCCACGAGCAGGTTGCCCGCGGATCGCCGGAAGCGTGCGATGACCGTGTCCCCGTTGAGATTGGTGAAGTTGACGTAGAAGCGACCGCTCGTCCCGTAATCGGGTGGGAAGGCCAGGCCGAGCAGGCCGCGCTCTCCATCGCTGGTGATCGCCGCGGAGAGGTCGAGGAAACCGACGCTCTGGGTCACGCCGTCCTGCAGGACGCGAATCCGCCCTCCCTGCTCCACGACGTACTGCACGCGCGAATTCGAGGGGTCCTGGATGAACGCCACCGGCCGGACGAACCCCGAGGCCACGACCTGCAGGCGGAGCTGCGCTGACGATGGAACGCTGGCCAGCAGGCTTGTGCACGTGGCGAGAGTGACGAAGATGGTCTTCATCGCTGTCGAGGCCTCTCAGGCGGCGCAGCCCGTCTCGCGCAGGGAGCAAGGGTACGTGTGCCCTGACGCACCGGGCGTGATGCGGTCTTGACTGTTGGTTGCGGAGCTCTTCCGATGGTAACGCGGGAGGTCCGCGTGGCCAAACGACTTTTCCAGAGGTGCGTTCTCGATGCAGTGGAAGCTTCACGCCAGCCCGCCGAGGGATGGTTCGAAGCCGCGGACGGTCGAGCAGCTTGCCGGGGCGCCGCGACGTGTTCGCCGGATCGGCGGCTCGGAACATCACCTGGCATATGGATGCCACTCGAATGGTATACTCATGCCATGACGATCACCATCGACGGGGCCGGAAGGGTCGTCATCCCTGCAATCGTCCGTGAGCGATTGGGGTTGAGGGCTGGAACCAAGCTGGAACTGACCGTAGACGAATCCGGGATTCGTCTCGCGGCGACCACCCCGCCTCCCACGCTCGTGAGGGTGAAGGGGCGGCTCGTCGCGCGTCCGAGCGTGCCGAAGAAGGACCTCCCGGCCATTGACGTTGCCGCGCTCATCGAGGAGGAGCGCAACCGGTGGCCGTAGTGCAAGGTCCGGCCTTCTTCGACACTTCCATCCTGCTCGCGGGGCTTGTCGAGATGGGGGACGCTTCGCTTCCCGCCAGCCGGATCTTCGACGCCATCGCCAATGGCACCGTCAGGACCCCCTTGACGGCTTGGCACTGCTGCCTGGAGTTCTACTCCGTTGCCACGCGGCTGCCCGCCGGGCTGCGGCTGGAGCCCGAGCAGGCGCGCACCCTCATGGAATCGGAAATCCTGCGGCGGTTCGGCGTCCTAAACCTTCCCGCCGACGGCCGCCTGGCTTTCCTGGCCGATGCGGCCCGCGACCGTGTGTCAGGTGGCCGGGTCTACGACGCACACATTGCCGAAACCGCGCGGCTCGCGTCGGCCCGGGTAGTCGTGACAGACAACCGCCGCCACTTCGTCGCGCTGCTCCGTCACGGCATTCGGGTCTGGAGCGCCGAGGAATACGCCGAGGAGGCCGGGCTGGCCTGAAACCCTCCGTCGGAGGTGGGTCGCCAGGCAAGCCAGGACTAGCCTCGAAGTGACAGTCCGGCTAGATTGAGGCTGGATCACGAAGACCGTCTTCGGCCGACGGTGTTCCCCGTGCCTCGCGAGGCCTCCACGTGCAGCAGGGGGAGCGACCGGACCCAAGACGGCCAATCGGAAGTTCCACGGCGCAGTCAGCAGCTCGGTCGCCCGTGAACCTGGCTGCGCCCAATACCGATGGTGACGGCGGTCGTGATGCCAACCCGGAGCGCAACCTGCATGAACGTCGCCGGCTATCGCGAGAAATACCCGGGCCGGGCCTTTACGGTCGCTCCACGCGATTTGAGCCGGACCTTCAGGGTGTGCCAGCCGTCGTTTCGCTTCACGCCGGACGGGGTGTACGTGAGCAGGTACCGCGAGCGAAATCCCTCGAGAATGCTGGCAAAGACAGATGCCAGGCGCTTCGCAGCAGACGCCCGAAGGTACTCGCCGCCGCTTCTTTCGGCCAACTCGCTGAGAACCAGGCTGCTCCCGGGAATGCTACTCGAGGCGTCGACCGGATAGACGACGACGTTGGAGCGTCTCAACGACTCGAGCAGTACCGGCGCCGGCAGCCAGCTGGAGTTGTCGAGGCCGTCGCTGAAGAGAATGAGCAGCGTGCGGCTCGTGTCGGGGGCCGCCAGCGACAGGCCGGTGTACAACGCGTCGCGCAGCGCAGTGTTGCCGCTTGCCTGGATTCGCTCGACCTCGGCGTCGAGCTTCGCCGTGTCCGTCTCGTTTCTCGTTAGCAACGTCAGGCGCTCGGAGAAGGTGAGCAAGGCGGCGCTGTCCTGTGGCCGCAGGCCGCGAAACAGCTCGCGACAAGCCGCCTTGAGGTGCCCGAGCTTCTCACCGGCTACGCTCCCGCTCGTGTCGAGCACGAGCACGACCTTCACACTCACCGCGGTGGTTGCAAGGTCGATGCTCTGCGGCACGCCGTTGTCGGTCAACTCGAAGTCGCTGGCGGTGAGGCCGCCGACAGGGCGGCCACCATCGGAGACCAGGACGTCGACCCTCACCGCGTCCACACCCGCACGAAAGACCGGCTCTTGCCGCAGTGCTGCAGGCGCGCGCGCGCGCACGGTTGTGGCAAACACCGCCGTCAGCACGAATGCCACCGCAAGCAGGTGCCGGGTCATCGCGCCATCATGCTTCGCATCCGGTCGATGCGGTGCTGCACCTGCCAGAACTGACCGTCAAAGTACACCCACCACGGGTCGCGTTCTGGATTGCGCGGGGACGACTCCGCACCGAACATTCGTCGCACACCAGCCCAGCCCTCGTCAGGGTGACCGGCCAGTTCGAGCACGTGTCCCAGGGCAAGGTAAGCTGTCTGTGACTCTGGATACTCCGCCAGCGCCGCACGATAGCAGTCCGCGGCCACGTCCCACGACCGCTGCTGCTCCCTCGCGGCACCCAGGAACAGGGCCGCCAGGTAGGCCAGGAACCCTTCGGGCGCTTCACGCCGGGCGCGCTCCAGGTGCGGCACGGCTGCGTCGGGGAAGCCCGTCACCACCAGCAAGCGGCCGAGGCGTAGGCGTGCTTCGGTCAGCGAAGGGTCGAGGCGCAGAGCGGCCTCGTATGTTTCCGATGCGTTCCGCAGCGTGCCGAAGAGCGTGGACCCGAAGCCGCGGCTGCCCGGCGTCGGGATGGCGCGAACGGCCGCCGATTCGGACAGGGAGCCGATCGCGAGGAGCGTTTCACCGCTGCTATCCGCGGACTCGAGCAACTGCAATGCGTCATCGGGTCGAAATAGCGACGCCAGGCGGCTGCTGAGGACGATGTGCGCGCTCTGTACGAAGGGAGCCGCTTGGGGCCATTTCGACAGCACTTTGACGGCGCGCCACACCTGGTCGAAATGGGTGCTGTCCCAGGCGCCGCGCAGCAGCACTTCGGTGTGAAGGAGGACGACTGCCTCGAGAAGTGCCAGGCGGTCCTTCCTGTCCTGCTCGCTCTCGCCGCGGGGATTGTCGAACATCGAGTTGGTCGAGAGGACCAAGCGCCTGGCCTCCGCGCGGAGCTTGGCAGGTTCCCACCGGGAGAGTTCGAGGACCGTCGCGCCGTAATCGCCCTGTCGATAGCGCCCTGATGAGATCGAGGTAGCTGGACGCCGGCGTCCGGCTCGTATGCGCGCCCGGCGGCTGCGTGTTCGCGCCTCGATTTATGGCCAGGGCGATGGCGCCGATCACGAGCAGGCGTGCCAGGTTGCGACGCGTCATGGAGTGGCCGCCATGAGCCGCAGTCGTCGCAACAACGGCCGAACCTTGACGCGTGGCCCGGCGGCGATGGTCTCAATCGCCTCGATCGCCCCGACGGCTTCGAGCTTCACGGCTGAGATGATAACGCCGCAAGGCGGCGACCTGGGTGCTCGCTTGCGGCAGTGGAAGCGAGGCGTTGGAGGCTGCGGAAGGCGCACACCGCTGCCGCTGAGTTCGAGCGCCTCCAGATCTAGCCAACCCCGCGCCTCGCCGCCCCGTCAAACGTGCTATGGCCACCATCCTGTCCGACCTCCGGCTGGCGCTCCGGAGCCTCCGCCGCAACCCCTTGTTCGCGACCGTTGCGATCCTCTCGCTGGCACTGGGGATCGGGGCCAACACCGCGATCTTCACGCTGATCGACCAGCTCCTGCTGCGCAAGCTGCCCGTCAAAGCCCCCGAACAGCTCGTGATGCTGTACCAGCAGGGGCCGCACATGGGCAGCAACATGGGGTCCCGGATGCACTCGTATCCGCTCTACCAGGACCTGCAGCAGAAGGCCGAGCCGCTGTCCGAGGTCCTGTGCCGCCGGCTGGTGCCGGCCTCGCTGAGCGTGGACAAGGAAACCGAGCGGGTCGAGGCGGAGGTGGTATCGGGCAACTACTTCACGATGCTCGGCGTGAAACCCGCATTAGGCCGCGTCTTCAGCTCCGCCGAGGACGACCAGGTGTACCAAGGCCACCCGGTGGTGGTCCTGAGCTACGGCTACTGGGCCAGGCGCTTTGCCCGCGACCCGGGGGTCATCGGCCGCAAGATCCGGGTCAACGACTACCCGATGACGATCGTGGGCGTTTCGGCCGAGGGTTTCGCCGGGCTCGACCCCGCCAGCTCGCCGCAGATTCGCGTGCCGGTCCTGATGAAGCTGGCCATGCTGCCCGAGTACCCGTGGCTCCACATGGACGACCGGCGCGCGCGCTGGGTGCAGGTGTTCGGCCGCTTGAAGCCCGGCTACACGGTGCACTCGGCGCAGGCGCCGCTGCAGGGCCTCTTCACGCAGATCCGGGCCTACGAGACGACGCTTCCGGGCGCGAAGGAATGGTCGGCGTACTCGCGAGAGCAGTTCATGAAGGGGCAGCTGCTCGTGACGGGCGCGGACGTGGGCTACTCGCCGCTGAGGAACGACTTCTCGACCGCGCTGATCGTCCTGATGTGCATGGTGGGCCTGGTGCTGCTGATCGCCTGCGCCAACGTGGCCAACCTGCTGATCGCCAGGGGCATCGCCCGGCAGAAGGAGATCGCCGTCCGGCTGTCGCTCGGCTCCTCGCGCGGCCGCCTCGTGCGGCAGCTGCTCGTCGAAAGCCTGCTGCTGGCCGTGGCCGGCGGCGTGCTGGGCACGGCCCTGGGGTTCGCGGTCACCCGTGGACTGCTGGCGCTGGTGCCGTCGCAGGGCCAGCCGCTGCTCATCTCCGCGCAGCCCGACGGGCGCATGCTGGCGTTCACGCTCGCGCTCTCGTGTGTCACCGGGATCGTCTTCGGGCTGCTGCCGGCGCTGCGCGCCAGCCGCCCCGACCCCTGGACCACGCTCAAGGACACGATCGGATCCGTCGCGGGCACGGGCGGTTCGCTGTTCCTTCGAAAGGGACTGGTCATCGCGCAGGTGGCGCTCAGTTTCCTGCTGCTCTTCGGGGCCGGTCTCTTCGTGCGTAGCCTGCAGAACCTCAAGACGACCGACACGGGGGTGGCGCTCGACAACCTCGTGGCGTTCGAGCTTTCGCCCGCCCTCAGCGGCTACGACGACACCCGCGCCGTCCTGTTCTACACCGAGCTGCTCGAGCGGCTCCGGGCGGCCCCGGGAGTCAAGTCCGCCGCGCTCGCCATGGTCCCCATCCTCGCCGGCAGCGAGTGGGACAGCTCGATGTCGGTCGAGGGGCACCAGGCCAAGGACGGCGAGGACATGCAGGCCTTCATGAACGCGGTCTCGCCCGGCTTCTTCAAGACGATGAACATCCCGTTCCTGGAGGGGCGCGACTTCAGGACGGGGGACGCCAGGGAGGATGCGACCGTCGCGATCGTCAACCGGCGTTTCGCCGAGCACTTCTTCCCGGGCCGCAGCGCGGTCGGCAAGCGCATCGGGTTTGGCGGCGGCCCGAAGACGAAGCTGACCATCGAGATCGTCGGCGTCGTTGCCGACATGCTGTACGAGGGCCCGCGGGAAGGGGTCCACCGGCAGGTGTTCATCCCGAACTGGGGGAAGAACAGCGGCGTCTTCTACGTGCGCACGCTCACGCCGCCCGGCAGCGTGCACGCCCTGGTGCGCAACGAGGTGCGGCGGCTGGACCCGGGCATTCCCGTCTACAACATGAAGACGCTCGAGGCGCAGCTCGACGAGACGCTGCTCACCGACAGGCTGATCGCGTTGCTGTCGGCGGGGTTCGGGCTGCTCGCGACGCTGCTCGCCTCGATCGGCCTCTACGGCGTGATGGCGTTCGTCGTTGCGCGGCGAACCAAGGAGCTGGGGATCCGCCTCGCCTTGGGCGCGCAGCCGGCCCTCGTCACGTGGCTCGTCATGCGCGAAGTGCTCCTGCTGCTCGTCGTCGGCCTCGCCATCGGCATTCCGGGGTCCCTCGCGCTCGGCCGTTACGTGGCCGGGCAACTGTATGGCGTGCCGCCGCACGACCCGGCGGTCGCCACGATGACCGTGCTGCTGCTGGGCGGAATCTCGGTGGCCGCCGGATTGATCCCCGCGCGCCGCGCGAGCCGGATCGATCCGATCCTGGCGCTTCGCGTGGAGTAATCGACGGCGAACTCCGTCGGCCGTTCCCACCGCAACCGGATCGTCACGGCCGGTATTCCACGCCCGTTTACGCCCAACCCTCTACTCGCGAACGTGGAAGGACAGGGCGGAGCCCGAAGCGACGGCTGACAGAGAGCTAAAAGAGTTCGGGCTGCGGCGCCGGTCGTCGCCTTTGGCCTATAATCCGTCTGCCTGCCGGCCAAGCGTCTTCGGCGCGTCTCGTTGCTGGAAAGGTGACACCCATGCGCGCATCACTCGTGGCACCGTATGGCGTGGCAGCAGCGCTCGCTGCGCTTCTGGCGCTATCACCTCCACCGCTTGCAGCCTCCCATCCCGGCGGCCCTCAAACCGCGCCGTCGCTGGACGAGGTGGTGCGCCGAATGTCGCAATACGTGCTGGCGTTCGGCGCGCAGGCGTCGATGTTCGTCGGAACGGAGCACTACAACCAGCGCGTCGAGGGCGAGATGGGACGCGCGTACGACCCGAGGCGACTGGTCTCCGAGTTCGCCATCGTGAAGGCAGAGAGCGGCGACGATTGGGTCGGGTACCGGGACGTCGTGGAGGTCAACGAGAAGCCCGTCGTGGACCGGCGGGACAGGCTGCTGCGCCTCCTGACGGCGGCCTCGCTCGACGCGCCGCAGTTGAAGCAGATCGTCGACGAGAGCGCCCGGTACAACATCGGGCCGATCAGCCGGAACTTCAACGTTCCGACCTCGGTCTTGTACCTCCTGCAACCCGGGATGGTCACCCGGTTTTCGTTCGAACAGAAGGGCACGAAGGAGGTCGAGGGGGTCCAGACCTGGGTGCTCGAGTTCAAGGAAACCGCGCGGCCGACCGTGATCCGGACCCCAAAGGGCCGCGACGTTCCGGCCCGCGGCCGGGTCTGGGTCGTGCCCGGTGACGGCACCGTGGTGCGCACCCGGCTGGAACTGCGGAATTTCGCCGACGAGCAGAAGGCCCCGCCCCCGGCCCCGGCGGCGCCAACGACGAGCGAACCGCCGCCGACGGGGACGAGGTCCGCGGTGGGCGGGAGCCAGGTGACGCCAAACGCCGCGCCAACGACTCCCCCGCCAACGCCGGTGTCCAACCGATACGAGAGCCTCGCGGTCGTCGAGGTGAGCTATCGCCTGGATAAACGCGCCGGCGCGTGGCTTCCGCTGAGGATGTCGGAAACCTACGAGGGGGCGATGCCGACGTCCGGCGGCCGGGAGCCGTTCCTCGGGCGCGCCACGGGGTTGGCGGAGTACTCCGACTTCAAGCGGTTCGAGACGTCGGCGAAGATCGTCGTCCCGAAGTAGAGGAGCCTCTCTTAGCTCATGCCTGGACGACCTTGTTACCGTCGCTCCAGGCGGCTATCCTGCTGGAAAGGGCGCAGGGCGCCCCCGGTCCGCGGGGCAGGACCGCGTCCACCTGAGCATCACGGACTCCCGACAGGTTCTTCTGAACCTCCTTTCGTCCGGACGCCAGCGGACACGGGCATCCCGAAGGAGGCTCGCCGTGCCTGGTCGTCGCCTGCCGGTGGCTCCCAACCTGGAGCAACTCAAGCAGCAGGCCAAGGACTTGCTCCGAGGGATTCGCGCCGGCGATGCCGCCGCGATCGCACTCCTCAACGAGTTCCATCCCGGATCGATGGACCCGGCGAGCGCGAAGCTCGCCGACACGCAGCTCGCCCTCGCCAGGAGCTACCAGGCTTCGAGCTGGAACCGGCTCGTCCAGGCCGTACAACTCGCCTCCGCCATCTGGGACGACGACATCGAGGGCGTGCGCGACCTGGTGAAACAGAACCCACACCTGCTGCACGAGCAGGCGCTCATCCGGAAGGACAGCAACTGGGGCCCGCCGATGACCTACGCGGCGAACATCGGCCGCGACCGGATCATCCGGATGCTCCACGCGATGGGCGCCACGGACCTCGAGTCGGCGATGGACCGCGCGGTGCTGCAGGGCAAGACAGGCACGGCGAGGATGCTCCACGAGATGTTGGGCAAGCCGGCGCCCAACGATGGTGCGCTCGGCGGGCCGGCCTACACGCTGAGCGTCGAAGGCACGGCGCTTCTCTTCCTGCTTGGCGCCCGCACGCACGACGATGCCGGCCACCTTCTCGCCCCGGTGGACGTCGTCATCCAAACCGATTCACGCAGCCCGCGCGCCAAGCACGCGATCCTCGAGATGTACGCCGAGCACGGCGTCGAACTCCCTGACACGCCGACGATGGCGCTGCATCGGGGCCGGATCGACTTGCTCGAAGAGCACCTGCGACGCGAGCCGGGGCTCCTCGACCGCCGTTTCAGTCACCGCGAGATCTACCCGGCCGAAATGGGTTGTGGCGATCCGGTCGACGCCACGGTCGGCACCCCGCTCGGAGGCACGACGCTGCTTCACATGGCGATCGACTACGACGAGTTCGAGCTCGCGCGTTGGCTGCTCGACAAGGGGACGGACGTCAACGCCCGCTCGGCCGTGGACTCCGAGGGCTTCGGCGGTTACACGCCGCTGTTCTGCACCGTCGTCTCGCAACCCAATTTCTGGATGAACTACAAGAAGCGCGGGCCGTTCGTCGCGCCGTTCGCGGAACTGCTGCTCGAGCGTGGCGCCGACCCCAACGTGCGCGCCTCACTCTGGAAGCGCCTGCACCCGGGCCACGGGGAGGATCCCGGCCACGCGTACCGCGACGTCACCGCGCTTTCGTGGGGACGCCGGTTCCACGCGCCGGTGTTCGTCAGCGAACCGGCGCTGCGCCTGATCGAAGGAGCGGGCGGCGTGGAATAGCCGCTGCGACCGCGGATCGCCCCTCACGCCCCCGGGCTGAGGAGTTCCAGGACTCGGTTCAGGAGAGAGCGGGCCTCGATTTCCGTCGGCGCCTCGGCGGCCAGCCTGATGACCGGCTCCGCCGCCGACGAGCGCGCCAGGAGCCAGCGATCGGGCCACGTCACCTTCACGCCGTCGGTGAGGTCGAGCCGCTCGCCGCGGAACAGCGACTTGATCAACCGGAGCGAGGGAGCGATGTCGCGCGCCGGGCACAGGAGGCGCTCCCTGACGGTGGCGTAGCGGGGAACCCGGGACCGCAAGGCGCCCACCGGTTCCCCGGAAGCGGCCATGGCTTCGAGGATCAGGGCCATCGCAACGAAGCTGTCGCGACAGGGGTTGACGGGCAGGACGATCACCCCGCCGTCGCTCTCCCCGCCCACCTCCGAGCCGTGCTCGGTCATGGCCTCGAGCACGTTGGCCTCGCCCACGGCCGAGCGGTGCACGGAGCAGCCAAAGCCGTTGGCCACGTCGTCCACCGAGCGGCTCGTCGAAACGCAGGCGACGACGGGGCCGGCCTTGCGTTCGAGCCAACGCTGGACGACCAGGATAACGGCGGCGTCGGCGCCGAGCGGGGAGCCCGTCTCGTCAACGATGGCCAGCCGGTCGGCGTCGGTGTCCTGGGCGAAGCCGATGTCCGCCGCCGTGTGCCGCACCAGTTCCCCGAGCTCCGCGAGGTTCTCATCTTCCAGCGTTCGAGGCTCATCCCTTGGAACGACGACGACCTCGCAGCCCAGCGCCTCGAGCAGCCTCGACGCGGGAGCCGACGCCGTGCCGCCCATGGCGTCCGCGGCCACCCGGAACCCGCACGCCCGAACGCGCTGCACGTCAACCGCGGCCAGGACCGCACGAAGGTGCCTCTCGATCGTGGTGCCGTCGGTGCGGACGTCGGGCACGTCCACCGCCCGCACGCGAGGGTAGAAGCCCTGGTGGTAGAGGTCCGTCAGCTCGGCCGACTGGTTGGCGCGAAGGGTCAGGCCCCCGGAGCCGATGAACCTGAGCGAGTTCCATGCCACCGACCCGTGACTCCCGCCGACGAAGACCGCGCCGAACGCGCCGGCGTCACGGACGTGGAACATCAGGGCCGGCACAGGAACGCTACCCACGTCGATCGGCGTGCACCCCACGCTGAGGAGGCCGGCGATCGCGGCCTGCTTGACCATTTCGCCCGAGGGCCGCGTGTCGGTGCCCACGAGAATGGGGCCGGTGCCGCAGTAGGTCCCGAAGGCCGCCGCGAAGCCGGTGACGAGCTGGGGGGTGAGCGACTCGCCGATCACGCCGCGCACGCCCGCGGGCCCGATCTTCAAGGACAAGGGCTGCCGCATTGCGTCAACTCCCTTCGTGTCCGAAGGTGATCCTCCGGGCGAAGACCAGGGCTTCGTCCACGAGCGCCTCCGCGCGCCCGGCGTCCGGTGCCTCGGCGATGATGCGCAGGAGGGGTTCGGTGGCCGACGCGCGCACGTGGAGCCACGAGTCCGGCCAATCGAGGCGCACGCCATCGGTGCAGTCGGGCGCGTCGCCTGCATGGTGGCGGCGGAACCGGTCCAGCACCTTGTAGACCAGGTTCGGCGGACAGCGAAGTTCCCGCTTGCGGATGAAGAGGCGCGGGAAGCCGTCGGTGAGCCCGGCGAGGCTCTTGCCACTGGTCGCCATCTCCTCGAGCACCAGCCCGAGGACGAGCAGGCCGTCGTACACCATGTTGAGGGGCAGGACGGCAACGCCGCCGCTGCCCTCCCCCGCGAGGACGGCCCCCTCCGCGAGGCCGAGATCCACGACCTGGCTCTCCCCGACGGGGCCGCGAACCACGCGTTGGCCGTGGGCGCGCGCCAGGGCGTCGACCATGGCCGAGGTCGAGTAACTGGTGACCACTGGCCCCGGCCTCTTCCGCAATCGCGGCGCCGCGGCCAGGGGCAGGGAGTACTCCTCGGAGAGGGGCACGCCGTCGGCGGTGACGAAGCCAACCCGGTCGCCGTCCACGTTGAGCGCGGCGCCCAGGTCCGCGCCGAAGACGCGGGCCAGCGAGGCGATCTGCCGCATGTTGGCGGCGGTGGGCGCGGGTGGGTGGGCGAACTCCCCCGTCGGCTCCGCGTTGACGGGAAGAAGGGTGCAGCCCAGCGACCCCAGGAATCGCGTGCCGAGATCCGCGCATGCGCCGTTGGTGAAGTCCACGGCCACGCGGAAGCCGCGCTCCCGGATTGCGTCGATGTCGAGGACGCTGGCGAGGTGCTCGAGGTAGCGCTCCCCGGCGCCGGGCGCAGACGCGACCGGCTTGAGCCGGTCCCAGGTGGCGCGCTCGTAGGCGGCGCCGTGGTAGATGTCGAGCAGTTCTTCGTTCTTGGCGGCATTGAGGAGCGCGCCATCCGGGCCGAAGAACTTGAGGGCGTTCCAGCTGGCGTCGTTGTGGCTGCCGGTGATGGCAATTCCCCCCGACGCGCCGAGCTCCCGGATCGCGAAGGAGACGAGCGGGCTCGAGCTGACGCCGAGGTCGATCACCTCGCAGCCCGTCGACAGGAGACCCGACACCACGGCGGCGCGGAAACCGGTGCTCGATCGCCGCGTGTCGCGGCCGATCACGACGGGGCCGGCGCCGCACCACGTCCCGAACGCGCACGCGAAGTTGACGATCAGCTCCGGCGTCAGCGCGTCGCCGACGACCCCGCGCACGCCCGAGGCGCCGATCTTGAGCTCCCGCACGGCCATGATCAGGCCTCTCCTTCTTCGACGGCGCCGGGCGCCCGGTCTCGATCGCCCCTGCCTTCGCCCGCCGGCGTGCGCCTCTCCGGCGCGGCGGGGTATCCCGCCGCAGGTCCTCGACGAACGTCCGGGCCTCGTCCGCCCGCTCCCGGAGCCTTCGGAACAGCGTGAGCTGCGCCATCGCCCGGACGCGGTTGAGGTCCGGGGGATCGGCGGGACCGAGCTTGAAGTAGCTGTCGCCTCGCAGGTGGTCGGTCAGGAACCTGAGGCCCAGCTCGAGCGCGATGATCTGCGGCGCGTCCACCATCAGGTCCACTTCCGCCGGCGTGACCTCCCGTGCCGTCGACAGGAAGCCGCGGGCGACGGCCCGGAAGACGTCCATGTCCACTCGCACCCGCGAGAGGTCGCGCTCCTTCTCCCCGGCGACGTTGACCAGCGATCGCACCATGTCCCCCCAGTCAGCCAGCCAGCTATGAGGCATGATCGTGTCGAGGTCCACGAGCGCTTTCGCGCGACCGGTCCGGGTGGAGAACAGGAAGTTGTCCAGCTTGGTGTCGCCGTGGATCGCGAGGCGGCGGATCCGCCCGGACTCCATGCCTTCGAGGAGGGTGATGCCGAAGGCCTCCTCCGCCTGCGCCAGTTCAATGAACGGGCGGAACTCGGGGTCGTCTACGCGCCGGCGGCGCTCGGGCTCGTCGAGGTGCACGAGGAAGTGCTCCTCGGTGCTGTGGCGAAGCGAGGGATCGCCGGGAATGAGCGGGCCGGCCTCCGCGGGCGTCCGATTCCCGGCCAGGACCGACCGCAGCTGGTTGTAGTAGACGCGCGTGTCGCGGTAGCCGGGAAGCGGGTTCTCGAGGTTGTCCGTGCGCATGCGGCACGTGAAGTCGCCGTAGATGGCGAGGCCCCGGCCTGCCTCCGACGCCACGCGCAGCCTCTCGGCGGGGTCCGCGATCTCCCCGAGGCTCTTGTATGTCCGCGACTCGGCGATCTTGACCATCAGGCGCCAGCAGCCGTAGCCCCTGTGGTTCTCGACCTCGAGGTACGGCCGGCCCTCCCGCGTGTCCACGAGGGTGATGGTCTCCCATTCCTCGCCGGGCGCCAGCCGGCCGGACGCCATCGACGCGCGCTGCGCTTCAATCGAGGCAATCATCGCGTGCATCACCGACCGCGGCCGCGTGAAGACGCGCTCGTTGATCCGCTGCAGGAGGTACTCGGCCGGACGCGCGCGGCCGGCGAACACCAGGAACGTGTGCTGGTTGATGTTCCCCTTCTCCGGGAAGTCGTGCACCTCCAGCGGGTGCGCGAGGCGGAAGCGGGAGCAGAGCCGGCTCGCCTGCGCCAGCGGATGCTCCTCGCTCTGCGTGGGCACCCGCGTGACCCGCCTCAAGGCCGCGGTCCCGGGATCGCGCGCCTCCGGCGGCGTGCTGTCACCGACGTTGTCGCTCATCTCGCCCCTGCTCCCGGGCCGGGAGGGCTGGTTGGCGTCCCGTCGGCACGGCGCGACGGCTCGATGGTGTCTTCTGCCCGGCCGGTACGCATAGGGGGGATCTACCCCCTCCTGGCTCAGGTGCGCACGACGTCAAAGTGCCCCATCATCCCCGACGGTGGCAGTGATTCAAGACCTGACGCCAGATGCCCCTGTATACTTCCCGCAACTCGAACCTCGACCACGCCAAGGGTGTCGCCGCGTGGAGTTGTTCAACCTGCCGGGCGAGAAACCCGGCTTGACGGAGGAGCACGACATGACGGACCGCCCATGCGGCCGGCTCGGACGGCGCGCGTTCCTGTCCACGGTTGGCGCAGCCCCGCTCGCCGCGGGCCTCCTGCCCGGCGTTGCCTCTGCGGCGACCCGGCGCTTCGCACCCCAGGAGGGCGCCGCCGATGCGGCGGTCTTCGCCGAAGCGCGCCGCCGTTTCCTGATCCCGGAGGGCGTCGCCTACTGCAACACCGGCACGCTGGGCGCCTCGCCTCGTGAGGTGGTGGACGCCCAGGTGAAGGGGATCGCGCGCATCGAGAGCGAGCTGGCGGACTGGCCGTACGAGCGGGCGGAGGGCGAGCCGCTGACGGGTTATCAGCCGCTGGCCGAAGTGCGGGCGGAGGTCGGCCGGCTGGTTTCGGCGTCGGCCGAGGAGATCGCGCTCGTCCAGAACGCGACGATGGGGATGAACTTCCTCGGGCACGGTTTGGACCTGGCGAGCGGCGACGAAGTGGTGACGACCGACCAGGAGCACAGCGGCGGCATCTCGGTCTTCCGCCTGCTCGCCAAGCGCCGCGGGATCGTCCTCAAGGAACTGCCCCTCGACCCCGCGCTGGCCGGCGGCCCCGACGCGGTCGTCCGCCTCTTCGCCGATGCCCTCACACCGAGAACGCGCGCGGTCATGTTCAGCCACATCACCTCGGGGCTTGGCATCAGGCTCCCGGCGCGCGAGCTGTGCGCGCTGGCGCGGGACCGCGGCGCGCTCTCGCTGGTGGACGGCGCACAGGCCGTCGGGCAGATCCAGGTGGACGTGCAGGCGCTGGGCTGCGACGCCTACGTCGCGAGCCCGCACAAGTGGCTGATGGCACCCAAGGGGACCGGGTTCCTCTACATCCGGCGGGCCGCGCAAGACCGCTTCTGGACCACCCTGGCGAGCGGCGCGTGGAACGACCGGGAGAAGGGCGCGTTCCGGTTCATGCAATACGGCACTGGAAGCGTCCCGGCCGTGGAGGGCCTCACAGCGGCACTGCAGTTCGTCAGCCGGCTCGAGGTCGCGCGCATCGAGCGCTGGGACGCCGCGCTCACGACGCGCCTGCGCGACGGCCTTGCCCGGAACAGCCGGGCACGCCTCTCGTCGCCCGCCGACCCGCGCTTCGCGGCCGCCATCACGACGTTCCGCATCGAAGGGGTCCCCGCGAAGAAGCTCCAGGACGCGTTGTGGGCGCGCAAGGTCCGCGTCCGGGCGCAGAACGACGCGCGCGGCGTTCGCCTGTCGGCCCACCTCTACGTCAGCCCGGACGACATCGACCGGGTCCTCGCGGTCGCGGCGGCGGTGCGGTAGGGACGGGACAGACGGAGTGTAGTCGAAGAGCCGGGGCCGTCGCGCAGCTGCGGGCCCAAGGCCCCCGGCTGAACTTCCCCGAGATCCGGCACGTCCAATTCTCTTGAACCATGCTGCAAGTCACCGCGCTGAGCAAACGCTACGGCCCGGTCGTCGCGGCCGACGGCGTCACGTTCACCGCGGCACCAGGCGAGATGCTGGGGCTGCTGGGACCGAACGGAGCGGGCAAGACGACGACGGTCTCGATGATCGCGGGGTTGGTGAAGCCGGACGCGGGTGACGTCCTGCTCGACGGACGCCGGCACGGCGGCGACACGGACCCGATCAAGCGCAAGGTCGGCCTCGTGACGCAGGACATCGCCCTGCTCGACGACCTGCCGGCGCTCGACAACCTCCTCTTCTTCGCGTCGCTGTACGACCTCGACTCCCGTTCGGCGCGCCGGGCGGCCGGGCAGGCCCTCGAGCTGGTGGGCTTGACGGACCGGGCCCGCGACAAGGTGCGGACCTTCAGCGGCGGCATGAAGCGGCGCCTCAACCTGGCGGTCGCCCTGCTCCATGACCCGCAGATCGTCCTGCTGGACGAGCCCACCGTCGGTGTGGACCCGCAGAGCCGGAACGCAATCTTCGACAACCTCGAAACGCTGAAGGGCCGCGGGAAGACCCTCGTCTACACCACGCACTACATGGAGGAGGCCGAGCGGCTGTGCGACCGCGTCGTGATCATCGACCGCGGCAAGGTGGTCGCGAACGACACGCTTCAAGGCCTCTACCGCCTGATGCCGGCGAGCAACGTCGTCGCGATCGAGCTGGAGGACCAGGCGACCGCGCCGCCCCTCGACCGCCTGCGCACGTTGCCCGGCGTGGCGAGCGCGGACTTCGAGCGCGGCGTGCTGAGGGTGGCCGTGTCGGATCTGACGAGCGGGACCGCGCGGGTGCTGCAGTGGCTCGGGGAGGGCGGATACGCCTGCCGCCACGTCCTCACCGAGCGGGCCGACCTCGAGACGGTGTTCCTGGCACTGACTGGAAGGACGCTGAGGGACTGATGTTGAGGCCGTTTGTCGCGCTCGTCTGGAAAGACCTGAGGCTGTTCTTTGCCGACCGCCGCGCGGTCTTGATGTCGGTGGCCGCGCCAATCGTCATCGCGTCGTTCTTCGGTTTCATCTTCGGCGGCGAGGGCGACCGGAAGGAGGCAAGCCGCATGGCGATGGCGGTGGTCGACGAGGACCGCAGCGCCATCTCGTCGGCGCTGGTGGCCCGCTTGACGTCCGACCCGGCCCTCGCCGTGCGGGCGGAACCCCTCGACCAGGCCCGCGAGAACGTGCGGCGGGCGAAGCTCGTGGCCGCCCTCCACGTACCTGCCGGGTTCGGCGCCGCCGCCGCCGCCGCGTTCTTCAGCGGCGCGAAACAGAAGGCGCGGCTGAACCTCCTCTACGATCCATCCCACGCCACCGAGGCCGCCATGGTCCAGGGAATCCTGGCGGGCCATGTCATGGAGACGGTGAGCAAGGAGATGTTCACCGGGCCGACCGGTCGCGAATCCGTCCGCAATTCCCTCACGGAGGTCGAGAAGTCGAACGAGCTTGCCCCGCGCGAGAAGGACGCCCTGCTCACGCTGCTGCGCGGCGTCCAAACCTGGAACGAGGCGGCGACGACGACGCCGTCGGCGGCGTCGGGCGACGGGGGCAGCCTCAGCATCCCGTACGAGCTCGCCAAACAGGCCGTGACGTCCTCGGCTGGCGTTGCGTACAACGGCTACGCGCACGCCTTCGCGGGCATGGGCGTCCAGTTCATCCTCTTCATGGGCATAGAGATGGGCGTCGGCCTGCTCCTCCAGCGGCAGCAGGGGCTGTGGAAGAGGCTGCGGGCGGCGCCGCTCTCGCGCGGCACGCTGCTGGGCAGCCGGGCAGCGAGCACGGCGCTGATCTCCCTCTTCATCCTCGTGTGCCTGTTCGCGTTCGCCCGGGTGGTGTTCGGGGTGCGCATCGAAGGAAGCGCCCTCGGCTTCGCCGCGGGGTGCGTGGCGTTCTCGCTCATGACGGCGGCCTTCGGCCTGCTGATTGCAGGTCTCGGCCGGACGCCTGACGCGACGCGAGGGATCTCGATCGTCGCGACGTTGCTGCTCCTGATGCTCGGCGGCGCCTGGGTGCCGACCTTCGTCTTCCCGCAGTGGCTCCAGCGCCTTACGGTCGTCGTGCCCACCCGTTGGGCCATCGACGTACTGGACGCGACGACATGGCGTGGGCTCGGCTTCTCGGCCGTCGCCTGGCCGATTCTCGCCCTCCTGGGGACTGCCCTCGCCTGCGGCGCGCTGGCCGTTGCCCGCTTCCGGTGGGAAACGGATTAGGCCGGCCTACTCCGCCGACTTCAGCGTCCATCCCTGCCTGACCGTCGTCGACTGACAGTAGGTCTTCACGCAGCGGGAATTGTTGAGGCAGTCGAGGATCGGCTGGCAGACCGCCGCCGGCTTCTCCTTCGCCTGGCGCGTGGTCTTCTCCACGCAATCACCCGCGTAGGACGGGTTCGCGAAGGTGCACTTCACTTCGACGGGCGGCGCCAGGGCGACGCGCGGAAGGGCCGCAGGCAGCGCCAGGCCGAGGAAGACGGACAGCGCGGCATATCGGGTCATCTTCCCCCTCCGGAGACGGACCATTCTCGCACAGGCGCACCCCGCCTGATCGTGCGAATGGCGGCAGGATCCACGCGGGTGCGGGCCAGCGCCGGGCCACGGCCCTGCGCCTACTGGTTCACGTGCACGACCTTGGCCGGCGGGAAGCCGTTGAACCAGGTGGCGGACGCGTTGCTGTAGGCGCCGATGTCCTCCGAGTAGACGAGGTCGTCGAGCTGCAGGTCGGGCAGCATCTCGGACTGCGAGATCGTGTCGAGGCCGTCGCACGTCTGGCCGAACACGGCAGCACACCTCCGCGTCGCCCTTCCTGAACGCCTTGAAGTGGTACGGGCAGTGGTCGAAGATGATGCCCGAGAAGGTGTGGTACACGCTGTCGTCGATGTAGTAGCAGGTCTTGCCGTCGCGGACGGCCTTGCCGATCACGGTGGCGATCGACGTCACGGCGGTCGCCACCATGAATCGTCCCGGCTCGGCGATGATCTCCATCGTCTTCGGGAAGAGCCGGTCCACCTCGGCGTTGATCTTCCTGGCCAGCACGCTGAACGGCGGCACGTGCCGGTTGTAGCGGACGGGGAAACCGCCGCCGATGTCGAGCACGTTCAGGTCGAAGCCGCGCGATTTGGCCTCGGCCATCACGGCCGCCGACATGTTCAGCGCCTGCACGTAGTTCTCGAAGTTGGTGCACTGGCTGCCGACATGGAAGCTCAGGCCCTCGACCACGAGCCCGGAGTCGCGCGCCTCCTGCATCAGCGCCACCGCCTCGCCCGGCTCGCAGCCGAACTTCGACGACAGCTCCACCATCGACCCGGTGTTCGGCACGCGCAGCCGCACCAGCAGCCCGGCGTTCGGCGCGTGTTCCGCGACCTTGCGGATCTCGGCGCGGTTGTCGAACGTCACGAGCGGCTTGTACTCGTCGAGCTCCTCGAGCGTCTCCTTCGCCTTGACCGGGTTCGCGTAGACGATCTTGTCCCACACGAACGCCTGCCGCTCCCTGGCCGGCCGCCGCCTGATCAGCTCGTAGACCAGCATGAACTCGGGGAACGACGCCACGTCGAAGCTCGCGCCGGCCTTGAACAGCGTCTGCACGATCTCCGGCGCCGGGTTCGCCTTCACCGCGTAGTACGCCTGCACCCGCGGCAGGTGCCGCTTGAACGTCGCGTAGTTCTGCCGGATGGCGTCGTGGTCCACGACGACGAGCGGCGTGCCGTGCTCGTCGGCCAGCGCCTTGAGCTGCTTCTGGGAGATCTTGGTCATAGGAGGCTGTTCGTGGAGGTTTCAGGATCCGGGAGTCGGGATTCAGCCTGTCCCGCGGGAGGCTGGATCCGAAGCGCAGGGTCACGCCTTCGCCCGCTGAATCCTGACTCCTGGTTCCCGAATCCTAGAATGCCGGTTCCGACCCGTCGAGCATCTTCACCTTGTTGTGCTTGAAGTACTCCTTCGTCAGCGCCTTCACCATCGCCGGGCGCGAGTCGTACAGCCGGCGCAGCCCCGCGGCTTGTGGCGCGCCAGCGCGTAGTGCGTGAGGATCGGCATCGCAATCGTCGTGTCGGTGTAGCACACGACGGCGTCGGGCAGGCGGTCGGGATCGACCTTGCCCCAGCTCACCGCCTCGCTCGGCGTCGCGCCGCTCAGGCCGCCCGTGTCGGGCCGCGCGTCGGTAACCTGCAGGAAGTAGTCCTGGCCGAACTCCTTGATGCGCAGCACTTCCTGGATCTGCGGCTCGGTCTGCAGCATGAAGTTCTTCGGGCTGCCGCCGCCCCACAGCACCACCGCGCTCTTGCCGCCCGACCGCTTCGCCGCCAGGACGAAGGCCGTCGTCTCGTTCACGTCGATCGACGGGTTCAGGCGCAGCTTGTTGCCGCGCAGCTCCACGCCGGCCACGTTCATGCCGATCGTCGAGTCGCCGGGCGACGAGGTGTAGCACGGCACGCCGGCGCGGTAGGCGGCCGCGAGCACGGAGACGTCCTTCAGGCCGGCCTTGCGCTCCCACTCCGCGGCGTACTTGCCGAGCAGGTGGTGCAGCTCCGCGGTGCCCATCTCCTTCTGGAATTCCGGCTGGACCAGGATGTTGCGCAGCGTCTCGTCGGTCGCCATCAGGCAGTCGCTGTAGCCCATCAGCACGTCGTAGACGCGGACGATGTCGTTGTCGCGCAGCTCGGTGTCGTCCATCTTGAAGCTGCCCATGCGGATCGGGTAGTTCAAGGCGAAGTGCATGTCGTGATAGAGGATCGCGCCGGTGGAGACGATCCAGTCCACGAACCCGGCCTTGATGAGCGGCACGATCGACGAGCACCCGAGCCCCGCCGGCGTCAGCGCGCCCGACAGGCTCATGCCGATCGTGACGTCGGGTTCGAGCATCTTCGCCGGTGAACAGCTGGCAGGCCTCCCGCAGCCGGCCCGAGTTGTACGCCAGGAACGCGTCGTCCACGATGTCGGCCAGCTTCTCCCGGCCGGTGAGGTTCTTCGGCAGGACCCGCTTGCCCGACATGTACTTGTCGCGGTTCGGGCACTTCTTCTTCTTCATCCAGTCGGGCATCTCCGACAGGTCTTCGCGATACCGGCGGTGCGAGGGGTGCGATGCGGTCTGCTTCTTGGCCATGTGATCAGGTCGCTCCAGGCGTGTGAGTGAATTACGGCATTATAGCGACTTTGCATCCCTTGTTGACGCCGCCGGGTCGGGACAGATAATAGTGCCGCCGCCGCCCTTGCAGGAGCCTCGCGTCGAGGCCAGGCGGGGCATCCGGGTCGACGCGCGAGTGCCGTGGACCCGGACGAGCGGGGAAGACGTAGATCAAGGCCGCTGCATGCTCACGGTCCAGCGCCGGGTCACCGGCTGGTTCGACTCCCGCCCGGCCGGCTCCGTGGAGCGCTGGTTGTTCGCGCTCGTCGTGCTGTTCGTGTGGGGGCTGAACACCCACGGCAACTACGCGGGGAGCGGTGACGAGCCCCACTACCAGATCATCGCGCGGTCACTGGTGTCCGACGGGGACTTCGACCTCGCAGACGATTATGCCGACCCGGCAAGCCTCGTCGGCGGCGGCAACCTGCAACCCGAGGCGCACGCGAGGCCGGGCAGGGACGGCCGGCTGCGCCCGGTGCACGACATCGGGCTGCCGGTCCTCTTCGCGCCGTACTTCGCCGCGGCGTACTGGGTTGCCGAGCACTCGCCCGAGTGGATCTCGCCCGGCGTGATGACGCGCGCCCGCTTGAACCCGCCCCTGGTGCTTCGGCACCTGCTCAGCCTCGCGATGATTGTCCTGACCGCGGTGATGGCGGTCCTGCTGTTCCGGGCCTGCCGGTCCGATTGCGGGAGCCATTCGCCCGCGTTCGGCTGGGTTCTCCTGTTCGTGCTGTCACCGCCGCTGCTCTCGCACTCGTTCCTCTTCTTCACCGAGATCCCCACGGCCCTGGCGGTCACCGTCTGCTGGCTGGCACTGGCCGCTCCCTTTCCCCGGAGCCGGGTTCGCGCGGCGTGCATCGGCGCGGTCGTAGGCTTCCTGCTGCTCCTGCATATCCGAAATGCGGGTCTCATCCTCGGGCTGATCGTTCTCTTCCTCGGGCGGATCTGGCACTTCGACCGCCGGGCCCCGCTGGCCGGTTGGTTTGTCGCGCCGGTTGCCGTCTTCGTGGCGCTCCGCACGGCCGTGAACGCCGCGTTCTGGGGCAGCCTGGTGACCAGCCCGCATGCAAGCGCGGCACTGCCGGGCGGCCTCCTCCCCACGGTCACGGAGGTCGGGTCGAGGGTGTTCGGTCTGCTCGTGGACCAGGAGCACGGGCTCCTCGCGTACGCACCCGTCTACCTGCTCGTCCTGCCGGGGTTCTTTCTCCTTCGGCACACCGATCGAAGAGGGCTTCGCGACGCGAGCGTCCTGGTTCTCGCGTACCTCCTTCCGGTGGTCCTGCCCGGGCTGAACCGGCACGGGTGGGCCGGCGGCTGGTCGCCAGCCGCGCGGTTCCTGGTACCGGTGGCGCCGATCCTCGTGATCGTCGGATTCCGATACGCGGCGCGCCTCGGGCGGGTGCCGGTTGCGATCGCCCTGCTGTGCCTCGCGCAAGGCGCCCTCGACCTGCTGTACTGGTCGCGGCCGAAACTGCTCTGGAACACGGGAACGGGCAGCAGCGCGCTCGCCGGGTTTCTGTCCACCCCCGGCCTGGACCTTGCTGCCTGGCTGCCGTCATGGCACGTCCCGTCCCTCTACTCTGCGGCCGTGTCCCTCTCTGTGATCCTCGCGTGGACGCTTCTCTCGGCGCGCGCCGCCTCGAAAGCCGTTCCGAAACCCAACGGCGCACGCCCGGCGGTTCCTTGACGGAACGGCCCGCCGGCGTGCAAAATCGCGGGCCGATGCCAGGCCGCGCGAAGACGGGACGGAAGCAGAAGACGCCGGACGTGCCGGCGCCGGCCAGCGCCAGGCGCCGCGGGCGGACCACGCTCTGGCTTTCGGTCGGTCTCGTTGCGCTGACCGTCGTCGTCTTCGCGCCGGTCCGTCACTTCTCGTTCGTGTCCTGGGACGATCCGCTCTACCTCGCCGAGAACCCGGTGGTCAGGCAAGGAATCACCCCGGCTGGCCTGGTCTGGGCACTGACCAGTCCCGGCCAGTTCTACTGGCATCCCCTCACCTGGCTCTCGCACATGCTGGACGTCCAGGTGTTCGGCATGGACGCCGGCGCACACCACGTGGTGAACCTTGTCCTGCACTCTGCGGGCGCGCTGCTGCTCTTCCTCGTGCTCCGCCGGATGACCGGCCACGCGGGCCGGAGCGCGCTCGTGGCCGCCCTGTTCGCCGTTCACCCGCTGCACGTCGAGTCGGTGGCGTGGGTCGCGGAACGCAAGGACGTGCTGAGCGGCGTCTTCTGGATGCTCACGCTCGGCGCGTACGTGGGCTACGCCCGAACCCCGAGCCGCGCCCGCTACGCAGCGCTCGTCGGCTGCTTCGCGCTCGGCCTCATGTCGAAGCCGACGCTGGTCACGCTCCCGCTCGTCCTCCTGCTGCTCGACGTCTGGCCGCTCGGCCGGATTCAGACGGCCGCCGGGACGCGCCGGGGACTCTTACAGCCGCCGGGGTCGCCTGCCGCGCTTCGTGGGCTCCTGGTCGAGAAGATCCCGCTCTTCGCGCTCGCGATTGCCGCCAGCGCCGTCACCTTCCTCACTGGGTTCAAGACGGGCGCCGTACAGGACCTGCAAACGGTGCCGGTGACCGAGCGGCTGTCGAACGCGATCGTCTCGAGCGTGAAGTACATCGGGCTGGCCCTGTGGCCGAAAGGGCTTGCGGCTTTCTACCCGTTCAGGCCGATCCCCGCGTGGCAGGTGCTCGCGTGCCTGCTGGTCCTCGCCGGCGTGTCGTACGCCGCCGTGCGGCTGCGTGCGCGCAAGCCGTACCTCATGGTCGGCTGGCTGTGGTACCTGGCGGCGCTGCTGCCGGTGATCGGCCTGGTCCAGGCGGGAAGCCAGTCGATGGCCGACCGGTTCACGTACCTTCCGCTCGTTGGCTTGCTCATCGCCGTGACGTGGGGGACCGGCGACCTCCTCGCATCGCGGCGCGTCCACCGGTTCGTCGCAGGCGCGTTGGCGCTTGCCGTCCTGGCTGCCGGCGCGGGCGCTGCTCGCGTGCAGGCCGGATACTGGAAGGACAGCGAGACGTTGTGGCAGCGCGCCGTGGACGCCGTCCCGAACAACGACCTGGCCCACGCCAACCTCGGCCTGGTCCTCAGGGACGCGGGAAGGCCCGAGCAGGCGCTGCAGCATTTCCTCGAGGCGCTGCGGATCCTCGAGACGCCGGATCCGCGAACGGGAACGGGTCGAGGCACTCCCCCGCCGGAGTACTCCGCGCTGCTGCACGAGCAGATCGGGCTGTTGCTGGGCCGGCAGGAACACTGGAAAGGGGCAACCGCGCACCTCCGCGAAGTCGCTCGCCTCCGCCCCCGCGCCGGGGACGCCCACCACGCCCTCGCGCAGGCGCTGGCGTCCGACGGCCAGCTGGAGGAGGCGATCCGCGAATCGCGCGAGGCCCTCCGCCTCGAGCCCGTCCGGGCCGAGTTTCACGGCGACTTCGCCTCGGTGCTGTACCGCGCGCAGGACCTCGAGGGAGCGATGGAGCAGCTCCGCGAAGCGATCCGCCTGAACCCCACCCACCCCAGCGCGGCGAAGTGGCACTACAACCTGGCCGCCATGCTCAACGAGGGCGGGCACACGGCCGACGCGGTCCGGGAATTGGAGACGGTGTTGGCGATCGAGCCGACCCACGCACAGGCCCGCATGGCGCTCGACGAACTGAAGCGGAAACAGACCCAGTAGTTGGCTGACTGCGCTACAGCTGGCGCCGCAGCCCCGCCGTCGCCAACAGCCACGCCACCGCGGGGAACGGGTTGGTGAGGAACGGTATCAGGGTCGCGAAAGCCCCGTGGAGAACGCTGCACCAGCCGTCTGAACCGTCCGCAATCGCTACCGAACCGTTCTCGCCGTACGCGGTCTCCGTCCGGATGGAAACAGGGAATCGAGAGCCGCACCTTGTGGCCACTCCCTTGCTTGTACGTGCCTGTGAGATAGGTGCGCCCGGCCCCCAAAGAGAACCTCCGCCGACGCTCCTGCACAACTTTGCGCGCCGTCAACCGCTGGCTGAGACACTCGTGTGTGTCGAGGACGACAACACCATGGTGGGTCAATCCGAGACCCCAACGGGTGCCCAACGCCTGACCGGTACCTCTCCCTCGCGCCGCTCTCGTCCTGGGCATTGCCTACTTTCTCGCCGGTCGCATCGGCCTGTCCGTGCCGTTTACCACCGGCATCGTGTCCCCGATCTGGCCTCCGGCCGGGATCGCCGTGGCCGGATTCCTGCTGTGCGGGGTCCGCGTCTGGCCCGCGGTGGCAATCGCGGCGTTCCTCGTCAACCTGTTCACCCCCGTTCCGGCCTACACGGCGGCCCTCATCGCGGTCGGCAACACGGCCGGCCCGCTCGCAGGCGCCTGGCTGCTGCGGCGGCGGATCGGGTTCGATCTGTCGCTGCGATGCCTGCCGGACGTCCTGCGCCTGATCGTCCTGACGGCGTTCGGCAGCACGGCCATCAGCGCCACCCTGGGGATCGGCGCCTTGTCTCTGACTCACATGACCGCCTGGTCTGGCGCCAGCACCGCCTGGCTGACGTGGTGGGTCGGAGACGCGATGGGCGTGTTGATCGTCACTCCCCTCATCCTGACCCTCCCCCGCGCCCGCGCCCTTCGAGGCGCACGTCCACTGGTCGAACTGGCGGCGCTCCTGATCCTCAGCGCCGCCTGCTCGGCCCTGGTCTTCCAGGCCATCCTCAAAGGGGGCCCCGCCCAGGGGATCGTCTTGCTGACCTTTCCCTTCCTGCTGGTATGGGGCGCGGTGCGGTTCGAGGTCGTCGGCGCCTCGCTCGTCACCCTCTGCATCACGGCCGTGGCGGTCCTGGACCCGGGAGCGTGGGGCGGGGCACTGAGCGTCAATACCCCTTTCCCTAACGCCTCGCTCCTGCAGGCCTTCCTGACGGTCATCGCGGTCTCGGGCCTGTCGATCGCCGCGCTCACGGGGGAACGGACCCGCATGATCCGCGAGCAGGCGGAGCGGGAGACGGCGCTGCGCGGCGAAGCGCGGTACCTCGAGATCGCGGAGACGGCCAACGAAGGCGTCTGGACGCTCGATGCGCGTCTGCTGACTTCCTACGTGAACCGCCGCATGGGGGACATGCTCGGGTACTCGCCCGACGACATGCTCGGCAAATCCGTGGTTTCGTTCATGTTCGACGAGGACACGGAGCAGAAGCGGGCGGAGCTGGATCGCCGGAAGCGCGGCATCAGCGAGCAGCTGGAAACCCGTTTCCGGCGCCAGGACGGGTCGGAACTGTGGGTTCGGGTGTCGACGACCGGATCGTTCGACGCGGAAGGGCACTTCACCGGGTCGCTCGCGATGATGAGCGACATCACGGAGCAGAAGCGTCGCGAGGCCGAAACGAAAGTCTCGCGTCGCGAGCTCCTGCTGCTCACCCGGGCGGTGGAGCAGACGGACGACAGCGTGGTGGTCACCGACGAACGAGGAGTCATCAAGTACGTGAACCCGGCCTTCGAGAAGACGACCGGGTACACGCGAGAGGAAGCCGTCGGCCGGACGCCAGCCATCCTCAAGTCCGGCCACCACGGGCCGGACTTCTACCGGGGTCTCTGGGACGAACTGCTGCATGGCCGGACCTTTCGCGGCACGCTGGTGAATCGCAAGAAGACCGGGGAGCTCTACTGGGCCGAGCAGACGATCACGCCGATCAAGGACGACGCGGGGGAGGTCACCCATTTCGTGTCCGTCCTGAAGGACGTGACGGAGTTGCGCAGGAAACACGAGCAGGAGGTGCAACTGCGACTGGCCCGGGCAGTTCAACAGCGCTTCTACCAGGCGCCGGGCGCCTTGCCGGGGCTCGACCTGGCGGCCGCCTCGTACCCCGCCACCGAAACCGGGGGCGACTACTTCGACTTCGTCCCCGCCGGCGAGGGGTGCGTGTACATCGCCATTGGGGACGCCAGCGGACACGGCTTCGGAGCGGCGCTCGTCATGGCCCTGACGCGGGCCTACGTGCGGTCGTTTGCAGCCTTGACCCTGGACGTCGGCGAGATCCTGACACGTGTCAACGCCATGCTCGTCGCCGACCTCGAAGACAACCGCTTCGTCACCCTGTTGCTCCTGCACTTGGACGCCCGCACCGGGCTCGTACGGTACACGAGTGCCGGGCACGTATCGGGCTTCATACTCCAGGGTGGAGACGGCCACGCCGTGGACTGGACGATGGCGAGCACGGGCCCGCCGATGGGGATGTTCGCCGGCTCGATGTTCCCGAGCTTCGAGGTGCGATTGGAACCGTCGCACGTCGCGGTGCTGGTCACGGATGGCGTCACGGAGAGCGCCGGTGAAGGGGAAACCGAGTTCGGTGTGGAACGACTGGTCGCGTACGTCGGCCGGCATTCGGACCAATCGGCGCGCGACATCGCCCACGGTGTGTGCGGAGCCGCACGCGGGTTCGCGGGCGCGACGCCTCAGGCCGACGACATCACGTCGGTTGTCGTCAAGATGACCCAGGTGCTCGGGACCGACCTGGGGGTCGTCCCTCTCGAAGGAGACCAACCGCGCCCGAGCCAGGCAGCGCAGACGTTGCACTGAGACTCGGCCTCGACAGCGGGTTCAGGGGCTGCCGAAAGAAGAGCCGGTTGCGTGCCGCAGGACCCAGCGGCCGCGAAACGCCCGCGCCCACCCGGTTCCCGCGTGCAGCGCGACGGACTTGACGTCCCCCAGCCGCTGGCCGCGAGCCACACAGTGCGCGAGGTAATCTGCCGTTCCCGACGCCTCCACGCGAAACACCTCGCAGGGGCTGAGCTGGCCGAGGTCGCGCGCATACGCGTACTGCGGGTTTTCGCGCAGCGCGCGGTCGAGCCCGGCGGCCGCTGCGAGCAGTGCAGCGTCGGCGACCCCCGGCGCCTCGATGAAGAGAACATACCCGCCGGGCTTACGCTCACCTGCCTCCCAGGCGACCATCGCGAAGACCGGGCTGAGCCCCGCCGCCGCGATGCTCGCTCCGAGCTTCGCGTCGACATGGCGGCCGTCGAGCTTCTCGCCGACCCAATCCGAAACGTTGTCCTCCTTGGCGACGAACTCCAGCAGCGGGCACTCCTGCACGTGCCCGAGGACGCGGACGACGTCCCGGAGACGGTAGCGGTACAGGCCGGCCCCGTTGGTCAGGACGACCGAGTACTCCTCGCCCACCGACAGCTCGTGCGCCAGGCGCGTCGCCTCTCCCGGCGCGGCTCCATCGGGGACGCGAGGGAGGAACTCGAAGAAGTGCGACCGGACGGCGAGCAGCGCGCCTGGACGGCCGAGGAGCGGAAGGGTGACGAATCCCTCGGTGGCGATGAGGCCCTTCCCCTGCAGGAGCGCCTGCGGAAGCAGTGTCCCGAGGTCCGCGGCCGGAGCGCTGGCGTGCCCGTCGGCCCAGCAACTGAGGATCCGAAGCGCCGGCCAGAGCCTGGCGTGCCGGCGCGCGGGAAGCGTCTCCTCCGCCTGGATTCTCCGCATCTCGTCGGCACGCCGGCGGCGGGTGCTCCAGTCCCGCTGGACCTCCACGGCGACCGCGGGCGGCAGGGGCCGCGGCGGCCGGAGCACGCCACGGGAGAGATCGCCGGCAATCGCGTCCCAGTGGAGTTCCAGCGCGTCGAGAAGAAGGCACAGGAAGAGAGGGTTCCACACCGAGACGAGCGCGAGGCCGGCCTCCCGCGCGAGAAACGCGGCGGTCACGTAGCGCCACGATTCCACGTCCTGGATGCGCCGGACGGACGCCGGCACGGCCATCACGCGCGACATGACGCGGCGTGCAACGGGCCCCAGGTACTCGGCATCGTCGTCGAAGCCAACCGGCACGCGGAACTGCGTCGCGCTGTCGTCGGACACTCCCACTGAAGGCGTGACGCTCCAGTAGGCCGGGCCGCCAACGAGGGACGGCACCCGCAGGAAGAGGTCGCCCACCCAGGCGCCGACCGCCATATCCATCGCCGCCCGCAACCTTCGGGTGTACGGAATCAGCTTGCGGCCGGATGTCGAATCCGCCGGTCGGCACCAGCCGGATCACCTCGTCCTCCGTCAGAACGCCGTGGTCTCCGTGGGCCATCCAATCGACCGCCTCCCGGTAGTCCTCGTACAACGACAGGGGGACACGGTCACGGTAATCCCCGGGATGGCGCAGGCGCGAAAAGCCGTGGCGAACGCCGAATTCGCAGTCCGCGTTCGACCCTACGATGGCGCGCAGGACCTGCTCCTGTTCCTGCGCGACTCGCCGGGTGGCACGACCAAGGACCAGGCGCGACGGGAGGGAACTGGCGGCCCAGAGCGCGTTGGCCGCGGCGCGCGGGGCGTCCACTCTCACCTCAACCCCGACATCCGGCGTCCTGCCGCGGTCAGGTTGTCGGCCGCGAGACGCGCGAGGCACACGAGTTCGTGTCCCGCCAGGTGGGCGGGGTTCGACGCCAGGAAGAACGACACATGCGGGTCGGGGTGCGAGGGGAGGCCGGCTACGGCTGCGCGCAGAGGCGTGGGCCATGCGGGCCTCACGACGCCGGAAACCCGGTCGTACGCATCCCGAACTTGGCCGATGCGAGCCTGGCCGCAATCTGTGCGGCCCGGGCCGGCGTGGCGGCGTCGAAGCGCGGGTGGAATTCCCGGAAGTACACGGGCAGGAAGCGGTAGGTGCGAAAGCCGGAACAGATCAGGAACCAGTAGGTCTCCGCGTCCGCTTCCCTCGACGCGAGCCCGAAGGCCAGCTGGGCCCAGGCGCGGGCCAGGAGCGTCTCCGTCCACGCCGCGCGCCGGACGATCGTGTCCCCCGAGAAGAACGCCACGACGCCGGGTTCCGCCGGACAGGCGAACCGCATGAATGTGGTGAAGCCTGCAAGCGCACCGCTGGCGCGGTCCTTCAGCAGGATCACCCAGTCCTTCTCCTCCAGATCGCGTTCGAAGCGCGACGCCGAGACACCCTCGAAATGCTCGTCCAGGAGCGCGAGCATCGAAGCGCGGTCGGCCGGGCCAACCAGCGGGCGGGTGACGGTCTCGGCGGCATACGCGGAGCTGGCGAGCGTTGGAAAGCGGGCGCCTGATTCAGAGGCTGGCAATGTCGACATAAGGCACCCCGCTCGCGACCTCGTCGAGGAACGCGCCGCCGCGCCAGTCTACGGTGAAGAGACGGCTGGCGTACAGGCGATGTCGGAATGCTCGAGCGGCCGGGAGCAACGGATCGCTGTCGGCAAGCGCGAGCGTCAGGTAGTCGCCCCCCAACTGCCGGGCGCGCGCGAGCGCCCCACGAAGCAGCACGTCAAACGTCTCGGCGCAGTCGTCCCCGATTGCGAGGAAGCTGGCGCAGGCAATGCGCAGCGTGGCCGGCGCGCGCGGCGGCGGCGGGTATCCAAGCGCCCGGGCCGCGAGCGCGACCAGCGGCCGCACTCTGGCCGTCACGCCGCGGTAGCCTCGAACCACGACCTGCTTGAACGCCGATTGATCCCAGACGCCGAGGACTCCCACGATCGCGCCTTGGTTCGTGGCCACGATGAAGTTGCGCGGATCGAAGCCGCGGGTCAGCGGTGCTCCCGGGAGGAAGTCTGCTGCGTCGTACGCCGGGAAGAACTGGCGCGACGGCCCGCCACGCCGCAGGTACTCCGCGACCTGGCGGACGTCGAACGCCCCGCCATCTGCAAGCTCGAGCCCGCGGGCATGAGGCGAACGGCCCGCGCCGGTTGGGATGACGAGCGTGCAGAGCCTGGCACGTTCCCGATAGGCCGGCATACCGGGCCGCGGGCGCCGGGCGAGGATGCCAAGGGCTTCGGCGTTGCCCTCGACAATCGTGGTCAGGTAACCCGGGAGGGAGGTGTCCCGGTCCAGTCTTCCCAGCAGCCGAAACCCGCGCTGCACGAGCGAGCGCCCACGGTAGCGCGGACTCACGCGGAGGTGGCCGAGATAGCCAACGTCTTGAACCGCCCCGTTTACCCAGAGCGGCCTGACGGCCCGGCAGGCGAGCGCCACGAGGTTGCCCGTCGTGAGGTGACGGGCCACCAACGTCTCCACGCGCGGGCCCATCGTGGAGCAACCCAGGAAGTAATCCGGTTCCCGCTCGTAGCTGAGTACGGTGCGCCCCTCGACCGGCGTGGCGCGAAGCAGCGCGCGAATGTCCGGCTCGTCCGACGCTAATGCCACCCGAACCTCGACGTCATCGGCCGGCTGCGGCCGGTCGGCGTCCCGCGCCCCGGCAGCGGCGTCGAGGCCCCGGATCAGCGTCCCGCCCCGCACGACGCGTCCTCCTGGAATGCCCGGGCGTAGTGATCGGCGGGAGGAGGCGAACCGGGGGCATGGCGCGAGTACGGCTGCGCGAACCGGGCCTCCGATTCGAGCCGGCGCACGAAGAGGCGGTAGGTCAGGTTGCCGACGAAGTTGACGGCCGTGTTCACCCCGCGCCCGGGGATGCGGTGCAGGATCGACTTCAGCCTGAACGTCTCGCGGTAGGCCCACTTGAACCCCCCGTAGAGCTCGTCGGCCGTCATCCTCGCCGGCTCGTGCACGACGTGCATCGTGTCGTAGTCGTCCCAGTTGAAGCTCACGATCCGCCCCTCCGAGAGGAGGCGGAAGAGAGTTCCGTCCCGGGATAGGCGGTGTAGATCGAGTAACGCGGGATGTCGATCTTCAGCTCCTGGACCCTCTCGACCGTCCTGGCGAACACCGTCCGGTCGTCGTGGTCGAAGCCGAAGACGAAGCACCCCTGCACGGAGATCTTGTGCGCGTGCATCACGCTCATCAGCTCGGCGTAGTCCACGACCCGGTTGAACCCCTTGTGGATCGACGACAGGACGCCCGGGTCCTCCGACTCGAAGCCGAAGAGGAGGTAGCAGCAGCCGCTGCGAACCATGAGGGCCAGCAGCTCCGGGTCCTTGAGGAGATCGACCGTCGCCAGGCCGCCCCACTTCTTGCGAAGCGGGATCATCGCCGAAAAGAGCTCGCGCGCGTACTCCGGGTCGTCGGTGAGGCTCACGTCGTTGAACGCCACGTGGCGTGCCCTCGTCGCTCGGACGTCCCGAACGACGTCCCCCACCGGGCGACGCATGTACGGCTTCCACATCGTCGGGACCGAGCAGAAGTCGCAGGTGCGCCGGCAGCCGCGGGTGGCCTGCAGTGCGTAGGGGATCATGTAGCGGGACCTGCGGTGGAGGTCCCAGCGCGGGGTGGGTACATTTCGGCAGGGCCGGCTGCTGCGGTTCCGGCTCGCGGTACACCCTTCGCAGGCGGCCGCGCCGGAAGTCCTCCAAGACCGCCGGCCACGTCGCCTCCGCGTTGCCGAGGACGACCGCGTCGGAGTGCGCGATGGCCTCTCCAGGCAGGTTCGTCACGTGGACGCCACCGAGCACGACGGTTGCGCCCCGGCCCCGGTAGTGGTCGGCGAGGGCGTAAGCCTCGTTGGCGCAGCCGGTCAGGACGCTGATCCCGACGAGGTCCGCCGGGTCGTCGAGCGGCAGGTCGTCCACGCTTCCGTCCGCCAGCCGAAGCCGGATCCCGGCGTCCGCCGGCACGAGCGCGGCCAGGGTCGCGAGCGTGAGCGGCATTTCCCGGAACGACTTCCGGAACGACCCGATGCGCAGGACATGCATGTGGGCGTCCGGCATCATCATCAGGACGCGCATGATGCCTCCTCGGCCTCGGGGCTCACGCCTTACTGAAGGCACGCCGGCCGGAGGTTACCGCACTCCCCCGGCTCGCGGTCGGCGGCGGTGGTCGTGCTCATTCCCCGGAGCCCTTGAACTGGTCCTGCGCGTCGGCAAAGAGCACGTTGAAGCTCGAGAGGGAACCGTAGCAGCCGGTGATGTAGGACTGAAGCTTCACCTTGGCATCCTCGGGGATCTCCATCGCATTCACCTGCTGCTCGAGCGTGCGCAGGCGGTTTCGCAGCATCACGACCTTGTGGAAGAACGTCTCGATGGGCCAGCTCTTCTCCTGCAGCCCGGGATTGCCGGGACGCAGGACCAGGAGGCCGTCGCGCCACTTCTCGGCGGGAACCACCGCCGTCAGGCCCGTCTCCTCCCGGATGATCCGGCGCAGGAGCAGCTCCAGGTCCGTGCCGTCCGGGTCCGCCACGCTGACCGGTGCGGCCACCCGCTCGCGTTCGGACACGGGCGGCAGCGGCGGCCGCTCCTCGGGTCGCGGGCGCAGCCCTCGCGCAGCCCCGGCACCATCCGGGCGGCCAGCCGTGTCGGCCATGCCGCGGGAGTTGTGCTGGCTCCCGCAGAAGTCGCACTGCACGCGGACGGGCGCGCCGGTCCCATCCACGACGATGACGGTGTGGAGGCGGTCAATCTTGCAGGCGCGGCACAACTGCTCGACGGTATCCCCGGCCTTGTAGGTTCGCATCGCCGGCAATCTTACCCTCAACAGCGGCTGGCAGGATTCGGGATTCACGCCTGGTGTGGTGGTCGGGAGTCCGCGATCCGGTTCGGCGGGGGGCGTGGGCGGGGAACGGGCCGGAACGCGCTCGCAGGCAGGGCCAAAGCCCAATCAAGGCTGAAGCCCCACCCGGCGAGCGCTCGAGAAGTCCTTCAGCGTACCAGGCGTGCAATCGTGTCGCGGTGCTCGGCCGCGTGTTGGCGCAACTCGAGGCTGATCGCCTCGTCGTTGGCGAACCCCTGCGCCTTGAGACGCTCGGGCGGCGCGTCATCCTCCGCACCTAGCGCGGTCCAGGAGTCGTACCGCTGGAGCAGCACGAACTCCCACGGCGCGCCCTCCACGTGCTGGAAAATCGTGCGGCGGTCGGGGTGCAGCCCGGCCAACCGGCGCAGCGTGTCCGCCAACTGGTCCCGGTGACCGGGCAGCGAACGATACGTCGTCACCGTGTAGACCGTGCCCTCCGGCACATTCACCGCAGCCGACGCGGCGCGACCGGCACCGGTCGTGCCCGCGGCCGTGCTCGCCACGGTCGTACCCGACCCGGTCGTGCCCGTGGCGGAAGCCGGCGTGACCGCCGAGGCGGGGCCGCCGAGGAGCGCCGCCCGCACGTCAGCCCACGCAGGGCCCGACGTGAACGTGTCTCCGTGCTGCGCGCGCAGGCCACGCATCCGCTGGATCGAGGCCTGCTCCTCGGCGCTCGCACTCGGCGTCAGCGTTTCCTCCTTCCCGAGTGGCGTCAGGACGAGCAGGTCCCAGTCGTCGCCCTGAAGGTGCCGCAGGATCAGGGGCGGGCCCGGTTCGCCGGCGGCGACCGGCGCCTGCTTGTACGCGTCAATCAACTCGTTCAGCTTTCCGGGGGCCGCCTTGGTGAAATGGAAGTGGTAGAGCTCCTGGGCCGGGAGGCCGGGCTGAGAGGAAGCCGCGGGAGCTTGGGGTGTCGGCGGCTGGCTCGTTTGAGCGGGAGCGGCGGCGGCGACGAGCAACGCGGTCAAAGCTGAACAGGCGATCGTCCGTGCGTGCATCATCTCTCCTCCATGTGTGAGACAACGGGGGGCTTCACGGCGGCGGCGCAGGAAGCAATGAAGGTGCCGCCGGGCTGCCAGCCTGTCGCGCGATGTTTGGCCTGTGTTTGTGCGCGGGGACCTATTAGACGACTCGACGTGTCCAGAATCGCAGGGCACCGGTGTCGGGTTGGACTGCAGGGCTGGCCAGTCGCCGGATGGCGCCACGGCACGGGAATGACCAAAACGTGATCGGGCGGCCGGCGATCGAAAACGGGGGTCGGGACTGGATTTGTTACGTCACCGCCAGCCCACGCGGTCGGGCTGCCAGCGATGCGCGCGGTGGTCCAGCACGTTCTTGCCGAGGGAGAAGATCTTCACGAGCACCACGCCGGCGACGAACCCGCCGACGTGCGCCCAGAACGCGACGCCGCCGCCTTGCTTTGAGCCGATGGTGGTGAACCCGCCGAGTAGCTGGAGGGCGCCCCAGTACCAGGAGCATCACCCAGGCGGGAAGCGCCACGGAGGTGATGAAGAAACCGAGCGGCACCAGCGTGAACACGCGCACGCGCGGGTAGAGGACCAGGTAGGCGCCCATCACGCCGCTGATCGCGCCCGAGGCGCCGACCATCGGGACGATCGGACCGGGGATCGAGGACCACCTGGAGGAGCGCGGCGGCCAGGCCGCACGCCACGTAGAAGACCACGAAACGCGGCCGGGTCATCGAGTCCTCGATGTTGTTCCCGAACAGCCACAGGAACCACATGTTCCCGAGCAGGTGCATCCACGATCCGTGCAGAAACATCGAGGTGAGCACGTTGCCGGCCTGGCGTCCGGGGTCCGTGACGCACACCAGGTTGTCACCCATCGGGAAGCCGGAACCTGGGGGGAGCAATCCGGTCAGCTCTCCCGGGATGAGGCCGAGGTTGCACACCGACCTGGCCAGCGGGACTTCCGAGCCCGCGCCCTGCACGAAGAGCCAGACAAGGAGGTTGATGGCGATGACGATCAGCGTGACCACCGCCGTCCGCCGTGTCCGGTTCTCGTCGTGGTAAGGGATCACACGGTGTCCCGCGGTAAGGCACTCCCGCCCAGGATCTGGCTCAACGTGCCGAGCAGCTCGCCGGGCGGGCAGGGCTTGATGCAGCAGGCCACGAACAAACCGCCGTCCACGTCGGACGGGCTCGATCGGGCGGTGTATGCAAGGATGGGAACGGCTGCGAGCGCAGGGATGCTCTTGAGGACTCGGGCCGCTTCGTACCCGTCCATCTCAGGCATGAAGAGGTCCATGATGATGACGTCCGGCCGCGTGCGCTGGGCTTCTTCCACCGCCTCCCGGCCGTTGGTCGCGGTCGCCACCTCGTAGCCGCTGGTCCCGATAATCACGGACAGCAACTCGCGCGCGTCTTCGTGATCGTCCACCACCAGGACGCGCGGGGTCATCACAGTCCCGCCACCTTCATGGCCGGCCCGGTCGCCGAGACCCACTCATCGGAGCCCGTGCAGGGCAGCTCCACGATCATGGTCGTGCCGCGGCCCTTGCCGGCGCTCTCGGCCCTCACCGTGCCCCCGTGCAACTGGACGAGCTGACGCACCAGCGTGAGGCCGAGTCCCAGCCCGCCGTGCCGGCGCGTGGACGAGGAATCCGCTTGCCGGAACTGGTCGAATACGTATGGCAGGAACTCCGGGCCGATCCCGGTGCCGGTGTCTGCAATCGAGAGCCGGACCCGGTCGTCGCCCGACGCCCGCACCTCAACCGTGATCTCGCCGCCCGCCTCAGTGAACTTGATCGCGTTGGCCAGCAGGTTCGCAACCACCTGGTGCAGGCGGTCGGGGTCGCCGTTGACGGACAGTGGTGGCCCGGCGACGTCTGCCGTCAGCCTGATCCCCTTGGCCGCCGCGGCCGGGCGGGCCTGCTCCACGATGGTCTCGCACATGTCCCGGATGCAAAGCGGGCGGGGATGAAGGTGCAGCTTCCCGGCCATCGCGCGTGACGTATCCAGCAGGTCGTCGACGAGGCGGATCTGCAGCGAGGTGTTCCGGCTCAACACCTCGATGGCGCGGCGCCGCTGCTCGGGCGTGGCGCTCGGCTGGTCGAGCTGCCACAACCACCCCTGGATCACGTGCAGCGGCGTCCGCAGTTCGTGCGAGACCACTGCGAGGAACTCGTCCTTCAGCCTGTTCGACTGCTCCGCCGTCTCGCGCGCGGACCGCTCGCGGGCGATCGCCGCCTGCAGGTCGCCGTACAGCTTGACGTTCTCCAGGGCGAGGGCCGCGGCATCGGCGACGGCCTGAAGGACATCCACTTCATCAGCCGTCGCCTCGTGCGTGGTCGCCCAGTACGCGCCTACCGCGGCAATCGGATCGCTCTTGCGAACGGGCACGACGGCCAGGCTCTTCACGAACGTGGGGCGGTAGGCGTCGTGCGGTATGCGTGCGTCCGCGTAGATGTCCCGGATGACGACGGCCTTCCGGTTGAGCATGACCCACCCCGAGATGCAGCTCTCGAGCGGGAAGCGACGGCCCTTCCACAACGGACCGATGGCGTCTTCGTCGTAGTAGTGGCAGCGGCCGTCATCGCGGAGGATGAAGGTCACGCCGTCGGCGTTCGTGAGCCGGCGCGCCGCCTTCCGCACGATTTCCGCGACACGCGGCAGCTCGCGCGCGAACGACAGATCACGCACGACATTCAGCAGAGGGCCGTGGTACGGCGCCTGGTGATGCATAACCTTGGGGTGACCGGAACTGGAACAGTGTAGCGCCACATTCGAGGGCTGAAAAGAGGGGCGGTTAACGTCGAGCTGCCGCCGACCACGATGAAGAGCGCCTCAGCGGGCGCCTTCGAGCACCCGGGCGAGGTCGGGCAGGTAGAGATGCGCGAAATCATCCGCCCCGCGCCGTGAGAGGTGGGAGTTCTGGTTGCCGTAGTCGCCGTCCCAGAACAGCGATGGGTCCGCCGTGCGAAAGCGCTTCGGGTCGTCGTAGTCGAAGAAAAACGCGTGCGGAGCACCGGCAATCACCCGCCTCATCTCCGCGGCGAACGCCTGGTGCTCGTAGTTGGTGCGGCGCGTGGCCAGGTAGTCCGGCGGGTAGACGAACATCACCATCACGCCGTCCGCGGCGCACGCCTCGAGCAGGCGCCGCAGGAACTCGCCCTCGATTCCCGGGAAGCGGGCGAAGGGTATCCGCTCGTACCGCGCCGGCTCGGGCCGGGGAACGACGCGCGAGGCCTCCCTGCCCGTGTACGCGGCCATGTGCGCCTGGTTGTGCTCGGGGTCGAACGTGCCGGACGCAGACGAGAGCCGCTGCTGTGCCCGCTCGAGGGCGGCGAGGATGGCGCGGTCGTTCGATGCCTTGCGGGCGAACGTCAGCAAGGGCGTGAACCGCTCACTCGCCGGCGGCCCGGACGCGCCGGCGCCGGCGCGCAGGCGAGAGAGAGGCCAGGCATCGGACGGCATCCCGAACATGAAGTAGTCCACGCCGTACAGAACGACCTTCGGCCTGCCGACGATTTCACGGTAGAGCTTGTAGAACTCGTACCGAATATCGCAGACCCTTGCCCTTCGAGGCCTCCTTGAAGGCCTTCACTCCCAGCGTCCGCTCGATCTGGGACGGGTGCACGGCCTCGAAGGTCCGCGACGTGCCGAGAACGAGTACCTGGTAGGACGCCTTCCCGGGCAGGGCCTCGAGCGTGCGGCGCAGTTCCGACCGCTCCTCGGCCCACCGGCCCAGCCGTGTCAGCCCGGTGGATATCGCCCGGTCGAGGACGAGCAGGCTGGCGATGAACACCAGCACCGCCGTCGTCACGCGGGTAGCCGCCGTTCGGCCCATGTGGTTCGCCATGGTCAGAAGCGGAAGTAGATGAAGGGGTTGGCCGAGTCGACGGACAGGACGATGAGCGCCACCAGGAACACCGCGTACCCGGCGGCCTTGACCGACAATGGCGCGCGTTGCAGGTGCGGAAACCGGGACGGGTTGCGCTGCGCGTACTCGAGCGCGAGGAGCACCGCGACGAGCGCGGCATCGAACAGCAGGTTCGCCACGCCCGCGGGCGGGAGCTTCAGCTGCATGTAGTGCAGGTACTCGCGGACGTTCTCGAACGAGGTGGCGCGGAACGGAATCCAGGCGAGGGCGACGAGGTTGAACGTGAGGAACACCTGCAAGACGTGGTGGAGCCGGGGCGCCCGGTGGAGGCCCGCGACCCTCACCGCCCGCTTCCTCCATCGTCTTGTCAAGTACGACGCCACCAGGAACCCGCCGTGCAGCGCGCCCCACGCCACGAACGTCCAGGCCGCACCGTGCCACAGTCCGCCGAGCAGCATCGTCACGAGGATGCCCGCCGCGTACGCCCAGGCCTCGCTCCTTGCGCCCAGCAGGTTCCCGTCTGGCAGCTTCCGCATGACGGCATAGGCGATCGGCAGGAACAGGTAGTCGCGAAGCCAGGAGGAAAGCGTGATGTGCCAGCGCCTCCAGAACTCGCTCACGTCCCGGCTCAAGTACGGGTAGTCGAAGTTGGCCGGCGGCGAGAAACCCAGCGCGCGGGAGATCCCGATCGAGATGTCCGAGTAGCCCGAGAAGTCGCAGTAGATCTGGATGTAGTAGCAGCCAGGCGGCGAGGACCAGGTGAAACGACTTGTACTCGGGCGCGAGGAACACCTCGCCCACGTAGAAGGCAAGCCGCTCCGCGACCACCAGCTTCTTGAAGAGACCCCACGAGGCCAGCCGGACGCCGGCGAATGTTGCCGCGGGGTCGAAGCGTGCAGGCTCACGCAGTTGGGGGATCAGCTGGCCGGGCCGCTCGATGGGGCCCGCGAGGATCTGCGGGAAGAACGCCACATAGAGTGCGAAGTAGCCGGGGTGCTCCTCGGGAGGAATGCGCCGGTGGTACACCTCCACCGCATAGCTGATCAGCTTGAAGACGTAGAACGAGATGCCGATCGGCACCAGCAGGTTGAAGGGCTCCGCGGGACGGCCCGCGAATGGCCCCGCCACCGAGAGCAGCGCCTGCCAGAAGAGGTCGAGGTACTTGAAGACGACCAGCGCCGAGAGCGGCACGCCGATGTCGAGCGCGAGCAGGAGACGCCGGCTGCGGCCGGCGGCTCGCGCCATGAGCCGCGACACGACGTAGACCGCCGCCGTGAGGAGGACGAGGACGCCGAGGATCTCGAGGCCGAAGCTGCCGTAGAACGCGTAGCTCGCGCCGAGCAGGGTCACCCAGCGGTGCCGCCGCGGCGTGATCCAGGCAAGCCCGACGGCCACGACACAAAACAGCCAGAAGCCAGCCGAGGCGAAGGACACCGGGCGATTATAGTCGCCGCTGCGCCCACCGCAGCTTCGCTGGCCTCGCGCGGGGATTGGCGCGGCACTCGGCCGGCGCCGGCCGGATGATGTCTTCGGCAATCGCTTCGTACGCGCCGTCGCGGAAGCCAGCCTGGAACGCCTTCTTCACCCTCCGGTCCTCGCCGGAGTGGAACGAGAGGATCGCGACGCGACCGCCCGGGTTGAGGCACCCGGGCAGGTGCCGAAGCAGCATCTCGAGCGCGGTGAACTCCTCGTTGACCGCGATGCGGACCGCCTGGAAGACGCGCCGCACGGACAGCGCTTGTTCCTCCTCGCCCGCGCCGGGCAGCGCCGCGCGAACGGCGTCGGCCAGCGCCGCCGTGTCTTCGAGCCGTTGTCCGGCGAGGGCGGCAGCCAGCACCGGGGCGTGAGGCTCGTCAGCGTACTCGGCCAGCATCCCCGCCAACTTCGCCGCGGAGATCTTCCGGAGCCACATGGACGCCGGCTGACCGCGCTGCGGGTTCATCCGCATGTCCAGCGGCCCGGATTCGCCGATCGAAAAGCCGCGGCTCGGAGAGTCAAGCTGCATCGAGGAGACGCCGAGGTCCGCGAGGATGCAGTCCGCACCCGCCAGGCCCTCGGCGCTCAGCGCCTGCGGAAGGCCGGCGAAATTCGACCGCCGCGCCCGGAACACGTCCGGACCGAAGCCCAGCGACCGCAACCGCGCCTTCGGTCCTTGGAAGTTCCACCGGATCCACGTCGAGGCCGAGCAGGAAGCCGCCCGGGAGGAGTCGCGGCAGCATCAGCCCGGCATGGCCCCCGTAGCCGAGCGTGCAGTCCACGGCCGCCTTGCGGGGTGCGGGGTCGAGCGCGGCAAGAACCTCGGCCACCATGACGGGCACGTGCGCGCCCGCCGGCGTCTTCCCCGATGCCAGGACCTTGGCAATCGTCTCCGGGTACTTTTCGGGCGCGTGCTCCTTGTACTTCTCCTCGAAGCGCCGGGGATTCCGGCCCTGGTAGCGCGGACGCCGGTGGTGGGGCGCGTCGGGGTCGCTCACAGCTCGTCGTACTTCGCGTTGGATCCGCGGGCGCGGTGGACGGGGTAGCGCTCCTCGTTGCGCGCGAGCTTGGCGCGCATGGCGGCGGCCAGGTCGATCCCCGCATTGTCGGCCAGCTCGAAGAGCAGTATTGCGACATCGGCGATCTCGGAAGCGATCGCATCCCGCCGGTCGGCAACGCGGCGGTCGGACTGCTCCGGGCTCTGCCAGACGAAGTGCTGGAGCAGCTCGCCGGCCTCCGCCGCGATCGCCACGGCGAGCTCCTTCGGGTTGTGGAACTGGAGCCAGTCCCGCGCGTCGCGAAACGAGCGGATCTCGGCGGTCAGCGTCCCGATGGTCGTGTCCATGCCGCCGATCGTAGCGCAATTCCCTGGGCGGACCGGCCAGGGAGAGCCGCCGGCGGCCGACGACTACTTCGTTGTCTGGAACTTCACCGTCGCGGTCATGTCGACCTCGACCGGCTCGCCGTTGAGCCAGCTCGTGGCCCCAGCACGATGCCAATCCGCTCGTCGGACCAATCCCGCGCGCGGCGGGGGACGAAGAGCTTCGGCCGCCGGATTTCCCAGGTGACGAGCACGGACTGGTGGCGGGGACCGGGGGATGACGGGTTGGGACCATAGCCCCCTTCCCGGGGCGCAAGACGAAATTCCAAGATAATGCGCACGAGCTTGCCGGCCGTTGTACCCTTGCTGTGGGGACATTCCCGTCATTTCGAGGCCGACCCGACCATTCCCCGGGCGATAGCTTGCTCTCGCTCGCAAGGCCCTGTCGAACATGAGTGTGAACGATTTTGCCGGGGCCCGCGAGGCGGGCGAGGGAGCGGAACTCCTCGGGATCGAGCCGCTGGAGGAGTACGCCCGCCGCTTGGCCGCGCTCCTGACTCCCGAACGGCGCCGCCGCCAGCCGGTTCGGCAGCTGCGGGACGTGCGTGAACACGAGCGAAGGCTGCGGCAGCTCTACACGGCGCTCGAAGACGACGCCCGGGCAGGCGAGCCCACCTCGCCCGCGGCCGAGTGGCTGCTCGACAACTTCCACATGGTCACGGGCGCCATTCGCGACATCCGCAGCGACCTGCCTCCCGCGTTTTATCGACGGCTTCCGGCCATCACCGCCGATGAGTTCGCCGGGCTCCCGAGGATCTGCGCGATGGCCCTGGAGCTGATCCGCTGCAGTGCCGGCCGGCTCGACGCGCAGCGCCTGCACCGGTTCGTGACGGCGTTCCAGTCGGTCACTCCGCTCACGATCGGCGAGATCTGGGCGTGGCCGAGCGCGCTCAAGCTGGCGCTCGTCGAGCACCTTCGCGCGCGGGCGGAGGTCATGTCGGCGGGCCGTACCCAGCGATTGGAGGCCGACCGGCTCGCCGCCACGATGGAGGCCTCCCAGGGCGCGCCCCGCGCCTGGCCCTCCCAGTTCCACCCGGCGTTCGTGATCCGCCTGCTGCAGCGCTCGCGCGAGCACGGCCCGGCGGCGGCCGCACTCCGGGAGGAACTTGCCGCGGCCCTCGACGCACGCGGCCAGACGATCGAGGACGTCATCCGGGCGGAGGCGCGCTACCAGGCGGCGGAACAGGCGGCCATGGCGAACCTCGTCGGCAGCCTGCGCCTCGTCTCGACGTTCGACTGGAGCGAGTTCTTCGAGAGCGTCAGCCTGGTCGAGCAGGTGCTGTTGCGCGACCCTGCCGGCGTCTACGGCCGGATGGACTTCCGCAGCCGCGATCGCTACCGGCACGCGGTGGAGGAACTGGCGGAGCCGACCGGCGAGGGGCAGATGCGCGTGGCGCTCAAGGCCGTGGAACGCGCACGCCAGGTGGCCGAGCGGGAACGCGAGGCGCGGGGGGCCCACGTCGGCCACTACCTGATTGGAAGCGCCCGCGGCCGGTTCGAGGAGGGCATCGGTTGGACGCCCGGTGCGACGCTGCGAATCCGGCGATTCGTCTTCCGCCACGCAACTCCTGGGTACCTCGGCGCCATCGCGCTGGGGACGCTGCTCCTCGTCGCCGTCGCGGTTAGCTACGCCTCGTATCACGGCTGGGACGGTCTGAAACTCGTGCTGGTGGCGTTGCTGACGCTGGTCCCGGCAAGCGAGCTCGCCATCCAGGTCGTGCAGCAGGTCATCGCGCGGCTGATCCCGCCGCGGCGGCTGCCCCGGCTCGACCTCGACCGCGTGGGAGACGCGGCGCGGACCATGGTCATCGTGCCGACGCTTCTCGACAGCGTCGAAGGCGTCAGCGAGCTGATCTCGCACCTCGAGGTCCAGGCGCTCGGCAACGTGGATCCCAACATCCACTTCGCGGTCCTGAGCGATTTCCGCGACGCGGCCACCGAGAACATGCCCCTCGACAGGGCAATCCTCGCGGCGGCGCGCGCCGGCATCGAGGAACTCAACGCCAAGCATGCTCCCGACACGCGCGACCGGTTCTTCCTCTTCCACCGCGTGCGCCAGTGGAACCCGCGCGAGAGCATCTGGATGGGATGGGAACGGAAGCGCGGGAAGATCGAGGAGTTCAACCGGCTGCTGCGCGGCGCCACCGACACGAGCTTCGTGCTTCACGCGGGCGACCAGGCCGTGCCGCCGAAGGTTCGGTACTGCATCACGCTCGACACCGACACGCGCCTGCCGCGTGGCGCCGCCCGCGAGCTGATCGGCATCATCACCCACCCGCTCAACCGGCCAGACGTTCGATAGCCGGAACGGTCGCGTCGTGGAGGGCTATGGCATCCTGCAGCCGCGCGTGAGCGTCACCTTCACGAGCGCGGCCGGCTCGCTTTTCGCGCGGCTCTACTCGGGCCACACCGGGGTCGACCCGTACACGACGGCGGTCTCCGACACCTACCAGGACCTGTTCGGCGAGGGGATCTTCACCGGCAAGGGGCTCTACGACGTCGACGCGTTCACGGCGGCGCTCGAGGACACGGTGCCCGAGAACGCGCTCCTGTCGCACGATCTCTTCGAGGGGCTCCACGCCCGCGTCGCGCTGGTGTCGGACGTCGAGTTGGTGGACGAGTACCCGTCGAGCGTGTTGTCCCACGCCCGGCGCCAGCACCGCTGGATCCGCGGCGACTGGCAGATCCTCTTCTGGCTGTTCCCCTTCGTCCCCTCGCGGCGCGGCCTGAAGCGCAACCCAGTGCCGCTGATCGGCCGCTGGAAGATCCTCGACAACCTGCGCCGCAGCCTGGTCGCCCCGGCGCTCCTGGCTGTGCTCGTGGCCGGGTGGATCGCCCTTCCGGGCAGCCACTGGTTCTGGCCGGCGGCGGTTCTCGGCGTGATCGCGTCGCAACTCCTGCCCTTGGCGGCGCGCCTCGTCGCGGGTCCGGCCAAGGCGCAGTCGGTCCCCGTGTTCCTGCGCAACCTCCGGAACGACACCGTCACCGTCCTGGCGCAGGTGCTCCTCACGGTGACCTTCCTCGCGTACCACGCCTCCGGCACGGTGCACGCCATCGCGCTGACCCTCGTCCGCCTGGCCGTGACCAGGCGGCGGTTGCTCGAGTGGGAGACGGCTGCGACGACGGCGGGCAAGGCGGCAGGCCTCGTCGGCCGGCGGGGGCTGCACCGTTTCATCGCCGAAATGGCCGCGAGCCCGATCGCAGCGGTCCTGGTCGCGCTGACCGTTGCGGGCTGGCACAGAGGCGTGCTGCCGGCGGCCTCCCCCGTGTTGGTCCTGTGGATGCTGGCCCCGGGCATCGCCTACTGGCTGAGCCTGCCCGCCGCGACCCGCGTGCGTCCCCTCTCGGATCGGGAGCGCGTGATGCTGCGCCGCGCCGCCCGCAAGACGTGGCGCTACTTCGAGACCTTCGTCACGTCTGTAGACGCGTGGCTGCCACCGGACAACTTCCAGGAAGGCGACCACGACGCCGCCCCCCAGCTGGCCCGGCGCACCTCGCCCACCAACATCGGCTTCAGCCTGCTCTCCACGCTCGCCGCCCACGATCTCGGCTACATCTCCACGGGGGCGCTGATCGAGCGGGTCGACCGGACGCTGACCACGCTGGAGGGGCTGGAGCGGTACGAGGGCCATTTCCTGAACTGGTACGACACCGCCACGCTCGCGCCGTTGCACCCCCGCTACGTCTCGACCGTGGACAGCGGCAACCTCGCGGCCGCGCTCATCGCGCTGGCGCGCGGCCTGGCGGACGTGGTCGCGCACCCGCAGACTTCGACGCAGCGTCTCGCCGGGCTTGCCGACACCGCGGGCATCCTGGCCGAGGTCTCCTGGCCGACGGCCGTGCACGCGGCGGAGCGCGGCCGGGCGACCCGAATCAACCAGCTCGCCCGCGATGTCGCCTCGACGGCCCGCGGCGCGGCGGCCGGCGATCGCGCGCTCGACGCGCTCGACGCGCTCGCCGCCCGCCTGGAGGAAGCCGCCGGGCGGACCGAATCGGAAGGGGCGGAGGAACTCGACCCGGAGGTCGATTTCTGGTCACGCGCCGTCCTGGACGCGTTGGCCCTGCTGCACGCGCCGGCCGACGCCCCTCCGGCCGCGCTACAAGGCCTCGCGGCGCGCGCCGCCGCGACGGCCGACGCCATGCGGTTTGACTTCCTCTACGATCGGCGGCGCCGCATCTTCGCGATTGGCTACCGCCTGGCGGATGCCGAGGGCCCCGGACAGCTCGACGCGTCGTTCTACGATCTGCTGGCATCCGAGGCCCGCCTGGCGAGCTTCGTCGCCATCGCGAAGGGCGATGTGCCGCAGCACCACTGGTTCCATCTCGGCCGCCTCGTGACGAACGTGGACGGACGGGCCACCCTCATGTCGTGGGGCGGCACGATGTTCGAGTACCTGATGCCGCTGCTGCTGATGCGCAGCTTCCCGGGCACCCTGCTGGATCAGAGCTGTCGCGCCAGCCTGCGGCGGCAGATCGACTACGGGCAGCAGCACGGCATCCCGTGGGGCATCTCGGAGTCGGCGTATTCGTTCACCGATCGCGCGGGCACCTATCAGTACAAGGCGTTCGGCGTTCCCGGGCTCGGGCTGAAGCGCGGCCTCACCGACGACCTGGTGGTGGCGCCTTACGCCACCGCGCTGGCCAGCGTCCTGGACCCGGCCGTGTCCGCCTCGAACCTCGAGCGACTGGCGCGGGTTGGCCTCAACGGCCGGTTCGGCTTCTACGAGTCGGTGGACTACCGCCCACGCCTGCGTGCGGTACCCGAGGGCGCTGCGGCTCCGGCCGACTCCGGTCCCGTCATCGTGCGGGCGTATTTCGCCCACCACCAGGGCATGTCGCTCGTCGCGCTCACCAACGTCGTGCGCGACGACGTGTTCGTGGCTCGGTTCCACGCCGATCCGCGCATCCAGGCCACCGAGCTGCTGCTCCAGGAACGCGTGCCGCGCGAAGCCATCCTGTCCGAGCCGCGGCCGGCTGAAGCCGCGACCGTGGCGGCGCCGGCATCCGCGTTCGCCTCGAGGCGGTTCAAGTCCCCTCACACCACGAGCCCGCACGCCCACTTCCTGTCCAACGGCCGCTACACCGTGGCGCTGACGCACGCCGGCGGCGGGTTCAGCGCCTGGCGGGGCCTCGTCGTCACCCGGCAGCGCGAGGACCGGACGTCGGACGCCGGCGCCAACTTCATCTACCTTCGGGACCCATGGTCCGGCCGCGTGTGGTCACCGACCTACTTGCCGGTCGGGACCGAACCGGACGACTACGAAACGACCTTCGAGCTCGACAAGATCACGTACCGCCGCCGCGACGGCGACTTCGAGACGCAGCTGCAGGTGGCGGTGTCTCCCGAGGACGACGTGGAGGTGCGCCGCCTGTCGATCACCAACCGCGGCGATCGCCAGCGCGAGCTGGAGGTCACCAGCTACGCGGAGATCGTGCTGGCACGGCCCGAGGACGACTTCTCGCACCCGGCCTTCGGAAAGCTGTTCGTCGAGACGGAGTACGACGGGCAGAGCGCGGGCCTCCTCTTCTCCCGGCGGCCGCGCGCCTCGGACGAACCGCCTGCCTGGGCATTCTCGGTGCTGGGGGTGGATGGCCGGCTGGGCGGGGCCGTGGAGTGGGAAACGGACCGCGCCCGGTTCCTCGGACGGGGACGATCGCTGGCCAACCCCGCGGCCCTCGACGGGCGGCCGCTCTCGGGTACCACCGGCGCCGTGCTCGATCCTGTGGCCGTCCTGCGCGAGCGCATTCGACTGGCTCCCGGGGCATTCGTGAGGATGACCTTCGCCACGGGCGTGGCGTCGAGCCGTGCGGCGGCAGTCACGCTGATGCAGAAGTACCGCGATGGCAGCGCCGCGTCGCGCGTCCTCTCGATGGCCTTCACGCATGCGCACGTCACGCTCCAGCACCTGGGCCTGAACGATGCGCAGGCGATGCTATTCGATCGGGTCGGGTCACGGGTCTTCGGGGCCGACGCGTCGTGCATCAGCCCGAAGGACATCTCCCGCAACACCTTGGGACAGGCGAACCTCTGGGGCCACGGCATCTCCGGGGACCTCCCTGTCGTCCTCGTCCGCGTGACCGACGCGGCGGGCGTGGCGCTCGCCCGGCAGCTCCTGCACGCACAGGAATACTGGCGCGTGAAGAGCCTTCGCGCGGACCTGGTGATCCTCAACGAGCAACCGGTCGATTACCTCGACGAGGTGCAGGGATCGCTGGCAAGCCTGGTGCGCGAGCCGCGTTTCGCGGGGTGGAACGACAAGCCCGGCGGCATCTTCCTGCTGAGGACTGACGGCATGAGAGAGGCGGATTGTCACCTCCTCGTCGCCGTCGCCCGCGTCGTCCTGCGCAGCGATCTCGGGGACCTGGAACCGCAGCTCGATCGGCCGGCCCCATGGCTCTACCCGGAGCAGGCGGCCCTGCCCTCGATCGAACTGCGGCGACCGGAGCCTGCCGCGGTCCCCGTCGCGGTTCCCCCACTCCTGATGGAGAACGGACTTGGGGGCTTCACGCGCGATGGGCGCGAGTACGTCGTCGTCCTCGATGGCGATCGCGAGACGCCCCTGCCGTGGTCGAACGTGCTCGCGAACCCCGAATTCGGGACGATGGTCACCGCAGGCGGGTCGGCGTTCACCTGGGCGGTGAACAGCCGCGAGAACCGCCTGACGCCCTTTGCCAACGATCCGATTCCCGATCCGACTGGGGAAGCGATCTACCTGCGAGACGACGCGTCAGGCGCCATCTGGGGCGCGACGCCGGGCCCCCTGCCCCGGCAGGCCGACGATGGGCGATGGGTGGTGCGGCACGGCGCCGGCGCGACACGCTACGAGCACGCGTTGGCGGGCCTGGAGCAGGAACTGGAAGTGTTCGTCGCCACCGACGACCCGGTCAAGCTGTCGGTGCTGACGCTGACGAACACGTCAACTGCCAGCCGGCGCCTCAGCGTGTTCGGCTACGTCGAATGGTGCCTGGGGCCGCCGCGCCCCGGCGACCGCCGCTTCGTCGTCAGCGAGGTGGACGACGCGTCGGGGGCCATCTTCGCGCGCAACGCCTACAACGGCGAGTTCAGCGGCCGCGTCGCCTTCTGGCACGCCACCGAGCCGCCGCGCTCGTACACGTGCGACCGTGGGGATTTCATCGGACGCCACTGCAGCCCCGCCAGGCCCGCGGCCCTGTTTCGCGACCGGCTGGCGGGACGAAGCGGCGCCGGGCTCGACCCGTGCGCGGCGCTGCACCTGGCGATCACGCTCGCACCCGGTGAGACACGGCGGGTCGCGTTCATCCTCGGCGAGGGGCGCGATCGCGGCCAGGCCGCCGAACTCGCGGCCTCCTACGGATCCCTGGTCGCCATCGAGGCGGCGCGTGCGCGGGTCGAACGTTTTTGGGATGAGACGCTGGGCGCCGTCCAGGTGAGCACGCCCGACGACTCCTTCGACCTGCTCGTGAACCGGTGGCTGGTGTACCAGGGCCTGAGCTGCCGGATCTGGGCGCGCAGCGGTCCGTACCAGCCCGGTGGCGCCTTTGGCTTCCGCGATCAGCTCCAGGACGTGCTGGCGCTGCTCTATACACGACCGGACCTCTGCCGCGAGCACCTGCTGCGCGCCGCCGCGCGCCAGTTCGTCGAGGGCGACGTCCAGCACTGGTGGCACCCCCCCACCGGGCGGGGAACTCGTACGCGCTGCTCGGACGACCTGCTCTGGCTTCCCTATGCAGTCGCGATGTACGTGTCGCGGACTGGCGACGAGTCGGTCCTCGACGAGCCCGTGCCGTTCCTCGAAGCGCCGCCGCTGGAACCGGGACAGGCGGACGCCTACCAACAGCCGACCCTCTCCGGCGAGTCGGCCTCGCTGTTCGAGCATGCGCTGCGCGCCGTGAACCGCGCGCTGAAATACGGCGGGCATGGCCTGCCGCTCATGGGCGCCGGCGACTGGAACGACGGGATGAACCGGGTAGGGCACGAGGGTCGCGGCGAGAGCGTGTGGCTCGGCTGGTTCCTCACGGTCGTCCTCGGGGAGATGGCGGAACTGTGCACCGTCAGGGGGCGCGCCGACCTGGCCGAGCGCTACCGCGGCGAGGCCGACTGGCTGACCGGCATGCTGGAGCTTGCCTGGGATGGCGACTGGTACCGGCGGGCGTACTTCGACGACGGGACGCCCCTCGGGTCGGTGCAGAACGAGGAGTGCCGGATCGACTCGCTGACGCAGTCGTGGGCGGTGCTGTCCGGGCGCGCGCAGCCGCGCCGTGCGGAGAGGGCCATGGACGCGGTCCGAGCGAATCTGGTCCGCCGCGACGCGCAGATCGTGCTGCTGCTGACGCCGCCCTTCGACCGCACGACGCAGGACCCCGGCTACATCAAGGGTTACCTCCCGGGCCTGCGGGAGAACGGCGGGCAGTACACGCACGCCGCGCTCTGGGCCGTGATCGCGCTCGCGCGACTGGGTCAGGGCGACGAGGCGATGGAACTGTTCCACATGCTCAACCCGATCAACCACACGCGCACGGGCGAAGGCATCGAACGTTACCGGGGCGAACCCTACGTCGTGGCGGCCGACGTGTACGCGCACCCGCAGCACGTCGGCCGGGGCGGCTGGACCTGGTATACCGGTTCGGCGGGGTGGATGTACCAGGCGGCGATCGAGGCGATGTTGGGCCTCCGTCGTCATGGCGCCGCCTTCACCGTCGCCCCGAGCATCCCGGCCCGCTGGGACGGATATCGGATGGAATGGCGGCACGGAGCCACGGTGTACCGGATTCTGGTCGCCAACCCGCAACACCGCTGCCGCGGTGTCGATACGGCGTCCCTGGACGGCGTCGCCGTCGATCCGCTCGCGATTCCCTTGCGGGACGACGGGGCCACGCACGAAGTGGTGGTGGTGCTGGGCGCTCAGCAGTCTCCGAGGCCTGAAGTCGTGAGTCGGACTACTGAAGCCACTTGATCTGCCTGAGCAGATCGACGCAAGCAAGCACGCTCTCGAGCGACAGGTCCTGGCCCGTTTCGGCAGCCGCGTAGTTCCGGATGGTGGCGGCGCTGCGCTTGCCGTTCACGTAGTTGAGGATCGTGTTCGCCGTCTGCGGTGTGAGGCCGATCGCCTTGAGCGCGTCGGGGTGCTCCTTCAGGTGCGCGGTCCACGCCGGGAAGGCGTTGAGCGAAAACTGCTGCCCGTTCACGGCCGGGTCGAACGCGGGGACCATCGCTTGCGCCCGGGTCTCCAGCGGGGCCGGCTTCCCCGCCCTGACGGCCTTCGGCGGCGCGTAGCCTCGCACCTTTGCGTACCCGGTGATCTGCGACTTCAGGCCCGCCCGGTACAGCTCCCACTGCTGCACCCGGTTGGAGACGGCGGTCCTGGCCCGCGCGGACCCGCTGTGGATCTCCTCGATGGAGCGGAGCGCGCCAATCTCGCGGTCCACCGCGAAGTCCGCCGCATTGAGGGCCCGGGCAAGCGCAGCCTCGAGCGCTGCCGGCGGGGCAGACTCGACGTAGCCCAGCGCCTTGGGCAGGTCGCGTTCGGCAACCCGCGCGTAGCCGAAGTCCGAGGTGGCGTCCACGAGGCCCGTCACGACCTCGTCCGTGCAGTTGGCGGCGGCCCACGCGGCGGCAGCGCCGATGAAGGCCACGCGCTTCATCTCGGTCGGGTCCGACTTGTCGGGCGTGTCGGTGTCCGCGTGATACCACTGGTCCGGCCACACGAAGAACTCGATCCCGGGGACACCGACCACGGGGTTGTTGAAGCAGATGTGGTCGCTGCCGCCGGTCGCCCGGTGGATGTAGAAGCGGAACGCGTCCGTCGATCCGTTCTTCTCCATCATCGGCTTCGGGAAATACTGCCCGCCGGGCCGCCCGCGCGGCGAGTCGGGCAAGTAGACGACGTCGTTGGTTCGCCAGACGTAGTTGAGGATCGCCTTCGAGAGACCGTCGAGGTAGCTGGGCAGGTGGTCCGGCGTCTCGCTCATCGTGAAGAGCCCGTTGTTTGCGCGCAGCGCCTCGCCCACCATGTCCATGTTGATGTTGATGCTCCACTTGCGTGCGATGCCCGGGTTCTGCTTGATGAACTCGTAGGTCCCGGAGATCTCGTTCGGCCACAGGAAGTAAATCGTGCGGCGGGGCCGCGGCAGCGCACCCTCGGCAATCAGCTTGTTGAGCGCGCGCAGGATCTCCAGCTGCACCACGCAGCCGCTCATGTCGTCGTTGGCGCCGCGCTTCACGTAACCCTCGAACAGGTGGCCGGTGAAGATTACCCCCTTGGCCTCGGGTTCCGTCCCGGGAATGGTGCTATAGACAGCCTCGAACTTGTCCGGGAACGTCTCGACCTTCGTCCGCGCCCGCACGACGACCTTCTTCCCTGCGCCCGCCGCCAGCTGCACGTCCTCGAGCAGCTCCGACCACTGCCGCCACGACACGTTGAGGCCGACCTTCAGGTTCGGGTTCTTGTACGAGCCGCCGCCGTAGACCACCTGGTTCGGATCGAGGTACCGGTCGCGCGAGCTGAACGTGATCACCCCCGCCACGCCCGCCGCATCCAGCAGCTTCGCGGCCTCCTCTCGCGCGTGCGACCACATCAGCGCCAGCGTACCGCGGTACTTCGCGGGCGGCCCGGCCTCCAGCGTCCTCTTCAGATTCTCGATTGGCATCGGCGGGATGTAGATGAGCTCGCCGGTCACGTCGGCCGAGGACGACCCGCCGGCGACGAGTGCCGCGTCGGCCCCGAGGCGGGCGACGAGCCGCTTCTCGGGCTCCACGGTCCAGAACTCGCCCTCGGTCGGGTAGTCGAACGTGCGGGTGCCCGGGTAACGTTCGAGCTTCGCCGTCTCGATGCCATAGCCGCGGGCCAGGTCGTAGATCTTCTGCGCCTCGGAGAAGGTGGTCGTGAACTCCTTGGGGTGGCGCACCCAGGGGGCGCCGGCCAGCAGCACCTCGTTGTTGAAGATCATCTGACCGGAAATCTCGTCGGCCAGCAGGTCGAGCACCGCCTGCGGCAGCGGCGTCCGGAGCGCCGGGTTCGGGCCGGCCGCGGGCGCCGGCTGCGAGGCGGCGAGGATCGGGAACACCAGCACGAACAGCAGGATGGCGGCACAGCGTCTCACGGGTCACCTCGCGTGGGCGGGGATCGGGGGTCACGGATCGGGGTCAGGGAACGAGCTCTGGTCCCTGCGGACGGCACATGGTAACTCATTACAGTTGCGCCCGTTGCCGGCGGTCAAGGTGCTGCTCGTGGACGGCCAGCGGACGGAGATCGGGACGACCAGCTCCGACAACCGCTCGTTCGGCCTGGACGACGAGGTGAATATCGCCCTCTGCGCCGCGCCTTCGCACCGACTCGAGCGCGATTTCACGGAGGACTTGAAGCAGCCGACCGAGATAAGCTACGAGCGGTGGAAGAACCGCAGCCGGCAGGAGCGCGGTCCGGAGCTGGTCGGTTGGATCCTCGAGCGCCGCAGTGATTCGAGTCGCAACCTACAACGTCCATCGGTGCCGCGGCTTCGACCGGCGCGTGAGCCCCGCCCGGATCGCGGAGGTGATTGCCCGCCTCGACGCGGACGTCGTCGCCGTCCAGGAGATCTTCCGGGGGGACGCCGCGATCGACGAGCAGGCCGACCAGGTGGCGTTCATCGCCCGGAAGCTGGGGTACTACTTTGCCTTCGGGCAGAACCGCCTGCGCCGGGGGATGCCATACGGCAACGCCACCTTCTCCCGACTACCCATTGTCCGCCGCGAGAACTACGACATCACCTGGCACCGGCGCGAGCGCCGGGGGTGCCTGCGCGTGGACCTGAAGACGCCGGCGGGGCTGACACTGCACGTCTACAACGTTCACCTCAGCACCCGGTACCTCTCGCGCCCGCACCAGGCGCGGCTGCTCCTCAGCGAAGACGTGCTGAAGCACCGGACACTGACCGGGCCGCGCGTGGTGATGGGCGATTTCAACGAGTGGACGCGCGGCGTGGCGACCCGGCTGATGGGCTCGAACTTCGAGTCGGTGGACATGCGGCTGCTGGGGCGGCGGAAGACGTATCCGGGCCTCTTCCCCCTGCTCCACCTCGATCACTTCTACTACGACGGGGCCCTCCGCCTCGTCTCGTTCAGGCTGCACCGGTCGCGGCTTGCCCTCGTGGCGAGCGACCATCTCCCGCTGGTGGCGGAGTTCACGCTGCCGCGCTGAGGCGGCTGCCGTTCGACCGGCCAAGGGAGCCCGAAGCCCTTCGTCAGCCGTTCCCGGACCGTTCGCCCGAGCCCGCGCCCTTGTAGGCTCATGCCCGACCGTGGGGAATGGTTCTTGCGAGGTCTCCTGCATGGGGAAGGTCAGGACACGCTGGCCCATCGTCCTGCTCCTCGGCTTCTGCGTCGGCGCCGTAGCCGACTGGCGCCTGTCCTCGCGCCGGCCCGCCGCTGTCGTCGAAGCCGGCCCGCCCATCGTCATACCGAGAACCGCTCGGGAGGTGCCCGAGGACGCCGCCAGCTCGGCGCCCCGAGCGGAGCGGGGCGTCGGCACGTCCGGAGCGAAACCACCGCTGCCGACTGTGCGCGAGTTGCCGGCGGTGCTCGAGGATCTGCGCGGACGGGGGCTTCGCGTTCCGTTGGACGGGTCGCAGGTTGAAAGCTGGAAGGGATCGTTCGAACAAGCGCGCGCGGGCCACCGTCACGAAGCGGTGGACGTCCTCGCCCCTCGCGGGACGCCCGTGTTCGCCGTGGACGACGGGAGCGTTGGGAAGCTGTTCGAGAGCAGGAGGGGTGGGATCAGCGTGTACCAATTCGACCCGTGGCGGCGCTTCGTCTACTACTACGCGCACCTCGACCGCTACGCCGAAGGGTTGGCCGAGGGCCGCGCCCTCCGGCGCGGCGAGGTGATCGGTTACGTCGGCACGACGGGCAACGCGCCGGCGGACACCCCGCACCTGCATTTCGCGATCCTGGCCTTGAGCCCGGGCGAGGGCTGGTGGCAGGGCACGGCCGTGGACCCATACCTGGCCTACGGCGGGGGGATGGAGCGCTAGACCGGAACGCCTGCGGAGGCGATTCCGAAGCCTGGCCCGACGGCCTCCCCTACGGCCGGCGGCGCGGCTTCATGGGGCCCTTCGGAAGATGGACCGTGAAGGTGGTCCCGTCGCCCAGGTTCGACGAGAGGTCGATCGAACCTCCGTGCTGCGTCGCGATCCGGTGCGCGATGTAGAGACCCAGCCCGGTACCCTTGCCGCCTTTCGACGAGAAGAACGGCGTGAAGGCGCGCTCGCGCGTCTCGCGATCCATTCCGACGCCGTTGTCCGCAACATCGAACACCACCTCCTCGCCCTCGGCTCTGACCCCGATGCGCACCTGGCCTGCGTGGCCGGACGGATCGGCGCGGCACGCGTCGAGCGCGTTGTGCAGCAGATTGGTGAGCATCGCTTCGACGGCCCGCACGTCCACCTCGAACGCGATCGCGGCGGGATCGAGTTCGGCCAGCACCTCCACCCCGCTCTCACGGGCGCGCGACTGAAACGTCGCGACCAGGTCCTCGACGATCCGGATTGGCGACGCGAGGCGGTATTCCAGCTCGCGTTCCTTGGCGTAGTACAGGATGTCGAGCACCAAGGTACGGACGCGGTCCACGTTGCGGCGCACCATCTCCCAGCCCTGTTCGAGCCGGCCGCGGTCCTGCCGCTCCATCCCGGTGGTGACCATGTAGACGCCGCCGTCGAGGCCCGTCAGGACGCCCTTCACATCGTGCGCGATCTGCCCGACCATCATGCCCAAATTCGCCAGCTGCGACTGCAGGCGCCGGGTCTCGCTGATGTCGGTCGACATTTCGATGACCAGGTCCACCTCGCCCCGCTCGTTCCGAACGGGCGCGGTTACGACGAGCACGTCCTTGTGCTCTCCCGCGCGGGTCGTCGCCACCTCCTCGCTGCTGTGGCTCCGACCGTCGGCGAACGTCGCGGCCACGGGGCAGGCCAGGCACGGCTCGTCGCGGTGCTTGTAGACCTGGTAGCAGCGCCACGGGGCGTCGTCGGGCGGCGGGCCGAAGTCCTCGCGAAAGCGGCGGTTGGCCTGCAGGATCCGCCAGTCGCGGTCCTGGACCGTGACGTAGCACGGCACCTCCTCGAAGAAGGCGCGGCAGATCGCCCCGGCGGCGTGCCCGTCGCGCCCGTCGATCATTGGTCACCCGCGAGCGGTGGAGCCGCGGCGCGGTGGCGCAGCTCCAGGACCTTCCGGACGCTCATGAGGAGCAGTTCGGGCTTGACGGGCTTCTCGACGTAACCGTCCGGCGGCGGCACGTTTCGGTGGTAGACGAGTTCCCTGAACTCGATGGCGCCCGTGACGATGATCACGGGGATGGACGCCATCTCGCGCGACGACCGCAGGCGGGTGAAGACGTCGATGCCGGAGCGCCCGGGCATCGAGATGTCGAGGGTGATCGCGTCGGGGCGGGCGTCCCGCGCCGCCTGGAGGCCCTCGGATGCGTTGCGAGCCGTCAGGGTCCGGAGCCCATGGTCCTGCAGCAGTGCTGTCAGGTACACCACCGTGTCCGGGTCGTCATCCACGACCAGGACGGTCTTGCCGCGGACGGATGCCGGCATCGTCTCGAGGTTGGCGGCCCCCGGGCGCTCGAGCACGAGCGCGTCCCCGACGTACTCGCACACGTTGCGAACCGGGAGTTTCAGCTTGTAGTGCTTGATCAGGTCGGTCAGCCCGTCGACGCAGTTGTGGCAGGCCGTGGCGACTGTCGTTGCGCCGGTCGCCGCTGATCTGGTCCGCCTTCACGCGCGCCACCTGGAGCCGGCGCTGCGTGTACTCCGCCATCGACATCGCCCCCCCGCCGCCGCTGCAGCAGAAGTTCTCCTGGCGGTTCGGCGTCATCTCGCGGAAGTCGAGGCAGGCGTGCTTGAGCAGGAACCGCGGCTCCTCGGTGATGCCCCCCGATCGCGCCAGGTTGCACGGGTCGTGATACGTGACCGGCTTCGGGTTCCGCGAGGGTTCGAGGACGATCCGGCCCGCGTTCAGGTACCCGACCATCGTCTCCAGGAAGCTCTCGATCGGGAAGGGCAGGTCCATGCCGGCCCAGTTGGGGGCCTCCCACTTGGTGGCGCGGAAACCGTGGCCGCATTCCGACACCACCATCTTCCGCCCGCCGAGCCGGATCATCTGGTCGTAGGCCAGCCGTCCCATGTGGGCGCCCAGGGCGTCGTCGCCCGAGAACAACCCGAAGTTCGTGTTGTCCCAGCCCACCGACGGCATCGTCCAGTCCTCGCCCGCGGCGTGGAAGATCTTGGCCGCGGCGAGCAGCGAGAGCGGGGCGTACTTGATCTCCCGCGGGTTCACGACGAACACGACGTTTGCGTTCGGCTTGTCGACGGGAATCGACGCCTCGGGATCGCCGGTGGCATCGCGCAGCTCGTCCTGCAGCCACTCGAGCGTCTCGAGGTAGTCCTGCTGGGACACCGCCATCTGGTTGCCTGTTTCCCACTGATCCTTGCTGACCGCGAGCACGCCGGCGGGCGCGATTCCCTGCGCCGTCAGCAGTCCCCGCGCCATGCGGATGAGCAGGCCCTTGTCCACGCCGAACGGGCAGGAGAAGGTGCAGCGACGGCACGCCGTGCAGGACCCGAAGACCACGTCCTGCAGCTCGCGGAGCTGCTCCTCGCCGGTGAGTGCCCGGCCCCCGACCCACCACGGCGCGATCCGCCCGAGCCAGTCGACCTCCGCCTTGAAGACCTTCCGCACCTGGTCGGCCTTGTAGGCAGGCGCCATCTTCGGGTCGCCGGTGGCCAGGTAGTAGTGGCAGGAGTCGGTGCACAGGCCGCAGTGCACGCAGCTGGCGAACGACAGTACGGCTTGCCGGGTGAGCTTCTGCCGGAGGCCTTCGACGAATGCGGCGGGGCTGGCGCCGACGGGTTGGCCGTTGCTGGTCACGTCGCGGCTCCTACGCGTGTCGCGGAACGGTCTTGGTCGGGTAGGCCCCGCGGTGGCCGAGATGCCTGCCGACGTAATAGCGGATGAACGGCCAGTAAATGTAGTGCGAGATCTTCGAGAACGGCACGTACACCAGGAAGAACGCGGTGAGGCCGAAGAAAGCGACGAGCGCCGCCTCGCTGCGCTGGGGCGCCGCCAGGATCCCCGCGAGCAGCCAGGCCGCCAGCAGCACGAGCGAGAAGACGTCGTCGGGCGAGGTGATGAGCCGCATCTCCGGGCGCGCCAGCCTGCGCCACAGCCGCGACAGCGCCGCCAGTGCCGCGACGCCGAAAACCAGCCTCAGCGCCAGCACCACCGGTGCCGGCTGCACGACCGAGGGCCAGTAGGGCATGACGAACGTGAGGCCGATGGCCGCCGCCACGCCGACGTGGAACACCGCGAACTCCACCCACCGCACCCAGTGCGTTCGCGTGCTGGGCAGCTCCCACGGCATGGCAATCGTGGCCATCGCGAAGCGCACCCCCCGCGCTTCGCTGCCGCGCGCCGGCGTCCGCTCCACCGATGCCTTGAATCGCAGCAGCCACCGCACCTTCACCGCGTACACGATCGCCATGAAGGCGAGCGCGACCAGCTGCACCTGGTCCATCATGATCGTCGTGAACGGCGAAACGTCGATCGGCACGCTCTGCCTCCGCGGCCGGATGATGTCCCAGGTTTCGACAGTCCGTCAAGCGAGGGGCGTCAGCCGCGCGTGCCACTCGCGGTCAGCGCTTCCACGGTGGCGAGCAGTTGCTTCGCGTCGATCGGCTTGTCGAGGTAGGCGTCCGGATGAAAGTGCTTGAATCGTCCGAGGAACGCATGGTAATCGGCGGTCAACGTTTGCTGAATGCCGCTCACGACCACGACCGGCATGCCGGCCAGGGCCGGATCCTTGCGGACCGCGACCAGCACACTCAAGCCGCCACGGTCGGGCATCATCAGGTCCAGGAGCAGGACGTCGGGGCGGTCCTGGGCCAGCAGCGCCAGGCCCTCGTCGGCCCGGTTCGCGCTCCTGACCCTCCAGCCATGATCGGACAGCAGCGCCGACAGATACGTCGTCGTGTCCGGCTCGTCGTCGATGATGACCGCGCTCGGCTGTGTCATGGCTCTCCCTGCCCGGGGCCCAAGGGCATGCACGGTATACCCCAAGCAAGAGGCGAAGACAAGCCCGTGCGACGGTGCCCAACGGACCTGCACCCTCCAACGGGACTCCCCGGAGGCACGGCCGCGCGGCTGCCGGTCAGCGCGGCTGCTACTCGTACCGCAGCGAGACAACGGGATCCACGCGGGCGGCGCGCCGGGCGGGCACGTACCCGGCCAGCAACGACACGGCCAGCAGCAGGCCGGCAATCGACGCGAAGGTGAGCGGGTCGCGCGCGCCGATGCCGAACAGCAGCGAGGCCAGGAACCTCGACGCGACGAACGCCAGCCCGAGGCCGAGGCCGATTCCCGCACCTGCCAGCAGCGCCCCCTGCCCCAGAACCAACGCCACGATGCGGCCCCGGCTGGCGCCCAGCGCGATGCGGATCCCGATCTCGCGCGCGCCCTGGCCCACCATGTACGCCATGACGCCGTAGGTCCCCACCGTCGCGACGGCCAGGGCGATGCCTGCGAAGATCACAAGCAGCAGCGCGGTGAACCGTTGGCGCGCGAGCGACAGGTCGAGGTACTGGTCCATCGTCCGCACCGAGTAGATCGGCAGCGTGCCGTCCACCGCGCGTATGGCGTCCCGGATCGAGGCGACGAGCGACGCCGGGTCGGTCGAGGACCGGACGACCACGCTCATCGCCCGGGCCGGCGCCTGCCCGTGCGGCAGGTACAGGGCGATCCGTGGATCGTCGTCGAGCGAGTGGTGCTTGACGCGTCCAACCACGCCAACCACCGTGAGCCAGGGGCTCGTCGAGTCGGCGCGAGAACCAGTCCTCGGCGATGCCCAGGCCCGGCGATCGGTTCCAGAGGATCGTCAGCCGGCCGGCGTCGGCGTACGGCACCGGGCGTAGCAGCAGGGCGTTGACGACGCTGAAGATCGCGGTATTGGCGCCGATCCCGAGGCCGAGCGACAGGATGGCGGCAGCCGCGAAGCTTCGGTTGGCGGCGAGAGCGCGGCCGGCGAGGCGGAGGTCGCGGCCAAGATCGGCCAACCGGTTCATGGGGTTACATCTCGAATCGTGGCGCGTAGCACGGCGTCACAATTCAAGATGTGCCCCCCTCGAGTCAAGGGGCTCCGAATTCAGGGCCATCCCCGCCCGGGTTTTCCGCTCGGCGGGGGGTCGCCGCCTCCTTCAGCAGGTCCACGACGGCATCGACCAGGACTTCGTGTTGCACGGGCTTGGTGAGGTGGCGGTCGAACCCCGCCTCGAGCGCCAGCTGCCGGTCGCGCTCGCTGGCATACGCGGTGAGCGCAATCGCGGGGACGCGGCCCCCGGCCTCCGGCGGCAGCGCGCGGACGCGCCGGATCAGCGAGAACCCGTCCTCGTCCGGCATGCCGATGTCCGCGAGCATCAGGCTGACCGAATGCACCTGCTCCAGGGCCACGGGCGCGGACTCCGCCAACGTCACGATCATCCCGCGCCGCTCGAGGGCGATCTTCAGCATCTGCCGTGCGTCGCCGTCGTCGTCGACGACGAGGCACCTGACGCCCGGGACGGCGACCGGTTTGTAGGTGTCGGCGGCGACCCCGGACGCCATGACGGGAGGCACCGAGTGCCGGCGCGGAGCCTGACCTCGTCTCGCGCCGTCTGCCCGGGCGGGGAGGCGGATCTCGAAGGTCGCGCCCTTCCCTGGCCCTCCGCTTTCCGCGCGGGCCACACCTCCGTGCAGGTCCACCAGGTGCCGGACGATGGCGAGGCCGAGCCCGAGGCCGCCGTGCCTGCGGACGCTCGAGGAATCGGCCTGCCGGAAGCGCTCGAAGACGTGCGGCACGAAGGAGGGCGGGATGCCGACGCCGTCGTCGGACACCGACACGACCACTTCGTCGTCCTGCCGCGACGCCCGGACGCGCACGTGCCCGCCGGCAGGCGTGAACTTGACCGCGTTCGAGATCAGGTTCCAGACGATCTGCTGCAGGCGGTCCGCGTCGCCGTCAACCACCAGGGGACCGTCCTCGACCTCGAGCCGCAGGTCGACGCTCTTGGCGCGGGCGGCCACCATCCCCGTGTCAACCGCCGCCCGCACGGCGTCGCGAACGTCGATGGGGGCGAGGGTGAGACGCAGCTTGCCGGCCACGAACCGGGTGACGTCGAGGATGTCGTTGATCAGCGCCAGCTGCGCCTGGCCGTTCCGCGCGATCACGTCGAGCGCCTGCCGTGCGGTCGCGGCGTCGAGCCGGTCGCTCCGCAGCATGTGCGTCCACCCGAGGATCGCGTTGAGCGGCGTCCGCAGCTCGTGCGAGAGCACGGCGAGAAACTCGTCCTTGAGCCGGTTCGCCTCCTGCAGTTCGCGCGGCCTGCCGGGCGGCCGCTTCCTCGGCCTGCTTCCGCAGGGTCTCGTCGTGCACCACCTTGCCGAACCCCTGCAGCTCGCCGTCCGGCCCGCGCATCACCGTGACGACGCCGCGCCCGAAGAAGCGGGCACCCCCCCTCCGCTGGAACCACGCTTCGACTTCGGAACGGCCCTCGATCAGCGCGGTACGCCAGTGCGGCTCCTGGCCGCGCGCTCCTCGGGGAAGAGCAGCTCGCACTCCTGCCCGAGGGCTTCCGGGCCGGTGTAGCCGAACAACCGCTCCGCCCCGCCGTTCCACGTCGCGATCCGCCCCTGGGGGTCGAGCGAGAAGATCGCGTAGTCGCTGACGCTCTCGACCACGAGCCGCAGCTGCTCGTCGGCGCGCCTGAGCTTCTCCTCGGCCTGGCGGCGCAAGTCCGCTTCGGCCCGGCGGAGCAGTTCCGCCTGCCGGCGGTTCTCCTCGGTCTTGCGGAACAGCTCGACGAAGACCGCGGCCTTCGCCCGCAGCACGTCGCGGTTGATCGGCGTCGATGATGTAGTCCACGGCCCCCATCGCGTAAGACCGCGTGGCGAGGAGCGGTCGTCGTGCTGCGCGGTGATGAAGATGATGGGCGTGTGCGCGGAGGCGGGGCGGCTGCGGATCAGTTCCGCCGTCTCGAAGCCGTCCATCATCCGGCATGTTGACGTCGAGCAGGACAGCGCGAACGGCTGCCGCAGCAGCTCGCGCAGCGCCTCGCGCCCGGATCGGGCGAGGACGAGCGCGCGGTCGGGCGCCTCGAGGATCGCCCCGAGCGCCAGGAGGTTCTCCGGGCGGTCGTCCACCACGAGGATGCGCACCGGGGCCGCCCGGTTCGCCGTCGGTCGCGCGTGGAATCGGCAACGTGTCCCATGGGCATCTTCAGGCCCCGCCTACCGATGCAGCCACGAGCGGCAGATCGAGAGCATCTGCATCGAGTCCACCGGCTTCGAGAGGTAGTCCCAGGCCCCGGCCTCGATGCACTTCTCGCGGTCGCCCTTCATCGCCTTCGCCGTGACCGCGACGATCGGCAGGCGACCGAACGCCGGGATGTTCGCGGATCGCGCGCATCGTGTCGTAGCCGTCCATCTCCGGCATCATGATGTCCATCAGCACGATGTCGATGGCCGGGTTGCCGCGCAGCAGCTCGATGGCGTCGCGGCCGTTCTCGGCGGACAGCACGCTCATCCGGTGCTGCTCGAGCACGCTCGTCATCGCGAAGATGTTCCGCACGTCGTCGTCCACGATCAGCACGCTCTTGCCCGGCCAGCACGTCGTCGGTCTCGTGGAGGCTCTGCAGCAGCTGCCGCTTGTCCGGCGGCAGCGCCGTCCACCCGGCGGTGCAGGTAGCCGGGCCGTCTCGTCGAACAGCCGCTCGGGCGAGTAGACCAGCTTCACCGTGTGCTCGTGCGCGAGCCGGCGGAGGACGTCCTCCTCGGGATCGGCGTCCCGGCGCCGTGGCGCACACGACCGAACGGCAGGCGCGCGGGAAGGCCGCCAGGGCGGCGTCGAGGCGGGCGCCGGGCAGCGGGCGGGACCGGGCGGCGACGGCCAGGCAGTCGAACGCGTGCGCCCGATCCCGAGCGCGTCGAGCGCTTCTTCCCACGACTGCCGCGGCGCGAAGGCCGACGTCGCCGTGCGCGACGCAGGCGGACCAATGGCCTCGCGCTCGATACGGTCCGGTCGCGACGACCAGCAGCCGCTTCTCGGACCGCTCGATGTGCAGCCGCAGCGCCGGCGAGCATCCGCTCCAGCGACTCCTTGTCCTTGCACCGGCTTGGCGAGCAGGTCCAGCGGCGCCGAGCTCCAGGCAGCGCGCCCGCTCCTCCTCGGTGCTGATCACGTAGACCGGGATGTGGCGGGTGGCGAGGTCGTTCTTCAGGCGGTCCAGGACCCGCCAGCCGTCGATGTCGGGCAGCCGGAGGTCGAGCGTGATCGCGTCCGGCGGATGCTCCACGCGCGCGGGCGAGCGCCGCCGCGCCGAACGCGGTGACGACGCCCTTGAAGCCGTGCTCGCGGGCGGTGTCGAGCAGGAACTGCGCGAACCTGCGTCGTTCTCGACGATCAGCAGCGACGCGGTCGCCCGGCTGGATCGCTGTCGCGGTCGTCGGCCTGCGTGTCCACGACGAGGGGCATCGCCGACGAGCGGCTCCGACCTCTTCCGCTGGCGCACGGGCGTCGTGGCGGGCTCGGTCCGGGACGACCGCCGGCTTGCGCCGCGCGGCGTGTTCCTGCGGCAGGTAGAGCGTGAAGGTGCTGCCGTGGTTCACCATGCTGCTCACGCAGATCTCGCCGCCGAGCAGGCGCGCGATCTCGCGGCTGATGGCCAGGCCCAGGCCCGTGCCGCCGTACTTGCGGCTGGTGCTGCCGTCGGCCTGCTGGAACGCCTCGAAGATGATCTGCTGCTTGTCCTCGGGGATGCCGATGCCCGTGTCGGTGACCGAGAACGCGATCACCGACCGCGCGCGGCTCGAGCGTCTCGATCGTCGGTGCTCCAGCCCGCCGTCGCCGGCGCGATCCGCAGCTCCACGTGGCCCGCGCTCGGTGAACTTGAACGCGTTGGAGAGCAGGTTCTTGAGCACCTGCTGCAGCCGCTTCGGGTCGGTCTGGATCGCCCGGCGGCAGCGTCGGGGCGAGGTCGATGACGAAGTCGAGCTTCTTCGCCTCGGCGACGTGCCGGAACGTGCGCTCGACGTAGTCGCGCAGGTCGTGCGAACGCGTACTCGCTCGATGTCCACGGCCACCGTGCCCGACTCGATCTTCGACAGGTCGAGGATGTCGTTGATCAGCGTGAGCAGGTCGTTGCCCGCGGCGTGGATCGTCTGCGCGAACTCCGTCTGCTTGCCGGTGAGGTTGCCCTCCGGGTTCCGCGACAGCTGGTCGGAGAGGATGAGCAGGCTGTTCAGCGGCGTCCGCAGCTCGTGCGACATGTTCGCGAGGAACTCCGACTTGTACTTCGAGGTGAGCGCGAGCTGCTCGGCCTTCTCCTCGAGCGCCTGGCGGGCCTGCTCGACCTCCGTGTTCTTCCGCTCGACCTCGACGTTCTGCTCGGCGAGCAGCTTCGCCTTCTCCTCCAGCTCCTGGTTGGTCTGCTGCAGCTCTTCCTGCTGGCTCTGCAGCTCGTCGGCCAGCGACTGCGACTGCTTGAGCAGGTCCTCGGTCCGCATGTTCGCCTCGATCGTGTTGAGCACGATGCCGATGCTCTCGATCAGCTGGTCGAGGAACGCGAGGTGCGTCGGGCTGAAGTGCTCGAACGACGCCAGCTCGAGGACCGCCTTGACCTCGCCCTCGAACAGCACGGCAGGACGACGATGGTCGGCGGCGCCGCCTCGCCGAGGCCGGAGGAGATCTGGAGGTAGTCGGCCGGCACGTCGCGTCAGCAGGATCCGCTCCTTCTCGAGCGCGCACTGGCCGACCAGCCCTTCGCCCAGCCGGAACCGGTCGCTTGACCGACGCTTGCTCGTGGTACGGCGTAGCTCGCGAGCAGCTGCAGCGAGCCGTCCTCCTTGCCGCCCGTCCATCGTGTAGAAGAGCGCCTGCTGCGCCGAGACGACCGGCGCCAGCTCGGAGAGGATCAGCTTGCCGACCGTCAGCAGGTCGCGCTGGCCCTGCAGCATGCGGGTGAACTTCGCGAGGTTCGTCTTCAGCCAGTCCTGCTCGCTGTTCTTCTGCGTCGTGTCCTTGAGGTTGCGGATCATCTCGTTGATGTTGTCCTTGAGCGCCGCCACCTCGCCCTGCGCCTCGACCGTGATCGACCGCGTCAGGTCGCCCTTGGTCACCGCGGTGGCCACCTCGGCGATCGCGCGCACCTGCGTGGTCAGGTTCGCGGCGAGCTGGTTGACGTTGTCGGTCAGGTCCTTCCAGGTGCCGGCCGCGCCCGGCACCTTCGCCTGGCCGCCCAGCTTGCCCTCGACGCCGACCTCGCGCGCCACCGTGGTCACCTGGTCGGCGAAGGTCGCGAGCGTGTCGATCATGCCGTTGATCGTGTCGGCCAGCGCGGCGATCTCGCCCTTCGCCTCCACCGCCAGCTTGCGCTTCAGGTCGCCGTTGGCGACCGCCGTCACGACCTTGGCGATCCGCGCACCTGGCTGGTGAGGTTGCGCGCCATGAAGTTGACGTTGTCGGTGAGGTCCTTCCAGGTGCCGGCGACGCCCCGCACCTCGGCCTGGCCGCCGAGCTTGCCTTCGGTGCCCACCTCGCGCGCCACGCGCGTCACTTCGGCCGCGAAGGAGCTGAGCTGATCCACCATCGTGTTGATGGTGTCCTTCAGCTCGAGGATCTCGCCCTTCACGTCGACCGTGATCTTCTTCGACAGGTCGCCCGTTGGCCACCGCCGTGGTCACCTCGGCGATGTTGCGCACCTGGGCGGTGAGGTTGCCGGCCATGAAGTTGACGTTGTCGGTGAGGTCCTTCCACGTGCCCGCCACGCCGCGCACGTCGGCCTGGCCGCCGAGCTTCCCTTCCGTGCCGACCTCGCGCGCCACGCGCGTGACTTCCGCGGCGAACGAGCTGAGCTGATCCACCATCGTGTTGATCGTGTTCTTCAGCTCGAGGATCTCGCCCTTCACGTCGACCGTGATCTTCTTGGACAGGTCGCCGTTGGCGACGGCGGTCGTGACCTCGGCGATGTTGCGCACCTGCGCGGTGAGGTTGCCGGCCATCGAGTTCACGTTGTCGGTGAGGTCCTTCCACGTGCCGGCCACGCCCCTCACGTCCGCCTGGCCGCCGAGCTTGCCTTCGGTGCCGACCTCGCGGGCGACGCGCGTGACTTCCGCCGCGAACGAGCGGAGCTGGTCCACCATCGTGTTGATGGTGTTCTTCAGCTCGAGGATCTCGCCCTTCACGTCCACGGTGATCTTCTTCGACAGGTCGCCGTTGGCGACCGCCGTCGTCACCTCGGCGATGTTGCGGACCTGGCCGGTCAGGTTGCCGGCCATCGAGTTGACGCTGTCGGTCAGGTCCTTCCAGGTCCCGGCGACGCCGCTCACGTCGGCCTGGCCGCCGAGCTTGCCCTCGGTGCCGACCTCGCGCGCGACGCGCGTCACTTCCGCGGCGAACGAGCTGAGCTGGTCGACCATCGTGTTGATCGTGTTCTTCAGCTCGAGGATCTCGCCCTTCACGTCGACGGTGATCTTCTTGGACAGGTCGCCGTTGGCGACCGCGGTCGTGACGTCGGCGATGTTGCGCACCTGGCCGGTGAGGTTGCCGGCCATCGAGTTCACGTTGTCGGTCAGGTCCTTCCACGTGCCCGCCACGCCCTCGACCTCGCGCCTGCCCGCCGAGCTTGCCTTCGGTGCCGACCTCGCGGGCCACGCGCGTCACCTCCGAGGCGAACGAGCGGAGCTGGTCCACCATCGTGTTGATGGTGTCCTTCAGCTCGAGGATCTCGCCCTTCACGTCGACCGTGATCTTCTTCGACAGGTCGCCGTTGGCGACCGCCGTCGTCACCTCGGCGATGTTGCGCACCTGGCCGGTGAGGTTGCCGGCCATCAAGTTCACGCTGTCGGTCAGGTCCTTCCACGTGCCGGCCACGCCCCGCACGTCGGCCTGGCCGCCCAGCTTGCCTTCGGTGCCGACTTCGCGCGCCACGCGCGTCACTTCCGCGGCGAACGAGCTGAGCTGGTCCACCATCGTGTTGATGGTGTTCTTCAGCTCGAGGATCTCGCCCTTCACGTCGACGGTGATCTTCTTCGACAGGTCGCCCTTGGCGACCGCCGTCGTCACCTCGGCGATGTTGCGCACCTGGCCGTCAGGTTGCCGGCCATCGAGTTGACGTTGTCGGTCAGGTCCTTCCAGGTGCCGGCGACGCCCCGCACGTCGGCCTGCCCGCCCAGCTTGCCTTCCGTGCCCACCTCGCGCGCCACGCGCGTCACTTCCGAGGCGAACGAGCTGAGCTGATCGACCATCGTGTTGATCGTGTTCTTCAGCTCGAGGATCTCGCCCTTCACGTCGACCGTGATCTTCTTCGACAGGTCGCCGTTGGCGACCGCCGTCGTCACCTCCGCGATGTTGCGGACCTGGCCGGTGAGGTTGCCGGCCATCGAGTTGACGCTGTCGGTCAGGTCCTTCCACGTGCCCGCGACGCCGCGCACCTCCGCCTGGCCGCCCGAGCTTGCCCTTCGGTGCCGACCTCGCGCGCGACGCGCGTCACTTCCGAGGCGAACGAGCGGAGCTGGTCCACCATCGTGTTGATGGTGTCCTTCAGCTCGAGGATCTCGCCCTTCACGTCGACCGTGATCTTCTTCGAGAGGTCGCCGTTGGCGACCGCCGTCGTCACCTCCGCGATGTTGCGCACCTGGCCGGTCAGGTTGCGCGGCCATGAGGTTGACGCTGTCGGTCAGGTCCTTCCACGTGCCCGCGACGCCCTTCGACCCGCGCCTGGCCGCCGAGCTTGCCTTCGGTGCCGACCTCGCGGGCCACGCGCGTCACTTCCGAGGCGAACGAGCGGAGCTGGTCCACCATCGTGTTGATGGTGTTCTTCAGCTCGAGGAACTCGCCCTTGACGTCGACGGTGATCTTCTTCGTCAGGTCGCCGTTGGCGACGGCCGTCGTCACGTCGGCGATGTTGCGCACCTGGCCGGTGAGGTTGCCGGCCATCAGGTTGACGCTGTCGGTCAGGTCCTTCCACGTGCCGGCGACGCCCTCGACCTTGGCCTGGCCGCCGAGCTTGCCCTCGGTGCCGACCTCGCGCGCCACGCGCGTCACCTCCGAGGCGAACGACCCGAGCTGCTCGACCATCGTGTTGACGGTGGTCGCCGTGCGCAGGAACTCGCCCTGGAGCGGCCGGCCGTCGGCCTCAGCGCCATCGTCTGCGACAGGTCGCCCTTGGCGACCGCGCCGATGACGCGGGCCGTCTCGCTGGCCGGCTGAACGAGGTCGCCGATCAGCGTATTGATGAACGACACCGAGTGCTGCCACGACCCGCCGACATCGCCGAGCGAGGCGCGCTGCGGAGAGCTTCCCCTCCCGGCCAACGACCCGGCTGATCCGCTCGAGCTCTCCGGCCATGCGGCCGTTGATTTCGATGACGTCGTTCAGCGTGTCGGCCAGTTTGCCGTCAATGCCGGTGAGGTGGTTGGGAAGGCGGAAGCTGAAAGTCGCCCTTCTTGAGGGCCAGCAAGCCCTCGAGGACGAGCGTGGCCGTGCCCGACTGGAGGCCCTGTTCATTGAGCATCTGGCTTCCCTCAGACCGACCGCGGCGCGCAGGCGGCGCCACAAACGGGCTACTTGACGTCTTCCGCAAAGACACGGAGTGGCGGATACGGCCCGGTTTAAGCAAAAGCACGGCCGCACCGAAGGAGGACCGTCCAAGAGTGGAGAAGGGGGACGCTGGGGCGACAGCGCTATGGGGCCGCCACCGTGTCAGCCGCGGTCGGTGACATCCTCCGCTCCCTTGCGCTCAACGCGGCGGTACCGGTCCGCGAGGCTCAACAGGAACCTCTGTCGCCACAGGCCGCTCTTGTGCAGGAGATAGCGGGCGAGCAGCAGCAGGATCGACAAGCCATACCGCGTGCTCTGGAGGAAGCTGGCCGTCGACGCTTCCGGGAGGTACTTCGTGGGCACCGGGATCTCGCAGATACGGAAGCCCGCCGCCACGACTTGCGCGATGATCTCCTGGTCGAACACGAACGCGTCGGAGTTCATCCCGTAGTTCACTCGTTCCAGGACTTCCCGGCGGAACGCCCGGTAGCCCGTGTGGTACTCGGCCAGGCGCAGCCCGAAGACCAGGTTCTCGAGAGAGGTCAGTAGGCGGTTCCCGAGGAACTTCCAGCGTGGCATTCCCTGCGCGACGACGGCCCCGCCGAGCAGCCGGGAGCCGAGGACCAGGTCGGCCCGCCCGTCGAGGATGGGCTGGACCATGTCCGGGAGCAGACTCGGATTGGTACTGGTAATCGGGGTGGACCATCACGACGATGCTGGCGCCGGCCGCGAGGGCTTCCCGGTAGCACGTCTTCTGGTTCGCGCCGTACCCGTAGTTCCGGTCGTGAACGAAGACCTCCAGCTGCAGCTCGCGCGCGATCCGCACCGTCTCGTCCGTGCTGGCATCGTCGACGAGAATGACGAGGTCGATCCGGTTGTGCGGGATCTCCTCGTACGTCATCCGCAACGTGCGGCCCGCGTTGTAGGCGGGCATCACCACGACGACCCTTGGTGACGACGCGTTCATCTTGCGTGCTCCCCCCTGCCGATGGTTCCTCCGGACCGCTCCAGCTCCGTCTCGCACACGAACTGGTAGGCCAGCAGGCCGGGCCACACGCGTGCCGCGAGAGCGGAAGCGCCGTCCAGGACGCGCAGCGCACGGCCCTGGAGCAGCGGCGGCACCATCAGCTCCAGCGGCGGCGCCGTCGTCTTCACCCGGCAAACCGCCAGCCCGCAGCCCCGGATCATCCGGACCAGCGAACGCCGCGTGTAGAAGTGGATGTGCGTCGAGTCGAGGATCCCGCGGGCCTCCCGGTCGAAGTTGCCCAGCAAGAGCTTCAGCCGTACATACGCATGCGCGAAGTTGGGCACGCAGAGCAGCGCCTTCCCGCCAGGGGCCAGCCGGTCGCGGACCCACCGCAGCATGCGCTCGGGCTCGAAGAGATGTTCCACGACGTCTGCGAGCAGGATGTAGTCGAACTGGCCGGCGACAGGAAGTCGATCCAGCGCGTTCAGGTCTGCCGGCACGAAACGCACCCCGGGGTGCGTTTCCACGGGTGCGACGAAATCGACCGCCACGACCTCGAACCCGCGCTCGGCCAGCCGCACGGAGAGGTACCCGGGCCGCATCCCAGGTCGAGCACCCGCCGGAGGGACCCGTCGGGTGGCAGCAGCCGGAGAATCGTCGAATGGCTGCCGTGCGGAGACGTCTTGAACGAGTAGCGTTCCAGGTGAGGGGTCAAGGCATCTACCCGAGTTGTCGAAGGGCGGCGACGCCACCCCACGATACCCTTCGAATTCGGCCTTGTCGAGCCAGCGGCGGCGCGCTCCCTCAGTAGAATAGCGCCCGCCCCGTCTCTTGCCTCCAGGAGCCTGACGCCCATGAAGATCTGCATGCCCGGCCCGTGCCGTACGTCAGGGAGGGGGGGACGGTCCACTTGGCCAATTTGCCAAGTGGACAGTTGGGCTGGTTCTCCCTTCTCCGTTTTCAATTCTCCATTCTCAATTCTCAATTCTCAATTCCGTGTGTAATGTGGTGTGAGGAGGGCATCCTGTCACCCCACGTCGTCATCGTGGGCGGGGGTTTCGGCGGTCTTCACGCCGCACGCTCCCTCGCCCGCGCCGCGGTCCGCGTCACGCTCGTCGATCGCCACAACTACCACCTCTTCCAGCCCCTGTTGTACCAGGTCGCTACCGCCGGCCTCTCGCCGGGGGACATCGCCTCACCCATCCGGTGGATCCTCCGGCGGCAGCGCAACCTGCAGGTACTGCTCGCCTCGGTCGAAGGGATCGATCCGGCGCGCCAGGTGCTCCGGCTCGACCAGGGCGAGGATATCGCCTACGACTTCCTGATCCTGGCGGCCGGCTCGGCCCACTCTTACTTCGGCCACGACGAGTGGGAGAAGCCCGCGCCCGGCCTGAAGACCCTGGACGACGCCCTCCGGGTGCGGCGGCGGATGCTGCTCGCGTTCGAGCGGGCCGAACGGGCGGCGGACCCCGCAGAGCGGCGCCGGCTCCTGACCTTCGCGGTCGTCGGCGGGGGACCAACGGGTGTCGAGCTGGCAGGGGCCGTCGCCGAAATCGCACGCCACACCCTCAAGCAGGAGTTCCGGGCCATCGAACCGGGAACCGCGCGCATCGTCCTGATCGAGGCCGGGCCGCGAATCCTTCCTTCGTTCCCCGAATCGCTCCAGGAGGCGTCCGAGCGGTCGCTGGCGCGGCTGGGCGTGGAGGTCTGGAAGAACAAGCCGGTCACGGGAATCTCGGAGTGCGTCGTGGAGTTCGAGAGCGAGCATCTGGCCGCCGGCACCGTGTTGTGGGCCGCCGGCGTGGCGGCGTCTCCGCTTGGACGGGCCCTTGGCGTGCCGCTCGACCGCGTTGGGCGCGTGATCGTGGAGAAGGACCTCAGCATCCCGGGGCATGCGGAGGTGTTCGTGGTCGGCGATCTCGCGCACCTGGAGCAGGACGGCACGCTGCTGCCAGGTGTTGCACAGGTGGCAATGCAGCAGGGCCGGCGCGCGGCGCGGAACATCCTCCGTACCCTCGAAGGACGGGAGACGCAGACGTTCCGGTACCGGGACTACGGCAACATGGCCACTATTGGCCGCGCGGCGGCCGTCGCCGACTTCGGGTGGCTGCGCCTCTCCGGCTGGGTTGCCTGGATGGCCTGGCTGCTCGTGCACATCATGAAGCTGGTGGGGTTCCGCAACCGGGTCGGGGTCTTGATCCAGTGGGCGTGGGCGTACCTCACATACCAGAGAAGCGTGAGGCTGATTACAGGGCAGGGAGAGAGCTCAAGGCCCCGGGCTTAGACAACCACGTGCCTTGACCACGAAGAACGGAAGGCACGAAGGCGCTGCATTCTACATTCCACATTCTACGTTGCGGTATGATCCCCACCCCATGGGGACCACCGTCGCACCAGGTGTTGCCGCGCCTCTGCTGTCGATCATCGTACCCGTCTTCAACGAAGCCGGGACGCTGGCCGCGGTGCTCGACCGCCTGCGCTGCGTCCACTTGCCGATGGATCGCGAGATCATCGTCGTCAACGACGGCTCGACCGACGGGACGGGCGACATCCTCGCGGGCCTCGGCGGCGTGCGGGGCCTGACCGTGCTGCACGCGGATCGGAACCGCGGCAAGGGACACGCGATCAGGCTCGGGCTGAACGGCGCCGCCGGGACGATCGTGGCGATCCAGGATGCCGACCTCGAGCTCGACCCCGCGCAGATCGCGACACTCGTGCAGCCAATCCTCGACGGCGAAGCGGTTGTCGTCTACGGCTCCCGGTTCCTCGGCGGACGCACGAACGCGCCCTGGCGCACGATTGCCGCGAACCGCTTTCTGACCACGCTCACCAACATCCTGTTCGGCTCCTCGATTACGGACATGGAGACCTGCTACAAGGTGATGCGGACGGACGTGGCGCGCTCGTTGGGGCTCGTGTCGAACCGGTTCGACATCGAGCCGGAGATCACCGCCAAGCTGCTCCGCCGGGGGCACGAGATCGTGGAGCGCCCCGTGCGCTTCGACCCGCGGTCCCGGGCGGCAGGAAAGAAGATCGGGTGGCGCGACGGCGTCGAGGCGATGCGGACGCTGATCAGGATCCGCCTTGCGGGGAAGACGGCCAGTGAGTAGGAACAGTGGCCACTGGTCAGCCGCCAGTGGCCGGAGCGACGGGGGTCGCATCAGCGCGTTCAGGCGGTCGCTGCCGCCACTTCAGGCGGCCGCCCCCTGGATGGCTGCCGCCGCTTCCCTCGTCACGCTCGCCGCAGCTCTCCGCTGGAGCACCTACGTCGTCGGCGGCTCGGACTCCTATTGCTACGTGAGCCAGGCGGGGTTCTGGCTGGACGGTGCACTGCTGGCGCCGCAGCCGGTCGGCTTCACCCCGCCCTGGCCGAACGCGGCCCTGTCGCTCACGCCCACCGGCTACATCCCGTCGCCGTCGATTCCCGGCGCGATCGCACCGCTGTGTCCCGCGGGGCTGTCGCTGGCGATGGCGGCGCTCTCGGCAATCGCCGGGCCGCCGTCGGTATTCCTGGTGGTGCCGGTTCTCGGCGCGCTCTCCGTGTGGCTCGCGTACTGCCTCGGTCGCGAGCTGGATCGCCCCGCCACCGGCCTTCTTGCCGCCATCCTCGTCGCCGCCAGCCCCATCGTGCTCCACCAGGTCGTGCAGCCGATGAGCGACGTCCCCGCGATGGCGTGGTGGCTCGCCGCCATGGTCCTCGCAGCTCGTCCTGGCCGGGGCCGTGCCTTGGCCGCGGGCCTCGCGGTGTCGGCAGCCGTCCTGACGCGGCCAAACCTGGCGCCGCTCGCAGCCGTCATCGGCCTCTTCCTGCTCGCCCGCCCCCGCCCGACTGGATCGGGACCTCTCGCGTGGCGGAGCCGCTGGCCTTCGGCCTTGGCGTGCTGCCCGGCGCCCTGCTTCTCGCCTGGATCCAGCACACGCTGTACGGCTCCCCGTTCAGTTCCGGCTACGGTTCGCTCGATCAGCTGTTCGCCTGGTCCCACGTCGTGCCGAACCTCCGCCGCTTTCCCGCGTGGCTGCTGGCCACGCACACTCCGGTCGTCTGTCTCGCCCTTGCCGCGCCCTTCGTGCTGCGCCGGCCGCACGCCACGTGGCTTGCTTGCCTGTGCCTTGCGTTCTCGACGGCTGTCTTCGCGAGCTACGTCGCCTACATCCCGTACGACGACTGGTGGTATCTGCGTTTCCTGCTTCCCGCGATGCCGCTGCTGATCGCATTGACGGCCGCCGTCCTGACGACGCTCGGCGCGCGGCTGCCGGTCCGGATGCGTGCTGCGGCTGGCGTGCTCTGCGGGGCTTTGCTCGTGATGTTCTTCGTCCACACGGCGAACACGAAGGGCGTCTTTCGCCTGCACGCCTTCGAGAGCCGGTTTCGGGACGCGGGTCGCTACGTGGCGGTCAAGCTGCCGGAACGCGCGGTCGTGCTCTCCGTGTGGCAGAGCGGCAGCGTTCGCTACTACGGCGGGCGGCTCTCGGTGCTGTTCGACCAGATCGAGCCGGAATGGCTCGATCGCGCGGTGGCATTCCTCGAGAGAGAGGGACGTCCGCCGTACATCCTGCTCGAAGCCTGGGAAGAGCCTGCGTTCCGGGCGCGCTTCGAGCGGCACAGCGAGTACGGCGCGCTGGACTGGCCTCCCATGGCACAGATCGGCACCGAGGTGCGCCTCTACAACCCCGCCGACCGCGCCCGCTACTACGCCGGCGAGGCCACGCCCATGGAGCGCGTCTGGCCCAACAAAGCAATCAACAAGTCCACCAAATGAAATCGACAAGTCACCAGATCGACAAGTCAACACAATCCGAACTTCATCCCTGATAGCCGGGGCGCGCCTTGATTGACAGCTTGCGCCCCTTGACGCGGACCTCGAGGCGGTGCCAGCCGCCCTTCTCCACGCCGCGCGGCGAGTAGCTGAGGAGATAGCGTTGACGGAACTCCTCGACGATCTTCAGGAACGTGCGCTCCAGGTCCTTGGTGGACTCCACTTCGAACACGGTTCCGCCCGTTTCTTCGCTGAACCGTTCGAGGAACTGCAGGTTCCGTGATTGCCCCGCCGATACCGAGTAGACAACGGCGTCGGAACGTCTCGCGGCGGTCAGTACCTTGTCCTCGGTCAGCCAGCTCGTTGTGTCCACGCCATCACTGAAGACGATGAGCAACGCACGGCCGGACCCGGCCTCCGCGAGGACAAGCCCCGCGAAGCAGCCATCGACGAGCGCCGTCTCCCCCGCCGGCTCGATTCCGTCAAGGGCCCTCTCGATTCGCCCCCACTCGCCCGGCGGCGCCGCCCTCAACGACAGCCGCCGGTCGAACGCCACCAGGCTGACCCGGTCCTCCTTGCCGAGTCCCCGGAGCACGGCGCGCCCCGCGTCCCGCAAGTGACCCATTCGGTCCCCGGCCAGGCTGCCGCTGACGTCGAACGCGAGGACGACGTGGAGGGGAAGTTCCTCGAAGCTGGCGAGATTCACGTGCTGAACGACGCCATTGTCGAAGACCTCGAAGTCGGACAGGCCCAGGTTGCGAACCACGCGCGCGCCGTCGGTGACGAGCACGTCGACACGCACCGCCTCTACCCTCGCCGAGAAGGTGGCGGTCTGAGCCAGCGCATTGCGGACGTCACTGGCGGGATTGGCGGCGCGTTGGGGCGCGTCCCACCAGAGCCAGCCCATCGCGACGGAAAGCGCCAACCACGCTCCTGCGCCCCTCATCGCCGTTCCCCCTCCAGACAGGCGCGACGGGCTTCATCGAAGAACGCGTCCGCGTGACGGCCCGGAGCCACGAGGTAGTCCCACCACGGGTCGTCCCCATCGACGCCGGGTCGCCCCTGTCCGAGCGCATCCAGAATCGTCGTCCTGGCCGCTGCCCGGTCTCCCGTCCGCCACGAGAGCTGACCGAGCGCAAGGCGCGGCGACTGCGCGCCCGGGTACAGCAGGGCCGCCGCCTCGTAGGACTCGCGCGCAGCGGCGTGCCGCCCCAGCACCTCCTCCTCGGCGCCTAGAAAGAGCCTGGCGTAGTACGCAACCAGGGGATCCCGCGTACCGTTCGCCACGGTCCGCAGCTCAGTCGCCGCTTCGCGGTGGTCTCCCAGCTGTCCGAGCACCCGCCCAAGGTGCAGTCGAGCCTCGAGGAACCGCGGGTCGAGGTCGACCGCCCGGCTCAGGTCGCCGCGCGCCCGCCGCAGTTCCCCGCCCGCCGATCCCATGGTGAACCACTGACCCCTTCCCGGCTGGCTCGACTGCAGCACGGCCTGAACCATGGGCGAGCTGTAGGATTCCCTGAGAACGCCCTCGTAGAAGACGATGACCGCGTCGTCGTGAAGGAGTTGCTGTGCATCGCGGAGGTGCGTCTCGACGTCGGCCAGCCTTCCCACTCTCTGGAGCCAGGCTGCGGCGCCGCGGTACCATGCGACCGCCACCGGGTCTCGCGACGGCCCCGGTTTCACCCGGTCGAGCAGGTAGCGACCAAAGCGCCAGTGCCCCGCAGCGGACGTCGTGTGCTGCAGCCGTCCATCGGCCACGATCGCGACCCCAGGCTGCCGGCTCGGCCGAGGATCGCCCGCAATGGCGCCCCACTCCGGCCGCTCGTCGATGCCCCGCCGTGCAATGTCCGCGTGCAGAAGCGCGCCGCGCCGGACGATCCGCGTGACGTCCCCCGCCCGCAATTCATCCGCCGTCAGCCCCAGCGTCGCAGCCACCTGCTCCCGGCTCACCCACTCATCCCGCCAGAAGAACCCCCTTCCGCCCTGCTTCGTCACGAATCGCAAAACCTCCGGCAGCTGGGTGATGAACTCATAGACGTCGTTGGCGCCCCAGCCGGCGATGCGGGCGGCGTGCTCGTCCCAGGACCCCATCTCGTGCTGGATGGCGGCTGCAGTCCACTCGTGGACGCGCTTCAGCACGGAGGGGATTTCAGGGTGGGCGCTCGCCACGGCCTGCTGAACGGTGAAGCTCGGGCGCCTGCCTCCGAGGAGGGGATGGTGGTCGGGGGCCGCGACGCCGGCGGCCGCAAAACAGAGAAGCACGACGCTGACCCGCATCGCGGGAGCGAGGCACGGGGATTCCGTTCCTGGTGGATCTGGGCCGAACATGCTGGAAATCCGGCGGGGACAGGGTAACCGATCGGCGCCGTGCTCGCGTCAACTCAGCCGTTTTACTCAGGAAATGTCCCCCGCTGAGCTTGACAGCACATCCGATCGAACCCGATGATGCCCGTGCATCAGCTTTGCCTCCTACCGACAGGACCAAGCATTCGAATCAGGGGTCGCGACGGCTGTCACGCGTGACGGCTAATCCCGAACCCGAATCCCGACATCGCGTCGCCTGCAGCCAGAAAGGCCGCCCATGGACGGAGAGCCACGCCTCGAACAACTCGACACGACGCTCGAACACCTTGAGCGCTTGTGCGGCCGGCTCGAGCACGCGGAACGGCACTTCAAGCAGCTCACCGACGAGTGCCAGGGCGTACTGCAGGGCCTCGTGACGCTCGACCGCCGCCATGCCTCCGCGGTCGCCGGTCTCAACGATCGCCTCGGCGACTGGTGCAACCTCGAGAGCAAGCTGCTCGAGGAGTCGGCGCGGAGGATCGAGCAGTTCGAGCGCGGCGTGAGCCACGAGTGGATGGTGCTCCGCCAGCTGAACGAGGAGCCGATCGCCGACATGAGGGAGCAGGCCGACACGCTTCGTCGCACGTGCCTCGAGGCGGCGCGCATGGCGCGGCTCCGCCTGGAGGCGGCCGAGCAGGCGTACGCGTCGCACGCTGCCGCGCTCGAGCAGCGGATGGTGGAGTGGCAGCGGCGGTGGATCGACGCCGCCACGTCGAACCCCGCGCTGGGGGCTTCGACCGGCGCCGTGGAGCCGTGGCCGCTCGAGGGCGTCGCGCAACTGCACCAGGAACTCCGGACGGCCCCCGCCGGGCCGGGCGCAGCCAACGACACGCGAGCACTGGTGACCACGCGGGTCGGTCCCGGGCCCGCGAGCGTGGAACCGGCGACGGTGGAGCAGGCGCCCTCCCCCTCGGCGACGCCGGACGAATCGAATGACAAGCCCACGCGGTGGCCGCGAGCCGCCACCCTCGCGGCCGCCGGCCTCATTACCGTCACCATCGTCGTCCTCGCGCTCTTCGCCCTGACCCCTCGCGGAACCCCCGCCTCGGTTCCCGCTCCAGTGAGCCGCGCCGAGCCTGCGGCCCCGGTAGCTGACGGTTCGCGCGAGCGGGAGGAGCGCCTTGCCGAAGCGCAGCGGCTCGTCGAGCGCGCCGGCAGCATGGTGGACATCCTCGCCGCCCCGGACCTGCTCCGTTACGGCCTCGCCGGAGCTGGCCCGTCCGCCGCCTCGTACGCGCAGGTCCTCTGGAGCCGCTCGCGCGGCGTCGCGGTCACCGCCTCGCGGCTCCCGCCGCCGCCGGCCGGACAGGCGTACACGATGTGGGTGATCTCCGACGGCCCCCCGACGGCCGTGGGAGTCCTCGTTCCCGACGCCAGCGGCCGCGCAAGCCTGGTGGTTCCAGGGCCGCTCACGCTGCCACGCCTCGTTTCCCTCCGCGTGACGCTCGAAACGGGAACGGGAGCGGGCCGGCCCGCCGGCCCGACTTGCCTCGCCGGAGGCCCCACCTCATGAACCAACGCGCCGCCTCGGAGACGAGCCCCGGGGGCCTGTTCGCGTGGTACACCCCGGGCCACTCCGACCAGCTGGGCGACCGGCTCCGGCTGTTCGACAACACCGACGGTCCCCCGCTGGAACTGCTCCGCCTCCGCGCCGACCTGGCGGCCAGGCCCGAGTTCGAGCGCTCGCTCCGCGCACGGGTGGAGGAACTGCGCGACTTCCACGACGAGCGGTACGCTCGCGTCTGCCGCACCGACCGGCTCCCGGAACCGGGCGGAGGGCTGGCGCTGGTGTCAGAGCGGACCGAGGGACCTCGCCTCTCGGAAATGCTGCGGCTGACCGGTCAGCGCGGCGTGCGCCTGCCCGCCTCGCTGACCCTCACCCAGATTGCGAACCTCGTGGATGCCGTGGCGGCCCTTCACGCCCGCGGCTCCTCCCTTGCGCACGGCGCGCTGGGCCCCGAGCGGCTGGTCGTCGGACCGGACGGCCGCTTGCTCGTCACGGAGTACGTCCTTGGCTCGGCGCTCGGCGGCCTGTGCCTCGACCCCGATCGCGCATGGCGCCAGTTCGGACTTGCCCTGCCGGCGGAGACGGCCTCCGCGTCTTTCGATCAGCGCACCGACGTGGTGCAGATCGGCGCCGTCGCCCTGGCGCTCGTGTTGTCGCGGGTGCTGACCGCCGACGACTACCCGGGACGACTGCAGGCGCTCCTGCTCGAGGCGGACCGCCGCGCCGGAGGGGGCGGCTGGGACAAGGCCTGGCCGCACTTCAGGCCCTGGCTCGAGCGGGCGCTGGCGCTCGACGGCGCCGGTTTCCGGAATGCTCTCGACGCCCGCGAGCCGCTCTCGGAACTGCTCGGGGCAGGACCGCCGGCGCTGCCGGAGCCCGGCGCGTGGGACGGGTTCCATTCGCGAGTCGATAGCGCCGATGCCGAGCTGCCCATCGTCGCCCTCGACGACTGGGAGCACTCGGCGGGACGCAACCCCGCGGTGCAGGCCGGCCGGCAGCGACCGGGAGCCGATGATGCTCCACTGCCAGTCGCCACCGCCGTTCCGCCCGGGAACGGAGGCCCCAGGGCCTGCGTCCGCCCGGACGACACTCTTGACCTGCTGCCAGCCGCCAGCTGCAAGGTTCCAGCGGCTCTCGATACACTGCCAGCCGCCAGCGCTTTGCTGCCGGCGGCTCCCGGCGTACCGACGGCGGCCGGCCCCGCCCCTGCTGCACGGACCGGCGGCATCCTGCGGTTGCCCGCGCCGGGGACGCGGATGCGCGCGGTCTTGTTCGGGGCCCTCGTCCTGTTCGCGATTGCCGAAGGCGTCTACATCGCGGGGCGCACGATTGCCTCGCAACCTGCCGCCGCGGCCGCGAGCGCAACGGTCAGCCTGGCATCCGATCCGGCAGGGGCGACGGTCACCGTGGACGGCAAGCCTTCGGGGCAGACGCCGACCTCGCTGGAGCTTCCCGCCGGGCGGCACCGCGTCGAATTGACGAAGGGCCGCAGGCATCGCACGGTGACGGTGGACGCCAAGGCGGGACAGACGACGGCGCTCGTCCTGGACCTTGGGAGCGGCACGTCGTCCACGGGGCAGCTGCGCGTGTCCACCACGCCGTCCGGCGCCCGGGTCGCCGTGGACGGGCGGGCGCGTGGGACGACCCCTCTCCTGGTCGACGATCTCGCCCCCGGCGTTCACGAGGTGCTGGTGGAGGGCCGCGGTCGGTCCATCAGGCAGGCGGTCACCGTGGAGCCGGGCGTGACGGCCGCCCTGCTGCTGCCGCTGGCAAGTGCGGACGCACCCGCGCCGGGCTGGCTTGCCGTCACCTCTGCGGAAGAAGTGCAGGTATTCAACGGGGCCGAGCTGTTGGGCACGTCGCGCAGCCCGCGGATCATGTTGCCCGCCGGGCGGCACGAGTTGGACCTCGTCAACGAGGACCTCGGCATTCGCACCTCGCACGAGGTCTTGGTCCCGGTGGGCAAGACCGCGGCCCTCGAGATGACGCTGCCGACGGCGCGTATCGACGTCAACGCGACGCCGTGGGCCGAGGTGTGGGTGGACGGCGTGCGCATCGGCGAGACGCCGCTGGCCGGCGTGCCCGTGCCGGTGGGCCGTCGCGTCGTGACGTTCAAGCACCCGCAACTTGGCGAGCGGCGCGTCGAGTGCCTCGTCTCGCTGAAACGGCCGACGCGCCTGGGCGTCGACCTTCGCAAATGACGGATCCGGGACCCATGCCCTGCAAGCTGCTGCTGGTTGACGACAGCGTGACCATTCGGCGGGTGGTCGAACTGACATTCGCCGGGGAGGACGTGAACGTGGTCGCGGTGGGCGATGGCCTGGAGGCCATGGAGCGCATCGTCGCGGAACGTCCGGACATCGTCCTCGCGGATGTGGGGCCGGGGGAGCCCGACGGGTACGAGGTTGCGGCGTTCGTCAAGCGGCACCCGGCCTTGAGCCACGTGCCGGTGGTCCTCCTCACGGGGGCGTTCCAGCCGGTCGATCGCGTGAGGGCGGCCGAGTGCGGCTGCGACGGCGTCCTGGCGAAGCCGTTCGATCTGCAGTCGATGGTCGGGGTGGTTCGCGGTCTGCTCCACCGACCGGCCGGCGAAGGCGCTCGCGACGCTGTCCCGCGCGTCCTCCCGGACACGGCCCCCGTTGCGTCCGCGGCGGCCGAGGCCGCGACGCCGTCCGGCGGCAACGGGGACGCCGATGCCGCCACGTTGATCGACTGGTGGGCCGGACTGCTGCAGGAGCCGGGGCCGCAAGAGCCGCTCGCCGTGCCCGCCGTTCCCGTCGCCGTCGCATCCAACGCCTCGGCCGCTCCCGCGCCCTGCGTCTGCGGTGTCGCTCGACGACTACTTCGACCTGGTGGACGACCTCCTGGCCCAGCGGGAGAACGGCGCCGCTCGCCCCTCTTCAATCCCTCCGTTCCGTCACTCGTCAAGCAGTGGCACTACACCGAGTCGCCCTACGTCATCCTCACGGTGCGGGTGAACTTCACGCTGAAGTAAGCTGGCAGCTCGCAGCTGTCAGCTGGCAGTGAGTCAGGCGCCGTTCGGCTCCTCTCGGGATGCCGCGTGATTCGCCGCAAGCTGCCGGCTGCCCGCTGCCAGCCACCCCGATCCCCGATCCCTGCTTCACCGTTCCCCACTCTTCGTCCTGTGGCCGAGCGTCATGGCGACGAAGACGATCGTCAGCAGCGCAGCAGGCGACCATCGTCACGAACACGCCGTTCCAGCCCCAGTGGTCGGCAATCCAGCCGACGCCCGTTCCGGCGATCGCCGAGCCGAAGACGTAGCCGAAGAACCCGGTGAAGCCCGCCGCGGTGCCGGCCGCCTTCTTCGGGACCAGGTCGAGCGCGTGGAGGCCGATGATCATGATCGGCCCGTAGATCAGGAAGCCGATCGCGATGAGCGCCGCGTAGTCGATCCACAGCGGCCCGTGGATGTTGAGCCAGTAGACGACGACCGCCACGAGCGTCAGCGCCATGAACAGGATGTTGGCCGGCGCGCGGCGGCCCCTGAAGTAGCGGTCCGAGATCCAGCCGCAGGCAATCGTGCCCGGGATGGCGGCGTACTCGTAGAGCGACCAGGCCCAGGCTGGACTGGTTGAACGAGAACCCCTTGGCGGTCTCGCAGGTACGTCGGGATCCAGTTCACGACGCCGTAGCGCACGAAGTAGACGAACGCGTTCGCGACGGCAATCGCCCAGAGATACCGGTTGGTCAGGACGTGCTCGAAGAAGATCTCCTTGAAGGTGAACAGCCGCTCGTGGTCGGCGGTGTAGTCGGGCGGGTAGTCGTTCTTGTACTCCTCCACGGGCGGCAGGCCGCACGACTGCGGCGTGTCGCGCAGGAGGAAGAAGACGGCCACCGCCACGGCCGCGGCGATCAGGGCATTGAAGTAGAACTTGGCGCCCCAGTCGTTGAAGAGCGTGACGCCGAGCAGCGCGAAGTTCGCCACGAGCGCGCCGCCGACGTTGTGCGCCACGTTCCACGTCGACACCGTCAGGCCGCGCTCCTTGGTGCTCCACCAGTGCACCATCGTCTTGCCGCAGGGCGGCCAGCCCATGCCCTGCACCCAGCCGTTGAGCGTCTGCAGCGCGACGACCAGCGCGAGCGACGAGTAGATCCACTTGACCGTGCCGGACGCGAAGATGATCCCCGCCGACAGGAGCAGGCCCAGCGGGAGGAAGTACTTCGGGTTGCTGCGGTCCGAGACCGAGCCCATGAGGAACTTCGACACGCCGTAGGCGATCGAGAGGCCCGTCATCGCCGTGCCGAGCATGGCCTTGGTGTACTCCGGGTAGTGCCTCAGCAGGTCGGGGATGGCCAGCGCCAGCGTGTTGCGGACCAGGTAGTACGCCGCGTAGCCGACGAAGATGCCGAGGAAGACCTGGCGGCGGAGCCGCCGGTATTCGGGATCGACGCGGTCGGCGGGCAGGCGCGGCGCCTCCGGCGCGGGCGTCGAGGAGTCCGATCATCACGGCCTCCGGCGCTAGCTTCCGCGGGAACTGGTCGGGGTTGTTGGTGAACAGGGCGTCGACGCCGAACGTGTAGAGGAACTGGCGCATCTCGTCGCGCACGTTCTGCACGCCGGGCTGGTCGGACCGTCACCGTGTACACCGTCACGCTCAGCCCGGCGTCGTGCGCCCACTCACAATCTCGGGCTTGCCCGAGATGATGGCCCTTCGCCGGCCCGATCCCGTCGGCGAAGGTCTTGATCTCGGCCATCCGTTCCTTCGTCAGCCACACGTCGCGGGAGCGGCTCGACGGCTTGTCGCGTCTCTATCCGAGACCAGGAACAGCAGCGGCAGCTCCACCTCCATCGTCCGACGCATCTTCTTCAGGCTGTCGGCGCTGAACGACTGGATGAAGACGGGCGTCTTCGGGTCGGCGCCGGGCTTGTCCAGGCCGTTCTTCGCCAGCACGTCCATCACCAGCTTCTCCATGTCGAAGCCGAGGCTGCCGTAGACCTCGGGCGCCTTGGTCTCGGGGTAGATGCCGGCCTTGCCCTTCACGAGGTCGATGGCTTCCTGGAAGGTCAGGATCTTCTCGCCCTTGAACTTCGGATCGAACCAGGAGCCGGCGTCGAGCTGTTTGATCTCGGCCAGCGTGAAGTCGGACACGTGCCAGCCGGTGCAGTTCGCGGCCTTCGCGATCGAGCGTGCGCGAGCGGCCCGGGAACACGTCCTTCACGTTCGTCGTCCGGTCGAGCGTCAGGTCGTGCAGGCAGACCAGCTGGCCGTCCTTGGTGACCTGCAGGTCCTGCTCGACGTAGTCGGCGCCCTGCTCGATGGCCAGCTTGTAGGCGGCGGCCGTGTGTTCCGGCGCGTAGGCCGAAGCGCCGCGGTGCGCGATGTTCGTCTTGCCCGCGTAGCCGGCGAACCCGCTCTGGCCCATGACCGCGCCACCGCGGCGACCGCCAGCAGAATCGAGCAGAACGCGAGCAGACCCCCGGACCTCGTCGTCATCATGACGGCTCCGTTTGGCAGTGGACGTGCGGACTCTGGCCCCGCGGCGCGACCCCGCGGGATTATACGGCGCCGACGACCTTGCGGGCCAGCGCGGCGGCAGTCCGGCGTACGGCCCGGTTTTCAACGGCAATTCGCTTGACAGCCATCGTCAGCCGATGCTGCAATACCGCTGCGCTTGCCGTTCCCGCGCGTATCGCACACCGTTCCCGGCATTGCGCCGGTCCTCACTGCGTCACCCCTCGTGTAGGCCTCAACTTTGGAGAGAACCATGAAGGTCCTTGCCAGAGGCCTGGTGTGCCTCGGTCTTCTCGTGCTGACCGTGGCGCCCGCGTTCGCGCAGTTCGACACCGCCACCGTCGTCGGCACCGTGCGTGACAACACCGGCGCCGTCGTTCCCGGCGCCACGGTCACGCTGACGAACCTCGACACCGGCATCGCCGTCGTCACGGTCACCGACGCGAACGGCAACTTCGAGTTCATGACCGTGCGCATCGGCCGCTACATGGTGACCGCGGAACTGGAGGGCTTCTCGATCGCCCTCGCCGACAACGTCCAGGTGACGGTCGGCGCCCGCCAGCGCGTCGACCTGAAGCTGGAGCCGCGGCAAGGTGACCGAAACGGTGGAGGTCGTCGGGCGCCGCGCACGCTGCTCGAGACCGACTCGAGCCAGCGCGGCCAGGTCATCACCGGCGAGCAGGCCGTCGAGCTGCCGCTCAACGGCCGCGAGTACTCCGGCGCTGGCGCTGCTGACCCCCGGCGTCCGCGTGTCGTCGATCGGCACCGGCTCGACGGTCAACGCCGCGCGAGGGCTCGTTCAACGTCAACGGCCTGCGCAGCACGTTCAACAACTTCCTGCTCGACGGCGTCGACAACAACGCCTACGGCACCAGCAACCAGGGCTTCTCGAACCAGGTGATGCAGCCGTCGCCGGACGCCGTGGCCGAGTTCAAGGTCGTCACCAACAACATGAGCGCCGAGTACGGCCGCAGCGCCGGCGCGACGATCAACGTGGCGTACCGCAGCGGCACCAACCGCTTCAGCGGCGCGGCGTGGGAGTTCTTCCGCGACACGAGCCTGAACGCCACGGGCTTCTTCAAGCCGGCCAGCGGCGAGAAGCCGCCGCTCGAGCGCAACCAGTTCGGCGGCGCGTTCGGCGGGCCGATCGTGAGGAACAAGGCGTTCTTCTTCGGCGACTACGAGGGGTTCCGCCAGACGCGGAAGACGCGTCGGCTTCCAGACGATTCCCGACATGACGCAGCGCCAGGGCATCCTGACGGTCGACGTCCGCAACCCGCTGACCGGCGCGATCTACCCGGCGGGCACGCCGATCCCGATGACGGCCTTCGCCCGCAAGGTGCTCGGCGGGTCTGCCCGATGCCGACCTCGCTCGGCCGCCGCGAACAACTACCGCATCCTGCAGGAGTTCACCAACGACGTCGACAAGGGCAGCGGCAAGGTGGACTACCAGTTCAGCCCGGCGCTGACCGTCTTCGGCGCGGTACGGCTACCGCGATGGTCGACAACTTCGACAACCCGCCGCTGCCGCTGCCGTCGGGCGGCGCCGGCAACGGCAACACCTACGCGCACCAACAAGCAGTTCGCCACGGGCTTCACCTGGGCGCGGTCAGCGGCACGTCGCTGCTCGAGGTGCGCTTCGGCTGGTCGCAGCACGGTCGCCGGCAAGAACCCGCTCGCGCTCGGCACGACGAGCGCCCTCGACGAGTACGGCATCACCGGCCTGCCGACCGACCCGCGCGTCGCCGGCGGCCTGCCGACGCAGCTCATCACCGGCTACTCGGACCTCGGCCGGCAGGCCACCAACCCGCAGTGGCAGTACCCGACGATGTGGAACCCGAAGGTCAACTACACGTGGCTGGCCGGCCGGCACTCGCTGAAGACCGGCTACGAGTTCCAGCACATCTACACCGAGGTGCAGGACGTGAACCCGCTCTACGGCCGCGACACCTACACCGGCCAGTTCACGCGGCCGACGGGCGCCGGGGCGAACAACCTCTACAACCTCGCCGACTTCATGTTCGGCCTGCCGCAGCCAGTACGCGCTCAGCAACATCCTGGTCGCGAACCTGCGGCAGCACATGCACTTCGCCTACATCCAGGACGACTGGCGCGTGAACGACAAGCTGACGCTGAACCTCGGCCTGCGCTACGAGTACGCGACGCCGCACTGGGAGGAAGACAACATCCTCTCGAACTTCGACCCGGTCGCGAAGACGATGATCATGGCCAAGGACGGCTCGCTCGACGACCGGGCGCTCGTCAATCCGGACCGCAACAACTTCGGGCCGCGGCTCGGCTTCGCCTACACGCTCGACGCCGAAGACGGTCGTGCGCGGCGGCTACGGCATCAGCTACATCCACTTCCACCGCGCCGGCGCCGCGAACATCCTGCCGATCAACGGCCCGCAGGTCATCAACGCGGTCGTGACCCAGACGAACCCGACCGCTGCCGACGTTCCGGACGACCCAGCAGGGCTACCCGGCCGGCCTCGACCGACCCGTCGCACGTTCAACCCGCTGGCCGCCAACATCACCTACATGCCGACGCGACTACCACTCGAGCGAGCGTGCAGAGCTGGTACGTCTCGGTGCAGCGCGAGATTGCTGCGAACATGCTCTCGACGTGGCCTACGTCGGCAACCGCGCCGACGGCCTGCTGCTGTTCGCCAACTACAACCAGGCGGTCCCGAACAACGCCGCCGGGACGCTCCCGCTGCAGACCGGCGGCCGATCCCGGAGTTCGCCGACATCACCTACGCGTTCAACGGCGGCAAGTCGCGCTACAACGCGCCTCCAGGTGAAGTATCGAGTGGCGGATGCGCGGCGGCCTGATGGTCCTGAGCTCGTTCACCTGTCGAAGGCCAAGGACAACGGCGCCGGCTCGCTCGAGAACCCGAACGGCAACTTCCCGTCGCCGCAGGACTTCTACAACATGGACGCGGACTACGGCACGTCGGGCTACGACCAGCCGCTACAACAGCACCACCAGCTTCGTCTGCGAGCTGCCGTTCGGCAGGGGCCAGCGGTGGATGAAGCGACGCGCACGCCGGTCGTGGACGCGCTGGTCGGCGGCTGGAAGATGAGCGGCATCATCGACGCACGCTCGGGCGAGGCGGTCACGCTGCCTACACGCCCGGCCGCGGCGTTCCAGGTGTCGGGCATCCAGCAGGACTTCCGCGGCGCCAACAACTACCGGCCGAACGTCATCGGCGACGTCTACGGCGACAAGAACTCGGTCGACCGACTACTTGAACACGGACAACGTGGTCATCCCGACCGACCCGAGCCAGCCGTTCGGCAACGCCGCGCGCAACACCGTGCGCGCGCCCGTGCTTCTGGCAGGTCGACTTCGTCGCGTCGAAGGACTTCCGGCTCCTGCCGGCGCCAGACGAAGCTCCAGTTCCGGCTCGAGGCGTTCAATCTGCTCAACCGGACGAACTTCCGCGCGCCGAACGGCAACCGCAGCGCCGTCCAGCCTTCGGGACGATCACGTCGACTTACGACGCGCGGCAGATCCAGCTCGGCGTGAAGCTGATGTTCTAGTCGCCCGACAGGGCGGGGCGGCCTAGCAGGGGTGCGCGCCGCCAGCACGCATCACGGGCTCCGCGGCCTCCGTCTCCCGCTGCACAGGCCTGCCTCTCGCACCTCCTCCAGTCGAAGGTAGCCCATGCCCGTCATCCTCGCCCTCGACCAAGGCACCACCAGTTCCCGCGCCATCGTCTTCGATCACGCCGGCGCGCATCGTCGGCGTCGCGCAGCAGGAGTTCCGCCAGATCTTCCCGCAGGCCGGCTGGGTGGAGCACGACCCGAGGAGATCTGGTCGACCCAGCTCGCCGTCGCGCGCGAAGCGCTCGAGCCAGCGCCGGCCTGACGGCGCGCGCGACGTCGCCGCCATCGGCATCACCAACCAGCGCGAGACGACCGTCGTCTGGGACCGCGCGCACCGGCGAGCCCGATCCACAACGCCATCGTCTGGCAGGACCGCCGCACGGCCGGCGTTCTGCGACGAGCTCAAGGCGCGCCGGCCACGGCCCGGCTGATCCAGCAGCAAGACCGGCCTGGTGATCGACGCCTACTTCTCCGGCACCAAGCTGCGCTGGCTCCTCGACAACGTGCCCGGGCGCGCGGGCGCGCGCCGAGCGCGGCGAGCTGGCCTTCGGCACGATCGACACCTGGCTGATCTGGAAGCTCACCGGCGGCGCGCTGCACGTCACCGACCCGAGCAACGCCTCGCGCACGATGCTCTACAACATCGCACGGGCGATGGGACGACGAGCTGCTGCGCGTGCTCGACGTGCCGCGCGGCCGTGCTGCCGCGAGGTCCGCGCCTCGAGCGAGGTCTACGGCGAGACCGCCGCCGGCCTCTTCGACGCGCCGATCCCGATCGCCGGCATCGCCGGCGACCAGCAGGCGGCGCTGTTCGGCCAGAACTGCTTCGAGCCCGGCCTGGCCAAGAACACCTACGGCACCGGCTGCTTCATGCTGATGAACATCGGCCGCGAGCCGGTCGCGTCGCAGCACCAGCTGCTCACCACCGTCGCCTGGCAGCGTCGGCGGCGAGACGGACTACGCGCTCGAGGGCAGCGTGTTCATCGGCGGCGCGGTGGTGCAGTGGCTGCGCGACGGGCTGGGCATCATCGCGTCGTCCGCGCGAGGTCGAGGCGCTGGCCGCCACGGTGCCCGACGCCGGCGGCGTCTACCTCGTGCCGGCCTTCGCCGGCCTGGGCGCGCCGCACTGGGACCAGTACGCGCGCGGCACTGATCGCCGGCCTCACGCGCGGCACGACCGCGGCCCACATCGCGCGCGCCGCGCTCGAGGGCATCGCGTTCCAGGTGGCCGACGTGCTCGACGTGATGAAGGCCGACTCGGGCGTCGCCCTCGGACGAGCTGCGCGTGGACGGCGGGGCGTCGCGCCAACGACCTGCTGATGCAGTTCCAGGCCGACATCCTCGGCGTGCCGGTCGTCCGGCCCGAAGGTCATCGAGACCACCGCCCTCGGCGCGGCGTACCTGGCCGGCCTGGCCGTCGGCTTCTGGGAATCGACCGCGCGAGCTCGCGCAGGCCTGGCAGATCGACCGCGCGCTTCGAGCCGCGCATGAGCGCCGACGAAGCGCGCGCACGCGGCGCGCGCGCTGGACCAAGGCGCTGCAGCGCGCACGCGACTGGGAAGAGCATAGCGCAGGCTGGACGACTGCGCTACAGCCGACTGAACCTGCGCCATGAGTACGTCGCCATGACTCGTCGAACGCGATGCATCGTCCGGCGCATCGCGCGATCGCCGCGAGCCGTGGGATCTCGTCGTCATCGGCGGCGGCGCGACCGGCGTCGGCATGGCCGTGGATGCGGCCGCCGCGCGGCTACGACGTGCTGCTGCTCGAGCAGACGACTTCGGCAAGGGCACGTCGAGCCGCTCCACCAAGCTGGTGCACGGCGGCGTGCGCTACCTGCAGCAGGGCAACGTGCCGCTCGTGATGGAGGCGCTGAAGGAGCGCGGCCTGCTGCTGCAGAACGCGCCGCACCTGGTGCGCGACCTGGCGTTCGTCGTGCCGAACTACCACTGGTGGGAGGCGCCGTTCTACGGCATCGGCATGCGGGTCTACGACATGCTGGCCGGCAAGTACGGCTTCGGCCGCTCGCAGCGTGCTGACCACCGAGGAGGTGCTCGCGCCGGATCCCGACGCTCGAGCAGGAGGGCCTGCGCGGCGGCGTGCTGTACCACGACGGCCAGTTCGACGACAGCCGCCTGCTGATCGACCTGGCGCAGACCGCGGCCGACCAGGGCGCCTGCCTGCTCAACTACGCGCCGGTCGTCCGGCTGCTGAAGGACGCGGGCGGGCTACGTCAACGGCGTCGATCTTCCGCGACGACGAAACGGGCAACGAGCACGACGTCGACGGCGCGGTGCGTCATCAACGCCACCGGCGCGTTCTGCGACGCGCGTCCGCCGGATGGACGATCCGGCCGCCGCCGCCGATGATCGCGCCGAGCCAGGGCGTGCACATCGTGCTGCGCCAAGCGGTTCCTCCGCGGCGACACCGCCATCATGGTGCCGCACACGCGCGACGGCCGCGTGATGTTCGCCATCCCGTGGCACGGCCACGCGGTCGTCGGCACCACCGACACGCCCGATCACCGAGGTCATCGCTCGAACCGCGGCCGCTGCCGCGAGGAGATCGACTTCATCCTCGAGACCGCGAGCGGCTACCTCGCGCGAGCAGCCCGAGCGCGCGCGGACATCCTCAGCGTGTTCACCGGCATCCGGCCGCTGGTGAAGGCCGGCGACGCCGGCAACACGGCCGCGCTGTCGCGCGACCACACGATCCAGATCAGCAAGTCCGGCCTGCTCACGATCGCCGGCGGCAAGTGGACCACCTACCGCCGGATGGCCGAGGACTGCGTGAACCACGCCGCGACGCTGGCCGGGCTCGACGAGCGCCCGTGCGTGACGCGCGACCTGCGCATCCACGGCTACCACCCGTCGGCCGCCCAGTTCGGCGCGCTACGCCGACTACGGCGCCGACGCGCTCGCGCTGCAGGGCTTGATCGAAGGCCGCCCGAACTGGACGCGGTCCTCGATGCCGGCGCTGCCGATCCGCGCGGCGCAGGTCTTCTGGGCGCGTCCGCCACGAGATGGCGCGGACCGTGGACGACGTGCTGGCGCGGCGGACGCGGGCGCTGTCGCTCGAACGCGCGGGCCGCGATGCGGCATGGCGCCCGGCGGTGGCGCGCGCTGATGGCCGCCGAGACTGGGCCGCGACGAGGCGTGGCAGCGGCAGCAGGTCGCGGAATTCACCGCCATCGCCGAAAGGTACCTTCCCGCTATGAACGCCTTACCTGGCTGAGTTGATCGGGACCGCCATCATCATCGTCTTCGGTGCGGCGTGGTCGCCAACGTGGTGCTGGCGCGCACAAGGGCAGCAACTCCGGCTGGATCGTCATCACGTGGGGGTGGGCGATCGGCGTGTTCGTCGGGGTCGTTCGTGTCGCAGGACTACAGCGGGGCGCACCTCAACCCGGCGGTCACCCTCGCGCTGGCGCTCGGCGGGCAAGTTCGCGTGGGCCAGCGTGCCGGGGTACATGGCCGCGCAGATCGCGGGCGCGTTCCTCGGCGCGGTCATCGTCGGCTGTCTTCTACGGCGAGCACTTCAAGGTGACCGACGACCTCGACGTCAAGCTCGCGGTGTTCTGCACGGCGCCCAACATCCGCGTCATCCCGCAGGCCTTCTTCTGCGAGGTGGTCGCCACGTTCTTCCTGGTGTTCCCCGTGTTCCTGATCACCACCAAGGGGACGTTTGCGCTGCCCGGCATCGCGGGGCTGAGCCAGGACGTGCCGATCGGCCTCGGCAGCCTGGGCGCCCTGCCCGTGGCCCTGCTGGTGCTGGGGCTCGGCCTCGCGCTCGGCGGCACCACCGGCTACGCCATCAACCCGGCGCGCGACCTGGGGCCGCGCCTGGCGCACGCCGTGCTGCCGCTCGGGGCGAAGCGCGACGGCGACTGGGGCTACGCGTGGGTGCCGGTCGTCGGCCCGCTGGTCGGCGGCGTCCTCGCCGCGCTCCTGGCGCTTGCGGTCCTCTGAGCTCGACCTCGGCCCGGCCTGTTCACGAGTGAGGGAGACAGGCCGGGTTCCCCGAGAATCCGCCGTTCCAGGCGGGATTCCTGCACCACCGGCAGTTCTGATAGTATCGCCCCGCCTCCGCGACAGCGCCCGCTGCCCGGCCAGAAGGAACATCCAGATGAAGCAGCCCACAGTTGCCCGAACGTTGGCCTCGCTCGTCATGGTCGTTTCAGTCCACGCCTGCGCCAAGCCACCCGCCGCCGACTATCCCGCCGCGCCCGTGCCCTTCACCGACGTCCACCTGTCGGACTCGTTCTGGGCCCCGCGGCTCGAAACCGCGAGGCAGGTGACGATCCCGCACAACCTGAAGCTGGCCGGCGACAGCAAGCGGGTGAAGAACTTCGAGCTGGCGCAGGCCGCGCTGGAGGGCGCGAAGGACGGGAAGTTCTGCTCCGTCTACCCGTTCGACGATTCCGACGTCTTCAAGGTCATCGAAGCGGCCTCGTACTCTCTGGCCACTCGGCCCAACCCGGCCGCTGCGAAGCGCCTCGACACTCTCATCGCGAAGATCGCGGCTGCCCAGGAGCCGGACGGGTATCTCTATACGGCCCGGACGATCGGCGGACCGCCGCCGCAAACCTGGGTGGGCAAAGAGCGATGGTCGCACCTCTACATGAGCCACGAGCTGTACAACCTCGGGCACCTGTACGAGGCCGCGGCTGCGCACTGCCAGGCGACCGGCCAGAAGAACCTCCTCGCCGTGGCGGTGAAGAGCGCGGACCTGGTGGCGAAGGAGTTCGGCCCGGGCAAGCGGACGAACCCGCCGGGGCACGAGGAAATCGAGATCGGCCTCGTGAAGCTCTACCGCGTGACGGGAACGAGGAAGTATCTCGACCTGGCGAAGTTCTTCATCGATGCGCGCGGCCGGACCGAGGGCCGGAATCCCCTACGAGCGCGACGGCAAGCAGGAACTCCTCTACGGCGAGTACCTCCAGGACGACAAGCCGTTCGTCGAGCAGACGGAGGCCGTCGGGCACGCGGTCCGGGCGGGCTACTTGTATGCCGGTGCTGCAGACGTGGCAGCGCTGACGGGCGACAAGGCCTTCGTCGCGGCCCTCGAGAAGATCTGGGCCGACATGGTCGGCAAGAAGCTCTATATCACGGGCGGCATCGGGGCCGCCGGCGCGTGGGAGGGCTATGGCCCCGCGTACCGCCTGCCAAACGCGAGCGCCTACGCCGAGACCTGCGCCAACATCGCGACGTTCCTCTGGAACTCGCGGATGCTGCGCCTCCAGCTCGACGCGAAGTACGCGGACGTCATGGAGCGGATCCTCTACAACGGCGTGCTGTCCGGCATCTCGCTCGCCGGCGACAAGTTCTTCTATCCGAACCCGCTCGCGTCGTTCGGCCAACACTCGCGCACGCCGTGGTTCACCTGCGCGTGCTGCCCGCCCAACGTGGCGCGCATCCTGGCCTCGGTGCCCGGTTACTTCTACGCCGCCTCCCCCGACAGCCTCTACGTCAACCTCTACGCGCAGGGAACCGGACGGCTGAAAGTCGCTGGCACGGACGTCGAGATTGCCCAGGTAACCGAGTACCCATGGAAGGGCGACATCCGGATCGACGTAAAGCCGGCCGCGCCGGCGAAGTTCACGCTGCGTTTGAGGATTCCCGGCTGGGCCTCGAACCGGCCTGTGCCCTCGGACCTCTACGCCTACACGGAGGCGCCCGGCGGCGAGCCATCGCTGAAGGTCAACGGCGAGGCGGTCGCCGTCGCGCAGGACAAGGGCTACGCCCTGGTCAACCGGACGTGGAAGGCCGGCGACCGGGTGGAACTGAGCCTCCCGATGCCGGTGCGGCGCGTCGCCGCACATGAAGCCGTCGAGGCCGACCGCGGTCGCGTGGCCATCGAGCGCGGCCCGCTCGTGTACTGCGCCGAGTGGACGGACAACGACGGGCGGGTGTCCAACCTCGTTCTTCCCGACGGCTCCGCGCTCGCCACCGAGGCCCGCCCGGACCTGCTCAACGGCGTCGTGACAATCAAGGGCGAGGCGGAAGCCCTCGTCGAGAAGGCCGGGAAGGTGACGACGGCGCGAAGGCCCATCACCCTCATTCCGTACTACGCCTGGGCCAACCGCGGCGAAGGCGAGATGACGGTGTGGCTGCCGCGCGAGGCCTCGAAGGCGCGGATCGCCCGTGAACCAGGCCTTTCAGCCAGGGCCAGGGTCACGGCCTCCGAGAAGGCGGTGAACCCCCAGCGTGTAGCCGACCAGTACGACCCCGAGGCCTCCGACGACGGGACCGGGTACATGCACTGGTGGCCCAAGAAGGGGACGCAGGAGTGGGTCGAGTACGCGTTCGATCAGCCGATCACCCTCTCCGAGTCCTCGGTCTACTGGTTCGACGACGCCGGCGGCGGCGAGTGCCGGGTGCCGGCGTCGTGGCGGCTCCTCTACAAGTCGGGCAGCAACTGGGTGCCCGTGAAGATGTCGGGCCAGCCCGGCACCGCGAAGGACGGCTGGAACACGGTGAAGTTCCGGCCGGTCCGGACGGCGGCTCTGCGGCTCGAGGTTCAGCTGCAGAAGGACTGGTCGGCGGGCGTCCACGAATGGAAGCTTCGCTAGTCTGAAGTCACAAAGTCACGAGTCCGAGTCACAGTCCGAGTCACAAGTGCAAACCTCTGCCCTTCGACTTCAGACGTCCGACCGACTTCGACTTTCAACTCGGACTGTTGACTGTAGACTTATGACTTGTGACTGACACGATCCCAGACATTCAGGCGATGGTGGACCGGGAGACGGCTGCGTGGGATGCGCAGGATGCCGAAGCCCTCGTGTCGCTCTTCCACCCGGACATGGTGTGGCCCTGGCCTCCCGACGCCGTGTCGCACGACCCCGCCGACTGGGTGTTCCCGCTGGGCAGGTACGACAGGGCGCGGTGGAAGGCGGGGTGGGAGGAACTGTTTCGATCCCACGAGTTGATGCACAACCGCCGCCGGACGATTCGCATCGTGGTGTCGGAGCAGGGTGATGGGGCCTTCGCGGTCGTGGACGTCGACACGCTATGGCGCCACCGGGAGAGCGGGCGCGACTTTCACTGGCAGGGCCGGGCCTGCAAGGGCTACACGAAGGTCGGCGGCCGCTGGCTGCTCATCATGCACACGGGGCTGCTGGACTACGGTGCTCGTCCGGCGGCCGGAGCCTGAGAATCGACGAATGCCCGGCACGCGTTTCGACCTCATCGCGTTCGACGGCGACGACACGCTGTGGCACAACGAGCGGAGCTACCGGTACGGCCGGGAGCGATTCCGGCAGATCCTCGCGTCGGCAGGGGTGGTGCACTCGGAGGACGAGATCGAGGAGCGCGTCAACGCCACCGAGGTGGAGAACCTCCGCTACTACGGCTACGGGGTCAGCAGCTTCGTGCTCTCGCTCATCGAGACGTCGATCGATCTGACCGGCGGGCGCGTGTCGGGAGCCGAGCTGCGGGAGCTCATTGCGCTGGCCAAGCAAATGCTGACCGAGGAGGTCGAGCTGTTCCCCGGTGCGCGACGGGCCGTCATGGCGCTGGCGGAGTCGCACCCGCTGATCCTCATCACCAAGGGCGATCTGCTCCACCAGACGTCGAAGGTGGATCGTTCGGGGCTCCGGCCGTCCTTCCGGGGCATCGAGGTCGTGAGCCACAAGACACGCGAGGTCTACGAGGAGATCCTCGGGCGACAGGGCGTCTCTCCCGGCCGCTTCCTGATGGTCGGCAACTCGCTGCGATCCGACATCCTGCCCGTGCTCGACGCGGGCGGGTGGGCCGTGTATGTCCCCGCCGAACTGAGCTGGTCCCACGAGCACGCCGAATTGGCGGAGGGCTCGCGGGAGCGCTGCTTCGAAATTGCCAGCCTGGAGCAACTGCCCGGCTTGCTCGAGACACTGTGAGCCGGAGGGCAGGCCCGAGGGCTTGTCCGGACCCTTGAACCAAGGCAGCCGGTCTCGCAGAACAAGAGGCGCCACATATGACGTTCCGGTCCGCCCTCACCCGCGGCCTGCGCATCACTCCCGTCCTCGTCCTCCTGCTGGTCTCGGCGTACATCCAGGTGGGAACAGGCGACGAGCGGGGCGGCACCGTGGGCGGCGCTGCCCCCGCCCTCCAGGGGGCCGCCTCGCAGACGGAGGTTCAGTACCTTTCGGGTCACGGGCCGGAGGACGCCGTCAGCTGGGAGTTCTTCTGCACCGCAGGGCGGAAGAGCCGGGTGTGGACGACCATTCCCGTCCCGTCGTGCTGGGAACAGCATGGCTTCGGCGCCTACAACTACGGCAACGAGATCAACGCCGACGCCACGCCCGCCGCCGGCGAACAGGGACTCTACCGCCACTCCTTCACGGTGCCCGCCGCCTGGGAGGGGCGCCAGGTGAGGATCGTGTTCGACGCGGCGATGACCGACACGACGGTCTGGATCAACGGGCAGCAGGCGGGGCCGACTCACCAGGGCGCGTTCTACCGATTCCATTACGACATCACGCCCCTCGTGAAGTTCGGTCAGCCGAACCTCCTCGAAGTCACCGTGGCGAAGATGTCGTCGAACCGCAGCGTCAACAACGCCGAGCGCGCAGCGGACTACTGGGTGTTCGGCGGCATCTTCAGGCCCGTCTGGCTCGAGGCCCGCCCCACGGCGGCGATCGAGCGGACGGCGATCGACGCGCGCGCCGACGGAAGCCTCTCGATCGACGTCTTCCTCACCGGCGCCGAACCCGGCACCCAGGTAGTAGCACAAGTCCTCGATGGCGCGGGCAACCCAGCCGGCAGGCCCTTGCGGTCCGAGGTCACGCCGGACGCCGGCAAAGCAGTCATTCGGGGCCAGGTGGAGAACCCCCGCAGGTGGACGGCCGAGACCCCGAACCTCTACCGGGTGCGCCTCACCCTCACCGACGCCCGCGGGCGCGCCTTGCACGAGACGACGGAGCGGTTTGGATTCCGCACCATCGAGGTGCGGCCGGGCGACGGTGTGTACCTCAATGGCACCCGGATCGTGCTGAAGGGGGTCAACCGTCACGCCTTCTGGCCCGAGACGGGCCGGACCGTTTCGCGCGAGCAAAGCTACGCGGACGTGCGGCTGATGAAGGAGGCCAATCTCAACGCCGTCCGGATGTCGCACTATCCCCCGGACGGGCACTTCCTCGACGCGTGCGACGAGCTGGGACTCTACGTGCTCGACGAGCTGGGCGGGTGGCAGAAGGCGTACGCGGCGGCGATCGGCGCGCGCCTGGCCGGCGAACTGGTCCGCCGCGACGTCAACCACCCGAGCATCATCTTCTGGGACAACGGGAACGAGGGCGGCTGGAACGAGAAGATCGACGGCGAGTTCGGGAAGTGGGATCCGCAGGCGCGCCCGGTGCTCCACCCCATGGCCGTCAGCAGCGGCATCAACACGGACCACTACGAGCGCTACGACAGCACGGTCAAGCTGAGCGCGGGACCGACCATCTTCATGCCGACCGAGTTCATTCATGGGCTCTACGACGGTGGGATCGGCGCGGGCCTGCGAGACTACTGGGACGTGATGGGCAGGAGCCGGACCGTCGCGGGCGGCTTCCTCTGGGTCTGGAGCGACGAGGGCATCGTCCGCACCGACCAGGATGGCCGGATCGACACGGCGGGCAACCAGGCGCCGGACGGCATGACGGGTCCTCACCGTGAAAGGGAAGGCAGCTTCTTCGCGGTGAAGGAAATCTGGTCGCCCATCCAGGTGACGTTCCCGCTCGACGCGGGTGGCCAGCTGCCTGCGTCGTGGGACGGCGTGGTTGCCATCGAGAACACGTACGACTTCACGAACCTCGAAGACTGCCGTTTCGAGTGGCAGCTCCTACGCTTCGCGAGCCCGTCCGATCGCGCCGCGCGAGGAGGGCGGGGAGAGCGCATCGTCGTTGCCCGGGGCACCGCGCCTGGACCTCCACTGGCCCCGCGAGCCTCCGGCCGGCTGGCGCTCCGCCTGCCCAAAGGGTGGCAACGCGACGCCGACGCGCTGCACTTCACGGCTCGCGGCCCTGCGGGCGAGCCGCTGTGGACCTGGTCGGCGCAGGTGCGGCACATGCGTGGGGCGCCGAGCGCATCCGGAGGGGGAACGACGGCCGTTCGCGAAGAGAAGGATGCCCTGGTGGTCGCGGGAGCGGGCGGCGAACTGCGCTTCGACCGGCAGACGGGCGTGTTGTCCGAATGGCGGCAGGGTGGCCGGATCGCGCCCCTGGCCAGCGGCCCGAGGGCACGTGCGTACGTGCGCCGCGACCGGACGCACCTGCCCATACCCAACGACGCTGCGCTGATTTCGCTCTCCTCCCGGCACGAAGGCCGGAACGTCATCGTTGAGGCGCGATACGCGGGAATCCTCCGCCGGGCGACCTGGCGAATCGGTTCGGAGGGCGACGGCGTGATTCTCGAGTGCGAGTACAGCCACGACGGCGAGGCGGATCTGCTCGGCGTCGGCTTCGACCTGCCGGCCGCCGGCGTGGCGGCGAAACGATGGCTCGGCCGCGGGCCGTACCGGTCCTACCGGAACCGGCTGGAGGGCGGCCTGTTCGACGACCACCGGGTGGAGTACAACGACCCGGTGCCCGGGCGGTCGTTCACGTATCCCGAGTTCAAGGGCTACTTCAGGGACTGGCGGTGGCTCCAGCTCGAGACGACGGACGGCACGATCACCGTCGAGAACCGCTCCGACGTCCCATTCTTTGGGCTGTACGGCCCGCGGGATGGCGAGCCGGCTATGCTCGCGTTCCCGGACACGGGCCTGGCCTTCCTCGACATCGTTCCCGCGCAGGGCACCAAGTTCGACACCCCCGACCAGCTCGGTCCTCAGTCGCGGACGCCGACCGCGCACGGGACCCGCCGGACCAGCGTGACACTGAGGTTCGTCCCGAGGTAGGGAACGGGCTCAGTGCCCGTTCCCTACCTCCCCAGCCCCTAGAAGGTGACCTTGACCGCCAGCTGGACCTGTCGTGGATCGCCCACGCCCTGCCGCAGGAATCCGCTGAAATCGAACAGCGCCGGCGTCGTCAACGGGTTGACGTTGTTGGCGTTGTTGAACGTATTGAACATCTCGAGCATTGGGACGATCTCCGTCCGGCCGGCTTTGAACGGCCGCTGGAGGCGCCAGTCGAGGGAGAAGTACTTGTTGTCCTTCCGGTCCCAGTTCCGGCCGCGGTCCTCGCCGTTCGACACGCGCGGAGAGGTCGTGATGGGCTGCGCCGTTCTCCCCTGCACCCGGACGTTCAGCAGCACCCGCCAGGGCACTTCCGCGTAGGTGAAGAAGTTGAACTTGTGGCGGATGTCCCGGTCCGAAGGGCCGTAGTCGAGCGACAGGTCGTAGAAGTTGAACGACCGGTCGGTGAACGGGTCGCGCTCGTTCGAGTCGTCGTCCTTGTCCCGGGCGATGACGTAGTTGGCCTCGAGCTGGTACTTGTCGGAATAGCGCTTCCTGACGCCGAACGTCGCGCCGACGTATTCGCTCTTCCCCTTGCTGTTGGTGACGAACACGTCGCCGAGTTGTGGCTCGAACGGGTTGGCTCCCGTGTACGTGGTGGTGTCGCGTGTGGGCGGCTGCGTGGCCGCCGCGGCGGTCCCGTGCACGTTGTAGTTCAGGAAGCGCGTCAGGTGGGCGCCGCGCGCGTAGGTAAAGTCCGCGTAGGCGGCCCAGTCGGGCGCGATCTCGCGCTCGAACCCCGTATTGAAGCTGCTGATCCGGGGGTTCTGGTAGTCGCGGTCGAAGACGCGTATGCCCGTGAAGGACGGGAACGTGCCGGGCGCCACCGCGCTCGGCGCGAGCAGGTTCGGCCAGACCGGCATGTCGGCGAACGAGGTGAACCCCGTGTTGCGGAAGTCGCTCTTCTGCTGGATGCCATTGGTGGTGACCGAGCCCACCTGGCTGAGCATGTTCTGGCGGGCGTAGTAGAGGCCCCAGCTCGCCCGGATCACGTTCTTCCCGTCCTCGCTGATGTCCCAGGCCACTCCGAGCCGCGGCTGGAATTGCTTCCACTGGTCCGGGATCGTCCCGTCCGACGGGAAGCGCGGATCGTTGAGGAAGGGCGCGTAGGCGGTGGTCTGCGGGTCGACGGTCTCGGGCATCAGCTGGGCGTCCCAGCGGAAGCCGTAGTTCACCGTCACCCCGCGCCCGGCCTGCCAGGTGTCCTGGACGAACAGAGCGAACTCCTCGTTGTTGATGTCCGACTCGCCGGCTGCGTCCCGCGCGATGCCGTCGGGGCTGCTGCTCTGGAGATAGAAGAGCAGCGGGCCGCCGGTTGTCGTCGTGCCGGACGGGCACGAGGCGGGCGCGGTCACGTAGGTGCCGTTCGAGCACCCGACGGTGTACGGTCCGAACCCGCCCGCCGCGGCGGGTGAGGCATAGCGCAGGAAGCCCGGAACGCTGTCGAACAGGTACCGGCCCTTGAAGAAGCCCCGGAACACCTGGAAGTTGTTGGTGTGGATCCACTCGGCGCCGGCCTTGAAGGTGTGCGTCCCGCGCACCATCGAGAGGTTGTCCTTGAACTGGTAGCGCGTCACCAGCTCGTCCACGTTGGGGGCCAGGAAGAAGGGGTTGCCGAAGCGGAACGTCGGTCCGAACCCCATGCCCGTGTCTGCCGGGACGTTGGACTCGACCGCCGAGCGCGGACAATCCTCACGCGACCACGTCATGTGGAACTCGTTCACCCGGTTCCCGCCCAGCGTGCTGAACAGGTTCACGTTCAGCACGCCGATCTTCGAGGGGCCCTCGATCCCGTTGGCCGAGTTGCCGTAGGTCTCGACGTCGAAGGTCTGGTTGGTGTTCTTCGAGTAGTTGAAGTTGTACGAGGCGGACAGGTTGTGGTTCGCCCCGAGGTTGTAGTCGAGTTTGCCCAGCAGTGCCGTGTTGTTGATCTTGTGGTCGATCGGGTTTCCTTCCTCCTGGTTGCGGTTGGTCCGGAAGAAGTTCAGGAGCGCCAGCCGCTGGCAGTCGGCGTTGCCGTTGATCAGCCCCTCGTTCGCGCCGAGGGTGGGGGCCTGGACCGGGCACGGCGTGTCGCCGAGCGGCACCGAGAGGTTGGCGCGCTGCAGGTTCTCCTGGATGCCTTCGACCGCCACGAAGAAGAACGCGCGGTCGGTCTTGATCGGCCCGCCGGCGGTGCCGCCGTACTGCGACCGCCAGAAGTCGGTGAGCGGCTCGCCGTTCGAGGCGTTGGCAGCCAGCGCCTCGAGCCGCTGGTAGCCGAACAGGCTGCCCCTCACCTCGTTGGTGCCGGACTTGGTGATGACGTTGACCACCCCCCCCGCCGTGCGGCCGTACTCGGCGTTCGCGCCGTTGGCGACGACCTGGAACTCCTTCACGGCGTCGAGGGTGATGTCGATCGCGGCACGCTGGCCGCCCATCTGCTCGCCGAAGAACCCGTTGTTGTAGTCCCCGCCGTCGAGGCTGATGTTGTTGAACACGCCGCGCTGGCCGGAGAAGGTAATCTCGTCGCCGTCCGGCCCCTGGACGACGCTGACCCCCGGCGTCAGCGTGAGGAGATCCTCGAACTTGCGCCCGAGGATCGGCGTGCTCTCCACCGTCGCCTGGTTCAGGGTGCTGGCCGCCGCGGTCCTCGCCGTTTCCACGGTCGGCGTCTGGGTGGTGACCGTGACCGTCTCCGCCACGCCCGACACCTTCATCACCGGGCTGATCTGCACCGACTGACCGACAGTCAGGACAATGTTCTCCGACACGAGGGTCGCGAACCCCGCGAGCTTGAAGGTGATCGTGTAGCGGCCGGGGAGCTGGAGGGCGACGAACCGGCCGTCGCGGTCGGTCACGAGCCCACGCGTGAGGTTTGTCTCGACATTCCTTACCCCGACGTCGACTCCGGGCAGCACGGCCCCGCTCGTGTCGGCGACGGTGCCCTGAATCACGCCGGTCGTAATCTGGGTCTGCGCGGCAACCGGCCACGCGAGACAGAGCCCGATGAGAACGGCCGCTGCGGCGGTCTCGAATCCTTCGCATCGTCGAACCTCCTGACGCACGGCGGCGTCAACGGACACGGGGCGGTGGGGGCCCCCAACCAATGCCGGTCCCTGCGGTGCGGTGCTGATCGTAAATCCCTGGGAACTTCCAGCCTACTCCCGGGCGGCGCCGGCTGGCAACGGGAACGGCGGCCGGGCTGGCAACTTCTTCGGCAGACCCACGAGGCCCGCCGGGACCGCCGGGCTTGGGGGGCAGGCGATCCGGCCGATCGTGTAGCATCTTCAGATGCCGCAGCACGTCCTCGAGACCGCCCGCCTGCGCCTTCGTCACCTCGGCGCGGACGATGCCGGCTTCATCGTGCAGCTGCTCAACGAGCCGGCGTTCATCCGGAATATCGGTGACAGGCGCGTCCGCACACCCGAGGACGGCCGGGGGTACATTGCGAATGGGCCCGTCGCCAGCTACCAGCGTCACGGCTTTGGCCTGCTCGCCGTGGAGCTGAAGGAGATCGGGGCGCCCATCGGGATCTGCGGCCTTCTCAAGCGCGACACGCTCGAGGATGTCGATATCGGCTTCGCGTTCCTGTCGCGGTACTGGTCGAAGGGGTACGCGGTGGAAGCCGCGCGGGCAGTGCTCGACTACGGCAGGAACACGGTCGGCCTGAGGCGGGTCGTGGCGATCACCGTGCCGGAGAACGAGCCTTCGATCCGGCTGCTGGAGAAGATCGGCCTCCGTTTCGAGCGGATGGTGCGGATCTCGCAAGACGAACCCGAGTTGAGGCTTTTCGCGGTAGCGTTCGAGGATCGGGCGTCAAGCGGAGGAGAGCGATGACCTGGCTCTTCAAGGAAGAACCGAGCCACTACGGGTTCGAGCAGTTGGAGCGGGACGGCCGAACCACGTGGAGCGGCGTAAAGAACCCGTTGGCACAGAAGCACTTGCGGGGGGTGAGGAAGGGCGACCGGGTCCTCTACTACCACACGGGGGACGAGAAGGCCGTCGTGGGCAACGCCGTCGCGGCCGGAGACGCCTATCCCGACCCGGCCGACGCCACGGGGAAGTCCTTTGTCGTCGACATCGTTCCGGGCGCGCGCCTGCCGCGACCGGTCAAACTGGCGGAGTTGAAGGCGCTGCCCGGACTGTCGGACTTCGCGCTGGTCAGGATGCCGCGGCTCTCCGTGATGCCGGTCAGCGACGCGCAGCTGCGCGAGATCGAGCGCCTGGCGAGAAGCTAGTGGCCTGTCCTCGCCATGTGTGAAGCGGATTCCGGAGCGCGGCGCCCGGCTGGCAAGGCGCGACGACCGAGAATATCGGGAATATTTGAGGGAGGAGCAACGCCGCCAGGCGGGATGCCCCGCCCGGAAGGCGCTTTACAGATGGCAAGGACAGGCCACTAGCCTCCCGCCTCTCGCCGCGTCGTGGCGGGAGCGGGCGCATCGGCTCCCTCGCCGGGCTCCGCAGGCCCTGCATTCTACAGGCCCCCCTCGCACCGCCCCCCCGGGCACTTCGCGGCGATCAACATCCGGAGCGCGGCGTCGTATTCCTGGAGGGTGACCGTGCGCTGCCGCTTGGTGGCGGCAGCGTAGACGGGCGGCTCGTCCATGTCGGTCTTGTGAGCCACGACCATGTCGAGCTCGGGCAGCACCGTGATGTACTGCCCGCCCGCGCCCATGCCGGTGTAGGCGCCCTTGTAAGGGCCCGGCGAGTTTGGCGCGTCCCAGACCCACCACATGTAGCCATAGGCCCACCGCTGGCCCGAGCCGAGGGCGCGATGACGGGGCGGGTTCATCTCGTTGAGCGGCGTCACGAGGCTCGTGATGCGGGCGGTCCAGTCGCGCGAGGCCACCTGCCTGCCCGACCACTCGCCGTGGCGGAGCATCAGGAGCCCGACCCGCGCCATGTCGCGGGTGGACAGCCACATGTGGTACGCCATGTACTGCGACCGGGCGGCGTTCCCCGACTTCCGCTGACGCGCCCGGTCGAAGTCCTGCATGCCGATCGGCCGTGCAAGGTCCGACTCCAGTGCGTCGTAGATGTCGCGCCCCGTGAGCTTCTCGAAGATGGCGCCGGCCATGTTGAAGTCCCAGTTGTTGTACAGCTGGTAGGTGCCGGGGCGCTGGGATCCGCGTGGTGGAGCGCTGGAGGTGTCGTCGCCGGCGTTGGACGCCGGGTGGTAGACCCCCGACCGCGCGGTGATCACGTCCTCGACCGTCGCCTGGAGTTCCTGGTCCATCAGCCCGCCCACGTCGGTGAACTCCATCTCCTTCAGCGTTCGCCGGAGCGGGATCGTGCCGTTCTCGACGTACTTGCCGTAGACGATCGCCAGGACGCTCTTGCGCACGGAAGCCAGGTAACTCAGGCGGGAAAGGTCTCGGTACTCGAAAAGCGAACGGCCGCCGACCGACACGAGCATTGCCGTGGTGTCGATCGAACCGAGCCACGCGCGCAAGGCCTCGAGGCGCGCCGACGAGTACCCGATGACCTCAGGCTTCTCCACCCGGGCCCAGTCCTTGCCGGGGAACACCCCCGACTGGGACGCCGGTGCCTGCCCAGCCACGGTGGGCAGACCCGCGAGGACGATGACGGCGGCGCAAGCCACCGCCAGTCGAATGACCAGGGAACGGGGCATGCGGCGATGGGCGGTCTTCATGGGCGGCATTCTACCCCCGGCCTGCTGCATCCCGCAGCCTGCGTCGTGCGTTTTGCCTTTTGCATTCCGCATTTTGCATTTTGCATTCCGCACTTCATCCGTCATGCTGTCGGCTCGCGTATGACGAAAGTCACCCTGCTGAAGGCCCTCACGGCGATCGCGCTCTGGGGCGCCTCGTTCATCGCCACGAAGATCGCCCTGCGGGAGATTACTCCGCTGACCGTCGTCGTGCTCCGCTTCGCTCTCGGCGTGGGCGTGTTGCTGGCGCTGCTCGCGTGGCGGCGGGAGGCAAGGGTGGCCGAGCCGCGACACCTGCCGTGGCTCCTCCTGCTCGGCCTGAATGGCATCACGGTTCATCAGCTGCTGCAGTCGACGGGACTCCTGACGACCACCGCGACCAATTCCGGGTGGATGGTGGCCCTCATCCCGATCTTCACGGCAGTGCTGGCGAAGCTGATGCTGCACGAGGCCTTCGGGCCGCAGAAGGCGGCGGGCCTCGTCGTCGCGTCGCTCGGCGCGGCGGTGATCGTCGGCCGCGGCCACGTTTCGCCGGAGCTGTTCCGGCACGCAACCCTCGGCGACGGGTTGGTGCTCCTCAGCGCGGCGAACTGGGCGCTCTTCACCACGCTCTCAAAGCGCGTCATCGGCCGCTACACGCCGGCGGTCATGATGGCCCACGTGATGACTTTCGGCTGGCTGGCCTCTCTCCCGCTCTTGGCAATCGAGGGAGGATGGCAGAGCGTGCCGGCGCTGTCGGCATCCGGCTGGGCGAGCGTGCTGTTCCTCGGGCTTGGCTGCTCCGGGCTGGCCTATGCCTTCTGGTACGATGCGCTGGCCCACACCGAGGCCTCGTCGCTCGCCTCCTTCCTCTACTTTCAGCCCATCGTCACCGTCGCCGTCGCCGCGGTTGTTCTCGGCGAGCCCGTGACTTGGCCCGTGGCGGCCGGAGGGGCCGCGATCCTGTTCGGCGTCTGGCTGGTCAACAGGCGGACCTGAAAAGGCTTCGGGCTTTGTGCCCGGAACCGTCGTTCTGTCTTGTGCGGTAGCATTCTGCGTACTCGAATCCGTAACACTCCGGCCCCCCAACGAGGACCCACCATGAGACACGCCCGATCATTTGCCTGTCGCGCCATTCTTGCCGGTGCCGCGCTGCTCCTCCTTTCCAGCCAGGCGCTGGCGCAGGCGGGCGCGAAGCGCCCGATGACGTTCCTCGACATGCAGCAGATGCGGTCGGCCAGCGCCCCGGCGCTCAGCGCCGACGGCCGCTGGCTGCTCTACACCATCAGCACACCGGACTGGAAGGAGGCCAAGCGCCAGAGCGACATCTACCTGGTGTCGGTGCAGCAGGGCCTGCCGTCCACCAGGCAGATGACGTTCACCAAGGACAAGAACGAGACCAACCCCGCCTGGTTGCGCGACGGTTCGGCCTTCGTGTTCGCCTCCAACCGCGAGGCGCCCTCGTCCACCGCAAACCAGAATCAGCTCTACCTGATGCGACCCGACGGCGGCGAGGCCCGCAAGATCACCGAGGCGAAGGAAGGCGTCTCGACCTTCGCGCTCAGCAAGGACGGCAAGTGGCTCGCTTACCGGAGCGGCAAGGCCGGTGAGGAGCAGCTGTACCGCCTGCCGATGGACGGCCTCGACACGGCGAAACCCGAACAGCTCACGAAGCAGGAGGGCGGCGTCGGGACGTGGCGATGGGCGCCCGACAGCTCCCGCATCTACTTCATCGGCCCGGACAAGGCCGACACCGACGAGAAGCAGCGCCGCGAGAAGAAGTTCACGGTGGAGATCCGCAACGCGGAAACGCCGCTTGCCTCGCTGTGTGTGGTCAGGCTCGGGCCGGTCAAGGTGGAGCGCCTCACCAAGGACGACGGCTACACGGTGGCCGACTTCACCATGTCGGACGACGGGAAGTGGGTGGGGTTCCGGGGGATCGCAGCGGATCGCTACAAGCGCAACATCACCGAGCAGAACATCAACAGCGATCCCTACCTGCTCGAGGTCTCGACCGGCCAGATCGAACGGCTCACCGAGAACGTGGAGGTCGGTGAAAGCGGCGTCAGCTTCTCGCCCGACGGCCGGTGGGTGGCCTTCTCCGCGCCGGACGACCTCACGCGCTACAGCATGAAGAACCAGCGGGTGTACCTGCGGGCGCCTGCGGACCGCGGCGGCAGGTGGCGGAAGCTCGGGGCGTCGTTCGACGGCGACGTGAGCGTGAGCTTCTGGTCGAAGGACGCCGGCACCATCTACTTCAACGAGGGCATCCGCGCGACGAACCAGCTCCTCGCGCTCGACGTGGCCAAGGACAGCGTCCGGCAGCTGACGCACGAGAAGGGGACGGTGTCGGTGGACATGGACGAGGACTCCGGGGTGATCTCCCTCAACTACTCCGACGGCACCACTCCCTCGACGATCTTCACCGTGGCCGGCATCGATCAGATCGCCACCCGCTCCGCCTGGAAGCAGCTGACCGACGTCAACCCGCAGGTGAAGGACTTCGCGCTCGGCGAGCAGGAGGAAATCACCTGGAAGTCGAAGGACGGGCGGACGGTGGGCGGAGTCCTCGTGAAGCCCGTCGGGTACCAGGCCGGCGAGCGCTACCCGTTGATCGTCGCCATCCACGGCGGGCCCGCCTCGGCCGACGTCCTCAGCTTCAATGGCGGGTACGGGTCCCAGGTCTACGCGGGCGCCGGCTACATGGTGCTCCGCCCGAACTACCGTGGCTCGACCAACTACGGCGAGGCCCACAAGAACGGCATCGTCGGCAACTACTTCCCCCCGGGATTCGACGACATCATGACCGGCGTGGATCACCTGATCGCCCAGGGCTTCGTGGACGGAGCGAAGATGGGCGCGCTCGGATGGAGCGCCGGCGGCCATTGGTCCAACTGGATCCTGACCCACACCGACCGCTTCAAGGCGATCAGCTCCGGAGCCGGGACGTCCAACTGGATCTCGATGTACGCCCAGAGCGACGTGCAGCGCAACCGCCAGTTCTACCTGGGCGATCGCCTCCCGTACGAGGACTTCGACGCCTACTGGGTGCAGTCCCCGCTGAAGTACATCAAGAACGCGAAGACGCCGACGATGATTCACGTCGTCGAGGGCGACCCGCGCGTGCCGAGCCCGCAGTCGGTGGAACTGCACATGGCGCTCAAGCGCCTCGGCGTGCCCACCGAGCTGTTCATGTACCCCGGCCAGAGCCACGGGATTCCCGACGCCCGGAACCAGCTGGTGAAGTCGGTGGCCGAGATGGCGTGGATGGACTACTACGTCCGGGGCGTGGGCAAGAAGTTCGCGTGGCGCTCGGTGATCGATACGGTGGAGGAGAAGAAGGAAGAGAAGAAGGAGCCGGAGAAGTGAGGAAGTAGTGGCTGGCGGCTAGTGGTAATGGCTGGTCGCCCGGTGCCCGACGCCGACGGCCAGCCACCAGTCACTTGTCACCAGCCACCGATCTCCGAGAGGATTGGGCGGCTTGTGTTCTAAGACCCCGACAACACCTGGAACTCAATCGTGACGGTGTAGTTCGCCGTCAGGTCCGTCAGATTGCCGATGTCGAAGATCCGCACGCAGACAACCGCCGCAGACGAGGCCGTACCGATTAGCTTGTTGCCTTGGACCGCCGTGGGGTTGTTGGCGACGGCGTTGCAGCTGATTCCATCCCAGGTGCCGAGTCCGAAGCCGATGGGGAGGTTGGCGTCCGGGCCGAGCGCGGTCAGGGTGGCGGTCACCAAGCCAGGCCGGACCGAGACGGCGTGAACCTTCGCTTCGGACGCGGTCACCGTGCCGGTGAAGGTCTCCGTCTGGGTGACGGTCGTCGGGGTGGTCGGGGTCGTGGGGTCCTGGTTGCCTCCCCCTATCTCGTCCGAACAACCCGCCAGGCCCATCGTCACCACGAGCACGACGGCGATACCCGAAATCCTGCGCCGCATCGTTCCACTCCTTCAAACCGGCTTTCGCGCCAAGCTTTCAATGGTAGCACAGCCACGGAGGGCGGACTTGTACCGGGTCAGCCGCCGGCAATGGCCCCGACCACGAGCAGCGGCTCCTCACCGGTTGCCACAGGGCCCGGGAGGGGCGTGTCGGGCTGCTCGTGAGAGAAATCCTGCCCGCAGGCGAAGAAACGCACGAAAGGCCGACGGCGCCCGGTGACGTGATCCCGAATGGTGCCGGCCAGGACCGGATAGGCGCCCTCCAGGGCGTCGAGCGCGCTGCGCAGGGTGACCTGGCCGCCCACGTGGAGCGCGACCTCGGCGTCCACGCGGGCGAGGGTCTGGAGATGCGCGGGAAGCACCACCCTGATCATGGTAGCGTCTGGACCTCCACGGACAGGACGGCCGGAAGGTCCCGGACGATGGGCGACCAGTTCTCCCCGGCGTCCGCCGACGCGTAAATCTGCCCCCCGGTGGTCCCGAAATAGATCCCGCACGAGTCGAGCGAGTCCACCGCCATCGCCTCGCGCAGCACGTTCACGTAGCAGTCGCGCTGCGGCAGGCCGCTGGTCAGCGCCTCCCATTCCCCTCCGCCAGTCCGGCTGCGATACACCCGCAGCCGGCCATCGGGTGGGTAGTGCTCGGAATCGTTCTTGATCGGCACGACGTAAATCGTTTCCGGCTCGTGCGCGTGCACATCGATCGGAAACCCGAAGTCTGTCGGAAGGTTCCCGCTCACCTCCCGCCACGATTCGCCGCCGTCGTCGCTCCGCATCACGTCCCAGTGCTTCTGCATGAACAGGACGTCAGGGCGTGACGGGTGCGCGGCAATCCGGTGGATGCAGTGACCAATTTCCGCCTCGGGCTCCGGAAGAAAGTCGGACCTCAGCCCGCGGTTCATCGCCCGCCACGTTTGTCCGCCATCGTCCGTGCGGAACACGCCGGCGGCCGAGATCGCCACGAACATCCGTCCGGGTTGTCGCGGATCGAGCAGGACCGTGTGGAGACCCATCCCGCCGGCCCCTGGCTGCCAGAGGCTTCCCGACTCGTGGCAGCGCAGGCCCGCCAACTCCTGCCACGTCTGCCCCGAGTCGGTCGAACGGAACAAGGCCGCGTCCTGGACACCGGCATAGACCGTGTCCGGGTCGGTCAGCGACGGCTCGAAGTGCCAGACCCGGGTGAACTCCCAGCGACGCTGCGTCCCGTCGTACCACTGGTGCGTGCCGACCTCGCCCTCGTAGACGAACTTGTTGCCCACCGGCTCCCACGTGCCGCCGCCGTCGTTGGACCGCTGGACCATCTGGCCGAACCAACTGCTGGTTTGCGAGGCGTAGAGCCGGTCGGGGTCGGCTGGCGACCCCTTCACGTGGTAGATCTCCCATCCCGCGAAGTGCGGGCCGCTGACGCTCCAGTTCGTGCGCGTCCCGTCGGAGGTCAATACGAACGCGCCTTTGCGGGTGCCCACCAATACGCGGACTTCACTCATCCTTCACCCTTTCGACGCAGGAAGCCGCCATCCGGCCGGGCCGTACCAGCAGGCGGGACGGCCGAAGAGCAGGGCTGAAGCGCTGCTCCACCCGGAGATTCAAGATGCTTGTCGGCCCACCTCCGATCTTGAACATCCGCCGGCCGCGGGTCAACGGGATCGGATTGTCGGGCTTGGTGCCGGTCAGAAAAAAAAGGGCCGGCACCGGCCGGCCCTCTTCCCTAGTCCCTCTTCCCTAGCCCCTAGCCCCTGGCCCCTGGTCCCTACTGCTGAATCTGGATCACATGGAACGTCTGGGGCGGCCCGATGGGCGTCACGGTGTCTCCCACCTGCTTGCCGAGCACCGCCTGGTAGCGTCCCGGCGCGGCCAGCGGCGCCTGCTGGAAGCCGCCGCGGCCCCCGGCGGCCGGCTGCGGCGCGCCGCTCTGGGCCGGCGCCGTCGTCAGCGCCGGCGGATCGGCGCGGAGGTTCCAGGGCACGCGGCGGAGGCCCGCCGTCCTGTCCAGGTCAATCCGCCGGACGCGCCGGCCCGTCTCGTCGTTGATCGTCAGCACCAGCTTGGCATCTGCCGGGAGCGCCTCGCGCAGATGATAAGTGAACACCGCGCCGAACGGCGGGTTCGGGGCCGTCCAGTTACCCGACAGCGGCCCGATCCCGGCCGTGCCCGCGGGCGCCATGCCGAGTTGGGTGAACGAGTAGGTGTCGCGGAGCGGGAAGAGCCGTGCCTCCTCGCCCAGCGTCTGCGCGTTGATCTCGCGCAGCGGGCTGTAGTCGTCGAGCACGTAGAAGCCCCGTCCGAACGTCGCCAGGACCAGGTCGTTCTCGCGGCGCTGAACGGCGAGATCGCGCACCTGGATGTTCGGCAAGCCGCCCTCGAGCTGCAGCCACCGCTTGCCGCCGTCTACCGTGACGAACAGGCCGAATTCCGTGCCGGCAAACAGGAGATCGCCGTCCACGTGATCCTGCAGGATCGTCCAGACGTCGTGGCGGTCCGGCAGGTCCCCGGTGATGTTCACCCAGGTCCGGCCCCGGTCGAGGCTCTTGACCACGTACGGCTTGTAGTCCCCGCGCTGCCAGTTGTTCAGCGTGACGAACACGGTGTTGGCGTCGCGCGGAGAGGGAAACACGTCGGTGACGTAGGTCCACTGCGGCACGCCGGGGAACTGCTCGATCTTCCGCCAGTTCTTCCCGCCGTCCTCCGTCACCTGGACGAGGCCGTCGTCGGTTCCCACGTAGATGAGGCCCTCCACCAGCGGCGACTCGTCGAGCGAGACGATGTTGCTGAGGTCGGTGGTGGAGACGTTGAGCGCGACCGAGCCGGCGGGCCAGACCTTGCCCATGATCGGGATCTCGTCGCGATTGAGGTGGCGCGAGAGGTCCGGGCTGACCACGGTCCAGGTGTCGCCCCGGTCGTCGCTTCGGTATAGACGGTTGCTGGCCCAGTACAGGCGCCTCGACGAGTGCGGGCTGATGATGTAGGGCGCGTCCCAGTTGGCGCGGTCGGGCACGGCCGCCACCTGGCCGCCCGGCCGGGCGCCGCCCCGCCCTGCCTGCCCGCCCTGCGCCGCTGGGTTTCCGCCCAGTTCGTCGTCGCCGCCCCGTGCCACGCCGCGCGATTGCGGCGGGCGGATGCCCTTCGACACGCCGGTGCGCAGGTCGAGGCGGCTGATGTTGCCGTTCTGCGACTGCCCGTACACCGTGTTCGGGTCCTCGGGGTCGACGCGCGCCTGGAAGCCGTCGCCGCCGGCGATGATGTACCAGTCGCTATTGCGGGCGCCCCAACGGTAGAGCGTGCGCGACGGGCCGCAGTGCGACCAGTTGTCCTGCGTTCCGCCGCACACGTTGTAGAACGGCTTGGCGTTGTCGAGGCCCACGCGGTAGTACTGCGTGATGGGCAGGTTGGCGAAGAAGCGCCAGGTCGCCCCCTCGTCGTACGACTCGTAGAGGCCGCCGTCGTTGGCGAGCAGGATGTGGCGCCGGTCGTTCGGGTCGAACTCGATGTCGTGGTGGTCCACGTGGACGCCGTAGTTCTCCCAGTTGGTGCGGTGCCAGGTCCTTCCGCCATCCGTGCTGCGCTCGACGTTGACGTTCATGGAGTAAAGCGTGTCGGGCCGGAACGGATCGACGAAGATCTCATGGTAGTAGGCCGCGCCTCCGCCCCGATACCAGTCGTCGGGCGGAGCGCCGCCGCGCTGCGGCGCCGGCGGGGCGACCTGGGCGCCTGCCGGTGTCCCCGCCGCCCGGGCCGGCTGACCGCCGGCCGGTGTCGCCGGGGCCTGGGCCGCGGCGCCGCCTCGGGCACCAGCCGGGGCGCCCTGGCCCTGCACCCGCTCGGCCGGCGCCGCCCCGCGCCCGCCGCCCATCGCCGGCATCCGGCCGACGCGGGCCCACGTGGTGCCGCCATCATCCGAACGGTAGAAGCCGGCTTCCTCGCGCTTCGCGTCGATCAGCGCGAACACCGTGGCCGGGGTCTTGCGCCCGTCGATCGCAAGGCCGGCACGCCCGACGTCCCCCTGCGGGAGCCCCTTGGTCAGCTTCGTCCAGGTCTTCCCGGCATTGGTCGTCTTGTAGATCCCGCCCTCGGGACCGCCGCCGATCATCTGGCCGACCGCGCGGCGCCGCTGGTAGGCCGACGCGAAGATGATGTCCGCGTTCTTCGGGTCGAACACGATGTCGCTGATGCCGGTGTCGGGGCTGATCGTCAGCACCGCCGTCCAGTTGGCGCCGCCGTCGGTCGTCTTGTACAGGCCGCGCTCGCCGCCCGGGGACCAGAGCGGCCCTTGCGACGCGACGTAGACGACGTTGGAGTTGCGCGGGTCGATGAGGATCTTGCCGATGTGCTCGGAGGCTGCGAGGCCCACCCGCTTCCACGTCTTGCCGGCATCGACCGACTTGTAGACGCCGTCGCCGAAGTGCGCGGTGCGCTGGCTGGCGTTCTCGCCGCTCCCGAGCCACACGACGTTCGAGTCCTTCGGATCCACGACGACGCAGCAGAGGGTGAAGACGGCCCTTCTTCGAAGATGGGCGTCGAAGGTGACGCCGCGGTTCACGGTCTTCCACAGGCCGCCGAACGACGGCGGCCACGTACCAGACGTTGGGGTTCTTCGGGTCGATGGTGACGTCGGCGATGCGGCCGGTCGCGAGGGATGGCCCGATCCCCCGCAGCTCGATGCCCTTCAGGACGGAGGGCGTGAGGCGATCGGCGCCCCCGCCCTGCCCGGCGGTCACGGCCGCGGTCGCTGCCAGCGCCACGAGGGTCGCGATCCAGAACGTTTTTTTCATGCTGTCACTCCCGAACAGAAAGAAGCGTGTGATGGAGGGAGATGCTAGCACGGAGGAATTGAGAATGGAGAATTGAGAATGAAGAAGAATGGAGATGCGATTGGCCAGTTGATTGCCGGCGCCTCCGTCGACGACTTCATCGCGCGGTATGAGGCCAGCCGGCCGGGCAGGAAGGGCGCGGGCGGAAGGCGGTAGGTGGTCGCGCCGCGCGGTCGTCCGCTCTTCCGCCTCCGCCCTCCGCCTGCCGCCCTCCGCCCTCCGCCTGCCGCCCTCCGCCTATAATGTGCCCATGCCCGTCCGCCTTGGATCCGATCTCCTCCTCGAGTCCGGCGCCCTTCGCGGCCGCCGGGTCGGCGTCGTCTGCAACCCCGCCTCGATCGACGGCGCCTTCCGTCACATCGTCGACCGCCTCGCGGCCGCGCCGGCGCTGACGCTGGCGGCCATCTTCGGCCCGCAGCACGGCTTCCGGTCCGACGTGCAGGACAACATGATCGAGACGCCGCACGCCGAGCGACCCGCGGCGCCGCGTGCCGGTGTACTCGCTCTACAGCGAGACGCGCGAGCCGACGGCCGAGATGCTCGCCGGCCTCGACGTGCTCGTCATCGACCTGCAGGACGTCGGCGCGCGCATCTACACCTACATCTACACGATGGCCAACTGCCTGCGCGCCGCGGCGCGGCACGGCGTGCCGGTCATCGTGTGCGACCGGCCCAACCCGATCGGCGGCGACGCCGTCGAAGGGCCGATGCTCGAGCCGCGGCTACGAGTCGTTCGTCGGGCTGTTCCCGATCCCGATGCGCCACGGGATGACGATCGGCGAGCTGGCGCGGCTCTTCAACGAGCACTTCGGGATCGGCGCCGACCTCGAGGTCGTGCCGATGGAGGGCTGGCGCCGCGGCATGTACTGGGACGACACCGGGCTGCCGTGGGTGATGCCGTCGCCCAACATGCCGACGCTCGACACGGCGATCGTCTACCCGGGCGCGGTGCTGTTCGAGGGCACGATGCTGTCCGAGGGGCGCGGCACGACGCGGCCGTTCGAGCTGGTCGGGCGCGCCGTGGATCGACGCCGAGCGCGTTCGCCGCGCGGATGAACGCGCGTGCGGCTGCCGGGCGTGCTGCTTCCGGCCGGTCGTGTTCGAGCCGACGTTCCAGAAGCACGCGCAGCCGGCGTGCGGCGGGTGCCAGATCCACGTGACCGACCGCGCGCGCTTCCGGCCGGTGCTGGCCGGCGTCGCGCTGATCGACGAGTTCCAGGCGACGCCGATCCGAGCGCTTCGCGTGGCGCCAGCCGCCGTACGAGTACGAGCACGAGAGGATGCCGATCGACATCCTGGCGGGATCGGACGCGCTGCGCGACGCAGATCGAGGCGGATCGCCGTCGACGGACATCGAGGCGAGCTGGCGCGGAGTGGAGACGTTCGCCGGACGTCAGGAGGCGTTCTGCTCTACTGAGGAGACTGATGCGCTGATACGTGACCTGCTCGACTGACTGATGGGCTCCGCTGCCGAGCCTCGTGCGGATCGCCGAATCTACGCCCGCGTCTTGGCGATCCCCGGCGCCTCGTGCCTCCTCGGCGTCGCCGGCTGATGTGGTGCTCCGTCGAGGTGCGTCCTGCAGGCAGCTCGAACGCCTCGTCCGGCGTGTCGGCGCGTGAACAGGCTCGAGGTCGCGCGGCGAGATGGCGCCCCACTCCACCATCGGCTCGAAGCTTCAGGACCTGGTCCCAGTACTCGCGGCCGTAGAGGATCACGTCGATCTTCTTCGACAGCTTCTCGGTCTGCGCCAGCGTCAGGATCTCGAACATCTCGTCGAGCGTGCCGAACCCGCCCGGGAAGATCACGAGCGCCTTCGCCAGGTAGGCGAACCAGAACTTGCGCATGAAGAAGTAGTGGAACTCGAAGTGCAGCCCTTCGGTGATGTACGGGTTCGCCCCCTGCTCGAACGGCAGCCGGATGTTCAGGCCGATGGTCTTGCCGCCGGCCTCGCGCGCGCCGCGGTTGGCCGCCTCCATGATGCCGGGCCCGCCGCCCGAGCAGACGACGAAGCGGTGGATGCGGCGACTCGAGCGTCAGCGCACCAGTCGGTCAGCAGCCGGGCCAGCTCGCGCGCGTCCTCGTAGTAGCGCGACCACTCGAGCGCCGTCTGCGCCTGCGCGCAGCTGCGCCGTCGACGTCCGCCGTCGGTCGCCGTCGCGCCGCGTCTCGCAGCCGCTCGAGCGCGCGCTCGGCGCGCTCGCGGCTGTGCACGCGGGCCGAGCCGAAGAAGACGACGGTGTCCTGGATGTTCTGCTGCCGGAAGCGCCGGAGCGGCTCGAGGTATTCGGCGAGGATGCGGATCGGCCGCGCCTCGTCGCTCTCGAGGAACTCGCGGCTGAGGTACGCCAGCGGCTGGTTGTTCATTTGTTGACTTGTGATGCCTTGACGTGTTGATTTCTTGCCTCAGTAGCCGCGCAGGTCCCAGATGCCCTGGCCTTGC
>CAVUTP010000012.1:0-11228 GCA_963744445.1 uncultured Acidobacteriota bacterium
CAGGCCGTTCTCCCCGTCGTCTCTCCGACGAAGGCGAACGCCGAAACGCGCTCGACGGCACGATGCCGGCGGTCTTCGGCCCCTATGCGCCCAGGGTGATCGCGCTCGTGATCGCGGTCAGCATCGGCGCCGACCTCGTGAGCGACATCAGGGAGGGCCGGAGCGGCCCGCACATGATCGGGATGGTCCTTGGGACGGGCCTGTCGCTCGTGTCGCTCGTGGTCATGTGGCGCCTGATGCTCGCCTGCGGCGCTCGAGCCCGGTCGCTGAAGGTCGCGCTGGACGCCACCCGCACGGATCTGGCGACGTGGCGGGCCAGGACATCCGACATACGCCAGGGCCTCGGCGGCCTGCTCGACCGACAGTTTGCGGAATGGTCGCTCTCGCCCGCGGAGCGCGGAGATCGCGCTGCTCCTCCTGAAGGGGCTCTCGTTCAAGGCCATCGCGGAGGCGCGGCACACGAGCGAGCGGACCGTCCGGCAGCAGTCGCTCGCGCTCTATCGCAAGGCCGGTGTCGCGGGGCGCGCCGAGCTTTCCGCCTTCTTCTTCGAGGACCTGCTGCTACCGCGAGACCCGCGCGCGCCCGACGCCGCAGCAGCAGAGTGCGGACACCCGTCGCAGGTAGCCTTCCGCGCGCCTGCCGTTTGTCCCACGACTCCCCGACACGCGTCGGCGATGTGGTCGCGCGGAGGCGCGTGTCGTTCGCTCTACCACTCCTGGGTCCGTCCACCGCCGCCTCCTGCGTGCGTCGTTCGCTCGATTCCGGTTCCCAACCTGAGGTCGCATCGATCGCTCCTCAGCTTCCCCGGTCGATGACCGGGCGAGGGAGGGCACGTCGATGAGAACGCAGAGGAGCGCCTCGCACCTGGTCTTGACCGTCGTCACCGCGTTGATCGCCGTCGCCTGGGTGGTTGGTCCGGCCCTCGGCGGCGGGCGCACCGAGCCCAAAGAAGCTCCAGCAAATCACCGCCGCCGATACGGAAGGCTGCGGCGAAGCGCGCCGCGGCGATTGGCGTGAAGCCGGGCGTGGCGGGGGTCACGCCGAAAGCGCCGCGGGCCGCCCCGCGAGCTGCTGGGTGCGAAGGAGGTCGCGCCATGAAGACTCTGCGCGCGATTCTTCTTCTGATCGCTCCCGTGGCCGTGATGGCACAACAGCCGCCGCTGCCCGGCATGGAGGGTCCGGGCGGCGTGCCGCACTACTTCGGTCCCTACGGCAACTGGGCCTACAGCCCGCTGCCGAGGGGAGCCATCGGCGCCATCACCGTCGACGTGGGAGGGACGGGTTACACGGCTCCCACCGTCGCCATCCGCGACGCCTTCGGCACCGGCGACGGAACGGCCACGGCCACCATCGACCCGTTGACCCAGATCGACCCCGCGACGGGCGCCATCCTCGGCATCACCGTCACGACCGCGGGCTCGGGGTACAGCGCTCCCGTAGTCTCCATCACCGACGGCAACGGCGCGGGCGCCGCCGCCTCGGCGGAGCTCACCGCGCTCGTCGGCGGGATGCGCAAGTTCGTCGACAGGCTGCCGGGCCAGACGCCTGCAGGCGCGAACGCCCTCGGGCAGTACATCCCGATCGCCGTTCCCGAGACGAGGATCGTCAGCGGGCAGACGGTCGACTACTACGAGATCGCGCTCGTCGAGTTCACCGAGCGGATGCACTCGGACCTGCCGCCGACGCGGCTCCGGGGCTATGTCCAGCTCGCCACGGCCGCCGTCCCCGGCGCCGGCGTCGCCCTGACGCAACCGGGCGGCGCTCCGATCCTGAAGCCCGATGGCACCCCCGCGATCGGCGTGGACGGTCCGCACTACCTGGGGCCCACCATCGTCGCCAAGGGGCGCGCCCATGGCGTGGCGAGTCCGGACGGCGACCCGCGGCCGGTTCGCATCAAGTTCTACAACCTGCTCCCCGCCGGCGCCGGTGGGAACCTCTTCCTCCCCGTGGACGAGACCGTCATGGGCTCCGGGATGGGGCCGTCCGTGCCCGGCCAGGCGGGCGACAAGTACTCGCAGAACCGAGGCGTCATCCACCTGCACGGCAACAACACCGTCTGGATCAGCGACGGCACCCCGCACCAGTGGATCACGCCGGCGGACGAGGTCACCCCGTACCCGAAGGGCGTGAGCACGCGGAACGTGCCCGACATGCTCGACGCGGGAGGCAACGTCGACTGCGACGTCGCACCCGCCGGCAAGAACAGCAGCGGGTGTCAGACCTTCTATTACACCAACGCGCAGAGCGCTCGCCTGCAGTTCTACCACGACCATTCATTGGGCATCACGCGGCTCAACGTGTATGCGGGCGAGGCGGCCGGATACGTGCTCACGGACGCCGTCGAACAGGACCTGATCAACGGCACCAACCTCTCCGGCGTGAACCCCGGCCTGCTCAAGGTCCTCCCGGACATGGGCATTCCGCTGGTCATCCAGGACAGGACCTTCGTCGACGCCGCCACGGTCTTCACCCAGGACCCCACGTGGAACTCGGGAACCGGGCCGAGGAGATCCGGTCACCGGGAACCTCACGGCCGCGGTCACGGGCGACCTCTGGTACCCGCACGTCTACATGTCCGCGCAGAATCCGTGGGACCTCGCCGGCGTCAATGCCTTCGGCCGCTGGCACTATGGTCCCTGGTTCAATCCGCCCGTCCCCGAGTGCGTCAACGGCGGCCCCGTGGGATGCATCGAGATGGGGCCCATGATGAACGAGTACCACCAGGCCGACTGCGACCTGGTCCCACCGGGTCCCGCCTGCACCGCGCCCTGGGAGCCGCCGATGAGGCCTGGGGTGCCCAACCCCTCCATGGCCGGGGAGGCCTTCATGGACACGCCGGTCGTCAACGGCGCCGCCTACCCGTACCTGGAGGTGGAGCCTAAGGCCTACCGGTTCCGCATCCTGAGCGCCGGCGACGATCGGATGTTCAACCTGCAGCTCTACGTCGCCGCGGACAAGACCACGCCGACGACCCCTGGAACCATCGGCACCGTGCTGTGCGACGGGACGGCCGCCGTCCCCGTCGAGAACTGCACCGAGGTCAAGATGGTCCCGGTCAGCGTCGCGCCGGCCAACCAGTACGCGGACTGGCCGAGCGGCATCCCCGATCCGACGACGAAGGGACCGGACTGGATCCTGATCGGCACCGAAGGCGGCTTCGCGCCGGCGCCGCTCGCGGTGCCCTCGCAGCCCGTCGGCTGGAACCTCAACCCGACGACCTTCAACTTCGGCACGGTCAACCAGCACTCGCTCCTCCTGGGATCGGCTGAGCGGGCGGACGTGGTGGTCGACTTCAGCGCCTTCGCCGGCAAGACGCTCGTCCTCTACAACGACGCCCCCGCGGCCTTCCCCGCCGGCGTGCCGACGTACGACTACTTCACCGGCGTCGCCAGCCAGCTGGACGTCGGCGGCGCGCCCCCGACGCTGCCCGGCTACGGCCCCAACTCCCGCACCATCATGCAGATCCGGGTCGGCGGGACGGTCACGACGCCCACCACGGACGTCACGCCCGCCAACCTCCAGGCCGTCTGGGCCAAGACCCTCACGAAGCGAGGCGTCTTCGAGGTCGCCCAGCCCCCGATCGTCGTTCCGCAGGCCGCTTACGACTCCGCCTACGCCAGCACCTTCCCGGCGACGGCGGCGGGGCAGTACGTGCAGATCGCCGACACGGCGAAGACCTTCCAGCCCATCGACGTGAACGGCATCCTGCAGCCCGCCGTCACGATCCCGCTGGAGATGAAGGCGATTCACGACGAGATGGGCGGCGTCTACGACACCATGTTCGGCCGGATGAGCGGCATGCTCGGCCTCTCGAACCCGCTCTCCCCGGTCCACGTCCTGATCCCGTACGGCTTCGCGAGCCCACCCACCGACGTCGCCAGGGGCTCGCTCGAGACGACTCCGATCGGGGTGATGCCCGATGGGACCCAGCTCTGGAGGATCTTCCACAACGGCGTCGACACCCACACCATCCACACCCACCTCTTCCACGCCCAGATCGTGAACCGCCTGTCCCAGGACGGGATCAACCTGGGGGTGGACCCCATCGAGCTGGGCTGGAAGGACACGTTCAGGGTGAACCCGCTGGAGATAACCTACCTCGCGCTGCGGCCGATCGTCCCCGCTCCGGACCAGCTCCCGTTCGACGTGCCCGACAGCGTCCGGCTCATCGACCCGACGCTGCCCGAAGGGGCCACGCTGATCCCGCCGGCACCCGCGGGCTGGTTCACCCCGGCAGGAAACCCGGTTCCCGAGATCCTGAACCACTACGTCAACTTCGGCTGGGAGTACACGTGGCACTGCCACATCCTCGCCCATGAAGAGATGGACATGATGCACTCGATGGTGATCGCGGTTCCTCCCAGGGCGCCCGCGAACCTCGCCGGCGTCGTGACCGGCACCGTGAACAGCCCGACCGTCGACCTGACCTGGACGGACACCTCCCTGAAGGAGGTCCAGTTCACCATCCAGCGGGCCTCCGATCCCGCCTTCACGACCGGGGTGGCGTCGTTCAACTTCTCCAACCCGACGCCCACCACGACCGGCCTCGTGACGTTCCGTGACAGGACCGCGGCGCCGAACAGCCGGTACTGGTACCGGGTGGCCGCGATCGGCCCTCCGGTCGGCGACCTCTTCACGGCCGGCTTCCCCACCATGTCCGCCGACTCCGTCTCCAACACCATCGAGCTCCTCGTGGGCGCCGCCCCGGCGGTTCCGACCGATCCGACCAACCTGGCGGCGGTCCTGGCTCCCGGACCGATGGTGAGGCTGACGTGGGCGGACAACGCCACCAACGAGACCGGCTTCTCGGTCGAGCGCTGCGCGGTGGCGCCACCGGCGATCGACTGCACCAACTTCGCCCGGATCGCCGCGCCGGGGGCGCGGATCGCCACGGGCAGCGTGTCGTACGCTGACGCGACGGTCGCCTTCGGCACCACGTACCTCTACCGCGTGGCCGCGCTGAACGGATCCGGGCTGTCGGCGTACAGCCCGGTGCCGCCGGCGACCGTCTCGGTGTCGCTGCCGGCGATCCCGCCGGCGCCGACCGGGCTCACCGTCGCCGCCGTCAAGGCCGCTGGCGTCAACTACACCGCGACGCTGAACTGGGCCGCCGCGACGAGCCCGGCCTCCTTCACGATCCAGCGTGCCCAGAACCTCTCGTTCACCACCGCCCGGAGCAACTTCACGGTGACTGGCGACCTGAGGACCATGCAGCAGAGCGTGAGTCGCAACACGGTCTACTACTACCGGATCCGGGCGGAGAACGGCCTCGGCGGATCGTCCGCCTGGTCGAACGCCATGCCGTTCCCCATCCGCACGGGTCCGTAATTAAGCAGGGGGTGAGTCGGACCGATCGGGGAGGGAGCAATCCCTCCCCGATCTTTTATCTGCCGGCCTGGGGGCGGCCGACCGACGATATTTTTCTCTCAAGTACTGCAATCCGCTATCATTATGGGTGCTTGAGCGGGATTGCGGAGAGATGAGACTCGGGGAGGATCCGGGATGAAGAAGGGACCGCTGGCGATGGTTCTGCTGGCCGTCGCCGCCGCGTTCTTTGCGGGGACGTGGGTGTCGCATACCAGCTCTCCGAAGGCGTCTGCCTCCGGGAGCCGGAAGCCCCTCTATTATGTGCCCGATGCACCCGCAGTACAGGTCGGACCAGCCCGGGCGACTGCCCCGGCCTGCGGCATGCGCCTCGAGCCCGTACACGAGGACGGCGGGCGAAGGCGGCGCGGCCGGCGACGGGACCGCGCTCGCCGCCGGCGCGGTGCGGGTGACCCCCGAGCGCCAGCAGACCATCGGCGTGAGGCTCGGCGTCGTGGAGCGCGTCTCCGGCACGCGAACCCTGCGGACGACCGGGCGAGTGGCGCCCAACGAGAACGCCGTGTACCCGCTCGTCGCCGGCGCGGACGGCCTGGTGCGCGGGGTGCGGGGCGCGACCACGGGATCGCTCGTGAAGAAGAACGAGGTCCTGCTCTCGTTCTACGCCCCGGAGTTCGTCAACGCCCAGCATGTCCGTACTTCTCGGGGCTCGACACGCTGCCGCGTCGCCAACCAGGACGCGGTCGAGCGCTTCGCCAACAGCCTGCGCAACCTGGGCGTCTCGGAGCGGCAGCTCGCCGAGATCCGCACCACCGCAAGCTCAACCAGTACATCGACATCGTCTCGCCGGTCGACGGCTTCGTGCTCGAGCGCAAGGCGTCGGTCGGCCTGCGCTGCGATCGGGGCTTCGAGTTCTACCGCATCGCCGATCTGCGCCGGGTGTGGATCCTCGCCGACGTGTACGAGAACCAGGCGCCGTTCATCCGCGCCGGGTCGAAGGCCCGGATCACCTCCCAGGACCAGAACCGCCAGCTCGAGGCCACGGTCAGCCGCGCCGAGCCCATCTTCGACGAGGCGACGCGCACGCTGAAGGTGAGGCTGGAGACCGACAACCCCGGGTTCGCGCTCAAGCCGGGGATGTTCGTGGACGTCCAGTTCGACATCGAGCTGCCGCCGTCGCTGGCCGTGCCCGCGGAGGCGATCGTGGATTCGGGCCTGCGCAAGACCGTCTTCGTCGATCGGGCGAAGGGTACTTCGAGCCCCGCTCGGTCGAGACGGGCTGGCGGATCGGCGACCAGGTGGAGATCAGCAAGGGGCTGATGGTCGGCGAGCGCATCGTGATCTCGGGCACGTTCCTGATCGACTCCGAGAGCCGCATGAAGGCCGCCAGCCGGGGCATCTTCGGCGCGGGTGGCCAGGGACCCGATCTGCGGCATGGAGGTGGACGAGAAGCGCGCGGCCGCGGCCGGCAGGAACTCGGAGTACCAGGGCGCGACCTACTACTTCTGCGCCGACGAGTGCAAGAAGCGGTTCGACGCGGAGCCGGCCAAGCACGCCCAGGCCAGGTGACCGTCCACGCGGGATGACGACGGGCGGGAGCGAGCGCCCGGGTGCCGCGGTGATCGATCGAGTCATCGACTTCTCGGTCCGGAACAGGTTCCTCGTCCTGCTGCTGGTCGGCGCGGCGGCCGTCGGGCGGCGCCTGGTCGCTCCAGCGGGTCCCGCTCGACGCCATCCCCGACCTCAGCGACACGCAGGTCATCATCTACACGCGCTGGGACCGGAGCCCCGACGTCGTCGAGGCGCAGGTCACCTACCCCATCGTCACCGCGATGCTGGGCGCGCCGCAGGTCCGCGCCGTCCGCGGGTTCTCCGACTTCGGCTACTCGTTCGTCTACGTCATCTTCGAGGACGGCACCGACATCTACTGGGCACGCACGCGAACGCTCGAGTACCTCTCGGGCGTCCTCGGCCGCCTGCCGCCGGACGCCAAGACCGAGCTCGGGCCCGACGCGACGGGGCTGGGCTGGGTGTTCCAGTACGCGCTCGTGGACGAGTCGGGCCAGCACAGCCTGGCGGACCTGCGCTCGTACCAGGACTGGACCCTGCGCTACTACCTCAAGGCGGTCCCGGGGGTCGCCGAGGTCGCGTCGGTCGGCGGCTTCGGCCGCCAGTACCAGGTGAACGTCGATCCGAACAAGCTCCGCAACTACGGGCTCTCGATCCAGCGCGTGGTCGAGGCGGTGCGCGGCGGGAACATCGAGGCGGGCGGCCGGCTGATCGAGTTCGGCGGCACCGAGTACATGGTCCGGGGCCGCGGCTACGCGCAGTCGATCGCCGACTTCGAGAGCATCGTCGTCTCGGCCAGCCAGAGCGGGACGCCGATCCGCGTGCGGGACATCGGCCAGGTGGTCCTCGGGCCCGGACCTCCGGCGCGGCGTGTCCGATCTCGACGGCACCGGCGAGGCGGTCTCGGGCATCGTCGTCATGCGCCAGGGCCAGAACGCCCTCGACGTCATCGAGCGCGTCAAGAAGCGCATCGAGGAGATCGAGCCCGGCCTGCCGCCCGGGGTGTCAAGATCGTCCCCGATCTACGACCGCTCCGACCTGATCCGCGGGCCATCGACAACGTCACGGAGACGCTCGTCGAGGTCATCCTGACGGTCGTCTTCGTCGTCCTCCTGTTCCTGTGGCACGTCCCGAGCGCGCTCATCCCCGTCATCACCATCCCGGTCGCCGTGCTCATCTCGTTCATCCCGTTCCGGATGCTCGGGATCACCGCGAACATCATGTCGCTGGGCGGCATCGCCATCGCCATGGGCGAGCTGGTGGACGCGGCCATCGTCGTCGTGGAGCAGACGCACAAGAAGCTCGAGGAGCGCAGCCGCGCAGGGGAGGCGGCCGATCACCAGGCGGTGATCGTCGAGGCGGTGAAGGAGGTGGCGCCGGCCAGCTTCTTCGCCCTGCTCGTCATCGCGGTCTCCTTCCTGCCGGTCCTCACCCTCGAGGCGCAGGAGGGGCGGCTGTTCAAGCCGCTCGCCTACACCAAGACGCTCGCGATGGTCGTGGCGGCAGTGCCTCGCCATCACCCTCGACCCGGCGCTGCGGCTCCTCTTCACCCGGCTCCGCCGCTTCGAGTTCCGGCCGGCGCTGGCTGTGCCGCGCCGCCAACGCGGTGCTGGTCGGCCACATCCACCCCGAGGAGAAGCACCCCGTCAGCCGCGTCCTGGGCCGCCTCTACGAGCCGGTCGTGCGCTGGTCGCTCCGCTGGAAGTGGACGGTGATCGGCGGGGCCGGCGCCGCTCATCGTGGCGACGGTCCCCGTCTTCCTCAGGCTCGGCTCGGAGTTCATGCCGCCGCTCGACGAGGGGGCGCTCTTCTACATGCCCACCACCATGCCCGGCATCTCGATCACCGAGGCGCAGACGGTGCTCCAGGTGAGCGACCGCATCATCCGGCAGTTCCCCGAGGTCGATCGCGTGCTCGGCAAGGCGGGCCGGGCCGACACCAGCACCGATCCCGCGCCGCTGTCGATGCTGGAGACCGTCGTCACGCTCAAGCCGCGCGCCGAGTGGCGGCGCGTGCCGACGTGGTACTCGGGGTGGGCGCCGGAGTGGCTGAAGCCGATCTTCCGGCCCATCACCTCGGACCGCATCTCCACGGAGGAGCTCGTCAACCAGCTCGACCGGGCCCTCCAGCTCCCGGGGGTGTCCAACGCCTGGACCATGCCGATCAAGGCGCGCATCGACATGCTGACACCGGGATCCGCACGCCCCTCGGCCTCAAGATCTCCGGCGACGACCTCCGGACGATCGAGGACATCGGCACGCAGATCGAGGCCGCTCCTGCCGTCGGTGCGCGGGACGCGGAACGTGTTCGCGGAGCGGACCGGCGGGGGATTCTTCCTCGACGTCGAGTGGAACCGCGACGAGCTGGCCCGCTACGGCCTGAGCATGGACGAGGCGCAGACCGTGGTCCAGAACGCGATCGGCGGGGAGAACGTCACGACGACGGTCGAGGGGCGGGAGCGCTACCCGGTGAACGTCCGCTACATGCGCGACTTCCGCTCGGACCTCGACGCGCTCGGCCGCGTGCTGGTCCCGGCGTCCGGCGGCGAGCGGCAGATCCCGCTCGGCAGCTGGCCGCGATCAAGGTCGCCACCGGGCCGGCCATGATCCGGAACGAGGACGGCCTGCTGACCGGCTACGTGTTCGTGGACGTGGACGGCCGCGACCTGGACGGCTACGTGCGAGGAGGCGGACCGGCTGATCCGGGAGAAGGTGAAGCTGCCGCGCGGGATACGCGGCGCTGTGGAGCGGCCAGTACGAGGCGATGGCGCGGGTGCGCGATCGGCTCGACCTACGTCGTCCCCCTCACCGCTCTTCCTCGTGTTCCTCCTGCTCTACCTCAACACCCGGTCGCTGACCAAGACGGCCATCGTCGCCCTGGCCGTGCCCTTCTCCGCCATCGGCGCCGTCTGGTTCCTCTACCTGCTCGACTACAACATGAGCGTCGCGCGTGTGGGTGGGGCTGATCGCCCTCCTGGGCGTGGACGCCGAGACGGGCGTCTTCATGCTCCTCTACCTCGACCTCGCCTACGAGCAGGCGAGGAAGGAGGGCCGGCTGCGGTCGCGGGCCGACCTCCAGGAGGCGATCGTCCACGGCGCGGCCAAGCGGCTGCGGCCGAAGTTCATGACCGTGGCCACGACGTTCATCGGCTTCTTCCCGATCATGTGGGCGACGGGCACGGGCTCGGACGTGATGAAGCGCATCGCGGCGCCGATGGTCGGGCGGCATCTTCACGTCCTTCCTCCTCGAGCTGGTGGTCTATCCCGCCGATCTACGAGATCTGGAAGTGGCACTTCGAGCGTGAAGCCGGCGCTCTCCTCACCTCCCGTGGCCGAAGGATGAGCCGCCGCGCGGGCCCCGGCGGATGACGGGCTCGTCGGGGCCGCGGTGGGGCTGGGCCGGGCTCGCGCCGGCGAGATGACGGCGGCGGCCATCCCGGCCAGCCGTCCCCGAGCAGGGCGACGTAGATGGGATACCCGATGTGGTGGTACTCCCGCTGCAGCAGGCAGAAGGGGCAGCGATGCGCCGGTAGCTCGTACACGTACGGCGAGACGACCGCAATCACCGCCGCGATGGAGACCGGGACGGCGATCGCCGCGGCAACCCCGAGCAGCAATGCACCGCGGCCGGTGAGCCGAACCGCCAGGGCGGCGCCCATCGCGACCGCGACCACCGCGGACGCAACGACCAGCGTCGGCACCACCGGGGCGGCGGCCAGGCCGGCCCCCACCCCGCTCCCGCTCCGTCCGAACGGTCGAATCGCCCTGCTCGCCGCTCTCGGCGCTGTCGTTCCTTCGCGCGGCCAGGGGGAGCCGTCGAGCTGTTCCGGTACCCTCCACCTGTTCCGTGAGCGTGGGCTACGGCCGCGACCAGGCAGTCTCCTTCGTAATCTCGCCGACCGACCCGATCGCAGGGGTGCGCTCCTTCACCCCCGCGTCATTCCAATCCCCGGGCCGCCGTCCGTGCAGACTTACAGGCTCGAGACCCTGGGGCCCGGCGAGAGCTCCCTCGAGACCGGCGGGAAATCTTCCCGCGCACAAATCCACGGGGAACGGGGGCGAGGTCGAGCTGAGGCTCGACACCGTGGAGCGGGAACGGTCGGCGATGGCGGGCTACACCGTGAGCGGCACCCTGCACGCGCGCCTCCTGTCAGCGGGCAAGCAAGCTGACGTGGTGACGCTGGACGTCAGGTTCTGATCCTCGGGGGTGGCTGGGATATTCGCAATCGACATGGCGTAGCACCGGCGGGCCATGGAAACCATCCATTGTCCGGCGTCCGTTCATGTCGGGCGGACCCCCGTGAGCGATGGGCCATCGCGCGCCGACCGGTCTGGCC
>CAVUTP010000013.1:0-44223 GCA_963744445.1 uncultured Acidobacteriota bacterium
GATCGCGGCCTGCGGCGTCCTGGTGGCCGACGGCGCCCAGGCGGAGGCGCCCTTCTCGGGGAGCCGCTCGGCCATCTACAGCTACGAGGTCAAGGCCCGGCAGCAGAAGTCGGACACGCAGATTGGCTCGGGATACTTCCTCACGCCGTGCCATGTCGAGACGACGGCAGGGCCCGTCCGGATCCTCGGCTACGCGGAGATGGCGTTCACCCCGGCCCGCCTCGAAGGCCCGGAGGCGGCCGCCAGGGCGCAAGCCTACTTCGCCTCGGCCAGCGTCACGCCGATCGGCGTGGGCGCGCTCAACGAGTTCAACGCGATGTTCGTGGACGACGACGGCGCGATCAAGTCGGATAGCGGCGCGGTGGTGAAGGACCTGAACAGCCCGAAAATCTACTTCCTCGAGCACGCGGTGGCAGACCGCGAGAACGTCTGCGCCTTCGGGTACTACTCCGCCGAGCGGGCGGCCTCGTTCCCGCCCCCGCCGGCATCGACTCTACCCGGTGCGGTTGCGGCGGGGCGACGCGGCCGAGGTTCGCCGTTCGCTGCTGCGCGCCGCGGCGGGCCAGCTGGTCGGGGCCCTGTTCCTGGCGGCGCTCGCGGGCGGCGCGGTTCTCTTCGTGGCGTTGATGTTCCGGCAGGGCTAGGAGATGACACGACGAACGGGCGAACAGGCAGTCGGCGAGGAGATCGCCAACAGTATCCTGCACGGTCTCGGGACGGCGCTGGCCGTCGCCAGCCTGGTGACGCTGGTCACGCTGGCCGCCCTTGCGGGGACGCTCGGCACGTCGTCGGGTGCGCGGTCTTTGGCGGGGCGCTCGTCGCGATGTTCGCCTCGTCCACGCTCTACCATGCGATCACCAACCGGCGCGCCAAGAGCGTGCTGCAGGTGCTCGACCACTCGGCCATCTACCTGGCGATCGCCGGAACCTACACGCCGTTCCTGCTCGTGAGCCTGTACGGCCCCTGGGGCTGGACGCTCCTCGCCGTCGTCTGGGTTGCCGCGGTTGGCGGCATCGTGCTGGCGGCCACCGTCGGCCGCCGCCTCGAGGTGCTGCGCGTCGCGATCTACATCGCCATGGGGTGGGTCGGCAGCGTCGCCTTCCGGCCCCTGCTCGCAAGCCTCGGACCTGGCGGCGTGTCGCTCGTCGTCGGCGGCGGGATCGTCTACACGCTGGGCGCCGGCGTCTACGCCTGGCGGGGGCCGCGGTACCACCACCCGATCTGGCACGTCTTCGTGCTCGGGGGAAGCGCCCTGCACGTCCTGGCCGTGCCGTGGTACGTCATCCCTCGAACATGAGCGGCGTACAAAAGAAGAGGCCCGGTTTCCCGGGTCTCTTCGTTGGCCGCTTGGCGAACGCGGCGGCTGGCGGGTGGCCCGGGTCACTCCCGGCAGAAGGTCTTCAGCGTTTCGAGGTAGCGTTCAGGCAGCCCGATATCGAAGCGGCGGCCCTCGACGATCAGGCCTTGGAACCCGTCCTCCTGCCGCAGACGGTCGAGCGCGGAGGTGAGCTGGAACTCACCACGTTCGCGCACGTTGTTCCGGATGTGCTCGTCGAGGTAGTCGAACACCCGCGGCTTGAGGATGTACTGGCCGAAGACGGTGGGTACTCCCCGCTTGGAAGGCCCTGGACCTGCAGCTGGCTGCGGGCGTAGTCCGCCGTGGGCTTCTCCGCGAACTCGGTGATGTTGAGCAGCCGCATCTGTTCGATCCACACCCCGGTGGCCGTCCCGAAGCTCCCAATCTGGGCTTCGGGCGTCCGGCGCAGGCCCACGATGCTGGTCCCCGACCGCTGATAGGCATCGATCACCTGTCGGGCACACGAGACGGCGTTGGTCGAACGATAGAGGTGATCCCCGAGCATCAACAGGAAGGGCTGGTCGTCCATCGCGGAGCGCGCGGCGTGGACGGCGTGGCCAAAACCCTCTTGCGCCGTCTGGGTCACGAAGCGGACGCGGCGCCCCATGTCGAGGATGCGGCGCGCGTACTCTTGTGAGGCGTGCGAGAGCTTGTTGTAGTTCTCGATCGACACCTGCACGTTGAAGAAGGACTGGAAGTCGTCCAGGTCCTGTTCCTGCACGACGATCACGACTTCCTCGATCCCGGCGTCCAGCGCCTCCTCGACGATCAGCAGGATCGCGGGCTTCGCGATCCCGTCGCGATCCATGACAGGGAACAGCTCTTTCTTGGTCGCCTTGCTGGCTGGGAACAGGCGGGTACCGAAGCCGGCCGCCGGGATGAGCGCGCGGCGCACCTTCGGGCCCGTGCCGAGGGTGAGCGTGAGCGCCGGGAGACCGAGGTCCCGCTCCAGGATCTCCACCGCGCACTGCTGGTCGCTCGCGCTGCGAGCCACGAACTGAGCCGACCCATCCCCCTGCGACCCCACGCCCTTGCCGCCCCAGACGTGCGGTCGCAGCGGTTCGTGCGCCAGCACGCGATGCAGAACGGGGGCCGTCAACTCCTCAGGGCAGGCCGGGGATGCGTAGCGGTCGAACAGGCCCTGCGCCTCGGTCATGAGCCCGCCAAGGCGCTCGGCGTCGCCGGCCTCCAAGGCCGCCCGGGCCTCACCGACGATTCGCTTGCTGATTGACCCGAGCAGATCCTGCACACCGCGCTCGAGTGGCCCCTCTGCGAACGGGTACGACCGGTTCAACCGCTTGAGGATCTCCAGCGTGTTCTTGCCCGCCCGGAGATCCACGATCACGAAATGCAGGTCCTGCGCGGGCCGCACCTCCTCGGTGCCAAGCCGATCGCCGTCGAATTCCATCAGCACGGCCCGGTCGCCGTAGGCGCACCCCTGGTCCATCCGGCCGCACCGCGACGGGGTCGTGATCTCGCCCTGGTAGGCCAGCTCCATCTCGCCCCGCAGGGTCAGCCTGAGATCGTAGACCCGGTTGAACGCGCGGGCAGTCAAGACGCAGATGGCGGCGCTCGAGGACAATCCCTTCTTGATCGGGAGGTCCGTGCGCGTGTTGCGGATGACGAGGCCGCGCACCCGGTAGTGCGTCAGCACCTGGTACGCCACCCCGGCGACGTAGCTGAAGAACCCGCCGCCCTGGGCCTCCTCGAGGAGTGCGTTCGGTTCGAAGGGAATCTCACGCGGGCCTATCGTGCATCCGTCCGGCGTGGTTGACGTCAGGACGAGAGAGGTCGGGTGGGGCTCCACCTCGGCGTGGATTCCCTGGTTCGTGCCGCAATCAGGGTGTAGCCCTTCTCGATCTCGCCGTTGATCCGGCGGTAACCGCCGGCCCAGTCGGAGTGCTCGCCGAAGAGACAGATGCGGCCGGGAACGAAGATCTGCATGATGGAGGATCGGCGAAGGAAGACGCTTACTGCTCTCGGGTACGCTTCGACACGGTCGGAACACCCATCCCAGCTGCTGCGCCTGCGGTGCCGGGGCTTGCCAGCAGCTCCGCCCTTGCCACGCTCACCTTGAGCGCCGCGACGTGCCGTCGAGGCGCGGCCTGCGGCTGCCGCTCGTGGCTGTAGTGGATGATGCGGCTGCCCTCGGGCTCGATGCCGACGGGGATCTCCCGGAGGCCCGCGCCAGTCATCGCGTCGCGCACCGCCTCGTGCCGACCCCGCGGCGCGAAGAGCAGGAGGCAGCCGCCCCCGCCGGCGCCTGCGACCTTGCCCCCGGTCGCCCCGGCCTCGAGGGCGGCGCGGTAGATGGCGTCCAGGTGGCCGTTCGACACGTTCGACGCCATCTGCTTCTTCAGCTGCCAGCCCTCGTCGAGGAGGCTGCCGACCCGGTCGACATGCCCCGACAGCATCGCCCGGCGCAGGTGCGCCGCGACGGCGACGAGGCCGTCGACCACCGCCAGGCTGTCCGCCCTCGCCGCCAGCCGCGTCCTCGCCTCGCTGAGGACGCTGCCCGCGTCGCGGTGAACGCCCGTGTAGAAGAGCAGCAGCCTGTCCACGAGCCGCTGTCGCAGGTCGGAGGTGCAGATGAACGGATGCACGCTCACCGTGCCATCGGTGAGGAACCGGATATCCTGCAGTCCCCCGTAGGCCGCGATGTACTGGTCTTGCCTGCCGATCGGCTTGCGGAGGACTTCGGTCTCGATCTCGCAGGCCTGGCGCGCGAGTTCGGCCGGCGTTCGCCAGGTGCCCTTCATCGCGTGGAGCGCGTTCAGCACGCCGACCGTCAGCGTCGAGCTCGATCCCAGGCCGATCCCGGCAGGCAGGTCGGCGATCGTGGTGATCTCGAGGCCGCTCGTGAGGCCCGTCAGTTTCATGCACTCGCGGATCAGGTCGTGCTGCAGATCGTCAACGCGATCGACGATCTCGGTCCGGGTGTAGGAAACACGAATGCTGCCGTCGAACCGCTGGTTAACGGTGACGTACATGTAGTGGTCGATCGCCATCGTCACGACGTTGCCGGGCCGCTTTCGGTAGTACTCGGCAAAGTCGGAACCGCCGCCCGCCAGGCTCACGCGGAACGGGGTGCGTGAGATGATCATGACTGGCCCCCACCCGCACGGTCGGCCCACGCTGTCGATGCGCTGGCCAGCGCCGCCGGCGAACCGATGTCCGCGAGGAAACCGTCGATCAGGTGCCCGTACATCCTTCCTGTGAGTCGCGGAAGGACGTCGAACCCGAAATCCAGGACTCGGCCCGCCGCGGCCGGCAACTCCCCGAGCAGCTCGGCGCGGGCCGCGTAGATCCCCGCGTTCGCCAGGTCGCTCCTCGGCCGCCGTGGTTTCTCCTCGAACGAGGCGATGCGACCGTCCGGCAGCAGTTCCACGATTCCGGCGGAGGAAGGATCGGCGCGTGACAGAGCGCCATCGTCAGAACGCCGCGGTTGGCCCGGTGGGTCGCCAACATCGCGCCGAGCGAGAGGTCGGTGAGGTTGTCGGCGTAGATGATCCAGAAGGTCTCGTCGCCCTCGACAAACCAACGGTTCGCCGACACGGTCCCGGCGGTACCCCGCGGCTCCGTCTCCACGACGAGCTCCACCCGCGGCGGCTCCACCCGCCTCGCGAGGAACTCGCGCACCTGCTCGGCGTGGTGCGACACGTTGAGCAGGACGCCGTCGACCCCTTCCTGGCGACAGCGATCGAGCCAGATCCCAAGCAGTGGGACGCCGTTGATCGGCACGAGGCACTTCGGGCACGAGAGGGTCAGCGGCCGAAGCCGCTCACCCCGCCCGCCCGCCAGCAGAAACGCCTTCACCGGACCTCCCGAGAGAGTCCTCAGTCACGGGGACGGGGGTGAGAAGGACCTGAGGCGCGCGTTGAGTACGATTTTTCGTGCATGGGCTAAGCCAGCACGACCGTTTCCGTGCACAAAGCTGTAAGTTCTTCACCTTATTGTGTTTCTGGCGAGGCTCGGATGGCTGACGAACGACCGGCTCGGCGGAAAGTCGCGGCGGGCGGCGACTTAACTGATCCAGGCGCTGGTCAGTCTTCGTACCACGTCACGTAGGTGTTCCAGTTGATCTGGTTCCACCCGCCGCACGTGCGCGGAGGTCGTCCCGGGGCCGGCGTGACGGCACCGAACCCGAAGAGGTCCCGGCCGGGAAGGTCGCGTGGCTGCGCGCGCGTCTGCCATCCCACCCATCCGGCGACCGGCCAGGCGGGCTTCTTGTTCCGGTCCCAGCTCTCAATCTGTTGGAGGAGGATCGACCAGTTGCTCTGGATTGATCGTTCGAGCCCGAGCAGCCAGGGGCTCGGAGGGCCGGACTTCGGGATGAGGCGGTCGTAGTGCCGGGGGTGGCTGAGGCGGATGACGGCAATCGCCGACGCGACGACGGCCGAGTCCGGGTAGAGCCGCCAGAGTCCGAACGGCATCCGCTCGCCCTGGTACACGGCAAGCTGTTCGAGCTCATCGAGCGGCGCATCGAGCGTGAGGGACTTCAGCCGCACGAGCGACGGCATGATGTGCGGATCGTCGCGGACCCACTGGCATTCCGGACCGGGAGCAGGCTTGCCCTCGAAGCGTCCCTGCCAGTCGTCGAACTCCGCGCGCAGGTCCTGTTCGCGGATGTGTTCACGATAGAACCGGCCGACGGCAGGGCTCGAGAATCGCACCCATCGGTTGGTGTACTGACGCTCCCCATGTTTCGCGGGATACGTCGGGCCGTCCACCTGCCACCCCAGGAGGCCGCCGTACAGGGTGGACAGGAACACGTTCGGCGGGATGGCCTCGATGGCGTCTGCCGGCCCTGGCGCCTGGAAGTACTGGTGGTAGGGCTGCATCCTCCGGAAGTACCGGGCGCCGTTCTGCTTGACGAAGTGGTGCAGCAGCTCGCGGGTGGCGATGTAGCACTGGTAGTAGTAGGTGTCGATGTCGCCGGCCATCCAGGCCAGGCGCGCATAGTCAATCGGCGGCGCCGCCTCGTCGCCCATCTCGGCGATGCTGTTTCTCCCGAATCCCTTCCAGCCGGATTCGAGCGGGGTCACGTCGAGCTTCTTCACGAGGTCCCACCGCGACTTGACCGTCTCGATGTCGCCCGTGTAGTGCGCGTAGGACCAGAGATTCGTGTACAGGTTCTCGCTGAACTTGCCGGCATCACCCAGCTCGCCCCACGAACCGATCCCCGGGCCGTGAAGGAGGTACACGTTGCGATACGGCAGCGCCGGTCCTTGGTAGTCGGTGAACCGGGCGTCCTGGAGGACGTACTCGGCGAAGTACCTGCGCAGCGATTCGCGGGCGTTCGACTTGACGTGCGGGTCGGCCAGATAGGGCAGCGCGCGCGGGTACCAGCGATCCGCCATCGCGGCCCACACGTAGTTCTCCTCCCCGTGATCCACGGCCATCGTGGCTGGCGTGGGCCAGCGCTGGGCGGCGACCGCTTGCAGACGATCGTATGCCTCCCTCACGAGGCGCGGGGCGCCGGCCGGCGGGCTTTCGGCTCGTTCTTCCTCGTGCACGTACTTGAGCGTGTCGAACTCGATCTCGTAGGAGGTCTGGCCCTCTACGCCCATGTAGGGCCCATGCGGGGTCATGACGAACGGGTCCGTGACCGGCGCCGAGAAGCGCATCGGGAACGTGTTGTGTTCGTCGGTGAGCGCGAGGGCCAGGGTGGGCGAGATTGGCGCGAACGGACGCGCGGCGGTGCCCCACTCGTCGGCAATCTCGATGAACTCGAATTCGCTCCTGATGGTGAGGACGTCGTTCAAGCGGTCCACGCGGAACGTCTCGTGGCAGCGGATCGGGTATCGCCGCAACACCTCGGTCCACCAGCGCGCGCGGGTGACGACCGCCTCCGGAAACGCGGACGCCCATCGCGAGGTGTCGATGCCGAAGTCCTCGGCGCCAGGCAGCCGCTCCGACCACTTCCTCCCGCCCGGGGGCACCTTGTAGTAACCGTAGAACGGCATGGCGACGACCGAGCCCGCGCCGCGAGGGAAGGTGATGGTGAGCCCGTCGTCTCCCAGGGAGAGCGACGCCGGCTTGCGCTCGAGGACGATGAGGAACGGCACGTCGAACTGCCAGCCGTCGCCGCCGGCAAACCAGGCCAGGATCCACGGTTCCGCCTGGGTCCGCCCATCGACGCGATCGCCCCTGCCCGCGACCACCACGCCCGACGTGGTGGCCACCGCGAAGTGACTTGGGCCGCTGTGGCCCCATTCGGTGATGCGGTTGAAGAAGGTGATCGCGCGCGAGTCGCTCCTGTAGAGCACCGCGGGCGAAAGCTCCGAGACGACGAAGGCAAACGGCTTCGACTGCCAGGCGTCCGCATCGGCTCGTGGTTTCAGGTACGGGCTCGAGCCCGCGTGTGGCTTTGCCGCGATCTCGCCGTAGAGTCCCGGCTTGGGCGCGACGTCGGACCGTGGAGCGATCCGAGCAGCGGCTACGCGGCGGATGTGGGCCCCGGCGAGGTGCTCCGGCGCGAGGAACCTCTGCGCCCAGACGGCTGACGGCCGGTAGGCGGCCCTCGTCTGCGGGAACCCGGCTGTCGCTGGCGCGGACCCGCATCCCAATCGCGAAGCGGCGACCATGCAGACGGCTGCCGCCGCGATGCCAGCCACGAGGAAGGCGGGTCTGTTCATGAGGGTTCCTGCTCACCGTGGACCGGGGGAACTTAAGGTCAACCGCCAGGGAGACTTCTGATGGCGATTTGAGAACAGGCACATGCCAGGTGGCCCCTGAACCACAAGTAATTGTGTCACTTACGGGGACAGCCTTCCATGTTGTGCTGCTGGCATACCCCATGCGTAACTTTATACTGAAGCACTGTCGGTCCCCACCGAGAGGAACATCATGCGATCGGGCACACAGAGGCAGGGCAACGCTCCCCGCAACTGGCAACGCATGCTCGGGACGCTCGGGATGCTCCTGATCATGGTGCCGACCCTCCTCGTCCTGTGTGCGGCCGCGGCCGACGCACAGCCGGGACAAGGACACGGGCGTGGCCGAGGGCATGCCTACGGGCAGTCCAAGGCTGGCGCCACCAGTGTGCCGGAGTTCGATCCGCAGAGCTCGGGAGCGGCGGTCGCCCTGCTCGTGGGGGGGGCCCTCGTCCTGTCCGACAGCCGCCGAGGCCGCAGAAGCAAGTCCTGATCGCTCACCGGCAGCAGCGGTCTTGTCCATCCGCATTCCCGCTCGAACGGCCTTCCCGCTGTGGGCCGCCCTCGGTCTGCTTGCCCTCGAGTACTTCTCCTTCAGCGTCGCGTTCGACTCCGAGCCGCTCGGTCAGCGGATCGACGGCTGGAGGTTCGCGGGGCCCCTGGGCTGGCTGGCGGTCCTCGCCGTGTCTTGCGCAGTCGGCTCGGCATTCGATTCTCAACGCCGGCAGGCTGCGACTCCAGCAGTTTCTGGGCGGCCGCCGGTTGGACGGCTGGTCGCTGCTCCTCCTCGGTGGGCATCTCCTGGCGGTCAGCTCGCTGTGGTGGCTGAGCGCGCGGGTCTTTGCATCCGCGGGTCCCCCGCGGGGTTCACCCGTGGCGTGGCTGCTTGGCTGGGCGCTGCTGGCGTCAGCATCGGTCGTGCTGGCGTTGGTCGCCGCGGTTCCGCTGGGAAGCGTGAGAGGGTCTGCGGCGACGGCCTGGCCGGCGCTCGCCGGGGGCGCCGTGATTGGGGGTGGTGCGTGGCTGGCCGGCCAGTCGAGCGCGCTGCTCTGGTGGCCGCTCGGGCCATCGACGCTGCGCGCGGCCGACATGGCTCTCGGCGCCCTGCTCGGCGACGCGGTGTCGGATCCCTCGAGCGCCGTGATCGGGTCGACGACCTTCCAGGTCCAGGTCGCACCCGCGTGCTCGGGGTTCGAGGGCATCGGCCTGATGACGGTCTTCGTCGCGGCCTACCTGGTGCTGGCCCGACGGGAGCTGCGCTTCCCTCAGGCGCTGCTGCTCCTGCCGGTCGGCCTCGTCGCCGCGTGGGGCGCCAACGTCGTGCGGCTGGTCAGCCTGGTTCTCGTCGGAACCTGGATCTCCGAGGAGTTGGCGCTGGGGGGATTCCACGCCAGGGCCGGCTGGCTGCTGTTCTGCGCGGTGGCGCTGTCGATTGTCGTGCTCGCCCAGCGCGCCCGGCTCTTCGCGCGCGAGGCGCCGGGCAGCAGCCGCATCAGCCACCCGTCCGCCGCCTACCTGCTGCCCTTCCTCACATTGGTCGCTTCGGCCCTGGTGACCGGGCTCGTCACGACGGATCTCGACCTGCTGTACGGCGTGCGGGTGCTCGTCACGATCCCGGTGCTGGTCGCCTTTCGTCGCTTCTACCGCGGCATCGGGTGGTCGTGGTCGTGGGAGGCTGCTCGGCGCTGGCCTCGTCGCCGCCCTCGCGTTCCTGGCTTTGGCGTCGAGACCCGACTCGAACGCCCTCGAAGCCTGGCAGCAGGAGTGGCTCACGCTGCCGCGCCACGTCCGGGTTCTCTGGGTGCTCCTGCGCACGGTCGGCTCGGTCCTGGTGGTTCCTGTCGCGGAAGAGCTGGCCTTCCGCGGGTACCTCCTGCGCCGGCTCGTCAGTCGAGATTTCCTGAGCGTGTCACCGGGGCACTTCTCGCCGTGGGCTCTCGTGGTCTCGTCCGTTCTGTTCGGAGCGATGCACCAGGACTGGATTGCCGGAACGGCCGCGGGCCTGCTCTTCGGCATCGTGCAGGTACGCGGCAAGAGCGTCGCCCCCGCCATCCTCGCCCACGTGGTCAGCAACGCGACGATCGCGGTGTTGGTTGCCCTCGGTGCCTGGTGGCTGTGGGCGTGAGGCCACGCACTACGGCCGGCTTCAGGCCGACCTCTCGAACCGCTGCGCGAACGAGCGGCGCGACGCTATCGGATAATCCTGACATTGGTCGGCGCCTGCGGAGCGGCAGCCGACCCGGCCTTCAGCGTCGCGACCAGGTTCTGAATGTAGTACAGGTCTCCGCGATACACGGCGGCCCCGTTGAGATACCTCTCCAACTGGCTTCGGTTCCATTTCAGGGCGTTGGCCGCAGCCTGGAACATGGCCCAATGGCCGTAGACGTCTTGCGCGGCCCCCTCCACGTAGGGTTGGACCTTCTCGGCATCGAGATAGATGAAGCACTCCCCCGCCGCAGGAATGTGCCAGTACGGCTGCGCCCAGTTCCAGGCTGCAAACACCTGCTCAACGCGAGCCCCGGCATTGGTGCGCAGATGGTTTGCGAGCTCCGGCACCATGTACAGGAATCCCCCCTGCTCCCATCCATCCAGGGTGACCGGGTCAACCGAGTTCAAGTGCGCCAGGCGCTTCTGGAGCGCGGTGGCCAGGTATCCCTGCACGGTGCCGGACTGCGCCTCGCCAGCCAGTTGCTGGAGCGCCAGGTACCCGGTAGTACCCGGCGATGTACTGATTGAGGATATGGGGCCGCTGCTGCAAGTATGACTCATCGGTCGGGAGTGCCCTCACCTTGTTCCGGATCTGGCCCATGATCGAGGCGGCCTGTGAAGGAAACACCTGGGCGTACTTCCAGCACGCATAGAAGTTGTACGGGTTGAAATCCCAGCCCAGCATGCCTTCCGAGTTCTCCCTCGGGTAGTCCATCACCCCGTAAGTGAAGTAGTAGGTCGCCGGGTTGAACGAGAACGCGGGGGACGTCAGCGAGAAGCTGGGCGGGAGTCCACTCAGCTCGCGGCGCGCTCCGTTCGGCCCCGTATGGACGTAGGTGTGCGGCGGGTATCGGTTGAACTCGCTTTGCAGGTACGCCTTGGCGGCTGCCTGCATGCCAACGGGCAGGTACGGCAATGCCAGAGCCAGTGCATAGACCGTCTCGGCCGGGTTGTGCCAGTAGTCGTCGAACTGGTAGTAGGCACTCGTCCTGCCGTCCGGTGCCGTATCGTAGACATAGTGGTCAGAGACATAGGCGAGTCCGGGCGCCAGGTGCCCCGCGTCGATCATCCGCTGTACCTGCAGGGCCAACTGGTCCTGCAGGTAAGTGGGAGGAACCGTGGGCAGCTTCTGCGCGTCCACCGAGACCGCCGCCAGCAGACAGGCAACCGTACAGAGAGCTCTTGTCACGATCGCCTCCCTATCGTCCGAAACACAGCACGGTTCCGCTTCTGTGGATGTAGACCTTCCCGTTCAAGGGCACCGGCGGGTTCCCGTCGTTCATGCCCTCGTTGTACTTTCGCTCTCGCATCCGGGAGTTGATGTCGCCCAGCGCGGAAGCGTCCAGGTTGAAGCCATTCCCTCCGGCGAGCGGGAACACGCCTCCCTCGAACCCTCCCTCGCCGTAGACGCCCTTGCTGGAGTACAGGTACTGATTGCCGATAATCGCGTACGACTCGCCCTCGTCCGCGGACTCCAACTCGACGTCCAGCCCCGGGATCAGTCTCGCCAGGCTGGTGCCCACCGACCAACCCATGAATCGGCCGAACCCAAAGAAGTCGTCAACCGAACCGTGCCAGGGCGTGCGCGACCACACCAGCCGCGCAGGACTCGAGCCCGCGGGATTCGGCCCGACAGCCGGGGGCGAGCGGTATCCCTGCTGGGGGCCGCTGTGCATGAATGGAGACCTCAGCGTCTCTGCGCCGGTCCTCCGATCGAGGATGAACGTCGTTCGGAGGTACGGATGCGCCGCCTGCCAGTCCTGATGATGCTGGAAGTTGTACCAACCGCTGCCTGATGTCGGGATATCGGCGTAGTTGCTCTTCATGCCATCCCGCTGGAGATTCGTGATGGACGCGTTGTCGTTGGAAGGCATGTAGGTCCCGCCCACGAAGAACACCACGTCGTCGAACACAACCGGCCAGTACACCTGGAACCGCTCGGCGCCGATCAGCACCGCCGATTTCCAGATTTCCGCCCCCGTGTCGGCGCGGAGGGCGTGACCCCGGAGGTCCTGGGCGGCGAAGAGGATGACCCCGTTCGGGTACTCGGCGTAGGCCTGATAGGCAGCCGATTGCTGGATGGGAGCACCCACGTCGAATGACCAGACGTAGCTTCCCGTGGCGGCATCGAAACAGTAGAAGTGGCCATCCAGGCTGCCGACATACACGCGATTGTTGACGACCAGCGGATTGGCGTAGAAGCCCATCCCCGCTTCGGCCGTCTGCCATTTCTTCGCGCCCGTTGCCGCGTCGATGGCGTGAACCGTCTTGTCCGTTCCGGCGACGTACAGCGTGTTGGCGGCATACGTCGGCGCATTCCCGGGGGGCGGCGACATCGCGTACTTCCACAGCTGGGTGCCGTCTGCGGGGTCGAGGGCGTAGATGCCATCGGCGGCCGTCACGTAGACCTTGTTCTGCACCGAGGACGTGACGATTTGCACCGACGCCGGAAGAAACGGGTCGAACTTCTTCGCCCAGATCGCGCGCGTCGGAACGGACATCGCGTCTTCGGGCGCCCACGAGGTTCGCTGGGCATCGTGCCCGGGCATGGGCCAGTCCGCGAGCGCAGCGGGAGCCAGGTACAGCAGCGCGATCGCAATCGTGAATCCCCAGGCCCGGCGATTCATTCGAGCTGGCATCGCACACCTCATCATCACGGCAAGCTGAGCAACACGAGTGCCAGAGCGCACCGACCACGGAAATTGCGAGGCTCCACCTGCGTCGAAGGCGTGGCACGAAAGTAGCACGGCACCTGCTGGAAGTCCGCTCCACGTCGAATCAGGCCCCCAGACTGTAATCCCAGTGTCCGTTTTGAACGTACCCGGCATGGCCGAGCACCGCCGCTCGATGCGGGTTCACGAACCGGTTTCGGTGCGGAAGTGGGGCCCGGCCGCGAGGCTGCCGGGCCTGTTGAGGGTTGGATGCGAACACAATCAACCGCTCTGACGGCCGTCACCGTCCTCGCCGTCAGCTTCTCCGTGTCTTCTCTCTCCGGCTCTTCTCCCCACGCAAGCGGGGGTGCGGCACAGGCGGGGACATCGTCTTCCCAGTGGGCGATGCCAGGCGCGAATCTCCAACGTACTTCATCGGGTGCCGGAGGAGATTCGCGGAGATCTCGGACCCGCCTGGTCCCGGCCGATCGAACCCTACATCAACTACAAGGCCCAGATCATCGCGGCCGACGGGAAGATATTCGTCTCGACCGCTCGAGGGCTGTACCTGCCTGCATGCGGACACGGGCGCAGTGCTCTGGGTGTACCCGACCGAGATCCCGCTCGGGCATTCTCCCACCTACGCCGGGGGCAAGCTGTACATGGGCAGCCACGACCGGACGATCCACTGCATCGACGCTGTCACGGGAACGCGCGTCTCCGGCTGGACCCCGCACGTGGCGCTCGCCGGTTTCGAAACCAACCCGCTTGTCGCCAACGGTCGCATCTACGCAGGAAACCGCGACGGCCATTTCTACTGTCTGGATGCCGCGACGGGAGTGCTCGTCTGGCGGTTCAAGACCGGGGCCGCCATCCGCAATTCGGCCGCGATGGATGCCAGCAGCGTCCTGTACTTCCGTCCGAGGACCTGCACGCGTACGCGCTCCGCGATGCGGGCCAGTCGGCGCAGCTCGTGTGGAAGTCCGCGAAGCTCCTGGGGGATACCTTCTCTTCGTACTGGCCGGTCGTGTACCGCGACTGGGTCATCTTCTCCGGCGGCATGGGCTACTTCCACCTTCCACCCTGGGGAGGCGGCATTCAGCTGCCGTGGGACGAAAAAGACGACATCAACGCCGACCTGACGCTGAGGACCGGCGCCGAGCCGGGGGACTGGGCGCCCGGGACCGTCACGATGGACGCGTCGCCGATCCTCCAGTACTCGAGAACAAGCCGTGGCGCAGGCGGGTCTTCATGCTGCGCAGATCGGACGGCCGGGTACACCTTCGACTCGGACGGCGACGGCCGCCAGGAGTATGCGCCGTTCACGTTTTCAGGTATCACCCAGAGCGGCAGCAAGTACCCGCCGGTCGTCGGCAGCGACGGCGTGATCTACACGCACATCGACACGGTGGCGCTGGCAACGGACTGGACCCCCACGGGAGCCATGTGCGGGTGGAAGGTCGGCAGCAAGTACATCAGCCGTGTCATGGACTGGGGGGTCAAGCAGCAACATGCCGCAGACGAGGCCATGGCGTTCTCCATCGGCGGGAAGATCGCCTATTGGAGCGCTCTCGATACGGAGGCGGGCGCGTTCGATCTCACCATCCCGTTCGGTCAGCCCAACCGCTGGTGGTACTACTGGGGCTATGACGGCCGATTCACCAAGTTCCCCGACTTCCAGCCGATGTACTACGGCGAAACCTACGGCGATCCTCGAGGGGTCTACCAGTGGGGCGGCACGCAGAACCCGTGGGTCCCGTCCAACGGCAAGGTGTACCGTCAGATGGCGAACACCATCATCGCGATGGCGCCAAACGGCACCGCGACCGCCCCGCTGCCAACGGCCCGTGTCGTCCCGGTCCAGGACCCGGTCCCGGCCCCCTCCATCGCCGAACTGCGGCTGCGCCTCGAGGAGGAGATCCAGAAGATGGTCGCGGCGGGGCACCTGAAGCCCGGCCTCTTCAAGTCGAACATCGGCGACTTCGTCCTGGCCGGCAACGGCAACTCCAACATGGACCAGGGCATCTACTACTTCTCGAATCCGGGTGACACCACTTACGCGCTCGTCCGGGCGCTGCCCCACATTTCGCCCGCGCTCCAGACGCAGACCCGCTCCTACATCCAGGCGGAGATGATCAGTAACCCATCGACACCTACGCCTATGTCGGCCACGTCGATGGCACTCCCCGACAGGCCGCCGTCGTTCCCCCTGAATACCAATCCTACTTCCGGATCGACAAGCAGGAGCAGGTGTACAACGACGTGCCGTGGCGCTTCCCGATGACGGCCTTCTACGCAGCCTGGAAGTACGCGCAGGTGTGGCCCTCCGACGCCGCCGGACTCTACGACAGGATGAAGCCGAAGCTCACGCTGCCCTGCCCGTTCTCGAGCAGCGAGCTCACGAGCAGCGCCCAGATGGCGAACGCCTACATCGCGGGCTACTACGGCTTCCTCGAGTTGGAGAAACTGGCCGGCCGGCCCGAATCGGCCGCCGTGCGGAGCGAGTACACGCGGCTGGTGAACCTGCGGCTTGCCGGCTTCTCAATCGACGCACCGTGGACCGGGTGGGATTCGGGAAGCGGGTTCAATCAGAACCGGAACTTCATCATGGCCCGGCACTTCCTGTATCTCGTTCCCGAGCTCGCGGAGGCACTCCGGAGCTCCAAGCTGCCCGAGGTGCGCACGGCGCTGGGCCGGATCAACGCGGTGACGCCGTACTGGTTCGTCGAAGGGTCACGATGCCACCCACGGCGAAGGGACCCATCAGCAGTTGTACGATGTCGCCACGTTCAACGCCTACGCGATGATTCTCAAGGTCGGATATCCGGGGTTGCTCAAGTACCTGGACGCACCGGCGTTCCCGGTCGGCGACCTGTTCTACATCCACAACCTCGTGTCCGTGCTGGAGGCCGCTGGAGCCCCCGCGGGGCCACCATCCGCGCCCACGAACGTGCGCATCATTCGATGAGGTGCTGATGCGACAAGCTAGAGGACTGCTCGGCCGCTCGAAGCTGCGGATCGTCTCCCTGGCCGGCGCGTTCCTCGTCGCCGCCGGCACATGGCCCGGCTCCGGCGTTGCGGGCCAGGCCGCCGGCGCACCTCCCGTGGTGCGGAGAGTGAACGTCCCCAATCTCTCAGGTCAGCCGTTCGCGCCGGCAATCCTGTGGCTCGGCAAGGTCGGTATGACGAGCAACTACGCCGACGTCCGCGTCTGGCACTACGACACCAAGCTCAAGATCGTGCTTCACATCGCGGACCGGCTGCTGTGGCACGACACGGCTCCGCAACCCTCGACGCTGACGTCGTGGGATGCCGTGTCCGTCTACCTCGATGTGGCCGGGAACTCCGGAACGGCGCCGACTCAGACGAGCTACCGCTTCGTGAAGCAGCTCTGGGGCGGCGACGGGGCGAACAGCAAGGCGGCCTTCCGCGGCTCGGGAAGTGCCTGGACATTGAGCCCGGTGCCGTTCACCACCGGCGACGGCTGGCGGGGCAACTACCCGAACGACGACGTGTGGGACATGGGTTGGCAGGCGGAGTTCGACATCCCGTTCGCCAGCCTGGGTCTCTCGGCCTCCCCTCCGCCTGGGAACACCTGGGGCCTGGCCATCGCCGTTCACGATCGCGACGACCGGCTGGGCTCGGCGATTGCGGACCAGGTGTGGCCCGAGACAGCTGATGGCAGCCGACCGGAGACGTGGGGACAGCTGCGGTTCGGCCGACCGATCTACACGCCGCCCACATCAGTCGTCACCGGCTCGACCCTGGTCCGTCACGGCCTGAACGGAGCCGTGGTGCCGGACGCCGCCGTTGGAGGGCACACGGTGTGCGGGGAAGGCATGGACGCGTGGACCGACTGGGGCAACGCAAACTACGCGGGGTACGCGCAGTTCAACATCCAGAACCAGTGGGACATCTCCGACTTCATGTGCTTCTCGAAGTACTTCGTCACGTTCCCCCTGGCGAGCGTGCCGCCGGGAAAGAGCATCGTCTCGGCACGCGTCACGCTTCAGTTCTTTGGCAACGCCGGGTATTCGCCTGGCGACGCCACGCCATCGGCGATCAACGCGCTGACCGTCGGTGAAGACTGGGCCGAGGGCACGATCTCGTGGAACAATGCCCCCTACGCGGTGGAGAACACCTCGGTCACGTGGGTCGATCCGGTCAGCGAAGGCCATCCGCCCGGACCGTACCAATGGGACGTCAGCTACGCCGCGGCGCAGGCCTATGCCAGAGGCGAGCCGCTGCGCCTGGCCTTCTACTCGACCGACGGCGATTACCATAGCGGCAAGTACTTCTGGACCTCGGATGCGGACGCTGGAATGCCAGCTGCGCGCCCCGTCCTGGAGGTGACGTGGGGCCAGGCGACCGCGAGGGCGCCCCTCGCTCCGACCAACGTTCGGATAATCAAGTGACCGTACCGCGACGCGTGCCGCTCAATGTCGCGTGCGATCGAACCACGTCCTCCAGGTAGCGCTCAATCGATTCCGTCATCCGGCTGCTGTCGAAGATCGCGAGGGCGTGTGCCCGGCCGGAAGCGGCAAGCCTGGCACGGAGATCCGCGTCATCGGCCACACGCAGAATCCGGTCTGCGAGATCCCTCGCATTCCCCGGCTCGAAGACGAGGCCGGTCCTCCCGTCCTCCACGATCTCGACAACGCCGCCGACCGCCGCCGCCAATACTGGCAGGCCGGCCGCCATCGCCTCGACCATGACGCGCCCGAACGGCTCGCCCCATGTCGATGGGAACACGAGCACGTCGTGTTCCGCATAGAGCAGCGGCATCTCGCCGTGGCTGACGGCCCCGGTGAAGTGTACGCGGCCGTGAACCCCGAGCGCATTCGCCAACCGGCGCAGTGCCGACGCGTGCGCCTCCTCACCGCCCCCGGCAATCGTCAGCACACAGTCCGTCCTTCCGCGGTCTCGGGCAAGCACCGCCAGGGCTTCGATCGCCGTCTCGATGCCCTTGTCCGGCACGAGGCGGCCCGCAACCAGCAGTCGGAGGGGATGCCCTGGGACCGCCTCGCGGGCGTGCTCGACCGAGGAGAATGCCCTGCAGTTCACGCCACCGCGGACGACAGCGCTGCGTGCTGGCGCCAGGCCGGCCTGTTCGTAGGCCCGCCGCAGGAACTCGGTCGGAAAGAGCGCGTGCGGAAGCCCGAGCGCCGGCTCGACGTCGCGTCCAAGCCGCCACGCCGCGAGCGTCCCGAGCGGACGCTTCGCCAGCGCGAGCGGCCCATTGCCGGCGGGCGCCGCCCAGTAGTCCCACCACTGGCTGCGCAACGTGGGCCAGTAGTCGCCGAGATAGTAGACCGTTGTCTCGGGGCAGGAAGCCTCGGCGATGGCCGGCACCGCCCGCGGGATGTTCCACATGCCCCAGATGACGACGGCATCCGGCCGGACCGCGTCCATCCAGCGCCGTGCGCACGCGACGTCCGCGCGTGCTCTCCGGTGCCGATCGGCGAAGAACAGCACGGCATTCCGCCAGCGGGCGAGCTCCATCTCCAGGTAGAGCTCCCGGACGACGCGAGGGTTGCCGCTTCCAGGGTCCCCGGCCGGCGCGTCACCCCGACTGGTGAGCACGAGCACCTCGTGCCCCCGCGCAGAAAGTCCGTCGGCGACCTCCTGGCACCAGAGTTCGTAACCCCCTCTGGCAACAGGCGGGTAGAAATTGGTCAGAAAGAGGAGCCGCATGGTGTCAACGTGCCAGGCGCCGCCGGAAGATCGACGGAATCGCCGGGTTGGGCGCCCGGCCTCGTAATCTGCAATCGAGGACCGCCATCTCGATGACCTTCTCGAGGGCCTCCCCGGCCCGAACCCAGGTGTAGCGCTCGCGGACGAGAAGGCGGGCCCGCTCTGCCATGCGGCCGGCAAGTTCGGGGTGGGTGATGATGCGGACGACCTGTTCGGCCAGGTCCCGCGGAGTGTTCGCGACGAGCAGGTGGACCCCGGGCTCGACGTCAAGTCCCTCGATGCCCTTTGTCGTGGAGACGACCGGCGTTCCGAGAGCCATCGCCTGGAGAATCTTCAGACGGGTACCGCCGCCAATCCGCAGTGGAACGACGCACGCCGCGCTGGAGGCGATCAGCCTCTCGACGTCGGGCAGCCAACCGGTGAAATCCACGCCGTCGGTACCCGCGAAATCGCCCACGTCCACGCCGTCGCTCGAGCCGGTCACCGAGAAGGACACCTCCGGGTGCGTACGCCTGATGAGCGGAAGCACCTCGCGCGCAAAGTAGCGTACGGCATCGAGGTTGGCCGAGTAGGTGACGGACCCCGCGTAGATCAACCGGTTCGTGCGCGCCGGCGCCGGGTCGGCCGCAACCGCGTCGACCCCGTTGGGAACGACGTGGACACGTTCGACATCACACCCCATGGAGCGGAGGTGCTCGCGCTCGTTTTCGGACACGACGGTCGTACGCTCGAAGCGGCCGACCAGCCGTCGGACGAAGCGCCGGTGCTTCAGCCACGTGAGCGTCAAGCGAAACCGGCGCACGGGATCGGGCTCAACGACCAGTCGCTCGCTGAACAGGCCCGTCTCGGCCTCCTCGAACACCCGTGGAATCCCGGCGATATCGGCCAGGTAGCGCGCCGCATCCACCTGCAGCCCAATCGCGAGGCCGTGGTGGCCGACGGCGGCCGCCGACCAGGCCTCTCATCGTCGGGCTGTCGGTCTGCGCGTAGTACCGCGGCACAGGCGACAGCAGTCCCCGCCACGTGTGGCCGGCCCCCGGCAGCGTGGTCCGGGACACGACCTCCACGCGCCGGCACACCCCCCGCAGGCTGTCCATGTCCTCCCGGCCGCCGGGGCCGTCACCGAAGGACAGGAGGGTCAGCTCGTGCCGCCGCGCCAGGTGTCGCAGCAAGTGGTATGCCCGCATCCGGCTGCCGTTGTCGGGCGGCCACGGCAGCCACGTCGAGACGACAAGAAGCCTCACGAATCAGGCCTTCTCGCAGGGAGCGCCGGAGGCGTGGCTACCTGATGGTCACCGTGATCTTCGCGGTGTTGCTGTCAACCGTGCCGTCGTTGACCCTGAAGGTGAAGCTGTCGGAGCCCTTGGCGCTGGGATTGGCGTTGTAGGTGAATGACCCGCTGGCGCGGTCCCATGTAATGGTCCCTTTCTTCGGCGGAGTGACGATCTCGATAGATCAGCGCGTCTCCGTCCACATCCGTGGCGCGAAGCCGCCCTCAACGGAGCCGCCCGGCGCGACGACGATGCTGCCACTCTCCGCCACCGGCGCATGGTTCACCGACTCGACGGTGATCGTCACGCTCACCGGGCCGGACGTTGCACCGCTCGGATCACCGGCTTGATACGTGAAGCCATCGACGCCGCTGAAGCCGGCGTTCGGAGTGTAGGTGACCGTCCCGTCCCCGTCGATCGTGACGGCGCCGTTGGCAGCCTGGCTCACCGCGCCCACGTGCAGTTGATCTCCATCCGGGTCGCCGTCGTTATCGAGGACCCCTATGGTGACCGGGCTCCGGGTCGAGTCGCCACGGTGTCCGGGTTGCCTGTTGGCGGATCGTTCACCGGGTCGATGGTGACCGTGACCGTCGCGGCGTTGGAGTCGGCGAGGCCGTCGTTCGCAAGGAACGTGAACGAGTCGGTGCCGTTCGCGTTGAGACTGGCGTGTAAGGAAGGCGCCGGTGTTCGCGTCCGTGACAACCGCCGTTCCCTTGGTGCCGCCAGTCCCGATGCGGTAATTCAGAGCATCGCCATCCGGATCAGCCGCAACGAGGGCCCCGGACACGGCCGTGTCCTCTTGCGTCGTCACGCTCGAGCCGGTGGCGACCGGTGGCGTATTCGTCGTTGCCGTCACGAACTGGATCTTGACCGTCGCGATGTTGGAATCCAGCGTCCCGTCCGAAGCCTTGAAGGTGAAGCTGTCGGCGCCGTTGGCCCCACGCCTCGGGGTGTAGGTGAACGCGCCCGTGACTGGTCCGTCAACACGACGGTGCCCTTGCCGGGTCGCCTGACGATGATGAACGTCAGGGCATCACCGTCCGGGTCGTCTGCCCGCAAGGTAACCGCTCACCGGCCGGTTCCGCGGCGTCGTCACCGTGCGGGCGTATGCCACCGGCGCCGGTTCGTGTTCGTCACCGTCCAGGTGAAGCTCGCCGTCGCCGCTCAGCGTCGCCGTCGGTCACCGTCACCACCACGCTGTTCGGGCTGCGGCCGCCGCCGTAGTCCACCGTCCCCGTGATGAGCCCCTGTCGCCGCGTCAATCGTCAGGCCCGGCGGCAGCCCCGTCGCGCTGTAGGTCAGCGGGTCCCCGTCCGGGTCCACCGCCCCGATCTGGCAGGGTCACCGTCGTCCCTTCCGCGCTCGCCTGGGTCCCGGGGTTCGTCACCACCGGCGCGTCGTTGACGGGCGTCACCGTGATCGACACCGTGGCCGGGGCGCTCGTCGACCGTCCCGTCATGCGCCGTGAAGGTGAAGCGTCCGGCCCGTGGTAGTTCGCCGCCGGCGTGTAGGTCAGCGTTCGGCGCCGTCCCGCTCAGCGTCCCGTGCGCCGGCGGGGTCACCACCGCATAGGTCAGCGCGTCGCCGTCCGGGTCCGTCCCGGCCAGCGTCACCGCCACCGGCGCGTCCTCCGCCGTCGTCACCGCCTGTGGCGTCGCCACCGGCGCCCGGTTCGTGTCGGTCACCGTCCAGGTGAAGGCCGCCGTGCCGCTCAGCGTCGCGTCACTCACGGTGACCACCACGTTGTTCGTCGCGGCCGCCCCGAACGCCACCGTCCCCGTGATCACGCCTGTCGCCGCGTCGATCGTCAGGCCCAGCGGCAGCCCCGTCGCGCTGTAGGTCAGCGGGTCGCCGTCCGCGTCGGTCGCCACGATCGGCAGGGTCACCGTCGCCCCTTCCGCGCTCGTCTGGTTCCCGGGGTTCGTCACCACCGGCGCGTCGTTCACCGGCGTCACCGTGATCGTCACCGTGGCCGGGGCGCTCGTCACCGTCCCGTCATGTCACCGTGAACGTGAAGCTGTCCGGCCCGTGGTAGTTCGCCGCCGGCGTGTAGGTCAGGTTCGGCGCCGCCCCGCTCAGCGTCCCGTGCGCCGGCGGGGTCACCACCGCGTAGGTCAGCGCGTCGCCGTCCGGGTCCGTCCCGGCCAGCGTCACCGCCACCGGCGCGTCCTCCGCCGTCGTCACCGTCTGCGGCGTCGCCACCGGCGGCCCGTTGGCGGTGCTCACCGTGATGGTCACCGTCGCCGGTGCCGCTCAGCCGTCCCGTCGTTCGCCGTGAACCTGAAGTTGTCGGCGCCCCTGGTAGTTCGCCGCCGGGGCGTAGGTCAGGTCCGGCGCCGTTCCGCTCAATGTGTCAGCGCCGGCGGCAGCCCGGTCGCGCTGTAGGTCAGCGGGTCGCCGTCCGCATCCGTCGCCGCGATCGCCAGGGTCACCGTCGTCTCCTCCGCCGTCGTCTGGGTCCTGGGCGTTCCGCCGCCGGCGCGTCGTTCACCGGCGTCACCGTGATCGTCACCGTCGCCGGTGTGCTGTCGGCCGTCCCGTCATTCGCCGTGAAGGTGAAGCTGTCCGGCCCGTAGTAGTTCGCCGCCGGCGTGTAGGTCAGCGTTCGGCGCCGTCCCGCTCAGCGTCCCGTGCGCCGGCGGCGTCACCACCGCGTAGGTCAGCGCGTCGCCGTCCGCATCCGTCCCGGCCAGCGTCACCGCCACCGCCGCGTCCTCCGCCGTCGTCACCGCCTGCGCCGTCGCCACCGGCGCCCGGTTCGTGTGCGTCACCGTCCAGGTGAAGCTCGCCGTGCCGCTCAGCGTCGCGTCACTCGCCGTCACCACACGTGTTGGTCGGCCGGCCGCCCCGAACGCCACCGTCCCCGCTGATGACCCCCGTCGCCGCGTCGATCGTCAGCCCCAGCGGCAGCCCCGTCGCGCTGTAGGTCAGCGCGTCTCCGTCCGCGTCCGCCGCCGCGATCGGCAGGGTGACCGTCGCCCCTTCCGCGCTCGTCTGGTCGCCGGGGTTCATCGACCATGGGCGCGTCGTTGACCGGCGTCACCGTGATCGCCACCGTGGCCGGGGCGCTGGCGACCGTCCCGTCATGCGCCGTGAACGTGAAACCGTCCGGCCCGTGGTAGTTCGCCGCCGGCGTGTAGGTCAGCGTCGGTGCCGTCCCGCTCAGCGTCCCGTGCGCCGGCGGCGTGACCACCGCGTAGGTCAGCGCGTCGCCGTCCGCATCCGTCCCCGCCAGCGTCACCGCCACCGGCGTGTCCTCGGCCGTCGTCACCGTCTGCGCCGTCGCCACCGGCGCCTGGTTGCCGCCGGTCACCGTCCAGGTGAAGGCCGCCGTGCCGCTCAGCGTCCCGTCACTCGCCGTCACCACGACGTTGTTGGTCGCCGCCGCCCCGTACGCCACCGTCCCGCTGACCACCCCCGTCGCCGCGTCGATCGTCAGCCCCAGCGGCAGCCCCGTCGCGCTGAAGGTCAGGTCGTCCCCGTCCGGGTCGTTCGCTGCGATCGACAGGGTGACCACTGCCCCTTCGGCGCTCGTCTGATCGCCGGGGTTCGTGACCACCGGCGCCTGGTTGCCCGTGGCTGCGTATTCGAAGCTGATCGACTCGAGCACCGGGCTGAGATCGCCCGTTGCCGAGGCGAGTGCAACCTGGTACTGGAGATACCGGCCCTCCGGGCTCGTGACTGGTTGCCCGCTCGTCGTCAACGGTTCGGACCACGGGCTCCAGGAGACGCCGTCCGTCGACGTCTGCGTGCGCACGCCCAGCGTGCCGCCCGACAGCTGTGCCGTCCAGGTTGCGGCTGTCCAGGAGACGGTGGCGCCCCCATCAAGCGGGCAGCTGTCGAACGCACCTCCGCTGACAAACGGGGGGTACACCCACAGGAAGTCCACGTCGATCGATCCCCCTGCGGTCCTGGACACGTAGGCGTGCAACGGCGGGACAGGCGCCACGGTGTGCTCGGCCACCATCGCCCCGTCGAAGTAGTACCGCACCAAGTCCGTCCCCTCCTGAGCGGTGCGCTCGATCCGGTAGTGGTGGAAGCCTGCCGGAACGGGGCCCAGGCTGGTGGTCTGTTCAGGCGTTCCGATGCTGCTCCTGGCGTACAGATTGCCGTCCCCGGTATGCAGTGCTGAAGATCAGATACTGGTTGATGCCCTCGTCCGCCCAGCCGACGTGCTGATATTGTGCCGGGTGGAACTGTACCCGCGCTTCGAAGGTGGTGACCACATGGGTGCTCGCAGAATCGCACCCACTCCCACGTCCAGTCGGGACCCGAGACGGTCAGCACCCCACCTGACAACAGCGGCGCATCCGGGCCGGCCGCCCACTCTGCCCCCAGGGTGGCCCCGTCGAAATCGTCACCCAGCGCACCTGCGAGAAGCACCTCACCGTCCCCGGTCCCGGTGACGCGGGTGCGGGTTCGAGCCGTGCAGGCGCCGGCGAAATCAGCCACCGTCGTCTGCGTGATGACATTGGCGCACCCAATCGTCACGGACACGGTCGCCGTCGCGAAGCCGCCGCGCCCATCGCTGACCGTGTATGTGAAGCTGTCGGACCCGCACGTCCCTCCGTCCGGCGTGTAGGTGATCGACGCGCCGCTGGCAATCGTGACACTTCCGATGCCAGCCGGGCCGGCGCCCGTGACTTGAAGCTCGTCGCCATCGGGGTCCGTGTCGTTGTCGAGGACGGGAATCGTCACCGGCGATCCAAGCGCGGTGCTTGCCTGATCCGCGATGGCAACAGGCAGACTGTTCCCCGGCACCGGGGCATCTCCGTACTTGACCCGCACGGACCGCGCTTCGCCAGTCGGAGCAGGCGCCACACTGAACATGCCAACCGAGCGCCCGCCTACCTGCGCATCGGAAATCGGCGCGAGAGCGCCATCGATCGACACGCGCCGCAACGGGAGAGTGCCGGAGGTCGAGGGCATGTACAGCGACAGCGGCTCCGAACCAGCCGGGACCGTGACGGTGAAGACGACCTCGTCGCCGGGCTGATAGGCGAGGCCGGCGACCGCCGTGCCCGCCCTGGACTCGGCGAACTCCAGCCAACGTTCCGCAGTCCAGATGGGTATGCCCAGGCTCAGGGCGTAGTCCATGGTGCCGTCCGTCCACAGGCGCTGGTTGGTGCACTGGGCGTTGCGGTCGTTGTAGTAGTCGGCGTGGAACTGCGTCGTGATTGCGGAGAACCCGCCGGCCTCGCTGGCGTCAATCAACTGGCGCGACACCGCGATCGCGTCGGCGGCGGACAGGCGCTCGGAGCAGCACGTCCCCGCGGAATCCACCACGAGCTGCTCGTCAACGAGCGACGTCACCTGTTGATACACGGAGCAGGATGGAGCCCCCCTCGTCCACGAATCGCATGGGAAGCCCGCTGCCGTTGATGAAGCCCTTGGCCTGGCGGCCATCCGTGTAGGTGATCGCGGGTCCCCAGTTGTAGAAGCTCGTGTCGAGACCGATGTTGTGATCTGGCGGCAACCCTGGCGGCGTCCACCCAGCCGAACCATGCCACCTGGTGGAGCCGGATCGTTCGGCTCGGCACGGCACTCCTGGCTGTGAACCAGCCCAAGACCAGGTCGTAGGCTGCCTCCAGGTCGCTCAGTCCCCACGGCGTGGCGCCGAGGACCCAGGGATGCAGCCCGAACTCGTGCCCGGCCTGTTGCAGTTGCGCGAGCGTGTCGGCATCCGGCGCCCGGTTGTAATCGACGACGTACAGCGAACCCCTGACATCCCTTGCTTCGAATGCCGCGACCAGGTTCCCGATAGTTGTTCGAGTCGTGCTCGTCGCCCGTGGCGACCAGCAGCGTCCGGCGTGAGCCCGGGAAGTACCAGATCCTGGGCAGGGGGAAGACGTCCGCCAGCAGGTCCTGGACGACCCTGGCGAACAGGCGCATGTGGACGTCGGCGTGCGGGAGGTGCATCCGGTCCAAGTCGATCGTCTGGTAGAACACGTCGGTGGTGCTGACGGGCTGGATGCCGTCTCGCTCCACGCCCGCGAGCTCCGGGTACCCTGGCGCACGTACGCGACGCTGCGCGCCAAGTCGAACGACCAGGTGGCGGTTCGGCCGAACTTGACGACCGCCGGGAAACCTGTGGCTGGCCCGGTCGTGGGACCAACGAACTCGGACGCTGCGGCCGCCGAGGACAGCGCCGCGACGCTCTCGGCGCCTCGGGCTGACGTCGTAATGCGCGGCCGTCCCCTGAAGGGAAGCGTCTCGGTGGGGAGCCCGGCTCCGGCCTGCGTGGCGGTATTGATCTGCGCGTAGCCGTCCACGGTCTCACCGGCCGCCGGCACGAGGCCTAGCGCCGGTGCCAGGCGCGCGTCGGGCCGCATCGCCACAAGCCGGCCGCCATTCTGAACGTAAGCGGCAAACAGCTGCGCCTGCGGTTCGGACAACGGTGTTTCGGCAAGGACCACCAGCCGGACGCCCGCCAGCGTCTCCGACCGCAGGTCGGCCAGTTCCGCAAGGTCGAAACTGTTGATGCCTTCGGCCCGGAGGATTTCGTTCAGATAATGGACCAAAGGGGTTGCAGGTCGTGTTCGCCGCGGCGCAACCGCTCACGGTGTTCACGACCAGGAGGATTGGCGCCGGCCCTGAGCCCTGGGCCGCAGGGACCGCTCACGAAAAGTGTCATGAAATGCCAGCGCAGTGAGCAGCCCGACCCGACCATCGCCAGAAGCTCCGCGACGACGACCCCGGACATTGACGCGCATGGAATCCTCCGCTTCGACTGCTTTCTTCACTTCTTTGGTTGCCTTCGGAAGAGCACGTACGGTCCGCGCGAGCCGGCCGGTTCGTACTCTTCGAGCAAGCGATCCCGGGGATAGAGACCGATACCTCGCGTGCGAAAGGCCCCTCGAGAACGTAGTCCGGGGCCCCGCCAGCCATGAAGTCGTACTGTGAAGAGGGTGGTGGACCCGCCGCCCAGACATGCGCAACCGCAACGGGGAGCAGGCTCTGTGGCGGAACACGGTATGGGTGGTCCGTCAGGAAGGTCATCTCGGGCTCCCAGGCCGCAATCGTCGCACCGGGAGCGACCTCCCGGTTGATGAGGTCTGCCATGGACCTGAGCATCCTGAGGGCCCGGCGCGAGGATCCGAGGGAGCACGACGGGAAGCGGCAGCAACACCATCGCGGCAATCCAGGCTGCGGCCACCCAGGATAGAGGGCGGGCTTCTCGGAGCGCCCTGCACGAGCGTGCAGGCCGAGCCCTTCGACCAACAGCGCCGCCGCGGCGACGCACGCGAGTGCCACGCCGGGGTACGCGTACCGGCGCCACCCGATGGAGGCGACCACGAACCACGACAGCGTGGCTAGCATGAACCCCATGACCAGCCGCCAGCCGAGGGCCCTGTCGTCCGGCCGCAGGGCCCGGGCGGTTCCGTAGGCGATCGCCGGCACCATGGCGCCGAGGAGCATCCCCGGCTCGAGAAGCTGCCGCACCGCGGCCGACAGCCGCTCGGCTGAAAAGGCGAGGGCGGCACCGCCGGCGGCCTGGCGGACGAACCGGACGTTCTCCGCGAACGACGAGGGCCCCAGGTAGCCGAAGAGGCACACCTGCCATGTCGCGAAGACACCCAGGGCTGTGGCCCCCGGGACCGCGAACACCCGCAGGGGTTCCGCTCCCCGCCACCGCGACATCATCCACGCCATTCCGAGGCCCAGGGCCACGACGCCCAGCAGCTGGTACTTCGTGACCGCCGCGAGACCGAGCAGGGCGCCGGCCGCCAGAAGGCGCGGGAGGCGCGGCGTCTCGACCCCGGACAGGAGGACGTTCAGCCCCAGGCAGAGGAAGCAGAGCGCCGGCACCTCCCCAAGCACCTGGCGTCCAAACTCCAGCGTGCCGACAGCCGGGGCCAAGACGAGCAGGACCGCCGCCAGGAGTGCCGCGCCATCGCAGGTGAGCCTTCGTGCCAGCGAATGGAAAGCCACGACTGTCAGCACGAGGTAGATGGCCATGACCGCGCGAGCCTGCAGCAGGCCGACGCCAGCCAGCTCGAACACGCCCGCTATAGGCAAGAGCACTGTTGGACCGACCCCGAGTGTCGGCCCGAAGTACCGGAATCCGGTGCTGTCGTAGTCTGCGTAGACTCCAAGACGCACGAGCGTCTTGGGTACCATCAGGTGCGAGCCTTCATCGAACCAGGTTGGCGGCCAAGCAGTCAGGTTCCAGGCTGCAAGGAGGACAAGGGCCACGAAGGCGAGACCCCTCCACGGCCTTACCCCGAGCTCCGCGACCTGGCAGACTCCTGCCGTGACCCGTGGGAACCGGGACTTCCACGACTCGCTTGTCATGCGGGTATCTTTGTGACGCGCCGTCAGAATGGCACGACCAGGACGGTCGTGACCATGGGCACCAGGTTCAACAGGCCGTACCCCAGGCTTTTCGCCGTGCTGCCTGGCACGAAGATGACGTCGTCCGCGTGCACTCGGACGTCGGGAGCCTTGCCCTTGAGAATCGCGGACAGGTTCACCCGGACTTCCTGCCTGGCCCCGGATTCGTCGTAGCGGACGATGATGCTCTCGTGCGCTTTCGCGGTCTTCAGCGGGCCGCCCGCCATGGCGACCGCCTGGCTGGCCATCAGCGGGCGGCGAGGCTCAATCTCCAACATCCCGGGGGTCTGCACCGCGCCGACCACCGAGAACAGCTCGGGCTTTCGGAGAGGCACGGTACAACACGTCTCCCCCCCGTAAGGGCAGGTTCGCCTGCCGTCCCTCCATGATCGCTTCGAAGTCGATCGGTATGGCCTCGTCGGTGGGAATCGGCTCCTCACCAGGCCCGGGCTCGCCGTCCCTGATCTTGCGGCGGTAGAGGAAGCCCATCGCCGTGTGAAAGGACGTGCCGTTACCGAGCGTCAGTAGATCGAGAACGGTCATCTGATCGGTGATGAGGAACTGGCCGGGTGTCCACACTTCCCCTAGCAGGTACACCGGGTGGGCGCGGTACTGCAGCACTTTGACCTGCACCCAGGGATCATTGACGATGCCCCCGTCACGGAGGCCTCGCGCAATCGTCGCCTCAATCTGCGCGGGCGTCATGTCGTTCACCATGAGCACACCCAGAGTCGGCATGTGGATCTTCCCCGAATTACTGACCCGGACCTCCTGGCTGAGCTCGTTCAGCCCGAAGATCTTGATGGAGAGCTTGTCCGCGGGGCCTACGCGATAGTCGACAAACGTGGCGGCTGCGACGGGACCCGTCTGCTGGCTCGCCGGCGGCGTGGCCTGCTGCGCACCGGCCCCGACCGGGCCCAGCGCCGAGAACAGCGCGAGAACGAACCAGACACGGAATCGCATGTCAACCTCCCGGGTCAGCGGACCCGCGCCGCCCCCTGCACCGCTGCGGTTTGAGGGAGGGTCCCCAGGATGGCGTAGGCGAGAGTCTTGGAGGTGCTGCCGGGGACGAATAGGATGTCGTTTGCGCGCACCTCGATGTCGGGCTGCTTGCCCTGGATGACCGCGTTGTAGTCGAACTTGAACTCCTGGCGCACGCCATCCAGCCCAACGCGAATCAACAACCCCTGGCTCGTTTTCGCGGTTCTCAGCGGGCCTCCCGCCCAGGCGATTGCCTGGCTGACGTAGATCTTCCGGTAAGAGGGGCCCGGCATCTTCACGGCCGCGGGGTTTCTGACGTCACCGATCACGTAGAAGGCGTCTTTGGTCTCTTCGGAGATTACGACGATGTCTCCAGCTCTGAGGAGGATGTTCGGCTCGATCACTCCGCCCTTCTTGGCGTTCTCGATGTCGAACCTCACCACCTCGGTGCCGGGGTAGGCAGTCTCCGGGCGTTCGACCAACTGACGGGCCGCCGGTGTCGTCGCGATGTCCCTGGGAGACGGCATCCGGACGTTCCCGGTCCTCTGGTCGACGGGCGCGGCCGCCGGTGCCGGCGCGCGCCGCGGCCAGTTCGGCCAGTCGGGGCCAAGCTCGGACACCTTGCGGTGGACGTACCCGTACTTGCCCGCATTCGGGTCGATCCCTCCGGCCATGAAGATCGCGTCCATGACCCTGAGGTCCTGGGACATCTGGTAGAGCCCGGGCCGGTCCACGCACCCGAACACGTAGATCTGCTTCGACTCGTAGGCCGTGATGTAGACCAGGACCTCAGGCCGTTCAACGAGCTTCAGGTCGCGGAGCCTGCCCGCAATCGCCTCTTCGAGTTGGAGCGCCGTCGACTCCGCGGCCCGTATCTCGCCGACCAGCGGGACGTTGATCATCCCCGACCCGCTCACCTTTGCGACCTGGTTCATGGCCGACGCGCCGAACACCTGGATCTCCAACTCGTCTCCGGGGCCCAGCTTGTAGTCGGCCGACAGGCCAGGCCAGCGCGCGAACGTCAATTCGAGACGGTCCGTCCGCAATAGCGTATCCATCATCGACATGTTCTTCGGATACGCCATGTAGTCAGAGGCGACCACTTGCGCCTCCACCACGCCAGGCCATCCCGGGCCGGCGGCGACAATGACGGCAAGCGCCACCACAACAGCAAACGAGCCCCGTGGCACGAACGCCGAGATCGCCGAATCCGCCGGCGCGCCTCTTCGTACCGAAAGACTCGACACGCTCCCAAGTACCGCAGTCATCTCGCAACTCCGTCGCTTACCTGCCTCCGTCGCGCGGCGCAGGCATCAGCACAAATGGTCACGGCCTACTAGGCAGTACGCCAGGGCCTGAACTGCCTGCATCTTCCGCACGGCGCGCAGGTCACCCGCGACCGCCGACGCGTAGGTCGGTACTCACCACGTCCAGGTCCAGCCACTCCCCGAGGCACTCTCTTGCTTCGAAAACCGGCCAGAACGCAGCCTCCCCGGAGCGCCGTGCGGCTTGCCCGTCTCGCGACAGCGGAACCGCCCCGGGATCACGAAAGGCCCCGATATGAAACGGGCGCGGTAGAGCATTTCGGACGCGCCGTTTCAAGAGGTATCGCCCGGTCAGGATGAAGGGGTCGGGCGCGTAGCTGCCGGGGATTGTGGCCAGCAGCCCGTAGTGGCGGCGGAACATCTCGCCGAGAAGCAGCCGGTTGCCCAATGCCACTCGTGGCAGCGAGTGACAGAACCGCGCGTATTCCCGGTTAAGGTACGGGGTGGCAACTCCTTGCCAGTAGTCGCTCAGGAGAGTCTGGAAGTAGGTGAAGTGCGTAACCCTACCCCAGGCTGTCAGGAACCGGAGACGCTGGAACCACGATCCCCCCACGCGGTTGCGCTCGATGTCGATGGCCTCCGCAACCTCCTCGAGCGCGGCGTCCATGCTGACGCGGAACAGTGAGCGCGCCTCGTCGACCGGCCAGAGCAGCCAACCATCTGTGAGCACCTGGTAGGAGGGGCGAGACGGCGACTGAGACCTGGTCTGGAACTCCATGTCGTAGCCGGCGAGCGTCTCACCAAGAAGGCCGCACGCGATCGGCGCCGGCGCCTCGCCCGCCAACGCGTCCAGGAAGGCCATCTGGTACATGCCGTGGAAGTGCATGCTGCTGCCGAACAGAATCCGACCAGATGCCAGCGTACCGCGCGAGGTAGTCGCTCCCGGTGTCGACCCACTTCCACGGCACACCGAGCACACGTGCCGTCTTCCTGGCGTAGACTGCGTCCTCGGACTCGTGGGCCCCCCAAGTGAACGCCCTCATTTGGACGCCAAGCTTCGCCCCGACTGCGGCAATCAGACGCGAATCGAGGCCGCTCGACAAGGGCACGGTCCAAGACCGGCGCCCCTTCAAAGCGCCGGCGATGGCCTTGAACACGAGGGCATGCATCTCGTCGGCAAGATCGTCCCAGGACGCCTCCCAGCGCTCGGACGACGGACGTATCGTGAACTTGGCCCTCGCGAAGAAACCCTCGTTGGTCCAGCGTGAGACGCTGTCCGGGGGAAGCGTCCTGATGCCCTTGTGCAACGTCCAATCGGCCAGCGTGTGGCCGTTGATGAAGAGCGAGAGGAGAGCAGGCAGGTGGATGTCGCTGGCGAAACTGGCAGTCGCGACCGAGACAGGCTCAAGCGTGCTGGCGACCCTGCCACTTCCGACGCTGGCGTGGTAAACGGGGATGCTGCCGATCCAGTCGTTCCACATGGTCCATTGCCGGCCGTTCGGGGCAATGTGAAGCAGGATCAAGCGACCGTCTGTAGGCAGGTCAAACCCGTCGATGGCGCCGGCATCGATGATGTCGCGATCCACAGTGTGCCAGGAGTGACTGCCCACGGGGTTCCCGACGAGAACAAAGACGGACTCGTCATGCCCGAGTGTGAAGGGAAGCCGTAAGGCACCCATGACCCCAGAGAGCCAGCTGCGTTTCGCCGACCTCCACGCTGAGCTGGCTTAATTGCGGAAAGTGACGAAGCGCTCGTTTCTGGGCCTCCCTTGCCGCCTCAAGCCGGCCTGGCTCGATGCCCTGGGTAACGGTGAACCCGACGATGGAGCTCGGTTCCGGGGTTCCGGGGCATGGCGTGCCAAGCCGAAGGCCGGAGCGCCCTTCGCGACCGAGGAGCCGCGGGCTCCGCTTGTCAGGCTGGTCGGCCATCATGGACACCTGAAAGGGACGGGAGGCGCGTTGACTCTTCGGCACCGCCTACTGTCCGCAGATACGCCTCGAGGTCGTCCACCATCCGCGCCAGCGAGAACGCATCCTGCGCCGTCTTGCGCCCGCGTTCCGCCAGGTGGCGGCAGAGGTCAGGGTCCTCCGCGAGGCGCCCGATGTGCTCGGCAAGCCTGCCGGCGTCGCCCGCTGGAAAGAGAAGGCCGTTCTCCCCGTCCTTGATGATCTCCGTGGTTCCGCCGGTCGCCGAGCCGACGAACACCGCCCCGCTCGCAAGGCTCTCCTGCATGATCAGCGCGAGGGGCTCCTCCCAAATCGACGGCATGACCACCACGTGATGCCGGGCAAGGAAGGCCGGGAGCGCCGGGCGCGGGATCGGATCGGCGAAGGTGACGCGATCCGCAAGACCCGTTTCCGCCACCAGCGACTTCAGCGACGACTCGTAGTCAGGGTGCCCCGACCCGAGGATGGTGAGGCTCACCCGGGCGCGGGTGGCGGGGGCCAGCCGCTTCAGCGCCTCCACGGCCGTATGGACGCCCTTGTGCTCGACCAGCAGGCCCACGTAGAGCAGCGTGAGAGGCCCGCCGGCGACCGGCGTGTCGCGGCGGTTCCCCTCCTCGACGTACGACTCGAGGTCGATGCCTTCGTAGACGATCGGGGCATCCTTCAACGGCACCCCGGCCGCGACGAGCTGGTCGCGCAGCGCCCGGCTGCAGCACGGGGCGTGCTCGAACCGGAGAGCCGGCTCGCGCCATTCCGAGCGCAGCACCAGCCGCGCGGCAACCCGGCAGGCCCGCTTGAGCGGCTCCCGACTGGGCCGTCGCGCTGGCAGAGACCAGTACGCGCGGTGCCTGTTCGCCTCGATGGGCCACGGGTTGGCCAGGTAGTACACGACACGGGCCCCCAACAATCTCTCCGCCTCCGCTGCGACGCGCTTCGAAAGGTTCCAGAGGCCCCAGATGAAGATGACGTCCGGCCGCAATGCCGACACCGTGTCGCGAACGTGTCTGACGTTCCGGCGGCTCGCGGCCGGGTATCCGAGCGCCTTCACCGGCCTGTAGAAGTCCAGCGGGCTTTCCAGGCTGAAGACCCGGTGGATGCGTCCCTCAATCGTCTCCCCGTCCACGCCCAGCGTGCTGGTCATCACGGTCACCTCGTGACCGCGGGCTTCCAGAGCCCGCACGACGTCGCAGCAGAGCAGCGCGTATCCGCTGACGTGGTGCGGCGGGTAGAAGTTCGAGATGACCAGCACTCTCACGCCGTGACCCTCGCATCGCGGCGCCGGCCACGCCACGCCCGCGCCGCGCCGAGAACGCGCCGGCCCGCCATCGCTTTCGCCAGGGTTCCCCAAATGCGCCCGTCAGGCCACAGCGCGGGTCCGCAGAGAAGGGCCTTCGTCATGTAATGGCGGGCGAGGTCGAGACGCCCGCTCCCGTAGGCGACCATGCCCAGTGCCAGGTACGCGTTCCCGAAGGCTCGGGTCCTCCACGGTCGCAGCCGCGGCGAAGCGTTCCAATGGCGGAACGCCTCGGCGAGGCTGTGGAGGAGGAACGCCGCGTTGCTCTCGAGATTCGGCTGCCCCCCGGCGTTGCGGCGGCCGAGCTGCTGGTCCGCCCACGCGAGGTCGTAGTACATGTCCACGCTGGCGCACAGCGCCGGGTTGGCCTCCAGGGCGAGCCGGAGGTACTCGGCGCTCGATGACAGGTTGCCGCGGAAGTAGTGACCCTGCGCCGCGTACCGGCAGGCGGCGCCGAACGCCCGCTGGCGCGCGACCGGCCAGTCCTGCGACGGGCCCTCGACCGACCCGAAGTGCTTCTCCACCACCATGCGCTGGTAACGGAGCATGTACTCCGGGTCCGCCGACATGTTGTGGCCGTGAATCCGGTAGTTGACCAGTGGCTCGGCTAGGCCCCCGAACGGGTACTGCCGGGCGACCCTCAGCCACATGTCCCAGTCTTCCGACCCGCGGAGCCGCTCGTCGAAGAGGCCAACGCGGTCGAAGCACTCGCGGCGGGTCACGACGGCGCTGGGCACGAAGAACTCGCCGTCCAGCAGCCTGTCGTACATCTGGCCGTCGGGCACCGTCGAGACACAAACCTGCGGCAGCGGCCGGCTTCCTTCGTCGATGCACTGAAAGCCGGAGTGCACGGCCCCAAGCCCCGGCCTGTCGCGCCACGGCGCAAGGGCAGTCGACAGGAACCGGGGCAACCAGGAGTCGTCCGCGTCGAGCAGGGCAATGTAGGTGCCCTGCGCGGCGCGGATACCCGTGTTCCGCGCCGCGGAAAGACCCGCGTTCTCCTGCCGGATGCACCGGATGGCCGAGCCAAAGCGTGCGACGACGGCGAGGGAATCGTCGGTGGAGCCGTCGTCCACGACAATCACCTCGCGGGCCGCGTGGTCCTGGTTCAGGGCGCTCTCGATGGCCTCGGGAAGGTACCGGCCATAGTTGAACGCCGGGATGATGACGCTGACCAGCGCGCTCATCCGGTCGCTGTCCCCGCGTACAGCACCTGTTCAAGGCGGTTGACGTAGCCTTCCCACGAGTGCTTCTCGACGGCGTCCTGTCGCGCGGACCTGCCCAGCCGATCGCGCAGCTCCGGATCGTCCATGAGCCGGCGCAGCGCGTCGGCCATCGCCTGCGCATCGCCAGGCGGCACGAGCAGGCCGTTGCGCCCGTCCTCGATCACGTCGAGAACCTGGCCGCAGGCCGAGGCCACGATGGCCTTGCCAGAAGCCATGTACTCGAAGAGCTTCAGCGGCGACAGCCACATCTCCTGCTTCAGCACGGGGTAGGGCACCACCGCGATGTCGGCCGCCGCGACCAGGGGCGGAACCTGTGCGTGCGGCATCGGGCCCGTGAACCGCACCCGGCCGCCGAGGCGGAGCCCCGCGGCCAGGAGCTCCATGTCCTGTCGCATGCCTCCGTCGCCGGCGAGCACCAGTCGCGCGGCCGGGTGCCTCACCAGCACGAGTCCGAAGGCGTGCAGCAGGGTCCTCACGTCGTGCCAGCTGCAGAAGCTGCCGACGAACAGCGCGATCGGCCCCCCGTCGCCGAGCGACGCCCTGGCGGCTGCGGCATCCTGCCGGCCCGGCCGGAACGTCCCGACGTCCACGCCGTTCGGAACGACCACGATCTTGCCTGGCGCGACTCGCCACTTCGCCACGAGGTGCTTCTTCAGCGGCTCCGAGACGCAGACAACCGCGTCGGCAATCGCGAGGTTCCGGCTGAAGATCGTCCGGGCCCGCCACCTGGAGAGCCCGGTGACCGGCTGGCCCTCGTGCTCGAGCTCTTCAATCTCGTCGCCCTCGACGCACAGCACGAAGCGGACCCCGAGCCGCCTGCACGCCAGGGCGACACCATCCCGGTACATCCCGGTTCGCTCCCACACGACGTCCTGGGAGGGCAGGCACCGCAGGCTCGCATCGTACAGGCGCCAGTTCGTGAAGACGTTCAGGTAGGGCACGCCGACGCGGCGCTGGACCTGCCACGCCAGCCTGGCGGCGCACTTGAACGCGCGGCTGCCGGACCAGGTGTATCGCGCGTCGGCCGGCTGCGCCAGGTCGTCCGCGCACACGTACTCGCCGAGAATCCCGCTGCGCGATGTAGGTGAGCCGATGACCCCGGGCGCGGAGGCTGCTGGCCACGTGGGCCTGCAGCAGGTAGGCCGAATCCGCGGGTTCGCCGCGTGCCGCCTGCTGGAGCCGCTCGAGCTCCGGGACGCCGAAGGCGATGCGCATGGGCACGGTCACACCGGCGTTCCCTGCAGAGCCGTGTCGGGGACGTGTCCGCCACCGAGCGCCTGACGGTAGATGCCCAGCATCCGCCGGCTCACGGCCGCCGGCTGGAACCCCAGCTCCTCGTAGGCCCTGCGCGCCTCGCGCCCGAGTGCCGCGCGAAGGGCCGGGTCCTCGATCAGCCTGACGATCCCGCGGGCCAGGGCCTCCGGATCGGCCGGCTGGCAGAGGAGCCCGTTGACGCCGTCCTTGATCAGCTCCGGGATGCCGCCGACCGCGGTCGTCACAATCGGGCGGCCGTAGGCCATCGCTTCGATCACGACCAGCGGTTGGCCCTCGAGAATCGACGACAGCACGAAGATGTCAGTGCCGGACAGCACCGTCCCCAGCTCGCCGCGGCTCGTGAACGACCCGACGAAGATCTCGTCGCCGTTCAGACCGAGCCGCGCCGCCTTCTCCATGAGCTCGCCCCGGAGATCGCCGTCGCCGTAGACGCGGAACCTCGTCGTCGGGTGTGCGCCCCGCACGAGGACGATGGCGTCCAGCAGGTGGGTGAGGCCTTTCGTCACATAGAGGCGCGCCACGGTGCTGATCACGAGGCCGTCGGCTGACGGGTTGATCTCCGGGAGAGCCGCGACGCCCTGTTGAACCGGGTCGGGGACCAGCCGCCCGCCCACCACCACGGGCCGTGTCACCTTGCAGACCGAGCGCAGCGCCTCGGCGCTTTCGCCGGAAACGGCGATGACGACGTCGGCCTTGTTCACGCTTCGCTCGAAACCGTGCCACCAGCCGAACTGGGCGTGTGGTGTCTGGTGCTCTTCGTAGACCACGGGAACGCGTCGCGAGTGAGCCCAGTCCACGGCAAACAGCAGGTTCGTCGTGTAGCCGTGCACGTGCAGCAGGTCGAAGCGCCATCGAAGGCGCCACAGGCTCAGAAGGATGGGGCCCAGAATCGGGCGCCACTCGCGCCCGATCAGCCGCTGCATCAGCTGGTTCCGGAGCCAGTGGCGCGCGCCCTCGAGCGACCGGCGGACGCTCCTTCCCCTGACGGCCGAGTCGACGCTGCTCACCACGGCGAGCAGCGGCGTGGCGAGGCGGACCAGGACGCGCGCCAGCTTCTCCTTGGTCGGCCAATCCGACGCCGGCCTCGAGATGAAACCTGGCCACTGGACGACGCGTATCCCGTCCTCGCGCAGCCTCCGCAGGTACTGGTTGTCCGGGGGCACCCAGCCGGCGGACAGGATGCTGACCTGGTGGCCCTCTTCCTGCAGCCCTCGCGCCAGCGCGACCGCGTACTCCTCCAGGCCGCCGAAGGCCTGCATGTCGTATACGACCATGCAGATTCTCATGGCCGCATCCCGACGACGTGGCCGATCGAGCGGGCCAGCATCGAAACCACGCCCCGGTTCCTCAGGTGTGAAGGGTCGCTGGCCAGCGCCCGGAAGACATGCCCCGGGACGTCTCGGTACCGGCCACCCCGGTAGCTCTCGAATGCGCAGTTCACCAGGTAGAGGGCCTTCAGCCTCGTTCCGGGACGCGCGCTCCCGAGTCGATCGAGCCCCGGAACCAGCTCGTCGAGCACGCCCTCGACGACCTCCGCCCCGCACTCGACCCGCTGATCCAGGAGGTGGTGGGTCACGGGTCCCAGAACCGAATCGTCAATCTCGGCGCCGAGGGCCGACGCGCGCTGGAGGTGCCGCCTGCCGTCGTCCGGACGCCCCCACATGACCGCGCGGATGCCTCTCCACAGGCAGCCGCGGGCCACGGCCCACCGCTGCCTCGCGGCGAGCGCGGCAGCCTCGGGCGGCAACTGGTCGAGCACCCGCGACAACACCTCGGCGTGGTCCAGGCTGTCGTCGGCGATGCACTCCTGGACCAGGTAGTCCAGGAGCTCGCACGGCTCGCCCTGCAAGACGGACGGGTCCAGGCGAACCAGATCACGGACGAACTGCCTTCCCAGCTCCGCCTCGCCCTGGATCAGCGCCAGCGACATGACCGCCATCAGGTGGGTCTTCACCGCGACGCCCCTCAGGGCGGCAACCTCCGCCGGGCACCGCGGGTCCGTCGTCACGGCGTCCAGGACGCGGGTCACGTCCTCGAGCCGGCCGCGCAGGTCCTTTCGTGGTCGCCCCGAGTGATAGCGCCTGTAGTTCAGCGCACGGTCGACGCCCGCGAACCCGCAGCCGGCCAGCGCGAACCGGCACGGCAGGTCGGTGTCCTCGGCGCTTCCCACCGCGGGGTCGAACAGGCCTGCGGCTGCGAACCACTCCCGCCGAATCACCATGTCGCTGGGGCCGAACGGAAAGGCCAGCATCAGCTCGCGAAGGCCGACCGAGACCGGCGGCCGCCACAACTCCCGCACGGTGGCGGCGGAGTGGTTCATCTCGAAGCGCGAATTGTACCAGACGCCGATCCCCGGGTGCGCGCCGAGGAACGCCGCGTGGAGCTTCAGCTTGTCGCGGTGGAACATGTCGTCCGCATCGAGCAGGGCGACGATGTCACCCGTGGAGGCTGCGATGCCGGAGTTCCTCGAGGCGGAGAGACCCCGGTTCTTCCCGTGGGTGACGACCTTGATCCGCGGGTCGCTGAACCCGGCCACGACGCGGGCGGTGTCGTCGGGTGACGCGTCGTCCACCACGACGAGCTCGAAGTCCGGATACGTCTGCTCGAGGACGCTCCTGATCGCGTCGCCGACGAACTCGGCCTGGCTATAGCACGGGACGACGACACTGAACAGGGAGTCCTTCATTCACCCCACCCGGCAGCGTCGCCAGCCGTGGAGTCGAGCGCTCCGTCTCCGCGTGCGGGCGGCGTCTCCGCGCCGGCCGTCGTGTGGGACCAGCTCCGCTCCGGCTCGAACACGGCGGAGTGCAGGTCCTCCCCTGCGCGCCGGTTCCTGATCTCGAACCAGCCCGACGAGGCCCGGGCCATCCCCGCCGCGTCAGCCGCATCCATCAGCCAGGCGATCGCGTAGTACGTCCCGCCCGAGAGCCGCGACGGGTTCAGCCTCACGGAGATGGCGCCGGCGCCGCGGACCAGCTCGAAGGGCACGCCGTCGGCACCGGTCCTCAGCAGGCAGCACGACAGCCCGTCCGACCTGTAGATCCGCACGAGGGCGTTGGCCCGCCCCACGTCCCGGTCCGACCAGTAGTGCAGCCGCACCTCCAGCGGCTGGTCGCCAAAGGCAACCTGCGCCGGGTTCCCCGCCGCATCCAGGACCTCGAGCCTCGTGATCTCCACGCCCCCTTCAGCGCCGCCGGACGCCTCCGGCGCCGGCAGCCGCGCCGCCCGCTGCCGCTCCAGGACCCGGTTGTACCGATTCGATGATCTCCGCGGTCGTCCCGAACTGCTGCATGCGCCCGTGGTCGAGATACAGCGCCGTCTCGCACACGGCCTTGACGAGGCCGAGGTCGTGGGACACGAAAATCAGGCTGGTCCCGTCCTTGAGCAGCCCCTTGATTCTGCCGAGGCACTTGTGCCGGAAGGCCGCGTCTCCCACCGCGAGAACCTCGTCCACCAGGAGAATGTCCGGCTCGATGCAGGAGGCGACGGCAAACCCCAGGCGTACCGTCATCCCGGACGATACCGCTTGATCGGGGTGTCGATGAACCGCTCGAGCTCGGAGAACGCGACGATGTCGTCGAAGCGTTTCGCGATGTCCTTCCGGCTCAGGCCGAGGATGGCCCCGTTCAAGTACACGTTCTCCCGGCCCGTCAGGTCCGGGTGGAAGCCCGCGCCGAGCTCGATCAACGCGGCGAGCTGGCCGCGAACCTCTATCGTCCCGGATGTCGGCGTCGTGATCCCGGCCAGGAGCTTCAGGATGGTCGACTTGCCCGCGCCGTTGGGGCCTACGAGGGCCAGGGACTGCCGCTCGAGCAACTCGAAGCTCACCTCGTCCAGCGCCCAGAGGCACCGGTCGGCCTGCGAGCGAGCCGGCGCGGACCGCCACGCCCGCTTCACACCGCTCGCCACCATGGCAGGCAGGCTGATTCGCGTCAGCCCCAGCCGGTATCGTTTCGAAACGCCGGAGAAGCGTATGACTGGCATCAGGCAACGGGCGGAAAGGCCTTGACGGCGGCGATGACGTGGCGCTGCTCCTCCTCGCTCATGCCGGTGTAGAACGGCAGGCGCAGGAGGCGATCGGCGATGCTCTCGGTGACGGGGCAGTCTCCCGGGTGGCCCCCGAGCCGCCGCCCCATCGGGGACAGGTTGAGCGGCTGATAGTGGAACGTACTGGCGACACCGCGCTCCCTGAGGTGCGCGGTGAGGCCGCGCTGCGCCGCCTCGTCGGGAAGCACGAGGTAGAAGAGGTGGAACGACTGAGCGCAGTACGGCGGCACGAACGGCAGTCGGACGTCGCGCTGCCGCGCCCACGGCTCCAGGCTCTCGTGGTATCGGTGCCAGATCGTCCGCCGCCTCTCCTGGATCGAGTCGGCCGCCTCCAGTTGCGCGAGCAGAAACGCGGCCAGGATCTCGCCCGGGACGTGGCTCGATCCCAGGTCCACCCAGGTGTACCTGTCGACCTCGCCGCGCAGGAACCGGCTGCGGTTGGTCCCCTTCTCCCTGACGATCTCCGCGCGCTGGACGTGGCGGGGATCGTTCACGAGCAGGGCCCCGCCCTCGCCGCACGTCACGTTCTTGGTCCCGTGGAAGCTCTGGGTCGCAAACGTCCCGAACGTGCCGAGCGGCCGCCCCCGATACCGAGCGCCGAGGCCATGGGCGTTGTCTTCCACGATGGCGACATTCCGTCGCCGGGCGATCTCGCAGATGACGTCCATCTCGCAGCCGACGCCGGCATAGTGCACGGGGACGATGGCCTTCGTGCGCGACGTGACCAGGCCTTCCACCCTCGTCTCGTCCATGTTCAGGGTGTCCGGCCGGATGTCCACGAACACCGGCGTGGCGCCCCGCAACGCGAAGGCGTTGGCCGTGCTCACGAACGTGAATGACGGCACGACGACCTCGTCGCCGGGCTGGATGTCGAGAAGCAGCGCCGACATCTCGAGCGCGTCGGTACACGACGTCGTCAGAAGCGCCTTCGGGACCGCAAGCGTCCGTTCCAGCCAGGCCTGGCATCGCTTCGTGAACTCGCCGTCGCCCGACAGGGGCCCTCGTTCAACCGCCTGGCGGACGTACTCGAGCTCGGTGCCGACGAGGGTCGGCTTGTTGAACGGCACCGTCGGCGCCGCGCTGCCGGGGTCGGTCGCGATCGCAGCCCCTCCAGCCGATTCGTTTCGGTTCACCGTTGGCCTCCGGACGAATTCCATTCCCGGCTCAGACCACGTCCGCGAAGAGGAACTCGGATCGTTTGAAGACGGTCCACCCGGCTACGAGAGCCACCAGCGACACCGCGACGGCAATCATGAACTCGGGCCCGGGAAGCTCGCCCCGGAGCAGGATGGCCCGATACGCCGCGATGATGCCGACCATCGGGTTGAGCGCGAAGTACCCGCGATACGCGGCCGGGACCGCCTCGATCGGGTAGATCACGGGTGACGCATAGAACCAGATCTGGAGCGCGAGAAGCAGCATGCTCCGCACGTCCCGGACGAACACGTTCAACGCGGCACAAGCCAGGCCGATCCCGATGACGAGCGCGACCTGCACCAGCAGCACGATTGGCAGGGCCGCCAGCGCTGGTGTCAGGGCCGGCACGCGGTAGTAGAGCGCCAGGCCGACGAACAAGGCGGCCGCAACGGCGAGGTCCAGCAGCCGCGCGAGCATGGCCGCGACGGGGAGCACTTCGCGCGGGAAGTAGATCTTGCTCACCATGTTCATGTTGGCGACGAGCGAATCAGCCATGTCCGACAGCGAGGTGGCCAGGAACGTCCACGCCACGGTTGCGACGTACACGAAGACGACGTACGGGATCCCGCCCGTCTCCACGGGAACGACCAGGGTGAAGACCACCGCGAAGACGAGAGCCTGCGTGGCAGGCTGGATCACGGCCCAGAGCCACCCCAGCAGCGACTGCTGGTAGCGCGCCCGCAGCGTCCGGGCAGTCCACTCGACGAGGAGACCCCTGGACTGGAACAGGTTCCGCGCCTGCGTGATCTGCGTCGTTCTGCCCATGTCGGAGACCGGCGCCACTCCCCGTCAGTACGCCCCGCGTCCTCTGAGCACGGCCGGAATCGTCTGGACGAACAGGATCTGCAGGTCCAGCCAGACGCTGTAGTGGCGAACGTAGTACATGTCGATCCGCACCCGCTCCTCGTAGGTCAGATCCGAGCGCCCGGACACCTGCCACAGCCCCGTGATGCCCGGCTTGACGCTGAGCAGGTTCATGCGCTGCCGGCCGTACTTCTCGGCCTCGTCCGGCGCAATCATCCTCGGGCCCACGAGGCTCATCTCGCCGCGGACGACGTTGAGGAGCTGCGGCACCTCGTCGATGCTGTACTTCCTCAGCCAGCGCCCGGCCCGTGTCACGCGCGGGTCGTCCCTGAGCTTGTGGTTGTTGCGCAGAGCCTCGACCGCGTCGGACTGGCTCTCAATCAGCGCGTCGCCGTTGGTGTACATCGTCCGGAACTTGAAGGCGTCGAACTGACGGCCTGACGCGCCAAGGACCCGGCGTCGATGGAGGGCCGGACCCGGGGAATCCAGCTTGATCCACGCAGCGACGAGGAGCATCACCGGCCACAGGAGTGACAGGCCGATCACCGCCAGCGACGAGTCGAGGAGGGTCTTGGTAATCACCTCCGCCCGGTCCAGGCGGTTCTTCTGCAGGCTCATCAGCGGTACCGTCCCGAGAGTCTGCACCGTGACGCGCGTCGTCAGGAGTTCGTAGAGGCCTGAGGACAGCCTCAGTCGGACGGGCAGCGAGTCCAGGTCCTCGCACAGCCGCAGGAGCTCGTCCCGGCCGATGCCGGTGATGGCGACGAGGACGTCCTCGATTCCATGCTCCTTGACAATCGGACCGACCTCCGCAATCGAGCCCAGCACCGGCACGCCCCCGACGAAGCGGGGGTCGCCGTTGCCCGCGTGGATGAAGCCGACGGTCCGGACGCCCGACGACTGCCGGTCGACGAGGAAAGCGGAGAGGTTCACGGCTTCCTGGTTCGTCCCGACGATGACGGCCGGCGTGAGGAGGTACCCGCGCCTGCGGAGCAGGTAGACGAGCCGCCGCGCCACGAACCGGTTGGCGGCCACCAGGAAGAACGAGGCCAGCCACACGGACACGAGCCACACGCGGGAGATCACGAAGTCCGGCACGAAGAAGGTGCCGACGATGACGAGCATCGTCGCGACCGTGCACGCGTTCAGCGTGCGCGAGGATTCCAGGCTCCGCCGAGCTTCGACCGCGGCTCGTACAGATCGAACAGGGCGAAGACGACGAGCCACAGGGGGATGAGCAGGGCCGTCAGGACGTCGTAGGTGCCCTGGGGGGCCACGACCTCCGGCGCCACGGTGAACTGCCACTCGAAACGGACCGAGTAGGCGAGACGAAACGCGAGGCCAAGGGCGACCGCGTCGGTCGCCACGAGCCAGGCGACCAGGAGCGAACGGTGAACCGCGAGGGCCCTGCGGCTCAGTTGCCGGTCCGACCGGTCAACTGGCGGGCATTCGACGGCCGTCCCGGCCAGCGCGCCGCTCGTGGCTGCCGTCAACGCGAGACCGCCGCTCGATGTCGCGCGAAGGGCGGCCTTGAGGGGCGCGGGGCACGGCAGTTCGTGACGGCTGTCGAGGCTGTTCCGGTTTCTGACGTCGTTGATGAGATGAGAGGGGGGCGAGGCGCGATGCCGGGCGCCTTGGCCGGAGTGAATGCAGCCTGTCGAGTGCCCACGCGGCGGACAGTCCCGCGAACGGCATGAGGACGGCATCGACCGGCAGCCGGTACCTCACGAGCGTCCAGGTCAGCAGGTGGACCAGCGAGTAGAGTGACGCCACGCCCAGGATCAGGCACCCGGCCGAGCGCCCCGTCGCTCCGCGGTCGCGCCACAGGTCCTCGTCAGACAAGGCCAGCCAGAGTCCCAGCACCATGAACGGGAGGCACAGCCCGAAGGACAGGACCCTCGCCCAGTTACTGAAGGCGCCTGAGTTGCGAGAGGGCCAGAACTTGACGTACCTGGGGATCCGGCTGGCGGTAACGCGCAGGAAGCGAACCGGGGCGCCGGCAACGAGTTGAAAGCC
>CAVUTP010000014.1:0-385000 GCA_963744445.1 uncultured Acidobacteriota bacterium
TCCCGCTCGCCGCCGGCGGCGTAATCTGTCCGACGCTCCAGCCAGCTCGAACGGCGCGGCTGACGGCCTCGCGCCTGAGCCCTCGCGGCGAAGGTCGACGCCGGTTTCCGCCTGCCGGAAGGCTGGTCCGCAAGCCGCCGCTTCGAATTTTCCCGCACACCATGTAATAGTCGGCCTCCTGGTGCGTCAAGGCTGGTGAGGCGAGCGACGTGACCACAGCCAGCCCGCAGATTGCCGACGAGCAGCCGATCGCCATGACTTCCACGACTGCCCTGGTCGGGTTTGCCGAGCTGTACGAGCGCCACTACGACGCGGTATTCCGCGCGGCCCTGCGCGTCACCGGGAACCCGGCCGACGCCGAGGACGTCCTGCAGACCGTCTTCCTGCGCGTCCTGGCCCGCGGTGGAGACGTCGAGGCCGCTCCGCTGCCGGCGGCCTACTTCCGGCGCGCGGCCGTCAACGCGGCCGTCGACCTGCTGCGCCGCCGGGCGGTTCATGCCGAGTCGGTCTACGACGATCGGGCGCCGCATGCCGCCGTCCAGCCCCCTTCGCTGCTGAAGGAGCGGCTCCGGCGCGCCATCGCCACCCTCGAGAGCGAGGACGCCACCCTGTTCCTGCTGCGTCACGTCGAGGGGCTGTCGAACGAAGAGCTGGCCGTGATGTTCCAGCTGGAGAAGAACAACGTCGCCGTCCGGCTCCACCGGATCCGGCACCGGCTGCAAGCCGAGATGGAGCGCTAGGACGCAAGGACGCTGGCAGCGTGCAGGGAGCCAGGTGGCAATTGTCGACTTTGCGAATGGCGAGTTGGCCAATTCGACAGTTGCACCCTTGCTCACCTGACGCTGTGGTTCGAGGAGGAGGTCGGCGATGTCCGAAGATCGTCTGGAAAGGGCACTGCAGGAAATGAAACAGGAAGACGTCGACGCCGGGACGCTCGAGGCCGCGCGGGCGCGCGTCTGGGACAAGGTGACGAACGCCGGCGGCGCCAGCTGTGCGGAGTTCCGGCCGGACTTCCGCGCCTACCTGAGCGGAGAGCTTGCCGGCAGCCGGCGCGTCCTGATGGAAGACCACCTCAGCCGCTGCCCCGCGTGCCGCGCCTCGGTGGCGGGGATGAAGGGCGAACGGCGGGTGATCGCCATGCCGCAGCGCTCCTCCCGCCGCTGGGTGCGATGGGGAAGCCTGGCCGCGGCAGCCGCACTGCTCTTCGCGGTCGTCTACGTCGGCCGCGACGCCATCGACGCCATGATGGCTCCTGGCGGGCCGAGGGCCACGGTCGTCTCGGCCGACGGCGGCCTGTACCGCCTGCCCGGGGGAGCTCTCGAAGCAGGCGCCTCAATCGGCGAAAAGGAGTTGGTTCGCACCGGCCCGGGGGCTCACGCCGTGTTGCGACTCGCCGACGGATCGACGGTGGACGTCAACGAGCGAACGGAGCTGTTCGTGACCGCCGCCTGGAGCGGCCGGGCGATTCACCTCCAGCGCGGCGACGTCATCGTCCAGGCCGCCAAGCAGCGCCGCGGCCACCTGCGCGTTCTGACCCGCGATTCGATCGCCTCGGTGAAGGGCACCGTCTTCGCGGTTTCCGCCGGCATGGGTGGATCGGTCGTCTCGGTCGTGGAGGGGTCCGTGGCGGTGAGCCAGCCCGGCAGGGAAGTGGTCCTCAGCCCCGGCGAGCAGGCCGCATCCAATCCGGCGCTGGCGACGTCGGTCGAGGAAGCCGTCGCCTGGAGCCCCTCGGCGGAGGAGTACCTGGCGATTCTCGCCTCGTTCGTGAAGATCGAACGTCAGCTGGCGGGGCATCTCCCCGGCGACATGCGCACCGCTTCGGCGCTGCTCTCGTATCTTCCCTCAGGCGCCCTCGTCTACGGCGCCGTCCCCAACCTCGGCGGGACGATCGGTCGGGCCTTGGGCTTGGCCGAGCAGCAGTCGGCCGAGAACGCCGCTTTCGGCGCCTGGTGGAACTCCGAGACGGGACTGCGGTTGAGACAGATCGTGGATCGCGTGCAGTCGGTGAGCTCGTTGCTCGGGGACGAGGTCGTCTTCTGTGCCGCCTCTCCGGGATCCGGCGAGCCGGTGCCGATGGTGATGGCCCGCGTGCAGTCCGGCAGGCGGGCGGAGCTGGCGAACGCCCTGGCAGGGCTTTTCGCCGGGGCGAGCGAGGCCGTCCCAGCCGTATTCGGTGTCCGAGGAAATGATGGTCGTTTCGAACTCGCCGTCGAACCTGGCGTGGGCCCTCGGTCACCTTGGGCAGGGCGCCAGCTCGCCCTTTGCGGCCGCCATCGGGGAGCGGTACCGGCGCGGCGTCGGCTGGCTGATCGGCGATGGATGCGCCGCCGGTGGTCGAGGCGGCGTCCGGAGACGACGCCCCGCCGGTCGAGTTGGCCGGCATGATCGGGCTGAGGTACCTCTTCATCGAGCAGCGGGCCCCCACGGGTGCGGAAGAGAACGAGCTCACGCTCGGGTTCCAGGGCCCACGGAAGGGGATGGCGTCCTGGCTGGCGGACACGGGCTCCGGGGGCGCGGCGGAGTACCTGCCGGCCAATGCCCTCCTCGCCGGTTACGTCTCGACACGTGAGCCCTGGCAGCTGTTCGAGGAGTTCACCGCGCTGATGACGCGGGAGGAACCGACCTTCGACAGCCACCTGGCCGAAGCGAACGCGAAGCTCGGCGCGGGTTTCGTCGACAACCTGACCAGGGCGATGGGAACCGAGGGGGCCTTCGCCTTCAACGGGTTCTCCGTCAACGGTCCCACATGGGTGATGGCTGCCCTGGCGAACGACCCGGGGGTCATCGACAGCTCCGTCCAGAAGCTGGTGGAAACGTTCAACGCGGAGCTCGCCCCCGAAGATCAGGACAAGCGGATCGTGTTCGGGCAGGAGAGCGCGGGTGGACGTGTCTGGAGCACGATGAAACCGGCAAGCTTCCCATTCGGCGTGACCTGGACCTACGATGGGGGCTACATGGTGGCGGCCTCCGATCGCGCCGCGGCGGAGCGTGCCATCGCGACCCGGCACAGCAACTCGTCGCTCGTGTTGTCGTCGGCATTCCAGCGCCAGATCCCCTCGTCGGCCGGGCTCCACCCGTCGGCGTTCGCCTGGCTGAACACGAAGGGGGCGCTGGGGATCTTCTCCGCGATGGCCCCGAACCCGGCCCTGACGAAGCTGCTGGCCGAGCGCGACCCGGTCCTCGTGGTCTTCGATGGGTCGGCTGAACGGATCCACGCCGCCAGCCGGACCCGTCTGTCGGGCCTGATCATGGACGTGATGCTGCTCGAGAGCCTGGGCGGGGCGGCGCGCCAGGGGTTGCCGTCAACGACTGCGGGCCAGTGAGATCGAGTCTGGGGCTGGGGGCTAGGAGCTAGGGACAACGTGACAGTGTGATCTACTGGCCACTGCCCACTGGCAGCTGCCCGCTCCTGCTTGTGTCAGAATGCGGGCGCGCTTCCCGGAGACGCGTTGGACAACATACCAGTCGTAGAACTCGAGAACCTGACGGTCAGGCTGGGGCGGCGGGAGATCCTGCACGGGATCACCTGCCGCCTCGGCGTGTCTGGCAAGGGAAAGGCGGTGGGGCTGCTCGGCCCCAACGGGGCGGGCAAATCCACGTTGATCCTGACGCTGCTCGGGTTTCTCAAGCCCAGCGCCGGGCGCGCCCGCATTCTCGGCCTCGACTGCCGCGGCAACATGGGCGAGGCCCGGTCGCGCATCGGCTACATGCCCGAGAACGACTCGTTCATCGGCGACATGACGGCCGTCACCTTCCTGCGCCAGATGGCCGAGCTCTCCGGCCTTCCGCCCGAGGCGGCGCTCGAGAAGGCCCACGAGGTGCTGTTCCACGTGGGGCTCGGCGAGGCGCGCTACAGGGAGCTGCGCACCTACTCGCTCGGGATGAAACAGATGGCGAAGCTCGCCCAGGCCATCGTGCACGGCCCCGAGCTGGTCGTCCTGGACGAACCCACCAACGGCCTCGACCCGGCCGCACGCCGCCGCATGCTGAAGCTCGTCACCGAGATGAAGAAAGAGCAGGGCATGAACGTCATCGTCTGCTCCCACCTGCTGCGCGACATCGAGCAGGTGTGCGACGAAGCCGTGATCATGAAGGACGGCACCATCGTCCAGCAGTGCAATCTCGAGGAGGAGCGGCGGTCGAACAAGTCCTTCGTCGAGCTCGAGGTGACGGGCGACGACGGGAATCTGCGGTCGGCGCTGCCGGAGATCGGGGCCGAAGGCGTTTCCGAAGGCGGCGGGCGCTGGCGTATCGTCTTGCCGGCCGGAGTCGAGGTCGAAGCAATCTGGGGACTCGTGGCGCGGCAGGACCTCCTGGTGAGGAAGCTCTCCCACCGCAGGGACACGCTGGAGGAGATCTTCCTGAAGGCCATGGGCCACCTGGCGCACACGCCGGGGGAGGGTGCGGGGCTGGATCAGGCGGTAGGGGGGTAGGCGGTAGGCGGCAGGCGGGACGCAGATCCGCCCTCCGCCCCCCGCCCTCCACCCATATCCGGGTCTTGCGGAGTCCGAATGGCGGTCTACAAGCGAGGATATCAGCGGTACCTAGGGCCGCTCACCGGTCGGTGGACGCGGTTCATGGTGTTGCCCCGCTACGCCTGGCGGAGGCTCTACGAGCAGCGGCTGGTCGTCCTGCTCACGATGCTGGCCTTCGTCTGGCCCCTCCTGTGCGCCGGCTTCATCTACCTGACCAATCACGCGGAGCTGCTCCAGGGGCTCGACAAGGAGTTCAGCCAGTTCATCCAGGTTGACGGCAGGTTCTTCTCGTACTTCATGTACGTCCAGGCGGGCTTCGCCGTCTTCCTGGCGGCCCTGGCCGGGCCCGGCCTGATTGCGCCGGATCTGGCGAACAACGCCCTGCCGCTCTACTTCAGCCGGCCCCTCACGCGCTGGAGCTATGGCCTCGCCCGCCTGACGGTTCTCGTCGGGATGCTGTCGGTCGTCACGTGGATTCCGGGCCTGCTGCTCTTCGGGTTCCAGGTGGCACTGGCGGGCGGCTGGTGGTTCTGGACGAACTGGACCCTGGGTGCCGGCGTCGTTGCCGGGTTTCTCGTGTGGCTGCTGGTCCTCGGCCTGGTGGCGATGGCCAGTTCCGCGTACGTGAAGTGGAGGGTCGTGGCGGGTGCGATCAGCCTGGCCTTCTTCTTCATCCTGACCGGCGTGGCCGAGATGATCAACGGCGTCTTTCGGGTGACCTGGGGGCACGTGATCGACCCCGCCTGGGCGGTCAACCGCGTGTGGTGCGCGCTGCTCGGCGTGGAGCCGCCCGAAGGCCCCGGCGCGGGGGCCTCGGCATGGGCGCTGGCGGTGGTGATCCTGCTGCTCGTCCTGGTGATCGAGCGCAAGCTGCGCCCGGTGGAGGTCGTGTCGTGAGCGCGCCGGCGGTCCCGGCGGTCGTCTTCGAAGAGGTCTCGAAGTTCTACGGCGAGGTGCTCGGCGTGAACCGCGTCACGCTCAACATCCCACCGGGAATCACGAGCCTGGTCGGGCCGAACGGTTCGGGCAAGACCACGCTCATGAACCTCATGACCGGTCTTCTCCACCCGGACCACGGCCGCATCCTGATGCGTGGGATTTCCCCGCGCGATCCCGAAGCGCTGATGCGGATCACCGGCTACGCGACGCAGTACGATACCGCGCCGCGCTGGGCCACCGGGTTCACCTTCATCACGACCGGGCTGCTGCTCTACGGGTACGCGCGGCCCGAAGCCGAGGAAAAGGCGTGGAAGGCGCTCGAGCGCCTGGGGTTGACCGAGGCCGCAAACCGCAAGGTGGCGGCGTATTCCAAGGGCATGCGGCAGCGCGTACGGCTGGCGCAGGCGATCGCGCACGACCCCGACCTGCTCGTTTTGGACGAGCCGCTGAACGGCCTGGACCCTTTGGTCCGCGCGGAGACGATCGACCTGTTCCGCTCCTGGGCCGCCGCCGGGAAGCACGTGATCCTCTCGAGCCACGTGCTCCAGGAGGTGGACGTGATCAGCGACCAGGTCGTCCTGATCGCCAACGGGATGATCGTGGCCGAGGGGAAGATCCGCGACGTGCGCGACGAGATAGAAGAGCACCCGAGCCAGTACATCGTCCGCTGCCGCGGCGCCTCCGAGGTGGCGGCGCAGCTGTTCGGCGAGCCTCACATCACCGAGATCAAGTTGAACGACGACGGGATGGGCATGCTGGTGATGACGCGGGACCGCCAGGCGTTCGCGCGGGCGCTGGGGCGGATCGCGATGGACGGCCACCGGATCGACGGGGTGGTGCCGGCCGACGAGAACGTGGACGCACTGTACCAGTACCTGATCGGAGGCGAGTAGCGTGGCCCGCGGTGACCTTTCCTTCTCGGGGCGCGCCCGGCAGGCGTGGACGATCGCGAAGATCGAACTGCGTCGTGTCTTCTTCGCGAAGCGCTCGCTGTGGGTGTACCCGCTGGCGCTCCTGCCCGCGGTGATCTTCTTCGGGCACGGCGTGGAGACGAAGTGGCGGAGCGAGCGGCTGGCCCGGCGCGGCCTGACCGAGGCGGCCTTGATGAACAGCGTCCGGGAGGGAGAACCGCTCGAGGACGTGAAGAAGCGGCTGGGCAAGCCCGCCGAGGAACGCTGGTCGGTGCGGAGCAAGCGCGTCCGGCAGCGCACCGGGAATGCGGGGACGACCACGCACGCAATCGAGCCGGCGGTCGAAGCCCGCTTCGTCCGGCTGAACGTCATTCGCCCGACCTACAGCGGCGAGCCGGCGGCCCGGATTTACGAGTTCGAGGTTTACGGGCCCGACGGCCGCCAGAACCTCGCGCTGGGCCGTCCGGCCACCGGAAGTCTCCCCTGCAGCCAGGACCAGGGGCCGGAGAAGGCCGTGAACGGCAGCGTCGCGGGAGGGAAGGCCGATAGCTGGTGCGCTGAAGATTGGCCCTTGTTCCTGCAGGTGGATCTGGGAGCCGTTCGGCCGGTGAAGCGCTTTGTCGTGAGGCATGCCAGCGCGGGAGGCGAAAGCGAGGACTCGGACACCCGCGAGTTCAACATCCAGGTGAGCACGGACGGCAAGGTCTTCAGGACGGTCGAGACCTCCACGGGCGCCGGGTTCGTCGAGGAACGAACCGAGTATCGCCAGGTCGTTTACTTCGACGGGCGGCGGGAAGCCCGGCTGATGTTCGTGGACGGCAAGCTGCAGAACAAGAACGTCGAACGCCTGCTGAACTTCGAAGAGGATCGGATGATCTTCGCGGGGATCTTCCAGTTCTTCTACCTGCGGCTGGCGATCTTCTTCGGCTGCCTCGGCATGTTCATGTACCTCTTCCGCGGGGAGATGACCAACCGCACGTTGCACTTCTGGTTCCTCGCGCCGGCGCGGCGCGAGGTGCTGCTCGCGGGCAAGTATGCGGCCGGGCTGATCGCGGCGGCCGTGATCTTCGGCGGCGGCGCCCTGCTCGCCTTTGCGGCCATGCTCTGGCCGCACGACGCGGTCGAAGTGCAGGCCTACTGGAACGCCGGGGGCCTGGGGCACCTGTCCTGGTATGGGATGGCGGCCGTGCTCGGTTGCGTCGGCTACGGGAGCGTCTTTCTCGCGGTTGGCTTGTACGTCCGCAATCCGATCATCCCGGCGGCCGTGCTGCTCGCCTGGGAGGGCGCGGCCGGCGTCCTGCCGCACGCGCTGCAGAAGATCAGCATTCTCTACTACCTGCAGTCGCTGTGTCCCGTCCCCGCGCCGACCGACGATGAGATCCCGACGCTGATCCGGATGCTGATGGCGCCCGCGGCGCCCGCCTCGCGTCCCGGGGCGATCCTCGGGCTGCTGGTCCTGACCGCGTTCGTCCTGTGGATCGCCAGCCGCGCCGTCCGGCGCATGCAGATCTCCTACGGCAGCGAAACGTGATTCCGGGCTACGACTTGATCTTCCCCGCAGCCTCCCGCCGGATCTCGTCCTCGCGATCCAGGAACGACTGCCCGTCGGTGATCCACTTCGTCGCCGGTTCCCCCTTGAGGTAATGGCCGAACCACTCGAGGATGCGCCGCTGGTAGTCCATCTGGTTCCGCTTCTGCCGCAGTCCATGGTCCTCGCCCATGTAGGCCAGCATGACGACCGGCTTGCGCGCCCGTCGCGCGACGTTGTAGAGCTCGATCCCCTGGTGCCAGGCCACCGTGCCGTCCTGGTCGCCCACCTCGAGCAGCAGCGGCACCGTCATCTGGTGGGCGGCAAAGACCGCTGAATTGTCGATGTAGCCCTGGAGGTCTTCGTAGAGCGGCGCCACCATCCGTTCCTGGCCGGTCTCGATGTGATCGGTCTCGGCGATCCCCGAGCTCCAGTGGTGGTCGCCGTAGTAGCTCACGAGGTCGGTCATCGGCGCGCCGGCTACTGCCGCGGCGAAGATCCCGTGGGTCCTCGTCGCGAGAATCGTGGTGTTGTACCCGCCCATCGAGTGTCCGACCACGCCGATCCGCTTGGGGTCCACCACGCCCATCTGGATCACCTTGTTGACCCCTGCCGTCACGCACTCGATCACCGACGACCCGGGCTCCCTCGCGGTGAAGACGATGTCGGGCTGGAGGACGAGGTAGCCGTGGCGTGGTGAAGACGCTGACGTTGTAGTACTCGCGGTCGGTCGGCGCCACGTAGCGGTGCACGTTCTGCGACAGCAGCTCGTAGTTGTAGACGATCATCGGGTACTTGCGCCCCGCTTCGTACCCGGCCGGGTAATGGAGCGACGCCTGGAGCCGGCGCCCTTTCGGCGTCTTGTAGTCCAGGAGCTCGCGACCGTCCCCACGCGTAGTCGGACTGGAACGCGTTCACCTTCGTCACCTGATTCGCGCCGGAGAGGTCCGGCCCGCCCACGAAGTAGTCGGGCGGGTCGTCGTAGTCCTGCACGACGTAGCCGAAGATGTCTGCCATGCGGGCCTTGGCCAGCCCCGCGACGGCCTTGTCGAGCCACACGAGGCGCGTCACCGCTCCCGACGGCTCCCGCCGCGCGTAGCCCGACTTCTTCGTCCACTCGCCAGAGAGGGCGAAGTACAGCGGCTTGGTCGGGTCGACCCACTCCTCGTCCGGATCCAGGCGCACGAGCCGGTGGCGCACCTGCTCGGCGGCCCCGTCGGTGAGCCGCGTCGCCTTGCTGCCGTCGGTCGGCACCTGCCAGACGTCGTACCTGTCGTTGAGAAGGACCGCCCCATCGTCCTTCGTCCAGCCCGCCACGCCGAACGGCGGCTTCTGCGGGCTCGTCTGGTCGGACTGCAGGTCGATGAACGAGGTCGGCAGCGCCCTGGTGATGTTCGTGACCGCGCGCGACGCGAGATTGACCGTCCAGTACTGGTTGCCCTCGATGAACAGCAGGTACTTCCCGGATGGCCCGGCCTGCACGAAGCGGTCGTTGATGGAGCTTCTCACCGGCGTGCGTGCGCCGGTCGTCACGTCCACGAGCGCGATGTCGGCCGCCGGCCGGCCGATCGTCCTGTTCATCGCGTACTTCGACCACTCGGCGGCCCAGGCGAGCGACGACCGGCGAATCGGCGTGACTTGCTCGTCGTCCGGATCCTTGCCGAGCGTCACCAGGCGGCCACTCTCGACGTGCCACGCGGCGAGCAGGTTGCGGCGGCGGTCGGACGGGCGCGTCAATCTTCTGCTTGGGCTTCACGACGATGTCGTTCGCGTGCCAGACGTCAACCGTGGAGGCTTCGTCGGCGCCGGCGGTTCCGCCCCTGTCGCCGCGGCCCGCGGATGGCAGCTTGTCGTCCCACCTCGCGATGCCGAGGAACACGGTGCGTCCGTCGTCCGACCAGGAGAGGCGGCGGAAGGAGACGGTCCGCATGCCGGCGGGAAGCGCCTTGTCCGAGGCGGGATCGTAGGCGTGCGCCCGTTCGCCCTCTCCAAGGCTGGTCCAGGCGAGCACGCAGTAGTTCGACCCTTCCTTCTTGTCATCGGTCGTCGCCCGCAGAACGGCCAGGTCGCCGGCGTCCTTCCGCCAGGCGAGCCCGGTGTAGATCGAGGCGGCCGAGTGGAGCACGCGCAGCACGCCGCTGGCCGGGTCGAACAACTGCACGCCGTTCCCGGTCTTGCCTGTCGCGCTGATGAGGAGCGCCAGCCGGCGTCCCCGATCCGCGTCCTCCCACGCGTACTGCGAGACATTGCCGAAGGTGGTATCGCGACCGCTCGACAGGTCGCGGACGATGAGCGTCGTCCCCACCCGGTCCTCGGCCTCCGCCGGAGTCCCGGCAGGGCCGCCGCGACCGCCGGTGCCCCCGCGCGGCAGCGGAGGCACGGGGCCCGCCGGCACGAGTGACGGCGCATACGGCCGGATGGCGAGGCACGAGCCGTCCGGGCTGAAGGCGAACGACTCGATCGCGTCGATCGTGACGGCCTCCCCCTTGGCGAGATTCAACAGGCCCAGCTTGTTCTGGACGGGCTTCTGCTCGCTCCGGAGCTTCTCCTGCTCCGCCTCGGACTGCGTGATGGCATAGGCGATCCACTTCGAGTCGGACGAGAAGGCCGGCTGCGTCCCGAAGGGGACCACCTTCTTCGTGCCGTCGGCGAGGTTGAGAATCACCAGCTCGTTGTCGCGGTTGGAGCGGTTGACGAGCGTAGGCGAGCCAGCGGCCGTCGGGCGACAGGCCGCCGCGGTTCGCGGCCTGCACGAGGGTTTCCCACTTCCCGTAGTCGGCGAACGGTCGGCGGCAGCTTTCGTCTGGGCGGTGAGACCCACGAAGCCGATCGCGGCGACCGCGACGGCAAGTGCCGCGCGTGCTGTGAATCCTCTCATCGCTGGGCACTCCTTGATGCGCGTAAGACCGGGCGAGTATTGACCGGGGGAGGGTTGCCTGACAAGGGAAGCGAGGGCTGCGATCGGTTCGTGTCGTCCGACCTTCAATCTGGATGGGCAGTCTGCGCGGCGAGAGTCGTCTTTTCGCTTGCAGATCCACGTGGCCGACCCATGTCCGAGATCCAGGGAGCCGCGCCGACTTGATGTCGGTCTTCGAGAAGTCGCGGCCGACGTACAAAAGGGTGTCGCGCGAGGACTTGGCAGCTGCATATTTGTTCACGGCTGGCGGCGAAGCACGACGATGGACAGGTCGTCGTGGGGCCTTGCAGCTCCCACGAACGCGTCCACGGCGGCGACGATTGTCGCACCGGCAATCGCCACCGACACCGCGGCCACCGACGGCAGCAGAGCCAGGAGGCGATCGTCGCCGAAGAACTCTCCTGCCGCGTTCATCGCCTCGGTGACGCCGTCGGAGTAGACGACGAGGGTGTCTCCGTCCAGCAGGTCCACGCACTGTTCCTCGAAGTTCGCGTGGGCCAGCAGGCCGAGCGCGAACGAGCCGCGGGGCAACTCGGTCGCCGCCGACGCACGGACGACGAGCGGCGGCATGTGGCCGGCGTTGAGGATCCGCACCCGGCCGGCGGTCGGGGCCACTTCGAGATACACGAGGGTGGCGAATCGATTCGGCAGGCCGTCGCGGTGGAGGATTGTGTTTACGCGCGAGCCGATCTCGGCGAGGGAGGTGAACTCTGGCGCCAGGGCTCGCAGCGTAGCCTGCAGCTTGGCCATGAGGAGCGCGGCCGGCAACCCCTTGCCGGCGACATCGCCCAGCACGATGGACGCGCGATGCTCGCCGATACGCAGGTAGTCCACGAGGTCGCCGCCCACATCGTTGGCCGGCCGCGTGAACAGCCAGATCTGCCAGCCGGGGAGGACGGGTGCGGGGGGCGGCATGAGCGCCATCTGTACCGCGCGCCCGGCTTCCAGTTCCTCACGTGCGAGGAGCTTGTCTTTCAGTTCCAGCGCGAGGACCAGGAGGATGAGCACGACACCCATCCATCCGACGTCGACCGACACGCGGAACCGGTCGGACGAGGCAATGACCCCGCTCCCCTGCGCAAGCGCGACGAACGCCAGGAGCAGGAGGATCCGCCGGGCCGGCGTGAGCTTCAGGAACAGGCTCTTCAGCAACCACCACGTGAAGTAGATGGCGCGCCTGGCCCGGCCCATTCGCGCGAGCCGCGCAGATCCTCGGTCGTGAGGTAGAACTCGCGCAGGTCCTCGAGCGCCCGGCCGACAGTTCCCTTGAGGCCGGTCCGGCGCACCTCGGTGCCGACCCGCCCCATGTCCTGGCGAATGGTTCTGAGCAGGCGGGGATTGGTTTCCTCGGGCATGGCGATCCTGGCTTTCGGCCGCCAGCGCGACCGAGTCGGAGGACCAGTACACTCCCGTGTCGCGCATTCTACCGCGCACGAAGGAGAGAGGCCACCACCAGGCTCGCGAAGGGCGCAGTGGGGGGGCGTGTACAAGGAGGCGCGGCCCTCGCCGCAAGCCGCGCCTTCTTTGAAGTCGCGCGGGTCGATTCGAACCGGAGGCGGAGAACCGCCGCCAGGACTTGATCTGTCGGGCGGTCTGGCATCTCCGTCTACAACACCACGCGCTTGCCGTTGGCGCGCCAGTTCACCTTGCCGGTGCCGCCGTGCAACTGCGGCTTGCCGCCGCAGTATCCGGCGTCCACCCGGGCCGGCACGTCGCGGAGGTACTTCGGCTGCTCGCGCGCGTTGAGCTCTTGCTCGAGGTCGTACGCGTACCTGAGAATCTTCGCCTCCTGCCACGCGCCGCCAAGGAAGCAGAAGCCGACGGGGCTGCCTTCGCGCGTGACGACGAGGTTGGGGTCCCACGGGGCGCCCACGACTTCGTATGGCATGTAACCGGCGGGCAGCGAGATGCTCGGATACCCGGCGACGGCCGCAAACGAGTAGAGCCACGTCCAGGTCGGCGCGACCAGCGCCTCGACATTGTTGTCGCTCAGCGCCTTGTCGATGCCCAGGGTCCGCGAGTTCAGGATGGAATTGGCGCGAGCGGCGACGTACTCCGGATCGCTCAGGTTGCCGCTCGTCGCCTCCGACGATTCGAAGATCCCCTGCCCGAAGTACTTCATCTCCTGCCAGCAGTGGGTGTCGTTGAACTGGATGAGGTCAGCGAGCGTCTTCGCCTCGCAGTGCCGCAGCGTCGCGAGATACTCGGCGACCTGCACCTTGAACTCGTACAGGAGCACGGTGATCTCGTCGCCGTTCGCGAGCCACGACGGGTCGGTGTCGATGGTGACCAGCACGGCGCCGAGACCCTCGAGCGCCAGCAGAACCTCGTCGATGACGGGCTTGAAGTACCGGCGAACCCCAGTCCCACGTGTCGAAGTATTTCGGATCCACGCCGAGGCGGACACCCTCCAGCGCGCCTCGCTCCAACGTGACGCTGAACGGGTGCGCCGGGTCGCTCAGAACGCCGAGCAGGAGTGCGGCATCCGTGGCGGTCCGCGTCATGGGCCCTGCGGTGTCCTGGCTGTGCGCGATCGGGACCACACCGTTCCCTGAAATGCGGCCGAGGGTGGGCTTCAGGCCGAAGGTCGAATTCGCGTGCGACGGCGCCATGATCGAGCCGTCCGTCTCGCTGCCGACGGCGACGGCGCACAGGTTGGCCGCCGTCGCCACGGCGGACCCGGAGCTCGATCCCCATGGGTTGTCGTCGAGGACGTAGGGACACACTGTGAACCCGCCGCGCGCGCTCCAGCCGCTGATCGAGTCCCAGCCCCGCCAGTTCGCCCACTCGGACAGGTTCGCCTTGCCGAGGATGAGCGCCCCGGCCGCGCGCAACTGCGCCACCAGCGGCGCATCTGCAGGCACCCGGCTGTTCAGAAGCGCCAGCGAGCCCGCGGTGGTCTGCATCGTGTCGTCCGTCGCGATGTTGTCCTTCACGATGACCGGAATGCCGTGCAGCGGTCCGCGAAACCGGCCGGCGCGCCGTTCGTTGTCCATCTGCGCCGCGATCGACACCGCCTGCGGGTTTGTCTCGATCACCGCGCCGAGCAGGGGGTTGAGCGCGTCGATGCGTGCCAGGTACCCCTGCACGAGCTCGCGGCTCGTCAGCTGCCTGGCGTTCATCATCGCCTGTAACTGCGGGATCGTCGCCTCGATCCACGGCGCATCCGCGTATGGGACGGGCCGGGTGGTTGCCGCCTGGAGCAGCGAGGACCAGTTGTTCGCCGCGAGCGCGGCCCCTGCGGCAGCCCCCGCACCGAGGAACCTGCGCCGAGTAACGCCACCCGAGGATAGACCTTGAGATCCTGCCATAGCGTACCTCCTCCTGCCGGACCGGTTCACGGTGGCCGGGTGAAGATCGCCGACTTGCCGACAAGGACGCCCCGAACGAAAGATGGGCCTCGAGGAGCGAGGTGTCAAGGCACACCGGGTCTTCTCTTTGCGCGGGCCTTCCGGCACGGTTGGGCTGGATGTGCGCGGCGCGAGCCGGACGGTCGCGGGACGGTGCTCGTGACCCACGTCGGCGACCAGGTCGTGCGCGCCGAGCCGTTCGAGGCGTTGGAGCTGCGGCTGCCCGCCCTCTGGCCTCGCCGCGAGTCGGACGACCGTCCGACGAAGGGACGTTGACGGCGTTCTGATATCCTCTCCAACGGAGGTGCGGCGTGGCAATTTGCGAGCGCTACGGCGTGGCGATGGACACCGACCGGATGGTGGCGCAGTTCATGGAGATGGTGCGGGTGGACAGCGAGTCGGGTGACGAAGCGCGGTTCATGGCGTGGCTGGCGCCGCGGCTCGAGGAACTGGGCGCGCGTGCCGCCGCTCGACGCCTACGGCAACCTGATCGCGACGCTGCCCGCCAGGAACAGCAGCACGCGGCGCCGATCCTGCTGTCGTGCCACGGCGACACGGTCAAGCCGGGCAAGGGCATCGAGCCCGTGCTGCAGGACGGCGTCATCCGGTCCGCCGGCGACACGATCCTCGGCGCCGACGACAAGGCGGGCATCGCCGAGATGCTCGAGGCGCTGCGCATCGCCGCCGGTCCGGCCGCCGATCGAGATCGCGATCTCGCGGCAGGAAGAGGTCGGGCTGCTCGGCGTCAAGCAGCTCGACTTCAGCCGCATCTCCGCCACGCGCGGGTTCCTGCTCGACAACGACACGCTCGACACCATCATCACCGGCGGGCCGTCTTACTTCGCCATCGACGTCACCGTGACGGGCAAGTCGGCGCACGCCGGCATGGAGCCTGAGAAGGGCATCAACGCGATCCAGGCCGCCTCGCGCGCCATCTCCGCGCTCACCCTCGGCCGCCTCGACGCGAGACGACCGCGAACGTGGGCATCATCCAGGGCGGCATGATCCGCAACGGCGTGCCCGACACCTGCACTTTCGCGGCCGAGTGCCGGAGCCTCACCCACGCCGAGGGCCAGGCAGTCGCCGACGAGATGGTCGCGATCATCCGCCGGGAAGTCGAGGCATCCGGCGCGCAGGTCGACGATCCAGCGTGAACAACCTGTGCCAGGCGTCGTTCATCGCCGACGATGCGTGGACAGTCCGTACCGCGCAGCGGGCGCTGTCCACGCTGGGCATCGACGCGAAGCCCGCGGTGATGTGCGGGTTCACGGACGCCTCGATCTACAACAACCACGGGATCGAGATGGGCGTGGTGGGGATCGGCGCGCGGCTGGAGCACTCGACCGACGAACACATCTACGTCGAGGACATGGAGCGCGCCGTGGCGATGATGGTCGAAGTCCTCAGGCTCAGTGCCTGAACGAATCGACGATGTACAATGCACGTCGTGCCGCGCGTCCCGCCGTTCGATCGTGCCGCCACGTACAACGACCTGGCTGGTCTTCCCGATCATGTCGTGGCTGAGATCCTCGATGGAGAACTCCACGCCACCCCGCGTCCGGGGCCCCGCGTGGCGGCGATTGCCGTGGCGCTGGGGAGGATGCTGTTCCGGCCGCCCGGCGGTGACGAGGGTCGCGGCTGGCAGATCCTCCCTGAACCCGAGTTGCACCTGGGTGCCGATATCCTCGTGCCCCGCCTGGCCGGCTGGCGAGGGTCGCGGCTGCCCAACCTTCCCAACACCGCCTACTTCTCGCTCCCGCCCGACTGGATCTGCGAGATCGCGTCCTCGGGCACCGCGTCGTTTCGCGCGCGGAAGATGGCCATCTACGCGAGCGAGCGCGTGTCCCACGCATGGCTGATCGATCCCGTGGCCCGGACGATCGAAGCGCGGCGCCTCGAGAACGGCCGTTGGACCAGCGTGACCACCCACGTTCGCAATCAGGTCGTGCACGTGGAGCCGTTCGAGACAATCGGTCTCACGCTCGCGCTGCTCTGGGGCGATTAGTGTCGGAGGGGCTCATCGCGCAACGAGTGCGGCATGCCTCGATTCTGCCGCTCAGGACATTGGTGGCGGCGGCGGCGGCGGACCCTTTCGCAGCCAAACGGCGAGGACGACGATCAGGGCCAACAGGGCCACCGTCATCACGATCAACAAGGACAGTTCCATCGCCGCCTCCTGTCCCGAGCAGGCTAGCACCGATCCCGGCGGGTGGTGTTAATCCTGCGTTAGATCGGCGGTGCCCGGTGGAAGCTTGTCACAGCCAGCATTCGGCCGGACAACAGCGGCCCGGGCTCCCCGCCCACCGCCCATGACGTCAGAACTCAATCAGGATCTTCATCGGCTGCCGTCGCCATCCGTTCAATCGAGGTACTTGACGAACACGACCTCGTTGCGCTTCTCGTTGTAGACCAGCTCGTCGACGAGCGTCCGGGTGATCGCGAGACCGAGCCCGCCGGGGCGCAGTCCCTTCTCCTCGCGCACCAGGGCATGCTGGAGCGGATTGTCGTCGGGATTGCTGATGGCCGCATGCGACAGGCGGCCGACGTCAAAGCCCTCGCCGGGATCCGCAATCCGGTAAAGCAGCATTCGCCGCGTGCGGATGCACGAAATCCGAACCTTGCGGGCGGGATCCAGTTTCCCGCCCCACTCGACGCCGTTGAAGAGCAGTTCGTGGAACGCCTGTCCGACCGACTCCCGAACGTTCTCCGGCAGGTCGGCCTCCAGCGTCATCATGAAGCCCTGGATCCGGTTCGCCACGTCCAGTGAGCATGGCGCCAGGAGCTCCACCCATTCGGGGCGCGCCGAGACAACCTCAATCGGCAGGGCCGCCGCCGGCGGCTTCGCCAGCACGTCGTCGATCACCTCGACGATCCCGCCGGGTGCAAACGGCTTTGTCACGTAGCCATCCACCTGGCCGCGCGATGGCCTTCAGCAGGGTCTCGGGGGTGTCATCCGCGGTGACGACCACCACGCGCGGGGGGGACGCGAGCGCCCGGACCCGCGCGAGCACCTCCATGCCCCCCATGCCAGGCAGCCCCAGGTCGAGCAGCATCAGGTCCGTCGGCACGCTGGCGAGGGTGGCCAGTGCTTCGGGTCCGTCACTCGCCTGGAGGACGATGTGCCCGGCCTCCTCCAGGAGAGTACTCAGCGCATGACGAAGCGCGCAATCGTCGTCGACGACGAGGATCCGGCGCTTCGCGTCGGGAGACGGGCTCATCGATCACCTCCCCGTTGGGACAACGGGTAACGGGACCGGATCGGTTCGAAACGGTGGGATTCAAGGTAGTCTAATACTCATCCCGCCAATCGCGCCTACGCCCGAGGCTTCGGCGCGTTCGCCGTAGCCCTTGCGCGGAGGCGGAAGGGGAGGGTCGATGGGCGCGCCATCCGAGGGCTCCGGAGCGGATCACGCCGGGGCGCAGCAACTACGCCTCGTCTACGAGACGGCGCGCGCGCTGGCCGAATCGTCGACGCTCGCCGAGGCGGGCCCGCGAATGCTCGAGTCCATCTGCCGGGCCCTCGGCTGGGAGCACGGCGCGCTCTGGAGCGTGGACAAGGGCGGCGATGGTCCTGCGCTGCGTCGCCAACTGGCATCTGCCGACTCTGCAGTTCGACGAGTTCACGGCGATCAGCCAGCGAGGTCGAGTTCGCATCCGGCGTCGGCCTGCCCGGGCGGGTGTGGGCCACGCGGCAGGCGGCGTGGATTCCGGATGTCGCGCACGACTCGAACTTTCCCCGGGCGCCGCTTGCCGATCGCGCGGGCCTCCACGGCGCGCTCGGCTTCCCCATCCTCCGCGACGGCGAGGTCCTGGGCGTCATGGAGTTCTTCAGCCGCGAGATCCGCCAGCCGGACGAGGAACTGCTCGCGACACTGACGACCGTCGGCAGCCAGGTCGGCCTGTTCGTCGACCGGAAGCGGGCCGAAGAGGAGATGGACCGCTTCTTCACCCTGTCGCTGGACCTCTTCTGCATCGCCAGCCTCGACGGCTACTTCCTCCGCCTGAATCCCGCGTGGGAACGGGTGCTCGGCATTCCGCGTGAGCGAGCTTCTCGCGAGGCCCTGGCTGGACTTCGTGCACCCGGACGATCGCGAGGCCACGCGCGGCGCGGGATCGACGCTGCTCGCACGACATGGAGGTGATGGCGTTCGAGAACCGGTACCGTTGTGCGGATGGCTCGTACAAGTGGCTCCAGTGGGCCGTCGGCTCCGGTCAAGTCGCTCGGCCTCATCTACGCCGTCGCGCGTGACATCACCGACAACAAGCGGGCCGAGGAAGAGCTGAGGCGTTACGCGCGCGAAATGGCAGAGGCGAAGCGCGAGCAGGAGGAGAACGCGGAGCGGCTCGCCCAGCTGGTCAAGGAGCTGGAGATCGCGAAGCGGCGGGCCGAAGAGGCGACCGTCGCGAAGGGCGAGTTCCTCGCGAACATGAGCCACGAGATCCGCACGCCGATGAACGCGATCATCGGCATGACCGACCTGGCACTTCGGACGACGCTCACGCACGGAGCAGCTCGACTACCTGCGCACGGTCAAGGAGTCGGGCGAGGCGCTGCTGGCCCTCGTCAACGACATCCTCGACTTCTCGAAGATCGAGGCCCGCAAGCTGTCGCTCGATCGCGTGCCGTTCGACTTGCGCGACGCGGTCGAGGACGCCGTGAGGCTGCTGGCGCCCGCGCGGCCACGAGAAAGGGCTCGAGCTCGCCTGCCACATCCGCCCGGACGTGCCGCCGACGGTCATCGGCGACCCCGGGCGGCTGCGCCAGGTCCTCGTCAACCTCGTCGGGCAACGCCATCAAGTTCACCGACCACGGCGAGGTGATCATCGACGTTGCGATCGGTGGATCGGCAGGAAGGCGACGAGGTCGTGTTGAAGTTCACCGTCTCCGACACCGGCATCGGCATCCCCGCCGAGAAGCAGTGGCAGATCTTCGGCCCTTCGTCCAGGCCGACGCCTCCACGACGCGACGATACGGCGGCACCGGCCTCGGGCTCGCGATCTCCTCGCAGCTCGTCGAGCTGATGGGCGGGCGAATCTGGATCGAGAGCGAGGTCGGTCGAGGCAGCAAGTTCCATTTCGCCGCCCGCTTCGCGGTGCCGCCAGGGTTGCCCGAACCGGCGCAGCCGGCGGGCTCGGCGAGCCTCGAGCGGCTGCGCGTGCTCGTCGTGGACGACAACGCGACCAACCGGCGGATCCTCGAGGAGATGTTGAGAAGCTGGCGCATGAACCCCGCGGCAGTCGAGGGCGCCGTGCCGGCCCTCCCCCTGCTCCGGTCGGCGTACGACGCGGGCGAGCCATTTCGTCTCGTGCTGATCGATGCCCTCATGCCCGATGTCGACGGCTTCATGCCTCGCGCAGGAGATCAAGGGCGACGCACGGCTTGCCAACGTCAGCCTCATCATGTTGACGTCGGCGGCCTTGCCCGAGGTGCAGCAGCGTGCGTGCCAGCACGGGCTTTGCGGCCTGTCTCAGCAAGCCGGTCAAGCAGTCGGACCTCTTCGACGCCATCCTCAACACGCTGGGCCCACCGGCCGCGGCGAAGCCCCGAGACCAGGCGCGGTCCCCGGCGCCGCGCCGTCGGGCGGCCGCCAACCTTGCAGATCCTCGTGGCCGAAGACAACCCCACGAATCAGAAGCTGGTCGTGACGCTGCTCGAGCAGCAGGGCCACCGCGTGGTTGTCGCCTCCGACGGAAGGCAAGCGCTGGCCCGATCTGCGGAACAGGCCTTCGACCTGATTCTCATGGACGTCCAGATGCCGGAACTGAGCGGCCTGGAAGCGGCGGCTGCGATCCGCGAACGCGAGCAGGGCACCGGAACGCGCGTCCCGATCGTGGCACTGACGGCCCACGCCATGACGGGAGATCGGGAGCGGTGCCTGGCAGCCGGCATGGACGGGTACGTCTCGAAGCCGCTGAGGCCGGACGAGCTGTTCGCGGCAATCGAGGCCGTGCTTTCCCCGCCCGCGGAGCGAGACGCGGCGAGGAGTGTCCCGCCGGCCGATGGGCCCGCGTCGCCATCTCCCGACGCCGACGCGCTCGTCGCGGCATTCGGCGGCAACGGCACGCTGCTCGCCGAGGTCATCGACCTGTTCCTCGCCGATACGCCGAGGATCCTGGACGAGGCGCGACGAGCGATCGCGCGGCATGATGCCGCGGCGCTGGCTGCGTCCGCTCACGCGCTCAAGGGTTCGATAGGGCTGTTCGCCCAGACAGGCGCGTACGATGCGGCGCGCCGCCTCGAATCGGCGGCGCGTGCTGGAGAGCCGGCCGGCCTCGACGAGACCTTCGCCGAGCTGGACGGCGAGGTGAAGCAGCTGTCGCAGGACCTGCAGGCGGTAAGCCGGTCGCTGCGCCAGCGCTGAGGACCGGGAACAGCGGGCGGAGGGCGTGGGCGCCGCCGCGCGCCGCCTCCTTCCTGATCAGGCAGACGACGACCGTCCCGGGGGCAACACCGTCCCTGCGTCGCGGAGTATTGTTTCTCCAGGATGCAATATTGCCCGTCTCGATCGCGGCGGACCGACCGCCGTGGAAGGCCCATGCGCCGCATTTGTTCGTTCAGCGATCCGAACTCGGGCGGACGCTCCAGCGTGGACGGGCCTTATGACAAATATTTTTGCAGTCAGCCCATCCACGGCCGGTGGTCGCAACTCCCACCTCTGACACTATTTGTTCGTTGGTAGTGCAATAGTGGCCCGGCGGACTCCAGTAATTCGCAGCAGAAGACACTTGACAGCGGTCGTTTCGGCCTATATTGTCTTTCGTCAAGACAAACTCCGGGGCCGGCCGGTTGTCTCGAAGTTCTAGCAACAAGAGGTGTGCTGTGATCCAGAGAACGAGGTTTGGTATCGCACTGCTCGCCGCCCTCACGGCGCTCGCGCTGGCACCGGGCGCCAGTGCGCAGGTCACCACCGCCACCATTGTCGGGACGATCACCGACTCGAGCGGCGCCGCGCTGCCCGGCGCCACCGTGACGGCACGCCACGTGGACACCGGCTTCACCCGCACCGTGCCCACCACCGGGGTCGGCGCCTACCGCCTCGAATTCCTGCCGATCGGCGCCTACCGCCTCGAGGTCACCCTCGACGGGTTCAAGCCGATCACCCGCAGCGGGATCGTGCTGCGCGTGAACGACACGGCCCGCATCGACGCGTCGCTCGAGGTCGGCGGCATCACCGAGTCGGTCACGGTCGAAGCGGCCGCCACCGACGTCAACACCGCCACCCCGGAAATCTCGCGGACGCTCGAGGCCACCGCGATCCAGAGCCTCCCGCTCGTCGATCGCAACGTCTACTCGCTGCTCGACCTCACCCCCGGCGTGCAGTCGAACAACAACGGCGTGGCGAGCGCCTCGGTGACGACGAGCCCGCTCAGCCTCGGGTTCCCCGAGCAGCGCACGCTGATCAACGGCGGCGCCGACGGCGGCACCGGCTCGGTGAACTACTACCTCGATGGCGGCATCAACATGACCGGGCTCCGCAACACCGGCAACATCCTGCCGAACCCGGACGCGGTCGAGGAATTCCGCGTCCACACCAACAGCTACAACGTCGAGTACGGCCGCTTCTCCAGCGGCGTGATCAACGTCCTCACCAAGTCGGGCACCAACAACTACAAGGGGTCCGTCTTCGAGTACCTGCGCGACGGGAACATGAACACGAAGGAATGGGGCTCGCGGACCGACACGCCGCCGTTCAAGCGCAACCAGTTCGGCGGGACGCTCGGCGGACCGCTCCGGCACAGTCAGACCTTCTTCTTCACCTCCTATTCGGGCCTGCGGCAGACGAGCAGCACGTTCCTCAACAACGCCATCGTGCCGACCTCCCTCGAGCGCACCGGCAACTTCAGCGCGTCGGCCACCCCGCCCAGAGACCCGGCCACCGGCCAGACCTTCGCCTGCGATGGCGTCGTCGGCGTGATCTGCCCCGGGCGCCTCGATCCCGTCGCGATGAAGATCCTCGGCACCTACGTTCCTGGCGCCAACGCCCCGAACAACTTCTGGCAGGGCTACATCGAGAGCCCCTACGATACCGACGAAGTACTCCTGAAGGTGGACCATCAAATCAACACCGCGCACCGGTTCAGCGGCGCGTACTTCTACACGTGGGGCGAGAACACGGTGAGGGCCGGGACCGGAAACCTCCCCTACGCGTACCAGCAGTTCACGTGGCGCCAGCACAACCTGAACCTGAGCGACACGTGGGTCGTGAGCTCCAACAAGGTCAACCAGGCGTGGTTCTCGTTCAACCGCAACTTCGGCGGCCGCAACAACGACCCGGCGACCTCGCTCGCCGACCTCGGGTCGTCCTTCGTCCTCCAGGGTCCGCCGGCGCTGCCCCAGATCAACGTCAGCGGGTACTTCACGCTCTCGAACGCGATCGGCGGGCCGACCGCCGGCGGCGACTTCTACTCGGCGCGCGACGTCTTCAGCTGGAACACGGGCGCGCACGCGTTCAAGATGGGCGGAGAGCTCTCGTACAACAAGACGATCCAGGACACCCTGCTCAACAACTACGGCGTCTTCACCTTCAACAACTCCGTCACGAGGAACGCGCTCGCGGACTTCATGCTCGGCATGCCGAGCACCGTCACGCAGGACGCCCCCGTCAACGCGCTCTGGAACAGCTGGTACGGCGCGGCCTTCCTCCAGGACGACTGGCGTCTCGGCTCGCGGGTCACCCTGAACGTCGGCCTGCGCTGGGACGTGCAGACGCCCGGCACCGACCCCCAGAACAGGTTCACGACCTACATCCCGGGCCAGCAGTCGACCGCCCACCCGGAAGCGCCCACCGGACAGCTGTTCTACGGCGACCCGGGCATCGAGCGCGGCGTGATCAAGACCGCCTGGACGCACTTCTCCCCGCGCGTCGGCATCGTGTGGGATCCGTTTGGCGACGGGAAGACGTCGATCCGCGCGGCGGCGGGCGTGTTCTACGGCAGCATCTCGGGCAACGAGTGGAACACGATGACCAACTTCCAACCGTGGTCCACGCGCCTGACTTTCACGAACATCAGGACGACCACCACTCCAACCGGGACGCCGCTGGGCGCCACGCTCAGCAACCCCTACAACGGCATGGCGACCATCCCGTTCCCCTACAGCGGCACGTACACGACGGGCGGCGGCATCTTCGGCGTCTCGACCCTTTTCGAGTGGGCGAAGGCCTACCAGACCAACGTGAGCCTGCAGCGTCAGGTCCGCGGCCTGACGCTGGGCGCGGCGTACATCGGGACGTTCAACCGGAATCTGCCCTTCGGCCGCGACGTGAACTACCCGGTCGTCACGTCCGACGCCAGCACGGCGAACGTCCTGCAGCGGCGGCCCGACAAGGCGTTCGGCGCGGTGACGCTCCTCGACTCCGACCAGGACTCGGCCCACAACGGCCTGCAGATCACGGCGTCCATGCGTCCGTGGCACGGCCTCAGCTTCAGCAGCTTCTACACGCTCAGCAAGACGATGTCGAGCGTGCAGCTGATGAACAACACCACGCAGGGCCTCGCGCAGAACTACACCAGGCTGGAGGACGAGTACGGCCGCGCGGACACCGACCAGCGCCACGTGTTCAGCATGAGCGTGAACTGGGAGATCAACTACTACAAGGGCGGAAATGGCGCGCTGCGTCATCTCCTCAACGGCTGGAACGTCTCCCCCATCGTCAAGCTCCGGAGCGGACTCCCGTTCACGGTGACCAACAACAACGTCGACGCGAATCTCGACGGTGTCGGCACGACCGACCGGGCCCAGCTGGTCGGCGACCCGCACCTCGATCACCCGACCGCCGAGCAGTGGTTCAACACGGCCGCGTTTGCGCAGAACAGGGCTCAGGCCGGCAATCCCGTGGACGGCAACTCCCTGCGCAACTTCCTCGAGGGCCCGGGTTTCCGCGTTGTCGACCTGGCCGTCTCGCGCGACTTCCAGCTCCCGGGGAAGGCGAAGTTGAGCGTCCGCGCCGAGGCCACCAACGCGTTCAACATCGTGAGCCTCGGACAGCCCGGGACCGGTGTCACGTCCGGCACGTTCGGGGTGATCCGGACGGCGAACCCGATGCGCCGGACGCAGCTCGGAGTGCGAGTGACTTTCTAGCGGGTGAGTGCCCTCTCCAGCTCCGGGGCCGCGCGTGGCGGCGGTCCCGGACACGCGTCGAGGTCGTGTCGTTGTCAGCGCCGCAACGCTCATCAGTCCACAAAGTTCGCCACGAGAGGCAGCCATGCACCGATCCCGGCGACTCCTTCTTTCGGCGCTCGTCACCGTCCTGCTCGCCGGCGCCGCGGCGGGGACGGCGGCCGCCCAGACGCCGGCCAAGTTTGCGTCGAGCGAGGCCGTTCCGGCCTTCGAGACGCTGCTGCGCGCCGAAGCGACGCTCAGGCCCGAGCTCGCGGGCGTGCACCCGCGCGTGTTTGTGACGACGTCGGAGTTGACGGCGTTGCGAGAGCGCGCGAAGACCACGCACCGGGAGGAATGGCAACGCGTCCTCGCGTCGCTCCCTGCGCTGCAGGGGTCTCCACCTCCGCCGCCGGGGCCGCAGGCCCGGCGCTCCCAGAACAACGTCGCCTACGCGATCACCGGCGCGGCCCTCGCCTATGCCGTTGAGCGCGAGCCACGCTACCTGGACGCGGCGCGGTCGTGGATGCTCGCGGCGATCGACTACGAGCCGTGGGGGTACACCAGCAGCAAACCGAACGTGGACCTTGCCGCCGGCCATCTGCTCTACGCGATCGGCTGGGCGTACGACCTGCTCTACCAGGACCTGACCGGAGCGGAGCGCGCGCGCGTCCGATCGTCGCTCGAACGTCACGCCGCCCTGGTGTACGACCACTTCGCGCCCGGGCCGGAGAAGCGGTTCACCTTCACACAGAACCACAACTTCATCCCGACGGCCGGCCTCGGGGTCGCGGCGCTCGCGTTGATGGGAGAATCGGCCGACGCGCCCAGGTGGGCCGCGCTGGCGCGGGCCCATCATCACCGCGCCAACCAGCTGCTCAGCCCGGACGGCTACTACTACGAGGGCATGGAGTACCGGATCTTCTCCGCCGCGTGGCTCGTGCACTTCTACGACGCGTGGGAGCACGCGACGGGTGAGAGTCTCTGGGAGCTGGGGCCCGCGCGGAACTGGAACCTGTATGTCGCGCACGCCCTTCTGCCAGACGGACAGAACGCGTTCGACTTCGGTGACATCTGGGAAGGACCGCTCACGCGGGCGAAGAGCGGGGCGGAATACGGGCGCGTCTACCCGGGCGGGACACTCCAAAGCAACTTCAACGTGCTCTACCGCGTGGCGGCGCGGCTCCGCGATCCGCGGACCCAGGCGATCGCCGAGCGCTGTGCCCGTGCCGGGCACAGCAACCTCGAGGAATACTGGACCTTGCTGTGGCGCGACGCGTCGCTCGAGGCGGCGCCCATGGCCTCGCTCCCGCTGACGCATCATTTCGAAGACTCCGGCGTCGTCTATCACCGCACGTCGTGGGAGCCCGACGCGGTGGCCGTGGCCTTCAAGGCGGGCCCGCCGGAGGGCCACCGCGTCGCGCGGTTGCTCGCCCGGGCGCCCGAGTGGCGCCTGGACAGCGGCCACGCCCATCCGGATGCAGGCAGCTTCATCATCTGGGCCCGCGGGCGGTATCTGAGCGGAGACACCGGCTATGCCGGCCTGCCGCAAACGCGCCACCACAACACCATCACGATTGAGGGTGTGGGTCAGGGCGTGGAGGGCGATCATGACGTCTGGCGGGGGATCGACTACACGCAGCTCGCGGGAACCCGGATCACGTCGGTCTCGTCGAGTCGCGGCCTCCGGGTCGAAGCCGAGGCCGCGGCCGCGTACCCGGCGAAGGCCGGCCTCGCGCGCTTCGCGCGCACGTTCGTGTTCGACGGCCCCGACACGTTCAGGATCACCGACGACGTCACGCTGTCGCGCGAGGGGGCCGCGCAGTGGTACCTCCACACGGACACGCCCTTGCAGCAGCGCGGCGCGGACTGGATCGTGGGGGGGGCGGGGAGCCCGGTGTTGCGCGTGACCGTGAAGGACCCGGCGGGCGCGCGCGCCAAGGCCGGCGCGACCCAGGTCGCGGCGCCCGGTCCGCCCTCGGCGATTACCAAGGGGGCGCTGGAGCAGCGCGGTTACGATCTCCAGCTCGAATCGCCGAGCGCCCTTTCACATCGGTTTCATGTCGTCCTCACCGTGGAACCGGCGAGCCGCTGATGCCTGTCCCGGAGCGTGAGGTCTTGGGAGCCCGCTATGCGCAAGGTCCATTCGCAGCGGTTCCGAGTTGCCGGCCGCGGCACGCCGCGTGAGATCAATCGGCGGACCCTCCTCAACATCGTGCGGAGCCGGCAACCCGTGTCCCGCGCCGACCTCGCGCGGATCATGGGTACCAGGCGTGGCGCCGTCAGCCTCATCGTCAACGACCTCATCGCCGAAGGTCTGCTCTACGAGGGGGCCAAGGGGGAGATCGCGCGCGGACGCAAGCCGCAGTTCCTCTACATCGACTCGCGCAAGCGGTGGGTCTTCGCCGTGGACATCAGGCCCACGCGCACGTACGTGATGGTGAGTGACCTGCTCGGGAACCCGCTGATCGGCGTGTCGAGCTTCTCGACCGAACCCGACGTGGTGCGCTTCGTCAGGACGCTCGCCGACCGGATCCAGCGCACCCGCGCTGCGCACCCCGATCTCGGCGACTGCCAGGGTGTGGGCGTCGTGGTGCCGGGCATGGTCGGGCCGGGCGGCGACCGGGTGCTGTTTGCGCCGCGCCTCGGATGGCGCGACGTGCCGCTGAGAGAGGCCTTGGCATCTGCAACGCAGCTGCCCGTCACCGTCGAGAACTCGGGGCGCGCGTGCGCCCTGGCCCAGCTCCTCATGACGCGTGGTGACGTGCCGGGCGACGGGGAGATCGCGTTCGTCAACGTCTCCGACGGCGTCGGCGTGGGCATCGTCGTGCGCGGAGAGCTGCTGCGTGGCCGGCACAACGTGGCCGGTGAGTTCGCCCACCTTCCGCTCAGCATCGACGGGCCGCCCTGTGCGTGCGGCGCGGCCGGCTGCTGGGAGGCCTACGTGTCCAACCTCGCGACGCTGTCGCGCTATTTCGGCCGGGAACTCTCACCCCACGAACCGATCCCGCACGAGCTGGCCACCTTCACCGTGGACGACCTGATCGCGCGGGCCCGCGGCGCCGACCACCAGGCGGTCGCGGCTCTCCAGTCCACGGCGCGATACCTGGGCCTCGGGCTGGCAAGCCTCGTCAACGCAATCGACCCCGAGCGCATCTACCTGTCCGGCGAGATCATCGGCGCCTGGGATCTCATCGAGGCCACCGTGCGACAGGCGCTGGCGGAGCGGGCGCTCCCACCGGCGGGAGCCGCGGCGACGGAGCTCGTGACCATCGCGCTTCCCGAGCACCCTCGCCTGAAAGGCGCGGCCGCACTGGTTTCTGCCGACGCCTTTGCCGAGTCCGAGGTGGCGTGAGTGTCAGTTCTCAGTCCGACGTTCTCGATTCACATCCAGACAGGTGAACACCCATGACCGATCTGACCGGAAGAGTCGCGCTCGTCACCGGCGCTGAAGTGGGCATCGGGCGCGCCACCGCCGTCGCGCTCGCCGAGCGGGGAGCCGATATCGCCGTCCACTACTACTGCGCGGAGACCGGACCCTCGGACGTGGTTCGCGACATCGTCGCGCTGGGCCGCCGCGCCCTGGCGTTCCAGGCGGATCTCACGCGCCGCGAGGAGGTCGTGCGGACCGTGTGTGCGGCGGAGGCGGCCTTCGGCCGAATCGACGTCCTCGTCAACAACGCCGGCGGTCTCCTCGGGCGCTACCCGCTCGTCGAGATGTCCGAGGAGTTCTTCCACAGGGTGATGGACGTGAACGTCCTCACCGCGTTCCTGTGCTGCCAGGCGGTCGCGCCGGGCATGATTGCCCGGAAGCGCGGGGCCATCGTCAACCTGACGTCGCTCGCGGCTCACAACGGCGGCGGACCCGGTGCATCCATCTATGCGGCGGCCAAGGCCGCGGTGCTCACGTTGACCAAGGCGTGGGCCCGGGAGCTGGCGCCGCACGGCATCCGCGTCAACGCCGTTTCGCCGGGCCTGATCGGCGGCACGCCGTTTCACACGACGTTCACGAGGCCCGAGGTGTTCGAGGCCACGGTCAAGACGATCCCGCTGGGCCGCGCGGGCAACCCGGAGGACGTCGCGCGTGTCATCGCCTTCCTGGCTGGCGACGACGCCGCTTATCTCGCCGGCGAGACGGTCGAAGTCAACGGGGGGATGTTCACGCGATGACCGGCCGCATCCCACGGCTGCGATGGCTCATCATCACGCTCATCTTCTGCGCCACGGTCATCAACTACGTCGACCGGCAGACGGTGTCCGTGCTGAAGAAGTCCATCAGCGACGACCTCGGCCTGTCGAATGCCGACTACGCCGCGATCCAGAACAGCTTCCTGGTGCTCTACGGGATCAGCCAGATGGTCTCCGGGCGCATCTACGATCGGGTGGGCACGCGCCTCGGGTTCATCCTCTCGATCATCGTCTGGTCCTTCGCGGCCATCATGCACGCCACCGCCCGTACCGCGTCCACCTTCCGCGTCTGGCGCGGGGTCCTCGGCTTCGGCGAGGCCGGCAACTGGCCGGGCGCTGCGAAAGCGGTCGGCGAGTGGTTCCCCGTGAAGGAGCGCGCGCTGGGGATGGGCATCTTCAACACGGGCGCCGCGCTCGGCGGCGCCGTGTCCCCGCCGATCATTGCGTGGCTGGCGACGGCGTACGGCTGGCGGTCGACGTTCGTGCTCACGGGTCTGCTCGGATTCGGCTGGCTGCTGATGTGGCTGCTGCTGTACCGCACGCCGGAACAGCACCCCTGGATTACCGCTCACGAGCGCACCTACATTCTCGAGGGACGCGGCGGCACGATGTCAGCCGAGGGCGTGGAGTGGAACCCGGGCTGGCTCGACCTGCTGAAGTACAGGCAGACGTGGGCGGTCGTCCTCGGCCGGTTCATCACGGATCCGATCTGGTGGCTCTACGTGTTCTGGCTCCCCAGTTACTTCCAGGAAGCCCGCGGGTTCAGCCTGGTACAGATCGGGTGGTCCGCGTGGTTCCCGTTCCTCTGCGCGGGCCTCGGGGCGCTGTCGGGTGGATGGGCGTCGGGCCATCTGATCAGCAAGGGGTGGCCGATGGACCGCGCCCGCAAGGTCGTGATGGCCGTTGGCGCGCTGCTCACACCGGCCGGCATTCTCGCGATGCGGGCCGACAGCCCGTATGTCGCGCTGCTGTTGATGGGCCTCGTCCTCTTCGGCTTCCAGGTGTGGGTCAACAACCTGCAGACGCTGCCGAGCGACTTCTTCCCGAGAAGCGCGGTCGCATCGGTGTTTGGGCTTGGTGGCACGAGCGCCGCGATTGCGAGCGTGATCTACAACTGGGGCACCGGTCGCGTGGTCGACAGTCTCGGCTACGCGCCGATGTTCGTGTGCGCGGGTCTGCTCGGGCCGATCGGCCTCGTCGTGACCCTCTGGCTTGCCGGCCGGATTGCGCCGCTGTCGCACGGGCAGCTCACGACACGGGCGTCGCGAGCCCGAGTGTGACACGTCGCGAACCCGCTGGCACCGGTGTCGGAGCTGTAAAGCGTCTTCCAGGCGGGGCATCCCGCCTGGCGGCGTTGCTCCTCCCTCGAATGTTCCCGATATTCTGAGGCCACTAGCCTGGCGCCCGGTCCCTCCAGCCTTGAACCAGTCATATTCCCATGCCCACGGCACGCGTGGTCCCATTGCCACGCTTGGCCGCTACCGCCGGTTGACAGCTTCCGGTCTGCGAATACGGCAGGGGCGGCGGCTGCCGTTCGTCCAGCCGCCCCAGGGGGCCCTGTTCTTCGGGGGCCGCACACCGCGCGGCGGCCGCCCTCCGGCACCCGGTTGCGCGGCGGGACGCCATCACGGTAACCTGCGTAACCGTTACGTTGATTTGTATAACAGGGTGACGCACATGCCCGTGACCAACCCCTTCGTCTACGGCGAGGTCGTGCCCGAATCGGCGTTCGTGGACCGGGAGGTCGAGATCGACCGGCTCACTCGGGACCTTCTGGCCGGCCAGAAGGTCTTCTTGATCTCCCCGCGTCGCTACGGCAAGTCCTCCCTGGTGCGGCAGGCGCTGGCGTCGGCCGAGCGCAGCGGCGCGCTGACCGCCGAGGTGACCGTCAGCAGCTACAGCTCCTACGTGGCCTTCCTCGAGGGGTACGCGCGCGCGCTCGCCTTGCTGGAAAGCCGGGCCGACCGCGCGCTCGGTTGGTTGCGGGACGCGCTGCGGGCCGTCCGCCCGGAGGTCCGGCTCGACCCGGGGACGACGGGCAGGCCAGGGCTGGCCGTTTCCTTCCCTTCCGCCCGCTCGCCGCGCGACATCTCGCGGCTGGCGCAGGAGATCTTCGCGCTACCCGGCCGGATTGCCGAAGCGCGCCGCCGCCCTGTGGCCGTGGCCCTCGACGAGTTCCAGGCGATCGCCTCGTTCGACCGCGAGGGCGGGCGTGCGCCACGCATGCACCAGGTCGAGCACGCGCTGCGGGCGGCCGTCCAGCACCAGCGCCAGGTGGGCTACGTCTTCTCGGGGTCGGAGCCCAGCCTGATGGAGGCGATGCTCGGCCGCAGCCGTCCGTTCTACAAGGCGGGCCCGGTCATGCGCCTGCAGAAGATCGACGCGTCCGATTTCGCCGCGTTCGTCGAGGCGCGTTTCAAGGCGACCGGGATCCGCCCCGAGGAGGGCCTCGGCGTGTGTGTCGTCGAATCTCGCGGGAAACCTGCCGTACGACGTGCAGCGCCTGGCCCACGAACTGTGGGACGACGCGCGCGCCGAGGGCAGGAAGATCGCGGGGGTGGAGGATCTGCACCGCACCCTCAAGCGGCTGCTCGGCGAACAGGAGGCGCTGTTCGAGACCACCTGGCAACGCCTCACGCTGGCCCAGCGAGCCGCCCTGCGGGCCGCCGTCCTCGAAGAGGGGCGCGAGCTCCTCGGCGCCGACACCCGCGCCCGCTACCGCCTCGGCGGGGCTTCAACCGTCCAGGCGTCGCTCAACGCCCTCGTCCGCGACGACGTGCTCGCGCGCGACGGCGCGCGCTACACCATGGTGGATTCGCTGTTCCGGGAATGGGTTGCGCGCCACACCTTCTGAAGACCCAGTCCCGACGGCAATTTCCGACCGCCGCTCTTTCGGTAACAGTCGAGGGGTGCCGTTGTAAGATTCCGGGGTGCGCATCCGGCCCGCGAGTCCAGCCGACCACGAGTTCATCCAGCAGCTCGCGCCCCGCCTGGTCGAGTTCGGCGCCGTGCCCGGGCGGGACCCCCACCAAATGGTCGGCCGTGACAGGGCTTGTCTCGCCCAAGCGCTCCTCGCCCCGCCGTCAGCACACACGGCGATCTTCATCGCCGAGGACGAACAGGGCGAGCCTCTCGGGTTCGTCAACCTGACCACCGCCACCGACTACTACACCAACAGCACCACCGCGCACATCGCCGACCTCGTCGTGGCGGCCCGCGCAGGCGGGCGGGGTGTCGGGACCGCGCTGGTGGAACGCGCCGAGGAGTGGGCGAAGCAAGAGGGCTTCGCCCTTCTGACCCTCAACGTGTTCGGCGCGAACGAACAGGCGCGCCGGCTGTACCGAAGGCTGGGGTTCGCCGAGGAGTGGATCCGCTGCATCAAGCGCCTCTGACCAGACGCCCCCCACCGCTCCTACTTCTTGACCAGCTCCACCCGCCGATTCTTCGCGCGGCCCTCCTCGGTGCGGTTGTCGGCGACGGGGGCCGCCTGGCCGTAGCCCTTCGCAGTCAGACGCCCGGCCGGGATGCCCCGCTCGACGAGCGCGGCCATCACGGCCTGGGCCCGCTCCTGGGAGAGCTTCAAGTTGGCCTCTGGCGTGCCGACGTTGTCGGTGTGGCCGGCGACCTCCGCCTTGAGATCCCCGGCGGCCTTGAGCGCACCCGCCGCGGCGTCCAGCGTCTTCGCCGAGTCCGGGCTGATCGTCGACTTGGCGGTGTCGAAGTTGATGTAGAGGGTGACGAACCCGTCCTTGGCGAGCTTGTCAGCCAGGTCGTTGACGGCGATGTCCTGCTTCATCTCCTCGCGCTCGGACACCGTCAGCACGTAGTTGCCTTCGTCCTCGCTGGCCTGGAGGAACGCCCACACCTCTTTGCCGCCGCGAACGAACTTCATGGTGAGGCCGTAGCTCAGACAGCTGTTCCCCATGTTGGGCATGCGCTCGACGTCGTAGGTGCCCTTGCACCAGCCCGGGTACTGGCCCTCGATCGTCCCGCCTGCCTTCTTCGCGGCGTTCTCGAAGTTGCGCATGAGCTGAAGCCCGCTCGGCGGCTTCGTCCCTTCCTTGACCTCGTAGCTCAGCCACTCGACCGGCCCCTCGACCTCCACCGGCTTGGTGGTCTGGTCCTTGTTGATCGGGCCTGTCGGAAACGCGCGCAGGTCGAACTGGCTGCTCTCGCAGCCTGCCGAGGTACATGTTGGGGAACCGGGAGAACAACGGGTGATCCTTGCAGCCCTCCGCATCCTCCTGCGCAAACGCCGGAGCACCCGCGAACAGGCAGAGCGCCACCACACCGAGAGCCATCCTCTTCATCCCGTCCTCCGATTCATCTTGAATGACACTTCCGGAATGCCGTCCCGGCGGACGGCGCTACAGGCTAGCGGGGCGGTGTCAGGGAGTCAAGGTGTCGGGGCGGAAGCTGGCCGTCGCCGCACAGGTGATGCTCGCCAACGACCTCGCGCTCCTGTTCATCATGATGAACAAGCCCACCGTCGTCGCCTCCGCTGCCGTCTTCGCCGCAGTCAACGCCGCGCTGGTGGCGCTTGCGTTCGTCCCGCGACGCGCGGCCGCACCCGTCCTCACCCAGGCCTGACGTCGACGGCTTGGTCGAGGTCGGGGTCTTCGGCGAGGAGAAGCCAGGGGCGTCCGTTAGAATCAGCCATGCTCGCTATCCATCCCGACGACATTCGACGGCACCTCGACGTGTTGACCCGTGACATCGGTGTGCGGCTCGCCGGCTCGGCGGGGGAGCGGATGGCCGCCGACTACGTGGCCGCCGAGTGGCGGCGGCACGGGGCCGTGGTATCGATCGAGGAGTTCGCCGTGCGGGAACGCGTGGTGACGGGGCAGTCGCTCGAGGTGCTGGCCGGCGGGGCGTGGCGGCGCTTTCCCTGCTCGCTCCTGAGCAACACACCGGGTACCGAGGGCCGCACGGTGGAGGCTCCGGTGGCCGTCATCGACGCCGCGACCGGGTACCAGCGGGAGGACTTGTCCGACCTCCGTGGTAAGGCGGTCGTTCACCTTGGATCGCACATCGAGGCGGCGGACCACTATCGTCGGCTGATGGACGCCAGGCCGGCATTCCTGTTGTTCGTCGACGTTCGCTATCCGGGCGATGTGGCGACGGCGGACGGGATGTTCCCCGCCTACGTCCACCACTTCGGCGCGGTGCCGACGGTCAGCGTCGCCTATCAGCACGCATGGACGTGGGTGGCCGATCGAGCGGCGGCCGCGCGGCTGCGCGTCGACGGAGGGATGCGGAAGAGCCAGTCCCAGAACGTGATCGGCGAGTTGCCCGGGAGCGACCCCGGCGCCGGCGTGATCTACGTCGGCGCCCACCACGACACGCAGGCAGATTCGCCAGGCGCGGACGACAATGCCACCGGCGTGGCGGCAATCCTGGCGCTGGCCGGTGCGCTCGCCGGCGCCCCCCGGCGCCGGACGATCCGCTTCGTGAGTTTCGGCGCGGAAGAGCAGTTGTCTGTGGGAAGCGCGGTCTTCGTGCGCCGCCATCGCGAGGACCTGCGGGCGCACGGGCGCTTCATGTTCAACTTCGACACGCTCGGCTCGCACCTCGGGTGGAACTACCTGGTCTGCAACGGTCCGGACGGCATCGCGCAGCCGTTTGTGGAGGCGCTGAAGGCCCGGGGCCAGCACGTGAAAGTGAACGGGACACTGATTCCATACGCCGACCACTTCCCGTTCGTGGCCGCGGGGGTGCCAGCGGCGTGGCTGGGCCGGGACAACTGCACGGCGGGGCGTTTCTTCCACCATCGCCCCGACGACGACATGACAAGGGTGTCCTGCCCGCTCGTGGCGGAACTGGCGGGAGGAGTAGGGACCGTCCTCCATGCGCTCGCGATGGCAACCGAGCTGCCGTTTCCCGCGAGGATAGACGAAGGCGACCGGGCCGCCGTGGCGGGTGTCTGGAACGACTTCTTCGGCGGGTGGGAGGGCTTCGAGTAAGACGGCGAACGACTGCCGCGCCAGGCAGCAAAGGGAACGATGGATTACCTGGCATTCGCGGTTGCCAGGTCGTCAAGTCCTACCGGTTCGACCGCTCAGAGGTGTTTCGCGGAGAAACCTTCTCCAGTAAACCCACCAGCCGGCGCCCCGGCGCCGGCACGTCGACGCCGCTGCCCTCGATGATCTGACGGGCGTTCACCTTCCGCCCGTAGACCTTCGCGCTGGCCTCGTTGTCCGGCCGGAGCGACGTGCCCTCGAGCGAGATTCCGGCGAAGAGGCCGCGCGACCGGGAGTAGCTGAGAATCTCCGCCCGCATGGTGGCGTCGGTCGCGGCGGTCGCGTCGCGGCCTTTGGGCCCGGCCGCCACCGAGGCGTTCGCGCCCAGCTTCACCTTGCTGCTGAGGAGGGCCTTGACACCGCGCGGGTTCACGACGAGCAGCACGAGGTCGGTCGCCTGCCCGCCCAGCTGGAACCCGAACGAGCCCCCGTCGAGCCCGTACATGGCGGGGGCGCCCCAGGGACCGTCGAAGTCCTTGCCCGACCGGCAGACCATCGCGCCGCGGCCGCGGCTGTAGCCCACAGCCAGCGCCCCCTTCACCATCGACGGGATCACGATCACGCACTCGGCCTTGTCGAGCAGGTCGCGGGGAATGCCGTCGGGAATACCCAGGATCTCCTCCATGACGACGCCGCACTCCTCGAGGCGGTCACGCTCCTTGTCCTGGGCGGCAGGGCTGGCCATGCCGGCGACGACGATCAACGAGACGACAACCAGGCGGCGCATTGCGTTACCCTCGTTCAATGAGCGCTCAACGCGGCTGAACGATGGCCGGCTGGTCGCTCCGGGAATTGTACCAGTTCGCCGGGTGAGAGGAGGTCACGGCATGCGGCAGCTCCGATATTCCGTCGCGGCGAGCCTGGACGGGTGCATCGCGGGGCCCAACGGCGAGTTCGACTGGATACTGATGGATCCCGAGATCGATTTCGCGGCCATGTATGCGGGCTACAGCGGCATCGTGATGGGGCGTCGGTCCTACGAGGTGTTCGCGGCGACGGGCGGTCCCCCGGGGCCGGATCTTCCCGACGTACGTCTACTCGCGCACGCTGCCGGAGGGCGAGCGCAAGGGCATCACGTTCGCGCGCGACGCCGCATCCCACGTGCGCGGCCTGAAGGAGGCGTCGAGCGGCAAGCCGCTGTGGCTGTGGGGCGGTGGCGAGTTGTTTCGATCACTCGCGGCGGCGGGCCTGGTCGATGGCGTGGACGTGGCTGTCATTCCCGTCCTGCTCGGCGGCGGGATCCCGCTGTTCCCCGCCCCCGGCATCCGGCTCCCGCTGCAACTCCGCGCCCACCGGCTCTACAAGGCCACCGGGACGTTGTTCCTTGAATACGACGTCCGGCACGACTAGACCGGGATTCACTTGTCTTGACCACGAAGAACGGAAGGCACGAAGGCCGCAAGGCCCTTGTCGTGGTTTCGTTCGTCGTCAAGCGAAGCGAGTAGTGGGACCAGGCGGTCCCGGCCTCACGCCCCGGGCTTCGACTTCCAGCCCTTCCAGCCCGGCCCGCGCACCACCCGCCCGGGCGTCGCTCCGGTGTGCTCTCCGTCCTTGAGCACCTGGACCCCGTTCACGAAGACGTGCTGCACCCCCGTGCTGTACTGGTGCGGCTTGTCGTACGTGGCGTGGTCGGCGATCGTCTTCGCATCGAAGACGACGACGTCCGCGTGGTAGCCGGCCTTGAGAGAGCCGCGGTTCCGCAGCTTGAGATTGGCGGCCGGCAAGGAGGTCAGGCGGCGCACGGCTTCCTCGAGGGAGATCACGTTCTCGTCCCGCACGTACTTCCCGAGCAGGCGTGCGACGTTGCCGTACGCTCGCGGGTGGGGGTTCGACTTGAGAAACACGCCTTCCGGGGCCAACGACGCGCGCGTCGGAGCCGAAGCTGACCCACGGCAGGCCGATCTGCTTCCTGACATTGTCTTCGCTCATGAGGAAGTAGACCGTCCCGACCCGGCTGTCGTCCTCGATGACGAGGTCGATCGCCGTGTCCTCCGGCGACCGGCCGCGCATACGGGCCACCTCCGCGAGCGTCTTCCCCGTGAGGGGCTTGAGCGAGTCCTGCTTGAAGCCCACGAGCAGGACCTTGTCTGGCGAGCCCGAGGCCAGGTACAGGTTCTCCCACTCGATTGGTGGGCGTCCTCATCTCCTTGACGACGCGCGCGCGGATGGCCGGGTCCTTCAGGCGCTTGATCCACTCGTCGCAGTCCGCCCTCCTGCACCCACGGCGGCATCGCCGCGTCGAGGCCGGTGGCGCCGGCCGTGTACGTGTACATGTCGGCGGTAATCGAGAGCCCGGTCCGGCGCGCGTCCTCGATCTTGCCAATCGCCTGATCCATCTTCGGCCAGTTCTGTTGGCCGGCCGCCTTGAGGTGGTAGATCTCCGCGGGAACCTTCGCCTCGCGGGCGACGCGAATCAGCTCGTCCAGCGCCTCCAGCAGCTGACCGGCCTCGCTCCGCATGTGCGAGATGTACGTGCCGCCGATAGCGCCCCGCCTCGCGCGCGAGCGCCACGAGCTCGTCGGTCTTCGCGTAGAACGCCGGGGCGTAGATGAGTGCGGAACCGACCCCGAGCGCGCCCTCTTCCATGGCGGTCCGCACCAGCGCCTGCATCCGATCCAGCTCCGCGGCGGTCGGCGCCCGGTTCGCGTAGCCCAGCTCGTGGATGCGCACCGTGGTGGCGCCGACGAACGAGGCGACGTTGGTCGCCACGCCCTTCTTTTCCAGGTGCTCGAGATACTCCCCGAGCGTGGTCCACGGGATGTCGTACTTGATGTCGCCCTGCAACTGCAGGTCTTCCTTCTTCATCTCGTCGTTCCACGGTCCCATCGACATCCCCTCGCCCATGACTTCGAGGGTGACGCCCTGGCGGATCTCGCTCTGGGACTGCCCGTCGTGAATGAGCGAATCCGTGGCCCACGAGAGCATGTTGATGAAGCCCGGGGCAACGGCCCGGCCCCCGGCATCGATCACCACGCGGGCTTCGCCGGCAATCGACCCGACCGCGGCGATCCGGTCGCCGGAAATCGCGACGTCGGCCTGGACCGGCGGGGACCCGGAACCGTCGTACACCGTGCCGTTCCGGATAATCACGTCGTATGCGGCGGGGCGGGTGCAGCCCGCGAGCAGGACCAGCGCCGGCAGGAGGAGGTGCTTCAGGTGGCGCTTCATCGCAGCCTCACAATGCGTGATCGATGGGGAAGTCGCGTCCCGACCAAGCGCGTGCGCTGGTCCACGGCGCGGGGGGACCCGTCCAGAAGTCGTCGGTCTCGGGGAGCCCGAGCGGGAGCAAGGCTGCCGCGCACAGGTAGAGGCTGCCGGTGGAGATGTAGGTTTCCCCGACGCCGGGTTGGTGTCCGCAGAGTCCGATCTGGAGCCAGCCGTCAGAGGTGAACGTGCCCGGCGCATCCGCCGAGCGCCGAATGGCGGCCGTCAGCGCCGAGCGCACGCCGGGGGGCGTGAGCGGCGCGGGGAGGATCCGCCGCAGTGCGGCCTGCGCCAGGAGCTGGAACGCGCCGAAGCGGTAGGCCAGCGAGCGGCCGATCGGCGGCCACGAGCCATCCGGTGCGATCAGGCGTTCCTGGATCGCGGCGTAGCGCTGGGCCCGCTTCGTCATCGGCCCGGCGAGCGCCTGCCACGCCGCGACCTTCGGTGCGCACGCGTCGAGGACGTCCAGCAGCATCGGCTGGATCACGAAGCTGTTGTAGTAGTCCCAGTGCAGTTCCGGACCGTCGCCGTAGATGCCGTCGCCCTTGTACCACTGCTCGTGCTGGCGCAGCGCGTAGTCCACCCGCATGCGGTCCCAGCTGGCGCCCGCCGCGGCCAGCGCCGCCTCGACCGCGGCGGAAAAGAGCAGCCAGTTGCTGAAGTACGGCTGGATGGCGCGCGTCGATTCGAGCGCCGCCACCAGGGCGGCCTGTGTCGCGCGATCGAGCTCCCGCCACAGCGCCGTCGGGGCGCGAAGTATCGCCTGGGCGAGGAAGGCGGCATCGACGAGGGGTTGCGCACCCTGCGTGAAGTTCAGCGCGTCGGGCGACGCCTTGTCGAGGCCGACCGCGAGCGCCCGTCGCGACAGATCGCCGTATCGCTTCCGCAGGCGGCCTTCTTCCGAGTCGCCCGCCCCCAGCTCCAGCCAGGGCGCGATGCCGGTCAGGAGTCGCCCGACCGCCTCGAGGTGCGTCACCGCCTTCCGGTTGGGCGGCCCCTCGACCGGCATGCGCGCCACGAGCGTGCCGGCCGCCAGGTTCTCGAGAACCGGGTCGGCCAGCTTTCGCAGGACCGAAACCCAGTAGGCCCGATCGGAATCGCCGGTGCCCTGCATGCCGCGGGCGTCCGCGGACGCGACACCTTGCCGCAACGCCGTCACCGCCATCCCCGTTGCCGCCGCCGCCTTCAGAAACGTCCGTCGTCCCCGGTTGGCCATGGGCGAACCTCGACGGCCATTCTAGACGGGAATTCACTTGTCTTCACCACGAAGAAACGGAAGGCACGAAGGGCACAGACGCCCTCTATCTGTTCTCTTGATCTGGTGGTTTCGTTCGTCGTCACGCGGTCAAGCCGAGTCATCAGTGGAGTCGTAATGGACCAATCCCGTGCCGCTGGGGGGCCTCTCTGGAGTAAGATGCCCGCCGCTGGTGTCCGGCTGCCTGCTGAACGGGCGGCCGCTGCCCGGGAGCCCGTCCGGAGGTTTGTATGAGCCACGGTGCTGCCACGCCGCTTCCGACGTCGCGCCGGAGCTTTCTCTGCTCGGCTCTTGCCGCCGCCGCGGCCCTCAGGGGGAGGAATCCCATGTTTGCGGAACGGAACAAGCGCGACACCATGATGGCGCTGCTCGACAAGGGCGCCCGTCAGGATTACGTCCCGGCCGCGTTCTTCCTCCATTTCGACCCGGCCTTCCACTTCGGCCAGCCGGCCGTACGGAAGCACCTCGAGTACTTTCGCCACACGGGCATGGACTTCGTGAAGATCCAGTACGAGCGGACCTTTCCTCCGCTTCCGGAGATCAAGCGCCCCGAAGACTGGCGGAGGATGCCGTCGTACAAGCTGGACTTCTACCAGCCGGTCCTCGAGGCCGTGCAGGGGTTGGTGAAGGAGGCGAAGAAGGAAGCCCTCGTCCTCGTGACCCTCTACTCGCCGTTCATGTGCGCCGGGCACGCGACCAGCCTGCCGCTCCTCACCGCGCACCTGCAGGAGAACCCGGAACCCGTGCGCAAGGGTCTCGAGTCGATCACGGACAGCCTGATGCTGTTCGTCAGGGAGTGCATCCGGCTGGGCGTGGACGGGTTCTACGCCTCGACGCAGGGCGGAGAAGCGGGCAGGTTCGCCGACCCGCAGGTGTTCACGCGGCACGTCAAGCCGTTCGACCTCGTCCTGATGAACGAGATCAACCGGTCGTGCCCGTTCAACATCCTGCACGTCTGCGACTACAACGGGCCCTACGCCGACCTGTCGCCGTACCTCGACTACCCGGGTCACGTGGTGAACTGCAACCCGCAGTTGACCACCGGGAAGCTGTCCTGGAAGGACATCGCCCGGATGTTCAAGCGCCCGTGCATGGGCGGCGTCGACCGCCACGGTGTGATTGCCTCGGGAAACGCGGAACAGGTCGGCAAGGCGGCGGCTGGCGCCCTGAAGGAAGCGATTCCGCCCTTCGTCCTGGGCGCCGACTGCACGCTGCCGGCGGAGGCCAATTGGAACAACATCCGCGCGGCGGTCGCGGCCGCGCACGCGTTCGGACCGCCCGGCGCCTGAGCGGCGCGAGGCGAAATCACGCTCCACGCCCCCGCCAGATGGTGCACAATGCTGGATTGCAGCAAGGTGACCCTTTCATCGACAGGAGGATCGTCGTCATGGTGCGTTTCCTGATGGTGGCAGTCGTGGCGGCAGGGTTGGTCGGGTGCGGCGGCGGGCCGGCTCCGTCCCAGGAGTTCGGGAAGGAGGACGCCACGCAGATCCGGCAGCTGGTCTCCAACTTCGTTTCGGCCTACAACGCCCAGGACGTCGAGAAGCTGGCGGCGCTGTTCTCCGGCAACGCCGTGATCATGCCGCCCAACCGCAGCACCCTCCGCGGCGTGGAGCTGGTGAAGACGTACTTCGAGGGCCGTCTCAAGGAGGAGGGGGCCACCGACCTGGTGCTCGACGAGTTGACGCTCGACGGCCAGGGGTCCCTTGCCTACGTCTTCACGACCTACCAGTTGAACCTGCGGCCCGCCGGCGGGGCCGAGGAGCGGTACCGCGGCAAGGTGATTCTGGATCGTGAAGAAGCTCGGAGGCCAGTGGCGTTTCGACGTGCAGATGATGAGTGGCGACATCCCGCCGGCCGCGCCGCCGGCCGCGCCGCCCGCCCCCGAGAAGAAGAAGTAGGGGCTACGAGGTTCCGGCACCATGGTGCTGGCGGTTGACCTTGGGGGGACGAAGACGGCGATTGCCCGCGTGGGCGAGGATGGCGCGGTCCACGATTTGCGGATGTTCCCGGCCGAGCACTCGCTCGAGGGCAGCGTCGCGCAGATTGCGGGCGCCGCCAGCGACTGCGAGGCCGTCGGCGTCATCGTCCCCGGCATCTACAACGCCGCGATCGGCCACGCCTGGTGCCCCAACCTCTGGGGCCCTGAAGAAGTACCCCTCCTCCACGCGTTGAGGGACAAGATCGCCCTCGACGTGTTCATTGACAGCGACCGCGCCGGCTACGTCCTCGGCGAGTCGTGGCTCGGCGCGGCCCGCGGCCTCCGGCACGTCATCTTCGTCGCCATCGGCACCGGGATCGGCGTCGGTATCATCGCCGATGGCCGGGTGCTCCGTGGAGCCGCCGGCATTGCCGGTGCGGCGGGCTGGTTTGCCCTGACGCCGGAGTGGCGCGAGGCCTACGCCGCGGTGGGATGCTGGGAGGCCGAGTCGGCCGGCCCATCGGTGGCTCGCCAAGCCGGCATGAACGACGCAGCGGCCGTCGTCTCCGCGGCGCGGGCCGGCGAGCCCAGGGCGCTTGCCGCCCTCGATCGTGCCGCCCGCTTCACCGCGATGGGGATCGCGAACCTGATTAGCGCGTTCAACCCCGAGGCGGTCGTCCTTGGAGGCGGGCTGCTGGTGGGCGCCGGGGACCTGCTCGTGGACCGCATCCGCGCGGAAGTCCGCCGCTGGGCGCAGCCCATCGCGGTTTCGGGCTGCCGCATCGAACTCACACGACTTGGCGCGGACGCCGGCCTTCTGGGCGCCGCCCGCCTTGCACTGGACCATCTCTGATCATGTCCGCCACCCGCTACTTCGACCGCATCGGCGACGTTCTCGAACGCATCCGCTCCACGCAGCTGGAGAAGCTGGAGCAGGCCGGCGCGCTGTGCGCGGCGACGATTGGCGGTGGCGGCCGCGTCTACCTGTTCGGCAGCGGCCACTCGGTGATCCCGGTGATGGACGTCTTCCCGCGTTACGGCAGCTTCGTCGGGTTCTACCCGCTCTACGACCCGCGCCTCATGTGGTCGAACGTCGTCGGCCCGAACGGGGCGCGCGAGCTGCTGTGGATCGAGCGCCGTGAGGGCTACGTGGCGCAGTTCCTCCAGAGCTACCCGATGGGTTCCGGCGACGTGTTGATCGTCTTCTCGCACGGCGGCTTGAACGCGGCGCCTATCGAGGCCGCCCTCTACGCGCGGGGGCGGGGCGCGAAGGTCGTGACCGTGTCGTCGCTCGAGAACGCCCGCACGGCGGCCCGGACCCACTCCAGCGGCAAGGCGCTGTCCGAGGTCGCCGACATCGCGATCGACAACTGCGTGGCACCCGAGGACGCGCAGGTGGACATTGGGCGGCGCGAGAAGATCGGCGCGGGCTCGACAATCGCGGTCGTGTCGATCGCGATGGCGCTGGTGGCCGAGACCGGAGCCCGGCTGGCCGCGTCGGGTCACGACCTGACGACGTTCGTCTCGCCCAACGTCGAGGGCGTCGAGAAGGACCACAATCTCGGGGTCTTCGACGAGTACGCGCGCCGCTGGTTCCAACGGGCGCCGGATCCCGCTGCCGGAACCCGGTGATGACGACACCACCTGCGGCGACGGCTCGCCGACACACCCGCCTCGGGCCCCTCGACGCGGTGGCGTTCGCAGGCATGTTCGTCTTCGGGATCGTCGTTGCGTTGCTCGGCGCCGTCATGCCCGTCCTCTCCGAACGGCTGTCGCTGGGCCTCGCCGACACCGGCACGTTGTTCCTGGTGATGAACGCGGGGATGCTGACCGCCAGCGTGCTGGTGGGTCCGGCGATGGACCGCTACGGGATGAAGGCGCCGCTGACGCTCGGCATCGCCTTGGTGGGGGCGGCGCTCGCCGCGGTGGCCGGCGCGTCCCACTTCAGCCTCCTGCTGGCCGCGGTCGTGTGCCTGGGATTCGGCGGGGGCGCGATCAACGCAAGCGCGAACACGCTGGTCGCGGACCTTCACGACGACCCCGCCGCGAAAGGGGCGGCGCTCAACCTGCTCGGCGTGTTCTACGGGATCGGTGCGCTGCTGCTGCCATTCGGCGTGGGGGCGCTTCTCGCCCGCGTGGGCCTCGGGGCGCTGCTCCTGGCCGCCGCCGCGCTGTGCCTGGCCACGGCGCTGGCCGCCGTCGCCCTCCCGTTCCCCGCGGCCAAGCAACGGCACGGGCTGCCGATCGCGGAGGTCCGGCGGTTCGCTCGCATGCCCGTCGTGCTCGCGCTGGCCTTCCTCTTGTTCTTCGAGTCGGGGAACGAGTTCGTGCTCGGCGGCTACCTCGCCACCTTCCTGACCCAGGCCCTGGCAATGCCGGTGGCGCTCGCGTCGTACCAACTCGGCATGTACTGGGTGGCGATCATGGCCGGCCGGCTGGTCCTCAGCCGGGGGTTGCTCGGGCGGGCGGGCGCCCACGCAACGGTGCTTGGCGGCGCGGCCGGTGCGGCAGCGGGCGCCCTCATCGTGGGTCTCGCGCCGTCGGCAGCGGCCGCCGTCGCCGGCATGATCCTCACGGGCCTTGCGCTTGCGGGGATCTTTCCGACCGTCCTCGGTATCGCGGGCGCTCGGTTCAAGGACCACTCCGGAACGGTCTTCGGCATTCTCTTCACGGTGGCGCTGACGGGCGGGATGACGATGCCCTGGCTGGCCGGGCACCTGGCCGCGTCGTCCGGGCTGCGGGTCGTGTTCGTGCTGGTCGCGCTGAACTTCGTCGCGATTGCAGTCCTGAACGCCGTCGCACGGAAGGCAGAAGGCAGGATGTAGGCGCCGCCCTCCGCCGTCGCGTTACTGCGAGCCCCGGCCCACCGTCAGCACGTCGCACTTGGCCCGCCGCACCACCTGGTTGGTGGTCGACCCAAACAGCGTGAGGTCCACGGATCCCCTGCCCCGGACACCCAGCACGAGGAGATCGGCAGCGGTCTCCCTCGCCAGCGCCAGCAACTCGGTGTGGGCGCGGCCCAGCCGGACCGCAGCGTCCACCGTCGGTCCCCGGCCTTGGTGCTCCGCAGCCTGCGCCCTCAGCCGCTCTTCGGCGCGCGCAATCCGTTCGCGCCGCAACACGGCGAGCGGCGAATCTCCCTCCAGGACTTCGGGGTTGTCGGCGACTTCGACCACGTGTGCGAGCGTGAGGCGCGAACCTGCGCGCTCGGCGATCGACAGCGCGAAGTCCAGCGCCCGCCGCGAGTCCTCCGAAAAGTCGCTGGCGCAGATAATGCGGCGGTATCCCCCGAACGGACCGCCCGGGCCATCGGCCTGCGCGGGAACGAGGAGCACCGGGCACGGCGCCTTCCGGAGCACCTTCTCGGCCACCGACCCGAGCGTCAGGCGATCGAAGCCGCTTCGCCCGTGCGTGCTCAGGACAATCAGGTCGGCGGGCGTCGCCTTCGCCTCCGCGAGGATCTCCGACACGGGATCGCCCTCGCGAACGACCAGCGGCACGTCCATCCCCTCCGCCAAGGGGGAGGACACCTGCTGGCGCAGCTCGCGGTCGATCTCGTCCCGGGCCTCCGGCACGCGGCGCAGCCAGCCCGGGTAGGTGCTCGCGTCCCCGGGCGGCATGAAGCCGGTGAAGACGTGGAGCGCGACGATCCTCGCGCCGTACCAGCGCGCGAGCACCAGGCCGTGTTCGAAGGCGCGCTTCGAGAAGTCCGACAGGTCGAGCGGACAGAGGATTCGGTGGATCATGGGTGGATCCTGTGTTTGGCGGACAACGGGCTACGGCGTCCGCTGCCTGCGGACGACTCGCTCCACCAGGTGCTCCAGGCAGGCGGCGGGATCGGCGGTTCTCCCGGTGTGCACGTCGGACGGCTGGATGATCGTGCTGCGCGGGGAGACCAGCCACCGGAAACGCCCGCGCGACGGCAGCTGACCGATCGGGCCGGCTTCCGGACCGCCCCGGCAGACCGCGGGGATCACGTCGAGGTTTGCCCTGATGGCCGCCAGGTCCACCTCCGGGTCCAACGCCAGCACCACGGCCTCGTCCAGCTCGATCCTGGCGTCGAGGAAGTCCACGTCGGGGCACGAGAGGATGACGCCCACGTTCACCTGCTCGCCGCGGTCCACCCGCGGCACGACACGGATGATGGCGTAGTCGTAGGTGTGTTCAGCGGGCACGGGCCGCCTCCTCGAGAAAGCCCCGGGGCGCCGCGAGCCGGTCGAGCAGATACCGCCGGTACGCGGCGCGGAGGTCCTCGGACTTCAATCCCGCCGCGCGATCCTCCAGCCATCCGGCGGGCACGAGCGCCAAAATCCCGTCGATGACGTCCGGGCTCAGCGCGGCCGCCATCGCCTCGTCATCCTGTTCGAGCCGCGCGGCGAACTTGAGGAGTACGTGGTCCCGAATCGGCTTGAACGGAGCCCGCGCCCGATTGGGGTCCGCCTCCCACCCCGGCGTGTGATGAAAGTACAGCGTGGAGCCGTGATCGATCAACCACGGCGCGCGGTGCCACATCAGCATGTTCGTGTTTCGCGGCGTGCGATCCACGTTGCTGACGAACGCGTCGAACCAGACGATCCGGGAGGCGAGTTCGGGCGGCACCTGGTGGACCACCGGGTCGAAGTTCACGGAGCCGGGCAGGTAGTCGAGCGCGAGGTTCAGGCCTGCGCTGTCGTGGATCAGCGCGTGGATCTCGGGGTCCGGCTCCGTGCGGGCAAGGTCGGGGTCCAGCGCCGCGAAGACGATCTCCGGAACGGGCAGACCCAGGGCCCGGGCGATCTCGCCCGAGACGAGCTCCGCGACGAGCGCCAGCGCGCCGTGCCCGGCGCCCCGGAACTTCAGGACGTACAGCCCGTCGTCGTCTGCCTCGACGATCGCCGGGAGGGAGCCCCCTTCGCGCAGCGGGGTGACGTAGCGGGTGACTGTGACCGTCCGAAGCTCTCGCACGGGCCTATTATGGCCGAAGGCGGAGGGGCGAGGGGGCGCCTCGCGCCGGAAGGGCCGCGCATGCGTGTAGAATCCGTGCGGACACCGCCCCCGGGAGCACACCATGAGCGCCAACACGCCTGTTGCCCCGCACCAGCAGACCGCCCGCCGCGCGCTGCTGCGGTTCCTCGCTGCGAGCCCTGTGCTCGCCGGCCTGGACGTGAAACTGTGGGCTTCGGCTCTCGGGGGCCGTCAAAGCGACCTCATCACCGCCGCCAAGGACGCGCTCGACGTGTTCGACTTCGAGGCCGTCGCTCGCAGGAACCTCTCGCCCGCCCACTTCGGCTACCTGGAGACGGGAACCGACGACGACGCGACGGTGCGGGCCAACCGGGAGGGTTTCACGCGCTACGGGCTGCGCGTGAGGCGGCTCGTGGACATCGGCAAGGTCGACACGGGGGTGTCCCTGTTCGGCACCGCCTGGGAAACGCCGATCTTCCTGTGCCCGGTCGGCAGCCACCGGGCCTTCCACGCGGACGGCGAACTCGCCGTCTCCCGCGCATGCAAGGCGGTGCGGCATGTCTTCATGCTCGCGTCTCCGGCCACCGCCTCCATCGAAGAGGTCACCGCGGCCCGTGGCGAGCCGGTGTGGTTCCAGTTGTACCAACGCAACGACTGGAACCAGACGCGGCAGATGATCCGGCGGGCCGAGGCGGCGGGCAGCCCGGCGCTCGTCTTCACGGTGGACCTGATTGGCGGCAGCAATCGACTGACCGGGACGCGCGCGCGGCGGCGTGACACGGAGACGTGCGCGTCCTGTCACCCGAATGGCCTCAACGACAACAGCCGCAAGCCGATGATCGCGGATCTCGAAGCCCGCCCCGGCGGCGCCGGAGGTCGGGCCGCCGACTTGGGATTTCGTGAAGCGGCTCAAGGACGCTTCGTCGATGAAGCTGGTCCTCAAGGGTATCGTCACCCGCGAGGACGCGGAGATCGCGATCGGGCATGGCGTGGACGCCGTGTTCGTGTCGAACCACGGCGGCCGCGCGGAGAACAGCGGGCGTTCCACGATTGAGTGTGTCGCGGAGGTTGCGGCCGGGACGGCGGGACGGGTGCCCGTGATGGTGGACAGCGGGTTCCGCCGCGGCACCGACATCTTCAAGGCGATCGCGCTCGGCGCCACGGCGGTGGGGATCGGGCGCCCGTACATCTGGGGCCTGGCGGCGTTCGGCCAGGAAGGCGTGGAGGTGGTCCTCTCCATCCTCCGCCGCGAGCTGCAGATGGTGATGCGGCAGGCGGGCACCCCGGCAATCGGGCGGATCACCACGGCCCACATCACGGGTGGGCCCGCAGTGTGAAGTGCGTATAGGCGGTCCTCACCCGACCCTCAGGCGTTCTCGACGTGCGCCTTCAAGCGCGCCAGTGCATCGTCCCAATGGCGGGTGATGACGTCGAGCGCGCGCCGGGCCTCGTCGAGCTTCTTCTGGTTCAGCGCCCACACGTGCTCGCGGCCCTCCCGCCGGCCCGCGACGATCCCGGCCGTCGCGAGGACACGAAGGTGCTTCGTCATGCCTTGGCGGGACATCGCGCCGCCGCAGCTGTCGGTCAGCGCGGTGATCGACGCCGGCCCCGCCGCCAGCCGGTGCACGAGCGCGAGGCGCGTCGAATCGCCGAGCGCGGCGAACAGCGGCGCCGCCGCGGCCTGCCTCCTGCTATCTTGCCTCGGCATACCGCTGCAACCACACCAGCACTTCAGTCCAGCCCTGGCTGTTGTCGGCGTAGACCTTCGCGCGGCGCGCGAGAGCGATGCGGTCGAACCCCGTCTCGGACACCGTCAGCCGGGTTCCGCTGCCGGAGGGCTCGAGGGTGAAGGTGACCGTGGTCGGCGGCTCGCGCGAGTAATCGACCGCGGGGTCCACCTCGCCTGGATGCCACTGCCAGACGAGGCGGCGGGGGGCGTCCAGCTCGAGATACCACACCTGGAACCGCTGGCCGGCGTGTTCGGTGTGCGTGGACGTCATCCACACGCTGGCGCCCTGGGCGATCTGACCTTCCACGGTCACCTGGAACCACTGGGAGAAGGCGGTCGGATCCGTGAGCGCCTGCCACACGCGCTCGGGCGACGCTCCGATCTCGATCGTGCGATCCACGCGGCTGAGTTCGGTAACGTTCATGCGCAACCTCCTGGTTGCATATTACACTCGTTCGGGCGCTCCGGCAACCGCCGGCCCGGCGCGACGCAGCGTGTCCGGTTCTTGCATCACATCCTCACTTCGCAGGACCGGGACAACGCGACCATTCCAGTCGCAGGAGAGCTATAGATGGCACAGCAGAAGGAACAGGTCACCCGGACGGCACCCGAGGTCGAGCGCAGCATCTCCGCCGAGAACAAGCCGGACAGCCCCGTCGTGCAGGGTCTCCGGCGGGAGGTCGCCGACGCGTTCCTCCTGTATCTCAACTACAAGCACTACCACTGGCAGACCTACGGACCCCACTTCCGGGATCTCCACAAGCTCTTCGACAAGTTCGCGGAGGAGGCACTGGCCAACCTCGACCCGCTCGCCGAACGTATCCGCATGATCGGGCAGGATCCGCCGGCCCATCCCAACGATTTGACCGACCTCGCGGTCGTCGCCATCGCCGCCCCTCACTCGACCATGCGGGAGATGGTGGAGGAGGCGCGGCAGAACCTGTTGTCGGTAATCAGGCAGGTGCGTGACACGGCGAAGGCTGCCGACGAACACGACGACCCGGGCACCGCCGACATCCTCGCGAAGACGGTGCAGGTCTACGAAAAGCAGGAGTGGTGGCTGCGCGACATCCTGCGGGATGACGACGGCTTCCATCAGTCGTAGGAGGACAGACGCTCTTTTGCCGCCGGGCCGGTGCCGTGCCGGCCCGGCACGTCTCCTCCAGGCGGGCCCAAAGCCTGCGAGCCAGAGGAGCAGCCCTGGAACTATACTGCTCCGTCAGATCGCACCCGCCCCTGGAGCCCGAACGATGAGACGAAGACCGGATCTGTTCGCGTGTGTGACCGCCGCGTGCCTGCTGGTTGCCGGAGCCGATGGCTTCCGTGTGGAGGCGCAGGCGCAGCCGCCGGGCGCCCAAGTGCAGGCGCAGGCCGCGGAGCAGGCGCCGCCCAAGGACCTCCGCCCCCTCCTCCAGCCGCGGCAGAGCGAGATGCGGCTGGTGGCGGCACGCTACTCGCTCGATCGCACGACGCTTTCCGGCAATTACCAGGGCGGAATGCAGCAGGGCTTCGGCCGCGGGCGGCGAGCTGCCGGGGCTGTCGCAGTCGCCGAACCGGATCGCGCGGCTGAAGCGGTTCGACCTCGATTGGCAGGCGGCGCTTGACACGCCTCGACGCCGCGCGCCTGTCGCCGGCGCGCGCGGGCGGACCTCGACGCCTTGAAGGGCGCGATCGATGCGAACCTGGCGCAACTGGAAACGGAGACGCGGTCGCTGGCGGAAGTGGCCCCGCTCGTGCCCTTCGCCCCCGCCATCGTGCAAATGGTGGAGGCGCGCATCCGTATGGAGGACCCGGAGCCGCAGAAGCCTGCGGGCGTGCTGAACGACATCACCAGGCAGGTGGCGTCGACGCGTGTGAGGGTCGAGGCGGGACTGGCGGGGCGGCGCCGACGGGCTGCGCGTCGGCAAGGACCTTGCGACGCGCGGGGCCACGGCGGTCGAGGCTCCTGCAGGCGAGCCTCGCCGAGTGGTTCACCTTCTACAACGGCTACGACCCGCTCTTCACGTGGTGGATGGGGCTGCCGTTCAAGCGCGCGGACGCGGCGCTCCAGGGCTACGCGGCGTTGCTCAAGGACAAGGTTGCCGCCGCGGACCTTTCGGCGCCGAACGTCCCGGCACCGGCCGTGAAGGCGATCGAGCCGGCCCCCGCGCCGAAGTTCCCGTCGGTGCCGGACCTGGAGGAGTTGATGGCGCTGCCGCAGGACGAGATGACCGGCGATCGTCCAGCGTTTCCGCGGGATGACCGGCCGGGGCGGGCGCGGCGGCGGCACGGGTCGCGGCGGACCCGCAGCCGGCCCCGGTCGGACGTGCGCGGGGTGCAGCAGCCGGCCGGCCAGGCGTCCGCCGGGACCGCGCCCCGGACGCCGGGGCCGGGCGCGCCAGCCGTGGTCCGCGACCGCGCCTTCTACGAGGCCTGGCTGAAGGCGCTCAGGACACTCGACTTCGACAAGCTGACGCGGAACGCGCAGGTGGACTACCTCTACATCCGGAAGATGGCCGAGCAGCAGATCGCCCGCGACGGGGCGACGCTGCCGCGCCAACCCGCCGCGCAAGGCCGACACCAGCGGCATCCCCGGCCCGGCGCGCGGCCGCGAGGGGCTCGTCTTCGACCTGCAGGACGAGCTGATTCCCTACACGCCCGAGGAGCTGATCGCGATCGGCGAGCGGGAGTTCGCCTGGTGCGACGCCGAGATGAAGCGCGCCTCGTCCGCGCTCGGCTTCGCCGACTGGAAGCAGGCGCTGGAGAAGGTGAAGACGATGCACCCGCCGCCGGGCGGGCAGGCGGGGGTCATCCGCGACCTGATGTTCGAAGCGGTGGACTACCTGCGCGCGAACGACCTGCTGACGGTCCCGGCGGTGGCGGCCGAGTCGCTGCGCATGATCATGATGACGCCCGAGCGGCAGCTGGTGAACCCGTTCTTCACGGGCGGCAACCAGATCAGCGTGTCGTACCCGACCGACACGATGGAGTACGAGGCGCGCATCCAGAGCATGCGCGGCAACAACACGCCGTTCTCGCACGCCACGGCGTTCCACGAGATGATCCCGGGTCACAACCTCGTGTTCTACACGACCGCGCGGTTCAGCGGCTACCGCCCGTCGCTCGGCGGCAACAGCCCGTTCTACAGCGAGGGGTGGCCGCTGTACTGGGAGATGCAGATGTACGACATGGGCTTCCACGACACGCCGGAGAAGAAGATCGGCGCGCTGTTCTGGCGCATGCACCGGTGCGCGCGCATCATCTTCTCGCTGAAGTTCCACATGGGCGAGTGGTCGCCGCAGGAGTGCGTCGACTTCCTGGTGGACCGCGTCGGCTTCGAGCGCGACAACGCGACGGCGAAGTGCGCCGCTCGTTCCAGGGCGGCTACGGCCCGCTCTACCAGGCGGCGTACCTGCTCGGCGGGCTCCAGCTGCGCGGCCTGCGGAAGGAGCTGGTGGACGGCGGCCAGATGGGCGAGAAGGCGTTCCACGACGAGGTTCTGCGCCAGGGCGCGATGCCGATCACGCTGCTGCGCCTGGCGCTCGGCCGGCAGAAGCTGACGCGCGCCACGTCCGTCGACTGGCGGTTCTACAACTGAACGCTGACGCGTGAGTGAAGGGGGAGAAGCCATGCATGCAGATCAGGCGTATCCGGCCGAGGCCGAGGTTCGCAAACTGATGGACGACTGGGCCGGCGCGCTTCGCGCCCGGGACGTCGACCGGCTGCTGTCGTTCTACGCCACGGGCGCCGTTTTCTTCGACGCGATCGGGCCCTTGCAGATGGACCCCGGGACCTTCCGGAAGAACTGGGAGGAGTTCCTCCAGTGGTTTCCGGGGCCGGTCAGAGTGGAGACGCGATACCTGAAGATCGCCGCGGGTGAGTCGTTGGCCTTCGCCGGCCTGCTCGTGCGCCTCGTCGGTACCACCGCGGAGGGCAAGGAGGAAGGCGCCTGGATGCGCGAGACGATCGGCTTCGAAAAGGCCGGCGGCTCGTGGCGCATCACCCACGAACACTGGTCCATGCCGATGGACATGGAAACCGGCAAGGCGGCCCACGACCTGAAGCCCGAGTAGCGGCAGACCGCAGCCGGGGGCGCGACCCGTGTCGCCTGCTCGACTGGCAGGAGGGAGGATCGATGGCCCCCAGCAGCCCCCCGGGGCTGAGGGGGCAGTGGCCGGACGTCCCCCGGTCAGACGGGCACCTCAATCAAACGAGGCGCCCGCGGAGCCGGCGCTTGCGGCGGCCCGCCCGCCACCCGTGGCTCACCGCCTAGTCCGCGCCGCTGTAGCCGTCCGCGTCGTCCCCGCCACCGTGACCTGGCCGTCGCTCGAGCAGTGCCGCAAAGTGGTCGGCCTCGAGCGGCCGGCTGAAATGGAATCCCTGGCCCTTCCTCGCAGCGCTGCGCCTGCAGGAACGCGAGCTGTTCCGGCGTTTCGATGCCCTCCGCGATGACGCGCTGCCGCAGGCTCTTGCCCATGCTGATGACGGCGGTGATGATGGGCGAGCCCTCGCTGGTCGCAGATGATCTCCCGGACGAAGGACTGGTCCACCTTCAGCGCGTCGATCGGGAACTGCATCAGGTAGCTGAGGCTCGAGTAGCCGGTGCCGAAATCGTCCACCGCGAGGCGTAGCCCCATCGCCTTCAGCTCGCGCAGCACCCGCGGCGGTGGCCGCGCTTTCCATCAGGACGGTCTCGGTCAGCTCGAGTTCCAGCAGGCGCGGGTCGAGGCCCGTTTCGCCAGCATGCGTCGGACGCCCGTCGAGGAAGCCCTTGCTCGCGGAATTCGAGCGCGGAGATGTTGACCGCGACCGGCACGGGTGCGAGCCCGGCCGGCCTGCCACTCGCGCGCCTGCCGGCAGGCTTCGCGCAGGACCCACTGGCCGATCGGGACGATCAGCCCGCTGTCCTCGGCGACCGGGACGAACCGTTCCGGCGGGACGAGCCCGCGGTCCGGGATGCCGCCAGCGGACGAGCGCCTCGGCGCCGATCATCGTCCCCGGTCTCGAGGTCGACCTTCGGCTGGTAGTGGAGCACGAACTCGCGCCGCTCGATGGCCACGCGCAGGCTGCCCTCGAGCGCCTGCCGCTCGACGATGCGCGTGTTCATCTCCTCGGTCGAAGAACTGGTAGTTGTCGCGCCCGTGGTCCTTGGCGTAGTACATCGCGATGTCGGCGTTCTTGATCAGCGTCTCCGCGTCGCCGCCGTCATCCGGGTAGAGCGGCGATCCCGATGCTCACCGTGACGTGAAGCTCGTGCTTCCCGACGACGGTGCGCGCCGTTCACGGCCGCGATGATCTTCTCGGCCGCCGCCGCCACGTCCTCCCGGTGCTGCGACCTCCGACAGCAGGATCACGAACTCGTCCCCGCCCTGACGGCTCACCGTGTCCGTCGCGCGCACGCTGGCCGACAGCCGGCTGCGCCACGGACGGAGCAGTTGGTCGCCGGCGCCGTGCCCCAGCGAGTCGTTGACGTGCTTGAAGCGGTCGAGGTCCAGGAACAGGACCGCCAGCTGGTGGCTGTGCCGGTCCGCGGCGGCGATGGCGCTGGCCGAGGCGATCGTGCAGCAGCGCTTCGGTTGGGCAGCCCGGTGAGGGCGTCCTGCCGGGCGAGCCGGGAGATTTCGGCGTAGAGCGCCCGCTCGCGGATCAGGTGGCTGCGCTCGGCCTCCGCGCGCTTGCGCGCGGAGATGTCCCGGATCGGCGGCGATCACCAGCGTGCCGCGGTTGGTCTTCAGCGGGGAGAGGCTGATCTCGACCGGGAACTCGCTGCCGTCGCTGCGGCAGGCCGTACAGCTCCGGCCCGGCGCCCATCGGGCGGCGGCGCGGCTCGTGCTGGTAGCCGGCGCGGTGGTCCACGTGGTCCGCCCGGTACGCGCTCGGGATCAGCACCTCGATCGGCTGGCCGAGAAGCGCCTCCCGGGTGTGCCCGAAGAGCTGCTCGGTCGGGGCGTTCAGCTGGACGATGATGCCCGGCGTCGTTCACGATCACCAGCGCGTCCGGTGCGGCCTCGAGCACGTCTCGCGCGGAGATGCTGTCGTTCGTGTGCCACCAGCCCGGTTCGCGGGCGGCGCTTGGTCGCCATGTTGTCCCTTGGTCTGAAGGAGAGGTCAGGCAGGGCTCCGGCCCAGCCACGCCTCGCAAACGCCTTGCAAGTTCCGCGCGCGTCCGCGAGGCGGCGGGCAGGCCCGAGCTGCGCAGTGGGCGCGGCGCGTGCATTCACTGCCTTCATGGCGGAAACTCGCGCCCGCGAAGTCATCCTGGTGGACGGCCGGGACATGGCGGTGACCAACCCCACGAAAGTCCTCTTTCCAAACGCGGGGCACACCAAGCTCGACCTCGCCCACTACTACCTGGCGATAGCCGAGGGAGCCTTGCGCGGGTCTGGAGGGAGACCGAACGTCCTCGTGCGTTACCCCAACGGCATCAACGGGGAGTTCTTCTACCAGAAGCGAGCGCCGAGCTCGCGCCCGGGTTGGCTCGAGGTTGTCACACTCCGCTTCCCGTCCGGCCGCTCGGCAGAGGAGGTGGTCCCGCGCGACGCGGCGTCGCTGGCCTGGCTGGCCAACCTGGCCTGTCTGGAGTTGCACCCGCACCCGGTGCGGGCGGAGGACGTGGATCATCCGGACGAGATGCGAGTGGACCTCGACCCGGTCCCGGGCGTCGGGTGGAGCCAGGTGCGCGAGGTGGCCGGCGTGGTCCAGGCCACGCTCGAGGACCTGGGCCTGGTGGGCTGGCCCAAGACGTCGGGCAAGCGCGGCATGCACGTGTCCGTGCGGATAACACGACATTGGGGCTTCGACCAGGTCCGGCGCGCGGCACTCGCGTTTGCGCGGGAGGTGGAGCGGCGCGTGCCCGCGCTGGCGACCAGCAAGTGGTGGAAGGAGGAACGCCACGGCGTGTTCCTCGACTACAACCAGAACGCGAAGGACCGGACGGTTGCGGGGGCTTACTCTGTGCGGCCCACCGACGACGCGCGGGTCTCCGCGCCCCTCGCCTGGAACGAGGTCGCGACGTGCGACCCCGCCGACTTCACGATGGCGACGATGCCGGCACGGTTCGCCGCGGTGGGAGACCGGCACGCGGGGATCGACCGGCGCGCGTGCTCGCTGGAGGGACTCTTGGAGTTGTCCGCACGGCAGGAGAAGGAAGGACAGGGCGACGCGCCCTGGCCGCCGCACTTCGCGAAGCAATCCGGGGAGCCTCCGCGCGTGCAGCCCTCCCGGAGGCGCAAGCGGGTCGGGTGAGTTTGGTGGTCGGGCGACGCTAGCGCCCATGGCGGCCCGCGCCGAACACCTTTTCCAGCTCGTAGGGCGTCACCACCTCGAGCTGGTCGTAGCGGCACTCGCGAGGCGGCTTGTCCGGCCGCCAGCGCAGGAAGATCGCTGCGTGCCGAAAGCGATCGCCCTGCAGGTGGTCGTATTTGACCTCGCACACGCGCTCGATCCGCAGCGGCTCCCACGAGAGGTCCTTGCCGGCGCTCCAGCGGCTTTGCCCGCCCGGCATCCGCGCCGCCTGCGCCCCCGCGCCCGCCCAGTCCCGCCAGGGGTGGTCCTCCATCGCGCCCTTCCTCAGAGGCTCGAGCTCGGTGGCCAGCTGCTTGCGCGCCACCGCGGTGAACGAGGACGTCACACCAACGTGGTGAAGCGTCCCGCGCTCGTCGTAGAGTCCCAGCAGCAGCGACCCCACCGCCCCGGCGGTCGTCTTGTACCAGCGGAACCCGGCCACCACGCAATCGGCGGTCCGCGCGTGCTTGACCTTGATCATGGCCCGCTTGCCGGGCTGGTAGATGCCCGACGCCGGCTTCACCACGACACCGTCGAGTCCGGCCCCCTCGAACCGCTCGAGCCATTCCGAGGCCACCTGGCGATCCCTCGTCACCGGCGTCACGTGCAAGGGCGGCGTCGAGCCACCGAGCGCTGCCTCCAACAGTTCACGGCGGCGGTCCTGGCGTTCGCCTCTCAAGTCGCGTCCCTCCAGAGCGAGGAGGTCGAAGGCCACGAACGAAGCCGGCGTCTGCTCCGCGAGCTTCGCGACGCGGGATGCGGCGGGGTGGAGTCTCAGCTGCAACGCGTCGAAGTCCAGGCCCCGTGGGCCCGCGATGACGACCTCGCCGTCCACCACCGAGCCGTGGGGCAGCAGTTGCAGAAGCGCCTCGTGCAGCTCCGGGAAGTAGCGGTCGAGCGGCCGAAGGTCGCGGCTCTGGATGTAGACCTGGCCCGCGCCGCGAAAGACGACCGCGCGAAATCCGTCCCACTTGGGCTCGTAGAGGAAACCCCGACCGTCCGGCAGCGTGTCTGCGAGCTTGGCGAGCATCGGCTCGACCGGGGGGGCGATGGGGAAGACCGAGTCAGGGCTTTCCGGCGCTCTTGGGGGCATGCCTCCATCCTATCCGCGTTGGGCGTGTCCTCGCCCGGAGTCCGCTTTCGGGACGCGGCCCGTCCGGCCGCGGACACGGCCGAGGCGGCACGACGTGGACGCGTCGTGGGCGGGGCGCGCGGGAACAGGCGCGAAAGCGCGAGTTTCCCCCGATTTCTCAAATGGCATGCCCGTCGCTCCTACCGGTGTCTTATGAGCACCTTCCTGACGGACCTCCGCTTCGCCGCGCGGTTTCTCCTGAAGAACCCGGCCTTCACGGCGGTCGCCGTCTGCACCCTTGCCTTGGGCATCGGCGCCAACACCGCGGTCTTCAGCCTGGTGAACACCGTGCTCATCCGGCCTTTGCCGTACTCCGAGGCCGAGCGCCTGGCGGTGATCTGGGAGCGGCGATTCGCCAGCGAGCGCCCGACCAACGTCGTGGGGCCGGCGAACTTCCTCCGGTGGCAGGAGCGGAGCCGGGCGTTCTCGGCCATGGCAGCCATTGCCGACACTCGCGCCAACCTGACCGGCGTGGGCGAGCCCGAGGATCTGCCGGGCCAAAGCGTCAACCCGAACCTCTTCCCGATGCTCGGAGTGAAGGCAGCCCTCGGCCGGACCTTCGTCGACGACGAGGGGCGCCCCGGGGGTGCCGACGTCATCATCCTCAGCGACTCGCTCTGGCGGCGCCGGTTCGGCGCCGACCCCGGAGTGACCGGCCGCAGCATCACCATCAACGGCCTCCCGCACACGGTCGTCGGCGTCATGCCTCCCGGCTTTTCCATCCTCGAAGGCGGCAGCACGTTCTGGATGCCGATGACGTTCACCGCGGAGCACCGCAACCCCCGCGGGCGCTACCTCCGCGTCGTCGGCCGGCTGCGGGAAGGGGTGACCCCGGAGGCCGCGCAGAAGGAGATGGACGCCATCGCCGCGGGTCTTCGCGCGGAGCTGCCGCAGTTCGACACAGGCTGGGGCGTGCGCGTCGTGCCGCTGAACCAGCAGGTGTTCGGGGAGGTCCGGCCGGTGCTCCTGGTGCTGCTCGGGGCGGTGGGCTTCGTCCTGCTGCTCGCCTGCGTCAACGTGGCGAATCTGATGCTGAACCGGGGCCTGGCACGCGAGCGGGAACTGGCGATTCGCGCCGCTCTCGGCGCGGGCCGGGCACAGCTCGTGCGGCAGATGCTCACCGAGGGCCTGCTCGTGGCCGTTCTCGGCGGTGCGGTCGCGGTGCTGATCGCGTCGTGGTCTCTCGACTGGCTACTGCCGGCCGCCACACGGCTGCTCTCGATCCCCCGAGCCGAACGGGTGACCTTGGACGCGACCGTGCTGGCATTCGCGCTGGCCGTGTCGCTCGGGACGGTGCTTGTCTTCGCGTTGGTCCCCGCGCTCAGTCTTGCCCGGACGCCGATCGAAGGCGCCCTGCGCGAAGGCGTGCGATCGGGCCAGGAAGGCCGGGGGCGCAGGCGCCTCCGGAGCGCCCTGGCGGTGGTGCAGCTTGCCCTCGCCTTCACTCTCCTCATCGGGGCGGGTCTGATGGTGCGCAGCGTCGGACGCCTGCTGGCGGTGAACCCGGGCTTCAGCCCCGACCACGTGCTGACGATGCGCGTGCTGTTGCCAGAGTCGAAGTACCCCAAGCCGGAGGACGCCGTTCGGTTCTTCGACACCGTGGTGGAGGAGTTGTCGCGGCTTCCTGGCGTGGCGGCCGTCGGCGTGACCAGCGGCATGCCGTTCCGCGGCATCCCGATCGGGACGAGCTTCGCGATCGAGGGGAGGGCCTTCCCCGGCGAGGCGCAGCTCCCCGGGGCGGACATCCGGATCATCGGCGGCCAGTACTTCCAGGCCATGCGGATTCCGCTCCTCCAGGGCCGGCCGTTCGACCCGCGCGACGGCGAAAAGGGGCGCGGTGCGGCAATCGTCAACCAGGCGCTGGTGCGGGAGCACTTCCCTAACCAGAACCCCCTTGGGGAGCGGATGAACGTGCGCCTCGGCCGAGGCGAGGGCGGTCAGGACGCGGAGATCGTCGGCGTGGTGGCGGACGTGCCGCACCAGTCGCTGGACACCGCGGTGCGGCCGATGATCTACCTCACCAACCGCCAGATGGGCTTCACGTGGATGCAGATCGTCGTCAAGACCACCGGGGAGCCGTCCGCCGCGACGGCGCTCGCCGTCGGGCAGATCCGCCGGCTGGATCCCGAACTGCCCGTCTCCGAGGTCGCGACGATGGAGGAAGTGGTGTCGGATTCGGTCGCGCAGCGCCGGTTCGCCATGTTGTTGCTGGGCGTGTTCGGCGTCCTGGCGTTGGTACTGGCCGCCGTCGGCGTCTACGGCGTCCTGAGCTACAGCATGGCGCAGCGCGTCCCGGAGATCGGCGTCCGGCTGGCGCTCGGCGCCGCCCCCGGTCAGCTGGTGCGGCACTTCCTCAAGGACGGGGCGCTGCTCACCGCGCTCGGCGTCGGGGCCGGCCTGACGATCGGCCTGGCCGTTTCGCGCCTGCTCGGGAAGCTCCTCTACCAGGTGACACCGGCCGATCCCCTCACCTATGCGGCAGTCGCAGCGGTCCTCGCCCTGGTGGCGACGGTCGCGGCGTACCTTCCGGTCCGTCGGGCGTCGCGGGTGGACCCGGTGACCGCGCTGAGGAACGAGTAGAACCAGTCCTGATTCGACCCCGAACGTGACCCAACCGCACCGGCGGCCGCCGCGTGGTAGGCTCTGCGCGGAGGTGGGCTGTGACCGACGAACTCGAAGGCGTGCGCCGCGCCTTTGCCAGTCAGCTTCGCGACTCGTGCAGGCTACGGAGCGACGCGCTGGTCGAAGCGCTCGCCGCCGTGCCGCGCGAGCGCTATCTCCCGCCCGGACCGTGGACGGTGCGCGGCGAGGCTGCCGCGGCGTTCGCACTCACCACGCCCGATGCCGACCCGCGCCACGTCTACCAGGATGTGTCGATCGCCATCGACGCCGGCCGGCACCTGTTCAATGGAGCCCCCGGCGTCGTGTTGCACTGGATAGACGCGCTTCCCCTTCGCGCGGGTGACCGGGTGCTGCACATCGGCTGTGGCCTCGGCTACTACACGGCACTGATGGCGCACGTGGTCGGCCCCGGTGCGCGCGTGCTGGCGATCGAAGTCGACACACTGGTGGCGCGCGCGGCATCGCGGAATCTGGAGGATGCCAGCGCCGTCGAGGTCCGCTGCGGCGACGGCACGGGGCTCGGCCGGGAGCGGTTCGACGCGATCGTGGTCAGCGCGGGCGTCACCCACGTCGAGGAAGGCTGGATCAGCGCGCTGGCGCCTGGCGGCCGGATGATCCTGCCGTTGACGGCGACCTTTCCTCAACTCGGGCCGCTGGGCAAGGGCTTTGTCGTGCGCATCGCTCCGACGACCGTGTGCTCGGCCGATTCCTGGCGACCCCGCTGTCGATCGTGATGATCTACTCCGCGCTCGGCATCCGCGACGACGCGATGAACGGGCGACTCGGGCAGGCCATGCTGCGGGGCGCACCGCCGGCGGCGATGGAGCTGCGACTCGACGCGCACGAGCCGACGCCAGCCTGCTGGCTGCACGGACCCGGCTCGTGCCTGTCCGCCAGTGCTTGAAAAACGGATGGGAAACGTCGGGCCGAGGATTGGTTCGAGAAGCACGAGCAGGAAGGCACCGGCAAGGGACGAGCAGGAACTGGCCCGAAAACAAACGAAAAGGCCCGCCGGGAGTCGTTATGAAACAGCCTCCCGACGGGCCTGGATAACACCCGGCGGTGAATTGTCGGCTAGCATGCCGCCTCCCTCGAAATCCTGAGTTTGGGCCGAACGCGAGCCGCGTGACCCGCGACGGATTGTCAGGCCTCCTTTCGACCAGCGCCATCCGGTCCCAGCGGCCGTCCCCGCGTGTGTCCGCGGGATTCACTGCCTGAGCAGCAGCCCCGACTGGGGGTGCTCTCGCAACCGTGGTGGCCGCAATCCAACCGTCGATGTGCAGGTGCCCTGAACATACGCCTGCCCGCGCCTGCCGTCAAGCGCAACCGAGGCGCGTGAGATATTTCAGCTGCTCAGCGACGAAGCGCTGCCCGCGCGACCTGTCCGGCCTTCACCTCGATTTCCGCGCGAGCCGCAGACGTCTCCCCGGCAGCCCGCTCGATCTCCACGCGGTATCGCCCCGGCTTGAGACCCGTCATCCCGAACCAGCCGTTCGCGTCGGTTGTCGTCCGCTTCGTGCCGCCGAACAGCCGACGGCGGACGATACGGACCGTCACGCCCTCGAGGCCGGCGCCGGCTGCGTCGGTAACGGTGCCGGCCACGTAGCCCCGGGTTGGCCGTTCGAGCCAGGGCATCGGCGGCACGGCCGCAGGCCGCTCGAAGGCGCCGTGCGTCGGCGCGATGCCGTTGACGAGGAAGTCGAGACGCTCCGGACGCGGCGGTGGAGGTGCCACAACCGGCAATGGCGGAGCGGTCCCCGCGGGTGCGGGAGTCGCAGGCGCCGGCGGCGCGCTCGGCTGGAAGTAGGAGAAGATCGATACTCCGTCGGCTCTGTCCCGGCCTCGCCCGTCCCGCACGCGGCCAATCTGTGCGAGCACCCCCTGCGGCTCGCTCAGGTACCCGCCCACGCCAACCGCCAGCTGGCGCTGCCGCTTGTGCTTCTTCTCGAACGCAATCCAGCCGTTGAACCACTCGCGCACGGTCGCGTCGTGTTCCCGCGCATAGTTCATGGGCACCGCGAGGTCGAGGATGCCTTCCTCCAGCCAGCTGCGCCAGTCCTGGAAGATGCGCTGCATCGGGGCGGTATTGGCGAAGTCGTTCCGGTCCCGCGGCGGCCGGCCCCAGGCGATGACCGCGGCGCTGACCTTGATGCGCGGGTTGATCGCGCGCGCCTCGATCGCGATCCGGCGCACCAGCTCCGTCACCTGCTGCCGGCGCCACTTGGTCCACGCCTCGTCGTCCGGGGCGGGTACCGCGGTCGTGCGGCTCGCCCGGGCGAACCGGGCCAGGCTCACCGGGTTGTAGCCGACGTTGGATCCGCGCGGCAGGCGGTCGTCGGTTTCGGGGTAACGGATGTAATCGAAGTGGATGCCGTCCACGGGGTAGCGCCGGACGATATCGAGGTAGACCGCGACGAGGTGGTCCCGCGCGGCCGGGTGGCCAGGGTCGAGGAAGTAGCCGACCGGGAAGCGTTGGTTGCCGTCGCGCGAGCGCGTGAGCCAGTTGTCGTCGCCGGTCGCCCCGGGCCCGTGGCGGTTGAAGACGTGCCGGGCGTCACGAGGCGGCGGCGCGTCCCGCCACAACGGCATCGCGTTGACCCAGGCGTGCACCTGCAAGCCGGCGGCGTGCGCTTCGCGCAGGATGTGCGCGAGCGCATCGAACGACGGGTCGTACGGCGGCTCGTCGAGCGGGGGTTCCAAGCTGCTCGAGTAGAGGGCGTCCCCGCGTCGCCTCACTTGCACGATCAGCGTGTTTACGTGCAGCCGCTTTGCGTCCGAGACGAGTTGCGCGGCCTCGGCGGGCGATCGGATCCCGGCGTGGAAGGCGTCCACCCAGAGGGCGCGAATTTCGGCGGCGGAGGGGGAGTCGGCCGCGGATTCCACGGATGCCGGGGCGATCGCGGCGAGTGAGAGCACGACGGCCATCAGCGGCCGGTGCGGCGGAAAGCGCATGGCGGTCTCCAGGGGGGCCCTCGCTCGAAGTCGAGGGGGCGGGCGCTCAAAAAAGGAGGGCCGGGCCGTTTTCAAGCCCGGCCCCCGACCGGCAACGCGTGCTGCAAACGGGAATCACTTGTCCTGACCACGAAGAACGAGAGGCACGAAGGCCACAAAGCCCTTGTGTCTTCGTGTTCTCTTGATCTTCGTGGTTTCGTTCGTCGTCAATCGAAGCGAGTACCGGAATTAGAACTTGTACCAAACGTTGAGCTGGATTGTCCGCGGGATGTACGCCCCTGCGGTGCCCGTGATCGACCCGAACGTCGCCGGCGTGCTGAAGTCCAACGCCGGGAAGCCGTACTGGACGTAGTTCGTGACGTTGAACGCCTGCACGCGGAGAGAGACCGTGTGGCCGCTCGGCAGCCGGAACGACTTGTACAGTCCCAGGTCCAGGTTCACCAAGCCGTCGCCGAAGAACGTGTTCCGGCCGACCAGCATGTCCTCCGTATCCGCAATCGTCGTGGCCCGGAACGCCGCGAGCGGCAGCTGGGTCTTGGACTTGGCCGGGTCATCGACCGAGGTGTAGAGGATCGACGGGTCGAGAAGCACCGGCCGCCCCTCGGAGAACCCGTCGAAGTTCAGGTCGATGCCGGTCTGCGAGACGGTGAACGGCGTGCCCGAGGCGAGCTTGAACGTCCCCGACAGCTGCCAGCCGCCCAGCAGCACGTCGAGCAGACGGTTGTTCTTCGCGAACGACGGCACCTCGTAGGTCCCCAGCACCGTGAACCGGTGCGGTGTGTGGAAGCGCGAGTAGCCCTTCGCGTACTTCGCGTTGGGTCCCAGCTGGTTGGTGTCGCCCGCGCCGACGAACGTCGCCTCCGACGTGGTGTCCTCCGACACGCTCCTCGTGTAGCCCACGCTGAACGAGGTGCCGCCGCTGTACCGCTTCACCCACTCGATCTGCACCCCCTGGTACCAGGACTCGGCGCCGTTCGCCATGATGAGGTTGGAGGTGTAACGCGGATCTGGCCGCCGCTCGTTCGTCCGAGGCACGCGGGAGCTGATCTCGTTATCGGCGATCGGCACGGGCACCGGGCACGCGGTCGTGACGTTGATGTTGGGGAGGTACCCGTGCCCGCGCACAGCGCGTCCTGGGCGATCGCGTTGATGACCTTGCCACGCAGGTCCGGCCAGCCGGCCGCCGGGGCGTTGTTCGGGTGGTCCACCACGGTGACGGGCCCGTCCAACGGCGACTTCGGCAGGTTGTCGAGGTTGTACTTGAGCGTGCCGTTCACGTGGTTGCCGTTGTAGCTGATCCTGATCGCCGAGTCCCAGGGAATCTGCCGCTCGTAGCTGGCGCTCCACTGGTCGGTGTACGGCATCTCCAGGTTCGGGTCCGGGAGGAACAGCTGGTGGCGGGCGGTCTGCGGGCCAGGGGTGAAGACGTACCCCATCGTCGGGTCCGAAATGTTGAGGTAGCCCGGCGAGGTCGTGAAGGTCTGGAGAATCGCGTTGGGCGGGTTGGTTCGCACGCTCGCACCGTTCTGCGAGAAGATGGACTGGAAGATGCGCCCGTCGTTGCGGCCGTAGCCGCCGCGGACCGACGCCGCCCCCTCCCGAGTGCTGGTCAGCAGCTTCAGGAAGTTTTGCGAAGCCGGCAGCGACCACGCCACGCCCAGCCGCGGCTCCCAGTTGTTCGTGTCGGCGCCGTACCGGTAGTCGATGCGGTTCTCCTTCTCCGTGGGCGCCGAGACGTACTCGTACCGCAGGCCGAGGCTCGCGGTCAGGTTCGGGCGGATGCGCCACTGGTCCTCGACGTAGAAGTTGGACTCGTTGATCCGGTTCTCCAGGAAGAAGGGTCCCCACGCCTTCTGGAAGGTCGCGATGCACCCGTCGAGCATGGCGGCGTAGGCAGTCGCGTACGTCACGCCCCCGCATACCCTGTTGAAGTTCCAGTAGCCGCGCGAGAAGTTGTCCGCCAGGTCGTCGAGCTGCTGGCGCCGGATGTCCGTCCCGGCCTTCACCGTGTGCACCTGGCCGAGAACCCACGACAGGTTGTAGACGAACTGGTGGTCGATCTGCTTCCGGTGGATCGGGTAGGCACCGCTGTTGCCGATGATCGTGCCCGACACGGGCGACCCCGTGAACCGGACGATGGGCGTGTCCATGCCCGCGGCGATGTCCACGTTCGTCTGGCGATAGCCGAGGCCGTACCGCGCCTCGCCAATCATGTTGTTGCGGAACACCTTCGTCCAGGTGATCCCGAGGTTCTGCTGCTGGTTGTCCTGGCGCGTCTGCTCCCCATCGATGACGTCGTCTGTCTCGCGGATCTGCGCCGTGTACTGGTAGCGCGCCACGATGCTGTCCTGTCCGAGCTGCCAGTCGAGCCGGCCCGAGTAATCCTCGTCGGGGTAGTTGAAGCCCACGACGGTGGCGTACGTCCGGTTGCTGCGTGCGTCGGGCGTCATCGTCGACGGGTTCGGGTAGCGATCGAGGATCGACTGGATCCACGCGCGGTTCGCACTCGTGTCGTTGCCTCGCGTCAGCCAGGGGGCGGCGAGCTCCGACGGCAGGAAGAAGTCGCGCGCGTAGTTCGAGGTGCCGTCGTACTTCGTCCGGTCGAAGCTGGCGAACCCGAACAGGCGGTTCACGACGAGCGGGAACCCGAGCGTCCCGCCGTACTGGTTACGCTGGTTCTTCGGCTTCACCGTCGCAAACTTCCGGAGCGCCGTCAGGTCGTCGCTGTCCTGCAGGTACCAGTACCCGTCGCCGTGCCACTGGTTGGTGCCCGACTTGGTCTGAACCAGCACGACGGCGCCGTAGCCGCGCCCGAACTCGGCGCTGAAGGTGTTGCTGATGACCTGGAATTCCTTGATCGTCGCGAGCGACGCGCCCTGGCGGTTCTGGTTCTCGGACGAGTCGTCGTTGTTGACGCCATTGATCTGGAACGTCGCCCCGCGGGTCCCGGTCCCGTTGAAGTTGATGGAGGAGCCCGACGACGCGGTGGGGTTGTTCTGGCCGGAGGTCGGGTTCTCCTGGAAGCCGGGGAAGTAGGCGGCCAGGTCGAGGAAGCTGCCGGGATTGAGGGCGGGCTTGTCGGTGATGTCCTTCTCGGTCATCACCGACTTCACCTCCGCGCTGGTGGAGTTGATGACGGGGGCCGCGCCCTTGACCGTCACGACCTCCTCGACGCCGGCGGGCGTCAGCTCGAAGTTGCTGACGCGCGTCTGGTTCAGCGGTACGGTGACGCCCTCTTGCTTGATCGTCTGGAAGCCATCGAGCTTCACCGTGATCGAGTAGCGGCCGATCGCCAGGAACGTGGCGTTGTAGAAGCCGACCTCGTTGGTGACGACTTCGCGGGCGGCGCCCGTCTCCTCGTTCTTTACCGAGACGGTTACGCCGGGAAGCACGCCGCCGCCCGAGTCGGTGACCGTGCCCTGCAGCGTGCCGGTGACGGTTTGCGCCGAGACTGGGCTGACAGCCGACACCAACAGCAGCAGCACCGCGCCTGCGAAGGAAACGCGCCCCATCGTCCTCAATAGGCCACTCATGGTTTCACCGTCCTCCTTGAATGCCGTGACGGCCGAACGAATGATGGCTGAGAGTATAAGCGGGGACGGCGCGTGGAGAACCCCTACGAACGCGCGCCGTAATCGTTTTACTTTGTTGGATTTACGGACTGTCGCAGTCCATTGGCCGCGCCGCCCAACAGCCCGCGCCGGGGGTCGTCCAATTCCGCACGAAGCCTGGCGGCCGCTACACCGTGACCCTCCGGTAACCGCCGCAGCGAACCGCGGTAAGATGGCGCCGCCCCAGCCCGCGGTGACGGCAGTTCTTCACGAGACCGGGAGGTCCACCATGTTCAGACGCTCCGTCTTCCTCGCGGCAGTGTGTGTCGCCGCCCTCGCAACCAGCCTCGGCGCCCAGCAGCGGCCCGGGGGGCCGCCGGAGACCGCGCAGCGGCCCCAGACGCCGGCCACCATGCAGGAGGCGGCCGCCCAGGCAGCCGGCCGGCACGAGGTCGCCACGGCGAAGGAAGAAGCGATTTCGCGCACGTCGCATGCGATCCGGCTGGACGGCCGCGAAATCAAGTACACAGCCACCGTCGGCACGCTCCCGATCCGGCTGGAGGACGGGAAGGTGGCCGCGCGGATGTTCTTCGTCGCCTACACCAAGGACGGCGAGGACCTGAAGTCACGGCCGCTGTCATTCCTCTATAACGGGGGCCCCGGCTCGGCCTCCGTCTGGCTGCACATGGGGTCTTTCGCGCCGCGCCGCGCGAAGATGGCGGACGAAGGGTTCCAGCCAGCGCCGCCCTACCAACTCGAGGACAACGCGTACTCCCTCATCGACGTCTCGGACCTCGTCTTCGTGGACGCCATCGACACGGGCTTCAGCCGCGTCGTCGCCGGCGTGAACAACGCGCAGTTCCACGACCAGGAGGGGGACATCCGGGCGTTCGGGCAGTTCATCGCCGAGTACCTCAAGACGTTCAGCCGGTGGCCGTCACCGAAGTTCCTGATCGGCGAGAGCTACGGCACCATCCGCTCGGCGGGCCTCTCGCAGGAGCTCCAGACGCGCCACGGCATCGAGCTCAGTGGGATCGCGCTCGTCTCGTCACTGATGACCTACCAGACATTGTCCCCGGCTCCGAACAACGACGTCGCGTGGGCCGTGCAGATACAGACGTTCGCCGCGACAGCCTGGTATCACAAGAAACTGCCGGCCGACCTGCAGCAGAAATCCATCAAGGCCGTGGTGGACGAGGCTCGCGCGTTCGCCTTCGGCGACTACATCGCCGCCCTGACGAAAGGGAACCAGCTGAGTGAGGCTGAACGCGTGGCGATGGCCGACAAGCTTGCGCGCTACACGGGCCTGTCGCCGCGGTTCATCCTGGCCGCCAACCTTCGCGTGGACTCCGCCCGCTTCCGGAAGGAGTTGCTGCGCGACAGGCGACTGGTGGTCGGCCGCCTCGACGGCCGCTTCACGGCGCTGGACGCGGATGCCGCCGGCGAGCGCCAGGAGTTCGACCCGTCCAACACCGCGCTTGCGGGCCCCTACGTCGCGACTTTCCAAGATTACCTGCGGAACGACCTCAAGTGGGACTCCGACCTGAGCTACCCGACGTCGGGGAACGTCCGGCCCTGGGCCTACGTGCAAAACAGCTACATGGACAAGACCGAGGCGTTGCGTCAGACGATGGCGAAGAACCCGTTCCTCAGGGTCTTCGTCGCATGCGGCTATTACGACATGGCCACCTACGTGGGCGGCGCGGAGTTCAACTTCACCCACCTGGCGTACGACCGGCAGATCACCGACCGCGTATCGTTCGGCTACTACGAGGCCGGACACATGATGTACATCCGGCCGTCGGCGCACAAGGCGTTCAAGGAAGACGTCGCCAAGTTCATCCGGGCGTCGATTGCTTCGCGGCCGTAGGGGACGGAGGTTCGAGCCCCCGCCTTCCTCGCCAGCGAGCGACGGCGAGGCAGGCAGCGGTGGGATGCAGGGCTGCGGCCGATGCCGCGCCCTTCTCTTCTCAGCCCAGCCGCTCCGCAAGGCGTTCTTCGACCAACCTCAGGAACTGACCCGGGTCGATTGGCTTGAGCAGGAATGGAGCGTCGAGCTGGCGCGCCTCGGTCTCGAGGACGGGATCCTCGAACCCGCTCGTGACGATGGCGGCGGGCGGCAACGCGAGCGACTTGGAGAGAACGAGCAACTGAAGCCCGTTGTAGGCACCGAGGCGGACGTCCACGACGACCAGGTCGACAGGCAGCTGCGTCAGCAGGCGCCGCCCTTCCGCGAAATCCGATGCGGCGGCCACCGAGTGCCCGGTGCCCTCGACGAGCGCCACCAGGCCGGCCAGGGTCGCCGGGTCGTCGTCCACGATCAGGACCACCTGTGACATGTAGCTGGATTGTATCCTCGTCGGTGGTCAGTGGCCAGTGGCCAGTTGTCAGTGGCCAGCCGTCACGCGTGACGCACTGACCACTGACCACTGTCCATTGACCACTACTTCTTCGCCACCGGCAGTTCGACGAAGCTGGCCTGCCCCGGTGCGTGATAGACCCGCTGCACCGCCTTCCGGTAGTCCTCGGGCCTTGCCGTGAAGATGCTGGGGACGAACGTCTGGGGGTTCCGGTCGTAGAGCGGAAACCAGCTCGACTGTACCTGCACCATGACCCGGTGTCCGGCCAGGAAGACATGGTGGGCCGTCGGCAGCGCGAACTTGTATGTCAGGGGAACGCCGGGGGCCAGCGGCCGCGCCTGCTCGAACGTCTCGCGGTAGCGGCCGCGGAAGATGTCCGCCGACACCATCAACTGGTATCCGCCCATCGACGCATCGCCCGGCACCTGGTCCGGATAGACGTCAATCAGCTTCACCACCCAGTCGGAATCGCTGCCGCTGGTCGAGGCCACCAGCGAGGCCATCGGCTGCCCACTGATCTTCCAGGGTTCCGTCAATGGCTCCGAAACGAAGACCGCCACGTCGGGCCGCCCCGACGCCTCCCGCTGGTCGTCCACCAGCCACTCCGGCCACGTGGCGCCCTCGTATCCGACCGGCTGGATGGGACGGGCGCGGTAGGGAACCGGTTTCGCAGGATCAGAGACGTACTCCTCGAACGCGGCGTCGCCAGCCCGGGGCGCTTCGAATCCCAGCCGGCCGCCTGCTCGCAGGTAGATGGGCGTCGCCTCGATCCGGCAGCCCGACTCGCACCCAGACGGCCACGAGGACAAGCGCCGCCACGTGTTCGTTCCCGTCTCGAACGCCGCGACCGGGGGGATGTCGGCCTTCGGCGCGCCGTCCTTCAAGTGCTGGGCCAGGAAGGGCCGCAGGATGTCCTGCCGGAACGTCCGCGCGGTGTCCGCGTGGAACCTGATTACTCCCAGGCTGCCGGCCTCCTGGATCTGCTGCCCGTGGAACCAGGGGCCCAGCGCCAGGAACACCCGGTCGTTGGCCGTGTCCATGGGCTCGAGGGCGCGGTACACCGCGGGCGCGCCGTAGATGTCCTCCTGGTCCCACAGCCCGTGCACCAGCAGCGTCGGCACCTTCAACGGCTGCGCCGCAAGCAGCCGGTCCATCGCCTGGTCTCGCCAGAACGCGTCGTACGCCGGATGCTCGATCAACTTCCTCCAGAACTCCAGCCGCTCCAGTCCCCGCTGACGTCCGAGCTCGCCCGCGGAGCCGGCGCGAAGGTAGAGGTCGTAGTCGTCGTGGTGGGTCGTCCACCACTTTTCCTCGTTCGCGCGCGTCATCTCCTGGTCGTAGACGTAGGGCATCATCTGCTGGCGAAACGCGCCGTTGTGGAACCAGTCGTCGCCACGCCAGCCGTCCACCATGGGGTTCATCGGCACGGCGGCCTTCAGTGCGGGGTGCGGGTCGAAGAGCGCCATCAGCGTGAGGAACCCATCGTAGGAGATGCCCAGGATGCCCACCTTCCCGTTGCTCTCGGGCAGGTTCTTCACCAGCCAGTCGATCGTGTCATAGGTGTCCGTGGCGTGATCCACGGCCGTCGCGTTCAGCGGGCCGCGGAGCGGGCGGGTCATCACGTACTCGCCCTCGGAGTTGTATTTGCCCCGGATGTCCTGGATGACGCGGATGTAGCCGTCCTGGACGATGACGTCCATGGGGTTGTCGTAGCCCTCCAGGACCCGTCCCATGCTGCTGCTCGCCGCGTGGCTGGTCAGGGCACTGGCGTCGTAGGGCGTGCGGGTCAGGAGGATCGGCGCGCCCTTCGCCCCCGCCGGGACGAGGATCACGGTGTAGAGCCTTACGCCGTCGCGCATCGGTATCATCACCTCGCGCCGGACATGATCGAAGCCGCGCCGCGCCTGCTCCACGCGCGGCTGCGCCGCGGCCGGGGGCGCCTGCGTGCCGGCGACGGCGACCAGCAGGAGCCCGGCGACGGGGAGGGCCATGGCGAGGCGGCGAAATGGCGTCATGCAGAATCCTCCGGGGAAAGCGCGCTGTTCCGCGAGTATACGCCGCGACCGCCGGTGTAAGCGACCGCACCGCGAACCGTACCGCGAAGATGCTACACTCTCGGGGTCTTCCATGCGCGCCCTGCTTCCCTTCGTCGTGGCGGGCGTCCTTTGTGCCGCCGGACCGCGACCCTCGGCCACGACCCAGGCGGTCAACGCGAGGCCCGAGCGCGCGGTCGTCTTCATAAGGCTCCTCGGACAGATCGAGCTGGACCCCTCGCCCAGCGCCGCCCTCACCCAGGCCCTCCGAGACGGGGACGTCGAGCTCGGCACCGGCTCGGGCTTCCTCTTCTCCGCCTACGGTCACGTGCTCACGTGCGCGCACGTCCTGCGGGCGGAGCCGTTCCGCGTCCTCGAGGCCGGCATGCCCATCGAGGTGAAGCCGACGGTGCGGCGAATCGAGGTTCTCCTCCCAGCGGCGGAGGGGGAAGCCACGCCCGCGCCGTTCGAGGCGACGATTCTTGCGACCGACAACGACCTCGACCTGGCGGTGCTCACGATCAGCTCGAGCGGAATGCCGTACCTCCACCTTGGCGACTCGGAAGCGGTCGAAGGCGGCGACGCCGTCGAGGCCCTCGGCTTCCCGTTCGGCCGGCGCCTGGAAATTGCCCGGCCGGCCGCCCGTGCGGCGGGTGCGCCCGCGGTGAGCATCACCCGCGGCAACGTTTCCGCCTCGAGACTGGATGCCCAGGGTGAGCGGCGCTACCTGCAGACGACGGCGGCATTGAACGCCGGGAACAGCGGGGGGCCGATTCTCGACGCCGACGGTTACGCGGTCGGTATCGCCAACAGCATCTTCACGGTCCGCAATGCGCCGACCGGCGTCGGCTTCGCGGTGCCCGTCGACCTCGCGAAGCGCTTCCTCCAGGCCAACAGTCTCGACACGCTTCTCGAGGCCCGGCCAATCAGCCTCGGGCCCCTCAGCGAGTTGGAGGGGAAGGGGATCAGGCTCACGCTTCCATATGGCCTCGCCGATCGATCGCCGGTCCGCTCGAGGGTGGACACCGGGGGCGAATCCGACCCCATCCTCCTGCGAGTGGACCGGGTGTTGTCACCATGGGGGGCGACGAGGCTGGCGGAGACGCTCACCAACGGTGAGGCGTTCGAGGCCTTTTCCGCGACGGGGGCACCGACCCAGAAGACGGGCGAGTCGAGGGGCCGCAGCCTGCTGCTGGGCCGCGTCGCCGGGACGCTCCGCGGGTGGGGGGCGGTGCGGATGGGGTACCGGGATTCTCGACTTGGGGCTGGAGAAGATCGTTGCGCGGTACATCGCCGCGCCTCACCAGGCGGCCTTCGCTGCGTCGGCCCTCCGCGCGTCGCTCAAGAGCCTGGAGGCGCAGTCGCTGCGGCCGGCATCCGGGCGGGAGGCGGCCGTTCGGCCGGCGTGGACCGCGCGTGCCGCGTCTCGCCGGAACCCGCTCGATCGCGTGGCGGCCGCCGAAGGCTGGGTCGAGGAGCCCGTTGCGCCCTACCGGTGCGCAGGTGTACCCGCCGCGACGGATGCCGTCTCCCTGTCGCCGCTCAACAACTTCGCTTTTGCGCTCCGCGCAGGCTGGGTGAGGGGAGCGGGCGATGGCGCCGCGGCCACGTCGGCCTGCGGGGGCAGTGGCGAATCCGGTGTCTACGAGCGGCAGGTTGACGCCCTCGGCATGCGCTATCTCGTCATCGGGCAGTTCCTCCCGCTGCCGTCCGGGGAACTCCTGCAGGTGGAGGGGAGCGCGCCCGTCGCGGAGGGAGCCGAGCTGCGAGCGGTCTTCTCGGCGTGGATCGGCAAGCTCGGGCCCTCATGACCTTCCTCGCCGTGCCGGTCCTCTGATTACTGTCCCGCCAGCTTCTCCAGCTGTCCCACGTGGTGCAGGTCGTGACCTGCCATGGTCTCGAGCAGCACCTTGTAGGTCATCACGCCCCGCTCGGGGTGGGTGAGCGGCTTGTCGAGAGCGGCCGGCACCACCGCGCGGATCAGCGCCACGTTCCAGCGCCGCAGCGCGAGCAGCAGTGCCAGGGCGTCCGCCCCTTCGTACGCGCGGGTACTGTTCGGCCCACACCGTCTGGTCCATCGGCTGGATGACGTGGTGGGCTTCTGCCAGCGACTGACGCAGCCGAAATCCCCAGACGATCTCGGTATCCGCCAGGTGGCACAGGACCTCGCGCGGGCTCCACTTGCCGGACGCGACGGGCTGGTTGCGGCGGTCCGCGGGCAGTGCATTCCAGAGCCGCTCGATCTTCTCCGCGGTGGTGCCGATGACGTCCACCGCGTCGCGGCTGCCGAGTTGCGAAGCGTAGGGGTTCATGGATACTCCTCTCGACATAAGATAGCGCGCGTGACGCAGCCATCACAGCGCCGGCCCTCGGCCACCGCCGCGCTCGCCCTCGCGGCCGGGTGGGCTGGCCTCGCCATCTGCGCGACGGCAGGGCTGCCGGCGTCCCCGCAGGACACCAGCCACGGCGGGATCGTCCGGGGACCGGCCGCGGCGAAGCGCATGGCTCTTCTCTTCACCGGGCACGAGTTTGCGGAGGGCGGCAACACAATCCTTGGCGAGTTGGCCAGGCGCTCGGCCAAGGGTTCCTTCTTCCTCACCGGGGACTTCCTGCGCCGGCCGAACTTCGCGCCGCTCGTGAAGCGCATCGTCGCCGGCGGCCACTACTTGTCGCCCCACTCGGACCGGCACCTCCTGTATTGCGGCTGGGAATCCTCCCGCCCCACGCTCGTCAGCCGTGACACGTTCCGCCGGGACCTCGAGGACAACCTGCGCGAGGTCGAGCGGTTCGGCGTCAGGCGGGCCGACGTCCGCTACTGGGTTCCAGCCTACGAGTGGTACAACGCCGAGATTGCCGGGTGGAGCGAGGAACTCGGGCTGCGGGTGGTGACCTTCACGCCCGGCACGCGGGCAAACGCGGACTACACCGGCGAGAGTGACCGCAATTTCGTGCCGTCGCAAACGATCGTGGACAGCATCCTGGCGCGGGAGCGCTCGGACCCGCACGGCCTGAACGGATTCCTGCTGTTGATGCACATTGGCGCCGGGCCTGGCCGGCGCGACAAGATGCACGCCCTGCTCGGGGAGCTGCTGGACCGGCTGGCCGAACGAGGCTACGAGTTCGTGCGGATTGACACGCTCCTCGGCGGGTCACCCCCATCCTGAATCGCGCAGAAGGTGTTTCATGCTGCGAATCCTGACTGCCATTGCGGCCCTCGTCCTCGCCCTGGCCCCGCCGCCGCAGCCGGCCTCGGTCTTCTTCCCGGTGGCGGTGTGGTACAGCGGCGGCAAGGCTCGCGCACCCATGCTCTCGCCCATCGACGCCTCCTCGGAGCGCGAGTGGCGCAAGGACCTGCTCGAGATCAAGGGCCTCGGCTTCAACACCGTCCGCACCTGGGTGGAATGGAGCGCCGGCGAGCCGCGAGAGGGGCAGTACCGCCTCGACAACCTGGACCTGGTGTTGAAACTGGCCGGCGAGGCCGGCCTGAAGGTGATCGTCCAGGTGTACGTGGATTCGGCGCCGGAGTGGGTCGGCAGGAAGTATCCCGACGGCCACTTCGTCAGCCAGGGCGGGACGCCGATCAAATCACAGGCAGCCCCCGGCTACTGCTTCGACCACCCCGGCGTGCGCGTGGCCGTCCTGGGCTTCTTCAAGGAGGTCGCGCGCCACGCGTCGGCGAGCTCCGCCTTCTACGCCTACGACCTCTGGAGCGAGCCCGCGGTGATGAACTGGGCGCAGCCCGCCTATATCCCGAACGGGCAGTACTGCTACTGCCCGCACAGCATGGCCCGCTTCCGCGAGTGGCTGACGCGCAAGCACGGAACCATCGAGGCGCTCAACCGGGCCTGGTATCGCACGTTCAGCGACTGGAGCGAGGTCGAGCCGCCGCGGTTCGGGACGATCCTCACCTACGCCGACTTCATGGACTGGCGGGTCTACATCGGCGACAAGATCGCCGGCGACCTGAAGTCGCGCGCCGACGCGGTCCGCGCGATCGACCGCGCGCACCTCGTGACCAGCCACGCGCCGAACCCGTCCCCCGTCTTCCGCACGCTGGCCGACGCCATGGACGCGTCGGACGACTACCTGATGAAGGACGCGGTGGACTTCTTCGGCACGAGCTTCTACCCGAAGCTGACGTCGCCCGACCGTGACTTCCCGCTCGAGCGCCGCGCGCTCGTGATGGATATGGTCCGCGCGGTTACCGGCGATCGAGGCTTTTACGTGGGCGAGCTGCAGGCGGGGTACGGCGTGCACGGCGTCATCGCCGGCAACCCGATCACGCCCTCCGACCTCGACCTCTACACCTGGGGCCTGGTCTCGCGTGGCGCGCGGGCGATCAGCTACTACGCGTTCTACCCGATGAGCACCGGGTACGAGTCCGGCGGCTACGGCCTGATCAACCTCGACGGAACGCTGACCGACCGGAGCCGGAGCGCGGGCGCGACCGCGCGGGTGATCGCCGCCAACGCCGACCTCCTCCTCGAGAGCCGCCCCGTTCAGCCGGAGGTGGCCGTCGTGTTCAACCCGCTCGTGCCGCTGCTGGGCGGCGAGCAGGCCTACGGAGACCGGCGCTCGATGCACCGCGCCGTGGCCGGCTACCACCGGATGTTCTTCGAGCGGAACATCCCGGTGGACTTCCCGAGCGCGCGCGAGCTGACGCTCGACGGGCTGCGCGGCTACAAGCTCGTGATCGTGCCGTACCCGATCCTGCTCACCCGCGCGATGGCCGGCACCCTCGAGCGGTACGTGGCGCAGGGCGGCAGGCTCTTCGTCGAGGCTCGCCCCGGCTGGCAGGACGAGCGCGGCCACGCCGAGGCGGTGCTGCCGGGATTCGGCTGGCACCGGATGTTCGGTGTCCGCGAGATCGAGCTGCTGCCCGTGACGCAGGCCGACGTGCGGTGGGGCGACCGCCGCTTCCCGGGGGCGACGTTCGCGGAGCGGTTCGAGCGGATCGACTCCTCGGCCCGCGTCGTGGCGACCTTCGACGATGGGCAGCCGGCGGCCTACGAGCGGGCACACGAGAGAGGAACGGCGCTCCTGCTCGGGACGTTTGCCGGCGAGCGCAACCAGCAAGAACCGATCGCGATGCACCCGCTCGGTGACGCGCTCGTGGAGTGGGCCGGCCTGACCCGGCCCGCGATGCAATCGTCTGCCTTCGTCGAGGCGCGCCGGATGTCGGGCGCCCGCGGCGAGTTCCTCTTCCTCTTCAATCACTCGGCAGCGGCGGCCACCGTGGAGTACACGCTGGCGATCCGGTCCGAGCCGCGGCAGGTCCGGGAGCTGGTCACCGGGGAGGCGATGAAGGCAGCGGGGAAGACGTTGTCGGTCAAGCTCGCGCTTGGCGGAGAAACCGTACCGAGTGATCAGGATCGATTACTGACGGTGCAGCGGCCGCCAGACCTGAGCCGTAAGCCTCGAGTCCCGAGCGCTCTGTTGTCTCTTGCCGTCCGTGCCGGAATCCGCAACAATCCGGGCTTCACTCACGCGCCCTTCGTCCGTAGACAGGAATTCGCTTGTCTTGATCACGAAGAACGGAAGGCACGAAGGACCACAAAGCCCTAGCGAAGCGAGCAGTGGGACTAGGCGATCGAGGTGTCGATGAATCGGGTCGTGTCGGAGACAACGCCTGCGCCGCAATCGGCCGCCCTGCCCGTCCTGCTCCTGCTGTTTGTGGGCAGCGGCTGCGCCGCTCTCATCTACGAGGTGGTCTGGTTCCAGCTGCTGTCGCTGGTGATAGGGTCGGCGCCGGCTTCGCTGAGCGTGCTGCTTGCCACCTTCATGGGCGGCCTCTGCCTCGGCAGCCTCGCCCTTCCCCGGCTGATCCCGGCGCGTCTGCATCCGCTTAGGGTGTACGCGGCGCTCGAGCTGGGGATCGGTGTCATCGCGGTGCTCGTGCTCTACGGGATGCCACTGGTGGGCCGCGTCTATGCGGCATCGGCAGGGACCGCCGGCGGCGGCCTGGTGCTGCGAGGCGTGGTCGCCGCCCTCTGCCTGCTGCCGCCGACCGTCCTGATGGGCGCCACGCTTCCGGCCCTCTCCCGGTGGGTCGAGACGACGCCCCGCGGCGCGTCCTGGCTTGGGTCGTTCTACGCCGGCAATACCGTGGGCGCCGTCTTCGGCAGCCTGCTCGCCGGCTTCTACCTGCTTCGACTGCACAACATGCAGACCGCGACCTGGGTGGCCGTCGCCCTCAACGTCGCGGTGGCCGCGGCCGCGTGGGTGGTGGCGCGCGTGACGCCGCCGGCGCCCGAACCGCCGCCGCCCGGGCGCGCGGTCGTGGTGCCGGGCGCCCGCTGGATCTACGTCGCCACTGCGCTCTCCGGGATGGCCGCCCTGGCGGCCGAGGTGGTGTGGACGCGACTGCTGTCGCTGCTGTTCGGCGGCACGACATACGCGTTCTCCCTGATCCTCGCCGCCTTCCTCGTCGGCATCGGTTTCGGCAGTGGCCTCGGCTCCATCGTCGGCCGCGTGATGGAGAGGCCGCGAGCGGCCCTTGGCTGGTGCCAGGCCCTGCTGTGCCTCGCCATCGCCTGGGGCGCGTACATGCTCACCGACTCGCTGCCCTACTGGCCGATCGACCCGTCGCTCGCCCCGAGCCCCTGGCTCAACTTCCACCTCGACTTCGCCCGGAGCCTCTGGGCGGTGCTTCCCGCCGCGCTCCTGTGGGGTGCCAGCTTCCCGCTCGCGCTTGCCGCCCTGGTGGGTCGCGGCCAGGATCCGGCACGTCTCCTGGGCGGGCTCTACGCCGCCAACACGGTCGGCGCGATCGTCGGCGCCCTGGGCGCGAACATCGTCATCGCCTCGTACGGCAGCCAGGCCGCGCAGCAGGTGCTCGTCGGGATCGCGGCGCTTGCCGCGCTGCTGCTGCTCGCGCAGCCGCTGCTCGCGCCGGGGATGAAGACGACGCGCGGCGCGCTCAAATTCGCAGGAACGCTGGCCCTGGTCGGCATCGTGGCGGGCAGCCTGGCGACGCGGGTCATTCATCCCGTGCCTGGTTCGCTCGTCGCGTACGGCCGGTGGGCACCGACACGCGCGGCCGGCGTCGAGGTGATCTACGTGGGCGAGGGCCTCAACTCGTCGGTGGCCGTCTCGCGGCTGTCCAACGGTGTGCTCAACTACCACAACGCGGGGAAGGTGCAAGCCTCGAGCGAGATCCAGGACATGCGCCTCCAGCGCATGCTCGGACACCTCACCACGCTGCTCCCGGCCAACCCGAAGTCCGTGCTGGTCATCGGCTGTGGCGCGGGCGTCACGGCCGGCGCCGTCTCGGTTGACCCCGCCGTCGAGCGGCTCACCATCGCCGAGATCGAGCCGCTGGTCGTCCGCACGGTCGGTACCTACTTCGCGGCCCACAACTTCAGCGTGCTCAGCAACCCGAAGACCCACCCGCACATCGACGACGCGCGGCATTTCCTGCTGACGACGGGCGAGACGTTCGACGCGATCACCTCCGATCCGCTCGACCCGTGGGTCAAGGGCGCCGCGATGCTCTACTCCCGCGAGTTCTTCGAGCTGGTGAAGCGCCGGCTGAACCCGGGCGGTGTCGTCACGCTCTTCGTGCAGCTCTACGAGAGCAGCGAGCAGGCGGTCAAGAGCGAGATCGCCACGTTCTTCGAGGCGTTCCCCAACGGCGCGATCTTCGCGAACACCCTGGAGGGATCCGGCTACGACCTGGTGCTGGTGGGGCAGGTGGAGCCACTGAGGATCGATCTGGACGCGATCGAGGCGCGCCTGCGCCGCCCCGAGTACGCCACGCTGGCCCGGTCGCTGTCCGAGATCGGCTTCCCGTCGAGCATCGACCTGTTCGCGACGTACGGCGGTCGGCCGCGGGACATGGGGCCCTGGCTGCGGGATGCCGAGATCACGCGAGACCTCGATTTGCGCCTGCAGTACCTTGCCGGCCTGGGCCTCAATCTGCGGGCGGCGGGCAGCATCTACGAGGGCATACTGATCCACCGCCGGTTTCCGAGCGACATGTTCGTCGGGTCGGAAGGCGCGCGGGCCTGGCTAATGCAGGCGATGATGGGCGAACCACGCTGGTAGGGGCCGCGGGAATGGAGCGCCGAAATGGCTGACGCGATCGTCGTGAAGCAGTTGACGAAGACGTTCGGCGAGACGGTTGCCGTGCGGGATCTCGACCTCGTCGTGCCGGAGGGGGCCCTCTACGGCGTCATCGGGCCGAACGGCGCGGGCAAGACCACGATGATCCGGATGATCCTCTCGATCATCTTTCCCGATCGCGGCGAACTGCGCGTGCTCGGCCGCGCGTCGGCGCTCGAGGCGAAGGACCGGATTGGCTACCTGCCGGAGGAGCGCGGCCTCTACAAGAAGATGAAGGTGGGCGACTTCCTCGTCTACATGGGGCGTCTGAAAGGCCTGGACGGACCGGATCTGCGAGCGTCCGTCAGGAAGTGGCTCGAACGGATGGGACTCGGCGAGGTCGAGAAGAAGCCCTGCGAGGAACTGTCGAAGGGCATGCAGCAGAAGGTGCAGTTCATCGCGGCAGTGATTCACCGCCCGGACCTGCTGATCCTCGACGAGCCGTTCAGCGGCCTCGACCCCATGAACCAGCGCCTGCTGCGCGAACTCGTGCTCGAGGAGCACCGCCGCGGCGCCACCGTCCTGTTCTCGACGCATGTCATGTTCCATGCCGAGCAGCTCTGCGACCAGGTGGTGATGATCCACCAGGGCCGGAAGGTGCTCGACCAGACGGTCGCGAGCATCGGCGCCAGCTACGACCCGCGCAGCATCATCTTCGAGCCCTTCGACCCCGGGGCCGACGTCGGCGTCATCCGCTCGGTGCCGGGCGTCCGCGGGATCAGCCGCGACGGCGGCAGCTGGGACATTGCCCTCGAGGACGGGGCAAGCGCCTCGGATGTCATCCAGTGTGTGGTCTCCGCGCTGCCCCCTTCGAGGATCGAGGTGCGGCGGCCTACGCTCGAGGACGTGTTCATCCGGATCGTCACGGACGGGGCCGAGAGCGACGACCTGTCGAAGCTGCGTGCGGCACTCAGGGAGGGCGACGCGGTCCAGGGGGTGAAGCGGTGAAGAAGATCCTCTACGTCGCAGGCCGCGAGTTCACGGCCACGGTCCTGACCAAGGGCTTCATCTTCGGTGTGCTGATCACACCTGCGCTGCTGGCCCTGTTCATCCTCTTCCTGCCGAAGCTCATCACCAAGGCTCCGCCGAAGGTGGAGGGACAGGTCTTTGTCTCCGACCCGTCCGGGGTCGTGATCGAGCGGGTGCACGCAAACCTGACGCCCGAGCGCTTTGCCGAGCGCCGCGCGCGGGATCGCCGCCGGTTCGAGGCGGCGACGGGGGCTGCGGCGCGCCAGGCGACGCCAGGCGGCGAGGCGGCCCTGCAGCAGACGCTCGACATGGCCATGGGCCAAGTGCCGCGGATCGAGGTCGTGCCCCTCCCTCCCGGCACCGACATCGAGGCCGCGAAAGCGCCGCTCAAGGCGGCCGTGCCGGAGAAGGGTTCTGGCGCGTCCACGGGGCTGGCCTTGATAGTCGTTCACCCCGACGCCGTGCGCCCCGCGGCGGGCACGCAGGCCTTCGGCACCTACGACCTGTTCATCCGCGGCAAGCTCGACGACCGCCTCGTGGACGACCTGACCGACGCGGTGAGCGATGCCATCATCGCCGCCCGGTTGTCGGCGAGCGGCCTCGACCCCGAGCGGATCAAGGGGATGACGCGCGTGGACAAGCCGACCTCCCGCACCGTCACCGCGGAAGGAGAGCAGGCGACCAACGAGATGCTCAACGTGTTCATGCCCGCGGCCTTCATGATCCTGCTCCTCGTGTCGGTGCTCACCAGCGGTCAGTACCTGCTGACGTCCACCGTCGAGGAGAAATCCAACCGGGTCGTCGAGGTCCTGCTGTCGGCGCTGTCGGCGATGGAGCTGATGACCGGGAAGATCCTGGGGCAGATGGCGGTCGGGCTCCTGATCCTGCTGCTCTACGCCGGCCTCGGCATCGTGGCGCTCTTCTCGTTCGCCACGCTCGGCCTGCTGGACCCGATGCTGATCGTCTACCTGATGATCTTCTACGTGCTCTCGTTCTTCACGGTGGCGGCCATGATGGCGGCCATCGGCGCCGCCGTGAACGAGATGCGCGAGGCGCAGGCGCTGCAGGGGCCCGTCATGCTCTTCCTGATGGTGCCGTGGATCCTGTGGCTCCCGATCAGCCGCGACCCGAACTCCACGATGGCGGTCGTTCTCAGCTTCATCCCGCCGCTGGGGAACTTCGCGATGCTGCTGCGGATGACGTCCACCAGCCCGCCCCCGATGTGGCAGGCATGGCTGGCGATCTTCATCAGCGCGGTCGCCGTGTACGGCGCGCTCTGGGTGGCGGCCAAGGTGTTCCGCGTGGGATTGCTGATGTTCGGGAAGCCGCCGACGTTTGGAACGCTGGTTCGCTGGGCCAGGATGTCGTAGGCCACCCGGTCGGGGAGGTTCTCAAGCTCAAGCCCACCGGCACGTCGGGCGACACCCAGTTCGACATGACTCTGAATGGGTCGGCGCTCACGTTGAACGGCGGGCGGTTCTGTTCGACCTGAACAACGACGGCGCGGACGAGGAGGCGGTGGCCTACCTGACGCTCGCCCGGCAGTCGTGCGGGCAGTCGGCTTGCCAGCTACTTCTTGATCATCGGCACGAACCGCACGGGAATCTCCTCGCGCGTGCGGATGCGGCCGCCCGCGTCCTTCTCGACGACCCGCAGCCACTGCGCTTCGTCCTGGCGGCCGACCGGGATCACCATCCGGCCGCCGGCGGCCAGTTGCTCGAGGAGCGCCGGCGGAACGCGTTCGGGTGCGGCGGTCACGAGGATGACGTCGAACGGCGCGCGTTCCGGCCAGCCGGCGTACCCGTCGCCGGCCCTGACGCTGACGTTGGCGTACCCCAGCGCCGCAAGCCGCTCCTTGGCCTGAGCCGCCAGCGGTTCCACCAGCTCGATGGTACACAACTCCTTCACCAGGGGCGACAGCACGGCTGCCTGGTAGCCCGACCCCGTTCCGATCTCCAGCGCCCGGTCCGTGGCCTTCGGGCGGGCCAGCTCGGTCATCAAAGCCACGATGTAGGGCTGGGAGATCGTCTGGCCATGGCCGATGGGCAAGGGTGTGTCGAGGTAGGCGCCGTCGCGCTGGGCGTCTGGCACGAAGAGGTGGCGCGGCGCCCGGCGCAGCGAGTCCAGCACTCGGGGGTCGCGGACGCCGCGGGCTTGGATCTGCGAGGCGACCATGCGCTCCCGCGCGACGCGGTAGGTCTCGTCGGCGGTCGCCGCCTGCTGCGCCGGCCGGGCGCAGGAGCAGGAGGACAGGAACACGATCAGACTGAAGAGCAGCGCATGCATAAGGCCCCAGCCGCGCGAACCCAGTATGCTCCAGACCCGCCGCGTGCGCACGCCGCGGCTCCGGCCGGGCGTCGCCAAGAGCGCGGCCCCTGATTCCAGCGGCCCCTGATTCCTGATTCCTGAAGCCCGAATCCTGACTAGAATCCCCCTATGACCCCCGACGTCATCCGGCGGCTGCCGAAGACCGACCTGCACGTCCACCTCGACGGTTCGCTGCGCCTGCCGACGCTGATCGAGCTGGCGCGCGAGCGGCGCATCGCGCTCCCCGCGGAGACGGAGGAGGGCCTTCAGGCTCTCGTCTTCCGCACCCATTACAACAACCTCAACGAGTACCTCCGGGGGTTCACCTACACCGTGGCAGTGCTCCAGGATGCCGAGGCGCTCGAGCGGGTGACGTTCGAGCTGTGCGAGGACTGCCAGGCCGAAGGCGTCCGCTACGTCGAGATCCGCTTCGCCCCGCAGCTGCACGTGCGGTCAGGCTTCGACGTGGACTCGGTGGTCTCCGCCGTGGACCGGGGAATCCGGCGGGCGGCCGACGCATTCAACAGCCGGCCGGAAGTTGCGGCCGGCCGGGAGCCGCGCTTCGCGGCGGGGATCATCCTCTGCGCGCTGCGCTATTTCACCGGCGAGTTCTCACACGGGTACCAGCGGCTGCTCGAGGCGCTTCCCGAATCGTCCACGGCGGAACTTCACGCCGCGGCCAGCACGCAGGTGGCGCGGGCGGCGGCCCGCCTGCGTCACCAGCACGGGCTGCACGTGGTCGGCATCGACCTGGCGGGGCAGGAAAAGGGGTACCCCGCCGACGAACACCGCGCGGCCTACCAGATTGCCCACGAGGCGTTCCTCGGGAAGACCGTTCACGCCGGCGAGGACTACGGGCCCGAATCGATCTTCCAGGCGATTGGCGACCTGCACGCCGACCGGATTGGCCACGGCACCTGGCTCTTCGACGACACGAAGATCCACGCGCCCCGCGTCGCGGATCGACGGGCCTACGTGGAGCGCCTGGCGCAGTACATCGCCGACAAGCGGGTCACGATCGAGGTGTGCCTCACCTCGAACCAGCAGACGGTGCCCGAGCTGGCAGCCGACCTGCGCCTGCACCCCTTCGGGGAGATGCGCAAGCGACGGCTCTCCACCACGTTCTGCACCGACAACCGCCTGGTCTCGAACACGACGGTGTCGAACGAGATCGAGCGGGCGGTCGAGGCGTTCGAGCTCACCGACCGCGAGGTGCGGGACATCCTGATCTACGGTTTCAAGCGCAGCTTCTTCCCGGGCACCTACCTGGAGAAACGCGCCTACGTGCGGGAAGCAATCGACTATGCGGACGAGATTCTGGGCGAGTAGCGTCGCGCTGCTGGCGGTCCTGGCGGCGCTCGCGGGGGCGCCGGCCGGGCAGGGCACGCGGCACACGTTCACGATGAGCGGCGAAGACTTCCTGCTCGACGGGAAGACCTTCCAGGTCATTTCCGGCGAGATGCACCCGGCGCGCATCCCGCCGGAGTACCGGCGCCACCGCATCCGGATGGCGAAGGCGATGGGCTGCAACACGATCGCCGCCTACATCTTCTGGAACTTCCACGAGTCGTCTCCGGGCGCGTTCGACTTCTCCTCCCCCGGCCACGACATCGCCCGCTTCGTCCGCATCGCGCAGGAAGAGGGCATGTGGGTGCTGCTGCGGCCCGGGCCGTACGTCTGCGCGGAGTGGGACTTCGGAGGCATCCCGACCTACCTGCTTCAATACCCAGACATCAGGATCCGCTGCCTCGACCCGCGCTACATGGACGCGGCCGAGCGGTACATCGCGAAGCTGTCGGAGGTGGTGCGGCCGCTGCTCGTCACACGCGGCGGCCCGGTCTTGATGCTGCAGGTCGAGAACGAGTACGGCAGCTACGGCAACGACCGGGCCTACATCCGGCGTCTGAAGGAGGTGTGGGTGAGGCACGGGATCGACATCCCGTTCTTCACGGCCGACGGCCCCACGCCCTACATGCTCGAGGCGGGCCACGTCGAGGGTGCGGCCATCGGCCTGGACTCCGGCTCCGACGAGAAGCACTGGGCGCTGGCCCGCACCGTGGCGCCGGGCGTCCCCATCTTCTCTTCCGAGACCTACCCGGGCTGGCTCACGCACTGGGGCGAGAAATGGGCGCGCCCCTCGCTCGACGACCTGACGAAGGAGGTGGCGTTCCTGCTGCGGGCCAGGAAGTCCTTCAACTTCTACGTCATTCACGGCGGGACGAACTTCGGCTTCACCGCGGGGGCCAACTCCGGAGGCAAGGGCTACGAGCCCGACGTCACCAGCTACGACTACGATGCCCCAATCAGCGAGCAGGGGCTGGCGACGCCCAAGTACCACGCCTTGCGCGAGATGATTCGGCGGGTCCCTGGGGCCCGAAGCCCGCCTCCCGCCAGTTCCCGACCCGGTCCCGGCCATCGACATCCCCGAGTTCGCGATGCGAGTGCACGCGTCGCTCTGGAACAACCTCCCGAAACCGATCGCTTCGGTTCAGCCGAAGACGTTCGAGATGTACGGCCAGAACCAGGGCCTCGTGCTGTATCGCACAAAGCTGGTGGGGCGCAAGAGCGGCAAGCTCCTGATCACCGACCTTCACGATTACGCGACTGTGCTGGTGGACGGCAAGGTGATTGGCACGTTGGACCGGCGGCTTGGGGAAAAGACCCTCGACCTCCCGGCCACCACGAACCCGATGCCGGTGCTCGACATCCTGGTCGAGGGGATGGGCCACATCAACTTCGCGCAGGAGATGATTGACCCCAAGGGCATCACGCAGCGCGTGGCCCTTTCGGGCATGACGCTGATGAACTGGGATGTCTTCCTCCTGCCGCTCTCGGAGCAGTGGCTCGTATCGATTCCCGCCGGCCCGGCGGACGATCGGCCAGGCACCTTCTTCCGCGGCACGTTCCGCCTCGATACGCCAGCCGACACCTTCATCGACATGACGGGCTACAGGAAGGGCGTCGTCTGGGTGAACGGCCACAATATCGGGCGCTACTGGGACATCGGGCCGCAGAAGCGCCTCTACTGCCCGGCGCCGTGGCTCAAGGCCGGCGAGAACGTCGTGGTGGTCTTCGACCAGCACCGGCTGCAGCCGGCGCCGCTGCGCGGCTACGCGGCAGCGGACCGGGAGTAGCAGGCAGGAGTCGGGCCTACCCTACGAACGTTCGTGCATTCCTGAACAGCCTCATCCACGGGCTGTCCTCGCCCCACCCGTCGGGGTGCCAGGACCACTGCACCGTGCGGAACACGCGCTCGGGGTGAGGCATGATCACCGTGAAGCGCCCGTCGGCGGTCGTGACCGCGGTCAGGCCGCCGGCCGAGCCGTTGGGATTCAGCGGGTAGACCTCGGTGGGCCGTCCGTAGTGGTCCACGTAGCGCGCGGCGGCGACGGCGCGGGCGGCATGATCGGGCTGGTCGAAGACGGCAAGGCCTTCCCCATGCGCGGTGACGATCGGGATGCGGCTCCCTTCCATGCCCTGGAAGAACAGCGAAGGGCTCGGGAGGATCTCGACGGTCACGACGCGCGCCTCGAACTGCTCGGACCGGTTCTTCACGAAGCGCGGCCACTCCGACGCGCCGGGCACCAGCTCCTTGAGCGCGGCCATCATCTGGCAGCCGTTGCAGACGCCGAGGGCGAAGGTGTCGGGCCGGCCGAAGAAGGCGGCGAACTCGTCGCGGGCCAGGGGATTGTAGAGGATCGACTTGGCCCAACCCTCGCCGCCGCCGAGCACGTCGCCGAAGGAGAAGCCGCCGCACGCCGCGAGGCCGGCGAAACGGGCAAGCGAGACGCGTCCCTCGATGACGTCGCTCATGTGAACGTCGTGCGACTCGAAGCCGGCACGGTGGAACGCCGCGGCCATCTCGACCTCGCCGTTGACGCCTTGATCGCGGAGGATGGCGACGGCCGGCCTCGCGCCCCGCCCGATGAACGGCGCCGAGACGTCGCCTGCCGGGTCGAAGGTCAGGCGCGGCGACAGGCCGGGGTCCGCCGCGTCGAGCAGGAGGTCGTACTCCTGCCGCGCGCACTCGGGGTTGTCGCGCAGCGACTGCAGCTGCCACGTGGTCTCCGCCCACGCCCGCTGCAGCGACACGCGAGGCTCGGTGAACACCACCCGGCCGCCGCGCTCGACCCGGATCTCGTCCCCGGCGTTGGGGCGGCCGACGACGCGCGCCTCGAGGCCGTGGCGCGCGACTGTCTCGAGGATGCGGGACACGTCCCCGGAGCGAACCTGGAGAATCGCGCCGAGCTCCTCAGCGAACAGTGCCGACGCGAGATTCGACTCCGTCCACAGACGCGTCCCCGTCGATCGTCACACCGCAATGGCCGGCGAAGGCCATCTCGCAGAGGGTCACCAGGAGGCCGCCGTCGGACCGATCGTGGTACGCGCGGACGAGGCCCGCCTCGCGCAGTTCGTGCAGCGCGCGGTAGAAGGCGACGATGGTCTCGGGGCGGTCCACGTCGGGCGCCTCGTCGCCCGTCTGGCAGTAGACCTGCGCCAGCACCGACCCGCCCAGCCTGGCGCGACCCGGAGCCAGGTCGATCAGCACCAGCTCGGTGGGGCCGAGCTCCGTGCGCAGCTGCGGCGTGAGCGTCCCGCGGACGTCGTCGCACGGCGCGAACGCCGAGACGATCAGCGACAGCGGCCCGATCACCTCGCGCCGCTGCCCGTCTTCCTCCCACGCCGTTCGCATCGACATCGAGTCCTTGCCCACCGGGATGCTGACCCCCAGCTGTGGGCAGAGGTCGAGGGCTACCGAGCGGACCGTGTCGAACAACGCGGCGTCCTCTCCGGGGGAGCCCGCGGCCGCCATCCAGTTCGCGGACAGCTTGACGCGCCCGAGGTCCGTCACCGGCGCCGCTGCCAGGTTCGTGAGGGCCTCCGCCACCGCCATCCGGCCCGCGGCCGGGGCGTTCACCACCGCCAGGGGCGTGCGCTCGCCGATTGCAAAGGCCTCCCCCGCGCACCCCTCGAACTCCAGCAGCGTGGTCGCACAGTCGGCGACGGGAACCTGCCAGGGCCCCACCATCTGGTCGCGGGAGCACAGTCCGCCGACGGAGCGGTCGCCAATCGTGATCAGGAACGTCTTGTCCGCGACGGCCGGAGCCCGAAGGACGCGGTGCAGGGCCTCCCCGATCTCGAGGCGGCCGGCGGCGAACGGCTGGAGCCGCGGCCGGACGCGCGACACCTCGCGCGTCATCCGCGGCGGCTTCCCCAGCAGCGCCGGCAGGTCCATGTCCACCGGCTTGTTGCCGAACAGCGGGTCCCGCACCTCGAGGTGCCGTTCCTCGGTGACCTCGCCAACCACCGCGAACGGGCAGCGCTCGCGCTCGCAGAGCTCCCGGAAGGCGTCGAGGGAGGACCGCGCGATTGCGAGGACGTACCGCTCCTGAGCCTCGTTGCACCACACCTCGCGCGGCGTCATGCCCGGCTCCTCGTTGGGGGCCGCCCGCAGGTCGATGACCGCGCCGCGTCCGGCGCCGTGGGCGATCTCGGGGAGGGCGTTCGAGAGTCCGCCCGCGCCGACGTCGTGAATGGAGAGGATCGGGTTCGCTTCGCCAAGCGCCCAGCAGCGATCGATCACCTCCTGCGCTCGACGCTGAATCTCCGCGTTGCCGCGCTGCACCGAGTCGAAGTCCAGGTCGGCCGTGTTCGATCCCGTGGCCATCGAGGAGGCGGATCCGCCCCCCATCCCGATGAGCATCGCCGGCCCGCCGATTTGGATCAGGAGCGAGCCTGCCGGGACATCGGCCTTGTGGGAGTGCGCCGCCTGGATGTTGCCGACGCCGCCAGCCAGCATGATCGGCTTGTGATAGCCCCGCACCGTGCCGGAGACGGCTTGCTCGTAGGTTCGGAAGTAGCCCGCGAGGTTCGGCCGGCCGAACTCGTTGTTGAACGACGCCGCCCCGATGGGCCCCTCGATCATGATTGCCAGCGGCGAGGCAATGCGATCGGGCTTCGATTCGGCGCCTTCCCACGGCCGCTCGAAGCCCGGGATGCGGAGGTTGGACACCGAGAAGCCGCAGAGACCGGCCTTCGGCTTGGAGCCGCGGCCGGTCGCGCCCTCGTCCCTGATCTCCCCCCCGGACCCGGTCGCGGCGCCCGGGAACGGCGAGATCGCGGTCGGGTGGTTGTGAGTCTCCACCTTCATGAGCGTGTGCGTCAGCCCGGCGTGGTAATCGTAGCGGCCGGTGACCGGGTGCGCGTAGAAACGCCGGATCTCGCGGCCTTCCATCACCGCGGCGTTGTCCTCGTACGCGGAGACGGTGCCCTGCGGGTTCGCCCTGTGCGTCTCGCGGATCATCCCGAACAGGGATTCGGGCCGCGGTTCACCGTCGATCACCCACGCCGCGTTGAAGATTCTTGTGGCGGCAGTGCTCCGAGTTCGCCTGCGCGAACATCGTGAGCTCGACGTCCGTCGGGTTGCGCCGCGCGGCCTCGAAGTAGCGGACGAGGTAGTCGACCTCGTCCGGCGCCAGCGCGAGGCCGAAGCGCAGGTTCGCCTCCTCGATGGCCGGCCGGCCGCGGCCCAGGAGGTCCACCTCGGTGAGGGGCTTGGGCGCCACGTGGCGGAACAGCTCGTCGGCGGCGTCGAGCGCGGGCAGGACGGTCTCGGTCATCCGGTCGTGAAGGAAGGGCACGACCGCCTCGAGATCACCGCGGCCGTCGAGGTGAAAGAACGTCCCGCGTTCGATGCGGCGCACGAAGGCGAGGCCGCACTGCCGGGCGATGTCGGTCGCCTTCGAGGACCAGGGGGAAATCGTGCCAATTCGCGGGGCGATCAGAACGGACGCACCGTCTTCTGAAACGCGTGACGGCTGAATCCCGAATCCTGAATCCTGAATCCTCGGACCGTAGGTCAGCAGCCGATCCAGCACGTCCCGCTCGCCAGGCTCGGGGTCGCGGGCGACTTCCACGAAGTGCCAGGTACGTTCCCGAGCGCACCAACAGCGCGCTTCCCGCGCCCGCAATCAGCCGGTTCAGCTTGTCGAGGCGAAACTCGGAGAGCGCCGATCCGCCGCGGAGTTTCAGGACGTGCATCCGGGGATTGTACCAGAACGGAGCAGGGCTAAAGCGCTGCTGCGGCCGGAGATCCAAGGCCTCGGAGCCCCGCTGCGACCGGAGATCCAGGGCTTCGGAGTCTGCTGCGGCCGGGCGCGGTTTGCGCCGCCCCGTCGCTGCCCGCAGCATCAGTGGGGCAGGCCTTCAGGCCTGTCCTTCGGTGGACAGCGGCCAGGGCCCATGCTAGGGTTCGCACCATGTTCGCACGCTTGATGTCGCGACATCCGGCGCTGGTCGTCCCGGCCCTGGCCCTTGCCGGTCTGCTTTCCGGATCCACCGGCCTCGACGGGCAGCGGCCCGAGGCTGCAACGGCGCTGGTGGTGGACCTGAGGGCCCTCGGCCCCGACGGGAAGCCGGTGCTCGACCTGAAGGGCGACGACCTGACGCTGAAGATCAACGGCCAGGTGAGGCCGGTGCGCTCGCTCGAGCTTCTGCGCTTCGCGCGGCAGCCCGGGGCGGACCAGGGCGCGCCGCCGCCGGCCATGCTCCCTCCCCCCTTCGCGACCAACCAGTTTGCGGCGATGGGCCGCGACGTCTATTTCGTCTTCGAGGACGAGTCGATTTCCCCGTCCAACGACGACCCGCCGCGACAGGCGGCGCTCCGCCTGCTCGAGTCGCTCGAGCCGCGGGACCGAGTGGCGGTGGCGACCGTGCCGCGCGGTGGCGTGAACGTCGGGCTGACGACCGACCGCGAGCGGGTGCGGGCTGCCCTCGCCCAGCGGCTGGGCCGCGCCGCGCTGTCGGAAACCGCGGACGATTCGGCCTGCAGGACCCGCCGGACGCTGGAGGGGTTGATGAGCATCTACGGCGGCGTGTGGACTGGTCCCGCCGCCACCGTCGTCTTTTTCTCATCGGGTGTGTTGCCGCCGACCGTGGAGATGACGCTGAGCAATACCCGGCTTGGCGGCACCCAGTCGCTGTGCCCGGTCAGGCCCGAGGAGTACCAGGCGCTGGCCAAGGCCGCGCGCGCCTCGCGAGCCAATACCTACGTCGTGTACCTGATCGACGGGGCAGTCACCGGGGTGCTCGGGAACAACCCGGCCGGCCTCGAGAGCGTGGCGGGTGTGACCGACGGCGGGTTCTACAGGTTGAGCCGCAGTAACCAGGGCCTCCTCGCACCCGTCGCGGTCGAAACCGCGGCATCCTATGTGGTGACCTTCCAGGCGGCCCCCTCCGACCAGGAGGGGAAGGCCCTCCGGGTGGACGTCAAGACCACGCGGGAAGGGGTGAAGCTGCGCGCGCCGTCGGAGCTGGTGGTTCCCGATCGCCGTGGACGCGTCGGGTCGCGCTCGAAGGCGTCGAGCGCGGCCGAGATGCTGCGCGTCGGCCAGCCATTCCTCGACCTGCCGCTGCGGGCCGTGACCTACGCGTCTCGCAACGCCGAGGACGACCGCGTGAAGCTGGTCGTGTTCTTCGAGACGACCAATCCTTCCGCCCGCCTGGCTTCGGCGGTGACCGGGGCGTTCGACGCGAAGGGCTCGATGAAGGCGCAGACCACGGCCACGAAGGATGACCTGGGCGTTTCACCGGCCATGTCGGTGATCGCGGTGTCCCCCGGCCCGTACCGCGTGCGGGTGGCGGCAACCGACACCACCGGGCGGGGCGGCACCGTGGATCTCGACGTGAAGGCCAACCTGGCGCCGGCCGGCACGCTCAGCTTGAGCACGCTGGTCCTCGGCGCCACGGGCGGCGCGTCCTTCGCACCGAGGTTCGAGTTCGGGACCGAGTCGACGGCGGTCGCGTATCTGGAGGTGTACGGGCGCCCGGGGAAGGCCGAGCTGAAGGTGTCGTTCGAGCTGTCGCCCGGCGACAGCGAACGCGTGATGGCGCGCGCGGCCGGCTCGCTGCGCTCCACTTCGTTCGACGATCTGCGTCTTGCGACCGGCGAGCTGCCGATCGCATCGCTGCCGCCGGGCGACTACCGCGTGCTTGCCGTCGTGTCCCTGGACGGGATGGAAGCCGCGCGGGTGGAACGGACGCTGAGGAAGAGAATTGAGAATTGAGAAGGGTCACGCTGCCACGGTGACAACCTGTCCTATTCGGTCCGCAGGGCGACCGCGCCGAGACACACCGCCACGCCCGCCGTCAGCGGCACGCTGAGTGACATGGTTCGACGCGTCAGGCGCACGGCATCGTCGCCTGGGTTCGCGCTACAGTAGGCTCACGGGGGACAGCCATTCCCGCCGGAGGTCCCATGCCATTACGAACGCTGGCCCGTCGAGGCCCCGCCGCGCTCCTGCTGCTGTCCGCGCTGGCGATAGGGTCAGGTCAAGACCTGACCCCGAATGCCCTCGGACGCATCGACAAGACCGCGCTCGCCACGCTCACGCTCGAGCACGTGGAGGGGCTGCGGTCGGTTCTGGAACTGAGGACTTCGTGGCTCGTTGCCGGGCCTCTCGACGCCTTCGAACGGCTGTCCCGCGCCGGCACGCCCGTCGAGGTGATCGATCGCGACCCGCGGGACCGGTGGTTCGAGGTGACGGTGGGGCTGCGCACCGAGGGCGAACCCGGCCGTCGCGCGCCGGCGGACGAGCGAGGGCGCGAGGCGCCGGGAGCCGCACCCGTCCCCCTCGAGTCCGGCGTGTGGATTGCCGCGGCGGCTGACCAGGCGGCCGGGCCGGCCGCCGCGCCAGGATCGCGGGTGATTCGCGTGTCCGCGGCAGGCGGTCCGGCGCTGGCCCTCGCCGCCCAGCGGGTGATCCAGCGAGTGCCCGCGGCCCAGGCCGACGTTCGCGACGACCCGCGCATCGCGGCCCTTGCCGCGGAGGTGTCGGCCGATCGGCTCCGCGCGGGAGTGGAGACGCTGCAGTCCTTCCAGACGCGCGACGCCACGACCACCGGATCGCTGTCGGCCGCCAACTTCCTTTACGACTACTTCCGCGGGCTCGGGCTTGCCACGCGCTACGAAGACTTCACCTTTGCCGGCACGATCGACGGCGTGCGGGTCACGGGCCTCCCCGCCACGAACATCGTCGTCACCATTCCGGGGACCGTGAGCCCGGAGCAGATCGTGGTCGTCGGCGCGCACTACGACTCATTCGCGCGCGAGCAGACGCGGGTCTTCGCGCCGGGGGCGGACGACAACGCGAGCGGTTCCGCCGCGCTCATGGAAATCGGGCGCGTGCTCTCGCGGCAGCCGTTCGACTTCACGGTCCGGATCGTGGCTTTCGGAGCCGAGGAGTACGGGTTGCACGGAAGCCGGGCCCACGCGGTGGCCGCGAGGGCGGCCGGCGAGCAGATCCTCGCCGTGCTCAACCTCGACATGATCGGGTTTACCGATCGCGTGCCGGAGGACCTCGACGTCGTGGTGGATACCCGGTCCGAGTGGCTGGCGGCACGGTACATCGCAGTCACCGACAGGTACGCGCCGCTCCCCACGACCCGGCGCCTCGATCCGCTGCTGAGAGCCAGCGACCACGCGCCGTTCTGGGACAACGGGTACAGCGCGATGCTGGGCATCGAAGACGCGGTGCTGAACAACCCGTATTACCACCGGGCGACGGACCGCGTGGAGACCTTGAACTTCGACTTCGCCAGCGGAGCCGTCCGGGCGACCCTGGCGGTTGCAGCCGACCTGGCGCAACCCTCCCGGACGCCCGCGCCGCCGCTTCGGCCGTCGGCCCGGACGAGCTTCCTGCGCTCGCTCGTCTCACGCGTGAAGCTCACCGAGTTGTCGTGGTCCCAGCCGTCCGACCGCCAGGCCGTCGGCTACCACGTCTACCGCTCGGCGACGGCGCACGGCAGCTACCAGCGCGTCACCGGGAGCCCGGTCAACGCGACGTCGTTCACGGATCGGGTGACATCGGCAGCCGACCAGGTCGCCTACTACGTGGTCACGTCGGTCGATGCCGCGGGCCGCGAGAGCAACTACTCCGTCGAGGTGGACGATGGGACGATCAGACAGTGAGCGACAGCGGCCGGTAGGCGGCGTTTCGGCCCGAGGCCTTCCGACCGCGGGTCACTGGTCACTGGCTACTGTTCTGACGCTGCTGCTTGCGCTGCCCGCATGGGGGCAGGGTGTGGCGGCGCGGCCTGCAGGAACGCCATTTCCGGCCGGGCCGGTGCGTCTGTCCGTGACGGCTGGCGTGGGACTGCCTTCGGACGACGTGTTTCGCGATGTCTATGGAAGCACCGTCGTGCCCATCGGGGGACAGGTGGACTGGCGAATCGGCACGTCGGGATTCGGTCTCTTTGGCGGCCTGCGGTGGGTGTCGACCACCGGCGAGGCGATCGCGGACGACGCCGCGGTGGCGAGCGGCGAGCGCCTGGAGTTCGCCATGATGTCCTGGCGGGTCGGGCCATCATGGAGCGTGCTGCGTGGACCGTGGGGCTTCGGCGCCGGCGCGGGTCTGACCTATAACTCGTACCGCGAAGAATGGGAGTCGGCCGGGCTGCGGGTAGAGGACTCCGGCATCGGCGCCGTGTTCCAGGGCAACGTCGAGCGCCGGTTCACCAGACGGCTGTCGGCCCTCGTTCGCCTCGAGTACGCGCTGTTCGAGATCGATCCCCCGGAAGACACCGGGCTCGGGAGCGTGGCGCTCGGCGGCCTGGACATCACAGCGGGAATCGGCTTTCGCTTCTAGTGCTGGAGGTGCCGGAGGTGCCGGAGGTGCTACTGGTGCTGTGCCGAAGGTGCCGGTCGTGCTAGTGCCGAAGGTGCCGTGCCAAGCACCCCCGGCACCTCCAGCACGACGCAATCGTCTACGTGCTGGCCGGCCTGATGTTCTGGTTCACGCAGAACACGTTCTCTGGATCGTAGGTGCCCTTGACCGTCACGAGCCGCGAGTAGTGCGTGCCGTAGGCGGCCGTCACGCGGTCCGTCTCGTCGGCCGTGAGGAAGTTCACGTACACCCCTCCGGTGGCGAACGGCGCGCTGGCGTTGAAGCAGGCGCGCGCCCACGCGATCCCTGCCTGATCCTCGCCCGGCGTTTCCCACCGGCCGTGAACGTTCATGACGAAGAGCGCGTCGCGGTGCGGGTACGCGGTCGCCTCCGCGGGGATGCGGCTGGCGCGTCCACCCAGTTGGGCCAGGAACACCTCGGACTGCGACGAGGGCAGCTGGCTGGCGGACCGCAGCAGCACGTCGAGCAGATCGTCCGGCAGCGCCGCGAAGTTGTGCGACTTCCAGTAGTTCCGCGCGCCGGGCGCGAGCAGTGGGTCGAAGGCCTGCTGCCAGGCCGCGTAGGGGACCGGGCCGAGGTGCTCCCCGACGGGCCGGCCGAACTCGCGGAGTGCGGCGAGGATCGACGGACCCTTCTCTACCGCGCCGGCGTAGCAGGCCGCGAGCACGATGACGTTCGTGCCGTGGCTGCCGGGCGGCAGGAAGGGGAGCGGCGGGGCCTGGCGCATGACGACCCACACGGACAACTCGTCGGGTGCGTCCTTCACGAACTCCCGGTAGCGCTGGAGGACGATGCGTCCCTGGTCGGCCGGATAGACAACGAGCCCGGCGAACACCTGGGGGCCGACGGGGTGAAGTTCGAACTCGAAGCGCGTGACCACCCCGAAGTTGCCGCCTCCTCCCCGCAGCGCCCAAAAGAGGTCGGGGTGGTGGCCTTCGCTTGCCTGCACCAGCGTCCCGTCAGCCGTCACCACGTCGGCCGACAGCAGGTTGTCCACCGTCATGCCGAACTTCCGGCTCAACCATCCGAAGCCGCCGCCGAGCGTCAGGCCCGCGACGCCGGTCGTCGAGTTGATCCCGAGGGGCGTGGCGAGGCCGAATGCCTGCGCCTCGTGATCGAAGTCCCGGAGCGTGGCGCCGGGCTCGACCACCGCCCGCCGGCGAGCGGGGTCGATCTGTACCGAGCGCATCTGCGAGAGATCGACCATGATGCCGCCGTCGCACACGGCGTTGCCCGCGATATGGTGCCCGCCGCCGCGCACGGCGACCGTGAGCTTCTGGTCCCTGCCGAATGCCACCGCGTGGCGCACATCGGACACGCCCGCACACCGGACGATGAGGGCCGGCCGCCGGTCGATCATGCCGTTCCAGATCGTGCGGGCGGGATCGTAGCCGGGGTCGCCGGGCGTCAGGACAGGGCCGCGAGTTCGCGAACGAAGCTGAGCAACAGCGTCGGCAGACAGGATAGACATGGGGGGCTGGCTCCTGTGGTGCGAGTTGTCGGGTTGGGCGCTCGAGTTAGCGCGTCGTGCGACGGGTGCAAACGCGCCGCCACGTGCGAAGCGCGGCCACTCGCGGATTTGCGGGCGATGCAGAGGTTCTCGAGGACAGGCCGCGAATGGACGCCCTACGCGTGCTGGAGCGAAACCATACGAGGGAAGAGGGAAGAGGGAGCAAGGGAGCAATTGGACAAATAGCCAATCGCCCCCTCGCCAACTGACGAGTCCTTTACTTGAACAGCGGGTCAGCGCTGACCGTCATCTTCTTGGTCGCCACTTCCTTGCCGTCCACCGTCAGGGTGACCTTGTAGACGCCCGGGTCAACCATGCCGGCGGTGCCGCCGCCCATGCGACCGCCGCCGCCGCCGCCGCCGAACCCCGCCGCCGGGCCGCCGGCCGGCGCGCGCCGCAGGTTCCAGAACACCTTCTGCACGCCCTTCTTGCTCAAGGGTGTCAGGTCCTGGACCGTCGTGCCTTCCAGGTCCTTGATCGTCACCTTCACCGACTGCGCGTCGGCCTTGAGGTAGTAGTAGATCGTGGCGCCCACCGCCGGGTTCTCGATCTTGGCCATCTCGCCGAGCGTGTCGCCGCGCCGCTCGTACCGGTTCCACCGCACCGTGTTCTTCACGTCGAAGAGGTGCGCGGCCGAGTCGAACACCGCCGGCTTGAACTCCTTGATCGGGCCGATGTCCGCGACCCAGATGCCGCGGGCGTACGTGCCGATCGCCACCTCGCGGTCGCGCCTCTGGATGGCGATGTCGCGGATTGCCAGCGGCGGCATGTTCGACGCGAACGCCGTCCATGTCTTGCCGCGATCGACGGTCACGAAGATGCCGTAGTCGGTCCCGGCGTAGAGGATGTCTGCGTTCTCCGGATCCTCCTCCAGGTCCCACACCGGGTTGTTCATCCCGGCCGAGATATCCGTCCACGTCTTGCCCAGGTCCTTGGTGACGAACAGCCAGGTCTTGTCCTCGTTGTGCGTCCGGTAGCCGCTGAAGGCCACGTAGCACGTGTTGTCGTCGAAGGCCGACGGCACCACGCGCTTCACCCACCGGTCGTACGGGATCACGTCGCCCTTCACGCCGGGCTTCGCGGTGCCGTTCGCGTCGTAGAACTGGTTGGTGATGTTCACCCAGGTCGTGCCGCCGTCAGGCGACATCTGCACGTTGCCGTCGTCGGTCCCCGCCCAGTAGAGGCCCGGCTTGCGGGGCGACTCGGCGAAGGTGTAGACCGTGGCCCACTGCAGGTTGGTCTTGCGCGCCAGCGCCAGCTTTTCCTTGCTGGCCTTGGTGAGATCCGGGCTGATCTTCACGAACGTGTTGCGATCGCCCCGGCTGAGTGAGCGGTAGACGTGCTGCGCGGCGATGTAGACGATGCCGGGGTTGTGGGGCGAGAGCACGATGGGAGCGTTCCACTGGTACCGCGGCGTCGCCTCGCCGGCAGCGGCCTGCTCGGGCGTGAGGCGGACGGCCAGGGACTGCGCCTCGCCGGTCTTCAGGTTCATCCGGCTCGACCCTCCGAACTGGCTCTCGTAGTAGACGTACTCGGGGTTCCACCAGTCGCGGACGACGTAGAACGCGTCGCCGGTCGGGCAGGTACAGCCAGTCGGCGCCGAAGATGCCGTAGCTGTTGCGGTTCTGCGACGGGCCGAGCCACGCGCCGTTGTCCTGCGTGCCGCCCATCACGTTGTAGGGCATGCTCGTTGTCCACCGAGACGTCGTAGAACTGCTGCGCCTGGATGGTGGCCTTCTGGCTGAAGTGCTTGCCGCCGTCCCAGGTCTCCGACACGCCGCCGTCGTTGCCGCTCAGGATGTGCTTCGAGTTGAGCGGATCCACCCACACCACGCGGTGGTCCACGTGGGTCTTGCCGTTGCCGTCCCAGCCGGTCACCTTGAACGTCTTCCCGGAGTCGTTCGAGACGGTGGCGTTGGTGTCGCCGCAGTACACGGTCTTGTCGTCGCTCGGGTCGATGATGATGCGACCGTAGTAGCCGCCCTCGGTCTGGTTGACCTGCGCGGCGCTCGTCCCGGGCGCTGCCGGGGCCTGGCCGCCGCGGCCGCCCTGCGCCGGCGCCGCCGCCTGCCCGCCACGGCCGGAGGCCGGGGGCTGAGCCGCCGTCTGCGCCTGCCGGACCGTCTCCACGCTGTCACTCTGCGCCGCGGCCTCGTCGAGCTCGACATCCGCCGGCGGAGGAGTCGGGGGGGGCGTGACCTGGTACACGGTCATCCGCTTCCACGTCTTCCCCTGGTCGTCGCTGCGGTAGACCACGCCGTTGCGCTTGACCGGCGGCAGGTTCGCCACGACGCCCGCGTAGAGGATCTCGATCACCCCGCGGTTGACGATTTGCGCGCGCGCCTTCGTTTCGGTGGAGTCGGGTGCCGCCGCCGGCTTCTTGGTGAGCTTCTCCACCTCGCGGACCGTTTCCATCAGGCCTTCGTTCGAGGCATAGAGCTTGCGGGCCGCTACGGCCAGCTTCGCGAAGTCGGCGCCGGTCTTCGTCAGGAAGTCCTTGTCCTGGATCTGGGTGTTCAAGGCCTTGACGAGCTCGGCGTCCGTCGTCCCTGTGACGGGCGCGAACTTGGGCGCCAGGGCGGCCACCTCGGGGTTGATCTTGAACGCCTTGAATGCCGAGAGGTTCGCGTCCGGCCCGAACAGCGGGGTGCCGAGACCGCCGAACCCGCCCGCGCCGCCGCGGCCACCGCCGCCGCCCGACGTGAAGTTCGCCACCCCGTCACGCTCGGCGTACCCGAGGCTGACTTCCTCGTCCACCCGTGCGTAGACAATCTGAGGGTTCTTCTCGTGGATTGCCAGGCCGATGCGGCCGAGCGCGACGTCACTCGCGGGGAGGCCGGTGGCCAGCTTCGTCCAGGACTTGCCGCCGTCGGTGGATTTGAAGAGGCCGTTGCCCTGCTGCCGGTCGATGTAGGTCCACGCGCGCCGGAAGGTCTTGTAGGAAGCGGCGATGATGACGTTCGAGTTGCGCGGATCGACGACGAAGTCGCCGACGCCGCGGTCCTTCATCGGGCCGACGTTCGTCCACGTCTTCCCGCCGTCCGTCGTCTTGAAGAGGCCGCGCTCGCAGTCCATCTCGTTGTCGTACAGCTTGCCCTCGGCGGCCACGTAGACGATGTCGGGGTTCTTCGAGTCCACTTCGACCTTGGGGATGAAGAAGCTCTTCTCGAGGCCAATCTTCGTCCAGGTCTTGCCGGCGTCGGTCGACTTCCACATGCCGTTGCCATGCGTGCTGGAGCGCGCGTGCATCGGCTCGCCGGTGCCGAGGTAGAGGATGTTCTGGTTGGACGGCGCGATGGCCAGCCAGCCCATGCCGAGAGTGCCGTACTTCTCGAAGGTCGGCTCGAAGTGGATGCCGGCGTCCTCGGTCTTCCAGAGGCCGCCGCTGGCAGTGAGGACGTAGTAGGTCGTGCTCTGGCCGCGGGGCACGGCGAAGGCCGTGATGCGGCCGGAGAAGGTCTGCGGGCCGACGTAACGCCAGCTGAACTGGTTGAAGTCGTCGCCCGTGGGGCCGGCCTGGGGCTTCTGCGCGTTCTGGGCGAACGTCAGGGCGCCGAGCAGGCAGGTGAGAGCCGCCACCGAGATGAAGAACTTGCGCGATGATCGGAACACCGCTCCTCCTTTGAATTGCGTCGGGTCAGCTGGTCGAGAGCCGGGGGAACGCCGGGGGGAAAGGGGGCAGCAGAGCATATCCCGGCGGGGCGTGGGAGGACAAGGGACGGGGTTAGTTCGTGAGGTGCTGGAGGTGCCGAGGGTGCCGGAGGTGCTGGAGGTGCCTCGCCTTACAATCCGTGACACCTCTTGAACTTCCTCCCGCTCCCGCAAGGGCAGGGGTCGTTCCGGCCAGCGGCCGGACGTGACGCGTGAGGTGCCGGCTCGAGCCAGGCGGGGGCGGCCACGCCGGGCCGCTCCAACCCCACCTTCACGGCAAGCGGCAGGGCGTGCGTGAAGAAGCGCTTCAGACCGGCGCACAAGAAGTTCAGCCCCGGCTCACCGTCCGGCGTCACCGCAAACCGATCCTTCGGGCAGCCGCCGTTGCACATCAGCAGGACCGGGCACTCCCGGCACATTCGCGGCAGGCCGTCTCGTTTCGCCTCGCCGAACGCCACCTGCGCCGGGTGGTCGATCAGCGACGCCAGGGGCGTGTCGCGGATGCTCCCGACGCGGTGGGCCTCGTTCACGAAGTGGTCGCACGAGTAGAAGCTGCCGTCGCGCTCGACCACCGGCACGTCACCGCAGGTCTCGCGGTAGATGCACAGCGAGTGCGACAGTCCCCTGGCCGGTCGCGTCGCCTCGTCGAAGATCTGCACCGCGATCCGCGCCCGGTCCCGGTCCACCCACTCGTCGAAGATCGCACACAGGAACTCGCCGTAGGCTGCGGCGGAAACCGACTCCGGCGTGACTCCGCCTGCCACGTCAAGGGCAGGCTGGACGAGCGGCAGAAAGGCCATCTCCCGGGCGCCCAGCTTCTTCAGGAACCGGTAGACCCGGATCGGCTCCCGTACGTTGCGGTCGTGCACCACGCAGAGAAACTCGCAAGGGATCCCGTGAGCCCGCAGCCGCTCGAACGCGCGCACGGCCTGCGCGTGGCTGCCACCGGCGCCGCGTGTGACCCGGTAGGCGTCGTGCAGGTCCGCCGGCCCGTCGAGGCTGAGGCCGACGTGGAAGCCTTCGCGCGCCAGGAACCGGCACCACTCGTCGTCGATCAGCACCCCGTTGGTCTGGATGCCGTTGGCGACCCGCTGTCCCTGCCGCCGGTGGCGCCGCTGGAGCGTCACGACGCGTTCATAGAAGTCCACCCCGAGCAGCGTCGGTTCTCCCCCGTGCCAGGAGAACAACACGTCGGGTTCTGGGGCGGCCGCGAGGTGCTGTGCGATGTAGGTCTCGAGCACCTCGTCTGACATCCGAACAGGCCCGGGGGTCGAGTCGAAGGGCCGCCCTCCGCCCTCCGCCTTGAGGTAGTAGCAGTAGCGGCACGCCAGGTTGCACGCCGCCCCGGCGGGCTTGGCGAAGACCTGGAACGGACGCGACGCGACACCCACACTGCCTCCCTGGGGAACCACTCGCCGGATTATTGACCACCGCCCGCCTCCGGCGCCATAGTGAGCCGAGCGCGACAATTACGTGAGGTATGTGCAGCCGGATCAACAGGAGGATGCCGTGCAGCAGGACATCATCGATCTGTATCGGGACTACAGCCTCGGGGCGGTCACGCGGCGGGTCTTCTTCGAGCGCCTCGTGCAGGTGACCGGCGGTGTAGGCGCGGCCCTGGCGCTGATGCCGGTCCTCGAGGGCCATGCGGCGCAGGCCCCGCAGTCCCAGGCCCCCGCCGCCCAGGCGCCGGCGGCGCCGTACGCTCCGGTCGTGGCCGAAAACGACAAGCGCCTGGCCGCCTCCAGGATCGAGTACCCGGCGGGCGACACCAAGATAGCCGGGTACCTGGCGCGGCTCAAGGAGGGCGGCAAACGTCCGGCGGTCCTCGTCATCCACGAGAACCGCGGCCTGACTCCCCACATCGAGGACGTCGCCCGCCGGATGGCCGTCGAGGGCTTCCTCGCGCTCGCGCCCGACATGTTGTCGCCGCTCGGCGGCGCGGCCGCGGCAGGGGACCAGGCGACGAAGTTGATCAGCACCCTCAAGCCGGAGGAGACCGTTGCGCGGCTTGCCGCTGCCGTGAAGTTCCTGGCGAGCCATCCGGATTCGACGGGGAAGGTCGGCGTCGTCGGCTTCTGCTGGGGCGGCGCGATGACCAACCGCGTGATGGCGTCAGGCGCGGGCGCGGCGGCTGGCGTACCGTATTACGGCAGCGTCCTGCCGGCCGACCAGGTGCCGCAGATCAGCGGGCCGCTCCTGCTGCAGTACGCGGGGGACGATGCCCGGATCAACGCCGGCATCCCGGACTTCGAGGCGGCGCTCAAGGCGAACAACAAGCCCTACGAGAAGTTCATCTACGAGGGCGCCCAGCACGCCTTCAACAACGACAGCAACCCGGCGCGTTACAACAAGGCGGCTGCGGAACTGGCGTGGGGAAGGACGATCGCGTTCTTCAAGAAGTACCTGAAATAGGGATCAGGGATCGGGGATGAGGGATCGGGGCCGAGAACGAAACGGGGCGCCGGCGGATCTTCCGGCGCCCCTTGGTCTGCGACCCGCGGGCTTTCAGCCGGAGCCGCCGAAGAACGGCTGAAGCGCGGCGGGTGACGTGCCGGCCGTCAGAGCGGTCAGTGGGAAACAGTCGCCATGGGACTAAGAGCTTCTGTGTTCGCCGTGTATCAAGGGCCGCCCGGCTACTTCGGGTCTTCGCCCATCGCGGACACGGCGCGCTCGGCCGAGCTGGCTGCGCGGCTTCCACTGCGCGTGACGGGCCACGTGAAGCCGGGAGCCCTCGTTCTCTGGCCTCCATCCTCGGCGGTCGGTGTCGGAGCCTATGAACGCGGTGCTCTCGTCGTGCATCGGTCGCTGCTGGACGAGTGCATGCGGGCGGACCGGCACCCGCTCGCCGAAGAACTGCTGCGGATGTACCCGGGGGATCCATAGTCACTTTCGGCCTCCAGTCCGTGGTGAACTACTTCGGCTACACCGTGATCGACCAGGGCCGCGTGCGTCGATTCGGGGGCGCCGAAGACCATCTCGACGAAGATGCGGGGGAGCTCCTTCCGGAGGAGATTGGTCACTTCCAGAACTCCACTCTTCGTGGCGGCATGCGCTACTTCACCTCGCCAGAGTTTCCGGGCGAGGAATTCGACGCCCCGGCGTACGGTGAAGAGCTGGTCATGAGTATCACAGCGAGGCTGTTTGGACGCCCGCTGAACCAGTTGCACGAATCGCCGGTCACCGTTCCGTACCTTCGACGAAGACCGTGGTGGCACCTCTGGGTGACCGGGGGGCGCACGGACCCCTGGGCCGCCGGCGGCTAGTGGACACGTTCCGCGAGATGGTCGGACTCCATGGAGCAGCCGACGGCAGACTCCCTCGATTCGGTCCGGTGCCTGTCCGCGCAGGCCGGCCTGTCAGTCGCCTCCGATGCCTCCGAGCTGACGACGTGCCGTGCGGCATTGTTCTGGCACTGGAAGTTCTATGACGGCCTGTGGTTGGTGGACCGGCAGGGGCGGGGCTACGAGGTGGTCTCCGCCACGCTCCAGTACCCGCAATCACGCGTTGGCGCCTGGCTCGCCCGGCTCTTTGACGTGCGCGTGCGCGTCGACCTCACCCTCGAACCCACGGGACCGGCCTCCCTTGCGACACACCAGCGGGAGGGACCCGGCCGCTGATGCCTGGGCAGTCGGGCGCCAGGCTGCCGTGGCCAGGCCACTAACAGGAGGGTACGGTGCAGGGAGACGGAGTGCATGACGGTGCCGTGCCGCCGCCGGTGTCGAGGTGGGCATTCGTGGCCGCCTGCGCGCTGGCGGGCGCGCTTGCCGTTCCGTTGGACCCGCTCGCCACACCGGGTTCTGCCCTTGTCGCTGGACTCGCTGGCTTCCTCGGTCTCCGGTTATGGCGCTGGTCAGGTCTACTCGGTAGGATGAAGGCCGAGGCGCCCGCCGGATTCCGGCGCGCGGTCCGACCCGCCGCGTGGGTGGGACTTGGGTTGGTCGTCGGTCTCCTTCTGCTCGGTGTAATCCGGCTCGCCATTGAGCCGGCGGTTCCGGCTGCAGGCGCCCGGATGGGGGCTGCCGGCGCGCTCCCGATATGGCGACGGCTCGTGATCATCTATGTGGCCGCCGTCGGCGAGGAGCTTGTCTTCAGGTTGCTTCTCCTGTCCGTGGTCACCGGCTTGACGATGCGGCTCCTCCGACGTGCGGCCCGTGTACCGAGCCGAGGAGTTGTCTGGGGCGCCATCGCGCTGACCGCCTTTGCCTTTGCGGCGGTTCATCTTCCTGCCTGGAGTGCCGTAGGCCCCCTGAGTCTCGGCCTCGCGCTCATGGTCATGACGCTGAACGGTCTTGGCGGCGTTGTCCTCGGCTACGTCTTCGTGACGCGCGGCATCGTGGCGGCCATCTTGGTGCACGCGGGCGCCGACTGCGCGATTCAATTGATCGGCCCTCTCACATGACGCCACGAGCACAGATGACTCGAGAGGCCGTCTAACAGGCAACGACAAGGACGCTGCCATGAAGGCATCAATCTTCATCGGGACGAGTCTTGATGGCTTCATTGCGCGACGCAACGGCGATCTCGACTTTCTTCCCCCAGGCGGTGGCGAGCCGCACGGCTACGACGAATTCATGGCGACAGTGGACGCGCTAGTCATCGGCCGGAAGACATTCGAAACAGTCTTGGCCTTTGATGTGTGGCCCTACGCTCAGAAGCCCGTGTTCGTCCTCAGCCGTCGCCCCCTCGCCGCTGCGCCGCCGGGTGCAGTCGTGGAGCACATGTCGGGTGCTCCAGCCGAGATCGTGTCGCAGATTGCCGCTCGCGGCCTCCAACATATCTACGTGGATGGCGGGGTTACGATTCAGCGGTTTCTTCGGGCGGGACTCATTCAACGGCTCATTATCACACGCGTCCCCGTGTTGATTGGATCGGGGATTCCACTCTTTGGCGCGTTGCAGCACGATGTCTTGCTCACGCACGTGGCGACGCGTCAGTACGCGAGCGGCCTTGTGCAGAGCGAGTACGTGGTGGCTGCCTATCAGGCGCTTGCAGCCGACGGCGCTCGGCGCGATCATGAATTGCCGCGGCTGAAACGCGAGCGTTAGGCGGGACTGAACGACTTTGGCCCGACACTCGAAACTCGGAGGCACAAGAAAGGGGGCGCCACGATTTCTCGCGGCGCCCCCTTTCTACATTCTACATTCTACATTCTCAATTCTACTGCCGGCCCCTCTCCACCTTCTCCGCCGGCGCCGGCTTCTCCGGATTCTTCACGTATTTCTCCAGCCAGGCGGCCCACCGTGCCCACAGGTCGAGCAGCGTTTCCTTTGCCGCCGGACCATGGTCCTCGAGCGGGTAGAGGTACATCGCCGTCGTCTTGCCGAGGCCGTTGAGCGCGTGGAAGAGGCGCATCGAGTTGGTGGGGTCCGTGCCCACGTTCTGGTCGCCGAGGCCGTGGTACATCAGCAGCGCCCCGGTGAGGTTGTTCGCGTAGAGGAACGGCGACATCGCGAGGTAGACGTTGGGCGCCTCCCACAGGTCGCGGCGCTCGCTCTGGAACCCGATCGGCGTCAGCGTCCGGTTGTACGCGCCGTCGCCGGCGATCCCCGCCTTGAAGAACGGGGTGTGCACCATCGCGTTGACGGTGGAGAACGCCCCGTAGCTGTGGCCGCCAATCGCCAGGCGGTTGCGGTCGGCAATCGCCCGCCGGTCCAGCTCGTCGATCACCGCCGCGAGGTTGTTCCGCAGGTCGTGCTCGTAGTTGTTGTTCATCTGGCCCTGCGGGCCGACGATGGGCGCGTCGGGCTCGACGACGGCGTAGCCGAGGCGCACGAAGTACTGCATCGACCGCGTGCCGAAGTTCGGGAACTCGTTCTTGTTCAAGGTGCGAATGCCGCGGTCGTACTCCTCCTGGTTGGTGAACTCGCGCGGGTAGAACCAGAACAGGGCCGGCAGCCGCGTCCCCTTCTGGTAACCCGGCGGCAGCGTCACGGTCACCCGGAACTTGAACCCGTCCGGGCGTTCGACGATGAACCGCTCCTTCGGCGCCTTCGAGAGATCGGGCGTGTAATCCTGGTTCTGCGTCAGCGGCGTCCGCTTCACGCCCTCGACCAGGTACTGCTGCGCGACCTCCGTGGGGCTCTCCCGCGACACGATGAACCGGCCCGCGTCGATGTCCAGCACCGTGGCCACGCGCTCGAACACGCCGTTGTTGTCGCTTTCCCAGACGCGCTTCTTCTCGCCGGTCTTGATGGCGACCCGGTCGATGAACGTCTTCGGCCCGATCTCCATCGGGTCCTTGTCGTAGAGCGTGCCCTGGAAGAACACGGCCGTCCCGTCGCTGGAGACCTGCACGATCCCGCCGCCCGCCCCGCCGCCGCCGCGTCCGCCCGCCGGCGGTGCGCCGCCCGCGCCGCGCCCGCCCGCGGCCGCGCCGCGCGCGTTCAGCAGCGTGCCGGGGTTGGCGTAGATGTCGTCGGCGCGGTAGCGCGCCAGCGTGTAGCGCTTGGAGGTCTCGTTCAGGTACACCGCAAACTCCACGGTGTTCTGGCCAGCCCGCTCCGTCGCGAAGAGCACCTGCATGTCCGGCGAATACCGGTGGTTGGACATGCGGGTGTTGCTCTCGTAGATCACCTTCGCGCCCTTTTCCTCGAAGGGCGGCAGCCACTGGTAGACCCGGTCGGGCCTCCGGGCCGCTTGCGGGCGTTCCTGGTCGTCGCCGCCGGCCCCGGCCGCCGCGGCTCCCCGGCCCCCGCCCGCGCCGCGCCCGCCTCCGCCCGCCGCATCCCTGGCCGCGCCCGGCGGCGGCGGTTCCTGCTCGAGGTAGGTCAGGCCCTGGCCGTCGGCGCGCCACGCCACCTCGCGCTTGCCCTGCTGCTGCGCCTGGCCGCCCCCGGGACCGGCGCCCGGATCCGGCGGCGGCGCGTTGTCGTCCTGCACCCCGAGGTTCAGCTGGCGCTCGGTGATCTTCGCCAGCGCCTTGCCCTCGATGTCCCACACCTCGTCCACCCCGCCGAAGTTGCTCACCGGGACGACGTACGAGAACGGCTTGGTCATGCGCGCCACGCGAATGAACTTCCCGTCCGGCGAGAGGTCGAACGAGCGAATCATGGCCGGCGGGCCCACCTTCTTCACGCCCTTCACCGCGTCCTTGGCCGTCTTCTTCGCGTCCTTCGCCGCCGACGCCTGGACGTCGATCAGCGCGAGCTGGCCGGTGGCGTGCCATTCGAGCAGCTGGAACTCGTAAGGGGTGGACATCAGGCTCGGGAACGTTCGCAGCCGGTTGCGGTCCTTGTCGTCGTTCACCTTCACCTGCGGCCCGGTGGGAGCAAGCGGCGGAACCGGCGGGACCGGCCGGTTGTCGGGGATCAGCACCGCGGCGATTTGCTTGCCGTCCTTCGTGAATTCGAACGTCGAGACCAGCGTCGCGAGCACCGGCCGCTGCGTCAACTGCCGGGGCTTGAGTGTCGCGACGTCCGCCACCCAGATGTGCGTGGCATCTTCCCCGTGCACGAAGAAGGCGATCATCGAACCGTCCGGCGACCACGTGGCGTTGGACACGCGCGCCCCGGCCGGCAGCGGGATCGTCTTCTTGCCGCCGTCGGCGGCCGAGATGATCTGGATGCCGACGTTGTTGCGGATCGTCAGCGTGCGCGCCCGGTTCGCCTTGTGGTCGATGAACACGCCGCCCAGCTCGTGGAACGACTTGGAGAACACCGCCATCGGCACGGGGCCGTCGCCGATCTCGTCGAGGAACCACTTCTTGTCGGGGCTCAGGTTCGAGAGCGCGACGTTCAGGTGACGAGGCGCGAGGACCGCGGAGGACAAGGCCTCCGGCGGCGCGACGTAACCTTCCTGCTTGAGGATTTCGTCCAGCTTGGACGTGGGGCGAGGCGCGGGTGCCGCCGCCTGCGCGAGGAGCGCCTGCGGTGCCAGGCAGAGGAGCAGCCAGGCTCCAAATACTGCCGCGAACGCCGCGACCCTGGGCCTGTCGTGGATTACCCGTCTCGTCATGGTGCCTCCGACGTGGTGATAAGGAGGGAGAGCCTTATGGGGACGTGATGAGCTGCGGGGACGATACCTCAGGGAATGCAAAATGCCAAATGCAGAGTGCAAATGCAAAAGCGCACGCCGAGACCGGTTGGCCCGGGGCCGCGCTCTCGGCGCCGCCGCCCTTGACGGTCAGCGGAGCGAGCGAAGGCGCGTACAATGCTCCAATGCCCCGTCGGCCTGCACTCATTCTCGGCCTTCTGACCCTGGCCGCCCTCTGGCCCGCGGCGCCCGGGGCGCGGCAGGAGCCCGCGCCTGCCGGCCAGCAGCAGCCGACCTTCCGTGCGGGGGTGAAGCTGGTTCGCGTCGACGTGTCCGTCACGGGCAAGAACGACGAACCGCTCGTGGACCTGCAGGCCGCGGACTTCGAGGTCGAGGAGGACGGCGTCCGGCAGAAGGTCGATACCCTCCAGTTCGTGCGCCTCGGGTCCGAGTCCCCGCGGGAGGAATCGCTGGACATTCGCTCCGTCTACCACGGCGAGGCCGAGGCGGCGCGGGACGACGTGCGGACGTTCGTGATCTTCCTCGACGACTATCACATCGCGAAGATCCCGCCGATCGTGCTGCCCCTCCGCTACGCTCTCTCCGCCTTCGTCGATCGCCTCGAACCCACCGACCTGGTCGCCATCGTCGACCCCCTCACGCCGCTGAGCGCGATCCGGTTCACGCGATCGAAGAACGAGCTCAAGGAAGTGATCAACCGTTTCCAGGGCCGCATGGGCGAGATCTTCCCGGTTCGCAGCGTGGTCGAGGAAGCGCAGCTCCAGAGCCGCAACATCGCCCGCGTGCGTGCGCAGGTGACCCTGACGGCCCTCGCCGCCGTGGCCACTCGGCTCGGGGGACTCAAGGAAGGCCGCAAGACCATCATCTTCGTGAGCCAGGGACCCTCCACCTTCATGTTCTCGCCGGACGGCGACATCGAGGAGGACCTGAAGACGGCAATCGACGCGGCCAACCGCGGGAACGTGGTGATCCATGTCATGGACCCGCGCGGGCTCGCCGGGCCGGGCTACGGGTCGCCGGACACGCTCTACCGCATTGGAAACGAGACCGGCGGGCGAACCATCATCGGGACGAACGCCCTCACCGAAAATCTCCGCCGGGCGGCAAACGACGCTCGGGCGTACTACCTGCTTGGCTACGCGCCCACGCGCGCCGAGGACGACGGGAAGTTCCACAAGATCTCGGTGAAAGTGAAGCGGCCGGGCGTCCGGGTCCTCGCCCGTCGGGGTTATTGGGCGCCCGACGCGAAGGCGCAGGCCGCCGCGGTGGCCGAACGGCGCCCGCCGGTCCCCGGCGTCGCGGAGGCGCGCGACAAGATGGCGCGGGCAACCCGCCGGGGAATCGCCGCGTCCTGGTATGGCTTCTCTCGCGCCGAGGGCGGTCGCACGAACCTGACGATCACCTGGGATCCCCTGGAATCGGCGGGAGCGCCAACTGCAATCGCGGTTGACGTGCTCGAGCCGGGAACCCGGAAGGCGATCGAGCCCGAGCGAGTGGTCCCCGTCACTCCGGCCGGCGGGGAGAGGGGACGGTTGGTCCTTTCGCTTGCCCCGGGCAACGTCCTGATGCGGTTCACCGCGCGCGAAGCCGACGGCGTGACCATCGACCAGTGGGAACAACCGGTGACGATCCCGGATCTCGCCAACCCAGCCGTGTCGCTCTCCACGCCGCGGTTCCATCGGGCGCGGTCGCTTCCCGAACTGCGGGCGCTGCAGGCGGCGGCCGATCCGGCGCCGGCCGCCTCCCGTGAGTTCGCCCGCGGCGACCGCGTGTTCGTGGACGTCGAATGTTACGTAACCGCCGCCAACGGGCCGGTGGAGATGGCGGCGCACTTGCTCTCGTCCGACGGCCGGGAACTGGCGCCGCTGACGCTGCAGCCGACCACGACGGGCGGCGTGACGAAGGCGCGCTTCGAGCTGCCGCTGGGCAGCCTGGGGCGCGGGACCTACCTGCTGCGGGTCAGGGCGGCGGCCGGCGAGGGACACGCCGAGCAGATGGCAGGGTTTAGTGTGAACTAAGTCATTTGTTGACTTGTTGAGTTGTTGATTGGTTGATTGGAGCCTGCGAGCGCGGAGTGGAGGAAGCGCGCGAGCGGTTCGACGGCCGCTTCAAGCGCCGGCGACAGCCCCTCGTCGATGCGGTCTTCCAATGCTGCCTCGATTCCCAGTATGTCCACGCGCGCCGGCATTCGCGCGCCGAGGAGGCGGCCCAGTTCGACGGCAGCGGCCAGGCCGATGTCGTGCGACCCGACGAGCCGCGCAGCACCCGCCACGTCTTCCAGCGACATCTGACGCACACGGCCGGGGACCGCGTCGGGCAGGTCCAGGCAGTCCACGACGATCGCGCGGTCGGCGCCTTCCAGCAGGTCCATCAGCTCGAATCCGCCGCGCGTGCTGGTTGTGACGCGCGCGCCGGGCACGGGCTTGGCCGCGAGCAGCGCCTCCACCGCCTCCGCCACGCGCAGCCCCACGCCGTCGTCCCCACGAATGGGATTTCCCAGGCCGACGAGGACCGTCGTGGGCGCGCTCTCCATCTCAACCGTGCGTCAACGCGTGGTGCGGGGTCGCCTTGACCGGCTTCGCGATCGCCGCCTCCCGCACGGCAACCATGTACTTCGCGACGGGCCGGAACACCAGGTGGAGCCACTTGCCGAACGGCACCTCGATCACGAGCATCGACACGGCGATCATCAGGTGGATCACGTAGAACACGTAGGTGGCAAGCGGCCGGTCGAGCAGCCGCGCGAGGTGCAGCAGGATCCCCGACAGCGACGTGAGGAAGAGCAGGATCAGGAACATCCAGTCGGTGATCTGCGAGAACTTGTGGATCTGCTCGGTCTTGCGCCAGCGGCTGCGCATGGCGGCGACGGTGACCCAGAGCAGCACCGCCGTGGCGTAGTAGCCGAACAGCGCCGTCCAGTGGAACTCCGTGCCCTCACGCTGGAAATAGGGCAGGAAAGCCACGACCAGCAGGAACATCGTCGCGTAGCCGGTGACGAGCAGGAAGTGCTGCAGCCAGCGCATGCGCGTGTCGTTGTCGCACTCGAGCCAGCGTTTCTGCGTCAGCAGGTGAAGCAGCGGCTGGTAGGCGTCGCGCAGCCAGGTCACGAGCGGAACGCTCGACTGGTTGAACCCGCGCCGGACCGCGACGATCATCCTCAGCGCGTTCGCGCCGAGGAGCACGAGGAGGAGGCCGGCGAGCGCCCAGTCGGCGTAATGAATCACCGCGGTCGGCGCGAAGAGGTCCAGGCGGACGTGCGCCATCGCCTGCTCGTCCAGGTTGTAGAAGCCGAACGGGATTCCGAATATGCCCGGGACGATGAACGCGGCCAGGACCAAGAGCGCGGTCACCGACAGCAGGCCGACTTCCCACACCTCGGAGAGGTAGAGCCGCCTGGAGAGGCCCGTCCAGTCGTAGCGGCTGGTGAGCCACCGCCGCGTCGCCATCATCAGCTCGCCCGGCTGCGCCTCGCGCGGGCAGGTGTCCGAGCAGGTGCCGCAGTAGTAACAGAGCCACGGCTCGGGGGACTCGAGGAGCTTGTCCTCCAGGCCGAGCTGCAGGTAGCGGATGATCTTCCGCGGGAAGACCGTCTGGTCCTTCGACAGCCCGCAGACGGCCGTGCAGTTGCCGCAGTTGAAGCACTTGGTCAGCGTGTCGCCGCCGAAGTGCGCCAGCTCCTCGGCGAGCGCGGGGTTCACGCGGTAGGACATCGCTACGCTCCCTTCAGCCGGTAGAGCAAGTACCCATCCTGCTCGGGGCCGTCGATCACCTCGCCGTAGCGGCGCATGGCCATCAGGTGCCACAACACGGCGGAGGACTCGATGCCCGTCTCCACGGCCACCTGCGGCACGGTCTTCGGGCCGCCCTGCAGCGCGCCCTTGAGCGCCTTGCGCACCTTCTGCTGCGTGTTGAAGTACTCCTTCAACTCCTTCGACATCCCGCCCTGGCGATCGCGCAGGATGTCGATGGGCCGCTTCGGTTTCGGTTTCGCCGTCGCCTCGACCTCGCCGGAACTCATGGCGGGCTCCCTCGTCACGCGGGCACGGCCGCGTGGCCGTGCGCCTTCCAGTTGATGCGCTTCAGGTAGTTCGCGGCGGCCATCGCCGCCTCGCCGGCCTCGACGATGGCGTCGGGGATGTCCTTGGGGCCCGCTGCCACGCCGCCCACGAAGATCCCCGGCACCGTGGTGTACGACGGGTTCAGCTTCATCTCCGGCGTCGTCACGAACCCGTCGTCGGCCTCCTCGATCCCGAGGGCCGCCGCGGGGTGCCACGCCGGGATGAGACCCTGGCTGAGGACGACGAGATCGTGGCGGCGCTCCACCACCCGGCCGTCTTCGTCGAGCAGCTCCACGCGCAGGGTCAGGTCGAAGTTCGCCTCCTGGGCGATCTTCGCGACCTTGCCCTTGACCACCTTCACGCCGTCGGCGACGGCCCGCCGGTAGAACTGCTCGTAGCCCTTGCCGAACGCGCGGATGTCCATGTAGTAGAGCGTCACGTCGACGCCGTGGATGTAGTGCCGCAGCAGGAGCGCCTGCTTGAGGGCATACATGCAGCAGACACGCGAGCAGTACGGCACGCCGATGGAGCGGTCGCGGCTGCCGGCGCACTGGACGTAGGCGATCGAGTGCGGGACGCGGCCGTCGGCGGGCCGGAGGACGCGGCCGTACGGGCCGTTGCTCGACTGGATGCGCTCCATGGCGAGCGGGTTCAGCACGTTGCGGAAGCGCCCGCCGCCGTACTCGGCCTTCGCCGACATCGGCGTCACCTCGAGGCCCGAGGCGACAATCACCGAGCCCACCATCGTCTGGACCTCGACCGCCTCCTGCGTGAAGTCCAGGCAGTCGGTGGGGCAGGCCTTCTCGCACTTTCCGCAGAAGATGCAGTGCTCGACGTCGAGCACGGCCTTCTGCGGGATCGCGTTGCCGTGCGGGATGTAGATGGCGCGCCGCGCGCCGAGCCCGTAGTCGAACTCGTGCGGCACGTCCACCGGGCACACCAGCTCGCACTCGTCGCACCCGATGCACGTGTCCTCGCGCAGGTACCGCGGCTTGAGCAGCAGGTGGACGCGGAACGCCGTCCCGACCCGCTCGATCTTCTGCACCTCGGTGTAGGTCTGGAGCCGGATGCGGGGGTGGTGCGCAGACTCGGCCATGCGCGGCGTGCAGATGCAGCTGGAGCAGTCGAGGGTCGGGAAGACCTTGTTGAGGCCCACCATCACGCCGCCGATCGACGGCGTCTTCTCGACCAGGAGGACCTCGTGGCCCTGCTCGCTCAGATCGAGGGCCGCCTGCATGCCCGCGATGCCTCCGCCGATGACGAGTGCGTCGAACCGTTCGCGGATGTGATGTGGCATAGGGCGAATTCCCCGACGGCTCTGGGCTCTGGGCTCTGGGCTCCGGGCCGGTCACGTCTCACGCTGCCGTTGTCTCTCTTCGGTCCCGCCCTCCGCCTTCCGCCTGATCCCTGATCCCCGATCCCTGATCCCTGATCCCGACCCCTACGAGCGGCGAGTCTCCGAGAGCACCTCGCCGCGTCCGTTTCGCAGTCGCACCGTGAGCGGCATCTGGCCCGGCAGGTTGTGCGTCGCGCAGCCGAAGCACGGGTCGTAGGCGCGGAAGGCCATCTCGATCATGTTCAGCAGGCCCTCGGTCACCTCCCCGCCCGGCTTGATCAGCCCCTGTGCCGCCTGCTTGATCGACATGCAGATGGCGGCATGGTTGTTGGTGGTGCCCACGACCAGGTTTGCCTTGCGAACGATGCCGTTCTCGTCGGTCACGTAGTGGTGGACGAGCGTGCCCCGTGGCGCCTCGACGATGCCGACGCCCTCGGTCGGCGTGTCGGTCGGGATCGTGCGGTAGTGCTCGGGGTGTGTGAGCTCGGGGTGCCGGACCAGCTCGAAGGCGCGCTCCGCGGCGTAGACCAGTTCCACCACCCGCGCCCAGTGAATGGCGAGGGTGTGGTGAACGGGCTTGTGGCCCGAGCGGTCGCCCGTCAGCGTTTCGAAGTACGCCTCGTAGGCGGCCTGCGCGAGCGGCGTGCCCATCGAGTCCGCGACGTTCAGGCGCGCCTGCGGCGTGGCGCGGTAGACACCCGACGCCTTGCCGTCCACGAAGCCCTTCCAGCCGACCTGCAACAGGTAGGGGAACTTGAGGTAGGTCCAGGGCTCCACGCGCTCGGCCACCACCTTCGAGTACTCTCGGGGCGTGAACTTGACGAACTCGCGGCCCTCGGGGTCGACCACCCGCACCTTGCCGTCGTAGAAGTTCGGGTGGTTCTTGTCGTCCACGAGGCCCATCGAGTACGTCTCGTGGCGATACGGCCCGTTGAGGATCAGGTCCACGTACTCCTCGTTGCCGAGCACCTGCTCGTGGAGCACCTTCAGCGTGAACTTCCCGAACTCCACCATGAAGCGGGCGATCTCCTCGAGGCGGTCGCGCTCGGCCGGGGAGATCGGCTTGCTGACGCCGCCTGGGATCGCGTTCTCCGGGTTGACCGGCCGGCCGCCGATGATCGCCGCCGCCTCGTGGCCCCACTTCCGCGCCTTGATGACCTCCTGTCCCACGCCCACGCCCAGCCTCCGGATGACCCCGATGATGTTGCGCTCGGCCGGGTTGGAGGCCGGGCCCATGACGAAGTCGGGCGCGGCGAGGGCGTAGAAGTGCGTGGCGTGGTCGGTGACGTAGAAGAGGTTGTACTGAAGCTCCCGAATGAGACGCGCGGTGAGCGGCGGCGTGACCTTGTAGACGGCGTCGCAGGCCTTGGCGGACGCCATCATGTGCGCTTCGGGGCAGACGCCGCAGATCCGCGGCGTGATGCGGGGCAGCTCCTCGACCGGCCGGCCCTCGCAGAACTTCTCGAAGCCGCGGAGCTCCGGGACCTGGAAGAAGCAGTCCGCCACGCCGCCCCGGTCGTCCAGGAAGATGTCGATCTTGCCGTGGCCCTCGAGCCGGGTGATCGGGTCGATGCTGATGCGGCGGTAGCCGGGAGCCGTGGTGGGCGTCATAGTTGTGCCCCTTTCATCACGCTCGAGGCAAGGCCGAAGCGGTAGAAGGTGCCGACCGGATCGGCCACCTGGTCCGCCAGCTCGCGTGCGCGCTCCTCGGTCGTCGCGTCGAACATCGATCCGAGCGCGCTCAACATGGCCGTCCCCTGGTCACCGGCAGCGCCCGAGGCGCCGTAGCATCCGCGGCAGGTCAGGTTCGCGGCGGGGCACAACGCCCCGCAGCCGCTGCGGGTGGCCGGGCCCAGGCAGACGAAGCCCTGCTCCAACAGGCACCAGTTCGGCTCTGCGAGCTGCAGGTGCGGCCGCTTGAACTCCTTGATCCGGACCTTTCGCTTCTCGCGGGTGCACTCGTCGCACACCGACCGGTTGTCGCAGCCGACCAGCGCCGCGTTGTTGCGCGCGGGCACCTCGCCAGCCACCAGCGCCTCGAGGACACGCCAGACCTGGTGGGCCTGCGGCGGGCACCCGGGAATCTGGTAGTCCACCGGCACGATGTCCGCAAGCCGCAGGACCTGTGGGTAGAAGGTCGGCAGCTCCAGGTCGCCGCAGGGTGTCGGCGTGACGTGCTGGGGCTCGACGCTCTGTGGATTGGCCAGGCTCGGGTTGTTGTGGTACGCCGCCTCGAAGATGCCGTGCGGCGTCTTCAGGCTCGCCAGGGCCGGGATGCCGCCGTCCATCGCGCAGGCTCCGTAGGCGACCAGCGTGCGGCTCTTGCGGCGCAGCAGCCGGGCCACCGCCTCGTGCTCGGAACTGCGGATTGCGCCGTTGAAGAAGCACGCGTGCAGATGGCCGTCCGGGTAAGCGGCCAAATCCTGGTACTTGAAGTCCGCGATGCACGGCCAGAACACGACGTCGGCCGCCTCGATCAGCTCGAGCAGGTGCTCGCCAATCTCGAGCAGCGAGATGTCGCACCCGCCGCAGCTGGCCGCCCAATACATCCCCACGCGGAGCCGCGCGGGCCGGCCGTTTCCGGGTTGCGCCTCGGTCATCGCTGGCCTCCCACGGCCGCCGGCTCGAGGCCGCGGCCGACGCCCCGCTCGCGCATGCGCGCGGGCCAATCAAGCGGGCCCAGGCGCCGCACCTGCTCGGTCACGCACCGGACGAGCTTCGCGAACTTCTCGCCCTCGGCCGCGCTCACCCACTCGTGCACGAACCGGCCCTCCTCGAGGCCGAGGTCCGCCAGCACCCGCGACAGCAGCGGCATCCGCGCCATCGTCTTGTGGTTGCCGGCAATGTAGTGGCAGTCGCCGATGTGACAGCCGCACACCATCACCCCGTCGGCCCCGCGTGCGAAGGCGGTCATCACCAGCTCGGGGTCGATCCTGCCGGAACACATCACCCGGATGATGTCCACGTTGGGCGGGTACTTCAGGCGGGCGGTCCCGGCGTTGTCGGCCCCGGTGTAGGAACACCAGTAGCAGAGGAACGCGACGATGCGAGGCTCCCAGCCCTCTGGCGCCGGCGCGACCTCCGGATCTCAGGCCTTCGCACTGGTCGAATTCGGACATACGCTGACCTCACCAAGGGATCAGGGATCGGAATCATCCCCATCCCTGATCCCCGATCCCTGAAACCCGTTTACGGCAACAGCATTTCTAGCTCCGCCAGCACCTGCCGGTCGTTGAACCCCGCCTGCTGGATCGCGCTGCTCGGGCAGGTGGCGGCGCACGTGCCGCACCCCGTGCACAGCGCCTCGCTGACTACTGCCACCCCACGCACCTGGTCGCGCGAGATCGACTCGTACGGGCAGACCGTCAGGCAGGTCTGGCAGCCGGTGCACAGCTCTTCGTCCACGACGGCGACGAACGGATCCATCTCCACCTGCCCCTGGGAGATGAGGGCCGCCGCCTTCGAGGCCGCCGCAGAGGCCGCGGCCGTGCACTCGGTGATGTCCATCGGGCCCTGGCAGCAGCCGGCGAGGAACACGCCGGACACCGCGAGCTCGACGGGCCGCAGCTTGGGGTGCACCTCGAGGAGGAAGCTGTCGTAGCCCACCGCGCAGCTGTACATCGTCACCAGCTCGCTGATGTCGTGGGGGACGACCCCGGTGGCGAGCACGACGAGGTCGAGCGGGACCTCGAGGTCCAGCCGGCCGGTCAGCAGGTCGGCCACGCGGACGACCACCGGGAAGCCGCCGCGCCGGTCCTTCTCGACGCGGGGCGGGTGCATCGGGTCGTAGCGCACGAACAGTACGCCGCGGGCGGACGCTTCCTCGTAGTACTCCTCGTGGCCGCGGCCGTAGGTGCGGATGTCCTGGTAGAAACAGGTGATGTGCGCGTCCGGGTAGCGTTCCTTGATCTCCAGGGCCGCGTGGAGCGACCCTGTGCAGCAGGTCCGGCCGCAGTAGTCCTTCACCTTGCCGTCCGGCTGCGGCTGGTTCACGCCTTCCACCTGCCGCGCGCCCACGCAGTGGATGAACCCGATGCGGGGCGGCTTCTGCCCCTCGAGCGGGACCTTGCCGCCGGTGGGGCCTTCGGGGTCGAGCAGCCGGTGCAGCTGCTGGAGCGTCAGGACCTTCGGGAAGATGCCGTAGCCGTACTCCCCGTAGAGCGGCTCGTAGGGGTCGTACCCGGTGGCCAGGACGATGACACCAGAATGCAGCTCGGCCTCGCGCGGCTTGCCGTCGAGATGGATGCCTTTGCCGCCCACCGCCGCCGCGCACTTGCCGCACTTCGTGCAGCTACGCCAGTCGATCGCCGGCATCGGCGGGTAGCAGCCGGGGTAGGGCATGTAGATCGCCTTCCGGCGGCTCAAGCCGAAGTCGAACTCGTTGACGGTTTCCTCGGGGCAGGCCGCGATCGCGTTGCCGGCGTAGGTGAGCCGCTCGTCCACGCCGCGCGGCTCGATGTGCACCTTGGTCCGGAAGTCACCGACGACACCTTCCGAGTCCACGATGTGCGCGTTGGTGAGGACCGTGACGAGCGGGTGACGCACCACCTCTCGTATCAAATCCGCCAGCAACGACCGGGCGTCGTCGCCGGTCGGGAACAGGCTCCACAGCTGTGACATGCGGCCGCCGAGGAACGGGCGCTTCTCGACCAGGGTGACGCGCATGCCCCGCTCGGCCAGGTCGCGCGCTGCCATCAGGCCGCCGACGCCCCCGCCGACCACCAGCGCGGCCGGGCGGATGGGGATGCGCCGCTTGTCGAGCGGGACCAGGTAGCGGGCGCGGTTCACAGCGGCACGGACGAGGCGGATCGCCTTGAGCGTGGCGGCTTCCCTGTCCTCGACGACCCACGAGACGTGCTCGCGGATGTTCACGTGCTCGAACAGGAACTGGTTGAGTCCCGCGCGCTCGACCGTGCGGCGGAACGTGACCTGGTGGAGGGTCGGGGAGCAGGCGGCGACCACCACCCGCGTGAGGCCATGCTCCTTGATCTTCTGCTCGATCAACGCCTGCCCGGGGTCGGAGCAGACGAACATGTGGGTGGTGGCGAGCACCACTCCGGGCATGTCGCGGACGCTCTCGGCGACACGGGCCACGTCCACCACGTCGGAGATGTTGCCGCCGCAGTGGCACACGAAGACACCAATCCGTGGCTCCTGCACCTGCCCGGTCGGAGCCTCGCCAGCCTCGAACATCGCAGAATCTCCCCGCCAGGACCCGACCGAGCCCGCCTTCGCTCGCCGGTCGGCGAGCCTTCGGCGCGGCAAGCCGGATCCTCGCGAACCCGAGGATCGGAGCCGGAGCAGAACCGGTGGCCGCTGGGAGGGGAAACCGGAAGTCGAGTATGAGAGCGTGAGGTTCCCGCCCGCCGACGGCCAAGCCAAACGCCTACCGGAAGCCGCCTTACGCCTCCTGCCGTTGCGCCGCCCGACGCCCGAGGGATAGGACCCGCAGACTTTTCGCTTGTGAGGGAATCCCGAACTCGCCCAGTGTGGTCAGGGAGACTGAACCTGTCAATACGGCAAGATTCAACGGTGGGACGATCGCATGCCGTTCGCCGGTGTAGTAAGAAACAGCAGATATGACGGAGGTGCTGGAGGTGCAGTGCCTTCGGCACCACCAGCACCTCGTCGTTTCTACTCTTCCTTACGCCAACCGCCGCCCAGGCGCCGGCAATCGCGCGCTCGGCCGGGCTGCCGGCGCCGTACAGATCGCGGGCGGACTGGATGGTCGCCTCGCGGGCGTCATGGAAGGTGGCGTCGGAGGGCAGCATCCACACGAACGCCCGGTAGAAGGCCCGTTCGACCTGGTCGCGCCGACCGCGTCCGACGCCCTCGACCGCGAGGCCGGACGTGGCGTTGGTGCCGCCCTCGATCGCGAGGTAGTACGCGTGGCCGGCGATCGTGGAATTCGTGTGCACGCCGCCGTGGTCGTCCTCGGTGGCCACGCGGCGGTCGTAGTGATCCGGCAGACCGTGGAGCGAGGGCTGCCGCAGCGACCGGATGCCGGTGCCGCCCGTGCAGTCCTCGGCCACCAGGTAGTCCGCCGCATCGGCATCGGCGGCAAACTCCACCGCGGTCCCCATCATGTCGGCGAACGCCTCGCTCAACGCGCCGGCCTCGCCGCGGTAGACCGGTCGCCACGACGCGTCCATCACGCCGTGCGCCAGCTCGTGCGAAATCAGGTCGAGGGCACGCGAGGCGGCCGCCCAGCGAAGTCCGTCGACCGTGACGCCCTCGGGAAGGCCGGCGCCCACGACCACCCGCCGGCCGTCCCAGAAGCCGCCGGCGAAGAAGGGACGCCAGCCGGCTCCGGCACCGTGCCAGGCGTCCGGCCGGACCGCGTTGACGAGGGCAGTGACGGGCGTTCCGCGGCCGTCGAGGCCGCGCCGACCGAAGCGCGTCTCGAAGAACTGCAGCGCGATCGTCAGGTGGGCCGCGGTATCGGCCTCGTCGCCGCCCCCTCTCGCGTCCTGCCGGGGTCGGTCGCCTTCGGCCGGCGAGGCGGTGCCGGAGACGATCGAGGCCGCGCGGGCGGCGTCGCCGCGCGCGTCCAACACGACCACTCCCTGGATTCCGGGCGGCGCCTGCGCCTTGAGCACGCTCTGCCGGCGCAGGACCCGGCCCGTCGCGGCGTCCAGGAAGCAGAGAATGACGTCGGTCGCGGTCCGCGCCTCGGCCATCCAGGCGAGCCGGTACCCCCCTCCCTCGAGCGGCAGCACGGTGAGCGTGAGCGGACGGTCCGACGGAATCCCCGCGCCCGTGTGCCGTTCGATTGCCGCGGCCGCCGCACGCTCGCCGATGGCCGGGGTGGTGTCCAGACCCTCCACGCGGTGCAGGACGCCGAACAGCGAGACGGTCTCGCCGTTGGCCGCCTGCCTCGTGAGGTCCGCGCCGTATATGGGGACGCCGCCGTAGGTCCTGCTGCAGCCTCTCGTGTACCCGACTGCCCACGAGGGTGTCGGGCTCCGTCGACGCCACGCGGAGGCCGCCGTGGCGTTCGAGCGCCCGCACCCTCTCGTCCCAGGCCCGCAGGAAGTCCGGGTCGGAGCCACTCGCCGCGAGCCCCACCCGCGTTGTGGTCGCGGCGCTGCCGGCGGCAATCCCCACCGACAGCCCGGGGACAGACGCCGCGCCGGACGGTACGGCGGCCGACAGCGGGGCCGAGACCGGGATGGCGCCTCGCGCCGCGATGGCCGTGGAACCCCTCAGGATGACGCGGGCCACGTCGAAGAAGCTGCCGCCCCCGCTCTTCTCCTCGGCAAAGAACGTGAGGTGGAGGACCCGCCCGAGCTGCGGCTGGCCCGTGGTGATGCTGCGGATGTCGTAGATGGGGACCTTGGCGTTGACCGCGGCCGGTGAGAACGCGTACGAGAACCGGCCGCCCTTGACTGGGATCTCCCCCTGTTCGATCACGGCGCCAGGGGTAATGAGCGTGTAGTGGACGGTCGCCGCTGAACTGGTGCCTGAAATCGTGGTGCCCGCTGACGCGGCGAAGGTCCGCTGGGACGCCCCGTCGATCCGCAGGCCTGCCGCGCCGGCAGGCCTCGTCTTCGAGTACACGAAGAAGTGGCCGCCACCCTCGGGCAGGCCCGGCATGCCCGCGTGGAACCCGTTCCACGTGGCGCGCACCTGGTAGCGGTAGATGCCGGGAACGTCGAGGGGCCAGGCCGCGGGTCCGGCGAACGATCCGGAGGCGTCGCCCACGCCCGTGGCGGTCTGGCGCCGGCCGTCCGGGTACGTCAGCGTGAACTCGATGGCCGCCGGCAGCATGGGGTCAATCTGGAGCGCCGGACGGAACGTGCTCCCGAGTTCGAACGAGGTGCCTGGCCGAAGGCCAACCAGGAAGAACCGCGCGCGCTCACCCAGCGGGCCGACGAGGTCCTCGGAGCCCGGCGCCGCCACCCGGTTGTTGTTGGTGCCCTTCGGGAGCAGGAAGGCATTGGCCATGTAGCCGGCGTACATCGGGGACTTGCCGGCCGGCCGCAGCACGACGCCCCCGAGCAGGCGATAGATGTCGCCCACGGAATCCCCGTTGGGCGACGCACCAATCTGGCCGCCGAAGCTGTTGGGACTCACGGGCCAGTACGGCGCGCGCACGGTGCTCTCGCCCACGAGGAACCGCCCCATGAAGCCGGGGCGCGGCGCCGCGCCGTAGTAGTACTCGATGTCGGTGATGTACTCCGGGTAGAGGTGTGGGGAGTACCAGTTGGAGGTCTTGATGCTCAGGTTCGTCGTGCCCACGCCGTTCAGCTTCGTGTCCCACGCGGATGTGTCGCCCTGCGCTTGGTAGGTGAGCACGGGCTCAATCTTGTTGGCGCCCTGGCCCTCGGTGCCGATGAGGAGCATGTCACCGGCAAGGTAGGGAAACGTGATGTGCGCCAGGTGCTGCTCCCCGTTCTCCTCGACGTAGCCTTCGAAGCGGGTCTCGCCGCGTTCCACGTACTTCCCGCCGACCGAGAACTTCTTGCCGCGTGCGATGACCGGCGAGCTGGCCGGGTAGACCACGCCCGCGTGGCGCATCACGCTCACCCACAGGTGGCCGTCCGCGTCGGTGTAGGTTGCGAGGACCTGCGCGTGGTACTCGCCTGGCGCGTCGAGGGGGAAGGCCTTCATGCCCTGGGCCGCCCCGTACAGGCCGGCGGGGGAAGCCTTCCCGGTGTAGGACAGCATCCGCACGTTCGACACGTCTGAATCGACGAACAGCTTCGCCGTCACCTGCACGTCTGCGGGTACCGCCGGGTTGAACTGGATGTCCCGTCCGTAGGTCGAGCCGACGGGGTAGGGCTGGCCCTGGAAGGTGGCGGTCGCCAGTGTCATCCGCTTGGCAATCCAGAAGCGGTAGGTTCCGCCTCCCTGGTAGCGCCGGCCCTCGCGATCTGCAATCCACCCGGTGGCGGTCACGGTGTACCGCCCGTACCCCTGCGGCTTCCAGCCGGTGAACGCCGTGTTCCTGGTCGTGGCCCCGTTGCCGGACTTGGCCACGAACGAGGCGGTCCCCAGGTCCACGAGGCTGCCGTCCGGGCCGGCCACGCGCACGGACAGCTGACCGGAACCGTAGTCCCAACCGATGTTCTGGTACTGGTCAATCGAGTCTGCCGGGAACTGCGGTTCCAGCGAATAGCCGATTCGGTTCCCGTTGTCGTCGTACATCGGGAGGACGACCTCGTCTGGGATGAGATTGCGGTCGGACGTGGCGAACCGCGCCCGGTCCTCCTCGGCCACGACGCCCCGGTACCCGTTCGAGTTGTAGCCGGCCAGCAGGAGCCACGGGAAGCGGGGCTTGATCCGGTCCGCATCCACATGCCCGCCCGAGGCGCCCTGGCCGCTGGCCGTGAGTAGCGGCGAGTAGAAGTAGGTGACGGTGCCCGCCTCGGGGGTGGACGGCCTGACCGCGAAGCTGAAGCCGTTGATGTTGTACAGGCGCGAACCCACCATGACGCCCGCGTCAATCCTCAGGCGATAAAGGCCGGGCGGCAGGCCCGGCGGAAGACCGCTGTCGAAAGAGAACACGACCTGCCGCGTGCCGTTCGGGCCGTCCTTCGCAGCCGAGACCGGCAGCGACGCGAACAGATCGACCGGCGACTTGTAGGGATAGCCGTACCGGTCGGTGACGGCACCCTGGACGCCACCCTCGATGGCAAGGCCGGCGGGGGTGAGCAGCGTGGACATCCGCTCGTCGGACGGCAGCCGCAGCCACCCCGTCGCGTCGAAGGTCCGTTCCGCGGTGACCAGGACGCAGAACTTGTCCGCCTTGACGTTGGCCGACGCGAGGCTGGCGAGGTGGCCCGCCGCGAGGTTCAGCGTGACGTCCACCTGGATCCGCTGCAGCGGCCGCCACGCGCGCCGCGAGACGACCACCTGGGCCTGCCAGTCCCCGTGGAAGGTGTGCCCGCTGGCAGCGAACGCGAGCGGGTCCGGTTCCTCATCGCGCCCCGCGTCCTGGTTCGTCCGCGCCCGCGGCTCTCTCGACTGCGCGGCCGCGTCCGGCAAGGGGAGGGCGAGGCAGGAGAGCAGGATCACGAGAACGGCGGCAAGGCGCTGCGCGGGCAGTCGGAACATGGGCGGTCCTCGCGCGACAGCATACCGGGGAATGGGGAATCGAGAATGAAGAATTGAGAATGGAGAATGAAGAAGGGACCAGGGATCGGGCCTGTGGTCGGTGGTCTGACGCCGGAAGCCCCTCACGGCCGGCGGCTGTCGGCAGACCACGCGTGACCTGCTGCCGGCAGCAGGCTGCCACCGGTCAGGCGTGCCAGGGCACGGCGAGCGAGAGTGCCTGGAGTTTCGCCTCCAGCTCGCGGCGCTCCCGGTTCCCCTTCAGCGTGCCGTCCTCGTTGCGAGCGAGCAGGCCGTGTTCGGTGGCGATGGCCGTGGCCCGGTCAGGGTCGCCGCCGGCAAGCGCCGCCAGCACCAGCGCCTCGATGCGCGACAGGGCGACCGCGTGCCGCCGATAGTCCAGGAACGCCTCCCAGGTCAGCGGCACCCACCGTGCGACGATCTGCTCGCCGATCGTCATGGCGTACGCGCGGATCTCCTGCTGGGCGTGCGGGTCCATGCGCAGCCGGAGGAAGTGCAGGAGGTTGTGCAGGTCGATCTTCCAATACGCCTCGGTGTAGGTCGAGAGCGGCAGGTCCTTGCGCGCCTGCTCGCGGGCGACGCCGGCGGCAATGCGGCCCTGGTAGACCTCGCGCAGGCGCAGGTGCAGGTCCTCCTCCTCCTGGGAGAAGCGCGTGCCGGCTTCGAGCGGGAGCGTGTCGCCGCTTCCCTGGCGGTTGGCGGCCGACTGCGCCCGCCACGCGTCGGCGGGCGTGCGCTGCGCCGCGTCGATGGCCACCGAGTACCGCGTGGAGTATTCGTTGACGTTCGCGGTCCGGTGGCGGATCCACTGCCGCCACAGATCCATGGGCACGCGGACGTGCAGCTTGATCTCGCACATCTCGAAGGGCGTCGAATGCGCGTGCCGCATCAGGTAGCGGATCAGCGCGCGATCCTCCTGCACGCGCTTCGTGCCCTTGCCGTACGACACCCGTGCCGCCTGCACGATGGCCGCGTCGTCTCCCATGTAGTCCACGACGCGGACGAACCCCTGGTCGAGAACCGGGAGAATCTCTCCAAGAATCGCGTCGAGTGCCGGGACCAACGGTCTGCCGGCAGGTTCCTGGGGCGCGGTGGCCATGGGGGGATTCTACAACGACGAGGTGCCGGGGGGTGCCGGGGGTGCTGAAGGTGCTATCGGTGCGGTGCCGACGGTGCCGCAGGTGCTGGTGCCGGAGTGCCTCTGTCACGCCGCGCGCATCGCGGCTCCCGCAGCGCACCTCCTCACTGCACCTCTGGCACTGCACCTCCGGCACCACCAGCACCTTCGGCACACTTGGCAGGACATGATTCCGCGGCTGAGCTTGTTAACACCGGCGCCGCGCAGTTCGTCCTTCCCGTAGTTGGGGGCCCGGATTGAACGATGCTCGGGTGATCGGTCATCCTCTGATCTTGGGCGACGCGACAACGACACGCTCCGGGCAGGACGCGGACCTGGTCAGGGCCGCGCAGGATGGCGACCGCGCCGCCTTCGGCCTGCTGTACGAGCGCTACGGGTCGATGGTCCACGGCGTGCTGCTGGCGCGGGTGCCGTGGGAGGACGTGGACGACCTCGTGCAGGATGTGTTCCTGGCGGCGCTCGAGCGACTGGCGACGCTGCGGACGCCGGCGGCGTTCGGCGGGTGGCTGGCCGCCATCGCGAGGAACCGCGCGATCGACCACCACCGCAGGGAACGGCCGCCGGACGCGGTGGAGGTGGCCGACCTCCCGGCGGTCGCGCCCGAACGCGCCCGGCGAAGCCGCCGCCATCCTGGCCGTCATCAGGACGCTTCCCGAGGCGTACCGCGAGCCGCTGACGCTGCGGCTGGTCGAAGGGATGACCGGACCGGAGATTGCGGAGCGGACGGGCCTGACGGCGGGGTCCGTGAGGGTCAACCTGCACCGGGGCATGAAACAACTGAGAGAACGCCTGGTATTGAGCCGGGGTGAGCGATGAGCGACGACTATCTCTGGAATCGCTCCGGCGAACCGGATCCCGAGGTCGAGCGCCTCGAGCGCGTGCTCGGCCAGTTGCGGTACCGCGCGCGCCCGCTCGACCTGCCGTCGGTGACGGCGCGACCGCGGTCCCCGGCGGCGTGGCGACGCTACGTGGTGCCCCTGGCGCTGGCGGCGACCGTCGCGCTGATGGTGGCGGGAACCTGGCAGTGGCGGCCGCGGACCCGCGCCGGCGACTCCTCGGGATCTTCCGCCGCCGCGCCGGCCGGGCCCTGGACGGTGGCGCCGGTACGCGGGACGCCCACGCTGGCGTTGGCGCCGGTGGACCGCGAGGCGCCGGTGCCCGCGGACGGCTGGCTCGAGACCGACGCCTCCTCCTCCGCGCGGCTGTCGGCGGGCGAGGTCGGGCACGTTGAGGTGGGGCCAGGCTCCCGCGTGCGCGTCGTGACCGCCGGACCAGGGGAGCATCGCCTCGCGCTCGTGCGCGGCCGACTCGACGCGTTCATCTGGGCGTCTCCGGGCCAGTTCTTCGTGGAGACGCCGTCGGCCGTCGCAATGGATCTCGGCTGCGCCTACACGCTCGAGGTGGATCCGGACGGCGCGGGGAGGCTGCGCGTGACGGTCGGGTGGGTGGGTTTCGAGTTGAACGGCCGCGAGTCGCTGGTGCCCGCCGGCGCGGTCTGCGCGACCACGCCCGGGGCGGGGCCGGGAACGCCGCACTTCGAGGACGCGACGCCTGGCTTCATCGGAGGGCCTGGCGAGGATGGACGACGGGCCGCTGGCAGCCGGCGCGGCGCTCGAAGCGGGTGCTGGGGGACGCCCGCCCCCGCGACGCCTTGTCCCTCTGGCACCTGCTGTCGCGCCTGGACGGGCCGGCGGCCGGACGCGTGTACGACCGTCTGTGCCGCGCTGGCGCCGCCCCCGGCCGGCGTGACGAAGGAGCGCGTGCTGGCAGGGCGATCGCGAGGCGCTCGACGCCTGGTGGGACACGTTCGGCCTGGGCGAGGCCGCATACTTCCGCCTGTGGAGAAAACGGTGACGACGAGGTTCGTTAACACCCACCCCCCCGTCCCCGTCCTTCTCCTGAACCGAAACACTGAAGCGCCCGAGCGCGCGAGGAGGAGCCCCCATGTTGTCGTCGCAGCTCCGATCCATGTTCGCCGGCGGCTGGTTCCCGCGAGCCGTCGCACTGCCCGTTCTTGCCGTGCTGACCTCGGCCGGCCCTGCTGTGGCCGGCCCGCCGCTGCTCTGCCATCCCTTCGACATCGGGCCGGCGCAGTCGCTGCCCTGGGACGGCTCGGGTTCCTGGTTCCACGGGCGTGCCGGGTACCAGCTCTCGAACCTCGTCGCCGACACCGAAGCGTTGCTGACGCCACAGACGCCGGTCATCGTGCGGATGGAGACGCTGCGGCGGGCGGCCATCTACGCGAGCCGCGACCGCGAGGTCGCCTCACAGCTCCTGACCCGGTTGATGAATAGGGCGGACGCCGGGACCCAGGCCGGGCGGCCCGATCCGCTGGCGCTGCTCGACGCCGCGTACGTCGTCGAGGCCTTCCGCCAGATCACCTACCTGGACCGCATGCCGGAGTTCGGCAGGGTCAGGCGTTGAAGCAACTGGTGGCGGGCAAGGATGGCTACGCAATGGTGAAGAAGAGCGTGGAGTTGAAGCCCGGGGACGCGTCGCTGGAGTTCGCGGCGGCGCTCGTCGCGGCGGACAAGGACCGCGCGGCGTACACCGAGCACGCAAGGCGCGCAAGCGCAGGCGCGAACGGCGACGCGCTGCTGGCCAGGAACATCAAGCAGCTCGGGTAGACGGACGTCGTGCCGGAGGTGCGCAGTGAAGGGCACGTTTGAGCAGCGCGCGGCGTCCCTGGATGACGGCCGCGGTGACGTAGGCGAGGGCGCTGCCGATCCCGTGGTAGGTGGCGCCTTGGCCGGCGATGATGCCGTACGCCGCGCCGCGCACCCGATCCTCAATCTCCCGCCGCTCCGCCTCGCCGAGTTGGCACTGGTAACGCCGGCAGAACTCGCCGAGCGCCATCACGGCCACCGAGACGCCCGACCAGCCGAGCACCTCCGAGTCGCCGGTGCTCGCCTGGAAGGGCAACGGGAGCGCTACACTAAGCGGATGCTGATCTCCACCACCTCCGTCATCGACGGCCGCAAGGTCTCGCAGTACCTCGGCCTCGTCACCGGCGAGGCGATCCTGGGGGCCAACGTCTTTCGCGACATGTTCGCGGCCGTGCGCGACATCGTGGGCGGTCGGTCCGCCGCCTACGAGCAGGAACTGCGAAAAGCCAAGCAGATTGCAGTCGAGGAGATGGTCGCCGAGGCGACGGCGCTTGGCGCCAACGGCGTCATCGGCGTGGACCTCGACTACGAGACCGTTGGGCAGGGCGGGAGCATGCTGATGGTCAGTGCCTCGGGAACGGCGGTGGTGCTCCAGTAGGCGCCCGGTGCCGCACGGCTTCCTGGCGGACCTCGTGCTGGTCGCTCACCTGGCGTTCGTGCTGTTCGGAGCGCTGGGCGGGCTCCTGGCGTTGCGCTGGCGAAGGATGGTGTGGGTGCACCTGCCCGCCGTTGCCTGGGGGGCCTACATCGAGCTGAGCGGCGGCATCTGCCCGCTCACGCCGCTGGAGAATCGGCTCCGGCAGGCGGCCGGCGCCGGCGGCTACGAGGGGGGCTTCGTCGAGCACTACCTCGTCGCGATCCTCTACCCTGAGGTGCTCTCGAGGGACACGCAGTTCCTCCTGGCAGCCCTGCTGGTCTTCCTCAATATCGCGACCTACACCCTGGTGTGGCGCCGCTTTGCCAGGCGGCGGTTGCGCAGACTGCCGGAGGCACGGCGATGATGCGATTTGCGGCCGGCCTCGGGACGATCACAGCAGGGCTCATCGTCCTCCTGCTGCTCCTGTGGCTGGCGCAGCGGCGCCTCATGTACTTCCCATTCGGGGGAGCCCCGCCGCACCCACGGACCGTTGGACTGGAGGGCGCCAGGGAAGTTGTCGTGCCGACCGAAGACGGGCTCGCGCTCGGCGCGTGGCTCGTCGAGCCCGTCCGGGCGAAGTCCGGCTGGACGCTCATTCTCTTCAACGGAAACGCCGGCAACCGGGCGCTCCGGGCACCGCTCGGCCGCAGGCTGGCGGACGAGGGCATCCGGACGCTGATGCTGGACTACCGGGGGTACGGGGGCAACCCGGGTGCGCCCACGGAAGCGGGGCTATTGCGAGACGCTCGTGCGGCCCGGCGGTGGGTCGAGCGCCAGGACGCCCTGCGCGGCATGCGCATCGCGTACTTCGGCGAGTCGCTCGGCACCGGCGTCGCGGTGGCGCTGGCCGCGGAGCGCGAGCCGGACGCGCTGATCCTGCGTTCGCCGGTACTCGTCGATGGCGGACGTCGCGGCCTACCACTACCCGTTCCTGCCGGCGCGCTGGCTGCTCCGCGATCGCTACGCGTCAATCGAACGCATCGGCTCGCTCTCGTGCCCGGTGCTGATCATTGCGGCCGAACGCGACTCGGTGGTCCCCGCGGCCCTCAGCCGCCGCCTCTTCGAGGCCGCGCGGCCCGAAAGGCGCCGCTGGTTGCTCCTGCCGGCCGCGGACCACAACGACTACGAGGCGCTGGCGGGGGAGGCGGTGATTGGCGCGGTCGTGGAGTTCCTGAAGCAGGCGGAGGGCGGAGGGCGGGGGAATTGAGAATTGAGAACGGAGAATTGAGAAGAGAGTACGCCGCGCCAGGTCACGCCCGGCGCGGCGCTGCGGGGTGCGACGCCGTGACTCCTTCTACATTCTCAACTCTACATTCTCAATTCTCCGTCCAAGTCCCACCTACCGCGTCCGCACCGGCGGCGCGGGCTTGGATTCGTCCTCGTACGGGCGCAGGACCCACTCGAAGAACACCCAGGTCCGGTTCCAGGAGTCGATCTGCTCGGGCGAGTCCACGCGCTCGAGCGTCTTGGGGTCGACGCGGCGGCTGAACGCGTGGCCGACGCTGGATCCCCACGGCGCCGGGTCCACGTAGGTCTTCGTCTCGGCCAGGTCCGGCTTCCGCGAACGCAGGGCGTCCACGATCTGCTGGTCCTCGACGTAGAACACGTCGCGGTCGTTGGTGGCCACGTGCACGAGCAGTGGCACCTGCAACTTGTCCACGTGGAACACCGGGGACCGTTCGATGTAGATGTCTTGCTTCTCGTGCGGCAGCCCCTGGATCCGCTTCTGCGTCGAGAAGTCCCACTGATACCCCGGCCCGTGCTGTGAGAGCCGGAAGAAGAGGTTCGACACGGGCACGATGGCGGCCCCCGCCTTGAGCGGGTGCTTGTCGCGGAAGAGCGAGAGCAGCGTGATGTAGCCGCCGTGGCTCCAGCCCATCATGCCGATGCGGTCGCCATCCACGTGGGGGAGGGTCTTCAAGTAATCGGCCGCCGAGATCGTGTCGTCCACCTCGTAGCCACCGTAGTCGATCGCCTGGTGGTGCACCTCGCCGTAGCCGATGCTGCCGCGGTAGTCGGGAGTGATAATGACGTAGCCCCGCTCCACGGCTTCCTTGACGAACGGGAACATGTTGATGCCCCAGTTCCCGTGCACACCGCCGTGCACCCAGATCATCGCGGCATGCCCCTTGGGGCCGCGCTTCTGCAGCGGCTGGAAGAGATACGCGGGGATGTCCATGTCCCCCACGCTGCTGCGATAGGTCACCTTCTTGTAGTCGATGATGCCCTTGCACGCTTCGGCGTAGCGGGCCTCTGTCTCGAGGCGCGATTTGATCGCCGCCTCGTAGTCGGTGCCGAGGGACTGGAACTGCGGGTCGGTCGGCACGTAGAGCTGCCGGGCGCGCTTCTCGTCCATCGGCGCCTGCTGCTTCGGGTTGGGCCGCTGCGGCCGCGCAACCTCGCCTTGCGCGGGCGGCTTCTGGCCTTGCGGAGAGGCGGTTTGGCCCTGGGCCGGGGGTTTCTGCCCTTGCGGGGTCGCCTGCTGGCCCGCGGTAACGGCACCCCACGCGATGGCGAAGGAGAGGACGGCAACCGGCAAGATCGTCAGCCTGGTCGTTCTCATGAAACAAACCTCCACAGAGAATGATGCGGTGGGACTATATCAAACGTGCGCAGGTGAAGAATGGAGAATTGAGAATGGAGAATCGAGAAGGGATCACGGCCGCGTGCCGATGCCTAACGTGACAACCAGTACGTCAGCTTCACCGCGATCGACCGGTTCTTGACCTGCGCCCAGTGCGGGCCGGCCAGGTCGGTGTCCCACCCCTGGTTGTAGACGACGTAGAGATCGCTGCCGGGACGGTAGATCCACCAGAAGAGCAGGTTGAGCGACGCCTGCCGGCGGTCGTCGTTGTACTGCACGAACGCCTTCGTGAAGAGGGTGGGCGACAGGGAGTAGCTCACGCGGGTGCTGACGGTGTTCGTCAGGTACTCCGGGGTTGCCGGCAGCGTCACGCTGTTGCGGTTGAAGCCGAGATCCACTGTCAGCGTGTCGAGCGGGATGATGGTCAGGCTCGCGCCGAGAGTGGTCTTGTCGCCCGTGTAGTACCCGCCAGTCTCGACGTACCCGGTCCCAGCCAGGCGGTGGCGCGGGCTCGAGGAGTAGGAGGTCCGCAGGGTGTTCCAGCGGTGACCGCCGGCGGGAACGACACCGGGGCCCAGCCGCCAGGGCTCGGTCAGCAGGTCGTAGTCGCGCGTGACGTCGATGCCGAGCACCGACGTGTCGCTGAAGGTCACGGCGAACTCGCCCATCCCGGTCTTGGATTCGGTTTGGCCGGCGTGTGTCAGGTACGCCTCGGCCAGGGCGCCGACCGAGAGCTGCCGGACGCCCCGCCACCCGGGTCGGGGCGTCCAGGCGGCCTTGACCCGCGGGCTGCGCGCGTCCACCCGGCGGATGTAGCCCATCTCGGCATTGAAGTACCGGCCGACGTCCAGGTAGGTCAGGTCGAAGTTGTAGCGATCCTTCTGGTAGGCGAAGTCGAGCGCGTACGCGGCATCCTCGGAGGGGACCCCGGGCGTGAAGGTCTTCGCCAACAGCGCCGTGAAGCGCGCGTCGGCGTTCAGCACCCAGTTGAGATCCACGCCGGCCGTGCGGTTGTAGTCGGCCCCCGACCCACCCTCGCGGTTCAGGAAGATCGCCCCCACGGTGGATTCGGACAAGACGTCCCTCTTCACCCTGATCACCGTGTAGTTGGCGCGATCGACCGGACGGTTGGTGCCGACGCTCTCCACCGAGTCGGTTTCGATGTTCAGCACGCCGAGGCTGTAGGGCCCCACGCGTCCCGTCACTCGCCCCCCGGCGAGGATCGGGATCTCATGCCCGTCGTCGAGGCCAATCCGCCGGCTGTAGAAGAGCGGCAGCAGGCCGGGGCCGAAATCGCCGGTCTCCACGCCCGGCTTGCCGTAGTTGAACAGGCCCGCGCTCTCGGTGAAGAACTGGCGCTTCTCGGGGAAGAACAGGCTGAACCGGGAGACGTTGACCACCTCCTGGTCCGCCTCCACCTGTGCGAAGTCCGTGCGGTACGTCAGGTCGGCCATCAAGGTACTCGTGAGCCCGACCCTCGCGTCGAAGCCGTAGCGGTCGACGTCGTCGAGGGAGACGTCCGGGTCGTACGCGCGGCCCACCTGCGGTGCGACGAAGGGGATGAACTCCAGCCGCCGGGGGGCGGGCACGTCCCGCAGGCCCTCGAGCACGCCGGCATTGGAGAGATAGGCGAACCCGTTCGCGCCCTGGACCCTCGGATAGGGAACCCAGTAGGTGTCCTCGTTCTTGCGAACGATCGACCGCGCCACGTTCAGGCCCCAGGTTCGTTCTCCCAGCCGATCGTCGAAGCGAAGCTGGCTGAGCGGTATGGCAATCTCGGCGTACCACCCGCGCGCGTCGATGCTCGTGCGGCACTCCCACACGGCGTTCCAGTCGTTGTTCCGGACCCGGTTGTTGTCGGTGTACTGCGCGTCCTTCAACGCGCCCAGCGGGTTGGTGGCGAAGTAGAACCCGTTGCGCCGGTCGAAGAACGTGTCGATGACGATCGCGATCCGGTCTCCTTTGGTCAGGCCCGAGTCGCGCCTCATCTCCGTGGCATGGATCCCTTTCGGGTCCGAGTCGAAGGCCCACACGCCAAAGTAGATCTTGCGGTCGTCGTAGAGCACGCGAAACTCCGTCCGCTCGCTGGACGGCGCTCCCGCCCGCGGTTCCCGCTGGACGAAGTTACCGGCGGCGGGCGCGATCGTCCACACCTCGTCGTCCAGGCGACCGTCGATACGAAGCGTCCGTCCCTCCGGGAGCCGGGCGGCGATGGTGCGAAAGGTGAGGGGGTCGATCCGGGTGACGTCGAGCAGCTCCGATTGCGCCGGTGCCGCGGTGGTTTGGGCACTAGGGGCACAACACGTTGGGCCCGTACCAGACCGGGGAGAGGCAAGGGCAACCGGCAGGGAGACGACGGCGGACAGCGCCAGCAGGGGAATCCACGACACGGGCACGAACATGCGACGGACAGCCTACCCCATGACAGGAGAATTGAGAATTGAAGTTGAGAAGGGAGCCGTCAGATCTCCTCCCAGTTTGCGACCTCCGGCGCCGCGTCCTGCGCGGCGGAGGCCGAACGGTGCGGCGTCACGACGAGCGACGGGCGGGCGATAGCCGGGTCGGCCAGGGGGAACACGCGGTCCACGCGGCCGTGCGCCTCCCTCAGCTCGTCCAGTCCGCCGAAGCCGAGGGCCCGGTTCGGGCAAGCCGCGACGCACGCGGGCGGCCGGCCGGCATCGATCTCGGCCAGGCAGAGGTCGCACTTGCCGACCGGATCGCTCGGCCCGGCGTGCCGGATGGCCCCGTAGGGACAGTCGGCCTCGCACTTATAGCAACGAGTGCACCGGCCCTGGTCGATCAGCACCACACCGTCCTCGCGCTTCCAGATCGCGTCCACCGTGCAGGACTTGGTGCAGGCCGGCTGCTCGCAGTGGAAGCAGGCGGCGGAAAGGTGGTAGGCCACCACGCCGGTGTTCCAGGCCGCGCCCTTCCGCGTCCACGTGCCCGCGGTCACCTCGTAGACACGCCTCCAGTGCACGCCCGCCGGCAGGTTGTTCCTGTCCTTGCACGCGACCTGGCACGTCTTGCAGCCGGAGCACGCGTCGGAGTTGATGTAGAAGGCGAGTTGCATATCCGATCACCCAGTCACCTTCTTGATCTCCACCATGACCGTGTGCTGCGCGTTTCCGAACGCCAGTGCCGTCCAGCGTTCGGACGTCAGCACGTTCACCGAGCCTGCGCGGTCCACGCCCCGCTCGTCGGGCGTCCACCAGGCGCCCTGCGGCAGGCCGACCACGCCGGGCATGATTCGCGGAGTCACCCGGCACCGCACACGCGTCTCTCCGCGGTCGTTGAAGACCCGTACCTCGTCGCCGTTGCGCAGACCGCGTCCGGCTGCGTCCATCGTGTTGATGAACAGCCGTTGGGGAAACGCCTCCTCGAGCCAGTCCACGCCGGCGAGCGTGGAGTGCACGCGGGCCAGCGAATGGAAACCGATGAGCTGAAGCGGGTACTTCTTCGCTTCCGGCCCGAACGGGCTCTCCCACTCCTGGATGTACTTGGGGACCGCGGGGACCTCCTGCGGCCGGTTCAGGGCGTGCAGGGCCAGGGAGAAGATCTCGATGCGGCCCGACGGGGTCGGCAGTGGCGAAACCGCCGGGTCCTTTCGGAACGCGGCAAAGGCAACGGCCGGGCGGGTGACGGGCTCCACGTGCACGCCGGCATTTCCCGCTTCGAACTCGGCAAGGCCTGGCAGGTGCGGGTAACGCTCCCGGCGCAGCCGCTCCACGGCCCACTCGACCCATCCGCGCTCGTCGCGCCCTTCCGTGTAAGCGTCGCCGATGCCGAGACGCCGGGCGATGCCGGCACAGATGGCGTAATCGCTTCGCGCCTCGCCCGGCGGCTCGACCACGGGCGGCATCAGCAGCACCTCGTCGCCGTACTTCCAGCCGTCTTCCACGCCCCACGTCTCCAGCTGTGTGCAGGCGGGGAGCACGATGTCTGCAAAGCGGGCGGAGGGCGTGAGAAAGTTGTCCTGCACCACGACGAACTCGACCATCGCCTCGTCGCGCAGGATCTTCGCCGTGCGGTTGATGTTTGCGTGCTGGTTGATCAGTGCGTTCGACGCGACGGCGTAGATCAACTTGATGCCCGTGTCCAGGCGCTCGACGCCCCGAAGACCCTCGGCTGGCCCCAACAGCGGCCCGCGCACCGCCGCCTCGGTCCACAGGAAGGTCGGGATGGAGGCCTTGACCGGGTTTGCACCGGTCGGGAAGACGTTCCACAGCGGACCGCCGGACGGCGCCTGGAGCGCCAGGCCGCCGGCCCAGCCGCCGGGGATGCCCACGTTCCCGGTCAGTGCGGCAAGCGCGCACCCGGCCCTCACCGCCTGTTCGCCGTGGGCCCGGCGCTGCAGTCCATAGCCCTGGTAGAGCACGCCCGGCTTCGTGTTTCCGTACTCGCGGGCTATCCTCGCAATCGTCGCGCGCGGAACGCCGGTGATGGCTTCCGCCCAGGCCGGCGTTTTCGGCGTCCGGTCCTTCACGCCCAGCAGGTAGTCGGAATAGCTCTCGGCGCCCTTCGCCTCCACCGGCATCTGCGACGCGTCGAACCCGAGGCAATGGGTCGCGACGAAGGCCGCGTCGTGCAGCTTCTCCGTCACCAGCACGTACACCATGGCCGAGAGCATGGCCGCGTCCGTGCCGGGGCGGATCGGGACCCACTCGTCGGCGAGGGCCACGGCGCTGGCCGTCAGCCTCGGGTCGACGCACACGAGGCGGGCGCCGGCTTCGCGGGCTTTCCTCAAGTAGTACTCGGTGTTCGTGCCGTCGCGCGTCTCGCTGGGGTTCCAGCCCCACATCAGGATGTACTTCGCGTTCACCCAGTCCTGGCGCTGGTTGCCGGTGACGGTCGTCCCGTAGACCGTCTCGGTCGCGCGTGCCATCGCGGCCCACGAGTAGTTGTTGTAGTGACCGAGCAATCCGCCGAACAGGTTGAGCAAGCGCTGGGCGGCCTGGCGGCCGTTGGTCTGGCTGTAGCTGCCCGTGCCGTACGGAACGAACAGCGAAGCGTTGCCGTAGGCCTTCCTTACGCGGACCAGCTCGTTCGACACCCGCGCGTTTGCCTCGTCCCACCCAATCCTCTCGAACGTACCCTCGCCGCGTGGGCCGACGCGCTTCAACGGGTGGAGGAGGCGGTCGGGATGGTCCTGGCGGCGCCGGTAGGCGCGCCCCCTGATGCAGGCACGCAACTGAGGGGCCTCGATCGAGTCGGACGCGCGGTCGTCGGTCTCGATGCGGAGGATCCGCCCGCCCTCGACGTGCACCTTCAGCAGGCAGCGCCCGCCGCAGTTGTGGGACGGGCAACCCAGGCGGACGACCCGGGTGCCGGCCGGCGTCGGGCTGCCGGGCGCGCCGAGCGCTTCGTCGAGCAGCCGGGCAGCCGAAGGCGGGAACGTCGCGTAGAACGACGCACCGGCGAGGACGCCGGTCTTCACGAAGCAGCGACGGGAAATCATGGCGCTTCGCAGGATCAATTGACGAGGGAACGACTGACCACTTGGCAAGAGAATTTGCTCCCTCGAGAAGTAGTCAGTTGCCAAGTGACAAACGCGCCCGTCACCCCCGGGTCCTCGGGAACTCCGTAATCCTGATGTTCGTGCACCCGTAGGGGATGAGCGTCACTTCCTCGACCGGCTCGGTGGAGTCGCGGCCGGGGTTCGCCCACGTGACGTCGGCCGGCGAGACCTCCGCCGCCCAGCCGCGGAGGAGCTTCCAGTTCGGGAGCTTCCGGCCGCGGGCCTTCGCCACCACACCGGCCCCTTCCGGCGAGAACGGCTTGTCGCCAACCGGCTGCTCCTCGAAGCGAACGGTCGCCTCCGGCTGCTTCGTGTCCACGATCAGCCCATAGTTCCAGGCAGTGGTCGGGCGCACCTCGAAATCCGCGTGCGGGATCTCGCGGTGCGGCTTGTCCGCGTTGACGCGGGTCCACTCCTCCCCAATCTTCAACGAGTAGACGAGCGGGCCGCGCTCGATGGCGACGGCGTCGTTGTAACGTGTCGTCGCCTGCACCGGCATCGGGAAGCGCAGCGCGACCTCGACGCTGCCGTCCCACAGGCGCTCCAGTCTGTGCAGCGATCCCGGCTTCATCGGCTGCTCCGGGCCTCCCGCCACGCGCACGGTCGCGCCCCGGGTCCAGGCGGGCACGCGCAGGACGAGCGGGAAGCGTGCGGGCCTGTCGGCCTTCACCGTCATCGCGAGCGTCTCCCGGAACGGGTAGTCGGTGTCGAGAGAGACGGTGACCGGAGTGCCCCGTGACGTGAACTGCGCGCGGCTCGGCGCGTATGCCGCCGCCACAATCCCCTCGTCTGGCGTCTTCATCCACAGGTGCGCGAGGAACTTCGGCCAGCCCTGGTGCATGTTGGAGGTGCAGCAGCCGAAGTTCGGTTCCAGGCCGTAGAGGTTCGACTCGGGCCCGTTGGTGGTGAACTGGTGCTCGGGGTTGATCGTCACCTGCACCTGGTTGGCCTGCTGGTCGTACTGGTGGCACCACATGTCCGGGCTGAAGGTGGCCGGCAGCGCGTTGAACGCCACCCGCTCCAGGCGGTCGCCGAAGGCAGGGTCGCCGAACACCGAGAAGAGGTGCTCGAGCGAGTACATGAACTCGACCACCGCGCACAGCTCGGTGCCCTGCAGCGGGTTGCGCCCCGCCAGGCACTCGTCGCCCGAGAACATGCCGTTCACCTGGCCGTGGTGGCGGTCCAGGATCTCGATCATCTTCGTCGCGAACGCGCGGTCCGCGGGGCGCCTGTCCAGGCGCCACCCGAGCGCGGCGGCCTTGGTCGCCATCGCGGTGTTGACGACGTGCTTCGTCCACTTCCAGAGGCCGCGGCGTGGCGTGGGAATGGTCACGTCCTCGGTCGCGAAGAGGGCCTCGAAGTCCACCCCCTGCGTGCGCAGCTTGTGCGCCAGCTCCAGCAGCCATGGCTCGCGCGTCCGCTCGTACAGGTAGAACACGGACACCAGGCCCTCGTACCAGCGGAACTTGCCCCACTCGTAGAGAGGCGTCCGATCCAGGCCCACGAGGATCGCGCGCAGGCTCTTCTTCACGGCCTCGAGCACGCGGGCGTCGCCTGTCAGCTCGTGGTACTGCACCAGCACCTTGTTGGCGAGCAGGATTGCCCACATGTCGTACCGCTTCGCCACGGCATCTTCCGGGTACGGGCTGTACCACCCGTCGGACCGCTGGTGCGTGACGATGTGGTCGATGTACCCCGTGATGCGGGCCTTCGTCGGCCCGTCGTCGAGGAGCCAGGCGAGCGGGATGGCGCCGTCGAGCCAGTAGGGTGCGCGCTCCCAGCCCTCGGCCTCGCCGCCGAACCACTTGCTCTTCGCCACGTCGGGCCAGAACTCGTCGAGGTGGCCGGTGAGGCCATCGGCTTGGAGACGCAGCTGACGCTCCAGCCACCCGGCCGGCCGGATGGCGCCCAGCGGCAGCGGCCGGAAGGCGGGGTCGGCGAGACCCGAGGCGGAAGCACCGGTCGCGGCCGGCTTCTGCTGATCCCCGGCGTGGGTGGAAAGCGGCGCGGCCGCGACGGCCACGCCGCCCGCCACGGTGGACATGAATTCGCGACGGTTGATGCTCATGGAGTGACCTGTCGTTGACGGTTCTGCGTTGAGGGTTCAGGGTGTCGTCACGCTGCCACGCGTGCGGACCCGTCAACGCTCAACTGTCTACCGTGAACCCTGAACCGAGGGCATTCTAATGTATCCTTTCCCGCGATGCCGGCTCTGTGATCCAAGACACCAAACCGGGAAGATCCCGGTTGTGAAATCCGAACACCCTCGGCGCGGCTGTACTCGGGGCCGGGCACCCGCTCGCTGCAGAAGCCATGAATCTTCGGCGTCGCGCCCGCCTGTCGTCGGGCGGGTGGCCGTTTTCGTCGGCGGAAGACACGTCGAACCACGGAGGGTGCAATGAGCGTACGCAAGACCGGGCGTTGGCTTGGAGCGGTGGCCGATCCTTCTCGCCAGCGGTACGGCGTCGGCAGGCACCATCACTCCCGGGAAGGTGACCAAGGAGCGCTTCGCATTCGGAGAACAGACGGTTTCCTACTATCTCTTCGTCCCGAAGGGAGTGACCGTTCCCGCCTCGGCACCGATGCTCGTCCTGCTGCATGGATCCGGACGCGACGGGTCAACGCTGGTCGAGCCCTGGAAGATGCTGGCCGAAAAGGAAAGGATCGTCCTGCTCGGCCCTGACGCACAGGACAGGCGCGGCTGGAACGCGCCGACTGACGGCCCCGCTGCGCTCTGCGCGCTCGTCGATGACGTGCGGAAGTCGGTTCCGGTCGTGAACCCGCGCCGCATCTACTTGTTCGGACACTCGGCCGGAGCCGTGTTCGTGTTGTATATGGCAATGCTCGAGTCGGAGTACTTTGCCGCCGGCGCCCTGCACGCGGGCGCCTGGAGTGGGTCCGAGGATGACTACACCCAGACGGTACGGCGGCGGATTCCGTTGGCGCTGACGGTCGGCGACTCGGACCGGTTCTTCCCGGTGAAAGACGTCAACTCGACAGCCGCCGTCCTGCGGAAGGCGGGCATACCGGTCGAGCTGGAGATCATCCCCAACCACGACCACAACTACTACGTGCTGTCGGGCAAGGTGAACGACTGGGCCTGGAACGCGATCAAGAAGCACGCGCTCGACGAGGACCCGAAGTACACCGACCATCAGTTCCGGTGATCCGGTCGTCGTTCTGACTTCGCCCCGGGTTGTGCCAATCTTGTGACCATGCGAGAGCGGCGGCGCCGTCCGGCGAATGGAACGAACACGGGCACGGCCCTCGCGATGCTCTTCGTCGCGCTGACTCTGCGGGTCTCCGCCGTTGACGGGCAGGGCGCGGCCCCGCCGGCCGGGGAGGCACAGCCGCAGGGCGGCTTCCCGGACGTATCCTTCGAGACGGCGTTCCAGAAGTACATGCCCCCGGCGAAGAACGTGTACTCCCCCTATTACTCCTGGGACGCGAAGGTGGGGCTGGACCTCACCGTGTTCAGATGGGGGGCGAACGCCGTGGATTTCCGGGCCGTTTTTCAGACAGCCGGGACCGAGAACCTGGGCGGCGCCAAGGTCGGTGTCGGCGGCACGGCCTACATCCTGCGTTTCGGTTACGACCACGCGTACTCGGACGACATCGAGCTGTCAGCCGGGGTGAGCCATCTCAGCTCGCATCTCACGCGGGACCTGGACGAGAAGACGGACGAACAGCGGAGGAAAGGCGCGGCCATCCCGGACGTCGAGGACCCCGGCGAGTACAACGTCCTCTACCTGCGAGGGCAGCTCACGCTCCGCCGCTGGGCGTTCACCCCGGTGCTGGAGGCGATCGTTCAGCCGCTCAACTTCCGTTTCAACGGGAGCTCGGCTCCCCGCGTTCGACCGATCTACCTCGGGTCGCGGTGGACGTTCTGGCACGGCCACGAGAAGTCCATTCGCTTGACCACGCAGCACGAGTTCGGGACGAACCCGTTCAACCACTTCTCGCTATCGCTCGAGCTGTTCGAGAGGAACGGGTCGGAGAGCCGCTTCGCCGTCTTTCTCAGCGGCTCCCCTGGAGACGGCATGCACGTGAGCCCCAACGTCGGCGCACTGCGCGACGGAATCGCCATGGGCTTGCGAATCCGCTTCCAAGGCTGACCGAGTCCACTTGTGTTGACGACGAGGCCTGCGGTGTTCGCGGGTCCTGCCGCGGGTTTCCCCCATCCGTCCTCGCGCATAGAGCGCTTGTCACGGGCGTCCGCGCTGCGGGCGGATGGGGGGCCCCCTACCCGCGTCACCCGCTCACGGCTGGACTGTCAACACAGGTGGACTCCGGGAGCACTGGGTTCAGTGCCTCTGCAGGATGTCCCGGACCATGTCGGTCAGCGCGCGGTAGTCCGTCTTGCCGCTGGGCATCCTCGGCAGCTCCGGCAGCACCACGAAGTGCTTCGGCAGGGCGATGTTGGGCAGCGTCGCACTCATCTCGCGCAGAGCCCCGCGCTCGTCCACGCCCTCGGTCACCACCGCGATGATTTGCGAGCCGCGCGATGCGTCGGGCACCTCCACGGCCGCGCAGAAGACCCCGGGGGGCACGGAACGCTCCAGCACGTCCTCGACCTGGACGAGGGACACCATCTCGCCGCCCACCTTCAGGAAGCGGCCGAGCCGGCCCACGTGCCAGAGGTACCCGTCCTGGTCCATGTAGCCCATGTCCCCGGTGTCGTACCACCCGTGCCGGATGCGGAGCGCCGTTGCCTCGAAGTCGTCGAAGTACGACTTCATGACGCTGTCGCCCTTGACGAGGATCTTCCCGATCTGGCCGACCGGGCACGGCTCGCCGGTCTCGTAGTGCTCCATCCGGATCTCGATGTTCGGCAGGACGCGGCCCACGCTGCCCGGCCGGTTGCGGTCGGGCGAGTTCACCGAGATCACCGGGCTCGTCTCGGTCGTCCCGTAACCCTCGAGCAGGACCTGGCGATGGCGCTCGAGGAAGCCCCGGCGCAGCGCTTCCGGGCACTTGTCCGCGCCAGTGATCAGCAGCCGTACCGTGGCGAAGTCGCCCTCCTCGCTCTTGGCCAGGTAGCCCGCGAGGAACACGGGGGTGCCGACGACCATGGTGATTCGCTCTTCCCGGATGGCCGCGCAGACCGTCTTGAACTCGAGGGGGTTGGGCACGGTGACCAGGGTCATCCCGTTGACCAGGGGCAGCCAGAGCCCGGTGTTGAAGCCGAAGACGTGGAAGAGCGGCAGGTTGCCGAGGATCGTGTCGTTCGGCCCGTACTCCAGGACGCCGTGCATCCCCTCGATGTTCGAGATGAAGTTGCGGTGGGTGAGGGGAACGGCCTTCGGGTCGGTCTCGCTGCCGCTGGTGAAGAGCATGACCACCGGGTCGTCCGGCTCGCAGCGGTGGACCGACCGGACGATGCGGTCGGCGGAGAGCGAGGACTGGAACAGGCCCTTGATCTTGGCGCCCCGCCCGATACCCGCGGCGACGTCCTCGATGAAGACCATCCCCTCCACCTCGGGGCATTTGATCTTCGCGAGCAGCGCGCGCGACGTGATGATGGTCTTGAACCCGAGGCGGCGCTGCGCCATCCGGCAGTTCTGAGCGGCGCCGGTCGAGTAGTTGATCATCACCGGGGTCCGCCCGCTCATCACCGCGGCGACGACGGTGAGAACGGCGCCGGCGGACGTCGGGATCATCACGCCGAGGAAGCCGGGATCGTGGGCGTCGAACTGCTTCGCGAGGATCAGCGACCGGAGGAGGGCCGCCTTGTAGGTGACGCGGTGGCCGGTTGCGCGGTCCGCGATCGCCAGCTTGTTGGGATACTGCTTGGCGGTCCTGACGAACATCTCCACGAGGGACACGGATGCCTCCAGGTGCGCACCATGCTAATGCAAATCTAGAATGGAGAATTGAGAATCGAGAATGGAGAACGGAGAACAGGAGAACGAAGAAGGGACGGTCGACCGTGAACCCTAGTCCTTGGCCAGCGCGAGGTACAGCGCCAGCGGAGCGAGCACGAGCGTCGCAGCGAGGACGATGAGGATGCCGGGCTGGGCCAGCAGGCTCCACGCGGAGAGCCTCGAGAAGGCGCCGGTTGCCGACGGCAGCGACGGGAGAAAGTCCGCACGGGCGGGGATGATCGACGCCACCCCGGCGAGGAACGCGCGAACCGAGGGGAGCAAGGCCCACACGACCCCCGCCGCCGCCGCGAGCGCGGCCACGACCGCCAGGCCCTGCGCCACGGCGACCGGTCGCTCCGCCACGACGGCCGCCTCCCGGCGCGCCCGCAGTTGCGCGCGCCACCACACCAGGCCGGACGGGGGAATGCGGGCCTCGCGAGTGGCCGCCTCGCGATCCTCCCGGAACACGCCGGCCAGCAGGATCGCTTCCCGGCACACGGTGCACGACCGGACGTGCTGTTGCAGGTCTTCGTCGCACCCGGCGGGCCAGGCGCCCGACCAGGCCGCACGGACCGTTTCAGATTCCCGAGAGCAGCTGAAGGGGCTCATGAGCTCACCCCCGCGCGTGGCGCGGCGGAACCTTGCAGCAAGCCGAGAAGTTTCCGGCGGGCGCGGAACAGCAGCACCCTGACCCCGAGTGCCCGCAGGCCGAGCATCCGCGCGATCTCCTCGTGCGACGCCCCCTCCGCGTACGCCAGCCAGAGCAGCTCGCGCTCGCGGGGTTTCAGCCGGGTGAACGCGCGGCGCAGGTCGGCGCGCCGGTCGGTCCGGCCCACCACGTCCTCGTCGGCCGGCAGGCTGTTGAGGACGTCCTCTTCCGGGAGCGGCTGCTCCGGCGGGCGGCGGCGGTGGCGGTCGCGTGCGAGGTTCGTGGCGATCTTGAACAGGTAGTGCCGGCGGTGCGCTTCCCCCTCGAAGGCCACGCCGGCACGCAGGAAACGGAAGTAGCACTCCTGGAGGAGGTCGTCGGCCGCGTGCGGGTCGCCGGTCATTCGGGACAGGTAGCCCCACAGGACGCGAGCCGTCCGGTCGTAGAACGCTCGGAACGACTCCTCGTCCATCTGCAAGGCGGCTTCGCCCTCCCTGGCCCTCGAGGCCAGGCCGTCGACCGCGGTCAGCGCCACGTCGCGTCCTGTCACAGCTGCAGCAGGTTTCCAGGCTGAATTACGCAATCCGCTCCGGGACGTTCCCGGGCTGGATCTTCTCGAACAGCCCGAGGCGCTTCGAGAGCACGAACGAGACCGCGGCCGCGACGATGAAGCCGATGCCTACCGAGAGGCCGAGAACGCCGAAGACGTAGATCGGCTGGGCGGCGTCGGGGATCACCCGGCCGCTGACGAACAGGAGGCCGATCCCGGCGGCGACCAGCACGAAGCCTGCCTCGACGGCCCACAGGATACGACGGATCGGGGCGGCCACGGCGGCCGCGGCCGGGTCGAGCGCGATGGGTGCCGACTCGAGGAAGCGCCGGCCCGAGGGCGTCTGGACGTAAGCGAGCAGGTCTTCGTTGGCGGCAAAACGATCCAGGAGCTTGTTGTGGACCTCGGCCTGCACCTTGGAGAGGCGGGACCAGCGCCGGTAGTCGATGAGCGTCTTGATGATCCAGGCCAGGACCACCGCGACGAACAGGAAGCCCGAGAAGACCATGAAGCCCGTGAAGATGTCGCGCCACAAGTCGAGGGCCTGGTCCTCCCGCGTCACCGGGAACTCGCGCGACCACGCGTTCACGGAGGCGAAATAGAAGCCCGGGTCGCGGGCGACCTCCGGGTGGGCGGCGAGGAACTGCGCGACGGCCGGGTAGGGCGCGAGGTAGTCGGGGTTCGAGAGCAGCGAGGGGTCCAGCTTGAGCACCCGGGCGAGCGACGGCGGGTAGACATCCAGGACCTGGTTGAGCTTCGCCCTTGTTTCGTCTGCGCTCTGGCGGTCAACTGCGGGCGGCTGGGCCTGGACTACCGGGGCCTGTGCCAGCGGCTCGCGGACTGTCTGCAGCCGGACGGGGGCCTGGGGCTGCTGGGGCGGCTGAGCGGCGACCACGGGGCCAAGGGCCAGCGACGCCAGCAGGAACATCGGGAAGATGGCGCGTTTCATCGGGACTGTGTCCTCCTGCCGGCTATTACCGGCGGGAGGACCGGGGGTTAACAGAGGGCTAGCGCAAGAGGGCCCGGTCGAGGACCTCCAGCGTTTCGGGGTTCACCACCTCCAGCCTGACGCGCGGGCCGGCGACGTGAAAGAAGCAGAGGGCATTCTGGGTGGAGAAGCCCCGGACGTGCGCGCTCCACGGGGTCTGCTCCTGGGCGTAGTAGGGCGCCCCGGCAGCGCCGTTGTTGACCTGGTAGAAGGGCCGCTTGAGCACCACCTTCGGCTTGTCCCACTTCGGCGGGTAGATCTCGACGCCGGGGCCGAGCTGCAGGCGGTTGTAGTTGTGCTCGTCGCCGGTCAGGACCGCCAGCACCTTCGGGTGGGCCTGGATCAGGCGCAGCAGGTCGTCGCGGCGCTCGATGATGCCCTTGGCGACCGGCTTGCCCGCGACGGTCGGCCGCGGGTCGTTCGAGCCCCGGTACCACATGTCGTCCCCAACGTGGCCGCCGTTGGGGAAAACCGGCGTGTGGACGGTGAGGAACACGTGGTCGATGGCCGCGTTGCGCTCCAGCGTGTCGAGCGTCTTCCCCAGCCACGCTACCTGGTTGTCCATCAGGTAGGCGTGCAGGTTTCCGCCGGTCGCGGGGGTCGTCCGGATCCCCGGCGCGAACCAATAGTCCGAGTTGAGGACGACCATCGCGACGTTGTCGTGGGCGAACCAGTACACGTTCTCCTTGTACGACGGGAAGTCGGTCGCGGCGGGGTTCGGGTCCCACGCCGAGCCGTCTTCGCTCTCCGGGCCGTTCTCGGGGCCCACCATCGTACCTGCGAAGACCGCCTCGGTCGATTCGGTCGCGAACGGGAAGCGGGGCACGCGCACGACGCTGGTCCCCTCGCCGGCGAAGTCCTTGAGGATGGCCTCGTGGTTGCCCACCCCCGCGTAGAAGGGGAACCAGTGCGCGTAGGGTTCGACCGCGCGCTTCCAGTTCGCCAGCTCCAGCTTCAGCGATTCCGGGCTGGTGACGTACCCGCTGACCAGGTCGCCGGTGAATTGGACGAACGCGGCGTTGCGCGACAGCGCCAGCGACATCAGCCGCCGCATGATGTAGGCGTTGGGCCCGGTGAAGTTGCGGTCGCCCCCGCCCTGGCCGGCGCGCGAGTCGCTGGCGTACCCGAACGTGAAGGGCGCCCGGGTCCCGCCGCGCGGAGCCGTCTTGAAGGCGTAGCGTTCCTCGTTCTCGCCGTAGCGGACGACGTACTCGTGGGTGCGGCCGGCTGCCAGGCCGTCCACGAGGACCTCCTGGTGGGCGGCGTTCGGGCGGCACTCGTGCATGCGTGTGCCGATCTGCACGGCGCAGGGCGCCGGGCAATCCATCTCGAACCAGATCACCGCGCTCGTGGGAGTGACTTTGCCGACGAACGGCCCCTCGACGAGGGTCACGTCCACCTCGAACGGCCCGGTCCCCTTGAACCGCACGCGGCCGTCGTAGAGCATGGCGCCCTCGGGCGTCATCACCCGGTAGCCCACCGCGCCGCGCGCCGGACTTCTGCCAGCCGACCATGTCGTAGATGCCGGCGAGCCGGTTGGTGATGTCGATCTCGGCCTTGCCGTCCTTGATCGGGATCGTCGAGCGGAAGACCGGCTGCGGGTGGCGGGTGTCGTGGTACGGGATGAGCCCGTAGACGAGGGTGCCGTTGAATGCGGGCTTCCTGAAATCCAGCGCGATGCCGGTTGCCGTGCCTCGCGGCGACCCCGTCAGCTGCGCCAGCGTCCAGGCCGGAGGGCGTTCCCGTTCGACGAAGGCCGCGCCGCCGTCCGCCTGGAACACGAGCGCGCCACCGGGGCCGGGTTTGATGTTGGCATAGACGGCCGGGACCTCGGGCGCGGCGACGGCGCGAGTCATTGCCGTCACCGCCGCCATGACTCCCACCGTCGCAAGGATCCCCAGAAGGCTGAATGCCGGTTTCCGCATCTCCCAACTGTACAAAGAAAAGGGGGCCCCCGTGAAGGTGGTGACGACGGGGGCAGGGCGGAGACGAGGGCTAGCCTTGGGCTAGCCTCGGGTCAATGTGGCTGCCAGGGCCCGCTTGTAGCCCGTGACCGTGAGGTTGAACTCCCCGTCCGCCTCGACAATCGCGTAGCTGTTGTCCTCCGGGCCGGCGCCCTCGATGAGGCCCTTCAGCGTGTAATAGTGGATCCCGTTGATCTTCGAGTACCCGCCCTCGTGCCGGTGGCCCTGGAAGACGGCGAGCACCTTGCCCGAGCGCTCGAGGACCTCTTGGACCGCCGCGGCGTTCTTCACGTAGTACGCGCCAGTGCCGTCGAGTTGCTGGTGGATGAACACCACCGAGCGGCGGGCGCCGGACAACTGATCGCCCAGCCACGACAGTTCCGAGGCGGGCACGTTCGAGTCGCCCCAGTCGAAGTTCCCGTGGTCGTACGGTGAGCCGTCGGTAGAGAAGTTGGCGTCGAGGACGATGAAGCGGATGGCGCCGCGATCGAACGCGTAGTAGCTGCGATCGGCCGGGCTGCCGGTGTTGGCCGCGACCGACAGGAACTGCGCCTTCGACAGGCTGTCCGTGTCGTGGTTGCCGAGGACGTGGTAGCGGGGCCCCTTGAACCCGGCGTAGATGGCCTCGATGCGCCGCAGGTAGCCGAGCGTCTTCTCCTCGACGGGCACCTTGTCCTGATCCTTGAAGTCGCCCAGCTCGACGAGGAAGTCCACGCGCTGGTCGTTCATCAGGGAGACGCATTCCTCGAGCTTGCGCGGGGATTCGCGGTAGGCTCGGACACCTGCCTCGTCAATCTCCGCGTAGTGGATGTCGGTGACCATGCCGAAACGGAGGATCGGGGCGGCGCCGAACGCTTCGCGCGCGGAGACCCCGGTGAGTGGGGCGACGGCGACCGACGCCAGGAACTCGCGTCGCGTCGGGATCCAGTGCGTCATAGGGCACTCAAGTCGACAAATCAACGAATCACCCAATCCAATCAGCAGATCAACAAATCAGAAGATCAACACACTCCGTCACCCGTGATCCACACGACTCGAACCAGTCGATTCGGCGGATCATATGTCAGTTCACGGTTCACGGTTCACGGTTCACACGGTTGACGGTTGATGGTTCACGGTTGACCGTTCCGATCTCGCGCGTGACGGCGGATCCGACCGTCAAGCCTGAACTGTCAACTTGTCCGGTTCTGAACACCCTTCGTACGCAACCGGACGAATCCCAGGCGAAAGCCGCCGGAATCTCGAGGCAAACCACGACGTGCCCTGGTACCCCCCTTGCGCTGGAGGTCCCGGGGGCATGACGTGGACCGACCGGTAGACGAGGGGTTCCGACGCGCGCGCACGCTGAAACGGGTCGCCATCTCGGCCGGGGGCGTGGCGTTGATGCTCGCCGTCTTCCTCTGGGGTCCCGGCTGGATCAGCCCGTCGATCTCGAAGGCGCGCATCCGCACCGCCCGCGTAGACGCCGGCCCCATCGAGGCCGTCATCGAGGCCTCCGGCACCGTTGTCCCCGAGGTCGAAGAGGTGGTCTCGAGCCCGGTCGACGCGCGCGTGGTCCGCATCCTCGAGCGCGCGGGCGCCGAACTGCAGGCGGGGCAACCCCTCGTGGAGCTTGACGCGCGGGAGTCCGCGCTCGCCGTGGACCGGTTGGCGCAAAACCTCGCGCTGAAGCTGAACCAGCAGGCCAAGACCCGCCTCGAGCTCGAACGCAGCCTGAACGACCTCGACAGCCAGGCGCGGATCAAGGACCTGCAGCTGCAGGCCTACCGCTCCCAGCTCGCTCGCAACCGCGCCCTCTCCAAGGAGGGCCTGATTTCCGAGGAGGTCCTGAGACAGTCGGAGCTGGCCGAGGCACAGGCGGTCGTGGAGCTGAAGAAGATCCAGGCCGAACGCGACAACGCCCAGCGCATCACGCGCACGACGCTGGACGGCCTCGACCTCGAAATGGGCACGCTCCGCAAGGAGGTCGAGGAGGCGCGCCGCCAGTTGAATCTCGCGGCGCCGAGGGCCGCGCGCCGGGGCGTCCTCACCTGGTCGCTCTCGGAAGAGGGCAGCGCGATCCGCAAGGGCGACGTCATCGCGCGCATCGCGGACCTTTCGTCATTCCGCGTGGACGCCACCCTCTCGGACGTGCACGCCAAGCGCGTCAGCGTCGGGCTCCCGGTGACCGTGCGCGTGGGGGATGAGACCCTCGAGGGTTCGGTCTTCAACGTTCTGCCGACGATCCGGAACGGGGTGATGACGCTGCAGATCGCCCTCAAGGAGAAATCCAGCCCGCTCCTCCGGTCGAACCTCCGCGTCGATGCCTTCATCGTCACCGGCCGCCGCTCCAGGGCGCTGCGCGTTCATCGCGGGCCATTCCTGCAGGGAGACGGTCCGGCCGATGTGTTCGTGGTCCGAGACGGGCGGGGTATCAGGACGCGAGCGGAATTCGGCATCGCCGGCTTCGAGGACTACGAGGTCGTGCGCGGTCTCTCCGAGGGCGACGAGGTCATCGTCTCCGACATGAAGGACTACCTGCACCTCAGGGAGATCAGGATCAAGTAGCTCGCAGCGGGCAGCCGGCAGCTTGCAGCGAGTCACGGCCGATACGCTGCCAGCCGCCAGCCGCCAGGAATCGAGTAGCTTGCAGCGGGCAGGCTGCCAGCTGCCGGCCGCCAGCTGCCAAGGAACGAGAACGGTCGTTATGAGCACACCCATGATCAAACTCGAGAACATCGAGAAGGTTTACCGCACCGAGCGCATCGAAACGGTGGCCCTCAGCGGAATCAACGTCGAGGTGGCCGAGGGGGAGTTCGTTTCGGTGATGGGGCCGTCCGGCTGCGGCAAGAGCACGCTGCTGAATGTCATCGGCCTGCTCGACGTGCCGACGGGCGGCGCCGTGCACCTCGACGGGGCCCTGATCGACTCGTACCAGGACCGGAAGCTCGCGAAGATCCGGAACCGTCAGATCGGCTTCATCTTCCAGACGTTCCACCTGGTCGCGGACCTCAGCGTCCTCGACAACGTGGAGATCCCGCTGCTGTACCGGCGGACGCCGGCCGGCGAGCGGCGGAAGCTGGCCATGGCGGCGCTCGAGCGCGTGGGGCTCGGCTCCCGCGTCCACCACTTCCCCTCGCAGTTGTCGGGGGGCCAGCAGCAGCGCGTGGCGATCGCCCGCGCCATCGTGGGGCGGCCGCGGATCCTGCTTGCCGACGAGCCGACGGGCAACCTGGACAGCCAGATGGGCGACGAGATCATGGCGATCCTCCAGGACCTCAATCGCACCGAGAAGACCACGGTCGTGATGGTGACGCACGACCAGCGCCTGGCCTGCGAGACGGGCCGGATCATCAGGCTGTTCGATGGGCGGATGGTCAATTAGGGGCTAGGGGCAAGGGGCTGGTGGCTGGTGCCAGCCTGTTACGCGGGTCACGCAGATGCTGATGCACTACCTCAAGACCGCCTGGAAGGTGTTTCTGCGGCGGAAGTTCTTCACGCTGATCAGCCTGTTCGGCATCAGCTTCACGCTCGTGGTGCTGATGGTCGCGACGGCACTGCTCGACCACGTGTTTGCGCCGTACCCGCCCGAGGTGAACCAGGATCGGACCCGCACCATCCTCCGGGCGCAGATGCTGGGCGAGCACAGCACGTGGGGGTCGGGCCCCGGGTACCGGCTGCTGGACCGGTACGCGAGGAACCTGCCGGGCGTCGAGCGCCTGTCGATTGCCTCGAACCCGGGGGCGGTGCAGACGTTCATCGGGGGCCAGAAGATCACGCTGCAGCTGCGACGCACGGACGCGGAGTACTGGCGGATCCTCGAGTTCGACTTCCTCGAGGGCGGGCCGTTCAACGCGCAGGACGTTGCGGAAGCCCGGTTCGTGGCGGTCATCAACGAGGCGACGCGCGACCGCTTGTTCGGCGGCCGGCCCGCGCTCGACCAGTCGTTCGAGGCGGACGGCCAGCGATACCGGGTCGTCGGTGTGGTGCCCAACGTGCCGGCTCTGAGACGGCTCACCTACGGCGATGCCTGGGCGCCGCTCACCACCGCGAAGACCGACGCGTACAAGAACGACATCATGGGGCCGTTCATGGGGATAGCCCTGCTGGAACGAGGCGCTTCGAGCGAGGCCGTGAATGCCGAGTTCGCGGTCAGGCTCAAGCGGGTCGAACTGCCCGACCCGAAGACCTACGACAAGATCATCGCCAGGTTCGAGACGACCTTCGAGAACATGGCCTCGTCGCTTTTCGCCTTCCGCGGGGAGGAAGAGACACACGTCGAGAGGCTCTGGGGGGCGATATTCATCGTCGGCCTGCTGTTCATCATGCTGCCGACCGTGAACCTGGTGAACCTCAATGTCAGCCGGATGATGGAGCGGGCGTCGGAAATCGGCGTGCGCAAGGCGTTCGGCGCGTCGTCGCGCACGCTGGTGGGACAGTTCGTGGTGGAGAACGTCGCACTGTCGCTCATCGGCGGGCTGTTGGGCTTCGTGCTGTCCGCGGGTGTACTCCGGGGGATCACGGCGAGCGGGCTGATCCCCTACGCGCAGCTTCATCTCAACCTTCGCATCTTCCTCTACGGGATTGCGACCGCCGTGTTCTTCGGCGTCTTCTCCGGGGTCTACCCCGCCTGGCGGATGTCGCGGCTCAACCCGGTGCAGGCGCTGAAGGGAGCGTCACGATGATCCGCCACTACCTGAAGCTGATCTGGAACCGGAAGCGATCCAACGTCCTGATCATGGTCGAGATCTTCCTGTCGTTCCTGGTGACCTTCGCGGTAGTGACGCTCGCCATCAACGGCGCAGACAACTACCACCGGCCGCTTGGCTTCGTCTGGCAGGACGTCTGGAACGTGCAGGTCGATACCAGGGCCGGGAACCTCGGCGAGCGCGGCGACAAGACCCCCCCGGAGCTGCTCGAGACGGCTCGCCAGGTGCTCGCGGCGATCCGCGAGTTGCCCGAGGTCGTTGCCGTGGGCGGCACCAGCTGCACCCCGTACGGCTTTTCGGAGTGGAACTCGGGGTCGGATTTCGACAAGTGGAAGCTCGAGTACGGCGTGAACCTGGCGACCGACGGCTTTGCCGAGGCGATGCGGCTGGAGCTGACGGCCGGGCGCTGGTTCAACGCTGGAGACGACGGGTCGGCCTGGATTCCCGTAGTCGTGAACGAACGGCTCGCTCAAGAGGTGTTCCGGGGCGGCAATGCCGTCGGCAACAGCATTCCGCAGGAGAAGAACAGCGACGGGTCGGTCAGCCCCGAGCTTCGCATCGTCGGTGTCGTGCGGGACTTCCGCCAGAACGGCGAGTTCGCCACGCCGTACAACTACCTCTTCCGCCGCCACCGCCTGGACGACGCGGAGAGGCGACCCCCCGAGAGCCTGCTCGTGCGCCTCCGTCCCGGGACGACAGCCGCCTTCGAGGAGCGGCTGGTCAAGCGGCTGCGGGCCGTCGCGCCCGACTGGTCCTTCGAGGTCACGCCGCTTGCGCAGATGCGGGACACGCGCTTCACCATGGTGCTCGGGCCGCTCATCGCGGCGGGGGTGATCGCGGGGTTCCTTCTTCTGATGGTCGGCATGGGCCTCACGGGCGTGCTGTGGCAGACCGTCACCCAGCGCACGCGGGAGATTGGCCTGCGCCGCGCCAAGGGCGCCACGGCCGGCGACATCCGCACGCAGATCTTCGGGGAGCTCGTCGTGATGACGTCGATCGCGGTCCTTGCGGGGACGGCTCTCGCGATGCAGTTCCCGCTCCTGAAGCTGACGGGGCTGATCAGCAACGGCGTCTACCTGGTCAGCCTTGTGGTTTCGGCCGTGTGCATCTATCTTCTGACGATGGCCTGCGCCTGGTACCCGAGCCGGATGGCGACGACGGTGTCGCCGGCGGAAGCGCTGCACTACGAATAGGACGACACTTCTCGATTGACCACTTGGCAAGGGGTCGAATTGGAATTGGTCAAGCTGGCCAAGTAGACAATCGGCAAGTGACACCGCGATGATCCTCATCGTCGACGACGATCCGTCCGTGACCGCGTCGCTGGCCCTGGCGCTGAAGCAAGCCGGGCAGCCGTCGCACGCGGTGTCGTCGCCGGCGGCCGCCGTGGCCTGGCTGGAGCGCGAGCCGTGCGAGTTGGTGCTCCAGGACATGAACTTCTCGCGGCGAACCTCCGGCGAGGAGGGCCTGGAGCTGCTCGGTCAGGTCAAGGCGCTGCACCCTGACCTGCCGGTGATCCTGATCACCGCCTGGGGGTCGATCAACCTCGCGGTGGCCGGGATGAAGGCCGGGGCCTCGGATTTCATCACCAAGCCCTGGACCAACGAGCAGTTGCTGCACAGCGTGCGCGCGGTCCTGGGCGTGTCGGCCAATGGGCCCGTCGCCTCGGGCGCGTTGCCGAGCCGCGAGGACCTCGACGCCCGCTACGATTTCGGTGCGCTGGTGGGACAGGACCCGCGCCTGCTGCGGATCCTCGAGATCGTCGGGCGCGTGGCGCCGACCGACGCCTCGGTGCTGGTGACGGGCGAGAGCGGCACCGGCAAGGAGCTGATCGCGGAAGCCCTCCACCGGAACAGCCGCCGGCAGCGCGGCTCCTTCGTGAAGGTGAACCTCGGGGGCATCTCATCGACGCTCTTCGAGAGCGAGATGTTCGGCCACGTGAAGGGTGCGTTCACCGACGCGCGGAGCGACCGCAAGGGCCGCTTCGAGGTCGCGAACGGCGGGACCATCTTCCTCGACGAGATTGGCGACCTCGACGCCGCCTCGCAGGTCAAGCTCCTGCGCGTCCTGCAGGACCGGACGTTCGAGGTGCTGGGCTCGAGCGTGCGGCGCACCGTGGACGTGCGCGTGGTGGCGGCCACCAACCGCAACCTGGGCGAGAAGGTCGAACGCGGCGAGTTCCGGGAGGACCTCCTCTACCGGATCAACCTGATCGCGGTGCACCTGCCGCCCCTTAGAGAGAGGCGCGACGACATCCCCGTGCTGGCCGCGCGTTTCCTGCAGACCGTCGGCGAGGTCTACCGCCGTGAGGGTCTGTCGATGAGCGCCGCTGCCGTCCGCTGGCTCCAGGGCCTGCCCTGGCCGGGCAACATCCGCCAGTTGCGCCAGTGGATCGAGCGGACGGTCCTCGTCACGCCGAAGCCCGTTCTCGAGGTCGAGGATTTCGTGGCGACCGCCGAGATGGAGCGGCCCGAAACTCACGAGGACCCGCTGCCGACCGTCGGCAGCATGACACTCGACGAGATCGAGAAGGGGATGATCGAGAAGTCGCTTCGGCACCACGGGGGCAACATCAGCCGGGTCGCCGAGTCGCTGGGCCTGAGCCGGGCGGCCCTCTACCGCCGTCTCGAGAAGTACGGGATCGACGTGTGACGCTCCGCCGCTGGCTCGTCGCCTACCTGGTCTTCGTCCACCTGCTCGTTGCCGCCCTTGCCGTCTTCTTCCTCCGCGAGCAGCCGGTGTGGCTGATTCCCGTCGAGATCCTGCTCGTGCTCTCGCTTTTGGCCGGCGTCTTCCTCGCCCGGCGGATCTTCGGCGCCGTGGCCATGGTCCGCGAGGCGCAGCAGCTGCTGGACGACGGCGACTTCATGTCGAGGGTGCGCCAGGTGGGACAGCCCGAGGTGGACCGGATCATCAGGCTGTTCAACCGAATGAGCGACCGGCTGCGTGACGAGCGCGTGCAGCTCCAGGAGCAGCACCATTTCCTGAGCCGCATCCTGGCCGTGTCGCCCCTCGGCGCGCTGTTCCTGGACTTCGACGGCCGCGTGGCCTACGTGAACCCGGCGGCCGAACGCCTGATCGAGCAGCCGGGCGCGCACCTGCAGGGGAAGCCGCTGGCGGCCCTCGAGGGGCCCCTGGCCGAGGCGGTCGCGGCCCTGCCGGTGGATCAGTCGGTGGTCGTCCCGCTGTGGGGGGGGCGCCGCGTGCGCTGCCACCACGGCTCGTTCCTCGATCGCGGGTTCCCCCGCAGCTACGTGCTGATGGAGGAGCTGACCGAGGAGCTCCGCCAGTTCGAGAAGGCGGCCTACGGGAAGCTGATTCGCACCATGTCCCACGAAGTGAACAACTCGGTGGGCGCGTCGAACTCGTTGCTCAACTCCTGCCTCAACTACGCCCGGGAACTGCCCCAAGAGCACCGCTCGGACTTCGCCGCGGCGCTGTCGATTGCCATCGCGAGGACCGACCAGCTGAACGCGTTCATGCGCAGCTTCGCGGACGTCATCCGCCTGCCCGCGCCGGCCCGGGTGCCGTGCGAGGTGCGCGAGGTGATGGCCGGCGTCGAGCGGCTGGTTCGGCCGCAGTGCGCCGAGCGGCGCGTCGAGTGGCGGTGGGAGATCGAGGAGGAGCCGGGCAGGGTCTCGATGGACCGCGCGCAGATGGAGCAGGTGTTCCTGAACGTGACCAAGAACGCGCTGGAAGCGATCGGCGCGGACGGCACGATCACGGTGCGCTTCCTGCGCCGCGACGGCCGGCCCGCAATGGCGGTCGAAGACAGCGGACCCGGGCTCTCCGTCGAGGCGCGCCAGAACCTCTTCACGCCCTTCTTCAGCACCAAGGAGCACGGCCAGGGCATCGGCCTGACGCTCGTGCAGGAAATCCTCAGCCAGCACCGCTTCCAGTACCTCGCTCGACAGCCCGCCCGGCGGACCCACGCAGTTCACGATCGTGTTCTAGCAGGGATCAGGGATCAGGGATCCGGGATCGGGGATCAGGATCACTTTCCAGGGAGCAACGGACCACTTGGCAAATGCCCATTTGCCCCATGGCGAAGTGGTCAATTGCCAAGTGAGACCGCTCGCCGCCCCTACTGGCTGTTGGCGAAGAATGCGATGATGATCACGACGATCGCCAACAGCAGCACCATCCCAGCGATCTTCCAAGGGCTCTTGGGGTAGCGGCCGGCAACCTCGCCCGTGTAGCCGTTGGCCACGACCTGCCATGGCTTTGTGCCAAACGTGTAGGTCAGCAGCCAGACGGGAACGAGGATGTGCTTGAAGGTCTCGGCGGAATATTTCGGGTAGATCCGCAGGTTGCGCTGCGTGTCGCCGGGGACCTCGCGCGAGCAGAGCGCCTCCAGCTGCCCGTGCATGGACTCCCGGGAGGCTTTTGCCGCGTCGAGGAGCACCACCTGGTAGTGTTCGACCACGTAGCCCGAGAGGTATGAGGTGTCGTAAGGCACGAGCTCCTTGGTCGGGAACGGCTCGACCTCCTTCAGGAGCCCGGTGTCGATCCCGCGTGTGCCCGGCACGGGCTCGTCGTCGAAGAAGTGGTCGATCCCGCCGGAGGCCGGCTGCCAGCGGACCTTCCGGACCTGGCGCACCTGCCGCTTGCCCTGGTTGTCCGCGGTACTCCTCCTGCACGTAGTAGTAGTAGCCGGCGTCCGCGGTCCAGGGGCAGTGGACCTGGGCGTCGAAGGTCCAGTAGGGGACGTAGATGCCCTTGATCTGGTCCACGAGCGCGCGCCGCTTCAAGGCGTTCGGGGCGAACCAGCGGCCCGCGTACCACGCCCGCATGCTCTCGTGGACCTGTGTGCGCGTGACCTTGAACGGGAGCAGGCTCTGAGGCCGGATGGGCGCCTTGATCTCCTGGTAGTCCACGAGAGCCGGAGAGCCGCAGAACTCGCAGTTCTGGCCGACGCGCGCCGGGTCGTAGACCATCACCGCGCGGCAGCTCTGGCACTGCACGCTGCGGCGCTCCGTCTGCCAGCCGCGCTGGTCGTCCGGCATCTCGCGAAGGGCCGCGACCAGGTCGATCTCCCGGATCTTCCCCGTGTCCTTGTCGGCCTCGTACGGCGCCTCGGTGCCGCAGAACGGGCAGACGAGGCGCTGCTTGGCGGGGTTCCACTCGGCCTGCGCACCGCACGCGGCGCACGGGTACTTCTGGAGCGCGGTGATGTCGGGCATGGACTCTTCTGCTGCGGGAACGGCCGCCTGGGACGGTAGGCGCTCGCGCGCTCACCCCTATCCTGCCGAAGAAACGGAGCGGCGACTTGGCGTCTATCGTCTTGGGCGCGGGGTCATGCCGGGTCGACTCCCCCATCCCCACGCCCGGACGACGTTGGTCGCTCGCTCCGTTTCTCTTCTACCCTGCCGGGGGTCGCCACCAACGGGTTCGCCACGCGAGCACCGACCGCCTTTCACGGCGGCCGCTCAGCGTGGCGTCCGTGCCGTCCCAGGCCCCAGAGCCGGAACCCCGGTCCGGAAGGCGTCAGTGTCCCTACGAGTTCACGTACGCGTCGAAGGCGGCGCGCGTGATACGGTAGCTGGCACCGATCTTCTTCGCCTTCAGCTCGCCCGACTCGATGATCGCCATCACGTCCGCTTCCGTCACCGAGAGCATCTTCGCGACGTCCGCTGGTGTCAGCAGGTCGGGTCCGGCGCCCGTGCCCGCGACCGCTGCCTTGGCGGCTCCGGCGGCTGCCGCCTGTCCGGCCTGCGCGGGGCTCATCCCCTGCTGCATCATCTGCTGCGCGATGCCGAAACCGACCGCCAGCTCCGCGGCCATCCCGCCGCCGCCCGCCGTGCCGGCCTCCATGCCCTTGCCCATCTGGTACTTCACGAAGTCGTTCAGGTTGCCGACCGCGGCCATGCTGGACCGCTTGTCGATGGCCTGTTCCACCTCCGGCGGCACCGAGACGTTCTCGACGATGAAGCTCGTGATCTCCAGGCCGTACTTCGCGCCCACGATCGGGTTGATGAGGGGCAGCAGCGCCTCGCCCAGCTCCACGAAGCGGGTGGCGACGTCCAGCGCCGGGACGTGCGACGACGCGAGCGCGTCGCTGAAGACGCTGACGATGCGCGACCGCATCGTGTCGGCGAACTCCTCCAGGCGGAAGTTCTGGTCGGAGCCGGCCACCTCCCGAAGGAACAGCTTCGGCTCGATCACGCGGAAGTCGTACGTGCCGAACGCGCGCATCCGGACGATGCCGAAGTCCTCGTCGCGCACCATGATGGGGTTGGACGTCCCCCACTTGTTGCCGGTGAACAGCCGCGTGTTGACGTAGTAGACGTCGGCCTTGAACGGCGAGTTGAAGCCGTACTTCCACGACTTCAGCTTCGTCAGCACGGGGATGTTGTCGGTGGTCAGCGTGTGTTTTCCGGGGCCGAAGGTGTCGCCGAACTGGCCCAGGTACATGAACTGCACCACCTGCGACTCGCGGACGATGAGCTGCGCCCCGTTCTTGATCGCCTTGTCCTCGTCGGGGAAGCGGAACGACAGCGTGTCACGCGAGTCGTCGGTCCACTCGATGACCTCGAGCAGCTCGCCCTTGATGAAGTCGAACACGCCCATGACCGGACTCCTTTGCGGCTGGTCTGTTGACGCGAGAAGCGTTCCCCATTGTAGCCAAACCCGGCACGGACGATTCAACCACGATGATCACGAAGGGCACGAAGGAGATCACGCCGACATTCTGCCCACCGTCCTTGAACCACCAAGGACACCAAGGAGATCACGCCGAAGCCCCCGCCCATGTCCTGCGGCGTGACAAGCCTTCGTGAGCCTCGTGGCCTTCGTGGTTGTGATCCGCTCGTTTCCTGCAGCGGGACAAGCCTCCGTGAGCTTGGCGACCTTGGTGGTTGGCCTTCGTGGTCGTCATCGTCGCGTGAAGGCGGCGCGCCAGGTAAGGGCGCCGGTCTTCTCCGGCGCGCAGCCGCCCTTCACCCATCCGGCGCCGCGCGCGACCTTCAGCGGCGAGCCGCCGTCGCACTCCAGCCGTTCGAGCGACCACCCCGCCGGCTCGGTCAGATAGATCTCGTAAGCGTCGCCGGCCACGGCGAGGCTGCGGCCCGTCAGCACGTTCGCCGCCCACTCGAGCGCCCCGAGATCGTACCCGCCGCCCGTGATGTGACGGCTCGACGACAGGAACTGCGGGCGCTGCAGCTCCTCTCGGATGACGAACACCTGCGAGTTGAACGGCTTGGGGAGGTCGCCGGGCGCGAACGACTCCGCGAACGCTCCGAGGAGCCTGCGCTGCCAGAACTCGAACACGAGGTAGCGCTTTGCGGGGTCGAGACCCAGCTCCTCGAACCGGATTCGTTCGAAGCCGCCGCCGGTGCGGCCCAGGACCACCCACGACTCGAACGGCCGGTTCACTTCCAGCTCGTAGAGGAACACCGATGGCGTCAGGCTCGCGTCGAAGGGCTTCGGGTCGCGTCCGCTCGTCTCCGCATCGACGCGCCGCAACTCGGCGGAGCGTGAAGGATCCACGTCGTACAGCTGCCCGGGCACGGTCACCAGCACCGGCGCCGCGCGCCTGGCCGGATCCACGATCGTCGGTGCGGTACCGCTCGGGCTTGTCGGTCAGCAGGAACATCGACCCCGTCAGCGACGTCACCATCGTCGAGCGCCATGCCTCGGTGTCGCTGAGCTCGATGTGATCGGGGTCGTTGCGCCACACCACGTTGTTGAACGAGTTGTACTGCGCGAGACCCGCGTAGGAAAAGCCGTCGGTGCCGATGCGGCAGCCGTCCACAAGGCCGACCAGTTCGGGGCGGATGCCCCAGCACGCCAGCAGAAAGCGGTCGCGCCCGATCTCGTCCCGCACGGAGGCGACATACTTGCGAAGGGCATCCGACGGGTGCGCGCCCTTCCCCTCGAGGTGAGCCCGGAACGAGTTGTAGCCTTCGTAGCGCAGGTGGCGCAGCGCGTCGAGCTTGAAGTAGTCCCAGCCCTGGCCGCGCAGCTCGCGGTAGATGGGCCGCACCAGCGTGTCGAGCGCGCCTGGAGCCGTCGAGTCCACGACGTGGCTGATCCAGTTGCCCCGGGCCGGCTCGCCGGCAGGATCGAGGACGAACCACTCCTTGTGCTGCCGCGCGTACTCCGTCTGCGCGAAGGCGGCGTTGGTCCAGATGCCCGGCTTGAGGCCCTTCTGCCGGATGTAGTCCACCAGCCCTTGCAGCCCGCCGGGGAATTTCTCGTTCGCCTTCAGCCACAGCTCGGGCAGCCCGGTGCCCCGTTGGTAGCCGTCGTCTATCTGGAGGTAGTCGTAGCCGTACGGCAGCAGCACCTCCGACACCACGTCGGCCGTCTCCCGGACGTCCTGTTCGGTCACCCTGTCGAAGAACGCGAACCAGGAGCACCACCCGACGATCGGCTCGGCCCATGGCTTGTACGTCCACGGCTCGTAGTAGCGGAGGCCGCGGTGCTGCTGGTAGAAACGGGGCCGGAAACGCAGGAGGATCTCACTGCCACGGGCGTCGAGCGTGAAGGTCCGACCCGCGGTGTCCGGCACCGGCGTCACGCGCGTCAGGGTGCGCGGCTGGTCGTCCACCGAGAGGACCCAATCCCAGCGCCGGTCGTAGACCCCGTTGTTCAGCAGGCTGCGGCTGGGTCCCGAGCTGTGGCGGACGATTGGGCGGCCGCGCAGCGGGCGGTCGGACTCGGCGGCGAACGCCTCGGGGCTGGCCGTCACCGTTCCGGTGAGCTCCACCGGCTCCCGGCCCTGCGCGTAGAGCGCCACCACCTGGTCCACGCGGCCGTCGGCGCCGGAGACGCTCGGCGTCACGGCCCGAACGGCCGCCCGGTTCTTCACGCGCCCATCGAAGACGAGCGTGCCGTTGTAGCGAAGCTGGATCACGTCGCCCTGGACGCGCAGTTCGGCGGCCGCGTTCGGCGGCGGTGCGACGGCAGCGCCCGGACCTTGCCCGGCCTGCGGCCGTTCCGCCCTCAACCCGATCCCAAGCGCCATCCCAAGAACACAGGCAGGAAGCGCGAACCATTGCTTCATCGTTGTCTCGCAAGAAAAAGGGCCGTGGGAGGTCAGTCCTCCCACGGCCCCGCAGTCTAACGCAGCGTGTCAGCCGCCGGCTGCCCAGCCGCCGGCTGCCAGCGGCCAGCTGCCAGCTATTAGAACACCTTGTCGAACCACGCGTCCTCGAGGATCCGCGTGGTTTGCGTGTACGTCTTCCCGCCGGCCTTCACGACAACCGTGTACTCACCGGGGTCTGCCGGGATGCTGCCGCCGAAGCTCGGGATGGACGACACCTGCTGCCCGCCGCGCTGGAAGCCCCCCATCCCGCGCACGGGCTCCGGCTTCGCACCCGGGGCCAGGACCGGTGTCGCTCTCATGTTCCAGAGCACCCGGTTCAGGCCGGCGGTGTTCGGGCCCTTGCCCTCCGCCACCACCCGCGAGCCCTGCAGCACTTGCACGGTCACGTCGCCCGCCGCCGGCGCCTTCTGGAAGTAGTTGACAACGATTCCGTTCGGTTCGGACGGCGCGTCGATGTTCGTGCTGGCCGCCACCCGATCGCGCCGCGTTACCCACTTCACCTTGGGTTCCACCGCGAACAGGTGGAAGTCGGCTGCAATCCCGTTCGGCCCGATTTCCTGGAGCGGCGTGATGTCGGTGATGAAGATGCCGCGCCCGTGAGTCGCCACCACGAGGTCGTTCTCGCGCGGGTGAATCACGAGGTCGTGCACGGGCTGGGTGGGCATGTTGGCCTTCATCTCCGCCCACGTCTTGCCCGCGTCCGGCGAGATGTACAAGCCGTAGTCGGTGCCGACGTACAGCAGGTTCGGGTTCTTCGGATCCTCGCGGATCACGTTCACGGCCTTGTCGGGCAGGTTGCCGACCAGTGCCGTCCAGGTCTCGCCGTAGTCGGTCGTCTTGTAGATGTACGGCTTCCGGACGTCCTCTCGGAGGCCCGTGTAGGTCACGAACGCGGTGCCCGGCTGGTGCCTCGACGCCAGCACGCGGCTCACCCAGTAGCCCGGGTTGCCCTTGATCTTGTCGTTGAGCTTCGTCCAGTTCTTGCCGCCGTCCTTCGTCACCCACACGTTCCCGTCGTCGGTGCCGGCGTAGAGCAGGTCGCGGACGATCGGCGACTCGTCAACCGAGGTGATGGTGCAGTACTGGATGTTGCCGTCGCCGCCCTTGCCGGTCGGCATCTTGGCCTTATCGTTCGTGGTGAGGTCGGGGCTGATCTCCGCCCACACGTCGCCGCGCGAGACCGACTTCAGGAGCTTGTTCGCCGCGTGGTAGATCACGTTCGGGTCGTGCGGCGAGACGAGAATCGGCGAGCTCCAGTTGAATCGGAGCGCCTGGTCGGAGTGGCGGATGCTCTTCGTCTCGCCCGTGTAGAGGTCCATGCGCGAAATCGAGCCGAACTGCGACTCGTTGTAGAGATACCGGTTGGTAACCGTGTCCACCTGGTTGTAGAAGCCGTCCCCGCCGCCCACCGTCTGCCAGTCCTCGAACACGATCCGGCTGCCGCCGCGCTTGGTCGCCGGGCCGCGCACCGACCCGTTGTCCTGGAGGCCGCCGTAGACGTTGTAGGGCACCTGGTTGTCCACGCCGATGGCGTAGAACTGCGCCAGCGGCAGCTCGTCCGGGTGGTACCAGTTCGCGCCGCCGTCGTAGGTGATCCCCATCCCGTGGTCGTACCCGAGGAGGATGTGCTTCGAGTTGGCGGGGTCGATCCACATCGCGTGGTTGTCGCCGCCGAAGCGGAACGGAGACGCCCAGGTCTTGCCGCCGTCCTTGGTTTCCATCACGCCGACCGTCAGCACATACACGTGGTTGGCGTCCTTGGGGTCGATCCGGATCTGCATGTAGTAGTAGCCGGGGCCGCCGCCGATCTTCTGCTTGTCGGGGCTGACCTTCCGCCACGTCTTGCCCGCATCGTCGCTCCGCCACACCTCTTCGCCGATCATCCCGTCGCTCGACTTGCCGGCGCGCAGTTCCGCGAGGCGGTCGGCGTCCGACATCCCCGGCTTGTTCCCGTTCTCGATGTTGGCATAGAGGATGTTGGGGTTCTTCCGGTAGACGTCGAGGCCGATGCGCCCCAGCATGCCGCCGGGCAGGCCGCCAGCCAGCTTCGTCCAGGTCTTGCCCGCGTCAACCGTCTTGTAGATGGCGCTGCCGGGCCCGGCCAGGTTGAACGTCCAGGGCTTGCGCTCCTTGTCGTACGTGGCCGCGTACAGCGTCTCCGGCTTCACGGGGTCCATCACCAGGTCGGCGGCGCCAATCGCGCGGCCGTCGACCTTCACGTCCAGCGACTTGGTCCACGTCTTGCCGCCATCGATGCTCTTGTACACTCCCCGCTGCTCGTTCTCGGAATACAGCTTGCCAAGCGCGGCAACGTAGACGATGTCGGGGTTCTTGGGGTGGACGATCACCCGGCCGATGTGCTCGGTCTCCTTGAGGCCGATGTTCGCCCAGTTCTTGCCACCGTCCACGGACTTGTACATCCCGTCGCCGGGGTACGTGCTGCGAGACGTCGTGTGCTCGCCCGTGCCCAGGTAGATGATCGTCGGATTGGACGGCGCCACGGCCAGGTCGCCCAGCGCGAAGGCCGTGGGGCTGTCGAAGATCGACTCCCAGGTAATCCCGTTATTGACGGACTTCCAGAGGCCGCCGGTCCCCGTAGCCGCGTAGATGGTGGTGGGTTCCAGCTCGGGCACCGCGAAGTCCACGAACCGCCCGCTCTGGCGGCTGGGACCGATCGCGCGGAACTCGAATCCCTTGAAGGGGTCGGCCGGGTGTTCCTGCGCGGCGGCGTCGTTGACGAGGATTACGGCCGAGAGGATGACAGCAAGGATCCCGAGGGTCTTCACGACCGAACGTGCCTTTCTCATGCAACCGCTCCTTCCAACAACGAACAACGAACAGGGAATCTTCGGGTGGCGCAGGGGGAGCTTCGCCCGCGGATGCGGGCAGGCGCGGGAGAACAGGTACCTGACGAGGGCGGGTTTACGTCAAGGATGGAGAACCAGGCACTACTATTCCGTGCGCAGCGCAACTGACGGGTCGATCCGGGCCGCGCGGCGCGCTGGGAGGAGGTTCGCCGCTGCCGACACCGCCAGCAGCAGCGTCAGGGCCATGCCCCAGGCGAGCGGGTCTGCGGGGCTGACGCGGTAGAGGATTCCCGAGACGGCCTGGGCAGCGGCCGCCGCCAACAGCGTCCCCACCGCCAGCCCGGCGGCGGCAACCGTAAGGCCGCGGCGCATCACCGAGGCCAGGACCTGCCCCCCGGTGGCGCCGAGGGCCATACGGATCCCAATCTCCCGCACGCGCCGCCCCACGGAGTAGGCAATGACGCCGTAGAGGCCGATGGCGGCCAGCAGCATGCCGACGACGGCCACCACGCCAACCACCCACGCCGCCGCCTTGGCCGGCAGCAGCGTCGCCTGCACCTGCATCTCCATCGTCTGGTTCTCGAGGAAGAAGGTCCGCGGCTCGAGAGCGAGGAGCTCGCGGCGGATGCCCGCCAGCAGGACGCCAGCGTCGCCCGAGGTCCGCGCGATCAGGGTCTGGTAGCCGTTCGGGCGCTGGCTGTAGGCGAAGTGGATGTACGGGGAGGCCGCTTCGCCGACCGTCTGCACGCGGTGGTCGGCAACGACGCCCACGATCTCGAAGGACGGACCGTCCGGCCCGCGGAGGTGCAGACGGCGGCCAAGGGCGCTCTGGCCGGGCCAGTAGCGCCGCGCCATGGTTTCGTTGACGACCACCACGCCCGGCGTGTCGGGCGTGTCCGCCTCGCCGAACACCCGCCCCTGTAGCAGGGGTATGCCCAGGGTCCGGAAGTAGTCGGCCGAGACGCGCGTGCTCTTGGTGGGGATTGGCTTGTCGGACGGCCCCTGCTTGTCGGGGATGTAGATCGACGAGATGTTGAAGTTGAGGGAGAAAGGAGCGCGCTCCGCGATGGCCACGCTCTGCACCCCGGGAAGCGCCCCGACCCGGTCGAGCGCTTCACGCCAGAAGGCTCGCGTCCGCTGCTCGTCGTAGCGCAGCATCTCCGGGTCGGTCGAGACGACGGCGAGGCCTTGCGTGCGGAAGCCGAGCTCCGCGCGCTGCGAGGCGACCAGGCTCCGGCCGAGGAGGAAGGCGCCCACCAGGAGCACGAGCGTGACCGCAATTTGACCGGCGACGAGCGCGTCTCGCAGGGTCCACCTCCGCCGGCCAACCCGGGCGACCGGCTGCTCGCCGCGGAGGTCGTTCGCGACCGCCGGCTTCGAGGCGTGGGCGGCCGGGGCGAGGCCCGCCAGCACGCCCGCGAGGACGCCGAGGACCAACGTGAAGCCGAGCACCCGGAGGTCCACGCGGAGATCGACCGAAAGCGGGATGGGGATCGGCAAGCTGATCCGCGACACCCCCTGAGTGAGCAACCAGGCGAGGGCGGCGCCGGCCGCTGCTCCCGACAGGGCGAGAACGAGACTCTCGGTCAGGAGCTGGCGCGCCAGGCGGCCGCGACTGGCGCCAAGCGCCAGTCGGATGGCCATTTCCTTCTGCCGGGCCGAACTCCGGGCAAGGAGCATGCTGGCCACGTTCGCGCACGCGATCAGCAGGACCAGTCCGACGACCACCATGAGGCCGGTGGCGGCCGGGAGCAGGTACGAGTCGACCGCGGGGTTGAGCCGGACCGAGCTCGAGGCCTTGACCGACGTGAAGCGGTCCTTGTTGGTCTGCGGGTGCGCCGCGACGAGCCGGCGCATGAGGAGGTCGGTTTCCGCCGCGGCCTGCTCCAGCGTGGCGCCCGGCCTCAACCGACCCTTGACGAGCATCCAGCGCTGTCCCCGGCGGTCGAGCCGGCTGGTCCCGGTGGGCGACGGGACACTGTCCTGCATCCCCACCGGCTCGACCTCGCCCACACGCGAGAGTGGGCAGCCACAGCTCGGCCGCGATGACCGGTGTGAGGCCGCTGAACCCCGCCGGCGCCACGCCGACCAGTGTGTAGTCGTCGCCCCGGATGCGCAGCGGCCGTCCGATGGCCGCGGCGTCCCCTCCCAGCTCACGCTTCCAGAAAGCCTGCGAGACCATGACGACCGGCGGGGCGCCGGGCCTGTCGTCCTCCGGGCAGGAGCGTGCGGCCAATCGAGGCGCCGAGGCCGAGCACCTGGAAGTAGTTGCCGGTCACGACCTCGCCGAGGGCCAGGCGCGAGCGATCGCCGCCCGACAGCATCGCGAACGCCGGGCTGTAGCCGATCAGGTCGTCGAATACCGTGCTGGCGGCCTTCAAGTCCAGGTAGTCGGGATAGGAACTCGTGGCGTAGCGGTCGCCGTCGGACGAGTTGGTGTACACGTCCACGAGCCGGTCGGCGCCGCGGACGGGCAGCGGTCGAAACAGCACGGCGTCCACGAAGCTGAACAGCGTCGTGTTGAAGCCGATGCCGAGCGCGAGCGAGGCCACGGCAACGACGGCGAAGCCGGGGCTGCGCCGGAGCCAACGGACAGCGAAGCGGAGGTCGTTGAGCATGGCTTCGTCCACTCGGCGTTTTGGGCTTGCTGTGTTTTTACGAGGGAACCCGTCCGAATGTTGCTGGACGCGATCTTGCTTATGGCGTGAGACCGACCACTCCGAGGCCCCCATGTCAAGAATCTACGAAGACAACGCTCAGTCCATCGGCAACTCGCCACTCGTCCGGCTCAACCGCATCACGGCAGGGCTGCCCGCCACCGTGGTGGCCAAGATCGAGGGCCGGAACCCGGCTTACTCGGTCAAGTGTCGCATCGGCGCGGCCATGATTTGGGCCGCTGAACGCGACGGCATCCTCAAGCCCGGTTCGACCGAGGTGAAGGTCGTCGAGCCCACAAGCGGTAACACCGGGCTGGCCCTCGCGTTCGTCTGCGCCGCGCGCGGCTACCCGCTCCTGCTCACGATGCCCGAAACGATGACCCTGGAACGGCGACGGCTGCTCAAGGCCTACGGGGCCGAGCTGGTGCTCACCGAGGGCGCGAAGGGGATGAAGGGCGCCATCGCGAAGGCCGAGGAAATCGTCGCCTCCGATCCAAAACACCACTGGATGCCGAACCAGTTCAACAACCCCGCGAACTCGGACATTCATTTCCGCACCACGGGCCCCGAGATTTGGAACGACACGGACGGGAAGGCCGACATCCTCGTGTCGGGCGTCGGCACCGGCGGGACCATCACGGGCGTGAGCTGGTACTTCGAGCGCGAGAAGAAGAAGCCGCTGTGGGCCGTCGCGGTCGAGCCCGTCGAGTCGCCGGTCCTGACCGCCCTGAAGAAGGGCGAGCCGCCGCAGCCGGGCCCGCACAAGATCCAGGGCATCGGCGCGGGGTTCAAGCCCGACGTCCTCGACATGAGCGTGGTGGACGAGATCCAGACGGTCTCGAGCGAGGAGTCGATCGAGATGGCGCGCCGGCTGCACCGCGAGGAGGGGATTACGTGCGGGATCTCCTGCGGCGCCGCCGTCGTCGGCGGCCGTCCGTGTGGCCGCGCGGCCGGAGAACGCCGGCAAGCTGATCGTCGTCGTCCTCCCGGACGCGGGGGACCGGTATCACTCGTCCGCGCTGTTCTCGGACATCGCGGTGTAGCAGGCCCTCACTTGGCAAGGGTCCACTTGGCTACTGACCATTTGTTCCCTTGCTCCCTGGTCAATGGCCAAGTGACTCGGGCCAGGCGCAGCCTACTCCGGCAGGCTCCTCTTCGCGTACACCGTCTTTCCCTTCACCTCGACTTCCAGTTCGCGGCCCCTGGCGTCCGGCGGCGTTTCGAGGAACAGCACGTAGTGCCCCGCCAGCGCGCCGGCAAGACGCTCGATCGCGCGGCCGGCGTGGATGTGGGTGCGCTCGAAGAACCCCCCGGTGTCATTCGCCGTCATCTGCAGGCCGGCTTCCAGCGTGTGCTCGTCGGCATCGGTCACATCGAGGCAGAACACCGACGCGCGTGCGGCCTGAAGGGCCCGGCGCGCTTCGCTGTACGACGGTTCCGGGTAGACCGCGCTGCCCATGATCCTTCCGAACCCGTGACCGACGTACACGACCGATTTTGCCCCCGGCAGTGGTTCGAGCGCCTGGCCCAGCAGCGCCAGGGCCGTCTCGATGGAGTAGGCGCGCCGCGCGCGAACGACGTCCAGCGTCGCCATCAGTGAGGGTGGCGTCACGGGCTCGACGCGCGTCGGGCGCTCGAAGAGAATGCCGCGCTCCAGGACGTGCCGGACCTTGTCGATGTTCGTCGTGAAGTCCAGCCAGATCCGCAGGTGCGAGTCGAAGGACAGCACCGCGACGCGGTCGTCGGGTCCCAGGGAGTCGAGGAACTGGCGCGTCTCGATCAGCATGCGCATCAGGCCGAAGATGCGGGAGGGTTCGAGGTCCTTCTGGAAGAGCAGGACGATCAGGCGGCCGCGGGCCTCTGGCGGGGCGACCTCTGGAAGGGGCTGGGGCTCGTCGGGCGGCGCCTTCTCCGCGGGGAGGGCGGGAAGGGCGCCCACCCAGTGTGCCGACTCGACGCGCGCGGGCTTCCCGCCGAGGCGGACGTGGAAGTCGGAGGGAGCGAGGCCGCGCACGGGCATCCCGCGGCCGTCTACGACGCGGACGTCGATGAGCACGCGCGACACGTCCACGCGCTCCTGCACGCGCGGCACCTGCTGGACCTGGACGACCGCCACCGCCGATGCCAGGAGCGTCGACACGCACGCGACGACAGAGGCCAAGCCACCGCCGGTCGCAGTTCCCGCCCCGCGAGCCTTCCGCCTCATCGTGAAGGGGAACATGCTGTACATTCTAAGGGTGCGGGGCGACACAGGGCACGCCGAATGCCGGAGCGCGGCTTGACTACCAAAGGCGATATCACGCGGCTGCTGGACCGCTGGGCGCAGGGCGATGCCGAGGCGTTGGCGGCGCTCGTGCCCATGGTCTACGACGAGCTGAAGGACCTCGCGCAGCATTACCTGCGAAACGAGCGCGAGGGCCACACGCTCCAACCGACCGCCCTCGTCCACGAGGCCTACCTGCGTCTCGCCGGCCAGCGCGAGGCCAGGCTTCACAACCGCACCCATTTCTACGGCGCCGCGGCGCAGGTGATGCGCCGTGTCCTGGTGGACCACGCCCGACACAGGTCCGCTGCCAAGCGGCAGCAGAGTGCGGGCGCGGCAGAGGCGATGCCTGCCGTTGCCCTCGACGTGGCGCCCGACGTCCGGATGGATCTGGTTGCCCTTGACGACGCGTTGACGCGCCTGGCGGCGATCGCGCCGGACCGGGCGAGGGTGGTCGAGCTCCGCTACTTCGGCGGCTTGTCGATCGAGGAGACGGCGGAGTACCTCGGCCTTGGCGCGGCCACGGTGAAGCGCCGGTGGAACTACGCCAGGGCCTGGCTCTATCGTGCGTTGAGCGATGGCGGCGCGCGCGCGTCCGCCGGCTCGATACCCGATTCGCGCTGAGCCAGCCGGGGCCGGTCCGCGCGAAGTTCAGGGCAGCCGCCGTTGCCGCAGCCACCCACGTCGCCGCCACCTACCGCGACAACCCCATCCTCGACAACTGCTGCAAGAACCTCGGGTCGGTGCGCATGGAGTCGAAGACGGGATCCACGCTGGCGAACGGCATGATGAACGCGCGCCGCCCGATCCCGGTATCGAGCCATTCAAGAGCATTGGCCGTGTCGCCCAGGCGCGCGGAAGCCGTGGCCAAGCGATAGGCCAGGTTCGGGTTCAGGAGCTCGACCGCCACCCCTTCGCCTCGCACGTACCGAGCCGTCTTGGCCAGCCAGAAGCGGGTGGCCGACTCGAGGCGCTCCCGTCCCGTTCCGGTCTTCGGCCTGGCGCCGGCGAGATTCCACTCGTCCAGTGCCCAGGCTTCGTCATAGCGGCCCTGCCTCTCGTACACCCTGACCAGGCATTCGCCGGCAGGATCGAAGAACTTCACCCCAAACCTGCGCGCCTGCCCGCAGTACTGCTCCGCCCGTCCATCGTCCCCGGCGTAGTAGGCGAGAAGACCAAGGTCCAGCAGGATGGGCGGCGATTCGGGGTCGAGGCGCGCCGCGTGCTCGAGCTCCGCGCGGGCCTCGTCAAAGCGGCGCACGAGCGTCAGACAGCAGCCCAGCCAATGGTGTCCGAGGGCGTCGTCCGGCGCGAGTCGCGTGGCGCGGCGGAGCGCCTGTTCCGCGCCAGCCCAGTCCCAATAGTGGAACATCAAAATGAAGCCCTGCGCGGCGTGCGCCTCGCCGAGGTCGGGCGCAAGGCGGAGGGCCTCTGCCACCTCCCGTTCGGCCTCGGGCGAGGGTGACACCTGCACCGCGTACGCGTTTGCGAGCCCGACACGCGCCAGGGCGAAGCCGGGGTCCAGCGGAGATCCCCCGCCGATAGGCGGCAATGGCGCTCGCCAGGCCCGTCCGGGTTCGCCAGACCCGCTGGCCCTCGGCGTAGGCGGCCAGGGCCTCCGGGTTCGCGGAGCCGCCGCGGCGCGGGGCTCGCGAGGCTGTCGCGGGGGCGCGGCGCGCGGGTGCCAACCCGGCCAGGCCGGCGTCCATCGGGTCCCCGCCTCCGGCCAGGAGCAAGACGGCGCACGCGACGCCGGCCAGCGCGCGGGGCGCCCACGCGGCGGCCCCAGGGCGCCCGGGGGTGTGCGACCGGCCCTCGAGGTGGGCCACCACGTCTGTCGCGAGCGCCCTCACGGACGCGTAGCGTGCCTCCGGTGCGGCCGCCATCGCCCGCAACACGATCCGGTCGAGAGCCCCGCGCAGCCGGGAGAGCAGATACGGCGGGCAGGCGCGAGCTTGAACGTCCGCCGCGCTCGGCGCGGTGCGTTCCTGCCGGAGCACGAGGTCCAGCACCTCGTCGAGCGGCTTGCCAGTCGTCTCGTACGGCCGCACGCCGGTCAGCATCTCGTAGAGCAGCACCCCGAGTGCGTAGACGTCGGAGGCCGGCGTGACGGGTAGGCCACGCAACTGCTCGGGGCTTGCGTAGTCGGGCGTGAACGGGTTGAGACCGGAGATGGTGGCGCCGGGCGGTGCCGAGCCAGCCGCCGACTCGTCCAGCAGCTTCGCGATGCCGAAGTCCACCACCTTCGGCGTGCCGTCGGCGGTGACGAGCACGTTGGAGGGCTTCAGGTCGCGGTGCACCACGTGCCGCTCGTGGGCGTGGTGGACGGCAAGGGCCACCTGGTGGAAGAGGCGCAGGCGGTCCTCGAGGGTGAGCGCGCGCTCCCGGCAATACCCCGTGATAGCCGTTCCGCGGACGTACTCCATCGCGAGGAACGCATAACCGGACGGCAGCGCGCCGCCGTCGAGAAGCGCGACGATATGCGGGTGCTGGAGGGCGGCGAGGATCTGGCGCTCGGCGCGGAAGCGACGGAGGCCGGCCGCGTCGGGCACGCGGAGGATCTTGATGGCCACCTGGTGGCTGAACTCGCCGTCCGCGCGTTCGGCGCGGAACACCTTGCCCATGCCGCCTTCGCCGGCCACCTCCACCAGCCGGTAGGGTCCGATCGAGCTGCCGATGGACGGGGCGGTGCTGGCGAACTCGGCGCCCGCGTCGAGGTCGCCGGCGCCGGACGGCGGCTCGAGGAACGCGCCGGCCTCGCGGTGAGCCGCGAGAAGGGATTCGACCTCTGCGCGTAGTTCGGGGCGGCCCTCGCAGTGGGCGTCGAGGAAGGCCGCGCGAGCCGAGGGTTCGGCTTCCGCCGCGCCCTCGAAGATTCCCTCCACCTCTTCCCAGGCGTTGGCAGACATCGGCTCGTTCTCCGCGTCGGAGCGGGCGAGTGCGAACGGGAGACTCCCCGGCCGCGGGTGCCCGCCGCGTCGAGTGGATCCCTACCTGTTTGTGGATTGGCCCAGTCCTGATTATAGCTCGGCTCGGATTGGGGTGAGCCAGAATCTCTCGGGGATTGCGCCAGGTAAGCAAGGGATTCGATCTGGCGGCAGGCACCGGCCCAAAGGCTGAGGTGGCGTGTCCTTGCGACCAACCGGACCGGAGAAGCAGGGGAGACGAAAATGAGCAGACTGTCGATGAGAACGCTGATCGGCCTGGTCGTGGCAGTCGCCCTCGCATGGGGCGCCGGCCCGGATGTCAGGGCCGGAGCGACCAAGGGCGCTACGAAGGCGACGGCCAAGGCCGGAACCAAGGCCCCACCGAAGGCGGCGACGAATTCCGCCGCAAAGGCGACGGCGAAGTCCGCAACCAACGCAACGAAGGTGGCGACGAAGGCCGCAGCGAGCGGGCCCCCTCCACAGACGACAACGCCGACATCCGGCAGCCCGGCGACCGCGAAATCACGGACCGTTACGGTGACCGACATTCTCGGTCGAAAACACACGCGTGTCCTGCCGGTCACATCGGCTGAACGACAGGCAGCGGCTGCAAGGCTGAAGGCGAAGAGAGACGCGGCAGCCGCTGCTGCCAGGCAGAAGTTGGACGAGGCGGCCGCCACGACGGCGTATGACGCGGCCGTAGAAGAGGGCGATGCGGTTGCCACCCTGGCCGCAACCCAGGCGCTCGCCGTGGCCGCGATCAACCCCAACGGCGATTACCTTCTGGTCGGCCCCAATGGACAACTGATCCCCGACTACTCGGGCGTGACGCCGAACTACGCGAACAGCCCGGCGCCGGCAATCCAGCTCGATACAATCACTGGGTTCCCGGTCATCAACCCGGCCACCGGGTTACCTGTTGCAACCGGCGGCGGCATTCGCAAGTTCGTGGACGGTCTGCCTGGGGTGAGCGCTGCTGGTGCCAACAACCTGGGGCAGTACATCCCGGTGGCGGTCCCTGACACGACTACGTATCCCGGGGCGGAGTACTACGAAATCGAGCTGGGCGAGTACAGCGAGAAGTTGCACTCCGACCTGCCGCCGACGAGGCTTCGCGGGTACAGGCAGACGAACACCTCGGACGCGTCCGTCAGAGCGTTCCATTACCTGGGGCCGCTCATCATCGCGAAGAAGGGTGTCCCTGTCCGCATCAAGTTCACGAACAACCTTCCGACGGGCGCCGCAGGCAACCTGTTCCTGCCGGTGGACACGTCGATCATGGGAGCGGGGCCGGGGCCGCTCGCGTCCAGCTCCACGCCTGACCTAACGTGTATGAAGGCAACAGATGGAAAGGTGCCGGCGGGGTGCTACACGGAGAATCGCGCCACCACTCCACCTCCACGGCGGCGTGACGCCGTGGATCAGCGACGGGACGCCGCACCAGTGGATTACGCCGGCAGGTGAAACGACCTCATACCCGGAGGGCGTGAGCGTTACAACGTCCCCGACATGCCGAATCCAGGGAAACCGCGGCTCGGCAACGAACCCCGTCGGATCGGGCAGCCAGACGTTCTACTACACGAACGACCAGAGCGCGCGGCTGATGTTCTACCACGACCAGGCCATGGGCATCACCCGCCTCAACGTCTACGTGGGCGAAGCGGCGGGCTACCTGCTGACCGACAGCGTCGAACAGGACCTGGTCAGCGCGCGGGGTCATCCCGGCCGATCAGATTCCGCTAATCATCCAGGACAAGACGTTCGTGGACGCCGACCACGATCGGCACGCAGGACCCCACCTGGAACTGGGGAACCGGGACGACCTTCACCACGTACACCGATCCCGACGGGCAACCATGCAACTGCGGGACCGAACACGGGCGATCTCTGGTGGCCCCACGTCTACATGCCGGCGCAGAACCCGTACGACCTCAGCGGCCTGAACGCGATGGGCCGCTGGCATTACGGGCCGTGGTTCTGGCCGCCGGTCGCGATTCCCTACGGACCCGTCCCCAACCCTTACTACGACTGCAACGCTCTCGGGCAGCCGGACGCGACGCACCCCTGCACCAGGCCGTGGCAGCCGCTCGAAAACCCCGGCACGCCGAACCCGTCCTGGGGGGCGGAGGCGTTCCTCGACACGCCAGTCGTCAACGGCACCGCGTATCCGACCCTGACGGTGGAGCCGAAGCCGTACCGGTTCCGCATCCTCGACGCGTCGCACGACCGCTTCTTCAATCTGCAGTGGTACGTTGCGGCCGACAAGACCATGGCGACGACCGTCGAAGCGGTCACCGCAGGGCTGCCAAGCCGCCTCTGCGACGGCACCGCAACCGTCGATCCGGCCAACTGCACCGAGGTGCAGATGGTGGCGGCGTCACCGGCCACGCCCGGACTGCCGCCGAAGTGGCCGATGGACGGCCGCGCGGGTGGTGCGCCCGATCCGGCGACGGCCGGACCGGACTTCATCCAGATCGGCACCGAGGGCGGCTTCCTGCCGATGCCGGTCGTGGTCCCGAACCAGCCGATCACCTGGAACCAGAATCCGACGACGTTCAACTTCGGGAACGTCCAGGATCACTCGCTGCTGCTCGGGCCAGCGGAACGCGCGGACGTTATCGTCGACTTCGCGGCGTACGCGGGCAAGACGCTGATTCTCTACAACGACGCACCCGCGGCGTTCCCCGCTCTCGACCCGCGCAACGACTACTTTACGGGAGCGCCGGATCTGACCGCCGAAGGCGGCGTGTCCACGCCGCTCGCCGGCTACGGCCCCAACATCCGCACCATCATGCAGGTCAAGGTGGCGGGACTCCCGCGGTACCGTTCGACGTGGCCGCGCTGATGGCTGAGTGGCCGAGCAAGAACATCCCGGACCCGAACGATCCCACCCTGACGGTCGAGGTGCCGGGCGTGTTCGAGCGCGGACAGGACCCCATCATCGTCGGCCAGTCCGCCTACAATCAGGCCTACAATTTCACCTTCCCGGCGTTCTACCCCGCCTGGGGCATCGCGAGGATCCAGGACTCGTCGATGACCTTTCAGACTACGACCGGGCAGCTTCGCGACGATGGATTTCCGACCGAAGGCCATGCACGACGAGACGGGCGCGACCTTCGACGACTACGGCCGCATGAGCGCGAAGCTGGGTCTCGAGCTGCCGCGTCCGACGGCGTTCACCCAGAACTTCGTGATGCAGGGATATGCGGATCCTCCGACCGAGCTCGTGAAGCTCTCGAATCCGCTGACGCCGATCGGCGATCCGGCGGCCGACGGCACGCAGATCTGGAAGATCACGCACAACGGCGTGGACACGCACCCCATCCACTTCCACCTGTTCAACGTGCAGTTGATAAACCGCGTCGGCTGGGACGGCGCCATCCGCCTGCCGGACGCAACCGAACTGGGTTGGAAGGACACGCTCAGAATCAGCCCGCTCGAGGACACGATCGTCGCGCTGAGACCGATTGCTCCTGATCCCGCGAGATTGCCCTGGAAGCTCCCAAACAGCATCCGTCCACTGAACCCGACAGTGCCCATCGGTTCGACGCTCGGGTTCTCAGGCCGGGATCCGCTCGGCAACGACGTGACGGTGTTCAACGACTATGCGAACTTCGGGTGGAGTACGTGTGGCGAGCTGCCACATCCTCAGCCACGAAGAAAACGACATGATGCGGCCGGTCGTCGTCGCCGTCGCGCCTGGCACCCCGACGGGTTTGGGGGTAGTGGTTACGGGGACAAACAAAGCTCGGAAGGCCGTGCTGACGTGGACTGAGCCGGACGCTGGCGTTGCGAACAAGACCGGCTACAGGGTCGAGCGAGCAAACGACCCGAGCTTCCTGACCGGACTCGTCATTACACCGCTCGGACTGGCGACGACCTTCACCGATCCGATTGGTTCGAGCACGACCCCGTACTTCTACAGGGTCGCGGCAACAAACACCGTTGGAAGCACGGTGGCCGGGTTCCCGACGGTGACGGCCACCTCCGGCTGGTCGAACGTCGCGGCGGTCAACCCGCTGCTGGCGCCGGGGCCGCTCACGGCGACGATCGCGTCACCGGGACAGATCCGGCTGACGTTCTGGGACAACGCGAATAACGAGACCGGGTTTGTGGTCGAGCGCGCAACGGGCGTCGGCGTGGACTTCTTCCCGATCGCGACGCTACTCGCCAGGAACGCCACCGGCAGCGTGGTCTACACCGACACCGCGCCAGTTGCCGGAACCGTGAACAGCTACCGCGTCAAGGCTGTTGCGGGCCTCGTCCAGTCCGCGTACTCGAACGTGGCGGCGATATCGATGCCGCCGATCCCCGCCGCCCCGTCGGCGTTCACGGCCGCGGCCAGGCTCAGCAACAACAACAACAAGGCCGTCGTCACATTGACCTGGGCCGACAACGCCACCAACGAAACCAGCTATTCGATCCAGCGCGCGCTCGATCCGGGCTTCACGAATGGCGTGACGACGTTCAACCCCGCGAGCAACGCGACCACTCTGCAGGACACCGGCGTGGCCAGGGGCACCAGGTACTACTACCGCATCAGGGCAGTCGGCCAGGGCGGGTTCTCGGCATACGTGTCGGCGACCCCGTTCCCCATCATCACACCTTGATCTGCGGCGGCGGCGCCAGCCCAGTGCCTGGCGCTGGCAGCGCTCTGAACCTCAGCGGGCCCCCCTGGCGCTGACCCAGGCGTTCGTCCCTGCCCCTCGAGACGGCCTCTGCCGTTTCGAGGGGCTTCCCTCGCGGATCCACAATACCCGGCCTGCCCGGCCGGGCTTCCCCTTGACCTTCCCTCTCCCGGGCAGTAGATTGCCACCGCCCGACTCCTGAATCCCGAATCCTGAATCCGGCATCAACTCATCGGGGATCAACCATGAAGAGACACGCCATCCTCCTCCTGTTCCTCGCCGCGCTGGTCGCCGCGCCCGTCTGGGCGCAGCCGCCCGCGCCCGTCGCGCCCGCCGCAGTCAACCCTCTCCTCAAGGAGTGGACGACACCGTTCCAGGCGCCGCCGTTCCAGGAGATCAAGCCGGAGCACTTCCTGCCCGCGATCAAGGAAGGCCTGGCTGCCCAGCGCAAGGAGATCCAGGCGATCGTCGACAACCCGGCGGCGCCGAACTTCGAGAACACGATCGTGCCGCTGGAGCAGGCCGGCGAACTGCTGTCGAAGGTCCAGGGCGTGTTCGGCGCGCTCCAGGGTGCCGAGACGAACCCGGAGCTGCAGAAGGTGAACCGCGAGGCCAGCCCCCTGCTGACCGCCGCGCGTGACGAAATCGCCCTGAACCCGAAGCTGTTCGAGCGGGTGAAGGCGATCTACGACGCGCGCGACAAGGCGAGCCTGACGCCGCTTCAGAAGAAGCTCGTCGAGGAGACCTACAAAGGCTACGTCCGGTCGGGGGCAAACCTGGATGCGGCGAAGAAGGAGCAGCTGAAGAAGGTCAACGCCGAGCTGTCGGAGCTGAGCATCAAGTTCGGCGACAACCTGCTGCACGACACCAACAGCTACCAGCTGGTGATCGACAAGGCGGAGGACCTGAAGGGATTGCCGCCGTCGGTCGTGGCGAGCGGCGCGGATGCCGCGAAAGCCGCGAAGATGCCGGGCAAGTGGGTCTTCACGCTGCAGGCGCCGAGCATCTGGCCGTTCCTGCAGTACGCCGACAACCGCGAGCTGCGCCGGCAGATCATCACGGCGTACACGACGCGGTGCGACCACAGCGACCAGTGGGACAACAAGAAGAACATCGCCCGGATCGCGGCGCTGCGGGTCCAGCGTGCGAACCTCCTCGGCTACAAGACCTACGCGGACTTCGTCCTCGAGGAGAACATGGCGAAGAACCCCGCGGGCGTCTATGGTCTGCTGAATCAGCTCTGGAAGCCGGCGCGCGAGATGGCCCTGCGCGAGGCAGCCGACCTGCAGGCGGCCATCGACAAGGAAGAGGGCACGTTCAAGCTGGAGGCCGGCGATTGGCGGTACTACACCGAGAAGGTCCGGAAGGCCCGGTTCGACCTCGACGAGCAGGCGCTGCGCCCCTACTTCAAGCTCGACAACGTCGTGCAGGGTGCCTTCTACGTCGCGAACCAGCTGTATGGCATCACGGTCACGCCGCGTCCCGACGTGCCCGGTCTATCACCCGGAGGTCAAGGCGTGGGAGGTGAAGGACCGCGACGGCTCGCACCTCGCCCTCTTCTACACCGACTACCACCCGCGCCCCGGCAAGCGCGTGGGCGCCTGGTCGGGCAGCATGCGCGGCAGCTCCGTGCGGAACGGCAAGGTGATCCGGCCCATCGTCACCAACGTGTGCAACTTCACGCGCCCGACCGGTGACGAGCCGGCGCTGCTCACGCTCGAGGAGGCCAGCACGCTGTTCCACGAGTTCGGCCACGCGCTGGCCTCGTTCCTGGGCAAGGTGCCGTACCGCAGCCTCGCCCGCTTCCCGCGCGACTTCGTCGAGGTGCCCTCTCAGATCATGGAGAACTGGGCCTTCGAGCCCGACGTGCTGAAGGTGTACGCGAAGCACTACAAGACCGGCGAGGTGATCCCGGCGGCGCTGGTGCAGAAGATCGAGAAGGCCGAGCAATTCAACCAGGGCTTCATCACGGTCGAGTACCTGGCCGCGTCGCTCCTCGACATGGACTGGCACACCCTGACCACGCCCGAAGAGAAGGACGCCACCGCGTTCGAGAAGGCGTCGATGGAGAAGATCAAGAACCTGCCGGAAATCCCGCCCCGCTACCGCAGCCCGTACTACAGCCACATCGTCGGCGGCTACGCAGCCGGCTACTACGCCTATATCTGGAGCGAGGTGCTGGACAAGGACGCCTTCGAGGCGTTCAAGGAGAAGGGCCTCTTCGACCAGGCGACGGCGAAGGCGTTCCGCACGCTGCTGGAGAACGGCGGCACCGAGGAGGCGATGAAGGCCTACGTGAAGTTCCGCGGCAAGGAGCCGAGCGTCGAGCCGCTGCTCAAGGCGCGGGGGCTGAAGTAGGGATCAACAGGGATCAGGGATCGGGGATCGGGGATCGGGGATCGGGGATCGGGGATCGGGGATCGGGGATCGGGGACGCGGCCGTTACGCTGTCGACCGCCTATTCCTGATCCCCGTTTCTTGCGTACCCTGACCCCTGATCCCTGATCCCCGATCCCTACGCCAGGGAACATCCCCACCTCCTCCTCCGTCAGTGCTGGTAGACCCGCCCCCGGGGGAACCAGCATGCACGGCCTCTGGCAGGACCTCCGTCACAGCCTTGCGACTGCTCGCCCGCGCGCCGGGGCTTCACCGCCACGGCGATCCTGGTCCTCGCGCTGGGCATCGGCGCCAACACCGCCGTGTTCACCGTCGCCAACGCCCTCCTTCTCAAGCCGCTGGGCGGCGAAGGCGGGGAACTGGTGGGCGTCTACCTGCGCGACACCGGGCAGTCCGGCGGCTTCCGCTCCTTCTCCTACCCGGACTTCCGCGACCTGGCCGCCGGGCAGACACCCTTTGCAGCCCTCGCGGCGCAGCAGATCGTGCCCGTCGGCGTCAGCGAGGGGCGGGCCACTCGCAAGGGCTTCGCCTACGTCGTCTCGTCCGGCTACTTCGCGACGCTCGGCGTCATGCCGCCGCTCGGCCGGGGATTCGACGCGTCAGAGGACGACCCGTCCGCGCCGCCTGCAGTCGTCGTGAGCCACGCGTACTGGAAGAAGACCGGCTCGGATCCCGGCTGCCTCGGCCGGACGGTCACGATCAACAACCGGCCGTTCACCATCGTGGGCGTCGCCCCGCCGGGCTTCACCGGGAACGATCGCCCTGCTCTCGCCGGAGTTCTGGATCCCGATGGGCGCGGCGCCCGCTCGTGGAGCAGCGGCGGGGCGGGGCAGCGCCGGCTTGCTCTCCGACCGCGGCCACCGAGACGCTCATGGTGGTCGGCGCGCCTGCAGCCGGGGCTGGCGCTCGGACTCGGCCTCGCCGTTGGCGGCGCCGCTGGCCTCGCGCCTCCGCGAGGCCGCTCCCGTGGAGAACAAGGGCGTGGAGGTCGTCCTCGGCAGCCTCTCGCGCCTGTCGCTCAGCGCCGGCCCGCGGACCGACGCCGAGAGCGCGATGGTGATGTTCTTCCTGATGGCCATGGCGGCCATCGTGCTGCTGATCGCCTGCCTCAACCTGGCCAACATGCTGCTGGCGCGGGGCGGGGCGCGCGGCCGCGAGGTCGCAATCCGGCTGGCCCTGGGCAGCAGCCGCGGGCGCATCGTTCGTCAACTGCTCACCGAGTCGTTCCTGCTGTCGGCGGCGGGAGCGATGCTCGGGCTGCTGATCGCCATGGCCGCAACGACGCTGCTGGCACGCACGGTGCTCTCGGTCATCCCGTTCGCCGTGGAGTTCGACGCGGCGCCGGACCCCCGCATCCTGATCGCGACCGCCGGCGTGTCGATCCTCGGCACCCTGGCCTTCGGCCTCGGACCCGCGCTGCGACTGGCTCGCACGGACGCCCTGCCGCAAATCAAGGAGCAGGCGGGCCAGCTGCCCGTGCGCGCCGGTCGCATCCCGGTCCGAAACCTGCTCGTCGTCGGCCAGCTGGCCATGTGCCTCACCCTGCTCACCGGGGCGGGCTTGTTCGTGCGCGGCGCGCTCGCGGCCCGATCGGCCACGCCGGGCTTCACCCTCGACCAGGGATTGGTCATGCAGACGGACGCCGCGCTCGCTGGCTACGACGAGGAGCAGGGCCGCCGGGCATACCGACAGGTGGCGGCGCGGCTTCGCGCCATCCCGGGCGTGGCGTCGGCGAGTTTTGCCTCGTCCATTCCTTTCGGCCTCGACTACTCCTTCCGAGCCGTGCGCGGAATCGACCAGGGGGCGAAGCGCGAGCCGGCCTACGCCGCCACGGTCGTCGTCGGCGCCGACTACTTCCGGACCGTCCGCCTCGCGGTCCTGCGGGGTCGGGACTTCACGAGGGCCGAGGAGGACTCGCCCTCGGCCGCGCGGGCCGTCATCGTGGACGAACCGATGGCCCGCAGGCTGTGGCCGGACGAGGACCCCATCGGGCAGCGGGTGCAGCTCGAGTCGGCCGAGGGGAAGGATGGCGAATGGACGGCGCCGATGGAGGTCGTCGGCGTGGTGCCGGGCGTCCGCGACAGTTTGTTCGATCGGGAGCCCGGGGCGCACCTCTACCTGCCATTCGGCTCGGAGTACCGCCCGGCGTTGCACCTGCACGTCTGCCTGGCTTCGGGCGGTGCTGGTGTGGAAGGGGCGATGGCCGAGTCGATTCGGCGCGCGCTGCGGGCGGCGGACCAGGGCTTGCCGATCCTCTCGATGAAGACGCTGGCCGAACACCGCGATACCAGCATCTACCTGTGGATGGCGCGCGCGGCCGCGAACGTCTTCGCGGCGTTCGGCCTCTCGGCCCTGCTGCTGGCCGTGCTCGGGGTGTACGGCGTGAAGGCATACCTCGTGTCCCGGCGGACGAGGGAGATCGGCATCCGCGTGGCGCTGGGCGCGACTCGGCTCGACGTGCTCGGCCTCGTGCTCCGCGACGGCCTGTGGCTCACCCTCGGCGGGCTGACCGTCGGCGCCGCGCTCTCCGTGGGCTTGTCGAAGGTGCTGGCGAGCTGGGTGTACGGCGTGACCGGCGTCGAGCCGTCGGTGCTGTTCGCCGCGGGCGCAGTCCTGACCGCCGCAACACTGCTGGCCTGCTACCTGCCCGCGCGCCGGGCGATGGCGATGGCGCCGAGCGCCGCGCTGCGCTCAGAGTAGTGGCTAGTGGCAAGTGGCTGGTGGCTAGTCGATCAGCGTGACACGTGTGACGGCTAGCCACTAGCCACCAGCAACTAGCCACTACGACTGGCTCTTGAACAACCCCACGGTGCTGAGCGTCGGACACGCGCGGGCCTTGTCGATCGTCACCCGAACGCGACGTGCCCTGACCGGGTCGCATCGAAGGATTCGCTTGTAGCCGATCGACGTGCCCTCGCCGATTCGCTTCCACCCTCCGTCCACCTCGGCCTCGACGTGCCATGCCTCCACGCGCTGGCCGAGGGCGATCGCCTCCTGCAGCACCACGCGGTCGAACACCGCCGGCTCGCGCAACTCCAGCTCTACGCTCGCTGTCGTCACCCCGTCGCTCGCCGCCCAGTAGGTGCCCGCCTTGCCGTCTGCCAGAAGGCCCGGCGCGAAGCGGCTCGAGCGGCCGCGCACGTCGGTCGCGGTCACACGCGCACCCCTGGCGAGATCCGTCCGAAACGTCTCGTTCAGCACCCGCCTGAACTCCCGCAGCCGGGCGGCGTCCACATCGGGAATCAGCCCCCGCCGATCGGGCGGAATGTTGAGCAGGAGATTCGCGCCGCGGCCGACCGAGTTGTAGTAGATCTCGAGCAGGTCCTCCAGGCTCTTGACCTTCGCGTCCTCGGCGGGATGGTAGAACCAGCCCGGGCGAATCGAGACGTCCACCTCCGGCGGGACCCAGTCCCCTGAATCCAGGCTGCCGCGCGCGAACTCCTTCGCGTAGCGCGGATCGCCCGGGTAGACCTTGCTGCGATCCAGCCCGTACCACGTGGTTTCGAACGCCGTGCCCGCCTCGTTTCCGACCCAGCGGACGTCGGGCCCCGCGTCGCTGAACATCACGGCTGCTGGCGCGAGCTGGCGAACGAAATCCCAGGTGTTCGGCCAGTCGTAGTAGGTGGTGTTGTCGATGCGCCGCGTCTCGCGCGCGCCGCCGTAGAACCCGTCGCCGCCGTTCGCGCCGTCGAACCACACCTCGAAGACCGGCCCGTACTGCGTCAGCAGCTCGCGCAGCTGGTTGCGGTAGTAAGTCAGGTACTCGGGCCGCCCGTAATGCGCGTGATTGCGGTCCCAGGGCGAGAGGTAGACTCCAAGCTTCAAGCCGTACTCGCGGCACGCCCGCGACAGCTCAGCGAGCACGTCGCCGCGCCCGTCGCGCCACGGACTCCCCTTCACCGAGTGCTCGGTGTGGCGGCTGGGCCAGAGGCAGAAGCCGTCGTGGTGCTTAGCGGTGATGATCAGCCCCTTCATCCCGGCGTCGCGCGCCACGCGGGCCCACTGCCTCGCATCCAGGGCCGATGGGTTGAAGACGGCGGGGTCCTCGTCTCCGTAGCCCCACTCCTTGTCGGTGAACGTGTTCACCGTGAAGTGCAGGAAGCCGTAGAACTCCAGCTCGTGCCAGGCCAGCTGCTGCGCGGAAGGAACGGGCCGCACGGGAGGAGGCGCCCCCTGGTCCTGGTTTGCCATGCCGGAACTCGCCCAAAGGCGAGCGCGGGCCGGGGCGTGCGCGACGAGTGTGCCGCCCAGAGCCGCCGCGATGAACAGGCGGGCGACGACGGCGCGTCTCATCGGGTTCCTCCTCCTCGTGGCAGCACCGTGACCGCAGCGAGTTTCTCGCCGTTCTCTCTGACGACCGTCGCCTCGAGCCGATGGCCGATCACTTCAACGCGAGTGAAGGTGTCGGGCGCGTTGACGACCAGGTGGTAACGGTTCGCTCCAGTGGTGGGCGGGATCGCCGCCGCCCGGTGGGTGTGCCCCGACATCCACAAGTCCACCCGCCCGGCGTTCGCCACCGGTTCCCACAGGCACCGAACCTCACCGATGGCGAAGCCCTCCCCGCCGCGCGGGGGAATGTGCGAGATGACGACGCGGAATCGTGCGCGTCGAGCGGCGGCCGACGCCAGGTCCAGCGCGAGCCAGTCGGCCTGCTCGTGGCGGTACGGCTCGAAGGCGACGAGCCCGTTGTAGGTACTCGTGGCCGTCCACCTTGTCCTCGCCGGAGTCGAGTACCACGAAGTGGACCGGGCCCTGGTCGAACGAGTAATAGGCTCGGCCGGCTGCCGTCGGGAAGTACTCGTCCAGCCTCCGGGCGAAGCGGCCACGCACGTCGTGATTGCCCCTCACGTAGACGAATGGCCGCGTTGCCGCGAACATCTTCACCGCCGCGTCGAGGAACCCCGCAAACGGCTGTCCCTCGGTCATGAAGTCGTTCACCATGTCCCCGTTGAAGACGACGAACGGCGTCGCTTTCCAATCCACTCCCGCCAGCAGTTTCTCGAAGCGCGTTACGTTCTCGTGGATGTCCGACACGACGGTGAACGAGTAGTCCCGCGCCGCCGGGTTCAGCGCCGTGAACGACCTGACCTCGCTCGTGACCGTCTCGCCCCACCGGACGATGTGCTGCTTGTCGTAGCCCAGGAACTCGCGGGAGACAACGCGATAGAAACAAGGCTTGCCGGGCGCGAGCCCCGAGAGGCGCCCGACGTGGCTGGTCCGGTGATTGTCGATCAGGCCATGCTGCGCGCTGATTGCCGTCTGCCCCAGGGCCTCGGTCGGGCCGTACTCCACGCGCGAAACGGCCGGGCGGTTCGTGTGCCACACCACGCTCATGGACGAGGCGCCGGGAACCTGCAGGTAGGGACCGTGGGTGATCGCGAATGGTACCGGCGGGTCCTGCCTGGACGACCTGCCGGCCGCCGACGCGGCGAGGACCATTACCAGGCAGAGGAGGGTGACGAGGCGTCTGGGCATGCGGAATACAATACACCGCCATGCTGCGTCCAACCCTGCTGCTCCCGGTGATCGTCTGGTCCTTGGCCTCGTCCCCCGCGCTCGCCCAGACGCTGACGAACGCGCGCATCACGGCGCACTTCGGGAAGCGCGGCCTGGTGGCGCTCGACACCAGGTCCTCCAGCCAGGGCGGGGCCGCGAAAGCGGTGGCCGGGCCGACGCGAATCCCGTTTCCCACCGAGGACTTCGGCGTCACGCTCGGCGGGCAGGCGTACCAGAGCCGGACGCTGCCGGCTCCCGCCGTGACGGCATCGAAGGACAAGGTCAGTTTCGCCTGGACCGCCGGGCCCTTCCAGGTAACCGTGGTCTACGAGCTGCAGCCTGGCTGGGACTTCTTGAGCAAGCAACTGTCAGTCGCCTCGACGGCGGCAACCTCGTTCCGGGTGGACGAGGTGACGGTATTCAAGTCGGAACTCGCGGTGCCGATCACCGGCTCTTACATCCCCAAGAGCGCCCGCCCGAACCTGGGAACGGGAGACTACGGCGTCTGCCTGCGCCTCGACGGCCGCCGCGGGCTGCTGGCCGTCGTCCAGAACCCCTTCCTGGAGGTGCAGGTGCCAGGAGGCGCGTTCACCGTCCGCTACAAGCCCGACATCGAGTGGAAGACGGCTGACGGGCCGTTCGTCGCGGATCGCGGCATGCTCGCGCCCTACACCCTGACGGGCCGGGTGCTGCCCGCCCGCATGCTGCCCGAATGGACCATGGGCCCCAACGACGCGGAGCCCGGGATGGACGAAGGGGAGGTGGAGGCGTTCACGGGCATGGTTCGAGCATTCCTGCTGGCGAAGCCCGAGCGACCGGTCAACGTGTTGGTGCCCTGGTGCCTCAACGACTACCAGATCGACATCGCCACGCCCGAGGGCCGCGCCGAGTACAAGCGAATCCTGGACAACTGCCGCATCGCTCGGGGCCGAGCACGTGATCTTCGCTCCCACCAACTCCGACCTCGCCAGGCGCGAGGACAGCACTGGACGACTGGAGCTGGGAGAACCTGCTGTGGATCGGGTTCGGGCAGAAGATGCGCGCAAACGAGTGGAAGGTCGACGGGGGAGCCGTGCCCGCCTCGGTGCAGGAGATGCTCGACTACGCGCGCTGCGAAGCGGCTGAAGCTGCTGGCCTACGTCTACCCCGTGCTGCCTTTCTCGCAGGATCCCGTCCTGGCTCGCGTCGCCCGTCAACAACCCGAAGCGGTTCTACGCCAACCTCGGCTTCCGCGCTTGCAGGACTGGCTGATCGAGACGCTGGTCGCCTTCCACCGGCGGTTCGGCCTGGGGGGCTACTCCTTCGACCACACGTTCCTCGCGTATCGCGGCACGAGCCGCTACGCGCAGTGGGCCGGCTGGCGAAGGGTGATGGAGGAACTGCGCCGGCGGGTGCCGGAGATCGTAATCGACGGCCGCCAGGCGTATCACCTCTATGGCCCGTGGGGTTGGCTGGCCGGGAGTTATCCGCACCCGACGTTCAACGACGAGCAGCCCGAGAGCTTCGTGCCGTTCCCGGACCTGCACTTCGACCGCGCGTCGGCCGATCGCCAGCGCTACACCGCCTACCGCTACAAGAACTACGAGTTCGCGCCGAGCGAGATGGTGCCGGGGTTCATCACCCACCAGACGTCGCGGGCGGACGACACCGGCCGCATGCCCGAGCGGAAGACCGACAAGGGTGTCATGCTGCTGCCCTTCCGCGCAGCGCGACTGGGACTACCTCGGGTGGCGCTACTCGCTACTGTCTTCGATCGCGATCGCCGGGTGGAACAACGTGCTCGACATACATCCCGGCGCGCGACCTCGCGGAGCACGAAGCCTTCTCCACGGCCGACCGGGCGTTGTTCCGCAGGTGGATCGACTGGACCGCGGCCAACAAGGAATACCTCCGCCGCACGCGCACGATCATCGGCCAGCCCGCGATGGGGAAGGTGGACGGCACCTCGGCCATCGTGGGCGGCCGCGGCTACATCTTCCTCTTCAACCCGAACGGCCGCCGCCTGGACGCCGAGTTCGTGCTGGACGAGACCATCGGCCTCGAGGCGCGGGGGAAGTTCCTCCTGAAGGAGCTGTACCCGCGTGGAGGGCCGGCTGATCGGCAAGCCGGGCGCCGGGGCTGTGGACTGAGGGCGACCGCGTGACGATCCCGATGGACGGTGGTTCGGCCATTGCGCTCGCGCTCGAGCCGGCGGAGGCGCTCACGGTCCCGATGCTCTTCAACTCGACTGGGACGGCGACCGTGGAAGGCGGCGTCCTGACCATCTCGGACGTGCGGGGCGAGCCGGGTACCGAGATGGATCTGGTGGTGACGCTGCCGGCCGGGCAGTCGGTGACCTCGGCGCGCGTGAACGGGAAGCCGGCCACGGTCGGTGCCGCACGGCAACGGGGTCGCGTCGGTGCGGGTCGCCTTCGCGGGCGCCGAGTTCCGGCAGTACCAACAGGTGGGAAAGTTCGATCCCGTTTTTGCCGGCGGCCGGTGGTCCGGGAAGGTGACGATCCCGCAGCGTGTTTTCGATCAGCTTGCGGCGCGACAGAAGGCTGGCCGCTTCCCTGGACGTCCGAGGACTACCGGACCACCTGGCTGGCGCCCGAACGGCTCCTGCTTTTCGTGCAGATCGCCGAGCCCGACGACCGCTGGGAAGCGCGCCTCACGGATCGACGGCCGCACGGTCGAGCTGCGGAAGGCCTATACGGCTGTGCGCGCCGCCCGCCGCACCTTCGTCGGCTTCTACGCGGACCTGTCGCTGCTCTCGCCCGACCGGGAGCACGCGATCGAACTGGATCTCCCCGCGCTGCGGCCGGGTCAGTTGCAGGGAGTCTTCTTCGAGAACATCGAGCCGACGTACACCGACGCGATTCGCTGAGCTGAGCGGCGTGCGAGCGCCTCCGGTCGGCTCGCTGTTTGCTCACTGGCTCCCCCGGGCGCATCCCGTGCCCCAGCCTATGCCGATTGTCGGAACGGGCCGGGACACGCTTTGGCGTCCGGGAGGCAACATGCGCAGATCCCTACTCAGAGTCTTGGCAGTGGCACTTGGGCTCGTGGCGGCCGCTTCCGTGCCCGCTGCGGCCGGCCCAATCGGTCTGCTGCCCGGGCCGGGCTCCATCGCGATGGTCTCGGCGACCTCGTCCGTGTCAGCGCCCGGAATCGAGCGCGTCGTTTTCCTGTTGAACGGCGGCTCCGGCTTCTCGGGTATCTGGTCCGGCGGCGGCGGTGCGAGCATCTGCATTGGCTGCTTCGTGAGTCCGTCGGGATGGGACCGTGGAAGCAACCCGTTTGGTTTCGGCGGGCCGGCGGGCGTCGGCGGCGGGACTTCGTCTGGGACCGGAGGCAATTCGTCCGGCTTCAACGGCCAGATGACGCTTCCCGCGCTGATCCCGCCGATGTCCGGGAACGCGTTCACGCTGCCCTTCGAGCTCTTCGGCACGCTGAACGGCTTCAACGTCTTCGGCCAGGGACAGCTGCTGTTCACCAGCGGCGGGGTTGGCGGGCTGGCGACCGGCGCCCCGTTCCAGTCGTCCGAGGCGCCAGAACCTGGTTCGCTCGTGTTGCTTTCCACCGGCGTGTCGGCGCTGTTCCTCGCAGCGCGTCGGCGGCGCAAGAACGCCCGGAGTTGAGAGGCCAGACTGAGGGCGGCAGGCGGAGGGCGGCCGGTTTGACCTTCCCCGCCTCCCCCTCGATCGAGGCCCGCTTCACACCTGCGTAACCACGATTCCCGAGCTCTTCCGCGCGGGTGCATAATGGGCACACACCTGCCAGGCAAGGAGTGTCCATGGCGTTACGGAAGCTCGTCCGCGTGTCCCTGCTGGCGCTTGCGGTTCTCCTCGTCGCCGCTCAGTTCGTTCCCCTGGACCGCACCAACCCTCCCAGCGACCCGCAGCAGCATTTCAAGGCCGTGGCGCGCCCACCCGCCAATGTGGCTTTTGTACTCGATCGGTCGTGCCGGGACTGCCATTCCAACGACACCACCTGGCCGTGGTACAGCCGCGTGGCACCCATGTCCTTCCTCGTCGTGGACGACGTGAAGGAGGGGAGGGCGCACCTGAATTTTTCCGAGTGGGGAAAGTTGGACGCGCGGCGGTCCGCCCGCAGGCTCGAGGAAATCTGCGACGAGGTCAAGTCCGGCGACATGCCGGACCGCAAGTACACGCTGATGCACCCGTCGGCGAAGCTCAGCCCAGACGAAGTCCAAGCGATCTGCGGGTGGACGGAGCAGGTGCTGGCGAAATGAAACGGTTCAGGGTCGACTTCTCGCTGAGCGCCTCAGCAGCCGAGACATCGTCGAACGAGGCGTGCCCAGCAGGGCGAGGGCGACATGTAGAATGTTCGTCCTATGACCTTGGTGACCGACGTCCTCCGGGCGATCGAGGACGATACCCTTGAATGCGCCGGGTCCGCGTTCGCCGGCCTCGTCTCCCGTTACTTCTCCGCCACACGGACCGGGGACGGCCCCGTGTCCACTTCCGCCGATCCCGCCCAGCTCGCGCGGCGGTTTGACGAGCCGCTACCTGCTGCGGGTCGCCCGCTCGCCGAAGTGCTCGAGCGCCTCCAGCGCGACGTGCTCCCGGACTGCAACCGGCTCACGCACCCGCGCTCCATGGGACACCAGGTGTCGGCTCCCCTGGCGGCGGCCGTCTGGACGGAGGCCCTCACCGCGGCGCTCAACCAGTCGGGTGCCGTCTGGGAAATGTCGCCGGTGGGCACGGTCATCGAGACGCAAGTGCTCCGCTGGATGTGCGACCTGGCCGGGTTCGGCCCGGGCGCGGGCGGGACGTTTACCTCAGGGGGGACCGAGGCGACATTCGCCGGTCTGCTGGCGGCGCGCCAGGCCCTGCTGCCAGAGGCCTGGAAGAGGGGCGTGGGCGGGAACCCACCCGCCGTGGTGTGCGGCGAACATGCCCACTACGGCGTTGCGAGGGCGATCGGAGAACTGGGGATCGGCACGGACAACGCCGTCGCCGTGCGATCCACCGATTTCCGCGTGGACGTCGGGGCTCTGGAGGAGCTGCTGGACCGCCTGCGCGCGGAGGGCAGGGCCGTGATGGCCGTCGTGGCAACGGCCGGGACGACGGCCACGGGTTCGTTCGACGACCTCGAGGCTATCGGGACGCTGTGCGAGAACCGCGGCATCTGGCTGCACGTGGACGGCGCCCACGGCGCCTCGGCCCTGCTGTCGCCCACTCACCGGCACCGGTTGAACGGCATCGGGCGGGCGCACTCGATCGCCTGGGATCCCCACAAGATGATGCTGATGCCGCTGACGGCCAGCGCCGTGCTGGTGCGCCGCGAGGCGGACCTCGAAGCGGCCTTCAGCCAGGCGGCACCCTACTTGTTTCACGCCCGCGAGGGCCGCCACTGGGACCAGGGCCTGCGCAGCTTCACCTGCTCGCGCCGCATCGACGCGCTGAAGGTGTGGGTCGCGCTGCAGCGATACGGCGCCGACGGCCTTGGCGCGCTCTACGACCACCTGTGCGCGAGCGCGGCGGCGCTGCACGATTCTCGTTGCCGCACGCCCCGACTTCGTCGCGCTCCATCGCCCCGAGTCGAACATCCTCTGCTTCCGCTACACCGGGAACCGATCCCTGGACGCGCCGGCGCTCGATGCCATCAACCTGCGCCTTCGGGAGGACTACAATCGCTCGGGCGCCGGGTGGATTACCACGACGATGCTCGGCGGGCAGCGTGTTTTGCGCGCCACCCTCATGAACCCGAGAACGGCGCGTGCGGACCTCGAAACGGTCGTGGAAGGCCTGGCGCGCCTGGGCGCCGGCCTCGTCCCCGCCTACCGCCTTCCGCCCTCCGCCTGATCGACGACAAGGAGCGTATGACACACGTGATCCTCCTTCTTGCGACCCTCCTTTCTCAGCAGCTGGCCTGGCAGCCTCAGGCGAGCGGCACCACCGAGCGCCTCCGCGGCGTGAGCGCCGTGAGCGCGGACGTCGCGTGGGCCAGCGGCAGCGGCGGTACGGTCGTGCGCACGGTGGATGGCGGCAAGACCTGGGCGGCGCTGCCCGTCGCCGTCGCCGAGGCCCTCGACTTTCGCGATATCGAGGCGTTCGACGCGGCGACGGCCTACGTCCTCGCGATCGGCCCCGGCGACCGCTCGCGGATCTACAAGACCACCGATGGTGGGAAGATGTGGGCGCTGCAGTTCACGAACCCCGACCCGAAGGCCTTCTACGACGCCCTCGCCTTCTGGGACGTGAACAACGGCATCGCCGTCGGGGACCCGGTGGATGGCCGGTTCACGATTGTGCGCACGAGCGATGGGGGCGCGTCGTGGGCGAAGGTTCACCCGGCAGGCATGCCGCCCGCGCTCGCAGGGGACGGCGCCTTCGCGGCCAGCGGGACGATCCTCGTCACCTCGGGGCGGAACGATGCCTGGTTCGGGAGCGGCGGCGGGGTTCGGGCCCGGGTCTTTCACACCACGGATCGCGGCGCGACGTGGACGGTGGCAGACACCCCGATTGCCGCGGACACGGCTTCGGCCGGCGTGTTCTCGATTGCCTTCTTCGACGGATCGCGCGGCATCGCCGTCGGCGGCGACTACCGCAAGGAGCGGGAACCGGGCGACAACATAGTTGTCACCTCCGACGGCGGGGCGACCTGGACGCTGCCAGCGGGCCGGCTGCGAAGCTTCCGGTCTGCCGTGGCTTATGTACCCTCGAGGCGCGGCGAAACACTCGTGGCGGTGGGGCCAGCCGGGTCAGACATCTCCCGGGACGGCGGCCGCAGCTGGTCGCCGCTCGGCGACCAGGGCTTCCACGCCCTGAGCATCGCCCCGAACGGCACGGCGTGGGCGGTGGGAGAGAAGGGGGCGGTGGGGCGGCTGGACCTCCGCTGAGAGGCGCCGACCCCTGGTCCCCGATCCCCCCTGATCCCGGTGCGTCCCCGGTCAGGGAACAGGGGACCAACTGTCCACTTCGCAACTAGCTCCCTGGTCAGTCGCAACCTTGCTCCCTGCTCCCTACTTGATCAGCGTGAGCGTCGTCTGGCGGCGATCGAGCCAGCGCGGGCCGTCCTTCGCGAACACCGCGTCCTGCTCGATCGGTATCCGGATGTCCTGATTGCCCCATTCGGGCACGCTCGCCGTGACGTTCAGCTCGATCGAGTGGACCGTGTCCTCCTGCAGGGTGAAGTCGCCCGGCCCGGGCACGCCGTTCTGCATGTCCCACATCCCGATCAGCAGGCCCGCGGCGTGTCCGTGCACGCCGAGCGGGTGCGTGTAGATGCTGGGCCTCAAGCCCTCGGCCTTCGCCCGCCTCAGCGCCGAGGCGAGGATGTCGTTGCCGGTCCGCCCGGTCTTCATCTCCTCCAGGTGAATGTCCTGCAGCCGGTTGCCCTGAGCGAGCCCGTCCTTCAGGCCCTTCGGGGCATCCCTTTCGACATCCTTCAGCACGTACGCCAGCTGCTGCGTGTCGGTGCACAGCTTGAGGTAGACGATCCCGAAGTCGCAGTGCAGCAGGTCGCCGCGGTGGATCACGTTGCTGGTCTTGTGCGGACTGTCCTTCGGCCGCTGGACGTCCACCGACGGCTGGAACCAGTTGGTCAGCCCCAGTTGCCTCGACCGCTCCCTCATCCACCACACCACGTCGTCGGTCGTCGTCACGCCCGGCGTGATCACCGCGCGAGAGTACGCCTCGGCGATGATTCGGTGCGCGATGGCCGCGATGTGCGGGTAGACCTCGAGTTCTTCGGGCGAGCGGCGCTCGAGCCATTTCACGGCCAGGCGCTCCGCCGACTGCACACGCGGCGCCATCTCCGGCGGCATGGCCGCCATGAGCTTCTTTTCGAGCGTGGCGCTGAGGCCGTCGCCGTAGTTGAAAGTGTCGGACTTGTTGACCCCGATCTTCTTCGGGTTGCGCTCCTTGATGATTTGGCCGAGGCGCGTCCACTGTTCGATCTTCTCCGGCTCCCAGACGCTCTTGTAGAGGCTTCCGATCCCGGAGCGGCTCACCGTCAGCCGCTCGACGCCCTGCTCGGGCCCGCGGTCGAAGAACACCAGCATCGACGTGCGGCTGGCGTACAGGCTGGTGAACGGGACGAGCGAGGAGAAGACGGGATCCTCGTTGTTCTCGCGGCAGATCACCAGCCACATGTCGAAGCCTTCCTGCCGCATGAGCTCCGGCAGGATCCGCTGGAGCCGGCCCTCGAGCCACGCGTTGTAGACGGATGCCTGCTCACGAAGCGTCAGGATGCCAGGCAGCTCGCCCGGCACGCCGACCCCCTGCGCGGGCACCGCCTCCCGCAGGCCGGTCTCCGGCAGCCCGGTCGCGCCCAGGCCGACAACGACGAACGCCAGCAGCGCGATTCTCCGCACAGCTCCCCTCCCTCCCCAATCAACAAGTCAAGAAATCAAGAAATCAACAAATGACATCTACCCCCTGGTGATCGCCATTACCGCATCCATCTCTGCGACCACCCTTCCGTCCTCGCCGCCCTCGCGCGCCTCGGCCTTGGCGCGCACCAGGCGGCGGCCGGGATCCAGCAGCCAGCCGCGGATCACGAGCTTCATCCCGACGCGCGCCGGTTCTCGGAACCGCACCTCCGCCTTTGCCGTCACGCCATGGAGGCCGGCGTAGATGACGGCCCATGCCACGGCTTCGTCCATCAGCGTGAAAAGCAGGCCGCCGTGAATCACCTCGGGCCAGCCGACGTGTTCCGGCCGGGCCGCATACTCCGCGCGGGCGCCGCCGGGGGGGTGTTCGGAGAACGTGACGTGCAGCCCGCGCTCGTTCGCGGCGCCGCACACGTAGCAGTCGGGAAAGGAGACGGTCGGAGACTGGTTCGGAACGCTGGTCACGGGATCCTCCGAGATCGAGAGGGAAGTCAGTCGCATGTGATCTTCTTCGGCACCCGCACCTTCAGGGCCCCCGGGATGATCTCCGCTTCGATGCGCGTCGCCGGGGCCATCGTCTCTCCGTCCACGTGCGATGGGGCCGGTTCCGCAGCGGTCACCACGATCCGTCGGGCACGCCGGACGAGCACGCCGGCGGCGAGGTGCAGCGTGCCGCCGTAGAGCCTCGGGAGCAGGAGCAGCCGGCTGGCCGGGCCCCGCGGACCCACCGCGACCAAATCCAGCATCCCGTCGTCCGGCCTGGCCGGCGGCGCCACGATCACGTTCCCGCCGTATTGCCGGAAGTTCGCGATCGCGAGGACGAGCGCCCGCGTCTCCAGGCGCTCCCCGTCCACTTCCAGCAGATAGTCGGCGGCCGGGTAGGTGAACCCACGCCGGAAGGTGGCGATGGTGTAGCGCGCGAGCCCGCGGCGTTCGCCGCCGAAGCTGTCGAAGCAGCCGGCCATCCAGGCGTCGAACCCGATGCCGGCCACGTTGAAGAACGTGCGGCCCTGGAACCGGCCGGCATCCACGCGGCGCTCGTCACCCGCCAGCGCAATGGCAAGCGCAGCCCCTGGCGCGGCGGGAATGCCCAGCTCACGGGCCATGCCGTTCCCGGACCCGGCGCGAACGATCCCCAGGGCCGCGGCGGAGCCCACAAGGGCGGCGCCGACCTCGTTGATCGTTCCGTCTCCGCCCCAGGCGACGACGACATCGCAGCCCGACCGCACCGCTTCAGCCGACAACTCGCGGGCATGGCCCCGCCGTTCGGTCAGCGCCACGTCGCCCGCCACGCCCGACCGCTCGAGCGCCCGGCGGGCCAGCGCGACACGCTCCGTTGCCGCCAGGCCGCGTGCCCGACCCCCGGCGACCGGGTTGATGATGATGACGGCCCGCATCAGGGGGAACTCTACGGGAATGGCGGCCGCGCGCCAACTGCAAATGATCTGAGGTTCACGGTCCACGGTTCAGGGTTGACTGTTCGCCACGCATGCCACGTCTGAGGTTCACGGTTCAGGGTTGACTGTTCAGCACTCATGTCACCGTGACTCTGCCCTCAACCGTCAACTGTGAACCGTCAACCGTGAACTGGTCATCGGCAAGTGACCGTTTTCCAGCTGATATACTCCCCATATGAACAGGGTCAATTCCGACGCACCCGCGGGGCGCACGCCCGAGGCGAAAGGCGTGCCTTCTTCCGAGGCGCCGGTCGATTTCATCAGGGCCATCGTCTCCGAGGACCTCAGGACGGGAAGGCACGACCGGATCGCGACGCGGTTTCCGCCGGAACCCAACGGCTACCTGCACATCGGACACGCCAAGTCGATCTGCCTCAACTTCGGCGTCGCGCAGGAGTTTGGCGGCACGTGCAACCTCCGCTTTGACGACACCAACCCCACGAAGGAGGACGTCGAGTACGTCGATTCCATCATCGACACCGTCCATTGGCTGGGGTTCGACTGGGCTGACCGGCTCTACTACGCATCGGACTACTTCGAGCAGATCTACGAGTACACCGTCGGTCTCATCAAGGACGGCAAGGCGTACGTGGACGATCTATCCGCCGAGGAGATCCGGGAGCACCGCGGCACACTGAAGGAGCCCGGCCGGGAGAGCCCGTGGCGCAACCGGACGGTCGAGGAGAACCTCGATTTGTTCGAGCGGATGCGCAAGGGCGAGTTCGGCGACGGCGAGCGCGTGCTGCGCGCGAAGATCGACATGGCGTCACCGAACCTGAACATGCGCGATCCGGTGATCTACCGCATCCGGCACGCCTCGCATCACCGGACCGGCGACGCGTGGTGCATCTACCCGATGTACGACTACACGCACGCGATCTCCGACGCGATCGAACACATCACGCACTCGCTGTGCACGCTGGAGTTCGAGGACCACCGCCCGCTCTACGACTGGACGGTGGAGAACCTGCCGGTGCCCAGCCGGCCCCGGCAGATCGAGTTCGCCCGCCTGAACCTCACCTACACGGTGATGAGCAAGCGGAAGCTGCTGCAGCTGGTGCAGGAAGGTCTGGTCTCGGGCTGGGACGATCCCAGGATGCCGACGCTCGTCGGCATCCGGCGCCGGGGCTACACGCCGGAGGCCGTCCGCGAGTTTGCCGCGCGAATTGGCGTGGCCAAGCGCGAGAACATGGTGGACGTCGCGCTGCTGGAGGATGCCGTCCGCGACGACCTCAACAAGCGCGCGCCGCGGGCCATGGCCGTCCTCCGCCCCCTCAGGGTGGTCGTCGAGAACTACCCGGAGGGGCAGGTGGAGAAAATCGAGATTCCGGTCAACCCCGAGGACCCGTCGTTGGGCGCTCGCCGGGTGCCGTTCTCGCGCGAGCTGTACATCGAGCAGGACGACTTCCGGGAAGCGCCGCCGCCGAAGTACTTCCGCCTCTCGCCCGGCAAGGAAGTGCGGCTGCGGGGGACGTACTACCTCAAGTGCGACCGCGTCGTGAAGAACGACGCCGGGGAGGTGGTGGAGCTCCGCTGTACCTACGACCCGGCCACCCGGTCCGGCTCGTCCCCTGATGGCCGGAAGGTGAAGGCGACGATCCACTGGGTGTCGGCGCCGCACGCCCTCGACGCCGAGGTGCGGCTGTACGACCGGTTGTTCACGGTCCAGGACCCGCACGACGCCGAGGAAGGCCGCGAGTGGAAGTCGTACCTCAATCCTGCCTCGCTGGAAGTGCTCACCGGGTGCAAGGTGGAGCCGGGGATCGCGGGCGCCCCGCACCTGGCGAAGTTCCAGTTCGAGCGTCTCGGGTACTTCTGCGTGGACCCCGACACGGCAGGGGGGCGGCTGGTGTTCAATCGGACCGTGCCGCTGCGGGACAGCTGGGCCAGGGTGAGTCACAAGGGTTGACGGTTAACGGTTGACGGTTGACAGTTGACGGTTAACGCTGTCACGGCACGCCGTCACGCGTGATCTGGCCGTGAGCCGTGAACTGTCAACTGTCAACGGTGACCCCAAGCGAGCGAGCGACGAGCGAGCAGCGCCATGAACGAGAAGCAGCAGGACAAGCAGGACGTCATCGCCCAGTGGTCCTTCGACACCCGCGCGATCCTCGGCCGCTTCCACATCTGGCTGGACGACGTGGAGGTGGAGTGGATGCGCGGGGAACCGGTGAAGGAGTTCACCAGGGACCTCTCGTTCATGGACGGCCGGATGGAGCGGCTGTTCGCGATGACGGGCGCCGTGACCGCCCTCGGGACGCAGGTGTTCGCCCGGCCCGGCGCCGGCGCAGCGCTCGACAAGGCCGGCCTCAACCAGGTGAAGAAGGACGCCGACGCCATCTCGGCGTACGCCATGAGCGAAAGCCTGCTGGTACCTCTCCCGGCAGCTGCCGGAGAACCACGCGATCATGGTGTGCCTGGGCGAGGGCCTCATGCCGAAGGCCGGCGAGACGCCGGAAATGGGCTCGAACCCGCAGATCGGGTTCGGGCGTGTCTACGCGCGGCCCGAGATCGCGAGGTGGCTCGACCGCCGCGTGGTGCGGCTGCTCAACGACCCCACCTACGGCTGGGACGGCTTCTACGGCGAGATCAAATCCTCCGGCATCAAGGTGTGGGGCGCCGCGATCGACACGCTCGAGAACACGTCGCGGTTCGCCAAGGGCGCGAGCACCGGGCCGATGACGATCCTGCACCTGTTCAACCAGCCGCTGCAGATCTCCCGGCCTTACGAGGGCTACGTGGGGATGCTCGTGCTGCCGAAGGCGGTGGCCATCCGTGCCGCGGAACTGGCGATCCTCCTCGACTTCCGCACGCCCAGGGCGCTGGTGGCGAAGGCCATCGAGGCGACCTACCCGGGCATCCGCCGCGAGAACATCCACGTGTGGACGCTGGGGGGCCAGAGCCGCGAGTCGCGCATCGGGACGTTGTGGCAGACCTGGAAGGAGCAGGGCGCGCACCTCGTCGAAGAGGGCTGGACGCTGCCCGGGGGCCTGGGAGCGTTCACCGAGTCGGGCACCTATGCGCCGACCTACCGGGTCGGCACGTGGGTGGACGAGGCCGGCGAACGGCACCTGTTCATCCAGGACGGCTACGCGGCGTCCGCGGAGGCGGTGCAGAGCGCGAGCCTGGCGCCGACACTGGGCCTGGACGTCTCGATGGTGACGTTCACCTCGCGGTTCCACCTGCCCTACGACAAGGAGCAGGACGTGATGCGCCTCGACCCGGCCTCGGCCGACTTCGCGCGGCAGATCCAGGCGCTCGCCGGGGGGCCTCTACCGGACGCCGAGGTCGAGGACTACCGGGTGATGATTCGGGAGGCGACGGAGGCCGGCCTCGTCACGGGCCGGCTCACGCTCAGGGCCGACGATTTCTTCCCGGAGAAGCGCTGGGAAACGCTGGCGGTGTCCGCCTACATGGGGCCCGACCCCTACTCCGGGGCCCCGGGGGTCAAGGAAGTCAAGCCTGGAGTCTACCGTTCCACGGTGCGCCTCGCGGCCCCGAGCGGCGACAAGCGAATCACCCTCACGCTGCGGCTCGCCGAGACCTTCGAGCAGAGCCGCCTGGTGTTCAGCCCGCTCCTCAACCGCTTCCTGGGAGGGGAGCCGTTCGAGACGCGGCCGGTGAAGATCTCCGACTCGGGCCGCATCCGCAACGAGCTGCAGACGCTCTGCGCCGAGGCGCTCGAGTTCGTCGATTCCCAGACCATGCGCCTGCACTTCGACAAGATCCCGCCGGAGGTCATCTCGTGCGAGAAGCAGAAGACGCTGCTGCAGGTGCTGCGGTGGTACAAGAAGCGGCACCCGATCTGGTTTTCCTGGATGGAGCTGGCGGAGCCGAGCCGGGCGGTGGCCGGCCTGTGACGCTCACCGCGCGGGAGATCGCCGGCCTTGCCGGGGGGCGGGTGGTCGGCGACGACAGTGTCGAGATTACGGGTATCGCCACCGTTGCGGCCGCCACCAAAGACGATCTCGTGTTCGTCGAGGACGCCAGGCTCCTGCCCGGGGCACTCGGCTCCGCGGCGGGAATCGTTCTCGCCGGCGCCTTTGCCGAGGGGGCGGCAACCCGCGGCGTGCTGGTCCTGTGCGCGCAGCCTCGCCTTGCCTTCGCGCGCGCCGGACGCCGGCTGCACGCGTCGCCGTCGGCGTCGGGCCTCGACATCCACCCCACGGCGGTCGTCAACGACACCGCGATAGTCGGCCTCGATGTCGTCGTCGGCGCGCACGCGGTCGTGGACGAGGGCGCCGAGCTCGGCCACCGCGTCGTGCTTGGCCCTGGCGTTCACGTCGGCCGCGGTGTGCGTATCGGCGACGATTGCGTCCTGCGCTCGAACGTCGTCGTGTACCCGGGCACGACGATTGGCGCGCGCGTGGTCGTGCACGCCGGTACGGTCCTGGGCAGCGATGGTTTCGGCTACGTGCGAGACGGGGAGACGGGCCGCTACGAGCTGTTCCCGCAGGTGGGTCGGCTGGTCATCGAAGACGACGTGGAGCTGGGCGCGTTGTGCACCGTGGACCGCGGCGCGCTGGGCGAGACCGTCCTCCGGCGGGGAACCAAGCTCGACAACCAGGTTCACGTGGCCCACAACGTCCAGATCGGGCAGGACGTCGTCATCGCCGCGCAGACCGGCATCGCGGGTAGCTCGGTCATCGAGGACCGCGCGGTCATTGCGGGGCAGGTCGGGATTGCCGATCACGTCCGCATCGGCGAGGGCGTGATTCTCGGCGCGCAGGGCGGCGTGCCGACCGGGAAGATCCTCCGCGGCCCGGGCGTCCTGTTCTGGGGGACGCCGGCACGGCCGATCAGGCAGTACCTCCGGGAACTGGCCGTGCTGGCGCGGCTGGCAAAGAAATAGTTCACGGTTGACAGTTCAGGGTTCACCGTCAGATCACGCAGCACGTGTGATCCGACCGTGAACCGTCAACCACTCGGTCCCGTCAGTACCATCCCGCCCCTCTCGCCGCGTAGTCGCTCATGATCAGCACCAGCAGGATGCCCAGCCAGAAGATGCTGGCGGCGCCGATGATGATCGTCATGCGCGAGCTGTAGCGCATGTGCATGAAGTAAAGGACGACCAGGGACGCCTTGAAGACGGCGATGCTCATGGCGACGACGGGGCTGAACACCCCGAGGTCGAAGAACGCGACCGTCGTCGTCACGCCGGTCAGGACGACGAGGGCCGCGAAGATCGCGAAATAGATGTTCTTCGAAACAACCACGTCAGACATAGGCCCTCGGCGTCACTTGGCTACTGTCCACTTGACGATTGACCATATGACGAACCTCCCAGGCGCCCCGAACCCTCCAAATAGGCAATCGACAAGTAAGTCAGTTGCCAACTGACGTCGTCGTTCAACTGTGCCGATCGACCAGGTACAGCAGCGGGAACAGGAAGATCCAGATGATGTCCACGAAGTGCCAGTAGAGGCCGATCATCTCGACGGGCGTGTGCCAGGTGGCCGAGAAGGCCCGCCGCCAGGCCATGAACAAGAGCACCGACAGCATGCCCAGGCCGATGACCATGTGGGCGGCGTGGAGCCCCGTCATCGCGAAGTACAGCGAGAAGAACAGCTGCGCGTGCGCCGGGTCGCCTTCCTCGAAGTGGAACGTCGCGCCGGGGACGTGGTGATGGGCGAACTTGTCGTAGTACTCGACGCCCTTGATCCCGAGGAACACGGCACCGAGGATCATCGTGAGCACGAGGAAGATCATGAGCGTGCGGCGGTGGTTGACGGCCGCGGCGTGCACCGCGAGGGCCATCGTCAAGCTGCTCATGATCAGGACCAATCGTGTTGACGGTCCCGAGCGTGATGTCCAGCGTGCGGCTGGCCTCGCCGAAGGTCTCGGGGTACCAGACGCGGTAGATCAGGTAGGCGGCGAACAGGCCGCCGAAGAACAGCACTTCGGTGCCGAGGAAGGCCCACATGCCGAGCGTGGCGGCTTCCTTCTGCTGGGCGAGGTCGTCGAAATGGTGCTTGAGCGCCGGCGAGTGATGCTCGTGGCGGTCCTCGCGGAGCACCGGGGGCTCGGAGGCGGCTCTAGGCAAGCTTGCCCTCCCGCGACTCGTAGTTGTAGGCCGGGCCGGTGATGATCGGCGTCGTCTCGAAGTTGAACGTCGGCGGCGGCGACGAGGTGTCCCACTCCAGGCCGTACGCGCCCCACGGGTTGTCCCCGGCCACCTTCCCGTACTTCAGGGACCACAGCAGGTAGAAGAGCGGGATGATGAAGCCGACGGCGAGGATCGAGGCGCCGGCGCTCGAGAGCACGTTGAGCGCCTGGAACTCCGGCGGGTACGCGTGGTAGCGCCGCGGCATGCCGAGGTAGCCGAGGACGAACTGCGGGAAGAAGGTCAGGTTGAACCCGATGAAGATGATGACCGCGGCGACCCTGCCCCAGATATCCGGGTACATCCGCCCCGTCATCTTCGGCCACCAGTAGTGGAGGCCGCCCAGGTAGCCCATCAGCGCGCCGCCGACCATGATGTAGTGGAAGTGCGCCACGACGAAGTACGTGTCGTGGACGTGCACGTCGAGGCCCAGCGACGCGAGGAACAGGCCCGTCAGGCCGCCGATGGTGAAGAGGCCGATGAACCCGAGCGCGTAGAGCATCGGCGTCTGGTACGAGATCGAGCCCTTGTACAGCGTCGCCGTCCAGTTGAACACCTTCACCGCGGAGGGCACCGCCACCAGGAAGCTGAGGACCGAGAAGATCATCGCCGCGTACGTGGACATGCCCGGCCACGAACATGTGGTGGCCCCAGACCAGGAACCCGAACACCGCGATGGCGAGGCTCGAGAAGGCGACGAAGTGGTAGCCGAAGATGGTCTTGCGCGAGAAGGCGGCCACGATCTCGCTGACCACGCCCATCGACGGCAGGATCATGATGTAGACCGCCGGGTGCGAGTAGAACCAGAACAGGTGCTGGAAGAGGACCGGGTCGCCGCCGTAGGCCGGGTCGAAGATGCCCAGGTGGAGCGCGCGCTCGAGCGCGACCGAGCAACAGGGTGATCGCCAGCACCGGCGTGCCGAGCACGTTGATCAGGCTGGTCGCGTACATCGACCAGAGGAACAGCGGCATGCGGAACCAGGTCATGCCCGGCGCCCGCATCGTGTGGATCGTGACGATGAAGTTGAGTCCCGTGAGGATCGACGAGAACCCCATGATGAAGACGCCGACGGCCGCCACCATCACGTTGCTCTGGGAGGCCTTGGTGCTGAACGGCGTGTAGAACGTCCACCCCGTGTCCACGCCGCCGGTGACGATCGCGGTCAGCGTGAACAGGCCGCCGATCATGAAGACGTACCAGCTCAGGAGGTTGAGCCGGGGAAAGGCCAGGTCCTTCGCGCCGATCATCATCGGCACGAAGAAGTTGCCCATCACCGCCGGGATCGACGGGATGAGGAACATGAAGATCATCACGATGCCGTGCATCGTGAAGAGCTTGTTGTAGAGATCCGACGACACCAGGTCGCCGGGCGGCGTCAGCAGCTCGAGGCGGATCAGGACCGCGAAGATGCCGCCGATCAGGAAGAACGCGGAGATGCTGCCCAGGAACAGCAGCGCGATGCGCTTGTGATCGGTCGTCAGCAGCCACGACTTCAGGCCGTGGTCGGCGTTGACGTAGTGCGTGCGCGGGAGTAGCCAGGGTGTCCATGTGCCCTACTTCTTGGGGGTCGCGGCCGGCGCCTTCGCGCCCGGCTTGCCCCCTGGCGGCGGCGCCGCCTGCGGGGTCTGTCCGGGGGCGCCCTGCCCCGGGCCGCCCGGCCGTTTCAACGACTTGATGTACTCGACGAGCGCGAGCAGCTGCTCCTCGCTCACCAGGCCCTGGAACGTGGGCATCACCGGCTGGAACCCGGCGGCCACCTTCACGTTCGGCGACAGTACCGACTCGCGGAGGTAGGCATCGTCCACCGTCACCACCTGGCCGTTGGCCAGCTCCACCTTCGCGCCAAAGAGGCCCTGGAGCACCGGGCCGCGGCCCTGCGCGTCCTCGCGGTGGCACGTGACGCACGCGAGGTCCTGGAAGAGCTTCAGCCCCTGCGACGCCAGCGAGCCCTCGGCGGCGCCGCCGCCCAGCCACGCCTGGTACTCGGTCGGCTCCATGACCACGATCGTCCCGATCATCCCGGAGTGCTTGGTGCCGCAATACTCCGCGCAGAACAGGTGGTATTCCCCCGTCCGGGTAGCGTTGAACCAGAGCGTGGTGTATCGGCCGGGGATGACGTCCGCCTTCATCCGGAACACCGGGACGAAGAACGAGTGGATGACGTCCTCGGAGGTCGCCGTGAGCCGGACCGCCCGCCCGACCGGCACGTGCAGCTCGTTGATCTCGCGCTGCCCGCCGAGGTGCTGGAACTTCCACATCCATTGCTTGCCCACCACGTAGACGTCGAGCGTCTCGGCCGGGGGCGTGGCCTGCGCCAGGTAGACGTTCGCCCCCCACAGGAACATCACCAGGCCGATGACGAGCGGGACGAGGGTCCAGCCGATCTCGAGGGTCAGCGACGGCACCACGCGGGCGCCGACGGCGTCGGGGGCCCGCCGGTGGTAGCGGACGCCGAAATACACGATGAGCGTCGAGATGAGGACCACGAAGAAGGCGCTGACCGCGATCAGGAAGAAGTAGAGCGCGTCTACTTGCCCCGAGAACGAGGAGGCGCTGGTGGGGAAGAGCGGAAGAGCCCACTTCATAGGATCAGTTCTTCACCTTCTGCAGTCGCTTCTCGCGGCGCCACATGATCAGGATGAAGCCGCCGATGCACACGACCGTCACGACCCCCGCCAGCCGCATCACGTTCATGAGGACCAGGCCGTACTTGCCCTGCGTCGGGTCGTAGTGGAAGCAGTAGAGCAACAAGCGATCGACCGGCGTGCCAATCTCGTGGCTCGAGGCCTCCACGAGCGCGAGCCGAAGGTCGCGAGGGCCGTAGTCGAGCCCGTAGATGTACTTGGAGGCGCGGCCCTCCGGCGTCAGCACCACGATGCCCGTGGGGTGCGCGAACTGCTTCGTGGGCTCGTCGTACACGTAGTGGAATCCCACCGAGTCGGTCAGCATGCGGATCGGGGTTTCCTCTCCCACCAGGAAGTGCCACGAGTCGCCCGCCGCGGGCTTGCCCAGCATGGACAGGTAGTGGGCCTTCTTCGCGGCGGCCTGCGCCGGCTTCTCGAGCGGGTTGAAGCTCACCGTGACGATGTCGTAGTCGCGGCCCGGCTCCAGCGTCATGACCTTCAGCGCCTGGACGAGACCGTTGAGGGCCTGCACGCACAGCATCGGGCACTCGTAGTAGACCAGGGCCAGCACCACCGGCCGGCCCCTGAAGTACTGCGACAGCTTGACGGACCGTCCCTCCTCGTCGGTGAACGGCAGGTCGAGGGGGACCTCCACGCCCAGCCGCTGTTCGAACTCCACCTTCTTCAGCTGGTCGGGCGTGATGCCGGCGGGCATGCTGCCCTTGGTCATCATGCCGGACTTCGGCACGCCGTTGTACTGCGCGCCAGCGGGCGCGGCGGCAGTGGCGACAACAACCACGAAGAGGACGATTGCGCGGTATTTCATACATCCCGTCACGCGGGCTCGCGTGACTCCTTCTCAATTCTCAAATCTCAATTCTCACGTCTCACTTCCGTGGCGCCCCCCCGGTCCAGGTGCGCCCGGCGCTCGAGTCCTGCGGAAGGCCGGGCGGCGCAGGCTGCCCGGTCGCCCGCGACGGCAACCCCCGCTCGCCCAGGAGGCGCATCGCCTCCTCAATGGGGATCTGCACCTTGCCCGTCTGCGCGTCAGCCCAACCGTAGCCGCGGAGAATGCGATCCTCCTCGGCGCGCATGTTCTTCAGTTCCTCCCGGGGTTGCGTCTGGAGCCGCGGCGCCGGCGGCTGCTGCGGGGCGCCGACGTTCGCCAACGGGTACTCGCGCGGGTACGCCTTCTCGTCCAGGCCGCCGAGGTACGCCTGCAGCAGCCAGATGACGATGTGGATGGCCGCCGCGCCGATGACCAGCGAGATCGCGAACCACACGACCACGCGCGTGGAGATGTCCTTGGTCTCGTGCTTCATCCCCGGCGGGGGCACGTACTCGTCGTGCGTGTGACCGTGCGAGCTCATGGCCTGCCCTTCAGTGCTGCCGCGCCAGCGCCGGCGCCAGCTCGGGGTCCCCGGCAGCCAGGACGGGGCGCCTCCCGAGCCGCCAGACGAACAGCGAAATCCAGATCCCGCCCACCCCGGCAAGCGCCGCGAGATCCATCCAGTGAGCCGACAGCCGATCCGGGTGGAACGCCGGACCGATCAGGAAGAACACCTCGAGCGCGCGCGCCGCCAGGATGCACGCGGCGATCGTCGCCAGCCTCCGGTGGAGCTGCTTGTTGCGGCGCCCCAGGAGCACCAGGAACGGCACGAAGAAATAGAAGACGGCCAGGGCGACCACGATGACGTTCCAGCCGCCGGCAATCCGGTGCAGGTACCAGGGAATCTCCTCCGGCAGGTTCGCGGACCAGATGATCAGGAACTGCGAGAACGAGAGGTAGGCGAACACCATCACGAACGCCAGGATCAGGTTCCCCAGGTCGTTGAGGATGGACCGGGCGAAGACGCGGCCGAAGGCTTCCCGCCCCGACAGCAGGTAAGCCGCGACGACGACGAAAGCCATGGCCCCGAGCGCAGCGCTGACGATGAAGATGAGGCCGAAGATGGTCGAGAACCAGTGCGGCTCGAGCGACATCATCCAGTCGAAGGCCGCGAACGTCATCATCAGGCCGAAGACGACGATCCCGCCGCCGCTCAGCTTGCGCAGGTGATCCGACAGCGCCGGGTCAGACGACTCGTCCTGCAGGCGCGACCAGCGGAGGAGGAAGAACGCCAGCGCCAGCCACGCCGCGAAGTAGATCGCCGAGCGGGCGATGAAGAAGGGGACGTTGAGGTAAGCGACCTTCTGCCGGAGCACGTGATCCGCCGCCACCACGTCGGTGTGGGTCCATTCGTAGAGGTCGTGCAGGCCGAACAGCAGCGGGACGAACAGCACCGTCATCACCGGGAGCGTGCCGATGCCCGCCTCGAGGAGGCGCCGGATGGCGACCCCCCAACCGCCGCCGGTCAGGTGGTACACCATCAGGATCCCCAGGCAGCCCAGGCCGATGCCCGTCCAGTAGATCCAGGCCATCAGGTACGACCGGAAGAACTGCGAGGGGCCGAGGAACGCCCCGGCGAGCATCGCGAGCACGCCCACGGCGCCCACCACCAGCGCGGCGCGCCTCACGCCTGAAAGTTCGGGCAAGGGGTCGGAGTGGATCAACGTCATTTGTCGACTTGTCGATCTGGCGACTTGTTGATTTGTTGCCTCATTTGCCCGTTCCCGGGGCGAGTTTCTCCCGTTGCTCGGGCGGCACCTGGTCCAGTGTCGCGCCCGCGCTGAGCTGCAGGGCCCGGATATACGCCGCGATCGCCCAGCGGTCGGACGCCGGCACCTGGGTGCGGTAGTCCGGCATCGCCCCGAAGCCGTTGGTCATCACGTCCACGAAGTGTCCCGCCGGGACCTGCCGGAGGCGATCGAGGTGCAGGGACGGCGGCTGCCGGTACCCACGCCGCACGATCATCCCGTTGCCCCGCCCGGTCCGGTCGTGGCAGGGCGAGCAGAAGATGTCGTAGCGCTCTCGGCCCCGCGCAATCACCTCCGCGGTCACCGCGTAAGGGAACTCCCGCGACAGCTGCCCGTTCACCCGCCCCGTCTGCAACAGCTCGTCGTCGTTCAGCTGCCCGCGGGCGACCGTGCCCTCGATCACGGGCCGGGCGGAACGCCGGTCGCTGAAGAAGTCGCTCTCGCGCAGCGGCGTGTACTTCGGCTGGTCGTGCATGTCGAGGCGGCACGCGCTCGTGAGCAGCAGGGCCGCCAATGCGACGATGGCCTTATGGCTCAACTTCGGTCACCTCGCGTGGCGCGAAACTCTCCAGGAATTGCCGCGTGGCCACGAGATCGAACTTGGGATCGCGGGCCTCGATGCACAGGAAGAAACGGTCGCGCGTCGCCAGCGCGAACCGCGGCACGTTGAACACCGGGTGGTAGGGCATGGGGAGCTTGTTGAGCGCCAGCATGCCGAGGACGGCGGTCAGCGCGGCAAACAGCACGGTCGTCTCGAAAGTCGGCACGATGAAAGACGGCCAGCTGTGGAGCGGCCGCCCTCCGATGTTGAGCGGGTAGGCGATGGTGGAGGCCCAGTACTGCAGGCCGTACCCGCACGCGGCGCCGACGATCCCGCCGATGAGGACGAGCAGCGGCACGCGCGTGTGGTGGAAGCCCAGCGCCTCGTTCAGTTCCTCGATCGGGAACGGGGTGTAGGCGTCCAGCTTCCGGTAGCCCTCCTGCACCGCGCGCCGCCCCGCGACGACGAGCGCATCCGGGCTCTCGAATTCCGCCATCAGGCCGTAAAGACGCGGCTCGGTTGTTCCACTGGTCGACATCGCTTCGCCCCTATCTCCCATCAACTTCCCTCGCCTGTCCGGCTCCAGGCTCTAGGCTTCAGGCTCTAGCCGGCACTTGGCTCCAGGCTCTGGGCCAGTCACGCGTGACGCCGTGATCTGCCGAGAGCCCAAAGCCTGGAGCCGAGAGCCGTTCTTCTTCAGTGAGGCACCCTCTCCCCCTTCACCTTCGCCTCCGGCAACAGCGTGCGCATCTCGAAGATCGAGATCATCGGGAGGAAGCGGAGGAACAGGAACAACAGCACCAGGAACAGCCCGATCGTGCCGATGAAGGTCATCCAGTCCCAGATCGTCGGGTAGTACATCCCCCAAGACGAGGGGAGGAAGTCGCGGTGCAGGCTGGTGACCACGATGACAAAGCGCTCCAGCCACATGCCGATGTTGACCACCAGGGCGATGACGAAGAGCATCGGGACGCTGCGGCGCACCTTCTTCGAGCCACAGCGCCTGCGGGATCACGATGTTGGTCAGGATCAGCGGCCCAGAACGCCGGGGCGTACGGCCCGGCAATCCGGTTCCAGTACATGAAGCGCTCGTACTCGGTCGGCGCTGTACCAGGCGATGAACGCCTCCATCACGTAGCCGTAGGCCACGATCAGCCCGGTGGCGAGCATCACCTTCGCCATGTTCTCGAGGTGGCGGTCGGTGATGAAGTCCTTCAGGCCGTAGGCGGCGCGGATGGGAATGGCCAGCGTCAGCACCATCGCGAAGCCGGAGTAGATCGCGCCGGCGACGAAGTAGGGCGGGAAGATGGTCGTGTGCCAGCCGGGCAGCACCGAGGTGGCGAAGTCGAAGCTCACCACGGTGTGCACCGAGATGACCAGCGGCGTCGCGAGGCCCGCGAGCAGCAGGTAGGCGGCCTCGTAGCGATGCCAGTGCCGGGCCGAGCCGCGCCAGCCCATCGCCAGCACGCCGTAGATCGTCCGCCCCACGGGCGAGCTGGCCCGGTCGCGCAGCGTGCCGAGGTCCGGGATCAGCCCGACGAACCAGAACAGCAAGGACACCGTGGCGTAGGTGGTGACGGCGAAGACGTCCCACACCAGCGGGCTGCGGAACTGCGGCCACACCGCCATGGTGTTCGGGTAGGGCAGCAGCCAGTAGGCCAGCCACGGCCGCCCGGTGTGCAGCAGGGGGAACATGCCCGCGCACATCACCGCGAACAGCGTCATCGCCTCGGCGAAACGGTTGATCGAGGTCCGCCACTGCTGGTGCAGCAGCAGCAGGATGGCCGAGATGAGCGTGCCGGCGTGGCCGATGCCGATCCACCAGACGAAGTTGACGATCGCGAAGCCCCAGCCGACCGGGATGTTGATGCCCCAGATCCCGGTCCCCTTGATCAGCAGCCAGGTGACGGCCGTCAGGAACAGCATCATCACCATGAAGGAGATCAGCAGCCCGATGAACCACCCCGTCGGCGTCCGCCGGGTCAGGACGATCGCGCTGATCTTGTCCGTGATCGTGGCGAACGTGTGGCCCGGGGCGATGACCGGCGGATCCATCACCGCGGCGGCGCGCGGCGGGTCGGGCGGTGTCGGGTGCGACGCTGGGGACATGGACCGTTACCTCTCCGCCCCGTGCTGGCTGTCCGTCTCGGCGCCGTGCGCGGCGCCGGGCATCTCGGGGTTCGGGTTCCTGACCGCGGCCAGATACGTGGTGCGCGGCCGGGTGTTCAGATCCTCGAGCAGGCCGTAGTTCAGCGGTTCGCCCTTGAGCTGGGCCACGCGGCTCTTCGGGTCGTTGATGTTGCCGAAGACGATCGCCTGCGACGGGCAGGCCGCCTGGCACGCCGTGACGACCTCGCCGTCGCGGATGGGCCGGCCCTCGCGGTCCGACTCGATGCGCGCCTTGTTGATGCGCTGCACGCAGTACGTGCACTTCTCCATGACGCCGCGGCTCCGCACCGTGACGTCCGGGTTCCGCATCATCTTCAGCGTCGGCGTCTCCCAGTCCTGGTAGAGCAGGAAGTTGAAGCGCCGCACCTTGTAGGGGCAGTTGTTCGAGCAGTACCGCGTGCCGACGCACCGGTTGTACGTCATGTCGTTCAGCCCCTCGGAGCTGTGCGACGTGGCGGCCACCGGGCAGACGACCTCGCAGGGCGCGTTCTCGCAGTGCATGCACGGCACCGGCTGGTTGAACGCCTCCGGGTTCTCCGGATCGCCCTTGTAGTAGCGGTCGATCCGCAGCCAGTGCATCCGGTGACCCCGGCTCACCTCACGCTTGCCCACGACCGGGATGTTGTTCTCGGCGTTGCACGCCACCACGCACGCGTTGCACCCGATGCAGGTGTTGAGATCGATCGTCATGCCCCACGCGTACCCGCGGTACTCGTGCTCGGGGTAGAGCGTCATCGACCGGGCCGGAGCCTCCGCCATCTCGTGCGCGAACTTCGGGTTCTTCTCGAACTCCTCGAGCGAGGCGCTCCGCACCAGCGCGCGCCCCTCCATCGTCTGCTGGTTCTGTGCCGAGGCGAGGGCGTAACGTTCGCCGGTCCGGCCGACTTCGAGGCCCCGTTCCGCCCAGGCCGCGGCGGTCGTCCTGAGCAGGTACGCGTTGAAGCCAATATTCTCCGCGGCCCGGCCGCCACGGGTCCTTCCGTATCCCAGGTGCACGGTAATCGAGTCGGCGGCCTGACCGGGCAGCACCCAGACCGGCGCCTTCACCCGGCGCCCGCGATACCGCAGCTCGACGACGTCCTCCTTCTCCAGCCCCAGCCGCCTCGCGGTGGCCGGGCTGAGGAGGGCCGCGTTGTCCCACGCCAGCTTCGTGTGCGGCTTGGGAAGCTCCTGCAGCCAGCCGTTGTTGGCGAAGCGGCCGTCGTAGACCGACGGGTCGGGGCGGAAGACGATCTCCAGCCCGCCGCCGGCCGGTTCGGGAGCCGCGGCGCCGAGCGCCCGCAGCGTGACGGACCGCGGCGCAGAGGCCGTGCCCTCCACCATCCCGTCGTGCAGCGACTTGCGCCAGAACCGCTCGAATTCCGCATCGGCCAGAGCCGTGCGGGCCTTCCAGTACGCCCGCACGATGTCGTGCGGCGACTGGCGTGCCTGGCCGGGCAGCAGCTCGCCAAGCACCTCGTGGGCCGTCCGCCCGCCGTGCAGCGGCGCGATCAGCGGCTGCACGATCGTCACGGTTCCGTCAGCCGCGCGCGCGTCGCTCCACGACTCCAGGTAGTGGGCCTCGGGGACGTGCCAATGGCACACGGCCGCAGTCTCGTCGTGATAGAGGCCGAGGTTGATGCGCAGGCGGACCTTCGAGAGGCGATCCCCGAAGTCGAGATCGGCCGGCGCCGTGTAGACGGGGTTCGAGCCGAGGATGAACAGGGTGTCCACCTGGCCCGCTTCCATGTCGTCCGCCAGCTTCTTCAACGAGGCGAGCTGATCCACAGGGTCCGCCTCGACCGGCTCCGTGTAGAACACGGTCTGGCCGACATTGCCCAGCGCCGCGTTGATGGCGTGGCCGAGGGCGTGAACGGCGGCCGGCTGCTCGTCGCCAACGATCACGACGCTGGTGCCGCGGTGGGCCTGCAGGTCGCGCGCGAGCGGGGCCACCCAGCCGTGATAAGCGGAGTCGTTCTGCGGCTGGGGGACGTTGCCCACGCCGAGCGCGGCCGCGAGGCTGAGCGCGAAGCCCTGGATTGCCGAGGCCTGCAGCGGCAGCCGGTGGTCGGCAACGGCGCCCGTGTTCGAAGGAGTCGGCTCGACGGCGTAGAGCCGGTTCATCTCGCGACGCGCGCCCGTCACCCGGCGCCCGGCCGCGAATTCCCGAGCCAGACGGAGGCTGGCCGGACCGCACGCCAGGAAGTCGGCGTCGAGCGCGAGGATGACTCGCGCGTCCTCGAGACGGTAGTGGGTTTCGACCGGCTCGCCGAAGGCAGCCCGGGCCCCGCCGTACACCTGGTCCCGGCCGGACGGCTCCCAGCGATGCCACTCGAGCGCGGGGAACTCGGCCCGCAGCCGCTGGATTTGATCGATCAGCGTCGGCGAGGAGACGGACCCGGTGAGGAGGCGGATGCCAGCGCCGCCCTGGCCCCGCCGTGCCTCGACCGCCGTCTTGGCGGCGGTCAGGAAGGCGCCCCAGCTCCGGATGTCGCCGCGGAACGTGAGCGCGGTGGCGCGGTCGGGATCGTACAGGCCGAGGATCGAAGCCTGCGTGAACGCGTCCGTCGCCCCGCCGCTGGCCGGGTGCTCCGGGTTGCCCTCGATCTTCGTCGGCCGTCCCTCGTGGCTCTCCACCAGCACGGGCAGCGCGTGCCCGCCGACCGTCATCGCCGTGGCGAAGAAGAGCGGACGGCCGGGGACGATGTCCTCGGGCTGACGGACGTAGGGGACGATCTTCTCTGTGGGCTGGCGGGTGCAGGCGGTGACGCCGGCGAGGGCGAGCGAGGCCCCCATCAGCTTCACGAAGGTGCGTCGGCTGACGGGGTCCGTCAGCTCGGACGCGCCCTGTGGAAACTCCCGGTGGAGGAGCTCCTGGAACTCCTCGGTGTCGGCCAGTTCCTCCAGGCTCCGCCAGGTACTCGGGCCCGCGGGCGTTCTCGAGCCGAGATCGGACCGCGGCCAGGTCGAGAGATTTCTGGTCGTTCATCGATGGGCCGTGCCAAGCGCCACGCGGGTCCCGTTCAGCGGTGGCAAATTGAGCAGCTCGTGAGCCGCTGGATGTTGTACTCGGCCACCAGCTTCGTGCCGAGCGCGGCCTGATCCGCGGGCGGCTGGTAGTCCATCTGGTAAACCGCCTCGCGCGGGCGGACGTACTTCTCCGGGTTGCGATGACACTCCAGGCACCACTGCATCTGCAGCGTCGAGACCTGGAGCATCAGCGGCATCAGGTCCACGCGGCCGTGGCACGTGGAGCAGCCGACGCCCTTGGCGACGTGAATGCTGTGGTCGAAGTAGACGAAGTCGGGCAGGTCGTGCACCCGCGTCCACTCGATCGGCTTGTCCTCGCGGAAACTCGAGCGGACGGGCTCGAGGTACGGGCTGTTCGCAAAGATCTGCGAGTGGCAGTTCATGCACGTCTTGGTCGGGGGAATGCCGGCGAACGCCGACGTCTCGACCGATGTGTGGCAGTAACGGCAGTCGATCCCGTTGCCGGCGACGTGCCGCTCGTGGCTGAACTGGACGGGCTGTTCACGGGTACTCGAACGCCCGGGTGACGTAGGGTGAACTCTGGACCGCGTAAGCGAGGCCGATGAGGCCGCCCACGACGAGACCGAGAGCAATCAAGCTCACCAGGAAGACAGTATTGGCACCGCGGCCAAAGGTCTGTGCCATGGTCCGATTCGCTGTGAACAGACACGAGACCGCGCGCCGCTGCCCCAGCGAGCTCGCGCGCCGCCCCTCACATCACGATAGTTCTGATAGTCCCACCCACAAGCTTAACCGCTTTTCCGGCGGGATGGAAGGGATCGGAGCGGGGATCGGGGATCAGGGATCGGAAGGAGTCAGGCGGGAGGCGGTGGGCGGCCGGCGGGGGATCACGCTGTCACGCTGCCCCGCCTTCCTCTCCGCCTTCTACTTGAAGAGGTCGTCGAACGCCTGGCGGGCGGAGCCGGTGGCAACCGAGTGCGTTTCGCGTTCGACCGTCTTGCGCGGTTCCCAGAGCGTGCACGTGTTGCGGACGTCCTTCACGGCCACTCGGACCGTCACGGGCTGCATGCACTGGAACCGGGCGCCCGGGTCGAAGTAGACGCACTGGCCGCAGGAGTGGAGATCCGCACCGCACTTCCCGCAGCGGGACTCGAGGCCGAACGGCGGGGAGATCTCTCCGGCGCAGCGCGAGCACCTGACCACCTGCCTGGCGCTCATCAGGTTCGGAGTGCGCGGCCCCTCGGGGCGGTCCCCCCTCGCGGGCGGCCCCTGGGGCCCCTTGGGCACCTGCGGTTTTCGCTCGTGGTCACGGTCGTCGTCCTGGTAGCCCCGCTGGCGGTACTTGCGGTCGGACATGGAGTTGATGGTAACACCAAGGGCGGTCGAGAGTTGACGGTTCACAGGCGATGGTTCTGCGACGCCCCTCGACCGTGCAAACGGGACGCCCTGAGCAAGGTCGAAGGGCGCGGTCGCGCGTGCCGGAGCCTCGCCCTTGGCCTGAACAGTTGACGTATAATGTCCAGTCCATCAGCCAGCCAATCAACCGGGCCCCGAGGGCCCGATCCAGGAGGAAGAGACGATGCCGGATCTCAAAGGGACTAAAACACACCAGAATCTCAAGGACGCATTTGCAGGCGAGTCGCAGGCCAACCGCCGCTACCTGTACTTCGCCAAGCAGGCCGACATCGAGGGCTACCCGGAAGTTGCCGGCCTGTTCCGGGACACCGCGGAAGGTGAGACCGGTCATGCCCACGGGCACATGGACTACATGAAGAAGGCGGGGGACCCGGCGACCGACATGCCGATCGGCGAGGTGGCCGAGATGCTGCAGTCGGCGGTGGCCGGCGAGACGCACGAGTACACGGACATGTACCCCGGCATGGCGAAGACCGCCCGCGACGAAGGGTTCCCGGAGATCGCGGACTGGTTCGAGACGCTGGCGAAGGCCGAGCGGTCGCATGCCGGCAAGTTCGAGCGCGCCCTCGAGGGGGTCTAGGACGGACGAAGGGTAATCAGCGGGAGTCAGGCGGGAGGCGGCAGGCGGGAAGCCGTGAGATCACGCGCGTCACGCAGGCGCAGACCGCCCTCCGCCCTCCGCCTACATCCATTTGTCATTCTGCACTCTGCATCTTCCTCCCATGACCGAGATCCGCTACGCGCCCACCGACGGCCTGACCTACAACCCCAATGTGCCGCTGTACTGGGACAAGGCGGCACTCGAGAAGGAAATCACGCGCGCCTTCGACCTGTGTCACGGCTGCCGAATGTGCTTCAAGTTCTGCCAGTCGTTCCCGACGCTCTTCAAGGCGGTGGACGAGCATGGCGACGTCCGGAAGCTGCCCGAGGCCGTGCGCCGGCAGGTCGTGGACGAGTGCTTCCAGTGCAAGCTTTGTTACACAAAGTGTCCCTACACCGAAGCCGAGGGCCACGAGTTCAAGCTGGACTTCCCGCGCCTGCTGATGCGCGCCAAGGCCATTCGCGTGCGCGAGGAGGGCATCCCTCTGCGGGATAAACTGCTGTCGGACCCCGATAAGGTCGGGAGCCTGGGGACGTCGGCGCCCCGGCTCGTGAACTGGGCCAACCACCTCGCGCCGAACCGCCTGCTGATGGAAAAGGTTGGGGGGATTCACCGCGAGAAGCTGCTGCCGGTGTTCGAGCCGCAGACCTTCGACGCCTGGTTCCGGTCGCAGACCGGCGGGGCCGACGAAACGGCGGGGGGGACGCACAAGGTCGTGCTCTTCGCCACCTGCTTCGTCAATTACAACCGCCATGCGGCCGGGCAGGCGGCGTTCCGGGTCCTCACGCACAACGACTGCCGCGTGGCGTGCCCGAAGACCGAGTGCTGCGGCATGCCCGCGCTCGACAGCGGGGACGTCCGGGCGGCCCAGGCGAAGGCGCGCCGCAACGTGGCCGCGCTGTTGCCCTGGGTCGACCGCGGCTACGCCATCGCCGTCGTCAACCCGACCTGCTCCCTGACGATGCGCCAGGAATACGCGGACCTGCTGGACGACCCGGGCGATCGCGGGATGCACGAGGCGGCGAGGCGCGTGGCCGCGGCGACGCGGGACCTGTCGGAATACCTGTTCGAGCTGAAGCAGCAGGGAGCCTTCCGCGAGGATTTCCAATCCACGCCAAACGGCAACGTGGCCTACCACGCCCCCTGCCACCTGCGCATGCAGAACGTGGGGTTCCGGGGCCGCGACCTGATGCGGCGGATCCCGGGGCTGAAGCCGAAACTGGTTGCGGAGTGCTGCGGACACGACGGCACGTGGGCGATGAAGACCGAGAACTTCGCCGCGTCGCTCAAGAACGGCGAGAAGGCGTTCGACGGGATGCGCGAGGCGAACGCGGAGATCTGGACGAGCGACTGCCCACTCGCCGCGCTGCAGTTCCAGCAGGCGTGCGGAAAGTACCCGCTCCACCCGGTGGAAGTGATCGACCGCGCGTACCGCAAAGACGGCTTCGCCACGGCAGTCGCCGTCCAGCCCACGCCAATCGTCCCGGCCCTGCCGCCGGACGGGGCGGGGGTTTAGGGAGAATGCAGAATGCAAAATGCAGAATGCAGAATGCAGGATGCAGGATGCAAGCAGGCCCTGACATGCTGACCCGATCCGATATCCCCTCCGCGGAACAGTACGAGCGGGAGCGCCCCGAGCTCCGGCGGCGGGTCATGGTCCTCAAGGACAAGCGCCGCGTGATCGTGGGCGAGCACTGCAGCGTCCACTTCGAGAACCGCGAGACGCTGCGTTACCAGGTGCTCGAGATGCTGCGGGCCGAGAAGAGCTGGGAGCGCCCGGGCGCGATCGAGGACGAGTTCCAGGCCTACAACCCCCTGCTGCCGGGCCACGGGGAGCTGTCGGCGACGGTCATGTTCGAGTACGAGGCGGCGGACGAGCGGGCGGAGCAACTGACGCGGCTCAGCGGGATAGACCGTCACCTGTGGCTGGCGGTCGGCGACACCCCACCGGTGCTCGCGCAATTCGACCCGATGCAAATCGGGGCGAGGAAGATCTCCTCGGTGCAGTTCGTGCGGTGGCGCCTCGACGCCCGGCAGCGCGCGGCACTCGGCGCGGAGGGCACGGTGGTCCGCCTGGTCATCGACCACCCGCACTACAAGGCGCAGGCGGTCTTCGGCGAGCAGGCGCGGAAGGAGATAGCGAAGGACGTCGATTAGGTCTAGGCCCTGAGCTCCCCGCGCAGGATTCCCATCGCCACGAGATCCACGTATCGGCCCCCGGTGAAGAGCGCCTCGCGCAGGACGCCCTCGTGGCGGAATCCCGCCTTCTCGTACACGCGGATGCCTGCGACGTTGTCCGCGGCGACGTGCAGCCAGACACGGTGCAGGTTCAGCGTGTCGAAGCCGTAGCCGACGATGAGACGGGTGGCCTCGGTCGCGAAGCCCTTGCCCCAGTCCGCCGAATCGCCGATCAAGATGCCGAACTGCGCGTGCCGGCTGCGCGTGTCGACCTGCATGAGGCTGGTGGCGCCGACCAGGCGGTCACCGGCCTTCTCCACGATCCCGAGGCCGACGGCCGTGTCGTCCTCCGAGAGGCGCTCGATGAAATTCTCCTCGCCCTCGAGGTTCGTCGGGCGGTGAATGAGCAGCGTCCGCGTCACCTCGGGGTTGTTCACCCAGGGGAGCATTGCGCGGGCGTCCGCGCGTTCCAGCGGCCGCAGGTAGACGCGGCTGCCCGAGAGAAAGTGGACCTTCATCCTTTATCCCCATTCTGCCGGCAGTCGTTCACGGTTGACAGTTCACGGTTCACCGTCACGCCACGCGTGACGCCGCGATCCGACTGTCAACCGTCAACTGTCAACGGTGACCGACAACCACTCCCGGCGAGAGTTTCCATCCGGGATCCAGCGCCGACTTCACCGCCCGCATCTCGGCGATCCCCGCGTCACCGTATAGCTGCCTGAGGAGCGCCTGCTTGATCGCGCTGCGGCCGACGCCGTGCTCCGAGAGCGGCGCCCCGCCCCGCGCGATGGCCTCCGGGCCGAACTCGAGGATCGCCTCCTGGCCGGCCTTCACGTCGGAGAGCGTGCGGGGAATGACGTTGGGGTGGACGTTCCCGTCCGACACGTGACCCCAGATGGCGTACTCCAGCCCGCGTCGCTCGTAGCCGTCGCGGTAGACGGCGAGCATCTCGCCGAATTGCTCGAACGGCACGATCATGTCGGCGGCCGTCTTCTGGATGCCCGGGTCCACGCGCTCCTGGGCGAGCGCCACCCGGCGCTTGACCGCCTCGGGCGCCGCCTCGCGGAACTCGTAGAACTGCTCGGCCCGGGCGCGGTCGCCCGGCACCGCCACCTCGGTGCGGTCGAGAACGCCCGCCTTCTCGAGCAGCCGGCAGAAGCGCCCCAGCGCGCAGCCGTCGCCGCCCGGTTCCAGCGCCCCTTCAATCTGGTCGTACGCCAGCTCGCCGGTCGTGCCCGGCGCCAGCTCGATCTGGACCAGGATGGCCATCGCTGTGTCCCGGGACAGCGAGAGACCTGCTTTCGTGTCTGCGCCGTCATCGTGCAGGACCCGCAGGCAGCGTCCGTCGAGCATCTCGATGGCCGAGACGTCCAGGCCGCGTGGATCTCCGGACTGCCAGGTGGCCCTGGACTCGTCGCGCAGCCGCGCCACCACCTCGAGCGCCTGCGCTTCAGACGCAAACGGGACGAGGGCGAGGCACAGGGCCGGCGCGGGCGACACGATCGCGAGGCTTGCCTCGACAATGACGCCGAGCGTGCCCTCCGACCCGATGAAGAGGTCGATCAGGTCCATGCCGGGGGCCGCGAAGTAACCCGCCGAGAGCTTCGGGACGTGGGGCATGCGGTAGGTCGGGAGCGGGACGCGCACGAGGCGGCCGGGTAGCTGGATCTCGAAGTAGCCCCCGGGGTGCGCCTTCACCGCGCCGCGTTCGATATCGAGGACGTCCCCGGAGGCAAGCACGACGGTCAGGGCCGAGACCCACCGCCTGGTGCTGCCGTACTTGAAGGTGGCGGCGCCCGAGGCGTTGGTCGAGATCGTGCCTCCGACGAACGCGCCGTCGTAAGTCGGGGCGGGCGGGTAATAACAGCCAGCCGCGGACAACTCCCGCTTGAGCGTGACGAGAGGCAGGCCCGGCTGGACCCGCACGTGGCGGGGGGCCCGTTCCACCACCGTGGTCATCCGGGAGGTGGACAGGACAACCTCGCCGCGCGGGGTCGCGCCGCCGGTGACCGACGACTGCGCACCAATCGGCAGGACGCTCTCGTAGGTCCGCAGGGCCGCCGCCACCTCGGCCTCCGTCCTCGGGAAGACCACCCCGGCCGCCCGGCCTCCCGGGTAGTGCGCGGCGTCCTCCAGGAAGGAGCGGACGGTGTCGGCGTCCGAGGTCAGTCGGGGGGCCACGGCAGGGCCGCGCGCGGGGCGGGCAACGATACGGTGGGTCACGGGCACCATCGTAATGGAGAATGGAGAATGGAGAATGGAGAATTGAGAATGGAGAAGGGCCCGGCAGCGCGGGCGCCCGGATGCCCTATCATGAGAGTTGGCCAGGGACCACTTGGCGGTCGGCCATTTGGTTCTTCACAAAGTAGTAATCGCGACCTGGCGAGCCTGAAAGGGACGATGATGAGACGACTGCTGTCGTTGCTGCTGGCCGTGGCGCCACTTGCCTTTCTGGTCCCGACCGCCGCCGCCCAGGCGGTGACGGACCCGGCAAAGGTCGCTCGTGTGACCGTGGCGGAACTGAAGAAGCTCCAGGCCTCCGGAGCCGTGGTTGTGGTGGACGTGCGCGATGCCGACTCGTTCAAGGCCGGCCACATTCCCGGCGCACTCCCGATCCCCCTGGACCAGGTGCCGGCCAACGCCAACCGCCTGAAGGGCGCGAAGAAGCCGCTCGTCTTCTACTGCGCTTGACCGGCCGAACAGACCAGCGCCCGTGCGGCGCTGCAGCTCATGACCCAGGGTGTGCCCGACGTCCGCGCGCTGAAGGGCGGGTGGAACCAGTGGAAGGCGGAGGGGAACGCGGTGGCCACGGGACCGAAGTAGCAACGGATCACGGGCGGAGGCGGCAGGCGGCAGGCGGCGGAGCACGCCGTCCGTCGGGCCCCCCTGCGCGACGTCGAAGCGTGTCGCCCCGCCCCCCGCCCTCCGCCTACCCCCCGGTCAGTTTCTTGATCACCCGGTACAGGAACTCCCTTTCCTCGTAGAACTGCTTCACGCCAATGCGCTCGTCGCGGCCGTGCGCGCGGTTGTCCTCGATGTCCCGGAACGGCCCGACCCCGTAGGCGGCGATCCCCGCCCGGCGCAAGAACCGCGCATCGGTCGTTCCGGTGCCCATGACCGGGATCACCGGGACGCCGGGCCACATCTCCCGCGCGGCTTCGTCGACGGCGTTGACGACCTCCCCGGCCGGCGGTGATGGCGGCGCCGGTTCGGTCCGGTCGACGAGGGTGATGGACACGGCCGGGTCGCCGACGACCTGCGTGAGTGCCCTTTCAACGTCGGACACCTCGGTTGCGGGCAGGAGCCGGCAGTTCAGGAGCGCGGTTGCCTTCTGTGGCAAAGCGTTCTCCGCGTGGCCCCCGTCGATGCCGGTGGCCACGCACGTCGTCCGGAGCAGCGCGTTGTAGTAGGGCAGCCGCGAGAGACGGCGGACGGACTCGGAATCGGGGACAGGGCCGGCGCCGAGTGCCGACATGTCGCGTCCCGCCAATCCTCCTTCCACCGGCCCCATCCTCGCGAAGAACGAGCGTGTGACCTCGTTCAGGGCGGCGGGGAACTGGTGGCCTGCCACCCGCGTGAGAGCCGCGGCCAGCCGATAGATTGCGTTGTCGGGGCCGGGCAGCGCGCTGTGGCCGCCGGGGCTGCGCGCCTCGAGCGAGAAGGTCGCGTAGCCCTTTTCGGCGGCCTGCAGCGTGTAGGCCGCGTAGCGCCCCTCGTGGATCTGCCCGCCTCCGCCCTCCGTCAGGCACAGCGAGGCATCGATCAGATCGCGGCGGTTTCGCAGCAGCCATTCCACGCCGTTCGCATCCCCGCTCTCCTCGTCCGCCGTGAAGGCGAGTATGACGTCACGGTCCGGGCGGTACCCCTCCCTTCTCAGGCTCGCCAGGTTGGCGACGAAGGCTGCGGCCATGTCCTTCATGTCGGTCGTGCCACGGCCGTACAGGTATCCGCCGCGCTCCAGGAGCGTGAAGGGTTCCACCGTCCAGTCCTCGCGTCGCGCCTCCACCACGTCCGCGTGCGCCAGCAGCAGGAGCGGCGCCCGCCGCCCGGTGCCGCGATAGCGGGCGACCAGGTTCTGCTTGCGGCCGCCGGGTCCGGCGATGACGACGTCCGAGGCGGCAAAGCCCGCGTTCAGCAACCGCGCACGAACGGCCTCCGCGGCACGGGTCGCGCTGCCCGCGGTCACGGTCGTGTCGATGGCTACGAGTTCCCGGAGGACGTCCAGGGCCAGGCGGTTGAGGTGGAAGGACGGAGCCGTCGCCGTCCTGACCGAGGCGGCCCCACCCGACCGGGCAACTTGTCCGGCGGCCGCGAGGGCGCCAAGCGCGACCAGGGCCGCCACCGCGCGAGGCGCGAAGCGCATGGCGGGATTATAGGGCACGCAAACCCTCGTCGCAGTTCGTGGATCTTGACCCTCGTCGCAGTTCGTGGATAGAGTGGAGAGAAGGGTACTCTAACCACAGAATTGGGGTCGTTCCCGCGGACGCATTCGTTGGGCGCGCGAGGATCTGGCACAGTTCCGTCGCGGATCTAACGGCTGGGCAAGTTCCTCCAGCGCCCCGGAGTTCTAGCCATTGGCCCAGATTTTCCCCCCTGGTGGAACAAGCTCCCGCTCGTGGCCGCCAGTCGCAGGCAGCCTCGCTCTGATTCTGGCGATCGGGTTCGTCTGGTACTGCTTCTCTCCGTGGTACACGGACGTGGGCTACCGTCCCGTCCAGCCCGTCCCGTACAGCCACAAGCTTCACGTCGGCGACCTCGGTCTCGATTGCCGATACTGCCACGCCTCGGTCGAGATTTCTGCCGTCGCGAACGTTCCGCCCACCCAGACCTGCATGAACTGCCATCGGCTCGTGAAGAAGGACAGCGCGGCGCTCGCACCGATTCGGGACAGCGCCGCCAGCGGCCGGCCGATGCGCTGGATTCGCGTCCACAAGCTTCCCGACTACGCCTACTTTGCCCACAACGTGCACGTGGCGGCAGGCATCGGCTGCGTCACCTGCCACGGCCGCATCGACGAGATGGAAACGGTCACCCAGATGATGCCCCTCAGCATGAGCTGGTGCCTCGACTGCCACCGCAACCCCGGTCCCAACAGACGCCCCGTCTCGGAGGTCACCAACATGAAGTGGACCCCTCCCCGGGACGTCCGGATCCTCGCGGCGCAGCTTGGAAAACGACCGGTCAATCCGCCGACTGACTGTTCGGGGTGCCATCGGTGAGCCGGACCTACTGGCGAAGTCTCGCGCAAATCGAGCAACGCCCGGAGTTCCGCGACGCTCTCGAGCGGGAGTTCCCGGAGGGCGCCTCCGAGCTTCCCGACGGGATCACCCGGCGCGAGATGATCATGCTCGTGGGTGCCTCGCTGTCGCTCGCGGGGCTCGCGGGGTGCCGGCGCCCCGTCGAAGAGATTGTCCCTTACGTCGCCGCTCCCGAGGACGTCGTTCCCGGGAATCCCCCGCTACTACGCGACGACCATGCCGTTCCGCCGGAGCGCTTACGGCGTGATCGTCGAGAGCCACGAAGGGCGACCGACCAAGATCGAGGGAAACCCCTCGCACCCGTCGACCCTCGGGGCCTCGAGCGCGCGCGTCCAGGCGTCGGTGCTCGGCCTCTACGATCCGGACCGCTCGCAATCGGTCACGCTGAGCGGCACGCGGAGATCCTGGAGCGATTTCGTGACGGCCTGGGGGCAGCTGTCCGCGGCTCATGCCGCGGATGGCGGCGCCGGCCTTGCGGTCCTCTCCGAGTCCTTCTCTTCGCCTACCCTGGCGCGCCTTGTCTCCGAGCTCCGTGCCCGCTACCCTCGGTTGCAGTGGGCGACCTACGACGCCGTCAGCGACGAGAGCCGGCTCGCGGGTCTGCGGCACGCCACGGGGCGCGACGTCGATCTCGTGCTCCGGCTCGATCGAGCCTCGGTGATTCTCGCCCTCGACGCCGACCCGCTCCTCACCGACCCGGAGATGATCTGTCATGCGCGAGGTTTCGCGGACGGAAGGCGTGCGGGCGCCTCCGGTGGCGCGATGAACCGGCTCTACGCCGTTGAAGGGGTCTACTCGCTGACCGGAGCCATGGCGGATCACCGGCTCCGTCTCGAGAGCCGGCAGATCGCTCCCTTCCTCGCGGCGCTCGCTGCACGCCTTGCTTCGCCAGCGACCGGCCGGACTCCGAACCGGCGCTCCGGGGGGGCCCAACGCGGCGCCAGTTGGCGCCCCGGGTGTCGACCCGCGCTGGATCGACGCCCTGGCCAAGGACCTTCTGGCGAACCGCGGCAAAGGGTTGATCGTGGCGGGGGAGCGCCAGCCCGCGGCCGTCCACGCCGCGGTCTGCGCCCTGAACACGCATCTCGGCAACACCGGCAGGACGGTCAGCTACTACGAGACGAAAGACGCGGCGCTTCCGAGCGTGAGCTCCCTGGCCTCGCTCGTCTCCGCGATGAAAGGAGGCGCGGTCAAGACGCTCGTCATCCTCGGCGGCAATCCTGTCTTCGATGCCCCCGCCGATCTCGACTTCGCCTCGGCCATGGCAAGGGTCCCTCACACGATCGCGCTCGGGGACACGGTCGACGAAACATCGGCCAAGGCGGAGTGGCACATCCCACGCGCTCACTACCTCGAGTCGTGGGGAGACGCGCGCGCGGTTGGAGGTACGCTCAGCGTCGTCCAGCCGCTGATCCTCCCTCTGTTCGGCGGACGAACTCCCGTTGAAGTGCTGGGGCTGATGGTCGGGGGCAAGGACCGTCCCGGCTACGACATCGTGCGCGAGACATGGAAACCGATCCTGGGCGACGCCGAGTTCGATCGGAAGTGGAACCGCGTCCTGCACGACGGGCTCCTGTCAGGCAGCGAGCTTGCCGAAGTCGTTCCCAACATCACGGGGGATCCCGTTGCGGAGCTCGCACGCCTGGCCGGTCCCCGCCGGGCCGATGCGGGATACTCCCGGGGACTTGGAGATCGTGTTCCTCCCCTCACCCTCGCTTCACGACGGCCGGTTCGCGAACGACGGCTGGCTGCAGGAACTTCCAGATCCGCTCACCAAGCTCACCTGGGACAACCCCGCGCTCGTGAGTCCGAAGACCGCCGAGACACTCGGTCTTGCGAGCGACGAATTGGTCCGTCTCGATTACGCGGGCCGCTCGCTCGAGCTTCCCGTCTCGATCCTCCCCGGCATGGCGGACGGCGTGGTGGCGCTCACCCTCGGCTACGGTCGTCTGCGAGCGGGACGGGTGGGGTCCGGGGTCGGGTTCGACGCGTTCAAAGTCCGAGGCTCCACGGCACCTGGCTTCGACGGCGGCGGCACGCTCAGCAGGCTCGGACGCCAGTACCCGCTCTCCTCGACCCAGCACCACGGCAGCATGGAGGGACGTCCGCTCGTCCACGAGTCGACCCTGGCCGAGCTTCGATCCGAGTCGGCCTCCGGACCAGGGGGCGAAAAGGAATCGCCTCACTTCTCCCTCTGGAAGGAGCATGCCCACGATCAGGGGCACCAGTGGGGGATGACGATCGACCTGAACGCCTGCATCGGGTGCAACGCGTGCATGACGGCGTGCCAGAGCGAGAACAACGTGCCCGTCGTCGGCAAGATCCAGGTTGCGAAAGGACGCGAGATGCACTGGCTGCGGGTGGACCGGTACTTCTCCGGCGAGCCCGCCGGCAGCCCGGAGGTCGTCTTCCAGCCGGTTCCCTGCATGCAGTGCGAGGATGCCCCGTGCGAGCAGGTCTGCCCCGTGGCCGCGACCGTTCACGATGGGGAGGGCCTCAACGTCATGGTCTACAACCGGTGCATCGGGACCCGCTACTGCTCGAACAACTGTCCCTACAAGGTGCGCCGGTTCAATTTCTTCAACTTCACCAAGGACACGCCGGCCGTTCTGAAGCTCGCGATGAACCCGGACGTCACGGTTCGTGCGAGGGGCGTCATGGAGAAGTGCACGTACTGTGTGCAGAGGATCAATCGGGTGAAGATCGATGCGAAGCTCGCGGGGCGCGAACTTCGTGACGGCGACGTCAAGACGGCCTGCCAGCAGGCCTGCCCCGCGTCGGCCATCGAGTTCGGAGATCTTCGGGACAAATCCAGCCGCGTCGTGAAGGCGAAGGCCGATCCGCGCAACTACGCGCTTCTCGATGAGCTGAACACCAAGCCCAGGACCACCTATCTGGCCAAGGTGCGCAATCCGAATCCCGACCTCGACGGCGTGCGAACGCACGCGGGAGCCTGGCCCGCCTCCGCGCACCCTGTTTCCGCCGAGCGCTACGGCGAGGCAGGCGAAAGGGACGGGGCTCTGCCTGTATGAACCCCACTCATCGGCTTGCCCGCCCGCCAGCCTCCGCCAAGGCTACGGCGGCCCGCCGAAGCTCTAGCGAAGGCGGGCTTCAGCGGGGCGCGCGTGTTCGGCGCCCTCGCGCTCATGAGCGTTGTCGGCCTCACGGGATGCGCGCGCGGCTGCACGTCCAGCCGCCCTCCCATCCATCTCAACCCGAGCATGGACGACCAGCCGAAGGTCCTGGCGCAGACGGGCAGCGACTTCTTCTTCGACGGCGCGTCCATGCGCGAACCCGTTCCGGGAACGGTGCCCATCGGCGGGCTGAAGGAAGACGGCGCCTTCTTCACGGGCAAGGGGGCGGATGGGCAGTTCGTCGCGACGATTCCCGTTCCCGTGAACGATACGCTCCTCGAGCGGGGGCACGATCGTTTTCGCATCTACTGCCAGCCGTGCCATGACGCGCGGGGGGACGGCAAAGGCATCCTGTTCCAGCGAGGCAATGTCCCGACCACCTCGCTTCACCAGGAGACCATTCTGAAGTACCCGGACGGGCAGATCTTCGACGTCATCACGAACGGGAAAGGGCTGATGGCCGGCTATCGATGGCCGATCCCTTCTGCGGACCGGTGGGCGATCGTCGCCTACGTGCGAGAACTCGAGCGCAAGCGGCTGGCAAGCGCCGCAGGCGCTTCCGCCTCCGCCAAGGCTCCGGCGGACAAGCCCGCGGCCGTCAAGTGAGGGAGGCACCGTGAGCAACGGCGTGATGAACCGCAAGGTGCTGGTCCTTCTCGGGCCCGTCGCCGGCATCATCATGTTCGTCGCGGTCGTGTGGATGGCGACGGTCTTCGTGCGCCACTACGAATACAAGGAGCCTTACCGCGCCCCTGCCGCGACCGCCGACGCGACGCCCCGGGCGGAGGGCCTGGCCGCCGAGAAGGCAGCCGCGGAGACCAGGGCCCGGGCAACGCCCTACGTGGAGGCCGAGTACCGGACCTTTCCCGTCGTTGGGAGCCGTGTGGCCATCTGGTCAGTCGCGCAGCTCCACCTGCTGTTCGCGGCCTTCGTGCTTGCCGTCCCACTCTTCGCGTTCATCATCGAAGTGATCGGCTACAAGACCGGCGATCTGCGCTACGACCGGCTCGCGCACGAATTCACGAAGCTCCTCTCCGTCTCCTTCTCGCTGACGGCGACCTTCGGAGCATTCCTGACGTTCATGCTCATCATCCTGTATCCGAAGTTCACGAACTACCTGATGAGCGTGTTCTCCCCGACGTTTCTCCCGTACGTCCTGCTCTTCTTCGCCGAGGCCTTCTTTCTCTATACCTACTATTACGGCTGGGGGAAGTTCCGTCCCCTGGTTCACCTCGGCCTGGGACTCGGCCTCAACCTCGTGGGCACCGCGATCATGATGATCGCCAACGCCTGGCTGACGTTCATGACGTCGCCGCGCGGGATCTCGGACCAGGGGGCGGTCATCTCCGTCTGGGACGCCGTCACCAACTACACCTGGATGCCGATCAACATCCATCGGTTCATCGCGAACATCGCCTTCGGCGGATCGGTCGCCGCCGCCTACGCGGCCTTCAAGTTCCTGCAGGCGAAAACCGACGACGAGCGCGCGCACTACGACTGGATGGGATACATCGGCAACTTCGTCGCGATCGGCGCGTTTCTCCCGCTTCCCTTTGCCGGCTACTACCTCGCGAAGGAGATCTACGCCTTCTCGCAGACGCTCGGACTCACGATGATGGGCGGCGCGTTCTCGTGGCTCTTCATCATCCAGGCGGTCCTGATCGGGAACCTCTTCCTGGCGGCGAACTACTACCTGTGGCTGGGGATGGGGCGCGTCGAGGGTGTGCAGCCGCTTCAGAAGGTCATCAAGTACCTCCTCGTTGCGATCACGCTCTGCTTCATGGTCTGGGCCACGCCGCGATCGATTATCGCAACCGTGTCCGAACTCCGCGCGATGGGAGGAGGTGCCCACCCCGTCCTCGGCTACCTCGGCGTGATGTCGGCGAAGAACACCGCGGTGAACATCCTGATCCTCACGACCTTCATGAGCTTTCTCCTCTACCGCCGGACCGGAAAGGTCGCAACGGTGCGGTGGGCGAAGACGGGTCATTCGGCGCAGCTGGCGATCTTTGCGGCGGCCGCGTTCATCGTGATCTTCCTTGGCATCTACGGGTACTTCGTCGAGGCGACGGTCCGCATACGATTGTCGGTGCCCCAGGTCAGCTCGGTGCTGATCGCGATGGTATCGATCACCGCCATCGACCTCTTCCTCTTCCGCGGGGCGGCACGGACCGGCGAAGTGCGCTGGGGGAAGATCCCGCCGATCTCGCAATACGTGCTGATCTTCATCGCGGTCACCTTCACCTGGCTCATGGGGCTGATGGGCTACGTCCGGTCCGGGCTTCGCCAGCACTGGCATGTCTACGGCGTCATTCGGGACCACTCGGCCGACGCCTTCACGCCCACGCTCGGCTTCGCGACGAAGGTCGTCTCGGTGACCGTGCTGGAGTTCTTCCTCCTGATCGCGTTTGTGTTCTGGATCACGAGCCTGCACGACCGGCCGGATGTCCAACGGCGGTCCAAGGCGAACGATCGAACGCGGGCGGACGGAGCGGAGGTGACATGAGAATCCCGCTCATCCTCCGCGTCGGCCTTCTCGTCCTCGCGACGACCGCGTTCTATACCTATGTCGGCCAGATGGTGCCTCAGAAGGAAGTGTCTTCCTCCTGCGGAGATCGTCCTGAGAAGCGATCTGACGACGGGCGAGATGGTGAAGGTCGGGCGCGAGATCATGGAGGGGAAGGGGCTGTGCCTCACCTGCCACACGATCGGCGCGAGCGGGGCACTCAGGTTTCCCGACCTCGCGGGAGTCGCCGCCCGCGCGAAGACCCGGGAGCCCGGCCTGAGCGACGTCCAGTACTTCGCGCAGACGATCTACGAACCCAACGCGTTCATCGTGCCTGGATTCAACCCGGGGATGCCCGTGGGCAACAAGCCGCCGGTCGGCCTCACGGATCAGGAGATCCTCTGCGTGATCGCGTACCTGCAGACGCTTGGCGGCACACCGACGGTGACGCTCCAGACGAAACACCAGTACAACGCCGGCACGGCCACGCCGGCAGCTCCTCCGAGCCAGGGCGCCTCGCCGGGCGGGACGCAGCCTGACGCTCCACTCAAAGGGGAGAAACGATGAAGATTCCAATCGTCGCTCGCGGTTGTGATCGTGTTCGGGTTGCTCCGGTTCCTGCGGGTCAACCTGCTGATATGGGCCGGCGCATGGTGGGTGGGAACCTACATCCTCCTCCGATTCGGATTCACGGCCCCGATTCCCTCGTCCGTCATCAACCTCTACATGGGGATCGTCTCGCTGGCGATCCTGGCCTACGTGTCCTCCAGCGGGGAGCGCCGCGACGAAGTGTCCCGCCCGCTCGTCCGGTTCATGACGGAGAAGCGGTACACCCCGCTGCTGGCCGCCACCGTCGTCGCCATCCCGGCGCTCGCGGCCGCGAACGTCTACATGAGGATGAACGTTCCCCTCGAGCCGCCGCTCTTCTCGCGGACCGTGCATCCTGCGTCGCCCGCGGACATCACGGTCCACGACAAGAGGATCGATCTCGACGCCGGAGAGAACCCCTTCCGTCATCTCGAGACGTCGGATCCGGAGGAGTTCCGCAAACACGTCGAGAACGGGCGCCGCGTCTACTACCAGAACTGCGTCTTCTGCCACGGCGACGACATGGCCGCCAACGGCATGTTCGCGCACGGGCTGGATCCGATCCCGACCAACTTCCACGACACGATCCCGCAGCTTCGCGAGACGTTCCTGTTCTGGCGAATCTCGAAGGGGGGCCCGGGCTTGCCCGACGAAGGCGGGCCCTGGGACACGGCCATGCCGGCCTGGGAGAAGTTCTTGAAGGAGGACGAGATGTGGGATGCGATCCTCTTTCTCTACGACTTCACGGGCCAACGGCCTCGCGCCAAGGAGGAGGTCGCGACGAAATGACCGGTCGCTCCGATCGGGCTGCGCTCGGCGCTGGCGGCGTGGTGCCGCCGTCGTGCTCACCGCCTCGTTGTGCGTCGCGCCGGCACGATGGGTGCGCGCGGCTGCTGCCCAGGGCGCGACGGACACGAAGCACGCGTCGGCGAGGACGCTCTATCTCAAGTACTGCTCGCAGTGCCACGGCGAGAAGGGGGACGGCGAGGGATACGCCGCCTCGCGTCTCCATCCGAGGCCCCGCAACTTCACGACCGGCAAGTTCAAGATTCGAACGACTCCCAACGGAGCGCTCCCGACGCACGAGGACCTCGTCAACATCATCCGGCGCGGCATGCCGTACACCTCGATGCCCGCCTGGCCCAACCTCTCCGACCAGGAAGTCTCGGATCTCGCCGACTTCATCACGACGTTCTCACCCGATTTCTCCAGACCCGAGAATGCCGCCAAGCCAGTTCCGCTCCCCAGCGCACCGAGATCCACGAAAGAGTCGGTCGAGCTGGGGAAGAAGCTCTACGTCGAGAACGGCTGCGTACGGTGCCACGGTTCGCTCGGGCGGGGTGACGGCCCTTCGGCCCCAACCCTGGTGGACGACTGGGGCCATCCGATACGCGCGGCCGACCTGACGCAAAGCTGGACTTTCCGAGGAGGCTCGTCGCGCGAGGACATCTTCCGGACCATGAGCACGGGGTTCAACGGCACGCCCATGCCGTCGTTCCTCGACGCGCTGAAGGAAGAACAGCGCTGGGCGATCACCGACTACATCGAGTCCCTCTCGGGCAGCGCCGGGCCGGGCTACACCAACCTCGTCGTCGCGAAGCACGTTGGCGATCCGATCGACCTGGCCCGGGGAGGCGCGAACTTCGAATCCGCCCCTGTCGCGCGCTTTCCGATCATCGGACAAGTCACCGAGCCCGTCCGGGACGTTCCATCCTCCCACGACGTCCGTGACCGTGCAGGCGGTCTACGATGCGGAGTCGATCGCGCTGCTCGTTCGATGGCACGACAGGAGCGCGCAGAAGACCGGAAAGAACGGCCCGTCGCTGCCCGTGCCTCGCGAAGAAGAGGAGCCGGCGGGCCTGCCGCCCGACGCCTCGGCGACACCGGGCTTGCCCGCCGGAGCTTCAGCGAAGGCGGGGAGCGTCTGGGGCGAGGCGGAAGCCGCCCCGACCCCTGCCCCGGCGGGGCAGCCGCCGCCAGCAGGCTCGGAGCAGCCCCCCAAGGACCCGTTCGAGGAGGAACCGGCGCCGGCCCAGGCCTCCGAGTTCTCCGACGCCGTCGCGATCCAGATTCCGTCGCAGGTGCCGACGGGCGCCCGCAAGCCCTACTTCATCTTCGGCGATTCGCAGAACTCGGTCGATCTCTGGTTCTTCGACCTGGCCCGCCCGGCCCCCCTTCAGTTCACCGGAAAGGGAAGCGCCGAGATCGCGCCGAACGACACCGGGGATGTCACCGGTGTCGCGAGCTACGACCAGGGAGAATGGTCGGTCATCTTCAAGCGGCCGCTTCGCGCCAGCTCGGGCGCCACGTTCTCGCCCGGACAGTTCATGCCGATCGCCTTCTCGGTCTGGGACGGGTTCTCGCGCGAGCGTGGCAACAGGCGGGGGCTCACGGTGTGGTACTCGCTCTACCTCGAGCCGGAAGCGATGCCGTCGGCGGTCGGGCCGATGGTCGAGACGGCGCTCCTCATTCTCGTCTTCGAGCTGGTGGTGATCGGATGGGTGCGTTGGCGTTACCGCGCCCGCGAGGACAGGAGACTCGGCGATCAACCGACAGAACCAGCCGCGGGCGGCGCGTGAGTTGCCGCCGGCCATCCGGAGGATTCGATGTACAAGAGCATCTACGTCCCCGTCGACAACTCCGACTACTCCAACCGCGCCGTCGCCCGTGCCGTCGCGCTGGGCAAGGCGTTCAGCGCGAAGCTGGTCGGCTGCCACGTCTACGCGGCACGGCTGCACGACTATCGCTTCAAGCAGATGGAGTACACGCTGCCCGAGGAGTACCTCGACGAGGTGGAGCTCGAGCGCCAGCGCAAGATCCACGACAGCCTCGATCACGATGGGCCTCAAGCTCATCTCCGACAGCTATCTCGACGGCATGTCGCGCCTCTGCCGGGAGTCGAGCCTCGACTTCGAGCCGCGGATGATGGACGGGAAGCATCACATCGAGATCCTCAAGGATCTCGACGGCTCGCCGCACGACCTGGTCGTCATCGGCGCCCTGGGGATCGGGCGCGCCCGCGACAGCGTGATCGGCTCGGTCTGCGAGCGCGTCGCCCGCCAATGCGACCGCGACGTCTGGGTGGTCAAGCACCTCCCGGAGCCGGGCGAGCCGGAGCGGGACACGATCCTGGTCGGCATCGACGGAAGCCCCCAGTCGTTCGGCGCGCTCATGACCGCCATCGACCTGGCCCGCACGTTCGGCAAGAAGGTCGAGACGATCGCCGTCTACGATCCCTACCTGCACTACTCCGTCTTCAACGGCATCGTCGGCGTCCTCACCGAGCAGGCGGCGAAGGTCTTCCGCTTCGAGGAGCAGAACCAGCTCCACGAGGAGATCATCGACACCGGGCTCGCGCAGATCTATCAGTCTCATCTCGAGGTGGGCGAGCGGATGGCGAAGGCGATGGGCGTGCGAGGTCAAGAAGACGCTCCTCGACGGCAAGGCCTTCCAGAAGATCCTCGACCACGCGCGCAAGACGAATCCGTGGCTCCTCGTGGTGGGGCGGATCGGCGTCCACAGCCCGAAGGACGAGAAGGGGCTCGGGAGCAACGCGGAGAACCTTCTCCGCGCCGCGCCCTGCGACGTCCTCCTGTCGACGCGTCTCGAGGTGCCGCGGCTCGACGTGCGCGCCGAGGAGAGCGTCCGATGGACGCCCGAAGCCGAGGAGCGGATGAAGCACGTCCCCGAGCAGGTCAAGGGGATCGCCCGCACCGGCGTCCTTCGCCTGGCGCTCGAGAAAGGGCACTCGGTGGTCACGAGCGCGGTGATCGACGAAGCGATGGAGCGGTTCATGCCGAAGAGCGCCTCGGCGAGCGACCAAGGCGCTGGCCGAGGCAGTGGCTCTCGAGCGGGCGAAGTCTGGCCCCGTGTCGATGTGCCGGGCGTGCGGCGTCACGGCCACGCAGAGCGACGCCGTGAGGTGCACCGTCTGCGGCGCCGCGGATTTCGAGGTGATCTCCCGGGAGATGATCGAGAAGATCGCGGCGGTGGAAGGAGGTCTCCAGGAAGAGACCACCTACGACGGGCGCAAGCTCCGCTGGACGGAGGAAGCCAGGAAGGGCCTCTGGACCATGAAGAACGCCTATCAGCGCCGCCGCGTCAAGGCGCGCGTCGAAAAGCGCGCGCGCATGATGAAGCTCGACGCGATCACGCTCGAATTCGCCCGGCAGGTGATCGAGGAGGAGACGGGGGCGCCGCTCGAGATCCAGTCCGCCTCCGCGCGAGGCGCTGCGGCAAGACCCGGCGAAGCCGGCGCCGAAGAGGGGCTGGCAACGGCGCAGGAACTGAGGCCAGGCTCATCGCTCGCGACGAGAGGAAGAACCCGTTGATCTCGACATTCGACTGGACGAACGAAGCCGCGCAGAGGGTCTTCCGGGTCCCGGCCGGTTTCATGCGGAGCAAGACGCAGGAGCGGATCGAGGAGCTTGCGCGGGAGCGCGCCGCGCCGGCGATCGATCTTGCGCTCGTCGAAGAGGGAATCGAGATCGGCAAGCGGATGATGGCCGAGATGATCGCGACCTACCCGTCACGCGCAAGAGCCCCGAAGTCGCGACGCCGGCCCGGGAGACGACGGACACCTCCCTCGCGGCCGCGCCCGCCCGAACAAGCGAAAGCTGGCGACAGGTTGGGGACCCCCGATCAGGACGCGACAGGGGGGGGCGGCTATCTCAACGAGGTGCGTTCCCGGTCGATGACGGCGTATCGTTTCTGCCGCACGGATGACATCGCGCTGCTCGTCGACGCGCTGAATCGCTGCTGGTCTCCGTACTTTCCCGACGAGCCTCCCATGACGCCGGCGGCGTTCAAGCGGTCGATCCGCGACCTTCAGGTCTGGTGCAGCAGCTGCATGGTCGCCTTCTCGGGCTCCGATCCGATCGGCGTCCTGATCGGCGCCAAGCGGCCTTCCGGGACGCTCGTCCACAAGATCGCCGTCCATCCCGATCATCGGCGACAGGGTCATGGCCGTCACCTGCTCGCCTCGCTCGGCTCGAAGCTCGCGATTCTCGGCCCCCCTCGAATCGTCGCCGAAGTCCCCGAGACGCTCGCCCCCGCCTGCGAGCTGTTCAGCGCAAGCGGATACGTCCAGGAAGCGCTCCTGACGGACTACGTCCTGGAGCCGTGACGAGAACGATGCGCCGCGAGGCTCGCTCCGGGCCGGCTTCGTGATTCCCGTCACGGTCGACGATCTCGCCGCCAATGGTCTCCTGGAGGCTCATCCGCAGGTGTGCTGGGAGCGCTCGGTCGAGACCCTCACGGCAAGGAAGGACGACATCGCCGGACTCGCCGTCGCCTCCGACGAGCGAATCGAGGCCTGCATCCTCTACATAGAGCGGGAAGGCGGAGCGGAGATCCTGTCGCTCCGGTCGTTCATCGAGGACGGTGGAGCCCGTCTGAGGCAACTGCTCTCTCGACTCGTGCGCGGCAGGACCTTCCGGTTCCCGAAGGTCCACCCGGCGGAGATCTCCGAGGAGCCTTGGAGACGCTCGGCTTCCGCCCCGCCGGCGCGCATCGACTCTACGCGGGGGTCGCCCAGTCCAGCTAGGCCGGGTAGGCCGCGCGGTGTAACCTGAAGGAACATCGGCAAGTGAAGAGCTACCACGACATCGTCGGCGACGGAGGATCCAGAGTCCTCGAGCAGGTCGCCGAGCAGCGCGCCCGCATCACCGACGGGCTCGCCGGGGTGCGCCATCTCGTGGCCGTGGGCTCCGGCAAGGGAGGGGTCGGCAAGAGCACCTTGACGCTGCATCTCGCGGGCGCTCTGCGCGCCCGGGGGCTTCGGATTGCGATCCTGGACGCGGACTTCAACGGTCCCTCACAGGCGCGCATGGCAGGTGTCCAGGGGGCGCTGTTCGTTCCCGGCAGCCACAAGGTCGCGCTCCCGCGGACCAGGAACGGGATCGCGGTCTTCTCGATGGGCTCGCTGATCCCGGAGTCGGAGGCGCTCGAGTTCGAGAGCGCGGCGCACGGAGAGTCCCATACGTGGCGCGCCACGAGGGAGTTCGCGCTCCTCGGCGAGATCCTCGGGTCCTTCGAGTGGGGAGCGCTCGATCTGCTGATGTTCGATCTGCCGCCGGGAGCCGAGCGGACCGTCCAGTACGCCGATTTTCTCGGGCCGCGGACCTCGTTCCTGCTCGTGACGATCCCTTCCGAGGTGGCACGGGGCGTGGTCGCGCGCTCGGTGGCCGCGCTGTCGAAGGGACCCAATCGCCTCCTCGGTTACGTCGAGAACATGAGCGGCTACTACTGCCGCGACTGCAACGCCATCAAGCCGCTCTTCGTCTCATCCGAGCCCGTCGCGCCTGGGCGAGATCCCCTGCCTCGGGACCGTCCCATTCGATCCCGAGCTGGCGCGGCACTGCGATCGAGGGATCCCTCTCGCGGAACTGCCCGAAACACCCGTTGGCCGGGCCCTGGAGCATGTTGCGCAGCAACTTCTGGACAGCCTCGAATCACAACGTTCTGGAGCCGTCAAGGAGCCTCGCCATGAAGTTCCTCTGCGTCCCCTGCGATAGCCCGATGAAGCTGCAGACCGTCGGTCCGCCCGAGCGCGGCTCGCTGTCGGTCGTCTACTCGTGTCCTGAGTGCGGCTACGAGATGGCGATGCTCACCAATGCGTACGAGACACAGATCGTCCAGTCACTCGGCGTGCGGATCGGCCCCGACGAGCGGCGCGTCGAGCGCGCGAGTCGAGCGCGGGGCAGCCGAGCGCGCCGTCGGGCACCGGCTGCCCGTTCTCCGGCGATGATTCCCGGCGACGGAAGGCGCGAGCCGAACCGGCCAGGCGAGCCGATTCCCAGTCCGGTGGACGTCCGGCCGCCGAAGCGCGGCTCGCGAACATCCCCGAGTTCGTCCGCCCCATGGCGCGGACCGGCATCGAGAGATTCGCCCGGGAGAGAGGGGCCCTGGAAGTGGACGAGAAGATCCTCGACGCGGCCCGCGAGTTCTTCGGCATGTGAGGATCCGCTTCGCACTGTGCGCTTCGCGGACAAGCCGAGTCCCGAGGCCCGATGAACATGCTCAGCCCGAACACGAGCCGACCAGCCCTGACGAGGTCAGCCGAGTCGAAGGGTTCGCCCGGCCCTACGTCGTCTCCTGGAACCTCACCTACCGCTGCAACCTCGCCTGCGAGCACTGCTATCTCGACGCCGGCGGCACGCCCCTGGTCGGCACGGAGAACTTCGCCGATCGGAGCGAGCTCGGCACCGAGGAATGCTTCAGGGTCATCGACGAAATCGCCGCCTTCGCGCCTGAATGCCTGACGATCCTGACGGGCGGCGAGCCGCTCCTGCGGCGCGACATCCTCGAGATCGTCCGGCGCGCGGCGGAGCGTGGACTGTGGGTCGTCGTCGGCACCAACGGCGTGCGCATCACGGAGAACCTGGCGCGGCGCCTGGCGGAGGCCGGAGCACGGGGACTGTCCCTTTCCCTCGATGCTCTCGATCCCGATCGTCACGACCGCTTCAGGAAGGTGCGGGGCGCCTGGCGGAACACGGTGGAGGGAGCGGAGATCCTCAACAGGACCGGGCTCCCCTTCATCGTGCAGACGACCGCGGGCTCGCACAATCTCGGCGAGCTCGACGCGATCGCCGACTTCGCGCACGATCGCCTCGCCGCCAAGGTCTGGAACCTCTACTTCCTGGTGCCGACGGGGCGCGGGCAGTTCGTGTCGGACATCACCCCCGCGCAGTACGACGAGGTGCTCGCCTCGCTCTACCGGATCCAGCGGAAGTACGACCGCCGGATGCTCGTGAACGCGAAGTGCGCTCCGCACTACATCAAGACCGTTCTGGAGAATGCCGCGCCGATTCGCGCGGACGGCGCGACGGAGCGCGCTATCGGCGCGGCAAGCCGGGCGCGTCTGCCAGATCAGGACCTACTCCGGAGGGGCCGGCGGGTGCCCGGCGGGGACGCACTACATGGGGATACGGCCGAACGGGGATGTCACGCCTTGCCCCTACCTCCCGGTCTTCGCGGGGAACCTTCGCAGCTCGAGCTCTCGCGGACCTCTGGACGTCCTCGGGGCTGTTCGCCGACATTCGCCGCCGCACCTCGCTCGGCGGGCGATGCGGGGAGTGCGAGATGAACGGCCACTGCGGGGGCTGCCGCGCCCGGGCCTACGGGATGACCGGCGATCTGATGGCCGAGGATCCGCTCTGCACCCACACGCCCGGGAAGTTCGCCGGGTCGCCCCTGCTCGCCCTCGCGGGCCCGCTGCCGCCGTCTCCGGGGCCTCGGCGGGCTCCGCGATCGAGTACGGCCCCGAATCGCCGACGACGATCGCGTGGGACGATGCGGCCGCCGCGCGCATGAAGAGGATCCCCGCGTTCGTCCGGGGGATGGTCGTCAGGGCCGTCGAGGAATCCTGCCGCAGGAGCGGCATCGAGCCGCGTCACGGTCGAGGAGCTCGAGCGGATCCGCGCGCGGATGCCGACGCCGAAGTTGTTCGGGTAGGCCGGAATCACTTCCCCCAGATGTCCGCTTGGCCCTGCTCCTTGACCTTCTCGTCCATCCACTTCTGGAACTCCTCGGCGCTCTGGACGGTGACGAAGCCCCGCATCCGGTAATGGCCCAGGCCGCAGAGCTGCGCGCAGGCAATCTCGTACTGGAACTCGGGATTCCCCGTCCGGGTCCGCATCTCCGCGGTCGTGACGTTGGGGACGAACCAGATGGGGATCGTGAAGCCGGGGACGGCGTCCTGCTTCACGCGAAACTCGGGCACGCTGAAGCTGTGGATGACGTCCTTGCTCCTGAGCTTCACGATGATCGGCCTGTTCACGGGCAGATAGAGCTGATTGAGCGTCGTGACGTCGTCCTTCGCGGCAGGATCGGAGCGATCGAGTCCCAGGGGGTTCGACTGGAGGTCGATCAGCTTGATGTCCGTGCGGCCGAACACCCCGTCGGGGCCGGCATAGTGGACGTTCCAGGCGAACTGCTCGCCGGTGACCTGAACGACCAGCGCTTCGCTCTCCGGGGGACATGCGGTCGACCCTCGCGGCCCAGATCGGGATCGAGAATCCGAACAGGAGAATCGCTTCGACCACGGCCACGCCGATCTCGAGATAGCTCGACGTGTGCGACTTGACCCCCGTGTAGTTCGCCACCGGATGCCGCGATCGCCGGAAACGGACCAGGGCGTAGACGAAGAACCCTCCCCAGCCGACGAACAGGATGAGCATGAACACGTGCGTCCAGCCGATCAGGCTGTCGATCTGCCCGCCGTGAGCCGAGGCGAGCGCCGGGAGTCCGAGCCAGTCAGTCATGATGTTCTCGACGCCCTCTGGAGCTCCGACCATTCGGTGTCGAGCTCGACGTCCGCGATGCGCTTCGCGCGCTTGCGGAGATAGAGAAAGAAGCCCACGAACCCGCCCTGCACCGCAAGCGTGATGGCCAGCATCACCAGGACGCCGAGCTTCGTCCCGTCGATCATCGAGGTCTCCTCCGCCCCGAAGCACAGCGGGCAGGCGAAGACGCTCGAGCTCCCGCCGATCAGCACGGCCGCCGCTGTCGTCGCAGGCCCGCCTCCGCAGCTGCGCTGCTAGGGCGAGGCAGGCTCGCGTCGTGCCGCGTTCATCGCAGCGTCCTCGTCTTGCGCAGGAACCACGAGTCGTAGACGACCAGGCCGAACGACACGGCGAACGCCGCGACGGCCGCGAGCAGGCTTGCGACCCCGTCCTCCCGCCCGTACAGGCCCAGGCACCAGACACCGAACAGCACCGCGAGGGCCGCGGAGAGGAGGATCAGCAGCGCGTGGACCCACCTGAGGTTCATTCGTGAATCCAGTAGCCGTTGCTGTGCGGTGACGGCGGGAAGGGCCAGCAGCGCGACGAAGAAGACAGCGGTCAGCGCGAGGACCGCGTAGATCAGCTTCTTCTCGGAGATCAGGTGCATGAAGTAGCACGCCACCAGCGATCCCTTGATGGTCGCGACGAGCAGCGCCACGGTCACGGCAATCGGCACGGGAAGGTGGAAGCGAGAGATCGCCACCGTGATGATCGTCAGGGCCATGAGCGCGACGAAGACGGTGATGTAGATCCTGACGTGCCTGTCGATGTCAGCGGCGTGGCTCGTCGGCGTCAGCTGCGTGGTCGCTCGTCATGGATGCCGCCTACAGAAGATACAGCGTCGGGAAGAGGAAGATCCAGACCAGATCCACGAAATGCCAGAAGAGGCCCGAGTTCTCGACCCGGTTGGTGAACCACTCCGGGATTCGTCTTCCAGAGCTTCGCGCCGGGGCCCCAGAAATAGGCGTTCACCACCATCCCGCCGAACACGTGGAGCATGTGCAGGCCGGTCAGCGTGAAGTAGATGGCGAGGAAGTTGTTGGTGCTGGGAAAGAGCCCGTCGTGGAACTTGTGGCTGTATTCGAAGTACTTGACCACGAGGAAGACGAACCCGAGCAGGATCGTCGCCCCCATGTAGATCCGAAACGTCCCGAAGCGGCGGCGCATCAGCGACGCCCAGGCCATGACCATCGTGACGGAGGACGAGATCAGGACGATCGTGTTGAACGTGGCGAGCGGGACGTTCAGAATCGTGTCTCCGCGCGGCCAGCTCGGCGCCCCCGTCCGGATCAGGATGTAGCTCGCGAACAGGGCGCCGAACAGCATGACCTCCGAGGCCAGGAAGAGCCAGATGCCGATCTTGCCGTTGGTGAGACCGGTGTCGCGGCGCACCTCTACGGTGTAGGGAATGTCCATCTCGAATCAGGCCTCGTACTGCGGCAGGAAGTCCTTGGCCGCGCCGGGAACGCTGTACTCGTAGGGCCCCCGGTACGCTTCCGGGGCCACGAGGAAATTGCCGTGCGGCGGAGGCGAGGGAGCGGCCCACTCGATCGTCGTGGCCTGCCACGGGTTCTCCTCGGTCTTCTCCCCCTTCCAGATGCTCCAGAAGAAATTGAAGATGAAGGGAATCTGGAAGAGCGCGAGGATCCACGCGCCCCAGGAGGACACGACGTTCAGGTGGAGGACCGGCTGCGCAAAGGCGTAGGTCGCCCCACCGTCGTACAGCCGCCGCGAGACGCCGGCCAGCCCCATGAGGAACATCGGCATGAAGACGACGTTCATGCAGACGAACGAGCCGAAGAAATGGATCTTGCCGAGCGTCTCGTTCATCTTCCGCCCGGTGGCCTTCGGGAACCAGTAGTAGATCCCCGCGAAGAGGGCGAAGATCGTCCCCGGCGCGACGACGTAGTGGAAGTGGCCGATGACGTAGTAGGTGTCGTGCAGCGGGATGTCCGCGACGTTCAAGCCGAGCGGAAGCCCCGTCAGCCCGCCGATGCCGAACATCGGGAGGAAGCCGAGCGCGAAGAGCATGGGCGTGTTGAAGCGGATCGATCCGCCCCAGAGCGAGATGATCAGGGCCGTGAGGATCACGACCGACGGGATCGAGATGATCATCGTCGTCGTCTGGAAGAACGCCGCCATCGCCGTCCCCATGCCGGTCATGAACATGTGGTGCGCCCAGACGATGAACGACATGAAGCCGAGGAAGACGAGCGAGTAGACCATCGAGCGATAGCCCCACAGGGGCTTCCGCGTGTTGTTCGCGATGATCTCGGCCACGATGCCCATCGCGGGCAGGATCAGGACGTAGACCTCCGGGTGCGCCAGGAACCAGAACAGGTGCTGCCAGAGGAGCGGGTTGCCTCCGCCGGCCACGGTGAGGGCCTGGCCGCTGACGACGAGGCCGCTCGGGAGGAAGAAGCTCGTGCCGGCCACGCGATCCATCAGCTGCATGACCGCCGCGGCCTCGAGCGGCGGGAACGCCAGGAGCAGCAGGAAGGAGGTCACGAACTGCGCCCACACGAAGAACGGGAACCGCATGAACGTGAGCCCCTTGGCGCGGAGCTGGATCGTGGTCGTGATGAAGTTGATCGCCCCGAGCAGCGACGAGGTGATCAGGAAGACCATCCCGATGAGCCACATCGTCTGGCCCGTGCCCGCCAGGGCGGAGAGGGGCGTGTAGGAGGTCCACCCGGACTGCGCGGCTCCCCCGGGGACGAGAAAGCTGGCCAGCATCGTCACGCCGCCGAGGAAGAAGAACCAGTAGCTCGCCATGTTCAGCCTCGGGAACGCCATGTCCGGGGCTCCAATCTGGAGCGGGAGCACGAAGTTCCCGAAACCTCCGACGGCGAGGGGCACCACCCCGAGGAAGACCATGATGGTGCCGTGCATCGCCCCGAGCTCGTTGTAGAACTCGGGGAGCATCGTTCCGCCCGGCATGCGCGCTGCGCCGAGGAGCCTGCCGAGCAGCGGCAGCGGGGCGCCCGGGTAGGCGAGCTGCCACCGCATGAGCATCATCAGCGAAAAGCCAAAGAGGAGGAACAGCAGGCCGGTGACGCCGTACTGGATGCCGATGACCTTGTGGTCGGTGGAGAAGACGTACGTGCGCCAGAAGCCGAGCTCCTCGTGACGGGCTTCGTGCGCGACGTGCGACTTGGACGCGGCGCCAGCTGGGGGCTGACTCATGCGGCTGTTCTCCGGATCGCTACTTCGCGGCGGGGGTGGTGAACTTGAAGTTCTGGGTCTTCGTCTCGTTGGCGCCAACCGTGACCGAGGCCGTCTGCGTCCCCAGCCGCTCGTGCCAGGCGGTGATCTCGTAGGTCCCCGGATCCAGGCCCGAGATCGTGAACTTTCCGTCCGTGCTCGTCACCGAGAAGAAGGGATGCGTGAAGACGCCGACGTAGGCGCTCATCCAGGGGTGGATGTCGCACTTGATGTGGAAGACCGCCTCCTCCTTGTCGAACGTCGCGGTCGCTTCCTTGACCGTCGCCGGCATCGCCCGGTTGAAGGCCTTGTTGATCTTGGGTAGCGCGTGGACGTTGTGGAGGATGCCGTCGGAGTTGAGGATCTTGTAGGTCTGCCCGACCATGATCCCCATGACGTGGGGGCGGTACTGACAGCCTTTCTGGTCGAGGACCACCGGGGTCTTGGGAGCGGGCCAGGTCTTCCCGGCCGGGAGACCCTTCGAGACCCAGACCATGATGTTCCCCATGGCGTTGCCGTTGCCGAGGACCAGCATCTCGTTCGGCACAGGTCCCGAGTGCATCTTGGCGCACGCGGGGTCGGCTTCCATGGCGAGCGGCTTGAGCGTGGGGACTTTCCCGTCGAAGGTGACGGTTCCGGTGACGGACGAGGCGGCGACAGCGGCGCCCGGCCAGACCGATACCGCCACCAGCCCGGCCGCCACACAAGCCAAGGTCATCCTCCGCCAGCTCTTCTTCATCATCGCTGACCTCGCTCCTGGTTGTTGTCCGACGTGACTGCCCTCTTCCCATCCTAAAGTTGACCCGCCCGCCGGGCAAGCACAGGCCGCTTTCGTTCCTCAGGCATTCTCGAAGGCCAGCGATTCGGCGAGCCTCGGGTCGCGCAGTGGCACAAGCGCCTGCCGCTTCATCAGCCAGCTCGCCGCCGCGACGAAGCATCCGCCGACGGTGACGAGCGCGGCCACATCCAACGCCGACGGACGGACCCCTTCGGGATGGAGCGTCGGCATGACTTGCCAGTAGAGATCCATGAAGTGCATGGCGAGGAGCCACACTCCCCCGATGGCCAGGGTCGCTCCCTTCCGCTTGACGGTCCGCCCCATCAGGTAGAAGAACGGCACCACGAAATGTCCCGCCATGAGGAGCAGCGAGACCTGCATCCAGGACCCCTCGATCCGGGCCTTGTACCAGATCGTCTCCTCCGGGAGGTTCGCGTACCACATGAGGAAGAACTGGGAGAAGGCGATATAGGCCCAGAACGCCGTGAATGCGAAAAGGAATTTCCCGATATCGTGCAGGTGCTCGGCGCTGATGACCGTGTCCAGCAGCCCCGCCCGGCGCATCGCCACCACGACGACCGAGAGGAGCGCGATGAACCCTACGAAGGAACCCGAGAAGAAATAGACGCCGAAGATGGTCGAGTACCAGTGCGGCGTGAGCGACATGATCCAGTCGATAGAGGCGAAGGTCTGGGTCAGCGCGAGGACGATGATGGAGGGCCCGGCGAGGCGTCGCAGGCGGGCCGACAGCCCGGGGTCGCCCGTCGCGTCCTGACGGCGCGAGCCGCGGTAGTACAGGAGGGCGATGCCGGACCAGATTCCAAAGTAGAGCGCCGCTCGGACCAGGAAGAACGGCACGTTGAGGTATGGCGCCTTCCAGCGAAGCAGCGCATCGTGCGCGGCTGCCCCGGGGGCGCTCCATGAGTACAAATCGCGCAGGCCGAGGACCACCGGCACAAAGAGGGCGGCCATCACGGGAAGCGTGGCGAAGATCGTCTCGCCGATCCGCCGCAGCACGATCCCCCATCCTCCCTGAGTCGCGTACTGGATCAGCACGAAGAAGAGCGCGCCGAGCGCCAGGCTCAGAAAGAACAGGAACGACACGAGCCACGAGAAGAAGAACTGCTTTGGATTTGCCGCCCCCAGAATCGCGCAGGGCACCGCCCCCAGCAGGGCGCAGACAGCGCCAATGACGGGAAGGCGGTTCCACGGATGCCCCGGCGGGATCGCGGCCTGCTCGGGCCGCAGCGCGACGCGATCGCGTTCGGGGATCATTCAGGACTCCAGGACCTCGACGCTTCGTGCGCCCAGCGTTTCCAGCAGCGTCCGGGTGGCCGACTGATCGAACCGGCGGTCCCAAGATTCGATCGAGATGAAGAAGGCGTCGTCGGTCACCCGCTCGAAGACCCGGGATCGGAAGAGCGGGTGGTAGTGCATGGGCAGCTGGTTCAGGCCGAACATGCCGAAGACGGCGCCGAGCGCGCCGAAGAGGACGCCGACCTCGAATGTGATCGGCACGTAGGCGGGCCACGCGAAGTATGGCTTGCCGCTGATGGCGAGCGGGTAGGCGGAGGCGTGGACCCACCACTGCAGGACGAATCCGAGCGCGGCCCCCGTCAGCCCCATGACGAGGACGATCCAGGGAAGCGGGGAGCGCCTGAGCCCCATCGCGCCCCCGAGGCCGTGGACGGGAAACGGGCTGTGGGCATCCCACCGGGTGAAACCCGCGTCACGCACCCGCTCGCACGCGTGATAGAGGTCCGCCGGCGTCGCGAATTCGGCGAGGATTCCGTAGCAGGGTCCCTTCGGGAGCCGGTGTACGAACGGCATGGCCCTGAGCCCCTCGACCTTGCTCAGAACGGCCCTGAGCCAGCCGCCCCTCGACCCGGCTCGCCCTTCGAGAGCCTCAGGGCGACCCTGAGCTTCGCCGAAGGGTCGGGGAGACCCTGAGGCTCTCGAAGGGTCGAAGGGCCCTCCGGGAGTGGGCTGCGGCGCGGCTCGGTGTTCCCTGACCTGGCGTTCGGGGCCGGGCTGCCAATGCGGATCGGCCTGCGGCAGGACGGTCTTGACCTCGGCGGTGGCCACCATCGGAAGAAAGCGCACGAACAGGCAGAACATCGTGAAGAAGAGCCCGAAGCTCCCGAGCAGGCACGCCACGTCCCAGATCGTGGGCGTGAAGTAGCCCCAGGCCGAGGGGAGGAAGTCACGGTGCAGCGACGTCACGATGATCACGAACCGCTCGAACCACATGCCCACGTTGATGACGATCGACAGCACGAACAGGATCGGGATGCTCGTGCGCGCCTTCTTGAACCAGAAGATCTGGGGACTGATCACGTTGCAGGCAATCATGATCCAGTAGGCCCAGGCGTACGGTCCGAGCGCGCGGTTCAGGAACGCCGAGAGTTCGTAGGGGTTCCCGCTGTACCAGGCGGTGAAGAACTCCGAAGCATAGGCGTAGCCGACCATCGACCCGGTCACCAGCATGATCTTCGCCATGTAGTCGAAGTGCCGGAGGGTGATGATCTGCTCGAGGCGGAACGCCTTGCGGCAGATCACCATCAGCGTCAGCACCATGGCGAACCCGGAGAAGATCGCGCCCGCGACGAAGTAGGGCGGGAAGATCGTCGTATGCCATCCGGGGAGGAGGGACACCGCGAAATCCATCGAGACGATCGAATGAACCGAGAGCACGAGCGGCGTCGCGAGGGCGGCGAGAATGAGGTAGGCCGTTTCGTAGTGATGCCATTGCCGCACCGAGCCCCGCCACCCGAGGGCCAGGAGACCATACACGAACTGCCGCGCGCGCGTTTTCGCCCGATCGCGAATCGTCGCCAGGTCCGGGATCAAGCCGACGTACCAGAACAGGGCCGAGACGGTTCCGTAGATGCTGACCGCGAAGACGTCCCAGAGGAGCGGGCTCCGGAAATTGGGCCACGTACCCATCTGGTTCGGGATCGGGAACATCCAGTAGGCGACCCAGACGCGTCCGACGTGGATACCCGGGAACGTCAGGGCGCACATCACGGCGAAGATGGTCATCGCCTCCGCCGAGCGGTTGATCGAGGTGCGCCATCTCTGGCGGAAGAGGAAGAGGATCGCCGAGATGAGCGTTCCGGCGTGCCCTATTCCGACCCAGAACACGAAGTTCGTGATGTCCCAGGCCCAGCCGACGGGGACGTTGAGGCCCCAGACGCCGACGCCCTCCCAGAACAGCCACGAGACGGCCATGCCGAGAAGACCGAGCAGCGCGAGGGAAGGGATGAAGAAGAGCCACCAGCCGATTGGTGTCCGCCGCTCGACCGGCTCGGCGACGACCTCGGTGATGGAGTGGAAATCCGGCGAACGCAGGATGAGCGTGGGACGGCCGGAGACAGGGTTGTCGAGCAGGTTTGCTTCCGTCTGAGCCAAGCCTGTCCCCCGCTTTGAGTTTGAAGAGTAGCCATTTCTAACATCGCGCATCGGGGGCCGGGAGTCAAGCGGGCACCATTGGGCGGTGCGCGAGCTACGGCGCGGTCTCGCTCCTTCGACCGCCGCTCAGGACGGCCCTGAGCCAGTCGCCCCTCGACTTGGCTCGGGGCGACCCCGAGGCTCTCGAGGGGTCGAAGGGCCGGAGCGCCTGGGCGCGAAGGCGGACGAGACCGTGAGGCCGATCTGTCCGACAAGCAGCTCGAGGTCGTCGCCCGAGGCCGGAACGGAGGCGAAGATCCTCGCCCGGTTCTGTCTGACCCACGGGTCCGCCCCGGGAAGCGCGCGCACCTCCCGGCCGCCTGCGCCGGAAGCGTCTTCGAGGAAACTCTCCCACGACTCGTGCGTCTCGGTCGCGAACTCCTCGAGCAGCGACGCGGCCCCCCCCTCGCGCAGGATCCGCGTCATGCGCGTCGCCAGCTCGCGCGCCTCCGCCAGCCCCGAATTCAAGCTGTGCACGCCGATCGGAGCCGCCAGGTGCGCGGCGTCCCCGGCGAGCCAGACGCCTCCTTTGCCGAAGCTCCGCGCGACGCGCCCCTCGAAGAGGGCGAGCGTCGACCAGTAGATCTGCGTCGGCCGCGCCGTCCACCAGGGAGCCCTGGCAGCGATCAGCTGCTCGAGCCGTTCCATCGATGCCGCGTGTCCCGAGGCGTCCCGGATCTGAAATCCCCAGCGGCAGCGCCCCTCCTCGAGGGGCCAGTAGACGCTCGTCAGGTCTGGATCGAGGATGACACGCACCTCGGCGGGAAGGTCCCCCGTCGCCTCGATCTCATAGACCGAGAAGTGCTGGCCGGCGCCGTGCTCGGCCATCTCGATGCCGGCCATCCGCCGCACGGCCGAATCGTACCCGTCGGCGCCGATCACATAGACCGGTCGGACCGTCGCGCTTCGCACGACGACCCACTCGCTTCGCGCGACCGGGTAGCCGGTCGCGACCTGGTCGAGCTTCGCCACCTCCGCCAGGAGGGTGCCGTCCTCCGCGTCGAGGGACTCGAGACGGTATCCCCAAAGGACTTTGAGGTTCGCCTGGCGGAGCGCCTCCTCGGCGGCCCTCTCCAGCAGGCTTTGGCGGAGGACGAGGAGATAGGGATGCTTGGACGGGAGGGCCGAATAGTCGATCTCGACGCGCCGCTCCTGCCCTTCGTAGTACGCGACCTTCGTCAGTTTCCGGCCCGCGGCGATCAGCCCTTCGGAGAGCCCTGCTTCGTCGAGAATCTGGAGCGTCCGCGGATGGATCGCGAGCGCGTAGCTGTGCTGGCTGGTCCGCTGGTGCATGTCGACGACTTCCACGCGGACCCCGTGCCGCCGCAGGAACAGGGCCGCTGCCAGCCCGACCGGACCGGCGCCGACGACGAGGACCTCAGGATCGGGGGGCTGAGACATCGAGCATCCTCCTCGCGCGCACTGGGTGAGAACCCTCGAGAGTGCTGGTCGGTCGAGCAGGCCGCGGCGTCGGACGTCATCGTTGCGCGCGCGATGGCGTGGACACGGTCGCCTCGGACGCGGCGTCGCTCGCTAATCGATGTTCGCCAGTTGCGCGAGGATCGCGTCGATGGGCACCTTCGCGCACGCGAACATCGGCGTGTCCCGCTGCGTATAGAGGCTCGCCTCCGTATACCGCAGCCGCCCCACGAGATCGACGAACTCCTGCGGGTAGTCCGAGTCGAACGCGACCACGAAGTCCTGGTCGTCGATGCCGTAGCTGTAGCTCGTGTTCAGGTGGACGCCCTTGAACGGCGCGGAGGCAGCGATATGCTCGTCCATCATCCCCTGCCGCGCGTGGGGCGAAAGCCGGTACCACGGCCGCGTCTTCGTGAAGGGGTACACGAATAGATACTTCCCCTGGCCCGCCAGCAACTCGACAGCCTCCCCGGCGCCCTTCATCCGGTTGACGTATTCCGACCGGCGCTGGAGCGACAGGAAGCTGTGTACCTGCGACAGGTAGGCGCCCAGTTGTGACCTTCTGATCGCCGCCTCCATCGACTGGAAGCACAGCGGGTCGAACGCGATCCGCCAGAGCATGAAGTCCACGCCCGCGCGCAGGCCCACGAGCGAGTAGGTGCGGAGGATCAGGTCGTCCGAAGACTCCCACTTCCGCACCAGTTCGACGAACTCGGCCGCCGCCGCCCGCCGCTCGTCGGCGGGGAGCCGCCGGAACACCGGATCGAGCCGGTAGAACGAGTAGTTCAGGAACTGGCGCCGTTGCCTGTCCGGGCCCTTGCCCGTGACGATCCCGTTCGGGTCGAGGTCGACGGAGGGGCCGCGGCGCGGCGGCGGGCCAGTGGGCTCGGGAGACTGCTCCATGGTCATACCTGGCGAGGCTCCGCCTCGGACCGTCGAGCATGCGCAGCGTGGCTTCGCCTCGCTAGGCTAACGCTGCTGGTTTTGCCGGTCGGCGATCGGCCACGCGCCACGCCGACGGCACAAATGCGCCAAGTTAGGATGATAGCAAACATGAGACGGCAGAGGGGCTCCCTGCTGGTCCGAAGGCCGCCACCAGTGCGCCCACGACAATCACGGCGCCGGTCACGTGCGGGGCGCCGGGCATGGGCCGACTATACTGTTGCGATTCGCCCCCGCCGGGAGCCGACCTTGCCGATGCCCTCGTCTGCCTGCCGCGCCCTGTGCGCGACCCTGCTCGTCCTGTTCGCCGCCGGGATGGCGGCTGCCCAGGAAAGACCCGAGCTGACGATCCAGCGAGTGCCGGCGCCGCCGCGCCTGGACGATTTCGTAGGCGCACAGGTCCCTCCCGGTTGGACCGCCGTCACCGGCCTGCGCCAGCGCGAGCCCGGCGACGGCGAACCCGTCAGCCGCGAGACCACCGTCTACCTTGGCTACGACCAGTCGAACCTCTACGCCATCTTCCTCTGCAAGGAGACGCCCGGCGCCGTTCGCGCGCGAATGGCGAAGCGCGAGTCGATCGAGGGTGACGATGCCGTCGGGATCGTGCTCGACACGTTTCACGACCGCCGGCACGCGTACATCTTCCTGGTGAACCCGCTTGGTATCCAGTCCGACGCCATCTCCACCGAGGGGCAGGATGACGACTACAGCTTCGACACGCTGTGGCACTCGGAGGGCAGGCTGACCGCCGACGGCTTCGCGGTCCTCATGAGCATCCCGTTCAAGAGCTTGCGCTTCACGAACGCCCCGGTTCAGGAGTGGGGCATGGCGGTCGGGAGGATCATTCCCACCCGGAACGAGACGTCGCTCTGGCCCTACATCACGCGCCGCGTCGAGGGAATGGTTCGGCAGTTCTCGACCCTCAAGGGGCTCGAGGGCATCTCCCCCGGCCGGAACGTGCAGTTGATCCCGTACGGCGCGTTCACCGGTTCCCGCTTCCTGGACGAGGAAAGCGGCGCGTACGGCCGGAAGAAGGAGGGGCGGGCCGGCCTCGACGCCAAGATGGTGGTCAAGGACGCGCTCACGCTCGACGTCGCGCTCAACCCGGACTTCAGCCAGGTGGAGTCCGACGAGCCGCAGGTGACCATCAACCAGCGGTTCGAGGTCCAGTTCCCGGAGAAGCGGCCGTTCTTCATCGAGAACGCGAGCTACTTCTCCACGCCGGAGGAGCTGTTCTTCTCGCGCCGCATCGTCGATCCCCAGTTCGGTGGACGAATTACCGGGCGCGTGGGGAAGTGGACCGTAGCCGGCCTGGTGATGGACGACCAGGCCCCCGGCGAACAGCTTCCGCCCGACGACGCAGGCTTTGGCGATCGGGCTGTCGTTGCGGTCGGCCGCGTGGTTCGTGAGTTCGCGCGGCAGTCCACGATCGGAGGGATGTTCACGAGCGTCGACTTCGCCGGCAGCTCCAACCGGGTCGCCTCCGCGGATCTGCGCCTGCGCCTGGGGGAGAACTGGGTCGTCAACGGTCAGGCGATCGGCAGCCGGACGACACGTGCCGACGGCCGCGAGCAGTCCGGGCCGGCGTTCCTCGCCGGCGTGAGCTACGAGAGCCGCAACCTCGAGATTCAAAGCGGCTATGCCGACCGGAGCGAAGGCTTCCGGACCGAGCTGGGCTTCGTGCCCAGGGTTGACATCAGGCGGTGGGAGAACGACATCCAGTACAAGTGGTTCCCGAAGGACAGCGCGCTGTTGAGCTGGGGTCCGTCGTTCGAGGCGACCGTGATCTGGGATCAGCGCGGCGAACTGCAGGAGTGGGAGGCCGGGCCGGAGGTGGAGTTCGAGCTCCCGGCGGGCACGCAGGTTCACATGGGTGCGGGCCCGGCGTACGAGCTGTTCCAGGGCATCGGGTTCGACAAGCACTCCTTCAGGGTGTTCAGCGAGACCGAGTGGCTGAAGTGGCTGTCGGGGATGTTCGCCTACAACCAGGGTCCCGAGATCAACTACTACCCCGCGCAGGGAGTGCCGTTCCTGGCCGACGGTTTCGAGGTGGAGACCGGCGTGACGCTGCGGCCCACGCCGCCGCTGCGGATCGAGGGAACCTACATCTTCAACTCGCTGACGGCCGGGGACGAACGTCCGGCCGGCGTCAGCGAGGGCGATTCGATCTTCCGACTGCACCTCTTCCGGGCGAAGGCGAACTACCAGTTCACCCGCGAGCTGTCGCTGCGAGCGATCCTCGACTACAACGTGCTGACCCCCGACAGCAGCCTGGTGGACCTGGAGGCCGACAAGCGGTTCACCGCGGACGTCCTCGTGACCTACCTGGTGAACCCCGGCACTGCGCTGTACGTCGGCTACACCGACGCCTACGCCAACCTCCGGGTGGACCCGCGCCAGTCTCCGTCGGTGATCCGCACCGACGCCACCCGCACGTCCACGGGGAGGCAGTTCTTCGTGAAGATGAGCTATCTGCTGCGGTTCTAGAAGTGGTTGACGGTTGAGGGTTGAGAGCTGAGGGTGGCCTCGCGCCCCGACGCTGTGAGGAGACCCTGAACCCTCGACCCTGAACGGGCAGCGTCCCCTGGGTTCACGCGATCTTGCGCTGAACCGCCTCGCGCGAGAGGCACGCACGCAGGAACGCGAGCACCGCCTGTTCCTCCGGCTTCAGGCCGACATCCGACCGGGCGAGTGCCCGTTCGGTCCGCTTCTGCAGCGTCTTCAGGGTCAGCCCTTCCTGGTAGGCGTCGATCACGACCGGGTGCACGTACGACTTCCGGCAGATCGCGGGCGTGTTTCCGAGCTGCCTCGCCACGTCCTCCACCGCCCGCACGATGTTCTTCTTGCACTGCGCCTGCGAGTCGAAGGCGTCGAATTCCTGCAGCGCGATGGCCGCGAGCACCGTCCCGGCCCACGTCCTGAAGTCCTTCGCGGTGAAGTCCTGCCCGCTCACCTCGCGGAGGTACTGGTTGACGTCCGCGGAGTCCACGGTCTGACGCTCGCCCTGTTCGTCGAGGTACTGGAACAGCTCGTACCCGGGGAGGTCCTGGCAACGCTTCACGATCGAGGCGAGGCGCCGGTCGGTCACGTCCACCGTGTGCTGCTTGCCCGCCTTCCCCCTGAAGGAGAAACGGAGGCGCGCCCCGTCGATCTCGACGTGCCGGTCGCGCAGCGTGGTCAGGCCGAACGACCGGTTCTGCTTCGCGTACTCGGTGTTGCCGATCCGGATGAATGTCGTCTCGAGGAGGCGCACGACCGTTGCCACCACCTTGCGCCGCGGCAGGCCCTTGAGCTGGAGGTCTTCCTCGACGCGCTGCCGGATGGCCGGGAGGGCTTCGGCAAAGGCGGTCATCCGGCCGTATTTCGTTTCGTCGCGCACTTCGCGCCAGCGTGCGTGGTAGCGGTACTGCTTGCGTCCTTTCGCGTCGCGGCCGGATGCCTGCAAGTGGCCGTTGGGGAAGGGGCAGATCCAGACCTCGGTCCAGGCCGGGGGGATGGCCAGCTTGCGGATGCGCTCGAGCTGGCGGTCGTCAGTCACCCGGTCGCCGTCCGGCGTCCGGTAGACGAAGCCCTCACCCTCCCGCTCGCGCGAGAAGCCCGGCCGTGCGTCGCTCACGTACCGGAGCCCGGCGGCGCGCGCGGCCGCCGCTGCTTCCACGGCGAGATCTGCCGCCTTCGTGGCTTCCTCTGGCACAGGGAACGGCCCGAGCAAGAGCCGTTCCGCGCCGCGAGCTGCCCGCTGCCAGCCGGCGCCCTGCCAACGAGCTACCCGCTGCCTCCCAGCCGCTGCCCGCTGCCCGCTGCCAGCTGCCAGCTATACTGATGCATGCGCTTCGCCCCCGAGTACGTCTCGTCGGTCCTCAACGAGAACTTCGAGGACGCGAAGCGGCTCTTCCTCTCCCCGCTGATCGCCATCCACTACGCGCACCTGGTCATGCTCGCGGAGCGGGGGATCGTGACGGCCGGGGACGCGCGGCGACTGCGCGACGCGCTCGACTCTCTGGACGAGGCGGAGATCCGGCGCGCCGTTTTCGACGGCACCTTCGAGGATCTCTTCTTCTACGTCAACAGGCTCGTCGAAGGCTCCTGCGGCCCCGACGTCGCGGGTCGCCTGCACACCGCGCGCAGCCGCAACGACATCGACATGACGCTGTACCGGATGCGGCAGCGGCAGGACCTGCTGGGGCTCGTCGAGGCGTGCCTGCACCTGCGGACGTCGCTGCTCGGCGTGGCCGTGCGTCAGCGCGACACGATCCTCGCCCTCCACACGCACACGCAGCCGGCGCAACCCTCGACGGTCGCCCATTACCTGCTCGCGGTCGTCGAGCAGCTCGAGCGCGACGTGGCGCGGCTGAAGCCGGCCTACGCGACAACCAACCGATCCCCGTTGGGCGCGTGCGCCATCACCGGGACGGGATTTCCCATCGACCGCGACCTGGTGGCGGAACTGCTCGGCTTCGAGGGCGCGACGGGCAACACCTACGGCAGCATCGGCGCCGCGGACTGGCTGCTGCAGAACACGACCGCGGCGTCGGTCCTTCTCGCCGGCCTCGGCCGGGTCGTGCAGGACTTCCTGGCGTGGTGCACCGTCGAGTACCGGCTACATGAGGCTGGGCGACGGCTTCGTGCAGGGGTCGAGCATCATGCCCCAGAAGCGCAACCCGGTCGCGCTCGAACACGCCAGGGCCTTGTGCAGCCGGGCGCTCGGCGAGTCGATGGCCGTCGTGCTGGCCGTGCACAACACGCCCTTCGGCGACATCGTGGACACCGAGGACGACCTCCAGCCTCTGGTGGATTCGGTGTTTCGCGGCGCGCGGCGGGCCGTGACCCTGGTTGCGGCCGCGATGGCGACCGCGGAGTTCGACGCCGCCGCTCTCGAGCGGCGCGCGGGCGAGGGCGGCACGACGCTGACGGAGCTGGCCGACACGCTCGTGCGGGATCACGGCGTCTGCTTCGGTACGGCCCACGCCATCGCCGCCCGGGTGGCGGCCGCCGATCAGGAGCCGCCCGCTGAGGTCGTCGCCCGCGCCTCCTCGGAACTGATCGGTCGCCCAATCCAGTACGACGACAACGTGCTGCGCCAGATTCTCTCCCCTCGCCACTTCGTCCAGGTCAGGCGGACGCCGGGCGGCCCCGCTCCCGAACGCATCCTCGAGGCCCTCGAGGCGTCGTCGGCCTCGCTCGAGCGCGACCGCCAGTGGGTGGGGCAGGCCCGGGCACGGCTCGCGTCGGCCGACGCCAGCCGCCTGGAACGGAGCAGGCAGCTATGACAATCCAGCCAGCCGGCCATCAGCCGCCGGAGAACGCCCAGAACCGCTGGCCCACCTATGTGGCCGTCCTGCTGGTCGAGGCGGCGGTCGTCGCCGGCCTCTGGGCCTTCGGACTGTACTTCTCGAGCTGACACGCGACCACCGAAGCGCCACCATGCACATCCTCGACTGGGCGATCATCGGCGCCTACCTGGCGTGGCTGGTCTACGACGGTTTGAAGAGGACGCACCACGCCGACGAGATCGACGGCTACCTGCTGGCCAAGCGCAGCATCCCGTGGTGGGCCGCGGGGCTCTCGGTGATGGCCACCCAGCTCTCCGCGATCACGCTGGTGGGAACCACCGGGCAGGGCTACTCGGACGGCATGCGCTTCATCCAGTTCTATTTCGGCCTGCCGATCGCGATGGTGATCCTGTCGGTCACGGTGGTGCCGTTCTTCTTCCGCGCGCGCGTCTACACGGCGTACGAGTACCTGGAGCAGCGATTCGACGCCAAGACCCGTGCCCTTGCGACGCTCCTGTTCCTCGGGGGCCGCAGCCTCTCCAGCGGGGTGGTCATCGCCGCGCCGGCGGTGATCCTGTCGGTCGTCCTGGGGTGGAACCTGACGCTCACCGTTCTCGCGATCGGGGTTCCCACAATCGTCTACACGATGTTCGGCGGGGTGCAAGCCGTCGCGTGGACCGACGTCAAGCAGATGTTCATCATCGTCGGCGGTATGGCGGCGGCCCTGGTGGCCCTCGTGCTCGGCCTGCCCGACGGCGTCAGCGTCAGCGACTCCCTCCACCTGGCGGGGACGGTCGGGCGCCTGCAGACACTCGACTTCTCCTTCAACTTCACGGAGCGCTACACGATCTTCTCGGGCACGATCGCCAGCCTGTTCCTGATGCTCTCGTACTTCGGGTGCGACCAGAGCATGGTGCAGCGGTACCTAACGGCGAGGTCGATCGACGAGGGCCGCAGCTCGCTGCTGATGAGCGCCTACTTCAAGATTCCCCTCCAGGCGGTGATCCTCCTCACCGGCGTGCTGCTCTTCGGTTTCTACGTCTTCACCGAGCCGCCGATGCTCTTCAACCCGGTTCACCAGTCGAAGGTCGAGTCGAGCGCGCGGGCCGGGGAGTACCGACGACTGGAGGGGCGGTTCTCCGCGGCATACACGCAGCGGCAGGATGCCGCCCGGGCCTTCATCGACGCGCGGCGGTCGGGTGACGAGAGCCGCCTCGCCGCGGCGCGCGCCGGGTTCGTCTCCTCCAACGCGCACCTCGCCGCCACCCGCCGCGAGGCGGCGGCGCTCGTGAAGGAGGTCACCGGGGACCGGCTCTACGAGGACGTGAACTACGTGTTCCCGACGTTCGTGACGACCCGGATGCCAGTCGGCCTGATCGGCGTCATCATCGCCGCGATCTTCGCCGCCGCGATGTCGTCGGCGGCGGGGGAGATGAACTCTCTGGCGACGGCGACGGTGATCGACATCTACCGGAGGCACATCCGCAAGATTGCTCCCGACAGCCACTACCTGATCGTCTCGAAGCTGGCCACCGCCTTCTGGGGCGGCGTTGCGTGCGTGTTTGCCGTGTTCGCCGCGCGGGCCGGATCGCTGATCGAGGTCGTCAACATGGTCGGCTCGCTGTTCTACGGCACGCTGCTGGGGGCTTTCGCGCTGGCCATCGGGACGCGGCACGCCACCGGCACCGGCGCGTTCGTGGGCATGATCGCCGGCTTCGCGACGGTGCTCTGGTCGGCGCGCTACACCAACATCTCCTACCTCTGGTACAACGTCGTGGGCGCGTTGGTCGTGGTGGTCGTCGGCCTGATCGTCAGCGCAGGGACCGGGCGGCGACCAGCCGCGGTAAAATAGGCGCGACCCCCGACACCGTGGAGGTACCGATGAGCGGCAGGACGACGACCACCGAGTCGCCGCGCCCGACCACCGAGTCGATTGGCCGGCTGATGAGCAAGCTGCGGCTGCAGACCCCGCTGCTCGCGGTCTACGACGCACGGCCCGGGGAGGCGTTCGCGCCAGTCTTCGAGCCCGAGGGCGAGGAGTGCTGTTTCTCGGTACTACGACCGCTGGCTGGCGGGCGACACCCTGGTGCTGAAGAAGGGCGGGGGCGGCTGCAAGGGGGCCCACCGGGCACTCGGCATCGAGCAGGGGCCGCCGCCCCCGTTCATGGCGCACTTCCTGACCGACGGCGTCGGCGCCCCGAAAGGCGAGGGGCTTCGGGCAACGCCCGAGATCGCCCAGGCGTACCTCGACCGCGGCAAGCCGCCCGTCCCGGAGACCGGGAGCATCCTCGTGGGTCCGCTGCGCCTCGATCAGTGGGACAAGGTGCGCAGCGTCACGTTCCTCGTCGATCCCGACAGGCTCGCGGCCCTGACGACGCTGGCGGGGTACTGGTCCACGGAGAACGTCGTGGCCGCGCCGTTCGGCTCCGCGTGCAGCTTCTTCTGGAAGTCCTTCAACGAGATCGAGGGCGCACAGGCCGTCATCGGCGGGACGGACGTGGCGATGCGGCAGTACCTGCCCACCGCCATCATGACGCTGACCGTGGCGCCCGGGCACTTCGCGAGAATGCTGACCGTGCCAGACGACTCGTTCCTCGACCGGGCGTGGTGGAACGAGCTGATGGACACGAGGGGACGGTGGGCGTAAGGGCGCTCGCGGTGCTTACGGCGACGCTCGCGTTGTGCAGCTGGCAGCCCGCAGCCGGCAGCTGGCAGCACATCACGCGTGTCGCGCTGGCAGCTTCGGCCCCGCGGCCCGCCGTTCTTTCGCTGCCAGCGGCCAGCGGCCAGCTGTCCGCTGGCGAGGAGCCCCAGGTGAAACTCGGCGAAGAACCTGCCGATCCTGCCAGGGAGAAGGCTGCCGCCGTCGCCCGCGCCAAGGACCACCTCGTCAAGAGGCTGAAGGTCCGGCCCGAGGACGTGACGCTCGAGTCGGCCAGTCCGGCGACCTGGCCCGACGCTGCGCTCGGCTGCCCCGAAAAGGACCGGATGTACGCCCAGGTGGTCACCAGCGGCTACAAGGTCGTGCTGAAGGTCGAGGGGAAGACGCACGAGGTGCATGTCGCGGGCTCGCGGGCGGTCATCTGCCCCGCTATCCCCAAATAGCCGGCAGCGGGCAGCAGGCAGCTCGCAGCGGGTCACGCCCTCCCGCAACTTCGAACGGCTGCCAGCTGGCACCGCAAGCTGCCAGCTGACCCGTATCCCGGCCCTGTAACCCCTCCGCCCCATCCTGTATCTCTATATCAGACTCTTTTGGTCCTGTATGTGTTATATTGGAGACCAGAACGGTCGGATTGAGATGCTGACCGGAAGCCGGCCCCCAATTCCGGTCAGCGTTTCCCGTAGGCCGGCCTGCGGACCGCCGGCCCAGCAAGCCGGCAGCTAGCAGCCGGCAGCTCGCAGCGGATCACACGTGATCCGGGAGCCTGTCTGCCAGCTGCCAACTGCCTGCTGCCAGCCATCAGAGGCATTCCCAATGAGCACAGCCGAACGCACTATCGAGCAGCTCGCCACCCAGGACTACAAGTACGGGTTCGTCACCGACGTCGAGGCCGATACCATCCCGCGTGGGCTGAGCGAGGACGTCGTCCGGCAGATCTCCGTGCGGAAGGGCGAGCCGGAGTGGCTGCTGGAGTGGCGCCTGAAGGCCTACCGGGCCTGGCTCACGATGAAGGAGCCGGATTGGGCGAACGTCAAGCACGAGCCCATCGACTACCAGGACATCATCTACTACTCGGCGCCCAGGCGGAAGGAAGGCCCGAAGAGCCTGGACGAGGTCGATCCCGAGATTCGGGAGACGTTCGAGAAGCTCGGGATTCCGCTGGAGGAGCAGAAGGCGCTGGCCGGGGTCGCCGTGGACGCGGTGTTCGACAGCGTGTCGGTGGCGACGACGTTCAAGGGCAAGCTGGCCGAGCTGGGCATCATCTTCTGCTCGTTCTCCGAGGCGGTGCGGGAGCACCCGACGCTGGTGCGGCAGTACCTCGGCAGCGTCGTGCCGTACACCGACAACTTCTTCGCGGCGCTGAACTCGGCGGTCTTCAGCGACGGCTCCTTCTGCTACATCCCGAAGGGCGTGCGCTGCCCGATGGAGCTGTCCACCTACTTCCGCATCAACGCCGCAGAACACCGGGCAGTTCGAGCGGACGCTGATCGTCGCCGACGAGGGGGCGCACGTGAGCTACCTCGAAGGCTGCACGGCGCCGATGCGCGACGAGAACCAGCTGCACGCGGCGGTGGTGGAGCTGGTGGCGCTGGACAACGCGACGATCAAGTACTCGACGGTCCAGAACTGGTATCCGGGCGACAAGAACGGCAAGGGCGGGATCTACAACTTCGTCACCAAGCGCGGCCACTGCCGCGGCGTGAACTCGAAGATCACCTGGACGCAGGTGGAGACCGGCTCGGCGATCACGTGGAAGTACCCGAGCTGCATCCTGCAGGGCGACAACTCGGTCGGCGAGTTCTACTCGGTGGCCGTGACCAACAACTTCCAGCAGGCGGACACGGGCACCAAGATGATCCACCTCGGGAAGAACACGCGCAGCACGATCGTGTCGAAGGGGATCTCGGCGGGCCACGGCCAGAACACTTACCGCGGCCTGGTGAAGATCGGGAAGAACGCGGCGAACGCGCGCAACTACTCGCAGTGCGACTCGCTGCTGATCGGCGACAAGTGCGGCGCGCACACGTTCCCCTACATCGAGATCAAGAACACGACCTCGCAGGTGGAGCACGAGGCGTCCACCTCGAAGATCGGCGAGGACCAGATCTTCTACTGCCGCCAGCGCGGCCTCTCGACCGAGGACGCGGTGAACATGATCGTCAGCGGCTTCTGCAAGGAAGTGTTCCGGGAGCTGCCGATGGAGTTCGCGGTGGAAGCGCAGAAGCTGCTCGGCGTGAGCCTGGAAGGCTCGGTGGGGTAGGATGTCATTTGGTGATTTGCTGATTCGTTGACTTGATGATGGGGACGACGATGCTCGAAGATTCGAAACCTGCACGCCCGGGTGGGCAACAACGAGATCCTGCGGGGGATCGACCTGACGATCAACACCGGCGAGGTGCACGCCATCATGGGGCCCAACGGCTCGGGCAAGAGCACGCTCGCGCGGTGTCCTGGCCGGCCGCGCCGAGTACGAGGTCACCGAGGGGCGGTCCTCTACGAGGGGCACGACCTGCTCGACCTCGACCCCGAGGAGCGGGCGCGCGAAGGCGTGTTCCTGGCGTTTCAGTACCCGGTCGAGATCCCCGGCGTGAACAACGCCTACTTCCTGAAGGCCGCGCTGAACGCCGTGCGCAAGCACCGCGGCGAGCCCGAGCTGGACGCGATGGAGTTCATGCAGCTGGTCCGGGAGAAGATGAAGCTGCTCGACATGGACCAGGCGCTGCTTGAGCCGGCCGGTCAACGAGGGCTTCTCGGGCGGCGAGAAGAAGCGCAACGAGATCTTCCAGATGGCGGTGCTCGAGCCGAAGCTGGCGATCCTGGACGAGACCGACTCGGGCCTCGACATCGACGCCCTGAAGATCGTCGCCAACGGCGTCAACGCCCTGCGCGACCCGCGCCGCGCGATCCTCGTGGTCACGCACTACCAGCGGCTGCTCAACTACATCGTGCCCGACTACGTGCACGTGCTGTCGGAGGGGCGGATCGTCCGGTCCGGCGGCAAGGAGCTGGCGCTGGAGCTGGAGGACAAGGGCTACGGCTGGCTCGAGGTGGAGCCGGCGGGCGGCCGGGCCTGAGGCCGAGGGAACAGGGTGGCAACTGACCACTTCTCGATTTGCCAAGTGGTCAGTCGCGACCTTGTGACCTGACAATCGACAGGACGTGTGATGATCAAGACGAGCGACGGCGTGGGCGTCTACCGGGAAGCGTTCGACGGGCTTTCTGCGCTGCGCGCGGGGCAGCCGGCCTGGCTGCGCGAGACCCGCGACAAGGCGATGGGTGCGTTCGAGCGGCTGGGGTTCCCGACGACCCGGGACGAGGAATGGCGCTTCACGAACGTCCCGCCGATGGCGGAGGCGCGTTTCCCCACGGGCAGCTCGACGGCCGACGTGCGCCCCGCTCAGGTCTGGCCCTACCTGGTGCCCGGCGTAGAGGGTGCGGTGCTGGTGTTCGTGGACGGCCGCTTCGCGGCGAAGCTGTCCCGCCTGGCGGCCCTGCCGGCCGGTACCTTTGCCGGCGACCTGGCCGCGGCCCTGAAGTGGGACCAGGGACAACTCGAGCGACACCTGGCCGCGCACGCGCCGTTCGACCTGCGGGCGTTGACGTCGCTGAACACGGCGCTGTTCGCCGACGCGGCCGTGGTACGGTTCCCGACGGCGCCGTCGTCGAGGAGCCGGTGCAGCTGCTCTTCCTGTCGTCGGCCGACGCGGCTCGGGCCACGCACCCTCGCGCGCTGATCCTCGCCGGGGAGAACAGCCAGCTGCGGATCGTCGAGACCTACGCGAGCCTCGGGCGCGCCCACTACTTCACCAACGCCGTGACCGAGCTCGTGGCGGCGGCCGGGGCGGTCGTGGACCACTACCGGCTGCAGCGCGAGTCGGACCGGCTACCACGTCGGCCTCACGCAGTTCCGCATCGGCCGGTCGGCGTCCGTCTCCTCGCACTCGGTCAGCCTCGGCGGGCTCATCTCGCGGCACGATGCCGTCGCGGTCCTGGCGGAGGAGGGCGCGACTGCACGCTGAACGGCCTGTACCTCGCCGACGGCCGGCAGCTGGTGGACAACCACACCGAGATCGACCACGCGATGCCGCACGGCACCAGCCACGAGGTCTACAAGGGCATCCTCGGCGGGCGGGCGCGGGCCGTCTTCAACGGCAGGATCCGCGTGCGGCCCGACGCGCAGAAGACCGACGCGAAGCAGACCAACAAGACGCTGCTGCTGTCCGACGAGGCGCAGATCAACACGAAGCCGCAGCTCGAGATCTTCGCCAACGACGTGAAGTGCACGCACGGCGCCACGGTGGGGCAGCTGAGCGAGGACGCGCTGTTCTACCTGCGCGCCCGCGGCATCGGGCGCGACGAGGCCCGCGGCGCTGCTCGTGCAGGCGTTCGCCTCCGACGTGGTGTCCAAAATGAAGCTGGAGCCGGTCCGCGCCCTGCTCGACGCGCTGCTCGACCAGCGGCTGCCGGGCGCGGCCGGCCGAAAGGCGGCCTCATGAGCACCGCGACCGCCCGGCACGTCAGCCCGGGGCCCCGACCCGTCGCCGCGCCCTTCGACGTGGAAACGGTCCGGCGCGACTTCCCGATCCTGCAGCAGCGGGTGCACGGCCACCCGCTCGCGTACCTCGACAACGCCGCGACCACGCAGAAGCCGCGGGCGGTCATGGACGCGATCACCGGCTACTACCTGAACGACAACGCGAACATCCACCGCGGCGTGCACCTGCTGAGCGAGCGCGCGACCGCGGCGTACGAGGGCGCGCGCGAGACGGTGCGGCGCTTCATCAACGCGCGCGAGTCGCGCGAGGTCGTCTTCGTGCGGGGGACGACCGAGGGGATCAACCTCGTCGCGCAGTCCTTCGCGCGCGCGGTCCTTCAGCCGGGCGACGAGATCGTGGTGTCCGTCCTGGAGCACCACTCGAACTTCGTGCCCTGGAAGATGGCGTGCGAGGCGACGGGCGCCCTGCTGCGGGTCGTGCCCGTGACCGACGCGGGCGAGCTGCGCATGGACGAGTACGAGCGGCTGCTCGGCGATCGCACGCGGCTCGTCGCGCTCGGCCACGTCTCGAACGCCCTCGGCACCATCAACCCGGTCGCCGAGATCGTCCGGCTCGCCCACGCGCGCGGCATCCCGGTGCTGCTCGACGGCGCGCAGGCGGTGGCCCACCTGCCCGTGGACGTCCAGGCGCTCGACTGCGACTTCTACGCGTTCTCGGGCCACAAGCTGTTCGGCCCGACGGGCATCGGCGTGCTCTACGGGAAGGCGCCGCTGCTCGACAGCCTGCCGCCCTGGCAGGGCGGCGGCGACATGATCAGCTCGGTCACGCTCGAAGAGGTGACGCTACAACACGCTGCCCGCGAAGTTCGAGGCGGGCACGCCCAACATCGCCGGCGCCATCGGCCTGGCCGCCGCCATCGACTACTACACCGGGCTCGACCTGGCCGGCGCGCACCGGCACGAAGACGACCTGGTCAGGCACGCCCTCGAACGGCTCTCGGCGTTTCCCGACATCCGGATCGTCGGCACGGCCGCCGATCGCACGAGCGTCGTCTCGTTCGTCATGGACGCGGCGCACCCGCACGACATCGGGACCATCCTCGACGGCGAGGGCGTCGCCATCCGCACGGGCCACCACTGCTGCCAGCCGCTGATGCACCGGCTCGGCGTGCCCGCCACCGCGCGGCTCTCCGTCGCGTTCTACAACACGCGCGAGGAAATCGACCGGCTCGTTGCGGCCCTCGCCAAGGTGCGGGAGGTGTTCGGCTGATGTCGGACCTTCGGGAGCTGTACCAGGAAGTCATCCTCGACCACAACAAGCGGCCGCGGAACTTCGGGCCGCTCGAAGACGCGAACCACCACGCCCACGGACACAACCCGCTCTGCGGCGACCGCATCACGGTGCACGTGGACGTCGAGGACGACGTGATCAAGGACGTGCGGTTCGAGGGCGCGGGCTGCGCGATCTCGCGCGCCTCGGCGTCGCTGATGACCGACGCGGTCAAGGGCAAGCCGGTGGCCGAGGCCGAGAAGCTGTTCGAGGAGTTCCACCGGCTGGTGACGACCGGCGTGGACGAGGAAGTCGAGGCGAGCCTCGGCAAGCTGAACGTCTTCTGCGGCGTCCGCGAGTTCCCCTCGCGCGTCAAGTGCGCCAGCCTCGCCTGGCACACCCTGCACGCCGCGCTCGGGAACGAGCAGAAGGAAGCCGAGACCGAATAAGGTCATTTGTTGATCTGGTGATTCGTTGATTTGTTGATTGATCGGGTCGATTGGCTGATGGCCGATTGGCTGATGCGCCGAGCGGCTGATGCGGTGAGGCCAAATCAACAAATCCCGAGATCAACAAATCAATCAACAAATCAAGAAATCAAGAAATGTCAGACCCTGTCCTGTCCCTGTCGCTCAAGCCCGCCATCATCGAAGCGATCTGCACGATCTACGACCCCGAGATCCCGGTGAACATCTGGGAGCTGGGGTTGATCTACGACATCGAGATCGACGCCGAGTCGCGGGTCGGCATCCGCATGACGCTCACCGCGCCCGCGTGCCCGTCGGCCCAGACGCTGCCCGCCGAGGTGGACCGCAAGGTCCGGGCGGTCCCGGGCGTCAAGGACGTGTTCGTGGAAGTCGTGTGGGAGCCCGCCTGGACCACCGACCGGATGTCGGACGAGGCGAAGCTCACGCTGGGGATGTGGTAGGGGAATGCAAAGTGCAGCAGTGCAGAATGCAGGACCCGCCCGTGGCCTGGAGGGCGGCGGCAAGACGCGTCGTCCCGCCCTCCGCCCTCCGCCTTCCGCCTTCCGCTCTTCCGCCTATCCGCCCTGATCCCTGATCCCCGATCCCTGCCTACGGCTTCGCCCCCTTCACCCACTTGTCGAACCAGCTCACCATCTCGTAGAGCGTGTGCAGCACGGACTCGCGCCCGGCGTAGCCGTGCGACTCGTTCGGCAGCGTCACGTAGCGGACCGTGGCGCCATGGCCCTTCAGCGCCATGTAGAACCGCTCGGACTGGATGGGGAACGTCCCCGAGTTGTTGTCCGCCTCGCCGTGAATCAGCAGGATCGGGTCCTTCACCTTGTCGGCGTAGAAGAACGGCGACATGGTCGCCGTAGACCTGCGGCACCTCCCAGAACGTCCGCCGCTCGGCCTGGAAGCCGAACGGCGTGAGCGTGCGGTTGTAGGCGCCGCTCCGCGCGATGCCGGCCTTGAACAGCCGCGAGTGGGCCAGCAGGTTGGCGGTCATGAACGCGCCGTAGCTGTGGCCGCCCACGCCGATGCGGTTGCGGTCCGCCACGCCCATCTCCACGACCTTGTCGATGGCCGCCTGCGCGCTCGCCACCAACTGGTCCACGTAGGTGTCGTTCGCCGTCTCGCCGGGCCCGACGATCGGCATCGTGGGGTTGTCGAGCACGGCGTAGCCCTGCGTCAGGAAGAACATGTGGGACATGCCGGTGTAGAACGCGAAGCGGTACGGTGAGCCGCTGACCTGCCCCGCCAGGGCCGGATCGGTGAACTCGCGCGGGTACGCCCACATCACGACGGGCAGGCGCTCGCCCTTCTTGTACCCGGGCGGGAGATACAGCGTGGCGCTCAGCTGCACGCCGTCCTTGCGCGGGTAGGTCAGGAACTGCCGCTCGACGCCCGCCAGCTGCGGCGCCGGGTCCGCGAACGCGGTGATCGGGCGCTGCGACCGGCTGGTCAGGTCCCTCACGATGTAGTTCGGCGGGCTCTTCACCGTCTCGTACCGCGTCAGCAGCGGAGCGCCCGTCGTCGGCCAGCACCGCGACGACCGTCTCATAGCTCTCGCCCTCGCACTGGAAGATGCGCTCGATGGCGCCGGTCTTCAGGTTGTAGCGGTCGAGGAACGGCCGGTCGCCCTTTGGCGAGGCGCCCTCGCCGGCCAGGTAGATGACGTCGCCGGCCTGCTGCACGCGGACCGCTCCGGCGCGCTGCCGCATCACGGGCCGCCCCGGGTCCTTGTAGCGGTCCTCGGCGCTGAGCTGCCAGATCTTGCGGGGCGCAGCCGCGCCGGGGTCGATCGCCCAGGTCGTCCGCATCCGCTTCGTCCGTTCGAACTCGCTGACGAGGGCGGTGCCGCCCTCCGTCCAGCTGATGCCCTGGAAGCGCTCGTCGAGGCGCAGCATTTCCAGCGGCTCCCCGCCAAAGGGGGCCTTCATCGTCATCAAGCGATCCCGCTTGGGGACCTTGTTGCGCAGGTCGCCTTCGTCGAGCGCCTCTGCCCAGACGACGGTTGCCGGCTCCGACTGGTTCCAGGTGTAGCTGCGCGGCCCCGTGGGAACGCCGAGCATCGGCACGGCCTCGGCGAGCGGGAGATCGGCGATCTTCGTCGCCAGGGCGCCGGCCTTCGTCCAGATCTCGACGTCCTTCGGGAAGTCGCTCAGCGGGACCAGGCGAGAGAAGGGCCGCTTCAGCCGGGCGACGAGCACGTATTCCCCGTTGGGGGACGCGGAGGCCTCTTCGAAGATCCCCGGCTTGCCGAGCGGCGTGCGACGGCCGGTGGCGGCGTCAACCAGGGCCAGCTGGCTGGTGAAGTAGTACTCGAAGAGCGCCTCGTCGTGGGCGCTGCCGAGCAGGTCCTGGTAGGTGCTGACCGGTGCGGCCTTGCCGGAGTTCTCCTGGATGCTCGGCCCGGCCGGGACCTCCGGGGCCTTGGGCGCGGGACCCCGGCTCGCCACTACGAAACTGCAGAGCAGAGTGCCCTCGTCGACCCAGTCGCACGGGGCGCCCATGGTGGCGTTCAGGTTGGCCATGGTGACCGACTTGGCCAGGCCGGTGGCGGTGTCGGCAATCCACAGCTCGACGCCCGCGGGCTTGGTCTGGGTGAACGACAGACGCTTGCCGCCCGGGGGAGAAGCTGACGGCGTCAATCTTCGCGCCCACGGGCACGACGACGTTCGTTTCCTTGCCGTCGGCCACCGCCTTGAGCGTGATCGCGGTGATGCCCTGGCTGCGCTGCGGGCCGTTGGTCTTCGGGTTGATCCGCATCCCGGCCAGGCGCAGCATCGGCTGCGACAGGTCGGCGATCGTGGGCATGCTCGGCCGGTCGAGCAGCGCGAGCTGCTGGCGAGTCGGGCTCACGATGACCGACGGCAGCGGCCGCGCGTCGAGGATGTCGACGATCACCTTGGGCGGCAGCTGATACCCGCCTTCGGCGGCGGCGGCCGGCTTCACTGCCTGGGCGTCGAGCCGAGCCCCCAGGCCTGTGAAGAGCACGGCCAGCGTGGCCGCCGCGACGAACCTGTTGTAACGCATGGACGGTCTCCTCCTGGAACCGGCCCGCTCCACGCCCGGGCCGGGCGATTGGATGATGTCTGACGGACGGAAGCGAATTCTACCACCGCGCGATGCGCGGTCCAGCCAGTCCCGGGATCCAGCGTTCTGAAAGTCCCATGCATTCGTTTGGATGCAGGCGACGAACCGACCCCGGCGGCAGCCTGCCCGGTCGGGCCAAACGTCCCCTGCCAGAGGTGCTTACAAGGATGGGCTTTATCGCATCGACCCGCACGTCATCTGGTCCCCCGCTTGCAGTGGGGAACCGCCGGCGTTTCCCAAGAACCCCGAACCCGGTGGACAGGGTGTCCACCTCGCTCACACCGGTACGGCGCATCGACGGACCGAAGGTCAATGACCTCGGAAAGGAGGATCGAATGCGAGTCGTACGACTGGTGGGCCTGGTGGCTGCGCTCGTTCTCACGGCAGCCCCCATCACCCTCCTTGCGCAAACGGACACTGGAAGCCTGGACGGCCGCATCTTCGACGAACAGAAAGGCGGCGTGCCGGGCGTCACGGTCACGGCGAAGAACACCGCCACGGGCCTGACGCGGAGCGTGCAGAGCGGCGCGACCGGCACGTACCACTTCCCCTCGCTGCCGGCCGGCACCTACGACCTCACGGCCGAGATCCAGGGCTTCAGCCAGCAGGTCCGCAAGGGCGTGATTGTCCAGGTGGCGTCCCAGACCAGCGCGGACTTCACGATGAGGGTCGGGCGCCGTCACAGAGACCGTGGTCGTCACGGGCGAGACGCCGCTGGTGCAGACGACGAAGTCGGACGTCGGGCAGGTCATCACGAGCGCGCTCGTGGACAACATGCCGCTGAACGGCCGGAAGTTCCAGGACCTGTCGCTCCTGGTGCCCGGCACGCGCAGCTCCAACTACTACGACCCCACCAAGACCGAGGTCGGGCGGGATCAGCTACGGCGGCCTGACGGGCCGCTCGGTGGTGATCAACGTGGACGGCGGCGACAACAACGACGGCGTCGTCCGCGGCCTGCTGCAGCAGTTCAGCAACGACGCCATCCAGGAGTACAAGGTCACCACGCAGCGCTACAGCGCCGAGTTCGGCCGGTCGGTGGGCGGCGTGGTGAACGTGATCACGAAGAGCGGGACGAACGAGTTCCGCGGCAGCGCGTTCGTCTTCGCGCGCAACGAGAACCTGAACGCAAAGACGTTCTTCGAGGAGGAAGAGGGCCTGGAGAAGCAGCCCTTCTCGCAGCAGCAGTTCGGCGGGTCGATTGGCGGTCCAATCCGCCGGGACGCGGCCCATTTCTTCGCGGCCTACGAGCGGAACCGGCGCGACGACTTCGCGACCGTGTTCACCAACAACGTCCTGCCCGACGAGGAGGGGCCGCAGGAGAAGCCGTTCCGCAACCACCTGTTCTCCGCGAAGACCGACTTCCAGCTGGGCACCGGCAACACGATGATCGTGCGCTACGCGCTGGAGGACCAGAAGCGCGACCACGACTTCATCGGTGGTAACACGCTCCGCTCGGCCGGCGCGCTGAACACCAACAACATCCACTCCGCGATCGCGAAGGACTCGTGCGGTGTTCGGCGACAACATGCTGAACGAGGCCCTGGTGCTGTTCCAGCGGTTCGAGAACAACATCACGGCCGAGGACAACACCAACCCGGCCATCTCAACGCCGGACTTCACTTTCGGCGCCAACCTCAACACGCCCCAGCAGACGATCCAGGAGCGGTGGCAGATCAAGAACGACTTCTCGTTCCGGGTCGGGGGCCTGGGCGGCGACCACGACTTCAAGGTCGGCGCGGAGATGATCCGGTCGCACTACGGCGGGTTCTTCACGCCGACGCTGTACGGGTTCTTCAACTTCGCCAACCCGATCCCCGGCGGCGACCTCAACGCGTACCTGAACACGATCGCCGACACGTTCACGGGGTCCGCCGGCAACAACGTGTCCGACGACAACTGGACCTACGCCGCCGCGTACTTCCAGGACGACTACAAGCCCACCGGACGGCTCACGCTGAACCTGGGCGTCCGCTACGAGGTGCAGTCCGGGCCGTACTCGAACGAGTTCGACACGCTGGCCCTTCGCCGGCTGCAGGAGCTGGGGTACCCAACCGAGCGCCAGCTCGACACGAACAACATCGGGCCGCAGGGTCGGCTTCGCCTTCGACGTGACGGGCGACGGCCGCACCGTCGCGCGCGGCGGGTACGGGATCTACTACGACGAGATCTTCCAGAACATCACGCTCTACGAGAGGTGGAGCGACGTCCGCACGCCGCTGTTCTTCGTCTCGTCGTCACCCTCGCCGTGGACGCCGGCCGCGTACGCGGCCAACCGCGAGGCGATCCGCAACTCGTTCCTCGATCCGACCTTTGCCGGGCAGACGATCCGCCTCACGTCGCCGGACCTCGTGCAGCCGTGGGCGCATCACTTCAACCTGGGCTTCTCGCACCAGCTGACGCAGAACGTCTCCTTCGACGTGGACTACACCCACTCGGAGGGCCGCGACGAGATCCACCGCTGGCGGATCAACACGCCGCAGAACGTCAACACCCGGCTCTCGCCCGCAGGTGTGTTCGCGCCGGACCTCGGCGCGTTCATCGTCGAGGGCAACCGCGGCCGTTCGGAGTTCGACGGCCTGTACGTGACGGGCAAGGTGCGCTGGGGCGCGCGGGCGTCGGTCATCTCGTCCTACGCGTGGACGAAGACCAACAACATCGCCAACGATTTCGGCACGCAGCCCGCCGACATCACCAACGGCAACTGGGACCTTGACTGGGGCCCGGCGCCCAACGACCTGCGGCACCGGTTCACGCTGGGCGCTGTCCTGCAGCTGGGGTGGGGCATCCAGGTACTCGACGTCGGTGCAGGCGAACACCGGCAAGCCCATCAACCACCTGGCGGGCCTGGGAGGGCTCCGCAACTCCGTGCGGGCGATCGACCCCGCCACGGGGGTGATGTTCCCGCGCAACGCGTTCCTGACCGACGGGTTCTTCAGCTGGGACATGCGGCTGTCGAAGGTCTTCGGGTTGGGCGGCGGCCGGTCGATCGAGGCGCTCTTCGAGGTGTTCAACATCTCCGACACGGTGAACTTCAACCGTGACGACTACGTCCAGGACTTCACCTCGACCAACTTCGGCACGCCGACGGCCATCGTGCCGAACAGCCAGTTCCAGGCGCAGTTCGGGGCAAGGGTCAGGTTCTAGTGGCTAGTGGCAAGTGGCGAGTGGCTGGTGGATCACGAATCGGCAATCGGGGTGACGGCGTGATCCGCTAGCCACTGGCCACAAGCCACAGCCACTACTTTGCCCCCAGCCCCGCCAGCCGCTCGCGCGCGGCGGCCCGCACCGCCGGCGGCGCGGTCTTCGACGCCGCCACCCGTCCGTACTCCGCGGCAGCCTCGGCCTTCCGTCCCTGCCGCTCGAACGCCATCGCCAGGTTGAAGCGTGCGCCGTGATCGGCCGGCTCCAATTCCATCGCGCGCCGCAGCAGGGCCTCCGCCTCCGGCACCCGCCCCTGCTGCAGGCGAAGCGCGCCCTGGCCACTCAACGCCGGCCGCGAGGTCGGGCTGCTGCGTCAGGGCGGTCGAGTACTCGCGGTCCGCCTCGTCCAGCTGGCCGGCTTCGGCGAGCACTTTCGCCAGGTCGAGCCGGAGCAGTGCTTTCTCGGGGTCTGTCTCCACTGCCAGCCGAAGCTCCTTCACGGCGGCCGGGTGCTGCCCTCGAGCCGCGAGGATCCCGCCCTTCATCACGCGGGCGTCGGAGAACCGCGGATCGATCGCCAGCGCCGCGTCCGCTTCGCGCAGCGCGTTGGCCTGGTCCCCCAGCCTGATGTGGCAGATCGACAGCCAGTGATGCGCGTAGGCACTGGACGGGACGAGCTGGAGGTAGCGCCGAAACTGCACGATCGCCCGAGGGTAGTCGCCCATGCCCATCCTGGCACTTCCGAGGACGAGGTGAGCGAACGCGTTGCGCGGGTCGTCCCGGAGCACGTGCTCGAGCACCGGCAGCGCCTCGTCGAACCGTCGCTCGCGCACCGCGCTGTTCGCCCGCCGGAGCTGGTTGAACACGGCGATGAAGTCCTTTGGATCCGTCCTCGATCCATCCACGCCGCGTGCAGGCTCGGCGCCTGCGCCCACGTAGCCCAGCGACGCCAGCTTCTCCAGCGTCTCCGCGTCCATCCTCCCGCTGGCATCGGCGCCAGGGCTTCCGGCGGTCAGGCGACCGAGCTCTCGAACCAGTGCCCTGGCGACCGAGCCTTGTTCGGCAAGCACATTCCGCGTCTCGCCCGGGTCCGCCTGGAGGTCGTACAGCTCCGGCCGCGGCGCCTCGATGTACTTCCACCGCTCATCCCGAATCGCGCGGAGCGGCGCCCAGTTCATGTAGAACTGCGGCAGCAGGGTCTCGGCGTAGACGGCCGGCGGTGGAGTCTTGTCCCCTCGCAGGATCAGCGGCACGAGCGATCGGCCGTGCGCGGTCTCGAGCGGCGGGGCGCCGACCAGTTCCAGGATCGTCGGGGCGACGTCGGTGAGCCGGACGGGAGGCGCGACCACCGTTCCGCCCGGGAGGAGGCCGGGCCGCCAGAGGATCAGCGGCACGTGGAGCGCGCTCTCGTAGACGAACATCGAGTGCGTCTCCTCACCGTGATCGCCCAGGCTCTCGCCGTGGTCCCCCGCGATGACCACGAGCGTGCGTTCGGAAAGCCCCAGACGCTCCAGCCGCTCGCGCACGGAAGCCACGATCGCGTCGTCGAACGCTATTTCCCCGTCGTACGGAGCCCCGGCAAACGCTTCCTTGAAGGGCGGCGGCGGCCGGTACGGCTCGTGCGGATCGAAGAGGTGCAGCCAGGCGAAGAACGGCTTGTCCGGCTGCCGCCGGGCGTGCTCGTCCAGCCAGCCGTGGAGCGCGAGGGCCGTGCGATCGCCCCGCCGCTCCGCCTCCAGCTTCACGACCTGGCTTCCGGGGGCCTCCTGCCGATCGTCGTAGGTGTCGAACCCGCGGGCCAGCCCGTATCGGCGATCGAGCACGAAGGCGCTCACGAATGCGCCGGTGTGGTAACCGCGCGCCTGGAGGACGGTCGCCAGTGTCTGGAACTTCCCGGGAAGATAGAAGTTCCCGTTGTTGCGCACGCCGTGGGCGAACGGGTAGAGGCCGGTGAAGAGCGACGCGTGCGCGGGCAGCGTGATCGGCGCGGGGCTGTAGGCGCGCTCGAAGCGGACGCCTTCGGCCGCGAGCCGGTCCAGGTGACGCGTGCGGGCCGAGGCATATCCGTACGAGCCAAGCCGGTCGGCGCGGGTGGTGTCGAGGGTGACCAGGAGGACGTTCAAGGCGCCTGCGCCCGGTGCCTTGGCCACTCCCCGGGGGGCGCTGCCGCCCGTTCTCTGAATGAACCAGAGACCGGCGGCGCCCGCCAGGAGCGCGGCCGCGACGACAAGCCAGAGCCATGAGCGGCGGCGCGCCGCCGGCGGGGTGGCAGACGGCGCCTTCGCCGGCGGCCGGGGCCTTCGTGCCATGCGGGTCATCCTCCGAGGCGGCGGAGCATCTCGCGAATGTCCGCCTGGTCGGGCCGGGCGCGAAGCGAGGCCCGGAGGGCCGCCACCGCCCCGGCCTGGTCGCCGGACTCGAGCCTCGCCATCGCCAGGCTGTTCCAGACGATTGGGCTTGCCGCGCCCGCCGCCACAGCCCGCTCGAAGCAGGCGACCGCCTCACGCGCGCGACCGGTCTTCGCCAGCGCGCCGCCGAAGGCGAGCACGGCGTCCACGTCCCGCGGCTGCCGATCGGCGCTGAAGCGAAGAAGCGGCAGCGCCGCTTCAACCTGCCCCAGCCGCACGAGAACAACCCCGAGCTTCATGGCGGTGCGCGGATCGTCGGGGTCCCGCGCACGCAGCCGCTCGAGCCACTCTCGCGCGGCGCCGAGATCGCCGCGCGGCAAGGGCTGCGTCGGCCAGCCCCGCAAGGGCCTCGGCGTCGTCGCCCCCCGTCGAGCGGGCACGCTCGAACGCCGCGGCCGCATCCCGGTGGCGCCCCATGGCCGCCAGCACCTTCCCGTGTGCATTGAAGAGGTCAGTGGTATGCCCGGAGTCGCGCGTCCCGGCCTGCTCGAGCACGGCGAGCGCCTCGGGTAGATGGCCGGCCAGCCGCAGCGAGTCGCCGAGGAACACCGCCGTTTCCTCGCTCTCGTCCCCCGCCGTGATCAACCGCCGCACTTCTTCGATGGCTTCGTCGTGCCTCCCCCCGGCGTTGAGCGCAACTGCCAGGTGCTTTCGCGCCACCGGGTTGGAGGAATCCTGCTCGAGCACTGCGCGAAGCTCACGCACCGCACGTGGCGGATCCGAACGCTCGAGCGCAATCGCTTCCTCGATGCGGACCGCCACGGCGGCCATGTCCTTCGGGTCCCGCAAGGAGGGTCTGGCTGCGGCCGCACTGCCCTCGAGGTAACCCAGGCCACGAAGCCGTTCCCGGGCCTCGCGCGGCTGCGACACCGGCGCCGGTGGAGCCGCGGACGCCACCGCGGCGCGGACCGCGCGCTGCAGACGCGTGGAGTCGCCGGGTCGCGCCGCCGCCACGTTGCGGAGTTGCGCGGGATCGTCGTTGAGGTCGTATAGCTCGGCGGCTCGGCGCGTCGATGTACATCAGCCGTCCGGTTCGCCAGCCATGGAGGGGCGCCCACCCGAAACCCGAGCCGGCCGAATAGCGATTCGACGTACGCGGGCTCGTCGCCCGCGTCCTCTCGTTCCCAGGCCGGCCGCAGGCTGCGGCCCTCGACCGACGCCGGGATTTCGACGCCTGCCAGGTCCAACACGGTGGGTGCGACGTCGATGCCGCGCGCCAGCGTTCCGGGGACCCGACCGGCCGGAATCCCCGGGCCAGCCAGCACCAGCGGGACGCGGATTGTCGAGTCGTAGATGAACAGTCCATGCGTGGGCTCGCCGTGCTCGCCAAGGCCCTCGCCGTGATCGGAGGTCACGACCACGATCGGGTCGCGGCCGCGTGCCGCGCGCCAGGCGTCCAGGAGCGCCCCGAGCTGCCGATCGGCGAAGGCAATCTCGCCCTCGTACTCGCGTCCCTTGAAACGGGAGGCAAATGGCTCGGGCGGTTCGTAGGGGGCGTGAGGGTCGAACAAGTGCATCCAGGCGAACACCGGGCGGCCGCGACCAGGCGAGCTGCGAAGCCAAGCCACGGCGGCGGCCACGGTGGCGTCGCCGCGACGCTCGACGTACGCCGGGCGGGCCGTGTCCGTGCCTCGTGGGAACCGATCGTCGTACGTCCCGAACCCCCGCGCCAGGCCGAAGCGGCCGTGCACCGGGAAGCCCGAAACGAAAGCTGCCGCCTCGTAGCCTTCGGCGGTCAGCCACTCGGCAAGCGTCGGAATCCCCGGCGCGAGGACGAACCCCGCGTTGTCGCGGACGCCGTGCCGCAGCGGCGTCAACCCGGTCAGGATGCTCGCGTGCGACGGGAGCGTGAGGGGCTGGTGGGCGACCGAGTGGTCGAATCGAACGCCGCGCGCCGCAAGGCCGTCGATGATCGGCGTTTCCGCGCCGGGTCGGCCATAACACCCAAGCCTGTCCGCCCTGAGCGTGTCAATCGTGACGAGCAGGAGATCTGGCCGCACACTCGCGCCGCGGCCGTCCGTGGTCCGGACCGGCTCGATACAGCGCCCAGGCGGCGACCGCCCCAATCGCGGTAAGAAGGAGCAGCGTGGGCAGGGCCCACCGGCGCCGACGCCCCGCCGGCAGTTCCGAGGACCGGCGTGCGCGGCGCTCGCGCCTGGAGCTCATCGTTTCGGCACCGTCTCGAGGAGCGCGCGGATCGCCGGCTGTTCGGGGACCATGGCGAGCGAGCGTTCCAGCGTCTTCCTCGCATCCACCGTCCGTCCGCCGCGGAGCAGCGCATGGCCGAGGGCGTTCAGCAGTTCGGTGGTGGGCGGGCCGAAAGCCAGCGCGCGCTCGTAGGATGCAATCGCATTCGCCCAGTCCTCGCGCCCGGCAAGGGCCGCACCCCGCAGGGACTCGGTGTCGCGAGAGGACCTCGTGCCTTCGAGCGCGTCGAGGGCCGAAGAGGGGTCGCCGGTGAGCAGCCGCGCGCGGGCCAGCTCGGTGCGCACCGAGTCGGCATCCGGGGCGAGCTCGAGCGCCGTCTCGAACCAGCGAGCGGCTTCGGCGGGTCGTTTCAACGCGAGGGCCGCCTCGCCGGCCAGCGACAGGTGCGCCGCCGAGGACGGGAAGGCCTGCGCGGTCCGCGCGGCAATCGTGCGTGCCATGTCCGGCCGGCCCTCCTTGATGTGAAGGTCCACCAGGCGTTCGAGGGCGGCGGGGTCGGAAGGCGCGGCCGCGAGGGCCGCGCGGTAATCCCGCTCGGCCTCCTCGGGCCGGCCCTCCGCCTCGGCGACGCGCCCACGTGCAACCAGCACCTCGGGCGACTTCGACGCAGCCTCGGGCACGCGCCCAAGACGCGCGCGCGCCGCCTCAACGCGGCCTGCGGCCGAGATCGATGTCCGTCGCGGCCGGGAACACGATGGGATCGAGGTCGGCTCCCGCCGCGGCCCCCCGGATCATCCGGTCGTACACCTGCAGCGCCTCCCCGTCACGGCCCGCGGCCGCGTACGCGCGGGCGAGCCAGAGCTGGGCGCGCTGGTTCAGGGGATCCGCCCGCACTACGGCCTCCAGTTCCCGCGCCGCTCCCTTGAAGTCGCCCCTGCGATAGAGGATTTCTCCCAGGTTGGTGCGTGCGAGAGAGGTGGTTCCCGACCCCGACACGTAACCCAGGGCTCGAAGCCGCTCGAGCTCGGATGCCCGCGCCGCGGCACTGAGCGTCGGCGGCGGCTCGGGCAGCACGTGCGCGCCGTACGAGGTCACGCGAGGCGGTCCGTCCTTTCGTCCGATCCCCGCGAATCACCTTGCCGGGCATGTCGGCGGCCACTGGCAGGCCCGCCCGGGAAAGCAGCGTCGGCAGGATGTCCAGCGGCGAGATCATGCCGGCGTCGGAGACGGCCTGGCCCGCAGCTTTGCCGGCAATGACACCAGCAGGCGCCGCGGCGAAGATCCCGTACGGCCGATGCCAGGCCGCCGCCCCGGCGGTGAGATCGGACGGGTCCTCGCGGATGCCGGCATCGGGCGCGTGGAATCCGTGGTCGGACATCACGACGACCAGGGTCGCCGGATCGAGCTTCGCCGCCATCTCGCCCAGCGCCTCGTCCACCTCGGCGTACGCGGCCGCGATCGCCCGCTCGCCCCGCGCCCGATCCCGGATGAAGAGGTGCGAGACCGTGTCCACCACGTCGTGGCAGACCATCACGAGGTCTGGAGTGCCTTCCGCCAGCTGCTGCGCCACCACCGCCCGCCAGGTCCGCGACGCGGCCAGGGCGGCGCGCAGGTGGGCGATCGGATCCCGGTAGAAGAGGGACGCGGAAGCGCGCTCGTCGGCCGCCGCGCGATCGAACTCGGCGCGCGTGACGGGGATCAGGCGCGACAACGCCTCGAACCCTATCGACGACGGCGAGACGACGGCGCCGGCGATCGCCGGCCACGACTCCGATGGGTGAACGAGGCCGCGATCCGGCGGGGCCTGGCTGCGCAGGTGGCGGGTGGTCAGGCGATCGGAGACGACGACGCCCCTGACATGATCCGCCGGCCAGGTGGCCCACCAGCCGGCGACGAGAACGCGCCGCCCGGCGTCGGACCAGATCTCCCATGCCGCCTTGACCCGTCGCACGCCGCCGTGCACGGGAACCTGCGGCCGCCCGGGAACGTCAACCATGAAGTCGAGGACGCCATGGTCCTCGGGCTGCCTTCCAGTGGCGATCGTCGTCCAGATGATGGGGGACAGCAGCGGCGGCTCGGCCCGGAGCGTGCCGCGGACCGACGCCTGGCGGAGGCGGGCGAACGCGGGCAGGCGGCCGGCGGCGACCAGTGCGTCGATGGCCCGCCAGTCCGCCGCGTCCACGCCGAATACCGCGATCGGGGCCGCGGACGAGCTGGCGGCCCGGCCCGCGGCCCCACCGCCAGCCAGGATGAAAAGGGAGGCCAGCGCGAGCGCAAGCGCCGCGCGAGCGGGTCGAGACAGCTGCGGCATGTGGCCCTTCCCAGTATCCTCCATCGGCTCGCGCAGATCCACGAACCGCCGGCCTGCGCGCAGCGCGTGGTCGTCTCGGGCGTCCTCCCGGAGCCGTAGATGGCATTCCGCAAGGTCCCCGGCACCGCTTTCTATGCCGGTCACGGCTCGCTGTACGAAGAAGACGCGGTGAGCCGGGGTGAAGAACGTGCGCGACCGCTCGCCGTGGGAGGTACGGCGCGGGCTGTTCGTCAAGGCGTCGTATTTTTGGCGGCTGTGAAAGTTTTCACCAATTGGATTGACACGGGCGCCACACGATTGTAGAGTTTTTCCGCTCGGCGGTCGCCGCCGGGCTCGCACCTTTTCACGTCCATCTCACACGTCGGCCCCCGGTGCGCTGCCGGTCAGGCCCAGCAAGGGGAGTTCTATGCGCCGATCCCACCTGGTCGTGGCGCTCGCGGCCGTCGTCGTGCTGCTCGGGGGCGTTGACGCCTTCGCGCAGGCGCAGGCGGCACCCGCGGGCTGGAGCGCGACCGACTGCCAGGGCTGCCACGAGAAGGCCCTGGGTGTTCCGTTCGAGAAGAGCGCGCACGCGAAGCTGGAGCACAGCTGCGCGTCGTGCCACCAGGGCGTTGCCGAGCATCTGAAGGCCGGCGGCGGAGAGCCGACGCCCTCGGTGAAGAAGCTGTCGGCACAGCAGATCAACACGACCTGCCTCGAGTGCCACGAGAAGGACAACCAGGCGACGTACCGTTCGAGCATGCACGACCGTCGCAACGTCGCGTGCACGGCGTGCCACAGCATCCACTCGCCGAAGACTGCCCGGGCGCAGCTCAAGACCTCCGTCGAGGCCGACACCTGCTACACGTGCCACAAGTCCGAGCGCGCCAAAGCGACGCGCACGTCGCACCACCCGGTGCGCGAGGGCAAGATGTCGTGCTCGAGCTGCCACAACCCGCACGACGGCACGCAGCCGAAGATGATCAAGGGCGACTCGACGAACGAGCTGTGCTACACGTGCCACACCGAGAAGCGCGGTCCGTTCCTCTTCGAGCACGCGGCGGTCCGAGAGGACTGCGCGGCGTGCCACGACCCCCACGGCTCGAACCACCGGCGCCTCCTCGTCAAGAAGCTGCCGAACCTGTGCTACGACTGCCACTTCACGGGGTCGGGGCACTTCGGGTCGGGCGACAACTTCTCGACGGAAAAGGGCGTGCCCGTCGTGCCCACCGGCGCCCCGAGCGGCTACCCGACGGTGAACTCGCGGTTCGTCGAGAAGAGCTGCGCGAACTGCCACATCAACGTGCACGGTTCCAACTCGCCTTCGGGCGCCTATTTCGTGAGGTAACCCCATGAAGAGAGCATCGAGAGTGACAGCGCTCCTCGCCATGGGCCTCCTCGTGGCGAGCTCGTTCGCGGCGGCGCAGCAGGCGCCGCAGGCGCCGCAGGTGCCGGCCAGCAGCACGGGCGGCCAGGTCACGCTGGACCTGATTGGCCGCAGCGACGTCGCATCGTCGAAGTTCGACGAGTACCGCGTGGTGCCCGAGGGCGTGTCGCTGCCCGTCCTCAACGTCTTCAGGACGACCGACAAGTTCGACTTCAACCTGCAGGCGTTCAGCGTCGCGCAGGGCGACCAGCGCTACACCGGCTTTGCGAATTTCTCCGGCGTCGGGATCGCGTTCGACTACAACCAGATCCCGCACAACATGGGCAACAACGGCCTGGTGATCTTCAACGAGACCTCCCCCGGGCTCTGGAGCATGAGCGGCACGGAGCGGAAGGGGATCCACGACACCGTTGACGCCACCCCCACCGCCCAGCGGACCTACCCGTTCTACCAGAACCTGCTCGCGCCGACCGGCGTGTCCGCAAACCCCCTCGACATCTCGTCGCTGCGACAGCGGGGCAACGTCGAGCTCGACCTGGGGCGGAACCTGCCCTTCGCGCTGAAGGCCACTTACATGCGCGAGCTCAAGTCCGGTTCGCGCGGCGCCAGCGGCGGCGACATCGTCGGAGGGGTCACCTCGACCTTCGACGTCCCCGAACCGCTGAACGAGATCGTGCAGGACTTCGGCCTGCGCGGCGCCTTCAAGTTCGGCATGGGTGACGTGCACGCGTCGTTCAACCGGAACACGTACAACAATCGGGCCGAGACACTGGTTGTCCCGAATCCTTTCCAGGTGGTGGACGAGACCTACAACTCGACGCTGGGGGTCGGCGGGCCGGCGAGCGTCCGGATGATCAACCCGCCCGACAACGAGGCCACCACCGGTCGCGCGGGCTTCCAGCTGAAGTTCGGGCGCCAGACGCGAATCTCCGGGGACCTCAGCCTGGCGTCGTGGACGCAGAACGCCGCGTTCTACCCGTACACGATCAACTCGGGTGATCCTGACGGGCACCGGGCAGCCGGCGAACCAGGTGTCGTCGCTCCAGGAGCAGTCGCTCGACGGGAAGATGAACACCACGACGCTCAACTTCTCGTTCTCGTCGCGGCCCATCCGTGGGCTCGGCATTCGAGCGCGCTACCGGAGCTACAATCTCGCCAACGAGACAACGAGGTGGGTGATCACCGGCGACACGTCCGGGTCGCCCGACCGGAGCTGGAGCGCGACGTCGGCGACTCCTGACGCGCCGTATGGCCACGTCACGGCCAACCCCTACGAGAGCACGTCGAAGCGGTTCGACGCGTCGGCCAGCTACGACTTCAAGGCCCTGACGTTCGAGGGCGCCTTCCGGACCATCGACCTCTCGCGAACCTACCGCGAGGCGACGTCTGGAACGGACACCGGCGGCACGATCGCCGCGGTGTTCCACGCGAGCGATTGGCTGGGTGTACGCGCCACGTTCGACACGAGCAGCCGTTCGGCCGAGGGGGAGACGGTCTACGGATTCCAGGCCGACGAGGCCGAGCGCGACATGACGCGGACCGGGCTGCAGGTCGAGCTCACGCCGTGGGGCAGCCTCGGGTTCACCGTTTCCTACTTCCGTCGCGACGTGGACTTCCCGAACCGCCCGGACCGCATCGCACTCTCGAGCGGAGTGCCTGTGGCGGGCGCGCAGCCGATACCCGGCACGCCGAGCGGGCTGCTCGAGGCGTCGTACGACTCGTTCACCGGCGAGGTCACGTACACGCCGAACGAGCGGGCCGATATCGGCGCCTACTACAGCTACGAGAAGGACGCCTCGACGAACCAGTGGTCGACGACCTCGGGCGTCAATCTCAACAACCTGCTCAACTTCGCCGGGAGCGACAAGACGAACACGTTCGGTGCGAACGCCGTCATCCGGATCGTGCCGGACAAGTGGACCTTCTCGCTGCTGGCCAACCACCAGAAGGTGGACGGGCTGATGGACATCACGGCGCGTGAGGCGGGCTCGTTCTACACGCCGGGCCGGACGACGCTCATCCCCCTCGGTGCCGGCGGCGCGGCCGACATCGTGGACTACGACGACACGGAGCTCACGACGGCCCTGCTGCAGCTCGACTACGGGGTCACGAGGAACTGGGTCGTCAGCGTCGGATACGTCTACGAGGATTACAGCTTCGACGACGCGTTCAGCAGCGGTACCGCATTGCTGCCGCAGTCGGTCCTGATGTTCATGAAGCCCAACGAGGGCGGCTACAGCATGAACATCGGGTTCGCGAAGTTGAGCTACAGGTTCTAGAAGACAAAGGCGGAGGGCGGAAGGCGGAGGGCGGGCAACGCCCCCGCCTTCCGTTCACCTACCGCCTGCCGCCTGCCGCCTGACAACCGTCAGCGATCGCCGCCAATGATCCCGCCGAGTCCGAGGTTGTTGAGCAGCGACCCTTCCTCGGTTCCGCCCCTGCCCGCGCGCGGCATGGCCTTGTAGATCCGATCGGCCAGCCGGCTGAGCGGCAGCGACTGCAGCCATACGCGGCCCGGGCCGGTGAGCGTGGCGAAGAACAAGCCTTCGCCGCCGAACAGCGCCGTCTTCACCCCGCCCACGAACTGGATGTCGTAGTTGACCGTGGGTTGGAGCGCGACGAGGCACCCGGTGTCCACCTTGAGCGTCTGGCCCGCGGTGAGGTCGTAGGTCTGCACCGTCCCGCCGGCGTGCGCGAAGACGAGCCCGTCCCCCTCGAGCTTCTGCATGATGAAGCCCTCGCCGCCGAACAGGCCGACGCCGATCTTCTTCTGGAACGCGATGCCAATCGAGACGCCCTTGGCCGCGCAGAGGAACGAGTCCTTCTGGCAGATGAGGGTGCCGCCCAGCTTCGCGAGATCGAGCGGCAGGATCTTGCCCGCGTAGGGTGCGGCAAACGCCACGCGCTCCACTCCGCCCGACGCCCCGTTCGTGAAGACGGTCATGAACAGGCTCTCACCGGTGAGCAGCCGCTTGCCCGCGCCGAGCAGTGCTCCCATGATCCCGCTCTGCTGCTGCCCGCCGCCATCGCCGAAGACCGTCTCCATGCGGATCGCGCTCGTCATGAACATCATCGAGCCCGCCTCGGCCACCGCGCTCTCCCCCGGATCGAGAAACACCTCGACGAACTGCATCTCGTTCCCGTAGACCTTGAAATCGATTTCATGCGCGCGCCGCCCCGGCACCGCCGGGGGCGCGGGCGCCGCGGCGGGACCGGCGCCGGGCAGGTGCGCGGCCAGCTGCGGGACGTTCTTGAGCGGCGTCCAGTCGGTCATCCCCGCGGTGAACACGAGCGTGCCGCCGTCGGCGCTGCTCGTGCGGATGCTCGCCACCACCTCTTCTTCGCTCACCGGCCCCACCTGGTGGCCGCCGATGGCCAGGTACCACTGCTGCGTTCCGGGCATAGGTCACTCCGCTAGAAAAAGGCTCTAGGCTCTAGGCTCTAGGCTCTGGGTCAGGCTCGAACTCCGGCGTCGGGCACACGTGGCCTCAGGCTTCCGCTTCCGGCACCTGGTCGATCCGCGCGGCGGCTTCGTCTTCCAGCCGCGCGGTGGTCGCGGCATCCAGCCCGAGCCGCGCGGCCAGCTGAGCGAGGTAGATACGCTCGGCCCCGGTGACGCTCTCGTCGGCGCGCGCGATGCTGAAGGCCAGTACGTACAGATCCTCGCGCTGTTTCTGATCGGTGACACCTTCCACGATCGCGGGCAAAGGCGTCGGCTGCGACAGCTCCAGGGCGACCACTGCCTCCACGCCCGCGGCCCGTGCCTGCGACAGGATGCTCTCGCGCTCCGCGTCCGTCAGCGACCCGTCCGCGCGTGCAGCCGAGAATCATGAGGCGCACGATCCGCAGCGCGCCTTCCGGCACGTTGGGCGCTGGCGGGGCCTCCGCCGCGGCGCCGGCCGCCACCGCACCCGGCAGGGGCGGAGGGACGCTCCTTCCCGGGGTGGCAACTTGCCCGGCCGGGCCGCCGCCGGAGGCCGGCCAGGATCCGCCGGGTCCCGGGCCCGCCGCGGGCTGCGGCTGTCCCGGCGTGTTCTGCTGCTGCATCGTTTCGAACATCCCCCACGCCAGGCCGCCGAGCGTGAGCAGGGTGCTCCCGTTGATGAAAGACCCGCGGCCGCCGCGCAGAAACCGCGCGGCTTTGCGCGAACGTTTCCTCCGCCCGCCGAGTGACCCGATCACCATGTCGCCGATGAGGTTTTCGATGTTCATGGCCGTTCCTGTTCGTTGCCTCAGCTTCAGACGCGTCCCAGCGTCACAGAGTAGCAGATGCAGCCGGGCCGTGGATTCCCCGCCCGTAGGCGAGCCCAAAGTGCGGATGGTCCAAGGAGGTTCGGGGGTATAGAATGGCGCCTCAAGGGTTCGACCATGGCCAAGGTTGAGGATCCAGCCCCGCTCGCAACGGACGAGCCGCCGCAGGTGCCGGCGGAATGGCAGGGCGATCCTCTATCCGGGTTCCCGGCGGAAGCAGAAGTCGCCGCCGCCGCGTCCCGCTCCCGGCAGCGCAACCGACTGATCTACGGCGTCGCGGCGGTCCTGGCGCTGTTGCTCATCTCGGCCGCCCTGCTCACCCCGCGCGTCTGGTCCCTCGTCAAGCGCTCGCCGAGCGCCGGCACGTTGACCGTGGAGTCCTCGCCGCCGGGAGTGCAGGTCTTCGAGGCGGGCCGAGAACTCGGTGTGACCCCGCTGACGCTCCCGCTCCCGCCGGGACGACACACCCTCACCCTTCGCCGGGGCAACAACGAGCGCGTCCTGACCGTTGACGTTCGGGCCGGCAGCACGCTCGTCCATCACGTGGAGCTGACAGAGTCCCCCATCACCGGGAGCCTGCTCGTCGACAGCTTGCCGCCCGGGGCAAACGTAGACGTCGACGGGACCACGCGAGGGACGTCCCCGGTGAGCGTTGCGGGCCTCGAGCCGGGCGAGCACGACGTGACGCTCCGAAGCGGTACCGCGGTGTTCAGCCAGAGAGTGACAATCCAGGCCGGCGCTTCCGCTTCCCTCATGGTCCCGCTTGCACGTGCCGACGTCGGGGCGGCGGGGTGGGTGACGGTGTCGTCACCGATCGAACTGCAGCTGTACGAGGGCCAGTCGCTGGTCGGAAGCAGCAGGATGGAACGCGTGATGCTGCCGGCGGGACGCGCCACCCTGCGACTCGTGAACACGCAAACCGGTTTCGAGACCACGGCGCGGGTGCAGATTCGGGCGGGCGCCGGGACGCAGCTGCCCGTGAAGCTTCCGAACGGTCAGCTGTCGGTGAACGCCGTGCCGTGGGCGGAAGTGTTTTTCGACGGCCGGAGGATCGGCGAAACGCCGATTGCCAACTTCGCCGCGCAGATCGGCTCGCACGAGATCGTCCTCCGGCACCCTCGTTACGCCGAGCAGCGGCGCACCGTCGTCGTCACCGTGGGAGCGCCCCTGCGCGTCGGCGTGGACCTCAGGCAATGAAATACCTGTGCATTGGAATGATCGCCGCCCTGCTGGCGTTCGCCCCGAGTCGGGCCGCCAGCGGACAGGACCCGCTTGCCGCGGCAAGGGACCTGTATGCGGCAGCGCAGTACGAGGAGGCGCTCAAGGCCCTCGACGCGCTGGCCGCATCCCCGCCGTCACCGGGAATCGTCCTCGCCGTGCAACAGCAGAGGGCCCTTTGCCTGCTGGCGCTCTCCCGGAAGGCGGACGCAGAACGAGCCATTGAGGCCGTGCTCGACATCGATCCCTTCTACCAGCCAGGCGAAGACGATGCGGCGCCGTGGGTGCGGACGGCGTTCCGCGAGGTGCGGCAGCGCGTGCTGCCCGGGGCCCTGCAGCAGCTGTACGGCCGCGCCAAGCAGGCGTTCGATCGGAAGGCCTGGCCGGAGGCCTCCGCGGGGTTCGGCGACGTGCTGAAGCTGCTCGACGACAAGGACCTCACCCTCGACAAGGGTGCGCAGGCGGACATGCGGATGGTGGTGCAGGGCTTCCTGGACCTGGCGAAGGCGGCGGCGGAGATGGCGCCGGCAGCCGCGCCGCCCGCGGCGCAGGCACAGGAGCCTCCCGCGCCGGTCAAGCCGCCCGCCGGCGACGCCGGGGCCCAGCCGGGCGCGCCGGCCAAGCCGGCCACGCCCGAGGACGACAGGGCTGTGTACGACACGACCGCCACCAACGTCGTCCCGCCGATCCCCCTCCGGCAGAGCCTGGCCATTCCCGAGGCCCAGCGCCCGATCGGCGCCGCCAAGGAAGGCAGCGTCGAGATCGTGATCTCCGCGACCGGCGCGGTCGAGTCGGCCGTCATGCGGCAGGCCTTGGGGGGCGTCTACGACGCGCTCGTCCTGCAGGCCGCGACGGGCTGGCGCTATCGGGCGGCGATGAGGGGCGGCAAGCCCGTTCGCTACCGCCGCCTGGTGCGCGTCGTCATACCGGGGCGGTAGAAGAAAAGGCTCTCCCGGGAACGGCTAGCCACGGGCCACAAGCCACTATCTCTGTCGCTCCACCACCAATCCGTTCAACGCTGCGGTCCCCATTCCTGGATGCGGGTGACGACTTCCTCGGCGCTGAAGCCCGCGCCACCGGCACGGGACATGCGTCTACCGCCAGACCATCGACCAGGGGCCCGATCCCAATCCTAGTTCCCGGTGCTCGCTTCGCTTGACGACGGACGAAACCACGAAGTTCACGAGAACACGAAGACAGCCCTAGTGGCCTTCGTGCCTTCCGTTCTTCGTGGTCAAGACAAGTGGATTCCCGTCTAGTTCTTCGTCCGGCAGGCCACGAAGACCCCTGCCCGGAAGCTGCTCTCGAGGAAAGGCAACGCGGTCACGTACTCGTAGAAGTCGCCTGTCATCTGCCGCCGGCCGCGCCCGGGCGAGACATTGTGGGCCGTCAGGCAGCCGCCCACGCGCAGCTTCGGGATCACCGCCTTCGCGTAGTTCGTGTACCACTCCTTGTCCGCGTCGATGAACACGAAGTCCCACGGACCCTCGAGCTTGGGAACGAGGTCATGGGCGTCGGCCAGGCGCGCGTCGATGACGGGCGCCACACCGGCCTCCCGGAAGTTCTCGAGAGCCTCGCGGTACCGCCCTTCGTCGATGTCGATGGTGATGAGCTTTCCGCCCGTCTTCGAGAGGGCCCAGCCGATCCAGATCCCGGAGTGGCCGGTGGAGGTGCCGATCTCGAGGGCCCGCTTGAACGAACGCTCGACGATCAGGTCGTAGAGTGCCCGCCCGTCCGCCTCGGGCACGTTCATGTCGCGCCAGGAGTAGCGAGCGCTCTGGAGGAAGTGCTGGACCTTCGCGTCGAGGCCGTCGGGCTTCTGTTGGTCAACGGCTCGCGAGCCGCTTGCGGCAAGGGTGGCGACAAGCAGGACGGCGGGCAGAACGACCAGGGAGCGGGCAGCGTGCATCAGGGGCCTCCTGATCGACTTACGCCACGGGCGGACGGCTCGTTTCTGAGCTGCTCACCGCCTCCTACTCGGCTCTCAGCGCCTTCATCGGGTCCACCCGCGTCGCCTGCCCGGCCGGGACGTAGCCTGCCGCAAGCGCAACGCCAAGCAGCGCGAACGTCGCCAGCGCGAGCGTGAGGGGATCGGTGGGCGACACGCCGAAGAACTGCGACTGCATCAACCGCCCGGCGGCAACCGACAGCGGCAGGCCGACGGCGATCCCTATCGCCGCCAGCATCACCACCTCGCGCATCACCAGCCACACGACGCGGCCCGGTTCGGCGCCCAGTGCCATGCGCAGTCCGATTTCGCGCGTCCGGCGGGCGACCGCGTAGCTCATCACGCCGTAGAGGCCGATCGCGGCGAGCAGCGTGGCGAGTGCGCCGAAACAGGCAGAGAGCGTGGCCATCATGCGGTCGAAGAACAGCGACTCGCTCGCGACCGCCTCCATCGTCTTCACGTCGAAGACGGGGATGGCCGAATCCAGCTGGCGCACCGTCCGTCGCAGGAGGTCGCCGGTGACGCTGCCGCTGCTCGTCGCGCGCACGAAGTACGTCATCTGGCCGATCTCCGGGGTTTGCTGATAGGGCGTGTACACGAACCGGGCGACGTCCTCCTTCAGGTTCTGGTCCTTGCCGTCCCTTGCGACGCCGACGATCTCGATGTCGGTCGCCGATCCGCGCCCGAAGCCGAACCGCCGCCCGATGGGGTTCAAGTCTCCGTAGAAGTACTTCGCCATCTTCTCGCTGACTATGGCGACCTTCGGGGCCGTCGGGCCGTCGGCTGCCGTGAACCCGCGGCCGGCGATGAGCCGGATGCCCATCGTCTCGAAGTAGCCGGGGCCCACGCAGTTCACGTGGGGGTTCATGTCCTCGCCTTCCTTGGCCTTGTAGCCGTCCACCTGGACGGTAGACATCCACACGTTGTCGCTGAGCGGGGGAAACGCCGCCAGCGACGCCGTCCGGACGCCCGGCAGCGACGACAGGCGCTCGTGAAGCTGCTGGAGGAACGCCAGCGTCTGCGGCTCCTTGTAGCCGCTAAGCGCCGGATCGACCGAGAACGTCAGCAGCTGTTCCATCTCGAAGCCGGGATCCAGGGAGCGGAGGTTCCACAGGCTCCGCGCGAACAGCCCGGCGCCAACGAGCAGCAGAAGCGACAGGGCCACCTGCGCCACCACCAGCCCCTTGCGGAGGCGCACGTGACCGCGGCCCACGACCCCGCCGCCCTCCTCCTTCAGAGAGTGGACGATCCGCGGGCGCGCGGTCTGCCACGAGGGCACGAGGCCGAAGAGCACCCCCGTCAGCATCGACACGCCCAGCGCGAACAGCAGGACGCGCACGTCAGGCGTGGAGCTGAAGACCCGCGTCGCGCTCTCGAAGGGCAGCGCGCGGAGGAGGAGGTCGCCCGTCCAGATCGCGACGAGCACGCCGATCGCGCCGCCCGCGAACGCGAGTACCAGGCTCTCCACGAGCAACTGCCCGACGATCCGGCCCCGCGATGCGCCGAGCGCCTGGCGGATGGCGACCTCGCGCTGCCGGGCCGGCGCCCGCGCCATCAGGAGGTTCGCCACGTTCGCGCAGGCGATGAGGAGCACGAGGCCGACCATGGCCATCAGGACGACCACTGGCGTCGAGAACTGCTCCCGGAACTCCGACAGGCCCTTGAAACCCGGGAGCACCTTGAGGCGCGTCTCCACGAACCGCTTCCGGAAGCGGTCCGACGGGGCCTTGATTTCCTTGATTTCCTGCTCGCGGATCTGCCGGAACAGCACCGCCATTCCCGCCTCCGCCTGCTCGCGCGACAGCCCGGGCCGCAGCCGCGCCATCAGCTGCAGCCAGTTGTAGCGGCGATTCTGCAGGCCGTCGTAGGTGGGGGTCATCTGGGCCTTCATCGAGACCGGAACGAACAGGTCCGGCTGGGTCCCGACGTCGGTTCCGTTGAACCGCGGCGGGCCAATGCCGACGACGGTCATCGGGAAGCCGTTCAGGCGGATGGTGCGCCCCACGACCCCTGGGTTCGCCCCGAAGCGACGCGTCCAGAAGCCGTGGCTGAGCACGGCCAGCGGGCTCCCGCCCGGGCTTCCCTCGTCGGCCGGGTGGAGAAGGCGTCCGTGGCTGGCCTGCAGGCCGAGGACCTGGAAGTAGTTGCCCGACACGAGCTCGCCTCGCACCCGTTCGGATCGGTTGTCGTACAGCATGGTGAGGGCGACCGGGTAGCGGGCGACCACCCCGCTGAACACCTCGTTGCGATCCCGAAAGTCGCGGTACATCGGGTACGAGAAGGTGTGCGGCCCCTCCTGGCGGCCCTGGTTGGGCCCCGGCGCGTCGAGGACGACCAGTTCTTCGGGTTGCTGAACCGGCAGCGCGCGGAGCAGGACCTGGTCCATCAGGGAGAAGATGGCCGTGTTGGCGCCAATGCCGAGGGCCAGGGTGGCGACGACCACGGTGGTGAAGGCGGGCGCCTTGATCAGCGTCCGCAGGGCGTAGCGCAGGTCCTGTACGATCGTCGCCATCCAATCCCCTCCCCGGGATTCAGGGGAGAAGAGCGAAAGACGGGCCAGCCCTCGCCGGGCGGCGGGATGGGCAGAAACAGGCGGGTTTTTGAGGGCCGGCTCAGGAGGACCAGCCGGCGGGCGCGTCCGCGGCCGGCACGGGCTGGTTCCGGATCCGGACACTGCTCGGCCGTGCCCGCGCCGTTCTCAAATCTCAATTCTCAATTCTCAATTCCGACCGTCACCATCCGATCCCGTAGTCCTCGCCGTGGTGGCTCGAACCGCCCCAGAACGTGCCGTGGGCCCGGTCGAAGAAGATCGCGTTGATGGGCCCCGAGGTGAGGCGCTCGTACTCGAGGCGGTATCCGCGGCGCGCGAGGTCCTGTCGGACCCACGGCGGCACCGATTCGTGCAGCAGCAGGCGTCCGGGCTCCGACCTGTGCTGCCCGAAGGTGCTGTGCATCTGGTAGCTGTTGAAGTTCGCCGCCTCCGCCGCCTCCTGCACGTTCATGCCGAACTCGACCACGTTGAGGAAGAACTGCAGGAGGTTCTGGTCCTGCGAGTCGCCGCCCTGGACGGCGAACGAGAGGTACGGCTTGCCGTCCTTCAAGGCGAGGCTGGGCGTGAGCGTCGAGCGCGGGCGTTTGCCGGGCGCGAGCACGTTGAACGGGCTCATGGCCTCGTCGAGGACGAAGGCCTGCATCCGCTGGCTCATGCCGATGCCGGTCGTGCCCGCGATCGCCGCAGGTATCCAGCCGCCGCTCGGGGTAATCGACACGACCCAGCCTTCGGCGTCCGCGGCCTGGATCGAGGTGGTGCCGGCGGTGAAGGCCTCGTCGGGCGTCCGCTCACCCTCGGCGCCCTTCGGCGTGGGCGGGGGCGGCGGCCACTTCGCGATGACCGACGCGTACGGGTTCGTCCCGCCCTGGAAGGGATACGGGTCGCCGGGCTTCACGGCCGGATCGTTCTTCTCCCAGTTGATGCCCTTCGCCCGCTCCCGGGCGTAGTCCTTCGACAGCAGGCCCTTGATCGGCTCTTCCGGCGGGAAGTAGGGGTCGCCGTAGTAGAAGTCACGGTCGGCAAACGTCAGGTTCATCACCTGGTTCACCGCGTGGATGTACCGCGCGCTGTTGTAGCCCATGCCTTTCAGGTCCATGGGCTCGAGCATGTTCAGCGCCTGCAGCATCACGGGCCCCTGCACCCAGGTGGTCAGCTTGTAGACCTGGATGCCCTTGTAGTCCGCGACCACCGGCTCCTCGACGTGTACCTTCCAGTTCGCGAGATCCTCGAGCGTGTGCAGGCCGCCGAGCTCCCGCGAGCCCTCCACGAAATCGCGCGCGATGTCACCCTTGTAGAAGCGTTCGTAGGCGGCGTAGATCGCGTCCTTGCGGCTCTTGCCGGCCTTCAGCGCCTGCTGCTCGGCCTCGACGAGTTTCCGCAGCGTGGCCGCGAGGTCGGCCTGCCGGAAGACCTCGCCGGCCTGGGGCGCCTCCCGCGTCTCGCCGGGATGCGTGAGGAACACCTTGGCGGACGGCGGCCACTTCTTGATCTCCCGCTTCTGGCGCTCGATCCCGTCGGCCGCCTGCTGTTCGATCGGGTAGCCATCGGCCATCTGGATGGCCGGGGCGAGGACGTCCTTCAGGCTCATCGTGCCCCACTCGGCGAGCATGACGAGCAAGCCGCCCGGTGTGCCGGGGGTGACGGCCGCGAGCGGGCCGTAATCTGGCGGGTAGGCCATGCCCTTCGAGCGGTAGAATTCCGGCGTCGCGCCCGTCGGGGCCACGCCGAGCGCGTTGATCCCGATCACCTTCCCGGTCTTCGGGTTGTAGATCAGCGCCTGCGTCTCGCCGCCCCAGCTGAGGGTGTCCCACATCGTGGAGACGGCGGCCAGCATGGCGCACGCCGAGTCCACGGCGTTGCCGCCCTTCTGGAAGATCATCGCGCCGGCCGTCGCGCCGAGCGGTTTGCCGGTGATGGCCATCCAGTGGCGGCCGTGGAGCACGGGCTTCACCGTGCGCTGCGCCAGGCCAGGGATGCCGATCACGACCAGCGACAGGACGACGAGAATGGCAGCTCGTTTCATGATCGGGACTCTAGCAACCCGGGATGGAGAATGCAAAAGGGCTAGATTGTGATGGTGCCCTTCAAGAAGGGCACAGCGCGGCCGGCAATCTCGACTCGGTCCCCGGCCATGCGACAGCGGAGCCATCCCCGGCGGCGCGAGAGCTGCATTGCCGAGAGTTCCGTCTTGCCCAAGCGAGTGGACCAGTAGGGCGTAAGCGTCGTATGCGCCGACCCGGTGACCGGATCCTCGTCGATCCCCACGCGCGGGCCGAAGAAGCGCGAGACGAAGTCCACCTCGTTCCCGCGCGCCGACACGATGATCCCCCTCGCGTCGACCGCGCCCAATTTCTGGAAGTCTGGCGCCATCCGGGCCACGTCGGCTTCCTGCTCGTAGATGAGCAAGTAATCGCTTCGGCCCTGCCAGGCCTCAATCGGTGGTTGTCCGAGGGCCTCGGCCAACCCTTCGGGGCTCGCGACCTTTCTCGGTCTGTCAGCGGGGAAGTCGAGGACCAGCCGATCCCCCTCCTTCCGCACACGGAGAATCCCGCTGCGTGAGGCGAACTCGATCACGTCGCCTTGGTGGCCTTCGAAGGCGAACGCGACATACGCGGTTGCCAGCGTGGCATGGCCGCAAAGATCCACCTCCACGGCGGGCGTGAACCAGCGAATTCGGTAGCCTGCAGCTTCTCTGGCAAAGAAGGCGGTCTCGGCGAGGTTGTTCTCCGCCGCGATCTTCTGCATCAGCTCGTCGGGGAGCCACCCCTCGAGAGGGCAGACCGCCGCAGGATTGCCGGTGAACAGCGACTCGGCGAACGCATCGACCTGGTAGAGGGGAATGTTCACTTGATCTTCCTCAGCTCGAGATCCTGGAAGTCGAAGCTGAAATCCGTCAGCGGGGAGACGGCATCCATCGTCGCCCGTTGGACGGAGCCGTCGGGCCGCAAGGCGAAGGTCACGTAGGCATCGGCCCGCAGCTCGCGGTCGTGCCAGCGAACGATGAACGTGTCGTGCTGGAAGTGCTCGAGCGTGCCGACGAGCGAGGGGGTGCGCGAGAACTCCATCACGAGCTTCCCGGCGTCATCCCGAATGAGGATATCGCCGTACCACGCATCGCGATACGTGCCCGCGTAGGACGCGGCAGGCAGCGAGGGCCTGGAACTGGCGTCGCGCCCCGCGAGAGCCTTGCGCTCCGCTTCGTCAAACGACGCCTGCTGGCGCCCGCGGACCTTCTGGTACGCGTCCACCCAGTCGACGGCCGGAGCGCCGAGGTAGTAGTCCACCACGTAGTTGACGATCGAGTCGAACGCCTCGCCGGACTCCTGGTTGGTCAGCACGACCACACCCAGCTTCTTCCCGGGCAGCCACGCGACGCGTGACACGTAGCCGGGAAGGCCGCCCGTGTGCGTCAGCATCTTCTCGCCGCGGTAGTCGCGAACGCCAAGCCCCAGGGCGTAGCCGCTGAAGTTGGGCCGGATCGCGACGAGTTCTGGAGGCCCGGACCCGGTCGGGATTGGCGTCACCAACGTCGTCAGCTGCCGCCAGGTGGCCGCGGAGAACAACCGCCCGCCGCCCGGCAGCGCGCCCTCCGCCAGAAGCACGCGCACCCACTTCGCCATGTCTTCGGCGCTCGAGTTGATGCCGCCCGCCGGGTTCGTGTTGTCGCTGAGGAACGGCGTGATCGGCCGCACGACGCCGTTCACCGGCGCGTGCGTCGTGGCCACGTTCCCCTTCGCGGCGACCGCATCCGAGTGCCTCAGGTTGCTGCCCGTCATCCCGACCTTCTTCAGGATTCGCTCGCCGACGAAGTCCTCCCAGGACTGCCCGGTGACCGCCTCGATGACTTCACCGGCAATCAGGTACAACACGTTGTCGTACGCGTACGCGCTGCGGAAACTGGTTGCCGGCCGCACGTAACGCAACCGACCGGCAATCTCGCGGCGATTGTAGGTGGACGGCGGCCACCAGAGCAGGTCCCCCGCGCCAAGCCCGAGGCCGCTGCGGTGCACGAGCAGGTCGCGAATGGTCAATTCCCGCGTCACGTATGGATCCCACATCTGGAACCACGGGAGGTAGTCGATCACGGGCGCGTCCCACCGGATCTTGCCCTCCTCGACCAGCAGGCCCAGCGCAGCCGCGGTAAACACCTTCGTGTTGGACGCGATCCCGAACAGCGTCTGCCCGTCCAGGGCCGCCGGTTCCCCCATCTTCCGGACGCCGTACCCCTTGGCCAACACCACCCCGTCGTCCTTGACGATGGCGAGGCCGATGCCGGGAACCTCGAAGGTCTTCATGACCCGGGCGACGAACGTGTCGAGGGCGGGAGGCGGTGCGACGGGGACGGCCTGCGCGAAGGCCGAGATGGCCGCCAGCAGCAGCACGGGCAGGAACACGGCAGTTCGACGGTTTCGCATGGCGACACCGTATCACCGGCGTTCCGAATTGAGAATTGAGAATTGAGAATTGAGAATTGAGAATTGAGAATTGAGAACGGAGAACGGAGAAGAGCCATCACCCCGCGGCGGCCTGATTCCCGGTTCCGAGCCGCCGGAGACTAGAGGTACCTCGCCGCCGTGCGGACCATGCCTGCCAGCGCCGCCGTGACGGCATCGAACAGCGCCGCCATGTCGCCGTCCTGCACGACGCGCGCGACGGTCACCGGCTCGGTGAAGACCAGCCACAACGTGGCCACTGCCACCACGAGGCAGGTGATGCCGAGAACGCCGGTGGCCCTGAGGGCAGTGCCGGTCAACGTCATGGTCCTTACTCCGACACGGTCGGGCTGCACGACCGATACCACATTCACCTGAAGCAATGCCGCGACGGCGTGGCGTCGAGGTCCCTGCTTTCCTGAAGGATTTGACGGACGAAGGGTGCCGCGGGTTGGGAAGTCCTCGAGGGCCAGGCCGGCGGCTGTCCGGATCCGGGCAGCCGCATTCCGGCCTCGGACGGCTCAGGCGTGGCTGGCAGCCGGCAGCAGAGGGCAGGTCATCGCGGCACGCCGCGGGGAGCCCGGTGAACGAACGACGCTCGAGGCCGGGGTCACTGGACCAGGACCAGTTCGCGCTGGGGGGTCGACAGGAACGTCGCGACGCCAGCAGTCACGACGACCATCTCCTCGACCGTGGCGATCCCGTAGCCGGGCACCGTGAGTCGCGGCTCGATGGTGAAGACCATCCCCTCCTCCACCGGGACGAAGGGCCTCCTGGCATACTTTTCCCACTCCGGCCCGAGCATTGCCGTGCCATCGTGCGCGAAGCGGCCTACCTGGTGCCCGAGGCCATGGGGGTACTCTGCGTAGCCGGCGCCGGTGATGATGCCCCGCGCCACACCGTCCACGTCGCGCCCGACGGCCCCCGGCCGCAGCGCACGCCGCGACTCCTCGATGCTCCGCACGATGGTGTCGAACCCGTGTTGCGCCTCGGCTGGTGCCGCCGTCTCGCCCGGGCGCAGGACGTAGAAGGTGCGCTGCAGGTCTGCGCAGTAGTCCTGGAACTTCACGCCAAAGTCCATGTTCACGAGGTGGCCCGGCTCCACGCGCCTGCCGGTCGGGCCGTAGTGCGCCCCGGCCGTGTCGGGGCCGGTGAAGACGGCTGGGCAGGTCCCGGCTTCCCAGGCGACGTCCAGGCCGCGGTCCCGCACCTTGGCCGCGACGAAGTCCGCCACCTCGCGCTCGGTGCGCCCGGGCGCCAGGAAGCGTCCCATTTCATCGAAGATCTGCTCCGTCAGCCGGATGGCTTCCTTGATGCGCGCCAGCTCGCTGCCGGTCTTGCGGGCGCGCAGCCTCGAGATCAGGCCCTCGGCGGACATCATCCGGTCGCCCCAGCCAATCTCGTCGAGGTAGCGGCCGAGCGTCAGGTACATCCCGTGGGTCAGGCCGTCGCACACCTCGCTGTCTTCCGAGTAGTTGACGGCGATGGCCGACGGCCCAATCGACTGCAGTGCCGCGAGGAGGGGTCCCTTGACGCCCTCGACGTAGCCCTCGACGCTCGTGTAGGCCCCAGTGTCCTCGATCGCCTTCTTGTCGTAGGCGCCGACGATAGCCCGCGCCTCGCCGGAAGCCGTGACGATGAAGGCACTGGGCCACGTGACGTGGGCTGGGGCGAGGAAGGGCATCACCGGGTCCGGCATGATGCCGCTCTCGCGCACGAAGGTCAGCCAGCAGGGGATGTTCAGCTCACGCAGGATTTCCGAGGCCTGGACGAGCTTCTCGTTGATCAGGGACATGGTCCTGAACCTCGACATGAACTCAGCGTCAGGGAGCAAGTGAGCAACTGACCATTTGTCCAATGACCAGTTGTCAACTTGCCCCCCTGACATCAGCATCAGTACCAGTTCCCGCGCTCCCCGTGGATCGCGACGATGCGCCGGTAGCGATCGAGGGCGTTGCGGTAGTTGAACATGGCGTGGCGCTCGGCGGCGTCGGGGTCGCCCGCCGCGATCGCATCCAGGATGGCGCGGTGTTCGTCGAGCGACTCCGAGACGCTGTGCGTGTGGATGAGCGCCTCGGTGTAGACGCGGACGTAGCGCTCGCGGCGCGCGTGCAGCGCGGTCAGCTTCGCCAGCAGGCGCGGCCCGGCGGCGGCGCGTTCGTAGCAGCGGTGAAAGCGAAGGTCGAGCTCCTGGGCCGCGCGGATATCGGACAGCTCGCCAGTGGAGAGCCGCCGGAGCTGCGCGTTCAGGGCCTCGCCGGTCCTGACGATCTCCGCGCGCTTCTGGGGACCGAGCTCCGCAGCAAGGCGGGCGGCGACGCCGTCGAGGGCGCCCACCATCAGGAAAAGCTCGCGCATGTCGTCCGCGGTCAGCGGGGCTACGCCCATTCGGCCGGTGCCATCCGCCCGGGTGGCCGCCACCAGCCCCTCCTGCTGAAGGCGCTGCAGAGCCGCGCGCACCGGCGTCCGGCTGATGCCAAGCCGCTGGCACAGTTCCACCTCGGTGAGCGGGGCTCCGGGGGCGAGCCGAAGCGTCACGATGCTGTCGCGCAGCCGCGCGTAGGCCGTGTCGGTCAGCGTTCGGACACGGGCGGGCGGTCGAGGGGCGCGCGGACGGACGGGACGGGTGGCAGCCATGGGCGGGGTATAACCTTGCCGTTTTCGACGGCAGTGTCAAGCCGCAGGCGCCGGAAGCAGGGGAACATCTGGCCAGAGGAAAGGCGGAGGGGCCCCTGCCACCCGCGAGCCTAGAATTCCTTCTGCTCCGTCCGCATGATGATCTCCTCCTGCAAGCCCTTCGTCAGGTCGCAGAAGTAGTCGCTGTAGCCGGCGACGCGGACGATCAGGTCGCGGTACTTGTCGGGTTCCCGCTGGGCGGCGCGAAGCGTGTCCGCGGTCACCACGTTGAACTGGATGTGGTGGCCGTCGAGCTTGAAGTACGCCCGCACGAGGTGCGCGAGCTGGTCGATCCCGTCGTCGCCGCTGAGGAGCGAGGGCGTGAACTTCTGGTTCAGCAGCGTGCCGCCGCTGCGCGCGTGGTCCATGCGCGCCGCGGACCGGATGACCGCGGTCGGGCCGTTCCGGTCGGCCCCGTGCGACGGGGAGATGCCGTCGGACACAGGTACCCAGGCGTGCCGCCCGTCGGGCGTCGCGCCGCACACCGAGCCGAAGTAGACGTGGCAGGTGGTGGACAGGTAGTTGACGTGGTAGGTGGAGCCGGTCGGTCCCCGCCGCCCGTCAATCGCCCCGAACAGCATGTCGCAGACGAGCGGGACGAACTTGTCCGCGTACTCGTCGTCGTTGCCGTACTTCGGTGTCTTGTTCACCAGCAGCTGCCGGAGCGGCTCGTGGCGGGCGAAATCGTCGCGCACGGCCCGGAGGAGGTCCGCCATCGACACGGCCTTCCTGTCGTAGACGTGGTACTCGATGGCGGCCAGGCTGTCGGCGGTGGTGCCCGGGGCCACGGGCATGATGTAACGCGTGTTGTAGCGTGCGCCGCCGGAGTTGTAGTCGCGGCCCTTCGCGATGCAGTCGTCGGTGATCGTCGACAGGAACGGCGCTGGCATGCACGAGGCGTACATGCGCTCGATGATGTGGTTGCCGGCGATCTTGACGTCCACGAAGTGCCGCAGCTGCCGGTGGAAGGCCTCGAGAAACTCGTCGAAAGTCGTGAAACCTGCCGGATCCCCGGTCCGCAGGCCGATGACCTTGCCGGTGCGCGGGTCGTAGCCGTCGTTCAGCGTGACCTCGAGCACCTTCGGCAGGTTGAAGTAGCCGGTGAGGATGTAGCTCTCCTTGCCGAACGCCCCGGCCTCGACGCAACCGCTCGTGCCGCCGCAGCGCGCGTCCTCGACCGTCTTGCCCTGCCGCACCAGCTCTGCCACCACCATGTCCGCGTTGAAGATGGACGGCTGGCCCCAACCCTTCCGGATGATCTCGCAGGCCTTCTTCAGGAACCGGTCGGGGCTCTTCTTGCTCAGCTGGATGTTCGACGAGGGCTGCAGCAGGCGCATCTCGTCGATCACCTCGAGCACCAGGTAGGTGACCTCGTTGACTCCGTCGCTGCCATCCGCCTTCAGGCCGCCGCTGCCGATATTGGCGAAGTCCGTGTAGGTGCCGCTCTCGGCCGCCGTGACGCCGACCTTCGGGGGCGCCGGCTGGTTGTTGAACTTCACCCAGAAGCACTGGAGCAGTTCCTTCGCGCGCTCGCGCGTGAGCGTCCCGGCTTCGGTCTCGCGCTTGTAGTAGGGGTAGAGGTGCTGGTCGAGCCGCCCCGGGCAGAACGAATCCCAGGTGTTCAGCTCGGTGATGACGCCCAGGTGGACGAACCAGTACGCCTGCAGAGCCTCCCAGAACGTCCGGGCGGGGTGCTCGGGCACCCACGCGCAGTTGGCCGCGATCTGCTCGAGCTCGCGCTTGCGCTCCGGGTCCGCCTCCGCGGCGGCCAGGCGCGATGCCTCCTCGGCATGGCGGCGCGCGAACCGGATCACGGCGTCGGCCGCCAGCCGCATGCCGCGCAGCTGGTTGCGCTTGTCGTAGGCTTCGAGGTCGTTGAGGAAGTCGAGCGACGCCAGCTGGCCGTCGATGTCCGCCTGGAGACCCGCCAGGCCCTTCCGGTAGATCTTGTCGTCGGCCACGGTGTGGCCCGGAGCCCGCTGCTCCATGAACTCCGTGAAGACGCCCGCCTCGTACGCGGCCTTCCACTCGTCCGGCAGCTGCTGGAACATCCGGTGGCGGATCGACCGTTCCCGCCAGTACGGGATGACGCTGTCGCGGTAGGCGTCGCGGGCCGCGTCGTCCACGGCAAAGGAGATCTTCTCGCGGGTGTCGAGGATGTCGAGGTCCGCGAGCGTGTGGCAGCACAGCTCCGGGTAGGTCGGCGTGGCCTTGGGGCGCGGGCCGCGCTCGCCGACGATCAGCTCGCCCGGCTCGATCCAGAGCGCCTTGCGCTCCATCAGGTGCCCGAGCGAGAGGGCTCTCAGCACCGGGAGCGGGACCGAGGGCGCGTCGCGGTAGAACTCGGTCATCAACTCCGCGCGCTCCGAGGAGAGCGTGGGCTTCGTGTCGAGGCTGACGCGGCGCAGCCTGGCCACACGGTCCGTCATGACGATCCTCCTGGTCGAACGATCAGCCCGTAGCTCTCGAGCACCCGGGAGACGCGCGCCTGAAGGCCGGGCGACGGGGGTTCGGTCTCGTCGAGCGTGTAGGGCCGGTGCAGCCGGTGATACTTTGCCAGCCCGGCGCGGTGGTATGGCAGGACATCCACCCTGGTCAAGCGGAGCGAGGCGAGGAACGCCCCCACGGCGCGCACGTTCTCGTCGTCGGCGTTCACGCCGGGGATGAGGGGGAACCGCACGATGATGTCGGGGTGCACCGCGGCCAGCCGCGCGAGGTTCTCGAGGATCCGGATGTTCGACGCCCCGGTGAAGACCCGGTGCGCGGCGTCGTCGAGGATCTTCAGGTCGAAAAGGAACAGGTCGGTCTCGCGCGCGACGTCGAGCAACGCCCGGGTGTCGGCCAGGCCGCAGGTGTCAACGGCGACCGAGATCCCGGCGCTGCGGCAGGCCCGCGCCGCCTCCAGCAGGAACACCGGCTGCAGGAGGGGTTCGCCGCCCGAGAACGTGACGCCGCCGCCCGACTCGTCGTAGAAGATCCGGTCGCGCTCGATTCGTGCCATCAGCTGCGGGACGGTGAACACCTCCCCGACCAGCTCGCGGGCGCCCGTGGGACAGGCGGCCACGCACTCGCCGCACACCGTGCAGACCTCGGGCGCGACGGCGTCGGCGACGGCGGCCGGCACCACCGCGTGGTGCGGGCAGGCGCCCGTGCAGGCCCGGCACTCGATGCAGCGCTCCGGCTGCGGCATGAACTCGGGCTCGAGCCGCTGGCTCTCGGGGCTGTGACACCAGGCGCAGCGGAGAGGGCAGCCCTTGAGGAACACGGTCGTCCGGATGCCGGGGCCGTTGTGAATCGCGAATCGCTCGAAGCGCAGAACCGTGCCCTGGATCACCGGGATCCCCCTTGCCGCCGTCATCCGCATCGCCGCGAGAGTCATCTCATCGACCGCCGGTCACTTGACGACGCTGCGATTGACCACTTGACCATTGGCCGCCCTGAGGTTCTGGCCAAATAGACAATTGCCAAGTAGCGACGTTGCCAACTGCTCACTACCAGTTCCCCCGTTCCCCCAGGATCGTGACCACCTGGCGGTAGCGGTCGGCGCAGCCGCGCCAGTTCCGAGCCACCGCGCGCTCGGCGGCCTCGGCGTCCCCGGCCCGGATGGCCGCGACGATGTCGTCGTGCTCGCAGGCCGCTTCGTCGAAGGCGTAGACCACCGCCCCGGCGTACACCCGTTCGTACCGTTCGGCCTGCGGCTGCAGCACCTCGAGCTCGGCGACCAGCCGCGGCCCCGCGGCGGCGGCGACGAACGCGCGGTGGAAGGCCAGGTGCAGGTCGAGCGCGCGCACCAGGTCGGGCGGACGCGCGCTGGCCGCCGCCCGCAGCGCGAGGGCGAGGCCCTCCATCTCGCGCGCCAGCGCCTCGCGTGCGAGGGCGGGGAGGCCGGACGCAAGCCTGGCCGCCGCGGCCTCCAGCGCCCCGACCATCAGGAACACCTCCCGCATGTCCTCGGCCGTCAGCGGCGCCACGAAGGCGCGGAGCATCTGGCCCGAGACCGAGGCGCCGACGAAACCCTCCTGCTGGAGCCGCTGGAGGGCCGCGCGCACCGGCGTCCGGCTCACTCCCAGCTTCTTCGAGAGGTCGGTCTCGATGAGCGGGGCGCCGGGCGCCAGCCGACCGGACACGATGAGCTCGCGGAGGCGCCCGTAGGCCAAGGCCGTCACCTCCTGCCGTCCGTAGCCGCCCGACGGGCTCCAGGAGGCGGGGACGGGCCGGGCGGCGCCGGATGTGATGGTGGCTGAAGACATGGCCGGAGATCCTAGTGCACGGACGCTGTGAAGCCAAGGACCGAGCCGGCATGGCGCGGCGGGCCGGCAACCGGTCCGTCTAAAGGTATACGCCCGAACGGCTTGGCCTGTCCACTAAATTGCATCGATAACTGTATACATAGCGGTACGCGCCGTTCCCTGCTAGAATCCCGGCTCACCGGCGCTCCCACGGTCCCGCGATTGCCCCTCGCCAAACCCTTATGACGCTCCTGCTGCAAGCGGCCCTGGTCGTGCTCAGCCTGGTGTACCTCGCCGAGTGGGTGCGGTCGGCCCTCGCCCGCCGCCGGGCAGGCGCGTCCTCCGCCATGCCGGGTCCCGTCATGCTGGGCATCGGCTTCGTCACCGACTTCCTGGACACCCTGGGCATCGGCAACTTCGCCACCACCACCGCCGCCCTGAAGTTCTTCCGCCTCGCGCCCGACGAGGACCTCCCCGGCACCCTGAACGTCGGGCACACGCTGCCGGTCGTCACCGAGGCGCTGATCTACATCGGCCTCATCCAGGTGGATGTCCGGACGCTCGTCTCGATGATCGTCGCCGCGGTGGCCGGCGCCTGGCTGGGGGCCGGCGTGGTGGCGCGGCTTCCGCGCCGCGCCATCCAGATCGGCATGGGCGTCGCGCTGCTCGCCTTCGCGCTCGTTCTCCTCTTCCAGTTGCGCGTCTCGCTCGGCGGGGCAGCGCTGGGCCTGACCGGTCCCCGGTTGGTGGCGGCCATGGCCGGCAACTTCGCCCTCGGCGCCCTCATGACGCTCGGGATCGGCCTCTACGCGCCGTGCATGATCCTGGTCAGCCTGCTCGGCATGAACCCCGTCGCGGCGTTCCCGATCATGATGGGTTCCTGCGCCTTCCTCATGCCGGTCGGCAGCATACAGTTCATCCGCGCCAGGCGGTACAATCTCCGCGCCGCCCTCGGCCTCACGATCGGCGGCATCCCGGGGGTGCTGCTGGCGGCGTTCCTCGTGAAGTCGCTGCCGCTCGGCGCGGTGCGCTGGCTGGTGGTGGCGTGTCGTGATCTACACCGCGACGATGATGTTGCGGTCTGCGCGGAAGGAAAGAGCCGCCGCGGCCTCCGCCGCGAGGGGCGTCGCGGAACAGGAGTAGACGTCACGGCGGGGGAGTCGGCGGCAGGCGGTGGACGGCAGGCGGTCGCGGGCCCGCGTCCTCTGCATTTCGCATGTCGCATTCTGCATCGTGCATTCTGCATTCTTCGTTCTTCCCAGGGAGGTCAGGCATGATACGTGTCCGTTCGTCGCTGCGGATGGTGCCGGCGCTTGCCGTGCTGTCGATCGTCGTCGGCTTCGGTCTCGCCTCGTCCTGGCAGCTGCAGGCCCAGTCGCCTGCAAAGGTGGACGCGTCGATGGACGCGAACGCCCTGGTCAAGGCGTTCGATCGGTTCGTCGAGATGAAGAAGGCCTCCCCGTTCAAGGACCTGCAGTGGCAGCTGCTGGGCCCCACGAACATCAGCGGCCGCGTCGTCGACGTGGCCGTCGCCAACCGGCCGGGCAAGACGAGGGTGGTCTACGTCGCCACGGCTTCGGGTGGGCTCTGGAAGACCGAGAACGAGGGCACGAGTTTCGAGGCGATCTTCGACCAGGGGCCGTCCACGCAGGGGGGCGACGTCACCGTCGCGCCCTCCGACCCGAACACGATCTGGTTCGGCACGGGCGAGGCGAACATCTTCCGCAGCTCCAATGCCGGCACGGGCGTCTACAAGTCCACTGACGGCGGCAAGAACTGGCAGCACACGGGTCTGGCGCTGACGCACACGATCCCCCGCATCGTGATCCATCCCACCAACCCCGCCATCGTCTACGTGGCGGCGGGCGGGCGCGAGTGGACGGACAACGAGGAGCGCGGCGTCTACAAGACGATTGACGGCGGCAAGACCTGGAACAAGGTGCTCTACGTCAACCCGCGCACGGGCGCCAACGATCTCGTGATGGACCCGGCGAACCCGAACGTGCTGTACGCAACCACGTGGCAGCGCGTGCGGAAGAAGTGGTACGACCCCCGCAACGAGGCCGATTACAAGGAAAGCGGCATCCACAAGACGACCGACGGGGGCAAGACCTGGAAGGCGGTCAACAACGGCCTGCCCGCGGCGCCGTTCCGCGGGCGCATCGGCATCGACGTCGTCCGGACGAAGCCGAACATCCTGTACGCCTTCGTGGACAACTACGAGATCGCGCGGCAGGCGAAGCCCGGCGAGCTGGACTCGTACGGCCGGCAGCGTGGCGGGACGATCCGCGGCGCGGAAATCTACCGGAGCGACGATCGCGGCGAAACCTGGCGGAAGGTGAGCGAGGCGGGCTCCTACATGGAGAGCGCGGCGGCCACCTACGGCTGGGTGTTCGCCCAGGTGCGCGTCGATCCGAAAGACGAGAACATCGTCTACTTCATGGCGCTCGCCCTCAACCAGAGCACCGACGGCGGCCGCACGTTCAAGCGCATCGGCAACATGCACGGCGACCACCACGCGCTGTGGATCGACCAGGCCAACACGGACCTGCTGATCAACGGCAACGACGGCGGCGTGGTCTTTTCTTATGACCGCGGCCGGACGTGGCGCGCGTTCACGACCGGCGGTTTGATCCCCGCCGTTCAATTCTTCAACGTCTCGTACGACATGGCCACGCCGTTCCGGGTCTACGGGTCCGTGCAGGACCATGGCAGCTACCGGGCGCCGGTGGACCTCACGGCCGGCCGCGACAAGATCCGGCCGATCGAGTTCGAGAGCGCGCTCGGGGGCGAGGGCACGACGCACGCCATCGACTGGAGCACGAACAACCTGGTCTACGCGTCGAGTTTCTACGGGAACCTCGATCGGGCCGACCTGACGAAGCCCGGCGGCACCGGCCGGCGGCGGACGCCGTACGAAGTCACCAACATCATGCCGAAGGTGGCCCAGGGCGAGCCGTCGCTCCGGGGCCAGTGGCTGGCGCCAACCATCGTCTCGACGCACAACCCGAACGTGGTCTACCACGGCCTGCAGTGCGTCTACCGCTCGATGTACAAGGGCGAGAACTGGGAGCGGATCAGCCAGGACCTCACGGGCAACGACCCCGCGATGCTCGGCGACATCCCTTACCAGACGATCTTCGCTCTGGCCGAGTCCCCGAAGCGCTTCGGCCTCCTCTACGCGGGGACCGACGACGGGCGGTTGTGGATGACGAGGAACGGCGGGGGGGCGTGGACGGAGCTGACGGCCGCGCTGCCGCAGCGCCGGTGGATCTCGCGGGTGGTGCCGTCGGCGTTCGACGAAGGCACGGTCTACGTGACCCAGAACGGCAAGCGTGACGACGACTTCGCGCCCTACATCTACAAGTCCACCGACTTCGGCAAGACGTTCGTCAGCATCGCGACGAGCATCCCGGCCGGGCCGGTGAACGTGATCCGCGAGGACCCGGCCAACAAGTCGATCCTCTACGTCGGGACGGATATGGGCGTGTTCGTGACGCTGGACGGCGGCGCGAACTGGCACGTGCTCGGCGGCAACCTGCCTTCGACCTTCGTCCACGACCTCGTCATCCACCCGCGCGACAAGATGATCGTCATCGCGACGCACGGGCGGGGGATGTGGGTGATGGACGCGGTGCCGGTGCAGACGAAGAAGTAGTGGCCGGTGGACCGTTGACAGTGGAACACGCGGTCACGCCGTGGGGCAGGGCTGCACGCCCTGCCCCACAACCCGTTGCCTCACGGTGACAGAGCGCAGCGAAGGTCGGTAGGGAACCTTCTATGACCACACTCGACTGGCTGATCATCCTCGCCTACTTCGGCCTGCTGCTCGCGCTCGTCGCCTGGGTGATGCGGCGCATGAAGAACACGACCGACGACTACTTCCTGGCCGGGCGCAACCTGGGCTGGCTGATCGTCGGCGCTTCGATCTTCGCCTCGAACATCGGCTCCGAGCACCTGGTCGGCCTGGCCGGCTCGGGCGCGACGAGCGGCGTGGCGATGGCGCATTACGAACTCCACGCCTGGTGCCTGCTCGTGCTCGGGTGGGTCTTCGTGCCCTTCTACATGCGGTCGAAGGTCTACACGATGCCGGAGTTCCTGGAGCGCCGGTTCTCGCCGGCGTCGCGGTGGGTGCTGTCGGTCATTTCGCTGGTCGCCTACGTGCTCACCAAGATCGCCGTGGGGATCTTCGCCGGCGGCGTCGTCTTCGGAACCCTGATGCCGGAGCTGAGCCTCCACGTTGGCGGCGTGACGTTCAACAGCTTCTGGATCGGCTCGGTGGCGGTGGTGCTGCTGACGGGCCTCTACACGGTCATCGGCGGCATGCGGGCCGTCGCCTACACCGAAGCGGTCCAGACGCTGATCCTCATCATCGGCTCGCTGGTCCTCACCGCTGTTCGGCCTCCAGAAGCTCGGCGGGTGGGCAGAGTTCCGGGCGGCGCTGCCGGCCGACATGTTCAACCTCTGGAAGCCGCTGATCCCGGCCGGCGTGGAAGGCACCTGGGCGCCGGTGAAGCGAGACCGGGCGGATGGCGTGGTACTTCAACACCAACTACCCCTGGCTCGGCATGCTCTTCTGCGCGCCGATCATCGGCCTCTGGTACTGGTGCACGGATCAGTACATCGTCCAGCGGACGCTCGGGGCGCCCGACGAGACCGAGGCGCGCCGCGGGGCCATCTTCGCCGGGTTCCTCAAGCTGCTGCCGGTCTTCATCTTCATCATCCCCGGGATGATTGCCCTTGCGCTCGCGCGCACGGGGCAGGTGCCGGGCCTCAACGTGCTGGTGGACGCCAACGGGCAGGCGATCCCGGCGACCGCCCAGGCGGCCTTCCCGCTGATGGTGCAGCACGTGATGCCCGTGGGCCTTCGCGGCCTCGTCGTGGCGGGCCTGCTGGCGGCGCTGATGAGCTCGCTGGCCGGCGTGTTCAACGCCTGTTCGACGCTCTTCACGATCGACTTCTACAGCAAGCTGCACCCGCGGGCCACCGAGCAGCAGCTGGTCTGGATCGGGCGCGTGGCGACGACGGTGATGGTGCTCATCGGCCTGGCGTGGATCCCGGTGATCCAGGGCGCGCGCGGGCTCTACGATTACCTGCAGGGCGTCCAGTCGTACCTGGCGCCGCCCATCTTCGCCGTGTTCTTCTTCGGCGTCTTCATGAAGCGCCTGAACGCCAAGGGTTGCCTGTCGGCGCTGGTGACCGGCTTCCTGATGGGCGCGTTCCGGCTGGCGGTGGACACGCCCGTCACGCTGAAGATGGCGGGGTTCGAGGGCGGCTACGAGGCGGGCTCGTTCCTCTGGATCGTCAACAACATCTACTTCCAGTACTACAGCCTGCTGATCTTCGTCGTGTCCGTCGCTGGTGCTGATCGGCGTCAGCTATGCCACCGAGGCGCCGGCGGAGCGGCAGCTGACCGGCCTGACGTACGCGACGGTGACCGACGAGCAGCGGGCGCACTCGCGCAGCAGCTGGAACCGGTGGGACGTCGTCAGCTCGGGGGTCGTGCTCGCGCTGATCCTGATCGCGTACCTGTATTTCAACGGATAGAGAGCTGACAGCTGACAGCTGACAGCTGGCGGCTGGCAGGAGGAGCCATGCGGAACGATTCGGTCACCCTGGGTCTCATCGTCGGCAACCGCGGGTTCTTCCCGGATCACCTGGCGCAGAGCGGCCGCCAGGAGATGATGGCCGTCCTCGAGAAGGCCGGCGTGAAGGTGGTGGCGCTGACGCCCGCCGACTCGAAGCACGGCGCGGTGGAGACGCGCGAGGAGTCGCACAAGTGCGCCGACCTCTTCAGGCGGCACCGCGACGAGATCGACGGCGTCGTCGTCACCCTGCCGAACTTCGGCGAGGAGCGCGGGATTGCCGACGCCCTGCGGTTCGCGGACCTCGACGTCCCGGTGCTGATCCAGGCGACGCCGGACCACGGCCGGGTCGATGTCGATCCGCGACCGCCGCGACAGCTTCTGCGGCAAGATGTCGGCCTGCAACAACCTGAAGCAGTACGGCATCAGTACTCGCTCACATCGCTCCACACGGAGGCGCCGGAGTCGGCGGCCTTCGCGAAAGACCTCGAGTGGTTCAAGGGGGTCTGCCGCGTGGTCCGCGGCCTCCGGCGCCTGCGCATCGGCGCCGTCGGCGCGCGGCCCGCGGCGTTCAACACCGTCCGCTTCAGCGAGAAGCTCCTGGAGCGCGCCGGGATCTCGGTCGAGCCGATCGACCTGTCCGAGATCCTCGGCCGCATCAACCGCCTCGGCAACGACGATCCCGGCCGTGAAGGCCAAGCTGGCCGCGATCGGCGCCTACGTCCCGACCGTTGGCATCCCCACGCTCGGCCACGCTCAAGATGGCCAAGCTCGGGGCGGTGATCGACCAGTGGATGGCCGAGACCGACGTCGCCGATCAGCGCCGTGCAGTGCTGGACGTCGATCGAGGAGTTCTACGGCGTGGTGCCCTGCACGGTCATGAGCATGATGAGTGACGAGCTCATGTCGAGCGCCTGCGAGGTGGACGTGTGCGGCGTCATCGGCATGCACGCCCTGCGCCTCGCCTCCGGCACGCCGAGCGCCCTGCTCGACTGGAACAACAACTACGGCGACGACCCCGACAAGGCGGTCTGCTTCCACTGCAGCAACCTGCCGAAGAGCTTCTTCCGGGACGTCCGGATGGACTACCAGGAGATCATCGCGGGGACCGTCGGCCGCGAGAACACCTACGGCACGTGCGTGGGCCGAGTGAAGGCGGGTCCGATGAGCTTCGCCCGCTTTTCGACCGACGACGAGCGCGGCATGATCTGCGGCTACGTGGGCGAGGGGACGTTCACCGACGACCCGCTCGAGACCTTCGGCGGCGCGGGTGTCGTCCATATCCCGGGCATGCAGTCGCTGCTGCGGTTCATCTGCGAAAACGGGTTCGAGCACCACGTCGCCGCCAACATGTCGTCGGTCGCCGCCATGGTCGACGAGGCGACGACGAACTATTTGGGGTGGGACGTGTACTGGCACAGGGGGAACTGACGCGGCAGGGATCAGGGATCAGGGGAATCTGGCTCGGAAGTCGTACCCTGATCCCCGATCCCTTCAGCTGCGAGAGGTGTCCATGTCCATCGTCGCCGGCGTCGATTTCGGCACGCTGAGCGTTCGCGTGTCCATCGTGGACCACGAGAAGGGCCGACTGGGATCGGGCGCGGCGGAGTATCCGCTGCACCGCAAGAAGAGCGATCCCGACCACGCGACGCAAAGCCACGAGGACCACATGCGGGCGTTGGTCCTCGCCACCCGGCGGGCGCTCGAGGCGGCCGGTGTCAAGGGCGATGACGTGCTCGCAATCGCGCTCGACACGACCGGGTCGAGCGTCGTGCCGGTCGGCGAGGGGCTCGTCCCGCTCGACGACTATTACCTGTGGTGCGATCACCGCGCATGGCAGGAAGCAGCCCTGATCACGCGGGTGGCGCACGAGCGGGGGCTCGAGGCGATCCACTGGTGCGGCGACGTGTACTCCAGTGAGTGGGGCTTCTCCAAGCTGCTGCACTGGCTCCGCCACAACCCCGACAAGCGCGGCCGGTTCGTCACCGCGCTCGAGCACTGCGACATGGTGGCGGCGACGCTCTGCGGGATCACCGACCCCTCGGGGGTGAAGCGCAGCGTCTGCGCGATGGGCCACAAGTGGATGTGGAACGAGTCGCTCGGCGGCCTGCCGCCCGAGGACTTCCTCGTGGCCGTCGATCCGCTGCTCGCGGGCGTGCGGGCGAAGCTGGCCGGCTGCTATGCCTCCTCCGACCAGCTCGCGGGGCGCCTGGCGCCGGAGTGGGCCGGCCGGCTGGGGCTCCGGCCCGGCATCCCCGTGCCGGTCGGCGCGTTCGATGCCCACTGGGACGCGATCGGCGCGGGGGTGAGGCTGGGCGACATGGTGAACGTGATCGGCACGTCCACCTGCATCATCGGCGTCAGCGACCGGGCCGAGTGCGTCCCCGGTGTCTGCGGAGTCGTGAACGGGTCCGTGGACCCGCGGCTGACGGGCATCGAGGCGGGCCTGTCCGCGACCGGCGACATCTTCGATGCGATCGCCCGGCGGGCCGGGACCACCGTGGCGGCGCTGTCGACGGGTCTCGAGCGGTACCGGGCCGGCGAGACCGGCCTGCTGCGGCTGACGTGGGACAACGGGGACCGAACGGTATTGGTCAACCCAGAGCTCGGCGGCGTCACGTTCGGCTGGAACCTGACCCATACGGCCCAGGACGACCTGTTTGCCGCCATCGAGGGCACCGCGTTCCACACGCGAGTCATTCTCGAACGCATGGAGGAGCACGGCGTCCGGATTGCCCGGGTGATCAACGGCGGCGGGATCCCAAGGAAGAACCCGGCGCTGAACGCCGTCTACGCGAACGTCATCAACAAGCCAATCCTCGTGCCGCAGGCGGAGGTGACCAGCCTGGGCTCGGCCATCTTCGCCTTCCTCGCGGCCGGGGTGTACCGCACCATCGGGGACGCGCAGGCCGCGCTGTGCCCCGGCTACGAGGTGGTGACCCCGGACCCGGGGCAGGTCGCGACATACGACACCTTGTTCGCCCTCTACCGGAGGCTGTACTTCGCGCTCGGCCGGAAATCATCGGCGCCGGTGGACGTGGGGGAGCTACTCCCCACGCTCCGCGCCGTCGCCGCGAAGGTGAGGCAGGCGTGAGCACGCTCGACGCGCTGAAGGAGCAGGTGCTCGAGGCGAACCTCGAGCTGGTCCGGCGGGGCCTGGTCATCCAGGCATTCGGCAACGCGAGCGGCATCGATCGCGTCGAAGGGCTCGTGGTCATCAAGCCGAGCGGCGTGCCCTACGAGTCGCTCACACCGCAAAACCTGGTGGTCGTGGACCTGGAGGGGCGGCCGGCAGGCCCCGGGCTGCGCCCCTCGTCCGACCTGCCCACGCACCTGGCCCTCTACAAGGCGTTCCCGGCGATCGGGGCCGTCGCCCACACGCACTCGCGCATGGCCACGAGCTGGGCGCAGGCAGGGCGCGAGATCCCGTGCTTCGGCACCACGCACGCCGACTACTTCCGCGGCCCCGTGCCCGTCACCGAGCCCATGACGCAGGCCGAGATCCGGTCGGCCTACGAGTGGAACACGGGGCAGGTGATCGTCCGGCGGTTCGCCGCGCTGAACCCGCTCGAGTTCCCCGCCGTCCTCGTCCACGGGCACGCGCCGTTCTGTTGGGGACGAACGGCGGCCGACGCGGCTGACGTCGCGGTCATTCTCGAGGAAGTCGCGGCCATGGCCTGCCACACGGTGGCGCTGAACCCGGACGCGGCCTCCATTTCACCTGTGCTGCGCGACAAGCACTTCCTCCGGAAGCACGGCCCGGAGGCTTATTACGGACAGAACAGTGGCTAGCTGGTTGCCAGTGGCTAGTGGCTAGTCGTCAGTGGTCAGTGGTCGGGGGTCACCAGATCACGCTGTCACGCTCCCCGTATCCGACACAGACACCACTGCCCTGCAACAACGGTCGGAGCAGGGCTTCACCCCTGTTTGGCAGGACATCCTATGCTCTCCATGAGACGCCTCCTTCTCGTCCTCTTACCGCTTCTCCTGGTGATCGGCGGCGCCGCCGATCGGCCAATCGCCGCGCAGGGATCCCCGCAGCTGACGCCTGCCTTCCTCGAAGGCCTGACGTACCGCAACCTCGGGCCCTTCCGCGCGGGGTCGTGGGTCTCCGACATCGCGGTCCCCGACGGACCGGCGCGGGCCCACCTCTACACCTTCTACGTCGCGGTCCGCTACGGCGGCCTCTGGAAGACGACCAACAACGGCACCACCTTCGAGCTGGTCTTCGACCACCCGGACGTGACCGGCATCGGCTGCCTGGCGATCGCGCCGTCCGACTCGAACGTGATCTACGTCGGCACCGGCGACGCGGCGAGCGTGCGCGTGGCCTACCCGGGTGACGGGGTCTACAAGTCCACTGACGCCGGCAAGACGTGGAAGAAGATGGGGCTCGCCGACAGCCATCACATCGGCCGCATCGTCGTCCACCCCGCGAACCCGGAGATCGTCTACGTCGCGGCGATGGGTCACCTCTGGTCCACCAACGAGGAGCGCGGCGTCTTCAAGTCGGCCGACGGCGGGAAGACCTGGAAGAAGGTCCTCTACGTGGATGAGAAGACCGGGGCCATGGACCTGGTGATCAACCGGCGGGCCCCGGACACCCTTTACGCCGCGACCTACGAGGTCCAGCGCCGGCCGTGGCGCCTCTACGAGGGCACGGGCACCGGCAGCGGGATCCACAAGACGACCGACGGCGGGCGAACCTGGAAGAAACTCGCCGGCGGCCTGCCGACGGGGCCGCAGGGCCGGATCGGCCTCGATATCTACCAGAAGAACCCCGACATCCTCTACGCGGTCACCGAGAACCTCTCGACGCGCCCGCCAACCGAAGAGGAGATTGCCCGCGCGAAGGAGCGCAAGACCGAGGCGCGGCCGCGTCCGATTGGCGGGGAGGTCTACCGGACCGAGGACGGTGGGCGCACCTGGAAGAAGATGAACTCGGCGGCAGACGACGTCAGCTCCAAGGCCGGGTACTCGTTCAACCAGATCCGAGTGGACCAGAACAACGACAAGAAGATCGTCATCAACTGCGACTCCTTGATCAGTTCCGAGGATGGCGGCCGGACGTTCAAGGGCCTCACGTGGGCGAACCGCGGCCTGTTCTCGAACGCCTTCGGCGACTACCGCACGATGTGGATCGACCCCCAGGACTCCGACCGGATGATCATGGGGTCCGACGGCGGCGTGCACATCTCGTACGACGGCGGCAAGACCTGCGACCACTACTACAACCTGCCGGGCGGCGAGATCTACGCGATCGACGTGGACATGGAGGATCCCTACAACATCTACGCGGGGCTCCAGGACCACGACTCCTGGAAGGGGCCGATCAACGGGAAGCACGGCCGGGTGGGCCCCGAGGACTGGGTCACCGTCGGAGACAACGACGGCATGTACAACCGGGTGGACCCGAACGACAGCCGCTGGGTCTACAACAGCATCCAGTGGGGCGGCCAGTACCGGGCCGACCAGCAGACGCACACGCGCAAGCTGATTCAGCCCACGCGCCCGGCCGGCCAGCCGCCGCTGCGCTACAACTGGACGCCGCCCATCCTGCTCTCGCCCCACAACAGCGCCATCGTCTACACCGGCGCGCAGGTGCTCTTCCGGTCGCTCGACCGCGGCGACCATTGGGAGGAGATCAGCCCCGACCTCACGACCAACGACGCGGAGAAGATCTCGCCGCCCGGCATGACCGTCCAGTTCTGCACGCTGACGACGCTGTCCGAGTCGCCCGTGAAGGCGGGCGTCATCTGGACCGGCGCCGACGACGGCGCGGTGCAGGTGACGACGAATCACGGGGCGACGTGGACGGACGTGACGCCCAAGCTCGCGGTGGCCGGCGCGCCCGCGCACTACTGGACCACTCGGGTGCTCGCGTCGCGCTTTGCGGCTGGTACCGCCTACGTGACGAAGGCCGGGCGGCGCTACGACGAGTTCAAGACCGTCGTGATGAAGACGATGGACTTCGGCGCCACCTGGACGTCGGTGGCGGGCGACCTGCCGGATCGGGCCGTGGACGTGGTGGTCGAGGACCTGAAGGACAGGGACATCCTCTACATCGGCACCAACAAGGGGGTGTTCGCCACCATCGACGGCGGCCGGCGCTGGGTCGCGTTCAAGGGCAACATGCCCACCGTGCCGGTGACCGACATGATCATCCACCCCCGCGAGAACGATTTGATCGTCGCCAGCTACGGGCGCGGCCTGTGGGTGACCAATGTCGGCGTGGGTCGGCGAGGCGAAGGGGGGCGCGCTCGACAAGGACGTCCACCTGTTTGCGATTCGGCCGCGCCCAATCCCGCCCGAGGGACCGTGGGGCAACTGGGAGCTCTACGGTGATCGCCACCTGATCGTGCCGAACGACGACGGCGTGAACGTCGACTTCTTTCTGAAGGCCAAGCCGGCGGAGAAGGTCAAGGTGACGGTGACCGATGCGGCGGGCACCACGGTCCGCGCCATCGAGGCGGAGGCGAAGGCGGGCCTGAACCGAGTGACATGGGACCTGGGCGCTGGCCGCGGCCGGCGCGCGGCGCCTGGCGAGTACACGGTGACGCTGAAGGTCGGGGAGCGGACGCTCACCCAGAAGGCGCGGGTGGTGCCGGCGGGACACGCACGGTAGCCGGTCTCGCGGACGGGACGATTAGTGGACCCTCGTGCTCAAGATGTACCGTCGGCACTTCGGCACCATTCCGGTGGAGATTGGCGGGGCGCCGGAACCGCTGGACGTGGCCGCCGCCTGGCGGGAGAATGGTCGGGTCCTGACGGTGGCGGTGGTGAACCCGAGAAGCACGGAGCAACGGCTCTCGGTGGATTGAAGGGTTGACCGTTGACGGTTGCGCGGCGACGTCACGCGTGCTGGACCGTGAACCGTGAACCGTGAACTGTGGAACCGAGAGGTTGACGGTTGACCGTTGACGGTCGCGGGCTGGACCGTGAACCGTGAACTGTTAACTGTTTACTGATCAGCGGAGGTTGCGCAATGTTCGCTCCGCACGTCTACGTGGACCGCAGGAACCGCCTGCAGCAGCAGTTCGAGAACGGGCTCCTGCTGTTCGTCGGCAACGCCGACTCGCCGATGAACTACGCGGCCAACGCGTACCACTTCCGCCAGGATTCCTCGTTCCTCTACTACTTCGGCGTGGACGACCCGGACCTCGTCGCGGTCATCGACGTGGACGCCGGCCGCCATGTCATCTTCGGCAACGACTTCACCATCGACGACATCGTCTGGCGCGGGCCGCAGCCGACGATCGCCGAGCGCGCCGCAAAGGCGGGCGTGGCGGACACGCAGCCGGTCGACAAGCTGCCGGCGCTGCTGGGTGATGCGATTCGCGCCGGCCGCCGCATCCACTTCCTGCCGCAGTACCGCGCCGACAACGCGCAGCTGCTCGAGCGGCTGCTCGGGATCCGGGCCGAGGTGATCAACCAGCACGCCTCGATTGCCCTGGCGAAGGCGGTCGTCTCGCAGCGGGCCTACAAGAGCGCCGAGGAGATCGCGGAGATCGAGACCGCGCTCGAAGTCGGTCACGACATGCACGTGCTGGCGATGAAGATGGCGAAGCCCGGGATGTACGAGCGCGAGGTGGCGGGCGCGATCGCGGGCCTCGTCGAGTCGCGCGGCGGTCGCGCTGGCGTTCCCGATCATCTTCTCGGTCCACGGCGAGACGCTGCACAACCACTACCACGGCAACCGGATGGAGGCCGGGCAGATGGCGGTGAACGACTCGGGCTGCGAGTCGCCGCTGCACTACGCCTGCGACATCACCCGGACGATTCCCATTGGCGGCCGGTTCCAGGGACCGCAGCGCGACCTCTACCAGTCGGTGCTCAACGCGCACCGCAAGGCCATCGCCGCGGTGAAGCCGGGTGTCCGGTTCCGCGACGTCCACCTGCTCGCGTGCCGCAGCCTGGCCGAGGACCTCAAGGCGATCGGGCTGCATGAAGGGCGACCTCGACGCCGCGGTCGAGCAGGGCGCGCACGGGATGTTCTTCCAGTGCGGCCTCGGCCACATGATGGGCCTCGACGTGCACGACATGGAGGGCCTCGGCGAGCAGTACGTCGGCTACGACCCGGGCGTCCAGCGCAGCGCGCAGTTCGGCCTGAAGTCGCTGCGCATGGCCCGCGTGCTCGAGCCCGGCATGGTGATGACGGTCGAGCCCGGCATCTACATGATCCCGACGCTGATGGACAAGTGGCGCGCCGAGGCGCGGTTCCTGGACTTCCTGAACTACGACGTCATCGAGAAGTTCCGCGCCTTCGGCGGCATCCGCGTCGAGGACGACGTGGTGGTGACCGAGACCGGATGCCGGGTGCTCGGCAAGCCCATCCCGATCGAGATGGAGGAGGTCGAGGCCCTCGCGCGGCCGTAGTCACGACCAGGCGGCAGGCGGAAGGCGTTCGGCGGGGCAGGATCGTGCAACCCTCCGCCCTCCGCCCTCCGCCCTCCGCCTTCCGTCCGACACCCCTACTCCCTGTCGGGCCTACGATCCCCACAGCAGCAGCAGCACGGCGGCCGCCGACGGACTGAAGTCCGGGGCTTCGAGGCCCTCTCCGCTGACGGGATGGTAGCTCTCCCGGATCGGCACGCCCGGTTCCGTCAGCCCCCTCGCGCGGTCCAGCAGCTGTCGGGTCAGGCGTCTCGCATCTTCCGTGAAGCCGTAGCGCATCAGGCCCTGCACGGCGAAGTAGGCCTGGTCCGGCGAAACCGGGCCGCGCCACGCGGCAGCCGGCTGGAAGCCTGGGTGATCGGTGGCCAGGGTCGGGAAGGGGAGGTAGGTGGCGAACTTCCGGGGATCGACAAGCGCACGCCGCACGGCCGCCGCCTGTTCGCGGGTCGCGACGCTCGCCCAGAGGGGCATCCAGCCTTCGGGGCCCTGAGCGGCCAGCAGCCCGCTTCCATCCGCGGCGGCGTCGTAGAAGTAGCCGGACTTCCGGTCGAACATCCAGGCGCGGATGGCGGCCTGGAGGCGCCCCGCGGCAACACCGAGCGCCGGGTCCTTCCGCAGCAACTCCTTCGAGATCTCGGCCAGGTATCGCTTCTCGGCGTACAGGCAGGCGTTGAGATCCACCGACTCGAGGTCGAACGTCCACGCCCGCTCGTCCAGCTTCCGCAGTGAAGCCTTGTCGAAGCGGATGGCGTGAACCATCCCACTCTCCCGCCTGGCGGCCTCCACGCGGTCGGCGGCGGCGCCGTACTCGCAGAGGCCGTCCTGGTCCCGGTCCCGCTTGCGGCCCCACCAGTCGTGATACCGCTGGAGCAGCGGCTGCATCTCGTGGAGGAAGCTGCGATCACGTGTCTGGCGGTAGACCTCCCAGACCGCCCACCCCGCCAGTGGCGGGCCGCTGTTCACCCAGTTGTTCGCCTTGGCGTCCGGGTAGATGCAGCCGGCGACCATGCCCTCGGGGTCCTGGTAGTCGAACATCGCGCGGACCTGCGCCACGGCCAGCTCGGGGAAGAACCGGGCGAGCGCCGCCGCGTGCTTCCAGGAGTCCCCCACCCGGAACCCGTTGAAGACGGCGGACGAGGCAGCGAGCCCGTCGTGGCGAAGATCGCCAAGCGGGCGGCGCCAGTTGCCGAGCAGCGTCATCAACGCCTTGACGGCGGCGACGCGATAGCCGGGGGCGTCGCCGAGGGCCGGGTCGATGCGCAGCACGGGGCCGAGATAACCGGACCACCTCCGGTCGTTGGCCATGAACGCGCGCGCCGGAGCCCGGGCGAGATCGTCGAGACTGGCGCGCGCCGGCGCCTCGTCCTCCCCTGCGGCCGAGACGATGTGTCCGAGGTAGTTGAGGGTGGATTCCCCGGGGGCCAGCAAGATCGCACTCGCTGGCCTGATGCTGAACGCATTCCCTGCCGGGGGCACGAAGGGGCGCGCCGCGCCGGGTGTCATCGGGACGACGACCACGCGGCTGTGTCGCGCGGTCTCGAGCCGAACGTCGCCGGGCGACGCCGAGAAGCGGCCGCCGCCCTCGATGCCTTCCCCTCCCCAGCCGATCCCCACCCGCCGCGGCTGCTTTCCCGCGTTGGTGATCGTCGCCCGAACGACCGCGGACCGCCCGGAGACGAACACGAGGTCGAGCGCCACCGCGAAGCCGTCGCAGCGGAAGCTCTGGTGGAGCCGGCCCGGGTAGGCGACGGTCTCGAATCCCTCGGCCCCGGCCGTTCCGATCTCTTGCCCCGAGTCGTCCTCCAGACGCAGCTGCGCCAGCGTCAGGCTCGCCCAGGCTCCCTCGTCCATCAGGAAGGGACCCACGAACCCGCCCCTGAGAGCGACGTCGCCTCTTGGAGGCAGCACGTAGCCGAACCAGGCGCCGAGATCCGCGAAACGGGAGGCCGGCCACTCATCGATCCCCGAGGGCCGCCCGGCGATCGAGAGGATGTTCGGGAAGTCCTCGAGCCGCGGCGGTCCGTCTGCCCGCTCCTGGGGAGCCTGTCCCAGCGCGGCCGCACCCAGCATCAGGACGGCGACGAGCGCAGTCACGCCAATCCTGGACATCAATCCACCCTGTAATGGCACCCCCGGCTCTCGCGCGCCTCGATGGCGGCCAGGACGACGGCAAGGGCGGTCTGGATGCCGTTGCGCAGGCTGATCAAGGCGTCGCCCAGTTCGGCACGCGCGTAGAACCGACCGATCTCCAGGTGCAGCTCGCGGAGGATCTCGTGTGCGCGGTCGAGTCGTCGCCGGCTCCTCACCAGCCCCACGTAATTCCACATCGTCTGGCGAATCGTCAGCCAGTCCTGCGCGACCAGGGCGGGGTCCACCGGCTCGGTCTCGTACTGCCAGGGCGAGATCGCGGGCGAGGCGTCCTCGACGCTCCGGCTACGGGTGACCCGGCGTCCGGCGTCCCGGCCCGCGCGCGTTCCCCAGACGAGACATTCCAGCAGCGAGGTGCTGGCCAGCCGGTTGGCGCCGTGCAGGCCCGTGCACGACACCTCGCCGACGGCCCGCAGCCTCCTGATGCTGGACCGCCCCTCGGAATCCACCGCGATCCCTCCGCAGCTGTAGTGAGCGGCTGGCACGACCGGGATTGGCTGGCTGGTGATGTCGATGCCCGACTCGAGGCACCGGCCGTGGATTTGCGGGAAGCGGCGCCGCACCCAGTCCGCCGGCTTGTGCGAGATGTCGAGGTAGGCGCACGGCGCGCCAGTCTCGTGCATCATCTGGTGGATGCCGCGGGCCACCACGTCGCGCGGGGCGAGCGAGCCGTCCGGGTGGTACGCGTTCATGAACTCGCGGCCCGACCCGTCGAGGAGCCGCGCGCCCTCGCCGCGGAGCGACTCGGAGATGAGGAACCGCTCGCCCTGGTGATAGAGCGTCGTCGGGTGGAACTGCACGAACTGCATGTTGAGGCAGCGGGCACCGGCCCGGTAGGCCATCGCCACGCCGTCGCCGCACGCGCCCTGCGGGTTGGTGGTGTGGAGGAAGATCCGGCCGAGGCCACCGGTCGCCAGGATCGTCTCCCGCGCCAGCATCGTCACCACGCGTCGGCTGCCCTGGTCGAACACGTACGCGCCGGCGCACGTGGGCGGGGCGTAGACGTCCAGAGGGTTGCGGGAGTGATGCGAGAGGGTCAGCAGGTCGATCGCGCTGAGGCCGCACGTTACCGTCGCCGTGGGTTGGGCCCGGACGGCCGCCAGCATGGCGGTTTCGATCGCCCGCCCCGTGGCATCGTGATGGTGCAGGATGCGCGGAACGGAATGGGCCGCCTCGGAGGTGAGGTCGAGGCCGCCCACGCCGTCGCTGTCGAAGGGCACGCCCACCTGATCAATCAGCACCTCGCGAACCAGCCGCGGACCCTCTTCCGCGAGGAGGGCGGCCGCCGCGGGGTCCGAGAGGCCCGCCCCGGCGTTCACGATGTCCGCAGCGAGGCGCTCGGGGCTATCCGCTTCGCCTCTGTAGATGATGCCGCCCTGGGCGTACCAGGTGTTGCCTTCCTCGGCCCGGCCGTCCTTGGTGATCATCACGACGCGGGCGCCTGCCTGCGCGGCGGCGAGCGCCGCGGCACAGCCCGCCAGGCCGCTGCCGATCACGAGCACGTCGATTTCAGGGTTGTCCACGGGTCAGTTCCAAGTCGTCTGAAGGTCGAGGCCGATGTCCACCGACGGTGCGGAGTGCGTCAACGCGCCCACGGAAATCGTATCCACGCCCGCCTCGGCGTACGCCCGCAGGGTGTCGAACGTGATCCCGCCCGACGCCTCTATCCAGCACTCGCGGCCCGAGGGATGCGCCCTGACCCGGGCCACCGCCTCGGCCACGCGGGCCGGCGGCATGTTGTCGAGCAGCACGGCGTCCACCCCCGCGGCAAGCGCCTCGTCGAGCTGCTCGAACGAGTCCACCTCCACCTGCACGGGCAGCCCCGGGCCGCCGGCGCGGGCCGCGGCCACGGCGGCGCGGATGCCGCCGCAGGCCACGAGGTGGTTGTCCTTGATCAGGATGCCGTCGTAGAGCCCGATGCGGTGGTTCCGCCCGCCGCCCAGCCGCACCGCCTCCTTTTCCAGCAGGCGCAGGCCGGGCGTCGTCTTGCGCGTGTCGGAGACCGAGGCCTGCGTTCCCGCGAGCGCCTCCACGTAGCGGCGCGTGACCGTGGCCACGCCCGACAGGCGCTGCAGGAGATTCAGCGCCAGGCGCTCACCGGTGAGGATTGGCCTTGCCGGGCCGTCCAGCCTGGCGATCCTGGCACCCGCCGCCACCCGACCCCCGTCCTCCAGCTGCTGCTCGCAGATCACCGAAGGGTCGAGTTCCGCGAACACGGCAGCGGCCAGGCGGAGGCCGGCAATCACGCAGGGTTCGCGCGCCACGATCCAGCCGGCCGCGTGCGCTTCACGGGGCACGACGGAGTCGGTCGTCACGTCGCCGCCGCCCACGTCCTCGGCCAGGAAACGCCGCACCTCGGCGCGGACGAACGCCGGGTCGAGCAGGGCCGCCGATTGCCTTGCGAAGCGGTCGAAAGACATAGAGAAGAACGTGATGCCTCGTTCACGGACCGTCAAGGGTGCATCCCGGAGTCACGCCGCACGGCAAGGCGCCTGTGTGAGCTGTGAACGCGGAACGGTCGACTCGGAACCCTGAACTGTCAACCCTGAACCCTGAACGATTATGCGCTCATCTCCAGCATCCGCTGGAGCGGCACGAGGCACCGCTGCCGCACGGCTTCGTCCATCGTGATCTCCGGCTGCCGGTCGCGCATGCAACGGTACACCTTCTCGAGGGTGTTGAGGCGCATGAAGGGGCACTCGTTGCACGAGCAGCCGTTCTCGGAGGGGGCTGGGATGAAGACCTTGTGGGGGCAGGCCTTCTGCATCTGGTGGATGATGCCGGCCTCGGTCACCACGATGAAGGCGGCCGCATCGCTCTTCTTCGCGTACTCCAGGATCGAAGTGGTCGAACCGATGTGATCCGCCAGGCGCAGGATGCGTTCTTCGCACTCCGGGTGGGCGAGCACCAGCGCCTCGGGGTGCTCGGCCTTCAGGCGCAGCAACTGTCGCTCCGAGAACGTGACGTGGACGGAGCAGGCGCCGGGCCAGAGCACCATGTCGCGGCCGGTCCGGCCGATCAGGTATTTTCCCAGCTGCTGGTCGGGAGCGAACAGGATCGGCCGGTCCGCGGGGATCTGGCGAATGATCCGTTCGGCGTTGCTCGAAGTGCAGATGATGTCGCTGAGCGCCTTCACCCCGGCGCTGCAGTTGATGTAGCTGATGACGGTGTGTCCGCGGTGGGCCTGGACGAATCGCTCGAACGCGGGCGCCGGGCAGCCATCCGCGAGCGAGCAGCCGGCCGCAAGGTCGGGCAGGAGCACCAGCTTGCCCGGGTTGAGGATCTTCGCGGTTTCCGCCATGAAGTGCACGCCGCAGAACACGATCGTGCGCGCGTCGGTCTTCGCGGCGGCCTGGGCCAGCGCAAGGCTGTCGCCTATGACGTCGGCGATGTCCTGGATGTCGGGTTCCTGGTAGTAGTGCGCCAGGATCACCGCGCCCAGCTCTCGTTTCAGCCGTGCAATCTCCTCGAACAGGTCAAGGGTGGGCGACACCGGCGCCACGGATTCAGCCACGTCACTTCCCCTTTGTCACTTGGCAAGGGACCACTTGACCACTGACCATTTGTTCCCTCGCTCGCTGGTCAGTCGACAAGTGACCCACCCGCCCCAACCCTATTTCGCCGGCCCAAGCACCTCTTCGACCGTCATGACCTGTACCGCACCGAGGTTGAGCGCGCGCACCGGCGCTTCGATCGCCTTCCGATCGCCCACGACCACCACCGCGAACTTGCCCGGGCAGGATGTACTTCCGCGCCACCCGTTGCACATCCGCTGCCGTCACCGCCTGGACGTTCGGCACGTAGTGCTCGAAGTAGTCCAGTGGCAGCTCGTAGACCAGCAGCTCCTCGAGCCGGGAGGAGATCGCCGGCCGCCGTCTCGAACTCGCCCGGGAAAGCCGAACGCGATGTAGTTCTTGGCGCGCGCCAGCTCGTCGGCCGGCACCGGCTTCAGGATGCCGTTCAGCTCGTTGAAGAACTCCTTCAGCGCCTCGGCCGTCTTGTCGGTCTGCACGCCGGCGACGCCGAGGAACGGGCCGGCAGCCAGCCGCATGGCGAACCCCGAGCCCGCGCCGTACGTGTAGCCGTGCTCCTCGCGCAGGTTCTGGTTCAGCCGGGAGGTGAACGACCCGCCGAGGAGCGTGTTCATCACCTGCAGCGGGAAGTAGTCCGGCGGTCGAACGCGCGACGCCGACGCCGCCGATGCGGATCTGCGACTGGGCGGCGCCGGGCTTGTCGACGATGTACACCTGCGCGCGCGGCGCAGCTTGAGGCGCGTCGGTCGAGCGTGGCGGCCGGCGCCGCGGCCGCGCCTCGGCCTTCCACGCCGCCGAACGCCGACTCGAGCTGCCCGACGGCCGCGTCGGCCTTCACGTCGCCGACGACGATCAGCGCCGCACGGTCGGGCCGGTACTGCGACCTGTAGAAGGCGCGGAGGTCGTCCACCGTGAAGCTGCCGACCGTCGCCGGCGTCCCGGCGAGCGAGGTGCCGTAGCGGTGCTGGTCCGAAGACGATGCGGGAACGACAGGCTCGGCAATCGACGCGGGTCGTCGCGCGCCTGGAGCATCGACGTGAGGCGCTCCTTGCGCAGCCGCTCCAGCTCCGCGGCGGGGAACGACGGCCTGAGCGCGACGTCGGCCATCACCGGCAGCGCCTCGGCCAGGCGTGCGGCCGGCACCCAGAGCCGGACGGCCGACGAGTCGAAGCTGCCCGTCGTGCTCAGCGTCGCGCCGAGGTAGTCGATCGCGTCGGCGATCTCGAGCGCGCTGCGGTTCCCGGCGCCCTCGTCGAGCATCGCCGCCGTCAGGCTCGCCACGCCGAACTTGCCCGACGGGTCGGCGCTCCCGCCGGCCATCACGACCAGGCTGACCTGGACGACGGGCACCTCGTGCAGCTCGACGATCCAGACCGGCAGGCCGTTCGACAGCGCGCGCTTCTGGATCGCGGGCAGCCGCAGCGCGGGCGGCGGGCCCGGTACCGGGCCTTCGACCGGTCCGGCGGCTGGGCGAAGGCGGAGACCGCGCTGAGCAGAAGGACGAGAGCAACGGGTAGGCGCTTCAACATGGGAGTCACTTCGCTGATGTCCACTCTGCGATTGTCTATCTGACGTAACTCCAGATGGTCAGTTGGCAAGTGGTCGGTTGCCAAGTGACGACCGACCGGTTCTATTTCTCCGGCACCACCCTCAGCTCGACCCGCCGGTCCTTCGGCAGGAACTGCCGCACGGCGGCCTGGACGTCCGACGGGGACAGCGCGCGGTAGCGCGCCAGGTCCTCGGCGAAGTAGTCCGGGTTGCCGGTCTGCGTGTAGTACGCGTTCAGCTGGTCGGCCTTGCCGCCGAATCCGCCGACCTGCTCCATCCGCGCGTAGAACGACGCCTCGATCTGGTTGAGCGACGCGCTCCAGCTCGCGCGCCGCCGGCGGCGCCTCGCGCAGCTTGTCGAGTTCCTCGTCGACGACCTGCTGCACCTCTTCCAGCGTGTGGCCCGGCCGCGGCGTGACCACGATCCGAAAACGCTGGCGAGCGCCTGCGAGACCTGGGTCGCCGACACGTTCTGCGCGATCTGCAGGTCGTAGACCAGGCGCTTGTACAGGCGCGAGTTCTTGCCGCCGGCGAGGACGGACGCCGCCGCGTCGAGCGCCGCGTCGCCCGGCGCGAGCAGCGGCGGGCGTGAGCCACGCGAGGTACAGCCGCGGCAGCTGGACCTTGTCGGTGAGCGTCCGCTGTCTCACCTCGGTGAGAAACGCCGCGGGCGGCGCTACCGGCTCGACGAACGTCCCGCGCTTCACCTCGCCGAACCACCGCTCCACCAGCGCGCGCGTCGTCGCGACGTCGATGTCGCCCGCGATCGACAGGCTGGCGTTGTTCGGCGCGTAGTACTTCCGGAAGAACTCCACCACGTCCTCGTAGCTGCGCCGCCGTGAGGTCCGGCATGTAGCCGATCGTCGGCCAGTGGTAGGGGTGGTTCTCCGGGAACAGCATCTCGCCGAGCACGATGGAGGCCATGCCGTACGGGCGGTTCTCGTAGCTCTGGCGCCGCTCGTTCTTGACCACGTCCCGCTGGGCGTCCACGCTGGCCGGCGTCATCGCGTCGAGCAGGTAGCCCATGCGGTCGGACTCGAGGAACAGCGCGAGCTCGAGCGCGTTCGACGGGACGTTGATCCAGTAGTTGGTGCGGTCCTCGTTGGTCGAGCCGTTGTTGTCGCCGCCTGCCGCCTCGAGCAGCCGGTCGAACTCGCCCTCCTTGACGTGCCCGGAGCCCATGAACATCAGGTGCTCGAACAGGTGGGCAAAACCCGTGCGGCCCGGTTTCTCGCGGCCCGACCCGACGTGGTACCAGACGTTCACCGTGGCCACCGGCACGGTGTGGTCCTCGTGCAGGATCACGTTCAGGCCGTTCGCCAGCGTGAACTGCGTGTAGCCAACCTGCAGGGCCGCCGGGCGGTCCTGGTTGGGCGGCGCAGCCGGTTGCGCCTGCAGCCCCGACAGCGGGAGCAGGAGCGATGACGAGCGCGCCCACGGCGGCCCGGGCCGGCTGGCGGGCGCTTCGGAGGACGGAAAGCACTGGATTCACGATCGGCTCCTGGCGGGCTTGGCGCCCGGCCGGGCGCCACCGCCGAAAAGACTGTTGCCGGGACCTTGGGATAGTTTAGCGTAAAGAAATCCGATGTTCTCGACCCGTACCCCCAGCAGCCTCGAACCCAACCGCCTCACGCAGGCGCTCGCCGAGCTTCGGGCACGCGGCCAGCCGATCGTCGACCTCACCGAGACGAACCCGACCCGCGCCGGCATCGACTACCCGCCGGACCTGCTGGCCGCCTCTCGCCGACCCGCGCTCGCTTCGCTACGAGCCGGACCCGTTCGGGCTGCTCTCCGCCCGTGAAGCCGTTGCCGCGGTGTGCCTGCGGGGGGGCGTGCAGGTCTCGCCCGGGCAGATCGTGCTCACCGCCAGCACCAGCGAGGCGTACTCCTTTCTGTTCAAGCTGCTCTGCGAGCCCGGCGACGAGGTCCTGGTGCCGGCGCCCGAGCTACCCGCTGTTCGATCAGTTGACCCGGCTCGACGGCGTCGGCGTGCGGGCGTACCCGCTGGAGTACCACGGGCTGTGGGCCGCCGACACGGCGGAACTCGAGCGGCTGGTGACCTCGCGGACCCGGGCGGTCCTGGTTGTCTCGCCGAACAACCCGACCGGTTCCCTGTTGGGGCGCGGGGAACTGGAGGCGCTCTCCGGGATCTGCGCGCGCCACGGTCTCGCGCTCGTGGGCGACGAGGTGTTCGCGGACTACCCGATCGAACCCCGGCACGATCGTGCCCCAGTGCTCTGCGCAGGCCGAGGCGCTGACATTCAGCCTTGGCGGTCTCTCAAAGTCCGCTGGGCTGCCGCAGCTCAAGCTCGGGTGGATCGCGGCCGGCGGCCCGCCCGGCCTGCTGGCGGCGGCGCTTGCCAGGCTCGAGCTGATCGGCGACGCGTACTTGTCGGTCGGCACGCCGGTGCAGCGGGCCGCCGGACCGCTCCTTGCAGCCGGCGCCCGCGTTCGTACGAGGATTCACGACAGGGTTCGCGCGAACCTGGATAGCCTGCGGGCGGCGGCCGCAGGCACACCCTGCACCGTGCTGAGGGTCGAGGGCGGCTGGTCGGCGGTCGTCCGTGTTCCGGCCACTCGCAGCGAGGAACGGCTGGTGCTCGAACTCCTCGAGCACGATCGTGTGCTCGCGCATCCCGGCTATTTCTTCGACTTCCCGCGGGAGGCTTACCTCGTCGTGAGCCTGCTGCCCCCGCCGGCCGTTTTCGCGGACGGTATTGCCCGCCTCCTCGCGCGAGCCGCCGCCAGCCCCGCGCCAGTGTGACGATGATGGCCCAGCACGCTCTTGCGACCGGCCGGCACGCCGGCCTCCTGATTCCCCTCTTCTCGATTCCGTCCAGCCGGAGCTGGGGAATCGGGGAGATCGGCGACATCCCGATGTTCGCCTCCTGGCTGCACCGGGCAGGACAGGACCTGTTGCAGCTGCTGCCGATCAACGAGATGGCGGTCGGCCAGCGCTCGCCCTACTCGGCGATGAGCGCGATGGCGATCGACCCGATCTTCATCAGCGTGCACGAGGTCGAGGATTTCGAAGCGGCCGGCGGCGTGGATGCGATGACCGGCCGGTGGCGAGACGCGCTGGCACGCGCCCGGCGATCGCCGGCCGTTGACTACGACCTCGTCCGCCGGGTGAAGGAGCCCGCGCTGCGGCTGGCATTCGCCCGCTTCCAGGAGCAGGAATCCGCGCGGTCGTCGGCTCGCGCAGCGGCCTGGAGCGCCTGGTGCTCCGACCAAGCCTGGTGGCTCGACGACTACGCGCTGTTTCGCGCGCTGCACGCCTCCGAGCGGGAGCGGCCGTGGAGCGACTGGCCTGAGGCGCTGGCGTCGCGTGACCGGGCGGCGATGGCCGCCGCCCGGCTGGAACACGAGGCCGAGATTCTCTACCGGAGCTGGCTGCAGTGGGTGGCCGACCTCCAGTGGCGTGCGGCCCGGCAGGCGGCCAGGCCCGTCTCGCTGCTCGGGGACCTCCCGTTCATGGTCGACGGGGACAGCGCGGATGTCTGGGGACACGCCGACGAGTTCCAGCTGGACGCGGCCGTCGGCGCCCCGCCGGACGCGTTCTCGGACGACGGTCAGAACTGGGGGTTGCCCGTCTACCGCTGGGGCGTCCTGCGCGAGCGCGGGTTCGACTGGCTGCGGCAGCGCGCTCAACGCTCGGCACACCTGTACGACGGGTATCGCGTCGATCACCTCGTGGGCTTCTACCGGACCTACGTGTTCCCCAGGGACGGCAGCGACGCCTATTTCACGCCGGAGGACGAGGACGAGCAACTCCGCCTCGGGGAGACCGTTCTTCGGGTCTTCGCCGAGCCCGGCTCCCGGATCATCGCGGAGGATCTCGGCACAATCCCCGACTTCGTCCGGGCCTCGCTCGCGCGGCTGTGCATCCCCGGCTACAAGGTGTTCCGGTGGGAGCGCGAGTGGGAGGAGTCTTCCAAGCCCTACCGAGATGCGGCCGCCTACGCGGCCGCATCGGTGGCGACCACCGGGACGCACGACACCGAGACGGTGGCGCAGTGGTGGGATGGCCTCGACGAGGAGGAGCGGGAATCGGTGCTCGAGGCGCCGGGCATTCCGGAGCGGCTGGGAGAAGACGAGGCGGTGGCAGCGGTGGAGGGCTTCACCCCGGCCCTGCGGGACGTCCTGCTCGAGGTGCTCTTCGCGTCGGGGTCCGACTTCCTGCTGCTGCCCGTCCAGGACGTCTTCGGCTGGCGTGACCGCATCAACGTTCCCGCGAGCCAGGGGGACCACAACTGGAACTGGCGCCTTCCGTGGCCCGTGGACGCGCTCGCGAAACAACCGGAGGCCGCGGAACGGGCAGAACGGCTTGCGGCCTGGAGCCGGCGCTGGCGGCGGGCGGCGGGGGGCCAGGATCACAGCGTTGGCGGCGCTGCCCCGAAACCGTAAGCCGCTCGGACGAACCCGGCCGCCCCGGTGCCGCGCGAGCGCCGTAAACTGCTCCACTCAGGACGGTTACTGTCGCGTTTCCAGACTGGCCGACTGGTGCTCCTCTTGCACCCGTCGACCTTCGTCATGAAGGGGCACACTTTCGCCGACGGATTCGGCCGCCGCTTCCGCTTCGACGAAAAGGGGGAGACGCTCGAGTCGCTCGTCCTGTGCGACGAGTTGTCCGCCGGCGCGCTGACCGGGTCCCTGCTCGTCGAGAGGGCGGCGCGCCTCGAGTCGTTCCGGCACCCGGCGTTTGCCGCGGTCCGGCGAATCGAGCGAAGGGGAGCAGCGACGGCGGGGCGGTGGTGATCGTCTCGGACGCGGTGCCGGGAACCCGGCTTGCCGAACTGCTCCAGGCGCCGGGCCCACCGGGTTCGGACCCCCAGGCATGGCTCCCGCTGTTCCAGGGCGTCGTGTCCGCCGTGGCGGCGCTGCACGCCCTGGGTCGCGACCTGGCCCACGGCGCCATCGGTCCCGAGCGAATCGTGGTCCGCCCCGACGGGCGGCCGGTTCTCGTCGAGCCCTTGCTCGGGGCCGTGATCGAGCCCCTCGGGATGGCCCGCCTGCGCCTGTGGTCCGAGTACCGCGTGCCGGTGGCACCGACGGCGGGCACGGCACGCTTCGACCAGCGATGCGACGTCATGCAGTTGGGGATACTGGCGCTGTCGTTGGGCGCCGGCCGTCTCCTCGGTCGCAACGACTTCCCCAACCGGCTCCCGCAGCTCTTGTCGGAAGCTTGTCCCGGCGAACGTCCCGGCGACGCCCCGCGTGCCAGCCCGGCCTTGCGCGGGTGGATCGCTCGAGCGCTGCAGTTGGACGCGCGGTCGGCGTTTTCCAGCGCCGTCGAAGCCGACGCCTCGCTCTCCGCGCTCCTGGCCGACGCCGAGGCGGAGCAGAGCCCCGGCGAGGCGGCTGCCCCGGCGGCCGGCGCCATCGAGGCGCACGCGACCCAGCCGCCCCGCGTTCGCCAATCCCGCATCGCAGCCCACACCCCGGGGTGAGGACCGGGAGTTCGCTCCGGCAGTCGTCTTCCCGAGCGCGTGGTCCCGGGGACGATCGCTCGTCCGGCACGCGCTCCGGTTCTCATCCGTCGCTGTCGGGCTGATGACGCTCTGGGGCGCCACCTATCTTGGTGCCCGGAGCTACCTCGGCCTGAACGTGCCAATCCCCCCCGGCGTCCTGGTCGTCGATTCCCGGCCGGCGGGCCTGGAGGTGCTCGTGGACGGCAGCCGGCGCGGCGTCACGCCCACGACCATCCAGTTGCGCCCCGGCGCCTACACCCTGGCGCTGCGCGGCGACCGCAGCACGACGCTCGTACCCGTCACCGTCGCGCCCGGCCAGCGGAGGCTGGAGCGCATCGAGCTCCAGCGCGGCGGACGGACCCCGAAGCGGATTAGCGAGGAACTCGGCCGCCGCACCGGGAAGTAAGAGTTTCGCCGGTGCATTGCGGCGATGCGGCCGGATGTGTGGTCCCTTGCCGGCCCGCCGGGACGTCGCGCGGCCGAACAGGCCGAATTCCCTCTCGATTCCAGCCGCCTACCCGCCCCGGACCCGACAGCCGGGATTGGCTTACGTTTCGCTTCTTCCGGCGAGGCATGGTTCAGGGCTTCCCCGTCACCGTCGCCGAGTTGCTGGTTTCCGGCGCCAGGCCCCTGCCGGCTGAGGCTGCGGCCCTCGTGCTCGGGGTGTGTTCCAAGGTGATTCCGGGCCCCCGGCACATCGTGGCTGCGCCGATTTCCACCTCTTCGGTCCTCGTCGAGGCGGACGGCAGCGTGTCGGTGGCCGGCGGGCGAGTGGTGGAGGACGATCAGACCGTGTCCCTGCTCGGCCACCTGCTGCTCCAGATACTCCGTTCGACGGGCGGGGCGGCGCAGCGGCCGGCCGCGCGGCTGGAGGCCCTGGCCCTACGGGCCGCGGCCGCCTCGCAGGCGTCCGGCCTGACCCTGGCGGGGTTTTCGGCCGAGGTTCGCCGGTTCGCCCCGCAGGACGCGCCCGGCGCCGTCAGGGGTCTGTTCGACCGGTGGCGCAGGGGTGACAGGGAGCCGGCACATCACGACGGCGAGGTTCCCGAGACGATCCGGCGGCTCCTGCCCGAAGCCGACCTGGCCGCCATGGCCGGGCTGACGCCGACCCTGCACGGGGCAGGCGTGCGGGCTGGCTTCATGCACGCCGGCCGAAGGGTGGTGATCACCGTCGCGACCCTCCTGCTGCTCACCGCCGCGGGGGCCAGCTACTTCCTGTGGGGCGACGGTGACCGGTCTGGTGCGAGGCCGGCGCGGCCCACCCCGGCGAGCGCGAGCGTGGTGCCGCCGCAGCCGGCGAGGGAACTGCTGCCGGGCGGGACGCCTGCGGCGCGTCCCGTCTCCGAGCGGGAACAGGCGGCGCGTCCGGAGGCGAACGGAGCGGAACGAGGACGCCGCTCGAAGCGCCTTCCGGGCGACCCGGACTGACGCAGGGACTGGTCAACGGTAACCCTCAAGCCTGAACCGCTGGAACAAGTTCACAACCGTCCCCCCTTTCGGTAGACTCCCCGCAGATGCGCTACTTCGTTGCGACCGCCGTCCTCGCCGCAGGCTTGGTTGCCTCGGCCTGCGCCCGCGACGCGGCCGCGCCGGATCGACGACCGGCCCGCCGCCAGGACATCGTCCTCGTCCCCGACACGGAGATGGTCGTCGGCAGGGTGCCGCGGAACGCCACTTTGGACACCCTGCTTCGCGATCACCGCCTGCGCGCCGACATCATTCCCTCGGTGGTTTCCCTGGCACGGAGCGTGTTCGATCCCCGCCGCCTTCGAGCGAACCAGGTGTTCCGCCTGGAGCGGACCCTCGACGGGCTCCTTCGCAACTTCGAGTACCAGATCGACGGCGACCACTTCCTGAGGATTGCGCGTGACGGTCAGCCACCGCGCGGGGCGGAGGAACCGGGAGGGGACCAGGGGACCGAACAGCTGAGGGCGCAGCTGATCCCCTATCAGAAGGAGCGGGCGCTCGTTTCCCTGAACGGCCGCATCGACCGGGAAGCCACGTCGCTCTTCGCGGCCATGGACGTCGCGGGCGAGAATCCCGACCTCTCGATCCAGCTGGCGGACATCTTCGGCGGCGAGATCGACTTCAACTCGGAGCTCCAACCCGGTGACAGCTTCCGCCTGTCGTTCGAGAAGGTCTACCGCGAGGGCCAGTTCTCGGGATATGGGGACGTGCTGGCCGCGGAATTCGAGAACGACGGCCGGATGCTGACCGCCATCCGCTACACGGTCCCGGGAGGGAAAGCGGCCTACTACGACGCGCAGGGGCGTTCGCTGAAGCGCTTCTTCCTCAAGTCCCCGCTGAAGTTCGAGGCGCCCGTGTCGTCCCGCTTCTCCACCAGGCGCCTCCACCCGGTCCTGCGCATCGTTCGGCCGCACCTGGGTGTGGATTACCGGGCGCCGAGCGGGTCTTCCGTCGTGGCGGTGGCGAACGGGACCGTGGTGTCGGCCGGTTGGAGCGGGCAGTCCGGGCGAATGGTGCACCTGCGCCACCCGAGCGGCTACGAGACGTACTACCTTCACCTGTCGTCGATCGCGGTCGCTCGGGGCCAGCACGTTGGCCAGGGCCAGTTGATCGGGAGGGTGGGGACCTCGGGACTCTCCACCGGACCGCACCTCGACTACCGGGTGAGGAAGTCGGGGGGCTTCGTGAACCCGCTGGCTGTCCATCGTTCCCTGCCTCCGGGCGACCCCATTCCCGCGGCCCACCTCGCGCAGTTCCAGGCGGAGCGCGACCGGGCCCTTGCGACGCTTGCCCGCCCGGCAGACGCCGGGGGACAGTGAGGACAGCCCTGAAGTCCCGACCGATGACGGTGGGTCCTGGTCTGCGAGGGTGACACCGAGGCCTTGATTCATCGGTCGGAGCAGGGCTGTGGCCCCGCTCACCGCTTGACTTATCGACCCCCTTCCAGTTATTTAGGTCTACTTGGCGGTCGTGTGCCGGTGCCGCCATTCTGCCCTCACGTAACCCTCTGCGCGGCCCGCGGGCCGCCCGCCGCGAGCTTATCGATGTCTACAATCCGTCCGTTCAACGCACTCCGACCCCTTCCCGCCAACGTCGATCGCGTGGCAGCCGTGCCCTACGACGTGGTGAACACGGAAGAAGCCAGGGCGCTGGCCGCAGGCAGCCCACTGAGCTTCCTCCACGTGTCGCGGGCCGAGATCGACCTGCCGCCCGACACCGACCCCTACTCGAACGCGGTCTACGCGGGCGCCCTCGACAGTTTCACCCGGCTGCGCTCGGCCGCGCCGCTCGTCGTCGAGGAGACGCCGTCCGTGTACTTCTACCGGCTGCGGATGGGCGGGCACCAGCAGACGGGCCTCGCGGCGTGCTACTCGGTGGACGAGTACGACCGCGATCTGATCAAGAAGCACGAGAAGACGCGGCGGGACAAGGAGGACGATCGGACGCGGCACATCACCACTCTTCGCGCCCAGACGGGCCCGGTGTTCCTCACCTACCGCGCGTCCGCAGCAGTCGACGCGATCGCGGCGCGCGTGACGGCGTGCCCGCCGCTGTTCGACTTCGAGGCGGCGGACAAGGTTCGTCACACCGTGTGGCAGGTGACGGGCACGGACCTGGACGGTCTCGTCGCGGCGTTCGGGCAGCTGCCCTGCCTGTATATCGCAGACGGGCACCACCGGGCGGCGAGCGCCGCACGGACGCGCAACCATTTGGCCGAGAAGGAGCCGGGCGCGGCGCACGCCGAGGCGGACTGGATGCTCGCGGTGGCGTTCCCGGACAACCAGACGGCGATCATGCCCTACAACCGAGTGGTCAAGGACCTGGCGGGTCACACGCCGGACGGGTTGCTGGCCGAGCTGAAGACGCGGTTCGGTGCCGTGGAAGGTCCGGCGAGCCCGGCGAAGAAGGGCGAGGTTTCGGTGTATCTTGGTGGCCGCTGGTACACGGTCCCGCTGAAGGCCCGGGCCTCGGCGGCGGACGTGGGGAGCACGCTCGACGTCAGCCTGTTGCAGGAGCAGGTGCTGACCCCGCTCCTCGGCGTTGGCGATCCCCGCACGGACAAGCGGATCGATTTCGTCGGCGGCATCCGGGGGACCGGCGAGCTCGAGCGGCTGGTCCGGGAGGGAAGAGCCGCCGTCGCGTTCTCGATGTTCCCGGTTGGCGTGGACGACCTCATGCGCATCGCGGACGCGGGCGAGATCATGCCTCCCAAGTCTACCTGGTTCGAGCCGAAGCTTCGTGACGGGCTCCTCACTCATCTCATCTAACGGGCGCGCGGCAGCCGCGGGCCAAGGATGCACTCACATGAAAGTCCTGGTAGCTGACAAGTTCGAGAAGAGCGGGATCGAAGGGCTGCAGGCGGCCGGGTGCGAGGTCATCTTCGAGCCGGACCTGAAGGACGCCACGCTCACCGAGGCGATCGGCCGCACGGGCGCCGAGGTCCTCGTCGTGCGGTCCACACAGGTCACCGAGCCGATGCTCGACGCCGGGCGCCTCGCCCTGATCGTGCGCGCGGGCGCCGGCTACAACACGATCGACGTGAAGGCGGCCAGCAAGCGGGGCATCTACGTGTCGAACTGCCCCGGGAAGAACTCGATCGCTGTCGCCGAGCTGGCCATCGGGTTGATGGTCGCCCTCGACCGGCGCATCCCGGACAACGCCGCCGAGCTGCTCCGCGGCAAGTGGAACAAGAAGGAGTACTCGAAGGCCAAGGGCCTGTACGGCGCGACACTGGGCATCCTCGGCTTCGGCAAGATCGGCCAGGAGGTGGCGAAGCGCGCGATGGGCTTCGGAATGAACCTGGTGATCTGGAGCGAGATGGGCGTGGTCGTGAACCGCGACGCGATCCCGGTGGACCTGCCGCTCCTGCTGCAGGTGCAGCGCGGCGCCGACGCGAAGGCGCTGATCGAGGAGCGGATCACCGTGGTGGACACCCCGGCCGAGGTCGCCGAGAAGTGCGACATCCTCAGCATCCACCTCGCGGCGAGCCCGCTCACCAAGAACATCGTGAACGCGGCGGTGATCGACAAGCTGAAGCCCGGCGCGTACGTGATCAACACCGCGCGGCCGGACGTGCTCGACTACGCGGCGCTCGCGAAGGCCGTGAAGGAGAAGGGCCTGCGCGTCGGCCTCGACGTGTACCCGGGCGAGCCGGCGTCGGCGACGGCAGACTTCGCACACCAGATCCTCGGCTTGCCGGGCGTCTACGGGACGCACCACATCGGCGCGTCCACCGACCAGGCCCAGGAGGCCGTGGCGGCCGAGACCGTGCGCATCGTCAGGACCTTCAAGGAGACCGGGCGGGTGCCGAACGTCGTGAACCTGGCGAAGAAGACGCCCGCCACGCACTCGCTGGTCATCCGGCACCGGGACCAGCCCGGCGTGCTCGCGTGCGTGTTCGCCAAGCTGGCGGGCGCGAAGATCAACGCGCACGAGACGGAGAACATCGTCTTCGAGAGTGCCGAGGCCGCGATCGCGCGGATCAACGTGGACAAGGAGCCGCCGGCGGCCATCGTCGAGTCGATGCGCAAGGAGTGCCCGGCGATCCTCGAGGTGAACATCGTCGCGCTGGGTGACGTCGTCAAGGTGTAAGACAGCTGGCAGCTGGCAGCTGGCAGCGGGCAGCGCGGGCACTCGCGGCAGCCGACTCGCGACTTCAGACTCGGACTCCTGACTCGGACTTTTGACTCGGACTTGTGACTTCAGACTTGTGACTTGGAGACTTTCATGGTGACCACAACGAGAGTGTTCAATTTCGCGGCCGGGCCCGCCGTCCTGCCGCTCGCCGCGCTCGAGGAGGCGCAGCGCGACCTCGTCGCGCTGCCCGGCGTCGGGATGTCGGTCCTCGAGATCAGCCATCGCTCGAAGACATTCGAGGCGATCATCGGCGAGTGCGAGGCCAACATCCGGAAGCTGGCCAACATCCCCGAGAACTACCACATCCTCTTCCTGCAGGGCGGCGCGACCACGCAGTTCTCGATGGTCCCGATGAACCTGCTGCCGGCCGGCGCGTGGGCCGACTACATCGTCACCGGGTCCTGGTCGTCCAAGGCGGTGAAGGAGGCCAAGAAGGTCGGCGCGGTGAACGTCGCGTTCGATGCCAAGGCCGAGAACTACGTCCGCATCCCCAAGAAGGAAGAGCTGAAGCTCACGAAGGACGCCGCCTACGTCCATGTCACGACCAACGAGACGATCCACGGCGTCGAGTTCCACCAGTTGCCGGAGGTCGGCGGTGCGACGATCGTGGCCGACACCTCGTCGCACATGTTCAGCCGGCCGATCGACGTGACGAAGTACGGCCTGATCTACGCGGGCGTGCAGAAGAACCTGGGACCGGCCGGCGCCACGATGGTGATCGTCCGCGACGACCTGGTGAAGAAGGCGGCCGAGTACAAGTCGTACGCGAACCTGCCGATCATGCTGCAGTACGGCACCCACGTGCCGGAGAAGTCGCTGTACAACACGCCGCCGGTCTTCACGATCTACATGGTCGGCCTCGTGATGAAGTGGCTGCTGTCGATAGGCGGCCTCGAGGCGATGGACCGCATCAACGAGCGGAAGGCGCAGAAGCTCTACTCCGAGATTGACCGCACCGGCTTCTACAAGGGCCATGCGGCCAAGGACAGCCGGTCGCGCATGAACGTCACCTTCCGGCTGCCGAACGAGGAGCTGGAGGCGAAGTTCGTGAAGGAGTCGAAGGCGATGGGCCTCGACGGCCTCAAGGGCCACCGCTCGGTGGGAGGCCTGCGCGCCTCGATCTACAACGCGTTCCCAGAGGAGGGCGTGGACGCGCTCGTGGCGTTCATGCAGGATTTCGAGAAGAAGAACGGGTAGCGGCGTCTCCTGCCCGTCACCGCACGTCACGCAGAGGGCCGGGTGTCGCGAGGCAGCCGGCCCTTCGTGTTTTCCGGCTAGAATTCCCGCTGAGGAGTCCACGATGCTGCTGCGCCTGCTGGCTTGCCTGACCGCCCTCGCCTGTTCCGCCTCTGCCCAGGGACCCCGCCCGGCCCCCGTCGGTGCCGCGGCCGACTATCACGTCCACGTCAAAGGTGACCTGACCCTCGACGACGCGCTCCGGCGCTCCCGCCAGGACGGCATCGCCTACGGCATCGCCATCAACGGCGGGGTGGGCTTCCCGACCAGCAGCGATGCCGGCCTCGAGCCCTTCCTGGCGGAGATGCGCGGCAAGCCCGTCTTCACCGCGTTCCAGGCCGAGGGGCGGGAGTGGGTCACGCTCTTTACCCCCAAGGCGCTCGGGAAGTTCGACTACGTGTTCACCGATTCGATGACGTGGACCGACGACAGCGGCAAGCGGATGCGGCTGTGGATCCCCGAGGACGTGGGCACCATCACCGACCCCGAGAAGTTCATGGACATGCTCGTGGACCGGGCAACACGGATCTTCGCCGAGGAGCCCATCGATCTCTACGTCAACCCGACGTACATCCCCGACCAGCTGTCGTCTCAGTACGACAGGCTCTGGACGCCCGCGCGCATGAAGCGGATCGTGGACGGGCTGGCCGGCCACGGGATCGGCATGGAGATCAACAACCGCCGCCGGATCCCCAGCGCGGCGTTCATCAGGCTGGCGAAGCAGGCCGGCGTGAAGTTCGCTTGCGGCACCAACAACGCGGGGGCCTCGATCTTGGCCGCAACGAGTACCTGCGCCGAGATGATCAAGGAATGCGACCTGCGCGCCGAGCACCTCTGGAGTCCCCCGGCCGAGGGGAAGAAGGCGGTCCAGCGGAGAGAACTCAAGTAGCGCTCGTCCGAGGAAACCCCGTGCCACGCCAGATCACGCTTCGCGACATCGGGAAGCAGCTCGGCCTCTCGGCGATGACCGTGTCGCTGGCGCTTCGCGACAGTCTCCGCGCACCCGGCGGTGCTCCCATTCCGGCAGCGGCGTGAGACGTTCGAGCGGTGCGCCAAGGAGCACGGCTTCGAAGAGGACGAGATGCTCTTCGACTCGGGCGAGCCGACCTGCGCCGGCGGCTTACGGCGCGTGCAAGCGGCTGTGGGCGGCGAACGCGCCGCAAACCGACGGCAATCGCGGCGTCGAACGACTGCGATGGCGATCGGCGTCCTGCGCTACCTGGTCGAGGCGGGCGCGGACGTGCCGGGCCAGGTGTCGGTCGTCAGCTTCGACGGCACGCCGCTCGCCGACTTCACGCACCGCAGCCTCTCGACCGTGGTGGCGCCGATGTCCGAGGTGGGCCGCCAGGCCTTTGAGACGCTCCTGGACGCGATGAAGGGCGAGATCCACCGGGCCGCGCAGCATGTGCTGCCGGTGGAACTACCGCTGCGCGAGTCCCTCGGCCCCGCACCGGCGGCGTAGGGTCTGGGTCTTGGCAGACACGGCCCTCGGCAGGATCTGAACGCTTGTAACCGCAGCATCTTCCCGGCCTGCAGAAAGGGCCGGACGCCTCTCGACGGCCGGCCCCTGCGAACCTCGCCACCTCGCTGATGCGAGGGCGGACCTACTTGACGAACTTCTTCACGAACCCGCCGATCACCTCGTCCAGGTTCGGGCTGCCGATCTCCTGCAGTTGGTACGTCACCCGCACCGTCGGTTTCTTGATCTTGATGATCCGGTTCAGGTCGATCGGCGTGCCGATGACGACCACGTCGCACGGCACCCGGTTGATCGTCTGCTCCAGGTCGCGCACCTGCTCGGTCCCGTAGCCCATCGCCGGCAGCAGCATCCCGATGGCCGGGTACTTCTTGAACGTCTCGGTGATCGACCGCACCGTGTAGGGGCGCGGGTCCACCAGCTCCGACGCGCCGAGCTTCTGAGCCGCGACGACGCCTGCGCCGATCTTCATCTCGCCGTGTGTCAGCGTGGGGCCGTCCTCGACCACCAGCGCCCGCTTGCCGGTCACCCGCTCGGGGTGGTCCACCGTGATCGGGGATGCCGCGTCGATCAGGATCGCCCGCCCGTTGACCTTGCGGATGTTGTCGCGGAGAGTCCGGACCGCCTGGGGCTCGGCGCTGTCGATCTTGTTGATGATGACCACGTCGGCCATCCGCAGGTTCGCCTCGGCGGGGTAGTAGGTCAGCTCGTTCCCCACGCGCAGCGGGTCGGCGACGACGATGTGCAGGTCGGGCGTGTAGAACGGCAAGTCGTTGTTGCCGCCGTCCCACAGGATGACGTCTGCCTCGGCCTGCGCCTGCTCGAGGATGGCGCCGTAGTCCACGCCGGCGTAGATGATGATCCCCTCGACGATGTGCGGCTCGTACTCCTCCATCTCCTCGATGGTGCACTTGTGCTTCTTGAGGTCGGCGAGGCTGCCGTAGCGCTGCACCTTCTGCTTCTCGAGGTCGCCATAGGGCATCGGGTGGCGGATGGCGGCCACCTTCAGCCCCTGCCGCTGGAGCAGGTGGGCAATCCGCCGGCTCGTCTGGCTCTTGCCGGACCCCGTGCGGACGGCGCAAACCGAGATGACCGGCTTGGTGCTCTTGATCATCGTCGGCTGCGCGCCGAGCAGCTTGAAGTGGGCGCCGCCCGCGTTGACGATGGAGCTGCGGTCCATGACGTAGTTGTAGGGGACGTCGCTGTAGGCGAACACCACCTCTTCGACCTTGTGCTTCCGCATCAGGGCCGGCAGCTCGTGCTCGGCGAAGATCGGGATGCCCTTGGGGTACAGGCGGCCCGCGAGCGAGGCTGGGTACTTGCGGCCCTCGATGTTCGGGATCTGGGTGGCCGTGAAGGCGACGACGTCGTACAGGTCGTTGTCGCGGTAGACGGTGTTGAAGTTGTGGAAGTCGCGCCCCGCCGCGCCCATGATGACGGTCTTGATACGGTGCATGAATGCCTCTCGATGTGTAGTGGACGGTGGACGGTGGGCAGTGAACAGCAGATCGCGTGTGATCCGCTGACCACTGGCCCCCGGCCACTGGCCACTGACGTCCTACCGAACGACCTTCTCGATCCTCTCGACCGCCCAGTCGATCTCGTCCTTGGTGATGACGAGCGGCGGGGCGAATCGGATGACGTGCTCGTGCGTCTCCTTGCAGAGGATCCCTTCCTCCTTGAGCGCCTCGCAGTAGGGCCGGGCGCGGCCGGTCATCTCGAGGCCGATCCAGAGCCCGAGTCCCCGTACTTCCCGGATGTTCGGGCTGGAGATGGCGCGCAGGCGGTCCAGGAAGTACCTGCCCCAGCTCCGCCGACCGCTCCACCATCTTGCCGTCCACCAGCGCCTTGAGCGAGGCGCGCGCGATCGCACAGGCCAGCGGGTTGCCGCCGAAGGTGCTGCCATGGTCGCCCGGCTTGAACACGCCGAGAATCTCCTTCGAGGAAAGCACCGCGGACACGGGGTAGAAGCCCCCCGACAGCGCCTTGCCGATGATCACCAAATCCGGCCGGATCCCCTCGTGCTGATAGGTGAAGAGCTTGCCGGTCCGACCGAGACCCGACTGGATCTCGTCGGCCACGAACAGCACGTTGTTCTTCCGGCAGGCTTCCCACGTCTCGCGCAGGAAGCCGCGTGGCGGCACCACGATCCCGGCCTCGCCCTGGATCGGCTCCACGATGAACGCGCAGGTATCCGGCGTGATGGCGTCGATCACCGCCCGGGCGTCGCCGTACGGCACGATCTTGAAGCCCGGCGTGAACGGCCCGAAACCGTCGCGGTACTGCTCGTCCGTCGAGAAGGAGACGATCGTGATCGTGCGCCCGTGGAAGTTGTTCGAGCAGGCGATGATCTCCGCCCGGCCCTCGGGGATGCCCTTGACCTTGTAGCCCCACTTCCTCGCCGTCTTCACGGCGGTCTCCACCGCCTCGGCGCCCGAGTTCATCGGGAGCGCCATGTCGAAGCCGGTCAAATCGTGGAGATCCTTGTAGAGTAGCGGGAGCTGGTCGTTGCGGAAGGCCCGCGACGTCAGCGTCACCTTGTGCGCCTGCTCCAGCATCGCCTTCATGATGTCCGGGTGGCAGTGGCCCTGGTTCACGGCGGAGTAGGCCGCGAGGCAGTCCAGGTACTTCCTGCCGTCCACGTCGTAGACCCACACGCCCTCGGCGCGCTCGATCACCACGTCGAGCGGGTGGTAGTTGTGGGCGCCGTACTCGTTCTCGAGCTTGATGAAATCCTGGGTCTGCATCTGCATCTCCGTCAGGGAGCCAGGTGACAACTGACCACTTCGTCAATTGCTCCCTCGACCGTTGCTCCCTTGTTCCGTGATCCCCTGTCCCGGCCTAGTTCCTGTCCAGCAACATCGTCAGCAGCGCCATCCGGACGTACAGCCCGTTGGTCGCCTGGGTGAAGTACTTCGCCCGGGGGTCTTCGTCCACCGACTTGTCGATCTCCACGGTCCGCGGCAGCGGGTGCAGGATCAGCGCGTCCCGCTTCATCGTCTGGAGGACGCGGGCGTCGATCGTGTACCCGCCGTGGGCGCGCCGGTCCGCCATCCGCTCGGGCCTGATCCGTGTCTGGTAGACGACGTCCACTTCCGGAAGGACCCTGGCCGCGTCGTGTTCCTGGGCGAACCACACGTCATGCTCCTCGAGGTGCTCGAGGATGTCGGCCTTCATCTGCATTTCGGGCGGGCTCACGAAGAAGATCTTCACGCGCTCGAACTTCGAAAGGAGGTAGGCCAGCGACCGCGCGGTGCGCCCGCGGTCCAGCTCGCCGATGAAGGCAATGCTCAGGCCCTCGATGGGGCGCTCCCTGTAGATGGTGTAGAGGTCGAGGAGCGCCTGCGTCGGGTGCTGGCCGCCGTTGCCGTCCCCGGCGTTGATGACCGGCACGGGCGACACCTGTGCGGCGCGCCGGGCGCCGCCGGCCTGCGTGTGGCGGATGACGATGACGTCCGAGTAGCTCCCGAGGATGCGGATGGTGTCCTCGAGCTGCTCGCCCTCCACCTCGGACGAGAAGAAGCCCGCCTGCTCGGTGGACAGCACCTTCCCGCCGAGCCGGTACATCGCCGCCTCGAACGAGAACCGGGTCCGGGTGGACGGCTGGTAGAACAGCGACGCCATGATCCGGTCCTGGTAGTCGAGCGTTCCGCCGCGGGCCGCAACCTTCTCCATGCCCCGCGCGCGGCCGAACAGCTCCATCAGGAGCGGGACGGTGAACTGCTGCGATTCGACGACGTGGGACAGTCTCATGATGTCACTTCGCTATTGACCACGTGCCGATTGTCTATTGGCCGCCGGCATTCGTTCCCTTGCCCAGTGGTCAGTTGCCAACTGACGCCCTCGTCCCGTGTCACGGCACAATCCTGGTTCCCGCTTCGCCGCGCACGGCGGCCCGGAGGTGCTCGTACGACGTGATGATGACTTCCTCGCCGCCCGCCTCGAGGAACCGCAGCGCGGACTCGATCTTCGGCCCCATGTTGCCGGGCGGGAACTGGCCGGCCTCGTAGTAGGCGCGCATCTCCCGGGCGGTCGCCCTGGAGACCGGGCGCTGCGTGGGCTTGCGGTAGTCGAGGTACACCCGGTCCGCGTCGGTGGAGATGATGAAGCACCCGACGCCGAGCCGCGAGGCGAGCAGCGCCGAGACGCGGTCCTTGTCGATGACCGCTTCCACGCCCCTCAGGCCCGCCGGGGTTTCCACCACGGGGATCCCGCCGCCGCCCGCCGCGATGACGAGGACGTCGCGTTCGAGCAGCGCCCGTATCACGGGCTCCTCCACCAGCGCCACCGGCTCGGGCGAGGGCACCACGCGGCGGTACCCGCGCGCCGCGTCCTCGACGATCTGCCACCCGAGCGTGCGCGCCCGCTCCTCGGCGTCGCTGCGGGAGTAGAAGGGTCCGATGGGCTTGGTGGGGTGGAGCATCGCCGGGTCGTCGGCGCGGACGACGGCCTGCGTGAGGACCGTGACCACCTGCCTGTCGATCCCCACCGCCGCCAGCTCGTTGTGCAGCGACTGCTGCAGCAGGTAGCCGATCTCGCCCTGCGTCGTCGCATCGCAAACGTCCAGCGACTGGCCGTACACCTGGTCGGACGCGCGTTCGGACCGCAGCAGGGCGGCGCCCACCTGCGGCCCGTTGCCGTGAGTGACGACGAGCCGGTAGCCGTCCTGGATCAGGCCGACGATGGCGTGGGCCGTGCGACGGGTATTGGCCAGCTGTTCGGCGATGGTCCCCTTCTGGCCCGCCCGGATCAGCGAATTGCCGCCGATGGCGATGAGCGCGGAGCGAGTCATTTACGCCATCAGCTCGAGCATGATTGCCTTCTGCGCGTGGAGGCGATTCTCGGCTTCCTGGAAGACGACCGACCTGGGCGAGTCGATCACGCCCGCGCTGACCTCCTCGCCCCGGTGCGCCGGCAGGCAGTGCAAGAACGACGCGTCCGGCTTGGCGTGCGCAAAGGCCGCCTCGTTGACCTGGTACGGCAGGAAGATCTTCTTGCGCGTCTCGGCCTCGGCTTCCTGGCCCATGCTCGCCCACACGTCGGTGTAGATCACGTCGGCGCCGCGGACGCCCTCGACCAGGTCGTTCGTGACGGTGCACGTCCCGCCCGTCTTCCCCGCGTGCGACTGCGCCCACGCGGTCGCATCCGCCTTCGGCTCGTACCCGGGCGGCGTGACGATCACGACGTGGGAGCCGAGCAGCGCGCCCGCGAACATCAGCGAGTGCGCGACGTTGTTGCCGTCGCCCACGAAGACGACCTTCACGCCCTCGGTGCGGCCCTTGACCTCCCGGATGGTCAGGTAGTCCGCCATGGCCTGGCACGGGTGGCTGTAGTCGGTCAGCCCGTTGATGATCGGCACCGAGGCGTGGAACGCCATTTCCTCCACGATCGAGTGCGCGAAGGTGCGAATCATGATCCCCTGCACCATGCGCTCGAGGTTCTTCGCCACGTCGTGGATCGACTCGCGCTTCCCGAGGTTGATCTCGGCGGGGGAGAGGTAGAGCGAGAAGCCCCCCAACTGCTGGATGCCGACGTCGAAGGTGACGCGGGTGCGGAGCGACGGCTTCTCGAAGATCAGGGCCAGGGTCTTGCCCTTCAGCGCGGTCGCGAACTTGGCCCGATCCTGCTTGATGTCGGCGGCAAGGTCGAGCAGGTGCCGGACCTGATCGGGCGTGAAATCCCTGAGGGAGAGGAAGTCGTTGGCGATCATAGACGCTCCATGAAGAGGCGTGGCAGAAGACGGACCATTACATCCCACCGTCGCGAGAACGGTCAAGTTTGCTGGGAATTATGCAGGCCGGCGCATAAGGCCGTGGTGAGCAGGGCCACGGCCCTGTTCCGACCGCCTGCAGGCCTGTCCTATGCCTGCTGAGGCGGCGGCCGCCGCGGGCGCCGGCGGCGCCGCCTGGAGAACTCGCGCGGAGGAAGGGAGGGAAGCGCGCCCGCGTTCCGCATCTCGTCGATCATCGAGCGCCAGCGCGCGACCGCCTCAGGGTCGCGCCCGTGGATCTCGAGCCAGGTGAGCGCGTCCATGAAAGCCCCGCGGGCGAGCAGCGCACGCGCGGCGCGCGGCGACAGGTTGGGATCGCGCAGCCGCCGCTGCAGCGCCAGGATCTGCACGAGCCGTTCGACGTCCTTGCGCGCCACCGGCAGCATCCCCAGCCAGTCGGCGGGACCTTCGAGCGCCACGGCGCGATCCGCCGAGAACCCGAGCGGCACGAGCAGGCTGCCGAGCAGCACGGGGTTCGAGAACGTCTCGGGGGCCGCCGTGAAGCGGCGACGGTACTCGTCCACCGCTTCGAGCGACTGCCACAGCGCGTCGGATCCAGCGGCCTGCTGCAGCCCCGGCGACACCGACTCGAGGAGCCGCGTGGACGCGAGCGCGCGGAACACCGGGCCCGCGGCGCCCGTGCGCAGGATCTTGTAGTACTCCTCGAGCAGGCGCGGGGGCGCGCTCCGCGCGATCTCGCCGTGGTGCCGTCCGATGGCCCTCCGCACGGGCGGGTCGAGCGAGAAACCCAGCCGCTCCGCGAACGCGACCGCCCGCAGCATCCGGACCGGATCTTCGGCAAACCGTTCGTCCGGATTGCCAATCGCACGCACGACCCCTTCTCGGAGGTCGCGAAGACCGCCAACGTAGTCGATAATGGAGAACGTCGCGATATCGTAGAAGAGGGCGTTGACCGTGAAGTCGCGGCGGAACGCGTCCTCCTCCGGCGTGCCAAACGTGTTGTCCCGGCGGATCAGGAGATCGCGCGCGGCCTGCGCGGCGTCGTCGCCGCCCGCGTCAGCCGGCTCCGCATCGTTGCCGTCGTCGGCCGCCGGCAAGTGCCGGCGGAACGTCGCGACCTCGATCACCTTCTGCCCGAACTTGACGTGAGCCAGCCGGAAGCGGCGGCCGATGATCCAGCAGTTGCGGAACAGCCGCTTGACCTGGTACGGGTGCGCCGAGGTTCCGATGTCGAAGTCCTTGGGACGACGGCCCAGCAGCAGATCGCGGACGCTGCCGCCCACGAGGTAGGCGATGAAGCTCGCCTCCTTGAGCCGGTAGAGAACCTTCAAGGCGTCGGCATCGACGTCGCGCCTTGAGAGCGGGTGTTCGGAGCGCGGGATGATGGTGGGCGCCACCATGGAGAGGGGATTATATCAAATGCAGGGCTGTCAACGCATACAAGTCCATGCTCTTCAAAGGGTTAGGGCATTGGCCGCCGCGGCCCTCCTCTTTGCGGCCCTCCCGGCCCCGCAGGCGGCCGCTCAAACGCCCCTCGATCAGGCACGGGAGCTCTACAATTCGGGCCGATTCGACGAGGCAATTGAAGTCGCAGCCAAGCTGCGCACGGTCCCCGCCGCAACCGATGCCGCGGGCCTGGTCATCGGGCGGGCCCGGCTGGAGCGGTACCGGCAGAGTGCCGACAGGGCAGACTTGGTTGCCGCGCGGGAAGCGCTGCGCGACGTCAGGCCGGGGCTGCTGGGCGCACGCGACCAGCTGGAGTACGTCATCGGACTGGGGGAGTCTTGTACCTGGAGGAGTCGTACGGTGCCGCGGCGGAGCTGTTCGAGAGCGTGTTCGAGCCCAGCTACCGGGTAGGGCCCGCTGCATTCAACCGGCTGTTCGACTGGTGGGCAACGGCGCTCGACCGCCAGGCGCAATCCGGGTTGGTGGAGGACCGCAACAGCCAGGTACAGCCTGTACCAGCGGATCCGGGTAGCTGGACAGGAGGCCTTGGCGAGGGACGCGGGCTGCGGCCCGGCGGCGTACTGGCTCGTGGTGGCCTACCGCGCCCTGGGTGACCACGTCCGAGCGTGGGAGACGGCGATCGCCGGCTGGGTGAGGGCCCCGCTGACGGACGACATGGGCGCGGCGCTGAGAGCCGACCTCGACCGCTTGGTTCTCCAGGCTGTCATCCCCGAGCGGGCGAGGCAGATGGCGCCGAGCAACGACCGCGACCGGGAGCGCGCGGCCGGCTCCTTGCGGACAGCGTGGGAAACGGTCAAGCGGGAATGGAGTCCGAAGTAGCGCCGGCCGGCGGCACGGCTGCCCAGGGGGTCGAGGCGGCCATCGGCCGCGGGGCCGCCTGTCGGCGTGGCCGGGCCTCCAGCCCAAGGGCACTCAGGGCGTAGTGCACCGCCCGGCGTGCGTCCTGCAGGATGACGAACTCCGGCACGTTCGGATTGAAGATGTCTTCGATGAGCCGCGAGCCGTAGAACCCCGCGATGGCCCGGTAATGGTCGGCCCTGGTTCCCCGTGGTGCCACTGTCCCCTCCCGCGGCCGGCCGTGGGCATCGCCAACCTGACGTCTGCCGCCGCCCTGGCGCGGACCCAGTTTCAGGCGCCGGAAGGCTCGCCGCAAGCGACAAATCACGTCACGGGTGCGCCAAGTTGCGCCAAGGTCTGACAGACAGGGCCGGATCAGCCCTTGGCCTCACGCCAGTTGCTGCCGATTCCCACGTCCACCGTCAGGGGCACGGCCAATGAGGCCGCACCCTCCATCGCCTGGCGCACGACCACGGTCAGCTCCTCGGCCTCGCCGGCGGGAGCTTCGATGACCAGCTCGTCGTGGACGGTCAGGATCATCCGGGCGCCTCCGCCAACCGTCCGCCGCTGCTCGAGCGCCGCATGGAGGGCAATCATCGCCCGCTTCAGGATGTCGGCCGCCGTCCCCTGGATGGGCAGGTTCACCGCGACTCGTTCCGAGGCCGCCCGAACCTGGCCATTGCGGCTGGTGAGTTCGGGGACACGGACGCTGCCGGCCGAACAGCGTGCGGACGACGCCGGTCCTCCTGGCCTCTTCCAGCAGGGTGTCGATGAACCGGCGGACGCCGGGGAAACCGGCGAAGTAGGCGTCGATGAAGGCCTGAGCGGCCTGCTGCGTGACTCCGATGTCCTTGGCGAGCGTGAACGCCGTCTTCCCATACAGCAGCGCGTAGTTGATCGATCTTCGCCCGGCGGCGCATTTCGTGCCGGCCGATTCCGCTGTCGGCGCCGAAGACCTTCAGCGCCGTCTGGTCGTGGATATCGTCACCCCGCCGGAATGCGTCGATGAGGGCCTCGTCTCCGGACAGGTGGGCGAGCACGCGCAGCTCGATCTGCGAGTAGTCGGCCGAGATGAGGAGGTTGCCCGGGCTCGGCGACGAAGGCGGCGCGGATCTCGCGCCCGAGCTCGGTCCGGATCGGGATGTTCTGCAGGTTCGGTTCGCTGCTGCTCAACCGGCCGGTTGCCGCCACCGCCTGGTTGAAGCAGGTGTGAACCCTGCCGGTGTTCGGGTTCGACGATCTGCGGGAGCGCGTCGATGTAGGTGCCCTTCAGCTTCTGCAGGCCGCGCCACTCGAGGATCAGCCGCGGCAGTTCGTGGGCCAGCGCCAGTTCCTCGAGCACCTCCACGGCCGTGGACGCGACGCGGGTCTTTCCCGTGCGCTTCGACGCCGGCAGCTGCAGCTTGTCGAAGAGGATCTCGGAGAGCTGGCGCGGGGAGTTGATGTTGAAGCTCTCGCCCGCCAGTTCGTAGATCCGGGCGGTCCTCGACGCGAGCTCGCCTTCGACCCGGCTGGAGAGGCCTGCCAGCACCCGGCCGTCGACCTTGACGCCGGCCTGCTCGAGTTCCGACAGCACGGGAACGAGCGGCAGCTCCAGGTCGCGGTAGACGGCCTCGAGAGGACCGCCCGTCAGCTCGGGTTCCTGGCGCGCGGCGAGCTGGAGCGCGAGATCGACCCGTTCACCGGCGAACGCGAGGACGGCATCCGGGGGGAGTTCTTCCAGGGCGAGCGCCTTGGCGCCCCGGCCGCAGAGGTCCTCTTCGGTGAGGGCCTTGTAGCCGAGACGCTCGATGGCGTTCGCCTCGAGGCCGTGCACCGACCGGCTGGCGTCGAGGAGGTAGCTGGCGAGCATGGTGTCGAATGCGAGCCCGCGGAGGGTCACTCCCGCGCGGGCCAGCACCACCATGTCGGCCTTCAGATCGTGTCCGACCTTGCCGACCGACGCGTCCTCGAGCACGGGGCGGAGCAGCTGCAGGGCCGCTGCCGGTTCTACCTGCCGGCCGCTGTCGAGCGCGCGATGTCCCACGGGAACGTAGCGCGCCATGCCCGGGGCGGTGGCGAACGCCATGCCGATGATGCCGGCGCGCACGGACGCGTCGGGCGTCGTGATCACGCGCAAGGCGAAGCGGCCGGCGGAGGCAAGGTCCGCGACCAGGGCCGCGACGCCCTCGATGTCGTCCACGATCCGGTAGTCGGCGCTCGCCGTCTCTGCCGTCGGCGCGTACTCGGGCAAGCAGCGTGCGGAAGCCAAGTTCCGAGAACAGGGCAAAGCAGGCGGCGCGGTCCGGTCCGCGGTACTCGAACCGCGCGACGTCGAACACGCACGGCGCGTCGGTGCGCAGGCGCGCCAGCTCGAGGCTCTGGCGGGCGTCGTCGGCCTGCGACAGCAGCGCCTCGCGGTATTTCTTCTGCGGCACTTCCGAGGCCCGCGCGAGCAGCGCTTCCAGGCTCCCGTAGGCGGTGATCAGGTCCCGCGCGCCCTTCTCTCCGATGCCGGTGACGCCCTTGATGTTGTCGATCGCGTCGCCGGTGAGCGCGAGCACGTCCACGACCCGCTCGGGCGGCACCCCGAACTTCTCGCGGACGCCCTCCGCGTCGTACCAGGTGCCCTCGTCCCTGGGGTTGTAGACCTTCACACCGTCGCGCACCAGCTGCAGCAGGTCCTTGTCGCCGGTGACCACGGCCACCTGGTAGCCCTCGGCGAGGGCCCGTTCCGTCACGGTTGCGATCACATCGTCGGCCTCGAAGCCCTGGCAGGAGAGCAGCGGGACCCCCATTGCCTCGCAGGCGGCGTGGACCCACGGGATCTGCTCGGCCAGGTCTCCCGGCATCGCCGGCCGGTTCGCCTTGTAGTCGGCCGCGAGCGTGGACCTGAAGGTGGGGCCGGCGAGATCGAACGTGCACGCCATGAACTGCGGACGCTGGTCCGCGATCAGCTTCCGGAGCATCGTGACGAAGCCGTAGACGGCGTTCGTCGAACGGCCGTCGGGCCCGGTCAGGCCGCGGATCGCGTGATACGCGCGGTACATCTGCGAGTTGCCGTCGATCAGGAACAGCATGGGTCGAGCGGAGGTCGCGTGCTGCATGTTCATGGGGAAGAAGCGGGCACCGGCGGCGGGTGAAGTCAGTATATCATTGGCCGTCATGCCTGATGTCCGCGCGCGCGCGTGCGCCGCCCTGCTGCTGGGCGCCGCGCTCATCACGGCCGCTTGCAGCGGGGGCGGCCTCATACAACAGTACGAATACGACGAGGACGTGTATCTCGCGCTCGACGGCTCGGCGACGATCTACGTCAACGCTTCCCTGCCGGCGCTCACCGCGCTTCGCGGCTTCGACCTGGATCTGCGCCCCGCGGCCCGGTTCGACCGCGAGCGCGTGAACCGCGCGTTCTCGAGCCCGGTCACCCGCGTGGTGCGGATCTCCAACTCGCGCCGGCACGGGCGGCGCTACGCGCACATTCGGCTCGAGGTGGACGACGTCCGCAAGCTGCCCAAGACGGCCGCGTTCTCGTGGCTCTCGGTCGCGTTCGAGCGCGAAGGCGATCTTTACCATTACCTGGCAAGCCTGGGCGCGTCCGCCAACCGGAAAGTGGGGGACGTGGGGTGGACCGGGAACGAGATGACGGCATTCCGCCTGCACCTGCCCAGCAAGATCGCGTACCACAACGCCGGCGCCGGCAACCTCCGACGCGGGAACATCCTCGTCTGGGAACAGCCATTCGCGGCGCGGCTGAAGGGCGAGCCGCTCACGATGGAAGCGAGGATGGAGCCGACCTCGATCCTCTACCACACGCTCTGGCTCTTCGCCGGGAGCGTGCTCGGCGCCTTCCTCCTGCTGGCGGCGATCATCTGGTGGGTCGTGAAGCGCGCGAAGGGCAGGATGGCCGCCGCGCCGTAGCCACCCGCCTGTCGCCTTCTACATTCTCAAGTCTCAATTCCCAATTCTCATCTTCAGATCCGCCGACTTCGTCTCTCCCTCGCCGAGCGACACCCGCTCCGCGGTCTTCTGCAGTTCCCCGAGCAGGACCGGGTCGTACCACGACCCGGACTCGAAATCAACGGCCGTCGCGACGTAGTAGCTCCCGGGTGGAAGGCCCCGGACGCGGTACACGCCATCCGCGCCGGGACGTATGCCCTGCACGCGCCGGGAGCGGGGACGCCACGCCGCGGGGTCGGTGGAGAAGACGACGACGTGAGGCTCGCTCGAAGGCTGGCCCTGCGCGTCGAAGACGGTGCCCGTCAACTCCGTGGGGCGGTCGGTCAGGACCACCCTCAGGCCCGTCACCGGCTGAGAGGGCCTGACGTCGAACGGCTCTTCGGTGGCGTCTCGGCCGTCGAGATAGACGCCATCGAGGGCCCACCCCGTTGGAAGCCCCGCCACCCGGATGTACTGCGGGGCCGGGAACACGTTCTGGAAGAGGAAGATGCCGTCCGGCGACACCCGGGCGGTGAGCCCCGACGCCCCCGCGGCGGCCGCGGCGACATTGAACGGCACGGCCACCTCGCTGAGGATTCGCATCTGTCCCAGGTCGCCCGTTCGCGGGAGCGGAGCGCCGGACCGTGTCACAATCGTGCCCGCAATCGTTCCGCCCTCGGAAAGCGCAATCGAAAGGCCCGTGACGTCGGCGCCCGCAACGCTCACCGCGGTCATCCCGGCGAGAAGCTGTCCCCGGCCGCGCGACCCCCCCCGGCCCACCGCGACGTAGCGGCCGGGCGGGATTCCGCTCACCGTGAAGGTCCCGTCTCCCATCACCCTGGTCGTGAAACTCGATACCCCTGTCGGGCCCGACCCGAACGGGTCGTCGGGCATCAGCATCACCGACGATCCATCACGGGACCTGACGCGGACGATACGACGCCGGTGACCCGGGCGGTCGGCACGAGTTGGAGCAGGAAGTCCACCGTGGACACCTCCTGCTGCAGTCCGAGGACGATCGGGGTGGCGTCGGTGACGGCCGAGACGCCCGGGTAGTAGGTCGGAGCGAACGACACGGTTCCTGCAGTCTCGGTGCCCTCCCCGGGCGCCGATTCCGCCCGGACCGACGCGGCGACCACATAAGCGCCAGGCATCAGGCCGTAGATCCGGAACTGACCGCGGTCGTCGCTTTCCCCGGAACCGACCTGCGCCAGCCGCCGTTCGCCCTGCACGTACTGGAATCGCATGGCCCGCACGGACGTGCGGACCACCGGTTCGCCCGACTCGTCGAAGACGCGCCCGGTGAGCACGCCCCCGCGCGGCAGACGAATGTCGACGTCCCGCACTTCCTGGCCCTGGACGAGACGGAGCCGGGTGCCGGGCCGCTGCGGCCGCGAGGCGCCGAACGAGACGGTCACGAAGCTGGTTTTCGACGCCGAGATGTTGTAGGTGCCCGCCGGAAGGCCGGCGATGGTGTAGCGCCCGTCCTGATCGGTGAGAGCGGAGAACCCCTCCCGCAAGCCCGGCGAGGAGACGGACACCCGCGCACGGCTGACGCCGCGGCCCGTGTCGGCCGCCACCACGCGGCCCGAGAGACTGGCGGTGCCGGCGGCGACGCGCGGCGCGGCGTCTCGGGCGGGGCGCTGGCCCCGATCAGGCGGCTGGGCCCCCGCCGCGGCTGCCCAGGCGAGCAGGCACAGGGAGGCGCCGAGGACGGTCAGCTGAGGCACGCGACGAGTATACTGCGGTCATGTCCAGACTTGCCCTTGGTGCCAAGCCCACAGTCCTTCGCTGCGCGCGCTGCGGGCGCTTCGTCGACTGGGAGGAAGCGCAGGTGCAGACGGTCTGCGGCTGCCGGCCCCGCATGGAACTGCCGCCCGTGCTGGTGAGGCAGGCGTCGCCCGAAGATCGGGAGGACACGCTGGCGCTCTTCCGCCGTGATTTCGGCCGCGCCGCCATCGTCGCGTTCGGCGAGGTGATGATCCTCGAGAACCACCCGGCCATCGTGGCCGAGATGCGGGGCGAGGTCGCCGGAGCGCTTGCTTACCGGCGCCTGCCCGGCGCCCTGCACGTCGTCGCCCTGGCCACCGACCCGATGTGGCAGCGTTCGGGGGTGGCCTCGCACCTGGTTGCCGAAGCCGAGGTGCTGGCCAGGCGTCATGGCCTCAAGCGTTTGGTGTTCGCGACCACCAACGACAACCTGCCCGCACTCTATTTCTATCAGCGGCGGGGATGGACCATCACCGAGGTCGTGGCGGGCGCGATGGTCCCGCACGTGAGGACGCCAGACAGCGCCGGGTTCGCGGGCATTCCCGTGCGCGACGAGATTCGCCTCGCGAAACAGCTTGCCGACTAGCGTGGTGTCGATCGTTACCTTCGGCACCGCCGGCACGACGCGTCATTTCATCTAGTGGCGAGAAACCCCCGGCGCGCGCGGACCTTGTGCGGCGGGATCCCGGACGCCGAGCTCGATCACGTGCCATTTGCCGTCGGCCTCGGCCGCGCTGACGTAGGCCAGGTAGTACTGGCGGTTCAGTTCGTCGGCAATGCCGCTCGTGGCCGGGCCGAGGTCGCTCGTGCTGCGAACGATCTCCGTGCGGCCGCCGCTGTCGTCGGTCAGCGAGCGAAGCGACCCGGAGTCCACCGGGTCGTCGTCCAACGGCGGCACGTTGCCGCGTGGAGTCGGGGGCGGGAAGGGGATGGGGTCCCGGCCGCCCGGCCGTCCCCCGGGGATTGGAATCGGGATTCGGATCGGAGGTCGCGGCCGCTGGGGGACCAGGCCCCGTTGGGGCGACCATCGCGGCGCGGTGCCCCGGAAGAAGGTGCGGCGTGCATCCACGCCAATCGCGTACACCAGCAGCTCGGATTCCTGGATCTGACGCTTGACGGCCGGGACTGCGTGCCGGCTGGCGGTGTCGTTCCCGTCAGAAATCACCAGCAGAGCCTTCTTCCGGTGCCGCCCGGTACTCACATAGTCCACGGCCTGGGAGACGGCATCGTAGAGCGCCGTGCGGCCGGTCGGGTCCACGTTCCGCAGGGCGCGGCGGATGGCGTCGCGGTCGGTCGTCCAGCCCTGGAGCAGGCGCGGCTCCTCGTCGAAGCTGAAGAGGCAGACCTCGTCTTCGCGGTCCCGCAGGCGGCTCAGCAGTTCGTCCAGGGCACGCCTGGCCTGGTTCATCCGCTCGCCGCTCATGCTGTCGCTCGAGTCGAGCACGATGCCCAGGCTGACGGGCACGCGCGTGCTGCTGAACTGGGCGATCGGCATCTCGCGGCCGTCCTCGAGAAGGCGGAAGTGCTCTTTCTGCAAGCCTTCCACGAAGTGGCCCCGCTCATCCGTCACGGTCGCGCTCACGCTCACCAGGTCCACTCCACCCTTGAAGACGGGACGCTGGTCCTGTTCGACCGGGGCTTGCGGGGCGGCGGCAAGGGACACGGACGCACTCAGGCAGGCGACCGCCAGGGCGGGGATTGCTACGAAGTGGAGAAATCGTCGGCAGGCCGAGCCGAACATCAAGAGAACCGCAGGCAAAACCATTGCCGCCCTTGGCGGCGCAATTGACGGGCAATTCGAGGTGTTGCCGGGCCGGGTGCGCCGGCACCCGGCCTGCGAACAGGACGGCTGTCGTCCCGGGAGTACTGTTCAACGCCGTTGAGGGTCGAGGGGGTCTGCCTCTGGCCCCTGGCGCCTAGCCCCCAGTCCCTGCTTTCTTCCATCCCTCTGTAAATCGTTTCCCCTCGCGCTCGCCCAGGGTGCGAACCGGGGTGAAGCCTGCGCGTTCGAGATTCGCCCGCGGGCCCCCCTGCTCCTGAAAGCCGGCGGGCCCTACTGACAGGGCCCCGCCAAGCCATCGCCGCCGCTCCTGCTCGACGACCAGCACGCGGCCGCCGTGGCGCAAGGCGCGCAGCGTCTCACGGGCCAGGCCGACGCGGGTCTCCGGGTCGAGGCCGGCGAGCAGGCCCCCTGTCTCGTCGAGCACCGCCAGGTCGAACTCGGCGTCGCCCACCGGAAGCGCCGGCCAGGAGGTCACTTCCACCTCCACAAGCACGCCGGCCTTTGCGGCGGCCGCCTTCACGCGGCCGGCGGCCGTCGCCGAGCCGACGATCGCGCAGGCCCGCCCGGTGAGGCCCACCTTTCCGGCGACCTCCGCAAACAGGCCCGCGTCGTCCGCGCCGACGTCGAGGACGCGCTCGCCCAGCTTCACCCCGGCCATGGCAAGGGTCAGGGCGTGCGGCCCCGGACCCTGTCTGAAGATCCTCATGGCTTCGCGGCTCCGACTTTCGACTTTGCAGGCTCGAACCTGCTTTCGACTTTGCAGGCTCGAACCTGCAACGACCCGGACTTGAAGACTCGGGACTTGAGGACTTCAAGACTACTGATGATATAGTTCTTGCCCGTGAAACAACCAGACGAAATCGCCCCGCCCCACGGAAAACTTGGAATTTTGCTCGTCGGTCTCGGTGCCGTCAGCACGACGTTCATCGCCGGCGTCATGGCCGTTCGCAAGGGGATTGCTGCGCCCATCGGCTCGCTCACCCAGATGGGCACGATCCGGCTCGGGAAGCGCACCGACGCGCGCACGCCTCTGATCAAGGACCTGGTCCCGCTTGCCTCGCTGGACGACATCGTGTTCGGCGGCTGGGACATCTTCGACGACGACTGCTACTCCGCGGCCTGCACCGCCGGCGTGCTCGAGCCCGCGCTGCTCGAGAAGATCCGCCCCGAGCTCGAGGCCATCAAGCCCTGGCCCGCCGTCTTCGACCGCCGTTACGTGAAGCGGCTCGACGGCCCGAACGTGAAGCGCGGCGCCGACAAGATGGATCTGGCCAACCAGGTCCGCGAAGACATCCGGCGCTTCAAGGCCGAACAGGGACTCGACCGGATGGTGATGATCTGGTGCGGCAGCACCGAGATCTTCATGACCGAGTCACCCGTCCACCAGACGATCGAGGCGTTCGAGGCAGGCCTCCGCCGCAGCGACGAGGCCATTCCCTCGAGCATGGTCTACGCCTACGCGGCGTTGATGGAGCGAATCCCCTACGCCAACGGCGCGCCGAACCTGACGGTGGACATTCCCGCCCTCATGGACCTCGCGCAGACCCAGGGCGTTCCGGTGGTGGGCAAGGACTTCAAGACCGGCCAGACGCTGATCAAGACCGTTATCGCGCCGGGGCTGAAGGCGCGGCTGATTGGCATCAAGGGCTGGTATTCCACGAACATCCTCGGCAACCGGGACGGCGAGGTACTGGACGACCCCGAGTCGTTCAAGACCAAGGAGGAGAGCAAGAAGTCGGTCCTCGACTACATTCTCCAGCCGGACCTCTACCCGCAGCTCTACAAGGACCTGTGTCACGTGGTGCGGATCAATTACTACCCGCCCCGCGGCGACAACAAGGAAGGCTGGGACAACATCGACCTGGTCGGGTGGCTCGGCTACCCGATGCAGCTGAAGATCAACTTCCTCTGTCGCGACAGCATCCTCGCCGCGCCGATCGTGCTCGACCTCGCGCTGTTCCTCGACCTCGCCGGCCGGGTCGGCTGGAGCGGCATCCAGGAATGGCTCTCGTTCTACTTCAAGAGCCCAATGCACGCGCGCGGGCTCTACCCGGAGCACGACCTGTTCATCCAGCTGATGAAGCTGAAGAACACGCTGCGCTACCTGAAGCGCGAGGAGCTGATCACCCACCTCGGGCGGGAGTACTACGACTAGGCGCTGACGGCGTAGTGGACAGTGGCCAGTGGACAGTCAGCAATGAGTCGTCACGCGTGACTTACTGGCCACTGACTACTGGCCACTGACTACTGTCGTGTGGAGCGTGCGATGCCATCCAGCAAGTCCCAGCCCGCACTGCTCGGCGGACTCCTGCTCGGGGTCCTGTCGGCGCTCCCGTTCATTGGCATCGGCAATCTCTGCTGCTGCCTGTGGATCCTCGCAGGCGGCGCCTTGGCGGCCTACCTGCTGCAGGAGAGGCAACCCACTCCGATCTCGATCGCGGACGGCGCGGCCGTCGGCCTGATGGCCGGCGCGATCGGCGCCGTGGTGTGGCTGGTCGTGTCGGTCCCGGTCGGCATCCTGCTGGGCCCCCTCCAGGCGCAAATGATGCGGCGGATGATGGAGGGCGACCTGCCCGACGGCGTCCGGCAGGTGTTCGAGCGGATGGGGACCGGCGAGATGACCGTCGTCGGCCTGATGGCCAGCTTCTTCATGATGCTGCTGCTGTGTCTGTCGTTCTCCACGGTTGGCGGCGTCATCGGGGCTTCCGTGTTCAGGAAATCCGCGGCGGCACCGCCCGATATCCGACCGCCCGACTTCACGCCCCCGCCCCCGCTGCCGTGACGGGCGCGGTGCGGCTCTGGCGCCGGCCGCTGGCCCTGAGCCTGGCAGTCCTGCTCCTGGCGTGCGGGCCTCCGGCCCCGCGCGAAACGAAAGCGCCGGCGCCGGACGATGCCGCACAGGCGGAGCCGGCGCCGCTTGCCGAGGCACGGCTGCCCGACTCGCCGCTCGTCGTGCGTATCACCGGCGTTGCCCGCCGCGGACCAGAGGTGCTCGAGGTGGCGTTCGCCCTCGTCAATCCCGGGGCCGTCTCCGCGGCGCCGCCCGCGGGACCGGGCATACAAGGCGACGAGTGGCTGGCGGGCGCTTACGTGATCGAGGAACACGGGAAGCGGTTCTACGTCATGCGCGACGCCCAGGGCCGGGCGAAGTGCACGGCGGCGCCGGCGCAGATTGGGCCGGGCGGACGACAGGCGTTGTCGGCGCGGTTTCCCGCCCCCGCCGGCGAGGCGGGCCGGATCACGGTGGTGGTGCCCGGCGTGCCGCCGTTCCGCGGGATCCCCTTCCCCGGCGGAACCGGCGCCGCGGGGCCGTCGTATTGATCGTGTAGCCCAGCGGCCAGGGCCGCCGGCTGTCGAGAGGACGCAAGCGCGATGGCACTGATTGAGACCCAGGACCTTTGGAAGAGCTACACGATGGGCGCGGAGGAGATCCACGCGCTCAGTGGCGTGACGCTTCAGATCGAGCGCGGGGAGTACGTGGCGATCATGGGGCCGTCAGGCTCCGGCAAGTCCACGCTCATGAATCTGATCGGCTGTCTCGACACGCCGAGCAAGGGCAGCTACCTGCTGAACGGCAAGCAGGTGGGCCAGATGAACGACGACGAGCTGGCGCGGATCCGGAACGAGGAGATCGGGTTCGTCTTCCAGACCTTCAACCTGCTCCCGCGCGCCACCGCGCTGCACAACGTGGAGTTGCCCCTCGTCTACGCGGGGATCCCCTCGCAGGTTCGCCTCTCCCGCGCCAAGACCGCGCTGGAGAAGGTGGAGCTCGGGGACCGTATGAGCCACCGGCCGAACCAGCTGTCCGGCGGCCAGCGCCAGCGAGTCGCGATCGCTCGCGCCCTGGTCAACAACCCCTCGATCCTGCTGGCCGACGAGCCCACCGGGAACCTCGACAGCAAGACGGGCGTCGAGATCATGGCGCTCTTCGAGCGGCTCCACAAGGCCGGGAACACGATCGTCCTGGTCACTCACGAGGCCGACATCGCCGCGCACGCCTACCGGGTGCTGCACATTCGCGACGGGAAGATCGAGGACGATGTGAGGAGAGCGGCGTAGGGATGCACAATGCAGAGTGCATCATGCACAATGCAGAGTGCGGATCCGGAGCCCCGAATCCCCCAGTCCTACTGAGCCCCGAAGCCTGAATCCGGAGACCCTCTGAGGGCCGACAGGCTCTTGGGCTCGGAGGCCACCAGCGCCTGCGTGTATGGGTGCCTGGGCGCGCCGAGCACTTGCTCCGTCGGTCCGGCCTCCACGACGCGGCCCTGGTGCATCACCGCCACCCGCGCGCACAACCGGCGAACCACGCGCAGGTCGTGCGCGATGAAGAGGTACGTGAGGTTCAGGCGGACGCGGAGATCCACGAACAGATCGAGCACCTGGGCCTGGATGGAGGCGTCGAGGGCCGAGACCGGCTCGTCGGCGATGACGAGCGACGGACTCAGGGCCAGGGCTCGCGCAAGCGCGATGCGCTGGCGCTGCCCGCCGCTGAACTCGGAGGGGTAGCGATCGACGTGGGACGGGTCGAGGCCGACCAGCCGGAAGAGGTCGGCCACGCGCGCCCGCCGATCCGGGCCGGTCCCCAGGCCGTGGATCACCAGCGGCTCCTCGACCGCGCGGCCCACCTTCATCCGGGGGTTCAAAGAAGCGCCTGGATCCTGGAAGACCAGCTGCAGCTGCCTCCGCGCCGCGCGAAGGCCGGAACCGCGCAGCGCGAGCAGGTCGCGGCCGTCGAACCGCACCTCGCCGGCCGTCGGCGAGACGAGACGCGCAATGCAGCGCGCGACGGTGGTCTTCCCGCTGCCCGATTCCCCGACCAGCCCGAACGCCTCGCCGCGCGCCACCTCGAAGCTCACGTCGTCCACGGCACGCACGATGGCCGGCGGCAGCCACGCACGGACCCGCCGGTATTCCTTCGACAGGTGCCGGACTTCGAGGAGCGGAGGGGCCATGGCTAGAGTGTGGCCGAGATCAGCGACTGCGTGTAAGGGTGCGAGGGGCTGAGCATGACCTGCCCCACGGCCCCTTGTTCGACGAGGCGCCCGCGCTGCATCACGGCCACGCGGTCCGCGATCTCCGCGACGATCCGGAGGTCGTGCGTGATGAGCAGGAGCGAGAGGCCGAAGGACTCGCGCATCTCCGCGAGCAGCGCGAGAATACCGGCCTGCACCGTGCCATCCAGCGACGCGGTGGGCTCGTCTGCGATCACGAGCGCGGGCCGGCAGGCGACGGCCATGGCGATCAGCACGCGCTGTCGCATACCGCCCGAGAGCTGGTGAGGATAGTCCCCCGCCCGCCGCCGCGGGTCCGTAATCCTGACGGCGTCGAGCAGCTCGATGGCGCGCTCCCTGGCCGCCTTCCGCGAGGCGAGCCCGTGCACCCTGAGCGTCTCGGCCAGCTGGTCGCCGACGGTGAAGACCGGGTTCAGCGCGGCGGACGCCTCCTGGAAGACGAGGCCGATGCGCGCGCCGCGGACACGCCGGAGATCCTCTTCGTGGAGCGCCAGCAGGTCACGTCCCTCGAAGAGCACGCGGCCGGCTGCGATGCGGCCGGGGGGCTGCACCAGGCGGAGGAGCGAGAGGGCCGTGACCGTCTTGCCGCTGCCCGATTCGCCCACCAACCCGAGCGTCTCTCCGACGCCGATGGTGAAGCTGACGTCGTCGACCGCGACGAGCGAGGCGGACCTCCCCTCGAAGACGGTCGTGAGGCGCTGCACGTCGAGCAAAGCGGCCATCGAGGGGATTCTAGCAGCCAGGCGGCCACCGACCGCTTGGCAATCGTCGATTGGGGGTGGCGCCGTGGGCCGGGCGGGCCATTGTCATCCTCTCGAATGACAAAATTCTGATTGACGCTGTCGGATTCTTGACATCGCTGGGCGCCGTCCGTAGAATCCTCTCAGCACGCACCGTTTCCTCACTTCAGACATTACTGCGGCGTTCCGGCGGTTCCAGGCCCAGGGCCCGGGGCTGGCGGCAGGGGCATCAGCTGTGGACGAAGCCGTGAATCGTTTTGCCCGCGATCTGATCGACGCGATAACCGCTGCCATCGGCCGGGACCCGAAGGTTCTGGCCTGCCAGCGCCGCGCGCGGGAGGCCGGCGTCGAGTTGAAGCTCGCTTTCGAAGCCAAGGCGGTTTCGCAGGAGGCCGTGGACGAAGCTCCGGCGGGCGGGCCGGTCCGCCGGCCCGCGGCGATCTCGCGGACCTACGAGATCACCGCGGCCGATCGGCGCTTCCTGCGGTCGCTGAGGATCGCGGTGGACGAGAGCGAGGAACAGGCCCAGGCCTGAATCCTCGCTCCCTGGCCCCTGTCTAGGCGATCTGCGCGATGGCGCCGCGCCCGGCGTACCGCGCGCCGGCCCCGAGGCTCTCCTCGATCCGCAATAACTGGTTGTACTTCGCCACGCGGTCGGTGCGGCTGGCCGAACCGGTCTTGATCTGCCCCGCCGCGGTGCCGACGGCGAGGTCCGCGATCGTCGAGTCCTCGGTCTCGCCCGAGCGGTGCGAGATGACCGTGGTGTACCCCGCCTCGCGTGCCATGCCGATCGCGTCGAGCGTTTCGGTGACCGTTCCGATCTGGTTGAGCTTGATCAGGATGCTGTTGGCGATGGACCGCTCGATGCCGCGCTTGAATATGGCGGGGTTGGTGACGAAGATGTCGTCGCCGACGATCTGAACGCGGCCCCCCAGTTCCCGGGTGAGCAGCTCCCAGCCCGCCCAGTCGCCCTCGGCCAGGCCGTCCTCGATCGAGACAATCGGGTACTGCCGGATCCACTCGCCGTACAGCGCCACCATGCCCGCGGCGTCCCTCGGCGCATCGCCCGACTTCTTGAACACGTAGCGTCCGGTGCGAGCATCCGGCGCGTCGCCGCCGGCGTCCTCCCACAGCTCGCTGGCGGCGACGTCGATCGCCACGCACAGGTCCTGCCCGGGCTTGTAGCCGGCCTTGTTCACCGCCTCGAGCACCAGCTCGATGGCCTGGTGGTTGGCTTTCAGGTTCGGCGCGAAGCCGCCTTCGTCGCCCACACCCGTCGAGAGGCCTCGCTGTTTCAGGATCGCCCGCAGCGCGTGGAACGTCTCGGCGCCGGCGCGGAGCCCCTCGCGGAACGACGGCAGCCCCAGCGGCACGACCATGAACTCCTGGATGTCCACGTTGCTGTCGGCGTGGGCGCCGCCGTTGAGGATGTTCATCATGGGCACGGGCAGTAAGCCCCCGTCCCCCGCCTGGCCGGCCAGCGTGCGCGATGTACGCGTGGAGGGGCTGGCGCGGCGAATGTCGCCGCGGCCCGCGCCGCGGCCATCGAGACGCCGAGGATTGCGTTGGCGCCCAGCCGGCTCTTCGTCGGCGTCCCGTCCAGCTCGATCATGCGCGCGTCCACGGCGCGAAGGTCGAGATCCATGCCGGCGACGGCCTTCGACAACTCCCCGTTGACGTTGGCCACGGCGTGCAGCACGCCCTTGCCGCCGTACCGCTTCTTGTCGCCGTCGCGCAGTTCCAGCGCCTCGCGTTCCCCGGTGGAGGCGCCGGACGGCACCGCCGCCCGCCCGAGGATGCCGTTGGCCAGCTCGACGTCCACCTCCACCGTCGGGTTGCCCCGCGAATCGAGGATCTCCCGCCCGTGCACGCGCGCGATCTTCACTGCAGCCTCCTTCCGGGCGCGACGTTGTTGCGCCCCTGCCATGTCGCTCTCAATTCCGCGTTCTCAATTCCCGACTCTCAATTCCGCGCTTCCCCTGCGGTCCGCGTCCGCCTCGGCCCGCAGTGCGTCTTCCTCGATCTGCCGGATCGCCGGCTCGTCGTCGCTCGTCACCACCACGACACCCTGCTCGGTGACCGCGTGCCGCCGCCGATCCTCCTCCGGGTCGTAGCCGATGATCGCGCCGCGGGGGATGAAGACGTCGCGGTCCACGATCGCGCGGCGGACGCGGGCGTGGCGGCCGATGCGCACGCCGGGCATGAGGATCGACTGCTCGATGGTGCAGAAACTGTGCACGCGGACGTTCGGGCACAGAACGCTGCCCGAGACCCGGCTCCCGGAGACGATGCAGCCGGGGGAGATGATCGAGTCGAGCGCCTGGCCGCATCGACGCCCCTGCTCGGCGAAGACGAACTTCGCGGGCGGAGCCTGGGGCTGATAGGTGCGCAGCGGCCACTCGGGATCGTACATGTTGAACTCGGGGTTCACCTGGACCAGGTCCATGCTCGCCTCGAAGTACGCGTCGAGCGTCCCGATGTCGCGCCAATACTTCGCCGCCTTCTTGTTCTCGTCGTAGAACCGGTAGGAGTAGATCGGCACCTCGGAGATCAGCGCCGGGATGATGTCCTTCCCGAAATCGTGGTTGCTGTCCCGCGCGGCGTCCGCCTCCAGCGCGCGGGTCAGGATGCCGGCCTCGAAGACGTAGATGCCCATCGAGGCAAGCGCCAGGTGCGGCGACCCGGGGACCGGGCGCGGCTCCTCGGGCTTTTCCTGGAAACCAATCACCCTGTCCTCCTCGTCCACCTGGACGATCCCGAAACGGCGGGACTCCGCCACGGGGGTCTCGATGGTCGCGAGGGTGACGGCCGCGCCGCGCTCCTGGTGGAAGCGCAGCATCTTGGCGTAGTCCATCTTGTACACGTGGTCGCCGGCCAGCACGATGACTTGGCGCGGGTTCTCGCGCGAGATGGAGTAGAAATTCTGGTAGACCGCGTCGGCCGTGCCCAGGTACCAGTTCTCGCCGACGCGCTTCTGGGGCGGCAGGATCTCGACGAACTCGCCGAGTTCCTCCGAGACGACGTTCCACCCCATGCGGATGTGCCGGTTCAGCGAGAGCGACTTGTACTGCGTCGCGATGAAGACCCGCCGCAACCCCGAGTTGATGCAGTTGCTCAGGACGAAGTCGATGATCCGGTAGGGTCCGCCGAAGTACACGGCGGGCTTGGCTCGCTCCTGCGTCAGGGGGTGCAATCGCTCCCCGACTCCCCCGGCCAGGACGATGACGAGTGCGTCGTCGAGCATCGGAATCCTCAGCGGCGGGCCACGAGGCTGGACCGGCGCCCGCAATCCAGTTTCCCCGCAGAAACCGTGATCATAGCACGCGGTCGGACACCGGATGAGGCACGGAACCGGCTCGTGCGCGCGTCGTTTTGACTTTGCCGAGGGAAGGCGTCTATGATCCGGTGGATACGTCGTTCTCGACGAGAATGGGAGTAGAGTCGTCATGCATATTCGTGCCCGGGCGCTGGGATTCTCCGGTGCCTTGATCGCCGCCCTCTTCCTTCTGACATCCTCGATTGTCGCCCAGCGGCCACAGCAGCAGCAGCAGGGAAAGAAGGAGCCACCGAAGTTCGACAAGATCCAGCAACAGGAGATTGCCACCGCCGTCAAGACGGTGGACGAGGCGATGGCCGGGCAGCCCGGACCCGCCGACTCGACCATCAAGTGGCAGTATCACTTCCTCAAGGCGCGTGACAAGCAGACCTACGTGCCGTTCGTGTTGACCTTCGACGACAAGCTGACGGGCTCGCTCGTCTATTACCTCCGCGTCGTCAACAAGAATGCGCCGCCGCCACCACCGCCGCCGAAGAAGGAAGCGCCCCGGAGAGACCCGGAAACTGGGGAACTTCTCGACCAGCCGAAGGAAGAGAAGCCCGCTCCGCGCCCCGATACCCCTTCGAGGACATCCGGTTCCTCGAGGTGAAGCCGAGCACGGATGGGCAGCCTCATCGGCTGACCGTCGCCATGTCGGTGCCGCCCGGCGAGTACGACGTTTACGCCCTACTGCGTCAGCGGGCGCCGAAGGACGCCAAGAAGAACGCCCCGCCGCCTCCGGGTGCGCTTCTGAAGCAGCCGATCACCGTTCCGAACTTCTGGACCGAGGAACTGACGACCAGCACCGTGATCCTGTCGAGCAAGGTGGAGGATCTCCCGAACCCGGCGGCAGAGGCGGGGGCGAACCCGTACGTCTTCGGCAACGCGAAGGTCACACCGTCGCTCGACAACAAGTTCGCCAAGACCGACGAGCTGTCGATCCTGTTCCAGATCTACAACACCGGGCTGGCTGCCACCGGCAAGCCCGACGTGACGATCGACTACAACTTCTACCTGAAGACCGGCGGGGCGGAGAAGTTCTTCAACCGCACGAACCCGCAGGCGCTGAACGCCGAGACCTTGCCGCCGCACTACGATCCGGCTGCCGGCCACACGCTTCCGGGAGGTCTGTCGATCCCGCTGGCGAGCTTCCCGGAGGGGGAGTACCGGCTCGAGATCAAGGTGACCGACAAGGCTGCGAACAAGACGAAGGTCGAGAACATCACGCTGACGGTTGGCGCCTGAACGCCGCCGGGCGCTCTCGGCTTTCGGCCCCCGGGGGGGACTAGTGACAGGGGAGGGGACGCGGCACGACCGATGTCCTCTCCGCAGCGCGCCCCGAGTGGCGCGACCGAAGGCCAGGCTATGAGCCGTTTCTACACGCTCATCGGGACGACCGTTGTTGCGGGGCTGGTCGGGTGGAGTTCCCCGGCCCAGGCCCAGCCCGGGACCCCGCGCGCGGGCGAGGAACGGGCACGTCGCGTGGCAAGCGCTGCGCCCGGTCTCATCGAGGGCGTCGTCATGGACGAGCGGGGCCGCCCGCTCGGCGGCGCGATGGTGTCGGCGCTCGGGGCCATCAGCGCCCTGGCTGTCACCGATCGCGATGGGGAGTTCGTGCTCCGGGCTCTGCCTGCCGGCGCCTACCTCGTGCGCGCGCACCTCACCGGTTTCAGCAGGTCCAACCGACAGTTCGTCCAGGTCGGCCCCGGCGGCGTCGCCCGCTTCTCGGCCACGCTCCAGCGCATCCCCGGCCCCGACGACCCGCCGGCCGTGCTGGCCGCGGGCCTCGGCAGTGGCGGCACGGCCCCCTCGTCCACCGGTACCGCCGGCGAGGGGAGCGACACGCCCGACGCCGACCGTAGCGAGCAGGCGTGGCGCCTCCGCCACCTCAGGAGGAGCATCCTCAAGGAGGCCGAGCGTGCCGCGCTCGACGTGAGCACGGAGCAGCCGGCCGACGACGGGACCTTCGCGTTCCTGGCGCGGGCCCTGGGATCGTCGGCCCAGTTCATCGCTGACCTGCCGCTCACCGCGCAGGTGAACTTCCTCACGTCCGGCACGTTCGAGGGCGGCCAGCCGGGGGACCTCTCCGAGTCCGCGTCGCGCGGCGTGGCGTTTGTGACCGTCGGCGGCCCCGCGTTCCATCACGGGGACTGGACGGCGCAGGTGATGGGCCAGGGCGAGCCCGGCTCTTGGTACCTCGCCGGGACCTACCGCAAGCGCGCGCCCGCCCGGCACCTGTTCGACCTGGGCGTGTCGTACAGCACCCAGCAGTTCACGGCTGCCTCCCGGTGGCCGCTGGATCCGGGCGGCGAGGGCCAGCGAACGGCCGGCTCGGTGTACCTGGTCGATCGCTGGAAGATGTCGCCGTACCTGACCGTCACCTACGGCGGCCGTTACGCCCGCTACAGCTATCTGGCCGGCGGCCTCGTGAGTCCTCACATGAACGTGACGCTCGTGCCGGTGGCGCGCGTCCGCGTGAAGGCCACGCTGTCGCAGCGCTGGCTGGCGCCGGGCGCCGAGGAGTTCCTCGAGCCGATGGCCGCTGGCCTGTGGGTGCCCCCGGAGCGCACGTTCATCGGGCTGACGCCCGTCACCCCCGAGCGCACGCGCCACTACGAACTGGCGTTGGAGCACGACCTGTGGCGGGACGTGGTGCTGGCGGTTTCGGCGTTCGTCCAGCGCACCCGCAACCAGCAGCTGGCACTCTTCGGCTCCGATGTCCGCCCGACCCCGACCGGTCACTACGTCGTCGGCAACGCCGGTGACGTGGAGGCCCAGGGCTGGAGTGTCGGCCTCTCGAGCACCCCGTTCCCGGGGCTCCGCGGGTCGATTGCCTACGCGATGCTGCAGGGGAACTGGTCGGCCGGACGCGCGATGACGAGCGGGCTGCTGCTGGCCGGGGGGGAGACGCGGCCCGCCGGGGAGCGCCTCCACGATTTGACCACGTCGGTCGAGACCCGCATTTCGCCGACCGACACCAGCTTGTTCGTCGCCTACAAGTTGAACAGCGGCTTCGTGCGCCGTGAGGGCGACGCGTTCCGGCCCGGCCTGGGCGCGCGCTTCGACGTCCAGGTGATGCAGGGGCTGCCGTTCCTGGACTTCACGTCGGCGCGCTGGGAGGTGCTCGTCGCGGTGAGGGACATGTTCCGCGACCAGACCGCCGGCGACGCCTCCGTGTTCGACGAACTGCTGGTGCTCAACCCCCCCAAGCGAGTGGTCGGGGGTCTGCTGGTCCGGTTCTAGGACTCCTCGCCCAGGGCGGCGGCTCAGATGTGGCGGGCAGCCGAGGGGTTGCGTGCACGACCAGAAAGGCGGGCCATCAACCGGTGGCCCGTTTTTTTTTCTCTCGGGTGGGATTCCAGTTTTTGGAGACGCGTTCCATCTTGTTGGATGCGCGTCGCGCCTGAGAATGGCAACCTGGGATAAACTGCTGCTTTCAGGCCTGTTATTGCGACAGGCACCGAGACGAGCCGTGGTATGGCACTTGCTCAACAGTCGAGGTACTGCCCGTAGTGTCGCCTCCGACCGGGGGCGACGAAAGTGAACGGTAGGATGAGCGAAAAGGCCAGGAGCCGATTGGACCGGGGGGAGCCAGCTGGCGTTGGCCAGGTCTGGCGCCGCTCGTTCCATCCCTCCTGGTGCTGGCGGTGTCCGCGGGCCTGCTCCTGCTGGCGGCGGTGAACATCTCCGCAAAGGCCGGCTGGAACGAGGTCGAGGATGGCGTCCTCTGGCGGCTCGCTCCCGAGGGGGTGCAGGCGGAAGAGATCGCCCCGGGAACCCCTGCCGCCCGGGCCGGCGTCCGCCCGGGCGACCTGCTGCTCACCATCGACGGCCAGCCGGTCGAGCACCTGGAGGACGTGACGGCGCGGCTCCGGCGGGGGCGAGAAGGCGAGACCGTCCGCTACGAGGTGGGCCGGTTCGGCTCGGGCGAGGTGATCGAGTTCCAGCTCGCCCGCATGCCCCAGGGCAACCGCGGCCTCTACTACGTCCTGGCGGCGGTCGGCATGTTCGCGCTCGCCGTCGGCACCATCGTTCGCGTCCGGCGCACGGGCAACATCGCCACGCAGCACTTCTACTGGCTGACGGTCGCCTTCTTCGGCGTCTTCGCGATCTCGCCCAGCGGCCGGTTCGACCGCCTCGACTGGGTCTTCTACTGGGCCGACGCGATCGCGGTACTGCTGCTGCCGCCGCTGTTCGTGCACTTCACGCTGTTCTTCCCCGAGCGCCCGCGGGCGTGGCTGCAGTCGCGTGTCGGTCCGGCCGTCGTGCCGCTGCTCTACCTGCCGGCCCTCCTGCTCGGCGGCGCCCGGCTTTACGCGGTGGGGCGCATGTCGCGGGAGCCGCGGCTCTACGCGGAGGTCCTCGCGGCGCTGAACCGGTTCGAGCCGCTCTACCTCTCGGCGTGCCTCGTGGGCCTCGTCGTCGTGGCTCGCGCGTTCCGGCAGGTGCGCTCGGTGACCGCGCGCCGGCAGCTGCGGTGGATCGCGTGGGGCACCGTGCTCGGGGCGTTGCCGTTCACGGTCGGCTATGCCATCCCGTTCGCACTCGGCATGGGGTCGTCCCTGCAGCTGGAGCTGTCGGCGATTCCGCTCGGCCTGATCCCGCTCGCGTTCGCGTCGGCGATCGTGCGCTACCGCCTGATGGACGTCGAGGTGATCATCAAGCGGTCGATGGTGTGGGCGGCCGCCATTGCCGCGATCGTCGCGATCTACGCGGTTCTGCTGCGCCTCACCGGCGATGATCTTCCTGCACGACTCGCACGAGCACAACTCGGTGCTCGCGATGCTCGCGACGCTCGTCGTCGTCCTCCTGGCGCGCCCGCTGAAGAACGGGATCCAGGCGACGCATGGACCGCGCGTTCTACCGCGACCGCTACGACTACCGACGCGCGCTGGTCGGCTTCGCGCGCGACCTCAGCTCGGACCTCGACCTCTCGCGGCTGACCGAGCGGATCGTGGGGCGCGTCACGGAGACGCTGCTGGTGGAGCGGATGGCGGTGCTGCTGGCCGACGAGCGATCGGGCGAGTTCGTGGCGGTGCGATCCGCGGGACTGGCGGACGAACCGCTGCGGCTGTCCCGTTCGGGCGCCGTGGGCGGCCGCCTCTCCGCAGGCCACCCGGTCACCGTCGACGACCCGGGGAGCACGCGGGGAATCCCGCCCGCCGACCTCGAGCCCTGGCGCGAGCGGGAGCTCTACTACTTCGTCCCGTGCGTGTCCAAGGACGCCACCATCGCGGTGCTCGCCCTCGGCCGCAAGGCGCACGCCGAGCCGCTGAACAGCGAGGACCTGGCGCTGCTGGCGACGGTCGCCGGCCAGGCGGCGACGGCGCTCGAGAACGGCCGGCTGTACCGGCAACTGCACGTGAAGGCGGACGAGCTCGGCCGCATGCGCGCAGTTCAACGAGAGCATCCTCGAGTCGCTCGAGGTGGGCCTGGCCGTGGTGGATGCCGAGGAGCGCGTCGTCCGCTGGAACCGGGTGCTGGAGTCGCTGCTGCAGGTGAAGCGCAGCGACGCGATCGGCAAGCGGCTGGCCGGCCTGTTCGACCCGGGCTTCGTGGCGGAGCTGCGGCGGGCGCGGGCGGCGTCGCCGCGCGGGGCGAGCCTCTATCGCGTGTCGCTCAACGGGCCGGGCGACGCCGGGACGCCTGCTCGTGAACGTCACGACCGTGCCGCTGCTCTCGCTCGACGGCACGAGCGCGCCGGCGGGCGGCACCGTCGTGATCATCGACGACGTCACGGCGCGGGCGCAGCTCGAGGAGCAGCTGCAGATCTCCGACAAGATGGCCTCGATCGGCCTGCTCGCCGCCGGCGTGGCGCACGAGGTGAACACGCCGCTCACCGGGATCTCGAGCTTCACGCAGATGCTGCTCGAGGGCGCGAACCCGGACGACCCGAAGACGAAGCTGCTCGAGAAGATCGAGCGGCAGACGTTCCGCGCCGCGAAGATCGTCAACGGCCTGCTGAACCTGTCGCGCCCCGCGGCGCCGGGGGCCGAGCGGACTCCGGTGGACCTCAACGTCGTGATCAACGACGTGCTGTCGCTGCTCGAGCACCAGTTCAGGGTGTCGCGGATCCAGGTGCGGCGGGAGCTGGCGTCGCCCGGCCCCGATCGTCCTCGGCATCGAGCACAAGCTGCAGCAGGTGTTCCTCAACCTCTTCCTCAACGCGCGCGACGCCATGCCGAAGGGCGGCTGGCTGACGATCGCCACCCGGGTGGCGGACGGCCGGGTCGTCGCCGAGATCGGCGACACCGGCTCGGGGATCCCGGCCGAGCACCTGGCGCGCATCTACGACCCGTTCTTCACGACGAAGGCCATCGGCCAGGGCACCGGGCTCGGCCTCTCGATCACCTACGGCATCGTCCGGGAACACGACGGGACGATCAGCTGCGACAGCCAGGAAGGCGCTGGGCACGCGGTTCCAGCTGTCCTTCCCCGCGGCGGCGCCGGCGGCCGCGGCGCGGTCCGGGCGCGCGGTCTAGCGCCGCCAGCGTCGGCCCGCGCGGGCGGGCGGCAGAACTGAAAGAGCCTCACTCATGCCTCCTCGCAACGGTACCGTGCTCGTCGTCGACGACGAAGAGATCATGCGCGAGATCCTCGACGCGCTGCTGACGCGCGAGGGGTACGACGTCCGCCTTGCCGCGAGCGGCGCGGAGGCGCTCGAGATCGCCCGGGCCGTCCCGATCGACGCCGCGGTCGTGGACGTGATGATGCCGGGCATGGACGGCCTGTCCGTGCTCGACGAGCTGAAGAAGCTCGACGAGGACATTGCCGTGATCATGATCACGGCGTTCGCCTCGGTGGAGACCGCCATCGCGGCGATGAAGCGCGGCGCGTTCGACTACATCACCAAGCCGTTCAAGAACGACGAGGTCCTGGTCGTCCTGCGCAACGCCGTCGAGCGCCGCCGGCTGGTGGCCGAGAACGTGGCGCTGAAGCAGAACCTGCAGGAGCGCTACAGCAAGTTCGGGAACATCATCGGCCGCAGCCCGCGCATGCGCCAGGTGTTCGACCTGATCATCCAGGCGGCGCCGAGCCGGTCCACGATCCTCGTCGGCGGCGAGAGCGGCACCGGCAAGGAGCTGGTGGCGCGGGCGATCCACTCGAACTCGCCCCGCGTCCGCGCGCGCCTTCATCACCGTCAACTCGGGGAACCTGCCGCCCGACCTGCTCGAGTCGAACCTGTTCGGCCACGTGAAGGGCGCGTTCACCGGCGCGGTCTACCCGAAGAAGGGCCTCTTCGAGCTGGCCGACAAGGGGAGCATCTTCTTCGACGAGATTGGCAACATGCCGCTCGAGACCCAGCCCAAGCTGCTGCGCGTGATGCAGGAGCGGGAGTTCATGCGGCTGGGCGGCGTCGAGACGATCAAGGTGGACGTGCGGATCATCGCGGCGACCAACGTGGACCTGCGGCAGATGGTGGAGGAGCAGCGGTTCCGGGAGGACCTGTACTACCGGCTGCACGTCATCACGGTGCAGCTGCCGCCGCTGCGCGAGCGGAAGGACGACATCCCGCTGCTCGTGCAGCACTTCCTGCAGAAGTACGCGGAGGAGAACGAGAAGCGGGGCCTCGAGCTGTCCCCCGACGCGCTCGACCTGCTGATGGAGTACGACTGGCCGGGCAACGTCCGCGAGCTCGAGAACGTGATCGAGCGCGCCGTCGTGCTCTGCACGGCGGACACGCATCGGCCCCGACCTGGTGCCGGACCAGGTCAGGCGGCGGCCGATGTTCAAGATGCCGCAGTTCACGCTGCCGCCCGAGGGGATCAAGTTCAACGAGGTGACCGCGGACTTCGAGCGGCGGCTGATCGAGTCCACGCTCGAGGCCGCGGGGGGCGTGCAGAAGCGCGCCGCCGAGCTGCTGCACCTCAAGCCGACGACGCTGAACGAGATGATCAAGCGCTACGACATCCGCCCGCGGCGCCGGCGCGAGGACGACGAGGACGCGACGGGGCAGGGGGCTGATGCGAGTTGAGAATGGATAATGGAGAATGGAGAATTGAGAAGGAACTTCTACATTCTTCGTTCTCCATTCTGCATTCTCCACTCGCCATTCATCTGCCGCTCCTGATCTTCCCGATCATCCGCTCGTATTTCGCCAGGATGACCTCCCACCGGTAGTTCTGCCGGACGTAGTCGCGGCCGTTGCGGCCCATGGCGGCCCGCAGGCGTTCGTCGGCCACCAGCAGCGAGAGGCACTCGACGAACTCGTAGCGGTCCGCGTAGTACAGGCCGGCGTTGCTGGCCACGCAGTGGTCCACGAGGACCTCGCTGCGCGCATTCGCCAGCACCGGCGTGCCGACCGAGAACGCCTCGAGAGCCAGGAGGGACAGGCTTTCGTAAGGGGAAGGGACGACCACCACCGTGGCGGCCTCGAGCGCCTGTGCCCGCTCCAGGTCCGAGAGCAGGCCGGCGAACTTGACCGAGGGGTCCTCGGGGAGCGGCATCAGCTTGACGCCCATCAGGACGAGCGACGCCTCGCCCCCGTCACGCTGGTAGCTCCGGAAGTACTCGATCAGTTCCTCGCACCCCTTGCCCTTTTCAATCCGACCGCCGTACAGGAGGAAGGGCCCGTGTAGCCGGTGCCGCCGGCGGAAGGTGGCGCCGCGTGCGGTGAGGTGCGGGCGCGGTCGCGGCCGTTCCGGCTCGGCCTCCGCTGCTGCTGCCGCCGCGTCCTCGCCGCCGCCCTCCGGAGCGCGCGGAGCGGCGGGACGACCGGGCGGCTCCTGGGCGGTCCTCGGGTAGGCATGGTGCTGGGGAAGATCGACGCCGCAGCCCACCGTTTCCTCGGACACCGCCCTGATCGAGAAGTGCGTCGTCAGGAACCGCCGCTCCGCTTCCGTGTTGTAAGCGATGCCCGAGGGGAGGCCGAAGACCTCCCCGTAGATGGACAGGTGGATGGCCGGCTCGTCGTGTGCGGTCGGCACGAGGATGCTCTTGGCCGGCGCCACCTGGAGGCCGAGCACCGTCGGCGCGTACAGGTAGGTGAAGAAGATCAGGGCGTCGTAGGACGCGTGGTGCTTCTGCAGGTACTCGAGCAGCGCAGGGCACCACGGCCCTTGCTGCTTCAGCCACTCCATCTCGTCGCCGCGGGAGTGGGCGTTCCCGAAGATCCAGTCCGAGTACCTGTTGAACGAGTCGATGTCGCGGGTGCCCGCGTTGGGGAAGCGGCGCACGGTGACGCCCCGGATGCGGTCGGGCGTCTCGGGATACTCGTTCTTCCACGTGATGTAGTCGCGGGCGCAGGTCGTCAGCACCTCGACCTGGTGGCGCTGCGCCAGCCGCTCGGCGATCAGGCGGCAGTGGTACTCCGAGCCGCCGAGGATTTCGGTCCCGTAGCGTTGAACCACGAAGGCAAGTTTCACAAGCCCTCACTGCGGCCGAGCCGCTCGATGATCCCGGCGAGGTGTCCCTCGATTCGCGCGTCGCCGAAGTCCTGCAGGCGCCGCCGCTGGCCGGCCAGCACCTGCCCGCGGAAGCCGTCGTCAAACGCGAGCATGCCGAGCAGTTCCGCGGCGTACTCGAGGTCTTTCGGGAAGAACTGCACGCCGGCGCCGCCCAGCGTGTCGGGGACGGCCGCCGCGCCGTAGGCGAGCACCGGGACGTCCGCCGCCATCGCCTCCAGGAGCGGGACGCAGAAGCCCTCGTGCTCGCTGAGCGAGATGTAGGCCGTGGCCATCCGGTAGTAGGTGGCCAGGTCCTCGTCCGGCACCGGCCCGGTGAAGACGAAGCGATCGGGCGGCATGTGGTACTGGAGGATCAGCGCGCGGACGGCCGCGTAGTAGCGCGGCAGCGCATCGCACTTGCCGACGAAGACGAAGCGGTAATCGACGTTGACGTACCGCTTGTAGTGCTCCGCCAGCCGGATGTGATCTTCGACCTTCTTGTTCGGCACGACGCGGCCCGACGAACAGGAAGTTCGTCAGCCCGTCGTCCAGGATCCGTTCGAGCGCCGGCCGGCGGGGGGCCGCGGTGATGCGGGCGGTGTCGATGGCGATCGGCATCACGCCCGTGTCGCCGAAGCCCAGCGCCTCGAGCTCGCGGCGGTTGTAGTCCGAGTCGCCCAGCGCCAGGTCGGTGCGGCCGGCGAGCGTCGCCAGCTCGCGCCGGCCGATCGTCGCCAGGCGGAAGAGGTTCGGATCGTACCCGGCGAAGAAGTGCGCCGGCGTGATGTTGTGGTACTGCAGCACCCGGCCGCGCCGCAGCGCCGCGAACGCCTCGGTCATCTCCGACGGCAGCGCGTAGTGGAAGATGGTGATGTCACCGAGGCGGGCGGCGGGGTGTGAGAACGGCCGTACCAGGTCGGCCAGCTCCTCGTCGACCGTCAGCGCGTACAGCTCCGACTCGTGCCCCATCGCCCGGAGCAGCCCCTGCACCCGCCGGGCGCTGTCGCCGATGGCGTCGCCCTTGTGCGCGGCGGGAACCCACTGATTGACGATCATGTCATTTCTTGATTTGGTGATTTCTTGATTTGTTGATTGATTGCATGATCGGTTGATTTGACCGATTTGGCTCCACGCGCGGCGGCGTCATTGGGGCAAATCGGGCAATCAGCCAATCAATCACCACATCACCAGATCAAGAAATCAACAAATGACTCAAACAACCCGTGTAGGTTCTTTCGGGAGCGCGTGAAACAAGGCCGGGCGGTACTGCTGCAGCTCCTCGTACCGCTGCGTCGAGTCCACCTGGTCCCAGAAGTCGTCGGTCACCAGCGGCCGTGCCGGGCTTTCCGAGGCGAGCACTCCGTCCACGAACCGCAGGAGCGTGGCGCCGAAGTCGTGGGCGAGCAATCGCCCGAGGGCCGCGTCCTGGGACTCGACGATGCGATCCCGCAGCGCCGCGTCGGAGGCGACCGCGTCCACCAGCGCCGCGACATGCCATGGGTCGCGCGTCCGGTAAAGCACGCCGGCTCCGTCCATCGTCGCCGGCACGGCGGTGGCCTCGAACGCGAGGACCGGGACGCCCTTGTAGAACGACTCCACCAGCGGGACGCAGAACCCCTCGTGCTCGCTGGCGCATAGGAAGACGTCGGCGGCGTCGTAGCACGCCGTCAGCTCCCGGTTCGACACGTGCCCGAGGAAGTGCACGCCGGAGGTGCCGAGCCGCGCCACCAGCCCCTGCAGCATCGCGTAGTAGCGCTCGAACCCGGTGTAGCTGCCCACGACGATCAGGCGCGACCGCGGGTTGAAGAGCCGCTGGTAGGCGTCGAAGTAGCGGATGACGTTGTCGATCCGCTTGTTCGGGATGATCCGGCCGACGAACAGCACGTTCGTCCACGCGTCTTCGAACGCCTCGAGCACGCGCCGGTCAGGCGGCATATCGAGGTGGGAGAAGCCGGGGACGACGGGCAGCACACCGGTGGCCGGGAAGCCCATCGCCTCGAGCTCCTGGCGGTTGAACTCCGAGTCGCCGAGCGCGAGGTCGCAGCGCCTGGAGTAGGCGCAGAGCTCGCGCCGGCCGCGGAAGCACTGCCGGACGAGCAGCGGGTGGATGTCGAGGAAGTACTCGGGCGGCGTGATGTTGTGATAGACGAGGACCATCCGGTCCGGCAGCGCGAAGGCCACGCGCGAGGCGCGCGAGCCGATCGAGAAATGGTGAATCAGGATGTTGCCGGGCGCGCTGCACTCGACCAGGTCCCGATAGTCGCGGGTGAGGTGCTCGAGACGGTGATCGGCGGTCTCGACGAAGATCTCCGAGTCGTACCCGGCGCCGCGGAGGACCTCACGGATGCCGAGCACCTCGTGGCCGATCGCATCGCCGTAGCCGAGCGTCGCCAGGACCTGGTGTATCTGAATCGCCATTCCTGTTACTCGATGGCTGGCAGCGCCGCTGCCCGCCGTCCGCTGACGTCCGTCGCGGTTATCCGGCCCACGCCCCGGCCACGGGGCCCGTTGGCACCTTCTCCACCACGTAAGCCGCCGGCGCCAGCGTGGTCTTGCGGCGATCCCAGAAGCCGGGGAAGATCGGGGGCCAGTCGGTCCGCGGCGCGGCTCCCTCCGTCGTGAGCCGGCCGAACATGTCGAGGTACTTGCCCTCGATGACCGGCCATGTGTAGTGCCGGCGGTAGTACTCCAGCCCGTTCGCCCCCAGGGCGCGGCCCTGTTCCGGCCGCCGGCCAAACCACGCGAGCGCCTCTGCGAACTCGTCGTACGAATCGTAGAACAGCCCGGCGTTGCTGCGCAGGCACTGCCCCTTCAACACGTCGCACCTTCCGTTGGCGAGCACCGGCCGGCCGAGCGCCCACGCCTCGAGCGCCACCATCGACAGGCTCTCGAAGTACGACGGCATCACGAGGAGCTCGGCCGCCGACATCGCGTCGAACTTGTCCTCGTCGGGCACGAAACCGAGATGGCGGACATGCGGGCTGTCGGGAATCTGGAGGATCGAGTTACCGCACAGCACGAGCTGCAGCGGATCCGGCTCGCGCGCGGCGTAGCGGGTGAAGAAGTCGAACAGCTCCTTGCAGCCCTTGTTCTCGTCTATCCGCCCGACGTACACGGCGAAGCGGCGGTTCACGCCGTACTTCTGCCGGAAGCGTTCCGGCTCGGTCCGCGCGGGCACCTCCGATCCCACCCCCACCACCACCCCGGGCACGTCCTGGTTCCCCGAGACGCCGTTGATGAGCGCCCGCTCCTCGAAGGAGTTGTACATCAGCGCCCGAACGCCCCGGAACAAGGGGCCGAACAGGCCGAGGCCCACGGCGGGATCGCGTTCGGCGGTCGGGACGAGCACCGCGCGGGCCGGCGCCACACGCGCACCGTGATAGGCGTGGTAGTAGCGATAGCTGAAGAACAGCAGGTAGTCCCACCGGGTTTCGCCGGCCCGAAGGCAGGACACGAGCGCAGGGCTGGCGGGCCCCTCGTCCTCGAGCCACTTCAGCTCGTCGGCGATCGAGTGGGTCTGGTGGAAGACCCTCTCCGACCGGCGCCCGAACCGCTCGGGGACGCGGGGGCGCCGCACGCGGAACCGCCGGACGGGGATGCCGTTGACGGTGTCGGGCCCCGGAGGCAGTTCGTTGCGCCAGGTGACGTAATCCCGCGCACAGGTCGTGAGGACCTCGACCTCGGCATGCCGGGCGAGGCGCTCCGCGATGTACCGCGCGTGCAACTCGGCGCCGCCGTTGATGTCGGCGCCGTACCGCTGGACGACGACGCCGAGCCTCACGGCTCTTCGCGGCCGGCGCCGGGGTCGCCGTCCCGCCAGGGCAATGTGCCAGTCGTGCCCGCAAGGTCGCCTTCCGGCTCCCGGTGCTCCGGCTCGTGCGCCCCGCCGGCGTCTGCGCCCTCGCCTCCCGGGCTCCCGTCCGCCTCGGAGTCGGCCGGGGCCTCGCCGCCCCCTCCTGCCGCCGCGGTTTCATCGGGACCGCGCCCGCCGCCGCGCCGCCCGCGCCGCCGCCGGCGCTTGCGCCGGGCGTCGGGGGAGCCGGCCGCCGGCCCGCCTTCGCGCTGCGCGTCCCTCGGCCCTGCCTCGCCTGCCGCCGGGGGGGCTGCCTCGGCTTCCGGCGCGTCGCCCGCCTTGTACCTGGACGACTCCCTCGAGCGCACGCGCGCGCCGCTCGCTGAAGTCCAGCCGGCTCGAGAGCGACTCCACCCGCATCTTCAGGTTCTTCGCCTCGATGCCCAGGCGCGTCGTCTCCAGCACCAGGTTGTGGAGGATCTCGTACGACAGCTCGGTGTACTGCGCGTGGCGGGTGTTGATCTCGGCCTGCAAGTGGAGGACGTGAATCAGCTGGTTGACGTTGACGAACAGCTTCAGGACCGGCCGCAGCAGCTTCCGGAAGAAACGCAGGACGCCATAGCGCGACTCGAAGAGGCTCGTGTCCTCGAAGGCGTAGTTCGGGAGCGGTGAGATCCCGCCCGCCCGGAACTGCTGCAGCAGCTCGGACCGGACCTTCTGCGGGTCCAGGAAGCGCTCGAGCTTCACGGCTGCGAGCTCGCGGATCTGCTGCTCGGTGTAGTCGACGCCCCGCTTCTCCCGGACGCGGGCGCGAACCTGCTGCATGATCTGCTCGACGTTGACCGAGTCGGAGCGGATGTTGAATTCGGACATGGTGCTCGCTGCGCGGGCCGGGGGCGGCGGCGGGCCGTTCCCGGCCCGGCCGCCCCGGTGGAACCCGGAGCGGCGGCCGGCCGGCCTGCGCCTGTCGCCTGTGCCCACGATCACAATCCCCACGGATGGTACACCAGTATCACCACCGCCGCGACCCACAGCGCCACGCAGAGCAGCAGGGGCCGGTCGGCCAGGAGCATCGCGGCGGGGCTGCCGCCGCCCTCCTTCAGGTGAACCAGGTACAGATAGCGGAAGATGCCGTACAGGGGAAAGGGGATGGTCAGCCCGAGATACGGCGTGCCGAACTTGTGCGCCGTCTCGGCGCTCATCGTGTAGAAGATGTAGGCGATCAGCGTGGACGCGGTGACGACGCCGATCATCTGGTCGAGGAGGTACGGGCTGTACTCCCCGAGGATTCGCCGGTGCTGTCTCGCGCTGTCCGCCAGCAGGACGAGCTCGTGCCGGCGCTTGCTCAGCGCGAGGAACAGCGCGAGCAGTACCGTGCAGACGAGCAGCCACTGGCTGATCGGGACGTCGATGGCCACCGCGCCGGCGACGGCCCGGAGCACGAAGCCCATCGCAATCGTGAGCACGTCGATGATGACGACGTGCTTGAGCCGCGCCGAGTACATGCCCAGCAGCGCGACGTAGGTGAAGGAGACCAGCGCGAACATCGGGCCGATCAGCAGGGCTGCGGCCAGCGCCACGGCGACGAGCGTCACGCCGACCCAGACGGCCACCGACGGCGGCAGATCGCCCGAGGCGATTGGCCGGCGGGACTTGAGCGGGTGCCCGCGATCGGCCTCGCGGTCCGCGACGTCGTTGAAGAGGTAGACGACGCCGGACAGCGCGCAGAAGACCGCGAAGGCGGCCGCCGAGAGGCCGACGGCACGCGGGACGAACAGCTGGAGGCCGAAGAGCAGACCCGCGAAGACTACGAGGTTCTTGATCCACTGCTCCGGCCGGAGCGAGACCAGCAGGCTGACCAGCAGGGAACGCGCGGGGGCGGGGCCCCGGTGGGCCTCGCCCCGCGCCACGGTATCCGGAAGTGGGCTGCGCGCCATGAAGCGCGGGAAAAGAGGAGGACTAGACGCGGGCCGAGCCGAAGCTCTTGATCGCTTCCTCTTCGGACTCGAACGTTTCGAACACCGTCAGCAGTTTCGTGATCAGCAAGAGGTCCTGGATGCGCTTGGTCAGGTTGAGGAGCTTGAGGCTGCCGCCCTGGCGGCTCACCGTCGTGTAGGTGCGGACGATCTCCCCCAGGCCGGCGCTGTCGATGTAGGGCACCTCGGCCAGGTTGAGGATGAGCTTCCGCTGACCCTGCTGGATCAGGCTGTTCACCTTGTCGCGCAGCAGCTCGTCGCCCTCGCCGAGCGTCATCTTGCCGTTGATGTCGATGATGGTGACTTCGCCGACCGATCTCTGATGAATCTGCATGTCCCCCACTCCTCCCGCCTCACGGCGCAGGATGGCCTCGACGCGGTGACGCCGGGTCAGCGGCCGAAAATGAGGCATTTCATATTAACGTAGCCGCGAAAACAGCGTCAACCAAGGCCGGACCGCCGCCGGCCAAAAAAGACGAAAGGGGCCCCCCCGAAACGGCAGGGCCCCCAAGGCGGTCGACCGATGGAGTTCCTTAGACGCCGACGCCGCCGGCCCCTGCGAACTTACGCTGCTGGAAGCACTCGCGGCAGTACACGGGACGCCCCTGCGTCGGCTTGAACGGGACGGTGGTCACCTTCCCGCACTCAGAGCACGCGGTCTGAGTTTCGACGCGCTCGCGAACCGGCGCCGACCCGGCCGGCCGGTTCGCCCGCTTGGCCTTGCAGGCCTTGCACCGCTTTGGCTCGTTCTTGAAGTTCTTGTCGGCGAAGAACAGCTGCTCCCCCGCGGTCCACACGAACTCCGCGCCGCAGTCCACGCAGTGCAACGCCTTGTCTTGGAACTCCATCGGTGGCTCCCCCCACGCTGCTCGCTACTCCATCTCGCGCCGGAGCTTCTTGCGACTCCGCTTACGCGCCAGGGCCTGCTTCGCCCGGCGCTTGTCCCCAGGCTTCAGATAGAAGGAATGCTTCTTGATATCCTTGATGATATCTTCCTGCTGAACCTTCCGCTTGAAGCGACGAAGCGCGCTCTCGACCGACTCGCCTTCCTGTACTTTGACTTCAGCCACGCCTGTTTGACACCCCCTTACGGGCCCGGCTGGCACTCTGGATCCAATCGTTGAGAACTACCGGAATATGCTAGGCTATCACAGGTAGGGGCCGATTTTGGGCCAAAGATCGCCCCTGTCATGGAATAACCCGAGGCAGGAACACAACATATTGTGCCCCTGACGAGGGCCACCTCCTACAGCGCCCTCCCATGAACCTCCTTGTCGTCGGTTCCGGCGCCCGTGAGCACGCCCTCGTGTGGAGACTCTCCCGCGACACCCGGGTCGCCCGCGTCGTCTGTGCCCCCGGCAACGCCGGGATCGGTGCGCTCGCCACCCTCGCCCCCGTGGACGCCGGCGACCCCGAAGCCCTCCTGGCGCTCGCCGAGGCCCACGACGCGCAACTGACCGTCGTCGGCCCCGAGTTGCCGCTCACGCGCGGCGTCGCGGACCTCTTCGCCTCCCGCGGCCGCCTGTTGCTCGGCCCCACGCGTCTGGCCGCGGAGCTGGAGTCGTCCAAGGCCTTCGCCAAGGACTTCATGCGGCGTCATCGCGTCCCGACCGCCGCCTACGAGGTGTGCGACACGCCGGAGGCCGCCCTCGGCGTCCTCGCCTCTGGCCGGTTCGGCTACCCGGTCGTGCTGAAGGCAGACGGCCTCGCGGCCGGCAAGGGCGTCGTGATCGCAACCGACTCTCTCAACGCCCGGCTTGCCGTCCGCGCCATGATGGTGGACCGGCGGTTTGGCGAGGCGGGCCGCCGCGTCGTCGTCGAGGAGTGCATGCGGGGGCCGGAACTTTCCGTCTTCGCCCTGACCGACGGACGCCGCGCCCTGCTCCTCCCGAGCGCGCAGGATCATAAGCGGGCGTACGACAAGGACCAGGGGCCGAACACCGGAGGGATGGGCGCCTTCGCGCCAAGCCCGCTGGCCGACGACGAGCTGCTCGACCGCGTGCGCGAGTCGATCATCCTCCCGGTGCTCGAGGGGATGCGCGCGGAGGGCCGGGAGTTCCGGGGCTTCCTCTACGCCGGCCTGATGATCACCGCCGACGGCCCGAAGGTGGTGGAGTTCAACGTGCGGCTCGGCGATCCCGAGGCGCAGGTTGTCTTGCCGATGATCGACGGCGACCTCAGCCCGCTGCTGCGGGCTGCCGCGGAAGGGAAGCTCGGGCAGGACACCTGTCGGGTGCGCGACTGGCCGCACGTCGGGGTGGTGCTCGCATCGAAGGGCTACCCGGACAGCGTCGAGACGGGCAAGGTGATCACCGGGCTCGGCGAGGCGGAGGGCGTGCCGGGCGTCACCGTGTTCCACGCGGGCACCGCGCGCCGCAACGGGGAGATCGTCACCTCGGGCGGCCGGGTGTTGACCGTGGTGGGGGAAGGCAAGGACTTCCGCCAGGCTATCTCGCGCGCCTACGAGGCCGCGAGCCGCATCCACTTCGAGGGGATGCAGTACCGAAGGGATATCGGCAGGAAGGCGATCTCTGTCACTTGGCGATTGACCATTTGGCAATTGGCCACTTGATGGACTCATCGAGCGTAACCAGAACAAATAGACAGTCGACACATGGACAATTGCCAAGTTCTGATTTTGATGGGCTCCGATTCCGACGTGGCGGTGATGCAGCCGGCGGTGGATCTGCTGCGTGAGCTGGGCGTGCCCTGCGAAATGACCGTGGCCTCGGCGCACCGGTCGCCGGCGCGCGTGATGCGGTTGGTGGAGGAAGCGCCCGGCCGCGGTGTGAAAGTGTTCATCGTGGGCGCGGGAGCGGCGGCGCATCTGGCCGGGGTCGTCGCCGCTCACACGACCAGCCCCGTGATTGGCGTGCCCATCGACTCGTCGGCGCTCAAGGGGCTGGACGCGCTGCTGTCCACGGTGCAGATGCCGCCCGGCGTGCCGGTTGCCACCGTGTCGATTGGGAAGCCCGGGGCTACCAACGCCGCGGTGCTCGCCGCCCAAATGCTCGCATTGGCGGACCATGCGCTCGCCGCGCGTCTGGCCGACTACAAGCGGACGCTGGCCGAGAAGGTCGAGCAGGCGGCCGCGCGAATGGGACAGCAGTAGGAAGAACCCAGTCCCAATCCCCGATTTCGCCGCCGACAGATCCGTGACGCGAAACCGCGATCGACGAAATTGGGGGTCGGACTGGGTTTCTGTGCGCGAGGCGGAGCGTGAAGTTTGCCGTCCTGACCTTCGGCTGCCGGACCAACGAGGCTGACTCCTGCCGCCTCGAGCGGGACCTTGCTGCCGCCGGAGGCGCCTCCGCCCGTGCGGAAGAGGCGGACGTGGTTGTCGTCAACACCTGTACGGTGACGGCCGCGGCCGATCAAGCAGCGCGCCAGGCGATCCGCCGCATCGCCCGGGTCAACCCCGAGGCCCGCATCGTGGCCACCGGTTGTTATGCGACCCGCCGCCCGGGCGACGTGGCTGCGCTGCCCAACGTAGCCCGGATCGTCCCGAACGCGCGCAAGCACGAGATTCCGGGCGACGGTCCCTTCGCGCGCGCGCTGCCGGTTCCCGGCATGCGGGGCCGCACCACCTACCCCCTCAAGGTCCAGACGGGCTGCGATCAGGCCTGCAGCTACTGCATCGTTCCCTCGACGCGAGGGCCGGGCCGAAGCGTGGGCCTGGAGGACCTGCTCGACGAAGCCAGGAGGCTGGCTGCGGCAGGCTTCCTCGAGATCGTCTTGACGGGGGTTCACCTTGGCGCGTGGGGGCGCGACCTTTCGCCTGCGCGAAACCTGGCCGACCTGCTGGCGGCGCTCCACGCAGTACCGGGCGCCGTGCGTTTCCGCCTCAGCTCGCTCGAGCCGATGGACTGCTCGCCCGCGGTGGTGGAGGCCGTCGCCGGGTCGCGGCGCTTTCAGCCGCACTTTCACCTGCCCCTGCAGCACGCGAGCGACGGGATGCTGCGCGCCATGCGGCGACCCTACACCCTGGCGTCGTACCGCCGCCTGGTGGAACGAATCCGCGAGCAGATCCCGGATGCCGCCATCGGGTCCGACGTCATCGTGGGCTTTCCGGGCGAGCGCGACCAGGACGCGGCGGAGATCGAGGCGTACCTGTTCAGCTCTCCGATCACGCACCTGCACGTCTTTCCTTATTCGGCGCGCCCCGGGACGGTCGCGGCGAGCCTCGAGCCCAAGGTGCCCGGCGTCGCCATACGCGCTCGGGCCGAACGCCTGAGGGCCGTCGGCAAGGTACTCACCAGCCGGTTCGAGGCGGCGCACGTGGGCCGTGTGCTCGATGGTCTCACCCTGCGCGACGGGACGATCGTGCTGACGGGGAACTTCCTGAAGGTGCGAGTCCCGCCGGGGCGCCGGCGCAACGAGCGCGTGCGAGTGAGGCTGAAGTCGGCCGCGCCATTGCAGGGTGAAATTCTCCGATGACGGCGCTGTCGCTGCTGGGCACCACGCTTGGCTTCGCGTTTGCGGCCGGGTTGAACCTCTACGCCACGATCCTGGTGGTCGGCCTGGCGATCCGGCTCGACTGGCTGCCGCTCCCCGTTCACCTCGCAGACCTGCAGGTGCTCGCCGATCCTGTGGTGCTCGGCGCTGCCGGTGTCATGTACGTGGTCGAGTTCCTGGCTGACAAGATCCCGGCCGTGGACCACGCCTGGGACGCGGTGCACAGCGTCATCCGCCCCGCCGGCGCTGCGTGGATCGCGTGGCGCGCGGTCGGCGGCGCCGGTTTGTCCGAGCCGGTGGAGGTCGCGCTCCTGCTCGCGGCCGGCGGCGTGGCGCTTTCCACGCACCTCGGCAAGGCAGGGACACGCCTCGCGGTCGGGGTGAGTGGAGGACACTTCCTGGGCGTCGGCGTCTTCCTGAGCCTGCTCGAGGACCTCGTGGCGTTCGTGCTGGCGCCCCTGGCCGTGCTCGTCCCGCTCCTGGTGCTGGCCTTCGTGCTGGTGTCCTTGCTGGGGGCGGGCTACGTCTTCTGGCGCGTGCGGCGGCGACGCCGCGCGGCGTTGGCCCCACGCGTTGGCTAACGACGTCAGACCGCGTGAGCTACTCAGGCCACCAGGCGGCAGACCCTAGCCGCCAGAACCCGTCATCGCCCGCGCCAGCCGCTGGGCGGCACTCGGCTCCTGCCCTTCCACGATCAGCTGCCCGCAGGCCGCGCGGATGTCGCGGCCGCGGCTCTTCCGCACCGAGACCGTCAGGTGGTGATCGGCCAGGATTGCTGCGAATGCGTCCACACGGTCGTCGGACGGCCGGTCGAAGGGGATGCCCGCGGCCTCGTTGAGCGGGATCAGGTTCACCTTCGAACGGACGCCGGCCAGCAACTTCACCAGCCGCCTCGCATCCTCGGGTGAGTCGTTGACCCCCGCCAGCATCACGTACTCGAAGGTGATGCGGTTCCGCCGCTTGAGCGGGAAGCGCCGGCAGGCGTCGATGACGTCCGAGATCCGGTACTTGCGGTTCAGCGGCACGAGCAGGTCCCGCTGGGCCTCGGTCGTCGCGTGCAGCGAAACGGCCAGGTTCGGCATGAAGGGCTCGGTGGCCAGGCGTTCCAGCGCCGGCACCACCCCGACCGTCGAGAGCGTCACCCGCCGGGGCGACACGGCGAGGCCATCCTCGTCGCCGAGGATCCGCAGCGCTTTCATCGTCTCGTCGTAGTTGTGCAGGGGCTCGCCCATGCCCATGAGCACGATGTTGAAGCGGGCATCGAGAAGGCCGAGGTCCTGAGCGAGTACCCGGACCTGCCCGGCGATCTCGGCCGCCGTGAGGTTCCGAGTCAGGCCCATCTTGCCCGTCAGGCAAAAGGCGCACTTCATCGCGCACCCGACCTGCGTCGAGATGCAGAAGGTCTGGTTCGGGGTGTCCGGGATGAAAACCGACTCGACCTTCCGGTGGTCTGCCAGCTCGAGCAGGAACTTCACGGTGCCGTCGGCCGACCGGTCCCGGTGGACCACGCGGGGAACGCCCACCACGAAACGTTCGGCCAGCTGTTCCCTGAGCGCCTTGGAGAGGTCGCTCATGGCCCTGAAGTCCGCAATACCGCGCTTGAAAACCCAACGGTAGAGCTGGCGTGCACGAAAGGGCTCCGCCCCCTGTTCAACCAGCAGGGCTTCGAGTTCCTGGCGTTCGAGGCCGCCAAGGTCTGGCCGGGGGGTGGGGGTGAGGTGCTGCAAGGTGATCCGTCTTTCAGGGTTGAACCCAGTGTACCATGCCCGGTTCGGGCGAGGGTAGCCGTTGAAGTCGATCGACCCGCGTGCTATGATCGGGTGAAAGAGCAATATAATTCCTTATCAGTCAGTCACTTGCGGCTAGAGGCCTGACCCCAATGATTGTGCGCGAGGTCCTCGGCAACGGTCTACGCCTCCTGACCGAATCGATGCCCCACGTCCGCTCGATTAGCGTCGGCGTGTGGCTGACCCGCGGTTCGCGCCACGAGCCGGAGGCGTACAGCGGCATCGCGCACTTCGTGGAGCACATGCTCTTCAAGGGCACGGCGACGCGGAGCGCGGAGGACATCGCGCAGGCGATCGACTCGATCGGCGGGCAGCTGGATGCCTTCACCGCGAAGGAGTACGCCAGCTACTACATCAAGGTGCTCGACGAGCACCTCCCGCTGGCGCTCGACATCCTGTCCGACATCGTCCTGCACCCGGCCTTCGACCCGGACGACATCGAGCGTGAGAAGAAGGTGATCCTCGAGGAGATCAAGATGGTCGAGGACACCCCCGACGATCTGGTCCACGAGCTGTTCACGCAGTCGTTCTGGGAGGGGCACGCGTTGGGGCGGCCGATCCTGGGGACGCCGGAGACGGTGGAGGCGCTGACGAGGGAGGCGCTGCGCGACTACTTCGGCCGGGTGTACACCGCCAACAACTTCGTCATCTCGGCGGTGGGCAACCTGCAGCACGACCAGGTCCGCGAGCTCGTGGAGCGCGCATTCGCGGAGATCGCGCCCACCGGCGACGCGGCGGGCGACACGCTGCCCGTGGTAGTCCCGCAGTTCGTCGTCCGATCGAAGGACCTCGAGCAGAGCCACATCTGCCTGGGGACGAGCAGCTACTCGCAGAGCCACCAGGACCGCTACGTGAGCTACGTGTTGAACACGCTCCTCGGCGGATCGATGAGCTCGCGGCTGTTCCAGAACGTGCGGGAAAAGCGCGGTCTCGCGTACGCGGTGTTCAGCGGCCTGAGCGCCTACCGCGACGCGGGCGCGCTGACCATTTACGCGGGCTGCGCCACGGAGGCCGTCGGGGAGGTGATCGACCTGACGGTCGAGGAACTGCGCAACGTCAAGCGTACGCCGCCCCCGGACGCGGAACTGCGGCGGGCGAAGGATCATTTGAAGGGCAGCCTGATGCTGAGCCTCGAGAACACGGCCAGCCGCATGTCGCACCTTGCCCGCCAGGAGATCTACTTCGACCGTCAGTTCGGCCTCGACGAGACCCTTCGCGGTGTCGAGCGCGTGACGGCGGAGGACGTGCAGCGGGTGGCGACCGAGTTGTTCGCCGACGGCGCGCTCGCGGGCACGGTGCTGGGGCCGATGAACGGGTGGAGGCTGCCGCCCGAGCGCCTGTGCTTGTAGACTTGCCGCACCCGGTACGTGCGGCGCGGTCCGGGCACAACATCTTGTGCCCCGACCGAGGTACGACGCCCCCCGCTTTTCCTCACAACAGGGAGACCGGCGTGATTGCCCGTTACACCAACCCCGCCATGGGGAAGATCTGGACCGAGCAGCGGCGCTACGAGTGCTGGCTGCAGGTGGAAATTGCGGCGGCCGAGGCGATGGCCGAGGCCGGCATCATCCCGGCCACCGCCGCGTGGGCGATCCGGGAGCGGGGCGGCTTCGACGTGGCGCGCATCGAGGAGATCGAGGCGCGGACCCGGCACGACGTCATCGCGTTCACGACGGCCGTGGCGGAGCGGGTGGGTGAGGAGGCCCGCTGGCTGCACTTCGGCCTGACCTCGTCCGACGTCATCGACACCGCGCAGGCGCTGCAGATGCGCGAGGCATGCGACCTGATCCTCGAGTTGCTCGGCAAGCTCAACGAGGCAATCCAGGTTCGCGCCTACGAGCACCGGAAGACCCCGATGATCGGGCGGACGCACGGCGTGCACGCCGAGCCCATCACCTTCGGATTGAAGCTCGCGCTGTGGTATGCGGAGGTTCAGCGCGACATCGAGCGCGTGCGGCGCGGCCGCCAGGTGATCAACGTCGGCAAGCTCTCGGGCGCCGTCGGGACGTTCGCGCACCTCGACCCCTCGATCGAGGCCGCCGTGTGCGCGCGCCTGGGGCTCGAGCCCGCACCCATCTCGTCGCAGGTCATCCAGCGCGACCGCCATGCCGATCTGCTCTGCGCGCTGGCGATCACGGCCGCTTCCCTCGAGAAGTTCGCCCTCGAGATCCGCGGCCTGCAGAAGACCGAGATTGGCGAGGTCGAGGAGCCTTTCGAGACGGGTCAGAAGGGCTCCTCGGCGATGCCGCACAAGCGGAACCCGATCGGGTGCGAGCAGGTCACGGGGATGGCGCGCCTCCTGCGCGGGAACGCGATGGCCGCCATGGAGAACATCGCCCTCTGGCACGAGCGCGACATCTCGCACTCGTCGGTCGAGCGGGTGATCCTCCCCGACAGCTTCATCGCCCTCGATCACGTGCTGCGGCGCTTCACGAAGATCGTGAAGGGCATGGTGGTCTATCCCTCGAGGATGCTGGAGAACCTCGAGCGGTCGCGCGGCGTGGTCTTCTCCGGCACCGTGCTGCTCGAGCTGGCACGCAAGGGCCTGTCGCGCGAACTGGCTTACGAGTGGGTGCAGCGCAACGCCATGCGATCGTTCCACGAGGCACGCCCGTTCAAGCCCCTCTTGCTCGAGGACCCGGACGTGCGCAAGGTCCTCTCGCCGGGCGAGATCGACCGTGCCTTCGATCTCGACGTCCAGTTCGCCCACGTGGACACCGTCTTCCGACGCGTGTTCCAGGAGGTTTGAGCATTCGTGTTCGACAAGCTTCATGAGGAATGCGGCGTTTTCGGCATCTACGGCCATCCCGAGGCGTCGAAGATGGCGTACCTCGGGCTGTACGCCCTCCAGCACCGCGGGCAGGAGAGCGCGGGGATCGCCGCGTCCGACGGACAACGCTTGATCGCGTCCCGCGGAATGGGACACGTGGCGGACGTCTTCACCGAGTCCGAGCTGGGCAAACTGGCGGGAACGCTCGCCGTGGGTCACGTGCGGTACTCGACGGCTGGCGCCAGCAAGCTCGTCAACGCCCAGCCAATCCTGATCGACTGCGTCCACGGGCAGATCGCGCTGTGCCACAACGGCAACCTCGTGAACGCCACCGAGCTGCGCGAGGAACTCGTCGGCGACGGCGCGATCTTCCAGACGAGCAGCGACTCGGAGGTCATTCTCCACCTCTACGCCCGATCGAAGGCGGTCCGCCCCGAGCAGGCCGTGATCGAGTCGCTCGCCCGCATTCGCGGGGCCTTCTCGCTGGTCCTGGCCACCGCCGACCGCCTGATCGCCGTTCGCGACCCGCACGGCTTCCGGCCGCTCGCGCTCGGGCGCCTGGGCGAGGCGTACGTCGTCGCGTCGGAAACCTGCGCTATGGACCTGATCGGCGCCACGTGGGTCCGGGATGTCGAGCCGGGAGAGGTCATCGTGATCGACGCGGCCGGCCTTCGCTCGGAAAGGCCGTTCGGCCCGGCGGCCCTTTCGCACTGCATCTTCGAGCACGTGTACTTCGCCCGCCCCGACAGCTACGTGTTCGGCGAGAGCGTGAACACGGTCCGGACCGCGTTCGGGCGCCAGCTGGCCCGGGAATCCGGCGTGCCGGGCGACGTGGTCGTGCCGGTCCCCGACTCGGGGGTCTGCGCCGCCACCGGGTTCGCGGAGGAGGCAGGCCTCCCGCTCCGGATGGGCCTCATCCGCAACCATTACGTCGGCAGGACTTTCATCGAGCCGCAACAGTCGATCCGGCACTTCGGCGTCAAGGTGAAACTCAACCCGGTCCGCAGCATCCTCGAGGGCCAGCGCGTCGTTCTCATCGACGACTCGATCGTGCGCGGGACGACGAGCCGGAAGATCGTGCGGATGATCAAGGCGTCGGGCGCAACCGAGGTCCACGTGCGGATCAGCTGCCCGCCCACCATTTCCCCGTGCTATTACGGCGTGGACACGCCTCGCCGGTCGGAGCTGATCGCTGCCACCCACACCCTGGAGGAGATCCGGAAGTACCTGGGGGCCGACTCGCTTCAGTACTTGAGCCTCGACGGGATGCTGAGCGCGGTCAACGCGCACCGCGCCCATTACTGCACATCCTGCTACACGGGCCACTATCCCGTGCCGTTCCCGGCGGAGCACGCACAGCAGGTGCAGTTGAAGCTGATTACGTAGGGACTGGGAACCAGGGACTGCGGGCCAAGGGGGACGTTGACGGTCGAGGGTTCAGGGTCAGGTCACGCTGTCACGCTGATGCACCGCGCTCTACACCTCACGCTGGTCCTGACGATCGCCGGGCTGTCTGCCGCGCCAGCCGGCCGGCAGGAACAACGCCCCACGCCCGACGCGCTGCGCGCCGCGATCGACCGCCTTGGCGTGTTCGAGCACGCCGACCGCGCGGCGGCCTCGAAGCTGTTGCGGCGCGCCCCCGGCAGGGAAGCGGTGCCCCTCCTGTCAGCTGCCGTTCGCTCCCACAAGGACGGCTACGTCAGGTTCCGTGCGGGCGTGCTGCTCACCGGCTTCGACGATCCCGCGACACCCGGGCTGATGGCCGGACTGATGGGGGATCCGAACGACCGCATCCGGCAGCTGGCTTACCGCTACTTCGAGCACCACCCGGACCCCACCCTGGTTCCCCGTCTCCTGGCGTCCCTCGAGCGCGAACACGCCGAGTTCGTGCGCCCGGCCCTGCTGCGCGCGCTGGCGGCGCTCGGCTCGGACGCGCGCGTCCGGCCGGGCCTCGTGCGCGACATCAACCGGGGTGAGACCATTTTCAGGAGCGCCGTGATCGAGGCGCTCGGCGATTACCAGGCGGGTTACGCGCTCGAGCCGCTCGTCGGCGCCACCCGCCTCGAGGGCGGGCTCCGCCTCGACGCCGCGATCGCGCTCGGCAAGATCAAGGACGCTCGCGCCCTGAACGCGGTCATCGCGCTGCAGACCGACGCCCCTGCCGCGACGCAGCCGGAGGTTGCGGCGGCGATCTGTCTGCTCGGCCTGAACTGCCAGACGCACCTCGCCTACCTGGAACGGACCGTGCGCTTTGCCGAGAAGAACCCGGGCTACCAGGAGCTCGTCCGATCCGCGGCGCGCGGACTTGGCGCCCTCGGCGCGGCCGGGCACGAGGAGGCCGTGGGCCTCCTGGTCGACCTCGGCAGCCCCGCCCGGGATCCGCTGCGGGCGCCCCTGGCATTGGCGCTCGGGAGCGTCGCCCTCCGCAAGCCGGCCTTCCTGCTCGCGGTGCTCGAGAAGCGTACTGCAATCGACGGTGCCGCCGAGTTGATCGCCGAGGCGCTCGACATGCTGGAGGAAGACGCCGACGAGGAACGCTTCTTTGCCATGCTCCGGCGCGCCTACTGGGGCGCCCCCGAAGGGAGCGCGACCCGCAGGGTCACGCAGGCGCTGATCCAGAAGTTCGATTTCTAATACACTGACGATGCATCAGGCGGAGGGCGGCCGGCGGAGGGCGGAACAACCCCCCGACGCAAGGCGCTCACCGGGACAGCGTGATCCAACCGCCTCCCGCCCACCGCGTACTTGAAACGGCTCATATGGACTACAAATCCTCCGGCGTGGACATCGACGCCGGCAACGAGACCGTGCGGCGCATCAAGGGCCTCGCGCGGAGCACGTTCACGAGCGGCGTCCTCTCCGAGATCGGGTCCTTCGGCGGCCTCTTCCGCCTCGATCCCGCGCGCAACCCCGACCCCGTTCTCGTGGCGAGCGCCGACGGCGTCGGCACCAAGCTGAAGGTCGCCTTCCTGGCGAACCGCCACGACACCATCGGCGAGGACCTGGTCAACCATTGCGTGAACGACATCCTGGTCCAGGGTGCGCGACCGCTCTTCTTCCTCGACTACCTGGCGACGGGGCGCCTCACCCCGGCGGTCGCCGAGCAGATCGTCGCCGGGATTGCGCGGGGATGCCGTGCCAACGGCTGCGCGCTGCTTGGCGGCGAGACCGCGGAGATGCCAGGGTTCTACGCCGGGGGCGAGTACGACCTTGCGGGCTTCATCGTCGGCGCGGTCGAACGCGGGCGCGTGATCGACGGCTCGACGCTTGCGCCAGGCGACGTGCTCGTCGGCCTGCCGTCGAGTGGCCTCCACACGAACGGGTACTCCCTGGCCCGCCGAATCGTGTTCGAGCGGCTTGGCCTGACCGTCGATTCCCGGGTGGCCGAACTGGGCGAAACCGTCGGCGACGCCTTGCTGCGAGTCCACCGCTCGTATCTTCCGGCCATCCTGCCGGCCCTCGAGGAGCCCGGGCTCGTCCGGGCCCTCGCCCACATCACCGGCGGAGGCATCACGGACAATCTGCCCAGGGTCCTGCCGGCAGCGTGCCGGGCAGTGATCGACAAGAGGGCCTGGCGCGTCCCCGCGCTGTTCCGCTTCCTTGCCGACGCCGGCCAGGTGCCCGAGGACGACATGTACCGGTCGTTCAACATGGGGGTCGGCCTGATTGTCGCCTGCCGGCCTGCCGACGTGGAGCGGCTGCTGCAGCGCCTTGGTCCGGTGGACCCGCCCGGGCCGGTGGTCATCGGGGAGATCGTGGCGGGAGAGCGCCAGGTGGTCTATCGCTAGCGGAGGCGAGCCCGTGAACCGAAACCTCGGCGTCCTGATTCTCGGGGCGCGGCAGCAACCTCCAGGCGATCATCGACGCGGTAGCCGCGGCGCGCTTCGACGCCCGCATCGCGGTCGTCATCTCCAACCGAGCTGACGCCGCGGGTCTCGAGCGGGCCCGGGCGGCCGGCATCGAGACGTTGTGCCTCAGCCACAAGGCCTACGCCAACCGCGATGACTACGACCAGGCGCTCGTGGCGGCGCTTCGCCAGCGAGATGTCGGCCTGGTCTGCCTGGCGGGGTTCATGCGGCTGCTCGGCCCCTCTTTCGTACAGGCCTTTCCCCACGCGATCCTCAACATCCACCCCTCGCTCCTGCCGTCCTTTCCCGGCCTCGACGCTCAGAGGCAGGCATGGGCGCACGGGGCGAAGTTGAGCGGCGTCACCGTTCACCTCGTGGACTGCAACCTCGACGCCGGACCGATCGTGCTGCAGGCTGCCGTCGAGGTCGAAGACGACGACACGCCCGAGTCGCTCGCCGCGCGAATCCTCGTCGAGGAGCATCGGATCTACCCCGAGGCGATCCGCATCATGCTCGACGGCGGGTGGCGTATCGAGGGGCGCCGCTTCGTCACGCAAAGGGGGTCGGGAGACTCTTCATGAGAGACGTTGAAAAGTCGCCCGCCCCCCTCGCGCTCCAGTATCCGCAAGCGCGGAAGGCCGACCAGGTCGATGAGTTCTTCGGCCGCGAGATTGCCGATCCCTACCGTTGGCTGGAGGATGCGGACTCGCCCGAGACACGCGCGTGGATCGAGACCGAGAACAGGGTCACCTTCGGCTACCTGGCGACCATCCCGGAGCGGGAGGCGGTCCGCGCGCGGTTGGCGGAGCTGTGGAACTACGAGCGGTTCGGCGCCCCGTCCCGGGAAGGCCCTCACTACATCTACAGCCGCAACACCGGCCTGCAGAACCAGGCGGTCGTGTACAAGGCCGCCAGCCTGGACGCGCCGGCGGAAGTGTTGATCGACCCCAATACGTTCTCCGAGAAGGGGACAGTGGCCCTGGGCGGGATTTCCTTCTCCGAGGACGGCCGCTACGCGGCCTACGCCCTGGCCGCCAGCGGCTCGGACTGGCTCGAATGGCGGATCAGGGAGGTGGCAACGGGAAGAGACCTCCCGGACGTCGTGAAGTGGTCGAAGTTCAGCGGCGCGGCGTGGATGAAGGATGGTTCGGGCTTCTTCTACAGCCGCTACGACGACCCCGGTCCCAGCGAGCGGCTGCAGGCGGTCAACAAGAACCAGAAGCTCTTCTTCCACGCCGTCGGCACGCCGCAGGAACAGGACCGCCTGGTCTACGAGCGGCCCGATCACCCTGACTGGGGATTCCACGCGGACGTGACCGACGACGGCCGTTTCCTGGTGGTGGTGCAGACCGAGGGGACCGACAACCGCAACCGTGTGTTCCTGTGCGACCTGTCCGACCCGAACGGAACCGTCTCCCCATTCCTCAACGCCTTCGACGCTTCGTACGCCGTCGTCGGGAACGACGGCGACACCTTCTCCGTGCTGACGAATAACGCCGCACCCCGCTACCGCCTGGTCGCCATCGACCGGCGACGGCCCGAACCGCCGGCGTGGAAGGAGCTGATCCCGGAAGTCCCCGGTCGCGACGTGCTCGAGGGCGTCACGATGGTCAACCACCAGTTCCTGACGAGCTGGATGACCGACGCGCACAACAAGCTGAGGCTGTTCCATGCCGATGGCCGGCTTGCCCGGGAAATTCCGCTGCCCGCGATTGGCAGCGTCGTGGAACTCACCGGCCGCCGCGAGCACGACGAGGCGTTCTACGCCTTCACCTCGTTCACGTACCCGACGACGATTTACCGCTACGACTTCGCCGCCGGTACGAGCGAGGTCTGGCGAAAACCCGCGGTGGCCTTCGACCCCGCCCGCTTCGAGACGATGCAGGCGTTCTACACGTCGAAGGACGGCACGAGCGTCCCCTTGTTCCTCACGCACGGCAAGGGGCTGTCGAGGGACCGGCAGCGCCCCACCTACCTCTATGGATACGGCGGCTTCGACGTTCCCGTGATGCCGGGCTACTCACCGGCGATGGCGGCGTGGCTGGAGATGGGAGGGGTCTACGCGGTCGCGAACCTGCGGGGCGGCTCCGAGTACGGCCAGGCCTGGTACGATGCCGGACGGCTCGCGAACAAGCAGAACGTGTTCGACGATTTCATCGCGGCGGCGGAGTATCTCGTCACCGAACGCTACACGTCGCCATCCAGACTGGCCATCGCGGGAGGCAGCAACGGGGGGTTGCTGGTCGGCGCCTGCATGACGCAGCGCCCGGATCTCTTCGCCGCGGCCCTGCCCGCTGTCGGCGTCCTGGACATGCTGCGCTATCACAAGTTCACCATCGGCTGGGCGTGGAAGTCCGACTACGGCGACCCCGACACCCCCGAGGGTTTCGAGATCAACATCAAGTACTCCCCACTGCACAACCTCCGGCCCGGCACGCGCTACCCGGCGACACTCATCACCACGGGCGATCACGACGACCGCGTGGTGCCGGCGCACAGCTTCAAGTTCGCCGCGGCGCTTCAGGCCGCCCAGGCCGGGCCTGCGCCGGTGCTGATCCGGATCGAGACCGAGGCCGGCCACGGAGCGGGCAAGCCCACCGACAAGCTCATTGCCGAGCGCGCGGACATCTTCGCCTTTCTCGTGAGGGAACTGAAGATGACGCCGGCCTTCACCCCCTGGCCAGCGTCAGGATGACCACTTCCGGAGGGCAGTTGATGCGAACCGGCAGGACCACCGTCCCGACGCCGCGGCTGACGAAGATCGTGGTGTGGCGCCGGCGGGCTGCGCCATGGACGACGGGGAAGCGCGCCGCGGCCGGCGCCCCGACTCCGGGAAGCACCACCTGACCCCCGTGGGTGTGACCGGAGAGGACGAGCGGCACCCCTGCCTCCGCCGCCTGGTTCAGCCGGCGGGGATCGTGGGCGATCAGGATCGGGAATCCCAGGGCCCCCCGGAATGTGCGCTGCAGGTCCTCAGCTTTCCGGCTCCAGTATTTCAAGCCGCCGAGCGACACCAGCTCCCCCCGGACGTCGAGGTCCTCGTGCTCGTCGCGCAGGAGGCGGATGCCCCGCGCCTCGAACTCGGCTTTCACGGTCGATTCGGGGTCGTGGTTTCCGAGGGCAGCAAAGGTGCCGAGGGGCGCGCGGAGAGGCTCGAGCGCGGCTGCGCATGGAGCGACCGCCTGCCTGTCGGACCACGTGACGTAGTCGCCCGCGAGGACGATCAGGTCCGGGGCCTCGGCTTGCAGGGCGGCGGTCACGGCCGCGACCATGCCGGCCCCCGTGGATTCACCGTGATGGAGGTCGCTGGCCAGGCCGATGCGCAAGCCGGCCAGCGCCGGGGGCAGGCCGGCGACGAGGAGAGTCGTCCGGGTGATGCCGAGGCGGCGGGGTTCGACAACCACGCCGTAGAGGCCGGCGCCAATCGCGGCGGCGCCGCCCGCGGCTACCGTGCCCAGCATCTGACGGCGAGTCACCCGCATCGGGCCGATTATACCCGCCGGCCCCCGCTCGCCAGGGCCTTGCTATAGTAGGAGGTTCAACCGGCCGCCGGGCCCGCCGCAGGCGTGACCGCCGGCGGCGGGCGTCGGCGCGCGGGGATGAGCGTGCCGTGCAAGGGTTCAGCGCAGGCAGGACGAGGTTTCGGCCCTGCCGTGGAGTGGCGATGGCGAGCGACGCGTACACCGAGTTCGAGTGGCGGGGGATGGTCTACGAGGGCACCGAGGGCGTGCGCGATGTGCTCGCGCGCGAGAAGGTGACCTGCTACATCGGCTTCGACCCGACGGCCTCGAGCCTTCACGTCGGATCCCTCCTGCCGCTGATGGCGCTCGCCCGGATGCAGCGCTTCGGGCACCGTCCGATTGCGATCGCCGGCGGCGGGACCGGCATGATCGGCGATCCCAGCGGCAAGACGCAGGAGCGGCAGCTGCTGGGCCTCGAGCAGATCGAAGAGAACCTGGTCGGCATCCGCCGTCAGCTGGAGCGTTTCCTCGATTTCCACGCCGCGGCGAACCCCGCGCGGATCGTCAACAACGCGGACTGGCTGGCGCCGCTCGACCTGATGTCGTTCTTGAGGGACATCGGGAAGCACTTCACCGTCAACTCGATGCTCGCCAGGGAGTCGGTGAAGCGCCGGATCGATTCGGAGGACGGCCTTTCCTACACCGAATTCACGTATTCCCTCCTGCAGGCTTTCGACTACCTGACGCTGTTCGACCGCTTCGGTTGCACGCTCCAATTGGGCGGCAGCGACCAGTGGGGGAATATCCTGGCCGGCGCCGATCTGATCCGGAAGCTGCGCGCAGGGAAGGCTCACGGGCTGGTGATGCCGCTCGTGACGACCGCCTCCGGGGTGAAGTTCGGGAAAACCGAGGCGGGAACGGTGTGGCTCGACGCGTCGCGCACCTCGCCGTTCCGCTTCTACCAGTTCTGGCTGAATACCCCCGATGCCGACGCCGTCCGCTACCTGAAGTTCTTCACGTTCCTTGACGAGGAACGGGTTGCCGGGCTGGCGCGGGACCTCGACGCGGCACCGGAACGGCGGGGCGCGCAACGCGAGCTGGCGCGGGAGGTCACCGGGCTGGTTCACGGGCCAGACGCGGTCGCAAGGGCGGAGCGCGCCTCGGGACTGCTGTTCGCCGAGGAAATCACGACGCTGAACGTGGACGAGATTCTCGAGGTGTTCGACGATGTGCCATCCACGGAGATGGGGGCCGAGTCGTTCGGCGGGGAAGGGGTGGGGATCGCGGATCTCCTCGTAAAGACCGGCCTGGCATCGTCGAAGGGCGAGGCGACGCGCTTGGTGAAGAACGGGGGCGTTTACCTCAACAACCGGCGGCTCACCAGCGAGCGGGAGCGCGTGACGGCGGCCCAGTCCATTGCCGGCCGGGTCATCCTCGTCCGTAAAGGCCAAAGGCAGAACCACTTGGTGAGAATCAAGTCGTGAGAACCACGGCAGGGAGCAAGGGAGCATTGAGGCGGGCCGGCGGGAGGGGCGGAAAGGTCTCTGGCGAGCTCGCGCGGGAGCGAGCCCTGAGCGATGCCGCGAAAGCGGCGGAGTCGAAGGGTTGACAGCGGCACTCGTTCGTCGTATATTGTCCTTCTGCCTCGGGGTTGACCCACCGGCCAAGCGGTGGACGATTGCTCCAGACGACCGGAGCAATTTTTCGTCTCTGCCCCACGGTTTCCTGAGCCCAGCCGAGCACGTTCCCGAAGGGGCGGCCGGGGTATTGACAGGGACGATGAGTGCAGGTAACATCAAAAGGTTCCCCAAAACGGCAACGGTTGGGGGGCGCCGCAAAGCGGAACTGGTGAC
>CAVUTP010000014.1:390000-1795622 GCA_963744445.1 uncultured Acidobacteriota bacterium
TCCTAAACTGTAACGGAGGCGCGCGAAGGTTCGCTCACGCTGTTTGGAAACCAGCGGTAGAGTGCAAAGGCATAAGCGAGCTTGACTGCGAGACCTACAAGTCGAGCAGGTGGGAAACCAGGCCTTAGTGATCCGGTGGTTCCGCATGGAAGGGCCATCGCTCAACGGATAAAAGGTACGCCGGGGATAACAGGCTGATCTGAGCCAAGAGTTCACATCGACGCTCAGGTTTGGCACCTCGATGTCGGCTCATCGCATCCTGGAGCTGTAGCAGGTTCCAAGGGTCCGGCTGTTCGCCGGTTAAAGCGGTACGTGAGCTGGGTTTAGAACGTCGCGAGACAGTTCGGTCCCTATCTGCCATGGGCGCAGGAGATTTGCGGGGGGCTGTCCTTAGTACCAGAGGACCGGGATGGACGCACCTCTAGTGTACCAGTTATCGTGCCAACGGTAGCGCTGGGTAGCTACGTGCGGAAGGGAGAAATGCTGAAGGCATCTAAGCGTGAAACCCTCCCCAAGATGAGATTTCCCGAGCCGAAAGGCTCCTAAAGGCTCCTGGAAGACTACCAGGTGATAGGCCAGGTGTGTAAGGATGGTGACATCCTAAGCTTACTGGTACTAATCAGCCGTGAGGCTTGACCATAACTACTTATCGCACTCATGTGCGAGTTGGAAACTACCGTTTGCAGGATATTCAGTTTGTCGCGGCGCAGCCGCGACACACTGCCACGCCGGAGCCTGCGAAGCGGGCGAAGGCGGGCAGTGTTCTTTCACAAGTTTGAATCGCCTCGCGCACTTGGGCGCGCATGTCGTCGAGGACAGCGGTGAATAGCCGCCGCGAGGCCGTTCAAAGAATTTCCCGGTGGTCATAGGAGCAGGGCCACACCCGTTCCCATTCCGAACACGGTAGTTAAGCCTGCTACCGCCGATGGTACTGCAGAGGCGACTCTGTGGGAGAGTAGGTCACTGCCGGGAGTATTAAGCCAAAGGGGCCTGACGTCGAGGACAACCTCCGTCAGGCCCTTTTTTTGTTGGCTCCGGCTTCAGGCTCCTGGCTCGCTCTCGGGAGGCCCGAGGCCTCGGGCGCCAAGAGCCGGCCAAAAGCCGAGAGCCCAGAGCCGGAAGCCAGGCCCGCCGCATCGTCAGGCAGGGCGGGCCTTGAGCACCCCCGCCGCCACCAGCAGGCCGGTGAAGTCGAACACGTGCTTCACCGAGACAATCCCACCCTCGGCGAACCGGTAGTCTCCGGCCCCCTCGCTGCTCACCTGCAGCCCCGACCCCTGGATCCCGAAAAACGGGCCCCGGTGCGTGCCCGTCAGCGTCCAGAAGAACATCGCCCGCCCCTCGCGCTCGTCGATCAGCGCCGAGTCCCAGTGGAGCATCAGGTCCGGGAACGCCGCGAACCAGGCCCGGTACACCGCCTCGATTGCCGGCCGGCCGCGAACCAGCGTGCTGACCGCGGCGCTTTCGAACGTGCCCTCGGGCAAGTGGCCCGCCGCCAGCGCCGCCGGGTCGCGCTGCACGAAGCCTTCACGGTGTTCTTCGAGGAGTCGCTCGATCTCCGCGCGGGTCATGGGGGGCCTCCGCAGCCGTCAGAGTGTGGTTGGGGTCGATGGATCAAGAGTAACGCAGGAACGGGGTCAGGGAACAAGGTGTCGATTGACCACTTGCCAAATTGGCCCCTGGTCAATCGGCACCTCGCCACCTGATGCACGTCACCCCTCGACCTCCCCCAACTCCTTGACGTGGCTCTCGTCGGTTGGGGGAGGGGCTGCCGCGGGATCGACTTCTTCTCCTAGCAGCAGCCGGTCCACCAGCCACCCGTGCGCCGCGTCGTCGTCGCGGGCCAGTAGCGCCTCGAGCGGGGTCCGGGCGAAGCCGCCGGGCTCCCGTTCCTGCATGCCGGGCCAGGAGCCGTCCGGCCGCCGGGGGGCGTAGCGGCACCAAAACCCCATGTGCCAGCGCGTGAACTCGGCCACCTGCCGGCGTCCGCGCTCGTCGTCCCTCCAGTGCTCGAGCGCCAGCTCGACGTAGCGGCGGTAGATGGCCAGACGCGCGTCGGCGGAGATGTCCTCGTAGTCGCCCGACTGCGATCTCCCGGCAGATCCACGGCTTGATGAGGGCCCCGCGGGCCACCATGACCGCTGCGCACCCAGATCGCTGCCGCGCCGCCTCCGCGTCGCGGGGGAACAGGATATCGCCGTTGCCGATCACCGGAACGCCGACCGCGGACACGACCTGGCCGATCGCGTCCCAGTCCGCCGCTCTCCGGTAGCGGGCGTCACGGGTTCGGCCGTGAACGGCAAGGGCGTCGGCGCCGCCGTCCACGGCCGCCCTCGCGACATCCAGGTAATTGCGGTGCTCGTCGTTCCAGCCCAGCCTGAACTTCGCGGTCACCGGGATGTGCCCGTGCCGGACTTCACCGCTTCGACCAGGCGCCGCACACGCCCGGGCTGCCGTGCGAGCGACGCCCCCAGGCCGATGCGGGTGAAGCGATCGATGGGGCACCCCAGGTTGATGTCCACGAAATCGGCCCCGCGCTCCTCCGCCAGGGCGGCGGCCCAGGTCATCTCCTCGCCGCGGTTGCCGGCGAGCTGAACGCCGAAGCACGGCTCCGCCGGGGCGCGCCGGATGAGGGCGAACTCGGATCGGCGCTTCTGCCGGAGCCGCCTGGCGAGCGCCATCTCCGAGAGCGTTACGCGCGCGCCGAGTTCGACGCAGAGACGCCGGTACGGCAGGTTGGACCCCTTCGTCATGGGACCCAGGACCACCGAGCCGGGGAGGAGCTGGAGGAAGGACATGACACCCTTGGATTCCGGATTCCGGATTCGGGATTCGGGGCGTCACGCCGCCCTGAGGGACGGTGTGATCCCCTGAATCCTGACTCCTGAATCCTGATACCTATCTCTCCGCGAGCAGGCGCTCGATCAGGCCTGCGAGCCGCTGCTCGTTCGCCTCGTCGTATCCCACCATGATCAGCCTGATGTTCCCCTTCTTGTCGAGGACCTGGATCTGCGGGATGCCGCCGACGCGGTAGCTCGTGTCGTTGCCGCTGCGCGCCTGCGAGCCAGCCAGTTGGGCATCCTCCACCGCCACGGGAAAAACGATGCCGTGTTTCGGGAAGTACTCCCGGATCGGCGCTCAGCTCTTCCTCCGGGGCGAGGGGACGCCGGTTCTCGAAGAAGCCGTACAGCTGCGTCGCCATCACTACCCGGAAGCCCTTGTCCCCGAACCGCTGGCGAAGCCGCATCACGCCCGGGTAGCTCTCGCGGCAGGGTCCGCACCAATGGGCGGTGAACTGCAGCCACGTGACCTGTCCAGGCATCTCGATCCGGTTGCCCGGGGGCGTGGCGTTCAGCCATCGTGGCGCGGCAATGGCTGCGCCCGGCTGGCCGACGAGCTGATACCGGTCGAGGGTTGGCTTGACGTCCGCCGCCACGTTCGGGACGCCGGCCAACTCCGCCGGGGCCCGACGCAGCGCCTCGAGGGCCTCGGGCGTCCGTTCCTGGCCCGCCAGCGCCTCGGCCAGGTTCTCGTAGGCTGCCACCAGGGTGCGTGCGAGCCTGGCTCGTTGCTCGGGCGTCAGCTGCCGGTTCAACTCGATGATCTTCGTCGAGTGCTTGATGATGCCCGCGTCGATGTCGTCGGCGCGGTAGTAGCCATTGAGGAGGCCGTGCCCCTCGATCTTCTCGGTCGTGAACCCGGCGGGCAATGCGTCCAGGCTGGCCACGTATCTCTCGACCTGCGCATTCCGCTCGTCCGACTTTGGCTGGCGCATCACGATCCGGCTGGCGGCAACCAGCACGCCGGCCTGTGCGGCGGGGTCGCTATTCGCGGCGTTGACCGCCTGCGTGATGGTCTTCAACGCCAGGTCCTGCTGCCCGGCCTCGACGTAGAGGTCGGCCAGCGCGGTCAGCTGCGGCCCGGCGACAGCGCTGACGTCGAGCTTCGCCACGCACCCGCGGGCGAAATCAAGCCTCTCCTTCTGCACGGCCTGGTACTTCTCGGCCGTCATCGGCAGGCCCGCCTCTTTCATCCGGGCCTTCTGAAACTCGCGCGTGGCCTCGAGGCAGGCGGATGGCGACGCCGGGGGACTGCTCGCCTGGCGGGCACCGATTCCCGCAGATCCGCACAAGGAGACCGTCACGATGCCGGTTACCGCCAGGCTCGCCTTCATGTGTAGTCCTCCCGAATAGGGCCCGGGCCTCGAGTGGTCAAGGGACAGGCTGAGCAAAGTCGAGGGCAGCCTGCTTTCTGCCCGCTATACTCTGTACCATGAATCCGCGCCCGCTTTGCGTCTTTCCCCTCGCGCTCCTCGTCTGCGTGATGTCCACCTCGCTCCCTGCCCAGGTGTCTTCGCAGTCGGTGTCGTGGTCGATCGCCCTCGATCCCCCGGGTACCGCGTCGGTGAAGCGGGGCGGGCGCGTCACGGCGGCCGTGACCGCCAAGATCGCCGAAGGCTGGCACATCTACGGGACCGACGAGCTGAAGGACGGCCCGCGGCCGCTCGCGATCACGCTGGCAGGCGAGCAGCCCTTCAAGCCGGCCGGCAAGCTCCAGGCACCGGAGCCGGACCGGGAATTCGACGACTCGTTCAACCAGGTGACGACCTTGTATCGCCGGACGACGACCTTTCGCGTGCCGGCGACCGTGCTGAAAGACGCCCGGCGCGGACCGTCGGCGGTCAACGTCGAAGTCAGGTTCCAGGCGTGTGACGGGCGTATCTGCCTGCCGGTGCGGACCGTGAAACTCTCGGCGCCAGTAGCGATCGAGTGATCTATGGCACGCGAAGACCAGCCCGCAGACAACTCCGGGTTCCTGCCGATCCCCACGGGAGCTGCGGCGCCGCTGGCAGCGGGGCCGCCGCCGTTCGGCCCTCCTGCGCCACCTGCGGCAGCGGCGGGCCAAGAAGCCGGGATCGGTTGCGGGTATCGAGCTCGACGAACTGGCGGGCATGCCAGCACGCCGGGGCCCGTGGCGGTGACGGCCATCGACTACGGGCCCGACAAGGTCGAGGTGTCAACAGGTCGCCGACCTCGATGCCTTCGTTGCCGTCCACCGGCCCGATTGGGCGACGGTGCGCTGGATCAACATCGACGGCGTGAACGACCTGCGGGTGATCCGGGCGCTCGCCGAGAAATACAACCTCCACCCGCTCGCCATCGAGGACGTGCTCCACGTCACCCACCGGCCGAAGGTCGAGCCGTACGCCGAGGAAGGGCGGTACCAGGCGCGCCTCTTCATCATCGTCAAGATGCTGGAGCTGGCGGACGGGCACCTGCGCAGCGAGCAGATCAGCATCTTCCTGGGTCACAAGACGCTGCTCACCTTCCAGGAGAGCCCCGGCGACGTCTGGGACGGCGTGCGCCAGCGGCTGCAGTCGCCGCGCTCGCGCCTGCGGACCGGCGACGCGAGCTTCCTGCTCCACTCGCTGCTCGACGCCATCGTGGACTCGTGCTTCCCGCTGCTCGAGCACTACGGGGACCGGCTGGAGGACGTCGAGGGGCAGGTGCTCGAGCGCCCGACGCCCGAGTCGATCAAGGACATCCACGAGCTGAAGCGCGAGCTGCTGCTCCTCCGCCGGGCCGTCTGGCCGATGCGGGAGGTCATCAGCGCGCTGCAGCGCGAGTCGCACGACTGCATGAGCGAGCAGACGCGCACCTACATGCGGGACGTGTACGACCACGCCGTGCAGATCATCGACATCGTGGAGACCTACCGCGAGGTGGCGATGGGGCTGACGGAGACCTACATGACCGCGATGGGCAACCGCCTGAACGAGGTGATGAAGGTCCTCACGATCATCGGCACGATCTTCATCCCCCTCACGTTCCTCGCCGGCGTGTACGGGATGAACTTCCAGTACTTCCCCGAGATCCACTGGCGCTGGGGCTACGCCGTGTTCTGGGCGATCAGCCTGGGGACGGCGGGACTGATGATCGCGTGGTTCAGGAGACGCGGGTGGCTCTGACGGCGATGGATCAGGTGTCGAGGTCGCGACAGTCCACTTCGCCATTGCCAACTGGCCCGTTGTTCCCTTGTTCGCTGCGGGAAGCCCCTCAGCCGCCAGCCACTACGTTCTCGTACCCCTCGAACAGCTTCCCCCACGCCGTGTCGCGCTTCCAGCGTTCGAAGGTGCGGCGGTCCTTGACCGGCCAGCGGTAGTAGTCGTGGTAGGCCTCGGAGGCGAACACGAACAGGTGGACCATCGGCGTGTGGAAGAGCAGCTTCTGGAAGACCTTCAGCGGCGAGAACCAGAACAGGTCGCCGCCCAGGCTCGCCAGGTTGTCCCCCACCTTGAACCCCCAGGACTCCCGGCCGAGATCCGCATCGCCCACGATCTCGATCTCGCGCGGATCGCCCACGCCCAGCCCGTCCTCGTGGGCCACCCGGATGTACTCCAGGTCCATCGGGTCGAAGCCCATCAGCTTCGCCGCCACCGCGTCGATGGCGACCTGGTCGGCAGACGCCAGCATCACGTTCTTCACGACCGGGTACATCGTCCGCGGGCCCGGCCCGTTCCCCGCCGTGGTCCCGTCCATCACCGCGAAGATGCCGGGGTGGATCTCCTTCTGGATCGCGAGCAGGTCCACGAGCGTCCGGTGGATCCAGGAGTGGGTGTAGTGCCGGTGGGTGTGCAGCAGGCCGCCGAACGCGTTCTTCATCGCGCCGGTCGTCGTCGTGTAGATGTGGCACTTGACCGTGGGGAGATGGACGATGTTCTTCCCCGGGAAGTAGTCGGGGATGTGGATGCCTTCGGGGAAGATGCGCGGAAGGACGTGCATCCGGGCCTTCGGCTCGTACCGGATCCACTTCATGTCCTCGTCGCGGAAGTTGTAGAGGATCGGCACCCCGTGACGCGACAGGATGGGGACGTACTTGTTGAGGTCCTCTCCCTTGAAGGCGTCGGTGACAACAGTCTTGTTCTGGACGCAGGTCAGGTCGCGGTACCCGCCGGCGTGCAGGGCCCGGATGGTCCCCTCCAGCTGCCAAGGCGTGGTGTTGGCCCCCGGGAAGGGGAAGTGCCAGGAGATGTTGTCCTTCAGGATCGTCGGAGCGTGCGGGGCAAGTGCCGACCGCATCCCGCCCAGTTCGCACAACCGTTCGACCGACTCCAGAACGGTCCCTGGCTCCACCCGCAACGCCGCAACCCGGCTCTTCATGCAACTCCTTGCAAACAACAAAGGGCCTGGAGTCGCCGTGCGACCCTAAGCCCTTTATTTTACCGCGGTTTCGGACCCTTTCGCCGAGCCCTCACTCCGCCTGGGGCCGCGCCTGCCGCCCGCCGCCAGGCACGGCCGCCTGTTCAGGCGCTGACCGGCTGCGCCTCGAGCGCGCGCGTCACGACCCGGCCGAGCCGGGCAATTCCTTCGACGATCTGCTGCTCGTTCGCGTTGCTGAAGTTGAGCCGTATCGTGTTGTGTCCGCCGCCGCCGGGGAAGAATGGCGCGCCGGGGACGAATGCCACCTTCTCGCGGATGGCCTCCATCAGGACGTCTGCCGAGTTCATGTGCTCGGGCAGCGTCATCCACAGGAACAGGCCGCCCTGGGGCCGGGTCCAGCGGACGCCGGCCGACGGGTCCGGGAAGGCCTGCTCGAGGGCGCGAACCATGATCGTCCGCCGTTGCCCGTAGACCTCGCGGATGCGGTGAACGTGCCGATCGATGAACCCGCCCCGTCCCACCTCGTACGCCAGCATCTGGTCGAAGGTGCTCGAGTGCAGGTCCGTGCCCTGCTTGGCCTGCACGAGGCGGTGGATGACTTCCTTCGGCGCGACGATCCAGCCGAGGCGAAGGCCAGGTGCCAACGTCTTGCTGAAGGTGCTGAGGTAGATCACGTTACCCGTGTACTTCCCGTCGTGGTTGCACTGAACGCACTCGGAGTCCAGCACGACCAGGGACTTGATGTGCTCGCCCTCGTACCGCAGCTGACCGTAGGGGTCGTCCTCGATGATCGGGATCCCGTAGTGATCGGACAGCTTGATGATCTCCTGCCGCCGCTGGAGCGAGAGCGTCACGCCCGAAGGGTTCTGGAAGTTCGGCAGGAGGTACATGAACTTCGGGCCAGAGCGCAGCCCATCCTCCAACTTCTCCACGATGAGCCCGTCGTCGTCCATCGGGACGGTGACGTAATCGGCGCTGTACATCGTGAAGGCCTGGAGCGCCCCGAGGTAGGTCGGGTTCTCGGTGAGGATCTTGTCGCCGGGGTTGATGAGGACCTTGCCGATCAGGTCCAGGGCCTGCTGGGACCCGCTGGTAATCAGGACGTTGTCGATGTCCACCACGATCCCGTACCGCGCCATGTGGCGCACGATCATCTCGCGAAGCGGCGGGTAGCCATCGGTGGTGCTGTACTGGAGCGCCTTGCGCCCCTTCTGCTCGAGGACGGTCTCGGCGGCCTCGCGCAGCTCCTCGACGGGAAAGAGCTCCGGTCCTGGCAACCCGCCCGCGAACGAGATGATGTCCGGCTTCTCCGTCAGCTTGAGCAGTTCCCGGATGGCGGAACTCGTCATCCTCTGGGTGCGCTGCGCGTAACGGTGAATCCAGCGTGTGCTCATGGAATGGACTCCTGGCCCGGATCTGCCGGGCGGGGCGTACCGTCACATCTTACCAGCTCGAACACATGGAAAAGGGCCTGAACCGAGGCTTCAGCGACGCCTGGGCTTGCTGCTCCGGCCGGAGCCGCGCGTCCTGGCCCGAGCAAGGTCGAAGGGCGGCCCTGTTTCTAGGTGACTCGGGAAATGGACCCCGTGTTCCCGTATTGCCCAGACGCCAGGATGGAGGCCAGTTCCGACGCCAAGTGGTCGATCTCCAGCCTCCGTATTGTAGAAGTGGGGAGACACGCGGATTCCGACCCTGGGCCGGTAATCGACCAGGATGCCCCGCGCCTTCAACTCCCTGGAGATGGGCAGCGCGTCGGGGATGTCGATGGCGACTGTCCCCGCCACGCGCTCCGGGTCGCGGGAGGTCACCGTCGGCCACCCGCGCCCGTCCAAGTGCGCCAGGAGCCGGCCGGTCATCCGCTTCGACTTCGCCCTGATGCGCTCCACGCCCACCTGGCCAATCACCTCGAGCCCGGGGATCGCCGCGTAGTAAGCGGGGATGGCCGGCGTCCCGTTCATCATCCGCATCGCGTCGTCCCGCAATTCGGTGTCGTCGATGTCGAACGCGAACGGGTTGGCCATGGCGAGCCAGCCGGTGAAGCGGGGGGTCAGGGTGGGGAGCAGGTCCGGCCTGGTGTAAAGGAAGCCGTTGCCGGGGCCGCCGCACAGCCACTTCAGGCACCCGCCCGTGGCGAAGTCCACGCCGAGGCCCATCACGTCCAGCGGCACGATGCCGGCGGACTGGTAAACGTCCAGCATCGTGAAAGCGCCCACCCGTCGGGCCTTCTCGATCACCGGGCGGGGATCGACGATGAAGGAGGTCCGGAAGAGGACGTGCGAGAAGGCCACCGCCAGGGTCGCGTCGTCCACGGCCTCCGCGAGACGGTCCTCCCTGACGTTGAGACCGTCGCCCGCCGGCACGACCTGCAGCTCGAAACCGAGGTCCTGTTGGGCTCGATACAGGTACACCATCGAGGGGAAGTCCGCGGCCGAGCAGACGATCTTTCGCCGCCGGCCCTTCGGACGCAGGCACGAGAGGGCGGCCATCTGGGCGATGGTGACGTTGTCGTGCATGCTGACCGAGCCGGCCGGCGCGCCGATCACCGCGCCCACGCGGTTGCCGATCTCGAGGGCCATCTCCCACCAGCGGTCCTCCCAGGCCCGCACGCCCCGGGTGGCCCATGTCTCGGCGTAGTCGGCCAGGGATCGGGCGGCGCCCCGCGGCATCGCCCCCAGCGAGTTGCTGATCATGTAGGTCGTGCGGGCGAGGATCGGAAACTCCTCGCGCCAGCTCGCGAGGTCGTCTTCTCGGGCGTCCGGCATGCGCAGAGTGTATCATCCGGTGGCAGGGCCCATGGTTCGGTGTCAGGTGACCAGGCGGACCATCTGACAACGGGAGCAAATGGTCAATCGCCAAGTGGTCAATCGCCAAGTGACGGAGCGCCGCGAAGGTTGGCACGGCTGGGACCAATACGCGCCGTTCTACGACTGGGAGAATGCGCGCACCATGGGCCGCCAGGACGTGCGGTTCTGGCAGGACCTCGCCCGGCGGGAGGGCGGACCGGTGCTGGAGCTGGGGTGCGGCACAGGCCGGATTACGATGCCTATCGCACGGACCGGCGTCCCTGTCGTGGGGGTCGACCGGTCGCCCGCGATGCTGGCTTACGCAAGGCAGCGGGCGAAACGGGTGCGCGTGGTGAACCGGCCGGGCCTCGTCCTGGGCGACATCCGGTCGCTGCCGTTCGCCCCGGGTGCATTCCCGGCCGTGATAGCGCCCTACGGCATCTTGCAGTCGCTGACGCGCGAAGCCGACCTCGCGGCGACACTGTCGGAAGCCGCGCGGGTGGTGAGGCCGGGCGGCACGCTGGGGATCGACCTGGTGCCGGACCTCGTGGCGTGGGACGAATACCGCGACCGGGTCCGGTTCAAGGGCCGCAACCGGCAGGGCGCCGCGCTGACGCTGATCGAATCGGTTCGCCAGGACCGGCGGCGGAAGCTGACGATCTTCGACCAGCAGTACGTCGAGCGGCGGGGCCGGAAGAAGCTGACGCGCCAGTTTTCACTGACGTTCCGGACGCTGCCGCTGCCAGCCATGGTGAACCGCGTGGAGGCGGCCGGCTTCCGCGTCACGGCGGTGCTGGGCGACTATCGGGGCCGGGCGTGGGACCTCCGGGCCGACGTGTGGCTGCTGGCTGGCTCAACGGCAGGGCTAACTTGTTGACCAACAAGGTCCCATGGTACAATCCTCGCGCTTTTCCTCCCGTATTCTTTGGAGTTCCCTGCATGTCTGGCCATTCCAAGTGGCATACGATCAAGCACAAGAAGGGCGCCGCTGACGCCAAGCGCGGGCGCGTCTTCACCCGGATCATCAAGGAGATTTCCGTGGCCGCCCGGGCGGGCGGGGGCGACCCGGACGCCAACCCGCGGCTGCGCACGGTCATCGCCGAGGCAAAGGCGGTCAACATGCCCGCCGAGAACATCAAGCGGGCGATCCGGCGCGGCACCGGCGAGGAGCCCGGGGTCAATTACGAGGAGGTCATCTACGAGGCGTACGGGCCCGGCGGGACGGCGATCATCCTCGAGGGGCTGACCGACAACAAGAACCGCACGGTCGGCGAGCTCCGTCACCTGCTGGACAAGTACAACGGCAAGATGGCGGACCGGAACACCGCCCTCCGCAAGTTCAGCAAGCGCGGCCAGATCATCGTCGAGAAGAGCAAGGTCGACGAGGAAGCCCTGATGGCCGCGGTCCTCGAGGCGGGCGCCGACGACATGCAGGACAACGAAGACAGCTGGGAAGTCCTCACTGTTCCGGAGGCGTTCGAGCCGGTGCGCGAGGCGGTCCGGAAGCTGGAGGTCGAGCCCGTCAGCGCAGCCGTGGCGATGGTGCCCTTCGAGTACGTGAAGCTGACGGGCAAGGAAGCCCAGTCGATGCTCAAGCTGCATGGACGTGCTCGAGGATCACGAGGACATCCAGCACGTCTGGTCGAACTTCGACGTGGACGAGAAGGAGATCGAGGCCTCGCTGACGTGAGGGTCTTCGGCATCGACCCCGGCTCCGAGCGCACCGGCTACGGGTGCGTGGAGACCGACGGCAGCCGTCACCGGCTGGTCGTCTGCGGGGCGATCGTCACGTCTCCCCGTTCCGGGTTCCCCGCGCAACTCCTGGCGATCCACCAGCGGCTCAGCGCGCTCCTGGCCGAGTGCCGGCCGGAGTGCGTGGCCGTGGAGAGCCTGTTCCACGCCGTCAACGTGCGCAGCGCGCTGAAGCTGGGTCACGCCCGGGGGGTGGCGGTGCTGGCGGCCATAGAGGCGGGCTACGAGGTGGCCGAGTACACTCCGGCGGAGATCAAGCGCGCGGTCGTCGGCTACGGCCGCGCCGAGAAGCACCAGGTCCAGGAGATGGTGCGGCTGCTGCTCGGGCTTTCCGTCGTTCCGACGCCGCACGACGCGGCCGACGCGTTGGCGGTGGCGATCTGTCACGTGCACGCGCAGCCGGCCAGCGCGGCGGCGGCGGCCGTCCTCGCCTCGCCGCGTCCCGGCGCGTCGTCGAAAGCGCGGAGCTGGCGGGACTACAAGCCATGATTGCCATGCTGCGCGGGCGCCTGCACGAGAAGCAGGCGACGCGGCTCGTCGTCGACGTGGGCGGCGTGGGCTACGACGTGCAGGTGCCGCTCTCCACGTTCTACCACCTGCCCGACCCCGGCGGCGGAGGTCGTCGCTCCGCATCCACACGCACGTCCGCGAGGACGCGCATCGCGCTGTTCGGCTTCGGCACCGCGCTGGAGCAGCAGCTGTTCGAGCGCCTGATCGCGATCAGCGGGATCGGCCCGCGCCTGGCCCTCGCGGTGCTCTCGGGGATCGAGCCCGTCGATCTCGTGCGCGCCGTGCAGGGCGGCGACGTGGGCCGGCTGACGCTGATTCCCGGCGTCGGCAAGAAGACCGCCGAGCGCATCGGCCTCGAGCTGAAGGACCGCCTCCCGCAGCAGCTCGCCGCGGAGCTGCGGCGGCGGCGGCCGGCGCGCCCCCCGGCGAGGCCGCGGTGCGCGCGGATCTCGTGTCGGCGCTGCTCAACCTGGGATATCATCGCCCCCTTGCGGAGAAGGCGGTCGAGGCCGCCGTAAAGGCCGCCGCCGATGCTCCCTTCGAGCAGATGCTGAAGCGCGCGCTACAGCACGCCTCACGGTGATAGACGCAAGATAGACATTTGTTGATTTCTTGATTCGTCGATCTGTTGAGTGCAGGTGCTCGTCGCGCCGACAGCCAACCCGCCGCGCCTCAAATCAACAAATCAAGAAATCAACAGATCAACAAATGACAGATTCTCGCCTCATCACCCCGGCTCGCGTCGACGAGGACGCGCAGTTCGAGGCCGGTCTCCGGCCGCGCACGCTCGACGACTACATCGGGCAGGAGCGGGTGCGGGAGAACCTCGTGGTGTCGATCACCGCGGCGCGCCAGCGCGGCGAGGCCCTCGACCACGTCCTGCTCTACGGCCCGCCGGGACTCGGGCAAGACCACCCTCGCCTACGTGATCGGGCACGAACTGGGCGTCCCGGTGCGCTCGACCTCCGGGCCGGTGCTCGAGAAGCCGGGCGACCTGGCGGCGATGCTGACCAACCTCAAGGAGCGCGAGGTCCTCTTCATCGACGAGATCCACCGGATGCCGCGCGACGATCGAGGAGATCCTCTATCCGGCGATGGAGGACTACCAGCTCGACATCATGATCGGTCAGGGGCCCAGCGCGCGTTCCGTGAAGGTCCCGGTCCCACGCTTCACCCTGATCGGGTCCACGACGCGCGCAGGCCTGCTGACCTCCCCGCTCCGCGGCCGGTTCGGAATCGTGCACCGTCTCGACTTCTACACGCCGGCCGACATCCGCGAGATCGTGACACGCTCGGCGCGCATCCTCGGCGTGGACATCGACGAGGGCGCCGCCGCCGAGATCGCGGGCCGCTCGCGCGGCACGCCGCGGGTGGCGAACCGCCTGCTGCGCCGGGTCCGCGACTACGCGCAGGTCCGGGCCGAAGGGGCCATCACGCTCGACGTGGCGCGCGCCGGGCTGAAGCTGCTCGAGGTGGACGAGCACGGGTTCGACGAGATCGATCGCCGCCTGCTGCGGACGATCATCGACAAGTTCGCGGGCGGGCCCGTGGGGCTCAACACGATCTCCGCCGCGATCAGCGAAGAGAAGGATGCGATCGAGGACATCTACGAGCCGTTCCTGATCCAGATCGGTTTCCTGGACCGGACGCCGCGCGGGCGCGTCGCCACGGCGCGCGCCTACGAGTACTTCGGCCTCGCGCTGCCGGACAAGGATCAGCGGCTCTGGTAAACGGCGACAAGGAGGAGCAGTGGCGCAAGCAGAGCAGACCCCGATTCCCGATCACCGCCCGGCCGGCATCGGCTGCGGCCGTTTCACCGAAATTACCGCCCTCGCGACCTACGTCCCCCCTCGGCTGCTCACCAACGACGACCTCGAGAAGATGGTGGACACCACCAGCGAGTGGATCCTCCAGCGGACGGGAATCATCGAGCGCCACGTCGTGGACCCGGGCGTCGCCACCTCGGACCTCGGCAAAGAAGCCGCGCTGAAGGCGATCGCGCAGGCCGGCCTCACCCCGGCGGACATCGACCTCATCATCGTCGGGACCACCACGCCCGACATGTTCTTCCCCAGCACCGCCGCCCTCATCCAGAACAAGATCGGCGCGACCCACGCGTGGGGCTTCGACCTCGCCGGCGCCTGCTCCGGCTTCACCTTCGCGCTCGCCACCGCCAGCCAGCTCGTCTCGACGGGCCGCCACGAGCACGCGCTGGTCGTCGGCGCCGACGTGATGTCGAGCATCATCGACTACAAGGACCGCGCCACGTGCGTGCTCTTCGGCGACGGCGCGGGCGCGGCCGTCGTCAGCGCAGCCAAGGACCCCGGTCTCGCCATCATCGACTTCGCCCACGAGATCGACGGGTCCGGCGCGCCGTTCCTCCAGATGCCCGCCGGCGGCAGCCTGCGGCCGGCCTCGCACGAGACCGTGGAGCAGCGGCTGCACTACGTGAAGCAGGACGGGCAGGCGGTCTTCAAGTTCGCGGTCCGGAAGACCGAGGAAATCAGCCGGCTGATCATGCAGCGCAACGGGGTGACCGGCGACGACCTGGCTCTCTTCGTGTCGCACCAGGCCAACCGCCGCATCATCACGGCCGCGGCCGACAGGCTTGGGCTGCCGGAATCGAAGGTGATCATCAACCTGGAACGCTACGGCAACACCACCGCGGCGACGATCCCGCTCGCCCTCACCGACGCGATGTGCCAGGGCCGCTTGAAGAAGGGCGACCTGGTGCTCCTCGCCTCGGTCGGCGCGGGATTCACGATCGGGTCGGTGCTCCTGCGCTGGGCGTGACTAGCCCGGCTCCGCCGGGAATGCAGAGTGCTTAGTGCAGAGTGCATAATGCCGGAGCGAAGGGCTCCTCTTCTTCCGCTTCCGCATTCTGCACTTTGCATTTAGCATTCTGCACTTCTACTCCCCCAGCATCTCCCCCACCGCCTCCAGCCCCTCGACCCGGTCGCAGACTGCCTTGGCGACCATGACGAGGGGCACGGCGAGCAGGAGCCCCGACAGGCCCCAGAGCCAGCCCCAGAACAGCAGGCCCACGAAGACGGCCACCGCGTTCATCTGGGCCGCCCGGCTGGTCAGCCAGGGCGTGAGCCAGTAGCCCTCGACCGTCGTCAGCACGACGGTGATCCCCGACGCCGCGGCCGCCATCGGAATGGTCCCGAACTGCACGAAGGCGACGACCGCCACGACAACGGCCACGATTACCGGGCCGATGTAGGGGACGATGTTGAGGACGCCGGCCGCGATGCCCCAGAGCGCGGCCTGCTCCAGGCCGATGGCCCGCAGCGCCAGCCATGTCGCGATCGACAGGATGATCGTGATCACGATCCGAATCAGCAGGAAGGCCGCCACCTGGCGGTCGATCTCGTCCAGGATCTGCACGGTGATCTTCTTCTTGGTCAACGTGGGGCCGGCGATCTTCACGAGCTTGCGCTTGAACAGGTCGCCCGACGCCAGCAGGTAGAGCGCCAGGAAGAACACCACGGTCGCCTGCGCGACGACCTCGACCGCACCGACCGAACTGGCCACCAGCCAGCCCCGGACGTCGAGCGGCGGCGCCTCGACACGCACGCGGGGGACGTTTCTGGGAGCCGCCGCCGTCCCGCCGGCAGCCTCCTCCGCAGTCGCCTCGAGCGTGCTCGCCGCCTCTTGCACGTGCTGCACAGGTCCCGCGGGCTTCCCCGGTTTGCTCCGCATGTCGCGCAACGTCGTCCGGAGCATCTGCGCGGCCTTCGGCAGCTTCTCCGCCACGCTCAGCACGTCGTCGGAAAGCCCCCAACCCACCCAGCCAAGGGCAGTCAACGCGATGGTCAGCACGAGAGTCGCTCCGACGACACGCGGCACCCGCCAGCGCACCAGGGTCGTGACGATCGGATCGAGCGCATAGCTGATCAGGATGCCGAAGGCGATCGGGACCAGGACCGGCTGCGCGACCCGGAGGCCCGCGAGGATCAGGATCACCGCGATGACCGTCAGCGCCAGGTTCCGCACGTCGAGCGGCGACGCCAGCGGGGCCACCGGTTCCGGCGGCCGCTCGTCGGCAATCGTGCGCCCGACGTCCGCGAGATCGGTGCTCTCGGCGGGCCTTGGATCAACCGGCACGCTGAGCGCTCCCCGCAACCAGTTCCCCTTCTTGCTGTAGCTCGGTGTTGATCGCGAAGGCGGCTTTCACCCCCTCGGCCGCCGCGACCACCACCAACTGGACGTCTCGCGAGGCGTCCCCGGCGACGAAGAGGCCCGGGACGTCCGTGCGCTCGTGGCGCCCCGTCTTCACGGTGCCCTTGCGGTTGAAGCGGCAGCCGAGGCGCCGGGCGAGGTCGGACTGCTGGGTCTGCCCGGTGCTGAAGAACAGGGCGTCCCGGGCTTCCGGTTCTCCCCGGGCGAACACGACACGCCGGAGGTCGCCGCGTTCGTGATCCAGCCTGGCCACCCGTTCGGTGCGCACCCTGACGCCGCGGGCAGCAAGCTCCGCCTTCACGGAGGCGTCGAGGCGGGCCGGGCCGTCCGTGCAGAGGAGCACGTCCCGGCTCCACTGGGTGAGCTTGAGTGCAAGGCCCGCCCCCCGGCCACCCAGCGTGTAGACCGCCAGGCGCTGGCCGCGCACCTCCCAGCCGTCGCAGTAGGGACAGTGGAAGACCGAGCGGCCGTAACAGGCGTCGAAGCCGTCCTGGGTGGGAACCTGGTCGAAGACGCCGGTCGCGAGCAGGAGCTTGCGGGCGCGGACCTGCCCCCCGCCCTCTAGATCCACCTCGAACCCGCCGTCTACCTGCCTGGCATCCATCACCGCCACGTCACGCAACTCGACGTCGTATCTCGCCACTTCGGTGCGTCCAATGCGCCGGAATTCCAAGGGATCCGCTCCATCACGTGTCAGAAAGGCATGGACACCCGCCGCCCGGGCGTTCCTGGGGGTGCCGGCGTCGCACAGTAGCACCCGCCGGCAGCAGCGCCCGAGCAACAAGGCCGCGCTCAGGCCCGCCGGCCCGCCGCCCACGACCACCACGTCGAACATCGCCGCCAGCAGTGCAAGACGATCGCCAGCCATCGACGAAGATCGTGATCGAGCGTGCGAGATCGGGGTGCGCGCGGCCGCCTGTGCCATTCAGGCACATGCGTGTTCCGTCCTGGAACACCACCGAATGACGCTTTTCCTATGTGAATTGCAGAAATTGCCCCCGGGCGACCCGGCGGCTGTGCAGGAGTAGCACATCAGGCGGAACGCGGCCTATTCGCGATCAGCCCGCGTCCAGCCTACAAGTCTCTTGTAATCAACTATTTACCTGAATTGACGACCGTCTCGGTCGAGGTGGCGACCGGATTGCTCTACAGCTGAGCGTCATGCGTAACTATCGTCAATTCTCACGTCTGCTGGTGATGGCGGCCCTGGTTGTCGCCGGCGCCATCCCGGCGAGCGCGGGGCCGCAGCACCGCGCCAAGCTGGATCTCGAATTGAAGAGGGCTGCCGTGTCGGCCGATGCCGGCACCCGCGCGGTCATTGTCCGGGCGGTGCCTGGCAGCCGCGGTGCGGTCAGGCAGTGGCTGACCGACCGGGGCTACGTCGTGACGGCCGAACATCCCCTGATCGACGCGCTGACGGTGGAGGTTCCTGCAAACGAGCTGGACACGCTCGCCGGGGAACCGTCCCTGCACTCGCTCTCTTCGGACGCCGTGATCCGCCCCGCCGGCCTGGCGGGCGGCGCCGACACGGGCGCCCGGCTCCGCAACGACTTCCTGCGTCGCACGCTCGGGTTGTCCGACGCGGCTCCCGACGGGAGCGGGGTTGGCGTGGCGCTGATTGACTCGGGCCTCCATCCCGCCGCGGATTTCGGCAACCGGATTGCCGGCTTCTACGACCTGACGGGCGGCGACGTTCGGCGGGCGGCGCCTTTCGATGACTACGGCCACGGCACCCACGTTGCGGGTTTGATCGGCGGGAACGGCGAGTACCAGGGCGTGGCCCCGGGCGTCCGGTTCATCGTGTTCAAGGTCCTGGACGCGCGCGGCGAAGGCCGGACGAGCGATGTGGTTCGCGCCATCGAGTTCATCGTTGCGAATCGCCGCCAGCTGGGCGTTGACGTCGTCAACCTCTCGCTTGGCCACCCGGTCTTCGAAGCGGCGGCAACCGACCCGCTCGTGCAGGCGATCGAGGCGGCCACGCGGGCGGGGCTGGTGGTCGTCGCGGCCGCGGGGAATTTCGGGACGAACCCGGAAACCGGCCTGCCCGGCTACGCTGGGATCACCTCGCCGGGCAATGCCCCTTCCGCTATCACCGTGGGCGCGCTCCTCGCGAAGGGCACGATCCCGCGTACGGACGACGACGTGGCGCCGTTCAGCTCGCGGGGACCGTCGTGGTTCGACGCCTTCGCGAAGCCGGATGTCCTGGCCCCCGGCGACCGGCTGGTGTCGGTCGCCGCACCCGGCACACCCCTCTACGAGCAGTGGCCGGCGCAGCAGGTCGCCGGTGCGTCGGGCGGGGCCTACTACGTTCGCCTCAGCGGCACCAGCATGGCAACCGGGGTGGCCACCGGCGTGGTGGCGGCGGCAATCGAGGCCAATTGGCGGACCACAGGCGCCCGGGGGACGTCGGGGCGGCTCCCGGCCAATACCCTCAAGGCCATCCTGCAGTACACCGCCTTCCCGGTGCGGGACGGCGCAGGTGTCGAGTACGACCGGCTGACCCAGGGAGGCGGCGGGGTCAACGGCGGCGGCGCGACCGAGCTGGCGATGGCGGTGGATTCGAGTGCGCCGCTCGGCACCCCGTGGATCTCGCCGCAGCCGCAACCGGTCACGGTCATCGCCGGCGAACCCCTGCCTTGGGCGCAGAACATCGTCTGGGGCGTGTGGCTCGTGCCGGGCACGGTGTTCGAGACGAACAACGCCTGCTGGGGCAACAACATCGTGTGGGGCGTCGCCGATGGCCAGAACATCGTGTGGGGCGTCGCCGACACGGCCCTGACGGGCGCCAACATCGTCTGGGGCGTGAACATCGTGTGGGGTGTCAACATCGTGTGGGGCGTCAACATCGTGTGGGGCGTCAACATCGTCTGGGGCGTGAACATCGTGTGGGGCGTCAACCAGCCTCCGCCCGAGGCGACGAACATCGTCTGGGGCGTGGCCGACAACATCGTCTGGGGCGTGGCCGACAACATCGTGTGGGGCGTCGCCGACAACATCGTGTGGGGCGTGAACTCGGGCGCAGGGGTTGGAGGCCGGTGATGGAGAACATGCCGTACCAGTTTGGCTTCGAACTGACGCACGTGGCCGCCGCCGGGAGCGTCGTGGAGGTTCGCGAGCAGGCGGCCGGCGGCTGGCGGGCGGCGCTGCCCGTCCTCTCGGACGGACGCGTCACGCTGCGTGCGCTCAAGTCATCGGACGCGGCCTCGCTCTTCTCCATGCTGTCCACCGAGGAGGTGCGGCGTTTCGTGTCGCCCCCGCCCGTCGACGTTGCCGGGTTCGAGCGGTTCATCGAGTGGACGCTCAGCGAGCGGACCGCCGGGCGTCACGTCTGCTACGCCGTGGTGCCCGCGGGGTACGACGTGGCGGTCGGGATCGTGCAGGTCAGGCAGCTCGACCCGTCGTTCTCGAGCGCCGAGTTCGGCGCGGCCGTGGGGTCGCACTTCTGGGGCACGGGGCTGTTCCCGGCGGCGGCGCGCCTCGTGCTCGACTTCGCATTCGAGGTGATCGGCGTGCACCGGATGGAGGCGCGTGCCGCCGTGCAGAACGGGCGTGGCAACGGCGCGATGCGGAAGCTGGGCGCCGTGCAGGAAGGCGTGCTGAGGCGTTCGCTCTACTGCCGCGGCCAGTACTTCGACCAGTTACTGTGGTCGATCCTCGCCGATGATTGGCGGCAGTCGCGGGTAGAGCTGCGGCCGATGATCCACTGAGCGGTCACCGCCGCGCCACCGGTCGTCGTTCCCTCCTGGGTCATCCCGCCCTCCCCGGCTCCGGGGCCGTCGATGGCGGCGCGGCACCTGGAGACCGGCCGCCCCGGTAATCGGAGGGGCCGGTCCCCAGGGCGTTCGCGATCCGCGCCCGCCCCGTTCTCCATTCTCCATTCTGCGTTCTCAATTCCCCGCTACACTGCCCCTGTGGATGTCGCGCTGTTCGACTTCGATCTCCCGCCGGAGCAGATCGCCCAGCGTCCTGCCGGAGACCGCGAGGCTTCCCGGCTGCTGGTCCTTGACCGGGCAACGGGGGCCGTCGTGTCCCACGCCACCGTCGCCGCCCTGCCTGAATTCCTTCGCCCCGGCGACCTCCTCGTGCTCAACGACACGCGGGTGTTCCCGGCGCGCCTCCTGGGTCGCCGCGACCCGAGCGGCGGCGCAGTGGAATGCCTCCTGGTCCGCCGGATCGACGAGGACCACTGGGAGGCGCTCGTCCACCCAGGGCAGAAACTGCGACCCGGCTCGCGGATGCTCTTCACGGGAGCAGGGCAGACGCTTCGCGGCGAGGTGCTCGAGCGGCATTACCATGGCCGCCGGACGATCCGGCTGTGGGCAGGCGATGGCCAGGACGTGGACCGGGTGGTGGATGCGATAGGACACATGCCGCTGCCGCCTTACGTCCACCGGGCGGACGAGCAGTCGGACCGGGAGCGCTACCAGACCGTCTACGCCCGCGCGCGAGGGTCGATTGCGGCGCCGACCGCGGGCCTTCACCTGACCCCCCGTCTGATGGGGGCGCTGGAGGACCGCGGCGTGGAGCGAACCCACCTCACGCTGCACGTCGGCTACGGCACGTTCAAGCCCGTACGGTCCGAGCTGGTCGAGGACCACCGGGTGGACGAGGAATGGTTCGAGATCCCGGCCGAGACAGCCGAGAGAGTGAACGGCGCTCGGGGGGCAGGACGGCGGGTGGTCGCGGTGGGAACCACGACGACCCGGACGTTGGAATCGGCCGCGGCGGAAAGCGGCGGACCCGTTCGGGCCGGCCGGGGCGAGACGGGGTTGTTCATCTACCCGGGGTTTCCATTCCGGGTCGTGGACGGTCTGCTGACCAACTTTCACCTCCCGCGGTCGTCGCTCCTGATGCTCGTGTGCGCATTCGCGGGGCGCGAGGCCGTGCTGGCGGCCTACCGGGAAGCCGTCGCGAGAGGCTACCGCTTCTACAGTTACGGCGACGCGATGCTGATACTCTGACGTGTCGAGAACAGAGCCCTTTCAGCGGGCGGCGGGCAGCCGGCAGCGGGACACGCGCGTGACGCTGCGAGCTGCAAGCCGCCAGCTGCCAGCTGACGACTCCGGGAGCGCCTATGCCTTTCCCTTACGAAGAGTTCGATCTGAGCGGCGTCAAGACCTACCCGCTGAAGAGCCGGGCGAGCAAGGTGCGGGCGGAGGATTTCGCGCGGCCCTACCGGGAAGGGTCGGGGGTGCCGGGGCTGCTCGGGTCTCTGCCGTCCATCCTCGCGGGGGCGGACTTCCGGCACGTGGTCCGGGCGCTCCTGGATGCGAAAAGCGCCGGGAGAGGGATCGTGTGGGGCCTGGGCGCTCACGTCGTGAAGACCGGGCTGGGACCGGTCGTGATCGACTTGATGGAACGGGGCTTCGTTTCGGCGCTTGCCACGAACGGAGCGGGCTTGATCCACGACTTCGAGGTAGCGCTTGCCGGGGCCACCTCCGAGGACGTAGCCGGGGGGTTGGGGTCGGGCGCGTTCGGGATGGCCGAGGAGACCGGACGCCTCCTGAACGGGGCGATCAACGAGGGCGTGGCCGCCGGTCTGGGCATCGGACAGTCGGTGGGCCGCTTCCTGTCGCAGCGCCACCCCCAGCACGAGGCGGCCAGTGTGACTGCCGCGGCATGCCGCCTGGACATCCCCCTGACAGTCCACGTAGCGATGGGCACCGACATCATCCATATGCACCCCTCGGCGTCGGGCGCGGCGCTGGGTGAGGGCAGCTTGCGGGACTTCCGGTACTTCGCTTCGGCCGTATCCCGGCTGGCGGGCGGAGTGTTCGTCAACTGCGGCTCCGCGGTCATCCTGCCCGAGGTGTTCCTCAAGGCCGTCTCCGTCGCCAGGAACCAGGGGCACAGCCTCGATGGTCTCGTTACCGTGAACCTCGACTTTACCCGGCACTACCGGCCGCAGGTGAACGTCGTCGATCGTCCGACCGCGGGCGTGGGGCGCGGCTACTATCTCCTCGGTCACCACGAGATCATGCTGCCGCTGTTGGCTGCCTCGCTGGTTGAGGGCCGCGAATGCCCGTGGTAAAATCATTGCTTACGCCGGTGTAGCTCAGCTGGTTAGAGCACGCGGCTCATATCCGCGGAGTCCGGGGTTCAAGTCCCTGCACCGGCACCAGCACCTCCTCTCGCCTGAGGGCGCTCGCTCCCGCATGCTGTCCCTGGTCGAGCGCGTCTACCGGACGATTCTTCGATACGACCTGTTCCCGGCCGGCGCCCGAGCGCTGGTCGCGGTGTCGGCCGGGGCGGACTCGACCGCCCTGGCCCACGTCCTGCATGAACTGGCGCCCCGCGCCGGCTTCTCTCTCGCGGCCCTGGCGCACGTGAATCACCGGCTCCGAGGCGCGGCTTCGGATGCAGACGAAGCGTTCTGCCGGGAGCTGGGCGAAGGCCTCCGCCTCCCGGTCGTCGTCTCGGCCGTGGACGCGGGCGGGGAAGCGCGGCGACTCCGGACCTCGGTCGAGGATGCCGGGCGGCGTCTGCGCTACGCATTCTTCGCGGCCTCGGCGGAGCGGCTTGGCGCCTCGCACATCGCGCTCGCGCACACGCTGGACGACCAGGCCGAGACGGTCCTGCTCTCGCTCATCCGCGGAGCCGGCCCGAGGGGGCTGGCCGGCATCCGGGTGCGACGGGGACCGGTAGTCCGGCCGCTGCTGGAGGAGCGGCATGCGGACCTTGCCGGCTGGCTGACGTCGTGCGGACGGTCTTACCGGGAGGACGAGTCGAACCGGGACCGGCGCTACCTGCGGAACCGCGTGCGGCACGAATTGCTGCCGCTCCTCCGTGACCGGTTTTCGCCGGGCATCGTGACCGTGTTGTCGAGGACCGCCGCCATCTGGGCCGCCGACGCGTCCTTTCTCGACGATTTCGCCGCGAGCGAACTGGCCCGCATCAGCCGGAAGACCCGGGAAGGCCTCGCCCTGGACCGGCTTGCGCTCGCCGTGGCACCGCCGGCCATCGGCCGCCGGGTCGCGCGCCTGGCGATGGCCCGGGTCGGCGGCGAGGGGTGTTTCGTCGGGTTCGACGAGGCCGAACGGCTGTTGGAGCTGGCGGTCGGGACTCGGGAAGGAAGCTTGGCTCTTCCGCGACAGCGTGCCGAGGCCCGCGGCGCCGAGCTCCTCCTGACCCGATCAGCCACCCGACCCGGGGTCGTTGCCAGCCCGGCAGTGAACTTCTCGGGCTGCGCGTTGTCTATTCCAGGAGAGGTCTCTTTTCCCGGCACTCGGCTGGTCATGACGGCCGAGCTGCAGTCCGGGATCGAGGCGCTCCGGCTGGCCGTCGGCGATCCCCGCACAGCAACGCTTGACGCTGCAACGGTTTCCGGTCTTGTCGTCCGCGCCCGCCGGCCCGGCGACCGGTTTCGCCCGCTCGGCCTCGGGGGGTGGAAGAAGCTGCAGGACCTCTTCGTCGACCGCAAGGTGCCGCGCGAGGAACGGGATCTGATTCCGATCGTCGTGGACGGAGAGGGGCGGATCGTGTGGGTTGCGGGGCATGGAATTGCCGAGGATTTCCGCGTGAGTCAGGGCACACACGACGTGGTAATCTTGAAGCTGAGGGGAGAAAGGGTTTGAACTCCACGCTCAAGAGTCTGCTGTTCTGGATGGTGCTGGTCGTCGGCGTCGTCCTGATCTGGAACTTCTCCAACAGCTTCCAGCAGCGGGACCGTGTCATCACGTTCAGCGAGTTCATGCAACGCGTGGACTCCGGGCAGGTGGCGACGGTCACGATTACCGGAAACGAGGTCACCGGCGTCGACAAGTCCAATGAGAGCTTTCGCCTGGTGGTACCGGGCCAGTTCGACGGCCTGGGCAACAAGCTGCTCGACAAGGGCGTCCAGGTCACGGCCAAGGAACCCAGCGCCAGCCCCTGGGCTTCGCTGCTCTACGCGTGGGCGCCGATCCTGCTGATGATCGGCTTCTGGATCTTCCTGATGCGGCAGATGCAGAGCGGCGGCAACAAGGCGCTGTCGTTCGGCAAGAGCAAGGCGAAGCTGTCGTCCAGCTCCCAGAAGAAGGTGACGTTCAAGGACGTGGCCGGGGTGGACGAGGCGAAGGAAGAGCTTCAGGAGATCATCGAGTTCCTCAAGGAGCCGCAGAGGTTCCAGAAGCTCGGCGGGCGGATCCCGAAGGGCGTGCTGTTGATGGGGCCCCCGGGAACCGGGAAGACGTTGCTGGCGCGGGCCGTCGCCGGCGAGGCGAACGTTCCCTTCTTCTCGATCAGCGGTTCCGACTTCGTCGAGATGTTCGTGGGTGTGGGCGCGTCCCGGGTTCGCGACCTGTTCGAGCAGGGCAAGAAGAACGCCCCCTGCATCATCTTCATCGACGAGATCGACGCCGTCGGCCGGCACCGCGGCGCGGGGCTTGGCGGCGGGCATGACGAGCGCGAGCAGACCCTCAACCAGCTGCTGGTCGAGATGGACGGCTTCGAGTCGAACGAGGGCGTGATCCTGGTGGCGGCCACCAACCGGCCCGACGTCCTCGACCCGGCACTGCTGCGCCCCGGGCGCTTCGACCGCCGCATCGTCGTCAACCGTCCGGACGTGAAGGGCCGCGAGGGGATCCTCGGCGTTCACACCCGCAAGATCCCGCTGGGCGACGACGTGAACGTGACCGTGCTGGCGCGAGGGACGGCTGGATTCTCGGGCGCAGACCTGGCGAACCTGGTGAACGAGGCGGCGCTGTATGCCGCGCGTTTCAACGGGAAGGTCGTGCGGATGCTCGACTTCGAGTTCGCGAAGGACAAGGTGCTGATGGGCACCGAGCGGAAGTCGATGATCATCAGCGATTCCGAGAAGCGCGTGACGGCCATCCACGAGGCCGGCCACGCCCTGCTGACGGTGCTGCTCCCTGGCGCGGACCCGATCCACAAGGTGACGATCATCCCGCGCGGCATGGCCCTGGGCCTCACCCAGCAGCTGCCCGTGGACGAGAAGCACAACTACTCCCGCACCTACCTGGACGATCAGATCGCCATCCTGCTCGCCGGGCGAATCGCCGAGGAGATCACCACCGAGAACGTGACGACCGGGGCGGGCAACGACCTCGAGCGAGTGACGGACCTGGCGCGCAAGATGGTCTGCGAGTGGGGGATGAGCCCCGCCATGGGGCCGCTCACCTTCGGCAAGAAGGAGGAGCAGATCTTCCTCGGCCGCGAGATCGCGCAACACCAGGATTTCAGCGAGGACACCGCCGTCCGCATCGACCAGGAGGTCAAGGCGATCGTGACGGCGAACTACGAGCGCGCGTACCGGCTGCTGGACGCGCATCGCGAGGCGCTGGTCCGGATCGCCGAGGCGCTGCTGATGCACGAGGTGCTCGACGGCGAGCAGGTGCGCCGCCTGTCGGCGGGCGCGACGATCGAGGAGGTCACGGGCTTCTCGTCCGCCCAGGCGGCGGTGTCGGTCACCGACGACGAGGCGCGCGCGAGGGGCCGCGAGCGGGGAGCGGTCGTGCCGCCCATCCCGCCGATCCAGAAGCCGCTGCCCCAGGAATGAGCGGTCTTGGTACCGCGTAAGCCCTACACCGTGCCCATCACGGGCGGGCGCCGCCTCGAGCTGGGCGGCCGCACGCTCGTGATGGCGATCGTCAACATCACCCCCGATTCGTTTGCCGAGCACGCGCCGTCGATCGACCCCGCGCGGGCGCTCGATCTCGCCCAGGCCGCCGAGGCGCAGGGTGCCGACCTGCTCGACCTTGGTGCCGAGTCCACCCGTCCCGGCGCGCGCGTCGTGCCGGAGGACGAGGAGATCGGCCGCCTGCTTCCCGCGCTTCGCGCCATCACCGCGCGCGTCGGCCTGCCGGTGTCGGTCGACACGCGCAAGGCCGCGGTTGCCCGCGCCGCCCTGGCCGAGGGCGCTTCTCTCGTGAACGACATCAGCGGCCTAAGGTATGATTCGGGACTCGGGGAGGTGGTGGCCGGCGCCGGCGCCGGCCTGGTCCTGATGCACACGCGGGGCACGTCCGCGGAGATGTACCGCGAGGCGGTCTACACGGACGTCGCCGGCGAGGTCGCGCAGGAACTGGCAGAGGCCCTCGAGCGCGCCGGCGCGGCTGGCGTTCCGCGCGAGGCCGTCATCCTCGACCCGGGGATCGGGTTCGCGAAGCTCGCGGAGCACAGCTACGAGGCGCTTGCGCGCCTGCCGGAGCTGGCGGCCCTCGACCGGCCCGTGCTGGTCGGCACCTCGCGGAAGTCGTTCCTGCAAGCCGCCCTCGGCGAGTGCCCGCCAACCTCGCGCGACTGGGGCACGGCCGCGTCGGTTGCCGCCGCCATCCTCCAGGGGGCGCACGTCGTGCGGGTGCACTCGGTCGGTGAGATGGTGCAGGTGGCGCGAGTGACGGACGAGATCAGGCGGAAGGCCCGCTTCTTTTGAGAAGCAGACAGAAGACAGAAGTCAGGAGACAGAATCAGAGGACGGAAGGCCTTCTTCCGTTCTGGCTTGTTCCCTTCCGACTTCTCACGAGTTACCGACGACATGGAATCAGTGCTCGGGATCCTGCACCGGATGGACTGGTGGGATGTCGTTGACATCCTGATCGTCTCGGTTGCGATCTACGAGATCCTCAAGCTGCTCCGCGGCACCCGCGCCGTGCAAATGGCGTTCGGCGCCGGGCTCCTGCTCGCGCTTTTCTACGTTTCCCGCCTGGGCCACCTCGAGACCGTGAACTGGCTCATTCGCAACATGGTGGGCTACGTGGTCTTCGCGCTGATCGTCCTATTCCAGGCCGACATCCGCCGCACCCTTGCGCACTTCGGGCGCACGCCGTTTGCCGGCTTGTTCGGCCGGCAGGAAGCGGCCGATGACGTGCTCGAAGAGATGGCCGTTGCCGCCACCATGCTGGCCGGCCAGCGGACGGGCGCCATCATTGCCATCGAGCGCGATATCGGGCTGCGCAACTACATCGAGGGCGGGATTCCGCTCGACGCCACGGTCACCTACGACCTCCTCGTCACGATCTTCCGGCCGGGCGCGCCGTTGCACGATGGCGCGGTCATCGTTCAGGGCGACCGGATTGCCGCCGCCGCCTGCTTCCTGCCGCTGACGGTGAACCCGCTGGTGAGCAAGGACTTCGGGACCAGGCACCGGGCGGCGATCGGGCTGACGGAGGAGACCGACGCGGTGGCGGTCATCGTGTCCGAGGAGACCGGGCAGATCTCGCTGGCGTTCGAGGGACGCATCGATCGCGGCCTGACGCCCGAGGAACTGCGGGCCCGCCTCCGGCCGCTCCTCACCGGGCGGGCCGCGCGCCGGCACGAGCCTCGGGGGATGTACGACTGATGGCCTACCATCCCTTCCGCCATCTCGGGCTCAAGTTCATCTCGGTCGCCATCGCGCTGGCGTTGTGGTTTGCCGTCGCCGGCGAGGAGGTCGTCGAGCGCAGCCTGAGGGTGCCGCTCGACTTGCAGAACCAGCCTGGCACCCTGGAACTCGTGGACAACGCGCCCGTGAGCATCGACGTCCGCGTGCGCGGGGCGATGAGCCAACTGAGCCAGCTGGCCGCGGGTGATGTAGTCGCCGTCATCGACCTGTCGACCGCAAAGCCCGGGCAACGGTTCTTTCCCCTGACGCGCGAACAGGTGCGCGCGCCTTTCGGCGTCGAGATCACGCAGGTGTCTCCTGGAACGGTCCCGCTGACGTTCGAGCCATCCGCGACGCGTACCGTGCCAGTGCGCCCGCCGCGCGAGGGCAAGCCGGCTGACGGCTACGAAGTGGCCGGTTGGAGGAGCGAGCCCGCCGAGGTCAAGGTCGTCGGCCCCGAGAGCGCCCTCAAGCCGTTGCGGGAGGCGATCACCGAGCCGATCTCGGTGGAGGGGGCCACCCGTCCCGTGCGCGAGACGGTGATGGTGGGGCTGGCCGATGCGCGGCTGCGCCTCGAGCGGCCGGTCACGGCCGCCGTGGTCATCGAGGTCGTGCCGACAAAGGTGCAGCGGGCGCTCATGAACGTCCCCGTCCGCATCCGGAACGCCGGCCCGCGCCTGTCCGCCCGGGTCGTTCCGCCGGTCGTGTCGGTCCTGACCGAGGGTCCGAAGAACGTCATCGACGCGCTGCGCCCCGACCAGGTGGAGGCGTACGTAGACCTTGCCGGCCTCGGACCGGGCCAGTACAATCGTCTGTCGGTTCGGGTCGATCCGCGGGAATTCACCGTGGTTCGCACCGATCCCGCCACCGTGCGGGTAAACATCGGCCGGTAGCCCAGCCGCTCCCGGGTGTGATCCCTCGGCCCAGCCGGATCCCGGGCACAGACATCCATGGCACAACGACTCTTTGGAACCGACGGGGTGCGCGGGAGGGCTGGCACCTACCCCCTCGACGTGCGGACGATCCGGCGGCTCGGCGCCGCGCTGGTCCGGGCGCTCCCGCGCGCGGCCTCCGAGCACAGCCTCCTGGTGGGCCGCGACACGCGCGAGTCGGGAGCGTGGATGGCGTGCGAGCTGGCTCACGGCGCGCGTTCGGCGGGCGGCCGGGTCACCAGCGCCGGCGTCATCTCGACGCCCGCCGTCGCCTACCTGACGCGGGAGGCGGCCTTCGACGCCGGCGTCGTCATCTCCGCCTCGCACAACCCATTCGAGGACAACGGGATCAAGGTCTTCTCGGGCGCCGGCGAGAAGTTCACCGAGCGGCTGGAAGCCGAGATCGAGGGCGTGATCGCGGACGCGTCGTGGGATGTCCCGGCGGGCGCCGCCGCCGCCCTGCCCGACGAGGACCTCTCGGCCGCGTACCTGGCCCACGCGCGCCGGGCGTTCCCTTCGGCGTCGGCGCTGGCCGGCACCCGCGTCGCAGTGGACTGCTCCAACGGGGCGACCACGGGCCTGGCGCCCCGCCTGCTGCGCGAGCTGGGCCTCGACGTGGTCGCGTTCGGCTGCGAGCCCGACGGACGCAACATCAACCTGGACTGCGGGTCCACGCATCCCGAGTTCCTGGTCCACAAGGTCGTGGAAGAGGGTTGTAGGGTCGGGATGGCGTTCGACGGTGACGGCGACCGCGCGATCCTGGTCGACCACCTCGGGAACATCGTGAACGGTGACGGGGTCATGTTGCTGGCGGCGCGGCACCTGCAGGCCACCGGCCGGCTGCGCGGCAACGCCGTGGTCGCGACCGTCATGAGCAACATCGGCCTCGAGGTGGCGCTGCGGGAGACGGGGATCACGATGATCCGGTGCCCCGTCGGCGACAAGTACGTGATGGAGGAGATGCTGGCGCGCGGTCTGTCGCTCGGCGGCGAGCAGTCGGGCCACGTCATCTTCTCCGACTTCCTGTTCACCGGGGACGGCCTCGTCACGGCGCTCAACGTCCTCGAGGTGATGGTGGCAACCGGCCGCGATCTCTCGGATCTCGCCGGGCAGCTCACGACGTATCCGCAGGTCCTGCTGAACGTGCGGGTGAAGTCGAAGCCGGACATGTCGGAGATGCCGCAGGTGGCCTCGGCGGTGCGCGACGTCGAGCGCCGGCTGGGTGATTCGGGCCGGGTCCTGGTCCGCTACTCGGGGACCGAACCGCTCCTGCGGGTGATGCTGGAGGGGCCCGATCAGCGCCTGATCCAGCAGTGGGCCGAGGAGATCGCCGATTCGGTGCGCCAGCAATTGGGATGAGGGAGGGAGAGAGCTTCACATGGCAGATCTGGACAACATCAAGGACACCAAGGACTACCACCTCGACATCCCGGCCCGGAACGAGGCGTTCTTCCTGAAGGGCGCCGGGGCCCTCGACTGGGGAATGCAGAACCGGCTCGCGCGGATCTTCAACCCGCGGTCCGGCCGGACGGTCATGCTGGCGATCGATCACGGCTACTTCCTCGGGCCGACCTCCGGCCTCGAGCGAATCGACGTGAACATCGTCCCGCTGCTGCCGTACGCCGATGCCCTCATGCTCACCCGCGGCATCCTGCGCACCACGATCCCGCCGTCGTTCAACCGCGGCGTGGTGATGCGCGCCAGCGGCGGCCCGAGCATCCGCAAGGAGCTGTCGAACGAGCTGCTGGCGGTGGACATCGAGGACGGCCTGCGCATGAACGTGGCCGCGATGGCCGTGCAGGTCTTCATCGGCGGGGAGTTCGAGACGCAGACCGTGAACAACATGACGCGGATGGTGGACATGGCCAACCGCTACGGCATCCCGACGCTCGGGGTGACGGCGGTCGGCAAGGACATGGTCCGCGACGCTCAGTACTTCCGCCTCGCCACCCGCATCTGCGCCGAGCTGGGCGCGCAGTTCGTGAAGACCTACTACGTCGCCGAAGGCTTCGAGACCGTGACCGCCTCCTGCCCCGTGCCGGTCGTCATGGCCGGCGGCAAGAAGCTGCCCGAGCTCGAAGCGCTGACGATGGCCTACCGGGCCGTGACCGAGGGCGCAGCCGGCGTGGACATGGGCCGCAACATCTTCCAGTCCGACGCGCCGGAAGCGATGATCCAGGCGGTGCAGAAGGTGGTGCACGAGCTGATGAAGCCCGAGCAGGCGTTCGAGCTGTACCAGACGCTTCGCCACGAAAAGAAACCGGTATCGGTGGCGTGAGCACGGCCGCCAGGTGGCAAACGGCCACTTGGCGAATCTCTATTTTGGGGGCTGGCGTCCGGGTGTTCCGCGCCAGCCTTCGCCCGGGCAAATGGTCAATTGCCAAGTAGACAATAGCCAAGTGACGACTCTCGATTTGCTGCGCTCCATCTGCCCCGCGCCCAGCGTGGGGGTCCTGACAGCGGACCTGCTCGCGCTGGGATCCGAGCTCGCGCTGCTCGAGCGGGCGGGCATCGGCGTGGTGCACGTGGACGTGATGGACGGCTGCTTCACGCCGATGATGACGGTGGGGCCGCCTTTCGTGAAGGCCCTGAAGACGCCGCTCCTGAAGGACGTGCACCTGATGATCCGCGATCCCCTGGACAAGCTCGGGGACTACGCCGCGGCAGGCGCGGACATCATCACCGTGCACCAGGAGTCGTGCGTGCACATCCACCGCGTGCTCCAGGCGCTCGGCGGCCTGAGGCACGCGGCCGACCCTTCGCGCGGGATCGTGCGCGGCCTTGCCCTCAACCCCGGGACGCCGCTGTCGGTGCTCGAGCCGCTCCTGCCCGAGACCGACATGGTGGTGCTGCTCGCGATCAACCCGGGTTGGGGCGGGCAGAAGTTCAACCCGGCTACCATGGACCGCGTGCGCCAGGTCCGGGAGATGACGGCCGTGACCGGGCGGGAGATCCTCGTGTGCGTGGACGGCGGCGTGACGCGCGACAACGCGGCAGCGGTGGCCGCGGCTGGCGCCGACCTGCTCGTCACCGGCAGCGCCGTCTTCGACGGCCGGAACGCGGAGGCCAACGCGCGGTTCATGCTCGAGGCGGTCAGGACGTCTCGAGGTGCCGGGACTTAGACGGGAATTCACTGGTCTTGACCACGAAGAACGGAGGCACGAAGGGCACGGGCCCTCCTGTCTTCGTGTTCTTTTGATTCGTGGTTTCGTTCGTCGTCAAACGAAGCGAGCCCCGGGACTCGGCTATACGTCCCATGTGATCACCATCCGCTGGCTCTGCTCCGCCGCTCGCCGCTCCTGCCGCGGTTGACCCTGTCGCGAAGGGCGACTGCGAGTGGCGGCCGAGCCGGAGCCAGGAGCGGCAGGGTCGGCCACGGCCCTTGCCCGAGAGCAGGCGGCGGGACTTCCGTCAGGGATGGTCTGACGGCGGATCAGGAATAGATGAAATCTCTCTGGAACGACGCCGACGCGCAGCGGTTCGTGCGGGAGCACGGCCCGGCGTTCGGCGATGACATCGCCCTTCGGACCGTACTCGGCGCGGCTGCTTGGCGCCGAGCCCTCGCTCGTGCTCCACGGCGGCGGCAACACCTCGGTGAAGGGCAAGGTCCGGACGCTCCTCGGCGAGGACCAGCCTGCGCTCTTCGTCAAGGCCTCTGGCGCGGACCTGGCGACGTTGGCCCCATCGGCGCACCTGCCGCTGGACCTGGGGCGGCTGCGGGCCCTTCGCGCGCTGGAATCCCTCGGCGACGCCGAGATGGTGGACGAGCTGACGCTGCGGCTGCTGCGCCCGGCGCGGGCCGTGGCGTCGATCGAGGCGCTGGTGCACGCGTTTCTTCCCGCGCCGTTCGTGGACCACACGCACGCAGACGCGATCCTGACGCTGACGAACCAGCCGGACGGCGAGCGCCTCGTGGCCGAGATCCTGGGCGACGAGGTGATCGTGCTTCCCTACGTGAAGCCGGGGTTTGCGCTGGCGCGCGCGGCGGCCGCCGCCGTCGAGGCCAGGCCTGGCGCGCGCGGGATGGTGTGGGCACGACACGGCCTGGTCACGTGGGGAGAGACGGCGCGCGAGTCGTACGAGGCGATGATCGAGCTGGTGACGCGTGCCGAACGCGCGATCGAGCGGCGGTTGTCGGCCACAGTGCCGCGCGCGTCGGCGACGTCACCGGAAGTGGCGGCCGAACGGCTGGCGAAGGTGGCGCCGGTTCTGCGCGGCCTCCTCGCCGCGCCGACCAGTGATCCGGACCATCCCCATCGCCGCGTGATCCTCCTGCCGCTGACGACGCCCGAGACGCTGGCCTTCGTGGACGCCCCTGGCGCGCGCGACCTGGCGCTCACGCCCCCGCTGACCTCCGACCACCTGATTCGCACCAAGGCGCTGCCCGCCTGGGTGGAGGACCCCTGTTACGCCGACTCTGCCAGGCTGCGGGAGCAGCTGGCGGCCGCCGTGGGTGACTACGCGAAGGCCTACTCGGCCTACGTGGACCGGCACGCCGCGCGGATGCCCGAAGGGATGGAGCCGTTCGACCCGCTTCCGCGTGTCGTGCTCCTGCCGGGCCTTGGCGCCCTCTGCGCCGGGCACGACCTGGGGGCCGCGACGATCGCGCGCGACATCACCGCCCAGACGCTGGCCGTAAAGGCGCGCGCGGCGGCGTTTGGCCGCTACGAAGGCCTGCCGGAGGCGGACCTCTTCGCGATGGAGTACCGCACCCTTCAGCATGCGAAGCTGCCCGGGACCGCGCTGCCGCTGACTGGGCGCGTGGCGGTGGTGACGGGCGCCGCGGGGGCCATCGGGTCCGGCGTGTGCCGAGGCCTGCTGGAGGCGGGGTGCCTGGTTGGCGCGACGGACCTCGCCGGTCCCCAACTCGACAGCCTGGTCGGAGACCTCTCGTCGGCATTCGGCGCACGGGTCATCGGCGTCCCGCTCGACGTCACCGACGGGGCCTCGGTTGCCGGCGCCTACCAGTCGGTGGTCCGGTGCTGGGGCGGGATCGACCTGGTCATCGTCAACGCCGGCATCGCACACGTGTCGCCGCTCGAGCAGATGGACATCGAGGTGTTCCGCCGCCTCGAGCGGGTCAACGTCGAGGGCACGCTGCTCGTGCTCGCGGAGTCGGCGCGCCTGTTCCGTGCCCAGGGCACCGGCGGAGACCTCGTCCTGGTCTCCACCAAGAACGTGTTCGCGCCCGGCGCCAAGTTCGGCGCCTACAGCGCCACCAAGGCGGCCTCTCACCAGCTGGCGCGGATCGCGAGCCTCGAGATGGCGGACCTTGGCGTCCGGGTCAACATGGTGTCGCCCGACGCGGTCTTCTCGGACGGCGCCCGGAAGTCCGGGCTGTGGGCGGAGGTCGGGCCCGACCGGATGCGCGCACGCGGCCTGGACGAGGCGGGCCTCGAGGCGTACTACCGAAGCCGCAACCTGCTCAAGGCGGGCGTCACCGCGCGCCACGTCGCCAACGCGGTGCTCTTCTTCGCCACGAGGCAGACGCCGACGACCGGGGCCACGATTCCCGTGGACGGCGGCCTGCCAGACGCCACGCCGAGGTGAGGGAGTTCGACATGCGTCTTGCCGTCAATATCGACCACATTGCCACCATCCGGGAGGCGCGCAAGGCGCGCGAGCCCGAGCCGGTGGCCGCCGCGATCCTCGCCGAACTGGCCGGTGCGCTGGGGATCACCGTCCACCTGCGCGGAGATCGCCGGCACATCAAGGATCGCGACGTCGAACTGCTCCGGCACGTCGTCTCCACCAAACTGAACATCGAGATGGCGACAACCGACGAGATGATCGGCATCGCGCTTCGGGTGAAGCCCGACCAGGTGACGCTCGTCCCCGAGCGGCCGCACGAGTTGACCACCCAGGGTGGCCTCGACGTGGTGACGAACCGCCGCGGCGTCGAAGAGGCCGTCAAGGCGCTTCGGGCGGCCGGCCTCCGGGTCTCGATCTTCATCGACCCGGACGCGGTGCAGGTGAGGGCGTCACGCGATGCCGGGGCTGACGCGATCGAGATCAACACGGGGTCGTACGCCGACGCGCGCGGAGACGCGGTGGCCGAGAGGCTCGCCGAGGTGCAGCAGGCGGCGAACGGCGCGGCCGGTGCCGGGCTCGAGGTCCTTGCGGGTCACGGACTGACTTACTTCAACATCCACCCCATCGCCGCGATCCGCGAGATCGTCGAGCTGAACATCGGGCACAGCATCGTTTCCCGGGCTGCGCTGGTCGGCCTCGAGCGCGCGATCCGCGAGATGGTCGCCCTGTTGGCCTGAGCCGTGAGACAGCGCCTTCTCGTCTGCCTGTTCGTTCTCCTGGCAGTCTGGCCGGGCGGAGCCGCAACCTCTCAGCAGAATGTGATGTTCAAGACCGAGGACGGCGTGTCCATCGCGGGCACGATCTACCTTCCCGGCCGGCCGGCTCCTGCCGTCATCCTGGTCCACATGCAGACACGGTCCCGCGAAGACTGGCAGGTGCTCGGGCAGAGGCTTGCCGACGCTGGGATCGTGGCGCTCGCCATCGACCTTCGAGGGCATGGCGCCTCGGACCACGGGCCGCCGGCCACCGGTCCCGGGCTGGCGGCGATGCAGTTGGACGTCAAGGCCGCTCGCGCCTACCTCGCGACGCGTTCCGACGTCATTGGCGGCAGAGTGGGCCTTGGCGGGGCCTCGATCGGCGCGAACCTGGCCGTCCTCGCGGCAGCCGGCGATCCAACCGTCCGGACTCTCGCGTTGCTCTCGGCAGGCTTGGATTACCGGGGGCTTCGCACCGAAGCGGCCCTCAACCGTTACGGCGCCCGCCCCGCGCTCCTGGTGGCCAGCCAGGAGGACAACTACGCCATGATCACGATGCGGCGGCTGTCGGGGCAGGGAGCCGGCACCCGCGAGCAGCTCGTCCTGAACGGCGCCGGGCACGGCACGGTGATGCTGTCACGCCAGCCGGACCTCGTCGGCACCCTGGTGGACTGGTTTCGCAGGACCCTGCTATGATCAAAGGTCAATCCGTCTAGCTCATCTCGAGTGTTCAGGGTTCAGAGTCCAGGTTCGATCACGGGGTCACCGAGTATGTGTGCCCTGCCAGACCCTCGGCCACCGACCCTCGCCCGTTAACCGTCAAGCCTTGACCGCCATTCAATGAAACCGGAATCAATCGTTCTCGCCGTCGCTGGCACGTTCTTCGGGCTCCTGGTTGGCTGGATCATCGGCAGCCAGGCCGGGGTACCGCGAATGGCCATGAGTCCCGCGCCCACGGCAGCCACCCAGCCGGCAGCGGAACCCGCATCCTCGCCGCAGGGGGGGCAGGGCCAGCAGCCACGCCCGCTCGACGAAGCCCAGGCGCAGGCGCTTCGCAGCGCGGCCGAGAGAAACCCCTCCGACGCGGCAACCCGGGTACAGCTCGGCAATCTCTACTTCGACGCGGAGCGCTTCGCCGAGGCCGTGACGTGGTACGAGGCGGCCCTGAAACTGAACCCCAACGACCCGAACGTGAGCACGGATCTCGCCGTCTCGTTCTATTACCTCAACCAGGCGGACCGCGCCCTTCAGCAGTTCGACCGCTCCCTCGAGCTCGACCCGAAGCACGCCAAGACACTCTTGAACCAGGGCATCGTGAGGGCCTTCGGCAAGCAGGATCTCAAGGGGGCGGCCGCTTCGTGGCAGAAGCTGATTGAGCTCGCGCCCACCAGCCCGGAGGCTGATGCCGCGCGACGGGCGCTCCAGGGCCTGAAGTCGGCGCACCCCGAGCTCGACGGCTCGAACCCCGTGTCCAAGCCTGGTCTGTGATGCTGATCCGCTTCCTCCTCCTGCTGATTCTCGGCATGGTGCTCGCCCGCGTGTTGCGCGGGGTCCTCGCGAGCGCGATTGCCGCGACACGGGAGAACCCGCCCCGGCCGGCGGGCCCGTCACGGGGTGTGAAGATGGTCCGGGACCCGGTCTGCGGGACGTTCCTTCCCCCCGGCAACGCCCTGACGCTCACCGACGGGGGAACGGTGCACTACTTCTGCTCGGAAGCCTGCCGTGAGAAGCACGCCCGCTCCCGCAAGCAAGGCTGAAGCCTCGCCCGACGGCGTCAAGCCCGCGGTCCTCCTCACCCGCCGGGTGCCGTCGTCGGTCCTCGCGCGTCTGGAGGCCACCTGCGACGTGGACCTGTACAAGGGCGCCTCCGCCATCCCGCGCGAGGAGTTGCTCGCCCGCGTGCCCGGCAAGGATGCCCTCCTCTGCCTGCTGACCGATCCCGTGGACCGCGAGGTGATTGCGGCGGGGGACCGGCTCCGCGTCATCGCCAACATCGCGGTCGGCTATGACAACGTCGACGTGGCGTTCGCGCGCGCGCGCGGAATCGCGGTGACCAACACGCCCGACGTGCTGACCGAGGCGACCGCCGAGTTCACCTGGGCGCTGATACTGGCCGCCACGCGGCGGGTGGCCGAGGGCGAACGCGTCGTGCGATCCGGCAAGTGGAAGGGGTGGGCGCTCGACTACATGCTGGGAATGGAGCTGCGCGGCAAGCAGCTGGGTATCGTGGGCCTCGGCCGCATCGGCGCGGCGGTCGCCGCGCGGGCCCCCGCGTTCGGCATGGCGGTCGCCGCGTTCTCGCTTGCCGTCACCCCGCCGCCGCCGTCCCGCAGCCCGCTGCCGGTTCCCGGCGTGAAGACGATGTCGCTCGACGAGTTGCTGCGCACCTCGGACGTCGTCTCGCTCCACGTGCCGCTGACCCCCAAAACGCGCCACCTGATCGACCGGACCGCGCTCACGCGGATGAAGCGCTCCGCATACCTGGTGAACACCGCGAGGGGGCCCGTCGTGGACGAGGAGGCCCTCGCCTGGGCGCTCGGGGAGCGGCTGATCGCCGGCGCCGCCCTCGACGTCTACGAGCGCGAGCCGGCGGTTCACCAGGCCCTGCTCTCACTGGACAACGTCGTGTTGGCGCCACATCTCGGGAGCGCGACCACCGAAACGCGCACCGCGATGGCGGACCTTGCCGTGAGCAACGTGCTGGCCGTCCTCGGCGGCCGCTCTCCCCTGAATCCGGTAGGCTAGCGAGATGGCTTCGCCGCTTCCCATTCCCCAGGTGATGCGCGTGCTCGCCCGCGCGATCAAGGAGCACAGCCTTCCGGCCGTCGAGAAGATTGCCGAGTCGCGACGCGACAAGGCCTTCCAGGTCCTGATTGGCACGCTCCTTTCCGCGCGAACCCAGGACGCCACCACCGACGCAGCCTCCTCCCGCCTCTTCGCCGTGGCCCCCATTCCCGAGAAGATGGCAGGGCTCACCACGGCGCGGATCGAGAAGCTGATCTACCCGGTGAGCTTCTACCGGAACAAGGCCGTCCACGTGAAGGAGACCGCTCGCCTCATTCTGGAGCGCTTCGGCGGGAAGGTGCCGGGGACGATGGAGGAGCTGCTGACGCTGCCGGGCGTCGGCCGGAAGACGGCGAACCTGGTGCTGATCCTCGCCTTCGCCAGCCGGGACAACATCTGCGTGGACACGCACGTCCACCGCATCTCCAACAGGCTGGGGTGGGTGAGGACGAAGACGCCCGAGCAGACCGAGCAGGCGCTGTATCGCGTGGCGGATCGGCGTTGGTGGCCGGATATCAACCTGTACCTGGTCGTGTGGGGCCAGAACGTGTGCCGGCCCATCAGGCCGCGTTGCGGCGCCTGCGCCATCAGCCCCTACTGCCCGCGGGTCGGCGTTACAGAAGCGACCCCGCGGTCCTGACGATTCCCTTCAGGTCCGGGTAGCGTTCCACGAGCTCCTGGCGGAACTGCCCTTCGACCGACATCCCGAGCTGGTGCTTCAGGACCGTGGCGTTGACCACCGCCTTCGCGGCGAAGTGGTTGTTGAGGTAGAGGTACGCCTTCCTGACGCCGGCGCTGACCTCCTTCATCGTGTCGGCGAAGGGTTTCAACTCGGTGGAAGTGTAAAGGTAGTTGTAGCGATCGTCGGGCGAGTCGTGCCGCCACCACTGGGCGGCATTGCGGCCGTGGAGCCTCAGGTAGTAGCAGCCCGGCGTGTTGGCGGCGAAGTCCTGGCGGATGGAGAAGCGGAACTTCGGCTCGTCGATCTGGACCCAGGCCGCGCCCACCTCGTTCAGCAGCGCCGTGGTCCGGGTGCCGTCGTCGCTCCACGATTTGTGGCGAAGCTCGATGGCGAGCGCGTAGTCCCGAAAGTCGAGGAGCAGATCCGCCAGGTATTCGCGCGTCTCGGGCGTGGCGCGGAAGCCCGCCGGGAACTGCACCAGCAGCGGTCCCAGCTTGCCGGCACTCGCGAGCGGGTCGAGGGCGGCGCGGAACTCGTCGGCGTCGGCCGGCGTCGGGGAGGGAAGCGACCCCGTCGCGCCGGCTTCCTTCGGCGTGCGGCCCAGCCCCTGTCCGCGGCCGATCATTCCCGCGTGGGTGAACTTCTGATAGAGCTTCACCGCGAATTCGAACCCGGACTGCGTTTGTTCCGCCCAACGGCGGGTGGTGACCGCGGAAGGCGGGCGGTAGAAGGTGGAGTTCACCTCGACGGTGTCGAAGTGCTCGGAGTAGTAGCGCAGTTCGTCGGCCGCCCTGAACCCGCGCGTGCCGCGTGGCGGGTAGAAGATCCCGTTCCAGGATCCGGCTCCTTCAGGGTAGCTCCAACCGCTGGTTCCAACGCGGATGGTTGTGGACATACGCAATACCAGTGGCCAGTGACCAGTAGATCGCGTCGTCACGCCGTGAAGGGTCGCGCTGACAACCGAGCACTGACCACTGTCCACTTAACCCCGTCCTCCTGTCACCCGCCGGTATTCCTCCTTGTCGAAGCCGAAGAGCACCTTCGACCCGGCGACGAGGATCGGTCGCTTGATCAGGTTCGGCTGCTCCAGCATCAGGTCGATGGCGTCCTTCTTCGACGCGGGCAGCGGCCGATCCTTGAAGACGGGGCTGCGCCGGCTGACGAAGTCCGCAAACCTGTCCGCCGCCACGTGCTTCTCGAGGAACGCCCTCGGGGGCGGGTCCTTGGTGATGTCCTTGAACTCCACCTCGATGCCGATCTCGTCCAGATAACTTCTGGCGTTGCGGCACGTCGTTCAGGTCGGCTTGCAGTAGAAGACGGGCTTGGGCATCGGCACCTCCCGGGCCGCCATTGTACAATGCACCCGAATGCTGACGGTGAACGAGATCTTCCACTCCATACAGGGGGAATCGACCTGGGCCGGCCTGCCGTGCGTGTTCGTCCGCCTGACCGCCTGCGACCTCCGCTGCTCCTGGTGCGACACACCCTACGCCTTCACGGAGGGCACCAAGCGGACCGTTGACGAGGTGCTGCGGGAGGTGGAAGCCTTCGGCTGCCGGCTCGTCGAGATCACCGGCGGCGAGCCGCTGCTGCAGCCCGACGTCTACCCGCTCATGGAGCGGCTGCTGGACAGCGGCTTCCAGGTCCTGCTCGAGACCGGCGGCCACCGCAGCCTCGAAGGCATCCCGGCAAAGGTCGTCACGGTGATGGACGTGAAGTGCCCGGCCAGCGGGGAGTCGCACCGCATGGACTGGGCGAACCTCGGCAGGCTACGACCTCGAGACGAGGTGAAGTTCGTTGTCCAGGACCGCGCGGACTACGACTTCGCCCGGCGCGTGATCGACGAACACTCCTTGTCCGGCCGCGTGTCGGGCATCCTGGTTTCGCCCGTTCACGGAGTTCTCGACCCAAAGGAGCTGGCCGCCTGGATCCTGGCGGATCGCCTTCCGGTGCGCCTGCAGCTGCAGGTTCACAAGTACATCTGGGGGGCCACGGCACGGGGGGTCTGAATGAAGAAGCTGCACGGCGTCACGTATGAGTGACCGACGCCGAGCCGTCGTGTTGTTGAGCGGTGGCCTGGACTCCGCGACCGCGGCGGCAATTGCCCGCCACGAGGGTTTCGACGTGTATGCCCTCACGGTGGCCTACGGTCAGCGACATGCACGTGAGATTGACGCCGCCCGCGTCGTGGCCCGCGCGGTCGGCGCCGTTCGTCACATCGAGCTGGAGGTGGACCTCGCGGTGTTCGGCGGGTCGGCCTTGACGGCCCGGATCGCCGTTCCGAAGGACCGGGCGATTGACCGCGGCGAGATCCCGGTAACCTACGTGCCGGCGCGCAATACCCTGTTCCTGTCGCTCGCGCTCGGGTGGGCCGAGGTGCTGGGCGGCCGAGATATCTACATCGGCGTCAACGCGCTCGACTATTCCGGCTACCCGGACTGCAGGCCGGAGTTCATCGCGGCGTTCGAGCGCCTGGCCGGCGTGGCCACCAAGGCCGGCGTCGAGGGCCAGGCGTTCCGCGTCCACGCACCCCTGCTGCCCATGACGAAGGCGGAGATCATCCGGCGAGGGCTCGAGCTTGGCGTGGATTACGCCGTGACCCTCAGCTGCTACGATCCTTCTCCGTCGGGCCGGCCGTGCGGCCACTGCGACAGCTGCCAGCTCCGCGCGAAGGGTTTCGCGGAGGCGGGCGTCGCCGACCCAGCGCTCGCGCCGCGGTAGCCAGGTGCAACCGCGCTGCGCCAGCAGGAGCAAAGATGTTTGAGCGCATCTACTACCGGGATCCTGCTTGCGTCGAGTTCGACGCGGTTGTCGTGGAGGCCCGGCGGGTGGGAGACCGGCCGGTGGTCGTGCTCGATACCACCGCGTTCTACCCGACCTCGGGCGGACAGCCCTTCGACACTGGCACCCTGGGCGACGCCAGGGTGATCGAGGTGGTCGAGTCGGAATCAGGCGAGGTGCTGCACGTTCTCGACCGAGACCTCCCGGCGGGACAAGACGTGCGGGGGCGGATCGACTGGGCGCGGCGCTTCGACCACATGCAGCAGCACACCGGGCAGCACATCCTGTCGGCGGCGCTGGACAAGCTGAGCGGTGCGCGCACGGTCGGCTTCCACCTCGGGGCCGACGTCTCGACCGTGGACCTTGCCATCCCGCTGTCGGACCAGGCGATCGCCGCGGCGGAGGCCGAGGCGAACCGTGTCGTGTGGGAGGACCGCCCGGTGCGTATCCGCTTCGTGGACGAGGCAGAGGCGGCGACGCTCCCGCTGCGGAAAGAGCCCGAACGCTCGGGGACGCTGCGGGTGATCGAGGTCGAAGGCTACGACCTGTCGGCGTGCGGCGGTACCCACGTCGAACGCGCGGGGGCCATCGGCTTGATCGCGGTGCTCTCGGCCGAGCGGCTGCGCGGCGGCACGAGACTCGAGTTCGTGTGCGGCGGCCGGTCGCTCCGGTTCCTTCGGCGGTTCAGGGACGCCGTGTCGGGTTGTATCCGTCACGTGTCCGTCGCTCCCGAGGAACTGCCGACGGCGGTGGAGCGGCTGCAAGCCGACGCGAAAGAGCAGCGCAAGGTGATCAGGGGGCTTCAGGAGCGGCTGGCCGGCTTCGACGCCGCGGTGCTTGCGGCTGCGGCCGAAGAAGTGAACGGCCGGCGCCAGGTGGTGCAGGCGATCGAGGGTCAGGACCAGAACGGCCTGAAGGCGATGGCGCTCGCCATCTGCACCAGCCCGGGATTCGCGGTCGCGCTCTTCACCTCGGCCTCGCCGGTCATGACCGTCGTCGCACGGTCCAAGGACGTGGTCCTGGACTCGGGGGCGGTTCTCAAGGCTTTGATGGCGGAATTCGGAGGCCGCGGGGGCGGCCGTCCGGACCTTGCCCAGGGCGGGGGACTGACCGGGGAGCTCGCGACGATCCTCGCACGGGCCCGAACGCTGCTCGGGCCAGGCCAGGCCTGAAGAACTGGAAGGCCACTAGTACCTGCACTGCCTGGCTTCGTCTGCGAACGCGTGGAGCAGCGCTTCGTCGGCCTCGAAGAAGTGGTCCGAGGGCGCGAGGATGAACCCGCCCCCGGCGCCCGCCTCCTCGAACAATCGCCGCACCGCCGTCCTGGTCTGGTCCGGCGGGCAGCCGACCAGGTCGTGGAACTGGTCGAACGCGCCGATCATGCACGTGCGGGCGCCAATCCGGCGCTTCGCCTCGCCCACGCGCGCGTCGCCGCCCATCGCCGCAGGCGTGAACGTCTCCATCGCGTCGGGGCGCATGTCGGCAATGCGTTCGAGGAACGGCATCATCCCGCCGCACGTGTGATACACGACACGGAGCCCGGCGGCGTGCGCGGCGGCGACGAGGGGCGCGTCGAAGGGCGCGACGAAGCGGTCGAAGATCGACGGCGAGATCACGGTCGAGGAGGCATCGCCGCCGCCCAGCTCGACGAGGTCGAAGCGGGCGCCGAGCGCTGATTCGAGGAACGCCCGCTTTGGGCGCTGAAGGATCGCCAGCAGCGCCGAGACCCAGCGGGGGTCCGAGAACGTGGCGAGGATCAGGAACTCGATGCCGCAGAGGACGGCTGCGTCCTGCCAGCACCCCGGCTGCCCGTACACCGGGAAGCCGGGCACGGCGCCCCTGACGATGCCGCGATCCCCCATCGCGTCGGCTGCCGCGGACACGGCCTCCCGGTCGCAGATTGGCTCGAGTGCGATGGCTTCGAGGACGTCGATGTCCCGCTTCTCCTTGATCAGCCGCTCCCGAACCCACTCCATCCGCCCGTCGTGCTGGATGACGGTGGTCAGGGAGCCGCGGCTGGTAACGAAGCGGTACCGGGTGGTGCGGTAATCAGGATTGGGCACGTCCTCCCGCTCCAGCGCCCAACCGTCGCCTCCAGCCTCGGGCGGCCTCACCAGCGGAGTCGTCCAGCAGATGGCGTCGAGGTCGAAGCGGTCGAAGAACTCGCGCTCGGACAGTCCCATCCCCGCCAGGAACGACGGCATCAGGTGATGGGTCGTTACCGGCACGCGGTCCGGCGCGCCGAGCCGCAACGCAGTCAGCAATCGATCCCTGGAAGACAACGGCATGTCTCAGCCAAGCGGCAGCGCGGCCATGCGCAGCATGTAATCGTGGTCGATGAACGGCTCGTCGTCTCTGTGCCGGCGCATGAGGGCGACCCGCCGGTCGAGGAGCGCCCTCAGGTTGCGGCCGTGGATGAGCGGCGTTTCGCCGAGATCGGTGGTGGCCATGAACTCGACGCCGGTGTCGAGGAGCGCGCTGAGCGACAGGCTGTTCGCGATCTCGCGGTCGATCAGGTCGTCCAGGGCCTGGCGGTGCCGTCTCTTCTCGTCCGGGTCCGTCGCCTGCATCCACCCGTACACGGCGCCCACCCACGCAGCGAGGTTTCGCTGCGTTTCGATCCAGCAGCGCAGCGCCTTCAGGCGCACCAGCTGGTCCTCGATGACGTCTCCCGTGAGCAGCGGTTCATCCTGCAGGCCGGTCCGGAGCCCGCTGCCGCGGCGCGAGCTTCCACGGTTGCCGCGCGCGCGAGCGGCTACGAGGCGCGCGATGCCCGCGTCGAGCGGGGGCCAGACGTTCGCATCGGTGCGTTCCGCGTCGCAACGACCCTGCTCCGGGGTGATGAGGCGGAACAGCACGTCGCGCCCGAGGTCCACGTTGTTCGGGTTGTGTGGCGTCGTGCACATGAAGTCTTCGTAGTAGGCGCGCTCCGGCCGGGGAATGGCTTCGATGTTGGGGACGAACGGCCGGGCCCACAACCGGTACCAGGTGAAGCCGATCGTGGAGTAGAGCGTGCAGACGTTCGGGAAGGCGAGGATGGCCTCTTCCGCGCAACGCCAGGCGTCGAGCAGCGCATCGGCGTCATCACCCGCCCAGCGCCGCGCGAGACGGCGCGCTTCTGTGTCGAGATCCATCCCCGGGTCGAGCTGGAAGCGGGCCATGATCTCGTGATTGACGTTGAACGGCGCCAGTTCGGGGGGGCAAGTGCCGCCCACCTGCGAGAGGTGCCGCACGCCGTTGTCGTGCAGGAGCTTCAGCCGCCGATAGGTGAGCCCGGGATAGGGGATGCCCAGGAGGGGCGCAAAGAGCTGGTGCGGCCCCACCGCCGCGTAGAAGTGAGCCGCTGCGCCGCGTGACGCGAGGTCGGACATCAGGTCGCGCTCGCGATCGGCGAACTGCAGCTGGTGGACCGTCCCGCCGTTGACCGAGTGCGAGTCCGGGTAGCGCGGGTGCGTGTAGGGCATTGCCCAGCCCCTCGCCACGAGCGAATTGGTCTCGACTTCCACTCCGGCGCCGAGGCCGGCCCAGAGCGCCTCGTGCTCGCCCATGAACGACTCGAGGCGGGTGATCACCCGGAAGCCCGGGTTACACGGAGCGGGCCGCATCCCGCAGCGTGTGGAAGAACAGTAGCGCGTGCTCCGCGGCCACCTGCGCGATGGCCTGGTGATCCCGCCATTCCCGCACCATGTACGGGCCGCCGTTCCGCCCCACGTAGAGTGAGGTGGTGTGCTCGAAGCCCGACCCGCTGTCGTTCGTCCAGACCGTCATGTAGCCGAGGTCGGGAACTTCACGCAGCAGCGCCCCGATCATCTCGGCGTAATGCTCGCGGACGACGGGATGAGCCAGCGTCATCGTGTAGCGGGGCCGGAAAGACCGGAACGGGTGATCGACTCGGGCGCCGCGCAGCATCGGGTAGCGGGCGAAGAACTCCTCCGGCACGGCACGCGGCTCGAAGCACAGCAGGCCGGGGACGAGGCCGTATTTCCTTGCAAGGGCGGCGTTCCGCTTGAGGCGCCCCAGGTTGGCCGACAAGTAGTAGTGGGGGTACAAACCCTCGTTCAGGCGGGAGTGAACGAACTGATCGAGGGCCGGGCAGTAGGTGTAGAACATCGGGTACACCTCGCCCTTCGGCCCGGTCTCGAGTGCCATCGGGTACGCCAGGGCGTTCACCTCGATGTGCGTGAAGCCCGATTCCGCGAGACGCCGGACGTAGGTTTCGGGATCCAGCCCGCGCTGGATCCGCGCCTCCTGGGTGAGGAAGATGTCGTAGCACGCGCGGTTCCAGTCGAAGGCCGGCGTGAGGGTGCGGCCCGCGGCAAGCGAGGTCGCGTCGGCGGCGTCGGACGCTGCGTCCAGCAGGTAGCGGCACCCCGCGAACAGGAACCGCGGGTCGGTGCTCTCGATGCAACCCGCGCCGTCGGGCTGAAGCAGGAGCCGCACGCCCGCCACGCTGCCCGCTATCCGGACCGCGAACCGGCCGGGAGCCTCCACACGGTCGCCAGGCGAGACGCTGACAACGGCGGCGCCCGTCACGCGAGCGACTTCCAGGGCGGCCGTCGTGCACACCTCCGCCGCGCCGGCTTCGACGGTCACCTCGCGCACCTTTCGTAACGCCTCTGCGACAGTCATCGTCTTCTCCGTGTTCCAGCGGGGCGGAACCGAGATCCCCCCTCAGCCCAGCGCTTGCTTCGCTTGACGACGAACGAACCACGAAGAACACAAGAAGAAGACAAAAGAGCTTTGTGGCCTTCGTGCCTTTCGTTCTTCGTGGTCAAGACAAGCGAATTCCGGTTAAGTGCGTTGTCAGCGTGATCGATTGCCGGCGACCAACAGCCACTCCTGCGGCCTACTGCCTGCTGTTCTATTCGCCGTCCGCAATGTCCTCCACCGCGTGGACCAGTTCGCGAACCTGCTCCTCGGTGTTGCAGACGTGAAACGACGCGCGGACCGCGTCGAGGCCGGCCTCCGTGACGCTGCGGACGCGGTGGCGCCGCCTCGTGATCATGTTGGCCACCTCGCGGTTGTCCCGGCCGACGAGGCGGAATGTGACCATCGCGGAGCGCGACGCGGTGTCGGGCGGCGCGAGGACTTCGACGCCGGGGATCCGGCGCAAGCCTTCGAGGCAGATCTCGGTCAGGGAGCGGTTGTGCTCCCAGACGTTCGCGAGGCCGAGCGCGGCGACGAAGTCCGCGGCTGCCTCGATGCCGTAGACCAGCGCGTCGTTTTGCGTGCCGTACTCGTAGCGCTGCGCCGTCGGTTGGAGCGTCAAGAGGCGATCGGCAAGCGACGTCTTCTGATCCGAGTAGGCGCCGACCACCGTCGGGACCAGTGTCTCGAGGTGATCCTGCCTGACGTACAGGATGCCCGTGCGCTTGGGGGCCATCAGGAACTTGTGGGCGCTTGCCGTGTAGAAGTGGGCGCCCGTGGCGGCGATGTCGATCGGGAACTGCGCCAGGGACTGCGCGCCGTCGAGCGCGAACCAGAGCCGGCGCTGTGCCGCCAGACGCCCGATGGCGGGGACCGGGAGGACTTGCCCGGTGGTGCAGGTCACGTGGCTCACGAAGATCAGCCGCGTGCGCGCCGTGAGCTCTGCCTCGAGGCGGGCCATCGTGCCGGACGGCGACTTCAGATCCGGCTCGAAGGTGCGGACGACGATGCCCGCGGTCTTCATCTTGTGGAGCAGGGGAATCACGAGCGCCGGGTGCTCGTGCGTCGAGACCAGGACCTCGTCCCCGCGGCCGAGCGGCAATCCGTTCAGGATGGTATTGACACCCTCGGTCGCACAGCCGACGAGGGCAATCTCGGACGCCCGGCACGAGGGGCCGAGCAACGCCGCGCACTTGCCGCGGACCCGCAGCCAATCCTCCTCGTTGTGCCCCGGCGCGGGCGCTTCCTCCTCGCGGTCCATCATCGCCTTGACACGGTCGGTGACCGCTCGCGGGGACGCCCCAAGGCCGGCCGTGTTGAAGTAGAACAAGTTGGGCGGCAGCTGGAACTGTCCGCGCAGGTCCCGCCAGGCGCCCGGCGTGCCGAGTTCCTGCGCCGCTGCTGGTCCGCCGGCCAGGCCAAGCCCGGCACCGGCGGCCAGGCTGCCGAGGAAGTCTCTTCGTGTTCATGATCAAAGCTCTATTCGGACGTCCGCGCCGTCCCTGACCCTGAGTTCGAAATCCACGTACCGGCTGTCCTCCACCGTCCCGGTCAGGAAGGGGACGATATCGCCGTTGACGGTGACGTCCCGCGCGGCTGCCCCGGCGGGGAGGAGGACATGGCATCGCACGTCCGAGAGGCTGACAGCGAGGGTGAGGACGATCGAATCAGCGCGGTAGCGTGCCTGGTAGCCCACGCCGCGACCCGACGCGGCGTAGCCGACCGACACCTCCGCCTCCTCCACTCCCGCCGCGGGCCATCGTGGGGACAGGCTCACCCGGTCGAACCCGCAGCCGGTGTCCACGACGCCGGCAAGCCCTTCCACCAGGGCCCAGAGCATGGCGCTCGACCCCCAGCCGTCGGTCGGCAGCGCGTCGGGGCTCGTGCTGGTTTCCACGGTGCTCGGCTTGCCGTGGGGGAAGTACCCACAGGTACGTTTCGCCGCTCGCCGCCACCAACCGATGGTAGCGCGCGAGGATGTCGGCGCCATACCCTTCGAATCCGTGGTCGAACGCGGCTCGCGCGAGCTCGCCACCGACCAGCGGCATGATGCCTCCGTTGCAGTACGCCCCCGCCACCAGCCGCTCGTCACCGAAGATGCCGTCGGGGAACGGGGGGTCGATGGAGAACCACTCGGCAAACGCGCCCGACGCCGTCCTGCGCTTCTGGTACTCGCGCAGGATCGACACCGCCTGGCCGTGATCCGCCGCGCCGCGGTTGATGTCCATCGGATTGCTGAGGCTGAGCTGATCATCCTCGTTCACGCCGGGGATCGTCACCGGCGTCAGCTTCACGAAGTGGGTGTAGAAGCGGCCGTTCCAGCACCTCGCGTTCAACCGATCCCTGAGTTCCGCCGCGCGCACCTCCCACGTCGCGGCCCGGGCCGGGTCGCCCAGCCGGCGGTGCAGGGCGGCGACCAGGCGGTAGGCCTCGTAGTACCCGCTGTTATCGCCGTGCATCAGGCCCCAGTAGCTGTTGTCGGTCACCTGGAACTGGAGCCACTCGTGGCGGCCGGCGGTGTAGGCGAAGTCCCAGGTGTCGATCGTGTAGGGCCGCTTGACGAGCCCCGATGCCGAGTCCCAGTACCACGGATGAGCGCGGATGTACTCGAGGGCCTTGTCCAGGCTCGGCAGCAGCCTTGCCGCCCAGCCGTCGTCGCCGCACGCCTGCCACGCGAGGTACGCGGCTTTGACGAGCCGGTACTCGACGTCGGCTTCCACCGGCACCCGCACGTACTTCGTCCAGTTCTCCCGCTCGCTCGGCAGCTTCTCCGGGAACGTGGTGAAGTAGTCGAACACCCGGCCGTTGGACGCCTGGGTGTCGGCGAAGTGCTGCACCGCGCTGGTCACGTCCGGCTCGAAGTAACGGAACCCGCGCATCATGTCGCTGTGGTCGCGGATCCAGACCGATCGGGCGTCGGGCGTCCGGTAGCCCCGGATGCGCTGCCCGTCGATCGACAGGTCGAGCCGATCGTGTTCCAGGAACGAGCGGACCAGCGGGTAGAGACCGTCGAACTCCGGCCGGCCCGTTCGGACCGTCACCTCACCGCGCGGCGCCATCGATCTTCACCGTGTCGCGCCAGTAGCGCACCTTGTCCACTCCGCTCGTGTCGGTCGAGGCGTCAAATGGCAGGCCGTGGAACGAGAACCCGTTCTGGAACAGCACGCGCCCGCCGCGTTCGGCGCGTGTCATGTTCACGATGGTGTAACTGAGCTCGCCGCCGGCCTCGGATGCGAACACCAGGTCCCCGTCCGTCTGAAGCAGCCCGTAGGCGATCTTCCCCTTCTCGAACACGTAACGCGGGCGCCGGTGATCCCGTGCGATATCGAGGCGCAGGTCCTGCTTCACGCCCACGGTGACCTGGCGGCCGCCTGCGTCGATCCGCACTGCGAGGCCCGCGCGCTCCGGGGCAGTTTCCACCGCCGTCACCCGCGAGGCCAGCGCCGCCGGGTCCTGGTCCTTGCCGTGCGGGACGAGCACCGTGACGAACCCCTCGGTCTGGGTCTGCTCGAAGTGCCTCCCGGTGACCTGGTGGATCACCTGCTCGTCCTGTGCGTGACGCTTCAGCGGTTCGACGCCCTCGAGCCGGAAATGCGTGTGGGGGAACAGCACCAGCAGCCGCTTGTCGTCCGGCAGCTTCTCGTTCCCGATGACGTCGTAGCCCGTGTCGTACCAGTGAGCGCCCCTGGCGTAGATCTGCCGGGTGTGCCAGAGGTTGGCCAGCGTGAAGAACTCGTCGGTCCTCGACTTGAAGACGTCGAAGACAACGAACATCTCGGGGTCCTTCACGTACACGACGATCCGATCGGCGTCGTACCCCCAGCCGTCGTCGATCAGGCGGGTGCGGCTGTAGTCGAACTCCGGCAGGGAGAGGAAGTCCACCTTGCGCGTGCGGACCGGCCGGTACGAGCCCGCGTCGCGGAGGAACTCCAACGTGGGCTGCCCGGGGATCGGCCCGCGCTGGCTGTACCGCTCCTCGCCGTCCCTCTGGCCCATCCAGATCTTCTCGGGGCGAACGACCAGGCGGTTGTGGAAGTAGTCCTGGCGATACGCGCCGAACGGCCCGCTCGGCATGTAGTCGCGGTACCCGCCGTCCCTGAGCAGCACGGAGCCGCCGCTCATCAGCAGCGCGATGCTGTTCTCGTCCGCGTGGCCGTGCGTCATCTTCTCCTCTTCGACCGGGATCGAGTCTCGGAGGTAGTCGCGGAAGTTCATGCCGCCGTCGCCCTCGTCCCGGTAGTTGAGGAGGAGGTAGGACGAGTCGGGCTGCCAGCCGTTGCGGAAGACGATCTTCTTCCCCTGCACGTCCTCCATGACCTCGACGCTCAGCTGGGTCGGGGCGGCTGGCTGGATCTCGTCCCGTCCCCACCGGTAGGCGTCGAGCAGGAAGCAGCCCAGCCCCGCGCTCGTCGGCGCGAGGGTTGGCAGGAAGCGGCTGGCGATGCGCTCGGCAGCCCACTTCATCTGTGGGTCGTCGAGCCGTGCCGCCGCCGCGTGGAAGAAGACGAGGAAGTGCTGCCAGTTGCTCGTCCAGTGCGAATCGCCGAAATCCGGCACCACGCCTGCCGGCGACATCAGGTTCAGGAAGTAATGGGCGTAGTAGTACATCTCCGGCGTGCGGAACAGCTCCTGCAGCCTGCCGGTCGCGTCCGCGTAGCCGAGCAGCGCGTACAGCCAGACGCCGTGGTACAGCGTCGCATCCTCGATTTCCCAGTTGCCCCAGTTGTCGTCGCCGAGCGCTCGGCGCTGCAGGTCCCACGCCGCCGCCCTCGGGTGCCTGGGCATCGAGCGTACCGCCCAGGCGAGCGATTCGGCCCGGAGCATCGTCCGGTTCATCGTCCCCCACTCGGAGGTCTGCAGGAGGTAGTCGATGCTGTGGGCCGCCGTTTGTTCGACCTTTGCGGCCTCTTCCCCCGAAAGCCGGCCGAGGCGGTGCAGGGTGTCGTAGGCGCGCAGGTACCGCATCACCACGAAGAAGTCGGGCAGGGCCGGCACTCCGTTCGAATAGTCCGGCCTCTTCTTCGCCGCCCACTCGGGGAACTGCGAGCGGTAGTCGCCGTAGGTCAGCAGCACATGCTTCGCTCGCTCCGCGTAGACCGGGTTCTTCTCCAGCTCATACAGATACGCGTAGATCGACGCGAGGTCCAGGAGTCCGCCGGGCGCACGGTAACCGAACGGGCTCTCCGGGTCGAACGTGTCGCGCCACCGCTTCAGGATTTCCTCGCGGTGATCCCAGGTGTAGTCGGCGGCTTGCCGGGCGTACGTCAGGTAGGCGTCCCGGGGGGACGGCACCTTCCGCGCCGGTTGCACGGCCGCGGTTCTCCGTTGCCTCGCGACCGATTCGAGCGAGGGCTGGGACCACGGTGCAAGACACCCAGCCAGCACGAAGGCGCCGAGGACGATGTTCTTCTGCACGCGCATGATGATCTCCGTTCCAGCCAACGCCGGCGTGACCGCTCGACGCGCAAAGGGAACCCGGCCGTCTCAGGTCCGCTGCCCGTCCAGGTCGCGCCACGCGCGAAAGACTTCGAACACGTTGTCGGGGCATGCCCCCGGCCCGAACTCGCACTGACGCGATCACCCCGCCGTTCGCGTAGAGATGCTCGCGCATCTCGCGGACCGCGGCCCTCACGTCCTCCCGAGACCCGAGCGGCAGCACCTCCTGGCGATCGATTTCTCCCCAGAACGTGAGGCGGCCGCGGAACCGCGCGCCCAATTCGGCGACGCCCATGCACTTCACCTGGCTGTTCAGCGCCTGCACGCCGACCTCGATCAGGTCTTCGACGATCTCGGTGATGTGGCCGTCCGAGTGCATGAACACCATCTTGCCGGCCTTCCGCGCGACCTCGCAGTAGTCCCGGTAGAGTCGGCTTGAAGACCTCTCGCCACAGCTTCGGCGAGACGATCATCCGGTCTTGCGCGCCCCAGTCGTCCATGATGACGATGGCGTCCACGTCGGTGGCGCTCCAGGCTTCGACCTCGCGGATGTAGTGCCGATGAAGGCGCGCGAGCAGTTCGCGGAAGCCCGCCGGCTGGCGGAAGACATCCACCAGCGCCTGCTCCATCGTGCGGATGAAGCAGTACCGCTCGAAGGGCCTCACCAGCGTGCCGGCCAGCACGAACTGTCCGGTCGAGGCGCAGAAGGCGTTGACCGCCTCGCGGTCCACGGCGAGCGTGCAGTCGGGGGTCCGGAAGTCCTCGAGGTCCGCCCACTCCCGGATCAGCGGCTGCCTCGACGATCCCGATCACTCCGCCGTGGATATTCTCGAAGCGGCATCCCCACTCGTCGATGTAGACACCCTTCCTGGTAGCGGTCGCCCAGCACGGGTAGCGGCCGGCGGTAAAGCCCCGGCGACGTCACGACGTCGTCCGGGAATTCCTGGCGCAACCGGAGCACCTCGGCGGGATGATGCTCCTCGGCCCAGGGCAGCACCCACGCCTGTCGCGGCACCCTCGCCGGCTTCGCGAAACGGACCGTCCGACGCACGAGTTCGCGCGGGTTCATCGCACCTCTCCGCCGGTCGGCCGCGCGGCGTTCAGTTCGCGCGGCAGGAGGCCGCGCTCGTAGCAGCTCTCCAGGGTCTCCGCCAAGCCGGGCACATGGAGCCGGCCGTCAGCCTCACCGCCCGCGATGGTCGGGGCGGGGAAGGGTGCAACCGGCGCCGTCTCGTGCAGCACTCGACGACGGCCGTCTGCGCCGCCGCGGCTTCGGGACCGCAGACGAATCTCGGGGTCCCGATGGCGGGCGGCCGCGATCGCCTCGAACAGCTTGCGGAACTGCGGGGTGTCGTCCGGCGCGCCGTACTCCCTCTGCCGGCCCGCAGCATCGATTCGCGACGATTCTGCTTTGCGTGCGAATCGAAGTGCACCACCCCGTCGTCGAACTCCAGCCTGAAGCGCGGCTCGATCGGCGTGGAGGTGACGTGGGAGGCAGTAGAAGAGGATTTCGACCCCTTCGCGTGGTGGCACGCGGCAGGCGACCGTGTCCGCCGTCTCGATCGGATAGGCGCGCTGCAACGTGCCCTCCACCGAGACCGGGCGAGCCGCCGCGGGCCGGCCGTTCGCCGGCCAGGTACAGCAGGTTGTGGAGAAAATGCGCCATCGCGTTGTTCGCCGGGCTGTCGCGCACCCAGCCGCCCGTTTCGGGGTCCCGCATCCGGCCGGCCCAGGTGTTGCGGCGGTAGTACCCGAAATCGCGCGGCCAGCAGCAGATCGTCGAGAAGCGTCGCGGGCGGCCGAACGCGCCGGAGAGGATGTCGCGTTTCAGCTCCTGGATCGCCGGTCGAGAACGACCACTGGTAGCCGATCATGACCCAGCGTCGCGAGGCATCCCGCGTCGGCGAAGAGCGCGGCCGCCTCTTGCACCGAGCCGCCCAGGGGCTTGTCGCAGAGGACGTGGGATCCGTTCCGAAGCGCGGTGATGCTCTGCGGCACGTGCCACTGGATTGGCGACACGACGACGGCGAGATCCGCGCGGCCGCCGGCCGCCGTAGAAAGCCGTCCATCGTCGGGCAGACCGGGACGCCGAGCCGGCACACCTGGTCCCAGGCTCCCGACTGCCTTGCCTCGCGGATCGACGACGCCCGCAAGGCGCGCGCTGTCTGGCGGCACCTGTTCCAGCAGGTCTGAAGGTAGTAGTACCCATAGCCGCCAATGGCGACCATGAGGACACGACCGGGTGCGACGGTTGGCTGCTCATCGCGGCGGGAGGTTCCGCTCCAGGAGGTCGGTCTCGGTGCACGGAGCCCGAGGCGGGATCGATCGCGAACGTCTTCAGCTCGAAGCCGCCGAGTGCGACGTCGAACGACACGTCGAGCGCCGGCACGAGTACCACGACACGGCGCCCGGTGCCGGTGGTCTCGAACAGCCGCACGACCAGCCGCGCCTCCGTCCTCGCTCATCTTCAGCGCGGCCAGCCTCACCGCGGCATCGGTGAGGACCAGGCCTGGCGCCGCCGGCAACCCCCCGCCGGGCGGGAAGACGCAGAGTGCTATGATGCCGTCAGGACGGAGAAGCGACTCCTGGTCGATCGCGGCCAGGCGAGAGGCAGCGGGCCCGGCATTGAGCCAGAAACGGAACCGGTGCGGCCCCTGATCCTCGCGCGGTTCGAAGCGATCCTCCCGCACGATCGGCGTGACCTCGTCCACTGGGTGACCCGCGTACGCCGGGGCGCGCAGCAGCGAGACGCGGAGGTCGCCCCCGCCCGCGTCGAAACCGTATGTCGCGTCGTTCACGAGCGTGATGGCGTGGCGGCCATCGGGGGTGAGGAGTGCCTGCCAGCGGTGCCCGACGGCCTCCTCCGCCTCGCGTCGCACGCGTTCCACGCCGTACGCCACCTGGCACCGGACGTCACCGCCGGCGCACGCCGTCGGGAACGAGAGCTTCAGGCACCGATCCGTCTCGTGCCAGGCGACTTGTGCCTCGATCTCCATCTCCGTTCCCTCCGCCGGAAGCTTGTATCGCAGGCAGAGCGTCGAGCGGCCATGCTCGAACAGCGCCTCAACGACCGTGCGGACTGGTCCATCCTCGACGATCCTGACCGGCGGCAGTTCCCGCCCGCCGATGCCGGCGATCGCAGCGGCGGCCGCAGGCGAGGCGAGGGTGAACTCGCCCGCGAGTTCGCGGAATCCGCGGACCTTCATGCCCCACGGGTCCGCGGTGTCCCGGAAGACGAGAGGCCGGGGCGCCGGTCCCAGCAGGTAATCGATTCCGCCTGCCCGGTAGCTGGCAAGGAGCCCGCTTTCCGGGTCCACGTTGACGTGGAGTTCGTGGTTACGGTGGACGAGAGGCGCCTCGAGGGGACGGAGGCTGGGGGCCGCGCCCCGGGCAACCGTGGCCAGCCGGCAGCCAAACCGCGTCGGAGACATCGGCGCGAGCCTGGCTCTGAAGACCACCCGTTTCCGCTGGTCCACCTGGATGTTGCAGCTTTCCTTCTCGAGCTGGGACGGCAAGACGCGCCCGTCGGCGTCCGTGATTCTCAGGCTGCCAGAACACATTCCGGTCGAAGTTAGGCTCCGGTGGCTGGAACTCCACGACGAGCGTTTCGTGCACGGAGGTCGGCAGGTGGTTGAGGGCGACGATCGGGTAATCACCTTCCGGCGCAGGCGGTTCGCCGGAGAGCAGCGCGAAGAAGGCGCGCGCGCGCAACCGGCTGACGATCTCGGAACCATGGCCGAGCCGCGCGAGGGCCTGCTGCTCGACCTCCCTGACGCCTTCGCCGGGGAGGATGTCGTGGAACTGGCAGAACAGCAGGTCCTCGAGGGCTTCGCGGAGCCCGGCGGACGGGTAGGGAAGGAGACCCTGGAGCGAGGCAGTCGCGCTCAGCGCTTCCGTCGCGAAGATCGAGCGCTCGAGCCGCGCATGCGCCTGCTTCACCGTGGCCATGGAGGTGTAGCAGCCGACCGCCCAGGGATTGAGATCCCCTTCGTGTGACGGGAGCGAATCGGCAGAGTCGCGGAGGACGGCGAAGTAGTCTTCCGGCCGTCCGTGGAAAATCTCGCGATCGTCCGGTCCTGCGCGCAGGGCGGCCAGCGAGTGCAGGTCCCCGCGCGACGGCCCGCCGCCGTGGTTCCCTACGCCCCAGAGCAGGAGCCCGCGCTGGCGCGCCGCATGGGCCTCGAGCCATCGCTCCACCTTGCTCCCGGCCCGCCCGCGCTCGGAGTTGTAGTGCTCGCCGGCCCGGTGCGCCAGGACCGTGGAGCCGTCGTAGCCCACCCAGCGGAAGTCGTCCGAGGGCAACGACAGCCAGGTCGCGTCGGGGCGACAGAACAGGTAGCCGTCGTATCCGGCCTTGGCCAGGATCTGCACGAGGCCGCGCGTGTGACCGAAGGGGTCGAAGTTGATCGCGACGGTCGGCTCCACACCGAAGCGATCCAGGAAGTAGTTCTTCCCGATCAGCACTTGGCGGACCAGCGACTCGCCCGAGGGGAGATTGCAGTCGGGCTGGACGTACCACCCGCCCATGATGTGCCAGCGGCCTGCGGCGACCAACCGCTGCAGCCGCGCGAACAGGGCCGGCTCGTATTGCTCCACCCACTGGTAGAGCAGGGCCTCGTTGTGGCAGAACACGAAGTCGTCGAACTCCTCGCAGAGGTCCGCCGCTGCGCGGAAGGTCGCGAGCGTCGCGGCCAGGCCTTCTTCCCACGGCCAGAGCCAGACCGGGTCGATGTGGGAGTTGCACACGAGAACGAGCGAACGCTGGGTTGCCATGGCGCGGATCACAGACGCGGCAGGCCAAGGCCGCCGTCCACGCGGACGACCGTGCCGGTCGAATACCGGAAGTCGCCGCGCGCCAGGGCGAGCACGGCCCGGGCCACGTCCTCCGTCTCGCCCCAGCGCCCCTGGGGCACGAGACCCTCCTCGATCCGGCGATGGTACTTCTCCTTAGCGGGCGCCGTCATGTCGGTCCTGATGATGCCGGGCCTCACCTCGAACACGGAGATGCCGCAGCCGGCCAGCCGGTCGGCCAGCACCCGTGCGGCCATGCTCGCTCCGGCCTTGGAGATGCAGTATTCCGCGCGCTCGGGCGACGAGGCGGCGGCGGAGATCGAAGTGATGAAGATCAGCGACCGCGGCTGCGCGCCGCCCGGCGTGGCGAGCATCTGGCGGGCCACGCGCTGCGCCAGGAACACGCTTCCGCGAAGGTTCACGCCGAGGACCCGGTCGAAGCTCCCGGGCGTCATGTCCAGCACATCGCGCCGGGGTGACGGCGCGATGCCTGCGTTGCTCACGAAGACGTCAATCCCGCCCAAGGCCTCCTCGACCGTGCGCACGATGACCGCGTGCGCATCGAGATCCGCGACGTTGGCGACGACCGGCAGAAAGATCCCGCCGGCTGCCGCGACCTCGCGCGCGATCGACGCGAGGCCGCCCGGAGTGCCCTCGCCGTCGCCGCCAGCCGGCCGGCCTACGCCCGCGACCCGGAATCCGGCCCCCGCCAGTGACGCGGCAATCGCTCGGCCAATGCCCCGGCTTGCGCCGGTCACCAGTGCGACAGGTTCTCTCACCGTATCACCTCGTCATCCCGGTACGCCCGCCAGACCGACTCGAACCAGGTATCGGGTTCGGGAATGGGCCGCACCGGAGTCCAGGCCTTCTTGACGCCCCCGTCCGCCCCCAGTGAGATCTCCAACACGTGCGAGCTCACCATGGAACCCGGCTCGTCGAGGGCGAACTGCCAACGGGACCCGAGGCCTGATTGACCCGGGTCAACGGCCGAATCGACGACCAGGTAGGAGCCGCGGCTTCGGCCGCCGCAGGTAATGTACTCCGCAATCGATTCGAGGTAGAGGGCGTGGGCGAGCGCCATGTCGGTGTCGCGAAGCGCATCCGCCGCGCGACCCTCGCCCCGCACGCGGCCCCTCCGGAGCTCGTCGTACAGCGTCCACGCCTCGCCGGCGGCCTTCCGCGCGCTCTCGAGCGAGCGGATGTGAGCGCCCGAGCGCGACATCCTCGACTGGATCTCCGCCCGGACGTTGCGCGAGCGTGCCGCGCACTCGAGCGACTGCAGAATCGTGCGCAGCCTCGCGAGTTGATTGAAAAGAAAAGCATCGACCGGCGGCGGATCCTCCCGCCGGCGCCTGGCGATGTACATCGCGGCTCGAAGCCCGCCAACCTGCCCGGCGTTCAGCGCCGCGCCTCCCGGCCGGTACACCCCGTGCGATCCGTTGACTTCTCCGACCGGGAAGAGGCCGCGGACGTTCGACTCCCACCAGTGGTTGCCCTTGAGCCCGCCATTGTTGTGCTGCGCGCAGACGGCGATCTCCAGCCGCTCTCGACGGAGGTCAATCCCGTGATCGAGGTACAGCTGGATGGCGGGCGGGTTCATGCGCTCGAGACGCTCGATCGGAGTGCGAGTGTCGCCGAGCGCGCCGCTCCGGGACAGGTATTCGCGCGCCTCCTCGGCCAGCCCCGCGAGCGAGAACGCGCCGAGACGGCCGCCGCAGTCGGGGTTGCGGGTGAAATCGAGGTAGACCCTGCGGCCGCGTTCCGTTCGCTCGCGGTAGACGAGCAGGTCGATCAGCGAGGACCCGTACCCGGCCACCCGCCGCGGGTCGAACGGCCATTGGTACCCCTTCCGGAAGATCGCCGTGCCGAGCGTGCCGGCGTCGGGGAATGCGTCGTTCAGGAACTCGCGCTCGTCGCGGCCGTCCGCGTCGGTGGAGACGTAGCGGGGAACGACCTGCTGGTACGAGCCGGAGAGGTTCCAGCGGAACGCGATCGAAGCAAGGCCGAACTGCGACTCGGTGAGGTTCTGCGCCACGGCGCCGATGGCCAGCGCCATGCCGATCGAGCCGGCCTGGCCGCGCGGGTACACCGAATCGGCGTACATCACACCCGGTCCACCCGTGGCGAGGACGACGTTGGTGGCGTTCACCAGCACCAGCTGCGGCCCGTCCGGATCCTCGAGATCGAGAGCCGCAGCGCCTTCAATTCGCAGTTCACCCTCGTGCGATCCGGCCAGCAGGGCCACCACCTGGCAGCCGTCGAACACTTCCGTCCCGCGGTCCCGAACTTCACGCCCGAGCGCCTCGACCATGAATCGCGACGTGCAGGGTCCGGCGGAGGTGCCGCGCCCGCGCGGATCGTGATCGGTCAGGTAGCCGGGGAAGCCGCCGTAGGTGTCGTGCGGGAACGGAACGCCAAGCGAGACGAGATGGTAGAACGCCTGCGCGGAGTGCTGCGCCTCGGCGAGAGCGATGTCCCCGTGCATGCAGCCCCCGGCGAACAGGTCGCGGGCCATGTCGCGGGCCGAGTCGGGCACGTTGCCCGAAAGCGAGGCGCGGTAGTAGGTCTGCTTGTCGGACCCGGCATTGGCCGACGCGCCTCCACCCCACCGCTCGGTCACGATCAGCACGTCGCGCTGCCCCAGCGCGGGCAGCGTGGACGCCGCCTTGAGACCCGCGGCGCCGCTTCCCACGACCAGCGTGTTGACCGAGATGACCCTCGCAGGCCGGCCGTCGATCCGACGTGTGTCCTGCCTCACACCCGGCCCCCTTCGCCCGCCAACAACCGGAGCGGACGATACCGTGCGTGATCCCGCACGACGCAGCCCGTCGGGACCCGTGCCCGCATCAGCTCGGAGCAGCTGGAACACGCCACGCAGCACTTCGACGGGTCGAGTTTCCCGCGCCGGAGCAGGTCCAGCGGCGCATCCGGGTAGGCGAATACGCCGCGGCCGAGACCGATGGCGGCCGCGCCTCCGTCCGCCACGACCGCCGCGCCCACCTGGGGCCAGAAGGCGCGAAGCCAGGAGTAACCGGTGCCGACCACGGGGGTCGCGGGAACCGCGTGCTGGATTGCCCCCGTCACCCGTAGCAGACGCTCGACGCCGACGAGCGGGTGCTCCGCGGGTGGAGGGCCGCCGCCCGCGGCCCGATCGAAGGGACGCCCGATGTGTGGAAGCCGTGCGGGGATGCCGGCCGTCACGTTGAGCAGCGCCGTCCCCGCGGCCGCAAGTCGGCGCGCCAGCTCGCATGGCTCTCGCAGGTCGACCGCGAGACCCTCGCCTGGCCCGGTGCCGAAGCCCCACGGGTGAGGAATGCCGTCGGTCGCGTTCATGCGAACCGCGATGAAGCCGGGGCCGGTTCGAGCCGTCGATCGTGCGACGGTTTCGGCGAGGAAGCGTATCCGGTTGTCGAAGCTCCCCCCATACCGGCCATGGAGGCGCGTGTGGGCACCCAGCAGTTCGTGAACCAGGTAGCCGTGACACGCCTTGATGTCTATCAGGTCGAAGCCGGCCTCCGCCGCAAGAGCGGCAGCCTCGGCGAACTGATCGACCAACCTGTCCAGTTCCTCGTCCGCCCACGGCGCCGACGGCTGGTCCGGGATATCGAGGTGCGGGTTGGCGCACGCCACTCGGACGGGAGCGCATGGGTCGCGGGCGCTGAATCGCCCGGAGTGCGTGAGCTGCAGCACCAGCACGGGCCTGTGCCCGGCGCCAAGGCTTCCCGCAGCGGCCTCTCGAGCCACCAGCACCAGCCGCCGAAAGGCGGGCAGGGTGCGGCGCGTCAGCATCAGCTGGTGCCGGTTCGCCCGGCCATCGGGCACGATGCTCGTGGCTTCGAACCAGATGAGGCCGCTGCCGCCCGCGCCAAAGCGCCGGTAGCGTTCGAAGGTCAGGTCGCTCGGGGAGCCGTCGGGGAACGCGTCGCAGCCCTCCATCGGCTGCACCGCGAGCCGGTTTGGGACGGTGACACGGCCGAGCGGAAGCGGCTCGAAGAGCGGCCTGAGGTCGCTTTGCAGCCGAAGCGAAACACCCAGCTGTGCGCAGGCGAGGCGCAGCGCCTCGACCGTCCGGTAGCGAAACGGCCTGTGGCGACCGGCGGCGAGCGGCTCAGACGCGGGCATCGTGAAAGACCTCCGCCACGAGGGCCTGCAACGCCTCGAGGTCCTCGATCAACCTCCGCTCGCACACGTCCGGCCATTCCGCGCGAGGAAGCGGCCGGCACGAGCGCTCCTCGGCCGTCTGGCACCCCAGCTGTACAAGTGCTGCCAGTTCGCCCGCTTCGAGGTCGGGGAAGCGGGAGAGGAACCGCGGATCGTCAGATCGGCAGCAGGAAATCTCCGCCGTGGTCCTCCACCGACAGGTGCACGGTGCGCGGGAGCGAGGCGAGCAACCGGAGGATCGCGCGGAAATCCACGACCCCCTTCCCGACAACTGCGGTGAAGGTGGTCAGGCCCGCGGCATCCACGCGGACTCCGCCGTCCTTGATGTGCGTGCTCACCACCCAAGGCAGCAGCCGCCGCGTCGCCCGCACCGGCTCCTCGGCCATCGTCAGCAGGTTCATGGTGTCGAGGCAGATGCCGAGCCAGTCGCCCGGATCGGCCTCGCACATCTCCAGCAGCCGCACGAGCTCGTGCGACGTGAACTCGAAGTGCGTCTCGATGGCCAGTACCACGCCGGTGATCGCGGAACATCCCGCGCTGCGCCACGAGACCGGCGGCGGCTTCGCGCAGAAGGGTCTCGGTGGGGGGGGAGTCGTCGCGCCAGCGCATCAGCCCGCCCGAGCACGATCGGACGACGCGGGCGCCGAGCGCCGCGGCCTGCCCCGCGGCAAGCCTGTTGACGCCCGCCAGATCCTTCCGTGCCCAGCTCCCCATGTCCCGCGGAATATGCTGGCCGCCGCCCCACTCCAGGTAAAGGCCGTGCTCACCGGCGACGGACGCGAGATCGCGCAGGGCCGACGGCGTCACCGAGGCCCCCTGTTCGGGCGGCAAACCCGAGAACGCCACGCCGGCGGCGCCGTGGCCCGCTGCCCAGCGCAGCGTGTCGATGGGCGTGAGGTTCAGCGGGAAGAGGCCATAGTTGTCGAGGCCGACGCGCGGGCGCTCGCGGGGAGAGGCGCTCATTGGACCGTCACCATCAGCCACAGCAGCAGGACGATGACGCCGACCAGCAGCCAGGTTCCGAAGAAACCAAGGAAGTCGCCGGCCGACGGCTTCAGGATCTCCCAGTGGCGGCCGGGAAACAGCTTGTCGCGATCGTACATCCGGGGGTTGGCATAGGCCGCCTCGATCGCCGCGTTGTCGGCTGCCGGTGACGGCTGCACCGGGGTGTGCACCCGCGCGAAGAACCGGTCGAGGACGGCCGGCGCAGCCGGTCTCGTCAGCAGGGAGATCGCGATGAGCAGCACGAACGGAAAGAGCGCGTCGAAGAAGAAGCGGGCGGCCATGAGTTGCGCTTTCGACCAGCCGCCGAAATCCACCCCGAACCAGCTGAGGACCCAGATCTCCGCGTTGAAGCGCCCGAGGCCGACCCTGGGTGATGCGGGATCCGCCGGGTTCGTTCGGGCGACCCGGTCGAAGAAGATCCCGACGGGAGCGATGTCGTGGGCTTGCTCGAAGATCGCGCCCACCGCCGCGGCGCGGCCTGCCGCCACGTCCTCAGCCGTTGCCCGGGTGGCGACCATCGCGGTGCGCGGCGAAGTTTCCGCGAGGAACGCCGGCGTGCGGGTGGCCCAACCCAGCGATGAGAACGCCGTGGGGATCAGCGCGTAGACGGCCAGGCAGATGGCGACCTGGAGGATCACCGCCGTCTTGGTCACGCGGCGCCAGACGAAGCCGAGCCAGATCGACGCACCGAAGATGGCGGGCACCGAGATGACGTACTGGAAGAGCCCCAGGAGGTTGTCGGCTATCAGCGCGACGAAGATGCCGCCGATCAGCGTCACGGCCACCATGATGCGGCTGACCAGCAGGTAGTGCGCGTCGCTTCGGTCCGGGAACCAGGGCTTGTAGAGATTTCGGATGAAGAGGGCCGAGTGGGAGACGGCCGAGGCGCCGAGCCAGGACATGCTGGCGGAGAGAACCCCCACCAGCATCAGGCCGATGGCACCGGGCCACAGCAGGTCGCGCGTCATCACGCCCCAGATCAGGTCCGGGTCGTGGAGCCGGCCGGCGTAGAGGCCGACGGCGAGCAGGCCGGCGAACGCCCAGAAGAGCATCAGGATGCGCTTCATGAACATCCCGCCGATCATCCCGACCCGCGCGGTGAACTCGTTCTTCGCCGATCCCGCCGTCTGCATGCCGGACACCACCGCGACGATCGACACCAGGTTCGCGAGGACCATCCCCAGCACCGTGTACCACGCATAGTCGGTCAGCGTGCCCGATCCGAAAAGCTCGAACATATGGGCGGGCACCCGTTCGTGCAGCCCCTGCAGGCCGCCCAGGTGCGCGAGTCCCACCGGCGCGAGCATCACCGAGAACACCACAATCAGGCTCCCCTGGATGGCGTCGGTGAGCGCCGCCGCGCGGAACCCGCCCATCATGGTGTAGATCCCCACCACGGCGACGTAGACAACGTAGAACCAGGTTTCGCTGACGTGGGAGACGAACGACCGCAGCTCGCCGCGCTTCTCCTTTTCGCGCAGCACCTCCAGGCGCAGGCGGTCGCCGGCCGTCAGCGTGTCCGCCGCCTTCGCCTCGATGCTCCGCAGTTCCTGGAACTGCTCGATGCTCTGGCGCTCGGCCACGGTGCACTGCTCGACCGTCTTCGGCGTCATCGCCACGGCCGTCTTGCCGGCCACCAGGTATCCGATCCCGCCGCCGATCAGGGCCGACAGCACCAGCGAGAAGATCGCGTAGGAAGCCGCCAGGAACCGGCTCTCGAACCGTTCAGCGAAATAGTCGCCGATGGTCGTGAGCCGCACGCGGCGGAAGAGCAGCACGGTGAACCAGTAGAACGGTGTCAGGAACAGGACCAGCGACTGGATCCACATCCCTCCGATGCCCTGGCGATACACCTCGCGCGAAACCGCCACCGCCTGGTCCGCGTGGGTGGACGTCCCGAAGTTCAGGAAGAACTGGTAGACCTTCCCCAGCTTGCGGCCGGCGAGGAAGAAATCATCGAGGCTGGCCGTGTGCTCCGCCGCCCGCTTCCCCAGCCACAGCACCACGACGATGTAGATGAAGACGATGGCGACGTCGGCGGCGTGGAGCCCCCAGATCTGCATGCCGGGGCCGATTCTATTCCATTTGTCGCCATACTGCGGCCCGATGCTGGTGACCGCCGTGGCGCCGGTCCGTGCCTGCGACCGCGGGCGGGTGGACCCACACCTATTGGTCATTTGCCAGGTGGTCCGTGGTTCCCTTGGTCCCTCGACACCCCCTGCAATGCCACAAGACCCCAGCGGTCCAGATTCTGCTATGCTCCCTCCCGTCCTAACAAGGGAGGAGCCATGCGAAGGGCCGCCATTGTCGCCTCGTGCCTGATGCTCGTGGTTGCCGTCCTCATCGCCGCGTGCAGCGCGCCCGCGCCGCCGCCGCCAACCGCGACGCAGAAGCCGATCATAGACAAGTCGAAGCTGCAGATGTTCGCGCCGCTTCCGGCCTCGGTCCCGCGGGCCGATGGCGCGGCCACCGCGGAAATGGTGGCCCTCGGGCGAATGCTCTACTACGAGCCGCGGCTGTCCAAGAGCCAGACGATCTCCTGCAACACGTGCCACGACCTGGCGAACTACGGCGTGGACGGCGAGTCGACATCCGACGGCCACAAGGGCCAGAAGGGAGATCGCAACTCGCCCACCGTCTTCAACGCAGCCGCCCACTTCACCCAGTTCTGGGACGGACGCGCGCCCGACGTCGAGGCGCAGGCCAAGGGCCCGGTGCTGAACCCGGTGGAGATGGCGATGCCGGCCGAGCGGGTCGTGGTCGCCGTGCTGGAGTCCATGCCGGAGTACGTGGACCTGTTCGCCACGGCGTTCCCCAACGACAAGAAGCCGATCACCTACGACAACATGGCAAAGGCCATCGGCGCGTTCGAGCGCGGGCTGATGACGCCCTCGAAATGGGACGCGATGTTGAACGGCGACCCGAACGCCTTGACCGAAGAGGAGTGGCTGGCGCTCACGACCTTCATGGACGTCGGGTGCCCGGCGTGTCACTACGGGGCTCTGCTCGGGGGCACCTCGTATCAGCGTCTTGGCGCCGTGAAGCCTTACCCGGGGGCCATCGACCCCGGCAGGTTCAAGGTGACGCACAACGAGGGGGACCGCGCCATGTTCAAGGTCCCCGCCCTCAGGAACGTCGAGAAGACCGGGCCGTACTTCCACGACGGGAAGGTGAACAGCCTGGAGCAGGCCGTCCGCGACATGGCGGAGTATCAGCTGGGCAAGGGTCTCTCCGAGGCGCAGACGAAGCAGATCGTCACGTTCCTTCGTGTGCTGACGGGGAAGATCGACCCGGAGTACATCAAGCCGCCCGTGCTGCCGAAGAGCACGGCGAAGACGCCGACGGCGGATATCTCTTAGTGGCTAGGGGCTGGCGGCCGGGCACAGGCGCGAGGGGGCGGTCATTTGGCAAGGGACCGCTTGGCAACTGACCATTTGCTCCCTTGATCCCTGGTCAATCGCCAAGTGACGGGTGAGCGGTCGCCGCGTCAGCGCCGCTCAACGCTTCACGTTCGCCAGCCGCTCGACCGCCAGGTCCGTCGCCGCGTCGATGGCGGCCTGCGGCTGCGTGAAGTGGTTGGCGATGATGGAGAAGACCAGCGGCTCGCCGTCCGCCGTGGTGACGTAGCCCGACAGGGCGCGGACGTTGGCGATGGAGCCCGTCTTTGCGCGGACATTGTTCTCCGCGCGCGTGCCTTTGAAGCGGCGCGCGATCGTCCCGCCGTCCTGGCCGCCCACGGGCAGGGTGGCCAGGAAGGCGTCGCGGTGCCTCTCGTCGCGGTACACCCGGCGCAGCACCGTCACCATCGTCTCCGCGGTGACGTAGTTGTAGCGCGAAAGCCCGGAGCCGTCTGACAGGACATACGCGTCCGGCGGAACCCCCCAGGACTGGAGAACCTCCTCGACAGCCTTCTGCCCGCCGTTGGAGCTGCCGTCGCCCGACTGGGCGCCGAGCGTCTTGAGAAACGTCTCCGCGTACAGGTTCTGGCTCACCTTCATCAGGACGCGTGCAGCCTCCGCGAGCGGCGGCGAGCGGTGGACCAAGAGCTCGCGGGCGCCCTCGAGGATGGGCGGCACGTCCACCCGCTCGACGTCGAGAGCAAGGCCCGTCACCTCGATGCCCCGCGCGACCAGCGTGGACCGAAGCGCGCGCGCGAAGTAGTCCGTGGGGCTGTCGACGCTGGTGAGCCGCACCACTTCCTTTGAGCCCACCGGGATCTGGCCCGTGACCGTCAGCCAATCGGACCCCGGCAGCCGACGCAGCCGCACGTCCGTGCTGCCGCTCGCTACCGTCACGACCCGGTTGTCCACGATCAAGCCGCTCTCCGCCGGCCGGACCTCGACGACCGCCGGCGCGCCTGACGAGGCGCCTGGCCGGACGACCGCCTCCGCGACGTCCTCGTTGAACTGCAGGGCGCCGACGGGCGCGGCGTACGAGGCCTCCAGGTAGTCCCAGGCCCAGCCCGCCCCCAATCCTTCACGGTCGAAGGCGCGGGCGTCTGCCAGTATCCGGCCTTCGATGCGGCGGATCCCGGAGGCGCCGAGCAGGTCCGCCCAGCGCTCGAACACTCGCACCGCGCTCCCGCCGCGCGCGTTGATCGTCGGGTCGCCGCTTCCAACCACCACCAGGTCCCCGTGCAGGACGCCCTGCTCGATGCCGCCGGCCGCCAGCAGGCGCGTGTCCCAGGTGAACTCCCACCCGAGACGTTCGGCCGTCGCGGCCAGCGTGAGGACCTTCATGTTCGACGCCGGCATCATCAGTTTCGTGGCGTTGCGCTGGTAGAGCACCTCGCCCGAGGCGAGCGACTGCACCATCACGCCCCACTGCATCCGGTCGAAGGCGGGCGCCGCGAAGATCCGGTCCAATTCGGCCGGAAGCGCCTTCGCGGACATCGGCCTGGCGGCGGCGGCCGCCGCGGGCGTGACCGCGGGCGGCGTCTTCGGCCCGCAGGCACCGAGCGTCAGCAGGCCGGCGAGGAGGACGGGAAGGCAGGCAAACCTGAGGTGCACATTGAGCATGGAGAACCTGCCTGTGAGAGTGGCCAGGGGCCAGTGGCCAGCAGCTCAAGCGGGTCACAGCGTGACAGAGTGATCCACCGACCACCGACCACTGTCCACTGACACGCCGGACTATTTCAGCGCGTCGAGCGCCTTCAGTGCCTGGTCGAACTCGGCGGCGTCGATCTTCGCGGCGCCCGGCTGGCCCTCGATCGAGGCGAAGACATCGCTGCCGCTCCGGCCGAACACCACGCGCTCCTTCTTCTTCCCCTCGTCGAACTTCGCGACGACCACGAGAACCGGCGCCTCGAGCCCGGTCTTCGCCTGGCCGTCCTCGAACGACTGCACCCGCAGGTTCGAGAGCCGCGCCAACACGTCGTCCACCTTCGCCTGGTCCACGTCCTTCACCGAGGGCTTCACCCGCCGCCACTTCTCGGCCGCGTCCTTGCCGGCGCCCCTGGCCTTTTCGAACGCCAGGACTTCCGGCCCGCGCGTGGTCTCGATCTCGGTCGCGTTGAACGGCCGGAACGCGAAGACGTCCTTGTTGCGCAGGCCGCCGGCCGGCTTCTTCAGCTCTTCCAGCAGGCCGGCTTCGACGGTGAACACGAGCGGGCGCGACGCGTCCTTGGCGTAGTGGTTCCCGTTCGCGTCCTTGCTCCCGATTGCCAGCGAGGCGCGGGCGCTGCCAGCCGAGAGCGTGACGGTGGCCTCGGGCTTGTCGAGGCCGTATTGTTTCAGGTCCGAGGCCTGCTGCGCGGCGATCGCCTTCATTTGCGCCGTCTGGATCCGGCCGACCAGGCTTTCGACAGTGCCGTAGTCCGCGGGGGCTTGCACCGGCTTCTCCAGCTGCCAGTCGCTGCCGGCCTTGGCCACGGCCAGCGACTGTCCCGGCGCTTCGACCTCCACGCGGTCGACCTTGTCCCGTTCGAAGGCCAGCACGTTCTTCTCGCGAAGGTCGAACGTGGACTTGGCGAAAGACGACTCGAGGTACGCCGGGATGAGAAAGACCTGCTTGCCGCCCCGCGAGGCGTAGAGTTCACCTTGCGTGGCGGTCTTGTCGCCGAGCCGCAGGTGGCGGAACTCCTTCTCGCCATCCAGCCGGAAGCCCACCTCGACGCGCGGCTCCGCGAGGCCGAACGCCGAGACGTCCCCGGGCGCCTCCTCGACGACCCGCACGTTCTCCGCGCTGGCCAGGCTGCTGGTGATCCCCGACACCTCCGCCTCGTCTGCCTTCACCTGCACGGGCTCGACGACCTGCCACTGCCCGTCGGTCTTGCGCAGAACCGTCCGCTCACCGCCCGAGCGCACCGTCAACTCGACGATCTTGTCGGCCGCGACGTCGAAGATCTTGGGCCGGGTCTCGCCGTCGCCGGCCTCCTTCTTCGAGTCCACGAAATAGATGTAGGCGCCGAGCCCGACCAGGACGGCGACCAGGATCGCCAGGGGTTTCACGCTTCGCATGGGGCCTAACGCCTCCGCCACCAGCTGTAGACGCCGTTGCCCAGGACCAGCGCGGGGATCACCAGCAGCACCACCAGCAGCACGCGTGTCTGCTGGCCGGATGTCATCGTGATGCGCTGGTCGCCCGCCTCGCGCGGCCGGATGGAGATCAGGTTCTCGTCCTGCGCGAGCCACCCGAGCACGTTCATGAAGAGGTCGCGATTGCCCTGGATGCCGAGCACCCCGTTCGAGGCGAAGTCCGAGTCGCCCAGCACCACCACCCGGGTCTCGGGCTTCGGCGCGTCGTCGCTCTTCTTCTCGGCCGGCGCGGCGTTCTCCACGGCCGCAGCCACCGCGGCGCCGATGGTGATCGGGCCCTTCTTGTCCCCGGCCGCTTCCTCGAACTTGATCTCGCCGCCGGTCAGCATCGTCTTCACGTCCGACTCGGCCCAGCTGTTGCCGCTCGTTTCCGCGAAAGCCTGCGCGAAGCGGGAGTTCACGCCTCCCGCGACCGCCGTGACCGGCCGGGCGAGCGGATAGGCCGTGAGCAGGTTGAAGTTGTCGACGATCGGGTGGTTGGGGTAGCTGGCGACCACCGGGACTGTCTCGTCCGTCCCCAGCAGCCGGCCCACACCGCTGACGTCGACGACGACCCCGTTGCCGACCTCGACGGCCCACTCGCGCGCCAGCGCGATCAGGTTGGCCGGCGGCGCCGCGTCGGCGCGATCCGGGGGATCGAGCATGAGGAACAGTTTGCCGCCCTTCGCCAGGTAGCGGCGAAGGCCTTCCACCTCCGGCGCCAGGAAGTCGGTGCGCGGCCCCGCCACCACCACCATGCTCGGCGTCCGCGGGAACGTCGCCCTGCTGCGCCAGCACCAGCTTCTCGGCCTTGTAGTTGTCGCGGCCCAGCTGAGTCAGGATGCCGCTGTAGCCGTTGCGCTCGTCGGAGCTGGCGGTGTCCTTCTCGCCGTGACCCTGCGTGAAGTACACCTTCCGTTCCTGCCCGGTCACGACCTTGATGATGCCGTTGACGATCTCCTGTTCCGTGTCGCTCGTGACGCGCTCGATCCGGCCCTGGTACTCGATGGCGATCGTGTTGTACGCCTGGATCTGCATCTGCCGGGCGACCGCCGGCCGCTTGTCGAGATCCAGGTACTCGATCTTGACCTTGTCGGATGCGTACTGGTACTCCGGCAGCCGCTCCTTGAACCGCGGGAAGTCGCCCTCGCGCGCGAAGACGGTCATCTTCAACGGCCCTTTCAGGCCTTCCAACACCTTCTTCGCCTGCGGGGACAGCGTGTACTCGCGGGAGGCCGTGAGGTCCCAGCGCTTGTGCTCGCGGGTCGAGATGTAGTTGATCGCGACGAGGATGCCCAGCACCACCAGCACGCTCACCGCGGAGATGGCCCCGAGCCGGGCATGGCGCCCCGCGAAGATCCGGAGGATCTCGCGCCACTGGCCGAGGGCGTAAAGCAGGATGCAGACCAGTCCGCCCCAGGCCAGCCATCGCGACCACTGGAGCCACTGCGGGCGGGAGAAGAAAATGGCGACCGCCACCAGCACGAGGGCGGCGCCCAGCCAGGCGATGATGTCGAGTGCTCGTCTCAGCATGCCGCTACCCCCGCCACCGCTCGGTGTCCACCGCCCGGGCCGTCAGGAAGAGGCCGAACGTGATGAAGCTCAGGTAGTAGACCAGGTGCCGGGTGTCCACGACGCCCCGGAAGAAGTCCTCGAGGTGACCCGTCAGCGAAAGGTACTCGATGACTGCTCCGACGGGCGACGGCGCACTCGAAGCCATCCAGTCGATCAGCCAGAGCAGCAGCAGGGATGCGAACGTGAACATCCCGGCGACAATCTGGTTTCGCGTCAGGCTGGAGAAGAACAACCCCAGCGCCAGGAAGCTGCCGCCCATCAACACCATCCCGAGATAGCCGGTCAGCAGCGGCTTCCACTCGGGGTTGCCGTACACGAAGAGCACGGCCATGTGAGGCAGGGTGATCGCCATCATCGCCAGGTAGAGACCGAGCGCCCCGCAGAACTTGCCGAGGATGATCTGCCAATCGGTCACCGGCGACGTCATCAGCAACTCGATCGTGCCCGAGCGCTTCTCTTCCGCATAGATGCGCATCGTGATCAGGGGCACCATGAACAGGCTGATGACGGCCGTGTTCATGAACGCGTAGCGGACGACCATCTGGTTGATGTTCAGCGGTCCGCCGCCCATCTGCGCCTGCATGCTCTGCCTGACGAACCACGTCAAGGCCCCGCTGAACACGTAGCCGAAGACGATTGCGTAGAGGCCGACGACGATGTAGCCGATGGGCGACGCGAAGTAGCCGCGCAGTTCCTTCCGAGCGATGGCGAGGATGTTCCTCATTGAATCGTCCCCTCCCCCTGCGGCCGCTCCTCGGTGGTCAACTGCAGGAAGATGTCCTCCAGGCTCATCCGGACCGGCCGCAGTTCGAGCAATCCCCACCCTGCGCTCGACCACGGCCCGGGCGAGATCGCGACCGGACGTCCCGCCCGGCCTCCGACTCCACCTCGTACCCGGCGACGCTGTCGTGCTGCTCGCTGAGCGACCACGCGCGTGACGCCCGGGAACGCTGTTCCAGCGGCTGGTTGCGCCGCGCCGCCCGCCCCGTCCACCTGGACGAACAACGTCTCCGCCCCTCGCCGCCGGGTCAGGTTGGCGGGCGTGTCCACCGCCACCACCTTGCCGCGGTTGATGATCACCACCCGCTGGCAGGTCTGCGAGACCTCGGGGAGGATGTGCGTGCTGAGGATGATGGTGTGGTCGCCCGCCAGCGCCTTGATCAGCTCGCGGGTCTCGATGATCTGCTTGGGGTCGAGGCCCGCGGTCGGCTCGTCGAGGATCAGGACGTCGGGGTTGTGGAGCAGTGCCTGGGCCAGCCCCACGCGCTGCCGGTAGCCCTTGGAGAGCTTGGCGCAGTGGCGCTCGGCCATGTCCGTCACCCGGGTGCGCTCCATGGCGGTGTCCACGCGGGCCTTTCGCTCGCCCGAGGGCACGCCCTTGATCTGGGAGACGAAGGTCAGGTACTCGCGGACCGTCATCTCCGGGTAGAGCGGCGGCGTCTCGGGCAGATAGCCCGTCCGGCGCTTGGCCTCGAGGGGCTGGTCGAACACGTCGAAGCCCGCGACGAGGGCCCGGCCGGAGGTGGCGGGCATGTACCCGGTCAGGACGCGCATCGTGGTCGTCTTGCCGGCGCCGTTCGGCCCCAGGAACCCGAGGATTTCCCCGCGTTCGACCTTGAAACTCACGTCGTCCACCGCGGTGACGCGGCCGTAGCGTTTGGTGAGGTGTTGTACCTCGATCACTCGGTTACTCCGGTCAGCAGCTAACCCAACCACTCATGGTAGTCGAGGCGCATCGCACGCGGCAAGACGCCCTTCGACCTCGCTCGGGGCGCCCGAGCGACAACGAGGCGCGGCGCACACCATTCCCCTTGCCGGACCAGCCCGGTCTGTCCTACACTTCCATATATGAACATATGCTCATGTAATCCCAGGTGACGACATGCCGCACGAAGAAGCCGTCATTCTCTCCGACGCGGCCGAGCGCTGCGAGGTCTTTCTCGTCAACCCAGAGCGCGTGGCCCGAGTGCGCCAGGCCCTCGTGGGCGCACGCGAGGTTTCGCTGCTGGCCGAGACGTTCCGGGCGCTCGGGGACGCCACGCGCGTCAGGATCCTCGACGCCCTGTCGCACGACGAGCTGTGCGTCTGCGATCTCGCCACCCTCGTCGGCATGAGCCAGTCGGCCATCTCGCACCAGCTCCGCGTGCTGCGGACGCTGCGCCTGGTGCGTGCGCGCCGCGAGGGTCGGATGGTCTTCTACGCGCTGGACGACGACCACATCATGAGCCTGTTCCGCGAAGGCCTTCGACACGTCGAGGAGGACGGTACCCCGATGAGCACCACCACCGGCACCCACTGCCCGGTGTGCGCGATCCACACCGAGTCCGTCTTCCGGGTGCAGGGAATGTGCTGCCAGGAGGAGGTGGGGCTTCTCGACCGCCGGCTGCGGCACCTGCCGGGCGTCGGAGGACTTCGCGGCCGACGTCATGACTGGCCGCTTGCGGATCGCCTACGACGCGGCCCGGCTCACGCCGGCCGACCTGACCGAGGCGGTGGCGGCGACGGGCATGCGTGCGTGGCTCGAGAACGACCAGCCCGCCGCCGCGAGCCTGGCGCTCCCGCGCACGCGCGTTGCGCTCGTCATCCTGTCGGGCCTGGCGTTTCTCGCTGGGGCTCGGCGTCGAGTGGGCCGGCTTTGCCAGCCCATGGTTCCTCGGCTCGTACACCGTGTCGATTCTCGCCGGCGCTGCCATCACGGCGCGGCGGGCGCTGGGCTCGGTCCGGGCCCTGTCGCTCGACATCAACGTTCTGATGCTCGTCGCGGTGGCCGGCGCGGTGGTTATCGGCGAGTGGTCGGAAGCCTCGGCGGTGATCTTCCTGTTCGCGCTCGCGCAGTGGCTCGAGACGCGGAGCATGGAGCGGGCGCGGCACGCCATCCGCGCGCTGATGGAGCTCGCGCCTTCCGAGGCGGTCGTCCTGCGCGACGGCGCCGAGCGGAGGCTGCCGGTCGGCGACGTCGCGATCGGCGACACGCTGATCGTTCAGGCCGGGGGAGCGCATCGCCCTGGACGGCGTGGTGACGCGGCGGACGAGCGAAGTCAACCAGGCGCCGATTACCGGCGAATCGCTGCCGGTGGACAAGGGCCGGGCGACGAGGTGTTCGCGGGGACGATCAACGGCCACGGGGCGCTGGACATCCGCGTCACGAGGCTGAGCCGCGACACGACGATGGCCCGGATCATCAGCCTCGTCGAGGTGGCGCAGGCGCAGCGAGCGCCGTCGCAGGCGTTCGTCGAGCGGTTCGCCAGCGTACTACACGCCGGCGGTGCTCGCCACGGCCGTCGCCATTGCCGTCGTGCCCCCGCTGGCGTTCGGGCAGCCGTTCGGTTCCTGGTTCTACCGGGCGCTCGTGCTCCTGGTCATCTCGTGCCCGTGCGCGCTCGTCATCTCCACGCCGGTGTCCATCGTGTCCGCGCTGGCCGGCGCGGCGCGGCGGGGCGTGCTGATCAAGGGAGGCGTGCACCTGGAGCGGACGGCCGAGGTCAGGGCCGTCGCCTTCGACAAGACCGGCACGCTGACCCACGGCCGGCCGGAGGTGGCCGACGTCATCCCCCTCAACGGCGTCGTGCCCGCGCAGATCCTCGAGCCTGGCTGCGGCCCTCGAGGCGCGTTCCGAGCACCCGATTGCCCGCGCCATCGTCGAGCACGCCGACAGGAGCGGCGCGTCGTGGACCGCGGGCGAGGGCTTCCGGGCCCTGCCCGGGCCTGGGCGCCGAGGCCCGGGTCGGCGACACGTCTGGTGCTCGTGGGCAATCACCGGCTGTTCGAGGAGCGGGGGCTTTGCTCGCCCGGACATCGACGCGCGACTCCGGCAGCTCGGGCCGGACGGGACGCACCGCCGTGCTGGTGGCCAGCGAGGGCCTGGCGATCGGCATCATCGGCGTCGCCGACCGCACACGCGAGACGGGCCAGGCAGACGCGTGGCGGAGCTGCGGCGACAGGGGATCCAGCGGGTCGTCATGCTCACCGGCGACAACGAGGAAACCGCCCGGGCGATTGCCGCGGCGGCTCGGCGCCGACGAGTACCGGGCGGAGCTGCTGCCGGCCGACAAGGTGGCCGCGATTGCCGACCTGCGCCGCCGTTACGGCACCGTGGCGATGGTCGGAGACGGCGTGAACGACGCGCCCGCGCTGGCGGCGGCCGACGTCGGCATGGCGATGGGGGCCGCGGGGTCCGACGCGGCGCTCGAGACGGCCGACGTGGCGCTGATGTCCGACGACCTGCTGAAGCTGCCGTACCTGCTGCGCCTCGGCCGGCGCACGCGGCGCAGCATCCAGGTGAACGTCGCGATCGCGCTGGGGCTGAAGGCGCTGTTCCTCGTCCTGGCCGTCGCCGGCGCCGCCACGCTGTGGATGGCCGTCGTCGCCGACATGGGCGCCTCGCTCCTGGTGATCGGGAACGGGCTGCGGCTGCTTGCGTTCGGAGTGACGCGCTGCCCGCCAGACGCAGGCTGTTCGGCGGGGGGCGGCGACCGCTCCAGCCCGTCGCGTGCCTGCTCAGCGCTCAGCCTCGGCGCGTTCTGCCTTCCGGGCGCGGACAGATACACCCGCGCCACGCGCAGGCCGTCCAGCGCCTCCACGCGAATCATGCGGCCTTCGACCTCGATCCGGTCGCCCACCCGCGCGCGCCGGCCCAGCTGCCCGAGCACGAACCCCCCGACCGTGTTGTAGATGTCCTCGTCGATGTGCAGGCCGAACTGCTCGTTGATGTCGGTGGCGAGCGCCAGCCCGTCGATGAGCGCAGACCCGTCGGCCAGCACGGTGACCTTGCGGCTGGCCGGCCGCGCCTCGCTCCCGACCTCGCCGACGATCCGCTCCATCAGCCCCTCGAAGGTGATCAGGCCGGCCGTGCCGCCGTACTCGTCGATGACGACGGCATGGTGCGTCCGGTGCCGCTTCATCTCGTCCAGCACCTCGTCGGCCTTGAGCGTCTCGGGAACCGTCATCGCCTCGCGCAGGTAGGTCCGGACCTGGAACGTCTCCGGCGGGCTTCCTGAGCGCCGGGAAGAGGTCCTCCACGTGCAGGAAGCCGAGGATGTCGTCCGGGCTCGCGCCGAAGACGGGCAGCCATGGCTGCGGCTGTTCGGCGATCTGCGCCGACCACCTCGTCCAGGGCTGCGTCTCTCGGGATCGCCGGTCAACTCGGTCCGCGGCACCATGACCTGGCCGGCGGTCAGGTCGCCGAAGCCGAACACCCGGTGGAGCATCTGCTCCTCGTCTTCTTCGAGGACGCCGGCTTCCTGGCTGGCGGTGACCAGCATCTTCAGCTCTTCCTCGGAGTGCACCATCGAGTGCCCGCTCGGCGGCCGGAGGCCGAGCAGGCTCGACCGGCCCGCCGCCCCATCCCGTTGAGCAGCGCGATGAACGGCCAGAACACCCGCATGAACAGCCGGGTGGGCGCGGCCACGATCAGCGAGGTCGTCTCGGGGTTCTGCAGGGCGATGGTCTTCGGCGCCAGCTCGCCGAACACGATGTGCAGGGCCGTGATGAAGGCGAAGGCGATGGCGATGGCGATCGAGTGGGCGCCGGTGCGGGCCCACGTCGGCCGGCAGGCCGGCGAGCAGCGGTTCGATCAGTGTCGCGACGGCCGGCTCGCCCAGCCAGCCGAGGCCGAGGCTCGCCATGGTGATGCCGAGCTGGGTCGCCGCGATGTAGCTGTCGGGCTGGGTGATCGCCTGCCGGACGCGAGCGCGCCCGGCGGTTGCCCTCGGCGATGAGCTGATCGACGCGCGTCTTCCGCACGGTGACGAGCGCGAACTCGGCGGCGACGAAGAAGCCGTTGGCGAACACGAGCGCGAGGACGGCGGTCAGCCGTCCGGCGACGTCGATCGGCGCCTGGTCCATGCGGCAGACTGTATCAGGATTCTCAGGGAAACGTGCAGGTCCCTGGCCGTGAAGAAGTGGGTGTCCACGAACTCGTCGATCGAGGCCTGGTCCTCCGGCTCGACGCGCTCGAACTGGAGGCCCATGCCGATGCGGCGGTCGCTCCACGCCACCCGCGCGTCGGCTTCGACCTCGCGGCGTGCGCCGGGGAGACGGAACCGCACCCGCGCCTTCGACCCCGACTGGAGCGGGTTCATCGTGCGGATGCCGATGCCGCCCTTGCTGAGGTTGAGCGTGAGGACGGCCGTGATCGTGTCGCCGAAGCGGTACGCGACCGGGATGCCGAGGATCACCCGCGGGCTGGACCGCCGGTTGAAGTTGTCGGGGAAGAGATGCGGGGCCAGCGACGGCAGGATGTGCTGCACGGCGCTATACTCGTTGACGTAGCCGGCGACGCCAAGGGCGGCAAGCTCCCGGACTTCTTCGGCGCTCGTAATGGTTCCGCTGAAGACGAGGATCGGGAGGCGGCCGCTATCGAGCTTGCGGACCGAGCGGATCAGATCTGCGCCCGATGCGTGCGGCAGGCGCAGGTCGAGGACCACGCAGGTCGAGTCGAGTCGAGGTCGGCGCGCACGCGGCCGAGCAGTTCGGCAGCGCTCTTGACCGTGACGGCCCGGTGCCCCGCTTCGTGCAGGGCGGTCTGGAACCGTTCGCGGACGAAGGCCGTATCGTCGGCAATCACGACGGTCTTTGCAGCTACGGTTTCCGTCGCCATCGTACCTGGAATATCGGAGAGAGGGCACGGCCGATAGGCCCGTTGAGCCCGCGCTTCCGGCGGGCCGCGGCGTGGCGCGTTGCAGGATCCGCGATGTTGCCGATATAATCCGGACCTTTCCCGCGGGAGGCGAACATCGCAGCTGGCGCTGCCGCCGGACCCCGGGTTTCGCGCGGGCGGGGCCGAGCCCTGCCCGGAGGAGGGGGGGATGGCCACGTGCCCGGAGTGTGATGCCGACATCGAAGTCGACGAGTACGACGTCGACAAGGGCGACATCTGATCAGCTGCCCCGAGTGCGGCACGAACCTCGAGGTGACGAACGTGTCGCCCGTGGAGCTGGAGATCGCGCCCGAGAGGAAGACGAGGACGAGCTCGACGACGACGACGACGACGAGGACGAAGACGAGGAGGAGGAAGAGGATTGGGACGAGTGAACGGGAATCCCGAATCGAGCACGCCTGACGACGCCGCGCTCGCCGAGCTCGAGAGCCGCGGCTGCAGCACGCGCTGCAGGACTTCGGCTCCGTGGTCGTCGCGTTCAGCGGCGGGGTGGACAGCGCCTACCTGGCGGTGGCGGCCGCGCGCGCGCTCGGCGATCGCGCGCTCTCGGTGACGGCCGACAGCCCGAGCTACCCGGCCAGCCACCGCGAGGTCGCGCTGCAGATCGTCGGCGCAGTTCGGCCTGCGCCACGAGTTCATCCGCACCGCCGAGATGGAACGGGCCGAGTATCGCGCCAACCCCTCGAACCGCTGTTATTACTGCAAGCACGAGCTGTTCGGGCGGTTGACGGCCCTCGCGCGCGAGCGCGGGTTCCGGGCGGTTGCGGACGGCAACAACGCCGACGACCGCGGCGACTACCGGCCCGGGCGGGAGGCGGCGCGAGAGTTCGGCGTGCGAAGCCCGCTGGACGAGGCGGGGCTGACCAAGGCGGACATCCGCGAGCTGTCGCGGCGCCTGGGGCTTGCCCACCTGGGACGAGCCGGCCTCGGCCTGCTTGTCGTCGCGGATTCCCTACGGCGTCGGAGGTCACGGTCGAGAAGCTCCGGATGATCGAGCAGGCCGAGCAGGTCTTGCACTCCCTCGGCTTCCGGCAGTGCCGGGTGAGGCACCACGACGAGGTGGCGCGGCTGGAGATTGCGGCAGCGGAGATGAGCCGCGCGCTCTCCGAGGACGGTCAGGGAGGCGCTCGTGCGCGACCTGAAGGCGATCGGCTATCGCTACGTGAGCCTCGACCTCCAGGGCTACCGCACGGGCAGCCTCAACGAAGTACCGACGCTGCGTCCCGCGTAGCCCCACACGATTCGCCCCCCGACGCGGCGGAACCGGTAGCAAGGAGCCACGGTGCCATCCGAGACCCTCTCCCGCGATCCTGTCCCGGACAAGATCGGCGGCGGATTCAAGGGACCGATGCGGCCGCCGAGGCGGGCCCGCGTCTGGCTGGCGGTGGCGGCGGCGCTGTTCCTGGCCGGCCACCTCCCCTGGCTCGGCGACACGCTCGCGGACATCGACGCGTTCAACTTTGCGCTTGGCGCCCGCGAGTTTGCCCCGGCCAAGCACCAGCCACATCCGCCCGGGTCGCCCCTCTACGTCTACCTGGCCCGTGCGTCCACGGCGGTGCTCGACACGTTCCGGCCCGAACCTGAGGGCACGCCCGTGGCCCCGCAGAAGAACGCCGCGGAGGGCCTGGCGTTCTGGAGCGCGCTGGGCGGCGCGCTGGCCCTGTTCTTCCTTCCGTACCTATTCCTCCGCCTCGCGCGCGAGGACTCGCGTTCCGTGGACGTCCTGGGCACGCGGGTGGCCCTGGCGGCCACCGCGCTCACGGTTGCCTGTCCGCTCTTCTGGTTCACCTCGGGTCGCCCGCTGAGCGACGTGCCCGGGCTGGCGGCCGCGCTCGGCGCGCAGGCGCTCAGCCTCGCGGCGTTCGAGCGCGCGCGGCAGCCGGGGCGGGGAGGCTTGTCGCTCGCCCTCGCGGCATTCGTGACGGCGCTGATCGTCGGGATCCGATCTCAGACGATGTGGCTGACGATCCCGCTGCTGCTCACGGTGGTGGCGGCGAGGTGGCGCACCATCTCGCGCCGCGACCTCGCGCTTGCGGCGGCGGCGTTTGCCGCCGGCGCGGTGGCCTGGGTGGTGCCGTTGCTTGTCGCAACGGGTGGCCTGCGCGGCTACCTGGCGGTCCTCGGCAGCCAGGGCGCGGAGGACTTCAGCGGCGTGGACATGCTCTACCGCAACCCCACGCCGCGGCGGCTCGCGCTCGGCCTGCTCCACACCTTTGTCTGGCCGTGGATGTCCATGCCGCTGGCCTTCGTCGTCCTGACGCTCGCCGGCGTGGGCGCACTGCGCGCGGTGTGGCGGCTGCCCCGCGCGCTCGTGGCCGGGCTGGTCGCCTTCCTGCCCTACGCGCTGTTCCACCTCGCGTTCCACGAGACCGTCACGACGCGGTACGCGCTGCCGTTGGTTCCGGCTGTCGCGTGGCTGGCCGCGGTCGGGGCCGCGACGATAGCCGGCCGGCTGGCCATGCCCCTCGTGTTCGCGATCGCCGTGTCCGGCGTCGCCCTGGTCTGGCCGGCATCACTGGACTATCACGAGGGAGACAGCCCCGCCTCACGGCTCGTCACCCGGCTGGTGGAGGAGGCGCACCAGCGCCAGGAAGCCCCGGTGCTCGCGATGCACCAGCGGATCGACCTGGACACGCGGCGGGTATTCGCCTGGATGCTCGAGGGCCGGGAGGCGCGCTGGAGGCGCCTGCGGTCGGCGCCGCGCGACGAGGTATGGGGCGTGCTGCGGGTACTGGGAGGACGGGGGAACGGCCCCGATCTGGTTCCTCGCCCATCCCGTTCGAACCGATCTCGCGTTGATCGATCCCGCGTCGGTTCGGGAGATGGGCCGCTTCTCCTGGCCGTTCAAGGCCCAGTCACTGGCGGGCAACACGCGGCCCAACGACGTGATCTGGTACGAGCTGCGCGACCCCGGGTGGTACCTGCGTGAAGGATGGGCGCTCACGCCGGAGATTGCCGGGAGATCCGCGAGCCGCGGCCGTGGCCCCTCGATGGGGGGGATCGAGGCGCGCGTTCGGCGCCGCGAAGGCCCGGCCACGCTCGTGATTGGCGGGCGCAACCTCGGGCAGCCGGAGGATCCGGCGGCGCACCTCGAGGTCACCTTCGATGGCCGGCCGCTCATGGCGGCGGACGTCGCCCCCGGCTTCTTCGCCCGCATGCTGCCGCTGCCCGCAGGCACCCTGGGCGGCGGCGCAGGGTTTGGGATACTGCGAGTGGTGGCGTCGGGAAGACCGCCGGTCGCTGTCGAGCAGTTCGACGTCCAGGACGCGGGGCGCGTCGTCTTCGCGTTCGGTCCGGGCTGGCACGAGCCCGAATACAACCCCATCGAGCATCGCCTGTGGCGCTGGACGAGTGATCGCGCCGAGCTGGACGTTCACCATGCGGGCCGCGACGTCGACGTCGAGGTGAGCGGCGACGCGGGCGGGTGGTTCTTCCAGCGGGCCCGCACCATCACCCTCCGCGTTGGCGACGTCGAGCTCGGTCGCGTCCACGCCAGGGGATCGTTCGTGATCCGCGCAACCGTCCGGTCCTCGGCGCTCGACCGCGCAGGCGGCGCGATCGCGCTCACTACCGACACGACGTTCGTCCCGCGCGAGCAGGGGAAGAGCGCCGACCCGCGGCGCCTCGGACTGCGGGTCTATCGCGCGACGATCACGCCTCGCCAGTAGTCGCTGGTGGCTCCCGAATCCGGTCCCGGTCAGGGCTTTCGCGCCACGCACAGGAGCGAACTGCCGATCGGCATGTTGACGCGACGGACGATCGCCGCCTCGGTCGCGAGCATGGCCGACAACACCGCGTTGAGCGGCCGCGGCGGGACGGTGATCTCGCCGCGGGCCTCCTCGGGTGGCTTGAGGCCAACGGTCCGCTGCACGGTGCGTACGGCAAGCATGAGGGGGAACAGCGAGAAGTTCGTGAACGTCAGTCGTTCCACCCGGAACCCGGCGCCTTCGACGAGCTGGCGAAGCCGGCCGGGGTTGTAGCGCTGCTGTTCCTCCGACAGGACGGAGTGGTTGCCGTGCAGGAGCGTGAGCGCGGCGACGTTGAGGACCATCGCGCCGCCGGGCCGAAGCACGCGGAACATCTCGCGCGGGGCGGCGTCCTCCACGGCGTGGGGCAGGGTTTGCCACACGTCGAACGAGGTGACGAGATCGAAGCCGCGGTCGGGAAACGGGATGGCGGCGATGCTCGCCCGCGCCACGCGGGTGTGGCCCGAACGCCGGGCGAAGCCGAGGCCGAGCGCGTTCAGATCGAAGCCGAACGCCCGTCCGTAGGGGGCAAGGAGGGCGAGGTTCGAGCCGGTGCCGCAGCCGCAATCGAGGATCCGGAGGTCGCGGCGCCCCGACGCGGCGCGTTCGATCGCGGGCACCACGAACCGGCGGAAGCCGCGAAACCAGAAGTGCTCCTGTTCCGCGAGGCGTGTCGCATCGAGCAACTCGTCCACGCGCGACATTCTATCGCAGGCAGCATCGGCGCACGCCGGCGCGCTGCGCCGCTGACGTTTGACACACCTCGCCCGCAGGGGTACAGTGCAGTTCTGCCCCGATCACGGCCCAGCGGCCAGGCACTCTCCTTGGTGTGTTTTTCCTTCCCACGGCCGCGTCCCGGATCGGTTGTTCGAGGAGATACAAACGATGACACGACTGACTCGCTATCTGGTTGCCGCCAGCATGGTGGCTGTCATTGGCTCTGGCGCCGCCGGGTGCCGCAAGAAGGCGCCGGAAACCGCACCACCGCCGCCGCCACCGCCGGCCGCGACCCCCGCGCCGCCGCCGCCACCCCCGCCGCCGCCACCCCCACCGCCGCCGCCGCCCGCCCCGCTGACCGAGGAGCAGATCTTCGCGAAGAAGACGCTCGACGAGTTGAACGCGGAGAGGCCGCTGGGCGATGTCTTCTTCGGCTACGACCGCTACGACCTGAAGGACGACGCGCGGACGCTCATCTCGAAGAACGCCGACTGGCTGAAGAAGTGGGCCTCGACGAAGATCACCGTCGAGGGGCACTGCGACTCGCGCGGCACGGCCGAGTACAATCTCGCCCTCGGTGAACGGCGCGCGAATTCCGTGAAGGAATACCTCGTGAGCCTCGGTGTGCCGGCCGACCGCCTCCTGGTCGTCAGCAAGGGGAAGGAGCAGCCGTTCTGCAACGAGGAGAACGAGAGCTGCTGGTCACAGAACCGCCGCGGCCACTTCATCGTCACGGCGAAGTAGCACAAAGGGGTCGGGCGGCTTTCCCTGAATCGCCGAAAAGTCTCCCGACCCCTCTTGCGCCTGGAAGGGACGAGGGGGGAGCCTCTCCCTCCTCGTCTACCGGCTGGCCTCCGCGGCAATCCGCAGCGCGGCCTCTCGCGGGTCGGCGGCCGCGATGATCGGCCGGCCGACGACAAGGTAGCTCGCGCCCGCGGCGAGTGCCTGCGCCGCGCTCAGCGTCCGGGCCTGGTCGTCGGCGCGCGAGCCGGGCGCCGCAGCCCCGCGGATGCCGGGCGTCACGATGACGAAGGCCGGGCCTCTCCGCCCCCGCAGCATCGCCGTCTCCTGGGGTGAGGCCACCACCCCGTCGAGTCCCGCCTCGGCCGCCAGCGCGGCCAACAGGTCCACGTGCTCGACGACCGGCCGGGCGATCCCGCACCGCGAGAGCGCTTCCTGATCGAGGCTCGTGAGCACGGTGACCGCGATCACCAACGGTCTTGCCGTGCCCGCAGCCGCAGCGGTCTCCGCGGCCGCCTCTCGGGCCGCGCGCATCATGTCGCGGCCGCCCGCCGCGTGGACGTTCACCATCCAGACGCCGAGGCGCGTGGCCGCCGCTACTGCGCCGGCCACGGTATTGGGGATGTCGTGGTACTTCAGGTCGAGGAACACCCGGTGTCCCTCGTCCACCAGCCGCCGCACGAATCCCGGTCCCTCGGAGGTGAACAGCCGGCTGCCGACCTTGACGCCTCCGACCACGCCCGAGAGCTTCCCGGCGAGCGCCGTGGCTTCCTCGGCGGTGTCCACATCGAGCGCGACCAACAGCTCTCTCATGCCCGTGGCCCCGTGTCGAGCGTGCCCACCAGGTCGGCGACCCGCGCGATGCCGTGGCGCGCCAGGTAGTCGCGAATGCCCTCCTCGAGCTTTGGCCAGATGAAGGGATCGACGAAGTTCGCGGTGCCCACCTGGACCGCGGTCGCGCCGGCGATGAGGAACTCCAGCGCGTCGGCCGCGCAGGCAATCCCGCCCATGCCGATCACCGGGATCTTCACGCGCTGCGCGCAGTCGTACACCATCCGCACCGCGATCGGCCGGATCGCCGGCCCGCTCAGGCCGCCCATCACGTTCGACAGCTTCGGCCGGCGCGTTTCCACGTCGATGGCCATCGCGAGGAACGTGTTCACGAGCGACACCGCGTCCGCGCCCGCGTCCTCGGCGGCCTTCGCGAACGAGGCGACGCTGGTCACGTTGGGCGTGAGCTTGGGAATCAGCGGCAGCGTCGTGGCCCGGCGCACGGCCGACACCACGATGCCGGTGTTGACCAGGTCGCACCCGAAGGTGATCCCGCCCTCCTTGATGTTGGGGCAGGAGATGTTCAGCTCCAGCGCGGCGACGCCTTCGGTGTCCGAGAGAATCCGTGACACTTCCACGTACTCGTCCACCGTCGTCCCGCACACGTTCACGATGACCGTCGCTCCGGCGCGCCGCAGTTCCGGCATCTTTTCCCGCACGAACCGGTGGACGCCGATTCCCTGCAGGCCGATGGCGTTCAACATCCCGGCCGGGGTCTCGACGATCCGGGGCGGCGGATGGCCCTGCCGCTCGTTGAGGAACAGGCCCTTCACGACCACGGCGCCCAGCGTCGCGAGGTCCACCGCCTCGGCGTACTCCAGCCCGTAGCCAAAGCAGCCGCTCGCCGACATGATCGGGTTCTTCAGGCGAAGCGCGCCGACCTGGACCGAGAGGTCTATTCCCACAGCACGTCTTCTCCCTTGAAGATCGGCCCCTCGATGCAGGAGCGCGCGTAACGGCTGCCGCCGTCGGGCGTCCGCACCCGGACGACGCAGCTGTAGCACCCGCCCATGCCGCAGCCCATCTGGCGCTCCATCGCGAGTTCCGAGGGCCGTCCGAAACGGCCCGCGAGCGTGCCGACGGCCGCAAGCATGGCCTCCGGCCCGCAGGCGTAGAGCATGATCTCGCGGCCCGCGCGCGCTGCCGCGAGATCCCGTTCGAGCGGGAGGACGACCCGGCCGCGTTCGCCGCGACTGCCGTCCTCGGTCGTGAGGGCGAGCGACACGTTGAACGGCTCGAAGCGGTCGAGGCAGAACAGATCGGCGGCCGACCGTGCGCCGTAGAACAGGCGCGTCGGCGTGCCCCGCGCGGCCAGCGTCTCCGTCAGCGTCGCGAACGGTGCCAGGCCGACGCCCCCCGCCACCATCCACGCCTCGACCGGGGGCGCCACCAGCGAGAACGGGCGGCCCAGCGGCCCCAGGCAGCAGAACCGGGCACCGGGCGCGGCGTCGTAGAGCAGCCGGCTGCCCACTCCAACACGCTTGTTGAAGATCGTGAACCCGACCGGCGCGCCCGCCTGGTCGCGCAGGACGTCGAAGATCGAGTACGGCCGTCGGAGCAGCGGGGTCTCGCCATGGGTCGCCCTGATCATCACGAACTGCCCGGGCTGGATCGCGGCCGCCAGCTCCGGCGCCCGCAGGGCGATGACGCAGTAATCGGCGGAGAGCCGCGTGTTGGAGAGCACTTCGGCGTCGGCGTCGACCGGCATGGGCCGAGTATAGCTGGATCCGGGAGTTTGTCGTAGGATCGCCCCCGATGCGTTTCCTGCGGATGTTCAGCAACGCCGTGATCGCCGGCGCCCTCGGCGCCGTCTACCTTGCGATGCTGTTCCTGCAGCTGAATCCCGAGGTCCCGCTCTACCCGATGAACCTGGCGCCGTTGATCGTCACCGTCGGCCTGTCCTACGGCGTCCACCTTGTCGCGTTCTTCTACGTCGTCACCGTGATCCGGCTGATCCTCTCGGCCGAATTCTTCTCCCCCGGGTGGGTGAGCCTCCGGGTGCAGTCGTGGCTGCTGGTGGCCGACGCGGGGGGCGTGGCGGCCTTGATGTGGCTGAACCTCGCGTCCTACGCCCCGATGCTGCGCCACGACACCTCGCGCCGGATGGCAGCCGGGGCGGCCGCGCTGACGGTGTGCGCGCTGGCGTTCCTGTCCGTCGCGCTCGTGCACTACTCGTTCGGGCGCAGGAGGGGCCGGGTCGGAGGCTCGGTCGTCGCGCTCGCGCTGGTGGCGTCGCTGGTGCTGCCGCTGGCCGCGCGCGGTCCCGGCGCCTCCCCGCCGCTGTTCTCGCGGAGGCTCGAGATCGATCAACCGGTCACCCCGCCGAGACAGACGGCGAGGGTGGTGCTGATCCTCGTGGACGGCGGATCCCTCGATTTCCTCTCGACCGCGACGCTGCAGGGGAAGCTTCCGAACTTCGGGCGGATCCTCGACAGCGGCGCCGCGATGCACCTCGCCACGATCCGGCCCACCCAGCCCGGCCCTGTCTGGACCGCGGTCGCCACGGGCAAGTTGCCCTGGAAGACGGGTGTGCGGTCGGCCGCCCGCTACGGGGTTCCCGCCGCGCACGACGCACTCGAGCTGCTGCCCGACAACCTGTTCGCACAGGGCCTCGTCTCGTTCGGCCTGATCCGCGCGACCGAGCACAGCTCGGCGTCGCTGCAGGCGCGCACGCTCTGGAGCATCTTGGGCAGCGCCGGTCTTTCGGCTGGAATCGTGAACTGGCCACTGACCTCTCCGGCGCAGCCGGTTCGGGGCTACCTGGTGAGCGACCGGTTCTACCGGCCGGCCGACCCCTGGCTCGAGCCCGACGACCCGGCCTCAATCTATCCGCTCGACCTGCTGCCCGCGGCCCGGTCGGCTGGAGAATCGGTGAGGAGGAGCCCCGAGTCCGGCGTCCTGCTCGCCGCTCTCCCGACCGCCGGCTTGCGGCAGCAGATCGCCGAGGGTCAGCCGGTGCTGACCGACGGGATGTACGAACAAATCTCCCGCACACTCGACGCCTCGCTGCGGCCGAACCTGACCGCCGTGCGGGTCCGGCAACTCGATTTTGCGGGGCACGAGTTCCTCCGTTACGCGATCCCTGCCCAGTTCGGCGACGTGACCGACGAGGAACGGCGAAGATACGGGACCGTGCTGGAGCAGGCCTACTCCCGGATCGACGCGATGATCGGGCGCGCCCTGGCGACCCTCGGGCCCGAGGACCTGCTGCTGGTGATCTCGGGCTACGGCATGGAACCGATGAGCATCGGCAAGCGGCTGCTCGAGCGCGCAATCGGGGACCCCGACCGAACGGGCACCCACGAGGGGGCGCCGGACGGGTTCATGCTGGCCTACGGGGCGGCGGTGGCGCCAGGGCGCAAGAAGGTCGCCTCGGTCTTCGACGTGGCGCCGACCGTGCTCTACTACCTCGGGATGCCGGTGGGGCGCGACATGGACGGCTACGTCCGGACCGACGTGTTCACGCGCGACTTCACCGACTCCCGGCCCATGGTGTTCATCCCCACTTACGAGCGCTGACTTGCGCTATAATCCCCGTGCTCTTTAAGCCGGCCCGGCGAGGCCGGCAAGGCCCGTCATGCACGATCACCGCGCATCCTCCTGCTTCCGGCCCCACGCGCCCGCGGGCCTCCTGACACTGCATCGATCGCCGGCTTGCCGGGACGGAGCTTGCCTGGAGTCCAGGCACGCCGAAGGCGAGCGAAGTCCGTATCCGCCATCGAGCGAGGTAGAGCCATGCCTGTCGTGATGGACGCCGATCGGATGGGGCGCAGCCTCACCCGGATCGCGCACGAGATCGTGGAACGGAACCGGGGCCTGGATCGCCTGGCCCTTGTCGGCGTCCGCACGCGCGGGGTGCCGATTGCCAAACGGCTGGCCCACCGCCTGCAAGAGATCACCGGCCAGGAGGTGCCGACCGGGGCGCTGGACATCACGCTCTACCGGGACGACCTCATGCACAACCCCGTCGGGCCGCAGCCTGTCGTCCGCAGCACCGACATCCCGTTCTCGATCGACAACCGGGTGATCGTGCTCGTGGACGACGTGCTTTACACCGGGCGGACCGTCCGGGCCGCCCTGGACGAGCTGATCGACTTCGGCCGGCCCAAGTCGATCCAGCTGGTGGTCATGGTGGACCGCGGCCACCGCGAGCTGCCCATCAAGGCGGACTACGTGGGGAAGAACGTCCCGACGTCGCGCAGCGAGAGCGTGGCGGTCCGGCTCGAGGAAGTGGACGGGACGGACGAGGTCGTCATCGACAAGATCATCGAAGAGAAACCGCAATGAAACCACAGACCAGCGAGCTGGCGGCCGGACAGGCGGACGCCGTCCCGACGCCCCAACCCGTGCGACTCCGGCGCAAGGATCTGGTCGGGATCGCAGAGCTTTCTTCCGACGAGATCACGCTCATCCTCGACACCGCGGTGGCGATGAAGGAGATCTCGTCGCGCCCGATCAAGAAGGTCCCCGCGCTGCGCGGCAAGACCGTCGTCAACCTGTTCTTCGAGCCGAGCACGCGCACGCGCACCTCCTTCGAGATCGCCGAGAAGCGGCTGAGCGCCGACACGCTCAACATCGCGGCGAGCACCTCGAGCGTGGTCAAGGGCGAGACGCTCGCGGACACGGTGGCCAACATCGAGGCGATGTCGCCCGACCTGCTCGTCGTGCGCCACTCGTCGTCCGGCACGTGCCACTTCCTCTCCCGCATCTGCCGCGCCGGCGTGATCAACGCCGGGGACGGAATGCACGAGCACCCGACCCAGGCACTGCTCGACGCCTTCACGATGCGCGAGCGGAAGGGGCGGCTGGCGGGGCTGAAGGTGGCCATCCTCGGCGACCTCCTGCACAGCCGCGTGCTCCGCTCCAACGTGCAGCTGCTGACCAAGATGGGTGCCGACGTGTGGCTCTGCGGCCCGCCGACGCTCGTTCCCGCCGGTTTCGCGCGAACCGGCGTGCACATCACCTACGACGTGACCGAGGCCGCCCGCGACGCCGACGTCGTGATGATGCTGCGGATTCAGCTCGAGCGGATGCAGGGCGGCTTCTTCCCGTCGCTGCGGGAGTACTTCAACGTCTTCGGCATGACTTCCGAACGGATCGCCCTGGCCCGTCCTGACGTCCTCGTGATGCACCCCGGCCCGATGAACCGCGGCGTCGAGATCGCATCCGAGGTCGCCGACGGCCCGTACTCCGTCATCCTCGACCAGGTCGCCAACGGCGTGGCCGTGCGGATGGCCGTCCTGTACCTTCTCGCTGGCGGAGCTGAACATGAAACGGCTGCTTAAGGGCGGACACGTGGTGGACCCCGTGCACGGCATCGACGGGGTGGCGGACATCCTGATCGAGGGCGGCGTGGTGACCGGCATCGGGCCGAACCTCGAGGCAGGGGGTGACGTGCAGGTGGTGGACGTCCCGGCCGGGTTCGTGGTCTGCCCCGGCTTCGTGGACATGCACGTGCACCTCCGCGAGCCCGGCCAGGAGCACAAGGAAACCGTCGCCACCGGCGCGGCGGCCGCCGCGGCGGGCGGCTTCACCGCCGTCGCCTGCATGCCCAACACGGCGCCGGTGAACGACGACGCGAGCGTCACGCGGGCGATCCTGGCCAAGGCCGCGGCCGCCGGTCTGGTCAGGGTGTACCCCATCGGGGCGGTGTCGAAGGGGATGAAGGGCGAACAGCTCGCGGAGATTGCCGACCTCCGGGCGGCCGGCTGCGTTGCGATCTCCGACGACGGGCGACCCGTCCCCACCGCCATCCTCATGCGCCGCGCCCTCGAGTACGCCGGCATGTTCGACCTGCCCGTCATCGATCACTGCGAGGAACCCTCCCTCAAGGGTGAGGGGGTGGCCCACGAAGGGTACGTCGCGTCGATCCTCGGCCTTCGCGGCATCCCCGCAGCCGCCGAGTCCGTGATGGTAGACCGTGATATCGCGCTGTCGGAGATGACCGGCAGCGCCGTGCACATCGCGCACCTCAGCACGCGGCAGGCGCTGCGGTCGGTCCGCGCAGCGAAGGCGAGAGGCGCGCGCGTGACCTGCGAGGTGGCCCCACACCACTTCACGCTCACCGACGAGCGGCTGGCCGGACCCGTCGAGTACGACACCAACCTGAAGATGAACCCGCCCCTGCGGGAGCGGGTGGACGTGGACGCCCTGCTCCAGGGCCTGCAGGACGGCACGGTGGACGCCATCGCGACCGACCACGCGCCGCACCAGGCCGACGAGAAGCACGTCGAGTTCGACCGCGCGCCGTTCGGCATCATCGGCCTGGAGACCGCGGTGCCGCTGACTCTCGACCGCCTCTTCCACACCGGCTTGATCACGATGCGGCGGCTGGTGCAGCTCCTGTCGGTCAACCCTGCCCGGATCCTCAACGTGACGGGCGGGACGCTTCGAGCCGGCAGGCCGGCGGACATCACGATCCTCGCTCCGGAGGTCACCCACACGGTTGATCTCGGCCGCTCCAGGTCCCGTTCCCGCAACTCGCCCTTCCACGGCTGGATCCTCAAGGGTGCGGTGGCCGCGACGATCGTCGGCGGGCGGACGATCTACGTGAACGACCAGGTGGCGGGCGCGGCGTGTCTCGCAGACGGCGTTGGGGTCGCATCTTGAATGGTGACCCGGGGGAGCACGCCGGGGACACGGTTCGGGATGTGACCCCAGAGCTTCCGCGTGGGTTGGGACCGGCTCTCGACCGCCTCTACGATTCGTACAACCACGAGGACTCCGCCCAGGACCCGATTCAACTCGTCCGCCGCTTCTCGCGACCCGACGACCAGGAAGTCGTGGGCTTCCTGGCGTCGGGACTCGCCTTCGGGCGCGTCGCCAGCGTCCTGCAGTCCGTCGAGCGCGTGCTCGCGGTTCTCGGCCCCTCACCCGCCCGGTTCGTGCGTCAGTTCGATCCGGCCCGCCACGGGGAGCCCCTGTCCCGCATCGTGCACCGCTGGACGCGCGGGCCGGATCTGGTCGCGCTCGTCTGGGTGCTGCAGCGGATGCTGCGCGAGGCGGGGTCCGTGGAGCAGTTCTTCCTCCGTGGTGACGATGGGACGGCACCCGACGTGGGCCCTGGCCTGGAGTCGTTCTCGGCGCGGGCCCTGGCGTTCGACCTGGCGCCCGCGTACGGACGGGTGCCGCCCAAGCCTGGCGTCTGCTACTTTTTCCCCAGGCCCTCGTCCGGGAGCGGCTGCAAGCGCCTCAATCTGTACCTGCGCTGGATGGTCCGCACGGACCGCGTGGACCTCGGGCTGTGGCAAGGCGTCCCGGCCTCCCGGCTGGTCGTGCCGCTCGACGTGCACGTGGTTCGCCTCGGGCAATGCCTGGGGCTCACGCGATACCGGAGTCCGGGTTGGAGGATGGCGGCCGAAATCACGCGGTCGCTGCGGCAGTTCGATCCGGTGGATCCGGTGCGGTACGACTTCGCGCTCTGCCACGTGGGCATGCGCGACGAATGCGGCTTCCGGCGGACCCAGGGGGACAGCCGCTGCCCGCTGCGAGGGTTCTGCCGGCCGAGCGGAAGGGTGTCGGGCGGAAGGCGGAGGGCTAGGACGGGCCTGAAGGCCCGTCCCTACCGTTGATTCCTGGCAGAACTGTCAGTGCGCCGGCCCGGACACTACTGCCCTGTGTCTACGGTCGGAGCAGGGCTTCAGCCCTGATATCCGCCGGTACCACTGCCCTGTATCTACGGCCGGAGCAGGGCTTCAGCCCTGCTCTCTGCCAGGTCCTGGTAGACCTTCAGCGTTTCCTCCACCATCCGGTCGACCGAGAACATGGCGTGCGCCCGGGCGAGGCCGGCCTCGCCCATCCGGCGGCGGCGGTCCTCGTCCTGCAGCAGCGCGAGGATGGCGTCGGCCAGGGCGTGCGGGTCGCGGGGAGGGACCAGCAGACCGGTTTCGCCGTGCGCCACCACTTCGGGGATGCCGCCCGCGGTGGTCGCCACGATCGGCCGCGCCGCGGCCATCGCGTCGAGCAGGGACGTCCCGAGGCCCTCGGTGACCGAGCTCATCACGAAGAGGTCGAGGCCTTTCAGCTGTGCGAGGACGTCCGTCCGGAACCCGGCCAGCACCAGGTGCTGGCCGAGATGCAGCTGCTTGACCTGGTGCTCGAGGGCGGCACGCAGTTCGCCTTCGCCGAGGATGACGAAGCGCGCGTGAGGGATCGTCCGAACCACCGCGGCGGCGGCCTCGATCAGGTACTTTTGCCCCTTGTGGGGAACCAGCGCGGCGATGTTGCCGACGATGACGGAGTGGGCGGGGAACCAGTATTCCTCGCGGAGGCGTGCCGGCTCGATGGCCGCGATGCGCGCGATGTCCACGCCCTCACGGACCGTGATCGCCCGCTCCGCCGGGACGCCGTCGGACATCAGCATCGCGCGAATGGCGTCCGAGGACGCGATGAAGCGATCCACCTGCCGGTACTTCCAGCGGGAGAACGAGTTGGCCTTGAGCCGGAAGTCGACCCGGCGCGCGGCGACCAGCCACGGCCGGCGCGGGCCGACGCCGAAGGACAGCGCCGTGGCGGCCGCCGCTACGCCGTGGGGGTCGTGCGCATGGACCAGGTCAGGCTGTCGCTCGCGGATCAGGCGGGCCAGCCGCCAGGCGGCCGGAAGATCAACCTCGTTGCGCGGGGCGAGGGGCACGACTTCCACCTCGTTCCCCAACCGCTTGCGGAGCTCCCCCTCCGGGTGAGCGACGACCACGACGCGGTGACCGCGCGCGTGGAGGCCGCGCGCCGTCAGCAGCACCTGGTTCTGGCCGCCGCGCCAGCTGCGCGCGGTGTCGATCTGGAGGGTGAACATCTCAAGAAGCCTCGACGGGAGCCCACGCGCCTGCCTCGGAGCCGGTGACACCGAGGCGTGATTGCGTCGGCCGGAGCAGGGCTTCAGCCCTGCTCGTTCGTCCTCTGCCGCTCCCACAGCTTTGCGAACTTCAGGAACACGTAGTAGCTGTTGAGCGCCGAAACGACGAGGCCCACCGAGCCGTCGCGCCAGCCGCCGCGGAGCACGTAGTTCCGCAAGAACGCCGCGACCGGCCGGAGGACGAGGGCTGGGGCCGTCACCCGCCGGCCGGCCTCGTGCATCTGCCGGGCCGCCAGGGTGGTGTACCGGTCAATCGTCCGGAGGTGGTGCGACATGTCCCGGTAGGGCCGGTGCTGCAGTTCCCGGCGCAGCCGGCCCACGGGTCCCTGCACCTCGACGCCCTCGTGCACGTGCGTCCCGACCCAGCGCGCCGCGCGGCAATCGTACAACCGCAACTGGTAGTCCGGGTACCAATCGGTCGACCGCACCCATCGCCCCAGGTAGTGGCTGACCCGGGGGATGCGGAACCCGCGTGAATCCGGCTCGCATGCGAGGAGCGTGCGGATCTCCTCGGCGAGCGGCGCGGGAACACGCTCGTCGGCGTCGATCGACAGAATCCAGTCGTGGCAGGCCTGCTCGGCCGCCCAGTTCTTCTGGGCCGGGAACCCCGGCCAGTCGCGGACGAACACGCACGGCGTGTGCCGGCGGGCAATGGCCACCGTGTCGTCGGCACTCCCCGAATCCACCACCACGATCTCGTCGGCCCATGCCACGGACTCGAGGACGGCCCCGATGTTCGCGGCCTCGTCGCGGGTAATGATCGTCACCGACAGCTTCGGCACGAGGGAAGTTTAGCAAAATGCCGAATGCAAAATGCAGAATGCAAGATGCCGGATGCGGGAAGAGGGCGGGCGGGCGGGGAGTGAGGCAGAATGCAGAATGCAAAACGCGGAATGCAGGATGCGCTGCAGGGGGAGGGGGCTGACGTCTCCTCCTCCCCCCGTTGGACGCCCTATTCCTGCTGGCGGTTGCTGCCCGTGCTGCCGCCGGTGGCGATGTTGCCGCTGCTCACCTGCGGGACGGTGCTGGCGTTCGCGAGGCCGACGGTGCCGCCGCTGAGCGGCGCTTGCTGCACGACCTCGAAGTCGATGACCGACCGGTTGTAGTCCAAGACAGCCTGCAGTTCGGCGTTCCGAGCCTGGGAGAGGTCGCGCTGGGCCTGGATGACCTGGAAGTTGTTCGACATGCCGGCCGCGAACTTCTTCTGCTCGGCCTCCAGGCGGCGCTCGGACAGCTGTCGGGACGCGCGCGTCGCGTCGACCCGCTTCCGGTTCGTATTGAGCTGGCGACCCACCGCGCGCACCTGGGTCGTCACCGCCAGCTCCATGTTCCGGAGCTGCAGCTGCGACTGCGCGTACGACACCTTCGCCCGCGCCAGGCCGGCTTCGGCCGAACTGCGCCCAATCGGGTAGCCGACGCTCACCGCCAGCGACCAGTTGTGATAGTCGTTCGTGAACATCCTCGAGAGCACCGAGCCGTAGGCGGTCCTGGTGGAGGACAAGGGCACCGGTGGAAAGCCGTCGTCGAACTCGTACACCGTTCCGCCCTGACCGGTGAGCCCGTACCCGGCCTGGAGGTTCAGGTCGGGCAGGATCTGGTTCCGGAAGTACCGAATGTTGACGTCGCTCGCCTCGATGTTCTTCTTCATCTGCACGAGATCGGTCCGGTTCGCGATGGCGTTGCGTATCGCCGCGTCCACGTCCACCGTCTGATCCCGGAACGTCGGCTGGTCCGTCAACTCGAAGCGCGTGCTCCAGAACTCAGGCGTCTTGGGGTCGAGGATCAACTGCCGCAGCGCATCCTCGGCACCCATGATCGTCGCTTCGGCGATGATCACGGCTTCCTCGTTGCGCGCGACCTCGGCCTCCGCCTCGATGATGTCGATGGGCGCCATCGTGCCGATCTGGACCCGCGACTTGTTGTTCTTGAGCGACTCGCGCGACACCTCGAGCGACTGCTGCTGGACCTTCAGGTTCTCATGGGCGAAGACGAGGTCCCAGTACGCGTTCTTCACCGCGCGCGTGGTGGTCAGAACCGTCTGCTGAAGCTGCACGTCGGTGATCTCGCGGTTCTTCTGGCTGATCAAGAGCTGCTGCCGGGTGCCGTCAATCCGGAAGTTCCGCAGCAGGGGCTGGGTGTAGCTGGCACTCACGTTGGACTGCAGGAGCGGGTTCGGGCTGTCGAACACGCTGTTGCTCTTGAAGCGGCTGCTCGACCACGAGAGGTTGTAGTCGCCGCCCCACGGGAGGAGCTGGCCCGCCTGCACGTTCGCCACCAGGTTGTCGTTGGTCAGGCTGTCCACGGCGCCGGCCAGGACGCTGCTGACCGGGCTCGTGGCGCTGCGGTTGCTGAACGTGCTGGAGACCACCGGCGTCCAGGCGGTCTTCACCTGCAGGATGCTCAGGTCCTGCAGCTGGGGGTCGAGCCGCTGAACCTGGAGGTTCAGGTTCTGCTCGAGCGCGAGCGCCACCGCTTCATCCACAGACAGCTGCTTGCCCACCGCCCCGGCCTGGGCCGTAGCTGCCTGCGACGCCTGCTGCTGGATCGACTGTCCGGATTGTCCGAAGGCGGACACCGCCGGGATGAAGATCGCGGTCATGAGGGCCAGCGCCCACGACGCTCGTCTCGGAATTTGACGCATTGAAGTACGCTCCTATCCTGGTCTCAGTAATAGACGATCCCCAGGAGGTCCCGGTTCGCGGGAAGTTCTGGATTGTATACTAGCGGCTCGCCAGCCCCCCGGGTGCCCCCCGCGCAGCCTCACGAGGTTTCCATGAACCGAACACCGCTGATCATCACGGCCATGGTGCTGGCCTCCGTCACCCTCACTGCCGGACACCCGTCCCGCCGGCACACCCAGGCTCAGCCTGGAGCCGCCGTCACCCGGCCGGCAGCCGCTCCGGGCTTTCAGCTGTCGGTCGAGAGCATCATGCGAGGCCCGCGGCTCGTCGGCTACCCGCCGTCGGGCCTGCGCTGGTCGGGCGACTCCCGGGAACTCTACTTCGAGTGGCGCAAGCCGGGCGACGAGGAGCCCGCGACCTACGCCGTCAGCCGGGAGGGCGGCGAGCCGCGCAAGCTGACGGACGAGGAGCGCAAGCTGGTTCCGCCGCCCGGGGCGCAGTGGGATACCGCCCGCCGGAGGGTGCTGTTCACCGACGGGGGCGACGTGGTCCTGCTCGACACGGTGATCCGCGCCCGGCGGCAAATGACGAGGACCTCCGGCGGCGAGTCCAATCCCCGCTGGGCTCGGGACGAGAAGGCCGTCACCTTTACGCGCGACGGACACCTGTTCCTGATGCCGCTCGAGGGTGGTGGGCTCGAGCAGTTGACCGACGTGCAGCCGCGGCGCCGTGACACCCGGGACACCGACAGTCAGCGGTACCTCAAGGCCGAGGAGCAGAAGCTCATCGAGTTCACCCGCCAGGCGACCGAGAAACGGAAGCAGGCCGAGGAGAAGCGCAAGAAGGAAGCGCTGCCTGTCTTCGAGATCCAGGAGGGGCAGACGGTGGCCGACCAGGCGCTGTCTCCCGACGGCGAGCACGTGTTTCTCCTGGTGACCGAGAGGCCGACCGGGGCGAAGAACGCGGATACGCCGAACTACGTCACCGAGTCGGCGTACAGCGAGATGATCCCCGGCCGGTCGAACGTGGGCGACGTCCAGGGCCGGCGCCGCCTGGCCGTCCTCAACCTGAAGACGGGCCGGACCGTGTGGGCCGATGCCGGGTTCGCCGGGAAGCGGCAGGTGGTGCAGCCGTCCGCCCAGGGCGGCGACCGCAAGGAAGTGGACCGCGAAGTGAACTGGAGCATGCCCCTCTTCTCGAGAGACGGGCGGCTGGCGGTTGCATGGGGCCGGGCAGCCGACTTCAAGAATCGCTGGATCGTCGCAGTCGATCCGGAGAGCGGCAAGGTGCGGGTCATCGACGCGGTTCGCGACGACGCCTGGGTGCTCGACGGAGGCTTCGGCGCCGGCAACGCCGGGTTCCTGCCGGACCAGAAGCAGCTCTACTTCACCGCGGAGAAGGACGGCTGGATGCACCTGCACGTCGTGGACGCGTCGCAGCCCGACGCAAGACCGCGCGCGTTGACGAGCGGCCGGTTCGAGGTTTCTTCCGTCTCGCTCTCGGGAGACCGGAAGCGCTTCTATTTCACCTCCAGCGAGCGCCACCCGGGCGAGCGGCACCTCTACTCGCTGCCGATCGACGGCGGGGAGCGGACGGAACTCACGTCCATGACGGGGGCGAATGTCTGCGACGTGTCGCCCGACGATCAGGTGCTCGGCATCCTGCACTCCTACAGCAACAAGCCCCCGGAGGTGTACCTCGCCGCGAATCAGAAGGGAGCGGCGGCGCGCCAGGTCACCACGACGCCGGTCGAGGAATGGCGGTCGTTCAAGTGGATCGATCCGCAGGTGATCACGTTCAAGGCCAGGGACGGCGCCGACGTCCACGCCCGGCTCTACACGCCGGAGATGATCGGGGCCAGGCGCGCGGCTTCCAGGCCGGCTGTCCTGTTCGTGCACGGCGCCGGCTACCTTCAGAACGCGCACAAGTACCTGGTCCACGTACTACCGCGAGTACATGTTCCACAACCTGCTGGCCAGCCGCGGGTACGTCGTGCTCGACATGGACTACCGGGCCAGCTCCGGCTACGGCCGGGACTGGCGCACGGCGATCTACCGGCACATGGGCGGCACGGACCTCGACGACATCGTGGACGGCGCGAAGTACCTCGCGTCGGCACAGAAGGTGGACCCCCGGCGCATCGGCCTCTACGGCGGCAGCTACGGTGGGTTCATCACGCTCATGGCGATGTTCACCTCGCCCGGCACTTTCGCCGCGGGGGCCGCGCTGCGGCCGGTCACCGACTGGGCCCACTACAACCACGCCTACACCGCGAGCATCCTCAACCAGCCGCAGGACGACGCAGAGGCGTACCGGAAGAGCTCCCCGATCTACTTCGCGGAGGGCCTGAAGGGCGCGCTGCTGATCTGTCACGGCATGGTGGACACCAACGTCCACTTCCAGGATTCCGTCCGGGTGGTTCAGCGGCTCATCGAGCTGAAGAAGGAGAACTGGGAGCTCGCGATGTACCCGGTGGAGAACCACGGGTTCGAGCAGGAGACCAGCTGGATCGACGAGTACCGGCGGATCCTGAAGCTGTTCGAGGGGAATCTCCGGCTGCCCGGTGGGGAGTGAGGAAGAGGGCTGAGGGTTGAGGGTCGAGGGTCGAGCGCCCCGTCACCGGTCACGCCGGCCGGACCGTCAACCCTCAACGCTCAACCGGATGATCTGGCACACCGTCCGCACGTCGTCCGGCGTGACAGCGGTGCCCGTCGGGAGTACCAGCACCCGATCGCACAGCCGCTCGGTTTCCGGGAGCCTCCCACCGGTGTCGGGCTCCCGGCTTCGGTAGGGCTCCTGACGGTGGCAGCCTGGGTGGAAGTAGCGGCGCGCGCGCACGTTCTCCGCCCACAGCACCTCCACGAGGCGATCGCGCGTGACGCCGGCCTCGCCGGCGTCCACTTCCGCGACGACGTGGGCGCGGCTGGTTCCGGTCTGTGACAGCGTGATTCCAGGGATTCCCGCCAGGCCGTCCCCGTAGGCCCGGAAGTTCCGGCCGTTCGCCTCGAGGAACGCGGCAAGGCTCTCGAGGCCCGTGAGGCCCATCGCTGCGGCGATTTCCGTCATCCGCGCGTTCGTTCCTGCCGATACCACACGGTCCACCCCCTGGAAGCCGCAATTGCGGTACAGGCGGAGCCGCGCGGCCAGGTCGTCGTTCGATGTGAGGATCGCCCCTCCCTCGAAGGTGTTGACGATCTTGGTGGCATGGAAGCTCAGGATCTCGGCGTCGCCGAAGCTGCCAATCATCCGGTCGCCGTCGCGGCAGGCGAACGCGTGGGCGGCGTCGAACACCAGGCGCAGCCGGCGGCGGGCGGCGATCTCCTCGAGGGCGGCGACCGCGCAGGGGCGCCCCCAGAGGTGGACGCCCAGGAGCGCGCTCGTGCGCGGCGTGACGAGGGCCTCGACGCGCCGTGGGTCGAGAGTGTGGGTCAGGGGATCGACGTCGCAGAAGACGGGCACCAGGCCGTTCCAGTCGAGGGCGTGGGCCGTGGCGACGAACGTGAACGACGGGAGGATGACCTCCCCGCGCAGCTCGAGGGCTCGCGTGCAGAGCCCGATCGCCTGCGTGCCGTTGCAGGTGGTCACGCAGTGCCGGGCGCCGCAGATCCGCGCCACCTGGTCCTCGAACTCGTGGACGTACTGACCGTCGTTGGTCAGCCAGCGCCGGTCGAGGATGGATGCGGCGCGGGCCAGGAAGCGTTGCGGGTCGCCAACGTTCGGCCGGCCCACGTGGAGCGTCTCCTCGAAGGCGGGGCGGCCCCCGAAGACGGCCAGTTGGTCGCGATGCCGTTTCACGGACCTTCGTATACCGGAAATCGCTCGGCCCGCGCAAGGCGGCCCCCGGGCCGCGGCGCTTGACTTCTCCACCCGGCTCACCAAGGATCAGATGCGGCGGGAAGAGGATGACCATGAACCGAGACGAGTTGCTCGACCTGTTCCGGCGGAGCGCGGCGCTGCTCGAGGGGCACTTCCGCCTCTCGTCGGGGCTCCACAGCCCGGGCTACCTGCAGTGCGCCCTGGTGCTGCAGCATCCGCAGCACGCGGAACCGCTCGGCGCCAGCCTGGCCGCGTGCGTTCGCGATCTGCGCCCCACGACGGTGCTCTCGCCGGCGCTCGGCGGCCTGATCATCGGCCACGAGGTCGCCCGGGCGCTCGGCGTGCGCGCGATCTTCGCGGAGCGGGAGGACGGCGTCCTGCGCCTTCGGCGCGGCTTCAGCATCGGCGACGCCGAGCGCGTCGTCGTCGTGGAGGACGTCGTGACCACCGGGGGCTCCACGCGCGAGACGATGCAGGTCGCGCGGGCGGCCGGGGCACAGGTGGTGGCGGCGGCCGCCATCGTGGACCGCAGCGGGGGACGGGCGGACCTGGACGTGCCGCTCCACGCGCTGCTGGCCCTGTCGCTGCCCACTTACGACCCGGCGAGCTGCCCGCTCTGCGCGCAGGGATTGCCGCTTGCCAAGCCGGGGTCGCGCCAGATCGCCGTGCCGCACGACAAGTAGGGCACCGGCCCCGCAATGTCCCGGACCCTGAAGATCGTCCTCGCGTACGACGGAACCCGGTTCGTGGGCTGGCAGCGCCAGCCCGAGGGACTGTCGGTGCAGGCGTTGCTCGAGGTCGGTTTGTCCCGGCTGGAGGGCCGGCCGGTGACGGCGACTGGAGCCGGCCGCACCGACGCGGGCGTCCACGCGCTGGGCCAGGTGGCCAGCGTCCGCCTCGATCACCCCATCGCCACGGCGGACCTCGCTCGCGCATTGAACGCGATGCTGCCGCAGGACGTCCGGATCCTCGAGGTCGAGGAGGCCGGAGCAGAGTTCCACGCCCGCTACTCGGCCCGCGAGAAGACGTATCGGTACTTCCTGGCCTGCGGCGAGCCGCCGGGCCCGTTCGAGTCGCGGTACGCCTGGCACGTGCCGTATCGCCTGTCGGTGGAGCGCATGGCGGCGGCGGCGGGAACCGTCGAGGGGGAGCACGACTTTTCGGCGTTCCGAAGCGCGGGAAGCGGCACGACTTCCAGCCGACGTCATGTGTGGAGCTCACGCCTGGCGCCCGTCGCGTTCGCGGAGGCGTTCGGGTGGGGGCTGGAGCCGCAACAGCGTCCGGCCGGCTCTCAGCTCCTCTGTTACGAGGTGACGGGGAACGGCTTTCTCCGGCACATGGTGCGGGCGATCGTCGGAAGCCTGGTGGAGGTCGGTGCGGGCCGGCGCGAGCCGGACTGGTTCGAGGTGCTCCTGCGGCCGGCCGACAGGGCACAGGCAGGTCCGACGGCGCCCGCGTGGGGGTTGTTTCTCGTCGGGGTTGGCTACTGACGACCCGGCGTGTAAGATTCAGGTTTGCTTCCCCCGCAGGCGGTGTGATGTCTCTCGAACAGATCCTGGCGTGGCTCGATCCCGGCTCCCCCGAGGCGGCGCTGGCGCGGCAGGTCGACTTCGATCGGCTGCCGGCGCACATCGCCATCATCATGGATGGCAACGGGCGGTGGGCGGCCAGGCGTCATCTCCCGAGGGTGGAGGGCCACCGCGCCGGGCATCGATGCGGTGCGCGACGCGGTCGAGACGTCGGCCCGGCTCGGCATCCAGGTGCTCACGCTTGTACGCGTTCTCGGTCGAGAACTGGAAGCGGCCGCGCACCGAGGTCTTCACCTTGATGACGCTGCTCAAGCGCTACCTCCGCCTGGAGCTCGACACGCTGCTCCAGAACGACATCCGCTTCAACGTGATCGGCCGGCCCGACGCGCTCGCGCCCGACGTACGCGAGCAGCTGGCGCTGGCGATGGAACGCACGGCGGGCGCCTCGGGGATGCGGTTCAACATCGCCCTCAACTACGGCGGGCGCGCGGAGATCGTGGATGCGGCGCGGCGGGCGATCGAGGCGGGGGTGGCGCCGGACGCGCTGGACGAAGCGCGATTCTCGGAGTTCCTCTACACGGCCGGCCAACCGGACCCCGACCTGCTCATTCGGACGAGCGGCGAGATGCGCGTCAGCAACTTCCTGCTCTGGCAGATCGCCTACTCCGAGATCTGGGTGACCGACACCCTCTGGCCCGATTTCCGGCGCAGGCACCTGCTGGACGCGATTCTGGACTACCAGAAGCGCGACCGCCGGTATGGCGGCATCCAGCCCGGCAGGGCAACCCTCGCGACGCCGCGCTGACTCCCCTCATGCTCCGACTACTTAGCGGCTTGGTCATCCTCTCGCTCACCGTGGCGGCCGTGCTGTGGCTGGAAGCCTGGCAGCTGCTGATCGTCGCCGAAGCCGTGCTCGTCCTTGCCTTCGTCGAGTACGCCCGGCTGGCCGAAGCCCTCGGGGCCCGGATCCCCCGCCTCGCGGCCGGGGCCGCGGCCATGGTCGCCTGCGCCGGGCTGGCGCTATCGCTGCCGCTGGAGCTGCCGCTGCTGGCTGCCACCATCTCGGTGGGTGCCTTGGCGGTGGGGTCCCGCGCCCCGGCGGCGGGGGTGCTGGGGGACGTGGGCGCCACCTGTTTCCCCATGCTCTACCTGGGTCTGCCCCTGGGCGCCCTGGTGGCCCTGCACGCGGCTTTCGGGCCGCCAGCGGTGTTGCTCCTCCTGGTGATCATCGTCGTCTCCGACACGGCCCAGTATTACGCCGGGCGGCTCTTCGGGCGGCGGAAGCTCTCCCCCGTGATCAGTCCCAAGAAGACGCTGGAAGGGGCGCTCGGAGGGTTCGTCGTCGCGCCGGTCGTGGCGGTGGTCGTCGCACGCTGGTGGCTTCCCGAGGTGTCTCCCGGACGGATGCTGCTGATCGCCCTGGCGCTCGTCGGCCTGGGAATCGCAGGCGATCTGTTCGAGTCGCTGCTCAAGCGGAGCGCCGGCGTCAAGGACAGTTCCGCGCTGATCCCGGGTCACGGTGGCGTGCTCGACCGGATCGACGCGCTGCTCTTCGCGGCCCCGGCGTTCTACCTGTTCCTCCGCTACGGCGGCTGAGTGGTTCAGCGTGAAAAGAATTTCCATCCTGGGCTCGACCGGCTCGATTGGCTGCAGCGCGCTGGCGGTCGTGGCAGCGCACGCCGACCGCCTGCAGGTCATTGGCCTTGCGGCGGGACAGAATGTCTCGCTGTTTGGGGAACAGGTGCGGCGGTTTCGGCCCCGGCTTGCCGCGATGGCGTCGGCGGCGGGCCTCGACGAGGCGAGGGCCGCCATTCATGAGGCCGGCGCCGCTGCGGCCGGGCACGGCACCGACGGGCTCGTCGCCGTGGCCACGCACCCCGACGTGGACATGGTACTCTGTGCCTCATCCGGCACGGCCGCGCTCGAGGCGGTGCTGGCGGCGATCGAAGCAGGAAAGGCCATCGCGCTCGCCAACAAGGAAGTGCTCGTCATGGCGGGGGCGCTGATGACCGGCGCCGCGCGCCGGCGCGGCGTGCCGATCCTTCCCGTGGACAGCGAGCACAACGCCATCCACCAATGCCTTCACGGCCGATCCCGGGCCGACGTGCGCCGCCTGGTGCTGACGGCCTCGGGCGGTCCCTTCCGTGGGCAGTCGCCGGCGGCATTGGAGGAGGTCGGCCCCGACGACGCGCTGCGGCACCCCACCTGGCGGATGGGCCGCAAGATCACGATCGACTCCGCGACGCTGATGAACAAGGGACTCGAGGTCATCGAGGCCCACTGGCTGTTCGGCGTGGACGCAGACGCGATCGACGTGGTGATCCACCCCCAGTCGGTGGTTCACTCGATGGTGGAGCTGGTGGACGGCTCCATCCTTGCACAGCTGGGCGTCACGGACATGCGGCTGCCCATCCAGTACGCCTTCTCCTACCCGGAGCGGTGGGCGTCGCCGCTGCCGCCGCTCGACTTGGCGGCGTGCGGCCGGCTGGATTTCCACCTCCCCGATCACGACAGCTTCCCCGGGCTGCGCCTCGCCTACCGGGCGCTGCGCGCCGGCGAGAGTTTTCCGGTCGTGCTGAATGCCGCCAACGAGGTCGCCGTCGAAGCATTCCTGGCCGGCCGCCTGCGGTTCACGGCGATCCCCACCCTGATCGAGCGCACGATGAACGCCCATCAGCCGGCGCCCGTAGATACCTTGAAAGCCGTCCGGGAGACGGACGCCTGGGCGCGGGCGTATTCCCAGGAACTGGCGGGACGATTAGAATGGGAAGTCTGAGGTCTTTCTCGTGCTGACAACCTTGCTCGCGTTCATCTTCGTGCTCGGCGTGCTGATCTTCGTGCACGAGCTGGGGCATTTCCTGGCCGCACGTCGGATTGGCGTCCGGGTGCTCACCTTCTCGCTGGGCTTCGGGCCCAAGATTCTCTCGACTCGGCGTGGGGACACGGAATACTGCATCAGCGCCATCCCGCTTGGTGGTTACGTCAAGATGGCCGGCGAGACGGTGGACGACCCGAGGACCGGCCGAGACGACGAGTTCCTCTCGAAGACCAAGTGGCAGAGGTTCCAGGTGCTCATCATGGGGCCCCTGATGAACATCGCCCTCGCCGTCGTGCTGATGTGGGTGGTGCTCCTGCGGGGCGCGGACGTGCCGGCCTTCCTCGATCAGCCCCCCGTCGTCGGTGTCGTCCCGGCAAGCTCTCCCGCGGCGAAGGGCGGCATCAAGCCAGGTGACCGGATCGTTCGCGTGTCGGGCCGCGAGGTCCGCGACTGGGAGCAGTTGTCGATTGCGATCGGCACGAAGCCCGGCCGCGAGGTGCCGATCGAGCTGGTGCGTGACGGCCGAACCATGACCGTCCGCGTCACTCCCGACGCCCAGACGAAGTACGAGATCGGGGACATCGGTGTCCTCCCGAACGTCCATCCCCGCATCAATGCCGTTTCCCCCGGCGAACCCGCGGACAAGGCCGGCCTGAAGACAGGCGACAAGGTCCTGGCCGTGAACGGCCGGGTCATGAGCTTTTCGGGTCAGCTGTCGGAGGCCATTGCCAAGCATCCGGCCGAGTCCATCACGGTGACGATCGAACGCGGCGGGGAAACGCGGGACGTGCGCGTGACGCCCATCCAGCGCGGCAGGAAGGGCGTCATCGGGATCGGCATCCAGGACCAGATCAAGACCATCCAGCCCGGTCCGGTCCAGGCACTCTGGATGAGCCTCGAGCGCAATTACCAGTTCGGCGGCCTGATCTTCCAGACGCTGGCGGGGTTGGCGACCCGGGAGACTTCGCCCAAGCAGCTCATGGGTCCCGTCGCGATCGCCCAGCTCTCCGGCGAGTACGCTGCGGCGGGCATCATCGCGCTGCTGAGCCTGATGGCGTCAATCAGCCTCAACCTCGGAATCCTGAACCTCCTGCCGATCCCGGTGCTCGACGGCGGGCACATCTTCATCATGGCCCTCGAGGGGCTCGCGCGGCGTGACTTCAGCGCGAAGGTCAAGGAGCAGATGTTGCTGGCGGGGTTCGTGCTCCTGATGGCACTGATGGTTACCGTGATCTACAACGACCTGACGCGCATCCAGTGGGTGGAGAGGTTGATGTTCTGGCGGTGACGCAGTGGACAGTGGGCAGTGGACAGAGGTCAGTGCATCACGCGTGACTCACCGGCCACTGTTCACTGACCACTGGCCACGATGTCTTGCGGCTTCCTCGGATACTTCGTCTCCACGTAGTCCTCGACCAGCCGGCGGAAGGCCTCCGACAGGTCCGCGTAGGTCCCACGCAGTGTCGTGAAGTGCTTGCCGTCCACGTACACGGGGCAGTTGGGCGATTCGCCGGTGCCGGGCAGGCTGATGCCGATGCTGGCCGCCTTCGATTCGCCCGGGCCGTTCACCACGCAGCCCATCACGGCCAGCGTCATCTCCTCGACGCCCTCGCGCTCGGCCTTCCAGGCCGGCATGCGTTCCCGCACGTAGCCCTGGATCCGCTCGGCCAGCTCCTGGAATGTGGTGCTGGTCGTCCGGCCGCAACCCGGGCAGGCGGTGACACTGGGCGCGAAGGAGCGAAGGCCGAGCGCCTGTAGCAGCTCGCACGCCGCGTAGACCTCCTCGCGGCGGTCGCCCCCCGGCCGGGGGGTGAGCGACACGCGAACGGTGTCGCCGATCCCCTCGTTCAACAGCACCCCCATGGCGGATGCCGACCAGACCAGGCCCTTGATCCCCATCCCCGCCTCGGTCAGCCCGAGGTGAAGCGGCTGCGTGGTCCTGGACGCCAGGTCCCGGTAGACCGCGATGAGGTGCTGCGGCCGCGACACCTTGCAGGAGATGATGACCTGGTCCTGCCGCAGGCCCGATTCCAGCGCAAGCTCCGTGGACCCGAGGGCCGACAGGACCATGCACTGGTTGATAATCTCCTCGGACGACAGCCCGAGGTCCTGATCGGTGTTCTCCTGCATGCGGCGCATGACCAGTTCCTGGTTCAGCGACCCGCCGTTGACTCCGATCCGCACCGGCTTGCCGTTGTCCACGGCGACCTTGCAGATGGTGCTGAACTGCTCGTCGCGGCGGCGTCCCTGGCCCACGTTGCCCGGGTTGATTCGATACTTGTCCAGCGAACGGGCGCAATCAGGGTGACGGGTGAGCAACAGGTGGCCGTTGTAGTGAAAGTCGCCGATCAACGGCGCGTTCACGCCGGCGTCCACGAGCCGGCGCTTGATCTCGGGGACGGCCTGCGCGGCCTCCGGCAGGTTCACCGTGATTCGCAGCATCTCCGACCCGGCGCGGGCGAGCTCGATGTTCTGGCGAACCGTCGCGTCGATGTCGGTGGTGTCGGTGTTCGCCATCGACTGGACGACAATCGGGGCCCCGCCCCCGACGAGAAGGCGGCCGACAGGAACCCCCACGGTGCGGTGACGCGGCATGAGTTCGATCATTGCAGGACGGCGCCGTTCTTGCAATCCCAGCTGTTCGTCGACCCGTACGTACGGCGGCACGGCCTTTTCGCACGTATGGATTCCGGACGTTCCCGGCGTCTGACACAAACAGCACAGGAGGGTCCATGCACATCGTCACCGTGACAGGCCGGCTGGGCGCAGTGGTGGTGGCGCTGTTGTTGGCGTTGCCCGCGTCGGTCCCGGCCCAATCGACCGTGTCCACTGTGGATATCCAGAGGCTGCAGGACTACATCTACGATGCGAGCGCCGACCTCTCCCGGTTGCGCTCGCGCGATGCCGCGCAGGCGGACCGGCTGCAGACCGACCTGGATGCCCTTCGCGAAGAGGTCACCTACCTCAAGGTGAAGCTGCGCAAGGAGGGGTCCGTGGCGCGCACCGAGTACACGGACCTCCGGAACCGCATCGAGGCGCTGAGAACGCGCGCCCAGGGCGAGACGCCGGCAGTCGGCACGACGCAGGGCGAGACGAGGCCCCGTCCTCTTCCGCCCACCGGAGGTGCGTCCGGCACAGCTGGAACGCCCGAGAGGGAGACGACCCGACCAACCAGTACGTCGAATCCCAACGAAGTGCCGGTGGGAGCCGAGCTCGACGTGCGGCTGCAGGCGCCGCTGAGCTCGGATACCGCCAAGGTCGAGGACCGCTTTACCGCTACGACCGTGGTTGACCTGAACAGCGGCAACCGCGTGCTGATTCCCGCCGGTTCGGTCGTCCGCGGAGTGGTGACGGGTGTGGACAAGGCCGGCCGCGTCGAGCGCCGCGGCCGTCTGGTCGTCGCCTTCGATCAAATAACGGTGAACGGCCGGGCGTACCCGATCCACGCGACCGTGACACAAGCCATCGAGAGTGAGGGGATTCGGGGTGAGGTCGGAAAGATCGGCGCCGGCGCGGGAGTCGGCGCGATCATCGGCGGCATCCTTGGGGGGTTCAAGGGAGCGCTCGCCGGGATCCTCATCGGCGGCGGAGGCACCATCGCCGCAACCGAGGGAAAGGACGTCGAGCTGCCCGCAGGCACCGTGCTGCGGCTGCGGTTCGATTCGCCGGTCACGGTTCGGTAATCCGTCAGTGGTCAGTGGACAGTGGCCAGTAGATCACGCGTGATCCACTGGCCACTAGTCAATCTCCCGAAATGCCTCCCGCGCCGCGCGAATCGTCATGCGGACGTCGGCTTCGGTGTGTGCGGCCGAGAGGAACCAGGCCTCGAACTGCGACGGCGGCGGGTAGATGCCTCGCGCGAGCATCGCGCGGAAGAACGCGCCGTACGACAGGCTGTTGGACTGGAGCGCGGAGCGGTAGTCGCGCACGGGCGAGGCCGAGAAGAACGGCGTCAGCAGGGAACCGAGCGCGTTCACGTGCAGCGGCACGCCGGCCGCGCGGGCCGCGTCGGCCAGGCCTGTCGCGAGCTGCGCCCCCAGGCGGGCAAGGCGAGTGTAGAGAGGCTTGGTCAGGCCCGCCAGGGCCCACAGCCCGGCCGTCATCGCCAGCGGGTTCCCCGACAGTGTGCCCGCCTGGTAGACCGGACCGGCGGGCGACACATACTCCATGAGGTCGGCCCGGCCGCCGTACGCGCCGACCGGCAGACCGCCCCCGATGATCTTCCCCAGGCATGTGAGATCGGGCCGGACGTTCCACATGCCTTGCGCGCCGCCCGCCCCTACCCGGAACCCCGAAATCACCTCGTCGAACACCAGCAGGATCCCGTCCCGATCGCACAGAGCGCGCAGGCCCGCCAGGAAGCCCGGCTCCGGGAGCACGACACCCATGTTCCCGGCCATCGGCTCGACGATGAGCGCCGCGATCTGGTGCCGGTTCGTCTCGCAGAGACGCTCGCAGGAGGCGAGGTCGTTGTAGGTCGCGAGCAGGGTGTGCTGGACCGCCTTGCGCGGAACCCCCGGGCTGGTCGGGGCGCCCAGGGTCGTGGCGCCGGATCCTGCCTTGACCAGGAAGGGATCCGCGTGCCCGTGGTAACAGCCTTCGAACTTGATGATCCGGTCGCGGCCGGTCGCAGCCCTCGCCAGCCGGATCGCGCTCATCGTCGCCTCGGTCCCCGAACTGACGAAGCGGATGCGCTCCATCGAAGGCATCAGGGCCCGCACCTTCTCCCCGAGCCTCACCTCGAGCTCGGTCGGCGCGCCGTAGCTCGTCCCGCGCTTTGCGGCATCGGTCAGCGCCTTCAGCAGCCCGCGCGGGGCGTGACCGTGGATCAGCGGCCCCCACGACATCACGTAATCGACGAACGTGTTTCCGTCCACGTCCTCGAGCCTCGCGCCGCGGGCACGCTGCACGAACAAAGGGTCGCCGCCGACCGCCGTGAAGGCCCGGACGGGACTGTCCACGCCCCCGGGCAGGATCTTGCGGGCACGCGCGAAGAGACGGGCGGATTTGGTCGGTACGGAGCTTGGTCATGGGGAGGGTCGAGGGTTCACCGCCGAGGGTTGCCGGTCGAGCGAGCCCGAATGCTACTGCTTGAGCAGCCTGGCCGCCTCGCGCGCGAAGTAGGTGATGATGATGTCCGCTCCGGCGCGGCGGATCCCGGTCAGCATCTCCATCATCGCCCGGGGCTCGTCGATCCAGCCGTTTCGGGCAGCCGCCTTCAGCATCGAGTACTCGCCGCTCACGTTGTAGGCCGCCGTCGGGTACCCGAACTCCGACTTCACCCGGGTGATCACGTCGAGGTAGGGCAGTGCCGGCTTGACCATGACGATGTCGGCGCCCTCCTCGATGTCCTCGCCCACCTCGCGGAGAGCCTCCTCCACGTTCGCCGGGTCCATCTGGTGCGTGCGCCGGTCCCCGAACTTGGGCGCGGAGTCCGCCGCGTCGCGGAACGGCCCGTAGAACGCCGAGCAGTACTTGGCGGCGTACGAGCATGATCGAGACCGCTGCGAATCCCCCGGCGTCGAGTGCCGAGCGGATCGCCGCGATTCGGCCGTCCATCATGTCGGAGGGTGCGACGATGTCGGCGCCCGCCTCGGCGTGCGAGAGGGCCGCTCTCACCAGCCGCTCCACGCTTTCGTCGTTCACGATCTCGCCGTCGACCACCAGGCCGCAGTGACCGTGCGACGTGTACTCGCACAGGCAGACGTCGGTGATGACGACTGTGGCCGGGTCCGCTGCCTTGATGGCGCGCACCGCCGCCTGGACGGGCGCATGGGTATCCCATGCCGCCGAGCCCACTTCGTCCTTGTAGGCCGGCAAGCCGAACAGCAGCACGCCGGGCACGCCGTCGCCCCGGGCACCCGCCGCCTCCTTCACCGCCTCGTCCACCGACAACTGGAACACCCCGGGCATCGACGGCACTTCGCGGCGGATGCCTTCGCCCTCGCAGACGAACAGCGGGTAGATGAACATGTCCGCCGAGAGCCGTGTCTCGCGCACGAGCGCGCGGATGCCGGGTGACCGGCGGAGACGGCGGCCGCGACGCACGAGGTTGAGACCTTCCTGTACCTGCGTTGACATGGGAATCCTCAAAGGCCTCGGGCTTTGGACCTCAACCCTCCGCCTTGCTACTTCTTTTCGAAATACTCCACGATCGCCCGGACCAAGCCGGGCATCGTGTAATCGGACGGCATGATCGACGTCTGGATGCCGCACTGCATCGCGGCTTCCGCGGTGACGGGGCCAATCGACGCGATGGACACCGAGCGCAGCAGATCCGCCACGGGTTCGGCACCGTAGAGCTGAACGAAGTTCCGGACCGTCGAGGCGCTGGTGAAGGTCACCACGTCCACCCGCTTGTCCAGGAGCATCCGGTAGATGTCCGGTCCCTGGTCCCGGTCCATCTCCACGGGGACGCTGCGGTAGGCGGTGATCTCGGTGACTTCGGCTCCCAGTTTCCGGAGGTCGTCCGCGAGCACTTCCCGGGCGATGTCTGCCCGCGGCAGCAGGAACCGTTTGCCGGAGAGTTCCCCGGTGGCACGCAGCGCCTCGACGACGGCCTCTGCCCGGTATTCGGTGGGCATCAGGTCCACCTTCAGGCCGTGCCGGGCCAGACGGTCGGCGGTTCCCGGGCCGATCGCGCACAGCCGGACGCCCGCCAGCGCACGGGCGTCCCCGGGACCGGCGTGCAGGCGCTGGAAGAAGTAGTCCACCCCGTTGACGCTGGTGAACACGACCCAGTCGTATTGGCCAACCGATTCGACTGCCGCGTCGAGGGGTCCGAAATCCTCGGGCGGCACGATTCGGACGGTCGGGGCTTCGATGACCGTCGCGCCCAGCGTCTCGAGCGATTCCACCAGTTCGGCCGCTTGCTCCCGAGGCCGGGTGACGACGATTCGTTTGCCGAAGAGCGGCCGCGCGTCGAACCACCGCAGGTGCTCTCGCAGGGCCGCCACCTTGCCGACGACGAGGATGGCCGGGTCGCGGAACCGCGGCTGCCTCGCCATCTCGGCCAGCTCTCCGAGAGTGCCTTGCGTCGTCTCCTGGTTGGGCAGCGTGCCGCTGACCACCAGCGCAGCTGCGGCGCTCTTCGCCCAGCCGTGGCTCAGGAGCGTGTCGAGGATCCCGGGGAGGTGTCGGGGCCCGCAGTAGCAGACCACCGTTCCCCCGAGCTTGCACAGGCTCCCCCAGTCCACGTTCGGCTTGCGGGCCTGCTCGCTTTCGTGACCGCGCACGAACGTGACCGAGTCGCCCGCGCCGGGGTAGGTCACCGGGATGCCGGCATATGCGGGCACGCCGATGGCGGCCGGCACGCCGGGCACGACCTCGAAGGGCACGCCCTGCTCGTGCAGGAAAATCGCCTCCTCGCCCCCACGATCGAAGAGGAAGGGATCGCCCCACTTCAGGCGAGCGACCACCTTGCCTTCGCGCGCTTTCTCCGCCAGCAGGTAGCAGATCGCCTCCTGCTCGAGCGATTCGGGCGCCGCCGGCCCGACGTCAATCTTCTCCACGCCCTGGCGGGTGTGCCGCAGCAGTCGCTCGTGTACGAGGTGGTCGTAGATGACCACGTCCGCCTGACCGAGACAGCGAAGCCCGCGCACCGTGATCAGCCAGGGATCGCCGGGGCCTGCCCCAATGAGGTAGACGGTGGGTGTCTTCATCGTGCGTTTGTCCTCGCCCGCGTGATCGGCTACGGTTGCAGACCGCCGGCCGGTCCCTGCACCCCGCGAACCTCGTCGAGGATCGCCCCCGCGCCGTCCTCGAGGAGTTGCCGCGCCACGCGGCGCCCCAGCCCGGCGGCGTCGGCCGCAGGGCCGCGATCGCGCGCCCGCACGGCGCGCTGTCCATTCAACGAGACTACCACCGCCTGCAAGTCGAGGCCCTCGCCCTCGGGCAGCGCCAGGGCGCCGATCGGCACCTGGCATCCCCCGCCAAGTTCCGCGACCAGCGCGCGTTCAGCCGCCACCGCTCCGGCCACCAACGGCTGGTTCACGCGCCCGACCGCCTCCCGGGTGCGCTCGTCGCCCGACCGGAGTTCGATGGCGATGGCGCCTTGCCCCGGTGCCGGCACGCAGGCGTCCACCGGCAGCGCGAGTGAAATCCGCGACGCGAACCCGAGCCGGCGCATGCCGGCCGACGCCAGCACGAGCGCGTCGTAGCCCCCGGCGTCCAGCTTGCGGAGCCGGGTGTCGAGGTTGCCCCGAATGGGCAGGAACCGGGCGCTCGGCATCAGCCGCAGGAGCTCCGCGACCCGCCGCACGCTGCTCGTGCCAATCCCGGGCTGTTGCCCAAGGAGGTGCAGCAGGCCCTCGAGGCTTTCCGGCCGGTCCGCCACGCCCTCCGGCAGCACAACGGCATCCCTCGGGTCCTCCCGGGGCAGGATCGCGCCGATGGCGAGGCCCGCCGGCAGTTCCGCGGGCAAGTCCTTGCAGCTGTGGACCGCGAAATCCACTTCGTGACGCAGCAGCGCGTCCTCGATCTCCTTCACGAAGAGACGCTTGCCCCCGATCTCCGAAAGCGGGGCCTCCGCGAGCCGGTCGCCGCTCGTCCGGATGACGACCACCTCGCACGGCGGTCCGCCGGATTCCTCGATGAGTGCCGCCGCCGTGCGCGCCTGCCAGAGCGCGAGCTGGCTGCCGCGTGTTCCGAGACGCAGGGTGTTCACGGGTTCACCGGCTTTCCGGACTCGGTGTCACGCGCCGCCCCGCGATCGTGCTCGGGACCGTCTTCCACTTCGCTCGGGCCTCGCGGCCCGTCCTCGGCATCGAGTGCGAACACCCGCGTCAGCGCGTCGGCGTACGTCCGGACGCGTTCCGGATCTGGCGTGGACTTCAGCTGCTCGGTCGGCGTGATCAGCAGCTTCTCCACGATGAGCCGGGTGACTTCGTCCACGCGGTCCCGGACCTCCGGCGGCAGCCCGTTGAGCCGCGGCATCAGGCGCTCGAGCTCGGCACGCCGGATGGCGTCGAACCGCTGGCGGAGCGCGACCACCGTGGGGATCGCGTGGCGGGCGGTCAGCCACACCTCGAACTTCCGCACCTCGGCACCGACGATGGCCTCGGCCCGTTGAACCTCCGACGCGCGACGCGACAGGTTCTCGCGGACGATGCCCTCGAGGTCGTCGATGTTGTAGAGGAACACCGCCTCGAGGTCGCCCACGGCGGGATCCACGTCGCGAGGGAGGGCGATGTCGATCACGAACAGCGGGCGGTTGCGGCGGCCGCGCATCACGCCCTCGATCCGCGGACGCGTCAGCACCGGCAGCGTGGCGCCGGTCGCGCTGACGACGATGTCGGCCTCGCCAATCGCCCCGTCCAGGTCCTGCCACGGAAGCGGCGTGCCCCCGATGGCCGACGCCAGCGACGTCGCGTGCGCCAGGGTCCGGCTCACGAGCAGGACGCGGTCGACGCCCTGGGCCTTCAAATGCTGCGCGGTCAGCTTCCCCATTTCGCCGGCGCCGACGACGAGCACGGTGCGGCCTTTCAGCTCGCCGAAGATCTTGCGCGCCAGGGCCGTGGCCGCGAAGCTGACCGACACGGCACCCTCGGCAAGCCCGGTCTCGTTCCGCACCCGCTTGCCTACCGTGAACGACCACGGGAACACCCGGTTCATGACGGGCCCGAGCGTGCGGCTGGTGGAGGCGGTGGCAAAGGCCTCCTTGACCTGCCCCAGGATCTGCGGCTCTCCGACGACGAGCGAGTCGAGCCCGGCGGTGACGCGGAACAGGTGGCGTGCCGCGTCGCCGTCCGCCAACTCGTAGACGTGCGGTTCGATCGACGCGCGGTCGAGGCCGTGGTAGTCCGCGAGGAACGCGAGGAGGTCTTCGCGCGCCGTGCGCGGATCGCCGCAAGCGACATACAGCTCCGCGCGGTTGCACGTCGACACCACGACCGACTCGGCGGCCGCCGCACGCGCCGCGAGCGCGCCCAGCGCGTGGTCCAGGCCGCGTGTCGCGAAGTCGAGGCGCTCGCGAACCTCGACGGGGGCCGTCCGGTGGCTCACGCCGAGGAGGAAGAGGTGCATCACTGGAAGTTGTGGCTGCGCGTCAGGAAATACCCGATCGGGACGAAATTGAACAGGATCAACGCGAACCCCACGGCCGACAGGTATGCAAAGCGCTTCCCGCCCCAGCCCAGCCGCCGCGCGTACAACGCGAACGTGTAGAGGCTCCAGATCAGGAGGGCCCCGAGGATCTTCGGGTCCGCGAGCGACATCGCCTGGAGACGGGGGTCCGACACCGGGCCCCCGCGCACCTCCGCCGCCCAGATCGTCCCCACGGTCACGCCGACGGTCAGAAAGACCCAGCCCACTGCGACGGTGCGCCGGTTCATCGCGTCGAGCGAGTCGAGCGAGGGGAGGCGCGTGTAGAAGAACCCGAGCGTCTTCGCCTTGATCTCCTTGAAGAGCAGGACGTAGGTGATCCCGATCACGCACGCCAGCGCGAAGCTCGCGTAGGCGAACAGCAGCGACGCCACGTGCACGCCGAACCAGGGACTCTCGAGCACCGGGATCCGGCGCTCGAGCACGGGGTTGAGCGCAGGGATCACCTGCAGCGCCACCAGCAGCGGGGCGATGAAGACCCCGAGCGCCCGCTCTTCGGTGGTCATCTCCATGTAGAGATACGCGAGCGCCAGCAGCCAGACGAACGTGGAGACGGCCGCGGTGGTCCCGGCGATCGGCACGTGCCCCGCCGCCATCGTATGCATCCCGATGGCGAACGTGTGGGCGAGGGCGCCCGCGGCCAACACCGTCGTGGCAGTCCGCCCCGCGCCGACGTGACGGGTGGCGAAGTGCCAGGCATACGCACCGCCGGCAAACGCGTAGAGCAGGAGCGGGATCGTGTTCACGAGAGCCTCACTCGGCAGGATTCAGGGCACCCCTGTATCCAGAATCCCGAATCCTGATTCCCTGTCGAAGTTACCGCGCCGCGGGCGCGTAGTAGCCCTGCTTGGTTCGTGCCTGCGCCTCGGCGCGCGCGACCTGCGCGACGATCCGGCGCCACGCGCCGTCGCGCTTGCCGTTCTTCGACACGTAGCCCACCAGGTACTGGCTGGCCAGCTCGTCGGCGATCTGGGTGTAGACGCCGGCCAGGTCCTCCACGCGGTTGGGCGAGAACGAGCGCCCCCCGGTCTGCTGCGCGAGGTCGCGCAGCACGAAGGCCGCCTCGTGGAACCCCTTGCCCACCGGCTCCGCCGGATCGCGCAGGCCGATGGTGTAGATGGCGGTATCCGAGCGCTTGGCCAGGTCCAGCACTTCCTCGTAGGTGACGAGGCTTGCCGTGTCTTCACCGTCGGAGAGCAGCACGATCGCCTGCCGGCGCACGTCCTTGGCCGCCGTCGCCCGGGCCTTCTTCAATTCCTTCAGCGCGATGTAGACCGCATTGTACAGGGCCGTGGAGCCGCCTGCCGTCGTCCGGCGGATCGCTTCTTCGAGCTGAGCCCCGTCGGTCGTGAACCCCTGGGCGACGATCGCGCGCGTGTCGAAGTCAATCAGCTGCGCGAGGTCCAGAGCGCGCAGCCGGCGCGCGAAGCCCGCGGCCGCTTCCTGCGCGATGGACATCCGCCCCTCCATGCTCGCGCTCGTGTCGAGCAGCAGCGAGAGGGCGATGGGCAGGTTGGTGCGGTCGAAGTACGTGATCTCCTGCTTGACCCCGTCCTCGAACACGCTGAAGTCGGCGCTGTCGAGGCCGGTGACGTAGTGGCCGCTCGGATCGGTCACCGTCACGGACAGCGAGACGATGTCCACGCCCGCCCGGAAAGACGGAACCTGCCGTTCCTGCGCAGCGGGCGCGGCGGGCGCCTGCGCCTGCATGCCGGATGCGTGAACGAGGGCCGCGGCCGTTCCGGCAAGGGTAGCGACGAGAAGCAAGCCGTGCGAGGCGCGCACTCATCCGATCGTCCTGACGGGGGTTGCCCGCGCCGAGAGCCCCGGCCGCGTGACGCTGACCTCGATCTTCTCGGGCGGGATCAGCGACTCGGGACGCGCATACGTGACCCGGTACTGGTTCTCCAACTGTGCAGCCAGCCGCTCCATCGCGGGCGCGAGCGACAGGCTGGTGAGCAGGTCCACGCGAGCGCCGCCGGTCTCGCGCGACCCGGTGTCGACCAGGAAGGCGCGGTTTCGGGACCCCTCCTCGCTCATGTCCGGGCCGCCCGGGCGGCCGATCACCAGCACCTCCATCGAGGCGCCGCTCGCGCGGAGCAGGGGGAGGATCTCGCTGTAATGACGGTCCGAAAGTTCGACTCCCTCGGTGGTGACCGCGACGATCGCGGCGCGGTCGGCCTCACGGCCCGCCAGCCCCTTGGACAGTTCCCGGACCCCATCCAGGAACATGCTCGCGCTGCCCGGCACCGCGAACACTCGGTCCACCGCGGCAAGAAGCGCCTTCTTGTCGAGTGTGTAGTCTGCAACGATGGTCGGCCGCTCGCCGACGGTGGTCACGGCCATCGGGTGTTTTCCGCCGAGCCGCTCCACGAAGGCCTTGAGGGCGCGCCTCAAGTCCCCGACGTACGGGTCCGCCGCCTGGGAGTTGTCCACCATCAGCGCGATGGTCACCGGGTCCGTGGCAATGCGGGCCGCGAGGACCTCGCGCCGGAGGCCGTCCTCGCGGACGACGAACTCCTGCGGTCGGAGGTCGGTGACGGGTGTCCCCTGGTTGTTGACGACCGTGACGAACACCTCACGGTCGCGAGCCTGGCGTTGCGCGGAGTCCGGCCAGGCGGGTGACGCGGCCGGTGTCGCCAGCCAGATGGCGGTCACGGCGAGCGCTCCCACGGCAATCGACACGACCGGTACGCGGCGGGGGACAGCAGGCATGTGAGACCTCGCAAGGAGTGTCGGGCGAACCTCCCCAGTATAGGGGCCCGCGGGCGAAGCCGTCAAGGTTGCGCGCAGTAAAACCCTTTGCAATCAACCACTTACAGTTTGTGGAGCAGCGGGCTCCCCTGCGTCGCGTTTCTTGACACCCCAGGGGGCCCGTGTTATAAACACGCGAGATTCCAGCCGCCCGACCCCGCTGCTCCAGGGCTCTGCCGTACACGGTGCGGCCAGGGACCCGAGGGCGGCACCGCAGCGCGGCGGCGGGACCCCGTCCAACACGGCGGGCACCAAGCACCCGGACACACGCCATCTTTCGCAGTTGAACTGACCCGGCCGCGGCCGGACCGCGGGCCTTCCCGCGCACCGCGCCTGCAGGCACACGGCCCTGGACAATGCTCGAAGCCTACGTTCCTGTCCTGCTGTTCATCCTGGTCGCGATCGGCTTTGCCATCGTGGCGCTCCTGATGGCGTGGCTCGTGCGGCCGGAGCGCTACAACAAGGTGAAGCTCGAGCCCTACGAGTGCGGCATCGAGACGCGCGGGGATGCCCGGGACCGCTACAGCATCCGCTACTACATCGTGGCGATGCTGTTCGTGGTCTTCGACGTGGAGACCGTGTTCATGTTCCCCTGGGCGGTCATCATGGACGAACTGCTGCTGTTCGGCCTGATCGAGATGATCGTCTTCCTCTTCATCCTCATCGTCGGCTACGTCTACGCATGGAAACAGGGCGCGCTCGAGTGGGTGTAGAGCCGGGCGCCCTGCCACGACGACCTTGATTCAAGAAGCGAAATCCATGGCTGACACCGAGAACACGGGCACCGCGGCGGAAGCCGCCGCCGAAGCCGCGCCGAAGCGCCGCTGCCGCCCTGCCGGCGGCGAAGGCGGCTGCCCGCGGCCGCGAAGAAGGAACCGCCCAAGCCTGCGGCGCCGCCCGGACCGCCCGACCCGCCGCCCCCGGCGGACGTGCCGGTGCCCGGCGTACCTCCAGGCGCTGCAGTCGGCGCTGCCCGGCGCGGTCGTGCAGTTGAGTACTGGGTCGGCGACTGGACCGCCATCGTCGCCCGCCGCACGCCTGGTCGACGTGGCGCGCCACCTCCGCGACACCGAGGGGGCGGCGTTCGACTACTGCTCCGACGTGACCGCGGTGGACTGGCCGACGCGGGCCGAGGCGCGGTTCGACGTCGTGTACTGCCTGTACTCGACGAGGCTGCGGCACCGGGTGCGGCTGAAGGCGCGCGTCGCCGACGGCGAGCCGGTCCGTCGGTGACGGGCGTGTGGGCCGCGGCGAACTGGCTGGAGCGCGAGGCCTACGACCTGTTCGGCATCCGGTTCACGGGTCACCCCGACCTCCGGCGGATCCTGATGCCGGAGGAATGGCAGGGGCACCCGCAGCGGAAGGACTACCCGCTGGAGGGGCCGGGCGAGCTGATCCTGGAGAGCCCGCAGGACTGGCTGAAGCTGCGCCAGTCGTTCAACGAAGCGGAGATCGAGTAAATGGAACCGGACGTTGCCCGCCCGATGTTCGACACCGACGAGCTGGTCATCAACATGGGGCCGCAGCACCCCGCGACGCACGGGGTGCTGCGGGTCGTGCTGAAGCTCGACGGCGAGAAGGTCGTCGACGCGGACGTGGTGATCGGCTACCTGCACCGCGGCGTCGAGAAGCTGAGCGAGAACCGCGACTGGACGCAGATCGTGCTGCTGACCGACCGGCTCGACTACGTGGCGTCGGCCGCGGCGAACCTCGCCTACGTCGAGACGGTGGAGAAGCTGCTCTCGCTCGAGGTGCCGCGGCGCGCGCGGTACATCCGCACGATCCTCGCGGAGCTGCAGCGGCTGGCCAGCCACCTCGTCTGGCTCGGCAGCCACGCGATGGACATCGGCGCGGTGACGGTCTTCCTGTACTGCCTCCGCGAGCGGGAGCTGATCCTCGACCTGTTCGAGGAGTACTGCGGGGCGCGGCTCACCTACAACTCGATGCGGATCGGCGGGCCTGCCGCTCGACCTCCCGCCGGTCGTGGGCGAAGAAGGTCCTCGAGTTCTGCGACATCCAGATGGAGAAGCTCGTCGAGTACGAGACGCTGCTGACGCACAACCGGATCTGGCTGGAGCGGACGCGGAACGTCGGCGTGATCACGGCGCCGAGGCGGCGATCGCGGTCGGCCTGTGCGGGCCGCCGCTGCGCGGGTTCGGGCGTGGCGCGCGACGTGCGGAAGGACGAGCCGTACGCGGCGTACGACGAGTTGCAGTTCGACATCCCGGTCGGGACGCGCGGCGACACGTACGACCGCTACCTGGTGCGGCTGGAGGAGATGCGGCAGTCGGTGCGGATCATCCGGCAGGCGATCGAGGGGCTGCCCGAGGGGCCGGTCATGGGGAAGGTGCCGCGCCTGATCAAGCCGCCGGCCGGCGAGACCTACCACGCGAACGAGTCGCCCAAGGGCGAGATCGGGTTCTTCATCGCGAGCGACGGGAAGTCGACGAGCCCGTACCGGCTGCGGGTGCGGCCGCCCTCGTTCTGCAACCTCCAGGCGCTGCCGCAGCTGGTGCGCGGGCACCTGGTGGCCGACGTCATTGCGCTGATCGGCACGATCGACATCGTGCTCGGGGAAGTGGACCGGTAAGCAACAGCTGGCAGCGCGACGTGTCACGGATCGAGTGATGACTGATCTCATCGTCCTGCCCCTCATCAAGATCGTCTTCGTCCTGACGGCCGTGCTCGTCACGGTCATGTACCTGGTGCTGCTCGAGCGCAAGGTGCAGGCCTGGGTGCAGGTGCGCCTCGGGCCGATGCGCGTCGGGCCGCACGGCGTGCTGCAGCCGATCGCCGACGTCCTCAAGCTGTTCGTCAAGGAGGACATCACGCCGGTCCGCGCCGACAGGTGGGTCTTCACCCTGGCGCCGATCATCGTGCTGGTGCCGGCGCTCATCGCCTTCGCGGTGATCCCCTTCGGCGACGACGTGCACATCTTCGGCAAGCCGGTGCCGCTGCGCATCGCCGACCTGAACATCGGCCTGCTCTACATCGTGTCGGTCGCCGTCGATCGGCATCTACGGGATCATCCTGGCCGGCTGGTCGTCGAACTCGAAGTACCCGCTGCTCGGCGGCCTGCGGTCGTCCGCGCAGCTGATCAGCTACGAGGTGGCGGTCACGCTGACCTTCGTCAGCGTCATCCTCGCGGCCGGCAGCCTGAGCATGGTGGACATCGTCTCGGCGCAGAAGGCGAACGGGGTCTGGTTCGCGTTCGTGCAGCCGGTGGCGCTGTTCATCTACTTCGTGGCTGCGCTGGCCGAGACCAACCGGGCGCCGTTCGACCTCCCCGAGGCGGAGCAGGAGCTGGTGGCGGGGTTCCACACCGAGTACAGCGGGATGCGCTTCGCGCTGTTCTTCCTCGCCGAGTACGCGAACATGATCGTCGTCTCCGCCGTGGCGACGACGCTGTTCTTCGGCGGGTGGCTGCGGCCGTTCCCGAACGTCGAGGCCCTCTGGTTCCTGGACTACGTGCCGAGCTGGATCTGGTTCTCGTTCAAGACCTTCGTCGTCCTCTACGTGTTCCTGTGGATCCGCGCCACGCTCCCGCGCTACCGCTACGACCAGCTGATGCGGCTCGGGTGGAAGGTCCTCATCCCGCTGGCCATCGCGAACATCGTCGTGACGGCGGCGGTGAAGGTCGCCCTGGGTACTGACGATATGGGTGAAGCGATCGCTTTCTACACGCTCGCCGCGCTGATTCTCGCGTTCGGCGTCCTGGTCATCACGGCGAAGAGCACGGTGCACAGCATCCTGTTCCTGGTGGCCAACTTCATGTTCGTGGCCGCGCTGTACGTCCTGCTCGGGGCGCAGTTCCTGGCCGTCATCCAGGTGGTCGTCTACGCCGGGGGGATCGTCGTCCTCTACCTGTTCGTGGTGATGCTGGTGAACCTGAAGCGCCCGCCCGAGGCGCACCAGGACCGGCGGCGCCGGACGGGGCTGGGGCTGGCGTTCGGCCTGGTGGTGCTGGCGGAATTCGTCGCCATCGCGGTCTACAAGATGGTGCAGCCCGGCTCCATGCCGCCCGGTCCGCCGATGTCGCCCGACAACGTGCAACTGGTCGGGCGCGTGCTGTACACGGATACCTGGTGCCCTTCGAGGTCGCCTCGATGCTGCTGCTGGTGGCGATGATCGGGGCCATCGTCCTGGCGCGGAGGGAGCTGTAGCCCTATGACGCCCATCACGCCCGCCCACTACATGATTCTCTCGGCCGCGCTGTTCATCATCGGGGTGATCGGCGTGATGACCCGGCGGAACATCATCGTCATCTTCATGTCGATCGAGCTGATCCTCAACGCGGTGAACATCAACCTGATCGCCTTCTCGGCGCAGGTGGGCAACGCCGTCGGCCAGGTGTTCGCGATCTTCGTCATCTGCGTGGCCGCCGCCGAGGCGGCGGTCGGCCTGGGGATCATCCTCGCGTTCTACCGGAACAAGGAAACGGTGAACATCGACGAGATGAACCTGATGCGGTGGTAGCAGGACCCTTATGGATCTGATCTGGCTCATTCCGCTGCTGCCCGGCGCGGGGGCCGCCGTGAACGGCCTGGCCGGCATCCGCTATTTCAGCAAGCGGACCGCCGGGCTCGTGGCGTGCTCCACGATGGCGGCCGCGTTCGCGCTGTCGCGTGTGGGCGTTCGTCCAGCTGCTCGGCCTCCCCTCCGAGGCGCGCGTGCACGACGTCGTGCTGTTCGACTGGATCCCGGCCACCGCCCTCCGGCTGGCCGACGGGTCCATCGGCGCCCTGCACATCCCGTGGGCGTTCCGGCTCGACCCGCTCTCGGCGCTGATGATCCTGGTCGTGACGGGGATCGGCTTCCTGATCCACGTCTACTCGATCTCCTACATGGCCGACGAGCCGCGCGGCGGCGTGGCGCGGTATTTCTCGTACCTGAACCTGTTCTGCTTCTTCATGCTCACGCTGGTCCTCGGGGCCAACTACCTGGTCATGTTCGTCGGCTGGGAGGGCGTGGGGCTCTGCTCCTACCTGCTGATCGGCTACTGGTACGAGAAGAAGAGCGCGGCGGACGCGGGCAAGAAGGCCTTCATCACCAACCGGGTCGGGGACTTCGGCTTCCTGCTCGGCGTGTTCCTCATCTTCGTCACCTTCGGGTCGTTCGACTTCCGGGAGGTCGCGGCGGCCGCCGCCAGCTGGCCGGTCGAAGCCGTCGCAGTTCGGCACGCATCTCCCTCATCACCATCCTGCTGTTCGTCGGCGCCACGGGCAAGAGCGCGCAGATCCCGCTCTACGTCTGGCTGCCCGACGCGATGGAAGGTCCGACCCCGGTCTCGGCGCTGATCCACGCCGCCACGATGGTCACCGCGGGCGTCTACATGGTGGGGCGCAACGCCGTGCTCTTCTCGCACGCGCCGATGACGATGGAGGTCGTGGCGATCGTGGGCGTGCTGACCGCGCTGATGGCGGCGTCGATCGGCCTGGTGCAGACCGACATCAAGCGGGTGCTCGCGTACTCGACGGTCTCCCAGCTGGGCTACATGTTCGTCGCCATGGGCGTCGGCGCCTTCGCCGCCGGCGCGTTCCACCTGATGACGCACGCCTTCTTCAAGGCGCTTCTCTTCCTCTGCAGCGGCGCCGTCATCCACGCGATGGCCGGCGAGCAGAACATGCTGAAGATGGGCGGCCTGAAGAAGTACATGCCCGTCACCTACGCGACCATGATGATCGGGACCCTGGCGATCGCGGGCATCCCGCCGCTGTCCGGGTTCTTCAGCAAGGACGAAATCCTCTACCGCAGCTTCCTGTTCAACAAGGTGATCTGGGGCCTCGCGGCCTTCGCCGCCCTGATGACCGCGTTCTACATGTTCCGCTTGATGTCGCTGACGTTCTTCGGCAGCTACCGCGGGCGCGCATGGGAGGTGGCCGGGCACCACGGCGCGGTGGCGGAAGCGGCCGGGCACGGCGTGCGCCACGCGGCCGATCCGTTCGCCCACGGCAAGGCGCACATGGGGGGACACGAAGTGAGCCACGGGCCTGCGGACTCCGTGCAGACCGCGCATGCGGACCCGCACGGGCACGGCGGCCACGGAGCGTGGCATGGACCGCACGAGGCGCCCAGGCCGATGACCTTCGCGCTGGTGGTGCTCGCGGTCGGCGCCGTCCTCGCCGGCCTGGTCGGCATCCCGGCGGCGCTCGGCGGCGACAATGCCATCGAGCACTTCCTCGAGCCGAGCTTCGCGGCGCCTGCAGTCCACGCCGCCGTGGCAGCCGGCGGGCACGGGGAGGCCGCCCCCGCGGCGAGCGCGGCGGCCGAGAGCCACGGCGCGGCGGCCGGGCACGGGTCCGCGGGCGTCGCGCACCTCTCGCGCGGCGGCGAGATCGGCCTGATGGCGTTCTCGGTGCTCGTCGGCCTGGTCGGGATCCTGGTCGCGTGGCGCATCTACGTGCGCCGCCCGGAGATCTCCGAGCGCCTGGCCGCACGGTTCGCCGGGCCGCACCGCGTGCTGACCAACAAGTACTACGTGGACGAGCTCTACGACGCGACGGTGATCCGGGGCACGATGGGCAGCGCCGGCGGCCTGTGGACCTTCGACCGGAACGTGGTGGACGGGGCCGTGAACGGATCCGGCTGGCTCACCATCTTCTCCTCGTGGCTGTCGCACCTGCTCGACAAGTACATCGTGGACGGTCTCGTGAACCTCGTCGGGCTCCGTCCTGCAGGAATCGAGCTTCGTGTTCCGGCGCTTCCAGACCGGTCTGATCCAGAACTACGCGCTGTTGATGCTGTTCGGCGTCTTCGCGTTCGTGAGCGTCTACCTCCTGGTGTGGTAGCCAGGCCAGTGTGAAGAAACCGCTATGAATGACTTCCCGTTGCTGTCGCTGATCCTGTTCACGCCGCTGGTGGGGGCGATCGCGCTGCTGTTCGTCCGCGGCGAGAACGCCATCCGCTGGATCGCGAACCTCTTCGCGCTGGCCGGATTCCTGGTGTCGCTGCCGCTGTGGTTCCTGTACGACTACCGGAACCCCGACTGGCAGTTCGTGGAGCGGGCCCGCTGGATCCCGTCGATCGGCGCCGAGTACCACCTCGGCGCGGACGGGTTCTCGGTCCTCCTGATCCTGCTGACGACCCTGATGGGCGTGATCGCCATCCTCTCGTCCTGGACGGCGATCAAGGAGCGGGTCCGGGAGTACTACATCTTCCTCCTCCTGCTCCAGACCGGGATGATCGGGGCGTTCGTCTCGCTCGACTTCCTGCTGTTCTTCCTGTTCTGGGAGGTGATGCTGGTCCCGATGTACTTCCTCATCGGGATCTGGGGGAGCGATCGCCGGCTCTACTCGGCCATCAAGTTCTTCCTCTACACCCTGGCCGGCAGCGTCGTGATGCTGCTCGGCATCCTGGCCCTCTACTTCAACTACACCGACCCGGCGACCGGGCAGCACACGTTCGACATCGCGCAGCTGCAACAGGCGGGCTTCGACCCCGGCCTGCAGTGGTGGGTGTTCCTCGCGTTCTTCCTCGGGTTCTCGATCAAGGTCCCGATGTTCCCGTTCCACACGTGGCTGCCCGACGCGCACACCGACGCGCCGACGGCCGGCTCGGTGATCCTGGCGGCCGTCCTCCTGAAGATGGGGACCTACGGGTTCATCCGCTTCAGCCTGCCGATCCTGCCCGACGCCACGCGCGCGTTCGTCCCGATGATCGCCGTGCTCTCGATCATCGGCATCGTGTACGGCGCGCTGGTGGCCATGGCGCAGCGCGACTGGAAGCGCCTCGTGGCGTACTCGTCCGTCAGCCACATGGCCCTCGTGATGCTGGGGATGTTCGCCCTCAACCCCGTCGGCATCAAGGGCAGCATCATCCAGCAGATCAACCACGGCATCTCCACCGGCGCGCTGTTCCTCATCGTCGGCATCGTCTACGAGCGGCGGCACACGCGGCTGATCTCGGAGTACGGCGGGCTCTCGAAGGTCATGCCGGCATACGCCGCGGTCTTCTGCGTGATGATGCTCTCGTCGATCGGCCTGCCGGCCCTGAACGGCTTCATCGGCGAGTTCCTCATCCTCCAGGGCATCTTCACGGTCAGCAAGGTGTGGGCCGCGTTTGCGGCCACCGGTATCGTGCTGGGCGCGGCGTACATGCTCTGGCTCTACCAGCGGACGATGTTCGGGAAGATCGAGAACCCGAAGAACGAGAACCTGCAGGACCTGAATCTGCGCGAGTTCGCCACCTTCGCGCCGCTGATCGTCCTGGCCATCTGGATCGGCCTCTACCCGCAGCCGTTCCTCGACCGTCTCACCACCTCGGTGGACCGCGTGGTGGCCCGCGTCGATCCCGGTTATGCCGGGCGGACTGCCAAGGCGGATTGCGACAAGGCGCAGCCGACCTCGCCGTTCACCGTGGCGCCCTGCAGCGACGGCTCCTCGCCCGCCGGCACCGTGCCGGCCGACGTGCCGGGCCACGCGCCCGCGGCTGACGCCGTGCCTGCCGGCGGCGTGCCGCCTCCGGATGCAAGGCCGGCCGAAGCCGCGCCGAAGCCGCCGGCCAAGGCGGGGACAACCGCGGCGACGCCGACGGGAGGCAAGTGATGCCAGCCGGGTTCCTGGGCTTCACGCCCACCGACCTGTGGCACCTCCTGCCGGAGATCATCCTCACCGGGGTGTGCCTCGTCGTGCTGCTCGCCGACGCGTTCCTGCCCAGGGCGAAGCACGGCATCATCGTCTGGCTCTCGCTGGCCGGCCTGGCGGCCACCGCCGCCGCACTCGTGCCGCTCGCCGGCGAGCACGTGACGGCCGCCGGCGGCCTCATGGCCATCGACGGCTTCGCCGCCTTCTTCAAGTTCCTCTTCCTGCTGGCCGCCGCCCTGACGATCCTGATGTCGCCGCGCTACCTGGCGGAGGAGGGCGCCCGGCCGGGCACCTACTACTTCCTCATCCTGTGCTCGACGCTCGGCATGTTCTTCATGGCGAGCGGCATCGACCTGGTCACCATCTTCGTCGGCCTGGAGACGATGGCGATCGCGTTCTACATCCTGGCCGGGTTCGTCAAGCCGAACCGCCGGTCGAACGAGGCCGCGGTCAAGTACTTCCTGCTCGGGACGTTCTCGCTGGGTTTGCTCCTCTACGGGATGTCGCTGCTCTACGGGCTGACCGGCTCCACGAGGCTACACGAGATCGCCACCGCCCTCCCGGCGCTCGGCCACGATCGGTGGCTGGGACTCGCCGTCATCCTCGTGGTGGCCGGCGTCGGCTTCAAGATCGCGGCGGTGCCCTTCCACATGTGGGCGCCGGACGTCTACGAGGGGGCCCCGACCCCCATCACGGCGTTCCTCTCGGTGGGGTCCAAGGCGGCCGCGTTCGCGATGCTGCTCCGGATCTTCTTCGAGGGCCTGCCGTCGGCCAACGCCGACTGGCGCGTGCTCTTCTACGCCCTGGCAATCGTCACGATGACGGTCGGGAACATCGCGGCGCTGACCCAGAGCAACATCAAGCGCCTGCTGGCCTACTCGTCGATCGCCCACGCGGGCTACCTGCTGATCGGCGTGGTGGCGGCCACGAGCGTGCCGCTCATCGGGATCAAGGCGACGCTGATCTACCTGGCCGTCTACTCTTTCATGCAGCTCGGGGCCTTCGCGGTGGTGACGCTGTTGCGGCGGCACGACGTGATCGGTGAGGAGCTCAAGGACATGAGCGGGCTCTTCGCCCGCAGCCCGGCCGCCGGCACGGCCATGCTGCTGTTCATGCTGTCGCTGGGCGGGATCCCGCCGACCGCCGGGTTCATGGGCAAGTTCTGGCTGTTCAGCGCCGCCATCGACGCAGGGTATTACTGGCTGGCGGTCATCGGCGTCCTCAACAGCGCTGTCTCGCTCTACTACTACCTGCGGGTGGTGGTCTTCATGTGGTTCAAGGGCGAGGCCGCCGGTTCGCCCGTCACGATCGGCCCGGCGATGGCCGTGGTGCTCGTCGTCACCGTGGTGGCGACCATCGGCATCGGCGTGTACCCGCGCCCGCTGTTCGAACTGGCGGACCTGTCCGCCCGGACGCTCGGCGTCGCGGGGCTGGCAGCGGTGCTTCGGTGATATGGCCGACCCTCCCAAGTCCTCTCTCGGTTCGCTCGGCGCCCTGAGCGCCGTGGGGATCGCCTTCGTCCTCGCGGTCGTGTTCGGGTTCCTCATTGGCTACGGCCTCGACTCCTGGCTCGGGACGTCGCCCCTCTTCATGATCGTGTTCTTCTTCTTCGGCGTCGCGGCCGGCGTGGTGAACGTCATCCGCACGGCCCGGGCGGTGACCGACCACGAGAAGCGGTGATGGCGGCGGAGGCTGATCGCGACCTCCGCCGGTTCGAGCGCGACGCCATCCTCGCGTGCGGGTCCATGGCGGTCGTGGCCCTCGCCGTCTCGCGCGGGGTGGAAGCCCCCCTGGGCGTGCTGGCCGGCGGACTCCTGATGGGAGTCAGCTACCGGGCTGTGAAGGGCGGCGTGGACGCCCTCGTCGGGCGCAGCCAGCAGGCCGGTGACCCGCCGGTGCCCCCAGGCTCGCCGCCGGGGGCCGAGGTAGAGGACGAGGCCGGCGCGGACGCGACAGCGGGGCGCGGGACGGAGCCTCCCGCGGGCGGCCCGTCGTCTCGCCGGCGCGTGATGGGCGCCGTGAAGTTCTTCGCAAGGTACGCTTTACTGGCCGTTGGAGCGTACGTTATGCTGTCGTGTTTCCGCCTGCACCCGATCGGCCTGTTGGCCGGGGCCGTGTCGCCATTCGCGGCGGCGCTCGCGCAGGTGGTTCGCATGTCCCGCGCCCCCGTCTAGCCATGGAGAAGCTCCACCACGCCCTCTGGATCGTGCAGCTCGTGAACGCGCTGTTCGGTGGCCTCGTCGCCGCGGCGCTCCGGCCGCTCGGCATCACCTTCGAGCCCGGGAAGGACGTGATCCCGGACTTCGTCGTGATGTGCCTGCTGATCCTCGTCGCGGTGGCCGTGCTGTGCCTGCTCATCCGATCCCGGCTGAGCGTGGAGAACCCCGGGAAGCTGCAGATCCTGCTCGAGGACGCGGTGTCGTTCGTGTACGGGATGCTGGACGACAACATCGGGCCCAAGGGCCGGCGCTATCTGCCGGTGGTGGGCGGGCTGTTCCTGTTCATCCTGCTCGGGAACCTGATGGGCCTGATCCCTGGGCTCATGGCGCCGACCAGCAACATCAACGTCACGCTCGGCTGCGCGCTCACGGTCTTCGTCTACTACCAGTTCCACGGGTTCAAGGAACAGGGTGTGATCGGATACATCAGGCACTTCGTCGCGCCGCCGGGCGCGCCGATCTGGATTGCGCCGATCTACTTCCCGATCGAGATCATCAGCCATTTCTCCCGCGTGCTGTCGCTCTCGGTGCGGTTGTTCGGCAACATCTTCGGCGAAGAACTGGTGATCCTGATTATCGCCAGCCTGGTGCCGTTCATCGTGCCGCTGCCGATGATGGCCCTCGGGCTCGTCACGTCGTCGCTGCAGGCGTTCATCTTCGCCATGCTGACGACGATCTACCTGGCGGGCGCGGTGGTTGTGGATCACGGGCCGGACGACCACGGCCATGCCGAGGAGCACCCGGCACCGGCCGTTGCCTGACGAGCACGCGGCCGGCGGCGGGCAGGGAACAGGCTCTCGCACTGCCAGCGGGTCAGCTGCCAGCTTTCGTGAAAGCGGTGGAGCAGGGCGACCGGCCCTGCCGTCGGTACTACGCAACCCCGGGGCGGCCCCGGGGGACTTCGAGGAGGCGTGTATCGTGCGCAAATCGCAGGTGTTGTCGCTGACGTTGCTGTTCGTGCTCATGGGCCTGGTCGCCCCGGTCTTCGCCCAGGAGACCGCCGGCGCCGGCGCCGGCGAGGTGGCGAAGTGGTCGATCATCACCGCGGGCTTCGCGCTCGCGATCGCGGCCGCCTTTGGCGCCCTGGGCCAGTCGAGGGGCCTGAGCGCGGCGGCCGAGGCGATTGCCCGGAATCCCAGCGCGACGGCGGACATCCGGTTCGCGCTCATTCTCGGCTTGGTGCTGATCGAGTCGCTCGTCATCTACGTGCTGCTGATCGCACTGATCCTGTTCTTCGTCAACCCGTTTGTCGGCTGACACGCGGCAGCGAGAGGGGTCGGGCGACTTTTCCCGGGTTGGTCACGAAAAGTCTCCCGACCCCCTTCGCTCCGTTCCCGGCCGCAGGTCCCTGGCGCCCTTCGACGGGTTGGTGCTGCTGACCACCCTGGTCTGGGGCAGCAACTACACCATCGTCAAGACGGCGCTCCGGCAGATCCCGGAACTCGGCTTCAACGCGCTGCGGCTCGCGATTGCCTCGACGCTGTTCGTGGCCGTGCTCGCCGTCTATCCGGCGCCCGGTGATGAGGGGCGCAGGCGCCCGTTCCCGACCGCCCGCCGCTTCTCGGCCCGGGAGTGGGCGGCTCTGGTCGGCCTGGCTGCCGCGGGCCACTTCCTCTACCAGCTTTGCTTCCTCGGGTCCGTCGCGCGCACCAGCGTCGCCAACAGCTCCTTCATCATCGGCACCTCGCCCGTGGCGGTCTCGCTGCTCGCCGCGGCGGTTGGCCAGGAGCGAGTCTCGCGCCTCCACTGGGCCGGTGCCGCGACCTCGCTCGCCGGCATCTACCTGCTCGTGGGCGTCGGCGCCGCCGTGTCACGCGTCTCCCTCGTGGGCGACATCCTCATGATGGCCGGCGTCTGCTGCTGGGCCATGTATGCCGTCGGCTCGTGGCCGCTGCTCGCGCGGCACTCGCCCATCGCGATCACGGGTTACACGATGGCGATCGGCACCCTGATGTACGTGCCCTTCGGCCTCCCGGACCTGGCGCGCCTGGACTGGGGCGGGGTGACGCCCTCCGCCTGGGCAGGGCTCGTCTTCTCGGCGGTGTTCGCGCTGTTTGCCGCCTACATCGTGTGGCACACGTCGATCCAGCGCATCGGCAACGTGCGGACCTCGATGTACTCCAACCTGATTCCCGTCAGCGCCCTCGCCACCGCCGTGGTCGTCCTCGGGGACCGGCTGACGGCGCGCCAGGCGGCGGGCGCCGCCGCGGTGCTCGTCGGCGTTGGGCTGACCCGGCTCCGGCGGCCGCAACAGTCCCCCATTCCCGCCGAAGAGTAGCCGGTGTAACCTTTCCCCGTCGACGATTCAGAGGACGGTGGAGAGGGGCGATGACTGGCACACGTGTCGGGGAGGGAACGGCGCGGGGTCTGGCTCGCCAGGGTGCCCAGCGCCGGGTGGAGCAGGTGGGCGCCTTCAGGCGCGAGCTCGGCGAGCTCGAGCGGGACGGCGTCCTTGCCCTGGGCTTCGAGGAGCGTAACCGGATCGAGCGGTACCATGCCGACTTGCTCGGCCAACTCGCCCGGCAGTTCGACGTAGACCGTAACGAGGGACAGCGGCAGATGTCCCTCGGCATGCGTGTCGCATCGCTTCTGGGCGCGGTGACCTTCAGCGCGGGGGTCGTGCTCTTCTTCTACCGCGTCTGGGGCCTCCTCGCCATGCCGGCGCAGGTTGGCGTGCTCGTCCTGGTGCCCCTCCTGGCCCTCCTGGGCGTGGAGGTGGCGGCGCGGCGCGAGAAGACGCTTTACGTCGCCACGATCATGGCGCTCGTGGCCTCGGCGGCGTTCGGGCTCGACCTCAGCACCATGGGCACGATCTTCAACATCGTCCCGACACCCCTGGGGCTGGCCGCCTGGTCGGCTTTCGCGCTCGCGGTGGCGTACGCGTGGGGCTTGCGCCTCCTGCTTGCCGCCGGCCTGGCTGCCGGAATGGCGTACCTGGTGTCGCTGATCGCTGCGGCGACAGGCCTCGACTGGGCATCCTCGATTGGCCGCCCGGAGCCGCTGCTGCCGCTGGGGCTGCTGGCGCTCGCCGTGTCCTTCACCCGCTTCGCCGGCCGAGACGAGAACTTCCCGGCGGTCTGGCGACTGGTTGGGACAATCGCCCTCCTCGTGCCCCTCGTGTTCCTCTCGACCTTTCTCGAGGTCTTCAGCTACCGGCTGCTGCCCGCCAACCTGCTGCAGTTCCTTTACGACGCGGCGGGCTTCGTTCTGCCCGTGGCCGCGATCTGGGCCGGAATCCGCCGGCGGTGGCCGGAGGTCGTGAACGCCTCCAGCGCGTTCCTCGTGGTGTTCGTCTACGCCAAGTGCTTCGACTGGTGGTGGTCGCTGATGCCGCGCTACCTGTTCTTCCTGCTGCTCGGCGGCCTGGCGGTCGGCACCCTCGTTGTTCTCGGCCGGCTGCGGCTGAAGTTGAGGCAGGTGTGACATGAGACACAAGGGTCCGCTCGTGGCATCGGCCGTGGTGCTGGTCTTCAATCTGGCGACGATCGCGATGGTGGCGGTCAACAGGTCCGGCGACCCGGAGGCGGTCCTCGAGCTCACGGAGCGCGAGCTGTCCCTTCCGCCCCGGGAGGCCGAGAACACCGCCCTTGCGCTGAGGCTGGAATGGGTGGATCCGGAGGCCGTGCGGCCGGGTCCTGGCTGGTTCGACCGGACCAAGCTGCAGGAGATTGGATTCGACTGCCGGCTCGCGCCGAGCGAGGAGAACCGCCAGCGGTACTTCGCGGCAATGCCGCGCGCGACCTACGCTGTGCTCGAGTACCAAGGAGAGGCGTGGCGGCGCTACCTGGCGGAGCCCGTGTTCCCGACGCCCGCCGGAGGGGCGCCCTGGCGGCTCAGGCACGCGGAGGCCGACCCCGCAGTCAGGCCGAACGGTTCGCACCTGGTTCTTGTCGACGTAGGCAACGACCCCTCGGCCCTGAGGGCGCGTCATCCCGACCGCCGCCGCCAGGTCGTGGTGCCCGCGGTCGCCGGGCTTCGCCTCGTCGAGGAGCGCGGGCAGGCCCCTTACCTCGAAGGGTTGGTGACCGCCGTCATGCCGCAGCAGCTGAACGTGGAACGCAACCAGCGGAAGCTGCTCGAAACACTCCAGTCGGAGCGCCGGGGACGGACCGGGGCGCGACCGGACGGCGCGATGCCGCCGGCCGAGCCGAGGTTTCGCGCGACCGTGAAATGGGGACGATCCCTCGAGCCGTGGCTCGCGGACGTGCAGCCTATCGGCAGATGAACCACGGCTCGCCCGCCCCTCGACTCCCGGCGTGGGCCTCTCATTTCCTGGTTGGGTCGAACTCGTAGCACCCCGGCGTGACGAGCAGGCGGCCGGTGCGTGAGAAGAAGAGGCTCCAGGGCGTAACCGCCCAAGCAGCCTCGAAACGGACCACCCGAATCTTCTCGCCGGCCGGGTCGAACACGTACGTGTGCGGGGTGACGGCCCGGGGGCGGAGGCATTCGCCGGCCACGGTTCGCGTGTGACGCCCCGGGGCGTCAGTATGCGGCTGTTTGCCGAATGGCCGCCAGCACGTCGGCGCTCTGGGGCAGGATGACCTCCTCGAGGTCGGGGCAGTATGCCACCGGGGCATCGAGCGACGCGACGCGACGGATCGGGGCGTCGAGGTGCTCGAACAGCTCGCCGGCGATGCGCGCGGCCAGTTCAGCGCCGAACCCGCACGTGAGCTGATCCTCGTGCGCGATGACCACGCGGCTCGTCTGCCTCACGAGCGAGGCGATCGCCCCCCAGTCGTACGGCACGATCGTTCGAAGATCGAAGACCGCCGCGCTGATGCCCTCCTGCTCGGCCTGCTGCGCGGCCAGGAGCGACCGCTGCACCAGCGCGCCCCACGTCAGCACCACGAGGTCCTCGCCGTCCCTGCGCAGTGCGCCCTTCCCGAACGGAATCATGAACTCGCTGCCAGGGTAGGTCCCCTTGTTGTACGTCTGCCTGTACAGGTGCTTGTGCTCGAGGTACATGACCGGGTCGTCGCAGCGGATCGCGGTGCGCAGGAGACCCGCCGCGTCCACGGCGTTCGACGGGAACGCGATGCGGATGCCGGGGCAGTGGGCGAAGATGCTCTCGCCCGACTGGCTGTGGTAAGGCGCGCCTCCCCTGAGGTAGCCGCCGATGGGCACTCGGACAACCATCGGGCACGAGAAGTTGTTGCCCGACCGGTACCGCATCATTGCCATCTCGTCGCGCAGCTGCATCATGGCAGGCCAGATGTAGTCGAAGAACTGGATCTCGACCACCGGCTTGATGCCGCGGGTGGCCATTCCCACGGCGCGCCCGATGATGTTCGCTTCGGCCAGCGGCGAGTTGAAGACGCGGGTGGCGCCGTACAGCCGCTGCAGGCCGTGCGTGACCTTGAAGACACCCCCCTTGCCCGGTACGGCGGACAGGGCTTCTTCCCTCGTGGCGTCGGCGACATCCTCGCCGAACATCACGATGCCCGGGTTCGCCGCCATCTCGTCGCGCAGCGTGCGGTTGATGGCAGCCACCATCGTGTCCGGCTTGCCTGACGGCTGCTCGGGCGTCTCGAACGCACCGGACGCGGGATCGATGTCCGGCGAGAACACCCAGAGCGCGGCGCTCTCGCGCGACGGCTTCTCGGCCGCCAGCGCGCGGTCGGCGGCCTCGTTCACTTCCTGTTCGACCTCCGCACCCATGGCGGCCAAATCACCTTCGGTCGCCAGCCCCGCGGACAGGAGGAACCGCGCGTGGAGGTGCAGCGGATCCCGTTGAGCCTCGCGCTCGCGCTCCGCCGGCGTCTTGTACAGCTTCTCGTCGTCGGAGAGGGAGTGGGAGGTACGGGCGAATCACGCGGGCGTGGACCAGCGCCGGGCCGCGGCGATCGCGCGCCCACTCCACGGCCTCTCGCATCGCCGCGTGGCTCTCGAGGAAGTTGGTCCCGTCCGCGTTCAGCACGCGCAGGTTGGGGAACGACCGGACGATCTTGGAGATGTCGCCGCCGGGCGTCTGCACCTCCACCGGCACCGAGATGGCGTAGCCGTTGTCCTGTATCAGGTACACCACGGGGAGGCGCTTGCCGCAGGCGGTGTTGAGCGACTCCCAGAACTCGCCCTCGGCGGTGGCGCCCTCGCCGCTCGAGACGTACACAACCTCGTCGGGCTGGTAGCGTCCCTCGCGGCCGGGAATCGCGGAGAGGCGTTCGTAGAAGCGTCCGGCTTCCGCGCAGCCGACGGCCTGGAGGCACTGCGTCCCCGTGGGGCTGCCCTGGGAGACGATGTTGATTCGCTTGTGACCCCAGTGGGACGGCATCTGCCGGCCGCCGGACGCGGGATCGTCCCTGGCGCCGACCGCCTGGAGGAACATCTCGTACGGCGTGACGCCGAGGACGAGGCACAGGGCGCGGTCACGGTAGTAGGGGTAGAACCAGTCGTACCCGGGGCGAAGGGCGAATCCCGCCGCGACGAGCACGGCCTCGTGGCCGGCGCCGCTGATCTGGAAGAAGATGCGGCTCTGGTTCTTCAGCTGGATTTCCTTGTCGTCCAGCTTCCGGGAGAGCAGCATCCAGCGGTAGGCGGCGACGAGTTCCCCCGCGCTCAACCCGCCGAGACCGTCGGCAGCGGCCGCACCGATCCGCGCGTCATCGCTGCCGCCGACCGTTGTCGAAGAATCCGCCATGGGGACCTCGGTCTCGTGTTGAATCGCGAGACCAAAAGTATAGCATTCGGGCTCGGGTGCTATAATTCGGCCGCCAATCCAACAGAGCCGCGAGGTGACCGTGTCGGCCCGTCTGTACCGCTGGGACGAGATTGCGCTCGAGAAGATTACCGAGATGGTGTCGCGGAAGATCATCCCGGGCGAACGCCTGATGATGGTCCACGTGTACCTGAAGCGGGGTGCGCTGGTGCCGGTGCACCGTCACGACGCCGAGCAGATGACGTACGTGCTGCAGGGGGCGCTGCGGGTTACGGTGGGAGGGGAGGAAGTCACCGTGCGGGAGGGCGAGGTGCTGCACATCGCCGGCGGCTTGGACCACCAGGCGGAGGCGATCGACGACACGCTCGAACTCGATCTGTTCAGCCCGGTCCGCCAGGAATGGCTCGCGGACCGTGAAGGTGACGGCCCCGAGCCCTGAGCCTTCTCAGTGGAGCTTCCGGTCCCAGTCATTGCGGCCGCCCGAGTAGACGTCGAACTTGCGCCGCACGCGGTTCATCTTCCACTTGAAGTAGCGGTACTTGACTTCCGCCATCGGGCGCGTTCGCCACAGCTTCAGGTACAGGTATCCGACGACCAGCCCGCCCAGGTGCGCAATGTTGGCGACCCCGCCCTGGTTCGCGGAAATCGACAGGAGCAGCGCCATGCCCGCCAGGATCATGACGAAGTACTTCGCCTTGATCGGGATCGGAATCGGGAACATCAACAGCGGACGGTCGGGGAAGTAGAGGGCGTAGGCCAGCAGCAACCCGTAGATCGAGCCCGAGGCGCCCACGGTGATCGAGTAACGCATCGACCTCGTGAAGGGCTCGAGGCCAGGAATCATCCATTCCCACGGCAGCGCCAGCAGGATCATCGTCGCCGCCGCGCCGATCCCGGTGACGAAGTAGTACTTCAGGAAGAAGCGGGTGCCCCACAGCCGTTCCAGCTCGACGCCGAACATCCACAGCGCGAGCATGTTGAAGATGATGTGCAGGAACCCGCTGTGCAGGAAGAGATACGTGACCGGCTGCCAGAGGTAGAACTGCGTGAAGACGCTCTCCGGACGCAGGCCCAGGTACCACGTGACGGAATCCACGAGCCATGCCAGCACGAACATCCCGATGTTCGTGTAGATGAGCGCCTTGATTGCCGGCGAGACCGGCCCGGGCCCGAAGGAGTACGAAACGGAGTAGGGCGAAGAAGGGTAGCGCCGCATTGGCCCCAATCATTCCCTCGATGCCCGCGGCGGGCAGGTCCAGTCGCGTGCGTGCCAGGCACCAGATCGTACCATACGTGGCGCCAACGGGGCCGGAGCAACTTCCGTGCCCCTCGCTCAGTCGTGATCATCTGACCCGGGAGCGCCAATAGCGTGCATTCTGCGCAGCGGCCGGAGAAACGCGGCCGCCAGGAGTGGCGCGAAAGCCATCACCCGCAGTGTCGCGTCCACACCACCCGGTCTCGGCTGCAGGCTGGCGCGGTACTCACCGCCCGACCTTCCTGGGCGCCAGGCGACCCCAGACCATCGCCACTGCCTCGTTGAACTCGGCAATTCGCAGCGTCCTGGCGGCCGCAGCCAGGGCCACCATGGCCGCGCCAATGGCCCCGAAGACCGAAACGAGCCGGGTAAGGGCCGTCGGTGTGCCGAGCAGGCCGGTCAGCCAGACGTCGGTCGCCCAGGCCGCGAGGCCCATCGCGCCGCTCGCCAGCAGGACCTTGAACGAGGCGACGGCGATTCGGCTCCCATCAATCCCACCCAGACGCCGGCGGAGGATGAACAGCAGGCTGCCGGCGTTGAAGATTGCCGCCAGGGCCGTGCCGAACGCCAGCCCGCGGTACCCCATCAGGCGGACGAGGGCCAGATTCAGGCCGATATTGAGGCCCACGGTCACCGCGCTCACGATGACCGGTGTCCGGCTCTCGTGGAGGGCGTAGAACGTGGGGGCGGCGATCTTCACGGCGGAGTATCCAATCAGGCCCGGCGCGTAGAAGACCAGGGCCTGCGCGGTGGCCGCCGTGTCGGACGCGGTGAACAGGCCGTGCTCGAACAGCAGACCGATGATGGGTTCCGCCAGCACCGCCAGACCCACCGTCGCCGGCACGTTCAGCATCAGCATCAGGCGCAGTGCCGAGGACACGGTGCGGCGCATGCCGGCCCGGTCGTCCTTGGCCGCGAACGTGGAAATCGACGGAAGCGCCGCGGTGGCGATCGAGACCCCGAAGAGCCCGATGGGCAGGTACATCAGGCGAAACGCGTAGTTCAGCCAGGAAACGGCATGGCCCAGCCGGGGGTCGGTGGCGAGAATCGTATTGACCAGGATGTTCACCTGGACAGCGGCCAGCCCAACGGTCCCCGGCCCCATCAGGGCGAGCACCTGGCGAAGGCCCTCGTGGCGAAAGTCCATCGCCGGCCGATACCTGTAGCCTTCCCGGTGCAGCAGGGGCCATTGGATCAGGATTTGGAGCGCCCCGCCGATCAAGGTGCCCAGGGCCACCGCGTAGATCGGCTCGTACCCCCACGCACGAAGCAGGGGCACCAGGGGCAGCACCGTGAGGATCGTCCCGACGTTGAACATGGCCGGAGACAGCGCGGGCACGAAGAACCGGCGGAGCGAGTTCAACATCCCCATGCACGCGGCCGCCAGCGCGACCAGCGTCAAAAACGGGAACATGATCCTGGCGAGCGAAACGGTGAGCTCGAGCTTGCCGGGCACCGTGGCGTACTTCGAGGCGAAGAGCGTCACCAACGGCTCGGCGAAGATCATCCCGAGAACGGCAAGAATGAGGGTGACCCCGGCCAGCGCGCTGATGACGAGGTTGCCGAGACGCCAGGCTTCCTCCCGGCCGCGAATCGTCAGGTAGCGGGTGAACGTGGGCACGAATGCCGCCGTCATCGCGCCCTCGGCGAAGAGATCGCGGAGGAGGTTCGGCACGCGGAAGGCCACGTTGAAAGCGTCCATGGCGTGGCCCGCGCCGAAGTAGTGGGCGAGTACCTGGTCGCGCACGAGTCCGAGCACCCGGCTCGCCGCGGTGGCGACGCCGATGAACCCGGCGGAGCGCACGAGGCCGGTACCGGCCGAACTGGTGGTCGCGGGGACGTCCGGGAGGGGCCGTTCCATGAGCTTGTCAGCGTAACACGAGAGTACAAAGGAAGGGCCCCTTGGCTCGAGGGGCCCTTGGAGGATGGATGTGAAGCTTTTGGCTCTCGATCCGGTTAGACGCCGGGAGCCCTGGTAAAGTTCGTTCGGTCAGCCGAGCTGGCGCCGAACAATCTCGTTCACCACCTTGCCGTCGGCGGCGCCAGCGGGCACCCGCGCCATGACCGCCTTCATGACCCGTCCGAGATCTTTGACCGATGTCGCGCCCGTCTCCGCCATCACTTCCCGAACCAGCCGGACCAGCTCCTCCTCGCCCAGTGCCGGGGGCAGGTAGGCCTGGAGCACGACGATTTCGGCCGCTTCCTTGTCGGCCAGGTCCTGCCGGCCACCCCGCACGAACTGGTCGATAGACTCGCGCCGCTGCTTGACCAGGCTGCTCAACACCTGTAGCTCCTCGGCTGGGGTGAGCGCCTGTCCCCGTTCCACCTCGCGGTTCGTCAGCGCGGTCTTCAGCATTCGCAGCGGCAGCAGTTTCCCTTGATCCCTGGCCTTCATGGCCTCGGTGATCGCCTTGTTGACCTGTTCCATCAGAGTCATACGTGCTCCTTCAGGGAATCGGGAGATTCAGCTGCGCCGTCTCATGCGTGGCGGCTGATCCTGAGTCCTGCCTGAATCCAACGTCAAAGCACCGAGAGCCAGGCGACGGCGGCGGCCCACAAGACGCCGGACAGCGCGATGCTCGTGGCCAATCGCGGCCCGAGACGGCCCAGCGACCACCCCCAGGCGGCGCCGGCAGCCGCCGCAAGGGCCAGCGGCGGGTAGATGGTGACTGGGTACGCCATTCGCGGCATGGAAAGCCAGGAGCCGGCGGCAACGGCCACGAAGGTCCACGCCGCCAGCACCGCCGCCACACCGAGCGTCTCCCTCCGGGCGGCGAGGCGGACGGCCCCCGCGGCGGCGAGCACAACCAGAGGGGCGCCAAGCACCGTGGAGGCACCGGCCAGTCCTTCTCCGAATGACCCCGGGGCCAGCTGGTAGAGCACCACGCTGCCGGCCGCCGCCAGCCGGTTGCCCAGCAGCTTGCACCCCAGCCCGTAGAACAGGAGCCCAATTGCCGCGTTCAGTCCTGCCCGGGCCAGGCTTAGCGCGCGGTCGTCCAGGAAGACCGACAGCGTCGCCGCTGCGGGTGTCGCGGGCGCCGCCTCGGGATGCAGGAGAACCAGCAGCTTGAGGTACAGCGCAGCGGCGGTGAAAGCCAGCACGAACCGGCCGGTGTTCCGCGTGGGAACGCCGCGTAGCTCGCTCCGTGATCCGGACGCCGGCCACGAGCAGCAGCGCGACCAGGAAGGCAACCCAGACCGCGGCCGTGCTCAGGACCGCATACGGCGCGGCACCGAGCGCCAGGGGAATCGCCTGCAGCGCTGCAACCGCGACAGCCGCGCCGACTGCCGTCCCCGGCGTGATCTGGAGCAGCCCGAACCCGGCGCCCATGACGGCTCCGGCGATCGACGCCCGGCCGAGCGCGCCGCGCGGCGGCAGCGGGATGCCCGCGGCCGGCCGGCACGCGAAGTCCTCGACGACGGCGCCGAGGTTCCGCCGGTCGCTGGTGTCCGGTGTAAACGTGGCCGACGACGTGAACGTGAGCGTCACGCCGCGGCGCTCCTGCTGCACAGGCACCGTGAAGGTGACGTGGGCCGCCTCGTTGGTGACGGCGGCTGACGCCACGACCCGGCCGTCCGCTTCGACGGTCAATACCGGGAGGCTCTCGGACAAGGGGCGGCCGCCCCTGACGCGGATGTCGCACGCCCACGCCACGCGCCGGTCCAATCCCTCCAGCCGCAGTGAGGCCGTCCCGCCCATCCACGAGAAGGTGCCGCCCTCGTTCTGCTCGACGGGGTAGAACCCCGAACCCAGGGAGGGGACCAGGTGAAGCGGCGGCCAGAACGCCGGGTTCGCGGCGTACACGAAGACCATGGACGCCGCGGCCGCCAGAGCCGCGAGGGCCGAGGCGCCGAGGGCGGTGCCGTACCTCATGCCCGGCCGGTCGTTCATCGTCGCGTCCTTCGACTGCGCTCCACGCTCCAAGACCGGGCGAGCCTGTCAAAACCCGCCAGGCGATCGCCAGCTTACCGGTCCTGGTCGGAATCACCGAGCGTCACGTGCCACTGATCCGGGCCGCCCGGTGCCGGGCGCTGCTCTTCGCCGCTCCACTTGACCATCAACTCGAGGTCCGACTTCACCTGGAAGTAGCCTGACCCGCGCATGATCTTGCGGTAGCCGCCGTGCGTGACGTAGGCCCTGATCTTGTCGGAGTCGGCCGCGCGAGCCTCGCGATCCACCCATCGGAGCAGCGTCATGAAGCCGTCGACGTCACCCGGGTCCGCCAGGAAATCCACCAAGAGCGTCACCCGCCCCATCGGCTCCTGTACGTGACGAAAGACCGCGTAGCCGCCCACCGTCTCGTCGCGCTTCAGTGCGACGACCGAGTAGCGAACGTGGGGCGGCTCGATGAACTTCCAGTTCAGGTAAGCGGCATCCCGACGGACGGCCAGCGTGAAGGCCGGCGCAACGCGGGACCAGAGCTCGTCGAAGCGTACGTCGAAATGGCGAAGCGGCTCGATCTGGGCCCCGAGCGGCCGCGCCCGCGAGACGAGCCGGACGACCGGCAGCGTCAGCGCGGAAACGAAGCGGTTGACGGGCATCGGCCACGTGGGTTGGCGCAGCGCGCGCCGTGTGAGCGGCTTGACCAGGCAGGGGACCAGGTGCGGCTGCGGCCAGCGCAGCTTGGCCAGCAGGCGCCGCGACGCGGCCGACAGCCCGAGACCGAGCGCGGCGTCCACGTGGCGCTCCCACGTGCGGAACAGGGCTTCCCCGATGCCCTGCCGCTGGCGTTCGGGGGCGACCATCACGTCCATGCCCCACGCCCCGCGCCGCTCACCACCGCTCGCGTGCAGCCGGACGGGCATGGCCGCGTAGTGCCCGATCACCGTCGGGCCCTCTCGGGCCAGCCAGATCAGCGGGCCGTCGGGCGGGTTGTTCGGGTTTTGGTGATACTGCCACTGCCAGCGCAGCCGGCGGGCGTTGGCCGCATCGTGGCCGAAGACCCGGCGGTACAGCAACTCCACCGCTCGGCGGTCCTCGGCTTGGTAACGAGTGATGTCGGCCATCGGCGTCGTCAGCAGGCAGTCACGTCATTGTAGCCGTTCTGGAAACCGCTGGAGCGATCGGCGCCGCCTGGGTGAGAATGAACGCACGTCATGACCGAGCTGTCGATCATCATCCCGACCTACAACGAGCGCGAGCGGCTCGAGCACGTCGTCTCGGCGGTCGCCGCCGCCTTCGGCGCGCACCGCATCGACGGCGAAATCGTGGTGGTGGACGACAACTCGCCGGACGGGACGGGCGGAATCGCCGACTCGCTCGCCAACCGTTACCCCGTTCGCGCGGTGCACCGGCCGGGCAAGCTGGGGCTCGGAAGCGCGGTGATCGACGGCTTCGCGGCGGCGGGCGGGCGCGCGCTGGGCGTGATGGATGCGGACATGAGTCACCCGCCGTCGATCGTGCCGGCGCTGCTGTCGGTGCTGCAGGCCCTCGACGTGGACATCGTGGTTGGCAGCCGCTACGTGCCGGGGGGCGCCTGGAGGAATTGGCCCTTCCCCCGGGTCGTGATGTCGAGGGTGGCGTGCACGCTCGCCCGTCCGCTCACCCCGGTGCGAGACGCGATGTCCGGGCTGTTCGTGGTGAGGCGCGAGGCGGTCGAGGGGGTGCGGATAGCGGCCGCAGGCTTCAAGATCGGCCTGGAGTTGCTGCTGCGCAGCCGGATCGGCTGTGCGGCCGAGATCCCGTATGAGTTCGCTGACCGGGTGGGGGGGCAGAGCAAGATGAGCACCCGCGAAGCCGTGGACTTCCTCTTCCAGCTTGCGGCGCTCTACACGTGGAGGTTCGTGACCGATCGGCGGCCGCGAGCCAGATACCGGCGCCTGAACCAGGCGGAGGTCCAGGCGCTGGTCGAACAGCGGCTCAAAGCTCGATCGTAGTTGACGTCGCCCGGCAAGATTCTATTCGCCTCTCGGCCCCGCCTGTCCGCCTTCTCCGCCTTGTCCGCCAGGATTGCCTGGCGGCTTGACGGGTGTCGTCGGCATGCCGGGACGGCTCTGCTGTTGCGGCGCAGGCACGAAGGTCCCCGGGGTCCCCCCGGGCGGCGGCTGACCGCCGGGCTGGTAATAAGGGGCCTGCTGCTGCGGCGCCGTCTGCATGCCCGGCTGCGGCATACTGCCCGGTACCGTCGGCTGGGGCTGAACCACGGGCTGATCCTGGTCGTCCACCATGACGCCGGGCTGGGGCGGGTACACGTTTCCGCGGTCCGGCATCCCTCGATCGCCTTGACCCATACCCCGGTCCATGGGGCTGGGAGGCGCCCCTATCGATGGTGCGCCACCGCCTGACGCCGGGCGCGGGATCGCCATGACGACGATGCGGTCGTACTGCGATCCGGCCTCGCCCACCGCCGCCCGCGTGGCCGCGATGTAGCCAGCCGAGGCGCGAAGGACGATGTCCAGCGCCTTCTTTTCCGGAACGTCGGTGAGTTGGAGGGTCAACAGGGAGCCCGGCGCCCGCTCGCCGTTCACGATCCGCGTCCTTCCGACTCGCGCCCATTCCGCGAGGACCTCGCGCACCGACGCGTCCTTGGCGTCGAGCGTCACGAGGCCGTTCCTGATCTCCAGGCGCACCTGCCCGGCGAACGAGGGTGAGCCGAAAGCGACGACGACGGCCGCCGAGGCGGCGAGGCGGTAAAGGCCTTTCATTGGGGGTTCCCTCCGACGTGGCCAGTATACGCCCCGTGGCGAAGCAGACCAAGCTGGTGCACAAGCCGTCCGGCCCGGGCTATTTCTTCTGGAAGTAGTCGATGACCTTGGCGAGGATCTCCTCCAGCTGGACCCGCGGCTCGTATCCGATCAGGTCGCGGATCTTGGTGGTGTCTGGAACGCGGCGCGGCATGTCCTCGAACCCCTCCTCGTAGGCCTGGTCGTAGGGGATCGTCACGATGGAGGAGCGGCTGCCGGTGATCGCCTTGACGCGCTCGGCGAGGGCCAGTATCGAAATCTCGTGACCGTTGCCGATGTTGAACACCTGGCCGACGGCCTTTGGCTCCCGCGCGAGGGCGGCGAGCGCCCAGACGACGTCGCCGACGTAGGTGAAGCTGCGCGTCTGCGTTCCGTCGCCGAACACGGTGATCGGCCGCCCGGCGAGGGCCTGCCGGACGAAGGTGGGGATCACCATCCCGTACTGACCGGTCTGCCGCGGCCCCACGGTGTTGAAGAGACGCGCGATGACGACGGGCAGCTTCTTTTCCTTCCAGTACGCGAGCGCGAGGAACTCGTCGATCGCCTTGCTGCAGGCGTACGCCCAGCGGTGCTTGAGCGTCGGGCCCAGCACGAGATCCGCGTCCTCGACGAACGGGACGGCCACGTTCTTCCCGTAGACCTCCGACGTCGACGCGATCACCACCAGCTTCTTCTTCTTGTTGGCGTGCCGCAGCACGACCTCGGTGCCGTGCACGTTGGTCTCGATGGTGCGGACGGGCTGTTCGACGATCAGCTTGACGCCGACGGCGGCCGCGAGGTGGAAGATGACATCGCCGCGATCCACCAGCTCGGCGAGGAGCGGTTCGTTGTCCACCGAGTCGATGGTGTAGTGGAACCGGGGGTTGGACTTGAGGTGCGCGATGTTGTCGATCGAGCCCGTGGAGAGGTCGTCGAGGACGTAGACCTCGTGCCCCTCCTCGAGGAGCAGTTCCGACAGGTGGGAGCCGACGAACCCGGCACCGCCCGTGATTAGCGCGCGCATCGTGTCATTCCTCCGGCGATTGGACGCTGAACTCGCGTATCCGCCCGGCCACCTCGGCGACATGCCGATCGGGCATGGCTGGGTAGAGCGGCAGCGACAGGATCTCCTCGCACACCCGGTCGGCCACCGGGCAGTGTGCGGGGGACTCGGCCGCGAGCGCGGGCTGCCGGGGGATCGGGATCGGGTAGTGGATGAGGGTTTCGATTCCGGCATCCGCGAGGTGAGCCCTGAGCGCCTCGCGCCGCGGCGAGCGGACGGTGAACAGGTGGTAGACGTGTCCGGCGTCGCACTCCGGCGGCACCTCCACCGCCGCCGCCACGCCGGCGAGCTCACGGCGATACATGGCGGCCAGCGCGCGCCGCCGCGCGGTCCACTCACCGAGACGCCGCAGCCGGCAGCCCAGGATCGCCGCCTGGATGTCGTCCAGGCGGCTGTTGATGCCCGGGTCTGCGTGATGGTAGCGGTCGGTCTGGCCGCCGTTGCGGAGACGACGAAGGCGTTCGGCCAGCCGGGCGTCGTCGGTGGTGATGGCGCCGCCGTCGCCGAGGGCGCCGAGGTTCTTGGTCGGGTAGAAGCTATAAGTGCCCGCGACCCCGAAGGAGCCGACCGGGCGGCCGGACGCCGTCGCAAGGTGCGCCTGGCAGCAGTCTTCCACGATCGCCAGGCCACGGCGTTCGGCCAGCGCCGCGAGAGACAGCATGTCCGCCGGCTGGCCGTACAGGTGCACGGGCAGGATGGCCGAGGTGTCGGGACCAATCGCCGCTTCGACGGCGGCGGGGTCGAGGGTCAGGCGTCGAGGGTCGATGTCGGCGAAGACCGGCCGCGCCCCAACCATCATCACCGCGAGCGCGGTGTAGGCGGCTGACAGGGGCGACGTGATCACCTCGTCGCCGCGTCCGATGCCGATGGCCCGCAGCACCAGCGCAATCGCGTCCGTGCCCGTTCCGACGCCGACGGCGTGCGCCGCGCCCGTGACCTGCGCGAAGGCCTCCTCGAATGCCCGGACCTCTGGGCCAAGCACGAACCAGCCGCGATCGAGCACGCGCCGGATCGCGGCGTCAACCGCTGCGCGGTCCTCCGCCTCGGGGCGCAGCTGCATGAAGGGGATGCGAGGCGTCGTCATACGGTGCCGGGAACGTCTTCGTACGCGGGCTCGAGGTAGTGTGCCAGGTGCTGGCGGTAGAAGGCGACGGTCCGCGCGAGGCCGTCGCGGAGCGACACCGCCGGTTCCCACCCGACCGCCGCCTTGAACTTCGAGGAGTCCGCGTAGAAGCTGCCGATGTCGATGGACTTCTTCTCGGGCGGCCACTCGACGTACCGGACGGTTCCCCTGCCGGCAATCTCGAGCAGCAGGGCCACCAGCTCCCGCAGGCTCACCGGCGACTGGCCGCCGACGTTGAGCGCCTCCCCGTCGCAGGCATCCGACGCCCCGGCTCGCAGGAAGGCGTCGGCCGCGTCGTCCACGTATACGAAGTCCCGCAGTTGCGACCCGTCGCCGTAAATCTGGATTTCGCCGCCCTCGACGGCGGTGCGGATGAACCACCCGATGAAGCCCTGCCGGTTGTGCTTCACGAGCTGCCGGGGGCCGTACACGTTGGTCAGGCGGAGCGAGCAGGTGCGCACGCCGAAGGCCGTGTTGTAGAGGAGGTGGTAGTCCTCCCCCGCGGACTTGTTCACGCCGTTGACGTCGGTTGGCCGCACGAGATGGCTCTCGGTGACCGGCAGGAAGGCCGGCCGGCCGTACACCTGCCGGGTGCCGGCATACACCACGCGGACTCCCGGGTTCCGCCGCCGGCAGGCCTCGAGCAGTGAGAGCTGCGCCCGGCAGTTGATCTCCAGGTCGGTGTACGGGTCCCGCATGCTGTCGATGTGGCTGACCTGTCCCGCGAGGTTGAAGATCACCTCGCGGTTCCGCACCAGGTAGTCCATCGTGCTTTCCTGGCGCACGTCGGCGACGTTGACCCGCACGCGGTCCTCGATGCCGCGAATGTTGAAGAAGTTCCCACCGTAGTCGGGGATCATCGAGTCCACGAGGAGCACGCGGGCGTCGAGCTCGGCCAGTTGCCTGGCGAGGTTGCTCCCGATGAACCCGAGACCGCCCGTGATGAGCACGCGGCGGCCCTTGTAGAAGGATCGGTAGTCAGCGTTCACGGCTGGCAGCCTGGGGCGCGCGGGGCGCGGTCAACGGGGCTCCTGCGGTCCGGCCGCCGCAGCGCTGGCCGCACCCGAACCCTGAGGCGACGGCTGCTTCCGGACGACCAGCGCCCACCACAGCCGGAAGACGTCGATGCCGGTCCGGTAGATCCGGCGGAAGTTGAAGAACTGCGATTTCCCGTACGCCCGGTGGTAGTGGTGGACGGGCACCTCGACGATCCGGAACCCGGCGTCGGTGATCTTCTTCATCATCTCGAGGCAGATCACCCCGCTGGACTTCTCCAGCGACACGCGGTCGAAGATGGATCGCCGCAGGAGGCGGAAGTCGCAGTCCACGTCGCGCACGCCAAGGCCGAAGAGGGTCTTGACGGTATGGTGGTAGATCCGCCCGATCAGGATCCGGTGCAGCGGGTCGGAGCGGCTGATCTTGTAGCCGTTCACCATGTCCACCCCGTCGCCCATCCGCTCCCACAGGCGCGCCATCTCTCGCGGGTCGTACTGTGCGTCGCCGTCCGTGTAGAAGATGAAGTCCTTGGTCGCCGACGAGAACCCGCTCCGCAGGGCCCCGCCGTACCCGCGGTTTCTCTCGTGGTGCACGATGCGAACCTGCGGGTAGAGCCGTGCCAACTCGTCGGCCACTTCGGCAGTCGCATCGCTGCTGCCGTCGTTGATGACCAGCACCTCGAAGTTGGGGGTGAGGCGGCTGGCCGTCTGCACGGCGGCAATCACCATGCTCGCGATGGTGCCGCTGTCGTTGTAGGCCGGGAAGAAGACGGTCAGACCACGCGGTGTCAGGTCGGCTGTCCCTCGCATCATTGAAGAGCGCTAAACCATAGCACGACAGGAAGTTGAACGGCAAGGGACACTATCTTCTCCCCTCGAATCGGAGGGCCGCGATCTGCTCGGACACCAGCCCCACCAGGAAGACGATGACCGCCAGCATGATCAGCAGAACGGACGAGTTCGTCACGTGGGATTGCGTGACGATCGTCCATACCGCGTACCCGGTCCCGACGAGGAACGACGCCAGGCTGATCGGCAGGAAAACGCGCAGCGGGCTGAAGATCGTCACGACCTTGAGGACGATCAGGAGGAACTTCACCCCGTCACGCAGCAGCCGGATCTTCGACTCGCCCACCCGTTGCCTCGCCTCCACCGGCTCGAACGTCACGTTGTAGCCGGCCTTCACGAACGCCAGCGTCGTCGTCGTCGGCGTGGAGAAGCGGTTGGGGAGCAGGTGAAGGAACTCCAGCAGGTGCTCCCGCCGGGCCGCCCGGAACCCCGACGTCAGGTCCGGGATCGGGTGGCCGGTGAGGTACGTTGCAAGGCCGTTCAGCAGGGAGTTGCCCAGGCGCCGCCCCACGTTCGCCTGCGTCCCGCCTGCCCGGGCGCCGATGACGAGATCGTAGTCACCGAGCCGCGCCACGAGCCTCGTGGCGTCGCACGGCTGGTGCTGCCCGTCCGCGTCGATGATCAAGATGTACTCGCCGCTGGCCGCGCGGATCCCGCTCTTGACCGATGCGCCGTTCCCCTTGTTGTAGGGGTGACGCACGACCCGGGCACCTGACGCGCAGGCGGCCTCCGCCGTGCCGTCGCGGGAGCCGTCGTCCACCACGATGATTTCGTGCCAGTCTGCGGCGGCGCGGAGCCCCGCGATGACCTGCCCGATGACGGCGGCCTCGTTGAAGGCCGGGATGATGACCGTCGTGGTGTGCGGCGATGCCACGCTCCGCTCCAATCGCACGGGCTCAGGCGCCCAGCAGTTTCTCGATCACGCCGTCCCAGGTGATTCCTCGCGCGAGCTCACGACCCGCGTCGCCCATGGCCGCCGCCCGGGCCCGATCCGCCGCGAGCCCTTCAAGTGCGTCGGCCAGGGCCGCAGGGTCCGGTTCCGCGACCCGGCCGTTCACGCCGTCGCGGACGAACTCCAGCACCCCGCCCGAGTCGCGGCACGTCACCACGGGCTTGGCGCTCAGGAAGGCCTCGAGCGTCACGTAGCCGTAGTCCTCGTCGAACGGGGCGAACAGGACGCCGAGCGCGTTCGCGTACAACCCGAATCAACTGCTCGTCGTCCACCGCGCCGCGGAAGTCGACGCGGTCGGCCGCGCCCGTTTGCTCGGCCAGCCGTTCGAGCGTCTCGCGCTGGCTGCCCTCGCCCACCACGACCAGCCGCAAGCCGCGGGTCCGGCCGATGGCCCGTATCGCCAGGTCCACGCGCTTGAGGGTCTCGAGACGCCCGACCGACAGCAGGTAGTCACCCTGCGGTCCCGCCTGGAGACGGTCCGCGAGCTTCGGGGGATGGTGCAGCGGCGGCGCCGTGATCCCGTTGTAGCGCTGCAGCCGGCCGGTTGTCACGGACCCGATCGTGTAGACCCGGCGCGCCTCCCCGATCATCTGCGTGTCGAGCGCGATCAGGCGTTCGCGCGCGGCCACGTCCATCTCCGTCCAGTCGAAGTCGTCGCAGAACGGTGTCCCGCACAGGTCGTACGCGGGGCGGTGCTGGTGAACCAGCCAGATCGACTTCTCGGGGTGCCGGACGAAATATGAGGGGAACTTGGTGGCGATCACGCGGTCGATGCGCTGGCCTCCGCTCTCGGTCGAGATCGATCAGCCGCCACGCGGCGGCGTGCTCGAAGAGCGCCTCGTGCGGGTACCACTTGAAGGGCAGGTGCACGAGGTCGGCCAGGTACCCGCGCCGCCGCAGCTGGCCCACGAGCTGCTCGGCGAGGATCTCCGCGCCGCCGTGGGAGAGCGGTACCTGCGCCGCGCAGACCAGAACCGTTCGGATGTCCATCGGGTGGCGCGCCTAGGTCGCGAAGCGGAAGTTAATCACGTCGCCATCCTCGACGATGTACTCCTTCCCCTCGAGGCGGACTTCCCCGTGCTCGCGGCACGCGGCCATCGACCCCCGCGCGACGAGGTGCTCGTAACGCACCACCTCGGCCCGGATGAAGCCGCGCGAGATGTCGCTGTGAATCTCGCCGGCGGCCAGCTGCGCCGGGGTCCCTCGCGGGATCGACCACGCGCGGCACTCGTCCTCGCCGGCGGTGAGGAACGAGATGTAGCCGAGCAGGTCGTAGGTCGTCTGGATGACGCGATTGACGCCGGGCTCGGCCAGGCCGAGGTCGCCAAGGAACGCCTTCGCGTCGGTTTCCTCGAGCTGCGCGATCTCGAGCTCGATCTTCGCGCACACCGCGACGGCGCGCGTTCCGGCCCTCGAGAGGAACGCATCGAGACCGGCGGCGCGGGCGGCCTTCGCTCCGTCGGCGAGCAGCGCGGTGTCGCCCTCGTCCATGTTGATGACGAGCAGCAGGGGCTTGGCCGACAGGAATTGAAAGCCGCGCAACACCTTCCGCTCGTCGTCCGTCATCTCGATGCCGCGCAGCGGCCGGCCGTCCTCGAGCGCGGCCTTGCAGCGAACCAGGAGATCACGCTCGCGCTCGAGTTCCGGCGTCCGGCCCTTCTTCAGGTCACGGTCGATCCGCTCGAGCCGTTTCTCCGTGACCGCGAGGTCGGCCAGCAACAGCTCGTCCTCCATCGCCTGGGCGTCGGCGGATGGCCTGATCTCGTCGGAATGGTGCAGGACGGAAGGGTCGCGGAAGGCCCTGACGACGTGGACGAGCGCATCCGCGTTCCGATACGGCGCCACGTCGAGCAGGGCCTGCGCCCCGGCCCGCCCCGTTCCGGCCAAATCCGCGAATTCGACGGTCGCCGGAGTGGTCTTCCGTGGAGTGTAGATGGCGGCCAGGCGGTTCAGGCGCTCGTCAGGCACCCGTGCCACCCCCATGGACGCCTCCAGCTTGCCGTGACCGGCGCGAGGCGCCTCATAGTGGCTGGTCATCAGCTGGAAGAGGGTGGTTTTGCCCGACGAAGGGAATCCAATCAGTGCAGTACGCAGCATGCCAAGTCCCGCATGCTATCACCCCCCGGGCCCATCCACGAAGGGCGAAAGTCTGGCGTAAGCCAGTGCCGCTAACCTCTTGAGTTCCTTTTAGTTGACAACCCCTGCCCGCTGACCTTACCATCCAAGTGGTCCTGAATGGAGTGAGGTGGGCGAAAAGTCATGTTGCGCGGTAGCTTCCCGGCGAAGATCGACGAAAAGAGCCGGCTCAAGATCCCTCGCGACTTTCGTGCGCTCATCGAAGAAAAGTACGGCCGGGACCTCTTCGTCACGAGCCTGACGGGGGAGTGCGTCCGCATCTACCCGATGCCCATCTGGCTCGAGATCGAGAAACACCTGGGCAGCCACGGTCTCATCCGGGACCCTTCCACCCAGCGGTTCTTCCAGCAGGTCAACTACTACGGGCAGGTGGCAGAACTCGACAACCAGGGCCGCGTGCTGATCCACCAGCGTCTGCGCGACCAGGCCGACATGAGCGGCGAGGTGGACGTGGTGGGGACATACGACTACCTCGAGGTGTGGAACCACGAGCGCCTGAAGGCGAAGGTCCAGGGCCAGCCGTTCACCGACGAGGACGCCTGGGCGCTCGTCAAGCAGCGGAGCTGACGGCGGTCGGCGCGCGGCCGGCGCGCGCGTGGTGGAAGGCATGCCGATCCACGTGCCGGTGATGAGGGCGGAGGTGCTGGAGGCCCTCGAACCGGGCCGCGGCGGCGTCTTCGTGGACGGCACGGTGGGCCTGGGCGGGCACTCGGCGGCGCTGCTCGAGGGCGGCGCCACGCGGCTCGTGGCGGTCGACCGCGATGCCGACGCGCTCGCGGTGGCACGGGAACGGCTGGAGCAGTGGGGCGGGCGAATCGAGTTCGTGCACGGCGATTACCGGCGCCTGCACGAGGTGCTGGACGCGCTTGGCTTGAGCGAGGTTGATGGCGTGCTCGCCGATCTCGGGCTCTCGTCGTTTCAGCTGGAGAGCGAGGGGCGCGGCTTCAGCTTCCAGCGCGACGACCCGCTGGACATGCGGATGGACCGGAGCGGCGGGCCGACGGCGGCGGAGTTGATCGCAGTCGGCCTCGGAGCGCGAGCTCGCCGATGTGATCTTCCAGTTCGGCGAGGAGCGGTACTCGCGACGCATCGCGCGGGCGATCGTCGCCGCGCGCGAGGACGAGCCGATCGTCACGACCGGGCGGCTGGCCGAGATCGTCCGACGCGCGGTGCCGCGCCGGGGCTACAGCCCGATCCACCCTGCGACGCGCAGCTTCCAGGCGCTGCGCATCTGGGTGAACGCGGAACTGGAGGGCCTCGACCGGTTCGTCGAGGACGCGTGCTCACGCCTGGCGCCCGGGGGGCGCCTGGCGGTGATCGCGTTCCACTCGCTCGAGGATCGGATCGTGAAGCAGACGGTGAGGCGGTTGACCGACGACAAGGCGCGCGGGCTGCGGCGGCTGACGAAGAAGGCCCTGCAGGCGGGCGAGGCCGAGGTCGAGGCCAACCCTCGGGCCCGCAGCGCCAGGCTGCGGGCGGTGATCCGGGAAGCATGAACCCTACGTCGCGCGGGAGGGCGGGATCGATGCAGGCACGAATCGTCGACCCCATGGGCTTCGCGGTCAACCCGGTGATCGCCAACCGGCCGATCGCCCTCGAGGTGGACCGGGCGCGGCTTGGCCAGATGCGCCGCCTGCTGCTGGCCTTCCTCGTGCTCGTCGCCGCCGCGTGCTTCGACGGCTGGCAGCGCAGCCAGACCGTGGACCACGCGCGCGAGGTCGGCAGCTTGCAGCGCCAGCGCGCCGGCGAAGAAGTCCGCTGGCGCCACCTACGGGTCGAGTACGAGTCGCTGCTGGAGCCGGAGCTCATCGCGCAGCAGGCGACCAGGCACCTGGGTCTCGTCGCGCCGAAGCTGTCGGACGTGGTCGTGCTCGAGCGCGTGGTTCCAGCTGACCAGCCGCCAGCCTCGGTCGTCGCCTCCCGGTAGGAGCCCGTCATGGCGCAGCACGTCGATCCCAATCGGTGGCGGGGAACGGTGCGCGGCCGCCTGCTCGTCGTCGCGCTGATGTTCCTCGTCTGGGCCCTCGCCATCCAGGTCCGACTCGTCATCGTCCAGGTCGCCCACCGAGACTACTGGGTCCGCAAGGCGAACAGCCAGCAACTCCGGCAGGTCAGGCTCCCGGCCCGCCGCGGTGAAATCGTGGATCGGCACGGCAAGTTGCTGGCCACGAGCGTCGAATTGCCAAGCCTCGCGGTCGATCCCAGGCTCGCGCTCGATCCCAAGCTCGATGGCGACCCCAAACTCGCCGTCGCTCCAAAGAAGGCCGTCGCGGCTCTCTGCAAGGAGCTCGGGGATTGCTCGCCCGAAGAAGTCCACGAGCTCGTTGCGAAGTTCCAGCCGAAGGAACGTTACCTGCCGGTCCGGGAACGGATTTCACCCACGCAGGCCGCACGCCTTGTCGAACGCAAGCTGCCGTGGGTGGACCTGTCGCCCCGTCCCTGGCGCTTCTACCCGAACAAGACGCTGGCGGCCCACGTTCTGGGCACGGTTGACATCGACGGCCGCGGTATCGCAGGCGTGGAACTCCGGTACGACAAGGAGTACCTGACAGGACGTCCCGGCAGCCAGACGGTCCTCCGGACCCACGACGGGGTAGCACTGCAGCGGGAGGGCGCTTCCCCCACGCCGGGCGATACCCTCGAGCTGACGATCGACTGGTATCTGCAGTTCGAAACCGAAGCGGCGCTGCGTGAAGCGATGGCCACGCACCAGGCGGCGGCCGCGTGCGCGGTCGTGATGGCGTCACACTCAGGGGAAATCCTGGCGCTCGCCAACGTCCCGACCTTCAATCCGAACGTGAAGTACGCCCAGGCCACGGACGAGGAGAAACGCAACCGAGTCGTTCAGGACGCATACGAGCCGGGCTCCACCTTCAAGGTCGTGACCGCCACCGCGGCGCTCGAGCAGAAGGTCATCAGGCCCGACGACATCGTCGACACCGGGAATGGCAGCACCCGCATCGGGAACTACACCGTCAGCGACACCCATGCGCACGGTGCCATGACGTTCCGGGAAGTAATTACCAAGTCCAGCAACATCGGCGCGGCAATCGTCGGGCAGCGCCTCGGCCGCGAGCGTCTCGGGCGCTACGTCATCAGTCTCGGGTTCGGCAGGAGGCTCCTGCCCGACGTCGCCAGGGGGGGCGAAAGTGCAGGTTGGGTTGGCACCCCGGCAAACTGGCGTGACGACACCGTGCAGACCGTCGCGTACGGCTACGGAGTCAGCGCGACACCGCTGCAACTCGCGGCCGCCGTCAACGCGGTCGCCAATGGCGGAGAGCTGGTGCGGCCGCGGCTCCTCCGAGCCGTCATCCGGGGCGACAGCCGGACGATCGTGCCCCGCGAGGTCATCGGCCGGGCCATGCTGCCCGAAACGGCCGCGCAGCTGACCGAGATCCTCGAAGGTGTCACCGTGGAGGGCGGCACGGCCACGACGGCGTCAATAGACGGCTACACCGTCGCCGGCAAGACGGGCACTGCGCAGAAGCTCGTCAACGGCGCATACAGCGGCGGCAACCACAGGGGCTCCTTCGTCGGCTTCGTCCCTTCCCGGAACCCCGTGGTGACGGTCCTCGTGATGCTCGACAACCCGCATGGCCGCGGCTATTACGGCGGCGTCGTGGCGGCACCGGCTTTCAAGCGGATTGCCGAGGCTGCGCTGCGACGCCTTGCAGTGCCGCCCACGATCAACCCGCCCCCTTCGGTGCTCGTCGAGGCGCCGCGCCGGATGGTTCCCGTCGCAGGCCCGACTCAGCCGCTGACTATCGTCCCGGCGCGGCCCCTGGGCCAAGGCGAGCTGCTTCTCCCCGGGTTGGTCGGCATGAGCGGCCGGAGCGCGCTGCTGGCCCTGTCGCGTCTGGGCCTGGGCGCGCGCATCACCGGGGACGGCGTCGTCATCTCACAGGAACCGGCCGCGGGCACACCGATGCAGCCGGGCTCGTCGTGCCGCCTCTGGCTCAGCAGGGTCGTTCCCAACCCGCCTCCGGGGTTCCGTCCATGACGCTCGGCCTCCTGCTTGCCGCCATCGAGGACCTTGCCCCGGCGGGCACAGCCCTGCCGACGGTGGTGGCCGGGCGGCAGGTGAAGGGTCTCGTGCTACGACTCGCGCCGCGTGGTGCCGGGCGTTGTCTTCGTCGCGCTCAAGGGACAGAAGACGGACGGCGCCGCCTTCGCCGTGCAGGCGCTGTCGAGCGGGGGCCGTCGCGGTTGTCGCGGAAGCCCCCGGCCCGGAGGCCGTGCCCGACGCCACGTGGATTGAGGTCCGCGACGGCCGGCACGCGATGGCCCGCCTGGCGGCTGCGTTTTACGGGAGACCGAGCGACGATCTGCGCGTGGTGGGCATCACCGGCACGAACGGCAAGACGACGACCGCCTACCTGGTGTCCGCGCTCTTCGAAGCGGCCGGCATCCGCTGCGGCATGCTCGGCACGGTGATCTACCGCATCGGCCGCGAGGAACGTCCCGCCACGCGCACGACCCCCGAGGCCGTGGACGTGCAGCAGATGCTGCGCGAGATGGTGACGGCCGGCTGCGGGGCTTGCGCGATGGAGGTGTCGTCGCACGCGCTCGCCCAGCGCCGGGTCGACGAGACGCGATTTGCCGCCGGCGTCTTCACGAACCTGACGCAGGGACCACCTGGACTTCCACGGCGACATGGAGTCGTACTTCGAGGCGAAGCGCCGCCTGTTCGAGATGCTGCCCGCAGGGGCGCCGGCCGTCGTCAACCTCGACGACCCGCGCGGGGCCGCGATTGCCGGCGGCGCGAAGCGCATCGTCGGTTACGCGATCGACCGCCCGGCCGATGTCTACCCGCAGGCTCTCTCGCCCACCCTGCGCGGCCTCGCGTTCGACGCGGTGACCCCGCGCGGCGTGCTTCGCGTGCGCTCGCGGATGGTCGGCCGGCCCAACGTCTATAACATCCTGGCGGCCATTGCCACGGCGGTTGGTCTCGACCTCCCTGCCGCGGCGATCGAGCAGGGTCTTGCGGATTTGCCCGGCGTCCCCGGCCGGTTCGAGGTCGTGTCGGCTCCCGAGGACGACGTGACCGTGGTCGTGGACTATGCGCACACGGACGACGCGCTGAAGAACCTCCTCGAAACCGCCCGCCCGCTCGCATCCCGCCGCCTGATCACGGTGTTCGGCTGCGGCGGAGACCGCGACCGCACCAAGCGGCCGCTGATGGGCGCCGTCGCGGCGCGCCTCAGCGACCTGGTGATCCTCACCTCCGACAACCCGCGCAGCGAGGACCCGGAGCAGATCATCGAGGAGGTGAAGCGCGGACTGGTGGTGCCCGCCGACCGCGCACGTCCCGGCGATGCGCGCAACGGCCAGAGGTACACGCCGCCGCGCACCACCCCGCACATGACCATTGCCGACCGGCGGCTCGCGATTGAGCGGGCGATCGCGCTGGCCAAGCCAGACGACGTGGTGCTGGTCGCGGGCAAGGGCCACGAGCGGTACCAGGTGATCGGCGATCGCGAGATGCCGTTCGACGACGCGGCCGTCGCGCGGGAGGCGCTGGCGCGCCGGAAAGGGGCCGCGTCGTGAGCGCGGCCTTCCGGCCCACGGCGGGCGAGATCCGCGAGGCGGTCGCCGGGCGTCTGCTGAATGGGCCTCCGGACGCTCACGTGGACGGCTTCTCAATCGACACGCGCACCCTGCGTCCGGGCGACTTGTACTTCGCCATCCGCGGAGAGCGGTTCGATGGGCACGCGTTCGTGCAGGAGGCGCTCGACAAGGGGGCCCTCGGCGCCGTCGTGAGCGCCGCGCCGGAAGGCGTCTCCCCAGTGGCGGTCGGGGACCGCGTCCTGATTGCGGTTGGAGACACCACCAGCGCGCTTCAGCACCTCGCCCGGTGGATCCGCCGCCGCTCGAACGCCACCGTGGTGGCCGTCACCGGCAGCGCCGGGAAGACGACGACCAAGGAAATCACGGCCGCCTTCCTCGGCGAAGAGCGAAAGGTGATGCGCTCGGGCGGCAATCTGAACAACCACATCGGGCTGCCTCTTTCGATGCTCGAGTTGCGCCACGGCGCTGACACCGCGGTCGTCGAGCTGGGCATGAACCACGCGGGCGAGATCAGCCGGCTCGTGGCCATCGCGGAACCCGACGTCCGCGTCTGGACGAACGTCGCCGAGGTGCACACCGAGTTCTTCGGGTCGATCGACGCGATCGCCGACGCCAAGGCCGAGGTGCTGGAGCGCGCGGGCGCGGACACCGTGCTCGTGGCCAACGCCGACGATCCCCGGGTGATGGCGCGCGTGCGCGCCTTCCCGGGACGTGTCATCACCTTCGGGTTTGGTCGAGCCGACGTGCGGGCGCTGGAGGTGGAGGACCGTGGCCTCGAGGGTACGACCTCGATCCTCTGTACCCCGTCCGGTGAGGCGCGGTGGCGCGTGCCGCTGCCCGGCCGGGCCAATCTCTCCAATGCCCTCGCCGCGGCGGCAGTCGGCATCCACTTCGGCGTTTCCGCCGAGTCGATGGCCGCGATTGCCGCCTCGTTGAGGCCGGCCGCGCACCGGGGAGAGATCGTTTCGCTGCCCGGCGGCGTCACGGTGCTCGACGACGCGTACAACTCGAATCCCCGCGCCCTGCAGGCGGTCCTGCAGGTGGTCGCTGCCGACACGACGCATGCGCGGCGCATCGCGGTGCTGGGGGAGATGCTGGAGTTGGGTGAGACGAGCACGTCGCTCCACCAGGAATGCGGTCGATCCGCGGCCGCGGCCCGGTTGTCTCACCTGCTGACCGTCGGCGGCGAACCGGCCCGCGCACTCGCGGCGGCCGCCGTGGCGGCCGGGATGCCGGCGTCGGCGGTGAGTTACCTGGAGTCGAGCGTGGAAGCGGCCTCGGCTGCCGAGGGCATGGTTCGGCCCGGCGACCTCGTGCTCGTGAAGGGGTCGCGCGGGATCCGGATGGAGCAGGTCGTGGCACGCCTGGTGGCGCGGCTCGGACGTGGGGAAGGCCGATGAGCGAACCGGTGAGCGGCCGGCGGATCGTCGTGGTCGGCGGCGCGCGGAGCGGGATTGCCGCCGCGCAGCTGCTCGCCTCGCGCGGCGCCGACGTGACGCTGGCGGACCTCCGCGTGGATCTCCCAGAGGCCGGGGGGCTCCGGGAACAGGGCATCCGTGTGGAGCTCGGGCCCCACGAGGCACGGACGTTCGAGCACACGGATCTCGATCGTCCTCAGCCCGGGAGTGCCGCTGCGCCAGCCCGCGCTCGACCGCGCCCGCCGGGCGCGCGTGCCGATCGTCGGCGAGGTGGAGCTGGCCTCGCGCCTTCTCCAGGGCCGGGTCATCGCGATCACCGGTACGAAAGGGAAGTCCACGACGACGACCCTGGTGGGCCGGATGCTGGAGGCCGCAGGTTTGCGCGTGGCCGTTGCCGGGAACATTGGGGCGCCGCTCAGCGCGGAAGTCGATCGATCGACGCCCGAGACCATCCATGTCGTCGAGGTGAGCAGCTTCCAGCTGGAGACGACGTCCACGTTCCATCCGTGGGTGGCGGTCCTGCTCAACCTGTCGGCGGACCACTTGGATCGCCACGCGAACCTGCACGAGTACGCGGCGGCCAAGGCGCGGGTCTTCGCGAACCAGGGCGAAGACGACTGGGCGGTGATCAACGCCGACGACCCGCCTGCGATGACGCTGGCCGGGAAGCACGCCCGCGCGCGGCGGCGACTGTTCTCGCTGGACAAGCCGCTGGACGAGGGAACGGTCCTGGCGGATGGATGGCTGGTCGAGCGGAGCGGCGGGAAGGACCTGCCATTCCTCCCGGTCGAAGAGGTGCGCCTGATCGGCCGCCACCTGCTCGCCGACGTGGCGGCGGCCGCAACCGTTGCGCGGCTCGCGGGGGTTGGCGCGGCGGAAGTTCGCTCGGCGGCCGGCGGGTTCACGGGTCTCGAGCACGCGCTGGAGCCGGTGATGGTGGTGGCCGGCATCCAGTTCGTCAACGATTCGAAGGCCACCAACGTGGAGTCGGCACGCCGGGCGATCGAGAGCTTCGAGGGCCGCCTGGTGCCGATTATCGGCGGGCGCTTCAAGGGCGGCGATCTGCGCGACCTGCGGCACGCGCTGACCGGCCGCTCGACGGCCGTCATTGCGATCGGCGAGGCGAGACCCGTCATCCGGCAGGCGCTGGGCGACATGCTCGCCGTCGTCGAGGCCAATTCGATGGCCGAGGCCGTCCGGGCCGGGCTGGCGGCGGCGCCGCCGGGAGGGACGGTGCTGCTCGCGCCCGCGTGCGCCAGCTTCGACATGTTCCACGACTACGCGGAGCGCGGGCGGGTGTTCAAGCTTGAAGTGGCGAAGCTGGCGGAAGAACTCGGCGGAGGGTCGTGAACGGTGAGCAGTCGTCAGTCGGTCCGCGGCGATTGAGCGCTGGCTGCTGGGAACACAGGCTGCCCCGGTCTGTGGAGCGGGTGGCTCAACCCAGGCCTGGCTGATGACTGCTGACCGTTCACGATCGCACCCTAGGGGCTAGGGGCCGGGGCCAGGGGCTTGGCACGGCGTAGCCCTTTCGGCTTCGGTCGGGGCGAAGGCGGCTGAGGTGAGTGTCGGCGGCGGGGCGGCGAAGCATTAGGGCGAGGCGACACGGATGGCGCGGAAACTCAAACCCGACGCATGGCTCTTCACGGCGACACTCGTGCTGCTCGCCGTCGGCGTCGTCGCCGTGTACAGCGCTTCTGCCGAAGCTCCCGTCAACCAGTTCATGTGGGTTGCGCTCGGGGGCGTCGCCTTGTTCGCCGCGATGCACATCGACTACAAGCGGTACGCGCAACCGACGCTCCTGGCGGTGCTGATCGGCTTGACGCTCGTCGGCCTCGTCGCCGTGTTCTTCTTTCCGGCTATCAATCACGCGCACCGGTGGATCAGGCTTGGCGCGCTCGGCAGCCTGCAGCCGTCGGAGCTGGCGAAGCTGGTCGTGATCCTGTTTGCCGCCGCCACGATCGGCCGGAAGCTCGAAGCGAATGAGCCCGTCGAGCCCGCCTTCGCCAGGACGTTCCTCCTGGTGTCTCTCCTGTGTCTCCTCGTGTACAAGGAGCCGGACGGTGGCGGCGCCATCATGCTCGTCGGCATCATGGCCGCGATGATGTTCGTGTCGGGCCTGCCGTACCGCTGGGTGGGAATCGCGGCGCTCGCGGCCCCGATCCTCGCCGTCCTCCTTGTCCGGGACGAGGGGTATCGAATCAAGCGGTGGACGGCGTTCCTCGACCCGGAGGCGGACCCGCTGGGTAGCGGCTACCACACACTGCAGTCGCTCATTGCCGTCGGAACCGGCGGTTGGTGGGGCAAGGGGTACATGGGCGGCGTGCAGAGGCTTGGCTACCTGCCCGAAGCCCGCAACGACTACATCTACGCGGTGATCGCCGAAGACAGGGGCCTGATTGGCGCGTCGGTCGTGCTCCTCTGCTTCGCGGTCATCGTGTGGCGCGGTTTGAAGGTCGCCCGAGCGGCGCCCGATGCCTGCGGATCGCTGCTGGCGTTCGGAATCACGGCATACCTCGGTCTACAGGCGTTCTTCAACATGAGTGTCGTGCTGCAGCTCGTGCCCGCCAAGGGCATCCCGCTGCCGTTCGTCAGTGCGGGCGGCTCGTCGATGCTGGTGAGTCTCCTCGCCATGGGTGTGCTCTTGAACATTTCGCAACAGGCGTCGGCAACGGCAACGGAATCGTGAGGGCGCGCGGGCGCCGAGGGACAACGTGCTCGGACGGACCAGGAGAATCCACTTCGTCGGGATCGGCGGCAGCGGCATGAACGGCATCGCCGAGCTGCTGGCGAATCTCGGCTACTCGGTGAGCGGCTCGGACGCCAGGCGGTCCGCCGTCACGGACCGGCTCGTGTCGCTCGGGGTCCGTGTCCACGAGGGGCACGACGCGGCGCAGGTCGGCGACGCGGACGTGCTCGTCTACTCCTCGGCCATCCGCCCGACCAACCCGGAGATCGTCGAAGCCACGCGGCGCCGCATCCCGGTGATCCCGCGTGCCGAGATGCTCGCGGAACTGATGCGCCTCCGGTACGGCATCGCCGTCGCGGGCGCGCACGGCAAGACGACGACGACCTCCATGATCGCGCTCGTGCTGGAGCGTGCCGGCCTCGACCCGACCGCGGTGATCGGCGGCAGGCTCAGCGCCTTCGGCAGCAGCGCGCGCCTGGGCCGCGGCGACTTCATGGTGGCCGAGGCCGACGAGAGCGACCGATCGTTCCTGAAGCTCACGCCCGCCGTCGCGGTGATCACCAACATCGACGAGGAGCACCTGGAGAGCTACCGCGACTTCGAGGACCTGCAGCAGGCCTTCGTCGCCTTCGCCAACCGCGTCCCGTTCTACGGGACGGTCGTGGCGTGCGCGGACGACGAGCACCTCAGGCCGTTGCTGTCGGCGATGTCGCGGCGCGTCATCACCTACGGCCTCGACGCCGCCCACGCCGACTACCGCGGCACGGACGTCCGGGGCGAGGGCTTCGACTGGCGGTGCACCGTGCGGCAGCGGCGCGGTGGCGACGGGGCCGAGGACGCGCGCCTCGGCGAGATCCGGCTGCACGTGCCGGGCCGGCACAACCTCCAGAACGCGCTCGCGGCCGTCACGGTGGGGATGGAGCTGGACGTCCCCTTCGAGCGGATCGCCGCCGCCCTCGCGGAGTTCCGCGGCGCCGAGCGGCGCTTCGAGAGCCACGGCGAGGCTGGCGGCGTCATGGTGATCGAGGACTACGGCCACCACCCGACGGAGATTGCCGCGGTCCTCGCCGCCGCGCGGGCGGCCCTCGGCAGGCGGCTGGTGGTGGTGTTCCAGCCCCATCGGTTCACCCGCACGAAGGCCTTGATGGATCGCTTCGGTCCCGCACTGGGCGACGCCGACGAGATCGTCCTGACCGACATCTACTCGGCGGGAGAGGAGCCGCTGCCGGGCGTCACGATCGACGTCCTGGCCGAGCACGTGCGGCGTCACGTTCGCGTTCCCGTGCACGTCGTCCGGCAGCTGGCGGACGTGCCCGCAGCCGTGACGGCCATCGCGAGGCCGGGCGACGCGGTGATCACGCTGGGGGCAGGTTCGATCGGCCCGGCCTCGCTGGCAATTGCGGAGGCCTTGCGCCAGCGAGGCGGCGGGGTCGCGCCGGGTGAGGAGAAAGAGGGTCGATAGCGTGCGCGTCACAGCACCGGCGGATCGGCGGTTCCTGCGGGCGCAGGTGAAGCCCGGGCGCCGCCACCGTCCCTGGCAAGCCTGGATTCGAGCTGCGCGGGTCGTCGCCCTGGTGGCGGTCGTCGCCTGGGTGGCGTGGCTGGGGGTGGCGGCGGTCGCCGGGTCCAGCGCCCTCCGGGTACGGGCGATCGCGGTGAGCGGCAACCGGTGGCTGTCGAACGGGGAAGTGCTCGCCCTGGTCGAGGGCCTGCGCGGCCGGAACATCCTCTCGGTGGACCTCGAGCAGTGGCGCGGCCGGGTGCTCGAATCGCCCTGGGTGGCTGACGCAATCGTGCGGCGCGCCCTCCCGTCGACCGTGGAGGTGATCGTGACCGAGCGCCACCCGCTGGCCATCGGGCGCATCGGCGAGGAACTGTACCTGGTGGACGCGCAGGGCGCGATCATCGACGAGTTCGGCCCGCGCTACGCGGACCTCGACCTGCCGATCCTCGACGGCCTCGCCACGGGGACGGTGGGCGACGGGACGGACAAGCGGCGCGCCGCCCTCGCGGAACTGCTGCTGGACTCGCTGCGGCCGTACCCCGAGCTGGCCGCCCGCGTGTCGCAGGTGGATGTCAGCGACCCGCACAACGCCGTCGTGATCGTGGACAAGGACACGGCGAGGGTGCGGTTGGGCGAGGAGCGGTTCGTGGAGCGCCTGACGTCGTACCTCGAGATGGCGCCGGCGCTGCGCCAGCAGGTGCCGGCCATCGATTACGTGGACCTGCGGTTCGGCGAAAGCTGGGTGGTGGGATCGCAGGAGGGGCGGACGGCGGGCACCGGGGAACGCGCGGCAACCGCCAGGTAGGACGGGAGGGGGAGTGGCGCGCAAGGAGCGATACCTCGTCGGGCTCGACGTCGGGACGTCGAAGACCACCGCGATCGTCGGGGAGCCGGGCGAGAACGGCACCCTGAACATCGTCGGCATGGGCGTGGCCGAGTCCCACGGGATTCGGCGCGGGCTGGTGGTCAACCTCGAGACGGCCGTCGACTCGATCAAGAAGGCGGTCGTCGAGGCCGAGCTGACGGCGGGCATCGAGATCGACAACGTCTACCTGGCGCTCTCGGGGCCGCACGTCAAGGGGTTCAACAGCCGCGGCGTCGTGGCCGTGGCCGGCAAGAACCGCGAGATCACCCACGAGGACGTGGGACGCGCGATCGACGCCGCGAAGGCGGTGTCGCTGCCCGCCGGCCGGCAGATCCTGCACGTGCTGCCGCAGGACTTCGTGGTGGACGACCAGGACGGGATCGGCGCGCCGGTCGGGATGACGGGCGCCCGGCTCGAGGTCAACGTGCACGTGGTGACGGGCAGCGTGACGGCCACGCAGAACATCATCGCGTGCGTCAACCGCGCGGGCGTGCACGTCATGGGCACGGTGCTGGGGCAACTGGCGGCCAGCGACGCCGTCCTCACGCCGGACGAGAAGGACCTGGGCGTGGCGCTCCTGGACATCGGCGGCGGAACGACCGACCTCGCGATCTTCGAGCGGGGAAGCCTCTGGCACACCGCCGTGATCGGTGTCGGCGGCGACCACTTCACCAACGACATCGCGGTGGGCCTGCGGATGCCGATCCCGGAGGCGGAGCGGCTGAAGCGACGCAGCGGCTGCGCGCTCTCGGGCATGGTGGACGACGAGGAGACGATCGAGGTGGCGAGCGTCGGCGGCCGCAGGCCGCGCGTGATGGGCCGACGCATCCTCACCGAGGTGCTGCAGCCCCGGGCCGAGGAGATCTTCCACCTGGTGTGGGACGAGATCCGGCACGCCGGCTACGAGAAGTCGCTCAACTCGGGGATCGTGCTCACCGGCGGCGGCGCCATCCTCGACGGCTTGCCCGAGATCGCCGAGCAGATCTTCGACCTGCCGATCCGGCGGGGAAGCCCGGGCGGCGTGAGCGGCGGGCTCGCGGACCACGTCGCCAGCCCCGCGTTCGCCACGGCGGTCGGCCTCGCGCAGCGGGCGCACCTGCTGTGGATGCAGGAGACGCCGGTGCTCGGCGGCAGCCCCTTCGCGCGGGCGGCGGTGCGGATCGGGCGCTTCCTGCGCGAGTTCTTCTGACCGCCGGGCGGCGCCACCGGCGCGGTGCGGACGCGGGTGCGAACACGGACAGTTGGGGAGGACGCGGCGGGAGCGGCCGGCGGGACCGGCACGCGATCCGCACCCCAATCGAGCGGAACCTGGAGGCCTGACACATGGCGAACGACGCAGCTGGAGAGTCGCACGGCGACAATGCCCACGCCGATTCGCTGCGAATCCGCCTCGGCGACGACCCGCGGAGGCTGGGCGCCCGGATCAAGGTGATGGGCATCGGCGGCGGCGGCAGCAACGCCGTCAACCGGATGGTGCGGGCCGGCTTCCCCGGCGTGGAGTTCATCGTCGCCAACACCGACGTGCAGGCGCTCCAGCAGAGCGTCGCGCCCGATCAAGGTGCAGCTCGGGGAGAAGCTGACGAAGGGGCTCGGCGCGGGCGCGGACCCCGAGGTCGGCCGCGCGGCCGCGCTCGAGGACACCGAGCGGCTGCTCGAGGTGCTCGACGGCGCCGACATGGTGTTCGTCACGGCGGGCATGGGCGGCGGCACCGGCACCGGCGCCGGCCCGGTCATCGCGAGCCTCGCAGCCGAAATCGGCGCGCTGACCATCGCCGTGGTGACCAAGCCGTTCAACTTCGAGGGCGGCCGCCGCGGGAAGCAGGCCGAGCGCGGGCTCGCGGAACTGCGCCAGTCGGTCGACAGCGTGATCACCATCCCGAACGAGCGGCTGCTCGCGGTGGAACGGGGCCTCACGCTCCTGAAGGCGTTCGAGGCCGCCGACGACGTGCTGCGGCAGGCCATCCAGGGGATCTCGGACCTCATCCTCGTGCCCGGCCTGATCAACCTCGACTTCGCCGACGTGAAGGCGATCATGAGCGGCATGGGCGTGGCCGTGATGGGCACCGGCATGGCCGACGGCCCGGACCGCGCCGTGGAGGCCGCGCGGCGCGCGGTGTCGAGCCCGCTGCTCGAGGACGCCTCGGTGCAGGGCGCCCGGGGCGTCATCATCAACATCACCGGCGGGTCCGACCTCGGTATCGGGGAGGTCAGCGACGCGTCGCAGATCATCCACGAGGCCGCGCACGAGGACGCCAACATCATCTTCGGCGCGGTCGTCGATCCGTCGCTCGAGTCGAGCGTCAAGATCACCGTGATCGCAACCGGTTTCGGCGAGGCCAGGGACGCGCGAGCCTCGAGCAGGGCCCAGACCCCGGTAGACCTGCAGCACTACTCGTCCTGGTACCGCGAGCGGCAGGATGCCCTGCCCGTGGCCGACACCGCCGTCTCGACACCATCCATCCAGGTCCGCCGGCGCTCGGTGATCAATGTCACGACGCAGGCGCGCGCCGTGGTAGGCGGAGTGCCGCTCGAACCGCCCGAGCAGGAGGCGGCCAACCAGGACGAGGCCTCGCCGCTCGACGTCCCGGCCTTCCTCAGGCGCCAGCGCGACAGCTAGCCCGGGCGACGCCTCGAGCGCGTCGACGTGGCTGCGCGGGGGACTACCAAGGCAGACCCGTGCGGGGGCCGCCCAGGGCCTCCGCGGCCGCGTGGTAGACTAGGAAGACCCACGGCACACGAGAGCGGCGCCGACGAAGGCTGAGCCGGACGACGGTTCCGCCGGGCGGCGCACGCCTGCTCCCTGCCCCGGTCCAAGACCATGACATCCTGGCAGCAGCGAGAGCACGCTCGGGACATCCTGTCCCGGGAGGTGGGGGGCATCCGAAAGGCGCATCATCAGCGCCTCCGAGTGGCGCTGGCCTTCCCCAACACCTACTTCGTCGGGATGTCCAACCTCGGATTCCAGACCGCATACCGCCTCTTCAACGAACCGGACGACGTCGTGTGCGAGCGGGTGTTCCTCCCGCCCAGGCAGGAACTGCAGCAGCGGCTGGCGTCGGGGCGGAAGCTCGAGGCGCTCGAGTCGCAAACCCCGCTGCACGAGTTCGACGTCATCGCGTTCTCGGTCTCGTTCGAGTGGGACTACACCAACCTGGTGACGATGCTCCGGTTGGCGGGCCTGCCGGCCAGGGCCGAGGAGCGCCAGGACCGGTACCCTCTCGTGGTGCTCGGCGGTGCCGTCAGCTTCCTCAACCCGGAGCCCCTCGCGCCCTTCGTGGACGTCGTGTGCGCCGGCGAGGGCGAAGTGCTGATCCCGGAGTTGATCGACGCCATTCGCGCCGCGTCGTCCCGTGGCGCCCTGCTGGACGACCTTGCCACACGACCGGGAATGTACGTGCCGCAACTCGTGGACGTCACCCACGACGGCGAGGGCCGGACGCTGGCCTTCACGCCGTCGAAGGAGGGCGTGCGGCTTCCCGTGCAGAAGGCGGTGTTGCGAGCGCAGGCCCTCGCCGACCCGCCTGCGACGGTGGTGTTCACACCCGAAACGGAATTCGGCTCGCGGCTCCTGGTCGAGGTGGTGCGAGGATGCGCGAACCTCTGCCGGTTCTGCTGGGCCGGGTACAACTACCTCCCGGTTCGCGCCTTCGATGCCAACCGCATCCTGGCGATTGCCGAAGCCGCGCGTCCCCACTCTTCCCGCGCCGGCCTCGTGTCGATCGCGCTCTGCGACCACCCGGAGATCGAGCGCATCCTCTCCCGCCTCGTGGAGATGGGCTATGGCATCAGTCCGGCGTCCCTGCGCCTCGACGACCTCACCGCCCCGATCGTGCAATTGCTGCGTGCGAGCGGGGAGCGGACCCTGACGATTGCCCCGGAGACGGGTTCCGACCGCCTGCGGCGCGTGATCAACAAGACCGTCACCAACGGGCAGATCCTCGACCGGGCGGAGCTGGTATTCGCAAGCGGGATCGAGAACCTCAAGCTCTATTACATGATCGGCCTGCCGACCGAGACCGACGAGGACCTCGTCGCCATCCGCGACCTCACCGTCGCCATCCGCGAGCGGATGCTGAGTCACGCGCGGGGGCGCGGCGCGATCGGGCGCCTCGTGGCAAGCGTGAACCCGCTCGTCCCAAAGCCCGGCACGGCGTACCAGTGGTGGCCGATGGAGGCCCAGGCGGTCACCGAACGGAAGATGAAGCGCCTGCGGCAACTCGTGGCCGGGCTCGACAACGTCTACTTCACCATCAAGTCGGAGCGCCACTCCTACTACCAGGCGCTCCTCTCGCTCGGCGACCGCCGCGTGGCGGCGGTCATCGAAGCCGCCGAGCGCAACGGCGGGCAGTGGCGGGCCGCGGCGGCGGAGGCTGGCGTGGACCCGGACTGGTACGTGTTCCGGGACCGGTCCGCGGACGCCGTGCTTCCATGGGACGTGCTCGACGGCGGCATGAAGCCCGCGTTCTTCCGCGCCGAGTTCGCCCGCGGCCTCGAGGCGCAGTGGACGGTGCGGGAACCGCCCGGGCCCCAGGCCGTTCCCGGCGTCGTCACTCCGCCATAGCCGCCTGCTCCTCGTGTGCCTCGTAGGCCTGCAGGATCATGTCGCGCAGGCGGTCCTGCGCGCCCCCGTCGAGGATGGGCCGCAGCAGCGAGAAGCTGCGGCGCTCGCCGTTGACCGAGTACTGGCGCGCGGGGAACGTAACGTTGCGCCCGGTCCCGTTGCGCCGCTCCCACACCGAGAACCCAATGAGCTTCAGGCCGTCGAGGACCCCCTCGCTGAAGTGCAGTTCGGCGTCGGCGAGCTTTCCGGGCGGGTTTCCCTTGTCGTTGCGGCTGATCTTGACGAGCATGTGCAGCCTCCGTGGTTTCGGGCTCAGCGCCGGCTGACGCCGCCCGTAGCCCTTCTGCGGCAAGGGCCGTTCCGTGACGGGTGACCGGCCTACGTAAGCGCAAACCGCTGCCGGCAAAGGGAGGTGCGCCGATGGTCTGCCCGGGGACGGCTGCCGCCCTGGAGCGTTTGACCACCGCAGTTGCGCCCTGCGGCCCGGGAAGGCGATCATGAGCAGCATGACGATCATCGGCCTGGGCATCGACGCCACCGAAATCCCGCGCATCGCCGAGACCATGAAGAACTACGGCGACCGCTTCCTGCAGCGGATCTTCACACCCGGAGAGATCGGGTACTGCCAGTCGAAGCGTCACGCGGCGCAGCACTTTGCCGCCCGCTTCGCCGTGAAGGAAGCCGCGATGAAGGCGCTCGGCACGGGGCACTCGCGCGGCGTGTTGTGGCGCGACGTGGAAGTGGTCCGCTACGGGGGGCCGCCGCAACTGCGGTTTCACGGGGGTGCCGCCCGCCGGTTCGAAGCCCTGGGCGGCCGGTCGTCGGTCGTCACCATCACCCACACGGACACGCTCGCACTCGCGCAAGTCATTCTGATGGGCGGTTGACGGGTAACGGTTGAGGGTCGAGGGTCAGACCCCTCTGAACCGTCAACCGTGAACCGCTCTTGGGGGATCATGCACGACATCGTTGCTGACGGGTTCTACTGGACCGGTGAGGAGTGGGGCCGGGCGCTGCGGTCGCGGCCGTTGGGCGAGGTGGCCGACCACTTCTTCACGAGCCTCCCGCTTCGCCTGCGCGGCGAGAACGGCGACGAAGAGCGCGATTGGGCCCGCGTGGCTTGGACGATCCGCGTCCCGCGCGAGCGGCTTCTGCGGTTGAAGCAGGTGCACGGCCGTCGGGCGGTTGTCTTTCGCGCCGGCGACGGGCGGACGGCGTCGACCGTTCCCGAGGCCGACATCATCCTGTCGAACGACCCCGCCGTCGCGCTCGCCGTGCAGGTGGCCGACTGCGTCCCGCTGCTCGTCGCGGACCGGGCAACGGGAGCCGTCGCGGCCGCTCACGCGGGCTGGCGGGGAACCGCGGCCAACGTGGCGGGCACCACGGTCGCCGCGTTGGCGCGCGAGTTCGGCTGTCGCCCTTCGGACCTCATCATCGCGCACGGGCCGAGCATCGGCCCCTGCTGCTACACGGTGGGCGGCGAACTGATCGAGGAGTTCCGGAAAGCAGGTGCCGGCGACGCGGCGGATCGCTGGTTCTCGAAGGACGGCGACGGGCGCCTGCGCCTCGACCTGTGGATGGCGAACCGGGATCAGCTGGTCGCGGCGGGTGTCCCTCCGCAGCAGATTCACCAGTCCGGACTTTGCACGGCGAGCCGCCCCGGCGCGTTCGCGTCGTACCGCCGGGACGGCAAGGGCACCGGGAGAATCGCGGCGGTCGTCAGGGCGAGGCGCTGACCCCGCGACGAGGCCAGGGTGCCGGGACGGCGCGCGCGGCTCGCGGCGTCCGGTACCCGGCTACCATTCGAATGCCGCCTGCCCGCGCCGCCGCGGGGGGGCGGCAGCCGCTTCGTCCATGGCCTGGTTGGCCAGGCGATCCGCTTCGGTGTTCTGTTCCCGCCGCACGTGCTCGAAGGTCACCCGGCCGATCGCCCCGACCAGCTGCTGGGCCTCGCGGTACAGGGGCTGGAGGCCCGGGTTCTTCACCCGGTAGACGCCCTTCATCTGCTTGACCAGCAGTTCGGAGTCGGACCGCACGCGAAGAGCGGTCACGCCGTGGTCCCGCGCCCACCGCAGTGCGGCCAGCAGGCCGCTATATTCGGCGACGTTGTTCGTCGCGGTGCCGAGCGAGCCGCAGAACTCCTCGACGAGGTTTCCTTTCCCATCCTCGATCCGAACGCCCCAGCCCGCCGGCCCGGGGTTTCCCCGCGAGCCGCCGTCGGTGTAAGCGACGGTCACTGCCCGCTCCCGGCCGGAGGCTCGGCGCCCGCGGTCTCCACGGGGTGGACGAAGTAGAGGATGCGCTGGCAGCTGCCGCACTGGAACAAGGTGTCGTTCCGGCGAATCTCGTTGTACATCTGCGGCCGCAGCCTCACGTGGCAGGCGCTGCACAGGCCGCCCTTCGCCTCCGCGAGGGCAAGCCCGCGCCGGCCCTTTACCAGCGTGTCGTAGATGTCGAGGACGTTGGCCGGGAGCCCCGCAGCGACCTCCTGCCTGGCTGCCTGCGAGCGTTCGAGCTCGGTTCCCAGGTCGGCCACCTCGTGTTCGAGCCGCTGCCGCTCCTCGGCGACCGCCTTTCTCGCCTCGGCCAGGCGCCGGTCGGCGTCCTTCACGTGCGCAGTCCGCTCGTCGCTCGCGAGCATGTGTTCCAGGATCAGGTCCTCGAGCCGGCGCACCTCGTTCTGGGCGACCTCGATCTCCTTCAGCATCGCCTGGTACTCGCGGTTGGTCTTCACCTCCATCAGCTGGTCCTTGTACTTGGACAGCCGCGTCTGGACCATCGCGAGGTCTTTCTCGACCGCCCGGCGGGCGGTGTGTGTCTCCTCGAGCCGGAGCTTCGCGTCCGCCAGGCTCTCGGTGGCCGAGGCCAGGCGCGAGTCGAGCGCCTCGATGCTGGCCGGGTGGCCCGCGATCCGGCGTCGGGCCTCTTCGATGAAGGTGTCGAGCTGCTGGAGGCGAATCAGGCGTTCGAGGTCAGCAAGCATGCGTTCAGTGGCCCAAAAAAAAGGCCCCGGTGACGGGGCCGTGGTGCGTGGAGCGCGCTTCTCGCGCGCAGGAGTGCCTGCCGCCAAGGCGGCGGGGATTGTGCGTTCGGTCACTTGGCAATTGACCACGTGGCAATTGACCATCTGCTCGCTTGCTTCCTCGTCCCTCGGCAAGTGATTTAGTGGGCCCACCAGGATTCGAACCTGGGACGGGCCGGTTATGAGCCGGCGGCTCTAACCGCTGAGCTATGGGCCCAACATGATCCTATCGCATCTCAGGTGTCGATGGGTCGCCCGACCACTTGTCGATTTCAACTGGCCAAGTCGACGCTTGCCACCCTTGCCAAGTGACTAGGTTCTTCCCTCCAGGAAGGCCCTGAGTTTCCTGCTCCTCGAGGGGTGGCGCAGCTTGCGGAGCGCCTTGGCCTCGATCTGGCGGATGCGCTCGCGGGTCACCGCGAAGTTCTGCCCGACCTCCTCGAGCGTGTGCTCGCTGCCGTCGCCCACGCCGAACCGCATCTTGATCACCTTCTCCTCGCGCGGCGTGAGCGTCTTGAGGACGGCCTCGGTCTGCTCGCGCAGGTTCAGGTTGATCACCGCGTCGGCCGGCGACACGACGCCGCGATCCTCGATGAAGTCGCCCAGATGGCTGTCCTCTTCCTCCCCGATCGGCGTCTCCAGCGAGATCGGCTCCTGGGCGATCTTCAGGACCTTGCGGACCTTGGACACCGGGATGTCCATCCGCTTGGCGATCTCCTCCGAGGTGGGCTCGCGCCCGAGCTCCTGGACCAGCGACCGCGACGTGCGAATCAACTTGTTGATCGTCTCGATCATGTGGACCGGGATGCGGATCGTCCGCGCCTGGTCCGCGATGGCGCGGGTGATCGCCTGGCGGATCCACCACGTGGCGTAGGTCGAGAACTTGTAGCCGCGGCGGTACTCGAACTTGTCCACGGCCTTCATGAGGCCGATGTTGCCCTCCTGGATCAGGTCGAGGAACTGCAGGCCGCGGTTCGTGTATTTCTTGGCGATCGACACGACCAGGCGGAGGTTCGCCTCGACCAGCTCCTTCTTCGCCTGCTCGGCCTGCGCCTCGCCCCGGCGGATGGTGTCGAGCGTCCGCTTCAGCTGCTCGGGCGTCTCCTCGAGCTCGTCGGCCTGGCGCTTGACCTCCGCCTTGACCTCCTTGAGCTTCCCGGCCGCGACCTTGCGGTCCTCCTCCTTGAGGCGGGCCTTCTTGGTCTTCGGGTTGAGCAGCCGGTCGAGGCCCTCGGCCTCCCGCTGCAGGCGCTGCACGCGCTCGACCGACTCCTTGATGTCCTCGATCAGGCGCCGCTTGATCAGCTCGGTGAACTCGATGGCGCGAATCAACTGCGAGACGCAGACGCGGGCGCGGAGCGCCTTCCAGCGCGCGCGGCGGTACTTGCGCTTGTCCTTCTTCGGGGTCGCCTCGAGCTTCTCGAACGCCTTCTCGAAGGCCTGCCGGGCCTTGCGCACGGCGTCAATCTGGCGCAGCACCTCGCGGGTGCGCTCCTCGATGCGCTCGTCGGTGATTTCCTCGTCGTTGAAGATCACCAGCTCGCGGATCGTGCGCTCGCCGGCCTTCAGACGCTCGCCCATCTCGATGACCTTGCGGGCCACGGTCGGCGTCCGGGAAATCGACTTGATGACCGCCAGCTTGCCCCGCTCGATGCGCTTGGCGATTTCCACCTCGCCCTCGCGGGTGAGCAGCGGGACCGTGCCCATCTCGCGGAGGTACATCGCGTACCGGGTCGTTGGTCTTGTCGAGGGCGCCGGGCGTGAGATCCAGCTCCATCTCCTCGCCGGCTTCCTGCTTTTCCTCGCGATACTTCTGCTCGGAGTCCACCACCTCGATCCCGGCCGTGCCAAACGTGTTGAAGAGGTCATCCAGCTCGTCCGGCGAGGTGATGTCCGAGCGCAACAGGTCGTTCACCTCGTCGTACAGCAGGTAGCCTTTCTCCTTGCCGATGGAAATCAGCTGCCGAACCTCGTCGTATTTATCCTCGATCGACAAGGGCGTCTCCTTCTGAGTACGGAAATTGTAAGCACTACGCCGAAAGTTGGGCGATTCGCCGGATGAGTTCCATCTTCTGCCGGGAGAGCGCCGCGATGGCTGCGTCGGATCCCCCGCCCGACTGGAGGCGGTCGATCTCCCGCTGCAGCTCGGTCCGTTCCCGCTCGTAGCGCAGCCGCCGCAGCGTCGCCACGCACTCGTCCGGCGGCGCCGGGCACGCCGGCATCGCCGCAATCCCTGTGACCAGCCGCGCCTCTTCAACATTTAGACGCGCCAGGAGCGCGGAAGGTACGTCCGCCACCCCCTCCCGGTGCAGTCCCCGCGCCACCTCGAGGATCCGCCGAGTCAGAAGAGTGTCGATGTCGGCGTCCTCCAGCGTGGCCAGCGCCTCGGCCGCGCCTTCGTCCTGGAAAAGCCCCCAGATCAGGCCCCGTTCGGCCGGCCGGATCTGGCCGAAGCTCGGCAACTCCCGTGCCGTGAGCGCCGGCCGCCGATCCACCGCGGCCTTGCGTATCTCCGCCCGAACGACGTCCTCGGTGATCCGCGCCTTGTGCGCCAGGCGGTCGCCGAACTGATCGCGGCTGGCGGCGTCCGGAATCTGTCCGGCGATGGGCAGCATCCGGTTCAGAAAATCGCGCCGCGTTTCGTCCTGCCCGAAGTCCCGGCCCTCTGCCGCCCGGTCGATCAGGTACTCCAGGTACGGCCGGGATGAACGGATGAGCTCGACGTACGGCCCCACGCCCCGCTTCCGGATGAACCCGTCCGGATCGTCTCCGGGGGGCAGCAGGGCCACGTTCACCTGGAACCCCTCGGCGACCAGGAGGAGCGACGACCGCTCGGCCGCGCCCTGTCCCGCCGCGTCCGGGTCGTAGCTCAGGACCACCCGGGAGGCGAATCGCCGCAGCAGGTGCGCCTGCTGTGCCGTCAGCGCGGTTCCGCACGACGCCACCACCGCCACGACGCCGGCCTGGAGCGCCTGTGCGAAGTCGAAATAGCCCTCCACCAGGACGGCGTATCCCAGGCGGCGGATGTCGGCCTTCGTCAGGTTCAGCCCGTACAGCGTCCGGCCCTTCGAGTAGATCGGCGTCTCGGGCGAATTCAGGTACTTGGGCTGCTGGTCCGCCTCCATCGCCCGCCCCCCGAACGCCACCACCGAGCCACTGTCCCGGCAGATGGGGATCATGAGGCGGCCGCGAAAACGGTCCACGATCTCGCCGTTCTCTCGCTGCACCACGAGGCCGCTCCGGACGAGCAGCCTCGGCTCGAACCCCTGCTTCACCAGCCAGGCCTTCAACCCTTCGCGCGACGGCAGCGCGTACCCCAGGCCGAGGCGCTCGATCATCTCGCGCGAGATCCCGCGCGCCGCGAGCTGCTGCCGCGCCCTCGTGCCCGCGGCGCCGGTCAGTTGGTCGGCGAACCGCCGCCCGGCCACCTCGTGGACCTTGAGCAGCGCCTCGCGCTCCTGCGTGTCCCCCCCGTCCTCGCCGCCGGTGGGGTCGGGCACCGCCAGGCCGAACTTGTTCGCCAGCAGGCGGACGGCATCCTGGAACCCGACCTTCTCCTGCAGCTCGACGAACTTGAAGACGTCCCCGCCCGCCTGGCACCCGAAGCAGTAGAAGAACCCCTTGTCGGGGTTCACGGTGAACGATGGCGTCTTCTCGCCGTGGAACGGGCAGAGCCCCTTCCACGTGTTCCCCGCCTTCTTCAGCGGGACGTAATCCTGCACCACCTGGACGATGTCCGCGCGGGCGCGCAGGTCGTCGATGAACGAAGGCGGAAACAGCGCCATGGATACCACGACAGGATTCAGGAATCAGGAGTCAGGATTCAGTGGATCACGCCGTCCGATGCCGCGTGGCGGCCGTGACGTCCCGAATCCCGAATCCTGATTCCTAGTCTTTCAACTCCACCACCGTCACGCCGCCGCCGCCCTGCTCCGGCGGCGCCTGTTCGTAGCGCGCCACCAGCGGGTGATTGCGAAGGTACTCGGCGATGGCCCGCCGGAGCTGCCCGGTTCCATACCCGTGAATCACCCGCACGGTGTGTTGGTCCGAGAGCAGCATCTCGTCCAGGTATCGCTCGGTCCTGGCAAGCGCCTCCTCCACGGTGCACCCAATCACGTGCAGGTCTCCCGACACCGTGTCCGGCCGCGACTGGACCTGCACGCTCACGCTCACGCGCGGCGCGGGCCTCTGTCCGGCCACGGCCTTCGAGACGACGCGGATGTCCCCGAGGCGCGCGCGCACGCGCTTGCCGAGCATGTCGATTTCCGCCTCTTCGCCATGCAGGGCGAGGAGCACGCCTTCGAGGCCGAGACCCGCGACCGCCACCCGATCCCCGGCTGCCGGCCGGGCGTCCCCGGCCGCCGGTGGCTGCCGGCGTTCCTCCTCTTCGCCGCGGAAGCGGGCGGCCGCATGATCGAGGGCCTGCCGCGCCTCCACGCGCACCGCGCCGGCATCCCCCGTGGAGATCGGCGGGATGGTCCCGGCGCGTTTCGCCATGCGCCGCTCGGCCTCGGCCGCGAGGTCGGCGGTCTTGCGCTTCAGGTCGTCCACCACCCGGTCAATCTCGCGGCGCGCGTCGCGCAGCCGCTCGTCGAGCCGATCCTCGATCTTCCTGCGGAACGCCTCCTCGCGCTGGGTCAGCGTGTCCTCGCGCGACCTCACCTTGGTCTCGGCGTCGCTCAGCACCTGCCGCTCGCGCGCCACCAGCCGGCGCTCGTGCTCGAGGTCACGCAGGTTCTGGTCCATCTTCGCCAGGTGTTCCGCCAGCTGCGCGTCTCGGACGCCGATGTTCGCTCGCGCGGCCGTCAACATGTTCGGATCGAGGCCCAGGCGCCCGGCAATCTCCAGCGCCAGGCTGCGGCCCGGGGTGCCGTACACCAGGCGGTAGCTCGGCTCGAAGGTGGCGGGGTCGAACCCGAACGCCGCCACGGCCACCCCCGGCGTCGTGGTCGCGTAGGTCTTCAGCGCCTCCGAGTGGGTGGTGCAGATGACCAGCGCCCCGCGGGCCTTGAAATGGTCCACGATGGCCGTCGCCAGCGCGCCGCCCTCCGCCGGGTCGGTGCCCGACCCGAGCTCGTCGAAGAGGACCAGCGCGGGCAGGGCCAGCGACCGGTCCATCGAGGCGATGTTGGTGATGTGCCAGGAAAACGTACTCAGGTTCGCGGCGATCGACTGCTCGTCTCCGATGTCCGCGTAGACGGAGCGGAACACAGGCAGCCGCGACCCGGGCGCCGCGGGAATGTGGAGGCCGGCCTGCGCCATCAGCGCGAGGAGGCCTCCGGTCTTGAGCGCCACCGTCTTGCCGCCGGTGTTCGGACCGGTCACCACGAGGACCGTGGACGGTGGCGTGAGCACGAGATCCACCGGTACGGGTTCGGCCGGCATCTCGCGCGAATCGGCCCGGCCACGCGGCTCCTCGTCGCCGTTGCCGTTGGCAACCGTCAGGCGTTCGGCCACCACCCGGATCAGCAGCGGGTGCCGCGCCGCTCGCAGCTCCAGTCCCCCGTCGGAGGACACGACCGGCTCCACGCCCCCGACCAGCTGCGAGAAGCGGGCCTTGGCCTGTACCACGTCCAGCTCGGTGGCGGCCTCCAGCGTCCGCTGGAGATCGGCCGCCCGGCGGCGGAACGCGTCGGTCAGCACCAGGAGAATGCGCCGGATCTCGGCCGCCTCCTGTTCCTCGAGCGCGACGATATCGTTGTTGACCTCGACGGTGCTGAGGGGTTCGAGATACAGGCTCGCCCCGCTGGCCGAGGCCCCGTGGATGATGCCGGGGATCGAGGCGCGGTGCTCGGCCCTGACGACCAGGACGTAACGGCCGTGCCGGTCGGTGACGATCTGGTCCTGGAGGTAGCGCGACGTCTCGCGGCCGCGGAGGTACGACTCCAGCGTGCTGCGCAGGCGCGAGCGCTGCTTCCGGAGGCGATCGCGGATCGAGCGCAGCTCGGGGCTCGCGTGATCGGCGAGCTCGCCGCTCGCGTCGATCCGCTCCCGGATGTCGCCGCACTCGGACTTGAAGGACGCCGCCTGCTCCACGAGCGCGCCGAGAGCGGGGTACGCGCCCGCCACCCGCCGGACGGCGCCGCGGGTCTGATCGACGGAGTCGAGGAAGTCGGCGAGGCCGAGGAGCCGAAGCGGCTCGAGCGGCCGGCCCTCTACCGCCAGGGCCGACAGCGTCGGCTGGATATCGGGCGGCGCCTGGAGCGGGAAGAGCCCGCCGTCGGCCAGGTAGCGCACGCCCTCGCTCGTGGCGGACAGCGCCTGGGCGACCCGGCGCGCGTCGGCCAGCGGGCGCAGCCCGGACAGGCGATCGCGGCCGAGCGGCGTCGCGGCAAACCCGCGCACCGCCTCGACGATCCGGTGGAATTCCAAGGCCTGTTGCGCCGCTCGCTGCATAAACGGGGTGAGGGATTCGGGCCGGGCACAGGCGGGGGTCGGCCACGCCAAGGCTTCCGCAGTCTGCGGAGGCAACCTCCCACGCTAACACAGCGGGGGAAGGATCAATCACAATATGGGAGCGGGAGGCCGGGCTGTCAAGGGCATTGGGTCAATTGACCACTTGGCACGGAAACAAATTGTCCCTGGCAACGCGGTCATTTGCCACGTGACGCCCGAGGCACTAGAGGTGGTTGATGAGGCTGGCAATCGTCGCCGCGCCGAACCCGTTGTCGATATTGACCACCGACACCCCGCCGGCGCAGCTGTTCAGCATCCCGAGCAGAGCCGCCACCCCCCCGAAGCTGGCGCCGTACCCGATCGAGGTGGGGACGGCGACGACCGGTACCTGGACCAGGCCTGCCACAACGGAGGGCAAAGCGCCCTCCATTCCGGCGACCACGATGATCACGCGCGCCGCAGTGAGGCGGTTCTGCGCGCTCAGCAGGCGGTGAAGACCGGCCACCCCGACGTCGTACAGGCGGTCGATCTGGTTGCCCATCAGCTCGGCCGTGACCACCGCCTCCTCGGCCACGCCCATGTCAGAGGTGCCCGCCGCGACGACCAGGACCGTCCCCTTTCCTGGTTGTATATCGTTCTGCTGCAAGGTGATAGCTCTGGCGACCGGGTGGAACGCCACGGCCGGAACCTCGGCGCGCACGGCCTCGTAGGCGGCCTCGGTCGTGCGGGTCACCAGCAGCGACTGGCCCCTGGCGACGATCCGGGCGGCAATGGCCGCGATGTGGGCCGGACTTTTGCCTGTACCCAGGATGACCTCGGGGAACCCCTGTCTCAGGGAACGGTGGTGGTCCACCCGCGCGAACCCCAGGTCTTCGAACGGCAGCTCCCTCAGGTAGTCCAGCAGCTGTCGCTCGGCTTCGTCGGCGGCCAGGGTCCCGTGCTGCACCTGGTCGAGGAGCGCGCGAACGGGGGGAGGCTCACAGCGCTTGCCCCCGGGGCCTGGTCCGGTGCGATTGACGTCTCATGGCTGGGCAGTAAAATGAACGCTTCCAATCAACGCGAGACAACTGACCTATGACGCCCACTGAAACCCTGATCCTCGGGGCGTACTTCTTCATCCTGGCAATCCTGGCGGTCTACGGCTGGCACCGCTATTACCTTGTGTATCTTTACATGAAGCACAAGGACCGCAAAGTCGCCCAGCCGGTCCTGCCCGAGGAGTGGCCCCCGGTCACCGTGCAGCTGCCCCTCTACAACGAGATGTACGTGGTGGACCGGCTGCTCCAGGCCGTGACCCGGATCGACTACCCCAGGGATCTCCTCGAAATCCAGGTCCTGGACGACTCCACCGACGAGACCCAGGAGATCGCGCGACTGGCGGTGCAGCGCTACGCGGCGCAGGGCGTCGACATCAAGTACCTGCACCGGGACGACCGGACCGGCTACAAGGCGGGGGCGCTCGACGCCGGCCTGCGCGTGGCACGCGGCCGCTTCGTGGCCATTTTCGACGCCGACTTCGTTCCCCAGGCCGACTTCCTCCGCAAGCACGGTGCCGTACTTCGCCGACCCGAAGGTCGCGATGGTGCAGGCGCGCTGGACGCACCTCAACCAGGACTACTCGCTCCTGACCAAGGTCCAGTCGATCCTGCTCGACGCACACTTCGTCCTCGAGCACGGGGGCCGCAACCGGGCGGGCCGCTTCTTCAACTTCAACGGCACTGCCGGGATCTGGCGGCCCGAGGCCATTGCCTCCGGCGGCGGCTGGCAGCACGACACGCTCACGGAGGACCTCGACCTCAGCTACCGCACCCAGCTCAAGGGCTGGCAGTTCGTCTTCCTGCCCGACGTCGAGGCGCCGGCCGAAGTGCCGGTGGAGATGAACGCGTTCAAGTCGCAGCAGCACCGGTGGGCGAAGGGCTCCATCCAGACCTGCCTGAAACTGCTGCCGCGCATCCTGCAGGCGGACCTGCCACTCGGCGTCAAGGCGGAAGCGTTCTTCCACCTCACGGCGAACTTCAACTACCTGCTCATGACCATCCTGTCGGTGTTGATGTTCCCGTCGATGGTGATCCGCTACAACATGGGCTGGTACGAGATGCTCCTCATCGACGTGCCGCTCTTCTTCGCCGCCACTGCCTCGGTCGCCAACTTCTACATCGTCTCGCAGCGCGAGCTGTACCCGGACTGGAAGACCCGGCTCAAGTACCTGCCGTTCCTGATGTCCATCGGGATCGGGCTCGCGATCAACAACTCGCGGGCGGTGCTCGAGGCGGTGCTCGACAAGAAGAGCGAGTTCGCCCGGACGCCCAAGTACGGCGTGGTGCAGCGCAACACCGACGACTGGCTGAACAAGAAGTACCGCCAGTCGGTGGCCGTCCAGCCGCTGATCGAAACGGCCCTGGGGCTCTACTTCACGTGGACCGTGTTCTACGCCCTGGCCAACCAGATCTACGCCACGGTGCCCTTCCTGATGCTGTTCCAGATCGGCTTCCTCTACACCGGGGTCCTCTCGGTGGTGCAGCAGTTCGCAGCCAACGACGGCGTGGTGCTCAAGACGGAGGTCGCCAAATAGGCGGAGGGCGGAGGGCGGAAGGCGGAGCGACGACGGGGCCGGGAGACACTGTCTTCCGGCCCCTGCTGCATTTTGCATGTCGCGTAGCATTGCGCGTCTGTCGCCGCCCGTCTCCGCCCACCGCCTCCCGCCTACTGATATAATCCATTGATCGCCCAATGGACCCGCAGTACATCCGCAACTTCTCGGTCATCGCGCACATCGACCACGGCAAGTCGACGCTCGCCGACCGCTTTCTGGAGCTGACCGGCGCGGTGCAGTCGCGCGAGATGGAGGCCCAGCTGCTCGACAGCATGGACCTCGAGCGCGAGCGGGGCATCACCATCAAGGCGCACCCGGTCCGGCTGTCCTACACGGCCCTCGACGGGCAGAAGTACATCCTCAACCTGATCGACACGCCCGGGCACGTGGACTTCTCGTACGAGGTGACGCGGTCGCTGGCCGCCTGCGAGGGCGCCGTGCTGCTGGTGGACGCCGCGCAGGGCGTCGAGGCGCAGACGCTGGCCAACGCCTACCTGGCGGTGGACAACAGCCTCGAGATCGTGCCGGTCATCAACAAGATCGACCTGCCGGGCGCGCAGATCGAGGAGACGCGCCGGCAGATCGAGGAGATCATCGGCCTCGACGGGAGCGGCGCGATCCCGACGTCGGCCAAGGTGGGGACCGGCGTCCAGGACGTGCTCGAGGCGATCGTCCACCGCCTGCCGCCGCCTGCCGGCAGCCCCGACGCCCCCCTCAAGGCCCTGATCTTCGACTCCTGGTACGACCCGTATCGCGGCGTCGTCATCGTCGTCCGGGTGATCGACGGCACGATCCGCAAGGGGATGAAGGTGCGGTTCATGGCCGCGGGGCAGGAGTACGAACTCGAGGAAGTCGGGGTGTTCACGCCGAAGGCGACGCCGCTCGATGAACTGGGCGTGGGCGAGGTCGGCTTCATCACCGCCGGCATCAAGCGGGTGGCCGACGCCAAGCTGGGCGACACGATCACCGAGGCGGCCCGCCCGACGTCCGAGCCGTTCCCGGGCTTCAAGGAGCTGAAGCCGATGGTCTTCGCCGGGCTATACCCGGTGGAGGGCCACGAGTACCCGGAGCTGCGCGACGCGCTCGAGAAGCTGCGGCTGAACGACGCCTCGTTCTTCTACGAGCCCGAGACGTCTGCCGCCCTCGGGTTCGGCTTCCGGTGCGGGTTCCTGGGCCTGCTCCACATGGAGATCGTCCAGGAGCGGCTCGAGCGCGAGTTCAACCAGGACCTGGTCACCACCGCGCCCGGCGTTCTGTACCGTGTCACGACGACCGACGGCGAGGTCCACGAGATCGACAGTCCCGCCAAGCTCCCCGACCCCGGGCGCATCCGGAAGCTCGAGGAGCCGGTCATCACCGCGATGATCCTCACCCCGGCCGAGCACGTGGGCGGCATCCTGCACGCTCTGCCAGGAGAAGCGCGGCGTCCAGAAGACGCTGGAGTACCTGGCCAGCAACCGCGTCCTCATCACCTACGAGCTGCCCTTCAACGAGGTGGTGCTGGATTTCTACGACCGGCTGAAGACGATCTCGCGCGGGTACGCGTCGCTCGACTACCACGTCACCGGCTACTGGGAGTCGCCGCTCGTCAAGCTCGACATCCTCGTGAACGGCGACCCGGTGGACGCGCTGTCGGTGATCGTGCACCGCGACGCGGCCTATACCCGGGGCCGGACGCTCGCCACCCGGATGCGGCAACTGATTCCGCGGCAGATGTTCGAGGTGGCGATCCAGGCGGCGATGGGCAGCCGGATCATCGCGCGCGAGAGCGTGAAGGCGCTCCGGAAGAACGTCCTCGCGAAGTGCTACGGCGGCGACATCACGCGCAAGCGGAAGCTCCTGGAGAAGCAGAAGGAAGGCAAGCGCCGCATGAAGCGCGTCGGCCGGGTGGAGATTCCGCAGGAGGCGTTCCTCGCGGTGCTCAAGGTGGACGGGGGAGAGGAGTAGGGACCGTGAAATCACCGAAGACGAAGCCCGCGCCGAAACCCGCGCTCCCCGCCTCGCCGGCGCCATACAAGAAGTCCTGGGTCCGCGAGACGTTCGAGTCGCTCGTCATCGCCGTGATCCTCGCGCTCTTCGTGCGCACGTTCGTCGTCCAGGCCTTCAAGATTCCGACCGGGTCGATGGAGAACAACCTGCTGATCGGCGATCACCTGCTGGTCAACAAGTTCGTCTTCGGGCCCACGGCCACCGGCCTCGAGCGGTTCGTGCTGCCCGAGCGGGGGGTCCGCCGGGGCGACGTCGTGGTCTTCAAGTACCCGGAGGACCCCGAGCGCGACTTCATCAAGCGCGTGATCGGCCTGCCGGGCGAGACGCTCGAGGTGAGGGACAAGCGCGTCTACATCAACGGCAGGATGCTGGACGAGCCGTACGTGCACTACCTCGAGCCGCCAGCGGGACCGGGCCAGTACAACGAGGTGACCTCGTACGACCTGCGCGAGCGGTACGGTCCGGTCACCGTCCCCGAGGACAAGTACTTCGTGATGGGCGACAACCGGGACAACTCCCAGGACAGCCGCTACTGGGGATTCCTGCCGCGCGAGTACGTCAAGGGCCGCGCCCTGATGATCTACTGGTCGTACGAATCGGAAACCGAGGACTACCAGCAGACAGGCATCGGCGCCACCATCAAGGACCTCTTTACCGTCGTCACCCACTTCTTCACCCGCACGCGGTGGAGCCGGATGGGGGACGTCATCCGCTAGACAGCCGCCACCTGGCCTAAACCTTCCCGCCCCCTCTGCCGAAACAAGATGCAGAGAAACGACGGGGAGCGGTGTCTCCGCTCGCCCCAGGGGAGTCCCATGCTGTCCAAGCTGATCAAGCTCGCCATTGCCGCCCTCGTCATTCACGGCGCCTGGCAGCTCGGATCCGCGTACTGGACGTTCTACCAGTTCGAGGACCGGCTGACCCAGATTGCGCAGTTCGGCGACCGCCGGAAGGACGTGGAACTGTGTCAGGAGGCGGCCGAAGCGGCCTCGGCCCTCCATGTGCCGGTCGGGCTGGAGGGGGTGAGCGTCCAGCGGGGCGGAAACCCGATATTCAACTGCGCCAAGGGATTCGAGGGCGGGGTGCCGAGGGCAGGAATCGCGCCGGGCAAGATCACGTTCGCGGCGTCGTACGGCGAGGACATCGCCCTGCTGCCCGGTTATCTCTATCCGTGGACGTTCGATGCCCACATCGAGGTGTGGGCGCGCGCCTATTGACGCTCAGCCGCCGGCGACCACCCGTCCGTTCTTGATTACTGCGCGAATCGCAGGGGCGCCCACGCGAATCAAGTCCACCGCGTCCCCGTCCACCAGCACTGCGTCCATCGCCTTTCCGGCCTCCAGGCTACCGACGGACCGGTCGCGCGCGACCGCGTGGGCGGCATTGATGGTGGCCGCGGTGAGCGCCTCCTCCAGCGTCATCCGCATGCCGAAGCAGGCCAGCGCGATCACAAAGGGCATCGAGGGAGAGAAGCCGCCGCCGGGGTTGACATCCGTCGCAAGCGCCACGGGCACCCCGTGCTCCATGAGCATGCGCGCCGGCGCGAACCGTCCGATCTTCAGGTAGAACGCCGCCGCCGGCAGCAGGGTCGCCACGACGCCGCGTTCGGCCATGCGGGCAGCCGAAGACGGCTCCACGAACAGCAGGTGGTCGGCCGATCGCGCGCCCACGTCGGCTGCCACACCGGAGCCGCCGCTCGCCGCCAGCTCGTCGGCGTGGATCCGGGGGCGCAGGCCGGCCGCGGCCCCCGCCAGGAGGATTCGGCGCGATTCCTCGGGGGTGAACACCCCGGTTTCACAAAACACGTCACACCACTCCGCCAGCCCTTCCGCCGCAACGGCGGGGATCATCTCTTCGACGAGCAGATCCACGTAGGCGTCGCGCCGGTCGCGGTACTCCGGAGGGATCTCATGGGCGCCGAGGAAGGTGGGGACCAGGTCGACCGGCTGGCTTGCCGCGAGGCGGCGCACGGCGCGCAGCATCTTCAGCTCCGACGCCGTCTCGAGGCCGTAGCCGCTCTTCACCTCGGCGGTCGTCGTGCCGCATCGCAGCATCTCGCCGAGGCGACGGGAGGCGGAAGCCACCAGGTCGTCTTCGGAGGCCGCGCGGGTCGCGCGGACCGTGCCGAGGATGCCGCCGCCCGCTGCGGCGATCTCGGCGTAGGTGGCGCCCGCCAGGCGGCGGCGCAGTTCCTCGCGCCGGTCGCCGGCGAACACCGCGTGCGTGTGGGGATCGACGAAACCCGGCAGGAGCGTGCCGCCCGCGGCATCGAGGACCCGCGCATCCTCGCGAAGCGAGACGGCACGGTCGCAATATTCCTGGGGACCGGCAAAGACGATGCGGCCGTCGAGGGCGGCGACGGCGCCACGGGGGATGGCGGCGACGTCCTGCTGGGAGAGGCCCCGCCGGGGGGCCCGGCCCGCGCAGGTGACTACCTCGCGGGCATTGCGGATCACGAAATCGGCGAGCATCGGCGCGCCCGCTCTAGCCCTGGGCCTTGTGGGCTTCGGCGGCGGCGTCGAGGGCGCGCATGATCGGCGAGTTGGCGACGGGCTGTCCGGGAGCGTCCGCCGCCTGTCGCGGCCGGTGCAACAGGATCTTGTCCTCGCGGTCCTTCTGATCCTGCTCCCGCACGAACTCCAGCGCGTTCCGCAGCGTGGCGATCGCCGACTGCAGCGTCGTCTCGACGTCGCGGCGCTTCATCTTCAGGTTGTCGATGTCGCGCTGCACTTCCTCCAGCCGTCCCTGCGTCTGCTGGAAGACCAGCTCGGAGCGCGACTCGGCTTCCTCGACGATCCGCCGCGCCTCCTGTTCGGCGTGCTCGCGGATCTCGTCGGCCAGCCGCTGCGCGGTGAGCAGGGTGTTGCGCAGGTTGCGCTCGTGCTCCCGGTGTTCGGCGAGCACCGCCTCCATCCGCAGCAGCTCCTGGTGCAGGCGGTCCTGCTCGCGCAGCGCCTGCTCGTAATCGTCCGCGACCTCGTTCAGCAGCGCGTCCACCTCGTTCCGGTCGTACCCGCGCATCACGATCCGCAGCTTCTGCTGCCTGAGGTCGAGCGGCGTCACCTTCATGGCTGTCTCCTGTCGTGGTTTCCGGCCTGTCCGTGTTTCGGTCTGCGACGGTGCGGCCTGTAGGGGATCAGGGTGCAACGGTCTCCTTGGCCGCTGTCTATTTTCCACTGGCCAACTTGCCCAAGTAGTCAGTTGCCGCCTGACGCCCTCGTGCCGAAGATGGCGGTCCCGACCCGGACGATCGTGGCGCCTTCCTCGATGGCCACCTCGAAGTCGTGGCTCATCCCCATCGACAACTCGGCCACGGCCCCGGGGTCGACGCCACGGGCGATGAGCTCGTCGCGCAGCTCACGCAGCCGGCGGAAATACGGCCGCACGTCCTCCGGATCCTCGAGGAACGGCGGCAGCAGCATCAGCCCCCGCAGCCGCGCAGCGCGGCACGCGAGCGCAGTTTCCGCCAGCGGCTGCAGCGCGTCGAGCGCGGCCCCGTGCTTGGTCGGCTCGCCGGCCAGGTCCACCTGGAGCAGCACCCCTGGCGAGGCCCCGGCGTCGGCTGCCGCGCGGTCCACGGCCTGCAGCAGGTCCAGCCCGTCGATCGAGTGAATCAGGTGAAAGGCCGCCGCCGCCTTGCGCGCCTTGTTCGACTGCAGGTGCCCCACCAGGTGCCAGCGTAGGGGCAACCCGGCGGTCGCCTCGATCTTCTGCAGCGCCTCCTGGACACGGTTCTCGCCGAAGTCGACCTGCCCCGTGGCCACCGCCGCCCGCACGGATTCGGCGGGCCACGTCTTCGAGACGGCGACGAGGCGCACGGCCTCCGGCGACCGGCCGCTGCGGGCGGCCGCGCGCGCGATCCGGGCGCGGACGACGCCGATGCGCTCCGGGAGGCCTGCTTGGTCGTTCACGGCATGACCGTCGGTCGGTGGCGCCGGAGTCGGCCGGAGACACGAACGGCCGCCCGGCGGAACCCCGCCTGGCGACCGTGGAGGATCACCTGGCAAGGGACCACTTGGCTACCGGCCATTGATCCCTCGCCACGTGGTCGATCGCAAAGCCACTACTTCTTGAGCGTTGCCACCATCGCCTTCGCCTGGGCGGCGTACTGGCCGTCGGGCGCGAGCGTGAGGTATTTCTCGAACATCTCCGCGGCCTCGGGCAGTTTGCCGAGGTTCACGAAGCACATACCCAGCTGGTAGTGAGAGTCGGCGTGCGCCGGGTTCGCCTTGATGGCGGCCTCGAAGCTGGCCTTGGCGTCTTCCGCCTTGCCGGCGTTCCACGCGATGACGCCCTGGTTGTAGAGCGCGTCCACGCTGCCGCCCCCGGCCGATGGCCCCGCGGCCGCCGCCAGTTCCGCTGCCTTCTGGCTCGCGGCCTGCGCCTCGTCGAACTTCTTCTGGGCGTTGTAGATCGTCGCCAGGCCGTTGTACGCCTCGACGTAGTCGGGCTTCAGCTCGAGCGCCTTCTTGAAGGCCGCCTCCGACTGCACGTAGTCCTTCTTCTGCGCATACGCGAAGCCGATGTTGTAGTAGCAGTCGAAGCAGGTGGGCAGCAGCACCGCCGCCTCGTTGAACTTCGCCAGGGCGCCGTCGTGGTCGTTCGACCGGCTGGCCGCGACGCCCTCGTCGAACAGCTTCTTGACGGACGCGGCCTTGGCCACGTCTTCCTTGGTCGGGCCCCCGGCGCCGGGCACGAGCTTGAAGTTCACCTCCGCCGCCTCTCCGAGCCGGACGCGGGCGTCGAACGCCTGCGACCCGAGCTTCTCCTTCTCGGCGGTGACGGTGTAGTTGCCGGGCGGCAGGCCGATCTGGATGAATTCACCCTTCTTGTTGGTCTTCACCTCGTAGGTCCGGGAAATCCCGTCCTTGAAGGCGATGGTGACCTTGGCGCCGTCGACCGGCTTGTCCTGGGCGTCGAAGACCTTGCCCTTCACCATCCCCGTCGACTGGGCGAAGCCGGGCGTCGCGATGGCAACGGCCAGAAGCACTGCGAGGGTGACGAGCAGCGCACGCCGGCCGGTGAGAACGGGAAGCATGCAATTCCTCCGTCAGATAAATGGACGAATGCGAAGGGGGGCCGCTACGAGACGCCTCTAGTCTACACGAAAAGGGAAGGGGGGGATTCGGGCGGGTGCAGAGGGGGATTCGTAAAGGGACGGCAAGCTCAGCTTTCCTCGGCATCCGGGCAGCGCCACGGCAGACTGCAGGGCAACATGCGGAGCCGGAAGCCTCGACCTCCCGAATGCCTGACGCCCGCCCCCTGACGGTCAGGTCCGAAGAACCGTCCGACGTCCTCCAACCGCGAGGTGACCGGCGCGGGCGGCAGCGCTTCGAGGAACCTCGCGCCGTACGGCTTGGTTCGAATGCGAGGGTCGAGGACCGCCAGCACGCCGCGGTCCCGCCGGTGCCGGATCAGCCGCCCCAGTCCCTGCTGCAGCGTCAGGATGGCCAGGGGCAGCTGGTACTCCTCGAACGCGTTCTCGCCGCGCTGGTTGATGGCCTCGATCCGGGCAGCCGTGATCGGGTCGCCCGGCGAGGCGAACGGCAGCTTGTCCACGATCACGCAGCTCAGGGCCTCGCCCACCACGTCCACGCCTTGCCAGAAGCTCGAGGTGGCCAGCAGGACGGCGTTGCCGAGCGACCGGAACTGCCGGAGCAGCACCGATCGGGGGAACGTCCCCTGCACGAGGACCGGGTAGTCGAGCGCGGAAGTCGACCGCGCGCTCAACCTCCCGCAGCACCGAGTAGCTGGTGAACAGGACGAACGCGCGCCCCTCGGTGCGCCGCAGGATCTCCACGATCTCGCGGCCGGCCGCCTGGGCGAACGGCGGCGAGCGCGGGTCGGGCATCCGCGCCGGCAGGTAGAGGATCGCTTGCGACGCATAGTCGAACTCGGAAGGCAGGCGCAGTTCCTCCGGCGTCCCGCACGCCCAGCCGCCCCCGCACGTAATCGAACGACCCCGCCACGCTCAGCGTGGCCGACGTGAGAACCGTCGACTGCATCCGCTCGAGCAGCACCTCGCGGACGATGGTCGAGACATCGATGGGCGAGGCTCGCAGGAATACGCCGCGGCCGCGGGCCTCGAGGTAGTAGACGTAGTCCGGGTCGGCGGCGCGGAGCAGGAACTTCAGCTGGTCGCGCAACTCCCCGGCCCGGCGGCCGAGAGCCTGCACGTCCTCCGCCAGCTCACGCCCGAGGACGATGACGCCCTGGAGGGCGTCGAGGGCCTCGGCGAAGGCGGTGCCGGGAGCGGCGGCGTCTGCCAGGGTGTCTGGCGAGACGCGCGTCCGGTCGTCCCCGGTCCCCGGCCTTCCGCCGGCCCGCACGGCGAGGAGCGCCTGGAAGAAGCGCGCGCCGCGGTCCTGCACCCGGTTCACGGCGCGGCGCACGTCCTGGGCGTCGGCCTTCGCGGCGCCCATCCGCAGCAGCCGCTCTGCGTCGCGCACCAGGTCCTCGACGCGGTACGTGCTGACCGACACGCCGAAGTACTGCGTCGCCACGTCCTCGAGCTGGTGGGCCTCGTCGATGATCGCCACATGGCACTCGGGGATCACCTCACCGTAGGCGTCCTGCCTGACGGAGGCATCGGCGCAGAGCAGGTGGTGGTTGACGACCACGAGGTCGGACTCCGCCGCGCGCTGCCGCATGCGCGTGACGAAGCAGTCCTGGTAGCGCGGGCACGACGACCCGACGCAGTTCTCGGACGTCGCCGAGATCTCGGGCCAGATGCCGAGGTCCTCCGGGAGATCCTCGAGTTCCGCGCGGTCGCCGGTGTCGGTTCGCCCCGCCCACGCCGACAACGCCTCCACCACTTCCGGCTCGACGAACGCCATCGAGAGCGGGTTGTCGCGGAACGTGTCGAACCGGTGCAGGCAGAGATAGTTCCCCCGCCCCTTCATGTACGCGGCCCGGAAGGGGATGCCGAGGGCCGCCCGCAGCTCGGGCAGGTCCTTGAAGAAGATCTGCTCCTGGAGGTTCTTGGTTCCGGTGGAGACCAGCACGCGCCGGCCGCTGAGGATCGCAGGGACGAGGTAGGCGAGGGTCTTGCCGGTGCCGGTCCCCGCCTCGGCGAGCAGCACCCGGCCGGACTCGATGGCCGCGGCCACTTCGCGCGCCATCTCACGCTGGCCCGGCCGCGGCTCGAACTCGGCCACCGCGCGCGCCAGCGGCCCGCGCTCGTCGAAGACGGCGTCCACCCGCTCGCAGAGGGACCCCGGCAGGACGCGCGCCACGCCTCAGCCCTTGCGCCCTTCGAGCGCGGTGATCTTGTCCACCCGGCGCTGGTGCCGGCCGCCCTCGAACGGTGTGTCGAGGAAGATGCGGACGAGCTCGAGGGCAAGGTCGGTCTGGGTCAAGCGGGCGCCGAGCGTGAGGACGTTCGCGTCGTTGTGCTCCCGAGCCAGCCGGGCCGAAGCCGCGTCGTGCGCCGGGGCGGCGCGGACGCCGTCGATCTTGTTGGCCGCCATCGCCATGCCGATGCCGGTCCCGCACACGAGGATGCCGCGGTCCGATTCGCCGGACACGACCCGGCCGGCCACCTCGGCCGCGTAATCGGGGTAGTCCACCGAGTCCCCGCTGTAGGTCCCCACGTCGTCCACGGCCACGCCGCGCGCCGCGAGGGCCCGCTTGATCGACTCCTTCAGCTCGTAGCCGGCGTGATCCGCTCCGATGGAGATGCGCACAGGGAGATTGTACACGACCGTTCACGGTTCACAGTTCACCGTTCACGGTCCGCTCACGCGTGACGCGACCCGGACCGTCAGCCGTCAACCGTCAACCATCCTGATAAGCTAGGACGATGCAGCCGAGCGTCACCGTCAGCCAGCGGGGTGAGGACCGCCTGCGCGCGGGTCACCTCTGGATCTACCAGAGCGACGTCATGACCGTGCGCGCGTCCGGCGGCGACATCGTCGCGGTGACGGGGGCGCGAGGGCGGCGCCTCGGGCAGGCGTTGTTCAGCGACCGGTCGCAGATTGCCCTCCGCCTGCTGACGCACGGCGACGAACCGGTGGACGGCGCCTTCTGGCGCGGACGGATTGGCGCGGCCCTCGAGTTCCGGGAACAGCTGGGGATCGACGCGACGGCCTACCGGCTGGTGCACGGGGAGGGCGATCTGCTTCCGTCGCTGATCGTGGACCGTTACGGGGACTACCTGGTGGTGCAGGCGCTCTCGCAGGGGATCGATCGAGCGCTGCCGGGGATCACGGCTGCGCTGGTCGAGCGCCTCGAGCCTGCCGGCATCCTCGCGCGCAACGACGTGAAGGTGCGCGCCCTCGAGGGGCTGGAGCAGAAGGTGGAGGTCCTGCACGGGGCGGTGCCGCCGACGGTGCTGGTGCGCGAGGGGCCGATCGAGTACCGACGTGGACCCCTGGAAGGGGCAGAAGACAGGGCTGTTCCTCGACCAGCGCGAGAACCGCGCGGCCGCGGCCGCCTACGCCCGCGGACGGCTGCTCGACGCCTTCAGCTACAACGGCGGCTTCGCGATGCGGCTGGCGGCGACGTGCGGCGAGGTCGTCGCGGTGGACATCTCCGCGGAGGCCACCTCGCGCATCGCGGCGAACGCCGCGCGCAACGGGTGCGCGAACATCGAGGCGCGCGAGGCGAACGTCTTCGACGAACTGCGGCGGCTGGAGCGGGAAAAGGAGCGGTTCGACACGATCGTGCTCGACCCGCCGGCCTTCGCGAAGAACAAGGCGTCGGTGCCGAAGGCGCATTTCCGGCTACCGCGAGATCAACCTGCGGGCCCTGCGGATCCTGCGGCCCGGCGGCTACCTGGTCACCTGCAGCTGCTCTTACAACGTGGACGAGGCGAGCTTTGCGGAGGTGGTGTACGAGGCGGCCGTGGACGCGCAGGTGCACGTGGACGTCGTCGAGAAGCGCATGCAGGGGCGCGACCACCCCGTTCTGCTCGGCGTGCCGGAGACGTACTATCTCAAGTGCTTCATACTCCGGCGGGTCGCCTGAGTCGGCTCTCGACTCCGGGCTTTCGACGTTCGGCAGGCCACACGGCGAGCTGCGTGTCGGACGTGATCCGCCAAGAGCCCAAAGCCCAGAGCCCAGAGTCGCCACCGAGAGCGTGTAGGATCGACCAATGCCCCGGCCGTCCCCTTCGGCTCCATCCCCTGAATACGACGTCGTCGTGTGCTGCCGTGAGCCGGTCGGCGTGGAGCTGGCGGGTTCCGTGGCCGAGGACCTCCGACGGCCGTGGCTTCCGGGTGTTCTTCGAAGGTCTTGACGACGAAGCGGCGCTGAACAGAAGTCTCCGCGCGGTCGAGGAAACACCCGATCTCGTGCTGGTGGTCACGCCCGGCGCCCTGGATCCCTGCCGGGACCCGCGCGATCTCCTCGGGCGCCTCCTGGCTCACGCCCTGGCAACGGAACGGAACATCGTCCCGCTGCTGGCCGCCGGGGAGGCCGAGCTGCGGACGCCGGTCCTGCCTCCGAGCCTCGAACCCCTGGCGAGGCTGTTGCCGGTGACGTACCTGGAGGGAATCGGTCACAAGCCGGCGATGTCCACGCTCGGCCATCGTCTCTCGAGCGAGACCGGCCTGGACGACCGCCGCGTGGAACGCCGGTTCAAGCGGTGGTTCATCGGTGCGTTCGCGGTGCTCCTCGTCGGGTTCGCGCTGCAGACGGTTCCCCTGTTGATCAAAGCGTGGACGCGGCCGCGGCCCAAGCCGCCGCTGCCGCCTTTCGCGTTGTACTGGGCGGGCTTCGGCCAGCGTCTGGAGGGCGGCCGCTCGATCCCGTTCGACCCCGCGTCCGGGGCGAGAGTGTCCGGCGGGGACCAGCTTCGCTTCGTCTTCAGCCCGAGTGCGGACGGGTTTGCCTACGTGGTGGCGCGCGACGCGCGTGGCGGGATCACCGTCCTCTTCCCGCCTGAGGGGCTGGCGGGGGCCAGCCGCGTCAAGGCGGGCGAGGTGTACGAAGCGCCGGCGGGAGGCGGGTGGCTCGCCGTTGACGGCCAGGCCGGCCTCGATGCGATCTTCATCGTGGCCGGGTACGACCCTTACCAGAACCTGGAGGAACTGGTGGAGCGACCCGAGATGGAGCTGACCCCGGCCGACCGGCGCGACCTGCTGAACTCCACGCTCTCCGCGCTCGCGGACGGGCGCCACGCACCCGGCGACCGGGCGCGCACGAGAACATCGCAGACCATCGACCGCACGCTGCCGCCGGCGCCCGGGCCGGCGGCCTCGCACGTCACTCTGGCCGACGGAGACACTGGCCGAGCGTCCCCTCAAACGGGAAACCGGTCTCGTCAGCGCGCTCGCGGAACTGCGCTTCCGCTTCGACGCGCGCTGAGGGACATCCTGTCCCAGTAATCGCTTCGCCTGACCGAACGAAACCACGAAGATCAAAAGAACACGAAGACAGAAGGGCTTGGTGGCTTCGTGCCTTCCGTTCTTCGTGGTCAAGACAAGCGAATTCCAGCCTAGTAGCCAGCCGGGAGCAGAACACTCCGTCACGGCGTGACGCACTGACCACCGGCCACTGACCACCGACTCCTGTCAGGCGTCAGCGCCTCGCGCCCCGGCTCCATTCCCGGATCTTCACGATCTCGTCCTTCGGAATGCGCAGGTACTCGAGGAACTCCTGGTGTTCCTCGGGTGCCGCCTTCTCGAACTCGGCGTGCCAGCGTCCCATGTCGTCTTCGGACAGCCCCGCCGCCCGCATGATCTCCACCCACTTGTCCTTCGTGATCATCTCGTCTCTCCTGAGGCGCTGGGGATGCTGCAGCAGGTTGAGGATGGCCCGCTGGTGACCGCGGAGCGCCTCGATCTCCGCGTCGATGGCCGCGAGCCGGCGCTTCAGGATCCCGCCGGCGGCGCCGGCCGGCCGGTCGAGCAGCGCCCGGATCTCGGAGACGCTGAGCCCGATCTTCCGGTAGAGGCCGACCTGCCGCAGGCGCAGCACGTCCTGCTCCGTGTAGTTCCGGTAGTTGCCGTCGGTGCGGGGAGGCCTTCTCAGCAGCCCCTTCGACTCGTAGTACAAGAGGGTGCTGCGGCTCAACCCGCATCGCCGGGCCAGCACGGTCACGGTCATCGTCACGCCCCCAGCTTCACGGTGTCTATGGTAGACGAGTCAAGCAGGATTCGGGATTCAGGATTCGGGACTCAGGGAACCGTGCGGCCGAACCCGCCCCGGCCGCAGCACGTCACACGCGTGACCCGCTGACTCCCGATTCCCGATTCCTGAATCCTGCTATAGTCACAGAAGCCGCCAGGGGTATCCCGCTGGGATTGAGAGATCACCCTTGGAACCTGATCCGGTTGACACCGGCGGAGGGAGCGCGGCGGACACGTCCTGCCTCACCGTTCCCGCCCGGGCTCCGACGAGCCGCATCCGCCGAATCCTCAGGCCGTAAGCGGCTGCCGCGCGAACCAATGGCGCGCAGCCGAGGAGTCTCTGCCATGCCGAAGCCGCTTCCCGCGACCGCCGCCGGCCCGACCGATCTCGAAACCGCCTTTCCCGGTTCGCGCAAGGTGCACGTCGAGCGAGAGCGCGTCCGGGTGCCGATGCGCGAGATTCGCCTCTCCGCCGGCGAGCCGCCGCTCCGGGTGTACGACACCAGCGGGCCGCAAGGTGTGGACGTGCGCGACGGCGTTCCCCCGCTGCGGCGCCCGTGGATTCTCGAGCGCGGGAACGTCGAGGACCTTCCGCGATCGCGGCCGCTCGTCGCCGGGAGATCGCATGTCGCCGGCGCTGGCCGCGCGCGGCCGCACGGCGCTGCGCGGCACGGGCCGGGTGACGCAGCTCCATTACGCGCGCCGCGACGTCGTCACCCCGGAGATGGAATTCGTGGCCGTGCGCGAGGGATTCGAGCCGGAGTTCGTCCGCTCGGAGGTGGCTGCCGGCCGCGCCATCATCCCGGCGAACATCAATCACCCGGAGGCGGAGCCGATGATCATCGGCCGCAACTTCCTGGTGAAGATCAACGCGAACATCGGGAACTCCGCCGTCTCGTCGTCCATCGACGAGGAAGTGGAGAAGCTGCGGTGGGCCACGCTATGGGGGGCCGACACCGTCATGGATCTCTCCACCGGCCCGGACATCCACGAGACCCGCGAGTGGATCCTTCGCAACGCCGCGGTCCCGATCGGGACCGTGCCCATCTACCAGGCGCTCGAGAAGGTCGGCGGCCGGCCCGAGGAGCTCACCTGGGAGATCTACCGCGACACGCTCATCGAGCAGGCCGAGCAGGGCGTGGACTACTTCACGGTGCACGCGGCGGTCCTGCTGCGGCACATCCCGCTGACCGCGCGCCGCGTGACGGGCATCGTCTCGCGCGGCGGATCGATCATGGCGAAGTGGTGCCTGGCCCACCACCGGGAGAACTTCACCTGGACGCACTTCCGCGAGATCTGCGAGATCATGCGCGCCTACGACATCGCCTTCTCGCTCGGCGACGGCCTCAGGCCGGGATCGATCGCGGATGCCAACGACGAGGCGCAGTTCGCCGAGCTGAAGGCGCAGGGCGACCTGACGCGGATCGCGTGGGAGTACGACGTGCAGGTGATGAACGAGGGCCCGGGCCACATCCCCATGCACCTCATCAAGGAGAACATGGACCGCCAGCTGGAGTGGTGCGACGAGGCGCCGTTCTACACGCTGGGCCCCCTGACGACCGACATCGCGCCCGGCTACGACCACATCACGTCGGCAATCGGTGCGGCGATGATCGGCTGGTACGGGACCGCGATGCTCTGCTACGTCACGCCGAAGGAACACCTCGGGCTGCCCGACCGCCAGGACGTGAAGGCCGGCGTGATTGCCTACAAGATCGCCGCTCACGCGGCCGACCTCGCCAAGGGCCACCCCCGCGCGCAGGAGTGGGACGACGCGCTGTCGAAGGCGCGGTTCGAGTTCCGGTGGGAGGACCAGTTCCGCCTTGCGCTCGACCCCGTCACCGCGCGCACGATGCACGACGAGACGCTCCCCGCCGAAGGCGCCAAGCTCGCTCACTTCTGCTCGATGTGCGGGCCGAAGTTCTGCAGCATGGAGATCACCCAGCAGGTGCGCGACTACGCCGCGGCCCACGGGATGGGAGAGAAGGACGCACTCCAGGCGGGCATGGAGGAGCGCTCGGCGGAGTTCCTCAAGGAGGGGGAGATCTATCTCAAGAAGTAGTGCCGGAGGTGCCGGAGGTGCGGGAGGTGCCGGAGGTGCAGTGCCAACGGTGCCACTAGTGCTGGTGCCACCGGTGCGGTGTGGCCCTGCCGGCCGAGCACTCCCGTAGCAGCGCTCCCGCACCAGCACTCTGGCACCCGCGCCCTGGGCACTAGCACCCTGGCACCTCCAGCACCGCCAGCACTCTTCTTCTTTGTCCTTGACTTCCTGTTTCTCCAGGTACTAGTTTATTAGTATGAGACCGAAGAGCGCGACGCTCACCCCCCAGGAACTCGAGATCATGAAGCTCGTCTGGAAGAAGGGCGAGGTCACGGTCCGCGATGTCTACGAGGCCCTCCTCGAGCGCCGCAAGATTGCCTACACCACCGTCATGACGATGATGCGTGTGCTCGAGCGGAAGGGGTACCTCGAAGACGCGCCGCGAGGACCGCGCCTATGTCTACCGGCCAGCCCACCCCGAGCGCCAGGTCGTGCGCTCGATGGTGCGCGAGTTCGTGGACCGCGTGTTCAACGGGTCGGCGCGCCCGCTGCTCGTCCACCTCGTGGAGGACCGGCGTCTAAGCAAAAAGGAGCTCGAGGAGCTCGAGCGCCTGGTGCGGGAGGTGGAGTCATGACCCCGCTGCCGCTCGACAACCTCGTGGCCGGCGCCGTTCAGGCGGGTCTCATTGCGCTCGCCGGCGCCCTGCTCCCGGGCCTCTTCGGCATCTGGTCGCCCCGGGCGCGCCTGCTCTACTGGCGCTCGCTGATGATCGCGTGCGTGCTGGTGCCGCTGCTCGCCCCCCGCATGACGGTCTCAATGCCCGCCGCAACCGCCCCGGCAGCCATTCCAGGCGACACGGTGTCCATCACTGAAGCGGAGCCGGCGGCGGGCGGTCAGAAGGCGGCGCTTGGGGCGGCGTGGGCCGGCCGGCTCCAGGGGTTTACCCTGCCCCGGATCCTCGCGGCCGGGATCGCCCTCCGCGCCCTGTGGCTGGTGCTCGGCCTGGTTACGTTGTCGCGGCTCCGGCGCACGGCCCGGCGGCTCTGGCCCCGGCCCGCCTCGATCGACGACGCGGTCACCGCCGCGGGCGCCGACGCGGAGTTCCTCGTATCGCCGCAGGCGTTGCGGCCCATGACCTTCGGCTTCCTGCGCCCCGTCGTCCTGGTGCCCGCCGACTTTCCCGAGTTCACCCACGAGCAGCAGAAGGCAATTGCGTGCCACGAGCTGCTGCACGTGCGTCGTCTCGACTGGCTCCGCACGGCGGCCGACGAGGTCGTACGAACGCTGGCCTGGTTCCACCCGGCCGCCTGGTGGCTCACGGGCCAGGTGCACCTCTCGCGCGAGCAGCTGGTGGACGAAGAGGTGGTCCGTCACCTGGGCAACCGCCGGCCGTACCTCGACGCGCTCCTGCACCTCGCCTCGTCCGATCGCCGCGGCGCACTGCTCCCGGCCTCGCTGTTCCTCGGTCGCGCCCACCTGCCACAACGTGTCGCGCTGCTCGTCAAGGAGGTTCGTATGTCCCGGCCGCGTCTCGTTCTTTCGTTCATCGCCATGGCCGCGGTGCTGGCCTTGTGCGGGCAGGCGGCCGTCGCGGCCTTCCCGCTCCGGGCCGCGGCCGACCAGCAGGGCTTGCAGGCGGCCCCTCAGGCCACTCGCCCCGGCGTTCCGGCCGGCACACCGCCCCGGGCGAAGCCTCCCGAGGTCACCTCGAAGAACTACCCGCGACGGGTCACGGACGTTCGGCCGGTGTTCCCGGCTGACATCCCGGTCAATGGGCCGTGGCCCTGGCTGTTCGAGTTCACCCTCGACGCCCGCGGCAACGTCGAGGAGGTGAAGTCGGCGTCGTCCGCGACGAACCGACTCGCCGAGGCGGTCGTGGACGCGATCAAGCAGTGGAAGTTCACCCCGCCGCCGTCCGCGCCCTTCAAGATGCAGGTCGGCTTCAACCTGGCCGCGGGGCGGACCGACCTGTCCGGGCAGCCGCCGGTGCTGATGGGCGGCAACGTGAAGGCGCCGGTGAAGCTCAAGGACGTGAAGCCAATCTACCCGAAGGAGGCGCAGGACGGGCGGGTACAGGGCGTCGTGATCCTGGAGGTTCGCATTGACGCCGACGGACAGGTTAGCGAGGCGCGGATCCTCCGCTCCATCCCGATGCTCGACCGGGCCGCGCTCGAAGCCGTGCTGCAGTGGAAGTACGAGCCGCAGGGATTCCCGCTCCAGATGACGGTCACCTGTAACTTCACGCTCAGCGGCGGCCCCTCGTCGGCTGTCGCGGGCGGCGTGGGTGGCGGCGTGGGTGGCGGCGTCGGCGGTGGCGTGGGAGGCGGGGTGGCTGGCGGCGTCCAGGGAGGCGTTGCCGGCGGGATCACGAGCACGCGTGCAGATGACGGGTGGGCCGAGGGCTACCTGCGCGTGGGCGGCAACATCAAGGCGCCGACCAAGGTGAAGGACGTCAAGCCGGTCTACCCGGACGCAGCCCTCCAGGCCAACGTCCAGGGCGTCGTGATCGTCGAGGCCAAGATCGGCCAGGACGGCCGCGTGCAGGACGCGCGGATCCTCCGCTCGATCCCGCTCCTCGACAAGGCGGCCCTCGACGCGGTGAGCCAGTGGGAGTACACACCAACGCTGCTGAACGGCGCACCGGTCGGGGTCGTGATGGTCGTGACGGTGAACTTCAGGACCGAGTAACGGCCCCGCCGAGATCCGCGGGGTGGCGGCGCACGCTCGGCGCGCCGCCACCCCGGCGCTCCCGCCAACCACTCCATCCTCCAATCCTCCAATCCCCCGATCCTCCAATCAATCAAGAAATCAAGAAATCAAGAAATCACCAAGTGTGGTACCGTGGCGCGTGCACGATCACCACGATTGCGATCACGACCACGACCATCCGGAGGCGCGCATGACGAAGGAATCACGGGCGATGCTGGAGGCGGCGGCGGCCCGAGTCGAGCAGGCCATCGACGTGCTGGAAGAAGCACAGGAGATCTTCGCGCAGACCGACGACGAGAGCTTCGAGTTTCCCGTCGGCATCATCTTCTCCGCGCAGACCTCACTCCGCGTCGTCTCCGAACTGGTGCGCGACGTGACGAAGGAAGAGAAGAAGGCGCCGAAGAAAGCGAAGAAGGCGAAGAAGGCAAAGAAGGCGGAGAAGGCCGGGAAAGGCGCCAAGGCCGGGAAGAAGCGGTAGACGCTACCTCCGGGAGTCCGTCGTGCCCGGCGGGGCGGGGACGACCTGGATGACCGTCGGGAACCGGGATGGCTTCGCGCCCGGCTTGGCGTTCGGGTAGCCGGCCATCCCTCCCCAGGTGTAGTCCTTCACGGTGATCCCCGGCGGAAATCCCATCGACTCCTCGCGGAACCTCCCGACCTCGAACATGTGCGTGGCAGGCTGGTCGAAGACCAGTTCCCCGCGCTGCTTCAGCACGGACCGGTAGTAGGCCACGACCTCCGCGAAGCTGGCGGTGCTTCCGTAGAGATAGAAGCGCTGGCCTTGTCCCGCGTCGTACGAGGTCAGGAACTGCGAGGAGGGATAGACCGGCAGGCCGAGTGTCGCCTCGCTCGGTTCGCCGGGCGCCGCCGGCGGCTTGCTTGCGGGGGGTGGCTCTTGAACGCCGGGCTGTCCCGGCGTCGTCGCAGGCGGCGGGGCGGGGCGCATGACCGGGCGCTGGGCCGGCGGCTGCCCCTGTCCGAACGAACCTGCTCCCCCGGCCGAGGCCAGCAGGCACGACACGAGGGCCACTCGGCGCATCATGACGACAATTATGCGGCAGTTGCTTACGTTTTGCGAATCCCGCGCCCCGTGGGCGCTCGACACGCTGTCCGCGCTGGTGGAATGCGAGTCGCCGAGCACCGACAAGGCGGCCGTCGATCGCTGCGCGGACCTGGCCGCCCAGGTGCTGCGAGAGGCGGGGGCGGCGGTCGAGACCTTGCCTTGCCCGACCGCGGGGAACATGGTGCTCGCCCAATTCGGCGGCCCTGGTGCCGGAAGGGCCTGGCCTCAGCGAGACTCAGCATGCAGGCCGAGTCGAAGGGCGCTCCTCCTCGGCCACCTCGACACCGTCTGGCCCGTCGGCCAACTGGAGACAATGCCGCTGCGCCGGGAGGGCGACCGGCTCTATGGCCCCGGCGTCCTCGACATGAAGGCGGGGGTCGTCATCGGCATCCTCGCCGGCATGGCGACGGCCGAGGCGAGGATCCGGCACGGATGTCTCGATGCTGCTCACGGGCGACGAGGAGATCGGCAGCGCAGCATCGCGAGCGGTGATCGAGCGCGAGGCGCGCCGGGCCGACGCCGTCTTCGTGCTCGAGCCGTCCCTGCCGGGTGGGGCGGTGAAGACGTCGCGCAAGGGCACGGGCGATTTCGTCTTGTCCGTACGCGGCGTGGAGGCGCACGCAGGCATCGAACCGGAGAAGGGGGTCAGCGCGATCCTGGAGCTGGCCGACCAGATACACGCCGTTCACGGCCTCCAGGCCCCGGGCCTTGGCACGACCTTGAACGTGGGTGTGGTGTCGGGCGGCCGGCGCCCGAACGTCGTCGCCGGGGAAGCATCTGCCCTGATCGACGTGCGGGTTTCGACGGCGGGCGAAGCGCAGCGGGTGATCGCCGCCCTGGCCGGGCTGCGGGCGCGACGGCCTGGCGCCTACGTGACGGTCAGCGGGGGCGTCGATCGTCCACCGCTCGAGCGCACGGCAGGCGTGGCATCGCTGTTCGCGCTGGCGCGCGAGGTGGCCGGGGCGCTCGGGTTCGAACTGGCGGAAGGCGCCACCGGCGGGGCTTCGGACGGGAATTTCACGGCGGCCCTTGGTGTTCCTACACTAGACGGCCTCGGGGCCGACGGGGCAGGGGCGCATGCGGCGCACGAGCATATCGTGGGCCCCGACGCGTTGCCGCTCCGGGCGGCCCTGGTCGCCGGCTTGCTGGCGCGTCTGGAAGACTTTAAGATCGATTGAGAAGCGGCCGGTCCGGGTGGCCGGTCGTAAGACGATACAGGTGAGCCCGGCGACGCCGGGCAGTCAGGGCAGGGCTGCGGCCTCGCCACATGTGGGGTAACGAACGTCACCATGGCAAACGGGATGAAGACGGCGCTCCTGCTGGGTCTCCTCAGCGGGCTTCTTCTGGTCATTGGCGATGCACTCGGCGGCCGGAGCGGTCTCGTGATCGCCTTCGGGTTCGCCATCGTCATGAACTTCGCGTCGTACTGGTTCTCGGACAAGATCGTCTTGATGATGTACAAGGCCCAGCAGGTTGGACAGGAGCATCCTCTCCACAGGCTGGTGGAACGGCTCGCGCAGCGCGCCGGCCTGCCGATGCCCAAGGTGTACATCATCCCCGAGATGTCTCCGAATGCTTTCGCGACGGGGCGCAATCCCTCGCATGCGGCCGTGGCGGCCACCGAGGGGATCCTGAAGGTCCTCGACGAGCGGGAGCTGGAGGGCGTGATTGCCCATGAGCTGGCGCACGTGAAGCACCGGGACATCCTCATCAGCTCGGTGGCCGCGACGATCGCGGCGGCCATCATGATGTTGGCGCGGATGGCCCAATTCGCGGCGTTCTTCGGCGGGGCCGGCCGCAGCGACGACGATCGCGACGGCGCGAACCCGATTGCGATGCTGGCGACGATCATCCTGGCCCCGATCGCGGCGATGCTGGTGCAGGCGGCCATCTCGCGCTCGCGCGAGTTTGCCGCGGATGCCGGCGCCGCACAGATCGTCGGGAGTCCCTACGGACTGGTGGACGCCCTGAAGAAGATCGAGGCGGTGTCCAAGCGGGTGCCGCTCGACGCGAACCCCGCCACGGCGCACATGTTCATCATCAAGCCGTTCTCGGCCGGCGCGGTGCTGTCGCTCTTCAGCACCCACCCGCCGACCGAGAAGCGGATTCGCGCGCTCCTCGGCACCGCGTAATGCGCTCGTGCGAGGCCCCAACGCGGCAACCACGTTGGGGCCCCTCCCGGGCCTGACCGTCCCGGCCCTACCGCCTTCGACCCGCCGCCTCACCTACGCGCGTCCTCCACGCCTCCAATCGTTAGTCGGAATCCCACGTTTCCGCGTGGCCTGCCTTTTGCTGTTTACTCGGCCAGAGGCGTGACGCCGGGAGGCATCGACCCGTGGACGACTTTGACATCTCGCAGAACAAGATGGCGGAATCAGCCCAGCGAGTGGTGGACCGCGCGGTCGAGGAATCGCGGCGCCGCGAGCACCGGCTGCTGACCAACGAGCACATCTTCCTGGCGTTCGCCCAGGTGGAATGGGACATGTTCGCGCAGGTCATGCGCGACCTGGACCTCAACCCGCACGAGATTCTCCAGTCGCTGGAGGAGCATCTGCGGATGGTGCCGGCCTTTTCGGACCGCGAAACCCGCGTCGCGCCGGCGACGAAGCTCCTGTTCAAGCTGGCGTTTCACCACGCGAGCCGCGCCGGCCGCCAGGCCATCGAGTCGGCGGACCTCTTCGCCGCCATCTTCGAGGAGAGCCAGGGTATCCCAGTGTCCATCATCAGGCGGCACGGGGTCGAGCCGGAGTTGCTCGTGACCCGGATCGCCACCCGGATGCGCGACCTCGAGCAGCGCGAAGAGCGGCTGCGGAAGAAGTTCGAGCTGCCGCCGTTCTTGAAGCACTTCGCGACCAACCTCAACCAGCTGGCGCGGCAGGACAAGGTGCCGCCGCTCTACGGCCGGACGGAAGAGCTGCGGCAGGTAATGGAGATTCTCTGCCACCGCGAGCGCGCCAACTCGGTGATGCTCATCGGTGAGCCCGGCGTGGGCAAGACCGCCATCGTCGAGGGCCTCGCCCGGCGGATCGAGTTCGAGCCGGAGTCGATCCCGGTGCGCCTGCGCGACTGCCAGGTGGTCAACCTCCAGATGAACAGCATGGTCGCCGGCACGATGCTGCGCGGCATGTTCGAGGACCGGATCCAGAACGTCATCCGCGAGATCAAGGAGCACCCCAACCTCATCCTCTTCGTGGATGAGGTGCACACGATGATCGGCGCCGGCTCGGCCCTGGGTGCCCCCTCTGACGCCGCCAACGTCTTCAAGTCGGTGCTCGCCCGCGGCGAGGTCCGGATGATCGGCGCGACCACGCTGAGCGAGTACAAGGAGTACATCCAGGAAGACGAGGCCCTCGCCCGCCGGTTCCGCACGGTGCACGTGAAGGAGCCCGACCTGGAGGAAACGCGCCGCATCGTCTACAACCTTCGGCCGCGGCTGGAGCGGAACTATTCAGTCAAGGTGCTGGACGAGGCCGTGGACACGGCCATCGAGATGGCGCCCCGCTACATGCGGCACCTGCACCTGCCCGACAAGGTGATCGGGTGGCTCGACACGGCCGCCGTGCGCGCGGAAATCGGGCGCCAGTGGGAGGTCAAGGCCGGCGACGTGGTGTCGGTGATCTCCGGCGTGGCGGGAATCCCGGAAGACATGGTGTTCCGCGACGTCACCGACCGATTCAAGCAGATCGAGGGGCAACTGTCGAAGCGCCTCATCGGGCAGCACGACGCCATCGAAGCGGTCGCGCATCGCCTGGTCCTGAACAAGGGCCCGCTGAAGGACGGGTTCGATCGACCGGACGGCGTGCTGCTGTTCCTCGGCCCGACCGGCGTCGGCAAGACGGAGCTGGCGAAGGCGGTCGCGGAGTTCCTGTTCGGCGACGACCGCAAGATGATCCGCGTGGACATGTCGGAGTACCAGGACGGCATGGTCGCCGTCGACAAGCTCATCGGCATGCCGCGGGGGATCGTCGGCTCCGAGCGCGGCGGGATCCTGACCAACCAGTTGCGCGACAACCCGTACACGGTGCTGTTGCTCGACGAGGTGGAGAAGGCGGCCCCGAGCCTCCTCACCCTCTTCCTCCAGGCGTTCGACGAGGGGTGGCTCACAGACGGACGCGGCAAGCGCGTCTATCTCAGCGACGCCATCATCATCATGACGTCGAACCTCGGCTCCGAGCACTTCCGCAAGCTCACGAACCCCATGGGGTTCCTCTCGAGGGAAGTCGGCGTGGACCAGGTACGGGGCGAGGTGATGCGCGAGTTGGAACGCCGGTTCCCGCCCGAGTTCCGCAACCGTGTCGACCAGGTGGTGCTGTTCAACCCGCTGGCACGCGACGAGGTGACGGCCATCGCGCGGCACTACCTGGGAACCGTGAGCCGAACGCTGGAGAAAGCCGGGCGGCGGCTGATCCTCGGTCCCGGCGCGCTCGAGAAGATCGTGGACGAGGGCCACAGCCTCGCCTACGGCGCGCGGTTCCTCAAGCGCGTGATCGACGACAAGGTGAAGCTGCCGATCAGCCAGCAGTGGCGCGAGGGCAAGACCTTCGTGGTGAAGCTGCGTGACAACGACGTGGTGGTCGAGGCCAGGTCGGAGGCGGAGGGTCTGAAGCTCGGCAGTGGGATAACCGGCAACAGGATTCAGGATTCGGGATCCAGGATTCAGTGTGTCACGCGTGGCGGCGGAATCCTGATTGCTGAATCCTGATTCCTGCTACAGCAGGTACGCCAGCGCGAACCCCACCTGCGCGACGAACATCATGCGGTACATGTGCGCCCAGGAGACGTGGTTCTCCTCCACGGCGAGGTCCTCGGGGCGCCGCAGCATCAGGTAGCAGACGTAGAGCCCGTACGCGGTCATCACGGCCCCGAGCAGCTGGAGCAGCCAGAAGTTCCCCGTCAGGACCCCAGCCCACGCGCCCACCGGGATCATCAGGAACGGCACGACGAACGACGGCGAGATCATCCACGCCGCGCGCCGGACGCCGTACTGGATCGGCAGCGTCCGGCACCCTCCGCGCGCGTCTCCCTCCATGTCGGCGAAGTCCTTCGTCGTCGTGGCCCCGAGCAGGAACAGCCCGAAGATCGCGCCGATGAACCAGGGCTCCACCCCGAACATCGTCTTGACCGGTGGACCACCCCGCCACCTTGAGCATGGCTCCTCGCGGGATGGCAACGGTCACGTTGGCCCAGATGCCCAGGCGCTTGGTCCGGAATGGCGGGACCGAGTAGAGGGACGTGATGAGCGTGGCGGCGACAACCAGCCAGAAGCAGTCGTGTCGTCCGCCGGGGGCGATGAGCCACGCCAGGGCCCACGCGATGGCAAACGTGACCAGCGTGAAGACCCACGCCTCGCGAATGGACAGGCGCCCGCTGGGCAGCGGCCGCCGCGGCTTGTTCACCGCGTCGATCTCGAAGTCGTAGATCTGGTTCAGGCCGTTCGACGCCGCGTTGAGGACCGCGGCCATCAGCGCCCCGAGCAGCGGGTAGATGACCAGCCACCAGCTCCACGGTTCCCGCGGGGTGGCGCCGATGGCCGTCGCGCCGCCCGATGCCATGCCGAGCGCCGGGGCGAAGAGCGTGAACGGCCGGGCGAACTCGAGGTAGGTGCGCGCCCGGCTGGTCACGCGAGCCCCGCGATCGCGATGGCGGCCGCGGCGGCCACGGCCGTGTTGATGAAGTTCAGCATGTCGTTGTCGAGGACGCCTGCAGTCTTCGAGCGTCGCGCCGAGCCAGCTTTCCACGAAGGCTCCGACCGTGGCGCCGGCCGTCGCGTACCACAGAGCCGTTGCCCTTGACGAGGCCCAGCGAGAGGCCGAGGGCCGCGAGCCCCAGGGCGGCAACGAGGCCCGCCGCGGTGCCCTCGAGCGAGACGGCGCCCGACGTGCCCGGCCTGACCGGCTTGAAGGACGGGAAGAGGAACGTCCGTCGGCCCCACGCCTTGCCGATCTCGCTTGCGACCGTGTCGCTCGCGCCCGCCGCCAGCGCCGCAACCATCGACGAGCAGGGCGGCCTCCCGGTAGGGCGAGAACGCGGCGACGACCGCGGCGAACGCCGCCAGGCCGGTGTTGGCGATCGCGTTGCCCGGCCCGCGCCGCCCGCCTCGTTCCTCGGCGATTCCAAGCACCGCCTTCCGCTTCAGCCCGAGCCGCGAGGAGATGCTGCGCCACGGCGAACGACGCGAAGAGCAGCACCCACGCCGCGCGGGCCGGCGAATGCGAGGACCAGCGATTCCGATGACGGCGCCCGACGACGGCCCCCGGCGTGCTCACGGTCCTCGCCTTCCACCCCAGCCATGCCGACGGGCACGTTGACCGCAAGCGCGAGGCACCAGCGAGCGCGGCAGCCACTGCGACGCGGCCTCGGCGGACGCGGCCCGTCCATCAACGCCGAGGCCGCCGAGGACGATCGCCGGCCGCGATTGGCACCGAGATGTTGTCGTCCAGGCGGACGGGGATCGACTCGACGAGGGCGGCGGCAAGGGCGGCGAGCCACCGGGGCGGCCAGCGTGAACAGCAGCGGCGGCGACGGCGCGACCGCCGCGCGCGTCCAGGCGGCGAGCGCGATCCCGGCCGCGCCGCCGGCGATCACGAACGCCAGCGGTGCCCGCCGACCGTCTTCTCCCGATTCCACGGCATCCGCCGCCCGCCGACCCTGCGGCCCACGATCGTCGCCGCGCCGTCGCCGATGGCCAGGATGCCCCACGCCGCCGCCACGATGTCGGGACGCGTGGGAAACGCGAGGATCAGGAGCAACACCGACAGCGGATAGAACAGGATCCCCAGCGGGTAGCCCGCGCGCCGCGTCCGCGGGGCGGTAGAGCGACGCCCGCCGATGCGGGGGAGCACGAACAGGTTGAACAGGAAGGCGGCGAGGGCGCACAAGCGCCGCCTGCCACCAGGTGAGGTAGCGCAGCAGGAGCGCGAACGAGGCCATGGCCATGTGAACGATCTGCCGGCGCGTTTCCGAGAACCCGGCGATGGTGTCGGTCTTCACCTCTTGGCGCTCGCTTCCCGCCCCGCGGGGCTGCACCCTGCGACCACGGCCCGGATACCCTCGCGCAACGGCGTCACCCGGTAGCCGAGTTCGCGTTCCGCCTCGCTGCTGTCCAGCATCCAGTCGCGCTGCAGGATCTCGACCGTGCCGACCGTCAGCAGCGGCGGCCTGCCCGTCAGTGACGCCCGCAGTTCCTCGACGGCGGCAACGAGCAACCGCCGCGGCGGCGGGAATTCGGCGCGGCAACGCGGTCGCCCGGTGAGCTCGCGGACGATCTCGAAGACCGCCATCTGCCGGACGTTCTCGCCGCCGAGCTGGTACCGTCCGCCGATCCGGCCGCGCTCGAGCGCGGCGACGTGGCCGGCCGCCACGTCCTCGACGAACGCGTAGGACCACCGGCAGTCGGCGCCGAGCAGCCCGGGCAGGCGGCCTGCCAGATGGTCGGCCACCATCCGGCCGACGAGGTTGCCTTCGGTCAGCGGCCCCGGCCCGTAGATCACCCCGGGGTAGAGCCGCACGAGCGGCGCCCCCTGTCGCCACCGCCCGGCCAGCCAGCCGGTCGGCTGCCGCCTTCGTGCGCTGATAGTCGTTCCAGGGCTGCGGCGCGTCCCCGCCCGTCGGCGGCAGCGCCAGGAACGACGAGGTGTAGACGATGCGTCGAACGCCCGCGCGCCGTGCGGCCGCGAGCACGTTGGCCAGGCCGCCGACGTTCACATCGTCGAACTCGCGCGGATTGCGGCGCCACACCGCGACGAGGGCCGCCATGTGACAGATCGCCGTCGCACCCGGCGGCCGCGCGCTCCACGGCGGCCGCATCCCGGACGTCGCCGTCAACGGCTTCCGCCGGCCAGCCCGGCCCGGCTCGCCGATCGCGCGAACGCAATCGGCGCGTGGCCGGCGGCGTCGAGCGCGGCCACGACGCTTCGACCGAGATAACCGGTGGCGCCGGTGACGAGGACTCTCATCGGCTCTCGGCTTCGGCTCTCGGCTCTCGGAAGGCCAAGGCTTCCCGAAGCTCGAAGGCCAGAGCCTTACCTGGCGGCATCCCCCTCCGTCCGGATTCCGCCGGAACGACGCCGCGCCAGTAGTCCAGCAGGTCGGCGAGCGTGCGCTCGATCGGGATGCGCGGCGTCCAGCCCAGCTCACCGGCGAGCCGCGCGCCGCTGCCGAGCATGAGCGGGACGTCGTGGCGGCGCAGGAGCGAGCCGGATCGGTCCGGACTGTCAATCGGCACTCGCGCCGGGCGCGACAGGCCCGTCGAGGATGTCGCCGACCCGGTAGGCGCTGCCCGCGGCAGACGTTGTAGACCCGGCCCGGCTCGCCCCGCTGCCGAGCAACTCGCGGTAGGCGCGCACCGTGTCGCGCACGTCGGTGAGGTCGCGCCGGGCGTCGAGGTTGCCGACCAGCACCGGCGCGGGCGCGAGCCCCGCCTCGATCCGCGCGATCTGCCGGGCGAAGCTGGGGGTCGAGAACGACGGGTCCTGCCGCGGGCCGATGTGGTTGAAGGACCGCGTCACGACCACCGGCAGGCCCGATTCCGCGAATGCGTGCAGCGACGGCCATCTCCTGCGCCAGCTTGCTCAGGCCGTAGGGGCTCACGGGCCCGAGCGGATCGTCCTCCGAGAGGGCGCGATCCTGCGGCCGGTAGACCAGTGCGGACCCGGCGACGAGCACGCGGCACGGCGGCGCGACGGCCGCGAGGGCGGAGAGGAGGTGGTGCGTGCCGAGGACGTTGACCTCGAGGGTCTGCGCGGCACGATCCCACGAGCGCCCCACGTGCGCGACCCCGGCGAGATGGTACACCATCGCCGGCGGCGTTGCGTCGGCAACCGCCGCCGCGACCGCGGCCCGGTCGAGCACGTCGACTTCCGACCAGTCGCAGCGCGGTCGCCGGTCGGCGCCGGCGGCAGGCTCTCGCCCGGGCGCCGCCACGCGACGACGCGGGCTTCGCCGCGGCGCGCAGCAGGTCGAGCAGGTGGCTGCCCGCGAAGCCCGCGGCGCCGGTGACGAGGACGGTCGGAGGCAGGGCCATTCGTCAACCCTTGCCGTATTGGCTGCTCGTAGTATGCCGGTAGGCCGGGTCGCCCTGCTTGATCGGCCGCCACCACCACTCGTTGCCCCGGTACCACTCCACCGTCGGCGGCGAGGCCGGCCGCGAAATCGACCGACGGCGACCAGCCGAGCGCGCGCAGCTTGGCGGTGTCGAGGCAGTAGCGGCGGTCGTGGCCCGGCCGGTCGGCCACCGGCTTGATCAGCGACTCCGGGCGGCCGAGCGAGACCGAGGATCCGCCGCGTGAGGTCGATGTTCGCCACCTCGTTGCCGCCGCCGATGTTGTAGACCTCGCCGGGCGCGCCGCGCTCGATCACGACGTCGAGCGCGCGGCAGTGGTCGTCCACGTGCAGCCAGTCGCGCACGTTCAGGCCGTCGCCGTAGAGCGGCACCGACTGCGCCGTCGAGCGCGTTGGTGACGAACAGCGGGATGACCTTCTCGGGGAACTGGTAGGGCCCGTAGTTGTTCGAGGCGCGCGTGACGATCACCGGCACGCCGTAGGTGGCCCAGTAGCTGTAGGCCAGGCGGTCGGCGCCGGCCTTGCTCGCCGAGTACGGGTTGCGCGGCTTCAGTTCGTCGGTCTCGCGGCTCGCGCCCGGCGGCACGCTGCCGTACACCTCGTCGGTCGAGATCTGGACGAACCGCGCAGAGCGCGCGGCGCCTGGCGCGCGGCCTCGAGCAGGACGAACGTGCCGTAGACGTCGGTGCGGATGAAGTCGCCCGCGCCCAGGATCGAGCGGTCGACGTGCGTCTCGGCGGCGAAGTGCACGACGAGGTCCGCGCGGGCGACCAGCGGGCGCGACGAGCTCGCGCGTCGCAGATGTCGCCGCGCACGAAGCGGTGCCGCGGGTCGTCCATCACGTCGTGCAGGTTCTCGAGCCGGCCGGCGTAGGTCAGCTTGTCGAGCGTCGTGACCTGCCAGTCGGGGTGCGTCGCAGCGCGTGGCGCACGAAGTTGCTGCCGATGAACCCGGCGCCGCCGGTGACGAGGACCTCAACCATCCTTCCGGCTCCAGTCGTACGGCAGCGCGCCGTGGGGCTCGAGCCGGTACTCGTCCGGGTCGTCGTAGCGGTACGGCTCGGTGGGCACGTTGACCACCAGCGCCAGCTCGGTGCTGATGCACTTCCACCCGTGGTAGACCAGGTTCGGCACCTGCACGAGCATCGGGTTCTGCGATCCCGACGAAGAACTCGTTGACCGCGCCCTCGGTCGGCGACCCGGGCCGCGTGTCGACGAGCACCAGCTTCACCATCCCGGCGACGCAGGCGAAGTTGTCGATCTGCACCTTGTGGTAGTGCCAGGCCTTGACCACGCCCGGGTAGGTCGCCGAGACGTAGACCTGCCCGAACTTCGTGAACAGCTCCTCGTCGTCGGCGCGCAGGATCTCCATCAGCCAGCCGCGCTCGTCGGGGATCAGCCGCAGCGCGCTTGGTCTTCACGCCGTCGATCACGCGGGTGGCCGCGGCCGTCGCGGCGTAAGCGCGTCGGTTCGGTCACGGGTGCTCCTTCTACCAGCGGATGCCGACCTCGGAGTTGTCGCCGAGCATGAACCGGTAGGCCGAGGGCTTCACCGGCACGCGGTAGATCCGGACGTTCTTGCCGATCAGGCTGTCCTCGACGCGGTTCGCGCAGGTCGCTGATCGACGCTGCCCTCGAGCACGATGCTGTGCTCGATCTCCGCGTCGCGCATCTCGCACGTCGTTCATGATCGAGGTGAACGGCCCGACGTAGGCGTGCACGATCCGCGCCCGCGCGCCGATGATGGCCGGGCCGCGCACGACCGAGCGCTCGATGACCGCGCCCGGCCTCGATGACCACCTTGCCCTCGACGCGCGACTCGCCGTCGACGTCGCCCTCGATGCGGCGGTCGAGCGTGTCGAGGATCAGCCGGTTCGCCTCGAGCATGTCCTCGAGCTTGCCGGTGTCCTTCCACCAGCCGTCGACGATGTGCGGCCGGACCTCGAGGCCGCGGTCGATCAGGTCCTGGATGGCGTCGGTGATCTCGAGCTCGTTCCGCAAGCTCGGGCGGATCCGCTTCACCGACGTCGAAGATCTCCGGGCCGAACATGTAGACGCCGACCAGGGCGAGGTCGCTCTTCGGCTCCTTCGGCTTCTCGACCAGCCGCACCACGCGGCCGTCGCGCAGCTCGGCGACGCCGAACATCTGCGGGTCGGGCACGCGCGCCAGCAGGATCTGCGCGGCCGGCTTCGTCGGCCAGCGAACTGCTCGACGAAGCGGCCTGATGCCCTTGTTGAGCAGGTTGTCGCCGAGGTACATCACGAACGGCTCGTCGCCGATGAACGGCTCGCTGATGAGCACGGCGTGCGCCAGGCCGCGCGGCGCGTCCTGCTCGATGTAGGTGACCTCGAGCGCCCCACCGCGAGCCGTCGCCGACCGCCGCCGGATCTCGGCGGCCGTGTCGCCGACGACGATGCCGACCTCGCGGATCCCGGCGTCCGCCATCGCCTCGATGCCGTAGAAGAGCACCGGCTTGTTGGCCACCGGCACGAGCTGCTTGGCGCTCGTGTAGGTGAGCGGCCGCAGGCGCGTGCCCTTGCCCGCCGCTGAGGATCAGGCCTTTCATCGTCGTGCCCCGTGCGCTCGTCGTTACCGCCCGCCGCCAGCGCGCCGAAGAAGTTCGAGAACGTGCCGAGGCCCGCCAGCGTGAACGAGAAGTTGAACCGGTTGTCCTGCGGGACCGGGTACGCCGAGTGACTGCGGGAAGTTGTACGTCTGGTACTCGACCGCGAACCCGCAGCACTGCGCGTTGTAGTAGCCGACGATCCGGCTGCCAGCAGCGTCCCGCGGCCGATGTCGTAGTTGAACGTGTAGCTGCCGCCCAGCCGGTTGCCGCGACGTGCGGAGCGTCGTCATGGCGTTCACCGAGTTGTCCTGGCGGAACCGCGGCGCCTCGCCCGGTGTCGTGACGTCGGGGATCCGGCGCTGGCTGTAGCCGGCCGTCACGCTCAGCCAGTCGCCCGCGGCGACCTGGCCGTTCGCCGAGATGCTCCGGACCGCCCCCGCCTTGTGGTCGTACTCCAGCCGCAGCGACCCGTTCATCTCTTCGGTCGGGGGAGATGCGCGACGACCAGCGGATCGGCGAGAAGTTGCTCGGCGGCTGGCCCGAGAAGCTCGTGGAGTAGTTGTAGTCGTACTGGCTGGCCCGGGCGTCGGTGTAGTAGGTCTGCGAGATGCCGACGCTCAGGAATTCGCGGGAGCTCCCCGCCGCCGGCCCGCCCCGCCGCTTCGCCAGGAGCCGGTTGTCACGCCGTAGCTCCAGGCGCGTGGTGCCGCCGACGATGTAGTCGGTGCCGTCGAGCTGGACGATCTCGGTCGAAGTTGTCCACCATGGTGACGCGCTGGAAGTTCAGGAACGGCTCCACCGTGTGCTTCAACTTCTCGGCGTACCCGTTGTTCGGCGTGTTCCAGACGCGGTTCAGCACCGGCCCCACCAGCCGGGCGTCGCAGCTGCAGGAACTGCCGGGCGATCCCCTCGTCGAGCAGGACGTTTGTGCCCGTCGATGCGGCTGCGGGTCCACCAGGTGCCGCGCCAGCGCGAGCGACGAGTTGACCGTGAGCCAGCGCAGCGCCGTGAACGGGACCCTCACGGTCGGCATGAAGTCGAGCCGCGAGAGGCCGCTGTCGGTGACGCTGCCGGTCCGGCGGTAGACGCTCTCGAGCGCGGCGAACTCGCCGTTGAGCGGAGAAGTAGGCCGGCGTGCCCGGGATCGGCTTCTCGCCGCGCGAGACCTGCACCTTCGGCATGCTGCCGGTCAGCCTCGTCTCCGACTCCCCCTGGAAGTACTCGCTGCGTTCGGCCGTGCCGTTGACGAGGAACTGCCGATCGCCCCGGTGACGCTGCCGTTCACCGACGCGCCGGCTGCGCGAGGCGTCGTAGATGTTGGTGTGGTAGGTCTGCTGCACGGTGACGTCGGTGAAGTAGTCCACCCGCGCCGCGCGCCGTCCACCGGCCGCCGAGCGGCTGATTCAGGTTCGCCCTGGACCTCGTAGCTGCGTCCGCGCGGGCTGAGTGGTCGGCACCCCGGCGTCTGAGGTGTACACCGACTCGTGCTCCCGGAGGTTGTACATGCGCATGTTGCCGAGCGCGCCGGGCCCGCGCACGTAGCGGTACTCGCCGCCGAAGCCCTGTCCCCGCTTCGAGAACCAGTCGTGCAGGAACGTCGCGTCCTGGCTCCGGTCGATGGCCCAGAAGAACGCGTTGCTCAGCGTGAAGCCGCGGTAGCTGGACATGCCGTAGGAGGGCATCAGGAAGCCGGTCGCGCGGTCGTCCTTGTTGATCGGGTAGTAGAGGACCGGGAGGTAGAGGACCGGGAACGCCCTTGGCCTTGAGGAGGGCGTTCTTCAGGAAGGCGTAGTGATCGAGGTTGAGCGTCACCGTGCCCGACGTGATCTCCCAGCGCGGCGTGGGCTGCACGCAGGTGGTGAAGCCGCCGTTGGTGATCTGGTACTTCTTCGGGCCGATCTTCTCGATGCGCTCGCCGTAGAAGTAGACGTCGGGTTCCTGCCCGCCCAGCATGGACCGCTTGGACTCGTCGCCCATGACGGCGGAGCCCGAGGCGTTGAAGAACGTGCCCAGGCGGGTCTCGGTGTTGAACTCGGCCCGGTCCGCGTAGATGCGGCTCTCGCCCTGCGTGAACAAGACCTGGCCGGCGGCATGACGCGGTGCGTGTCGGTGAACGACTCGATCTCGTCGGCGTAGAAGTTCATGTCGCCGCGGCGCGCCTCGACCGGGCCGATCAGCTTGACGTGGTGCTTGTCGAGCTGCACCATTTGCCACGGACTGCGCCGTGTCGAACCCGGTATCCTGCTGCGCGCGGACGGGCGCCGGCACGCCCCACGTGGCCAGGAGGCACAACGCCAGCCACGCCGGACGCGGCGGGGCGAACGAGCGGAACAACACCATTCGGGACACGGACTTAGGGAATGGCTGCGGGAGCGTCAATCCCGAAAGAATATCACAGGGAACGATGGTCGCCGGTGGTTGGTGCTGGAGCCTGGTGAACCGGGGAGGAGGCCGACCAGCCCTGCTTCCTGTCGCAGTGTCAAGCCCGTTGCCTCCGTCGTCGGGACGGCCCATGCGCCGGCGCGAGGGCTCCGATCGTCCGGCGTGACGCGTGATGCACGGGCCACTGGCCACGAGCCACTAGCCACTCCGTGCCTCCAGCCGCGCCAGCACCTCTCCGACCAGGAAGATCGACCCGCAGACGCAGATGGTGGCCCCGTGCGTCCACGCGCGCTCGAGCGCCGCGCCGGGATCCGGCTCCACCTCCAGGCCCGCGACGGTCCCGGCCCGGCGCGCCACGTCGGCGATGGCCTCCGGCGGCATCGCCCGCTCCGTGGGTGGCGCGGTCAGGACGAGCGGAGACGCGAAGGGCAGCAGGGGCGACAGCATCCCCGCCACGTCCTTGTCCCTCATGACCGCGAAGACGATCGGCAGGCCCGCCGGGTGGGCTTCGCGCAGGTAGGCCGCAAGCACCCGCGCGCCCGCCGGGTTGTGGGCCGCGTCGCACAGCGACCTCCCGGCCCGCGGCGTCCCGGCGCAGGTCGAGCCGGCCGGGCCACCGCGTGTCGTCGACCGCGGCGACGACCGCCTGCCGGGTGACGGGAAGACCGAGTGTCCCGAGTTGCCTCGAGCAGGCGGACCGCGACGAGGGCGTTGTCGACCTGGTGGCGGCCGCGGAGCGACAGCCGCAGGCGGCCGTAGTCGGCGGCCGGCGTCCGCAGGCCCACCTCCACGCGCCCGCGTTCGACCGACACGTCCGCGGCGACCCCCTCGCTGCGCCATCACCAGCAGGGCGCCGCGCTCGGCGCAGTCCGCTGGCAATCACCTCCAGCGCCTCCGGCTTGCGCTCGCCGACCACGACCCGCATCCCGGGCTTGATGACCCCGGCCTTCTCGAAGGCGATCCGCGCGATGGTGCGACCGAGGAACCGCTCGTGGTCGAAGTCGATCGTGGTGATGGCCGCCGGCGATCGGGTCGGCGACGTTGGTCGCGTCGAAGCGGCCGCCCAGGCCGACCTCCAGCACGGCGACCTCCACCTCGGCCCGCCGGAACAGCTCGAACCCGATCGCCGTCGTCACCTCGAAGAACGTCGGCTGCGCGGCGAGCGTCCCGGCTCCCGCGCAGGCGCTCGACGGTCGCCTGCAGCGTGCGCGGCGGCCTCGACCATGCGACTCGTGATCGACCGGCCGCCCGCCGATCGCGAAGCGCTCCTCGAGGCGTACGAGGTGCGGCGACGTGTAGAGCCCCGTGCGGAGGCCCGCCGCACGCAGGCCCGTCTCGACCATGGCCGCGACCGATCCCTTGCCGTTGGTGCCCGCGACGATGACCGTGGGGTAGGCGCGCTGCGGATCGCCGAGCGCCGCGCAGAGGGCGCCGATGTTCTCGAGGCCGAACTTGATGCCGAGCTTCTCGAGGCCGAACAGGTAGGACAGCGGATCCACGGGGCGCACCCAGGAAATGCAGAATGCAGAATGCAAAATGAGATGCAGAGAACCGATGGCTGCGACGCGGATCAGCCCTGTGCAGGAGCCTGCGCCGGCGCCGCGGACGCGGCCGTGCAGCCCATGAACTCGCAGCGCCCGCGAGATGGTCGCCTTCAGCTCGCGCCGGTCCACCACCATGTCCAGCATGCCGTGCTCGAGGAGGAACTCGCTCCGCTGGAAGCCCTCGGGCAGCTTCTGCCGGATGGTCTGCTCGATCACCCGCGGGCCGGCGAAGCCGATGAGCGCCTTCGGCTCGGCGATGTTCAGGTCGCCCAGCATCGCGAAGCTCGCGGTGACGCCGCCGGTGGTGGGATCGGTCAGGACCGAGATGAACGGCAGGCCCGCGCGGTCGAGCCGCGCCAGCGCGGCCGCCGTCTTCGCCATCTGCATCAGCGAGAGCGCGCCTTCCATCATCCGCGCGCCGCCGGAGCACGACACGATGATCACCGGCGCGCGGCGGTCCACGGCCCGTTCGATGGCCCGGGTGATCTTCTCGCCGACGACGACGCCCATGCTGCCGCCGATGAAGCTGTACTCCATCGCGGCGATCACGGTCTCGATGCCCCCGAGGTGGCCCGTCGCGGTGATCACGGCGTCCTTCACCCCGGTGGCCGCGATGCTGGTGCGAAGCCGATCCTTGTACGGCTTGGTGTCGGTGAACTACAGCGGGTCGGTGGAGACGAGGTCTGCTGTCGTACTCCTCCCACGGGCCGTCGAACAGCGAGCGGAGGCGTTCGGCCGCGGACAGCCGGAAGTGATGGGCGCACTTCGGGCACACGGCGAGGTTGGCCGCCAGGTCCTTGTTGTAGATGAGCTCGGAGCAGCCGGGGCACTTGACGTACAGCCCCTCCGGCACCCGGCTTGCCTTGTCCGGCGGCGCCATCGGCTTCCGCGTCTTCTTGAACCAGGCCATAGCGGCAGCTTACCTCAAGCGGCGCCCCGACGACAGTGGGCAGTGGACAGTGGACACGTGGCCAGTGGACAGTTGATCACGCGTGATCCGCTGACCGCTGACCACTGACCACCGGCCACTGACCACTGATCGCGTGAAGTCACCCCTGCGTGCGCGGCACGTAGTAGCGGGTGCCCCTGCTCATGCCGCGAATCTGGCGAAGCAGGTCGTCGAGCGCCTCCTCGCTGCCGCTCACGTCGAGCTGCGAGGTCTCGACCACGAGCAGCGGCGTGGCGGAGTAGTGGAAGAAGAAATGCTGGTAGGCCTCGCCGAGCTTCCGAATGTATTCCGGGTTCGGCCGGTACGGCTGCTGCTCCTCGTCGCGGGCGCGGAGCCGCTTCACGAGCCTGTCGATGGGGGCCTGCAGGTAGACGACCAGGTCCGGGAGCGACACGTCGCGTGCAAGCAGCTCGTAGAGCCGCTGGTAGATGAACAGCTCGTTGTCGTCGAGGTTCAGGTACGCGTAGATCCGGTCTTTCTCGAACAGGTAGTCACAGATCGTGAACTGGCTGAACAGGTCCGCCTGGCGAAGCGAGACCTGCTGACGGTGCCGGTTCAGGAGGAAGAAGAGCTGGGCCTGGAGGCCGGCGCCGGGCCGGTCCGCGTAGAAGTCCCCCAGGAACGGGTTGTCGGTCTCTTCGAGGACGGCGGTTGCGTCGACGCGGGCGGCGAGCCGTTCGGCGAGTGCCGTCTTGCCAACGCCCGGCGGTCCCTCGAGGGCGATGTAGCGAAAATCCAAAGCGAGCGGAGTATACCGAAGAATTGAGAATTGAGAATGGAGAATTGAGAATGGAGAATGAAGAACCGAGAATGGCGAATCGACGGGTGAAGCAGGCCCCGAGGTTTCGAGGCCACCTGCTATGATCCTCGCATAGATGAAGACGATGGCTCCTTCACGCCCGACACGGTCCGGTCGCCTGGCCGTGACCTGTGCCCTCCTCCTGATCGCGCCCGGCTGCGCGAGCGTGCCGCCGCCGTCGGCGCCGCCGCCGGCGGCGATTCGACCAGAAGGTCGCCTGGATCCTGCGGCTCGAGGATCACCGCGTGCTGCGCGATGCCCCGCCGGCCGGCGGTCCTCCCGCTGCCGCGCCGGCTGCGGGCAAGCGCGCGCCGGTCGTCGCACCGCCCCCGCCGCCCGACCTGCTCGTCCTGCTGAGGGACTCCGACGCGAGAGTGCGCCGCCGCACGGCGCTGGCGGTGGGCCGCGTGGGCCTGCCGGAAGGGGTGGGGCCGCTGGCCGCGCTGCTCTCCGGCGATCGGGACCCGGCCGTCCGGGAGATGGCGGCATTCGCGCTCGGGCTGCTCGGCGACCGTGCTGCCGTCGCGCCGCTGCGCGTCGCGCTCGCGGACCCCGAACTCCTCGTGCAGGGCCGCGCCGCGGAAGCGCTCAGCCTGATCGGGGACGCTGAAAGCGCGTGGGCCATCGCCGCAATGGTGACGCCGCTCGCCGCGCTTCCTGCCGTGACCGCCGTGCCGATCGACGACGTGGAGGAGTCGCACGAGCCGCCGGTGGAGGCGTTCCGCCTTGGCGTCGTGGCGCTGGGCCGGCTGAAGGCCTACGAACCCCTGGCCGGCGCGGTGCTCGACGCGAGCGGCCAGCCGAGGGTGCGGTGGTGGCCGGTCGCCTTCGCCCTGCAGCGCACGGAGGATCGCCGCGCATTGCCGGCGCTGACCGCCTTCGCGAACGGCGACGGCAGCTTCGGGCGCGCCTTCGCGGCCCGCGGCCTCGGGGCCCTGAAGGATCCCGCGGGCCTGCCCCCGCTGCTGTCGCTGGCGGAGAACTGGGTCCGCGACACGAAGGCGGCCATCTCCGCCGTGCGCGCGCTGGGCCAAATCGGCGATTCGCGCGCCGCGGGCCCGCTGCTCGCGAAACTGCTGCAGACGCGCAGCCTCGACCCGCTGCTCCGGATCGAGGTCGTGGCGGCCGCGGGTGCCACGCACGCGCCGGCAGCGCTCGACATCCTCCTCGACCGGCTGGCCGACCCGTCGCCCGCCATCCGGGCGGCCGCGCTGAAGAGCGTGCGCGAGATCGACGGCCAGGATTTCATGTTCGTGCTGTCGGGGCTCGACCCGGACCGCCACTGGAGCGTCCGCGCCGCGACCGCGACGATCCTCGGCACGCTGGACCGCGAGAGCGCCCTTCCGCTGCTCACCTCGATGCTGGCCGACGCCGACCTGCGGGTGGTGCCGGCCGTGCTCGCCTCGCTGGCCAAGCTGCAGGCGCCCGGCGTCGCGTCGATCCTGCTCGAACGCCTCGCGCACGAGGATGTGGTGATACGGGCGGCGGCGGCCGCGCAGCTCGGGGACCTGCGGCCCCCCGGCGCCGAGCGGGCGCTCGAGGCTGCCTACCGCCTGGGGGTGCGGGACGCGCTGCCGGTGGCACGTACGGCCGCCCTCGAGGCGCTGGCGAAGTACGGCGCCGCCGCGCTGCCGGTCCTGCGCGAGGCGTTCGCCGACCGCGACTGGGCGGTGCGCCTCAAGGCGGCCGGGCTCGTGCGCACGCTCGATCCGGCCGCGGATGTGTCGGCGATCCGGCCGGCGCCGACCGGCCACCCGGGGGAATACTACGAGTCACGGGAGATGGTGTCGCCCACGGTGTCGCCGCAGGTGTACATCGACACCGACCGCGGCACGATCCAGCTGGAGCTGGCGGTGCTCGACGCGCCCCTCACGTGCGAACAGTTCGTGTCGCTCGCCCGCCGCGGGTTCTTCAACGGCCTCGCCTGGCACCGGGTCGTCCCCAACTTCGTGGTGCAGGACGGCGACCCGCGCGGCGACGGCGAGGGCGGGTCGGGACGGACGATCCGCGACGAGCTGAACCCCCGCCCCTTCCTGCGCGGGACCGTGGGGATGGCGCTGGACGGCCCCGACACGGGAAGCAGCCAGGTACTTCATCACGCACTCGCCGCAGCCGCACCTCGACGGCCGGTACACGGTGTTCGGGCGCGTGGTGTCGGGCATGGCGGTGGTCGATCAACTGCAGCCGGGCGACACGATCCGCCAGGTGCGCGTGTGGGACGGCAAGACGATGTCCCAGTGACCGTCATGCGGATTAGCCGGTGCATGCTTGGCTGCGACGCGGTGGTGATCCGGGCGGCAGCGGCGCGCATCGCAGTGGTCAGCGCGCGCGTCCTCCCGATCTCCCGATCGAAAAAAACGACCGCGGCACTCACTTTTCCGCTTGACATGTGTTTTTTCTCAACCATAATCTACATGTCGTATGAGTGAGCTGGGCTTAGCCCACTCCTTGTGATTCGCCAGTGACGACCGGCCGGATGGGTTGCAACCGATCGGGAGGAGAAATGGCGAAGAAGACGGCAGGCAAGAAGAGGGCCGGGAAGAAGCGTTAGCGTTCGCCATCATTCCCGGGGGAGGGCCGCACTTGCCACCCCCCGTTCTCAGAGATGCGATGCTGCCGGCCGCCGCCGGGAGCGAGCAGCGAGGCGGAGGGCGCGGACAATTCGACGGTTGTCGCGCTCCTCACGCAACTCCACGATGAAGGGGGGGATAAGGTAATGGCGAAGAAGACCGCAAAGAAGGCTGCGACCAAGAAGGCCGGCAAGAAGCGGTAAGCCTCGGCTTCCGCGAGAAGAGGGGGCGAGTGTCGCCCCCTTTTTTATTGTCCCGCCCGATCACACCTTCCCGATTCCCCGTTCTAGTTCCCGGTGCCGCGCGGCCGCGCGGTCTTGCCGTCCAGGCGCGCCAGCGACTGCCGCGCGGCGCGCTGCGTCGCGGGGTCCGCGCCCCGCGCGCGCGCGGCGCGCCGGTACAGCTCGATCGCGCGCGGTCTGTCGCGCCCTTCGACCAGCCGCGCGGCCTCCAGGCACGCGGCCGCGAGGACGAACGGCGGCGCCGCGGGCCGTGCCGACACCACCGTCTCGAACGCCGCGAGCGCTTCCGGCCGCTCGCGCGCGAGGAGCAGCTTGCCCATGCGGTAGCGCGTGACGAGGTCGGAGGAGTTCAGCGACGCGGACCGTTCCAGCGAGTCGGCCGCGCGGGCGAGTTCGCCGCGCTGCAGCTGCCGCCAGCCCTCGAGCGAGAGGCGGTACGCCTCGGCCACGCGCGGGTCGGGCCGTCGCCGCATCCGCTCGCGCGCCCGCCCGCGGACGTTCTCGGGGTCGTCGGCCGGCGCCGCCGCGATCGCCGCCTGGTACGCCCGCACCGCCTCGTCGCGCACGCCCATCCGGTCCTGGGCCTCGCCGAGGCGCAGCAGCGCGCGCGCGGCCGCGCCGTAGGGTGCGGCCGGCCGCGCCTCCTCGACCACGCGGAGCTGCTCGATCGCGTAGTCGGTCTCCATCAGGGCGTCGAGCTCGTCGGCGATCCCGACGCGCGCCCGCGCCTCGCTCATCTCGGGCAGCGCCAGCCGCCGCTGGCGGGCCAGAGTCGAACATCGCGCGCCAGGTGGCGAGGCTTGCCGGGTGGTCGTGGAGGTAGACGTCCTGCACTTCGGCGACCGCCTGCAGGAACAGCGGGTTGTGGGGGTAGCGCCGGCGCAGCTCGTCGAGCAGCTTCAACGCCTCGTCTGCCTTCTGCTCGTACCACAGGTAGATCAGGTGCAGCTGGAAGTCGGCCTCGCCGCGCAGCAGTTCGCCGCGCTCGCGCGCCTGCTGCATCTCCTGCAGACCCGCGGCCCGGTTGCCGCCCGGCAGCAGCAGCAGCCACCGCACGAACTTCAGGATCGACGGCCCGACGTCCGCGTAGTAGTGGTAGAGCCCGATGCCGAAGTACGCGTCCTGCAGATCGGGGTCGAGCGCCAGGGCGCGCTCCAGCGCGTCCTTGATCCGCTTGCCGTCCCGCGCCGCGGCCAGGCGTTCGGTGCGCAGCACCCGCCACTGCACGCGCAGCCCGTACGACGCCCCCAGGAAGAACCAGGCGTCCGCGCGCCGGGGCTCGCGCTGCGTCCACGCGTCCATGGCCTCGATGACCGAGGTGATCCGGGCCTGGAACTCGCGCGTCGAGCGAACGGTTCACGGGGTCGAGCTGGATCCGCCACCAGAGGGCGGTGGCGCGCAGCAGGTCGCACGTCTCCCTTGGGGCCGGGCCGCACGCGCGCGCCAGCGCCGGCTCCACGGCGTCGAACCGGGCGTCGAGCACCGCGTCGTAGGCGCGTCCGAGGAGGTCGGCGTAGGGCAGGGCGTCGGCGGGCGCGGACCGGCTCGCGGCGATCGCCGCGGCCGCGACCAGGACAATGAGGACGCGGCGGGTCACGGGGCCGTGGTCCGCGACCCCTGCTTCCCGGCGTGCCGCTCGATGGCGAGCTGCACCAGGCGATCGAGCAGCGCGGGGTACTCCAGGCCGCTCGCCTCCCACAGCTTGGGGAACATGCTGATCGTCGTGAACCCGGGGATGGTGTTGATCTCGTTCACGTAGAGGCGGCCGGTGCTCCGGGACAGCAGGAAGTCCACGCGCGCGAAACCCGCCGCATCGATCGCCAGGAACGCTTCGACGGCGAGGCGGCGCACCTCGGCGGTCTGCGTCTCGTCCAGCGCCGCCGGGACGAGCACCGGCGACTCCTCGAGGTACTTCGCCTCGTAGTCGTAGAACTCCCGCGACGGCAGGATCTCGCCCGGGACCGACGCTTCGGGATGGTCGTTGCCGAGGACCGAGCACTCGATCTCGCGCGCCTCGGGCACCGCGGCCTCGACGACGATCTTCCGGTCGAACTCCGCGGCGAGCGCCATCGCCGCGCCAAGCTCCGCCGGCGCCTTGGCCTTCGAGATCCCGACGCTCGACCCGAGGTTCGCCGGCTTGACGAATACCGGATAGCCCAGGCGCTCCTCGATCCGCGCCGCGATCGCACCGGGCGACGCCTCCCACTCTCCCCGCAGCACCACGAGGTGCGCGACCATCGGCAGCTCGCGGGCGGCAAAGCACACCTTCATCATCGCCTTGTCCATCCCGACAGACGAGGCGAGCACGCCGGACCCGACGTACGGCACGTCGGCCAGTTCGAGGAGCCCCTGCACCGTGCCGTCCTCGCCGTATGGCCCGTGCAGCACGGGGAAGATGACGTCGAGGCCGAGACCGGCGATGTACGCGTTCTCGCGCCCGGGCGTGTCGCCGGCCGTCCGCTCCAGCGTGAAGAGCGTCTCCTCGCCGGCGTGGGGAACCAGGTAGGCTTCGCGTCCCGACCCGCCCGGCCCGTCCCGAATCCTGCCGGGACTTGGTGATGACCTCCGCCGCCGCCACCGCCGTGGGCGGGCGGTCGGGGATCGTCCAGCGGCCGTCCCGCTCCACGCGGATCGGAACAGGCTCGTACCGCTTCCGGTCGAGGTTCGCGATGACCGAGGCCGCCGACGCGAGCGACACCTCGTGCTCGCTGGACCGGCCGCCGTAAATCACGCCGATGCGAAGCTTCTTCACGTCTGCCCCTGCCCGTTCCCGCCGTGCCGCGGCGTTGAAACCTCCGGCGACCCGAAGGCGGGCTTGTCGCGCCGTCGCTCCACCCCCCTTGCGGGGAGCGAAGGCGGGCTTGTCACGCCGTCGCTCCACCCCCTTGCGGGGAGCGAAGGCGGACCCAAGCCGAGTACTATACCCCAATGCCCGCGACTTTCGGTTTCGAGGTCACCCACGCGTGCGGCGCCGCCCGCCGCGGCGAAATGACCACCGCGCACGGCGTGGTTCAGACGCCCGCGTTCATGCCCGTCGGCACGCAGGGCGCCATCAAGGGGCTGCTCCCGCGGGACCTGGAGAGCGTGGGCGCGGAGATCATGCTCGCCAACACGTACCACCTCAATCTCCGCCCCGGCGACGGCCGCATCGGCCGGCTCGGGCGGCCTGCACGCCTTCATCGCGTGGCCCCACCCGATCCTCACCGACAGCGGCGGCTACCAGGCGTTCTCGCTCGGCGAGCGGCGCACGATCGACGAAGAGGGCGTCCATTTCCGGTCGCACCTCGACGGCTCGCCCTCTCGCTCACGCCCGAGGGCGCGGCGGACATCCAGGCAAACCTGGGGTCCGACATCGCCATGGTGCTCGACGAGTGCCTCGGCTACCCGGCCACGCGTGACGAGGCGGCCGCGTCGATGGAGCGCACGCTGCGATGGGCGGGCCGCGGCCGCGCCCGCTTCCTGGAACTGTCCGCGGCGGCGTGCGGTGCAGACAGGCCTGAAGGCCCGTCCCGACCGGGGTTTCAACCCGCAGGGTCGCCGAGGGAGCGATCGCGAGGCGAGGCGACGGCCCGACCCTCGGCCGACGGGCGCTGCCTCGTCACCAATCCCGGCCAGGCGCAGTTCGGCATCGTCCAGGGCGGCACGTACGCGGACCTGCGGGCCGCGAGCGCCGGCGCCACCGTGGCAATCGGGTTCGAGGCGTACGCGATCGGGGGGCTGAGCGTGGGGGAGCCCGCGCCGGTGATGTACGAGATCGTGGGCACCACCGCGCCGCTGCTCCCCACGGACCGCCCGCGATACCTGATGGGTACCGGCACGCCGCTCGACCTCATCGAGTGCGTGGACCGGGGCATCGACCTGTTCGACTGCGTGATGCCGACGCGCAACGCCCGCAACGGCCAGTTGTTCACGAGCGAGGGCAAGCTCAACATCAAGAACGCCCGCTATGCGGAGGACCCCGCCCCGCCCGACCCGGCGTGCGGCTGCTATACTTGCCGCCACTTCTCGCGGGCGTACCTGCGTCACCTCTTCCTCGCCGGCGAGATCAACGCAGCGAGCCTCAACACGCTGCACAACCTGACCTTTTACCTTGACACCATGAAACGGATCAGGGAGGCTATAGTGTTTGGCTCGTTCGACGAATTGAAGCAGGCGTTCAGGCAGGTTCATTCCCGCCAGACGATCGACCGATGACATCACTTTCTGCACCGCTGACCCTCGTGGCCATGGGCGCGCCGGCCGGCAATCAGAGCGTGCTCACGCTGCTGCTCCCCTGGGTCCTGATCTTCGCCATCTTCTACTTCGTCATCCTCCTGCCGATGAAAAAGCGGCAGAAGAAGGTCCAGCAGTTCCTCGATGCCCTGAAAGTCGGGGATCGCGTCATCACCACCTCCGGCATCTACGGGACGATCACCAGGATCGCCGACCGGAGCGTGAAGGTGCAGATTGCCGACAAGGTCCATATCGAGCTTTCCAAGGCCGCGATCGCGGGTTTCCAGGGCCAGGACCCGGTCGTGCCCGACAATTCTCAAGCATGAACAACTTTCGCTGGCGAATCCTCCTGATCGTCGTTATCGTCGGCGCCTGTTTGTGGGCGATCATCCCGCCGGATCAGAAGATCCGGCTGGGCCTCGACCTCAAGGGCGGCGTGCACCTCGTCCTCCGCGTCAATACCGACGACGCGCTGCGGCTCGAGACCTCGACGGCCGCCGAGTCGCTCCGCGAGGAGCTGGAGAAGGCCGGGCTGACGGCCGTCACCGTCACGGTCGGCACGCCGACCCAGTTCCAGGTGTCGGGCGTGCCGCCGGCGCAGGACGCGGCCTTCAAGACAGCGGCCACGGCTCTGCAGGCGACGTTCGACCGCGAGTCCGTCCGCCGGCGCCTACACGTTCACCCTGAAGCCGAACCGGCAGGTTCAGCTGCGCGACGAGGCCGTGGTGCAGGCGCAGCAGACCATCGAGCGCCGCGTCAACGAGCTGGGCGTGGCCGAGCCCGTCGTCGCCCGGCAGGGAGGCGCATCGGGCGACCAGCTGCTCGTGCAGCTGCCGGGTGTCAGCGACGTGCCGCGGGCCAAGGAGATCATCCGCTCCACGGCGCATGCTGGAGCTGAAGCTGGTGGAGCAGGGGCCGTCGCCCACGAAGGAAGCCTTGCTGCAGGCGTCAGCCGGCCAGGTGCCGCCGCATCTCGAGGTGGTCCCGGGCGTGGACGAGCCGACCGACGGCAGCCGCCCGGCGCACGGTCTATTACCTGCTCCAGAAGGTCCCGGTCGTCACCGGCCGCGACCTGCGGAACGCCCGGCCGAGCCTCGACAGCTACAACCAGCCGGCGGTCGGCTTCTCGCTGAACCCCGAGGGCGCGCGCAAGTTCGGCAAGGCCACCGGCGAGAACGTCGGCCGCCAGCTGGCCATCGTGCTCGACGGCCAGGTCCGCTCCGCGCCGCGCATCGACAGCCGGATCAGCGACGAGGGGATCATCCACGGCAGCTTCACCCAGCAGGAGGCCGAGGACCTGTCGCTGGTCCTGCGCTCGGGCGCGCTGCCCGCGTCGCTGACCTACCTCGAGGAACGGACCATCGGGCCGAGCCTGGGCGCCGACTCGATCCGCAAGGGCGTGATCGCTTCGCTGCTGAGCCTCGCGATGGTCGTCGTCTTCATGCTCGTCTTCTACAGGCTGTCCGGCGTGAACGCGGTTGTCGCGCTGATCTTCAACCTGATCATCCTGCTCGGCGCCATGGCGTACATCAACGCGGCGATGACGCTGCCCGGCATCGCGGGTTTCATCCTCACGATGGGCATGGGCGTGGACTCGAACGTGCTGATCTTCGAGCGGATCAAGGAGGAGCTGGCGGCGCAGCGCGGCGTGCGGGCGTCGATCAACGCCGGCTTCAGCCGCGTGTTCCTGACGCTGGTGGACACGCACCTGTCGGCGCTCATCGGCGCCGCCTTCCTGTTCCAGTTCGGCACGGGGCCGATCCAGGGGTTCGCGACCACGCTGTTCTTCGGCCTCGTGTCGAACCTGTTCACCTCGACGTTCGTGTCGAAGACGCTGTTCGAAATGGTCCTGGCCAAGCGTCAGGTTGAGAGCTTGAGCATCTAGCCATGGAGATCTTCCACAACCCGAACTACAACTTCGTCAAGTACCGCTGGCCGGCGCTCATCCTCTCCTGGGTCATCATCGCGGCCGGTATCGCGACGATTTACGTCAAGGGCATACCGCTCGGCGTCGAGTTCTCGGGCGGGACCATCGTCGTCGCTGGAATTCCAGCAGATGCCCACCATCGACCGCGTGCGCGCCGCCGTGGGCGGCAGTTTCGGTGGCGGTGACAACGTGGTCGTGCAGACTTACGGCCCCGAGGCGGACCGGCGCATCATGGTTCGCGTGGCGGAAGCGGGTCGCGAGGCGGGCGCCGAGCTCGAGCAAGCCCGCCGAGGAGATCGAGCGCGCCGTCCGGGCGGCCAACATCGGCCAGTTCAAGGTGGCCAGTACCGACATCGTCGGGCCCATCGTCGGGGCCGACCTGACTCGGAAGGGACTGCTCGCCTTCGGTCTCTCCCTGTTCTTCATCCTGCTCTACATCTGGTTCCGGTTCCAGCTGAGCTTCGCCGTCGGCGCCACCATCGCCACGCTGCATGACGTGCTCGTGACGCTGGCGTTCCTGGTGTTCTTCCGCTTCGACATCTCGCTCAACGTCATCGCTGCCCTCCTGACGATGACCGGCTACTCGACCAACGACACGATCGTGATCTTCGACCGCGTGCGCGAGAACCTGCGCGGCACGCGGCGCGACAACCTCGTGGACCTGGTGAACTCGTCGATCAACCAGACCCTGAACCGGACGCTGATCACCGGCGGCACCGCCTTCCTCGCGGTCATCGCGCTGTTCTTCCTGGGCGGCGAGGTGCTCAAGGGCTTCGCGTTCACGATGATCGTCGGGATGATCACCGGCACCTACTCGAGCATCTACATCGCGGCGGCGATCGTGACCTTCTGGCCGCACGGCAAGGGCGGGGCCCGCATCGCGGCCAGCGCGCCGCCGGCGGCGGCGAAGACCGGGCCGACGGCCCGCCAGCGCAAGACGGGCCGCAGCGTCCGCGCGTCGTAGCCGGGCCGCCTCACGTGACGTCGCTCGTCGCGGCGCTGCTCGGAGTCATCCAGGGGCTGACCGAGTTCCTCCCGGTCTCGAGCTCGGCCCACCTCATCCTCGCCCGCGCGTTCTTCGGGTGGGACGCCGACGCGTTCGGCCTCGCATTCGACGTGGCCTGTCACATCGGCACGCTCGTCGCCGTCCTGGTCTACTTCCGTCGCGACATTGCCGCGATGGTCGCCTCGGCGCCCGCCATGTTCTCCTCGAGGCCGACGCCGCCGGCCCGGCTTGCCTGGTTCGATCGTCATCGGGACGATTCCGGCGGTCGTCGTGGGCGTCCTCTTCGGGGACGCCATCGAGGCGCACCTGCGGACGCCGGCCGTGGCGGCGGTCACGCTGTCGGTGGTGGCGCTCGGCGTTCTTTGCGGTCGAGCGCTTCGGCGCCCACCGCCGGGGACACGATTCGCTCTCGGTGGGCGAGGTGGTCCTGATCGGCATCGCCCAGGCCGCCGCACTGGTCCCTGGCGTATCCCGCTCGGGCGGCACCATCATCGCGGCGATGGGCGTCGGCCTCCGCCGGGAAGAGGCCGCGCGCTTCACGTTCCTCCTCGGCATCCCCGCGATCCTTGGCGCCGCGGTCATGGAGGGCCGGGTCCTGCTCAAGGCGGGACTCTCGCGGACGGAGAGCCCAGCTGTTCCTGATCGGGATGGTCACCTCGGCGCTCGTCGGGTACTTCACCGTCAAGTACTTCATCCGCTATCTGGCGGGTCATTCACTGGCCGCATTCGCCTGGTACCGGCTCTTGCTGGCGGCGGCCGTCGTGGTGTGGTTGTTCGCTCTCTGACCGGGCCCGTCGGTCCGCCCCTGGGCTCCCGGCCCCCTCGCAAGGTAGGGTTCGATGGTGCACCCCGTCCTCTGGCTCCGGCGCAGGTTCGTCGCGGGCTTCTTCGTGAGCGTCCCGCTCATCGTCAGCGTCGTGGCGCTGGTCTGGGTCTTTCAGCTCATCGACAGCCTCACGCGTCCGGCTTACGAGCGGATGCTGGGGCGGCAGGTGCCGGGGCTCGGGCTCCTCACGACGGTCGGGTTCGTGCTGCTGGTCGGCGTGGTCGCGAGCAACGTGCTGGGCAAGCGCGTGCTGCAGCAGATGGAGAAGCTGCTGCTCCTGGTGCCCGTGTTCCGCACCGTGTACTCCCCGGTCAAGCAGATGGTCGTGGCGTTCTCACCCGAAAACGAGGCCGGCCTGAAGCGGGTGGTGATGGTGGAGGACGCGTGCGGCAGCCTCCGCCTGGGCTTCGTGACCCGGGAGTTCGAGATGGCGGTCGGCGATGACGCGAGGAAGCTCGTGGCAGTCTACCTGCCGACTAACCACCTGTACCTGGGGGACGTGTACCTGTATCACCCGGACGCGGTGCTGATGCCGGACCTCACCGTGGAGGAAGGCGTGCGGATCATCCTCACCGGCGGGATGTCCACGCCCGATCGGGTCCTCGCGCGGCGGGGCGCCGACGCCGGCGACGCGGTCGGGAGCAGGCGATAGGGGGCGGTTCAGCCCAGCCGTTGTCACTGGAGGGACGCGCTCCTATAATTGGTCGCCCCCAATCGAACCCTCATTGGCCTGATAAAGAGGTGACATGATTCAGGTGCTCCTGCCGCTCGCCCAACGCGCCGGCGCCTTCGTCCGTGCGCATCGACGTTCGCTCATCGTCGGCCTCGTCTTCGCCGCGGCGCTCGCGGCCCTGGCCACGCCCGCCGTGCTGGCCGCCGCGCAGCCCCCGCCAGCGCCCGCCGCGCACACCGGCGGGGAGGCGAGCCTCATCCTCCCCGACCTCGGCCAGGCCGAGTTCCTGGGCGTCAACGGGCGCACGCTCCTGATGCTCGGTCTCGGGGTCTGCGTCGCCGGTCTGGTGTTCGGGCTGCTGTTCTACCGGCAGTTGAAGGGCCTGCCGGTGCACGCGTCCATGCTCGAGATCTCGGAGCTGATCTACGAGACCTGCAAGACGTATCTCCTGCAGCAGGGCAAGTTCCTGTTGATCCTCGAGGCATTCATCGGGGTGATCATCGTCGTCTACTTCGGTTTCCTGCAGCACTTTCCCGCCGACCGCGTCGCTGATCATCCTCGCGTTCAGCGTGCTCGGGATTGGCGGCAGCTACGGGGTGGCGTGGTTCGGGATCCGGATCAACACCTTCGCCAACTCGCGCACGGCGTTCGCCAGCCTGGAGGGCAAGGCCTTCCCGGTCTACGCCATCCCGCTCAAGGCGGGGATCAGCATCGGGATGCTGCTCATCAGCGTCGAGCTGTTCATGATGCTGTGCATCCTGCTGTTCATCCCGGGCGACTACGCGGGCCAGTGCTTCATCGGATTCGCGATCGGCGAGTCGCTCGGCGCCGCGGCGCTGCGGATCGCGGGCGGCATCTTCACGAAGATCGCCGACATCGGCTCGGACCTGATGAAGATCGTCTTCAACATCAAGGAAGACGACGCGCGGAACCCGGGCGTGATCGCGGACTGCACGGGCGACAACGCGGGCGATTCGGTCGGCCCGACGGCCGACGGGTTCGAAACCTACGGGGTCACGGGCGTCGCGCTGATCTCGTTCATCCTGCTGGCGGTGCCCGACCCGGTGGTCCAGGTGCAGCTGCTGGTGTGGATCTTCGTGATGCGCATCATGATGATCGTGGCCAGCGGCCTGTCGTACCTGGTCAACGACGTCGTGGCGAAGGCGCGCTTCGCGTCCGCCACGCGCATGAACTTCGAGGCGCCGCTGACCTCCCTGGTGTGGCTGACCTCGATCGTCTCGGTGGTGATCACCTACGCCGTGTCCTACCTGCTCATCCCGGACCTCGGCGACGGGTCGCTCTGGTGGAAGCTCTCCACGGTCATCACGTGCGGCACGCTGGCCGGCGCGATCATCCCGGAGTTCGTGAAGATCTTCACCTCGACCGAGTCGGCCCACGTCAAGGAGGTCGTGACCTCGGCGCGCGAGGGCGGCGCGTCGCTGAACATCCTGTCGGGGCTGGTGGCGGGGAACTTCAGCGCGTACTGGCTAGGCCTCGCCATCGTGGCGCTGATGTCGATTGCGTACGTGGTCAGCACCTTCGGCCTGGGCGCCCTGATGATCGCGCCGGCGGTCTTCGCGTTCGGCCTGGTGGCGTTCGGGTTCCTCGGGATGGGTCCGGTGACGATCGCCGTGGACTCGTACGGTCCCGTGACCGACAACGCGCAGTCGGTCTTCGAGCTGTCGGTCATCGAGTCGATTCCCGGCGTCAAGGAGCAGATCCGCGGCCAGTACGGGTTCGATCGCCGACTTCCGGAATGCCAAGGACCTGCTGGAGCTGGGCGACGGGGCCGGCAACACCTTCAAGGCCACCGCGAAGCCGGTGCTGATCGGCACCGCCGTGGTGGGGGCGACGACGATGATCTTCTCGATCATCGTGCTGCTGACCCACGGGCTGCAGCCGGAGATGCTGGGGAACCTGTCGCTGATGCACGCGCCATTCCTGCTGGGGCTGATCACCGGCGGGGCGGTCATCTACTGGTTCACGGGCGCCTCGATGCAGGCGGTCACGACCGGGGCGTATCGGGCGGTCGAGTTCATCAAGCGGAACATCCGGCTGGACAGCACCGAGAAGGCGTCGGTGGCGGACAGCAAGAAGGTGGTCGCCATCTGCACGCAGTACGCGCAGAAGGGGATGTTCAACATCTTCCTGACGGTGTTCTTCTCGACGCTGGCGTTCGCGTTCCTCGAGCCGTTCTTCTTCATCGGCTACCTGGTGTCGATCGCGCTGTTCGGCCTCTACCAGGCCATCTTCATGGCCAACGCGGGCGGGGCGTGGGACAACGCGAAGAAGATTGTCGAGGTCGAGCTGAAGGAGAAGGGGACGCCGCTGCACGCCGCGACGGTGGTGGGCGATACGGTAGGGGACCCCTTCAAGGACACCTCGTCGGTCGCGATGAACCCGGTCATCAAGTTCACGACGCTGTTCGGGCTCCTCGCGGTCGAGCTGGCGGTGAAGCTGACGGCGGACGAAGGGCAGGGGGTGAGCTGGGCGCTCTCGGCGGCGTTTTTCGCGGTCTCGGTGTTCTTCGTCTGGCGGTCGTTCTACGGGATGCGGATCCCGGTGGACTCGAAGTAACTGGAAGGGCAGGAGTTGGGAGGCCGTGGACGGATGGGGCGGAGCGGCGGGCAACTCGGGTTTGACTTGCTGTCGGCCCGCCGCTACAATGCGCCGATTTCGGTCAGCGGGCGCCCATCCCATCTTGCCGGCCCGCCGGTCCTTGATCATCCACTTTCCCAATCTCGGTGTCTAACAAGTCAGGCGTGTTTCGGGTTGGCGGTTCGTTGACACCCGTTTTTCGGTCTGGCTATAATCGGCCGCCTTGCCTGAGGTCGAACGAGCAGGAGGTTGAGACCGGTGCCACGCGATCTGTTTGGTGACGTAGTCAATCCTTCGATCAAGATCGGGAGCAAGAAGTGGTACACGGTGCCGCTCTCGATCCTGGTCCATACCGTGGCCATCGCGGCGATTATTATCGTCCCGCTGATGGCGGCGGACGTGCTGCCGACGCCGCCAGTCATGATGGCGTTCGCGGCGGCGCCTCCGCCACCCCCTCCGCCCCCGCCGCCGCCGCCGCCACCGGCCGCGGCAGCTGCTCCCAAGCCCGTGATGGACGTGAACCCGGCCGCGGCGCCGGTCCAGGCGCCGTCGGAGATCAAGCCTGAGACCGGGTTGAATACCGGGTTCGAGGGCGGCGTCCAGGGTGGCGTCGAGGGCGGCGTGCCCGGCGGCGTCATCGGCGGCGTCGTCGGCGGCCTGCCGGATGCCCCGCCACCCCCGCCGCCGCCAGCGGCGCCGGTGCGGGTCGGCGGCAACATCAAGGCGCCGACGAAGGTCAAGGACGCCAAGCCGGTGTACCCGGCGATTGCGCAGTCGGCGCGCGTCCAGGGCGTGGTCATCATCGAGGCCACGATTGGACCCGACGGCAGCGTCCGCGACGCAAAGGTGCTGCGCTCGATCCCCCTGCTGGACCAGGCGGCTCTCGACGCGGTGAAGCAGTGGCAGTACACGCCGACCCTCCTGAACGGCGTGCCCGTGCCGGTCATCATGACGGTCACGGTCAACTTCACGCTGCAGTAGGGCGGCGGGAAGGACGGGAGTTCCGTTCCGTACTCAAAAGAAGCCCGGGTCACCCCTGGGGGCAGTAACCTCGTCAGCATACTCGGAGGATGGACAGATGAATTTGCTTGAGATGTGGCAGCAAATGGGCTGGGTGGCCAAGGCTATCGCCGTGGTCCTCTTCTTCATGTCGATGTTGTCGTTCGGCGTCGCGATTGAGCGCATCTACACGTTCATCCAGGCGCGGAAGCAGTCGAAGCTGTACGCGCCCCAGGTGGCCAAGCACCTCAAGGAAGGCCGTCTGAAGGACGCGATCGCGGTGTCCAACAACAAGGCGTACCGCTACAGCCACCTGGCCAAGGTCGTGCTCGCCGGCCTGCAGGAGTACCAGTTCGCGCAGGAGAGCGGCCAGGGCATGAGCCGCGAGGACGTTCTGGACACCGTGCGCCGCGCCATCCAGCGCGCGTCGGCGCTGACCGCGTCGGACCTGAAGAAGATGGTTTCCTCGCTCGCGACCATCGGCGCGACGGCCCCGTTCGTCGGGCTGCTGGGCACGGTCGTCGGCATCATCACCGCGTTCCAGGGCATCGCGGCCACCGGGTCGGGCGGCATCGGCGCGGTGTCGGCCGGTATCGCAGAGGCGCTCGTCGAGACCGCGCTCGGGCTGCTGGTCGCCATCCCGGCGGTGTGGTTCTACAATTACCTCACCGGCCGGATCGAGTACTTCAACGTCGAGATGGACAACTCGTCGTCGGAACTCGTCGACTACTTCATCAAGAAGACCTCGTAGGACCCGCGGGGGGCCGGCCTGGCCGGCCCCAACCGGCTCCGTTTGCTCGCTTAGGAGATCGCCACAATGTCAATGGATGTTGGCGGCGCAAAGGGCGGATTGAAGGCCGACATCAACGTGACGCCCCTCGTGGACGTCATGCTGGTGCTGCTGATCATCATGATGCTCGTCGCGCCGATGCTGCAGAAAGGCGTCGACGTCAGGCTCCCGCAGGCGACCAACTCTGCGGACAAGCCTGAGACGCAGGACCAGACCGTGGTCGCCATAGCCGCCGACAAGCGGATGTACCTCAACGCGGTGCCGATCCGCGAGGACGACCTGCGGCAGAAGATCGTCGAGGTTCTCGAGGGCAAGAAGGAGAAGATTGTCCTCATCAAGGCGGACGTCGACGCGCCGTACTCGTCGGTGATGTCGGCGATGGACAGGCTGCGTGAGGCGCAGATCGAAAACGTCGGACTCGTCACCGAGCGCAAGGTGCGGGCCGGCGATTCGGGAGGCAGGTAACCATGGCTCATCACAAGCACCTCGGCGCCGACACGGTCGTCAAGGGTGAAGTTCCGCACGCCAGTGCGGACATGAACGTCACCCCGCTGATCGACGTGCTCCTCGTGCTGCTGATCATCTTCATGGCCGCCCTGCCGCTGACCCAGAAGGGCATCGACATCAACCTGCCGCTGGAGACGAACGCCCCCACGCAGCAGGACCCGGTGCTCAACCAGATCGTCGTGGAGTACTCGGCGGAGCGGAAGATCTCGGTCAACAAGCAGGACGTCACGATCCAGGACCTCGAGGGCAGGCTGCGCACGATCTTCGAGCAGCGCAAGGACAAGACGATGTTCATCGTCGGGGCGCCGAACCTGCGCTACGGCGACATCGTCGAGGTCATCGACGCCGCGAAGGGCGCCGGGGTCGAGAAGGTCGGAATCGTCACCGAGGGCATGCGCCAGGCGGCGGGTGTCGTCGGCGGCAACTAGCTCGGTGGGATAGTCCCGGTCGGACGGTCGCATACCCCACGGACGGCCGGCGTGCACGCGCACGCCCGCCGTCCGTTTCTTCTTGTTGGATTCCGACCCTCACGGCGGCCGCTCCCTGATGCGCCCGCACCTCACGCCGCGGGCCGCGTCCGCCTGGGGCGGGTGGTGCTCGCCCGCTCACCCCCGCCCTGCCAAAGAAACGGGGCGGCGACTGACCGTCGGTGGTCTGTAAGACCGGGTCGGGAGACTCTCGACTAGCGGTCCTCCCACGTCTCCCGACCCTGGTGTTGCGCGACGTGGGTCGCTCGCCCCGTTTCTTCTACCCTGCCGGGGGTCGCCGTCAACGGGTTCGCTTGGCGAGCCCCACCCGCCCCTGACGGCGGCCCCTCGCCGAAGCGCCCGCTCCCTTCGCCCGAATCTCCACCTTGGGCGGCCGCTCCGCCGGCGTGGGGCAGGCTCCAAAGCGCGCCGTAGGTACTCCGTGACGGGCGAGGCCCGTCTGCGTCAGGAGATGAAGAACCGGCGGCGAGGCCTGCGACGCCCCGCGATTGGGGTATGGGGCGACACTCCCGTTCACACCCCCAATTGCGTTATGACCCCGGACGTTAAGCCGAGCGCCGGTTCTGCAGCGAAGGCCGAGCCCGGCGCGCGGCGGAGCCTGCCCCATGCCGGATCTTCGCCGGCCGCCTGGGACGGATGGCGCTCGCCCGCTCACCCCCTGCCCTGCCAAAGAAACGGGGCGGCGACTGACCGTCGGTGGTCTGCAAGACCGGGTCGGGAGACTCTCGACTAGCGGTCCTCCCACGTCTCCCGACCCTGGTGTTGCGCGACGTTGGTCGCTCGCCCCGTTTCTTCTACCCTGCCGGGGGTCGCAGCCAACGGGTTCGCTTGGCGAGCACCACCGGCCCCTGACGGCGGCCGCTCCGCCGAGGCCGGCCCTCCCCCGAGGAGTGGGACATCGGCGAACGAGCCGTGCGCAGCTGGCCGCGCTCCGTCGGCTGGAACACGACGAGCGGCTGCGCCAGGTTTCCTCCGGCTGAGCGCGAAGCGGTCGGTCGCAGGCGGGTAGCGCAAGCCGGACGCAGAGAGCCGGAAACCGGCGCACCGCGAGGGAGTGTTCCCGGCCTGCGGAGCCCGGCGAGGGAGGCGATGTGCCCACTCCTCCAACCTCGCGGGCCGGCGCGGCCGACACTCGCGCTCGGCTGCAAAGCGCGCCGCAGGTACCCGGACACAAGAAGAAAGGGCCGCCGGACCTTGCGGTCGGGCGGCCCTTCGGGGTCCGGGATGCGAGGCGACGCTACTTGGTGGCCGGGGCAGCCGGGTTGTTGCCGGCCGCGCGTTTCCGCAACTCGATGGCCTTGTCGCGAACCTGGTCGGCCTCCTTGAGCAGCCGCTGCTGGACCGCGGGGTCCTTCTCGGCCAGGGCCTGCGACCTCAGGAGCAGGTTCTTGGAGGTCAGCGCCTCGGCGTAGTCCGGCTTGAGCTCGAGGGCCTTGTTCGACGCTTCGAGCCCAGCTTGATGTAAGTCAGCTTCTCGACATCGCGCAGCCGGAAGTCGCGGTAGCCCTTCTCCCAGTAGTACATCGACATCTCGTAGAAGGCCTCCGGGTTGGTCGGCTCCTTCGTCGGCGCGCTCCTGCAGCGCCTGCATCGTCTTCTCGAACTCGCCCTGCCGGTTGTAGTAGGCGGCCAGCTGGCGGTAGACGGTGGGGTCGTTCGGCCGCGCGTTCTTGGCGTCCACCAGGATCTTCTCGGCCTGCTCGTACTCGCCGGCGTCCTCGTACATCTTCGAGAGCAGGACGTAGTTACTGGGCTCGGCCGGATCCAGCCGGATCATCTCGCGCAGCAGCGGCTCGGCCTGATCGGGCTGACTCAACTTGTCGGGGCCGTAAGCGTTGACGAGATACTGGTAGGACCGGGTCTTGAACGTCTTGTCGGTCTCGACCTCGGCGGACTTCTTGTAGTACTCCACCGCCTTGGTCAGATAGCCGTCGTTCTCGGCCTCGCCCTTGCGGCTCGGTTTGTAGAGATTGTCGTAGCTGTTCGCCAGGAAGAAGTAGGCCGGCGTGAGGGAGGCGTTCCCGTCCACGACGCTCCGGTCCGCAACCACTTCCTCGTACTTCGCCGCAGCCCGCTTGAAGTCCTGCTGCTGGTAGAGGACGTTGGCTTCCTTGAAGGCCTTGCGGGCCCTCAGCATGTTGGACCGTCCGCACCCTGTCAGGCTGACGGCTGCCAGCACGACAACCAGCCACGCCCCCATGAACCGCCTCTGCATTGCATCCCCCTTGCCCCCGACCCGCGGGACAGCGGTCTTCTACGGTCTCGGAAATGATCGCGAAGAGAGGTTAACTCGAGTGTCGCCCTCTGGGCCCTGATACGACCCGTACAGTCGCGCCAGTATAGTGAACCGAAATTTGACAAGTCAAGCCGACGTGTCTGGCGCGGCCCCCGCGGCTTGACCCCCCCAGGGGGCACCTCTATGATTGGAACGCGGAGCCGTCCCTAGGACAGTTAGACACCACTTATTGTGATCCGTTTCGAGGACCTGGCAGAAAAGGTTCGGGACTACAACCCGGACGCCGACGTCGAGCTGCTGAGGCGGGCTTACGTCTTCTCGGCCCTGGAGCACCGCGGCCAGGTCCGTCATTCCGGCGAGCCTTACCTGGTCCATCCCCTCGAGGTCGCCACCATCCTCGCCGACCTGAAGATGGACGTGGTGACCATCGCCGCCGGCCTCCTCCACGACGTCGTCGAGGACACCCTCACCACCACCGAGCGGCTCGAGGCGACCTTCGGCCGGGAAGTGGCCCACATCGTCGAGGGCGTCACCAAGATCAGCGCGATCACCTTCTCGTCCAGCGAGGAGCGCCAGGCGGAGAACTTCCGCAAGATGCTCCTGGCCATGGTGGACGACATCCGGGTCATCCTCGTCAAGCTCGCCGACCGCCTGCACAACATGCGGACGCTGAGCTTCCTGCCGGAGGACCGCCGGGCCCGCATCGCCCAGGAGACCCTCGACATCTACGCGCCCATCGCCAACCGGCTGGGGATGTCGAAGTTCAAGAACGAGCTGGAGGAGCTGTCGTTCCGCTACCTCGAACCCGAGGCCTACGACTCCCTCAGGTCCAGGGTCGAGCGGCGGCGCAAGGCGAGCGAGGGTGTCGTCGAGGAGCTCAAGAAGACGATTACGGCCAAGCTCCAGGAGGCGCAGGTGCCGGTGGTCGAGGTCGAGGGGCGCACCAAGCGCCTCTTCAGCATCCACGAGAAGCTCCGCCGCCAGAAGATCGACCTCGACCGCGTCTACGACTTCGTGGCCCTGCGCATCGTGACCAGGAGCATCCGCGACTGCTACGCGGCGCTCGGCATCATCCACCAGACCTGGTCGCCGGTCCCGGGCCGCATCAAGGACTTCATCGCGATGCCCCGGCCCAACGGCTACCAGTCGCTGCACACCTCGGTGATCAGCGAGAGCGGCTTCCCCTTCGAAGTGCAGATCCGAACCGAGGAGATGCACCTGCACGCCGAGGAAGGCATCGCGGCGCACTGGAAGTACAAGGAGGGCCGCGTCGGCGCGGCGCGGGACGAGCCCTACTTCGTCTGGCTGCGACAGCTGCTCGAGTGGCAGCAGGAGGTCCGGGACCCCCAGGAGTTCATCCAGAACCTCAAGATCGACCTGTACCCGGAGGAGGTCTACACGTTCACCCCCAAGGGGCAGGTGAAGCCGCTCCCCCGCGGCGCCACCGTGGTGGACTTCGCCTACTCGATCCACACCGACGTGGGGAACCAATGCGTGGGCGGCCGCGTGAACGGCCGCATGGTGCCCCTCCGCACGCAGCTGAAGAACGGCGACATCGTCGAGATCGTCACCCAGGGGAAGCACAAGCCGAGCCGCGACTGGCTGAACTTCGTCGTGACCTCGCGCGCGCGCAACAAGATCAAGCACTACCTCGAAGGCGAGGAGAAGCTGCGCGCGGTGGACCTCGGCCGCCGGCTGCTGGAGAAGGAGCTGCGGCGGTTCGACCTGAACGTCAAGGCCCTGCTCGACGATGCGGAGCTGCAGCGGGCGGCAACGGCGTCCGGGATGCAGAAGGTGGAAGAGATGCTCGCGGCGGTGGGCTTCGGGCGTCTGCAGGCCCGCCAGGTCGTGGACAAGCTGGTGCCGCCCGAGGACCTGAAGGAACGCCCCACGACGGGCGTCGTGTCGGCCGTGCGGCGCGCGCTTGGCGGCGACGGCGAGAAGATCAAGGTGCGGGGGGCCGACGACGTGCTGGTCGTGCGCGCCCGGTGCTGCAACCCGATCCGCGGCGAGAAGATCGTCGGCTACATCACCCGGGGCAAGGGCGTGTCGGTGCACTCCGTGAACTGCCCCAACGTGACGAACCTGATGTACACCCCCGATCGCCGCATCGACGTCGAGTGGGACCGCGGGGCAGACCAGGGCCGGTACACCGTGGACCTGAAGGTCGCGGTGGAGGACCGCAAGGGGCTGCTGGCCGAGATCAGCGCGAAGATTGCCGACGTGAACACCAACATCACCAGCGTCGAGGCCCGATCCCACGACGGGCACCTGGATCACATCGACATGACGCTGGAGATTCACGACCTCAAGCACCTGGAGAAGGTGCTCAAGTCGCTGCGGAAGGTGCCGGGGGTGCTGGACGTCGAACGCGCGGCGCCGCGGTGATTCCACGGAGGATTCAGGATTCGGGATTCCGGATTCGGGCGTCACGAAGACCACGCCGCCAGCGTGACACCGCGATCCGCTGAATCCTGATTCCTGATTCCTACTTGGCCAGATACACGATCGCGTCGATCTCGACGCGGACGTCTTTGGGGAGCCGGGACACCTGGACGGTGGCACGGGCGGGCGCGGGGGCGGCGAAGAACGACGCGTAGACCTCGTTCATCACGGGGAAGTCGTTCATGTCGGCCAGGTACACGGTGGTCTTCACCACCGCGGCCAGCGACCCGCCGGCCGCAGAGACGATGGCCTGGAGGTTCTCGAGGACCCGCCGGGTCTGCACGGCAACGTCCGGCTGCCACGTCCCGCCAACGAGTTCCCCCGTTGCAGGGTCGAGCGGAATCTGGCCCGAGACGAAGAGGAAGTCCCCGGCTCTGACGGCCTGCGAGTACGGGCCGATGGCCGCGGGCGCCGCGGGCGTGGAGATGGGCTGCGGCACGCTACGCCGCCTTGACGACCTTGCCCGACCGCAGGCAGCGGGTGCAGACGCGCAGCCGCTTGACGCCGCCGTTCACCGACGCACGCACCGTCTGCAGGTTCGGCTCGAAACGCCGGGGGGTGACATTGTGCGCGTGGCTGATGTTGCGACCCACCACGGGGCCCTTGCCGCAGATTTCACACCGCTTCGCCATTGCTGCTATCCAGGATTGAAGAGAGTTACCGCCGCGCTGACGCAAACCTAGAGTATACCACGGGCACCGCGCCGTGGGGCCGACTGCGGGTCGCCCACCCATCAACCGCCGGCGTCTTCACGGCCGGATGAGGAGGGACGGCGGCTCCTGGGCGGCGGGTGCCGGACCAGCCGGCGAGGGCCCCGCGTTCCGCAGCAGACGGCCGACCATCTCCACCCAGGCGGTGGGCCCCGATCCCGTCACCGAGCGAGCCTCCCGGGCCGACACCTCGAACCGGCGGAGGACGAGCGCCGCGTCCTCCTCCAGCCGTCTCGACCTCTCGAGCCCCGACCTGGCCAGCAGGTCCTTCAGGTCGCCGTACAGCCGATGAGCCACGAGCGATTGCGGCCGGTGCTCGTAGATCACCCCGCGGCCGGCCGTTTCACACGTCGCGGCAAGGGCTCCCGCCGCTTCGGCCACGTCGTCATCCAGCAGCCGGAAGAGCGGGTCCGACCGGAACCCTGCCACGACCGAAAGCAGGGCCGTGCACAACCCGATCTGCTGCTCGCTCAAACCCTCCGTCAGGACGGCCGCCAGTGCCGCATCTTGCTCCTGCTGCCGCCGCACGGCGGCAGCCGGGTGCGCCTGGGCGGAGGCCAGGTACGGGCAGTCCCCAGGACAGGCAATCTCCCGCTGGCGAAGCGTTCCGCAGCAAACCGTGCAGATCTGGACGCCCTTGGCTGGACAGGAGCGGCGGGCTGGGCGCTTGCGGCACAGCGGACACTGCATTCAGCCAGCTTAAGGGGTTGGGAGGCTTTGCACAAGAAACCCGGGACGCATACGGGCACCCGGGACACACTGCCGAGGCAGAACAGCCACACGTGTGTCACACCCAGCCACCGTGCGTCTTGAGGACCGTCCTAAAGAGTAGACACAGCGAAACATCTCCTGCCGAAGAACCGGCTCGGGATAATCGGCGTCTAATTCACATACCGTGAAGGTAAGCCAATCGGCGGCCGAGCGGGTGGGCTGTCTCGGCCAGCCAAGTGGCAGAAGGGGCGCGCCTTTTGGAGGTAGCGGAACCGCACACTCGAGAAAGACGGTGTGTGAAGTTGCTACACCGGGGCGGGCGAAGTCGCAAGCGAAACACCAATGGATGGGCTGAGAACGGATTGCGGCCCATCCCTGTGAGTATTGGCAGTGCACTTGCATGATGGCGTCGTGCTAAGATGTGCCCTCGGATAAAGGGCCGACGCGAAAGGAGCGTCAGCGCCATGGAAGCGACGAACAAGAAGAGCCACATGAACAAGGCCCGTTACGAAGATCTCAAGCAGATGCTCGAGGAGCGCCGTCGGCAGATCCTGAGCCAGGTGCATGAGAAGATCCGCGATGTCCGGACGGAGAACGTGTCGGGGAAGGTGAACACGGTCCTCGACCCGGGCGAGAGCTCGGAAGCCGGTATCCAGGAGGACATCGAGTTCGCGCTCATCCAGATGAAGGCGGAGACGCTCAACAAGATCAACGAGGCGCTCGGCCGGCTGGAGGAAGGCGCCTACGGCAACTGTTTCGAATGCGGGGAGGAGATCTCCCACCAGCGGCTGCGCGCCCTGCCGTTCGCCGTCCGCTGCATCGAGTGCGAGGAAGCGCGTGAGAACGCCCAGAAGCGTGAGCGGATGGCCGCCCAGCGTCATTCGGCGTCGACGCTGTTCTTCGACATGTCCAGCTAACCCCTGGGTGGCGGCCGGGGCGGGCGTCCAGCCCCGGCCGCGTCCCCTGCTCCACCCGGGCGTTGAACCCCAGAGTCCGTAATGAGCGACGAACCCGAGGCCCCGACGTTCGACGAGTCCATGGGCGGGGAGCGGGCGCTCTCGATACCCCCCGAGCTCCCGGTCCTCCCGCTCCGCGACACCGTGCTGTTCCCCAACTCGTTCATGCCGCTCGCCGTGGCGCGCGAGAGTTCCGTCCGCCTGATCGACGATGCGATTGGGGGCGGCAAGCTGATCGCGGTGTTCACGCAGCGGGATGCGACGGTCGAGGAGCCGGGCCAGGAAGACCTGTACCCGATCGGCACGGCCACCCACATCCACAAGATGTTCAAGCTGCCCGACGGCAGCCTGCGCCTGATCGTCCAGGGGCTCGCGCGCCTGCGGATGGAGCAGGTGGTGTCGGTGAAGCCGTACCTGCGCGCGACCGTCATCGCCGCCGTCGAGGAGATTCGGGACGAGGACAAGCTGGAGATCGACGCCCTCCAGCGCAACATCAAGACCAACTTCCAGCAGGTGGTCTCGTTGTCGCCCCTGCTGTCCGACGACCTGCAGACCCTGGCCCTGAACATCGCGGACCCCGGCAAGCTTGCGGACTTCATCGCCTCGAGCCTGACGACGATCACCACTCCGGTGAAGGAGGAGGTGCTCGAGACGCTGGACGTGCGCGCGCGGATGGACCTGCTGAACCGGGTCCTGATCAAGGAGCTGGAGGTCCTCGAGCTCGGCTCGAAGATCCAGTCGCAGGTGCAGTCCGAGGTCGGCAAGAACCAGCGCGACTACTTCCTTCGCGAGCAGCTGAAGGCCATCCAGAAGGAGCTCGGCGAGGGCGACGACCAGACCAAGGAGATCGAGGACCTCCGCGCGAAGATCGAGGCGGTGGGGATGCCCGAGGCCGTGCGCAAGGAGGCGTTGCGCGAGTTGGACCGGCTTTCCAAGATGCCGGTCGCGGCGGCCGAATACACCGTGTCGCGCACGTACCTCGACTGGCTCGTCGCGCTGCCCTGGAACCGCAAGACCGACGAGGTCATCGACCTGAAGCGGACCAAGGACGTGCTCGACGCCGACCACTCGGACCTGGTCAAGGCCAAGGACCGGATCCTCGAGTACCTCGCCGTCCGCAAGCTGAATCCCGAGGTCAAGGGCCCGATCCTGTGCTTCCTCGGCCCGCCCGGTGTTGGGAAGACGTCGCTGGCCAAGTCCATCGCGACGTCGCTGGACCGGAAGTTCGTCCGCATTTCCCTGGGCGGCATGCGGGACGAGGCGGAGATTCGCGGCCACCGGCGGACGTACATCGGCGCGCTCCCGGGTCAGATCATCCAGGGGCTCCGCCGGGCCGAGTCGAAGAACCCGGTCTTCATCCTCGACGAGATCGACAAGCTGGGCTCCGATTTCCGGGGCGACCCCGCCTCGGCGCTGCTCGAGGTGCTCGACCCGGAGCAGAACAACAGTTTCCGGGACCATTACCTCGACGTGCCCTTCGATCTCTCGGAGGTGCTCTTCATCACGACGGCGAACGTGCTCGACCCGGTGCCGCCGGCTCTTCGAGACCGGATGGAAGTGCTGGAGCTGCCGGGCTACACCGAGGAAGAGAAGCTGAAGATCGCGCAGGAGCACCTGGTCGACAAGCAGGTCAAGAACCACGGGCTCACGGCAGAGCAGATCAGCTTCGGTGAGGACGCCCTGCGTGCGGTGATCCGGGGCTACACACGGGAGGCCGGGGTCCGGAACCTCGAGCGGGAGATCGCGGCGTTGTGCCGGAAGGCAGCCCGCCGGCGGGCGGAGGGCATCGAGGACGCGATCGCCATCACCCCCGACGTCGTCGTCGAGATGCTCGGCGCGCCCAAGGTTCTCGAGGAGGAGATGGAGGAGCGCACCAAGAACCCCGGCGTGGCGATCGGCCTGGCATGGACGCCGGCGGGGGGTGAGGTGCTGTTCGTCGAGGCGTCGCGAATGCAGGGGGGCGGCAGCCTGACGCTCACCGGGCACCTCGGCGACGTGATGAAGGAGTCGGCGCGCGCGGCGCTGTCGTGGCTGAGGTCGAGCGCCGGGCGTTACGGCATCGACGCGGACTTCTACAAGACGTCCGAGATCCACCTGCACGTGCCGTCGGGCGCCATCCCGAAAGACGGCCCCTCGGCGGGCGTCACCATGGTCACCGCGCTCTGCTCGGAGCTTTCGGGCCGCCCGGTCCGCGGCGACATCGCCATGACCGGCGAAATCACCCTGTCGGGCCGTGTGCTCCCCGTGGGCGGGATCAAGGAGAAGGTGCTGGCGGCGCGGCGGGTCGGCATCCGCGAGGTGATCGTGCCCGCGCGGAACGAGAAAAACATCCGGGAAGACCTGGGCGACGAGTTGCGGCGCGAGTTGACAGTGCACCTGGTCAACACGATTGACGAAGTGCTGCTGCTGGCGCTCTCGCCGAAGGCCGAGCCGAAGGCGGAAGCCGCCTCCGGTGTTGCCGAGGTTGCTTCGTGAACCAGTAATCAGTGGCCAGTGGTCCGTGGTGGGGGATCACGCGTGACGCACTGGCTCACTGACCACTGACCACTCGGTCAGACCAACGTCACTCCCACCGCCGTCTTCAGATCCTCGATCTCTCCGCGGCGCACCATCTCCCGCACTTCCTCGAGCGTGAAGCTCCGCACCTGGATGTCCTCGTCCGCGTCGGGCATTGCGCGTGTCTCGCCTGCGCCCCGCTCGCGGAGGCCGGTGAGGCGGAAGAAGTGCATGATCTCGTCGCAGTAGCCCGGCGTGGGGTAGAAGCTCCCGAGGGGCTCGACGTGCGCGGGGACGAGGCCGGTTTCCTCCTCGCATTCGCGCGCCGCCCCCGCCGCCGGTTCCTCGCCGGGCTCGAGGCAGCCGGCCGCCAACTCCCACATCCACCGATCCACCGCGTAGCGATACTGCCGGACCAGCAGGACGTGGCCGGGGTCGGGCATCGGCAGGAGGACGGCCGACCCCGCGTGGCGCACCACCTCCAGCCGCGCCTCGCTGCCCTTCGGCAGACGCACGACGTCGCGGTGGACCGACAGGACGCGACCCTCGTAGACCACTTCCGATCTCAGCAGCGTTCCCGGCGCTTCGTCCACGGTCTGCTCCCTTCGGCAGCAGGATTCAGGAATCACCCTGAATCCTACTCATCTCGTTTCTCCAACCGCCGTTCCAGTTCATCGAGCACCTCCGCCAGATCCGCCGGCAGGGGCGCCTCGAATTCGATCCGGCGTCGCTCGCGCGGGTGCGTGAACGCCAGGCGCCTCGCATGCAGGAAGGGCCGCTCCAGGCGCTCCACGGCGCGCAGCGACGCCGGCATGTGATGGCGGACGCCGCCGTACGTCTTGTCGCCGACGATCGGGTGGCCGATCGCGCTCAGGTGCACCCGGATCTGGTGTGTGCGCCCCGTCGCAATGGCGACGAAGAGCAGGGACACGCCCTTGAGATCCCTTGATCGGGTAATCCGCGTCACCGCGCTCCGGGCCCGGCGTGCGCGCGTGGACATCTTCTCGCGATGCACCGGGTCGCGCCCCACCGGCAGGTCGATCCGCCGGCCCGCGTGGACCTCGCCCCAGGCGAGCGCGACGTATTCCTTTTCGACCTCGCGGTCCTGGAACTGGCGCGTCAGTTCGCGGTGGGCCAGGTCGTTCTTGGCCACCACCATCAGCCCCGACGTGCCGCGATCGAGGCGGTGCACGATCCCCGGGCGCTGCTCCCCGCCGACCCCGCTGAGATCCTCGGCGTGAAAGAGGAGCGCGTTGACCAGCGTCCCCTGATGGTGGCCGGCGGCCGGGTGAACCACCATCCCGGCGGGCTTGTTGACCACCATGACGTCGGCGTCCTCGTAGAGAATCGGGAGCGGCAGCTCCTGGGGCTGGGGCGTCGCCGGCGCGGGCTCTGGCACCTCGACGACCACGTGCTGGCCCGGCTTGACCGCATGGTTCGGCCGGGAGCGGGCGCCGCCAACGGTGACGAGGCCCTCACGAATCAGCCGCTGGATTTGCGAGCGCGAGTGCTGGGGAAGGAGGCCGGCCAGGTAGACGTCGAGCCGGTCCCCCTCGCTCTCGGCGTCTACGGTGAACTCGTGGCGATCCACAGGCAGACCTTCGTGCTCAGCTGGCAGCTGGCGGCGTGACACGGGTGCTTCACTGCCGGCTGCCCGCTGCCGGTTGCCTGCTGTCTCCCGTCCTGATCATGTCGAGGAGCATTCCCGCCACGCCCACCGTGATCGCGGCGTCGGCCACGTTGAACGCCCAGAAGTGGAACTCGTCCCAGTGGAAGTCCACGAAGTCGAGCACGAACCCCGCGGTCACGCGATCGATCAGGTTGCCCGCCGCCCCGCCGAGGATCAGGGCCAGGCCGAGCCTCGCGAGCGATTGGTGGGGCGACAGCCGGGCGGTGTAGATCGCGATGCTGGCCAGCGCGAGGGTCGCGACGAGCGCGATCACCGCGGCCTTGTAGGGGAAGTCCGCGGCGTTGAGGATGCCGAACGCCGCTCCGGTGTTCCGGACATGAGTCAGCTCGAGCAGCCCGGGAATCACCGTCACGCTCTCATGCAGCGGCAGCCGCGCGCGCACGAGGGCCTTGGTGGCCTGGTCCACCAGCACCACCACGCCGGCGAGCATCAGCGTGAGGGGCTGGAGACCCACGGCCGCCCGGTCCCGCGCCCGGGCGGCAGCGGTCTGATGGGGCGTGGTCTGGTCCGTCACGATCGCGCCTCCGCCAGGGCCCCCATGCAGCGTTCGCAAAGGCCCTCTCCCTCGGTCCCGGTGGCCACCGCCGGGACGTACCGCCAGCAGCGGCCGCAGCGCGTGCCGCCGGCTCGCGCCACGGTGATCGCCACCCAGCTGTCGTCGCCCTCCCGGTACAGTGCCGTCAGCGGGTCTGGGCGTTCAGCCGCGGCCGCGAGATCCACCTCGGACACGATGAACAGCGTCGCCAGTTCCGCCCGGTGGCGCTCGAGCAACTCGAGGAGCGCGCCGCTCGCCCGCAGCTCCACGCGTGCTTCGAGCGGCTGGCCCACTGTCTTGGCCTGTCTCAGCTTCTCGATCTCCACGTTGACCGCCTCACGCACCGAGAGCAGTCGCCCCCAGCACTCGACCACCGCGGCGTCCACGAGCGCCTCGGGAGCCTCGGGGAACAGGGCGAGGTGAACCGACGTCTCGCGCTCCCCCGGCAGGTGCCGCCAGAGTTCGTCCGCCGTCACCGGCAGCACCGGCGCGATCAGGCGGGCCAGACCGTCGGCCATCATGTACATCGCCGTTTGCGCCGCGCGCCGGGCCGCGGACTTCGGCCCCAGGGTGTAGAGCCGGTCCTTCGAGACGTCCACGTAGAACGCGCTCAGCTCCACGGTGACGAGCGTGTTCACGGCCTGGAAGATCGCCGGGTAGTCGTACCGCTCGTAGGCCTGCACGATGCGCGAGGCCGTCTCGCCGTACCTGGCGAGGGCGAACCGATCCAGCTCGGGCAGTTCCGAGACCGGCACGGCGTCGGCCTGCGGGTCGAAGTCGTAGAGGTTCGCGACGAGGATCCGCAGCGTGTTTCGCAGCTTGCGGTAGGCCTCGACCACGCGCGCCATGATCTCCGGGCCGATGCGGACCTCCTCGCGGAAGTCCACCATCGCCGCCCACAACCGCAGGATCTCGGCGCCGCTCTTGGCAATCAGCTCCTGCGGCTCCACCGTGTTGCCGAGCGACTTCGACATCTTCCGGCCCTGCTCGTCCACCACGAATCCGTGGGTGACGACTCCGCGGTACGGGGCGGCCCCGCGGGTGCCGACGCCGACCAGGAGCGAACTGTGGAACCAGCCCCGATACTGGTCGGTGCCCTCGAGGTACAGGTCCGCGGGCCACCTCAGGCCCTCGCGCTGACCCAGCACGGCCTCGTGGCTCGATCCTGAGTCGAACCAGACGTCGAGGATGTCGCGCTCGCGGTCGAACTCGCGGCCGCCGCACGACGGGCAGGCGAAGCCGGCGGGCAGGAACTCCTCGATGGGGCGCTCGTACCAGGCGTCGGCCCCGTGCTTCGCAAACACGTCAGCCGCCTGCTGCGCGAGGGGCGCCGTGAGGATGGCCTCGCCGCACTTGACGCAGTCCACGGCGGGGATCGGCACGCCCCACGACCGCTGGCGCGAGATGCACCAGTCCGGCCGGTTGGCCAGCATGCCGTGGATCCGGTCCTCACCCCACGCCGGCACCCACTGCGTGCGATGGACCGCGTCGAGGGCCCGCGCCCGCAGGTCGGCCGCCTCCATGGAGATGAACCACTGCGAGGTGGCGAGGAAGATCACCGGGTTGTGGCAGCGCCAGCAGTGCGGGTACGAGTGCGTGAACGTCTCGCGGTGCCAGAGCCGGCCCCGCGCCGCCAACGACTCCTCGATCCGGGGGTTGGCGTCGAATACGCGCTGGCCCGCAAAGATCTCCACCTCGTCCAGGAAGTGGCCGCCCGGCCCGACCGGCGCGTACACGTCCAAACCGTACTGGACGCCGGTCTTGAAGTCGTCCGCGCCGTGGCCGGGCGCGGTGTGCACCGCGCCGGTGCCCTGTTCGAGCGTCACGTAGTCCGCGAGGACGCCGACCGAGTCGCGGCGGTAGAGCGGGTGCTGGAACCGGATCCCCTCGAGCAGGTCACCCTTGAACCGCGCGACCGGGTCCCCGAAGGGCCGGTTCATGCGTTCCGCGACCCCGCCCGCCAGTTCCTCCGCCACGATCACCGTCGTTTCGCCGACCGGGTAGGCTCCGTAGGTAAACTGCGGGTGGAAGGCGATCGCCAGGTTCGAGGGGATCGTCCAGGGTGTCGTGGTCCAGATCAGGACCGAGACCCGCCGCCCGGCGAGTTCGGGCACCCGGCGGCCCAGCTCGGCTGCACCTTCCGCCCCGAGCGGAAACTCCACGAAGATGGACGGGGAGCTGTGGTCTTCGTACTCCACTTCGGCTTCGGCGAGAGCCGTGCGGCAGTGGATGCACCAGTGGACCGGTTTTTTCCCCTTGTAGACCATGCCCTGCTCGACGAATCGGGCGAGCGCGCGCACGATCGCGGACTGGTAGCCGTAGCTCATGGTGAGGTAGGGGTCGTCCCACTCGCCCATCACCCCGAGCCGCTTGAAGTCGGCCCGCTGCACGTCCACGAAGCGGGCAGCGTAGTCGCGGCAGGCTCGCCGGAAGTCGCCGATGGACATCTGGCGCTTCTTCGGCCCGAGCTCGCGATCCACCCTGAGCTCGATGGGGAGGCCGTGGCAGTCCCAGCCGGGCACGTACGGCGCGTCGAATCCGGCCATCGTGCGGGAGCGGACCACGAAGTCCTTCAGCACCTTGTTGAGGGCCGTGCCGAGGTGAATGCGCCCGTTGGCGTACGGCGGGCCGTCGTGGAGGATGAAGGGTGTCGCGCCGGCGCGGCGGCTGCGGATCTGCGCGTAGAGGCCGTCCCGTTCCCAGCGCGCCAACGCGTCGGGCTCGGCGGCCTGCAGGTTCGCCTTCATCGGGAACCCGGTCCGCGGCAGGTTGAGCGTCTCCTTCCAGTCGGCCATATACAGGACTCCGGCTTCGAGCGGCCGGGCAAAGGCCCGGATCTATTCATTGTAGTGCAGGACGCGGGATGAAGGGGGAAGGAGGGCGGAGGGCGGGGCCGGGCATCGGCGCGCCCGGCCCCGGAAGTAGGTCGCGACAGTGTTAGCGGCGGCGCGGGACCGCCGTCCGGGCCGGTGCGGTCAGGGTCACCGTGAACTCCCCGCCGTTGTCCGTGAACTCATCGTCGTTCACGCCGAGGAACAGCTCGCCATTGCCCGGCATGCCCACCGTCGCCTGGTCGCCGATCCCGAACGGCTTGCCGTTGCCGATGCGGCCGATCAGCGCGCCGCCCAGCGTGCTCGGCAGCGTGAACTTCACGCCGCGCCGGTTCTCCCGCCCGGCGACGTTCGACACATCGGCGGCGTCTGCGCTGAGGCGCACTTCACCGGAAGACGAGAACTGAACGACGTCGCCCTGGCGCACGAGGAACCCGGTCGGCGTCCACTGCCGCTGCGCCGAGACCTGGACGGTTCGCGTCCCGCCGGTCGTCGCCGGCTGGCTGCCCGCGGTGCCCGCCGCCGCGGCGGTCGGGCGGTCCAGGTATATGCGGCCAATCTCAGTGGAGGTGAAATCGCGCTGCTGCCCACCGGTGGTGAAGGTGATCCGCAGGGGCGTGGTGCCCCCGACATCGTACAGCTTGCCCTCGAACGACTGCCCATTCTTCAGGACGATGACGTTCTGCCCGGCGGTGAGCCTGTTCAGCTCTTCGGCAGGCAGGTTCTGGGCCGTGCCGCCGAAGTCGAGCACCGCCACATCGCCGATGGCCACGCGGCGCTCCTGCCCGCCGACGCGCATGGTGAAGTCGCTGCCGCCCATGTCGACCAGTTCGCCGCTGATCCGTTCGCCCGACTTGGTGAGCAGCGTCGCGCTCTGCTGAGCGAACGCGGGGACGGCCAGCACTAGGCCCGAGCACAGGACCGCGGCGAGAATTCGTTTGCGCATACCTGAACCTCCAGAAAAGATGATCATCGACCTCATCACCAGTATTGTGCAAGCCACGGGCCACCGAGCGATGTCCAGAAATGCACAGAAACGCACGGAAACTCGCGCGGCCCGCGAGAGGAGCCCGACGCGCGGCCCTGTATAATGGGCGCATGTCCGCGAGCAATGAGGCCAGCCGCCCACAGCTTCACGAGGCGGTGCTCGACAACGGCTTGAAGGTGCTGATCCAGCCGGTTCATACTGCCCCGCTGGCGTCCGTCTGGTGCTGGTACAAGGTGGGGTCGCGCGACGAGGGCCAGGGCTGCACGGGCGTGTCGCACTGGGTCGAGCACATGAACTTCAAGGGGACGACGAACATCCCCCGCGACCAGGTGAAAGGCATCATCGAGCGGTTCGGCGGCACCTGGAACGGCTACACCTGGATCGACCAGACGACCTACCTGGAAACCGCCAGCCGCGATGCGCTCGACCGCATGCTCTTCATCGAGGCCGAGCGGATGGCGAACAGCCTGTTCGACCCCGACGAAGTCGAGTCCGAACGAACGGTGATCTTGTCGGAACTCGAGGGCGGCGAGAACGACCCCGATCAACTGCTCGAGATCGAGGTCACTGCCGCGGCTTTCAAGGCGCACCCGTACCGGCACCCGACCATCGGTTGGCGTGGCGATCTCGAACGGATGACCCGTGACGACCTGTACGGTCACTACCGGCGGTACTACGTGCCCGACAACGCCACCCTGGTCGTCGTGGGCGACGTCGAGGTCGACGATGTCGTGCGGCGCGCGGACAATCACTTTGGCAGGATCCCGCCGGCAGGGCCGCTTCCGCGGCTTCACACACCCGAGCCGCCGCAGGCGGGCGAACGGCGGGTCACCGTGGAGCGGGCGGGGACGGCTGCCTACCTGAAGGCCGCGTTTCACGCCCCTTCGGTCGGCAACGAGAGATTTGCGCCGCTGCTCGTTCTCGACGCGGTGCTCACCGGGGCGAAGGGGCTGAACCTCTGGTCGAGCTTCCGGACGCCGCCGCCGCAGCGGAGCGCCCGATTGTACCGCTCCCTGGTGGAGGGCCGGCTTGCCTCGTCCGTTTCCGGCGCGCTGCTCCCCACGGCTGACCCGTTCCTCTACACGATCTCGCTGACGGCCACCGAGGGCACGCCCCTGGAGCGGCTGGAGCACGCCTTGCTGGCGGAGCTCGATCGCGTGCGTGCGGAAGGGATCACCCCCTCGGAGCTGGACAAGGCGAAGAAGCAGCTGCGGGCGCGCCTGGTGTTCGAGAACGACAGCGTGACCAACATCGCGCACCAGATCGGCTTCTTCGAAACCGTCGCCTCGGCCTCCGCCATGTTCGACATGGGCGACCGGATCGGGCGGGTGACCGCGGAGGAGGTGGGGCAGGCCGCCGGGGAGTGCCTGCGGCCGCTGAACCGCACCATCGGCTGGTTCGTCTGCGTGGAGCCCGCATGAGCGACAGCAGCACGGGCCTGACGTCCCTGCGCCGGCAGATGGGGAACCGTGCCGTCGCGATCGCGAGCGAGTCGCGGGCGACGCCGGCCGTCACGATCGCGGCCGCCGTGAACGCCGGGTCCGTCACCGACCCGCCGTCGCTCCCGGGCCTGATGCACTTCCTCGCGCGGACCATCGACCGCGGCTCCACGGGTTACTCGGCCGACGCGATTGCCGAGATGCTCGATTTCCGCGGCGTCTCGTTGTCCATTGCGGCGATGCGTCACCTCTTCATCGTCTCGTGCACCTGCCTTTCGGAGGACTTCGAGGCAATCATGTCCCTCGTCGGCGAGGTTCTCCGAGAGCCCGTCTTTCCGGAAGCCGAGGTCGAAACGCGACGGGGGGAGGTCGTCACGGCGATCCGGCAGGACCAGGACAACCCTGCCATGGTTGCCGTGGAGGAGCAGCTCGCGCGGCTGTACCCGGAGGGGCACCCTTACGGCCGGCGCGTGAAGGGCACGCTGGAGAGCGTTGCCCGCATTGATCGGGAAGAGCTGGCGGCCGCACACGACGCATGGTTCTCGCCGGATTCCCTCGTGGTCGTGACGGTGGGCGATGTCGAAGCCTCTCGTGCTGCGGAGGAGACCGAGCGGGTGTTCGGCGGTTGGGCAGGCGCCGTCCCAGCTCCCGCCCGGGAGCCCGTCCCGCCGCCCCCCAGGCCGGACGCCAGGCGCCGCGCGGTCTTCCCGATGATGAACAAGGCGCAGGCCGACATCGCCTACGGGTTCAACACCATCGCGCGCCGCGACCCCTCCTACCACGCCTTCTCGGTGTTGAACAACGCGCTGGGGCAGTACGCGCTGGGCGGGCGGCTGGGCGACCGTATCCGCGAGCGCGAGGGGATGGCCTACTACGTCTTCAGGGCGTTCGAGCCGAACGTCGGGGAGGGGCCGATCGTCATCCGGGCGGGCGTGAACCCCGCGAACGTGGAGCGGACGCTCGCGGCCATCGACGACGAGCTGCGCGTGGTCCGGTCGGAAGGGGTGACGCCGCGCGAGCTGGCCGAGTCGAAACAGTACCTCGTCGGGTTCGATGCCGCGGATGCTGGAGACCAACGCGGGGATCGCCGGCTTCCTGCAGACGTGCGAGCAGTTCGACCTTGGATTGGATTACGATCGCCGGCTGCCGGGGCTGATCGACGCGGTGACGCTGGACGAGGTGAACGGCCTGGCGCGACGGTTCCTGGATCCCGACGTCGCGACGATTACCGTGGCCGGCCCCTATCGGGAGAACGGCCAGCCCAGGACCCTGATGGCTCCCAGCACCCGCGCGATCTTCTTCGACGTGGATTTCACGTTGATCCACCCCGGTCCCATGTTCCAGGGCGAGGGGTACCGCGACTTCTGCGCGCGTCACGGGCTCGGCACGTGCAACCCGGACGCCTTCGAGGCTGCGGTCGCCAGCGCCTCCTCCTTGCTCGACGAGTCGGACGATCACGCGTACGACCCGGCGCTGTTCATCCGGTACATCCGCCACCTCCTCGAGAAGATGGGCGCGTCGGGCCCGGGCATCGACGCCTGCGCCGAGGAGATCTACCGCGAGTGGGCCGGATGCCACCACTTCTCGCTGTACGAGGATGTTCTGCCCACGTTGAGGGCGCTGCGGCGGAGGGGCCTGCTGATTGGCTTGATCTCCAACACCCACCGCTCGCTCGAGACCTTCGCCAGCCACTTCGAGCTGGATGACCTCGTGTCCGCCTCCATCTCCTCGTGCGAGCACGGGTACAACAAGCCGCACCCCAGCATCTTCCGCACGGCGCTCCGCCTGCTGGCAGTGCTGCCGGAGGAGGCGGTGATGGTTGGGGACAGCTACCGTCACGACATCGAGGGGGCCAGGGCGGTGGGCATGCGCGGGATCCTGCTGCGCCGGTCCTCCGCGCCGCTCGGGCCGGGGGAGCTGGCAGGAGGTCGGGACACTTTGCCTCTCATGGCAGGGCAAAGTGACCCGACCTCCTGTGTGCCGGCGCCTCACCGGGCAGGGCAAAGTGACCCGACCTCCTGCGTGCCGACCCCCTGCGTACCGGTCGTGACGACGCTCCAAGAACTGATCGGGCTGATCTCAGCGAATTCCCGTCTGCCTCATCGGGTCTCGAGCAAGTACTTCCCGCCGTCCTCCGTCCTGGCGAAGCCGGTGACCTGGTAGCGCGGCAGGTACGTCTCGAAGATCTGTCGAGTGGAAAGGCGCCACTCGAGGGCGAGCTCTCGGTCTTCCCGCTGCATGTCCGTGAATCCCCCCGGAATCGCCACCTCGAGCTTCGGGGCGTCCAGGTCGAGCGCCGCGCGGCCGGGACGGGGCCATCGGGGGCCGGCGCACGTCGCGTTCACGGCCACCGCCGTCACCGGCCATTCGGCGCCCGGCGGCCGCCCGCCGCCCGCCAGCCGCTCTTCGACCCGCGCGGACCGCAGCCACCATTCCGCGATGAACCGGTCCGTCGGCGTGCCCTTGTGGAGCGGGCTGCTGGAGTCGCCGTACACGTTCTCGTGGTACTCCCGCACGACCGCGCCGAGTTTCGCGAAGTTCAGGTGTGCGTTGAGGACCTGGAGGGGATCGTACGTCCACTCAATCAACTCGAGACCGGACGCGAGCGTGAGGCGGCGCTGCTCCAGCTTCAAGCGCCAACCCACCCCCTTGTCGCGGTGGGTGTTGACCACGCCGAGCATGTGGGACCACTGGAAGGTCCGGCCGTGCTTGTAGCCCGGGAGTGAGTAGGCGAAGCCGACCATTTGCCCGCCGTCGAACGCGCCGAGCAGCAGGCCTCCCGTCTTCACCGACACGATGAGGATCGGTACAGGGACCGCGTCGGCGATGCTCGTGTACCCCCACACCTGTTGCTCGAGCGCATAGACCTGCTCGAACTCGGGGATCGTCGTCAGTTGTCGGATGTCCATCTTCGGGCTTCAGGCTTCAGGTTTCGGGCCCTTGGAGAGTCGGTCTTCGGCTGCCGCCCGTTGTGCGTTTTGCATTCTGCATCTTGCACTTTGCATTTTGCATTCTGCATTAACCGTCCTACCCCGGCGGCCACCCGAGTCCGCGGCCTCCGAGCACGTGCAGGTGAATGTGGAAAACGGTTTGGCCCGCGCCGCGGTTGCAGTTGAACACGGTGCGGTAGCCGCGATCCGCGAACCCGTGCTCCCGCGCGATCGCCGCCGCCCGCCGGAACATCGCGCCCACCAGGGCATCGTCTTCGGGCGAGAGATCGTTGAGGGTCGGGATGTGCTTGCGGGGGATCACGAGCACGTGCGTCGGGGCCTGCGGATTGGTGTCCTGCAAGACGACCAACTGCTCGTCCTCGTGCAGGAACGTGGCCAGGCATCTCACCGGCGATGATGCGACAGAAGAGGCAAGCCATAAGACTTCGGGCCTGGGCCCGGACGTACGGCGACAGGACCCGCGAACACAACGGCTTCGTCGTCAACACAAGTGAGCTCCGGGAGCTCCGGGATTAGCCAGTGTTCTTTCGCGTGACCGCCGTCCTGGGGATGCCCTGCAGGTCGTCTCGAATGCGCACCAGTTCGAGTCCGCTCGCCGGCGATCGGCCTCCCGGACGCCGTCTTCCTGCCCGTAGCCGAACTCGAAGATCAGCCAGCCGCCGGGTTCCAGCGCCGTTGACGGCGCTGCGCAAGGAGCTCGCGAATCAGGTCCAGCCCGTCGGCCCCGCCGTCGAGCGCGACGAAGGGCTCGAACTCCCGGACCTCGGGCGGCAGACCGCGAATGTCGCCGGTCGCGACGTAAGGCGGGTTCGAGACGATGAGGTGCAGCGGTGTCCGTGATGCCGTCGAGCAGCGACGCCCGGCGAAACTCCACTCGTTCGTCGACGCCGTGGCGGCGCGCGTTGCGGGCGGCCACCGCCAGGGCGGCTTCCGACACGTCGGTGGCGAGCACCCGCGCGCCGGGGAGCTCCCGGGCCAGGCAGACGCCAGGCACCCGCTGCCGGTGCCCACGTCGGCCAGCGTGACCGGGGGCCGTGCTCCGGCCGTGCGCAGGCACGCCAGCGCCTCTTCGACGATGAACTCGGTTTCGGGTCTCGGGGAGAGGACCTCGCTCGTCACCTCGAACTCGAGTCCCATGAACTCCCGCCGGCCGATGATCGTGGTGGCTGGTTCGCGCCGCGCGCGGCGGGCGATGAGCGGCTCGTAGGCGGCGTCGAAGCCGGGCGGGGGAGGGTCGCCCTGCCAGGCCAGGAGCCGGGCGCGGTCCCAGCCGAGCGCCTCGCGTGCCAGCAGCTCGGCGTCGAAGGCGGCCTGGCGCCTGTCGATGCCGGCATCGCTGAGGCGGTCCCGTGCGGCGACGATGCGGGCTCGGAGGGACATGGGCGAGTGTGACGGCTGGCTACGAGACGGCCGTCGCTTCCTTCAGCTTCTCGGCCTGGTAGTACGAGGAGATCTCGCCGATCAGCTCGTCGAGCTCGCCGTTCATGACACCCGTGAGCTGGTGCGTCGTGAAGTTGATGCGGTGATCGGTGATGCGGCTCTGCGGGAAGTTGTAGGTGCGGATCTTCTCGGATCGTTCGCCGGTGCCCACCTGGCTTCGCCGGTCCTTGGCGATCGCCTCCTGCTGCTTCCGCATCTCCATCTCGTAGAGGCGCGACCGCAGCACCTTCATGGCCTTCGCCCGGTTCTTGATCTGCGACTTCTCGTCCTGCTGCGACACCACGATGCCGGTCGGGATGTGCGTGATGCGGACGGCCGAGTACGTGGTGTTCACGCTCTGGCCGCCGGGACCGCTGGAGCAGAAGGTGTCGATCCGCAGGTCCTTGGCGTCGATCTGGACGTCCACTTCCTCGGCCTCGGGCAGGACGGCGACCGTCGCGGTCGACGTGTGGATCCGCCCGCTCGCCTCGGTGGCCGGCACCCGCTGCACGCGGTGAACGCCGCTCTCGTACTTCAGCCGGCTGTAGACGCGCCGGCCCTCGATGAGCGCGATGACTTCCTTGATGCCGCCGACGCCGGTCTCGCTGCTCGACAACACCTCGATGCGCCAGCCCTGGGCCTCGGCGTAGCGCGTGTACATCCGGAACAGGTCGGCGGCGAACAGGCCGGCCTCGTCGCCGCCGGTGCCCGCGCGGATCTCGAGCACGACGTTCTTCTCGTCGTTGGGGTCCTTCGGGAGGAGCAGCACCTTGATCTCGGCGTCGAGCGCGTCGCGCCGGCCGCTCGAGCGCCGCGCAGTTCCTCGAGCGCGAGCTCCCGCATGTCGGGATCGTTGGCCAGTTCCTGCGCCTGCGCGATCTGCGTCAGCACCGACCTGAACTCGCGGAACTTCTCCACGAGCGGCTCGATCTCGGCCAGCGCCTTCGCGTGCGTGCGGTACTGCGCCGGGTCCGCCTGCACGGCGGGGTCGCCGAGCCGCCCGAGCAGCTCCGTGTAGCGCGCTTCGATGGAGTTCAGCTTGTCGATCATCTCGTCAACCGCCCGACACCGGGGGCAGGAACGCCACCTCGTCCCCCGCCCCGACCCTCGTGAATGCATCCTCGCGAACTCGGCGTTCACCGCCGCCGACACCGAACGGCGGTGAGCGGCCAGCGCCGGGTGGCCGGCGGCCAGGCGTTCCCACACGTCTTCCACGGTCGCGCCGTCCGGCACTTCCAGCGCCAGTTCCTCGGCGCCGGCCAGCTCTCGCAGCCGCGCGAACAGCCGCACCCTTACCCGCATGCCCGCCGGAACGCTTCCTGGCGCGCGCCCTCGTCGTCGGGGCGCGCCGTCGCGCCCTCGACCCAGGACTCGCCGCCCTCGAAGAACTCGCGCTTCCACACGGGCGCGACCTGCTTGATCCGCTCGATCACGTAGCGGCACGCGGCGAACGCCTCGGCGCGGTGCGGCGACGCCGCCGCGATGACCACGCTGGCCTCGCCCAGCTCGACGCGTCCCGTCCGGTGGCGGAACGCGACGCGGGCTGCGGGCCAGAGCAGCCGCGCCTCGTCGAGGATGGACTGGAATGCCCTCAGGGCCAGCGCGTCGTAGGCTTCGTACTCGAGCCACAGCACCCGCCGGCCGGCCGTTCTCGCCTCGCACGGTGCCGATGAAGGTGACCACCGCCCCGTGCCCCGCCTCGCCGTCCGACACCTGCCGCACGACCCCGTCCAGGTCGAGGCGGCCGGAGCCGATGCCGACGAGCCGGTTGTGCATCCCACCAGTATATCAACAGCGGTTGAGGGTTCGACCGTTCAGGGGTTCAGGGTTGACGGTTCACGGTGCCCGCACGCGGGTCCGCGTGCGGGGTCAGAATCGAGGGCGCGGTTCGGCTCTCCACGTGGCCAGCGTGGCGCGGACCGTGAACCCTCGACCGTCAACTGTGCACCGCCGGCTCCCTCGCAGGCAGCCCGCGCCAGAAGTGGTCCATCGGCCCGTGGCCGTGGCCTATTGGCAGGCCATGGCGGATGGCGCCGGCCACGTACTCCTTGGCCAGGCCGGTCGCTTCCTTCAGTCCGCGACCGAGGGCGAGGTTGGCGGCGAGGGCCGCCGCGAACGTGCAGCCGCTGCCGTGCGAGTTGCGGCTGTCCACGCGGGGACCCCGAAACTCCGTGAACTCGTGGCCGTCGTAGAGGAGGTCCACCACCTCGTCGCCCTCCAGGTGGCCGCCCTTGACGATGACCGCCGACGGTCCCAGCTTGAGAATGCGGCGTGCCGCCTCGCGGGCGTCGGCCGTCGTCTTCACCGACATTCCCGCAAGCACTTCCGCCTCCGGCGCGTTGGGGGTGACGACGAAGGCGCGGCGCAGGAGCTCCGTCCTGATCGCAGCCACCGCCTCCTCCTCGAGCAGGCGGTCGCCGCTCTTCGCGATCATCACCGGGTCTACGACGAGGCGGGGGATCTCCAGGTCGTCCACCGCCGCCGCGACCGCCTCGACGATCGCGGCGCTGGCCAGCATCCCGGTCTTCGCCGCGTCCACGCCGATGTCGGAGGCCACCGCCTCGATCTGCGCGATGATGATGTCGGCCGGCAGCGTCACGAACCCCGTGACACCCAGCGTGTTCTGCGCGGTCACCGCGGCGATCGCCGACGTCCCGTACACGCCGTGCGCCGCGAACGTCTTCGAGGTCCGCCTGGATCCCGGCGCCGGCGCCGGAATCGCTTCCCGCAATCGTCAGCGCAGTTTTCATGGTCTGCTCCACCGGGACATCTCGAGTTCAGGGTCTACGACGAGGGTTCAGCACTTGACGAACCGTTGCCCGTCAACCGTGAACCGTCAACCCTGCCGTTCGAACACCAGGAAGAACTGGAAGGGCAGGAAGGTCTCGCGGGCGACCAGGCGCAACCCCGCGGCTCGTGCCACTTCCTCGACGCTGGCGGGGTCGGGCCTCGCGCCGTCCGGTCCCGGGCCGCCGCCCTGCCGCTTGTAGTCCACGATGCCCACGCGACCGCCTTCCTTCAGCGAGGCGCGCACGTTCTGGAGGAACAGCAGCGGGTTGGGAATCTCGCCGTAGGCGTCGATGATGAGGACGGCGTCCAGCGCCGCCTTCGGGAGCATCGGGTCGGTGGCCGTCCCCAGGATGTACTCGATGTTCCCGAGACGTTCCCTCGACGCCCGGCGCTGCGTGGCCTCCTTCATCTGCGGCTGCACGTCCTCGGCAAAGACGCGCCCGTTCGGCCCGACGCGCCGCGCCAGCCTGACGGTGAACCAGCCGCCTCCCGCCCCCACGTCGGCCACCTTCGACCCGTCGGCGATGCCCAGCGCGTCCATGATGCGCTCGGGCTTCTGCCAGACGTCGCGGTCGGGGCTCTCCAGCAGACCGAGATCCTCGGGCGGAAAGAGGCGCCCGTGGCGGGTCTGCGCGGTGCTCTGCGCGCTCGCGGCAGAGGCGCCGGCCAGTAGCGCGACCGTCAGCGCGACCAGCGTGAACGCCCCGCCTCATCTTCCCGGCGACCCCGGGTTTCGTCATGTTCTCGGGCGAGAGAATCTCCTCGAGCTGCTCGGCATTCAACAGGCCTCGTTCGAGCACGAGGTCGCGGATCGGCCGCCCGCTCCGCACGGACTCCTTGGCGATCTCCGCCGTCGCGGCATACCCGATATACGGGCTGAGGGCGGTGGCGACCGCCGTGCTGCGGTCGAGCAGCTCGCGGCACCGGGGCGCGTCTACGACGATCCCCTCCACGGTGCGCTCTGCGAGCGTGGCCATGGCGTTTCGCAGGATCACCGTCGAGTGGATCGCGTTCCAGGCGATGACGGGCATCATCACGTTCAGCTCGAGCTGCCCGGCCTCGCAAGCTGCCGCGATCGTTGCGTCGCACCCGATGACCTGGAAGCAGACCTGGTTCACCATCTCGGGCATCGACGGGTTCACCTTGCCCGGCATGATCGAGGATCCCGGCTGGACCGCCGGCAGGATGATTTCCGCCAGGCCCGCGCGCGGCCCCATGGCCAGCAGGCGCAGGTCGCTGGCGATCTTGCCCAGCTCCACGGCAAGGCGCCGCACGGCGGACGAGTAGCCGAGCACGTCGCCCATGCTCTGGGTGACCCGAAAGCGGTTCCTGGCCGGCCGGACGCCGAGCCCCGTCTGCCGCTGCAGGCTCGCCGACCGCGAGCGAAACGTAGTCGTCGCCGGCGTTGAGACCCGTGCCCACCGCCGTTGCGCCGAGGTTCAACTCGTGCAGCGCGCCGGCCGCGCGCTTCACCTCGGCCGCTGCCACCTCCACGCACCCCTGGAAGCCGCCGAACTCCTGCCCGAGCGTGATCGGCACGGCGTCCTGGAGGTGCGTGCGGCCGACCTTCAGCACGCCGTCGAACTCCGTGGCCTTCCGCGCCAGCGCATCGGCCAGCCGCTGCGCCGCCGACCAGCAGCGGGCGCCAGCCCGAGGAGCAGCGCCAGGCGTGTGGCCGTGGGGAAGACGTCGTTGGTGGACTGGCCCATGTTGACGTGGTCGTTCGGGTGCACCACGTCGTAGGTCCCGCGCGTGCCGCCGAGGATCTCCGCCGCGCGGTTGGCCAGCACCTCGTTGGCGTTCATGTTGTGCGAGGTGCCGGCGCCGGCCTGGTAGACGTCCACGACGAACTGGTCGCGCAGCCCGCCGGCCAGGATCTCGTCGGCCGCCTGGAGGATCGCCCGCCCCACCCGCGCGTCGAGCCGGCCGAGCGCGAGGTTCGCCTCGGCGGCGGCCTTCTTGACGAGGACGGTGGCGGTCACCAGATCGTCCTGCGCCCGCAGGCCGCTGATCGGGAAGTTCTCGACCGCCCGCTGGGTCTGGATGCCGTAGTAGGCGCTTGGCGGGAACCTGGCGCTCGCCGAGGGGGTCTCGTTCGATGCGGTGATTCACGGCAGGTGTATACTCACCGCCATGTTACCAGCATTTTTCGGCAGCATCCTCGAGCTCGATCGTCAAGACCTCCACGGATCTCGCGCCTGACGTCCGCGCCGCCATGAAGGCCGCCCTCGGCGACGAACCCGCGGGGACCCAGTCGGCCCAGGCGCTGACCATCATCGCCGAGAACATCGACCAGGCGGCGGACGGCGAAGGCGCGATCTGCCAGGACACCGGCATGCCGACCTTCGAGATCCGGGCGCCGATCGGCGCCAACCAGGTCTGGATGGTCCGAGCAGATCCGCGACGCCATCGCCGAGGCGACGCGCCGCGGGAAGCTGCGGCCGAACTCGGTGGACTCGATCACCGGCAAGAACTCCGGGCAACAACCTCGGCCCGGGGACGCCGGTCATCCACTTCGAGCAGTGGGACCAGGACGAGATCGAGGTCAAGCTGCTGCTCAAGGGCGGCGGCTGCGAGAACACGAACATCCAGTACTCGGTCCCCTGCGAACTGCCGAACCTCGGCCGCGCCGACCGGGACCTCGACGGCGTACGCAAGTGCATCCTCCACGCCGTCTGGCAGGCGCAGGGCAAGGGCTGCAGTCCCGGGCGCCATCGGCGTCTGCATCGGCGGCGATCGCGCCAGCGGGCTACGCCCACGCCAAGCAGCAGCTGTTCCGCACGCTCGACGACGTGAACCCCGACCCCGCGCTGGCCGAGCTCGAGGCGACGATCATGGAGACCGTCAACGTCCTCGGCATCGGGACGATGGGTTTCGGCGGGAAGACGACGCTGATCGGCTGCAAGGTCGGCGTGCTGAACCGCCTGCCCGCCAGCTTCTTCGTCTCGGTCGCCTACGACTGCTGGGCGTTCCGCCGCCTCGGCGTCGTGCTCGATCCGCCGCGACGGATCGATCACGCAGCTGGCTCTACCGCGACCCCAGCCACCCGGCGCTTCCGATGCTCGACCAGGCCGGCTTCACGCGCACGGGAAAGGAAGTCGTGCTGACCTCGCCGATCAGCGAGGAGCAGATTCGCTCGCTGAAGGTGGGCGACGTGGTGCTGCTCAACGGGATGATGTACACCGGCCGCGACTCGGTGCACTCCTACCTGATGAAGCACGACCCGCCGGTGGATCTGAGGGGCGGCGTCCTGTACCACTGCGGCCCGGTCGTCCTGAAGGACGGCGATGGCTGGAAGATGATGGCGGCGGGGCCGACGACGAGCATCCGCGAGGAGCCGTACCAGGGCGAGGTCATCAGGAAGTTCGGCATCCGCGCCGTCATCGGCAAGGGCGGCATGGGGGCGAAGACGCTGGCGGCCCTGAAGGACGCCGGGGCGGTGTACCTGAGCGCCATCGGCGGCGCGGCGCAGTTCTACGCGCGGTGCGTCGAGCAGGTGACTGGCGTGTCGCTGCTCGAGTTCGGCGTGCCCGAGGCGATGTGGCACATGCAGGTGCAGGACTTCCCGTGCATCGTCACGATGGACTCGCACGGCAACAGCCTGCACAAGGACGTCGAAAGCGAGTCGGCGAAGCAGCTGGCCACGCTGGCGTAGCACGGGCGGCCAACCCGCTAAATCGTTGAAACATAACAGCTTGGCTGAAAGCACTGCTTTCGGCCAGGCTGGCCTGCGCCTTGAATGGACTGCGGGAAGCCGATATAATCGCTAAAAGGAGACCCCCTTACAACATGAACCAAATCAATGTGTCTACCATCGCGGCCTCGAAGATCACCGAATTGCTGGCCGAGGAGAACAAGCAGGCGTGCGGCCTGCGCGTGTTCGTCCAGGGCGGCGGCTGCTCGGGCTTCCAGTACGGCCTCGATGATCGAGGAGACGCCGGGGAACACGGACCAGGTGATCGAGTCGAACGGCGTGAAGCTCTACGTGGATCCGATCAGCATCCGGTACCTCAAGGGCGCCGAGGTGGATTTCGTGGACAACGTCGCCGGCGGCGGCTTCACGATCCGCAACCCCAACGCCACGTCCACCTGCGGGTGCGGCCAGTCGTTCACGGTGCGACGAGAACTGACCCGCGACCGGGGCAGTTGCGGCCGCCGGCCCGAGCGGATTCTTAGCGTCCAGGACCGCAACTGCCATGACCCAGACGCTCCCCAGCACGACCGAACTCGATCGCCTCCGCCCGCCGGGCAGCAAGCGCTCCGAGCAAGCGCGAGTTCATCCTCAACGTCTTCCTCCGCCACGAGGGTCACCTCAGCGCGGACGATCTCGTGGAGTTGATCCACCGGGAGGACCAGCCGGATCAGCCGGGCGACCGTCTACCGCGCGCTGCAGTGGATGGTGGAGGCCGGCATCGCGCGCAAGGTCGATTTCGGCGAGGGCCGCTTCCGCTTCGAGCACTCCTACCGTCACCCGCGGCACTTTCACCTCATCTGCAAGACCTGCAACCGGTCGTCGGAGTTCCTCAGCTCGGACATCGAGGCGCTGATCGAGGAGGTGGCGGCCGCGCGCAGCTTCTCGGCGCGCCAGAGCGTGCTGCAGATCTACGGCACGTGCGAGGAATGCCGCACGGGCCGGCCGGCGCCGTCCGAGCCGGTGACGACCGAACTGCTCTTCGCGCGCGACGCGCTGCGCATCGCGATCGCGACCGAGCGCAGCGGCCTCGAGTTCTACTCGCGCGCGGCCGAGATGACCCGCAACGCCCGCGGCCGGACGGTGTTCCAGAAGCTGGCGGAGGAAGAGCGCGAGCACCTCTCCACGCTCGAGAAGCGCTACCAGAGGCTGCTCGCGCAGGACCCGCGGCTCGAGTCGCGGCCCGACGTTCCTGTTCTTCAAGGGCGCCGCCAACGGCCTCTTCGCGGCGGGCGCGGAGCAGATCGCGCGCGGCGGCGTGGACGACCGGCAGGCGCTGATGCTCGGCATCCGCTGCGAGCGGACCTCGCACCGGTTCTTCAAGCGCTACGGCGAGAAGTTCGAGGACTCCGAGGGCAAGCAGGTGTTCCTCGAGTTCGCGAACGAGGAGCGCGCCCACCTCGAGCTGCTGATCCGCGAGTACCGGGCGCTCAAGCGTCGGCGGCAGGCCCCGGCGCGCCGCGGCTCGGGCCGCGCGTCCCGGGCCCACGCGTGATCGATCTCCACCTGCACACCACCGCCTCGGACGGCCGCTGCGAGCCGCGGGACATTGCCGCGGTGGCCCGTCGGGCGCGGCTGCGCACGATCAGCATCACCGACCACGACACGGTGGCCGCGCTCGACGAGGTGGCGGCCGGCTGCGCCCGGGAGGGCCTCGAGCTCGTCCCCGGCATCGAGATCACGGCGCTCCAGGACGTCGAGGACGTCCACGTCCTCGGGTACTTCTTCGATCCCCGGCACCCCGCGCTCGCCGAGTTCCTCGCTTCGCAGCGCGCGGACCGCCGCCGCCGCTTCCACGAAATGGCCGGGAGGCTTGCGGACCTTGGCCTGCCCGTGGACGTCGAGGCGGCGCTGGCGGGGTACGACGGCACCGATGCCTCGATCGGCCGCCCGCTGCTCGCGCGGGCGATGGTCCGCGCCGGTCACGTCCGCACGACGCGCGAGGCCTTCGATCTCTATCTCGCCGACCACATGCCCGCCTGGCTCCCCAGGCGCGCGCCGTCCCCGGCGGGGGTCGTCTCGTTGATCCACGAGGCCGGCGGGATCGCGGCCGTCGCGCACCCGGCACTGCTGGGGCATGACGAATGGCTGCCGCCGCTAGCCGCCGCCGGCTTGGATGCGATCGAGGTCTACTACAGCGATCACTCGCCGGAGATGACCACCCACTACCGCGAGCTCGCGAACCGCCTGGGCATCGGCGCGAGCGGCGGCTCCGACTACCACGGCGACCCCTCGCACGGCCCGGAGCGGCCCGGCCAGTGCGTCCTCCCCGAGGAGGCCTTCGCGGACCTGCGCGGCCGCGCGGCCGCGCGGAAGTCAACGCCATGACCCTGACGATCACTCCGGACGCCAGGCATGCCGTCGAGGCCTGGCTGGCGCGCGACCCTTCGCGCCCCGCCCTCAGGCTCTCGTTCGCGGGCGGCTGCGGCGCGCTCGGCTACCGTCTGACCCCCGCGGCCCCCGGGCCCCGCGCCGGCGAGCACGTGTTGAGCGTGGAAGGGCTGACGATTTACGCCGACTACAAGTCGTCGGCCGATCTCGACGGCGGGCGGATCGAGGTCGGCGAGTCGCCCGACGACATCCTCGTCGTCCACGAGCGCAGCGTCGTCGGCGGGATGTGCTGAGCATGGCGGCCGCCGCACCGGTGATCGAGATCCGCGGCTTGGTCAAGGACTACCGGGGCCTGCGCCCGCTGCGCGTGGGCGAGCTGGTCGTTGCGCCCGGGCAGCTCGTCACAGTGTCGGGACTCGACGCCACCGCGTCGTCGGTGCTGGTCGACCTGATCACCGGCGCGTCGCTGCCCGACTCCGGCGAGGTGATCGTCGGCGGCGTCTCCACGGCGACCCTCCGCTCGCAGGAGGCGTGGCTGCACTTTCTCGACCTGTTCGGGATCGTCAACCCCCGGGTCGTGCTCCTCGATCACCTGACGGTCGCGCAGAATCTGGCCGTGCCATTGACACTGTCGGTCGACCCGCTTGCACCCGACATCCGGGCTCGCGTGGAGTCGATGGCTCGCGACGTGCGGCTGGCCCCCGATCTCCTCGATGCCCCGGTGGGATCGATCGACGTCGCGGATCGCTTGCGCGTCAGGCTCGGTCGCGCCCTGGCCCTCGCGCCGCGTGTCATCCTCGTGGAGCATCCGACCCTCGACCTGGATCCGTCCCAGGCCGACGGCGTGGCGCGAGGTCTCGCCGCCCTCGTCCGGCCCGAAATGTCCCTCCTGGTGCTCACCCAAGACCCGGCGGTGTCCAGGGTTGCCAGCCGGGCTCTTACCTGGGACGCTCGAACCGGGACGGTGCAGGAAGCTCGGGGTTGGAGACGCTGGCTCGGCCATTGATGCAGATCCATACACAACGCCCTCGATTGCGCACTTTTCCTTTCGCTTCGCAACGCCGGCCGCATCCGCCTGGGCAGAGCGGCCGCGAAACACGAGGTTGAGCAGGTGGAACGCGATTTGATATCCGCCGCAGTCATCCCCGACAATCCGGGGATGCCGACCGGAGGACATTCGGATGCCGACCGGAACAATCAAGCGACTCGTCCGCGACCGTGGCTTTGGGTTCATCCGCGACGATGGCGGTCAGGAGTGGTTCTTCCACCGGAGCGCCGTGGCGCAGGGCGCCTTCGACCAGCTGAACGAGGGGCAGCGTGTGAGCTTCGAGGAGGAGCCCTCGAACAAGGGGCCGCGCGCGAACAATATACAGATGGAATGAGCGCCGGCTGGCGCAGGGAGGCCGGCAACGGGCACAGGCTGGTCCTGTTCGACATCGACGGGACGCTGATCTGGACCGGGGGCGCGGGGAGCAGGGCGATGACCCGCGCCTTCAGGGAGTGGTGTGGCATCGACGACTGTCTCGCAGGGATCCCGGTTCCCGGCCGCACCGATACCATCATCCTCTCCGACGTGCTCGCCCGTCACGGCCTGGCCGCCGACGCCGAGGCGGTGTCGCAGCTGTTCGCGACCTATTTCCGCTGCCTGTCGGGGGAACTGTCGGCGCTCGCGCCGCGTTTCGGCGCTCTTCCAGGTGTCGTGGCGCTTCTCGACGCGCTTGCGTCGCAGCCGTCCGTCACCGTGGCGCTGCTCACCGGCAACCACTCCCACGGCGCGCGCCTGAAGCTGGAGCGCTTCAGCCTTCACACCTACTTCGCGCTTGGTGCGTTCGGTGAGGACGCCGCGGATCGCAACGACCTGGTGCCCGTCGCCCTCGAAAGGGCGCGCGCGCTCGGCATGCCGGAGGTGGCGCCGCGAAACGTGGTGGTCGTGGGCGACACCCCGCTCGACGTGGCGTGCGGACGCGCTCACGGGAGCCGGACGGTGGCGGTGGCAACCGGCGGGTTTGCGATCGAGACGCTCCAAGCTGCGGGCGCGGACCTCGCGGTGGAGACGCTGGAAGACACCGGGCGGCTGGTCGAGTGGATCCAGATGGCGTGAGGTGTATCGAGCCGTCCGCCTCCGTTCGCTCCGCGAACTACGGCGGACAGCCTTCGGCGGCCTGCCAGCCGAAGCTGGCCGAGCATCTGGCGAAACTCTGTGCAGGCCAGCGAAGGCTGGCGGAAGCGCCTGGGAGTCGAACCCAGCCCCCCCGCAGAGCGGGGAGCGACCGGTTTTGAAGACCGGGAGGGCCACCGGGCCCCGTTCGCTTCCGCCGTCGATCTTACCCGAATTTTCCTTGGTGAGAAACGCGCATCGAGAGGCGCAGCGGGTGAAGGGCAGACTGCCGGCGCTGATGGCGAGCCGCGCTTCCATGTGGGTGGATGCGAGTGAGGTGCGCCACCGCCGCCGCCGCCGGGCGGGAAACGAGGAGGAAGCAGGCCCGGCCCCCTGCCGCGGGAGCCGGGGCGGTCGTCGTCGGAACTCAGCCTTCGATCAGCCGGACTTCACCCGCGCGCGGTCCCTTCGCCGATTCCTCCGGCGTGAACTCGACGCGCTGGCCTTCCCGCAGCAACTCGAAGACGGCGCCGCGAACCGCGCTCCGATGGAAGAAGTGCTCGATGCCCCCTTCGTCCCTGATGAAGCCAAACCCCTTGTCGATGAGCAGACGCGCGATGGTCCCGGTCGGCATACCCGTGTCCTCCGATCAACGAACCCCCGGGATCATCCCGGAGGCTGCAGGCAGCTGAAACGGCAGGGCAGGCGCCCGATTCCGTTCAGTGAAAAGAAACGAGAGCCCCGTTCGTGCCGTTCGTGGACGATTGACCCGAGGAATACGCCGGCAGCACGAGAAACGTCTCGCCAGCCGGGGTCGCCACGATGAGCTTGAAATCGGGGAAAGTGTAGGCAGAACCGGGCGGGAAGTCAAGCGGAGAGTGTCCGTTAGCGGACAGCGGGGGAGGCGACGTACCACGTCCCCTCTTCCTCGTCCTCCTCGTCTTCGTCGTCCTCGTCGTCGTCGGGGTCCCCGACGAAGTCCTCGTCTTCTTCGTCCTCGTCGTCGGGGGAGGGGAGGTCAGGCGTCATCCAGAGGCGGCTGAAGAGCCCCGCGTAAGCATCGAGGGTCTTATCATGGTCGGGCATGCTGTCGCGGAGGTGCATTCGGCATTCCACCGTTGTGTGTCGGCTCCGCCTCATGCCTCGGTTTTCGGCGGGGCTTCTTTGGCGGCAGCCGGGGGGTTGGCGTACGTGGTCCAGAAGTGGCGTCCGCAGCGGGTGCAGACCCAGAACTGATCGGGCCGCCACGGCTCGCCCGGGGCCGGATCCTTCATCTCCATCGGGTCGCCGCACCGCTGGCAGCGTATCGTCAGCTCCTGGTCAGCCATGGCTGTTGATTCTAGCATGAGGGGTTTGCGCCGACGCCATCGTCCACGGACGTGGTGCACGACGTCTCTCGCGCGGTCTGCGCGCCCGCCGCGCGGGTACAATCGCCTCATGGTTGGCGGTATCGTTCTCGCGGCCGGGGCATCTTCCCGGATGGGGCGCACGAAGGCGCTCCTGCCTTCGGGCGACGGCCGAACATTCCTGCAGCGACTGGTCGCGACGTTACGGCAGGGCGGGGCGGGCGAAGTGGTTGTGGTTCTCGGGCGCGATGCCGCGCGCATCGAAGAGCATGCCGCGAGAGCCGGCGTGGCGGCCCGGCTGGTGGAAAACCCCAGCCCTGACCGCGGCCAACTGTCGTCGCTGCTTGCCGGGCTCGACGCGCTCGCGGACCTTCCCCTCGAAGGCGTCTTGGTGGTGCCGGTGGATCTGCCGCTGGTCTCGGCCGCAACTGTCGCCCGCGTGATCGCGGCATGGCGATCGGGCGGCGCCGCCATTGCCAGGCCCGTTCGCAGCGACGGCCGCCACGGCCACCCCGTCGTGTTCGCGGCGCGGCTGTTTCCCGAGATCGCGGCCGCGGACCTTGCGCTTGGCGCACGCCAGGTCGTGCGCGCGCACCCGGCGGAGACCGTCGACGTGCCCGTCGAAGACGAGGGCGCGTTCCAGGATATCGACACTCCCGCCGACTACGAGCGGCTCATCGGTCCCCTTAGGTAGGTCCCGTCTCGGGATCTCGACTCGGCCTCGGCGAGGCGCCTCGGACCCCTACCTTCGCCGCCAGGCCCACCGAGCCGTCCATGGGAATCCCGAAAACATCCGGCGAAACAAAGACAGCTCGGCGGCGGGGCAACACTCGATCGCGACTACACTAGCGCGATGCGCAACCTTGTCGTAGCGACCGTCTTCTGCCTGGCCGGCTCCAGTGGTTTCGCCCAGACGGCCGGCACACCGCCCGCACCAGCCACCGTCCCGTCGTGCCCCGAGCTCGCTCAGGCGCTGAACTCGGTGGTCCGCAACGACGCTCGTCTGCGCGACTGGGCTGCCCTGAACCGCTATCGCCAGGCCAACGCGGCCGTGGGGAGGCCTCGCCCCGGAGAAACGCGAATCGTCTTCCTGGGCGATTCGATCACCGACAGCTGGCAGCAGCCCCGGTTCGGCCGTTTCTTCGAGGGCAGGCCCTACGTGGATCGCGGCATCAGCGGCCAGACGACGCCGCAGATGCTCGTCCGGTTCCGGCCGGACGTCGTGGCCCTCGAGCCTGGGGTGGTGGTCATCCTCGCCGGCACCAACGACATCGCCGGCAACACCGGCCCGATGACGGACGAGGAAATCGAGGGCAACCTGGCGTCGATGAGCCAGCTGGCGAAAGCGGCGGGCATCGAGGTTGTCCTCGCGAGCATCACGCCGGTGAGCGACTACCACTTCACGGCGGGCGGGCCTGGCGCCCCCCAGACCAGCCTGCGTTCGATGGCGCGCATCAAGGCGGTCAACGCGTGGATCGAGAAGTACGCGGGCGACAACGGGCATGTGTACCTCGACTACTTCTCCGCGATGGTGGACGAGAGAGGCCTCCTGCGAGCGGAGCTCAGCGAGGACGACCTCCACCCGAACACGAAGGGTTACGACATCATGGGGCCGCTCGCCGAGGCCGCCATCAAGCGGGCGTTGTCCCGGGACGGCAGCAGCAAGTCGCGGTAGAGGACAGCGGGCAGGCGCAGCGTTTCGGAGGGAGGGAGGGAAGCAGCCGCATGCCACTCCTGATCGTGGCCGTGGGGATCGCGCTGCTGCTCGCGCTGATCCTCTTCCTGGAACTCAACTCGTTCCTCGCGTTCGTCATCGTGTCGCTCGGCGTCGCGCTGGCTGGCGGAATGGGCCTCAACGAGGCCGTGGCGTCCGTCGAACGGGGGATCGGCGATACGCTCGGCATCCTTGTCATGATCCTCGGCCTCGGCGCGATGCTCGGCAAGCTCGTTGCCGACAGCGGGGCGGCGCGGCGGATCACTGGCAGCCTCGTCGGGCTGTTCGGCACCGGCCGGGTCCAATGGGCGCTCATGCTCACCGCCTTCATCGTGGGCGTCCCGCTCTTCTACGACGTCGGCTTCGTGATCATGATGCCGATCGTCTTCGCGGTGGCGGCCTCGGCTCGCGTCCCCTTGCTGTACGTTGGGCTCCCGACGCTGGCCTCGCTCTCGGTGACCCACGGATACCTGCCCCCTCACCCCGCACCAACCGCGATTGCCGCGATGTTCCACGCCGACATCGGGAGGACCCTGGTCTACGGGATCGTCATCGCCATCCCGGCGATCATCGTCGCCGGCCCGATCCTCTCGCGCGGCCTGAAGAGCGTCGACGCCCGGCCGATGGCCGAGTTCACCGGGGCGCCGCCGGATTCGAGCGCCAGCCTGCCCGGCTTCGCCACCAGCGTGCTGTCGGCCCTGTTGCCTGTCATCCTGATCAGCCTCGGCACGATCGCGGGCTACCTGCTGCCGGAGGGCAGCGTTGCCCGGCGATTCCTGGGATATGCCGGCAACCCGGTGGTTGCCATGCTGGTTTCGCTGCTCCTCGCGATCTACACCCTGGGTCTGGCGAGGGGCAGGACGATGGGCGACGTCATGGCGTCGCTCGCCCACTCCATATCCAGCCTGACGATGGTGATGTTGATCATCGCGGGCGCCGGGGCGCTGAAGCAGGTGCTGGTGGACAGCGGGGTGAGCGCCTACATCGGCGGGCTGCTCGAGGGGTCGATGGTGTCGCCCTTGCTGCTGGGGTGGCTGATCGCGACCGTACTGCGGGTCTGCGTCGGCTCCGCCACCGTCGCCGGCATCACCACCGCCGGCATCATCCTGCCGCTGGTGACGGGTTCCAATGTGAACCGCGAGCTGATGGTGCTGGCGATCGGGTCGGGCAGCCTGATGCTCGCGCACGTGAACGACGGCGGGTTCTGGCTGGTGAAGGAGTACTTCAACCTGAGCATCAAGGACACGATCAAGACGTGGACGCTGATGGAGACCGCCGTCGGCGTCACCGGGCTCGTCGGAGTGCTGGTGCTGGACGCCATCCTGTGAGGGGACACGGGCTTTGACCGGAGCCGGCGTGCTGGGCTAGTATAGGAAGTTCCAACCGGGTGGGCCTGTAGCGCAGTTGGGAGCGCGCCTGAATGGCATTCAGGAGGTCACGGGTTCGACTCCCGTCAGGTCCACCAAAATCCCTCACGCCGCGAATAACCAACCGGCGTCCCCCGGCCATCGCAAATCCTGCTACTTGGCTTCGTCCGCGGCAGCGTTCAGTGCAACCACTCCCCGTCGTCCGTCTGCCGGCGGCGTTGCAGGTAGTACTTCGGCGCCTCCGCCACCTCGAGGCCCGCTTCCGCCAGGCGCGTGGCGAGGGCCTGCGCCTTGTCCGCACCCTGCACCAACCACCCGGCCGGCTGCCACTGGCCGCTGTCCCCGGGCACGTTGGCCTTGAGCCACTCCCGGCCCCGCGCAGTCTCCGGCCGGAACAGGTACACGCCGCGGTCGTTCTCGATTGCCACGTCCATGCGGTTACTCTTCGCCCTTCAGGTACTGCGCCGCCAGCCGGGGCGCCAGCTTGCTGACCAGCGCCCGCACGTCTTCCTCCTGGCCCTTCCAGAGCAGATCGATCGCCACGTTGATCAACTGCCAGGCCGGCACACCGGTCACGGTGGCGAGCGCCATCAGCCGGGCCTTGGTCTCGAGCGGAAGCCGGACGGTGATGCGCGGCTGGTCCGCCACGAGGTCGGACACCTCCGGCGGCTTCGGGGAGCGCCCTCTCGGGCTCTTGACCGTCTTCATAACCGGGCAGGGTAGCGTGGGAGGCGTTATGGCGTCAATACGCAAGAACGCCATGTTGATGCTGGCGTCATGCCTGGATCATGCGCATGCGGGGCAGTTCGGTACTCCACGAACATCCTCTGAATCTCGACAGGGTCCTTGGTCTTCGTCAGCGCGAGCATCAGCAGGATGCGAGCCTTGAGAGGGGGAAGATCCTCGGCGGCGACGCGCATGGGCCGCCCGCGAGGTGCGCCGGCGGGCTGGCCGCCTCCCGCAGGGACAGGAGCGCCAGGCGCACCGGGGGCGGTGGCAGGCCCCGCCCTGCGGCTGGCGATGCGGCCGCTGCCGGTCCTCGTGCTCGTCACCACCACCACGCCCTTGCTCACCGCGTACTCGATGCCCGCGTCCTGGGTGCCGCTCGTGGCGCCCGCGCCAGCCGACGCGATGACGATTCCCTTCGCGCCGGCGTCCGCCGCCGCGCGGATGAGATCCCCGCTCGCGCCCTGGTAGACCATGATCACGTCCACCCGCGGCAACGCGGTCACACCCGCCAGGTCGAACTCGCTGGCCGCGCCGTGACGCTTCACGAGGTCCCGGTAGTACATCACCCGATCCTGGTCCACGACGCCCAGGATCCCCACGCCGCGCGACTGGAACGTCTGCAGCCGCAGGGCGTCGGTCTTGGTCACGTCGCGCGCCGCGTTGATCTCGTCGTTCAGCACGACGAGCGTGCCCTTCCCGCGCGACGCCGGTTCGGCCGCCACCCGGAAGCCCTCGAGCAGGTTCGCCGAGCCCTCGTACCCAGGGTGCTGGGGTTGCGCATCGACCCGACGACCACCACCGGCCGCGCGTCGCGCACGGTGAGATCGAGGAAGTAGGCGAGTTCCTCGAGCGTGTCCGTGCCGCTGGTGACGACGATCCCCGCAAGACCGGGGTCCTTCTCGAACAGCGCGTTCAGGTGCCTCGCCAGGTCGATGAACTGTTCGAGCGTGAGGGCGCTGCTCGAGGTGTTGGCGAACTGTTCGGCCTCCGCCGCAACGTATCGATCCAGGTTCGGGATCGAAGCCACCAGCTCGGCGGCGCTCAGACGTCCGCCGCTGCGGTTGGAGATCGTTCCGCCCGTCGCAACCAGGCGGACGCGCGGCAACTCGGCCGCGGCGACGGCCTGGGCGATCAGCAGCAAGGCCAGGCAGGCAAAGCGCGTGAAGACGGTCCGGCCGATGATCGGTCGCAGCATGTCTACGGGAGGGTATCGCAAAACGGCCTATGCCGCACCCGTCGAGGTGCGGTGTGCGCGCGCCAGCCACTCGCAGAGCAGCCGGGCCGCTTCGTCTGCCGTCTGGCCGTAAAAGGGCATCAGGGCGGTGGGTATCCCGGGGATCCTCGCGATCTGGGCCCGCCAACGGTCGTCCCGGACGCGGGACGCCTCGATGTTGTACACGCGGCCGCCGATGGTGTGCTGGAAGCGACGAACGAGCATCATGTGAGGCGTCCGGAGACAGCTGAGGAACCGTGACATTCTCGGGGCGCCTGGTGCCACGGTCAAGCGAAAGGACCGACGAAGAGAGCGTCCACATGCGCAGCACCGCCGCCCCGCCCGTGCAGGCCTGCGAAGTAATTTGCGCCTGTCGATTCGTCCACAGGATATGCGCGACGCTTCCACAGGATTTCCACAAGGCCCCGGCGACCCTTCGGAGGCCGAAACCGGGAATCAGGATCCCGCGGAACTTGACGCTTCGCGCCCACCGACCTTACGCTTGACCCGCATGCACCTTCTACCCGCGTTCTGCCTCGCAGTGCTCGCCACTGCGGCGGCCGCCGGCCTTGCTCCGGCCGCGCAGGATGCCGGGGCCATTCCGCTCTTCCGTGTCATCCTCAACGACGGCACCGCGCTCGTCTCCTACGGGGAGTACAGCCGCGTGGGGGACCGCGTGGTCTTCTCCATGCCGCTCGGCGACCCGTCGCTCGCGAGGCTTCAGCTCGTCAACCTCCCGGCCAGCGCCGTGAACTGGGAGAGCACCGACCGGTACTCCGAGGCCACCCGCTACGCGCAGTACGTCGCCACGCGTGCCGAGGCGGATTACGCGGTACTCACCGGGCAGGTGGCCGAGGCGCTGCAGGCGATCGCGATCACGACCGACCCCTCGCGCCGCCTCGAGATTGCCGAGCAGACCCGGCGGTACATCTCGGGGTGGCCGGCCGCTCACTACGGCTATCGCTCCCGCGACGTCCGCGAGATGGAATTGCTTCTCGACGAGACGATCTCCGGCCTGCGCGCCAACGCCGGCGTGCAGCAGTTCGAACTCAGCCTGGTCGCGATGGTCGAGCCGCCGTCGATGCCCCGCCTGCCCGACCCTTCGCCGGCGCAGTCGATCGAGCAGGCCATGGTGGCCGCGCGGGTTGCCGACGTGCCGGCCGAGCGGATGACGCTGCTGCGGGCGGTGATCTCGATGGTCGACGAGGACCGCACGCAGCTCCCGGCCGACTGGGCCCGCCGGGCCAAGGAGTCGGCCAAGGCCACACTCGAGGCCGAGCTGCAGGCGGAGAAGAAGTACGCCGATCTCTCGAAGTCGGTGCTGCGAACGGCAACCCGCGCGGCGGCTTCCGCGGACGTGCGGGGCGTTGCCAAGGCGATGGACCGGCTGCGCAGCCGGGACGCCCAGCTGGGGGGCAAGCGGCCCGACGAGGTGCGCACGCTGATGGCCGCCCTCGAAGAGAAGCTGGACGCCGCGCGCCGGCTGCGCCTGATGCGCGATCAGTGGACGCTTCGCTCGACGGCGTTCGACCAGTACCGTCGCGACGTGGCACCGGGCATCCGCGGCCTGCAGGACCTGCGCGAACGCCTCGAGGACATCAGGAGCCTGGCCGGCCCCGGCGTGGCCGACCTGCCCTCGCTGGCCTCGCGGTTCGAGCGCGTGTACCGCCAGATCGCGGTAGTGAAGCCGCCGCCCGAGATGGCCGCCGCCCACGCCACGCTGCTGTCCGCGGCAGACCTCGGCGTCCAGGCCGTGCGCGCCCGCTCCAAGGCCGCCCTCAACGGCGACGTCGGCGCTGCCTGGGACGCGTCTGCGGCAGCGTCCGGCTCCCTGATGATGATCGCGCAGGCCCTGCAGAGAATCGAGATCCTCTCCCGCCCGCCGGAACTGAAGTGATGACGCCGCGCCGGATTCGCCTGACCCGCGCGGCCGGCCTGCTGGGCCTGCACCGCGCGCTGGCGGCGCGGTGCCTTTCTCCTGACGTCGAGCGCGTGCGCTCGTCGGCCGTGCTCCTGCCTTCCCGATCGGCCGCCGTCCAGCTCCGGGCGACACTGGAGACCCTGGCTCTCGAGGCCCCGGGATCGCCGGCGGTCCTCGCGCTCCCGGACCTCGTGACCCGGGGGGACTGGTACCGGGCACTTCACGCGCGCTCGGGCGCGTCGAGTCCCCTGCTCTCGCAGCTCGAGCGCGAGGTCCTCCTCAACGCGGCGGCGCGGGACGCGGTCGAGGAGGGGTTCGTGCCGCCGTTCCGCATGCGGCCGGGGCTCGTCGTGGAAATGCTGGCGTTCTTCGACGCGCTGCTGCGTCAGCGCCGCTCGATCGAGCGCTTCGAGGCGCTGGTGCTCGAGGACCTCGAGCCGCGCGCCGAGTTCGACCGCGGTGCCGAGCGCCTGCTCCGCCAGACCCGTTTCCTCGCCGCCGCGTTCCGGAACTTCGAGCGGCGCGTGGCCGCCTCAGGCGGCCTCGACGAGCACGCCTTGCGCCGGCAGCTGCTGGATGACGAAGGCCCGGCCCTCTACCGTCTCGTCGTTGTCGCCGTCGCGGATCGGGCCGGGGACCCGTCGGGCGGCCTCTTCCCGGCCGACTTCGACCTGCTCACGCGCCTGCCGCACCTCGAGGCGGTGGAGATCGTCGCGACCGGAGGGCTCCTCGCGTCCGGCTTCGGCGAGCGCCTGCACGAGATGCTGCCGGGCCTCGAGGAGGAGGCTTGGGAAGGCGAGGCGACACCCGCGCCGCGCCTGGCCGCGCCCGCAGAGCCCTCGTTGCGCCTGTTCTTCGGCAGCCGCGACCGCGAGGAGGAGCTGCGGAGCGCGACGCGCCGCGTGAAGCAGGCGGCTCGCGCCGGCCTGGTGGACTCCTCCCGCGTCGCAATCGTCTTCGGCCGGCCGCTGCCGTACGTCTACCTGGCGCAGACCGTCCTCGAGGCGGCCGGGTGGAGTATCAGCTGTCCGATGCGTTGCCGCTCGCTGCGGAGCCGTACGCGGCCCTCCTCGACCAGGTCTTCGCCGTGGTCGCGTCGCGCTTCGGCAGGACCTCGCTGATCGAGCTGCTCCGGTCGCCGCACCTCTCGTTCGGCGCCGGCGCCGAGGAGCCTTCGCCCCGCGCGATCGGAAACCTCGATCACGCGCTGCGCGAGGCCGGCTACCTTGGCGACCCGCGCCGCCTCGAGGCCCTCGCCGCGGGATGGTCGGGCGACCTGGCCCTGGCTGCCCGCGCCGCGTGCGGGGCCTGCAGCGCGCTCGCGCCGCTCGCCACCGTCGCTCCGGTCTCGGCCCACATCGGCACGCTGACCGCCTTTCTCGACCGGTACGAGCGTCCGTACAGCGGAGCCGGGGAGCCCGGCGGGCGGCACCTCGGATCCCGCGCGGCTGTCCGCGCCTCGCTCCACGAGCTCCGCACGGCCGCGCAGCGCCACGACGATCCTCCTGCACGCCTCGATGCGGTCGCCGCCAGCATCAGGCGCTGGCTGGAATCGCAGACCTTCACGCCGCGTCGCGGCACGGGCGGCGTCCAGCTGGTGGACGCGCGTGCGGCGCGCTACGGCGATTTCGACGCGGTGCACCTGGCCGGCCTGGTCGATGGCGAGTGGCCCGAGCCCACGGGGCGCAACATCTTCTACCCGCCCTTCCTGCTCTCGCAGCTCGGCTGGCCACCCGACAGCGCTCGCGCCGAGGCCGCACGCGCGGAATTCGATGACCTGTTGCGGCTCGCCCGGCTGGAAACCTCGGTCTCGACCTTCGCGCTCGAGAACGACGCGATCGTCGAGCCCTCGCCCCTCCTCGAGGACATCGAGCACGCGCACCTGGAGGTCGTTCGGGTGCCCGCCGCCACGCTCGAGGTCTTCACGGACGAAGCACTCGCAACGAAACCGGCGGCGGCCGAGGCGCTGACGGGGGAGGCCGCGGCGTGGCTCGATGTACGCCTCGCACGGCCCCCGGCGGACACCCCGGCATACCGCGGCCACGTCGGCGCCTCGGGGCCGGCAACGCGGGCATATGCGGTCAGCGCGATCGACCGGTATCTCGATTGCCCGTTCAAGTACTTCGCGGCAACCGTGCTGCGCCTGCCTGAAGAGGTACCCGACCCGGCAGCGATGTCGCCGAAGGCGAGGGGCATGTTCGAGCACGAGGTGTTCCGCGCCTTCTTCGCCGCCTGGGAAACGACGGAGGGCGGGGCCATCGGCCCAGAGCGGCTCGACGCCGCCCGGGCGCTGTTCTCCGCCGTCGCGGTTGAACAGCTTGCCCGGCTGCCGGAGGGCGAGGCGGCGCTCGAGCGAATGCGCCTGCTCGGGTCGCCGGCATCGGCGGGCCTCGGCGAAATCGTCCTCGCGGCGGAGGCCGTCCGGCCGGTGGCGGTGCGGGAGCGGCTCCTCGAGCATTCGATCGAAGGCGAGTTCGATCTCCAGGGCCCGGATGGTCTGCGAAGAGTGCGCCTGCGCGGGAAGGCGGATCGCGTGGACCTGCTGGAGGACCGGACGCTCCGGGTGATCGACTACAAGAGCGGTCGCGCGCCCGACGACAGCCGTTCGATCCAGCTGCCAATCTACGCCGTGTGCCTGCAGCAGCAGTTGCAGGCGTCACGAGGCGAGGACTGGAGGGTTGCCGAGGCAAGCTACATGGCCTTCGGCGAGCGGGACGCCGTTCGCGTCGTGGTGGGCGACGGACCGGAAGGGGCCGCCGCACTTCGAGAGGCCAGGCGCGGCTGCTCGGGGCGATCGAAGGGATCGAACGCGGCGAGTTCCCAGTGCAGCCGGCGAGCACGCGGCTGTGTGCGTCGTGCGGGTACGCCGGGGTGTGCCGGAGGGACTATGCCGCGGAGTGACCGGACCGCTCCGCGCCTGCCGTTCGACGACCCGGTCGAGGAGCCCCCGGCCGACCCGGTGGTGGCCCGCGACGAGGCGGCGCGCGCCGCCTCCGTCGATCCCTCGCGCAACGTGGTGCTCGAGGCGTCGGCGGGGACGGGGAAGACGCGCGTTCTCGTCACCCGGTACATCAATCTCCTGAGGGCCGGCGTCGATCCCTCCAACGTCCTCGCCATCACGTTCACCCGCAAGGCCGCCGCCGAAATGCGCGAGCGGATCGTCCTCCAGCTGCGTGAACTCGGTACCCGGTCGGCGGCGGACGAGGCCCGGTGGCGGGAGCTGCGGGCACGGCTCGGCGACATCGAGATCAGCACGATCGACGCCTTCTGCCTGTCGCTCCTCCGCGAGTTCCCCCTCGAGGCGGACCTCGACCCCGGATTCGACATCGCGGACGAAACGGAGACGCCGCGGCTGATGGACGAGGCGCTGGACTCGGCGCTGCGCGCGGCGCGCCGGCTCTCGACGTCGGATGCCGACGTGGAACTCGTGCTCGCGAGACTGGGCGAGCGAAAGCTCAAGGCCGGACTCGCGGCGCTGCTGGATCGGCGCCTCGTGGCCGGCTCGGCCCTGCGGCGGTTCCTGGGCTCGGGTCCTGGTCCCGACGGGCAAGGCGCCTTCGACGCAGCCGTGGCGCGCCTGGCAGGCCTGCTCGCCGCAGGCGACGGAGGCGTGGAGGCGTTCCTCGCCGACGGCCCGCGGGCACATCCCGCGTTCCCGCTGTTCGCGGCCGACCTGCGGGCGGTCGCGGGCGGCACGGCCGCTTCGCGCGCGGTCCTCGACCGGCTGGCCACGTACTTCATCACCAATTCCGGGACGCCGCGGTCCCGTCCCGCGCCCCTCTTCCGCAAGGACCACTGCCCGTCGCCGGCCGGCTGGACGCGCCATTCGCGGGCGGTTGCGTCCCTGGCGCCTTACGTCGCCGAGGCGCTGGCCTCGTTCGAGCGCGACGTCAACCGGGCGATGGCGCGGGGCGTGCTGCGGCTCTTCCACGTCGCGCGTGCCCGCTACCGCCGGGCGCTCGTGTCGAGGGCGGCCGTGGACTTCACCGAGGGCTTGTGGCGCGCGCTGGGCCTCCTGCGACGGATGGACGAGTTCGCGCAGAGCCGCTACCGCCTCGAAGCCCGCTACCACCACGTGCTCGTGGACGAGTTCCAGGACACCAGCCGCGCGCAGTGGCGCCTGGTCGCGCGGCTGATCGAGTCCTGGGGCGAAGGGGCAGGCCTGTCGCACGACGCCCCGCTCCAGCCCTCCATCTTCATCGTCGGCGACCGCAAGCAGTCGATCTACGGGTTCCGCGATGCGGACGTGCGCCTGCTCGGCCGCGCGCGACGACACATCCAGGCGCTGCGCCCCGGCGCCCGCGTGCGCCGGTCCATCTCCAGGAGCTTCCGTTCCGCGCCGGACCTGCTCGCGTTCACGAACGACCTGTTCGGCGCGATCGAGGTCGCCGATCGCCGGCCAGACGCCTTCCGCTACCGTGACTCCGACCGGTTTCCGGTCGCGGCTGGCCTCGGCAACACGGGAGAGGAGTCCTTGGGGATCGTCCCGGCAGGGAACGCCGCGGAGTCGGCGGCCGTGATTGCCCGCGAGGTGGAGCGCCTGCTCTCGGACGCTCTGGTGCGCGACCGACAGACCGGCCTGCCGCGGCCGGCGCAGCCCGGCGACTTCGCCATCCTCTTCCGCTCCCGGGAGAGCCACCGCGAATTCGAGTCGGCCCTCGAGTCGAAGGGGATCCCCACCTACGTCTACAAGGGCCTTGGTTTCTTCGACGCCGACGAGGTGAAGGACCTCGTCGCGCTCGTTCGGTACCTTGCCGACCCCTCGTCCGACCTGCGGGCCGCGGCGTTGCTGCGGTCGAGGCTTGCCCGCTTGTCCGATGTCGGAGTGCGGCGGCTGGCACCCCGCCTTGCCGAAGCGTTGATGACAGACGAGGAGGGGGTGGCCGGCGTGCTCGACGGCGAGGACCGGCGCGCGCTCGTCCGGCTCCGGGCGTCGCTCCGCCGCTGGCTGCCGCTGGTCGATCGCATTCCGCCCGCCGAACTGCTCGACGTGGTGCTGAGGGATTCGGCCTACGCCGTTCGAGCTGCGCGGACCGCGCGTCGTCCAGGCGAGGGAGAACCTCAAGAAGGTCCGCGCCCTGACCCGCCGGCTGCAGAACCGCGGATACGCCACGATCGGCCGGGTGGCGGACCATCTCACGCGCCTTTCGGCGGGTGACGAGTCGAACGCGATCATCGACGCCGCCGGCGCGGTGAACCTGATGACCGTGCACGCCGCGAAGGGGCTCGAGTTCCCGGTCGTGTTCCTCGTGAACCTCGGGCGGGGGACCGGCGGGGGCGGCGACCCAATCCTGATCGTCCCGGATCCCGAAACCCGCCGCCCGCTGGTGTCCGTTGGAGGAGCGTTGTGCGACGCCGAGGAGGCGGCGCGAGCGCGAGACCGGGAGGAGACCAAGCGCCTGCTTTACGTGGCGGTGACGCGCGCACGCGAGCGACTGTACCTGTCCGGCGTCGTGCGGGACGGCCGCTTCGCCGCCGGCCGCGGCAGCCTGGCCGAGGTGCTGCCTCCCGGCTTCCAGAAGGTCATGTCAGCGGCAGCCGCCGCGTCCGAAGGGATCGAATGGGTCGGGCCCGAGGGGCGGACCCACCGTTTTCGTGTTTGCAAGATGGTGCCCGCGGGCCCGTGCGACGTGTCACCGGCGGAGGATGCTGTGCTTGCGCCACCACCTTTGAACGCGGAGCGGCCGATTGAGCCGGACGCGGACGCGGACTTCGCGCCGCTGCCCGCGAGGACCGGCTCCAGGCGCGTGGGCGTCACGGCGGCGGTTGCGGACGCCGATGCACCCCGGGGAGGGCGCGGAAGCGGCGGGCCGGACCAGGGCCTCGCCGGCACGCTGGTGCACCGGCTGTTCGCGGCGGGCGCCGCCCGGGTCGCGCCCGATTCGCTCGCGCTCGACGCCTTTGCGCGCCGGCTCCTCGCTCCCGAAGAACTTGCCGCTGTGACGGACCCGGACGCGCTGGTCAGCGAGGCGTGCCGCTGCTACGCGGCGCTGGCGAGCCGCCCAGAGGTGACGTCGGTGCTCGCGACGGCGAAGTGCCTGTACGAAGTGCCGTTCTCGTTGCTCGACGAGGACGCCGGCGGCCCGGCGATCCTGCGCGGCAGCATCGACTGCCTGGCGCTGATGCCCGGCGGCCGCGCGGTCGTGATCGAGATCAAGACCGGTTCTGCTCGGCCGTGGCACCAGCGTCAGCTCGAGGTGTACGTGCGGGCGGCCCGCCACCTGCTCCCCGGTGTGGCCGTCGAGGCACTCCTGGTTTATCCGGAATCGGGCCGTGAAACGGCGCACAACGGGAATTGATCGAAGAATGCTCGCGTTCACAGCCGGGTTCGGGTATCCTTACCGGCCGCGGCAATCAGGGATGCAACCGGCGGGGCCCTCGTGGCGTCTAACAGGGTGAACCCGCCAGAAGCCAGCAGAAGACGGGTCCGGGATAGATCCGGAAACGTCCCAGGTGTCTGCCCGGATCGGGGCGTGTCCCGAGCGAGTCGAGGAGCCTGAAAAACGGTTGGGAGGTGAGCGATGATGACCAACGGCGCGGCACGGCCCCCCTCGGCGCGGGCCCAGGAAGCCAGCCAGCTGCAGCTCGAAACGCTCGAATTGCTGCCGTGCGGGTGCGTGGTCGCCATCCAGCGAGTACGGCCCTCGGGCGTGACGGCTGTGTCACTCGAGGCGAAGGGGCCGCACTGCACCTACCGCGAGCACCGTCCCAACCGCCTGATTCGGCTGGGCGAGCCCGTGGATGCGGACATGGACGACTCTTACGACCCGTCGGATTACGACGAGACCGGTCTGCCCGCCTGATCCCCCGCCGTGCGCGCGGCCCATTCCCGGGCCTTGGCTTCGGCCTCCTCCTTCGAGGCGCCCACCAGCAGAATCGAGCGATGCGGCCCGGCCTCACCAGGCTTGCTGATCCAGGCGACCCAGTGCGGTCCGCGCGCCTCGCTGTGAATGTCGAACCCTGCGACGTTGGCGGCCGTCATCCTGTTCCTTTCGGGCCGGCACGGTGGCGCCGGCGAAGATCGTCATTGCCTCATTGGGGGCGGATTCCGTACAATTCCTTGTCTGCCATCGATTTTCGCGAAGGTGAAGGAGCCGAGACACATGGCGCTGACCTGTCCGAACTGCGGCAACGCGCGGAATTTCCTCGTCAAGACCCTGCAGGTGCACGTGGTGCGCCTCGAGGACGCCCGGGTGGACGTGACCGAGGAGAGCCGGCCGGCCGTGCTCGAGGTGCTGTGCGACGAATGCGACACCGCCCTCGATCTGGAGGAAGCCGAAGAGACGGTGCGCAAGGAAGTGCTCCTCACCCTCGGCGCGCGGTGACGCGCGCCGAGGACGGCCGCCCTTCAGCCGCTCTTGCCTTCCTTCTCGATCTCCTCGAAGTAGTCACACTCGGGGCAGACCCACTCGCTCACCTTCCGTCGCTTGGCTTCGGTGGTGCCCGGGATCAGGTCCACGAGTTCGAATTCCTTGCGGCGCATGCGCTCGCCGCACAACGGGCATTCCCGGCTCTGCTGCGTGGATATCATGGTCGAGTCCGGGGCGGATGGTAGCATCGGGCGGTTGCCTTGACAAGGATCGCGCCCGGCTCCTATGGTACGGGGGCTTTCAACGGTGACCTTGAGTAACGAGCAGTTTCGCCGACTCGTCGAGCGTCGCGCCGCGGCCGGGTCGGACCAGAGCCTGGATCGCTCGTGGTGCGCCGACGAGGTGCACATCGACTTCCCGTCGATTCCGGCGGCGGTCGACCGGATCCGCGCGGGGTTCACCGGCGAGGAGTCCGAGCCTCTCGCCGCCGAGATCACGCTCTCGCGCCGCGAGGCCGACGAGGGCACCACGGTACCGCTCGACGTCCCGGTGCGGGCCGCGTGCCCCCTCTGCGGCGGGCGCGGCGAGTCGTGGATGGAGTCCTGCCGCGCGTGCGCCGGGTCGGGAGAGTCCCTGTTCCACCACCGGGTGCGGCTGTCGGTCCCGGCCGGCGTGAGCGACGGCGCCCGGTTCTCGTTCCGGCTGACCTCACCGCTCGCGGTCCCCACGCGTGTGGAAGTCCGGGTGGAGGTTCGTTGACACCATGACCCGGCACGTGGACCTCGTCGGGGTCCTTTTTGTCGTGTGGGGTGGAACCAGCCTGCTCGTCAGCGTGTCGCTGCTCTCCATCGGGGTTGCCGCCGCTGCGATCGGCGCCGCGGGCGGCACCGGTGGTCCCGACCAGACCTTCACCGCCGGCCTGGTGGCCGCGGCCTTCTTCACCCTCTCGGCTGCGGGCTTCCTCTTCGGGGCCGCGCACATCTGGGTCGGCACGCGGCTGCGGCGATTCCGGGAGTGGGCGCGCACCTTCGCCATCCTCTTCGCAATCGTGAACCTCGTCATCCCCCCCTTCGGCACCGCCCTCGGCGCGTACGCGCTCTGGGCGCTGTTGCACCGGGGAGCCAAGCCGCTCTTCCCCTCGGGGCCGCGGCCACTGGTTCGCGGTTGATCGTTCTCGGTTGACTTCAGGGTTCAGCCACGCTGTCACGCGTGACGGACCGTCAGCGGCGTCAACCGACAAGGGTGAACTACGGTACCGGATCGACCGTCCCCATCGGTGTCCACGGTCCGCAACGCGCGAGGCGCTTCACGCTCAACCACCCTCCCGACAGGAGCCCGTGCTTCCTCAACGCCTCGTCCGCGTAAACGCTGCAGGTGGGTTGGAAGCGGCAGCGCACGCCGAGCCGCGCCAGCACCGGCGACGCCGAGTGCTGGTACAGGTGGATTGCGGCCCGCGCCGCCCGCGCCGTCACCTGGCGCCCGGGCGCGCGCGACACATCGATGGCCAGCAGGATCGTGGTCAGGGCAACGGCGGCGAGGACCGGGCGTGCGGCCCGGCGCTGGAGGAACGTGAACATCTGCGTTGGGGGCGAACGGCGCGGAGCTCCTTCGACTCGCGGCCCGTCACGGGGCTCGCGGAGGTCGGGCAGGCTCCGCCCCTCCGCTAAAAGCGATCGGCGTAGTGGCTCACCCAAGGGACGATGAGCCGCCGCCCCGCGAAGGCCCGGACGAGGGCGACGATGTGCAGCACGATGAACGCGAGCATCGGGATCGGCGTCAGGACGAGGAGTCCGCAGCCGATGCCCGCCGTGAGCAGCCCGACGACGAGCGCCAGCACGATGATCCCGAGCAGCACGAGCATCTCGGCAACCCATAGAACGACCCCGTGCCGGGCGTGCCAGTGGATCTCCGGATCCTCCTTGGCCACCAGCAGCGGGATCACCGGGAACGGCGGGAGGTAGCAGAGGACGAGCATCACGCCCCGGTTGCCGTCGGGATGTCCGCCGCGCGCGAGTTCTGTGGTCATCTCGTCCCCAACGTTTCGCCCCGCGTCAGAACCGGTCCGCGTACTCGCTGACGAACGGCACCAGGAACCGCTGGCCGTTCACGCCCTTCACGATCGCGAGCACGTGCACGATGATCACCGCGAGCCACACCACGAACGCGACCAGCGACGCGATGAAGACCGCGAGACAGTTGAGGAACGGGACGCCGGCCGCCAGCGTGCTCAGCAGGCCGAGGACGACGCCGAGAATCAGTTCGGCGACCAGGAGGACAATCCCGTGCTTCGCGTGCCACTGGACCTCCCGATCGTCCTTCTCGACCAGGAGCGGAATCAGGGCCAGAATCCAGAGGTACGACAGGATGATCATCACCGTCCTGTTGCTGGACGGAGTACCGCCACCAGGCACCGGTTCCGACATTCAATTCTCCTTGGGAGCAGCGCAGGATAGTCGAGGCGAAGTCTATAAAAGCGGGGTGGCAGGCGTCCAGACAAAAGCACAGCCCCACGGCCGGTCCCAAGGTGCCCGTGCAGTGCGTGCCGCCACGCTGGGACGCCTTCTACGTTCTCACTTCTCCATTCTCACTTCTCCATTCTCAGGCGGACTCGGCCGCCTGCCCAGCGTGCACGGCGGCGCCGAGGAGGCCGGCGCGATCGTTCAGGATGATCGAGACCGGCACCCGCGCCGAGAACTCGGTCATCGGCGCCTTGTCGAGGAACGCGGCCATGAAGGCTCCCGAGCGCATCGCCGGCAGGATCTTCGGCGCGATGCCGCCGCCGACGAAGACCCCCGCCGTCGCCACCGACCGCAGCGCGAGGTTCCCGGCCTCCGCCCCGTACACCGACACGAACAGATCGAGCGTCTCGACGCAGCGCGGGCAATGCCCCTCGAGCGCCGCCCGCGAGATCGCCGCCGGGCTCGTCGCCGCGTCGATCGATGGGCCGCACGCGGCGCAGCCGTCCGGGTGCAGGTACGCGTGAACGTTGACCAGGCCCGGGCCCGACAGCACGCGCTCGTAGTCGGCCCGGCCGTGCCGGCCAATCAGCCACTCCAGCAGCCCGATCTCGCGCGGCGTCCGCGGCGCGAAGTCGGCATGGCCCCCCTCGGTCGGGGAGGGTACGAACCGCCCTCCCACCTGGTGCAGCAGCGCCTCGCCAAGCCCGGTCCCCGCCGCGATCAGCGCGGCGTTTCCCGACGCCACCCGGGTCCCTGCCTGCAAGACGGCCACCTCGGACGGGTGCAGCACGGGTACCGCGTACGCCATCGCCTGGAGGTCGTTGAGCAGTGTCACCCGCCCGAGCCCGATCGCCTGCGCCACGGCCGCCGCGTCCACCCGCCAGGGGACGTTCGTCAGCTCGGCCACCTGCTCGATGATCGGCCCGGCGACGCCGAACGATGCCGCCGTGATGACGGGCGTCACGCGTTGCGCGGAGAGGAACTCCGCGAGGATCGTCTCGAGGCTGTCGTGGGCCAGGGTCGTGTAGGCCCTCACGTCCGCGGGCTCGGGCCGGGGCCCGGGGGTGAAGAGGCCCAGGAGTGTCTTCGTCGCGCCGATGTCGCCTGCCAGCAGCATAGGGCGATTCTACATCCGGGGACGCATTGACAATCGCACCTCTCTTGTTCATCTTGTAGTCCGTGGTCCTCGCTTCCCAAGACGTCCGCCCCCCGGCGCTGGCCGGCGACGTGGTCGTGTTCACCGGCCGGCTGCTCTCCCTGAGCCGCAGGGAAGCGCGCCTGCTCGTCGGGCGCCTGGGCGGGAGCGTGTCGGACGAAGTGACGGCGCGCGTGACGATGCTGGTCGTCGGCGCCGGCGCCCCCGCACCGGGCGAGAGGACGGGCGCAGCCGCGGAGGAGGAGAAGAGCCAGAAGATCCGCCGCGCCGAGGCCATCAACGCCAAGGAGCCCGGGCGGATCCGCATCACCCCGGAAGACGCCTTCTGCGCGATCGCCGGCGTGCCGTCACCTTCCGAGCTGCGGCAGCAGTGGTACGCCCTTCACCAGATCCTCGCCATGTACCCCCGTCTGCGCGAGGACCACCTGCGCTACCTCCAGAAGTGGCACCTGATACGGCCGGCCCTACGGACGAACGCCGAAACCTACTTCTCCTTCCCGGACCTCTCTGTCATCCGGCAGGCGAACGCGGAGCTCGAGGCCGGCACGCCGTTTCGAGCCGTCCTTCGTTCGCTGCAGGCTTCGCGCGAGGGGCAGCTCTCGCTCGACTTCTCGCTGGAGGCCGAACCCGCCAAGGTGATTCGGCTCGCCAGGCCGGTGGCCACCGCCCCGAGGGTCGGGCACGCGGCGTGGAGTGCGGCCGAGGAGTACTTCACGATGGGGTCGGCCCTCGACGACGGCGACCCCGACAAACAGGAAGAGGCGTGCCGGGCGTACCGCCGCGCGCTGGAACTCGACCCATTCCTGGTGCCCGCCCTGATCAACCTCGCCAACATCCACTACGCCCGGGAACACCTGGTGGAGGCCGAGGCGCTCTACGAGCGCGCGCTCGCGCTCGAGGACGACGTGTTCGAGGCGCACTTCAATCTGGGGAACGTCTACCACGACCTGGGGAGGCTCGAGGAAGCCCGGGTCAGTTACGGCGAAGCGCTGAGGCTGAACCCCGACTACCCGGAGGCGCACTTCTACGCGGCGGTGACCCTCGAGAAGCTGGGGCTGTCGCCGCTGGCCCGGGTGCATTGGCGCAGGTACCTGGAACTTGCGCCCGACGGAGAATGGGTGGAACTGGCGCGCGAGTTCGGCGAGGGTCAGTAGTGGTAGCGATCCTCGGGAAACTCCCGCTTCTTGGGCGTGCGCCGGAGCTTGTAGAAGGCGCACTCCGGGCACCAGGCCTCGGGGTCGAAGCCGTTGGCTCCGGTCAGCGGCAGGACGTCCCGGTGGCCGCAACACTCCGGTTGTCCGTTTTCGGCGGGACGCCGCCAGCGGCACGAGCGGAAGCGCTCGACGGCCGCCGATGCGGGAGCAACGTCCCCAGGGGCGTCAACGGTGGGGGCTTGCGATTGGCCGGCTAGGGTTTTTTCGTACACCGACACAGTCCTCACAACTCAACAGTCACCTACAAACATTGTGCCACATGCGGACCCCGGCGTAAAACTCATCCATACAGGGTGACCACGTCCGGCAAGGTCTAGGGCGCGCCTTTAGCCTTGCCGCTGTCCGCCCAGGTCCCGCACCGCGCGTTCCACCCGCGCGGCCAGCGCCTCGTAATCGTCCCCGCCGAGGACGATCGGCTCCCCGAAACTCACGGTCACCCGTCCGGGACGGATCATCCAGGACGTCCGGTGGAGCACCCGTTCCACGCCTTCCAGGCGCACGGGAACGACGGGGAGCCGGAGGCGGCTGGCAATCATCCCGACCCCCGGCTTGAAGCGGCGGATCTCACCGGCGTCGGTCCGCTGGCCCTCCGGGAACACCAGCAGCGAGTGGTCCTCGGCCGCGAGGTCCCCGACGTAGCGGAGGGTCCGGCGCGCCCCGGCCTCGCGCTGTGGGATCGGGAACGCGTTGAAGAACAGGGTTGCGAGGCCGTAGAGCAGACCGCTCGAGAGCCGGTCCCACCAGGACGCCGCGGCCGGGTGGAAATACGCCCCGAAGTATTCCTTCGCCATGGCGACCGCCACCCGCCACCGGAGCCGGCCGGGTAGGGCGGCAAGGATCAGCGGCGTGTCCAGGTGGCTCTGGTGATTGGCGGCATAGACGACCGGCCCGCGGACAGAGACGAGGTGTTCGAGTCCGCGCACCTCGGCAGGTGCGAGCAGGCGGACGGCGGGTAACACCCATGCCGCCAGGTTGGCGCGCCTGAAGATCCGGGCCGGGGCCGACCGGCTCCAGGAGGGCATTTCCCAGTCGGCCGCGGCGTCTACCTCGGGCGGCTGGCTGGCCAGGGATTCCAGGTCGCCGAGCGTCCGGGCGCGTGCGAAGCGACCTTCGTCCAACGGGCCCTGGGCCTGCTCCTCGAGGGCGACCATCAGCTCGACGCGCTCGAGGGAGCTGAGCCCCAGTTCCTCGATCGTCGTGTCGGGCGAGAGGGGCCGCCCGTGCGCGTAGCGCGAGAGGAGCCCGGCCACGCCCTCGGCCGGCCGGGGTCCACTGACGGCGGTCCCCGTGGCCAGCCAATCCCGCACCGCGCGCCGCTTCAGCTTGCCGGTGCCCTCGGTGCGCGGCAGCGCCGGCTCGGGCCAGACGGCAACGCCGCGGATCTTCTGGTGGTCCGCCAGCCGCTCATTCGCCTCCCGCACCACCGCCTCTGGGTCCACGCCGGGCCCGGTGACGAGCACCGCGTGCACCCGCTCGGCCGCGCCCGGTGACGCCACGACCGCCGACTCCCGAACTCCAGTGATGGCGTCCAGCACCCGCTCGACGTCCTCGGGGAACACGTTCAGCCCTTCGGGCGTGACGATCATCTCCTTCTTCCGCCCGCGCACGAACAGGCGGCCGTCTTCGTCCACTTCGCCGATGTCGCCGGTTCGAAGCCAGCCGTCCTCGAACATCCCTGCCTCGGCGGCATCCTGGCCGAAGTAACCGCGAGTGACGTTGTCGCCGCGGACGAGGATCTCGCCGTCCGCCGCGATCCTGACCTCGACACCCGCGATGACCTTGCCCACAGACCCCCGGCGCGCCGCGAACGGATGGTTCAGCGAGACGATCGGGGCAGTCTCGGTCAGGCCGTACCCTTGGACGACCAGGAATCCCAGACCGCCCCAGAACGCCTCGAGCGCGGGATCGAGCGGTGCGGCGCCCACGACGAAACACCAGCACTTCAGGCCGAAGCCGCGATGGACCGCGCGGTAGCGCCACCAGCGCCGCACGACGTGCTCGCCGGCGGGGGGCGGTACCGCGGTCTCCGGGAAGCGGCGGACGACGTACTCGCGCAGCACTTCGAGCACTTTCGGCACGAGTGCGATCACCGAGATGCGGCGGCGGTGCACCTGCGCCACGATCTCGGCGGGGTTGAAGCCTCGCACGAAGACGACTGTGCCAGGCAGCATCGGCGGGATGAACGTCGCCAGCGCCTGCCCGAACATGTGCGAGAGCGGCAGCAGGTTCAGGAAGCGCAGCGGGAAGAACGGGCGTCCCCACTTCCGGTACTTCAGGACCTCCCGCTCGACCGGCACGACGTTCGCCATCACGTTGCGGTGAGTGATGATCACGCCTTTCGGTTCGGCGGTCGCGCCCGAGGTGAAGATCACCTCGAGCACGTCGTCTGGCAGCGGCTGCCGGTCGAGGACCGGCCGCGAGCGGGCGACCCAGTCGAGATCGGCCAGCCGCCAGGCCGGGATCCCCGGCGCATGGCCCTCGAGGGTGGAAGGCACATCGTCGCCGAGCAGGATCCCCCGCGCGCGCACCTTTGCGGCAACGCGTCCGACTAGGTCGGGAGGCGACCGGTGATCGAGGGGGACGACCACCACCCCGAGGAGCGCGCAAGCCCAGAACGCGGCGATCCACTCCGGCCTGTTCTCCGACCAGAACAGCAGCGCGTCGCCCCGGCGAAGCCCCGCGGCCTGGAGGCGGGCGGCGTACGACTCGGCCGCTCCCGCGACCTCGGGGTACGTGTGGGTCCAACTGCGGAAGCCGTTGTCGTGAACGAGGAAGTCCCCGCGTGCGCGGCCGAGGTCGGCGAAGAGGTCGGACAGCGTTTCACGGGGCATGGCGAGATTATGCCGCCGGTTCCCGGTCGTGCAGGCGGAGGGCCCGTTTCGGCTGCGCCGCTGGGCTACAATACCGGGTTGGGGCTTCCGATCAAACAGGTCTCTTTGGGGGCACGATGCGAATCTTTCTCACCGGCGCGAGCGGCTATATCGGGTCGGCCGTCCTCGACGCGTTCGTTCGCGGGGGCCACCATGTCACGGGGCTCGTTCGCAACAGCGAGCGGGCCGCACAGGTCGCCGCGCGGGGGGGACGCCGCTCGTCGGTGATTTGGCGGACCCGGCGACGTACCGCGACGCGGCCGCCGAGCATGACGGCGTCATCCACACCGCGCTCGACGCGTCGGGACGGGCCCCCGAGTTCGACCGTGTGGCGATCGACGCGCTGCTCGACGCCGCGCGCCGCCAGCCCCTGGCCGACGGTCAGTTGCCGCGGTTCCTGATCTATACCTCCGGAATCTGGGTGCTCGGCCCGACGCGGGAACCGGCGGCCGAGGATGCCCCGCTCCACCCAGCCGAGATTTCCGCGTGGCGTGCACCGCACGAGCAGGTCGTCCTGAACGCGAACGCAGGATCGGGCGTGCGCACGGCGGTGGTGCGTCCCGGCATCGTGTACGGCGGCACGCGCGGCATCGTGGGCGACGTGCTGCGCGACGCGGCGAACGGCCTGATCCGCGTCATCGGCCCGGGCGACAACCGCTGGCCTCTCGTGTACGACCGCGACCTCGCAGACCTGTATTTGAGAATTGCCGCGCGGCCGGACGCGTCCGGTATCTTCCACGCGAACGACGAAGGCGACGAGCGCGTGAATGACATCGTGGAAGCGGTGGCGCGACAGCTGTCGCAGACGCCCGACGTGCGCCGCATCCCGCTGGAGGAGGCGAAGGCGAAGCTGGGGCCGTACGCCGTGGCCCTCGCGCTCGACCAGGTGGTGCGCGGGCCGAGGGCCCGGGCGCTTGGCTGGACGCCTTCCCTTCGCTCGGTCGCCGGCAACACGCCGCGCCTCTTCGAGGAATGGCGGGCAGGGCGATAAGGCAGAATGCAAAATGCAGAATGCAGGGTGGACAGTGCAGTAGGCCGCTACGACGTCGGCGGGTTCGGCGGCGCCGGTTGCGCGTTTCCGTCGGGGCGTGACTCGGCGGTCAGCTCCTCCTGCAGCAGCACCCGATCGATCAGGCCGTACGACTTGGCCCGTGCCGCGTCGAGGTAGAAGTCGGTCCGCTTCGTGTCCCTGATGATCTTCGAGAGGGGCTTGCCCGATCTCACCGCGAGGATGCGGTAGATCTGGGCCTGCATCTGTTTCAGCCGGTCGAGGTGCTGTGCGGCTGCCGAGGTGGACTGCCAGCCCGCCCACTTCGCCGGCTCGTGGATCATGATCCATGAGTGCGGGAAGGCGAAGCGGCGCCCCGCGCTGGCCGCCTGCAGCACCACTGAACCCATCGAGTACGCCATGCCTTGCACAACGATGGTGATTTCCACCCCGAGACAGACGAGGTGCCGAATGGCGTCGTGGATGGCCAGCCCGTCCGTCACGTTTCCGCCGGCGCTGTTGATGTAGAGGGTGATGGGCCGGCTGTTCTCGGCCGCCAGCTCGCGCAGGCGTTCGATGACCGCCCGCGCGCTGTCCTTTTCGATATCTCCGATGAGGTACACGTCGCGGACGCGCTCGGCGGCTTCCTTGCGGAGCAGCTGCCTGACCGCCTCGATCACCTCGTGGACGAGTCGCTCGTTGTAGTCTGACATCAGGGCTCCCGAACGTGGAGGCTGGCCGCCCGGCATGACTGCCCGGCGTTGCGGCCATCAACAATCGTGCCGGGAAGCCGGCCATGCTAGGATCCCGACCGTGGACACGCTCGTTACGCTCGACGCCATCCGCGCCGCAGCCGCCCGCCTTCGCGGCGTCACCCGCATCACCCCGATCGTCGAAGGCCGCGGGCTGCTGGACCCGGCCTCCGCGCCGCCCCTGCTGCTCAAGTGCGAGAACCTGCAACTCGGCGGCGCCTTCAAGATCCGCGGCGCGTTCAACATGGCCTCGCGCATGCCCCCCGACGCGCGCCGGCGCGGCCTCATGACCTATTCCTCCGGGAACCACGGCCTGGCCATCGCGCTCACGGCCCGGATGCTGGGCATCCCCGCGGTGATCGTCATGCCCACTACCGCTCCGGCGGTGAAGGTGGGCGGTGCGCGTGCGCTCGGCGCGGAGGTGCTGTTCGAGGGCACTACGACCGTCGAGCGAAAGGCGAGAGCCGAGGCCGAAGCCGCGGCGCGAGGGATGACGATCGTCCCGCCGTTCGACCACGAGCAGATCGTGGAAGGACAGGGGACGGTGGGTCTCGAGATCCTGGAGCAGTGCCCTGACGTCGCGACCGTGTTCGTGCAGATGAGCGGCGGGGGACTGATCTCCGGCGTCGCGACGGCGTTGAAGCGAACCCGGCCGGACGTGCGCGTGGTCGGCGTGGAGCCGGAGGGCGCCGCGAGGATGACGGCGTCGCTGGCCGCGGGTGCGCCCGTCACGATTTCGATGGTGCCTGGCATCGCGGATGGACTGCTCGCGGTGCGGCCCGGCGACGTGACCTTCCGTCACGTGCGGGCCTTCGTGGACTCGGTCGTCACGATCGGCGACGCCGAGATCGTCGAGGCGATGCGGTGGCTCTTCGGGGAGGCGAAAATCGTCGCGGAACCCAGCGGCGCGATCACCGTGGCCGCGGCGATGGCGCAGGCGCGGCGCGACCCCGACTCGCTGCGACGACCGGCCGTGGCGCTGATCAGCGGCGGCAACGTGGAGGCATCGGCGTTCGCCCGGTTCATCTCATGATGATCTCCCGCGCCGCGTCGATGCCTTCCTCCAGCGTCGTGACCCTTCCGTCCAGCTGCAGCTCGTAGACCTCCCGCAAGATCACTCCGAGACGTGGCCCGGGCGTCAGGCCCAGCGCCAAAAGATGGCGCCCCAGCAGGATCGGTTTGGGCGGTTCGTGCTGAACGCCGAGGGACCGGGCACGCCCGAGGAACCACGCCATCGCCGAGCAGTCGAAGCCGCCCGGGCGCCCGCAGCAGTCAGCCTCCGCGAGGCGTGCGAGCAGTTCGAGGTCCACTTTCTGCGCCAGGCGGCGGAACGCGCCGTCGCCAACCTCGTCCCGGACCTTGTGCCAGGCCCCCGGCTTCAGGTGGTGGGCGGTCAGGCCGAGCACCTGCGTCCGGACGTCGAACCCGTCGATGGCGTTCACCTTCAGTCGGTCGAGCAGCGCCGCCGCCGGCGCGACCCCCGCTTCCTCGTGCCCGAGCGACCGGATGCGTCCGTCCACGAAGGCGGTGGTCGCCGGCTTGCCGAGATCGTGGCAGATGGCGCCGAGCATGACGGCCAGTGCCGGGCCGCGCCCCAGGCCCTCGATGCGTTGGCGCGCTTCGTCGATCACGAGGAGCGTATGAACCCAGACGTCCCCCTCCGGGTGCCACTCTGGCTCCTGTGCGCACCCGGCCAGTGCCGCCATTTCGGGAAGCAGCCGATCGACGATGCCCACCTCGAAGGCGAACGCGAAGCCGAGCGACGGACGCGCGGGGAGCAGCAGCAGTTTCTCGAACTCACCCCAGATGCGTTCCGACGGGAGGTCGTCGATCGGGCTCGAAGCACACAGCTGCCGGGTGGCCTCCTCCACGTGCAGCTCGAAGCGGGCGACGAACTGCACCGCCCGCAGAACACGAAGGCTGTCCTCTCCGAACGTCGCGGGATCGACGACGCGCAGGATGCGGCGCTGGAGATCCCCGCGCCCGTCCCAGGGGTCCTCGAAGGCGCCGGTCAGGGGGTCCCAGCCGATGGCGTTGATGGTGAAGTCGCGGCGGCGGGCAGCCTCGCGGAACCGCAGCGACGGATCGCCTTCCACGGCGAAGCCCCGGTGCCCGCGCCCGATCTTGGACTCGCGGCGCGGCAGCGAAACGTCCACGTCGCCGAGCTTGTAGACGGTGAAGCTCTCCCCGACGGTGTTCACCGGCCCGAGGCGGCCGAGCAGCTCGCGCAGCGAGTCCGCGGGGATCCCGTAGACCTCCACGTCGAGATCCTTCGAAGGCCGGCCGAGGAGACGGTCCCGCACCCAGCCGCCCACGACCAGGGCACGCCCGCCGGCGCCCGCGACCGCCTCGGCGATCGCCCTCGCGCGCTCCTCGCCGCTCTCGGGTAGGGACATGGGCGGATCGTACAAGATCAGGTGGCGATTGACCATCTGGCCCAGTTGCCAAATGGGCAGTTGCCAAGTGGTCAGGTGTAAGTGACGGGGCAAGACGTCTGTGCTAACGTCGAGTATTCGGCCCTACAACACAAGGAGGCTCCCGTTGCGAACCGCTCGCTGGGCACTCGCGGTCCTGGCCCTGGCTCTTGTCGTCTCCAACGCCCCGCTCCTCACCCAGCCCCGGTCGCCCGGGCAGGCGCCCGCTGCCCGAGGAGACGACCCGCGTGAAACGCACCTCCGGAACGTGCGCATGCTGACCGACGGGGGCGAGAACGCGGAGGCCTACTGGTCGTTCGACGGCCGGCGGCTGATCTTCCAGGCCACGCCGCCCTCGGGCGGGTGCGACCAGATCTACACGATGAACGCGGACGGGACCGCCAGGACGCTCGTGAGCACGGGGAAGGGGCGGACCACCTGCTCCTACTTCTTCCCCGACGGGAATTCCATCGTGTACGGATCGACGCACGGCGCGTCGCCCGACTGCCCCCCGAAGCCCGGGTTCGATCAGGGGTATGTGTGGCCGGTCTACGCGGGCTACGACATCTACCGGGCGAACGCCGACGGCAGCAACCCGACCCGCCTCACCTCGACCGCCGGTTACGACGCGGAGGCCACGATCGGCGCCGACGGCCGCATCGTCTTCACCAGCGTGCGCGACGGGGACATGGAGATCTACTCCATGAACGGCGACGGCTCGGATGTCCGCCGCCTCACCCACCGCGAAGGGCCGGACGGCGGACCCTTCTTCTCGGCAGAGGGCAAGCAGATCGTCTTCCGCGGCCGCCCAATCGGGCCGGGCCCGGAACTGGAGGACTACCGGTCGCTGCTGAAGAAGGAGTTGTGGAGGCCGACCTCGCTCGAGGTCTTCGTGATGGACCGTGACGGGGGCAACCTGCGGCAGGTGACGCGGTCGAAGGCGGCGAGCTTCGCGCCGTTCTTCACCCCGGACGGCCGCCGGATCATCTTCTCGTCGAACATCGACGATCCGAAGGGCCGGAACTTCGACCTCTATCTCATCAACGCGGACGGAACCGGCCTCGAGCGCGTCACCTACAACGGGACGTTCGACGGCTTCCCGATGTTCTCTCCCGACGGGACCAGGTTGGTGTTCGCCTCGAACCGCTGGTCCTCGCGGGAGGGCGACACGAACGTGTTCGTCGCCGACTGGAAGTAGCGCCCCTTCACGCGACCTTGCGGGCCACGACGAGATCGGCGCCTCCACCGTGGGCCTCGGCACGAAGACGGCCCTGCACGGCGCTGCGAGCGACTTCCCAGCCGGGCGACTCGTAGCCGCAGGATGTGCAACGCAGGTACATGCGGTTCCGCTGGTACTGGAGCAGGGCATCGTGCCCGTGCAGGCCGCACAGGCCCTGTTGAACCCGGGCCAGCGCCGAGGCGACGATGCCGCGCGGGCGTTCGGGGACCGCGCCAGAATTGTGATCGGAATGGGCCGTGACTGGGTGGCGGTGGACGTGGGTCTTCATACCCACCGGCAAGTTCAAGTAGCATGCCAGGGCTCAGCCGTGGGCCGCGGATCCAGGCGGATGAGGGGCTTTCGCCCGGCGGCCCGCCGAGGTTCGGTGGAAGCGGCGCCGGCGGGCCTGGCGGAGGCCGGGTCAGCAGTCTGCGTTTGATGCAGTTCCGCCGGCTCGTGTAGTGAGGACGGACAACTTCTATACGGCCGAGCTTGTCAACGCTCTTGGATCAGGCTTCGGAACACGAAGCCCACGTTGGCGGGGCGCTCGCCGAGGCGCCGCATGATATAGGGGAACCACTGCTGCCCGAAGGGCACGTAGATCCGAACGCGGAAGCCTTCCGAGACGAGCGCCGCCTGCAGGTCGCGCCGCACACCGTACAGCATCTGGAACTCGAACCGGTCCGCCGCGATGCCCTGCGCGGCAGCGTACCTTTTCGCGCGCTCGATCAGCGCGGGGTCGTGCGTGGCGATCGCGGGGTAGGTCCCCTCGCGCAGCAGCCGCTCCATCATCCGGCCGTAGGCGGCGTCCACGTCGGCCTTCCGCTGGTGCGCCACCGCCTTTGGCTCTTTGTACGCGCCCTTCACCAGCCGGACCCGCACGCCCATGGCGTTGAGGCGCGCGAGGTCGTCCTCGCTGCGGTAGAGCGCGGCCTGGAGGACCACGCCGGCGTGGCGGTAGTCCTGCTGCCACAGCGTCGTGAAGATGTCGAGCGTGGCCTGCACGGTGGGCGAGGCCTCCATGTCGAGGCGGACGAAGAACTGGTCGCGGCCGGCGGGACCGAGGATGCGGCGGAGGTTGTCGGTGCAGATCGCCCGGTCGATGTCGAGGCCGAGCTGCGAGAGCTTCAGCGAGACGTTCCGCTCGATGCCCGACGCCACCACCCGCCGCAGCGTCTCGAGGTACACGCGCGTCGCCCGATCGGCCTCGTCCAACGTGGTGACGCTCTCGCCGAGCTGATCGAGCGTGAGCGCGAAGCCACGGGCCTGCAGCCCGCGCGCGGCCTCGATGGCCTCGTCCACCGACTCGCCCGCCACGAACCGCCGTGCGAAGCTCCCCGGCCTCGCCATCCCGTAGCGGGAGGCGAGTCTCTCGAGCATGCGGCTTCCGGCCGCCGCGTGGAAGAGGGACCTGGGGATCGCGTCGAGCATCAGTGCGTTCGCCCCGCAGCGGGGAGGAGGTGTTCGATCGTGCGCGCGTAGTAGCGCAGCAGCGCGCGGTTCCGGACGCGGTAGGTCCCCGTCTCCACGACAATCACGCCCCGCCGGACGAGGGGGCGCACGGCCTCCGACACCGCCTGGCGCCCGCTGTCGGCGGCCAGGTTGGCGCCCCCGGCCCGAAGGACCTCGAGCAGGGCGTCCACGCGGGCCTCGAGGTCCTGCCGGCTGATCGAGGGCCCCATGGCCCGGGCGACGAGCGCCGTGGGGGTCACCTTGTACAGGCGGCCAATCGCGTCACGCGTGCGGTGCGCGAGGTCGAGGATGTCGGTGCGCGAGTGCGGGTCGTAGTCGCCGGTGTCGATGGGTTCGCCGAACGAAATGAAGGCCCGGGAACGGTACCCCACCGCGTACCGCATCATCTCGGCCACCTCTCGCGCGAACGGCCGCTGCCGCCGCTTGACACCCTGCCGCGAGAGCGAGCGGTCTTCGAGCACGAGATCGTAGGCGATGGCCACCGGCAGGATCACGAGGCTCGGGGTCTCGGACTGCATCGCCGCGTGAATGAGCCCGGTCTTGGGCGGCTTCAACTCGCCGCTGTAGCTGCGTCCGCCCTCGGGGTAGAAGAGCAGGTCGTGCTCGCGCAGCAACTCGGCGACGTAGGCCTTCAGCGTGACGAGGTAGGCCTGGTCCTTCGTCGCCCGGCGGATCGGGATGGCGCCCGTGACGTGGCGGTGCAGCAGCCCCAGCGGGCCGCCGAACAGGTTGATGCCGGCCGCGATGATGGGCGGCCGGATGCCGTGGTCGTCGAGCACGAGCGGTTCGACCAGGTAATCCGTGTGGCTCTTGTGGTTGGACGCGTAGATCACGCGCCCGCGCGCCACGGCCGCCTGTACCCGGTCGATGTGCTCGACGTGCCGCGCGATCTTGCGGAGGATCGGGTAGACGGGGTGCTTCAGCGCCCGGTAGAGGCCGTACCGCTGCGTGGTGTTCAGCTCGTCGAGGTAGCCCTCGACGCGCGCGCGTGCCTCCTCGGCGGTCTCGCCGTGACCGCCCTGCAGGAACCGCACGACCTCTTCCCGCGCGAGGACGGCCTGGCAGATGTCGTCCTTCATGGGCGAACTATAGCACCGCTACAACGAGCGGCAGATGGCGTCGGCGAACGCCGTGGTGGTGGCCTGGCCGCCCAGATCCCGTGTGCGCACCTGGCCCGCCTCGAGCACTCGCTCGAGCGCCGCGCGGATGCGCGTCGCCGCCTCCTCCTCGCCGATGTGCCGCAGCATCATCAGCGCGGAGAGGAGGAGCGCCGTCGGGTTCGCCGCGTCCTGGCCGGCGATGTCCGGTGCCGTCCCGTGCACGGCCTCGAAGAGGCCGATGTCGGCGCCGAGGTTCGCGCTCCCCACCACGCCGAGGCCTCCCACCAGCCCCGCGCAGAGATCCGACACGATGTCGCCGTACAGGTTGGGCATCACCAGCACGTCGAACGCGTGCGGCCGGAGCACCAGGTGCATGCACGCGGCGTCCACGATGCGCTCGTCGTACTCGATGGCGCCCCGCTCGGCCGCCACCTTCCGCGTGCACGCGAGGAAGAGGCCGTCGCCCATCTTCATGATGTTCGCCTTGTGCACCGCGGTCACGCGGCGGCGCCCGTGACGCTCGGCGTAGTCGAAGGCGAACCGGGCGATGCGCGTCGAGGCCACCTCCGAGATGACCTTCATGCTCACCATCACGCCGGGAACCACCTCGTGCTCGATGCCGGCGTAGAGGTCCTCGGTGTTCTCGCGCACGAGCACCAGGTCGATATCGCCGAAGCGAGAGGTGATGCCCGGCAGGTTGAACACCGGCCGGAGGTTGGCGTACAGGTCGAGCGCCTTGCGCAGGCCGACGTTGACGCTCGAGAACCCGCGCCCGACGGGCGTCGTGATCGGGCCCTTCAGGGCCACCTTCGTCCGCCGGATGGAGTCGAGCAGCCGGAGCGGAAGCGGGTCCCCAAATCGCTCGACGGCCACCGCGCCGCCTTCCTCGCGCTCCCATTCGACCTCGACGCCCGCCTCCTTCACGATGCGCAGGACGGCGCGCGTGACCTCGGGTCCGATGCCGTCGCCGGGGATGAGCGTGATCGTGTGCTTCATCGGTCCAGGAAAGGGAAAAGGCCTGCCGCGTTGCCGGGTGATCCATTATACGGAAAGCCACGCGATTATAATGGTCTCTCGCGCCGAAACGGCCCGCGGCGCCTCATGGAGGGATCGCGAGTGTCTCTCGACCTGAACGACCAGATTGCCGTTCTCCGGAACGTGGCGACGCGGCTCCGCATCGATTCGATCCGCGCAACCACCGCCGCCGGCAGCGGCCACCCGTCCACCTGCTGCTCGGCCGCCGACATCGTCGCCGCCCTGTTCTTCGCCGAGATGCGGTTCGACCCGCAGCGCCCGGAGGACCCCGACAACGACCGGTTCGTCCTGTCGAAGGGGCATGCCGCGCCCCTTCTGTACGCCGCCTGGGCCGAGGCCGGCGCCTTTCCCCGCGAGGACCTGCTGCGCCTGCGCGAGATTGGGTCGGACCTCGAAGGCCACCCCACTCCCCGGCTCCCGTTCGTGGACGTGGCCACCGGGTCGCTCGGACAGGGCATCGGCGCCGCCGTCGGGATTGCGCTCAACGCCCGCCGGATCGGGTCCGCCTACCGCACCTACGTCCTCATCGGCGACGGCGAGACCGCGGAAGGCTCCGTGTGGGAGGCCGCCGCGGTTGCCGCGCAACACGAGCTCGGCAGCCTCTGCGGGATCACCGACGTCAACGCGCTCGGGCAGAGCGGGGAGACGGCCTGGGGCCACGATCTCGAGCCCCTGAGGAAGCGGTGGGAGGCGTTCGGCTGGAACGCCATCACGGTGGACGGGCACGACATCGCCGCGTTGCTCGCGGCGTTCGAGGGCGCGCGACGCGCCACCGACCGCCCCACGATGATCCTGGCCAGCACGCTGAAGGGCAAGGGCGTGTCGTTCGTCGAGGGCAGGGGAGGTTGGCACGGCCGGCCGCTGAAGAAGGACGAGGAAGCGCTTGCGCTCGCGGAGCTGGAAGCCCAGTTCGTGCCCGACGCGCCAGGGTCAGGGGCCGAACCGACGCCGGTTGCGCCGCCGCCCCGCACCACCGCCTGGGTGGAGCCCGCCCCCAACCCCGAGCTGGCCCCGCCCGCCTATGCGCCGGACGCCAGGGTGGCCACCCGCGAGGCGTACGGGACGGCGCTCGTCAAGCTCGGCGCCGTCGATCCCCGCGTGGTCGCCCTCGACGCCGACGTCAAGAACTCGACGTTCAGCGAGCGGTTCGAGAAGGCGTTCCCGCAGCGCTTCTTCCAGAACTTCATCGCGGAGCAGGCGATGCTCGGCGTCGCCATGGGCCTCGCCAGCCGCGGCGCCATTGCCTTTCCGTCCACTTTCGCCGCCTTCTTCACGCGCGCCTACGACTTCATCCGCATGGCCGCCATCAGCGGCCTGAACGTGAAGATGACCGGCTCGCACGCCGGCGTGTCGATCGGCGAGGACGGCCCCTCGCAGATGGGCCTCGAGGACCTGGCGATGATGCGGACCCAGCCGAACATCACGGTCCTCTACCCGTGCGACGCCGTGAGCACCGAGCGCCTTGTCGCCGCCATGGCCTATCACCCGGGTCCGGCCTACCTGCGCACGAGCCGCCCGAAGACGCCCGTCATCTACGGCCCGGAGGAGGTGTTCCCGATTGGCGGGTGCAAGGTGCTGCGCCAGAGCGAGGATGACGTGGCAACCGTGATCGCGGCGGGCGTCACCCTGTTCGAGGCGCTGAAGGCGTACGACCAGCTGAAGCAGGCCGGCACCTCCATCCGCGTTATCGACCTCTACTCGGTCCAGCCGCTCGACGAGGCCACGCTGCGGCAGGCGGCCGCCGAGACCCATGGCCGGCTCATCACCGTGGAGGATCACTACGCGGGCGGCGGCATCGGCGACGCCGTGGCAGCGGCAACCTCGGGCGTGGCCACCGTGCAGAAGCTGGCGGTGCGCGAGATCCCCCGCAGCGGCAAGCCGGACGAGTTGCTGGACCGCTTCGGCATCTCGGCCAGCCACATCGTCACGGCGGTGAGAGGGTAGCGCGAGGGCAGCCGGCGGCGCCGGGCCGATGTGCTGCCAGTGCCCGGCGCGACAGCTGGCCACGCTGGAACGGATGAGCTAAACTCATCCGTTGCAATCATTTACATGACTTCGGCCGTCGTGTAGAATCAACCCGCTTCCCAGGGTGCGTCGTGCCGGTGCTCGGCGCCCCCAAGCATCCACTCTCAATCCAATCGCCAAAGGGGGGCTGTCCCCTTGGGCGTGTTCTCAGCCGGTTTCCGCCCTTCGACGTCACTCAGGGCGCCCCGAGCCCGTCGAGGGGCGTCGCGCGAGCGGCGACAGGTCCGGCTGGCTCGGAGTGACCGTGTCGCCTCGCCGCTGGCTCACCCGCAGACCCGTTCTCGTCGGCATCCTCGCTGCAGCCGTATTCGTGGTCATCGCGATCGCGCTGTTCCGGGGCACCGGCGGGCGCTCCATGCCCGACATGGCGTTTTCCGACTTCCTGCGCGAGCTGGAGTCGGGGGGCGTGCAGGAACTGGCCGTGGCCGACCGCGGCATGACCGTGACGCTCCGCTCGGGGCAACACGCGAAGACGGTCGCGCCGGCCGGCTTTGCCGCGAACCCCGCGTTCATGACCGACCTGATGAAACGCCACGTGCGGGTGACGGTGGAGCCGGGGGGCGAGCGCGGCGGGATAGGCTGGGGGTCGCTGGCCCTCGGGTTCGGCGTCTTCGGCCTGGTCGCCTTTTCCCTCTACCGGGTGACGGCGGGCAGGGTCCCGACCCTCGAGAGCCGCGCGCACGCCACCTCCACGCAGGACGTGGTGGTGACCTTCGCGGACGTCGCGGGCGTGGACGAGGCGAAGGACGAGGTGAGGGAGATCGTCGACTTCCTGCGCGACCCGGGACGCTTCTCGGCGCTCGGCGGCCGCATTCCGAAGGGCGTGCTGCTGGTCGGGCCGCCGGGCACCGGCAAGACGCTGCTGGCGCGGTCGATCGCCGGCGAGGCGGGCGTGCCGTTCCTCTTCGCCAGCGGCTCCGACTTCGTCGAGATGTACGCCGGCGTCGGCGCGTCGCGGGTTCGCCGGCTGTTCAAGGACGCCGCGAAACATCCCTCGTGCATCATCTTCATCGACGAGCTCGACGCCGTCGGCCGCGCCGCGGCGGCAACTCGCTCAGCCACGAGGAGCGCGAGCAGACGCTCAACCAGCTGCTCGTCGAGATGGACGGCTTCGCCGCGCACCGCGGGCATCGTCGTCGTCGCCGCCACCAACCGCCCGGACATCCTCGACCAGGCGCTGCTGCGCCCCGGCCGCTTCGATCGCCAGGTGATGGTCGGCGCGCCCGACCTCAAGGGCCGCGAGGAGATCCTGCGCGTGCACACGCGGAAGGTGCCGCTGGCCGAAGGCGTGGATCTGCGGGCGATCGCGCGCGGCACGCCCGGCTTCTCGGGCGCCGACCTGGCGAACCTCGTGAACGAGGCGGCGCTGATCGCGGCGCGCGCCGGGCGCGCGGAGGTCGGCGGACGGGGACCTCGACGAGGCGCGCGACAAGGTGCTGATGGGCGTCGAGCGCCGGTCGCTGGTGATGAGCGAGCAGGAGCGCGTCAACTGCGCCTACCACGAGGCGGGCCACGCCGTGGTGGCGGCGCTGCTGCCCAACGCCGACCCGCTGCACAAGGTGACGATCATTCCGCGCGGCCGCGCGCTCGGCGTCACGATGCAGCTGCCCGAGGCGGACCGCCACACGCACACGACCGAGGACCTCGACACGCAGGTGGCGATCCTGATGGGCGGGCGCGTGGCCGAGGAGCTGTTCATGCGGCACATGACGAGCGGCGCCTCGAACGACATCGAGCGCGCCACCGAGATCGCGCGCAAGATGGTGTGCGAGCTGGGCATGTCGCCGCTCGGCCCGCTCGCCTTCCGCGGCGTCGACGGGCTCGTGGGACGACTCGCGGCGCGTCGGTGCTCAGCGAGGAGACGGCGCGGCGCGTGGACGAAGAGGTGCGCGCGATCGTGATGCGCGGGTACGACCGGGCGCGCCGGCTGGTGACGGAGTACCGTCCGGCGGCCTGCGCGCTGGCGGACCAGCTGCTGATCGAGGAGTCGCTCGACGCGGCGGCGATCCGCCGCGTCCTCCAGACCAACGGCGTCTCGGCACCGCCGGCGGCCGACGGCCTGCAGCTTGCCTCGGCGTAGGGCCGCGCGTCCCCGAGCCCCGGCTGTGGCCGTGGCATCGCTCGGGGCGGGGAGGGCGGCCCGCTCCGTGACCTATGCCTCCCGCCTTGTCTCCTCCGCGCGAAGCTGGTCTCCGTCGAGGCGTTCCGCCGGCCCGGGCGCGATCGCTTCCGCCGCTGGAGATTCCGGCCAGGTCGGAAGCGGAGCGGCGGTGTACTCGCTGTGCGCGAGCAGTCCCTGGAACAGCGACGTCTGCGAGGCGAGGAACTGCAGCTTCACCGCCAGCCGCGCGAGCAGGTAGGCCTCGGTCACCAGCAGCCCCAGCCACAGCGACCACCCGGCCGTTCCGGCGCCCGGCGCCACCAACGCGTACACGCGATGACCGCGACGAACAGCAGGCCGTTGAGCAGGTAGAGGCCAGCGGCATGGAGCGGGTTGCGGCGGAGGAACCGCCACGCGGCGAGCAGCGCGCCGATCATGCTGCGCCGGTCTTCCACCACCGCGCGGATCTTCGCGTAGTCGAACAGCACGTTGCACGCCGCCAGCAGCACGCCGAACACGAGGTAGAGCCCTGCCCGCACCGCAAACGCCTCGCGCTCCGACGGTGAGGTCCCGCGTGGCCCAGGGGTACACGGTTTCGAACAGCCAGCCGTGCACCGGGCCGAACAGCACCGCGTAGAGCGCCAGCGCGATGACGCCAAGGCGCAGGAACCGGAAGAAGAACACCCCGCACGCCGAGAAGAACGCCGCCGTCCTCGTCGGCCGGTTCCTGCGCGTAGCGATCGAGGATCCCGCCCACCAGGAACAGCCAGAACAGCAGGTAGCCGGACGCCACCACGGCAACGGCCGCGGGCAATTGCCCGTTGTCGAGCACGCGCGAGACGTTGTCGAGCACGGCGCCGAACCCCATGATTCGCGGCGTGAAGGCGCTGCCCAGGCCCGTCGCGCCCGAGCCGAACTCCTGCCACCACTCGGCGTTCACGCCGGCGGCCGCCGTGTCGGCCGCCAGGCTCTGACCGAGGCTCTCCGCGAGCAGGCCGCGCATCACGACGGCGGGCGGGAGCGCGACGAGCAGGGTCAGCAGGAGCACCCCGCCAAGAACGGCCGGCGCGCCGGCCACGCGCCGCATGCCGTCTCCAAAGGCCGAAAGGATCTGCTTCATAGGGCTCGCTGCATCAGAGGAAGAAGGCGTAGGTCACGAGCACGTCCTGGAGCCATACCAGCCACTTCACCGTCCACTTCCGAGTGGCGGCGGCGGCGGCGGGCCGGAGCGTCCGGCTGTTGTTGGTGAAGTTCACGTCGAGCAGCAGCACGCGATCCGGGTCCACCTGCGCCGACACCGCCCTCGACGTGCCGGTGGTTTCGAACCGCTTCCACCGGTCGCGCCCGTCCCAGCGCTCGCGCACCTGGTCCCGTTCTCGAAGGTGACGAGCACGTCGACCGGGAAGACGGCCTCGCCCAGCCGCCGGACGATCACGGACGTCCGGAAGCGATCGCCGCCTCGCGCACCGCCATACGACACGCGGCCCTCCTGGTCGAACCAGCCCTCTCCGCCGGCCGGCGCCGACTCCAGCGTGCTGATCGCGTAGTCGAACACGTTGGAGCTTCGGTACACCTGGTCGAAGAACCAGGTCATGTCGCGCCCGCTCACCTCGTTGACGACCGCGAAGAAGTCCGCCGGCTTCGGGTGCCGGAACTTCCACCGCTCGAAGAACGTGGACATGATGCGCTGCAGCGTCGGCCAGCCCAGGTGCCGCTCGAGCGTGTGCAGCCAGAGGGCGGTCTTGCTGTAGGAGAGCGGGCCGCCTGCCCTCGGCGAGTAGCGCCACGACGGCGTGGACTGCGCGTCCAGCTCCGCGCCCGATCGATAGCTCCCCCAGCCCGTTCTCGTCCGTCGCGCGCGAAACGGGGATGTCGCGGATGACCCAGGGGACGAAGCCGCCGAAGAAGCGCTCCGACTGGAAGTTCGGCGTGAACGCCTCCGCCATCGTCCGCCCGGTCGAGAAGGTGTTGAAGCCCTCGTCGATCCAGGCGTCCTCGAACTCGTTGTTGCCGACCATGCCGTACCAGAACTGGTGGCCGGCCTCGTGGACGGTCACGCCCTCGGGGTCGGCGACGTCGGCGGGCGCTAGCCAGCGCGTCCCGCCGGTGAACAGCGTCGGGTACTCCATGCCGCCGGCGCCGCTCTGCCAGGCGGGATCGACGACCGTGATGTGGCCGTACGGGTAGGCGCCGAACCACTCGCCGTAGTAGCGAAGCGCCGCGCGCGTGGCCGCGAAGTGGCGGTCCGCCTGGCCGGCGTGCTCCGGCTGCAGCAGCAGGCGCATGGCGACCGGCGGCAGGCCCGGGTGCTCGAAGCGGGCTTCGCGCACCAGGTAGTCGGGGCTCGTCGTCCACGCGAAGTCGTGCACGTCCTCCTGGTAGTAGCGGTGCGTCGTGGTGCCGTCGCGGTTGTCGCGCCGCTCGCGCTCGCGGCCGGTGGCGCCGACAACCCAGCCGGTCGGCACCCTCAGGCGCACGTCGTAGACGCCGTAGTCCGCGAAGAACTCGGTGCCGGCGTGGAACTGGTGGCAGTTCCAGCCGGCGTCCTCGAGCACGCCGACCTTCGGGAACCACTGCGCGAGGAAGTAGCAGTCGCCGACGGCGCCGGTGCGCGCGAAGGTCCGCGGCACCTGCGCGGTCCACTCGAGCTCGACGTTTACGGTCTCGCCTGGCGCCACGTCGCGAGGCAGCGGCACGCGAAGCACCGTCTCGTCGTCGGCATTCCCATCGTCGGGCGAGATGTGCCGGGCCTCGGCCGTGACGTCGATGGGCGGCGCGCCGCCGGAGCCGACGAGCCTCACCGCTGAAACCTCGATCCAGCCCCAGTCCGCCGCGGCGCGGCGGCTGTTCTCCACCCATGGCAGCGCGGCGGCCTCGCGCAGCCAGGTGGAGCGCGTGTTCTTCCAGGCGTTGTAGTAGAGATGGAACTGCAGCTCCGAGGTGGAGATCGTCGAGGTATTGCGCCAGGTGAGCAGCTCGCGCCCCGACAGTCGGCGCCTGGCGGGGTCGAGGGCGACGTCGATCGAGTAGTTGGCGTTGCGCGGGGACAGCGCAGCGGCGGCCTGGACGGCGGACTGCGGTTGGATGGCCGAGGGAGGCGCCTGCCGCTGGACAGCCGCTGAAGGAGGCTGCGCCGCCTGCGCGGCGTCGGGGGCCGGCCGTGCGCGCGCCACCAACCAGGCGGACGGGACGGCCACGACGAGGCACAGGATCACGAGCAGCGGCAGCGGGCGGGGCATCGGTTCCTCCCTCGGCGCGCCCTGCGACGTTGGGCGCTTGCAGCGTGCCGGAAGGCGGGCGGCAGCGTTTCCTCGCCCGCATGCTACACCTTTTCGACGTCGTTTTCCTTGACGCCCCCCGCGGCGCAGCTTAGGCTACGTCTTCTAACCGAGGGCAGAGCAATGTACGACGACAGCTGCGGCCTCCCCCTTGGCCCGGCCGCTTTGAGGGAGCGCTTCCGGCACGGTGACCTGCAAAGGCCGACGGCGGGTCTCGCGCCGGGCTACGTGCAGGCCAACCTCGTCGTGCTGCCGCGCGACCTCGCGTTCGACTTCCTGCTGTTCTGCCAGCGCAACCCGCGGCCGTGCCCTCTGCTCGAGGTCGTGGTCGCGGGCGGTGTCGAGCCGCGGCTGATGGCGCCGGGTGCCGATCTGCGAACCGACCTCCCCAAGTACCGGGTCTTTCGCGATGGCCAGCTCGCGTCGGAGCCCGCCGACGTGAGGGCCGAGTGGCGCGACGACCTCGTGTCGTTCCTGATTGGCTGCAGCTTCACCTTCGAATCGGCGCTCGTCGAGGCGGGGATTCCCGTCCGCCACGTGGAGCAGTGCTCCAACGTGCCGATGTACATCACCTCGATCCCCACCGCGCCGGCCGGGGTCTTCCACGGCCCGATGGTCGTGTCGATGCGGCCGATCCCGGCGGGGCAGGTGGTGCGGGCGGTGCAGGTCACATCCCGCTTTCCGGCGGTGCACGGCGCCCCCGTGCACGTGGGCGACCCGGCGGCCATCGGGATCCGCGCGCTCGATCGACCGGAACTCGGCGACCCGGTGGAGGTGCGGCCCGGGGAGGTGCCGGTGTTCTGGGCGTGCGGCGTGACGCCGCAGGCCGCGGTGATGGCGTCGAAGCCGCCGTTCGTGATCACGCACGCCCCCGGACACATGTTCGTCACCGACCGGCGCGACGCCGAGTACTCGGTGCTCTGAGATGTCGATCGAGAACATCGTCCTGTCCCGCGACCACCGGGGCGTGTCGGCCCTGCGGCCGTACCTCGCGCCCGATTTCTGCGAGCGGGCGGCCTCGATCGTCCTCGAGCACCCGGGCACCGCGCTGGTCGTCACCGGCTTCTTCATCCCCGGTGCCGGCGCGACGGAGACGGACGGGCCGCCCGGGGCCATCGCGGTCGGACAGGCCCTGGACGCCCTCGGGTACCGGGCCGTCTACGTGTCCGACGCGTTCACGGCGCCCGTTCTTCGCTCGATGCTTCCCGGCTCCACGGTGCTCGAGTTTCCCATGGCGGGGCACGAGGATAGCCGCGCGCACGCCGCCGCCATGCTGCGCGAGACCGGGCCCACCGTGGCGATCGCCGTCGAACGGTGCGGGCTGACTGGCGACGGGTGCTACCGGAACATGCGCGGGGCCGACGTTTCCGAGTATCACGCGAAGGTGGACTACCTCTTCGGTGATCAGCTCGTCAGCGTCGGGATCGGGGACGGGGGCAACGAGATCGGGATGGGCAACCTCGCCCCGGTGATCCCGCTGGTCATGTCGATGGAAGGGCCTCCGTGCACGACCCGCACGACCCGGCTCATCATCTCCAGCGTGTCGAACTGGGGCGCATGGGGCCTGGTGGCCGCGCTCTCGCGCCTGACTCGGCAGAACCTGCTGCCCGACGTCGAGGAAGCCCGCGCGACGCTCGAGCGCCTCGCCTCACTCGGCGCCGTGGACGGCGTCACCGGCCGCACGGGGCTCACGGTGGACGGGTTCCCCAGCGAGGAGAACGAACGGGTGCTGGGGGAAATGCACGCCTGGCTGGCGCGCCACGGCGTCGCCGCCCCGGGAAGCGTTGCGTAAACGCCGACCGCTGCCGGGGTCGTCAGCCTTCGGGCCTGTGCGGCCCCCTTCAGGGTTGCCCGCCGCTCTTCACCAGAATCCGCGCGTCCGCGGCCGGCTCCGCGGCGCGGCGCGGCGGCGGGCCGGCCTCCAGGATCAGCCGGTCGAACACCACCCGGTCGTTGTCCTCGCGCAGGATGCAGACACGGACGGCGTGCGGATGCGGGTGCGTGCCCGGTCCGTGCGGAAGCTCGCCGGCGACCACCGCGTCGCACGACGTGAACGCGCACAGGAGCGGTGCGTCGTGGAGGCGCGCGGGCGAGGCGGGCCGGTCCCAGTGCACGTCGCTGAGCTCGACCACGGGCACGTGCGCCACGTGCCAGTCGCGGCTGTCGGGCCGGACGGACGCCAGCGGCGTCCGGCTGGCGGGATGACGGTTGCCGCTCTCCCGGATGCTCATCTCGCACTCCTGCTGACGTGAAAGCGGTCACTTCGGGGTCGCCTGGAGGGGGTCGTGTCTGGAATCCCGTCGCGTATGGGGGCGCGTGCACGGTGTTGAGCAAGATGCGGACCGGAGGCAACGGAAAGCAGAATGCAGCATGCAGAATGCAGAACGCCGATTGGAAAGGTGCCAGAATGGGTCCGGGCCCCGAGACCGGTGTCGGGCGGATCCCGCCGCCGACGCAGCGGTCGTGATCCGGCTGCCATGTCTTGTTCGACGTCCGAATGACTCCCACCCCTCGCGATCCCGCGGCGCCCGAGGACCCGGCGAGAACTTCCGGCGGGTCCAGGCGGTGGTTGGCCCTGGGTGCCGTGGCGGCGGCCGTCGCGATCGCCGTGTTCGCGCCGGACCGCGGTTCCCACTTCCGGTCCGCCGATCGCTTTCATGATTTCCTCCACGTTCCCGGCCTGGGGCTCGTGGCGGTCCTGCTGCTGGCCGCGTTTCCGGCGGTTTCGAACGTCGACGCGGTTCGCCGGGCGTGGCGGCTGCTTGCCGCGTTTGGCGCAACAGTGGCGGTCGGTGTCCTGGTCGAACTGCTGCAGGCGTTCGTCGGCAGGCGCATGTCGGGCGGGGACATCCTGCGCGACGCCGCCGGCGCGGCGGCCGCCGTGCTCGTGGCGGCTTCGCGCGGGCCCGGCGTTCGCACGAGGGCGCGGTGGTTCCTCCGGACCACTGCGGTGCTCCTGGTGGCCGCGTTCACGCGGCCGACGATCGACGCGCTGCTCGAGGAGCGGCGCGCGCGCAGGCAGTTTCCCGTGCTGGCAGACTTCGGCCGGGTCGAGGAACTGGATCGGTTCGAGTGGTCCGACTCGACGCCCTCATGGCCGGAGCCGAGCACCCGGGGGAGCGGAGTCAAGGTCACCCTGTGGCCCGGGCGCTACCCGGGCTTCGCCCTCAAGTACTTCCCTCGCGACTGGCGTGGCTACCGCGACCTCGTCTTCGCCGCCACCAACCCGTCGGCCCAGCCGCTGCCCATCACCATACGGGTCGACGACTTTCACCACAGCCAACACTACGCCGACCGGTTCAACGCGCGCTACGAGCTGTCGCCGGGACGCAACGAGGTTCGCGTGCCGCTCGCGGCCATCGAGCTCGCTCCAAGCGGCCGCCGGATGGATCTGTCGCGGATTCACGAGGTGATGGTCTTCAGCGCGAACCTCCGCGTACCCAGCGAGCTACTCGTGGAGGGCCTGCGGCTGGAGAAATAGCAGCCGGTGACAGGCGGGTGCGGACGCGCAGGGGCGTATCCGACGACGCACTCAGCGGTTTTGACCGGTCGGAGACGGCCGACAGTCGCGACCCGCCTCAGAGCCCGAGTCGTGCGCGCTTCAGGTACAACCCCTTGCGGGACAGCCCGAGCGCGCGCGCGGCGTCCTCGAGGCGGCCGGCCGAAGCCTTGAGCGCGCGCTGCAGCATCGCCCGTTCGAGGTGCTCCAGGGCGGCTGCGAATGGCTGGTCGAGACGGACGACCACTTCGTTCGAGCCCAGTTCGCGTTCGGAGGCGGGGATGGTGCGCCGGCCGGCGCAGATCGCCTGGTCGAGGTGCTCGGGCATGAGGAGGGCGCCCGGCTCCGCGAGGGCGGCAAGGCGCCGCATCTCGTTGGCCAGCTGCCTGACGTTCCCGGGCCAGCGGTAGAGCACCAGGTACTCCATCGTCTCCTCGGCGAGGCGCAGGCCGTCCTTCTTGAAGTCGCGCGCCGCGCGCTGGAGGAACGACTCGGCGAGGGGCGGGATCTCCTCGCGCCGCTCGCGGAGGGGCGGGAGCGGGAACGCCAGGACCTTGAGCCGGTAGTAGAGGTCCTCGCGGAACCGGCCGTCGGCGACGAAGGTGTCGAGGTTGGCGTTGGTGGAGGCAATGACGCGCACGTCCACCTTCGCCGGTTTCGCGTCTCCCAGCGGCTGGATTTCGCCCGACTCGAGGAAGCGCAGGAGCTTCGGCTGGACGTCGAGGCCCAGCTCGCCGATCTCGTCGAGGAAGAGCGTCCCGCCCTGCGCGGCGCGGATGACGCCGGGGAAGTCGGCGACCGCGCCGGTGAAAGCGCCCCGGCGGTAGCCGAAGAGCTGACTGTCGATCATCTCGCGCGGGACCGCCGTGCAGTTGAACGGCACGAAGGGGCGGTCGGCCCGCGGCGATGCCGCGTGGATGACTCGGGCCAGGACCTCCTTGCCGGTGCCCGTCTCGCCGGTCAGCAGGACGGTGAGCGAGATGCCGGCCACCTTGCGGGCGCTCGCGACGATCTCGTTCATCGCCTCGCTGCGGAAGATCGCGTCGCCGGTTTCGCCGTCGTGGTCCACGGGCCATAGCGCCGCGCGCTCGCGTTCGTCCCTCCGGGTCTTCTCCTGCCAGCGGGCGGTCTTGACCAGCTTCTCCACGGCGAGCAGGGCGACCAGCGGGCCGGGGTCGCGGGGCTGCCGGACGGAGATGGTGAACGTCCGCCCGTGCCAGGCGCCGAGGTCGATGGCGCGCGGGGGACAGGCGGCGAGGCGGCCGGCGTCGCTCCAGGAGCAGCCCCACCAGGAGATGATCTCGGCCGGCTGGCCGGCCGCCGAGGCGGCGAGTACGCCGACCGGCGCGGCGCCGGTGTCGCGGAGCAGGGCCACGGTCTCGTGCGCGAGGACTTCAGGGTAGCCGCCGGCGTCGAGGATAGTCGCGGCGCGGTCGGCGGCGATTGCCGCGGGCGGGGCCGCCGCGGGCGCGAGGGTCGTGACGGCATCGAGGCGGGCGGTGACTCGGCGCGGCGGCGGAGGCAGCGTGTCGGCACGCGGCTGTCGCTCGAAGGCGGCCCCGGGGGCTGCTGCGCGCGGCCACAACTCCTCCGCGTAGGTCTGGAGCAGGTCCACGCGGCCGGAACGGTTGCCGACGGTGCCGAGGATGCAGGCGGCGCGCTCGAAGGCGACGGCGCCCGACTCGGGGCCCGGCCGTGCAGCCAAGGCGAGCCCGGCGACGCGGGCGATCTCCGCCAGCATCTCCATCGAGGGCGGCCCTTCGCCGGCATCCACCGCCTCGGTGATGACTCCGGCAGCTTCCTCGTGCTGCCCCGTCCGCACGAGCGCTTCGGCCCGCAGGAGGCGCAGGTGGGCGGTGAGCGACGGATCGGTGAGTTCCAGTGCGGCGCCTGCCGCCTGCGTTAGGCAGCGCAGAGCATCTTCGTAACGACCTCGGTGCAGCAGCAGTCTTCCTCTGGTCACGGAGGTCCACAGACCGTAGTACCAGGTGCCACGCGGCGCTCTCGGTGACCACCTCCGACTCCGCGCTAGAACCTTCTCTGCCTCGTCGAAGTCTCGCTTGGCCAAGGAAAGCTGAGCGAGACCGTCAAGGACACCCACTTCAGTGTCGCTGGAGCCGCTCGATAGTCTCAGCGCTGCCTTCAGATACTCCTCGGCCGCCTGCAGTTGGCCATCCGCAAGTTCGAGGTGGCCGAGGTTCGCGAGAGCGGCTCTCTTGACAGCAGCATGACCGCTTTGTTCTGTCTCCTTAAGAGCTCGCTTTGCCTCTTCCCGTGCAGTCTCGAGGTCTGAGCTGAGAAACGCCAGGCACGAGGCGTCGATTGCGGCCGTTCCCTGCAACCAGCTGTTCTCACAACCCGTCAGTATCGACCGGCCGATCCGGACATGCTCTCTCGCGTTTGACAGCAGTCCACGCTTTGCTTCCAGCTGAGCCACGTACAAGTGCAATGCGACGACCGCCAACGGATCGCCCGCATGCCAAACAGACCGGCGCACGATTGGCAAGGAAGCCATGGCAGCGTGCAACCCCGGACCTTCAGCGAGGGTGAGCATCAAACGCAGGAGTGCCCAACAGTGAACGCCGGCTTCTTGGCGCCCTCGGCCAGAGCAGCAGCGCGTTGGAACTGTTCGATCGCCTCGGCCGGTTGGCCTCCGTCCCGCAACACGTTCCCAATCACCACGTGCGCCCGCGAGGCTGCTGCTGGCGTTGGGCCGAGATCTCAGCAGACGCCTAGCGGTATCAACCGCCGCCGCGTGCTCGCCTGTCCTTTCGAGTAGTTCCGCCAGCAGTGCCTGCCGGGAACAGCTATCCAGAGCATCGTTCTCGGCCCTCAGTCGGAGGACTTCGAGGGCGCGAAGGTACTGTCCCGCCTTAAGAAGGTCTGCAACGCAAATTCACAGGTCCCTCCTCAGTCGGCAAACATCGCGACTGTCTAGTGAATTGTCTCGACCCTGGGCTCGGCTTGATTGGGTCTTACCCGTAGCCTCGATAACCGGCGCCAAGAAGCGATGCGAGAGAGCCACCGTCTTGGGGAGCCGCCGCAATTCCCATCAGAACCCGCCACCTGACGCCAGACATTACCGGATTCCCGGAAATGCCTGCCGTGACCGTGTTCTGTATCCTCTGAGCCGCTGTATAGACAGCGGGCGGATCCAGATGAGGGAGCAAAGCGATGAACTCCTCGACGCCGGTTCGTATGAGGAGATCTCCCGTGCGCAGGCTGCCCTTGATCGAGTCAACTATTCCCTCGGCGACAGGGTGGGGGCCGGGGACGCCATTGGTGTCAGATTCAAGTCGGAGAAGCACAAGCCCCAGGCGTTGCGATTCAAGGCCACCTGATAGCAGCGAGATGTCCTTTAGGTTTTCCGGAAGCGCTACTGACTGATCATCTGAGGCTGCCGTTCGCCCAAGGGAGAGCAATGACTGAATCTTCTTCTCCAACGTGGCGACGTGTTCGTCGGAGAACCTCTCTGCCTCACTCAGGTACAAAGCGAGAACTCCAAGCAGCTTATCTCCCAAGGAGATCGGCAGACTCAGACAGCTCCTGAGGCGCCTGTTGTCTTGCGAAGTGTCTCCCAGGTCGAGAGCAGCGTCGGAATTCGCGATCGACCTTCTGGTCGCCGCCACCCAGCCAGACACGCCGTGGCCTAGCCTCAAGCGGTATCCTTTTAGGTCGTCCGCACCGTCGCCAGCTGCTTGCGTTACTACGAGTTCATCGGAAGATTCCTCATATAGATAGAGGGCAGCGAGCGCTACTGGCACTGCAGTTCTCGCTTCTCTGACCAGTCGTCGTCCTTGGGTGTCTTCAAGCCCCAGTCTCTGTAGGTCCACCAGAGGCTGTACAGCGGCTGTCCGCGCTCCGGATTCGCTGACACCTGAAGCTCGGAGACCTGAGTCCGGGGTGAAGTACTTGACGCCGCTAGAACGCTGGATCTGAAGAAAGGCATCGACTACGAGTGGGTCGTACATCTTGCCGCGGCTTGCCGCCACCATCTGAACGGCCTGTTCATTTGGAAGCCGTGGACGATAAGGGCGGTCGGACGTTAGAGCGTCAAAGCAATCCACCACTGCCAGGATTCTCGCCCCGATCGGAATGTCCGTTCCCGCAAGACCGTCGGGATAGCCACTGCCGTCCCAGTTCTCATGATGGTGCCGGACGATCGGAACGACCGGGTACGGGAAGTCGATCGACGAGAGAATCTGCGCTCCAACGCTCGCATGGAGCTTCATCTTCTCGAATTCACCAGCGGTGAGCTTTCCGGGCTTGTTGAGAATGTGCTCCGGAACCGCAAGTTTTCCCATGTCGTGAAGGAGCGCCGCCGCTTCAATCGCCTTGATCAGCGTCGGATCTCTCACGCCTAGATCTTTGGCCAGGTCAACTGCGAGCATTTGCACCCGACGGATATGCCCGTGAGTGATCTGATCCTTCGCGTCGATCCACATCGCGAGGGTCTCAATGGTTGAGATGTAGAGGAGATTCAGTTCACTCAGATGCTTGGTGGTGTCCTCCAGACGCCCCATCGACGTCTTGTATGTGAGATACGAGATGATCAGCAGCGGGATGATGATGCCGAGGGCGAAGAAGTCGATTCGAATCGGACCCGGGCCTATCTTGCGGAGATAAGCCACGAGAAGGACCGCAACGGAGGCACCGAAGAAGAAGTTCAGCGACAGCCAAGAGAAGTTCTCGCGCCACACCTTAAGAGCTGGGGTCTTCTTCTCTAGGGAGATGGCTCCAGCAATCAGCAGGCTATTCAGCAGGAAATACGCAAGCGTGAAGGCAACCAAGGGCCCGAACAGGTCCTTAATCTGTGTGTCAGGGGCGACACTGAGCGGAGCGGATCCCGCAAGGCCGAAGAAGAGCTGTGCTGAGCACCACAGGGAGAGAGCTGGCGCAGCCACATTGAAGAGCGCTTTGTAGGCCTCCCTCTTCTTCCGTTGAAGCCACAGCGAGATGATTAAGCCATCTAGCGCAACTGTGATCGTGCCAGCCGCCGGGCCGAAGACCATTACCGCGGTGAAGACGAAGGTTTCAGAAACTGAAATCGTGGCCGGGATCGATGGGAGCTTGACTGTGATGGACCCACTGAGGAGCGTGAGTCCGGCGAGAATGAACCACTGCCAGTCCAGGGGGTGCCGGGTACAGGTCGGTCCCGGCCTGCAGTATGGCTGCGCCACCGGCCACGATGACGCAGCACACATAGATTCGCCCCAAGCGCGACAAATCGCCGAATATAGCGTTCGAGATTTGACCAGCGGGCGAGCCCCGCTCCTCCGGATCCCTTATCGGCCTAGCCACCCCATACAATTAGGAAATCCATAAGTTCCTCAGTTCTCGCCGGTAACGAGCGTTGCCGTATTTCCCCACACGATAGTGTTGCCCCAGACGATCGTGTTGCCCCAGACGATCGTGTTGCCCCAGACGATCGTGTTGCCCCAGACGATCGTGTTGCCCCAGACGATCGTGTTGCCCCAGACGATCGTGTTGCCCCAGACGATCGTGTTGCCCCAGACATGGTGTTGCCCCAGACGATGGTGTTGCCCCAGACGATCGTGTTGCCCCAGACGATGGTGTTGCCCCAGACGATGGTGTTGCCCCAGACGATGGTGTTGCCCCAGACGATGGTGTTGCCCCAGAGATGGTGTTGCCGTCAAGGCGCTGACGGTCGCCATCCGCTCTCCAGAACATCACCCCGTCCGGAGTGACCTCCTCGCCCGCAATCACCACCGGTTCCAGCGCCTGCGGGCCCTCCGTCGCCACCCGCACCGACGCCGCCACGTTCAGGCTCCCGGCGCCCGCGCCGATCAGCCCCGCCTCGGGCAGGAAGCTGGCCCCGAGCTGCAGCGCGGCCTTGACCTTCAGCGGCTCCAGCTTGGGGTTCGCCTCGAGCAGCAGCGCCACCGCCCCGGAGACCACCGCCGTCGACATGCTCGTCCCGCTCAACTGGAAGTACGGACCGGTCCCCGCTCCCGGCCATGTGCTGGCCGCCGTAGTTCATCGCCAGCGTGGACCCCGGCGCCTCCAGCGACACGATCCGGTTGCCGGGCGCCACCAGGTCGGGCTTCAGGGTGAAGTCGTAGGGCGTCGGGCCGCGCGAGCTGTAGGTCGCCACCACGTCGTCGGACCGCGCGCCCGTCTGCTTCGTGTTCAACGCGCCGACCGTGATCGCGTAGGGCGAGTTGCCCGGCGATTCGATCCCGCCGATCACCGGCGTCCCGTCAGCGGTCTTCCCGAGGTTGCCGGCCGCCGCCACCACCACCATGCCCGCCGCCACCGCCCGCTCCACCGCCTCGCACAACGGGTCGTCTGCCGCGGACTCGAACACCGGGTGGCCCAGCGACAGGTTGATGACCCGGATCCCATACCGGCGCCGGTTCGCCACCGCCCACTCGACGGCCCGGATCACGTCGCTCACACGGCCGGCGCCCTCCCCGTCCAGTACCCGCAGGTTGACCAGGTGCGCGCCCGGCGCCACTCCCTGGTACCGCTCCGTCACCACCGGCAGCGTGTCGTCGGCCGCCGCGGCGATGATCCCCGCCACGTGCGTCCCGTGGCCGAATGCGTCCTCACCGGCGCCGCCCGTGAAGTCCACGCTCGCCACCACGCGCTCCCGGATGGCCGGCACCAGCGCGATGCCCGAGTCCACCACCGCGATGCCCACGCCGCGGCCCGTCAGGCCCTTCCCCGCGGCGCCCACCGCCTGCAGCAGCTCGGTCCCAATCGCCTGGTTCGTCACGGCCATCGTGGGGTGAACGGGGACGTCGCCCGACAGCGAGATCACCTCAGGGTCGTCCGCAAGCGCCTGCAACTGCTCCGGCGTCACCTCGAGCACGCCGGCCGTCTGCAGCCAGCGCTTGGGCGTCGCGCCGTGACGCGCCGCCAGCGCCGCCACCGCCTCGCGGCTGCCGCGGACGATCACCCGCACCGGTTCGGTCCCGCCGGCACCGAGGTGATCGGCAAGGTCGCGCGAGAGCCTCGCGCGCTGCGGACCGGCCTCAACCGGCGCGCAGAGCGCCAGCAGCGCGAGCATCGCAAGCGCCAAGGTCGGAATCCGGATTGGGATCAGGCGACGGAACATGGGCCCCTCCAGGACGTGCGTTCGGAAACGGGATGATCAGGTGTGAAGACATGCGCATCGGCACCGGCAGCGAGGGGGCTCTCGACCACCGGGGCACGCCGTGCGGCCAGTTCGCGAATCGACGTGACGAGAATCCGCTGCGACCCGCCCAGCGTCCGGACCGTCCGGAGGCGACCCGCGCGAATCCAGTAGTAGACGGTCCGCTTCGACACGCCCAGCAGCCGGCACGCCTGGTCGATCAGCACGCTTCGGCCGACTTGCGGCTCGGTGCGGGCAATCGTCACGGGCTGATAGGCCTGGTCCACGCGGATCCTCCGGCAAGCCGCATCGCACGAGACGTGCCACGGCGCCGCCTCGCCGACCGCTTCGCCTAAGTGGTTGCTTTGGCGGAAGTTGTTGCACTAGCATGCAGTGGCGCCGCCGGGCGGCATCAGCCGCTTCCCGGCCAAGCCATTGGCCCCCTCCCTCGATTCCGACGGATGGCAGGAATTGCCACCCGGAATGGCCGGAATCAGCGCCTCGTGACCGCTGTTGACCGGCCAACTGGTTGGCCTGGAGGGCAAGAACTTGACCGCTTCAGCGCGTCCCCATCTCGTTGCCGTCCTCGCCGTCAGCCTGGCTGCCGCCATGACCGGCTGCAGCCGGTCCCCCGAGTCTCAGGGCCCGGCGCGGCCGAAGCTCCGCGCCCTCGTCTCGTCCATCCGTGCGGAACCGCGCGGCTTCAACCGCTATGTCGCGCGGGACTCGGTGACCGAGACGATCGCCCACCTCACACAAGGCAAGCTCGTTCGCATCGACCGGCGCACCCAGGAGTTGGAGCCCTGGCTTGCGGAGTCCTGGACCGCTGGCGCCGACGGGCTGACCTACACGCTGAACCTGCGCCAGGGGGTGACCTACTCGGATGGGACGCCCTTCACGTCGGCCGACGTCCTCTTTGCGTTCCGCGCGATCTACGACGAGCGGACGCACAGCGCCCTCGGCGAGTCGATGAGCGTGGGCGGGAAGCCCCTGCAGGTTTCGGCAACCGGGCCGTACACCGTCGTGATCCGCTTTCCGTCGTCTTTCGGCCCCGGCATTCGCCTTCTCGACAACCTCCCGATCCTCCCCCGGCACAAGCTGGAACGCGCCCTGGACGAGGGCACGCTGGCGAAGGCCTGGGACTCGGCCACGCCCGTGTCCGAGATCGTCGGCCTCGGGCCGTTCGTGGTGGCGGAGTACCAGGCGGGGCAGCGACTGGTGTTCGCCCGGAACCCGCGCTACTGGCGGAAGGACGCAGACGGCCGGCCCTTGCCGGCGCTCGACCGGCTGACGCTCGAGATCGTGCCGGACCAGAACGCGGAACTGCTGCGCCTGCAGGCGGGTCAGGTCGACTTCACCCAGGCGGAAATCCGCCCCGAGGACTACGCCACGCTCAAGGCGGCGACGCAGGCGGGCCGAATCCAGCTGCTCGACCTGGGCGTGGGCCTCGACGCGGACGCGTTCTGGGTCAACCTCCGGCCGAACAAGGCCGCAAAGCGCCCGTGGCTGCAGCGCACCGAGCTGCGCCGCGCGATCTCCCACGCCGTGGATCGGCACGCGTTTGCCAACACCGTGCTCCTGGGGGCCGGCGTCCCCGTCTACGGGCCGATTACCCCTGGCAACTCCCGGTGGTTCGCGCCGGACCTGCCGAAGTACGAGCACAACCCTGCGGCGGCAAGGACCCTGCTCACGGGCCTCGGGCTGTTGGATCGCGATCACGACGGCGTGCTTGAGGACCGCGCCGGCGCTCGGGCGTCCTTCACCATCCTCACGATGAAGGGCAACTCGGTCCTCGAGCGCGGCGCGACGTTCGTTCGCGACGAGCTGCGGAAGGTCGGCCTGGCCGTGGAGGTTGTCCCGCTCGAGGTCGGCGCGCTGATCGAGCGGATCGAGCGAGGCGAGTACGAGACCGTGTTCTTCCGGTTCCTGACCACCGACCTCGACCCGGCGCTGAACATGGACTTCTGGATGAGCAGCGGCCTTGCTCACGTCTGGAACCCGTCGCAGCCCTCACCCTCCACCGACTGGGAGCGGCAGATCGACGGCCTGATGGCGCGGCAGGCCATGACGCTGGACCAGGCGGGGAGGAAGGTGCTGTTCGACCAGGCGCAGCGCGTGCTCGCCGAGCAGCTGCCCGTCCTGCAGTTCGCCGCGCCCCGCGTCTACCTCGCGCTCAGCTCACGCGTGGGGAATGCGTCGCCCGCGCTGTTGCGGCCGGCCATTCTCTGGGACCCCGACCGCCTGACCGTGCGCGAGTCGCCAGCCGGCGCACATTGAGGAGCGTGTGGCCCGCTACCTTGCCCGGCGTCTGCTGTTCGCCGCGTTGCTCGTCGCGGTGTCCTCGTCGGCCGCGCTCGTCCTGACGCGGCTGGCCCCGGGCGACTTCGCGTCGGGGCTGCTCGGGACCAGCGGCGGCTTCCAGGCCATGGCCCAGGAGCGCGAGCGGCTCGGCCTCGACCGGCCCCTCGCGGTGCAGTACCTCGAGTGGCTTCGCAGAGCCGTTCGCCTCGACCTGGGGACGTCGCTGCTGTACCGGCGGCCCGTGACCGAGCTGCTGGGACAGCGGCTGGCGAACACCGCCATCCTCGCCGTGGCGGCACTGCTGCTGGCGACGCTGGCTGGCCTGCCGGCCGGCGTCTTCACCGGGAGCCGCCGGCGCGGCGTCCTCCCCGATCTCGTGCGCCTGCTCTCCCTCGTGTTCCTCTCCCTCCCGCCGCTGGTCACGTCGCTCGTCCTCGTGCTGGTGGCCGCGCGCACCGGGTGGTTCCCCCTGGGCGGCATGCAGTCCGCGTCCACCGAAATCGACGGTGCAATCTCCTGGCTGACGGATCTCGGGCACCACCTGGTGCTGCCGGCGCTCGCCCTCGCCCTGCCGCTGGCCGCCACGCTGGAGCGCTTGCAGTCGCAGGCGATGGCGGACGCCGTCTCGCAGCCGTTCACGCTGGCCGCGCTCGCCCGCGGCGTGCCGAGGGGCCGCGTCGTGTGGCGGCATGGGCTGCGCGCCTCGCTCACGCCCGTGGTGTCCGTCTACGGCTACGTGATCGGGGGGCTCCTGAGCGGCTCGCTGATCGTCGAGGTCGTGACCGCGTGGCCGGGCCTGGGGCGGCTGATGTACGACGCGATCAGGGCGCGCGACCTGTACCTGGTGGCCGGCTGCGCGGCGGCCGGCTCCCTGTTTCTCGCGGCCGGCAGCCTCGCGTCCGACCTGGCGCTCGCGTGGGCCGACCCGCGGGTGGGGCGCGCATGACGGCGCGCGCCGGGCGCGCGGAGATCGTGGACCGCTCCTCCAGCGGGCGGGCGCGGCGCTCCTCGCGCTGATCGCGATCGCGGCCCTTGCGGCGCCGGTCCTCTCGCCGCACGAACCGGGCGAGGTGTTCCGGGACCGGGCGTTCGCGCCGCCGATGCCGCCGCGGCTGGTGGACGCGGAGGGCCGCTGGCGGTGGCCGTTCGTCTACCCGGTTCGCCTGGCCGACCGCCTGGAGCAGCGATACGAGGAGGACCGTTCGCGGCCGTTGCCGCTCGCGTTCTTCTCGGGCGGCCGGCTCGCACGGCTGACGGACGAGAGCGAGGGGCCCTGGCTGCCGCTCGGCGGGGATGGTTCGGGGAGGGACCTCCTGACCCGCCTGTTGTTCGGGGCGCGCACGTCGTTGGGCGTCGCGGCCGCGGCCGCGCTCGGCGCGATCCTCATCGGCCTCGCGCTCGGGGGCGTGGCGGGCTACGCCGGCGGCGGGACCGACGAGGCCCTCATGCGGTTCTCGGAGTTCGTGCTCGTCATGCCGGCGGTCTTCGTCGTGCTGGCCCTTCGTTCGGCGCTGCCTCTCGTGCTGCCGCCCGCCACGGTCTTCCTGCTGATGTCCGCGATCTTCGCGCTTGTCGGCTGGCCCTGGGTCGCGCGCGCGGTCCGCGGCGTGATCGCCTCCGAGCGCACGCGCGACTACGCGGTCGCGGCGCTGTCGCTCGGCGCCACGCACACGCGGCTGCTCGTCGTGCACCTCCTCCCCGCGTGCCGCCGCCTGCTGGCCGCGCAGGCCGTCCTCCTGCTGCCGGCGTTCGTTCTCGCCGAAGCCACGCTGTCGTACCTCGGCCTCGGCTTCCCCGACACGACGGCAAGCTGGGGCTCGATGCTGCAGGACGCCTCCGACCCCAACGTCCTGCTGCGCTGCCCGTGGACGCTGGCGCCCGCCGGGGGGATCGCGCTCGTGACCCTCGCGGTGAACCTGTTCCTCGAGGCGGAGCCGCAGCCGCCGCGCTGACGGCGGCAGGATTCCGGCCTGCCCGTTGCCCTTTCCCGGCGCGCAACCTACAATCGGACACCGGAGGCGTCCTGATGAACCTGCAAGGGATCTTTCCCCCGATTGCCACGCCCTTCCGCGACGACGAGCTCGACGTCGAGGGGCTGAAGGTGAACATCACGCGGTGGATGCAGACCCGGCTGGCCGGCATCCTGGTGCTCGGCTCCAACGGCGAGGGCCCGCTGCTCGACGCCGACGAGGCGTTTCGCGCGGCCGTCGCCGCGCGCGAATGCGTCCCGCGCGACAAGACCCTGATTGTCGGGGCCGGCGAGGAATCGACGCGGTCGACGATTGCCGCGGTGAAGCGCGCCGCTGCGGCGGGCGCCGACGTGGTGCTCGTGCGCACGCCCGCCTACTTCAAGTCGCTCGTCAACACCGAGGTGTTCGTGCGGCACTACACGGAAGTTGCCGACGCGTCCCCGGTGCCGGTGCTGCCGTACAACGTGCCGGTCCTCACTGGCGTGAAGCTGCCCGCCGAGGCGGTGGCGCGGCTCGCGTCGCACCCGAACATCCCCGGCGTGAAGGACTCGAGCGCGGACCTCGTGCAGATTGCCGACCTGGTCTCGATGACGCCCCCGGACTTCAAGGTGCTCGTCGGCTCCGCCCCGACGCTCTACGCCAGCCTCTGCGTCGGCGCCGTCGGCGGCATCGTCGCGGCCGCATGCGTGATTCCCGAGATGTGCGTGGAGCTGTACGAGCTGGTCCGCCAGCAGAAGCACGCGGAGGCGCTCGCCCTCCAGCGCCGTATCACGCCGCTGGCCAAGTCGGTTACGAGCGGCTTCGGCGTGGCCGGGTTGAAGACGGCGATGGAGATGGTGGGTTACGTCGGCGGCCTGCCACGGCGCCCGCTGTCGCCGGCCGGGCCGCACGTGGCCGAGACACTGCGCACACAGTTCGCCGCGCTCGGCGTCCCGGTTTAGTCGAAACGCTGTGCCCAACGGATCCCGCCTTCGTGTCTTCCGGCGGGCTTCGTGGTTCCGTTCGTCTTCTCCTGAGCCGATCATGACTTCTCTGCCATCCTCCGAACGCCTCCTCCTCGGTCCCGGTCCCAGCCTGATCGCGCCGCGCGTCATGCGCGCGCTGGCGGCGCCGATGCTGAGCCACCTCGATCCCGACCTCATGGCGATGATGGACGAGACGCGCGGGCAACTGCAGCGTCTCTTCCGCGCGCCCGAGGGGGCTTTTGCGTTTGCCGTCTCGGGCACCGGCACATCGGGGCTCGAGGCAACCGTTGCGAACCTCGTGCAGGACGGGACGCGCGTCCTCGCGGTGGTCACCGGCTACTTCGGCGACCGCCTCGCGCAGGTGTGCGGGCGCTACGGCGCGCGCCTGCGCAGGCTCGACGTCGAGTGGGGCAGGGCGTGCGACCCGGCCGCCGTGCGCGAGGCGCTCGCGCGCGAAGGCGCCGACATCGTCTGCGTCGTCCACGCCGAGACCTCGACCGGCGTGCTCAACCCGGTGCGCGGAGATCGCCGCCGTCGCGCACGAGGCCGGCGCACTCGTCCTGGTGGACGCCGTCACGTCGCTTGGCGGCCACCCGCTGGAGATCGAGGCGTGGGGCATCGACGCGTGCTACAGCTGCACGCAGAAGTGCGTGGGGGCGCCGTCGGGCCTCGCGCCCGTGGCTTTCGCGCCGTCGGCGCTGGCCAGGCGCGTGCCGTGCCGCAGCTTCTACTTCGACCTGTCGCTGCTGGAGGACTACTGGCTGCGCCGGAAGTACCACCACACGATCTCGGCGTCGCTCGTCTTCGCGCTGCACGAGGCCCTGCTGGCGATCGAGGAGGAGGGACTCGAGGCCCGCTGGCAGCGCCACGAGCGGCACCACCTTGCGCTGGCGGCCGGCCTCGAGGCGATGGGCCTCGGCCTGCTGCCGCCGGCGGTCGAACGGCTCTGGACGCTGAACGCGGTCCGCGTGCCGAACGGCGTGGACGAGCCGCGGCTGCGCAAGGAACTGCTGGCGCGCTTCAACATGGAGGTGGGCGCGGGCCTCGGGCCGCTGGCGGGCAAGATCTCGCGCGTCGGCCTGATGGGCGCGGGCTCCACGCCGCAGATGATCCTGCTGTTCCTCGCCGCGCTCGAGTCCACGCTGGCGAGCCAGGGCTGCGCGGTGCCGCCGGGGGCGGGCGTCGCCGCGGCGATTGCGGCGCTGAAATAGGAATCAGGATCTCAGGATTCAGGATTCAGGGGGAGAGCGATGCTCGAACGCGCGCGCGTCGCCGTGTTCTGTCCCGCCCTGGTCTGCGCCGCCGGGTCGGACCTGCACCCGTGAAGAAGCTCCTGCGCGTGGCGGCGGCATTGTCGGCAATCGGGGCCGGGTACTTCGCCTACCTGTACCTGACGCTGCCCGACGTGTCGGCGCTGAGGACGGCGAACCCTCGGACCACCGCGTTCATCGACCTGCGGGCGGCGGAAGCCAGGGCGCGGGGCGAGGCGCCGCGCTGCAACCAACGCTGGGTCGCCTACGGCCGGATCGCGCCCACGCTCCGGCGGGCGGTGCTGGTCGCCGAGGACAGCGCGTTCTGGGCGCACGACGGCATCGACGTCGAACAGATCCGTGAGTCGCTCGAGCACGATCTCGAGCGTGGCCGGTTTTCGCGCGGCGGGCAGCACGATCACGCAGCAGCTCGCCAAGAACCTGTACCTGTCGCCGTCGAAGAACCCCTTCCGGAAGCTGCGGGAGCTGCTGATCGCGAGGCGCTTGGAGGCGGAGCTGAGCAAGGCGCGAATCCTCGAGATCTACCTGAACGTGATCGAGTGGGGCGACGGCGTGTACGGCGCCGAGGCGGCCGCCCGCACGTACTTCGGCAAGCCGGCGTCGGCGCTCGACGCCGGCGAGGCGGCCTTGCTGGCGGGGTGCATCATCAACCCGCGCCTGCTGAACCCGTCGAGGGTCACGCCGCGCCTGCTGCGGCGGCAACGCCTCATCCTGTCGCGCATGGGCGCCATGTCGCCGCCGCCCGACACCGGCGGTCCAACGCCCTCGGCTCCGCCGGGCTTGTGACAAAATGGAACATGCGGACGTGGTTCCTTACGGCTCACCTTGACACCCTCTCGGCGCCTTCGCTATATTCGCCGGCGCTCCATCGTTTCCCCCCTTCTTGCAGCAGCTCGAAGTCGTCGGATGCGCGCATGATCAACTACACCGAGCGCGTCAGCATGCTCGCACGAGACATCGTCTCGCGCGTGCCTCGGCTGTCCTACATCGACCCTGAAGAGCTGCTGATCTTCGCGCGGTACGGCAGGACCGGTGCCGAGGGGGCGTTCGCGACCTGTCACTGCATCAGCCTCCCGCCCACCGACCCCGGTTACTACTACTGGAGAGATCGTCAGACCGGTCTCATCACGCGCCGCTCGCACTGGTTCGTGACGAAATCGCCGGCCGTCTTCGTTGGCGGGACGCGGATCCAGTACCTCGTGTCGTTCGCGCTTCCCAGGTTCTGCGACCAGGTGCTGCGCGGTTCCCGCAAGGAGCAGTTCTACAGCCAGGCGCCGGGCTGGTTGGCGAAGCTGGACACCGTGGTGCACGAGCTGTATCACATCGACCCGCAGTTCGCGGGCATCCGCCAGTTCGAGCGGGCCGATGGCGGCAACGGGTCCTCGTCGCACGGCCGCCACTTCCTCGAGACGGTCGCCGACATGGTGCGCGAGTACCTGGGCAGCCGGCCCGACCCGGCGTTGTACGAGTTCCTGCGGTACGGGTTCGCCGAGCTCGAGACCCGGTACGGCGGCGTGGTGGCGACCACCTTCCGGACGTTCCCTTCGTACCCGCAGCGCTACATCGAGTTCCTGCCCGCGTGCGAGCAGCCCGACCTGCCCGAGTCCGTCCGGCTCCAGCCGCTCAAGACGCCTGCCCGCCCGAGCCACTTCACCGACTACGACCTGACCGTGCGTCAGTTCACCAGCGCCGCCACTCGCGCGGTGCCGCGGCGGGAACGTCTGCTGCCCGACCTCGTGCGCCAGATGACGCCCACAGGGGGCCTCGTCCAGCGTGCCGCCGCAATCGAGCACGACAAATAGCCGCCAGCCGCGCGGCCGCCCCTACAACGTCGGCACGCGGTCCTCTCCTCCCAGTCGGCGCGCCCCGCTGAACCGCCGCCGCCAGTAGTCGGCGCTCAACCGCTCCTCGCGCACCACGCCGCGCGTGCTTGGCGCGTGCACGAACCCGTCGCGGTCCACCGCGATGGCCACGTGTGACACGCTCCGCCCATCAATCGCGAAGAAGAGCAGGTCGCCGGCCTCGATGTCGTCGTCGGTCACCGGTACCCCAGCCGCACCTGCTCCCGCACGCTCCTCGGCAGGGCCAGTCCAGCCTGTCCGAACACGTACTGCACGAGACCGCTGCAGTCGAAGCCCGTCGGATCGGTGCCACCGTTCCTGTACGGGCTGCCCAGCAGCGACAGCGCGAACGACGCGGCGGAGGCTCCGAGCGTCGAGGCTGTTCGCATGCCAGCGGCCGCGCGGCCAGGATGGGGCGGTGGAATCGCGCGGGAAGAGGCGCAGGCAGACGCAAACAGGAGAGCCGCCGCCAGGGCGGGCAGCAGGGTGCGCACGAGGACAGTATCGGACGTGCCGGACGGCGCCGCCAAGCCGCCGGCATGGCGGCGTCTCGTGATCCGCGCTCCGGCTGAGTCGTGCACGCAACAGCCGAGGATGTGGCGGCGCGGGGCTAAGCGACTCGACCCAAAGGCTTTAGCGGGGGCGTTCCGGTTGACAGCCGCTGGGCCGTCGGTCAAAATACTGTCGGCTATGGAGCATACGCTCCTGTTGAACGCGTCGTACGAGCCCCTCAAGGTCGTACCCTGGCGCAAAGCCATCACGCTCTGCTGCCAGGGCAAAGTCGAGATCATCTCTGTGTACGATCGGGAGGTGCGCGGGGTCCGACTCAGCTTCAAGCTGCCCTCCGTCATCCGGCTCCTTCGTTACGTCCGCATCCGTCGCCGCTTCGATTACGTGCCATTCTCCCGCGCGAACATCTACGCCCGCGACGAATACTCGTGCCGGTCCTGCGGCCGCACGCTGCCGGCCGGGGATCTGACGTTCGACCACGTCGTGCCCGTCGCCCATGGCGGGGGCAAGGACTGGGAGAACATAGTCACGTGCTGCGTCTCGTGCAACAGGGAGAAGGGTGGCCGCACGCCCGCGGAGGCGGGGATGCGGCTCATCCGCCCGCCCTCGAGGCCTCGCTCGGCGCCGGCCATCCGCATCACCATCGGCCTGCGCAACGCGCCGGACAGCTGGCGCGACTACCTCTACTGGAACGTCGAGCTGGACGAGTCGTAGCCCGCTGGATGTCACCCTCCCGAACGCCTGCTCGCGTGGTCCCGCCCGGTGCGGTGGAGGGCGGCCGGCTGACGATTGCCGCGGGGCCCCGGCCATTCGACGTGGACCCGGTCGCCGCCGTCCACCTTGGCGACCGTCCGGCGCGGGTCGCGGCAGCCTCCTCCGCGCGTCTCGCCGTCGTCGTGCCGCCGGGGCTCGACGGGGGACGGGTGCCGGTGAGGGTCGCGGGCGAGACGAAGCCGGCCGGACACGTCGAGATCGGCCGCCTGCTCGCAACCGAGCTGCACCAGGTGGACAGTCCCGCCTACGACGCGAAGGGCGCACTGTACACCACCTTCAGCGGGAGCCGGGGGCAGCGCGTTTCCGTGTCCGTGTTCCGCGTCGGTCACGACGGCTCGCGCGAGCCATTGGTCTCCGGCATCGTCAACGCGACGTCGCTCGCGTTCGATCCCGACGGCCGGCTCTGCGTCACCAGCCGCTACGACGGGAGCGTCTATCGCATCGACGAGGCCGGCACGCCCGAGCGGATTGCCTCGGACCTCGGCGTGGCCTGCGGCTTGGTCTTCTCCCCCGACGGCAGCTTTTTCGTCGGCGACCGCACCGGCACCCTCTTCCGGGTCAACGCCGCCGGGCGCGTGTCGCCGTTCGCGACGCTTCCGCCCAGCGTCGCCGCGTTCCACCTCGCGCTCGGGCGTGACGAGGAGATTTTCGTGACCGGGCCCACGCTCTCGGCCCGGGACGCCATCTACCGCGTGGACCGGCGGGGCGAGGTCGGCGTGTTTGCCGATGGATTCGGCCGGCCGCAGGGAATGGCCGTCGATGCCGACGGGCACCTGTACGTCGCGGAGGCGCTTGCCGGCGCGAGCGGCATTTACCGCGTGCGTCGAGGCGGGCGCCGCGAGCTCGTGGTCTCCGGCAGCGGCCTCGTGGGCCTGGCGCTGCACCCCTCCGGCGGCATGGCCGTCGTTTCCCGCGAGAACGCGTGGTTCCTGGCCAGCTGATATCATCCCCCGGACCTACATTCGCGGGAGGCGCAGTGTCGCAGTTGTTCCGCACGAAGTCACTGGACAAGATGCTCGGCGACGTCGGGCACGGTCCCAATCAGCTGAAACGCACGCTGGGTCCCTTCCAGCTCACCATTCTCGGCATCGGCGCCATCGTCGGCGCCGGCATCTTCTCGACCATCGGGACGGCGTCGGCCGGGGGGGCCGGCCACGTCGGCGCCGGGCCCGCCATTATCCTGTCCTTCGTCCTGACGGCGATCGCCTGCGGTTTCGCGGCGCTCTGCTACGCGGAGTTCGCCGCGATGGTGCCGATCTCCGGCTCGGCCTACACCTACGCGTACGCGACGCTCGGCGAGCTGGTGGCCTGGATCATCGGCTGGGACCTGATCATCGAGTACGCGGTCGGCAACGTGGCAGTGGCGATCTCGTGGTCGGGTACTTCCAGGAACTGCTCCGCAACGTGGGGATCGGCTTCCCCGCATGGCTCGGCACCGACTACCGCTCGGCCGCGACGGCCGTCAGGCAGGTGGCGGAGGTGACGGCGGCGGGGGGCGACCCCGCGAGCCTCGGCCCGGCGGTGACCCTGTCGGCGGAGGCGCTGGCCTCCGCGCCGCACCTGGCGGGCATCCCGATCGTCTTCAACTTCCCGGCGTTCCTCATCGTGATGCTGATCACCGTCGTGCTCGTGAAGGGCATCCGCGAGAGCGCCTGGCTGACCACCGGCACCACGGTCCTCAACGTCGCGATCATCCTGTTCTTCATCGTGGTCGGGATGTTCTACGTGAAGCCGGACAACTGGGTGCCCTTCGCGCCGAACGGCTTCAAGGGCATCTGGGGGGCGGCCGCGATCATCTTCTTCGCCTACATCGGGTTCGATGCGGTGTCCACGGCGGCGGAGGAGACGCGAAACCCCCAGCGCGACATGCCCATCGGGATGATCGCCAGCCTCGTCATCTGCACGGTGATCTACATCGGGGTGGCGATCGTCCTCACCGGCCTGCTGCACTGGCAGCAGCTCGGGACTGCGCAGCCGCTCGCGACGGCGTTCTCCGCGATCGGCATGAACTGGGCGGCCGGCGTCATCTCGCTCGGCGCCGTCTTCGCCTGCACGTCGGTGCTGATGGTGTTCCAGCTTGGCCAGCCGCGCATCTTCTTCTCGATGGCGCGCGACGGCCTGCTCCCGCAGTGGGCCGCGAAGATCCACCCGAAGTACCGCACTCCGCACGTGACGACCATCCTCACCGGCGTGGCGGTCGCCTCCTTCGCGTCGTTCACCAACATCAACGAGGTGGTGGAGCTGACCAACATCGGGACGCTCTTCGCCTTCGTGCTGGTGTCCCTCGGCATCCTGATCTTGCGGTACACCGACCCGACGCGGCAGCGGCCGTTCCGCACGCCGCTCGTGCCGCTCGTGCCGTTGCTGGCGATCGCGAGCTGCACGTGGCTGATGTTCCAGCTGCCGTTCCTCACCTGGATTCGGTTCGGCGTGTGGCTGGCCGTGGGCCTGGTGCTGTATTTCCTCTACGGCTACCGCCGGAGCCTGCTCAGGAACGCAACCGTGTAGGGTTCGGGATTCGGGATTCGGCAGCAACGGGTGACGCGCTGATTCCTGACTCCTGATTCCTGTTGTGGTGCCGCAGCACGCCGCTCACGTAGACCTGCCGGACGGCAGAGCGCCCGCCGCGATGGAGGATCCGCGACAGCAGGTCCTCCATGGACTCGGCGGTCGGTGCGCCGGGCGGGACGATGTGGGCGGCGTCGAGGACGATGAAATCGGCGGCCTTGCCCTGTTCCAGGCTGCCGACGTCGTCGAAGCCGAGCGCGCGGGCGCCTCCGACGGTCGCCGTTCGAAGCAGCGCCTCCGCCGAGAGCGCGGTGCCGTTCAGCGAGTGCACGGTCCACGCCATCCGGGCGACGCGGAAGATCGAGAGGTCGGGCCCCGCGCCCACGTCCGAGCCCAGTCCCACGCGCGCCGCCTGCGCGCGCTCCCAGTTCATGACCCCGCTTCCCAGGAAGACGTTGGATGTCGGGCAGTGGGCGATCGCCGACCCGGCGAGGCGGCGCCAATCGCGTGCGGACAACCAGATGGCGTGCGCGAACAGGCTCCGCGGGCCCAGGAGCCCGGCGTCTTCGTAGACGTCGAGATACTCCTGCCCGAAGCGCTGCCGGACCAGCTCGCACTCGGGGCGCTGCTCCGAGAGGTGAGTCTGCACGGGGAGCTGTTTCTCCCGCGCGAGGGTCGCCGCACTCGCGCAGCAGCTCGCGCGTGCAGGAGAGGGCGAACCGCGGCGTCACGGCAAAGCGCAGCCTAGGCCGGTCCAGGTCGGCCAGCCGCCACGCCTCTTCGACCACCTTCCGCGTCGTCACCTGCCTGTAGGCGCCGTCGTCCATGAGCGGCGGGCCGATCCAGGCGTGGATGCCCACCTCCTCGGCCGCCTCGAAGCACGCGTGCACGGAGTCGGGCCAGGCCGACGTGTAGAGCCCGGCCGTTGTCGTGCCGTGCGCGAGCATCTCCTGCATGAAGCGGCGAGACAGGTCGCGCGCCCGCTTCCCCGTGAACCGCCGCTCCAGGGGGAACGTCCACTTGCGCAGCCACTCGAGCAAGCTCTCCGGGTGCACGCCGCAGATCGGGAGCTGAGGCACGTGCGCGTGCGTGTCCACGAGGCCGGGCAGGACGAAGTGCGGACGGAGGTCCACGTATTGCGGCGTGCGCCGCCATGGCCCCACGCTCACGATGCGCCCATCGCCGACGTCCAGCCGGCCGTCCTCCCAGTGCGCCCAGGCCTCACCGGAGGGCGTGAGGATGCGCGCGCGATACGTCGTCACCGGGCCGGAGGGCGACGCGTTCTCCTTGCCGGCGGTTTTGGCTCTCGTTGGGCTCATGCGGTGTCTTTCCAGAACGCCGCGAGCAGGTTCGCGGCCACGCGGCGGCGGTAGGCGGCCGTCGAGCGGATGTCGTCGATGGGGCTGATCTCGCCCATGAGCGTTTCCGTCGCCGCCTCGAGAGACCCGCCGCCGGCGAGCACGGCCTCGGTGCGCGGCACTCGGACGACGGTAGGCGCCACGCTGCCGAAGGCAAGGCGCGGCGAGTCGGACCGGATGCCGGCCGCGACGATCTTCGAGATCGCCTGGGCGGCGCGAGTCCCGACCTTCTGGAACCACTGCCGGCCGGTCAGCGGTGGAATCTCGATCGCCGCGATGATCTCGTCGGGCCGCATCACCGTCTGACGGTAGCCCGTGTAGAAACCGTTGAACGGGACGCGGCGCGTGCCGTCCACGCTGCGGAGCACCAGCACCGCGTCGGCGACGGCCAGCACCGGGAGGGCATCCCCCGCGGGAGAGCCGTTGGCGATGTTGCCGCCGAGCGTTCCGCGGTTCTGAATCTGGACGCCCCCGATCTCGGCGGACGCGGCCGCCAGCGCCGGCAGCCGGCGCCGCACGAGGGGGGAGCGGAGGAGTTCGGTGTAGGTGGTGAGCGCCCCAACGCGGAGGCCCCGGCCGTCCGCCGCGATGCCGCGAAGGTCGTCCAGGCCCCAGAGGTTCACGTACGTCGTGCCGGGCGACGCCCCCGCGTTGAGCGTGACGTAGACGTCCGTGCAGCCGGCCAGGGGTACGACAGGCTGCCGCTCGCGGAGGATCGCGAGCGCGTGTTTGAGCGAGCGGGGCTCGATCAGCTCGAAGGAACTGGTGGCGGTTCTCACGGCGTCAGGACCTCGCGCGGCGCGGTCGCTTGCGCGCCTTCTCGATCGCCCGGTAGATGCCGGTGTAGCCCGTGCACCGGCAGATGTTGCCCGCCAGGCCTTGCTTCACGTCCTCCACCGTGGCGTTCCGAGGCAGGGCGGCGGCGGCCATGATCATGCCGGGCGTGCAGATGCCGCACTGGGCGCCGCCCTCCGTCACGAATGCGCCCTGCAGCCGGTGGCGCCCGCGCAGCCCCTCGATCGTCAGGACCTCCCGGCCCCGCACCTGCGCGACCGGCACGAGGCAGGCGTTGACCGCCGCGCCGTCGATCAGCACGGTGCACGCGCCGCACTCGCCTTCGCCGCAACCCTCCTTCGTGCCGGTCAAGCCGCAGTCCTCGCGCAGCACGTCGAGCAGTCGCTTCATCGGGTGGGCGCGGACATTTACCGCGGTTCCGTTCAGCGTGAAGCGCACGGCGCCTCCTCGGGCCGGCCGGCCCTCGCATCGAAGAGCGTCATCACCCGCTCCGGGGTGAGGGGCAGATCGCGGGCGTCCAGCCCGAGGTGACGCACGGCGTTCGCAATCGCCGGTGCGGCGCCGTCGAACGGCAGCTCGCCCAGTCCCTTGGCCCCGAACGGGCCGTGCCGGTACCGGTTCTCGAGGAATACGACGTCGATGGCCGGGGTGTCCATCGTCGTGGGGACGAGGTAGTTCGTCAGTTGCCCGTTGGCCATGCGCCCGTCGCGCATCACCACCTCCTCGAGCAGCGCGTACCCGATGCCCTGCGCCGACCCACCCTCGACCTGCCCGGCGGCAAGCGTCGGGTGCAGCACGCGGCCGACCTCGTGGACGGCGGTGAAGAGGACCGGCCTGACTTCGTACGTGACGGGGTCCAGGACCACCTCGGCCACGTCGCACGCCCAGGCGTGACGTTCCGTACGCGTCGCCGCGGTACGTCTCCTCATCGAAAGCCACCGCGGATGGAGCTTCGTACTGGCGCGTGATCACCAGCGGTCCGTGCCGGCGCAGGTCCTCGCGCGGCGTCAGCCCTTTCAGCTGCCGCCTCATCTCGGCGGCGCACCGCTGGAGGAGACCGCCGACGACCATCGAGGTGCGCGACGCGACAGTCGGCCCGCTGTCGGGCACGATCGCGGTATCGGGCCTCGCCACCTCGACCGCGTCGTAGGGCAAGCCGAGCGTGTCCGCCACGATCTGCGCGTGCACCGTCCTGGAGCCCTGGCCGATGTCGGCGCTCGCGCTCAGGATCCTGACCCCTCGTTCGGTCAGTTCGAGCGACGCCTTCGACGCCAGCTTTACCTCGCCCGCCCCGGTAAACCCTGCACCGTGGAAGAACAACGCCAGGCCGAGCCCGCGCCCGGTCCCCGCCAGCTCGCGGCGCCGCCGCCGGAAGTTCGTGCGGCGGACCGCCTCCCGCAGCACCTTCAAGGCGCTCGCGTCGCGGTTCAGCGTCTGGCCGGTTGCGGTCGTGTCGCCTGGACGGAGTGCATTGATCTCGCGGATGCGGACCGGATCGATACCTAGCCGCTCCGCGATCCGCTCGATGTGCACCTCGGCCGCGAACTGCGTCTGCGGTGCCCCGAAGCCCCGGAACGCTCCGTTGGGCGGCGTGTTCGTCATGACCACGCGGCCCTTGATCCGCACGTGGTCGCACCGGTAGGGGCCGGTGGCGTGAATGGTGCCCCGCGAGAGCACCACCGGGCTGAGCGTCACGTACGCGCCGCCGTCCATCAGCACGTCCACGTCGATTGCCGTCAGTCGGCCGTCGCGCGTCACGCCGGTGCGGTGGCGGACCACGGCGGGGTGGCGCTTCGTCGTGGCGAGCATGTCCTCGGCGCGGTCGTACACCAGCTTGACCGGCCGTCCCGCCTTCAACGCCAGCAGGCACGCGTGGATCGCGATGATCGACGGGTACTCTTCCTTGCCGCCGAACCCCCCGCCCGTCTCCGCCTGGACGACACGCAGGTGCTCGGCCGGGAGCCCGAGCGCCACACGCAGCGCCTTCTGCACGTAGTAAGGGCACTGCAGCGACCCGTAGAGGGTCAGGCCCCCGTCGCCCGGGACGGCGATCACCCCGTTCGGCTCGATGTAGGCGTGCTCCTGGTGGCCCATTCGGTATTCGCCCTCGACCACGAAGTCCGCCGCCCGGAACCCCGCCTCCAGGTCGCCCTTGGTGATGGCGATGGACTTGAAGACGGTTTCGGACTGCGCGGGCTCGAGCAGCGGTTCCCAGGGCTCGTAGTCGATGTCCACGCGGGTGGCGGCGAGCAGTTCACGGTCCTCGTGTGCCAGGAGCAGGATCGGCTCGGCGGCGTGGCGCACCTCATGCTCGACCAGGCACGGCTGGTCGTCGGCAATGAGCGCCACGATGTTGCGGCCGGGGATGTCGCGGTAATCGACCGCGACGAGGCCGGGCGGCGGCTGGGTGACAGTGATCGAACGCACCCGGCCGCACGTGATCGACGACCGCACGGTGCGCCCGTGCAGCATGCCGGGGAACCGGAGGTCGTCCACGTACCTGGCCGCGCCCGTGACCTTGTCGATCCCGTCACGCCGCGGCACGTTGCGACCGACTGCTGTCATAGGCTCACACTCGGTTGAGCGTTCAGGGTTGACGGCCGAAAGCTCTGCCTTCAGCGCAAACGTCCGCCCGCTGCCGGCCGGCCGCCGTCACCACCAGCCCGCCATGGATCAGTGTCCGCATCGTTCGCCTGGCCTGAAGCGTTCGCCTGGCCTGAATTATATGCTCCCGCGCCGCGCGGTATACTTCAAGCCGGAAGGCGGCGGACGCGCCAACCGCTGGAAAGACGATGGCCATCGAGTTCCTGCTCAACGGCAACGCGGTGTCCGTGGAGCCCCGGGAGGGCGAGTCGCTGCTCGAAACCCTTCGCGAGCGCTGCGGCATCCGTTCCCTCAAGGACGGCTGCGCTCCCCAGGGCCAGTGCGGGTGCTGCCTCGCGCTCGTGGACGGCCATGCCAAGGTGACGTGCGCCATGCCCGTGCGGTCGGCGGCGGGCCGCGAAATCACCACGCTCGAAGGGCTGTCCGAGGCCGACCGCGACCTGTTCTCCCGCGCCTTCGCGGCGGCAGCCGGCGTGCAGTGCGGCTTCTGCATCCCCGGCATCGCCCTGCGAGCCAAGTACCTGCTCGATCATCACCCCGAGCCAACCCGAGCCGACATCGCCAGGGCGATTGACGTCCACCTCTGCCGCTGCACGGGCTACAAGAAGATCGTGGACGCCGTGGAGTTGATGGCGCGCGGGCGTCGCGGCGAGCAGATCCCGGCGCCCCACGAGAATGGCGGCGTCGGAGCGCGGGTGGCCCGGTACGACGCCGTGCGGGCGGCGCTTGGCGAACGGCCGTACGTGGACGACCTCGAGCGCCCGGTGCTGCTGCACGGCGCCCTCACGTTGTCCCCGCACGCGCGGGCGCTGGTGAAGCGCATCGACGTCACGCGTGCGAGGAAGCACCCCGGGGTGGTGGCGGTGGTCACCGCGGCCGACGTGCCAGGCGAGCGCTGGTACGGGCTGATCGAGCACGACTGGCCTGGGTTCGTCGCGGAGGGCGAGGAGGTGCGCTGCGTCGGCGACGTGCTGGCAGCCGTCGCAGCGGCCGACCGTCACACGGCGCGAGAGGCGGCCGCGCTGGTGGACGTCGACTACGAGGTGTTGGCGCCGGTCCTCGACCCGGAGGCGGCGCTGGCCGATGGTGCCGCCCGGGTGAACCCCAGGCACCCGAACCTCCTTTCGTGGTCGGTGATTCGCCGCGGAGACGCAGATGCCGCGCTGGCCGCCAGCGAACACGTGGCCCACGGCGTCTGGCAGACGCAGCGCATAGAGCACCTGTATCTCGAGCCGGAGAGCGCCCTGGCAGAGGCGATGCCAGACGGGCGGCTGCACCTCTACAGCCAGGGCCAGGGCATCTTCGACGATCGGCGCCAGGTGGCGGCGTTCCTTGGCGTTCCCGAGGACCAGGTGTTCGTGGAACTGGTCCCGAACGGCGGCGCGTTTGGCGGCAAGGAAGACATGTCGGTTCAGGCGCAGACCGCCCTGCTGGCCCACGTCACCGGCCGGCCGGTCAAGCTCACGCTGAGCCGCGAGGAGTCGATCCGCCTGCACCCGAAGCGCCATCCCATCCGGATGGAGTACACGGTAGGCTGCGACGCCGAGGGGCGCCTGACGGCCGTGAAGGCCCGGATGATCGGCGATTCGGGCGCGTACGCCTCCGTGGGGGCAAAGGTCCTCGAACGTGCCGCGGGCCACGGGTGCGGGCCGTACAAGGTGCCGCACGTGGACATCGAGGCGAAGGCCGTCTACACCAACAACCCGCCCTGCGGGGCGATGCGCGGCTTCGGTGCCAACCAGGCGCATTTCGCCGTGGAAGGCTGTCTCGACGAGCTGGCGGCGCGGATCGGTCTCGACGGCTGGCAGATGCGCTGGCGGAACGCGCTCGACGTCGGCGACGTCTTCAGCACGGGGCAGGTGCTCGACAAGTCCGTCGGGATCAAGAAGACCTTGATCGCCGTGCGCGAGCGGTACTACGAGGCCCTCACGGCCGGCCGCGCGGTGGGCATCGCGTGCGGCCTCAAGAACAGCGGCATCGGCAACGGCGCGCTGGAGTGGGGCAAGGCGCGGCTCGTCGTGGAAGACGACGGGACCGTCACGCTCTACAACGGCTACACGGAGATGGGGCAGGGCCTGCTCACGGTCCTGTCGCAGTTTGCCGCCGAGGTCACGGGCCTGCCCTCGAGCATGTTCAGGCCCAAAGTGGACACCTCCTACGCGCTCGCGTGCGGCCAGACCACCGGGTCGCGCGCCACCTTGTTCGGGGGCCGCGCGGTCGTCAGCGCCGCGGAGAAGCTGCGCGCGGAGCTGGACGCCGGCCGGACGATCGGCGAGCTCGCCGGACGGGTGTTTGCGGCAGACGTGGTCGTGGACGACACGACGGAGCTGGGCGCGCCGGTGGAGCGCGTGAAGACGCACACGGCCTTCGGCTACGCGACCCAGCTGTGCATCCTCGATGGCAACGGCCGGGTGGAACGGTTCGTCGCGGCGCACGACGTCGGGCGCGCGGTGAACCCGGCGCTGTGCGAGGGGCAGATCGAGGGGTCGATCCACATGGGCCTCGGCTACGCCCTCACCGAGGAGCTTCGCTGCGAGCACGGCATGCCGGTCACCTTCAAGCTGCGGGACCTCGGGGTCCTGCGCGCGCGCGACATGCCGGAGGTCGAGGTGATCCTCGTGGAGGACCCGGAGCCCGAAGGGCCGTTCGGGGCGAAGGGCGTCGGCGAGATTGGCCTCGTGCCGACCGCGGCGGCCGTCGCCGGCGCGCTCGAGGCCTTCGACGGCATCCGCCGCCGCACCCTGCCGATGAAGGACTCGCCGGCGGCGAGGGCGATGTCGGTGGGAAAGGGAATAGTAGGCGGTAGGCGGTAGGCGGTTGGCAGCCGGCCTTGACCAACACTGTCCCGCTGCTCCGCTGCCGCGGCGTGACGGCGTGATCCTCTGCCAACTGCCTGCTGCCTACTGCCAACTGCCTCCTGTCTAGTGTTATGTTCGTGAACGCGCACACCCACCTCTACTCCGGCCTGGCGCCGCTGGGCATGCCGGCGCCGTCTCCGCGGCCGGCGACGTTCCTCGAGATCCTGGAGCGGGTGTGGTGGCGCCTGGATCGGGCGCTCGACGAGGCGTCGCTCCGGGCGGCGGCCCGCTACTACGTGGCCGCTGCGCGCCGGGCGGGCACCGCGGTCCTCGTCGATCACCACGAGTCGCCCAACCTGATCGAGGGCTCGCTCGACGTGCTGGCCGACGCCTGCGTGGAATTCGGGATGGCGGCCGTGCTGTGTTACGGAGCCACCGAGAGGAATGGCGGGCGCCGCGAAGCACGGCTGGGCCTCGAGGAGTGCCGCCGGTTCGCCCGTGCCAACCGGCGTCGGCAGATTGCCGGCGTTGTCGGCCTCCACGCGTCGTTCACCGTGTCGGACGACACGATCCGCGAAGCCGGCGACCTGTGCCGCGAACTGGGAACGGTCCTGCACGTCCACCTGGCCGAGGACGCGTCCGACGTCGAGGACGCGCGGCGCCGGCGTTACCAGGGCCCCCTGGAGCGGCTGGCCGCCCTGGGTGCCCTGGTGCCTGGCTCGATCCTGGCGCACGGCGTCCACCTGACTGCCGGCCAGGCCGCGAAGGCACGGGACGCGGGTTGCTGGCTGGTGCAGAACCCGCGGTCCAACCGGAACAACCAGGTGGGGTACCCGCGGGGCCTGCGCGCCACCTCTCGGGTGGCTCTTGGGACCGACGGGTTTGCCTCGGACATGCCCGAGGAGGCGCGGGCGCTGACGGCCATTGCCGCGGCGGAAGGCGACTTGCCCGACCCCTCGGCCGAACGCCTGGCCGCCGGCTGGGAGATCGCCCGCGAGCGTCTTGGGCTATCGGCGCCCGTCGAAACCCCGGCGGAGGAGATGCCGCCGTTCGACCTCGCGGCGATCGAGGCGGAGGCACGACGCGAAGCGATGAAGCTGTGGGGTCGCTGGTAGAGTGTTGGTGCTGCTTGCCCGCCGAAGCTCGCGGAACGCGAGCGAAGGCGGGAACCGTGAGCCTTCTATGAAACGTCTAGGTCTCGAGCGCGACATCGTCGACCGTTCGATTTACGACAACTCCGTTCGCCGGTTTCGGGAGGCCGGCATCCTCCTCCCGACCTTCTCGCAGCTGGCGGAGCCTGTCCGGGTGCCGGCCGCGATCCAGGAGGCGCTGGCCGGGATCGACCCGGACGCGCCCCACCCGCTGAACCTGTTCAGAGTCCACTGGTACAACGACTCGAGCCGCCGCCACCCGGTGCCGACGCCCGAACACCTCGTCCTGCCGCCCTCCCTGACAGGAGTGGACGCGCGCATCGTCGTGGCGCTCGGCGACCGTTTCCCGATGATTGCCGCCCACAAGGTGCTGGCCGCCTACGGCTGCCTGGCGCCGCGCGTGATCACCGGGCAGTTCGACCCGATCGCCCACCGGGCCATCTGGCCCTCGACCGGCAACTACTGCCGTGGTGGCGTCGCGATCTCCCGAATCATGAACTGCCACGGCGTGGCGATCCTGCCCGAGGGCATGAGCGAGGAGCGCTTCACCTGGCTGGAGCGCTGGATCGACGGGCCGGAGGATATCGTGCGCACGCCGGGGTCGGAGAGCAACGTCAAGGAGATCTACGACAAGTGCGCCGAGCTCGAGCGCGACCCGCGGAACATCGTCTTCAACCAGTTCTGCGAGTTCGGGAACTACCTCGCACACTACAGCTGCACGGGTCGCGCCCTCGAGCACGTCGTGGAGACCCTCGACCCGGCCGGACGGCTTCGCGTGCAGGCGTTCGTGTCGGCCACCGGGTCGGCGGGTACGCTCGGCGCGGGCGACTACCTGAAGGAGCGCTTCGGGTCCAGGGTGGTGGCGGTCGAGGCGCTCGAGTGCCCGACGCTGCTGTACAACGGGTTCGGCGAGCACAACATCCAGGGCATCGGCGACAAGCACGTGCCGCTGATCCACCACGTGATGAACACCGACCTGGCGGTGGCCGTGTCCGACGCGGCTACCGACAACCTGGGAATCCTGTTCGGGAGCGACGCGGGCCGCGACTACCTCGTGAACCGGCGCGGCGTGCCGGCCGCGCTCGTGCGGGCGCTCGACGGCCTTGGGCTGTCCAGCATCTGCAACGTGGTCGCGGCGGTGAAAACCGCGAAGTACTTCGGCCTGGGGCCCGACGACCTCGTGCTGACCGTGGCGACCGACGGCGCGGCCATGTACGCGAGCGAGCGGGGCAAGGCCATTTCGCGTCGGCACGGAGGGAAGTTCGACGCCGTCACCGCCGGCGAAGTGTTCGGGCAGCACATGCTCGGCGCCTCGACGGACCACGTGCTCGAGCTGTCGCACGTGGACCGCGCGCGGATCTTCAACCTCGGGTACTACACGTGGGTGGAGCAGCAAGGTGTCAGCATTGGCGAGTTCACGGTCCGGCGCGAGCATCGGTTCTGGAAGGGCCTGCGGGAGCTCCTCCCGGCATGGGACGCGATGATCGAGGAGTTCAACGCAAGGACGGGCCTGGCGGTCGAGAGTTGATGCAGGGGGCAAGGGCGAGCGGGCCGGCGTTTCGTTGCGCGGGGTGCGGCACGGTCGTGGGGGCGGTGGCATGCCCGTTCCGGTGCCCGGCTGCTCGCGACGGCGACGACATCGACCACGTGCTCGTGCCGGTACCGTTCGACGACTCGTCCTGGCCGGACGCTGCAGGACCCCTCCACGGGATCGACTCCTTCTCACGCTACAGACCCTTGCTGTCGGCGTGGCGCCTTGCTCTGTCGAAGGGCCTGAGCGACGCGGAGTACCGGCAGCTCTCGCTTGGCCTGCACCGAGCCGTCGTGGACGTCGACGGTTCGGGGTTTGAACTCACGCCGCTCATTCCGCACGAACGCCTCGCGACCCGCCTGGGCTTCGAGGGGGCGGGCGGGCTGTGGGTGAAGGACGAGACGGTCAACGTCTCGGGCTCGCACAAGGCACGCCACCTGATGGGCGTGATGCTCTACCTGCTCGTCGCCGAGCGTGCGGGCGTCCTCACCGACCGACCGACCCTGGCAATCGCCAGCTGCGGCAACGCGGCCCTCGCGGCCGCCGTCGTGGCGCGCGCCGCCGACTGGCCGCTTCACGTGTTCGTACCGCCGTCGGCGAACCCGGCGATTCTCGGACGCCTGGAGTCGCTCGGCGCCCGGATCACGACCTGCCACCGGCAACCCGGTATCGCGGGAGATCCCTGCTACCTGTCGTTCAAGACCGCGTTGCGCAAGGGTGCCTTGCCGTTCTGCTGCCAGGGAAGCGACAACGGGTTGACCATCGAGGGCGGCGAAACGCTCGCGTGGGAGATGATCGAGCAGGTTGCGGCCGGGAGCTGGGAGCAAGCCGGGGACGGCATTCAGCCCGGCTCGCTGGATGCAATCGTGGTCCAGGTGGGAGGCGGCGCGCTGGCGAGCTCCATCATTCGGGGATACGCGACCGCTCGTCGGCTTGGCCTTGTAGAAGCGGTGCCGGCGATCTTCGCCGTGCAGACGGCGGGCGGCTACCCCCTGGCCCGCGCATACGACGCGGTGGCGGCCCGGGCCGGACGGACCGATGCACACGAGGCCATGGCTTACGCGAGGAGCCACCGGTCCGAGTTCATGTGGCCGTGGGAGAAGGAGCCGAGGAGCGTCGCGCACGGCATCCTGGACGACGAGACGTACGACTGGGCTGCGGTCGTCGAGGGCCTGTTGAACACCGGCGGGCGTCCGGTGATCGTGGGGGAGGATCGCCTCGAAGAGGCAAACAGGCTGGCCAGGTCGCTGACCGGCATCGACGTGGACCACACCGGTTCCGCCGGCATGGCGGGCCTGATGGACCTGCTGGCGGACGACCCTGCCCTCCATCGCGCCCGCGTGGCGGTCATCTTCTCCGGCGCGCGTCGCTGATAGCGTGCGGCGTGACAGCGTCGCCGCTGGCCTGACCGTGTCCCGATCCCTGACCCCCGATCCCCGATCCCTGAATCCTGATTCCTGAATCCTGAATCCTACGGGATGAGCAAGAACGGCAGCGTGCGGCTGACCCCTTGGTGGAGCAGCGCCATTTCCGCCGCCGGCTTCAGCGAGCGCGTGCCGGGGAAGGGCATCTTCGCTTCCATGGCCGCAATCCTCCAGTCCCCCGTCAGCTGCACGCGGAGCGTCGCATCCTCGTAGAAGAAGCCGTCGGCTTCAATCCGGAGCCGGCTCTCCTCGCCGTGCTCCCGGCGACGAATCGTGCTCCCTTCGATCCGGAAGGCGTTGCTCGCCTCGGCCTCGAAGAGAGCGAGGTCCAGGAACAGCCGCGGCTTGTCGATGTAGGGCTTGCCGTGGTGGACGCAGAACGTCTGGCAGTCGTCGCACTCGTTGCAGAAGTCGTCCACGTGCAGGATCTGCCGGTCCTGCACCACGTCGAACGCCTCCTCGCCCAACACCGCCAGGCTCCCGCCGGACAACCCGAGGACGGGCACCCGCCACGACACGGGTTCGATCCGGAACGTGTAGTTGGCGCGGTTCGGGCACACCTCGACGCATTTGTCGCAGAATGCGGTGCACTGCACGCACCGCAGGGCTTCCGCCCGCGCTTCTTCCTCGGTGAACGTGGACTCGATCAGGTCGAAGCCAGTCCGCCGCGCGGGCGGCAGCATGGCCGGCTTCACCTGCGCCACCCGGCGCGCCCGGACGCGCTTGACGTCGATGATCTCGCGATCGGACAGGGCAGGCCGCCGCCAGGCAGGCTGGGCGAACGGCACCCCGAGGTGTTCGCAGATCGCCTCTGCCGCCTGCCGGCCGTCGGCACACGCCGAGATGATGCTGCCGGGCTCGATGACGACGTCGCCGCCGGCGTACACGCCCTCGGGGCCCGCGCACCGCGTCGTGCCGTCCACCACCACGCCTCCGCCCTTGTGACGCGCGACACGGCTGCCGTCGAGGAAGGTCAGCTCGGGCAGCTGGCCGACGGCGACCACGACCGACCGGCACGAGACGACGAACTCGCTGCCCGGGATGGCGATCGGGGCGCGACGCCCGTCGGCCCCCGGCTCGGCAAGGGCGTTGCGCACGCACCGCAGCCCGACAACGCCGGCGCCCTCTCGCACGACCTCGATCGGCGAGACGAGTTCCTCGAGGACGTTCCCCTCTTCGAGCGCGCCCTCGAGTTCCTCCTCGGCGGCCGGCATCTCGTGCCGCGTCCGGCGGTAGAGGATCGTGACGGGCTGGCCCGTGAGGCGCTGCGAGGTTCGGACGGCGTCCATGGCGGTGTCGCCGCCGCCGACCACCACCACCGGGCCCGGGAGATCGACTGCCTCCTCGCGGCGGGACCGGTCGAGCAGGTGGAGCGCGGGCACTACGCCCGGCCCATCGGTGCCGGGTACGAGCAGCGGCGCGTCGCGCTGGAAGCCGCTCGCCAGGTAGACCGCGTCGAAGCCCTGCTGCAGCAGGTCCTCCGGGGGTACCGCGATCCGCGTGTTGAGCCTGATCTCGACACCGAGTGCCGTGATCCGCGCGACGTCGCGATCGATGATCTCCAGCGGCAAGCGGAACGGCGGCACGACCCGCATCATGCCGCCGGGGGCGTCGCGCGCCTCGAAGATCGTCGCCTCGACGCCGTTCAGGGCGAGATACGCGGCGGCGGCAAGGCCCGAGGGCCCGCTGCCCACGATGGCCACGCGACGCCCGGTCGGCGGCTTCCGGTGGGGCATGTAGTCCGCACGGCCCCGCTCCTCGGCGATCCTCTTGAGCGCGCGAATGGCCACCGACTCCTCGTAGTCGTTCCGCGTGCACCGCGTCTGGCACAGGCGCGTGCAGACGTAACCGGTCACGCCTGGCAACGGGTTGCGCGCGAGGATGACCTCGAGGGCCCAGTCGTACTGCCCCTCGGCGATCAGCCACGCGTATTCAGGCACGTCCTGCTCGACCGCGCATGCCTCGACGCAGGGCGACACGACGCAGTCCCAGAGGCCGAGCCCCGACGCGACCTTGGGAAGGCCGTAGGGGAACCCGCTCTTCTTGTAGCGCCGCTGCCCGACAGCCTCCGCCGCCGCGGCCGCGACGTTCGAAAGCCGGTCCGTCGACCATTCCGCCAGGGTGGCCACACCCTTCCGCGTCATCGCCTCGCCCAGGTTCTCGACCCACTGGGTCATCCGGGCGAAGCCGCCCGGTTTGAGCAGATCCGTGCACCCGGTGACGGGCACTGCCCCGCAGGCCAGGATCCCGGCCACGTTCTCGGCGTCGGCGCCCGCCGAATAGGAGACGTGCAGGTCGCCCTGGAACGCGTGCAGCAGCCGGTCGTAGAGCGCCATCGTGACCGGGTAGAGGGCACGCCCGGACATGTACATCTCGTGACCCGGGAGCCGTCCCGCGTGGTTGCTCATCGCCAGGGTGTTGCTCAACTTCACCCCGAAGGTGAGGCCCCGTTCGGCTGCCACCCGTTTCAGCGACGCAATCAACGCCAGCGCGCGGTCGTACTGAAGGTCGTGCTCGAAGACCGAGTCCGGGATGTCAATCTCGCGGAAGCCAAGGCGCCCGTGGAGGAGGTCGAGGACCTCCGCCTTCCCGAGCAGGGTCGGGTTGAGCTTTACGACGGTGTGCAGGCCGCGTTCCTCGAGCAGGTAGCGCGCGATCCGCTCGATTTCCTCCGGCGGGCACCCGTGCATCGTGGACAGGGTGACGCTGTTGGCGATCCGCGCGGGTATCGCGATGTCGGCGAAGCCGGGGAAGTCGCGGCCGATCGTTTCGAGGATGGGTTCGAGCGCCTCGGACGCATCCGCGAGCGTGTCCATGAACCTGGTCATCCGCGGGTGCCGGATCCCCTCCAGGTTGTAGCCGACGCTCATGTCGAAGATCGCGCCAGGCAGGCCTTCCGGCGCCGTCCGGCGTTCCCATCCGAGGGCCCGCGGCAGGAGGTGAACGAGCGCCCACCCGACGACGTATTCGTGAGCCGATTCCTCCAGCTTCAGCTCCTGGGACCACTCGACGTTGTAGCCCTCGTCCGTCATGTCGATGCACGGGCGCGGGATCGTCAGCTCGTCCATCAGCTGGACGGTCTTCAACTCCATGAAGCGGCCGCCGCACAACCACGACGAGACGATGTTCTGACTGAGTTGGGTGTGCGGCCCGGCCGAGGGGCCGACCGGCGTGGCGAGGAACTTCCCGAAGAGGCCCTGGACCGCGAAGGGCGCTTCCGCGGCGGGCTTCCAGAAGAGCGACCGGTGGATGTCGAAGATGGACCCGTTGCGTTCCAGCTCCAGCAGGATCCGCCGGAACTGCGTTGCGAAGGGCTGCACGCGCAAGACATCCGACATGGGACGGTCTCCGGGCTCCTCAGCCGTCGATTCGCCTGCGCGCGCCGCGCTCGAGACAGCCGCGCAGCACGGCGGCCGGGTTCCTGAAGCGGGTGGCGAGTATCATCGCGGCTATCACGAACGGCTTGTGGCCCGCCTCGCGATACGTCTGGAGGCGATACCGCTCGAACACGCTGGCGCCGACCTCTCCGGCCTTGCAGCTCACGTCCGTGACGTCGGCAGGGAGGCAGTGCATGTACTCCGCGCGGCCGCCCTTGGTGAGGCGCATCATCGGCTCGTTGCACTCCCATCCCCTGAACCGCGCGTTGTTCGCGAGCGCCTCGCGCTCGAGGTCCGCCAGCTTCGCCGTCTCGCCGGCCCGCAGCAGCCGCGTGCGCTCGTGCATCACGCGGGCGGGCGCCCAGCTCTTGGGATAGACCACGTCGGCGTCCCGGAACGCGTCCTCCATGGAGGTGGCGATCGAGAACGAGCCGCCACTCGCCGCGGCAAACCGGCGCGCCGCGTCGAGCGGTTCGTTCACCAGGTCGTACCCGTCGGGGTGGGCGAGGACGACGTCCATGCCGAAGCGGGTCATCAAGGCAACGATGCCCTGGGGAACGGAGAGAGGCTTGCCGTAGGAGGGGGAATAGGCCCACGTCATCGCGAGCTTCTTTCCGCGCAACGCCTCGAGGCTGCCGAACATCGAGATCAGGTGCCGCAGGTCCGCCAGGCTCTGGGTCGGGTGGTCGAGGTCGCACTGCAGGTTCACGACGGCCGGCCGCTGCAGCAGCACGCCCTGCAGCGAACCCTCGCAGAGCGCGTCGCTCACCTGCGCCATGTACTTGTGGCCCTCGCCCAGGAACATGTCGTCGCGGATCCCGATGGCCTCGGTCAGGAACGAGATCATCGCGGCCGTCTCGCGCACCGTCTCGCCGTGGGCAAGCTGCGACGTCGATTCGTCGAGCTCCTCGGTCATCAAGCCGAGCAGGTTGCACCCCGAGCGGAACGCGTAGCGCGTGCGGGTGGACTTGTCGCGGAAGATCGAGATGCCCAGCCCGGTCTCGAACACGCGCGTGGAGATGCCCGCCGCCGCGAGGTCCTCGAGGATCCCGGCCGCCAGCAGCACGCCGCGGATTGCTTCCTCCCGGTACTGCCACGTCAGGAGAAAGTCCTTCTCGTAGAGGCCGGTGTCGAGAGACGCGAGTGAATCGAGTGTCGCGTGCAGTTGGTTCGTCATGGTTCGCTCGCCAAACGACAGGCGGGAGGCGGAGGACGGAGGGCGGGAGTCTCCGCCCTACGCCTTCTCCCCAACGTAGGCCGCCGCGAACGTTGCGTAGAACCGTGCAGCGGCGGTCAGGTGTTCAATCGGGCACTGATCCTCGGGCGTGTGGGCGTGCACCTCGTGAGCCGGGCCGAAGCCCACCGTCGGCACGCCGAAGAGCCCGCATGTCGCGATGCCGTTGGTCGAAAACGTCCACTTGTCCACGACCGGCCGCCGGCCCAGGGCTCCCTCCGCCGCCGCCACCGCGGCCCGCACCGCACGGTGGTCCTCCTCCATCACCCACGTCGGGTAGTACTTCTTGGTGGGGTAGGTGAGGCCGGTGTAGGACTCGCGGGCGTAGTCGAGCACGGTGACCGTGGCGCCGGCGCGCCGCACGCTCTCGAGCGCCTCGACCTGGGCCACTGCCCGCTCGAGCGTCTCCCCGCGCGTCAGCCGGCGGTCGAGGTGGATCGTGCAGCTGTCGGCCACCGCGCACAGCGACGGCGACGTCGAGCGGACGTGCGAAATCGTGACGGTCCCCTTGCCGAGGAAGCGGTCGGCGTCCGCGGCGAGCCACTCGTTCAGGCGCTCGATGTCGGCGATGATCGGGGCCATCCTGTAGACCGCGTTCACGCCGCGCTCGGGCGCCGACCCGTGGCACGACAGGCCCTGCGTGCGGACCTCCATCTCCATCCGGCCTCGGTGGCCGCGGTACACGCCCAAGGTTGGTGGGCTCGGTGATGACCACGACCTCAGGCTTCAGCACGCCCTCGCGCAGGATGTACTGCCAGCACAACCCGTCGCAATCCTCCTCCATCACCGTGCCGGTGACCCAGAGCTGCACGCCCTCGAGCAGGCCCAGATCCTTCGCGATGCGCGCGCCGTGGACGGCCGCCGCAATCCCGGCCTCCTGGTCCGACGCGCCGCGGCCGTAGACCGTTGTGTCGGTCAGCTCACCCTCGTAGCGGATCGCGCGTCCAGGTGGACGGATCGCCGACGCCGACGGTATCGAGGTGTCCGTCGATCGCCATCACCACGGGCCCGCTTCCCACGCGGCCCAGGACGTTGCCGAGCCCGTCGATCTTCACCTCGTCAAAGCCGACGCGCCGCATTTCCTGCGCCACGCGCTGGACGACCACCCGCTCTTCCGCGCTCTCCGACGGGATGCGGATCATGTCGCGCAGGAACCGCACCATGTCGGGGGTGTAGGCCGCCGCACGGGCGGCGACGCGTTCGAGATGCTGGTTCATAAACTCGGCCGACCGGATTCAGGAGCATTCTAAACCACCGCCCGCCGAACACCGCGCGCTTGCGGCGGCGCCGCCGCGATATTAAGCTCTGCGGGTCAAGGAGTTGCCGTGCGCCCACCGTTGCTCGTGATGCCGATGCTCGTCGCGCTGGCCGCCTGCTCCCGAGAGGCGCCGCCGCCGAAAGCGAGTGACGAGAGCCAGGCGCCGATAGTCGTGACTCGTGCCAGTTTCCAGGCCGGGGGAGGCACCGTGAACCTGCCAAAGGCCGTCGGACCGTGGGCCCGCCCCGACGACCCGAAGGTCGTCACCGCCGAAACCATCTTCGACTACATGGACGGCGCCGGCGAGCTGTACGTCGGCTACCGCTTCGACCATCTCGACGTGTTCGAGTACACGGCCGCGGATGCCTCGCTCGGGACCATCCTCGTCGAGCTGTACTGGATGAAGGATCCGCACGATGCCTTTGGCTTGCTGTCCACCGACTGGGGCGGCGAGACGCTGGCGTTCGACCAGGGCGCGGGAGCGCACCACCCGTCATGCATCCCGCCGCACCGCGCACTCTACGGTGCGGGCCTCCTGCGGATGTGGAACCGCGGGCTGTACGTTCGCGTCCTCGCGGCGCGCGACACGGTCCAGGCCCGCGAGGCGATCGTGACGATCGGCGGCGAGATTGACTCGGACCGGGTCGCTGACGCACCAGCGCCGCACCCGCCGCTCCTCCTGGGCCTGCGCGGCAATCCGGGCGACGGCACGATTATCCGCCCCGACCGCACGTGCTTCTTCCGCTCGCACCTCGTGTTGAACTCGGCATACTACCTCGCGTCGGAAGACATCCTCGGCCTCGGCCTCGACGTCGAAGGCGTCACCACGGAGTTCAAACCGCCCTCGGCCGGCGTGCGGCCGACCCGCCTGATCCTGGTGCGCTATCCGTCACCCGCGCGGGCGCGCGCGGCGCTGACCACCTTCACCCAGGCCTATCTTCCTGAAAGCGCCACGAGGCCCCGGCCCGCTGCGAGCGGTTCCGCGCACGTCGAGAACGGCTGGGTAGCCTGGATGCTGAAAGGGCAGGACCTCGCCATCGCGCTCGACGCCTCGTCGCAGGCTGCCGCGACTACGCTGACGGCGACCACCATGAAGGCCGCCCCTGAACCTGGCTCCGCTTGTCGATGAGAGGCACGACCATGAGCGACCATCCCGTTATCACCCGCCGCGATTTCGTCCGGGGCACGGTCGGCGCCGTCGTAGCCGGTTCGGCGGCGTGCTCGCGCGGCGACACGACGGCCGCGCAGTTGCCGCCGGCCGGTCCCCGGCAGGCGCGATCCGCCCGCGTGGTCATCGTGCGCGACCAGGCGGCGCTGAACGAAGCTCATGACGTGAACCAGCGAGTCCTCGACCAGATGGTGGCCGACACGGTCGTCCGGGTCACGGGGGAGAAGACCCCGACGGCCGCTTGGCAGTCTCTCTTCAAGCCGACCGACGTCGTGGGCCTCGTGCCCACGCCGCACCTGAACCCCACGCACCGCGAGCTGATCGACGCCGTCCGCGGGCGCTCGTCCGGTCGCGGGCTGCCGTCGGAGAACGTGCGCGATGCCCAGGGCGAGCGTCGAGCGTGCGGCGCGCGTGCACGGCGCTGATCTCGATGCCCGGGCTCAAGGCGCACTGGCTGACGGGGATCGGCACCGTCCTGAAGAACTACATCATGTACTCGGGGCGACCGCGCGACTACCACGACGCCAACAGCGTGAACCTCGGGGAGATCTGGCTGGTGCCCGAGGTCAAGGGCAAGACGCGGCTGATCCTCGTGGACGCGCTCCGGCCGCTGTGCGACAAGGGGCCCCAGCCCGACCCCCGTTTCATGTGGGACTACAAGGGCCTGATCGCCGGAACGGACCCGGTCGCCGTCGAGACAGTCGGCCTGCAGATCATCATGGCGAAGCGCAAGGCGCTGCGCGGCGAGGACTGGCCGCTCTCGCCGCCGCCGCTGTCCGTCGCCGCCGCCGACGAGAAGTTCGGCCTGGGAACCAGTCGCATGGGCGAGATCCGCGTCGAGCGGTCGGGCTGGACCGCCGAGGTGCTGGTCTGACCGCGACGCACCCGGACGTTCGACGAACCGGCCGACGGCGCAGTCACCCTTGGCCTCTGAATCCGCCGCGCTGCAGCCGAGCTGTCATGCCGGTCCGACGTGGCGACGGGCCTCTGCGTGCTACAATTTCTCGTTTGGGGATCTTCCGGGACAGGCGGCCGTAGGACCATGGGTCACGATTGGATCGCCGTTCGCGGCGCTCGCGTTCACAACCTGAAGAACATCGACGTCGACCTGCCGCGCAACAAGCTGGTGGTGATCACCGGCCTGTCCGGGTCGGGCAAGTCGTCGCTTGCCTTCGACACAATCTACGCCGAGGGTCAGCGCCGCTACGTCGAGTCGCTGTCCGCCTACGCGCGGCAGTTCCTCGAGCAGATGGAGAAGCCGGACGTGGACCTCATCGAGGGTCTTTCCCCGGCGATCTCGATCGAGCAGAAGACCACCGCGTCGAACCCGCGCTCCACGGTCGGCACGGTCACGGAGATTTACGACTACCTGCGCCTGCTCTTCGCCAACATCGGTGTCCCGCACTGCCCGCAATGCGGTCGCGAGGTGGCCTCGCAGTCGCCCGGCCAGATCGTCGATCTCGTCCTGACGTTCCCCTCCGACGAGCGGATCAACATCCTGGCGCCCGTGGTGCGCGGCCGGAAGGGCGAGTTCAAGAAGGAACTGGCGGCCCTGCGCGCGCGCGGCTTCTCGCGCGCCCGGATCGACGGCCAGCTCCGCTCGCTCGACGAGGAGATCGTGCTCGACCGCCGGCGCAACCACACCATCGAGGTGGTGGTGGACCGCCTGCTGGTGCGGGCGGGCATCGAGCGCCGCCTGGCCGACTCGGTCGAGATCGCCCTCGGGCTCTCCGAGGACGTGGTGATCGTCAACAGCGTCGAAGCGGGCGACCGGCTGTTCTCCAGCCGCCTGGCGTGCATCGATTGCGGCATCAGCGTGCCCGAGATGACGCCGCGGGCTTTCTCGTTCAACTCACCGCACGGCGCCTGCCCGGAGTGCCAGGGCCTTGGTGCCACCTACGACTTCGACCCTGCCCGCATCATCCCGGACCCGTCGCTCTCGCTCTTGGGCGGTGCGATTTCACCGTGGGCCCAGGGGGACTCGCGCCTGGTCCGCGAGGCGCTGACGACCCTCTCGCGCCACTTCGGGATCGACCTGGACGTGCCCTTCGGGAAGCTGCCGAAGAAGGTGCGCGACCTGCTGATCGACGGGCCTGGGAACGGCCGCAACGGAGGAGGTCAGGCCCCGGCCGCCCGCGGCGCGGGGCGCGGGCGGCGGGCGGCTGACCCGTTCGGCCGCGACTTCGAGGGGCTGCTCCCGAACTTCCGCCGCCGGTTCGCCGAGGGCACGTGGGTCGAGCAGGAGGCGCTGGAGCGGTATCGCTCCCTCCGTCCCTGCCCGGCGTGCGGGGGCGAACGGCTGAAGCCCCAGAGCCGCAGCGTGCGCGTGAAGGGCCGCACCATCACCGACTACGTCGACCTGCCGCTGGACGATGCGCTCAAGGTGTTCCTCGCGATGTCGCTCACCCCGCGCGAGGACCTCATCGCGGGGCGCATCCTGAAGGAGATCCAGGACCGTCTCCGCTTCCTGGCCGACGTCGGCGTCGGCTACCTCACGCTCGGCCGCAGCGCCGCGACGCTCTCGGGCGGCGAGGGGCAGCGCATTCGCCTGGCCACGCAGATCGGCGCGAGCCTCCGGGGCGTGCTCTACGTGCTCGACGAGCCGTCGATCGGCCTGCACCAGCGCGACAACCGCCGGCTGCTCGCCACGCTCCGCCGCCTCCGGGACCTGGGCAACACGGTGGTCGTGGTCGAGCACGACGAGGAGACGATCCGCACGGCCGATTACGTCGTGGACCTCGGCCCGGGCGCCGGCGAGCACGGCGGCCACGTGATCTTCCAGGGTCTGCCGTCGGAGTTGCTGGAGGCCGAAGAGGGTGGAGAGACCGGGAGGGGGCCGATCGCCTCCCTCACCGGGCAGTACCTGCGCGGGGAGCGGTCGATCGAGACGCCCGGATCGCGCCGGCCGGCCGACCGCGGTGCGCTCGTGATCCGCGGCGCCCGGGCCAACAACCTGAAGAACGTGGACGTGCGGATTCCCATCGGGGTGTTCACTGCGATCACCGGGGTGAGCGGGTCGGGCAAGTCCACCCTGGTCAATGACATCTTGTATCGCTCGCTCGCCAAGCTGCTGTACCGCGCAGTTGACGAGCCGGGCCCGCATGACGGCATCGACGGGATCGAGCTGGTGGACAAGGTCATCGAGATCGACCAGTCGCCCATCGGCCGCACGCCGCGCTCGAACCCCGCGACCTACACGGGCCTCTTCACCTTCATCCGCGACCTCTTCGCGGTGTTGCCCGAGGCGAAGGCTCGAGGCTTCAAGCCCGGCCGCTTCTCGTTCAACGTCAAGGGCGGGCGCTGCGAGACCTGCCAGGGCGACGGCGTCATCGCGGTGGAGATGCATTTCCTGCCCAACGTCTACGTCCCCTGCGAGGAGTGCAAGGGGCGGCGTTACAACCGGGAGACGCTGGAGATCCGCTACCGCGGCAAGTCCGTCGCTGACGTCCTGGAGCTCACGGTCGACCAGGCGCTGGAACTGCTCGAGAACTTCCCGTCGATTGCGAACAAGCTGCGCACGCTGCAGGAGGTGGGACTCGGCTACATCACGCTTGGCCAGTCGGCCACCACCCTCAGCGGCGGGGAGGCGCAGCGCGTGAAGCTGTCGAAGGAGCTGTCGAAGCGCGGCACCGGGCGGACGCTCTACATCCTCGACGAGCCAACTACCGGTTTACACTTCGAGGACACACGGAAGCTGCTCGACGTGCTCGGCCGCCTCGTTGACCAGGGCAACACCGTGGTCGTCATCGAGCACAACCTGGACGTGGTGAAGACCGCGGACCACGTGATCGACCTCGGGCCCGAAGGCGGAACCGCAGGCGGGCAGGTGGTCGCCGCGGGCTCGCCCGAGGAAGTGGCGCGCGCGGCGGGGACGCACACGGGGAGGTTCCTCGCCGAGGCGCTCCGGGGGCGGCCCGCCTCCGCGCCTTCGGCTGTCCGGGCGCTACGGCGTGGCCCGTCGTAGCTCGGTGTACGACGTGAGCGAGCAAAGGCCGGGGCAACTCAACGAGTGTGGTAAGATTGCCACACTCGGGGCTCTTCCGTCTGTGGCGCGTTGGCCACAAACGCTTGACCTGGGACGGCGGCCGCGGGCGCTCTGTAAGCGTTAAGTCCTGCTAACAGAGTCTGTTGGCGACTGGAAGGCAGAAATCAGGCTCGGCGGTATGGTCCTTGCTGAGCTACTACTGCCACCATTGCCCCGCTGGCGCGCACGAGAGGCTAATGGACTCACAACGGACACTTCGTCGTCAGGTATCCTGCGCTGGGATCGGCCTTCATTCTGGCAACAAGGTTACCCTCACCCTCAAGCCCGCCCCCGCGAACTCCGGTATCTGGTTCCGGCGCGCCGATCTCGGTGGGCTCGAGATCCGGGCGTCGGTCGGGCACGTCGCCGGCATCCATTACGCGACGGGCCTCGCCCGCACGGAAGGGTCCGTGGAGACCGTCGAGCACTTGCTGGCGGCCCTCGTGGGCCTGGGCGTGGACAACCTCGTGGTGGAGTTGAATCACCCCGAGGTCCCGATCATGGACGGCAGCGCGGCGCCGTTCGTCTACCTCGTCCAGGAAGCGGGGATCAGGCCCCTCGGCGTGCCCAAGCAGTTCCTGCGGGTGACACGGCCGATCGAGCTGGCCCGCGGCGACAAGCGCATCGCGTTGTACCCCTGCGACCACTTCAAGGTCACCTACTCGATCAGCTTCGATCACCCGCTGCTGCGTCACCAGGCCCGCACGGTGAGCGTGACGGAAGACACCTTCATCGAGCAGATCGCGCCGGCGCGGACCTTCGGGTTCCTGAAGGAAGTGGAAATGCTGCGCCAGCACGGCCTGGCGCTCGGGGGGTCGCTCGAGAACGCGGTGGTCATCGGCGAAACGGGCGTGTTGAACAACCCGCTGCGCTTCGACGACGAGTTCGTGCGGCACAAGATCCTGGACGCGATGGGCGATCTTTCGCTCATCGGCTATCCGATCGTCGGGCACCTGGTGGCGCACCGCGCCGGTCACGCGCTGCACACGGCCTTTGCCGCCAAGCTGCTCGAAACGCGTGACGCGTGGGAGGTCGTGGAGCAGCCGGTGACCGTGCCGGTCGGCGTCCCGGCCGCCGCCCCCGTCAGCAGCGCAATCGCGGGGCGGTAGACGCGTTCCGGGCGCGGGAAACGAAAAAGGGCCGCGGTTCTCCCGCGGCCCTTTTGCTTTGCTGCGTGACGCCGTGATCTACAGTTGCTTCTGTTCTGCGTGACGCCGTGATCCACTAGCCACTAGCCACTAGCCACTCGTCTAGCCACTGGCCATTAGCGCGCGTGTTTCTCCTTCTTCCCGCCGCCCGCCAGCTTCTCGAGGTACGCGGCCAGACGGTCGTTCTCGAACTTCACCGTGTTGTGAAACAGCGACTCGGCCAGGTAGTCGCGCAGTTCGGCGTCCGTCATCTGCCCGATCAGGTGGCGGATCTCCCGCATCATGTCCTCGTAGGACCGATCCAGCTGGCGCTTGGCGGTGATCTCCTGGAACAGCGTCTCGATGATCGCGAGCAGGTCGCCGTCGAGCGGAATCTCGACGCCTGTCGTCGTAGTGATGGTCCTCATGGCTACACCCCGAAGCTGCTGATGGCTGACGCCTCGTCGGGATGGATCTCGAGGAAGTTCTGGGCGCCGGTCATCGTGAGCATGGTCTCGACGCGCTTCTGCACGCCGGCGAGCTTCAGCCGTCCGCCCGCCGCGGTGGCCTGGCGGTAGAGATCCATCAGGCACCCGATGCTGGCGCTGTCAATATAGGTCACGCCGGCCAGGTCGATGACCACCTTGCGTTCGCCGCCGGTGAAGAGCGACGCCACCGAGTTGGCGAAATCGCCCAGGATCGGGTACATCAGCCGCGCTTCGCCGACGCGGACCACCGCGACGTCTCCCGTACGAGTGATCGTCAGGTTCATTCTGGGACTCCGGTGCGGCGGTCTCCCGGCACCCGCGCGTCGCCGCCATTCGCGCGCGTTTCCACCCGGCGCTCGTCGGCCTCGTCTCGAAGCCGCTGAACCTGCCGGGCCAGTTCCTTCCGGCCCCTGTTGATGCGCGACTTGACGGTGCCCTCCGGGAGCCGGAGGCGTTCGGCGATCTCCTGGTAGGACAGCTCTTGAATGTCCCGGAGCAGGACCGCGGTGCGGAGCGACTGCGGCAGCCCCTGGAGCGCCAGCCGCAGCAGCGCGGCGAGGTCGCGCTGCTCGAGCGCCGCCAGCGGGCTGACCGAGCGCGAGACGGGCGACAGCTGCTCGGAGGTCACCTCCCGGTCGATCGTCTGCCGCTCCTTGCGCACGCTGCGGTAGTGGTCGATGCAGAGGTTGCGGCTGACGCTGATGAGCCAGGTCTGGAAGTTCGCCCGCCGGTCGAAAGTGTCGAGGGACCGGAAGATCTTCAGGAAGATGTCCTGGGTCAGGTCCTCGGCCTGGTCGTGCGAGCCGACGAACTTGTAAGCGACGTTGAAGACCTTGCGCCAGTGCTGCCGGACGATCTGCTCCCACGCTGTCTGGTCGCCCTTCAGGCAACGCTCGATCAGCACGTCGATTGGCGGTGGTTCGGTTGGGAGGAGGTTGGCAGCCATGAAAAAGCGCGATTGGGGCGGGAAACCGGATGATAGCAGAGCGTTTTTCGCGATGTCAAACCGCCGCCGGTCGGGTAGAATCGCGGCGTGACGACCGCGACGTCCCCGGCTTTCGCGCGCGGCGAGGGCCAGGGCCTGACGTGCCACGGGATTTCCCTGGCCGAGATTGCCGCCCGCGCCGGCACCCCCACCTATGTTTACGCGGCCCCCGCGATCCGGGAGGCCTGGCGGCGGCTGGACGCGGCGTTCGCCGCCGTCCCGCACGCGCTCCACTACGCCCTCAAGGCCAACTCGACGCTGGCGCTGCTGCGGCTGCTGCGCAAGCTCGGCAGCGGCGCCGACGCGAACTCGGGCGGCGAAATCGAGGTCGCCCTGCGGGCGGGCTTCAAGCCCGGCGATATCGTCTTCACCGGCGTAGGGAAGACCCCGGAGGAGCTCGCTCGCGCAGTCGGGCTGGGCGTCAAGGCGATCAACGCCGAGTCGCCGGGCGAGCTGGAGCGGATTGCCGCCATCGCGGTCGCCCGCAACACCCGCGCGAGGGTGGCCATCCGCCTGAACCCGGACATCGATGCCCGAAGCCACCCGCACATCTCCACGGGCCGCCGATCGAACAAGTTCGGCGTGCCGATCGAGCTCGCGCCACAGCTGTATCGGGACATCGCCCGGACGCCGGGTCTCGAGCCTGTCGGCGTGCACGTGCACGTCGGCTCGCAGATCACGGACCTGGAACCCCTCACGCGTGCGGCCGAAGCGGCGGTGGCACTGGCCGTTGCGTTGCGGGGCGAGGGAATCCCGATCGATCACGTGGACCTCGGCGGGGGGCTCGGGATCCCCTATGACGGCTCGCCGGTCCCGGGCATCGAGGAGTACGCCGCGGCCCTGCTGCCGACGGTGAGGGGCAGCCGCCTCTCGCTCCTGCTCGAGCCGGGCCGGGTGGTGGTGGGCCCCTCGGGGGCGCTGCTCGCGCGCGTCGTGGACGTGAAGTCGTTCCCCGGCGGGCGCCCATTCGCCGTGCTGGATGCCGGCATGACCGATCTCCTGCGGCCCGCCCTGTACGGCGCCTACCATCGCATCGAGGCCGTGGCGCCGCGCCCGGGCAAGCGCGTCCGGTACGACGTGGTCGGCCCGCTGTGCGAGAGCAGCGACACGGTCGGAAAAGACCGCGACCTCCCGCCGCTCGAGGTCAACGACCTGGTGGCCGTGTTCGACGCCGGCGCGTACGGGTCCGCCATGTCGTTCACGTACAATCGTCGTCCTTTGCCGTGCGAGGTGCTGGTGGACGACGACGGCTGGCGTGTGATTCGCCGCAGGCAGACGATCGACGACCTGCTCTCGCTCGAGATCTAGTCAGGTCGCAACTGACCACTTGGCCATTCTCTATTTGAGTTACATTGACAGTCGCCGTGTAAGCAGGGCTGCGAAGGCGACAGCTTGGCCAAGTAGGACAATCGCCAAGTAGACAATCGCGAAATAGACAATCGCCAAGTAGGCAATTGCCAAGTAGACAGTTGCCAAGTAGAGAATCGCCAAGTGATGATGACTGGTATCCTGATCGCGTTCGAGGGGCTGGATCAGAGCGGCAAGGAAACGCAGGCCCGGCTGCTCGCCGAGCGGCTGACGGCCGCCGGCCGGCGCGTGCAGTTCGTGTCGTTCCCGGACTACACCACCGCGATTGGCGGGGAGCTGCACCGCGCGCTCCACGGGGAACACGACTATGGCGCCGACGTGATCCAGCTGCTGATGATCGCGAACCGGTACGAGTGGAAGCCCACGATCTCGGCCGCGCTGGCGCGCGGCGAGGTGGTGATTGCCGACCGCTACCTGGCCTCGAGCGTGGCCTACGGCGAGGCCCAGGGTCTGGATCCGGCGTGGCTCTACGAGGCGCAGCGGTACCTGCCGCCGGCGGCTGCCACCCTGATGATCGACATCGCTCCCGCGACGGCCGTAGCCCGCAAGCGGGTGAACCGCGATCGCTTCGAGCAGGACCTCGAGCTGCTGGAGCGGGTCCGGGCGAGCTACCGGAGGCAGGCAGCGGCGCCCGGCTGGCACGCGATCGACGGGGAGCGCGCCATCGGCGAGGTGGCGCTCAGCGTAGCTGAAGTGATCGAGCCGGTGCTCGCGCTGCCGTAAGCGCCCGAACCTGCTTCGCCCCCATCCGCCGCAGCACCTCGCCGCACGCTTCCAGCGTCGCGCCCGTCGTGGCCACGTCGTCCACCAGCACGACGACCTTCCCGTACACCGTGGGGTCGGGCCTTGCGTCGCGAGGTGTTTCGCGGCCTGACCCCGGGGCCAGGCCGCGAAGAACGCTGGAACTCAAGACCTGACCCCACAGCGTTCGACGCGGGGCGAAGGCGCCGCGCACGTTCCGGTGCCTGCGCGCCGCCGGCAGGCCGACCTGCGGCGCGGTCGCGCGGCGCCGCACCAGCGCGCGGGCAACGGGCAGGCCGAGGTGCGCGGCCAGCTCTTCCGCCTGGTTGAACCCGCGGGCCCACCGCCTGCGCCAATGCAGCGGCACTGGCACCACCAGGTCCGAGCCGGCGAGCACGGATGCGCCGCGCTCACGCATCAATGCCGCCAGCCTCGGCGCAAGCGAGCGCCGGCCCTCGTACTTCAAAGCGTGCAGGAGGCGCCGCATCGCTCCGTCGTACGGCCCGGCGGAACGGGCCAGGACGACAGAGGCGCCGGGAGTCCGGCGGCACCGGGAGCAGAGGAGCGTGGCCCCGACCGTCTCGTCGCCCCACCCGGGCACGCCGTCGCCGCACCGGTGGCACAGCGGCGGGGTGATAGGGGAGAGCGACCGCCAGCAGTATGGGCAGACGGGCCCGCGAATCGGGGAGTCGAGCTCTTCGTCGCAGGAGAGGCAGCGGGCTGCCAGGAGGACGGCGAGGATGCCGTCGACTGCGCGATGCAGCGGCAGGGGAAGCGGAGGCACGCGTTTCAGGACGTCAGGGGCGAGTCCTCCTGGAGCGGCACGCGCCCGGCGCTGCCCCACAGGCGTTCGAGCGCGTAGAACTCCCGCCGCGCCGTGCCGAAGACGTGGACGATGAAGTCGAAGTAGTCGAGGAGCACCCACTCCGCCCGGTCGAGGCCTTCGATGTGCGCGGGCCGCACGCCGTCGTTCCGCAGCCCTTCCTCCACCGCATCCGCGATCGCCTGCACCTGCCGCGGATTCTGGCCGGAGCAGATCACGAAGAAGTCCGTGAAGCTGTCGATGGCTCGAAGGTCGAGGACCACGACGTCGAGCGCCTTCTTCTCGCGGGCGGCGCGGACGGCCGCCGCCACTTGCGGCGGCAACACGGTCGTTCCCTCGGCGCCCGGGCTCTTGGGTGTGTCCATGCTGTTCAGCAATTCCTCTCAGACACGGGAGGTCGGGTCACTTGGGACGGACCGCGACCCAAGCGTCCCGACCTCCGTCGTACAACCGGTGGCGCCTGATGTGCCGGTCCACCGAAGACGGCACCAGCCCCGTCAGCGCCCCGCCCGCAGCCAGCCGCTCCCGGATTTCCGTAGAGGACACGTCAGGCGTCGCCGCCTCGACCAGCACGATCCGGGTCGACCCCGGGTCCGGGTGCCAGTCGCCTCTCGTTTCGACACACTGCATCCGCTGCGCCAGATCGGGCAACCGGGACGCCAGCTTGTCGAGTGTCTGACCGGGCCGCGAGATCACGACGAAGTTGGCCAGGTCGAGCAGCGCGGGGTAGTCGCGCCAGGTGGCAATTTCCGCAAACGCGTCGGTTCCCGTGATGAAGAAGAGTTGCCACGCATCGAGGCCGGGCTTCCGCAGGCCGCGCAGCGTGTCGGACGTGAAGGAAGGCCCGGGACGGGTCAGCTCGAGATCCGACGCCGAGAACCGTCCGTCCACCGCCACGGCCAGCGCCACCATTGCGAAGCGGTGATAGGCCGACGCGCGGGGTGAAGGGATCCGATGGGGCGGCTCGTGCGACGGGACGAAAAGGACCTCGTCCAGGCCGACCGCCTCGGCTGCCGCGAAGGCGGCGGCGAGGTGCCCGTCGTGCACCGGGTCGAACGTGCCGCCGAGGATGCCGACACGGCGGCTCGCATTCATTCGTGAAGCCCTGAATCTCGCGCGGCGTCGGCGTCCGGGAAGCCTCGGGGCTCGGCGGCAAGCGGTCCGCCGCGCTCGGCCACTCGCTGCCACATGGCCTCGAGCAGTTCAGGCACGCCCGCCCCGGTCACAGCCGAGATCCTGAAGAGCGGCAGCCCCAACGCCGCCGATCTCGTTTCGAGCCGTTCCAGGCGTTCCGGCTCGTCGAGCGCGTCGATCTTGTTGGCCGCGACGAGCTGCGGTCGAACCAGCAGCTCCGCCTGGAACAACTCCAGCTCGCGGCGAATGACGTCGAGGTCCTCCGCCGGCTCCCGGCCCGACCCCGACGAAACGTCCACCACGTAGATCAGCACCCTGGTGCGCTCGACGTGCCGCAGGAACTGGTGTCCCAGACCCTGCCCTCGATGCGCCCCCTCGATGAGCCCGGGGACGTCGGCCACGACGAAACTCCGGTCGTCGGACAGCGCGACGACGCCCAGGTGCGGTGTGAGCGTGGTGAAGGGGTAATTGGCGATCTTCGGCCTCGCGGCCGACACGCGCGAGATGAGCGTGGACTTTCCGGCGTTGGGGTAGCCGACCAGGCCGACGTCCGCCAGCAGCTTCAGCTGCAGCCGCAGGTGCCACTGCTCGCCGGGCTGGCCGGGCTCGGCCCGGCGGGGCGCGCGATTGGTGGAGGTGGCGAAGTGCTGGTTGCCCCGTCCGCCGTGCCCCCCGCGCGCCACCAGTACGCGGTCGCCCTCGTGGGCGAGGTCGGCCACCTGCTCGATCTCGTTGCCCGACAGGAGCCGGTACACCACCGTGCCGACCGGGACATCGATGTTCAGCTCCGCCCCGTCGTGGCCCGTGCGGTTCGAGCCCTGCCCGTGCACGCCGCGGCGTGCCTTGAATTCGGGGTGGTAGCGGAAGTTGACGAGGGTATTGAGGTGCGGGCTGGCGACGAGGTAGATCGAACCGCCGTGCCCGCCGTCTCCGCCGTTCGGGCCGCCGCGCGGGACGAACTTCTCGCGGCGGAAGCTGACGCAGCCGTTTCCGCCGTTGCCCGCCGAGACCCGAATGTCAACTTCGTCGACGAACATGGGGGAGGTTCGCAAGAAGAGGTCGGGTCACTTTGCGCACCGGACGCTACGGCAAAGTGGCCCGACCCCTCTTGGAGACTATTCGATCGGCAGGACGCTGATCTTCCGGCCGTGCGCCCCGTGGTCCTCGAAGCGGACGCGGCCAGAGACCTTCGCGAACAGCGAGTCGTCCTTCGCGAGCCCGACGTTCAGGCCCGGACGGAAGCGCTGCCCGCGCTGCCGGACGAGGATGGACCCGCCCGTGACGATGTTGCCGTCGAACCGCTTCACGCCCAGCCGCTGGGAGTTGCTGTCGCGGCCGTTGCGGGAACTGCCCTGACCTTTCTTGTGTGCCATAACTGCTTCCCGACGGATTCGGGATTCAGGAATCAGGATTCGGGGGATCACATCGTCCCGCTGCCACCTGGCGTGACCGCCAGACGCGCTGAATCCTGAATCCCGGCTCCTGATTCCTAGATCACGATGTCCTTGACGGTGACGCGGGTGAACGTCGAGCGGTGGCCCTTGGTCCGCCGCATGCCCTTCCGCCGCTTCTTCTTGAACACGCGGATCTTCGGGCCGCGCGCCTCCCCGTCGACCACGGCCACCACGCGGGCGCCGGCCACGAAGGGCGCTCCCGCCATGAGTTCGCCGCCGTCCCTCTCGACCACCAGCACCTGGTCGAAGCTGATCTCCGCGCCCTTCTCGCCGTCGAGGCGATCGACGAGAACGGTCTCGCCCGGGGTCATCTTCACCTGGTGCCCGCCGCACTGAACAATCGCGTACACGCCTGTATCTCCTGTCGCGTGGGTGACGTGCCGCAGCACGCGCAAACCCCTGCCGGGGCTTCCCGGACACGGGGAAACTCCTAGCTTAGCATCGGACCCTGACAATTGGCAATTGCCTAGTTGGTCAATCGTCTATTCGGTTGGACGTGAGATGGTCGCATCGTCCACGTAGACACTCGCCACCTGACGCGCTACTTGAGCAGCACCCGGCTCCCGCGAATCTTCTGGCTGCTCAGCGTGCCGAGGAACCCCGGGATCAGGCGGTCCATCAGCTCGAAGTACGAAGAAAGAGCCGGTGTGTCCTGCTGCGGGTTGTAGAGCACTTCCTCGCGGAACGTCTCGGAGTACAGCGGCGTCCCGGTGCGGCCGTCGATGAAGATGAACTTCGGACGGAGGATGAAGCCCTTGCGCTCCATGTAGGTGCGTACCGGCTGGACCGAGCGGCGGCCGTACGCGTCCACCACTTCGCGATCGCGCTGCACGAAGCCCGAACGCGAGTGCGGAATGAAGAGGATCGTGCCCGTGACGATCAGCGGGTTCTGGTACTCCTCGCCGAGCTTCTTCCAGAAGTTGGCGTTGGCGAACAGGTGATCGTAGGCCTCGAGGTCTTTCTCGTCCTTGATGGTCTTGTCCGTGCCGTCCTGGATCACCCGCGGCGGGTCGGTGTCCTGGGCCTTGGGCTGCTCGGACGCGACTTCGGTGAGCGGGATGACGTCGGCCTCGATCACGCGGAGATCCGAACGGCTCCGCAGTTGGCTGCGCAGCAGGCGGACGGTCTCGAGGTTGGCGTCCACCTCTTCGGTGCCGCCAGCGACGAAGCCGGCCACCAGCACGCGCTGGAACGCCGAGATGTCCAGCTTCGGCTGGATCGGCGTCTCGATAGGGATCTCGTAGAAGCTGGTGCACGCCCCCACCAGGAGCGCGGCGACCAGGCTACCGAGGCTGACGGCGGCTCGCGCGGTCATTGATTTCCCTGAAATACTCGTAGTTCTGCCGGATGTACGTGTTCTTCGGGTCCAGCTCGACGGCCTTCTCGTACGCCTGCCGCGCCTTGTCGAACAGGCCCTCGTGCTCGTAGGCGATCGCCAGGTTGTTGTAGGCGGCCGCGTACCGCGGGTCGATTTCGACCGCCTTCTCCCAACGATACAGCGCCTCTTTCCACAGGCCCTTCTGCGCCACGCGAATGCCGAACTCGACCTGCTCGCGCGCCTCGCTGCTCTTCGTGTCGGCCCAGGCGGCCTGGGGCGGCGTCAGGAGGGCTGCAATCAACCCGACGGCTGCGATGGCTTTTCGCATGATGCTCCCGGAAGTCTAACCACTATAGCCCGGCAGTCCGGGACTGGCAATGTTCGCAGACTCGTGTACCCAGCGGATGAGCAAAGGCGGTGCCATTACGATCGCTCGCAAAGACAGTGTCCTTTCTTCCGGCAGCCGGCACCGGCGTGACGTGTGATGACGCCGCGGACGGACAACGTCAGGGGACGTTCGTCCGCTTGCGGCCGGCACGCGCCCGGCCTATATTGATCGGTAGCCTTGGTCGGGCGCCGGCCGCGCGTGTCCTGCGCGACGGGTCCGACCTTTACCCGCCCGCGCCGTTCCTCCGCGACGGCTTCCATCACGACAATTTGCCGGCCGCCGGTTCCCGGTGGCATCGGAGCGGTCCATGATGTCGCTTGCCGACTGGGTCGCGTTGTCGCTCTGGAGCCTCGCGAGGACGAAGGCCTGCTCGTCCTGGCTGCTCCCATGGTTGGACGCTCGGACCAGCTCCAGTGGTTCACCTCCAACGGACCTGGCGGAGGCGATCTCGGTTGCCGCTGGCGCCGAGGACGGGCCGCTCCTGGTGCCGGCGCTCAGGGCCGAGGCTTCCGAGACGCTCGAGGCCGCGCAGAAGGCTGGAATCTCCGCGGTCCCGTGGGGAAGCCCGCTCTATCCGCCGCTGCTGGCGGCCATCCCCGACCCGCCGCTCGTGTTATGGGTCCGCGGCCGCCCGGCCGTGCTGATCGAGCCCGCGGTCGCCATCGTGGGGTCGCGGGCAGGCTCGGCCTATGGTCTCGAGGTGGCGGGCCGGCTCGCCGAAGACCTCGCGGCCTCCGGCGCCGCCATCGTCAGCGGCCTGGCCCGGGGGGTGGACTCGGCCGCGCACCGCGGGGCGCTCGCTGCCGAGGGTCTGACGATCGCGGTCCTGGGATCGGGCCTGCTTCGCGTGTACCCGCCCGAGCACCGCCCGCTGGCGGAGACCATCGCCGAGAAGGGCGCGGTGATCAGCGAGTGGCCCCCGGCCACGCCGCCGCGGGGGCCGAACTTCCCGGCGCGAAACCGCATCATCAGCGGCCTCTCGCTGGGGGTGGTCGTGATCGAGGCCGCCGAGCGAAGCGGGTCGTTGATCACCGCGGGGTTCGCGCTGGAGCAGGGGCGCGAGGTGATGGCGGTCCCGGGGAGTGTCCTGACGGGGCGCTATCGCGGATGCCATGCCTTGATTCGCGATGGTGCGGCCGTCGTCGAGAGCGCCGAGGACGTCATCGCGTGCCTTCGCGACAGCCCGCTCCGCCTGGTGAACAGGCCGGCGACAGAGCCGGAAGCCACCAAGCTGGCTCACCCGGTGCTGTCTCTCCTGGCCCCCGGGGAGGCCGACGACATCGACACGCTGGCCGCAAGGTCGGGCCTGAAACCCGCCAGCCTGCTGCCCCGGCTGCTCGAGTTGGAACTGCAGGGCGCGGTCCGGCGCGTGGCGGGGGGCCGGTTCGTCCGTGTCGGGCGAACGTGCTAACGTAGGGAACCTGGACCGGGCAGAAGGAGCAGGCGGATGGGGTCGGGACACTTTGCAGGGCAGGCGCTCGCAAAGTGCTCCGACCCCTTCCGCCGGCCTCTTCTGCGCCGCTCGTTAGGGGATTCATGCCGAAATCACTCGTAATCGTCGAGTCGCCAGCCAAGGCGATCACGTTGAAGCGGTTTCTCGGGGCCAACTACGAGGTCGAGGCCAGTTACGGTCACGTGCGGGACCTGCCGGAGAGCGCCCGGGAGGCGCCGGCCGGGCTGCCGAAGGACGTACGCGAACTGGGCGTGGACGTCCAGAACGACTTCAAGCCGGTCTACGTGGTGCGGGCGGCGCAGCGGCTCTCCAAGCTGCGGGCCGCCCTCAAGAACGCAGACCAGCTGCTGCTCGCGACGGACCCCGATCGCGAGGGCGAGTCCATCAGCTACCACCTCCGGGAGGTGCTGAAGCCCCGGGTGCCGGTCCGGCGGGTCACGTTCCATGAGATCACGCGGGAGGCCGTCGAAGAGGCGATCCGCGACGCGCACGACATCGACGAGAACCTGTTTCGGGCGCAGGAGAGCCGGCGGATCCTGGACCGGCTCTTCGGCTACAAACTGTCGCGGGTGATCTGGGGGCTGGTTGGCACCGGCTTGAGCGCCGGGCGGGTCCAGAGCGTCGCCGTCAGGCTGATCGTCGAGCGCGAGGAGGCCCGACGGGCCTTCCGATCGGCCACCTACTGGGACGTCGAGGCGAAGCTGGCCGCCGAGGGCCGCGAGTTCGGTGCCACACTCGTGCGGATCGGCGCCGACCGGGTGGCGCTGGGGCGCGACTTCGATTCGAATGGCGCGCTCAGCGGGAACCGCGTCCGGCAGGTGGATGAACGGCTGGCGCGGATGGTGGCCGACGCGGTTCGGGGCAACCTGCCATGGCGGGTGACGGCCGTCGACCTCAAGCCCGGGACCGAGCGCCCGGCCCCTCCCTTCACCACCTCCACCCTCACCCAGGAGGCAAGCCGGAAACTGGGATTCTCCACCGCCCGCACCATGCGCATCGCGCAGCGTCTCAAGGACGGCGTGGAGCTGGCGGACGGGTCGATCGAAGGCATCATCACCTACCACCGGACCGACTCGACAACCTTGAGCGAGAAGGCCCTGAACGAATCGGGGCGCGTGATCCGGGAGATGTTCGGCGGGGACTACTACCGCGGGCCGCGCCGCTACCAGACCAAGGTCCGCAACGCCCAGGAAGCCCACGAGGCCATCAGGCCGACCGACTTCACGGTGACGCCGCAAAGCCTGGTCGGCGTCCTGGATCCCGACGAACTGCGCCTCTACGAGCTGGTCTGGAAGCGCACGATGGCGTCGCAGATGCCCGACGCGCGGATCCTGAAGACGACGGTGGAGTTCACGGCGAGCGGCCCCGGCGGCGAGCCTTGCGTTTTCACCGCCACGGGCAAGGCCATCGAGTTCGCCGGGTTCCGCCGCGCCTACGTGGAGGGCAGCGACGACCCCGACAGCGATCTGGAGGCGCAGGAGTCCATCCTTCCCGCCTTTGCCGAGGGCGACCTGGTGGTCGCGCCCGGCACGGAGCGCAGCGACCCGCGCGCCAAGGCGACACTGGCGGGTCTGGACCCGAAGCGGCACGAGACCAGTCCGCCCGCGCGCTACACGGAGGCATCCCTGATCAAGAAGCTCGAGGAGGAGGGCATCGGCCGCCCGTCCACCTACGAGCCGACGATCGAGACGATCCTGCGGCGGGGATACGTCTTCCGGCAGGGCAAGGCGCTGGTCCCCAGCTTCACCGCGTTCGCGGTGACGTACCTGCTGCGCAACCACTTCTCGGACTTCGTGGACATCGGTTTCACCGCGGAGATGGAGCAGGACCTCGACGAGATCTCGAACGGCGAGCGGCCCCAGGTGGATTTCATCAGGAGCTTCTACTTCGGCGACGGCCGTCACGAGGGCCTCGAAGCGCTGGTGCGCAAGGCGCTCGACGCCCGCGACTACCCGGTAATCGACGTCGGCGAGGATAACGGGACCGGTCAGCCGATCCGCGTGCGCATTGGCAAGTTCGGGCCGTTCCTCCAACGCGGGGAGGGGGGACCCGGGAACACCGCCTCGCTGCCCGAGGACGTTGCCCCTGCCGACCTGACCTGCGAGAAGGCAGTCGAGCTGCTGAATGCAAAGGCGGCGGGCCCGCGGGAGGTCGGAACGGATCCGGCCACCGGTCTCACGGTCTACGTGAACAACGGGCGGTTCGGCCCCTACGTCCAGCTGGGAGAAACACCTGAGAAGCCGGCGAAGGGTGCGAAGGCGGAGAAGCCCCGGCGCGCGTCGCTGCCAAAGGGCGTGACCGAGTCGGAGCTGACGCTGGAATCGGCGCTGCGCCTGCTCAGCCTTCCGCGCGAGCTTGGCCGCCACCCCGAAACGGGAGAGCTGATCGTCGCCAACAACGGCCGCTTCGGGCCCTACGTGAAGCACGGGGACGAGTTCCGTTCCCTGGGCCGCGACGACGACGTCTACACGATCGGCCTGGAGCGGGCCGTGGCCCTGCTCGCCGAGCCGAAGCAGGCGCGGCGCCGTCAGTCGGCGGCGAAGACCGTGCTTCGCGAGCTCGGCCCGCGGTCGGACACGGGGGCGGTGATCAAGGTGTACGAAGGCCGCTACGGTCCCTACGTGTCCGACGGGAAGACGAACGCCTCGCTCCCCAAGGGCATGGACCCTGCAAACGTCGGCTTGCACGAAGCCGTGGAGCTCCTGAACACACGAGCGGCCGCCGGGCCGGGGAAGAAGCGCGGGCGGGCGCGCGGCGCCGCAGGCGTCGGGGTGCGCAAGACCTCGAGCGGACGCGCACGTGCCGCCCGGAATTGAGAATTCAGAATTGAGAATTGAGAAAGCCGAGCCTGACGCCGGGAGCCTTCCTGAAGCCCGCACCCCGAAGCCCGAAGCCGTTCAGCGCGTCCGTGTAATTGGCGGCGGCCTCGCCGGGTGCGAGGCCGCGTGGCAGCTGGCCAGCCGCGGCATCGCGGTCGCCATCCACGAAATGCGCCCGGTCCGCGCGACGGAGGTCCACAGGACCGACCGGCTCGCGGAACTTGTGTGCAGCAACTCCCTCCGAAGCGACAAGCTGGACAACGCGGTTGGACTCCTCAAAGAGGAGATGCGCCGCCTCGGCTCGCTCGTCATGCGGATTGCAGACGAGGTCCGCGTGCCGGCGGGGGCGGCGCTCGCCGTGGACCGCGAGCGTTTTGCCGAGCGGATCACCGAGGAGGTGGGCCGCCATCCGTCGATCGTCGTCGTCCGTGAAGAGGTGCGGTCCATCCCCGGCGCACAGCCCGACCGGCCGGTGATCGTCGCGACCGGGCCGCTCACCTCGGCGCCGCTGTCCGCGGAGATCGCGGCGCTGGTGGGGCAGGCGCACTTGTATTTCTACGACGCGGTGAGCCCGATCGTGCTGGCCGAGACGATCGACGGGGCCCGGGTGTACCGCGCGTCGCGCTGGGGCCGCAGCCTCCGCGGCGACCGGAAAGGTGATGGCGGCGGAACCGCCGAGTCAAACGTCGTCGGGCAGCCGGCGCCGCGAGATGTCCTCGAACCAGACTCGCGGCGTGGTGAGCGAAGTCGAACCACCTGCGCGGTAGACGACGGGGAGGGCGATTACCTGAATTGTCCCTTCACGTCCGAAGAGTATCTGCGCTTCCTCGACGCGCTGCTTGCTGGCGAGGCGGCGGGCGTGCACGAGTTCGAGAAGGAGAAGTTCTTCGAGGGCTGCCTCCCCATCGAGGTGATGGCTCGCCGCGGGCCCGACACGCTGCGCTTCGGGCCGATGAAGCCCGTGGGCCTCCCCGATCCCCGGACCGGCCGCCTCCCTTACGCGGTCGTGCAGTTGCGGCAGGACAACCTGGCGGCGGATCACTACAGCCTCGTGGGTTTCCAGACGCAGTTGAAGTGGGGCGAGCAGGCGCGGGTCTTCCGGTTGATCCCGGGTCTCGAGGGGGCCGAGTTCGTGCGGTTCGGCCTGGTTCACCGCAACACCTACATCAACGCACCGACGGTGTTGACCGACACGTGGCAGGTGCGCGAGCGGCCAGGGCTTCTGTTCGCCGGGCAGATTTCCGGCGTCGAGGGCTACGTGGAGTCGGCGGCCTCGGGCCTGCTCGCGGGCATGACCGCGGCCGCGCTCGTGTCCGGTCGCCCGCCGGCGGCGCCGCCGAGGACTACCGCGATGGGGGCGCTGGCCCACTACGTCTCGCACGCCGACCCGCGGCACTACCAGCCGAGCAACATCACCTTCGGCATCATGGCGCCGCTCGAAGGCGGCGACCGTCGCCTGCGCCGCGATCGCAAGGCGCGCAACGAGGCGCTCTCGGCCCGCGCGCTCGAAGAGCTCGCTCGCTGGGGCTCCGGCAGCGTGTAGTGGCCAGTGGCCAGTGGTCAGTGTTCCGAGGATCACGCGTGGCGGCTGGCCACTGCGCACTGTCCACGGACCACTGATATCATCTCGGCGTGCGAGACCTCGTCCGCGCCTTCCTGGCCTTCATTCGCCTGAATCGCAACGCCTCGCCGCACACGGTGCGCGCGTACGAGAGCGACCTGGACCAGTTCCTCACGTTCCTCGCGGGACACTGCCAGCGCCCGCGGGCCGAGCTGCAGCCGGCCGACATCACGCGGGTGGCGATCCGGGGATTCCTGGCCGAGCGCTTCAGGCAGGGGGAGTCCCGCGCGACGGCTGCGCGAAACCTCGCCGCCCTGCGGACCTTCCTGCGCTATCTGCGCCGCGAGGGTCATGTCGAGCACGACCCGGGACTCCTGGTGGCTACGCCCAGGCGCGAGCAGAAGATCCCCGTGCACCTCGAGGTGGGGGAGATGACGAGGCTCCTCGAGATGCCCGACGTCTCCCGGCCGCTCGGTCGCCGGGACCGCGCGATCCTCGAGTTGCTCTACGCCTCGGGCCTTCGCCTGGGCGAGCTCGTGGGGCTCGACCTGGAGGACGTGAACCTCGGCGCCCGGATGGTCCGCGTGATGGGGAAGGGCCGGAAGGAGCGGCTCGTGCCGTTCAATCTCTCGGCGCAGGAGGCCCTGCGTGCGTGGCTGCCGGACCGGGAGCAGCTGCGGCGCGACGCGGAGCGCCGGGCTTCCGCGCTGGCGATGCCTGCCAAGGGCAAGGCGGGAGCGCGCGGGCCGCGGCGGGCGGCGCCGGCTGCGGAGCCCCTGTTCCTCAACTACCGCGGGACGCGCCTTTCGTCCCGGCACGTGCACGGCTGGTCGGCACTACGTCGCCGCGTGCAGCACCCGGTTCGGCATCAGCCCGCACGCGATCCGCCACTCGTTCGCCACGCACCTGCTCGAGGCGGGGGCCGACCTGCGGGCGATCCAGGAACTGCTCGGCCACGTGCGACTGAGCACCACGCAGCGCTACACGCACGTCAACGCGGCGCAGTTGATCGACGTCTACCGCCGCGCCCACCCGAGGGCGGGAACCAGGGAGCATTAGAGTCAGGTAGCAACGGAGCGACTGACCACTCGTCCATTTGCCAAGTCGTCCTTGTTACCTTGCCACCTGACGTACCCGGCCCCCGTCAGTTCTCGGCCGCCGGCACGTAGCGGCGGGACCGCGGGAACTCGATGCCGAGCGTCTTGATCTTGTAGTTGATGACGCGCGGGCTGATCGAGAGCAGCTCCGCCGCGTCCTTCTGCACCCAGTTCGACATCTTCAGCGCCTCGATCAGCGCGCGCTTCTCGATCTCCTCGAGCGCGATGCCGGTCGGCGGGAATCTTCACGAGCGCCGGGCCCTCGCCGTCGGCGCTCGTCACCACCTCGCCCAGCCGCAGGTCGTCGGCGGTGATGTGGCTGCCCTCGGTGAGCAGGACCGCCCGCTCGATCGAGTTCTCCAGCTCGCGGATGTTGCCCGGCCAGTTGTAGCGCAGCAGCAGCTTCAGCGCGTCGGGGTGGATGCCGTCCATGCGCTTCTTCAGCTCGCCCGAGAACCGGCGCACGAAGAACTCGGCCAGCGCCGGGATGTCGTCCTTGCGCTCCCGCAGCGGGGGCATGTCGATCGACACCACGTTCAGGCGGTAGTAGAGGTCCTCGCGGAAGCTCCCCGCCGCCACCATGCCCGCGAGGTTGCGGTTGGTGGCCGCAATCATCCGCACGTCCACCTTCAGGGTCCGCGTGCCGCCGAGCCGCTCGAACTCGTGCTCCTGCAGCACCCGCAGGATCTTCGCCTGCGTGCTGGGGCTCATGTCGCCGACCTCGTCCAGGAACAGGCTGCCGCCGTCGGCCTGCTCGAAGCGGCCGATCCGCTGCTTGTCGGCGCCGGTGAACGCGCCCTTCTCGTGGCCGAACAGCTCCGATTCGAGCAGGTTCTCCTGCAGGGCGGCGCAGTTCACGCGCACGAAGTTGCGCGCCGACCGCAGCGAGTTGTGATGGATGGCGCCGGCAATCAGCTCCTTGCCGGTGCCCGTCTCGCCGCGGATCAGGACCGTCGTGTTGCTCTTGGCCACCTTGCGGACGACGCCCAGCACCTTCGCCAGGGCGCCGCTGCTGCCGACGATGCGGTCGAACTCGTAGATGTCGTTCTGGGTGTGACGGAGGTAGTCGAGCTCGTTGCGCATCCGGCGCAGCTCGAGCGCCTTCTCGATCTTGACCTCCATCTCCTCGATCTCGAACGGCTTCTGCACGTAGTCGAACGCGCCGCTCTTCATCGCCTCGACAGCGGTGTTCACCGAGCCGAACGCGGTCATCAGGATCACCGACGTGGACGGGTGCAGCGACTTCGTCGTGCGCAGCACCTCGAGGCCGTCGCTGCCGCCCATCTTCAGGTCGCTCAGCACGACGTCGAAGAAGCCCTCGTGCAGCCGCTCGATCGCGGCGTTGCCGTTGGGCGCCTCCTCGACCTCGTGTCCGGCCTCGGTGAGCGCCCGGGCCAGCCCCCGGCGCAGCGCATCGTGATCGTCGGCAATCAGAATGCGGCCCATCGTCTTCTTCCTTGTTCGCAGTTCAGGGTCAAGGGTTCAGGGTTGAGGGTCCGGCACGCGTGACGGCGTGACGACACCCTCCCTCAACGCTCAACGGTGAACCCTCTTACTGCAGCCACCCCTCACCCGTGCGGAGCGGCAGGGTCACGCGGAAGCGTGTGCCCTCGCCCGCGCCCGTCTGCAGGTCGATGTGGCCGTTGTGCGCGTCCACGATCTTGCGGACGATCGCCAGCCCGAGGCCCGAGCCCTGGGGCTTGGTGGTGAAGAACGGGTTGAAGACCCGTTCCAGGACCTCCGCCGCCACGCCCGGCCCATCGTCGGCCACCTCCACCACGAGCGTCGGGGCAGGCGCCCGGCGCGGGGAAGGCAGCGCGACTTCCTGGTACTCCACGCCCTGCGCGGCGGTGATCGCGACCGTGCCCTTGCCGCCCAGGGCCTCCAGCGCGTTGATCAGCAGGTTCCCGAACAGCTGGCACAGCTGATGGTGGTCCGCCTGGATCAGGGGCAGCTGCTCCTGGATGGCCAGCGAGATGCGCACGTCGCCGCGATTCACCTTGCGCTCGGCCATCGTCATCGCGTCGTGGAGCACCTGCGCGATGGACGTGCGCTCCACCTGCAGGCGGATCGGGCGGACGAACTCCAGCACCTCGAGGACGATCGCGTTCGCGGTCTTCGCCTCGTTGATGATGTCGTTGAGCAGCGCCTGGGCGTCCGGCGACTCGGGGATCCGGCGGCGCAGGAGCCCCGCCATCACCTCGATTCCCGCCAGCGGGTTCTTCACTTCGTGCGCAATCGCCGCGGCCATCTCCCCGAGCGCCGCGAGCCGATCCCGCAGCCGCTCGCGCTCCTCCATCTGCTCGACCAGCGTGAGGTCCTTGAAGAAGAGCGCCGCGCCGGAAGGCTGGCCGTGATCGTCGAGGATGTGCGACAGCGTGTAGCCGATGACCTTGCCGGTAGACTTCAGCCGCAGCTCGGCGCGGTTCGGGAGGTGTGCGAGGTCGAATGCCGCCCCGACGATCCGTTGCACGTCGGGCTGCCCGCGCAGCACCTCCGTGAACGGCCGGCCGATGTCGTCGTCGCCCGGCTCGATCTCGAGGATCCGGTAGGCGACCTCGTTGATGATGGCCACGCGGCCGTCGCGCGTGATGGCGAGGACGCCGTTGCGCATGCTCGACACGAGCTGACGAAAGAACCTGTCGCTCACCGGCCCATGCCCTGTCACCGAGCCTTCGGGCGCCGCCCCGTGGTTCTTCGTGCGCCGCGTCCTGCCATCGGGGTCTGGCGGGGTGCGTCGGTCAACCCGTGTCGGCATGATGTCCTTCTATCCCGGCTAGCTCGGCGAGGCACCCTGATTTCAATAGTGTAACCGGGCGCCCATGGTCTTCCGCCTGCACCGCCTCACCGGGACCGAGTAGAGAGTGCCGGGGCACAGGAACCCGGACGGGACGGCGCAAACGCCGTACCTGGGGGCAGAGTCACGGAATTGGCCGAAACACCAGCAATTGAGGGACTTGACGAGCGGCGACGCGACACAGGTCTTACAGAAATGGCGTGGTATTACGATTTTGTAATGACAGTGAAGAAAGTGGAACGCAGAACCGCCGCCGGGGGCCGCGAGAGCCTAGAGCCCGGAGCCGAGGGCCTTTGAGGAATCTTCCAGCTGTCCCTGCAGTTCCTCCCACTGGTGCATGAGGTCTCCGACCTCCCACATCAGCGCCTGGTGACGATCGACAACCGGCTGCACTCCGGCGCGGTCGTCGTAGAAGCCGGGACCGGCCATGGTCGTCTCGAGCTGCTTCAGCTCGGCTTCGCACGCCCCGATCCGGCTCTCGAGTTCCGCCACCTTGTTCCTGAGCGCCTTGGCGGCGCGGTCGCGGCGGCGCGAGTCGATCTGCGCCTGGCGCCGGGTCTCGCGATCGTCGCCCGGCCGAGCGCTCGTTGCGGCCGCCGCCTGCTTCTGCCCGGCGACGCCCGGCGCTCCGGCGCCGGCGGGCTGACGTCCGTTGCCGCCCGATGCCGGCTGCCTGCTGCCCGCGGGGTGCGGCTTCCCGCCTGCTGCCCGCTGCCCGCTGCCTGCCGCCGGCTTGCTGGCCGCTGCCTGCTGCCGGCTGCCCGCCCCATGTTCCTTGCTCCACAGGAACTCATCGTACCGCCCGGGGAAGCTGTGAATCTCGCCGCCGCCAACCTCCACGATCCGGGTGGCGAGCTTCTCGACGAAATAGCGGTCGTGTGAGACGAAGATCAGCGTGCCGCCGTAGTCCGCGAGCGCCTCGAGGAGCACGTCCTTCGAGTCGAGATCCAGGTGGTTGGTGGGCTCGTCGAGGAGCAGCGTGTTCGACGGCCGCAACAGCATGCGCGCGACGGCCAGCCGGGTGCGCTCGCCCCCCGACAGCACGCCGACGCGCTTGTACACGTCGTCGCCCGAGAAGAGGAAGCCCCCCAGGATGTTCCTGATGGCCGGCACCATGTGCATGGGGGAACCGGCGCCCAGCGTGTCGTAGACCGTGAGGTCGGGGTCCAGGCGCGCCGCTTCGTCCTGCGCGAAGTACTGCATCACGACCTGGTGGCCCTCGTGCCGCGCCCCGACATCCGGCGGCTCGGTGCTGGCGAGCATGCGCATCAGCGTGGACTTGCCGCTGCCGTTGGGACCCACCAGCGCGATGCGGTCGCCGCGCTCGATGTGGAGGGAGGCGTGGCGGAAGACGACCTTGTCGCCGTACGCCTTGCGGATGCCCTTCATCTCGAAGACCATTCGTCCGCTCTTCACCGCGGTGGGGAAGGTGAAGTGCACCCGCTTGCGCTCGGGGGGCACCTCGATCGGGACGATCTTCTCGAGCATCTTGACCCGGCTCTGCACCTGCGCGGCCTTGGTGGCCTGGTAGCGGAACCGGTCGATGAACATCTTCATCCGCGCGACTTCTTCGTCCTGCTGCCGCTTGGCCTCGCGCACGCGTTCGAGCTTGGCCTGGCTTTCCTCCAGGTAGTGGCTGTAGTTGCCCGGGTAGTCGTTCAGGGCCCGGAGGTAGACCTCGGCGATCCGGTTGACCACCGTGTCGAGGAAGTAGCGGTCGTGCGAGACGAGGATGACGGCGTGCGGATACTCGTGCAGGTAGCCTTCGAGCCAGTTGCGCGCCTCGAGATCGAGGTGGTTGGTCGGCTCGTCGAGCAGGAGCAGGCCGGGCCGCGCGAGCAGGAGCTTGGCCAGGGCGATGCGCATCTGCCAGCCGCCCGAAAACGTCTCGGTCGGCCTGTCGAGGTCCGCCTGGGTGAAGCCAAGGCCCTGGAGGACGCCGGCCAGCTTCAGGTCCATGCTGTAGCCGTCGTGCAGCCGGAACCGATCCTGGAGGTCGCTGTACCGGGACAGCATTTGCTCGTGCTCGCCGTCGGGGACGTCCGCGTGGCCCAGGCGCTCCTCCAGTTCGTGCATCTCGGCCTTGACGGCGAGCAGCGGCGCGAAGGCGGTCAGCGCCTCCTCGTAGAGCGTCCGGCCGGCGTGCTCGAGGCCGTCCTGGGGGAGATAGCCGACCGTCAGGTCCGACGGCTTGACCACCATCCCGGCGTCGGCCTCGTCGAGGCCGGCGAGAATCCGCAGCAGGGTGGTCTTGCCCGAGCCGTTCGGGCCCGTGAGGCCGACACGTTCCCCGTCGGAGATCTGCCAGGTGACGTTGTCGAAGAGCACCCGGTCGCCGAAGGACTTGGTGAGGGAGGAGATCTGGATCATCCGAAAACGATCCATTCTAGCAAACGGTTGACAGTCAAGGGTTAACAGTTGAGGGTGACGGCGCCGGGCACCGTGAACCGTCAACCGTGAACTGTCAAACCCGTCAGTCCACGATGAATAGTTTCGCTCCCCCGACGGTCCGCGATCTGTGGGGGGCGACGCCGTCCGCCACGTGGTAGCTGTGGCCGGGCTTGAGCACGTGCGACTCCCCGTTCTGAAGTTCCGTCACGAGCTCGCCTTCCAGGACCAGCAGGACGTGGCCCCGGCTGCACCAGTGGTCGGCCACGTACCCCGGGGAGTACTCGACCATCCGCACCCGGAGGTTGCCAACCTCGAGCGTGCGCCAGAGAGCCATCCCCGGGTTTCCGGCGTGGCTGGTTGCAGGGACGACGCTCCAATCAATCGTTGTGAAGGGGACGTCCAGTATTCTCATGGGTTCTCCCGCCGACCCTCGTGGCCGGGACGCCAGAAGTATAAGCTAGGGACACGACGGTCGACGGTCGAGGGCGGTCGATGGTTCCCCAACGCTGGCGGCGAGCGGGACCCTGAACTGTCGACCCTGAACCGTGAACCGCCTGGGCGCCGACCGTTTCCGGGGCGCCCACGTCTTAATATCAGCGTGGATCCACCGGGAGGCAGCCTGCAGGATGGAACCGGTCTCGGCGTCCTGAGCGACGAGGACCTTGTTGCGCGTTCGGTCGGTGGCGACACCGAGAGTTTCAACCAGCTCATAAAGCGCTGGGAGAAGCCGATTTATGCCCTCGCGTACCGCACGATCGGCCGCGAGGAGGATGCCCGGGACGTCTGCCAGGAGACCTTCCTCCGCGCGTTCCGCGCGCTCCCGGGCTTCAAGGGCCAGGCGAAGTTTTCCTCCTGGCTCTACCGGATTGCCCTCAACCTGTGCCGGGACTGGCTCCGGCGGGAGCGCCGCGCCCCAGTCGTGCCGACACCCGAGGGTGTGGACCTCGTCGAGTTGGCCGGGGAGGGGGACGGCGTCGAGGGCGTGGACGACGCTCGTGGTGCGGCGCGACTTGAGCCGCGCGGTGGCCCGCGCGATGCGGGTCGCTGCCCGAGGATCAGCGAACGGCGGTCGTGCTGAAGGAATACCACGGCCTGACGTTCCAGGAGATTGCGGAAATGCTCGGCTGCCCGTTGAGCACGGTGAAGACCCGGCTGTACCAGGGGTTGACGGTGTTGCGGCGAGAGTTGGAGCGCGAGGGCATTCACACCTTGGAACGACCGGGAGCCCATTCGGCGCCGCGGCGTTCAGCGGGCGGCCAGGCGAGGGCGGTATGACTGACGGATTCACCTGCACCGACAAGGAAACGCTGATCACTTACCTCTACGGCGAGTGCGACCCAGCCGAGCGCCGGTTGGTCGAATCGCACCTGGGCGGATGTTCCGCCTGCGCGCAGGAGGTGGAGGCGTTTCGGGGCGTTCGCGGGACGCTCGCCGCGTGGGCTCCCCCGGAGCGCGCGACCGGGTTCCGCATTGTCGCGGAAGAGGCGCTCGAACCGCCGGAGGTCCGGACCGCAACCGTGCTGCGGCACCGGCGCTGGTGGCAGGCACCGATGCCGGGGCTGATGAAGGCTGCCGCGGCGATCCTGCTGTTCGCAGGGGGCGCGGCGGTTGCGAACCTCGAGGTGCGGTACGACAGCGACGGCCTCGTGGTCCGGACGGGCTGGATGCGCCCCCCGACGTCCGGGAGGCGGCGTCACCCGCCGTCGTGCCCGTCTCGGCGCCGACTACAACCTCGCCGTGGCGCGCGGATCTCGTTTCGCTCGAGCGCCGGCTGACCGACGACTTCGATCAGCGGCTGGTCGCCTCGACGCCCGCTACTCAACCGGGCGGAACCGGCGGCGTGCGGCCGCCGGACGAGCGGGTGTTCATGAGCAGGGTCGAGGACTTGATCGCCCAGAGCGAGCAGCGCACCCAGCGCGAGATGGCGTACCGCATCAGCGAGTTGAGCGGTGAAGTATCGGCGCAGCGGATTTCCGACCTTCGGCGGATGGAGCAGGGTCTCGGCGCGACCGGTGCCGAGGCGCTGCAGAACCGGAATTTGATCAACTACCTGCTCACCGTTTCGCAGAAGAAGTAGAGCAGGGTTGGAGGGGACTAACGTGAAGCGTCATCGTCTCGTCTGGTGCTGCCTGCCCGTCCTGTTTGCCGCGGCCACCGCGGCGGCGCAGCCGCCCGCCAGGCCGGTGGTTCAGGGGCCGTCCGGCCGCGCGCTCAACGAGAAGGACCGGTCGCGGCTGCAGATTGCGGCGATGGAGGGTGTGCTCTCCAACGCCGTGACCCAGCTCCACATCGGGGCGCTCGAATCCGTCATGCCGGGAGTCTTCACCTTCGAGGGCGGGTCTCGCGCCCGGGGGTTCAAGCTGGAAGGGTATGGGTTCTTCTTCGACGTGGACCTCCCGCCGCTGCCGCGCACGGTCGCGTGGTCGGTGCAGATGCTGGGCGCGCCCGTCGAGCTCGAAGCCGAGATCGCCCAGCTGCAGCGACAGGTGGCGGCGGTGAACGACGCCCGCCTGCGCCAGCAGTTCGAGCAGACGATCCGGAACATCCAGGGCAAGGTGACCCCGGCCAACGTCAGCACCGGGCCGGACGGCCGCGTGGTGATGGCGCAGCGGCAGGGCCGGCAGGCTGGCATGGAGACGAAGATCGAGGACCCGTTCAAGAGCTACGTCGGCAACTTGAGCAACTCTCTCGCCGAGGTGCTGGTGACTTACGGCGGCACGATCGAGCTGGCGCCGGACGACTGGCTCACCATTGCCGCACGCGAGATGCAGCCGCGTCTGATGCCGGGCGGGCCGGTCGAGATGGCCGTCACGCTGCGCATCAAGGGCACCGACCTCGCCGCGCTGAAGGCCGGGCGGATCAGCCACGACGAGGCGCGGAAGCGCGTCGAAATCAAGGAGTTCTAGGACCGGGAACACTGACACTAACAAGCGAGCAGTTCGACTGGGAACAAGGGAGCAATTGACCACTTGTCCAATTCGCGAAGTGGACAGTTGCCAACCTTGCCCCCTGATCCCGGGGAACCTCCGGGGCGCTGGCGGTGTCGAACCGGACAGGACCTTGTTATAGGATCACCTCATGCGCCCTGTCCTTTCCTCTTTGTCCCTTGTGCTCATGGCCTCGTCGCTGCTGGCCGCCGGGTGCGGCGGCTCCGACGTGGACATCTCCAAGGCCCTCCAGCTCACCGACGTCACCACCGGCTGGTTCGACGCGGGGATCATCATGGATGCCGAGGGCCAGAAGAACAAGCTGGTTCCCACCATCGCGTTCCGCATCAAGAACGTCCACAGCGAACCGATCGCGAGCGTCCAGCTGTTCGCGAAGTTCACCGAGGTCGGCGACCCGGAGGCGCAGGAGTGGGGCGCCCCGCCCTACATCCGGGCGATCGGCCCCGATGGCCTTGCCGCGGGCAGCTCGACGGAGCCCATCGTGCTCCGCTCCGATCGCGGCCACGTGGGGCAGCAGCCCCGGGCCCAGATGCTGCAGAACCGCAACTTCAAGGATGCGCGCGTCGAGCTGTTCGTGAAGTACCGCGCGAACAACTGGGTGAAGCTCGGGGAGCAGGTCATACAGAGACAGCTGCTGACCAAGTAGATTGGGGCTGAAGCCCTGCTCCGGCCGAAGCCTCTGGGCAGCAGTGTGTGCCTTCAGACCTGCCAAGGACCCCTCGCGGCTACAGCATTGGGACAAACCGCACCTGCGCGGCCACCGTCGTCGTGGTTTGTCCTGCTTCCTCCTTCACAATCCGCAACAGTTCCTGCGCGTGCGGGGGGCCCGAGGGGATGACCAGCCGACCCCCGGGGCGCAGCTGTTCGAGGAGAGCCGGCGGCACCGTTTCAGGAGCCGCCGCGGCCAGGACGATGTCGAAGGGCGCGTGCTCCGGCCAGCCCTGGCGGCCGTCGCCGGACCGGACGGTGACGTTGGCGATGCCGAGCCCGGCCAGGCGCGCGGCCGCTTCCCGCGCGAGATCCTCGAGGAGCTCGATGCTGTAGACGTGGCGCACCAGGCGCGCGAGGACTGCCGTCTGATAGCCGCAGCCGGTGCCGATCTCCAGCGCCGTCTCGCCCGGCCCCGGCCGGGCCAGCTCGGTCATCAACGCGACGATGTAGGGCTGGGAGATGGTCTGGCCCTGACCGATGGGCAGCGGGGAGTCTTCGTACGCCTCCCACTGGCTCGCCGCCGGGACGAACAAGTGACGGGGCAGCTCCCGCATCACCCGCAGCACCCCGGGATCGCGGATGCCGCGGCGCTCGATCTGGTCGCCGACCATCCGCTCGCGGTCGAGGGCGAAGGGATCCGGCGCCGCATCGTGGCCGGCGCCCGGCCGCAATCCACCCTGGGGGCTGGCGTTTCGCCGAACTGCGCCGGGCGGAAAGGCTGACCGTGGGAGCATAGGCTCATCCTATAATGCCCGGCGTGCCGTCCCAACCGTCGTCACGTACGCTCGAGCGCCGTCTGGGCCCGCTCGACGCCGCCGCAATCGTCATCTCCAACGTCATCGGCGTAGGCATCTTCATCACGCCGCGCATCATCGCGATGGCGGTGCCGCACCCGCTCATGTTCCTGGGCGTGTGGCTTGCCGGGGGCCTGCTGGCATTTGCCGGCGCCATGGCCTACGCCGAGCTCGGCACGCTGCGTCCGCGGTCGGGCGGCGAGTATGTGTACCTGAGGGAGGGCTTCGGGCCCTTGGCCGCGTTCCTGACCGGGTGGACGTCGTTCGTCGCGGGTTTCGCCGGTGCGATCGCGGCCGGCGCGCTCGGGATCTCCGACTACCTCGGGCGGTTCGTACCCGTTGCCAGCGACGCGACGCCGCTCTTCACCGTCCCCCTCCCGTGGCTCCCGCTCGTATTTTCACCCCGGACGGTCGTCGCCCTGACAGCCATCTTCGGTCTCGCGCTCATCCACATTCGCGGCCTCGGCCCAGGCCGGCTCGTGCAGAACGCCCTGGCCGTCCTGAAGATCGGAGCCCTCTCCCTGTTCGTGGCGATCGGCCTCGGGTTCGGGCGCGGCAGCTTCGCCAACCTCACCACGGCGCCGGAAGTCGCGAGCCTCAACCTTCCCCTGGCGTTCATCGTCGTGATGTTCGCCTACAGCGGCTGGAACGCGGCGTCCTACGTCGCGGAGGAGATTCGGGAGCCTGGCCGGAACGTCCCAATCGCACTCGCGCTGGGGACCGGCGCGATCGTGCTGCTCTACCTCGGGCTGAACGTCCTCTATCTCTACGCGGTGCCGATTGCCGAGATCGGCGCGGGCGAGCAGTCCGAGCTGGCGATGGTGGCGGCCGACCGCCTCCTCGGTCCGACCGCCGCGCGCCTGCTCGGAGGGCTCGCGGTGGTGGTCCTTTTCGGAAGCCTCAGCGCCATGACGGTCGCGGGCCCGCGCGTCTACTTCGCGATGGCGCGTGACGGCGCCTTCTTCCCGGCCGCGGCCCGCATCCACCCCCGTTTCCACACGCCGTGGGTGTCGATTGCCGCGCAGGCCGCGTGGAGCTCGGTCCTGGTCCTCACCAACACGAAGGACCAGCTGGCCGAATACACCGGGTTCGCGGTGCTGATGTTCTCCGCCTTCGCCGTCAGCAGTCTCTTCATCCTGCGGCGGCGCTACCCCGACGAGCCGCGGCCCTTCAAGGCGTGGGGCTATCCGGTTGCGCCGGCGGCGTTCGTCGTGGTGTCGTTCACGATCATGGTGGCCGCGATTGCCGGCCGGCCGGGCCCGTCGCTCTACGGCGCGCTGATCATCGCCGCCGGGATCCCGCTGTACCTGGTGTTCCGCAAGAAGTCCGTTGGCAACTGACGATCACTTGGCAATTGTCTACTTGGCAACGGTCCATATCAATTCGCCAGGTGGTCAATTGTCCCCTTGGTCCCTGACCGAGGGGTCCTTGTCGTCAGAAGCGCAAGCGCCGTGACCAGCGCGAGCATCCCGTCGGTTGCGGCGAAGATGAGGAAGGCCGATGGCGACCCGCGCATCAGGTGATCGAGGATGAAAGCGACGGCTCCCGCGCCTTTCAGGACAGGCCCCATCACCCACAGGTAGGTGCGGTACCTCTCGGGGTCGCGCCACGGCATCACGTAGCCGAGGCCGATCGCGATCAGGAAGAGCCCGTTGAGGTCCGCATGGATCGGCGGCTGCGGGTGGGGTACCGCGAACAGCGCGGAGAGCAGGCCACGCCCGGCCAGCATCGCGACGCCGAGGGAGATGTCGTAGACGCCGGAGATGGCGGCCACGGCCGACAGCAGTGAATGCGCGCGCGAGGCAGGGGGGTCGGCTTCGAGCACGGCTCGGTTCCTCGCCTGATGTGCCCCGACAGACGAAAGGGCAGGAAGGTCGAGCCTCCCTGCCCCAGGTTCGCGAACTCTCTCTCGCCGGTTGTCGTGGACCTGCGACCGCGGCCTACGGCGCGTCTACTTGAGCGCCTTCAGGTCGCCCCGATACGTGATCGACTGCCGCGGGTCGACTTGAACGTCGAAGGAGATCGGCTCGAAGCCCTGCGCCCGAATCTCGACGTGGTGGGTGCCGGGCTTGAGCTTCAGTTCCTGGAACGCGCCATCGAAGTCGTCCACGCGGCCCACGAAGTACCCGTCGACCATCACCTCGGCTTCCCGCGGCTTGACCTTCAGCTTCAGCGCCCCCTGCATGTAGTCTTCGGCCGCGCCATAGTAGTAGCCGCCGCCGCCGCCGCCGTAGCCGCCGTAGCCGTACCCGCCATACCCGTAGTCGTAGAAATTGGGGGAGCCATAGCCCCACCAGAACGGGCTATAGAAGTAGAGACCGCTCCAGCCCCAGGGGTAGCCCCAATACGGGTAGTAGCCGCCGCCGTAGCCGTAGCCGCCGTAGTAGCCGCCGCCATAGTACGGCGGATAGTACCCGGGGTACGCGGGGTAACCGCCGCCGCCGCCGGCCGCCGGCGGACGGCTTTCGCGCGGAACCGCGGACCCGGTCACCGGGTTCCCGGGGTTCGGACGGGCTCCCCGAGGCACGGCCTCCCCGCGCTGCTGACCGTTGCCCAGGCTGCGGGGATCCACGCGCGATCCGCCGCCTCCGCTCATCCGGGCGCCGCCCGGGCGGCTCACGCTGCCGGCCGAGGACGAACCGCCCCAACTCGATCCGCTCGAGCCACCCGAGCTCCCGGCGGTGGAGGACCCCCCCGAAGCGCCCGAGCTGCCGCCGCCCGCGTCGCCGCGGGACACCGCCGTCCCCCCGGTCCGCTCGCCGCCGCCGCTCGGTCGCGTGCCGCCTTGACCCGCCGACCCCTCGGTTGGGCGCGCTTGTGCCCATGCGGTGGAAGGTCCGAGCGCCAGCGCGACCGTCACCATCGCGCCAGTCAACGTGAACGCGAGCGGTTTCATAAGAGCTCCTTGCCTCGCGGGCGAACGACCCAAGTCCCCCGCGTACCTACCGGGACAGCAACAGCGTTGCCAGTCGCGCGGCCCGCGCCTGCTACAAATTACTCCTGTTTTGGCCGCGGCGCCAGCCCTCGCCCGGCAGGCTGTCACCCGGACAGCACAGGGCCCCGATTCCTTGACACCTTTTTCGGCCACCGATAGACTGCCGAAAACCGACCACTTCCGACCATGTTTCACTCCACCACCATTCTGGCCGTCCGCCACCTGGATCACTCCGTCCTCGCGGGCGACGGCCAGGTGACCCTCGGCGACACCGTCGTCAAGCAGGGCGCGCGCAAGATCCGGCGCCTGTACAACGACCAGGTACTGGCCGGCTTTGCCGGGTCGGCTGCCGACTCGTTCGCCCTGTTCGCCCGGTTCGAGGCGAAGCTCGAACAGTACCGGGGCAACATCGAGCGGTCGGCCGTCGAGCTGGCGAAGGACTGGCGAACCGACCGGATCCTGCGCCGCCTGGAGGCGATGCTGATCGTGCTCGATCGCAAGTCCACCTTCCTGCTGTCCGGCACCGGCGACCTGATCGAGCCCGACGACGGGATCATCGGCATCGGGTCGGGGGGCGGGTACGCCGTGGCCGCCGCCCGCGCGCTCGCGCGCCACAGCGCGATGGACGCCCGGGCGATTGCCGAGAGCGCGATGGCGATCGCGGCCGGCATCTGCATCTACACGAACAGCAGCATCACGATCGAAGAGCTGTGAGGCCGGACACCTTGCCCCATGCCGATCTATCTGCCTGAATCGCTGTCGGCCGCGGCCGAATCGATGACGCCCCGCCAGATCGTCGCCGAGCTCGACCGCTACGTGGTCGGGCAGCACAGGGCGAAGCGGGCCGTGGCGATCGCGCTGCGCAACCGGATGCGGCGCCAGAAGCTGTCGCCCGAAATGGCCGAGGAGGTGGCGCCGAAGAACATCCTGATGATCGGCCCGACCGGCGTCGGCAAGACCGAGATCGCGCGCCGCCTCGCGCGCCTCGCCCAGTCGCCGTTCCTGAAGGTGGAGGCCTCGAAGTTCACCGAGGTGGGCTACGTGGGCCGCGACGTGGAATCGATGGTCCGCGACCTGGTCGAGATTGCCGTGGACATGGTGCGAGGGGAGCGGGTGGCCGAGGTGCAGCACAAGGCCGAGCGCGCGGCCGAGGAGCGGCTGCTCGACCTGCTGCTGCCGCCGCCGCCGGCGCCGCCGGACCTCGACCCGGCGCACGCGCGAGAGCAGGCGCGCGCGACGCGCGAGCGATTCCGCGAGCAGCTGCGCGAGGGCCGCCTCGACGAGCGCGTCGTCGAGATCGAGATGCGGGAGAAGCCCTCGTTCCCGTCCTTCGAGATCATCGCCGGGACGAGCGTCGAGGAGGTGGGCATCAACATGAAGGACATGCTGCCCGGCCTCTTCCAGGGGCGGCCCAAGAACCGCCGCGTCAAGGTGAGCGAGGCGAAGGAGTACCTGCTGCAGGAAGAGCAGCAGAAGCTCGTGGACATGGAGAGCGTCGCGAAGGTGGCGGTGGACCGGGTCGAGCAGGCGGGGATCATCTTCGTGGACGAGATCGACAAGATCGCGGGGCGTGAGGGCGGCCACGGGCCCGACGTGAGCCGGGAGGGGGTGCAGCGCGACATCCTGCCGATCATCGAGGGGACCACGGTCAACACCAAGCACGGGATGGTGCGGACGGACCACATCCTCTTCATCGCGGCCGGGGCCTTCCACGTGTCGAAGCCCTCCGACCTGATCCCCGAGCTGCAGGGCCGCTTCCCGATCCGGGTCGAGCTCGACTCGCTCGGCCGCGACGACTTCGTGCGGATCCTCACCGAGCCGCAGAACGCGCTGGTGAAGCAGTACACCGCTCTGCTCCAGACCGAGGGGCTCGCGATCACGTTCCTGCCCGAGGCGGTGGGGCGGATTGCCGACTTCGCCACGCGCGTCAACGACATCGCCGAGAACATCGGCGCGCGGCGGCTCCACACGGTGATGGAGAAGCTGCTGGACGAGATTCTCGTTCGAGGCGCCGGACATGACGGAGAAATCGATTACTATTGACGCCGCCTACGTCGACCGGATGCTGGCCGACATCGTCAAGGACGAGGACCTGACGCGATACATCCTGTGACCTGCCCGACCGCCGGCCGGCGGCGCCTCCCCTCGCTCGCCCTCTGCATCGCGCTGGCCCTCGCGACGGCCGCCGGGGGCGGCTGCGGAAAGAAGGGGGCCCCGCTCGCGCCGCTCGTCGTCCGTCCGGCCGCACCGGACCAGGCCGCCGTCCGTGCGCGCGGCAACTACGTCTCGCTCCAGTTCAGGGTCCCCGACGCCAACGCGGACAACACGAAGCCGGCCGACGTCGCGCGCGTGGACGTCTACGGCTACACCGGCCCACCCGTCCCGGACGAAGACCTGGTCGAGCTGGGGACCCGCGTCGCGTCGGTACCGGTGCAGCGCCCCCGCGACCCCGACGAGCAGCCGGCCGCGGCCGACGAGCCGGCGCCCGCGGTTCCCCCGGGGACGTTCTCGCAGGGCGACGTGGTCGTGGTGCGGGAGGAACTCGGCGACGCACAGCGTCTCCCCGTCACCGACCGGCGGAAGAAGGGTGTCCTGCCCCCGCCGCCCGCCGTGGCTCCGCCGCTCCAGCCGCCCTCCCTGTCCACGCTGCCAACCCGCCTGTACGCGGCGGTGGCCGTCAGCCGCAAGGGACGCCGGGGCCCGTTCAGCGAGAAGCTCTCGGTTCCCCTCGTGGAACCGCCCTCGCGGCCACCCGCGCCGCTGGCATCGCACGACGAGAAGGCGATCGCACTGCGGTGGGTCGCCCCTGACGATTTGAAGAAGCCGACGATCCTCCCCCCCGGCGATGACGAGGAGGTGCTGCCGGCGAAGGCGATCGGGATGCCCGCGGTCAACGGGGGATACAACGTGTACCTCGCGGAGAAGCCGGACGCCGACGGGCAGGGGCCGGACGCCTGGGGACTGGTGGCGGCGCGGCGCGGACCGATCGCGCCACCGCTGAACGCGGCGCTTCTCGTCGAGCCGCGCTTCGAGGATCCGGCGATCGAGTTCGGCAAGGAACGGTGCTACGTCGTTCGCTCGGTGAGCGTCTTCGGACCCTTCAGGCTGGAGAGCGAGGCCTCGCCGCTGGCCTGCCTCACGCCGGCGGACACCTTCGCGCCGGCGGCGCCACGTGGCCCGGCGGCGGTTGCCAGCGAGGGATCGATCAGCCTGATCTGGGAGGCCAGCGCCGAGGCCGATCTCCAGGGCTACCTGGTGCTCCGCGCAGAAGGCGCCGGCGAGCTGCGCGCGATCACGGCGGAGCCGATCAAGGAGACCACGTATCGCGACGCGCAGGTGAAGGCCGGCGTGAGATACACCTACGCGGTGGTCGCGGTGGACACGGCGGGGAACAGGAGCGAGCCGTCCGCTCGCATCGAGGAAACCGCGAGGTGACTATGCAGCACATCTACCGCATCGACTACCGCGGGGCGGCGCGATACGCGATCGCTCGCGACGGCGGCCTGTATCTGCTGGAGGGTGACTTGTTCGGGGAGTACGCGGCGGGCGAGGAAGTCGCGCGCGGCGAGTTCCCCCGCGGCCTGCCGGCGGGCGCCCGGCTGCTCGCGCCGGTCGAGCCCTCGAAGATCGTGGCCATCGGCCTGAACTACAAGGACCACGCGGCCGAGCAGAACAAACCGCTGCCTCGCGAGCCCATGGTGTTCCTCAAGCCCTCCACCGCGGTGATCGCGCCGGGCGAGGCCATCCGCCTGCCGTCGGGCATCGGGCGCATCGACTTCGAGAGCGAACTGGCGGTCGTGATCGGGCGCCGCGCGACGAAGGTGCCGAAGGAGCGCGCGCTGGACCACGTCCTCGGCTACACCTGTGCGAACGACGTCACGGCGCGAGACCTGCAGCGGCAGGGCATCCAGTACTCCCAGTGCAAGGGGTACGACACCTTCGCGCCGCTCGGGCCCTGTATCGCGGTGGGGATCGACGTCGGCAACCTCGCCATCGAGGGGTGGCAGAATGACCAGCGGCGCCAGAGCTCGTCCACGAGCCAGCTGATCTTCCCCGTCGCCGACCTGATCGCCTACACGTCGGCCATCATGACGCTGCTGCCGGGCGACATCCTCTCGACCGGGACGCCGTCGGGGATCGCCCCCCTGGCGGCCGGGCGACGTGTTCACCGTGAAGCTGCAAGGGGTCGGCGAATTGAGGAACCCGGTCGTGAACGCGTAAGCTCGCAGCTGGCGGCTGGCAGCCTGATTCTGCTGCCCGCGGCCGGCTGCGCGCTGCCCGCTTCTTCGGAGAGCCCCCATGACGAACACCGAGAAGCTTGCGCACCTCGAGAAGCTCGCCGAGCTGGGCGGCGGCGAGACGCGCCTGCGCAAGCAGCACGAGGCGGGCAAGCTGACCGCCCGCGAGCGGATGGAACTGCTCTTCGACCCCGGCACGTTCGAGGAGTTCGACAAGCTCGTCACTCACCGGTGCCTCGACTTCGGCATGGGGGAGCAGGTGGTCCCGGGCGACGGGGTGGTCGCCGGCGTCGGGCGCGTGGAGGGCCGGCCGGTGTACGCCTTCGCGCAGGACTTCACCGTCTTCGGCGGATCGCTGTCCGAGACCAACGCGGCGAAGATCGTCAAGATCATGGATCTCGCCGTCCGCCAGGGCACGCCGATCGTCGGCCTCAACGACTCCGGCGGGGCGCGCATCCAGGAAGGCGTCATGTCGCTCGCCGGCTACGCCGACATCTTCCTGCGCAACACGCTCGCCTCGGGCGTCATTCCGCAGATCTCCGCGGTCATGGGCCCGTGCGCCGGTGGAGCGGTCTACTCGCCGGCGATCACCGACTTCACCGTGATGGTGGAGAACACCAGCTACATGTTCGTCACCGGTCCGGACGTGATCCGGACGGTGACGCACGAGGACGTGACGAAGGAGGAGCTGGGCGGCGCGATGACCCACAACGCGCGCAGCGGCGTCGCGCACTTCGCCGTCGCGGACGACCGTGACTGCCTGCTGCTGATCCGCGACCTGCTCGGGTTCCTGCCCGCCAACAACGTGGACGATCCGCCGCGGCGCGAGACGGCCGACCCATTCGACCGCGAGGACGAGTCGCTCGACAGGCTGGTGCCGGCGGCGCCGAACCAGCCGTACGACATCGTGGATCTCGTTCACGCCGTGGCCGACGAGGGGAACTTCCTGGAGGTGCACAGGCACTACGCGCGCAACATCGTCGTCGGCTTCGCCCGGCTCGGCGGCCGGCCCGTAGGCATCGTCGCCAACCAGCCGGCGCACCTGGCGGGCACGCTCGACATCAACGCCTCGATCAAGGGGGCTCGATTCGTGCGGTTCTGCGACGCGTTCAACATCCCGCTCGTCACCTTCGAGGACGTGCCCGGCTTCCTGCCCGGCACCGAGCAGGAGTTCGGCGGCATCATCAAGCACGGCGCGAAGCTGCTGTACGCGTTCGCCGAGGCCACGGTCCCCAAGCTGACGGTCATCACCCGCAAGGCCTACGGCGGCGCGTACTGCGTGATGTCGAGCAAGCACATCCGGACGGACGTGAACTTCGCCTGGCCCACCGCGGAGATCGCGGTGATGGGACCCGAGGGCGCGGTGAACATCCTGTACAAGCGGGAGTTGGATGCGGCGCCCGACCCCGCGGCAGCCCGCGCGGCCAAGGTGGCCGAGTACCGGGAGAAGCTGGCCAACCCATTCGTGGCCGCCAGTCGCGGGTTCGTGGACGAAGTGATCCTGCCGCGGACCACGCGGCGGCGCCTGATTGCCGCGCTGGCCTCGCTCGACACGAAGCGGGACAAGAACCCGCCCAAAAAACACGGAAACATACCCCTCTAACGCGAGGCAGCGTCCGCAGAGGGAATGGAGCTTCCATGCAGCTAGCGGTGCGGATCATCGGACCGCTGCTGTCGGCCGTCGGGCTGCTGGCGACCGGACAGCCCGTTCCCACGGCTCGGATCACCGTGGCCGGCCGTCCGGCTGCGTTGACCGTGCGGTCCGCCGGCCCGCACAGCGTGCGCGTGACACTCGCCCCGGCGGACCTTCGCAACCTCCCTCGCAATCCCGCCCTGCTGGAGGAGACGACAGGCAGGCCCGCCCTTCGGCTCACGGAACTTGTTGCGCCCCGAACGGTGAACGTGAGCGGCCTCCGCGTCGACGTCCGGCCGATGCCTCTCACGGTCGTCGTGACCAATGGGAAGGGGCAGCGCGTGCAGGAGCTTGTCTTCGAGCAGGGCGGCTTCCTGTCGTTCGCGCTGGACGGTCAGCCGGTTCTCGGAATGGGTGAGGGCGGGCCGCGTCCCGACCGCGGCACCCCGTGGCGCGAGCAACCCGTCCAGTTCGACCGCCGCGGTCGCCTCGACACGATGGAGCCGCGGTGGCAGGCTGACATGTACGGGTCGCGCAATCCGTCGCCGGTCCTGTGGGGGACGGCGGGCTGGGGCTTGTTCGTTGCTGCGCCCTGGGCCCAGGTGGACCTGAGGGACGCGAATCGCGGCGTGTTCCTTCCGGTCGCCCCCGGCGCGGGCGGGCCTCAGAACGAGCGAAATCAGCAGGAGAACCTGGGCAAGGGCCTTCCGCCAGCGGGCAGCTTCGTCGAGGGGCTCTGGGACGTCTTCGTGTTCGACGCCCAGGAGCCGGCCGCCGCCATGAGGGATTTCTCCGCGATCACCGGGCCCGCCGCGATGCCGCCGAAGTGGGCCCTCGGCTACATGCAGTCCCACAGGACCTTGGAAGACGATTGGCAGCTCGTGTCGATCGTGGACACGTTCCGGTCCAAGCGGATCCCGGTGGACGCCGTCATCTACCTCGGCACCGGCTTCGCGCCGCGCGGCTGGAACACACAGCAACCCTCGTTCACGTTCAACCCGGACGTCTTTACGCGCGACCCCAAGGCCGTCATCGCCGACCTTCACGCACGCCACGTGAAGGTGATCGTGCACGTCGTGCCGTGGGACCGCGACCGCCTGCCGACCCTGCACGGCACGATTCCCCCCGCGCCGGGCGAGATCCTGGACACCTCGCACCTCCAGACGTACTGGCGGCAGCACGTCAGCCTGGTGGAAACCGGTGTCGATGGGTTCTGGCCGGACGAGGGCGACTGGTTCAACCTGCACGAGCGGCTCGCCCGGCACCAGCTGTATTACCAGGGGCCGCTCTCGACACGCCCCAACGTGCGGCCCTGGCACCTGCAACGGAACGGCTATCCTGGCATCGCGCGCTGGGGCGGCTGGGTATGGTCGGGCGACACGGACTCGTCGTGGAAGACCCTCGAGGCACAAGTCGCCGTCGGCCTCAACTACTCGCTCAGCATCGGTCCCTTCTGGGGTTCGGACATCGGCGGCTTCTACCCGAACGGCGAGCTGACCGGCGAGTTGTACGCGCGGTGGTTCCAGTTCGCGTCGTTCTGCGGGTCGTTCCGGTCCCACGGCCGCGTCTGGTGGGCGCGCCTGCCCTGGGGATGGGGTCAGTCCGAGCTCGGGCCGCTCGAGTACGGAAACCGAAACGCGCCGATCCCGGCAGGCGACCCGCGCAACATTCCGGCCTCCGAGTTGAACAACCCGGCGATCGAACCCGTCGCGCGGCGCTACGCCGAGCTGCGCTACCAGCTGATGCCTTACACCTACACGCTCGCTCGCGACGCGCGCGACACCGGCCTGCCGCTCATGCGGCCCCTGTGGCTGCACTACCCGGCCGACGAACGTGCGCGCGGTCTCGGCTCGCAGTACCTGTGGGGACGCGACCTGCTGATCGCTCCTGTCTTCACGAAGGGCGCGGCGTCTCGGGACGTGTACTTGCCCGAGGGCACGTGGTACGACTGGTGGACGAACAATCGGGTTGCGGGAGGCCGCACGCTCAGTCGCGCGGTCGACCTGACCACCATGCCAATCTACGTCCGCGCGGGGGCGGTCATCCCCTTCGATCCCGTTCGCCAGCACACTGGCGAAGCGGTCGAGGACCCCACGACCCTGCGCATCTACACCGGCGCGTCGGGGCAGTTCACGCTCTACGAGGACGATGGAGTGAGCCAGGGGTACCTGGCGGGCCGCGCGACCTGGACTCGCATCGCCTGGGATGATCCGGCGCGGAGGGTGACCATCGAGCCCCGGCCGCCCGCCGGCCCTACGAACGTGGTCGCCGGCCGGACCTTCCGTGTCCTCCTGCTGCCCGAGGGCACATCGCGTGACGTCACCTACGTAGGGCGTCGTGTCGAGGTCGCGGTGGGGAAGTAGGCGCCCTCACGGGACGAGGCGGCCAAGCCGAGAGACCAGGACGGCCCGGGTTGCGGCCGAGGCGCATCGGAAGAGTGCGCCACCCGAGGTACCGCGGCGGCCAGCCAGGACCGTAACCTACGCGGGCCCGATGTTTGCTGTCTTGGACACTCCGGGCGTTACATCGGGGGTGGAGGTGTTCGGCGCCAGGGAATTGGCAATGTCCGGACCAAAAGTGCTCGTGGTGGATGACGATCGCGACACTCTCGCGCTCTACACGACGGCGCTCAAACTCTCGGGCTTCGACGTCGTGGCGGCCGAGAACGGCCACCAGGCCCTTCGGTTGGTGGACCGTGAGGCCCCCGACGCCGTCGTCACCGACCTCGCGATGCCGGGTATGGATGGCGTCGCGTTCTGCCGGCGCCTCCGAGCCAACCCGGCGTCTCACCAAGTGCCGGTGGTCGCGGTGAGCGGGCAGACGTCGCCATCGTTGACCTCGGATGCCCGCCGCGCCGGGTGCGACGAGGTGCTCTCGAAGCCGTGCCTGCCCGACGAGTTGGTGGAGACCCTCGGCCGCCTGATCGACGCGCCTCCCCAGGATCCAGCCCACCACGCGCCACCCGATCATCATGACCGCCCGCCCCGTCACCGCAGCCGCCGATGGCCTGCAGTGCACTCCCGGCGCCCAGCCGGATCGGCAGGCAAATAGACGCAGCGGCCGCACACTCCCACCGAGCACGGCTGAAGCGCCAGGGTCGCCGTCGCAGGCACCGCTGGCCGGGATTCATCGGTCCGCACACCCCGTCGAAACCTGTTCGGGCGATGATGCGGGCGCCAGCGCGGCGAGCGGGCCCAAGCTTGTCCCGCGGCCACAAGTGCTAGAATGCTTGGGGATTAGGCTCACTCCACGCCGGCGTGCTGGCAGTCCAGGTCCACAGCCGCATGAAGGTTCTCATCGCCAATCGGGGCGAAATCGCCGTTCGCGTGATTCGCGCCTGCCGCGAGATGGGCCTCCCCACCGTGGCGGTCTACTCGGATTGCGATCGCGCGAGCCTTCACGTCCGGTATGCGGACGAGGCGTACGCGCTTGGCGGCAACGCTCCCGCAGACAGCTACCTGCGCATCGAGAAGCTCATCGACGCCGCCCGTCGATCGGGTGCGGACGCGGTGCACCCCGGCTACGGCTTTCTCGCGGAGAACGAAGAGTTCGCGCGGGCCTGCGTGGACGCGGGGCTCACCTTCATCGGCCCGCCCCCGCTGGCGATCGAACGCATGGGCAGCAAGACGGGCGCGCGGCAGGTGGCGCTCGATGCGGGCGTGCCGGTGGTCCCGGGCACGACCGAGCCTTTCGCGCCCGGCGTGAGCGATGCGGAGATTGCCGTCATCGCCGCGGGCATCGGGTTCCCCATCTTCGTCAAGGCCGTCGCGGGCGGCGGCGGGAAGGGTATGCGCCAGGTCGACGAGCCCTCGGCGCTGCCGTCCGCCATCCGGGCCGCGCGCTCCGAGGCGGGCTCGTCGTTCGGAGACCCGGCGATCTACATCGAGCGGCAGCTGATCCGGCCGCGCCACATCGAGATCCAGCTGCTGGCGGATCACCACGGCACGGTTGTCCCCTTCGCCGAGCGTGAGTGCTCGATCCAGCGGCGCCACCAGAAGGTCCTGGAAGAGTCGCCGTCGGTCGCGGTCGGGGAGGAGACCCGCCGGGCGCTCGCGGCCGCGGCGGTCTCCGTCGCGCGGGCGGTCGGCTACACCAACGCGGGCACGATCGAATTCCTGCTGGATGGCGATGGGCGGTTCTACTTCCTCGAGATGAACACCCGCCTCCAGGTCGAGCACCCCATCACCGAGTTGGTGTCGGGCGTGGACCTGGTGCATTGGCAGCTGCGCATTGCGCGCGGCGAGCGCCTCACCATCGACGCCGCCCGGGTGCTCGCGCCACGCGGGCACGCGATCGAGTGCCGCATCTACGCCGAGGACCCCGACAACAACTTCCTGCCCTCCCCGGGCCTGGTGCTGGGGCGCCGGGTGCCCGGCGGCCCGGGCATCCGACGCGACGATGGCGGGGTGACGCCGGGCCTCGAGGTGCCGATCTTCTACGACCCGTTGATCGCGAAACTCTCGGCGTGGGGCGAGGACCGCGGGCAGGCGATCCTCCGCATGTCTCGCGCGCTGGGCGAGTACGAGGTGCGGGGGATCAAGACGAGCATCCCGTTCTTCCGCTGGCTGCTCCAGGACGAGGACTTCCGCGCCGGCCGGTTCGACACGACGTTCCTCGACCGCGAGCTGGCCAGGCGCCGCGGCGAGCCATTCGTCACGGTTCCCCGCGAGGCGGAACGCATGGCCCTGGTGGCTGCGGCCATCCGCGCTTCGGAGCGGGCGCTGTCGGGTCAGGCCCCGAAGGGCGGCCGGCCCGGTGCGAGCGCATGGAAGCTGAGGGCACGGGCCGACGGGTTGAGATGAGTGAGTGGACAGTGGTCGGTGGTCAGTGAACAGTGCGTCGCGCGTGATCCTCTGACCGCCGGCCACTGCCACTGACCCCCGCGGGACTACCCGGCATGCACTTCGAAATCGAGGTCAACGGCAAGCCGCACGTGGTCACCGTCGAGCGGACGGGCTCGCGGTTTCGCGTCGAGGCCGACGGCCGCGTGGACATCGTGGACGTCGCGCCGGTGGACGCCAGCACGTGGTCGCTGCTTCTCGACGGCGATCGGGCGTGCAGCCACGAGGTCAGCCTCGTGGACGGCCGCGAGCCGGGCGAGGTCTCGGTGTACCTGCGGGCGGGCGTGGTGCACACGCGGGTCATGGGCGCGCCGGGGCAGCGACGATGGAACCGGCCGGGCGCAGCGCCGGCCGGCGCCGCGGGGCCGCTGCGCATCACCGCGCCGATGCCCGGCAAGGTGGTGAAGGTCCTTGTCACCGCCGGCGAGTCGGTCGAAGAGCGGCAGGGCCTCGTGGTCGTCGAGGCGATGAAGATGGAAAACGAGTTGCGCGCGCCGCGCGCAGGTCGCGTCCGCGAAGTGCACGTGCAGGAGGGCGCGCCGGTGGAGTCGGGGCGCCTGTTGGTGGTGATTGAATAGCGGTGGGCAGGTGACGATTGTCTACCTGGCAATTGTCTATCTACCCGGCAAGTGTCTATCTACTTGGCAAGTGTCTATTGACGCGCTCAGCAACATGGTCAGTTGGCACGTGGTCAGTTGCCAGGTGATCCCGGTTTCGTGGTCGTCGGCGTGAAGTCCATTCCCCTGATCCGCCGCCGCTGGCCCGAGCTGGGCCTGCTTGCCGCGCTGCTGCTGGCCGCGTGGCTGGGGGCGGGCCTCGTCCGCGTGGCGGGGATCGCGCTCGCGGCCGGCGTGCTGCTGTTCGGCATCCGCCGCCGCCGATGGGTGGAGCTTGGCCTGCTGGCCGCGCTGCTGCTGGCGGCGTGGCTTGCGGCGACGATCGCCGGTCCCGGCGCCAACGCCTGGTTCATGCGTTCAGCGGCCGTCGTGCTCGCAGGCGGCGTGCTGGCGTTCGCCATCCGCCGCCGGGGGTGGGACGTCGTCCGCGCCGGCGTGGCCCTCGTCGTCATCCTCGCGGGGGCGGTGCTCGCGACGGTGGTCGTCGACCTCGGCCCGTGGGCCCGCGAGTATGCGGAAGAGTACGCCAGCAAGCAGATCGAACGGCCGCTGCGCATCGAGCGGCTCGGCATCCACCTCGCGAGTGGCCGCTTCCTCGTCGAGAACCTCCTGATCGAGGGCAAGAACCCGGGCGACCGCCCGTTCTTCACGGCGAAGCAGATCTCGGTGGACCTGCCGTGGTGGGAGGTGATCCGCAGTCGCCGGCTGCTGTTCGAGTCGATCGAAATGTCCGACTGGAACATGCTGGTCGAGAAGCGGGGCGATTGGAACAACTTCATCCACATCCCGGGCAGGGGGCGGCCGCCGGGGCCGAAGCGGCCGTTCTCCACGGTGCTCGACTACGTGCACGCCGGGCGCGGCAACTTCGCCTACATCGACCACGGCAGCTGGACCACCTCCGCGGCCAACCTCGACATCGTCGTCGAACGTTCGTCCGGCCGGTACCTCGGGCGCGGGTCGGCGACCAACGGCGGCGTTCAAATCAAGACGTACCTGCCGATGCGGATGGACATGCGCTTCACGTTCGAGGTGAAGGGAAGCGACGTCGACTTCGACCGCATCGAGCTGCACACCGACAACTCGCACTCCGTGCTCACCGGGAAGGTGCAGCTGGGCCGCTGGCCGGAGCAGACGTACCAGATGCGGTCCCGTGTGGACCTGTGGCGTTCGCGCGAGATCTTCTTCGAGCGGGAGAAATGGCGGAGCCGCGGCGAGGCTGTCTTCACCGGCTCGTACCACATCCCGCAAAAGGGCGACTTCGAGCTGAAGGGCGAGTTCAAGTCGGCGCAGGCGTGGGTGAACCAGTTTGCGTTCCCGGAATTGCGGGGCACGATCGTGTGGCGGCCGCGGTCCCTCGAAGTGCTGGAAGCCACGTCGCGGTTCTACGACGGCAAGACGGCCTTCCGCTACCGGCTCGCCCCGATCTCGACGCCGCAGCCGTCAATCGCGTGGTTCGACGCGCGCTACGAGGGCGTGGACCTCGCACGCTTCGGCGAGACCCTCGCGCTGAAGGGTATCCGGATGGAGGGACGGGCGGCCGGGCGAAACGTGATGGAATGGCCGCTTGGGGGGTGGGCCAGGCTCCGCGGTGAAGGAGTGGTGGACGTGACGGCCCCGCCGGGCGTCACGCTCCTCGGGCCCGAGGCGGCCGACACCGAGCAGGCCATCCACGAGGAGCCGCGGCCCTACGGGCCGGAACCCTTCCTCGCGCAGAGGCCGCGGCCGACGCCGATGGGCGGGCACTTCGTGTACCGCCTGGAGCCCGACTGGCTGCGAGTGGGGCCTTCGTTCCTGGCGACCGAGCGGACCTACGTCAGCTTCGAAGGCGAGACGGCGTACGGCGAGCGATCGCGTTTCCCGTTCCGCGCTCGCAGCGCCGACTGGCAGGAGAGCGACCGGCTGCTGGCCAGTATCATCACCGCCTTCGGGTCCCCAACCGGTGTGGTCCCGGTCGGCGGGTACGGCGACGTGAGCGGCGTGATGCTCGGCTCGGTGAGGTCGCCGCGCGTCGAAGGGCGATTCGACGGCAGCGCCCTGCGCGCGTGGGACGTGGTGTGGGGGCGCGGCCGCGGCGACATCGTGGTCGAGAACGGCTACGTGGACGTCACCGGCGGCCGCATCACCGAGGGCGAGTCGGAGATCACCGCCGAGGGCCGCTTCTCCCTGGGGTACCCGCGCCGCGACGGCGGCGACGAGATCGACGCGCGGGTCACGATCAAGAACCGCCCCCTGCGCGACCTGCGGCACGCATTCGAGCTGGACGACTACCCGATTGACGGGAAGGTGTCGGGCGAGTTCCGCCTGGTCGGCCGCTACGCCGGGCCCTACGGCTACGGCGGGATGACGATCACCGAGGGGAGCGCGTGGGACGAGCCGTTCGACTCGGCGACGTCCCCGCTGAGTTTCGAGGGCACGGGCGTCCGCCTCGCGAAGGCGGAGCTCCGGAAGAGCACCGGCGTCGTCCAAGGGGCGGCGCACGTCGCCTGGGAAGGGAGCTATCAGTTCGAGGCCGACACGACTCGCGGCATCCCGATCGAGAGCATGGCGCTGATGCAGTACCCGAACGCCCCCTTGACGGGCGTGGTGCACTTCCACGCCTCGGGCAACAGCACGTTCCTCAGCCCGCGCTACGAGGTGACCGGCCGCATCGACGACCTGTTCGTCAAGGACGAGGGCATCGGCCAGGTGTCGGGGGTGCTGAACGTTCGGGAGCGGATGCTGACGGTCAGGCGGCTCGAGGTGAGCTCTCCGCGACTCACGCTCTCAGGCGTCGGCAGCGTCGAAATCAACGACACGATGGACGCGGACTTCACCTTCCGGGTGAGCGACACCTCGCTGGACCCGTACCTGCGCGTGTTGGAACCGCGACTCTCGCCCTTCAACCGGGTGGTGGCCGGCGGGACCGTACGGGTGGTCGGGCAGCTCTACAACCCTGAACGGCTCTTCGCGGAGGCGCGGGTCGAAGTCCTCGACGTGACGCTGTTCGACTACAAGCTCCGCAACTCGGGACCGATCCGCATCGCGTTCGATCGCAACACCGTCCTCATCGACCCGAAAGAGACCTTCCGCCTCGAGGGCGAGGACACGAAGCTCGAGGTGACGGGCATCCTCGACGACCAGGGCCACGCCATCGACATCGCTCAGGACCGGATCGCGGTCAAGGCGACGGGCGACTCGAACATGGCCGTGCTGCAGGGCTTCTTCCGGGATATCAACAGCTCCGGGCGTGCCGAGCTGGCTGGCACCATCCAGGGGCCGATCGCGAAGCCCGTCTTCTCCGGCAGCGCGACCATCACCGACGGCCGGATCCGCTACGCCCGGATGCCGCACTCGATCCAGGCGATCAATGGCCGCATCGGGTTCAGCGCCGACGGCATCATCATGGAGGACGTCACCGCGCAGGTGGCGAACGGAAGGGTGCGCTTCGGCGGCGGGATCTCGCTGAGCGGGTACGTCCCCGATCGCCTGACGCTCACCGCGAGCGGGCAGAACATGGACCTCCGCTACCCGGAGGGCATGCGCTCGCTCGTGGATGCCGATCTCGACCTGGTCGGCACCTTCGCGGCTCCGACCCTGCGCGGCACGGTCGTCGTGAAGGACGCGGTGTGGCGCAAGCGCATCGAGATCAGCCCCGGATTGATCGAGCTGGCCAGCGGCCTGTCGCTCGGCGGCGAGCCGTCGGCGGCCCCGGCCGGCAGCCTGCCGCTGCGGTTCGACATCCAGGTGCTCGCCCGTTCCGCCCTCCGCGTGGACAACAACCTGGTGCAGCTCGTGGCCAGCGGAGACCTCGGGGTGCGGGGCGATTACGAGCACCCGGTCATCCTCGGGTCCGTGGACATCGAGCGCGGCGAGGTGCTGCTCGAAGGAAAGCGCTACCTCGTCACGCACGGCCGCGTGGAATTCCTGAACCCGGCGCGGATCGAGCCTGTCATCGACATCGCCGCCCAGACGCGGGTCCGCGCGCCAGGGCAGACCTACACGGTCGATCTCCGCCTCAACGGAACCATGAAGAGGCTCGATTCCCAGCTCTCCTCGGAACCGCCGCTCCCCACCGTCGAGATCCTGACCCTCCTCTTCGGCGGTGAGCCGGCGAATACCCAGGACGCCGAGCTGCGCGACCTGCAGCGCACCCAGCTCCAGGGAAGCCTCGGCGTGTCGCGCCTCGAGCAGGCCCTCGTGGGGGCGTTCTCGGGGAACGTCACACGCGCCGTCGAACAGGCCTTCCGCCTCGACACCGTTCAGCTCACTCCCTCGCTCTTCGACCCGTACAAGAGCATCGACCCCACGGCCCGCCTGACGGTCGGCAAGCGCATCTCCAACCGCGTCTACCTGACGCTCGCGCGGAGCCTCAACCGCGCGGATCAGCTCGTGCTGCTGGAGTTCGACCAGAACGACCGGCTTTCGTGGGTCTTCTCGCGAAACGAGGACGACACCTACGCGCTCGACGTGCGCGTGAGGCACGTGTTCTGATGCTCGGTCCTGCTGCAGGACGCCCGCTTGCCAGGCTGGTCGCCGCCTGCCTCGCCGGCCTGGCCGGTGCCGCGTGGTTCCCGGCATCCGCCGCGGCCCAGGCGTCGGTCGGGCCCTCGGGACGCCCGATCTCCGCCATCCGCCTGACGGTGGACGGCCGCGACACCGTCGAGCCCGAACTCTTCCGCGTCCTGGAGACGCGGGTGGGCGACCCCTATTCCAGCCTGCTGGTGCGAGAGAGCATCGTCCACCTCATGGCTCTCCGGCGGTTCGAGGACGTGAGCGTCTCCGCCGAGACGACGGCTGCCGGAGTGGCGCTCACCTACGCGCTCGATCCCGTCCTCCCCGTGACCGGCGTTCGCCTGCGCGGCAGCCTGGGCCTGTCCTCGAATGAATTGCGCGCCGCGGTGGTGAACCGGTATGGCAGTGCGCCCCCGCTCGAGCGCGGCGATGAAATCGCGCGCGTGCTGGAGTCGCTCCTGCACGAGCGCGGCTTCCGGTCTGCCCGGGTGACCGCGGGGCCCGAGCTCAAGGGTGGCGGGACCAAGGCGGTGCTCGTGTTCACCGTGGTCGCCGGCGCCCGCGCGCGCGTCGCCGCGCTGCGGGTCACCGGCCCGCGCGTGGACAACGGCGTGCAGGTTGCCTCCAGGCTGCGCGTCCGCGTCGGCTCCAGCTTCGATCGCGCCGACGTGATCGACCGCATCGAGCGCTACACGGAGGACCTCCGCAAGCAGGGCTTCCTGCAAGCGAGGGTGGACCTCGAGGAGAAGTACTCGCCGGACGGCCAGCAGGCCGACGTGACGGTCAATCTCGTGCGCGGGCCGCACGTGACGCTCGTCTTCCGCGGCGACGCCCTGCCCGAGGCCCAGCGCAACGAGCTCGTGCCCATCCACCGCGAGGGTTCCGTGGACGTCGACATTCTCGAGGACTCGAGCCGGCGGATCGAGGAGTACCTCCGCGGCCAGGGCTACCGCGAGGCGACGGCCCCGTACACCAGCGAACCGAGGGGGGAGGACGAGCTGCTGCTCGTGTTCACCGTGAAGCGGGGTCCGCAGTACAAGGTCGCGGACATCGAGATCACCGGCGCCCGACAGATCCCGCCGGCCACCCTGGCAGCCGGCCTCAAGCTCGAAAAGGGGCAGTGGTTCGTGAAAGGCCGTCTCGACGCCGATGCCACGGTGATTTCCGAGCAGTACCACCGGCAGGGATTCCGGGAGGTGAAGGTCGAACCCTCGGTCGCGGCGCAGGCCACGCAGGAAGCCCTGCTGACGGCGAGGATCGCCATTACCGAGGGACCCCGCACGATCATCCAGGACACCGCCTTCGAGGGCAACCAAGCCATCCCGTCCGCCACGCTCCAGACGCTGATCGGTTCGCTTCCCGGCCGGCCCTACTACCAGCCGCAGGCCGTCACCGATCGCGACGCGGTGCTCTTCGAATACCTCGAACGCGGCTACCAGCTGGCGACGGTCGACCTGCAGCGCAACTTCAGCGACGACGGAACCCGCGCGACACTGCGTTTCGTCATCCAGGAGGGGCCGCGGATCGTCATCGACCAGGTGCTCATCGTGGGCAACCAGCGGACGAACGTCGACACGATCGAGCGCGAGACGGGGCTGGCCACGGGTATGCCGCTGTCAATCTCCAGGCTCATCGACGCGCAGCGGCGCCTGAGCGCACTGGGGCTCTTTCGACGGGTCCACGTCTCCGAGCTCCAGCAGGGATCCGAAACCCGCCGCGACGTGCTCGTTGTCGTCGAGGAGGGACCGGTCAATACGATCGGCTACGGCGGCGGACTGGAGGGCGCGCTGCGGACCAAGAGCAACGCGGCGACAGGCACCGCGGTGGAGAGCTTCGAGGTGTCACCAAGGGGCTTCGTGGAGATGGGGCGGCGGAACATCGGCGGCAAGAACCGCTCCGTCACGATGTTCGCCCGCGCGGCCATTCGCTCCAACGATGTCGTCAACGCGGACCAGCGCCCCGCGGGCCTCCCGCCCCTCCAGGACGAAGGCGCGGGGTTCAGGGAGTATCGCGTCCTCGGCACCTACCGCGAGCCTCGCTTCCTGGACACCGGAATCGACCTTCTCGTGTCGGCCGACGCGGAGCAGGCGATCCGGTCGAGCTTCGATTTCAACCGAAGGCAGGTGTTCGCCGAGGGCAGTCGCCGCTTCCACGGCGTCTACAGCCTCGCCGGCCGTTACTCCCTGGGCCGCACGCGGCTGTTCAACGAGCGGATCGCCGAGGAGGACCAGATCGACATCGACCGCATCTTCAACCCGGGCGTGCGCACGGGGACCGCCTCGGTCTCGCTGTCGCGGGACACCCGCGACGACGCCCTCGAGCCGACCAGCGGCGAACTGCTGCTCGGATACGGGTCCCTTGCCGCGAACGTCTTCGGGTCGGAAGTGGGGTTCGTCAAGACCTATCTTCAGGGGTTCATGTTCCGGCCGGTTTCGTTCATGCCGGGCACGGTGCTGGCGGTCGGCGCCCGGCTCGGACTGGCCCGGGGCTTCACCCAGCTGGAACAAGACGACCAGGGCAACACGGTGGTCAGGCGTGTGTCCGTCGTCCCCGCGAGCGAACGCTTCTTCGGCGGCGGGGACAGCACCGTGCGCGGCTTCGCCCAGGACCGGCTGGGGACCGACGAGATCCTCGACCGCAACGGCGTGTCGAGAGGCGGCAACGGGCTGCTGATCTTCAATGGCGAGCTGAGGTTCCCGCTGCTCAAACGCTTCGGTCTCGGCGGCGCGGCCTTTGTCGATGTGGGCAACGTGTTCGAGTTCGCCACCGATATCAACTTCGGGGACCTTCGCAGCGGGGCGGGCTTTGGCCTCCGCTGGAAGTCGCCGGTCGGCCCCCTCCGCGTGGACCTGGGTTGGAAGCTGAAGACGGTGCGGTTCCCGAACGGCGAGCTCGAGCCGCGGTTCGCGCCGTACTTCACGATAGGGCAGGCGTTCTGAGATGCAGAACGCACGATCGGTTGCAGTTCACGGTTGACAGGTGACGACTCAGGGCGCTGTCACACTGTCACAGTGTGCCGGACCCTGAACCGTGAACTGTGAACCGTGAACCGGGAGAGCGAGCGACCAGACATGCGGGCACTCCTCGTCGTCCTCGCGGTCCTCACGGCCGCCGCGAGCGCGGTCCAGGCAGAGATCGTGGACCGCGTGCTCGCGGTCGTCGGCCAGCGCGTGATCACGCTCTCCGACGCTCGTGCGGCAGTGACATTCGGCCTCGTGGAGCCGGCGGTCGGCGCGGACGCGGTGGCCGAGGGCGTCGCCTACCTGGTCAATCGCCAGCTGATGCTCTCGGAAGTGGATCGCTACGGCGTACCGCCGCCGGGCCCCGACGCCGTTTCCAGCCGCGTGGCCCGCGTGAAGGAGCGGTTCCCCGGTCCCGGGGAACTGGCCCGCGCCCTGGAAGCGACGGCGATGACCGAAACCAGGCTGCGCGACCTGATGAGCGATACCCTTCGGATCGAGTCCTACCTCGATCAGCGCTTCAACGCCCAGGCGCAGCCGACCGCCGAAGAGGTCGAGCGCTACTATCGCGACCACCCGTCGGATTTCACCCGGGACGGCAAGCTGCGGCCTTTCGAGGAGGTCCGGGAGCAGGCGCAGGTGCGGGTGGTGGCCGACCGGCGGACGGCCCTCATCGCCGACTGGCTGGATCGCCTCCGTCGGCGAACCGTCGTCACCTTGCGGTAGCGGCGAGGCCGCCTACGGGCGGACACCGTCCGACGCGGCCTACGACCCGAACAGCGCGAAGCGGAGGATTTCTGCGCTGTTGAAGCCGGAGTGGCTGACCATCGGCGCCACCACGCTCCGCCGCCTCAGGTAGACAACCCCCCAGAACAGGCCCAGCGCGCCGGTCGTCAGGGCAACGTCCGTCCCCTGCAGGGAGTGGCCGAGCCCGAAGACGATGCTGAACAGCACCAGGCCGAAGGCGGCGCCGCCCAGGTGTTGCCTGAAACGGTGCAGGATGAACGCGCGCTGGATTTCCTCGCGCACGCCGCCGCCAATCACCGCGACGAGGACGAAGATCCAGGCGCTGAAGGGTGAGCTGACCAGCGACTCGAAGGGGTTCCGCTCGACATCCTGCAGCGACGGCAGCAGCACGCGCACGGAGAGCATCACGCTCACGGCGAGCAGGAACACCAGCGGGATGTGGAGAATGCCGACCAGCCCTTCGACGACGACGCTGCGGCGGCCGAGCAGGTCGCTCAGGCTCTCGCCGTGCAGGTGAAGGAACCCCGTGATCAGCGTGAGCAGGACGACGGCATCGGCGAGGGGGAGCGCGAAGACGTAGGCAGGGGAGAGCCGGCCGTGCGAATCGTACGGCGCGATGCCCGCCAGGGCGAGCACGCCGGCAATGGCCAGTTGCGTCGGCAGCCCCGAGCAGGCGATGACCTCGATCAGCGCCGCGGCCCTGGGATGGATGCCGCGACCGGCTGCCGGCAGGGCCCGATCCGGGGGCGGCAACGCGGGTTCCGGTGCCGGTGGAGGCTCGGACCCCCGAGCGTCGCCGCGTTCGTCCCAGACCATTTCCCCTGGGCCGGCGTTCGATTCGCTCTCCACGTTTCGACTCTATCACGCGCGGATCGCTTTTCGCATGAGCCTCCAGCGCGAGGTGGCGATGCGTGTCCGGTGCACGCGCTCCGACCGGTTGACCTCCACCCATACCCGCGCAAATTGCGCCGGAATCAGGACCGCGGTCCGACGCCTCCCCGACGGCCGGCGACGGGTCGGTCCGGGCGCCGTTCAGCTGGACCGTGTAACTTTTACCCGTTACACTGAAAGAACCCGCGTAGAAAACGGCGCGTCCGGGGCCGCACCCGGATTCCGTCCTGACTGAGGCACCAGTGGAACAAGTGTTCGACCCGCAGAACGAGGCCGCCGAGGCGCTGGAAGGGGCCATTCTCACCGAGCGCGTGCTGGTCGTCGAGGACGATCCGGCCACCCGCGTGGGCCTGACGGAGTTGATCAAGACGTGGGGCTTCCTGGCCGAGAGCGCCGGCGACGGCGAGGAGGCGCTCGAGAAGGTGACGACGTTCCGACCGGCGATCGTGGTCTCGGACCTCGTCATGCCGCGGATGGACGGTCAACAGCTGCTCAAGGCGCTGCGCGAGCACGACCCGGATATCAGCGTCGTGCTTCTGACGGCGCAGGGCTCGGTGGAGTCGGCGGTCGAGGCCATCAAGGACGGCGCCTACGATTACCTCACGAAGCCGGTGGACCCGCAGCGCTTGCAGATCCTGCTGAGCAAGGTCGTGGAACGGCAGGAGACCCTGCGCGAGGTGCGGATCCTCCGCCGCCAGCTGCGCGACCACGGGTCCTTCGGCCGCTTGATCGGGGCGAGCCCCGGGATGCGCAAGGTGTACCGCGTCGTCGAGCAGGCTGCGCCGACGTCGGCGTCCGTCCTGATCTACGGCGAGTCGGGCACGGGCAAGGAGTTGGTGGCGCAGTCGATTCACCAGCTGAGCCCGCGCGGCACTGCGCCGTTCGTCGCGATCAACTGCGCGGCGATCCCCGAGACGCTGCTCGAGAGCGAGATCTTCGGCCACGAGAAGGGCGCGTTCACCGGCGCCGCCGAGCGGCGACAGGGGTGCTTCGAGCTGGCCGACCGAGGCACGATCTTCCTCGACGAGATCGCGGAAATGACGCCGTCCACGCAGGTCAAGCTGCTGCGGGTGCTCCAGGAGCGCAGCTTCCGTCGGCTGGGCGGCCGCCAGGAGCAGAAGGTGGACGTGCGCGTCATCGCCGCCACCAATCTCGATCCCTCCGAGGCCGTCCGCAGGGGCAAGCTGCGCGAGGACCTGTACTATCGCCTGAACGTGTTCGCGCTGAACCTGCCGCCGCTGCGCGACCGGAAGGACGACCTGCCGCTACTGGTGCAATCGTTCCTCGCGGAGTTCAACGCCCGCAACGGGAAGTCGATCGCCGCCGTGAACAACGACGCGATGCGGATCCTCGACGGCTACGGCTGGCCAGGCAACGTCCGGGAGCTTCGAAATGTGATCGAGCGGGCGACGATTCTCGCCGACAGCCAGTTCATCGAGCCGAGGCACTTGCCGGCCGCGCTGGTCCAGGCCGGCGAGGCTGCCCGTCCCTCCCTGGCGCTCGCGCCCGGGACGACCGTCGAGGAGGCCGAACGGCGGCTGATCCAGATGACGCTGGAGCACACAAGGGACAACAAGACGCGCGCGGCGGAGATCCTCGGCATCAGCCTGAAGACGCTGCACAACAAGCTGAACAAGCTCAAGCTGCGCAAGTGAGGTTCACCGTTCACGGTGGTGGGTTGACGGTTCCCTTACACTTTCCCGCTGTCAGCGTGACCGCGTGAGATCTCACCCTGAACTCTGAACCCTGAACTGTGAACCGTTCCGCGTAACGCATGCACCTCAGCCTCAAGGCGAAGCAGATTGGCGGCATCTCGCTGATAGTGGCGCTTGCGATCCTCGCGCTGAGCTACACCTATCTCACGAAGCTGGTTGACAAGAGCCTCAAAGAAAGCAACGCGCGCGGTGAACTGCTGAAGGACGCGATCTACCACCGGGCGCAGGCGGTCGTGCCGGGCCAGACCGACCCGTACGCCGCGCTGCGCGAGGACGGCGGGCTGCGCTCGATTCTCGAATCCACGGCCTTTGAAACGGGGGCAGTTCTCTACGCCGCAATCTGCGACACGGGCGGCAAGGCGATTGTCAGCTCCGACCCCGAGCGCCAGGGCCTTCCGGTTCCGTCCGCGGGCAGCATGAAGGACGTGCTCAACCTGCCGGCGCTCTCTCGGCTCTTCCGAATCTACTCCTCCGAAGGGCAGACCCTCGAGGTCAGCGAGCGGCTGACACTCGACGGCAAGGACTTCGGCTCGATTCGTGTGGGCCTTTCCACGCTCTTGATCCGCGGCGACCTCCGGCCGTTGCTGCAGTCCACGCTCGTCACTGCGCTCGCTGCCCTGCTTCTGGCCGTCCTCGCGGCCGGCGCGTTCACTCGCCTGATGCTGCGGCCGATCCACGTGATCCGCGGGGGCCTCACCCGCCTCGGTCGCGGCGAGCTGGGGTTCCGGCTGGACCTCCCGCAGGGCGACGAGTTCGGCGAGCTGGGCAGCTTCTTCAACACCGTCAGCGCCCAGCTGTCCGCGGAGCGGAGTCAGCTGGCCGGTCAGAAGGCCAACCTCGAGTCGGCCGTCGAGCACATGGAGGACGAGGTTGCCATCCTGAACCCGTCGGGCGAGCTGCTCTTCGCGAACCCCGCGATGCGCACGGTGCTGCCCCCCGACGCTTTTGGGCGGCCGATCGACGACGTCCTGCCCAAGGGGCACCCATACCGGGACATCATCCAGGGAGCATTGACCGAGCGACAGTCGCGCGGGCCCGTTTCGGTGACGGTCCCGTCGCAGCCGCCGACAGGCGCGGCCGTCGCGGGGGAGGCGGGCGCCGGACCCGGTCAGGAGCGCCTGGTGATGGCGCACGCCATCAGGGACAGCAATCAGCAGCTGCTCGGCGTGATGCTGGTGTCGCGCGACCTGGAGTACATGGGTCGTGTCCAGTCCATGCTCAATTACTCGCGCAAGCTGGTGGCCCTGGGGCGCCTCTCGGCCGGCGTGGCGCACGAGGTGAAGAACCCGCTGAACGCGATGACGATTCACCTCGAGCTGCTGAAGCAGAAGCTGACGGCGCTGGCGGGCGGCGGGAAGGCCGCCGTCTTGCGCGCGGCGAGCGGTCCCGACGACCGGCCTCGGGCTCTCCACCGCCACCGCGGCGCCGCCGCGCCCGGGGCCCCCGGAGCTGGGGCCCGCCCTCGAGCACGTGAAGATCATTGCCGGCGAGATCCACCGTCTCGACCAGGTCATGCAGGGATTCCTCAAGTTCACACGGTCCGAGGATCTCAAGCTGCAGGAACTCTCTCTGGGCAGCCTGGTGGACGAGGTCGTTCGCGTCGTCGAGCCGGAGTGCGGAAAGGCCGGTGTGACGATCAAGACCGAGGGGTTCACCCAGTTGCCGCGGATCAGTGGCGACCCGACGATGCTGCGCCAGGCGTTCCTGAACCTGGCGTTGAACGCATGCCAGGCGATGCCCAACGGCGGGACATTGCGCATCGTGGGGGCGCCCGCGGGCGGCCGGCGCGTCGAAGTGCGGTTCGAGGACACCGGTGTGGGGATCCCGCCCGAACACCTCGGGCGCATCTTCGATCTCTACTTCACGACCAAGGAAAGGGGCAGTGGCATCGGGCTGTCGATGGTTTACCGGATCGTGCAGATGCACGACGGCGACATCGAGGTGCAATCCACCCAGGGCCGGGGCACCGCGTTCCGCCTGCTGCTCCAGCAGGCGTGACGGCTGCTGCATTGAAGGCGGAGGGCGGAGGGCGGAGGGTGGTCGGACAGGACGCCGTCCCCCCTGCCGCCTGTCCGCCCCCCGCCTGTCGCATGTGGTGCACTGGGAGGCGACGAAAGGCGAGCCGAGTTCATGCTCTTGACGCATAATGTCCCCATGCGCCTCGTGCTCGCGCTGATCGCGATCTCGGTTGCCCTTGGCGCCTGTGCCAAGCCGAAGGCCGCGGTGGTCGTCGAGCCGGCCGTGCTGCAGGTCCCGTCGCCCCCTCCGCGCGTCATCGTGCCGCCCGACGAGCCGGACCCGGGTCCCCTGTTGGACGAGGTGGACGCGTACGAGCCGAAGGCGCGGCCACGGCCTGCGCCTGCCAAGCCCGCATCCCCGCCAAAGCCCGGCGAAGCACCGCCTCCCGCCACCGTGGAACCGCCCAGGCCGAACCCCGTCACGCCGCCTGCGGCCACGCTGCTCCAGCCCGAGCTGCCAACCTCCTCGCAAGAGGTCCAGCGGGCCGTCAACCAGAGACTGGATCAAGCGAAGGCCAACCTGGAGCAAGGTGGATTACCATACCCTCAGCGCCGACGCGAAGGTCCAGTACGACATGGCGAAGCGGTTCATGGATCAGGCCCGGCAGGCCATCACCGTCAAGAACCTCGTATACGCTGGCAAGCTTGCCGAGAAGGCCGGGAACATCGCGGCGGTCCTGGTCGGACGCTGACTTTCGGGCAAGTGCCGGAGCCGCAAAGATTTCACGGTTTTCCCCCACCTATTGCGAGTGCCCTAAAAGAAGGGCACAATATCTTGTAGATGGTGTCTTGACAAAGACCGGGAGGTCGTCCATATTGACCTCTCCACGTGAACACGCTGTCGTGGGGGTTCCCAGCCTTCTGCGACGTTCACGAGATGGTCGCCCTTGGACCCCGCTGGTTGCCCGCCGGGCGGGCAGCCGAGAGTGACAGGACCACCAGGGGTCGTCGTCTCTGAAGCTTCGGCCCGCCGGCTCCCCGAGGCTGGCGGTGTCGCTGGTTTCTGTCTACCGACGGCCGCGGGGCATGGGCGTCGGTTTTTCGGAGGGATCGTATGCAGAGGGTCGTGACCCAGGACGCGGCTTCGGCTGCGCAGAAGGTCATCGAGAACCGCGCGCAGGAATTCGTGCGCCCCGCCCGTCGGCCGTCCGCCGACGTGAAGGGTCTGGCGTTTCCGCGGTTTTTCGCTCTCTCGGGCAAGGATCCGTTCGACGAGGTGACCTGGGAAACGCGGACGGCGCTGATCAGCAACGACCGCGGCGAGGTGGTGTTCGAGCAGGCGGGCGTCGAGGTGCCGTCGTTCTGGTCGCAGCAGGCGACGAACATCGTCGTCTCGAAGTACTTCCGCGGCCAGGTGGGCACGCCCGAGCGCGAAACGAGCGTTCGGCAGCTGATCGGCCGGGTGGTGGACACGATCGTCAGCTGGGCGCGAGGCGGCCGGTACTTCGCGAGCGAGGAGCACGTGAAGGCCTTCGGCGACGACCTGAAGCACCTGATGGTCTACCAGAAGGCGTCGTTCAACAGCCCCGTGTGGTTCAACTGCGGCATCGAGAAGCAGCCGCAGTGCTCCGCGTGCTTCATCAACTCGGTGCAGGACACGCTCGACTCGATCCTGTCGCTGGCCAAGACCGAGGGGATGCTGTTCAAGTACGGCTCGGGCACCGGCACCAACCTCTCGTCGCTGCGGTCCTCGCGGGAGTCGCTGGCCGGCGGCGGAACCGCCTCGGGTCCGGTCTCGTTCATGAAGGGCTACGACGCGTTCGCCGGCGTGATCAAGTCGGGCGGGAAGACCCGGCGCGCGGCGAAGATGGTGATCCTCAACGGCGATCACCCCGACGTGGTCGACTTCATCAAGTGCAAGGTCGAGGAGGAGAAGAAGGCCTGGGCGCTGATCGACGCGGGGTACGACGGCTCGTTCGGCGGGCCCGCGTACTCGTCGGTCTTCTTCCAGAACTCCAACAACAGCGTGCGCGTGACGGACGACTTCATGCGCGCGGTGCTCGACGACGGCCCGTGGCAGACTCGGGCGGTGACCGACGGGCGCGTGATGGAGACGCACAAGGCCCGCGAGCTGATGCGGATGATCGCCGACGCCACTCACCTGTGCGGCGACCCCGGCATGCAGTTCGACACGACGATCAACGAGTGGCACACGTGCCCCGGCTCGGCGCGGATCAACGCGTCCAACCCGTGCTCGGAGTACATGTTCCTCGACGACTCGGCGTGCAACCTGGCGTCGATCAACCTGATGAAGTTCGTCGGGGCGAACGGCGAGTTCGACGTCGCGTCCTTCCGCGCGGCCGTCGACACGCTGATCGTGGCGCAGGAGATCCTCGTCGACAACGCCAGCTACCCGACCAAGTCGATCGAGAAGAACAGCCACGAGTACCGCCCGCTCGGCCTGGGCTTCGCCAACCTCGGCGCGCTGCTCATGTCGCGCGGCGTGCCGTACGACAGCGAGGGTGGCCGCCACTACGCCGCGGCGATCACGGCCGTCATGACCGGCGAGTCGTACGCGCAGTCGGCGCGGATCGCGCGCGACCACGGCGGCCCGTTCGGCAGCTTCGAGCGCAACCGCGAGCCGTTCCTCCGCGTCATGCGGAAGCACCGCGACGCGATCAAGGACGTCAACCCCGGCCTGGTGCCGGCCGACCTCTACGAGGCGGCCCGCCAGTCGTGGGACGACGCGATCGAGTTGGGGGAGGAGTCGGGGTACCGCAACGCCCAGACGACCGTGCTCGCGCCCACCGGGACCATCGGGTTCATGATGGACTGCGACACGACGGGCATCGAGCCCGACATCGCGCTGGTGAAGTACAAGAAGCTCGTGGACGGGGGCCTCATGAAGATCGTCAACCAGACGATCGCGGCCGCCCTCCAGCGTCTCGGCTACACCGACGCCCAGGTGAAGGCGATCGTCGACCACGTGGACAAGATGGAGACGATCGAAGGGGCGCCGTACCTCAAGGAGAAGGACCTCCCGGTGTTCGACTGCGCCTTCAAGCCGGCCCGCGGCTCGCGGTCGATCGACTACATGGGCCACATCCGGATGATGGGCGCGGCGCAGCCGTTCCTGTCGGGGGCCATCTCGAAGACGGTCAACGTGCCGAAGGATGCGACCGTCGACGAGATCATGCAGGCCTACATCGAGTCGTGGCGGCTCGGCGTGAAGGCCATCTCGATCTACCGGGACGGCAGCAAGCGCACCCAGCCCCTCAACACCTCGAGGGACAAGGTCCCGGCCGCGACGCCGCAGGCGCCAACCCACCCGGTGCGTCACAAGCTGCCGGACGAGCGGCAGGCCATCACCCACAAGTTCGAGATCGCGGGCCACGAGGGCTACATCACCGTCGGCCTCTACGAGGACGGCCAGCCTGGCGAGATCTTCCTGGTGATGGCAAAGGAGGGCTCGACGATCTCGGGGTTCGCCGACGCCTTCGCGCAGGCCATCTCCTACGCGCTGCAGTACGGCGTGCCGCTCCAGGTCCTCGTGGACAAGTTCAGCCACGTCCGGTTCGAGCCGGCGGGCATGACGAAGAACCCGCAGGTCCGGATCGCCAAGTCGATCGTGGACTACGTGTTCCGCTGGATGGCCACCAAGTTCCTTTCCGCGGAGGCCCAGGTACCTGGGCGGGCGTGAACGGCCGCGAGAGTGGCGCGTCCACGGAGCGGACCGCCGAGGGTCCCGAGCAGCTCATGCTGCCGCCGCTCGGCCTCGAGCTGGACAGGGCGGTGTCGGCGACGGTCGCCGCCATCCAGAACCAGGAGGACGCGCCGCCGTGTTCGACGTGCGGCGCCATCATGGTCCGGAGCGGCAGCTGCTACAAGTGCATCAACTGCGGCAGCACGTCGGGATGCTCGTAGGGCTGGTTGACAGTTGACAGTTGAGGGTTAACGGTTCTGCCACTGTGTCACACTGAGGGGCGGCTGCTCGGCGGCCGCCCCTGAGCTTTGTACGGTTTTCCCGTTTCTTGCATGCTCGCCCTGGTTGGCCCGGTCAACCGTGACAGCACCCTGAACTGTCAACCGTGAACCGTCAACCGAGACCGTCCCCATGCGCCATCACTTCGACCATGACGGCCGGCGCATCAGCTACCTCGACGTGCTCCCCTCGGGAGAGCACAAGGCCGGCACGCTGGTCCTGCTGCACGCGTTTCCGCTGGCGGCCGAGATGTGGCAACCGCAAGCGGCGGCCCTTCCGGCGCGATGGCGGGTAGTCGCCCCGGATCTCGCCGGCTTCGGGGAGTCCTCGCCGGGGACGTCGGCGTCTCCCTCCATGGATGACTACGCGCGCGACGTGCTCGCCCTCCTGGATCACCTGCGCGTGGACGCCGCCGTTGTCGCCGGGCTGTCGATGGGCGGGTACCTCGTGTTCGCCCTTCAACGCCTGGCCCCCGCCCGGCTCAGGGGAGTCGTGCTGGCCGACACCCGGCCGGAGGCGGACAGCGAGCAAGCCCGGGCGCTTCGGGCGGCGACGCTCGAGATCCTCGATCGCGACGGCCCAGGCGGTGTCGCCGACGCGATGATCCCAAAGCTTCTCGGCGCGACCAGCCGTTCCACCCGCGACGGCCTGGTGACCGCCGTTCGCAAGCTGGTCTCCGCGCAGCCGGCCGACGGGCTCCGGCGCGCGGTGCTGGCCCTGAGGTCCAGGCCCGACTCCACGCCCCTGCTCCGCGAGATCACGGTGCCGGCGCTCATCGTTGTGGGCGACGAGGACGAGATTACGGGGCCGGAGATCGCCCGGCACATGCACGGACAGATTGCCGGGGCCGGCCTGGCGCTGATCGGCGGGGCCGGGCATCTATCCAATCTCGAGCAGCCCGCGGCGTTCAATCTCGCGCTGTCACGGTTCCTGTCCACGCGCTTCCCCTGAGGAATTGGATGCCCGCCCGCACCCTGCTGCTGCTCGCCCTCACCGGCCTCATCGCCGCTCCGCCTTCCGTCGGCTCTGCCCGGCAGCCTCGGTCCGGGGAGGCGCTGCACGGGCCCCTCGATCGGCTGCTCGATCTCTACGTCCGCGACGGCTTCGTCTACTACAGCGCCCTCAAGGCCGACCATGCGGCGCTCGATCGCTACGTGACCGCGCTTGGTGCGGTCCCGGCCGACGAGTTGAACGGCTGGCCGCGCGAGCGGCAACTGGCCTTCTGGATCAATGCCTACAACGCGATTGTCCTGCAGGCCGTCGCCCGTCATCACCCCATCGAGGGCACCGCGCCGCAGTACCCGCGCAACAGCATCCGGCAGGTTCCCGGCGTGTTCGAACGGACGCCGCACCGCGTGGCCGGACGGACCGTCACGCTCGATGCGATCGAGAAGTCGGTGCTCCCGGGCCTGCGCGACCCGCGCGCCTACCTGGCCCTGGGCCGGGGAGCCGCGGGCAGCGGCCGCCTGCGCAGCGAGGCCTACGACGGCGAACGGCTGGAGGAGCAGCTCCGCCAGGTGGCACGCGAGACGGTGTCGCGGCCGTGGCTGTTCCGAATCGACCCGCTGCAGCGGCAGGTGCAGCTGTCGCCGATCTTCGGCTGGCACGAGCCCGAGTTCGTGGCCGCCTACCCGGGCGCCCCGGGGCGGTTCGAGGGGCGCAGCCCGATCGAGCGGGCGGTGCTCGGGTTCGTCGAGCCCTACCTGATGCCGGCGGAAGTCGCCTACCTCCAGGACAACCGGTTTGAGGTACGCTATCTCGAGTTCGATTGGGCGCTGAACGACCTGGGCCGACGATGACGACAAGTGGTCAGTGGCCGGTGGTCAGTGGCCAGCGTGACACGCGTGATCCACTGCCCACTGTCCACTGGGCACTGTCCACTGACCCGTCACCTCCTATGGATCTCCAGCTCCAGAGCAAGATCGCCATCGTGACCGGCTCGAGCCGGGGCCTCGGCCTGGCCAGCGCCCGGGCGCTGGCCGTGGAGGGCTGCCGCGTCTGCCTCTGCGCGCGCGGGGCCGCCCAGCTCGAACAGGCCGCGCGCGATCTCGCCGAGGCAACAGGGCGGCCAGACGACGTGCTTGCGGTGCGTGCGGACCTCACGACCGAGGCCGGCATCGCCGGCGTGTTCCACGCCGCGCTCGAACGGTGGGACGGGGTGGACATCCTCGTGAACAACCTCGGCCTGGCCCGCGGTGCCGGCCTCGTGGACACGACGGACGAGGAATGGCGAGAGGCCTTCGACCACACGCTGTTTCCCGCCATCCGCGCCAGCCGCCTCGCGGTGCCCCAGATGCGCCGCCGCGGCGGCGGGGCCATCATCATGATTGCCTCGATCTGGGGGCGTGAATCGGGCGGGCGCATGACCTACAACGCGGTGAAGGCGGCCGAGATCAGTCTCGGCAAGGCGATGGCCCAGCAGCTCGCAGCCGACAACATCCGCGTGAACAGCGTGTGCCCCGGGTCGATCCTGTTTCCGGGCGGCTCCTGGTGGAAGCGCCGCGAGGCCGATCCCGACGGCATGGCGGAGTTCGTGCGGCGCGAGCTGCCGTTCGGCCGGTTTGGCCGGGCGGACGAGGTTGGCGATGTCGTAGCCTTCCTCGCCTCGGCCCGGGCGAGCTGGGTGAGCGGGGCCAGCCTTACCGTGGACGGCTGCCAGTCGCGGTCACTGATCTGACGCCGACACTTGGCAATTGTCCATTGGACAATTGGCCATTTGACACCTGACAAGTGGCCGGGATGCACAAACGCGTTCTCAACAAGCCGGACGGACGGCAACTGATCCTGTACGGCCGTGCCCCGATTCCCGAGGGGCTGCCCGCGCCCAGCCCTTCGTCTGCTCCCCATCGGCCCAACAGCCACTTGCGCTGGCACCCGCTGCGGGGAGAGTGGATCGCGTACGCCGGCCACCGGCAGAACCGGACGTTCCTGCCGCCGCCGGAGTACAACCCGCTCGCCGCCACCACCGATCCCTCGAGCCCCACCGAGGTGCCCGCGGGGCCGTGGGACGTGGCCGTGTTCGAGAACCTGTTCCCGACGCTCGTCGCCACGGCCCACGAGCCGCCGGAGATCGAGGTACCCACCCGGCCGGGTCTCGGCGCCTGCGAGGTCGTGGTGTTCACGCAGGACCCCGGGGCGTCGCTTGGCGGGCTGCCGCTCGACCACCTCGAGTTGCTCGCGGAGGTCTGGGCCAATCGCTACCGGGAGCTGGGCGGGCGCGACGACGTGCAGTACGTGTTCGAGTTCGAGAACCGCGGGGTCGAGGTCGGGGTGACGCTCGGACATCCGCACGGGCAAATCTACGCCTACCCATTCGTGCCGCCCATCCCGGCCCGCGAGCTGGCACAGCAGGCCGACCACCTCTCACGGCACGGGCGGGGCCTGCTCGAGGACGTGGTGGCGCGCGAGACAGCGGACGGACGGCGGGTGATCTACGGCGGCGACCGCGTGGTGGCCTTCATTCCCGTGTTCGCGCGGTACTCCTACGAAGTCTGGATCGCGCCGCGCCGGCCGGTTCCCTCCATCGCGGCCTTCGATGGGGCGGAGCGGCGGGATTTCGCGCGTGCCCTGAAGACCGTCCTGTTGAAGTACGACGGCCTGTGGTCGAGGCCCTTCCCCTACATCATGTCGATGCACCAGGCGCCGACCGACGGCCAGCCGCACCCCGAGGCGCACTTCCACGTCGAGTTCTACCCGGCCTACCGCATGCCCGGCCGGCTGAAGTACCTCGCCGGGAGCGAGATGGGTGCGGGCGTCTTCACCGCGGACACGCTGCCGGAGGAAAAGGCCGCCGAACTGCAGGCGGTCGGGGTGAGCATCGACTAATGCAAAATGCAGAAAGCCGCAGCCTGACGTCTCCCGCATGACGGGAGCTCGAGGCCCGGAAGCCGACAGATTACTCCTATGTCCTCCCGCTCCTTCGAACAGCTCTTCGGCCGTTCGGCGAACGTGGTCTCGAGCGCGCCGGGCCGCGTGAACCTGATCGGCGAGCACACCGACTACAACGGCGGGTACGTGCTGCCGACCGCGATCCCGCAGCGCACCCAGGTGCAGCTGGCGCGTCGAGACGACGACCGCGTCCGGGCGGCGAGCGTCAATGTCGGGTCGGCGGTTTTCGAGTACCGGCTGGCCGGCGAGCAGCGGCGCGGCAGGTGGACGGACTACGTGCAGGGCGTGACGTGGGCGCTGAAGCAGGAAGGGTTCCGGTTGGGGGGTGCGGACGTCCGCATCGAATCCCGCGTGCCGCTGGGCAGCGGGCTGTCGTCGAGCGCGGCGCTGCTGGTGGCCCTGCTCCGCGCGTTCCGCGACGCCTTCGCGCTCGACCTGGCCGACGTACCGCTCGCGCGCCTGGCCAAGCGGGCCGAGAACGACTTCGTCGGCGCCCCGGTGGGGATCATGGACCAGATGGCCTGCACGCTCGCCGGCGACCGCCAGGCGCTGTTTCTCGACACTCGCTCGCTGGACTTCACGATCGTGACGCTCCCGCCCGGCATCGACCTCGTGATCCTCAACTCCGGCATTGCGCACAACCACGCGAAGGGCGATTACAGGACCCGGCGTGCCGAATGCGAGCGCGCTGCCGAGCTGCTCGGCGTCGCCCAGCTTCGGGACCTGGAACCCTCCGATCTGCCCCGCGTCATGGCGCTGCCCGATCCGCTCGGGCGGCGGGCGCGGCACGTGGTGACCGAGGACGAGCGCGTACCTGGCCGCCGTGCGGGCGATCAAGGCTGGCGATGTCGAAAACCTCGGCCAGCTGTTCTATGCGTCGCACGACTCGATGCGCGACGACTACGAGGTCTCCATCCCGGAGATCGACCTGCTGGTGGACCTTGGCAGGGCCGACCCGGACATCCACGGGGCCCGCCTGACGGGTGGAGGGTTCGGCGGCTCGGTGGTCATGCTCGCGAGACCCGGGGCCGCCGCGGCCGCCGCGGCACGCTTGTCCGCGGAGTACGGCCGCCGTTCCGGTCAGCGGGCCACGGTGCTGGTGCCGTAGAACAGCGGGCACTACGACTCGTCCATTTGCCGTTTCTTCACCTTTCGCCCCTTGATCGGTCCCCGGCCGGGGAGTACCATCCATCACCATGCCGACGCGACCCCGAGATGACGACCCGCCGGCCGAGGAGCCGCGCGACCTCCTGTCGATGCGGTCCGGCGGCGCCGCGGCAGGCCGCGAGCAGGCGCTGGAGGCGGCGCTTTATCAGCTGGTGCCGTCCTGGCACCAGGACTACGCCGACCGGCCCGACGCGGTGGTCACCGCCGTCCGCCGCATGGCGCCGGCCGAGGCCCGTCTCGAGTCGTTTCCCGAGGGCTTGGATGCCCGCCTTCGCTCGGCGCTCGGCGCCCGGGGGATCGCGCAGCTCTACACGCACCAGGCCGAAGCCGTCCGCCACAGCCTGGGAGGCCGGAACGTCGTGGTCACCACGCCGACCGCCTCGGGAAAGACGCTTTGCTACAACGTCCCGGTGCTCAACGCGATCCTGGCCGAACCCTCGACGCGCGCGCTCTACCTGTTCCCCACCAAGGCGCTCGCGCAGGACCAGCTGGCCGAGTTGGACCGGCTCGCGCAGGTGCTCAACGAGGCGGCCGGCCTCGACCTCGGCGTCTTCACCTACGACGGGGATACGCCCCAGGACGCCCGCAAGGCCATCCGCACGCGCGCGCAGGTGATCCTCACCAACCCCGACATGCTGCACTCCGGGATCCTCCCGCACCACCCGAAGTGGGCCAGGCTCTTCGAGAACCTGCGCTTCATCGTCATCGACGAGCTGCACGCGTACCGCGGCGTGTTCGGGAGTCACCTGGCGAACGTGCTGCGCCGGCTCCGGCGCATCTGCCGCCACTACGGATCGGACCCGCAGTTCGTCTGCTCGTCGGCGACGATCGCGAACCCGCGGGAGCTGGCCGAGCGGCTGACCGAGCGGCCCTTCGAGGTCGTCGAGGAGAGCGGCGCGCCGCGCGGCGAGAAGTACTTCTTCTTCGTCAACCCGCCGATCGTCAACCGGCAGCTCGGCATCCGCCGGTCCTATACCCAGGAGACCCGGCGCGTCGCGCTCGAGTTCCTGCGACGCGGTTTGCAGGTCATCGTCTTCGCGCAGAGCCGGCTGGTCACCGAGATCCTCACGCGCTATCTGAAGGAATCGATCCCCGGGCCGCCCGGGGCGGACGAGGTGGTTCGCGGCTACCGGGGCGGGTATCTGCCGAACCGCCGCCGGGAGATCGAGAAAGGGCTGCGCGACGGCGAGGTGCGGGCGGTGGTGGCGACGAGCGCACTCGAGCTGGGGATCGACATCGGCGCCCTGGACGTGGCAGTCCTGGCGGGCTACCCGGGGACAATCGCCGCCACGTGGCAGCGGGCTGGCCGCGCCGGCCGTCGCGCGGGGACCTCTGCCGCCGTTCTGGTGGGGAGCAGCGCTCCGCTGGACCAATACGTCCTGCGCAACCCGTCGTACTTCTTCGACGCCTCGCCCGAGCACGCGCTGATCAACCCGGACAATTTGCAGATCCTCCTCGCGCACATCAAGTGCGCAGCCTTCGAGCTGCCGTTCGGCGTGACGGAGCGGTACGGCCGGGAGAACGTGCAGGACATCCTGCAGATGCTCTCGGATGCGGGCTTCGTTCACCTGGCGGAGGGCCAGGCGCCCGGCGAGGAGGCGCACTGGCACTGGACGAACGAGTCGTACCCGGCCGACGCGATCAGCCTGCGGTCCGTGTCGTCGGACAACTTCGTGGTGGTGGACAACACGGAGCACACCCGGGTGATCGGAGAGACCGACTACACCAGCGCGCCCTCCACCCTCCACGAAAAGGCCATCTACATCGTCGAGGGCACGCTGTACCAGGTGGAGCGCCTGGACTTCGACAACCGGAAGGCATATGTCCGGCGGGTGGACTGCGATTACTACACGGACGCGATCCGGTACGACCGCGTCACGATCCTCGACTGCGTCGAGACGGCGGACGGCGGTACGCGTGAAGACCAGCCACCCGCCACCAGCCACGCGCCTTCGCTCGGCGGCACCGGGAGCTACGGCGAGGCACGCCAGCCACTACATGATCCACTGACCACTGACCACCGGACACTGGCCACTGACAAGGCGCCAGCGGTGTGGGCGCACGGCGACGTGCACGTCGTGTCGCGCGTCGTCGGCTTCAAGAAGATCAAGTTCTACACCAACGAGAACGTCGGCTCCGGAGAGCTTGGCCTGCCCGAGCAGCAGATGCACACGACGGGTTGCTGGTTCACCATCCCCCGCGCGCTCATGACCTCGCTGCCGTTCGGCGGCGACGACCGGCGCGACGGCGTGCTCGGCCTCTCGTTTGCGATGCGCCAGGTCGCGCAGTTGTTGCTGATGTGCGACCGGCACGACATCGGCGTATCGATAGGCAACGGGAACGCCGTGGAGATGGCCCGGGGAAGTGCGCTGTCGGGCACGAACGCCGTGGGCGGCGGACCCTCCCAGGCACCGGTGGATTACGACGAGCCGCGCATCTTCGTCTACGACAACTACCCGGGTGGCATCGGCCTCTCCGAGCCGTTGTTCACGATGCGGGGGGACTTGGTGGCCCGGACACGAGGCCTGATCGCCAGCTGCCCGTGCGAGTCGGGTTGCCCCTCGTGCGTCGGGCCGCTGGGGGAAGTCGGCCCGCTGGCGAAGAGGGTGGCGCTCGAGATCCTCGCTCGCGTATAGGATCACTTGACGACTTTCGCAACTGACCACTTGGCAAGTGGGACCATGGACAATTGCCAAGTTGGCCAAGTAGACAATTGCCAAGTGGCGTAATGGATCGAAGTCAGCTTGCCGCGCGCATCCAGGAGATCCTGAAAGGACGGCCTGTCCCGCCGAGGCCGGCGGAGCTGCACGTGCCCGCGGAGGGGGAGCGAGGCCCGGATGGGAGTGCAGCAGGCGCGCGCGACGTTGTCCTCGTGCCGCGGGACGAGGAGGCGGCGTTCGCGGCGCGCTGTGCGGCGGACGAGGCCGGGTCCCGTGTGCTCGAGATCCTGGGTGCCACACTCGAGCAAGGGCCCGGTGGCCCTTGCCTGGTGGTCGATCGGCGGTACGAAGGTCACCGCGGGCACGGGCGGAGACGCCTGTGCGAGTACGCCGGCGCCATGGCGGCTGCGTCGGAGGGCATGAACCTGCTGACGCCTGCCTCGCCGGGCACGCCGATGTTCTTCGACCTGGAGACGACTGGCCTCAGCGGCGGCGCCGGGACGTACGCCTTCCTCGTCGGCTGCGGTTGCTTCGATAACGACGGCTTCCACACACGCCAGTTCTTCCTGCGGGGCTTCGGCGACGAGCGAGCGCTGCTGCACGCGGTGACGTCGTACGTGCAGGGCTGTGGTCGGCCCGTCGGCGATCGGGCCGGCACGCAGGCCGGCCCCTACGGCGATGGTGTTCGTGATCGCGATGGTGTTCGTGATCGGCTGCCAGCCGCCAGCCGCCAGCTGCCAACCTCTCCCCCCACCCGCGATCCACTGCCCACTGGCGACTGTCCACTGCCCACTGTCGTGACCTACAACGGCAAGTCCTTCGACCTGCCGCTGATCGAGACGCGCTACCTCATGCACCGGCTCGCCTCGCCGTTTGGCGAGTTGCCGCACCTCGATCTCCTGTTTCCGGCCCGGCGGTTGTGGCGGCGCCGCATCGCGCGCGACGGCTCCAACCGGCGCGCCCTCATGGCCGGCGGTGTCGCCTCCACCGACGACCGCGCCAGCTGTGCTCTGACCGTCCTCGAGGAAGACATCCTCGGGCTGATGCGCGAGGACGATGTGCCGGGGTGGGAGATCCCGGCGCGGTACTTCGCATATGCCCGGACGGGCGACGCGCGGGGGCTGGAGGCAGTGCTCGAGCACAACCGACTCGACCTCGTATCGCTCGGCGCGCTCACCGCGGTGGTGCTCGAGATGGTGGGCGGGCGGGCGCCGGCGCGCGACCGGTATGAATCACTCGCGCTCGGCCGGCTGTTCGAGTTCCTCGGGAGAGTGGCGGACGCGGAGCGGTGCTACACGTGTGCGGCGCAGCCGGACGGCCTGTTCGAGGCCGCTCTCGACGGTGCCGCCCGGGGCGAGGCGCTGCACTGGCTGGCGATCAATCACCGGCGGGCACGCCGGTTTGCCCAGGCCGCCGACACGTGGCAGCAGCTGCTGGACGTCCCGGGTTTGTCCGCCGAGCTGCGGCGCGAGGGACTCGAGGCTCTCGCCATTCACGCGGAGCACCGCGCGAAGGACCTCGCCGCCGCCCGGCGCTTCGCGCTGAATGCCCTCGACGTGTCGCGCGGCAGCCGCCACGCGCCGGAGGTCGAACACCGCCTGGGTCGCCTCGCCAGGAAATTGGGTGGCCCGCTGGCACCCCCGCTGCTGCCGGGTCCAATCGAGGCCGCGTTGCCCGCCGACGACTGAAGAGCTGACAGCCACGGGCCAGCCGCGCCCTTGCGCTTCCGGATGGGCTGCGGTAGGCTCACCGTGGGTTCGCCCGGAAACCCAAATCACGCCGCCGAGGCCGGAGGTTCACGTGACTCTGGTCGCCGATCGCACGTCACTCGTCAAGCATGTGCCCCTCTTCGGCACGCTCACCGACGCCGAGTTGCGCTCGATTCTCGAACACTCCACCCAGCGCAGCTACGGGCCTGGCGCGTGCCTGTTCAGCGAGGGAGACCCCTGCACCGGCCTCCACGTGCTGCTCTCCGGACAGGTGAAGATCTGCAAGACCTCGGCGTCGGGCCGCGAGGTTGCCCTTTACATCGAGTCCGCGCCGAGCAGCCTCGCGGAGGTGCCGCTCTTCGACGGGGGACCGTACCCGGCCACGGCGTACGCCGTGGACCAGGCGGAGGTCCTGCTCGTGGACCGTGAGAGCTTCAAGAAGCTGTGCACGGTGCATCCCGAGCTGCCGTGCCGGATCCTCGCGTCGGTGGGCCGGCGCCTGCGTGCGATGGTGGCGCTGATCGAGAGCCTGACCTTCGGCGGCGTCCGCCAGCAACTCGCCCGACAGCTTTTGGCCTGGCGCGACCAGGCCGGCGACGACACGCTGCTGCTGCCAATCTCCACGCAGGAGTTGGCGATGCGGCTCGGCACGGCGCGCGAAGTGATTTCACGCAACCTCAGCCGCTTCCAGGCCCACGGGTTGATACGCATTCACAAGCGGCAGCTCGTGATCCTCGACCCCGAGGGTCTCAGCCACGAAGCCGACACTGAACTGTGACCTGACCGTCGGTTTCGGGACGACAGCCGGCGCCCCCCCTTCCTAGTCCCCAGTCCCAGCCTGGCAACTGTGACTCCTGTCACAGCCAACCCTATCAGCCAGGCGTATAACTCACCTCGGGTAACCTTCATCAACCGTTCCTCCCGTCACCGAGGGGGACACGCGCATGATCGTCACGCTGCGGACGCCGATCGGCGACATCGTCGCAAAGCAGCCGCGAGCCGGTGCCGTCTTCGAGCAGCACCAAATCAACTACTGCTGCGAGGGCGACCAGCCGCTCCAGGTCGCCTGCGCGTACGCAAAGGCCGACCCTGCCCTCGTGCTGCAGCAGATTCACCAGGTGGCGAGCGAGGCGCTGGTCGAACGCGATTGGACGGGGGCCTCCCTGAGGGAGCTGAGCGAGCACATTGTCACCGCGCACCATGCGTTCCTCAGGCGTGGCGTGAACGCATTCGCGTCCTGGCTCGACGAGTCGGCCACCGGCGCCCGCGCGCTCGCGGCGATGGACGGCGCCGAACTGGCGGCGAGGCTCACCTGGTTCCGCCAGGGCCTCGAGCCCCACCTGCGTCACGAGGAACAGCGCATCTTTCCTGCCATCGTGCGGGTGGAGCGCGCGCACCTCGAACGCCGGCCGGTTCCCCGCAGCTCGCCCGCGATCCTCCGCCCCGAGGTGCCGCTGCTCGCGCGTGAGCATCGGGCCATCGACGAGGGGCTGCGCCAGCTTCGGCGCGCCGCATCGCGGATCCTCGCGGCCCCGGCCGGGCCCAACACGGTCCTCGACGATCTGGCAGCCCTCGAAGCCGACGTACACCGGCATCTTCACCTGGAGAACAACATCCTGTTCCCCCGCGCGACTGCGCTGGAGGAGGCCTATGCCTGACCGCGCGGAACGAAAGGCCGGCGCGCCAGCCGTGCGGGTCAAATTGCCGGCACTCGCGGATTGGAAGGCCCAGGTGAAGTGCCAGGCGGGGTGCCCGGTGGCTACCGACGCGGGTCGCTACGTCCAGCTGATTGCCGACGGCAGGAACGAGGACGCCTACCTGGTGGCTCGCGCCCCCAACCCCTTCGCCTCGGTCTGCGGCCGCGTCTGTGCCGCTCCGTGCGAGGACGCATGCCGCCGCGGGAGCATCGACGGGCCGATCTCGATCCGAGCGCTCAAGCGCTTCGTGACCGAGCAATACGGCGTCGAGTCACGACACCCCGACACGCAGGACCTGCTACGGACCACGTTGGTCTCGGAGGGCAACCGGTACGCGGGTCACCTGCCCATCGAGCCGGGACCTCGATCGGGCCACTCCGGCGCGGCCGAACGCCGGCGGGTCGCGGTGGTCGGCGCCGGGCCCGCGGGGCTCGCCGCCGCGCACGACCTGGCGCTCCACGGGTACGAAGTGACGGTCTTCGAGGCCGCCGGTGAACCGGGGGGCATGATGCGGTTCGGCATCCCCGAGTACCGCCTGCCCCGCAGCCTCCTGCGGGCCGAGATCGAGAAGGTCCTCGCGCTCGGCGTGACGCTCCGCACGGGGACGCCTCTCACCTCGGACTTCGGACTCGGTGCGCTGAGGCGCGACGGTTTCGAGGCGGTGTTCCTCGCGGTCGGCGTCTCGCGTGGGCGCGACCTGCAGGCGCCGGGCGTCGAGCTCGACGGCGTCGTCAAGGCGGTGGACTACCTCCTGAACGTCAACCGGGGCTACCGGCTCGACCTCGGCCGGCGGGTGGTGGTGGTGGGCGGCGGCTTCGTTGCCTTCGACGCGGCCCGGACCGCCTTGCGAGCCGGCCGCGAGGAGGACGACGACGCGGCGTCGCTGCGGGGCGCCGCCGACGCGCGGGCCCAGGAGGCACTGGACTCCGCGCGGGCGGCGCTGCGGGGCGGGGCGGCGGACGTCACGATCGTCTCGCTCGAGAACTTCGACGAGATGCCGGTGCTGCGAACCACCCAGGGGCTCGAGGAGTTCGAGGAGGCCCGCAAGGAAGGCGTGGCGTTCCTGACCCGCCGTGGTCCGAAGCGGTTCCTGGGCAACGGGCGGCTGCAGCGGGTCGAGTTTCAGCGCGTCCAAAGCGTGTTCGACGAGGCTGGCCGGTTTGCGCCGTCCTACGACCCGGACGACATCGTGGAAATCGAGGCCGACGCGTGCATCCTCGCGATCGGCCAGCGAGCCGACTTGTCGTTCCTGGCGCCCGGGGACGGTGTGGAGCTGACGCCGGGAGGCGGCATCCGCGTGGATGCCGTCACGCTCGCGACGAGCGCACCCGGGATCTTCGCGGGTGGCGACGTGGCCTTCGGTCCGCGCAGTCTCATCGAGGCCATTGCCAACGGCAAGCGGGCCGCACGCTCCATCCACGAGTACCTGGACCGTGCAGGTGCCGGCTTGTCCGTGACCCTCGATGTCGAGCGGATTCCCACCAGCCGGTACCGCATGATCGCCGGCTTCGAACGGCTGGACCGCCAGTCGCCGCCGACGCTCGACGCCGGTCGCCGGACGGGCATCGCCGAGGTTGAGACCGGCTACGGCCCCGGCGATGCCCGGGCGCAGGGCGCGCGCTGCCTGGTTTGTCACGTCCAGACGATCTACGACCCGGAGAAGTGCGTCCTCTGCAACCGCTGCGTGGACGTGTGCCCGGAGTACTGCCTGGCGCTCGTTCCACTCGATGCGGTGGAGATGGACGAGGCCGACCGCGAGGCGATGGTTGCCCTGGCCGAAGCGAACGGCTTGCCCCTCGCCGCGATGATCAAGGACGACGAGAAGTGTATCCGTTGCGGCCTGTGCGCGATCCGCTGCCCGACGGACGCTATGACGATGGAGAGGTTCACGGTCACGGAACGACTGGCGCGGCACACGTAAGTGGCCAGTGGCCAGTGGACAGTGTCCAGTGGATCACGCGTGACACGCTGACCACTGGCCACCGCCCACTGACCACTGCGTTGACCGGAGGCAGAGATGACCGACCGTCGAGACTTCCTCCTGAGACTCGGGCTGGGCGCCGGGGTGGCCGGCGTTGGCCTGCAGGCCGTCGCCTCGCTACGTTCCCTGGTGCCCAACGTGTCGTACGACGCGCCGACGACGGTGAAGCTGGGACCGCCGGGCGATTTCCCGGATGGCCTCAAGTTCCTCCCGGACGAACGACTGTTCGTCTTCCGCGAGGGAAAGACGTTCCACGCGATCTCCGCGGTCTGCACGCACCTGGGATGCACGGTGCGGGCCGAGGCCCTGCCACGTCCGGAAACCGCTCAGGTCGATGGCAAGTCGGTCCGCCTCACGCACCGGTACCTCTGCCCGTGCCATGGCTCGAGGTACCGCGGTGACGGCCAGAACGTCTCGGGCCCGGCGCCCCGGCCGCTGTCCTGGTACCGCCTCTCCGTCGCGGCTGACGACGGGCAACTCGTGGTGGACCTGGCCGACGAGGTGGAGCGCGACTTCCGTTTGACGCTGCCGTAGCCAACAGGACGGGCAAGGAGCCGCGAACATGCCGCTGCTGCATAGAACCCCCACGCCGTCCGCCCCGGGCGTGCACCCCGACCGGCTCTGGAGCTTCCGGCCGCAATCCGACCGGGAGAGCGGCGACGCCATCGTCGCCAACTTCCTGCTCCACTGGTTCCCGGCGAAGGTGGCGAAGGCGTCGCTCGACTGGACCTATTCGTTCTGGCTCGGCACGGCGTCGGCGGCGCTCCTGCTGCTGCTGACGGTGTCGGGCCTGCCGCTCCTCTTCCTCTACGTGCCGTCGGTCGAGCGCGCCTACGCCTCGGTCAAGGACATCGAGTACGTGGTGACGTTCGGCGCCTGGATCCGCAGCGTGCATCGCATCTCGGCGCACCTGATGGTGGCCGTCGTGTTCCTGCACCTGGTCCGCGTGTTCCTCACCGGCGCCTACAAGAACGGCGCGGGCCGAGGCCAGCGCCGGGAGTGGAACTGGGTGATCGGCGTCGTCATGCTGCTCCTCACGCTGTTCCTCTCCTTCACCGGCTACCTGCTCCCCTGGGACCAGCTCGCGTTCTGGGCGGTGACGGTGGGCACCAACATCGCCTCATCCGTGCCGTTCGTCGGGAGTCAGGTGCGCGAGCTGATGATTGGCGGGCGGGAGATCGAGCAGGCGACCCTCATCCGCTTCTACGTGCTGCACGTGATCGTGTTGCCCGGGGGTCTCGGCGCCTTGCTGGCGTACCACATGTGGCGCATCCGCAAGGACGGCGGGTTGGCCAAGGCGGATGCCGGGGCCGTGCTGGGCGAGGCCCGGCCCGAACCGCCCGTCCGCACGAAGACCTACTCGCTGCTCGGCGTGGCGCGCGGCCAGTCGCCCGTCATCCGGGCGGCATCGGTGGACGCCCCCGACACCACCGTCAACGCCGTGCCCGACCTGACCCGGCGCGCGGCCATCGTCACGCTCGGCACGATCGCGGTGGTGAGCATCCTCTCGGTGCTGATCCGCTCGCCGCTGGAGGAGCCGGCCAACGCCCTGCTCACGCCGAACCCGGCCAAGGCGCCGTGGTACTTCCTCTGGCTCCAGGAGATCGTGACCGACACCACGGTCCGCATCGGGTCCTTCACGCTCAATGGCGCCTTCATCGGCGGCGTGGTGCTTCCCGGCCTGCTGATGGCCCTGCTCACCGTGTGGCCTTGGCTCGACCGCAGCCCCGCCACTGCCGCCGGGCGCTGGTTCGCCGCGTCGCGCCGCCGCCAGAACATCGTCTTCCTGCTCATCGTCGCCGGCATCCTGCTGCTCACGGTGGTGGGCATGTTCATGCGCGGGCCGTACTGGCAGCTGTTCTGGCCGTGGGAAGCCTGGCCCGAGATTCCCTCGAGGATCTGACATGGAGAGGCGCACCAACTCGCCCTATCCGCACTGGGACCGGCCGCTGCTGGCCGGCGTCGGCGTCCTGCTCATCGTGTCCACGGTGATCTTCGCGTGGGCCGACCGGGTACACGACTGGCGTTGGTACCAGGCCGAGTTCCGTGACTCGGTCGCCGGGAAGTTCGGCCAGGAGAAAGCCGGAACCGTCCCGTCGGGCATCCAGCAGATCTACGTCGCCGACCTGGCACGAGCGGACCGCTGTATTACGTGCCACCAGGCGGTGTCGTGGAAGGGGTTCGAGAAGGCGGAGGAACCGTTCCGCACCCATCCGGTCGAGCCGTTCAGGAACCACCCGGTGGAGAACTACGGCTGCTCGGTGTGCCACGGCGGGCAGGGGTGGGCCGTGGACGTGGACGCCGCTCACGGCGAGGTGGCGCACTGGGAGCAGCCGCTCCTCGCGTCGTGGGTGGGCGAGAGCTACTCCCTGGCCGGCTCCAAGAACGCGCTCATGCAGATGAACTGCAACGTCTGCCACCGCTACGACCGCGACACGCCGGGCATGACCGCCATCAACACCGCGAAGGCGCTGGTGCTCGAGAAGGGATGCCGGGCGTGCCACGTGGTCAACGGCCGCGGGGGGACGATCGGCCCCGACCTGACCTGGGTCGGCGACAAGGCGCCGGAGCAGTACGACTACGGGCGGCTGTCGGGTCACCAGACCGCGTTCGCGTGGCACGTCGCGCACTTCAAGGAGCCGAAAGCGCTGGTGCCCGACACCGTGATGCCCAACTTCAACTTCAGCACAACGCAGGCGCAGGCTCTCGCGATGCTCGCCATGTCATGGCGGCGCGAGGAGGTGCCGGCCGCCTACGTCGCGGGCACCCCGCGGACCGACCCGGTGACGCCGGAGGAGGCGCTCGCCGAGCAGGAGATGAAGACCGGGCCTGGCGCCTGGTTCGTCTCGACCGGCTGCTTCGTCTGCCACTCGATCTCGGTGTTCGGCGTGAAGAGTGCGGCCCAGATCGGGCCCGACCTCTCGAACGCGGTGGAGGACGTGCAGAGCCGCTTCGGCCGGACGCTGGACGACTTCCTGGCAGCGCCGACGGGCACCATGTCGGTCGTGCTGTCGCGGCAGATCGTCCTCACGCCCGAGCAGAAGCAGGTGGCGGTGGGCAAGTTGCGCGAGGCGTTCGAGCTGTACCTGAAACGAAAGGCTCAGGCCGAAGGGGCCAAGACCCAAGGCCAAGGAGGGGAGCGATGATGCGGTCGAGGAACGGTTGGGGCGTCTGGGCGCTGGTCGGTGTCGTCGCGGCCGGCGTCCTCGCCGCGCGGTGCGCGCCCGACAGGCGGGAATCGCGGAGGGCCACCGCCTCCGACGCCGCCGTCGCCGCCGAGAAGGTCTACGTGGCGCCGGGCGACCTGGACGAGTACTACATGTTTGCCTCGGGCGGGCACTCGGGGCAGGTGTACATCTACGGGCTGCCGTCGATGCGGCACCTCGGGACCATCCCGGTCTTCACGCCGTACCCGGCCACGGGCTACGGGTTCGACGACGAGACCAGGGCGATGCTGGGCAAGTTCACGTGGGGTGACGTGCATCACCCCGCCCTCTCCGAGACCAACGGCGAGTACGACGGGCGCTGGCTGTTCGTCAACGAGATGAACGGCCGGCTGGCGAGGATCGACCTGCGAGACTTCAAGACACGCCAGATCTTCGGGCCGGTCCCGAACGTCCACGGCAACCACGGGTCGGCCTTCGTCACCCCCAACACCGAGTACAGCATGATGGCGTCGCGGTTCTCCATCCCGCTGCCGGCGGACCGCGCCGTCGAGGTCGAGAAGTACGCGACCGAGTACAAGGGCGTCGTGGCTGCCATGAAGATCGATCCCAAGACGGGGGCGATCTCCATGGGCTTCCAGATCCTGATGCCGCCGTTCGACTACGACCTCGGAGACGCCGGCAAGAAGGTGTCAGACGGCTGGATGTTCTGGACGTCCTACAACACGGAGCGCGCGATCGGGAAGCTGGAGGTGACCGCGTCGCAGCGCGACCGCGACTACATTGCCGCCATCGACTGGAAGGCCGCCGAGAAGGCGGCGGCCGAGGGCAAGGGAGACATGATCGGCGGCGTGAAGGTCCTCGATCCCAAGAAGGTGCCGGGCATCGTCTACTTCATGCCGTGCGGGAAGTCGCCGCACGGCGTGGACGTCTCGCCCGACGGCAAGTGGATCATCGGCTCCGGCAAGCTGCAGGGCGTGACGACCGCCTTCAACTTCGAGAAGATCCAGACGGCGATCCGCAACAGGGACTTCACCGGCGACGAAGACGGGATCCCGGTCCTCAAGTACGAGTCGATCAAGGAGGCCGAGGTGCCGGTGGGCCTCGGGCCCCTGCACACCCAGTTCGGCGACGACGGGTATGCGTACACGTCGCTGTTCGTGGACAGCGCGATCGCCAAGTGGAAGCTGGGGACCTGGGAGGTGGTGGACAAGGTCCCGATGTCCTACTCCATCGGCCACCTCTCGGCGGCCGAGGGCGACACGGTCAGCCCGGACGGGAAGTACCTCGTCGGCCTCAACAAGCTCTCGCACGGGCGACACCTGTCGGTCGGGCCCTCCCAGCCCGAGTCGTCCCAGCTGGTGGACATCACCGAGGAGAAGATGAAGCTCCTCCTCGACGCCTTCACGGAGCCCGAGCCGCACTACGCGCAGATCATCAAGGCCGACAAGCTGAAGCCGATCGAGGTGTACCCCAAGGAAGAGAATCGCCACCCGATGGCCGTCTGGGACGTCAAGGACGCCGGGGTCACGCGGAACGGGAACAAGGTGCTGGTGAAGATGGTGGCGGTTCGGTCCACGATGACCCCGACCGCGTTCGAGGTGAGGAAGGGCGACGTGGTCACCGTGGCCATCACCAACATCGAGCAGACGACCGACGAGCTGCACGGCTTCGGCCTGCTCGACTACAACATCAACATCGTCGTGGACCCGGGCGAGACGAAAGCGGTCACCTTCACCGCCGACAAACCGGGGGTCCACGCGTACTACTGCACCAACTTCTGCTCGGCGCTGCACCAGGAGATGCAGGGGTATCTCATCGTGCGCTAACGCTCGGGTGGCTGGTGGCAGCTCGCAGCAGGCAGCGGGCAGCTTGCAGCGGATCCCGCGTGTTCTGCTGTCGGCTGCCAGCCGCCAGCTGCCGGCTCTCGACGACCTGGAGAAGCCATGCGTGCCCTACTCGAGAAGAGCAACCGGTTCCTCGGCGTCCCCCTCGACCTGCGGCCGCGGCTGATGCTGGTTGCCGCGGCCGTCCTGCTCCTCGGGATCTACCTGTTCCCGCTGTGGAACATGACCATGTTCGCGCCGCAGTACCCCGACGGGCTGCGGCTCGGGATCTACAGCTACAAGCTGGTGGGAGGCAACGGCGGGCAGGACATCACGGAGATCAACCTCCTCAACCACTACATCGGGATGCGCGACCTCGTGGCGGAGGACTTCACCGAGTTCAAGTGGCTGCCGTTCGCCGCGGGGGCCATGGCCCTGCTCGCGCTCCGGGCGGTCGTCCACGGGCGGATGGCCACCCTGCTGGACGTGCTCGTCCTCTTCGTCTACTTCGCGGCGTTCTCGCTCTGGTCGTTCGGCTACCGGATGTGGAGCTACGGTCACCACCTGGCGCCCACGGCGTCCGTCAAAGTCGAGCCCTTCATGCCGCCAATGTTCGGGCACAAGCAGCTGGCCAACTTCGAGGTCTACTCGTACCCGGCCCTCGGCAGCTACCTGATGGCCGGGGCCGCGCTGCTCATGATCGGCGCCTTCGTGCTCGCGTGGAGGGAGGGAAGACAGCCGACTGTTGGCACAACACAGGGCTGAAGCGCCCTGCTCCGACCGACGATCCAGGACTCGGGGTGGCGTGCCGACACTGGAGGTTGAATCGCCGGTCGGGACGGGCCTCCAGGCCTTGTCTTCACCCAGCGCCTATGTTGTTCCTCATTCTGTCCCTGTCGCTGTCGCTGCAGGACCCCCAGGGTCATGCCGCAACGCCCGGCACCCTCGAGGGGCGTCCGGCCGAGGGGCAGGTGTCGCCGCTGCAGGCGCGCATCGACGCGGCGCCGTCCGGCGCGACCGTGGAGGTGCCGGCGGGCACCTATCACGGGGACTTGGTCATCGATCGGGCGCTGCGGCTGGTCGGCATTGGACGGCCGCGGCTCATCGGGTCCGGGACGGGCAGCGTCGTCCGCGTTCGGGCGGACGGCGTCACCGTCGAGGGCTTCGACATCGACGGCCGATCCGGCGGCGACCTGGCCCGCGACTCTGCAGGCATTCACGTGTCCGCCCGTGACGTGCGCGTCGTGGACTGCCGCATCGAGCGGACGTTGTTCGGAGTGTACTTCCGCGAGGCGCACGGAGGGACGGTCGAGCGCTGCCGCATCGCCGGCATTCGCGGGCGCGACGCGGGCGAGAAGGGTTCGGGCATTCACGTCTGGAACACGGACGGCTTCAGGTTGCTCGACAACCTGATCGTGGACGTCCGCGACGGCTTCTACATCCAGTCGTCGCCGCACGGCCTGGTGGCCCGCAACCAGGCCCGCGACCTGCGCTACGGCCTCCACTACATGTTCTCCGACGACAACGTGTTCGAGGACAACGTGTTCGAGAACGGCGCGGCCGGAACCGCCCTCATGTACTCGCGGCGCCTCGTGTTTCGCCGCAACAGCTTCGTTCACAACCGGGGGTTCGCGTCGGTGGGCCTGCTGTTCAAGACGTGCGACGACGTGGTGGCGGAGGACAACTTCATCGGGGACAACGCGCGCGGCGTGTTTCTCGAGGACTCCCGCCGCAACACGTTCAGGCGGAACATCGTTGCGGCCTCCGATATCGCCATCGTGCTCTACGACTCGGCACACGAGAACCGGTTCGAGGGCAACGCGTTTGTCGCGAACATGACGCCCCTCTGGCTGGTGGGAAAGCGAACGGACACGACCTTCGACGGGAACTACTGGTCGGACAACGACGAGCCCGACCTCGACGGCGACGGCCGGACCGACCGGCCGTTCCGGCTGACCAGCGTCTTCGACCACTTCCGCGGCAACCTGACGGCGGCGGACCTGTTCTCCGCCGGGTTTGCCGGCGTCGCGCTTGGTGTCGCCGAGCGGACCTTCCCGGTGCTGGTGCCCGTCACGGTGGAGGACCGGTCGCCGCTGGCGCGGCCGCCGCGGCTGCCGCACGTGCCCAGCCCGAGGCCCGCGCGGACCGGCCCGGACCTCGCGGGGATTGCGGGCTCGGCCGCGGCAATGGGACTGGGTGCCTCGGTCATGCTGCACGGCCGGCGGAGGCGGCGGGCATGATCACCTACCGCTCATTCAGCAAGCGTTTTGGCGCCCAGGTGGCGGTCGATCGCCTGACACTGAGGGTGGCCGCCGCGGAGACGGTCGCCCTGCTTGGGCCCAATGGCTCCGGGAAGACCACCACGTTGAAAGGCGCCGCGGGGCTCATTCGTCCAAGCGCGGGCCAGGTGCTGGTGGGGGAGCCGCCGCGCCCGTCGTGCGAGGCCGGGGCCCGCGCCGCCTGCTCGTTCCTGCCACAGAAGGTCGCGTTCCCGGACGCCCTGACCGGGTGGGAGGTCGTCGAGTTCTACAGGAAACTGCGCGGAGGGGCCCCGACCCGCACGCAGGAGGTGCTGGGGTTCTCGTCCCTGAACGGCGCGGGCAGCCGGGCGGTCCAGACCTATTCCGGCGGGATGGTCCAGCGGCTCGGCCTCGCGGTGGCGATGCTGCCCGATGCGCCCGTGATGCTGCTCGACGAGCCGACGGCTGCCCTCGACCCGGCGGGGCTGGCCGCGTTCTACGAGCTCGTGGAGCAACGCCGCAAGGCGGGGAAGACCGTCCTCTTCACGACGCACCAGCTCGCGGACGCCGAGCGCCTGGCCGATCGTGTCGCCGTGATCGTCGGCGGTCGGCTGGTTGGGCTCTTCACCGAGCGCGAGCTCGCCCGGCGCCTGGCCGACCGCGGATCGATGCGCGTGCGGCTGGAGCCGGGCGGCCGCGGGCTCCCTGGACTGCTTGCTGCAGCCAGGGACGCCTGTCCCGGGGCCACGTTGGACGACGACGACATCCTCGTGCCCGGGGCCTCCGAACTCCGTCCGGCGGTCCTCGACCGCCTGCGCGCGGCGGGCGCCGTCATCACGGGGCTCACGACGGAAGAGGGACGCCTGGACGTGCTGTATCACGAGCTGGTGAAGGAGGCGGAGAGATGACCGCGCCTGGCTGGCGTGACACGCGTGATCCGCAAGCCACCAGCCACTGGCCACTAGGCACGATTCCGATCATTGTCCTGTTCCTGTCCGCCTGCGCCAGCGGCCCACCCTCTCCCGCGAGCCTGGACGTGAAGAACGATACGTGCGCCCGCTGCCGCATGGCGGTGTCGGACCCTCGCTTCGCCGCGCAGATCGTCGCGCCCGGGGAGGAGCCCGTCTTCTTCGATGACCTCGGTTGCCTGCGGGAGCACCTGGCCGCGGCGAATACCCGCTTCCCAAACGAGGCGGTCGTGTATGTCACGGATCACCGGACCGGGGACTGGGTCGATGCCCGCCGCGCGGTCTTCACGCGCCGGCCGGACCTTGCCACCCCGATGGGCTCTGGCCTGATGGCTCACCGGGACACGTCGTCGGTCAGAGAGGACCCGGCCGCGAGGGGGGGAGTGACGGTCGCCGCCGGGGAAATCCTGGTGGGCCGTACCGTCGGGGGAGGACGCTGATGGCCAGGCCCTTGTTCGCCTTTGCCTCTCAGGAGCTTGTGCTGGCGGCCCGCTCCCGGTGGACGCAGATCTTCGCCGCCGTCTTCGGGCTGCTGGCCTTTGCCGTCGCCGCGTCGGGCTACATCCTGTCGGGCGGGCACGGTGTGCAGGACTTCGCGCGAACGTCCGTGTCACTGGTGCAGCTGGTGATCCTGCTGGTGCCGCTCACGGCGCTGCTCATCGGCGTCATGACGCTCGCGCCCGAGAACGGCGCGGCCGAGCTCGTGTTCTCGCAGCCCATCCGCCGTTCGACGGGTCCTGCTCGGCAAGTTGCTGGGCCAGTTCCTGGCCCTTGCCGGCGCCCAGGGCCTGGGCTTTGGCGCGGCGGGCCTTGCGATCTCGTGGCAGGCGGGCGACGAGGGCGTGGGCCGCTTCCTCCTGCTCGTCGTGGGGTCGCTTGCGCTGACCGCGGTCTTTCTTGGCGTGGCTGCCGCGGTGGCGGTGGGGGCACCGGGCCGGCGCGCACGTGCCCTCGCCGTGGCACTTGCCGTCTGGTTCGGCGCCGTCGTCCTGTTCGACGTCGCGGCCCTCACCGCGGCGTCGTTCCTCCGCTCCGGCTCGGCCTCGCGGCTGTTGATCGTGTCGGTGCTGGTGAACCCCGTAGACGCGGTGCGCACCGGGACGCTGCTCGGCATCGAGGGCGTCACCGCCTTCGGCGCCGCCTCGCTCGCCTTCCTCCGGTTCACGCACGGCGCGACAGGGGCCGCGCTCGCCATCTGCGGCTCCGTCCTGTTCTGGATGGTGGTGCCGGTGTGGATCGCGGCGCGGAGGCTGGAGAGGGCGGATATCTGAAGAAGGCGGGGGGCGGAGGGATCGAGACGGCGGAGGACGGTGGACGGAGGATCGAGACGGCGGAGGGCGGAACAGCGTGACAGTGTGATCCACCGCCTACCGCCTACCGCCTACCGCCTACCGTCTACAAAACCGCTACGCCGGCTGCGTTTCCGTCTTCGCGGCCTTTTTCGCCTTCTCGGCGGCCTTGCGGGACTCGGAGGTCTGCGCGCCGAACTTCTTCGTGAACCGCTCGACCCGGCCCTCGGTGTCGATCAGCTTCTGGCGGCCGGTAAAGAACGGGTGGCACTGCGAGCAGATTTCCAGGCGGAGCTCGTCCTTGGTCGACCGGGTCTTCCAGGTCGCCCCGCACGCGCACCGCACGTCAACTTCCTTGTACTTCGGATGAATGCCTTCCTTCACGGCCTGCTCCTTCGGGGATGTCACGAACTTCCAAGTATACCACGACCGGGGACCTTCGGCCCCCCGCCAAACGGCTTCAGGCTCGAGGCTTCGGGCTTCAGGCAGATCACAGGCGTCACTTACCTGGAGACGGTAGAAACCATTAGAGCAAGAGCCCAAGCCTTGAGCCCTGAGCCTAGGGAATTACCGTCGACCGGTCCCAGCGGTGGCGGCGAAGGGCCCGCAGCACGGCGGCGTCCAGGCGCGCGCCGTCGCTGACGGCCAGGTTCTTCTCCACGTTCGCCACCCGGCGCATGCCGGGAATGGTCGTGGTGACGGCCGGGTGCTCCAGGATGTAGCGAAGGGCCAGCTCCGGCAGCGTCATCCCGTCGGGGACGTCAGCTTCGAGGCGTTCCACCCGCTCGAGGGTGTCCCGCAGGTTCTCGCCCTTGAAATAGAGCGCGCGCCAGTCGCCCGTGGGGAACGTCGCATCGGCCTTCAGCGTTCCGGTGAGGCTCCCTTCGTCCAATGGGACCCGCGAGATGACCGCCACCTTCAGCTTCTGGCACAGCGGGAACAGCTCGTCCTCGGGCGCCTGGTCGAAGACGTTGTGCACCACCTGGACGCAGTCCACGAGGCCGGTGCGCAGCGCGCGGGCGACGTTCATCGGCTCCCAGCGGTTCACGCTGATCCCAAACGCCTTGATGAGGCCCTCGCGCTTCAGGTCCTCGACGGCACGCTGCCACCGTTCGTCGTCGGCCCACGCGTCGGACCAGACGTGCAGCTGCTGGAGGTCCACCGAGTCGCGACCGAGGTTCTCGAGGCTTCGGCGCGTGTAGTCCTTGATGTGGTCCGGCGGAAACACATCCTCCAGCGGGTAGTCCGCCCGCGCCGGCCAGCGCCCGTTCTTTGGCGGCACCTTCGTCGCGATGTAGACAGGCTCGCCGCGATACCCCGAGAGCAGCTGGCGAAGGAGCCGTTCGCTGTGCCCCGACCCGTAGGCCCAGGCCGTGTCGAACACGTTGCATCCCAGCGTGAGGGCGCGCTCCATCGCCTTCAGCGACTCGGCGTCGTCCGACCCGCTCCACCCCGCCATGCCCCAGGTCCCGTAGCCGATCTCCGCCCATTTCCAGCCGGCACGCGGGAATGCTCGATAAATCATCGCTCGCTCGCTTTCACGCATTTGCATTACCCGCCTTCGCCCTCCCGCCCTCCGCCTGTCCATGTCATCAGAACTCGCCAGAGTTCATCCAGCCCCTCGCCGTTCACCGACGACACCTGCAGGGCGCGCATGCCGAACGCGGACTCGCATTCGCGGTTCAGGCGCACCCTTTCCGATTGCTTCAGCTTGTCCACCTTGGCGGCGACGATGAGGAACGGAACGCGGATGGTCGAGGCCCAGCGGACGGCCTCGGCGTCGGAGGCCATGCCGGGATGGCGGGCATCGACGGCGAGGACGATCCCCGCGAGGGCCCCTTGAGGCGGGCGCCCGTCCGCGCCGGCGCGCGTGGCGAAATACGACCCCGTGATGGCGGCAAACTCGCTCTTCGCCTTCTCGCCACCGCCCGCGTGGCCATAGCCGGGGAGGTCCACCAGGTAGAACGGGCCGCCGGCGCCGGCGACGATGCGGTAGATGTTGGCCTGCCGCGTCTTGCCGGGGCTCGCGCTGATGCGCGCGATGTCCTTGCGGAGGAGCGCGTTGATCATGCTGGACTTGCCGACGTTCGACCGCCCGACCAGGGCGATCTCGGGGCGTCCGTCGGCGGGGAAGTCGCGCGGCCCGACGCCGCTGACTACGAACTCGGCGGAGGCGATGCGGCGGGGCATTGGCGTGTCAGTGTGGCGGCGTGACGTTTCAGCTGGCAGCTTGCGGCTGGCAGCTGGCAGTGGATCATACGTGATCAGCTGCCGGCTGCCCGCTGTCAGCTGCCCGCTGTCTTAATGCGTCCTCGTGTCGTCCGAGACGTCGTCCTCGTCGGCGGCCGCGGCTGCGGTCGTCGCCTCCGCGGACACGATCGGGGGCGGCAGGGCATCCGCGAGCGCGACCTTCAGCACCTCGTCCATCGTCTCGACCATGTAGACGTTGAGCACGTCGAGCACGGCCTTCGGGATGTCGGCGAGGTCCTTCTCGTTCTCGCGCGGCAGGACGATGTTCTTCACGCCCGCGCGGTGGGCGGCCAGGACCTTTTCCTTCACGCCGCCGATGGGCAGGACCTTGCCGCGCAGGGTGATCTCGCCCGTCATCGCCACGTCCCGCCGGGCCGGGATGCGCGTGAGCACCGAGATCAGCGCGGTGGCCATGGTGATGCCGGCCGAAGGCCCGTCCTTGGGGATGGCCCCCTCGGGCACGTGGATGTGGAAGTCCTGGCGGCGGTTGAAGTCTTTCGGGATGCCGAACTCCTCGGCCTTCGAGCGCACGTAGCTCATGGCCGCCTGCGCCGACTCCTGCATCACGTCACCGAGCTTCCCAGTGAGCGTGAGGTGGCCCTTGCCGGGCATCAGCGTCGCCTCGGTCACGAGGATCTCGCCGCCCACCTCGGTCCAGGCCAGGCCGGTGGCGATGCCGATCTCGTTCTTCTCCTCGGCGAGCGTGGGCCGGAAGCGCGGGACGCCGAGGTGCTGCGTGACGCGGTCCGGCGTGATCTCCTCGCTGTAGCCCTTGCCGTCGATGACCACGCGGCGCGCGATCTTGCGGCAGATCGAGGCGATCTCGCGCTCGAGGTTCCGCACGCCCGCCTCACGCGTGTAGCGCTGGATGATGGTCTGCAGCGCGTCGTCGGTGAAGGTGACGTTCTCCTTCGTCAGGCCCGTGCCCTCGACCGACTTGGGCACCAGGAAGCGCTTGGCGATCTCGGTCTTCTCCTGCTCGGTGTAGCCGGGGAGCTGGAGCACCTCCATGCGGTCGCGCAGGGCCTGCGGCACGGTGTGGAGCACGTTGGCCGTGCAGATGAACATCACGTGCGAGAGGTCGTACTCCACGTCGAGGTAGTGGTCCAGGAACATGTGGTTCTGTTCCGGGTCGAGGACCTCGAGCAGGGCGGCGGAGGGGTCGCCCCGGAAGTCCATCGACATCTTGTCCACCTCGTCGAGGAGGAACACCGGGTTCTGGGTGCCGGCCTTCTTCATCATCTGGATGATCTGGCCGGGGAAGGCCCCGATGTAGGTCCGGCGGTGGCCGCGGATCTCGGCCTCGTCGCGCACGCCGCCCAGCGAGAGCCGCACGAACTTGCGGTTCATCGCCCGCGCGATCGACTTGGCCAGCGAGGTCTTCCCGACGCCGGGCGGCCCGGAGAAGGTCAGGATCGTCGCCTTGGGCTTCTTGACCAGCGCGCGCACCGCGAGGAACTCGAGGATGCGCTCCTTGATCTTCTCGAGGCCGTAGTGGTCCTCGTTGAGGATCTGCTCCGCCTGCTTCAGATCGCGGCTCTCCTTGGTCTTCTTGTGCCACGGCACCGCGATCAGCCAGTCGAGGTAGTTGCGCGAGACGGTGGCCTCGGCGGACATCGGGGGCATGGCCTCCAGGCGCTTCAGCTCCTGGTTGGCCTTCTCCTCGACCTCCTTCGGCATCCGGGACTGCTCGATCTTCTTCTTCAGGTCGTCGGTCTCGTTGCCCTTCTCGTCCTTGCGGCCCAGTTCCTTCTGGATCGCCTTCATCTTCTCGTTGAGGTAGTACTCCTTCTGCGCCTTCTCCATCTGCTTCTTGACGCGCGACTGGATGCGGCGGTCCACCTGGAGCTTGTCCACCTCGGCCTCGAGGATGCCCGCGATGCGGTTGAGCCGCTCCAGCGGGGAGATGATCTCGAGGAGGTTCTGCTTCTCGTCCACCGAGACGAGCAGGTGCGAGGAGATGGTGTCGGCGAGCTTGCCCGGGTCGTCCACGCGGACGGCGGCGATCATCGCGTCGTAGTGGAGGTTGTTCGACAGCTTGACGTACTGCTCGAACAGCGACACCACCCGGCTCATGGCACCCTCGGCGTCGCCGGAGGTCTCCTTGAGCTTGGGCAGGATCTTCACGACGACGCGGAAGAAGCCCTTGTCCTCCTTCCACTCGATGGCGCGGGCGCGGTCCACGCCCTCGACCAGCACCTTGACGTTGCCGTCGGGCAGCTTGAGGCTCTGCACGATGTTGGCGACGCAGCCCATCGTGTAGATGTCGGGCGGCGCCGGGTCGTCCACGGCCGCGTCGTGCTGCGCGGCCAGGAAGATGCGCTTGTCCTTCACGAGCGCGTGCTCGAGCGCCCGCGTCGACGCGGGCCGCCCGATCACGAACGGCATCATCATGTGCGGGAAGACGACGACGTCGCGCAGCGGGACGATCGGGAGGGTTTCGTAGACTTCCATTATCAGAACACCAACGCTTAAGGGATCAGGGATCGGGGATCGGGGATCGGGGACGGAGATCACGGAATCGTTCCGGCCATCGTTTCCTAGGACGCGGAAACGAGGCCGCGGGATCCAGGCGGCCGCCCGCCGGCCCCCTGATCCCCGATCCCGATTCCTGAGTCCTAACCGGCTTTCTCGATCAACGTTATCGGCTGTTCCTTCGACTCGACCACTTCCCGGGTGATGACGCACTCCCGGATCTTCTTCTGGTTCGGGAGGTTGTACATCAGGTCGAGCATCAGGTCCTCGATGATCATCCGGAGGCCGCGCGCGCCGATCTTCCGCGCGAGGGCCGCCTCGGCGATCGCCTCGAGGGCGTCGTCGGTGAAGCGGAGCTTCACGTTCTGGTACTCGAACAGCTTCTGGTACTGGCGGGTGATGGCGTTGCGGGGCTGGGTGAGGATCTGCACCAGCGCCGCCTTGTCGAGCTCGTGGAGCGTGCCGACCACGGGCAGGCGGCCGACGAACTCGGGGATCAGGCCGTACTTGATGAGGTCCTCGGGCTCGACCTTCTCGAGCACCGCGCCGACGTTGCGCGTGTTGATCGGCTTGACGTCCGCCTTGAAGCCCATCGCCTTGTTGCCCGCCCGGCGCTGGATGATCTTGTCGAGCCCCACGAACGCCCCGCCGACGATGAACAGGATGTTCGTGGTGTCGATCTGGAAGAACTCCTGGTGGGGGTGCTTGCGGCCGCCCTGCGGCGGCACGTTGGCCACGGTGCCTTCCAGGATCTTCAGCAGCGCCTGCTGGACGCCCTCGCCCGAGACGTCCCGGGTGATCGAGGGGTTCTCGTCCTTCCGGCAGATCTTGTCCACCTCGTCGATGTAGATGATCCCCTGCTGGCACTTCTCGATGTCGCCGTTGGCGGCCTGCAGCAGCTTGAGGATGATGTTCTCGACGTCCTCGCCGACGTACCCGGCCTCGGTGAGGGTGGTGGCGTCCACGATCGTGAACGGGCACCGACAGCAGTTTCGCGAGCGTCTGCGCGAGCAGCGTCTTGCCCGTGCCCGTCGGCCCGATCAGCAGGATGTTCGACTTCGTCAGCTCGATGTCGTTGCGGTTGCGGGCCTGCTTCTGGATCTCGATCCGCTTGTAGTGGTTGTAGACGGCGACCGCGAGCTTCTTCTTCGTCCGCTCCTGCCCGATCACGTACTCGTCGAGGAACTTCTTGATCTCCTGCGGGACGGGCAGCTGCGAGCGGGTGCCCCGGTTCTCGAACCGGTTGTCGTCCGCGATGATGTCGTTGCAGACCTCGACGCACTCGTCGCAGATGAAGACCGTGGGGCCGGCGATCAGCTTGCGGACGTCGTTCTGGTCCTTGTTGCAGAAGGAGCAACGCAGGACCTCGGGGTCGCCGTTCTTCTTGACCATAGGGGATGACCTGGCGGGACGGTCGGCCGGCCGCTACGCCCCGCGCCGCACGCTACGCCCGCTTGCGGATGACCTCGTCAATGATACCGTATTCCTTGCCCTGCTCCGCCGACATGATGTAGTCGCGCTCGGTGTCCTCCTGGATGCGCGAGCGGGTCTGCCCGGTGTGCTCGACGAGGATCTCGTTGAGCCGCTCCCGCATGCGGAGGATCTCCCTCGCCGCGATGTCGATGTCGGTCGCCTGTCCCGCCAGCCCCTGCATCAGCGGCTGGTGGATCACGATGCGCGAGTTCGGCAGCGAGAACCGTTTGCCCTTCCCGCCGCCCGCCAGCAGGACCGCGGCCATCGACGCCGCCTGCCCCAGGCAGTAGGTCTGCACGTCGGGCCGGATGAACTGCATCGTGTCGTAGATCGCCAGCCCCGCCGTGATCGAGCCCCCCGGGCTGTTGATGTACAGCAGGATGTCCTTCTCGGGGTCCTCGGACTCCAGGAAGAGCATCTGCGCGATGACCAGGTTGGCCACCGTGTCGTCGATCGGCGTGCCGATGAAGATGATGCTGTCCTTGAGCAGGCGCGAGAAGATGTCGTACGCCCGCTCGCCGCGGCTGGTCTGCTCGACCACCATCGGCACCAGTTGCATCCGGGGGTCACTCAGTTCTGATCGCATAGTCTCCGGGTCGGGTCCGGCGCGACGTGTCCGTCAATCTCCGGGGCCGCGGTGGACTCCGCGTCCCGGCCGTCCGGCGCGCGCGTCGGGGGGCAGGGGATGAGTGCTTGGGTCGACTGCGGGCTACTCTCCTGAAATGGTAACACGCGACATCAGGAAGTCCACCGTCCGCTCCCGCCGCAACCCCGTCCGCAGTCGCTCGAGATCCCCGTCCTTCTCGAGCTGCGCGCGCACCGCCGCCGGCGTCCGCCGCGAACGTTCCGCGAACCTCGCGACCTCGCGTTCGAGGTCCTCGTCGCTCACTTTCAGATCCTCGCGCCGCGCCACCTCGTCCAGCACGATCGTCGCGCGCACGGCCTCCTCGGCCGCCCCGCGCTGCTCGTTCCTGAAGGCCTCCCAGTCGATCCCGGCCTTCCGCGGGTCGATCCCTTCCTCGAACAGGTGCCGGACGAACTCCTCGGTCCGGCGGTCCAGGTCGCGCTGCACCAGCGCATCGGGCACCTCGAAGGTCACCTTCGCGGCGAGCGCCTTGAGGAGCTCCGAGCGCAACTTCCGATCCGACTCCCGGCCGGCCTCGCGCGTCAGCCCCTCGCGCACCTGCTCGCGCAGTTTCTCGAGCGAGTCCGACTCGCTGACCTCCTTGGCCAGGTCGTCGTCGAGCGCGGGCACGACACGCCGCCGCAGCGCGCGGACCGTCACGTCGTACTCGATCTCGGCCGAGGCCAGCTCGGTGACCGCGTAGTCCGCCGGGTAGTGCACCCGGAAGGTCTTCTGATCGCCCGGCTTCAGGCCCGCCAGCTCGTCGTCGAACCCGGGCGGGTTCACCGACGCGCCGGTCTCCACCGAGACGTTCTCGTGCTTCTCGGACGGCCCCGGGGTCCCGTCCTCGATCTTGCGGCGCGCGAGATCGAGCACCACCGTGTCGCCGGCTTCCACGCCGCGGTCCTCGACGGGCTCGAAGCGGGCCGCCCGCTGCCGCAGGCGCTCGAGCGTCTGATCGACCGCCTCGTCCGCGACGTTCGCAGCCTCGCGCCGCAGCTCGATGTCGGCCGGGTCGCCCGGGTCCACCGGCGGCAGGGTCTCGAATCGTGGCCGTGAACTTCAGCGGCTCGCCCTCGTGCACGTGGACGTGCGGGACGTCCGGCGTGGCGACCGGCTCGAGGCCGCGCTCGCGCAGGACCTCGCCGACGGCGCGGGGGACGAGCTCGTGCGCCACCTCGTGGAGGATCTCGTCGCGGAAGCGCTGCTTGACCACCTTCGGCGGCACCTTGCCGGGCCGGAACCCGGGGAGCTTCGCCGCTCGGCTGTATTCCCGCGTCACCCGGTCGATCTCGGCATTCACCTCGTCGGGAGGGATCTCGATGACCAGGTTCTTCTTCGTCTCGGAGACTTCGACAACGTCGCTCTTCATGAATGGTATCGGCAGCCGGGAGGCGTGCAACAGCGTGAGGGACAAATCAACAGAGGTATGCGAAAGGGGGGACTCGAACCCCCATAGCCTTTCGGCTACCGGATCCTAAGTCCGGCGCGTCTGCCAGTTCCGCCACTTTCGCACGCAAACGGGCCGAGGCTGGCCGCGCGCCTCCCGGGACGGCTCTCCCAGCCTCGACCCCACACCGTAACTTAGCACGCGCGGGCGGAAATTGAGAATGAGAACGGAAACGGTCAATCCGGGCACCGTTCTTCGACCAAAAAAGGGCCGGTTCATGAAAGCGGGGCTCTGCTCTCCCGCGCTTGTCCTCGTCCCAGGTACCAAAGTCCTGTCGCCAGGGCCCAATCATAGCCCGGAAGTACTACCCGTCTTGGTACCAAGGCACCATTGTTTAGTCGCCGGCTGTCATTCAGATTAGGTTGGATTCTTCACACCTCGCGAGCATTCGCGACTCGCGCCCCTGGGGCGAATAGGCAGAATAACTCCTGAGTTTAGGAGAGGGGTGGGCAAGTATGCCGACACGAGGATTCACGAGGCGGAGGTTCATCAAGACGTCGGCGCTCGTGGGGGCCGGGTTCGCGCTGGCCGGCCGGCGTGTGCTGGGGCAGGCGCTCCCCCCGCGCTGGGAGCTTCGTAAGTTCGTGGCGCCTCTCCCGGGCATCGGCGCCGCCGGCATTCCGCTCGGCGTCCCGGACAAGAAGTTGTACAACCAAACGGGCGCGCAGGCTGACTACTACCGGATCTTCATGGGCCAGTACAGCCAGTCGTTCCACCCCGACCTGCCCGGCTCGAGGCTGTGGGGCTACGCGGACGGGACACAGGGCGTCGCGAGATTCCGTTATCTCGGCCCGGCCATCGTAGCTACGAAAGGCACCCCGGTCAGGATCAGCTTTGTCAACCAACTGCCGCCGCACCACCCGCTTCCAGTAGACACCACGATCCCGGGCGCGGAAACCACCCAGCTCGTCAACCGCGCGGCTGTCCACCTGCACGGCGGCTTCGTGCCGTGGATGAGTGATGGCGGTCCCTTCCACTGGAAGGCGGCGAATGGAACCAGGGGACCGTCGCTCATCGACTGGCTGCCCGACAAACTGGGCCGGCTGACCGACGACTACTGGTACCCCAACGATCAGAGTGCCCGCCTGCTGTGGTACCACGATCACGCCGTGGGCATCACGCGGCTGAACGCCTATGCCGGCCTGGCCGCGCCGTACGTGCTCATCGACAACTCTGAGCTCGCCATGTTCGGCGCGGGCGGCGTCCTGCTCCCGGGCCAGCTGCCCGGCATTCCGCTGGTACTCTCAAGACAAGAGCTTCAAGGCCGCAGCGGACCAGTTCGGCAAGGTGGGCGACCTCGACTATCCGTACCAGTACGGCGAGCAAGAGTCGGAGCCGGGAGGTTATCCCAACCAGCTTCCGGAGATCTCGGCCGTTCCGGAGTTCTTCGCCGACAACATCGTGATCAACGGCATGGCATATCCGGAAGTGACTCTGGCGGCGGGCGCGCATCGCTTCCGCATGCTGAACGGCACGCAATCGCGAGTGTTCAACCTCCAGCTGTATCAGGAGGACCCCGGGAACCCTGGCGAGATCCACGAAGTCCCCCAAAAGGGCCCAGACTTTGTGGTCATCGGCACGGAGGGCGGTTTCCTGCCGAGCGCCGCGGTCATCCCTTCGAACGGGGTGTTCGACCTCGCGAGCTACTACGCCCACGACCGCCTCTCGACCAGCCAGACCCCGGGTTACGGATTGGTCCTGGCGGGGGCCGAACGGGCCGACGTGCTGATTGACTTCACCGGGTGCGCGGGTTCCACCTACATCCTTTACAACGATGCCGGTTCGCCGTTTCCGGACGGCGGAGACACGGACCTCGACTACCACATTGGAAACCTGGGCGCCCGGGGCGGTGCCCCGCGTCCCGGTTTCGGGCCGAACACCCGGACGATGATGCGGATTCGCATCACGGCCCAGCCGGGCCAGGCGATGCCGTCGCCGGAAGCAATCAACCTCGCACTCGGGGGGGTTGCCCTCGGCCTCGTCGTTCCCCCGGAATTGCTGGGGGACAACTTCGTGCCCCCGTCCGGGACAGTGGCCCGGAACAAGACGTTGAACGAGGGCGTGGACGCGTACGGCCGGCTCATTGCTATGCTTGGCACCGACTTCGAGACTGGGACCAACTTCACCAAGCATGGCACCCGCTACGAAGAACCAATCGACGAAGGGAGAGAGAACTACCAGGCCGGGACACAGGCGGACCCGTCGTACGAAGTGTGGGATATCTACAACACGACGGGTGACACGCACCCGATTCACTTCCACCTGGTCAACGTCCAGGTCATCGGTCGGGTTGCCTTCTCGGCGAACCTCGACGGGAGTCCCATCTTTTTGGCGCCCACCAGAGGCTGGGCTCTGCCGGACTCGGACGAGCGCGGCTGGAAGGAGACCGTGCGGATCGATCCTGGGCAAATCACGCGGGTGTTCATGAAGATCGAGCTGCCGCCGGATCCGGTCGTAAATGTAAGGGGCAACAACGTGATAGTCCCCATACCCAAGAGCCCGCGCACTGGCGACCTCGAGTACGTGTGGCATTGCCACATCCTCGAGCACGAGGAGCACGACATGATGCGGCCGTTCGTCGTAAAGTAACGACGGATCGGCCGGGTAGGTCTGGCCCCGCGAGCCGGTCCGCTCGCGGGGCCTTTTCTCTTTCAGGCAAGGTCGCCCTGGACGGGGCATCCATGAGAAGGCTCACGGCTCTCGCCCTCCTCCTGACCGTTTCGGCGGCAGCGTTCATCGCCGGCAGTTGGATTACCTGGCGGGCGTCGGGCGGCGGCCGGCCGCCGCAGACCCGGAAGATCCTCTACTGGGTCGATCCGATGCACCCGTCGTACAAGTCCGACAAGCCCGGCATTGCGCCCGACTGCGGCATGGCGCTCGAGCCGGTATACGCGGACGAGGCCATGCCCGCGGCCGGCAGCGTCCCGCCGACCGCGCTGAAGGTGACCAGCGAGCGCCAGCAACTGATCGGCATCACGACGGCCCAGGTGGAGGAGGCTGCCTCGGTCGGCCGATCGATCAGGACGGTCGGCCGCGTGGCCGTAGACGAGAACCGGGTCTACCGCCTCGTGTCCGTCGTCCAAGGAGCCGTTCGCACGCTGGACCCGATTTCCATCGGCGGGTTCGTCCGCAAGGAGCAGGTGCTCTTCACTTTCTACAGCACCGATTTCCTGGCCGCACAGCAGGCCTATTACTTTGCGCTCAACACACTCGAGCGAGTGTCCGCCGACCGCGCGGAGACTACCGAGCAGCTTCTAGCCACCAATGCGCAGCTGCGGTCCGCCCTCGACGGCCTGCGCAACCTGGGCATGACCGAGGTGCAGCTGGCGGAGTTGGCGAAGAGCAGGAAGCTGACGCGCGACATCGAGCTGCGGTCGCCGGTGAGCGGGTACGTGCTCGCAAGGAACGTCTACCCCGAGCAGCGCCTGGAGCGCGGCGGGGAACTGTACCGCATCGCCGACCTTAGTCGCGTCTGGGTTCTCGCCGACCTGTTCGAACGGGACGCGCCGTACGTCCGCGCCGGGTCCCCGGTGCAGCTGTCAGTGCCCTACCAGAACGCGCGGTTCGAGACAAGCGTGAGCGCCGTGCTGCCGCAGTTCGACCCCCAGACCCGCACGCTGAAGGTCCGCCTGGAGATCGCGAACCCGGACCTGGTCCTGCGGCCGGACATGTTCGTAGACGTCACGCTGCCCCTCGAGGACTCGCCAGCCCTGACGGTTCCAGCTCACGCGGTGGTCGATTCGGGCCTTCGCAAGACGGTGTTCGTGGACCTCGGCAACGGGTACTTCGAGCCGCGACGCGTGGAGGTGGGATGGCGCGCGGGCGACCGTGTCCAGGTGGTCAAAGGCCTGATGCCCGGCGAACGTATCGTCGTGTCGGGCAACTTCCTGCTCGACTCCGAGAGCCGGATGAGGGCCGTTGCGATGGGTGTGTTTGAGCCGGAGAGTGACGTGGTGTGCGGGATGGACGTGGACCGCGGCAAGGCCACGAAGGCCGGCCGCATGAGCCGGCACGAGGGCCACGACTACTTCTTCTGCTCGGACCTCTGCAAGAGACGGTTCGAGGCGGACCCAGCCCGCTACCTGACCCCCACGCCACCGGCCCGGCCTCAACCGGCAGCACCGGCGCGGTCGTTGCGAACTCCCGTAGCCGAGAAGCACTCCCAGGGCGCCGTTTCACCCAAAGGGATCTGGGAAGCGGTTCGCGCGGCCGACCAAGGCCTGAACACCACCATGGCCGCCGCTGAGGGTCGCACCATCTTCGCCACCGACCCGGTTTGCGGGGCCGACGTCGAGATGACCGCGCCGAACGTGCTGAAGGCCACGCACTCGGGAGTGACCTACTACTTCTTCTCGGAGGAGTGCCGGGCGGCCTTTCTGAAGGAGCCGGACAAGTACACCGCGACCGCGGTGCCTGGCAAGCCGGCGACCACGACGCCGAACATCCCGTCCCAACAGCCTCCGGAGAAGGCAGCGGTTCAATCGGGTCCGGTGAAGGATCCGGTCTGCGGCATGCAGGTTGACGTGAAGTCGGCCGCCGCCGCCGGGCTCAGGAGTGAGTACAAGGGCGCGACCTACTACTTCTGTTCGGACGACTGCAAGAAGCAGTTCGACGCGAATCCCGCCAAGTTCACGTCGAAGCCGGACCCGCCCCGCTAGGCCGGATTGTCCACCGCGGTGCGCCGACGATATGTCACCCAGGTACGACAGTCCCACCCTTGCCGGTACCAACCTCCCATTGCCTTGATCGGCTCCGTGGTACATCTTGTGTGCAACGGGGCCCCGGCTGAGGGAGCCATGCACCCCTCGGATCTCGCCGGAACGCCCTGCCTGGTGGTCACGGTGGTCTGTTGGAGCGGCACATCCCGCTCAGCCCACCGCCGTGACCATCCTCGGCGGTGAAGCGTTGCTCGTTCTCAACGTCTGCAGCCCCCAGCCCCTAGCCCGCAGCCCCCAGCCCCTCTAGCCCCTGGCCCCTCTCTTCATCGTATCCACCCACAGGTACACGCACACCGCCGTGAACAGCCCGATCGACACGCCCTGCGACACCGGGTCGTAGTCGAAGAACGGCGTGCGGATCCAGCCCTCGCTGAACCCGGGGATCAGCCGAAGCGACGCGCCCAGCATCCCTCCCAGCGCACCGCCCGCCATGAACCCCGACGCGATGATCACGCCGCGCTCGCGCATGGTCCGCCCACGCTCGCCGCCGGTCGTGTCGGCCCGCCGGTCCACGTAGTGCGCGAAGATGCCGCCCACCAGCGCGGGCAGGTTCAGCTCCAGCGGCAGGTACATCCCGAGCGCGAAGGTCAGCGGGGAACCCGCAGCATCTCCATCATCACCGCGATCATGCGCGCCCACCGCGAACAGGAGTACGCAACGGGCTGCTGGCTCATGAAGCCCTGCGACCAGCGCCTTCATGATCGACGCCTGCGGCGCCGCGAGGATGCGGCCGCGCGTCGCCGGCCGCCTGCTCCCCGAACTGGAACGTCGTCGCGAGCATCACGATGGCGACGCCCGCCGCGAGCGCCGAGGCCAGCACGCCCAGGAACTTCACCTTCTCCTGCACCGCCGGCGTCGAGCCGAGCCAGTACCCGGTCTTCAGGTCGGTGATCGTCTGCCCCGACACCGACAGCGCCGTGCAGACCATCCCGGCGATCGCCATCACGAAGAACATCCCCGCCGGCGCCGCTCAGCCCGAACCGCAGCAGCACCACGACGAGATGATGATCGTCAGCATCGTCATCCCCGACACCGGGTTGCGCGCGATGGTGGCGATGGCGTTGGCGGCCACCGAGGCGAAGAAGAACGAGAAGACCAACGTCAGCACCAGGCCGACGACGATGACGGACGGCGAGCCCGAGATGCTCGTGAAGAACACGGCCACGGCGAGCGGCGCTCAACACCACGCCGAGCAGGATGGAGACGAGCGGGATGTCGCGGTCCGTGCGCTCGAAGGCGTGGGTGCCCTCGGCCCGCAGCGGAAGGCCTTGAACGCGATCGAGAACGAGCCGGCCACCACGCGCAGGGACTTGATGATGCCGAAGATGCCCGGCGGTGGCGATGGCGCCGACGCCGATGAACCGCACGTAGCTGCGGAAGATCTGCGCGGCGCGTCATGTCGGCGATCGGCGCCGTTCCCGGGGTAGACCGACGCGTCCGTCGAGGTGGCTGCCGACCATCCAGATCAGCGGCACCAGCACGAAGTTCGAGAGGATGCCGCCGGCCACCAGGATCATCGACGACCGCAGGCCGATCACGTAGCCGAGGCCGAGGATGAAGATCTGCGCGTCGAAGCTCGTGACCATGCGCGCGCGCTCGCCCAGCGTGCGCACCCAGGGCACGAACTGCAGGTCCACGTATTCCTTCCACACCTGGAACGTCGTCACCAGGAGGTCGTAGACGCCGGCGATGGCCGTGGCCTTGAGGAGCAGCTTGGCCTGCGACCCGCCCTTCTCGCCCGTGACCAGCACCTCGGTGATCGCCGTGGCCTCGGGGAAGGGGAACTGCCCGTGCATCTCCCGCACGAAGTACCGCCGCAGCGGGATGAGGAAGAGCACGCCCATGCAGCCGCCGGCCAGGCAGATGAGCACCGTCTGCACCGGGTGCGGGTCCAGCTTCAGGATGTAGAGCGCCGGCAGCGTGAAGACCGCGCCGGCCACGACGGCGCCCGAAGTTCCCCCGATGTTGGTGAGGATGACGTTTTCGAGCAGCGTGGACCGGCGGCCGTAGACGCGCGCCAGGCCGATCGCGAGGATCGAGATCGGGATCGACGCCTCCATCACCTGGCCGACCTTCAGCCCCGAGTAGGCCGAGGCGAGCGTGAAGATGACGCAGAGGAAGAGTCCCCACCACACCGCCCGCGTGGTCCCCTCGGGAAGGGCTGCGGACGGGGGCACCACCGGCGCGTAGTCTTCGCCGGGGGCCAGGGGCTTGTAGGCGTTGTCGGGCAGGCGGGCGGTGTCGAAGCGTCGGCGGCGACAGCATCGGGTGGCGTCATAGCGGCGGATTCTACCCGATTAGGGTCCACGGCCCCTATACGGCGAGTCCGCCAGCGGTCGCCCGAAGAGGGCCGGGGATCGGCGCCACCTGTCCAGCGCCGGGAAGCGGTGTTCGGAAACGGACAAGCCCGGGGGGCCGCGGTGACGCCACGGGCCGCAAATGCTGAAGATCCGAGCGATCTCCCGCCACCGGGACCGGCACGGGATTGGCTGTGATGCTGGGTGCGATGACCGGATTCCTCTTCGACCTCCGATACGCGCTGCGGTTGCTCGGCCGGAACCGTGGCTTCGCGACGATGGCCATCCTCACCCTGGCCCTCGGCGTTGGCGCGAACAGCGCGATCTTCGCCGTCGTCCACGCCGTGCTGTTCCGGGCGCCGGTCTACGCGAACCCCGGCCAGGTGGTGGCGGTGACACGAGCGACGCCGCAAAGCCAGGTCGACAACCATGCGGCCGCCGACTACCTGGACATCCGGCGCGACAGCCGGTCGTTCTCGGCGCTGGCCGCCTATCGGCAGGACGTGCTCGACCTGTCCAGCGGGAACGTCGACCCGGAACGCCTCGCCGGCGCGCAGGTCAGCGTGTCGTTCTTCGACGTGTTCGAGGTCCCCGCCTTCGTCGGGCGCACCTTCTCCGAGCGCCGTGACGATCCCCGCGGCGAGCGCCTGGTCGTGCTGGGGCACGGCCTGTGGCTGCGCCGCTTCGGCGGGGATCGATCGATGGTGGGGAAGACGATTCGTGTCAACCGTGAGCCGTTCACCGTCGTCGGCGTGATGCCCCCCGCATTCCAGCTGCCGGGCGACGCCGAAGCCTGGATCATGGCCCGTGACCCGGTTCCTTCCCCGCCGCTCTCGGTGGAGGGCGACCTGCTCGGCAATCGGCAGGTGCACTACTTCAATGCCGTTGGCCGCCTTCGTGCGGGAGTCAGCGTGGAGCAGGCACGGGCCGACCTGGCGTCGATTGCGGCCGTCCTCGCATCTCGATATCCGCAGACCAACGGGGGCCAGGGCTTCGGCACCGTGCCCTTCCGCGAGATCACGATCGGTGACGCGCGGGCGGGCCTGTTCATCCTGCTCGCCGCGGTCGGGTTCGTGCTGCTCATTGCGTGCGCGAACATTGCGAGCCTGATGCTGGCGAGGGCGACGGGCCGACGGCAGGAGCTGGCCATGCGGGCCGCGCTCGGGGCCGGGCGGCCCCGGCTGGCCAGGCAACTGCTCGTCGAGAGCTTGGTGATCGGTGTGGCGGGCGCGACGTTGGGATTGCTGCTCGCCTCCTGGGGCCTGGATCTGCTGCTGGCGATCGCGCCCCGAAATCTCCCCACTGCCGGCGGGATCCGACTCGACGTCACCGTGACGCTGTTCACCCTGGCGCTCGGCGCCGGCGCCGCGCTGCTCTTCGGCGTGCTGCCGGCGCTGCAGGCGTCGCGGGCGGGCCTCACGCCGGCGCTGCGGAGCGGCGAGGTACGGGTGGCGGGCCGCGGGTCCGGCCGTGTGATGTCCGCCCTGGTCGTCGTCGAGGTCGCCCTCGGCGTGGTGCTGACCGTCGGCGCCGGGCTCATGGTGAACACGCTCGTTCGACTGCAGGCGGTGAACCCGGGTTACCTGGTCGACGGCATCGTGAGGGTGCCGCTGCCGGTGCCGGCGACGCGTTACGGCACGAGCGAACAGCAAGGCGAGTTCTACACCCAGCTCCTGGAGCGGCTGCAAGCCAACCCGGCCACCCGCCTGTCGGCCGCGGTATTCCCGCTGCCGCTCTCCGGGGCCGGGGCGTCGGGCGGCCTGCAGATCGAGGGGCGGCCGCAGGTCACCGATCGTGAACGCCCGGTCGCGGCCATCGCGTGGGTCTCGCCCGGCTACTTCAAGGTCATGGGCATCCCGCTCCGTCGTGGCCGCGACGTCGACACGCGGGACGTGCCCCATAAGCCGCTCGTTGCCCTGATCAGCGAAACGGCCGCGACGCGCCTGTGGCCGGGCGAGGATCCCATTGGGAAGCGCTTCAATTTCGGGGACCCGGCCGACCCATCCTGGATCACCGTCGTGGGTGTCGTGGGGGATGTCCGCCACGAGGCCCTTGCCTCGACGCCGCAGTCTCACGTCTACTTTCCCATCCGGCAGTCGGCCCTGCCGCTGATGACGCTGGTGGTCCGCGGCGAGGCGGGCGCCGGCGCCGTGGCGTCAGCAGTCCGCGCCGCGGTTCGCCAGCTGGATCCCGACCTGCCCGTGAGCGACGTGGGCACATTCTCCGACTTCGTCGCCGAGTCGATCGGCGAACCGCGGCTGCGCGCGATGCTGCTGTCCGGCTTTGCCGCGGCCGCGCTGCTGCTCGCGGCGGTCGGCGTCTACGGTCTGTTGTCGTACAGCGTCGCGCAGCGCACCCGCGAGATTGGGATCCGCCTGGCCCTCGGCGCGCGCCCCGGCCAGGTGGTCCGGGCGGTGGTGGCCGACGGCATGAAGCTCGCGGCCGTCGGTGTGGCGATCGGCGTGCCCGCCGCCCTCGGCCTGTCGCGCCTCATCTCGGCCCAGCTTTTCGATGTCGGCGCCTCGGATCCCAAGACGTTTGCGGGCGTCACGCTGCTGCTGATGGCCGTCGCGCTGGCGGCCTGCCTGGGCCCGGCACGGAAGGTCCTGGCAATCGACCCTGTCACCGCGCTGCGGGCGGAGTGACGTGTCCAGCACAACAGTTGTGTAATCTCATCCACGCTTTTGTTGTTCAGCTGTCCCCCTAACCACCAAAACGTTAGCCATCCGGGGGCACCCCAGCTCGGCACTCTCCTTGCCTCGGCCGGAGACGGCGCGGCTCAGCTCGTGCCCCCCGGTGGCCTCGGACTTCGCTCGGGACGCGCCGAGCGGCGTCGAAGGGCGACCACAGGGCCGGCCTCCTTTCTCTGTTTCCACGACAAGCGAACGCAGGGCGGCAAGGGGGAACGTGTGCGCGTTGACAGGTTCAGGATGGGGGCCTTCCTGGTGGCGGCGCTGTGCGCTGCCGCGGAGGCGCAGGGCGAGAACATCGTCGTCCGCGCGGGCGGCGATCTGCAGGCGGCCATCAACGCCGCGAGACCGGGCGACGTGATCCTGCTGCAGGCGGGTGCCACCTTCAGCGGCAACTTCGTGCTGCCGGACAAGGGGGCGACGACGGTGGACATCACCATCCGCTCCGACTCCGATTCGAGGCTGCCGGCGCCCGGCACGCGGATCGGGCCTGCACACGCGCCGCTGCTGGCCACCCTTCGTTCGCCGAACACCCTGGCGGCGCTGACCGCCGTGCCGCGTTCGCACCACTGGCGCCTGGAGCTGCTCGCGTTCGTGGCGAACGCCCGGGGCTTCGGCGAGATCATCGCGCTCGGGTCCGGCGACGCGGACCAGAACGACCTCTCGCTCGTGCCGCACCACCTCACGCTCGACCGGCTGCTGATCCTGGGCGACCCGTTGATCGGACAGAAGCGCGGCATCGCCCTCAACAGCGCCTCGACCACCATCTCCAACTCCCATATTGCCGACTGCAAGGGAGCCGGCTTCGATACTCAGGCAATCGGCGGCTGGAACGGCCCGGGGCCCTACAAGATCACGAACAACTACCTCGAAGGCGCGGGCGAGAACTTCATGCTGGGCGGAGCCAGCCCGAAGATCCGCGACATGATCCCTGCCGATATCACCTTCACGCGCAACTACCTGACCAAGCCGCTCGCCTGGAAGCTGCCGATCCTCCAGACGCCGTCGGCCGTCACGGCCGCGGGAAGCTCCGGCGGCAGCCTCGCGGCCGGCACGTACTACTACTTCGTCGTGGCGGCGCTGCCCACGGCACAGGATTCCTGGGCCTGGTCGGCCAAGTCGGCGTCGGTGTCGGCGACCGTCGGCAATGGCGGGCAGGTGACGATCACGTGGAACGGCGACGCGAAGGCGAAGGTGTACCGCGTGTACCGGGGCACCGCGCCAGGCACCGCGGACCGCTTCTTCGACTCGCCCGGCACGACATTCGTGGACACGGGCTCCCTGCCGGCCAAGGGTATGGACACGGGCGCGTGGATCCGCGCCAGCGTCTGGACCGTCAAGAACCTCTTCGAGCTGAAGGAAGGCGAGCGCGTGCTGGTGGACGGCAACGTGTTCGAGCACGTGTGGCAGGAGTCGCAGAACGGCTATGCGATCCTGTTCACGCCCCGCAACCAGGACAACACGTCGCCCTGGGTCGCGGTCCGCGACCTCACCTTCTCGAACAACATCGTCCGCCACGCGGGCGCCGGCATCCAGGTGCTCGCCTACGACGACGTGGCGAGCGGCTCGAGCCAGAGGACGGAGCGCGTCCACATCGTGAACAACGTGTTCGACGATGTCGGGTCCACGGCGTTTCCCGGGGCCGGGCGGTTCCTGCTGATCGCCCACGGCCCTTCTGACGTGCGCGTCGATCACAACACGGTGATCCAGTCCACCGAGATCGCGTACGCCTACGGCGAGCGGAATGGCGTCCTCGAGACGGCGGCGAATTTCGTATTCACGAACAACCTCGTCCGGCACAACACGTACGGGATCAACGGCGACAGCCGCGCGGCGGGGAACAGCGCCATCACGGGCTACTTCCCGGCGTCGACCATCACCCGCAACGGCATCGCCTGCAGCGGGTCCTCGAGTTGCTCGGCCGGGAACTACCCGGCGGGCAACGTCTTCATGGCCGCGGCCGACTGGCAGGCACAGTTCGCGAGCTTCGCGACCGGCGATTACCGCCTGATTCCGGAGAGCGTGTTCAGGGACGCTGGGACGGACGGGAAGTCGCTCGGTGCCGACCTGGACGCAATCGCGGCGGCCGGCAGCGGCGGGATATCCGCGCCGCGCGCGCCAGGGAAGCCGACCGGAGTAATCATGAAGAAGTAGGGATCAGGGAGCGAGGGAGCAACTGACCAGGGGTCAATGTGCCAAGTCGACAGTGGCTCCCTTTCTTCCCTACGATGGGCTCTTCCGGTGCGCGCCCAGCCAGGCCGACCCGAGCATCACCCCCCCGAAGGCGAGCAAGACGAGGCCCCACCACAGGTTGACGTTGATGCCGAGCGAGGCCTGGTAGATCGCCGGGTCGCTGACGGCGCCGAAACCGAGCAGCAGCACGCCCAGCAGCGAGAACAGCAGGCCGATCGGGAGGCGCAGATCGAGTGAGGACATTTCGCTGCTCCAAGAGGCTGACGGTTCATGGTTGACAGTTCACCGTCGCGTCACGGGTGACGGCACCGTCAACCCTGAACTGTCAACCGTCAACCAGGTCTCGGGCGCGTCCAGCCGGGCGCCCCTACCAGAAGTAGATGTTCAACGCGAGCGACACTGCCAGCACCATGGCGCCGAGCACGGCCGGCCGGTGGTACCAGGCCAGCCCCGCGTCGCTCTGCCGTGGCGTGAGCGAGTAGACGAGGCCGACGAGGTCCTTCTCGTCGCGTGGCTTCGTGACGACGCTGATGGCGATCGTGAGGACGAAGCAGCTGGTCCAGGCGACGATCGCCCCCCAGAAGTTCTGCGCCATGTCGCTCGAGTAGACGTGCAGCACGGCCGACCGCCCGCCCTCGACGCCGGTCAGCGCGTAGTGCACAGCCGCGGCCCCGGTCCCGCTCAGCAGCCCCCAGAACGCGCCGTTCGCCGAGGTGCGCTTCCAGAACATGCCGAGGAGGAACGTGGCGAACAGCGGGGCGTTGATGAACGAGAACACCAGCTGCAGCAGGTCCATGATGTTGTTGAACATCATGGCGATGTACGCCGTCCCGATGCTCGCGATGGTCCCGAAGACCGTCGCCATGCGCGCCATCCACAGGTAATGGGCGTCGTCCTCGCCCGGCCGGATGTACGTCTGGTAGATGTCGTACGTCCAGACGGTGTTGAAGGCCGTCACGTTGCCGGCCATCCCCGACATGAAGCTCGCCAGCAGCGCCGTCAGCCCCAGGCCGAGCAGCCCGGGCGGGTAGAGTTTCTGCAGCAGCAGCGGCAGCGCGAGGTTGTAGTCGGTCTTGCCGCCCTCCGTCATCCCCTCGGTCCCGAGGAGCGCGAGCGCGACCATCCCGGGCAGGATCACCAGGAACGGGAAGAGCATCTTCGGCACGGCGGCGACGATGGGCGTGCGGCGCGCGGCGTTCATCGACTTGGCCGCCATCGCCCGCTGGACGACGAGGAAGTCCGTGCACCAGTAGCCGAACGAGAGCACGAAGCCCAGGCCCATCACCATCCCGAACCACTCCACCCCCATGGGGTTGGCGCTCGGGCTCCCCAGGTGCCGCCACGACTCGGTCATGACCCCTGGCGCGAAAGTGCCGGTGATGGCCGGCGCGGCCAGCTTCTCCTGCAGCCCGGGCCACCAGCCGACCGCCTTGAGGCCGAGCAGCGAGAGCGGGAGGAACCCGAACACGATGAGGAAGAACTGGAGGACCTCGTTGTAGATCGAGCTGGTGAGGCCGCCGAGGAACGTGTAGCCCAGCACCACGAGGGCGGCGATGATGATCGAGTAGTTGATGTCCCAGCCCAGGAACTTCTCGAAGAGCAGGCCCATCGCGTACATCGAGATGCCCGACGAGAAGATCGTCATCACCGCGAACGACATGGCGTTGAAGCCGCGTGTCTTCTCGTCGAACCGCAGCCGCAGGTACTCCGGCACCGAGCGCGCCCGGCTGCCGTAGTAGAACGGCATCATGAACACGCCCACGAACACCATCGCCGGGATGGCGCCCACCCAGTAGAAGTGGCTGGTGAGGATCCCGTACTTCGCCCCGCTGGCGGCCATCCCGATGACCTCCTGCGCCCCCAGGTTGGCCGACAGGAAGGCCAGGCCGGTGATCCAGGTGGCGAGGCTGCGGCCCGAGGTGAGGAAGTCCACGCTCGTGCGCATGAACCGCTTCAGCGCCCACCCGATGCCCAGCACGAAGACGAAGTAGATGGCGATGATGGAGTAGTCGATCGGGTGCAGTTGCATGGGGCTCCTGCGTGACTCGCTCGCTGTCCACTGACCACTGTCCACTATCGTGCCGAGCGGGCATTATACTGGTCAACGGCTTGTTTTCGCCGCGAAGGGGGATCGCATGGCCCGGGAAACGCTGCTCGACCGCTTCTGCCGTTACGTCCGGATCGACACCCAGTCGAGCGGCACTTCCACGACCTACCCGTCCACCGAGAAGCAGAAGGACCTCCTTCGCCTGCTCGTGGAGGACCTGAAGGCGGCCGGCCTGGCCGACGCCTCCATCGACGAGCACGGCTACGTGATGGGGACGCTGCCGTCGAACCTGCCGGACGGCCACCCCGCGCACGGACGACTGCCCGTGTTAGGCCTGTTGGCCCACGTGGACACCTACCACGAGGTGTCGGGCACGGACGTGAAGCCGCAGGTGCACCGCAACTACGACGGCGGCGACATCGTCCTGCCCGGCGATCCCTCGGTCATCATCCGCGCGGCGGAAGAACCGGCGCTCGCGGCCTGCTCCGGCATGACGATCGTCACGGCGGATGGCACGACGCTGCTGGGCGCCGACGACAAGGCCGGCGTGGCGGAGATCGTGGAGGCGATGTGGCGCTTCAAGGAGGAGCCGGGGCGGCTCCACGGCACGATCCGGGTGGCGTTCACGCCGGATGAGGAGGTTGGTCGCGGCACCGAGCACTTCGACGTCAAGGCCTTCGGCGCCCGCTACGCCTACACGATCGACGGGTCGGCCGTGGGCGAGCTCGAGAGCGAGACCTTCTGCGCCGACACGGCGATCGTCAGCGTATCCGGCGCCGACGTCCATCCCGGGTACGCCAAGGGCAAGATGGTGAACGCCCTGCGCGTGCTCAGCGACCTCGTCATGGCCCTGCCGCAGCACCGGACGCCGGAAACAACCGAGAAGCGTGAGGGTTACCTGCACCCGATCTCGATCGCCGGCAACGTCTCGGAGGCGAAGGGCCAGTTCCTGGTGCGGGACTTCACCGAGGACGGCCTCCACGGCCTGGAGGAGCTGCTGCGGGCCGCGGCGCTCTGGCAGGAGCAGAAGTACCCCGGGGCGAAGGTCGCGGTCGAAGTCAAGGAGTCCTACCGCAACATGAAGTACGTCCTGGACCAGTACCCGGACGTGACGGCGTATGCAGAGGAAGCGATTCGGCGGGCCGGCCTCGAGGTCAAGCGCACGTCGATCCGCGGCGGCACCGACGGCTCCCGCCTCAGCTTCATGGGTGTCCCGACGCCGAACCTCTCGGACGGCAGCATGAATTTCCACGGCAAGAAAGAGTGGGTGCCGCTCGAGTGGATGGAGAAGTCGGTGGAGACCATCCTGCACCTGATGGAGGTGTGGGTGGAGAGGAGTGGCAGTGGCCTCGAGCAGGGCTGAAGCCCTGCTCCGACTGATGCAGCAGGGCAGAGGGAACACAGACATGATCTCCTCCTACGCGCCCTACATGCACTGGGCCAAGCAGCACGCACGGCCCACGTGGAACCTGGCCGGCAGCAATGTCCTCGCCTGCTCCCTCGACGACCTGCCGGGCGCCAGGGAGGCGATCGAGCTGGCGGGCGACAACGACAACGGCTACCGGCCGCTCGTCGAGACCATCGCGGCCCGATACGGCGTGCCGCCCGGCATGGTCGCGCCCGCGCAGGGCACGTCGGGCGCGAATTTCCTCGTCTACCTGGCGCTCGTCGAACCCGGCGACGAGGTCCTGGTGGAGCGCCCCGGCTACGACCCGCTCATGGGAGCCGTCACCCGGCTTGGCGGTTGCGTGACGCGGTTCGAACGGCGGTTCGAGGACGGGTACAGGCTCGATCCCGACGCCGTGCGCCGTGCGCTCACGCCGAAGACCCGCCTGGTGGTCATCACCAACACCCACAACCCCACCGGCGTCCTGGCATCCGACGCCGAGCTCGACGAGATAGGACGCGTGGCCGAAGTGGTCGGGGCTCGCGTGCTGGTTGACGAGGTCTACCTCGACTCGGTCCCGGGCCCCGCCCGGCGCCCGGCCGGCGCCCGCGCCCCCGTCTTCATCACGACGAGCAGCCTCACCAAGAGCTACGGTCTCTCGGGCCTCCGCTGCGGTTGGGTGATTGCCGCGCCCGACATCACCGAGCGCGTGTACCGGGCGCGCGACATCGTCGATGGCACGGGGTCGTTCCCGGCCGAGCGGCTGTCGCTGCTCGCGTTCGAATACCTCGACCGCCTGGCCGCCCGCGCCCGGTCAATCCTCGACCCGAACCTCGGCCTCGTTCGCGCATTCCTCGGTGCCCGGCGCGACCTGGCCTGGGTGGAGCCGGGCGGGGGCACCACGCTCTTCCCGCGGCTGCGGGGCGCTGCCGATGCTGCCCCCTTCGTCGAGCGGTTGGCGAGCGCGCACGACACCGGCGTCGTCCCCGGCCACTTCTTCCAGGCTCCGGCGCACTTCCGGCTCGGGTTCTGTGGGCGTCGGGAAGAGCTCGAGCAAGGCCTGCGGCGGCTGCAACGCGCCCTTGATGAGCAGGGCTGAAGCCTCGTCGGGCCGTTGACCCAAGGCAGCGGTGTCGCCGACCCTGCTCGGACCGACAATCCAGCCCAGGTGTCCGCAGCCGACACTGGAGCTTGAAGCTCCGGTCTGGCCGGGCCTTCAGGCCTGTCCTATTCCGATCAGCCCTGTCCTAAACCTGGCACCCCGCGTTTGCGTCCAATCAGAAGTTGGGGCGTGGTGTCTTCAGGGATAGTGGGGCGTCCGCCCCTGGCGAGCGGCAAAGGGGGAACCCGTGGCGGCAGCGCGACGACTGGCGGTGGTGGCGGCAGGTACTGGCGGCGGCGTCCACGGCGGCCGCGCAGGCGCCAGCGGCCGGGCAGGCCGCGGAAGGGCGGCCGGCCTTCCAAACGGTCCGCGCCGATTCCGAGATCCGTGTGGACGGCGTGATGGAGGAAGCCGCGTGGCAGCGCGCGGCCCGGATCCCGCTGCCCTACGAATACCAGCCCGGCGACAACGTCCCGCCACCCGTGCAGACCGACTGCTTCGTCACCTACGACACGCGGAACCTGTACATCGGCTGCCGTGCCCTCGATCCGCGCCCCGCCGAGATCCGAGCACACCTGATGGACCGCGACGAGATCGACACGTTCGTCCAGGACGACCACATCGGCTTCATGCTCGACACGTTCAATGACGAGCGGCGGGCCTTCCAGTTCCGGGTGAACCCGCTCGGCGTCCAGGCCGACGCGATCTTCAGCGAGCAGGACGGCATCGAGGACTGGTCGTGGGACACGATCTGGGCGTCCGCCGGCCGCGTCACGGCCGACGGGTACGTCGTCGAGGTGGCGCTGCCGTTCAGCCAGCTGCGGTTCCCGGCCTCGGCCCGGTCACAAACATGGGGCCTGGAGGTCTTTCGCTCGTGGCCCCGCAGCGTTCGGCACCGCATTCGCTCACACCGGACCGACCGGGACAAGGGCTGCATCCTCTGCCAGGAGGGCAAGCTCTCGGGCCTCGAGTCCCTGACCGCCGGCCGGAACCTGGAACTTGACCCGACCGTCACCGGGCACCGAACCGACACCCAGGCCCCGCCGGAAGGCGGATCGGACGCCAGGGACACGACCGCCGAGGTGGGCCTCACGGCCCGTTGGGGCGTGACGCCGAACATGATCGTGAGCGGCGCCGTGAACCCGGACTTCTCGCAGGTCGAGGCCGACGTCGCCCAGCTCGAGATCAACACGCGCTTTGCGCTCTTCTACCCCGAGAAGCGGCCCTTCTTCCTCGAGGGCCTCGACTACTTCACGACTCCGGAGCAGGCAGTGTTCACCCGCACGGTGGCCGACCCGACCGGCGGCCTCAAGCTGACCGGCAAGCAGGGCCGCCACGCGGTCGGCGTCTTCATGACTCACGATCGGGTCAACAACCTGCTCCTGCCTTCGAACGCCGGGTCGGACTTCGCCACCGACGACGGCAACGTGACGGGGACCGTCGTCCGCTACAGGGGCGACCTCGCGTCGCGCTCCACCGCGGGGTTCCTGTTCGCCGGGCGCGAGAGCGGCCCGTACCACAACCGCGTGTTCGGCCCCGACGTGATGCTCGGCTTCACGCCGTCCGACACGGTGCGCGTGCAGTATCTCCGGTCGGACACTGCCTATCCCTCGGCCATCGTTGCGGACTACGGCCAGCCGGAGGGTGCATTCGGCGGGAACGCGCTGTCGGCCACGTACGACCACTTCTCGCGTTACTGGTTCTGGTCGGCGTCGTACACGGATCGTGATGCGAACTTCCGCGCCGACAGCGGGTTCATCCCGCGCGTGGACTTGCGCCAGGGCTCGGGGTTCGTGCAGCGGCGGTTCTGGGGCGGTCCAAAGGCCTGGTTCACGACGTTCGACGTCGCGGGCGTGGCGTCGCGGACAACGGATCACGGCGGCAAGCTGACGGATCAGGCCGCGGAACTGCAGCTGCTCTACGCGGGTCCCTTGCAGTCGCAGGTGGTCGGCCTTGTCGGCCGCGAGACGGAGGTGTTCGGCGGGGTGACCTACGAGAAGACGATAGGGCGGGCGATCTTCCAGATGAGGCCCTCTGGCGCGCTGTCCTTCGGGCTCAACGCCGCTGTGGGGGATGCGGTGGACTTCACGGAGAACCGGCCCGCGGACCGGATCGCGCTGGGCCCCACGCTCGAGTGGAAAGTGGGGAAGCCGCTCAACCTGCAGTTCAACCACACCTTCGAGCGGCTCACCGTGGACGCCGGCCGGCTCTACACGGCGAACCTGTCACAGGTGCGCGCGGTCTACCACTTCAACGTGCGCACCTTCCTGCGCGCCATCCTGCAATACACGGACGTCAGCCGCGACCCCGACCTGTACTCGACACCCACGCCCTCGCGCACCGCGCAGCTGTTCTCGCAGTACCTGTTCTCCTACAAGATCAACCCGCAGACCGTGTTGCTCGCCGGCTACTCCGACAACTATGCTGGCCTGGACCGCATCGACCTCAGGCAGACCAACAGGACGCTGTTCCTGAAGATCGGTTACGCCTGGCTGCTGTAGCGGCGGGCCTGAAGGCCTGCCGCTGCTCTCAGAACACGACGGCGAGGTTCACGTAGAAGTTCCTCCCCGGCTCGTACACCCTCGCGCCCGAGCGGAACGGGTCGCGCTGGTAGGAGAGGTGCTCGTAGTAGGTCCGATCGAGCAGGTTCGCGATGCCGGCGTTCACCCTCACCCATCGCAGCGACGCGCCGCCGCGCAGGTTGACCACCGCGTGGGGAGGGGTGGCGCTTTCGCGCAGCTCCGGGTCCACCTTGTCCTGCCCCGCGTTGTAGACGACCTCGACCTCGGCGAAGCTGCCGCTCCGTTCCTGCCGCCTGTCGTACCGCACCGAGCCGCGTGCGCGCGCCGGGGGCATCTCCGAGATGTAAGGCGAGTTCACGCCGGCGGCCGGGTCCACGCGCTGGCGGCCTCTCACCGCGCTCACCTCGGCCCCCAGGAACAACCGGTCCGTCAGCGAGAGCACGCTCTCGACCTCTCCGCCGGTCATCGTGGCGTCCACGTTGCGCCACGATCGCGCCATCGTGTTCCCGACGCCGGGGACGGTGTTCACCCTGGCCTGTTGATACACGCCGATGAAGTTGTCGAGGCTGTCGCGATAGAGGCTCCCGGTCACGAAGATCCGCGGCTGGCGGTAGCTCACCTGCACGTCCACGCCGGTGTTCGCGGTAGGTGTCAGGCCAGGATCTCCGACCCAGTCGCTGCCCATTCGCTTGAGGGCGAAGTAGCGCTCCTGCGGGTCCGGAACGCGGACGGTGCGGCCAATTCCGCCGCTCATCGTCACATCGTTCGCGGCGCGCCAGGACAGCCGGACCTTGCCCGACGGGTACGTGTCCGTGGCCGCGGTGCGGGCGATGCCGTGGTAGGCGGTGTACAGCGAGAGGTTGGCTTTCGCGGGGTCCGCCTCGTTCCGCGTGCGATCCAACCGTCCGCCGAGTTCCAGCTGCAGGTTGTCGCGGATCGGCTGCGACAGCTCGCCGTAGAAACCAGCCGACGTCAGCGACACATCGGGGATCGAGAACTGCGGCTGGTACTTGGCCCCCGCGAGCATCGTCGAGGTGTCCCAGCCTCGCTGGTAGATCTCGATGCCGGCCGTCCCCCGGGAGAACGTCGCCTCGGCCTTGCCGCCGAACGTCTCGGTGCGCGCCATCGTGCCCATGCTGTAGGTCCGCGGCATGTTGGCCGAGGAGAGCCGGTGCTCGTCGGTCATCCAGTGGCGCACCAGCGTGTAGTAGGCCTGCCCGCGCAGCGCCTTGACGGGTCCGAGCGACGATCGGTAGTCGTACCCGAGGTTGACCCGGTTGGCCTTGTCGTAGAGCGCGTCCATTTGCAGGTACGGGTAGAGGATGAGTCCGGCGTCCTGCCATGTGTAGGAGAGCTGCGCGGCGTGCGCGCCGGAGGGCGACAGGTCGACTCGCCCCCAGGCCGTGTCCACCTCGAACGCACGCTGACTCGCCGCCGTGGCTTTGTAGTTCACACCCTCGGTGAACGGGCGGCCGTCACCGTCCCGGTATACCTCGGAGGCCCGGTACGAATAGCCGCCGAGCACCGCCAGGCCCCCGGTGCCGAACGAGGCCGTCAACGACGGGTTCACGTAGCCGAACGAACCCGTGGCAAGGCGCGGCGTGGCGTGGAACCCCGGGCCCGGCTTGCGGGTCACGATGTTCACGACGCCGCCGAGGCCTCCCTGGTTCTTCATCTCGAACGGACCCTTGGCGACGTCCACGTGATCGACTTCCGCGAAGTCCACGTGGAACGACGTGTGGTCCATGTTGTTCGGACAGGCGCCGTAGAGCCGCAGGCCGTCGATCAACACGCTCACGTTCTCGCCCTGGTAGCCGCGCAGCACGACGTCGCTCGCAATACCGGCACGCCTGACCTTCCAGACGCCGGCCATGGCCCCGAGAGCCTCGCCGACGTCCCGCGCGTCGCTCTCTCCCAGCCGTGGCGCCTCAACGCTGTCGCGGGGCGCCGACCCAATCACCTGCACCTCTTCGGCAAGCCCGGCGAGTTTCATCTGGAGGTCCACGGCGGTCCTGGACGCCGGGTTCACCGTGACGCGCAGCGGCTCGGCCACGAAGCCTTCGAGTTCCGCGAGCACCTCGTAGGCGCCGGGCGCCAGCGCAGACACACGGTAGCTGCCGTAGTCGGCCGAGACGACGCGCGCGGCCACACCGCCCTCCGGGGTCCGCACGGTGACCGTCACCCCGGGGAGGTGCGCCCCGTCGGGGCCCAGCACGGCGCCAGAGAGTGTGCCGGTTGCACCGGTTTGAGAGATCGCGGGTGCGGAAACCGAGACGATGGCCAGCACGGTGAGGAGGGGGAGGAGGAGGCGGTAATGGGTAGCCATGTGGCCAGTGTATGGGCCACGGAACGCGCGGGATCTGCGGTATGTTGTCGCAGGACCGAGGTACTAGGTCCTTTGGGACCACTACCGCGAGGCGGGGAATTTGCTTAGCTTTCGCTGCAGCGAGCGCCGGTGGAGACCGAGGAGTCTTGCAGCCTTCGAGACGTTGCCCCCACAGTCGCTCAGCACCCGGTTGATGTGCTCCCATTCCACGCGCGCGAGGCTCGGCGGGGGCAGGGGGTCGGGTGACTTTGCGCGAGGCGAGGGCAGAGTCTCCCGACCCCCTGCGGGGGCCCCAGCCTCGCCCGCTCGATCGAATGCGGAGATGATCTCGTCCACGTGGGCCGGCTTGGTCAGGTAGTGAGCGGCGCCCGCCTTCACCGCCTCGATGGCTGTCGCGATCGACCCGTAGCCGGTCAGCACCACGGCCACCGTTGCGGGATCCAGCGCGAGGAGTCCCCGCACCACGTCTATGCCGGAGCGCCCCTGCATGCGCAGGTCCACGACCGCGTACTCCGGGGCCTCTTCCCGGGCCGCCGCAAGCGCGGTCTCGTAGTCGCACGCTTCGCGCACGTCGTAGCCGCGGTCCCGGAACGCCCGCGCGAGGCGCTGCCGAAGCACCGCGTCATCCTCGACGACGAGCACCGAACGGGACAGCTCGTGGTCAGGCATGGGCGGAAACACCGGCTGCGCCGCCGGCCGGCAGTTCGACGGTCGCGCGGGTGCCGGTCCCGGGTGTGGAATCCAGCGCGAACCGCCCGCCGAGATGCTCCACCAGGGTGCAGGCCAGGAACAAGCCGAGGCCGAGCCCCTGCCCCGGGGCCTTCGTCGTGAAGAAGGGCTCGCACGCCCTCGAGAGGACCTCCGGCGGCATCCCCGGGCCCCGGTCGGAGACGGTCATGCGGACCCGGGTGTAGTCGCCTGGAACCGCCGCTCCGATCTCGAGGGTCACTCGTCCACCCGGTGCCGAGGCGTCGAGGCCGTTGCGCACCAGGTTCAGCACGGAGGCCGTGAGGGCCCGGGGCGGCGCCACGAAGACCCAGGCCCCCTCCTGCACTCTAACGTCCACCCGTGCCGCTTCGGCCTCCGTCAGGCCGGCGACGACGGTCCTGGCAAACACTTCACCGGTCATCACCCCCGGCTGCTCGCCCGCCGTTTCCCCGGAGCGTGCCGCCATGCGGTCCAGGATCGTGCGACAGCGATCGAGCTCGGAGCGGATCAGCCGGACGTCCTCGCCCATCGACTCCTGGCCGGGTCCGGGCAGCCTGCCGACGGCAAGCTCCAGCTCCCGCGCAACCACGGCCACCGTGGCCAGCGGCGTGCCGAGTTCGTGTGCGGCGCCCGCGGCGAGCGTGGTCAGCGCGGCGAGCCGCTCGTGCCGCGACGCCCGCTCCCGCTCCGCCACCAGCTCCCGTTCGCGGCGTTCCAGTTCGGCCGCCAGCCGCACGACGAAGTAGGCGATGAGCGCCGCCGCGACGCTGAACGCCATCCACATCGACCGCAGGTGGGAGGCGAAATGCTCGCCGGTGTGGTCGTGAAGGACGGGCGACGGCGGTACCAGCACGAACAGCGTCGCGTACGCGGTCGCCGCAAGGCCGGCCAGTGCCCATGTCCAGCGGGGACCGAGCATCAGGGCGGCCATCGTGATCTGGACGAGGTAGAGGACGCTGAAGGGGTTCGAGGAGCCGCCCACGGCGGCCAGCACGGCGGTGAGCTGCAGGGTGTCGAACGCCAGCACCGCCGCGATCCCCGCCGCCGGGATCGCGCGCCGCCGCACCACCGACGCCAGCAGCAGGTTGCTGGCGGCCATCAGGCCGACCAGCCCGAGCACCACCGCAAGTGGCAGGTCCGCCCCGAACGTGTACCGCGCGACCAGGAGGCTGAACGCCTCGCCGGCTACCGCGCCCCAACGCAGCCGCACGAGCGACAACGCCCGCAGCTCGGACCGCGGGTCCAGCGCCGCTGCTCCAGGCACGCTTCTCCTTCCTGGGCGGTTAAACTCTCTTGCTGCCGTTCGTGTCGTCCTGGTCGAGCAGCCGGTGATGCATGGCGTAGAGCGCAAGCTCCAGCCGGTTCGACACACCCACCTTGTCGAAGATGTGGGACAGGTGGTTCTTGATCGTCTGCTCGCTCAGGTTGAACTGCTGCCCGATGTCCTTGTTGCTCGCACCCTCGGCGATCGCGGCGACGATCTGCAGTTCCCGCCGGGTCAGCATCGTCACGGGCGCCGCTTCCGCCTGCGGGCGTCCGACCTCGCGAAGCCGCTCGACGATATCGAGGACGCGCTCGTGGCCCACCCAGTACTCGCCGGTCATCACCGCCCGCAGGCAACGGTAGAGGAGCTGGGTGGCCGCGTCCTTGAGCACCACGCCCCGGACGCCGAGCTGGAGGGCCTTGACCGTCTCGGCGCGGTCGATGGCCGCCGTCAGCAGGACCGACCGCACTTCGAGCCGCCGCTCCAGCAGTTCCTGGAGCGCATCGATCCCGCCGGCCTTCGGCATGGCAAGGTCGAGGAGCAGGATGTCCGGCCTCAGCTCGGCGACGCGCTGCACCGCCTCGCGCCCGTCGGCGGCTTCTCCGACGACGGTGAACCCTGGTTCGGCCTCGAGCAGTCGGCGGAGGCCGTCGCGGAAAATCGCGTGGTCATCGGCAATGACGATGCGGACGGTGTCCTTGGTGCTACCCATGGTGCTTCCGGGGGATGCTGACGTCCAGCCGCGCGCCGAACCCGGGCTGCGAGTGGATCGTCAAGCGCCCGCCGATCGAGCGGACGCGTTCCTTGATGATCACGGGCCCGCGGCGCTGCGCGTCCAGGGCCTCGTGATCGAGCGTGCCTTCGAAATCGAAGCCGCGCCCGTTGTCGTCGATCGCCAACTGCCACGCGTCGCGGCACGGCACCAGCCGAATCAGCACGCGCGTCGCGCCCGAGTGCTTCCTTACGTTCGCCAGCGCTTCCTGCACCACGCCGGCCACCTCGCGGCACGCGCGCGGGGAGAGGTCCAGTTCGTCCGCCGTGCAGGCGAGCTGCGCGTCGATCCCCGTGCGGTACCGGAACCGCTCCACCGCGTCCGCGAGGTGCTCGACCAGGCGCCCGGCGTCCACCTCGAGGGGCTTGAGCATGTGCATCAGATCCCGGACGTTGAGGATCTCCTGGTGCAGGACCCCCTGGACCCCCGCCAGCTGACTCGCGAGCCGCTCCGGGACCTGCGTGCCGGCCTCGCGTCGCGCCACCTCGAGCTGCATCTCCACGCCGATGAGCGACTGGATCACGCCGTCGTGCAGTTCACGCGAGATGCGGGCGCGCTCCACGATCCCGGTGCGAGAGTGCAGGCGCCGCTGCAGGTAGAGGTTGAACAGTGCAGGCCCGACCTGCCGGACGACGACCTGGAGAAAACGAAGGTGCTCCTCGGCAAAGCCGGACGCCTTCGAGTCGAAGATGAACAGCCGCCCGCTCCAGCCGTCCCCCGAGACTGACGACAGGCACATCGCCTCCTGCCAGCCGAATGGCGTATCCAGCAGCGCGGCGACGCTGGCGGTCTGGCGGACGCGCCCGCCCTCGGGATCGAGGGCCATCAACCGCAACGCATCGTCCCCGACCGTCGCGCCCCGGCGAACCGCAACCCAGGCGTCCATCTCCGGCGGGAGCTCGAACAGGTAGGTGGGGAAGTTCGCTTGCGGCTCCTGCCGGAGGCGCATGGACCGCTCGCCTGCCGCCTCGGCCTGCCAGACCAGGACCTGCTCGCTGCCTTCCTCCTTCAACGTCAGGACGGCACGGGCGGCGCACAGCTCCTTCATCAGCTCGTCGAGCACCGCCTGCACGCTCGACACGAGGCCCGCCTGGCCTCGCACCAGCCCCATGATCCGCGAGACCGCCCAGGCCCGCGCCCGGTGCCGCCGTTCGTCCTCGGCAAGGTAGCCCACCAGGAACCCGCCGATGACAAGGTAGCCGAGGCGTGCCGCGGTCAGGTGCAGATCCATGGGAGGCGACCATCCCATGGCCCTTCTCGCGAGTATGTCTGCCGCCGTCACGAACGTTGCGACCGCACCGGTCGCTACTGTCTCCACGAGGCCCCAGCGGTAGCCGGCTGCGAGCAGCGCGAAGATGAAGAACGCAAAGAACGGGCTGCCCGCCCCCCCCGTGAACCCGATGACCGCGGCGACCCAGATCACGTCCGACACGTGAAGAGCCCGGCTGTGCGGACGGCGCGTGGGATCGCGGCGGTAGGCCCGCACCGCGAGCGCCGTGCTGTGAATCGTATAGGCGACGAGCACGACCACGCCGGCGGTGCTGTGCTCCAACGGGTGCCACAACAGCAAGGCGGCGAGCGACGGCAGCGCGAGAACCAGGCGGCCGATTGATAGCCGGCGCTCCACCGCGAGTTCGTGCTGGACGTTGACAAGCCGTCGCCCGCCGCACAGCGCCCCGAATCGGAACCACCGCAACGTCATTTCACGCGCTCTCCAGAGGGAATGGCCCTCCCAACTCCGAGAAACACGAGTCAAACCGGATGCCAGGGGCCGGACATCCACCCGCCGCGCGGAGCTTCGCCCGCGCCGTCCGCTATCTGAATGTCCCACTTGCGCTTACGCGTGCGGGACCACGGTTGCCTGCTGCTGGTGAACCTCGACCGTAGTATAGCCGGGCCCCGGCTTTCCGCCAACATTCACCTCAGCCAATGCCGGAAAGCCGGCACCAGCCGGTGGCTGGTTGCCCGTCACTCCTCGTCGGCCGGCGACTTGCTACCAGCCCCCAGCCACCAGCAGCTAGCCACTACCCCTTGAACCGGTACACCGTCGTCGTCTTGTACGTCTTCCCGGGATCGAGCACCGTGGACGGGAAGTTGGGGTGGTTGACGGAGTCGGGGAAGTGCTGCGTCTCCAGGCAGAACGCCGCGTGCTTCTGGTACGGGACGCCGGCGCGGTTCTTCAGGCTGCCGTCGAGGAAGTTGCCGGAATAGAACTGCAGGCCGGGTTCCGTCGTCAGGACCTCCATCGTGCGGCCGCTCTTCGGCTCCACCACCCGGGCGGCGAGGGTCAGCGTTCCGCCACCGCCGCGGAGTACGAAGTTGTGGTCGTAGCCGACGGGCGGTTCGATCGGCACCTTTGCAATGCGCGCCCCAATGGCGGCCGGCGTGGTGAAATCGAAGACCGTGTCCTTCACGCTCTTCAGCTCCCCGCTCGGGATGAGCGTGGCGTCCACGGGCGTGAACTGGTCCGCGTTGATCATCAACTCGTGGCCGAGGATGTCGCCCGCCCCGTCGCCCGCGAGGTTGAAGTAGCTGTGGTTGGTGAGGTTGATCGGCGTGGCCTTGTCGGTGGTGGCGGTGTAATCGATGCGCACCTCGTTTGCGTCGGTCAGCGTGTAGACGACGGCCACGTCCAGCGTGCCGGGGTACCCTTCCTCGCCGTCGGGGCTCCGGTAGGTGAACTTGAGAGAGGGGCCCGCCGGGGATTGCGCCGGTTCGGCCTTCCACACGACCTTGTCGAAGCCCTTGTTGCCGCCGTGCAGGTGGTTGGGGCCGTTGTTGGTGGCGAGGGTGTAGGTCTTTCCGTTCAGCGTGAAGCGACCCTTGGCGATACGGTTGCCAACGCGCCCGACGGTGGCGCCGAAGTACGGGGTTCCGGCCAGGTAAGGCTCGAGGCGATCGTAGCCGAGCACGACGTTCGTCACGCCTGCCTTGCCGGGCACCAGCAGCTCCGTCAGCGTCGCCCCGTAGGTCGTGATCTTCGCCACCATCCCGTGACGGTTCGTGAGCGTGTAGATGTCCACCGCCGTTCCTTCCTTTGTCTTTCCGAACGCCGTCTTCTGGACTGGCGTCCGGGGTGGGAGCGGGCTGCGCCAGGACGACGCCGGCGCCAAGGAAGCTGCACGCGAGTATCGAAAGCGCTCGTTTCACGGTGTCACTCCTGTGCTGCGAGGTGCCGGCTGGGAGCTGCCGGCTCTATTTCCCCAGGCGGACCCTCAGCGTGAGGTCGGCCCATTCGGCGGCACCGGCCGGGATCGAGATGGCGAGCGTCCGCACCGTACCCTCGCGGCGCACTTCCGTGGCGCCCTCGATCGCGGCGACGGCGAAGGGCACGTCCAGCAGTGCCTCGTAGGTCCGGCCGGTGCGGCCCTGCAGGCGCGCCACGTAGACGCCGTCGCGCAGGGCGGCGTCCACGACCCGGAGGCGCTGGGATTCGTCGCCGAGCGCGAGGGGCGGGTGGACGGGCATCAGCCGGATGCCAGGCCGGGCGCGCACGGTCACGGTCTGCGGCGTGGCGCCCGCCTGGAGCGGCACCTGCACCTCGGGGCCTGCCGCCCCGGCACGCGGCGGAAGCGCGCGCCACCCGGCGTTTCGGGACGCGGCCGCCAGCTCGGCTCCCGGCGGCAGGGTAAGGACGACGTCGAGGGCGATGGAGCCCTTGTCGCCGTCCGCGCGAACCGAGAGGCCGCCATCCTGACGCCGAATCTCGACGTTTGCCCGGGCGCCACGGAACCACAAGCGCTTGATTCGCAGGTACGGCCAACTCGCTGGCAGGTTGGGAGTCAGCCGCAGCCCGGCGTCCGTTTCCTCGAGACCCACGAGGCCGCGCATCAGCGCCGAGGCGAAGCCCGTGGTGGCGAAGAGCTGGTGGGGCACGGCGGCGTCGATCGACCGGAGGCGATCGCCCGACAGCAGTTCGGGGATGAAGCCGCGGGCTTCGAGGAACGTCAGGTCGGCGAGGGCGTCCACGTACTGCCACCCGGCGTCGGGGCGGCCGCCCTTGTAGAGCGCCAGCGCCGCCCATCCGGACAGGAACGGCCACGAGGCGCCGTTGTTGTAGGAGAGTGGCTCGTACAGCTGGCTCTCCTTGGAGAGCATCCGCGCGCCCCAGTCGGTGCCGAGTCCCGCGCGAGCGAGCTCGTCGAGCATGCCGTCCACGGCAGCGTGGCCCGGGTCGAAGACGCCGCGCCAGATCCCGAAGGCCGGCCAGTCGGTCTGCTCCGCCTGGCCGGTGCCGTTCTTGAGGATCGCGAAGTTGATGCGCCGGGCCTTGTCGTCGAGGAAGCGCCGGTTGATCGCGGCGCGAGCCTTGGTGGCGGCAGCTTCGGCGGTGGGAAGGAACGACGGGTCCGCAATCCGCGCCAGGTCCATCATCGCGGCAGCGGCTTCGGTCCACACCGTCGCCAGGAAGACGTCCGTCTGCACGTCCCGGCTGCGCAGCGCCCCCGTCTCGATCACCAGGCCGGCCTTGGTGTTGTCCATCAGGCCGTCACCGTCCTCGTCGGTCGAGGCGCAGTAGTCCCACGCCTTGCGCATCGAGGGCCAGTAGTCCTTGGCGAAGCCGGTGTCGCCGGTCGCGCGCACGTAGTCGCGCACCGAGATAATGTAGAGCGGCGTCGTGTCGGCGTGGTAGTAGCCGTAGGGGTAGTCCTCGAACCACCGGATGTAGCCGGCCCCCTGCGACAGCTCGTGCATCATCTTCCCGTCGGCCCGCTGGCGCTTCCGAAGGAAGTCGAGGGACTGCCGGATGGTGGGAAGGTCGCCGTAGGCCGAGATCGCCCAGGCGTTGATGAAGGTGTCTCCCCCGAAGAACCAGCCGAAGCCCGGGCGCTCGGTGGTGCCCGAGGGGCCGAGGCCCGCGATCAGGCCGCAGCCAAGGTGCGGGTTGCACACGAAGCCCTTGTCGAGCGCCACCTTCGCCCACTCGAACGCCAGGTCGATCCGCTTGTCGGGCGTCTCGAGGCTGGTCATCTCCTCGCGCAGGCGCCGATAGTGGGCGAAGGACTCCCGGTAGAGGGACTCCGCGGACGCCAGGAGCTTCGCGTAGGACTTCTTCGCCGGGTCGAGTTTCTCGACGCTGGCCGTGATGACGATGGGCACGAGGCCGCGGGCCGCGACCTCGGGGGTGATGCGGATGGCGAACTGCGACGGGGCGTCCGGCAGGTTGTGCGCCGGCTGCTCGGGCGGCGTGAGGCCGAACGGCGATCCGATCAAGGCCGCGTTCTTCCCGCTGCCCTCGCCGACCACGTACGCCTTGAGCGTGTCGTCCCAGTAGCTGTACTGCCCGCCGAGGGCCGCCGGCCACATCGGCTTCAGATCGGGCCGGAAGCGGACGTGAACGGTGATCGGCTCGGAGGCGTGCACGTCGAGCAGGACGATCCCGCCCGGTTCGTCGAGCGGCACCAGCCAGGTGGCGTCCACGGTGAAAGACGCGTGAGCGTAGCGAACTGTCGTGCTTTCAGGACGGATGTCGACTGTTGATGCCAGGGAGGCGCCGGGAATCGGGTCGGCGTACGCGGCGGTCCCGAAACTCAGGTTCAGGTCGTGGAGCACTTTCAGCGGGTAGACCCAGGTCTCGAAGCTGCCGTCTTCGCGGCCGAGGAACGCAGCGCGCCGCCCCGACGCTTCCGCGTAGCGGTTGGGGCGGGCGGGTCCAACAATTGCTATCGGGTTCGCGTCCCGGGCAAAGCGGGGAATCGTCTGCGGCGTCGGGGCGGACTGGCCGGCCGGGTGAGCCGGGACGGCGAGCGCCAGGAGACACAACAGCAGTGTCGTGCGTCGGAATGTCATGGCCCAGAGCCTTGCCGCCGATAAACGAAGTGGCGTTCTGGCGCCGTATTGTATCTTGGGCGCCGAGGCCCGCGTAACTTTCCCTACAGTGGTGGCGGCCCTCCCCGACGACCCCCGCATCACGGTCCGCCGGCCCGGTGACGAGCACCGAGACGGCCAGGTCGTGGTGTGCTGGATCCAGCACGCGCAGCGAGCGTCCGACAACCCCGCGCTCGACCTCGCGATCCGCACGGCGAACGAGCTGGATGTGCCGGTCGTCGCCCTGTTCGTGCTGCGGCCCGGGTTCGCTCGAGCCAACCTCCGCCACTACCACTTCATGATGCAGGGCCTTGCGGATCTGCCCGGGGCGCTGGCGGCCCGCCGTGTCGGCTTCGTGATGCGCGTCGGCGGAGAAGAGGAGGTGGCACGCTTCTGCGCAGAGGTGAAGGCGTCGGCGGTCGTCGGCGACGAGAACCCGCTGCGCGAGGGGGAGGGGTGGCGCGTCCGGGTTGCGGCGGCGCTCCGGGTGCCGTTTCAGACCGTCGACGCGGACGTGATCGTTCCCGCCGCGCTGCTGGAGAAGGAGCAGTTTTCGGCCGGCACCATCCGGCCCCGGATCCAGCGCCAGCTCCCGTGGTGCCTGCGGCCGCCGTCGCGGCCCGTTGCCCGCCGCTCGTGGGCGCCTCCGCGCGGGCTGCACGCGGTGACGCCGGATGTCGCGCTGCTCGACGCCGCGACCGTCAATCGGCGGGTGGCGTCAGTTCCCGGGGCCGCCGGCGGAACGCGCGCGGCGCGGGCGGCCCTCCGCGCGTTCGTGCGCGGCCGCCTCGAGGGCTACGCCTCCGCGCGCAATCACCCCGAGGCCGACGGCACCAGCCGGCTGTCGGCGTACCTGCACTTCGGCCAGATCGGCCCCCGCGAGGTGGCGCTGGCCGTGCGCGACTCCGGGGCGCCGCCCGACGACACCGGCGCGTTTCTCGAAGAGTTCATCGTCCGGCGCGAGCTGGCCTGGAACTTCGTGCGCTTCAACCCGCGCTACGACACCCTCGACGGCTGCGAGAGGTGGGCGCGGCGGACGCTGGACGAGCACCGCGACGACCGCCGCGACCCGGTCTACACCCTCGCGGAACTGGACCAGGCCGGGACGCACGACCCGCTCTGGAATGCCGCGCAGCGCCAGATGGTACGAACCGGGTGGATGCACGGGTACGTGCGGATGTACTGGGCCAAGAAGATCCTCGAGTGGTCGCCCACGCCGGAGGACGCCATGGCGCGAGCGATCGAGCTGAACGACCGCTACGAACTGGACGGCCGCGACCCGAACGGCTATGCCGGCATCGCGTGGGCCATCGGCGGCAAGCACGACCGCGCCTGGGGCCCCGAGCGCCCCGTCTACGGCAAGATCCGCTACATGTCCTTCGCGAGCACGTCGAGGAAGTTCGACAGCCGCTCCTACATCGAACGGTGGAAGGAGTAGGGATCTGCGTCAGGGCGGCAGGTGACAACTGACCACTTCGCCAGTTGTTCCCTGGACAGTTGCTCCCTCGATCCCTGATCCGATCCCCGCTACCTAGACGTGGTTCCTGAGCATCAGCTCCTTCGGGTGCGGTTCGAGGTACACCTGGCCCGCGAGGTACTCCACGCCGCAGCGGCGGACGTGGTGGCGGAGCAGGGTGATCGGCACGACGAGCGGGATCAGGCCGCGGCGGTAATCCTCGATCGACGCGGCAAGCTCGCCCCTCGACTCCTCGTCGAGACGCGTCCTGAGGTAGCCGAGCGCGTGCTGCAGCACATTCACCTGGCGGCGGGGTGTGGCCATCACCGCCAGGGCGGCCATGAAGCCGCGTTCGTACTCGGCCCGTAGCGCGGGTCGGGGAAGGGCGGCGGCGCCGGCGACCATGCGCCCGAGCGTCGCGTACGCGGCCGGCGAGTGCGCCAGCAGCGCCAGCTTGTGCGCCGTGTGGAAGCCGACGAGGCTTCCGACCGTCCACCGCGCCGCGAACAGGTCGCGCAGCCGGTGGTAAGCGAATACCCGCTCCACGAAGTTCTCGCGCAGCCGCGGATCCGACAGCCGTCCTTCCTCCTCGACCGGCAGGAGCGGAAGGCGGGCGAGCAGCGCCTCGGCGAAGAGTCCGCGACCGGTTCGTGACGGCGCGCCGTTCGGGTCGTACACCTTGACCCGCTCCATTCCGCAGCTCGGCGAGTCCTTCTTCAGGATGTAGCCGTCCAGCTGCTCGCCGGCCAGCGTCTCGACTCTCCGTGCCGCCCACGTCCGCATCGGCGCCGTGTGATCGGTTGCGCTCTTGACCCCGAGCAGGCGGACCGACTCCCCGTCGCGCACCAGGCGGATTGCCTCTCGCGGAGTCCCCATCCCCACTTCCACCTCGGGGCACACGGGGACCCACTCGACGAAGCGCCCGAACGTGTCCACGAGGAAGGCGTCACGCTTGTGCCCGCCGTCGAAGCGGACCTTCTGTCCCAGCAGGCACGACGACACGCCGATGCGGACGGTGACTACAGGATCGTCGGGGGTTGACATGGGGCTGTCCATCCGCCTTGCGGACGAAGGCGCCGGACCAGGTCGCACAGCTCGTTCGCCGCCTGGAGAACCCTGCGCCCCAGCTCGGCATCGCCCGGCAGCCGCTCGGCGGCCAGCTGGGCAGTGGCCGAGTAGTGCCAGGCGACCAGCGGCCCTCCGCGGAGGCGGTCGAGCACTCCGAGGCCCAGGCGCCCGATGTCCACGACGGTGCTTTCGATATTGTGCAGCGCGTCGGCCGCCTTGAGCGCCGCCTCGTCTGGAGCCGCGGCGGCGAGTTTGTCGAGCTGCTCGCGCTTGCGCTCGAGCCAGTCGCGCGGCATGCCCCCGTCGTTCTTCGTTTCGCTCACCGCGAGGATCAGGCGGAACACGTCAGGACCGAACTCATCGGTCAGGAAGCGCAGGAACGCGGCGCGGAACTCCATGGCCTCGGCCGGGCACGGGAGGCGGCCCTCGCCGGCCTCCTCGCTCAGGCGCGCCTGCATCGGGATGCTGCCGTATTTCGTGTCCTCCACGATGTCGTGCAGCAGGCCGGCCACGACGAGGTCTTCTCCGTAGCCGTGGCCCTCGAGGATGCGGGCGACCGCCACCGGGTGCTCGATGTAGGGGACCGGGGTGCCCTTCCGGACCGCCCCGTCGTGGGCGATGCTGGCGATGCCGAGGGCTCGTCGGATCCGTGGGCTGGGCCTGGCGAACGCTTCCATCATGATGGTCCAACGCGGCAGGGCTGACGCCGGCGCGACCCGGTCGCGCCGCACCGGCCGGCGTCCCGCTATTGTGCCCCAGACTCGCCGCTTTCGCGAACCCCTGGCCCTCCTCTTGCTCCTCGCCCCTCTGATGCGCTACATCGCCCTCGCCTGCGATTACGACGGCACCCTGGCGCATGACGGGCGCGTGAACCAGGCGACGCGTGCGGCCCTCGAACGCCTCAAGGCCTCCGGCCGGCGCCTGGTCCTCGTGACCGGGCGTCGGGTGGAAGACCTCCAGCGCGTGTTCCCGGACTTCGGGGTGTTCGAGCGCATCGTGGCCGAGAACGGGGCGGTGCTCGTCGACCCGGCGGCGCGCGAGCAGCGGACGCTGGCCGAGCCGCCCTCGATGGCCTTCATCGACCGACTTCGCGACCGCGGCGTTTCGCCCTTCGACGTCGGGCACGTCATCGTCGCCACCTGGCGCCCGAACGAAGTCGAGGTCCTGTCCGCCATACGCGACCTGGGTCTCGAGCACCAGGTCATCTTCAACAAGGACGCGGTGATGGTCCTGCCGCCGGGCGTGAACAAGGCCACCGGCCTGGCGGCCGCGCTCGACGAGCTCCGCCTCTCGCCGCACAACGTCGTCGCCGTCGGCGACGCGGAGAACGATCACGCGCTGCTCCAGGCGTGCGAGTGCGGGGTGGCGGTCGCCAACGCGGTGCCCATGCTCAAGGAGCGGGCGGACCTGGTGACCGAGGCGCCCCGCGGCGCAGGCGTCACGCAGTTGATCGACCGGCTGATCGCCACCGACCTCGCCGATGTCTCCCTCGCCCTCGCGCGCCACGACGTGCTCCTGGGGCGCGATTCGGGCGGCGCCGACGTGCGCCTGTCCCCTTACGGTCACAACGTCCTGCTGGCCGGCCCCTCCGGCGTCGGGAAGACCACCCTCACCAACGGGCTGCTCGAGCGGCTGGCCGACCGCTGCTACCAGTTCTGCCTGGTCGACCCCGAGGGCGACCACGAGGCGTTCCGTCCGGCCATCGTGCTCGGCACCGCCCAGAAAGCGCCCGAGCCCGCGGAAGTGATGGCCGTCCTCGAGGTGCCGTCGCAAAACGCCATCGTCAACCTGACCGGGGTGACGCTCGAGGAGCGACCGCGGCTATTCGATCAGCTCGTGGCCCGGCTCCAGGAACTGCGCGCGCTGGCCGCGCGTCCCCACTGGCTCGTGCTGGACGAAGTGCATCACCTGCTGCCGGCGACCTGGCGGCCGGCATCCGCCTCCATACCAAGCCGCCCGCACAACCTGCTCATGGTGACGATCGATCCCGGCCTGGTGGCGCCGGCGGCCCTGCAGGCAGTGGACACGCTGCTGCTCAAGGGGCCCGACCCCTCGGCCCTGGTCGATCGGTTCGCGCAAGCGATCGGAGAAGCCGCCCCGTCCGGGCGCCTTCCGGCGCTCACCCCGGACGAGGCGTTGCGGTGGAGGCGCGGCAACGGGAAGGTGGACCGCTTCACCGTGGAGCCGCCGCGGGCCGCCCACCGGCGCCACCGGCGCAAGTACGCCGAGGGCGAGCTGATCGAGGAGGAGCGCTTCACCTTCCGCGGACCGCGCGGACAGTTGAACCTGCGGGCGGAGAACCTGCGGGTGTTCGTCAAGATGGCGGAAGGCGTGGACGAGGAGACCTGGCTGCACCACCTGCGCCTTGGCCACTACTCGCAGTGGTTCCGGCGGGCGATCAAGGACGACACGCTGGCGGCCGAGGCCGAGGCGGTGGAGCGGGCGGAGCTCCCGGCAGCCGAGAGCCGCGCCCGCATACGCGAGGCGGTCGAGAGCGGTACGCGGTGTAGCTCGCGTGGTCCGCCAGTGGCCAGTGGCCGGTGGCCAGCCCTCACGCGTGGTGCACTGACCACTGTTCACTGTCCACTGAGCACTACCTCTTCTCCGGCAGTTTCCTCCTGAACACCGCGGTCAGCGTGACGTCCTCCGTCCCGCGTTTGACCACGAAGGTCGCCGAGTCGCCCCAGAGCTTGCCGGCCATCAGGCGGCTGTAAAGCTCCTTGTCGGTGAGCGGCGTGCCGTCGAGCGACACCAGGACGTCGCCCGCCTTGAAGCCTGCACGCTCGCCCGCCGATCCCGGCTGGACGATGAGGACCCGCCGCGCGGTCTCGCCCTGCCCCACGGCCGTGGAGATCCCCAGCGTCGGGTAGAGGGAGTCCGCCTCCTCGGCGATGCCCCAGAGGAAGTTGGCGTAGGAGGCGCTGACGCTCTTCACCGGGCTGCCCGAGTCCGTCGCGGCGACCGGGATGATGGTGGCGATGCCGCCGTCGAACCACTTGCGCGCCTGGCGCTCGATCCCCAGGCCGTAGGCCACGTGCCCGGATCCGACGAGCACCACCATGATGGCCTTCGGGTCGTCAATCGCCTTCAGCGCCTGCACCGCGTTGTAGCCCATGGTCGCGTCCCAGGTCGCCTGGGCGCTGAGCATGTTCTTCCACATCTCCTCGCCCATGCCCGCGCCGTGGACCGGGCCCTGCTGTCCCTCGAAGGTGGTCTTGAAGAACGTCATGTGATCGGCGTTGTCCACGTCGATCTCCTTCGGGATGTGCGCGGCCTCCTCGGCGCTCAGGTTCGCCAGCCCCTTCTTCCGCACGGCCGACACCACCTCGCGCGGCGTGTTCACCGCGAACATCGAGAGCCGGTGCTGCCGGGCGAGCTCGAAGATGTCACGGTAGTAGCCCCAGTGGTACCCCCAGTTGTCGTACCACCGGGATAGGCGGACGAAGCCCTCTTCGGTGAAGAGCTGGTCGCGCCACTGGTCGAGGTACTTCTGCTCCGTGTAGGGGTACATCTCCAGGCCGATCGCCACGCGACGGCCGGCCTTCACGAGCGCTTGGAGCACACGGAGCTGGACCCGGTGGGCCTCCATGTTGGTGTGCTCCTCGCCGACGAGAAGCAGCTTGACGCCCGCGAGCCTGTCCGCCAGCACCGCCGTGGTGATCGTGTCCCCGGTCTTCGTGTCGGTGATGCCATCGAGCACCACGGGCGCTTCGCGGTCCTTCCGCTCGGGGTCTCCGATGGCGAGGTGAAGGATCTTGCTCTGGGCGGACGCCCCGGGAACGCCCGCCAGTCCGGCCACCAGGACGAGAACGAACGGGCGAAAACTCATCTTCATGCCTCCATCGTAAATCAAACCCGCCGGTTGAGCTTGACCGAATCTCTGCCGTAGTCCACCATTCGCGCCATGGTCGAGACACTCCTCCCGGTCGTCGTGCTGCTCCTGTTCGTCGTCCTGGCCCTGGTGATCGTCACGCTCGTTCGCGGCGGGCGACTCGACCTTGCCCCTCTCGATGCCCGCCTCAAGGCTTTGCAGGCCGACCACGAGCGGATCGAGCGCGCCGTCCGCGACGAGCTGGCCCAGGCGAGGACGGAGTCGTCTGCCCTCGCACGGGAGCTGCGAGGGGAGGTGGGGGAGCGCCTCGAAACGTTTGCGGGTTCGCTGGGGGAGTTCAGGGAATCGTCCGAGGAGGCCGCGCGGGGCCTGCGGCGCGAGGTCCTGGGCCTTGCGCAGACGCTGAACCAGACGCTGGTCCGGCAGATCGAGCAGTTCTCGATGGTCCAGGGCGAGCAGCTCAAGGCCTTCGCGTTGCAGCTGGCGGCGCTGGGCGAGGCGACGGAGCGGCGGATGGAGACGCTCCGCGCGACCGTCGAGGAGCGGCTGGCCTCGCTCCAGGAGGACAACGGCGCCCGGCTCGAACGAATCCGGCAGACCGTGGACGAGCGGCTGCAGGGGACGCTGGAGGCGCGCCTGGGCGAATCGTTCCGGGCCGTGAGCGAGCGGCTCGAGCAGGTCCACAGGGGCCTTGGCGAGATGCAGGCGCTCGCCTCGGGGGTCGGCGACCTCAAACGTGTCCTCACCAACGTGAAGACGCGCGGCACGTGGGGCGAGGTGCAGCTGGGGGCCCTGCTGGAGCAGGTGCTGGCGCCCGGCCAGTACCTCGGCGAACGTGGCCACGCGCGAGGGCAGCGCGGACCGCGTGGAGTTCGCCATTCGCCTGCCCGGGAAGGACTCGACCGACGAGCAGGCGGTGGTGTGGCTGCCGATCGACGCGAAGTTCCCCCAGGAGGACTACCAGCGCCTGCTCGAGGCCTCCGACAAGGGCGACGCGGAGGGCGTGGACCTGGCGGTGCGCCAACTCGAAACGCGCGTGAGGAACTGCGCGCGCGACATCCACGACAAGTACCTCGACCCGCCCCACACCACCGATTTCGGGATCCTGTTCCTGCCGACCGAGGGCCTCTACGCGGAGGTGCTCCGCCGGCCGGCGCTCGCCGACACGATCCAGCGCGACCTCCGTGTCGTGATCGCGGGGCCGACGACCCTGTGGGCGATCCTCAACAGCCTGCAGATGGGATTCCGGACGCTTGCGATCGAGCGCCGGTCGAGCGAGGTGTGGACGGTGCTCGGCGCGGTCAAGACGCAGTTCGGCAAGTTCGGCGGCCTTCTGCAAGGCGTTCAGAAGAAGCTGCAGGAGGCGACCAACAAGATGGACGACGTCACCCGGCAGAGCCGGACGATCGAGCGAAAGCTCAGCAAGGTGCAGGAACTCCCGGCCGGCGAGCAGCCCGACCTCCTGCTCGCCGACGCCATCGACCCGCTCGACGCACTGACAGTAGAGGACGGAGAGGTGGAAAGGACCTAGAAACAGCTGGCAGCTGGCAGTCTGGCGGCAGGGCAGCCGGGATGAGGACCACGGGGTCGGGTCAGACCATGCTGGGTGCACGCGTCACCTGTCGAACGCGAGGGGAAGCCGATGCGGGACATGCTGTTCGTGGGAATCGGGGGACATGTCGTGGCGCTGGACCGCGCAACGGGCAGCGAGATCTGGCGGACGAAGCTGAAGGGAAGCGACTTCGTCAACGTCGCACTCGACGGCGACGCGCTGCTCGCCACGGCGCGCGGGCAGCTGTTCTGCCTCGACCCGTCGAGCGGTTCGATTCGCTGGCAGAACGAGTTGAAGGGTCTGGGCCTTGGCCTGGTGTCGCTTGCCGGCGAGAACACTGCCGCGACGGCCGAATTGGAGCGCCGCCGGCGCGCGGCGGCCGCAGCCGCGTCGTCCTGAGGGACCAGGGGCCGGGAACGGGGATCGGCTTGGTACGGCGCTGCGAGCTGCCAGCTACTTGTCCGCCAGCCTCCGCGTCGCCCGGCCCGCCACCTTCTTCTTCTTGTTCTGCTCGATGAGCCCCAACTCGTAGTGCTTCTCGGCCACGTGCCTGGCCTCCGCGCTCAACTTCAGGTAGCTCTCGAGGCGGTCGGCGGTCAGGCGTCCTTCGGCCACGGCCAGCCGCACCGCGCAGCGCGGCTCGGTGTCGTGGCCGCAATCGCCGAAATGACACTCCGCGGCAAGCGCCTCGATGTCGGGGAAGGCGGTCTTCAGCGACTCGCCGACGTCCCACAGCTGGATCTCGCGCAGCCCGGGCGTGTCGATCACCATGCCGCCCTCGGGCAGCACGATCAGCTCGCGGTGCGTGGTGGTGTGCCGCCCGCGCTTGCCATCGGCGCTGAGTTCCGCCGTGCGCTGCACGTCCTGCCCAACGAGCCGGTTGATGAGCGTGCTCTTGCCGACACCCGAGGAGCCGAGCAGGGCGACCGTGCGCCCGGGGCCAAGATGGCTGCGCACGATGTCGAGGCCGAGACCGAGCGGCGCGCTCGTCGCGTGGACCGGCGCACCCGCCGCTACGGCCTGAACCTCCCGCACCCGCTCCGCCACGGCGCCGTCGTCACACAGATCGGCCTTGGTGAGCAGCACGACCGGGACGGCTCCGCTCTCCCAGCCGGTGACCAGGTAGCGCTCGATGCGACGGACGTTGTAGTCGCCGTCGAGGCCCATCGTGAGGAAGACGGTGTCGATGTTGGAGGCGACGACCTGCTCGCGCGTCAGGTCACCGGCCACCTTGCGCGAGAACCGGCTGCGGCGGGGGAGGATGTGCTGGATGCTGGCGCGCGGTTCGCCGGGACGCAGGCGGAGCGCGACCCAGTCGCCGACGGCGGGGTAGTCCACGGCCGTTTCAGCGCGATGCCGCAGGCCGCCGGCCGCCTTGGCCAGCAGTTCGCCCTGCTCGGTGAAGACGCGGTAGATGTGCTTGGCTTCGAGCGCCACCCGGCCGGGCAGCACGTGCTCCCGGGCGAACGGCTCGAACGCGCGCGCGAAATCCTCGTTCCAGCCGAGGGTCTGGAGGCTCCACATCACCTCCGGCCATTCTCTCACACGCCTTCCACCACGAAGCTCACGAGAATCACGAAGAGAACCACCACCAAGATCACCAAGCTCACGGAGGCTGGTCACGCCGCAGGACAGCTCCGGATCACAACCACGAAGGCCACGAGGGTCACGAAGGCCTGTCACGCTGAGAGACGCGGGCGGTCGAGCCCTTCGTGGTTGGAACTGGCCGCGTCAGCGGCGAGACTCGAAGGCCGCGATCGCTGGTTGCTGGGCGAGCACGTAGCCGATCTCGTCCACGCCCTGCAGCAGGCATTGCCGGGCGAACGGGTCGATCGTGAATGGAACCTGTCCCTCGGAAACCTCGATGGTCTGGCGGAGCAGGTCCACCGCGATCGGCGTGCCGGGGCGGTTGCGCACGCGGTCGAGCACGGCCGCGTGGATCCGGGCGGGAAGGGCGATTGGCAGGAGGCCGTTCTTCAGCGCGTTCTGCCCGAAGATGTCCGCGAACGAGGCGGCGACGATGGCGCGGAAGCCGAAATCGGCGAGCGCCCACGGGGCGTGCTCGCGCGAGCTGCCGCACCCGAAGTTCTGGCCCGCCACCAGGACAACCGCGCCGCGGGCGGCGTCCTGGTTCAGGATGAACCCCGGCGCCGGCGCGCCGGCCGCGTCGTACCGCCAGTTCGCGAACAGGTGCTCGCCAAGGCCGGAGCGGCTCGTCGTTTTCAAGAACCGCGCGGGGATGATCTGGTCGGTGTCGACGTTGTCGAGCGACAGGGCCACGGCCGGCCCCTCGAAACGCGTGATGGGCGTCCTGGCGCCAGCCCCGCCGAAGCTCGCCTGGTCGCGATCGGAAGCCGGCGAGCGAAGGCGGGCCATCATGCAATCCTCCTTGGATCGGCCACTTCGCCGGCAATCGCGGTCGCGGCGGCCGTGGCCGGGCTCGCGAGCAGCGTCCGGCTGCCCGGGCCCTGCCGTCCCTCGAAGTTGCGGTTGCTCGTCGAAACCGCGCACTGCCCGGGCTGCAGCTGGTCGCCGTTCATCGCGATGCACATCGAGCAGCCGGGCTCGCGCCACTCCGCCCCGGCTTCCAGGAACACGCGATCCAGCCCCTCGGCTTCGGCTTCCGCCTTCACCCGGCGCGAGCCTGGCACCACGAGCATCCGGACGCGCGGGTGCACGCGCCGGCCGCGGAGTGCGGCTGCCGCTTCGCGCAGGTCGCCCAACCGCCCGTTCGTGCAGCTGCCCACGAACACGACGTCCACCGGGTGCCCCGTGAGCGGTCTGCCTGCCTCGACGTGCATGTACTCGAGGGCCAGGCGGAGCGCTCGACGCTCCGCCTCGCCCGGCACGCGCGCCGGGTCGGGCACCGGCTCGTCGATGGCCACGGCCATGCCCGGGTTCGTTCCGAAGGTGATCATGGGCGAAAGACCGGATGCCGCGAGCGAAACCTCCCGATCGAAGACCGCGTCGGCCTCGCCGGCGAGCGCCAGCCAGCGCGTCGCGGCGTCGTCCCACGCCGCGCCGGACGGCGCATGCGGCCGGCCGTGCAGCCACGCCAGCGTCGCATCGTCGGGCGCCACGAGGCCCGCCCGCGCGCCAGCCTCGATCGACATGTTGCACAGCGTCATGCGCTGTTCCATCGAAAGCGCCCGGACCGCGGAGCCCGTGTACTCGAACACGTGCCCGGTCCCGCCGTCCACGCCCACGCGCGCGATGATGGCGAGGATCAGGTCCTTTGCCGACACGCCGGGTGGCAGCATGCCGTCGACTTGCACGCGGAACGTCTTCGGGCGGCGCTGCAGCAGGCACTGCGTCGCCAGCACCATCTCGACCTCGCTCGTGCCGATGCCGAAGGCGAGCGCGCCGAACGCGCCGTGCGTGGCGGTGTGGCTGTCGCCGCAGACAATCGTCATGCCGGGCTGGGTGAGGCCGAGTTCCGGCCCCGTCACGTGCACCACGCCCTGCCGGTCGTCCCCGCGGCCGTAACAGGTCAGGCCGAACTCGCGGCAGTTCGCCTCGAGCTGCTCGACCTGCCGGCGGGCGACCGCGTCCGCGATCGGCTCGTGGAGCGGCGTCGTGGGGATGCTGTGGTCGGTCGTGGCCCACGTCCGCTCCGGCCGCCGCACGCCGATGCCTCTCGTCCGCAGGCCCTCGAACGCCTGCGGCGAGGTTACCTCGTGAACCAGGTGGAGGTCGACGTAGATCAGCGCCGGCGCGTCGGCCGGCGCCGACACGACGTGAGCGTCCCAGATCCGGTCGAACAGTGTCATGCGTCCGCCATTTCCCCAATCAATGCCGCGACGGCCGCTGCCACTTCCTGCGTCGTGGCCGGCGTGCCGGCCGGGCGCAGGTCCGTGGTCACGCGGCCCGAGGCGACGACCGCGTCAATCGCCTGTCCGACGGCGCCGGCCTCCATCCGGAGCCCGAACGAGTAGTCCAGCATCGCGGCCATCGACCCGATGGCGCCGAGCGGGTTGGCGATCCCCCGGCCTGCAATGTCGGGTGCCGACCCGTGCACGGGTTCGTACAGCCCCTTCCGCCCGCCGCCCGCCGCGCCCGTCCGGGCCGCTCCGAGCGAGGCGGATGCCAGCATGCCAATCGAGCCGGCCAGGACCGCGGCCTCGTCGCTGAGGATGTCACCGAACATGTTCTCGGTGAGGACGACGTCGAACTGGCGGGGGTTGAGGACGATCTGCATCGCGCAGTTGTCCACGAGCATGTGCCCCAGCTCGATTCCCGGGTAGTCGCGGGCGACCTCGGTCACCACCCGTCGCCACAGCTGCGAGTTCTCGAGCACGTTCGACTTGTCCACGCTCGTGACCTTGTGCCGGCGGCCACCCGCCAGCTCGAACGCGACGCGGGCCACCCGCTGGATCTCCTCTCGGCTGTAGCTGAGCGTATTGACGGCCCGCTCCTCCGGGCCGCTCCCCGTCACCCCGCGCGGGGTGCCGTAGTAGATGCCCGAGGTCAGCTCCCGCACGAAGACCAGGTCGGTGCCCTCCACGACGCTGTTCTTGAGCGGCGAGGCGTCGAGCAGCGTCGGCCACGTCCGGGAGGGCCGGAGATTGGCGAAGACGCCGAGGGCCTTGCGGAGGTCCAGGAGTCCTCGTTCGGGCCGGCGTTCCGGCGGCAGCGAGTCGTACTCCGGCAGGCCGACGGCGCCCAACAGCGTGGCGTCGGCAGCCCCGGCAGCGGCGAGCGTCTCGGGGGGGAGCGGCACGCCCGTTCGGGCGATGGCCGCCCCGCCGATGAGGCCCTCCGGCATGTCAATCTCGTGGCCGAAGCGTCGGCAGACGGCCTCGAGCACCGTGGCTGCCGCGCGCAGCACCTCGGGGCCGATGCCGTCGCCGGGAAGCGAGAGGACGTGCAGGCGCATGCCGCTCACCCTCGAACCGGGCTCGAGGAGCGCCGCGGCCGCTCCTGCCGCGCCGTTTCGGGCCAGGCCACGAGCACCCCGGGGCCGGCGTGCGCCTCGGCCACCGGCTCCTCCTCCTGGCCGGTCTCGATGCGCGCCATCTGCGCGATTTCCTCGTCGGTCACGCCCTTCTTCCGGTCGGCCAGCGCGGTGAACCGGCGGTACACCGCGTCGAGGGCCGCCGCGTCGAGCGCGAAACCGAGGTCCTCGCACCGGTTGCGGAGAGCGTGGCGGCCGCTGTGCTTGCCCAGCACCAGCCGGCTTTCCGGGACGCCGACCGCCGCCGGGTCGATGATCTCGTAGGTGGTCCGTTCCTTCAGGACGCCGTCCTGGTGGATGCCAGCCTCGTGCGCGAAGGCGTTCCGCCCGACGATCGCCTTGTTCGGCTGGGGACCGAATGTGATCAGGCTGCTGAGGAGCTGGCTGGCCGGGTAGAGCTGCGGGGTGTTGACGCCGGTGGCGAACGGGACGGCATCCTGCCGGACGTTCAGCACCATCACGATCTCCTCGAGCGCGCAGTTGCCGGCCCGCTCGCCGATGCCGTTGACGGTGCACTCCACCTGCCGGGCGCCGGCCTGGACCGCCGCGAGCGAGTTGGCGACGGCCAGGCCCAGGTCGTTGTGGCAGTGGACGCTGATCACCGCGTCGGGGCCGGCCACGCCCACCAGGTGGGCGACCTGCGCGCCGAACTCGTCGGGGGTGCAGTAGCCGACCGTGTCGGGGATGTTCACCGTGCTGGCACCGGCCGACACCACCGCCGCGGTCACGGCGGAGAGGTACTGCAGGTCCGTGCGCGTCGCGTCCTCCGCCGAGAACTCCACGTCGTCCACGTACCGGCGGGCGAGGCGGACGGCCTCGATGGCCTCGTCGAGCACCTGCGCCTGCGATTTCCGGAGCTTGTAGCGAAGGTGGATCTCGCTGGTGGCGATGAAGGTGTGGATGCGCGGCCGGTCGGCCCCCTCGAGGGCGGCCGCCGCGCGGGTGATGTCGGCCGGGCACGCCCGGGCGAGGCCGGCGATGGCCAGGTCGCGGACGTCGCCGGCAATGGCCTTGACCGCCTCGAAGTCGCCCTCGGAGGCAATCGGGAAGCCGGCCTCGAGCACGTCCACGCCGAGCTCCGCGAGCTTGGCGGCCATCCGCCGCTTCTCGCGAACCGTCATGCTGCAGCCGGGCGACTGCTCGCCGTCGCGCAGGGTGGTGTCGAAGATCGTGACGCGCTGGGCCATGGCCTGCCTCCTTGCCCAGCACTATCGGGTCGTCGCCATGATTTGGCAAATTTATAGTTGTGCCTCCGGGTATAAGTATGGAGAATCACATAAGCCCAGCTTATAGCTGGCAGCTGCCAGCCGGCAGCCGGCAGCGCGCGGCCGACAACCGGCCACCGGCATCCGCATTGGGCATTCTGCATCTTGCATCTGGCATTGAGGAGTCCCATGGACTGGCACTCGCTGGACGTGTTCCGCGCGGTCGCGACCGAGCGCAGTTTCTCGCGCGCGGCCGAGAAGCTGTTCCGCACGCAGCCGGCGGTCTCGCTCGCGGTGCAGCGCCTCGAGGCGGATCTTGGCGAGCGGCTCATCGACCGCGCCGGCAAGACGCTGCTCCTCACCGACGCCGGCCAGCTGGTGCTGGACTACGCGCGGCGCGTGGACAACCTGCGCGGGGAGATGGAGAACGCCCTCCAGGAACTGCGGGACCATTCCGCCGGCCGCCTGACGATCGGGGCCAACGAGTCCACCACGATCTACCTGCTGCCGCACATCGCCGGCTACCGGCGGCTGTACCCGCGCGTGCGCGTGCAGGTGCGGCGCAGCCTGTCCAGCCGCATCCCGGCGCAACTGGTGGACGGGGACCTCGAGATGGGCGTCATCAGCTACGACCCGCAGGACCCCCGCCTCACGAGCTCGGTCATCTACACCGACCACCTCGCGTTCGTGGTCTCGCCGCGCCACCGCCTCTCGTCGAAGCGGTCGGTGTCCATCCGCGACCTGGGGATGGAGAACTTCATCGCGCACAACGTCGTGTCGCCGTACAGGAACCTCGTGCTGCGCGCGTTCGAGCGCCACAAGGTGCCGCTGCACATGGACGTGGAGATGCCGACCGTGGAGACCATCCGGCAGCTGGTGCAGGCGAATGAGGGCGTGGCCTTCCTGCCGCGCATGTGCGTGGAGCAGGAGATCGAGCGCCGCGCCTTGTGCGAGGTGCAGGTGCGGGAACTGAAGCTGGTGCGGCAGATCCGGCTCGTCTACCCGGCGCGCCGCCAGCTCAGTCACGCCGCCAGGGCATTCCTCGACGTCGTCAAACGCGCGTAGAGCTTCACGTCTCGGTGCCGGGGGTGCCGGAGGTGCAGTGCCCGGACCGCCGAGGGGGCTGGAGGTGCAATCCCGAAGGCGAGGCGCGTGTGGATGCTGCCGATGCCCACACGCCTGGCTGATTGACAGCACCATCGCACCAGCACCCATCGGCACCCTTGGCACGAGCACCGCCAGCACCTCCGGCACCTTCAGCACCACCAGCACCACGCGTTTCAGCCCCTGCGCGACAGCTCCCTCTGCGCCACCTCGCGAAGCTCCCGGCAGTCGAGCCGATCGCCGCTGCCCGGCGCCTGGCCGGGTTCCAGCAGCACGACGTCGGCCAGCTCTCCGATCTCCGAGAGCTGCACCGGCGGCAGCTTGCGCGCGATCGCGGGCAGCAGGCGTTCGAGCGCGTCCGCCGCGTGCCGCGCCTGCTCGATCAGGTCGAGCGTCGAGACGATCCGGAGAGGGAAGCCGGCGTGGGTGGCGGCGTCGCCAACCGCGAGCTGCCCGAGCTGGTGGGCGACGGCGGAAGACTCGCCGATGCGCTCGAGCGCGCGTGCAGCAGCCGCGCGGGTTGGCGCCGCACGGTCCTCGAGGGCGTCCAGCAGCGCCGGCGCCGCCGCCGCGCCGATGGCCGCCAGCGCCTGCACCGCGGCCTCGCGCACGGCGGCGTCCGGATCGGACAACAGGCCGGCCAGCGGCACGGCGGTGGCCGGGTCGTGGAGCAGTCCGAGGGCCGCGGCCGCCTCGCGCCGGGTCGGCCCGTCGCGGTCGCCGAGCGCGGGCACGAGGAATTCGACGGCGGCGGGCCCCTCCCCGGCGGCCTCGGCGAAGCGGCCGTCGAGCACGGCGCGGACGGCGCGCTGGGCGGCGGTGGCCGGCGTCCAGGCGGCGGCACGGAGGGCGGCCGTCGCGGACTGGCGCAGGTCCCGGTCGGCGCCTCGCAGGCCGCCGATCAACGCGTCGATCGTCTCGGGCGTGGCGGCGGCCGCCAGCGACGCCACGGCCGCGTCTCGGACCGGCCGCTCGCGGTCGGCGAGCGCCTCGCGCAGCGCCGCGACCGCCGCGGGATCCTGCACGTCACCGAGGGCCTTGGCCGCGGCTCGCCGCGTCGCCGGGTCCTTGTGCGACAGCGCGGTGCGCAGCGCCGGCACCGCGCCGGCCCCTGCCGCCCTCGCCAGGGCCGGGGCGGCCGCCTGGCGCACCGCCGAGCGGTCGTCCGACAGCGCGTGGATCAGGCCTGCCGCCGCTTGGGGGCCGCCGGCCGCGCCCAGCCCCTCAATCGCGCACTCGCGCACGCGCGCGTGCTTGTCCGCCAGGGCCTCCAGCAGCCGCGGCACGCCCGCGGGGCCAATACGCCCGAGGGCCGCCACGGCCGCCTCGCGCACCGCCGCAGCCCCCGCCGCGTCGCGGAGACCGTCGGCCTCCTTCACCGCGCCGAGCAGCGGGCCGACGCACTCCGGCGCCGCGATCGCCCCCATCGCCTGCGCGGCCGCCCGCCGCACCGTCCACTCGCCGTCGCGCAGCAGCAGCGGTTCCAGGTCGCCGATTGCCGACGTCTTGCCTGCGACCCCGAGCTTGAGCACCGCACGCTGCCGGGTCTCGGCATCGCGCGCCTTCAACTGAAAGGAAGTAAACCAGCCCACGGGTCCTCGCTTCTGTACATCGGTGTCGTGCTGAGGGTGCTAGAGGTGCTGGAGGTGCTACTGGTGCAGTGCCACGAGTGCTGGGGGTGCCAGTGCCACCAGTGCTACGGGATGCCAGCCCAGAGTGCCACCTGCGCTACCCCACACTGCGCTTCCGGCGCCGCCACCACCAGCGCCTCCGGCACCATAGGCACCAGCACCTTCGGCACCCTGGCACCTGCGGCCTCCTGGCACCTCTGGCACCTTCGGCACCAGCACCCGGGCACCGTCAGCACCAGCACCTCCAGCACCACCGGCACCCCTGGCACGACGAACGTCAGCGAGCATTCTACGTGAGCAGCCCGTGTTCCTTGAGCTTTCGATAGAGGTTCCGCTCGCTGATCCCCAGGATGCGCGCCGTTTCACTGCGGTGGCCTCCGGTGGCCTGGAGGGCGGCCTCGATGTGCGAGCGCTCCAGATCCTCGAGCGTGGGCAGCGGCCCGCACGGGGCGGAGCGCTCGTCACCGGCCGGTGCCGAGCGGGCCTCGCGCAGCGCGGCGGGGAGGTGTTCGGGCAGGATCTCCGGGCCTTCACACACGACCATCGCGGCCTCGATGGCGTGCGACAACTCCCGCACGTTGCCGGGCCAGTCGTGAGCGCGCAGCGCCTGCAGCGTTCCCTCGGCGATGCGCTTCTGGAAGCCGAACCGCTCGTTCAACCGGCCCACCAGGTGGCGTGCCAGCAGGTCGATGTCGCCCGGGCGTTCCCGCAGCGGGGGCAGCGCCACCGAGATCGTGCTGAGGCGGTAGAAGAGGTCTTCGCGAAAGAGGCCCTGCTTCACCATCGACGGCAGCTCGCGGTTGGTCGCGGCGAGCACGCGGACGTCCACGCGTATCTCGACCGTTCCCCCGACGTGCCGGAATGTGGACGTGTCCAGCACCCGCAGCAGCTTCACCTGCGTCGCGAGGCTGACCTCGCCGATCTCGTCGAGGAAGATCGTGCCGCCGTGCGCCACCTCGAAGAGGCCGGGCTTGGCGCGGTCGGCGCCGGTGAACGCGCCCCGCTCGTGGCCGAACAGCTCGCTCTGCAGCAGGCTCTCCTGGAGCGCCGCGCACTCGACGACGACGAACGGACGGAAGCGCCGCGGGCTCCTCGCGTGTATCAGCTTGGCGACCACCTCCTTTCCCGACCCCGTCTCGCCGGTGATGAGCACCGTCGTGTCGCCCGGCGCCACCCGGTCCACCAACTGGAGCACCTGCCGGAAACGCGGGCTCTCGCCGATGAACGAGGCGCCCGGGTCGGCCGGGGTGAGGCCCCGCTCGAGGAGGCTCGCGCGCTTGCGCAAGGCCCGCCGCTCGATCGCCCGGTGGACCCTGATCTCGAGCTCCCCGATCGGACACGGTTTCACCACGTAGTCGAACGCGCCGGCGCGGATGGAATCGATCGCGGTGTCGATCGATCCGTGCCCCGTCAGCATCACCACTTCTGTGCCCGGCGACCTCTCGCGAAGCGTCTTCAGGACCTCCAGGCCCCCCATGTCGGGAAGACGCAAGTCGAGCAGCACCACGTCCGGTTCCGACTCCGACACCTTCCGGACCGCTTCGCTGCCCGAGGCCGCCGTGGCCACCTCGAAGCCGAGGCGCCGCAGTTCTCCCGCCGTCACCTGGCGGAACACCGCGTCGTCGTCCACCAGCAGCAGGAGCGAGGCGGTCTTCATCCGATCACCTCCTCTCCCGCCCCGGCGAGGGGGGGCAGCGTCACGTCGAAGGTCGACCCGGAGCCGGGTGCGCTCTCCACGCGGATGTCACCGCCCCAGCTCCTGACGAAATTCAACGCGAGGAAGAGCCCCAGGCCGGTGCCGCCCTGCCGGAGGCCGAAGAACGGCTCGAAGATCCGCTGCTGCTGCTCCGGGGGGATGCCGCACCCGGTGTCCCTGACCCGGATGTGCAACGAGCTGCCGCCGGTCACAGACGCCGTCACCCGGCCGCCTCCGGCACAGGCCTGCACGCCGTTCACGAGGAGGTTGATGAGGACGTGCTGCAGCTCCGCCTCGTCTGCGCGGACGCGGAAACCAGGGTCTACCGGCTCCACCTCCAGGCTGACGCCGGCCTCCTTGGCGGTCGGCGCCACGAGGCGGACCGCGGCTTCGACTGTCGAGGCGAGGGTGACGATTTCGCCGGCGGACGGCTGGCCGCGCGAGAGCCGGAGGAAGTTCTGCGTCACGCCGCGGCAGCGAAGCACCTGCTCGCGGGCGATGGCGGCGCTGTCCGCGACGGTCCCCAGGACCTCGGCGGCCGGCCGCCCCCCGGCCTCGCGGGCCTCCCGCAGGATGGCCTCCACGCACATCAGCACGGTGCCGAGCGGCGTGTTCATCTCGTGCGAGAAGCCCGACGCCAGCAGCCCCAGCGAGGCCAGGCGATGCGACTCGGCCAGGCGCGCCTCCGCCACCCGGCGCTCCGAGATGTCGCGCCAGACTTCCACGACGCACGGGACGGCGCCGCCCGCGTCGCGCAGGGGCGACGTGTGTACCTCCTCCCAGCGAACGGAGCCGTCCGGGGCGCGGCGCTCGCAGACCCGCACCTGCCGCTCGCCGGTCTCGAGGCACGCCTGGGTCGGGCACCCGTCCACGCCGCACAGCCCGGGGCCGCCGTGCCCGCAGCTGCAGCCCACGACGTCGTCGCGAGTGCGCCCGAGCCGGCGGAGGAACGCGTCGTTGGCCGCGATGACACGCCGCCGGCCGTCGAGCACCGCAATCCCATCGTCGATGCTGTTGATGATGGTCTCGAGCCGCTCGCGCTGGTCGCGGAGTTCCTGCGCCAGGCCGGTGACGGAGTCGGCCATCGCGTTGAACTCCGTCGCGAGCCACGAGATCGTGTCGGACCCGGTTACCGGGACGCGACGGTTCAGGTCTCCGGCCGCAATCAGCCGGGCCGCCGTTTCGAACCGGCGCAGGCGGCGCTGGATCACCATCCGCACGCTGCCCGCCACGGTGCCCACCAGGAGCAGCGTGAGCAGGCCGGTCCCCCCGACGACGGCCGCCAGGTCGCGGTTCATCGAGGCCCGCAGTGGGCCGACGTCCCGGTCGAGGATCAGGATGCCGTTGATCCCGTGCGACGGATCGTGGCAGCGATGGCAGGCAGGGGCGTTGCGGATGGGCACGACCGTCCGCAGCACGGTGCCGCCGCTCGCCTCGATCACGCGGGTAGACGCCCGCTGCTGCGGCGGATGCTGATGGCACGCCTGGCAGGTGGGGGAGCCCATCTCCAGGCCGCCGCCCGCACCCAGCGGCCCGCCCACGTGCTGCGGCGCGCCCAGGCGATCGAGGATGAGGACGCGCTCGATGTTGGGCTGCCGGCCGAAACTCTCGACCATCCTGCCGACGAGCGTGCGGTCGTTGTCCATCATCTCGTGCTCGAGCGCGGTGCGGATCAACTCCGCCTCGGCGCGTGCACTGCCGCGGGCGCTCTCGAGCAGCCCGTCGAAATGGTGCGCCGAGTACAAGTAGCCCACCGCCGTGCACGCCACGATGACGAGGACGGTGACGGCCAGGGGGACGCCGAGCGTTGCGCCGGTGAGACCCCGTTTGGGACGCATTGTCGTGGAACGGCGGAATCGTGACAGAGAAGCGTTTGCGGGTCAACGGGCAGACACCCAGCTGATCCGGATCGAGACGCGCGAGTCGTCATTCAGCGCGACATTCCTGAATCCTTATTCCTGAATCCGTCACTTCCATCCCCGCTTCGCCTGACGGAATGTCAGGGACTCCTGCCAACCTGTCAGGGGCGGGTGGGGGCTCAACTCGCGCCGCGTGAAAAGCAGGCGCAAAAGAGCGGATTCGCTGCTGGCACCGGCCGTGCCTCCCTAAGGGACCGGGAGGGCGACATGACGATTCTGCTTGCGGTCGTTGTCATCAGCATTGCCGAGGTGGTGATCCTCAGCCTGGCGTTCCGCGCCTACGAACGCGCCGAGGAAAAGCGCGCGCGCCTCGAGCTCGACCGCGCCGCTCAAACCGAACGTCCCCGGTCGCACTTCTTCGGCGAGGCAGCCGTGCTCCCCTCGTCCGACGGCGCAGCGCTGGAGGCCCTGCTCGCCCGGCTCGAACGTCACGTGAAGCTCGAGCAGCAGGCGGCGCAGTGGTTCCTCGACAACCCGACAGCCGAGACACTCCATCACAGGACGCCGGTGCGCCCGCACGTGACGCATTGAGGGGGAACCATGACCACCATCGTCGAATCGGAACTCCTGTTCGACCTCCCGCCCGAGGAGACGCGGTCGGTGCTTGCGCTCGGCACGCCGGCCACGCTCGAGGCGGGGACGGTGCTGTTCGACCTCGGCGGCGACGCCGACCGGTTGTTCCTCATCAGGCGGGGCCGGATCGCGCTCACCTTGCCGATGAAGGTCGAAGGGCGGGTGGCCGACGTGCTTGTGGAGGAGAAGGTCGGCGGCGAGGTGGTCGGCTGGTCGGCCATCATCCCTCCGCACCGCTTCACCTTGAAAGCGGCGGCGACGGTCGAGACGGCCATCCTGGCCATTCCACGCGAACCGCTGCTTTCGCTGCTGCAGGACCAGCCCGCGCTCGGCTACGCCCTCACCCGCTCGGTGGCGCGCATCATGGGGCAGCGGCTTCAGCTGTTCCAGGCGATGTGGCTGCGCCAGATGCAGCGTCTGCTCGAGGCGAACCCCGCCGGGGAGTGGAGCGGGAGATGACCGAATGCAGAATGCAGAATGCGAAATGCAGAATGCAGGATGCCCGGGCGGGGAGCCTGACAGCCTGACCCGCGAGTCTCGCCTCGTCATGGCCTTCACGCTGGCCGCCACGCTCGTGCTCGCGGCCTGCTCGCCCGGCGACCAGGCGGCCCGCACGCACCGGTCGGTCTCGGGCGCCCGAAAGCTGGCGCCCAAGGCGGCGGCTGCCGTCGTCGAGCGGCTCGAGGTGCCACCGCCGCCGATCACCGAGGGACTGTTTCCCTGCTCGGGGTGCCATTCCAGCCTGCCGGTCAACCGCACGCGCCGTGCCCTGACCGAGATGCACGCCGACCTGGTGTTCGATCACGACGAGCAGCACCGCTGGTGCCTCGACTGTCACGATGCGGAGGACCGCGACGTCCTGCACCTCGCCGGCGGGGAGCGCGTGCCCTTCGAGGAGTCCTACAGGCTGTGCGGGCAGTGCCACGGCGAGAAACTGCGCGACTGGACGGCAGGCATTCACGGCCGCCGGTCGGGTCAGTGGAACGGCCACAAGGCCTACCTGCTCTGCGCGCACTGCCACGAGCCCCACCGTCCCCGCTTCCGCCCGATCCGCCCCGAGCCCGCCCCGCGGCGGCCCGTGGCGCCGGGACGGCCGTCACAGTGAGCGAGCCGAAAGGAACGCCATGTCCGAGCAGCGTCGAACCGGCGTGACCCGCAGGCAGTTCGCGTCCCAGGCGGCCGCGGCGGCTGCCGGCTGGATCCTCACCGCCTGCGGGCCCAGGCGGCTCCACGAGATGCCGCGCGACAAGGTGCGCTCGGCCATTCAGGCGCTGGAGCAGCAGTACTCCGCCAAGCTGGGCAGGCCGGTGACGATGACGGACGCCCCCGCGATGGAGGGCGTCGAGTTCGGCTACGCCCTGGACCTGTCGCGGTGCGTCGGCTGCCGCCGCTGCGTGCACGCGTGCGTGGCGGAGAACAACCAGTCGCGCGACCCCGAGATCCAGTGGATCCGGGTCCTCGCGATGGAGAACGAGAAGGGCATCGACTTCGCCCACGCCGACCCGTACTACCAGGCCGAGACCGTGCCAGAGGAGGGCCGGTTCTACGTGCCGGTGTCTTGTCAGCAGTGCCGCAACGCGCCGTGCACGAAGGTCTGCCCGACGGGGGCGACCTGGACCGAGCCGGACGGGATCGTCGTGATCGACTACGACTGGTGCATCGGCTGCCGCTACTGCATGGCGGCCTGTCCGTACGGCGCCCGGCACTTCAACTGGGGCGAGCCGTCCCTCCCCGCAGACCGCGCGAACACCCAAATGCACGTGCTGGGGAACCGGCCGCGGCCCAAGGGGGTCGTGGAGAAGTGCACGTTCTGCATCCAGCGTGCGCGCGAGGGCCGCTACCCGGCGTGCGTGGAGGTGTGCCCCGCCGGCGCCCGCAAGTTCGGCAACCTGCTCGATCCGGAGAGCGAGGTCCGGTACATCCTGGAACACAAGCGGGTGCTCGTGCTCAAGCAGGAGCTGAACACCGTGCCCAAGTTCTTCTACTTCTACGGGAGCTAGAGGGAAGACGGTGATTCGCGCCGCAGGGGAGCGGGCACGCCCGCTCCTCCCAGGGCACCGAATCGCGGCATTCCATGGGAGCCCCAGCATGAACCACCCGTTCGTCAGCTTTGCCGCCGGCAGCGCCCGGCTGGTCCTGCGCGGAAACCGGCCCTACTACGCCTGGATCCTGTTCCTTGGCGTGCTCATCGTCTCCGGGGTGGTTGCGTATGCTCGCCAGGTCTCGGACGGGCTGGTGATTACCGCGATGCGGGACCAGGTGAGCTGGGGCTACTACATCGGGAACTTCACGTTCCTGGTTGGAGTCGCGGCGGCAGCCGTCGTCCTCGTCATCCCGGCGTACGTCTACGACTGGAAGCCGATTCGCGAGATCGTGATCTACGGAGAGCTGCTCGCCATCAGCGCGATCCTGATGTGCCTGCTGTTCGTCCTCGTCGATCTCGGCCGACCAGACCGCTTCTGGCACCTGCTCCCGCCGGCCGGCCGGCTGAACTTCCCCCAGTCGCTCCTTGCCTGGGACGTGGTCGTCCTGAACCTCTACTTCATCGTCAACCTCGTCGTGGCCACGCACATCCTCTACCGCGCGTTCCACGGCCGCCGCTACGAGAAACGCCTGGTCGTGCCGCTCGTCCTGCTGTCGATCCCGATGGCCGTCGGCATTCACACGGTCACCGCGTTCCTCTACAACGGGCTCGCCGCGCGCCCCTACTGGAACTCCTCGATCCTGGCGCCGCAGTTCCTCGCCTCTGCGTTCTGCTCCGGCCCTGCCATCCTGCTGATCGTGCTGCAGCTGCTGCGCCGCTTCACGCGCTTCGAGATCCAGGACCAGGCGATCGGCAAGATCGCGGAGCTGATGGCCTACGCGATGTTCCTGAACCTGTTCCTCCACGGGGCCGAGGCCTTCAAGGAGTTCTACTCGGACACCGAGCACCTGCTGTTCACCCGGTACTGGTTCACGGGCCTCGACGGCCACCGCACGCTCGTGCCGTACGCGTGGACGGCGGTGACGCTCAACGTCGCGGCGTTCCTGCTGTTCATCGTTCCCGCCGCCCGGCGCCACTGGCTGACGCTGAACCTGGGCTGCCTGGCCACCTACGCCGGCTGCTACATCGAGAAGGGCATGGGGCTCATCATCCCCGGTCTCACCCCCGACGCGCTCGGGCGAGATCTACGAGTACACGCCGTCGCTCACCGAGCTCCAGGTTGCGGCCGGCGTCTTCGCGATCGGGTTCCTCGCCTTCACACTGATGCTCAAGGTGGCGGTGCCGATCTCGCTGGGAGAGTTCCAGGCGCACGGCGAAGCCCGGTTCACAGTTCAGGGTTGAGGGCGTGACCGCGTGACGAGACCCTGAACCGTCAACCGTTAACCGTCAACCCCGAATTGTCAACCGTTAACCGTCAACCGTCACCGTCCCTTGGGGTAGAATCGCCTGGTCCCCAAGGGAGAACGTGACGATGCGCAGCAGATCTGCCCGGTGGGCCTTCGCGGCCTGGTGCCTTGCGATTCTCGCGTCGGCGTCGGCCGGCTGCAGTTCCGTGGCGAGGGTCGAGCCAGCCGACCTCGTGTTCACGAACGGCGTCGTCGCGACGGCCGACACCGGCCGTCCCGCCGCCCAGGCGATTGCCGTCCGCGGAGACCGTATTGCGGCCGTCGGGACGAGCCAGGAGATCCAGGCGTACGTCGGCGAGAAGACCCGCGTGATCGACCTGAAGGGGCGCTTCGCGATGCCCGGCCTGGTCGAGTCGCATGCCCACTTCACCGGCGTGGGCGAGGCGAAGATGCAGCTCGAGCTGATGGGCACGCGCACGTGGGACGAGATCGTCGCCATGGTCGCCGAGAAAGCCAGGACGGCCCAGCCGGGCGAGTGGATCGTGGGCCGCGGCTGGCACCAGGAGAAGTGGGACAAGCCCTTCAGCCCGTCGGTCGAGGGGTTCCCGACCGAAGCGCAGCTGTCGCAGGCCGCGCCCAACAACCCCGTGCTGCTGACGCACGCGAGCGGCCACGCGACCATCGTCAACCGCAAGGCCATGGAGCTGGCGAAGCTGACGAGGGCGACGCCGAACCCGCCCGGCGGCGAGATCCTGAAGGACGCCAAGGGCGAGCCGACCGGCGTCCTCCGCGAGACGGCGTCCGGCCTGGTGCGACGGGCCTACTCCATGGCCCTCGCGGCCAGGACGCCGGAACAGAAGGAGCGCGACGCCGACCGTGAGATTGAGCTGGCTGCCGAGGAGTTCCTGTCGAAGGGCATCACCTCCGTCCACGACGCCGGCGCGTCGTTTGGCGACGTCGATCGCTACAAGCGCTTCGCCGATGGCGGGAAGCTGCGCGTGCGGCTCTACGTGATGCTCAGCGAGTCCAACGACCGGCTCAAGGCGCAGGGGGCCAAGTACCGGATGGTGGACGCCGCCAACGGGCACCTCACCGTGCGGGCCATCAAGCGCCTGGCGGACGGGGCGCTGGGATCGCGCGGGGCCTGGCTCCTGGAGCCTTACGCGGACCTGCCGACCAGCACGGGCCTGAACACCTACCCGATCGACCAGCTGGGGCAGACGGCAACCTTCGCCGCGGAAAACGGCTTCCAGCTCTGCGTCCACGCGATCGGCGATCGCGCCAACCGCGAGACGCTGAACGTCTACGAGGCTGCTTTCAAGGCCCACCCGGACCAGAAGGACCTGCGCTGGCGCGTCGAGCACGCGCAGCACATTGCCGCCAGCGACATCCCCCGATTTGGCGCGCTGGGCGTCATTCCCTCGATGCAGGCGATCCACTGCACGTCAGACGCGCCCTACGTGTTGGCGCGCCTCGGTGCCGCCCGAGCGGCCGAGGGGGCATACGTCTGGCAGAAGCTGATGAAGTCGGGCGCCATGATCCCCAACGGCACCGATGCCCCCGTCGAGGCGGTGGACCCGATGCCCGGCTACCACGCGCTCGTCGCCCGGCGCCAGAAGAACGGCGAGGTGTTTTACGGCGACCAGGTGATGAGCCGGGAGGAAGCGCTGCGGGCCTACACCCTCAATGGCGCCTACGCCGCCTTCGAGGAGAAGACGAAGGGCTCGTTGACGCCCGGCAAGTACGCCGACGTCACGGTGCTCTCGGCCGACATCACCAAGGTGCCGGAGGCCGAGATTGAAAAGACCCAGGTGGTCTACACCGTGGTCGGCGGGAAGATCGAGTTCGAGAGAAAGAGCTTCTGATCCTGGTAGTCACGCTGGTGACGGCAAGGCAACCACGAAGGCCACGAGAACACGAAGCCACAGAGACTTCCTTCTTCGTGATTTTCTGTTCTTCGTGGTTGAGGCCTCCGAACGGCGTCAGGCTCGCCAGAGCGGCGTGGCGGCGCGGATGGGCGTTTCACCCGTTCGACGTTCCTCAGGGGGCGGGTCGCCGTCGTAGGCGACGCGTTCGAGGAACAGCCCCGACGCCGGCGCGGTGAGGCGGGCAGGTAACGGCGACTGTTCCTCGAGAAAGCCCGCCGCTTGCTCCACCGTGACCCGCCCGGCCCCGACCTCCACGAGCACACCGACGATCCGCCTGACCATCTTCCACACGAAGTGCGACCCCGCGACCCGGATCAGCAGCAGGTCGCCGTCCTCGTGCAGGGCGAGACTTTCGATCTCCACCTTCGTGGAAGTCTCCCCGGGGTCGCTGTCGGTGAACGAGCGAAAGTCGTGGAGTCCCGTGAACCGGGCCGCGGCCGCCATCATCGCCCCGACGTGCAGGTCGTCCTTCACCCACCACACGAACGGCTTGGCGAACGCCGTTCGCCGGCGAGCCACCTGGTACAAGTAGCTGCGGCTCACCGCGGAGTGCCGGGCGTGGAACCTGTGGGAGACGGTCTGCACGGCAAGCACGTTGATGTCCGCCGGCAACGAGTCGTTGACGCGCCGGCGCAGCGCCTCGGGCGCCACCGCGCGCCGCAGGTCCACGTGCGCCACCTGCCGCAGCGCGTGCACCCCCGCGTCGGTCCGGCCGGAGCCCTGGAAATCGCCGGGCACCTCGCCGGCGGCCTCCTCCAGGGCTCGCGCCAGCTCGCCCTGCACGGTCCGTGCGTTCTTCTGAACCTGCCAGCCGCTGTACCGCGTGCCGGCATATTCGATGGTGAGCTTGTACCGCGGCATGCACCTTCCGAATCGAGACTGCCGATCGGGCGCTATCGTATCAGCGCGACGCTAGTCTCCATTCTCCATTCTCGATTCTCCATTCAGATCCCCGCCCCGTCCGAGGTACTTCGCCTGCCTGACCTGACCCTGGCTCACGCGGCTGCCGGGCGCCACGCTGTGCGTCAGCCACACGTTGCCCCCGATGATGGACCCTGCGCCCACCGTGATTCGCCCGAGGACCGTGGCCCCGCTGTAGATGACCACGTCGTCCTCGACGATCGGGTGCCGGGGGACGCCCTTCACCGGGTTGCCCTCCGCGTCCAGCTGAAAGCTCCGGGCGCCGAGCGTCACGCCCTGGTAGAGCCGCACGCGGCGGCCGATCTCGCACGTCTCGCCGATGACGACGCCCGTGCCGTGGTCGATGAAGAAACTCTCGCCGATGGTGGCGCCGGGATGGATGTCGATGCCCGTCACGCCGTGCGCGTGCTCGGTGATCATGCGAGGCAGCAGCGGGGCCCCGAGCCGGTAGAGTTCGTGCGCCACCCTCTGGCACATCACGGCGAAGATGCCGGGATAGGACAGGATCGTCTCGGCGGGGCTCGTGGCCGCCGGGTCGCCCTCGTAGGCGGCCTCCACGTCGGTGGCGAGGAGCCGGCGGATCTCGGGCAATTTGGTCAGAAACGCCTCGGCCACCTCGCCGGCTTGCCGGCCGCAGTCGTCGCAGCGCGTCGGATCCCGTTCCTCGCAGGTGAAGCAGAAGGCGCGGAGGATCTGCTCCGAGAGCGCGCGCGAGAGGCGATCCAGCGTGGCGCCCACGTGGAACCACAGCGTGTCGGAGGTGAGCGGCGCCGTGAGGCCGAAGTACCCCGGGAACAGCACGGCACGGAATTCGCTGACGATCCGGCTCACCGCGTCGCGCGATGGAAGGCTGGGGTGCGGGCCGCGGCTGCCCGGCCGCGCGAGGCCGTCGCTCGCATCGCACAACTGCCGGACGATTTCCGAAAGCGTCACCGCGCCCCGCGCGGAGAGAACCTGCTTGCGCTCGTTCATCGGGAGCCTTTGGTGAGTCGGTTCAGGGTTCAGGGCTCAGGGTTGAGCGTCACGGGTCGACACGCTGAACGGTGAAACGCCAACGGCCAACCGGTCCGGTGGGTGGTTGGTCCGGCGTTCAGGTTCGAGGGTTCAAATTCCAGCGTGACGCCCGAAACCGTGAACTGTCAACCGTGAACTGTCAACCGTTCGCCGCACCTGCCGTGCCAGGCGGAAGGCTGAGGTAGAATCAAACCTGGGAGAGCCACCACATGTCGATCATGCGCAGCGTCCTGTTGGCGGGAGCCGAGAACGTGTGGCTGCGCGAGCGCGCCATGCGGACACCGTTCGTCCGCCGGTCGGTCTCGCGGTTCATGCCCGGCGAGACCATGGACGATGCCCTGGCCGCGAGCCGGCGCCTGCTGGCCGAACAGGGCACAGGGACCATCCTCACCCACCTGGGCGAAAACCTGTCCAGCCTGGCCGAAGCCGAGGCCGTCACCGGGCACTACCTGGATTTGCTCGACCGGGTTGTCCGCGAACGCTTGAACGTCCAGGTGTCGGTGAAGCTCACCCAGCTCGGCCTCGACCATGGAATCGAGGACTGCTACCGCAACCTCGCAGCCCTCGTGGACCGCGCCGCCGCCTTGGGCAACATGATCTGGATCGACATGGAGAGCACGAAGTACGTCGATCCGACGCTCGCGCTTTTCCGGCGGGTCCGCGAGCGATCCGGGCACACGGGCGTGTGCCTCCAGTCGTACCTCAGGCGCACCGCCTCGGATCTCGAGGCGCTGCTGCCCCTGGCCCCCGCCGTCCGGCTCGTGAAGGGCGCCTACCGCGAGCCGCCGGAACTAGCGTTCCCCCGGAAGGCGGACGTGGACGAAAACTACTTCCGGCTCGCCAGCCGCTTCTTCGACGCGGCTATCGCCTCCGGGATGTTTCTCGCCATCGGCACGCACGACGCGGCCCTCGTGGATCGGCTGCGTGCCGTGGCCGCTTCGAAGGGGGGCGGGCCGGAGCGGTACGAGTTCGAGATGCTCTACGGCATCCAGCGGCCGCTCCAGGCCAGGCTCGTGCGAGACGGCCTGCCGCTTCGTGTGCTCATCAGCTACGGCGAATTCTGGTTCCCATGGTACATGCGCCGGCTGGCCGAGCGCCCGGCCAATGTCCTGTTCGTGGCGAAGAGCCTGTTCGCCCGTTGACGAGTGGCAGCCGCGCCACAGCCCGGAGGAGCGATGTCCATTGCCATGTTCGCCGTGTGCCTCTCTTTCATGCTGCCAGCCGGCCGCGCGGTTGTCGAGCCGGCCCAGTCCTCGGGCCGGTCCGTCGAGATTGTCGTCGGCGACAACATGAAGTTCAGCCCCGCCGCGTTCACCGCGAAGCCCGCGGAGCGCGTCACCGTCGTGCTGAAGGACGTCGGCCAGATGCCGAAGGTGGCGATGGGCCACAACTTCGTGCTGATGGCGAAGGGCGCTGATCCCAAAGCCTACGCCGACAAGGCGGCCGCGGCGCGCGACACCGACTTCATCGTCCCGGCGCTGAAGCAGCAGGTGCTGGCCTTCACGAAGCTCGTGGGGCCGGGCGAGACCGCCGAAGTGACGTTCACGGCCCCGAAGCAGCCGGGCACCTACACGTTCATCTGCTCGTTCCCGGGCCACTTCGCGATGGGGATGAAGGGCACGCTGACCGTCGGGAAGTGACCCGCCCGGGAACGAGGGCGCGGGGTCGGAGTGCAAGCCCGACGGCTTTCTTGAGGCGGCGTGGCAACGGGTGCTAACCTTCCCTCATGAAACGACTTCTCGCACCCGTCCTGATCCTCTCCGTCGCCCTGACCGTCGTCGCCGTTCGCGCCGACCAGGGCATGTGGATGCCGCAGCAGATTCCCCAGCTGGCGGCCAAGCTCAAGAGTCTCGGCTTCCAAGGCGACCCGAAGGCCTTCGCCGACCTGACGGGCCAGCCGATGGGCGCTGTCGTGTCGCTGGGCGGCTGCACGGCCTCGTTCGTCTCGCCCGAGGGCCTGCTCGTCACCAACCATCACTGCGTCACGGGCGCGCTGCAGTTCAACTCGACGCCCCAACGCGATCTGCTGACCAACGGCTACCTCGCGAAGACCCGCGAGGAAGAGTTGCCGGCCGGCCCGGGCTCGCGCGTGTTCGTCACGACCAGGGTCACCGACGTGACCGAGGCGATTACCGGCGGGCTCGATCCGACGCTCCCGGACCGGCAGCGCTATGACGCCATCGACGTCCGGCTGAAGGAGCGCGTGGCGGCATGCGAGAAGCAGGGGCTGCGGTGCAGCGTGCCGTCGTTCTTCGAGGGGCTCAAGTACTTCGAGATCGCACAGCTGGAGATCCGCGACGTCCGCCTGGTCTACTCGCCCCACGAGGGCATCGGCGTGTTCGGCGGCGAGACCGACAACTGGCGCTGGCCGCGCCACACGGGCGACTGGAGCTTCTATCGCGCGTACGTCGGCAAGGACGGCCAGCCGGCCACGTTCTCCAAGGACAACGTGCCCTACCACCCGAAGCACTGGCTCCCGGTGGCCGCCGAGGGCGTGAAGCCGGACGACCTCGTCTTCGTCGTCGGCTACCCGGGCCGCACGCAGCGCCACCAGACCCACGCGGAGGTGAAGGCCACGACCGACTGGTCGATGCCCCGGTCGATTCGCTTCGCCGAGGAGCAGCTGGCCATCCTCGACGCGCTCTCGAAGAAGGACAAGGCCATTGCCATCAAGGTGGCGGGGCGGGTGCAGGGCCTGAACAACGGCCTCACCAACACCAAGGGCGTCCTGGAAGGCCTCGTCAAGGGCGGCAGCCTGGAGCGCAAGCAGCAGCAGGAGAAGGAGCTCGCGTCGTGGATCGACGCCGACCCCGCACGGAAGCAGAAGTACGGCGACGTGCTGCCGGCGATGCAGGCGCTGCACGAGGCGTCGCTGAAGACGCGCGAGCGCAACGCCACGCTCGGCTTGCTCCCGAGCGCGTCGTCCTACCTCGGCGCCGCGCAGACCATCTACCGCCTCTCGCTGCAGCGCCCGAAGCCTGATATCCAGCGCGACGCCGGCTACCAGGAGCGCGACTGGAGCCGGATCCGCGAGGGGCAGGATCGGCTGCAGCGGACGATCGATCCAACGGCGGACCGGGCCCTGCTTCGCGTGGGCGATGGGCAAGGCTGCCGCGCCTGCCGGCGGCCCAGCGCATCGAGCCCCTCGACAAGGCGGCGGGGCTCGGGCGGGCATGGCCGAGGCGGAGGCGAAGCAGGCGATCGACCGGTACCTCGGATCGGCTGTATGCCGGGACGAAGCTGGCCGACAGCGACTTCCGGCTGGGCTTGCTGGACAAGAGCACGGCGGAGCGTCGCATGCGACCAAGGATCCGTTCATCGCGCTGGCTGCCGCGCTCGAGCCGCTCGCCGAGTCGATCCGGGAGGACAGGCAAGGCCCTCACGGGCGCTTACGCCAGGCTGCGGCCGCGCTACATGGAAGCGCTGCTCGCGCGGGCCGGCGGCCTCGTCGCCCCCGACGCCAACAGCACGCTGCGGGTGACCTTCGGCCAGGTGAAGGGCGTCCGCGCGAAGGACGGCCTGTTCTACGAGCCGCAGACCACGCTGCAGGGCATCGTCGAGAAGCACACGGGCGAGGGTGAATTCGACGCACCCGAGACGCAGCTGGCCGCCATCAAGGCCTTGCGGGCGGGCAAGCAGACACCTTACCTCGCGCCCGCGCTCAAGGACGTGCCCGTGAACTTCCTGTCCACGCGTGGACACGACCGGCGGCAACTCGGGCTCGCCGACGCTCAACGCCAAGGGCGAGCTGGTCGGCCTGCTGTTCGACGGCACGTACGAGTCGGTGGCTTCGGACTACCTCTTCGACGAGGTGAAGACGCGGTCCATCCACGTCGACAGCCGCTACATGCTGTGGACGATGACGGAGGTGGACAACGCGGGTCACCTGGTTCGTGAGATGATCGCGGGCCCGAAGCGGTGAGCGGGTTCTCGGTTCGTCCCGCGAGGGACGGCGACCTCGAGGCCATCGGCCGGCTGGGCGCCCTCCTGCTGCGGGAGCACCACGCGTTCGACCCCCGGCGCTTCATGGCGCCGGGGCCGGATCCCGAAGGCGGCTATGCCTGGTTTCTCGGCACGCAGCTGGCCGAGCCGGACGTCCTCCTTCTCGTCGCGGAGTCCTTCGGCGGCACCGTCGCCGGCTATCTGTACGCGACGGTCGAGCCGCGGTCGTGGAAGGAGCTTCGAGACGAAGCGGGGTTCGTCCACGACGTCGTGGTGGACGAGGCCTTCCGGAGCCGGGGAATCGCGACGGCGCTCGTGGAAGCGGCCGCCTCGTGGTTCACCGGCCGCGGGCTACCGCGCCTCGTCCTGTGGACGGCCGCGCACAACGCCGGCGCCCAGCGCCTCTTTGCCCGCCTGGGCTTCCGGCAGACGATGATCGAGATGACGAGGGAACTGGACGGGTGAATCGTGTCACTTGGCAATTGACTACCTGGCAACTGACCATTTGAATTGAGAATGTAGTAGGTGTCGCGTGTTTCGCGCGGAAGGCCTTGATCACAGAGGCGGAGCTTGTCTTCGCCCGTCACCGCTGACACCGAGGGCACCAGTAAGTCCCCCGCGCGTCCTCACCGTGCTTGCGCGACTCGATGGCCGTGCCGCAGCGCCGGCACGGCCTGCCGGTCCGGCGTACACCCACAGCCTGGCGGCGGGGTCCATCATCCGGGTCGTGCGGCGGCCGCCGCGGAAGACATTCGCGCGCATCAGCGACTGAGCCGCCTCGATCACCCGCGTCAGCTCTTCGTCGGTGAGCGTGGAGACCGGGCGGAACGGATCCACGCCCGCGACGAACAGCGCCTCCGACTTGAAGACGTTCCCCACGCCGGCGATGACTCGCTGATTGAGCAGCGCATCGGCGATCGGCTCGTCGCGCCGCGAGCGGATGCGTTCGAGCGCCGCGCCGGGGCTGAAGCCGTCGTCCAGCACGTCCGGTCCCAGGGCATTCAGTTCACGGTGGCGGGCCAGATTACGGCTCGTCAGGAACTCGGCGACGGGAACGTCGAACGCGACCGCGACGTAGGCATCGGTAGCCACCACGATGCGCATGGCCGAACCGGGGCCGCCGCCAACGCTCGCCCGGCCGGTACACGTGCCAGCTGCCGTTCATCCGCATGTGGGTCCGCAGCACGAGGTCGCCCGAGAACTCCATCAGCAGGTGCTTGCCGACGGAGCGGACGCGTTCGACGGTCCGGCCCGCGAGGGGCGTGTCCTGGTCCACGCGGTCGAGCGTGGCGAGGCCGGTTTCGAACGACGTGACCACGCGCCCGGCGAGGGCGGCGTGCAGCGTGCGCGCCGCGCGGAAGATGGTGTCGCCTTCTGGCATGCGTCAATTGGCAACCGGTCAATTGTCAACGTGTCAATTGACTGCCTGTCTTTCCGGCGCGGCCTGGAAGCCGCCCGCGCGCCGCACGAACCCCGCCTCGAGCAGGAACGGCGCCAGCGGATGTCGGCCCACCTCGACACCGTCGAGTTCGGCGATGATCATGCCGTCGCGCTCGCTCCCGCCGGTGGCCAGGCCGAAGAGGATCGCGGCGACCTCGCGCGCGGTGGCGCTTCGCGACGGTTCGTCCTCCGGCAGGTATGTCAGGAACTGGCGGTCGGCCCGCCCGACGTACGCGGCCAGCCGGCCATCGACGAGGATGACGCCTGCGCCGACCGAACGGGTCGGGCCGCGTCCGGCAGGGCCGGGCCCCGGTTCCACTCCGGCTTCCGTGCCGCACGCGGGCCACTTGAGGATTGCGCCGTACGGGTTGGCCGGATCGGTCGCCGCCAGGTAGACGGCCTCCGGCGTGTCGGGCTCGTCGCGCACGGATCGCAGCAGGTCCACGGCGGCCGGCAGCGCGAACTGCGTGGCCCCAAGGCCGCCCACGAAGTAGCCGCGGCGGATCCGGCCCGCCTCTTCCATCGCCTTCAGTACCTCGTAAACGGCGCCGAAGCCGCCCGGCATGTTCTCGACCGCGACGGCCTCCCGGGTCACCACGCCGTGGCGGGCCAGCAGCTGCGTGGCAAGCGCCGCGGCCCACTCGGTTGCGCGCCGTGGCGAGGCGGGTCGGGCGCCGGCACGAGCGACCACCGCCCTTCGGCCCGCGGTGGCGTGAGGCGCCGCGAGCGGAAGGCGTCGTCGTGCCAGCGCTCCCGGCGGCGCCGGCGTCTGTCGGGCGGCTGCGTGAAGGCTCGCAGTGCGTGGAACGAATCGTTGGTGACGAGCCGCAGCCAGGCCAGGTCCCAGAGCCGGTCCACCGTTTCGCCGGGATACCCGCCGCCGCCCGCCTCGTGGATGGCTGCAAAGAACGACGCGCCGGACCGTTCGAGGTGCGCGACGATCTTGCGGCCGCGCTCGTCCAGTTCTGGCGCCGGATCTCGGGGAGGGAGGAGCTTGCGCGCAGGTGATCCGTCAGGTATAGCGCGATGCGGCCGTCGCGGTCGCCGAGCGCGCTCGAGCGCCCACCCACGTCACCTCGCCCGCGCCGCACAACGTGTCGAGGTCCGCCGGGCGATAGCCGTCGATTCGCGCGGGCAGGATCTCCCGCTCCAGCAGCGACGCGGCGAGCGGCGCGCCCTGCAGCTGCTCGACGACGTCCAGCAGCGCGTCGAGGCCGCGCCGGCGGCGGGCGAGGCCGTGCCAGGCGACTGTCAGCCGCCCGAGCGCCGCGGCGCTCACCGGCTCGACCTCCCGCCTCAGCCGGCGAGCGAACGCTGCCGGACCAGCCGCAGCACCTCGACCTCGCACCACTCGCGGCCGCGCCCGCCCGGGCGGAACGCCCCCTGCAGCACCCGCCCGCGCGACTGCAGCCGGAGGAGCGTCGCGGCGACGGTCCGCGGCGGAAGGCCAAACCTCGCCGCAACGGCTTCGGCCGTGAACGGCCCGTGCGTGCGGGCGTAGCGCAGCACGAGGTCGCCGGTCGCGTCCTGCACCGGGGCGAGAAGCGCCTCGGGCAGCCCCTGCGGAACGGGCGCGCCAAGCGCGTCGCGATAGCGCACGACGTCTTCGACCGCGACCAGGCGCGCCTCGCCCGCCACGCGCAGCTCGACGACCCGCCGCTCGGTCATCAGCCGCTTCACCGTCCGGGCGACCGCCTCGGACGTCGCAGCGCGCGCGCAGTTCGTCGGGCGTGAGGTCGCCCACGCGCAGCAGCAGGTCGTGCACGGCGTCCGCGCTTGCGCGCCCGGTGCCGCTCGTCGAGGTGCTGCAGCTGATGCTCGACCTCGTCGATCACCGCCGGGTCGAGCAGTTCCCGCAGCTCCAGGTCGCCGAGCAGGTCGCGCAGCTGCGCCTGGTCCACGAGCAGCGCCTGCGCCCGCCGTTCGGCCAGCGGCGCATCGCCGTCGTAGAGGAAGTTCGCGGTGTAGGAGAAGAGCAGCGACGCCGCGAACGGCGACGGGCTGTCGGTGTCCACGGTGACGACGCGGGCGGTGCGGCGGGCGACGCGCGACAGCACGTCCACCAGCGCCGGAACGTCGAACTGGTCCCGCAGGCACTCGCGGTAGGTCTCGAGCACCGCGGGGAACGAACCGAACCGCGCCGCGACCGCGAGCAGGTCCGACGCGCGCTTGCGCTGCCGCCAGAGGGGCGTCCGCGCGCCGGGGCGCCGACGGGGCAGCAGCAGCGCGCGGGCCGCCACCTCCCTGAAGCGGGCGGCGAACATCGCCGTCCCGCCAATCTGGCGGAGCAGCAGCGGCTCGGCCTCGTCCGGCGGCGGCAGCAGGAGGGCCGGGTCGGGCGGCTCCTCCGTGTCCGGGAACCTCACCACGAACCCATCGTCGGACCACAGCGTCTCGACGTCGATGTCCAGCCGTTCGCGGATGCGCGCCTCGGCAATCATCGCCCACGGCGCGAGCACCTGGCTGCCGAACGGCGCGAGCAGGCACACGCGCCAGTCGCCCAGCTCGTCGCGGCAGCGCTCGATGACGATCGTCGCGATCGTCGGGCACGGCCTGCGTCGCCTGGCGCTGATCGTCGAGGTAGCGCAGGAGGTTCTCGGCGGCGATCGGTTCCAGTGCGTGGTCGCGCGTGAGGCGCGCGAGCGCCGCGGGCTTGGGCGTTTCGGCAATCTCGCGGACGAGCCGCCCGATCGCCAGGCCCAACTCCAGCGGCCGCCCGGGCCGATCGCCTTTCCAGAACGGCATCTTGCCCGGCTCACCGGCCGCCGGGGTGACCAGCACCCGGTCGTGCGTGATCTCCTCGATGCGCCAGGTCGTCGCGCCGAGGACGAACGTCTCGCCCGGCCGCGACTCGAAAACCATTTCCTCGTCCAGCTCGCCGACGCGCGCGGCGCCTCGCGCCGCACCCGCGAGGAAGACGCCGTACAGCCCGCGATCCGGGATGGTGCCGCCGTTGACGATGGCCACGCGGGCCGCGCCCTGGCGGGCGGTCAGCGTTCCGGCGATGCGGTCCCAGGTGATTCGGGGGCGCAGCTCGGCAAACTCGTCCGAGGGGTAGCGTCCCGACAGCATGTCGAGCACGCCCTCGAAGATGGCGCGGGAAAGTCCGGCGAACGGCGCCGAGCACCGCACGGTGGCCAGCAGGTCGTCAACGGTCCACGGCTCGACGCCAACCATCGCCACCACCTGCTGGGCGAGGACATCCAGCGGGTTGCGCGGGTAGCGGGTCGCCTCCACCTGCCCGGCGTGCATCGCGCGCGTGACCGCGGCGCAGGCCACGAGGTCGCCTCGGAACTTGGGGAAGATGATCCCCTCGCTCACGGCGTCCACCTGGTGGCTGGCGCGGCCGATCCGCTGCATGCCGCTGGCGACGGAGGGCGGCGCCTCGATCTGAATCACCAGGTCCACGGCGCCCATGTCGATGCCCAGCTCGAGCGACGAGGTCGCGACGAGCGCCGGGATTCGTCCCGCCTTGAGCGCGTCCTCGATCTCGAGGCGCTGCTCCCGCGCCAGGGACCCGTGGTGCGCGCGGGCGATGGTCTCGCCCGCCAGCTCGTTGAGCGCGCCGGCCAGGCGCTCGGCCAGTCGGCGGCTGTTGGCGAAGAGCAGGGTGGTGCGGTGCGCTCGCACCAGCTCGAGGAGCCGCGGGTGGATGCTGGACCAGATCGAGGGGGTCGTCGGGCCCTGCGCCGCGGGGCCGCTTGGGATTTCCTGCGGCTTCGCGAGCTTTGCCAGGTCCTCCACCGGCACCTCGACGCTCAGCGACAGGCGCTTCGGCTGCCGCGCGTCCACGATGGTGACGGGCCGGTACGTCACCTCCGGCGCGGGCACCGCCCCCTCGTCGTCCAGGCCCAGGTGAGACGAAGAGAGGTCGGCAGACGAGGGGGGCGGCGCGGGTCTCCGTTCCGCGCCGCCCAGGAATCGCGCGACCTCGTCGAGAGGCCTCTGGGTGGCCGAGAGGCCGATGCGCTGGAGCGGCCGGCCGCACAAAGCCTGCAGCCGCTCGAGCGACAGCGCCAGGTGGGCGCCACGCTTGGTCGGGACGAGCGCGTGGATCTCGTCCACGATCACCGTCTCGATCGACCGGAGCACCTCCCGGGCGCGCGACGTGAGCAGCAGGTAGAGGGACTCCGGCGTCGTGATGACGATGTCGGCCGGGTCGCGCAGGAACCGCGCGCGCTCGGCGGCCGGCGTGTCGCCTGTTCTGACCAACACGGCCGGGGTCGTGAAGGGCTCCCCGCGGCGCTGCGCGGCGATCGTGATTCCGGCGATCGGCGACCGGAGGTTCCGCTCCACGTCCACGGCCAGGGCCTTGAGGGGGGAGACGTAGAGCACGCGGCAGCGGCGGTCGCGCTCGGGCAGCGGCGCGAACATCACCCGGTCGATGGCCCAGAGGAACGCGGCCAGCGTCTTCCCGCTGCCGGTGGGCGACAGCACGAGCGTGGACTCGCCGCGCGCGATGGCCGGCCAGCCGAGCGCCTGCGGCGCCGTCGGCTCGCCGAAGGACGAGCCGAACCACTCGGCGACGGCGGGGTGGAAGACAGAGAGGGGCACAGGGGAGATCTTACAACCTCATCGTGCTGGAGGTGCTGATCGTGCCAGAGGTGCTGGAGGTGCAGTGCCAGAGGTGCTGGAGGTGCGGTGCTGAGGCTGCCCAAGGTGCCCAGCCCCCCGGCACCTGTGGCACTAGCACCCCCGGAACCTGTGGCACTAGCACCAATGCCCCCGGCGCCTGTGGCACTAGCACCCCCGGCACCTGTGGCACCTCCGGCACCACCAGCACCACTTGAATCCTCACTTCCCCTTGTCCACCCGCACCTGCGCCTGTCCGAAGTAGATCTCGTCCCCGGCCTTGAGCCGCGTGCCGCGCGGGCTGCCGGGCGGCAGGACAATCGTCTCGCCCTCGCGGAAGATCCGCGTGCCGTACGAGCTGCGGTCGTCGAACAGCCGGCACTCGCCGTCGGGTGAAATGCGGATGTGCGCATGGGCGCGCGAGACCGTCTGGTTCACCGGGTCGTCGCTCTCGGCGAATACCACCTGGTTCCGCCGGACGACCCGGCGGTCCTTGTCGAGCACCTCCGCCTCCCGGCCGATGTACACGCGCTCTCCGCCGAGGGCGAAAACCCTCTTCGTCGCGGTTCCCTTCACCACGGCCAGTTGCAGCCGCGCGTGCGCGGGTGCCGGTGTTGCCGCCTTGGCCGCGCGGCCCGGCGAGGTCTCGACGCGCTCGCCGCTGACGTGCCAGGCCTTGCCCGCCTGCCACTCGGCGCCGGCCTTCTTCACCAGCCGCAGCCGCACCTCGAGGTCGCCCGGGACGGCACAGTCCGCTTCGCGCAGCCGCTCCTGCACCATGGCCAGCGCCGCGGCGTCGCCGCCGAGGACCGCCTGCATGGCGGCCCGCTGCGCGGCGTCGGCGGCCAGCACGTGCAGCGTCAGCCGGTTGTACGGGAACACACGCCGCGACCGTCCCGCCGGCTGCACCATCTCCTCCACGTCGTCCAGCACGCCGCGCCGCACCTCGACGGGCTGCGGTGCCACGTCGCCCCGCGCGGCCAGCTGCTGCAGACGCTTCTCGAGCTTGGCGACCTTGTCCAGGATTCCCATGGTGGTTCTCACGCTACACGGCTTGTGTCACTGTGCCCTGATCAGCCCCAGGTCCCTCGCGGCTCCCACCAGCCCGCCCGCGATCGGGGCCGCGGCACGTGCCCCGTAGCCGCCGTTCTCGACGATCACCGAGAACGCGATCTGCCGCCCGGTGCCTCCGTAGGGCGCGTAGCCGACGAACCACGAGTGCGAGGGCTTGTTCTGCACCTCGGCCGTGCCCGTCTTGCCCGCCACCGGCGGCCGCACGTCGCGCAGCACGCGGCCCGTACCCTCGAGCACCACGCCGCGCATCGCGCGCGCGATCACGCCAGCCAGCGGCCCCGGCAGCACCTCGCGCGGCGCCTCGGTCCGGCGGTTCGTCTCGTCCAGCACCCACCGGCCCTGCGGCATCTTGCCGCCGGCCGCGATCGCCGCCGCCACTCGCGCCATCTTGAAGGGCGACGCCAGGACCTGGCCCTGCCCGTAGGCGGCAAACGGCAGGGTCTCGCGCACCTGCCGCGGGTGCTCCGGCTGCCCGAGCGGGATCTCGTAGAGCGCCGCCGTCTCCTGCAGCGCAGGGCCGCCCACGAGGAGGCCCAGCTGCGCGAAGTACGCGTTGCACGAGACCACCAGCGCGCGCTCGAGCGCCAGGACGCCGTGCGCGTTCCTGTCCTGCACGTCGTCGCGCACGGGGCGCGTCCATCCCGGGATCCTCTGTCCCACCCGGCCGTCGCCGAGCGGCACGCAGGCGAACGTGTGATTGAGCAGCGCCGGGTCCTTGCGCAGCGCGGCCGTGGCCGTTACGAGCTTGAAGCTCGAGCCGGGCGGATAGACGCCGTATCGTGCGCGGTCCAGCAGCCGCTCGTCGTTGCCAACGGGCGCCTGGTCGCCCGAGGCGAAGGCAATACCGGAGGGCGGGGTGTTCGGCCAGGGATAGCTGATGGCCGAGAGGACGTCCCCGTCCTCGGCCATCACCACCGCGGCGCCGCGCTGGTGGCCGCCCAGCCCCATCGAGGCCTGGATGAGGGCGGCGGCGCGAACCTGCAGCCGGGCATCGATCGAGAGGCGGACGTCGCGAGGCCGGGCGAGGAACGCCTTCACGACGTCGTGATCCGGCCGCCGGCGGTAGCGCAGCAGCGGGACCAGCTCGCGGAGGTCGCGCCGGAGGACGCGCGTCGTGGCCCCGGTCCGCGGATCCGCGACCTCGACGACCCGCGCGTGATCGTCGTAGCCTCGAAGCCGCGCGTCGCTGTCCCGCTCCACGAACGAGGTGTTGCTCGCCGCCCAGTCCACCTGCGTGCGCCAGTCGCCGAGCAGGTGGTAGGTGAGCCCGCCGAACGGGTAGCAGCGCCCGCCGTTCGCGGCGCACGACTGCGGCACCTTCACGCCAAGCCGCGCGAGCGCCTCGGCTTGAGCCTCCAGGTCCGCCGGCCGGCTGGTCGCAAGCGGGATCCCGTTCCGGTCGGTAATCGTCCCGCGCACGATGACGGAAGCTACGGCGAGCAGCCGCGGGTTGTACTGGAAGCGGCGGCCACCATCGGCCTGGACCGCGAGGACGGGGGCCGAGACGGTCTGGTCGGCGCGCATCACCTGCAGCCACGCCGCCCGGCCGGCCACCAGCAGCAGCACCGCGCCCAGCGCACCCGCCACCCAACGCGTCGGGCGCACGAACTCCGTCAGTTCCTTGCCCCGTGTCGAACGGGCGCTGATCGCGAGCAGCACGCCGAAACCCAGGAAGTTGGCGATCATCGACGACCGGCCGTAGCTGAGGAACGGTGTGGCCACGCCGGTCAGCGGCATCAGGCCGAGCAGCCCCGAGGCAATCAGCAGCAGCTGCAGCACGATGCTCAGCGTCAGGCCGAGCGCCAGGAAGAAGGTGTAGTCGCCGGGCGCGCGGAGGGCGATGCGCGACGACCGCCAGGCCAGCAGAGCCGATACGACGAGGACGGCCAGCAGACCCACGAACCCGAGCTCCTCCCCGACCGCGGTGAGCACCAGGTCGGTGTGCGCCGCAGGTACGAACTGCGGATCGCCAAGGCCCAGCCCGGTGCCGCTGAACGCCCCCGCGCCCAGCGCCCAGAAGGCGTGGGCCAGCTGGTCGCCGCCGCGCACGGCGTTGCTCCAGGGCGACGCCCACATCTGGATCCGCTGAACGACCGTGTGCGGGAAGCCGATCGCGTACCCCGCGGCGAAGCCGGCCACGAGCAGCCCCAGGCCGACCCCGACCATCGTCGAACGTCCCCGCGCCACGCCATACATCGCGAGGAACACGCACGCGAGCACGAGCGCCGGCCCCAGGTCCTTCTGGAGGAAGAAGAACGCCAGCACCAGCGCCATCCCGACCACGACCGGCAGCACGTAGTCGAGCCGCGGCACGTCGAGGCCGAAGGCGGATCGCGCGAAGCGCGGCTCCTTCAGCTCGCGCAGGAACTCCCACCGCTGGGCGAAGTACCCGGCCAGGAACAGGACCACCAGCAGCCGGATCGCCTCCACCGGCTGCACGCCGAGCAGGTTCACCTTCGCGTCGCTCGTGCCCGGGCCGCTCCCGAACAGGATGAGCACCGCCGACAGCGCGACGGCGCCGATGAGCGGGACGTAGCTGAGGCGGCGCAGCGCCGACCGCTGGAAGTCCACGAGGGACACGGCGGCGAGCGCGACGCAACCGGCGGCCGCGCCCTGCGCGAAGCGCGAGAACAGCATCGGGTCGCGCACGGGGTCCCGCAGGCTCACCATCATGACCAGGCCCACGCCGCACAACAGGTGGATGGCCGGCAGCAGCACCTGGTCCGCCGTCGAGCCTCGCCACGACAACCACGCGTGCGCGAGGTAGAAGCCCGCCAGGAAGAGAAGCACCGCCCAGAGGACGGCCTTCCTGAAGTCGCCGTGCGCGCGCACCGACAGCGCCGGGCGCAGGGCCGACAGCTGCGGGCCGGTGAGGAGCGCCACCGTCACCGTGGGCGCCGCGGCCTGGTCCCCGGCTCCCGGCTTCGCCTGGGCCGCCTTGCGCGCGGCGATCCGCTCCCTGAAGGAGGGCAGGCGGCGCGTGCGGCCGAGATCCCGCTCGGATACCTGCACGAGGCCGAGCGCGGAGACGCCGTTCACGTGCCGGCGCCCGCCGTCCCCGCCGGCCAGCCACTCGACAATCTCCTCGGCCACGAAGCGGCGCTCGCCGCTGTCGGCGATGACGGCCTCGAGGGTGGCCAGGAGCTGTTCCGGCCGGTCCACGGCGTTGATGTCGACGATGCGGCCGCCCGGGAGCCTCGCGGCCACCGCCTCGGTCCCGCGCGTCTTCGCCTGGTAAACCAGCGTCAGGCCGGCCAGGAACACGACCGAGGCCGTGGCGAGGGCGACCAGTTCAACGCGGCGCCAGCCGCCGCGGCGGGGGGCGGCGGCCGCGGCCGCGCGCTGGGCGGCGGTGCTGTGGGTGATGCGCATGGTTAGCGGCCGATGATGCGTCGGAGGAACTCGCGAAGCCCGTCCGGGGAGATCTCGTCGAGTCGTGCCTCCGTCTCGTCGATGCGCGTCTGGACCTGCCGCATGTTGGCGCTGACGTCCCCGAACCCCATCGCCTGGCGGTATAACTCCAACGCCTGCCGGTAGTCCTTCAGGGCATTCTCCAGGTACTCGCGCTCCTGGTCGAGACCCTTCACTCCCGCCGCGTCGCGCCGCATCCGCTCCGCCCGGCTGCGGTAGCCGTCGGCCATCTGCACCAACTCGCGGTTGCCCGGCTTGTAACCGCGGCTCTCCGCGTCCTTCAGCGCCGCGATGGCGCGATCGAGATCGTCGAGGCCGTAGACGTACGTGCGCGCCAGGCCGAGGTACGGATCGGGCCACCGCTGGTCGAGCCGGGCGGCCTCGGTGAACTTGTCCACCGCGGCGTGCAGTGGCTGCGCGGCGGCCTGCTTCTTCCGCTTCCGCGCCTCGCCGTCGATCCGCTGCAGGTGGCCCTCGCAGTAGCGCAGCCGCGACGTCGCGATGCGATCGGACGGGTCGAGGTGGAGCACGTCGGTGAGCAGCGTGGCCGCATCGCGCCACTGCGCCTCGCGAACGGCGGGTGCGTCCTGGCGGTAGTCGGCGATGACGCGTTCGGCCTGCGCCATCAACCGATCCCGCAGGGGAGCCCGAAGGCCGGCGACCCCGACGCGAAGCAGGCTGCGGGACGAGAGCGCCTGGTAGCGATCCCAGAGATCGTGCGCGCTTCCCGGCTGCGCGGTGGCCACGTCCACCCGAAGCTGCCGGGCATCGGACCACACGCTGGCCTCGTTCATCACCACCCCGATCGCCGCCAGCAGCACGAGGCCGGCCCCGAGCCGGGCACGGCGGGTCAGCAGCACGGCTTTGGGGCTGGGCGCCGGTTCGAGGGGCACGGGAACCGAATTGGGGCCTGGCCCCAATCCCGCCGGCAAGGGCGGTACGTCCGCGGCCCCGGTTCGCCGGGTGGCCTCCGCGTCCACCGGCGCGGAGCCCGTCCGCCGCGTGGCCTCTTCCTCCGAACCGCCGTCCGTCCCCGACTCCGGGGCGGTTCTCCTCGTCTCGAACGAGTCAGCCTCGCCGGGCGGTGCCGTCCGCCGCGTCCGTTCGTCCACGCGTTTCCACGCCGAGCCACTCCCGGTCGGCGCGGGTTTCCAGGCCGGCGCGGAACGCCTCGAGGTCCTCCCGGATCTCACCAGCGTCCTGGTAGCGGCGGCGCAGGTCCCCCGCGATCGCCTTGAGGATGATGCGGGTCAGCGCCGGCGGACACTCCACGGGCAGCGGGGGAGCCGGCTGCCGGGACCGGATCACGGCCTCGAGGCGGGGAGTGGTCTCGGCCTCGAAGGGGACACGCCCGGCCACCAGCTCGTAGAGCAGCACGCCGACCGACCAGAGGTCCGAGTGCACGTCCACGTCGCCCGTGTCGAGGCGCTCGGGCGACATGTAGGACACGCTGCCGAAGTCGTTGCGCGTGAGCTTGCGGGACAGCGACAGGCCCTTGGCGATCCCGAAGTCCAGCACCTTCAGCTCGCCGGCCCGGTTGAGCCGTACGTTCTTGGGCTTGATGTCTCCGTGGATGATGCCGCGGACGCGGGCTTCCTCGAGCGCGGCCTCGAACCGGTGGGCGCGCTCCAGGAAAGAGCAAATCTCGACGCCCACCCACGAGGCCTCGTCGGCGGGCATCGGGCCGCGGCCCGCGCGCTCGGCCAGGTCCTCGCCGTCCACGTACTCCATGTCGATGAAGAACCAGCCGTCGTGCGTGCCCCAGCCGTGCACGAGCGGCACGTGGTTGTCCATCCGGCTGAACTGGTCCTGCAGCAGTGCGCCGCGCCGCTCGGCGTCGCAAATCTCCCGGGAGTCGCGGTCGCCGCGAATTTCGACCAGCTTCAGCGCGACGTCCCGATCGTGTTCGCGTGTCGTGCGCGAGGTAGACGTCGGCCATGCCGCCGCGGCCGAGACGCTTGAGGAGGCGATACTTGCCGAAGTCCCGATCGAGCAAGCCCGTCACCGTGGGACCTGGCGCACCGGGGCCGGCCTCGCCGGGCGCACCGGGGCCGGAAGGCCGATCATGTTGTCACGCTGCCACTCCGTCCGCGCGACGGGCGGCAGCCCGGAGATCTCGTTCGCGCCGTTGCCGGCGATGATGTTTCCGAACAGGTGCGGTGAGCCGCCTTCCTTGATCTCGAGCCCGGCCCGCGGCGCGGCGGCCGACGTGCCGTTCCGCGTCACCACGTTGTGCAGGAGCCGGGGGAGCGCGTCGGCCTCGACCACGACACCTGCACCCGGGTTGTCGTGGATGTGGCTGCCCCGAATCGTGGCGCGGGAGCCGGGCAGGAGCGACACGGCCGCCTCGCGCGCGCCCGAGATCTCGACGTCTTCGATCTCCACCACCGCTTCGGCGATCGACAGGCCGACGGCGAGCCGGCCCGCCTGGTCTCCGCGAATCGTGAAGCCCGACAGCCGCCCCGAAGCCCCCGGCCGCACCGTGACCGCCGTCCACCGCCCGGCGGCCGGGTCGGGCGGCCGCAGGATTGCCTCGTGCGGCTTCCGGCTCACCATCCGGATCGCACCTTCTATGACCACCGGCGCCGTGTACTCGCCCGGCCCCACCTCGATCGTGTCGCCCGGCCTGGCCAGCCGCAGCGCCTCGCCGATCGTCGTGACGTCGTCGTCGGGCAAGGCGCCAACCTTCCAGGTCCTCGCCCATGACTCGGGACGGACCAACCCGGCAAGACGATCGGCCAGGTGCGCGCTGGCCATCAGGAGCCCGAGGCCGAGCGCGAGGCCGAGGAAAACCCCGAGCGCCAGCATCGCCGGCCGCGAGACCAGCCACCCCAGCAGCGAGCCGCGGGAGCGACGCGCGCTGTTGCCGCGGTCCGCCGACGCGGTCGTCCCGTCGGAGGCAGGCTGCGCCGACGTCGCGGCCGCCCGTGCGGCCCAGCGGGCACCGTGCCGGCGCGCGGCGGATGCGAACGACGCACCCGTCACGAACACCACCGTCACGTTGTCCTTGCCTCCAGCCGAGTTGGCGCTTTCGATCAGGCGATCCACGACGGCCTGCGGGTTGCCGCCGCCGTAGACAATCGAGGCGATGGCGGCCGACGGCACGAGGTCGCTCAGGCCGTCCGTGCAAAGCAGTATCGCGTCGTTGGGGCCGAAGGGCTCGTCCACGATCTCGACGAATCCCTCGTCGCCAGGCTCGTGCGTCGTGGAGCCCACGTCGCGGTAGATCTCGTTGCGCCGCGGGTGGCGCATCGCCTCCAGTTCGTCCAGTTCGCCAACGTCCTCGCGCTCCCCGACCGGCGAGTGATCATGCGTCACCTTGCGGATGTCGCCGCCTGCGAACAGGTAGAGCCGGCTGTCGCCGACATGGCCAATCGTGACGCGGCCGTCGCGGACCAGCGCGACCGTGAGCACGCACGACATCCCTTCCAGGGCGGGGTTCGCGGAGGCCTCGCGGTGAATCTCGTTGTTGGCGAGGGTGATGGCCTCGCGGAGACGGTCGGCCGCGCTTCCCGTCTCGCGCTCGAGCCGGGTGCGGATCATCCGCAGGGCGGTTTCCGCGGCGTGCTCGCCGGCGGCCTGTCCGCCGACGCCGTCCACGACGAGGAACACCCCCCGCACCGGGTCGCAGTGAAAGCGGTCCTCGTTGTTCTCCCGGCGCAGGCCCATGTGGCTGGCGGCGCCGGCGTGAAGGCGGGTCTGACGGGGGGCGGCGCTAGGCATCGTTGCGCCAGGCGAGCAGGCAGAGCACGGCCGCGCCCGCGATCAACAGCACGAGGTATCCGTAGCGCAGCCAGTACAGCGAGGTCACGAACCGCTCCCGGCTTCGAATTCGAGCACGATGACATTGGCCAGGCCGATGCGCGCCTTCGTCGGGAGCGGCACCTCGACTCCGGTGTCGCGCTTGCGGCCCTCCACCACCTCGACGCTGCTCGGCACCGGGGTCCCGTCGAGCGTGGTACCCAGGCTGCTGACGTCCTTGAGGAAGAACGTCCCGCTGGCTTCGTCACGCCGGAGGCGCACGTGCTCGCGCGAGACGTCGGCGGAGACGTCGAGCTTCACGTCCACCCAGTAGCCGAGGCCGCCGCGGCCGATCACCACCTGGCTTCGCGTGATCGGCACCTTCTGCGGCCCCTGCCGATCCTGATACGCGAGCGTGCCATAGACCGTTCCGCCCGCGGCGGTAGATTCGGGAACGGCGGCCGCCGGCAGCGGCGGCGGCCCCTGGACGATCTGCTCGCGTCGGCTCGTCTCGGTGCCGTGACGGAGCGTCGTCACCCGCCGGGTGCGCGAGCCCTCCAGTTCCGGCCGCGCCGGCAGCGTCAGTTCCGACGCAATCGCGATGTCGCCCGGGGCCATCTCCCCGTCGGCGTCGCGCTCGAATCGCACCTCCCAGGCCTCGGACAGCGGCTCGATGGCCGGGGAAGGCTCGGCCCCGCCCAGCCAGCGGCGGGGCAGACGGCCGGGCCGCGCGGAAGCGTTCCAGCGCGCGACCTCGGCGTCGAGCGCGCGCTTCGCCTGCTCGGCAATCACCGGGAAGATCCCCTCGAGGCGCTCGTAGTCGAGGGGATGCAGGTACACGCAGTAGCGGGTTGGCGCGACCGTGGAGAACAGCAGCGGCTCGAGGCTCGAGCGCATGGCTTTCGAGATCTCGAGGATGATGTCGCGGCCGGTCGCAAGCTTCTCGTTGTCGTCCATGGCGGCGGCGTTGCGGTGTCCGGTCAATTACCTTACACCGTTCGCCGGGGGGAGTGATAATCCCGGCCCCCGGGCGTCGCGGCGCGACGGCTTCCGGCCCGAGAGGGCCAGGACCGCCACCGCGGCCACCGGCACGATGACGCATGCCAGCAGCAGGAACGCGACCACGCACAACATGAAGTCCACCTCGGCCACCACGCCCTTTCCGGAGACCCTACTCCTCTTATTACTGGCTCGTCGTCGCCAGGGTTACAGGTGGAAGAAGGCAAGTCGTCCTCCAGCGCACCGCCGACGGCATCTCCCGTTGCATCAACGCATTAGCGGGCCGAATGGTTCGGCGGGGTGACACGGGGTCTCAGGGGATGAGAAAAATCCTCACATTGAGATACACTGCGGCTAGTCCGTGGCCAGTGACCGGCGGTCAGCCGACCGCCGGCCTCGTATCGCACGGTCGTCATCGTGATCGACTGACCACTGACCACTAGCCACTATGGGCCCCACCATCCTGCTCGTCCCGTCGCCGGCGCACCCGCTGAACCAGCTGCGCGAAGCTTTTGCTGCCTCCTGCGGCCCCGAGGACGTTGAGGTGTCAGCCAGTGCCGACCTGTCTCAGCGACTCGAACGGGAGCCGGCGCCTGACGTCGTCGTGTTGGGGTGGGCCGACGACGTCGGCGAGGCGCGGGAGCTCGTGCGGACGCTTCGCGGCCGCGAGCCGGAACTGCCCGTCGTGGCTGTGGCGGGGCACGGCGACGTTCACCTGGCAGGGGAGGCAGTGGCGGCGGGGGCGACCGACTTCCTGGTGCTCGGCGACCGGCTGGAGGAGCGCGTCTCGACGCTGCTCGCCAAGCTGCGGCCGATGATCGCGCTTCGGGCGCAGAACCGCGCGCTGCACGAGCAGAACCAGCGGCTGCGCCAGGTGGAGCGCGAACGCGGCCGGCTCGTGGGGGATTCGCCGCAGATTCGCGAGGTGCTCGAGCGGGTGGCGCGAGTTGCGGCGATTCCGCGGCCCGTCCTGATCGCCGGCGAGCGCGGCACCGGCAAGGAGCTCGTGGCGCGGGCCATTCACAACGCGTCGGGCCGGCGCGAACGCCCGTTCGTCGCGGTGAACTGCGCGGCCTTCCCCGAGACGCTGCTCGAGAGCGAGCTGTTCGGGCACGAGAAGGGCGCTTTCACGGGCGCGGACCGGCAGGCCGCCGGGAAGTTCGAGCAGGCGAGCGGCGGGACTCTGTTCCTCGACGAGATCTCCCACATGCCGCACGCCTTCCAGCAGAAGATCCTGCGGGTGGTCGAGTACGGGACGTTCACGCGCGTGGGCGGGAGCCGCGAGTTCCGGACCACGGCGCGGATCCTCGCGGCGAGCAACGCCGACCTCGAGCTGGGCATCCGGGAGGGGTGGTTCCTGCCGGACCTGTACGATCGCCTCGCGTTCGAGGTGGTCTTCGTGCCGCCGCTGCGCGAGCGGCAGGGCGACATCCCGGTGCTCGCCCGCCACTTCCTGCGGGACTTCCTGCGCGAGGTTCCAGCGCTGGGCTCGAAGGGCTTCGACGCCCCCGCCCTGGCCGCGCTCGAGCGCTACCCGTTCCCGGGCAACGTGCGCGAGCTGAAGACGATCGTCGAGCGCGCCGCGTATCGCGACACCACCCAGGAGATCAACGTGGAGGATCTCGCGCTGCCCGGCGGCCTGACCGGCCCGGCCCCGGCCGGCGGCAGCTTCCACGAGCGGGTGGCCGCGTTCCAGCGCGGCCTGCTGCGGCAGGCGCTCGACACGTGCGGAGGAAACCAGGCCGAAGCGGCGCGTCGCCTCGGCCTGGCCTATCACCGGTTCCGGTACTTCGCGAAGAAGCTGCTCGGGGGGCCTGAATAGGGATCAGGGTCGGGCCCGCCCCCTACGTCATCTCGTCCCGACGACCGCCCTCCCGTTCCTCGCCATCCGCGTGGCCGCGTACACTTCCTCCCTGACCTGCCGTCCTGCGTCAACCGCCGCCGGCGTCTCGAACGTGAACGACGACTCGCGCCACCCGATGCGCTCGTACATCTCCACCATCCCGTCGTCGTCGCGAACCCACGGTGCGTCGGCGAGCTCGACGGCGTGCTGCAGTTCGTGGCCGAGCAGCAGGACGCGGTCCACCTCCGCCGCCAGGCTGGTGATCGAGATGAGCACGAACCTCGCCTCGCGCACGTGCCCGAGGATCCGGGTGGTCGCTCGGGCCCGCGCGAAGGAGAGCGAGGGGCCGATGCGGATGTAGGTGATCAGGTCGGACTTCTCGAGCCGCTCCAGCATGCGGCGGACGGTGGGGGACTGATCGCGGACGGTGCCGAGCAGCTGCAGCGACTCGCGGTCGAGGCATCGGACTCGCGCCGTCTCTTCGGGGCCCGCGAACGCGGGCGCCACGACCAGCATGACCAGGAGGCACGCGGATGGGGGGCGCATCGTCTTCCTCCCGGGTCACCAGTGGGGCAAGGCGACAGCCTGGCCTCGAGGGGCTGCCGCCGCCTCGCGTGACCCTTACACCGGTAGACGGATGCGCGGACATCTTGCGCCGGGAAATGTGACGGGGGGCGAGCGCTTTGTGACGGGAGGACGTTTGGTGTGACGACGTCGCTCGGTGGCCAGTGGTCAGTGGTCAGTCACCGGTGGCGGGTGGTTAGTGGTCAGTGGCTGCCAGTGGCCGGTGATCAGTTGGATCACGCGTGATCTGCTGCTCACTGTCCACTGTTCAGAACGAGCTCCCCAGCCGTGTCTGGAGCTTGTCGCGATAGGTGCGGCTCAGCGTGAGGCGGGCGCCGCTGCGCAACACGACCTCGTACTCGCCGTTGAAGAGCGGGCGGAGTTCCTTGATGCGGTCGATGTTGACGAGCTGGGAACGGTGGATGCGAAAGAACACGCGCGGGTCGAGCTGCTCCTCGATGCCGCTCATCGTCTGGCGGATCATGTGGGCGTCCGTGCCGACGTGCACGCGCAAGTAGTTCCCGGCCGCCTCCATCCAGTCGATGTCGCGGGTCCTGAGGAAGAACACGCGGCCGCCCGTCTTCACGATCAGCCGCTCGGGGTGTGCAGACGGCTCGGGCAGGTGGTCGGACGCGAACGCGAGCACGCGCTTGGCGATGTCCTCGGCCTCCACCAGCGCCACTTCCTGCCGCGCGCGGCCGAGCGCCATGCGGAACCGCTCCCGGTCGAACGGCTTGAGGAGGTAGTCGAGGGCCCGGACCTCGAACGCGCGAAGCGCGTAGTTGTCGTAGGCGGTCACGAAGATCACGAGGGGCAGCCGCTCGTGGCCGAGGTCGGCCATGACCTCGAAGCCGTCACGCTCGGGCATCTGGACGTCGAGGAAGACGAGGTGTGGAGACGTCTCCTTGATCGCCTGGAGCGCCGACGGGCCGTCACCGCATTGCCCCACCACCTCGACGTCGGGCTCGCCCTCGAGCAGCATCGTTATCCGCTCGCGGCCGAGCGGTTCGTCGTCCACGACGAGCGTCCTGATGGTCATGACACCCACTCCACCGACCTTGGCTGGGAGACGGGGACCGCGTCGTGCCACGGGATCACCACGCGGACCGTCAGCCCCCTGGGGCCCGCGCGGAAGAACTCGAAGCGCTGCGGCGGGCCCGTAGAGGCACTGCAGGCGGGACCGCGTGTTCGACACGCCGATCCCCTTCTGGATTGCCGTGAGCGCGTCCTCCCGGAGGCCGACGCCGTCGTCGACTGACCTCGAGGAAGAGCCGGTCGTCGTCGCGGCGGGCGCGTATGTCGAGTCGGCCGCCGGCGCTGCTGGGCGCGATGCCGTGGTCGAGCGCGTTCTCGACCAGCGGCTGCAGGAGGAGGCTCGGCACGAGCGCGTCCAGCGTCTCCGCAGGAATGTCGTATGACACGGTTAGACGGTGGCGAAAGCGAAGTCGTTCAATGTCCAGGTACTTGCCGAGGAGATCCAGCTCGTCCTTCAGCGGGATTTCCTGCGCGGTGATCTGGAGCGAACTGCGCAGCAGGTCGCCGAGCAGGGCGATCATCCGATCGGCGGCGGCAAGATCGCTGTGCATCAGCGCCGAGATGCCGTGCAGCGTGTTGAAGAGGAAGTGCGGGTGCAGCTGCCGCTGGAGGCTCTGGAGGCGCGCTTCGGCGAGCCGCGTCTCGAGGTGGGCCGCGGTGAGCTCGCGCTGCCGCACCACCGACTGGAAGTGCAGCGCGTGGCTCACACCGACGATCGTCCAGTACGTCATCATCTCCCAGTCCACCGACGTCCAGTAGGTCTCGCGGACGACGGCGAACCACGACTCCCACGTCAGCGCGCCGCGCAGGAAGTTCTGCACGGCGACGGTCATCATCACGTGCGCCAGCGCCGTCAGCGCCTGCGGCGGCGAGGTGGACCGCGAGCGCCGTGCGCCACGCGTTTGCGATCGAACCGGAAGCGACGCGACAGCCGGAAGATCAACGGCGCGAGCAAAGCCCACGCGTACCAGTAGCTGATGTTCAACGCGAACAGCCGCCACCAGTTGGCCTGTTGCATCGTCAGTTGGAAGCTGTAGGCGAGCAGGCTCGAGTAGATGCCGAGCAGCGTCGCGACGGCGAGGATGGTGAGGGGTCGGGGGTCTGCGCTCCTCATGACCCACTATCGAATCCTCGAGCGGCGCGCGTCAAGCAGGGCCGTGGCTGCCGCAACTCCGGGTTTCCGTAGTGAAATCCACGGATTTGAACGAGGCGGCAGCGCCGCGAGTGAATTGCGCCGCCGGAGGCCGGCGGGCGTGGTCCTCCGCCGTCGCTCGTCACACGCGCGCGTCCGCTCGTCCCCGGCTGGTCGACCCGCTCGTAACAAATCGCCCAGCAACTCGGGCGGTTCCGCGCGATCGCTGAAGGAGGCGAGCGGTTCGCGGCACCCTGGTTGCTCCCTCGACACATGCGCAGGCTGAAAGGACTCCTGCAGCGCGATCGTCAGGATTCCGGTAGCCCGCTGGCAACGGGCGAGCCCCCTTGACCGGCCGTGCCCGGGATCCTCCACTCGATGGAGGGACAGCATGAACGCTTCACGCGTCGTGAGCGGCGTCGTCCTCGCGGCGTTCCTGGGCCTGTCGCCCGGGGCGTTGGCGCAGGTCTCGCGCGGCTCGATCTACGGCACCGTCACCGACAACAGCGGCGCGGTCCTGCCCGGCACCACCGTGCAGCTGACCTCCGCGCAGACCGGCGCCCGGGAGGTCGTCACCGGTGCCCAGGGCGAGTTCCGGTTCGACAACCTCGACCCGGGCGAGTACAACCTCCGCGCAACGCTCGCCGGCTTCACGCCCTACGTGCGCGATAAGGTCATCGTCGGCGTCGGCACGAACGTCGAGCTGAAGATGGAGATGGCGGTGGCCGGCGTGCAGGAAGAGGTCAGGGTCACGGCCGACACCCCGATGCTCGACACGCGCACCCAGGGCAACGTGGCCAACTTCGACCAGGCCATGCTCAACGAGGTGCCGACGGCGAGGGATCCGTGGGTGCTGCTTCAGTTCGTGCCCGGCGTTCAGCTCGACCGCATCAACGTCGGCGGTTCGGAGAGCGGTCAGCAGTCGGTCTTCTCGGCCCGCGGCGACGACGGGTCGAACACGATGTGGAACATCGACGGCGTAACCATCACCGACCCGGCGGCGATTGGGGCGAGTCCCACGTACTACGACTTCGCCACCTTCGAGGAGGTGCAGTTCACGACCAGCGGCCAGGATCCGCGGCAGCAGACGGCGGGCCTCGGCATCAACTTCGTCACCAAGCGCGGGACGAACGACTTCAAGGGCCAGGCTCGGGTGTACTTCACCAACGACGACCTGCAGGGCACCAACATCCCGTCCGACCTGGAGGCCCTCGGGTTCCGCGGCAACGGTATCCGCCAGATCGCCGAGTACGGCGGCGACATCGGCGGCCCCATCCTCCGCGATCGGTTGTGGTTCTGGGGCGCGTGGGCCAAGAACGACATCCGCCAGGTGGCGATCACCGGCCGCCCCGACGACACGGAGCTGGACAACACGTCGGCGAAGGTCAACGCGCAGCTGGCGCAGTCGAACGAGTTCAACTTCTTCTATTACCGGGGCGAGAAGACCAAGATTGGACGTAACGCGGGCGTCACCCGGCCGCCCGAGACGACGTGGAACCAGACCGGCCCCACGAGCATCTTCAAGTTCGAGGACTCGCACGTCTTCGGGCCCGCGCTGATGCTCTCCGGGAAGTTCGCCTACATCGACGGCGGCTTCTCGTTCGACCCGCAGGGCGGCATGAACGCGCAGCTCTGGCGCGACTTCGGCGCCGGCAGCGTCAACCACGGCAGCTACTACCAGTACATCACCGACCGGCCGCAGTACCAGACGAACGTGGACGGCAGCTGGTACGCGGGACGGAACGAGCTGCGGTTCGGGTTCCAGTACCGCCGCACGCCCGTCAGCTCGATCACCCGCTGGCCCGGCAACCAGACGTGGTCAATCGTGAACCTCGAAAGCCTGGACATCCCCTCGGGGATCGGCTGGGCCGAGATCACTCGCGCCGCCGACGTCCAGTTGCGGCTCAACACCACCAGCTTCTACGTGGGCGACATCCTCACGTTCGGCTACTGGACCATCAACGCGGGTGCCCGGTTCGACCGGCAGAACGGCGAGAACCTGCCTTCGACGGGCCCGGCCAACGACCTCGCACCCGGCATCGTGCCGGCCCTGAACTACCCCGGCGCGCCGCCGGTGTTCACCTGGAACGACGTCTCGCCGCGCATCGGCGCGACCTACCGGTTGAACGACTCGACCATCGTCAAGGCTTCGTACGGCCGCTTCGCCGAGCAGCTGCGATCCACCTACGTGGCCTTCGACAACCCCGTCCAGCTCGCCGCGATCGAGTACTACTTCCAGGACGCGAACGGCGACAACATCCCGCAGGCGGGCGAACTGCTGACCGCCACGGGCTCGTCGTACGGCATCGATCCCGACAACCCGTCGGCGCCGTTCAGTCCCAACCAGGTGGACCCCGACCTCAAGGCGCCGATCACGCAGTCGGTGGTCGCCGGGATCGAGCACGAGCTCGCTCGCAACCTGACCGTCGGCGTGAACGGCGGGTGGGGCTACATCAACCGGACGATCTGGGCGCCGTTCCGGGACCTCACCAGGGCCGACTACGTCCAGACGGGGGTCGCCGGCTCCGCCGGCGGCGTCACCTCCGACACGCCCGTCTACGAGCTGAGGGAAGGCTCGTCGTTGCCTCCCGGACGCGGGATCTTCCTCACCAATCGCGACGGGTACCACATCCGGTCCTGGAACGTGGACTTCGTGGCTACCAAGCGGCTGGCGGATCGCTGGATGCTGAGAGGCAGTTTCACTTGGCAGAACAACGAGGAGTTCTTCGACGATCCCAACGTCGCGTTGCAGGACCCCACGCCCCGGGCGGTCACGACGGAGACTCCCTTGTTCATCCCGCCGAGCCCGGCGTTCGACGGCGGGATCGTGGCGACGTCCGCCGGCGGCGGCAGTGGACCCCGCGGCGACGTGTTCATCCACTCGAAGTGGAGCTACTCCGCCCTGGCGCTGTACCAGCTGCCCTGGGGCGTGAGCGTCGCCGGGTCGGTGTACGGGCATCAGGGCTATCCGAACCCGGAGTACATCAGCGTCAACAGGGGCGCCCTGGGAACGCAGACGCAGGTGCTCGTGAACCAGGACCTCGACACCCTGCGCTACGACGACGTGCACATGGTTGACTTTCGGGCCCAGAAGGCCTTCACGTTCGGCCGCGTCAACGCAACGTTCGACGTGGACCTGTTCAACGCGTTCAACAACAACACGACTTTGCAGCAGAACCGGCAGGCCGACTCGACGAACTTCCGTCAGGCGCGCGAGATCATCGCGCCGCGCGTGCTGCGGTTCGGGTTCCGGCTGCTGTTCTAACAGGCGGGGGTGTAACCCAAGGCCTGGAACCAAGGCGGGATGGGCGGAAGGCGGAGGGCGGATCGTCCCGCCTACCGCCTGCCGCCTGGAGTTCCTGACGCCAGGCGAGCGTGGTTGCCGTTCGTACCCAACTGTGGCAACCTTCGGGCCGGCGGGCGGGGCGTCTCCTCCACGTCTCGCTCGCCGTGTCCGTTCAGGCTGTATCTCGGTGGGAGTTCCATCGTCACTGTCCCAGCCACTGCTTCACTCGCTGTAAATCCTCGCCATAGAACGCCGCCGGCGCGGTGGCGGCGAATTGCTGCAGGTACGGCCGGGCCGCGTCGCGCTGGCCCGTCTTCACGAGGCTGGAGGCGAGGTTGTAGAGCGCGTCGAAGTGGCGGGGATTGAGGGCCACCACGCGGCGCCACGCCTCGATGGCCGCGGCGGTGTTGCCCGAGCGGGATTCGACGACGCCAACGCCGTTGAGGGCGCCAACGAGCGAGGGGTCGCGCGCGAGCGCCGTCGTGAAGGCGCGGCGCGCGCCGGGGAGGTCACCAGTCGAGAGAGCCAGGGTGCCGAGGTTCTGCCAGGCGGTCACGTCGGTGAGATCCCGCTCGAGCGCGGAACGGAAGGCGCGTTCGGCGTCCGCCGTGCGGCCCGACCGAAACAGCGCGATGCCGAGCCCGTTGAGCGCATCGATGTCTCCGGGCTCGCTCTTCAAGGCGGCTTCGAGCACACGCACGGCCTCGGGCGGCGAGCCTGCTTCCGCCAGGTAGATGCCCAGCTGCGACTGCATCTCGCCGTTCACCGCGCCGGCCGCCAGGCCCGACCGCAGCGTCTGGATTGCGCGCTGCCGGCTCCCCCGACTCCCACTCGAGATACGCGAGGTGCAGGTAGGGCGTCACCATGGCCGGGCGCTGGCGGATCGTGGCGGAGTACGCCTGCCGCGCCCCTTCGAGGTTGCCCTGCTGGAAGAGTTCTACGCCGCGCTGCACCGCCTGGTCCAGCGCAACCAGGCGCTTTGGGTCGTCGTCTTCGGTGTAGCGATCTCGAGCGGGCGCACCTGCCGATACGTAGCCAAGAGCCTCCAGGCGACGCCGGGTCTCGCGATCCTCCGTGGCGCGCGAGTGCCGTCTCGCGCCCTGCCGGAGCCGGTCGAGCATCGCGGACAGCGCGCGCACGCGCTGCGGCTGCCCGTCGTGCCGGTTGTCCTGCTCCGCCGGATCCGCGCCAAGGTCGTACAGCTCGGGGATTGGCAGGTCGATGTACTTCTCGTGTCCCAGCAGCACGCCGGTCAACGGCGCCCACCCGCGGTTGAGCGAGGCTGTCAGCGACTCGAAATAGGAGGCCACCTGCCCGTCGGGCGGCCGCTCCGCCCCGGGGCGCAGCGAGAGACCCGGCAGCCCCTCGGGCCTCGGGAGGCCCAGGCTGTCGGCGATGGTCGGCAGGATGTCGACGTGCCGCGCGGCGACGGAAAAGGGTCGTGAGGCGACCCTTCCGCCGCCTACGTCCGTCGCCGCGACGATCAGCGGTACCCGCAGCGTCTCTTCGTAGGCGAACAGGCCGTGCGTTGCCTCGCCGTGCGCGCCGAGCGCCTCGCCGTGGTCCGCGGTGACGATGACCAGCGCCGGCCGGTCACCTGAACGAACGAGTTCGAGCAGGGGCCCCAGGGCGTGATCCACCCAGGCCACTTCCCCCGCGTACGGATCCGTCGCGTACTGCTGGCGGAACGGCGGCGGTGCCTGGTAGGGCGCGTGAGGGTCGAACACGTGCACCCACGCGAACCACCGGCCCGTCTGCCGCCTGATCCAACCCGTGGCCGCCTCCACGACCTGGTTCGCCGGACGCTCCGGCATGAGCAGTTCACTCGCCCGGCCGGCGGAGGGGTACCGATCGTCGTACGTGTCGAAGCCTGCGCCGAGGCCGAACCTCGCGTCGAGGGGAAACGCGCCGACGAAGGCGCCAGTTGCGTAGCCCTGGCCGCGCAGCCACGTCGCGAGCGTCGGCGTTCCCTCCGGCAGCCGGTAGCCTGAGTTGTCGCGGATGCCGTGCGCGAAGGGGTAGAGCCCGGTGAGGATCGACGCGTGCGACGGCAGCGTGACCACGCTATGCCCGTGCGCGAAGTCGAAGCTCCAGCCCTCGCGTGCGAGGCGATCGAGGTTGGGCGTCGCCGCGCGGCCGCCCGCGTACCCCGGCGCGTTGGCGCGAAGCGTGTCGATGGTGATCAAAAGGACATTGCGGTCGCGCGGGGGCAGCTCCGTCGGGCGCGCCGCGACCCACCACCAGCCGGCAAGGGCGACCGCCATCAACGATGCCAGGATGCCCATCAGCCGCCACGGCACGCGACGATAGGGGGTCGGGACACTTCCTCTCCCCGGCCTCCGGCGAAGTGACCCGACCCCCCTGGCGCCTCCGTCTGCCGCCCTCCCCCCTCGTCCTGCCGTCGTCCGCTTCGTCATTCCCGTCGTCCGCCCGCAGGCGTGGCTGGCAGCCGTCGAAGGTCCCTGTTTTCCGGGAAGCGCCGCCGGGCCTGCGCGAGCATGCCGGCCGCCTCGGCGCCGCGGCCTGCGATCTCCAGCGTGCGGATTGCCAGGGCGTACGACTCCGGCGTCGGCGTGGCCCGCACGAGTTCGGCGAGGGTCCGCGTGGCGTCGGCCGACCGCCCCTGCGCCTGGTAGAGCAGCGCGAGGGATGCACGCGCGTGGCTGTTCTCTGGGAATGCGCGGATCTCCGCCTGGAACGCGGCCTCGGCGTCGGCCTGGCGGCCCACATGGGCGAGCGAGTCGGCCAGCGTGAAATGCAGGTCGCGAATCGACAGATGCCGCGCGACCGCCTGCTGCGCCGCCCTTTCGAGCGGCGGGATCGCCCCCGCGTAGTCACCGCGCCGATGGTGCAGGGCGCCCTCGATGTAGGCCGGCAGCGGTATGGTGGGGTCCGCCTCCTGCGCTTGCTTCGCCTCGGCCAGCGCCTCCTCGGCGTCGCCACGCGCGAGGGCCACCCGTGCGAGGATCTCCCGGGCGCGTGCCGGCTCGCGCTCGAGCGCCAGCCGCGCATGCTCCCTCGCCTCCGGCAGCTCGCCCAGGCGGAGGTATCCGACGGCAATCGCCAGCAGGCTGTCCGTGGCGCCGGGATCGAGGTCCACGGACCGCCGCAGCGCCTCGATCGCCTCGCGGTGGCGCCCGGCCCGCATCAACGCGTGCCCGAGCTGCACCCACACGTCGAACATCGACGGCTGCGCGTTCACGACCTCACGGAAGATCTCGATCGCTTCCACGAGCTGACGTCGGCTCATGAGGGTCACGCCCTCGCGGTACCGCTCCAGCACGTGGATGTTCGCCTTTGGATCGGGCAGGTTTCCGCCCGACGTGGCCACCGGTCCCCCCGTTTGCCCGATGTAGCCCAGCGCCTGGAAGCGGGCCTGGTCCTCGGCCGAAACGGGCGAGGGCCGGTCGAGGGTGCCCGTGATGCGCGACTCGAGCGCGCGCCGCATGGCGCCGGCCGTGGACGCCCGGGCGACGGCGAGATTGTTCCTCTCGCCGGGATCCTGGCGGAGGTCGTACAGTTCGGGCGTCGGCGCGAGGATGAAGCGGTAGCGTCCGTCGGTGAGCGAATACAGCTCGCTCCAGCCGAAGTGGTATCGCGGGTAGAGCGCCTCGGAGTAGATGCCCCGCTCGCCGAGGCTGTCGCGCCGGCCCTGGAGCAGCGGAAGGAGCGATCGGCCTTCGAGCCCCGTCGCGCCGGGCACGCCCGCGTGCTCGAGCAGCGTCGGGAGGACGTCGACGTGCTGCACCGGGTCCTTCACGCGGGTTCCCGCGCGCTGCCCGCCGGGCAGCTTGACGATGAGCGGGACCCGGGTGGCTTCGTCGTAGAGGAACACGCCGTGCTCCTCCTCGCCGTGGTCGCCAAGCCCTTCGCCGTGATCCGACAGGAGCACGATGAGCGACTCGTCGTAGAGGCCGCGCTCTTGGAGCCCTTCGAGGAACTGGCCGACGAGCGAGTCGGCGTACGACACCGCTCCGTCGTAGCCGCCGCCGAAGCCGGCGGGCACGCGCCACGGGCGGTGCGGTTCGTAGAGGTGGACGAACAGCAGGAAGCGGCCATCCGGTTGTGCCGCGAGCCACTCCCGCGCGCGCCGGACGGTGTCCGCGCCGTCCCGTCGCACGCTCCCCATCGACGCCTCGGGCTCGGCAGGCGGCAACTCGGCGTCGAAGAGGTCGAAGCCTGCGCCGATCCCGGTCTCCCGGCGCAGCACGAAGGCCGATACGAACCCGGCCGAGCGATAACCGCGCTCCCGGAGCCGTGAAGGGAGCAGTCGCTCGCCGGGCCCCACCGAGAAGCCAATGTTGTCGCGGACCCCGTGCTGGAACGGCAGCCGGCCGCCGAGGATCGACGCGTGCGCGGGCAGCGTCTGCGGGGAGTGCGACAGCGCGCGCTCGAACAGCACGCCCTCCGATGCCAGCCGATCCATCACGGGCGTCGAAGCCCGGCGGTAGCCGTAGGCTCCGACACGGTCGGCGCGGAGCGTGTCCACGGAAATGAGGATGATCGGCCCTGCGGGCGACCGCGACTGCCCGCCGCCCGGCCGGCTCAGCACCGCAGAGGCAACGACGGCCGCGAGCACGAGCCCTCCGGCCACCGCGAGGACGACACGGCGGCGGACGGGTGGGCGAGCGGCCGGAAGAGCGGCAGGTTGCCGCTTTCGCGGGGGCATGGCGAGTCGGGTCCTCCTCTGCAGGATCGACGCCACCGAGCCTCGCGGCAAGAGGGTCGGGACGAGTCGCGGCCTGGTTGTGATGAAGCGCTGGCATCAGGTGACAGGCCGACGGCGACGGAAATCAGGGCCTGTCACTTTGCGACTGACCACTTCGCCAGGGGGCAAATGGGCATTGTCAAATGGTCCCTTGCTCCCTGGACAAGTGATCCTGATCCCCCACCCCCGATCCCTGATGTAACCTGTACGTCATCCATGGAGACTGCCTTCATCCCCGACTCCCTCGTCCACCCTGCCGCGGGGCCGACCCCGCGCGTGCTGGCAGGAATGCGGCGCAATACCACGGCGACGCCCGAGTTGTTCGCCGAGCGGGCGGTGGCCGCCACCCGGTCCTTCCGTGAGACCGAAGGCCAGCCGCTGCCCATCCGCCGGGCGCTGATGATCCAGCGCATCCTCGAGGAACACCCGGTGGTGGTGCGCGACGGGGAGGCGATCGTCGGCTCGAAGACCTGGAAGCCCAGGGGCTCGCCGGTGTTCCCCGAGATCAACTGTGCCTGGGTCGAGCGCGACCTCGATCGCCTGGCCGCGCGCAAGGACACACCGTTCTTCGTGAGCGACGAGACCAAGGCCGTGCTGAGGCAGGAGGTCTTCCCCTACTGGCGCGGGCGGCAGGTGGTGGACCGGCTGATGGAAGCCGTTCCGCCGGCGATGTGGCGCGCGGACGACCGCGGGGTGCTCTACCACTACTTCCGCTCGCGCACCGTCGGGCACATCAATCCCGGTTACGCGAAGGTCCTGACCCGGGGGATTCGCGGCATCAGGGAGGATCTGGAACGAAGCCGCGGCTGCCTCGCGGCCGCGGGCACGCTGTCCGACGGCCAGAGGCACTTCCTGGATTCGGTCGGCATCGTTCTCGACGCCGTCGTCGCGTTCGCCCACCGCCACGCCGTCGCCCTGCTCGAGCTTGCGAGGACCGAGCCCGACGCCGGCCGGCGCGCCGAACTGGAAGGGATGGCGGCCGTCTGCGCAAGGGTGCCCGAGCATCCGGCGGCCTCGTTCCGGGAAGCGCTTCAGTCCTTCTGGTTCACGCACCTCGTCATGAACCTCGAGACAGACGGGCACGCGTTCGGTCCCGGCCGCTTTGACCAGTACCTCTACCCTTGCTACCTGGCGAGCGTCGAACGCGGAGAGGTAACCGCGGAGACGGCCCAGGAGTTGCTCGACCTCCTCTGGGTGAAGTTCGACGAGATCACGCTCGCGAAGGATGCAGGGGAGTCGCAAACCAGCAGCTCGTACCCCGATTTTCAAAACCTCAACATCGGGGGGCTGACGCCGGACGGGCGCGACGCAACCAACGAGCTGTCCTACATGTGCCTGACCGCGCTGGAGCACACGCGCCTGCCACAACCCGGCCTCTCGGCGCAGATCAGTTCCCGCACGCCCTCGCGCTTCCTCGTCCGCTGCTGCGAGCTGCTCCGCCAGGGCATGGGTATGCCGGCCATGTTCAACGCCGACGTGCTCGCGCTCGGGATGGTCAACCGCGGCAAGACGCTGGAGGACGCGCGCTCGAGCAGCCTGAACGGCTGCGTGGCGTGCTTCTGCGACGGCAAGGACCGGATGGCGTCGAGCGGCTACTTCAACCTGGCGAAGTGCCTCGAGCTGGCCCTCAACGACGGCCGCGACCGGCTCACCGGCGACCGGCTCGGTCCCCGCACCGGCGCCCCGGCCGCGTTCGCCGCCTTCGAGGACCTCCTGGCGGCCTTTCGTGCGCAGGTGGCCCACTTCGCGGACGAGAAGGTCCGCTACGACGACATCGTCCGGCGGACCTACGCGGACTGGTGCCCGGTACCTTTCACCTCCGCGGTCGTGGACGACTGCATCGAGCGTGCGCTCGACTGGCACGCGGGCGGCGCCCGTTACAACGTGGCCACCGTCTCGGGCGTCGCCGTCGGCACCGTGGCCGACGCCCTGTCGGCCATCCGCACCCACGTCTTCGAGCGCGGCGCCTTCACGATGGCGCAACTGACGGAGGCCCTCGACCGTGACTGGGAGGGCCACGAGCCGATGCGCCAGGCCCTGGTCAACCGGACGCCGCACTACGGCAACGATGACGACGAGGCCGACGGGCTGGCGGTACTGACACAGCGGGTGTTCTGCGACGAGATCGAGCGGCACCGCGACTACCAGGGCGCCAGGTACTGGGTGGACCTGCTGCCGACCACCTCCCACATCGCCCTGGGCGAGGTGACTGGCGCGACGCCCGACGGCCGCCGCGCGGGCACGCCGCTTTCCGAGGGCGTCTCGCCCGTGCAGGGCCACGACCGCCAGGGGCCGACGGCGGCGGCGCGGTCGGTCGCCAAGCTCGACCACGCCCGCACCAACGGGACGCTGTTGAACATGAAGGTGGACCCCGCCTGCCTGCGGACTGCCGAGGACCTGCGGAAGCTGGCGGCTCTGATCCGCGGCTACTTCGACGAGGGCGGTCACCACGTGCAGTTCAACATCGTGGACCGCGCGGTCCTGCTCGACGCCATGGAGCACCCGGAGCGGCACCGCGACCTGATCATCCGGGTCGCCGGCTATTCCGACTACTTCGTGCTCCTCAGCCCGGACATCCAGAGGGAGATCCTCTCCCGGACAGAACACGTACTAGGTGGCAATTGACCAGGGGAGCAAGGGAGCGATTGGTCCGTTGCTCAAGTGGTCAGTCGCGAAGCGAGAACCGAAGTCGGTTAGCAGCGGAGGCGCGGAATGGACTGGTTGACCAACCCCGAGATGTGGGCGGCGCTCCTGACGTTGTCGGCACTCGAGATCGTGCTCGGAGTGGACAACGTCATCTTCATCTCGGTGCTGGCGTCGAAGCTTCCCCACAACCAGCAGGCCCGGGCGCGTCGCTGGGGGCTGCTCGGCGCGATGCTGATGCGGATCGGGTTGCTGTTCTCGCTGGCCTGGCTGGCCCGCCTGACGGCGCCGCTCTTCTCGGCGGTCGGCCAGGAGATCTCGGGGCGTGACCTGATCCTGCTGCTCGGGGGCCTGTTCCTGCTCGGCAAGGCCACCTGGGAGATCCACGAGAACCTCGAGGGGCCCACGCACGGCAAGAAGCACGTCGCGGCGACGTCGTTCACGAGCGTAATCGCCCAGATCATGCTGCTCGACATCGTCTTCTCGCTGGACTCGGTGATCACCGCGATCGGGATGGCGAGGCAGCTGGCCGTGATGGTCGCCGCGGTCGTCATCGCCGTGGGCGTGATGCTGTGGGCGGCCGGCCCCATCGCCAGCTTCGTGGACCGTCACCCGACCGTGAAGATGCTGGCCCTGAGCTTCCTGCTGCTGATCGGCTTCTCGCTGGTCGCCGAGGGCTTCGAACAGCACATCCCGAAGGGCTACATCTACTTCGCGATGGGGTTCTCGGTGTTCGTCGAGATGATCAACCTGAAGGTCAGGGGAAAGACCGAGCCGGTGCACTTCCAGCGGCGGCTCGAAGAGAATTGAGAATGGAGAATTGAGAACGGAGAATGAGGAAGAGAAGAGGGGCGGAACCGCGCCGAGACCTGGGCTCCGGCTCCTTTGCTGCATTCCGGCTGCCTGCTGCCCTTAGCCCCTACTTCCCAAACTGCACCCACGTGGCCTGCACGTACGCAGGAACCGACCCCGCGGCTGCCACCACGTCGCCCTTGACGTGGACGTCGGCGCCGTTCTTCAGGTCCGCAGCAGCCGCCCTTCTGAAGTCCGTCCCGGCGACGCGTCTTGACCTTCCAGCCCTCGACGACGAATTCAGCTGCACGCGGGCAGCCGGTGCCGACGGGGCTGCTGATGGCGCCCTTGAGGTTGACCGGGACCTTGGGGTTGGTGTTCTGCACGATGACCAGCGACGCGGTCATCGGCGGTGCACCGTGTCGATTCCCGTCGAGGTCCCCGTACACGTGGACACGGTCACCGACCTTCAGGTGGCTGAACAGGACGGTCGTCTCGCCGTGACGCATCGGCGCCGAGCCGACGGTGACGAGCGATGTCACCCACGTAGAAGGTGCCGGCGGTCGCGCCGAACGACGAGATCCGCCCCTCGAGTTCCGCCTGGCCGTCCGCCGCCACGCGCTGCTCGGTCTCTACCGTCGCGGTGCTGCCGGAGATCACGATCACAATCTTGATCTTGCCGCTCTGCCCCACGTCCTGGAGCGTCACCGTGGCGGACGTGCCGGAGAAGGTAAGCGTGACCGTCCCCGCCGGGACGCCGTTCAGCACGAAGGTCCCCTGCGAGTCGATTGTCGCGGTAATGGTCGTGCCGGCAACGGTGACCGTGATGACGTCACGTGCGCCGACGCGGCCGGCCGCCGAAGAGCCGGCCAGGCCCTGCACGGTGCCGGTGATGGTGGCACCGGTGACCGCGGCGGGCGTGGACGGGGAGGTCGGGGCGGTTGGCGAGACTCCCGGTGTGGAAGGGCTGCTCCCACCGCACGCGGCAAGCGACGCTGCCGCGATGACGACCGTGACGGCTGCCAGCAACTTCCATCGCTTCATAGTGACAGGCCCCCTGTGGAATAACGAAAACGTAAGAGAAAGCGCGATTGCGTCCCGATTCCCCCGTGTTCCGGGCACAGGGTCATGACGGGTTCAGTCTTCGCAAAGGTCGTACCCCATCCATTAGGGGCGATTACTTCGGAAAACGGACGAGCCGTGTATCGCACGTGTCGTGCCGCATGACAGGTGTGAAACAAGGTTTACTCTCTCGCAGGTGACGGCTGTCGGCGGCGAGTGTAACCCGTGAGCGGTAGGATGGGGAGGAACGGGGGGAGGGTCAGTGGTCAGTGGCCAGTCGATCACACGTCACGGCGTGACAGCGCGATCCACTGCCCACTGTCCACTGTTCACTGTTGACTACACGACCGTCAGCTATCAGCTACCGATCTTTCCCAGGTTCCCCCCCAGCCGTGCGGCGCCCATGCCGGGCATCTGGCCGGGTTGAGGGGGCGTGACGCCGGTCATCGAGTAGATCTCCTCCTTCGTCCAGCCCGCCTTGACGAGGGCGAGGTACATCTTCTGCTTGGCCGCGTCCACGACCTTCTGGCGCGGGGTCTGCGCCACGTCGCCCATCGGCGAGGTCACGACACGCTCCTGCGTGGTGAGCAGCAGGTGTCCGGAGCCGTTGAACGCCTTCTTCAGTTCGATCAGGCGCTGCGCGGTTGTGTCGGGCGAGGAGGGGTCGAACTCCAGCGCGAACAGGACCTTCTTCTCGGTCATCTTCTTCGCGATCGGCTCCGAGGGATTCGACGTCATACCGGTCAGGATGAAGCCCTTCGACGCGTTGTCGAGGAGGTCTGCGAGCAGGCGCGCCGGCGGGTTGCCGAACTGCACGACGACTCCGGCGGCCTCGAAGGCCTTGAGCGCGGCCTTGCCTCGATCGGTGAGGCCGTTCGGCCCGAACCAGGTGTTGTCCGGAGCGTTGACCTCCACCCGGCCGATCGTCATCAGCTTGGCAGCGACGTCGATCATCGCGGGGTTGCCGTTGAACGCCGCGACGTCCACGCTCAGGTTGAAGCGCGGGCCCGGCGTTGCGCCCTGCTGGATCGACGCCGGACGGCCCCATCACCGCGCCGCCGGTCCGCACCGTCGAGAAGTTGAGCGGGCTGAGCCGCATCCCGTTGTACAAGTGCAGGCGATCGGGGATGAGCAGGTTGACCGTCGTCTCGTTGGCGACGTTGACGATGCCCTGCAGCTCGAACTGGCCGTTCCGCCGCAGCATCTCCGGGTCCATCTTCTCCGGGTCGTCGCCGGCGTCGTGGTAATCCGGGTGGCCGACACCGCCCGCCGTCATGAGCGCCAGCGACTCGATGCCCTGCTCGATGAAGGCGGAGTAGTCGCTGCCGCCGGGGCCCGCGGTGGAGGTCTCGAGGTCCTTCACCACGTCGGGCTCCTGGTGCTTCATGATCACGTCCCAGATGGCGGGGAAGTTGAGGCCGCCCGGTGCGCCGATCCGATCGCCGAGCCCCACCATGTCGTTGTTGAAGTTCGCGACGACGCTGTCGAGCGATACGCCGTCGGTCGGGTGCTTCCCCCAGGTACTCGGACCCGATCAGGCCCATCTCCTCGGCGCACCACAGCGCGAAGTAGATGGTGCGCTTCGGCTTGATCGTGGCCGCGTTCGCCGCGACCAGCCGCGCCATCTCCATCACGGTCGCCGAACCCGAGGCGTTGTCGTCGGCGCCGTTGAAGATCACGCCGTTGGTCATGCCCACGTGATCGAGGTGGCCGCCGACGACGACGACCTGCGCCTTCAGCTTCGGGTCGGTTCCCTCGACCTTGCCGATCACGTTGCGCGACACGTTGTTCTTCAGCTTCTCGCTGAAGAACGTGATGGTCTGGAAGCCCTTGACCTGCGCCTTCACGCCGGTGGCCATCGAGTGGGCCTTGCGGTCGCGGATGTCGCGCCGCCACCCGTCCATCCGCGCGAGGAAGCCGCGCGAGGTCTCCTGCGGGTTGCGGAACATCACGTGGCGGAAGACGCGCTCGCTCACGTCGCTCACGACCACGAACGGACGCGTGTAGGGCGAGCCCGGTTCGGCCGCCATCATCGCGCGCGCCATCAGGGCTGCCGCCGACTGGGGCTGCTGTGCCGGCGCGAGCCTGTCCACGTTGAACAGCAGGACGGCGGCCGCGCCCTTCTCATAGGCGGTCTTGATCTTCGCCTGGTCGCGCGCCTCCTCGGTCCAGGCCTCGTTGTCCTTCGGCTCCGCGACGGCGGCGCCGAACATGCCGCGCGCCGGCGGCGCGTCCTTCGGAGAGCCCTTCAGCGCGAGCACCACCTTGCCCTTGACGTCCACGCCGGCGTACTCGTCGAGGCCCTTGCCGGGCGCCGAGATGCCGTAGCCGACGAAGACCACCTCGGCGTCCGCCTGCGCCCCCGGCGTCGAGGCCGGCTCCACGGTGAAGTCGCCGTCGTTCAGGTAGAACGCCCGCCCGTCCACCGTCAGTGCCGGGACCCCCGTCGTCCACGGCTGGCCGCTTCCGCGGCCCGAGACCGGCACGTCCTGCAGGAACGTGCCGTTGTCGCCCGCCGGCTTCAGGCCCCACTCCTTGAACTTGCCCGCGGCCCACTCGGCCACCTTCTCGTAACCCGGCGTGAGCGACCGGCGGCCGTCCTTGTCGTCGGAGGCCATGTAGTCGATGTAGCCCTTGATGATCTTCCCGTCCACCCGGATCGGGGTCGGGCCGGCAGCCGTCTTCTGCGGGGCGGCGCCGAGCGGCGCCGATAGCGCGAGCGCCGCGAGGCACACCACGGCCGCGCGAACACAGTACCTGCGTACGTTCATGACCGGAGCCCTTTCGAATGAGGATTGAGAACGGGAAACCGAGAACCGGGAAGGGAGAAAGGTATCACAGCGGGACTACGGGCCTGCTCCGACCGCGGGCGGGACGGCCGCTGGCAGTAGGCAGCTTCCAGCGGATCAGATGCATCCCCTGCAAGCTGCCAGCTGCGAGCGGCCAGCTGTCCTTCTACTTCCCGCTGTACGGCGGGAACACCGGGCGCGGGCGGGCCGACACCCAGACGTTCTTCACGATCATCCCCGGCACCGTGGAGTCCTGCAGGCCGGCGCGGCTGGCCGGCGAGCCGACGTGCACCACGTGAGGCACCGGGCGGTAGGCGTGCGAGAAGCCGTCCACGCCCTCCCCGTAGATCGCCGGGCCGTTCTCGCCGCCCTCGAGCACCTCGAGGTCCGCGCCGAAGCCGTCCCAGTCGAACTTCCAGAAGTACCAGGTTTCGTCGCTGAACCCCACACCGTAGCGCCGGCCGTCGTGGATCATGTCCTCCTCGCCGGAGTCGCCCGTGATGATGCGGAAGGTCACGGCACCGGGAATCGGGTAATCCCTGCCGCGCTTCTCGACGGTCACGCGGTAGTCGTTGTCCGTGATGGGGCCGTCGCCCTCCTGCATGCACATGACCTTCGTCTTGTCGCCCGGGGACCCTTCGTCCATCCCGGTGACCATCAACGAGTATTCGCCCTCCTCGAGCGTCTCCGGCAAGTGGTAGGTGATGTAGCTGTCGTGGTTCAACAGCCTCACGCCCTGGCCGATGATCCACTCGACGGCCCCGTGAACCTCGCCCACGGTCTTCCCGTTGGTCAGCGGGTCGTAGATCTCCTGCGCCCGGATGTAGCCCTCGATGAACGCCGGCGTGGAGAAGGTCATGGTGGACGACCACGGGCCGTAAGAACCCTGGTGCTCCGCCCGGGCCTTCCAGGTGTAGCTGGTGTCCATCTCCAGCGCCTTGCTCACCCGCCAGCTCGTGGTCGCCGACGTGCCCTCGTCAACCACCGTGCTGCCGCGCATCAACTGGAAGCGGTAGGAGAAGGCCGCGCTCGAGTATTTCCCGGTCGCGGGACCGATGACCAGGGTCGGCTGCGACGAGTCCGTGCGGCCGCTCGGCGACTGCGGCGCCGGCGCCGTCGCCTTGAGCGTCGAACCGTCGGCGCCGGCCGCTCCAGACGCCGGCGCTCCCGCCGGGTCCGTGGCCGATACCGGGTTCTTGTTGCCATCCCCGCAGGCCACCGCCAGTACTAGCAAGGCGGCCGCACCCAGGGCGAGAAATCGCTGCTGCATCAAGCTGATCTCCAGATTTGTGGATGGTCCGGTCGAAAAGGACACCCGATGATACATGATCACCGGGCGCGGCGAAAATAGTTCGAGCTGAAAACGTTAAGCTCAACAGCCCTCGGTGTTTCGGCCGCCTGTCGTGCGGGGAGAATCGGGGTCGCTTGCGACCCGGGGGGGAAGGGCGGGAAGACTCCCGGCTCTCCCCGGGGGGCCGGGTGCCCTTGGCCGGGCCGGTCCGGCGAGCCTGCGCCTTTTCCGCTAAAATGAGGTGTTCTTCGCCTGGGCAAACGTCGGATTGCGAGGAAAACTCGTGACACATCACCTGGTTGCGGCATTTCGGGAGCGGGTCGCGGCCTCGGCTGGCCGGCCTGCCTTGTTCGGGAAGGTCGATGGCGCGTGGCGCGGGATCACCTACGGGGAGTTGGGGGCCCGCATCGAGGCGCTGGCCTCCTGGCTGGTGAGGGCCGGCCTCCAGGCAGGCGACCGGGTGGTCATCTTCGCCCCCAACACGCCCGACTGGACGGTTGCCGACCTCGCGATCCTCACCGCCGGCGGCATTTCCGTTCCGGTCTACGCCACCAACACCGCCGCCCAGGCTGCCCACATCGTGCGCGACGCCGGGGCGCGGATTGCCTTTGCGGGCACCGCCGAGCATTACGCGAAACTGGCCGATGTGCGGGGCGAGGAAGGACCGCTCGGGCGCGTCGTGGTGTTCGACCGGGGTGTCGTGCTGGACGGAGACGATTCGTTCCACCTCGCCACGCTGCCCCCGCGGGGCGACGCCTCCGGCCTGGCGGCGCGGCTGCGCGGCGCGAGCCCTGACGACGTCGCGACGATCATCTACACGTCGGGCACGACGGGCGATCCGAAGGGCGTGGTGCTCACCCACGCGAACCTCTGGACGCAGTTCGAGGCGGTGGACGCCTACTTCAGCGTGACGGAGGAGGATCGTTCTCTCTGCTTCCTCCCGCTCAGCCACGCCTACGAGCGCGTCTGGACGTTCTACGTGCTGCTCAAGGGCGCGCAGAACTACTACCTCGAGGACCCCAAGCAGGTCATCGAAACGATGCAGGAAGTCCGGCCGACCTGCATGGTGAGCGTCCCGCGGCTGTACGAGAAGGTGTACGCGGCCGCGCGGCACAAGTTGAGCAAGGCGTCGGGGACCAAGCGGCGGCTGTTCGAGTGGGCCGTTGGCGTCGGGCGCGAGGTTGGCTACGCGCGGAAGGAAGGCCGCTCCGTGTCGCCGTGGCTGGCCGCCCGGCATCGCCTCGCCGACCGCCTCGTCCTGCGCAAGATCCGCGACATCGTCGGCGGGCCGAAGAACTTCTTCTCGGCCGGGGGGGCCGCGCTCTCGTCGCAGATCGAAGAGTTCTTCTTCGGGGCGGGCCTGCTGATCTGCCAGGGTTACGGCCTGACCGAGACGTCGCCGATGCTGACGTGCAACCGGCCCGGGGACTTCCGCTTCGGCACGGTGGGGAAGGCGATCCCGGGGTGCGAGCTGCGCATTGCCGCCGACGGGGAGATCCTGGCGCGCGGGCCCAACGTGATGCGCGGGTACTACCGGAAGCCGAAGGAGACCGCCGAGACGTTCGAGGACGGCTGGCTGAAGACCGGCGACATCGGGGAGATCGATGCTGAAGGCTTCGTGCGCATCACCGATCGAAAGAAGGACCTGATCATCACGTCCGGGGGCAAGAACATCGCGCCCAGCCGCATCGAGTCGGTGATCGGGAACGACTACTACATCGAGCAGGTGGCCGCGGTGGGGGAGGGGCGCCACTACCTGTCGGCCCTGGTCGTCCCCCACTTCGCCGCGCTGGAGGAATGGGCCAGGGAGCGCGGCTACAGCTACGAGTCGCTTCGGCAGCTGGTGAGGGACCACCGCGTGGTGGCGTTCATCGCGGAGCGGATCGAGCACCAGCAATCGGTGCTGGCCGGCCACGAGCGGGTGAAGAAGTTCACGCTGCTCAGCGAGCCGTTCAGCCAGAAGGGCGGCGAGATCACGCCGACGCTGAAGAACATCCGCGCGGCCATCGCCGCGAAGTACCAGCGGGCCATCGACGCGATGTACGCCACGGAAGGCAGCGGCACGGAGCAGCGCTAGGGTCCCTGCTCGTTCGACGGCGAACGAAACCACCGAAGGTCAGAAGAACACGAAGACACGAGGGCCTTGTGGCCTCCGTGCCGTCCGTTCTTCGTGGCCGAGACGAGCGAGTTTCCGCCTGGTGGTTGTCGGTGGTCAGCCGATGGACTGTCGCGTGACAGCGTGGTCCACTGACCACTGGCCACCGAGCCCTGGCCACTACACCTGTTCTGGCGCCGGAACTGCCGGCGCGGCGACGCCCACCGGCGTGCGCGGCAGGTGGCCCCGTGCGAAGCCGCTCTGCAGCCCCCGGCGGATCTCCTCCGACATCCGGTTCAGCTTGACGTCACTCCGGAAGCCCACCGCCTGCGCCGCTCCCACGACCACGGCATAGGCCACGCGGCTTGGCAGTCCCATCTGGTGCGCGAGGTCGAGGATCACCGCGCTCTCGGCGTCCATCAGCGCGCCGTCGGCCAGGGCGATGTCCGTGAGCCGCGAGAGCACGAAGTTCTTTGCGTTGGCGTCCCCGTCGGTGTTCAGCAGCGCGATGGCTTCCGGCAGCCTGGCCGCGGCGACCGCCGGGTCCGTCACGATCTCCAGCTCGGGCTCGTCGGTGAAGAAGCGGTGGAGGATCTGGATCAGGATCTTCACCTCCTCGTCGCTGATCTCGCTGTCGGCGCCGAGCAGCAGCGCGCCCCCGAGGGCCACCACCTGCATCATCGCGCGATCCACCGGGCGGAAGGGGTAGCGGCGCGTGAGGCGCACCAGGTCGTCCACCAGGTCCTCCAGGTCGCCGCCCGACAGCGGGGGCCCGGTCACGGGGAAGCCGGCGTGCGCGGCCTTCTCGGATCGCGAGAACAGGTCGAGCGCCTTCAGCCGGATCGGAACCAGCGGGTGCGAGGCGAACGCTTCCTCCATCAGCTCCGGGTGCCCCTTGATCTCGTCCACCTGGTTCACCAGCGCCTCGACGTCCAGGTTCAGGTTCTTCTCGCTGAGGCCGAAGGTCGCCTTGAGAAGCGCTGTCGCCGAGGCGCGGAAGTCGGCCGCTGCCAGCAGCCCCGCACGGTCCGCGCTGATCTCCGCCTTCTTCCGCCACCGCAGGAACAGGCTCTCACCGAGCGGCGGCAGCACGGTGAGATCGGCATTCTCGGCGTTGTGCGACAGGAGGCCATCGAGGCGGTTGTTGCCGAAGAGGATGTGGCCGAGTTCGTGCCCCAGGATGAACCGCAGCTCGCCGTCGTCGAGCCGCTCCAGGGCAGCCGACGTGACGCCGATCAGCGAGTACGCGCGCGCCTCGCGGATGTCCACGGTCGCAAAGGCGTTCACCTCCGCCGAGGGCAGGCAGAACACCTCCGCGTCCGCGACGAACCCCAGGCCGTCGCACACCTCGCGGAAGATCCGGTAGATCCGCGGCGAGATCCGCTCGCTCAGGCGAATGCCGTGTTTGATCAGCTTTTCGCGGATCCCTCGATCCGCCTGGCGCCGGTTCTCCTCGAACGTGTCCAGGTAGTCCGTGACGCGGTAGCTGCGCGTCAGCTCCTCGACATCCTGAGCGTCGCCGCGGTACCGCACTTCTTCCCAGTTGACGTTCACGGCGCCTCCTCGGGGCTGGCGGGTGGCGGGGGCGGGTCCACCGAGATGCTACCGCACCTTCTCAATTCTCAATTCTCAATTCTCAATTCGGAAAGTGGCGCTTCCCGTCCTCGCGCCGCCACGCGCTCGACGTCCACCGCGCGCCCGTCGCGCACGAGCACCGCGTGGTCGAAGTTGTTCACGGTGGGGCAGACGTGGCGGGGCACCAGGTACAGCACTTCTCCGATGCGCGGCGGTTCCGAACCCTCGGGGACCGCGAATCGGCAGGTGTTCCTCGCTCGGCTTCAGCGGCTCGAGGTCCGGCCGGCCGAGGACCGCGCAGGTGGGCACGCCCGCATCGGCCGACACCGTCTTGTGACCCGCGTCGCAGGTGACGCGACCGGGCGCGGGGTGGCTGACCACGGTGGCGGCGACGACAACCGCCGGCGCGAGGCCCCAGGCGCCAGGGAGTTGTCCGGCGCTCGTCGCGTCGCCGTACACCACGGTGCCGGGCGACGCGCGGTGGACGAAGCTTCTGCCGTCGAAGCCGCGGTACGACAGACGTCCACGGGAAGGCCGGCGTGCCGGCGGTGATGATCTCGGGGACGCCGGCACCGGCCGCCTCGATCGCCTCCACGATCCCGAGGAGACGATCGTAACCGCGGTGCGCCATCGCCGCCCCTTCACGGGCGGGCCCCGCCGCGATGTGGCCGTCGTAGTAGTGCACGCCGCCGAAGCGGGCGCCGGCCGCGCGGATGGCGCGCACGGTCGTGGAGGATTCGCTCGACGTCGTCGTCGGGGATGCCCGTGCGGTCCATGCCAGGGTTCACGTCCACGAACAGGCCGACGCCCTTCCCGGTCCACATCAATGCCGCCTCTGGCGTGTCGACCAGGGCGGAAACCGCGACGGCGGGGAACGCCGCCGCCAGGGCCGCAACCCGCTCCACCTTGGGGCCGACAACCGGGTAAGCCAGCAGCACGTCCGCACCACCCGCCTCGCACGCCACCTGCAGTCTCGAGGGTGGTGGCGCACTTGAGGTGCGTCACCCCCGCCGACGTGAGTTGCGCCATGACCGACCGCAGTTTCGCGCTCTTCACGTGAGCGCGCCACCGCCCGGCGTCCCCGCCGAGCAGGCGGATGATCGCGTTCACGTTCGACCGGACGATGTCGGGGTAGACGAGCAGTGCGGGGGTCAGCAGGCGGTGCTCTTCGGCAAGTCGGTAGGCGGCGGCGCCAGGAAGGGGTGCAGGCATGGGGACAGTGTAATCGAGGTGCTGGAGGTGCTGGAGGTGCTGGAGGTGCCGGAGGTGCTGGACGTGCTGGTTGTGCTGGTGCTGGTTGTGCTGGTGCTGGAAGTGCTGGTGCGATCACTCCCGCCCGGGCGCGTCTCCCCGCGCGCGCTTGAGCTCGGCACGGTGACGCTTTGTCTCGAGCCGGCGGCGTTCCGATCCCTTCGTCGGCCTGGTTTTGCGTCGCGGCTTGGGGGGCGCGAGGGCCTTGCGCAGCAGCGCGGCCAGGCGCTCGCGCGCGTCCTCGCGGTTCTGCGCCTGTGTGCGGTGCCGGCGTGCATCGATCACGATGACACCCTCCGCGGTCATGCGCGTTCCCGCAAGCCCGCGGAGCCTGGTCCTGATTGCGTCGGTGAGGGCCGGCGAGGCGAGGGCGTCGAAGCGAAGCTCCACCGCCGTGGACACCTTGTTCACGTTCTGGCCGCCAGGCCCAGAGGCGCGCACGAAGCGCTCCTGGAGCTCACTCTCCGCGATCGCCATTGATGGCGTAACAAACAGCACACAGACAGTGTACTACCGTGTCATGCGGAGCAGGCCGTCACTCGGTCCTCTCGGTCCCGACGACAGCCTCGTGCAGGATCTTCTTGTGGCCCAAGCGCAATCCCACGCACACCTGGCACCAGCACACGGCACCAGCACCTTCGGCACCACCGGCACTGCACCGTTAGCACCTCCGGCACCTCCAGCACGACGCTCTTCTCTATCCCGCCATGAACCGCACGATTCCGGGGAACCACGCGAGCGATGCGAAGCGGATGAAGCGGCCCACCGTGCCCGCGACCAGGAAGGTCAGGAAGCTCGTGCGAAAGGCGCCGGCCAGCGTGCTGATCACGTAGAAGGGCGGCAAACCGGACATCGAGCTGACCAGGACGATCGACCCCACGCGGCCTCGCGCGGTGCGAAAGCGCTGCTCCCAGCGATCCATGACGGCGCGGTACCTCACCGGGGTATGGCTGACCGCTCGGGCGCCGACCCAATACATCGTGGACTTGCCGGCCATCTGCGCGGCGGTGGCGACCGCTGCGAGCAGGATGACGTTCGGCGCAGGCGAGGCCGCGGCCAGCCCCAGCACGACGATCTCCGCGCTCACCAGCGGAAAGACGGCGCTGATGAAGGACAGCACCGCCACCCAGAAGTAGCTGCCTTGTCCCCCGACCGCCATGCCCAGGATTTCCATCCCGCCAGCCCTCCAGCTGTTGCCACGCCATTCCAAGGCCGCATACGTGCCGGTCCGTGGTGCCACTCGCGACCAGCCGGGGGCCGGCCTATGTGCCGGCGCCCTGAGTGACGTCCCTGGCAACAGCAAATCCGCGACCAGGCTTGACAGTCGGCATCAATGTGCATAGACTGGTTTGCATTACAGACTGGTCTGAGACAATGGCGTCAGAACACGGAGGAAAAACGCACATGTCAGCCCATCAGGGTGCCGCCGATGAGCGTCGCCTTCCGCCGTCCCCCGCCGACGTCGAACGTCAGTTTCGCGACGCCGAGCGTAGGGCACGCAGGTACTGGTATGAGGATGGCCTCGGCGAAATCGCAATCGGTTCCGTCTTCGTCATCCTCGGCGGCTACTTCGCGACGCAAGCACTCGTCACTGGCCGCCTGGGCAGGACGGGCGACATCCTGCTCAACCTCCTCTTTCCGGCCATCGTCCTCGGGGCGGGTCTTGGGATGCGCAGGATCATCGCCAAGGTCAAGGAGCGGCTCGTCTACCCGCGGGCCGGCTACGCCACCTACCCGCAGGCGCAGCGCGTGCCGAAGTGGGTCACCGGGATGATCGCCGGCGCGGTCGCCGGCTTGATCGCCGTGCTTGCCCGTTCGGCGCCCGGCGTGGAAGCCTGGATCCCGGCCTGCCAAGGCTTCGTCGTGGCCGGCTTCCTCTGGTGGCTTGGCCGCTTGTCGGGCCTCGCGCGCTTCAACCTGCTCGCGCTGTTCTCGGCCCTGGTTGGTGTGTCGGTCTCGGTCCTCCGTCCATCCGCCACCATCTCGGGCTCGCTCTTCTTCGGGGGCATGGGTCTGGCCCTCGTGATCAGCGGGTGGACGGCGTTTCGCCAGTTCGTCCGCGCGTCGGACGGGGCGGGGGAGTGATGCGCACCCCCGCCAATCGGACGGCCGCGGTTCCTGCCGCAACGGCAGCCGCGGCAGCCGACGAGCCGCGCGATCTCCCGGCGGCGGCTCTCGACCGCCTGCTGCACGAGCCGGCACGCCTCGTCATTGCGACGCTGCTCTACGCGGTGGAGAGCGCCGACTTCCTCTTCCTCTTGCGGGAGTCCGGCCTCTCGAAGGGCAACCTCTCGTCGCACCTGGCGAAGCTCGAGGCGGCCGGCCACGTGGCGATCGAGAAGACGTTCCGCGGCAAGATCCCGCTGACGATCTGCCGCCTCACCGACGGCGGGCGCGAGGCGTTGCGCCGCTATCGGGAACAGCTGAAGCGCGTCGTGGACACGCTCCCGGAGTAATCACGTGACTCATTCATCTTCGAACGGCTACGCGCTGCGAACCGACGGGCTGACACGGGACTTCAAGACCGTCCGCGCGGTGGACGGCCTGACCATCGAGGTGCCGTCGGGCATCGTGTTCGGCTTCCTCGGGCCGAACGGCTCGGGAAAGACAACGACCATCCGGCTCCTCCTCGGCCTGATCGAGCCGACCGCGGGGCGCGCCGAGGTGCTGGGCCGCGACGTCGCCCGCGACGGCGCAGCGGTGAGGACCGACTCGGGCGCGCTGCTCGAGCACCCCGGTCTCTACGAGCGGATGACCGCCGAGCAGAACCTGGACTTCTACGGGCAGGTGTGGCGCCTGCCGGCCGCCGAACGCCGGGCGCGCGTCCGGCAGCTGCTCGGGCCGCTCGGTCTTTGGGACCGGCGCCGCGAGATCGTCGGCACCTGGAGCCGCGGCATGAAGCAGAAGCTCGCGGTCGCCCGCACGCTCCTGCACCGCCCGCGCCTCGTCTTTCTCGACGAGCCGACCGCGGGCCTCGACCCCGTGGCCTCGGCCGCGCTGCGCGACGACCTCGCGCGGCTGGCGGCCAGCGAGGGCGTCACGGTGTTCCTCACGACGCATCACCTGGCCGAGGCCGAGCGCCTCTGCGGGCTGGTGGCCGTCATCCGACAAGGACGCCTGCTCGCGGTCGGGCACCCCGACACCCTGCGCGCCCGCAGCTCGTCGCGCGTCGAAGTGGCCGGACGGAACCTCGACGACGGCGTGCTGGCCGCGCTGCGGGGCCATGCCGACGTCCGCGCGGCCTCGATGGTCAATGGACGGATCGCCGTGGATCTTGCCGAGGGCGCCGACGTGGCCGCGCTCGTCTCGCTCATCGTCAGCCGCGGCGGCCTGGTGGAAGAGGTGCGGCGCGACAAGGCCAGCCTCGAGGACGTGTTCCTGACCCTGATGGAGGAAGAGCAGTGATCGCGGACATCCTGACGGTGGTGCGGAAGGAGTGGCGGGAGTACGTGCTGGCGGGGAGCGGCCTCAAGGGCGGCCGGATGGGCCTCGTCATCATGCTCGCCGTGTTCGGCGTCTTGTTGCCCGCCCAGAACGGCCTGGACTGGGTGTCCTCGCCTGCGCCGCTGCTGGCGTGGTCGTGGGTGCCGCTCATGCTCGTCTCGGGCGTCGTCGCGGATTCGTTCGCGGGCGAGCGCGAGCGTCACACGCTCGAGACGCTGCTGGCCAGCCGCCTGCCCGACCGGGCCATCCTGCTCGGCAAGGTGGCGGCGGTGGCGGCCTACGGCTGGGGGTTCGCCCTGCTGACCGCGGTGTTGAGCCTGGTGAGCGTGAACGCGTTCCACTGGCAGGGGCACGTGGTGACGTTCCCCGTGGTCACGATGGTGTCGATCCCGGTGTTCAGCCTGCTGACCGCGATGCTCGCGGCCACCGCGGGGGTGCTGGTCTCGCTGCGCGCGCCGACTGCAAGGCAGGCGGGTCAGATGCTCTCCATTGCCGTGATGCTGATCCTGTTCGTGCCCATCTTCGGCATCAAGGCGCTGCCGGCCGAGGTGAGGGCGACGCTGTTCGCGGTGTTGATGGCCGGCGGCGTCCGAATGACGCTCGCGCTGCTGGCGGTCGTGCTCGTGGTTGTCGATGCCGCGCTGCTCGCGGCCGGGATGATGCGGTTCCAGCGGTCGCGGCTGTTGCTGGACTGAGGCAGGCGGTAGGCGGCAGGCGGGAGATCACGCGGACATCCGCGGGTCCGCGCCTTCCGCCCCCCGCCCTCCGCCTTGTTCTTCGCCTTTCTCAATTCTCAATTCTCAATTCCCCGTAAGGTATCATCGCCCCCGTGACCACCCAGCAGCAGACCGGGGCCCCCGGCGCGCTCGAGAGCCTCGTGCGCGCCATGGGATCGTGGCGGACGGCGTCCGTCGCGCTCCTCTCCTTCGCGTCGGGCCTGCCGCTCGGGCTGGTCTGGTACTCGATCCCCGACTGGATGCGGGACATCGGCGTGGACATCCGGGTGGTCGGGCTGTTCACGCTGGCGCAGGCGCCGTGGGCGTTCAAGGTCCTGTGGTCGCCGCTGATGGACCGCTACGTGCCGCCGTTCTGGGGGCGGCGCCGCGGGTGGATGGCGGTCACCCAGGTGGCGCTCGCCGTGCTTGGCCTGATGCTCGCGGGCGTGGGCCACCACCCCGAGGCCATCTGGGTCGTTGGCGCGCTTGGCCTTGCCATCGCGCTCGCGTCGGCCTCGCAGGACGTCGCCGTGGACGCCTACGCGGTCGAGGTGCTCCGCAAGGAGGAGCAGGGCGCGGCCGTTGGCGCGCGCACCGCGCTCTACCGGGCGGCGATGCTCGTATCGGGCGGCGGCGCGATCTCCCTGGCGTCGCGGCTCGGGTGGCCCGCGGTGAACGTGCTGCTCGCGCTGGTCTACATCCCGGTCCTCGTCCTGACGTGGAAGTCGCCCGAGCCCGAGAACCAGGCGCCGGCCCCGCGCACGCTTCGCGACGCGGTGTGGCACCCGTTCCTCGGCTTCCTCGCGCGTCACCGCGCGCTCGAGATCCTCGCGTTCGTCCTGCTCTACAAGTTCTCCGACCAGCTCACGCAGGCGCTGACCCGCCCGTTCCTCATCGACATGGGCTACAACGCCGACCATCGCGGCATCGCGCTCGCCACGATCGGCATGGTCGCGACCATCGTGGGCGCTTTCGCCGGCGGCTGGGTGACGACGCTGGCGGGCCTCGGGCACTCGCTGTGGATCTTCGGGTTCCTGCAGATCTTCTCGAACATCGGCTACTACTTCATCGCGCGGGCCGGCGGCCCCGACCTGCCGATCATGTACGCGGCCACGGGCTTCGAGCTGTTCACCGGCGGCCTGGGGACCGGGGCCTTCTCGGTGCTGCTCCTGCGCATGACGCAGAAGCGATTCTCGGCCACGCAGTACGCCCTGTTCACGAGCCTCTTCGCGCTGCCTCGCCTGCTCGCGGGCCCGATCGCGGGCTTCGTCGTGGATGCCATCGGCTGGGGGCCGTTCTTCCTGTCCACGCTCGCCCTGGGGATCCCCGGTCTCGTCATGCTCGCCCGGTTCGTTCCGATCGGCGTGCGCGAGCCGGAGTTCACGGTGGAGGAGGTCAAGGAGAAGGCGCCGCTGTCGAACAACGCCCTGGCCGTGCGCGGGGTGCTCGGCGCGCTGCTCTCGGGGGCCTTTGCCCTCGGCATGACCGCGCTCCTCGCCGCGCTCAAGATCATGCGCGAGAAGCCCGAGGCCGGCTTCGACTTCATGGCCGCCCTGGGGCAGGCACTGCGGCCGGCCGGGATCGGCGACTGGCTGCAGTTGGTGGGCATCGTCGCGTTTGCGGCAATCGGCGGCCTCTTCGTCGCGGCCGTCACCGCGGCCCGCCACGGGGCGGGACGGTGGATCGCCGAAGAGAGCAGGAGGAATTGAGAATTGAGAAGTGAGAATTGAGAATTGAGAAGGAAGAGGCTGACAGTCACGGACGCCTGCCCTGGACCAACGGTCGGAGCAGGGCTTCAGCCGCCCCGCCGCCCCTGGATCAACGGTCGGAGCAGGGCTTCAGCCCTGCTTTTCGCGATCCCTGATCCTGTTCAGAACTCGAAGACGACGCCGATTCCCCCCGAGAGCAGCGAGCCGGTGTTCCCGTCGTAGCTTGCGCCCTTCATCGCGTGGCGCGCCGTGTCGGTGAGCGGGAACGTGTAGAGGATGCGGGGGGCGAGGGTGAGGCGGCGTGTGACGGGCACCGAGACCGACATCCCGAGCTCGCCGTGATAGAAGCCCGCGAAGGGCTCGTCGTCGAACCCGGTTCCCATGACTTTGTGGTTCATGTTGTAGCTGGCCGCGGCGGAGAGCGAGACGCTGAGGTCTGCGAACAACGGCACGTCCTGGTTGACTGACAGGAGCGCCACGGCGCCGTCGCCCTCGTCCACGTCGTAGTAGAAGGTGAACGCCGGGTTGAACAGCATCTCGCGGGACACGCTCCCGTACACCTCCGTGGTGTCGGGCGCACCGCGGTTGCCGTAGTAGATCATGCCCGCGGAGAGAGTGGTGGCGCCGCGCGCCGCGTGGCTGTAGGAGATCGTGACGTCCGTCTCGGTCAGGCCCGACGGGCCCGAGGATTCCTCGCAGCCTCAACCTCCGGAACCCGCGCTGGAGCTCGCGGCCGCGAAGTTCCACCAGAGATTGACGCCGAAGCCGTGCGATTCGACACCTGCCGACGGCTGCATCACCACGCCGTCACTCAGGCGCAAGCCGCGCCAGACGTAGTGGCTGAGGAGGTCCGCGGTCACGCTGCTCGACACGGCGGCCGCGCGCTCGGGGACCGGGTCCTGCGCCGCCGCCGGCGCCGCGACCGACACGCAGAAAGCAAACGCGACCGGGAGGAATCTCCGGCTATACGACATCGGTGTGCGCCCTCGTCGAAGTTGGAGGCCTGCCCCGGTGTTCGTTCCCCGTCCCCGCTGAACCCGAAGCCTCGATCGCGAACCGCCGCACAGCATATGCGAACACGCAGGCGTCCGCTATGATGAAAGCTTGACCGCCGATCCCCGATCCCCGATTCCCGATCCCTTCTTCTTGCCCGCGCGCTGGGTGGTCGTCGGCGTCCTGGTCCTCTCTACGTCCCTCAGCTTCCTCGACCGGCAGGTGCTGGCCGCGCTCGCGCCAATCCTCAAGCAGGAATTCAGCCTCTCCAACGAGGGCTACGGCTACATCGTCTCGGCGTTCTCACTTGCGTACGCGATCGTCGCGCTGCCGGCCGGCGCGTTCATCGACCGGGTGGGCCTCACGCGGGGCATTTCGGCGGTGGTCGCCGTCTGGTCGCTCGCGGCCATGGCGACGGGACTGACGGGCGGCCTGGCGGGCCTGGTTGCGTGCCGCGCGTGGCTGGGCGCGGCGGAGGCCGGCGGCATCCCGGCGACGGGGAAAGGCTTTGCCCTGTACCTCGAGCCCCGCGAGCGCGCGATGGGAACCGCGCTCAACCAGGTGGGCATCACGCTCGGGATGGTGGCCGCGCCGTTGTTCGCCGGGTGGCTCGCCGTCGCCTATGGGTGGCGCGCGGCATTCGTAGGGACAGGGGCGCTGGGGTTCTTGTGGATCCCGCTGTGGCTCGTTGTCCTGCGGTGGGTGCGTGCGCCGCAGGCCGACGTGCCAGCCGCCCCGGCGGGCGCGCGAGGACCGGGGCGTGACTGGCGCCTGTGGGCCCTCGCGGCAGCCAACATCCTGATGATGACGGTCTACAGCCTCTGGACGAACTGGACGACGGTGTTCCTCGTGTCGGCACATGGGCTCACACAGTCACAGGCGAACGCGCGGCTGGCCTGGATCCCTCCCGTGTTCGCGTCTCTCGGCGGGTTGTTCGGTGGATGGCTATCGATCGTCTACGCGAGGCGCGGGGGGACCCTGTACGGCGCGCGTTTCAAGGCGTGCATCGTGGCGGCCGTCCTCCTGACATCGACCGCTGCGGTGCCGCTGGCTCCAGGGGCAGGACTCGCCACCGCGCTCATCTCCTTGAGCTTCTTCATGGCCGTCGCGATGAGCGCCAACATCTACGCGATGCCGCTCGACCTGTTCGGCGCCAGCCGTGCAGCGTTCGCGGTGTCCGTGCTGACCGCGTCCTACGGCCTGATGCAGACGGTGGTGTCGCCGCTTTTCGGTCGGCTCATCGACCGCGTCGGCTTTGGCGCCGTCTGCGGCCTCGCCGGTTTGCTGCCGCTCGCTTCGCTCGGGGTGTTGTGGATCGTGGGGAGGGGGGAAGACGTCGGAAAGTGATGGCGTCGTGCCAGGCGTGCCGACGGTGCCGGTCGTGCTTGGGGTGCAGTGCCAGAGGTGCCACAGTGCCGAACGTGCCGGGCGGCACAGCACCAGTGACACCAGCACCAGCGGCACCAGCACCCGTGGCACCATCACCCGTGGCACCTTCGGCACCGCACCTCCGGCACCTTCAGCACCGCCAGCACGACGTTATGTGAACTTTCTGATCGCCTCCGGGTGCCTCTGAGCGAAACGCTCGTAGACTCCAGCCCAACGTTCCGGCTCGTAATCTTCGCTATCCGGCCAGAGGCCTTCGTGGCGGCCCAGGCGGCGGGCGTGAACGCGGTAGGCCAGCGCGAGCGAACGGTCCGCGCCGCGGAGGGGAAGGCCGTCGCGCGCGGCGAGACGCCGGCACTCGATCAGGTCGAGCGCGCCGACGAGGACACGGGCCAGGAACCAGCCCGCGACGTAGCCGGCGGTCGCGCCCCAGCCGGCCACGATCGGGCCGCCGACGAGCACCACCGCGAGCGGCACGCCAAACCACGCCGCGGTCCGATAGGCATCTCCGGCGGGGACGACGCCAGGCACGTGCGCGGCGCCAGCCGACAACAACAGGAATCCGGCCGGGGCCGCGAGCCCCACGGCCAGGGCCGGAACCCAGGGTGGTGCCTGCGCGGCAAGAGCAATTACGCCGGCGGCGAAGGCAAGCGCCCACGGAAAGGAGTGGATCGCCTCGGCGGTGCGAAACACCGCGTCCGCGCTCGCATCGGGGCCCAGGCGCCCGATGAGCGCGAAGCAGTACTCTCGCGAAAGCTGGATCCGCAGGCCGCGCGGGGTATACACAGACATGGCTCGATCTCAGCCGCCAGACACTACTCCCAGTACTCGCGTCGCTTGACGACGGACGAAACCACGAAGATCAAGAGAACACGAAGAAAGAGGGGCTTGGTGGCCTTCGTGCCTTCCGTTCTTCGTGGTCAAGACAAGTGAATTCCCGTCCAGACACAAGCCACGACAACTCACGGTCTCACTCTTTTCAATGCGGACACGAGCACGTCCGCCGCGCGATCCGGCAGCAGGACGTCGCGCGTGTAGTACGCCGCTCGTTTCCACGCCGGCGCTTCGACGCGCGTGTAGACGTTCGGCCGGGCGCCCCACATGTAAGGCGGGAACTCGTCCTCCCATTGACCCTGGCGCGCCAGCCCCATCGCCGCCATCCTGTGGTACACCCCGTCGTCGTGAACCACGTGCATCGGCCGGCGCGGGTCGAGGCCGAAGGGCGCGAAGACGAAGAGGACGCCGCCCACCACCAGCGCGTCGCGCAGCCGCCGCACCACGTGCTGCGGCCTCGGGATGTGCTCGAGCACGTCGAAGCAGACGATCCCGTGGTAGGCAGAGAGGCGCGGCCCCTCCCGCTTCAGGTCGATCGTCCGCACGGGCAGCCCGCGGCGGGCGAAACGCCAGCGTGCGAAGTCGAGCAGCGGGTCGGCGACGTCGGCGAGCGTGACCTGGAAGCCGGCGTCGGCAAGCACGATCCCGGCGGCGCCGATGCCCGAGCCGTAGTCGAGGACGGCGCCGCCCGGGTGACGGCGCATCAGCTGATCGGCGCACACCAGCGCCCGGTGGTTGCCCTCGTCTGTCGCGTGCCACTCGAGCAGGTCGAACAGCTCGGTTTCAGACTCGTTATAGAACTCGGTGAGCGCGCGCGTGTCCGCGCTGCCGGGGACGTGCGCCTTCCACTCGTCGGTGAAGCGCTCGGACGCCCCGTCGAGACGTGCCAGCGCCTCCGGCACCGGCACGCCCAGGTAGTCGGCCACCTCCGCGGCGGCGTCGCGCCGGAGGTCCCCCGTGGCCGGCGCGAAGAGCCTCCGCCAGCGAGCGTCGTACACGCTCCGGACCCCGTCCTGCTCAGCGGTGTTCATGTGGCCTCGCCCGCGCCCTCGGCAGGGCGGTCCGCGTCCAGCGACGCCGGCGTGGCGGTCCCGGCCGGCCGCGGCCGCACGGGCCGGTGCCGGCGTGCGGCCGCGCGCCAGCCTTCCGTCATGATGCCCAGGTAGCGGACGGCGTAGAGGTGTTGAATCCAGCGTTCGAGCGGATCCCTCCCGGTCCACGTCCGCACACACGTGGCCGCCTGCCCGAGCGCCTGCCGGTAGATGAACCGGGGCACGCCCGCCACGAGCGGGACGTGCCGGAAGTCGAGCGCGTCGTAGTAGTCCGGCAGCATCCGCGCAATTGTCCGGCCGTTCCAGTAGAACCACCGGCGGAAGTAGCGGCGCGAAACCCGCGACGCGGGGACGAAGTGGTGCACGACGATCGTCGGGTCGTACAGGCCGTTGAAAAGACCCGCGCGCCGCACCCGGTGAAAGATCTCGTAGTCCTCACCGGCAATCAGCGAGTTGTCCACCTTGCCCAGGTCGTTGCGCCAGCCGCCGATCCGCTGGAGGGCGTCGCGCGTGAAGGCGAGGTTCGCGCCGATCGGGAACCGGTCGGCCCCGAAGCGGTCGGGAACGTAGCGCACCTCCTGGTCGCCGTAGTCCACGAGGGCCAGCGGACCCCAGATCGCCTGCGCCTCGTGGGTCAACAGGCGGGGCGGGGGCGGCTGCTCCCACCGCGGGAGCACCTTGCCGAAGGCGAACGTCAGCCCCGGTCTCCGGAACGCCCGGGCAATCCCCTCCAGCCACCCTGCGTCGGGTATCACGTCGTCATCGGTCAGCGCCACGATGTCGCCAGTCGTCCGCGCGAGCCCGGTGTTGAGGGCGAAGCTCTTCCCCTGGCGAGTCTCGGCGGCCAAGACGAGCGGGAACGGAAGACGCCCCACGTGGCGGGCCAGCACATCCGCGGTCGCGTCGGTCGAGTTGTTGTCGACCACGACCATTTCCACTCGGCAGTTGTCCGGGATCCTAACTGAGCCGAAGGCGGCCAGGGTCTCTTCCAACCGCTGGGCCCGGTTGAAGGTGCAGATGAGAACGGAGATCGAAGACGTCGGGGACGTGGACACAGACGGCTCATGCAGCAACCTCGGTGCCGCCGGCGGAACCCACGTAGACCGGCGTTCCGTCGCGGTGGAATCCTGTCAGCTTGCGTTGCAGCCGGGGTAGTTGTAGCGTGTTGCCCGGCTGGGTTGCCCAAGCGCCCCCGCTGGAGGATCCCGATGAAGCGAGCCATTGTCCTGCTGGCGGCCTGCGCCCTGACCCTGGCGGCGGCCCTGCCGGCCCTTGCACAGAGGACGGGACCGAAGATCTTCATCTCGGTGGACATGGAAGGCATCTGGGGCGTGGTCCACGGCGACCAGGTCTCCTCGACCTCGCCGGAGTACGGGCCCGCGCGGCGCTGGATGGCGGAGGACGTCAACGCGGTCGTCACGGGGCTGCTCGAGGGCGGCGCCGGCGAAATCGTGGTGAACGACTCGCACGGCACCATGCGCAACATCGTCGCCGACCAGCTCAACCCCAAGGCGTCGTTGATCAGCGGCTCGCCCAAGCCTCTCTCGATGATGCAGGGGATCGACGACACGTTCGACGCCGTGATCTTCGTCGGCTACCACGCGCGGGCGGGCACCCAGGCGGCCATCCTCGATCACACGATCTCGGGCGCCACCATCCGGTCGATCCGGGTGAACGGCCAGGAGATGCCGGAACTCGGGCTCAACGCGGGCATCGCCGGCTACTACAAGGTGCCGGTCATCATGCTGACGGGCGACACCGAGACGTGCCGGCAGGCGAAGGCGATCCTCGGCGAGGGCCTCGTCACGGCCGCGGTGAAAGAGGCGATCGGCCGCGTCGCCGCGCGCATGTTTCCGGCAGAGGAGGCGCGCCAGCGGCTGAGGTCGGCGGCCTTCGAAGCGGTGAAGAAGGTCAAGAGCTTCACTCCGTTCCGGCCCGCGCCGCCCTACGCCATCGACGTGGAGTTCCACAACAGCGGCCAGGCGGAGCTGCCGCTCATGCTGCCCGGCGTGAAGCGCACCGGCGCACGCTCGGTCTCCATCACCGCCACCGACTACATCGAGGGGTTCAAGCTGCTGCGCGCCATCATCGCACTCGCGGGCGTCAGCTAGACAGGGATTCGTCAAGCGAAGCGAGCAGTGGGATCTGCCGCCTACCCCCTACTGGTCGCCTGTTCTTGGGCTCCCGTCCTGAGCGCCAGCCCCTGCTCGATCTTCTCCCGCAGCTTGCGGAGATACCGTTCCGTCGTCGCCTCGTCGTAGCCGCCCGCCCGGAACGCGTCCCGCCACTGGCGGGGCGTGAGGCGCTGGAGCCGCTCGCAGATCCACACCGCGTCGGCTGGGCGCAGGCGCTCGAGCAGCGAGGTGTGCCGGCCCTTGTCATCGAACTGCAGGTACCCGTCCTTGACGCCGGTGATGAACGGCGCCTCTTCGAACGCCTCGATGTCGTTCCGGCGCGGCGTCCAGCCCGTGTCGCCAAGGCTGGATCCCACGTCGCGGACGACGTACCAGCGTCGCGCGCCCTCTATCGGCCGCTGCAGCTCGTAGATGCTGTTGTTGTTGTCCTTCAGGTCGGTGCTGTTGAGCATCATCATCACGACCAGCAAGCCGCGATGCTGAGGCGTGTCGACGAACGGGTTTTCGCGCCACGCCCACTCGCCCTTGTCGTCGAGCTCGGGCAGCTCGGGCCTGAACCGGCCCGGGCCGATGTGCTGCACCTCCGACCCGTTGTCCACCCGGGCCCGCGGGAGGAAGTAGTTGGGCGGCTGGTGGTACCCGAGGCCCCACAGGATTCGCGACGTGGTCACCTCTGGCTGTGCCTCGTCGCCCATCTTCACGCCCCACTCGCGGCCCGACGGGTCGGTGACGTCCCACTTCGGCGAGTACCCGCCCGAATTGCTGCCCGCGAACTTGAAGATCGTTTCGGCGACCGGGGCGTTCTTGCGTCCCCATGGCCCATGGTAGAGATCGCGGCCACGCTGAGGCTCCACCCAGAACTCCGCCATCAGGCGCGGCGGCGGCGTGCCCTCAACGGTGGAGCGGACCTTGGCGGGACCGCACACGGCGGAAACGACCGCAACGGCCAGCACGGCGGCTCGAGCCATCATGCACAACTCGGCTGCAAAGCCGGCGCCAGCGTGCCCGTAACAAGGACGGCAGATTCTACTGAGCGCCGCCGCGGGGATGCCCGGCCAGCGCTGCGATTTGCGCGGTCAAGGCGTCGGCATGGACGGGCTTGGATCCCCGGATCCATGATCCCTGATCCCCGATCCCTGATCCCTGCTTCAGATCTGCGAGTACGCCGCCGGCCGCAGGAAGATCACCGTCGTGGCCGAAACGGTATTGGCGAACGCCGGGTCCGAGCTGAGCCTCTTCCACCCCTCGTCGTTCCTGAAGGTCTCCCACACCTTCTCCCGGGCCGCCATGTCGTGATGTACGGTCATGTACACGAGGTTCGGCTGCCTCGGGCCCGCCACTGTCTGCCCGAAGAACACCGGCCGCAGTCCGATGCGATCGAAGAGCGCGATCTCGCCCCCCTCGTTGAACATCTCGATCTTCTTCAGCGCGGCCGCCTCGCTGTGGCTCTCGTACACACGCAGCTCGAAGATCCGCGCCGCCTTCTCGGCCGTCTCGGCCGGCACACGCAGGCGGGGGATGGTCTTGAACGCGTGGAGCAGCCAGCCCTCGTACCTGGTATAGGCGGGGTTGTCGATCGACGCCCCGAGGTAGGGGGCCGCCGCCTTCTGGTACTCCGCGTCCGACGCCAGCTTCGCGGCCGTTGACTCGAACGTCGCCAGGTCGGGATAGGGAATCAGGACGTAGAGCATGAGCGCATTGGCGCCGGAGACGACTGTAAAGGCCCCGACCGGTCCAATGCCGAGACGGTTCCAGGCGGGGATGGCCGCCTTCGAGAGGTAGTCGTTCAGGAGCGCCTTGCGGTTGCCCGTCGGCATTTCGTAGACGCGAAGCTCGTAGTACTCCCGCCCCGCCTGGGCAGACACCACGGAGCCGCCGGGCCACCCGGCCGTGGCGGCCGCGCCTGCCAGGGATGACATCCTGAGGAACGTGCGTCGCTTCATGAATCCTCCTTCGCCGCGTTCAGGCCGCCAACTGGTCCGACATCGCGTCGATCTCAGCTGTGAGTGCGCGCATCACGATCTCCCATGACCTGCACCACGATTTCCCGGCGCCTGGCGCCCGTGTCGAATTCAACCAGCACCAGCTGCTGCCAGCGCCCGAGCGCGAGCCGGCCGGCCACGACGGGGATCGTCATCGAGGGCCCGACGAGCGCTGCGCGGACGTGGCTCGAGCCGTTGTCGTCGCCCCACCGCAGGTGGTGCTTGTACTCCGCGTGCCGCGGCGCCACGCGCTCGAGGGCCCGGTCGAGATCCGACACGACCCCCGGCTCGAACTCGATCGTGGTGATGCCGGCGGTTGACCCGGAAACGAACACCGTGACGGTCCCCGCCGTGAGCCCGGCGGACGAGACCGCCCGGGCCACGTCGCCGGTGATGTCGCGCGCGTCCCCCTGTCCGGTTGTCTCCACCGTGATGTGTGAGGTCGCAACCATGGCTGGATTCTACATGCGCTCGCGGGTGCCGGGCCCATGGATCTCCGGCCGCTGGATCTCCGGCCGCGGCACGCCTTCAGGACTGCCCCTTAGCACCAGGATGACGAACGCGACGATCGCGTTCGCGGCAAGGCCGACGAAGCCAGCGTTCATCCCCATGAACGGGTCGTGACCCGTCCAGATCAGCGACACCACCACCGCCTCGCCGGTCAGGAGGCCGGCCGCCACCGGGAGCGCCGTCGCGCGCCGGACGAACAGGCCGAGGACGATCCCGGGGAAGAACTGCGAGATGCCGTCGTAGCCGAAGATGAGGAGGTTCACCAGCTCGCGCGGCGCCCACAGGGTGAGCACGAACGCGGTGAAGGCCACGACCATCACCACCACCCTGGACGCGCGCATCAGGTGTGCGTCGTCCAGCGGGCGGCGCCGCAGCGGCCGGTACACGTTTTTCGCGATGAGCGTCGCCGACGCGAGCAGCAGTACCGAGGCCGGCACCATCGCCGTGACGGCGCCCGCCGCGCCGACGAAGCCGGAGAACCAGGCGGGGTAGCTGCGCGTCACCAGCGCCAGCAGCGCCGTGTCGGGGTTCTTCAGCCCGGGCAGCACCAGGAGCGCCGTGAACCCTACGAAGAACACGAGCAGCACCGGCAGTTGGTAGAGCGGCATGATGACCGCGTTGCGCCGGATTGTCCGTTCGTCCTTCGCCGAGAACGCGGAGGCGAACGCGTGCGGCCAGCAGTAGTACCCGCACCCGGTCAGCACGATCGTGCTCATCACCCACCCCGTCCCCATCGTCTTCGTTCCGCCCGGGAAGGTGAGGTGCGACGGATGCTGCCGCAGCAGTTCGGACAGCATGCCGCCGATGCCGCCGAAGTACATGGCCGGGAGGCCGATCCCGATGATCAGCACCGCGATGATCATCATCAGGTCCTTCACGATCGCCACCCAGGCGATGCCTTTCAGGCCGCTGGTGTAGACGAACGCGGTGGTGAGGGCGAAGGCCACGAGAATGGCCACCGTGGACGTGATGGCGCCGGCGCTGGCTATCTCGACGATGAGCCCGAGTCCCGTCAGCTGGAGCTGCAGGTACGGGACGATCGAGATCACGCCGACGACGGCGACGAACCCCGCGAGCAGCGGGCTGCCGTACCGCGCGAGGAAGAAGTCCGGCTGCGTGTGGAGGCCGTGCTGCTTCGCCATCCGCCAGGCGGGCGGCAGGATGAAGAACGAGACGACGTAGCCGATGGCGCCGTAGGCGAGGATGTAGAAGGCGGGCGCTCCGCGCGAGTACGCCCAGCCGCTCGCGCCCAGGAACGTGAAGGTGGTGTAGAACTCGCCGGCCATCAGCAGCCAGACGAGAATCACGCCGAAGCGGCGGCCGCCCACGCTCCACCGCTCGAGGTTCATCGGGCCGCGGCCCGCCGCAACGACGCCGAGGATGGCGGACCCGATGACGACGAGCAGGATGATGAGGAGGGCGACCGTCACCGCGCACCCCCGCCGTCTGCCCCGCCCGAGGCCTCGCGGTGAATCGCGTAGGCCAGCGCGAGGAAGGCCGGCGTTGCCGCCACCCACCCCAGGATCCAGACCAGCAGGAACGGCATGCCGAGGACAGTCGGCTCCAGCCGGTTGGCGAATGGCAGCCCCCCAACCAGCGCGACCACGGGGACGGCCGCCGGGATGAGCGCGTACGCAGGGCGCATGGGGTCTCCTCGGGGGAGAATACTAGCCCGGATCATTCATGAAGACCCCGAATAATCCGCCCTCTGGGCTTCGACTCCGGCCCGTCCACGGGCCTTCGCTCAGGACTAGCCCGGAGCGGCGACGTCTTGAGCCCCTCGACGGTGCTTGGGGGTCGAATAATGCGGGCTAGCAGGACTGAAGCCCCGCTGAGTAGAATGCGGGCGCCATGTTCAAGCCCGAGACCCGCTCTGTCGTCGTGCCCGCCGTGCTGTGCGCCGCGCTGGCCGTCGTGGCGCTGCCCCGCGCCCAGGCCCCGGTCCCTGCCGCCGTGAAGCCGTCCTTCCGGGTGGAGGAGGCGACCATCGCGCAGGTTCATGCGGCGATGCGCGCCGGGACGCTCACGTGCCGCGCGCTCGTGGACCAGTACCTGAAGCGAATCGACGCCTACGACAAGAACGGCCCCGCGCTCAACGCGATCGTCGTGGTAAGCCCGACTGCGCTGGCCGAGGCCGAGGCGCTCGACCGCCGCTTCGCGCACGGCGGGCTCACGGGCCCGCTGCACTGCGTGCCGACGATCGTGAAGGACAACTTCGAGACGATTGGCTTGCAGAGCGCGGACGGGTCGCTCTCGCTCCAGGGCTTCGTCTCGGCGAAGGACGCATTCCAGGTGCGCCGCATCAAGGAAGCCGGCGCGATCGTGCTCGCCAAGTCGAACATGGCGGAGTTCGCGTTCACGCCGTACGAGACGGTCAGCTCGATCCTGCCCGGCTACACGAAGAACCCGTACGCCCTCGACCGCGTGACGGCCGGCTCGAGCGGCGGTACGGCGGCGGCGGTCGCGGCCAGCTTCGGGGCGGTGGGGCTGGGCAGCGACACCGGGAACTCGATCCGTGGGCCCTCCGCGCACCAGGCGCTGGCGGGCATCCGTTCGACGATGGGGCTCACCAGCCGCTCCGGCGTGGCTCCGCTGAACCTGCTGGCCGACATCGCCGGCCCCATCGCGCGGACCGTCGAGGACGCGGTGGCCGTGTTCCAGGTGATTGCCGGCGAGGACCCCGACGACCCGGTCACCGCTGCCGCGCGGGGCCGCGCCCCGGTGAACTATGCCGCGTCGCTCGTGCGTGACGGCCTGAAGGGCGCCAGGATTGGCGTGCTGCGCCAGGCCTACGAGCGCGAGACCACCGACCCGGAGGTCGTGGCCGTATTCCAGGCCGCGCTCGAGGACATGCGCCGGGCCGGCGCCGTCATCGTCGATCCCGCCCGCGTGGAGGGGGTCGATCAGCTGCGCCGGGCGCCCGCTGCCTCTTCGTGCGGCGGCTTCAAGTACGACATGAACCACTACCTTGCGGGCCATGGGGACCGCGTGCCGGTGCACAACGTGGCCGAGATCCTCAAGTCGCGGCGGTTCCACCCGTCCGTGCAAGTGAGGCTGGAGGGCGCGGAGCGTTCGACGCCGGAAGGGCCGGGGAGCGAGGCGTGCAAGGCCGAGGAGGAGTACCGCGAGGCGGTCCGGGCGGCGGTGGTGAAGACGGTGGACGCGTTGAAGCTCGAGGCTTTCGTCTACCCCACGTGGAGCAACCCGCCGCGCCTGATCGGCGATCTCAACACCCCGCACGGCGACAACAGCCAGTTCTTCTCGCCGACGACCGGGTTCCCGGCGCTCACCGTCCCGATGGGCTACACCCGCGGCGCGCTCCCCGCGGGCGTCACCTTCTTCGGCCGCGCCTGGAGCGAGGCGACGCTGATCAAGCTGGCGTACTCCTACGAGCAGGCGACGCGCCACCGCCGCCCGCCGCACACCACGCCGCCGCTGCGCTAGACGGGAATTCACTTGTCTTGACCACGAAGTACGGAAGGCACGAAGGCCACAAAGCCCTTGTGTCTTCACCGTAATCGGCCAAAGTGGGGTCGGGACCGGTCTTCTACCCGTTCGCTATAATTGCAGGATATGCCCACGAAGACGCGGTTGGGGTGGTCCGGGTTGGTGTCGGTGTCCGCCGCCGCGGCGGTCCTTTGCGCGGTGTCGCTGGCGGGCCAGTCAGACCAGGGCCGGTACGACCAGGTGGCTGCGAGCATCTCGCAGAAGGGCCTACGAGAGCAGGGCGCATACGCCACCCTTGCGAAGCTGCTGTCGGTGGGGCCGCGGCTGACCGGATCGCCGCAGGCGGACGCCGCGGTGGCGGCGATGGCCGTGCACATGCGCGCGCTCGGCTTCGAGAACGTGCACCTCGAGCCGACCATGGTGAGTCGCTGGGTCCGGGGCGAGGGCGAGGAGGGACGGATCGTCTCGCGGCTTGCGGGCACCATCCCCGTGAAGGTGCGCGCCATCGGCAACAGCATCGGCACCCCCGCGGAGGGAATCACCGCGCCCGTCGTCGAGGTCCGCTCGTTCCAGGAGCTCGATTCCCTCGGCGACAAGGCCCGCGGCCGCATCGTCTTCTTCAACGGGTCGATGGATCCCACGCTGATCGACACGTTCCAGGCATACGGCGGCGCCGCGCGGCAGCGGTCCGGCGGGGCGGTGGCGGCTGCGAAGGCCGGGGGCGTGGCCGCGATCGTCCGATCGCTGACCATCGGGATCAACGACGACCCGCACACGGGGACCATGAGCTACGACGACGGCACGCCGAAGATCCCGGCCGTGACGATCTCGACCGCCGCCGCAGAGCGCCTCAGCGAGGTGCTGCGGAAGGACCCCGAGGCCAGGTTCCGCTTCCGCACGTCGAGCCGCACGCTCGCGCCCGTGACGTCGCACAACGTGATGGGCGAGATTCGCGGCGTGGAGAAGCCCGAGGACGTGATCCTCGTCGGCGGCCACATCGACAGCTGGGACCTCAGCCCGGGCGCGCACGACGACGGCGCGGGCTGCGCGCAATCAATCGAGGCGGTCCGCCTGCTCAAGGAACTGGGGCTGAAGCCAACGCGGACGATCCGGGCCGTGCTGTTCATGGACGAAGAGAATGGCGGCACCGGCGGACGCGACTACGCGGCGTCCCAGTCGAGGAAGGGCGAGCGTCACGTGGCCGCCATCGAGTCGGACCGCGGGGGCTTCCTGCCGCTGGGCATCGGCGCGGGGCCGGCGGGACCGGCCCTCGACCGCATCAAGGGTTGGGAGCCGCTGTTCCAGCGTATCGGCCTGCAGTGGATCCGCGCGGGCGGTGGCGGGGTGGACATCGCGCCGCTGGGAGCGTCGGGCACGGTCCTCATGGGCCTCGTCCCCGACTCGCAGCGCTACTTCGAAGTGCACCACTCGGGCATCGACACGCTCGACAAGGTGAACCCGCGGGAACTGCAGCTGGGCGCCAACGCGCTCGCGCTGCTCGCCTACATCCTGGCGCAGGACGGAGTCTGACGGAACCGGAGGGTGAGGGCGGAGGGCGGGCCCGAATGTGCGGGTGGCTACCGGGGCGAGGCGGAGTTGTTGCGGATCCTCCGCGACAGCTCCTAGCCCACGCCGTTGCCTGCAATTCAAGCCAGGGGGCGGAGCCGCTCGCCCCGCCCCTGGTTCCTCATGCCGACGGTGTGTCACAGCGTGATCAACTGGCCACTGGCCACTGTCACCGCGTGACGACCGGCCACGGGCCACGGGCCACTGACCCCTACCTCACCGTGACGTTGTCGAAGGTCGCCGTGTTGCGCACCGTCGTGTTGTGGCTCGTCACCGCCAGGCCGACGTAGGCGCTCGCACCCATCGACACCGTCGTCGTCCCCACCACGCGCCACGTCGTCCCGTCGGCCGAGACCGACGCCGTGACGGTGCTTCCCACGCGCGCCAGGCGTAGCCACGCGGGCGGCGCTTGCGTGGAGCCCGCGAGCCAGGTCGTCGACCCGCCGCTCGCCGAGCGAGTCATGAACTCGATGTTGCCGCCCGGCTCCATGTCGAGAATCACGTGCGGTGCGCCCGCCGTGAGGCCCGAGCGCAGCATCACTCCGGCCTTGGCGTGCGAGTTCGTGTTCTGCAGGCCGGTCACGCGCGCCACGATCTGCCCGTCGCCGTTCAGCGGCTGGTGGACGTAACGGAACGAGTCCGCGGTGCCGTAGATGTCAGCCCCGGCCCCGGTGACCGTGAACAGGCCGGACGAGTAGGACGCGGAGCCGGTCAGCCCCACGGTGCCGATGTCCTGGCTCGCCCAGGGAGACGGCAGCGTGCCGGTGCTGGTGGAGAGGGCGCTCACACTCACGTTGTCGAAGGTGGCGGTGTTGCGCGTCCCCGTGTTGTGGCTGGTCACGGCGAGCCCGACGTAGGCGGCCGTGCCCATCGTGACGCTGCCCACCGTGCGCCAGGTGGCGCCATCGGCCGACACCGCGGCGGTCACGGTCGTCCCGCTGCGCACGAGCCGGAGCCAGGCCGGCCTGGCCTGTGTGACGCCCGGCGCGAGCGACACCGTGGACCCGCCGGCGGCAGAGCGGGAGAGCAGTTCCACGCGGCCGTCCGGCAGGACGTCGAGCAAGACGTGGGGCGAGTTCGCGGTCAGCGACTCGCGCAGCATGACGCCCGCCTTCGCGTAGGAGTGCGTGTTCTGCAGGCTCGTGACCCTGGCCACGACCTGGCCGTTCCCGCTCATCGCCTGGTACGCGCACTGGAAGCTGTCGACGGTGGACCAGATGTCCGAGCCGCTGCCCGTCACCGAGTAGATGCCGGACGAGTAGGTGGAGGAGCCGGCGAGGCCCACGCTGCCGATGTCCCTGTTCTGCCAGGGCGAGGGCAGGCTCGACCCGGACGGCGGCGCCGTGGCCGTCCCCGCCTGGGTCACCGTGAATGTCCTGCCTGCAACCGTGACCACGCCCGTTCGCGTGGACGTCGAGGTGTTGGCCGCCACGGTGATGACGATCGTCCCGCTGCCGGTGCCACGCGTGGCGCTGAGCGTGAGCCACGACACGTTCGAGGACGCCGTCCACGAGCAGGTGCTCGAGGTCGTCACGCTCACCTGCGTGCCGCCGCCGGCCGCCGGAGCGGACGCCGATGTGCCCGACAGCGAGTACGTGCAGGAGGTGGTCGTGCTGAACGTGAAGGGGTTCGACACCGTGCTCACGCCGGCCCCGGTGGGCCCGACCGCGCTGACCCTCGCCTCGTAGTTGCCCCCGGGGAGCGGCCACGACGCGATTGCGCTCGAGAAGTTGTAATGGATCAGCCCGTCCGCCGATGGGGTCGGGTACCGAGATCCGGTACTCTGGAACGGCTGCGAGGCGCCCACCGCGTACACGTCGAAGCGGTAGTAGTCGATCTTCAGCCGCCCGTCCGCCAACCGCGCCTCGTGGTCCGCCGACGGCGTGAACACCAGTGTCGTGGGGTTCGCGACCACGGTCTGCGCCCCCGCGAGCGACGGGGCCAGGGTGGCGGCAAGCAACAGCAGCGAGAACAACGTCAGGGGAAGAGGGCGGCGGCAGACACCCGGGGCTTGTTCAGTAATCACTATGCACACCCATGTGCGTGCGACAGGCTGGCTGCAGGTTGGCAGCACACGGTCCGCGCAGTCTTCGACCCCAGGCCCGCCAGCGCGCGCGAAAGAAGATGGTTGTCTGTGACAAGAGCGGCGAGCGGCCTGCGAGCGCGACGTGTGCGCACCGGCCGACGGCGGGTGAGGTTGCAGGAGACGCGCCATCACATGGAGCGCGCGTTTCCGGAGAGAAGTACCGGTAGAGGTCGGGTCAGGTCAATTGCGATCCTGGCAAGCCGATCACGAGGCCGTAACAGCTCGACTGAGAGAGGAGGAGGACAGGGTGGCTAGGAGCCAGCGGCCAGCGGCGAGCCGATTACGATGGTGACCTGAAACGACGGATCGCGAGGCTGGTTGGGCAGGCGATCACGAGATGGGGCGCGGGGTACTGGAACCCGCGCGGGCGCAGGCGGGAAACCTGGGATGCCTCGCCGTCGCTTGCCGCAGGTCGCGGTGGCGAGCGACGGCGCGTCCTACGCCGCCGGCACTTGCAGTTCGGGCATCGGCTTGCCGGCGAACAGGCGCTGGCACGGCACGCCGATCCACCGCGCCCACCGGTTCGCCCGCTGCATGCGCGCGCTGTCCGTGGCAATCCCGGTCTTCGCGTACATCTGCCGGTAGAGCTTCGAGATCAACACGAACGCGAATTTCGCCTTCATCGAGCGGACGCACTTGGCCCGCTTCCACACCCGCCCGATCTTGTAGAACTCGTCCCAGACCTCCTGCGTCCGCAGCCGGACTTCCTCCGCGCTCATCGTCGGGTGCGGCGCGTACAGGCGCGGCCGGTGCTCCCGGGGGATCAGCCAGTGACGCGTGATCGGGATGCCGTCCACCTCCGGCGGCTTTCCGGCGTAGCTCCGCTCCCAGCGGTCGAAGTCCACGGTGCCGGGGAACGGCGTCAGCATCACGAACTGGGCGAAGGTGAGATCCGCCCGGTCGGCAAGTTCCGCGGTGGCGGCGAAGGTCTCCGGGCGTGTCGCTCGGCAGGCCGAAGATGAACGAGCCGAGCACGTGCAGGCCGTGTTTCCGGAACATGGCGAGGCGTTCGGCCAGCGCGTCGCCCACCAGGTTGAAGTCCTTGTAGATCGCCTTGAGCCCCTCCGGCGTCACCGATTCCACGCCCGACCAGCGCGCCGGCGATGTGCGCCCGCTTCATCGCATCCAGGAACTCCTCGTCCTCGGCCGCCTCCATGGTGATCTGGGTGAAGAAGACCATGTCGTTCGGGAGCTTCGCGAGGAGGCGCATCAGGTCGAAGCGCTCCTCGCGCATCGCCTTGAGCTCCTCGAGCCGCCGCGTGTCGGTCCGCCGGCGGGCCATCGCGAGGTCCTGCAGGGTCACCGGGTAGAAGTTGTCGTCGGCGAGCGCGATGAAGCGGAAGCCGATCCGGCGCAGTTCCACGATCTCGGCCACGATGGATTCCGCCGTCCGCCCGCGCGCCTGCTGGCCGTCGGTCCGCCACACCGAGCAGAAGGAGCAGTGCTTCGGGCAGCCGCGCAGGGTCTGCACCGACGCCCACATGTACTTGTTGCGCGGCAGCAGATCCCACCGCGCGGCCAGGAAGCTCGCGCCGGTCACGCGGCCGCCGTCGTAGCGTTGCCGCAGCGTGCCGGCCAGCGCGTCGCGCACGACCTGCGGCCACGTCGCTTCGCCGTCGCCGGTCACTACGGCGTGGGCGCCGCCGAGGGCGATGGGCTCGTCAGGGTAGAGCGTGGGGTGGATGCCGCCGAAAACGACGGTGGCTCCGCGCTCGCGGGCCACGCGCCCGACCTTGTACCCGTCGTAGGCGTTGCCCGTGTGGATGCCGATTCCCACGAGATCCCCGGGCTGGAACGTGGAGGGGTCGCAGGGCTCGATGCCCTCGTCCACGAGCACGGGGTCTCCCACCTCGGGAGGCGTCGCGGCGGCGAGGACGTAGAGCCAGCGCGGGGTGATGACGCCGACACCGAAGGACGAAAGGCTGGGATTGATGAGGTGAACGCGCAAGGAGGTCCTCCAGCCTGATTGTTGACGTGGATTTGATGACAGCCCGTTGACGATACCTGCTGGGGTGAGGGGATGTCAAACGACGCGCGGCCCGGCCTCCCGGAACAGGGTCGACGCCCGGTCTCTCCGGAACCCCGGCCCTTGTATACTGGCGCCCATGCCGACCCTCGTCGCGTTCCTTGCCGCCATCATCCTGGCCGCCGCCTCCGCCAGTGCGCAGGCGCCCGCCCCCGCTGCCGCCGCCCGTTGGTTCAAGGGCAACACCCACGCGCACACGCTGAACAGCGACGGCGACAGCGCGCCCGATGCCCTCGCCCGGTGGTATCGAGAGCAGCGCTACCACTTCCTGGTGGTCACCGACCACAACTTCATCACGCCGGTCGGGCCGCTCAACGAGCTCTTCGGCGCCGAGGACCGCTTCCTCGTCATCTCCGGGGAGGAGATCTCCGACCGCGCGGGCGACAAGCCGGTGCACGTCAACGCCCTGGGGCTGACGACGCTCGTGCGGCCGCAGGGGGGCGCCACCCCCGGCGAGGCGGCCCAGCGCGACGTGGCGGCGGCGCGGGCCGCGGGCGCCGTCTCGCAGAATCAATCACCCCAACTTCGGCTGGGCGTTGTCGGGGGCGGATCTGCGCGAGGTTGCCGCGCCGCAGTTGCTCGAGATCTTCAACGGCCACCCGCAGGTCAACAACCTGGGCGGGGGCGGCGCGCCGGGCGCCGAGGCGCTCTGGGACGAGCAGCTCTCGGCCGGCCGGCTGATCTACGGCGTGGCCAGCGACGACACACACGAACTGCGGCGCCCTGGTTTGGCGCAGGCTGCGAGCCCGGGGCGCGGGTGGGTGATGGTGCGGGCCGATCGGCTCACGTCCGACGCGATTCTCGGGGCCCTCGCCAGGGGCGACTTCTACTCGTCCACGGGCGTGGAGCTCGCGGAGTGGCAGGTGACGCCGCAGGCGGTCTCCGTGAAGGTCAAGGAGCAGGGCTCGACCCGCTACCGCGTGCAGTTCATCGGAAAGGGGGGCCGGGTGCTGCGGCAGGACGACGGGCCGTCGGCGTCCTATACCTTCGCAGGCGGCGAAGGCTACGTCCGCGTGAAGATCATGGACTCCAACGGGCTGGCGGCCTGGACGCAGCCGGCATGGGTGAAGGGGGAGAATTGAGAATGGAGAATTGAGATTTGAGAAGGGAGAAGGGATCACGCTGAGGCCCTGAGCCTGCTCGTTACCAATCGCGTGCGGGAACCGCGTCGATGCAGTTCCGCCGAACGGCCTCGCTCAGAGGCTCTTCGGCCCCCGGCCGGGTGAGCACGTCGCCCGGCGCCGGCGGATGCCCGGGGTCGACCACCATGGCGACGCTGGCATTGGCGAACGTGCGATACCCGACCACCTCCCCCGCCTCCGCCAGCCTCGCGAACACCACGTCGTCGTACGCCTTCGGCCAGTCGTCGAAGCGGAATCCGAGGTAGAGCAGCACGCGCTTCGGCTGCCCCAGTTGCTCGACCAGCGAAGGTTCGCAGCGCCCGCTGCCCCCGCCGGTCCGTATTTCGAAGACGGGCCAGGCCGCCGCCCGCCCGCCGCCTTCCGCCTTCCCGTCCGGGACCGCCGCCCCCGCCGCCCCCCCGCCTTCCGCCTTCTCCGGCAATGCGACATGGCCGTACCACCAGACGGCTGGAAGCCCGAGGCGGGTGGTCGCGAAGATGTCGCCGGGGCGGGCGTGCGCGAGGAGCCAGCGGATGGCGCCACGGTCGTCGAGGTCATGGTTGCTGGCGGCCGGGCGGGCGGTCAGCGCCCGGAATCCGTGTCCCGCGATGTCGCCCAGGACGATGGCGATGGCGAGTGCGCCGGCGAGCGCGCCGGCGAGCGCAACCCATTGACGGCGGGCGATGGCGCGGCCGGCGAGGCGGGCCAGCGCGGCGGCGGCGAGGCCGACCGCGACGAACAGCGCGGGCACGATCCAGAGAGAGAGGCGTTCGAACATCGGGACCAGGCGAAGCGCCGTCCACGCGAACGCCGAGATCGGCACGGCGGCCAGCATGATGCCGGCGGCGGGCCGCGCCCGCATGGCGACCCCGATGCCTCCGGCCACCAGGCTCCAGAAGAGCAGTGAGTGGCTCGTGCCGACCGGCTTCACCGCGAGCGGGTGAAGCCGCGATCCCAGCCAGTCCAGGGTGGCGGGGATGCCGGCGCCGCGGGGGGCATCGCGATGCGCCAGTAGTCCTGCAGGAAGTCGCTGCCGAGCGCGTGTCGCAAGGAAACCAGGTAGTGGAGGGCGAACGACGCCATCCAGCCGAGCGCGGGCAGCGTGGCCCGCGCGGCGCCCCGCCAGCCGTGACGCCGCCACAGGATGGCATGCAGGACGACCGCGCAGGCCGGCGTCACCAGCAGCGCGCCGGTTCCGAACCAGTGCGACACCGCCGCCGCTGCCCACCACGCCACGACGCGCCGCTGGTCGCGCCTCGCGTCGGCGGCCCCGTCAGCTTCGAGTGCCCACGCGGCCAGGGCGGGGAGCAGGAGCGCCCAGAAGGCATCCGCCGAGTAGGGCTTCATCTCGACGGCGTGATAGGAGAGCCAGGGGCTGAAGGCGCACAGGAGCGTGAGGACGCCGCCGCCCCACGGACCAAGCCAGCGGGCGCCGACCCACGCGGCCACGGCCACTGTGCCGACGCCGAAGAGGAGCGGGAGCGCGCGCAGGGCCTGCTCGCTGCTGCCGGCCGCGAGCAGCACCAGCCTCTCGGCGGCTAGCCATCCGTAAGGCGCGGCCTGACCGAGCCACAGGGGCCCGGCCAGCTCGAAGAGGCTGCGGCCGCGCACGTTCAGCGCGAGCATCTCCTCGTCGAGCCACAGCGGGATCCCGCCGGCCCACTGGTAGACCAGGAGCGCCGATCCAACCGCCGCGATGCAGCCGACGGCGAAGGTCGCGGGCCGTAGTCGTGCCGGGGCCGACCGTGCCGGCCGGGCGCTCAGCACCTTGCGGTGTGGGGCAATGGCGTCGGGGGGCGGGTCCCCTTCAGGTGCTGGCAGCGGCTGCAGTCGTGAAGGCATGTGTCAATCAGCTGGCGAAGCGTGCTGGCGAGCGCCGCCAGGTCGCACGGCTTCTTCATGAGCGCGCAGCAGCCGCCCCCGGCGATGCCGGCCGGGTTCGTGAGGACCTGCCCGCTGATGAGAACGATGGGGACCGGATGCGAGCGATGGAGGTCGCGGAGCGTTCGAATCAGTTCGTGGCCGTCCATGCCCGGCATGGCAAGATCGGTCAGCACGGCGTCGAAACCGCCCGACGCGAGCTGGAGGGCCTGGTCGCCGTTGCTGGCTAGGGTAACCAAAAACCCTTCGAGGGAGAGAGCGTTTTCGAACAACTGCAGGGTGTCGAGATGATCGTCTACGACGAGGACGCGTGGGACGTGCACGACGGATGAACCCCCTTGGGCGAGGAACGTTCGGCGGTCAAATCGGCCGATCTGGAGCAGCTTTCGTGCCAAGCCCATCGGTGGCCGTTTCTCACCGGAATGACCGCGCCGGCCTGGAAACCGTGTTGGGGAGAGCTACAAGCCGGGCCCGGAGTGTCGAGGGCGTGACACAGGAATCAGGAATCAGGACTCGGGATTCAATCCAGAATCCTGACTCCTGATTCCGGGCATCGGTAGTATGGGGTGATGACCGTCGCACGGCTGATCAACCGCGAGCGCGTCGTGGTGCTGGGGTGGGGGCGGGCGATCCTCCTCCAGCTGGCCCATCCGCTCGTCGCTGCCGGTGTCGCCGCCCACAGCAGTTTCGCCGGGCACCGTCTTGGCCGGCTCAGGCGGCTGCACGGGACCATCGGCGCGATGCTCGACTTCGCGTCCGGCGATCCCCGGCGGGCCCGCGCGACCGCCGCCCGCATCAACGCGATTCACGACCGGGTGAGCGGGCGGCTGAGCGACGGCGCCCGGGCCTATCCGCCGCACGCCGAGTACTCGGCGACCGACCCGGCGCTGCTGCGTTGGGTGCACGCCACGCTGCTGGACTCGATCCCGGTGGCGTACGAGCGCTTCGTCGGGCCGCTGGGCGACGGGTGGCGGGAACGCTACTGCGAGGAGTCCGCAGAGGTGGCGCGGTTGCTGCGGATTCCCGATGCCCTCGTGATTGGAGGGGCCGGGGAGCTGGACGCTTACCTTGGAGAGATGCTCGGCGGGCCCGCGATCGAGGTCACGCCCGCCGCGCGCGAGGTGGCGCGTCAGCTGCTCTACCCGCCCCTGATCGATCCCACGCGCCCTGCCGCCTGGCTCGTGCGCCTGGTGACACTGGGCCTGCTGCCGCCGTCCATTCGCGACGAGTACGGCCTACCGTGGAGCCCCGCCCGTGAGCGGGCGTTTACGGTGTTTGCCTTCCTCGTCCGGCGCACGCTGCCGATCACGCCCGCCTTCCTGCGCTACTGGCGGCTGGACGCGGGCGGGCGCTGACCTGGCCGGGCTGGACGCGAGCAGGCGCTGCGTGACGGCGCGATGCCTTCTCCATTCTCAATTCTCCATTCTCAATTCTTCTCGTGTCCGTGTGCGCCCCCCGCGGCGTGCACCGCCTGCACCACTGCTTCGATGTAGTGCAGGTACTCGACGTAGGCCGCAACGTAGCGCCGCCCCGCCTCCGGCGATTCCTCCGAGTGCGCCTTCGCCTCGTTTGCGCGGGCGAAGCGTTCCCGCACGCCGGCGGCCAGGTGGCTCGTGAGCATCTGGCTCAACTGGTCGGCCGAGCCCTGCGCGAGCGCCTGGTCCGCGGCCGCGATGGGTTTCTCCACGCTGCCCGCCGGCTTCAGCCCGGTGTAGGCGGCTCCTTCGCCCGCGCGATGCAGCCGGACGAGCGTCTCGAAGAAATAGCGGTCGGCCAGTTCCCGCGCCTCGCCGCCGGCCCCCCGCACGGCAAGAGTCTTCTGAAATGCGGTCCGCAGCTCGGCCTCCGCTTCGGGCTTCACCCACTTCAAGACCGGCTGGATGTCCCCTCGCTGCAGCGCCAGCCGGGCGGCCGACACGACCGGTCCGTCGAGCGTATCGCAGTGGGCACGTGCGGGAGCGGGAAGCGCGAGGACGGCTGCAAAGGCGGCGAGGACGACGAACGCGCGGAACGGGGGCCTGGTCATGCTGATCCTCCTCGATCCAGAATAGGCGCCCCGCGGCGCGGCGCTTATGATCCACGTCACTCGGGGGGAATTAGTTGAGGGTTCAGGGTTGAAGGTTCAGGTTGAGGGTTGCCGTACCCAACTCGTTTCACGAGCCACAAGGGGCTCGAGTTTCGTACAATCGGAGAATCCGGACAGTCGAATCAACTGCCAGCAGGAGGTGCCCCCGTGTTCGAACTTCGACGTGTCGTCGCGTTTGCCGTGGCCGCGACCTTCGTGGTCGGAGCCGCCTCGGTTGTCTCCGCCCAGGAGAAGCCGGCGATGTCCAAGGAAGACCAGGCGATGATGGAGGCGATGATGAAGGCCGCGACGCCCGGCCCGAATCACAAGGTCCTCGCCTCGATGGTCGGCGACTGGTCGTTCGTCATGAAGATGTGGATGGACCCGTCGGCGCCGCCCGACGAGACGAAAGGCACCGTCAGCAACCGCTCGCTCCTCGGCGGGCGCTACGTCCAGGGCGAGTTCAAGGCGCCCGTGATGGGGATGCCCTTCGAGGGCATCGCCGTGAACGGCTACGACAACGTCACGCAGCAGTTCGTCTCCACCTGGCTCGACAACATGAGCACCGGGATCATGTTCATGACCGGCTCGTACGACCCGGCGACCAAGAGCCTCACCTATCTCGGCGAGATGGCGGACCCCACGAACCCCTCCATCAAGGTCAAGTCCCGCGAGGTCATCCGCCTGGTGAACGACAACCAGCACGTGATGGAGATGTACGAGACCCGCGGCGCCAAGGAGACGAAGACGATGGAGGTGACGTACACGAGGGTGAAGTAGCGGCAGCAGGCGGCGCGTGTTCAGTTCCTCCCCGCCTGGCCCCGCAGCGCGATGACGGGGTCGACCCGGGCTGCGCGCGCGGCGGGACCGATGGCGGCCGCGGCCGCCGAGATGCCGAGCGCCGCGATCACGGCCGCGTACGTCACCGGGTCGAGCGGGCTCACGCGGTAGAGCAGGCTGGCCATCACCTGGCCGACCGCGACGGCCAGTGCCAGGCCGGCCGCGAGCCCGAGGCCCACGCCCGCGAGTGTCTGGCGCACCAGCAGCCACACCACGCGCGCCGCCGTTCCGCCCAGCGCGAGCCGCACGCCAATTTCCGGCACGCGCTGGGACACCGTTTGTGCGAGCACCCCGCCGACCCCGACCGAGGCGAGCAGCAGCGCGGCGACCGCGTAAAGCGAAAGGACCAGCACCAGCACCCGCGTGTCGGCCAGATCCTGCCTCACCACTTCCTCCATCGTCGCCACGTCGTAGAGCGGGACTTCGGGCGCGAGCCGGGACACGATCGACCGAAGCGGCGCGGCAAAGGAGGCCGGGTCGCCTCGCGTGCGGATGACGAGAGTCATCGACCGCTCGGGGCGCTGCGCGGCGGGAACGTACACATGCGGCAGCGGCGGCGAGTCGATGTCGTCGTTGCGGACGTCGCCGACCACGCCCACCACCACGCGCCAGGCATCGGGCGAGTCCTCGTCGCCGAGCCGCAGCCGCCCGCCGACCGGCGTGCGGCCGCCCCAGTATCGCTTGGCCATCGTGCGGTTGACGATGGCCACCAGCGGGGTGCCGGCGCGGTCGTGGGCGCTGAAGTCGCGACCCTCGAGGATCGGGATTCCAAGTGTCGTGAAGAAGCGCGGCGCGGCTGCGAGGTCCAGGGCGAAGACCCCCTCGCCCTGGCGCGCCGTCAGCCCTTCCACCGTCAGGCTGCGATTGGGGTTGTACCGGCTGCCCGCGGCCGGGACGCGGCTGGCGACGCTGGCCGACACGACGGCGGCGTCCTGCTCGAGCGCCGCGACGGTCCGTTCGAAGAACGCGGTGGCGAGGCCCGGCGACTCGTGGCCCGATGCCGGCAGCGTCACCCGGGAGGTGAGCACGCCGCGGGCGTCGAAGCCGGCGTCCACGGACTGCAGCCCGATGAGCGTGCGGAGGAGCAGCCCGGCGACGACCAGGAGCGCGACGGAGAGAGCCACCTCGCCCGCTACCAGTGCCATCCGAAGGCGCTTGGCGCCCCCGCCCGCCGTCCAGGCCGAACCCTCGCGCAGCACGCGTTCGACGTTCACGCGGCTTCCCTGCAGCGCGGGCAGGAGCCCGGCCGCCACGGTCGCCACGGCCGACGCGGCGCCGGCGAAGAGCACCACGCGTGGGCCGACCTGGACGCTGGCCACCACCTCCGACATCGAGGGCGCCGAGGCCTGGAGCGCCGCAAGCCCGGCCCAGGCGAGCCCGGCGCCGCCGAGTCCTCCCGCGGTGGCCACCAGGCCGCTCTCGACCAGCGTCTGGGCGGCAAGGCGCCCTCGCGAGGCGCCGAGCGCGGAGCGAATCGCCAGGTTGCGCTGGCGGCTCATCCCGCGCGCCACCATCAGGCTTGCGATGTTCGCGCAGCCGATCAGCAGGACGGCCGTGACCGCGGCGAGCAGGATGCCGAAGACGATCCGCGCGTTCCGCCCGATGTACTCCTCGGCGAGCGGCCGGGTGTTGACCGTCCACCCACGGTCGCGGGCCGGGCGCTCGGCCTCCAGCTCGCGGCCGAGCGCGAGCATCTCGGCGCGCGCCTGGTCGGGCGACACCGACGGCTGGAGGCGCGCGAAGACGAAGAGGCTGCGCGCCTCGTAATCCGCGGCCGCCGGGTCGAGCGCGATCGGCACCACGACGTCGGGCGACAGCGGCCTGGCCGCGAGCACGCCGACAATGGCCGTCGGTTGGCCGTCGAGCCTGACGGTTCGACCGAGCACGGCGGCGGATTCCGCCGAACCGCTCCCGCCAGAAGCGCTCGCCCAGCAACGCCACTCGTGGAGCGCCCGGCTGCTCGTCGTCGGTCCCGAACCCTCGGCCGGCCACCACCCGCTCGTCCACGACGTCGAGGTAGTCCCCGGCAGCCTGGATACCCGACACGCGCACCGGCTGGTCGATCCCCCCGAGGTTGAACCCGGCGCGCCGGAACGCGCCGACGCGGTCGAACGCGCGGGCCCGGCGCCGCCACTCGACGAAGTCGCGGGGCGACACCACGCCCTTCTGGTCGCCCTGGTTGACAGGGCACGACCACAACGCGACCGAGCGGTCGAGGTCGGCGGGCGGCGACGATGCGGAGAACACCGCGCTCACGAAGCTGTAGACCATCGCGGTGGCGCCGATGCCGACGGCCAGCGTCGCGACGGCGACCAGCGTGAAGCCCGGCGTGCGGATCAGGCCGCGCGCCGCGTGACGGATGTCGGGCAGCGTCAGCATCAGGTTCCTTCTCCCTTGCCGCGGAGTTGGCGCAAAGCGTCCTTGGATATGTAAGTTGTACTACGGGAGCTGGCGGCCCGTAGTTGCGCGCCCGCACTCCGGCACCCGCACACATGGCACCCTCGGCACTGCACTTCCAGCACCCCCAGCACGACGTAGTTCCGGTTCCTTGTCTTCGCCCCCCGTAGAGCATAGGATTCGGGCTCGTCTGCCTCGACGAGAGGGCCGCCTTCCCGGAGGGAGCTCATGCCGGCTCGCATCCTTCGTCTTCCCCTGTTGATCGTTCTCACCGCGGTGGCGAGCGGCGTGCTTGCCGCGCAGGCTCCACAGCAACCGCCGCCGCTTGCCGGGCCGCCGCAGGGCGCGCCGCCGGCGCCCCCCGCGCCCGGCGGCCTCGAGGACCCAACCGAGCTCGAGGCCTTCCTCGACGGGGTGGTCGCCGCGCAAAAGGAGTCGAACCACGTCGCGGGCATGGCGGTGGCCGTGGTCGCCAAGGGGCGGGTCTTCTTCGCCAAGGGCTACGGCATGGCCGACCGCGCCGCCGGGAAGAAGGTGGATCCGGAGCGGACACTCTTCCGTGTCGGATCGGTCTCGAAGCTGTTCACGTGGACGGCGGTGATGCAGCTCGTGGACCAGGGGAAGCTCGACCTGAAGGCCGACGTCAACAAGTACCTCGCCGGCTCTCCGGTGCGCGTGCCGGACACTTACCCGCAGCCGGTAACGATGACGCACTTGCTGACGCACACGCCAGGGTTCGAGGACGTGGTGATCGGGCTGTTCGGCCGCTCGCAGGCGTCGATGCGGCCGCTCGGCGAGCTGCTCGCCGACCAAATGCCCGCTCGCGTGCGGCCACCGGGCGTGCTCTCCTCCTACTCCAACCACGGCACCGCCCTCGCCGGCTACATCGTCGAACGCATCTCGGGCATCCCATACGAGCAGTACATCGAGAAGCAGATTCTCGAGCCGCTGGGGATGACGCACGCCACGGCCCGCCAGCCGCTGCCGAAGGCCCTCGAGGCCGACATGGCAGTGGGCTACCGGTTCGCCGACGGGGAACACAAGCCGGAGAAGTTCGAGTTCGTGCCCGATTCTCCGGCCGGCGCGGTGAGCGCGAGCGCCGTGGACATGACGCGCTTCATGCTGGCTCACCTCCAGGACGGCGCGTACGGCCAGGCGAGGATCCTGTCCGAGACGGCCTCGCGCCGGATGCACAGCAGGCTGTTCGGCCACGTGCCCGCGCTGAACGGCATGCTGCACGGCTTCTACGAGATGAACCGCAACGGCCGACGGATCCACGGCCATGGCGGCGACACGCTGTGGTTCCACTCGCAGTTGGCGCTGCTGCCCGACGAGCAGGTAGGCCTCTTCGTGTCGTGCAATTCGGACAGCTGCTCGGCGCCGCGCACGGCGCTCGTCAAGGCGTTCGTCGATCGGTACTTCCCCGAGCGGTCCACGTTGACGCCCGCAGCCGGCACCCGGCGCGAACCGGCCGGCACGTTCGCGGGCAGCTATCGCGCCATCCGCATGTCCTACCGGTCGATCGCGAAGTTGTCCGGGCTCATCGGGGGGGTCACGGTGACGGCGCTGCCGGACGGGCGCCTTCGGACGGACGGGATGGGCGCCAACGCGAAACGCTGGGTGCCGGTCGCGCCGTTCGTCTTCCGCAACGCGGACGGCGACGACCGGATCGCCTTCCTGAAGGGCCCCGATGGCCGGGCAACGCATCTCGTCGCGGATTTCCCGGCGATCGCGTTCGAGCGGCTGGGGCCTCTGGAGACACACGAGGCCCAGGTACTCGATCGGCGGCGGATCGCTGTTCCTGCTGTCCACCGCGATCGTCGCCTGGCCAATCGGCGCCTGGCTCGCACGACGGCGGCGGAAGGCGGTTCGCGCGGCGGTGGAGCAGGGCTTTCCACCCTCGCCCGCTGTCAGCCCTGCCCGGCCCGCGCCTCGATCCGCCAGGCTGACGCTCTGGCTCGCAGCCGTTCTCCTCGTTGCGTTCGTGATCGCGCTGGCGGTCGTGCTCGACAACCCTGGGGAGATCGTGTTCGGCGTGCCTCAATCGCTCCGCGTGGCACTGGCGCTGCCCCTTGCGGCAGCCGTCCTCACGGCGGTGTCGCTGGTATTCGTCCTGCTTGCCTGGCGGCGGCGCTACTGGCGGTGGTGGGGGAGGATCTACTACACCGTCGTCGCGCTGGCGGCGGCCGTCTTCCTCGCGACGCTGCAGGTACTGGAACCTGTTCGGCTGGCACCTGCAGTGAAGATGGCTCAAGGCTCAGAGCTCAAGGCTCAAGGCTCGGACGCCGGCGGCGTCTCGACGCCGTGATCTGCCGAGAGCCGAGAGCCCGGAGTCCGAAGCCCAGAGTCTCTCGTCCCGTCCTCGCCGCGCTCCATTGGCAGAGCGGCGAGCCGCGCCGTAGCCCGCGGCGTGGTGCGCGCGGGCGGAGGCGGGCTACGGCCAGAGCCAGCCGAACACGCCGCCGGTCAGCAGCCCGTAGATCAGGCCGTCGATGTTGGATTTCAACGTCGAGAGCCAGTGGCGCTTGTACCAGATCGTGTTCTGCCACAACGCGAGCGAGTAACCGACGAACGCCGTCGCGCCCGCGAACCGGTGAACGGCCAGGTATGGGGCTTCCGGTCCCAGCGCCCGGCCCGCGATGTAGGCGGCGAACACGCCAACCACGGCGCAGTAGACGAACCACTGCGCGAGCTGCCCGCCCATCGCGGGCGGCCCGCTCCGCATGACCGTCATCACGGCCACCGGCCCCTTCTTCATCTTGTCCACAAAGCCCGGGGTGTTCATCTCCTTCGGGCTGCTGACGCACGGCACGAAGTAATCGCCCGGCGGGATGCTGAACCGCCGGAGCGCGGCCATGACCTCGTCTTCCGACGTGAGCTTCCTGTAGTCGGACCGGTGCCACGGAAGCAGCATGTGGAGGACCGAGCTGACCAGGAACACGACGACGGCCGAGACCAGGATCGGCAGCCAGAGGGAGAGGATGGGCACCATCACGACCTCCTGTGAACGGCCCGCCTCGCCCGGCACGTGGCGGCGGGGCTTCTTCGGCGGGCGGGAGACGGTTGGCGGATCCTTGGATTGTGCCACAAACCGCGTGGCCCAAGGGGGCTGCCGTGAGGAGATCCGCCGCAGTTCTATTCGCCGCCATCGTCCTGCTCGCCGTCGTCGCGCCACTCGCCGGCGCCCAGGCCCCGGCCATCAAGGGGCCCGCCAGCGTCGGCGCCCCGATGCCCGACTTCACGCTGCACGCCTACCAGGGCGGCTCCGTCTCGCTCGCGGGGCTCAAGGGCAAGACCGTCATCCTGACCTTCCCGCGCGGCTACTCGGGCCCCGGCTCCTGGTGCCACATCTGCAACTACCAGCACAGCGAGCTGGTGGACTACGAAGCCCGCGAGACGTTCCGCAAGAAGGCCAACGTCGAGATCCTCTTCGTCATGCCCTACGCCAAGGAGGCCATCGACGACTGGGTGGACAAGTACCCGCAGCAACTGGCCGACATCGAGGGAAACAAGAACCCGCCGGACGCGTCGAAGCTCGATGAGCCGGGCAAGGCGCGGGTGGAGCGGGCCCGGAAGATCTACCCGAAGACGTTCAAGGCGACGAAGGGCCAGGTGCCACTTCCGTTCCCGATCCTCATCGACGCCGACCGCGCGGTCTCGAAGGGACTCGGGATCTTCACGACCGAGTGGAGCGGCAGCAAGGTCGATCAGAACGTCCCGACCGTGTTCGTCATCGACCCGGCCGGCATCGTCCAGTTCAAGTACTTCAGCCAGAACACGGTGGATCGGCCCAACGTCGACCACCTCGTGAAGGTCGTCAACTGGATCGCCGCGCGGCACTGACGTGATCAGGAAAGCGCTGGCGGAGGGCGGAGGGCGGTAGGCGGAGGGGGAAGGCGGAGGGCGGAGGGGGAAGGCGGAGGGCGGACGGCGATAGGGCGTAGGGGCGGAGGGCGGTCAGGCGGGAGGCGCGCCCGCCTGCAGGGGAAGAACTTCAAGACAGGGGCCAGGTCGCGAAAAACGCTGGGATTCAAGACCTGACCCCAGCTACTATGCGTGCCGGTCCGGCAACCGCCGGGCCGAAGGAGCCCGCATGAAGCGTCCGAAGTCCGCCGCCGCCCACCAGCCCGCCCCGCCCATCGTCGCGAAGGTCGACTACAAGAAGAGCCACCCGGAGCTGTACCGCGCGGGCAGGAAGGTGAGCGAGCTGCGTCCGCCGGCGGGGACGTTCCTCGCCGTGGACGGCGTGGGCGAGCCGGGAGGGGCCGCGTTCCAGGATGCCATCCGCCAGCTGTTCTCGCTGGCCTACGCCCTCAAGTTCGCGATGAAGAAGGCCGGCGCGTCGGATTTCTCCGTCCCCTCGCTCGAGTGCGTGTGGCCCGACAACGTGTGCGGCAAGCCGAAGGCCGAGTGGAAGTGGCGCCTGATGCTGCGCGTGCCGCCCTGCGTGAAGGCGCGGCCGCTGCAGCACGTGAAGAAGATGCTCGTCGAGAAGAACGGCCCCGACACCGGCCTCGTGAAGCGGGTGATGTGGTCCGAGGGGCGGGCGCTGCAGGTGCTGCACGTCGGGCCTTACGACAGCGTGGGCAGCGCGTACCAGACGATCGAGGCCCAGGCCGCAGCCCGCAAGCTCCGTTGCATCGGCCCGGCGCACGAGGTGTATCTGAGCGACCCGGGCCGGGTCGCGCCCGACAAGATCAGGACGATCGTGCGGATGGCGGTGAAGCGGGCCTCGTAACAGTGTTCGCTGGATCGTAGGGCGGGCCTCGCCTTGGACACCCGGCCGCTCCCGGCGCCGGTATGATCGCCGGATCGGATCTGCGCCGTGGTTGCTGCGCGCTAGCGTCCGCCGCGCCGGTCCTCACTTCGCCGGCGCTCTTTGGCTCCGCGCGCCGACGGTCTTCGTGCGGGAGTCGTAGATCAAGTCGTCGTCTGTCCAGGCTTCACCGTCCGGCCCCACGCCCCACACCCGGTAGCTGCTGCCGCGCTGCTCGTAACCGTACCGGTTCCCGTCGAACGGATCGAGGGGCTCGGGGCCGGCGGTCTTCGACGAGACCCACCGTTCGTGCAGGTCGTCCGAATCCCAGGGGATGTCCTCACCCGCGCTCCGCCACCCCTCGATGACCGCCGCGATCTGCCTGAGATTCGCGTCGGTCCGGTAGATACCCTCCGCGGGCGCCGGTCCCTGGTGCAGCCGGCCGGTCTGCTGCTGGCGCCCGGCCGGATCGTGACGAGGGCCAGGACCCAGAGGACGGCCGCCACGAGTGCAGAGATGACCAGCAGCGGGATCTCGCTCGGCCAGCGTTCGACGAGCACGGGCGGGGTGACTCGGGCAGTGTCGGTCACGAAACCTCCGCTGTTCTGGGGGGCTTCTGTGACGACCACCGCCCCGCGGCGGGCAGCGCGGACGGAGTATAGCATCGGGTCCGCGAAGAGCGGCTGCGCAAGACGCGGCCGGCCCTGATATCCTCCGTCAGCGCGTCGCGCCTGTCCCTGGTAGCGCCCATCGGGTGGTGCACCGTGCACGAACCTCGCGTTTCGATCGTCCTCCCCGCCCGGAATGCCGAGGCCACGCTTGAACCCTGTCTTGGAAGCATTTCCCGGCAGACACTGACGGACTGGGAGTGCCTGGTCGTCGACGACGGATCGACGGACGGGACGCGAGCGGTGGCCGAGGAGGCGGCCCTCCGTGACTCCAGGTTTCACGTCGTCGCGACCCCACCCTGCGGCCTGATCCCCGCCCTCAACGAAGGCGTGCGTTTGAGCGCCGCGCCGATCATCGCACGCATGGACGCGGACGACCTGATGCATCGCGACCGGCTGGCGGCGCAGGTGGGAGCGCTCGAGTCGGACCGCGGGCTGTCGGCGGTCGGCTGCCACGTGCGGATCGTCCCGCGGCGGGGGATGACACCCGGCCTGCGGCAGTACGAAGCGTGGCTGAACGGCCTGCGGTCGCCGGAGGACGTGTCGCGCGATGCGTTCGTCGAGTGCCCGGTGGCGCACCCGGCGCTGGTGATGCGGCGCGAGATGGCGGGGCAGGGCTACACGGACCGTGGGTGGCCCGAGGATTACGACCTCGTGCTCCGTGCACTGGGGCAGGGAATGCGGATCGGCGTCGTCGCGCGGCGGCTGCTGTGGTGGCGCGACAGGGCGGACAGCCTGTCGCGCAACGACGCGCGCTATAGCAGGGCCCAGTTCACCGCGTGCAAGGCGCACTACCTGGCGGCCGGCTTCCTGTCCGGCCGCGACGACTACATCCTGTGGGGCTTCGGCGAGACCGGGCAGGCGCTCCGGCGCGCGCTGGCGGCGCACGGCAAGAACCCGTCGCTGATCGTGGAGGTGAAGCCGTCCCGGATCGGGAAGCGGATTCACGGCGCGCCCGTGATTCCGCCCGAGGCCCTGCCCGGTGCGCCCCGGCGGCCCATCGTCGTCTCGGTGGCGCATGCCGGCCCGCGCGCGGAGATTCGCGGGATCCTCGCCGGGATGGGTTTCGTGGATCGGAAGGACTACGTCTGCGCCGCATGACAGCGCTGGGCGACGGTGGTGGTCCCGCCTTCGCCCGCCGCCCAGGGCCTTCGTTGGCTTCGGCCGGCAGGCGGGTGAGAGTATGATCGTCGCCGCGCGGCCGGCCCGCCGCCGGTCGGAAATCTTCCCCGGAGCAGGCGTCGAGTGGAGGCAACCGTGAGCACAGTCTGGTGGAGCGGCATTCTGGCACTCACGATGCTCGCGTGCGGGTTGGCGGCTGTCGCCGGGCAGGACCGCCCCGTCAGCGTCGCCCTCCTCGAGATGCCGTACGTTGGGGAGCGGAACACCGCCGAGCTATCCCCCTCGCCTCACCGCATCGTCGCCGGCGGACTGGCGGCCGCGCTCGAGGTCATCGGCGCCCGCGTGAAGCCGGTGGCGGCTGCGAAGCTGTCCGTGGAGCAGGAGAAGGAGTACGGCGCCTGGAACCGGCTCGCGCTCGCCAACGGTCGGCTTGCCGATCTCGTGAGCGCGAGCGTCCGGGAGGGCGACCTGGCCGTGGGCCTGCTCGCCAACTGCAGCTCGCTTCTGGGAATGCTGGGCGGCGTTCAACGGTCCGGCCCCACCAGCCGCCCGCTCCGGGTAGGGCTCGTCTACCTCGACGCTCACGCCGATTTCAACACGCCCGAGACGACGCTGAGCGGGATGCTGGGCGGAATGGACGTTGCGGCGGCCGCAGGCCTGTGCCTCACCAACCTGCGGCGCACCTCGAAGCTGGAGGTGCCGCTGCCGCCGCGCCACATCGTCCTCGGGGGCGTGCGCGACACCGACCCGCTCGAGCAGGATCTGCTCGATCGGTCGGAGGTCGTGTCGATGACGGTCGAGGACATTCGCTCGCGCTCGGCGTCTTTCCACCAGGTGCTCGCGGCGTTGTCGCAGCGCGTGGACCGCCTCTACATCCACGTGGACATGGACGTGCTCGACCCGCGCGAGGTCCCCGGGCACTCGCTCGGCGTCCCCGGCGGTCCGTCCAGCCAGGAACTGGGAGCAGCGGTCACCGAGATGTTCAAGGACCCCAAGGCGGTCGCCTTCGGTGTCGCCTCTACTCCCACCCGGGAGCGCGACAAGGACGGCGTGTCGCTGAAGGCCGCGCACGAGCTGATCCGTGCGGCCGTTCGCGGGGTGCAACAGCGGCAGCCGCGATGATTCGTGGCGTGCCGTTTGCTGGCGGAAGAACGCAGTCCATGGGCGCAGGCCACGTGAGCGGCCGCGCCAATCGGCCGTGAGAGAGGATGGCCCCCATGACGATCACCGAGATGTTCCTGGAAGAGCTGGACCGCGAGGCAGAGCGATCGCGCCGGGCGCTCGAGCAGGTGCCCGAGGACCGGTACGACTGGAAGCCGCACGAGAGGTCGATGGCCTTCGGCTATCTGGCCCAGATGGTCGCGACCATGCCCTCGTGGATGGCGATGACCGTCACCAAGGACGAACTCGATCTCAAGCCCGAAGGCGGCGGATCGTGGGGCCGCGAGCGGATGACGACCAGCGCCGAGTTCCTGGCGGCCCTGGACCGGTCGGTGGAAGAGGCGCGGAACGCGCTGCGAGCGACGAACGACGACCACCTTCTCACGCCATGGCGTCTCCTGGTGTCCGGGCAGGTGGTGATGGAAGCACCGCGACACGTCGTGATGCGCGACTCGATGAACCACCTGGCGCACCACCGGGGGCAAATGACGGTGTACTTGCGGCTCATGGGCGCGAAGGTCCCCGCGCTCTACGGCCCGTCGGCCGACGACAAGCGTTTCGCGTAGCGCAAGCGCCGGGCGCGTCGTAGTCGGCGAGTTTCGCGGTGGGCTCTTCATGCCCGTCCTGGTCTTCCACGTGGACGCATTCACCGACATTCCCTTCCGCGGGAACCCGGCGGCGGTGTGCCTGCTCCACGAACCGCGCGATGCGGAGTGGATGCGGCTGGTCGCCCGCGAGATGAACCTGTCCGAGACGGCCTTCGTGGCGCCGGCCGGTGACATGTTCTCGCTCCGCTGGTTCACCCCCGAGGTGGAGGTGGACCTGTGCGGCCACGCGACGCTCGCCTCGGCGCACGTCCTCTGGGAGATCGGGCGGCTTCCGGGGCCTGATGCGGCGCGCTTCGACACCCGCAGCGGCCTGCTGGAAGTGCGGCGGAGCGACAAGTGGATCGTCCTCGACTTCCCCGCGATCCCGGCGGAACCCGGCACCGTACCGCCGCAGGTCGTCGAAGCCCTCCGCGTCGATCCCGTCGCCACCCTTGTATGCGGCCCCCGCTGGCTCATCGAAGTGGACAGGGAGGAAACGCTGCGGGCGCTCGCGCCCGACTTCGCCCGCATGCGCAGCGTTCCCGGCCGCGCGGTGATGGTGACCGCGCGCTCCGACGACCCGAGTCACGATTTCGTTTCCCGCTACTTCGCGCCCTGGGTTGGCGTGAACGAGGACCCGGTGACAGGCGTGGCGCACTGCTGTCTTGGGCCGTACTGGGGCGCGCGCCTGGGCAAGACCGTGATGACCGGGCACCAGGCCTCCGCTCGCGGAGGCACCGTGAAGATGGAAGTGCGCGGGGCCCGCGTCATGCTCTCCGGCCAGGCGGTGACGGTGGCGGCGGGTGCGCTGGTGTAAGTGGTCGGGCCTTTGGAGGTCGGGCGACTCTGGTGGTCGGGTGACTCTGGAGGTCCGTTCGGTTCACCCGTGCTTCGGGGGGCAAGCGGGTGATTCTCCGCAGAGGTCCTATGTCGCTGCCTTTTACCATCCGCGAATTCCTCGACGTCTTTGCCAGGTACAACAACGCGATTTGGCCGTTCCAGTCGGTGATGACGGCCGCGGCGGTGGGTGCCGTTGTCCTGGCCCTCCGCGCCAGAAGCGGGAGGTTGGTCGCAACGTACCTGGCCGTGCAGTGGGTCTGGACCGGCGTGGCGTACCATTGGCTGTTCTTCTCGCCGATCAACCCGGCAGCCCGAAGTTTCGCCGTGCTCTGGCTGGCCGGCGCCCTGGCCTTCTTCTGGGCTGGCACCTGGAAGGGGAGGCTGGCGTTTCGAACCGACAATGCCCCTCGCCTCGCCGTCGGCACCCTGCTCATCGCCTACGCGCTCGTCGTCTACCCGATCCTCGGTCACTTCCACGGGCGGGCCTATCCCTTCTCGCCAACCTACGGCGCCCCCTGCCCGGTGACCATCCTCACCTTTGGCCTCCTGTGGCTCGCGGGTCCTCCCTTGCCGCGCTACCTGCTCGTCGCCCCGGTCCTATGGGCGGCAGTTGGAAGTTCGGCAGCCTTCGCCCTCCAGGTTCGTGAGGACCTGGGCCTGCTGGTCGCCGGCCTCAGCGGGATCGTGCTGGCACTGCTGCCGGCCCCGCCGCCGCGGGCCAAGGAGCCGCGCCACGTCCAAGTCGTATGACGCAAAAGCTCACTCCGGCAAAAGGTGGTGATTCAAGATGTGGCCCCATCGCGATCTGCGCGGCACCCTGATCACGAAGTACACCAATAGCACGTACCTGAAGGAGCTCACCGCCCATGCCTGGGATTCGCCGCCGCACGTTCCTGAAGTATGCCGCGGCGCCCGCCGCCGGCCTGGCCATTACGCCCGCCGCCGGCCTGGCGATCGCGCCGACCGTATCGTCCCCGATGCCCCTGCAGCCTCCGGCGTCCGGCCGGGTATTCCTGACCGGCGACGGATTGAGCCTTACCCCGCCTGAGCACGCCGCGCTGCTCGCGCGCGTCGTTTCGGGCGAAGGCTTCCAGCGGGACAACTACCTGCACGGCGGCCCGGTGGAGGCACTCGAAGCCCGGTTCGCCACGCTGCTCGGAAAGGAGCGTGCCCTCTTCTTTCCCACCGGGACGCTGGCCAATCACCTCGCCGTGCGGGTGCTCGCCGGCGAGCGCCGGCGCGTCCTCGTCCAGGAGGAGAGCCACTTCTACCGGGACGAGGGCGATTGCGGACAGCTGCTCAGCGGCTTGAACCTCGTGCCACTCGGGCCCGGGCGCGCGACGCTCTCGCTCGAGGAGGTGACGAAGGCGGTGGACCTGGCCGCGGGGCCGCCGTACCCGGCGCCGGTCGGCGCGCTCTCGATCGAGTCGCCGGTTCGCAGGACGATGGGGCGGGTGTTCGACTTCGGTGAGATGAAGAAGGTCTGCGCCTTCGCGCGGGAGCGGCGGATCGGGCTGCACCTGGACGGGGCGAGGCTGTTCATCGCCTCTGCCTATACGGGTGTCGCGCCGGCCGAGTACGCGGCGCTGTTCGACACCGTTTACGTGTCGCTCTACAAGTACTTCAATGCGCCCTTCGGCGCGATCCTCGCGGGACCGGCGCCGCTGATGGAGCGCGCGGAGATGCTGCGCCACCAATTTGGGTCGCTGATCTACCAGGGCTGGACGACCGCGGCGCTGGCGCTGCACTGGGTGGATGGGTTCCCGGAGCGCTTCGCGGCGGCGGTCCGCCACGGCGAGCAGTTCCTGCGCGCTCTCGAGGCCGACAGCCGTCTGAAGATCGAGCGCCCGAAGGACGGGACCAACGTGTTCGGAATCCGGCTGGCGTCGGGCGCGCCGCTCGACGGCCTGCGGGCGCGGCTGGCCGAGGCGGGAATTGCGCTGGGCGCCGCGAAGGGCGCCCCGCAAGGGAGCATCAACATCAACGAGACGATCACGCGGCGGCCGCCGGAAGATCTGGCGCGCGCGTTCACCGCTTCTCTTGGCTGACATCGCGCATTCAGTGTGACAGCGTGACCTAACGGACCACTGGCCACTGACCACTGTACTGCCCGGCCCCTACCGGTACTTCTTTCCCACCCCTCCCGGGACTGAAGTACCACTGACCCCGCTCCCCGCCGTTGCTACAATTGGACTCGTTACGTTCACAATTGCACCCGCGTGCCGAGAGTTGCTCGTTTCCTGAGTTCGAGGAGATCTATGGCAAGGACTGTGTCAGCCCGCGTTCGCCACCTGTTGGTCGCATTGCTGGTGGGGGTATCCGGCGCCGTCGCCCTGGCTGCCGTGCAGGGCCGGAGCGACCAGGCCCCTGCGCTCGGCGCGGGTGACGAGCAGTTCGTGCCCAACGAAGTGCTCGTGCAGTTCGTTGCGGACGCCGGTGAAGCCGAACAGGACGAGGCGCGAGGGCGCGTCGGCGGCCGCCGCGACGAGGTGATCCTCGCCGCCGCAGACCGCGAGGACGGCAAGGGGGACCTCGAGGTGATGGCGCTCCCGCCCGGCCTCACCGTCGCCAACGCGATGGCGCGTCTCCATGCCCACCCGGCCGTCGAGTTCGCCGAGCCGAACTGGATCTACCGCCACGAGGCGGCCTCCAACGACCCGTATTACACGGGCGGTTCCCTCTGGGGGATGTACGGGGACGCGACGACCCCTCGAAACGTCTACGGCAGCCAGGCGGGGGAGGCGTGGGCCAGGGGGGTGGTCGGTTCGGCGGGCGTCTACGTGGGCGTGATAGACGAGGGGTTCATGTACAGCCACGAGGACCTCGCGGCCAACGTGTGGACGAACCCGTTCGATCCGGTTGACGGCGTGGACAACGACGGCAACGGCTACGTGGACGACGTGCGCGGCTGGGACTTCGCGGGCAACGACAACACGACGTTCGACGGTGCCGTCGACGATCACGGCACGCACGTGGCGGGGACCATCGGCGCGGTGGGCGGCAACGGGCGAGGCGTGGCGGGCGTGAACTGGAACGTGACGCTGATCTCGGGCAAGTTCCTCGGGCGCAACGGCGGCACGACCGCGAACGCCGTCCGGGCGGTGAACTACTTCACCGATCTCAAGACGCGCCATGGCCTCAACATCGTCGCGACGAACAACTCGTGGGGCGGCGGCGGGTACTCGCAGTCGCTGAAGGATGCAATCGACCGCGCGAATACTGCGAACATCCTGTTCGTCGCCGCGGCCGGCAACGGCGGCAGGGACGGCGTTGGGGACAACAACGACACCACCCCGAGCTACCCCGCGAGCTACTCGTCCGCCAACGTGATTGCCGTCGCGGCCATCACGAGCACCGGGTCGAAGTCGAGCTTCTCGAACTACGGGGCGACGTCGGTGGACATCGGTGCGCCGGGCTCGAGCATCCTCTCGACGCTGCCCACCAAGAGCGGGGCATCGTCCTACGGATCGTATAGCGGCACGTCGATGGCGACGCCGCACGTGACCGGGGCTGCGGCGCTGTACGCCTCCACGCACCCGGGCGCTACGGCCGCGCAGATCAAGGCGGCAATCCTCGTCGCCGCCGTGCCCACGCCGTCCCTCACGGGGATCACCGTCAGCGGCGGCCGGCTCAACGTCAGCGGGTTCTGACGAAGGGGCTGGGCTGGCGGCACAGGACAGGCCAGGGGCTGGGGGCCAGGGTTGGTGTGACAGCCTGATCTGCTGTCCACTCGCCACTGGCCACCAGCTACCAGCCACGACACGCCCGGGCTACCGCGGTGCCGCGATCCGGCGGTAGAACGCCTGGACGAACTGCTCCACGCCGTACGCGGCGAACCCCGACGCCACGAACGCCAGCCACCACCTCCCCTCGGGCAACCCCGCGGCAAACCGCATCGCGTCGGTGGCATCGACACGGACTGCCGCCACGGGCGTTGCGGCCGCGCGTATCAGCAATACCGCAAGCATGGCGAACACGACGGCGCGGGCCCCCGTCCCGAAGTTCGTGATGCGAGCCAGCCACGTCCCGGTGCTCCGCGGCGCCGCCCCAAGGCTCAGCTCGTCGTCCACCTGGCCACGGATTGCCCGGACGAACTGGTGCACCGCGTAGGCCAGCAGGCCGAGTGCGACGAGCACGACGAGTGCCGGGCCGAGCGGTCCCCCGAGGATGAATCGGGCGACGTGGCTTCGCTCCGGCCTCCCCGGTTCGCCGATCGCCAGCCGCGCCGCATCGTACGCCAGCATCCCATAGATCAGCCCGCTCAGCGCGTAACCTGCCCTGATGACGACCGACGTCGGCTTCGTCCCTTTCCGGTTCGCGTCGCCGAACGCCTCGAGGAAGCGCCAGAGGGCGTAGCCCCCGAGACCGATCGCCAGGACAGCGACGAGGGTCGTGCCGTGCCGGCTGTCGAGGATCCGGTGGACCACGCCGTTCGGGGCCATGATGCGGCCGCCGGCGCCCAGCGCAGCCCGCAGCGCCAGCATCCCGAGCATGAGGTAGACAACGCCCTTGGCCGCGAAGCCAATCCGGGCGTAGGTCTCGATCCAGCGCCGCGTGTCCGCCATGCCGGGGCTGAAGCGAAAGCCGCGCCAGCCGGGGAGGCCGTGGGCAGGAGCTGGAAGTCACCCGCCTGCCCACGCCCAAGCCTCGGGCGAAGCCGGGCCTGCCCGCCGAAGCCTTGGGGCGAAGGCGGGTTTGACAACGCCTGCCCCACAGGCATATGACAGACCCGCCCAAGGAGTGCAGCTCATGCTCAAACGCGTCCTGACGCTGTCCGCGACCGTCGTGTTCGCCGCCACCGCTGCCGCCCAGCCGCCCGCGCCCCGCGCCGCGAGCCCCGTGCCGGTGGCGGCCGCGCAACCGCCCGCCCCCGCCCCCCTGAAGCTCACGGCCATCAGGGCGGGCCGCCTGATCGACCCCGAAACCGGCTCGGTCTCGACCAACCAGGTCATTCTCATAGAGGGGGAGAAGATCAAGGAGGTGGGAACGGCGGTGAAGATTCCCGCCGGCGCGGAGGTGATCGACCTCTCGAAGATGACCGTCCTGCCTGGGTTGGTGGACGCCCATACTCACATGGCGATCACCTACAAGGAGCAGCCCGAGAACAACTACTACTACCTCACCTACATCATGGAGGGGACCGCGGTCCGCGCCATCCAGGCCGCCTCGAACGGCATCCAGATGCTCAACTCGGGCTTCACGGTGGTGCGCGACGTCGGCAACAACGCGCTCTTCGCCGACGCCGCCCTCAGGCAGGCCATCGAAATGGGCTGGCTGCCGGGCCCGACGGTCATTCCTTCAGGCCCAATGATCGGCAGCACCGGCGGGCAGCTCTGGCCGACGCCGGAGATGTACAAGTACCACAACATCCTCTACCCCGAGTACCTCGACGCCGACACGCACGACGAGATCGTCAAGGCCGTGCGCGAGAACATGCTGCTCGGCGCGCGCGTCATCAAGCTGTGCATCGACTGCAAGCCGTGGATGTACTCCGTGGACGACATCAAGCTCGCGATGCGCGAGGCCGCGCAGGGCGGGTGCCTGGTGGAAGGGCACGTCCAGACGCCGGAGGGCGCCCAGCGCTCCATCGACGCCGGCATCCACATCATCGCGCACGGCAACGCGCTTTCCCCCGAGCATCACCGCCAGATGGCGGAGAAGGGGATCATCCTCGCCGGCACCGACACGCCCTTCACCGCCTACCGCGGCTCCGAGGCCGCGTTCAAGCGCACGGTGGCCAACCTGCGCGACGCGTGGGAGAAGAAGGTCATCCTCACCTTCTCCACCGACATGGACTACTGGAACAACCGGATGCGGGACGAGGCGACCGGCCGCTGGCTCACGCGCGGCGACCTGACCATCAACTTCCTGCTGACCTGGAAGGCCGCGGGCATCCCGCCGGCCGACATCCTGCGCGCGATGACGATCAACGGCTATAAGGCGGCGGACGTCATCAAGGAACGCGGTCCCATCAAGCCGGGCTTCTTCGCGGACATCATCGCCGTGCCGGCCGACCCGCTCACGGACATCGACGCCCTGCGCGACGTCCGATTCGTGATGAAGAACGGGATGGTGTTCAAGAAGGACGGGGTGATGTCGCCCGCGGACTTCTTCCACCCCGGGCCCGTCCGGATGCCCAACGGGCGCTGGACGCGGTAGGGCACTGCGCTGACAGTCCGCCGTGAGCCGGTGGCCGCGCAGGCGGCAATGTGACGCCTGCGCGGACCCGCGAACCACGGGCGTCGTCGTTGACGCAAGTGTCGAACGCCCCCGCTATACTTCCCCGATGCGGTGCGACGAGATTCGGCTGACCGGGTCGGGCGGCGCGAACCGCGTCATGGAGGCGGAGCTGAAGCGCCTCGTGATGCGGTCGCCGTTCGAAATCCGGGTGCCCAAGCCCAGGCGCGAGGGCGACGGCACGCTCCTTTATCCGTTCGACGCGCGCATCGCCTGGGTGGCCGCCTGCCATCACCGGACCTCGTCGCGGATCTCGTGGGACCTTTTCTCCAGCCCGGCCGTGCGCCTCGAGCCGCTCTTCGAGGAACTCCTGCCCGCCCTCCGATCCGACGACCGCCTGCCGGCCGCAAGGACGCTGCGGCTCTCGGTGGACCTCGGGTCGTCGCAGGACTTCGAGGCCGGGCCGCTGCAGCTGCGGGGGGTCGTGAAGAACGCGCTCGTCGAAGCGCTTGCCTCGCGAGGCGTCAGGGCAGAGGTGGACGCGGACTCGCCGGACGTCGTGTTCGTCGCGCGCCGGGCGGGAACCCCCGAGAACCGCCGCACCGTCGTCGGCATCGACATCGGCGTCGGCGCACGGCATCGGCGCGGCGCGCGCGTGGCCTCCGGCCCCGCCCCGCTGCGCGAGACGCTGGCGGCGCAGCTGATCATGCTGTCGCGCTGGGACGCGCGCTCGGAGCCGCTGGTGGATCCGATGGCCGGGGGCGGCACGATCCCCATCGAGGCGGCCGGCCTCGCGGTGGGCGCGGCCATCCGGCACCCGGGCGATCTGCCGTTCCGGCACCTCGCGGCGTTCAAGGGGCTGCCGAACGAAACCCCGGACCTCTTTCCCGGCACCATCCCGCGAATCCTCGCGCTCGACATCGACGAGGAGCGAATCCCGGCGATGGTCGGGAACCTCCGGGCCGCGGGCCTGACCGGGCCGTCCTACGAGGACTCGATCGTGATCGGGCAGAAGGACGTGCGTGCGCTGACGCCCGAGTACCTGGCCGAGATGCTGCCGCGTGCGGCGGGCATGAATCCCGGGGTCTTCTGCTTCAACCCGCCCTACGGCGTGCGCATCGGCGGCGAGGCGGGGGAACACAAGCTCCTCGACCTCTACGCCGCCATGGGCCGCGTGCTTGGGCGCTTCCACGGCTGGCGCGCCGGCATCTTCGTCGCCAACCCGCGCTTCGTCGAGGCGTTCGGCCACTTCCCCGCGATGACCAAGCCAGCCACGAACGCCGAACTGCCGGGCGCCTTCCTGGTCTACCAGTTCTAGCCTGGAGACCGCGGGGGCGCTTCGGGTGGAGGTCACCCCGATCCCGAAACCCGACCACGAGACTCGCCCGACTACGACCTACCGTTCCTTCTCCCGCCCGCCCACCACCCGCTTGAACAGCGTCCCGGCCGGGACCATCGCGTTGCCCTGGATGTCGTTGATCAGCCCGACCACCTGCGGTGGCACCGTCGAGGGGTATCCCGCTCGAGCGTGTCCAGCGTCGTCGGGCGCTGGACTTCCACCAGGCGCAGCCGGCTCGGCTGTACTTCGAGGACCGCCCGATCCGTCTCGCGGGAGAAGCTGCCGATCGAACGCGTGATCGCAGGCTCGTAAGCGGACCATCGCTCCTGCGTCGTGTAGCCCAAGACCTGGAAGACGCGCTCCCCGTACTCGACCCACGCGGCCATGCCCTGGACGATCGCCTGCTCGGCCTGGGCCTGGAACAGCAGGGACGCGGCGGGGAAGCCGCCGATCTCGCGCCGCGCCGCCTGCCCGGTGCGGATGCCCTCCTGCGACACGAACTGCTGCGCCGCTTGCTCCGCGCTCTTGGCCGCCGCGAGCTGCAGCACGACGATCGCGTCCTGGTTGGGGCTGACCGCCCCGACGGCCTGCTTCTGGTTGCTGCCCTTCCACTCCGGCGGGAAGGACATCCTGAACGCCAGGTCGGGGTGGCGGAAGACTGATCCTTCGAAGAAACCCTCGCGCGGGTTCTCTCCGAACACCATCCCGTCCAGCCGGCGCACGTACGGCTCGCGGTTGACCGTCAGGCCGGACGCGCTGACCGACGCCGCGGCCTTGGCGGCCCACGCCTCCCGGTTCGCGGGGTCGGGATGGCTGGAGAGCCACTGCGGCAGGCGGCCGCCGCCGGCTTGCTGGCTCACGCCCTGCAGCATGCGGAAGACGTCGACCATCTCGCGCGGGTCGTACCCCGCGGACGTCATGTACTTCAGGCCAAGCTCGTCGCTCTGCGACTCGTCCGACCGGCTGAACTGCAGGAACATCAGGCCCAGCCCGGTCTGGGCGAGGTTGCCGAACCGCGCCACTTGTGGCGACAGCACCATGCCGGCAACCAACCCGATCTGCGCGAGCTGCTGCTTGCTCATCTGGTTCACCGAGTGGCGTGCCGTGACGTGGCCTATCTCGTGCCCGAGGATAGTGGCGAGTTCGGCCTCCGAGTTCAGGTGGGTGAGGATGCCGCGCGTCACGTAGATGAATCCGCCGGGGATCGCGAACGCGTTCACCGCCGCATCGTCTACCACCCTGAACGTCCAAGGCAGGTCCGGGCGCTCGGTCTTCGCGGCGATGCGTGTGCCCAGCGCCTGCACGTACTCCTGCAGGCGCTGGTCCGGGTAAAGGCCGTACGCGCTGCTGACCTGCTTGTCGGCGTCCCGGCCCATCGCGATTTCCTGGGCCTCGCTGACGAGTGCCAGCTCTCTCTTGCCCGTGACGGGGTTGGTGGCGCAGCCTGCGGCAAGGCACGCGCACATGGCAAGCACGGAGGCGAGCCGTTCGGGTTCGGTCATGGTAGCCATCCCTCCGGAAACGGTTCATGCAAGACGCGGCCCCGGCGGCCCAGCTTGCGCCGCGATCCACGCACGTCTACTCTAGAGGCTACCAATCGCGGCTGCTCGCCGATTCTTTGATGCTGAAAGCCTCCCCCGCCGATCACCATCTCGACCCGGCGGGCCGATCCGTGCCCTACCTTCGTCCCCGGCGCTTCCCGGTGAATCCTTACGTCGTGGCTGTTCTCGCGACGGCTGCCGTGGCCGGGATCCGCCTGCTGCTCGAACCGTGGCTCCGGGGGCAGGCCCCGATGATCCTGTTTACCGTGGCCGTGCTCGTGGCCGCGCAGAGCGGCGGCCTCAAGCCCGGCCTGCTGGCGACGGCCCTGAGCATCCTCGCGGGCAGCTACCTGTTCCTCGGGCGGCAGTATGTCTGGTGGCCGGCCGCCGGGCCCGACGGCGCGCGGATGTTCGTCTTCGCCCTGGCCGGCTTGCTCATCAGCACTTTCACCGAGCGCCTGCGGCGGGCCATGCGCCGGCAGGACGAGGCGGAGGAGATGCTCCGCCGCTACGAGCTCCTCGCCAACAACACGCAGGACATCATGCTGTTCGTGGACGCGGACAGCGGGCGAATCCTCGAGGCAAACGCCGCGGCCACGGCTGCCTATGGTTACACGCGGGACGAGCTGCTGACGCTGACCATTTACCACCTGCGCGCAGAAGCCTCGCTGGGGCGGACCGCCCGGCAGATGGCGGCGGCGGACCGCGACGGCGTCGGGTTCGAGACCGAGCACCGGCGCAAGGACGGCAGCCGCTTCCCGGTGGAAGTTCGCTCGCACGGCGCGTCGCTGAACGGCGCCCGCATTCTCCTCAGCGTCGTCCGCGACATCACCCGGCGCCGAAAGGACGAGGAGGCGCTGCGCGAGAGCGAGGAGCGCTTCGCCAAGGCCTTCGCGACGAACCCGGCGGGCATCGTCCTGACGACCGTCCGCGAGGGGCGGATCGTCGACGTCAACGAAACCTGGCAGGCGATGTTCGGGTACAGCCGCGACGAGGCGCTTGGCCGCTCGCTGGTCGACCTCGGGATCTGGCCGTCCCCCGATAACCGCGAGCGGGACGTCGCCGCGCTGCTCGAGAGGGGTGCCTTCGTCAACGAGGAGCTGTCGCTGCGGCGCCGGTCCGGGGAGACCCTCGTGTGCCTCGGATCCGCGGCCATGCTGCAGGTGGCCGGCGAGCAGGTGGTGCTGTCGGCGTGGCTGGACATCACCGAGCGCAAGCGGGCCGAGGTGGCGCTCGGCAAGAGCGAGGCGCAGATGCGCGCCGTCTTCCGTTCGCTGGCCGAGGGCATCGTCTTTCTCAATACCGACGGGGAAGTGGAGGAAGCGAACGAGGCCGTCTTCCGGTTGCACGGGCACACGCTCGAGGAACTCACCGACCCCGCCCGCGCCCCCCGCGGCAGCATTGTCCGGCCCGATGGCACGCCGTTCCCGGCGGAGGAGCAGCCTGCGATCGTGGCCCTTCGCACCGGCGAGGCGGTGCGCGACGTGGAGATGGGCGTGCCCGCCGCCGACGGCCGGTTGATGTGGCGTCTCGTGAGCGCGCAGCCGGTTTACGACGATGGGGGGAGGCTGCTGGGGGCGGTGGCGTCGTTCTTCGACATCACGGACCGGAAGCGGGCCGAAGATGCGCTTCGCGAGTCCGACCGGCGCAAGGACGACTTCATCGCGATCCTCTCGCACGAGCTGCGGAACCCCCTCGCGCCGATCCGGTACGCGCTCCCCCTGGTGCAGCGCGAGCCGCTGTCCGCGACGGGCGCGCGGGCGGCCGAGGTGATCGACCGGCAGATCGAGCACCTGACGCGCCTCGTGGACGACCTCCTCGACGTGTCGAGGATCAGCCGCGACAAGATCGAGTTGCGCCCGGAAACCGTGACGCTCTCCGACGTCGTGGCCGCGGGTGCCGACGCCTCGTCGCCTGCCATCCTCGCCGCCCGTCACACGTTGAGGCTCGTCATCCCGGAGGAGCCAATCTGGGTGCACGCCGACCCGGCGCGCCTCTCGCAGGTCGTCACCAACCTGCTGAACAACAGCGCGAGGTATACGCCGCGCGGCGGGGAGATCGTCCTGGAGGCGCGGCTGGAAGGGGAGCAGGCAGTCATCTGCGTGCGCGACAACGGGATTGGGATCCCGCCCGACGCCCTGCCGACGATCTTCGAAATGTTCCAGCAGGTGAACCGTCCGGACTCGTCCCAGGGAGGTCTCGGGATCGGCCTGGCCCTGGTGAAGCGCCTGGTGGAGATGCACGGCGGCACGGTCACGGCGAAAAGCCTGGGGGTGGGGAAGGGTGCGGAGTTCGTCGTCCGGATGCCGGTGGTTCATGCCGCTGCCACGGGGAAATCCGCGCATGCGACGTCGCAGAGCCCGTCCGGGCACAGGCTGAAGGTGCTGGTGGTGGATGACAACGCGGACCTCGTGGAGATGCTCGCCCTGCTGGTGGAGGCCGCGGGGCACGACGTCCGCAAGGCGCTGGACGGGCGAAGCGCGGTGTCGGCTGCGCTCGCGTACCGGCCCGACGTGGTCCTGCTCGATCTCGGGCTGCCGGTGATGAACGGCCTCGAGGTGGCTCGAGAACTTCGCCGCCGGCCGGAGACGGCAAACGCGCGCCTCGTCGCCCTCACGGGGTGGGGACAGGCCGAAGACCGCCGGCAGACCGAGGAGGCCGGCTTCGACCGTCACCTGACGAAGCCCGCCGACCCCGACACGCTGAACCGGTTGCTGCGGGAGTTCGGTCGAAGCGCGCAGAGGGCATAAGCCGCGGCCGGTGGTCGGGCTCCTTTCGTGCATTCGAGGTCGGGTGACTTTCGGTCGGGTTGATCTATCCTTCCCCTATGCGTCTACCGAACGCGCTCCAGTTGTCCGTCCTTGTCCTCCTGTCTCTTTGCGCCCTCGGGATCGCGGGAGGCGCTACCTCGCGCGCCGCCTTTGACCTCCTGATCCTTGGCGGGACGGTGCTGGATGGCACCGGCAAACCCGGCGTGCGCGCGGACGTCGGCATCAAGGACGGCCTGGTCGCCCGCGTCGGCAGCCTGCGTGGCGAATCGGCGGCCGAAACCATCGACGCCGCGGGCCGCATCGTCGTTCCGGGCTTCATCGACGTGCATACGCACGCGGACGATCCCGCCGAGACGCCGCTGCTCGAGAACTTCATCCGCATGGGCGTGACCTCGGTGGTGGCGGGCAACTGCGGGTCCTCGTCCGAGAGCATCGCCGCGGAGTTCGAGGCGATCAGGCGCACCGGCATTGCCCTCAACTTCGCCACGCTCGTCGGGCACAACACCGTTCGGGCGGCCGTCCTCGGCACCGCGCAGCGAGCGCCCGACGCCGGCGAGCTGGTGCGGATGAAGGAACTGGTCGCGAAAGCCATGGAGGAGGGCGCGGTCGGCTTCTCGACCGGGCTGCAGTACGTGCCGGGATCCTACGCGACGCGGGATGAGATCGTGGAACTGGCGAAGGTTGCCGGCAAGGCCGGCGGCCTCTACGCGAGCCACATGCGCAACGAGGGCACCCGCGTGGCTGAGGCCGTCGCCGAGACGATTGCGGTCGGCGAGGCGGCCGGCTGCCCGGTTCAGATCTCGCACCTCAAGATCGACAGTCCGAACCGGTGGGGGACGGGCGGCGCCCTCCTGGACCTCATCGCGGCTGCGCGCCGCCGCGGCGTGGACGTGCGCGCGGACCAATACGCCTACACGGCCGGCGCCTCGAGCCTGTCGATCCGTTTTCCCGACTGGGTGCTCGAGGGCGGCCGGGCGAAGATCACCGAGCGCCTGAACGACCCGCAGACATGGGAGCGGATCAAGGGCGAGGTCAAGGGCCTCCTGGCGGAGCGCGGCTTCACCGATCTCTCCTGGGCCGTGATCGCGTCGCTACCGCGACGACCCATCCCTGAACGGCCTCTCCATCAAGCAGGCGGCCGCCCGTCTGCTCGGGCGAGACGATGCGGAGGCGCAGCTGGAGACGGCGCGGCAGATGCTGAGCAAGTCGAACCCCCGATGGTCTACCACTTCATGTCCGAGGACGACGTGAAGCGGATCATGAAGGACCCGGAGGTGATGGTGGCGTCGGACAGCGGCGTGCTGACGCCGGGGCAGGGCGCGCCGCACCCGCGCGGCTACGGCAACAACGCTCGCGTGCTGGGCGCGCTACGTGCGCGAGTCGCACACGATCCCGCTCGAGGAGGCCGTGCGGAAGATGACGTCGCTGCCGGCCCGGCACTTCGGCTTCAAGGGCCGCGGCGAGGTGCGACGCGGGCTTCTCGGCCGACCTTGTCGTCTTCGACCCGGCGGCCGTCGCGCGATCTCGCCACGTTCGACCAGCCGCATCAGTACGCGGCTCGGCTTCGGCGACGTCGTGGTCAACGGCGTCCCGGTGATCCGGAACGGTGCGGTGACCGGCGCGAAGCCGGGCCAGATCCTGCGCCGGACGCCGAAGGCCTCGTCGCCCGCTCTGCGCCCCGACCGCGTACCCTGGGGGCCAATCATCCCGTAGCCCGCAGCCTCTTGGCCCAAGAGCAAAAGCCCGGAGTCGAGCGACTAAAGCCCCGAGCCCGGAGAGCCGAGAGTCCGAGGGGGGCTCTCTTTCGTGGGATCACAGGGCGCCCTGGCCTTGTCCCTTCTCATTCCGGGAGGCGGCGCGTGACGGGTGGCGTCTTCGTGGACTATTACGACCTGCTGCAACTCAGCCCCAATGCAGACGAGGACACCATCCACCGTGTCTTCAGGCACCTCGCGAAGAAGTGCCACCCCGACCTCCCCGAAGGCGGCGACCCCGCGCGCTTCCGCCAGCTGGTCAAGGCGCACACGACGCTGAGCGACGCCGAGTTGCGCGCGGCCTACGACGCGCGGTACCAGGAGTACTGGAACGGCAAGTGGCGCGTCGCGTCCGAGGCGAGCGACGGCAGCGCGTTCTCCGAGGACAAGGACACCCGCGACAAGCTGCTCTCGCTGCTCTACGTGCAGCGCCGGCGCGACATGCGGTCTCCCGGCCTTGGCGAGTACGAGATGTCGCGGCTCCTGCGTGTTCCCGTCGAGCTCGTCGAGTTCCACATCTGGTACCTGCGCGAGAAGGGGTGGGTACAGCGAATCGAGACCGGCCAGCTGGCGATCAGCGCGAACGGCGTGGACTCGATCGAGGGCAGCCGCCTGCGCCTGCCCGCCGACCACCTGCTCGCCACGCGCGGAGTGTCGGCGCCGGCGAGCGACACCAATCAGCCGCAGGCCCCGCCCGTACAGATCGAAGAGGAGACCCGGAGGGCGTAGGCGCCCCTGCAGTCAGCATTCTCCGCGAGGGTGCACATCTTGGAGACTGGGGACGCAGGGCCACGCAACGGGCTGCGCGAGTTGACGCCGGCCTCGCTTCGAACAGGCGTGCGATGGCTGGTCGCGCACGACGAAGATCTCGCGGGCGTGTTCCGGCGCACCGGCTTCCCGCCCGTCTGGGGCCGCCGGCCGGGGTTCGGCACGCTGGTGCGGATCATCCTCGAGCAGCAGGTGTCACTGGGCGCCGCGCGCACGATGTATCGGCGGCTGGGGGCGTACGCGGGCGGCGTGACGCCTGGCGCGATCGCGAGGCTCGGAGACGAGGGACTCCGGTCGCTGGGGTTCACCCGGCAGAAGGCGCGGTACTGCTACGGCCTCGCCGAACTGGTGCGGAGCGGGGCGCTCGACCTGCGGGCGGTCGCCTCGGCGCCTGATGACGTCGGCCGGCAGATGCTCCTGGCCGTGCCGGGTCTGGGACCGTGGACCGTCGACATCTATTACCTGATGGCGCTGCGGCGGCCGGACGTCTGGCCGCGCGGCGACCTGGCCCTCGCGCTCGCGCTGCGGGAGGTGAAGCGGCTGCCGTCGCTGCCCGCGTGGGCCGAGCAGGAGCGCCTCGCGGCCGCGTGGTCGCCCTGGCGCGCAGTCGCCGCCCGCCTGCTGTGGAAGCACTACCTCACCACGCCGCGCGGCCCTAAATCTCCAGCAGGTCCTTCCCCAGGATGACCTTCCCCTTGAAGTGGCGGCTGGCCGCTTCCAGCCACTGTGAGGCGGTGACCGCGCCTGCCGGGTCGCTCGGCACGAAGTGCGAGAGGACGAGCGTCTTCACACCGGCTTCCGCGGCAAGCCGGCCCACGTCCACCGCGTCCGTGTGGCTCGCGAGGATGTGGCGCACGACGGCCGGCGCCTGCGGCGCGCCGGGCCGTTCCCAGTAGGGCTTGTAGGTCGCCTCGTGCACGAGGACGTCGGCGCCGCGCGCAAGGTCGCGCACGCTGTCCGCGTAGGCCGTGTCGCCCGAGACCACGATCGACCGGTCCGCGGTGTCGAAGCGGTAGGCAAACGACTGCTGGATCGGCGGGTGGCTGTTGAGGGCGCAGGTGACCTTCACCCGATCGTCCCTGAACACCTCGCCCGCGGCGCCGATCTCGTGCGGCCTGACGAGCGGCGCGAGCGGGCCGCGGCCCTCGTCCGCCATGCGCGTCTTGATGTCGAAGTCGTAGGCCTCGAGCAGCAGGCGCGTCATCTTCTCGATCGGCGGCGGCCCGTACACGTGCACCGGCGACTCGATGCCGCTTGCCCACCCGAGCAGGAACAGCGGTCCGTAGCCGGCGTTGTGGTCCGAGTGCTGGTGCGTGATGAACACGGCGCGCAGCTGCGCGAACGGCAGGCGCGCCAGCGTCATCTGGCGGGCGACGCCGTCTCCGCAGTCGATCAGGTAGACGCGGTCGCCGGCGACGATCGCCTGCGCGGGCGCGGAGCGCTGCAGCTTGGGCGTCGGGCCGCCCGCGGTTCCGAGCAGGACGAGTCGCGTCCGTCCGTTCCTGGCCGCCTGGCTTCGCCCGATGGCGGGCATGGCCAGCGCGCCGCCCGTCGCGGCGAGAAAGGCTCGTCTCGTGAAACCGCTGGATGGCATGAACGGAGGGTACTACAACCGCCGGGGGGTGCGGGCCGCGAGCCGTTGGACCCGCCCTACGGCGCGCCGGGGGGCTTGACGCCGGCAGCGCCCGGTCGTGTCGGGCCTGGCACGACCATGCCCGGCCTGGACGCGCCGGGTGCCTGCGCCGGCGCCGGAGGGCTTTCCGGGTCCCGCGGGAGCAGCGGGTAGTTGGGCTGCGGGCCGGAGGGCATCGGCGGCATGGGCGGCATGGCCCCGTGAACCGGACCCTCCGTCGGGGACATCGGGCGCATCGGGTCTCCGGGCATCGCCGTCCTGGGATCGTCGGGCGATACCGGCATGGCCGGGAACGAGACCGGCCCGGCGCTTCCGGCCTGGCCTGCGGGAGCCGCCCGGGGGCCGGTCGATGCCGAGAGCGGGGCCGCGAGGATCTTGCTCGGCACGAGGGTCTGCGGGTCGGCCAGCATGACGTAGTTGACGCTGACGTTGCGGAGCAGGCCGTCCACGAGCTGCGCCACCGCGACCCGGTCGAACCGCATGGAGCGGCGAGCGTCGGGAATCGTTTCGGGATTGACGATCGGGAAGTCGAACCACCGGGAGAGCACGGCCAGCACCTCGCGGATGCTCGCCTGCTCGCCGGACACTGTCACCGTGCCCCGCCCGTCGTGAACCATCATCAGGGAGGAGGAAGGCCGTGCGGGCGCGCGCCGGCGCGGCCGCGCGGGGACCTGGACCCCGGGCCAGCCCACGCTCGCCAGCACCTGCTTGACGACCTGGGCGACCGGGACCTGTTCAAACCGGACCGCCCTGCGGACGTCGGGAATCGACTGCAGGTCGATGGCCGGCAACTCGAACCATTTGGAGAGGACCCGCAGGAGTTCGCGGACGCTTGCCTGCTCACCCACCACGGTCACCAGGCCGCGGCCGTCGTGGATCACGCTCAAGGGAGCCGGCCGTTGGGTAACTGTTGAGCTGGCTGCCCGAGGCGCCGCGGATGCCTGCCTCGCTTGCGCCGATGCCAGGCCGGCTGGCAAGAGCGCGACGAGGCCGAGCGCGACGTATCGCCGGCCGCCTGCCCAGGGGTGTGACATTGGGGTTCTCAACGCCGGGTATCGACGATTCGAACGTTAGCCCTTGGTCCCCCGCTTGTCAATTCACGAGCGTGCCCTGCCGAAGCTCGGCTGGAGGAAACGGGCGCACGCTGGCCGCACGACACGGCTCCGCCCGACAGCCGCCGGCGAATGCTCAACTGCCGCCGCCGCGCGCGCGCGACCAGCGGCCGCCACGCCGCCTGCACGAGGCCGCGCCTGATGAGGAAGCGCCAGAGCCGGTTCGAGCGTTTGTAGAGATACGCGCCGCCGAAGTAGGCGGGCCACTCCGGCACGGCCGCCGGCCGGCGTCCCCAGATCGACGCGTGCGAGAACAACCGGCGGTACAGCCAGTCGTAGCCAAGCTGCAGCTCCTCGGGCGTCAGGTGTTTCGGCCGAAAGACGACGTGCGCGGTGTCGTACAGATCCCAATTGCGGTGCAGCAGGCGTCCCTCGGTCTCGAGCTGGCGGAACAGCGGCGTGCCGGGGTAGGGCGTCAGGATGTGGAACGTCGCGCACTCCAGGCGGTTCGCCTCAATCCACTGCGCCAGCGACGTGAACGTGTCCCGGCGGTCGCCGTCGAAGCCGACCACGAAGCTGCCGTTCACCTGGATGCCGTGCTCACGGAAGAGTCCAAGCCGCCTTGCGTAGTCCTCGGCGCGCGGCGTGCGCTTCCGCGCGTTCACGAGGTTCTCGTCCGTTAGCGTCTCGAACCCGATGAACACTCCCGCGCAGCCGGCGAGCGCCATGTCCCGGACCAGCGACGGATCGTCGGTGACGTCCAGCGTCACCGCCGCGCTCCACATCTTGCCCAGGGGACGCAGTGCCTGGGAGAGCGAGCGCAGGTAGTGCCGGTTTCCCCCGAGGTTGTTGTCCAGGAACACGGCATACGGCTGTCCGGCGGCCTCGATCTCGCGGGCGACGTCCTGCGGGTCGCGGACCCGATAGGGCATCCGGACGGATCCTGTCGCCAGGTAGCAGAACGCGCACCGGTTGTGGCAGCCCCGCGTCGCGATGATGCTGGCCGTGGTCAGGAACGCGTTCCGGGGGACGAGGTCGCGCCTCGGGGGCGGGTCGAGGCTGTAATCGCGATCGAACCCCGCCTCGTACCGGGGCTTCAACTCGTCGAGTTCGATGTCACGCAGGATTGCGGGCCATGTCTGCACGCCGTCCCCGACGCTGACGCAATCCGCGTGAGGGGCAGCCTCCTCCTCGCACGCCTGGACGTGCAGGCCGCCGAGTACCACCTTCGAGCCCCGCGCGCGGTACCAGCGCGGCCAGCTCGTACGCCCGCCTGGCGAACGTGAGGTGCACGGTGATGCCAACCACCTGCGGGACCGGGTCGGCCGGCGGCGGGCCCTGCAGCAGGTTCTCGTCCCAGTATTGAACGCGCCAGCCCGGCGGCGTTGCGGCTGCAATCGACGTCAGCGCGAGGCTGGGCGTGAGGACGTGCTTGCCGAAGCTGCCGTGCGGGGACTTCGCGTAGAAGGGGTTGACGAGCAGCGCCAATCGGGGCTCGACGGGTCCGTGCCGCGGGTCCGGGGCGAGAGCCGGGGCAACCGCCATCTCGGTTGGCAGCCAAAGAGGCCGGCGCGGCTGGTAGAACGGATCGTCGGGCACACGCTTGCGCATTCCGAGCAGCCGCGAGGCGGTCATCGTCATCACGCGACCCGCCGCTTCGCGACCTGCCGCATTGCCGCCTCGACTTCGTCGATGACGTCTTCCGGCGTCGACGTGCCGGCCGTGAGGCCCGCCACACGTGCGCCCTCGAACCACTCCGGCCGCAGGTCCCGCGCACCCTGCACCAGGAAGACGCGTGCACAGTGGCGGGCGCAGGTCGCGCAGAGCTCGCGGGTGTTGTTGCTCCGCGCGCCGCCGACGACCACGACCACGTCGCATGCCGCGGCGAGCGCCTCGGCCGCCTCCTGGCGCAGCCTCGTCGGCACGCAGACGGTTTCCGCCACCCGCACCTCGGACAGCGGGAACCGCCGGTGAATGAGCGAGGCGAGGTGCCGCACCCGCTCGATCGGCTGCGTTGTCTGGGCGGCGACGCCGAACCGCCACCGCGGCTTCAGCCTCGCCACGTCTTCTTCGGTCGAGATGACGTCGAAGGCCTCGAGGTCCTCGGTCAACCCGCGCACCTCCACGTGGTTCGGCGTGCCGACGATGACCGGGTGGAAGCCGTCATTCGCGAGCGCCGTCACTGCGCGGTGCGCGGCCCGGACGATGGGGCAGGTCGCGTCGAGGATGCGCAGGCCTCGGTCGCGCAGGGCCGCGCGGCGGCGCTCGGACGCGCCGTGTGCCGTGATCGCCACGGTTGGCGTGTCCACCTCCGCCACCTCGTGCCGAAGCTTGATGCCGCGCGCCGCCAGCTGATCGAGGACGGCCTCGTTGTGAACCAGCTCGCCCAGGACCGTCAGCGGCTCGCGCGCGCCGGCCCGGAGGACCTTCGTGATGGCGTCGCGCACGCCGAAACACATGCCCAGATGGCTTGCTCTCACCACTCTCATGGCATCACCTTGAAGTCCGGTTCCGACCCCGATTCCCGCGGATGGCCGGACCGCTGACCGTTTCGTCACGGCTCTGATGGCATCCGGCGCCTGTTACGCGAAGGGCACTCGGCACCTCGTGGTTGCGCACCGGCCCGCCGCCTGCCGCTACTCTTTGTGATGCAAAGTTAGCAACCAGCGATCCACCGGGCGGCTCGTGTACAGGTCCACAGTCGCTCCTACTTCTGTCTGGCTTCCTTGACGATTTGCTCCAGCAGGCCCAGGTAGCCGGTGAAGGCCTTCCGCCCGCCTGCGGTCATCGACACCGTCGTCAGCCGGCGGTTGTTCCGGTAGCTCTTGGCCACCGACACGTAACCCGCTTCCTGGAGGGTCCGGATGTGGGTGGTCAGGTTGCCGTCCGTCATCTCGAGGGTCTCGCGAAGCTCGGTAAACGACAGTTCCGGCGAGGCGGCGAGCATCGACATGATGGCCAGCCGGCCCTTTTCGTGGATGACCCGGTCGAGCTGCAGGAGCGGTTCCGGGTTCACGCGGTCGTCTTTCGTCGCTCGGTCGAGTAGAGGTATATGCCGTACGCCAGGTGCGCGAGGCCGAAGACCGCGCCCATGAGGGCATGATCCAGCCGGGCGTCCCCGTAGGCCGCCATGCCGGGCCGCAGGAAGAGCAGGCCCCCGGCCAATGCGATGATCAGCCAGCCGAAGAGCTTCATGCCGCGCGGCATGAAGAAGCCCGCCGCATGCACCGCGCACCCGTAGAACAGCGCGTTCCCCAGCACGAAGAGCCACCGCAGCTCTCCGGGGGCGAACGCGATCAGCGCGACACTGAACAGAAGGCCGGCGGCCAACGGGGGCGCGAGGGCCTGCGTCACGCGCAGCGCCGGCGGCGACCAGAACGGCTCGCCGTCCTGCACCGCCTGGCGCCTGGCGATCGCGAAGGCGCCGGCAACCGCAACGAGCGCCGCCGCCAGCCACCAGGCGCAGAACCCGGCCAGCGCGTCGCTCCGGCCCGGGGGCGTCGCGACGGGCGGCGTCGCGAGCGCTATCCCGCCCAGCCCCGCCACGCAGCCGACCGACCCGAGATAGAGCATGACCGGGGCAAGCGTCCGGCGGTAGAGGGCGGACCGTTCCATCAGCGTCCGAATGACCTGCAGGTGTTCCGCCGCAACGTGCTGCTCCATGCGGCATACTTTGCCACACAAAGCCAAGAAGTTGCAAGAGGATCGCCCCGGAGGATCGTCCCGGAGAGCCGGCCCGAGGCGATTCGTGCTGCCGACGAGTTTTGCGTGGCTGCACCTCGGGCTCGGCGAGATCGAGGACACGTTTGCCTCGTTGCAGCAAGCCGCCAACCACAACGACGAGTGGATCCACCCGGTCGCGACGTACCCCTTAATGGATCCGCTTCGCGGCGATCCGCGCTTCCACGCTCGTTCAGCAACTGAACGTCGGGGTCTTCTCAAGCTGATGGTCTCAATCTTCGCCAGCCGCTCCGCCCAACGCTCAGTTGGCCGCGACGCGGTTTGGCCAGCCCGGCCGCACACGCGTGCTGGGGCGCGAGTAGTGTCCACGAAAACGGCGCTACAATTCCCTTTGGGTTCAATCACCGTCTGACGTTGCGCGTGCACCGATTGCTCAGGCGCTCGGGCCGCCCCGGGTGATCGAGGTCGTAGCGGCGAGAGCGGCGGGAGTGTCGAAACGCGATCGCCCTGAGGCCTGTAACCGGGCTCACCGGCTGGCGCCTGGCTCACAGGAGGTCGACATGACCCGGTCGAGGACGTGCGTCGTGATCTTCGCCATGCTGGTCGCCGTTGCCGTCGGCGCGCCGGCCCTCGCGCAGGTGTCCCGGGGGACGATCAGCGGCGTGGTGCGTGACAGCAGCGGTACCGGGCTGCCGGGCGTCACCATCACCGCTGCGAACCAGGCGAGCCGGGCCTCCCAAAGCACCACCACGGGCAGCGATGGCAGCTACACCCTCTCGCTCGCGCCCGGGGCCTACGCTGTGACGGCGTCCCTGCCAGGCTTCCGCAGGATGACGCAGGTTGTCGAGATCGGGGGCGGCGGGACCCGGCAGTTGGACTTCTCGATCGAGGTGGCGCTCAGCGAGGAGGTGACGGTCACCGCCATGAAGCGCGAGGAGACGCTGCTCAACACGCCCTTCTCGGTCGCCGCCCCGACCGAGGAGGTGCTGCGAGAACGCGGCGTGGAGAACCTCGAGGGCGTGGCGGCCAACGTCGGCGGCTTCACCGTGCAGAACCTCGGCCCCGGGCAGAGCCAGGTGGCGATCCGCGGCGTGTCCGCCGGCCAGATCGTCCGCGACCAGCCCGGCGTGAAGGAGCAGGTCGGGCGTGTACCTCGACGAGTCGGTCATCTCCCTCTCGCTCTTCACGCCCGACATCGACCTGTTCGACTTGCAGCGCGTCGAGGTGCTGCGCGGCCCGCAGGGCACGCTGTTCGGCTCCGGCTCGCTGTCGGGGACCGTACGCTACATCACCAACCAGCCGGAGCTGCGAATCACGAACGGCTCGGTCGTGCTCGAGGGGCAGCACCGTGCAGGGTGGCAACCAGGGCGGCAACGTGAAGGCCCGGCTTCAACGTGCCGCTCGGCGACCGGGCCGCGCTGCGCGTCGGTCGGGTACTACGATCGCATCCCGGGCTACATCGAGGCGGTGCAGCCCGACGGGAGCGTCAAGGAACACGTCAACGACGGCTTCAGGAGCGGCGTGCGGGCGGCCGTCAAGCTGGCCCCCAACGAGCGCCTGACCATCACGCCGCGCATCGTCTACCAGAAGGTGGGCATGAACGGCTGGAACCGGGTCGACGAGTACAACATCCTCGCCAACCCGTACACCACCACGCGGCCGCCGGTGACGCTCGGCGAACGCGAGCAGTTCACGCAGCTCGAGGAGCAGTTCACCGACGAGTTCGTGCTCGGCGACCTCAACCTCGACTACCAGCTCCGCGACGATCTCACCCTCACGTCGATCACCTCCTACACCTACCGCGACATCCTGGTCGTCCGCGACGCGACGGCCTGACCGCCAGCATCACGGGCGGCAGCATCGGGCTGCCGGAGAGCGTCTACACGCTCAACGCCCCGCTCAACGACGCCACGACGGCAAGCGTATGGACGCAGGAGTTGCGGGTGGCCTTCGACCGGCCCGACGACCGCCTCCACTGGGTGGCCGGCGGCTTCTACGGCCACACGACCCGCGACTACGGCCAGGACCTGCCGGTGCCGGGGTTCGAAGACCTCAGCGGCATTCCGACCGCCGGCCTGCGCGCCCCGAAAGACAGCCTGTTCTTCTCCGACCTGGGCTACGAGCTCGACCAGTTCGCCCTCTTCGGCGAGGTCACCGCGGCGGTCGGCCCCGCGTTGAGCCTGACGGGCGGCCTGCGCTACTACCACTTCAGCGAGGACAAGGAGCAGATCTTCGACGGCATCTTCGGCAACGACAACAACGGCACGAGCCTGGTGTCGCAGCCGGGGACGACCACCGCCGACGGCGTGGCCCCGCGCGTCATCGCCAGCTACAAGGTGACCGAGAACGCGAACCTGAACGCGCAGGTCTCCCGCGGCTTCCGGCTCGGCGGCATCAACGACCCGCTCAACGTGCCGCTGTGCACGCCGCAGGATCTTGCCACCTTCGGCGGCCGCGACACATGGGAGGATGAGAGGGCCTGGAACTACGAGGTCGGCCTGAAGTCGAGGCTGCTGGGGGGCCAGGGTTCGATCAACGTTGCCGGATTCTACATGGACATCAGCGACCTCCAGGCCACCGTCACCGCGGGCTCCTGCTCCTCGCGCGTGATCTTCAACGTCCCGAAGGCCCGCAGCCAGGGCTTCGAGGTCGAATTGGAGCTGGTGCCCACGCGCAACTTCGACTTCGCCGCTCTCGGTCAGCTACAACGATGCCGACGCTGCGGTCCACCCTGACGTCGACCGACCCGTCCGGCGCGGTCACCGTCGTGTCGGGCATCGAGAGCGGGCGGCGCCTGCCGACGGTGCCGAAGTTCCAGTCGGCCCTGGCGGCGACCTACCAGTGGGAGGTGTCGCAGGCTTCGACGGCTACGTCACGGCCACGTATCAGCACGTGGGCTCGCGATTCACCCAGGTCGGCGACGACGAGCTCGGGACGCTGGACCTGCTGTCGTTCGGGAGCAACACGAATCGGCGGCGCCGCTGACCGCGAGCACGTTCACGTACGACCCGGAGCTGCCCGCCTACGACATCGTCAACCTGCGCGTCGGGGTCCGCCGCGACCGGTGGGACGTGAGCGCGTTCGTCAACAACGTGACCGACGAGCGGGCGCTCCTGTCGCTCGACCGCGAGCGCGGCACCCGCGCCCGGATCGGCTATCTGATCAACCAGCCGCGCACGTTCGGCATCTCGACGCGGTTCAACTTCTGAAGCCTCGGGCAGTCAGGCTGCATTCTGCGTCCTACCCCAGGATGCTGTACCGATACGCGCTCTGATGCAGGTCGCGGTCGCTGAACCGATCGTGCCTGAAGATGCTGATGTCGTAGCGGTCGCACCGGCCGTCGATCACCAGGTCGGACATGATCTGGCCGACGGCCGGCGCGATCTTGAACCCGTGGCCGCTGAAGCCCACGGCGCAGAAGAAGCCGGGGACGCGCTCGATGCGGTCGATCACGGGCTGTGAGTCGGGCGTGACGTCGTACAGCCCCGCCCATCCCTTCCTTGCCGTCCCCTCGTTCATCACCGGGAAACGCCGGACGATCGCCGCCGACGCCGCTTCGACCTCGTCCTGCGAGGGCGTGTCCCGGTAGCCATCGGCGTTCACGGACTGGTGGTCGTCCTGGACCGATCCCACCATCATCCCGCTCTCGCCGTCGGGCTTGAAGTACCAGCCGCCGATCAGATCGCCCCAGACCGGTGTGCGGTTGCGCCAGGCGGGCGGCCGCTGCATGACGACCACCGGGTGACGCGTCACCACCATCGGGATGCTCACGCCCGCCTCGGCCGCGATGGCCGCGCCCCATGGCCCTGCCACGTTGACCACCGTGCCCGAGGCGATGTCGCCCTTGTCGGTTGCGACGCCCGCGATCTTCCCGCCCTCGAGTCGGAGACCGGTGACCTTCGTGCGCTGGAGGATCTCGACGCCGAGGCGGCGGGCCGCCTCGGCGAACCCGGTCGCCGCCAGCGTGGGATCGGCATACCCGCCGTCCGGGTCGTGGGCCCCGCACGCCACGTCCTCGCAAAACAGGTGGGGGTCCAGGGCTTTCAGTTCGTCCGGCGACAGGACCGACTCCCGGATCCCGAGCTGCCGGTGCATCGCGACGCTCGCCTCGAGCACCGCCCGGTTGTCGCCCGCCGCGAGGAACACGACGCCGCAGCGCACGAAGCCGGCGTCACCCGCGACCTCGTCCCCGAAGCGCTCGAAGACGCGAACGCTGTCGCGCGCCATCGCCGAAAGCGTCTCCTGCGTGTAGTGCTGCCTGACGACCCCGCTCGACAGCCCGGTGGGGCCCGAGGCGACGTGTCCCTTTTCGACCAGCACGACGTTCCGGGTTCCGCGCCGTGCCAGGTGGTAGGCGATGCTGCAACCGTTGATGCCGCCGCCGACGACCACGATATCGGCTGTCTTGGGCATGCTGGCCTCCAGGGTGTCCCTTTCGTTCCGCCTTGGCTCCCGCTTCGGCGGACGAGCCTACGGCCGCGGGATCTCCGCGGGTGTGATGTCGGGGTCCGATTCGTCCACGCGGATGAACAGCCACAGCATCGCGCTGACGAGCGCGAGGGCCGAACCGGTCGCCAGCGCCGGGATCCATCCGAACCGCTCGACGAGGAACGGCACGACCGACGCCTGCGCCACGCCTCCCAGGTTGCCGGCCGTGTTCATGATGCCGCCGGCGGTCCCTGCGTGCGCCCCGGCGATGTCAATCGCGCTGGACCAGAACGGGCCCTCGGTGGCCATGAGGAAGCCGACGCTGAGGGAGAGGGCCGCGATCGCGAGCATCGGCTCCTCCGTCCGGGCGCCGAAGAGGAGGAGGGCGGAGGAGACGGCGAGCGCGGTCATCGCCACGACGCGCCGGCCGACGCGGCGCCCGCGCCTCGCCGACAGCCGGTCGCACCAGCGTCCGCCCGCAGGCACCAGGATCAGCGCGGCGATCCAGGGCAGGCTCGAGAAGACGCCGCTGTTGAGGATGCTGAAGCGCCGTTCATCCACCAGGTAGAGGTAGAACCAGAACACGAAGGTGGCGAGGACGTAACTGTCCAGGAAGTAGCTGGCCGATATCAACGCCATGTTGCGGTCACGGAGCAGCGGCCAGTGGAGCACCGATCGGGGCGAACCCGTCGCGGCCGGCCGCCTCCCGGCTGCAATCAGCTGCCGCTCCTGCTCGTTGACGGCCGGGTGTCGTGCCGGGTCGTCCCTGGCGTACCACCACCAGAGTCCCGCGATGAGGAACCCGAGGATAGAGGTCGCGTAGAAGGATGCCCGCCAGCCGCTGGCGACCATCACCCGCGAGATGACCGGAGCAATGACCGCGGAGCCAAGCGCCATGCCGGCAATCACCAGCGAGTTGGCGAACACGCGCTCCGAGACGGGCATCCACACGCCGACGGCGGATGTGGCGACCGGGTACGTGGCGGCCTCCGCCGCGCCGAGCAGGAAGCGGACGATCATCAGGACGGTCAAGGTCCCGGCCGGTCCGGCGATGATGCCGGGCAGCGCACCGGTCATGACGGTCGTCAGCCCCCAGACGGCCGCGGCGACGGCGAGGACCAGCCGGGCTCCGAAGCGGTCGCCCAGCGCCCCGGCGGGCACCTGGAAGACGGCGTAGCCAATCAGGAAGGCGCTGAAGACCTGCCCGAGTTGGACCTGGCTCAGGTGCAGTTCGGACCGCATCAGGGCGGCGGCGATGGAGATGTTCGTGCGCAGCGCGTAGCTGACGAGGCTGAAGCCTGCCAGGAGCGCGACGATCCTCCAGCGAACGGCCGTCGCCGTGTCGTCGTCCGTCAGCTCTGCCAAGGGGGCTCCCGTCAGCGCTGTCAACGATCACTCGGTTGTCCGGAACGAGGTCCATCATGGCGAACGCCCGACGGGCGTGTCAACCGGGGGGAGCTGAACGCGGTGAATGAGCGCGGCCAGCCGGCCGGGGCCGACGAGCGCGACGAACTGCGGAGCACACGCCAGATCAACAAATGACGCGATCGCATGTATCATGCGGCGCGACCCTCGGTGGTTCGACGGGAAGGAGACAGCGTATGCGGCGGATGTTCGTCGGCGTCGTGGTGGCCGTATTCATGGCCGTGGCGTGGGGAGCGTTGCCGGCCGCCGTGGCGACGGGCTCACACGTGCCGGCCGCCCTGGCGCCGCCCGCCGGGCCCCAGGGTGCCTTGGCGTCCGGCGAGATCCCTGCGGCCATCGACAAGATCTTCGAGCGCTGGAATCGCCCGGACTCGCCCGGCTGCGCGGTCGGCGTCTCCCATCGCGGCGCCGTCGTCTACACGCACGGCTACGGGATGGCGAACCTCGAGTACGGCGTCCGCATCCGCCCCGACACCATCTTCGAGTCGGGGTCCGTCGCCAAGCAGTTCACCGCGGCGGCCATCGTCCTGCTGTCGCTCGACGGCAAGCTGTCGCTCGACGACCCGGTGCGGAAGTACGTGCCCGAGCTGCCGGACTTCGGCACGCCCATCCTGATTCGCCATCTGCTCACGCACACCAGCGGCCTCCGGAGCCAGTGGCCGATGCTCACGCTGGCGGGCCGGCCGCCCACCGAGGCCGTGCACACGGTGGACGAGATCCTCGAGCTCGTGAGCGGCTACAAGGAACTCAATTTCAAGCCCGGCGACGAGGACCCTGTACAACAACACCGCCTTCACGCTCCTCAGCGTGGTGGTGCAGCGCGTGTCGGGAACGTCGTTCGACGCCTTCTGCCAGGAGCGCCTGTTCAAGCCGCTCGGGATGGGCCGCACCGGGTGGCGTGAGGACTTCACGAAGATCGTCCAGGACCGCGCCACCGCCTACCGCCGGCTTCCCAGCGGCGAGTTCCGCACGAACATGTCGTTCACCAACGTCGTCGGCAACGGCGGCCTCCTCACCACCGTGGGCGACTTCCTGACCTGGAACGAGAACCTCGACAACCCGCGTGTCGGCGGCCGCGCGATGGTGGACCTGCTGCAGGCGCGGGCGCGGCTGAACGACGGGTTCGAGATCGAGTACGCGAAGGGCCTCATCGTGACCGACTACCGCGGCATCCGCGAGATCAGCCACGGCGGGTCCACCGCGGGCTACCAGACGTTCCTTGGGCGGTGGCCCGACGAGCGGCTCTCGGTCGCGGTGCTCTGCAACACGACGGGGACCAATCCCGGCGGGTACGCCCACCTCGTGGCGGACCTCTTCCTGGCCGGCAAGGTGAAGGAGCTGCCCGCGGTGAAGCCCGTGCCCGTGCCCGCCGAGCAGCTCGCCGGCTTCGCCGGCGTCTACCGTGAGAAGGCGACCGACGCCTTGCTCCGCGTGACCTACGACAGCGCCGCCAAGGCCGTGCGTGCTGGCGGGCCGGCGCTCGTGGCGACGGGGGCCGGTGTGCTCTCGACCTCCGACGGCGGGCGGACCTACACCTTCGAGGCCCTGCCCGGCGGGGGGATGCGGATTGCCGAGGGCGACGGCGGGCGGTCGAAGCCGCGCGTCTGGGAGCGCGAGGCGCCGTTCGCGCCGACCCCTCAGCAGCTGGCGGCCTACGCGGGCGACTACGTCTGCGAGGAGCTTGGCGGCCTCACCTACAACGTCTACCTCGAGGGCACCGCGCTGAAGGTGCGCGCCCGCCCGGTTCAGCGTCTCACGCTGATACCGGCCTTCCAGGACGGCTTCGTGGCCGAGGGCAACACGATCCGCTTCACCCGCAACCCCAAGGGGCAGGTGGAGGGCTTCCGCGTCTACGCCGGGCGCGTTCGGAACCTGCGGTTCTCGAAGCGCTAGATTTCAGTGGGGTCACATCTTCCATGAGATGTGACCCCACCCCAATCTCCAAAATCTCCCAATCAATCGGGGTAGCGCGGCCAGCGTAACGCTTCGCATTCCAATTCTATTGTCCCGCCGCACAGAAGCCGATAGGAGAAGCAGGAGAGGCCTGCCCGACGGCGCCGGCTCCGTGACCTGGCCGGTGGAGAAACGTGAACAACCAGGAACTCGATCCCTCGGTGGAGGCGGCCCACCTCAGGCGGCTGCTGGACGTCCAGCCGGGTTGCCTGATGCGGCTCGGCGCGGACGGAACCGTGCTCGCGGCCAACGACGCCGCCCTGACGCTGCTGGACCTGGCGTCCCGCGCGGAGGCGCTGGGGCGGGATTTCACCGCCTGGGTTCCGCCGGAGCAGCACGACCGGTGGAAGGCGTTCGCCAGCGCGATCGTTCAGGGCGTTCCCGCCTCTATCGAATGCGACATCACGACGGCCTCCGGCGAGCGCCGCCCGGCGCTCTTCCACGCGATGCCGCTCGCCGATCATCCAGACGGCGTGATCTCGATGCTGGTGGCCGTGCGCGCCGTTTCAGGACAGCGCCAGCTCGAGGCCGCGATTGTCGAGCTCGAGGAGCAACTTCGGCAGTGCGACGCCGACCGGCGGACGGCGCGGGAAAGTCTGGCAGAGGCGGAAGCGAAGCGGTGCGAGCTGATCGACACGGTTGCCGACCTGGAAGCGAAGGTGAGAGAGGGTGAGGCCGCCGGATCGCAGGCGGAGGAGCAGATGCGCCGGCTGCGCGCCGAGCTGCAGGCTCGCGACGAAGCGCTTACGGCAGCCAAAGCCAATCTCGAGGCTCGCGACGAAGCGCTTGCGGCAGCCAAAGCCAATCTCGAGGCTCGCGACGAAGCGCTTGCCGTGGCCGACGCCATCCGCCAGGCCGCCGACGCGAAGTGCGCCCACGCGCTGGGCGAAGTCCGGCAGTTCGAGATGGCGCTGGAGGCGTTCGACAGCCGCCGCCAGGGCGAAGTCGAGGAAGCGCGCGCCGGCCGCCTGCGCCTGGAAACCGCGCTGGAGGAGGCGAAGCAGGCGATCGTGCTGCTGGAGCAGCGCGAGCAGCAGGCCCTGCAGCAGCGCGAGGCGCTGCAGGCCCGGCTCGACGAGGCGGAGGCGGCCAGCCGTCAACGTGAAACGCAGCGCGAGGCGCTGCAGGCCCGGCTCGACGAGGCGGAGGCGGCCAGCCGTCAACGTGAAACGCAGCGTGAGGCGCTGCAGGCTCGGCTCGACGAGGCGGAGGCGGCCAGCCGTCAACGTGAAACGCAGCGCGAGGCGGTGCAGGCCCGGCTCGACGAGGCGGAGGCCGCGTGCCATCATCGCGAAATGGAGCTGCACCAGCTGCAGGCCGCGCACGCGGAGCTTGCCGCGGCGCATGCGGCGGCGACGGACGAACACGACCGGCTGGCCACCGCGCTGGAGACCCTGGTCCGCGGCCTGCCGCGGGCTGCGGTCGGCCCTGGAGCGGCGGCCGCGCTCGGCGTACGGCCGACCGCGAGGAAGGACGGTCAGGATGGGTGAGCGACCTGCGCGCCGCTATCCGGTGCTGGCGTTCCCTGGGATTCTGGGCGTGCGGCTGGCGCCCATCGGCGCGGCGGCGAAGCTTGTCAACCTGTCGGACACCGGGGTCCTGGTCGAGTGTGCCAGCCGGGCGGTGGCGGGCTCGCCGATGACCGTGCAGTTCGAGGGAAGGTTCACTCCGGCGTCGATCGACAGCCACGTGGTTCGTTGCGAGGTCTCCGGCATCGCGGCCGACGGTTCCCTTCGCTTTCACATCGGCCTGGCGTTCAACATGCGCATCGCCCTTCCCATCGAGGCCGAGGAGACGGTGGACGGGACCCCGGCGGCGGGCTCCGCTCCGCCTCCGCCGTCTGCGGGCGCCCCGGCCTTGCCGCCGCCAGTACCCCGCAACCGCTGGTAGCAGCTGGCGCGCCTCTCCTACCTCACCGCGAACGTCACCTTCTCTGACTGGAGGGTGGCCGGGCCCTCGATGCGTGCATACGCCGCGTAGTCGCCCGGCAACAGGCCGAGCACGGAGGACATGCAAAGGGCCCCTGAGGGCTCGCCCGGCAAGGGTCCCTTCATATTCGGCCGGGAAGCCCGGAGAGTTCCAGCGATGGTTCCGACCTTGCCGCTCAGGCAACTGTATGATGAAGTATGCGCCGCCGCGCAATAGAGGATTCGTCGATGATTGGCACGGTGCTCGGTCCGTATCGAATCCTGGAGAAGCTGGGCGAAGGCGGAATGGGTGAGGTCTACCGGGCGCGGGACCCGAGGCTGAACCGCGACGTCGCCCTCAAGATCCTGCCCGCCGCGTTCGCGAGCGACGCCGAGCGCGTGGCGCGCTTCGCCCGCGAGGCGCAGGCGCTGGCGGCCCTGAATCACCAGAACATCGCGACGATCTACGGCCTCGTCGAAGCGCGCGACCTTCGAAGGCCTCAGCCGCGATCCCGTCTGGACGCCGGACGGCAGGTTCTTCGCGGTGGGATCGAAGCGCGGCGACTCGACTTTCGGGTTGTACCTGCACAGCCGCGACGGCCGGACGCCGCCGCAGCTGCTGTGGAAGAGCCCGATTCCTATCTGGCCCGATCCGCAGTCCTGGACGCCGGACGGCCAAACGCTGGTCTTCTCCACCAAGGGCAAGGAGACCAGCGACGACATCTGGACGCTGTCCCGCGGCGGCGACCGCCAGGCGAAGCCGTGGCTGCAGACGCGCGCCGCGGAGTGGGCCGGGCGCCTGTCCCCCGACGGGCGCTGGATGGCGTACAACTCGGACGAGTCCGGGCGCCTCGAGGTCTACGTCCAGGCCTTCCCGGGGCCGGGGGGCAAGTGGCTCGTCTCCGACGGCGGCGGATTCAACCCCATCTGGTCGCGTGATGGGCGGCAGATCTTCTACCGCCGCGCCGATCAGATCCTGATGGTCGGCGTGGAGACGGAACCTGCCTTCACCGCCGCCAAGCCCGTCGTGCTCTTCGCGGGGCGCTACCGTTTCACCGGGCGCGACTTCGACGTGTCCCCGGACGGGCAGCGCTTCGTGATGATGCGCAACGACGAGCCGCGAACCGCGGCCACGATCGGGGTGCTGCTCAACTGGTGGCGCGCCCTCGACGCCCGCACGAGGAGCGATCGAAAGTAGCTCGCCCCACCGGTAGACGCACCCCGCCGTCGGTCGCCTCGGCCGGGCGCCCAAAGCCGGGGAGGTTTCCGCCGACCCGGGCAGACAGCGCAACGGCTGCCCGCAAAGAGCATTGCAGTTTCTGCCGACCCCGTGCGGAGCCTTGACTCGGCACGATCCTCCGTGTTCGGGCGGAGAATGTAAGATTGCAGGATGCGCCTTTGAGATGGTGACAGGCGACGCCCGGCAGGCCGGGCGCGCGAGTCCAGGGAGGATGCACCGATGACCAGGCCGCTGTCGCGTCGTTCGTTCCTCACCGCCGCCGCGTCGCTCGCGGCGACTCGGCCGGGCCGGCTCCTCGCACAGTCCGGCAAGCCGGCGCCGCCCTTCAAGATCTCGCTCGCGCAGTGGTCCCTGCACGGCGAGCTGCAGAAGAAGGTGCTGGACAACCTGGACTTCGCGAAGGTGACGCGGACCGTGTTCGACATCGACGCGGTGGAGTACGTCAACCAGTTCTTCAAGGACAAGGCGAACGATTCGGCCTACCTGGCCGAGATGAACACGCGCGCGAAGGACCATGGCGTCACGCAGCACCTGATCATGGTGGACGCGGAAGGGCGGCTGGGCGACCCGGACGCCGCCAAGCGGAAGCAGGCCGTGGAGAACCACTACAAGTGGGTGACCGCCGCCAGGACGCTCGGCTGCGTGTCGATCCGCGTGAACGCCGCGTCCGAGGGGACGCCCGAGGAGCAGATGCGGCTCGCGGCGGAGGGTCTGCGGAGCCTGTGCGAGTTCGCCGACCCGCACGGGATCAACGTCATCGTCGAGAACCACGGCGGGCTCTCGTCGCACGGCGACTGGCTGGTCGGCGTGATGAAGCTCGTGAACCACCCGCGCTGCGGGACGCTCCCCGACTTCGGCAACTTCTACGAGTACGACCGCTACCAGGGCGTCCAGGAGCTGATGCCGTACGCCAAGGGCGTGAGCGCCAAGTCGCACGACTTCGACGCGCAGGGCAACGAGGCGACGAAGGACTACCGGCGCCTGATGAAGATCGTGCTGGACGCCGGGTACCACTCGTGGGTCGGCATCGAGTACGAGGGCGAGAAGCTGCCCGAGCGCGAGGGCATCAAGGCCACGCTGGCGCTCCTCGAGCGGATGCAGGCCCAGTTCGGCAAGAGGTAACCGAGCAGGCAGCAGGCGGTTGGCAGCGTCATCTACTGCCAGCCCGCCGGCTGCCCGCCGCCGCAGCGTCACAGCGTGACCTACCGCCGGCTGCCCGCTATCGGCTAGCCACCAGCCACAGGCTAGCCACCAGCCACTAGCCACCAGCCTCCTGCTGCGCTACCCTCGCCTCATGGCCTACGGCGGCGCGAGCAAGGCCTCGGAAGGCACCTTCACGCCCGCGGTCCGGGCGCTGGCCGACCGCGCCTTCTCGCGCGCGGCCGGCGCACCGCTCGTGGCCGGCAACGCCGTGCGCCTCCTGCGCGACGCGCGCGAGAACTATCCCGCCTGGCTCGACTCGATCGCGCGGGCCTCCCATCACGTCCACTTCGAGAGCTTCTTCCTCTACGACGATGCGGCGGGGCGGATGGTCGCGGATGCCCTGATCGGGGCGGCCCGCCGCGGGGTGGCTGTCCGGCTCATCTACGACTGGTTCGGCTCGCTCGGGAAGGCGGGGAGGAAGTTCTGGAGCCGGCTCCGGTCCGAGGGTATCGACGTCCGCTGCTACAACCCGCCGCGGCTCGAGGCGCCGCTCGGCTGGGTCTCGCGCGACCACCGCAAGATGCTCGCGGTGGACGGCGAGGTGGGCTACATCACCGGCCTGTGCGTCGGGCAGATGTGGCTGGGGGACCCCGCGAAGGGCCTCGAGCCCTGGCGCGACACGGGGATCGAGGTGCGCGGCCCTGCGGTCGCCGACATCGAGCGGGCGTTCGCGCGCGTGTGGACGATGACAGGCCCGGCCTTCGAGGAGGACGAGTGCCTCCGGGAGACGCCCGTCGAGGCCGGGGCGGTGAGCCTGCGCGTGGTGGCCACCGAGCCGACCACCGCGGGCATGTTCCGCGTGGACCAGCTGATCGCGGCGCTCGCCCGGCAGCGCGTGTGGCTGACCGACGCGTATTACGCGGGGACCACCCTCTACGTCCAGGCGCTGCGCGCCGCCGCGGGGCACGGCGTGGACGTCCGGCTGCTCGTGCCCGGGTCCACCGACATCCCGCTGCTCCGCCCGCTCACCCGCGCGGGCTACCGGCCGCTCCTCGAGGCGGGCGTGCGGGTCTTCGAGTGGAACGGCACGATGCTCCACGCCAAGACCGCCGTGGCCGACGGCCACTGGGCGCGCGTCGGATTCGACCAACCTGAACATCGCCAGCTGGCTGGGTAACTGCGAGCTGGACGCCATCATCGAGGACGAGCCGTTCGCGCACCAGATGGAGGACATGTATCTCGAGGATCTCTCCAACGCCACGGAGGTGGTGCTCGAGGCGAGGCGCCGGGTGCGGGCGGCAGGCGGCCCTGGCGATGCGGGCGTACCTCCGGTACGGCGGGGGGAGGCGACGGCGAGGCGCTGCCGCCGGGGGAAACGTCGCCCTCGGCGGGGTCGCAGCACCGGCACCGCCCGCATCGCTTCGCTGGCAGGAACCGCGGGAGCGCCAGCCGCGCGGCAGCGGGCGCCATCCGGATCGGCAATGCCATCGGCGCGGCGTTCACCAACAGGCGGACGCTCGGTCCCGTCGAGGCCCGCCTGGCCATCAGCGGCGGTCTCGCGCTGCTCGCGTTCGCGATCCTCTTCGCGCTGTTCCCCCGCGTCCTTGCCTACCCCGTCGTCGTGCTGCTCGCGTGGGTGGCGCTGTCCCTGCTGTACCGCGGCTTCAAGCTCCTCCAGCGCGGGGCCGAAGATCGCCGTCACCGCCGGACGCCAGCGAACCCTTGACGCGCAGACAGCGTCACCATCCCCATCACGGCCGGCCGCCCGAACCTCGGCACCTGGCAGGGCATCTACCTCGGGGAGCACCGCGACCGAGGCGGGGCCAGGCGCATGGTGGCGACCCTCATGGGGGATTAGAGTGTAGGTTTCAACTGTGAAGACAGGGATGTTTCGAGAAGTCATCCACGCGAAGTAAGGTACAGTGGCGTGCGGCGCTTCGCCGCCTCAATGCCCTCGAGGAGGAATCATCCATGACGCGCGTCGCTTGTGTGCTTCTGACCCTGGCTGTGGTCCTCGCGTTGCCCGCGCCCGTGCTGGCGCAGAAATACGAAGGTGCGGCGGTGAAGGTCGGGCAGGCCGCCGCGACGTTCGGGGGCCAGGCTCTCACCTTCACCCATGCGGAGGGCGGGCTTCAGCAGGTCAGCGGCTTCACGACGGCGACGCTGGTGTTCAGGCCAGACGCCAAGAACAAGGACAAGCACCTGAACATCGTCGTGATGTACCAGGGTCCGGGCAAGGTGGACCTCGACTCGGCCTTCAGCACCAGCGGCATCAGCATGTTCTCCGGCGGCGACGTGGCGCGGTTCACCAAGCGCAAGAGCAAGTGCACCATCACCCTGACGAAGGCCACGCCGACCGAGGTCGAGGGGACCGCCGAGTGCCCCCTGCTGCACAACATCGACGGCGACGTGATGCCGGCGCTGACGGTCCAGAGGTTCTCCGCGACCGCGCGGTAGAGGGGGGGCGCGGACCGTGCGGGTCGTCGCGGCCGCTGACCTTGACAGCGTCCGGCCATTGATTCACATTATGTGAAGATATGAGCCGGCAGCTGCTCACCGACTTCGAGTTGATGATCCTGCTGGCCGCCCTGCGTCTCGGCGACGAGGCCTACGGCGCGCAGATCGCCCGGCAGATCGAGGAGATCGGCGGCCGGCGCGTGCTGCTCGGCGCCGCCTACGCCGCGCTCGACCGCCTCGAAGCGAACGGGCTCGTGTCTTCGACCCTCGGCAACCCGACATCCGAGCGGGGCGGCCGGGCCAGGCGCTATTTCCGCGTGACGCCGCGCGGCCTGCGCGCCGTGCGCGACACCCGGGATGCGCTCGTCGCCCTGTGGCAGGGCGTGCCCCAGCTCGAGGAGAGGTCGCCATGACAACGCGTCGCCCTCCGCGACTCGCGCTGGCCGTGCTCGACCGCTGGCTCCCCGACAGCTCGCCGCTGGCGGGCGACCTGACCGAGGAGTTCGAGCGGGGCCGGTCCCGCCGCTGGTTCTGGTGGCAGGTTCTGGCGGCGCTCGGCATGGCCGCCTTCAGGCGCGCCGACGAAATCCGGCCGCTGCGCCTGGTCGATCTTCAGCCGGTGGACGCACAGGAGCGCTCGCGCCGGAGGCTCCTGCGGTTCCAACCCGTCCCGCTGACCGGGACCGCCCTCCCTGGCTTCGGTGGACTCGGCGTGGTGGCGCTCGCGCTGTTGGTCACGCTCCTGGCACCGGGCCTGTGGCTCGCGCTGGCCGCCTCCATGCTCGCCGGCATCGCGCTCGGCCTCGTCATCATCGCGTGGCAGCGGAGGAGGGCGGGGTAGGGACTCTCGCGAGGCGGAGCGCAAGGTCTGCGGGGCGCTCACTCCCGTCCCGGTTTGACCCGCGGGACGTCCGTCCTGGCGAAGTCCTCTCCCTTGAACAGCAGCGAGACGAGGACCGACGACCGCGCGCGATGCCGCGGGGCGGTAGGGCGTCGGCGGAAGAGGTGGCGGGCAGGACGGCTCGTCACCAGGACCGGGCGATTCAAAGGCGTTCCGCAGGACCGGGGCCGACATGGAACTTGCCCGGGCACAGCAGGGACCCGAGCAGAAGATCAGAAGAACCGCAGCCCGATGTTCGCGAAGAGGTACGGCACCCTGACTTGCCTCTCGTCGAACGCGCGTAGCACCTGGTCTCCCGGGCGCAGTTCGTAGTCGTCGAAGTGAAACCGGATGTAGTTGACACGCATGCCGAACTCGAGCAGCAGGGGGCCCGGCCGGGTGACCAGGCTCAGCACCACGAAGGGGTAGACGACGCCGTTCGGCCGGCTGCCGACGGGGATGTTCGAGTTGCGGCCCGGGTAAGTGTGCCGGTAGCGGACCGTGCCGTCGGTCGCGACCTCGTACTCCGTCTGGTCGAAGTTGAGCGACGGGATGCCCCACTCGGCCCCACCGCCCACCTTGACCGCCAGCACCTTCAGGTCGAAGTCGTGGAACAGCGTGCCGCTCAGCATGTGCCCCGCTTCGCGAGAGGGTATCGCGTCCTTGCGGTAGGCGATCGCGAACCCGGAAATCGGGAAGGAGGCCCACGGCAGGTACGTGTCCACCTCCAGGCTCACGCTCGTCAGGGCGTAGTCGGCACCGAACAGGTCCCCGCTCCACCGCGTCAGGCTGCTTTCGCTGAAGATGTCGCCCTGCCAGTAGGCGAGTCCCAGCTTGAGGTAGGTGCCGGACTTGCGGCCGCCCGGCGCGCCCTCCGTCGATTCCGTCTGCGCCGCAAGGGTCGCGGGCGCCAGGACGCAGAAGACCAGCGCCAGCGTGCCGGCCAGCGGGACGCGCAGTCGGGTCATCGTCCTTCCGTCAGGAGATCGAAGAGGGGACTCTTCCAGTAGTTGGGATGGCTGGCGGGGAACTTGATGAGGCTGAAGTCGCTATCGGGGCCCTCGTCGCCGCCCCACATGACGTACCAGTACACGCGTTCGGCGCGCAGGAACCGGCGCAGGAGCGGGTACTTGTCCCTGACGAACGACGTCTGCTGGTCGGGGTTCGGCCTGCCCGATTCCGTCACCCACACGCGGAAGGACCGCAGCGCGCCGCCGAGCAGCCCGCTGAACTGGCTGACGTTGTCCGGATCGTAGGCATTGATCGCCACGATGACCTTGTCCGGATCCATCCCCGAGAGCGCGAGGCTCGTGAGCGTCCCCAACTCGGTTGGCCCCCGCAGGCCGGAACCGAGGGCCGACTGCGTGAGCAGGACGGCGCGCCCCGGGTGACGGGCCTGAACGTGGGCGTACACACGCTGGAACACCGCCGCGTACTGTTCGATCGTCATCGTCGGCCCGCCCGGCGGCAGGATGGTCGTGACTTCGTTCCCGATCTGGAAGTAGCGGATCTCGGGATAGGCCGCGAAGATGCGGTCGATGGCGCCCTCGATATCGGGATCGAAGAGGTAGTCGTTGTCGACGAGGCCGAGGATCTCGACCCCGAGCGAGCCCACGGCCTTGATGACCGGGTCCACCGGGTCGGGCCGGTGGAGTTCCATCCGGACGCCGTTCAGCTGCCCTGAGCGCCGCAGGGCCGACAGGGCATCCTGGTAGGCAGGAAGCGCCCGCCCGTCGCTGTGAACTCCGACGTACGGCGACCACGAGAGCGCGACCTCCTGCGTGGTGGGAGTCGCGCTGGGGGACGCGGGCGGACGGAACTGGTCGCAGGCGAGAAGGGCGCCCACGGCCGCCGCGAGGATGGCGGGTCGCATCGCCCTTTCTCGCCACGCTCTGCCGGGCGTGATCGTTATTGACATGACGCACCAGGCGCGCCGATGGCGCAAGACGTGTGCGTGGCGGCGACTCGTGTCGATTCCGTGGCGGCGGGAGAAAACTCAGCCAGGATCAGCCGCAGCACCTGCAAGCGGGCTGCCAGCGCGCGCGATCGTGATCGCGCGGGAGATCCACGTCCGGGGCTGCCAGGCGAATGGCGCCTGTATGGATCCAGTACCGAAGGTGGTGCCGGTTTCGCGCTCCGCCTGTCGGCGCTGCTCGGTCGACCACGCTCGCCCGCCACATTGCCGGGTCGGCTACGCCGCGGCGAACGTCGGGGCGAACGCCGCGGCGTTTGCCTTCGCGCTGCGACGATGGCGTTGTCTTGTGCGGAGGACGGCGCGGCGGTACGGCGTTTGCGGAAGAGGCCCCTGGAGTGGCAGGCGGCCGCCTTGCCCAGCCGGGTCCCTGCCGCCGGCAGGGACCCTCGCACGCAGTCCGTCACGAACGGGACGACCCATGCCGCGAAATGATGACTCCGCAACGCCCCACTCCGCGTCGCAGATGATTGACCAGCGCATTCGCGAGCTCGGCGATTGGCGAGGGTCGGTGCTGAAACGGATGCGCGAGCTCATCCACGCGGCGGACCCCGAGGTCGTCGAGGAATGGAAGTGGAGGAAAGCGTCTTCCCCGGGAACTCCCGTCTGGTCCCACGACGGGGGCCTCTGTACGGGCGAATCCTACAAGCAGGTCGTGAAGCTGACCTTCTTTCACGGGGCCTCGCTGAAGGACCCCGCTCATCTCTTCAATTCGAGCCTCGAGGGAAATACACGACGCGCCATCGACATTCGCAAAGACGACGCGATTGAGGAAGCGGCGTTCAAGGAGCTGATTCGAGCCGCGGTCGCATTCAACGTTGCGAAACGGAAGAAGTGAGCGATTGACCTCAGCTCGAACGCGGTGCCGCCAGCTCTGGTTCGCGCGGGTCACCGGCAAGTGGGCTGCCCTCCTGGCCGGAGTTCCCGCCGTGCACCTGCTCGGTAACGGATTCAGTCGTCCGTTGCCTCGACGTCGGCATCGCGGAACACCGCGAGGCGGCCGTGCTGCGCGGTCACCAGCCGCGAGAGTTCGCGCAGCTCCCGCGCGTCCCGATCGCCGGCCTCCAGGCGAGCGGCCAGGGCGCAGTGCATCTTCAGGAACTCCGGCTCGCGCTGCCTGCACCGTTCGATCGCGATGGCCGGCACCTTCTCCATCCGGTGAATCCCGCCGAGGCCGAAGCGAGCCGCGTAGCCGGGATCGAGGCCGTCGCACCACTCCCGGAACACGCAGCCCCTGCACGCGCCCCCGTCGTCGAAGGCCCGCGGCCAGTTCCCGAGCGCTCGCTCGGTCGAGACGAGGTCCACCCGGCCGCCGATCGTGCAAATCGGCGTCTTCTCGACGGTCACCGTCAGGCCGAGGCGTTCGGCCAGAGCGATGGCTTGAACGAGGTGCGGTGACACGTCCGAAAGGGGCACGGCGTGCTCCGGGCAGGACTCCACATCCACCAGGCTCCCGAACTTGATCCGCCGGGCGCCCCATTCCGCCACCTGCCGGGGGAACGTCTCCAGCCGGTCGCAGTTGCCGCGCAGGATGACGATGTTGACCTGCACGGTGAAGCCGCGAGCCACGGCGTGCCCGATGCCGCGCACGGTCTGCGCATGGCTGCCGCCCACGTTCGTGTAGTAGTCGTGCGTCTCCGCCGTGTCGCCGTAGATGCTCGTTCGCAGGTAGATGGCCGCGCTGCCCAGCGCCGCGAGCGCATCGACGAACCGCTCGTCCGACAGCCGGCGCCCGTTGGTTGCAATCGAGCACTGGTGGCGGCGCTCCCGCGCGAACCTCACGAGATCGAGAAACCGCGGGTGCAACGTCGGTTCGCCCCCGAAGAACTCGACGCGCTGACACTCGGGCTGGCCCGCGATCGCCGCGATGGCCTCGTCGTAGTCCACCGGGTTGGAGGCCGCGATCTCATCGCGCGCCATGCAGAAGCGGCAGCGCTGGTTGCAGCGGTCCACCAGGCGGATGACCAGCAGCCCGGGGAAGGCCACGAAGGAAGTGCCCGCCGATGAGGATGGTGTGGATTCGCCCATGGGCCTGACGAAAGGCGCCGCGTCGGGGTCAGATCTCGCGGCCGTAGACGATGTGCCAGTCCACCAGTTCCACCGGGATGCCGAACTCGATGGACAGGCGCGTGAAGGAGTCGCCCGTGAGGTCGATTCCCCAGGCGCCACCAAAGGCCGCTGGAATCAGGACGAGGTCGATCTTCTCTCCGGACTCCAGCCTCTGACTGATGGCCCGGGCGAAGTCCTCGACGAAACGGCCGTCCAGGAGGGAGAAGTTGCCGCCGAGCGGGCTGTTCGGCACGGTTTCCACCGCGATGTCGATCTCCTCCCGCGCCGCGGCGAACTCGGGCACCTTCTCCGACAGGAACTCGAAGATCGGCTTGACCAGCGGCGAACTGAACAACAGCACCTTCCGGGCGCGGTAGCACCTCGCGATGGTGAACACGTTCGCGATCTGCTCGAGGCGCAGGTCGTGCACGTGGAAGATGCCGTAGTTCTGGCCGCTGTAGGGAAGGCACGGATCGTAGGGGTAGGACGCGTTCGCCTGGCGTTCCAGCTGGAACAGCAGCGCTTCACCGTCGCGCTTCACGCGCAACTCGACGGCCCGGCCCGCGTGGTGGCACCGCGCGAGGGCGGCCTCCGACTGGGGACGGGTGAGGATCGCCTCGCCGTCGATCGACTCGACGAGATCGCCGCTCCTGACCCCGGCCCGTTCCGCGGGCGAGTGAAGGATGACGCCGTCCACGAACGGGAGGACCGGCGCGATCGTGAAGACGGTGGGCTCGACGACCAGCGGCACCCTGAAATGCAGCGTCCGCGCGAACTCCGCGATGCGCTGCCAGTGGCGGTTCCACGCCACGTCCGGCTGCTCCCGGCTCCACTGGTGCACGAGCGGCAGGCGGATGCGTATGGCGTAGGCCTCGTGCTCCTCGAAGTACCTCGCCGTTTCCTCGATCGCCTCGAGCGGCAGCGTGGGCCAGGCGACGATGCCGCCGATGTACGGGATCCCATGGCGGCGGAGGAGCGGCGGGGCTCCAAGGGCGGTGCCCGTGGACGCCCCGACGTTGACCAGTTGACGGTGCAGCGCCTCGTCCGAGACGTTGAGCGAGAGCTTGAGCAGGAGCGGCCTCAGGCCTGCGAGCCGTTCGATCGTCGCCTCGTCGAGCCGGGAGCCGTTGGTCGTGATGCAGAACAGAGTGCCCGGCTCGCGCCGCCGGGCCGCCTCCAGGATGTCGAGCGCGCGCGGGTGGAGAAACGTCTCCATCTCCGGGCGGTTGGAAGGGAACAGGCAGGCCCCCGTCTCCGGCGAGTAGTGCCGGAGGCGGGTCAGCGCCTCCTCCTCGGTCATGAACGTGGCGTCGCGGGCAAATGGGACGCCGTGCTCGAAGCAGAACGCGCAGTGGCTGTTGCAGCGCGCGGAGATCGGGAGCAGCGCGTCGAGGACGTTCGACGCCCGGTGAACGGTCCACTGGGAGAGGTCGCGCAGCCTGAAGCCGTCCACCTCGACCGGCCGCCCGTCCTTCTCGAGCTCGACGATCGACAGCAGCCGCGCGATCTCGCGCGCAAGATGGCGAAGGCGAGGCTCGATGACCGCAAACGACGCGGGATCGCTGGCACGCTGCATCCGTCCCCCTGTGCTCACTTCGCGCGACCGACCCGGCAGCGGCAGCGCCCCCATGGTTCCTGCCTTCCACACCCGGCCTGCCCGTTCTCCGACGTGCGGCTGGTCACCAGTGCGGGTTCTGGGGTTGGGCCAGGGCGAGATACCAGCCGTCCTCGCCGACCATCAACCCCCGGCGGCAGAACTCGTCGAGCGCTGCCTCCACGTCGCGCTCGCGCCCCGCCAGCGACGCGTCCTGGCGGGCGAGCGCCGCGGTCACGTCGCCGGGCCGCCGCATCGTCTCCACGCACTCCGCGTAGATCGCCGCGACCGGCCCCCGGTAGGCTGCACGTGATCACGTGCCCGTCCCCACCGCGGCCATCGTCGATGATCAGCAGGCCCGGCGCCTGCCTGAAGACGAGAAAGGCCGGCCGTGCGGACGCGCGGCGCCGTCGCCACTCCTCGATCCACTCGAGCATCGGCGCATGCATCCCGGCCGGCACGGTGTCGCCGAACTCGGCGTCGAAGGTGAACGCCACGCGGTCGTCGGCAACCGTTCGCGGGTACACGCGCCGGTAGTACCGACCGCGGTCGTTGGCCGGTGATCGGCAGCCCTTCGCGGTTCGCGAAATACGGGGAGAATCGCTCCAGCCACACCGGCCCGCAGCTGTTGGGCGGATCGAGGTGGCTGAGCAGCTTGAGCACCTCGAGCTGCCGGCGGTAGTCCTCTTCGCGCTCGCCGGGGAATCCCCGGAGGAGGTTCCAGGCGACGGCCACCCCGTAGTAGGAGGCCCACTTCATGCAGCGGACGTTCTGCAGCATGGTGGCGCCCTTGTTCATCAGCCGCAGCACGTTCGTGCTCAGGCTCTCGATCCCCGGCTGGATTCTGGCGCAGCCCGCCGCGGTGCATGGTTGCGATCTGCTCGCGCGTGAGGTTCGACTTCGTCTCCCAGAAGAAGACGAAATCCGCCCGGCTCTCGTGGACCTTGTCGAAGAAGCCCTTCACGCAGCGCAGGTCCATGATGCTGTCGGCCGCGGAGAACGTGCAGATTGCATGTTTTCGCGCCAGCTCGCACAGCTCGTCGAAGATCCTCGCCGGTGTCTTGCTGCGGTAGCGGATGCCGTCCCGCGCGAACCCGCAGAACGTGCACTGATGTCTCGCGCCCCACCAGCAGCCGCGCGAGGCCTCGAACGGCAGCATCCAGCCGACCTTGGGCTGCCCGAGCAGGCCCAGGCGCTGCGCGCGCGCGAAGAACTCCTCGTAGTCCGGCGTGGGCAGGGCGTCGAGGTCCTGGAAGAGTTCCGCCGGCGCGGAGCGCTGGATGCCGCCGGCCGACCGGAACAGGAGCCCGGGAACCCCGTCGGGTGCGGTTCCCGACGCGATCGCGCCCAGCAAGGCAGGGAACGCCGTGTCGCCGTCGCCGGTCACCACGTAGTCGATGAACGGGAAGGCCCGCATGTACTCCTCGCCCGCCTCGCCCTGCATGTTGCTGCCGCCGAACACGATCGCCACCGCGGGCCATCTCGCCTTGATGCGGCGGGCCAGCGCCAGCGACGCGACGTTCTGCTGGAAGGTCGAGGTGAACGCGACGACGCGGTAGCGGCCCCAGTCGGCGGCCCCCACGCAGTCGTCGATGAAGCGGGGAAGGATGTCGTTCCGCAGCTGGCTCACCGTCGCCCGGTCGCGGCCGAGCCTGCCGAACACCTCGAGGACTTCCGGGTAGGCGGACAGGTAGCCGGCCTCGTCCGAGTCGGCCTCCTCGCCGAAGGCGGCGACGGCGAACAGCCACTCGCACATCAGGTTGTGGTGGTTCCGGCAGAGCGCCTCGTGCAGCGCCTCGTCGAGCCGCGTCGCGAGATCGAGGTTGAGATGGTAGGAATCCGTCGGGAAGCCCGCCCGCTCGGCGATCGCGCGCAGCAGGCCGACGGCGGCATTCGGCCCCGCCGCGTGATAGAACGGCATGCACACGAGAGCGGCGCGACACGCGTCCCTGTCTGGGAGTGCGCGGCTATTCGGGGGGGGGCTGTGGCGTCGTACGCCGGTCATGCCGGGGGTGATCCCCTTCCTGCAGAATCGGAACCCGGCGATCGGGCCGGTCGAGAAATGCGAACGAGTCCACGATCACCGGCTGGCCCCTGAAGTAGAGGCGAACGACCTGGAGGAGGTCTTCCAGCGATCCGCGGTAGAACTCCTCCAGGCTCGTCACCGGCCGGGCCGGTGGGTCCAGCCCTATCCGGAAGACCGCGTCCGGCGCGTCCGCCGGCGCACGACAGCCGCGGGCCCCCTCAGCCTGGAGGCCGGCTGACGCGTCATCCAGGTGACGCCGTTCATCGTCGGGCGCGGCTAGGTTCCGGACATCCATGCGACAACGTCCTCCGGCTTCGGGCTCGCTAACCCCAGCTCACCTTGATCCCGGCCAGGTTCGGGTCGGGCATCCTCGCGGCGGCGTCCGCCGTCGTCATCTGCGGGACCGTCGAGGGGTTCACGAGGGTGTTCGACAGCGGGCTCTGAGTGCTGAGGGTGGCCGTCTGCGTCGTGGCGAGGGTGCCGAGGCCGCCCGCGACGTTGGCGAGCTCCTGGTCCGCCAGCTCGCCCTCGGCCGCCTTGGCCGGCAGCACCAGGTAGAACACGCCCGGCTCCTCCTGCACGACCCTCAGATCGACGCCGGCCGGCAGCCCGAAGCCGCCGTCCTTCAAGGCCTGCCTGGGGTTCGCTACCAGCTTCGCTCGGAACGACTCGTCCTTCTGCGCGAGATTGACGACAGCCTTCTCGAAGCTGGCCCTCGTGACGCGCGGGGCGTGGTCCGCCATTCGTGCCTCCTGGTGGTGTGGTGAAGTCCGACGGTCCGCTCCAGCCTGCACTCGACAACGAAGAAGCCCGTCGCGGTTCACCGCCACCGTCCGATTCCGGGCGCCGCCGTTGCAAGCCGAGCCGTAGGAAGATACGCTTTGCCCCCGTTCGCCGTCAAGGCGCGGTACGTGCGCGCCCCCCACCGCCCCCGCTGCATCTCCGCGAAGCGCAACCCCGCCATCGAGACGCCCTCGAGGAGGTGTGTCGCCAACTCGTCTTCGTCCTCGATGCTCTCGTCGAGCTGCAGTTGCCCCCCTCCCAGCGTGCCGACGGTCGTCCGGAGGCGATCCGCCAGGAACACGGCGAGCGAGCGGTAGAACCTCGCGGCGAACGCCACGTCGTCGCGCAGCTTGCCGGCGAGCGCCGCCCTTGGAACAGCCCCGACCTTCGACTCAACCTCCGCGCGCACGCTTGCCGTCGGCGGCCGCGAGTCCACGAAGGAGATCTCCCCGACGATCTCACCGGCCTTGAGCGTCGCCACCGACGGCGCGTTCCGGGTGTAGACCGCGAAGGCGCCGTCGAGGACGAAGAACAGCGACTCGGCGGCCTTCCCCTCCTCGATCAGCACCGTCCCTGCCGGCACGGTCCGGCTCGTGCCGTTCCGCATCAGCCATTCGACGTCCGCGTCGTCGAGGATGCCGAGAAAATAGAGCGCTTTCCTCACGGTTCGTCTCCTCTATCCCGCCCTGCGGAGCCCGGCGAGGGAGCCGATGCGTCCGCTCCCGCCAATGTCTCGAATCGTCGCCTCGTGTCTAGACCATCTGCCTCTTCGCCAGCTCCGCGAACGGCCCCGGCCGGTTCACCAGGTCCTCGTACCGGCCTTCCTGGACGACGGCGCCCTTCTCCATCACGTAGATGTAGTCCGCGTTGATGATCGTGCTGAGCCGGTGGGCGATGACCACGCGCGTGGCCTTGAGGCTCTCCAGGCTGCGGCTCACGATGCGCTGCGTCTCGTTGTCCAGCGCGCTGGTCGCCTCGTCGAAGAAGATCATTTTCGGCTTCTTCACGATGGCGCGCGCGATCATCAGGCGCTGGCGCTGGCCGCCCGACAGGCCCGCGCCCCCCTCGGCGATCAGCGTGTGCATGCCCATCGGCATCGCCTTGATGTCCTCCTCCATGCCCGCCATGCGCGCCGCCTGCACGGCGTCTTCCATGCTCACCGGCGCCGAGCCGACGATGTTCTGGTAGATGGAGCCGGTGGACAGCTTGCCGTTCTGAAGGACGACGCCAATCTGCCGGCGCACGGCCTGCACGTCCAGGCCCGCCAGGTCCTGGTTGTCGAAGTACACCGCGCCCGACTCGGGCGAATCGAATCCCAGCAGCAGGCGCAGCAGCGTGGACTTGCCGCTGCCGGACGGCCCGACGAACGCGACGAACCGGCCGGCCGGGACCTTCACCGACACGTCGCGCAGGACGAGCGGCGTGTCGGGCCGGTACCGGAAGTCGACGTGCTTGACTTCGATGGTGCCGCCGATTTCTCCCGGGTGTGCCTTTGCCCGGCTGACTTCCGGCAGGGCGTCGAGAATCGGTTTCGCGCGCTCGTACAGCGGCACGACGGTCAGCAGCGCCAGGAGGGCCCCGCTGAGTTCGAGCGCCGCCACCTGGAACTGCACGAACGCGGCGTTGAAGGCGAGGAACGCCCCGGTTGTGAGGCGGCCGGCGTCCGGCTGCGCGGCCTGGCCGGCCATCGCGTAGAAGACCAGGAGCGAGCCGAGCACCGGGAAGCCGGAGTTGAAGACCGCCAGCGCCGCGGACAGGGTGCGCGAGCGGGCCGACAACTGCTTCTGGCGCGTGAAACTCGCGGCCCACGACGCGAACGCCCGGTCCTCGGTTCCCGACACGCGCAGCTTCGCGATGCCGTTGATCAGCTCGAGGAGGAGGCCCGACAGCCGCCCCGACACTCGCAGCGTTTCGCGCTGCGTTCGGACCTGCTGCCACCCGATGAGGGTTACGACCGCGACCGCGACGAGCGTGATCGACACGGCCAGCAGCGCGAGGCTGGGGCTGTAGTAGAAGAGGAGTCCGAAGCCGACGACCGAGAAGATGCCCGACAGGAACGAGGAGAGGACCGTGCCGGTGAGGACCTGGCGCATCGTGCTGATGCTCAGGCCGCGCATGGCCAGGTCGCCCGACGCGTAGTCCCGGAAGAACCGCACCGGCAGCGCCAGCAGCCGGTCCCAGACGGCCGCCTGGACCGACGCGTCCATCCTCGCCTCCATCCGCAGGAGCGCGAACCCCTGGGCGAGCTGGAACAGCGACGTCGAGGCCGAGACCACGAGCAGCAGCACGACGATCTGCCACACCTGCGGTCTGTTGGCCCCGGGGATGACGCTGTCGAAGAGGATCCCGGTCACCACCGGCACGAACAGGCCGAGGAGCGCCACCCCGACGCCCATCAGGACCACCCGCGCCAGGTCCCCGCGGCAGCCCTTCAGGCCGAACAAGAGGATGTCGAGGGCGCCGAGCGGCTTCTCGGGGAACGGCCGGTAGAACTGCCACGCGAAGGGCTCGAGCGTCGCGGCCGTCTCCTCGGTGACCGCCGCCGTCGTCCGCGCGATCGGGTCGTAGAGCTCGTAGCCGCGCCGCGAGGCCGGCAGGAGCGCCACCGGGAGCTGGTCGCTCTCGCGCCGCGCCAGCAGCGGCCCGGCGTCCTGCCGCCACCAGTCGCCCTTCAGCGCCACGCTTCGCACGCGCACGCCGGAGGCGCGCGCGATGACGTGGACGGGGTCGGCGGCCGCGTTCCCGTCCGGGCGGGGCCGGAACTCGATCCCGGCGCGTCGGCCCAGCGCGGTGCACGCGAGCAGCCACGGGTCGTCGCTGCCTCCCGCGGGCGGCCCGGAGTCGTGCTCGGGTTCGAGCGGCGACGCCAGCGACCGGATGGCGCCGTCGAGCCGCGCCTCGTCGGACGTCCTCCGGCGCTCGAGCCGCGCGGCTTCCCGTGTATCGGCCACCTGGAAGCCCACGGCCAGGCAGTCGAGAGCGGCGGCGTGGAACGCAGCCAGACCGGCCCAGAGCGCCCCGGCGTCGGCGACCTGCGCGGCTCGGACCGCGGCAAGCCTCGAGTCCTTCCCGGGCAGCACCCAGGCGCTGGCTGAAACGGGGAAGAGCGTGCCGCTGGCTGCCGCAGGGAGGTCCACGCGGCCCGCGAACCGTGCCGAGCCGTTCAGCAGGCTGACCCAGGCGACACCCTCACGCGGCAACAGCGCGACGTGCTCCCTGGCCGGAGGCAGCTCTCCTGCCTCGATGAAATCGAAGTGCCTTGGCGGGGCGTCCGGGATCGCGGCCTCGGACAGGCGCCCGATCCAGCCGTCGAGCAGCGGTTCGAGCAGGTGGCGTGGAGCATCCGACGCCGTCACCTCGCTGCCCGGCGTGGCGACCGCCAGCAGGGCCCACGGGAAACCAGGCGGCGTGTCGATCCCGAAGATCGCTTCGCCGTCGCGGACCCGCATGACGTGGCGCCGCGTGCCGGCAGGCTGGCCGGGCGCGGACGGGACCACGAACAGGTCCACGCTGCCCGCCTCGACGACCCAGGCCTTCCCCGGCCGGTCGAAGCGAAATGGCTCGGTGCCCGCGATTTGTCGCAGGCCGGCCGGATCCGCGGTCGGCAATACACCCATAGGCCCTCGGTGACCGTCAACGCCCGCTACGTCGCGCGGATGAGGCGCGAGTAGGTTCCCTGCCTCTCCATCAACTCCTGGTGCGTGCCCCGCTCCACCACCTGGCCCCGCTCGAGCACCACGATCTCGTCGCAGTCCCGGATGGTGCTCAGCCGGTGCGCGACGATGAGGCAGGTGCAGCCGCGCCGGCGGATCGCGTCGTCCACGAGCTTCTCGGTGAGCGGATCGAGCGCGCTCGTCGCCTCGTCCATCACCAGCAGCCTCGGGTTCCCGGCCAGGGCCCGGGCGATTTCCAGGCGCTGGCGCTGCCCCCCGCTGAAGTTGCGCCCCTGCTCCTCGACGCGGCAGTCGTACCCCCCGGGGCGCGCCGTGATGTCGTCGTGGATGCAGGCGTCCTCCGCCGCCCGGATCACGACCGGCTCCTCGACCGTCTCGTCCCACATCGTGAGGTTCTGCCCGATCGTGCCTTCGAAGAGCGCGATATCCTGGTCGACCATCGCGATCGAGCGGTTGATGACGTCGCGGGGCAGGTCCTCGCGCCTCACCCCGTCGAGGAGGATCTCGCCCTCCCACGGGCGGTACAGACCGGTCACCAGCTTCGCGACCGTGGACTTGCCGCTGCCCGACCCTCCCACCAGGGCGATGCGCTGGCCGGGCGACGCCTTCAGGTTGAAGTCCCTGATGAGCGGCGCCTCGAGCCGGCTGTACCCGAACGTGACGTTCCGCAGTTCCAGGCAGCCTTCCAGCCGGCGGCCGTCAGGCGTGGGGCCTGCGGCGGCCGCGCCGCCGAAGACCGGGTCCTGCTGGTAGTGGAGCATGTCGTCGAGCCGGTTGATGTTGCCCTGCGCCTCCTGCAGCCTGCCGCCGAGGCCGACGAGCCGGCCGACTGGTCCCATGAAGCCCGAGATCAGGCTCTGGAAAGCGACCAGCATGCCCATGGTCAGGATGCCGTCGATCACGCGCAGGCCGCCGACGCCGAGCACGGCCGCGGCGTTGATCGCGATGAGCAGCGGCGAGACCGCCGAGAGGTACTGGGACGGGACGGCGAGATCCTGCTGCGCGCCGACGACCTTCGCCTGGTAGCCGCCCCACGTGCTGAAGAACTCCGACTCGGTGCCCGTCGCTTTCAGCGTCTCCACGCCCTGGAGGCCGGCCATCGACGTGCCCACCAGCTTCGCGTGCTCCTGCAGGAGCCGCATGCTGCCGTCGCGTCTCCTGCGCGCGACGACCCGCAGCACGACGAGGTTGACCAGGGCGACGCCGGTGGTGAGCAGCGTGAGCACCGCGTCGTACTGGAACATCAGGGCGGCGTAGAAGCCGACCATCACGAGGTTGACCAGGTTGGTGGCCAGCTCGCCCGACAGCAACGCGGCCACGCCGTCGTTGATCTCGACGCGCGACGCGATGTCGCCGCTGAAGCGCTGCCCGAAGAACTCCACCGGCAGCCGCAGGACGTGCCAGAGGAAGCGGCTCGAACTGCCGATCGACAGCTTCATCTCGAGCCGCCGCAGGGAGCGCTGCTGGAGATACGTGAGGAGGGCCCGCACGATCGCGGCGCCGGCCATGCCGAGCAGCAGGGGCTTCAGCCAGGGCCGCGAGCCGCCGACCAGGATGCTGTCGACGAACACCTTCGAGAAGACCGGGATCAGCAGCCCCGGCACGACCAGCGCGAGCGTGGCGAGAAAGACGTACGAGATGTCGGCCCTGCTTCCCGGCAGGCGCTTCCCGAGCGCGGCGAGGATGCCCGGCCGCCTGCCGCCCTTCCTGAATTCGGGGCCTTTCTCGAACGCCAGCACGACGCCGGTGAACGACTCGTCGAACTCGGCGTCGGTCACCGACCGCGGGCCGGACGCCGGGTCGTTCAGGCGGACGCGTCCCTTCTCGAAGCCCTCCACCACCACGAAGTGGTTGAAGTTCCAGAAGGCGATCAACGGCAGCGGCATCGACCGCAACTGCTCGGGCTCCTTCTTGTAGCCCTTGCAGGCGAGGCCGAAACCGCGCGCCGCTTTCAAAACGTTGAGGGCCTTGCTGCCGTCGCGCGACACGCCGCACGCGACGCGCAGTTCCTCGAGGGGGACGTGCCGGCCGTAGTAGCCGAGGACCATGGCGAGGCATGCCGCGCCGCACTCCAGGGCCTCCATCTGGAGCACCGTCGGCGTGCGGACGCGCCGGCCTTCGGGGCGGAAGAGACGCAGCAGGTCGGTCATCGCCTACCTCGCGGCTCCCGCCGCCTGCGCCACGAACGGGAACACGAGGCTCACCGGCCGCTGCGTGCGCGTCACGATGTCGCCGACGCAGAGGGTGCCGCCGCTCAGCTTCCCGGGCGCGCCCTTGGCCGACGACCAGCGGTAGCCGCTCGGCGTCGAGCCGTCGGTTTCGAGCCCCACGTGCACTTCAGTCACCGCGCCGCCGGCGGCGAGGGCCCGGGCGAGGAGACCGTTCTCGACGATCCGCATCAGCGCCGCCTCCGTCGTCGGGTAGTCCGCGACGAAGGTGACCGTGCCGCGGATGAACCCGTATTCCTCGCGCCGTGTCCCGGTGGGCGAGATCTCGGCATCCATGCGGGCCCGGACTTCCTTGGCCCTCTCCGAGGGCACGTACAGGATGACTTCCAGCTCGACGACATCCGGCTGGAGGCTGATCACCGGCGTCCCGGGATCCACGAGGCTGCCAGCCGACACCTTCACCTCCAGTACCTGGCCGGCGTGAGGAGTGACGACCCTCGACTGCGTGCCCAGCTCCTTTTCCAGGAACCCGAGCTCGCGCCGCAGGTCGGAGACCCGGTTGTGCGCCTGGAGGTTCGGCTCGCGGCTCTCGTTGGCCGCCTGGAACTCGGCGGCGTCGATCTGCGTGATCTGCGCGCGCCGCGACGCGATGCTGCCCTGGATGTTCACCAGCTTCTGCCGGGTCGCGTAGGTCTGCTGCCTGGTCACGAGCCCCTTGGCGAGCAGCTCCTCGTCCACCGGGATCTGCTCCTCGAACAGCCTCGCCTCGCGCTGCAAGTCCTGGATCTCGGCTTCGAGGTTGGCGCGCTGCCTGCCGAGGAACGCCAGCTCCAGCGTGCTCTTCTCGGAGCGGACCTTCAGCAGCTCGTCGCGCTGGCGTTCGGCGTCCGCCAGCTGTCCCTGCACCACGCGGATGCGCTCCTCCAGCGATGGCTGCGCGAGCGTCGCGATCACCTGGCCGGCCTTCACGTGCTCGCCGACGCGCACGCGGACGTCCACCACGTGCCCTGCGCCGGTGGGGACGACCGCCTGGACCCCGCCGGAGCGGATCAGCACGCCCTGGCCCTTCACCTTGGTCGTGACCTGGCCGAGGAAGCCCCACGCCGCGGTCGCGGCCAGGAGGGCAAGGAGCGCGATCAGGGCAAGCCAGGTCCTGGGTGTGGTGACGCGGAGCAGCTGGTCGAGCTGCTCGGGCGACGACAGGCGCTCCAGCGCGACCTTGCGGAACAAGTGGCTCGATGACATCGGTGACCTGCAGTGCCTACTGGGGCGCTCTGAGTGCCGGCACGGTGAAGAAGACCTTGGGGTCCACGGAGGCCGCGCTGCGATCCGGCGGAACCAGCGTGCCCGTCGCGTGCCGGAAGCGGGCGAGGGCGCTGGCGTACGCCTCCTGCGCGCCGACGAGGCCGACGAGCGCGGAGGTGAGGCGGTCCTCGACCGTCAGCAGGTCGGTCAGCGATCCCACCGCGAGGCGCAGCTTGTCCTTCTCGCCCTCGAGGGCCGACTGGTACAGGGCCACGGCCTCGCGCGCCCTGTCGAGGCGCTGGATCCCCAGGTGCACGCTCGCGAGCGAGCTCGAGACGGCAGCCGCGGCCTCCCGCGCCTTTTCCGCGCTGACCAGGGCCGCCTGCTGGTACGACGCCTCCGCCTCGGCGAGCTGCCCGCGGGCCACGCTGTTCGAGATCGGCCGCGAGAATCGCAGGCCGAACAGCAGGTCGGGCCCCTGCGTGCGCGTGTACACGGAGTCGAGGAAGCTGCCCAGGCCCCGACCTTCCTGCAGGCCGGCGTAGCCTCCGCTCAGCATCAGGTCCAGCTGCGGCAGCACCCCGTTCCTCGAGGACCGCCTCGCGACGTCCGCGGCCTGTTTTCTCTTCTCGGCCGCCAGGCAATCGGCGCGGTTCGCGAGGGCCGTCTCGATGTAGGACTGGACGCGGTCCGGCGAGAACGACGGTTCGACGACGCGCTCCTCGGGGAACCCGTCGGACGGCGGCGGAACCTGGCCGACCAGGGCCGGGGGGAGGCCGATGGCCAGTCCGAGCGCGCTCCGCGCTTCGGCGAGCTGCTGCTCCGCGTGAATCCGATCGGCGGTCCGGCCGGCGAGGTTCGCTCGTACCTGGAACATCTCGCTGCTCGGGACACGGTCGGCACGGACGAGAACTTCCACGTTCTGCACGTACTCGCGCGCCCGGGCTTCGGACCCGCGCACGATCTCCAGCTGTTTCACGGCCCCGGCGTACCGCCAATAGCTCGTCGCCGTGGAGAGGAGCAGGTCCGCCGCCGCCTGGTTCAGGTCGAAGGTGCTTGCCTCGACGTTCAGGCCCGCCGCCGTCTCCGGTGCCGCCACGGCGTCCCGGCCGCGGCCTCGCTGCAGCGGTACGTTCACATCGAAGCTGAACCTCGTCCGGCTCGCGCCCTCCTCGAACTGCAGGCTGCCCTGGCTCCGCACGATCTCGAGGCGGGGGGCGACGGTAATCCCCGAGCGGAACAAGCGCGAGAGCTCTCCGGTCAGGGTGGTGAGGTTGAGCGACTCGCTCGCGACGTCGAACCCGGACTGCCGGAGCGACAGCCGCGCCGCCTCGGTGAGCGGGCTGTTGGAGCGCTCGTGGCCCGCGGACCAGGCGAGCTGGTGATCGAAGATGCCGCTCGTTTGAAGGTGGACCGCCCGGCTGGCCTCGAGCTGCTTCTGCTGCGCCTGCAGCAGCGGGTGGGACTGGAGGGTGGACGTCGCGGCATCGAGGATGCCGATGCCGAGTGACGACGGGGGCGGGGCAGCCGGCGCCTGCTGCCCCGCGAGCCTCGACGGCGAGGCGAACGTCCCAACGCACAGCAGCAGAACCACGTGAGGCCGCCAGGTTGGCATGTGGGACCTATAGGATTGTCGGCCTGCCGACTTCGGATGGCCGGGAGGTTCGGGGGGGCGCCGGGGAGCGGGACGCGTCCCGCTCCCGGTCGATACCGGTCCGTCGCTGTGGCAGTTGGCCTACGGCCAGCTCACGCTCCAGCCGCTCTGTCTCGGGTCGGGCAACTGCTGCGCGGCGCTGGCGGCCGTCTGGGCGGGTATCGGCGCCGTCGAGAGGTAAGGTGCCAGGGTGCCGGTGGGGCTCAGGGTGGCGGTCTGGGTGGTGAGGGTGCCGAGGCCGCCCGCCACTCCGGCCAGTTCCTGGTCGGCCAGTTCGCCGTCCGCCAGCTTCGCCGGCAGCACGAGGTGAATGACGTTCGGTTCCGCCTGCACGACCTTGATGTCCACGCCGGCCGGGAGCTCGAACCCGCCGTCCTTGAGGGCCTGCTTCGGGTCGGCCAGGAGCTGCTGTCGGAAGGACTCGTCGGTCGCGGCCAGCTGCACGATACCCTTTTCCAGGTCGGCCCTCGTCATCCTCGGCACGTTCGCCATCTGGTCCTCCAGTCTCGGAGTTTGCCGCCGTCTTGCCGGCGGCGGCATTCGACGCGCCGGCCCCGGCCCCCGTTCAAGCCGAACGGTGGCAAGAAGGTAGCCGCAAGATACTCTCGAGTCAAGCTCCGTGGACGCTCCGTGGACGCTTCCGCCGTGGCGGCCCGGCCCGATCGGGCGCTCGTCGAACGGCCGAACGGCCGCGTGGCGCACGCTTCGGGAACGACGGTCACGTCGAACCTGAGGTCGGTGGCGGCGCGGGCCGCGGCCTCCACGCACATGTGCGTCTGCATTCCGACGATGACCAGCGCCGTGACTTTCTGCTGGCGGAGATACTCGAGCAGGTCCGATCGGTCAACGTCCCGGCGGCCAGCCGGGCATCGTCGGTGTCACCGTTCCTTGACAGTGGATGCGGTGAGCAGTAGTGTTCGCACGTACCCCGCGTATTCACCACTGTATACAGCGCAGGGCGGCAGCGACAGCCGTCGCTCCGACGGATCGACCGGTTGGCCCCCCTCGACACGACACCGACTTTCAGACCCCGACTGCTGCAACCGAGGACGCGAAGTGAGGGTGGGACCGCCGTGGTCCCTTGGTCCTCGACGGGAGGAAGACTACCGTGCCCGAATCCACGTCATGGCCGAAGAGAGCCTGCGCTCTCCTGGTCCCCGCGTTCGCGTTGGCGATCACCCTGGGGATCACGGCGCAGACTGCCGTCCCGCCGCAGACCGCCGTCCCGCCGCAGTCGGCCGCCCCCGCCGGCGGCCGGCCGTCCTTGACCTTTGCCGCGTTCACCGACACCCACGTCGGCGGCCGCGCGACCAGGCCGCAGTGGGGCTACGCGGACTTCCTGGACCGTCTCGCCCAGGACGTCATGGACCGCGCGCTTCCCTGCGACTTCGTCGTCCATCTCGGCGACGGCGCGAACGACAACACGGCGTACATCAACGGCGTGGGGCTCCCCAAGACGCTGGATCCGTACAAGAACAACTTCAAGGCGTTCCTGGTGTCCCACCTGCACCTGCCCTTCCACTACGTCGGCGGCAACATCGACCTCTCCGACTACAGCGATGGACCCGACCTGCCGGAGCACGACAACGATCCCTCCGCGGCCTTGAGGACGTACGTCAACGAGACCGAGCTCAATCACTATCCCTACGCCATGATGCGGGACGGGATCCTCTTCCTTGCGCTGCCCGAGATGGAGTACGAGATGTGGACTCGCCCGGCGCTCTACGAATGGGTCGAGTTCATGACCACCCACTATCGTCACGCGACGACGGTGATCTTCTCGCACCAGGCGATCGAGGACACCACGCCGCACGATGGCGATCCGCTGTCGTCGTACAGGGGGCAGCAGGATCAAGCCTGGTGGGCGCGCCTGTTCCGGGACAACCCGCAGATCAAGATGTGGATTCACGGCCACAACCACATGCCGGGCTGGTACGTGGGGCGCCAGAGCAGCGGGGACAGCCGCCCCGTCCAGGACTTCGGGCACGAGATGGCCTTCTCCGCCCCGTACCCCCAGATGGAATGGCTGACCAACCTGGAAGAGAACACGGTCGTCTTCTACACGATCTCCGCGACCGGGGTGACGTCGAGAGCGTGGCAGAACACCGGGGACGGCGGACGTTGGGTCTCCGGATTCGACACGACGTGGAAGGTCCCGACGACCTACGACGCGAACGCCGGGGACTGGTACAGCTTCCCGGCCCTGATCCAGGACGGGGAGACCCAGCTCACGGACATGAAGGTCCTCGCCTCCAGGATTACGCTCCAGCTGGTCGGCACCGGCCCGGTGGAACTCTTCACCGATCCCCACCTGGAGACGAAGGGGTCTCACGTCGACGAGAACATCCTCGGGTTCGACGACGACCCCCCGTCGAAGGTCACGGCGAACACGCCGGGCATGACGGTGAAGGGCCCGTGGAAGGTCGCGTTCCCGCCGACTCACGAGTGGGACAAGTACTGCCACGATGGGCATGGCGCGCAGCCGTACCGGTACTTCTCCGTGGGCACGACACCGGCGGCCGCGCCTGGCGGTTCGTACACGGTCACGATCACGGCGCGGTCTGCCTCCGGCAAAGGCAGGCTCAACTTGTCGATGAGCAGCAGCGACTGGGGGACCAGGTCTCAGTACAGCACCCTCGCGGGGAGTTCGCGGGTGGTGCTGTCGCACGCGTTCGGGACCGAGTACGAGACGGTGTCCGGCGCGTACACGGTTCCCGACGATGCCAACGCCTGGTTCGTCCAGGGGAAGCTCGACTTCGCCGATTCCACCGACTACGACGTCTCCTACTTCAGCATCAAGCGGACGAAGACCAGCGACACCACCGACGACTTCCGGATGCTGTTGAGCGGGAAGCCCTATGCCGTCAGTGGAAGGCTCGGCCGGTTCCAGACCAGGGAGTTCGCAGTCGATCCCATCGAGTTGGCGGATCGTGACGGGGTCATCACGTTCGCCCCGTCGATCAAGGGCAACCACTACGGGATGGCCCGCCTGATCTACCATGCCCCGCTCCTGATGGGCAGGAACGCCCGGTACAAGGTCAACGGCGTCAAGGGGAACACGTTCGACATCACCCTGACGGCCGGGTTGTCCGGCTATTCGCGGACGTTCGAGATGTTCCCGTTCAGCAGGAAGTACGGCGGGCTCTCGGTCCGCGCCGACGATGGCTCCGCCAAGAGCGACACGAGCAAGAACCTGAACCAGTGGATCACCTGCCCCGCCGGAGTGGGGACGAGGATCCAGGTGACCTACCCCACGAAGCTCCCGCAGCAGTAACGAGATCCTCGATCTCGTGCCCCCAACCTGGCCGGCCGGCAAGAGAACCTTCGCGCGAGTTGAGACAATTCGACGGCTTCTTCGGAGGGAATCATGAGAGTTCGGGCATTGGCATTGGCACTCCTCGCGATCGTGGCCGCCGCAGGTGTGGCCGGCGCGCAGACGACAGGAGAGATCTTCGGCAAGGTGACCGACGAATCCATCGCGGTGCTGCCCGGCGTGACCGTGACGGTCACGAGCCCGGTGCTGCTCCAGCCGCTCACGGCCGTCACGAGCGTGACCGGGACGTACCAGTTCCCCCGTCTTCAAGTCGGCGTGTACGCGGTGAAGTTCGAGCTCGCCGGGTTCAACACGGTGGTTCGGCCGGACGTGCAGATCACCGTCGGCTTCAACGCCCAGGTCAACGCGGTGATGCCCGTCTCTTCCGTGAAGGAGACGGTCACGGTGCTCGGCGCCGCTCCCGTGGTGGACACGAGGGAGACCGGGACCAAGCAGACCTTCACGCTCGAGGCGCTGCAGAGCGTCCCGTCGGCCCGCGACCCCTGGGTCATCCTGCAGCAGACGGCCGGGATTGCCATGGACCGCGAGAACATCGGCGGCAACATGTCGGGCCAGCAGTCGAACTTCGTGGCACGCGGCGCCAACCAGCAGAACACCAAGTACCTCCTCGACGGGGTGGACGTGACGGACATGGCGTCAACCGGCGCGTCGATCAGCTACTACGACTTCGACTCGTTCGAGGAGATCACGGTCAGGACGGGCGGCGTGGACGTCACGCAGCAGACGGGCGGCGTCGGGGTCAACCTGGTGACCAAGAGCGGGAGCGACAAGTTCCGCGCCTCCGGGCGGTTCCTGGTCACCGACGACCAGTTCGAGTCGCAGAACATCACCGACGAGATGCGGAAGCAGGGGGCGACCGCGGGCAACCCGATCCAGAACATCAAGGACTACGGCTTCGAAGTGGGCGGGCCCATCAAGAGGGGCAGGGCCTGGATCTGGGGCAGCCTGGCCAAGCAGACCGTCAACGTGGGCGTCGTCGGCTTCTACCGGTCCACGCCCGAGTGCCAGGCCGTGAAGGCCCAGCCGCTCGACTACAGCATCGCGGACGTGAACGCGTGCCTGAACGCGGACCTCACCGAGCTCAGCTCGACGAACCTGAAGGCGGAGGTGCAGCTGTTCAAGGGGAACAAGCTGAGCTTCTTCAACAACATGGCCAAGAAGTTCAGGAACGCGCGCGGCGCCGACGACCTGCACCCCTTCGAAACCACCACCACGCAGGACGCGGTGCCGGCCCAGTACGGCAGGGCGTGGTGGACGGTCGGCCCGAACCCGACCTACAAGGTGGGCGACCAGTGGGTGCTGAGCGACCGGCTGCTGCTCGACGTGCAGTGGGCGCACGTGGGCGGCAACTACATCGCCGACGTCCAGAAGCCGGAGTTCCTCGATGTTCAGCCGACGCTCATCATCTCGACGGGCATGAACGGCCGGTCCGCCACCCAGGTCATCAACATCCGGCCGGCCCACAGCGTGAACGCGAACGTCAACTACTTCGCGCCCGGGGTCATGGGTGGCGATCACTCCCTCAAGGTCGGCGGCTACTGGCGGGGCAACAGCTCCTACACGGCCACCCACGTCGGGGGCAACGCGACGGTGCGGTTCCCGACTGCGCTCAGCAACGACTGCTCCCTGCTGGCGACCGGCTGCCAGGTCGCCGTCACGCGTGACGGGGAGAGCGTCTACGACCTGAACAACATCGCACTCTACGGCCAGGATACGTTCGTGCGCGGCCGCGTGACGCTGCAACTGGGGCTGCGCTACGATCGAAACCACAACGTGGCGCTGGCCTCGCACGTCTCAGCCAGCCCGCTGCTGCCGGATTGGCTGCCGGCCGTGGACTTCCCCGGTGTCGACCCGGGCATCGTCTTCAACAACGTGTCCCCCCGCCTCGGGTTCACCTACGACCTGCGGGGCACCGGCCAGACGCTGGTGCATGCGAACTGGGCGCTGTACTACGGCCAGGTCGGATCGGGCGGCGGCACGGTGGCGACCGGATACGCGTTCGCGATCAACCCGGTCACACCCGTCACGGTGCGGTACCCCTGGGTGGACGCCAACAACGACAAGACCGCGCAGACCAGTGAGATCATCGCGTCGAGCAAGCCCCTGGCGGTGACCGGCAACTGGAGCCCGCTCAACCCGACCGCCGTCGCCACGGCCAACACCATCGACCCGGAGCTGAAGAACGACAACACCCAGGAAGTCATCGTGGGCTTCGACCACCAGCTGCGGGGGGGTATCGCGGTCGGCGTCAACTACATCTGGCGGAAGTACGCCGATTTCCAGCGCCTGGCGGTGCAGGGCCTGAGCCCGTCGGACTGGGTGCCCGTGTCGTTCACCCCCGCGGCCGCGAGCTGCCCGGCGTCGCAGAACGCCGACTGCCCGACGGTCACCTACTACCAGCCCACCAAGCAGGTGTCCACGGTCACGCAGTTGACCAACTTCTCGGCCGCCGAGTACAACCGGACGTTCAACGGCATCGAGATCTCCGCCCGCAAGCGGATGGCCAACCACTGGATGGCGAACGTCAGCTATTCGTACAACAGCACGATCGTGAACAACGGCTACGGCGGGACCGTCGGGAACACCTACAACGAGGACCCGACGAACCTGGCCATGCGGGACGGCTATCAGTACCGACTACCTGACCGCCGGCCTGGGATACGGCAACGTCTACGTGAACACCAAGTGGATGCTGAAGATGAGCGGCGCATACGAGGCGCCGCTGGGCTTCAACCTCGCGGCCTTCTTCAACGCGCGCCAGGGTTTCCCGTACGAGCGCACGATCCAGAGCCCGTCGCGTGCCAACGGCGTCGGGACGGTCATGGTGCTGCTCGATCCCATCGGCGAGAGCCGGCTGCCCAACTTCTACAACGTGGACTTCCGCGTGGATCGGCCGGTGAAGTTCAAGGGTCTGAGCCTCGTGCCGTCATTGGACGTGTTCAACCTCACCAACAACAACACGATCCAGGGGCGCCGCGGGACGCAGAACGCGGCGAACGCCAACCAGATCCAGGCGGTGGTGGCCCCGCGGGTGGCTCGCATCGGCGTCAGTCTCAGGTGGTAGCCATCCGGGGCGGCGGGGCTTCGGCCCCGCCCTTCGTCCGGCGGTTGATCCCGCCATTCGCCGCTGATCGTTTGGGTTGACAGTCCACTGTGAGCGGGTGACGCGGGTAGGGGGCTCCCCATCCGCCTGCAGCGCGGACGCCCGTGACAAGCGCTTTATGCGCGAAGCCGGATGGGGGAGACCCGCGGCAGGACCCGCGAACACAACAGCCTCGTCGTCAACCCAAACGAGCTCTGGGACTAGGGGGGCGGCCCACCGCTCCTTCACTTCGCCAGGACCTCGATGGTCGCCCGCCTGATGCGGTCGAGTCGCGGGTAGTTCCGATCCAGGTACGCGTTGCCCTGCTCGAAGAGCGGCCCCTGCTCGCCGCGGCGAATCCCTCCGCCGGAGGTTTCCCCGTACTCGCTGTAGAGGGCGTCGGCGGCCTCCATCCCCCGGACCACGCGCCCGAAGGGCACGAACGGCTCCTTGTCGTGGGTCTCGGCGTTGTCCCGCAGGTTGATGAACACCTGGGTCGTGCGCCCGTTGGGAACGGCAAAGGCGAACGCCACCGTGCCGCGGGCGTTCGTCTGCAGGCGCGGTTCATCCGGGATCGTCCGGTCGCGCCACGCCTTCGAGACGGCCGGGTCGCCGTTGATCCCGAACTGCACCCACTTCCCCTGGATCACGCGGTAGAAGCGGGAGTCGTCGTAGTACCCGGCGGCCACGAGGTTGTAGAACCGGTCTGCGCCACGGGGCGCCCACGCGCGTTCCACCCGGATGACGATGTCGCCGCGGGTCGTCTCGAGACGGACGTCGAACCAATCCGGGGCGCGCCGTTTCATTTCAGGCGCATCGGGGTCGAGCAGTACCTGCCGGGACTGCTGCCCCTCCGGGCCGTCCATCACGGGGGGCGCGGCCGCCGCTCCCGACTCCGTGCCGGGCACGAGAACGGGTGCTAACGAAAGGAGTGACAGGAACGCGAGCGTGGTCGGAAAACGTCTCATCGGTGGCCCTCGTCAAAGAACAGCAAATACTGTGAACACGGTCGCGACGCAATAGGCACTCCGGCTGCACGGTTCGCTGCACCGCCACGGGCGCAACGACCGCACTGGCGGCCCGGGGGCGCTTCGGTATCATAGCCGCCTGGGACGCCGGTCGTCGGGTCTCATCGTTCACGCGCCCCGCGTCACGGAGACGGTATACTCCCCTGCATGTTGAACCGAACCGCGGCCGCCCTTGCCCTCGTCCTCCTGGCCCTGTCGCCTTCGTCCGTGCGGGCCCAGGCCGTTCCGCCGCTGGAAGGCGACTACGTCGCGCGCAACTACAGGTTCACCGGCGGAGAGACGCTACCGGAAGTGAGGATCCACTACCGGACGCTCGGCCAGCCGCGGAAGGGCCCGGACGGGTCCGTCACCAACGGCGTGCTGATCCTGCACGGGACGGGGGGTTCCGGCTCCGGCTTCCTCGGCCAGAACTACGCGGGCCGCCTCTTCGGCAAGGGGCAGCTTCTCGACGCGGAGCAGTACTTCATCATCCTGCCCGACAACGTCGGGCATGGCGGGTCGAGCAAGCCGAGCGACGGCCTGAAGATGAAGTTCCCGAAGTACGGCTACACCGACATGGTGACCTTGCAGCACCTGCTGGTGACCGAGGGCCTGGGCCTGACGCGCCTGCGCCTGGTGATGGGGACGTCGATGGGCGCCATGCACACGTGGATGTGGGGCTACATGTACCCGGCCTTCGCCGACGGCCTGGTGCCGCTCGCCAGCAACCCCGTGGAGATCGCGGGTCGCAACCGGGTGTGGCGGAAGGCGCTCGTGGACGCGATTGTCACCGACCCGACGTGGAAGAACGGCGAGTACACCGAGCCGCCGCGCGGCATGGCGAGCGCGATCGGGTTCCTCCTGATGGCCACGAGCACGCCCCTGCAGTGGCAGCGCCAGTATCCGACCGCCGCGGCGGCCGACAAGTTCCTCGCCGACCAGGTGGCGTCTCGGACGAAGACCACCGACGCGAACGACCTGATCTACTACTTCCGCGCGTCCGAGGACTACAACCCCGCGCCGCACGTGGAGAAGATCACCGCGCCGCTGCTGGCTATCAACTCGGCGGACGACTTCGTCAATCCGCCGGAGCTGCCGATGATGGCCGAGCTGATCAAGAAGGTGAAACGTGGGCGCTTCGTGCTGATCCCGACCTCGGACGAGACGCGGGGCCACGGCACGCACTCCCAGCCGCAGATCTGGGGCGCCGAGCTGGAGCGGTTCCTCCGAGAGCTGAAGTGACGCCGACCGCGCGTTGCCGACCTTGCTCCCACCTGAAGCCTACCGGCCCGCCAGCCACGTCTCGATGGGGATGACGTGGCCGTACGTGCCGTTGATGGCAGCCAGGGTGGCGGCATGAACCATCTCGGCCGGCACGACCCGTCCGCCGTACGCGAGCGGCCGCGTGGCGCACGCTTCGGGAACGACCGTCACGTCGAACCCGAGGTCCGTGGCGGCGCGGGCCGCGGCCTCGACGCACATGTGCGTTTGCATCCCGACGATGACCAGCGCCGTGACTTTCTGCTGGCGGAGATACTCGAGCAGGTCCGTGTCGCGGAAGCTGTTGGCGTAGTGCTTGGTGACGATCTTCTCGCCGGCGACCGGCCGAACTTCCTCGTGGATCCGGTACATCGGATCCGCGGGCTCTCCCTCGGCGAAGGTCATCGCCTTGGGCATGTGCCTGACGTGGATCACCGGCAGCTTTCCGCCGCGGAACGCCTCCAGTACGCGGCGTGCCTGGCGGGCCGCGTCGAGGCTCCCGGTGAGCGGCAGCGACCCCTTGTCGAAGTAGAAGTTCTGGATGTCGATGACGAGGAGGGCCGTGCCGGGCGGCCGCTTCCCCGTGTCCTGGGCGAGGGCCGAACCAATCGCGACCGCGACAATCAGGGCCGTCGGGAGGAGGTATCGCATGGGCGCATCTTACTCCCGGAACTCACTGGTGTTGACGACGAGGCTGCTGTGTTCGCGGGTCCTGCGCCGAACGCGGCGTTCGGCCACGCCCGCCGGTTCGGCCGAGCATGAACCCTGCGTCCTTGGTAGCTAGACCGGAGTTCACCTCGGTTGACGAGCGTTTGAAGGCGGCGCGCCCGTGGCGAGAACCTCGCGCACCGTCGTCCAGCGCATCCCGGGATACCGGTCGTTGTGGAGCGGCGCCAGCTTGGCCCGGCCGTCGAACATGTCGCGCATGTACTGCATACCCTGCCATGCCGGGTAGAGTTGTCCCTTCCCCGGAGCGACGACGCGCGCCACCTTGATGAAGGCTCCGAGCGTGCCGAGACTTCCGGCCCGGAGCAGGCGGAAGCTCGTTCGCGTCACCTCGCTCGCCACCGCCGCCAGCTCCCTGGCGCTCAGTTGGTCGCCCGCGATGCGCAGGAAGCGGGGGGTGGCCGGATCGAGAGCCGCCCTCGCTGTGAAGGCGGCGGTGTCGTCCATGGTGGTGAAGTCCATCCGCTGGTCGGCATTCCCCCAGTAGACGACACGTTTGAACCTGAAGAGAATCAGCGGCATCGGGCCGGTGAGCATCTCGGTGAACGCCCCGCAGTAGATCGTCGTCGCGCGAATGAGCGCCTTGTCGAGCAGCCCGTGGAACTCGCGCCGCAGATCGAGGTTCCGGTTCCGTCCCGGCGGGAGCGGGCTGAAGTCGATCGAGTAGTCGGAGGGAATGAACCGCGGGACGCCGGCCCCGGCGGCGGCGTCCAGGAGTACCGCCTGGGTGTTCACGATCGTGTCGCGCAGTCCGGCCAGCGCGGAGACCAGGCAGGCCGACCCTTCGCACGCCCGCGCGACTTCGCGCGGGTTGCTCATGTCCACGCAGGCGATGTCCACGCCGGGCTCGTGGAGCCGCTCGAGCCTCTCGGGCGCCGTGCCCTGGCGGACGAGTGCCCTCACACGGGCATCGCGGTCGCGCAGCGCCTGCACGATGCGACGCCCCAGGTTCCCGGAGGCTCCCGCCACGACGATGGTCGGCTGGTTCATGGTGCGGGATGTTAGCACTCGACTCGCGTCCGGACTTCGCGGTCGAGACGATCGATTGGCCCGTCGGACCCGATGAGGTTGACCGGATCTTCCTCCGCCGGCGGCCCTGACCCGCGCACGTCGTCTCGCGGGTCGGAGGCGGCCCCGCCGCGTGATTCTATCGAGCCAAGGCTCTCTCGAGCCTGACCTCTTCCCCCTCGCGCAGCCTGAGCGTCACGGGTACGACGAGGTTCGGCCCCGATATCCAGCCGTCGCCGAAGACGAACGCGCGGGTCGCCTCGATCGCGCAGGATCCTGCCCCGGATTGTCCGGGCGCAGGGAGGCAGGACCAGCCGATGTCCGCCACGCCCGGGCCGGCGTTGGGGCCCAGGGGCACGGCGGTCCGGACCCACCCGTCGCGATCGATCGTCAGCTGCTGGCTTTCGTAATGCGACGTGTGCCGCTGCCCGTTCCGGTCGCGCACCCACGCCGCCGCGACGGCATGATCCAGGGTCAGGCGCGCCTCCAGGTAGACGTGCTCGCGGGGGTCGGGCGCCTGCCGCAGCCAACGGTCCCCGGGCGGCGCGACGGCGGCCACCTTGCCTTCGGCCGCCAGCTCGCTCGCCATCGCGTCCCAAGCCCACGGGCGCGCGTCGAGCGTCGACTCGCGCGTGGCGCGGGCCAGGTCGACGACCTCCGGCACGGGCCGGACGCAGGCGATGCCGCGCCCGCGGTCGGTCACCATGTTGTTCAGGGTGGCGACGAGGAGGATCGGCGCGTCGCCGCGCCGGCGCCCCGTGAACGGTCGAATCTCGTGGTCGGGCCCCTGGAACTCCTCCCGCACCGCCTTGCCGTCCTCCACGAACGCCTCGTACACCTGCTCGATGTCCGTCGTCCGGCCCCACCGCGCGAGCAGCGCGCGCGTCTGCGTGCCGCCGTCCTCGTTGCTGAAGACGACGGTGTACCGGAGCCGGCGGACGCCGTTGGCAGTCTCGTCCTCGACGTACTCGAACAGCGGGACGTCGGTCTGCTCGCCCACCGTGTCCGCGCGCAGTTCGAGGACGGGCGCGCGCCGCAGGACCTCGAGCGGCTCTTCCCGAACGCGCACCTGCGCCTGCCCGGTTCCCAGGCACGGGGCCGGCTTCCAGAAGCGCGACGGCCGCAGCTCTACGCGGTGCCGCCCGGCCGTGAACGGCCCGAGCATCGTGTCGTACGCCTCGCGCCCCGAGCCCGGGAGCAGCAGCAACTCGTGGTCGTACCGGCCATCGACCCACACGCCGGCGGCCGACACGTGCGGCGCGCCGGTGCCGGCGCAGCGGTCGTCGGCGGCCACCGTCAGCACCGCCATCGCGCCCGAACGAGTGGAGAACCGGAGTGGCGGCGGCCCCTGGGTACCGGCGGAGAAGGTTGCGGCCGCCAGGGAGAAGGCGAACAATGGAAGCGTCTTCATCCGGCGGGCATGCTAACACGGCACTCCCCCCCGGCCGTTCCGGGTGGGACTCTGGTTTGTGTGGGACTCTGGTGAGCTCTATCTCGGCTGCTCGAATGTGCGCCGGTAATCGTCCTGGCTCGGTCACACTGTTGTGTAGGGCACTGCAACACTCCAACGCCTCGGGCTGTCTGGCAAGGTCTCTGCAATCAGCCGGGCCCGGCACCCTCGCGTGGGGATCCCGAGCGGGGCGGCGCAGCAGGGGCGTCCGCCCTAAACCCCAAGCCCAAGGAGGAGACGATCATGAAACCGAAGAACACGATCTGCCTCTGGTTCGACAAGGATGCACACGACGCGGCGCGCTTCTACGCCGCCACCTTTCCGAACAGTGAAGTGACCGCTGTCCACAAGGCGCCTGCCGACTACCCGAGCGGCAAGGCGGGCGATGTCCTGACGGTGGAGTTCACGGTCCTCGGCATTCCCTGCCTCGGTCTCAACGGCGGTCCGGCGTTCAGGCACAGCGAGGCGTTCTCCTTCCAGGTCGCCACGGAAGATCAGGCGGAGACGGACCGCTACTGGAACGCGATCGTCGGCAACGGCGGCCAGGAGAGCCAGTGCGGGTGGTGCAAGGACCGCTGGGGCCTCTCCTGGCAGATCACCCCACGCGTGCTGACCGACGCGCTCGCGGCCGGCGGCGCCGAGGCCAGGCGCGCCTTCGAGGCGATGATGCCGATGAAGAAGATCGACCTCGCGACCATCGAAGCGGCGCGCCGCGGCTGACGGATAAGGGGTGGCGCCTTCGCGCCGCACATTGGGGCCTTTCCTCGAGGAGTGCGGCCGCGCCGTGCCTGCCGAGGCCGAGGCCTGATGTTACTGCCAGCATGCTGGAGAGGCCGAGGGCGGCGGCGAACCCGAGCGCCAGGGCCGACCGCGAAGGCGGAGCCTTGCCGAGTGGCTAGAGGCGCTTCTTCGCACGTGGCCGGCCGCCCCCCGCTCCTTCCGGCCGGCGGCTGTCGCCTTCTCTCCAAGATCTTCAAGTCCCCCAATCTCCAAATCAAATCACCAAGTCACCAAATCAGAAGATCAACAAATGACGCGCCCGTCCTCCCCTGTGCAAGAATAGCCCGCCATGATGCGCAAGGTCCTGACCCTCGGTTTCGTGATCGCGGCGGGCGTCGTCCTGCTCGCGCAGTCCTGGACGCCCGTCATCATCACCGGGGTGCCGGGCGGAGGCGCGCGCACGCCCGAGGAGAAAGCGGTCCAGGAGCAGCTCGAGGCCAGCCTGGCCGACGCCCTCGTCGGCCTGTTTCCCTGTGCGGTTCCGACAACCTCCGCGGACCTGGCAAGTGAGCACGGGGACGCCAGGGCGCAGCAGTCGGCCGGCGCCGGGGAGGCGGAGTCGCTCGAGCGCATGCGTGCCGCGACGGGCGCGCAGGACGTGGTGAGCGTGAAGGTCGTCTCGATGAACGGCCAGTTCGTCGTGGATGTCGCCTACATGGACATGCGCACCGGGCGCACCCAGGCGAGGAGCGGCGGCCCGATCGACGGCAGCGCGGCCTCGATCGACCGCGTGGCCGGCGAGTTCGCGGCCAAGCTTCAGAAGGTGCCGGGGTTCGAGCGGATGAAGGGGTGTGCCGCGGAGCGCGACTGGGCGGGCACGATCGGCTATCGCTTCAGCGCCCAGCCGACGAGTGCGAGGGAGAAGGACGGCTGCAAGGAGGACGAGCGCTCCAAGGAGAACTGGAATTACACCGTTCGCATTCCGCCCGCGGGGCAGCCGAGCGCCGTGGTCGCGGTGACGCGGCTCCTCATGAAGGAGTCGAACTGCGTCAGGCGGGGGCTATGGTGCGGCACGGCCGCCGGCCCCGTGGACCAGCAGCGCCACCAGACCGAGACGTGGCAGTGGATCGGCGCGCCGCGGGTGGACGCTAGGGTGACCTTCGACGAGTACCGACGGAAAGCTGTACGTCTCGCTGGATTTGCCGATGATCCAGACGTCGCTGACGGTAAACGGCGAGACGAAGTTCACGACCCCTTGCGACAACAGCCCGGGGAAACCGACCAACCTGGAGACCGCCGCGCCCATCCCCGCCAGGGTGCCGACCGTCCCCCCGCAAACCGTCCGTCCCGGCCAGAGAAAGATCTCCGGCTCTGCCATCGACAGGGCCGGCGGCACCACCACGTGGCGCCTGACCCGCACGAACCGGTCACGGTAGGATTGCCCGTTACGTAGGTAGGCGTGCGCGCGTACGCCAGGGACGTGGACGCGCACTTCGCGAGGTTCAAGGACCACCCGGTCGTCGCGCGGGCGCGGGAACTCCGGAAGGCGCGAGGCATCAGCTTCGGCGACCCCATGGTGCTCGCGCTCCAGCTCACCGCGCTGCCCGAGCTGGCCGAGCGGGTGCCGCTCGATCCCTTCCCCCACCCGCACGCGCGCTGGACTCCGGCCGACGCGCGGGCGTTCCTGTCGGACCTCCGGGCTTTCGCCCGCGAGGCCGACGTGGCGGCGTTCCTCACCGCCCACGAGCAGCTGTACCGAACCTCGATCGAGCGCGCGAGCGTGATGGTTCGCGAGGCCGGCCTCGCGCCGTGGCTCGACGGCTTCTTCCGCCGCCCCGGCACCGGCTACGTGATCGCGATCAACCTGCTGTTGGCGAGCGGCAGTTTCGGCGGCATGCGGGTGCCGGCCGCGGCCGCGGGGGCGGCGGCGCCTCTCACGGGCGCCGTTCCGCGGGCCGAGGATTTCTACGTGGTCCTCGGCACCCCGGACGTCGAGCCCGGCGGCCTGCCGGCGTTTCCCTCGACGCGGGCCATGGTGATCGTCCACGAGTTCGCCCACACCTTCATGAGCCCCATCGTCGAGGCCCACCTCCCGGGGCTGATGCCTGCGGCGGAGCGGATCTACCCGCTCGTGCAGAACGAGATGGAGCGGCAGGCCTACGGCCCCGGCGAGACCATTCTCCACGAGTCGCTCGTGCGCGCGTGCACGGTTCGGTATGCCTCGAGTCGCGCTGCCGAGGCGGGGCGCCGGCAGGCGGCGTTCGAGCGCGAGCGCGGGTTCCGCGCGGTCGAACGGCTGGCCGACCTGCTCGGGGAGTACGAGCGGGAACCGGCGAGGTATCCGACCCTCGACGCGTTCGCCCCGCGCATCGTCGCGTTCTTCGAGGAGTACAGCCGCGCAGCGCCGGCCGAGGCCGCGGCCATCCAGGCGGAGCGGCGCGCGAAGCTCGAGTCGGGGAATGTCCCCAAGGTCCTGACGATGACGCCGGAGAACGACACGGGGGACGTGGATGCTGCGAGCGTGACGGCCCTCGTGGTCACCTTCGACCGCCCCATGCGGCACATGGCGGTCGTGGAGGTTCCCGGGGCCGCCTTTCCGAAGGTGACGGGGAGGCCGGGCTACGACCCTTCGAGCCGCGTGCTCACCATTCCATGCCGGCTGGAGCCGGGCACCTCCTACGCCCTGCAGCTGAACTCCGAGAAGAACATGGTGATGACCGACGAGCAGGGGACCCCGCTGCCGCCCGTCACCTGGCGGTTCAGGACGAAGTGACCCCCATGATGAACCGTTGCCGTCCGGGCCGCCCCGCTCGCCCCGAGCCCGCTCCGTCAGGCCTTACCATCCCGGGTACTTCTTCCAGATCTTCGCCCTGAAATCCTCGTCCTGTCTCCGACGGCGCCGCCGAGCAGGCAGCCAAGGAACTTCGAGCGCACTGCGTGGGAGTCCTCTTCCTGGAGTCCTCGCTTGTCTGTCTACTCCCGTCTTTCGACCGTGCTCGTGCTGGCCGGTTGCATTCGCCACGCATTATGCCTCGCCGCCCTCGCCGTGCGCCGCCCGGAACCGGGCATCGGGAAGGCGGCTCCAGGCCTGACCTTGCCTGTCACGTCGCCGCGTTAAGATGTCCCTGTTCGTCGGACTCGCGCATGCGTTGACGCTGGGAGGAGGCCTTGGCCAAGACGTCGGAGAGCTCGCCGATCTACGTGGACTTCCTGGATCCCGCCGACACCCGCCTGTCCGGCCGGATAGGTCTCACAATTGCCCCGGGCAAGAACGACGGCCCGTATCGGTGGAACAGGGACCTCGATGCGGATCTCCAGCGCCTGCGGGACGAGTTCCGCTGCGACCTGCTGGTCTCGCTGATGGAGGCGCACGAATACCAGTTCCTCCGCATCCCGGACCTGTTCGACCGTGCCCACGCATGGGGCATCGAGACCGTGCACTTCCCGATCGTGGACGTGAGCGCGCCCGGGGACGGCGAGATGCCGGAGTTCGCGAAGCTCGTCGAGCAGATCCTCGCCATGGCCCGCGCCGGTAAGACCGTCGTGATTCACTGCCGCGGCGGCATCGGCCGCTCGGGGACGGTGGCCGCCGCCTGCCTGGTCGCCCTTGGCCACGAACCGGCGGACGCCATCGAGCGCGTGCGCGCGGTCCGGCCGGGCGCCGTCGAGAGCAGCAGCCAGGAGCGCTGGGTCCACTGGTACTGGGAAGCCCGCACCGAGCGGCGGTAGCGGCTCGTTCATGGCGCCGTCTTGTCCCCGCCCGCGGTCGACCCGCTCGCGCGGCGCCGGCGCGCGGGAACCCGGCTACGCCCCCCACCAAGATCAACCGAATCACCAGATCAGCGGCGCCCGACGCAGCTGTCCGGCCCGCTACACCCCGCGACCCGGCGGCGACCTGGCGGCCCGTAGCCGTCGCGCCTTGACAGCCAGACTGGTCTAAGACTAGTCTGAACCTATGCGAGCCACCAGGACCGTCGGCGCCTACGAGGCGAAGACGAACCTCTCTTCTCTGCTCGACTACGTGGTCGAGGGCAACGACGTCGTCATCACCAGGCACGAACGGCCGGTGGCGCGGCTCGTGCCGGTGGGCGCAACGGTGGCGCGCGCCGAGGCGTTCGAACGGCTGCGCGCGCTGCGCTCGTGCCTGAAGCTCGCCCGCGGCGAGGCCGCCGCGGACCTCGTGGCGGAAGGCCGGCGAATCTGACATGAGAGCCCTCGTGATCGACGGGTCCACGGCGTTGGGGTTCCTGATGCCGGACGAGCAGGCGCCGGCCGCGCGGAGGGCGTTGGAGGGCCTGGAGGACGGGACTCCCGCCTTCGTCCCCGCGCACTGGCCGCTGGAGGTGGCCAACGGCCTGCTGGCCGCGGAACGCCGGAAGCGCGCGACGCACGCCGTCGTCACCGAGGCCCTCCAGGTCGTGCTGTCCCTCCCGATCGAGATCGACCCCGACACGGCAGCCCACGTCGCCGGCGGGACGGCCGGCCTCGCCCGCCGTTACGGCCTGAGCATCTACGACGCGGCATACCTCGAACTGGCGATACGCCGCGGCGCCGCGCTGGCGACGATGGACGCGGCGCTGGCGAAGGCGGCGAGGAAGGCCGGCGTCGAGGTGGCCTGAGAACACTTCCAGTCGACCGCCGCACCCGGCGCTCCCTCACCCGCCCTCCCTTGTCATTTCAAATTGTCTTCTGCATGCACATGCATGTAGAATCCGGAGAGGAGGGCAGGCCCGTGCGGACGACGATCGAGCTGAAGGACGAGCACCGGGCGAGGTTGCTGGAGATGGCGGCCCGCCGCGGCGAGAAGGGCTTTTCGGCGCTCATCAACGACGCCGTGGAGATGTACCTCGAGGCCGAGGATGCCGGCGAGGCCCGGCGGAGGGCGGCCTTGGCGCTGAGAGGGCGCCTGGGGGGGCGCGAGGCCGCCGGCTTGCGTGCGGCGACGGCCGCGCTGCGGGAGTCCTGGCGATGAGCATCGTCGCCGACACCGACGTCCTCATCGACTACCTGGCCGGCCAGGAGCCCGCCGCCTCCCGCATCGCGCTCGAGCTGGAGCACGGCCAGCTGAAGACGACGGCGGTCAACCGCTTCGAGCTGCTGGCTGGAGCCCGAACCGCGCGCCAGCGCTCGGCCGTCCTCGAACTGCTCGACGCGGTGCCCAGCCTGCCGCTCGACGCGCAGGCCGCGGACCGGGCGGCGGCGGTGCGGCGGGACCTGGAAGCCCGGGGGCGCCGATCGGCATGGGCGACAGTCTCATCGCCGGCATCGTCCTCGCCTCCAACGGCATCCTCCTGACGCGCAATGTCCAGCACTTCGAGCGCGTGCCCGGCTTGCGCCTGTCCGGGCAGTATCCGCAGTAGTCGACCGCCGCGACGCCGCGCACCGCCACGGTGTTGTTGCCACGCGAGGTCGCGCAGCGGCACATCGAGTACGGCGACTACGGCTGGCAACTGGCGGATCGCGAACGACTGGTGGGCCGCATCACATCCGGTCTGCAGTCCGACGTCGGCGACCGCCAGCCGCTGTCGCCGTGGACGGCAGGCCCGACCTTCCCTGTCATACGCCTTGTCTATACTCCGTCCCGGGCAAGCGAAACAGGCTCGAGAGGAGGTTGCCGGGACGAACACATCTGTCGCGATTGACGCCGTCGGGCCCCGCCGCGCGCGGGTGCCTGTCCTCTACTCGCCGGCCTACGACCACGCGGCCGAGGACTTCGACACGTTCCGCAAGGCGCGTGCGGTGGCCGAGTCGCTCGACGCCAGGCCGATCCCCGGCATCGTGATTCGCAGGCCGCGCCTGCTGACGAGAGCGGAGCTGTGCGCCCTGCACGCGCCCGAGTACGTGGACGCCGTCCGCACCGGCGAGCCGCGCTTCCTGGCGGAGTCCAACGGCTTCTCCTGGGACAAGGGCGTCTGGCAGGCGGTCCGCGCGTCGAACGGCGGCGCGGTGGCTGCCGCCCGGCACGCGTTCCGCACGCGCGGCAATGCCGGCTCCTTGTCGTCGGGCCTGCACCACGCCCGCCGCGACTTCGGCATGGGCTTTTGCACGTTCAACGGCCTCGCGCTGGCCGCCCACGCGGTGCTCGCGGCCGGCGCTCGCCACGTCCTCGTCCTCGATCTCGACGCCCACTGCGGCGGCGGCACCGACAGCTTCGTTCGCGACTGGCCGGGCGTGATTCACGTGGACCTGACCGTCAGCGCGCTGGACCGCTACACGCCCGATCCCGCCGGCCGTTCGTCGCTCGATGTGATCCACCGGGTCGAAGACTACCTCCCCACGCTTCGACGCCGCCTGGCGGCGCTCGACGATGTTCCCCTCGACGTCGTCATCCTGAACGCCGGGATGGACCCGCACGAGGACTGCGGCATCGGCGGCCTGGGCGGGATGACCGCCTCCGTGCTCGCGGAGCGCGAGGCGACCGTCTTCCGGTGGGCGCGGGTGAGGGGTGTCGGCGTCGCCTTCGTGCTCGCCGGCGGCTACTCCGGCGCCCGCCTGGATTGCGACGCCCTCGTCGATCTCCACCGCCTGACGGTGCGTGCGGCAGTGCCGCAGGATCCGACAGCCGATCGGGTCGCGTAGGGTCGATTCATGTGTCGGTCGGCCTCACACCGCTGCCTGCGTCCCCGCGCGCGACGCGGCAACGTCCCCGCCGCCAGGCGCGCCTCGTAGGTCTGGTCCTCTCCGCAGCGGTTCACGAGCGTCGTCTCCTCGGGAGTGTGGTCCATCGACCAGTACACCTTGCCGCCCTCGTGGCAGGTGAAAATCAATCCGGGATTGATTTTCGCTAGCCGAGACAAGGGGGGCGGGGGGACCGCGCACCCGGCGCACCGCGTAAGATGTGCCGATGTTCATCCGGATGATCCTCTCGGCCCTGCTCGCGATGTCCCTTTACGTGGGGTGGCGGGCCGGGGCCGTTCCGCGGGTGCGCCGCTGGCTGCCGTGGCACGTCAGGGCGCTCCTGTTGGCCGCCCTCGGCGGAAGCTACCTCCTCGCGCGGGAAGCGGAGGACGCCGGGTGGCCGGCCGCCGCGCGGGCCCTCGAAATCGTCGGTGCCCACTGGGTCGGCATCCTGCTCCTGCTGACCGTCGCGCTGCTGGCCGCCGACCTGCTCACCCTCTTCGGCCTGTTCTTCCGTCGCCTCCTCCCATCGATCCGCGGCTGGGCGCTGGTCGCCGGCCTCGCGCTCTCCGCCGCCGCGCTCGTCCAGGGGAACCGGCCGCCCGTGGTGCGCGACCACGAAGTGCGGCTCGCGGGTCTCCCGGGAGACGATGACGGGCTGGTCCTGGTGTTCGTGTCCGACATGCACCTCGGATTCGATGATCGGCGAGCGCTGGCTGCAGGCCCGCGTCGCGCAGATCTCCGCCCTTCGCCCCGACATCATCGTCCTCGGCGGGGACATCCTCGAAGGCGACAGCCCCTCGGAGCGGCGGCTGCTCCCGGCGTTTGCGCGCCTGGCGGCGCCGCTCGGCGTGTGGGCGGTGCCCGGCAATCACGACCGCTTCGGCGGCGGCGGGATGCTCGAGGAGCTGGAGCGGCACGGCGTCAGGGTGTTGCGCAACGAGTGGAGGGAGCTGCGGCCGGGCCTGACGCTGGCAGGCATTGACGGCGGCCGCGTGCGCCGGCCAGCCGGCGAGGGGCGACCCGTGGGCGGCGGCCCGGCGGGTGGCGGCCCGATCGCGGGCGCCGCGGCGGATCGTTTCGCCCAGGCCCTCTCCGGCCGGCCGGAGGGGGCGGCGACGATCCTGCTTTCGCATTACCCGGCGCGCGTCGAGGAGGCCGCGCGGGCGGGCGTCGCCCTGATGCTGTCGGGGCACACGCACGACGGCCAGATCTGGCCGTTCCGCTACGTGGTCCGGACCCAGTTCCCGTACCTGGCCGGCCGCTACGACGTCGGCGGCATGCCGCTCATCGTCTCGAGGGGCGCCGGGACGTGGGGCCCGCGCATGCGCCTCTGGCACCCTGGCGAAATCCTGCGCGTCAGGCTGCTTCCGGCGTAGCCGCCGCCCCGTCGCCTCGCCGCTGCCGACCGAAATTGAGTCCGGGACTGATTATCTCAGGGACGCGATGACCCTCGTCACGAATTCGGCCTCGTTGCCGCGGTGCCAGCGCCAGACGACCACGAGGTCGTGCTCGGGCGAGATGGTGATCGTGTTGCTGCCCGCGCCGCGTGCGCCGAACACGGTGGGCGGCAGGCCGGGGTAGTTCTTGCCGCGCGTGTTGAGCCACCAGAGGTAGCCGTAGTCGGGGCCGTGCGCGCTCGGGGCGAGCGCCTCCTTGACGAAGGCCGGCGGCAGGATCTGCCGGCCGTTCCAGTTGCCGCCGCGCAGCCACAGGTAGCCGAAGCGCGCCATGTCCCAGGCGTCGATCCAGACGCCGCCGCCCCAGCGCGTGCCGCCGCTCACCGACGCCATCCGCCGGCCGTTCACCTCCGCGTAGCTGTTGTGGTACGGCACCCACTTCCACGCCTTCGACGCGCCGATCGGGTCCATGATCTCGTCGCGGAACACGTCGGGGACCGGCTTGGCGAACACGCGCAGCAGCGACAGGCCGAGGCGGTTGATGCGCACGTCGTTGTACTCGTAGACGGTGCCGGGAGCCTGCAGCGCGCGAGGCTTCCGCTCTCCCTGGCCGAACGCCGCGCGCCCGATGAAGTCGTGCTTCTTGCCCCACATCTCGCCTTCCCACTCGCTCTCCTGCTGCAAGTGCATGCGCCAGGTGATCGGGGCGTTCTGCGCGGCGTCGTAGCCGCCGTCCTTGACGGTGGCGCCCACCCGGTCGCCGACGCCGAACAGGCCGTCGCGTACGGCGATGCCGGCCACCGAGGCCATGATGCTCTTCGCCGCGGAATAGGTGGGATTCCGCGCGGGCGGGATCGCCGAACTCGGCCACCAGCCAGCCCTTGTAGATGACCAGGCCGTTGGTCCGTGCCCGCTCGGTCGGCACCGAGCCCAGGAGCGAGCCGAAGGTCCGCTCCTGGTCCGAGAAGTCCATCTCCCGGGTGGACTCGCGGCTTCGGGCGAAGGCCACGGCGTCGGCCAGCTTCGCCGCGTCCATGCCCAGGTCGGCCGGCGCCTTCCTCGCCCATTCGCCAGGCGGCGGGAAGTAGGGGGCCTCGGCTGCGGGCCGCTGGAGCGCGGGGGCTGCGGCCAACGCCGCCAGCGCGAGGGCGACGGCAGCCAGCGTGACGGCGAGGGGAGCGATAGGGCGGGTTCGGTGCGGCGGCATGGCGGTTCTCCTTCCTTGTGGCCGCGCGTATCATGCCACAGCACGCGCCGCCCGGCCGCGCGGCCTGCGCGACATCGCGCGGCGAAAAAGCAGTCCGGGACTGGTCTTCCTCCGGGCTAGAGCCGTGCGGCGCCCGGGTGCGCCACCTTCAGCCGCTGCTTGGATGCGGCGGCGGCGAGGCGGGCGTCGTAGGTGATGAAGGCCTTCGGGTGGTCGCCGATGGAGAGCGCAGTGGCCAGGTGGATCGCGTCCAGCGCCCGCAGGGAAGGGTCCTTGAAGGAGGCCGCCAGGGAGAGGACCGGCTCGTCGATGCGCACGAGCACGAGGCGCGAGAGAACGGCATCCGCCCTGCTGTGGACGCTCCGCGGCGCCTTCACTCGCCAGAGCGCGCGGTGGACCTCGACCTCCGCGAGGGCAGACGACAGGCGGTCCGGCCACTCCTCGAGGTGGTCCAGCAGCGCCGCGGACTCTTGCTCCTCGGTCACGAGCTTCACGATGGCCGACGCGTCGAGGTAGACCGGCCGGAAGCTCACAGCCGGTCCTCCCTGATGGCGGCCAGCACCTCGCTCGCCGCCGGCTCGAGGCGCGCGGTCGGCCGCCCGAGGGCGAGCAGGTCCCCGCCCGCCGCACGGGCGCGCCCGCTCGCCACCAGCCGCTCGGCAACCGTGGCGCCCTTTCGCAGCGGCACGAGCATCGCGACGGGTCGGCCGTGGTCGGTTACCTCGAACGTCGCGCCCTCCACGACCTGCGCCAGGTACACGCTCAGGTTCTGCCGCAACTCGCGGACTCCGACGCGTTCTGCCGTTCCACTTGGCCCCATGTAGCACATGGTAGCACATTTTTCTCTGGAGGCCGCGGAAGGCAATGCGGATTTGACCCTTCCACCCTTCCGGCGGTCTGATTCCCCGGCACGAAGCCGAGGAGGACCGCGAGATGCGCCTGAACGCACTGGCCCTGACGGCGGCGGGCGCGGGGAGCAGTTCTGGCGGTGCCTGCAGATCGCCGCGGCGTCGCCGCGGGACAGCCTGGCGGCCGGCGAGGCGCGCAAGCGCATGAAGCTGCTCGACCCCGCCCTTCACGCGTGGTTCATGCGCCAGGGCGTGCGGCGCGAGTGAGCACGGTCGAAGAACCAGTCCCGGACTGATTTACTTCTCACTGGCGCCTTCTGCAGTACGACCGCTTGCGGCCATCCGGCCGCCGGGTGATACTGAACGACAGGGCTCAACCAAACTCACGAGGCAGCAGGACCTATAAGGCAGCAGGACCTATGAAGATTCACGCGTACCTCAACTTCGAGGGGACGACCGAGGCAGCATTCCGCTTCTACCAGAAAGTCCTCGGCGGGACGCTGACCGAGATCCACCGATTCGGCTCGATGCCGCAGGACAGCGGGTTCGAGCTCACGCCCGAGCAGAAGAACCTCGTGATGCACGTGGGCCTTCAGCTCCCGGACGGCCAGATGCTCATGGGAAGCGACATGCTCCCGGGCATGGGCCCCAAGCGCGTCGAGGGGAACAACTTCTCTCTCTCCGTCCACCCGGAGACCAGGCAGGAGGCGGACCGCCTCTTCAACGCGCTCGCGGAAGGCGGCGCGGTCACCATGCCCATCGCGGACCAGTTCTGGGGCGACTACTTCGGCAGCCTGACGGACCGGTTCGGGATCAACTGGATGGTGAACTACTCGGACCCCGCGGCGCGCCATCAGTGATCCGGCGCTCGTCCTTGTTCGAGAGGCAGGCATGCCGTCCCGCGTAGCTGCGGTGCGTGAGGCGACAGAAGATGAGTCCGGGACTGATTTTCGCCGCCGCCTCGCGCCTGCAGGTCCTCCAGGTACGAGACCAGCAGCCCCCTGATGGACTCCTCGGCCTCGAGAGGCGTATCGGCCAATCTCCAGATCAAATCAACAAATCTCCAGATCACCAGATCAAGAAATGATCCCCCTTCGTGCATTTGACCTTCCCTGTCACACCCTCCTGCGACACTCCTCGCGTGCGCTGGCCGGCACCTCCGGAGGGCGGCAGGCGTCGCGAAGGGAGGGGAGCGTCGGATGGGATCTGCGAAGGCGTCCTCGTCGTCCGTGCTCGCGCCGAGGGATCGCGGCGCCGAGCACCTGCTGGTGCCTGCCGGCCGGCGCGTGCTGACGCGCGCGGCGCTCGAGGCCCGCTGCCTGCCGCGTCTTGCGCGGCTGCTCGGGCGGGCGGCGATCCGGCGCGACGAGGACCATGGCCGGCGCTGGAAGCCGGGCGACTTCGACATCCTGATCGTCGAGACCACCGTCGCGCCCGACGCCGTGCTCTACGTGCAGTTCTGGGCGGAGCCCGGCCAGCCCACCCTTTGGGAGGTGAGCTCGGGGAATCCCAACCCCGGGGCGCGCCGGTTCATCACGGCCCGGGCCCGACGCATCATCGGGGAGATGGGCTTCGCGATTGGGGGCAAGGCCCGCAACTTCCGCAAGGAGGTCCTGGTCGGCAACTCCGGCGACGCGCTTGCCGTCGCGAGGGACGTGCTCCGCATCTTCCAAGATGCGTTCCGCTACCGCGGGGCGACGCCGCTGGTCGCGCGGGTCGTCGAGTCCGAGCGCTCCGGCCGCGCCGTCGTCCACGACCGCTTCACCCCCGAGGACGTCGTCAACATCCTCCGGCACAGGGGCTACGTCACCGAGCTCAAGAAAGGTCGCCAGCGCCAGCCGCGCGTGTTCGTGGACGCCGGCGGCTTCCGCTTTGTCGTCGCGCTGGAGGTTCCTGCGGACGGCGGCTGCTTCCGCTGCCTGGACGTAACGGCCATCGTCGGGCACGTCGAGGGCGAGACGGAGTCCGCGTGGCTAACGGCCCTGAACGAGCTGAACGGCCGGTCACGGGTGGCCAGGGCCTGGGTGGACGGCGACGGCGACGTGCTGGTGGGCACGAGCGTGATGTGCACGCGCGGGGTGACGGAGAACTACGTGGCGGAGCAGGTCGAGGCCTGGCACCGGTCGGCGCTGGACCTGCTGAACAACCGCCCGGCGGCCGTTCGCCTGGACGACGTGGACGATGAAGGCGACAGGGAACAGGCCGCGGGCGTGTCTGAAGACGGCCCGGCGCCCCGCCGCAAGCGCTCGACAGAGGTCGTGCACTAGGGCGCCGACGTGCAACGGACCGTCCCCGCGTGAGGACGACGCACGAAGAGCGAGCGAGAGGAGCGCTCGAGGCGAGCGAGTTGCCGCGGGATTCGTCGCACGAGCCGCGGCACGCGATGTGCTACAGCCGAGACGGCGGCGGCGATCGTCCCGCGCCGCCGGCATGCAGAGCGCGGTGAGAGTTCCGGCTCGATGACCCGCGCGCCAGACCGTCGCCCTGTCCCTCCCCACGAGGGACGCACGGTGGCCCAGCCGGCCGGTGCCCGTTTCCGGGCGCCGGAACCATGTGCGAACGGGACCGCGCGCCGCGAGCGGCGCGCCTCGAACGAAAGGGCTTGCCGTGACATGTTCCGCCAGTCGCAGGGGCCGCCCTGCGTCTTTCGACGCTGCCCGGGGCGCCCCGAGCCGACGCCCAGGCGCGTGCCGGTCCGTCATCGGGCCCGCACCCCCGTCCGTCGTTCTTCACGTCCCCCACGACGCCACGGCCATCCCTGCCGAAGTGCGGCGCGCCCTGCTCCTTTCGGACGAGGAGCTGCGGCGCGAGCTCTTGCGCGTGACCGACTGGTTCACGAGGGAGCTCTTTGCGGTCCCTGCACGGGCCGCGGCGACCGTTCGATTCCCGGTGAGCCGGCTCGTGGTCGATCCGGAGCGCTTTCCGGACGACGAGCGTGAGCCGATGGCAGCCCGGGGCGCCGGGGTGATCTACACCCGGACCTCGAACGGCAAGGCGCTCCGGCGGGCTCCTTCGCCCGGGGAGCGCGAGGGGCTGCTGCGCCGGTTCTACCGGCCGCACCATGCAGCGCTCGCGGCGGCCATCGACGCCGCGATCGCGCGGCACGGGCGCGCGCTCGTGCTCGACTGCCACAGCTTCCCGTCGCGGCCGCTGCCGTGGGATCTCGACGACTCGCCCGAGAGGCCGGACGTCTGTCTCGGCACCGATCGGTTCCACACTCCGCCGTGGCTCGTGGACGCGGCCCGGGAGTGGTTCGTCGCCGCCGGCTTCTCGGTGGCGATCGACCGCCCGTTCTCCGGCGCGTTGGTGCCCGCGCCGCACTTCCGGCGCGACGCGTCGGTCCTGGCGTTGATGGTGGAGGTCAACCGCCGGCTCTACATGGACGAGCAATCGGGCGCAAGGCTGCCGGCGTTCGAGACCCTCGCGGGCACCATCCAGGAGGTTCTCGCATTCCTGACGGCGTCCGCTGGACGCGGCCGGTGACCCCGGCCTGTCACGGGTGCCGGCGACACGGCCGCCGTTCGCCGGCAGCGTAGACCCGCCGTGCCGGGTGTGGCGGCACGCGGCGTTCGTGTTGCCAAGCCGGTTTCCACTCGGGGGCTCGTGTGAAGGGACGGCAAAGGGAGGCTTGATCATGAGCGACATTTCAGTGCCGGGGCCGATTCGGAGCGAGTACGCATCTGTCGGGCAAACGAGCTGCGCCTGCGGCGCGTCCGCGTTCGTCGTGGAGAGGCAGTGGCTCGTGAGGACGCCGTGGGGCTACTCCGACTGGCTGGAGGCCCGGTGCCGCGCGTGTGGCGCAACGCGGGGGTTTGCTTTCCCGCTCCCGTCGTTCGGCCGGAAGGCGGACGAGGAGGCCGTCTGGAAAGTGCCGGGCCTGAAGCCGGTGGCCGACGAGAGCATCTGGTCGCTGCGGCGCGACGAGAGCCCGGTGGAGCCGGACGAGGTGCGGCGGCGCATCCTCGAGCAGCTCGAGGGCCTTGACCGCGTCCTGCGAGGACGGACTCGCGGCGAGGGCGGGGGAGGTGTCCAGTGATTGGCTTGAAGGCCGCTCCGCCCTCCGCCGGAGACGCGACCGTTTGCACGCCTGTCGCCGGCCCGAAGCGCCGCGCCCGTCTCTCCGCGCTCGGCGCGTATGGGTTCCAGAAGCAGGAGCCGGTCGTCCTGGCCGTCCTGGTCACCGGCGACCCGCTGCTGTTGATTGGCAGGAGCGGCACCGGGAAGACGTTTCTCCTCAACTCCATCAGCGAGGCGCTCGGACTCGCCCACCGGCACTACAACGCGTCGCTTGATCTCGTTCGACGACCTCGTCGGCTTCCCGTATCCGGACGAGGCGCGCACGTCGGTCCGGTTCCTGGAGACGCCCGCCACGATCTGGGGCGCGGAGTCGGTGCTCATCGACGAGATCAGCCGCTGCAAGCCGGAGCACCAGAACCGGCTCTTCTCGCTCGTGCACGAGCGCCGGATCCAGGGACTGGCGCTGCCGCGCCTCCGCTACCGGTGGGCGGCGATGAACCCGTGCTCGACGAGCCAGTCCTCGGGCGAGGAATACTTCGGCGTCGAGCCGCTGGACCCGGCGCTCGCGGATCGCTTCGCCGTGATCCTCGAGGTTGGCGACTGGGACGATTTGAGCGAGGCCGACCGCCGGCGCGTCGCGGATCCGGCGGGCGAGGGGGCGGCTGCAGACGACGGCGGGTGCCTGAAGGGGGAGCTGGCGGTGTGGCGGGAGCGGTTCGAGGCGCCTCGTGCGCGACTGTCCCCCGCCGGTCGTCAACTACGTCTGCGCCGTGACGACCGCGCTGCGCAGGGCGGACATCCGCCTCTCGCCGCGCCGCGCGCGGCTCCTCACCCGCACGCTCCTTGCGGCGCTCGTCGTCGAGGGCCTGGCCGGCGCCAGGCTTCCCGGGGGCCGCGCGGAGAAGCTCTTTCGCCTCGTGCTCGAGTCGAGCCTGCCGCACCGCGCCTGGGGCGAGCCGCCCGACGCCGACAAGGTGCTGGCCGCCCACGAGCTCGCCTGGAATGCGACGGTGGCGGAGGCGGGCGACCGGTGGCTGCACGTCTTCCACCTCGAGCGCTTGCTCGACAAGAAGGCGCAGCTGCTCCTGTCGGGCTGCCCCGACCCGGACACCGGCACGATGGCGGTCGAGCAGCTGCTCGCGAACGAGCCGAAGGACCGCGCCGCGGCGTTCGCGCTCGCGGCGTTCCCCGCCGCCGCGGCCGGCCGGCTGCCGCATCGGCGCCGAGGGCGTGAACGACCTCGGCCGCCTCGGCGCAGCAGCTCCTGGCGGTGGACGGCGAGGTCTGCTGGCAGGAGGCCTGGAACCGGACGCAGACGACGCATCCCGAGCTCACGGCGTACGGGCGCGTGCTGAACGCACTGAAGGACGCGGCGCGAAGGAAACGCGCGCAGCAGCTCTTCTACTACTGCGCCGTCAACCGGATCCCCATCGCGGAGCCCGGCCCGCTCGAACAGGAGTTCGATCGCTGCGTGAAGGTGTTCGGGCCAGCGAGCGTGACGGCGCGTGCCGCGGGCGACGATGCCGGTGACAGTCCGGGAGCACAAGGGGCACGCGCATGATGGAACCCAGGCTCGACCCCAGGAAATTCAGTCCCGGACTCGATTTCCGCGTCGGACTCGATTTCCGCGTCGGGGCGGGATATCGCCCGGGGCGTGGGTGGGAGGCCAACGCCGGCGGCCCGCGGAGCCGCACGCGGACCGAGCGCATCCGCTCCACCGTTCTCGGCGACGACGACGGCCCGATCCGTTGCCCGCAGGTGCTGCGGGTCGGGCATCGACTTCGACGGGGGGAGCCCCTCGACTGCGCGCGGCGGTGGCTGAAGAAGGCCGGCTTCGGCGACGAGCACGAGGCGCGCGCGTTCGTGAGCCTCCCGCATCCCCGTGCATCTGCCGGATCGACCCGTCGCCGAGCCCCGTGAAGGCCTCGAGGCTCGGGGCCCTCGACGGGCCTGCGCCTGGTGCTGATCCTCGGCCTGTGCACGCCGTGGCTGTACGACCCGCGGCGGCCCGTGCTCTGGACGCGCGCCAGCCTGACGCGGCAGCTGCTGCTCCACGACGGCGAGGGGTTCTACGCATGACCGGGCCCGAGTTCCGCAACGTCTACCGGGAGCTGATCGAGGAGAACCCGCTCGCCGTGCGCGCGGTGCTCAAGATCCTGGAGGTGACCTTCACGGAAGCCGTGCCGACGCTGGCGGTCACGTGCGATACCCGGCCGCGCCTCCTCGTGAACCTCGGCTTCCTCACCCGGCAGTGCCGGAGCGAGGCCGAGGTGAAGGGGGTCATCTGTCACGAGTTCCTCCACGTGCTGCTGCGGCACACCGACAGGCTCGCGCCCGCGACCCCCGAGGAGCACCTCGCCTTCGACGCGGTGATCAACGCGATCATCCACAGGACGCTCGGCACGCCGGCGAGCTCGCTCATGACCCGCTACTACGCGGACGCCCGCGGCGTCTTCCGGCTCCTGCGCCCCCCGGCCGCGGCACTGGAAGGCGACCGGCGCGCCTGCACGTTCGAGCGGTACTTCGAGACCGATCCGGTGAAGAAGGCCTGGCACGGCCTCTACGACGGGCGCCTCGTCGCCGACGACATCCGCGACCTCGCGCGCGACTCTGGGCGCTGCGGCGAGGGGCGCGGGCGTTCGCTGGCTCGGGAACCACGGCGATGCGCCGGGCTGGGATGGGGCCGGCGACGACGAAGACGAGGCGCGCGCCCGGGCGCGGGAGGAGCTGCGCGACGCGCTGGGGCAGGGCCCTGCGAGCGATGGACGGCAGCGGCGTCTTCCGCAGGCCGCGCGATCGCGTCCGTCGGCGTTCACTGCCTACACCTCATCGTCCGGGCCGAGGACGCGGGCGTGGAGCGCTGGCGGCGCGAGACGTATCGAGGTGCTGCGGCGCCACCTCGCGCCCGACCCGAAGGTCACCGTGCGCGAGTCGGCCCCACGGGACTTCGTCCTGCCCGTGCTGTCGCCCGGCGATCGCCGTGCCGCGCTGCGGTCGCTCTGGAGCCCGTTCCTGCCGGACGCCTGGTGGAACGACGGCCGTGCCGAGGCGCGGGGGCTCGGCGCAGGTCTACCTGGACGTCAGCGGCTCGATGGACGCCGAGATGCCGCTCATCGTCGCGCTGCTCGGGCGGCTGGCCCGCTACATCCGGCGGCCGTTCTGGGCGTTCAGCGACGAGGTGGCGCCGGCGCGAATCGAGGGCGGGCGGCTCGGGCCGACACGACGGGCGGGACGAGCATGACGTGCGTGCTGGAGCACCTGGTTCGGACGCGGCCGGCGGCGGCCGTGGTGGTGACCGACGGCTACATCGAGCCGCTCGAGGCACGCGATGTGGCCGCGGTGGCCGCGGCGACGCGGCTCCACGTCGTGGTCACCCGCGACGGTTCGCCCGAGCGCCTTCGCGCGGCCGGCCTCGCGTGCACGCAGCTCTCGCGCCTGCCTGCGTGATCGATCGTGATCCGTGGGGAGGAGCTTGCCTGCCCTGAGCGAGCGCCAGCGAGTCGAAGGGCCTCCGCCTGACAAGGCGAAGCTCAGCGCTTGCCGCGCCGTAGCTCGCCGAGGGGCGGCGAATCTGCCGGAGGCGAGCGAAGGCGGGTGACAGCGTGATCCGCTGCCCACTGCCCACTGCTCACTGCCCACTGTTCGCTGTCGTGTCGAGGATGCCGATGATCCGTTCATCCGAAGTCGTCTTCCCGGCCACCCCGACAAGTTCTGCGACCTTGCGGCCGACGCCATCGTCGCGGCGTGCTACCGCGCCGACCCTCGCGCCTACTGCCAGGTCGAGATGTCGCGTCTGGTGCGAGCGCGTGTTCCTCACCGGCGCCATCGTGACGCGGGCGCGCCTCGACCGCTCGCTCGCCGACATCGTCCGGGCCGTCGGCCGCGACGTCGGCTACGTCGAGCCGAACCCCGTCGTGGCGGACCGCTATGTCGTGGACGATGCGGTGTGCCAGAGCCGGGAGGACCCGCGCACGTGGACCGAGCACGTGAACGACCAGTGCATCGCGATGGGCTGGGCCGGGTACGACGGCCGGGTCGGCTGGCTGCCGCCGGAGCACTTCCTGGCGCATGCGCTCGTTGCCGCGCTGTGGGACAGCTGCCGCTCCGGGCGCCTTCGCGGCCAGGGCCCTGACGGCAAGCTCCTGGTGAGGGTTCGCGAGAACTCGGATTCCTGGCGTGTGGAGCACGTGCTGGTCACCCTCCAGCAGCGCCCCGGGACGGAGTTCCTGGACTTCTGCGGCCTCGTCGCCGCCGAGCTTCGGGATGCCTATGCCGGCCTGCGCGCCCGCGATCCGCGCTGGTCGGCGCGCTTCGAGGACGTCGAGGTGCTGGTCAACCCGAACGGCCCGCTCCTGGACGGCGGCAGCCAGGGCGACAACGGCCAGACTGGCCGGAAGCTCGTGATGGACTACTACGGGCCGCGCGTGCCGATTGGCGGGGGCGCCCTGTCGGGGAAGGACCTGAGCCACATCGACCGCGCGGCCGCCTGCGCCGGCTCGCCAGGCGGCGCTGCACGCGGTGCGCTCGGGCGCGCGCGAGTGCCGGGTGACGCTCGCGTACGCGCCGAACCGCGACCTCCCGCTCGACGTGACGTACGACATGGAGCCGCCGCGGCGCGCGGCTGGCGCCGGCATGGTTCGCGCACTCGGCCGTGCGGGAACGCTGCCCGGGCCGCTCGTTCTACCCTGGCCTCGGCCTGCACTTCACGGAGCCGCACTTGCCCTGGAACTCGAGCGCCACATGAAGGTGTGTGCCGAGGGGCACGCCGCCCTCGAACGGCGCGACGCCCGAGGGAGCGAGCATCGTCAACCGAAGCGAGTTCCGGGTCTGGGTCATCGGCGGGTGAAGAGCGACGAGGCGTCGAAGCGCGGGCCAAGCGGGTTGACGAACCGCACGCCGCCCACCCGGCTGCCGTCCGCGAAGTCCTCGGAGAGGACGATGGGAACCTGGTTCAGCCTTGCGGTCGCCCAGATTTGCGCGTCGCAGTAGGAGAACCGGTGACGCCGCGCGCCGGCGGCCGCTTCGGCGACAACGCTCGAGGTGATGGCGAGGACCGGCCAGGAGGCGCACAGTCGGTCGATCTGTTCTGCCGCCTCCTCGACGGTGAGGAGGGGCCGGCGGCCGCGCGTGACGGTCCAGTAGAACTCCGCCAGGACCTGGGCCGAGAAGCACCCGGCGCGGGCGTCGGCGAGCGACGACAGGAGGTCAATTGCCCGCCCCCGCTTCGCCCGGTCGGCAGGATCGTGGGCGTAGACGAGGACGTTGGTGTCAACGAGGGCCTGAGCCACGGCGGGCCAGCCCTTCCTCGTAGAATCTTCTCGCGGCTTGACGCAGCCGGTCGTCGCCCGCGGCGGCGGCGCGCCAGCGAGCGCATGAACGCGAGCGCTTCGGCCCAGGCGCCCGGGTCCCCGGCCAGTTCCGCCGGTTTCGGCGCTCCGTACTGCTCGACCGCCTCCCGGACGACGTCCGCCTGGCTGCGCCCGCTCGCCCGGGCGAACTGCTTCAGCCGGTCGTCGTGCTTCTGCTCGATGTACAGCTGCTTTCGCACCATCCTCGCCACGGCCGTCTCCACGCTATACATCACACTATACATCGTCAGCGGATGCGAGGCCAGCGGGTGAAAATCAGTCCGGGATTGGTTTACGCTCAGAATCGCCGCCGTATCTCGGCGAGCGACATGAACTCGACCGGCGCGCCGAGCGCGTCGCCGACGGCGCCGCCGAGCAGGCAGCCCAGGAACTTCGAGCGCATCGAAATCTCCCCTTCCCAAAATCTCCAAATCAACAAATCAAATCACCAAATCCCCAAATCAAGAGATCAACAAATGATCTCCCTCGTCCCTTGACCCGTCCTGTCACAGAGCGGCGCTAAGATATCCCCGTTCGCCGGACGCGCTCCTGTCCGGCCGTGGGAGCAACCGCTCATGGCCAAGACGTCGAACAGCTCGCCGATCTACGTGAACTTCCTCGATCCCGCGGACACGGGTCTTCCCGGCCGGATCGGCCTCACGGTCGCGCCCGGCAAGAACGACGGCCTGTCCCGGCGGGATCTGGACGCGGACCTCCAGCGCATGCGGGACGAGTACCGCTGCGACATGCTGGTCTCCCTGATGGAGGCGCACGAGTACGAGTGGCTTGGCATCCCGGACCTGTTCGACCGCGCCCGCGCGTACGGCATTGAGACCTTGCACTTCCCAATCGTGGACGTCGAGGCGCCCAAGCCGGACGAGATGCCCGAGTTCGCGACGCTCATCGAGCGGATCCTCGCCTCGGCGCATGCGGGACAGACGGTCGTAATTCACTGCCGCGGCGGCCTGGGCCGCTCCGGCACGGTCGCCGCCGCCTGCCTGGTTGCCCTGGGCCATCCACCGGCAGACGCCATCGAGCGGGTGCGCTCCGCCCGGCCGGGTGCCGTCGAGAGCCGCAGCCAGGAGGCCTGGGTGCACTCGTACTCGGAGACGCTGATTAGGCGTGGTTAGAAATCTACCCAATCTCCAAATCAATCAAAGAATCTCCAGATCAGAAGATCACCAAGTGATCCCCGTCGCTCATCGAGCCCTTGCCTTCCCGGTCCGACGATGGCATCGTCTTGAGGCCGCGCTCGTGAGGAGGCCATACGGCAGGCACGGGGTTTGCGGACGAGCTTGCGAGAGCGAAGCCCGGATTCCGGCCGAGGCTGGCCGATTCAAAGGCGTTTCGCGGGACGGGGCGTGATATGGCAGCGCGTGATGTAGCAGAGAGCGTCCAGAATCTCAATCAACGGCTGGCACGGGTTGAGCAGATTCTGCCAACCCTGGCGACGAAGGAGGACCTGAAACCACTGGCCACGAAGGACGAACTGCGCGAGGCCGTAGCGAAGCTGGCCACGAAGGAGGAACTGGCTGAGGCGGTGGCGAAGCTGGCGACGAAGGAGGAACTGGCCGAGGCGGTGGCGAAGCTGGCCACGAAGGAGGAGTTAGCCGAGGCGGTGCGCCGTGAAGGCGAGGAGAGCCGCACGCACATGGACGTCCTCTTCGAGCGGCTCGAGGGCAAGATCCAGGTGTTTGCCGAGGGGCATGCGGCCCTCGAAGAGCGCGACGCCCGACAGCATGCCGAAACGCTGCAAGCGCTGACCGCTCTCGACAAGCGCGTCATGGCCCTCGAGGCGGCGCGGCCACGCCGCGGCCGGGGCTAATCGTCCGTTCGTCGACAGTCCACCGCGAGCAGGTGACCGGGGGTAGCCCGCCGACGCCACCGCCATCCCGCGCCCCAATCTGCAAATCTACCCAATCTCCAAATCAATCACCAAATCCCCCAATCAAGAGATCAACAAATGACGATGGCTCGCCATTTGCCCTCGTCTACCTCCCCTCCTCCGTTGCTGTCCCCCGGCCCTTCCAGTATCATCCGGCGCATTCGGGAGGGGATCGTGGCGCATTGGCCTCGCCCGCGTGGTTCCGGCTTCGGTCCATGCGCGCTCGTCTTGTTGATCCTTGGAGCGCCGTCTGCAGCCACGACGGCTCCCCGGGACCAGCCCCACCTCCGCGTGCTCGGCAAGATAGAGGAGGTGAAGCTCGTCTCCCCCAGCGGCGTTGCGGAGTTCGATGCGTCCTCGAATCGCGCGATCGCCAGTTCGAGCCCCACTCAGCCGTTGTCCCGCGAGTACCCGCAAGACCGCTGTTTCTTCACGCTCAAATTCTTCTACAACACGCCGCAGCGCTGACCCCTCTCCTCAGGCTCGCCTGTGGGTGCCGTCGTCGCCGCGTCGCCGGGTGAGCGGCGCCGATTTGGCGCGGCCGCCGGCGCGCTGCACGGCGCCCGGGCGCTGCCGCAGCGCTGGAAGGCCGGGCTGCTCGGCCGCACCGAGGCCGCAGACGATGGGCGGGTGCAGGAGTTGCTCGAGGCGGCACGGAGGACGTGGGGAGAAGTCACGTAGTTGTTTTCCGCACCTGCCTCGCGCCGCGCGGCAAGGTCCCGGCCGCGAGGCGGGCGTCGTAGGTCTGGTCCTCCCCGCAGCGGTTGACGAGCGTCGTCTCCTCCGGCGTGTTGTCCATCGACCAGTACACCTTGCCGCCATCGTGGTGGTACCTCCGCACCTGGCCGTAGAAGCGGCCTTCAGTGCCGTGCTGGAAGATGTGCCGCGCCAGCGCCAGCAGCATCTTGGCGTTCTCCGGCGTCTGGACGACGTACTCGTGCGGCCACGTAGCCGCGTAGGTCCTGGCGAACCGCCAGGCGGTCGTCTCCACGAACCGGCGCACATCGTCTGGGAACGGCGTTGCCATGCGACCTCCTCGGCTTTCCTGAAGGAATGGTCGTCAACCGGCCTGACAGGCTGGGTCACACCGCACGCGTGACCGAACCTCCGCGCTAAAGCGCGTAGCGGCGCAGGAGGCGGGAAAGAGTTGTCCGAAGACGATGACTGAACTTGGGAACTGTCAAACAAACGCTTTAACTTGATCATCTGGCATGAATGATCTAGTTTTAATCAGCTTGCACGCCCAAGAAACGCGTTGCGATCGCTTTAACATGATCATGAGAGCTTTGTGATCATGTTGAGGCTGTTGAGCCCGCATGAAATCCTTTCAGCCCGGCGTCATCGACCGCCAACCCATCAGCCAAGCCCTCATCCAGACGATTCGCCTGCTCGGCGAGTTCAAGGGCCGGCAGGAGCTGTTCGCTCAGCAGTCACCCCAGCTCCTGCGCACGCTCCGCCAAGCCGCTGTCTTCGAGAGCACCGAGTCGTCCAACCGCCTCGAGGGGGTGGTGGCTCCGCCCGAGCGGGTCAGGGCGTTGGTGGCGATGCGGACCCAGCCGTCCAATCGCTCAGAGCAGGAGATCGCCGGTTACCGGGACGTCCTGAACACCATTCACGCGAGCCACCAGGCGATCGACATCACGCCGAACCGGGTGCTGCAGCTCCATCGCGACCTGTTCCAGTTCGTGCCTGGTGGAGGGGGACGGTGGAAGGCCGCCGACAACGAGATCACCGAGCGCCGTCCGGACGGGACGACCGTCGTTCGGTTCGTGCCCGTTGCGGCGCATCTCGTTCCGTCCGCGATGAACGAACTGACTGCCCGCTTGGCGGCTGCCCTCGAGGAGGGGCGCACCGAGCCGCTTCTGCTGATTCCCGCCTGGGTGCTCGACTTTCTGTGCATCCACCCGTTCACCGACGGCAACGGCCGGATGGCCCGCCTGCTCACGCTGCTGCTGCTCTACAAGTCGGGTTACGAGGTGGGCCGGTACATCTCGCTCGAGTCGATAGTGGAGAAGACCAGCGACGGCTACTACGGCTCGCTGCACGCCTCGTCGCAAGGCTGGCACGACGCCGCGCACACCCTCGTGCCGTGGTGGGAGTACTTCCTCGGCGTCGTCCTGCTGTCGGCGTACCGCGAGTTCGAGCGCCGGGTCGGGACGATGGAGGCGCGGCGAGGGGCCAAGCGCGGGATGATCGTCGAGGCCGTTCGACGGCTGCCCGCGACGTTCCGCTACGCAGACATCGAGCGTCTGCTGCCGGCGGTGAGCCGCCCGACCATCAACCGCGCCTTGCGCCAGCTGCGGCTGGCCGGCGAGATCCGGTGTGCGAGACCGGGGCGCGACGCGACGTGGGAGAAGCTGGCAGGGAAGTAGAGGCGTAAGGCGCTGCCCTTGCCTTCGCCGTCCGGCGGGTAGCTTGCGGACCCGACCCGCCATCCCGGCCCAAACCTGCAAATCTGCAAATCTCCCAATCCCCAAATCAGATCACCAAATCACCAGATCATGAGATCAACAAATGACGCTGGTCTGACCGCTCCTCCCCGTCGCATAATGCTCCCCGCCCCGCCCCCACACCCGAAGACAGACCACTCCGACACGCGGAGGTCCCGTTGAAGATCTTCCAGGTTGCCGACGTGCACCTTGGCCGGCGACGCCTCGACGGGCGCCTGCCCGACTGCGATTTCGCCGAGGCCTTCGACTGCGTGGCCCGGGCGGCCATCGACGAGCGCGCCGACGTCTTCCTGATCGTGGGCGACCTGTTCGACCGCGCCCAGGTGGAGCCGACGCATCTCCAGCAGGCGCAGGCCGTGCTTCGGAAGCTCCGCGCGGCCGGCATTGCCGTCATCGCGGTCGAAGGGCAACCACGACCGGCCCTCGCTTCATTCCACCGGTCAGACGTGGGTTGAATACCTCGGCGCGGAGGAGCTGCTCATCCTCCTTCGTCCGGCGTTCGGTCCCGACGGCGCCATCCTCGACCCGTGGGACCCCGACACCCGGCGCGGCGCCTTCCACGACCTCGGCGGCCTGCGCTTCGTCGGCGCGGGCTACCTGGGGGCCGCGACGCCCGCGAAGGTCCGCCAGATCGTCGCCCGCCTCGACCCGGGCCGCAGGAACGTCCTGCTCCTTCACGCCGGCCCGGACTACTTCGTGGGCGAGGCCGGCGGGTTCTCGAAGGAGGACATGGATGCCCTGGCCCGTGCCGTCTGCTACCTGGCGCTCGGCCACATCCACAAGCCGATGAACTACGGCGACTGGGCCTGCAACCCGGGCTCCCTCGAGCACTGCGAGCTGCGCGAGGCGGCCTCGGACAGGCCCGGCAACTCGCAGGCTCCCCGCGGCTACGCGGTCGTCGAGATCGATCCGTCCCGCGATACGCGACCGGCCCGCATCGAGGTTCGCAAGATCCCTCGCCGGCCGGTTCACCGCCTCGAGCTGGACTGCACGCCCTTCGGCAACAAGACGAAGCGCGGCGCCGAGTCGCTGGTGGAAGCGGCGGTGGACGCGATCCGCGCCATTCCGGCGACGCCCGACTCCGTCGTGGACCTGTGGCTCACCGGGCGTCTCAACCTGAATCGCGTGGCGCTCGACCAGGCGGTGGCGGCGGAGGAGATTCTGCAGGACGGCCGGCGTCCTGGCCGTCGCCATCGATACCACGCGCCTGAACGTCGGGTTCGCCGCCGGCACCGGCGCGCAGGGGGGAGCCGCGGGCATCCCGCGCGACGAACTCGAGCGCCGCGCGATTGCGGACCTCGTCGAGAAGGGGAGCCTGTGGGGGCTGGGGGACGAGAAGGACCGGTTCGCGAGCTTGTTCTACGAGCTCAAGGAGGCCGTGGCCGCGAAGCGATCGGCGGAGGAGATCGCGGAGACGGTTGCGGCCAGCCCGCTGGTGGACCTGATCAGGAAGGCCGGCGAAGAGGCTCGAACACCGGCGAAGGACGAGGCCGGTGAACCGGTGGGGGCCGCATCATGATCGTCGAGTCCATCCGCCTGCAGCACATCAAGTCGTACGGGCAGGGTCCGGCCGGCAGTGGCGTCACCGTGAGCTTCCAGCCGGGCGTCAACCGGATCGCGGGCGTGAACGGGTGCGGCAAGACGACCATCGTCGAGGCGCTCGGCTACGCGCTCTTCTCTGCGCTGCCCGTCTTCGAGGAGAACTTCAAGGCCGAGACCTACCTTCTCGCCCACGGGGCGAAGGCCGGCGAGATCGACGTGACCTTCGGCGTGGACGGCTCCTCCTATCGGCTCGAGCGCGGGGTGGGGCAGCAGAGCAAGCGCCGCTCGAAGGTCGTGGACCTGGCGGACGGCAGCATCTGCGCCGAAGGGGACAAGGAAGTCGCGGCGTTCCTCTGCGCGTTGCTGAAGCTCCCGTCGCCCGAACGCCTCACGGAGCTGTTCTCGAAGCTGGTGGGCGTGAAGCAGGGCCGCCTGGTGTGGCCGTTCGATTCGAAGGCGGGCGAGGCCAAGCGGTTCTTCGAGCCGCTCCTCGAGGTCGAGGTGTTCCGCCAGTGCTTCGATCGCCTCAAGCCCGTCGTCGATGCCTTTGCCGAGGAGCGGGCAACTCATGAGACCCGGCAGGCCGTGCTTGCCGAGCGCATCCGGGAACGCGCGGATGCGGGCGCGAAGCTCGAGGCGGCCCGCCAAGATGTGGTGAAACAGGAGGCCAGGCTCGAGCTGTCCACCGACGCGCTCGAGAAGGCGCAGGCCGAGCGAACGTGCCAGGAACGCCTGGAGCGCGACGTGAACGAGGCGGCATCCGCACGGGACAAGGCCGCGGCGGCGATGCAGCTGACGACGCAGGGCAGGAAGGACGCCGAAGAACGGGTCCGCGAGTCGGAGGGGGCCGTCGGAAGGGTGAACGCGACCGAGCCCGGCTACCTCGCCTATCGAGCCGCAGAGCAAGCGCTCAAGGCTCTCGAGGAGCGCCGGAAGACGCGGGACGAGCTGCGGCGCGAGCGGGAGAAGGCATCCGCCGACGTCACCCGCCTGGCCGCCAGGCGCGACTCGGCGCGCCGCGAGAGGGATCTCCTGCTCGGCCAGCAGGAAGAGAAGCGGACAGCGTGCGAAGGCGCGGCCGCAGATTCTGGCCGCCCTGAACGAGGAGCTCGGCCTCCACCGCGACGGCGTTCGAGCGCGCCCAGCGCGAGGCCGAAACGGCGGCCCGTGACGTGGCAGTCCTGGCCGCCTGGGTCAAGGGACTGCCCGCGCTGGTCGCGCGATTGAGCAGGCTGTCATCCGCGATCACCGACGCGCACGACGAGGTGAGCGCCTGGGACCCTCGGAAGCTTGCCGAGGCGAGCGAGGAGAGGGTAAGACGTGCGAAGAAGCTGGACGAATCGCGCGCCGCGGCCACGAAGACCGAGGATCGCATCGCCACCTTCCGCGCGCAGCTGGAGCGCCTGGCCGACGGCGTTTGCCCGTTCCTCGGCGAGAGGTGCGAGCAGTTCGATCCGGACAAGGTCCAGGATGACGTCTCCAGGCTCGAGACCAGCCTGGTCGACGAGCGGCTCGCGGTGGAGAGCGCCAGGCTTGCGCACGAGCAGGCGGAGGCAGACCACCAGCGCCTTGCGGGGCAGGACCAGCGCCTGAAGGTGAAGCGGGAACGCCTGGAGCGGGACGTCAAGAGTTACGCCGCGGAACTGCTCGACGTGCTCCCGGCCTCCGCTTCCGCGGCTCTGGAGGCCCTCGCGCCTTGGGCGCCGGCAATCTCCCCCGTTCCAGCGATTCACCGGTCCTACGGTCCCGTCCTGGCGGCGGATGTCCGGGAGGCCCAGCGCTCGGTCGGGAGCTTCGCGGACGACGTCGCCAGCTGGTGGCCCGGGGCAAGCATGTGCCTGGACGAGGGGGCCAGGGAGGCGCGCGAGGCCAGGATCGAGCGCACGCGGAAGGAGACGGACGCGCAGAATCTCGCCGGCCGGGTGCGATCGCTGGAGGAGGAGATCCGGGCCCTCGGAGAGGACGCGGCGGCCAAGGAGTCCGACGCGACGCGCTTTGACGGCGAGTTGGACCTGCGGCTAAATGATGTCGCGGGCTTCGACGAACGCCTCGTGCCCTTCGAGGGGCTCGACGCCGAGTTCGACGAGCAGCGGCGGGTGGCGGAGGAGAACAAGGAGCCGTACGAGGGCTACCTTCTTGCCAAACCGCTGGCCGACGCCCTGCAGGCCCGTCGCGAGCGGCTGGACGAACTCAGCGGCCAGGAAGCGGATCTCGCCGGCAAAGCTGGCGGAGTCCGAGGACTTGCTGACCAAGGCCCGTGCAGCATTCGACCCGGCCCGCCTCGTGGAGGCGAAGGCCGAGTGCGAGAAGCGCTCGGGCGAGGTTGCCGGGGCGAAAGCCGATCTCCAGCACGCGCGGAACGAACGAGACACACAGGAGCGGCGCTTCGCGGAATGGCAAGCCGCGGTCGCGGAATCAACTGCGGTCGAGGGCGAGATCGCCCGCGTCACCGCAGCCATCGAGCTGACGGAGCTAGCCCGGAAGACCTTGAGGGACGCGGCTCCCGCCGTGGCGCAGCATCTTTGCACGCGCATCGCCGACCGCGCGCAGGCCGTCTACAACCAGATCAACCCCGATCCTGTGGAACTGGAGTGGAACGCGGCCCAGTACAGCCTGCGCATCACGCCCGGCGACCGCCGCTTCGCGATGCTCTCCGGCGGCGAGCAGACGAAGCTGGCCCTGGCCATGACGCTCGCGATGGTGGAGGAGTTCAGCCGCCTGCGATTCTGCGTCTTCGACGAGCCGACCTACGGCGTGGACGCCGACAGCCGCCGCAAGCTGGCCGACGCCATACTGCAAGTCCAGGACGCCGCCGGCCTCGACCAGCTGCTGCTGGTGTCGCATGACGATGCATTCGAGGGCCGGATCGAGCACACCGTGCTCTTGACGAAGTCGGCGGCTGGGGGGACTGCGGTGGAGGTGCAGTAGAAGACGTGACTGTGCGAGGAAGCCGACTCCCCCCTTACGCGCTGCCGCCGTTCAAGGCAACTTCCAGGGCGGCCCTGATCAGGCCGTGATCGACGGGCACGAATTGATCCCGTCCCTGCCAGAGGCGAGTGGTGGGCGGTAGCCGAACGTAGATGGCGGCTCCCACCGAGAGGCTGCGCTCGCTGTTACGGGGCCACGAGAACTGGCGCGCCACGGAGTCGAGCGCCGCCGCTTGGAGCCGCGTTCGGCATGCCCAGCGCTGAACATGCTCGGCCGAGGCGAGGAAGTCGCGCTTACTGTTGTTGCAGGCCGGGTGCGCGGCCACCAGGTTGTCGAGCCCATCGTCCCGATATCGCGACCAGGGGATGAAGTGGTCCACATCGGCCGCGGCGACAATTCGGCCGTCGCAGTAGAAGCAGCGGTTCTCCTGCAGATCGCGCAGCGGCTGGCGAACCGGGTCCAGGGGGATGCGTTCGGCGCCGAACAGGAACTGCTCCAGTTCGGCCTCGGGAAGCGCGTTCATGCGCGCGACCATGACCGCCCACTTCCGGTAGAAGAGCGGGCGCAGGATGCCGTTCAGCCGCACGAGCTGCTCGGCCACTCCCGGCCGGAGCAGGAGCCGGTTGTCGAAGTCCGCCGTCGCGCCCTTCTGATAGCCGGTGACATCCGGCCGCCGCACTTCCCGCGTCCAGTTGTACTCGTAAAGGAAACGCTCCTCCTCCCGTCCGAGCACCTGCAGGCGGGGAATCGGCATCTCGATCAGCTTCCACTCGACGAAATCGAGCAGCCTGTTGAATTCCAGCGTGTGCACGCGGCGCGCGCGATGCGGCGTATCGGTGCTGGCATCGGCCCATCGTTCGCGCGCCCGCGCGATCCGCCGTACGATCTCCGCCTGTTCGCCCGTGCCTCCTCCCTGTCTCAGCGTCCCCACGCCGCCGAACGGGCTCACGTGGTTCCAGTACAGCTCGACCACCTTCTCCGCGAGCTGGCGCGTGGTCAGCGACTCCGGCGGGATTCCCGTCACGGACGTCTTCTCGATGCACAGGTCCAGGATGGCCGTGAAGAGGGCGAATTTGTAGGTCGCCGAAAACCCGCCCTGCTCCAGGATGGCGAGGACGCGTTCCGCGAGGGCGATAGCATCCTGATCGCGCTCGCTCACCTGGCACTCCAGTAGTCGGCTCGGTCTGGAATAATCCAACGCACGCCGCCGCGAGGGTCCGCTACGTCGCCGTGATAGCGCGGGATCACGTGGACGTGAACGTGCGCGACGGTCTGCCCGGCTGCGTCACCAAGGTTTACCCCTATGTTGTATCCGGCCGGCCGATGCGCGCGGTCAAGGGCATCCTTCACCACCGGCAGCAGCGCCCACAGTGCCTGCTGTTCCTCGCAACTCAGGGCAAACAGATCCGCCACATGGCGGCGGGGGACGATCAGGGTGTGTCCGCGGCTGACCGGGTAGCCATCATCGAAGGCGACTGCCATCCCGTTTTCGCACGCGAGCGCCCCGTCGCGGGCCCGTTGGCAGAGAGGGCAGCTCGGCTCCACGCGCGCTATAGGCAACCTCCCCGGCCGACGTGAACCAGCCTTCAGTCAGATAACTCGGACCTCGCAGCGGCTGTCGGCGAGGATTGAACGCTGCTTCATCGACACAGTCGTCTGCGCACGAGGCCAGCGCCTCCTCTCTTTGCCGCCGGGCCCGTCCGGGACCATCTGACTCCGAATCGAGCCCGCTCTTGGCGGTTGACAGACGGTTGGGCATCGGCAACCATCCCCGCGTGTCGAATCAACCACCTGTCCTCACCCGCCTGTCAGCCGTCATTGCGCCTGGCCTGCAAGCACCGAAGACCGACATCCGCGCCCTCCTGAAAGACCTCTTCCAGGAACGCTACTACCAGAAGCACGGCGAGGACTCGATTTCCGGGACGCGTACTCGCTCGCCGAAGGTGACCTCGGCGTGCCGTGGGCGGGGCTGATCCACCCCGATAACCCGACATCGGGGCCCTACGGCGGTACGAGCGTGGTCTGGATGCCGAGCAAGGAGAACGGCAGCATTCTCACGTTCGTGGTCGGCACCAAGGGACTGTCGCCAGACGAGGGCATCCTCACCCGCCCAGGGCATCGTCGGCGGGTGGCGGCGCTGCGGCGATACCTGGCGAGCTTCGGCGTGGAGGGTTGGACGAAGCCTGATCCCGCCGCCCTCGGGGTGAAGGTGCCCGAGGAGGTCCAACGTAGGTTCCCGGGCTTCGAAGCGGGATTCAAGCGCTACGGCCACGAGTTCTACTGCGTCTCGCAGGTCCCGCAGCACAACTCCGCGAAGGCCGAGCGCGTCGTGCAGGCGTTCTTCGACCTCTACGCACTCGAGCGCGGCTGGCAGGTCCGAAAGGAAGTGGAGGCGCAGTTCCTGACCTTCGAGAGCGACCTCCGCAGCCAGGTGTTCCCGAGCGTGGACGCAGCGCAGGTCGACCAGGTGTTGCGCTCGCGGCGCTTCGTCATCCTGCAGGGCCCGCCCGGAACGGGCAAGACGCGCCTCACCGCGCAGATCGCTGCTCAGTTCTTCTCCTCGCGCGCGATGACGGTGCAGTTCCATCCAGCCGTCACCTACGAGGACTTCGTCGTCGGGCTCTCGCCCGACCCGACGGACGCCGGCCTGAGGTTCCAGGTCCGCAAGGGCTGGCTGCTGACCGCCGTGGAGGCGGCGGCGCACCAGCCGTTCCTGCTAGTCGTCGACGAGGTCAACCGGGCGGACCTCGGGAAGGTGCTCGGCGAGGCCATCTATCTGTTTGAGGCCGCGGAGATCGGCGGGGAGAGGCCGCGCGAGGTAGCCTTGCCGCACCCGGTGGACGGCCAGACCAGCCTCTCGCTGCCGCCGGGCCTCTACGTCGTGGCGACGATGAACACGGCCGACCGGAGCATCGCGCCCATCGACCTCGCCATCCGGCGGCGATTTGCGTTCGTGACGATGATGCCGAGCCGCGAGGTGGTCGCTGGGCAGTCGGACGAAGGCGTGCGGCGCCTCGCCACCGGCGTTTTCGACCGGCTCTCCGACGTCTTCATCGAGCATGCGCCAGACGATGCCCTCGACCTCCTGCCCGGACACTCGTATTTCCTGGCGGACTCGGAGGCGGCCTTGCGCGAGCGCTTCCGCTACGAGCTGCTGCCCCTGCTCGACGAGTACCTACGGCAGGGATTCCTCGGCGCCGCGACGACCGAGCTCCACGCCGTGCGGGACTTCGTGGACGACCTCGTCTTCGGTAGCCCGGGACCGACGGTGTCAGCCGGCACGGGGGCGAACGGAGTCGGGGCGTGACGAGGGGCGCGGCAGGCGGGGGCCTGCCGGCGGGCGCGAGGTAGCCACATGGCCGCCGCCAAGGGAAAGAAGCCGACGGGGGCAAAGAAGAAGGCCGGCGTCCATGGCTGGACGCGCCGGGAGCGGTGGAAGCCCACCGACCAGGTCCTTCTGAAGACGACGGACAACGGCCGCGGCGTGAAGGTGCCCGCGACGCCGTTCGTCGTCGGGAGCGAGGCCAGCTGGGACCAGCACGCCGACAAGTTCATCCGGATGAACGACGCGGGGTTTCGAGCGCTGGGCGTCACGCCCGCGTTCGAGGCCACCGCGCACGGCGCCGCCGTCCGCCTGGTGCCGAGCGGCCGGACCGGCGCGATCCCGCTGCTGTCCGGGCAGACCGGACACGTGAGGGGCGGGCTCGTCGTCGAGCCGCGCTTCGGCTGGAGCGGGATCGGCCGGGTCCTGACCGAGACGGGATGGCACGCGTCGCCGGAGTTCCTCGCGCTGCCGATGGTCCCCGGCAGCGGCCGCGAGGTCCCGCCCTGGGTGCTCGCCGGCCCGGTCCTGGCCAGGCTGCGCGAGCTGCTGCGGAACGTGCGCCGCGGCTACCGCGACACCGAGGCCGTCCTCCGCCAGCCGCGCGGACGCATCCTGTGGCCCGAGTACTGGCGCAACTCGCTGCGCCTCGGTCACTGGGACCGCGTCCCCTGCCGGTTCCCTGACCTCGACCTCGACCCGCGGATCCGCCGCGCCGTCCGCTGGACGCTCGAGCGCCTCTACGCCGACCTCATTCGCGTCGGCGGCACGGATCGCGTGTCGGTGGAGCTGGCGCTCGTCGCGGTGAAGCTGCTCGAGGCTGTCGCCGACGTACGCCCGGAGATGCCGCGGCGCGCGTCGCTCGGGACGGCCGTCGGCCACGACGCGCTGCTGGACGTCGTGATCCGGCGCGGCCTCGAGGCCATGGCGTGGGTGGTGGAGGAGCGCGGCCTGGGCGGGGGCAAGGAGCAGGACGGGCTCTCGTGGCAGCTGCCGCTGGATCGTCTCTGGGAAGGCTACGTGGAAGGTGTGATCCGGCGCGAGGCGGCGGTCACCGGCGGCGAGGTGCGGGTGGGCCGCCTGAACGAAACGGTCGTGCCCCTCCACTGGACGGACCCGGTCCACCGGTCCCTCGGCCACCTCCTCCCCGACATCGTCGTCCACCACCGCGCGAGCGCGGCCGGCGGGCGCGCGATCCAGGTGGTGGACGCGAAGTACAAGGCGCACCTCGCCGAGTTGGACGAGGTGGGGTGGCGCGAGTTCATCGACGAGCAGCGGGAGGCGCACCGCGCCGACATCCACCAGGTTTTGGCCTACGCCGGCGGCTTCGACGCCAGCGAGGTGCGGGCGACCCTCGTCTACCCGCTCCGCCGCGGCACGTGGGAGCACCTGCACGCTCGCGGCCACGACGTCTCCTCCGCGGACCTCTACTCCGGCGGCCGGCACGTGAGGCTGGAGCTGCGGGGCATTCCGTTCGGGGGAGCCGCCTGAGCGGAGAAGCCGGCGACCTGGACCGCCTCGGAGCCCTCGGATAGGGCGGGCCTCTCGCTCGTCCTAGGAGGAGACCGTCTTGAGACTGGTTGCGTGGAACATTCTTCAGGGAGCGGGCAACAGATCAAGGTCCGTCGCTGATGAACTCCTGCGATACAACGCCGACCTAATCACTCTCACAGAGTTCCGACTGCCCGCCGCGTAGGCGGTGATCGACAGCCTCGCCGAGCGCGGTTACCGCCATCGCCTAATTGGGGATCCGGTTCAGGCCGGGAACCGAATCGCTCTATTCAGCCGGTTGCCGTTCCTGGTGTACGAGGCGCCCTTCTCCAAACCCGCCTTTCGAAACCGTTGGATGGAGGTTGCGCTTCCGAAGGTGGACGTCACTGTCGCCGCGGTGTACGGGCCGATGGGAGAGGTCAAGAAGTCGTTCTGGACGAGCCTTCTGCGGGCCGCCGGCGAGCGGCGCCACCGGAGGTTCGTGCTTCTCGGGGACCTCAATACGGGGGACTCGAGGTGTGATCGGGAGGGGGTGCCGTTCAACTGCTCCGAGGAGTTCATCGAGCTAGGCTGCGTGCTTCGCGACGCCTGGCGCCACGTAAACGGTAACAAGAGGGACTTCACCTGGTTCTCGTGGAAGAGAGGCAAGACCGGAAAGAACGGCTTCCGTATTGACCACGCATTCGTCTCGCAACCGCTGCTTTCCCTCGTTCGCGGATGCCGATACGAGCACGGGGCGCGCGAGAGGCAGCTATCAGACCATTCCATCCTGATCCTCGAGTTGGACAAAAGGCACCGACGAAGTCCTGCAGTCATTGAGCCTCGGCGACTCGGGCTCGCGGGTAACACGTCCGATGGACGACCGAGCCTTTGGCCGCGCACCCTCCCCCGCTTGGCCGGTTTGGGAGAGAATAACCCTCGCAGGATGAGGCTGAACGATGGCAAAGACTGCGTCCCGCCCTGACATCCCGCCGGCCGAGGCCCCGCGAGGCGAATCTCGCAAGGCGTTCCTGAAGCAGTGCGCGGCCGCGGCCTTCGCCGCGCGGGCCGCCGGCCTCCCGATGGTCCTCGCTCGCGAAGCCGGCGAGGCAAGGCCCGGCGCAGGCGCGGCGCCGTTCGAGCCGCCGTACCTCAGGCTCCAGGCCGACGGTGAGCTGCGCAAACGCGGCGGGCAGCTGCGGGAGCGGATGCGCGCGTGCAACCTCTGTCCCCGCGAGTGTGGCGCCCGGCGCCTCGATGGGGAGAAGGGGTACTGCGGGGCAGGCCCGGAACTGGTCGTGTCCGGATACCACGCGCACTTCGGCGAGGAACGGCCGCTCGTGGGCCGCGGCGGCTCGGGCACGGTGTTCTTCTCGCACTGCAACCTGCGCTGCGTCTTCTGCATCAACTGGCAGACCAGCCAGGGCCGCCAGGGCGAGCGGGAGACGGTCGAGACGCTTGCCCAGATGATGCTGAACCTGCAGCGCCGGGGCTGCCACAACATCAACATCGTCACGCCGACGCACTACTCGCCGTACGTCCTGCTGGCGCTGGACAGGGCCGCGGCCCGCGGCCTGCGGCTGCCGCTGGTCTACAACACGTCCGGGTGGGAGCGCGCCGACGTGCTTCCGCTACTGGACGGGGTCGTTGACATCTACCTCCCGGACTTCAAGTACTCGGACTCCAGGATGGCGGGCCAGGTACTCGCCGGGGGCAGAGAGCTACCCGGCGGTGACGCAGGCGGCGCTGCTCGAGATGCACCGGCAGGTCGGCGTGGCGAAGCCGGCCGCGGACGGCTTGATGTACCGCGGCTTGATGCTCCGCCACCTCGTGATGCCGAACGGGGTGAGCGGCTCCAGGCAGGTGTTCGGCTGGATCGCAGCCAACCTGCCGAAGGACACCTACGTCAACGTGATGTCCCAGTACCGCCCGGTGTTCCAGGCGTCGCGGTACCCTGCCATCGCGCGGCCGCTCACACGCGGGGAATTCTCCGAAGCGGTCGGGTGGGCGAGGGAAGCAGGGCTGACGAACCTCGACGTCCAGGGGTGACCGAATAATCAGTCCGGGACTGAATTTCGATCCATCGGGACCTGCGAGGCAGTTGGTTGGACAGACGACCGGCATGGGCGCTATCGTAGGCCTCGGGGAACGCCATGCGGAACGAATTCACGGCTGTGTTCGAACGCGACCAGGGCTGGTACATTGCGTACTGCCCGGAGATCCCTGGAGCCAACGGCCAGGGTCACACGAAGGACGAGGCGCGGCAAAGTCTTGCCGATGCCATCGCGCTGATCTTGCAGGATCGCCGCGAGGACGGCTTGCGAGGCGTGCCGCCCGACGCCGAGCGCGAAACGGTCATCGTGAAATGAAGCGGAGCAGCCTGCTTCAGCACCTGAGGAAGCATGGGTGCCAACTGAAGCGGGAAGGCAGCTCACACTCGCTCTGGACCAACCCGAATACGGGCGCAGTCGAAGCGATTCCCCGCCATACCGAAATCCCCAACCGACTCGCCTTGAAGATCTGCCGCGGGTTGTCCGTACCGCCCATCGGCCAGATCTAGGTTCGGCCCGAGCCGCTCCCGGCCGATGCACGACGCCGCGCCCCCGAAGGACGCCGCTACGCCACTCGCTTGACTCGGTCGTGGAGCAACAACTCCGGGGCCATGCCGGCACCATTCGGCCACACCAGCGGGCCCGGCCTAACGGAGTCCCAGTTCCTTCCGGAGCCGCGCGAGGTCCACGCGCTGCTCGGGAGGGGCGTGCCGGTTCCGCGCCTCGAATTCCGCGAACAGCGCCTCGAGCCGCTCCCGCCCGAGTGGCGTGCGGGCCGCCTCCCGCGGCGTCACGCCGCCCAGCGCGGGGACGGGCCGATCGAGCCATGCCGCCCAATGCCGCTCCGCCATCTCCCGCATCCGGGCCTTCATCTCCGGGTGGTTCTGCAGCGCCTCCTGCTCGCGGCGTTCCGCCGCGCTCATCTCTCCACCCTTCCCCTTGAGCATCGCTTCGACGCTCAGGGTCTCCTGCTTCAGGAACACGACGCGGTCCTTCAGGCGCCGCTCGATCTCCTTGCGCAGCCGCCGCGCCCGGCGCTCCGAGTTCACCTCCGCCTCGAGCCGCCCCTCGCTCAGCCTCATGGTCCCCAGCGACGTGTTCTCCCAATCCGGGTGCATCGCGTTGCCCGGCGTGAGCCACGGCACCTCGTAGACGGGACTGTCGCCCGCACCGTTCTCCTCGGGCTCGAGGAGATTCCTCCAGGTCCTGCCCGTGCGCCAACGGCGCGAGCCGGCCGACGGCCTCCTGGGGCGAGCAGCCCAGCTCAAACTCGAGCTTTGTGGGCGCCAGCGGATCCCCGTCCGTGTTCTGCAGCTTCGGCGGCTCGGGGTTCAGCAGGCGATCAACGATGTGACCGTAGAGATCCACGATCTCCGCGTGGCGTCGCTTCACCTCCGCGGCCGGCAGCGTCATCCCGCCGCCCGTCCACTGCTGCCGGAGGGTGATGATGTGGTTGTGCCAGGGCGTGGGGATGACCCAATGCGAAGCCCCCATCATGATCGAGACGGCATCCACCCTCACGACGCGCGTCAGGAGGATGTTGCCCGGCTCCACCATCTGCGAGGCGGACCGCTCCAGCACCGTATCCCGCGTGCCGGTGAAGATGTCGCGCAGGCCGATCGACCGGCCCGGCGAGACGGCCTCCACGACCATGAAGCTGAGCGGCGCATCCAGCGACGCGCGCACCAGGCGTTCTTCGAGGGGAGCGAGCCCCAGGCCACGCTGCTCGAGAAACTCGGCCGCCGGGGGCCGGGCGGGCCACAAGCGCGTGGAGAACTTGACCAGGCCCCGCGGTTTCTGCCAGTCGAACAGCAGCCAGGTCGTGAACAGCTGCTCGAAGTCGGGGTTCTGCGGCGCGTCCTCCAGCGGGAGCTCCCTCGCGCAGAAGTAGTCCCACGCGGCGCGGATCCCTTTCTTGCCGTGGACGTCCATGACGAAGCCGAACATCTGCGGCACGATTCGGCCTTCCGCCTCGCGGAGGGGACGACGGGAACGCCCGCGGGCCAAGGACGTGAACCCGCGGACTAAGATGGCCACGGTTGGCCGGAGAGTCGAGGATCATGCCAGCCATCCAGTGGGACGTTCGCCTCGACGGTCGCGCGTGGACCGGGGACGAGGCTCTTGCCCGTTGGGAGTTGACCCCGGAGAGGTTCGAGATGGCTGAGGGAAAGCTGTTCTGGACCGAGGAGCAGCGGGTCAATCTCCTCGCGATGCTCCTGGAGAACGTCGGCGCGCGCTGCGGTTCGACTTGGGAAAGCCGACGTGTGGAGGGCGGCGATCGAGGAGATCGACCGTCGCTGATCCGGAACTCGCCTGGGCTGACCCTATGGAGCGCCAGGAGAAGCCGTGACAACCGATCCTGGGCAGGCCGCACGACCAACCGAAGCCGCCAGCCCCCATCGTCAGGGCTGCGGCAGCGGTTGCGCTCGTGACGTCAACGCCGACTCACGTGTTCATACAACACCATCGGGTCGAGGTCGGCTCCGTTCGGCCACACGATCGTTCCAAGGTCCTGGTTCACGCTGACGGCCGAGAACACCCGAGGGTCGCGTAATGGCTCGAACACGCCGTCGAAAGCGATGAGGCGGCTCACATCCACCTCGCCTTCGACCCCATCGTCGAAACGCAGCCAGAGCCGACTGCCTCCCGACGCCTTCACCGCGACGACATCCCTGAGCATTCACCTACTCCAAAGGCGCGACCGCCACCAAGGGCAGCTTCTCCCTCGCGCGACCCCAGTTGGCTGTCAGTTCGTCCCTGTGCATGGCCGCCCATTCAGTCACCAACCCAAGCGCCCTTGGCGGGAGCGAGCCCTCCAGAACGCCGAGCGTCTCAATCGACAGTATCGCTCGCTCACCCCCGTACCGAGCGTGAAAATGAGGGGGCGTGTGGTCGTTGTAGAAGATGGCGATGACGATGCCGAAGAACCGGCTGATTTCTGGCATGGCAGGCCTCGAGGCGCGCCGGCGATGGGCCAGGGGCTCGGCCTCGCCTATCGCACTGCCTCGTCGCGGTGCAAGAGCCGGGGCCGCATGCTTCGGCAGGGAAACGAGCGAAGGAGCGGCGACCTTTGCGCGAAACCTGCGATCTCCGGGGGAAAGCGAAGCGCAGTTTCTGCTCGAGCGGAGGCAGTGGCGAGGATGGCGGGCCAGTGCTCGCCGGGGCAGACAGCTACTACGAATCTTCAGTCCCGGACGGATATTCCGTCCCGGCGGTCTGGGAATGGGACCACGGCACCGTTGAGGGAGAAGAGCGTCAACAAGCGACCCGGTGTACGCGGGCCTCGTCTTAAGGCCGCGCCACGTCGGTGTGCCCGAAATCGTCGCCCTTGAAGAGGAGGGTCTCCTCACGCGCGGTGGCGAGGGCGTAGGCGAAGCAGTCCCCGAAGTTGAGACCCGCGCGGTGCCGCCCCTTGCCGAAGCGGCTGAACGCGCGGCACGCCGCCCGCGCCTGCAGGGCATCCACGTCCACGAGCTCGATGCCCGCGCGGTCGATGAAGACGTCGAGGTCCCTGGCGCCCTCGGCCCCGTAGCGAGCCTCCAGCACAATCCACGCCTCCAGGTAATTCGCCGTGGAGAGCAGCCGCGAGGCCGCCGTCTCGATCGCCTCGTTGAAGGCCCGGCGCTCGGGTTCGTTTCCGAGGATCGCCAGCAGGGCCGAGGTGTCGATCACCATCAGCGCGGGACCCCGTGCTCGTCGTAGCCGAGGATCTCGTCGTCGCTGCGGCGGTCGCGGACGGGAAGGGAAGAGCAGTGCAGGGCGATCACGTCGAGATCGTCGGCCAGCTTCCGGCGCCGGCGCTCGCCCCGCACGCGGGCAAGCCGCTCCCTCAGCGCCCGCGCAACGGCCTCGGTCTTCGTTTCGCCCGTCAGCCGCGCAAGTTCGGCCGCCAGCCGCTCCGCCTCTTCGTTCCTGATGTTCAGCGCCATCGTTCCCCACGTGTAGATCAAGAACTACATTGTATCATACCCGCCGACGCCCCCGAAGCGGTCAGGACGGCAGTCCAGGTCGTGCCGCTCGATGTCGAGCCATAAGCAGGTGTGTATGGACGTTCGCGACATGGCCAGGACGCTCGGGAGGCGCGGCGGGCTGAGCCGGGCACGGCGGCTTTCGGCACGGCGCCGCGCCGACATTGCCGGGATGGGGGGCAGGGCGCGGGCAGACTCGCTCCTCCTAGCCGAGGCCATGCGAAGCAACTTCGACTACCTGGCGGCGATGCACCGGTTTCGGCCGCCGGCGCACGTCCGCTCCGAATCCACGTGCAACCGGCGGTTGCCGGGACTCTATGGCGGCGAGACCAAGGACTCCTAGCGCCGGGAGGCGGCATTTCGACTTCGTCGCGGCGGTGGGCGACCTCCTGAACGACCTGGCGCCCCTGGGGTTCCAGCCCACGCTGGTCGGGGGCATGGCCCTCGTCATGCTCGGGTCACCCCGCGTCACGAAGGACTTCGATTTCCTGGTCGTCGAGGAAGCGCGGGAACACGACGGCCTGCTCCAGGTCTTCTACCGCCACGGCTTCGAGCTGGTCTCCGCGACGGACGCGCACGGCAACGTCGCCCGCACGATCGACAACCGGGGCGTGGCCTCGGCACGACTCCGGACCGATCGCCCCCAGTCTACCTACTTCTACAACCGCGGTCTCAATCTGAGGGTCGACCTCCTGTTCGACTTCCCGATGCCGGCAGGCGAGGTGCGTCGCCAATCCACACGCAGGAAGATCCAGTCGTACCCCTTTCACATCGCGAGCAGGGAGGACCTCGTCCGGATGAAGGAGATTGCGGTGAAGGCTCGCGGCACCTCCAGCGACTACCAGGACCTGGAGTTCCTGAAGAAGGGCTGACCCTGCCTGCGACGAATCAACCGAGGTTCACTCCGCGCCCGATGGGCGCAAGGCCAGCGCGATCTCACGCGGGCAGGACCGAATAATCAGTCCGGGACTGAATTTCGATCCCACCACCCCCACCGCGCTTTCGCTCCGAGCGGTGCAGGCTCTTCCGCCAGATACCTCCTCCGCAGTTCAGCGGCGCTTCCGAGCGAGGTACCGGGAAGGCCGTTCACGTGCGTGCTCGGCAGAAGGGAGGGCATGGTCGGCCGGCCGCCGGCTGACCAGCGGATAGCAGTCGGGGTCTTCGAGCGAGGCCAGGGAGAGGTCGACGTCGAGCCTGGGCCAGAACAAGTGCTCCCTCGACGGTCGCTCGACGATCCCGAGTTCGGCAATCGTCGCGTCCTCGAACCACGGGAACTCCGCAAACGGCACGTAGAACTCCCGGCCGTCAATGAGGAGCCAGAAGCCCAGGATCTCCGCATCCCGGTGCCCGACCTCCGCGCCGCCGTGCGGTATCCCTTGGTCAGCATCGCCGACCTCATGGCGCTGGCGGTGCTCGAGGCCGGCCGGCCGCTGTCGCTCGACGAGATGGCCGCGCGCCTCGCGCGCCTCGACCTTCCGCCGCGGCTCGCCCGGGCCGCAGACCCCGCGTCGCTCCGGAAGGCCTGGCGCGGCCAGGGACCGCTCTACCGCGACCCGGTGAACGACCTCTTCTACCCCGATCTGCTCTCCCACGACGAGCTGAGCCACCTCGCGTTCGCCGGCGACCCCGAGCGACAGGCGACCGTGCTGCGCGGGCCCGCGGAAGTCCGGCAGCCGCACGACACGCAGCCGCTGTTGCAGGAGGAGGTGGACGCCGCGTTGGAGGACCGGGACTTCGGCCCCTACTCCTCCACCCTGTCGTCGTTGCGGCGGGCGGCCGCGATTCTCGCCGCCACCGTTGTCGCCGACGGCGAGGGACGAGGCGCGGCAGAGCCTCGCCGAAGCCATCGGGCTGATCTTGCAGGATCGCCGCGAGGACGGCCTGCGCGAGCGCTGGACGCTCTTCGGTGGCCTTTAGCGTTGCCACAGTCCGTGTTGGACGTCGCCCTGGAACACGATCGCAAAGGTGCCCCGCTGTCCCTGCCGGGTCGGGGGATAGGCCACCGTCGCGCCGGAGTCCTCGGCCTTCTTCACGGCCTGCTGGATGTCTTCGACCTCGAGGTAGGTTCGCATGACCGGCTGCTCGTGCGCCGCCAGGGGCTTGCGAATGCCCACCAGCGTTCCGTCTGCTCGAGTCGCAACACGGGCCTGCCCCAGGTCGGGGTCCGGGGGACCAAACGAGAGACCGTGCATGCGCTGGTAGAGCGCGGTCACGGCGTCGACGTCGTTGCTGACGATCTCCAGGTAGTGAACGGCCATCCTGGAATTCCCTTCTTGCCTCGACTCCGCTGGCTGAACGGACCGACATCCCGTCGAAAGGAGCATCAACCCGATTGCCCCAAGAGCAGAACACGCCAGCTTTCGTTTGAACACCAGGTTCTCCTCTCCTTGCGTGGCGGGCATCACGCCTGGCCCGAGGGGCCGCACGGCTCGTGGCGGGGACTCGAGGTGAGGATCCACGCCGCCTGGGCCGGCGCCTCACTCTTTCTTGACGATGCCGATGCTCGCGACGGTTTCGCCCTTCACGACCGACGGGACGGCCCGCAGGTACAGCACGACCCCTGCCTCGGGCGAGCGGGCCTCGAAGGTCGTCTTGCCGACGTAGTCCGTCAGGTAGCCGACGAGCATGCCCCTGGCCACGTAGGTGCCCCGCTTCACAAGCGGGTAGAACATCCCCGTCTGGTCGCTGGTGATCGAGGCCAGCCGCTCGATCCACACCGGGTTGTCCATGCCCGAGACCGCGCCGGGCAGCATGCGCAGGTAGCGCATCACGCTCAGGCACCCGTTCACCAACGCATTCACGTCGTCGGTTTCGACCGTCCCCGCGTGGCCGGCCTCGACGGTGAGCGACGGCTTGCCGCGAGTGGTCGCCGTGTTCTCGAGATAGCGCGACTCGGCCGGGTCCTTCGGGCGGTCGGTCGAGATGATGATCGTGTCGAGGCCGAACGCGAGTGCCATCTCGCGCGACACCTGGTCCTGGCGCTGGTTCCCGGTCACGGTCCAGTAGGTGTAGGGCCTGAGGCTTTCGTCGAGGTCGCCCCCGTGGAGGTCGATCAGGTGATCGGACCGGTCAACGATCTCCCGGGTGATCGCGTGGGACGCGCGCTCGGTCTGCGTGCCGGCGGGGTTGCCCGGGTAGAAGCGGTTCATGTTCTTGCCGTCAACCGGGTTGAGGTGCGGCACCTTCTGCTCGAACGACGCGACGTTGACGAGCGGCACGATGACCACCGTCCCCGAGATCGCCGACGGGTCCAGCAGCGCAATGAGCTTCTCGAGCGCGACGATCGACGCTGTACTCGGTGCCGTGGGCCCCGGCGACCAGGGAGAGGACGGGGCCAGGCCGGGCGCCGTGCACCACCGCCACGGGGATGCTGGTCCCCGCATCGCTTCCGGCGGGAACGGCGATGACCCCCGTTCCCTTCTGGCCGCGGGCTGCACTCGCGGTTCCCACGGCGAAGACGGGCTTCGAATCGGCGGCCTGCGCGATCAGGCTGTCCGCGCCGCCCAGCAAGATCGCGAGCACGAGGAACACGCGCCCGGCTTGACTTGTCCTGATCATCGAGCCCTCCCGGGGCGGCAGTATGAACCCCGGCAGCGGCAAAAGGCAATGCACAGACCGACAGGCACAGACGCCGACGGCGTCGTCTTCGCTTCGCCGAACTACTCGTTCCAGGGTATCCGGCTCCCTGCGGCGCGGGCATCCTCGCCTTCTTCTCGCGGCGCCGGGCGATCTTGCGGATTGTGCTCAGTCGGGGAAGGTGGAGGCGACGTTCAGCCTTAACTGCCCCTCCGATTCCCAGGCATCCCACTCGACGATCACTCGGCCGTCGTCGGGGAAGAGCTGTTCCTTCCGGCGCATCAGGGCGTCGAGCAAGCGCAGGGGCTCATCGACGTCCTTGGCCTTGAGGTCACGGAGCGCCTGGCCATGTGATCCTCGCCGTCTCGAGCGGACCCCGCGTGCGGCCCGATGGTCACCAGATCACTGCGACCGCCCCCGCCTTCCCGATGTCGCGGTCGCGGGTGACGAGGGGCAGTCCCGCGTTGCGGGCTGTGGCGACGATCAGCGCATCGAAGGGATCGCGCGTGAATCCCAGCTCGTCGGCCAGGAGCGCGTCCTCAGGGGTGACGTCGAGCGGCTGGTAGGCCGGGTTGCTGAACAGGTCGTCGAAGAAGGCGCGGACACTGCGGCGAAGGTCCACCCGCCCGGACCGCGCCAGCAGCGCGCATTCCCAGACAACGACGCCGGGAACGTAGAGCACCGCCTCGCGGCGTTCGCAACGGGCGAAGAGGGCGGCCGCTTTCGAACCGAGGCCTCGGCCACCCCGGGCATGAAACAGCAGGGGATGAGTGTCGAGGACCGCGGCGTCGGCGTTAGCCACGGGTCTTCTTCGGCTTCCTGCCGGCGTTCGCGCGGTACCTCGGGTTGCGCTTCCCGGACCGCGAGCGGGCGGCGGAGAGACGACTCGAAGAGCGAGCGGACCGCGGCGTCGGCGCGCTCGAGCAACGGGTCCGAGTCGTCGATGTCGACGGACCCGACAACCGACCTCGGCGCCACGTCCCGGCCGCCCGTCCGGGCCGCCGTGACGATCCGATTGAGCAGCTCGCTCACGCTGCGCAGGCGGGCGCCTCGCGCCCGTCCCCTGAGCCATGCCAGGTTCTCGACGTCGAGGGTGACCGAGATGGCTCGCTTGGGCATCGCCCGATTATACGATATTCATACGACATCAAGAAGCACCGCTGCGTCCCCGCAGGGAGGTCGGCTTCGTCCGCTCCGCGGACTTGACGCCGCGCGAGCGCTGGACGCTTTCGGACGACGAGTAGACGCGCTGACAGGGCGATGTGCACGCCTCAAGTCGGCTCGCGCGGCCGCGCGCCCGCTGTTGTATACCATTACACCATAAATGGTATAGAATGGTGCTAATGGCGCTGAACATCAAGAGCCCGACCGTCGAGCGCCTCGCGGCGGAGGTCGCGAGAATGACCGGCGAGTCCAAGACCGAGGCCATCCGAAAAGCGCTCGAGGACCGCAAGCGCCGGCTGACGACCGTGCCGCGGCGGGACCGGCGCGCCTCCGTGCTGGCGTTCCTGAAGAACCAGGTCTGGACCGGCGTTCCCAAGGAGCAGTTCGGCCGCGCGCTGACGCGGGCCGAAGAGGATGCGATCCTCGGATACGGGCCGGAGGGCGTGTGATCCTCGACTCGTCCGCCCTGATCGCCATGCTGTTCGCCGAGCCGGGCTATCTCGACCTCGTGGACGTGATCCTCGAGGCGGACCGCGTCGGCGTCGGCGCTCCAACCCTCGCCGAGACCGGCCTCGTCTTCATCGGGCGTCGGGGAGGAAGGAGCGCCAAGACCGTTGAGGGCCTCATCGAGGAACTCGGCGTGTCGGTCTTGCCGTTCGGCCCCGCCGAATGGACGATCGCCGTCGAGGCCTTCCGCCGCTTCGGGCGCGGCCGTCACGCGGCCGCGCTCAACTTCGGCGATTGCCTGGCCTACGCCACGGCCAAATCGTCGCGTGACACTCTCCTGTACGTCGGCAACGACTTCTCCCAGACGGACATCAAGCGCGCCGCTCCCTGAGCACGGGCGCTTCCCCGGGACCGACGGGTTCCAGACGCCGGCCCGGCTTGCCCGACGCCGCGCGGCGGCTGTTCGAGTCGTCAGCTCCGACTGACGCCGAACAACAACGAGGCGGCTTCGGCGGGACACGACGCGCCGCACCGCGCGTGCGGGTAGGTGTTGAGCACGTCCCGAATCGAGACGTGATCCTGTCCTTCTGCCGCGTGCGCGCCAGCCTCGATTTCCGCGAGGCCTAGCGCCTCGACGTCTGCCGCGAAAGAACGGAAAACGCCTACAAGCTGCACCGTCTTCCCGGCGGCTGTAGGCAGAATCCGCAAGATGAGCCGGGCGCGACGTTGCAGCGGTTGCCAGGGCTCGCTCAGGATCGGCGCGCCAAGAGGCAGCCGCCGGTTAAACTCGAGCAGGCCGCTCGGGCGGCGGTGTCGGGGCCAGAGTAGGTAGAGGTACGCTTCTAGATTCGGGCCCGGTCGCTGTCTACGAACGGCCCACCGAGCTGCGCCGCGAAGACCGCACCTGGATGTGGCGCACGTGAGATCCAGGGAGGTCCCGGGCGGGCAGTCGTCCGGGTCCCCGAGCCCACCTCGCCTTGAGCCGAGGTACAATCTGGTGCCCGCGCGGGCCTCGCCGGCATGGGATGGGACGAGTTCAGCGGAAAGGTGGTGCTACCGTGGCTGCGAAGAAGGTCACCGCATTCGTCGGTGCCGCCCGGAAGGGATACACCTACCAGGCCACCCGGGAGTTCCTCGACCAGCTCGAAGCCGTCGGTGGGGTCGAGACCGAGCTCGTCCGGTTGAGCGACTACCACCTCGAGCCCTGCAGGGGCTGCAAGGTGTGCTTCAGCGAAGGGCGAGGAGTTCTGCCCGCTGCGAGGACGACCGGGACGCGTTGCTCGCGAAGATGAAGGACGCCGACGGCGTCGTCTTCGCCTCGCCGAACTACTCGTTCCAGGTCTCGGCCCTGATGAAGCTCTTCCTCGACAGGCTCGGCTACGGGTGCCACCGCCCGCAGTACCACGGCAAGGCGTTCACCAGCATCGTCGTCCAGGGCTTCTTCGGCGGCGCCAAGATCCTCAAGTACTTCGACCTGATGGGGACCGCGCTCGGATTCGACGTCGTGAAGGGCACCTGTTCGACGGCCCTCGTCCCGATGACCGAGAAGGAGCGCCGGGTGAGGGACGCGGCGCTGGCGAAGCAGGCAAAGCGGTTCCGCGCGCAGCTCGCCGCAGATCAGCCGCACACCCCCGGCCTGCTCGAGATCGTCCTGTTCCGCATGGGACGCAACAGCGTCCGGATCGAGCTCGACGAGACGGAGGCCGACTACCGGTACTACGCCGAACGGGGCTGGTTCGACTCCGCCTACTTCTATCCGGCCCGCCTCGGCGTCGTGAAGAGGTCGGTGGGCCGCCTGGCGGATGCGTACTTCGCGCGCTCGATCGCCAGGAAGGCTGCTCAGAGACCTCGCAGGCCGCCGGCGGAGAACGACTGACCGGCGGCCGTCGAACGCGGGCCGCGTCACTCCCCTCGCCGCCGCTGCCAGTACTCGCGCATGCGTTCGGCGGCCGCCTGGCGGGCAGCCGGCGACATCAGGGACTTCTTCTCCTTCGCCTTCCCCTTCGTGCCAGCCGTCCGGCCCCCATCGGCCTTCAGCCCCGGCACGAGCGGCGCCTTGGCTTTTGGCGGCTTGGCCACCGTTGCCTTCGCTTTCGCCTTTGCCCGCGGGCGGGATGCGGCGGGCAGCGCCGCCACCTTCACCCCGGCCGGGTTCAGGTTCCCGCGCTCCGCGTGCGGCAGCGCCGCGTCCGCCGGCACCGCGTCCGCCAGCTCCACGCCGAACACCGACGCCAGGTCCGAATCCGCGAGGACCTTCCCGGCCGCCGGCGCCTTCTTCGACAGCCGCGTCGCGGTGCCCGCGCCGGCGAGGAGGTCCTGCTCGTTCACCTGCCGCAGCCGGAAGAGCAGCTCCGGCTGCTGGTCGAGGCGCGCGCCCACGCCGTACAGCACCGCCGCGACGTGCTTGCACATCGAGGCCCAGTCCGGGCAGCTGCACGAGAACGTGATTTCGCGCGGCGTCGGGAACAGCCCGGTGCCCTGCGCGCAGATGTGCTCCATCACGCCCTTCGAAAAGCGCCCCTGCAGCAGCTCGACGAGCGAATCGATCCCGCCCGCGCAGCGCCCGCAGATCGCGCGCCAGCGCGCCTGCGGCACCAACGCGACCTGCACGACGACGGTGTAGATCTCGGACCCGCTCACGAGGGCGTCCACGCGGCCGGCGCCGATCCGAAGGTCGATCACCGAGCCGTTGCGCACGTAGGTCCGCCCGCGCGGCAGGCGGTTCGAGTAGTCGGAGTAGCGTTCGAGGTTCTCGCACCACGCGCCGCCCCAGAAGGTCGCCGCGATCTTCCGCCCGGCGATCTCGACGGGCGCCACCTCCTGCCCGGCCTTCCGGAGGCCCTGCAGCGTCCTCTTCGCCTGCGCCTTGCGGACGGTGACGGGCACGTACGGCGCAAAGCCGCCCCAGCCTCCGTCGTCGTCGAACCGGTCATAGCGGCGGCTCGAGCTCCAGGCGCGTCGTCTTCGTCTGGCCATCATCGCTCTCTCAGTGCGGCGTTGACGTCCAGCGCCACGAGCCGCAACAGGTCGTCGTCTTTCATCTCGGTGAGCAGCAGCTCGGCGCCGCCCTCGAGCACGTCCCGGGCAAGCCCGCGCTTGGAGGCGATCAACTCGTCGATCCGCTCTTCGACGGTCCCCCGGCAGACGAACTTGTGCACGAGCACGTTGCGGGTCTGGCCGATGCGGAAGGCGCGGTCCGTCGCCTGGTCCTCGACGGCGGGGTTCCACCAGCGGTCGAAGTGGACCACGTGCGAGGCGGCGGTCAGGTTCAACCCGCTGCCGCCCGCCTTGAGCGACAGCACGAAGAAGGGCACCCGCTCGTCCTCCTGGAAGGCGCTGCACCAGGTCGCGGCGGGCCTTGACGGGCGTGCCGCCGTGGAGCACCAGGCCGGGCCGGCCGAACACGCGGGCGAGATGGGCGGCGAGCGCGCCGGTGATCTCGCGGAACTGCGTGAAGACGAGCACCTTCTCCTGGCGCGCCGCGATCACGTCCGCGACCTCCGAGAGCCGCGCCCACTTGCCGCTGTCCTCCGGACGCCACGCCTCGTCTCCGAGCCAGTGCGACGGGTGGTTGCAGATCTGCTTGAGGCGCATCAGCGACGCGAGCACGAGCCCCCGCCGCTCGATGCCTTCGCTGCCGGCCAGCCGCTCGCGCAGATCGCGCACCGCCTGCTCGTAGAGCGCGGCCTGCAGGCGGCTGAGCAGGCAGTATGCGTTCACCTCCGTCTTGTCGGGCAGGTCGGCGATCACCGCGCGGTCGGTCTTCATGCGCCGCAGGATGTAGGGGCGCACCAGCTCGCGCAGCGGCCCGTAGGCGTTGTGCGGGCGTGCCGCGAGGCGCTTGCTCAGCGCCGCGAACTGCTTCGCCGATCCCAGCAGGCCCGGGTTGATGAAGTCGAAGATCGACCAGAGATCGCCAAGCCGGTTTTCGATCGGCGTGCCCGTCAGGGCGATCCGCGCCCGCGCGTTCAGCGCCTTCACCGCCCGCGTCTGCTGCGCCCCGGGGTTCTTGATCGCCTGGGCCTCGTCCACGACGACCAGGTCCCAGCGGAGCCTTGAAACCCAGGGAAGCGTGCGGACGGAGCCATACGTCGTGATGACGAGGTCGGCCTCCCTCGCGCGCGCCTCGTCCAGCGCCCTGAACGCCTCGGCCCCCATCGCGGACGGGTGGGCGACGAGGGCCGACAGGCCCGGCGCGAAGCGGGCGATCTCGGCGGCCCAGTTCGCGAGCAGCGAGGCGGGGGCGACCAGCAGGGTCGGCTGCCTTCGGTCCGGCGCCCCCGGGGCCGGCCGGCCGTCCCTGCCCGGCGCACGCCCGCCGGCGGCCTGGCGGTGGGCGCGCTCGCCGTCCTGGCCGGGGGCCCGTTCGGCGTCCTGGCCGAGGGCACGCTCGGCATCCTTGGCGTGGGCGCGCTCCTTCTCCAGGACGAGCAGCAGCGCGAGCACCTGGATCGTCTTGCCGAGGCCCATGTCGTCGGCGAGGCAGGCGCCCAGGCCGAGCGACGACAGGAAGTGAAGCCAGCGGACGCCCACCTGCTGGTAGGGCCGAAGGGTGCCCTGGAACGCCGGGCCCGGATCCACGCGCGCGAGCGCCTCCGGGCCGCGCAGCGCCTGCAGCACGCCGGACAACCACGGGCCGGCCGCGGCGCCCGACCACTCGCGGGCTTCGTCTCCGCCAGCCTCGCCATCGCCCGCATCGACGCCGGCCACGAGGCGCATCGCGTCCGCAAAGGTGAGGCCCTTCTCGGCCGCGGTCCGCTCCACGCGCTGGAACTCGTCAATCAGGCCCCGGAGCCGTTCACGATCGACCTCCACCCACCGGCCGCGCAGCCAGGCGAGGCCGTCCACGCCCTCGAGCAGCGCGCGCACCTCGGCCGGCGTAAGGCTCTCGCCGTCGAGCGTCACGTCCATGCGGAAGTCGAGCAGCGTGTCGAGGCCGAGACCGGACGGCGCCTTCGTGCCGACCGTGGCGGTGACGCGCGGCCGCGGTGGCCGGCCGCCCTTCCAACCCGCCGGCACGCGGACGACGACGCCCGCGCGTTCCAGCGCGGGGACGTCGCGGAGGAGGATGAGCGCTTCGCGCGGCGTCCAGCGCAAGGGGTGGAAGATCTCCCCCTCGTCCACCATCTCCTTCAGCCACACGCACTGCTCTCCCGCGCGCTGCACGGGGAGGAGCAGCGAAAGCAGCCGCGCCTTGTTGGCCTTGCCTGCGTACTCGCGAAGGGCCTGCCCGAGCGGGACGTGCTGCGGCGTCCCCTGCGCCGTGAGGCCGTGCGTGTACGTGGCCAGGAAGGCGAACGGCGCCTCGGGGTCCTTCCGGTTCTCCGCGAGGTGGAAGTGCACGCGCCCGACCGTGTTCCAGGCGGGATCGAACGCGCGCAGGACGTCCTGCACCGAGGCTCCGGATGCCGCCAGCCGCGCGGCAAAGGCCTCGGCGATCGCGGTCCAGAGGGCGTGCAGCGCGCCGGTGGTCAGATACTCCGCGCCGACCATCGGGGGCGCGGCGGCCACCGCCGCCTCGAGCTCGTCGGCGGGCGGAGCAAGGACGGCGGAAACGTCCGGCGAAGGACCGTGGGTCCTCCCGCCCTCGTCGTCACCGGCGCCTGGCCGTGCGCAGAGCGCGGTGATGTAACGCTGGGCGAAGTCGCGCCAGTAGGCGAAGGTTGGCGGGAGAGGCGTCGCGGACTCCGCCGCGCCCAGGTGGAGCAGGCCCTCGCCCGTGCCGCCCTCGAAGGCCTTGCGGAGCCGCCCGGCGATCTCGCTGTCCGCAGGCAGCCCCCCCTCGGCCTGCGAAAGGATGAGGCGATGGTGAGGTGTCAGGAGGAGGTCGAGGGCGACGGGCATTGGGGGATTCTACTCAAGTGTCATTTGGTGATTTGTTGATCTGTCGATTTGTTGATTTGATTTGTTGATTTGGACGATTGCGCAATCTGTAAGTTGGATTGACAATTTGCACCGTCGGGCCTGCTCTGTTACCTGAGAGGCGCACTCGATCTACTGAAGCGCGCCGATCAAGCCCTGCCATCAGCGCACGGCATCGGCCGCGCGGTCGATCTCCGCTTCCGGGCGTGGGGCTACGACGAACTCGCGGTCGGCGGGTATGCTAACATACGTCATCATATGAAGCGGACCACCATCTTCGTCGACGAGGCGCTCGAGTACGACCTCAAGGCCATCGCGAGACGACGCGGGGAGCCGATGGCGTCCGTCGTCCGCGAGGCGCTCGCCGAGTACGTCACCGGGGAGAAGCAGGCGGGCGGCACCTCGTTGAGCTTCGTGGCGGCGGGCGCCAGCGGTCACCGCGACACGGCCGAACGACACGAGGAGCTCCTCTGGCAGGAGGAGGCGACGGCCCGCAAGGACGCGGCAGGAACCGCCACCGGCCGCCGGAAGCGCGTCCCCCGGAAGGGGAGCGCGAAGCGGGGGCCACGCTGATGGCCGTGCTCCTCGACACCGGGGTGATCTACGCGCTGGCGGACACCGACGACCGGTGGCACCGGCGATGCCGGGACTGGCTCCGCGGCAACCGGGAACCGCTGCTGGCTCCGACGACGGTCGTCCCCGAGGCGGCCTACCTCGTTCGCGCGCGGCTGGGCCCGGCGGCGGAACTGAAGCTGGCGCGCGCGCTCGCGCGCGGCGAAGTGCAGTTGGAACACCCGACCCGCGCGGACCTCGATCGAACCGCGACGATCATGGAGGCGCAGCCGGAGGTCGGCCTGGTGGACGCCAGCGTCATGGCCATCGCCGAGCGCCTGAAGGTGGTCGCCATCGCGACGACCGACCGACGGCACTTCGAGCCGCTTCGGGCAGCCCGGCGCGTCAAGTGCGACCTCGTCCCGTAGCTGCGCCGGGTCGCGGCCATCGTTCCGCCACACGAGGACGGCTGGCAGTCGAGAGCGCGGACATCTGCCGCACCGCGGCCCGCAGGCGCTGGAGGCAGAAGTCGAAGTCCAGCCGCTCGCGCTCCTGCTGGTCCGGCGCGGGGCAGGACCAGTTCGGTGCGGTCGGAGGCGCGCCTTCGAGGCTTCGGGAGCGGCAGCGGCCCCGAAGCGAAAGCGCCGGTGCCATGGATGGGCTGACCTGGCTAAGCGCTGTTGAACGTGGCTTGCCGGTTCGTCATCGACAGCGCTAACGCGCGCGGCCGCGAGGCAGCAGGTCCTCTCGGATGGCGGCCACCTCGCGCGCGATGTGCTGGAGGGCCAGGTTCTGGGCGTCGAGGTGCTCCAGGACCACGCGAACCTCCAACTCCGCCTTCTGGTCCACCTGGAAGTCGTGGTGCGCCTCCATCCGGTCCTTCATCGCCTGGCGGTTCTGGCTCATCATGATGATCGGGGCGGCGTACGCCGCCTGCATGGAGAGGAGGAGATTCAGCAGGATGAAGGGGTAGGGATCCCAGCGCCTGGCCCACGCCAGCACGTTGAGCGCGACCCAGAGCGCCAGGAGCACCGTCTGCCCGATCACGAACGGCCACGAGCCCATGACGGCGGCGACGCGATCCGCCGCGCGCTGGCCAGCGGTGAGGCGCTCCTGGAAGACTGCGCCCACGTCCAGGATGGGCGGGTGCTCGTGGCGGAAGGGCGGGGGGAACTTCGGAAGGTGCATGGGCGCTCCTCTTTCCCATCTTACGCCCCGTCTCCGGCCCGAGCAGCAGTCCCGGAGTCAACTGCGCGCCTGTGTCAGTAGAACGCCCCGCGGGCGGTGATCGGCCAGATGTCCTCCACGCGGTCTCCCCGGAAGCAGACGAACCAGTCGTGGAGGTTCACCGTCGGGTCGCAGTGCCCCGGGACGAGCCTGATCTTCTGGCCAAGCGAGAGCGTGCCGGGGACGTCGAGCTCGATCACGCCGTGTTCGTCGGAGGCGCGCGTGAACCGCGCGCCGGGGATGTCGTGGACCACAGGCATCCCGGAGTCCACGCTGTGCGCTTTGAGTCCGGCATCCACCGAGGCGCGCGCCGGAACCGGATGGCTCATGACGGTCGTCAGGACGAAGAGGCTCTGTTCGAACGCCTGGACCGCGCGGCCGTCCTCCCCCAGGTTCCGGGCATAGTCGGCATCCATGAAGACGTAGGACCCTGGCTGAACCTCCGTGTAGACGCCGGTGGCGGCGTCGAATTGGAACGTTCCCGTCCCCCCGCCGGTTACCGTGGCTGCCGGCAGCCCTTCCTCCGCCAGCAGGTCGAGGGTTGCCCTCACCTTGTTGGCCGCCGCGCACGCCGCCGCGCGGCGATCCTCGAAGCCACGCACGTGCTGCGCCCGGCCCTGGTAGGCCTGCAGCCCTGCGAACCGCAGGTGCTTCCTGTCGGCCACGCGGCGCGCCAGCGAGACGGCCGGCGATCCCGGTTCGACGCCGCATCGGTTGAGGCCGACATCCACCTCCACCAGGACGTCGAGCGTGATGCGCGCTTCGCGCGCCGCCTGGTCCAGGTCGTCCACGTTCCCTGGGTCGTCCACCGCCACGCCAACCCTCGCCTCACCCGCAAGCCGCGCCAGCCGGGCGAGCTTCCGGGCGCCGACGATCTCGTTCACCACCAGGACGTCCCGAATGCCGCCGCGGACCAGGGCCTCGGCCTCGCTGACCTTCTGGCAGCAGACCCCCACAGCGCCACGGGCCACCTGGCGCCGCGCAATCTCGGGACACTTGTGCGACTTGGCATGCGGGCGCACGCGAACGGGCAGGCCCGCCAGCATGGCGTCGAGCGTGTCGAGGTTGTGCTCGAAGGCATCGAGGTCGAGGAGCAGTGCGGGCGTGTCCACGCTCGCCAGGCCGTCTCCGATTCGGGCGGGCGCGGGCAGCGGTGTCGCGTTGTTCATCCGGGCCTCGGCACGGGCTGGGCGTCAGGGCGTCGACCCCCAGCTGGAGCGTGAGTGTATCCCGTTTTTGGGCGGCGATTATCAGCCCGTCCGCGATGAGACCCGTTCAGGTTGACGCCGGGCGAACGCGGGCGTAAACCAAACAGAGGCCATCGCACACAAGGAGGGAGACGATGAGGCGCTCGATCGCTGCGGCGCTCGCGCTGTCGGCGTTGTTCGTGTTCGGCGCTTCCGGCCAGCAGCCGCGGGGTACGTCGGGGACCACCGCGCCCGTCCACATCATGATTACCCCGGACGAAGCCGTTTGGGGGGCGGCGCCACCGGGCCTGCCGGCCGGGGCGGAGCTGGCGGTGCTGGAGGGTGACCCATCCGCTTCGGGCCCGTTCACCATGCGCGCGAAATTCCCGGACGGCTACACGATTCCACCGCACTTCCACCCGGCGGACGAACACGTGACGGTGATCCAGGGCACCTTCCTGATGGGGATGGGCGACACCTTCTCGGAGCCTTCGATGAAGGCGCTGAGCGTGTCGTCGTTTGCCGTCATGCCCAAGGGCACCCACCACTTCGCCCAGGCCAGGGGCGACACGATTGTCCAGATTCACGGCATCGGCCCGTGGGCCATCAACTACGTCAACCCCTCGGACGACCCGCGCAACGTCAAGAAGTAGAAGACCGGCGGCGAACCGGGGGGCAGCTCTTGAGGAGAGCGGCGATTCAAGACATGCCCCAGAGAGTAGACGCGACGGACGACGAGGGTCACATCCTGAAAGGACGGCTGGTTCAGGATGTGACCCCACAGCATGCGATGAACCCGAATACTTACCTCGCACGCGTCGGCTACGAAGGTGAGGCCTTCGCCGACCTCGCCACCCTCCGGAGCCTTCACCGCGCGCACGTCACGACGATTCCCTTCGAGAACCTCGACATCCAACTCGGCTTGCCCATCGACCTCGCGCTCGATGCGCTCGAGCGCAAGATGGTCGTTGGACATCGCGGCGGCTACTGCTTCGAGCACAACTCGCTGTTCCTGGCCGCGTTGACGGAGTTGGGTTTTCGCGTCATGTCCTGCGAGGCGCGAGTGTCCGAGGGCGCGGCGGTCACGCCCCGCACCCACATGCTCCTCGTCGTCTCGGTCGAAGACAGGCAGTGGCTGTGCGACGTCGGGTTCGGAGGCTCCACGCCGCTCGAACCGGTGCCGCTGGACGGCAGCACGGTGGAGCAGGGTGGCACGATGTATCGCGTCGGGGCGCGGGACGGCTACGAGGTGCTCCAGGCGGATGCCGGCGAGGGTTGGACGGATCAGTACGTCTTCGAGGTGTCGCCGCGGGAGCCAATCGACTTCGTCGTGGCGAACTGGTACACGAGCACGCACCCGGAAAGCCGGTTCGTGAAGACGCTCACCGCGCAGCTCAGGACGACGAGCGGCTGCAAGGTGCTTCGCAACCTCCAGTGGACGGAGCGCTCGGCCGAGGGCACGGTCAGCCGGGAGATTCGACGCGAGGAACTGGAGGGGTTGCTGGCGGCGGAGTTCGGGCTGTGCTTCCCACCCGGAACGAGGTTTCGGGCGATCGACGGGGACGGAAGGCGAATGGCGAGTTGAGAAGGGCCGTCGCGCCCTGTTCGCGGCTGGGTTGCGGCGCGTGGTAAGTTGCGATAGGTTCCGCTGAAGTCCGCGTGACGGCCCCGGCCCCAAGGAGCGCAACATGCCATCGGTCGCGATTCGCTACTGTGCCTATTGAATCTCCGCCCTGCACGCCGCCCGGGTGGCGGCCCGTCTGCGGGAAGAGCTCCATACCGACGTGCGGATGATCCACGGTCACTACGGCGAGTTCAAGGTGCTCGTCGGCGACAGGGTGGTGGTGGATGGCGGCAAGAAGGTGATCCTCGGGATCATGCCGCCGGCCAACAGCGTGCTCGAGGCCGTGCGGCGGAGCCTTGGTGGCGAAAGCCCGACGGCAGGGGAGCCGTAGGCGCGTGGGTCCCTGGATGATCGTCCGGCAGCTCGTGTCGATCGCGATCCTGCCGTTCACCGTCACGGTTCTCGTGCCCGTGTGGATCGCCCGGGCGAATCGCATGGCGTTCGTCGCGCCGCGCGGCGCCGTGGCGTACGCCCTGTCCGCCGCCGGCCTGGCCGTTCTCGGAATTGGCCTCGCGCTCTTCGGATCGTCGCTCTTCCTCTTCTGGACGCGCGGCCGCGGCACGCTCGCGCCCTGGGATCCGCCGCGAGTGTTCGTTGCCGAGGGGCCGTACCGCTACGCGCGCAATCCGATGATCAGCGGCGTCGTGCTCGTCCTCCTGGCGGAGTCGATGGTCTTGCGGTCCTGGCCGCACGCCCGATGGGCGGGCGCTTTCCTCCTCATCAACCTGGTCTACATCCCGCTCGTGGAGGAGCCGATGCTGAGCGCTCGCTTCGGCGGGTCGTACGCGGCATACAGGCGGAACGTCCCTCGCCTGATCCCCCGGCTGCGCCCATGGCGACCCGACAACGGCGGGGGATCTCGCGGGAGGTGAGCCAGCGCTGCAAGCTCCTGGTGAAGGAGGCCTGCCGCATCGCTGCTACTCCTCGGCCCGGCCAGCCCGCTCCCCCTCCACGGCCCGCGGTTCCGGCAGCCTCAGCCTGAAGCGAACGGAGATCAACCGAAGCACGACGACCGTGGCGGTCCCGGCCCAAGCCGCCAGGGTGGCGTCCGGCGTGAGCCGCATCAGGATGACGAACACCCACACGCCCACGAACGAGCACGTCGCGTAGAGCTCGGTGTTGCGGCGGAAGACGGCGGGCACCCGGTTGCAGATGGTGTCGCGAAGCACGCCACCGAAGACGCCGGTCACCACGCCCATCAGGACGGCCACCAGCATCGAGAGCTTCACCTGGAGGGCGTAAGTAGCCCCCAACGTGCTGAACAGCCCGAGGCCCAGCGCATCGGCCACGAGAAGCGGGCGGTCCGATACGCGCCTGACCGAGTAATAGGACACGAGGGCCGTGGCGAACGCGGCCACGGTGAGCCAGGGGTCGAGCAGCCAGAAGATCGGCGTCCTGCCCAGCAGCATGTCGCGTAAGGTGCCGCCGCCGAACGCCGTCACGAAGGCCACCGACACGGCCCCCACCACGTCCATCTCCCGCTGCCGGGCCTCGAGCGCTCCCGACACGGCCGACGAAACGACGGCCAGGTAGGTCAGGAGGGCGACGAAGTCGTCCAGGTAGACGGTGAGAGCGATGTCGGCAGGCACGGGGGGGATTGTACCGCCGGGAATGCCCGAAGACGATGGGCGGACGCCGGAGGCAGGACGAGACCGCGCCCCGCATGAGCACGTGGTGGCGTGACGTCGGCGAGGCGAACCAGGCCACTGCGAGCATCAGGCAGTAATGAGGGCCGGCCTTCGCGAGATACTTGGACCGCTTCTCCCGCACCGCCAGCGGGCGGGCCAGAGACGACTCGAAGAGCGAGCGGAGCTCCGGCTCTCTGCGTCCGGCTGGCGCTACCCGCCTGCGATCGACCGCTTCGCGCTAAGCCGGAGGAAACTCGACGGCCCGTCTCAGGGCCGCTCGCGCCAGCAGCCGCGTCGAATCGAGTGTCGGCAGCGGGGAGTTCGAGTCGTTCACGATCAGCGGGATCTCCGTGCAACCGAGCACGACCGCGTCGCAACCCGCGTCCTTCATCCGCCCGATGACCCGCTGGAACGCCGCGACCGCCTCGGGCCTGAAGATGCCGTACACCAGTTCATCCATGATGATCCGGTCGATCTCCTCCCGTTCGGCGGGCGCCGGGCGGACGTGCTCGATCCCGCGTGCGCCCAGTTTCTCCGGGTAGACCTCGCTCTCCACCAGGTAGCGTGTGCCGGTCAGGCCGAGACGGCGGAACCCGCGCTCTGCCGCCGCCGCCGCCACGACGTCCGCGATGTGGAGCCACGGGAGGGGGGAGCGGGTGCCGACGTGGGGAAGCGCCTGGTGGATCGTGTTGTCGGGGCAGATCAGGAAGTCCGCGCCGATCGTCGCGAGCTTGCCCGCCGAGGAGAGCATCAGCTCGCCGACGCCCTCCCAATCGCCGCGGTAGATGCGTGCCATGTAGTCGGCGAGGGGGTGCGTGTGCATCGACACCTCGGGGTGCGCGTGGGCGCCGAGCAGCGCCGCCCCCTCGATGCAGATGGTCCGGTAGCAGAGGGCCGCGCCTTCCGCCGAACACGCGACGATGCCGATGTGCCGGGTCATCGTGTGATTGTACCGCTGCGCCGTGCCGGGCAGGCGACCCCGCGGCCCGCCCCGGGGGCGTCACTCCGCGCGAAGCGCGGTCACCGGCTCCACGCGCGTCGCGCGGTGGGCCGGCACGAAGCTGGCCAGCACGGCCACGGCCAGCAGGAGACCCGCCCCGGCCGCGAAGGCCACCGGGTCGCGCGGGGCGATGCCGACGAGCAGGCCGGACATCAGTCGAGTCATCGCCGCGCACGCCGCGAGGCCGAGCATCACGCCGGCGGCCGCCATCGCGACGCCTTCTGCCAGCACCATTCGCAGCACGTCGGCCCTCTCGGCGCCGAGTGCCATGCGGATGCCGATCTCCTGCGTCCGCCGCGCAACCGAGTAGGCGACGACGCCGTAAATGCCGATCGCGGACAGGAGCACGGCCAGGACCGCGAACGACGAGACGAGCAGCATGTTGAAACGCGGCTGTGCCACGGTCTCCGCCAGCACTTCACGCATCGGGCGCGCGTCGGCGGCCGTCAGCGAGGGGTGCGCCGAGGAAGTGGCCTCGCGGAGCGACCGCACCATCGACTCCGACACCACGGGCGTCCGCACCATCACGTAGAGCCACATGAAGGGCGTCTGGGCGAACGGCGTGTAGAGTGTCGGCTGCGTATCCTCTTCCAGCCCCCGGTACCTCACATCGCCGACGACCCCGACGATCGTCCGCCAGGCGTCGGACTGCTCAGGGTTGACCAGTCTCAGCCTTCGCCCGACGGCGTCGCCGTCCGGAAAGAGCTGGCTTGCCAGCAAGCGGTTGACGACGACGACCGGAGCGCCGCCGGCGACGTCGCGGCTGTCAATCGCCCGTCCCTGGAGGACGGGGGTGCGCAGCGCCTCGAAGTATCCGGGCGTGGCAGCGATGAAGTACGCTCCGTCCTGCTCGGCCGTCAGCGTCCGCCCTTCGACGGCGAATCGCGTCCCGCGCTGCGGCGTCACAACCGGCAGACCTGTCGCGGCGCCCGCCGTCTCGACCCCCGGCAGTGCCCCGAGCCGTTCCATGAGCACCGCAGCCGCCTGGGCGCGGGACGCCTCGGGCACCTTGATCAACTGCACGTTGAACGAGAGCAGGTCTCCTGGCGCGAAGCCGGCGTCCCGGGCCGTAAGGGACAGGAAGCTGCGCACGAGCAGCCCGGCGCCGACGAGTACCACGACGGCAAGGGCCGTCTCCACCATCACGATGGCGCGCCGCACGCGCCGGCCCCGTGCGCCGATCGCCAGCCCTCGTGCGCCCTCCTTGAGAGAGGCGAACGGCTCGGTCGCCGTCTGCAGAGCGGGGGCGAGCCCGAAGAACAAACCGGTCAGGAGGGTGGCGCCGAGCGTGAAGGTGAGCACGACGCCGTCCAGGCGGATCCCTTCGGCGCGGGGAAGGTGAGACTCGAGCGCGGCGGGGAGCAGATCGATTCCCCACATTGCCACGAGGAGGCCGAGGGTCCCGCCCCCGATCGCAAGCACGAGGCTCTCGATGATCAGCTGTCGCAGCAGCCTCCCACGCCCCGCTCCAAGCGCGATGCGGATCGCCATCTCGCGTCCGCGCACGGTCGTGCGCGCGAGCATCAGGTTCGCGACGTTGGCACAGGCGATCAGGAGCAGCAGGCCGACGGTGGCGAGGAGAATCGTCAGGGCCGGCCGCACGTTGCCCACGAGTCGGTCGTAGAGAGCCTCGACCGTCAAGTGGACGCCCTCGTTCGTCGGCGGATAGGCAGCGGCGAGCTGTTGGCTGATGGCGTCGGCCTCCGCCTGCGCGCGCGGCAGCGTGGCGCCGGTCCGGAGGCGGGCGACGGCACTGAAGATGCGGAGGGAGCGGTCCCGCGCCTGTGCGGCCGCCTTCTGCTCCAGGACGCCGAGCGGCGTCCAGAGCTGGAACGCGGAACCGGGGAACCGGAACCCGTTGGGCGCGACACCAACAACCGTATGCGGCGTCCCGCTCAGATCGATCCTTCGGCCGAGGACTCCCGGGTCGCCGCCAAAGCGCGACTGCCAGAGGCCGTAGCCGATGATCACGGTCTCCTGCCGGTCGTCGTCCACCGTGAAGTTCCGCCCGAGGATCGGCTGCACCCCGAGGAGCGGCAGCAGCGTGCGCGACACGACGCCGCCCATTACCTGCCGCGTGCCGGCGTCCGATCCCAGGTTGTACAGGTTCGATGCCCATATCGCCGTGTCCTCGTACGATTGGCTGGCGGCCTCGAGGTCGCGGAGATCCGGCAGCGAACCTCGAATCGTGACGAGCCGGTCGGCGTCCCGATACGGGAGCGGCCTCAGCAGGACCGCATTCACGACGCTGAAGATCGCCGTGGTGGCACCGATCCCCAGCGCGAGGGTCAGAGCCGCCACGAGGGTGAAGCCGGGAGTCCGGCGCAGCGTTCGCAGCGCATAACGGATGTCGGTCATGGGAATCCCTCGTTGACCGTCGGGGTGTCTTGACGGATCGGCGAGAACAAGCCTCGTGCCATCCGGAGGGAACACCCTAAGAACTTCGGGATCATCAGTTTGGCGGCGCGAGACGAACTGCCGCCGGCGCCATCTCTGTGCGGAATTGGGACGACGGGTCCCACGGCCGGTGGTAGAGCTGTGTCGGACCGGCGGCGGTGTCGCGCGCTTGCCCGGCCGCAACGCCAACCAACAGACAACCGGCCCGTCCGACCGGATATCGGGAATTTTGAGGGAGGAGCAACGCCGCCAGGCGGGATGCCCCGCCCGGAAGGCGCTTTACAGATGGCGAGGACAGGCCACTAGCCCTGGGCCATCAGGGCGCGCACCGCATCGGCCGCGCGGTCGATCTCCGCTTCCAGGTTGTAGAAGTGCGGCGAGAACCGCAGGCCGGAGCGATCGGCGCCGCCCCGGGGCGTGCAGGCCACGCGCGTCTTGTCGTAGAGGGCCGCCGCCAGCCTGGCCGGGTCCGCCGAGCCCGGCTTCACCGTCACGATGGCCGCACGGCGGGCGGGGTCGCGCGACGTCCAGAGCGTCACGCCCGGAATGGCCGCGAGCCGATCGGCCAGGCGCACCGCGAGCGCGAGCGAGCGGGCCTCGATGAGCTTCGGCCCGATTCTCTGCTGGAAGGCGAGCGCCTCGCCGAAGCCGATCATCGCCGCCTCGTCGCGCTGCCCCAGCGCGCCGTGCGTCCTGGACACGCCGACCGCCCCGGCATACAGGCTCACGACGCTGGGCCACAGGCTGGCCTTCGCGCGCGGGTTCACGTACAGCACGCCCACCTCGCGCGGCCCGCACGGCCACTTGTGGGCGCTGCCCGTGAAGAAGTCCGGCTGCATGTCGGACAGGTCGATGTCGAGCAGGCCGAACGACTGCGCCCCGTCCACCAGCGACAGCGCCCCGCGCTCGCGCGCGAGCCGGCAGATCTCGCGGGCCGGCAGCAGATCCCCTGCCGACGCGGTCACGTGCGTGATCGCGACCAGCCGGGTCCGCGGGGTGATGGCCTTGGCGAAGGCATCGAGGTAGGCGCCTGCGCCGGGGTGGGGAACGATCGGCGGCACCGACGTCACCGTGAAGCCGAACCGCTTCGCCTTCTCGCGAAAGGCGGCGTTCGCGCTCGGGTGGTTCTCGCCGAGGATCACCACCTCGTCGCCCGCCTTCAGCTCCACGCCGCTCGAGACGAAGTTGTTGCCCTCGGACGTGTTCCTCGTGATGAGGACGTCCTCGGGCGCGACGCGCAGGTGCGCGGCGATCGTCCGGCGCGCCGCCTCGCGCCCCTCGCCGAACTGCCGGCGGTTCTCGAGCGAGGGGTCGTCGTCGATGGCACGCGTCACCCGGGCGAGCGCGTCGGCGGCCGGCCGGCACGCGGGGCACAGGTTGGCCGCGTTGAGGATTGCCACGCCGGCGGGCAGCGTGAACTGCTGCCGGACCGACTGCCAAAACGCCTCGGTCGGGCGCGCCGGCGGGGGCGGCAGCGCGGGTGGAACTTGCCCGAAGGCCTCGCGCGCGGCCACCGTGGCCGGCGCGGTGAGGGCCAGCAGGCGCGTGAACGCGCGCCGGCTGATGCCTGGGCGATGAGCCGGGGTGTCGTGCGTCATCGAATCCTCCGCGGGATGCTGGCAAACGTCCTGGCGGCTTTCAGCAGGTCGGGGCGGCTCGGCTCGCTTGACATGAGGTCCCCCGGGGCCATCACCCGAGCGCCGCGTGACGCGGCGTTCGGCGACCGGAGGTCGAGGTACAGGCGCCGGCCCCGGCGTATTCTACTCCGTGGAGGATGCTGACTGGTCACGCCGCAGCCGCGGGCTGAGGACGTGGCCTGGCGGGAGGCACGATGAACAGGGCGATCACCGAGCTCACGCGGGCGCTCACGTTCGCCGCGGCGGCCCACTGCAACCAGCGCCGCAAGGGGGCCGCGCAGGAGCCATACATCGATCACCTGATCGAGGTCCTGCACCTCGTTGCCTGCGCGACGGGCGGAGACGACCTCGAGCTCTGCATCGCGGCCCTCCTGCACGACGTCCTCGAGGACACCTCCATCTCGCCGGCCGCACTCGAGGAGGCGTTCGGCCCGAGGGTCCTGCGCGTCGTGCAGGAGAACTCCGACGACATGACCCTGTCGAAGGAGGAGCGGCAGCGCAGCCGGATCGCCGCGATGGCCGGCAAGTCGCCGGACGCGCGCATCGTGAAGATAGCCGACGTGATCTCGAACCTCCGCGCGTTGGCCGCATCGCCGCCGGCCGGCTGGGGGCCCGACCGCAAGCTCGCGTATCTCGAGAGCTGCCGCCGGCTCGTCGAGGCCGGTCGCGGCGTCAACGCCGAGATCGAAGAGGCGTTCCACCGCACGGCGGCCGACGCCGAACGGTCGATTCGGAAGGAGGCCACGTTGGACGAGGACGGTCATCGAACGGCCGTGCGGCAGCTGCAATCGGCCATCGGCCAGCCGGTGCACCACATCTACGTGCCGAACACTCGCCACCGCCCCAACGCCGACGCCGACGTGGAAGTGCTGTGCCGCGCGATCGCCCGGCAGTTCCCGTCGGCGACCGTCCAGCACGCGGAAGCGCTCTTCGAGGGGAGGCGGCACCCGATCCTGCTGGCACGGATCCGCAGCGACGACACCGAGTCCGTGATCGCTCTTGCGCAGCACCTGTGCCGGGTGTTCGACGAGCGCTTCGTCGGCGTCGAGACCGAGGGCCGCTACATCCGGATCTACGCCGACGACACAGCCTGAGACGACAGGCGGAGGGCGGCAGGCGGAGGGCGGCAGGCGGAGGGCGGGGTCCCCCGCCTTCCTCGGCGCCCCATGAGCTTTCCCCGGCGAACGCTGCTTCCCCCGAAACCGTCTAACCTTCCATGCTGGCCAGCCTACCCGGTGCCTTCCGCTACGCCGTCCGCCAGTTCAGGTTGTCGCCCGTCTTCACGGCCGCGGCCGTGCTGACCCTCGCCCTGGGCATCGGCGGCACCACCGCCATGTTCACCCTCATCCACGCCATCATGCTGCGGTCGCTGCCGGTCGCCGACCCGGCACGGCTCTACCGCATCGGCGACGGCGACCAGTGCTGCGTCGAGGGTGGGCCCCAGGACCGGTGGGGCATGGTTTCCTACCCGCTCTATCAGCGGCTGAAGGCGGCGACACCCGAGTTCGAGGACGTCACGGCGTTCCAGGCCGGCGGAGCGCGGCTGGGTGTTCGCCGTGAAGGGGTGGACACGGCGGCCAGGCCCCTCCGCTCCCAGTACGTGAGCGGCAGCTACTTCTCCACGCTCGGCGTCAGGGCCTTCGGCGGCCGGGTGTTCCGGCCCGACGACGACAAGGCATCCGCGGCGCCCGTCGCCGTCCTCAGCCACCGCGCCTGGCAGACCAGCTACGGCGCGGACCCCTCCGTGGTCGGCTCGACCTTCGTGATCGAAGGGCAGCCGTTCACCGTGATCGGCGTCGCGCCCCCCGGCTTCTTCGGCGAGACGCTCCGGCCCGATCCGCCCGACGTGTGGCTGCCGCTCCACGCGGAGCCGCTTCTCAACGGGAACGCCTCGCTGCTGGAGCAGCCGATCGGCGCGTGGCTGCGCGTCATCGGGCGGCTGAAGCCGGGCGCCTCCACCGAAGGCATGGCCCCGCGCCTCACCGGAGTCCTCCGGCAGTGGCTGCAGCACGATTCGGGCTATCCCGCCAACTGGCTGCCGGACGTGATCCGCGCGCTCCCGAAGCAGGTGATCAACGTCGTGCCGGCGGGCGCGGGCGTCGGCGTGATGAAGGAGGAGTACGGCCGCAGCCTGCAGATCCTGCTGGCCGTCTGCGGCCTCGTGCTGCTGATCGCGTGCGCGAACGTCGCCAACCTGCTGCTGGCCCGGGCCGCCGCGCGCCGGGCGCAGACGGCGCTGCGACTCGCCATCGGCGCCAGCCGGCAGCAGGTCGTCACGCAGGCGCTCGTCGAAAGCGTGCTGCTGGCGGTAGCCGGAGGGCTCGTCGGCCTCGTCGTCGCGGTGGGCGCCGCGCGCCTGCTGCTGGGTCTCGCGTTCGGCAGCTCCACCTTCCTGCCAATCAGCGCCCAGCCGTCGCTGGCCGTCCTGGCGTTCGCCTTCGCGCTCTCGCTGTTGACGGGCGTCGTCTTCGGCGCGGCCCCGGCGTGGTTCGCCACCCGCACCGACCCGATCGACGCGCTGCGGACGATGCACCGCGGCGGCGACGGGTCGTCGCGCATCCGCACGGGGCTGCTCGTGGTGCAGGCCACCGTGTCGATCGTGCTCGTCGCCGGGGCGATGATGCTGGCGAGGAGCCTGGCCAACCTCGAACGCCAGGACTTCGGCTTCCGCGTGACGGAGCGCGTCCTGGTGTCGCTCAACCGGCCCCCGGCCACATATTCACTCGTGCAGCTGCAGGCGCTCTACCGCGAGATCGAGGACCGCCTGCGCCGGCTGCCCGGCGTGAAGGGCGCGGGCCTCGCGCTCTACAACCCGCTCACCGACAACTGGGGCGAGCTGGTGCTCGTGTCGGGGAAGCCGCAGCCGAAGCTGAACGAGGAGGCCGGCGCGTCGTGGGACCGCGTCAGCGCGCGCTACCTCCAGGACCTCGGCGTCCGGCTCGTGCGCGGCCGGCATTTCACCCCCGCGGACAACGAGACAGGCGAGCTGGTGGCGGTCGTGAACGAGGCGTTCGTGAAGCGGTTCTTCAAGAGCGACGAGGATCCGCTCGGGCAGCATTTCGGCCTCGACCTGCCCGAGAACGCGGACACGTTCAAGATCGTCGGGGTGGTGGGCGACGCCAAGTTCGCCGGCTGGGGCCTGAACCGGCCGGCGCGCCCGATGTTCTACGTGCCGCTCGCGCAGACCGTCCCGTACACCAACGAGATGATGGCGCGCATCGAGCGGATGTCGCACTTCATCGGCGGGATCATGCTCGTGACGCCCGTCCCGCCCGGCACGCTCGAACCAGTGCTCACCAAGACGCTCGCCTCGGTCGATCCCAACCTGACGATCAACAGCGTGCGGACGCTGCAGCAGCAGGTGGAGATGTCGTTCGAGCAGGAGCGCGCGGTGGCCAGCCTCGCCGCGCTGTTCGGCGTCGTGGCGCTTCTGCTCGCGGCGGTCGGGCTGTACGGCGTGACCGCCTTCGCGGTGACGCAGCGCACGGGGGAAATGGGGATCCGCATGGCGCTCGGCGCCGACCGCCCGAAGGTGATCGGGCTCGTGCTCCGGACGGCGCTCACGCGCGTGGCCATTGGCCTGGCGCTGGGCCTGCCGCTCGCGATTGCCGCCGGGCGGCTGATCTCGGGACAGCTCTACGGGGTGACGTTCTGGGACCCGCTGGCGCTGGCGGTTGCCGTCACGCTGCTCGGCGCCTGCGCCTTCGTGGCAGCGGTCATCCCGGCGGCGCGCGCGGCCGCCATCTCGCCGATGACGGCGCTCAGGACAGAGTAAATCCTCCCGCTCGCCCTGAAGAGGTACAACCGGCTCACGGAGCTCTTCCATGCGTCAACCAGGTTCGACGAGACACCGGCCCACCGGCCTGCTTGCAGCGCTGGCGTGCTGCGCGATGGCGCTCGCGGCGGCGACCGGCTCCGCGCAGAAGGCAGGAACGCAGCAGCCTTCGGGACCCCCGAAAGGAGGCGGGCCTTACCGGGCGAGCGAGCTCGTCGAGCTGGCGAAGCTCGACCCGACCATCAAGCTCGACATCCGTTACGCCACCGCCAACAACTTCGTCGGTCGCCCGGTCTACCGCGAGGCGCGCGCGTTTCTGCAGAGGCCTGCTGCCACGGCGCTGATCGAGGCACACCGGTGGCTGAGAACGCGCGGGTACGGCCTGCTCGTGTACGACGCTTACCGGCCGTGGACGATCACCAAGCTGTTCTGGGACATCACGCCGGCGGACAAGAAGGTGTTCGTGGCCGACCCGGCGGTCGGGTCGAAGCACAACCGCGGATGCGCCGTGGACGTCGGGCTGTTCGACCTGAAGACCGGGCGGGAGGTGGAGATGCCGGGTGGCTACGACGAGATGACCGAGCGATCGTTCGTGACCTACACCGGTGGCACCGCGGAGCAGCGGACCCACCGGGACTTGCTGCGGAAAGCCATGGAGCGGGAGGGGTACTTCTTCGTGTACCCCGAAGAGTGGTGGCACTACGACTTCAAGGACTCCCGCGAGTACGCGGTGCAGGACATCCCGTTCTCGGCGATCGGCCCCAAGACGACTCCGCGGCACTGAGCGGTCCGGCCGCACGTGGCGGGCGCCGAGGCGTTCGAACGGCTCGGCGCAGGGCGGCGGGACAGGTTCCCCGTCCCGCCCCGTCGCCGCGTCGTCCGAACCGTCCTACTTGTTCCTCAGGGGGTCGAAGAAGGTGTTGGCCTTCGTCACGGTCGTGCCAATGCGGTCGAACAGTGTCGTCCCCCTCTTGTTCAGCTTCGCCGCGTTGGGCTTCAGCGACTCCAGCGCCTCCGGGCGCAGATCGCTGCCGAGAAAGTTGACTTGATCCGCCAGGTCCTTGAGGAACGGGTCCAGGGTTGTGGCCGTCTCCCGAAGGCTGGTGAGGATGCCGTCGTACTCCTTCCGCGTCGACGCGATCCGCTCCTCACCGCGCGCCCTGAGGTCGCTGTCGGAAATCTCGGCGACCTGGCTCTGCCACAGCTTGAAGTAGGACTCGCTCTCCACGTTCATCGTGTCGAGCCTGGGCCTCACCTGCGCGATCTTCTTCTTGGCGTTGTCGAGGTTCTTGAGCAGCTTCTTGTAGTCTCCCTTGGCGTCCGTCGTGGGCTTCATGACGAGCGTGTTGTAGGCGTCGAGCGTCGACCTGAGATTTGTTTCCGCTTCCACGAGCGCCTCGACCGTATGGTCGCCGGTCTCGGCGAGCTTCTCGCCTCCCTTGATGCCCGACGTCCCGGCCACTTGCGGCCAGGCGGGGTGCGCAAACGCCAGCGTAACGAGCGCCGTCGCCAGCAACGCACGACAAATCATGGGGGGGTGTCGCATGTGACCGCTCCTTTCCGTAGCGTGACCTGGGCGCCGAGGCCCATGCTCCATGGTCTCCGGCTCGCGTCGCCCCTCACAATCGGCTGGGAGCGCCGGAGCACCGAGCGGTGCATGGGGATGAGCTGGTACGCACGCGAGCACGGCGTCCAACAGGCATCCTAGGCGCGGGCGACGGAAGAGAGAACTGACAAATCTCCCAGTCGGACGGCAAAAAGTGGCCAGACAGCTCGTCAGCGCCTGCGTGCCTCCGCGCGTGGACAACCGCAAGCGCGCGATGGGTGGTAGAAGTAGAGGGCCGTCGAAACTTCCCGCGCAGCGCTCAAGGACGGCGGGTGCTCACGCGCCGTTCGACCGGCGCGCGAGCAGCGCGTCGGCGTTGCCGCCCAGGATGGCCGCTCGTGTCGCCTCGTCCACGTCCAGCGACCGCAGGCTCGAGAGCATCTTCGGGATGCTGCCAATCTGGTGCGGGTAGTCGCTGCCCGCCATCACATGGCCGGCCCCGGCGAAGGCAATCGCGAGCTTCAGCGAGTTCGCGTCGAAGTTCACCGTGTCGTAGTAGAAGCCCCTGAGGTGTTCGCTCGGTGGCCGGGTGATGTGCTCGCGGCATTCCTTGAACGCCTCGAAGCCCCGATCGAGCCGCTCGGCGAGGTAGGGGATGGCGCCGCCAAGGTGGGCCAGGACCCACGTGATGCGGGGGAACCGCTCGGTGACGCCCGCGAACACGAGGTGCGCGGCCGCGAGCGTCGTGTCCATGAGGAAGCCGACGAGCGGCATCAGCCAGAACTCGGTCATGGCCTCGACGCTGACCGGGTGGTTCGGATGGATGTAGAGCACGGCGCGGAGGCCGTCGGCCGCCTCGTACACCGGCCAGAACCGTCGGTCGGCCAGCGGCAGCCCGTTGATGTTGCTGAAGAGCATCGCGCCGGGCAGTTGCAGCCGCGTCACCGCCCGCTCGAGCTCGCGGGCCGACTCGGCCGGATCGTTCATCGGCAGCGTCGCGAGCGCGGCAAACCGGCCGCCGCGCGTCGCGACGGCCTCGGCGAACGAGTCGTTCACCACGCGCGCGAGGTCCGCCGCCCGCCCTGGCGTCTCGACATGGGTTCCCGGAGTGGTGAGCGTCAGCACCTGCCGGTCCACGCCAAGCCCGGCCAGCACTTCCGCCCGGTAATCGATGTCGCGGTGGCCGCGCACCACGATGTTGTAGTCGCCGGGGTAGTAGAGCAGCGGGTTGCCGTCGGCATCGACCCCCACCGTCACGTTCGTGTCCTTCGACCGGAGAGCGTCGAGGTAGGCCGGCGGGTAGTAGTGGTTGTGGAAGTCGACGATTGGCATGCGACGCTCCTCGGCCTGATAGTTGTCCTGTTTACGCGTCCGTGGCCGCTGGCGGCTGGCCCGCGCCCGCCCTGCGGGGCCTGCCAAGATGGTACGCCGGAAGCCCCGATCCCACCAGCAGGAGGCCGACCACGGCCTCCGGCGGATTCGAGACGAGCTGGCTGACGGCGATGGCGATCGCCACCACGGCGAACAGCGCGGGGACCACCGGGTATCCCGGCACGCGGTACGCCGGCGCGTAGTCCTTCCGGCGCCGTGCCACCGCCAGGCCGGCCGCGAGCGCCGCGAAGAAGATCCACTCGGTGTAGATGACGCGTGTGAAGAGCGCGCGGTACGTGCCGGTGGCCACGAGCGCCGCCGACCAGGCGGCCTGCGCGACGATGGCGCGGTGGGGCGTCCGGAAGCGCGGGTGGACCGCCCCGAGCCACCCGAGCCACCGGTGGTCGCCGGCCATCGAGAAGTAGACCCGCGGGCCCAGCAAAACGATGCCGCTGAGCGCGCCGAAGGTCGAGACGACGACGAGCGCCGACATGATGGCGCCGCCGCCCGAGCCCATTACGGCGTCGGCCGCGTCGGCGGCCACCCGCGTCGACGAGATGACCGCATCCAGCGGAAGCACGTAGAAGTAGACGACGTTCAGCGCGACGTAGCACGCGGTGACGATGGCCGTGCCCGCCATCAGCGCCCTGGGGATGGTGCGGCGCGCTTCGACCGTCTCGCCGGCCACGTAGGTCACCATGTGCCAGCCGCCGAACGCGAAGAGCCCCGCCGCCACCGCCGCCGGGAAGCTCCTCCACAGGTCGGGCGCCGTGCGATCGCCGACGAAGTGCGGAAGCCGCCATCCCGCCGCGAAGCCGACCACGATCATCAGCGCCACCGCGAGCAACTTCGCCACCGTGAACGCCGCCTGCAGGCGGCTGCCGAACCGGACGCCCACGTAGCTGACAGCCGACAGCAGCAGGATGGCCGCGATGGCCGTGACCCGCTGCGCGGCATCCGAGAGGGGGACGAGGTGACCGGCGTACCGCGCGCAGATCACCGCGATGGCGGCGATGATGCCGGAGTGCATGCACCAGAACATCGCCCAGGCCCACAGGAAGCCGGCCGCCGGCGACAGCGTCTCGGTGAGGAAGACGTAGACGCCGCCCGTCCTCGGATAGGCGGACGTCAGCTCGGCGCAGATCAGCGACCCGACGACGGTCAGCACGCCGGCCACGACCCACGCCAGCAGCAGCCCCGGGATCGACGGGAGGGCGGCGCTCATCTCCGAGGGCTGAACGAAGATCGAGGCGCCGATGATGGTGCCCACCACCATCGCCGTGGCGTGGGGGAGGCGGAGCGCCTGCCGGAGCTCCGGGCGGTGAGCCGTCGGCGGTGAGGGCATGAAGGGGACCATTCTACCGTTACGTCGGCGGGCGCGCGATTCGGCCGGCCGAGCCGCCGCCGAGCCACGAGAACCCGCTGAGCGGACTACGCGCCATCGGGGCGCGCGCTTCACCAGTCGGGCTGCCGGCCAGACGCTGCACAGGAATGCGACGGCCTGCCGCGGTAACGCCTCGCTGTCCTGCGTCCGGCGAAGCTCTAGCGTGGGTGAGCGCGTCGTGGAACAGGCGAGGCCAATCGTGGTTCAATCGGGTAGCCGGCCGCGGCCGGGTGGTCGACAACCGCGGTTGCCGGGTTGACGGCGACGAGGGGAGGACACGGGCCATGCACGAAGACACTCCGACGGTCGAACAGGATCCCTACGCCGTGCTGGCGCGCGAGCATCGACTGATCGAGCGCGGGCTCGACGTCCTCGGCCGCATCTGCGACGAGTCGCGCCGGACCCAGGAACTCGATGCGCCGGACGCGAGGCAGGTCATCCAGTTCATGCGCGAGTTCGCCGACCGGACGCACCATCTCAAAGAAGAGCAGATTCTCTTTCCTGCGATCGAGTCCACCTCGTTCTTCCCAGGCTGCGGATTGATCAGCGAACACAAGCTGGGGCGGGAACGCGTCAAGGGCATGGCCGAGGCCGTGGAGCGGTCGTCGCAAGGCGACGCGGAAGGCGTGCGTGCCTTCCGGCGACAGGCGTGGTCGTTCATCGGCCTGCTCCGGGAGCATATCGCGAAGGAAGACGACTGCCTCGCCAACGTGGTGCACCGCACGTTCTCGAGCGAGGACGGCGAGCGCCTCTCCCGGGAGTTCGAGGACCTGGAGCGCCGCGAGCTCGGCGAGGGCGTGTTCGAGCGGTTCGCCGCGATCGTGGAGGCGCTGGAAGCGAAGTACGGCAAAGCCGCCGGGTAGTCCTGGTAAGTGAGGCGGATCGGCGCGTGGGCTGTAGTGGCCGCGAGACAGATCGCCTCGTTCGCGGGCGGACGCAAGGTCCGCCCCTACTTCAGCGTCACGTGCTGGTACACCGAGTACCGCCCGTAGGTTTCGTAGAACGGCTTGAAGGGGACGCCGTCGATGGCGAAGCGAAGCGTCGCGGGGTCGCCCGTGATCGACTTCCCGATGTCGCCGGCGTCGAGCGTGACCTGGCGCCAGTCGGTGCGCGGGGCCGACTCCTCGGCCGCCAGCAGCACCGGGCCGTAGAAGATGCTGGCGACGTTGGGCTGATCCACGACCGGAACCAGGTAGAAGTGGAACGGCATCCGCAGCTCGATCGTGTCGTTCGTCCGCCAGGTCCGGCGCAGCGTCAGGTAGCTGCCCGGCACCGCCTTGACCGCCTGGTCGCGGCCGTTGATCTTCACGAAGAAGCCCCGCGCCGCCCAGCGCGGCACGCGGATCTTGATGTCGAACGCGCCGCCGCCCTCGAGGACCAGCTGGGTCGTGTCCGCGTACGGGAAATCGGTGCGCTGCTTCACGACCACCTTGCGCTCGGTCCAGTTCAGCGTGGAGGGGACGAAGAGGTTGACGTAGAGCGTCTTGTCGTCGGCGCTCCTGAAGTAGATGGAGTCCTGGAGCTTGGTGTTGCTCTCGAGCGCCGTGCCGTTGCAGCAGGTGAACCCGCTCATGTCGGCGTTGCCGAACCGCTTCTGCGCGCCGGGATTGAGCGGCACGTGGTAGGTGTTGCCCGGGTCGTCCTCGGCGACCGACGCGAGGATGTGGTTGTAGAGCCCCAGCTCGTAGTGGTCCATGTACTTCGCCGTCTGGTCGAACATGAACAGCTGGCGGTCGAGCTTCAGCAGGTTGTAGGTGGCGCAGGTCTCGTTCTGCCCGCCGTTGGCGAAGCCGTTCTCCCACAGCGTGTCGGGCTCGGCGGTGAAGCACTCGGCGTTGTTCGGATTGCGGGCGCCGGCCACGCCGCCGATGCTGTACATGTAGTCGTTGGTCGCGATGTCCCAGAAGTTGTCGGCGATCAGGTAGTAGGGCAGCTCGCCGGTGTCGCGGAAGGTCTCCAGCGCGCCCGGTGATCTGCGGGATGTGCTGGTTGGCGTGCTTGCCGCGAATCGTGTCCACGTTCTTGGCCAGGCCGTGGTCGTGCGCCGCGTTGCCGAAGAAGAAGTTGATGTTGTCGAACAGCTTCGCGCATTCGAGGAACTGCCGGTCGCCGGTGAGCCGGGACAGGCGCGCCATCACCTCGTTCATGCCGCCGTACTCGCCCGCGATGTAGCGGCTCCACATGCTGATGCGCGTCTGGGCCGGGAGCGCGCTTGAGCCGCGCGTAGGCCCAGGCGCCCATGCCCTGCGCGATCTCCAGCGCCTTGCGGTTGCCGCCGACCTCGTAGCAGTCGAGCAGGCCGGCGAGGATCTTGTGCAGCGTGTAGTAGGGCGCCCAGATCTGGGTGTCCTGCGTGCCGTAGGTCGCGCCCTGCTCGAGCATGATGAACTGGTCGGGCGGATAGGCGCTGATGAACCCCGTGCCCCAGTTCCAGTAGTCGGTCCGGATGCGCCTCGGCGCGGAGATTGGAGTCGTAGCCGGCTGCGGCCGGGGCCGGGCGGCACCTTGGTCGGGTCGGCGTTGAACGGGCCGCCTTCCTTCGCGGGCCTGCCTGACTTCTGCGACAGGTCGTACAGCGTGTCGATCAGGTAGTTCATCTTCTGCAGGAAGTTGGCCCGCAGCGCCTCGTCGTACGTCGTGCTGGCGTAGGCCTGCGCGATGGCCGACAGGTAGTGGCCGCTCGCGTGCCCGCGCAGGCGCGTCGTCTGGTTGTCCCACCCGCCGAGCTGCTGCGCGCCCTGCGGGCTGCGGCTGCCCGAAGGCGTCCCTGAAGTTGTAGAGGAAGTTGTCGGGATTGGTCTCCGCCAGGGCCCGGACGAACTTGTCGCGGTTCTTGATGAACTGCGTGTCGCGCCCCTTGGTGTCCTGGTTCAGCACGACCCGGCCGAGCGCGAACGGCTCGACCGTGCGCGCCGGGACGGCGTGCCGTCCTGGCGGCCGGCTTCACCGTCACCGTGGCCTTGGGCTGGAACGACGTGCCAGGCACCTTGCCCGTGACGGTGTAGGTGCCCGGCTTCGCCACCTGGCTGTTGTCCTTGGGCGCCGGCCAGATCACGCGGACGTTCGGGCCCTTGGCGTTGTTCCGGTACACCGCGGGGATCTCGCGCGGCAGCCGCGGGAGATTGCCGACGGTCGTCTCGGCCTGGATGTCGGGAACTCGATCCAACCGCGACGCCAGCGGGGATTCCTTGCGGGATCGCGGCGGTCGAGATGACGGGGGCCGGAGCAGCCCCGCGACCGCGGCCGGCCTGGCGGCCCGCCGAGGCGTTGCTTGTGGATCGTGGCGACCTGGGCGTCCGTCAGCGCGACGCGGTAGATGCGGACGTCACGCAGCCTGCCGTGGAGCGTCGGCGCGGCCTCGTCCTGGGAGCGGCCGATGTAGAGGCGGTTCGCATCAGCCGACGCCTGGTTGATCAGCTGCTCCGCGGTCACGGTCGACGTTCGTCGCCTGGCCCACCCGGGCGCCGTCGAGATAGGCCGTCAGGAGACGATGGGCGGGATCGAGCACGACGGCCACGTGAACCCACTGGTTCACCGGGACCGCCGCGGGCTGCCGTTTCGGCCCGCGCCTCGCCGGAGACGACGCCTGCGCGGAAACCGGCCGATGTCACGGCCGCGAACAGCCTGGTTGACGGCGCTCTGCCCGAAATCGAAGATCGGGCCCGGACGCGCCGGTCGGCAGGTACAGCCAACCGGTGACGCTGATCGTGTCCTCGCCGGTCAGGGCGTTCCCGGGAAGCTGCACGTGGCTGCCGTTGCCGGAAAGCTCCAGCGCCCTGCCGAACCGGGCGTCCTCCACGAACGCGCCGCCGCTTCCGCGCAGCGCCGCGTGGAAGTGGTTCCTGGACGAGTCCTCCGTGTTGCCGTTCAGCACGTAGCGGGCAACGAGGGCGGTCTCGCCGATCCCGTCGAGGAACTGGTCGCCGCCTTGCGCAGCCTCGAACCCGGGAAGAACCGGCACACGAGGACGATCGGCAAGACCGCCCCGAGGAAGAGCGACACTATCCTTCTCATGCTGGATCACTCCCGCATCGCGAGCGGACTGCTCCGCACGGCTCATTCGGTGATGCGCCGGCTCCTCTCGGCCCGAATCGCGTTTCCGATCCTGCACCGGCGGACGCCGCATTGTATGACAGGCGATGTGAGGGCGCGAGAGGGCAATGACCGGCTGGGGCGGCAAGGTTCTTTTGAAGTCAGCCCTTGACCCCAAACCCTCGCTTCACGAGGATCTCGCGAACCCGCTCGCGCAGATCGCCCTGGAGCTCGATGCCGTCGTCTCGCGCGGCACCTCCCACTCCGCAGGCACGCTTCAGGTCCCGGCACAGATCCTCGAGAAACGCGGAGTTCCGGGGCAGGTCGTAGAGGACGGTCACCGTCTTGCCGCCGCGCCCCGCCTTCTCGATGCGCAGCTTGGCGATCACGCGGACCGGCACCGTTTCGTTCGCCTGACGCCTGCTGCACCGGCAGTCGCGAACCGGCTTGCCGCAGGCGGGACACATCCGGCCGGCGCCGGTGGAGTAGACGAGCCGGGTATTGTCGCGCGGCGCCATGGCGCCATCATGCGCGAAGTGTCACGGCCGGGCAACCGCGCCTTCGTTGTCAGGTGCAGTCCGCTCGTACGAAGAACGAAAGGCACGAAGGCCACGAAGCCCTCTTGTCTTCGTGTTCTCTTGTTCTTCGTGGTTTCGTTCGTCGTCATCACGCTGTCTTCGCCGTCCGGGCGGCGGCAACCTCCGCCCCTACGGATCACGCCTGCTCCCTCCGCTCCAGTTCCGATCGATTCCAGCCAGCGAGGGTGGCGGCGGGATTGTAGGTGCTTCGGAAGAACGCCAGCAGGTCGTCGGCCGGTGACGTCGCCGTGCGCACCGCTTCATACGGAAGGATGAACTCAGAGAGTTCCAGGGAGTAGTACGCCGCGGCGGGTTCGACGACCGCCTGCTTGAAGCCGTCTGGTTCCGGCGCCGCGTACGCGTAGAACGCCGCCTCCTGCACCGGGCCGCTGCCGGGCCAGAAGCCGTGGCTGATGACCTCGTGCGAGTAGGCCTCGCGCGTGATGGCGTCCGCGCCAGGGCGCTCCGGCGCGCGCCGCCCCGAGAAGCGCGTCACCGCCAGGTCGAAGCTCCCCCAGAAAAAGTGCACCGGGCTGCACTTGCCGACGAACCCCGCTCGAAAGACGTCGAACGCCGGCTTGATGGACAGCAGCACCCGCCAGAAGTCGCTCGCGGCGGCCGGGTTGTACGCACGGTGCACCGTGTCCAGGTCGAACCGGACGGGGTCGGGAATCTCCACCGGCATGGCCCAGACGCGCACGCCCAGGCCGAGCCGGCCGAGCGTCTCCAGCAGGAGCGCGTAGAAGTCCGCCACCGGGCGCGGTTCGAGAGGGATCCGCTCGACCCGTCCGTCGGAGCACTGGAGGACCAGCTGATGGTCCACGAAATCGAACGTCATGGAGAACGTGCGCCCGCCGTGCGCCATCGGCGGCGTGGCCAGGCCGCGAGGCGTGAGGTGGAACGCGATGTTCCAGAAGTGATTCGTGAGCGGCGTGAGGGCCAGGCACACCTTGCCAGCCACCTGCATCCACATGTGGAGCGTGGAGTAGGTGTCGCGCCACGAGGACAGCGGCAGGGCCGGCCAGTTCGCGCCTGGTTGCGCCAAGGCCGTCGGGGACCTTTCCATCTCAGCCTCCTCGCCGGCGATGCTGATCCGTGGAATTCCAACCGCCGGGCTCGAGTCGGAATGTCATGCAGCACTTGGGCCAAGGGCGGAAGCGGGGCGGCCGGCGTCGGGCCTGGCGGCAATGGGGTCGAGACGGCCGGACGCGCGGGCCTGCTGCCGGACGCCTAGCGGCGACCCAGCACGCACTCGGCGTGCGGGTGGTAACCGGCCGCCTCCGCCGCCTGCCGGGTGGGGAAGACCTGCGTGCAGTTGCGGCAGTTGTAGTCGCGGCAGCCGGGGGCATGGTAGACGTGGCTCGATACGTTGCCATGGTACGGGCCGGCGGCGGAAGGAGCGTGAGATGCGGCAGGCGGAGCGGCGGGCGCCGGTCTTGGCGCGGCGGGCGGGTGACCGGAACGCTCGCTCCGATACTGCCACGGCGGGACCGCCGTCCGGTCCGCCCACAGGCCGATTCGCTGCTGCCTCGCCTGCTGCTCGAGCGCCTGCAGGCGCTGGTCCGAGGAGTACCGCACGAAGTGCCAGGCGAGGCCGGCCTTGACCATCTCCTCGCTGGCATCCCTGCCGCCGACGATCACCCGCGCGACCAGCCGCCCGTACCGGTCGGTCGTCTGCACGACGACCGTAGCGGCCTGGGAGAACGCCAGGACGCGCAACTGCTGCCGCGCCTGCCCGCTGAACGCCTGGCCGCCCTCGGGCGCGTCGATGCCGTCCAGCCTCACCGTATACGTCCGCCCGCTCGCGGTCACGTCGAGCGTGTCGCCGTCGGCGATATGAGTGACAACGCCGGTCAAACGGCTGCCGCGCTGCTGGGCGGCGGTGATGGCGCCGGTTTGCAGACAGGCAAGCAGTAATGCGGCGAAGACGGTTGTGCGGCGCGGCATCAGTGGACGCAGAAGGCACCTGCGCGGGGGGGCGGAGTCATTGTAGCGTCCAAGGCAACCCCGAAAGGTCGCCCTAGAAAATGGGGTCGGGACTGGATCAAGGAACGATAGAATCAGGCCCGGCAGGCGGGAAGGACACATCTATATGAACATCGTCTGGCTGTTGCTCATTGGCGCGGCCGTGATCACGGCCATCTTCAACGGGCGGATGGCGGAGGTGTCGAACGCGACATTCGCCTCCGCCGGGACGGCGATCGAACTGGCCATCGGGCTCGTCGGCGGCATGACCCTGTTTCTGGGCCTGATGCGCGTGGCCCAGGATGCCGGCCTGGTCCAGCTCCTCGCGAGAGCCCTGCGCCCCGTGTTCCGCGTCCTGTTCCCCGAGGTGCCCAGGGACCACCCCGCCCTCGGTGCGATTGCCATGAACTTCGGCGCCAACATGCTCGGCCTCGGCGACGCGGCCACGCCGTTCGGCATCAAGGCCATGGAGGACTTGCAGAAGCTGAACCCCGACAAGGAAAGCGCCTCCGACGCGATGTGCATGTTCGTGACGCTGCACTCGAGCTCGCTGCAGTTGATCCCGGTGATGGTCATCAGCCTGCGCGCGGCGGCCGGGTCGAAGAACCCGTCGGAGATCATCGTCGCCACGATCTTCGCGACGGTGGCGTCCATGGCGGTGGCCATCACGACGTCGATGCTGTTCGCGCGCTGGCAGCGGCGGAAGGCCGTCGGCGCCGGCGCGACCGATGCGGTGGGAGGAGGCCGCGCATGAAGGACCTGATCAACGCGGCTTCCAGCTGGATCGTCCCTCTTCTGATCCTGGGCGTCCCGCTCTACGCCTACGCGGCACGGCGCATCCGCGTCTACGAGAGCTTCATCGAAGGCGCGAAGGAAGGGTTCGAGATTGGCGTCCGCATCATGCCGTACCTGGTCGCCATCCTCGTGGCCATCGGGATGTTCCGGGCGAGCGGCGCCATGGACTGGCTGGTGTGGATGCTCACGCCGGTGGTCTCGTGGGCCGGCTTCCCGGCGGAAGCCCTGCCCTCGTCGCTGATGCGATCGCTGTCGGGCTCGGCCGCCTTTGCCATGAGTTCGGAGATCTTCAAGATTCACGGTCCGGATTCGTTCATCGGCCGGCTGGTGAGCGTGATCCAGGGCAGCACGGAGACGACGTTCTATATCATGGCGGTCTACTACGGCGCGATTGCCGTGCGGAAGACGCGGTACACGTTGGCCGCGAGCCTGATCACGGATCTGTCGGGGATCGTGGCGGCGTATGTGATCTGCAGGCTGCTCTTCTAGGATTCAGGATTCAGCGGCCAAACCACGTGCCGACGCCGCGACGCGCGGCAGGAATACAACGGTCGGTGAAATCTTCCGTGCGGGCCCTCCTTTGTCGACCTGCAGTGGAGATCTGACTTCAGGATGTGATCCCCGCTCCCCGGTGTGCGGCACACCTGTGACCGGCCTTCACACTACCCGGCGCTGGATATCTCGTGTTATCAATGCTTTAGTTGATGGCGCGAAGGTTGCTCGAGCGACCGGCATGAACGCACGCATCCCGCAAGCCGCTCTCCTTCTGATCCTGTGCACGCCCGGAATCGCGCTGGCCAGCCTGCCGCAAGGCTACGCCGTCGCCGCCGCCCGCTACGAAGTCGTCGCCTCGCAGTCCGGTCCAGGCGTCACCACGCGCGTCGATGTCGAGAGCCAGCAGGCCGGCGCCAACGTCAACACCCGCTACGAGGTCGAAAGCGCGTCGGTCGAGCGGCGTCGATCAGATCGCGCGATCAGCCAGGCGCTGCGCGACGACATGCAGAAGCTCGTGGGAACGAAGTACGACCCGGAGGCGGCCGAGGACCTCGCGCGCCGGCTGCGCAGAGGAGCTGCACGGCTACACGCGTCAGCGTCAAGGTGAGGCGCGGCGACCAGACCGAACGCGTGAAGGTGGTCTTCGAGGCGGAGCGGTTCCGCGAACCGCGCCGTTCGAGGTGGCGCATCTCGCCGCTGCTCTACACGACCAACGACGGCTTCAGCCTCGCGCTCGTGCCCGGCTTCGAGACGCACCACAACTACTTCTCGTTCGGCCTCGTCACGCAACGCCAACGAACTGCTCGAGCGGAACTCGGGCGTGGTGCTGCGCTACGAGCACCGCAAGGTCGGCACCGAGCGCCGTGCAGGTCGGCGTCGAGTACGACTACTTCCACCCGTCGTTCCAGCCCGAGACCGAGACCGCGCTCGCGCTCGCGCCCGCTGGTGCCCGGCATCTACCGACACGCGCGAGGTCTTCGCCCCGTCGATCTCGGTCCTGCCGATTCCCGACATCAAGGTGACGTTCGGCGCCAGCTTCCAGACGCTCGAGATGCAGTACCCGGTCCCGCATCGACCAGGCGGCGCACGCGTTCACCTTCGGCGCGCAGTATCCGCAAGGAGGTGCGGCCGGAGCCAGCGGCTCCGCCACTCGATCGGCGCCGACTACGCCGTCCGCGATGCGACAGCCGGACGCTCGAGAGCGACTTCCTCTACACCCGGCAGTGGGTCGCCGCCGACTACACGCTGAGCATGCGGCGGCAGGACGTTCGGGTTCCACTTCCAGGGCGGCCACATCAGCGGTGCGCCGCCGCTCTTCGAGCGCTTCTCGATCGGCAGCGCGACGACGCTGCGCGGCTGGGACAAGTTCGACGTCGCGCCGCTCGGCGGCACGCGGCTCCTCTACGGGTCGCTGGAATACCGCTACCGCCCGTTCGAGCTGTTCTACGACTTCGGCACGGCGTGGGACCCCGCGCTCGGCCAGGCGGCGGACTGGAAGCACAGCGTCGGGATCGGGCTGGCGCTGGAGGAACGGCTTCTTCATGTCGCTCGGGCGTCCCGCTCAGGTACCACGGCGTGACACCCGCGTTCATGATCGGCTTCCGGCGGCATAGGCCGCGGGTGAATCACATGGACCAGCCATCCATCACCCGCGGATCCGCTCGCGCGCGGCGCATCGGCCGGCGGCGTCTCGGGCATGCTGCTGTGGGCGCCCGTGGCGTTCGCCGTCGTTGCCACCTTCCGCCCAGTCCGCCCGGCTGAACGTCGAGCGCGACGGCGGCCGCCTCCGCGCTCTCGGCGCCGCAGCTCCACTTCCTCACCGGCCAGCCGCTCGAGCAGCTGCACGACGGCCGCTCGGTCGACCTACGTCTTCACCGTGGCGCTGCAGGTCCAGCGCGGGCAGTCGCGGGGCGCGGGCGTCACGCCGGCAGGTGGTCTTCAGCTACGACCTGTGGGAGGAGCGCTTCTCCGTCGCGCGCGCGGACGAGCCGAAGACGTCCGCGTCGCACCTCACGGCGGCCGCCGCCGAGGCGTGGTGCGTGGACCTCCTCTCGCTCCCCGCCAGCGCCGCGCCGGCCGACAAAACCTTCGTGGTAAAGTTGGAATGCTCGCTGCGCGAAGAGGACGCGCCAGCCCGCCGATGCGCCGGCGACCGCGACGCTCACGGGCCTGATCGACCTGCTCAGCCGCAAGGCGCGCGACGACGCCGCCCCGCTGGGAGGCGGTGTCGCCGCCGCTGCGGCTCGCGGACCTGAAGGGCAGGGCGGCGAAGTGACGCACAGGCGTCATCTGGCTATTGACCCGGCAGCAGGCGGCATGGTCAGCGTGCCCGAGTGGCAGCTGCCAAGGACTGTCCTCAGGACACGTGATGCGCCTGCGCCACAAGCTCGTCCTCGTCTTCCTGGCGGCGACGCTGCTGCCGCTCGCCGCCGATCCTCTGGATCAGTTCCGCGCTGATGTCGCGCAGCCTCGCCTTCGTCGCCACCGGCGACGTGTCCGTCCTGGCGACGTCGCTGCGAGCGCGTCGGCCGCGAGTACTACCGCCAGGCGCGGCAGCAGCTGAAGGACGACGCCGCGTCGGGCCGCCTCGCGCCCGCAGCGCCTCGACGCCGTCGTCGCGACGCCGAGTGGCCGGCGCCGCTGCAGCAGTTCTGGGACAGCGCCGACGCCGAGCGCTTCATCCTCTCGGAACCGGACGGCGATCGCCTGCACTACGCGGTGAAGCGCGGCGGCGAGCTCTGGATCTACACCGCGCGACCTCGACGGCGTCCGCATGGGGGAGATCACGCGCGAGATCGCGCGAGGCGCGCACGCGGGCCGGCGATCTCCGGCAGCGCAACCTCCCCCGCGGGTTCACGCTCGCGCTCCTGCTTGCGCGCGCGCTTCGTGTGGACCGCTCTCGCTCGCCCTCGTCGATCTACCTGTCGGTCCGCATCAGCCGGCCGATCCAGCAGCTGACGACCGGGCTCGGGGAGCTGGCGGCCGGACGCTTCGACACGCGCGTCGAGGCCGACGCGGGCGGGACGAGGTGGGCGTGGCGATCGAGGCGTTCAACGGGACGGCCGGCCAGCTGCAGCGGAACCGCGACCGGCTCGTCTACCTGACGCAGGTCGCGAGCTGGCAGCTGCTGGCGCGCAAGATGGCGCACGAGCTGAAGAACTCGCTGACGCCGATCCGCCTGACGGTCGAGGAGATTGCCGCGCGGCAGTCGTCGGCCGACCCCGAGTTCTTCGAGCGCGCCGCCGCCATCGTCGTGGACGAGGTGACGAGCCTCGAGCGGCGGGTCCGCGCGTTCTCGGAGTTCGCGGCGGAACCCGAGGCGCACCCGTCGCGCCTCGACCTCGACGCGCTCGTGCGCGAGCGCGTGGACTTGCTGCGCGCCGCGCATCCCGGCGTGACGTACCGGGTCGAGCCGTCCGGGCGACGCGCCGGCCGCCTGGGCCGACGCCGACCAGGTGAAGGGCATCCTCACGAACCTGCTCGAGAACGCCGCCGAGGCCGCGGGCGACGGCGGCGAGGTGCTCGTCGTGACCGGCGCGAACCGGCGTCCGACGCGGTGGTCGAGGTGCACGACTCGGGGCCGGGCGTGAGCGCGGAGGCGCGGAGCCGCCTGTTCGAGCCGTCGATCTCCGTTCAAGAAGCACGGCATGGGGCTGGGCCTGGCCATCTCCCGGAAGAACGCGCTGCTGGCCGGCGGCGACCTCGCGCTCGTCGAGGGGCGGCTGGGCGGCGCGGGATTCCGGCTCGTCATCCCGTCATCGGAAAGAGTGGCACCGTGACCGCGAAGACGATCCTGATCGTGGACGACGAGGAGAACGTCGGCGCGTCGCTGCGGCTGGTGCTCGAGGGCGCGGGATACCGCGTCGAGGTGTGCCGGACGGCGGCCGACTTCCGGCGGCGCCTGCGCGCGCTCGCACGCCGACGCGTACCTGCTGGACGTGCGGCTGCCGGACGGCAGCGGCATCGACCTGCTGCCGCTCGTCGCGGAGCAGCGCCGCGGCGCCGGTCATCATGATCTCCGGCCACGCCACGATTGCCGACGCCGTCGCGGCCACGCGCGCCGGCGCCTTCGACTTCCTCGAGAAGCCGCTCGGCCGCGACCGGCTGCTGCTCGTGCTGAAGAACGCGCTCGAGCAGGCGGCGCTGCAGCAGGAGAACGCGCGGCTGCGGGAGCTGGTGGGCGACGGCCCGCGCATGATCGGCTCGAGCCCCGCCTTCCGGCAGGTCATCGAGCAGGCGACGCAGGTGGCGCGGTCGGACGCGCGCGTGCTGCTGGCGGGGGAGTCGGGCACGGGCAAGGAGCTGCTGGCGGCGCACATGCACCGCAACAGCCCGTTCGCGGCCGGCCCGTTCGTCAAGGTGAACTGCGCGGCCATCCCGGTGGACCTGCTCGAGAGCGAGCTGTTCGGCCACGAGAAGGGCGCGTTCACCGGCGCGACGTCGGGCCGGCGCGGCAAGTTCGAGCTGGCCGACGGCGGGACGATCTTCCTCGACGAAGTCGGCGACCTGCACGAGGCGTCGCAGGCCAAGCTGCTGCGCGTGCTGCAGGAAGGGGAGTTCCAGCGCGTCGGCGGCGAGGAGACGCTGCACGTCGCGGTGCGCGTCGTCTCGGCGACGAACCAGGACCTGGCGGCGCGCGTGGCCGAGAAGAAGTTCCGCGAGGACCTCTACTACCGCCTGAGCGTCGTGCCGATCCGCGTGCCGCCGCTGCGCGAGCGCCCCGAGGACATCCGGCCGCTGAGCGAGTATTTCGTGGACGAGTTCTGCCGCCGCAACAACTTCAGGCCGAAGCGCATCGACGAGGCGGTGTTCGAGGAGCTGCGCGCCTACCGCTGGCCCGGCAACATCCGCGAGCTGCGCAACGTCGTCGAGCGGATGGCCATCCTGGCGCCCGACCCGATCACCGTGGACGCGGTGCCGGTGGAGATCCGTCTGTCGCGCCAGCCGGGCGCGGCGTCCACGCTGGAGGAGACGCGCGCGCAGGCCGAGCGCGACACGATCCGGCGCGCGCTCGAGCAGGCGGACTGGAACGTCTCCGCCGCCGCCCGGGCGCTGGGCATCGAGCGCACGCGGCTGCACAAGCGGATGCGGGCGCTGAACGTCGAACGTTGAATGCCACATGCGCGCTCGTTGCGTTCGTCCGCCCGGCGCCGTTCGGCTACGGCCCTTCCCGCCCCCTTTTCTGATAGTTTTGTAAGCATCATGCGCCTCCTCGTCGTCGAAGACGATCGCAAGGTGGCGGCGTTCATCCAGGACGGCCTGGAGCAGGAGGGCGCCGCCGTGGACGTCCTCCACGACGGGCGCGAGGCGGCCGCCCAGGCGGCCGTGATCGACTACGACGCGGTGGTCCTCGACCTGATGCTGCCGGGCCGCTCCGGGTTCCAGGTCCTCCGGGAGATCAGGCTGCGGAAGCCCTCGCTGCCCGTGCTGATGCTCACGGCGAGGGACTCGGTGGAGGACCGCGTCACCGGCCTGGACGCGGGCGCGGACGACTACATGATCAAGCCGTTCGCCCTGGCGGAGCTCTCCGCCCGCCTCCGGGCCCTGCTCCGGCGCGGGGCGCCGCGCGAGAACGTGCTACGCGTGGCGGACCTCGAGGTGGACACCGTGACGCGGACCGTGCGCCGCGCCGGCCGGCGCATCGACCTGCGGCCCAAGGAGTACGCGCTGCTCGAGTACCTGATGCGCAACGCGGCGCGGCCCGTCACGAGGTCGATGATCGTCGAGCACGTCTGGGACATCCACTTCGACAGCGTCAGCAACGTGGTGGAAGTGCACGTCAACTCGCTGCGGGCCAAGATCGATCGCGGGTTCGAGACCCCGCTGATCCACACGGTCCGCGGGGTCGGCTACGTGCTGGCGGACCAGGCGACATGAAGGCCTCCCTTCGGGCGCGGCTGACGGTCGGCTACACGCTGGTGTTCGGCCTGCTGCTGACGCTCACCGGATTCCTGTCCTACCGCGTGCTGGCGGTCCAGCTCGACGCGGACGCGACCGACAGGCTCGACGAGCTGACCAGCGGGCTCCACGGGTACCCTGAAGATCCAGGGCGACAAGGTCGCGCTGGCCTACGACAGGGAAGACCCGGAGCAGGCGGCGTTTGTCCACGACGCCGCCCGCTTCTGCCAGGTGTTCGACGCGCAGTCGGGCCGGCTGGTCTTCCAGTCCGACGCCATCCGGCCAATGGGCCTCCACTTCACGGCGCCGGAGGTCCGGACGCTGCGCGAGGAGGGAAGGCCCCGCGACTTCTCCACGCCGTTTGGCCGGATCCGGCTCTCCAACAGCCCGATCGCCCCGCCCGGCGGCGGCGTCTACCTGTTGCAGGCCGGCGTGTCGCTCGACTCGATTCGAGGGCACCCTCGCCCGCTTCCGCGACCTGCTGCTGCTCGGCGTCCCCGCCGGCCTCCTCGCGGCCGCGCTCGCGGGGTGGTGGATGGCGCGCATCGGCCTCGCGCCCCTCAACCGGCTTGCCGCGGCGGCACGTGCCATCGACGCCAGAGACCTCCGCCAGCGGCTGCCGGTCCGCGGGGCCGAGGACGAGCTGGACGAGGTGTCCGCCGAGTTCAACGCCGCGTTGGGCCGCCTCGAGCGGGCCGTCGGCGAGATGCGGCAGTTCAGCACCGCGCTCGCACACGAACTCCGCACGCCGTTGACGGCGCTCCGTGGCGAGATCGAGATGGCGCTGCTGGGGGCCGGGGAAGACGAGGCCAGCTCCCGCCGTTTGTCGAGCCAGCTCGAGGAGGTAGACAAGCTGAAGCAGCTGATCGACCGGCTGTTGACGCTGGCGCGGGCCGAGACCGGCGAGATCCCGCTGGCCGTCGGGCCGGTGGACCTGGTCCCGCTCTGCGCGTCACTCGTCGATCAGCTCGATCTCGTCGCCGGGGTCCGCGACGTGACCCTCGAGTGCGCGGCCGAAGGGCGAGTCGTGGTGCTCGGCGACGCCCAATGGCTGGAACGCCTCCTGCTGAACCTGGTGGACAACGCGTTGAAGTTCACTCCGGCCGGCGGACGCGTGCACGTCCGCGTTCGCCGCGAGGGCGGCGAAGCGGTGCTCGAGGTTGCCGACACCGGCATCGGCATCGCCGCCGACGTCATCCCGCGCGTGTTCGAGCGGTTCTTCCGCGCCGCCCCCGCCCGCGAGGCCGACCCGAAGGGCACCGGGCTCGGCCTCAGCCTGGTCAAGTGGATTGTGGACAGCCACGGCGGCCGCATCGGCGTGTGGAGCGAGCCAGGCCGCGGCACGACCTTCACGGTGTCCCTGCCCGCCGCCGGCGCCGAGGCCGGACACACTCCCTCACCGCCAGATCCCCCCTCGCGCGGTAATCGCTGAGTTCCACGCCAGGGCGGACGCGGCCGGAGACGGTGGGTCGCCCGGCGTCTCTCAACCTCCGTGGGCGGCATTAAGCACGTTTAATCTCGCCTTCATCGCAGGCTAAGCGCGGTTTCGTCAGATAGAGACAGATGACGAGAGGTCATCCCCCGGCGCAACAAGGCGCCGGGACAGACCGCAAGGAGACTGCAATGCGCAACCTGCTGGCGAACACACTGATGGCCGGGCTGTTGATCTCCATCCCCGCGCTGTCGATGGCGGCAATCCCCGCCGCGTCTTCGGCGAAGAAGCAGGCGCCGGCTCACAGCTCGACGGCTGCTGCGGCGAGGCCCGCCCCGTCCCCGGCCGTGGCCAAGTCCGGTCACAAGGCCGAGTCGAAGGCGGAAGTCGCCAACCACAGCACCTCGGGCGTGGTGAAGTCCGTCACCGATTCGCGCCTGGTCATCACGAGCAGGAGCCAGAACAAGGCGACGGCGATGACCTTCACGCTCAACCCGTCCACGGCGCGTGAGGGCAAGCTGCAGGTGGGTTCCAACGTCTCGGTGCGCTACCGCAACGAGGGCAAGACGCACGTGGCGACGGCTGTCAAGGTGGAGCCCGCGAAGAGCAACTCGTGACCGCAACGGACGGAGCCACCTGGGGAGACCGTCGCCATGCTCGAGCACGCCATCACCTGGCACGGCTACCTGCTGCTGTTCGGCGGCGTCATGGTGGAGGGCGATGCCTTCCTCCTTGGCGCCGCGTTTCTCGCCAATCGCGGCCAGCTTCAGTTGCCCCTCGTGCTCCTGGTGGCGGCCGCCGGGACAATGGTGGCCGACCAGGTCTATTACCAGCTGGCCAGGGCCAGGGGTCAGGCGATGCTCGCTGCGAAGGCTGCCGCGCAGCCGGGGATCGGGCGGGTGCGCCGGTGGGTGGAGCGTCGGGCCGTGCCGCTGCTCTTCCTGTCCCGCTTCATCTACGGATTCCGGGCGGCCATCCCGATGGCTTGCGGGGCCGTTGGCATGCCTGCCGCGCGGTTCACGGCGGTGAACCTGCTCGGCAGCGGGTTCTGGGCCCTGTGCTTCGGCCTTGCCGGTTACGCCTTCGGAAGCGCGGTGGACATCGGGCCGGCGAACGTCCGCAAAGGGGAACGGGCGGTCGTGATCCTGTGGCTCGCGGTCGTCCCGATCGGCCTGGCCCTGAAGCGGTGTGGTTGGCCACGGCGGCTGTCGGCCGTGGGCCGCCCGGCGAGAGACGCGCTTCGCACGGGGAGACGGCTCTTCCTGGCCGCTCACCGGCACGGGCGCATGGGGCTGGCGCGGCCGCACACCCGCCTGGCGGCGTTCGTGGTGGGGATCGGCCTCCTCAACGTGGCCACTGCCGTGTTCCACTGGCAGTTCGCGATCGTCAGCGTCCTCGACAGCTGGCTGCCGATAGAGGCCGCCCACGTCAGCCGCGCGGCGCTGCTCGTTGCTGGCGTGGCCCTGGTTGCCGTCGGGCGGGGCCTCGCCAGGCGGAAGCGTGTCGGGTGGGCGATCGCGTGCCTCGCGACGCTCGCGTCCGTGCCGCTCCACCTCGCGCATCACGCCAGCCTGCTGGGAGCCGGCCTCTCGGCATGTCTCCTGTGGGACCTGGCCACCCACGCCCACCGCTTCACCGCGCGGAGCGACCCGGCACGCCTGAAGACCGCCGTGGTGTCGGCGCCCGCGCTGGGGGCAGCCGTATTCCTGTACGGCGTCGCGGGTTACCAGCGCCTGAAGCTCGCACCCGGGGCCGCCGCCGCCGCCCGCATGACATGGGACGCCGTGCGGCTGCAGCCGGACCTGGTGCCCGGGGTGCACGGGGCTGCCGTTTTCGGCTGGTCGATCTCGGCGCTCGTCCTCGCGGGCGCTGCTTACGTTCTCGGGGCCCTCCTGGCGCCCGTCGCTTACCGCGCGCGGCCGGGCGACAGGCGGCAGGTCGCCGCGCTCGCCCGCGCGCACGGTTCCGAGTCGTTGTCGTGGTTCGCGGCCCAGGACGACAAGAGCCACTTCCTGCTCGGGCAAGACGCGTTCGTCGCCTACCGGGTCGTGCGCCGCGTGGCGGTGACGGTCGGCGACCCCGTGGGCGTGCCCGGCCGGATACCGGAGGCGATTTCCCGGTTCGCGGCCATGTGCGAGCGGAACGACTGGATCCCGGTCTTCTACGAGACGTCCGGCCGCTGGCTTCGCGAGTACGAGGCTGCCGGGTTCCGGTCGATGAAGGTCGGCGAAGAGGCCGTGCTGCCGCTGGCGAACTTCTCGCTGGCAGGCGGCAGGGTCGCGAACCTGAGGCACGGCGTGTCCAAGGCGGAGCGTGAATCCCCGGGCATCGTCGTCCACGAGTACCAGGCCGCCTCGAGGGACCCGGCGATCGACGAACAGCTCGAGGACATCTCGGCCGAGTGGCTCCGCGGAAAGGGCATCGGCGAACTGGGCTTCAACCTGGGCGTCTTCTCCGTCGGCGAGCTCGACGACAAGCGGACGATGATCGCCCGCACGCCGGATGGCACCGTCTGGGCCTTCGTGACGTGGCTGCCCTACCGTGGCGGCCGGGCGCTGCTGCTCGACGCCATGCGGCGCCGAGCGAACGCGCCGGCATCCGTCATCGACCTGCTCATCGCGCGTTCCGCGCTGCAGTTCAAGGACGAGGGTCTCGAGGCGGTCAGCCTGGCCACGGCGCCCCTCGCGAACGTGGCCGAGGGCGGAGGGTTCTCGGCCTACGACCGCGGGGTGAAGCTCGTGTTCGAACACTTCTCGACCGTGTACGGCTACCGAGGCCTGTTCCAGTTCAAGAAGAAGTTCAACCCGGAGTGGGAGAGCCGTTACCTGGTGTTCCCCAGGCCGGACCAGCTGCCGCGCATTGCCTACGCGCTCGTGGCCGTTCATGTCGAGGGTGGGCCCGTGGCGGCGTTGCGCCATTTCCTCGCGTCCAAGATCATGCCATTCCGCCGTCGATCACGCGCGGTGACGCGCGAGGCCGCGGCGGTGACCGTGGAGGCATCATGAGCCGCCGGGCGGTATCTGTTGCCACCACTGCGCTCTCCGTCTTGATGCTCGGCCTCACCGCGGGCGCCAACCTGGAGACGGAGGCGGCACTGTCGATCCGGGGCAAGACGCAGACGCTGCGTCTCTACGGCCCCCGCGGCGGCCCGCCCGTCATCGCCTCGAGCGGGGACGGCGGCTGGATTCACCTCGCGCCGCACGTCGCCGAAGTGCTCTCGGCGCGCGGCTTCTTCGTGGTGGGCTTCGACAGCCGCGCGTACCTGTCGTCCTTTACGGGCCGGGACGGCACGTTGCGCGAGACCGACGTGCCGGGCGATTACCGCGTCCTCGCGGATTTCGCGAGCGCCGGAAGCGGAAGCCGTCCCGTCCTGGTCGGCGTGTCCGAAGGCGCGGGGCTGTCGGTCCTCGCCTCGTCTGGCACGGCCAAGGATCGGGTGCAGGGCGTCGTGGCGATCGGCCTGCCCGAGAAGAACGAGCTGGGCTGGCGCTGGCGAGATGCCGCCATCTACCTCACCCACGGCGTGCCGCACGAGCCGATGTTTCACGCGTCCGAGGTGGTCGGTGGCGTGTCGCCAGTCCCCCTCGCGGAGATCCACTCCACCCGGGACGAGTTCGTCCCGCTCGACATGCTGCACGACATCCTCGCGCACGCAAGCGAACCGAAGCGGGCGTGGATGGTCACCGCTTCCAACCACGGCTTCACGGACAACCTCCACGGATTCGACCTGGCGCTGACCGAGGCGATGGACTGGGTCGCCCGTCAGGCGCCGCGTCGGCCGTGAGGACGCGGGAACGCCGGCCCCGGGATTAGAATGGAGCCCGAAGCCTGGCGCCCGAACCTGGAGCCTTCTGCCATGTCGCTCGACCTGCTGGTCTTTGGCCCCCATCCGGACGACCTTGAAATAGGGCTCGGCGGGACGATTGCCCGGCACACGGCGGCCGGGTGGCACGTCGGCCTCTGCGACCTCACGCGCGGCGAGATGGGCAGCAATGGCACGCCCGAAGAGCGGCTGCGCGAAGCCGAGGACGCCCGGGTCGTCCTCGGCGCCGAGTGGCGCGAGAACCTGGGGTGGCCCGACCGCGGGATCACCGGCGACCGCGCGCAGCTGGACGACGTGACGCGGCTGGTGCGGCGGTGGCAGCCGCGGGCCGTCGCCATCCCGTATTGGGAGGACCGTCACCCGGACCACGTCGCCGCAAGCCGGGTGCTGGCCGAGGGCATCTTCAACAGCCGGCTGCGGCGGTACGCGGCGGAAGGCGACGCCTGGGCCCCCGACTGGATCTGCTACTACTTCATCAACGATCACGGCCCGATCTCCTTCGCCATCGACGTGTCGGCTTACTACGAGGTGAAGCTCCGCGCCCTCGAGTGCTACGGCAGCCAGTTCATGCCCGAGGGCCCGGACTCGGTGGAGACGCGCCTGACCGCGTCCTCGTTCGCGCGGCTGATCTCGAGCCGCGACGGGCAGTTCGGGGCGCTGGCCGGCGTGGCGTTTGCCGAGGGACTCGTGGTGAAGGAGCCGATCCTCCGGCCAAGCCTGCTGAAGGACTGGGCGGCGCGCCCGGCGACAATCCCGGAGCCTCGATGAAGATCGCCATCGTCTGCTACGCGTCGGTCGGCGGCAGCGGCATCGTGGCCACGGAGCTGGCCAAGTGCCTGGCCGCGCGCGGCCACCAACTGCACGTGCTGAGCCGGGAGCAGCCCTTCCGCCTGGGCGAGGATCAGCCGGGGGTTGTCTTTCACCGGGTGGTCACGCCGTCGTACCCGCTGTTTCGCGAGCCTCAGTACGTCCTGTCGCTCGCGACGCGGATCGCGCAGATCTCGCGGGCCGTCGATCTCGACATCATCCACGCCCACTACGCCATCCCGCACGCGACCGCCGCGTATCTCGCGCGGCAGATCCTCGAAAGCACCGGCGGCCCCACGCCGAAGGTGGTGACCACTCTGCACGGGACGGACATCACGATCGTCGGGAGCGACCCGTCGTATGCCGAGACGATCGGCTTCTCCATCGAGAGGTCCGACGGCGTGACCGCGGTATCCGAGAGCCTGAAGGCCGACACCTATCGCGGCCTGCCGGTCACCCGCGAGATCCGGGTGATCCCGAACTTCCTGGACTGCCGGATCCACCACCGGGTGCCCGCCGCCGGGCTGCGGGAGCGCTATGCCGGCCCGGACCGGGCGGTCGTCATCCACGTCTCGAATTTCCGGCCGGTCAAGCGGGTCCCGGCGCTGATCGACGTCTTCGCCCGCATCCGCGCCTCGGTGCCGAGCGTGCTGCTGCTCGTCGGCGACGGTCCGGACCTCCCGCAGGCCCTCGCCCTCGCGCGGGAGCGCGGCATCGGTGCGGACGTGACCGCGCTCGGCGAGCAGGAGGACGTCCGGCAATTCCTGTCGATTGCAGACCTGTTCGTACTGCCGTCCTCCACCGAGAGCTTTGGCCTCTCGGCGCTGGAGGCGATGGCCTGCGACGTGCCGGTGATCGCCTCCCGGGTAGGTGGCTTGCCGGAGGTGATCGAGGACGGCGTGAGCGGGTTCCTGCACGCGCCCGACGACACGGCCGGCATGGCGGCAAGTGGCATCGCGATCCTGACCGACGCCGGTCTGCAGGAGCGGCTGGCCGCAGCCGGCCGCCGCGTGGTGCACGGCCGCTTCTGCTCGGACCGGATCGTGCCGCTGTACGAGAAGTTCTACGAGGAAGTTCTTGGGGGGGCAGGCGATAGGGGGCTCCATGGGCAAGCGAATCGGCGTGGTGACGGGCGGGGGTGATTGTCCCGGCCTGAATGCCGTGATCAGGGCGGTCGCCAAGGCGGCGAACCGCCGCGGGTGGGAGGCGGTGGGCATCCTGGGCGGGTACGACGGGCTGCTGCCGCCGTCGCGCACGCTGGCGCTCGACTATCGCGCGCTCGACGGCCTGCTGGTGCGGGGCGGGACGATCCTCGGCACCGCGAACCGCGGGCGGTTCTCGGCAAAGACGGGCCACGGCGACGAACGCCGCCTCCCCGTCGAACTGCTCGAGGAGACGAAGCAGGGAATGGCGGACCTGCGCCTCGACGCGCTCGTGACGATCGGCGGCGACGGCTCGCTCTCGATCGCACAGCAGCTGCACGAGTACGGGATCCCGATCGTCGGCGTTCCCAAGACGATCGACAACGACGTCGGCGGCACGATCTTCACCTTCGGTTTCATGTCGGCGGTGGACTGCGTGACGTCGGCGATCGACAAGCTGCATACCACGGCCGAAAGCCATGGCCGCGCCCTGGTGCTCGAGGTGATGGGCCGCTATGCCGGCTGGATCGCGCTGCTTGGCGGCATCGCGGGTGGCGCGGACGTCATCCTCATCCCGGAAATCCCGTTCACCTTCGACAGCGTGGTCGGTAAGGTCCGCGAGCGGGAGGCGCGTGGCAAGCACTTCACGATGATCGTGGCGGCCGAGGGCGCGCGAGAGAAGGGGCACGACTTCGTGACGTCGGCCGCGCAGCCCGAGAACCGCGAGGCGAGGCTGGGCGGGATCGGCGCCGCGGTGGCCGCCGAGATCGAGCGCCGGACGGGGAAGGAATCGCGGACCTGCGTGCTGGGGCACCTGCAGCGCGGCGGCACGCCGGGCGCATTCGACCGCGCGCTGTGCTCGATGTTCGGCACGGAAGTGATCGAGCTGATCGCCAGGGGGCAGGTCGGCACGATGGTCGCCTACCTCGGGACGCACGTCGGCGCCGTCAGCATTGCGGAGGCGGTCGGGAAGTTAAAAACCGTTCCGCCCGGCGGCAGCATGGCGCAGACGGCGAGGGCCCTGGGCGTCTGCCTCGGGGACTGACGAATGCAGAATGCACAATGCAAAATGCAGAGTGCAAAATGCACAATTGCAGAATGCAGAATGAACGATGAAGACACGACTGATCCGTCCGCCGCGCTTGCGTGCCGGGGACAGGGTGGCGCTGATTTCGCCCGCCTCGCCCCCGAGGAACCGGTCGCTCTTGTTGCTCGGCACGCAGCGCCTGGAGCAGCTCGGGCTCCAGGTGGTCGTGGGCAAGCATGCCCTGAGTGAATACGGCTACCTCGCCGGGTCCGACCGGAAGCGGCGGCAGGACCTCGAGGCGGCGTTCCGGGATCCGGATGTCAGGGCCATCTTCTGCGCGCGGGGGAGGTACGGCGTCTCCCGGACCCTTGCGGGGTTCGACCCGGCGCTCATGCGACGCCACCCCAAGGCGCTCATCGGCTTCTCGGACATCACCGTGCTCCACCTGGCCCTGCAGAAGGCTGGCGTGGTGTCGTTCTGGGGGCCGATGCCGTGCACGGGCCTCGGGTGGACTTCGTTCTCGGTCCGGGGGCTCGAGCGGGCGCTGATGTCCGGGGACCCTCTCGGGCGCGTCCCCTTTTCACCGCGGCGCCGGGCCACGACCCTGCGGCCCGGGATCGCCCATGGGCGCCTGACCGGCGGCACCCTCAGCCTGCTGACCGCCAGCCTGGGCACGCCTTACGAGGTCGAGACGCGCGGGCGGATCGTCTTCCTCGAGGACGTGGACGAGGAGCCCTACCGCGTGGACCGGCTGCTCGCGCAGCTCGTCGCCGCGGGGAAGCTGTCGGACGCAGCCGGCGTCGCCCTCGGGATCTTCACCGGGACCAAGGTGCGGAACTCCCCGGGCCGGCTCAGCCTGACGATGCAGCAGGTCTTCGCGGATCACCTGATGCCCTTGAAGATCCCGGTGCTCGCCAACCTCGCGGTCGGCCACGTGCCCGACCAGGTCACGCTGGCCTACGGCGCCGAGGCGCGGATGGATGCGGGGGCGAGGAGGCTGGACGTGCTGGAGCCGGGGGTGGCGTAGGAGGCGACCGGGGGCGCCAGCCGGTTACGATGGTGTGAAGGGGGTGCCTTGCCGGACTCCGACGCTCTTCGTCTGCGTTCGCGACGTTACGCCGCGTTCGTCGGCTGTTGCCTGATCTGGGGCAGTACGTTCCTGGCCATCCGCGTCGGCAACCAGGCGGTGCCGCCGCTCTGGGCGGCGACGCTGCGGCTCATGCTGGCCGCCCCCCTCCTCGCGCTCCTCGTCGCCGTGCGAGGCGACCGCTGGCCGCGGGGCGCGGCCCTCCAGGGGGCGATCCTCTACGGCGTCTTCAACTTCGGCGTGAACCTGGCGTTCCTGTACCTGGGGCGAGCGCGTGGTGCCGAGCGGCATCGCGGCGGTCCTCTTCGCGACGACGCCGCTGACGACGTCGCTGATCGCGGCGGGCCTGCGCGTCGAGCGGCTCGTGATGCGGAAGTTCGCCGCCGCGCTCGTCGCGCTCGCCGGCGTCGGGACGATCTTCGCGGGGGAGATGCGGCTGGACGTCCCCTTCGAGGGGCTCTTCGCGGTCTTCGTCGCCGCCACCGCTGCGTCGCTGGCGAGCGTCCTGCTCAAGCGCGCGCCGAAGCAGCCGTCGGTGTTCTCGACCAACGCGATCGGCTGCGCCATCGGAGCCGTGCTCTGCCTGGCGGGGAGCGTCGCGCTCGGCGAGGACCAATCGCTGCCCGTGTCGTTTGCCGGCTGGTGGCCGGTCATCTACCTCACCGTCGCCGGGTCGCTCGGCGCGTACCTGCTCTACACGTGGCTGCTGGCGAACTGGTCGGCGACGAATGCCAGCTACGTTGGCGTCGCGGTGCCCGTGATCGCGGTGATTCTCGGAGCGACGCTGCTCGGCGAGACGCGGGCCGCCGAGACCTACCTTGGCGCGGGTATCGTGGTCGCCTCGGTGATCACGGCACTCCGGGACGGCGGTTCGGCGCACTGACGAGGGGCCAGGGGCGGCAGGTAAGTTTCGTTCGTCTTCGAGCGAAGCAAATACTGGGACCAGGTGGGTTGGCTATCACAGCTCGGCCCCGCGTATCGGCGGGATGCGGCCGGCGGGGCACGGTCGCGACGAGGCCGAGCGGGCCGAGGATGCCCGCAACCATGAACATCGGCGCGTACCCCATCGCGTCCACCACGCGGCCGGTGCCCCAGTTGTAGAGGACGCTCGCAATCGCCGCCGACGTGCCGCCAAGGCCGAAGCTGCCAGTCGTGGGCCTGCCGCCCCGCCTGCACGCCGCGGTCGGACGTGATGTGCGCCCGCCCGGCGTCGGTGAGTGTTCTTCGTGGTTGAGACACACGAAGTCCCGTGCAGGCCCGTTCACGCCCAGTCGCCGTCGTGGTGGGTGGCGAAGAACTGCTCCAGGGCAAATCGGCGACCGGCAACCTGCCGGCGCAAGCGCTCCATCTCCGCGGGCGACAGTGGGGAGGTGAAGGAGCGGGCCGTTTCGATGTTCGCCTGGAGGAACTCCAGCTTGGGCATGCCGCAGACGGCGGTCGAGACTGGCAGGCTCCAGGCGTAACGCAGGAGCGACGCCACGGCCGGGCCGCCGTCCACCAGCAGCTTCTCCTGGGCCGTCACCTTCATCAGGATCACGCCCAGGTTCTTCTTGTTCGCGGCCGGCAGCGCCAACTCCTCGAAGCGGCCGCCGCGGGCGGGGTTCATCGCCATCTGGACGCAGTCGAGGTCGTGCCGCTCGATGGCCTTCGCCATCACCGCGCCATCGCTGTGACTGGTCATGCCGATGAACCGCGTCACCTTCTGATCGCGCAGCTCGTAGAGCGCCTTCAGCGCGCCGTCGAACGCCTCGATCTTGGCAAGGTCCGCTTCATCGCCGAGGCCGTGCAGGTGCAGCAGGTCGAGGTGATCGGTCTGCAGCCGCTTGAGGCTGGCCTCGACCTCCTTGAGCGCGGTGTCGCGCGTGCGAGCGCGGGGAGGGACCTTGGTGGCGAGGAAGACGTCCTTGCGCCGAGTGACCAGGAATCGCCCGACGCGCCTCTCGCTCTCGCCGTTGCCGTAGTCCGCCGCGGTGTCGAAGTAGGTGATGCCGGAGTCGAGCGCGTGCGCAAGAACGGATGACGCCCGCTCTGCCGGATACGCCAGGAAGCGGCTCCCGCAGCCCAGGGCGAGGATCGACACGTTCACGCCGGTGCGGCCCAAGGTCCGTTGGGGGAGTGTCGCGGCCGCCGCGCTGGCGGGGCCCGCCAACGCCGGTATCGCCGCGACCGCCCCCACGGCCAGGCTGCTCTTCTCGAGGAACTCGCGCCGGCTGATCCCGCTCGACCGGCGGGCGATCGTCGTCATGGTCTCCCCCCGGCAGGCCGGGCCTGCCTGTCGCGTCGCATTATAGGCCCGCCCCCCATCATTGCTGGTCGTCATTCCATGCCGCTGCGACACACGACGGCGAGGAAAACGACGAGCCGGATCCGCGTCACGTCGAGCTTGACAGCGAGCTTGCGGCCCTTGACTTCCGCCGGATCCTGGATCGACGATCTACCCTGAGTTCTCAATGGGATAGACGAGGGAACGCGACCTCGACGACGAGCTCGGGTTCCACCTGGGCCAAGCGGCGGGCGTTGCGTGAAGGCGGGCTGACATGTGGGTCTTCCCCTCGCTCGAGAGTCTCTGGCAGGACATGAAGTACGCGGGGCGGACGCTCCGGAAAGCCCCGGGCTTCACGCTGGTCGCGGTCTTCGCGCTCGCGCTGGCCATCGGCGGCACCACGGCCATCTTCAGCCTCGTGGACGCGGTTCGCGCCCGCGCGCTCCCCTACGAGGACCCCGAGCGGCTCGTGATGCTCTGGGGCAACGTGCTGCGCAACACGGTGGAGCGCCGCGGCGCGTCCTACCCGGATTTCCTCGACTGGCGGGCACAAGCCACGACGCTGCGCGGCATGGCGGCCGTCGACTCCAGCGACGCGACGCTGTCGGAGGGCGAGGAACCCGAGCGGATCACCATCGAGACGGTGTCTGCGCCGTACTTCGGACTCCTCGGGGTGCGCGCTGCGCGGGGACGGACGTTCCTGCCCGATGAGGACGTCGTGCCCGAGAAGGTTGCGGTGACGGTGCTGAGCGACGGCCTCTGGAAGCGCCGGTTCGGCGGCGACCAGTCAATCGTGGGCCGCGCCATCGTCCTGAACGCGCGGCCGTTCACCGTGGTCGGCGTGATGCCGCCGGCGTTCAAGGGGCTGACGGACCGGGCGGACGCGTGGATCCCATTCGTCATGAGCGACAGCGCGGAAGGCCTGGCGGCCCGCGGCCGTCGCTGGTTCCAGGTCCTGGCGCGCCTCGAACCCGGCGTGACGCTCCCGCAGGCACAGGCAGACCTCGACGCCATCTCGCGGCGGCTCGAACGCGCATACCCGGAGTCGAACGCGAAGCGAGGGGTCGAGGCCAGCCCGCTGGATGTCGAATTGTTCGGCGACCTGCGGCTGGCCCTCGGCGCGCTGATGGCCGCCGTCGTGTTCGTGCTGCTCATTGCCTGCGCGAACGTCTCGAACCTGCTGATCGCGCGGTCCGAAGCCCGCCAGCGGGAGATCGCGGTGCGCGCGGCGCTTGGCGCGGGATGGCGGCGGCTGTTTCGCCAGCTGGTGACCGAAGGCTGCGTGCTGGCCTCCCTCGGGGCCGTCGCGGGCCTGCTCCTGGCGCGCGCGGCGGTTCCGCTGCTGCTTGCCGCGAGCCCGGTCGACTTTCCAGGCTTCGTGCAGCCTGGCATCAACCTCCGCGTCGCCCTCTTCACCGTTGCCGTGTCGCTCGCGTGCGGGATCCTGCTCGGGCTGGCGCCGGCCGCCCACGCCCGAGTGTCGCGGCTCGCCGACGCCTTGAAGGACTCGGCGCGCGGGACCGGCGGCCGCCGGTCGCAGCGCCTGCGCAGCTCGCTCGTCGTCGGCGAGGTGGCCCTCGCGGTGGTGCTGCTGGTCGGGGCCGGCCTGATGATCGGGAGCGTGCGCAATCTCTCGGGCGTCAACCCGGGCTTCGACGCGGACTCCGTCCTCTCGCTCCGCATCAGCATCCCGCGTGCGGCAGCGCCCAGCGCAGAGGCGTCTGCCGGCACAACCCCGGCAGCCGTGCCAAGGGCATCAACCCCGGCGGGCGCGGCGGTCCCGGCGCCACCACCACCGCTCGTCGCATCCGCCCGAGCCGTGCTCGACCGGGTGCGCGCCGTGCCAGGCGTGGCGGAGGCAAGCCTGGCCAGTGACATCCCGCTCACCGACGGCAGCTCCGCGGTGTTCTTCACCGCCGAAGGACAGCCGCCCGTGACCGCACAGACGGTTCCGCGCGCCTACGTGCACCGCGTCACGCCCGACTTCTTCGCCACGATGCGGATTCCTTTCGAAGCCGGGCGCACGTTCCTGGAGAGCGAGCTCACCCCCACCTCTCCGGCGGTCATCGTCAGCGCTCGCGTGGGGCGCCGGTTCTGGCCCGGCCAGGATCCCGTGGGCAAGCGTCTCAAGCTCGGGAACCTGGCGTCGAACAACCCCTGGCTGTCGATCGTCGGCGTGGTCGCGGAAACCAAGTACCGGGCGCTGCCCGAAAACCCGACCGCCGACCCGGATTTGTACTTCCCCTTCGTGGACCGCGCGCCCCAGGCGTCGATCGCCGTCCGATCCAGCGTGGACCCGGCGTCGCTCGTGCCATCGCTCCGCGCGGCCGTCCGCTCGGTTGACGCGACCATCCCGGTCTTCAACGTGAGCGTGCTCAGGGACCGCGTGCAACGCCAGAGCGCCGCGCCGCGGTTCACCATGTGGCTGATGAGCGTCTTCGCCGTCGTCGCGCTCCTGCTGGCCGTCGTCGGGATCTACGGCGTGATGGCGTACCTGGTGACGCAGCGGATGCGCGAGATAGGCATCCGCCTTGCGCTCGGAGCCGGCGGCCGGGACATCCTGCGGCTCGTGGTCGGCAACGGCGCGCGGATGATCGCTCTGGGCGTGCTCGCCGGCGTCGCCGCGTCGTTTGCGCTCCAGCGTTTCGTCTCGTCGTTGCTGTTCGGCGTCACGGCCGCCGATGCAACGGCGGCGGCGGCCGTCGCATTGCTCGTCTCGGTTGCACTGGCGGCCTGCTATCTCCCGGCGTGGAGGGCAATGCGGGTGGATCCGCTGCACGCCCTGCGGCACGAGTAGCCCGGGCTCTCACCGTCCCGATTGCGCCGCCGTCCAGCGGGCGGCGCGGGCGGTTGCGCAGGTAGGCAACAGCCCTCACCGCGCCTGCAGGCAGGCGCGGTACCCGAAGCCAATCGCGCGCTGAGCGGCGACGGCCCGGTCGCTGGCGATCATCACGACGCCGGCCCTGACCAGGTCGGCGTACTCGGACGGGTCCCCGTCCTTGACAAAGAGGTCGTCCAGCCGCTCGCCCGCGCGGCCCAGCGTGCCGAGGATCGGCTCGATGCCCGCATCGCGCAGCGTGGCGAGTATTGTTGCCCCGGGGTCGCGCAGGCCGGTCCAGCCAAGCATGCGATCGGCGGGGAGCAGGCGCCGCGCCGCCTCGAGGTCCTCCGGCTTCCCCAGGTCGACGGAGATCATCAGCCGCGGGTCGAGGTCGTGGACGCGCTTCGCGTCCGCGAGCGTGTAGGTAACGACCAGCACCTGCCGCTCCATGCCCGCCGCGCGCACGGCCTCCGTCACGTCGCTCCATCTGGTTGTCTTCTTGACGTCGAGCTCGAAGTGGGCGCCCGCCCTCCAGCCCCAGTCCAGGACGTCGACGAAGCGCGGCACCCTCTCGTCCAGCGCCGTGCGGTCCGGGCGTCTGAGCTTCAGGCCCTGGATTTCTTCCCACGTGCGCTCGGTCACCGGCCCGCTGCCCGTCGTCGTTCGGTCGAGAGTGTCGTCGTGCATCAGGACGAGGACGTCGTCGCGCGTGGTGGCAACGTCCACCTCGAGGAACGGCACGCCTGCGCCCAGGCTCGCCCTGAAGCTCGACATCGCGTTCTCGGCGGCCGACGGGTCGGGTTGCCCACGGTGCGCCGCGACCACCCCGAGGTTCCGCTCGCGAAGGCAGTCGAGCCGGGTGCCAAGGTCCGGCAGGGGAGTGGTGCGCATCGCGCACCCGCCCGCCATGACGGCAAGGAGGGCGACGAGCCACGTCCGCGTCACGCGCTGCCTGATGGACATGAGCTGGAATTATAGCCGGGCCGATGGGGTCACATCTTCCCCGACGCTGACGGTTGACGGCGGGGTCATGACCGGCGGCTGATAGCAGCCCCTGGTTGACCACGATGCTCACGCAGGTGCTCGATCGTCAGCCGGATCCCGTCGTCGTAGCTGGTCTTCCGGACGACCGGCAACGTCCGGTGCAGCTTCGTGTCGTCGAGGATCACGGGAGCCGACTGCAGGTAGCTCAACTCCGACAACTCGCGCATCAGGGGCGAGAAGAACCCGAGCAGCTTGACCAGGGTGGGTCCCGCGACGCGTGCGCGATAGCGGGCGCCGGCTGCCGCGTAGACGCGTTCGGCGAACTGACGCGTGGTGATGACTTCCGGCCCGGCGAAATTGTAGGGCGTGCCGAACGCCTCGTCACGCTCGAGCAGGTCGCAGACCACGGGTCCGACGTCGGGGGTGAAGACGAACTCGTGCGGCGTGTCCGCCGGGCCAAGCAGGCTGGCCGGCTTCCCGGCGAGCGCCGACGCGGCAATCATGTTCCCGAAGGCCAGCGAGGCGTGCGGCCCGTAGAAGTCGGGCAGCCGCAGGCTCGTGGTGAGGAAGCGCCCGGGCTCGTGCGCCGCGAGCGCGATGTCCTCCTGCTCCTTGCGGAAGCGCCCCTTCGGTCCGACCGGCTGGCGCGCGTGCGTCTCGGCGACGCGCGGGGTGGTCGGCCTCCCGTACGGGTAGACGTTGGTGATCAGCAGCAGCCGGCCGACGCCAGCGCGCCGGGCCGCCTGGACGGCCGCCCGCATCATCTCCGGGTAGGAGGCAAACGCCTGCGCGGAATAGGGCAGGCCCAGCGAGTAGACGATGGCGTCCGCGCCGGCAGAGGCAATCGGGGGACCACCCACGTCCGACACGTCGGCTTCGACGATCTCCACGCGGTCCCCGAACACCCGCTCGAGCGAAGCCCGCGACCGTCCGACCACCCGCGGCACCTTCCCGCGGCGGAGCAGTTCGGCGACCACGGCCCGCCCGATCGTTCCCGACGCCCCGAAGATCGCGATTTTCATGTGATGGCTCCCGATGATCGAATTGTAGCGTGCGGCCGTTGGGGTCACATCCTGAATCACGGCGTCAGTGACAATTCGAGGTGTGACCCCACGGAAAGCAGAAGGCGGGAGGCCAAGGCCGCGGGGGAGAATCCGCCTGCAGAAGCGGGATCCGCGGGCCGGAGTCGGTGGTATGGTGAGGTCGGAGGGACGATGAACCGGCGACAATTCCTCAAGCAGGCGTCGTTGGCGGCGGCCGTGTCGGCAGCCGGGGCCCGGCTCGACGGGCGGCAGCAGAAGCCGCAGAAGCGGATTGCGTTCGGCGGCATGCAGATCGAGTGCAGCACGTACGGGGGCGGCCTCTCCCGGACGGAGGACTTCACCGTCCGGCGCGGGAAGGAGCTCCTCGCCATCCCGTACCTCCGCCTCCTCCAGGCCTACCCGCACCCCTTCATGCCCACGCTCTTCGCGTCGGCCGTGCCCGGCGCGCCGGTGGAGCGGAAGACCTACGAAACGCTCAAGTCGGAGTTCCTCGGCCGGCTGAGGGATCTGCTGCCGCTCGACGGCCTCTACCTCCCGATGCACGGCGCGATGTACGTCGAGGGGATGCTCGACGCGGAAGGCGACTGGATTGCCGCCGCCCGCCGCGTGGTTGGCGACCGCTGCCTCATCACCGCAAGCTACGACCTGCACGGGAACATCAGCCGGCGTGTCATCGACAACCTGGACATGCTCTCGGCGTTTCGCACGGCGCCGCACATCGACCGCGAGGAAACGCACAAGCGCGCCTGCGACATGCTCGTCCAGTGCCTGGACGACGGCACCAGGCCGACCCTCGTGTGGGCGCCGATCCCGGTCCTGATGCCCGGCGAGCGGAGCAGCACGCTCTACGAGCCGGCCAAGCGCCTCTGGGCGCAGCTGCCCGCGCTGAACGCCCGGGCGGGCGTGATGGACGTGTCCCTGCTCGTCGGCTACGTCTGGGCCGACGAACCGCGCGCCACCGCGGCGGCCGTCGTGACGGGGACCGAGGTCGCGGCGCTGCGCGAGATTGCGCGCTCGCTCGCGCAGCAGTACCTGGGACGCGCGCGCCGAGTTCTCGTTCGGCGTGCCGACCGGCCCGTTGACCGAGATCATCGGGCGGGCGCAGAAGCTGGAGACTCGGCCCGTGGTGATCTCGGACTCCGGAGACAATCCCACGGGCGGCGGGACGGGCGACCGCGCGGACGCGCTCGCGGAACTCCTGCGGCTGAAGGTGGGCGACGTCGTCGTCGCCGGGATCGCCGACCGCCCGGCAACCGAGGCGTGCTACAAGGCCGGCGTCGGCAAGGAACTGCCGTTGAAGGTGGGCGGCACGCTCGACCCCGCCCGCAGCAAGCCGGTGGACCTCTCCGCGAAGGTCGTCTTCCTGGCTCGGACCGAGGCCCCGGGCGAGCGCCAGGCCGTCGTGCAGGTCGAGGGCGTGACGCTGGTGCTCACCGCTCGCCGCCGGCCCTTCCACCGCGTCGAGGACTTCACCTCGGTCGACCTCGACCCGAAGCGCTTCAAGATCGTCGTCGTCAAGGCCGGCTACCTGGTGCCGGAGATCGAGGCTATCGCCAACCCGAACCTGATGGCGCTCAGCGACGGCTCCGTGAACCAGGACATCGAGAGCCTGCCGAGCCGCCACCGGGTGCCGACCTACCCCTGGGTGAAGGACCTGAGATGGGAGCCCATGACGCTGGTCGGGAAACGTTGATGGCACCTGGCGATTTCGCGGCGGCTGGTTCCCGCTTTGCATGGCAGCCCGCGTGGTGGAATCGTGAGAAAGTCCCCTCGCGGATGGCGCGAGCCGATGGCCGCAACCCTGACGCAGGAGCGGTTCACGGGGCCGGAATGGATTTTCGAGCGCAAGTTCGACGGCATCCGGCTGCTCGCCTTCAAGGATGAGGCGGAGGTCCGCCTCCTGTCGCGCAATCAGCTCCCGCAAGACACCTCCTACCCGTCCATCGTCCGGGCGGTTGCGGCGCTGCCGGTTCGCGACGCCATCCTGGACGGCGAAGCGACCGGGGTCTGGGAGGGACGCGGGGCGTCGGGCGCTGCCGCGCCCTCGGTGGCCTACCACGTCTTCGACCTCCTCTGGCTCGACGGCCGCGACGTGACGGCACTCCCGCTTCATGAGCGGCGGGCGCTGCTGGCGACGCTGCCCCTGCGGCCGCCGCTGCTGCGCGTCGAATCGCTGGACGACGAGAGACCGTGGGAGCGGGCGTGCCGGGAGGGCTGGGAGGGCGTCATCGCGAAGCGGCGCGACTCGCCGTACGAGCACCGGCGCTCGCCGCAGTGGCTGAAGATGAAGTGCGAGGCCACGCAGGAGCTCGTGGTCGGCGGGTTCACCGACCCGCAAGGCGGACGCGTGGGCCTCGGCGCGCTGCTCGTCGGCTACTTCGAGGGCGACGAAATGCTGTTCGCGGGCAAGGTGGGCACCGGCTTCGACACCGCTTTGCTGCTGGACCTGCGCGCACGGCTCGACGCGCTGGAGATTGCGAAGCCCCCGTTCACCAGGGCGGTCGGCCTCCCGCGAATCCGCGCGCACTGGGTGCGCCCCGAGGTGGTCGTGCAGGTGGCATTCATGGAGTGGACGGTCCACGGCAAGCTCCGGCATCCGCGGCTGCTCGGCGTCCGGACCGACAAGTCCGCGCATGAAGTCGTTCGGGAAACGCCCGCGTCGCCGAGTCGAGGGGCGCGGTGATCACCCACCCCGAGAAGGTGCTGTTCCCGGAGGACGGGATCACCAAGGGCGAGCTGGCCGCCTACTACGAGGGGGTCGCGCCGATCATGCTGCCGCACCTCCGCGGCCGTCCCGTCACGATGGAGCGATTCCCCGGCGGCATCGGCAAGCCCGGGTTTCTCCAGAAAGACGTGTCGAAAGGGTTCCCTGCCTGGCTGAAACGCATCGAGGTGCCGAAGAAGGGCGGGACGGTTCACCACCCCCTCGCCGGCGACGTGCGGTCGCTGCTCTGGCTTGCGAACCAGAACAGCATCACCCCGCACATCTGGACATCGCGCACGCCCCACCTCGACCATCCCGACATCTGCGTCTTCGACCTCGATCCTTCCCAGGACGAACCCGGCGTGCTGCGGGCCGCGGCGCTGGCGCTGCGCGACCTGCTCGACGCGCTCGGTCTTCCGTCCTGGGTCAAGACTTCAGGCTCGAAAGGATTCCACGTGGTCGTTCCGCTGGACGGCAAGGCGGGCTTCGGGGAGGTGGCGCAGTTCGCGGAGCGGGTCGGCGGCCTTCTGGTCGCGCGCGATCCGGCGCACCTGACGCAGGCGTTCAGCAAGGCCGACCGTGGCGGGCGCATCCTGGTGGACACCGGGCGCAACGCGCGCGGCGCCACCTTTGCCGCGGTTTACGCCGTGCGCGCCCGGCCCGGCGCGCCGGTCTCGGCGCCCTGCACGTGGGACGAGATCGAGCGCGGCCTGGTCGGCCCGAGGTCCTTCACCCTGCGCACGATGTCAGCGCGGCTGACGGAAGTGGGGGACCTGTGGGCCGACCTGCGCCGGCGGGGCCGGTCACTCACGCGCGCGGCGAAGAAGGTCCGGGGGGTCTGACCCCACCTGTCACATCCGGCGCTTACAGTCTGGGCCATGAACCTCCATACCATCGCCCAGTCGCTCGAAATCGGCCCGCCGGTCACCGCCGCCAACCTCACGATGTTCCCCCTGCTGGGCGGGAGTGAGGCGCCGCCTGCCTACACGACCCTCGACGAGGGCCTCGCAGCCGGGTTCGTCAAGGTGACTGAAGTGTCGGAGTCCGGCCGGGTCCCCGAACTGACGATCGTCAACGACGGCCCCACGCCAGTGCTGCTGCTGGACGGCGAGGAACTGGTCGGCGCCAAGCAGAACCGCATCGTCAACCTGACCATCATGGTGCCGCCGCACAGCCGCCTGCCGCTGCCCGTCTCCTGCGTCGAGGCCGGCCGCTGGGTCCACCGCTCGCGGTCGTTCGCGGCCGCCGGGCGGACGCACTACGCGTCGGGACGCGCGAAGAAGGTCGAGCAGGTGAGCTACTGCCTGCAGGCGTTGGGCCAGCGACACGCCGACCAGGGCGCCATCTGGAACGACATCGACGAGAAAGCCGCCCGGATGGCGGCGCACTCGCCGACACACGCGGCGGCGGCGATGTACGAGCAGTCGCGGGCGAAGCTGGACGAGTTCCAGCGCACGCTCGAGGCGGTACCCAGGCAGGTCGGGGCGGTGTTCGCCGTGAACGGGGCGATCGCCGGCCTCGAGCTGTTCGACAGCCCGGTCACGTGGCGGAAGTCGATGCGGAAGATCGTCGAGAGCTACGGCCTCGACGCGCTCGACCACCAAGAGGAGCGGCCGTTGCGGCCCCGGCGCGACCCGGCACGCTTCCTCGCGGCCGTCGCCGGCTCCGAGGCGGACGTCTTCCCGGCCGTGGGCCTCGGGCAGGATGTGCGCCTCAAGGCGCCGCACATCGCGGGGGCCGCACTGGCCGTGGACGAGCAGGTCGTTCACGCGCTGGCGTTCGTCTGCTGATGGGCCGCGTCAGCGGTTCAACGGACGGTCGATTCCGACCCTGACCCTCAACCCTGAAGGCTCCGTTGGGGCGCAGATCTCAACCGTTCACGCCGTAGCCGTTGGCGCGAGATCTGCTGCCTCTCATCTGCGAGTGCCGGCCTCCCACGGCTCGCTCCACCACCGCTGGGCAGGCAGCCCATCCGGGCGCGTAGGCCGGCACCTGACAGGGGAGGCTCATCATGTTCGGAGGGCTGTTTCGCGCCGTTTTCATGCTCGTGCTCGTCGTCGCCGTCATCGTCGGTGTCGGTGTGTTCTTCCTCGGCTACCGCGTCAGTGACTTTCGAACGGGCGAAGCCGGAACGGTCGGCACCAGCGGTCGGGGCGCCGGCGGGGCCGCGGCCGCGCCCGGCACGGCGCGGGAGCGCGGTGCCGAGATTGGCGAGCGTGTCGGCGCGGCTGCCGACCGTGCGGGCGAGATGCTGTCGGACGGCGGGATCACGGCGAAGATCAAGTCCAAGATGGCGCTCGACGACACGGTCGAGGCTCGCCGCATCAACGTCTCCACCCGCGACCACGTTGTGACGCTCAGCGGGACCGTTACGTCGGCCAAGGAGCGTGAGCGTGCCGTGCAGCTGGCGCGGGAAACAGAGGGTGTGAAGTCGGTCAAGGACGAGCTACGGATTGGCAAGTAGAGCTCGCCGGCAGCGGACCCGCGCGGGCAAGCGACAACCCGAGCGTGTCCGCTGCGCGCCGGCGGCGGGATCCGTCGTCAGGCACGCGGACCCGAGGCCGCCGGTGCCATCTGGCGGATCGCGCCGAGGTGGTAGGCGAGGTGAGCGATGCTGCCCACGATCGCGGTTGCCGCGGTATCCTCTGCGGGCCACGGCCGATTCACAGCCTCCAGCCACGCCTGTGCCTCCGTTGCGAGCGCGGTCCGCAGGACGCGCCACTCCTCCTCCGTCAGCTGCTGGCGCGACCAGCTGACCGCCCAGTCGGCGTCGGCCCAGGGATCCTCTCCGCGGGCCCAGCGGTTCAGCAGTTGGAGTCCGGTACCGTACGTGGTCCACGTGCGCCGCAACCGACGATCGCCCGTCCGCCCGCGAGCTTGCCGCGTCGGCGGACAGCGCATCCAGTGACGCGAGCAGCCCGCGGTCGCCGGCGTTGAGAAGATACGCGGCCTCGGGAGCGGCGCCGCTCAGGATCTCCCGCAGGATGGTGGAGATGGCGGGTCGTGGGGGCGCCGACGGTTGAATCGCCATCGCGTGCCGCGGTTCGTAGAGCATCGCCTCCACCCCTCCGGGGAGGCGCAACATCACCGTGACGCCAAAGCCTTCCTCCTTGGGCTCGCCCTGGACACTGACGCCCCTCGCCCGGAGGTCGCGGACGGTGGCATGGATGTCGTCGCACATGAACGCCAGCTGGTGGCGGCCACCGCTCTCGACCTTGGCACCTTCCGCCGGATGGACGCCCAGCTCGGCGGGCGGCAGCCGGAAGATCAGCCAGCCATCGCCTGCGTCCACGTGCGGGAATCCGAACACGTCGCGAAGCATGGCACGCAGCGCCTCGGGCTCCGGCGTGTAGAACAACGCGTGCGTTCCAATGATGGACATGCGGCCTCCAACGGACAGCCGGCCTTCGCCTGCCTGGTGATCCTCACCGCATGGTAACCTACGGCGCGCGCCTCGGCCCAGCGGGCGTGGTTGGGCCGGGACCGGACACGAGGGGCTAAGACGCTGCAGGCTCGCTGGGCAAACCGGGGCCTGCAGGGGCGGCCGCATTCGAGTACGCTGGAGGGTGCATGCGGACACACCCTTCCCAGGCGACGACCCGCACCACGCGGACGCCGAGCGTCGTGCAGCGCGCGACCCCGTCGCTGCTGGGCCCCGCCGAGATCATCGAGAGCCCCGAGACGCGCCTGCAGTACCGGGTCGACCGCCTGCTCGGCGCCGGCGGATTTGGCGAGGTCTACCTGGCGCGACGGGCCGGGCGTTCCCGCGGCGTCCCCGAGCGCGTGTGCATCAAGGCCAGCAGGCGGTTCGACGGGTGGCTCCGCGAGGCCTACTTCGGCCAGTTGCTCGAGGGGCATCCTCGCGCCATCCAGGTCTACGACGCGTTTCCGCTCACGCGGCCCGACGGGCAAGTCCTCTACTGCCTGGCAATCGAGTACGCGCGGCACGGCGACCTCAGCATGTTCCTCGAGCGCGCCGGCGCGTGGCCCGAGGCTCTCGCGCGGCGCGAAATCGCCGGCGTCCTCGGGGTCCTCGGGAGCCTCCACCGCGGGCAGGTGCTCCACCGGGATCTCACCCCGATGAACGTCTTCGTCTGCGAGGGCCGTCGCCTCAAGCTCGGCGATTTCGGCATCGTCCGTCACCAGAGCGACCGGCGCGGCATCACCGCCCGCACGATGAACGCGCTGACCGCCCCCAGCGAGATCATCGCCGGCGCCGCGCCGAAGTGGCAGGCCCGCGACGATGTCTACCAGGTCGGCCAGTTGCTGGGAATGCTGGTGAAGGGCAGCGCGCGCGCCCGCATCCGCACCGGCGAGGTGCGCCTCCTGCCGTGCAGCGATCACCTGAAGGAGATCGTCCACCGCTGCATCGGCGAGCGCCGGAAGCGGTACGAGAGTGCCGACGAGCTGATCGAAGCGCTCGGCCGGCGTCCCGCGCCGCTAGCGCTCGGCGTGCTGCGGTCGCTGAAGGGCGTGCACCTCGCCTTCACCGGCATCCTGAGCAAGACCAGGCGTGAGGCGGCGGCCGCCGCCCGGCGGGCCGGCGCGATCGTGCACGGCGGGCCGTCGGCGAAGACGACGGTCGTCGTTCGGGGACGGCCGAATCCCCTGCAGGTGGCAGGGCGGGACGCGGGACTGAAGCTGATGGAGATCAAGCGGCTGCGCGAGAAGGGGCACCGGATCACGCTGCTCGACGAAGCACGGTTCTGGCGCCTGGCGGGCCGCGGCAACCCGCGCTGACCCCTCCACGACGATTCAGAATTCACGGTAGGACCCCCTCCGCCGGCGCTATGATTACCGCCGTCGGGTCAACACAGGCCCGGCAGGAGGTCCCGCCGATGCAGAAGTCCCTGCACCTCGATCCCAACAAGTGCACCGGCTGTCTCCAGTGCGAGATGGCGTGCAGCTGGGAGAACTACCGCAGCTTCACGACGGCGAAATCGCGCATCAAGGTCTTCACCTTCCACCACGAGGGGCGATTCGTCCCCTATACCTGCACGCAGTGCGACGAGGCGTGGTGCATGGTCGCCTGCCCGGTGGACGCCATCCAGCGCGACGCGGCCACCGGCGCCAAGATCGTGCTGGAGCCGACGTGCGTCGGGTGCAAGGTCTGCACGATCGCCTGTCCGTTCGGGACCATCAACTACGTGGCACAGACGGGCAAGGTCCAGAAGTGCGACCTGTGCGGCGGCGTGCCGGCGTGCGCCAAGGCCTGCCCCACGGGCGCGATCACCTATGTGGACGCGGACTGGACCGGCCTGGGGAAGATGCGCCGCTGGGCCGGCCGGACGGACACGAACGCGGCGACGGCTTGAGGAGCAACTGCCATGGCATGGACCAAGAACGTCCTTCGCGTGAACCTCACGGCCGGCACCTGCATCACCGAGCCCCTGAACATGACGTGGGCCCGTGAGTACCTGGGCCAGCGAGGCCTGGCCACCAGGTACCTCGTTTCGGAAATCGACCCGGCCGTCGACCCCTTCTCGCCGGAGAACAAGCTCATCTTCGCCACGGGGCCGCTCACCGGCACGATGGCCGCCACCGGTGGACGCTACTCGGTGATCACCAAGGGCCCGCTCACCGGCGCCATCGCGTGCTCGAACTCGGGCGGCTACTTCGGCGCCGAGCTGAAGTTCGCCGGGTGGGACCTGTTGATCTTCGAGGGCGCGTCGCCGAAGCCGGTCTACCTGCTCATCACCGACGGCCAGGCGGAGCTGGTGGACGCGACGGATCTCTGGGGCAAGACCGTCTGGGAGACCGAGGAGCACATCAAGAAGGCGCACCTGGATCCCCAGATCCGCGTGGCCGCCATCGGCCGGGCGGGCGAGAACCGCGTGCTCTACGCCGCCATCGTGAACGATCTGCACCGGGCCGCCGGGCGGTCGGGCGTCGGCGCCGTGATGGGCTCGAAGAACCTCAAGGCCGTCGCCGTGCGTGGCACGCGGACCGACGCCTACCGCGTGGCGAACCCGGAGGCGTTCTTTGCGGCGACCGAGGCCGGGAAAAAGACGCTGGCGGCCAACGGCGTGACCGGGCAGGGGCTTCCCGCCTATGGCACCCAGGTGCTGATGAACGTCATCAACGAGCTGGGGGCGCTGCCGACGCGCAACCACCGTGAGGTGCAGTTCGAGGGGGCCCAGGCGATTTCGGCCGAGGCGATGAAGCAGAAGCGGCCCACCGACGGCAAGGCGAACCTGGTCACGAACGGCGCGTGCTTCGGCTGCACGATTGCCTGCGGCCGCATCTCGCGGATGGACCCGGGCCACTTCAGCGTCAAGGACAAGCCCCGCTACCACGGCGCGTCCGGCGGCGTGGAATACGAGGCCGCGTGGGCGCTGGGCGCAGCCAACGGCGTCTCGGACCTGGAGGCGCTGACTTACGCGAACTTCCTCTGCAACGAGGACGGTTTCGACCCCATCTCGTTCGGCGCCACGGTGGGCGCGGCGATGGAGCTCTACGACCTGGGCGTTCTCACGAAGGAGATCGTCGGCTTCGAGATGCCATTCGGATCCGCGGAGGCCCTGGTCAAGCTGGCGGAGATGACGGCCATCAGCGAGGGCTTCGGCAAGGAGATCGGGCTCGGCTCGAAGCGGCTGTGCGCGAAGTACGGCAAGCCGGAGCTGTCGATGACCGTCAAGGGCCAGGAGTTCCCGGCCTACGACGGCCGCGGCCTGCAGGGCATGGGCCTGGCCTACGCCACGAGCAACCGCGGAGCGTGCCACCTGCGCGGCTACATGGTGTCGCCCGAGGTGCTCGGCATCCCCGAGAAGATGGAGCCGCAGGCCACGGAAGGCAAGCCGGCCATGCTCAAGGCCTTCCAGGACCTCACCGCGGTGGTCGATTCCTCGGGGCTCTGCATCTTCACGACGTTCGCCTGGGGCCTGGCCGACATCCAGCCGCAGATCCAGGCGGCGTGCGAGGGCGACTGGTCCGATGACCGGCTGCTGGTCATGGGCGAGCGCATCTGGAACATGGAGCGGGCCTTCAACCTGGCCGCGGGGCTCACCGGCAAGGACGACTGCCTGCCGCCGCGGTTGATGAACGAGCCGGCGCCGACCGGGCCGCAGAAGGGCGCCGTGTCGAAGCTTGGCGAGATGCTGCCGGAGTACCTACCGCGTGCGCGGCTGGACCAAGGACGGCGTCCCGACGGCTGAAACGCGCGCGCGGCTGGGGGTGTGAATCGGCGCTTGCGCCGGTCAGGGGCCAAGGGGGCAACTGACCACTACACAAATGGCCAAGTGGACCTTTGCTCCCTTGCTCCCCGTCGCCCGACGAGGCGAGCTCGTTGAACAGGCGAGCGTGGCGACGAACATGAGACACGTCATCATCGGTGCGGGGCCTGCGGGCGTGGCCGCGGCCGAGACGCTGCGGAAGGCCGACTGCGACGCGGACATCACCCTGCTCTGCGGCGAGGGGGAGCCGCCGTACGCCCGCATGGCGATCCCCTACCTGCTGAAGGGCGACATCGACGAGACGGGAACCCACATCCGCAAGGACCCCGGCCACTACGCGCGGCTGCGCATCTGCCTGGTGCAGGCCCGGGCGCGGGCCGTGGACACGGCCGCCCGCCGCGTCTTCCTCGGCGACCGCCGCGGCGTTCCGTACAATCGCCTGCTCGTTGCCACCGGCTCGCGCCCCAGCCGCGAGCAGATCCCCGGCATCGACCTCCCGGGTGTCCGGACCTGTTGGACCCTGGACGACGCCCGGGCCATCGTCGCCGGCGCCCGTCCGGGCACGCGGGTGGTGCAGATGGGCGCGGGCTTCGTCGGCTGCATCATCATGGAGGGGCTGCTCTCGCGCGGCGTGGACCTCACGATCCTGGTCCGCAGCGGCTTCATGGTGCGCCGGATGATGAACCCGACGGCGAGCGGGTTGATCCGGCGCTGGTGCGAAAGCAAGGGGGTGAAGATTCTCACGCGGACCCAGCCGAAGGGCCTCAGGACCAACGAAGGATGCCTCGAGGTGGACCTGGGGGAAGGGCGGACCCTCCCGGCGGACATCTACCTCAGCGCCGTGGGCGTGGACCCGAACCTGGACTTCCTCGCGGGCAGCGGGATCGAGATCAACCAGGGCATCCTGGTCGATGCCACCCTGCAGAGCAGCGTGCCCGGCGTCTACGCGGCGGGCGATGTCGCCGAATCGACCGACTGCCTCACGGGCAAACGGCAATTGAACGCGATCCAACCGAATGCGGTGGAGCAGGGCCGGATCGCGGCGCTGAACATGGCCGGCCGGCCGGCGCGCTTCAAGGGCAGCTTCGTCTTCAATGTGCTGACCACCCTCGGCCTGGCCTCTTCGTCGTTCGGGGAGTGGCAGGGCGTGCCGGACGGGGATTCGGTGGAGGTGCTGGACGAACCGCGCTACCGGTACCTGAACCTGCAGTTCGACGCCGACCGCCTCGCCGGCGCCAACTGCGTCGGTTTCTCGGAGCACATTGGCGCGCTGCGCGGCCTCATCGAGGGGCGGCTTCGGCTGGGCGCGTGGAGGCGGAAGCTGATGGACGACCCCACGCAGCTGATGCAGGCCTACCTCGCGTCGTCGAGGGTTGAGAGATGAGAGCTTGACCTTCAACTCTCAACGGCTGTCAATGACGATCACGTTGAAGCTCTTCGCCTCGCTTGCCGATCATCTGCCCGCCCCGGCGCGGGCCAGCCACCGCCTCCCTCTCGACGTCGCCGCCGGCACGACCGTGCTCGACGTCATCCGCCGCCAGGGCATCCCCGAGGTCCTGTGCGCAATCGTGCTCGTTGACGGCGTGTGGGTCGCCCGGCCCGACCGCGCGACACGCACGCTCTCCGAGGGTGAGGTCCTGGCGATCTGGCCGCCCGTGGCGGGGGGATGACCTACCACCGACGTCTGGAGATGCGCATCAGCCGCGAGGAGTTCTTCCGTCTCCTGCCGGCCGCGGTTGGCTCGTTCGAGCTCGATCGCGATGCGGAGACCATCCACGGCGCTGTTGGTGGGCGCCGTTGGACCATCCGCCTGATTCCCCTGGCCGGCCAGCGGTTGGGCCGCATCGGCATTCCACGGCACCAGGTGGAGATCACCGTCGAGGACTGCCCGGAGCCGGAAGGGGAGACCTTCATGCAGCGCTTCCGCCGCGGCTTCCTGCGCGGCGGCGGCTGAACCGCGCCCGTTGGCGCGCGTCATGCTCGTGTCCCGCGCAGCGGCGTGGCGGCACGCCGGCTGTATCCGCGGGACGGTACCCATGACAGCGCAACGGTTTCCCCTCGGCGTCGCCTTCCCCGTCGTCCTTTCGCTCGCGTCGGCGCTGGCAGGGTGCGGCTCGGCCTCGACGAGCACGGTCGGTCCTTCCGGCACCAAGTGCCCGGTGTCGGTAACCGCCTCGACGACTGCGTTTCCCTCGACCGGCGGGAACGGCACGCTTGGCGTGACGACCGAACGCGAGTGTTCGTGGACGGTGAGGAGCGACAGCGAATGGGTCGCCTTCACGTCGCCGGCGAGCGGACAGGGAAGCGGAAGCGTCTCCTTCTCGGTTCTCGCCAATCCGAACCCCGCGTCGCGCGCCGCCGTTGTCGCGGTTGGCGACCAGACCCTCCGCATCGCCGTTGAAGCGGCCCCGTGCCGGTTCGAGCTCGACCGGCAGGGCGAGACCGTCGAGCCGTCGGGGGCGGCCGGCTCCGTCCGCGTGTCCACCGTCGCCGGGTGCAATTGGTCGGCCTCGTCGACCGCCGAGTGGCTCGAGGTTCAGACCGGCTCGGGAAGTGGAAGCGGAGACGTGCGATACAGGGTAACGGCGAACAGTGGTGCGGCACGCAAAGCCACACTCTCGATAGCCGGCCTTTCCTTCACCGTGGAACAGCAGGCGCGCGTCGCCCAGCCTGGGCCGGCGCCAAGTCCCGCGCCTCCCAACCCGGCTCCGCCATCGAATCCAACTCCGCCGTCGAATCCAACTCCGCCGTCGAATCCAACTCCGCCGTCGCCGGCGCCGACGCCTCCGCCGAACCCAAGCCCGCCACAGCCGCCACCCAAGCCGCCCAAGTGCGACTACGACATCTCGCCGAGCAGCCGGGCCGTGGCTGCCGGGGGCGAGGTCTTCGACGTCGGGGTGAGCACCAGCAGCGGGTGCGAGTGGACGGCGGACAGCCGCACGGACGACTGGCTGTCGGTCGTGTCGGGAAGCCCGGGTTCCGGACCGGGGCGTGTCACCATCCGCGTCGAGGCGAACACCACGTCGAAGACCCGGAAAGGCTCCGTTCGGGTCGCGGGCAAGAACCTCGAGGTCACCCAGGCGGCGGCGCTCTCCTCGACGGTCGGGGTCGAGGGGCAGGTCTCGCGCCTGTCGGGCAGATGCCCGACCGTTTCCTTCGTGGTCAACGGGCCGGTGGACCGGGCCGACGCGTTGGCGCAGACGACCGTGGTGACACGGAGCGAGACCAGGTTCTCGGGCGGCTCGTGCGCGGACCTCGGCAACAAGGACAAGGTGCGGGTGTCAGGCACCATGGGCGCCGACGGCGCCGTGGCGGCCAGCTCGGTACAGTTGGTAGACCCCTGAAGCCGCTGCCGTCCCGGCGCCCCCCGGCCCCTGTTCGTCACGCGGTCATCGCCGGAACAGGTAGGCGAGCTTGAAGAAGAACCCATCGCTGCGACGCTCGAGGCCGCGCAGGGCAAAGCCTCGGGACGTGGCCATCGCGCTGCCGTACCCGAAGAAGACGACGGTACCGGGCGTCGGCTCGTAGGAAAACAGCGTATCGAGGCGCAGGCCGTTCGACAGCCGGCCGGGCACCGGCAGGCCGTGCGTGAGGAGAATGTCTCCGCTCTGTTCATCCACCAGGGTGGCCTGCCGCTCGGAACGGTACTCGGCCACCACGCGCACGAAAAGTGACCGCTTCGGCTGGTACTCGAGCTTCACGCGGGGGATCACCGTCCGCGCGAACTCGCTGCCATCATGGTCCCGGAGCAGCCGGCTGTAGGTCAGCGTTGTCTCCGCGCGAATCGAGTCCGTGGGTCGCAGGCTCAGGCTTCCCGAGATGCCCCGCTCGTGCCCGTCCGTCGCTTCCGGGAAGATCGCGGCCGCACCGCCAGACACTCCCAGGGAGGCGTTGAAGCGGCGGAAGACGGGTGTCGTGACCTCCACCGACGGCGCGAACCCGGACGATCGATCGGCCGGAACGAACGGCTCGACCACGCCGCCGGGATGCAGCACCTCGAAACCCGCGTACAGCGCCGGATCGAATTCCACGAACCCGTAGCCGAGCATGCCCTGCAGCTCCCAGCCGCCCCGGAGCTTCGATTCGACGCGCAAAGTATCCTCACCCTCGATCGGCGAGTCTCTGCCGAACTCGGCGTACTCCCAGAAGCGGCCCCCGTGATAGTTGACGGAGAAGTCCTCGACCGCCGCGCCGCGGCCGCCGTACCACGACAGGCGGTTCGAGGCCCGCAGCTGCACGAAGTCGTTGCGCGGAACGAACCCGCTGCGGGTCTCGAAGCTGGTGCCCACGCCGAGCAGCTCGTAGCGACAGCCCCACGCGCGCCCGGTGCAGTCGAGCAGGAGGTTCCAGGCCGGTGCCGCCTTGGTGGTGCCGCCCTCCCCCGTCCACGACCCGCCCGCCTGGGCCTGCACGTAGTACATCTTCGCGAAGGTCAGGCGCGCGTCGGCCGCCACCACGCGGTTGAAGCCTGTGGCCGTCGTCCGGTCGGTGAACGTGACGCCCGCCATCGAGTTCGTGCCGATGTCCTGGCGCACGCGCGCGATGTTGAACGTCGCGTCGCCGTCGTCCGACCGGTCGCGCGCCGCGAGGTACGCGAAGGTCGTCTGGCCTGTCTTTCCCGTCACCTTCCCGCCCGCGATCGGCTGCACGATCTGGCGCGTGTAGACCAGCTGGTTCGGCGTGGCGAACAGCTCGTTGCCCTCCAGGAAGAAGGGGCGCTTTTCGGGGTAGTAGAGCGCGAACCGCTCGTTGACGGTGACCTGCCCGGCGTCGGACTCGACCTGGCTGAAGTCGGGGTTGACCGTGGCATCGATGGACGTGTTGGTGAACCCGAGCCTCGCGTTGACTCCCGGAGTGTAGTCGGCCTTCCCGCGCTCGAACCGCCCGTCGGCGCCAGCCTGGCCGTTGACCGAGGCCGCGAGGAACGGCTGGATCTCGGTGACGACGCCGCGCTTCATGTCGCGCAGCCCCGCGATGGAGCCGGCCTGGCCCAGGAAGCTGGAGCTGGCGCGCCGCACGTCGGTCCACGTGTCCTGGTAACCGGTGCGCTGGGTCTTGCGCTGGACGTTGAGGCCCCAGGTCTGTTCGCCGTTTCCGGGGTAGCGAAGGCTCTTGAACGGGATCCGGACCTCGACGACGTAGCCGGTGGGCGTGAGGGTGCCCTTCGAGTCGAACTGGTAGTCCGGGTTTCGGTCGCCCACGTTGAAGCCCATGAAGTGGCCCGCGCTGCCCGCTCCCTCGGTCTGGACCCCGTCCTGCTGAGAACCCAGCGGGTTCACCGTGAAGAAGAACGCCCGGCGCCGATCGCAGAAGGTGTCGAGGTAGATCGTGACCGTGTCGTCGCGATCGAGGTTGTCGCGGTCGGCGACGGTCGCGCGGATGGTCTCCGGCTGGCTGTCGCTGGCGACGATCCCGAAGTGGATGGCTTCCGGCGAGTACCACACCAGGATCTCGGTCTGCTCCTCGGCCAGCCGGCCGTCCACCGGCTGCTGTTGCCAGAAGCCGCCGAGGCGCGCGGCCTGGGACCACGGCGGCTCGTCGAGCCGGCCGTCGACCACCACCTTGGCCTCGATTCGGGGGATGGTGACGGTCGGGCGGCCCTCGCCCTTCACGACGTCGAGGCGATTGAGCGGCGCCGGTGCGTCAACGCCCTGTGGGCCCGGAGTTGTCGCCTGCGGGCGCGGCGCCGCCGGAATGGCAGGCGGGGGAGCGGCCTGGAGGAAGACGGCGAGAAGCAACGCGATCACGTGAACCTCGACGAGAACGAGGGGAGCGACGGAGGCAGACCGGGGGGTGCCGAGCCTAAAGCGGACCCAGCCACGGGGGCAACCGCGAGATCTTACACGATGAGAGCCCTCGTCGGGGAGCCGGTAGCCGCGTTGCCGACGAGGCGGCCCGACGGGAAAGGAGGAGCTTGAGGTCCACCTGGCGTACCATGCCGGGATGCTGGCCGGCGTTCTTCGGCCGATGCCGGGGGAAACATGAGCACCCAAACCGTCAGCGCCTGGACCTCCACGCCGCGGCCCGACCGGGTCGTGCTGCTGGTGCTGCCCATCGTGACGTTCGCGCTGCACGCCGTCACCTACGCCGGCTACGGGTTCTTCCGCGACGAGTTCTATTACCTGGCGTGCGGCCGGCGCCTTGCCTTCGGCTACGTGGACCATCCGCCACTGGTGGCGCTCGTGGCTGCCGCGGTGACCGCGCTATCCGGCGAATCGCTCCTGGCCCTCCGCCTGGTGGTCGCCCTTGCGGCCGGACTCACGGTGATGATGGCCGTGGCGTTGGCGGGCGAGTTGGGAGGAGGCCGCTATGCCCGGGTGCTGGCCGGGCTGTCCGCGATGCTGGTCCCAGGGTTCCTGGGCCTGTTCGGCGTCTTCTCGATGAACGCGTTCGACGTGCTGGCGTGGGCCGTCCTGTGGTGGATCGCCGTCCGCTACCTGCGAACCGGCAACGAGCGGCTCTGGCTCCTGTTCGGCGTCGTCGCGGGCATCGGGCTCCAGAACAAGGTGAGCGTCCTCTTCCTCGGCTTCGGCGTGGTGGCGGGGCTCCTGGCTGCCGGGCAGTGGCGTCCGTTCCGCCGCCGGTGGCTCTACGCCGGCGGGCTGATTGCGGTGGCGATCTTCCTGCCGCACGTGCTCTGGCAGATCGCAAACCGGTGGCCGACGCTGGAGTTCATGCGAAACGCGATGGAGAGCAAGAACGTCTCCCTGGCGCCGGTCGATTACCTCTCCTCCCAGGCACTCAACACGGCGCCGACGCTGGTGGTGTGGCTCGCAGGGCTGGGGTACCTCCTCTTCGCCCGCCGGGGCCGTCCGTTCCGGGCGATCGGCTTCGCCTACCTGGCCGTGCTCGGCGTGATGCTCGCGACCAAGGCAAAGGCCTACTACCTCGTCCCGGCGTACACGGTGCTGTTCGCCGCCGGCGGCGTCGCGTTCGAGGCCGCGCGGGGGCGGGCCGCGGGGGCGGTGCGCGCCGTGGTGCTCGCGGTGGTGGTCCTCGGGGGGATTGCGCTCGCTCCCTTCGCCAAGGCGATCCTGCCGGTGGAGACCTTCGTGGCCTACGCGGCGCGGCTGGGTGTGACGTCCCCGGCCGAGGAGCGCCACAAGGTGGGCCGCCTCCCGCAGCACTTCGCCGACATGCACGGCTGGCGGGACCTGGCGGCGACCGTCGCCCAGGTGCGCGCGGCGCTGCCGGCCGAAGACCGGTCGCGCGCGTGCGCCTTCGCCGAGAATTACGGACAGGCCGGGGCGCTCGAGCACTTCGCCCGTGAAATGGACCTGCCGCCCGCCATCTCGGGGCACAACAGCTACTACCTCTGGGGGCCGGGGCGCTGCACGGGTAAAGTCCTCCTGGTTCTCGGGAGCACCCGCGACCGGCTGCTCGAGCGGTTCGAAACCGTCGAACCGGGCGCGGTCTTCCGCTGCCGGGACTGCATGCCCTACGAGGACGGGAAGCCGATCTGGGTCGCTCGCAGGCTCAGGGCGCCTCTGGCCACTGCATGGGCGTCCGTCAAGCACTACGAGTAACCGACCAGCCACGGACCCCGCCGAGGTCGGACGGCGCGCGGGGGTGAGCCCGCGCGCCGTCCGCGACGAACCTCCTACATGCCCGCCTCGTGTGCCCTGCCGGGGAGCGTCACCACACCCAGCTGCTGCATGAACCCCAGCGCGTCCCAGTTGGTGTGCGACTCCACGATGCGATCTCCCTGGAACCGGTAAATCGAGATGCCCGGGCCGGTCACGCGCCGCCCGGTCGGCTGAATGCCCTCGAACACGTTCCGATGCGTGCCGCTATAGTGCCAGCGAACCACCACTTTGTCGCCAACCGAGAACAGCTCGTCGATGTCGAGCCGGCAATCCGGGAACCCGCCGCGGTACTTGTTCACCAGGTCCTTCAACGCCTGGGTGCCCCGCACCGGGTTGATCGGATCGTGATCCACGTAGTCTGGCGTGACCAGTTCGTCCACCAGCTTCACGTTGCCCTTGTTCCACACGTCGTCGACCATGCGGCGAATGACCGCTTCCTTGTTGTCGGACATTACGGGCGCCTCCTTCGGGATTGAGGGTCTGGGCCGCGCACTCCGCTCGCGGTCCCGTAAGGGGAACAGCGTCCGGTGCTCGCGTTGCTCGCGAGCCCGCGGACTTCATTGGTGGGAGAAGTCCTTTATAGACCATGCCGCCGGCCGGCGCCACGCCTTTCCCATGCTGAGTCGGGCACCTCGGCCGCTCGCACATCAGGTGCCGGAAGCGGGCGTCGCGCGCACGCTATAATCCGTGGCGGGGGATCCCAACACAATGGACGCAGGTGCCGGGCAACCGGACCCGGTCGCGCAGGCAGGCGACCTGGTCGCACGACTCTCACGCAAGGTAGTGGGGCAGGCGGAGGCACTTGGCCGCATCGTCCCCTACCTGCAGATGTATCAGACGCGGCTCAGCCCGCCCGATCGCCCGGCAGGCATCTTTCTTCTGCTCGGGCCGACCGGTACCGGGAAGACCCGCACCGTCGAAGCGCTCGCCGAGATCCTGCACGGAAGCTCCAAGCACCTGCTCAAGGTCGACTGCGCGGAGTACCAGTCGGACCACGAGGTGGCCAAGTTGATTGGGGCGCCACCCGGTTACATCGGCCACCGCGAGACGAAGCCGATCCTGACCCAGGAGCGGCTGCTCGGCGCCGCCACCCCGCAGTGCGACCTCGCGATCGTCCTGTTCGATGAGATCGAGAAGGCCGCGCCGGCATTCACCGCCCTCCTGCTCGGCATTCTCGACCGCGCGACGCTCCGCCTCGGCGACAACACGCAGGTGAACTTCGAGAAGAGCCTGGTCTTCCTGACGAGCAATCTCGGGGCGCGCCAGATGCTGAAGGTGGTGCGGCCGGACATCGGGTTCCAGGGGGTCGAACGCCGGTCGCCGGCCAGCATTGCCGACAGGCTGCGGTCGGTGGGAATGGAAGCGGTGCGCCGGCGGTTTTCGCCGGAGTTCGTCAACCGGGTCGACGCCGTGATCACCTACCGCCCCCTCGACGCCGCGGCGCTGGGCGAGATCCTCGACCATCACGTCGCCGAGTTGCAGGAGCACGTCCACACCCGGCTCGGCGATCGGTCGTTCGACCTCCTGGTGACGCCGGCGGGCCGGGAGCTGCTGAAGGAGAGGGGGACCAGCGAGGAGTACGGCGCGCGCGAGCTGAAACGCACGATTCACCGGATGCTGACGCAGCCGCTCGCGTCCCTCGTGGCCGACGGCAAGGTGCCGCCCGGGGCGCTGGTGCGAGTCGATGTCGCCGGGGACGGTGAGACGCTCAGCCTTCACGCGGACACCTCGGGCGCCGCGCCAGCGCGCGCCGGGACCTCGCGGCCCGTGGTCCTCGCGATCGACGAGAACGAATCTCTGCTCAAGACCCTGGAGCACGCGCTGGCCGGGGCCGGGGTCGCGCCGCTTACGGCGGCAAGCGGGCAGCAGGCGCGCGACCTCGCGGCACAGCACCGCCTGGACCTGGCAATCGTGGACGTCGTGTTGTCCGACGGTGATGGTTTGTCGGTCGCCTTGGAGCTGCTTCGCATCCACCCGCGGCTGCAGGTCCTCGTGACGACGGGCATGGAGCTGTCCGCCGACGAAGCGGCGCTCTGCGATCGCCAGGACTTCCCGGTGTTGAGGAAACCGTTCCTTGCGGAGGATGTCGTCAACCTGGTGCGCGCGCGGCTGCAGCGTTCCTCGGCTGCGGGAGGGTGACCGGCGCAGAGCGCGGCCGTTGCCTTGCCTGAGCGCCGGGGGACTGCGCCGAAAGGACCACCGCGTCCTCCTTGAGCGCTGCGGGGGCATGGGGACTTCGGGTGTAGAATCCCGACTCGATGCTCCGCTTTCTCGCGCCGATCGCGGCCGCGATGCTCGTCCTTGCCGCGCGCGGCACGGCTGCGCAGACGCCGCCAGCTGACCTGTCGTCCTTCTACCACGCCCTGACCACGGGTGTCGGGGCCAGGGCCTGGGGCATGGGCGGCACCCAGATCGCGCTGGCCGACGCGGCGGAGGCCGCCACGTGGAACCCGGCCGCCGCAGCCGGGATCGATCGTCCGGCGGCGCTCGGCGTGCTCTCCGGCGATCGCCTCACCGGTGAGTACGATCCGGTGAGCTTCGCGCTCCCCTCGGGTCCGACCGGCAGCATCACATCGGGACCAACGACGGCAAGCGCGTCCCGCCTCCAGGCGCTTCAGTTTGGCTTCCCGCTGCGCGTGGCGGGGAAGCGGCTGGTCACGGGCATCGCGTACCGGCGGCGGCTGTCGTTGCCCGACCGCACCGATGCCGAATACCGCTTTCGCAACCAGTCGCTTTACCGGTTCGACTACGACTACAGCTACCAGGCAAGCGGAAGCGGCGGGTTCGACACGGTCGGCGTGTCGGTCGCGTCGGACCTGGGGCGGGGCATCCGCGCGGGCGCGACGGTTCACCGCTGGTTCGGCACCACGTCCTCTTCGTACCGCGAGTCTTACCGATACTCCGTCGCAAACTACTACGGGTGGGACGGCTCGTGGAACGAGGGTTTCGGTGACGATCTGCGGCTCGAGATGTCCGGCTTCAGCTTGGACCTGGGGGCGCAGTTCGCGGCCCGCGACACGTACTTCGCCGGGGTCGTCTTTCGATCGCGGACTTCGGCGGACGTGGAGTATTCCAACGCCGCAACTTACGACGACAGTCACACTTCGCGGAGCGCGGCGGCTGGCCACTCGGGCCGCGGAACGCTGACGCTGCCGGCTTCGTTCGGTGCGGGTTTCGCGGTGCGCCTCACGGACCGCCTCACGCTTGCGGCGGACGGGACCTGGGCTTTCTGGGCCGGCGCGACCCTCGACGGCTACGCCCGCGCCACGGCCCTCGGCGACGTGCCGCAGGCGGCCCCCCTCGCCTACCCGACGCAGGCGCCCGCCGGCCTGCAGGCGCAGTCGGACACGGGGCGTGCCTCGGCCGGGCTCGAGTACCTGCCTGACCCTCGGCCGGCTGCGGATCCCGCTGAGAGGCGGGGTCTCGTACCAGGAGTCGTACGACGACACGGGCAGCAGCGGTGTCGCTGCTACCGCCGGCGCCGGCGTTCGGTGGCGCGGACTGGTGCTGGATGCGGCGTGGGTGCGCGAGACCGCGTCCGGCCGCTACACCCGCCAGTCGCTCTTGAGCTCGGTCGGCTGGACGTTCTGAACGGAACCCGAGGTGGCCATGCGGAAGCGTTTGCCGATCGCGATCCTTGGGTTGCTGGCGGCCATGGCCGCCGCGTGCTCGAACTCCCCGGTGTCGCCTTCGTCCGCGGGGCCGGAGCATGCGTTGACCGTGCGCCTCGAGACGGCGAACCTCGTCTTCCACTACTCGCCCGGGGATGTCGTCGACGCGGCCCGCGCGGAGGCGTTTCACGACTGGGCGGTCGCATTCCTGAACGTCAGCTGCCCGAAGAAGGTGGACTACTACAAGTTCAAGGACCGGGCGCAGCAGTACGAGGTGGCGCAACGGGCGGTGACCGGGTGGGCCATCCCCGCGCCCGCCTTCGAGGTCTGGACGTACCTGCCGTTCATGAACCACGAGCAGTTTCACCTGTACTCCGATCCTCCTCGGGACGCCGACGACATTCTTCGTCGAGGGGATCGCGGTGGCCTACCAGGTGGATCCCCTGGCGGGGGACTTCGAGGCGCGGGAGAAGAGCGGCGAACTGGTGCACGACGTGGCGCGCGAGTACCGGCGCAGCGGGCGGCTGCTGCCCGTGACGCAGATCGTCGACAATGCCGGCTGGAACTCGGTCGACTTCACCGTGACCTACATCGAGGGCGGCTCCTTCGTCCGCTACGTGGCGGACGTCCACGGCATCGAAAAGATGAAGCAGGTGTTTCGGACCATCCGCCAGGCCGACGACCCTTCGGCCGTCTCCGCGAAGTTCCACGGTATCTACGGCGCGAGCCTCGCCGAGACTGAGAAGCAGTGGCTGGCCTTCCTCGACAGCGGACGGTGACGGGCACGGACGTGGACGGTGACGCTGGCGCCCGTAGCCACAACCGTCTCGCTTCCGGCTACACCGGCACGACCTGAAGCACGTCCGACAAGCCGTCGAAGTCGCCCGGATTGCGCGTGTACAACGGGAGTCCGGCTGCCACCGCGGTACACGCGCTGGCGCAAAGGGATCAACTCCCCGACGGGGACGCCGTTGCGGGTGACGACGAAGGCCCTGCCCTTGTCGAGGGCCCGCATGATCCGCCCGCTCTCGTTGCGGAGTTCTCGCTGGGTGATGGAGCGGCTCATCCTCGAAGTGTAGCACGCGCGCTACACGTGGCCGCGACGCGGGCCCCGGCGCGAATGCCGTCCATCCCTCACGGGGCCGGCTGATCAATCTCGAGGCCTCTTCACGAGCTTCCGCGACCACTCGTGGACCGATCGCAGTGAATCGCGACGTGGCTGGGTTGCGAAAGCATGCTCGCTCGGCTGCTCGGCGCCGTTCCCGGAATGCCTTGCTGCTGGCGCTCATCTTGCGTGTCGGCGGCCGGTCGAGGATCGTGGCTCCCGGAGACCGGCACGGTCGGCCGGCGTTGCGATGTGGCGCGACGGCCGGGTTCGTTCACCCTACAAGGCCCGGGTTCGTTCACCCTACAAGGCAAGGAGCTGGCTATGGCGGAACCGTCGATGCTCAGCATCGCCAACGTCGCCAAGGCGTCGGTGATCGCGTACAACGACAAGAACTGGGAGAAGGTCCGCAACTGCGTGACGCCTGACTGCCTCTACGAGGAGGTGGCAACGAGCCGGAAGACCAAGAACGTCAACGATACGATCGCACTGTGGCAGGGATGGGCAAAGGCCCTCCCCGATTCGAAGGCCACATTCGAGAACCAGTTCGTGGCGGAGAACACGGTCGTGCTGGAACTCACGTGGCGGGGGACGCACACCGGGCCGCTCCCGACGCCACGCGGAGAGATTGCCCCGACAGGAAGGACAATCGAAGTCAGGGCCTGCCAGGTGATCGAGGTGGTCGGCGAGAGGGCGAAGACAATCCGCCATTACTTCGACATGACCACCATGCTCCAGCAGTTGGGCGTGTCGCTCTGATCGTCCGGGACGATTGACGTGACCTGGATCTCGCCGCCGGCCAGAATTCACCGGCGGCGAGATCCTGTGCTTCAGCGCGGGGTCGGGTCTGAAGCAGTTCAGCGGGACACCCCGCGCTGCGACTACTTGATCTTCTCCAGCTCCGCCGACATTTCGCCGTCGGTCTTCAGGTTGTCCACCACCGCGAAGGCGCCGAACGACGTGGCGAGCGACCGCGCCTTCATCCGCTCGACGTTCGAGTTCACCACACCGGTCAGCGTCACCCGGCCGTTCTCGACGACGATGTGGATCGGCGGGTTCGCCATCGAGGCATAGTGCGAGAACCCGGGGTTGCCGTAGATCGCCCGCGTGATTCCGTATCGCAACTCGTCATCGAAGAACGAAACGGGCAGCACGGTGATCTGGTTGCGGACCGAGACGACCCCGGGAACCCGGGACACCAGCCGCTCGATGTCCGCCGCCTTGTACGGCATGGTCACCTTCCCGGTCAGCGTGACCGCGCCCGCCTCGATGCCGATCGAAACGTCGTCGAACACGGTGTATCGCGAATAGCGAAGCACCTGGTTCGACACGTCGCGGTACAGCTGCAAGCCCTCGCGTGGCGCCTCCGCGGCTGCCAGGCCCTGGAGCCACACGACACCGACCGCCACCATCGCCAGCTTCCTCAACATGGTTCGTACCTCACGGATCCTTCGTCTAACGCTTCCGGCCGTCCCGGTCGGCTGGCGTTCAACAGCCATCAGGTCAAAGGTCGTGCCAGCACGATGGTGGACATTTGCAGTCCGAAAACGCGATGTCGTGCGTCTGCCGTTGTCATCGGCAAGGGACAGCGTTCCGCGTGTCCGTTGACGTTTGGATCGATGTGGACCTTCGTCTGCTCGGGGTCGGAAGGGCGCGCCTGACGGCGGTCGTCATAGTCGTTTGTCAAGCTGTTTTCAACCTCGCGCGTTGACCCGCGTAGTACGATCTCACGACACCAGGACGCCATGAGCCGGGACCTAGAGAAGGAGAATCGGGCCGGGCCGCCGGCGGGAGCACGCCGCGCCACCGCTGGCGCCGCCGCCGTCTGTCCCGGCGCCTGGGCCTCCCGTTCCTCCTCCTCCTCGCGCTCTTCGGCATCTTGCACACCCCGCCCGTTCAGCGACTGGCGTCGCGGCTTCTCGCGCACGCGCTGTCGTCGGCGGTAGGCGGGCAGGTCACCTTCGCGTCGCTGAACTACCGGCTCTGGTCGGGACGGGTGGAGGCCGGCGGCCTCCGTGTCGTGCGCCCGGACCTGGACCTCACCTGCTCGCGCGTGCGGATCGACTACTCCCCCTGGGCCGGTCCGCGTGCGCACCTGTCGCAGCCCCGGCTGACCCTGGTCTTGCCGCTCCGCGCGGCGCCGCCCGGGGGCGGAGGTCAGCCATGGCGCGCCCTCTTCAGGCTCGCGTCTCTCGACGTGGCGGGTGGCGAAGTGCGCCTGCAGTCGCGGGACGGCACGCGGTGGCTCGCGCTCGAGAGCCTCGGCTTCAAGAGCCGCCGGGCCCGGCAACTCGTGGACGTGAGCCTCGACGTGGTGGCCGCGCAGGCGGCGATCCCGTCGGTGCGCTGGCCCGGCCCGGCTTCGCTGGCGGTTGCCGCGACGATCGCCGAATCCACCGGCACGCTGTCGTTCTCATCGGTCCGGCTGCGCGTGGCCGACGCGCTCGTCGAGGGCCGGGGCGAGCTCGTGAGGACGACGCCTCTCACCGCCCGGCTCAGCGCCGAGGTATCGGCCGGCCCGGACCTTGCCGCCGTCTGGCTGCCCGCGCCGGGCCTGGCCGGCTCGGTGGCCGGGCGGGTCGACCTGGCGATCGACAGCGGCCGCCCCTCGGGCACCGCGAGCCTCGGTGGCCGATCGCTGCAGGTGCAGGGCGCCGGTCCGCTCGACGCGCGCGTGACGGCGCGACTGCAGGGGGGAGCGCTCTCGGTCGAGCGGTTCGACGTGGCCGGATACGGAGGCACCCTGCAGGGATCGGGCACGCTGCGGTTCGACGGCGGCCCGCTCCAGCTCTCGGGCAGGCTGCGTGCGGCGGAGCCGGCACAGCTGCTGCGCCACGTTCCGCACGCCGTGCCTCTTGCCTCGCGGATCGACGCCGACATCTCGATGGGCGCGCCCCGGTGGCCCGTGAAGAGCCTCGATGCCCTTGCCGCCGATGCGGCCGTGACGCTCCGGCCCGTGCGGGGCCGCGGCATCCCGCTCGAGGGCCGCGCCCGACTCAGCCTCGCGAACGGCGAGCTGGCCATCCTGTCCTCCGACCTTCACGCGCGCGGCGCCCGACTGGTCGCCGAGGGGCACGTGACGCCGGCCGGCGAGGGAAGCGTCGGGTACGAGCTGTCGCTCGACGATCTGACGGCCGTGCAGGCACTCGCGCGGGACCTGGCGAGGCCGCTGCCGGCCCTGGCCGTGCGCGGGCCGCTTCGCGCGTCCGGCCGCCTGACGGGCCCTCCCGCCGCCTGGGCGGCGACCGCTACCGTGTCGAGCCCCGGCCTCGCCGTCGAGGAGGTGGACGTGGCCGTCGAGGCCTCCCTCGCGCTGTCCCGCGACGGGATCCGCCTGGAGTCGCTGGACGCGCGTGGCCGCGACGGCACGATCCGCGCCGCGGGCGCCCTGCCAATCGGCGCCGTCGGGACATGGAACATCGAGGGCGAGGCGGGCGGCCTTCGCCTCGGCGACCTGCTTGCGAGACACAGGCTGCCCGTCGCGGCTTCCCTGGATGGCTCCTTCCAGGTCCTGGGCCGCGCCGATGACCCGCGGCTGGCGTTCACCTTCGATACGAACGCGCAGCCGGCCGGTTGGACCCTGCCGGCCACCGCGGAGGACGCGCGCGCACGCCTGCGAATCACGGGAAGCGTCTCACGGGCGGAGGTGAGGATCGCCGAGCTCGCCGGCACCGTCATGGGTGGGTCGATCGCGGCCCAGGGCAGCTGGGGCCCGGCCACCGGCGCGATCGCGGGACGCGTGGAGGCGAAAGAGCTGAGGCTCGGCGCGCTGCCCGGCGTGGCCGGGATCGCGGACGTGGCCTCCACGCTGCAGGCGAGCGGCGAGATCTCCGGGACGCTGGCGGCGCCCGCAGGCAAGGCGCGAGTGTCCGCCACCGGGATCACCTGGCGCGGCGCCGCTCTTCCCGATCTCGTCGTGGACCTGTCGGCCGACGGCACGGCCGTCCAGGTGACCGGCACGGCCGGCGATCGCAGGCTGCTGACTGGCCAGCTCCCCCTGCAGTCCCCCTGGCCGCTGCACCTCGAGGCCGATCTTGCGGCCCTGCCGGTGGCCGACGTCCTCCGCGCGTTTCCACGGATGGCCGCGGCCCGCGCGACGCTGGACGTCTCAGGTCGTGCCATCGTGGACGTGCCGCTCGCGTCGCCGGCAGGCGCCCGCTTCGAAACTCGCGTGGAATCGGCCGCCGGCGCGTTCGTGCAACCCTGGCAGGCCGAGCCGTTCACCGTCGCGGGCTCGCTCGAGGAGGTCGCGCTGGAGGGGTTGCACGTCCGCCTTGCAGACGGGGAGCTTCGTGCCGCCGGGACGATCGGCCCGAACCCCGCCACGGAGCCGCTGACCCTTCGCGGCACGCTGCCGCTGCGGATGCTCACCGCGTTCGTGCCGTTGGACGAAGCCGCCGGGACCGCCGCGCTCGACGTCGCGGTCAGCGGCCGGCTCGCCGCACCCTCGGTGAGCGGGAGCGTCCGGACCAGCGGGAGCGTGCTGCGGCTCGGGGCGCTGCGGCTCGACGACGTCGCGGTTGAGAGCAAGCTCGCGCGCGGCGTGCTGACCGTAGACGAGGCCAGCGCCCGCGTGGGGGGAGGGCAGGTCAACGCTCGCGGCACGGTGACGATCGACCCGGCGGCCGGGCCTTCGCGGCTCGTGTTCCAGGCCCGGCGAGTGGACGTGGCGCGGCTGGCGTCCGGGGCCGCCGACCTCTCCGGGCTGGTCGATTTCGAAGGCACTCTCGCGGCAGACCGCCCCGCCATCGACGCGGTCCGGGGCGAAGGTACGCTGGCCGCGGTCGACGTGTCCGGCGCCGGCGGGACATTCGGGCTCGCCGCCCCCGTCCGATGGTCGGTAGAGGCCGGGCGCCTCGCGCACTCCCCGATGAGGTTGACGGGGAAGGGCGCCAGCCTCGACCTGGACGTGCACGCCGACGCCGCCGTTCCAACCGTCCGTCTCGGGGCCGCCGGGACGTTCGATCTTGCCGTGCTGACGCCGCTGCTGGGCGGCGGCGTCGCGCTCGGCGGCAGTACCACTCTGAAGGGTACCGTCGAGCAGACGGACGCGGGCTGGGGCGTTCACGGCGAGGCGTCCGTCGCCGGCGGCCGCCTCTCGCTGCTCGATCCCGCGCTCTCGGTGACGGACATCTCCGCGACCATCCGTGCGTCCGGGCGCCGGGTCGATGTCGTCGATGGAAGCGCCGCGGTCGGCGATGGCCGCGTCCGCTTCAGCGGCCACGCGGCGGCTCCGGCCGGCGACGAGATCGAGGCCGCGGCCGTCCTGCGGGCGGACCGGGTGCCGCTCGAGTTCCCGGCCGGCCTCCGGAGCCGGTCCTCGGGCGACTTCACGCTCGCCGGCACGTCGGGCAGGTACCGGATCGGCGGCTCCGTCGTCGTGCACCGCGCCACCTACGAGCTTGGGACCGACTTCACCGCCAAGTCGCTCGACCAGGTGGCCGCGACGCTGGCCGCGATCGAGGGACGAAGCCCGCTGAGCGAACGGGTCGAGCTTGACGTCGGCGTCCGGTTCGAGGACGGCCTGCGCATCACCAACGAGCAGGCGGCCATCCTGATTGACGGCAGCGCGAGAGCCGGGGGAACGCTTCTGGCTCCGGAGCTCTCGGGTGCGCTGACCATCCGCGAGGGCGGCACCGTGACCGTGTCGCACGCGCGGGTCCGCCTCCAGTCGGGGCGGCTGAGGCTTGCGGGCTATCCCGCGCGGCAGCCCGAGATCGACCTCAAGGGGGTCACCCGCGTCTCGGGGGTGAACATCGACGTGGCCCTATCCGGGGCGCTCGACGACCTTCACACGAGCCTGTCGTCGCCGAACCGCACGGACCTCAGCCAGGGCGACCTCGCCAGCCTGATCTCTGACCGGGAGGACCGCGTCCGCGGCCGGCTCGGACAGCCAGGCGATCGTGGGCGAGCAGGTTGCGAGCGCGCTCGGGCGGGCGCTCGATCGCAACCTGGGCGGCTTCGTGTCCATCGACGTCTCGCCCGACGAGTCGCTGGTCGCGCTCGACGCGGATCCCTCGCAGCGCGTCAACGTCCGAGTTCCCCTCAGCAGCTGGCTCGCGGTCATCTACTCCCGTAGCCTCGAGCGGGAAGCGCTTCGGTGGACCGTGGAGGTCAAGCCCGCCACCGACCTGACGCTGCGGGCGATGTCGGACGACGACGGGAGCGAGGCCGCGGACCTCAGCCACCGGTTCTCGCTCAGGCTGTGGGCGCCGGCCGAGAAGGCGAGCGCCCCCCGGCGCCCGCGGGTTGGGACGGTGCGGTTCGAAGGTGTGACGGCCGCCGAGGAGTCGAACCTCCAATCGCGGATGAAGCTGAAGCCCGGCGCCGGGTTCGACTACTTCCAGGCGGAGGAGGCGGCGAGGAAGAGCCTGGCGTGGCTCGCGAGCACCGGCTACCCGGCCGCCTCGATCGACGTCGCCGAGACCGGCAACGGAACGGCAATCGACCTTGCCGTCAACGTGCAGCGAGGGCCCGCGGTGACGATCGAGTGGCGCGGCGACGACCCGGGCCGCGATCTCCGGAAGCGCATCCGCAAGGAGTGGGGGAGCATCCTTCCCGCCGAGGAGTACGTCGCGCGCTTCGCACGCGAGGCCACGAGAACGCTCCAGGGGAAGGGATACTACGGGGCCGTCGTCTCGCACGAGTTGAGTCGCGGGACCGATGGCCGCCTCGCGGCCATCTTCGACGTCCGTTTGGGTGCGCGGGGCGAAGGGGTGGATGTCCGCTTCGAGGGCAGGCGGGGTGTGGCCGAGAGGGTGCTCTCGGCCGCGCTGCCGGATCACGACAAGGCGGAGTTCTTCGATCTGTTGGCGCCCGAGGGCCACCGCCGGCTGTCGGCCGCCCTCCGGGTGGCGTACGCGGGCGAAGGGTACCTGCAGGCGACGGTTGGCGCGCCCGAGGCGGTGATGGTTCCTTCGACGAACCGGCTGAAGGTGATCATCCCCATCGACGAAGGACCGCGCGCGATCGTGGCCCGGCTCGAGGTGCCCGACGCGGTCCGCGAGGCGCCGCCCGGACACGCGCCCGACCTGCAGCTGCGGGCGGGCGCGCCGTTCGAGTTGAAGGGCTACGCGAGCGATCGGGGGCGCCTGCTGACCTGGTACCGGAACGATGGCTACCCGGACGCGCGCGTGGACGGAATCCTGGAGACCGGCGCGGACGGCCTTGCCGTGAGGTTCCTGGCGACCCCGGGGCCGCGCGTGGTGGTAGGGGCGGTGAGGACCGCGCGGGAGGTCCGCACGCGGCCGGCGGTGATCGACACGGCCGTGGTGACGCGGCCCGGGGAGGCGGCGCGGGCCCGCGATCTCGAGGAGAGCCGCGAGCGCCTGTCGGACTCGCAGGCGTTCCGCTCGGTCGACGTACGCCTCGAGCCGCGGGCGGGCGAGCCCGGCGTCCGCGACGTCGTCGTGGACGTCGTCGAGCGCAACGGGATGAACGTCGAGTACGGCCTGCGTTACGTCACCGGCACCGACGGCGACGCCGGGGAGACGCCGGCCGAATCGCAGGCCGGCTTCCAGGTGGGCGCGGGCGTCGAGTTCGTCAGCCCCTTTGGCTGGGGCCATCGCTACCGCCTCAACGTGCTGCAGGGGGCGGAGCGGCGCCTGCTCGGCGCCCGCCACGACTCGGCCACCTTCTTCGGCCGGCGGTGGGCGACGCAGACCTCAGTGTTCGACGACACGTCGCGAGTGCAGGACATCGCCCAGCTGGCCCAGCGAGTCGTCGGCACGACGTTCCAGCAGACGAAGCGCTGGCGCGGCTCGGCTGCACGGCTGCAGGACCGCCTGCGCATGCAGTGGGGCTACACGTTCAAGTGGATCGAGTACATCGACGTCGAGACCCAGCAGTCGGCGGGCGGGTTTCGCGCCGGCCTCCTTCACACGTTGAGCGGGGACTCGCGCGACAGCCTGACGGATCCGAGGCGCGGGCTGTTCTGGTCGCTGGGCACCGAGGTTGCGCTGCGCATGCTCGGCTCGGACGTGGACTACATCAGGACCTACGGGCAGCTATTCCTCTACACGCCGATCGGCCCGAAACTCGTGTGGGTGCAGGCTTACCGCGCCGGCGCCGTGCCGGGCGAGGACCCGTTCCTGCTCCTGGAGAACCGGTTCCTGGCCGGCGGGGCGTCCACCGTCAGGGGCTTTGCCGAGAGCGGGCTGGGCCCGCGCACCGCGGACGGCCACGCCATCGGCGGGCAGGCGATCCTCGTCTTCAACCAGGAGCTGCGGCTGCCGATCTGGCGCCGGCTCTGGGGCGGCGTGTTCTACGACGCGGGCAACGTCTTCGCGCTGGCGTCCGACGTGAACCTGGGGGCGCTGCGTCACAGCGCCGGAGCCGGCCTGCGGGTGATGTTCCCGTTCGGGCCGGTCCGCTTCGACTGGTCGGCCGTGCTCGACCCGCGGGAGGGCGAGGCGCGGTCGCGCTGGCTGTTCAGCATCGGGCACGCGTTCTAACCGCCTGGCCCATCATGTGGTGGTTGGGCTGCCGCATGGGTCGGCGGTGGAAGCGGACGGGAACTGGATGGTGGTCGCGTTCGGCGGCGTCCTGGTCGCGCGATGGGCCACCGAGGCCTCGCGGGGGCCAACCCACCCTTGGCGGTGACCGTCTAAGCGGCATGAACCTCACCCGCTGGATCGACACGGCCCACCGGAACCTTCGCCACGCGCTTCGTGCTCTAGGGAAGGCGCCGACGTTCTCCGCCGCTGTCGTCCTGACCCTTGCGCTCGGGATTGGCGCCAACAGCGCCGTCTTCTCAGCCATCGACGCGGTGCTGCTGAGGCCGCTTCCATTTCCGGACGCGGACCGCCTGGTGCATCTGGCGCAGGTACATCCGACCACCACGCAGCCGTTTCTGGCGCCCGTCCGTCTCCAGGATTGGCAGCGCCTGAACAGTAACGTTCCAGGCGATCAGCGGTTACTACATGGAAGACGTGTCGGAGTTGTCCGGCGAAGTCCCAGAGAAGCTCACCCGCGCGACGGTGGCTCCCCGCTTCCTCGAGGTCTGGGAGATCCAACCAGCCCTCGGCCGAGACTTCAACGAACACGAGGGCCGGTTCGGCGGCCCTCGCGCCGTCCTCATCAGCGACGGGTTCTGGCTGCGCCGCTTCAACCGCGACCCGGCCGCGGTGGGCAAGACCCTCCGCCTCGGCCAGGCGTCCGTCGCCATCGTCGGCGTGATGCCGCGGACGTTCCGCTTCCCGGTGCGCACGACCAATCTCTGGGGGCCGGCGCCGATGGACGCTCCCTACGCACAGGGGCGGGAGCTGACGTGGTTCACGGGGATCGGCCGCCTGAAGCCCGGGGTGACGCTGGCGCAGGCCCGCGCGAACCTTGCAGCCGTGCAGGCAGGGCTCGGGCGCGAGCACCCGAAGACCGACGCCGTGCTGGCGCCCGACGTGCGACTGCTGAAGGAAGCCGAGGTGGGCGACGCGCGGCGCTCGTTGTGGATCCTGTTCGGGTCGGTGTCGCTCCTGCTGATCATCGCCTGCAGCAACATCGCCGCGCTCCTCCTCTCACGCTCGGCGGGCCGACAGCACGAGATCGCACTGCGCGCTTCGCTCGGTGCATCGCGGTCGTCGGTGGTCGCGCTCCTGCTGACCGAGGTGCTCGTCCTGGCGGTTGCCGGGGCGGGTCTCGGCCTGCTGGTGGCTGGAGGCGCGGCGTCGATCATCCGGGATCTCGCGCGGACGCTCCCACGCGCCGACGAGATCGCGATCGACTGGCGAGTGGGCCTGTACACCCTCGGGTGTGCGCTCGGTGTGACCCTGCTCTGCGGCCTTGCGCCCGCACTTCGCGCCTCCCGCGCCCAGGTGACGGGCGCGCTGGCGCAGGCAGACCGGACACTCGTCTCCGGGCGCCATCCGATCCAGTTCGTGCTCGTGGGCGTGCAGGTCGCCCTGGCGGTGCTGCTGCTGATCGGCGCCGGCCTCCTCGCTCGCAGCTTTCAGGAACTCGGCCGGGTGGCGCCAGGCTTCGACCCCCGCGGCGTGCTCACCTTCCACATCACGGGTACCTGGGGCGAGGCGGCCGACGCCCAGGGCGGCCGCCGGCGTGCCGAACGAATCGTGGAAGCCGTGGCGTCGCTGCCCGGCGTCCAGGCCGTTTCGACGTCGTTCAGCCTTCCCGGGGTGCCGGACGAGTACCAGATGGAGCTGAAGCCGGCGGAGGGACGCGCCGAGTCGGAGCCGCAGATGCTGGTCCAGGCACGCGGCGTTTCGAGCGCCTACTTTGCCACGATGCGAATTCCAATCCTCGCGGGGGAACTGTGCCGCGAGGAGGCAACGACCGCCACCGTGATGGTCAACCGGCGCTTCGTCGAGGTCTACTACCCGGCGGCGTCACCGATCGGCAGACGGCTCTTGGTACCAAACGAGCCAAGGTTCCCCGCGCTGGAGATCCGCGGCGTCGTGGCGGACGCGCGCGACGGCGGCCTGGATCGGGAACCGGTGCCGACGGTCTACATGTGCAGCGTGCGCCACCAGCCGAACACCTACTTCCTGGTGCGCACCGCCGGCGAGCCCTCGAGCCTGGTCGACGCCATCCGCCGGCGGGTGAAGGAAGTGGAGCCGCTGCGTTCGGTGCACGGCATCATGCCGCTGCTCGACCACATCGGCGACACCCAGGCCGAGACGCGGCTGCGGACGTTCCTGCTGGTGCTCTTCGCGGTGACCGCCGTCTCGCTCGCCTGCGTGGGCCTTTACGGCACGCTGAGTTACCTCGTGCAGGTGCGGCGCCGGGAGATTGCCCTGCGCCTGGCGCTCGGCGCCGGCCGAGCCCGCGTCGTTTACCGGATTGCGGCACAGGGGTTGAGCGTGGCGGGGCTCGGCGTTGCCGCCGGTCTTGGTATGGCCGCCGCCTCGGGGAGGGTGCTGACGGGAATGCTCTACGGCGTCTCCACCTCCGACCCGGCGACGGTACTGGGCGTGGTGGCTCTCGTGCTGACGGTGTCGGCCGCGTCCTGCCTGGTACCTGCCGTGCGCGCCTCCCGCCTCGACCCGATGCGGATACTTCGCGAGACGTAGCAACGGGACGGCTTGCGATTCGCTCTCTGGACTCAGGCAGCCAAGCGGGCTAGCGTCGCCCGTGCAGACGATTGAGGGGGTGCTGCGGGTTGTCGCGGGCTGCGGCGTTACCGAAAACGATGACGAAGGTCGGCAGCAGCGATTGGTTGTCGGTGCGTGGCAGGGTGTCGGTGAAGATACTGCGGAGCGACTCGAGGCGAACGGCCAGCCGCCCGATGTCGGCAGCCGGGGCATCTCCGGAGAGCACGAAGTGCTCCGTGCCGACGCGGAGAAGCTCGACCGGCTGGACGAGGCGTTCCTGTTCGGCCACCATGATCGTGGCCCTCGATGACGGGAGGACACGCCTCTATCCGCGCCACTTCCTAACCGCCGCCAGACCGGCGAGCGCCGTGCCGAACAGGAGAAGCGAGGACCCGGGCTCAGGGACAGGGAACGCACCTGCGCGGACCGGAGCTGGGCCAGGGAACGAACCTCGGCCAGGGAAACAGCCAGCAGTCGCGCCGCCGCCTGGGAACTCGGAACAACCATCCATCCCCACGATGCGTACGCCATGGCCAGAGTCGTTGGGACGCCAGCCGATATCAGGCATCCAAGACGTCTCGTCACCGAAAGGGGACGCGAAGGCGAGAGCTCCAGTCACGCCGCCTTTCGACTGCGACGCAATCGCGAACTCGGCGGCGAAGTATTGAATCTCCGCTACGAGCGTGTCCTCCCACAGTCCAGTTGCCACCAGGACCCGCATCCCAGATTGTGATGGGTCTCGCGTCAGCGACGTTTCCGGATACCAAGAGAACGGCGGCCAGAAGGAGGAAGACAACGAGTGCGACACATCGGCTCATGGGTAACTCCCACCGAACCCGAGTCATCTGCCGACGAGAAAGCCGAGAACTCGAAGCTATCACCTCCGGAATGGCACAGCTGTTCCGTTTTGAACACCCAGTTCGGGTGGCCGGCCGTCGTGAGTGGACGCACTGCTGAAGTCAAACGGGAGGACGGACTGCCCTGATAAGAGCGGCTGTTGATCCGGAACCGATCGCTAAATGGTCGAAGTCGCTCCAGCACTCGAGGTCTGTGAGCACGGCCGCGCTTGCAGATCTGCACAGGCGCCCGCTAGCATGCAGCTTCACCCGTTGATGATTTTGCAGAAGAGCATCACCTTTTTGCGAAGCGCTCGGCTTCTCGATCGACGAACGGTGGGAAGTCAACGGGACGCCGGTCGACGTGATGCTGCGCGCAGGCAGGAGCCAGATCGGATTGGGCCTGGACGATTGGAAGAACGGTCGCGACGCATCGGGAGCTCATATCGACGACGCAGAACGTAGACGAGATTGCGGTGCGGGCCAGGGGCGCGGGTGAACGTCAGGTGCCGCCGGTGTACCGTCCGTCCGCGCGCGACGGATCATTCGCCTGAATCGCGGCCCGACGGCGAAGGCCTGGAGGCGTGGTGAGCGTGTCATGAACGCTGGCGCACAGCGCGTGCAGCGCGTCTATCTCCTGTTGCTCCTGCTTCACACCTTGGCGGCGTCGTTCATCTGGGGGATCAATACGCTCTTCCTCCTCGACGCCGGACTCACCAACGCACAGGCTTTTGCCGCCAATGCGTTCTTCACCGCCGGACTCGTCCTGTTCGAGGTGCCGACGGGGGTCCTCGCCGACTTGCGCGGGCGTCGGCTCTCGTACCTGCTCGGCACTCTGACGCTGGCCCTCTCCACGCTTCTCTACCTCCTGATGTGGCGCATCTCGGCGCCATTCTGGGCCTGGGCTCTGGCGTCAGCCGTGTTGGGGCTTGGCTTCACATTCTTCTCGGGCGCTGTTCAGGCCTGGCTCGTCGATGCGCTCAAAGCGCAGGGTTACGACGGTGCGCTCGACCCGGTGTTTGCCCGCGGTGAGATCGTCGAGGGCGGGGCTATGCTCGGTGGATCGGTGCTGGGAGGGTACGTCGCGCAGGTGACCAATCTCGGCGTGCCGTACGTGCTTCGCGCGGCCGCGCTCGCGCTCAGTTTCGTGACGGCGTTTCTACTGATGCACGACATCGGATTCACGCCGAAACGCGACGGCGGCGCAGTCCGCCAGGCGAAGGCGGTGCTGCGGGGTGCGATCCAGTACGGATTCGCCAACCGGCCGGTGCGCTGGGTGATGATAGCGAGCGCGTTCACCGATGGCGTGGCGATTTACGGATTCTATGCGATGCAGCCGTACCTGCTCGACTTGTACGGCGATCCGAAGGCGTACGGCGTCGCCGGGCTGTCAGCGGCGATTGTCGGTGGTGCTCAGATTGCCGGCGGCCTACTCGTATCGCGGCTGTCGCGCGTCGTTCCGCGGCGTACGACCTTGCTGCAGGCGGCAGTGGTGGCGAGCGGTTCGACCCTCGTGCTGATCGGACTCGTGCCCCGCTTCCCGGTCGCCGTGGCACTGCTCGTGGTGTGGGGACTTGTATTTGCCACCGTAACGCCGGTCCGGCAAGCGTACCTCAACGAGCTGATTCCGTCCGAGCGGCGAGCCACCGGGTTGTCGTTCGATTCGTTGATGGGATCGGGCGGTGGCGTGGTCGCGCAGCCACTCCTCGGCAAGTCCGCGGACGTTTGGGGCTATCCGGCTTCCTACGTAGGCGGTGCCATGATCCAACTGATGGCGTCGCCGTTCATCTGGCTGGTCCGACACGAGCGGCCTGATCTCTGACGCGCAAGGAAGGCGAGGGTTCAATCGCCGCGACCGGTCGCGCGGTTCCCTCCCGAGGTCAGACTTGTGGACGCGGCGGAGGCTTGCGATCTAGGCGCGCCGGCCGGGCACGCTCCCAGACGCGGACGGTGACCCGTCTTCCGACCCCCGGCTGAGGCGGACCTTGCCTCCCGCCGCGGCTTCCACCTGCCATAGACTGGTCGCATTCAAGAATGCTGAAGCCGTGCCGCGGACCAATCCGCGGTGGCGGCACGAACCCGACGAGGGGTTCGCGCGCGAGGAACCTGACGGAAGGAGCGAGGCAATGAGCGTCAATCTTACCGCCGGCGTGCCAATTGAGTCGCTGCCCGAGGGCGCAGCCATCTCGGGAAAGGTCGGTGACGACGAGAATCGTGGTCGTGCGGACCGGCGGTCGCTTCTTCGCCGTCGGGGCCCACTGCACCCATTACCACGGGGCACTCGCCGACGGCCTCGTCGTCGGCGGCACGATCCGCTGTCCACTTCACCACGCATGCTTCGATCTGGCAACCGGCGAGGCGGTGCGGGCGCCGGCACTCAATCCGACCGGATGCTGGCGGGTCCAGCGGAAAGGCGACAGCTTGGTCGTCCGCGAGAAGCTGCGGCGTCGCGCGCCGGCGGTCATGACCAATCGGAGTCGCCATCCGGAGTCCATCGTCATTGTTGGTGGCGGCGCGGCAGGGCTGGCCGCGGCTTGCCCGCGGCGACTTCCTGCCGCGGTTGACCTTGTCGGCGGAGGGCGACCGCGGCCTGCCGCGCAAGGAATTCCCGCGCCCTGCCAGCGAGCGCCAGATTTCACGGTGCACGCGCGGAGTGGGTTTCCAGCTCGACGGTCTGAGGCAGGGCCTCGTTAGAACGTGACCCGTGCCGCCAGCTGGAACGCCCGCGGGCCGCCCCCGCCGAGGAAGGGGTTGCCGCCGGCCACGTCGGGCGTCGCCGTCAGCGGCAGGAAGCCGATGCCCCGGTTGGTCGCCGGATCGATGCCGTTTTGCAGGAAGTCGATCGCGAAGTTCGGAAGCAGCGGGTTGGCGAAGTTCGTCGTGTTGAACACGTTGAAGATGTCCAGGCGAACCTCCAGCCTCGCGCGGGGACCGATGGGGGTCGTCTTCACGACAGACACGTCGAAGTTCTTGTACGACGGCCCGTAGTACGCGTTCCGCGGCAGGTTGCCGAAGTGCTGCCCGCCGGCGCAGCCGCCCTCGCCGTTCGGCTGGCAGGGTGCCGCGAAGGCGGCAAGGTTGAGGAAGCGTTCCGGGCCGCCCGTGCCGGCGAACGGGTCGCCGACCAGGTCCGGCCGCCCGAAGAACTCGCCGCTGCCGTTGAAGTCGTCCTCGAAGAGATAGTTGACGTTGATTGGCTGCCCGCTCGTCAGCGCCACCACTCCGTTGACCGACCAGCCCGACGCAATCGCGCGGCCCTCTGCGAAGGAAGGGAGGCGCCAGGTGAAATACCAGGTGAAGCGGTGCCGGGCGTCGAAGTTCGACGGCGCCCACTCCGCATCCGGATTGCGGCTGTCGTCGGGCTGGGACGCGTTGGGCACGTAGTCCTGCCCGTCGCTCGCATCGTCCATCGACTTCGAGAAGGTGTAGTTGAGCGTCGAGGTGAGGCCGCGCCACTCGCGCACCCGGAAGCTCGCCTGCAGCCCGTGGTACTGCGAGCGCGCGCTGGACTCGAACTGGTTGATGTAGACGAAGTCGGGGAACGGCGCCGTCCCCTTCTGCGGGTCGAGCTGGTTGATGTCGCGATAGCGATAGAGCGACCGTCCCGTCGAGCCAACGTAGCCAAGCTGCACCGCCGCGCGGGGGCCGATCTCCTGCTGCACGTTGACGTTGTACATGTGCACATAGGGCGTGCGCATCTGCGGATCGACCGTGAACACGTCGGACGCGCTGAAGCTGGAGTCCTCGAACACGGCGCCGCCGGGCGACAGGACGCCAACCGGTTCGAAGCTGAAGAGGATGTCGTTGTACGCCGGGCCGGGGTTGAACGTGTTCCAGGGAAGCTGCCCCACGAAGAAGTCCTGGGAGAATGAGTCGTAGTAGAGCCCGTATCCGGCGCGAAGGACCGTGCGCGCGCTTCCCGTCGGATCCCAGGCGGCGCTCACCCGCGGCGACACGTTGTTCCAGTCCTTGTCGTAGAGCGCGGTGACCGGCGTGACACGGGCCGCGGCGGTGTCGAAGATGCTGAGGCGGTCGTCGCGCTCGCCCAGCAGGCCGTAGTAGTCCCAGCGCACGCCGCCGTTCAGCGTGACGAAGCGGCCGGCCTGGAAGCTGTCCTGCAGGTAGAGCGAGTGGTTGTTCTGGAAGGTGAACCGCCGGGAATCCCCCTTGGCTTGCCGGCCGCCGGCCAGCCGGCCGGCCACGAAGTCCTCCAGGCTGTCGAAGTCGAGCCGGCCGCGATACCCCGCGTCGAAGAAACCGTCGATTGTCGTCCGTCGGAACTCGTAGCCCGCCTTCCAGTTGTGCCGTCCGGTGTTGTACGACACGTTCGTGAGCAGCTGCGAGTTGGTGTCCACGCGGCCGCGAGGCAGCGACAGGTTCGCGCCCGCGTTCGCGAACCCGGCGACCCGGAGGAGCGGCAGCCCGAAGTCCTGCGGATCGCTGACGGTGTTGAGCCCGATCGACCTCGGATCGAACGCGCGGTCCTCGGGGAAGAAGTCCTCGGCGAAGCGATTGAAGCCGCCCCGCACTTCCAGGAGGAGCTTCGACGAGAAGAGATGCGTGAAGGAACCGGAGACGAGGTGGACGGTCGTCGGCGTGTCGGTGTTGTAGCCGGGGAGGATGCCGCCGCCGAGCAGGCCGAGCGGGAAGCTCTGGTCGCTGTCGCCGAAGAAGTACCGCACCGTCAGGAGATCCGCCTGGCCGACGTGCTGGTCGATCTTCCCGATCACGCTGTCGACACGGTTGCTGAAGGCCGTGGACGCCTGCAGGTTGTTGCCGTTCTCGTCCGGCGCCTGGTTGGGGGCGGGCCAGGGTTGCCGATCGAGAATGCCGCGCACGACCGGGTTGAGCGCGCCGCCATTCGCCGCCACTGCCGCCGCAAGCTCCTCGTCGGTCGGCACGCGTGCGAGACCGGGCAGCCCGCCTTCCTCCCGCTGCCCCTCGTAGGCAGCGAAGAAGAACGTGCGGTCCTTCCTGATCGGCCCGCCGAGCGAGCCGCCGAACTGGTTGTTGCGGAACGCGTTCTTCGGGGCCGGCTCCTCGTTGAAGAAGTTGCGGGATCCCAGGGCATCGTCGCGGAAGTACTCGTAGACCGTGCCAGCCAGGTGATTGGTGCCAGACCGGGTGACGATGTTGACGACGGCGCCGGCGTTGCGGCCGTATTCGGCCTCGGCGCCGGAGAGCACCGGGAACTCGGCCACGGCATCGATGGGAAGCACGGTGGCGGGGGTGCCGAAAACGCCGGCCTCGTTGATGGCCGGCAGGTTCCGATACCCGTCGTTCATGTCGGTGCCGTCGAGCAGATAGTTGTTGGAGCGGCCGCGGTTGCCGTTGATGCTGAAGAGGCCGAAGGAGCCGGGGGAGTCGTTGATACCGCTGGGGTCGGCGCCCGACCCGGGAACCAGCGTCATGAGCTTCACGAAGTCGCGTCCGTTGAGCGGGATTTGCGCGGCCTGCTCCCCCTCGATGGTTCCGCCCTGGATGTTGCGCGTCGTGTCGACAAGAGGCGACCTTGCCATCACCTCCACCGTCTCCTCGACGCCGCCCGCCTTCATCTCCATGTTAACGCGCTGGCTGGCCGAGGCCACGACCTCCACGCCCTTGACCATCTGGGTCGCAAACCCCGTCAGGGTTGCGGACAGGTCGTACACGCCCAGCGGCAGTTCCGAGAGGAAGTAGTTGCCGGTGGCATCGGTCGTCACCGACCGGGCGAGGCCGGTGCCGGTGTTCGTCGCGGTGACGGCAGCTCCGGGCACGGCTGCGCCGGTCTGATCGGTGACGGTACCCTGGATGGCTCCCCGGAAGGTCTGCGCGGAGGCTGGCGGGACCGAGAGCAGGGTGAACGCGAGGGCCACAGCGAGACGCATGGGGGCGTCCTTTCTCCGGGGGCGGCGGCCACCGGGCGGATCCAGCCGCTCGTGCGACCCCGCCGTTTCACGCCTGGCTTGGCAACGGTGCCATCTATTCTCTCTTACATGCCCCGGACGCGCAACGAAACGGCGCTCCGGCTGAGGCGGCACCCGCGCGCGCCGGTCCTATGCTGGCTACAAGCACCCCGTTGAAGCACCTCCAGCCGGAATTGGGGAAGGTGAGGCTCGACGAACTCACTCCACAGCAGGTGCAGCGGTTCTTGAACGAGAAGGCCAAGAAGCTCGCACCGGCAACCGTGGCCCCCATCAGGGCCACGTTGCGAACGGCTTTGACGCAGGCGATGCAGTGGAATCTCGTTGCGAGGACGTCGCCAAGCTCGTGGACGTTCCCAAGCCGCCGGGGACACCCACAGAATACGCTGACGCTCGATACCTACTCCCACCTGATCCCCGGCCTCCAGCCAGGACGCGGCGCAGAAGATGAACGCGATTCTGTCGCCGGAACTCGCTGCCGAGAACCCCGTGGCTGTCAGCGTGGCTGTCAAAACCTGCATAGCAGACACCTCACGCCACCAAAGTTGATGCTTTTCTTAATGATTGTGGCGAGCCGGATTTCCGCGCGTTGGAACCAGGTCGACGGGTGGCTGCGGCAGGTGGATGTACTGCGGCGAGCGGCCTGAGGCCACGCCGGGGTGAGAGCGCCGTCTGGAATGATATATTCGTTTGGTATATCCTAGTCCGGAGGCACGTTATGGAAACGGCGAAGGTCTTCTGGTCCGGGCGGTCGCAGGCGGTGAGGCTGCCGCGCGCCTTCCGCGTCGATGCAGAGGAAGTCCGGATCCGGCGACGTGGCCGCGCCATCGTGCTGGAACCCGTACCCGAGTCATGGGAGTGGCTCGATGCCCTCGCGGGTGAGGTCGATGACGACTTCGTGTCGGCTGTGCGCGAGCAGCCCGAGGCGACAGAGCGGCCTGATCTCGGTAAGGTGTTCCGCTGATGCGGTATCTCCTCGACGCAAACGCCGTCATCGCCCTGCTCAACGACACGACCTCGCCGATCGCGCGCCGCATTCGTCGCTACGCACCCCGGGATTTCGGTGTGTCGGCGGTCGTCATCCACGAGCTGTACTACGGCGCGTTCAAGAGTCAGCGGGTGGAGAAGAACGTGGCGCGTGTGGACGGGCTTCAGTTTCCGGTACTGGAGTTCGACCAGGAGGACGCTCGGCAGGCCGGGGAGATCCGAGCGTATCTTGCATCGAAGGGGACGCCCATCGGTCCCTACGATGTCCTGATCGCCGGCCAAGCCAAGGCCCGAAAGCTGACGCTCGTTACGCACAACACCACGGAGTTCGGGCGTGTGCCGGGGCTGAGGGTCGAGGACTGGAAGGGCGCGACATCGTCGTTACCCGCGGGATCGAGGCCTCGGAAATCGCCCGGCCCGCGCTAACGTTCACCGGTTTGGTACCTCATCCAACGCTCGCTAAATCGCTGATGGGACTCACTAACGCGTCCTCCGATCTCCTTCCCGGCACGCTCGAGCTCCTCATCCTGAAGGCCCTCCTGCCCGGTGACAAGCACGGCTACGGGATCGTCGAGCACCGACGGAAGACCAGGCGCACGATGCCCCACCGCTGCGCGCCGAGGGCGATGCGCAGCCCGTGCTTCAAGGCTCTTCGAAGAGCTACGAGCGGCAACGCGACAGGCTGCGCGAGGAGTTGACGCTTGCGCAGATAGAACTCGACGTCCAGGGGCATCCTGGCGTTCGCAGAACGCATCCTGCCGCGCGCCTCAGACCCGTGGTTCCAGGCGTCGCTCGACTACAAGCAGCGCTTGCAGCAGCTGTTCTTCCCAAAAGGGATCGGGTACGACGGAAATCGGTTCAATCGAACCGCCGCAACGGCACCGCTTTTCAGGTACTTGGCGCCTGCCGAAGGTGCTGAGGAAAGTTTGGTGAGCCTAACATTCGCCAGTTGGAACCGCCTGTACTCGTGGCTGCGGCAGATGCAGGCGTTGCGGAGACCGCCGTTCTTCCCACGGGCCGAACCAAGAACTCGGCGAGGAGGAGGCTTCCAGAGGGCCCTATTCCGTGCGCAAAGCCACCGCAGGGTCGATCCTCGCCGCGCGCCAGGCGGGCAACCAGCATGCCACCCCCGCCACGGCGAACAGAAGGGCGCTCACCCCGACATACGTCAAGGCGTCGAGACGGGACACGCCGAACAGCAGCGATACGACAGCACGGCTCGCCGCCGCGGCGGCACCTAACCCCACCGCAACGCCGATCCCTGTGAGCGCGGCTCCGCGGCCGACGACTTCCGCGAGGATCCGGCCGCGCGACGCGCCCATCGCGGACCGGAGGCCGATTTCCCGCGTCCGCTCGGCAACGGTTCCCGCGAGAACGCCGTAGATGCCGAGCGCCGCGAGCCCGAGCGACACCAGCGCGAACGCCTCGAACAGGAGCATTGCGAAGCGCCGCTCTGCCGTAGACGCCGCAACAAGCGCCTGCATCGTCGACACTCGAACGATAGGCTGTCCCTTGTCGACGGCCCAGACCGCTTGCCTGATCGCCGGTGCGAGCGCTGCCGCGTCGGCCTCAACGCGGACGACCAGCGACATCACCCGATCGACGCTGTACCACTGGGAGGCGGCGATGTAGACGGCGTCCGGCTGGTCCACTGCCAGCGACACCTGCTTCACGTTGCCCACGACGCCGGCGACGATGTACCACGGAAGGTCGGTCCGGCCGAGATGGAGGCGCTGACCGAGCGGGTCGCGATTGGGAAACCTGCGCTTCGCGAGCGACTCGCTAATCAAGACAGCCACCGGCGCGCCGGGCGCGTCCCGCGGGTCGATGGACCGCCCGCGCCGGAGCGGAATGGCCATGGTCTCGAGGTAACCGGGGGTGACGGCGTAGCGGAACGCGCTTCCGGTTTCCCCCGCCTGCTCCCGCTCGCCAGATTCGAAGCGGACGCCATACACGTCCTCGTCGCCGCTGAGCGGGAGCTGGCTGGTAAAAGCGGCGGAGAGAACGCCCGGGACCTGGCGGACCGACTCGATCGCCCGCTCGAAGAACTCCCGGGTCACGGAGTCCTCGAGAAAGCGCCGGCCGGAGGCCTGCACCTGCATCGTCAGCAGGTGGGCGGGGTCGAACCCTGGCTCGACCGCGAACAGGCGACCCACGCTGCGCCAGAGCAAACCGGCTCCAACCAGGAGCACGAGGGCGAGCGCCACCTCCGCGACCACGAGCGCGCTGCGGATTCGACTGCTCGCGCCGACAACGCGGGACGAGCCAGCCTGCGCAAGAAGCCCGGCGCCCCGGGAGAGCTGCAGCGCCGGCGCGAGGCCGACGGCGACGCCTGCGAGGGCGGTGATCGCGACCGCAAAGGCGAAGACCGCTCCGTCGAGGCGGACGGCGCCGGCCCGAGGCAGGCTGGGCGGAGCCAGTGCCAGCAGCGCGTCGATGCCGAGCCGCCCGACCAACAGGCCGAGAGCGCCGCCGAGGACCGCCAGGACGAGGCTCTCGGTCAGCAGCTGGCGAACCAGCCTGCCACGCCCGGCACCGAGCGCTGCCCGCAGCGCCATTTCCGCGCGGCGCTGCGATCCACGCGCCAGAACCAGATTCGTGACGTTCACCACGGCGACCAGAAGCAGCAGGACGATCGCACCGAGCACAGCGAGGAGCGCGGGTTTGACGGCGCCGGTGACGTCGTCCTGGAGGGACCGGAGCAGGTAGCCTTGCGGGGCGGCCGCCCACGCCGGGCGCTTGAACTCCGGAATAGTGGCACGCGCGATCCCGTTGATCTCCGCGGTTGCCTGCGGGGTGCGCACTCCGGGTCGCAGCAGGCCCACCATCAGGAGGTGGTGCCCCCACTCGCGGCCCTCCAGGCTCGGGAGAGCCGGGTCGTACTGCAGTGCGGTCCAGACCTCCGCGGACGGCGACAGCACGTTCTCGAAGCCGGGCGGCATCACTCCAACCACGGTGTACGCATCATCGTCCAGCGTGATCGGCCGTCCGAGGATCCCCCGGTCGGCCTGGAAGCGCCGCCGCCACAAGCCGTCGCTAATGATGACGACACGCGGGGCGGATGGGCGGTCGTCGGTCGGCGCGAGGTTGCGACCTCTCGACGGGACGACGCCAAGCGTCCGGAAATAGTCGGCGCTGACGCGCTGGCCGTCGAGCCGTTCCGGTTCGCCGCCCGACAAGGTCGGTTGCCAGGCCCTCACCACCGCCGCCGCCAGGAGGGAGTGGCAGCGCGCGACGATTTCGCGATAGCTGCCGAACGCCTGCGGTATTGGCTTGCCGTCCAGGCTGGCGTACCAGATCGTCACGAGGCGCCTTGAATTCGGGTACGGCAGTGGCTCGAGCAGGATCGGATTCACCACGCTGAACATGGCCGTGGCGCCGCCGATGCCGAGCGCCAGCGTCAGCGCGGCCACGCACGAGAAGCCCGGGTTGCGGCGAATCCGGCGCGCCGCGTATGAGAGATCCCCAAGGAGCGCGCTGACGACGTGCTCCCAGCCGTGCGAACGGATCTCCTGCCGCACGACGGTGAGATTGCCGATCTCGAGTTGCGCCGCGCGCCGCGCCTCCTCCACATCGACTCCACGCGCCACGAGTTCGGCCTGTGCCTCGGCGAGGTAGTGGCTCACCTCGTCCGCCACGTCGTCATCGGCAGCGGCCGGCCGGAAAAGGACGCGAAGCCCGCGCGTCAGCTGGCGCCAGAGCGACACAGCCTATACCTCCGCCTTGAGCAGCCGGGCGATGGCCGCTGCGCGCCGGTTCCATTCGGCGGTTTCGACATCGAGCTGCTTTCGTCCCGGGCGGGTGAGTTGATAGAACCTGGCGCGCCGCCCGTTTTCGGTCTGCCTCCACTCGGCGTCCAAGAGGCCGGCCCGCTCGAGCCGCTGGAGGGCTGTCAGGAGCGAACCGGGATTCACTTTGAAGACCCCGCGCGAGACCTGCTCGACGCGACGCGCGATGCCGAAGCCGTGCAGGGGCGCCAGGCTCAGCGTCTTGAGGATCAGCATGTCGAGCGTGCCTTGGATGAGATCGGTCGTCGACGGCTCCATGTGCCTCCCGAGGAGTTGTCCCAAGGAGACGCTAGCGCTCATTCATGTTGACTGTCAAGATGTGACGTACAAGGTGAGAGACGCCATCTCGTCCGCTTCGAAACGCGGCGGTGCGCAGCCTCCTCGGCTATTCAGGCAGCCGCGACTGCCAACGGCGCAGAGATCGGAATTCGGAAGGCGTGGCGATTGGGACCGCCGCGAGTGTGTGGACGGCGCAGTTCACCACGACTCTCTTGTTTGGTCTTGAACCGCGTGACGCGGTCACGCTTGCCCTTGCGGTTGTCGTTGTGAGCGCCGCCGCCCCGCTGGCGGCGCTGCCGCCCGCGTGGCATGCGCCACACGTGTATCCTCCCGTCGGTCTGTGCTCCGAGTAACGGGTAAGCAGTGGGTGCCACCAAACAAGCAAGCTCTCCTTCGTGCCGGACGGCGCTTCGGGCCGGCAGAATCTGCGTGCGACCAACACGGCGAAGATGTCGCCGCGGCGGAAGCCGCCTGCCTATGCGTCGCTTGTGCGACGACCTCCGTCAAGCCCGCACTCGCCTTCGCGCCCGCCACGCCAGCAGCAGCCCCGACCCCACCAGCACCATCGTCCCCGGCTCGGGGACGGGGCCCACGTTCGCCGTTAGACCGACGGACCCGTTGAGGGGGATGTAGAAGACGTCGGGCGAGAGCGTGTAGACGAGCAGGTTGTACCCCGGGGGCACGAAGCCGCCGGGAGACAGCGTCATGTAGGTGTTGCCCTGCATGAAACCGAGTTGGGTGCCTCCGCCCGGGCCGAAACTCAAGCCAAGCCCGGCGGTGTCTACCGACGGCGCGTCCTGCATCAGCTGGAGGCTGAGTTTCACGAACGGGATGTTGGGATTGATGCCCGTCGGGAACTGGCCGCCGGTTGCCGTCGAGGTGAACGTGCCGAGGTTGAGCGGAACGGCGGTGTTCATGACGGGGAACGTGGTGTCCACACCGGCGAAGGTCAACGTCACCACGTTCGCGCCCGTCCCAATCGTGACCGTGCTGCCCGATGCCGAGCATCCGACGATGTTGAAGCAGTTGAACGTGCCCGAGGTGGTGAGGTGCCCGGTGCCGAACAGCATCGGGTCGGCGGACGCCGGACCGGCGAAGCCTGCGCAAAGGAGCACGCACAGTGGAACGAGTCGTGTCATGGAAGGCCTCCTTGCCGGATGTCCTTCCGGCCAAGAGGGAAGCGGAGCAAGCGCGGGGCCACACGCACGCGCGCCAGGTCAGCTTGGTGGCATGGCGGGGATTGTGATCGGGCTCGGCGTGATCGCGCCGAGGGCGCCGGCAGCGGCGTTCCGGTGGCGCATGACGACGTCTTCACTGTCGTAGCGGCCTTGGCGTGGCCTACTTCGTTGTTGCTAAGGAAGGCGAGGTCCGTGAGCCAAACCCACGCGGTGACGGCAGGCGTCCCCGGTAACTACACGCTACCGCGAACCGGCGCGACCAACAGCCGCGTGCGAGACCAACAGCCGCGTGCGAGACCAACAGAAGCTCGACCGGCTGGATGACGCGTTCCTGTTCGCGCAGACGATCGATGGCAGGTGCTACGAGCGGCAACGCGACAGGCTGCGCGAGGAGCTGACCCTCGTGCAGATGGACGCCGTCAACGAACTCGACGTCCAGGGCATCCTGGCGTTCGCAGAGCGGATCCTGCCGCGCGCCTCCGACCTGTGGGTCCAGGCGTCGCTCGACTACAAGCAGCGCCTGCAGCAGCTGTTCTTCCCGGAAGGGATCGCGTACGACGGAAAACGGTTCAAATCGAACCGCCGCAACGGCACCGCTTTTCAGGGTACTTGGCGCCTGCCGAAGGTGCTGAGGAAATTTTGGTGAGCCGCCACGGAATCGAACCGTGAACCCGCAGATTAAGAGTCTGCTGCTCTGCCAGTTGAGCTAGCGGCCCACACCAAGTGGAACCCGGCCGCCGGGAGCGGCACGGGCGCGAACGGTTGTGCCGTACGCGAAAGAGCATTATAGCAGTCGAGCGCCGGCTGATCAATCGCCACGACCGTCGCGCACTCGCCTGAACACTCGCAGATACCAGGGCGCAGAGAGAATCGCGAGAGGATCGTCGGCGCAAGCTCCGACTCGCGGGCAGCGGATCGCCACCCTGCACCCGCTCGCCGCGATTTCGCGCGCCTGTATTTGACCAATCAGGGCCCCCGGCGGTCTAATCTGAAACTGCGGAGGTTGAAGATGCTCGAACGCCGGCTCCCGATCGGACTCCTGTGCGCGGCCGTCCTGCTCGCAGCGTGCGGGGGCGGATCCACGCCCACGCCTGCCGCACCGTCGCCGGCATCGACCACGACGGCGGCGATCGACCTGAACGTCCTGACCCCCACCGGCACACGCGGCGCCGGGACCGCCGCGCCGGTGGTCGGCATCGTGGCCGGCGTCACCGGCGCCTGCCCCGACCTCTCGTTCGTGCTCTCGGGCGTCACCGTCCACGTGAGCGTCAGGACCCGGTTCGAGGGTGGCGCGTGCGGCGATGTCAAGGAGGGGATGCGCGCCGGTGCAATCGGCGCGAGCCGCGCGGACGGCTCGGTGGACGCCGCACGCGTCAGGGTCGGCACGCCGCCGCCGCCGCCGGTTGCGGGACTGGTCGCGTCGCTGAGCGGCGCCTGCCCTTCGCTGACCTTCGTCCTCGACGGCGTGACCGTCCAGACGAGCAGCAGCACCGTCTTCGACGGCGGCAACTGCAAGGACCTTCGCGAGGGGATGCGAGCCGCCGCCATCGGCCGCAGGACCGGGGACAAGACGCTCGACGCCGAGCACGTGAAGTTCGGGCAGCGGCCCCAGGAGCCCCAGCCGCCGAGGACGCCACAACCGCCCGCGGATCGTCCCCTGGTTGGCGGCGTCGTCCGGTCTGTCAGCGGCAGCTGTCCCAATCTCACGTTCCAGATCGACCGGACCACAGTGCACGCAAGCGCGAGGACCGTGTACGAAGGCGGGACCTGCGCGAACGTGAAGGTGGACGTCAGGGCCGGGGCGATGGGCACCATGCGCACCGACGGGTCCCTGGACGCCGAGAAGGTCAGGTTGGGGACATCACGCTGACAGCCGGTAGAACCCGCCGAGGATGGCCCCGTAGAGAAGATGCGCGGCGAGCGTCACCAGTGGCGTGCGCTCGCCGTAGTTGAGCGCGAGGAAGCCGGGCGGCTGGAGTTGAGCCGCGGCGGGCGGGGCGACGTGCTCGCTGGCCATGCGAGGGTGAAGCCCGGGGAGCATCGCCATGCCGACGGTCAGGACGAAGCTGGCGTGAACCGCGCCGATTGCGGCGCCCAGCCACCAGCTGGCGCGGCCCCAGCTCTCGAAAGCGGCGGCGTAGACCAGGGCGAACGCCCAGCCATTGGCGACGTGGAACAGGGACCCGAGCAGCATCGCGCGATCGCGGTGCGGCGTGAGCATGGTCCCGAGCATGAACGGGATGCTCATGCGGCTGAGGCCAAGGCCCTGCGAGGCGCCCATCACGGTCGTCAGGGCGATGGTGGCAGCGAAACCCCACAACAGGACGCTCGGAAGATTTGGGTCCACCGCAAGCTCCCCTCGCTGGTAACGCATTCAGGATTGAGGATTCAGGATTCAGGATTCGGCCCGTCACGGGTGTCACTCCGTCGCCGTTCCCGACCCCTGACTCCTGATTCCTGACTCCTGATTCCTGCCGTCCAGTGTCAGCGCCGCGTTGATCAGTCCCACGTGGGTGAAGGCCTGCGGGAAGTTGCCGAGCGCCGCGCCGGTATCGGGGTCGATTTCCTCCGCGAAGAGCCCGACGTCGTTGCCGTAGGAGAGGAGCCGCTCGAAGGCCTCGCGCGCGGCCTCGACCTGCCCCGACCGCGCGAGCGCCTCGACGCCCCAGAAACTGCAGATGCCGAAGGCCCCCTCGCGTCCGCGCAGCCCGTCGTCGTCGTCCTTGTTCCGGTAGAGCAGGCCGGTGGCCCGGGCCTGACCGTCGCCCCGCGCGTTGGCCCCCAGCCTCTCCCGCACGCATGCAAGTGTTCCGCGCATGCGCTCGTCGTCGAAGCTCGCATAGCCATGCAGGCCGACCAGGAGGAGCGAGGCATCCACCTCGTCGCCGTCAAGCTCGCTCACGTAGCTGCCAAGCTGCCGGTTGAAACCGCGCGCCTCCACTTCCGCGCGGATCGCCTCGCGTTCGAGGCGTAGATAGTCCACGTCGGCACGCAGCTGGCCGGCTTCGGCGAGTCGTATCAGCCGATCGACGGCCACCCAGCACATGACGCGCGAGAGCGTGTGGTGCCGGCGCCCGCCGCGCGTCTCCCAGATGCCCTCGTCCGGCTCGCGCCACGAGCGCGCCACCGTCCGGCCAAGACCCGCCACCATCCGCCCGGCCGCTCGATCGAGTCGGCCGCCATGGCAAACATATCCATATACGGCGTCCACCACCTCGCCGTAGACGTCGAGCTGCAATTGCCCGGCGGCGCCGTTGCCGATCCGCACGGGTCTCGAGCCGGCGTAGCCTGCGAGGTGACGGAGCTCGCGTTCCTCCAGCCTCGTCCGCCCGTAGACGTCGTAGAGGATCTGAAGCCGCGGCCATGTGAGGCGCGTGGCGTGCAGCATCCACGAAAGGAACCCGTCGGCTTCCGCGGTGAAGCCCGTGTCGAACAGCGCCCGCAGCGTGAGCGAGGCGTCGCGCAGCCAGCAGTACCGGTAGTCCCAGTTGCGATCGCCGCCAATCGCCTCGGGCAGGGAAGTGGTCGGTGCCGCGACGATGGCGCCGGAGGGCGCGAACGTCATGAGCTTCAGCGTCAAGGCGCTGCGGAGGACGGCGTCGCGATACGGACCGTCGTAGGTGAGGGCCCGCGACCAGTCGCGCCACCAGCAGGCCGAGAGGTCGATCGCGCGCTCGGCTGCCTCCCCGAGGGCCGGAACCACCGACGGCACCTGCTTGTCGTAACCAAGGACGACGAAGCAGCGCTCGCCGGCGTGAAGACGAGACGTGCCGTGGAGGCCGCCGCGACCGTCCGGGCGCAGCGGGATCTCGCTGCGAAGCACGATAGCCTCGGATCCCCAGGAGCAGAGGAAGCCCAGCGCGCCGGCTTGGCGCAGGCGCAGGGCGCGCTGGCCGTAGCCGGGCCGCGGATCGAAGAGGACCTCGACGTCGGCCGCGCCCTCCAGGACCTCCACCCGGCGGACATCTCGTGGGCCGGACGGAGTTCCGGACGGGTGCCGTCCCCGGGCGCGGTCATGACATCGGTCAAACGAACCCGCCCGGCTGCGGCCGCGAACGTCGTCTCGAGGACATTTGTCCCGAGCAGGTAGCGGCGGGAGACGCCCTGCAGCGCGCCGGCCGGGCGCACCGAGAAGCGGCCCCCGCGATCGCCGTCGAGGATCGCCCCGAATACCGAGGGGCTGTCGAAGCGCGGCAGGCAGAGCCAGTCGACCGAGCCCTCGCGCGACACGAGCGCCGCGGTGCGGCAGTTGCCGATTACCGCGTAGTCGGCAATGGGACGGCAGGACTGCATCACGGTCCACCGCAGCAAGGACGGAGCCGAAACGGATCCGGGTGTAGGCGGCAGGTGGCAAGGCGCCGTCACGCGCGTTCCGCCCACTCAGGCCACGTCACGTCACGCCCTCGTGCGGATCGCGCCGGGGGCAGGCGGACGTACTAGCTCAGTGGCTAGTGGTCAGTGGTCAGTGGCCAGTCGATCACACTGTCACGCTGAGCCCGGGACCGCGTGATCTGCTGTCCACTGGCCGCTGTCCACTGTCCACTGTCCCAGTGACTATCCACTGAAGGCGCGCTACTTCTTCTTTTCCTCGTCCTTCGGAATCTCCGGCTTCGCGAAGTCCGGCTGCGGGTCGCCGAAGATGTAGTGGTTGAACCACGCCAGGTTGTGCTGCATCACGGCCCGCGAGGACTTGGGCTTCGTGATGCCGTGCCCGTAGCCCTTGTAGACCACCATCTCCGCCTTCACCCCCCGGTCCTCGAGGCCCTGGCGCAGCTCGTAGGCGTTCGGGATCGGCACGCGGCGGTCGAACTCGCCGTGCTGGATCAGCGTCGGCGTCTTCGCCTGCTTGACGTAGTTCATCGGCGACGTCTTCGCGTAGATCTCCGGGTCTGCCGCCGGATCCGCGCCAAGGTATTGGATCGTGAACGGCGTGATGTCGGTGTTGTAGTAGTAGGTGGCCCAGTTGGAGATGCCGGCGCCCACCGAGATCGCCGCGAACGCGTCGCTCGAGGTGGTGAGGAACGCCGAGATGTAGCCGCCCTGGCTCCAGCCCATGCAGCCCACGCGCTTGGGGTCCACCGACCCCTGCTTCACCAGGTGCTCGACGCCCGACAGCACGTCCCACGCGTCGCCCACGCCCAGGTTGCGCACGTTCAGCTGCCGGAACTTCTCGCCGTAGCCCGCGCTCCCCCGGTAGTTCACCTTCAGGACCAGCGCCCCGCGCGACGCCCAGATGTCCGCCGGGTAGTAGCGCGTGTCGATCATCGTCGGCCGATCGACACCCGTCGGCCCGCCGTGGATGACGCAGAGCAGGGCGTACTTCTTCGCCGGGTCGAAATCCGCCGGCTTGATCAGCACGCCCTCGATCGGCGTCCCGTCCTTGCTGCGCCAGGAGATGACCTCGCGCTTGCCCAGCGTCCAGCCCGACACCTGGTCGGTCATCGACGTGAGCTTCTTGGGCGCGAACGGCTCGACGGCCGTGACGTAGATTTCACCCAGCGTGGTGGGCGTCGAGGCCGCGAAGGCCACCGACCTGGCGTCCTTCGTGAAGCTCGCGCCGGCCAGCATCAGCCGGTCGTCCTGGCTCACCCGCGCCACCTTGCCGCCCGCCGGATCCACCCGGAACAGGTGCGTGGCCGTCTTTTGGGACGCGCCAAAGTAGACGCCGCCGGCGTTCCAGTCGATCAGGTTCGGCGACTCGTCGAACGAGTCGGTGATCGACCGGGGCGTTCCGCCCTCCACCGGCACGACGGCCAGCCGGCTGTTGGCGTGGAAGTACTTCGGGTTCCCCATCGCCGAGGAGAACACGAGCATCCGGCCGTCGGGCGACCAGCGCGGGTTGTTGTCGGGGCCCGGCTGCTCGACGACCTTCTTCACCGCGTCCTTCGCCAGGTCCAGCATATAGATGTCAGACGTGCCGCCCTGGATGAGGTCGGGGTTCTTCGTGGCGCTGAACGCGATCCGCTTGCCGTCGGGCGCCCACGCAAAGGACCCGACCGAGTAGTCCTTGCCCTTCGTCCGCTCGGTTCCCGCCACCGGGGCGTTCAACGCCTCGGCCACGTCGAGGGTCCGCAGGTGCTGGTGGTTGTACTCACCGCGCACCACCTCGAAGTCGCCCAGGTAGTCGCGCCGCGCCTTCACGTCCTTCTCCTTCATGTCGCTCATCGTGAAGGCGATCTGCTTGCCGTCGGGGGACCAGGCGTAACCGCCGACGCCGTTCTCGGCGTTGGTCAGCTGGACCGCTTCGCCGCCGTCCGGGCGGATGACGAACACCTGGCTCTTGTCGCCGGCGCGGCTGGAGGTGAACCCGAGCCAGGTGCCGTCGGGCGACCACTGCGGGCTGCCGCACGACTTCTCGCCGCGCGTCAGCTGCCAGGTTCGGCCCGTCGGCACGTGCGCCACCCAGAGCTGCGTGACGAACGCGTCCTGCTTCCAGTCGGTCTGGGTCACGCCGTAGGCCACCCATGTCCCGTCTGGCGAGACCTGGGCGCCGCCCAGCGACTTGAGGTTCAACAGGTCGTCCACCGAAGGCACGCGGACGCCGTCGGCGGGCGCGGGGGCCGGGGCCGGGCCGGCCACGGAAACAAGCAGCATCAGGGACAAGAGGAGATTCAGCATGGACGCATTGTAACCCCGCCACCCGCCCCTTAACGCTTGACCTCGAACCCCTCCCGCTATACCCTTGCGCCACATTCTCGGCTGCCGGCTTCGCCCTTTTGGCCCCACACCGCACCGGCCCTCCCGCGGTGTTCACGGGCGACCAAGCCGGCTTCCCCAATCGTTGCGTCGTGATGCGTTTCGCCTCGCGTGCCCGATTGGCACGGGTCCATCGTGCGTCCGCCCTCGGACCGCACAAAGATGTGATCAATCCCGCAGCTCGCGGGAATTGGGGTCGGGACTGCATTTCTCCGGGCTTCTTCGTGGTCCGTCGTCCGTCGTGTGTCCGCCCGTTCGTGGTTCGACTTCGCTCACCACGCCCTGAGCACGGCCGAAGGGCGTCGATCGTCGTGGGGCCCCTGTTCTAGTGCCGGTCGTTCGTCGAGGAGGATCCATGTCTCATCGGTTACGCGGATGGTTCGTTGTATTCCCGCTCGTGGTGCTGTTCGCCATGGGCGGCACACTCGCGTACGCCCAGGGCGGCGCGACATCGTCTCTTTCAGGGACAGTCACGGACTCCAGCGGTGGCGTCGTGCCCGGTGCCGACATCGTCGTCAAGAACGTCGCCACGGGCGACACGTACTCCTCCGTGAGCGGTGCGGAAGGCGGGTTCAACATCCCGTCGATGCCCCCAGGGACCTACACGGCGACGGTGTCGCTGATGGGCTTCAAGACCGTGGTGCTCAACGATGTCACGCTGAACGTCGGCGTGCCGGCAACGGTCAAGGCCGTTCTCGAGCCCGGTGAACTCCAGGAAACGGTGGTCGTCGCCGGCGCTACCGAGGTCATCCAGACCCAGACCGCCAGCGTCGCCACCACCATGAACGCCCGGCAGATCGCGAACCTCCCGGTGACGGGCCGCGCGGCGTTCGACCTGGTCGGCTACATGGCGGGCGTTGTGACGTCCACTGGCAGCCTTCGGGACGGCACCGTCAACGGGCTCACCCAGGCGTCGGTGAACATCACGCTCGACGGCATGAACATCCAGGACAACTATGCGAAGACGTGGGATGGCATGTTCACCCGGGTCAGCCCGCGCATCGACGCGGTCGAAGAGGTCACCGTCACCACCGCCGCCCAGGGCGCCGACACGGCCGGCCAGGGCAGCGTGCAGATGCGGTTCGTCACCCGCTCTGGCACGAACAAGCTCCAGGGCAGCGCCTACTACTACCTCCGGCGCGACTGGATGAACACGAACACCTGGTTCAACGAGAACAAGAACGTGACGACGGACGGCAAGCCGGCGGACAAGCCGACGGTCAACCTCCGTCAGCCGGGCGGCCGGATCGGCGGCCCGGTCGTCATCCCGGGCTTGTTCGACGGCCACGACAAGATGTTCTTCTTCGTCAACTACGAGCTGCTGGACTCGCCGGGCTCGAGCGGCTCCACGCGTACGATCATGAGCCCGCTCACCGAGCAGGGGGTCTTCCAGTACGGGGCGGGCCGTTCGGTGAACCTCCTCGAGCTGGCCGCGAAGAACGGGCACATCGGCACGATCGATCCAACGATTGCGAAGCTGCTGGGCGACATCCGCGCCACCACGTCGCAAGGCTCGGTCACCACGACCATCGACCCGCTCACGCAGTCGTTCTTCTGGCAGCAGCCGACCAAGAGCCGGACGACCTACCCGACCGTCCGCGTCGATTACAACCTGACCGCGAACCACCGCGTGTCGTTCTCGACCACGCGGAACCACCTGGTGTCGAACCCGGACACCGGGAATAGCTACCAGCGGATCTTCCCGGGCTTCCCGGTGGAGGGCCTGCAGGACTCCAACCGCTACACCTGGCAGGGCAGCGCGCGGTCGGTGGTCAACAAGAACATGGTGAACGAGCTGCGTCTCGGCGGGACGGGCGGCGCCACGCTGTTCGCGCCGAACCTCTCCGCGGACATGTTCAGAAGCCAGCGGCCCGGGCAACATGGGCGGCTACGCGATCATCTGGAGCAACTTCAAGAGCCTCAGCAACCCGTACTCGATTTCGACCAACAGCTCGCGCGAGGGCTCGACGAAGGTCCTCGAGGACACGTTGAGCTGGCTGAAGGGCCGGCACAGCCTCAGCTTCGGCGGTTCGGTGACGCGGGCGGACGTGTGGGCGCGCAACAAGCAGCACGCCCCGCAGGTGACGCTCTCGATGGCGACCGGCGACCCGGCCGACTCGATGTTCAACGGGACGAACTTCCCCGGCGCGTCGAGCACGGACCTGACCAACGCCAAGCAGATGTACGCGGTCCTGACCGGCCGCGTCTCGTCAATCGGCCGCGAGGCGAGGATCGGCGAGGACGGCAACACCTACGACGATCCTCGGCGAGAGCTACCAGCAGGGCCGCCTGTGGGACCTCGGCTTCTTCGCGCAGGACTCCTGGCGCTGGACGCCGACGCTGACGCTCAACGGCGGCCTGCGCTACGCGGTGCAGCTGCCTTTCTACGCCTTGAACAACAGCTACTCCACGGCGACCATCGACGACCTCTTCGGCATCACCGGGCCGGGCGCCGGCTTCGTGGCCGGGGCCGTGGGCGGCAACTACGGGAACCTGTTCAAGCCGGGCGTGTTGGAAGGGCAGCCGACCACTTACAAGATGCTGACCAAGGACACCAGCGCGTACAAGACCGACTGGAACAACGTGGCGCCCAGCCTCGGCCTGGCCTGGACCACCGGGTCCTCCGGCGATGGCTTGCTGCGCAAGATCTTCGGCGCGCCGGGTGACTCGGTCATCCGCGCGGGCTACAGCCTGTCCTACCAGCGCGGCGGGATGAGCGACTTCACCGAGGTCTACGGCAACAATCCCGGCATCGCGATCGACGCGACGCGCAACGTCACGAACGGCAACCTCGGGACGCTGCCGGTCCTGTTCCGGAGCAGCGACCTGGGCGCGCCGGCCATCAGCCTCACGCGCGAGTACCCGATGGCGCCGCCGACCGCGAGCTCGAACGTCCGGACCTTCGACCCCGACATCACGGTGCCGTGGTCGGAGTCGTACCAGCTGGGCATGCAGCGGGCGCTCTCCAAGAACTGGATGGGCGAGGTGCGGTTCGTCCACACCGCGAGCCACGACCGCTGGACCCTCACCAACCTCGACGGCCAGAGGAACTACAACGAGATCAACATCGTCGAGAACGGGTTCCTGGACGAGTTCCGCCTGGCGCAGCAGAACCTGGTGGCGAACATCGCCGCGGGCATGAGCAACCAGGGGTTCAAGTACACGGGGGCGCCGGGCACGGTGCCGCTGCCGATCTTCCTCGCGAACCTGAGCGGGTCCGCGCAGAAGGACAACCCGGCGGCCTACACCGGCAGCGGGTGGACCAACAGCACGCTCGTGCAGTCGATGTACGCGTTGAACCCGAATCCCCAGACGGCGGCGAGCAACCTGCGGACCACCGCCTCCTACAAGGCGAACATGGCCCTGGCCGGCCTGCCGGCCAACTTCTGGGTGGTCAACCCGGACGTCAGCGGCGCCTACCTGGCCAGCAACGGGCCCGACACGGACTACAACGGCCTCCAGCTTGTACTGAACCGGCGGTTCGCGAGCGGGTGGCAGGTGCAGGCGAACTACTCGTTCGGCAAGGGCTACCAGCAGGACTTCTACTCGCTGCGGGTGCCGTACGTCCAGCGCGAGCAGACCTACACGAACGGCAATGCGTCGCTCGGCAACATCCGGCACTCGCTGCAGGGCAACTGGCTGCTCGAACTGCCATTCGGGCAGGGCAGGCGGTGGGGCTCGGGCGTCAACGGCCTCGTCAACCGGTTCATCGGCGACTGGAGCTTCATGGGCACGGCGCGGCTGCAGACCGGCCGGCTCGTGGACTTCGGGAACGTGCGCCTGGTCGGCTTCACCAAGGAAGACCTGCAGAAGATGTACAAGCTGCGGATGAGCACGGACGCCAACAACCCGTACCGGACGCTGGTGTGGATCCTGCCGCAGGACATCATCGACAACACGGTAAGGGCGTACAACGTCAACGCGACCGGCTACGCCGGCGAGGCGCCGACGGGCCGGTACTTCGCCCCGGCCAACAGCCCCAGCTGCCTCGAAACCGTGACGGGATACGGCGACTGCGGTTCGCAGAGCGTCGTCGTGCAGGGGCCGATGGTCGCGCGAGTGGACGTGACTTTCGCCAAGCAGATCCCGATCGTGAAGAGGGTCAGGGGCGAGTTCCAGCTGCAGGTGTTCAACCTGTTCAATCGCACCAACTTCAACCCGGTGACCTGGAGCACGGCGACCGGCATGGGGCCGGCGGTGACGGACGCCTACCAGGTGACGGGCGCGGTCGATCAGCAGAGGACGATGCAGATGTCGTTCCGGCTCAGTTTCTAACGCTCGACGGTCGACAGTCGACGGTTCAGGGTTGAGGGTCAGATCACGCTGTGCCGCTGAGGGCCGGGGGACTTCGGTCTCCCGGCCCTTTCTTGCATCCAGCCTTGGAGCCCGAAGCCGCGAGCCTTCCGACAGCCGAGAGCCAGAGCCCAGAGCCGGACGCGTGCGGCGGTCCCCGTCATTGCCGACCATTCCTATCGCCGTTGACGCAGGCTCGCTCAAGCGATAAGTTGACGCCAACTATCCGCGTACCACCGGCTTCGTCCCCCCGTCCCGCCGCCGCGGAGGCTCACCGCAATGGCGGCCGATGGCCTGCCGGTTCCCTACAGTCGCGCGGCTCGGTGCTTCCGGTTTGATCCCGGTCGTGCAGTCGTAACGCGCCCCCCTCGTACCGGTCCAGGCCGCTGGCAGCCCGCCTCTCGCAGGCAGCAGCTGGCAGTTCGCTGCGGATCGCACAGCAGGCAAGCCGGCACGAAGCCGGGTCGGCCCTGCGCCCCCCTTGCGCGTCGTCGTCCGTCCGTTCGCCCGTCGCCGTCGTCTCGTGGTCCGTCCGTCGTTCGCCGATCGTCGTGGGGCCCCCGGTTTTCGTTCGCCCTGATCGATTGCGGAGGAGGGAATGTTCATGACTCACCGGTTGCGCGGATGCTTTCTGATCTTCCCGCTTGCGGCGCTGCTCGCCTTGAGCGGTACGCTCGCGTACGCCCAAGGCGGCGCGTCCTCGTCGCTTGCAGGTACTGTCACGGACTCCACCGGGGGAGTGGTGCCCGGCGCCGACATCGTGGTCAAGAACGTCGCCACCGGTACGGTGTTCACGGCCGTCAGCGGCCCGGACGGCACGTTCAACATCCCGTCGATGCCCACGGGCATCTACACGGCCACCATCTCGCTGTCTGGCTTCAAGACCGTCCTCCTCAACGACGTTACGCTGAACGCCGGCGTGCCGGCCTCGGTGAAGGCCGTTCTCCAACCCGGCGAGCTGCAGGAGACCGTGGTGGTGGCGGGGGCCACCGAGGTCATCCAGACGCAGTCGGCGTCGGTGGCGAGCACCATGACCTCGCGGCAGATCGCGAACCTCCCGGTCGCCGGCCGCGCCGCGTTCGAGCTGGTCGGCTACATGCCCGGCGTCGTCACCTCGACGGGCAGCCTTCGTGACGGCACGGTCAACGGCCTCACGCAGGCCTCGGTGAACATCACGCTGGACGGCATGAACATCCAGGACAACTACGCCAAGACGTGGGACGGGATGTTCACGCGCGTCAACCCCCGCATCGATGCGGTCGAGGAAGTCAGCGTCACGACCGCGGCGCAGGGGGCGGACACCGGCGGACAGGGCAGCGTACAGATGCGGTTCGTCACCCGCTCTGGCACGAACAAGTTCCAGGGGAGCGCCTACTACTACCTGCGGCAGGAGTGGATGAACACCAACACGTGGTGGAACATCCACCGGAACGTCAACACCGACGGCAAGGTGACGGAAAAGGGGAAGGTGGACCTGCGGCAGCCGGGCGGCCGGGTCGGCGGGCCTATCATGATCCCCGGGCTGTTCGACGGCCGCGACAAGGCGTTCTTCTTCGTGAACTGGGAGATGCTCGACTCGCCGGGCACCCGCGTCGATACGCGGACGATCATGAGTCCCAACTCTGAGAAGGGGCTCTTCGATTACGGCTCGGGGCGCCAGGTGAACCTGCTGCAACTAGCGGCGGCGAACGGGCATATCTCGACGATCGACCCGACGGTCCAGAGGCTGTTGGGCGACGTGCGCGCGTCGACGTCCCAGGGGACGGTCAACCAGACGGACCCGCTGGTGCAGTCGTTCGCCTGGACGCAGCCCGCCGCGAGCCGGACGTACTATCCGACGGTCCGGGTGGACTACAACCTCACGACGAACCACCGGCTCTCGTTCTCCACAACCCAGAACTGGCTGCTGTCCGACCCTGATACCACGAACAGCATGCAGCGGATGTTCCCTGGCTTCCCGGCGACCGGCCTCCAGGACTCCGACCGGTACACCTGGCAGGGCAGCGTGCGTTCGGTGTTGAGCAAGAACATGGTCAACGAGTTCCGGTTGGGCGGAACTGGCGGCGCCACGCTCTTCTCGCCGAACCTCAACGCCGACATGTTCAGCGGGAGCGAGGCCGGTAACATGAACGGCTACGCGATCCAGTGGACGAACTTCAAGAGCATCAGCAACGTCTACCCCGGTTACACGAACAGCTCGCGCGAGGGCTCGACGAAGGTGATCGAGGACACTCTGAGCTGGCTCAGGGGCAAGCACAGTCTGAGCTTCGGCGGGTCGGTGACGCGCGCTGACGTGTGGCTGAAGAACAAGCAGCACGTGCCGCGCATCATCCTGGGGAGGGCGACGGGCGACCCGGCCGACACCATGTTCAACACGACCAACTTCCCGGGGGCGTCGAGCACCGACATCACCAACGCCAGGAACCTCTATTCGGTGCTCACCGGCCGCATCTCCGCCATCGAGCGCAACGCGAGGATCGGCACCGACGGGGAGACCTACAACATCCTGGGCGAGAGCCTCCAGCAGGGGCGCCTCTGGGATCTCGGCTTCCACGCGCAGGACTCGTGGCGCGTGACGCCGACGCTGACGCTCAACGGCGGCGTGCGCTATGCCATCCAGCTGCCGTTCTACGCGCTCAACAACAGCTACTCGACGGCCTCGGTGGACGACCTCTTCGGCATGACGGGGACCGGCGCAGGCTTCGTGGCCGGGTCGGTGGGCGGCAACTACGGGAACCTGTTCAAGCCCGGCGTGCTCCAGGGGGCGCCGACGACGTACGAGATGCTGACGAAGGACACCAGCGCGTACAAGACCGATTGGAACAACGCGGCGCCGAGCGTCGGCCTGGCGTGGACGACCGGATCGACGGGTGACGGGCTGCTGCGCAAGATCTTCGGCGCGCCGGGTGACTCGGTGATCCGCGCCGGGTACAACGTCGCGTACCAGCGTGGAGGGATGAGTGACTTCACGGAGGTCTACGGCAACAACCCGGGCATCGTGATCAACGCCATCCGCAACACCGCAAACGGCAACCTCGGCACCCTGCCCGTCCTGCTGCGCAGCAGCGACCTGAGCGCCCCGCCGATCAACCTGACACGCGAGTATCCGATGGCGGTGCCCGACCCCAGCGCCGTCGTGCGGACCTTCAACCAGGACATCACGGTGCCGTGGTCCGAGTCGTACCAGATCGGCATGCAGCGGGCGCTCTCGAAGAACTGGCTGGGGGAGGTGCGCTACGTGCACACCGCGAGCCACGGCCGCTGGACGCTGAGCAACCTGGACGGCCAGCGGAACTACAACGAGGTCAACATCATCGAGAACGGGTTCTTCGACGAGTTCAAGCTCGCGCAGAAGAACCTGGTGGCGAACATCGCCGCGGGCAAGGGCAGCACGTTCGCCTATACCGGCGCGGCGGGGACCGTGCCGCTGCCGATCTTCCTGGCGAACCTGAACGGGTCTGCCAATAGGAACGACGCGTCCGCCTACACGGGTTCCGCCTGGACGGACACGACGCTGGTGCAATCGCTCTACATGCTGAACCCGAACCCGCAGACGGCGGCCAGCAACCTGCGCGGCAGCGCCACCTACAAGGCGAACATGGCCAAGGCCGGCCTGGCGCCGAACTTCTGGGTCGTGAACCCTGAGGTGGCCACTGCTGCCCTTGTCACCAACGGGCCGGACACGGACTACAACGGCCTCCAGCTGGTGCTGAACCGCCGGTTCTCCAACAGCTGGCTGTTCCAGTCGAACTACTCGTTCGGCAGGGGCTACCAAGGCGACTTCTACTCGTTCCGCGTGCCTTACCAGAGGACGGAACAGAGCTACACCAACGGCAACGCCTCGCTGGGCAACATCCGCCACTCGTTCCAGGCGAACTTCGTCTGGGAGCTGCCGTTCGGCCAGGGCCGTCGGTTCGGGTCGGGCGTCAACGGCTTCGTGAACCGCCTGATCGGCGACTGGTCCTGGATGGGTCTCGTCCGCCTGCAGACGGGCCGGCTGGTGGACTTCGGCAACGTGCGCATGGTCGGGTTCGACGAGAAGGACCTGCAGAAGATGTTCAAGCTGCGGACGAGCACGGACCCGAACAACAAGTACCGCACCCTGGTGTGGACGCTGCCGCAGGACGTCATCGACAACACGGTGAGAGCGCACTCGATCAACGCATTGGGCTATACCGGAGGGGAACCGACGGGGCGCTACTTCGCGCCGGCGAACGGCCCAAACTGCATGGAGACGGTGGAGGACTACGGCGACTGCGGCGAGCGAACGCTGGTCGCCCAGGGGCCGATGGTTGCGCGCGTGGACATGACCTTCTCCAAGGACGTCCCGATCAAGGGGAGCGTCAGGGGCCAGTTCCAGCTGCAGGTGTTCAACGTGTTCAACCGCACCAACTTCAACCCGGTGACCTGGAGCACCGCAACCGGGATGGGGCCGACTGTGCCGGACGCCTACCAGGTCACGGGCGCGGTGGACTCGGCGCGGACGATGCAGATGTCGTTCAGGATCAGCTTCTAGCGCTGACGGTTGACAGAACGGTCAACGGTTGACAGTTCAGGGTTGAGGGTTAGATCACGCTGTCACGCGGAAGGGCCGGGAGATCTTGCCGAGCAGGGCCTCCCGGCCCCTTTTGCATTGGCGGTAGGCGGGAGGCGGGAGGCGGGAGGCGGGAGCGCGTCCGCGTGACGCCTTCTCAACTCTCAATTCTCAATTCGTCCCAATCTCCCCCGCCCTCCGTCCTCCACCTTCCGCCTTCGAGCCGCGAGCGCGGCTATTCCGCTGCGAGCGCCACGACCGGGTCCACTCGCGCCGCGCGCCGAGCCGGCAGCCAGCAGGCCACGGCCGCCACCACCGCGAGGAGGGCCACCGCCGCGCCCAGCGTCAGCGGGTCTGTTGGCGGGAGGCCGTAGAGCAGGCTCGTGAGAAGCCGCCCCAGTGCAAGGGCCGCCGCCCCGCCCGCCGCAATCCCCACCGCCGCCAGCAGCATTCCCTGCCGGAACACGGTCCCCACCAGCCGGCCGGGCGTCGCGCCCAGCGCGATCCGCACGCCCAGCTCGCGCGTCCGGCTTGCGAGCGCGTAGGCGAGGATGCCGTAGACGCCGACTGCGGCCAGCACCACGGCGACGAACGCGAAGGCAGCCACCAGCAGCACGTTGAAGCGCGGGCTCACCACGTTGCGCTCGAACCGCTCGTCGAGCGTCACCATCGGCGAGAGCTGCATTGCCGCGTTCACCGTCGCCGCCCGCTCCCGGACTGCCTTCTCGACGCCGGCGAGCCCCGGCGTCGTGTGCAGGATCAGGAACGCCCCGCCGCGAGGGAACTGACGGATCGGCCAGAAGAGCTGCGGCGCAATCGGCTGATCCGGGTACAACGGGCGGGTGTCGGCCACGATGCCCACGATCTCGCTCTCGTGCTTCTGGGCGCTCACGCGCTTGCCGATCGGGTTCTCACCGGGAAAGAAGCGGCGCGCGAACGTCTCGTTGACGATCGCGACGGGTGCGGCGCCGCGCACGTCCGTGTCGGCAAACGGCCGGCCGCGCACCAGGCGGATGCCGAGCGTGTCGAAATAGTGAGGGCTCACGTCCATCCAGTGCACGGGTGGCGCGCCGGCATCGGCCTCCGCCCGTCCCTCGACGGCGAGCTGGCCGGTCTCCGTGCCGCCGAACAACGGTCCCGCCGACCCGAGGGCCACGCCGCGGACGCCGGGGATGGCCGCCACCTCGTCGCGCACGCGCTCCATTGCGGCCACCGATTCGGAACCGTGGGGCGGACTCAGCCACGTGGTCATCACCCCGGCGCGATCGAAGCCGGGGTCCCACTGGAGCAACCGGGTGAAGCTGCGCGCGAGCAAGCCCGCGCCGAAGAGCAGCACGAGCGCGAGCGCGAGCTGCACCACGACGAACGCCGACCGGACGCGCGTGTGAGAGCCGGCCACGGCGCGTTGGCCGGTCAGGGTTCGGCTGAGGTCGCTGCGCGACGCCTGGCGTGCCGGCGCGAAGCCGAAGACCAGGGCCGCGATGGTAGACAGGGCGAACGCGAACAGGATGATCCGCCCGTCCACACCCACTTCCTCCAGGCGGGGAATCGTGGGCGGCGCCACCGCCACGAAGCCGGCCGTTGCCCAGGCGGCGAGGAGCACGCCGAGGGTGCCGCCGGCCAGCGACAGGAGCAGGCTCTCGGTCACCAGCTGCTGCGCCAGGCGGCGGCGTCCCGCACCCAGCGCCGAGCGGACGGCGAACTCCGGGACCCGGTTCGTGGCACGCACGAGCAGCAGGCTGGCCACGTTGGCGCAGGCGATGAGCAGCACGAAGCCCACGGCGCCGAGGAAGATCCACAGCGTGGAGTCCACGTTGTCCACGAGCTGCCCGCGGAGATTCACGATGCGGAGGCCCCACTCGCGGTTGGCCTCGGGGTAGGCGGCCGCGAGGCCCGCCCGCACCGTCTCGAGCTCGGCGGTAATCGCCGTCTCCGACACGCCCGGCTTTCGGCGGCCGATCGCCGTGAAGCCGCGCCACGCTCGATTCTCAACGTTGTCGAAGCTCGCGGTGAGCGGCTTCCAGACCTCGATCTCGGTGAACGTCTGCCCCGGGAAGTAGGCATCTGCCTTCAGGATGCCGACGATCGTCAGCGCGCCATTGTCGGTCTCCACTACCCGGCCAATCACGTCCCGATCTGCGCCCAGCTGCCGCTGCCAGAAGGCATGGCTCACCACGGCCGCCTGGTTCGGCCCGCGCGCCATGTCCCGGTCCTCGATGAGGCGTCCGAGCATCGGCTCGGTGCGCAGCACCCGGAAGAAGCCGGGCGAGACGATGGCCCCCTCGACCCCGACCATCTCGCCGCCGATCCGAGCGATGAACCCCTCCGTGCGCGCGACGCCGGCGCTGTCGAGCGACGGGGCCGTCCGCGCGTAGTCGGCCACGTTCATGGGCGAGCCGCCACAGAAGGTGCCAACCTGCCGCGGGTTCGTCTCGCACAGCACGAACGCGTCGCCGGAGCCCGGGAAGGGGAGCGGCCGCAGCAGGATGCCGTCCACCACCGCGAACATCGCGGTCGTCGCGCCCACCGCCAGGGCAATGGTCGCCACCACGGCCGCGGTGAAGGTCGGCGCCTTGACGAGGGTCCTCAGGGCGAAGCGGATGTCGCGCAGCAGGGTCTCGATCATGATGTCCCCGGGGAGATGCAGAATGCACAATGCAGAATGCACAATGCAAAATGCAAGGTGCAAAATGCAGGATGCAGGCCAGCTCCGTTGAGCCGGCCAATCTTCGGGGAAAAACGCTAACCCCCGGCCCCGGCAGGCCCGGGCGTCCGCTCTGGTCGTCCGGCCCCGCACACCTCTCGTTCCGGGCCCGGACAGGGTCTGCTAGTGGCTGGTGGCTAGTGGCTAAACGGGAATTCACTTGTCTTGACCACGAAGAACGGAAGGCACGAAGGCCACCAAGCCCTTTTTGTCTTCGTGTTCTCTTGATCTTCGTGGTTTCGTCCGTCGTCAAGCGAAGCGAGTACTGGGGCTAGTGGGCTGGTGGCTCCACTACGGCGAAGTCCTCAGCCTGAACACCAGCACCAGGTGCTCGGGGAAATCGTCTGCCTCCCGCGACAGCTCGTATCCTGCCTCGTTCGCATGGCGGAGGATGCGGTCCTTCGGCCAGAAGTGAGAGCTCGCGCCGCGGTCTGGGTCGCGGTCGATGATGGCCAGGCTGGCGCCGGGGCGAAGGTACTTCTTCAGGTTCACCAGCCACTCGACCGGCCGGTCGAACTCGTGGAAGGCGTGGACGAGCACCACCAGTTGGAGGTCGCGCCGCGGGAAGAGCGGGTCCGCGGACTCGCCCACCACCGTCTGGATGTTCGACAGCCCCTGCTCCTTGCTGCGCTGCTCGAGAGTGCGGAGAGATTTCCGGCTGATGTCGTTGGCGACGACCACACCCTCGGTCCCGACCCGGCGGGCCATCGGCAGCGTGAAGTAGCCGTCGCCGGCGCCCGCCTCGCCGACCACCATCCCCGGCGCGACGCCGATCGCGTCCATGGCGCGATCGAGGTCGAGGTTCCAGGACTGGGGAGCAGGCGTCGACAGGACCACGCCCGGCAGTGACGAGGTCAGCAGCAACAGCCAAACGACGAGGGGCGCCGGGCGGCGGAAAGAAGGCATGGGACCTCGCTGGCTTCAGGCTTCCGACCTCTGGCTCCGGAGAGGCCAGAGGCTACCGGCTCTCGGCCTTCCACTGGGCTTCGGGCCTCCTGTATCAAGCTCTCTCACCTTTGGACGCATGCTCGCGGCTTCTTGGTCTTGGGGGGGCGAGCCTGGAGCCCGAAGCCTCGAGCCTCTCTGAAGCCAGAAGGCTGAAGCCTGGAGCCATGTTGACTCAACCCTCCCCCGCGGAGCAGCATTTCCCACATGTCATCGAAAACCAGCTCGACGACCATGCTGCTCCTCGCCGCGGCGCTCACCCTGTCCCTGGCGCCCGCACCCCAGACCGAATTCGACGTGCTGATCACCGGCGGCCGGCTGCTCGACGGCGCCGGCAACCCGTGGGTGTCGGGGACCGTCGGCATCAAGGGCGACCGCATCGCGCGCATCGGCCGTTTCGCGGCAACGGCCGCGCGCGTGATCGACGCGACCGGCCTCTACGTCGCTCCTGGGTTCGTGGACATCATGGACCAGTCCGGCCCCTCGCTCAGGCGCGACGGGACGGCTCAGAGCAAGGTGCGGCAGGGGGTGACGACGGCAATCGGGGGTGAGGGGGGAACGCCTGGCCCTCCGGCCGAGCTGGATCAGTACTTCGCCTTGATCGAGCGGCAGGGCATCAGCCTCAACTTCGGGACGTTCGTGAGCGCGGAGCAGGCCCGGTCGGCCGTCCTCGGGGCGGTGAACCGCGAGCCCGATGCCGCCGAGCTCGAACGGATGAAGGCGGTAATCGAGGCCGCGATGCAGCGCGGCGCGCTCGGCATGACGAGCGCCCTCATCTACGAGCCGGGCTCCTTTGCGAAGACCCCGGAGCTGATCGCCCTCGCGCAGGTGGCCGCGCGCTACGGCGGGATCTACGCGACGCACGTCCGCGACGAGGGGCTTCATGTCCTCGACGGGATCGCCGAGGCGATCGAGATTGGCGAGAAGGCGGCTATCCCGGTCGAGATCTTCCACCTCAAGGTGGCGCACCGGAAGCTGTGGAAGACGGCGATGCCGAAGATCGACGAGCTGGTGCGGGCGGCGCGCGCGCGTGGCGTGGACCTCACCGCCGACCAGTATCCCTACCCGTTCAGCGGGACGGGTCTCGAGACGTGCATCCCCGACTGGGTCGCCGAAGGCGGGGCGGCCGAGCGGAGCAAGCGGCTGCAGGATCCCGCGCTGCGGGACCGCATCCGGGGCGAGATCGCCAGGCTCGATCGCGTCCAGGCCATCGGGGACTGGAAGAACGTTGTCATCACGTCGGTGCCGTCCGGCGCGGAGGCCAACTACGTCGGCATGACCGTGGCCGACATCGCGCGCGAGCGGAAGCAGGCGCCCGAGGACACGGTGATGGACCTGGTGTCGTCAACCGGCGGCCGGGTGAGCGCGCTCTTCTTCCTGATGGACGAGGCGGACGTGCGTACGGCGATGACTTACCCGTGGGTGAGCGTGGGGAGCGACGCGCAGGCGTACGACGCCGCGACGGCGCAGGGCCGGCCGCACCCGCGCGGCTACGGCACCTTCCCGCGGGCCATCGCGCGCTACGTGCGCGAGGCGAAGGTGCTGACGCTGGAGAACGCGGTGCGCCGAATGACCTCTCTGCCGGCCGGCAAGCTGCACCTCGCGGGCCGCGGCGTGCTGGCGGAGGGCGCCTTTGCCGACCTCGTGCTCTTCGACTACGACCGCATCGAGGACACCGCCACCTACCAGCAGCCGCACCAGTACCCGAAGGGGATCCCGTACGTGATCGTGAACGGTCAGCTGGTGGTGGACAAGGGCGAGCACACCGGCGCCCGGCCGGGGAGGGTGTTGCGGGGAAGACAGTAGTGGCTGGTTGCTAGTGATTAGTGGCTAGCGGATCCCGACGTCACGCGTGACGACAAGCCACTAGCCACCAGCCACTAGCCACTACTCAGCTATCTTGAACCCTGTGATCTTCTCCGCCACCAGGTTCATGTCGGTGAGGCGGCCGGCCTGGAGCGCGACGGCGCCGTCGAGATCGCCGAGCTGACGAAGGCGCGCGAAATCCTCGGCGGCCAGGGTATTGGCCGCGCTGAGCGCCGCCAGCAGCCGCGCGGGCACCGACAGCGCCACCTGCGACGACCAGAGGCGTGACTGTGCCTGCTGGAGCGCGTCGCCCGACTTCGCGGCCGCGCGCGCGAGCGCCACCGCCGTCTCCACCTCGGTCATCGCCGTGGCGAACTCGAACGCCACGTGCTGCTGGCGCACCAGCTTCGCGCGGAACGCCGTCTGCGAGGCGTCGGCAAGGAACCGCGCGGCGCGGGCGATCGCCGGCCCGCCCACCCCTGCGAGCGGCTCCATCTCGTCGGCCATGGCCTGGTAGAACCGGCCCTTGCTGCGGACGCTCTCCCGCATCCGGAAGATGCCGATGATGCTCTGCTGGATCTCCGAGGTGCCCTCGTAGATCGTCAGGATGCGCGCGTCGCGGCGGATCTTCTCGACCTCGAAGTCCACGCAGTAGCCGTAGCCGCCCAGCGCCTGCACGGCGTGGTCCGCCGCCACGTTGCCGGCCTCGGTCGCGAACAGCTTGGCCACCGAGCCCTCCACCTGGCGGTCCTTTTCGCTGCCGTCGAGCAGGTCGGCGACGTACTCGATGTACGCCTGGGCCGCCGCGAGGCGGACGCTGTTGGGCACGAGCAGCTTGTGGGTGAAGCCCTGCTTCTCGGCGAGGTAGGTGCCGAACTGCTTGCGCTGCTTCGAGTAGTCGATGGCCTTCGCCAGCGCGGCCTGGCCCGCGCCGAGGCCGAACGCCGCCACCATCAGGCGCGTGTAGCCGAACACCTCGTTCGCCTGCTTCAGGCCGTCGCCCTCGCGCTCGCCGACGATGTTGTCGGCGGGGATGAGGACGTTGTCGAGCAGGACCTGCGCCGTGTCCGACAGGCGGATGCCGTGCTTGATCTCGTGGCGGCCGGGCGTGAGGCCCGGGGTGTTGCGCTCGACGACGAAGAAGGTCGGGCCGCCGGGCGCCTTCGCGAGGATCGTGTAGAGGTCGGCAATCGAGCCGTTGGAGATGAACTGCTTCACCCCGCTGAGACGGTAGTGGGTGACCTTGCCGTCGGCGTCCGTGACAGGTGTCGCCTCGGTCTTCAGGTTCTGGACGTTGGACCCGGCCTCGGGCTCGGTCACGCCGTAGGCGACGATCAGGCCTTCCTCGGCAATCCTCGGAATCCACTTCGCCTTCTGTTCGTGCGTGCAGCCGACGCGGATCGGGTCGGTGCCCAGGGCGACGGCCAGCATCGCGGTGGCGAGGCCGAGATCGATCTTCGCGAACTCGCAGGACAGGCGGTAGACGTCGTAGGCGCCGCCGCCCATGCCGCCGTACTCCTCGGGCAGGAAGACCAGGTGGAGGCCCACGTCGGGGCCGAGCATGGCGCGGACGACATCCACGGGGCAGGTGTCGGACTCGTCCCACTTGAGGCGGCGGTCGAGGGGCGCCTCGCGCTCGGTGAACTCGTTCAGGGTCTTGACGATCAGGCCGATGTCCTCCGCGTCCAGCCGCTTCAACTGCATGATGCCTCGCAACTCTGCGCGCACGCCTGCCCGTGCGCGGACGGTGACTCCAAGGTTATGGATGGGGTGACGAACGTGGTTCGTAGATCCTGACAGGGCGCAGGGGGGAGGGTCAAGAGCGGAATCAGCGGCAGCCGGCAGTGGGCAGCGGGCAGCAATCACGCTGTCACACTGCCAGCCGCCAGCTGCCAGCCGCCAGCTACATCTTCACCACGTCCACGTAGTACAGCTCCGTCGCCACCTCGAACTCGTCCTTCGCCAGTGGCGTCGTCATCACCTGCCAATCGGTGGTTGGCGTGATGACCTGCCACGCGCCCTTCCGGCCCACCTTGATCGGCATCGCGAAGTCCCTGACGTCCGCGCGCCACCGGTAGGCCAGCTGGCCGCCCTCCTGGAACACGAGATCGAGGCCGGGCAGCTGCGCGTGGCGCAGGTACTGGTCGAAGATGGGTGTGAGGTTCTTGGCTGTCTCGCGGTTGAAGAACGCCACGACGTCCTCTGTCGTAATCGTGCGGTACTTGAACGCCTGGTAGAACGACCGCAGCAGCTTCCACCACTTCACGTCGTCCCCCACGAGCGACCTCAGCGTGTTGATGAACAGCGCGCCCTTGAAATACATGTCCTGGGGCGGCGTCCGGTTGACGCCGCGCGGCGCGACGATCGGCTCGCGGTTCGCCACCTTCGACTTGTACCCGTTCACGTACTTCAGCGCATCCTCGTAGCCGAAGGCGTGCTCGACGTACAGGTTCTCCATGTAGGTGCCCCACGCCTCGTGGATCCACTCGTCGGCCACGTCGGCCGCGGTCACGGAGTTGCCGAACCACTCGTGCGCGCTCTCGTGGATGATGATGAAGTCGAACTTCATGCTGACGCCGACGCCCGTCCAGTCGCGCTCGAGGTAGCCGTTCGAGAAGCGATTGCCGTAGGTCACCGCGCTCTGGTGCTCCATGCCCGAGTAGGGCGCCTCGATCAGCTTGTAGCCGTCCTTCCGGAACGGATACTCGCCGAAGTACTTCTCGAAGGCCTCGATCATCGTCTTCGCCTGCGCGAACTGCTTCTTCGCCTTCTCGAGGCTCTCGGGCAGGGACCAGAAATCGAGCGGCTGCCCATTGGCCGTGTCCGTGAAATGGACATACTTGCCGATGTTGAGCGAGACGCTGTAGTTGTTGATCGGGTACTGCACGTGCCAGTCCCAGCGCGTGTAGCCGTCGCCCAGATCGGTCTTCCCCACGAACTTGCCGTTCGACACGTCCACCAGGTCGTTCGGGATGGCGACGCTGATGCGCATCTCCTCCACTTCGTCCTGGTACTGGTCCTTGTTGGGCCACCACACGCTGGCCCCGATGTGCTGGCAGGCGGTGTTGATCCAGTGCCGGCCGGCCGGGTCCTTCCGGAAGGCGATGCCGCCGAACCGGCCGCTCTCCGGCGGGTTGCCGGAGTAGTGGAAGTCAATCGAGTAGACCTGGCCGCGGCGCAGCGTCTCGGGGAAGTCCACGAACACCGCGCCCTCCTCGCGCTCGTACTTGAGCTCGCGGCCTTCACGCGTGCCGGCCTCACCGCTGTCCAGGAGGACAATCCGGTCCACCTTCAGCGCCTGTGTCAGGTCCAGCTGAATTCGCGTGTCGTCCTTCAGCATCCGGAACCGGATCGTGTTCTTCCCGCCGATGGACTTCTTCTCGGGATCTACGCGGATGTCGAGGTGGTACGAGAGCAGGTCGTTGTTGACCCGGTACTGCCCCTGCGCGCCGCGCAGGATGTCCGCCTTCGTCGGTTCGCGCCTTGGCGGCGCGAGCGGCCACGCCGCGGCCCTCCCCATCAGGTACTCCTTCGGCGGCTCGACCCCCATGAGCCACTTGACGAAGAAGTCCCAGCGCCGGCGCATCATGTACGCGGACGCGTCCCCAAACCCGTGGTTCTGGTTCGGCAGCATCAGCAGGTCGAAGTCCTTGTTCGCCTTGATCAGCGCGTCCGCCACCAACAGGGTCTGGTACGGCGGCACGTTGGTGTCCATTGTCCCGTGCGCCAGGAGCAGGCGGCCCTTCAGATTCTCCGCGTAGAGCTGGTTCGCCTCGGCCTCGTAATTGTCGGGGCCCTCGGTATTGCGCACCAGCAGGCCCTGGTAGCGCTCGCCCCAGTCGTCCTCGTTCAGCCGCTGGTCGTGGTTGCCCGACTCGGCGATACCGGCCTTGAAGAAGTCGGGGAAGCGAAACATCGCGGTGGTCGTGGCAAATCCGCCGCCCGAGTGTCCCCAGATGCCGGCGCGCTCGATGTCGAACCACGGGTGCTTCGCCGCCAGCTCCTTCATCCCCGCAATCTGGTCCGGGATCGTGTTGTCGCGGCCCATCGCCCCGTAGTAGGCGTCCTGGAACGACTTCGATCGGCCTGGCGTGCCCATCCCGTCGATGGTGACAACGATGAACCCCAGCTCGGCGAGGGCCTGGCGGTCGCCGCGCGCGGCGGAGAAGGAGCGGCTGCCGGTGCTGCCGGTCTGCGGGCCCGGGTAGACGTGGTTGACGACGGGGTACTTCCGGTTCGGATCGAACCGCGTGGGCCGGAACACCAGGCCGTAGATGTCCGTCTTCCCGTCGTGGGCCTTCATCTTGATCGGCATGGGCGCCTGCCAGCCCGTTGCCTTCAGCCTCGAGATGTCGGCCTTCTCGAGCATCATCACGAACCGGCCGTCGCCGTCGCGCAGCGCCACCGCGGGCTCGACGTCGGGCTGCGACCAGGTGTCCACGACGTAGCGGCCGGAGGGGGAGAGCTGGATCGAGTGGTCGCCGGCGACGGGGGTCAGTTTCGTCAGGCCCTTGCCGTCGAGACCGATGCGGTAGTGATGGCGGAAGTACGGGTCCTCGCCCTTCTCGAGGCCTTGCGCCTGGAACCACACCGTGCGCGCCTTCTCGTCGAGGCGGGTGAGGCCCATCACCGGCCCCTCGCCGGTCGTTACCTGGTGCTTCAGGGCGCCGGTGGCGAGGTCGTAGAGGTAGATGTGCCCGTAGTTGTCGCGCTCCGAGTACCAGAGCACCTCGTTCGATCCCCACAGGACCTGGCAGCCGATCCGCGATTCGTACTGCGTCGCGACCTTCTCCTCCATCACAGTCCTGACGGCGCCGGTGGCCGCGTCGGCCACTCGCAGCACGGCCTGCTTGTGATCGCGCGAGGTCGAGACGAACGCCAGCGCCGAGCCGTCCGGCTTCCACTGCCAGTCGCGGACGCTCACGTTGTCGCCGAGCATCGCGCGGTGGTAGTCCAGCAGACCCTGGAAACGAACGACCTTCGCCGTGTCCACGTCGATGACGACGCGGTGGAGCATGGCCATCACCTTGTCGCCGGGCAGCGGGAACTTCGACACACGAAGTGTCGGGTGGGTAACCGGGTTGACGGGCGTGTTGACGAGGTACATCTCGCCGACCTCGCGCTCGTCCTGCTGGTAGGTGGCGATCTTCTTCGAGTCGGGCGACCAGAGGACGATGGCGCGGTCGCTGCTCGCCCAGCCTGCGTTGTCGGTGGCCCAGCCGAAGTGCTTCACGCCGTCGCTGGTCAACTGGCGCTCCCGGCCGGTGGCCACCTCGCGCACCCACAGGTTCCAGTCGCGAATGAAGACCGCAAGCTTGCCGTCCGGCGACGGCACGGAGATGTCCCCCGCGCCACCTCGTCCCCCTCCGCCGCCCCTGCCGCCGGTGCCGCCGCGTCCGCCAGCGGCCGGGCGCCCGGTTGCCGCGCCCATGTCCGAGCAGGCGAAGCCGGCCGCGTCGCAGGTCCACCGGCGGCCGTTGTGGTCGAACGCGACCTTGGCCGCGTCAGCCGACAGCTCAATCGACTGGAAGGGCAGCGTGCGGGCCGCCCAGGATCCGCCCGCCGCCTTCGAGAGCGCAGCCGCCAGCCTCGCGTGGTCGAAGGCCGGTTTCCGCGTCTTCGTGGCAGGCGAGACCAGGACGAACTCGTAGCCGTCCGCCACCTGGTTTCGGTACCAGAACCGCTCGTCGGGCAGCCAGTTCGGCACGACGTTGCCGCCGATGACCAGCGGCGCCAGGGCGGGCGCCAGGAAGCGCTCGGCGCGCTGGTAGTCCGCCGCCGTCACGCCGCGTGCGGCGTCGGGGCGGCCCTGCGGCGTGGCCTGCTGGCCGGCAGCGGTGGCGGCAAAGAGGAGGGACAGAAGAACAAGGCCAAAGGCCCTGGACAGAACAGGGCTGAAGACATGGCCAAGAACAAGGCTGAAGCCTTGTTCCGACCGATGATCCAGGGCAGCGGGATCGGCAGCGGAGTGGGCAGCGGAACGCAACATCATGCAGTGGCTCCTGCGGGACGCGGGGCGCCGGAGATCATACACGGCCCCGGCGAATCGGGTATGCTCTGCCTTCATTGCAGTGGCCGGTGATCAGTGGCCAGTGGCCAGAGGTCACATCTGTCACGCAGCGGCCGCCGAAGAGGGCGGCTGTGCCTTCCGTGCGAGGAGCTACGATGCTGAAACGATCCGCGTTGGTTGCGCTGTGTGGCTTGTGGGCCGGCTTTGCTGCAACGAGCGCCGCGCCGTCCGTGCCCCACGGTCCGGCCGAGTTCCTGAAGGCGCCCGTGTTCCGCAACCTCGGGCCCGCGCGGCAGAACGGCCGCATCCTCCACGTCATGGTGGACGAGCGCAAGCCCTCGACCTTCTATGTCGTCCCCTCCACCGGCGGCCTGTGGAAGACGACGAACAACGGGACGACGTTCGCCTCGGTGCTGTCCGACAAGAGCATGGTGTCGATTGGTCACGCGGCGCTCGCGCCGTCGAACCCCGACATCGTCTGGGTTGGAACCGGTGACGCGGCGTCAGGGCGCATCCCGCTGCGCGGCTTCGGCGTGTGGAAATCGGCCGACGCGGGCAAGACCTGGGCGCACATGGGCCTCACCGACGTTCGCCACGTCGGCCGCATCGCCGTCCACCCGCGCAACCCCGACATCGTCTACGTGGCCGCCGTCGGTTACCACTTCAGCAACGGCCCGGACCGGGGTCTCTACAAGACGACCAACGGCGGCAAGACATGGGCGAAGGTTCTCTTCAAGGGCGACCATGTCGGCGTGGTGGACGTCGTGCTGAACCCGAAGAACCCAGACGTGGTGTTCGCGGTCACCTACGACAAGCAGCGCATCCCGTGGAACTTCGACGAGGGCGGCCCCGAGACGGGCATCTACCGGTCCGACGACGGGGGGAAGAACTGGAAGCGCCTGGCGGGCGGTCTGCCGGGCGGCAAGCTTGCGCGGTGCGGCCTGGCGATTTATCCGAAGAACCCCTCGATCATGTACGCCGTCATCGACAATCAGAACCCGCGGCAGGCGCCGTCCACGACGAAGCCGGCACCGGGGAAGCCCGAGCCGGTGACGCGGCCGATCGGCGGGGAGGTCTACCGATCGGACAACGGCGGGAGCACGTGGGTGAAGACGAATTCGCCCGAGGAGAGCATCGGTGGCGGCAAGTGGTACGGCTGGATCTACATCGACCCGAACAACGACAAGACCATCTACGTGCCCAACGTGAACTTCTACCGATCGCTCGACGGCGGCAAGACCTGGGGCAAGAAGGGCCCGGAGAACCTCGCGCCGTCCTTCCACGTGGACTACCACGCGTTCTGGATCGATCCGCGCGACTCCAACCACGTGATCCTCGGCAGCGACGGCGGCCTCGCGGTGTCGTGGGACTTCGGAGCCACCTGGGACGTGTTCGACCACCTGCCGCTCGCGCAGTACTACTCGATCGGAGTGGACATGGACGAGCCGTACCGCATCTACGGCGGCCTGCAGGACAACGGCTCGATTCGGATTCCGTCGAACGGGCCCCGCGGCGCGATCACCCGCGACGACTGGGTCATGGTGGGCGGCGGCGATGGGATGTTCAACGTGGTCGACCACGAGGACAGCCGCTGGCTCTACAACGAGTCGCAGCTGGGCGCCATCCAGCGCATCGATCAGAAGACGGGCGTCGCGCGTTCTATCCGTCCCATGCCGCGCAACCGCGGGCCTTACCGCTTCAACTGGACGGCGCCCATCCACGTCTCGCCGCACAACAGCCGGATCATCTACCTCGGCGCCGAAGTCCTCCTGCGGTCGGTGAACCGCGGCGACGACTGGCGCGAGATCAGCCCCGACCTCACCACCAACGACCCGGTGAAGCTGAAGGGCAACATCGAGTTCTGCACGCTCACCACGATCTCCGAATCGCCGGTCACGCCCGGCGTCATCTGGGTCGGATCGGACGATGGGAAGGTGCAGGTGACGCGTGACGGGGGCGGGGAGTGGTTCGACGCGACCGCGGCGATCGCGACGGCGGGCGGCCCGGCGGACTATTACGTGACGCGCGTGTTCGCCTCGCCGCACAAGGAGGGGACGGCGTTCGTGAGCAAGGCGGGCTGGCACCGCGACGTCTACGCGCCGTTCCTGTTCCGCACGGACGACTACGGCAAGACCTGGACCCCGCTTTCGAAGGGGCTGCCGGACGGCACGGTCTACGCGTTCGTGCAAGACCGGAAGAACGCGGACCTGTTCTTCGCCGGCACCGAGATGGGCGTGTTCGCGACCCTCGACGCCGGCCAGGCGTGGTTCCCGTTCGGGACGGGCCTGCCGCCCCAGGCGCTCGTGGTAGACCTGCTCATCCACCCGCGCGAGAACGACCTGGTCGTCGCCACGCACGGCCGGGGGCTGTTCGCCGTGGACGTGACGCCCGTCCAGGAGGCGACGGCGAAACTGTGGGACGAGGACGCGCACCTGTTCGCGGTGGAGCCGAAGGTCCAGTGGCCGCGGCTGTCCATGGGCTCGGGCATGGGCACGGGCGGAGACCGGCAGTTCGTGGCGCCGAACGAGCCGGCCGGGCTGGTGATCAACTACCTGCTGAAGACGCCGGCCGCCGCGAAGGTGAAGGTGCGCATCACCGACGCGTTCGGCGAGGAGTACGCGTCGCTCGAGGGCAGCGGCGACGCCGGATTCCAGTCGGTGGTGTGGGACTTCAGGAGAACCACGCCGGCGCCCGGGGGTGGCGCGGCGGCGCCCGCCACCGCGACGCCCGCACCCCTGCAGATGCGCGGCCCGCGCCTCTCGCCGCCGGGCGATTACGTCGTCACGCTCGAGATCGGGGAGAAGAAACTGTCCAAGAGAGCGCTGATTCGCGCCGCTCCTGGGCTCTGACGCCGTCAGTGGCCAGTGGCCAGTGGTCAGTGGTCAGTGGTCAGTGGTCAGTGTGACACCCGTGATCAGCTGATCACTGTCCACCGACCACTGTCCACTACATCCTCCCGAGGCGCTACTTTCTCCAGCGAGGGATCCCCCGTCCCGGTGTCCAGGGCGCGCCGGCGGCCTCGAGGCGATCGGCCAGCTTCGCCAGCTCGACGTCCACGATCGTCCTCATCTCCTCCAGGAGCTTCTCGAAGCCGGCCGCCGCGATGTCGTAGTCGCGGGTCACGTTCCCGGTGATGGGACTGGTCGAGCCCAGCTGGGTGCTCACCCGATCCATCAGCGACGGCAGCGACGCCTCCGAGCGCCGCCGCACCGTCGGGTCGCCGCTCAGGGTGACGAGCGAGGCGCGCAGCCGCTTCTCGAGCGCGCGCAGTTCGTCGCCCAGCTTCGGGTCGGCCTTCGGCGCGTCGGCCAGAGCCCGCTTCATCACCTGCATGTTGCGCAGCGCCTCGTTCGCCGCAGACGAGGCGCCCATCATCGCGCGCTGCAGCTCGCCCGCCTTCTGCTGGAATGCCAGCAGCGCCTTCCGGTCCTTCGCGTCGAGCGTCGCAAGCCGCAGCGACTCGACGACGACCGCCTGCGGCTCGGCCAGTGGCGTGACGACGCCGCCGACGCGCTGGGCCAGCGTCACCGTGAACTTCCCGGGGACCACCAGCGGCCCGGTCGGCGGCTCGTCCCAGGGGGACCGCTCACGGGCGGGCTCGATCTCGGTCGGGTTCACCGCCGGGTAACGCAGGTCCCACGCCACGCGGTGAATGCCCGGCTTGACCGGCCCCGTGATCCGCCGCACCACCTGGCCGGTCTCGTCGGTCACCGTCAGGATGATCTCGGGCTTCTCCTCGGCCTCCTCGGCGCGCAAGGCGTCCCAGCCGGGGAACGTGGGCGGCTTGCCCTCCTTGTCCTGCGCCTTCTCGCGCTCGCGCCTCCTCTCCGCGCCGGTCTTCAGCCCATCCTTCAGGTAGTAGGTGAAGACCGCGCCGGACGGCGGGTTGGGTGCCGAGAAGAACGTGTCGCCGAACATGCCCTTGCTGCCGTACCCGATCGGGGTCTGGGGGATGTAGTGCAGCGCCTTCTTCACGGGAAAGAGCAGCGCGTCCTTCGCGAACGCCTCCTCGCTCGCCTGGCGCAGCGGCGAGTAGTCGTCGAGCACGTAGATGCTGCGGCCGAAGGATCCGCCCACCAGGTCGCTCTCGCGCTCCTGGATCTCGATGTCACGGAATGAAATCGTCGGGAGGCCGCCGGCGAGCTTGACCCAGTGGCTCCCGCCGTCGAGCGTCGCGTAGATCCCGTACTCCGTCCCCGCGAAGATCAGCTCCTTCTTCACGTGGTCCTGCGCGACCGACCACACCCACCCGCGCGGGGGCAGGTCGCCCGAGATCGACCGCCACGTACGCCCGCGGTCGTCGCTGCGCAGCAGGTACGGCTTGAAGTCGCCGGTCTTGTGACTGTCCACTGCGACGAACACCGCGTCCCTCTCGAGCCGGGAGGCCTTCACCTTGTTCACGAAGAAGTTGTCGGGCACGCCCGGCAGCTTGTCGATCTTCCGCCAGGTCTTCCCGTCGTCCTCCGTCACCTGCACGTGCCCATCGTCGGTCCCCGCGTAGATCAGCCCCTCGACCAGCGGCGACTCGCTGAGGGTGGTGATGGTCGAGAACATCGACATCGCGCCGTGGTCCCACAGCGCGTCGGGGCTCCAGGTCCGGCCCATGATCGGCTGCTCGAGGCGGAAGATATTGCGCGTGAGGTCGGGGCTGATCTTCGTCCAGGAGTCGCCCCGGTTGTCGCTGCGCCACACGTGCTGCGACCCGTAGTAGAGACGCGTGTTGGAGTGAGGCGAGACGATGACGGGCGAGTCCCAGTTGAAGCGCAGCGGGGGCTCGTCGGCGCCGGGCCGCGGGCTGATGTAGACCGTCTCCTGGCTCTTGCGGTCGTAGCGCAGCAGGTTCCCTTCCTGCCACTCGAGGTAGACGATGTTGGGGTCGGTGGGGTCCACGGCCACGGCGTAGCCGTCGGCGCCGTACGTGATGACCCAGTCCGCGTTGCCGATGCCGTGGTTGTTCAGCGTGCGCGAGGGCCCCGCCTGGGTGCCGTTGTCCTGCGTGCCGCCGTGGACGAAGTAGAAGGGCAGCCGCGTTGTCCAGCGCGATCTTGTAGAACTGCGTCACGGGCAGGTTGTCGAAGAAACGCCAGGTCTTGCCGCGGTCCCGGGTTTCGTAGACGCCGCCGTCGCTGCCGTTCAGGATGAAGTCGGGGTCACCGTGGACGAAGGCCATCGCGTGGTTGTCGCCGTGCTTGTTCTTCTCGCCGACCGGCCGCCAGGTCCGCCCGCCGTCGTCGGTCACGCGCATGTCGGGATCCATCTGGTAGACCCGGTCGAACGTGTTCGGGTCCGCGAAGATCTCCTGGTAGTAGTGCGGGCCGGTGCCCCCGCTGATGTAGCTGTTCCGCTTCTCCCAGCTCTCGCCCCGGTCGGAGGAGCGGTAGAAGCCGCGCTCGTCGGGGGCGGCCTCGACGGTCGCGTACACGACCGCTGGGTTCATGGGCGAGACGGCCACGCCGATCTTCCCCTTTTCGCCGGCGGGCAGACCGACGCTGAGCTTGCGCCAGGTCTTGCCGGCGTCGGTGGTCTTGTAGATGCCGGAGTCGGGACCGCCGCCCATGAACGCGGCAACCGTGCGGCGGCGCTGGTACGCGGCTGCGTAGATCACGTCGGGGTTCGACGGGTCGAACTCGGCGCTCGCGACGCCGGTGTCCTTGTTGATCTCGAGCGAGATCTTCCACGACGCGCCGCCGTCCTCCGACTTGTAGAGGCCGCGCTCGCCGCCCGACGCCCAGAGCGGCCCTTCGGCCGCGGCGTAGACCACGTTGGAGTTCCGCGGGTCCACGAGGATGCGGGCGACGTGCTCCGACTGCCGGAGGCCGGTGTTCGTCCAGGTCTTGCCGCCGTTGAGGCTCTTGTAGACGCCGTCGCCGATGCCGACGTGGCGGCCGCTGACGTTCTCGCCAGTGCCCACCCAGATCGTCTCGTGATTGCCCGGGTCAATCGTCACGCAGCCGATCGAGTAGGACGCCTCCTTGTCGAAAACGGGCGTCCAGGTCGTGCCGCCGTTCTCCGTCTTCCACACGCTGCCCGACCCGACCGCCACGTACCAGACGTCGCGGTTCTTCGGGTGGATGGCGATGTCGCTGATGCGGCCCGACATGATCGCGGGCCCGATGTTGCGGAACGCCAGCCCCGTCAGCGCGGCATCGGACACCAGCTTCTTGGGGGCGGCCGCCTCACCTTTCGCCCCGGCCCCCTGCGCCTGCCGCGTCGCGGCGGCGGTCGATTCGGGCTTCGGCTTCTGCGCCGCGGCGGTCCACGACACGGCGAACAGCACGGCAGCGACGGCAAAGACGGTTCGTTTCACGCGCTCCTCCCTCGGAATACCGAGGGGAGGAGCCTATCAAAGGCGCAATGCAGAATGCAAAATGCCGACCCGGGGTCGAGCCTTGGTTGCGGTAGGAACGGCGCGATTCAGACTTGTTCGACGCGGACCTCTCCCTCCTGGCGATCGATGCGCACGGTGGCGCCAGCGGTCGTGCGCTCGATGGTCAGGTCCACCAGCGCGTCGGCCACGCGCAGCCTCTCCAGCCGCACGAAGGGCAGGCTTTCGGGCAGGGTGGGCGACGCGAGGCGGATCTCGCGGCGGGCGGCGTCGATCGAGAGGCCGAGCACGGCCTGCACCAGCATGAAGACCGCCCCCGACGCCCAGGACTGCGGCGCGCACGCGACGGGGTAGAGTGTCGGGCCCTCGCCTTCCCGCCGGTGGAAGCCGCAGAACAGCTCGGGCAAACGGCGCAGCGCCACCCCCTCGCTGCAGTCCAGCATCGCGTCCAGCACGCGCACCGACTCGCCCATGCAGCCCGCCCGCGCCATCCCGAGGGCCACGAGCGCGTTGTCGTGCGGCCAGACCGACCCGTTGTGATAGGACATCGGGTTGTAGCGCCGCTGACCCGAAGCGACCGTCCGAATACCCCAACCGGAGAACGACGACTCCTCCATCAACCGGCGGGCGACGGCGGCGGCTCTCTCAGGCGCGCAGATGCCGGTGAGCAGGCAGTGGCCGGCGTTCGACGAGACGACGCGGCAGGGTTGCTTGCGCCCGTCGAGCGCGATCGCGTAGGTCGAGAGATCGGGCAGCCAGAAGGCGTCTTCGAAGCGCTGCCGCAGCCGCTCGGCCTGGGCACGGCGCTCGGCCGCCTCCGCGGTGCGTCCGAGGGTGTCGGCGATGCCGGCGGCCGCCAGCAGCGCACCGTAGGCGTACGCCTGCACCTCGCAAAGCGCGATCGGCCCTTCGGCCAGCGATCCGTCTTCGTGGAACACCGAGTCGGTCGAGTCCTTCCAGCCCTGCTGCACCAGGCCGTCCGCGCTGCCCCGGTGATACTCGACGAAACCGTCGCCGTCCGGGTCGCCGTCGGTGGCCATCCACTCGAGGGCCCGCTCGATTGTCGGCCGGATCTCCGTGATCAGCTCGACGTCGCCCGTTCGCTTCAGGTATTTGCCGGCGAGCAGCACGAAGAGCGGCGTGGCGTCCACCGAGCCGTAGTAGCGCCCGAACGGGATTTCGCCGAGCGTGGCCATCTCGCCGTGCCGCATCTCGTGGAGGATCTTCCCCGGCTCGGCGTCGCGGGAGGGGTCCCGGACGGTGGCTTGCGTGCTGGCGAGGAAGGCCAGGACGCCGCGCGCGAGGCTGGGATCCGCCCACAGGACCTGCAGCGCGGTGATGATCCCATCCCGTCCGAAGGGCGCGCTGAACCACGGGACCCCGGCATACGGGTAAGGGCCGTGACTCGTCTCGCTGGTCATCATGACCAGGTCCGCCCACGATCGCCGGACCCAGGCATCGAAGTAGCGGTTGCCCGAGGTCAGACGCGCCGATCGCTCGCGCGAACCGGCGAACCGCACGACCATCGAGCGCACCGCCGTGGCGTGGCTGTGCTGCCGGGCCGGCTGCTCGCCGCTCCGGCAGGCGATGCTGACGGTCAGCTGCCGGTTCTCCTCGCGCGGGACGTGCAGCACGAACCGGGCCTCGGGGCCGGCCAGCCAGTCGGGCGCCGGGTTGAAGTCGATCTGCGTGCGCCGTTCCACCCCGTCCAGGCCGACGTAGCCAAGCGTGACCCGGCCCCGCTCCGCCACGGGCGGCAGGAGACGGCCGCGCGCCGGGCGCTTCGTGCCGCGCACTTCGAAGATATCCGCGTAGTCCGCCTCGAACACCAGCGTCACCGGCACCGTCAGTTCCGCCGGCGCGAAGTTCGCAAAGCGGAACGCCTGGTGGCACACCCCGTCCCAGAGGACGATCGAACGGTGCACGTGGAGGAGTTCGCGGGCCAGGGGGCCGCCGCGCTCCCCGGGCACGTCGCCGTTGGTCAGATCGATCGCGAGCAAGTCGTTGTGCGCGCGGACCGACGACCCGAGCAGGAGCGGCCGCTGGCCAAAGAGCGCGACCACCAGGCCCGAGAGGTAACGCGTGCCCAGGTGGTAGATCCCCTGCTCGCCGAGACCTCGCTGCGTCAGGTCACCGTGCTCGTCGAACACGGCAAACGTCTCCCCGTCCTTGAGCACGCGCGTCGCCTCCCGCGGCTGCGGGGAGGTGGCGATGATTTGAAAGCGGTCGAGGAGGGTCGTTCCGTCGGTCACGTTTGCCTCACGGGGCGGTCACTTCGCCCGGATCACCGTCGGGGGGGCGGGTCAGGCTGCCCTGGTCGGTCAGGCGCTCAGGAGGTCGGGTCACTTTGCCTTGAGCGTACTCAGGGGGTCGGGTCACTTTGCCCTGCTCGTCCAAGGCAAGGTGTCCCGACCCCCTTCCCGATCTCCTCAGGTTCGTCCGTTCGTAGATCCGGACGTAATCGCGGGCCATGCGGGACGCCGTGAAACGCGACTCGAACACCTGCCGGCAGCGCGTCCGGCTCAGGCGATCCAAGGAAGCCACCGCTCTTGCCGCATCCTCGACGTCGTCCACGATGTAGCCCGTCACGCCGTGGTCGATCAGCTCCGGCACCGAGCCGCAGGGCCATGCGATGACCGGCGTCCCGCAGGCCAGCGCCTCGATCACGACCAGGCCGAAGGGCTCCGGCCAGTCGATGGGGAAGAGGAGTGCGCGCGCGCCGCACAGCATGCCCTGCTTTCCGCGGTCGTCCAGCTCCCCCAGGTACTCGACGAGAGGTCCGTCCAGCAGCGGCCGTATCTCCTGCTCGAAGTACGGGCGGTCCACCGGGTCGACCTTCGCGGCGATCTTCAGCGGCACGCCAGCGCGGCGGGCGATGGCGATGGCGCGGTCGACGCGCTTCTCCGGCGAGATTCGACCGACGAACGCCAGGTAGTTCCCCCGGCCCTCGGTCCTGGAGTAGAGATCGGGAGGCAGGCCGTGGTGGACGGTCCCGACCCAGTTCGCCCACGGCAGCGGCCGGCGCTGCGCGTCGGAGATCGAGACGACCGGCATGTCGCGGAACTCGCGGAACAGGCCGACGAGATCGGGCAGGTCGAGGCGGCCATGGAGCGTCGTCACCTGCGGCGTCGGCATCCGCCGCGACAGCGGGAAGTGCAGGTAGTCGACGTGGAAATGGATGATGTCGAAGCGCCACGCCGCGGCCATCACGCGCTCGAGCAGCAGGACGTGATGCGCCATCGTGTCCACGCATGCGGCCGAGCCCCACAATCGTTGGGGTACGACCGGCGCCAGCCGGGCGCGTGTGACGGAGTCACCCGAGGCGAAAAGGGTGACATCGTGGCCGAGGTCCACGAGTGCGTCCGTCAGGTACGAAACGACGCGCTCGGTCCCTCCGTAGTGCCGGGGCGGGACGCTCTCGTATAGGGGTGCAACCTGTGCAATTCGCATGGGAATCGCGGTATCGGGAATCACATCACGTACCACCTCCCCGCTCAGGTCAATTGTCGACTGCCCACTTGACCAGGGAGCAAATTGCTCCCCTTGCGAAAGTGGTCCTTTTGCCAAGTGATCACCGGGGCCCCCTGCAGGTCTTTCGTCGACCGGCCACTTGAAGAATGGCCAGCTTGCTGAAGTGGTCCCTTGCCAAGTGATCACTCGTTCGGTGGTACTCTGGGTCCGTGCATCCTCAACTCGGCGCCATCGTCACCGAGTTCGAGAACGGCAGGGTCCGCCTTCACCGCCTGGTCGAGGTCGTGCCGGCCGATCGGTGGGCCGCGCGACCAGCCCCGGGCCGATGGTCGGTTGCAGAGTGCGTCGCTCATCTGAACCTGACAGCGCGGGCGTTCCGGCCGCTGGTAGAGCAGGCGCTCGAGCAGGGCCGCCGCCTGCCTCGCTCGCAGCACAGCGGCAGCTACAGTTTGGGACTCATGGGCGGGCTCGTGTGGTGGGCGCTGAGCAGACCTGGACGGTTTCGGACGAAGACGACGGCAGCCTTCGTGCCCGGGCCCATCGAGTCCGTCCCCGCGCTCGTGGAGGAGTTCGACCGACTGCAGGACGAACAGATCGGGTGGGTGCGGGCGGCCGAGGGCCTGCCCCTGGGCGTGCTGCGCGTTGCGAGCCCGTTCAACGCGCGCGTGCGCTACAACCTTTACGCGGCCCTGTCGATCCTCGCCCGCCACCAACAGAGGCACTTGTGGCAGGCGGAAATGTTCAATTCGATCTGATCTCCAGCACCTCCACCTCGTACACCAACGTCGTGTTGGGCGAGATCACGAAGCGCCTCTCACCCGGCTTCTGGGGCGAGGTGTAGCCGCTGCGGCCGTAGCCGGCCGTGCCTTGCAGGATCAGGCGCCGCCGTTCGCCCTTTCGCATCCCGCCCAGCGCCTCGTCCAGGCCCGGGTTGAGCCGCGTCTTGCCGACGACGAACTCGAAGGGCTGGGCCAGCTGGCCGGGAATCGGGCGGCCTTCCTCCGCGGAACTCGCGAACGGGCGGCCGTCGAGGAAGCGTCCCGTGTAGCGAGCGACGACCGTCTGTCCGGCGGCCGGCTGCGGTCCCGACCCCGCGCTCCGCCGCTCCACCAGCGCGCCTTTTAGCGACGGCTTCGCCCCCGGCCAGTTCCTCTTGATGATCACCGCCTCGTCGCGCGCCTTCTTCTCGTCGGCCGCCTTGACGGCCCCCTCCGCCGCCGCCACGCGGGCGCGGAACGTGGCCGTGTCGCTCCTGAACGCCTTCGCCTTCTCGCCCACACGCACGATGCGCACGTGGTCCACCCAGTCGCCCTGGACGATGGCGTTCACGACGTCCATCCCCGAAAACACCTCGCCGAACAGCGTGTAGTTGCCATCCAGGTACGAGCGGTCGCCGAGCGTCACGTAGAACTGGCAGGTGTTGGTGTGCGGGCCGGCGTTGGCCATGCCGAGCATGCCCGCGCGCCCGTGGCTCAGCGCCGAGACGATCTCGTTCGGAAAGTTGTACCCGGGTCCGCTGGTGCCCGCAGCAGGGGCGCCGGCCTGGATCACGTGGCCGGGCACGACGCGGTGGAAGACCGTGCCGTCGAAGAAGGGCGCTCCGCCGGGGAGCGCCTTGTTCTCGACCGTGCCCTCGGCGAGGCCGACGAAGTTCGCGACCGTCATCGGTGCCCGCTCGAATTCAAGCCGCAGGACGATCAACCCCTTGCTGGTGCGGAGCTCGGCGTAGAGGCCTTCGGGGTACTTGGCGCGGGCGGCAACGGCCGCAGTGGCGACCGGCCGGACGACGTAGAACGCTTCCTGCCGGGGCCGGAAGAACCGCCAGCCTTCCTCGGTGAGGTAGACCGGGTCTTCCGCCATGACGGTGACCGCCTGGCCGTTCCACTCGGGAACCGGCGTTTGCGTGTTCAGCTCCATCGCCAGGTACGAGCCGCGGCGCAGGGGTTTCGGGGGCGCGTCCGGCTCGTGCCGCGCAGACCGCATGTCGATGGACGGCCCGAGGCCGTGCCCCTGGAACCCCAGCGGGTGCGAGTAGATCTGCGCCGTGATCCCCTTCGCCTTCATCTCCTCCATCGTTTCGGCGTGGACGTCGCCGGCGGGCTTGCCCGGCCTGGAAATCCGCGCGAGCGCGTCCTGCAGCGTATTGGTGTTGGCCATCGCGCGCTTCAAGCCGGCAGGCACGTCGGTCTCGCCCTCGGCGAGGATGTAGGCCATCTTCTGCCAGTCGCTCGCGAGCCCCATGTAGTTCAGGCCGAAGTCGAGGTGGACGACGTCACCGGGCTCGAGGACGACAGCTTCCTTGGCGACCGCCAGGAAGCCGCGCGAGGTCTCGTTCGCCGCTGAACGCCGCTGCACCCGCAGGTCGGGCTGGAACCACGGCACGAAGCCCGCCGCGTGCGACTGGGTGTAGAGCCAGCGCCGGACGTCGCCCACCGTCGTCACGCCCGGCGTGATGACCTCGTTCGACAGCGCCCGCCGCCCGAGGTGCTCCGTCCACTCGACCAGAAGCTGGTAGTGCTCGCTCTCCTCCGGGGTCCGGGTGTCCAGCAGTTCCTCGATGAGCGGCTCGGCGGGCACGATTCGCTTGGCGGCTTCGGGACCGATGGCCGCGGTGATGAACTGCCAGGCGTCGTGGGTGAGGCTGTGGGTCACGCCGCGGGCGCCGCCGATGCTCAACGCGATCGTCGGGGGCTTGAACTTCTCGACCAGCGCAGCCAGCGTCTTGTCGGCAGGCGCCGGCTCGCCGGGTGAATCGAAGAACCGCTGCACGTTCTCCTCGGAGTAGCCGGTGATGGCCACCCGCGCGAGACCGGCCTCCCCGCCGTCCGCAAAGACGAAGATGTCCCGACGGCCGACGTACGGCCGCGGCGGCGCGACGATCCACGCGAGCGGATCCTCGTGGAACTCCTCGGTGACAACCAGCCACATGCCGATCTTGTGGGCGCGCATCATCGGCAGCAGCATCTGGTACCGCCGCGCCAGCCAGCCTTCGCGCGCGGCCATCTGCCTCGCCATCGGCAGCGGCGCCGGAGGCGCGGCGATCGGCTGCGCAGGCACCGGAGCCTGCACGGCCGTGGCCTGTACCGCCGCCGGCCTCGCTGCCCCGCCGTTCAGCGCCGCCAGTGGCGCGAGCAGCAGGAGGAACAGGACGGGGAGGAGCGGCACACCGCGCAACGAATGGGTCATCGTCGTCACCTCGCGGGGCATTCTAAACGGGAATTCGTTTGTCTTGACCACGAAGAACGGAAGACACGAAGGCCACCAAGCCGGGCTCGAGATCGCGGTTTCATTTTCCTCCCACTCTTCCTTTCGTTACGATATCGTATCGCGTCGGTCCGCTAGCCTCGCGCCTCGAGCCCCAAGGCGAGCGAAAGGAATGCCGTGCGCCTTCACGAGATGTTCATCCGGACCGCCAAGCGGTTCGAGAAGAAGCTGGCCATCGTGGACCGTGCCACCAACGCGCGCGTGTCCTTCAAGGACGTCCTGCTGCGCGGCCTGATCCTCTCGTCGAAGCTCCGCGGGCGCGAGGAGGGCTTCATCGGGATCATGGTCCCCACCAGTGCCGGCTGCATCTACGCGACGCTGGCCGTCCTCATGAGCGGCCGCACGCCGGTCATGATCAACTACTCCACGGGCGCCGCCGAGAACTGCCGCGATGCCCAGCGCCGCCTGGCCTTCCGCACCATCCTCACCTCCCGCGCGCTGCTCGAGCGCATCAAGTGCCCGGTCCTCGACGGGATGGTCTGCCTGGAGGACCTGGCCAAGCAGGTCTCGATGCTCGACAAGCTCAAGGGAGCGCTGCGCGCCACCAAGTCGGCCGACCGGATCATCGGCAGCCTGCCGAAGGGAGACGACGGCCAGGACGCCGTCATCCTCTTCACGTCGGGCAGCGAGCGCGAGCCCAAGGCCGTGCCGCTCACGCACGTCAACATCCGCTCCAACCTCGAGGCGGTCTCGCAGGTCATCGACTTCGGCCCCGACGACGTGCTGCTGGCCAACCTGCCACTCTTCCACGTCTTCGGCCTCACCGTGAACATGTGGCTGCCCCTGTGGCAGGGCATGACGATCGTCACGTGCCCGAACCCGCTCGAGTTCCGCTCGATTTGCGCCGCCATCCGGGAGGAGAAGGCCACCGTGATGGTGGGCACGCCCGCCTTCCTCACCGGCTACCTGCAGAAGTCCGAGCCGGGCGACTTCGCCAGTCTCAGGCTGGTGATTACCGGCGCCGACAAGTGCCCCGATCACCTGCGGCGCGCGTACTGGGACAAGCACAAGATCATCCTGCTCGAGGGCTACGGCACCACGGAGACCAGCCCCGTCATCTCGGTCAACACGGCGGAGCACAACCGCCCCGGTTCCGTGGGCCGGGCGCTGCCCAACGTGCAGGTGCGCCTCGAGAACTACGAGACCGGCGAAGAGTGCGAGGTCAACCGCATCGGCAAGGTCCTGGTGAAGGGCCCGAGCGTGATGCGCGGCTACTTCGACGACTTCGAGGCCACGTCGCTGCACATGCGCAACGGCTGGTACGACACGGGCGACATGGGGTTCATGGACGACGACGGCTACCTGTGGCACGTCGGGCGGCTGCGGCGCTTCCTGAAGATCGCGGGAGAGATGGTGTCGCTCGTGAAGGTGGAGGACGTGCTCGAGAAGCTGCTGCCGGCAGACTGCACCTGCTGCGTCGTCGAGGTGCCCGACGCACTGCGCGGCGCCCGGATCGTGGCCGCGATTACGGAGCAGGTTGACGAGAAGGCCATCCTGGCGCAGATGGCCGAGGTCCTCCCGCGGATCTCCCTGCCCAAGGAGTTCGTCGTCCTCCCCGAGCTGCCGAAGATGAGCAGCGGCAAGCTGGACTTCCGCACGATCACGGACCTGGTGCGGGACGTGGTTCAGGAGCGGGAACGCAAGGCGTAATGCAGAATGCAGAATGCCAAGGCGTGAAAGAACGCTATCGCTTCGCTGTGAATTGCCTCTCTAGATCCAGTAAGGCACCCAGACCACTGCGACGAGCTGCACCGCAATCCCCGCCTTCTTCGGGGCGATGGTCAGCGACTGCAGCGGGCCGGCGGTCATCGAGGCCTCGATTGCCGCGACCTGCTCCGCCAGCTCCGCCTCGAGCGCGACGATCTGCTGCTGCAGGCCCTCGACGGTCTCCGCCGCGCGCTTCACGTCCGCCGACTCCTTCATCGTCCGGCTGACCCCGCGAGCCGCGGTCGTGGCGCGGCCAAGCGTCGACGCGCTCACCGTCTTGCGCCCCAACATCGCCCCCAGCAGCGTGGCCCCGAACGAGATGGCGGTCTGCACCTTCTGCGTGCTCGCCTGGCTCTCCTCGCGCTGCCGGGCGTCCTGCGACCGCCGCAGCCTGTCCTGCAGCTGGGCGAACCGCCGGCCGTACTGCTCGCGCAGGTCCGCGACGGACCCGTCGCGCCGCTCGCGCGCCGCCTGCTGCAGCCTGACGCGGAATGCGCCCTCCGTCTCGCCGGGCGAGGACACCATCTGCAGCGTCTCGGACCGGAGGACGGTCAGCTTCCGGTTGCTCGCCACCCACGAGGCAAACGACTTCTGCCAGGTGTCGTAGCTCTTCGGCTTGTGCGCGGCGGGCGCCAACAATCCAAACGCCCCGTCGCCGGCGGGCTGTCGATCCAGGTCGGCCGGGCCGAATCGCGCTGTCGGTCGCGAGGTTCCAGTCCACGGGGACGGCGGTGTCCACGATGGGCGTCAGCACGTTTACCGTCTGCAGCAAGTCCACGCCGGCCCTGGGGTCGGCAAACCGCACCTGCGCTGCCCCGAACAGCGCGGGCTCGTAGGCAAGGCGCTTCCCGGCGGGCACCGCCCCTCGCACGGGGACGAAGAACTCAGGCACGGATGGCGGGAGGACGGGGCGCGGTGACACGCGAGGTGCCGAAGGTGCTGGCGCCGAAGGTGCTGGCGCGGGAGATGCGGCTTGTGCCGCGCGACCCACTGCGGGCGCGCTGCCCGCATTCTGCATCTTGAACTCGACATTCTGCATTTGCGCGAGCTTCTTGATCTCCTGCCGCCCGAGCGGGCCCCGGAGGTACGACATGGCCCAGCGCGTCTCGAAGACGACGGGCGCGTCCTCGTGCACGTTGTTCATGAGGAACACGCGGCTGCCGAGCGCCGCGAGCGTCTGCTCCATGCGCCCGCGGTCGAAGGACTGGCCCGCGCTCGCCGCGGCCCCCTCGAGGCCCTCGATCACCCGGGCCTTGTCGCGCTCGGTCTGCAGGCGGCCCAGGAACCAGGTTCCCGCGTTCGAGAGGCCCTTGTAATCGAGGTCCACCGGGTTCTGCGTGGCGAGCACGACGCCGAGGCCGAAGGCGCGGCCCTGCTTGAGGAGCGTCAGCAGCGGTGGCTTCGACGGCGGGTTCGAGACCGGCGGGAAGTAGCCGAAGATCTCGTCCATGTAGAGCAACGCCCGCAGGCTGGTGGTGCCGCCCTGCGCCCGCATCCAGCCCACCACCTCGTTCAGCAGCAGGGAGACGAAGAACATACGCTCCGCGTCGCCGAGGTGGGCAATCGAGAAGATCGCCACGCGCGGCCGGCCCTCCGCCGTGTAGAGCAGCCGCTGCACGTCGAGCGGCTCGCCCGTCATCCACGCGCCGAAGCCCGGCGACGCCAGCAGGTTGTTGAGCGCCATCGCCAGCTCGAAGCGGTCCTTCGCCGGGAAGAACGACTCGAGATCGAGCACGCCCACTCGCGCGACGGGCGGCGCCTGGATCTGCTGGATGAGCCCGCCGAGATCGAGGCCGCGCCCGGCCTTCCAGGAGGCGTCGACAATCGTCGAGAGCAGGATGTGCTCCCGGCTGCGGATGGGATCGGCGTCGAGACCGAGGAGGCCGAGCAGGCTGGTGACGGTGGTCGCGATGCGCTCGCGCGCCAGCTCGGGATCCGTGTCGGGTCCGCCGGCCGGCGGCTCCAGCGAGTGGAGGATCGACACGGGCCTCCCCGCCTCGCTGCCCGGCGTGTAGATGGCGAAATCGGCCGCGGCGCGGAGGCGGGCGATGCGCTCGCCGTCCTGCCCCCACTCCGCCAGGCCGTCTCGCCAGAGCGCCGCCTGCTGAGCCGCGAACGCGTCCACGTCGAGGCCCTTCCGGTGGGCGTCGTCCGGGTTCACCCAGGGCCGGAAGTCCTCGGGACGGAGCTGCGGGAATGTGAGGAGGAGATTCGACAGGTCGCCCTTGGGATCGATCACGATGGCGGGGACGCCGTCGATCGCCGCCTCCTCGAGAAGGCAAACGCAGAGCCCGGTCTTGCCGCTGCCCGTCATGCCCACGCACACGGCGTGGGTGACGAGGTCTCGCGAGTCGTACAGCAGCCAGCCTTCTCCGCGCCGCTTCGTGGCCAGGTCGTAAGGGCGGCCGAGATAGAACGCGCCGAGCTTTTCGAATGCCTGCATGCGGGGAGTTTACGACAGTTCCCTCCACCTTTCGTCCCTGCTCGACCAGCGGTAGCGGGCGTCGCAGGCCGGGCACGTGAAGCGGTGCTCGGTGGACGGAACCCCGGTAAGGCCCTTCGCCACGAACGTTCGCTCGTGCTCGAGGTGGTTGCCGCAACGCGGGCAGCGGCGCGGCGGCGGCATGGTCGGTCTTGCGGGGGCGACACGTCCGGTCGGCACTGGCATCGACGTTCTCCGGAGCTCTGCGGTTGGGGCGGTAGTTGCAGTATAGGGGGGCTGCTGCGTCATGGCAAGCGGGGATCCAGGGGACCGACCAGGGGGAAAGCTGACACTGGTGAAGGAAATTGCTACGGCTCGCCCACCATCGCGTGCAGCAGCCGCAGGTTGTGGTAGGAGAAGAGCGCCAGCCAGTCGAACGTGTGCGAGGGAGCGAGACCCAAGCGTCGACCAGAGTCTACCTCGGCTGTAGAAAAAATCAACAGTGACTGCAAGACGTCCGCAGCCGGGGCGCCGCCGCTCGTGTACGTCGTCGCTCGGAGCCAGATCGAGGCGGCTGCGGCGATGGCACAATGGAACATGCTCCCAAGACCCCTTCGCTCGCTGAGCGCGTTCGTCGCGCTCGCCGCCGTTGCCCTTGGCACGGCGACCGTCGCCCAGCGCGGCGGCCAGTCCGCACCGCCCGGAAAGTGTCCCCCCGGCACGACGGAAGTCCGCCCCGGCCGCTGCCAGGCGCCCGAGTTCCCTCCGCCAAGCATCGTGGACTACCGGCCGCGATCGACGGTGGTGGCGGCCGAGCATCTCGTGCCCCGCGCGAAGTTCCCGGTGATCGACATCCACAGCCACACCGGCCCCACGCCCGAGACCATCGACCGCCTGATCGGGGAGATGGACGCCCTGAACGTGCGCGTCCTGAACAATCTCAGTGGCGGCTCCGATCCCGGGGCGATCAAGCAGAAGGTGGACTACATCCGGTCGAGCAAGTACCCGGATCGGTTTCGTGTCTTCGTGAACGTGGACTGGAACAACGCGGACGCGCCCGGGTGGGCCGAGCGCGCGGTGGCCAACCTCGAACAGGCCGTGGCGAACGGCGCCATCGGCCTGAAGGTGTTCAAGAACCTCGGGATGCGCACGCGGAAGTCGGACGGCACGCGGCTGCAGGTGGACGACCCGGCGCTGAAGCCCGTGTGGGACGCCTGCGCCCGGCTGAACATCCCCGTGCTCATTCACATCGCCGAGCCGCAGGAGTTCTTCTCGCCGCTCGACTTCGAGAACGAGCGGTGGCTCGAACTGTCGCTGTTCCGCGACCGGCGGCACTACATGCCGGGGGAGCCCACCTTCGAGGAGTTGATGGGGGAGCGCGACCGGATGTTCGTGTCGAACCCGAAGACGCGGTTCATCAATGCGCACTTCGGGTGGTACGGCAACGACCTGGCGCGGGCGGGGAAGCTGCTCGACCAGGCGCCGAACGTGGTGATGGATCTGTCGGCCGTGCTGTACGAGTTCGGGCGGCAACCGCGGGCTTCGCGGGAGTTCTTCCTCAAGTACCAGGATCGAGTGCTTTTCGGCAAGGACTCGTACGAGCCGTCGGAGTTCCCGTACTACTGGCGTGTGTTCGAGACGGCCGACGAGTACTTCGACTACTACCGCCCCTATCACGCCTCCTGGAAGCTGTACGGCATGGCGCTGCCGGACGTCGTGCTCCGGAAGATCTACTCGGAGAACGCGCTGCGGGTGGCGCCCGGCCTCCCGCCTGCCGGGGGGAAATGAGATGTTCACGTCGCTTGTTGGAGGCTGAACCAGCATGTGCCGGAACATCAGGACGCTCGCCAACTTCGACCCGCCGGCCACAGACGAGGAAATCCGCGCGTCGGCGCTGCAGTTCGTGCGCAAGCTGAGCGGGGTGAGCCGGCCTTCGCGGGCAAACGAAGCTGTCTTCGCGCAGGCGGTGGAGGAGGTCGCCGCCGCGGCGCGGCGGCTGGTCGACTCGCTGCACGTCGCCGCTCCGGCCCGGGACCGCGAGGACGAAGCACGCAAGGCGAAGGAGCGCGCGGCCAGGCGGTTCGGTTGACGCGCCCCCTCCCGACGCTCTCGATTCAATTCGCAACTCTTCTGCGTTAAGATAGCCGCTACACCAGAGACCAGTCAGCCAGTTCCCCGGCAGCCGGGCGGCCGGCCGGTGGAGATCTACCTATTGAAAATGGTGCAGTTCGACGAACGACACTGGGCGCTGATCCTCGGGGGATCGAGCGGGTTCGGCCTCGCCTCGGCGGCCAAGCTGGCCGCCGAGGGCCTCAACGTGTGCGTGGTGCACCGCGACCGGCGCGGCGCGATGGACCGGGTCACGCGCGAGTTCGACGCCATTCGTGCTCGCGGGCGGGGCTTTCTGAGCCTCAACCTCGACGCGCTGAGCACCGACGGGATGAGCACGGTCATCACCTCGCTGGCGGACCGGATGGGGCCCGAGGGTCGGGTGCGGCTCTTGTTGCACTCCATCGCCTTCGGCAACCTGCGGCCGATCGTCCCGGCACCGACGCCGGCAGTCCCGAGCGACGCCGCCAGCGCTGTGGACCGCCTGGCTGAGGCGCTCGCGGTGCCGAGGGCCGAGGTGGACCGCGCAGTCCGGCAACTGGCCGGCGGCGAAACGGGGTTCGACGTCCTCGACCCGGTGGACTACGGCACCGCCGTGCTCGAGGACGAGGACATGGCCCGCACGATCTACGCGATGGGCACCAGCCTCCTCACGTGGGTGCAGAGGGTCCACGCCGCCGGCCTCTTCGCGCCCGACGCCCGCGTGATCGGGCTCACGAGCGAGGGGAACGAGGTAGCCTGGCGCGGATACGCGGCGGTGGCCGCGGCGAAGTCGGCGCTCGAGTCGGTGTCGCGCGCCATCGCGGTCGAGTTCGGCCCCTACGGCATCCGGTCGAACATTGTCCAGCCTGGCGTGACCGACACGCCGGCGTTGAGGGTAATCCCCGGCGCCGCACGGATGAAGGCGGGCGCCCTGCGCCGCAACCCGCTCGGGCGGCTCACCACCCCCGAGGACGTGGCCGGCCTCATCTGCCTCCTCTGCACGGACGAGGCGCGCTGGGTGAACGGGGCGATCATCAGGGTGGACGGGGGGGAACACGTTGCGTAGCACCGGCGCGTCGAGCGACCTGTACATCCACGGCGTCGGTCACTTCCACCCCGAGAACCGGATCGACAACGCCTTCCTGTCGGCGCTGGACATCGGGACGGACGACGCGTGGATCACCGAGCGGGTGGGGATCAGGTGCCGGCGCACCGTCCTGCCGCTGGATTACATCGCCTCGACCAGGAACGCGCGGCCCTCGGAGGCCGCCGCGGCCTCGCTCTACACGAACGCGCAGACGGGCGCGCTCGCTGCCCGGCTGGCGCTGGCGCGCGCGAACCTCCAGCCTTCCGACATCGGCCTCGTCATCGCCGGCGGATGCTCGCCGCAGTACTCGATCCCGGCCGAGGCGTGCCTGATTGCGGCGGAGCTCGGGATCCCCGCGACCGCCTACGACCTCAACTCCGCCTGTTCCAGCTTCGCGGTGCAACTGCACCACTTGCGCGGCATGCGCCCCGAGGCCCTGCCCGACTACGTGCTGGTGGTGAACGTCGAGAACACCACGCGCACCGTGGACTACAACGACCGGCGGACGGCGGTGCTGTGGGGCGACGGCAGCGCGGCCGTGGTCGTGTCGGCGAAGGTGCCATCGCCCGTGCGCGTCACGCGCAGCATCGTGCACTCCGACCCCGCCGGCTGGAAGAAGGTGGTCATCCCGGCCGGGGGGCACTTCACCCAGGAGGGCTCGGCCGTCCAGGGATTCGCCATCAGGAAGTCGGTGTCGACGCTCGCCGCCCTGGCGGCGCACGTTCGCGGCGACCGCGAACGCCTGCTGTTCGTCGGCCACCAAGCCAACCGGCTGATGCTCAACTCCGTGTGCCAGCGCGGGCAGATCGACCCGTCGCGCCACCTCTCCAACGTGGACGAGTTTGGCAACTGCGGTGCGGCCGGTGCCCCCGCCGTGCTCTCGCAGAACTGGGACGCGCTGCCGCCGAAGTGCGAGATCGCACTGGTGGTGGTCGGTTCGGGGTTGACCTGGGGCGGCCTGCTGATCGAGGTGGGGAGGTCAGAGTGAAGTACGCCGAGTTCCTGCAGCGGACGGAGTTCTCGAAGACCGAGCTCCTCGCGTGCGCCTGGGGCACGCTGGTGGAGGACCCCCCGGCCGAGGGGTTCTCGCGGCTGCCCGGCCCGCCCATGCTCATGGTGGACCGCGTCGTCGAGATCAGCCATCGCGGCCCGCAGGGCCGCATCGTCGCCGAGTACGACGTCCAGATCGACGCCTGGTTCTTCCAGTGCCACTTCCGCTCGGACCCGGTGCAGCCGGGTTGCCTGGGTGTCGACGCGATCTGGCAGCTGATCGGGTTCTACGGCGGCGTGAGGGGCGCCAAGGGGGCCGGCCGGGCGCTCGGCGCGAAGGAGATCGAGTTCGTCGGCCAGATCCGGCCCTACAACAAGCTGGTGCGCTACGAGATCGACATCCGGCGCTACGCCGAGTTGCCGGAGACGGGCGCGGCCATCGCCATCGGGACGGGCCAGGTCATCGTGGACGGGGAGCCGATCTACACCGTCAAGGACGCCAAGGTCGGGATGTTCAAGGGGATCGTCTACCCCGATTACCCGCTGCCCTCCGCCAACTCGATCGGCGGGCAGATGAAGCGGCAGGGATAGTGGCCAGTGGTCCGTGGCCGTCCGTGGCCAGTGGCCAGTGGACGGGGGCCCCACAGACGAGAGCGAGCGCGACATGCAGCTGACGCCGGCCCAGGTTCTCGAGCTGTTGCCGCAGCAGCGGCCGTTCCGCTTCGTGGACGAGATCCTCGAGGTGGACGAGACGCGGATCACGGGGCGGTACACGTTCCGCGAGGACGAGTCGTTCTACGAGGGCCATTTTCCGGGGCGGCCGATCACGCCCGGCGTCATCCTGCTCGAGTCGATGTGCCAGGTGGGGGTGGTCGCGCTCGGCATCTACCTCTTCGCGCTCGATCACTCGATCGAAGAGGCCCGTTCGTGGACGACGCTGTTCGTCGAGGCGCAGACCGAGTTCTTCAAGACGGTGCCGCCCGGTGCGACCGTCACGATCCGCGGCGAGCGCGAGTTCTGGCGGCGCCACAAGCTGCGGGCACGGATCGAGATGTTCGCGGCCGACGGAACGCTCGTGGCCCAGGCGACCGCCTCGGGATTGGGAGTCAGGAATGCGTGAACGAGTCGTGGTGACGGGGATGGGGGTGGTCGCGGCCAACGCGCACGGCGTGGACGCGTTCGAGCAGGCCCTGCGCGAGGGGCGGTCGGGGATCACGTTCCACCCGAAGCTGCGGGACCTGGGGTTCGGCTGCCAGGTGGGCGGCATCCCCGAGGTGAGCGACGAGCTGAAGCGCGAGTACTTCTCCGAGGACGCGCTGCGCGCGATGAACAGCAGCATGGTCTACGCCGGCATCGCGGCGGTGGACTGCTGGCGCGACGCGGGGTTCGAGCAACCCGAGCCGGGCGGCGGCGAGGTGGACTGGGACACGGCGGCGATCGTCGGCACCGGGATCGGGGGCGTGGACACCGTCGGCGAATTCGTCGTCCCGCGCGTGAACGAGGGCAAGGTGCGGCGCCTGGGCAGCGCCACCGTCGAGCAGACGATGGCCAGCTCGGTGAGCGCGAGCATCGGCGGGATCCTCGCCCTCGGCGGGCAGGTGACGACCAACAGCAGCGCGTGCACGACGGGCACCGAGGCGATCGTGGAGGCGTTCCACAAGATTCGTGAAGGGCGGGCATTGCGGGTCATCGCCGGGGGCGCGGAGGGCTCGTCGCACTACATCTGGGCGGGATTCGACGCGATGCGCGTCCTCGCGAGGCAGTCGAACGACCGGCCCGAGCGGGCGTCGCGGCCCATGAGCGCAACGGCGGGCGGCTTCGTCCCCTCGTCCGGCGCCGGGCTGCTGATGCTCGAAAGCCTGTCGTCGGCCCGGGCGCGCGGCGCGCGCATCCACGCGGAAGTGCTTGGCGGCCACGTCAACTGTGGCGGACAGCGCGGGGGCGGGTCGATGACGGCGCCCAACCCCGAGGGCGCGAGGCGCTGCGTTCTGGCGGCCCTGGCGTCTGCGGGCATCGGCCCCGACGAAGTGGACGCGATCAACGGGCACCTGACCGCGACCATGGCCGACACGCTGGAGATCCGCACCTGGCAGCGGGCGCTCGGCCGGCGCCCCGAGTCATTCCCGCTGGTGAACTCGACCAAATCGCTCATCGGGCATGGCCTGGGCGCGGCAGGGGGCATCGAGTCGGTGGCCGCGGTGCTGCAGTTGAGCCGGGGCTTCGTTCATGGGTCGATCAACTGCGAGGACCTGCACCCCGAGCTCGAGCCGTTCGCCGGCAGCATTCCCCACGCGACCGTGGCGGCGTCGCCGCGAGTGCTTGCCAAGGCCAGCTTCGGGTTCGGCGACGTCAACGGGTGCCTCATCTTCGGAAAGTGGAACGCGTAGGACCGCCCCCGCCGGGCAGTCACAACGAACACAGGAGGGATGCAATGGACCACACCACAGCCTTCGGGAAGGTCGTCGACATCATCAAGCCGTTCGTGAAGAACACGGCCGCCGTCGGCGCAGCCGACCACCAGACGCGGATCATCGAGGACCTCGGCGTCAACTCGGCGCGCCTGGTGGACATCATCCTCGCCTTCGAGGACGAGTTCGGGATCCAGGTGGACGACGAATCCGCCGACCGCGTGCGGACGCTGGGTGACGCGGTGCAGATGATCCTGCAGAAGACCGCGCCGGCCCACTGAGCCCCGTGCTGTCGAGGAGCGAGCGCGTCGCGCTGAAGGTGCAGGAGGCGGTCGCCCAGGGCCTGATCCTCCTCACCTATTACAGCATCGAGGCGTGGATGCGCAGCCGCGGGTACCAGATCCCGGACCTGCGTGGGGTGCGCCGGGAGTTCGAGGCGCAGATGGGCCCGGGCCGCGCCCCCTGGTTGATCTGCGCGAACCACCTGACCTTCATCGACTCGCTGGTGATCCAGTGGGCGATGGCTCCAGGGTGGCGGCTGTTCTGGCGCCGCGACCGGTTCGCCTGGAACCTGCCCGACCGGCAGAACATCTCGCGGACGTGGTTGCTGCGCTTCATGGGCTACGTCGGGAAGTGCGTGCCGGTCTTGCGGGAGGGGCCGCCGGAGGTCGCGCGCCGGACGCTCGACAAGGCGGCGTTCCTGCTCTCGGCGGGCCAGTCGGTCGTGATCTTCCCCGAGGGCGGGCGCAGCCGGGTGGGCCGCGTGGACATGGACCGCATCACGTACGGTGCGGGCCGCCTGTTGCAGGACGCCCCCGCCACCCGCGTGCTCTGCGTGTACGCGCGAGGCGTGGGCCAGAAGGACTACAGCGACTACCCCCAGCGGGGCGAGCGCTTCTTCATCAGGGCCGCGCGACTCGACGCGAAGACGGCGATGACCGGGATGCGCGGGGCGCGCGACCTGTCGACGCAGATCGTCACCAAGCTGAGCGAGATGGAGGCCGAGTACTTTGAAGTGGTGGATCGGTAACGACGTCGTGGACCTTGCCGAGCCGGGCGTGGCGGGGAAGGAACGGGACCGCCGGTTCATGGACCGCGTCTTCACGCCGGAGGAGCGCGCGTACATCCTCGAGGCGGCGGCGCCGACCATCGCGCTGTGGAAGGCGTGGGCGGCCAAGGAGACGGCGTTCAAGGTCGCCAGCAAGCTGCGCGAGGGCCTGGTGTTCGCGCACCGGGCGTTCGAGGTCGAGGCCGATCCGGCCGGCCAGCGGGCGCGCGTGCGCTTCGACGACCTGGACATCCGCGTGCGGTGGGAGCTGGCCCGCGACTACATCCACTGCATCGGCCAGGTCGCCAGGGAGCGCAGTTCGCCGTGCCTGTTGCGGGAAGCGAAGGCGGAGGCGCCGTTTGCCGCCGATCGGCCGCACGCCGCCGACGGCCTGCTCGACTGGCGCCGGTTCTTCTCCGGGATCGTGCACGAGGGGCAGGCCTTGCACGGCGAGCTCAGCGACGCCGAGCAGGCATCGGTCCACTCCACGGCCTCGGCTCGCGCGCGGCTGCTCGCGCGGCGGCTCATGGAGCGCTGGGACCTGCAGGGCGCCGAGATCGTGCGGCTCTGGCGGTCGTGGGGCTGGGGCCCGCCGGTCGTCGCGCGCGAGGGCACTCCGCTCACGTCCTTCGACGTCAGCCTCTCGCACGACGGGCGCTTCGTCGCAGCCGCCGTCGTCGGACCGGGCCTCTAGTCCCGGTACTCCGGCGACGGTTCTCAATTCTACATTCTGCATTCTGCCTTCCGCATTCACCCCCTCCCTCCATCCCACGCCCCGCAACCGCAGCGCCCTTCGATCTGGATGGTGGTGTGGCCGATGTTGAAGCGGTCGCGCAACACGCCCTGCGCATGGGCCAGCAGCGTGTCCCACGCGCCTTCGGTGCCGGGGGCCGGCACGAGGTGGACCGAGAGGGCGGTCATGCCGCTCGTGATGCTCCACACGTGGAGGTGATGCACCTCCGCTACGCCGGGCACCGAGCGCAGACCGTCGCGGACCGCGTCCACGTCGATGTGCGCGGGAGCGCTCTCCATCAGCACCGAGACCGACGCCGACACGATCCCCCACGCGGAATACAGCACGAGCAGGCCGATCAGCAGCGACGCGACGGGGTCCGCCCACCACCAGCCGAACGCGACGATCAGCGCCCCGGCCGCCACGGCCTGGACGCTGCCGAGCAGGTCCGTGAGGACGTGCAGCCACGCCCCCCGCAGGTTCAGGCTGTCGTGGCGGCCGGCCTGCAACAACCTCAGGGCCACGACATTCACCACGAGGCCGCCGCTGGCGATGATGATCATCAGACCCCCGCGCACCTCCGGCGGATCCTCCAGGCGGCCCCAGGCTTCGACGAGGATCAAGACCGCCATGGCCACGAGCGTCGCGCCGTTGGCCAGGGCCGCGAGGATCTCGGCGCGATAGTAGCCGAAGGTGCGATGCCGAGGCGCCGGCCGGGAGGCAAACCAGATCGCGAACAGCGCGAGACCGAGCGCGGCGACGTCCGAGAACATGTGCCCGGCGTCGGCCAGCAGCGCCAGGGAGTTCGTGAGGAGCCCGCCCACCACCTCTGCCACCATGTAGACGGCGACGAGCGCCAGGACGAGCGTGAGGGAGCGGCGGTTGGCCCGGCGCGAGGCGGAAGCGGCATGCGGATGCGCGTGCCCGGCGGACGTCATCGGAGCCAGTCTATAACGGGTGACGTCTGTGGGGTCAGGTCCGCCTCATCCATGGCGCTTTGGTTCGTGACGGCTGCCGGCCGCCCGCCTTCAGCTGCCCGCTGTCAACGCTCGACGCTGAACTCTCGACCCTCACCGCTTCCTTCGGCCAACCCTTTGCATGCCACCGAGAGACACCTGACTTGATGCGGCGCCGGTGCCTGCCCGGGCTGGCGGCGTGGGGAGGCGCGGGATGGAGAACACGGCTGGGCTCGTTCGCGCCGTGATGCAAGCTTGGGGGCGGATACTGGCCGGCCGGCGGCCCAACCTCTCAATCGAAATCACCCGCGAATGTCCCCTCCGCTGCCCCGGCTGCTACGCGTTCGGGGACGAGCATCTCGGCGGCGGTGTGACGTTGCGGAACCTGTCCGACTACCGTGGTGACGAGCTGGTCCGGCGCTTCATGGCCCTCATCGACAAGCACCGGCCGCTCCACGTCTCGATCGTCGGAGGCGAGCCGCTCGTCCGCTTCCGCGAGCTGGGCGAGATCCTGCCGCAGCTGGCCGCACGCAACATCCACGCGCAGCTGGTTACCAGCGCCGTGCGTCCCATTCCCGCCGAGTGGCAGGGGCTGCGGCGGCTGCAGGTGGTGGTGTCCATCGACGGCCTGCCGCCCGAGCACGACAAGCGGCGGACGCCCGCCACCTACGACCGCATCCTCAAGCACATCGTCGGGCAACAGATCACGGTCCACTGCACCGTTACGCGGCAGCAGGCGCGCCGCGAGGGCTACCTGGAGGAGTTCCTCCGCTTCTGGCAGGAGAACCAGGACACGCGGATGATCTGGGTGAGCCTGTACACGCCGCAAATCGGCGAGCTGTCAGTCGAGCGCCTCGCGCCGGACGACCGCGCGCGGGTGATCGCCGAGCTGCGGCGCGTGCGCCCGATGTTCCCGAAGCTGCAGATGACAGACGGCATGCTGGATGTCTACGCGAACCCGCCCGCGTCGCCTGCCGAGTGCACGTTCGCCCGCACGACCGAGTGCCTGTCGGCCGACCTCGAACGGCGCATCTCGCCCTGCCAGTTCGGCGGGAACCCGGACTGCTCCAACTGCGGCTGCATGGCCTCGGCCGGCCTCGGGGCCATCGCGCGCCACCGCCTCGCGGGCACCATCCCGGTGGGCCGCATCTTCTCCGCCTCGTTGCGCGTGGGTGACGCGGTCCGGACCCTGCGCCGGGAGTAGCAGTAGCTACCGACCACGACGGGCACGAAAACAACCCCAGCCTTCACCGGCATGCAGGGGCGGGAGGCCGCGGCGAAACAGTGGCGCGGATGAGCCGCCGTCGTAACGACCGGGCCCGGCCCCTGACCTCACTGGAGGAGGAGAGAGAACAGAGCCGGGCCCGGCTACCGCCTAAGCGGGAATTCACTTGCGTGACCACAAAGAACGGAAGCCACGAAGGCCACAAGCCCTCTTGTCTTCGTGTTCTCTTGTTCTTCGTGGTTTCGTCCGTCGTCAAGCGAAGCGCGTACTCGGCCTAGAACCGCAGCACGATGCCGCCCGCGAACTCGAACTGGTTGGAGAAGTTCGCGTCGCCCACCACGGTGCACCCCCAGTAGGGGTCGCACCACCAGCCGTATTCGTCGGTCTTGATGTAGGTGGGCCTCCACGTGACCGTGCCCTTGAACCCGACGTTCCTCGACGCGAAAGCCTTGACGCCGCCGCCGACGCCCCAGCTGAAGCGGCTGACGCCCGGCACCGTCCTGACGCCGAAGTCGGCGTCGCCGTAGTTGGTTGCGCCGAGGCCGATGAAGATGAAGGGCCGCACCGGGGTGTCCTCGTCGCCGGCGTTGTAGACGAAGTTGGCGTGGTACGTGTCCAGGTTCATGTCGCCCTCGAGCTTCGCAGCGCCGCCCACACCCGTCACCTCGAGCGTCGTCTGCTGGCGGTTGAACATGAACTCGATCTCGGCCTGGGGCGTGAAGAACACGCCGACGGTGAAGGCGAAGCTCACGCTGTCGGCCGGGTCCACGCGGTCGTAGAGGACGCCGTTGATCGGCACCGCGTTGTCGAAGGACACGCCGTCGCTGAAGGTCCATCCCACGGAGCCGCTGACTTCGACACGCTGGGCGAACGCCGGCGACGACACCAGCGCCACGAGGGCAGTGAGGATCAGAATTCTGCGGAACATGTTGTTTTCCCTCTTCGTTGCGGGCGATTGCCGTTCAACGGGGGCCGGGTGACCCCGGCGCTCGTCCTACTCTAGAGTGCGCGCGACTGCGGCAGAACTGTCAGTAGTGCCAGCGGCACGCCGGAAACTTTCCTCGATCCTCCCGGCCTCCGCTGTCATGGTTTCGGATCACTGCTGTCAGATCTGACAGTTCACCCGCTACCGGGGGGCGACTAAAGTTGACGTCGGCCCATGCGCCAGACAGGAGACGCGATGAGGACGGCAACCAGGCTGGTGATGGCAATCGCCGCGTGCGGGGCGATCGTGCACGCCGCGGAGTTCAAGGACACCTACACCGCGCGCGGCATCGAGGCCCAGGACTTCACCGGCAAGAAGGTCGCGGCGCTGGTCATCACCGACGACATCGCCCTGCGGATGTCGGCCGAGGAGGCCCTCGTCCGCGTGTTGAAGGAGCGCGGAGTCCTCGCGGTCCCGTCCTACCCGATGATCCCGCCCGAGGAGCTGCGCGACAAGGACCGGGCGAAGGGGTGGTTCGAGCGGGCGGCCGTCGAGGGGATCATCGTCCTGCGGCCCGTCGTCATGGAACGCCGCGTCAGGCACTACCCGTCCCAGTGGACCAGCACCTACTACCAGAGCCTGTGGGGCTACTACGGCTACGGCTGGGGCGCCGCGTGGACGCCCGCGCACACCAGCCGCGACGACACCCTGGTAGTCGAGGCGATGGCGTACAGCGTGCCGAAGGATCTCCTGCTCTGGGGCGGCGTGAGCGAGGCGAAGAACCCGGAGAGCATGGACGCCTACATCAAGGAACTCGTGAAAGACGGCGCGAACGAGATGAAGAAGGCGGGGCTCATTCGCAAGTAATCAGGGAGCGGTGCGGGCGGCCCGCACGCGGAGGTGAGCATGTTCGGTCTCGGTCGCCGCGCACTCGTCGCGGCCATCTGCGTCGTGCCGGCCGCCCTCGTGTTGGCGGCCGGGGTCAAGGTCCGCGTCGAGCACGACAAGGCGTTCGATTTCAGGGCCGTCAAGACGTACGCCTGGCACTCCGAAGGCGCCGGCGACGTCAAGATGCTGATGAGCGGCAGCGCCGCACGCGACCCCGGCGACATCCAGGTGAAGGTCGAGCCGACCATCTTGCAGGCCGTCGAGGACTCGTTGAACAAACGGGGGGTCGGCAGGGTCGAGCCTGGCCAGGGTGCCCTCAACGCGCACTACTACCTGCTCATCGGCGCCGGGCAGTCGATGCAGCAGATGGGGCAGTTCCTGCCGGGGACGACGGCGTGGGGGCTCCCGCCGTTCGCGGCGTCGACCACAGCTCACGAGGTGTACATGCAGGGCTCCCTGGTGGTCGATCTCTCCACGCCGGGGGAGCAGGGTACGGTCGTTTACCGCGGCATCGCGCAGACGGAGCTCGAAGGCAAGTACACCGACGCCCAGCGACGGCAGCGGATCGCCGACGCGATTGCGAAGATGTTCGAGAAGTTCCCGCCGAAGTACGACCCGCCGAAGACCGAGAAAGAGAAGTAGGCGGCAGGCGGCAGGCCCTCCGCCGCCGGCCTTCCGCCTTGTCCACTGGTTCTTCCTCGTCCCGCCGTGCGCGACACGCCACGCAGCGCCGTCGCTGTCACCCTTTCCCCGGTCAGCTGGCAAATCTGCCAGTTCATTCCCCGTCGGGACGCGTCTACAGTGACTGAGGATCGACTCAGCCGTCCGGCACGCCGCGCGTGCCACTCCCGGAGTACACCGACCCATGAGAACGAGAATCGCCGCCGCCCTGGTCCTGGCCGCTCTCCTGTGCCCCGTCGCGGGGTTCGGCCAGACCGCGCGGGTCGTGCAGCAGGACGAGACCATCGACGTCACGAAGTTCCGCACGTACTCGTACGTGCCGGGGCACCCGGCAATCCTGAAGGAAGTCGATCAGCGGATCCTGGCCGCTATCGACACGCAGCTTGGCGCGAAGGGCCTCAAGAAAGTGCCGTCCGGCGGCGACGCCGTCATCTCCTATCACGCGGTGCAGCGCCAGGACGTGGATCTCTCCACCTTCGACAATCAGAAGGCCGCGGGCCAGGCGGCCTCCACGCTGAAGGTCGGCACCATGGCCGTGGATCTGAAGGACGCAGCCACCGGCAAGCTCGCGTGGCGCGCGAAGGTCGAGGACGTGCTCCGCGGCGACCAGGCGGCGCAGCTGGCGACGATCGAGAAGGCCATTGCCGCGCTGTTCGAGAAGTACCCGAAGAAGTAACGGGCGCCGGGCCGGCGGCGGGCGCCAGCCGCCGCCACCCCGTTTCCCCCTCGTTTCCCCCTTGTTTCCGGGGATTCGCTGGCGGGCGGCACGATGGACACTGGCACCCTGCGAGCCGGGTTCGGGCACGCATGGCGGGCCGCGCGGGGCGGGGAAGCCCGGGCGGCCCGCGCAAGGCCTAGGTCCGAGCAAGAGGAGGACACGATGCGGAAGGTGACTGCGATCTTGTTTCTGGCCGCGCTCGTCGCGGCAGCCCCTGCGAGCGCGCAGGACAAGCTGGTCAACGTGAACATCGGCGGCGGGTACACGTTCGCGCTGTCGGAGATCCGTGACCATCTCGGCGACGGCTACAACTTCAGCCTGGGTCTGACGGTCAACGCCAGCCCGGTGATCGGCTTCCAGGTGGAGTACCGGATTCACCGGCCTGGGCGAGAAGCAGATCGGGCTGCCTCCGGGTGTCACTCTCCCGCCGGAGCCGCCGCCGGGTGAGATCGCGGCGGGGCCGTTCTTCGCCGACATGAACATGCAGTACGGCGACTTCAACCTGGTCGTTCGGCCGCCGACCGAAGGCAAGGTCAAGCCGTACCTGGTGGCGGGCGTGGGCGTCTACTACCGGCCGGTCAAGGTGACGACGCCGTCGGTGGGCTACGTGCCCGGCTACTGCGACCCCTGGTGGTACGTCTGCTATCCCGGGGGCTGGGTGCCCGTGGACGCGATCGTCGGCGAGCGCAGCTCCACCGACTTCGGCATCAACCTCGGGGGCGGCCTGAACTTCCAGGTGTCGGAGGGCGCCGCGATCTTCTTCGAGGCGCGGTACCACTACATCTACGGCCCGACAATCGAGGGAGACGCCGACAACCGGAAGGCCAACGGGCAGTTCCTGCCGATCACGTTCGGCGTGCGGTTCTAGGCCACGATGACCAGCCGGCGCGGGAAGCCGCGTTGGCGCACCCCCAGGAGCGTGTCCCGACCCCGCCGGGCACGCTGCTGCCTCGGCGTTCGAAAGGGGCAAGGGTCGGAGGTCACGCTCCCGCAACCCGGCCCGTCACGTCTCTCGTCTTCAGGTTCCGCGCAGGTCGCCCCACCATGCGGACCGTGAAGAGCGTCCGTGCTCGCAACCTCCGCCCACGCGGGTGTTCTGAAAGGACAGGCCGAATGAGTACCCTGCGCGCACCTGTCCCTCGGCAGGCCTTGCCGCACGGGTCGTCCGGATCGTTCCGGCGCCGCGCGGCCGGTCTCGCGTGCCGGGGGCTGGTCCTCGTGGCGAGCCTTGCGGTGGCCGTGGCGGCCTCCGCCCAGGCACCAGCGGCCGAACGCTCCGCCGATCCCGGCCGGGCCATCACGCTCCCGCTGTTTGGCGAGGCGGGTTCGCCGTTCGACGGCCTGTTCCGGCCCGCGGAGCCCTCGCCGGCGCTCGCGCGCTTTGGCGTGGCCGTGCCCGGCGAGTCCCCGGCCCTTACCGACTATTTCCGGGAATCCGTCGCGGCCTTCGCTTCCTCGGGCGCGCAGGACGACCCGCGGCGTGCGTGCCCCGGCTGTCCGCTGCGGCGCCCGCTGCGCGCGGTCGGGGGTGCCGCCATGGTGAACGTCATCTTCAACATGGTGAACCGGCTCCGCGAGGAGAACGACGAATTCAAGGTGTCGTTTTCCTCGTGGTGGGAGAACCTGAAGTACGGGTTCGAGTGGGATTACAACTCGTTCGAGATCAACCAGTTCGGACACCCGTACCAGGGCGGCATGTACTTCAACGCCGGGCGCGCCAACGGCCTGAGCTTCTGGGAGTCGGCGCCGCTCGCGGCGTTTGGCAGCGCCACCTGGGAGTATTTCGGTGAGAAGAACCACGCGTCGATCAATGACTTCGTCACGACGACGATGGGCGGCATCGCGCTGGGCGAGATGTTCCACCGGGCTGGCTGGATGGTTCGCGACTCGAGCGTCAGCGAGTCGCGGCTGAAGAAGGAACTGCTCGCGATGGTGCTGGACCCGGTCACCGGCATCAACCGGTTCATCACGGGCGAGGCCTCCCGCGTGTCGGAGAACCCGACCGACCTGAAACCCACGTCCACCCTGAGTGACATCGAGGCAGGCGTCCAGTGGAATGGCCGACCCAACGAACGATCCGTCAACTCGACCGGCGAGCCGTTCCTCGGGCTGAATCTGGGTTACAACGACATCTACAGCACCCCTTACAAGGTGCCCTTCGACGCCTTCACTGTGACGCTGCGACTGGGGGGGGGGTCTTCGATCTCCGAGGGCTTGGTGAGAGGCCGATTGTACGGGCGCTTTCGGAGCGCGGCCGGCCAGCAGGAACGGCCGACGGAGTTTCTCGTCGTCCAGGGTTACGACTTCCAGAAGAACGGCATCTTCGAATATGGAGGCCAGAGTGTGCTGGCCGGTGTCAGCCACCTGTTCCGGATGTCCGACTCGGCCCAGCTGCTGGTCTTCGGCGTCGGCGGACCAATCGTGCTCGGGGCGATCCGATCCCCACTCGTCACGGAGGCGCCGGCCGAAGGCGGAGACCCCGAAGAGGCGCACCTGAAGCGGACGTACGATTTCGGTCCCGGCGCTCAACTCTCCGGCGGCGCGGCGCTGCGCGTGGGAGGGTTCCCCCTGGCCCGGCTGCGGTATACCAGCTTCTACCTCCGGACCATCAGCTCGGTGGAGGGGGAGGCCGGCAAGCACTACGCGCAGGTGCTGCGGCTCGACGTGCTCGCCCCCCTGTGGCGCAACTTCCGGTTCGGGGTCAGCGGCGACTACATCAACCGGGCGACCTACTACCCGACCACCCCGGACGTTCACCAGTGGCTTCCGCAGTTACGCGTCTACCTGGCGAGGGTGTCCAAATGAGCTCGTGGAATGCGGTCCGCCCGGTCGTCCGGATGGTGCACCCGCCACGCGGCCTCGCCGCACGCATCGCGGTGCTGATGGTGATGGCGACGCTCCTGCTGGTACCGGCAGAAGCGGGCGCGCAGGGCGCCCAGGCGGCGACGCCGCCGCAAACGTCGACCTCGCAGGCATCGTCGCCCTCGCAGGCTTGGGGGTGGTGGGCCGGCGGCGGGGGCGGCTACATCGCCGGCCGCCTCGATTGCGACAACTGCCAGGAAGACCCGGCGTACGGCGACAACGGCGCGTACCTGTTCCAGGGCGGCGTGCGCCTGAACGAGCGCTTGCACATCGGCGGTGAAATCTTCACCTTCGGGCGGACGATACAGGACATTCACTTGCGACAGAGCTACCTGCTGGGCATCGCCCAGTACCGGCCGTGGACCTCGCAGGGGTTCTTCCTCAAGGGCGGCTACGGCATGGCCTTCGTCAAGGAGGTCGTCCCCGGGGGAGACGACATCATCCGCACCTGGGGCATGGGGTTGACGTACGGGGCCGGCTGGCTCATCGACGCCGGACGCCACGTTTCGGTGGCCCCGTACGGGGCCCACTACGTCACGACCGTGGGCGACGTCCCGACACCACTGGGCGCGGCGGAGAACGTCGTGGGCAATGGCTGGTTCATCGGCGCGGCCATCATGTTCCGGTAGGAACGGGGTTCAGGATTCGGGATTCGTGGGTTCCTTCGCCTTCAGTCCCGCCTTGGTGGCCGCCCTGCGCTCCGTCTCTTCGACGATCGAGCCGGTACGCGATGTAGTACTTGTAGATGTTGGCGACGTAGGTCACGGTCTCGCGGCCGATCCGCTCGGACGCGATCTGCTCGACGTTGCCGAACCAGACGTTCGGGTTGAGCCCGCGCTTCTCCGCTTCCCTCCGCAGCTGGCGAACCCGGCCCGGCCCCGCGTTGTAGGACGCGAAGGTGAACAGCGCCTTGTTCAGGTCGTCCATCGGCTCGTCCTTGAAGTACGTGTCCATCGTGGTGCGCATGTACTTGACGCCGGCATGGATGTTCGGCTCGATCTGCGTGATGTCGCCGACCTTCAGCTCCTTGCCGGTGGCCGGCATGACCTGCATGATGCCGATGGCGCCCACCTGGCTCCTGGCGTTCTGGTTGAGCGGGGATTCCTGGTACCCCTGGGCCGCCATCAGCAGGAAGTCCAGGTTGTACTGGTCGCTGTACTTCCGGAAGAGCTCGACGACCGCCAGGAACTTCTTGCGCTCGGCGTCGGACGTGGCGTTCTTCACGTACGTCGTGTTGACGAGGTACTGCCGCTCGACCTGGTTCCGAAAGGCCGTGCCCAGCCCGTAGTTCCCCATGAACTTGTTCAGCGCCGCGGGCAGCTGCGGGTTGTTCTTGCGGAACGGCGATGGCGAGGCTCGCCGCCGGTGCGCACGGCCATGTTGTCGTGGACGATGAGGTTCGGAAAGACCTTCTTCCAGAAGTTCGCGAGATAGTCGTCGACCACGACGGCCGGGATCAGGCCGGCGTTCACCATCTCGAGCAGGTCGTCGTCTTCGAGGTTCTCGGGCGCGGCCTGAATCGTCCACCGGCGGCTTCCCCTGGGCCTTGAACTTCTCGTTGAGCGCGAGCAGGCTCTGGTGGTAGCTGCTCGTCTTGCGGGCGAAGACCTCCTGGCCCGACAGGTCCTCGACGGAGGCCGCCGCGGGCACCCCGGGCCCGGTGACGAGGATCTCGTTGACGTTCGTCCTGGTGGGGTCGCAGAAATCGACGACCTTCTGCCGCTCGGGCGTCACCGTCGTCTGGGCCGCCACGAGGTCCACCTTGCCCTCGAGGAGCGCCGAAAGCAGCATGTCGCGCGGCAGCGGGACGAAGACCACGTGGACCTTCATGTTGCCGGTCTTGAGCAGCGTGTTGAGCCGTTCTTCCATGAGCTGGCCGTACTCGTACGCGATGCCGCGCTGCACGCCCTTGTCGAGGAAGTAGAACGTCCGGTTGAACGTGACGCCGATGCGCACAGCCGCCGCTTGACCATCTCGTCGAGGTCGCCCGTGAACGGCTTGAAGACCGCATCGCGCACGCCCGCGGGCAGCTGGGTCTCCAGCTCGGATGGCGGGAGAGGCTGCTCTTGCTCGGCGGGTGCCGCGGGAGGTGTCGCCGGCGCGGCTGGGGTGCTGGCTGCGGGTGCCCGCGCCGGGGGGGCGGGCTCGTTCCCGCCGCACGCGGTCATTGTCAAAGCGACGCCCGAGACCAGAACGGCGGCCAGCCCGATTCTTGCGTTCATGAGTGTCTCCTGCGACCAGCGTGCGCGTGGAATCGCCTGTCCCGGGCGCGGCCCGGGCCAGATTCCTCGGGCGCGCCAGGCTACCGTTTCTTCCAAGTCGTCACGGCGGTGACCTTGCCGCCGGCGTCCATGCTGGTCAGCGTCAAGAGGTCGCCGTCGAACTGATACCGCCGCACCTTGTCGGGCGATACCGCGGCCGCGTCCTTCAGGTTGCCCTCGATGTCCTGGAACACGATCCGCTGCTGTGCCACGTCGATGACCGCGCGTCCCTTCGCCGAGAGCACGCTCAGGTCGGTCGCCTTGGCAACGGCTGCGTCCGTGATCGCGCCGTTGATCTCCAGGTTCCCGAAGTCGTCGTAGACCAGCGTTCCACGCGCACCCACTTTCGTCGGCTGGCCCCCGGCCGGGTGCACCTCCACGGACACCAGTTCCCAGGTGCCCTCGAGCTGTTTGCGGACGGACGTCAGGTCGGTGCCCGTGGGGCTCGTGCGGAGCGGCTTCTCGCGGCCCTTCGGCGCGCAGGCCCCAGCGAGACACGTGAGCACGAGCACGGCCAGAGGAATCACGGAACGTCGACGGGTCATACCCGCTCCTCCTTGACGAGTGATTACCGGGTGGACGCGGGGGTGGGGCGGGGAAACCACCCCGTCTGCCACCCGACCGAGAACGTGGTGAAGTTCGCACCGAACCGGATGATGGCGCCCCTGCCCACGGCAAGTTTCACCGAGTGACGCCGCCCGACCGGAAAGGCGAAGGTGGCGCCGATGCGCGCGTTGTTCAGCCGATCGTCCTTGCCGATTCCCTCGATCGTGGTCTGGCCCCCGACGTAATACGTGGCGTCGATCGCCGCCCACAGCTGGCGGCGGAAGTTGTAACTCAGGTGGCCCTGGAAGGTGCCCATGGGGTCCTGCGTGCGCACGGCCGTGCCCGGGTAGAACGACCTGTTGGTGGTAAACAGCCAGACCCCCGCGTACGCATCGACCAGCCACTTCTCGCCAATCGGCTTGGACACCGCGAACTCGGGCTTGAACGACCAGCGGTTGCTGCCCAGGTTGACCAGGTACTGCGGGTAGAACTGCCCGGCTGGCGCCACGACGGTCAGGCTGGCGCCGAGGATGGTCCGGCGCGGGGCCTTGGCGAACTCCCGCATAGTCATCGCCGGTGCGCCGCGCACGAGGACCGCCAGGCGGAGGCGCATGTCCGACAGCCCAGAGCGGCTGATCTCGCGCGCTTCCCCCACGGCGATCCCGGAGACCTGGGCCATGGAATAGGGCAGCGCCACGAAAGCCTGGGCGGTCTTGCCGAGCAGGTTGAACGAGCCACCAACGCCGAGAGAGGGCGTCTCGATGGTGGCCTGGAGGTCCTTGATGGGCAGCGTCGGGTCCGTGAGGACCCCGCCCTGGGAGACGGCGAAACCCGCGACGAGGAACCTCGCGTTGATCGGGACGTGAGCGTAGGCCCGCGGATCGAGATCCTGAGCCTTGAGCGGGCCGGCGGCTGCGAACAGCAGGCACAGGGCCGATCCGAGTCGTCGCTTCACGCAATTCCCCAAGGTAGCAGCAGCATACCTGCCGCGAGGCGCGAGAGAAACTGTCAGGTACCGCCAGCGGCGCCCCGGGTTTAGTGGCCAGTGGCCAGTGGTCCGGGCCGACAGTTCAGAGCGTCAGTTGTTTCATGCGACACGCCGCGCCGGTTGGCTTGGCGAGCAGGTGAAGGGCGGACGGCATGCATGGCCAGTGGTACACCGGACGTGGTACGACCCGGCAGCCATGTCGAGTATATAATCTGGACCGCGCGAAGCGCCTATGCTGTGCCCTGCCTGCAGCACGGAGAATCCAGCGCCGGCAGAACGCTGCGGCCGCTGTGATGCCCGGCTCACGGGTCCCTCGGGGTTCCCCGTCGGCGCGGCGCCCGCCGGCGCCGTTGGTTCGGGCACGATTGTCGTCCAGCCGATCGCCCCCGGCGGCGCGACATCGCCGCCTGGCGCGCTGAACGGTCCGCCGTTCCCGGGCGGCACCCTGCCCGCGCCGCTCTCTTCCGACGAGCCCGACTACGCTCCATCCGGCACGCCCCAGGCGGGAACCACGAGCGACCACGTGGCCACGCGTCTGCCGGGACCATCGGCTTCCGCGGCGCGCGGACCGCTGGAGATCGGCACCCAGTTCGGGACCCGGTATCACATCATCCGGCTGCTGGGCGTGGGGGGCATGGGCGCGGTCTACCAGGCGTGGGACGCCGAGCTTGGTGTGACTGTCGCGCTCAAGGTCGTGCGCCCCGAGGTCGCAGCAGACCCGGCGACCGCAAAGGACCTGGAACGACGGTTCAAACGGGAACTGCTGCTCGCACGCCAGGTGACGCACCCGAACGTCGTGCGGATCCACGACCTCGGCGAGATCGACGGCATCAAGTACATCACGATGCCGTTCGTCGAAGGGGAGGACCTCGCGACGATCTTGAAGCGCGAGGGCGTCCTGGCGTCTGCCCGCGCGATCCGGGTCATGCGGACCATGTTGGCGGGCCTGGTCGCCGCTCACCAGGCCGGCGTGGTGCACCGCGATCTGAAGCCTGCGAACGTGATGATCACCGCCGACGACCAGGCGATGATCATGGATTTCGGGATCGCCAGGTCCGCCGGCCGGCCGGAGACGGAACCCGGTGCGCCGCGACGGGGCGCCGAGCTGCCGACCGGTGTCCGCGGCGAGACGGTGCTGGGCTCGGTTGTGGGCACGATCGAGTACATGGCACCCGAGCAGGCCAGGGGCGAGGCGGTGGACCAGCGCGCCGACATCTACGCGTTCGGCCTGATTCTGTTACGACATGCTGGTCGGGCGACGGCGTCACGAGAGGGCGTCGAGCACCTTCAACGAGCTGCTGGCCCGGATGAGCGCCGCCCCGCCGGCACCGCGGTCGGTCAACCCGGAGGTGCCGGAGGCGCTGGATCGGATCATCCAGCAGTGCCTCCAGCCCGATCCCGCTGCAAGATTCCAGACGAGCGCGGCGGTCGCGGCGAGCCTTGCCGGACTGGACGATCGCGGCGTGCCGCTTCCACGCGTGAGGAAGCTCACGCCGCGGTTCATGGCCCTGGCCGCCGTCCTCATTGCGGGGCTCGTCGCAAGCACCTGGTATTTCTCGCGGGGCCCGGGGCTGGTCGAAGAACGTCCCCCGATGTCGGTGCTCGTCGCCGATTTCGACAATCGCACGGGAGATCCGGTCTTCACCGGCGCAGTTGAGCAGGCGCTGACGGCCGGCGTGGAAGGCGCCTCCTTCATCGTCGCCCATCCTCGCGCGGAGGCGCGCGCGCTGGCGACGGAGATCAAGAGCGGCAGCCTCCTCGACGAAACGATGGCGCGCCTGGTCGCGAGCCGGGAAGGCATCAACGTCATCATCACCGGCCGGATCGAGCGGCGGGGCGGCGGGTTCAGCATCGTTGCGAATGCGATCGATCCAGGCGCGGACGCATCGAAGCGCACGGCCCTCGCGACCGCCACCGGTTCGGCCGAGACCCGTGAAGGCGTCCTGACTGCCGTCGCCTCGGTGGCGTCCGAGATTCGCCGCGGGTTGGGCGATTCCACGCCGGAGAGCGTGAGGCTGGCTGCCGCCGACACGTTCACGGCGAGCTCTCTCGAGGTGATCCAGATTTACACCACGGCCCAGAACCTGCAGTCGAGCGGCCGCAAGGCGGAGGCGCTCGACGCCTACAAGCGGGCGATCGAGCTCGATCCCCAGTTCGGGCTCGGCTACTCGGGCGCCGCCATCATGGCATTCGAGCTGGGCCGCCGGGACGAGGCGGAGGCCCTGTGGAAGCGGGCGCTCACCCTGCTCGATCGGATGACGGATCGGGAGCGCTACCGGACGCTCGGCGCGTACTACCTTGGCGTCGTCCGCAACTTCCAGAAAGCCATCGAGACCTATCAGACACTAGTGCGCGCGTACCCGGCCGATCAATCGGGGCGCGCCAACCTGGCGCTGGCGCACTTTTGGGCGCTCGACTTCCCAAAGGCGCTCGAGGAAGGCAGGCGCGCGGTCGAGCTGAACCCGCGGAACCTGCTGCACCGCAGCAACTACTCGCTCTACGCGATGTATGCGGGGGACTTTGCGGCAGCAGGCCGCGAGACGGCCGCGGTGCTGAAGGCGGAGCCAGCGTTCTACGTGGCGTACGTGCCGCTGGCGATGGCGGCCCTCGTCGGCGGCCGGTTCGACGAGGCCAGGGACGTCTACGACCGGATGGCGAAAACGGGAACCACGGGGGCCTCCCTGGCCGCGCTCGGTCTCGGGGACATGGCGATCTACCAGGGGCGGTACGACGAGGCCATCAGCGTTCTCGGGGACGGCATTGCCGCCGACCGCAAGACCGGGTCGGTTGCCGGTGCCGCCTGTAAGCTGGCCGCGCTCGCCGAGGCGTACGAAGGGCGGGGTCGATCCCGGGATGCGGCCGCCGCCGCCAGCGAGGCGCTGGCGCTCACGCACTCCACGGTGGTTGCCGTGTCCGCGACCCGCGTCCTTCTGCGCGGCGGACAAGAAGCGCTCGCAACCGCGACGGCAACCGAACTCGGGCAGCGGCTGCAGCCCCAGGATCGCGCCTACGGCAAGACCTTGGAGAGCGAGATCGCGTTACGCGCCAGGCGGTTCGTGGACGCCGTCGAGGCCGGCGCCGCGGGGCAGAAACTGGCGGACTTCTGGCTCGGGCGCTTCGTGCTGGGTATGGCCTACGTCGAAGCCGGGCACTACGCGGAAGGCCTGACGGAACTGGATGCCTGCATGAAGCGACGCGGAGAGGCCACCGCCATCGGCCTGGACGAGATGCCGTCGTTCAGGTGCCTCGCGACGCTGCCGGTACTGGCTCGCGCGGGCGCAGGAGGGCGTCGGCCTGGCCAAGCCCGCGCAGGAGAACCTTCGGGCTTTCCTCGCCGTGAGGGGCCACCTCAACGCGGATCCGCTCGTCGTTGACGCCCGGAGCCGCCTCGCCGGCGAATGACACGCCCGCCGCTACTTGCTCTGGTCGTGTTCGACAGCCACCACCACGACCGACGCCGACATTGTCAGCCCTGCCGCGTCGGTCACACTGACCGTGATGGTGTACTTCCTCCCGTTCCGGTCATTACCCCTTCGTGATGCCTGCAAGGGGATCCCGACCTCGTAGTCGCCGCCGGCACCCGGCGTCACCGTGCCCGCGGGCTGAATCGTCTCGTACTCGTCCGCCACGGTGTACCGGACGCTGGCGATGCCGCTCCCGGCGTCCGTGGCGTTTCCAGACGCGGTCACCGTCACCATGCTGCCGTTCGGCGACCAGATGGTCGTCGGAGTGACCGACAGCGTCACCGCGGGCCGCGTCGTGTCACGCACCGTCACCGTGAAGCTACCGGAAGCAACGTTCCCGGCGGCATCTGCCGCCGAGCAGTTGACAACCGTCACGCCGAGCGGGAAGACGCTGCCAGACGTGCGAGTGCACGTCGGCGTCACCGCGCCCCCGACGATGTCCAGGGCTGTCGCGGTGAAGGTCACCGCGCTGCCGTGCGGCCCCGTCGCCTCGACGGTGATGTTGGCGGGCACGGTGACGACCGGTGGCCTGCTGTCCCGGACCGTGACGTCGAACGACCCGGTCCCGGTGTTGCTGGCGCTGTCGGTGGCCGAGCACGTGACGGTCGTCGTGCCGAGCCGGAATGTCGATCCCGAGGCGGGGGAGCAGCTGACCGGGACGTTCCCGTCCACGTTGTCCGAGGCCGTTGCCGTAAAGGTAACCGTTGCGCCGGCGGGACTCGTTGCCTCGACATTCGAAATGGAACCAGGCAACGTGAGCGCCGGGGCCTCCGCGTCACCTCCGAGGACGGTGATCCTGAGGGCGGCGACGTTGTTGGTCTCGTTCACCTCCGAGACACGGTGCTCGTAATCGGCCATGACCGCGAGCATGTAGTCGCCGGCATCTATGTCCGCCGGGACGACCACGGTCGGCCACTCGAAGGACTGGCTGTCGCCCGGCTCCAGCGGGATGTCGGTCGAGCCAGCCCACGCGAGCCAGATGGGCCGTGGGGCCTCGCCCGTGCCTGCGACCGGGAGCAGATACAGTCCGTGCCGGTAGGCGGTCGTTTCGGTTCCACCCCCGGGCAGAAGTTCCGCCTCCGCCTTGTAGTTGCCCTCGTTCGTCATCGTCCAGCCACCGCCTACGAACGGAATGGCCGTGCCCGCGCGTACGGTCGTCGTGCCGAGGGTCGGTGGACCCGAGGACACGACCAGGTCCGGCGCCGAGGAGGTCCTCGGGCAGCTCCCGTCCGTATAACAGGCCATCGCGATGACGGCCATGCTCGGCGGGTCCTTGACCGGGTCATATACCGAGGTCCTCGCTCCCGCGCCGCGCAACGGATACGCCCGCAGCGTGATACGCAACCCGCCGTTCGGTGGCGCCTGGGTGGTGCCGTCGCCAGCGGCCTCGCCCTGGGCGGTGGAGGCGAGGCGCACGCTGGCCCCGCTGCCGCCGCTGCTGCCCGGGGCGTAGGGGGCTTCGTAGAAGGTCGCCGTGCTGATGCCGGGCGTGCTGATGCCGGGCGTGCTGATGCCCGGCGTCTTCAGCTGGTCGATCGTCAGCGGCATGTTCACCAGGAGCTGGTCCTGGAGTTGATTGCGGGTGGAACAGCCATCGAGGGCGGCGTATCCCGCCGTCTTGTAGACGAAAAGCTGGAACCCGTAGTCGTCGCGGTACTGCTCCGCGTTGTCCACGTTGACCAGCGCCAGGTATCCCGACGTCGTGTTGCCGAGGTTCCAGGCCGACCAGGTGACGTCCACGATCTCCGAAAGCGTGGCCGTGGAGATTCCCGGGGTGGAGATGCCCGGGGTGGAGATCCCCGGCGTGGAGATCCCGGGTGTGGAGATGCCCGGTGTCGAGATCCCGGGGGTCGAGATGCCCGGGGTGGAGATGCCCGGGGTCGAGATCCCGGGGGTGGAGATACCCGGGGTATGGACCTCCTGGTCGCTGATGCTCAGCCAGGGATTGCTGGCGTCGAAGTTGATCCAGGTTGTTCCGCTGAAAGCACCGGTCGCGCAGGTCGGAGCGTCGGCACCGTTGATCTCACACACGCGCACTGCCACCGCGGACGTCACGGCGGGCGACAGGTACACCACCCGGGTGGCGCCCGAATAGGGGAACAGGTACGCCACGACCGCGCTGCTCTGGGTGGTGGGTGAGAACGACACCCCGGCGAGCCCCGCCGCCGTCTCGAACCTGACGTACCGCCCTGCGGCACTCTGGTTCGACACGTACACCGGGAACGCTCTCGTCACGGTTCCGGTCTGCTTGTATGTCTGCGGCGCCGTGACGACCATCGAGGTGTTCACGTTGGAGGTGAAGACGTCGGTGTTGCGCGACCCGGGGTTCACGCAGCTGGCGCCGCCCGAGCCGGGAGGGGCGTAGTCCGGATACGCCGCAAGGCCGCCAGCCGGCGGCACCTGGTTGCGGTTGTCGGCGAAAACGGTGTGGAATCCCTGGTAGGGCACGTCCGAGGCTCCGGCTGCCCACCTCCACCCCCTGTCGCCGTCCGGGACGAACTGAACCACGGCAGCGGCGTCGATATAGTCGCCGATGAACGGCGTGGTGCCCCACGAAGAGTGAGGCACGTTCACCCGGTTCACCCGGCGGACGCACGGCACGATCCCTTCCGGGTTGTCGGGAATGCACGGCGCGTTGACGGCGGCCACCTTGTCCAGGGTTTCAGGTTCGTTCGGCTGGAGCGCCCCTCTCCTCAAAGGGTAGCGAGACACCTGCGAGCTGCCCCACAGGACGCCGCTCGCCGGGTCGAGCAGCGCCGCGCGTACGTCAGCGACGCGGTCGATACCGGTGATGTACCCGGGAGGTGTGAGGTCGGCGGGCGCGATGCGCTCCGTTACTGCCGGCGACTCACCGGCGGCCGGTACGTAAGGGACAATGAGGCCGCGCGACTCGTAGTACGTGAGCAGCAGCTGACCCCCGCCAAAGACGAGCTTGGGCATCACTTGGGGCCCGGATGGCCGCGCCTGGGGCAGCAGGCCAATTCCGACCGGCTGCGGTGTCGAGTCCCTGGGCGCCCAGTCCACCGCCTGTCGCCCGCTCCACGCCGTCCCCCAGTTCGCTGAGGACGTGAGGACGATGCGCGGGCTGCCGCCGTCGGCAGTCAGCCCCGTCGAACGATCGACCCGTTCCTGCCAGGCCAGGAAGATTCGTCCAGTGTCGGTGACGGCGAGAGACGGGTAGGCGTTCGACCTGAAGGCGAGGGCGGTTGGATCGCCCGCTGCGGCGGTCGTGCCTATCGTCGGCTGGTCAAAGGCGTAGATCGGTGCCCCCCCCGTAACCGACACCGGCTGCCCCGGCCACGTCTGCCCGTAATCCTGCGATCGGAGCACCATCATGGTGTCCGGATCGTAGAAATGGCGCCACGCCAGGTACACCGTGCCGCCCCCGGTCGTCGAAGGGGTGCCCGGGCGCGGGTCGACGGCCAGCGCCGTTCCCTGGTTATGGATGAAGGGCATATTGAGCTTCTGCGTGGTGAAGCTTCTCCCCGCATCCGTCGACCGGGCCAGCACCACCTTGGTCTTGAACTTGCCGTCCTTCTCCAGGCCGTTGAACACCGTGTAGGACACGTAGATGGTGTGGCCGCAGCCTGCCGCGTTCCCGCGGGCGGGGTCGACCACGATCGACGGCTTGTCGAGGAAGTAGCCGTTCGTCGCGTTGTTCGCACTTTCAATCACCGTCATGCCACGGTAGACGAACGTGTCCTGGCCTTCCGCGTTGTTCAAGTCCTCCCACGTGGCCAGCGCCATCTTGCTGGCTCCGCCCCGGGTGAAGGCCAGGAACGCAACGTGAACCAGGCCGCACGGAGCGGCGTGAGCGACCGAGTCCGCGGCGGCCTCGAGCCCGTGGATCGGCGCCGCCAGGGAAGCGGGCGAAGGGTCGACCAGCGAGCCGGGCATGATGCCCCCGCTCCATGTCTGTCCGCCATCGAACGAGCGGGACATGCCAATCCACGCCTCCGAGGCCGCGGCTGCAGCCGGCAGCGCCCGCCCGGCCGCCGGCCGGCGAAACAGCCGCCGCAGCAGGTTCGAGAGGCTGCCGCCGTTCTTCGCCAGCCGCTCGCCGAGCCCGAGGTCGTCCTTGATATCGACGGCCCGGTAGTCGTTGAAGAACGTGAGGAGGTGATTGGGGTTGCGGGTCGAAACCGCTATCGTGGGCTCGAGCTGGCGCTGCATGAAGAGGTCGCCCTCGAGTGCCGCCTCCCAGACGCTGTCCGGGCTGGGGGGGCCGCCTTCCGCGGGCCGTTGCGGCTGAACGACCGGGAGCACCGGGACGTTCTGGCCCGCCTGCTGCGCGGCGAGGGGGGCGGCGACGGACAACAGCAATGACACACAGGCAAGCCGGTGCTTCGTCATCACTTCTCCTCCCGGAGGGTGAGCGCGCGGCCCAGGGCGGCCATAGGCTGTTACGACGAAGATCAAACCGTGACGGGGAAGGGCCCAGCGGAGGATTCGAACCGCGGTCAGTCTAGCACTTCCGAGCAAACCCAAGACCACCGAATAGTGGCAAATCTCACGTGAAAACACCGAAATTGCCACTTGGAAGTCTGCCTGGCGGCGGACTGAAGTCCACCGTTTCATTCAAGAGACGGGATTCGGCCGATTGCCTTGACACGCGTTCCGTGCCGGAGATACTTAGTGCTTCGACTCGCAAGTACGGCCACGAACCGCCGGCCGGTTCCGCTCGCTCGACATCAAGTCCTGAGCGCACAAGCATGTTGCCGAACTTGTGCGTCGAGCGACTTAGGGGCTCCACCGGTCATTCAACGAGCCGTCCGCAGCAGAAGACACCCCGAAGGACCCTGAGGGATACTGACGATGGCAGCCCTGACGCGCGTCAGGTACACCGCACCTGCCGCGGGGACGCTCCCGGCCGCCTATCTCGTCGTGGCCCTCGGAACCCCCGACGAGCGGCGGTTCGCGTTCCACGAGTCCCTCGAGATCGGCCGGTTCGAGGCCGGCCGGCCGGAAGTACCCGGGCAGTTGCTCGTCGAGGATTCAACCGTGTCGTTCCGCCACTGCGTGCTGACCCAGCACCCCGGCGGCCGGTGCTCGCTGCGGGATCTCAGCCGGAACGGCACCAGGATAGACGGCCGGCGCCTGGTGCCGAACGTGGAGACGGAGGTCGGCCCGGGCCAGGTGATCGAGGTCGCCGCCGGGTTGGCGTTCGTGCTCGGCGGCGGCGGGGCGGAGGCGGAGCAGGAGAGCGCGTTCAGCAGCCATACCGTCATTGCGCCCGGCTTCACGATCGCGACCGTGCTGGTTGGCGACATCCGCGATTACACGGTCATGGTTCGGCAGGCACCCTCGCTCGAGCTCCAGCAGTCGGTTGGCCGCGTGTTCGAGCGGCTCACCGCCGAAGTCCTACGCGGCGGCGGCACCGTCAAGGAGTACCAGGGCGACGCGATCTTCGCGTTCTGGGAGGGACCCGTCGACGGCCGTCAGGCCGTCAGCGCTTGCCGGGCGGCGCTCGCCCTCAACGCGCTCGCGGAACGAATCGCCGAGGACGGGCGCGTCTGGAACGTCCCCGGCTTCCGCCTGGGGATGGACTGGGCGCTGGCGACCGGCCCGGTCGTGATCGACAGCATCGGCGGTGCGACCCAGCGCGCCGGGCTGTCGATGATCGGCCAGGCGGTGGTGCTCGCGTTCAGGCTGGAGAAGTTCGCCACGCCGGCCACGGGGCCGATACTCGCCTGTGAGACGACGTATCGGATGGCAGGGGGGCAGTTCAGGTTTGCGAGCCTCGGCGAGATGCAGGCGAAGGGGTTCGACCGCCCGGACCAGGTGTACGCGCTCCAGGGGGCACGCGGCGGCGACATTTCGGGAGTCGCCGACGACCGCGGGTGATTAAGCCGTCAGGCCGATGCCCTTCCATTGGTGGGGTGCGCCCGCCGGCGCTTCCAAAGGACAACCAGCGTCACGAGGAAGCCGGCAGACAAGGTCATGGCTTGAGCGAGCGCCAGCACGCCAACCGACACGCCGGGTGATGCGACCGGGTCGAGGGCGGGGCGGCCAACCGTCAGGCGCACGGCATCGAGGCCCGGGATGAAATTCAGTTGATGCGCGACGAACCCGGCGGTCACCACCGGCACCCACGCGGTCACCTTCTGCCAGAAGCGCTCTTCAGACCCAGGATCTGACGACCGGGCGAAGCGGCGTGCCAGCCACGACAGGCCGAACTGCGACAACACGGCGCCCACAGCAAGGACCGCGGTCACCAGCAGGAACCGATGGTCCTGCAGCGCCCGTCCCAGGCCGCTGCCCGCGTTCCGTTCCCACTGCTGGAGAAGGGTGAGCGCCACCAGCAGTCCTGCCAGCAGCGCCGTGAGCCGCCCCACCGTCGAGTGCTCATCCCTCATCGTCAGCAGGTCGAGCGCGGGCAGCCGCAGGTTCAGTTGCGGCGACTCGTGGGGGCAGTTGCGCAGGCAGTCGAGACACAGCACGCAGTGCCGGTTGGAGTCGACGAACATCACGTGATTGAACATCGGGCAGCCGTCCGAGCCGGCCTGGCCCTTGAAGCAGGAGTGGTCCCTGCACTTGGCGGCGCAAATGTCCGCGGTCGGCCGCAGTTCGACGAGCGCGGTCATCGAGCACAGGCCGGCGAAGCCGCCCAGCGGGCAGAGGTGTCGGCACCAGGCGCGCCTGGGCAGCAGCGCCGCGGTGACGACGGCGCCGAGCAGGATGCCCCCGAGCAGGACGCCCGTGGCGCGGGCGGAGTGGCGCATGCCGGTGGCCTCTTCCGCCCACACGATGAGGAAGAACCCGGCCATGAAGATCGCCGTGTCGTGGCGCTTCAACCACGCGGGGATCCGCCACTGCAGGTTGAAGACGCGCTGCGTGGCGGCGGCCACCGTGGACATCGGGCAGACGGAGCACCATGACCGGCCGGCGAAGAAGAACGACAGCACGAGCGCCGGCCACCAGGCCGACCACACCAGCGTGGTGCTCCACGCCCCCGCCCGGCCGTCAGGCGCAAACCAGGCCCCGTACAGGATGAACGCGAACGCGGCGGCAACGAGCACCTGCACGAACCGCGGAAACAGGCGAAGCGCCCCGCGCACGACCGGCTTCGGGAGGGCGAGCAGGTTCAACGCCCAGCGCGAGGGCGGCGGGGGCTGGCCGAGGAAGATGACCTCCGCATCGATCCGCTCGCCGGACGTCAGGATCACCGCGCGCTGGATCGCCTCTTCCAGCTCGCGGACGTTGCCGTTTGGGTAGTCGTAGGTGACCAGCTTGCGCAGCGCCTGGCTGTCGAGGGCCGGCACCGGCTTGTCGAGCCGCTGGGCGTGCTTGCGGGCGAAGTGTGCGGCGAGGTCGGGGATGTCTCGCTTGCGGTCGCGCAGCGGCGGGACTGCCAGCGTCTGCGGCGCGAGGGCATGGAGCAGGCGGGAGGAGAGACGGCCCGGCGCGGCGACGTCGGCGAGGCGGCGCCTGCAGGTGGCCACGATGCGGACCGGGGCCCGGCCATCGGGACCCGCGGTGGCGTCCGCGAGGAACACTGCCAGCCGCTGCTGGATCGCGCGCGGCAGGGCGTCGATGTCCTTCAGCACGATCGTGCCGCCGGCTGCGAGGTCCAGGTAGCTGACCGACGGCGGCTGGCCCTGTTCGTCACTCCCCCCGCGGTAGTCGCCGAACAGCTTGTCGCCCCAGGGTGTCTCGGCGATCTGCGCGCAGTCCGCGCCGAGGAGCGGCGACTCGCTGCGCGCGCCGTGGAAGTGGATCAACCGCGCGATCAGCTCCTTGCCGGTGCCGGGCTCGCCTTCGATCAGCACGGGGCCGTCGCCGGCCGCCAGGGCTTCGATTCGACGCTGGAGCGCGCGAAGCGCGGGCGAGCTGCCGACGAGCTCCGTGCATCGCTCCGCGCGCGCGTCCTGGAGGAAGCGGGTCAGGCCCTTTTCTTTTTGCCGCGCGGCTCCCATCGCCACGTTCGACTCGCGCAGACGGCGCGAGACCATCCGCACGAACTCGCGCAGGAGCTGCGGCTGGCCGGCGACGAGGGCGTCGAAGGACGGCCGGTCGAGGGTCAGCGTTTCACAGTCGGTCTTCGCCACGACGTCGGCGGACGTGAGGTCGCCGCTCAAGAGCGACATCTCGCCGAAGCAGGCGCCGGCGCTCATGGTGTTGACGGTGATGACGCTGTCGCCGGCGTGCACCCGGACGTCCGCCTCGCCGCCGGTCAGGACGTGCAGGTGGCGGCCCGCTTGCCCCTGGCGGATGATGAAATCGCCGGCAGGGTGCCGGGCCGGCTGCATCGCGGCAGCCACCGCCTGGAGGGCAGGGTCTGACAGCGTCGCCCACACCTCGGACGAGCGCAGGCAGTCGAAACGCCGATCGGGTGGGGCGTCCAGTGGGATCTGCACGGGCTCGCGCCTGGTGATCCGGACGAGCGGGTAATGTAAGATACCGCGGAATCGCGCCCGTTGCGGAAATCTCTCGTTCGCCGTTCCCCGGTTCTCCGGCCACGCGCCGCCTGCGGAGGGAGGAACGAGTGACCCCGACTCGCACCCGCCAGGTGATCCTCGCCTGCCTGGCCGTCGCCCTTCTCTGTCGTGCCCCGCTGATCGCGCAGGCATCCGGCCCGGAGTACCAGGCGCCGAAGGACTACGCCATCGAGTGGGCCGGCCGCATCAGCCTGGTCGGTGTCGTGGCCTCGGCGGGGCTGATCGGCTACGTGCTGCTGTTCCGGCGCCGGTACATCACGTCCGCCGCCTCGCAGTGGATGCTGTTCATCGGCATCTGCATCATGCCGCTGCCGGTGATGGTGCTGAGCAGCGCCGTCGGCCTCGAGCGTGCCAAGGACATCTCCTTCTGCGAATCGTGCCACGTCATGGAACGCTTCGTCGGCGACATGAAGGACCCGGGCAGCGGACGGCTCGCCGCGGTGCATTTCAAGAACCGCTACATCCAGCGCAGTCACTGCTACGTCTGTCACACGGACTACGGGCTGTTCGGGACCCTGGAAGCGAAGCTGGCCGGGGTCGGCCACGTCTGGAAGGAGTCGACGGGCTCCTACACGATGCCCGTGCGGATCGCGCAGCCGTACCGGTTCACGATCTGCCTCGACTGCCACGCGCAGTCGGCGAAATTCGGGTCGGTGCCCAAGCACGAGGGGCTCATCGCGAGGGTCGTTGCAGGCGAGGCCGCCTGCACCTCCTGCCACGGGCTCAGTCACCCTGCCCGGGAGGAAAGGATGGCGCGCCGATGAAACCCGACGACCTGGCCGCGCACCCGGTGTGGTTCTGGGCGGCCGGCGTGCTGGCGCTGCTTGGCCTCGGCACGGCCGTGATCTACAACCTGCGGTTCACGCCGTACACGATGGTGCTGTTCATGATGGGCGGCCAGGGGCTGATCGCGCTGGCGGCCGCCTGCTTCCTCGGCGCCGCGGTGTGGAGCATCCGCGCGCGGCTGCGAAGCATCGAGGAGAAGCGCTTCAAGGCGGGCGACATCGTGTTCCGGCAGGGGGACTACCCGGACCGGCTCTACGTGATCGGCGAGGGCGAGGTGGAAGTGATCCGCGAGGCCCCCGGCCAGGAGGGCACGGTCCTCACCAGGCTCGGCAAGGACGAGTTCTTCGGCGAGATCGGGATCCTCAGCGACACGCCGCGCACGGCGACGGTCCGCGCGCTGACGGACGTCGCGGTCCTCAGCATCCACCGGAGCTACTTCACCTCCCTGTTCTCCTACCTGCCCATGTTCAGGGAGCGGATCCTCGCGGCCTACCTGACGAGGACCGGGAACCGGTAGGCGGCCGGCGACGCCGGGCAAGGCTGGCGGGCCTCGACGCGTGCCGGTCCTCCGTCAGGCTCGCTGGACCTCGAACACGTGGTACGCCCAGGCAGGCACGTCGAGGTAGAAACCCTGCGCGCCGAGCGAGGCCCCGCTTCGGTCGTAGACCGCCGGTCCCATCCGGTCCGCCAGCCTCCACTCCTTGCCCTCGAGGTCGGTCCATGGCAGGGCGGCATAGCACTGGCTGGCGTGATCCGAGTAGTTGACCGCGACAAGCCAGCGGCTGCCGTCGTCACCGGTCCAGGTCCAGGCGATGAAGCAGCCCGACGTCCAGTTACCATCCCACGCCGGCCGGCACTCCAGTTGCCGCCAGTCCCCATCGCGGAATGCGGGCTCTCGCAGGCATCCCAGCAACGCCGCGTAGAAGCCAGCCAGGTCCTCGTCTGGCGGCTCCGCCGCACCCCGACTGATATGGACGGGGATGCGCACCTTCCGCCCTTCGAACTGCCCCTGGTGGAAGAAACGGAGACCCGGCGTGAGGAACGTCACAATCGCGGCCGCCCGGTGAACGTCGGGCGGGAAGGTGGCCGCCGCACGCGGTTCGTCGTGGTTCTCCAGGAAGCGGGCCAGCTTGTCCTGGAAGTCCAGGCCCGCCATGAGGTGCTCGCGCACGGGTGGGACGTGCCGTTCGCACAAGCGGTCGTAGAGGCGCTTGTCGTAGGTGTAGTCGAACCCCTGCTGCTGGAGCGTCCACTCGAGATCCCAGTACACCTCGGCAAGGAAGAGGAAGCCGGGATGTTCCTCGTGAATCGCGCTGGTGGCGTGGGGCCAGAACGGTTCGGCCGCAATGCCCCACGTCCGCTGAAACACTTCGGGCAGGACGAGCATCGCCATGTCGCAGCGCAGCCCGTCGCACTGCGAGGCCAGCCGACGCAGGACACCAACCATCGCGTCCTGCAGGGCCGGGTTCCCGTAGTTCAACTGGAAGGTGTCGGGCCAGCCGTCGAAGTAGGGATCCCGGCCGTAGGCGAGGATCCGATCCCCGTCCACGAGGCGGTAGTTCTGCGGCTGATCGGCGACCTGCTGCGGCGACCCGCCGACATAGTAATCCGGGTGCTCCTTCACCCAGGGGTGATCGGGCGCGGTGTGATTGGGAACGAAGTCGAGGATCATCCGCAACCCGCGGCCGCACAGGCGCTGCCGGAGCCGGCCGAGCGCCGCGTCGCCGCCGAAGTCGTCGTGCACCCGGTAGTCGTGAACGGCAAAGCAGGAGCCGCACACGTCGGACGCCTGGAAGTCGGGCAGGATCCTGCCGTATTCCTCCAGCCACCCCGGGTTCGACGCCGAGACCCGCCGGCCCTCCGGGCCTGTCTGCCAGACACCGAGGAACCAGACCAGGTCGAACCCGGATGCCGCCCACTCGTCAATCTGGCAATCGGGGACGTCGTCGAGCGTGGCCGGCCGACCAAGCCCGGATGCCAACTGCGAGAGGTACACCCGGGTGTTCACCTGGAACAGCGAGGGATACCGGGGATCCTGCATGGTGGCCTCCTTCCTCAGTCAGTTCCAGATCAGCAGGCAGCTTGTCAGCTTGGCAGATCACAGCCCTCGACGATGCCTGGGGCGCCGTCGCCAGAGTCGAAGGGCGCGTGACCTGCCAGCTCTGAGCCCTAGTCCCGCGCAGTCCTGATCCCGCCCACCTGCTCGATCACCAGATTGGCCTGGGTGAACCCCTTCTCGGTCTCCAGCAGCGTCTTGGCGTCCAGACGGCCGAAGAGGTCGAGCAGTCCCGCGACGAGGCCGGTCCAGCCCGTCTGGTGGCTGGCGCCGAGGCCGGCGCCGTTGTCGCCGTGGAAGTACTCGTAGAACAGGATGTAGTCGCGCCAGTGCGGGTCGTCCTGGAACTTCGCGGTCCCGCCGTAGACCGGGCGCTTGCCGTTTGCGTCGCGCAGGAAGATGGCCGCCGAGCCGGCGCGAGATCTCCTTCGCCACTTCGAACAGCGTCATGAACTTCCCGGAGCCGGTGGGGCACTCCACCTTGAACTCGTCGCCGAAGAAGTGGTACTGGTTCAGCAGCGCCCGGACGATCAGCACGTTGACGGGCATCCAGACCGGGCCCCGCCAGTTCGAGTTGCCGCCGAACATCCCGTTGTTGGACTCGGCCGGCAGGTACGTCACCCTGAACTCCTCGTGGCCGACCCAGAAGCAGAACGGGTGATCCTCGTGGAACCTCGAGAGCGAACGAATGCCGTACGGTGAGAGGAACTCCTTCTCGTCGAGCAGGTACGACAGCACGCTCCGCAGCTTCGTCTTGTTGAGGATCGAGAGCAGGCGCCGGCCCTTGTAGCCGATGAAGCCCTCGTCGGTCGGCGCCACGTGGGACGCCAGCTCCGGGTGGCGCTGCCGGAAGAGAGTCAGCAGCTCGCGCAGCTTCGGGAAGCGCGTGGCGTCGTCGGCCTCGAAGGTCGTCGCCGCGCAGAGCGGCAGCAGCCCCACCAGGGACCGGACCTTCAGCCGCATGGCCTCCCCGCCGGGCAGGCGCAGCAGGTCGTAGAAGAACCCGTCCTGCTCGTCCCACATCTCATCGTGGTGCTCGCCGATGCGGTCCATGGCGTAGGAGAATCCACATCGAATGCTGGACGAACTTGAACGCCACCTCCTCGTACATCGGGTCGTAGTCGGCGAGGATGAGCGACATCTCGAGCATGCACTGGCAGTAGAACGCCATCCACGCCGTGCCGTCCGCCTGCTCGAGGCTCCCTCCGGTGGGCAGCTGCGCGCTCCGGTCGAACACGCCGATGTTGTCCAGGCCGAGGAACCCCCCGGCGAAGACGTTGCGTCCCGACGGGTCCTTGCGGTTCACCCACCAGTTGAAGTTCAGCATCAGGCCCTGGAACGAGCGCTCCAGGAAGCGGACGTCCGCCCGGCCCAGCGTGCGTTCCCACTTGTAGAGGTACAGCGTCGCCCAGGCGTGGACCGGAGGGTTGACATCGCTGAAGTTCCACTCGTAGGCGGGGATCTGGCCGTTCGGGTGGAAGTAGAGGCTCCTGAGCATCAGCAGGAGCTGCTCCTTGGCGAAATCGAAATCCACCATCGACAGCGCAATCGTGTGGAACGCCAGGTCCCAGGCGGCGTACCACGGGTATTCCCACTTGTCCGGCATGGAGATGACGTCGGCGTTCAGCATGTGGAACCACTCGGTGTTCCGCACGCCGCCCTTCGCGGATCCGAGCATCGGGTGGCTGTTGTGCTCGGCCAGCCACCGCTCGAGGTCGAAGTAGTAGAACTGCTTCGTCCACAGCATGCCGGCCAGCGCCTGCCGGTGCACGCGCCGCTCGTCCTCGGTGAGCGACGGCGGAGTGATCCGCTGGTAGAACTCGTCGGCCTCGTCGAGGCGGGTCTGCAGGACCTTCTCGAAGCCGCCAAAGGCATCGGTAGGACGGGTGGCGGAAAGGCGGAGGCGCACGCCTCGGCTGGAGCCCGGCGGCACTTCGAGCGTGTAGTGCGCGGCAGCCTTGGTCCCGGTGCGGGCAGGGTTCACGGCGGAACCGTCGCCGCCGACGACGTATGCGTGGAATGCGTCCTTGACGAAGGGGGAGCCGTTCGCCTGGCCCCAGAGGCGTTGCACGTTGGTCTCGTTCTCGGTGAACAGCAGCTCAGGCTCGCCGTCGCAGCACAGCCAGTAGTCGCCGAGGTCTCCGTGCGACGCCTGGACCACGCCAGCCCCTGCCTGGCGCAGTGAGGGCTTCGAGCCGGACTCGCCCCAGGACCAGGTGTTCCGGAACCACAGGGTCGGCAGCACGCGGAGGCGGGCCGTCTCGGGGCCGCGGTTGTGCACGGTGATCTGGACGAGGAGGTCCTCGGGGCCCGCCTTGGCGTACTCCACGAAGACATCGAAGTACCGGTCTTCGTCGAACACGCCCGTGTCGAGCAGCTCGTATTCCATCTCTTCGCGCGATCGCGCGCGGTTCGTCGTCACGAGGTCGCCGTACGGGTATTCCCGCTGGGGGTACTGACAGGTCCTTCATGTACGAGTGGGTCGGCGTGCTGTCGACGTAGAAGTCGTACTCCTTCACGTCCTCGCCGTGGTTGCCCTCGCTGTTGGTGAGCCCGAACATGCGTTCTTTGAGGATCGGGTCCCGCTCGTTCCACAGCGCGAGGGAGAAGCAGAGACGCTGCTTGTCGTCGGAAATCCCCGCGATGCCGTCTTCGCCCCACCGGTAGGCGCGCAAGCGGGCCTGGTCATGGGAGAAGTAGTCCCACGCGTTGCCGTCGTCGCTGTAGTCCTCGCGGACCGTGCCCCACTGCCGTTCGCTCAGGTACGGTCCCCATTTCTTCCAGGGGACGCCAGCCTCGCGGGCCTCGTTCAGCCGCTTCTGTTCCGTGACGTCGACAAGCGGGTTCTTTGCCATGGAGGGCCTCGTTCCTCTTTTCAATCCAGAAGACCGTTTCCGAGCTTAGTGGCTCGATTGGCCGGGGGCACCTGTCAGAAGGGACAGATCCGACGGAAAGAGTTCGCAGCGCGGAAAGGGGTGGTTTGGAGGAGGAACTGACGGGCTGGCGGCGGGCTAACTACCGGCCGCAACGATGAGCTGGGCGATGATGATCTTCATCACGGTGGCGGCCGGGAAGATCATGGCGTAGCAGATTTCAACCCGTTCCGACGGAAACGAACGGAACGCATAGGCGAGGATCGCGGGGGTCCCGGTGACACCGGAGGTGACGCCGAGCAGGTCCTCGAACGGCATGCGCATCACGAAGTGACCGATGAGCAGCGGGGGCAGCGCGAGCGCCAGCAGGATCGCGGCGCCGGCGGCCAGGAGCACCGGCCCGCTGCCCGCCACGACTTCCACGAAGGGCGCGCCCGAACTCATGCCGACCTGGGCGAGGAACACCGACAGGCCGAAGTTCCGGAGTGTCAGGTTCGCCGACATCGGCATCATCCAGTTCAGCGGGCCCAGGCGTCCCAACTTGCCGAGAACCAACGCGCCGATCAGCGTGCCCCCGGCAACCCCCACCTTCATCGTGCCCACGCCGGGGACGGGGATGGGGAGGACGCCCAGCAACGAGCCCAGGACCATTCCGACACCGAGCGAGATGTAGCTGAACTCGCTCGTCCCCCGGATCGAGTTGCCGAAGAACTTCCGGACGGCCGGGAACGAGGCGCGGCGCGTCAGCAGGCCCACGCGGTCCCCGCCTTCCAGCAGGAGGTCCGGCCCCATCAGCATCTCCGTGTCGCCGCGCTGCACGTGGGTGATGGTGGCTTGAATGCCGTCCGGGAACTTCAGGTCGGCGAGGCGCGTGCCCACGAGGTGCGGCTTCGAGACGAACACGTGCAGCATGTCCATGGCGCTGCGGTCGCTGACCAAGCGGCCTGCCGCGTGGCGGCCGAGCAACTCACGGGCGCTCTCCAGCGAAGCCTTGTCCACCCCGCCGAGGAGCAGCACGTCGTCGGCGCCCAGCACGAGCGCGGGCTCGGGGTGCCTGTTCTCGTTGCCGATTCGGACCGCCAGGGCCTGCACTCCTTTCGGCATCCGCGCCATCGCCTCCGCCAGCGTGCGGCCGACCGCATCCTCTGCGTGGATCGCGACCTCCAGCGTTTCGAGCCCCGACTTGGAGGCGGCCTCGATGTTCGGCTTCAACAGGAGCTGCATGACGTACATGCAGAGGATCGCGCCAACCAGGCCAAAGGGAAACGCCACGCTGTACCCGATCGCTGGTTCCTTCGTGCCCGCGGCTTCCATGGCCGCCTGCATCGTTGCGGCGTTGGTGCCAGAGCCCGCGAAGAGCCCGGCCATCATCGGCGCGGACACGTCCATGACCATCATCTCGACGGTCGCGACCAGCGCGGCCGTGCCGAGCGTTATGACAGCCAGCACGTTGTAGCGGCGCCCGGCCTTGCCCGCCAGACCTGCGAAGAACTGCCTCCCGAACTGCACGCCCAGCCCGTAGAGGAACATCACCAGGCCCAGCGTCCCGACCATCGCCGGTGGCTGGCTTGCCGGCGCGATCGCCCCGATGAACAGGCCCGAGAACAGGACGGCCCCCACGCCAAGGGAGAACCCCTTGATGTTGATCGCGCCAATCGCATAACCGCTGGCGACGACCAGGAACAGGGCCAGCAGCGGCTGGTGGGTGAGGAATGCCGTGAATGTCTCCATATGGCTGCTATCCCGCCGAGGCGGCCCGACCGAGGTGAAGGGCGCGGCGGGCCAGCAGGTGAGCCGCGCCGAACGCGCAGAGGACGGAGAGCGGTACGGCGAGGGCCACCATGGCAATCGTCCGTGGATCGGTGCCGGGAACGGTGACCAGGGGCGCGAAGGCCGCGCCGAGGTTGCGGGTGCAGGCGCCCAGGGCCAGCACGCTCTTCTGGGAATGGGGGAGCCCCGGGGCAAGCGCGTACGCGGCCGCCGCCACCACCGAATAGAACACGAGCTGCGTGGCGATCGCATACGTCCCGATTGCGCCCGCGAAGTCTTCCCTGTAGAGCCACGCAAGGATCACAATCATGATCACCGTGTCGATCACCGTCACCTTCTTGACGAGCGGGTGGGCGATTTCGGCAAAGCCCTCGAAGGTGCGCCGCACCGCAATCCCGAGCGCCATGGGCAGCGTGACGTAGAGCACCAGCGGCTTCGCGATCGTCCAGGCGTCCGCCGAGAAGCCCTTGACGAGCACGGGCGTCAGCAAGGGCATGTACACGACCGTGCCGACGGCGGTGAGCAGCATCAGGGCGGCGACGTATCCAGAGGTCGCCGCGTGCCCGCTCGGACACCAGCGGGAGGAACGGCGCGCACGGCGCCATCCCGAGGAACAGCATACCGACGGCGTACGGCTCCGCCAGCGGAATGACCTTGGTCAGCAGAACGGCGAAGGCCGGGCACAGGACGAAGGCCCACAGCAGGCTCAGCCCCACGAAGCGCAGGTTGCGCAGCGCCCGCACGGCCCCCGGGAGCCTCAGCTTGAGACCCACTTCCAGCAGGCTGCCGACCATGAAGACGACGAGGGTGATTCCCAGCAGTGCTTGAAGCATGTCCCAGTCGTCCGGTGGGGTCAGGTCCATTCAAGACCTGACCCCATTCCCGGTCGAGTACTCGTCGAAGTAGCGCTGGATCGTCTTGACGTCGGCCGTCTTCAAGAGCGCGAGCCGGAGGAGAACCCTCGACTTCTGCGGGTTCAAACCGAGCGATGCCACGAACCCGAGCTTGTCGTCGTCGAGCTCCACGTTGCGCCCCACGATGCCGGTCGCGACGCGGCTCGACCGGACGCAGACGACGCCCTTCTTGGCCTGCGCCGCCAGGCTCTTGACGGCGGCGGCCGTCAGGTTGCCGTTGCCCACGCCGGCAATCACCAGGCCCTTCGCGCCGGCCGCTACCGCGGCGTCGATGAGCGCGCCGTCCATGTTCTCGTGGGCCATGATGATGTCAACCCGCGGCAGGGTCGTCGACTCGGCCAGCGAGAACTCGGAGTCCGCCGTGTTCCGGCCCACCGGGCCGCGGTAGAACTCGGCGTCGCCGTAGGCGACGGTGCCGATCAGGCCGCGCACCGGCGAGAGAAACGTCTGCACGGCCGTCGTGCTCGTCTTGGTCAGCGACGCCGCGCCGTGGATCCAGTCGTTGACCACGACCAGCACGCCGCGGCCCACCGCGTCCTTGTTCGCGGCCACGGCCACCGCGTTGTAGAAGTTGAGCGGGCCGTCGGCCGACAGCGCGGTCGAGGGACGCATCGCGGCGGTCAGCACCACGGGCTTCTTCGACTTGATGACGAGGTTCAGGAAGTAGGCCGTCTCCTCAATCGTGTCCGTGCCGTGGGTGATGACGACGCCGGCGACGTCCGGCATCGCGACGAGCTGGTTCACCCGGTTGGCGAGCTTGAGCCAGACCTCGTCGTTCATGTCCTGCGAGCCGATGTTCGAAATCTGCTCGCCGCGCAGGTTGGCGAGCTTCTTGGCCTGCGGCACCGCGGCGAGCAACTGCTCGACGCCTACCTGGCCCGAGGTGTAGCCCGCCTGCACGTCGCTGGCGGCGGCGCCGGCGATAGTGCCGCCCGTGGCGAGCACCACGATGTTCGGCAACGCCGCCGGCTTCGCGGTTTGGGCGGCCAGGGGCGCACTCAGGGTCGAGACGAGGGTCAGGACGACGACGAGACCGTATGAGGACGCGGGACGCTTGAACATGACCGGTTCTCTCCTATCGGTTTGCGGTTCCATTTCACACGTCGCTCGAATCGACCACGAAGCCCACGAAGGTCACGAAGACCCGCCTGCCGCCTGATCTTCCTTCGTGTCCTCGGCTGTTTTCTTCGTAGGTCCCTCCGTTCTTCACGCCGGTTCGTATTCCCGCCCGTGCCGTCACCGTGCGAGCAGGAGCAACCAGGGAGTCCCGACGACCAGGTAGACGACGAGGCAGAACACCGTCGCGATCGCCCCGAGGCGGTACGCGTCCTTCTGGGGGAGGTAGCCGCTGTCCACGAACAGGAGGTTCGCGCTGGAGCCCTGCGGCGTGATCACCGAGAAGAAGTTACTCGCGAACAGCAGCAGGAACGCGAGGGGCATCGCCGGCACGCCAAGCTTGACGCCGACGTCCATGAAGACGCCGAACAGAGCCAGGATGTGTGCCGTCTGGCTGACGAACAGGTAGTGAAGCAGGACGTAGGCCACCGCGACGATCAGGTACACCGCCACCCAGGGGAGCCCGCCGAGCGCGCCCGCGAAGCGCAGCCCGAGGTAGGCCATGAACCCGAGTTCGTTCAGCTGGCCGCTCAACGTGTACAGCACGGCGAACCAGATGAACGTGGCGAGCACGTCGCCCTCTTTCGCGATGTCGCCCAGCGTGAGCACGCGCGTCGCAAGCAGGATGCCGAGGCCGAGGAAGGCGACCGCCGTCGAGTCGAGCCCCAGCGACCCCGCCGAGGCCCACAGGGCAACCATCCCCAGGAACGTCCCCGTCACGATCTTCTCGTTGCGGCCCAGGGGGCCCAGGGCCATGAGGGCTGCCCGCGCAGCAGCCGGCGCGCCCGGCGTGGCGCTCACCTCCGGCGACGTGAGCCGGTAGAGCAACAGCGGAAGCAGGGCCATCGCGGCGAGGGTCGGGACCGACGCGGCGAGCAGCCAGGTGCCGAAGTGGATGGTCACGCCGAAGGTCTGCGCGATTTCGGCGCCGAGCGGGTTGCCCGCCATGGCGGTGAACCAGAGTGCGGACGAGAGGCTGAGGCTCGCCATGCCCGAGAACATCAGGAAGGCGCCGAGCCTGGGCCGCCCTCCCTCTCCCGGTTTCGCTCCCGCGGCTGCCGCGAGCGAGTACACCAGCGGGTACAGGACGCCGCCGCGCGCGGTATTGCTTGGAAACGCCGGCGCGATGATGCCGTCAACCACGAAGATGCTGTAGGACAATCCCAGCGTCGATCGCCCGAACACGCTGACCACCATGTGGCCCAGGCGAGCACCGAGGCCGCAGCTCACGACGGCCCGCGCCACCAGGAACGCGACGACGATCAACAGGATCGTCGGGTTTGCAAAGCCGGCATAGGCCTTTGCGGGCGTCAGCGTGCCCGACAGCACGGCCAGCGAGACAGCCAGGATGGACGCGGTCAGGATGGGGAGCGCGCCGACGATGACCGAGAAGATGGCGCCGATGAAGAGCGCGAACAGGCGCCAGGCCGGCAGCGTGAGGCCCTCGGGCACCGGCACCAGCCAGATGCCCACGACGACGAGGAGCGTGGCGGCCCGCGCGAGGACGGTTCGACGCCTGATCGCCAGGTCAGCCGCGTTGACCGGTTCAGACGTGACCGTCTTCATTGGCCGGCCCCTCCTTTACGGAAGCGCCCGCTGAGTCCGACGGCGCGACCTTGGATAGCGCCCTGTTCCCCCTCGACGACGTACTGCCACTCGAGGGAGTACTCGCCGGTGATGCCGGCGTAACGGCCGGTGCCACCTGTGATGGTGCCGGCGAGGCGCCGCCCGGTGACCATCCCCTGGCCCGAGAGGGTGCTGAAGATCCGGTCGCCGCGCTCGTCGGTCCAGACCGAGCGTCCGAGGCTCGCCCTCGTGCCGTCGTCGAAGCCGATCACTTCGCCGCGAAACCCCCGGCCAATCCCTTCGCCGGTGATGACGACGGCCCCCGAGAGGTACACCGTCGAAGCCGGGCGCCCGGCTTCCGTTTGGAGCGACTGGCGCTGACCGGCGGCGGACCAGCTGCCCTGGAAGGTCCGCCAGCCCTCCTGCGCCGCGCCGCCCTGGTCCGCGGCGAGTGGCGCGAGCGAGAGAGAGGAGCAGCGCGGGTGGGAGTGCGAGAGCGAGGATCTTCATGGTGACGCCCTCCGCGAGGTGGTGGCAGCTGCCAGCCACCAGCCACTGACCGTAGCCACCAGCCACTACGTCAGCTGCTGGCCGGTCATCGCCGCCGGGTCGAGCACCGTGGCAATCTGCTCCTCGGTCAGGAGCTTGCGCTCGCGGATGATCTCGAGGATGCCCTTGCCGGTCTTCATCGCCTCGGCGGCAAGCTCGGTGGAGCGGTCGTACCCGATGACCGGGTTCAGCGCGGTCACGGTGCCGATGCTGTAGTCCACGTAGTGCCGGAGCTTGTCCTGGTTCGCCGTGATCCCCTCGACGCAGTGCACGCGCAGCGTATGCGCCGCGTTGATGAACATCGTCTGTGCTTCGAACACGCAGGCGGCAATCACCGGCTCGAACACGTTCAGCTGGAGCTGCCCGCCCTCGGCTGCCATCGAGACCGTCAGGTCGCTGCCGATCACCCGGAAGCAGACCATATTGACGACCTCTGGAATGACCGGGTTCACCTTGCCGGGCATGATCGACGACCCGGGCTGCTTCGCCGGCAGGTTGATCTCACCCAGCCCGCACCGGGGCCCGGAGGACAGGAGCCGCAGGTCGTTGCAGACCTTCGATAGCTTGATCGCCAGGCTCTTCATGCAGGACGAATAGAGGACGAACGCCTGCGTGTCCTGCGTGGCCTCGATCAGGTCTTCCGCCAGGTGGATGGGGAAGCCGGTGATGCGGGCCAGGTGCTCGGTGCACTTCTGCGCGTACCCGGCCGGCGCGTTCAGGCCCGTGCCGATGGCTGTCGCGCCCATGTTGGTTTCGCACAGGACGTTCTGGATCCTCTCGAGCGCCTTGACCTCGCCTGCGAGCGTTTCGGCGAACGCTTTGAACTCCTGGCCCAGCGTCATCGGCACGGCGTCCTGCAGCTGGGTCCGCCCCATCTTCAGGATCGCGGAGAATTCCCCGCCCTTCCGGCGGAACGAGTCAATCAGCTCGTTCATCGCGGCGACGAGCCTGACGTTGCCGAGCGCCATGCCGACGTGCAGCGATGTCGGGTAGGCATCGTTGGTGGACTGCGAGGCGTTGGCGTGGTCGTGGGGGCTGCAGTGCGCGTAGTCCCCCTTCTGGTATCCCATCAGTTCCAGGGCCCGGTTGGCGATCACCTCGTTGGCGTTCATGTTCGTCGAGGTCCCGGCGCCGCCCTGGAAGACGTCGAGACGGAACTCGTCGTGCAGCTTGCCATCAATCAGCTCCTGGCAGGCGCCTTCCATGCCCTCGAGAATCTCGCGGCTGAACTGCCCGCAGTCGAAGTTGGCGCGCGCGGCGGCCAGCTTCACCATGGCGAATGCCTTGATCAGGTCGGGGTAAAGACGCAGTTCGACGCCGGAGATGTGAAAGTTCTCGAGGGCGCGAGCCGTCTGGACGCCGTAGTACGCGTCCCGTGGAACGGCCTTTTCACCAAGCAGATCGTGTTCGATGCGGACTGCGGGCTGTGTCATAGGAATCCTTTCAATCGAATACGCGCGGAGTGTATCCCCCGGGACTGAAGGGGAGAACTGGCAATACTGCCAGCAAAGAGCGGAAAAAGATGGGCACCACGAGGGCGCAGCCGAGTGGCGGAAGCGTCGGTTGCGTCGGGCTCGCCGGGCACTGGAGACACGTCAGGCTTGCAGTTCCGGACCTGTCAGTTTTTCCTGCCGGGTTAAGCAGTGCGTGCAGTATTCGGTTCGAGGTGGGGCCGTTATGCTCCACGGGGTGGGGAGACGCCGCCTTTCCCGCGCGTCGAGTCCTCCCCGACATTTCTGCGAATCGCGCCCGACAAACAGGAGCATCCGATGAGAACGTTCAGTGTCGTCGTTGCCGTTGCCGGTCTGCTCTGCGGCCTGGCCGCCCCGGTCGTCGCCCAGCCCCCGCAGTCGGCGACCACGGACATGGAGATCCTCGCCCAGAAGCTCAAGGCCGACAAGAAGCTGCTCGTTGCCCAGACCGTTGGCCTGACCGACGCCGAGGGCAAGGCCTTCTGGCCGATCTACGACGCCTACCAGGCGGAGTTGGCGAAGATCAACGAGCGGCTGAAGGCCGGCATCGACGCCTACGCCAAGGACTACAACGCCAACACGATGACGGACGCGAAGGCCTCGGCGCTGATCACCGAGATGATCGCGATCGAGGAGGCGCTCGTCGGCTTGAAGAAGACCTACGCCGCGAAGCTGAACGGCGTGATCCCGGCGACGAAGATCGCGCGCTACATCCAGGTCGAGAACAAAGTGCGCGCGCAGGTCAACTACGAGCTGGCGGCCGGCATACCCTTCGTCAAGTAAGACCGCGCGGCGGTGACGAGGTGAACATGACAACGCGGACTGTCGGGCTGGTAGTCCGGTTCATGGATGGGTCGAAGCTGACGCTGCGCTACCCGAAGCAGGCCGGCAACGACGCCGCCACCATCGTGGCGAACGTCCGGAAGGCACTGGAGGCCGACCGCCTGCTCGTCGAGGTGGACGGCAACCTGCTGTTCATCCCTCTCTCGAACGTGAAGTACCTGCAGGTGACGCCCGCGCCAGACGCCCTGCCTTCCACCGTGTTGCGGAACGCTCGGCTGGTGGACTGAATCGAAGGGATCAGTGGCCAGTGGCCAGTGGCCAGTAGATCACGCGTCATCCGCTGACCACCGAAGAGAAGGAGCACCCGTGGTCCAGACACCGCCGCTGTGCGAGGCCGCGGCCGAGGCGCTCCGGCGCCTGCAGGAGGGAAACGAGCGCTTTCTCGGCGGCACCGCGCGCCTGGACCGCTCGCACGCGGACATGCTTGACCACCTGGTTCGCGGGCAGCAGCCGTATGCCACGATTCTCTGCTGCAGCGACTCGCGCGTCCCGCCCGAGATCGTCTTCGACGCCGGTCTCGGCGAGCTGTTCGTCGTACGCGTGGCCGGGAACGTGATATCCGCGGAGGTGGCCGGCAGCCTGCAGTACGCCGGGGCGCACCTCGGCACCCCGCTCTTCCTGGTCATGGGGCACGAGGGGTGTGGGGCGGTGAAGGCGTCCATCGACACGATGATGCGCGGCACCCGACAGCGCTCGCGGATCCAGGCGCTGGTGGACGGCATCATTCCGGGCCTGGCGGGACTCGACCTGCAGCTCGCTTCGGCGGATCTGCTTTCGAGAGCCGTCGAAGCCAACGTTGGCTGGACGATGCGGCAGATTGCTGAAACGCCCGAGGCGAAGGCAGCCTTCGCCGAGGGGCGGGCGAGCCTGGTCGGCGCCATCTATGAACTCGAATCTGGCCGCGTGAGGTTGCTCGCATGAAACCTGTCACCAAGCCGGCGGCTTCCGGCGCGCTGGCCTTGCTGACGCCGCGAACCTGGACGTTCGTGATCCCGCGGCGCTGGCGCCGCTCCCGTGCGCGGTCCAGCCCGTGGTCGATCCCGGCGCTGTACGCGGCCACCGCGCTGGTCGCCGGCTTCGGGGTGCCGCGCCTCGAGAAGCTGTTCCTCCCGGGACTGCCCAGCACCATCAGCGTCGCCGCCGCGTCGGCCATCTACTCGTCGGTCGCGTCCGGCATGATCGCCCTCACCGGGATCGTGTTCTCGCTGACGATCGTGATGGTCCAGTTCAGCGCCACCGCCTACTCGCCGAGGCTGGTCCTGTGGGTGGCCCGGGATCCGGTGGTCTCGCACGCCCTGGGGATCTTCACCGCGACCTTCCTCTACGCCATTGCGGCGCTTGCCTGGGTGGACCGGGGCGGCACGGGAAACGTCCCGATACCGAGCGCCGCCTTCGTCGTCGCGCTCCTCATCGCGAGCGTCGCCGCGTTCGTGGCGCTGATCCAGCGGATCGCGCTGCTGCAGATCAACCGCATGCTGAGTTTCACCGGGGACCGGGGACGCCAGGTGATCGACACGACCTACCCCCCGCTCGACTCCGTCAGCGCGGCGGCCGGCCTGCCCGTCCTCGACCAAGCGGGAGCTCAGCAGTTGATTCACCGCGGCCGTCCCCGGGTGATACAGGCGGTGGACATCACGGCGCTGGTGGCCCTCGCGAGACAAGCCGGCGCGATCATCGATGTGAGTGCGGCGGTCGGCGACACGGCTGTCGAGTCGACGCGGCTGTTGCGGGTGATCGGGGCCCGCAAGCCGATCAGCGAACGCCGCCTGCTCGACGCGATTCACATGGGCGAGGACCGGACGTTCGACCAGGACCCGAAGTACGCGATTCGCCTGCTGGTGGACATCGCGATCCGGGCGTTGTCGCCGGCGGTCAACGACCCCACGACGGGGGTCCAGGCGCTCGACCAGATCGGCGACCTGATCTACCGCCTGGGCCGCCGGCGGGTGGAAATCAGCGTCTTCCACGACGACGATGGCAACCCGCGGCTCGTCCTGCCTTCCCCGACGTGGGAGGACTTCCTCGAGCTGGCATTCGAGGAGATCCGGGCCTACGGCGCCGAAAGCGTGCAGATCACGCGTCGCATGAGCGCGCTCATCAACGACCTGCTGGCCGCGGTCCCCGAGGAGCGCCGACCGGCGCTCGTCCACTGGCAACACCGGTTGAAGGCCACGGTGGCCGCCCGCGTAGCCGATCCGGAAGAACAGCTGTACGCGCTGGTGGAAGACCGCCAGGGCCTCGGAGCGCAGCGCCGCCGACCCGTCCCAAACGCGTGAGCCCGGACCGTGGGTCCGCCCTGGCACCGGGCACCGCCGGGCGGCCCCGGCGGGCTCAGGCGGGCGAGCGTGCCGTGCGAGAAAGGCGACATGCCCCTGTATCCCAGGAACATGCTCTTCACCTCCGAGTCGGTGACGGAAGGGCAACCCGACAAGTTCTGCGACCAGATCGCCGACGCGGTCGTGGACGAGTGCCTGAAGCGGGATGCCGCGTCCCGCGTGGCCTGCGATGCCTATGTCACCGCCGGGAACGTGTTCGTGGGCGGGGAAGTGACGTCGCGTGCGATGTTGAACGTCGAGCAGCTCGTGCGCGACGTCGGCAACGAGGTCGGATACAGCTCCCCTGCGTTCGGCTTCGACGTCAACACGTGCACGATCGCCCGCGCGATACACCAGCAGTCGCCGGATATCCGGGTGCTTCGTCCGGGCGGGGTCGTGGGCGCGGGCGACCAGTGCGTCGTCTTCGGGTTCGCGTGCAACCAGACGGCCGAGCTCATGCCGCTTCCGATCGTCCTGGCCAATCGGCTCGCGATGCGGTTGGCGGAGGTGCGAAAGAAGGAAATCCTGCCCTACCTCGGCCCCGACGGCAAGACGCAGGTGACGCTCGAGTACCGTGACGGCAAGGCCGTCCGCGCCGACAGCGTCGTCATCGCCGCCCAGCACGCCCGTGAGGTCCTCACGCGCGACGGCCAGTCCCTCACGGACGACGCGAAGCAGGAGATCGTCTCGCGTGTCGTGCTGCCGGTGCTTGGCAACCTCGGCGACAGGAAGACGCGGATCACGGTGAACGGGACCGGCCGGTTCGTCGTGGGCGGGCCGCAGGCCGGCACCGGCCTCACGGGGCGCAAGAGCGCCGCCGATACGTACGGTGGGTGGGCGCCGCACGGCGGGGGAGCCTTCAGCGGGAAGGATCCCTCGAAGGTGGATCGGTCGGCGGGCTACATGGCGCGGTGCGTGGCGAAGAACGTGGTCGCCGCCGGCCTGGCCGACGAGTGTCTCGTCCAGCTGGCCTACTGCATCGGTGAAGCGGATCCGGTGTCGGTGATGGCCACGGCCTGCGGGACGGGGACGCTGGCTGACGAGGCCTTGCTGAAGCTGGTGCGGCGGGTGTTCCCGCTGTCGGCCAGGGGCATGATCGACCACCTGGGGCTCGACGAACCGATCTTCCGGAAGACGGCGGCGTACGGGCATTTCGGGCGAACGGACCTCGACCTGCCCTGGGAACGTACCGATATGGCGGACGAACTCCTCGCGAAGCTGATCAAGAGCTGACGAAACGGGAACCTCGCATGCCAGTGCACCGGACGTGTGTGTCAGGCGGGCAGCGGCGTGCGATCGCACGCCACTCGATGAAGCCCACTGTCAGATTGTGCACGCGGAGACTGGCACACTTGCACGAAGACAAACGGCCCGGCCGCGTCTAGAATCTGGTTGTGTGACGGCCATGGTGCTCGAACGTAATGCCACCCGGGAAGACCCCAACGGCGTGACCAACGCGGACGCGGCCAGAACTCGCCTGGTCGTGGCCGACGACAACCGGCGGGTCTTCGATCAGCTCGTGACGACACTGGGCGTCGAGTTCGAGGTCGTGGCGTATGCCGGCACGGGCCGGGAAGCCGTGGACGCGGCGATCCGCCACTCCCCCGACGTCCTCGTCCTCGACATTTCCATGCCGATCATGAGCGGCCTGCGTGCGGCCAGGCTCCTGCGTGAGAGGGGCCGCTTGATGCCGATCGTCTTCCTCACCGTGCACGAGGACGAGGAGTACGTGCGGGCGGCCATGGAGGCGGGCGGCCTCGGCTACGTGCTGAAATCGCACCTGGCGTCCGATCTCGTGCCCGCCATCAGGGCTGCCCTCGCCGGCCGCACGTTCGTCTCGCAGCTGTACTCGAACTAGCCGAGATCACGCCGTACACCTGCCGGATCCCCTGAATCCCGAATCCTGAATCCCGAATCCAAACCTGATCCCTGGTTCCCGGCCCGTCAACATATCCTCCACCCGCTGACAGTTCTGACAGTTTATTCCCCGAGGTTCCGCCGCTACAGTGTGTGGGTTGGAGCGGCGCCGGGCCCGGCCGCCCGCACCGCCTTCGTTCTCGCGGTTTCATCGCGGCACAGCCGGCGATGCCAGGAGGTCATATGAGACGGATGATTGGCGCGGTGCTCTGTATCACGGTCATCGCGGCCGCCGGAGCGGTCTTCGCGCAGACGAAGGCGATCCCCGGGGACAAGCAGACCATCACAGGCACGGTCGAGGCGATCCAGGCCGATACCCGCGAGCTGACGCTCAAGGGCCCGAAAGGCAACTACGTCACGGTCACCGCGCCACCCAACGCCAAGCGGTTCTCGGAGATCAAGGTCGGCGACACCATCACCGCCACTTACTACGAGAACATCGTGCTTCGCGTGAAGGCCCCCGGCGAGAAGGCCGTGGACACCGACAAGGCGGCCGTCACCCCGTCCAGCGGCGTGCCCGGCGCCACGGCGGCCAGCCAGCGGACGATCACCGCGACCATCACCGAGATCGACATGCAGATCCCGTCTATCACGTTCTCGGGGCCCAACGGCTGGAAGTACAGCTCGAAGGTCGTGGACAAGAAGGCCCTGGCCAGCGTCAAGGTGGGCGACAAGGTGGACATCACATGGACCGAAGCGGTGCTGATCTCCGTCGAGCCCCCGGCCAAGAAGTAGTCTGTCGGCAACCAGCGGTGAGCAAGGAGGCGGACATGTCGAGCACGTGGAGGCGGGCCGCGCTGGCCGTGGCGCTGATCCTGGGGGTGGCCGGGTCGGTCGCGGCGCAGGACGTGAAGTACAACGCCCTGCCCGATACCGACTTCACCAAGTACAAGACCTACAAGTGGGTGAAGATCGAGGGCGGGACCCCGATGGACCAGATAACCGACACGCAGATCAAGTCCGCGATCGACTCGCAGCTGGCGGCCAAGGGGCTCACCAAGACCGACGACGAGAAGGCGGACCTCTACGTCGGCTACCAGGCGGCGATCACCCAGGAACGCCAGTGGAACACGTACGGCTCGCCTGCCTACGGATACGGACCCCGCTGGGGCTACGGGGGCGGGATGGGCACGGCGACGAGCAGCACGATCAACATCGGCACGGTTGGCGTGGACATCTACGACCCGGCCGCCAAGCAGCTGGTCTGGCGCGGGGCGGCGTCGAAGACGATCGACGACAAGGCCAACCCCGAGAAGCGGCAGAAGAACCTCGACAAGGCGATGGCGAAGCTACTGAAGAACTACCCGCCGCCGGTCAAGAAGAAATGAAATAGGGATCACGAAGGACTCAGGAATCAGGATTCGGGAATCAGGGCGTTGGACGGCCGTCACGCGGGACGGCTGAATCCCGAATCCCGAATCCCGAATCCTGACTCGCGAGTCTTGCCCTAGCCCCCGGCCAGCGGCGCTCGCACCTCGACGCGTGTGCCCTGCCCGGGTTTCGACTCGATCGTCATCCGGCCCGAGATCGAGCGCATACGCTCCCGCATGTTCGCGAGGCCCAAAGCGCCCTTCGGCCGGGGGGGGCCGGGTCGAAGCCGCGGCCGTCATCGGTGACCGCCAGGCGAACGTCCCCTGCGGTCCCGGTCATCTCGACCAGCGCCGACCCGGCGCTGGCGTGCCTGATGACGTTCCGTAACGCTTCCTGCGCTACCCGGTACAGGCAGAGCGCCACGTCGCCTGGCAAGTCGAGCGGCACATCCCGCGCGTCGCACCTGATGGGAAGGCCGTGCGAAGCAGACAGGTCGGCGCACAGCCCGCGCACCGCCGACACCAGGCCCAACTGCTCGAGACGGGCCGGGTGAAGGTCCTGTGACATCCTGCGAACGTCCCTGGCCAGTTCCTGCACGCCCGCGTGAAGGCCGTTCACCGACTCCCGCAGCTTCGCGGCGGTCTCGGGCAGCGCCCCCCGGAGCAGGTGGAGGTTGACGGCCAGCAGCGCCAGCCGCTGGGAGAAGTCGTCGTGCAACTGCCGGGCGAGCCGCGCCCGCTCCGCCTCCTGCGCCTCGATCAATCGGCCCGTCAGGTCGCGCAGCACCTGCTCGGTGTGCTTCCGTTCGCTCTCGTCGCGGACGACGCCTATCTCGCACTCCACGTCCAGCAGGTGAAGGGCGGTCGTCGACACCGAGCATTCGAACTGCGCGCCGCCCTTCCTGCGTCCCCGCGTTTCCATCTCCTTGACGAACCCGACCGACCGCAGCCGCTCACGCATCCGCCGCCGGTCGCCGTCATCGACCCACAGGCCGAGTTCCTGCGAGGTGCGCCCGATCGCCTCCTCCCGTGAATACCCGAAGAGGCCTTCGAACGCCGCGTTGATCTCGAGGATCCGCCCATCGTGGAGGGTGCCGATGTAGCAGGCATCGACGCTCGTGAGGAACGCCGTCTTGAACTTCGCCTCCGACTGGCGAAGCGCTTCGAGCCGGGCGTCCGCCTCGGAGGCGGCACCCGCCGCCCGGGCCGTGAGGGCATCCAGCTGCGCCCGCAGGTCCTCGTTCTCGCGTTCGAGCGATCCCGGGTCCGGGTGAGGACGGCTCATGTTCGGGTCAGACCTCCAAGGCGTGACGGCGTCGGGGATGGCGGAACAAGCGCCGACCGCGGCCAGTATAGACGCGAGCGATCGGCTGGCCGCCCGTCCTGCATACTTTTCGCCGTCGTGCTGCCAGTTCTGCCAGTGTTCCCGTGGACGCCTTCCCGGTAGTCTCGCCTCAAGCCATGGCCCCGCCACGATGACCACGAAGACCCCGGACCGTCGGGCCGCCCTTTCACCCCCGCTGCTGGCGGGCTTGACGGAGGCCGATACCTGCGCCGTACTGGCGGTCGCCGCCGTTCGCGAGTACCCGGCGGGCACGATCCTGTGCCGCCAGGGCGAGCCGGCCGGCGCGATGTTCGTCCTGGATGACGGCCGGGTGAGGTTTGCCCGCGCCACCGCGCAGGGTCGCGACGTGCTGCTGCGCTGGCTCGGCCCGGGTGAGTGCTTCGGGCTCGCCAGCCTGGTGCCCGGGGCCGTAGAGTACATGGGCACCGCCCTGACCGCGGGCCGGTCCCGTGTCTGGACCTGGGAAGCCCGTGCCATTCGGTCCGCCGCGCGCACCCATCCTCGCCTGGCGGAAAACGCTCTCCGCATCGCGCTGCACTATCTCCAGGAGTTCGGCGAGCGCCACGTGTCGCTGCTCTCGCGCACCGCCGAGCAGCGGATTGGCCGTGCCATCACGAACCTGGGGGCGACCGTCGGACGCGTGCTGCCCGGCGGCGTGGAGGTCGACATCTCGAACCACGACCTGGCTGCCCTCGCCGACGTGGGGATGTTCACCGCCAGCCGGCAGCTGCAGCGCTGGGAACGCGACGGACACCTGGTCAAGACCCGCGGCCGCGTGTTGATCCGCCACCCGGAAGCCCTGCTCTCCTGACAACGCCTGGCAGAGCTGCCGACGCTCATCGGTCCCACAACGCATCAGCCTTGTGCAACATTGCTCCACAGCAACGACACCCGCCCGGACGCCCGCCTAGACTGAGATACCCGTACACGAACCGCAGGAAGACCGATGTCCAAGATCTCCGTATTGGTGGCAGACGATAACGCGCCGATCCGCGAGATGCTGACCGTCGTGTTGGGGCGGCACTTCGACGTGATCGGGTGCGTCGAGAACGGCAGGCAACTCGTGGACGCCGTGCTGACGCGCGAGCCCGACGTCATTGTCAGCGACGTGTGGATGCCGGTGCTCGACGGCCTCGGGGCCCTGGGCATCCTCAGGGACCTGGGACGCGCGACACCGTTCGTGATGGTCAGCGCGGACTCGGAGGTCGTGGCGCGTTGCCTGAAGGCAGGCGCCGCGCGGTTCGTCTGCAAGGTCGATTCCGAGCGCGACCTCGTTCCAGCCGTTCGTGCCGCACTCCATAGCCGGCAGTGGGATTACGGGACCCGCGCCGACGGCGACCTTCGTTCGAAGGAACCGCTGCGTTCCCACCCCCGGGAGTGACACGAGCCTCGTGGGCCGTCGGCTGGCCGAAGCCAGGCAGGGACTGCTGAGCTTGGGCTTGCGGCCCAGGCGGCGGAGTCGCCCACCTGTCAGAATAGACAGCCCGACCGGTGCCGGGATACTGGCCGTATCCCCTGATTCCCCCTCGTTTCCCCCCCGTTTCTAGGGATTCGGCGGAAGGCCCCGCAGGCAACACTGTCGATGCGATTCGACTGCGCGTTTTGGCAGGCGGGTAGGGGACCCCATCGACATCGGTCGCCTGATCCAGCCGCAGCACAGCCATGCGTTGCCCCTGCAGTCCTCATCGTCTGGCCGACGCCGGACCGCGCCGCCGGCCCGTCCGGGTCGGGTCCCGCCCGCTGGCGGCCCTCGGTCTCTTCCTGTCGCTGCTCGCCGCGGGGCCGGCGGCCGGCCTGACGCCCCAGAACGTCCTGATCCTGACCTCCGAGGCCCCCGAGCTGCCGGGGCTGGGCCTGGTCGTGGATCAGACCGTCTCGACGAAGCGGTTCGGGATCCCGGAGAGCGCGCTGCCCGGCGGCGCCTCGGTCCCGTACCGCGAGCCGGGCTTCTGGACGTTCCACCCGGGGTGGATCATCGCCGCGGTGTTCGTGTTGGGCGTTCAGACCGCGCTGATCGTCATGATGCTGGCCCAGCGGCGAAAACGGGCTGCCCTGGAGCGCAGCCTCACGGCCCGGCTGCGGTTCGAGACGGTCCTGTCCGATGTGTCTGCCGCTCTTCGAGGCGTCTCCATCGCCCGGATGGACATCGCCGTGGGCGCGGCGGTCGCGGTGATCCGCCAGTACCTGGCCGTCGACCGGGTCTCGCTCTTCGAGCTGACGGCCGATGGAAGGGCCGTCCGGACCGTGGACGACTGCGCACCGGGGAGCCCGGTGGTGTCCGGCGACTATCAGCTGGCCCGGATGCCGTCCATCGCGCTGGCCCTGACCTCGCTGCAGACGTTCGCGGTGGAGAGGCTGGAGGACCTGCCGGCGGATGCGTCCCTGGAACGCGACCTGATGCGCGAGGTTGGCATTCGTTCGCTGGCGGTCGTGCCGCTGGAGGTGGGCGGGCAGGCGCTCGGGGCCCTGTCCTGTGTGTCGCACACGAGCGAGCGGACTTGGCCCGCCGACCTCGTGCAACAGGTGCGGACGCTCGGACAGGCGCTCGCCAACGTGATGCAGCGCAGGCAGACCGACACGGCGGTCGCCGAGAGCGATCGCCTCAGGGGCGACATCCTCTCGTCGATGCCCGCCCAGCTCGCGGTGCTCGACCGGGACGGCGTGATCATCGGCGTCAACGAATCCTGGACGGCGTACGGGCGGGCCCGGGGGGTGCGGAGCGAGGCGTCCATCTCGCCCGGCGCCAGCTACGTCGGCGTCTGCGATCGCGCGGCGTCGGACGGTGTGCCCGGCGCGGCGGACGCGGCAGCCGGGGTCAGGGCGGTCTGCGAGGGACGGCTCCTCGCGTTCGACTGCGATTACGTTCTCGACTGCGGGGACTGCGAGCAGTGGTTCACGATGAAGGTGGTTCCGCTCCGGCGCGCCGACGGGGGTGCGGTCGTCACGCACCGCGACATCACCGAGCAGAAGCGCCAGGAAACGGCGTTGCGCGAAAGCGAGCGGCGGTTCCGCCTCCTCGCCGACGCGCTGCCGGTCGGGGTCTGGATGAGCGGCCTCGACAGGGGGCGCACGTACTTCAACCGGGAATGGCTCCGCGTCGCCGGCCGGCCCGTCGAACAGGAACTGGGGGACGGCTGGCTGGAGCGCGTCCACCCCGACGACCTTCAGGCTGTAGACCGCAAGTACTGCACGGCATTCGAGGCGCGCGAGCCGTACGAGACCGAGTATCGACTTCGCCGCCACGACGGCGCCTACCGCTGGATGCTGGCCCAGGGCACCCCCCGGTATGACGCCGCCGGGGAGTTCCACGGCTTCGTCGGCGGCTGCGTGGACATCACGGAGCGTATCGAGGCGGAGAAGCGGCAGCGCGAATTGAGCGGCCGGCTGATCAGCGCCCAGGAGGACGAGCGGCGGCGGATTGCTCGCGAGCTGCACGACGACCTGCAGCAGCGCCTGGCGCTGCTGGCCATCGAGCTCGACGGCATGGCGCTCGGCCGCCCGCCGCTGGCCGGCGAGGCCCTCGCCGCGCGCGCACGGGACCTCTGGCGGCAGACCATCGAAATCTCGACGGAGGTGCACAACCTGTCGTACCGCCTGCACCCGTCGAAGCTGGAGGCGCTCGGGCTGCTCGCCACGGTGCAGGGCTACTGCCGGGACCTGTCGAAGCACGGGCTGCAGGTCACCTTCGCGCACGACGGGGTTCCGGCCTCGGCGCCAGCCGACACGTCGCTGTGCGTGTTCCGGCTCGTGCAGGAGTCGCTGCAGAACGTGCTGAAGCACAGCGGGGTGAGCGACGCGCGGGTGACCATGACGGGCGGCGCGGGGACCCTCCGCCTGGTGGTCGCGGATGCCGGCCGCGGGTTCGACGCGGCCACGGCGGGGAAGCGGGGAGGCCTCGGCCTCGTCAGCATGCGCGAGCGGCTGCACCTGGTCGGCGGGTTCATGACCGTCCGGTCGAGCGCGGGCGGCGGCACGACGATCGAGTTCGAGGTGCCGGTTCGGAACGACGAAACCCCGCCGCCGAACGGGCCGGCGGCGCTGGAAGCGAGGACATGAGATGAGACGACCGCGTGTGGTGGTGGCCGACGACCACGTCATGATCGCCGAGGCCTTCGAGAAGCTGCTGTCCCCGTCATGCGACATCGTCGGCAAGGTCGCGGACGGACGCGCCCTGCTGACGGCGGTGCGCGAACTCCGCCCGGACGTCGTCGTCGTGGACATCAGCATGCCGCTGCTCAACGGCCTGACGGCGGCCCGGCAGATAAAGGAGCTGGATCCCGAGATCAAGCTCGTGTTCGTCACGATGAACGAGGACCCGGACCTGGCGGCCGAAGCGTTCCGGGCGGGCGCCTCGGCGTACCTGCTGAAACGGTCGGCCGCCTCGGAGCTCCTCACCGCCATCCAGCAGGTGATGCAGCACCGCTCGTACGTCACGCCCCTTGTGACGCAGGGGATGGTGGGATCGCTGATGCACGGCGGGCGAGAAGGGAAGGACCGGCACGAGCTGACGCCGCGTCAGCGCGAGGTGGTGCAGTTGCTGGCCGAGGGTCGGTCGATGAAGCAGGTCGCGGCCATCCTGAACATCGCGCCCAGGACGGTGGCGTTCCACAAGTACCGGCTGATGGAGCAAATCAACGTCACGACAAACGCCGAACTGATCCAGTACGCGATGAAGCACCACATCGTATAGACAGCTGGCAGCTGGCAGCCGGCAGCAAATCACGCGTGATCGGCTGAAAAGCTGTCAGCTGCAAGCTGCAAGCTGTCCTACTTCTTCTTCGGCTTGAACGCCTCGTCCACCTGCTTCTTGATGCTCTTGTAGTTCTTCGAGAGCAGCTTCTCCTCGTCCTTCGTCAGGATCTTGAACGGCACGCGGATGACCGAGTCCTGGAACTTCACGTTGAGCCAGTGCTGGCCGTACGGAATCCCGCCAGGCACTTGGAAGAAGATCCGGCCGAGGCACGCACGGGTGTAGCTCAGCTCCACCTCGTCCCAGGCCATCGTGCGGGTGCCCAGCTCCGAGAAGAAACCAATCCGGCACGGCTTCGACGCCATCGGCGGGAAGTAGTTGATCGAGTCGCGGATCACCTTGGCCTGTGTTTCGAGCGCGCGCAAGTTCGCCTTCATGAACTCGGGCTGCGTTGCCATGGGAATGGTCTTGCCGTCGGGCGTCGAGAGCGACAGGTGCTCGCGGAGCAGCTTGTAGTCCTTGACACCCTCCCGGAGGGTCACGCCCAGCTCGATGTACATCCACTCGTCGCCGACCGATTCGTTCGCCAGCTTGTAGCCGAGGATGACGTAGCCCTCGTTGTTGTAGGCGGCTCGGACGAAATTGCCCTCCATCGTCATGATCTGGGGCACGCCGGGATTGGGGATCTGAACTTGGGGCTTCTGGTCCTGGGCAAGGGCCGGGACGGCCAGCGAGCAAAGCGACAGCAGGACGACTAGCGTGATTGACAGTGCGTTCCGGTGTTTCATCGAACCTCCTGAAAGTGGCTATATTCCAGCGAATATCACTGTTATCACGAACCCCTGGCCCGCGATCCAATGGCTGACAGAACTTCCCGTCCGCGCCTGTCAGTACTCGCAGGGAACGCCGGGGGGGGGGCGAGAATGGAGAATGGAGAATTGAGAAGGCACAGGATTCAGGAGTCAGGCATCGGGATTCCGGGATCACACTGTCCCGCTGCAGTTCCTGACTCCGAGTTCCGAATCCGGCGGTGGAGGACGAGATGGCCGAGCAGCGAAAGAAGACAACGGCGAAGAGCGTGAGCTCGAAGAGGAGCGCGCCGGCGGCCCCCACAGCGGGCGGTGGCGAGGCGGCCGTCAGGGCCGCGGCCGTCAGAACCTTCACCGAGGACTTTCTCCGGCACCTGTTCTACACGCAGGGAACGGTCCTCGAGGTGGCCACCACGAACGACCTCTACACGGCTCTGGCCTGCACGGTCCGCAACCAGCTCCTCGAGCGCTGGCTGCACACCGTGCAAACCCACCTCAGGCCGGGCCCCCGCACCGTCAGCTACCTGTCCGCGGAGTTCCTGCTCGGGCCCCACCTCGAAAACAACCTGGTGAACCTCGGTATCCTCCCCGAGGCCCGCGCAGCCATGGAAGGGCTGGGTCTGGACTTCGAAAGGCTCGTCGACCAGGAAGAGGAACCCGGGTTGGGCAACGGGGGACTGGGCCGGCTGGCGGCGTGCTACATGGAGAGCCTGGCCACGCTCCAAATCCCGGCGATCGGGTACGGCATCCGCTACGAGTTCGGGATCTTCGACCAGGAGATCCACGACGGCTGGCAGACCGAAGTGACCGACCAGTGGCTGCGCCTCGGGAACCCATGGGAGATCCACCGGCCCGAAGTGGCCTACCACGTGAAGTGGGGCGGCCGCACCGAGGGCTACCTCGACGATGACGGGCGCTACCGCGTCCGCTGGGTGCCGGGCCGCGAGGTGAGAGGAACAGCCTACGACACACCCATCGTCGGTTACCGGGTCAACACCTGCAACACCCTGCGCCTCTGGAAGGCCGAGGCCGTGAAGTCCTTCGACTTCCAGGACTTCAATGTCGGGGACTACTACGGCGCCGTCGAAGAGAAGGTCATCTCGGAGACCGTCACCAAGGTGCTCTACCCGAACGACGATCTCGCGGGCGGCAAGCTGCTGCGGCTTGGGCAGCAGGTACTTCTTCGTCTCGTGCTCCCTGCAGGACATGCTGCGGATCCACGCGAGCGCGGGAGGCTTGCCCGAGACGTTCCACGAGAAGTTCGCCGTGCAGCTGAACGACACCCACCCCTCCATTGCCGTGGCCGAGCTGATGCGGCTGCTCGTGGACGAGCACGGGCTCGGGTGGGAACAGGCGTGGGACGTCACCCAGCGGACCTTCGGCTACACCAACCACACCGTCCTGCCCGAGGCGCTGGAGCGGTGGCCGGTGCCGCTATTCCAGGGCATGCTGCCGCGTCACTTCGAGATCGTGTGCGAGATCAACCGCCGGTTCCTCGACGAAGTGCGCGTGAGATATCCGGGAGACGATGAGCGGTGCCGTCGCATGTCCCTGATCGACGAGACCGGCGAGCGCTACGTTCGCATGGCCCACCTCGCCAGCGTCGGCAGCCATACGATCAACGGGGTGGCGGAACTCCACAGCGAGCTGATCAAGACGGACGTGCTCCGCGACTTCTGCGAGTGGACGCCGGCGAAGTTCGTCAACGTGACGAACGGCGTGACGCCGCGCCGGTTCGTGCTGGTGGGCAACCCGAGACTCAGCCGGCTCGTGACGAGCCGGATCGGTGACGGCTGGATCCGGGACTTGCGGCAGCTGAGACGCCTCGAGCGGCTTGCCGATGACCCCGGTTTCCACGCGGAGTGGCGGGAGATCAAGAGGGCGAACAAGCAGGACCTCGCCTCCGCGATCGGGGCGCGCACCGGGATCGTGGTGGACCCCGGCTCGCTGTTCGACATCCAGGTGAAGCGGCTCCACGAGTACAAGCGGCAGCACCTGAACGTGCTGCACATCATCACGCTCTACAACCGGCTGAAACGCGACCCGCGGCTGGATGTCGTCCCGCGCACGTTCGTGTTCGGCGGCAAGGCCGCCCCTGGCTACTTCATGGCCAAGCGCATCATCCGGCTGATCAACGGCGTGGGAGAGGTGATCAACGCCGACCCGGACGTCGCCGGCCGCCTCAAGGTCGTCTTCTATCCGGACTTCAACGTCACGAACGCGAGGTACATCTACCCGGCGGCCGATCTCTCCGAGCAGATCTCGACGGCGGGCAAGGAGGCGTCGGGCACGGGCAACATGAAGTTCTCCCTCAATGGCGCCCTGACGATCGGGACGCTCGACGGCGCGAACGTCGAGATGCGCGAAGAAGTCGGTGCAGAGAACTTCTTCCTCTTCGGCCTGACCGCAGAGGAAGTCCGGGCCGTGAAGGCGACGGGTACTTCCCGCGGGACTACTACCAGTCGGAACCGGAGCTTCGCGAGGCGTTGGACCAGATTGCCTCGGGGCTGTTCTCACGGGGCGATCGGGACCTCTTCAAACCGCTCGTCGATTCACTCCTTGGTGATGACGGGTACCTGGTGCTGGCGGATTATCGCGTGTATGTGGACGCGCAGGAACAGGTGAGCCTGGCGTACCGGGACCAGGACCGCTGGACGCGGATGTCGATCCTGAACGTGGCGCGGATGGGGAAGTTCTCGTCCGACCGGTCCATCCAGGAGTACTGCGAGAGGATCTGGAAGGTCGAGCCGGTCGCCGTGGAGCTGGGGAGGTACCGGATTACCGGTAGCCGGTAAGTTCACTTGGCAACTGTCTACTTGGCAACTGACCATCTGAAGCAACAGATAGACAGTCGCCAATGAGACAATCGCCACCTGACTTCTTCTTGCCTGTTATTCCCCGCGCGGCGGGAGGCTCACGTTGAGCGGCGTCGTTCCGCCTCCCTGCACGGTCACCTCGCCGGTGTACGGGACGAACCCTTCCTTGCGGATCTCGACCCGGTGCGAGCCCTCCGACACCTGGACGACCAGGCGCTCGTCGCCTTCCGGACCCTGCCACCGCTCGCCGTCGATCAGGATCTCGGCACCAACCGGCTGGACGCGGAACACGAGCGTCCCGAAGCCCCGCGCCTCGGCGCGGATGGACGGCGCCGGCTGACCGGATGGGGCCGGACGCCGTGGAGTGGGGGCGCTGGGCTGCTGCGGCTGCTGCTGCTCCTCCTCGGGCGGCGGGGGCGGCGGCGGTTCCGCCTTCTCACCGGCTGGAAGCGGTTCGAGCGCGTAGCGAATCTTCGCGTCCTCGCGCGGCCGAACCCGGATGGTCTGCTTGACCGTCCGGTAGCCCTCCAGGTAGAGGACGATCTCGTGGTCTCCCGGCGCCAGGTGGAGACGCTGGAACGTCCCGTCGAAGTCGTCCACGAGGCCCGCGTAGTAGCCGTTGACGAACACCTGTGCGTCCTTCGGCTTGACCTCGAGCTTCACTTCCGCCGAGTTGTCGCGGGGGCCGTAATAGCCGGGATAGCCCATGTACGGGTAGCCCCAGGGGCCCCAGTAGCCGCCCCAGCCCCAACCCCAACCCATGCCCCAGTACGGATAACCCCAGCCCCAGGCGGGATACCCCCAACCAACGCCAACGTGTACGCGCACGTGACCATGGCGGTAAGGCTGCGCCCCGGCGGTTGCCGCCGGGAACACCAGGACGGCCACGAGCAGTGCGATGAGAAAGGTCAGAGATGTTTTCGATCGCATGACGGTTCCTCCGAACGGCCAGGGGTATGGCAATGAACGGACCAGCCGGAAAGTGCCGAAACAGGCCCAAAAGCTTGCTGTTTCGGGTGGTTCGAGACAGCCGTCGTCCTTTTGAGGCGACAAGCTTGGACGGAGGGCGTCCGGTAATCAGGGCAGGGCTTCACGGTCGATCAGGCGGAGGGCGGCAGGCGGGAGCGGGGTATCACCCCGATCACGCTCAGCACGCCCACCGCGTACCGCCTGCCGGCCTAAACCGTCAGTACTTGGCGGGCACGTACTTATACGGGTAGTCCGGCTCCCGGTAGCCCTTGGCCTTCTGGCGCTTCGGCAGCTTGACCTTGTCGCGCGGCGCCTTCTTGTATGGCACCTGGCTCAGGAGGTGGCTGATGATGTTCAGCCGCGCGCGCTTCTTGTCGTTGGAGTCGACGACGAACCACGGCGCGAAGCCGCTGTCGGTCGCGGTGAACATCTCGTCGCGCGCCTTCGAGTAGTCGTACCACCGGCTGTAGGACTCGAGGTCCATCGGCGAGAGCTTCCAGATCTTGCGGGCGTCCTTGATGCGTCCCTCGAGGCGCCGTGTCTGCTCGTCCGGGCTGACTTCCAGCCAGTACTTGAGGAGGATGACGCCGGAATTGACGATCGCCTGTTCCACCAGCGGCACGCCCTTGAGGAACCCCTGCGCCTGCTTCTCGGTGCAGAATCCCATCACCCGCTCGACGCCCGCGCGGTTGTACCAGCTGCGGTCGAAGATGACGATCTCTCCGGCCGCGGGGAGGTGCGGCAGGTAGCGCTGCATGTACATCTGGCTCTTCTCGCGCTCGGTCGGCGACGGGAGCGCGACCACCCGGAACACGCGAGGGCTCACCCGGTCGGTGATGGCCTTGATCGTCCCGCCCTTGCCCGCGCCGTCGCGCCCCTCGAACACCACGCAGACCTTCAGGCCCTTGTATTGGACCCACCGCTGGAGCTTGACGAGCTCGCCGTGCAGGCGCGCGAGTTCCTTGTCGTAGTCCTTCTGCTTGAGCTTCTTGTCGTTCTTGTCCTTGTTCTTCTTTTCCTGATCCGGCCCCTGCTGCTGCTGCGAATCGGCGACACTCACGCCGGCATCATTCGCGGGATCCCCGTTCTTGCCCTTCTTGTTCTTGCCTTTCATCGTCTCACCTCTGTCCTTCCATGTGCGCGGCGGCGCCTCGGCGCCCGCCGCAGCGGCGGTTGCGGGGTCAGCCGCGTGGTACTACCTTACCGGTCGTGTACGTCTCGATCGCGGCCTGCAGGTTGAAGAACATGCGCTCCCGGCCCAGCGCCTGGCCGATCTTCGAGCGCTTGACGACGGTGAGCACGTCGGGGTTCAGCGCCACCAGCCAGAGGGTGACACCGGCGTGCCGCAGCCAATCCTCCGGGGTGGCGAACGCCATCGCCTTGGGAATGACGACCGCGGCGGCAATCAGGCCGGCGCCGACGTCCGCAAGAAGCCACTGACGCGGGTAGCCGCGCAGCCAGTCGACGGCGGGGACGAGGGGGGTGTCGCTCCGCATGGTTGAGGATGGCGCCCCCGCGGGCGACCCGCCCGCGGGGACAGGTTCTCCAACCGTCCAGCTACTTCGGCGGTCCCGGGGGCGGGGCCGACGGGTCTGCCTGCCAGCCGCCGCCGAGCGATCGGTACAGCTGCGTGAGGGCGCGGAACTGTTCGCCCTGCGTCACCGCGAGTTGGAGTTCCTGCTGGAACAGCTGCTGGTCCGCGAGCAGGACCTCCAGGTAAGTCGAGAGGCCGGTGTCGTAGCGCGACCGCGAGAGTTGGACGGCGTCGCGGAGCGCCTCGACGCCCCCCTCGATCTCGACCCGCCGCTGCCCGAGCTTCTCGATCGACACCAGCGCGTCGGCCACTTCGCGGTACGACACGAGGGCCGTCTGCTGGTAGATGCCGAGCGCCTGGTCGTAGCGCGCCAGGGAAGCCTCGTAATTGCGCCTGATCCGGCCGCCGTTGAAGATCGGCTGGAACAGGCCGGCCCCGAGGGACCACACGATCGCATCGGGCCGCATGAAGTTGGACAGCGACCCGCTCAGCGAGCCTGCGGAGCCGGTCAGGCTGATGGTCGGGTAGAAGAGCGCCTTGGCCGCGCCGATGTCCGCGTTGGCTGCCATCAGGAGCCGCTCCGCCTGCAGCACGTCGGGCCGGCGCTCGAGGAGCTGCGCCGGCAGGCCGGCCGGGACTCCGGGCGGCGGCTTCTGCTCGGTGATGGCGCGGCCCCGGGTAATCGGACTGGGTGGGCGGCCGAGGAGCACGCTCATGGCGTTCTCCGCGAGGACGATCTGCCGCTCGATGTCGGGGATCGTCGAGGCCGTGAGGGCCCGGTTGGCCTTGGCCTGGTCCACCTCGAGGCGGTTGGACACGCCGCCCGCGAGCCGGTTGGTGTAATAGGCGACCGTGTCGTCGTTGATCTTCAGCGTCCGACGGGAGATCTCGAGCTGGAGGTCGAGCTCACCCAGGAGGAAGTACGTGGACGCGATGTCGCTGGCCAGGGCCACCACGATCGCCCGGCGGCCTTCCTCGGTCGCCAGGTACTGCGCAAACGCGGCCTCCTCGCCGCGCTTCAGGCGGCCGAACAGGTCGACTTCCCAGCTCACCGACCCGTTCAACCCGAAGTTGGCGTACCGGCAATCGGGCGTGGTCTCCGCGGACGCGGGGGGGTCGGCCAGGCGGGAGATCTGCTCGCCCGACACCGCGACGCCGACGCCGACCTGCGGGTACCGGAACGACCGGGCGATGCCGGCGATCGCCCGGGCCTCGACCACCCGGGCCCCCGCCACCTTCAGGTCGATGTTGTTGGCAAGGCCTTCACGGACAAGGTTGAAGAGCGCCGGGTCGTCGAAGACCTTCAGCCATGTGGCGTCGGCGAGGGACTCGGGAGAAGGCGCCGACTGCCCGCGGTGGGCCGGGGGCGGCTGAAGGTCGGGCCGCTTGTAGTCGGGACCTACGGTGCAAGCGGCCGTGAGCGCGGCGAGTGCGAGTGGCGCCGCGAGCGCGCCGGAGCGACGCAAGAGGTGTCGAATCGTCATCAGTGGCCTCCCACGCCGGCAGCGGCGTCCGGTCCCTTGGGGGCCGGCGCCTGCCGGCGCCCGGCGCCAGAGAGTTTCTCGACCAGCACGAACAGCATCGGCACCAGGAGCACGCCGAGAATGGTCGCGATCAACATGCCCGAGAAGACCGTCATGCCCATGACCTTCCGCGACTCCGCGCCCGCGCCGCTGGCCCGCACCAGCGGTACGACGCCGAGGATGAAGGCGAAAGCGGTCATCAGGATCGGCCGGAACCGCAGCCGCGCGGACTCGATCGCCGCCGAGTAGGCGTCCTTGCCCTGCTCGCGCAGCATCTTGGCGAACTCGACGATCAGGATCGCGTTCTTCGCGGCGAGGCCGATCAGCATGATCAGGCCGATCTGGGCGAAGATGTTGTTGACGTAGCTCGGCGACATCCATTGGCGCGCGGCCCACAGCCCGAAGAACGCCCCGAGGGCGGCGAACGGCGTGCCCAGCAGCACGCTGAAGGGCAGCGTCCAGCTCTGGTACTGAGCCGCCAGGACGAGGAACACGAGGAAGATGGCCACCGCGAAAGTGGGTCCGGGCGAGGGCGCCCGATCCTCCTGGTAGGACAGGTCGGCCCACTGGTAGCCCATCTCGGGCGGCAGTACCTCGGCCGCCACCTCCTTGAGCGCCGTCATGGCCTGCGCCGAGCTGATGCCGGGGGCCGGGACCCCCGTCACCTCGGCGGCCCGGTACAGGTTGAACCGGTTCGTGAACTCGGGCCCGCTGGTGGAGCGCGTGGTCACCAGCGTGTCGAGCGGGACCATCTCCCCCTTGCCGCCCCGCACGAAGAACAGCCCGAACTGCTTGGGGTCGCGGCGGAACTCGGGTTCGGCCTGGACGTAGACCTTGTAGACGCGGCCGAACCGGTTGAAGTCGTTGATGTAGGCGCTCCCGAGCAGCGAGCCCAGTGTGGTGTTGACGTCGGTGATGGGGACACCCACCTTCAGCACCTTGCTGCGGTCGATGTCGGCGTAGACCTGCGGGACGTTCGGCCGGTAGAGGGTCGAGATGCGCCCGATCTCCGGCCGCTTGCGGGCCGCCTCCATGAACCGCTGCGTCTGGACGCCCAGGTAATCCGGGGTGTTGCCGATGCGGTCCTGCAGCTGCATCGTGAAGCCGGCGCCGGTCCCCAGGCCCGGGATGGCGGGGGGGCCGAACGCCGCCACGCTGGCCTCGGGAATCTCCTTGGCGAAGGCGGCGTTGAGCGCCGCGACGACGCCGTTGGCGTGCAACTCCTCGGTGTGGCGTTCCTCCCACGGTTTGAGCTCGACGAAGAAGAAGCCCATGTTCGACGAGTACGCGCTGGTGAGCAGGCTGTAGCCCGTGATCGTGTTGTAGCCGGCGACGCCTTCGTTCCGGGCCAGGATCCCCTCGACCTTCCGCATCACCGCGTCGGTGCGCTCGAGCGACGAGGCGTCGGGCAGCAGCCCGTTCACCAGGATGTAGCCCTGGTCCTCTTCGGGCACGAAGCCCCCCGGGATGCGGGCGTTGAGCCGGACCGTCAGGAACACGATCCCGCCGATCAGCACCAGGCTCACCACCAGCTTGCGGGCGAGGAAGCCCGCCACGCCGACGTAGGCGTCCGTCCCCTTGCCGAACGCCTTGTTGAAGATCCGGTAGAAGGGCGTGAGCAGCGTCTTCTTCCCCGTGGCAGGCTTCAGCAGCAGCGCGGCCAGCGCGGGCGACAGCGTCAGCGCGTTGAACGCCGACAGCAACACCGAGATGGCGATCGTGATCGCGAACTGCTGGTAGAGCCGCCCCGAGATGCCGCCCATGAAGCCGACCGGCACGAACACGGCGGCCAGGATGAGGGCGATGGCGACGACAGGCCCCGACACTTCCTCCATCGCCTTGTAGGTGGCTTCCTTCGGAGTCATGCCGTGCTCGATGTGGTGCATGACCGCCTCGACCACGACGATCGCATCATCGACGACGATGCCGATCGCGAGGACGAGGCCGAGCAGCGAGAGCACGTTGATCGAGAAGCCCAGGACGGGGAAGAAGATGAACGCGCCGACCAGCGAGACGGGCACGGTCAGCAGCGGGATCAGGGTGGCGCGCCAGTTCTGGAGGAAGATGAACACCACGATGATCACGAGCGCGACCGCCTCGAACAGCGTGTGCACGATCTCGGTGATGCCCTCGGAGACGGGCAGCGTGGTGTCGAGCGAGATCTTGTATTCCATGTCCCGCGGGAACCGCGTCGCGAGGTCCTCCAGCGTCTTCTTGATGTCGCCCGCCACCTGGAGGGCGTTGGTGCCCGGGATCTGGAAGACGGCGATGACCGCGGCGGGCTTGGCGTCGTGCCGGCCGACGGCGTTGTAGAGCATCGTCCCGAGCTCGAGGCGCGCGACGTCCTTCAGGTACACCTGCGACCCGTCGGGGTTCGTGCGGACGATGATGTTCCCGAACTCGTCTTCGTTGAGGAGGCGCCCCTGGGTGCGGACGGTGTAGGTGAACTCGGTGCCGGCCGACGCGGGCGGCCCTCCAATCTGGCCCGAGGGGCTCAGCTGGTTCTGCTGGTTGATGGCGTTCACGATGTCGGGCACCGTGATGCCGAGCCGCGCGATGCGATCGGGCCTGAGCCAGATCCGCATCGCGTAGTCGCTGCCGCCGAACAGGTTGATCTGCCCGACGCCCTGGATGCGCGCGATGCTGTCGTTGATGTTGATGGTCGCGTAGTTCGACAGGAAGTTGTTGTCGTACGTCCCGTTGGGCGACTTGAGTGAGATGATCAGGAGCGGGAACGCGAGGGCCTTCTTGGCCGCGACGCCGTAGTTCTTGACCGACTGCGGCATCTGGGGCATCGCCTCCGACAGCTTGTTCTGCGTGAGCACGTTGCTCATGTCGAGATCGGAGCCCACGTCGAACGACACCTTGAGCGTCAGGGTGCCGTCGTTGGCGTTGGTGGACTTCATGTAGATGCTGTTCTCGACGCCGTTCACCTTCTGCTCGATCGGCGTCGCCACCGACGCCTCGACGTCGGTCGCGCTCGCGCCGACGAACGTCGTGGTGACCTGCACCATCGGCGGCACGATCTCGGGGTACTGCGCGATGGGCAGCCCCATCATGGCCACGGCGCCGAGCAGCACCGTGACGATGGAGATCACCATCGCGACGATCGGGCGACCTATGAAGAATCGGGCCATGGCTACTTGACCTCACTCGCCGGTGTCGGGTTCACCACCGCGCCTTCCCGGACGCGCTGCAGGCCCTCGACGATGACCTTCTCTCCGGGCTTCAGCCCCTCTTCGATCACCCACAGGCTGTCCACACGCTGCCCGACCTTCACGTTGCGGAACGACACCTTGTTGTCGGCGCCGACGACGGCAATGCTGTAGAGGTTCTGCAGTTCCTGCACGGCGCGCTGGGGCAGCAGCACGGCGCCCTTCTTCACGTCGACATTGAACCGCACCCGGCCGTACTGCCCCGGCCGCACGAGCCGCTGGGGGTTGGGAAACGTGATCTGCAGGGCCAGCGTCCCGGTGGTCGGGTCGATGTTGCGCTCGACGGTGTCGAACCGCCCTTCCTGGGGATGCGCGGTGCCGTCGGCGAGGGTCAGCTGGACGGGGATCGTCCTGATCGTGCCCACCCGCTTCTGCTCCTGTGCCATGCGGGCAATGCGCAGGTACTCGGCCTCGGCGATGCCGACGCGGAAGAAGATCGGATCGATCACGGAGATGGTCGTCAGCAGCGTGCTCTCGCCCCGCCCGACCAGGTTGCCTGGCTTGACCTTCGTCGTGCCGATGAGGCCGTCAACCGGCGCCGTGATGGTGGTGTAGCCGAGATCGATGGACACGCGGTCCACCGCCGCCTTCTGCGCTTCCACCTGGGCTCTGGCCGCGTCGGCCGCGGACACGGCGTCGTCCAGTTCCATCTGGCTCACCGCCTGCTGCTTGGCCAGCGGCGTGAGGCGCTTGACGTCGTTGTTGGTCTTGTCCAGCCTCGCCTGCCACGTCGCGAGATTGGCCTTCTGGTTGGCGAGGTCGGCCTCGAGCGGCTTCGGATCGATCTTGTAGAGCAGCTGGCCTTTCCTGACCAGCGACCCCTCGGTGAACGCCACCGTGTCGAGGAACCCCTCGACGCGGGCCCGGAGCTCGACGTCCTGTGAGCCGAGCGCCTGTCCGACCAGCTCGATCGTGACGGGCACGTCGCGCTGGACAGGCTGGACCACCTGCACCGTGGGTGGCGCCGGTGGCGCGGCCGCCGGCGGCGCGGAGCATGCGGAGAGTGTCACGAGCGCGACACCGGACAGCACGGGAGTCAGTTTGCGCATCATTGCCAAGTCCTCGCTGGCAGGGAGACGGGCGCTGGTGATCGCGCGCGGCGAGTCGCCCTCTCGACCGAGTTCGGGTCCGGCCGCACGCCGCACCGGGCCCCTGGTCGGGCCGGCACGGAAGCAGCCCTACGTGAACGTGTGTCGTGGCGAGTCTACCGTTCACGCGGCCGGGTCCAGAACTGTCAGATCTGCCAGCGGCCCGGCACTAAAGCGCACAGTGAAGTTGCAGACGCGCCGCCGCGGCTCCCGCGCCCGATACGAATCGTTTCTCGCCGTCCTCCCGCCGAATGCACGGGCACCAATCAACAAAACAGGCCCGTGGCTGGCAACACTGACAGTTCTGCCATGCCCCGTGGCAGGACTAGAGTGGGGCGTCAGCCTGGTTGCCCGCGTGTGGGCTGGTGTCGGCTGGCGTACCCGTGACAACCGGGTTGCCCCTTGGAAGAGAGACCCGGGGAGAAGCGTATGGCCATGCGAAAGCACGAACAGTTCGGCCGGGCCAGGATCGCCCTGGTGACGGCGCTCGCCCTGCTGGCCCAGCCGGTAGCCCCGGCCATGGCACGCGACGGCGCCCACGGACGCCAGGCGGCGGCGCAGAAGCCATCCACCACGGCGCAGAAGCCCGCCGCCGCGGCGGCGCAGAAGCCCGCCACGACCGCCGCGGCGCCCGGGACGGTGGCCGACCTCGGCTGGCCGCGGAACTACCAGACTTCCTCCGGTCTGCAGTTCACGATCTACCAGCCGCAGGTCGCCGCGTGGCCGGACCAGAAGCGGATGAGCGCCTACGCGGCCGTCTCGGTGCAGCAGCCCGGCCAGCAGAAGCCGGCGCTCGGCACGGTGAAGATCGAGGCGAACACCAAGGTGTCCCTCGACGCCCGCCTGGTGAACTTCTCCGACATGACGCTCCTCGAGCCGACCTTCCCGACGCTCCCGAAGGAGAAGGTGCGCGAGGTGACCGACGAGATCCTCAAGGCGATCCCCGACGCTGAACGTGTCATCTCGCTCGACCGCGTGCTGGAGCAGGTGGACAAGAGCCTGATCGTCCCGAAGAACGTCGAGGGGATCAAGGCGGACCCGCCGGTCATCTTCTTCAGCAAGACGCCGGCGGTGGTCGTGAACATCGACGGCGACCCGCTCTGGAGCCCGATCAGGGAAAACGACCTCAAGTTCGCCGTGAACACCAACTGGGACCTGTTCCAGCACACGCCGACCAACGCGTACTACCTGCTGTACAACGGCTCCTGGCTGACGACCACGGACCTCCAGGGCACGTGGGCACCCGCAGGCAGACTGCCCGAGAGCTTCAGCAAGCTGCCGGCCGACGACAACTGGAAGGAGACCAAGGCCGCGCTGCCCGGCAAGAAGCTGGATGCGAAGAAGGCGCCGCGCGTCTTGGTCAGCACCGCGCCTGCCGAGTTGATCCTCCTGACGGGCGAGCCGAGCTACGTGCTCGTGACGGGCACCAACCTGCTCTGGGTGAGCAACACCGAGAGCGACGTGTTTCGCATGGGCAAGGCCGGCGCGGTGTACTTCCTGGTGTCGGGCCGCTGGTTCTCCGCGCCCGACTTCAAGGGCCCGTGGGCCTTCGCCACGCCAAACCTGCCCGAGGACTTCAAGAAGATCCCGCTCGAGCACTCCCGGTCCCGCGTGCTCGCCTCGGTGCCCGGCACGTCGCAGGCGGCCGAGGCGGTGATGCTTGCCCAGATCCCGCAGACCGCCCGCGTCCAGAAGAGCCTCAAGGCCCCCGAAGTGGCCTACGACGGCGACCCCAAGTTCGAGCCCGTCGAGAAGACGTCGGTGTCGCGTGCGGTCAACACCGACAAGGACATCATCAAGGTCGGCGACATGTACTACATGTGCTTCCAGGGCGTGTGGTTCATGGGCAAGAGCCCGACCGGGCCGTGGGAGGTGACCGGCTCGGTGCCCGGGCAGATCTACGAGATCCCGGTCAGTTCGCCGGCGCACAGCGTGACCTACGTGACCGTCGAGGACGACGACGACGACGCGGTGGTCTTTGCGACGGCGCTCGCCTTCACCGGCGTGATGGTCGCCTGGGGCTGCGCGGTGTGGGGCAGCGGCTATTACTACCCGCCCTACTACGGCTGGTACGGCGGTTACCCGCACTACTACCCGCACTATCCGTCCTACGGGTACCACGCCAGCTATAACCCATGGACCGGCACGTACGGCCGAGGGGTGTCGGCGTATGGACCCTACGGCGGCGCCGGCGTGGGCGCGCGGTACAACCCGCGGACCGGCACCTACGCCCGGGGCGCGGCGGCCTACGGCCCGTACGGCGCCCGGGGCGCGGCCCAGGCCTACAACCCGCGCACCGGCGGGTACGCGCAGACACGCCAGGGGTCGAACGTCTACGGCAGTTGGGGGTCCACGCAGGTTTCGCGAGGCGACGACTGGGCGAGCACCTCACGGGTCACCAACAACCGGACCGGGACCACCACGCGTGTGTCGCAGGGAAGCGGCGGCGGCGAGACCGTCCGGCGCACCGGCCAGGGCGGCACCACGGCTGTCGGGCGGACGGGTTCGGGCGACGTCTACGCGGGCCACGACGGAAACGTCTACAAGAAATCGGGCGACAGCTGGCAGAAGTACGGCGGGGACGGCAACTGGAGCGACGTCCCCCAGGCCAGCCAGGCGCAGAAGGACCAGGCGCGGTCGCAGGCCGAGCAGGCGCGCGGGCAGGGCGCGCAGGCCGGGACGACCCGAACCACCCAGGGCGCGGATCGGGCCGGCACCACGGGTGCTTCCCAATACGGTGGCGGCAGCACGGTCGGCCAGCTGGATCGCGATTCCTCTGCCCGCACCACGGGCACTCAGCGCACGCGCGACGCGGGCTCCGTGAGGAGCGGCAGCAGCGGGGGCTATGGGACCGGGTCGAGCACCTACCGGCCGAGCGGCGGCTCGCGCTCGGGCGGGATGTCGCGCGGCGGCGGGGGGCGACGGCGGTAAACGGGCAGTGGTCAGTGGCTAGTGGCTAGTGGTCAGTGGTTGTCAGTGGTCAGTGGCGAGTGGCCTGCGGTCAGCCAGCCGTTGCGACACGCTGCAGTGAGTCCACGAAGAACGGAAGACCACGAGGGATGCCCCGTTGGGCTTCGTGTTCGTTGTGATCTTCGTGGTGTTCCGTCGTCAACCGATGTCCCGCTGGAGGGGCACGTCCCCCGGATCCGACCCTACATGCGCGCAACCCAAGACAAGGCCCAAACGCCACGTCATCTCGCGGCGATCGGATTCACCGCCCTGGCGCTCGGCGTATCGTCGTCGGCGATGGCGCAACAGGAGCAGGCGGCGGCCCAGTCTGGTCAGGCGGCGGTGACCACCGTCACCTGCACGTCGCCGCCCGGGGGGCGCCAAGCGTGCCCTGCCGACACCTCGAAGGGCGTGGTGCTGGCGAGGTCAATGGGCGACTCTCCCTGCCTGCTCGGCAAGACCTGGGGCTACGACGACAAGGGCGTCTGGGTGGCGGACGGGTGCAGCGCGGTGTTCGTCGTCGGTCAGGACGTGCCCCAGACGGAGAAGCCCGCGCCGGAGCAGAAGTCCCCGGAGTACATCCCCAACGCCGGGTTTCGGCTCTACGAAGGCGAGAACGGCCAAATCTACATGCGGCTGTTCTCGTATGTCCGATACCTCAATCAGAAGGGCCTGGACCCCGAGTACACCGACTACCTTGGCAAGACGCACACCGTTCCGCAACGCGAGGACGTGCAGCTCACAAAGTTCTTCCTGCCGTTCTCGGGCTGGTTCCTGACGCCCAGATTCCGCTACTACCTGTACGTCTGGTCGTCGAACGCCTCGCAGGGAGATCCCGCCCAGGTCGTCGGGGCAGGAAACCTGAGTTGGGTCTTCAACAGGTTCGTCACGCTCGGCGGCGGGATCACCAGCCTGCCCGCCGTGCGCAGCACCGAGGGCCAGTTTCCGGACCTGGCTCGGGGTCGACAATCGGCTCACATCGGACGAGTTCTTCCGCGGGTCCTACACCACGGGCTTCTGGCTGAAGGGCGAGCTCCCCGCGAAGTTCAAGTACATGGCCATGATGGCCAACAACCTGAGCACGCTCGGCGTGAGTGCGGCCCAGTTGGACAACCAGCTGAACACGTCGTCGTTCATGCTGAATTGGCTGCCGACCACGGGAGAGTTCGGCCTCTACGGGACGTTCGGCGACTACGACTACCACGAGCAAGCAGCCACGAGGGCGGCAATCCACTACACGCACAGCCGCGAGGACAAGCAAAGCCAGCCGGGCACCAACGGGATCGAGAACAGCCAGATCCGCCTCACGGACGGGAGCGTGATCTTCACGCCGGACCTGTTCGGCCCCGGCATCACCGTGGAGAAGGTGGACTACGACATGGTGAGCGTGGACGCGGGCGTTAAATACAAGGGTCTGGCGCTCGAGGCGGAGTACGACTGGCGCTTCCTGGGAGACTACGAGGGCCCGGGGACTATTGCGGTGGCGGACATCGATGATCACGGATTCCAGGTTCAGTCCTCGGCGATGGTCGTGCGGGACAAGCTCCAGGCATACCTCAGCGGTGCGGCGATCCGGGGCAACTACGGCGACTCGTCGGAGGTGCGTGGGGGCGTGAACTGGTATGTCATCGGGAAGCGCGGGCTGCGGCTGAACGCCGAGTGGCTGCATTTGAACAAGAGTCCTGTGGGGTACACCGCGGTGCCCTACCCGGTAGGCGGCAACGGGAACGTGTTCACGGCGGTGTTCGAGATGAACTTCTAGGAGACGGCGGTCAGCAGTTGACGGTTCACGGTTCACGGTCCCCTCACGGCGTCACGCCGCCATCGTCGTTCGCGTCCTGAACTGTGAACTGTGAACTGTCAACCGTGAACCGAAGCGGAAAGGTGTCCGACATGTCCGTCATCCGACAAACCGGCAAGCCAGCGCTCCGGGCCGCCGGCTGGATGCTGCTGGCGGTCCTGCTCGGCGGCGTGGCGCTGTGGGCCTCGGGGCGCGCCCCGCAGGCGCCGCCGGCGCCGGCGGGCGGGAACTACCTGCTCCACGACGCGCACCTGCACCTCACCAACTACGTGCAGGAGGGCACCGAGATCCGCGACCTGCTGAAGATCATGGGCACGAAGGTCGGCCGGGCGGCGGTGTTCGGCATCCCGCTCCAGCAGATGTGGGACCACGGCAACACCGGCGACTTCGCGCCCACCTACTACCTGCAGAGCGACGCCCCGCTCTACTACTACTCCTTCACCGACGCGCACATTGCCATGGCCTACAAGTCGCTGACGCCGGAGGAGCAGCAGCGGTTCGACCCGATGATCACCGGCTTCAACCCGGCCGACATGTACGCGGCGGATCACATCAAGCGCGTGCTCAAGACCTTTCCGGGCGTGTTCAGCGGCATCGGCGAGTTCACTATCCACAAGGAGTTCGTGTCGTCCAAGATTGCCGGCAAGACGGCCTCCCTGCTCGACCCGGCCCTCGATCGCATCCTCGCGGCCGCGGGGGAGATCGGCCTCGTGGTGATCCTGCACAACGACATCGACATCCCGTTCCCCAAGCCCGGGCAGGAGCCCTGGACCGTGCCGCAGTTCCGCGACCTCCTGCTGCGGCACCCGGACACCAAGGTGATCTGGGCCCACGCCGGCGTCGGCCGGATCGTGCACCCGGTCAAGGAACAGCTGGGGATGATGGAGCGCGGCCTCGCGGCGCCGCAGCTGAAGAACTTCTACGTCGACATCTCGTGGACCGAGATGGCGAAGTACGTGGTGGAGACGCCCGAGACCACCGCGGCGATGGCGGACTTGATCAACCGCTACCCGGACCGCTTCCTCTTCGGCACCGATGAAGTGGCGCCGACCGAGCAGGGGAGCTACCTGAAGATCTACGACATCTATGCCCCCCTGTTCGCCAGGCTGACGCCCGAGGCCCGCGCGAAGCTGCTCAAGGGCAACTACGAGCGCCTGTTCGACGAGGCGCGGCTGAAGGTGCGCGCGTGGGAGCGCGCGAACGTGAAATGACCTTGGACAGCCATCGATTGCCAGCACTCATTCACCGCAGCGAGGAGACGACAGACATGTTGACCACTCACGCACACCGACCCGCGACACGCTGGTGGATCCCCTTGGTCCTCGTGCTGACGCTCGCGTCCGCTGCCGGGGCGCAGACCAACGGTGCCCAGGCGTCGGAGCCGAAGCCGTCGATGACGGTGTACGGCTTCGCGATGCTCGACATCGGCCAGAACTTCACCTCGATCCATCCCGACTGGTTCGACACGATGAGAGTGTCGAAGCTCCCGTCGTTCGACAGGCAGTACGGCGACGACGGCAGCACGTTCGCCGGGGTTCGGCAGACGCGGTTCGGCGTGAGGACCTCGTCGCCCACTTCGATGGGGGAGTTGAAGACACAGTTCGAATTCGAGCTCTTCGGCACGGGAGTGGACTCGGGCCAGACGACCTTCCGCCTCCGTCATGCCTACGGGGAGCTGGGCCAGTTCGGCGCCGGCCAGACCTGGAGCCCCTTCATGGACCCGGACGTCTTCCCCAACTCCCTCGAGTACCTGGGGCCCGACGGGCATGGTGTTCTTCCGCAACGTGCAGGTCCGCTGGATGCCGATCAAGGGGGACACCAACCTGACCCTGGCGCTGGAACGCCCGGGCGCGAGCGGTGACCCTGGCACGCTGGCCGACCGCATCGAGCTGCAGAACATCAAGGGCCGCAACCCGCTGCCCGACTTCACGGCCGCGTACGCGTACGGCGGCAAGTGGGGCTACGTCCGCGCCGCTGGCGCCATCCGGCGGATCGCCTGGGACGACGTCCTCGACGACGAGTTCGATCTGAGCGGCGACGCGACGGGTTGGGGCCTCAACTTCAGCTCGAACCTGAAACCGACCGCGAGCAACGTCATCCGGCTCCAGTTCATGTTCGGCGAGGGCGTGGAGAACTACATGAACGACTCGCCGGTGGACATCGCGATCGAGGGCAACCCGGGCAACCCGATCACGCCGATCCTGGGCAAGCCGGTGCCGCTGATCGGCCTGGTGGCGTTCCTGGACCACACGTGGAACGACAAGTTCTCGAGCACGGTGGGCTATTCCCTCACCGATCACGACAACCTCGAGGGACAGACGCCCGACTCGTACAAGACCGGGCACTACGCGCTCTTCAACCTGCTGTACACGCCGGTCCCCAACGTCATGATGGGCGGCGAGTTCCAGTGGGGGCGCCGTGAGAACTTCACCGACGGCTTCACGTCCGACGGCGTCAAGGTCCAGTTCTCGTTCAAGTACAACTTCTCGCACACCTTCGGAGGGTAGTGATGAACCGCTTGACACGCTTGGGGGTTGCGATGGTTGCGCTGGCAGTCTTGTCCGGGGTCAGCGCCTCGACCCAGCAGCCGGCCGACATACAGAAGGCGGTGGACGCCGCCTACGCGAAGTACAAGGGCCTGCAGGAAGGCAAGAACGCCGACTACATCCCGGCGCTCGCCAAGGTGGACCCGAACCTGTTCGGGATCGCCGTCGTCACCGCCGATGGCAAGATCTACACCGCGGGTGACCTCAAGACGGAAGTGTCCATCCAGTCGATCTCGAAGGTGTTCACCGCCGCGCAGGTCATCCAGGAGCAGGGCCTGGAGTCCATCGAGAAGCAGATCGGCGTGGACGCCACGGGCGCGCGGTTCAACTCGATCATCGCCGTCGAGGCCGTCAAGACCGTGGTGGGCGCCGGCTCGCCGGAGATGAACCCGCTCGTCAACCCCGGCGCCATCTCGGCGACGAGCATGGTCAAGGGGGCCACCGCGGACGAGGTGTGGAAGAAGATCATCGGCTTCCACAACGACTTCGCCGGAAGGCAGCTGACCGTCCTGGAGGACGTGTACAAGTCGGAGTCCGACACCAACCAGCGCAACCAGGCGATTGGCGCGCTGATGCTCGCCTACGGCTACATCAAGGCGAACTGGCAGCAGGCGGTGGACCTCTACACCAGGCAGTGCTCGATTGGCGTGAACACGAAGGACCTCGCGACGATGGCCGCGACGCTGGCCTTCGGCGGGAAGAATCCCGTTACGGGCAAGCAGGTGATGGACGCCCCCAAGGTGCCAGGGGTGCTCGCCATCATGGCCACCGCCGGCCTGTATGACGACTCCGGCAAGTGGCTGTATCATACGGGGCTCCCCGCGAAGAGCGGCGTCGGCGGCGGCATCATCGCCGTGTCGCCCGGGAAGTTCGGCATCGCGGTCATCGCGCCGCCGCTCGATGACGCGGGCAACTCCGTGAAGGCGCAGAAGGCGATTGCCGACATCTCGAACGCCCTGGGCGGCAACCCGTACGGCGGCGGGCGGACGTTCTGACGTCTGCCCGGCCGGCCACGGCGTCATGGGCCGTCCGGACCGGCAGCAAGCGGGCTGCGGGCAGCTTGCCGCTCGCAGCGGGTCACGCGTGACTCGCTGCCGGCGGCCGGCTGCCTGCTGCCAGCTATCCGGGTTGACCATGCCGCGACTTGTCGCCGCCGGCCTCTTCCTCCTCTCGATTCTCGCGCCAACACCCGCCCGGGCGCAGCCGCGCCCGGACGGCGTGGTGCTCACCAACGGCGACCGGTTAAAAGGCGAGATCAAGGTCCTGTCACGAGGCAGACTGTCGTTCGACGTCCCGGCGACGGGGGTCGTCAGCATCAAGTGGGACCACGTCAGGGAACTCACGAGCGACAGCCTGTTCCAGGTGGAAACCAACGACGGAGGTCGCGCCCTCGGAAGCCTCGAGGCCCCGGGCCCGGGAAAGCTCGTCGTTGTTGCGTGGAGCGGCCGGTCGTCCTTCGACCTCGTGTCGGTGGTCGGCATCGTGCCGATTCGGCGCACGTTCCTGCAGCGGCTCGACGGCTCGATCAACTTCGGCGGCGGTTACACGCAGTCGAGCGGCGTGGCGCAGCTCTCCTTTGCCTTCTCGGTGACGGCCCGGCGGCCAGCGTTCGAATGGCGCATCAGCGCCGACGACTATGTCACCTTCGAGAGCGACGGCGAGACCAGCCAGCGGCTGTCGGCACGCCTCGGGTACTCGCGGGACCTGCGGCGCCGCTTCTGGGCGGTCTTCGGCGGGGGACAGGTCGAGCGGAACGAAGACCTGGGCTTCAAGGTGCGCGGGACCGTGGGCGGCGGCCTCGAGCGGACGCTTCAACGGTCGAACAGGAGTTCGCTCGTCGTCGGTGCGGGCCTGGGCCTGTCGCGCGAGGTGCCGGTGGACGCGGACTCAGACACCCTCATCCCCGGCCTGTTGACCTTGCGGCACTCCTTTTACACCTACACGACGCCGAAGACCAGCCTCGAGACGACGTTCACCGCGTTTCCCATCCTGAACCAATCGGGGCGCTGGCGGCTGGAGGCGAACACGAGCCTCTCGCGGGAGATCTTCAAGGACTTCTCGGTGGCCTTCACTTTCTACGAGTCGTTCGACAACCGGCCGCCGAGCGAGGATGCCAGCCGCAACGACGCCGGCGTGTCGCTGTCAATCGGCTTCACGTTCTGATTCTGAGACGATCCCCTCCCGTGCGACAGCGCCCGGCGTCACTGGGCAAGACAACCCCACCTGGGATTGACCACCTGCACCGCGAGAGAACTGAACAAGTCAAGTTGTCTGTCCCCAACTGACGGGTTGCCTCGAGGTTCAGCTTGCGGCTGTCGCGACGGGAGTCTCGTGGGCCCTGAGGTATACTCACCATTTCGATCCCCCGACGGCGTGCCGGGTGAGGTGTCCTTGTCCTGCGAGACAGTCTCCATGCGGGTCCCGGGTCACGGCACACCCCTCTCCCGAAGAGGATGCAGGCTCTCCCTCGTGGGGGTGGTCATCGCGGTGGCGCTCTTGTCGAGTGCCGTTCGCCCCGGGTCGCAGGTCCACCCCCCCCCGACGTCCCCGTGAGTTCCGCGACCCTTTTCACCCTCACCCCCGAGGACCGTGCGTGGCTCGACGCGTTCGATCGGATACTGGGGATGGTGGCGGCCAGCGAACGACGATGACGCACGAGACAGGCGCCGGCACGGCCCCCGCGGGGGAGATCCTCGTCGTGGACGACACGCCGGATAGCCTGAGCCTCATGTCGCAGCTCCTGATGTCGGAAGGGTACGAGGTGCGCCCGATTGGCAGGCCGGAGGTGGCACTCGCCTCGGCGCTCGAGGCGCCGCCGGACCTGGTGCTGCTCGACGTCCGGATGCCCGGCCTCGACGGCTTCGAACTCTGCCGGCGGCTGAAGGCGGACAGCCGCACCGCCGGGGTGCCGGTGATATTCATGAGTGCGGCCCATGACGAAGCCGACAGGGTGCGGGGCTTCGACGTGGGGGCCGTCGATTTCGTCACCGTGCCGTTCGAGGGCCGGGTCGTCCTGGCGCGCGTGGCGACCCACATTCGACTGGCCCGGGCCCTGCGCGACCTCGCAACGGAGCGCAACCTGCTCGAGCGGCGGGTGCAGGAGCGCACGAAAGAGCTGCAGGAGAGCGAACTCCTCGCGCGGACCGGCGACGAACGCGCTCGGGCGACGTTCGAGCAGGCGGCGGTCGGGATGGCGTACGTGGGGCTCGACGGGCGCTTCATCCGGGTCAATCGGAGGTTGTGCGAGATTGTCGGATATCCGGAATCGGAGATGCTGGAGCGGCCGTTCCTCGAGAATCACGCATCCCGACGATGTGGGCGCCGACGCAGAGATCCTGCGGCGGATGGCGTGCGGAGAGGTCGAAAGCGACAGCAGGGAGAAGCGGTACCTTCGCAAGGACGGCATTTGGGTCTGGGTCGAGCGGACGGTTGCCGTCGTCCGGACGGCGGCCGGAACGCGGCCGTGGTTGATCACCGTCGTTCAGGACATCAGCGCCCGCAAGCAGGCCGAGCGGGCCGTCCTGGAGTACCAGGGGAGGCTCCGCGAGATGGCCGCGCAGTTGTCCCGCGCCGAGGAGCGAGAAAGGCGCAACATCGCGGCGGAACTGCACGACCACGTCGGCCAGAGCCTGAGTGGCATGCGCGCCCTGCTCGCGGCCGCGAGGAAAGCGACGGCCGGCGAGAGGATGGACGCTGCGCTGGACGAGGTGTCGAATTCCCTGCGGCAGGCCATCCGCGCCACGCGCGACATCATGTCGAGCCTGAGCCCGCCGGCGCTGACCGAACTGGGACTGTCCGCCGCCATTTCCGAGTGGCTCCGGGAGAACGTCGCGAGCCGAGGTGAATTGCAGGTGGATTTCTGCGACGATGGCCGGCCCAAGCCGCTGGGACCCGACGCCAGCGCAATACTCTTCCGCGCCGTGCGCGAACTGGTCACCAACGTCGTCAGGCACGCCCGGGCGAGCCGTGTCCGCGTCACGCTGCGGCGCGAGGGGCACGCGATCGAGATAATCGTCGAGGATGACGGGATCGGGCTGCCGGCCGGCCGGCCTCCGAGGCGCGCCGCCGGTGAGGGCGGATTCGGGCTGTTCAGCATCGAGGAGCGCATCTCCGACATTGGCGGGTCGCTGGCACTGGCCAGCGGGGCCGGCCACGGCGTCCGTGCCACGCTGACCGCGCCGCTCGATGGTGGGGCTGCTGCCCCCTCCGGGAACGGACCGGTATGAAGACACGAGCGCCCGGCGCCGCGCCGAACCGAAAACCCGACCGCCCCACGGCGAGGATCCTCCTCGTCGACGACCATCCCTTGATGCGGAAGGGCCTGCGAGCGCTGCTCGAGAGCGAATCCGGGTTCGCCGTCATCGGGGAGGCGGGCGACGGCGCGGAGGCACTGGAACAGGTGAGAGCGCTCGCGCCCGACGTCGTGGTCATGGACGTCTCGATGCCGGGCATGACCGGCATGGAGGCGACCGGGCGGATTCTCACCGAGTTCCCCGGCACGCGGGTCGTGACGCTGTCGATGTACGGCGAGAAGACGTTCGTGGACGACATGTTGAAGGCGGGCGCGGCCGCCTACGTGCTCAAGGACAGCGCGCCGGAGGACCTGACGCGCGCGATCCACGCGGCGATGCGAGGCGAGTGCTTCCTGAGTCCGCCGATCCTGGGGGCCGTGGTCTCCGGATACCGTGAGTCGGTCAGCGGGAGCGGCCCGCCGCCATTCATCCTGCAGACGAAGTTGCACCGGCCGGCGCTGCCCGCCGACCTCGTGCCGCGCGCGAAGCTGCTGGACCGGCTCGAAGCCGGCCGGGTGCTGCCCCTGACGCTGGTCTCTGCTCCGGCCGGCTACGGCAAAAGCATGCTGATCGCCAGCTGGCTGGATCAGGCCTCTTGCCCCAGCGCCTGGCTGGCGCTCGATCACGACGACAGCGAGGTCCGGCAGTTCGTGACGTACGTCGTGGCCGCCGTGCGCCGCCTCTTCCCGGACGCGTGCGAGGAGAGCCTCAGCCTCACCACCGGGGGGCGGCCGCCGGTGGCCGCCCTGGCCGCGGCCTTGAGCAACGAGCTGAATGGCCTCGATCAGCCGGTGACCCTCGTCCTGGAGGACTATCACCACATCAGGATCGACTCCGCGGTCAACGAGCTGTTGCAGCAGTTGCTGGCGCGGCCGCCGGGCCGCGTCCACCTGGTGGTCGTCACGCGGCGGGACCCTCCCATTCCGTTGAGCCTCCTCCGCTCCCGGGGACAGGTGAACGAGATCCGGATGCGGGACCTTCGCTTCGACGGGAGCGAGTCCCGGGCCCTGCTCGACGCGTCGGTGGGATTCCCGTTGACCGACGATGCGCTCGCCCGCGTGGAGCAGGAGCTGGAAGGATGGGTGGCCGGTCTCCGCCTGGTGGCGCTCTCGCTGCGGAAGGACCAGCACCCGGATGCGACGCTCGAGCGGCTGCGGGGCGGAGTTCAGCACGCGCAGCAGTACCTCATCCAGGAAGTGGTGGCCGCGCAGCCAACCGAGGTGCACAGCTGGCTGCTGAAGAGCGGGATCCTCGACCGCTTCTGCGGCTCGCTCTGTGCGGCCGTGTGCGCCGAGGCCGGGGAGACCGCGACGATCGCCGACGGGGACTCGTTCGTCAGGACGTTGAGCGAAGAGAATCTCTTCGTCATCCCGCTGGACACCGACGGGGAGTGGTTCCGGTATCACCAGCTGTTCCAGGAGCTGCTCGCCGCGGAATTGAAGCGGACCGCGCCTGCGGATCGGATCGCGGACCTGCACCGTCGCGCCAGCGAGTGGTTCGACAGCCGGGACCTGCCCGACGAAGCGATCAAGCACGCGCTCGCTGCCGGCGACCTCGACCGCGCGGCCCGCGTCGTCGAGCGCCACGCGCAGACCGTCATGAACGACGGCCGGGTGTACGTTGCCGCCAGGTGGCTTGCCCTGATGCCAGCGGCCGTGGTGCAGGAGCGCGTCGGGCTGCTGCGGGCCGAGGCGTGGCGGCAGGTACTACGGGATGGAGAACAGCGCGCTGCCGTCCACCCTGGACCGCATCGATCACCTCATGGGCGGCGACCCTGCAGCCCACGCGTGGTCGGCCGATGTCGCGGCTCTCCGCGGCTGGTGCGCGCTCCTCGAGAGCGACGGGGCCCGGGCCCTGGAATACAGCGAGCATGCACTGTCCCACGCAGGCACGTCGCACGACGTCGCCTCCAGGTCCCTGGCGGAGGCGGTTTTCGGCCTGGCGGGACAGATGCAGGGGCAGAGGGAACGGGTCAGCCGCTCGCTGACCCGCTGGCTGGTCGAACGGTCGGCTCGCGACCCGCGCGGCGAGATCGACCTGGCCCAGACACTCGCGCTCGTATCGTACATTGCGGCAGACCCGCCAGGCGCCGGGATCCTGCTGGATCGCGCGCGACGGGTGGCGGAGGCGTCAGGCCAGGCAAACCTGGTTCCCCGGGGCGATTATCTCGATGGGCTGTTGCACCTGCAGCGGGGAGAGCTCGTCGAGGCGTTGCCGCTCCTGGGTTACGTGAAACAAGGGAAGTATCTCAACCAGGTCCGGTGCGTCGTGGACGCCATGTGCGCCCAGGCGATCGGGTACCAGGCGAATGGCGAGACGGAGCGGGCAGCCGAGGCGCTACGATCGCTCGAGGAGTTCGTCCGGGACAGCCACCCGTCCCTCACCTCGCTGACCGAGGCGTGTGCCGTGCGTCTCGCTCTCATGGCCGGACGTGATGACGCGGCGTCCGCCTGGCTGAGGAGCAGTCCCCCGCCGCCCGTGGAGGCGATGCTGTGGTGGTTCGAGGTCCCGTCCCTGACGTGGTGCCGGGCCCTGATCGCCGACGGGTCTCCGGCCCGCCTGAGGGAGGCGGAGGCGCTGCTACGGGAGCACGCCGCGGTGAACGACGCCCATCACAACACCTGTCAGCTGATCGGGGTTCTCTGCCTGCTCGCCGTTGCGTGCGCCAGGCTGGGAGAGCAGGAGGAGGCCCAGTTCACGGTGGCGCAGGCCGCGTCGCTTGCCGAGCCTGGCGGCTTCGTCTTCCCGTTCCGCGAGGCCGGTCCGGAGGTGGCGGACCTGCTCCAGGGCGTCGGGGAGATACACGAGGAATTCGTCGCTCGGGTGCTGCGGCCCTTCGATGCCCACCGAGTCCCAGCGCCGGCGGTGCGGCCGGCGGATCACCGCGGCGAACACGCCGCGGGAGCGCACCCGCGCCAGGTGCCAGCGGCCGCGCGCCCGATGATCGCCGAGGTGCTCACCAACCGAGAACTCGACATCCTCGAGCTCCTCGCGGAGCGTCTTCAGAACAAGGAGATTGCGGATCGCCTCTCCATAGCCCCCGAAACGGTGAACTACCACCTCAAGCACATCTACCAGAAGCTCGACGTCAAGAGCCGGCGGCAGGCGGTGAGCTCCGCACTCGAGCTTGGACTGCTGCGGGGACGGGCGTGAACAGGGCGACTGCGTGACACCTTCTCGGTTCTCACTTCTTCATTCTCCATTCTCCATTCTCATGTCTCCCTTCCGTCGACCGTCTCCACCGCAATGATCGGCAGGTGCAGGCCGTACAAGGTGTCGAGCACGCCGTTCAACTCCGCCTGGTCGCGGATCCGTCCGACGAGGGTCGTCCGGGGGGCCTGGCCGGGCGGGCGGGTCGTGGTGATCGACAGTCCGGCGACCCGGTCGCGCCAGTGGTCGTTCAACACCCCCTGCACGACAATGCGATAGGTCGCGGGTCCCGCGAAGTCGATCGGCGAGTGAGGGTCCTGAACTGACATGAACCATGTCCTCCGCGTCGGCCGGCGTTTCGTCCCTCAGAATGCTTCCTGCACCGCCAGGTAGACGCCGCGTGACCCCTGTTCGCCCCACCCGAAATCCAGGCACAAGTTGGTTTTCGACCGCTTGTTGATGAGCAGCCGCAGTCCTGCGCCGCCTCCGCTCGCGAAGTGATCGAAGAGCTGTTCGCCCGACTGGCTGTTGGCGAGCGTGGAGGTGTTCAGGAAGGCCACCATCCCCAGCAGCCCGTTGCTCATGAGCGTCCCGCGGTACTCGACCTCGCCGTAAAGCAGGCGCTCCCCTCGGAACCGCCCTTCGGCGTACCCGCGGCCGGTCCGGCCGTAGGTGTCCATCCCGGTGGCGGGGAGGTCGAGGTACGGCGCCACGCCGCCGACGACCATGTCGCCGAACAGCCAGAAGGCGAGCTTGTGCCGCCCGTCGGACGAGATCGTCCTGTAAGTTCGCGCGTCCACCACGAGCTGTTGCCACGACGAATCGCCGCCGAGAAAGCCGTCGAAGAACGCCCGGTAGCTGACGCTGCCGAATACTCCCCTGTCGGCGTTGATGGAGTTGTTCCGGGTGTCCACCAGGAGGTTTGCGCCGGTGCCGGCGGAGGTCTGCGATTCGAGCGGGAACCCATGGAGCTGGCTGTAGGCGACGTACGGCGACTCGGTCCAGCCAGCCTCGGCATCCCTTCCAGGCCCGACGCTCGTGTGCGCGCTGTAGTGGAGCCCGATGCCGCCAAAGAGACCCTGGACCAGTTCGCGGTACACCGTCTCGTACACCCTGAAATAGTTGAACGCCATATTCACCTCGCCGGCCGGCTCCGTCTCGGTGCCGAGACCGAAGGTGTCTTGCGACGTCCACTGGAAGCGGTTGTCTCCGTCGACTTTCCAGCGGTCGTCTCGCGCGAGCAGGCTGAAGCGCGCCGTGGCGGACGTCTGCTTCTTCGACGAGAAGGTGAGGCTGGCGACCGCCGACGAGATGTGCGTGGTCTCCGGGTCTCCGAGGAAGAGCGCCACGTTGCCGGCCGCCCCCAACTGGACGCCGCTCGAGGGCTTGTAGCCGATCACCGGGGCGAACGCGTACATCGGCTGGGAGGGGTCGTTGGCCGCCGCCTCCTCCTCCGGGCTGAGCGTCTTGTGCCGGACCTTCCGGAGGAGATCAAAGGCGTCCACCATCTCGACCGCGGCGGCCGGCGGCGTTGGCTGCGGGGGTGCCTTGGCTCCCGTATCGGCCGGCGCCTGCGTCGGCGATTGCGGCGTTGCCGAGGCTGCGATCGCCGCGCCCCCCGTGGCCGGTGCCCCGTGATTGGGTGCAGCGCCAGCTAGCGCGAGGACGCCGACGAGTGCGGCCGTTGCGGTAATCGTCATGCCTGCGACTTCGCTGTGGAGAGGCGCACTGGGGGCCGGTTGCGCCAGCGGCCCGCAGGCCGCCGTCTGGATTCCGCGGACGGGCGACTCGACCTCTGCGGGAAGAAACAGCCGATACGTGCGTAGTGTGGATTGCCCCCCCCGCGGCGCGAATCCCCCGCAATGGGGGAGAAACAAGGGGGATGTGAGGGGGTTGCGCCGATAGGGGGCCAGGCCCCCGTGGGCATGGTCACACCGGCTCGCGGGTCGGCGGCCGCGCGGCCGGCGCCGCATACCACTCCGCGGGGGGCACGACCTTTGGCCGCGCGGGGTCCATCATGTAGGCCGGCGTCATGATCTGCACGCCGTAATGGTTGAACACGTCCTGGACGTTCTGGTGCAGCGCCGAGAACAGATCGAGCATGTACTTCGGCTGGTCGCAGTACACGTTCAGCTCGTAGGTCACGTAGAAGTCACCCAGCGCCTGCTGCAGGACGAACGGGGGCGGCGTCTGCTTGAGGCCCGGCACCCGGACGCGCCCGGCGGCTTCCAGCAGCATCGCCTCCACCTGCCGCCACGGGGTTTCGTACCCGATCCCGACCGCCGTGTGGAGGATGAGGCCGTCCGACGCAGCCATGGCCGAGTAGTTCAGGACGTGCGTGCCCAGGATCACGGAGTTGGGCACGGTGACTTCCTCGTTCTTCAGCGTTCGCAGGTGCGTTACCAGCGTGCGGATCTTCTGAACCTCGCCGACGTGCTCCCCGATCTTCACGAGGTCGCCTTCCCGGAAGGCACGCCGGTACGTCATGGTGATGCCCGCCAGCGTGTTGCCCGTGATCGATGAGGAACCCAGCGAGAAGACGATCCCGAGGAGCAGCGACACGCCCTTGAAGGCGTCGGAGGAAGAGCCAGGGATGTAGGGATAGGCGACGACGGCCGCAAGGACGATGATGCCGAAGCGAACCAGGCGGTAGGTCGGTTGCGCCCAGTCGGCGTCGAAGCCGCTGAAGACCACCCGGCCCTCGCCGATTCCCTCGAAGAAGAGGCGGACCAGCTTGAGCAGGAAGCGAGTGACGACGGCGAGCACGGCGAGGAAGATCAGGCTGGGTACCGCGTCGAGCAGGCCGGCGCCCAGCACCTGCAGCGGGCGCATCTCCGCTTCGGCGAGGGTGAGGCCCGGCCCGCGCGTCCATGGGAACCGCTCGAGCGCGAAGCGGAGGTACACCAGGAGCCCGACGACGGCACCGACGACCCAGGCCCCCCTCAGCAGGCCGGCGAGCAGCCGCCACAACTGGTCGGCGCGTAGCAGGCTGAAGGACTGGATGCGCACGTCGCGAACGCGCGTGCCGTACCGGCGCTCGATCCCCAGCCGCAGACGCGTCATGAGCCGGTGCGTTCCCCAGAGCGCCAGCGCGAGCGCGACGGCCCAGCCGAAGGCGACGGCGCCATCCACGAGCAGCTTCTGCGGCCTCCGGTCCATCCGGTGCCGCACGATGGCCTCGCGGATGCGGCTCACGACGATCTCCGCGAGCAGCGTACGCGAAATGCCCTCGAGCTCGGCGTCCGCGTCGAGCAGGCGGAACACGATGCGCCCGCCGGCGAGGACGGCCGTGACGCCCGCCGTCTCCTGGGTTGTCAGCGAGGCTGGATCGAAGGACGAGTTGGCGGCCAGCGCCTCGATGCGGCCGGCCACGGCCCGCGCACGCTCTTCTGCGGGGTAGAGCCTGGCTCCGGCGAGATGGAACAGCTCGATCCCGTCCACCACGACTGGCGCCGAGGACGTGCCGGCCTCTTCCGCAGGAGCCTGCGTCGAAGCCGGCGCGGCTGGCGGCCCCTGCGCCTCGAGAACCGGGCCCCCGGCCGCGAGCGCGAGCAGACACGCAAGGGCCGCCGGCGGCAACCATCTCGTGTGCATCACCGACTCTCTGTCTTTCTCGAGGTTTCCGGCCGCCACGAGGCGACCCTAGTTTAGTCTCGCTCGGGCCGGCTGGGCGGCGAATCCCCACAAACAGGGTGGAAATGAGGGGGGCGGGGTGGACGGAATGGAGAATGGAGAATGCCCCGAATGCACAATGAAGAATGCAGAGGCAGGCCGCCTGGGGCGGCAGGCTGGGCCTCAGGCGGTTACCGGCCGAAGACCTCACGAAGGATGGCGGTGACCCGGGCGGCGGGGTCCTTTCGAATCTTCTTCTCCTCTTCGCCGACGACGTAGAACAGCCCGTCGAGCGTCCGGGCCACGACGTACTCGTCGATGTCGGGGGCCTGCGCGCCGGCGAAAGGCAGGCTCTGGATCAGGGCCTTGTACTGCCGGGTCACGCCGAACTCGTCGGTCGCCTGCTCGACGATTGGACGGAACGCCTCCGTCAGGCCTTCTTCGGTGCGGTCGCGGAAATACTCGGTCGCGGCCGTCTCGCCGCCCGTCAGGATCGCCCGGGCATCGTCAATCGTGATCGAGCGAATGGCCTCCCAGAAGATCGGCTTGGCGGACGCGGCGGCGCGTTCCGCCGCGCGGTTCATCGCGAGAATGAAGTCGTCCACCTGCGCGCCATAGCCGACCGCGCGGAGCCCGGTCTCGATCCGCCGCAGCCTCTCGGGCATCAGGATCTTGATGGCCTCGTCCTTGAAGAACCCGTCGAGCCGGCCGGTTCGCTCGACGGCGTTCTCAGCTCCCACGGTGAGCGCCTCCCGCAGCCCGAGCGCGATCCTCGACTCGGGACCGGACTGGGCACGGTCCAGTATCCCGCCGATCGCGGGCGGCACCACCTGGGCGCCTGCCGTGACTGGAACGAGGACGCTGATGATGGCGATCACACACTCCAGCTGCATGGCACGCATGTCCCCTCCTGGCGACAGCACACCAGGAGAGAGTGCAAACGCGGTGCCTCGGCCGTGTGGAAGCGACAAGGGGGACAAGGGAGAAGGGAAGAAGGGGGAGTGTCACCCCTCCGAGTGATCGGCATTCGGACGTGCGCGCTGAACCGCGAGCCAGCCGAGACCGAAGGCTCCCAGGATGGTCAGTAGTGCCACGTTGACCAGATATACGGCCCGCACGTGCTCCGGGGCCAAACGTGGCAGCCCGCCGAACAAGACGTCTTCAGCCGTGTTGAATGCCAGGTGAGCCAGGACCGCCAGCAAGACGCTCCCGTTGGTGCGAAGAAAGAGCACCGTCATCAGGACGGTGATCGCCGTGATCTGAACCAGGTAGACCGCGACCGACGTGACTGAGAGGCCCATGAAGGACGGGATCGAGGCACCAGGACTCCAGATCATCATGGGCACGTGCCAGAACGTCCACAGCACGCCCAACAGGACGCTCGCCCCCACCGGACCGTGGCGGGACAGGAGACGAGGAAGGGCAAAGCCCCGCCACCCCAGTTCTTCGCCAAGCGGCCCAAACGGAAGTGCGAGGGCGTAGGCGATGGGGATGTTCGCCAGGGCCGCACCCGGGTGAATCTGGCCGAGCGTGGCGAACCCCCGATCCACGACCAGGAGGCTGGCCGCCGTGACCAATGGTGGAAGGGCCAGCGTCACCAGGTACCAACGTGCTGCGACCCGCCAGATAGCCAGGGACTTCACCAGCCGGCCGACCGCAACTCGTCCGCCCGCGTATGCCGCAACGAGGAGCGCCGCGACAGAGGGTCCCCAGCCGCCAAGAAAGGCCAGCGGCGCGAAGGCCCAGAGCCAGCCTGGTATCTTCTCCTGGTAGACGACGTTGAAGACGTAGAACCAGGGGCCGAGCAGCACCCAGGTGAGGGCGTACAGAGCAAGGCGAACGAGCGAAGACTCGTCTGTACGAGTCACGTGGGTCGAGCCTCCTGCGAGACGTGCTGAACAGACCGTCGGAGGGTAGAACGGGCCGTCGCCCTGCAATCGTCTACCAGTCGAGAGCCTCGGGGAAGAACTCGTTTACGAGTTCTTCGTAGTACGGGCGCAGCGCCCTCGTGTCCGGCTTGCCGTCCCCCTTCGAGTAGAGGTCGTACCGGTTGAACGCCTTCACCCATTTCAGGTTCTCGCGGTCCTGCTCGTTCGTCAGGTGTTCGTACGCGCCTTCCTTGTGCCACGGATAGAACGAGTGGTAGCGCAGCGCGTACAGCGCGCCGATGGGAAGGTGCTCCTTCATCACGTGGTAGATGTACTCGTCGTGCCCCCACGAGAGGTGCACGCGATCGAGGCCGATTCCCTCCTCGTAGATCCCGAGTCTCGTCGAGTACACGGGGTGGTGGCGGTCCGGGTTCAGTTCGAGGAACTCGGGGTAGACGATCGTGTCTGAGAACGCGCAGCCGACCGGGAACGTGTCGCCGACGACAGCCCACTGCGGCTCGCCCCAGAGACACATCATCTTCCCGAGGTCGTGAATGAGGCCGGTGACGATGAACCACCGGGGCTGGTTGGCGCGCCTGAGGGCCTCCGCCGTCTGCATGGCGTGCTCGATCTGGGTGAGGCTGGTGTCCGGATCGCTGTCGTCGACCAGCGATTCGAGATACTCCAGCGCCTCCCAGACGCGCATCCGTCTCCGGTTGAGTCCCAAGTACTCCTTCTTCTTCGCGAGCACGAACTCGAGCGTCTGGTGCGTGTGGTTCAGCCGGTAGAACTCCTTCACCGTGCCGCGCGCCGCGGCGGCGTAGTTCCGGAACTCGCCGGGGGTCTTCTGCGGGTCGACGCGAGCGGCGGGTGACCTGTCCACGGTCCCTCCCTGGCCATTTGTAGCGGATGAGACCCATGTTACACCCGACGCCCTGACCCTCCGCTTCGCGCGCTGCAGCAAGGGTTGAACACCCAGCGACGAGGCGCCCGGCTTGCACCTGGCCGTGCCATGGTGCCGCTGCGGTTGAAGCTCTTCTGCTTTCTTCTCTCCCAGCCAGCGAGGGACCGTAGTCCTCCGGGGACGGTCGGTGGTATACGAGTACGATGAAAGGTGCCCTCCCGGACAAGCGGGCAGTCCGGGAGTCGCTGGAAGAGGACGTCCCATGTGGTCCGATATTCAGTACGCTCTTCGACACATCGCGAGGAAGCCACTCTTCTACTCCGTGGTGATTCTGACGTTCGCCCTGGGAATCGGCGCGAATGCGGCAATCTTCACGGTGGTCAACGGCGTGCTCTTGCAGCCGCTCCCATACCCGCAGGCAGAGCGCCTGATGATGGTGTGGACGCACAACCCTCGGCAGGGCTTCGACAAGGATGTCGGAACCTACCCGAATTTCGAGGACTGGCGACGCGCGAGTCGGTCATTCGAGCGGATGTCCGCGTATTTCGGGGCGAGCGTGACGCTGACGGGGAACGGGGATCCGGCGCAAATCCGTGGCGCCCGCGTCACACATGAGTTTTTCGAGACCATGGGTGTCGTGCCACTTCAGGGACGTGCCTTCGCGTTCCGCCAACGGTCAGGCCGGCGGTGAGCGCGTGGTCATCGTCGCCCACGGGCTCTGGATGCGGCGGTTTGGGGCGGATGCTTCCATCATCGGCCGACGCATCGTGCTGGACGGTGTGCCTCACGAAGTCATTGGCGTCATGCCCGCGAGCTTCAAGCATCCTGCCGACGCCGAGCTCTGGCTGCCCCTCGCGCCTGTCGGTGAGTACCAGGCGCTTTTCGGCGCCCGTGGATCCTACTGGCTGACGATCATCGGCCGCTTGAAGCCTGGCGTTACGCGGGTCGCCGCCCAATCCGAGATGGATGCGATTGCCGCGCGTCTCGAGAAGGAATATCCGGTGAACGCCGGCATCGGCATCCGGCTGGTGACGATGCACGAGGAGCTGGTGGGCGATGTGAAGGTGCCGCTGCTCATTCTGCTTGGCGCCGTGTGTTTGGTCCTGCTGATCGCCTGCGCCAACGTCGCGAACCTGCTGCTGACACGCGCCGCGTCGCGCCAGCGCGAGCTCGCGATCCGAGCCGCCCTCGGCGCGGACCGCGGACGGCTGGTGCGGCAGTTACTGACCGAGAGCGTCGTGCTGGGGGTCCTCGGCGGCGCCGCGGGGCTGATGCTCGCCACGCTCAGCACCGATTTGCTCCAGACGCTCGCGCCGGCTGAATTGCCACGGTTGTCGGACATTACCATCGACCGCCAGGTCCTGGCGTACGCCGCTGGCGCATCGGTATTCACGAGCCTCCTGTTCGGCCTCGTTCCCGCTCTCTACGCGTCACGACGCGACTCGGGTGGCCACCTGAAGGAAGGCGGACGCACGGGGACTGACGGCCGCCGAGGCGGCGGCGTGCGGGCGGCACTTGCCGTGGGTGAGCTGGCAGTTGCGCTCGTGCTGCTCGTCGGTGCCGGCCTGCTGATCCGCAGTTTCATCGCGCTGAACAGCGAGGATCCTGGTTTTGCCACCAGGGGCGTGCTGGCGTTACGCCTTCACCTGCCGCCCGCCGCCTATGGAGAACCTGCCCGCATCACGGCCTTCTATGAGCAGCTGGTCGAACGTCTGGATGCGCTGCCCGGCGTCGAGGCTGCCGGAGCAGGGTCATCCCTGCTCCTGTCGCGCCTGCCGGCCTCTGCCGGCATCAGCATCGAGGGAAGGCCGCCCCTGCCCGCAAATGCGCGGAACATTCCCGTTCCGTACGACTCGGTAACCCCGGGCTACTTCTCTACGCTGCAGATCCCCCTGCGCAGAGGGCGGATGTTCACCCCCGCCGATGCGGCGCAGTCCCAGCAGGTCGTCATGGTCAACGAGGCGTTCGTCAGACGGTTCTTTCCGGGCGAGGATCCGGTCGGCCGACGCGTGACATTCGAAGACCCCTCGCAGCCCGGCACCCGATGGCAGACGATCGTCGGTGTCGTGGCGGATACCAAGCGGGGCGGATTCGAGCGGGAGCCGTGGGCGGAAACGTACTTCCCGATGCGCCAGGCTCCGGACCCGCGAGCCTTCGTCTTGCTGCGCACCGACGGAGATCCCATCGCGCTGATCGCGGCGGCCCAGGCGGCCGTCTGGTCGATCGACCGTCATCAGGCGATCGCAAGCATCCGCACGGTGCCCGAGTTGCTCGCGCAACGGGAACTGAACCGCCGCTTCACCACGCTGCTGCTCGGAGTGTTTGCGTCGGTCGCCCTGGTGCTCGCGATCATTGGAACTTACGGCGTCATCGCGCACGCGACCGCGCAGCGGACACAGGAGATCGGCATTCGCATTGCGCTCGGCGCCGACGGCCGGATGATCCTCCGGATGGTGCTCGTCGGCGGGCTCCGGATCGCGGCTGCCGGCGTGGCCATTGGCGTTTTTGGCGCCCTTGCTCTCACGCACGTGCTCTCGGGCCTGCTGTTTGGCGTCGGCGCGCGCGACCCGCTGACGTTCGTCGTCGTCCCGGGAGCGCTGCTGGTCGTGGCGCTCGCGGCCTGCTGGATCCCGGCGCGAAGGGCCATGCAGATCGAGCCGGTAGTTGCGATGCGAGGAGACTCTTGATACGCGCCACTAGGATTCCACGACACTCCAGGCGACAACCGCGACTCGCCATCCGAACTCGCCGTGCCGTCGCAGAACCCAGAAGTGCCAGCCTTTGATCGTGACCGCTTCAGTCGACCCTGACGGCAGCCAGCGCGTCTGGAAGTTGGCGATCTTGTATGCCGTCAGGCTGTCGCCCGCAACGGTGACCTCGCTGAGGCGGATGTCCTTGATGCGATCGCTCGATCTCTCCAGCCACTCGCGGATGGCCGCCTTGCCGCGGATGGGCGGTCGTCCTGGCGGTAACCACACGACATCGGGTGTGCACAACTCCAAAACCTCGGACACGCGACCGGCGAGCTCGCTAGCTGTCCAGCGTTGCTCGAGTTCTCCAATCGCGGCAAGATCCGAAGCGCCAAGCATGGCACCTCCTACCGACGCGAGGTCACTTCGGCAGCGTCCCTGCCGGTAGAAACGCCCGTGCACCTCGCGTTCGAAGATGTGCCGCGCGAGCGCTCCGGAACGCCGGTGACCGACCTTAGGCATGCTAGCGCCTGCTAGGCAAGACGACAAGCAAGGGACCTTGCACAGGAACCTTCGCCCGGTGATCCTGGGCGCCCGGTGTGCGAGCCGCCACGTACCTCGGGGGAAGACGGCATCGAAGACGTCCGCGCGATATGCCGGGTCGCCGGCCTCGAACTCCGCCTTCGCTGCTGCTAAGATGTCGCGATCGGAGGACGAACGATGCCGGAACCAGAAGGCCGCGCCTATCCCATCGTCATCGACGTCGAGCCGCAACCGGCCGGACGCAATAGGCTGACCGTGGCGTTCCGCCTGATTCTCGCGATCCCTCACGTGATCCTGGTGGGGGCTCCCGGCTTTGCCCTCGGCATCCACAACGAGACGATGGCGGCGGACGGCGGCCCGCACTCGACGAGCGTGGGCGGCAACGGCCTGCTCGGGGTCGTGGCGTTCGTGGGAGCCATCCTCTCCTGGTTCGCCATCGTGTTCACGGGGCGGCATCCGCGCGGGCTCTGGAACCTGGGACTCTTCTACATGCGCTGGCGCGCGAACGCCGTCGCGTATGCCGCGCTGTTGCGCGACGAGTACCCGCCGTTCGGCGACGGTCCTTACCCCGTCGCCTATGACGTCGAGTACCCGGAGCAGCGGGACCGTTTGTCGGTGGGCCTGCGACTGCTGCTCGTCATTCCCCACGCGATCGTCCTGGTGTTCCTCGACATCGCCTGGTTCTTCACGGCGATCGTCGCCTGGGCCGCCATTCTGTTCACCGGGGGGTACCCGGAGATCCTGTATCGATTCGGCGTCGGGATGATGCGCTGGACGCTGCGCGTGGAGACCTACGCTCTGCTCATGAGGGATGAGTACCCGCCGTTCTCGTTACGGCCGTGACGGAACGCGGTTCCAGCGCCCGCAGCCGGTCCTCTTTGCCTCTCGACCTGGGCTGACAGCCGGCTTCACTTCGTGTCGAAGGCGACGGTCACGCGGCGCCCTTCTCGCACGACCGTGAGCGTGACGCGCGGCGCCGCCTGCAGGTCGCTGAACAGCCGCAACACCGTCGCCATGCCGTCCAGGACTTGACCATTCACCTCCAGGATCACGTCGCCGTTCCGGAGCCCCAGCCGGGCGGCCGGCCCGGAGGGCTGGACCTGCGTGACCTCGAAGCCTTCAATCACCTGCCCGCCCTCCGTCTGCCGGTACCGTGGGACCGCGACGGCTGAACTCAACAGGTCGGGGAGGTTCGCGAGCGCGTCGCGAACCGACTCCGCCGGCAGGACGGCGGGCCCCGGCTCGCGGTCGGACGGTGCCTCAGGACGCGGCGGCGTGGCTGCTTCCGGGAACGTCAGCAGCTCCAACCGGCCCGTCGAGATGTTCCTGATGACGACAGCGCCCTCGCGTATTTCTCTGACCTCCGCCACGCCACAGGCAGGCTGCCCGACGGCGATGACACCTCGCCGCTCCGGCTGCGCGAGGCACTGGATGAGGCATGTCGACCGTTCGGTCTGCCCCTCGTCGAAGATGACCCCGGTCAGTCGGAGGGGCAGCGTCGACATCGGCGGGGGTGATTGGGGTGGGGGCGACTGGGCTCCGCTGGCAGCCAGCGTGGCGGTCCACAGGGCCAGGGCTGACACGAGTCTGGCCAGCCGAGCGATCCGCGCGTCGCTTCCGCAACCCGTCAGCCGACCCCGCGCCCGTCTCATAACCGCAATTGTAGTCCTCGCGCCCCCCGCGGAACAGCGAGTGCCCGCTGGAGGGAGGCGCCTCCCGACGGCGCCGGCGCCCTTGGCCCCAGGTTCGGGAGACCCTGAACAAGGACGGTCTCGCGATCTGCGGGAAGCGATCTACAATCGGCGAGCTCGAGCAGGGTCGGCGCCGCCGCGATTCCGTCGTCTTTCGGCGTGGTCGCCAGCAGCAGGCCGCCCGTCGGTCTCCTCCTCGAAAGGAAGGCGCGATGCCCAGTCCAAACCGTCTTGTGGTCAGTGCGGTAGCCCTGTGCACGGTGTCAGCCCTTCTCTCGGGGTCTTGCGGGAAACAGCAGCGGCCTTCCGATTCCTCGGGTTCGTCACCTACGCACGCGGATGCCCTGGCGGCCGCATCCACCTGGCTGCGCGGCACCTCGATTCCCTTCGACCGAATCGAGCCGGCCGAGAACCTGGACAATCTCGAACCGTTGCGGCGTCTGGTGGGGGATGCCCGCGTCGTCTCGCTCGGCGAGGCCACGCATGGGACGCGCGAGTTCTTCCAGATGAAGCACCGAATTTTGCGCTTCCTCGTGGAGCGCATGGGCTTCACGGCCTTCGCCATCGAGGCCACGTGGCCCGAGGCCAACCGCCTCGACCGCTACGTGCGCACCGGCGAGGGCGACCCTGCGGTCCTGTTGTCCGGGCTGTACTTCTGGACGTGGAACACCGACGAAGTACTACAGATGATCCAGTGGATGCGTGCGCACAACCAGGCGGGAGGGAACGTCGGCTTCTTCGGCTTCGACATGCAATACCCGGCCATGGCCCTTGCCAACATCGCGCGCTTCGTGTCCGCGGTCGATCCGGCGGCCTCATCGGAGTTTGCGCAACGCTATTCCTGCCTGGGCAAGTACGCCAACGACCCGACCGGCCGGTTCCCGGCACCGGGCTACAAGGACCAGGCGTTGCCCTACCGCGATAGCTGCTTGCAGGACCTGCGGTGGGTCCTGGATACGCTCACGTCACGCCAGACGGTCTACGAAGCAGCGTCGTCGCGGGCGGGGTGGGCCAGCGCGGTGCAGAGCGCGCGCGTCGCGATCCAATACGAGGAGAGCACCTCGCAACGCCGAAGCCGGGACATGGCCATGGCCGACAACGCGAAATGGCTCCTGGACCAGCTGCCGGACGGCGGTAAGATCGTGCTCTGGGCTCACAACGGCCATGTGGCCACGCAGACCGGCGCCATGGGCGGAGCGCTGCGGGAGATGCTCGGGCCCGCCATGGTCACCTTCGGCTTCTCGTTCGCGCAGGGCACCTTCAACGCCGTCGGCGTATCGGGTTCGACCTACACGTCGCTCGGCCCGCACACCGTCGGCGCGCCGAAATACGATTCGTACCGGAGGTACTTCGCCGCGGCCGCGGTTCCGCGTTTCTTCCTGGATCTCCGGAATCGAAGCGCTTTGCCGGACACACCGTCCTGGCTGCCCGGCCCGAGGAGCGCTCGTTCCATCGGCTCGGTGTACGCGGATGCCCGCCCGGATGACTACTACTACCAGGCACGCCTGCCCACCGAGTTCGATGTCGTGATCTTCCTCGACCGGACGACGGCGGCCGTTCCACTGCCGTTCAACTACCCGACGACGTTCTGAATCGCGGCCGGACTCGGTGCCGTGCCCAGGCCACGCTGCTCCTCGCGTCGCTTCGGCGCGTCTCATGGCGTGAGCCAGCCGTAGCCGGACCGGCGTGCTCGAGCGGCGCGGTGGGACGTGGGTGATCGTGCAGATGGCACTTCTCCGTTCGCCTCGGACCGAAGAACAATCACCGGCGTGCCGATCTGCTTCAGCACCAGCGCCTCAGCGTACCTGTTCAGCTTCTTGTGTTCTCTTGTCGAAAACAGCGCGCGGCCTTGCCCACGTACCATGGAATGATCCCCCTCACCGCTCGCATTCCGAACACGTAGCAACCGACTTCGTCGGCGAGTTCCGGGTGCTCGGACCAAAGCGAAGGGCAAGGGTGCTTCGGTGACCGCACCGAACCAGATCGCCTCTACGGTTGGAGCAGCGCCTTCAGGCCGTGTTCGGCCGCCGCGAACGCCCCGTCGAACTCGTGCAGACCGAACACGCCTTCCACGAGAGGCTGGGTGCGTACGGCGCCGGATGCCAGAAGTTCGAGGGCCGGCTCGAACGGACCGCACCGCGACCCGACGATCGTCACTTCGTCCACGACAACCGGCCACGTCGCCAGGGAGGCAGTGCCGTGGGCGGTCGTCTTCAAGACGATCGTACCGAGCGGGCGGACGCAGTCGAGCGCACTCGAGAGGCCGGCAGCGCGCCCGGTGATCTCGACGACCACGTCGTAGCGGTCGGCGGGCGGTAGCGGGCTCGACGGGGCCAGCCGGGCGTCGAGCCCCAGCGTGCCGGCCAGCGACACGCGCGCCGCGTGCTTCCCGAGCAACGTGACCGGCGCGCCCGACGAGACCAGCACCTGCGCCACGAGCAGGGCCATCCGGCCGTCGCCCAGGACGGCTACGCGCCGTCCCGGTCCGATTGGGACCTGCTGGAGGATCCGGCATCCCGCGGCCACCGGCTCGGTGAAGACCGCCGAAGCGTCCGAGAGGCCGTCAGGGATGACGTGCAGGTTTGCCGCGGGCAGGGACAGGAACTCGGCGAACGCGCCGTGGCGCCCGCGGATCCCCAGCACCTCGCGGCTCTCGCAGTGCTCCTCGACGCCGGCGCGGCAGGACCGGCACGCCGTGCAGCCGACGTTGATGTCCCCCACCACTCGCTGGCCGAGCCAGCGCCGGTCTTCTTCGCGGGAGACGCGCTCGACGATTCCCGCGAACTCGTGGCCGGGAATGCCCGTGAAATTGGCGTAGCCGCGCCGCATGTGCAGGTCCGTCCCGCAAATGCCGGCCAGGGCGACCCTGACGAGGCACTCGCCCTCGAACGAGGGCACCGGCACGTCGTCGAGACTCAGGTTGCCGCGCTCGAGCCACAGTGCTCGCATCGAAGCCTCCGGGCACAGGGCCGACGTGCCAGTGAAACGAGGGTGCGGAGATCCGCAGTTCTCTTGAGGAACCGGAGCGGTGAAGGGGGAAGCGAAGGGCACCGAAGACCGGCGAGGGGAAGCGGTGCTCACAAGAACTCACAAGCGGTCCTGCAGGGGGTTTGGCTAGGCGGCCCTCGGGCGAAGTCCCGCGCTTGGCGCTCCCACGAGCAAGCCAGCGACGCTCAAGTCCTCGTCTGCGTCCGGCCAATGTATTCCTTCCCCGTCACCCAACAGTTCGAACCGGGCTCGCGCTTCGGGGGCTGCCGCAACCAAGCGCGGAAACCACACGAGCGGCACGCTCAGGCGACGGCCGTCCGCCAGGTCAATCCGCCGTTCGTCGGTCGTGACTTCCACTCGACGAGCGGGCGTAGTTCAGGAACCGAAGAACAGAGTCCGAGCACTACACCAGAAATGAGAGAGTCACTGACAGAGAGCGGCCTAACCCAACGCTGCCGCTCGCGGCGGATCGTACATATCGCCACCGGCCCTATTACACTGGGAACCTCCGCGCTGCGGCCCGTGCGAGGGTGCCACCGGTCATGATCGAGTCTATCGGATTCCGATGGGCCCGATGACTTACGCGAAGGGGCAGTCGAGTCGCAGCCTAACCACCGCATGCACGCGACGGCCGCTGGAGCTGCCGCAGCGCAGCCGCAGGTGATGCGGAACGCCTCGGTGGAACGTTGGGCGGAGATAGTGCGACATGATCCTGTGTAGACCCGTCGGCCTACGCGGGATTCGTTACCCAGTTTGAGCTGCCTGATGTCGTCGCAGGCCGTTATCCAGTCCAAACGGTTGGCGCCAGTGAGCATCGCGAGCTCTGGATACCGGCGGCGCCTCTCCTCGAGCTCAACCTCCAAATTGTCGGTCAGATCCAGGTAGTCGATGCTTACACTGGCCCTGAGTTCAGGGGTGCTATCGACCCCGTTTCGAAGCTTCCGACTCGGCCAGCGCCGAGCAAATCGCTTCCTGGTGATCTATTGTCTCAAGGATGACCGTCATGAGGGACAAGCGGGCCAACAAGCGCTTGCACCCGAGGGCGCTCCGAGCGAACGTGAAGCGCCGGGGGTGAAGCGCAACGCTATTCGCACGAACGAACGCCATGAACAAGCCCAACGACGTCCTCAAGCGACTTCAGTTGGCTCTGCCGCGAGTCAGCCTCTGGATCGACGAGCTCCACGCTCGCTACCAGGCCACGGCCGTCAGTGTTGAACGGTTGGGAATGACCCAAGTGGCGTCCTACTTTCCGCCATCGCTGCTGCGTAATACGCGCACGGTGATCGTACCCGAAAGTCCCGTTCCCGCCGGTTACGGAGTATGGTCTGGCCGAATTCGAAGGTATGGCGGCGATGCCAATGGCGGGCATCACGTTCCGCAACATGTACTTCCTCACACCCGCCTTTGACCGCGAATCGATTCATTGCCACGAGTTGGTGCACGCCATCCAGTGGCGAGTTCTCGGGTTCGACGATTTCCTGTTGACGTACGCCGCCGGTGTGCTGCAGCACGGCTACGCCGACAGCCCGCTCGAGGCCGAAGCGTATCAATGTCAGGCCCGATTCGAACGCCGGGAGCCGCTTCCCGACCTTATGCGAGACTGGCATCCCGCCCCGTTGCGAATTGCCTCACTTCACATCCGCCGGTTTGACCACGACGGTGCCCGCCACCCACCGAGCCACACGTCCCTGCTCATCTCTCACGAGCAAAGTGATGTCGCAGTTACCCATGCACTTCGGCAAGATGGTGAAGTCGGTCAGCGTGCGGGCGTCAGCGACCTTGGATGACGAGTTGAAGCCCCCGGTCGGTGAGGACAGGTTGAAGAAACGCGTTTCGGGCGATTCTATCCGACGCAGCGCGATGGTGAGTGTCGGTACCAGGAACCGACCCCGTAACGATGACACGGAAGTGCATCGGCTGGTCGTAGGTGGCGGTCTTGTCGAAGTCCACGACAGTGACGGTAGGGGCGTCGGGGTCGATGACCGGCGGCTCGCGCATCCGATTCATGGTCTCCATCATGCGCTTTTCTTCCGCCACCAACTTGGCACGTTCCTCTCCCGTGCTTTGAAGAAAGCGTAACCTGTATTCGGCCCGCCGAATTGCGGCTGCGACCATCACTCTGTCGGGGTGTTCCGGGCGGAGAGTCAGGGCGAGTTGTACGTCCTGGGCACGCAGTTCCTTGAGGGTGGCCTCAAGGTCCTGAATCTCACTGTTGTTCGGAACACTCTCGGTCGATGGCACAGGTGTGGCCTTCTGCAAAGCGGGCTGTGCCACCTTCGTCTGCTCGGAGACATTAGCCTTCGCCTGTTGGTCTCGCGCGGTCACTTCCACACCCTTCTCAGCAGCCACCGCACTTACAGTGCTCTGAGTTGCGGGAGCCACAGTGGTCGCCAGTGCTTGTGCAGGGGCACCCCATGTCGTGGAACGGGCGGCGGGGCGAACCGGTGCCAGAACCGCAATCGCCACCACGACTAAGGCCACAGCAAGTAGGCGTGAAGCGACCGAAGAAGTAGAGGGCACAGCAAGCATCGCGATTCTCCTTTTGAGTGATGCGAAGGACGAAGACCCGACAGCCAAGACCGCCGCGTGGTGAGTCGAAGCGCCAAACGCCAGCAGGACCTTGCCGTATTCGAGTGGCGTGGCCGGAAGGACTTTTAGAACCCTTGCGTCACACGCCGCTTCATTGCAGAGCACGTACTCGCGTGCCGCAAGTCTTGCGAGCGGCAGAAAGAAGAAAAGCCGTTCCGCAAGCATCGGAATCCACCGCATGAACAGGTCGCGGCGTTGAATGTGGGCGCATTCGTGACAGATGGCGATTTCACGCTGGGCGTCCGTCAGGCGTGTCCAAAGAGCAAGCGGCAGCAGCAGTGTCGGCCGGGTAAGGCCAGTGACGAACGGGGACTCAATCTCATCCGTCACCCTGACGGGCGGAATCGCCCGCAAGCCAAGCCGTGCTGCGATGTTCGCCACGGTGCGCTTGGTCGGTTCGTCGTCAAGCGGTTTCGACTTTCGGAGGATTGCGGCCTGCTGTCTGGCCCGTCGAATCAAAATCCCGAAGGAGAGGACTGCTCCCGAAAACCAGAAGAGCGCAGCAGCACCAATCACAACACCTACGGCGTCAACGTTCGCGGTGGGCACCTCGTGGTTCTGGACGACCGCTACTGACGTACTGTCGGCCAAGAGCGGTGCCGGGTCCGGTGCTCGCTGCCCCACCGACCGCTGCTGGAAGTCCGTCACGGCAGGCGCGGGAAGTACGCGAAGTGGCACCGGCGCGAACCACACGAGGTCTAGAACCAGCTTGAGGCAGGCCAGCCACCACAAGGTGGACGTGAGTCCCGGCGACAGCAACCGTGGCATGGTCCGGCACGCTATCCAGAGGACACAGATAAACGCGCTCCCTGCCAGTGCGGCCCACACCACTTGTTCAACAATGACCCGACTGGTAACGCCCAATAGGCTGAGTATCTCGCTCATTGCGCACCCTTACTTCTTGGGTCGTGACTGCAATCTGGTGACGAGTTCTTGAAGTTCCGCCAGTTCTGCCTCGGACAGCTTTCCTGACTCGGACAGGTCCGCGACGAACGGCGCGACCGACCCGTCGAGATTTCGCTCGACAAATCGGCGCACGGCGTTCGTCAGAAGTTCGCGAGATGTCACGCAGGCCCGGTATCGGTAGACGCCTCTGACCGAATGTCGGGTCAGGAACTTCTTCCGGCGCAACCGCTCCATCATCGTGAGGACGGTGGACCGCGCGAGGCCCCGTTCGGCCCCGTACGTCTCGTTCACCTCACCGACGGACGCCTCACCGGCTTCCGCGAGGTAGCGCACGAGCGCCATCTCCTGTTCGCCAATCGTCTTCTCAGGCACAGCAACATCTCCACTGACTACATGTGTAGGCACCATGATGCCGATGACGACAGATGTAGTCAAGAGAATAATTGTGGGCGGGCTTGAGACGGGAGGCAGGCTTCAGCTAGACACTTCTGGCAGAGCACGAAAAGGAGCCGAACAGCGAGCGTGGGGGAGCATGGTCCGGTCCTTGCGGAATGCCGCGTTGCACCGACCCTGACCGTTCTTAGATGGGTCACGCCAACCCACGCGCCAGCCCACGCGAACACCTGCCCACGCGGTTGCCCACGCGGATTCTGAAGGGCTGTGAGGGATACCGAAGGGTAGCGACGAAATCGGAAATTACCGATTTCCTAAGGAATCCGGAATGTGTGGCGCGCCCGACAGGATTCGAACCTGTGGCCTTCGGCTCCGGAGGCCGACGCTCTATCCAGCTGAGCTACGGGCGCGCATGGCGTGGAAGCGAGCAGGCTCGCTCACAGGGCGCAGAACCACGACAGTGTATCACAGGGGGCGCCGGCCCCTGCGAGATGGCCACCGGGCCCCGCCCTGGTCCGGCAACTCAACCCTTCCGCCTGGCTCGCCAAGGTTGGCGCAGGGCGATCTCGGCGACTGACGTCGCCTTCTCGCGGGAGACAGCGAGGGCAACCAGTTCGTGCTCTCGTCGCGCACGTGACCGCCTGACTCGAGCCACTCGTCCCAGCGGCAGGAACACGAAAGGCCACCGGGGATGCGGCTCGATGACCAGCCGCGCCTCTTGGTGGCCCTGACGACTGAGCGACGGAACGACCGACCAACCGAGCTATCCGACGAAGCGACCGACCGAACGCCTTATGCCTGATTAGACGCTCGGCGCGGCGGTTTGGGTCCACCGGAGTCTGGGGCGGCGCCGCCGGGCTGCCGCCGCGAATTCCTACGGGATCATCCACTGCAACACCGTCGCCTGCAGCAAGGTGATCAGCGCCACGACGGCCAGCAGTAACAGCGAGTGCCGGAGCGTGAAGCGGAACAGGGCGGGTTCGTTGCCCACCTGGCCGGTGGCTGCGCACGCCACCGCGATCGACTGGGGCGAGATCATCTTCCCGGTCACGCCGCCCGAGGAATTCGCAGCGACCGCGAGGATCGGGTGGACTCCAATGGCTTCGGCCGACACCGTCTGCAGCTTGCCGAAGATCGCGTTCGAGGACGTGTCCGAGCCGGTCATGAACACGCCCAGCCAGCCGAGCACGGGCGAGAAGATCGGGAACAGCGCCCCGGTACTGGCGAGGGCGGTGCCCATGGCGGTGGTCATGCCCGATGAGTTACCGATATAGGCAAGTCCGAGGACGGACGCGATGGTCAGCAGCGGCGCCGACAGCGAGGCGAGCGTTCGGCCGAACAGGGCGGCCGCCGTGGCGGGCCGCACCCGGGCGATTCCGACCGACACCAGCGCGGCCAGCAGGATCGCCGTCCCCGTGGCAGACAGCCAGTTGAGCGTGAACAGCGCGGGCACGGCCTTGCCCGAGGCAGGCAGGACCACCGCGTTGTGGAGGACTGGAACCTGGAAGGCGACACTTAGGGTGTCAAGCGCCGCTTTCACGGGCCGGATTCCCCAGCAGCCCACGAGGACGGTGAGCACCACGAACGGGCTCCAGGCGTACGCCACCGACCGCACGTCGAGGGCGACTGGCACGCGCGGTGCCGCGGTGCGGGCGCCCGCCCCGTGTGGCTCCAAAGCGGGGGACTTCATGTCCGCCGGTCGTGTGTCCCCCTCCACCTCCCCGTGGAACCGGAACGTGCTCGCCGGCTTCCACACGCGCACGAACGCGACCAGGCAGACGATCGACACCAGCGACGAGATGATGTCGGGCAGCAGCGGGCCGAGATAGTTCGACGTCCACCACTGCGCCACCGCGAAGCTCCCGCCCGACACGAGCGCGGCGGGCCACACTTCCCGGACTCCGCGCGCGCCGGACATGGTGAACACCAGCCAGAAGGGCACGAGCAGCGAGAGCAGCGGCAGCTGGCGGCCGACCATCTTCGAGATGAGCATCGGGTCGAGGCCCGTTACCTGCCCGGCCACGATGATGGGCGTCCCGATGGCGCCGAAGGCGACCGGCGCGGTGTTGGCGATGAGGCAGAGGCCGGCCGCGTACAGCGGCTCGAAGCCGAGCCCGGCCAGCATGGCGGCGGAGATGGCGACGGGCGTGCCGAAGCCGGCCGCGCCCTCGAGGAACGCGCCGAAGCTGAACGCGATCAGCAGCGCCTGCAGCCGCCGATCGGCGGTGAGCGATGCGATCGAGTCCCGGATGGTGGCGAACTGGCCGGTCTCGACCGTGATCCGGTAAAGGAACACCGCGGAGACGACGATCCAGCCGATGGGGAAGAGGCCGTAGAGAGCGCCGTGGAGCGTGGAGGCAACGGCGAGCGGCGCCGGCATGCCGAACACGAGGACCGCGACGAGGACCGCGAGCCCCGCCGTGCACGTGCCGGCGACGTGCCCCTTCAGGCGCTTGACCGCCAGCGCCCAGAAAAGGAAGGCAATCGGGATGGCCGCGGCAAGCGCCGAGAGCCCGACGCTGCCGAGGGGGTCCGCCTGCTGCGTCCACACGCTGCGGCTCCTGTCCGGGGGCCTCACCCGCGCACCGCGTGGGGGCCTGGTTGACGGCCGGCCGAATCGCCGCCCATTATAGTCGGCGGGTCAGGGCCAGCCATGTCAGGTGGCGATTGGCCATTTGGCCGGAGCGAATTCAGACCGCGGCCGGGTTCGAAGTCGCCTGGGGAAGACGTTCCAGAAGGAGTCAAGATGAAGCGCATGGTGTGGTCGCTGATGATCGTGGCGGTCGTCGCGCTGGTGCCGTTTGCCGCGGCCCAGGAGAAGGGCGAAGGCCCCAAGTCGGTCGTCGCCCAGACGCCCGAATGGCAGAAGCTGAAGACGCTGGTCGGCGTATGGGAAGGCTTCATGGAGATGGAAGGCCAGAAGATCCCCGCGGCGGTCGAGGTCCGGATGACGGGCGACGGATCCGCGATCATGCACGTGATGGACAAGGACGGCCCGTACGAGATGGTCACGATGTTCCACCCCGACGGGAAGCGGCTGCTGGCCACGCACTACTGCGCCGCACACAACCAGCCGCGGATGGCGCTCGTACCCTCGAAGGCGGCGAACCAGGTGGCCTTCGACTTCGTGGACGGCACGAACATCGCGCCCGGGGACGGCCACATGAAGGGCGTCGTCATCACCTTCGTCGATGGCGATCACCACGACGAGGCCTGGACCCACTCGGGCGGCCCCGGGCGCGGCGATCTTCAGGTACACGCGGAAGAAGTAGGGGCTATGGGCTAGCGGCTGGGGGCGAGGGAGGGTTCGGGGGCCAAGGCGCCGGGCCTGCTCACTGCTGCGGGGTGGCGACTCGGTGCTGTCCGCTGGCGCCGAGGGCCTTCTGCCCGGCCTTGTGCTTGTACATGCGGCAGTCGGCCATCGCCAGCAGCTCGTCGTGCGTCTCGCCGTCTTCGGGGAACACCGCGACGCCCGCGCTCAACGAGAGGCGCCGCGATGGTCCGGGGCCGCCCTCGAAGAACATCGCCGCGACGGCGCCCTCCATCTCCCGGAGCCGCTGCTCCGCCTGCTCGGCGTCGCACTCCCAGAGAATCACGACGAACTCGTCTCCGCCGTAGCGCACGCAGAGGTCGTAGGACCGCACCATCGACCGCAACACCGTGGCCACCTCGTGCAGCGCCCGGTCGCCCGCCTGGTGGCCCAGCGTGTCGTTGATGTCCTTGAAGTCGTTCAGGTCGAGCAGGACGACCGCAAGCTTCGACTGGTGTTGCTGGGCGCGGGCCATCTGCTGCGTCAGGTAGAGCAGCATGTAACGGCGGTTCGGCAGCTGCGTGAGCTGATCGGTGTACGAATCCTGCTGGGTGCGCTCGAACACCACGGAGTTTCGGATGACGAGCGCCGCGTGCTCGGCGACCTGTTGAAAGACCCGCCGGTGATCCGACGAGTAGGCATTCGCGTCCGCGTGGAAGACGGCCAGGACGCCAAGCTCCGCCTCGTTGAACACGAGCCGGACGGCGAGCGACGACCTGAATGCAGGGTTCGCCGCCTCCATCCTCGTCTGGCTGGAGGCGCTCGATCTCCGCGATGGACTCGACGCTGATCTGCCGCACGGCCTGCTGGTGCAGGCCGACCGCCCAGCGGCACTCGAAGCGGCCGGTCTCCTCGTTGGCAAGGAAGAGCGCCGAGCACGAGAACGGCACCAGGTCCTTCAAGCTCTCGGCGATGAGGCCCATCGATTCGCCGATCCCCAGGCTGGACCCCAGGGCCTGCGCGATCTGGTACAGCGAGCGTGCCTCCTGGTGGGCGCCGGCGATGTCCTCCAGCGCGCTGTCGGCCGGGCGGCCGGGCGCAGGGGCGGCCCCTTCCAGGCCGGCCGTTCGAGGCGCCCTGGAGTTGGCGAACTGGAAGTCGAGCATCGGCAGCGCGTTGATGAAGATTTCGACCAGCGCCGGATCCAGGATGCTGCCGGCGGTCTGGCGTAACGTCGCGAGCGCCTCGTGGTACGGCCTCGCAGGCCGGTGAGGCCGGTGCGACGTCAGCGCGGCGTAGGAGTCCACCACCGCCAGGATCCGCGCGCCCAGGGGAATCTCCTCGCCCTTCAGCCCCTGAGGGTAGCCCTTGCCGTCCCAGTGCTCGTGGTGGGCCGCGATCAGCGCGGCGACAGGGTAGGGGAAGGGCACGTCCTTCAAGATCTCCGCCCCTACGACCGGGTGGGTCTTGACCTTCTGGAACTCCTCGAACGTCAGCGGCCCGGGCTTCGAGAAGATGTGCTCGGGCACGGCCAGGTTGCCGATGTCGTGCAGCAGCGTCGCCGTCTGGAGTCCCGGGATTTCGTCCTCCGGCATGCCGACGATCCGCGCGAGGCCGACCGCGTACGACTGCATCTTGCGGACCTGCATCGGGGACGTGCAGTCCCTGGCCTCGATGGCCAGCGCAAGCGCCTCGATCGTGGCGAGCTGCACCTCCGACGCGCGCTGCACCTCGGTCTGTTCCTTCTCGATCCGGTCGATGAAGAGGCGGTAGCTCCGGTACGTGAGGACGGCGGGGACGACGATGAGGACGATCCACAACGGATCGGTCTGCCCCTGGAGCACGAGCTCGACGAGCGCGGCACAGGCCGCGCCCATGAAGTAGCTGGGCGCGCTCCACAGGAAACTGTCCCGCCAGACGCGCGAGATGGGCTGGGACGTCGAAAACGCAATCGCCGCCGCCACCAGCCCCGTGTTGATCACGAAGTACACGAGCGCCGTCGCGGCGAGGGGCACGACCAGCGTCTGCGCGAGGCTGTCCTGGCCGGCCCTGAGCAGCTCGAACACCTGCCCCGCGGCCTGCATCGAGACCGCCAGGGTGGCCATGCTGAACGCCGTGCGATACCAGGGGTTCCGATCGCGCATCCGGAACGTGCACTGGCTCCAGGCGCTCACCGCGACGACGAGCGTCGCGGCGTATGGCCCGAGGAAGAGCAGCGACGCCACGTCCACCGCGAAGCACAGCGAGAGGCTGGAGCCGCCGCGCGCCAGCGGCAGCGGGAGCTTGATGCCCGAGCAGAGCGACGACAGGGCGGCGAACGTCAGAAGGAGCAGCGGCTGCGAGAAGTCCAGGCGACCGAGAGAGAGTCCGACCGCCGCAACGCCCGCCGCCACGGTGACCCCGACGTACACGCGCATCCAGACGCTCGAGGTCGCGGCACTGGAGGCCTGGATGCGAGCACGGTACATCCCGGTGAGTCCCTCGACCCGGGTCGGGGTCGGGCCCTGGGCGTCCTGTGGGGGATCGACATGGACCACGTCGAGGAGCTTCACTGCCAGCAACCTCCGGTGTCCATGCGCGTGGCCGAAAGGGCGGGGCTCAGAGCCCGGTCTTCCGCACCCGCCACCGGTGCCGGCGATGGCGCCGGTTCACCGCTCGGCGCGCCGCCGACTGCCTCGGCGACCGTGAACTGCGAAATGACTCCGACGAAGGCGTCCACGACCCGTGGGTCGTAAACCGACCCGCGGCGCTCGCGGATGATCCGCAGCGCTTCGATGTTGGCGAGCGCCGGCCGGTAGGGGCGTTGGGATGTCAGGGCGTCGTAGCAGTCGACGACAGCCATGACGCGGGCCCCGACCGGGATCGCCTCGCCCTTCAGGCCGTCCGGGTATCCGCTGCCGTCCCAGTGCTCGTGGTGGTGGCGGACGACCGGCACGACAGGGTAGGGGAAGTCGATTTGCGAGAGGATCTGGGCCGCGACGGTGACGTGCTGCTTGACCCGCTCGAACTCGACCGGCGTCAGCTTCCCCGGCTTGTTCAGGATGCACGCCGGGACGGAGAGCTTCCCCATGTCGTGCAGCAGCACGGCGGCCTCGATGGCCCTGAGGTCGGGCTCTTCCTCGACCCCGACGGCACGGGCGAGGCTCAAGGCGTAGTTCTGCACGCGCCGGATGTGGTGCGACCGCACCTGGTCATTCGCATCGATCGCGGTCGCCAGGGTTTCCACGGTGGAGAGGTAGACCCGGTTGACCTCTTTGAGATGTCTGCTGGTGTCTTCGGCGCGCGCCACCGACGAGCGGAGAACCAGGTAGGAGATCAGCAGGATCGGGACAACCACACCCAGGCCGCTCAGCGTCCGGATGACGGCCAGGTGCCATTCGGTCGAGGGGTACTGCAGGAAGAGACTGCGGGCAGCCAGGCCGACGAGACAGACCGCCCACCCGGTGATGATGGCGGCAAGGTACGGGCGTCGCGGGTGCGCGCGGGGTCGGGTCCGGAGGGTCGCAGCGACAGGGGACGGCATCTCTCAGCCTTGCTCGCGCGCACGCACAAGTCGCCATCTCCCAGCGTGATGGCCGTTCGGGACGGAACGTGCCGCGAGTCGAGCCACCCTAGCTATCGGCCCGAGCGCCGGAGAACTGCACAGTTGCGGGTTCCAACGGTCCAAAAAATGCGCAAGGGCCAAGGGCGGGGCTGGGGCTGGGAACGGGGCTGCGAAAGGCGGGGAGGAGGGTCAGGGCTTCGGCGGCGCCGACGCCGCAGCGGCGGGAGAGAAACGATGGCGCGCCCGGAGGGACTCGAACCCCCGACCTGCGGCTTCGAAGGCCGACGCTCTATCCAAACTGAGCTACGGGCGCGCACTGCGCTCCATCATAGCACCGGCCCCGGCGCCTCTGCCCTCCACTTGGCGCCGACCCGTCAAGCGGGTTGATCGCCAGCCGTCCCTCAACGGAACGGTCTCGCCCGGAGCCCGTGAGCCTCCATGCTGACACACGGGACGTGTCCTCTCGCTGAGACGCGACAGATTGCGCTCAACAACCCAACCGTCAAATAAGCCGGGCAGATCCGCGTGCTTCGCCTGGCACGACACTGGCACCGATCGTGGCGCGCGCGCCGGTCGCGCGATGGCAGATCTTGCTAATGGCAGGAGCCGCTGCCGGCGTCGGTGAAGGAACTGCCGGCGACCGGCACGAACAGCCAGTCGTAACCGTCGGACCGGAGGGTCAGCTTCAGAACGCCGTGCGAGCTGCCGCGGACCTCGCTGTTCGGCTGCACTTTCCCGGCGGAGTACAAGAAGATGCCGCCGGTGCCAACGGTGAACTGCCGGATGCCGCGCTGCGGATCGGGGCGGCCCGACGGGTCCTGCGGCGCGAAGCGCTCGAAGATGTGATCGTGACCGTTCATCACGATCTCCGCCCCGAACTCGTGGAGCAGTTCCCACGCGTGGCGGACACTGTTCGTGCCCCCGTTGGGTCCGGAACTGTTGAGAGGATGGTGCCAGTAGGCCGCCGTGCAACGGCCTCGACTCTCCTGCAGGTCGGCGCGCAGCCACGACGCCTGTGGAGACCCCGGGCCCATCGAGATGTTGCTGTTGAGCGCGACGATGTGCCAGGCGCCGAGATCGTAGCTGTAGTAACCCTCGCCGCGGGGGCCCGCGGCATCGACGAAGTAGTCGAAGTAGCCCGCGGCCTGCGGCGTGCCGTAATCGTGGTTGCCGGGGACGGGGCGGGTCCGCGTCTTGTGCCTGCCCCACGTCGGTTCGAAGCAGTCGCGGAACTCCTGGATGGTTCCCCGGTCCTGGGTATTGTCACCCAAGGTGAAGACCGATCCCGGAATCCCGTCGAGCAGACGAGCGGTCAGCTCCGCATTCGCCAGGTTCGGGCCGCACAAAGCGATGTCGCCGGCGCCCACGAGTACGGCCGGGCCTACAGGTGCCGGCGCGGCGGGCGGAGCCTGCGGGTATGAAACCGAAGACGGTTGGGTGGGCGACGAATCCCGACCATTGCAGCCGAGAAGGGCTGGGAGGCACACGACCGTCGCGACGAGCCACAGGCCGCAGCGGCTCGTTGGCGTGGGCCTGAACTCAACCATAAATAACCAACTCAATTGAAAGGGATTACCGGACGCCGGTATTGATGAATTCTACCACGCGGTGGCTGATCCGCGAAGTCATGACACGGGCTCTCGGCGTTGCGGTCTTCGGCGCTCTCCTGGCGACCGCTTCATCCGCGCCCGCATGCTGGGGAACCGTGCGACGCTGAGGCGGCCCCTGGCGGGCGCGCTCGACGCGTCCCGCCACCGATTAGACAAGAAACGGCAGGAGGCCGGCTGGCGTAAACGCTTCCAGTCGGTCACGCCCCCTGCGCTGCCCTCCGGCGGCCAGTGCCGTCGCGGCCGCCTGGAGGTTCACATGCGTGTTCCGTCCCTCGCCTCGCTGGTCGCGGTGGTATGCCTGTCGGCCTCGTCGGCGCTTGCCATGCCGCCCGACCGCGTGACTGCCCTGTCGCGCCCATGTTCGGCCGAGGTCCCGCCTCCCGACCCGTGGGCCGTGGTGTTCGGCACGGCGGCGCCCAGCCCGCGCCCGGCCAGCTTGCGCCTTGCCGTGGCAGATGAACAGGTGCCAGCCGCGCGGCGGCCCGTCGCCTTCGAGTACAGCGAGGGCTACAAGACCCGCGCGAAGATCCACAAGATCTCCAGCTTCGCGACGCTTCCGCTCTTCGTCGCCAACTACCTCGTCGCCCAGGACTTGTACAACAACCCCGGCAACGAGTCGAAGAAGGGCCTCCACGTGGGCCTCGCCGCCTCGACAGGGGTGCTGTTCGGGGTGAACACCTTCACGGGCGGCTGGAACCTGTGGGAGGGCCGCAAGGACCACAACCATCGCGGCAAGCGCGTGACGCACGGGATCCTGATGATCGCCGCCGACTTCGGCTTCCTGGCCACGGCCATGCTCGCCCCCGAATTCGAGGAGGAGGAGGAGCACTCATCGGGTGTCTCCGACCCTGCACACCAGGCGAGCACACACCGCGCCGTCGCGCTGACCTCCATGGGCGTGGCGACCGTCAGCTACCTGATCATGTTGCTTGGAGGGCGTTAGCCATGACGGCACCCGACTTCCTGGTCCACGCCACGCAGGGCTGGGCGCGGCTGTACGCCGACAGCCGGGCGCTGTCGATCGGCGTCACCTACTTTCACTTTGCGGGCCTGCTGGTCGGCGGGGGCGCCGCGGTGGCAGCCGACCGCGGAACGTTGAAGGCCGCGCGGGAGGCGGAACCGCTGCGCGCCGACCACCTCGCCTTCCTTGGCAGCGTCCACCGCGTGGCTCTCGCGGGCCTGGTGATGCTCGCGATATCCGGCGTCGCCATGTTTCTCGGCGACCTGGAGACTTTCTGGGGCGGCACCGCGTTCTGGATGAAGATGGGGTTGCTGGCCCTGCTGCTCGGCAACGCCCTGTTGATGCGGCGGGCCGAACGCGCCGCGCGCTCGCGGCCGGCTGTCGCATGGCGAGGGCTTCAGGCGACGTCTATTGTCAGCCTGGTGCTGTGGTTTGCGATTCTCCTGGCGAGCACGATTCTCGCCGCCAGCTGACGCGGAGAGACGGCATGGGCCAGGAACATCACGAACCCTGCGCAGCGTGCGCGGCGTCTGACAGCCGTCGGGACTTCCTGCAGCAGGCGGCCATGCTCGTGTCCGCCGCGCTCGCCGGCATCGCCGCACCGCCATCCGCGGAGGCTGTGCCGGTGACGGCCGGCGGGCCGCTTTGCGCATCGGGACCCGAGCTTATCTATCCGATCCCGGCCGCCGACGGCGCGACGATCGATCGTGAGAACGGTGTCATCATCGTGCGCCTTCGGAACAAGCTCTTCGCGTTCAACCTGTCGTGCCCGCACGAGAACGCCGCGGTGCGGTGGAAGGCGGCGGTCAACCGCTTCGAGTGCAGCCGCCACGACTCGCGGTACACGCCAGACGGCCTCTACACGTCCGGCCGCGCCACGCGCAACATGGACCGGTTCGCGCTGAAACGAAACGGCGAGACGATCCTCGTCGACGTCTCGAAGCTCATACAGTCCGACACGCACAAGGCCGAGTGGGAGGCCGCGGCCTTGACGCTGTAGGCGGGCGCCGCCTGACGCGCGTATCGGACGGGTCCCGCCGTCCCCGGCGCTTGCTTCCGAGGCGACAGCCTTCTCAGGTCACAGGCGCCCGCCATACAAGAGCCCAATCCCCCAGGCGACGCAAGCGGCGAAGGCCTTCTTCCGATGGCTCGCCCCTTGCTGCCGGTCGGGCAGGAGGGTCTACATGGCCGAGAACCGCAATCAACGCCCCGAAGACGAGGATCCGCTGTCGGACGAGAAGGAGCGCGGCTCCGCCGACGAGGAGTTCGAGGACGCGGAAGAGGACCTGGACGAGGAAGAGGACGCGGACGACGACGACCTCAACGTGGAGCGGGACCTCATCAGCGACGTGGGCTTCACGGGCGAGGTCGGCAGCGAGGGCGGCAGCCGCGGCGACATCGAGGTTGAGCGGGACCGCAAGTCGGGGCCTGGCTACTGACTGCCAAATTCAGAATGCAGAATTGAGAACTGAGTAACGAGGGCGGGCGGGCCGTCAACCGCGGCCTGCTCGCTCCCCGGCGCCCTCGGTGGCCAGGAAACAATCATGCCCGCCTGCGCTCGTCTCGGTGTCATCCTCGACGTCGACGGAACCCTCGTGGACAGCAACGACGCCCACGCCGAAGCGTGGAGCGCGTCGTTCAAACAGAACGGCTACGACGTCGAACCGGAAACCGTACGCCCGCTGATGGGCATGGGCGGCGACAAGATCCTGCCGAAGGTGATCGGCGCCGAGCCCGACAGCATCGCCGGCCGGCTGGTCAGCGAGCAGCGCCTGGCCGTCTTCATGCGCAACCACCTGCCGCTGCTGCGTCCGACGCGCGGCGCGCGGCACCTGGTCCAGCTGCTCCTCGAGCGGGGGCACCCGGTCGCGGTCGCGAGCTCGTCGAGTTCCGAAGAGATCACGGGGCTGCTGCGCGCGGCCGGCGTAAAGGAATTGATCCCCGAGGCGGCCATCGTCAGCGGCGACGAGACGGAGACGGGCCGGTCGAAGCCGGACCCCGACGCGATCGCGGTGGCGCTCGAGCGCCTCGGCTGCCCGGCCGACTCGGTCGTCATGATCGGCGACACCCCGTACGACATCGAGGCGGCCGCGCGCATCGGCGTCCGCACCATCGCCCTCCGCTGCGGCGGGTTCTCCGAACAGGACCTCGCCGACGCCCTGGCGATCTTCGACGACCCGCAGGACCTGGTGGACAGGTACGACAACTCGCCGTTGGCTCGTCCTGAATCCTGACTCCTGAATCCTGAGTGCTACTTCGCAAAGCGCTCGAGCACGCGCACCAAGTCCACACCCTTCGACTTGCGCAGGCCCGCCCAGAGGTCGCCCACTTCGCGGAGGCGGCCGGGCACCGTGAGGATCGTGAAGTCCTCGCGCTGGATGCCCTCGTGCACCTCGTCCCACGTGAGCGGCGTCGAGACGCCCGCATAGTCGGACCCCCGCGCGCTGTAGGCCGCGGCGAGCGTCTTGCCGCGCACGTTCTGCAGGTAGTCGACGTAGACCTTCGCGCCGCGCGCGTGCACGCTCCGGGTGACCGTTGCCTGGCGGGGGTGCTTCTGCGCGACCACGGTGGCGACGAGCTGCGCGAAGAGGAGCGCGACCTCGTACGGAGTGTCGGGCCGCAGCGGAATGTAGATGTGCAGGCCGTCGGCGCCCGAGGTCTTCGGGAACCCGGGGATGCCCCGGGCGTCGAGCTCGTCGTGCACCCAGCGAGCGACGTCGACCACCTGGGCGAAAGTCACGCCGGGCATCGGGTCGAGGTCGATGGCCACGTGATCCGGACACCCGGGCGAGGCCACGCGCGAGAACCACGGGTCCTGCGGAGATCGCCGCGAGCTGCGCCATGTAGAGCAGCGTGACCAGCGAACCGCCGATGAGACGGCTGGGCACCTCGGTGTCGCCGGGCATCGTCTCCACGCGCACGCCGGGCGGGGGATCGTCGGGGGCCCGCTGCTGGTAGAACGCCTTTCCGCGGACGCCGTTCGGCAGCCGCTTCATCACGAGCGGCCGGTCGTCCAGCACCGGGAGCAGCATGGGCGCCACGCTCGCGTAGTAGCGCAGCAGGTCGCCCTTCGTCAGTCCGAGGCCGGGCCAGAAGACCTTGTCGAGATTGCCGATGTTGAGGCGTGCGCCGCCAGGGAGCTGGAGCACACCGTCGCCGTTGCCCGCCTGGATGGCATTCAGCTGCTCGACGACCGCGTTGGAGGAGGCGAGCCCGGTGCTTGCGCGTTTCGGCCTGACCGCCTTAGCCCTGGCCGCGGGCTTTCGGTTGGGGCTGTCCTTTTGGGCGGTCGCCGCCTTTCTCGATTCTCCATTCTCCGTTCTCAATTCGCCGCGCCCGCCCTCCGCCTTGGGTCCCTTCCGCCTGCCCTGCGCGGCGTCCGCCATCGCGGGGATCTCCCTCCGAACGCCGGCGGGGTCCACGTCGTCCCGCAGCCCCAGGTAAATCGGGTGGCGCAGCTTGCCGTCTTCGGTCCACTCGGTGAAGCGGACCTGGGCGACCAGGCGGGGCTCGGCCCAGTGCGGCCGCTCGTTGGACTTCGGCCGCGTGCGGAACGGGCTCTTCGGAATCTCAATCGCCCGCAGACGCTCGTAGACGCGCCGCAGTTCCGCCTCGTTGAATCCCGTCCCGGTGTGCCCGACGTAATCGAGGTTGCCGCCGTCGTACACGCCGAGGAGCAGGGCACCCAGGTAGCCGCGGCTCCGGCGCGGCTCCGTCCACCCGCCGACGACGAACTCCTGCTCGCGCGTGATCTTCAGCTTCCGCCAGTCGGGCGTGCGCTGCCCGGGCTTGTAGTGGGACTGCAGGTGCTTGGCGACCAGGCCCTCCCAGCCCGCGGCGATTGCGCGCGCGTGGAGCGCGCGGCCGTCGGCGGGGACGAACTCGCTGAGGCGAAGCAGCGGGGAGCCGGTGTTGCCGAAGACGCGCTCGAGGCGGGCGCGGCGCGACGTCAGGGGCAGCGGACGCAGGTCCTCGCCGCCGTCCTGGAGGATGTCGAACGCGATGAACGCCACCGGCGCCTCGCGCGAGGCGCGGAGCGCGCCGGCATCTGACGAGAGGTGGATGCGGCCCTGGAGGCGCTGGAAACCGGCCGGCTCCCCGTCGCGGTCGAGGGCGACGACCTCTCCGTCGAGGACGACGCCGGCCTTCAGACGGCGGCCGTACTCGGCCAGGGCCCTCGCAATCTCGGGGAACTGCCGCGTCTTGTCGTTGCCGTTGCGCGAATAGATGCGGACGCTCTCGGGCCGGCCGCCGGATGCGAGCTCGACGACTGCGCGGATGCCGTCGTACCTCGGGCTCGTAGGCGAGATTCGGGTCCTGCAGTGGGGCATCCGCGAGCAACGCCAGCATCGGCCGGAGGAACACGGCTGCAGGAATGGAGAATGCAGTACTGAGAATGGCGAAGGGGCGCAGGTACGCCCCCGCCGTCTTTCACGCCTCCGGGCCATGATTCCCGGGCACCAGCCGTCCCGTGGCCAACCAGCCCCGCCCTTCGACCAGCGCCGAGCCTTCCGCCTAGTTAGTTCGCAGTTGGCGCTCCGCCTCGAGCCAGTCCTCGATGTCGCGCCCGTCGGTGCCGCCCCGTTCCAGGTAAATCTCGTAGGCCCGGCGCTCGATCTGCGCCAGGCTGGGCCCGTTCGAGGACAACGGCCGGCCGATGTCGGTGGCCGTCACCGCCTGGAGGGCCTGGTGGCGCGCAGCCACTGGTGCGAGGTCCACGGGCGCCGTGACGGCGACCATTTCCGCCGCGTGCGCGGCCGCGGCCGGCGTCGCCTTGTCCGTCCGCCGGCGCGCAGGGCCCCGGCGGGCCTTCGGTTCCCCGTTCTTGCTGTTCTTCGGTTCCCCGGTATTGCTGCTCTTTGCCATTCTCTTCGTCGCTCCTCACGCGGGCCTGGCCCGCCCGGAAAGGGAAGGCCGGTCCCGTCGAACTGTCGGGTATCTGATTAGCTTACCACGCCGCTCGACAATTCGCCGAGCGGGGTGACGGCCCGGGGCAGGGCGCCACCGGGGCAGCCATGCAACGGCGGAGCCAGTTCGAGGGCTCGATTTCGGAACCCTTGCCGCACCCCCAGCGTATTCCTACATGACAGCGTGTAGGAACAGCTGCAATCAGCCGCCGCTTGCCGCGGGCAAGCCTGGCGGGCGCGAGCCTTCGCGGAGCGGGATCAGGAGCAAAAAATGGCCAGGAACAGGCGGCGGAAGCTCGTGGCTGTGGTGGGGGTTGTCGTGGCCCTGGGATGCCTGGGCGTTTACGGCTACACGGTGCTGGCAAAGCCGGCGACGAGCATCGACGCCGTCGCGCCTGGCGACCGTCGAGCGCGGCGACCTGGCGCGTTCCGTTGTCGCCACGGGCAAGATCGAGCCGATCACGAAGGTCGAAATCAAGTCGAAGGCGAACGGCATCATCAAGGAACTGAAGGTCGACGTCGGCGACCCGTGGTGGAGGGCCAGGTCCTGGCCGAACTCGATCGCGACAACCTCGCGGCGCGGCTGCGAGAGGCGCGCGCCGCTCTGAGCGGCGCCCAGGCGAGCCTCAAGGCCGCGGAGGCGGAGCTCGCCAAGAACCGGTCGAGGCGAGGGCCCCGAGGTCGACGTTCGCCCAGCGGAACCTCGACCGCGCGCTGAGCAGCTCCACGGCCAGAAGCTGATTTCCGCGCAGAACTCGGACGAGGCGCGCAGCGTGCTCGAGCAGGCCACCAACCGCCAGGCGATCGCCAGGTCGCAGCTGGGCGTCAGCGAGGCGCGCGTCGCGCAGGCGCGCGCGGCCGTCGCCCAGGCGCAGGCCGCGGTCGACCGCATCCGAGGAGGAGTTCGCCAACGCCACCATCCGCTCGCCCATCCGCGGCATCGTCCTGTCGCGCGACGTCGAAATCGGCAGCCCGGTGTCGTCCATCCTCAACCTCGGCTCGTCGGCCACGCTCGTGATGGTGCTCGGCGACATCAGCCAGGTGTACGTCAGGGGCAAGGTGGACGAGACGGACATCGGCCTGGTGAAGATGGGGCAGCCGGTGCGCATCCGGGTCGAGACGTTCAAGGACCGCGCGTTCGAGGGCCGCGTGACGCAAGATCTCGCCGATGGGCGTCGAGAAGGACAACGTCGTCAACTTCGAGGTGCGGGCGTCGATCGACAACCCGGGCGGGCTGTGCGCGCGAACATGACGTCGAACGCCGAGATCGTCCTCGAGGAGCACAAGGGCACGCTGATCGTCCCCGAGCGCGCCGTCATCTACGACGCCAGCCGCGCAAGACCTTCGCCGAGCGCCTGGCGCCGGCCAGCAAGACCGGCCGCGAGCGCGTCCCATCGTCCTGGGCCTCAGCAACGGCACGCGGACCGAGGTGGTGAAGGGCCTCGCGGCAGGCGACCGCGTGATTCTTCAGTAGGACAGGCGATGGAAGTTCTTCGCCAAACCTGGTCGAACCTGGTCGCCAACAAGCTCCGCAGCTTCCTCACGATGTTCGGCATCATGTGGGGGGTGATCTCGATCGTCCTGCTGTCGGCCGTGGGCGAGGGCTTCCAGCGCGGCAACCAGCACGTCCTCGAGGAGCTCGGCAAGAACGTCGTCATCATCCGCAACGGCCGCACGTCGCTCCAGGCGGGCGGTGCGCGCGCGGGGCGGCTCGTGCGCCTCACCATCGCCGACGTCCAGCCTGCTGCAGGCGCGGTCGAAGACGCTCGAGGACGTCTCGCCCGGAGTTGATGCGCGGCGCCATGCGGGCGAAGAGCGCCTACAACGCCGCAAGCCTGCGGCCTCAGCGGCATCTGGCCGGCCTACCAGGACATGCGGACGATCGAGGTGGACCGCGGGCGGCTGATCACGCAGGTGGACTGCGACGAGGCGCGTCGCGTGGTGGTCATCGGCACCGAGGCGAGCAAGCAGCTGTTCGCCGACCGCGACCCGGTCGGCTCCACCCTGAGTCTGAACGGCCTGCCGTACACCGTGATCGGCCGCGTGCGGAAGAAGGACCAGGACTCGAACTACACCGGCCCGACAACGAACGGCTCTTCGTTCCCTACGAATCGGCGCGAAAGGACTTCCCGCTCCCCGGCAGCGACAGCACCGCGGACTCCGTTTCGGCGATCATCGCCGCGCCGTACCCGGACGGTGACCGAGGAAATGAAGCGGTGGGTCGAGCGCGAGGGCATCGGGGGCTTCATCGGCCTGGAGGCGCAGGGGCCCGGTGGAGCGGGACGTGCGCGCCGCGCTGGCGCCGCGCGCACGGCTTCGATCCGCAGCGACCCGAGGCGCTCTCGATGTGGAACACCGCGCATTCCAGCGGTCATGTTCGGGAAGATGATCGCCGGGATGCACACCTTCTTCGTCGCCGTCAGCCTGATCACGCTCACGCTCGGCGGCATCGGCGTGATGAACATCATGACTCATGGCCGTGAAGGAGCGGACGAGGGAGATCGGCGTCCGCAAGGCGATCGGCGCGACGTCGCGCACGGTGCAGTGGCAGTTCTTCAGCGAGGGCTCTGGTGCTGACGTTCGTCAGCGGCGCGGTGGGATACCTGCGTCGGCGCGGCCTGTGCGCGCTCGTCAGCGCCGCGCCCATGCCCGACCGCGGTTTGCCGGCCTCGTCGTCACGTGGCAGACCACCGTCGTTTGCGGTGCTGGTGCTGCCCTGGTCGGCGTGGCCGCCTCGGTCTACCCTGCGCGCCGCGCGGCACGCGACCGCCGATCGAAGCGCTGCGATACGAGATGTAATGCGAACTGCACGATGCAAGTGTAGGGAACGCACAATGCTGGAAGGCAAACGCAGTAGGCGAAGCTTGACCAGATGTTGCTCAAAGAAGTGATCCTGCAGGCGGCGACGGCGGTGCAGGAACACCGGTTCCGGGCCGGGCTGACGATGCTCGGCATCGCCTGGGGCATCGTCACCGTCGTGATCCTGATGGCCTACGGCCAGGGATTCCGCGGCGCGCTCGTCGTCGGCTTCCGCAACGCGTTCTCGGATGGCACGGCGCCGGCTCTTCGGCGGGCAGACCAGCATGCAGGCGGGCGGCGAGCGGGCGGGCCGCCGCATCCTGCTCAAGGAAGACGACGTCGAGGCCGTCGCGGCAGCTCGGCACCATCAAGCGGGCAAGCCCCGAGTACCTCGCGTCGCTGCCCTTGTCGTACGGGTCGCGCCAGACGACGGCGGGCGTGCGCGGCGTCGCGCCGGAGTACGGCGTCATGCGGGCGGAGACCGCGGCGGCGGGCGGGCGGTTCATCAACGACGACGACGTCGAGAAGCGCCGGCGGGTGGCGTTCATCGGCACCGAGGTGGCGAAGCGGCTGTTCAGCAACATCCCGCCCGTCGGCGAGACCATCCGGATCGGCGGGTATGACGTTCGAGGTCGTCGGCGTGCTCGCGCAGAAGGCGCAGCTCTCGAACTACTTCTACCCGGATCAGCTGTCGGTCTTCATCCCGTGGACGACGTGCGAGCAGCTGTGGTCGCGCGAGTACTGTCAGCTACCTGGTCTACGAGGCGCTGACACCCGCGCAGGACGTGGCCGCCAGCGGCAGGTGCGCGAGGTCGCTGGCGGCGCCGCCACCGGTTCGACCCGCGCGACGAGCGCGCGGTCCGCGATCTTCGCGCAGCGCGCAGATCATCGCGGCATCATGGACGGCATGGCCGGCGGGCTGAAGATCGTGCTGCTCTTCATCGGCTCGCTCACGCTGCATGATCGGCGGCGTCGGCGTGATGAACATCATGCTCGTGGCCGTGCAGGAGCGCACGCGGGAGATCGGCGTCCGCAAGGCGCTGGGCGCGCGCCGCCGCCACATCCTCGCGCAGTTCCTGCTGGAGGGACTCGCGATCACGTTCGCCGGGCGGCGTCGTCGGCATCGTGCTGTCGTACGGGTTCGTGGCGCTCGTGGGTTCACAGCCGTTCCTCGCCGAGCTGATCGACGACCCCTCGAAGCAGACGGACATCCACCTGCTGCTCTCGCCGCAACTACTGCTCACCGCGACCGGCATCCTTGCGTTCACCGGCCTGCTGTCGGGCTTCATCCCCGCCTTCCGCGCCTCGCGTCTGGATCCCATCGAGAGCCTGCGGTACGAGTAGAAGACGCGGCCCGCGTCCGGCCACGGCGGTCGGCTTGCGGCGCGGTGTGGAGACGTACCTCCCGCCGTCGGTCGTGTTCGGTTTCCGTTCCCCGCGTCATCCCTGAGTTCGCCTTCCATTCTGCATTTTGCATTGTGCACTTGGCATTTCAGGGTGGCACCGCCCTTGCCTCGCTCCGCCTCGATGGGTCTGGTAAGATTGAAGTGGGCCGCAAGGACCAGCCACATGAGAGTCGATCGCGGAGGGGCGTTCGCCTGCGCTCCGGGGGGAGATTCATGGGACCGAGGAAGTTGACCCTGCCGACACCCGACGAGGCGCTCCCGGGGCGGGCGGAGGCGATGGACGTGCCCGCGAGGCACTTCGTGAACGGCTCGCCGCTCACGCCGCCGTTCCAGCCGGGAACGGCCCGCGCACTCTTCGCATTGGGCTGCTTCTGGGGCGCCGAGCGGAAGTTCTGGCAGACGCCGGGCGTGATCAGCACGGCGGTCGGGTATGCCGGGGGCTACACGCGCAACCCCACCTACCGCGAGGTCTGCAGCGGCGATACCGGGCACGCCGAGGTGGTGCTCGTGGTGTTCGACCCCGCGCGGATTACGTACGACGAGCTGCTGCGCCTCTTCTGGGAGAACCACGACCCGACGCAGGGCATGCGCCAGGGCAACGATGTCGGCACGCAGTACCGGTCCGCCATCTATTACTTCGACGAGGGGCAGCGCAAGGCCGCCGAGCGAGCCCGCGACGCCTACCAGCAGCGCCTGTCCGAGGCGGGCTACTCGGAGATTACGACCGAGATCGCGCCCGCTCGCGAGTTCTACTACGCCGAGGACTACCACCAGCAGTACCTGGCCAAGAACCCCGGCGGCTACTGCGGCCTCGGTGGAACGGGTGTCTCGTGCCCTGTGGGAGTGGGCGTCAAGTCGGAGGCGGGTTGAGCCCTACTTCTTCGGCGGCTGCGAGGGCCGCATCTCGATGCGGCTGGGCAGCGTGCGCGTCGGCATTTCGAGCAGGTCGACGACGACCTGCGCGACGTCCTCCGGCAGGATCGCCCACCCCGCCTTGTTGCCGGCATGGCCGGCGAAACCGGTTTCGACCGACCCGGGCATGATGTAGCTCACCCTGATCCCGTCGTGCCGAACCTCCTGCATCAGCGCCTCGCTGAACTGGTTCAGTCCCGCCTTCGAGGCGCAGTAGGCCGCCCCGCCGGTGAACGCGTTCTTGCCCGCCAGGCTGCTGATGTTGATGATCCAGCCGCCGCCGCGGCGCCGCAGGTGGGGGATGGCCGCGTGGCAGCAGTAGAACACGCCGTTCAGGTTCGTCTCGATCACCTCCTGCCACTGGTCCACCGTCATGTCCGCGACGTTGGCGAACAGCCCGACGCCGGCGTTGTTGATCAGGATGTCGAGGCCGCCGAACATCTTCACCGTCTCTTCGACGGCGCGGGCGGCCTCCTCGGGCAGGCGCACGTCGGCCCGGACCTGTTTCAGCGCGGCAGTGGACTCGCCGGCACCCGAACGGCTCGTCGCGACCACGGATGCGCCCGCAGTCGCCAGCGCCTGCGCGATCGCGGCGCCGATGCCCTTGGAACCCCCGGTGACGAGAGCCACGCGGCCAGACAGTTGAGGCATGAAACCCCTCCCGGGCTTCACTTTCGTGACTATCCCCCCCCACGCGCGGAAATTGGAGTCGGGACCCGCTTTTCTCAGGATAACCGGTCTGGGCGGCGAGGGCGCGTTGGAAGGGGCGGCTGCACGAGGTTCGCCCTTACAATAGCGCCTTGCCGGCGAATGTCCACCCGCGCCAAGGCCTGCCGGCCCAAGGGAGATCGCCCATGAAGCGCACGCCGCGATTCGCCGTTCCGTTCGGTACCGCGCTCTGCGCCGTCTCGGCGTCACTCGCACTGGTCGTGGTTCTGTCGCCAGGGAGCCCGGGAACGGCGGAGGCGCGCCGACAAATCCGTGCCCCAGGCGGCGGCTGGCTCTCGGGACACCATGACCGTCGACCAGGTCATGGCGATGCCGAAGATCGACGCGCACGCCCACGTGCGGGAGGTGACACCTGCCCAGACGCGGGCGTTCATCCGCTTCCTCGAGAAGGTGAACCTGCGGTGGCTCAACATCGCCACCGGGGCCATGGACTGGCCGCGGCTGCAGGGCCAGATCGCGCGCGCCGAGGCGCTTCACCGCGCCCATCCTGAGCGCATCGCCTGGGCCACGTCGTTCAGCCTCGCCAACTGGGGCGACCCCGGGTGGGCCAAGACCGCCATCGCGACGATCACCGCGGGTTTCAAGGGCGGCGCGGTGGCCTGCAAGGTGTGGAAAGACCTCGGGATGGTCCTCAAGGACCCGGATGGCACCTACGTCATGATCGACGACCCGCGCGTCGCCCCGGTGCTCGAGGCCGTCGCCTCGCAGGGGCCTCTCGTCGCTCACCTCGGGGAACCTCGCAACTGCTGGCTGCCCCTCGACCAGATGACGACGGCGAGCGACCGGAACTACTTCGAGCGGAACCCGCAGTATCACGGCTTCCTGCACCCGGAGGTGCCCAACTACGAGAAGCAGATTGCGGCCCGCGACGCGATGCTGGCCCGGCACCCGACGTTGAAAGTCGTGGGCTGCCACCTCGGCAGCCTCGAGTACGACGTGGACGAGCTGGCGAAGCGGCTGGACCGGTACCCCAACCTGGCCGTGGACCTGGCCGCCCGCACCGTGCACCTGCAGATCCAGCCGCGCGAAAAGGTGCGCAACTTCGTGATCAAGTACCAGGACCGGCTCCTCTACGGTACCGACATGCACTTCGGCGGCGCCGGCGAGGCGGCCCCGGAGGCCATCGAGAAGGCGGCGGCGGACCTGGCCCGGACCTACCGCCAGGAAGCGGCGTGGTTTGCCACGGACGTCGAGGTCGAAGTGCCTCGCGCCCGCGCCGGCTTCATGTCGAAGGGGCTGGCACTCCCGGCCGCGGTGCTGCGCAAGATTCTACTTCGAGAACGCGCGGCGCTGGTACCCGGGGATCTGACTTGGGGGGAATCGAGAATTGAGAATGCAGAATTGAGAATGGAGAATCGAGAAGGCGCGACGACTCGTGAGCCCTGACGGCAACCGAACGCGATATAGTTCTGGTTTGCCGGAGATTCCTGCGGGTTGCCGGGGCCAGGCGCCGGCTCGCCAGGCTTCCAACTGCAGTCGAGGAACGTCATGCACACCACCAGTAGACGACGGTTCCTGAAGCGAGCGGCGGCCGCCACCGCCGGGTTCATGATCGTGCCGAGGCACGTGCTCGGCGGCACGGGCTACACGGCCCCGAGCGACCAGCTGACCAAGGCCATCATCGGCGTCGGCGGCATGGGCCGCGGCCACATCACCTACGAGGGCACGCGCCTGCTGGCCGTCTGCGACGTGGACCGCAAGCACCTGGACGAGGTGCTCGCCATGGTCGGCAAGGACGTCCAGGGCTACACCGACTACCGCGAGGTGCTCCAGCGCCAGGACGTGGACATCGTCCACATCGCCACGCCGCCGCACTGGCACGCGCTGATGGCCGTGGAGGCCGCCCGGGCGGGCAAGGACATCTGGTGCGAGAAGCCGATGACGCGGACCATCGGCGAGGGCGTGCGCGTGGTGGAGGAAGTGAACCGCCACGGCCGCATCTTCCGCCTCAACACCTGGTTCCGCTTCAAGGACACCTTCTACGGCCTCGGCACCGACGTGAAGCCGCTGAAGAAGGTGGTCCAGAGCGGCGTGCTCGGGTGGCCGCTCACCTTCACGGTCAGCGGCGTCACGGGCTACGACTGGAAGTTCTACTGGAGCGGCCGCACCGACCTGAAGCCGCAGCCGGTGCCGGCGGAGCTGACTACGAGATGTGGCTGGGCCCGGCGCCCTACAAGCCGTACAACCCCGAGCGCGTGCACGCGAAGTTCCGCGGCTACTGGGACTACGACGGCGGCGGCCTCGGCGACATGGGCCAGCACTACCTGGACCCGGTGCAGTACCTGCTCGGCAAGGACGACACCAGCCCGATCCGCGTGGACGTGGACTGCCCGCAGCAGCACTACGACGCCGCCGGCTCGTGGCGGCGCATCGAGTACACCTACGCCGACGGCTGCAAGATCATCCTCGACGGCGAGAACAAGGACACCGAGGCCGCCTACATCGCCGGGCCGAAGGGCAAGATCTTCCGCGGGTTCAGGTCCGACATCCCGAACCTGCAGCAGTTGATCGCGACCATGCCCGATCCCGAGCCGCAGATCGGGACGTTCTCCGACTCGGTGCGCTCGCGGCGCAAGTTCGCGCTGAACGAGACGAACGGCCACCGGTCCTCGACGATCGTCAACCTCGGCGTCATCGCCGTGCGCCTCGGGCGCACCATCCACTACGACCCGGTCGCGCAGCGCTGCAAGGACGACGAGGCGGCCAACCGCCTGATCGACCAGCCGATGCGCGCGCCCTGGGTGATCTAGAGGAGCGGTGAGGACTGACGATGCGCACTCATTCTTCACGACACGCCCGCGTTGCGATCCTGTCGTTCCTCCTCCTCGGCCTGGCGCTGGCTTCGCCCGGCGCCGCGCAGGACGTCCGGCTGCTGTCCACGAAGGTGGCCGACATCCTGGCGCAGTTCCCGGCCGGATTCCCCGGCCGGCCGCGACAAGCTGGCCGACCAGATCCTCGGCCTCGGCGAGCCGGGCCTCGCCGAGTTCACGAAGCAGCTGGTGCCGGCCGGCACCGGCAACGACACGGCCGTCCGCTTCGCGCTGAACGCGGTGGCGGCGTTTGCGAGCAAGGCGCCCGAGCCGAAGCGCGCGCTGGCCGAACGCGGCGCTCATCGCCGCGCTCGGCCGGCGCCGCCGACGTCGAAGTGCGCACGTTCCTCCTCAGCCAGCTGCGACTGGTGGGGCGCGAACGCGGCGGTCAAGGCGGCGGCGCCGCTCCTTGCCGACGCCGACGCTGCGTCGAGCCCGCCACGCAGCTGATGCTGTCGGTCAAGAACCCCGGCGGCGCAGCGCGGCGCTCCTGGCCGCGCTCGACAGGGCCCAGGGCCCGGGGCGCGTGACGATCGTCAAGGCGCTGGGCGAACTGGCCGTCGCCGGCGGCCAACAGCCGCGCTGCTGACGCTGGCCGGCGATCCGGATTCGGCCATGCGCCGGGCCGCGCTCGCCGCGCTGGCCCGCATCGCCAGCCCGGATTCCTACGCGACGCTGACGCGGCGCGGCCGAGAAGGCCGGCTTCACGCTACGAACCGGCGAACGCCGCTCGGCGCGCTGCTCGAGTACGCGAAGCGCGTCGGGGCCGAAGGGTCGCGCGGGGACCGCCGAGAAGGTGTGCCGGCTGGTGATGGACGAAGACCGACGACGCCGGAGCGCCTGGCCACGCGCGCGGCCGCGCTCGCCGTGCTGGCCGACGTGCGCGGGGCCGGCCGCGCTGCCCGACCTCGCTCAAGGCGGTCGATCACGCCGACGCCGCCTACCGGAACGCCGCCCTCCTGAAGGCCGAACGCATCCGCGCGGGCAACGCGGTCGAGCAGTGGGTGGCCAAGGCGAAGACGGTGGACGCCGAGCGCCGGGCCGAGATCATCGCGATGCTCGGGCGCCAGGGCGACCCGCGTGCCGCTGCCGTTCGTCCGCGTCGTCGCTGACCGCGGCAGGAACCCGAGGTCGTGCTGGCCGCCGCCGAACGCGCTGCGCGCACATGGAGCGCGCCAAGGCGGTGCCCGACCTCCTCGCCGCTGCTCAAGACCGCGCCGGCCGAGACGGCGCCGCCAGGTGGGCGGCGATCCTGGGCTGGACGATCGACGAGAAGGGGCTCGACCCGCTCGTCGCGATGCTCGACACGCTGCAGCCGGCAGGCAAGGCCGCGGCCCTCGGCGTGATTGGCAGCAAGAGCGGCAAGCGGTTCGCGCCCAGGGTGCTTCCCGCTCACCTCCGACGCGCAACCCCGAGGTTCGCGCCGCCGCCGTCAAGGCGCCTGCGCGGGCGTCGTCGGGCCCGAGCACCTGCCGGCGCTCCTCAAGATGCTCGATGGCTCGGCGGGACGCAGCCGACGGCACAGCCGGCGACGCGCCCGGCCGTGACCGCGGGCGACGCGGTGTACGTGGCCGACATGCAGAGGGCGGTGGTGGCCGCCGCGTCCCAGGTCACACCCGAGGAGGCGCGGGCCACGCCGGTGCTGGCCGCGATGAAGACCGCCGCGCATCCCGAGCGCTTCGTCGAGGTGCTGCCGCAGGTGGGCGGGAAGCAGGCGCTGGCGGCGCTGGTGGAGCTGTTCGACGGCTCGAACCTCGCGCTGAAGGCGGCGGCGTTCCGCGGCCTCGCGCAGTGGCGGGGCCCGGAGGCCGCGGATCGCCTCTTCGACATCTACGCCGACGCCGGCTTCCGCGACCAGGCGTTCGCCGGCTTCCTCCGGCAGATGTCGTCGTCGCCGCTGCCGGACGAGCAGAAGGTGCTGCAGTTCCGGAAGGCGCTGGCGCTCAACCCGCCGGCGCGCGAGCGGCGTCAGCTGATCCGCGCGCTCGAGCGGGCGAAGACGTTCCAGAGCTTCCTCGTGGCGGCGTCGTACCTCGACGATGCGGACTGCGCGGCGACGCGGCCGGCGCGGTGATGCGCATCGCGCTGCCGACGCCCGGCGCGCGCGACGGCCTGAGCGGCCGGATCGTGCGCGACGCGCTGAGCAAGGTGCTGCAGGTGCTCGAGGGACCGGAGAGCCGACTACGAGAAGGAGAACGTCCGCACCTACCTGCGGACGATGCCGCAGGACGAAGGGTTCGTGCCGCTGTTCAACGGCAAGGACCTGACCGGCTGGAAGGGCCTGGTGGAGAACCCGATCGCGCGGGCGAAGATGTCGCCGCAGGAGCTGGCCAAGAGGCAGGCCGAGGCGGACGCGAAGGCCGCCACGAACTGGAGCGTGCGCGACGGGAGCGATCGTCTTCAACGGCAAGGGGGACAACCTCTGCACGGTGAAGGACTACGGCGACTTCGAGATGATGGTGGACTGGCGGATCACCAAGGACGGCGACAGCGGCATCTACCTGCGCGGCACGCCGCAGGTGCAGATCTGGGACCCGGCGCGCACCGACGTCGGGCGCCGAGGTCGGGTCGGGCGGGCTCTACAACAACCAGAAGAACCCGAGCAAGCCGCTGGTGTTCGCCGACAACCCGGTGGGCGAGTGGAACACGTTCCGCATCCGCATGGTCGGCGACAAGGTCACCGTGTTCCTCAACGGCGTCAAGGTCGTGGACAACGTGACGATGGAGAACTACTGGGATCGGAAGCAGCCGATCTTCCCGCGCGGCGCGATCGAGCTGCAGGCGCACGGCACCGACCTGGCGTTCCGCGACATCTACGTGCGCGAGCTGGGCGCCGGTGCAGCCCAGGCGCTCACCGACGAGGAGCAGGCGCAGGGCTTCGTGCCGCTCTTCAACGGGCGCGACCTCGAGGGCTGGATCGGCAACCGCACGGGCTACAAGGTGGAGGACGGCGCCATCGTGTTCGACCCGAAGGCCGGCGACCGCACCAACCTCTACACCGGCGAAGGAATACTCGGACTTCCAGTTCCGGTTCGAGTTCCAGCTGACGCCCGGCGCCAACAGCGGCGTCGGCATCCGGGCGCCGAAGGAAGGCGACGCGGCGTACGTCGGCATGGAGATCCAGGTGCTGGACGACACCGCGCCGGTCTACGCGAAGCTGCAGCCGTACCAGTACCACGGCTCGGTGTACGGGATCATCCCCGCGAAGCGCGGCGCGCTGAAGCCGGTGGGCGAGTGGAACTCGGAGGAGATCTTCATCCAGGGGTCGCGCATCAAGGTGACGCTGAACGGCACCGTCATCGTGGACGGCGACCTGGTCGAGGCGACGCGAAACGGCACGATGGACAAGAAGGACCATCCGGGGCTGAAGCGGACCTCGGGCTACATCGGCTTCCTGAGCCACGACACCGTGGTGCGGTTCCGGAACATCCGGATCAAGGATCTGGCGGCGCGGGGCGCGAAGTAACGCGGCGAATCGCGAATCGAGAATGGTGAGTTGACAAGGGGATCACGCTACGGCGGACGGGCGCGTCAGGGCGAAGCTCGCCCGGGCGTGCCCGCCGCAGCCTCCAGGTCCAGGACGCGGCGCGAATGACCGCCGGTCCGTGATTCCGTCGCGAACCACGACACGAGAGCCGGCCGGCCGGGTCGCCAACGAGCCCGGCGGTCCGCCGGTGTCGCGTAGGCGAACTCAGCGCTATTCGCCTTCCCGCTCGGAATTCCCAACTGGACAGCTCGATCTGTCTCACCCCGTGTAGATCTTACCGGCCTCAGTGTCGGCCAGCCGCCACCGCCGGGCTGGCTGTGGATGACCCTCCCGGATCCCGGAGCGTTTTGCTTCCAACTCGCGATGGTCAGCAGATTGCCTCCAGCGATCGGCAAGAAGAATAGCGATCGGCAAGAAGAATGATGTCGGGAGGTGTGATGCGGCTGGTGAAGGCGGCAAGCGTCGAACAGACAGCGCACGTGCGGCAGGACTCGATCGACCAGCTGCGCGATGTGGGATCCCGGCTGAATTATGTGCTCGACCGATACGCGTCTCTCGTCTCCGACCTCGGCGCTTCGGGCGGTCACGTCGCAGACCTGAACGCGCGGCTCGACCTGGTTGCGAGCCAACTCGGTTACGTGGCGCGTCGCCTGCAGGATTTGATGGTGACCAGGCACGAGGCCCGGATCCCGAAATCCGCTTCCGCTTGATCGCCGGGAGCGGCTCGGGGGGGGCATCGCGCGCGTTTGGGCGTTCACATCGCGCCGGCGTCCAGTGCGGCGATGACTCTCGCAAGAATAGCGATCCTCAGACGCGCGATGTTCCGCACTCCTCAACTCCCGGCCTCCAGGAGGTGCAGGCGAAGGAAGTCGAGGACGAGGGCTATGGCCCAGCGGGTGTCGGGAGTGTCGGACACGAGGTCGAACGCGTGCGGGGCCGACGGGACGTTGTGCAGGGAGACGGGCAGACGCGCGGCGAGGGCCGCGGCCATGAACCTGTCGAGCGATTCGTTCAACCGTGGCATCTCGTCCTTGCCGGCCCGGACGATCAGCAGCGGGACGTTCATGGGCAGATCCCCCGCCGTCAGGCCGTGGCCGGGGTTGGCGAATCGAAACAGCGCGGCCGCGTCCGCCACGGCGGTATCCCCGCCAAGATCCATGGTGTAGCCGTAGCAGAAAGCCCCGCATCGCAGCGCTTCCACCGCATCGCGATCGCGATCCCGCGACACGAGCCAAAGCGCAAGCGGGACGTTGCCGGAGCTGGCCCACACCGCGAGCCGGGCAGCGTCGAGCCCGAAGTCGGCGGAACGGTCACGCAGGTAGCCCACCAGCGCCTCCGCGTCAGCGGCGGGCTCGCGGTTGGTGTAGGTGATGGCAGCGATCCCCGACTGCGCAATTTGGGTGGCCCACGAGACCGAGGAGCCCATCTCCTTGAACCGGCAGCCTACAACGCGCCGGAACCCTTCATCCGGGTACCCGCTGAGGATCACGACCGCCGGGCAGCGCGCGCCGGGGGGAGCGTCGGGGGCACGATAGAGGTCGAAGGCGAGTGGGGCGCCGTCGTAGCCCGGAAACGCCAGGTCCCGCACGACCTGCACGCGCTCGGCTTCTCCATGCGCAAAGAGCACCCGGCGGCTGGTGATATCGCTTGCGCCTCTGGCCTCGGTCATGCGCCCGCCCTCCTTCCACGCCGGAGCCCACCGGCGTCCCTCAGCGGACTCGCCCGGAACCTTGCCTCGGGGCCGGCCTGGCTGCGGCGCCCCCGGTGTCTTGGGCAGGGGCCAGCTAGGTGCCGGCCCAGCGCCCGTCAGCGGTTGTCGCCAACCGGCAGGTGTTCCTTCAGGTAACTCGTAAACAGCGTGTAGAGATGCATCGTCGTCCCCCGGCCCTCGGAGATCCCGTGGGAGCGGTTGGGATACGACATCATCGAGAAGACACGGTTGTTGGCGACCAGTTCGTTGACCAGCATCTCGAAGCCCTGGTAGTGCACGTTGTCGTCGCCCGTGCCGTGGACGACGAGCAGGTTGCCCTTCAGGTTCTTGGCGAACGTGACCGGCGAGCCGTTGGCGTATCCCTCCGCGTTGTCCTTCGGCAGGCCCATGTACCGTTCCTGGTAGATCGTGTCGTACAGCCGCTGCACGGGAACCGAGGCGACCGACACGCCTGTCTTGTAGAGGTCCGGGTAGCGGAACATGGCGTTGAGCGTCATCGAGCCGCCCCCGCTCCACCCCCACACACCAACGCGAGACGCGTCGGCATATGGCCACGCGGCAAGGGCTGCCCGTGTGGCCGCCGCCTGATCCGCGGAGGCGAGCACTCCAATCTGCCGGTAGATGCTCTTGCGCCACGCGCGCCCACGCGGCGCCGGCGTGCCCCGGTTGTCGAAGCTGGCGACGATGTAGCCCTGCTGGGCGAGCATCAGGTGCCAGAGGTAGGTGTTGCCGCCCCAGCTGTCCTGCACCGTCTGGCCGGCCGGTTCTCCGTAGACGTACACCAGGAGCGGGTATTTCTTCCCGGGGTCGAAGTTGGGCGGGAGGATGCGCCAACCGTCCACTTCGATGCCCTCGCCAATCGGCAGCCGGAAGAACTCGACCGGCTTCCGGGCCAGCGCCTCGACCTTCGACTTGAGCGCGGCGTTGCCGGCCAGGACCCGGACGGTATCGCCCGACGGCAGGCGCACCAGCTCTGTGACCGGCGGCGTGTCGAGCGACGAGTAGTTGTGGAACGCCCACTTCGCGGAGGGCGAGATGTCATAGCGGTGCACGCCCGTCTGCGACGCCGCCCCCACGCGTTCCGGCTTGCCCTTGCCGTCAAGCGGCACGCGGTAGACGAACCGCTTCGTGGGCGCCTCGGGTGAGGCGGTCACGTAGAGCCACCCGCCGTTTTCGTCCACGGCGTTGACGCCGACGACGTCGTAGTCGCCCGGGGTCAGGAGACGCGCCTCGCCGCCATCGCGCGGCACCGAGTAGGCGTGTGTCCAGCCGTCGCGCTCGCTCAGCCACAGCAGCGACTGCCCGCCGGCGAGCCAGGTGAACTCCATCACCTCGACCCAGGCCTCGTCCTTGTCCGTGAAAACGGTCCGCACCGCGCCGGTGGCCGCGTTGCCGATCGACGACCTGGTTCGCGTTCTGCAGCCGGTTCAACTGCTGGAAGACGACCTCGGTGGAGTTGCCGGCCCACTCGAGCCGGGGGATGTAGATCTGGCGCGGGTCGCCGGCCGCCTTCATCCACACCGTGTCGCCGCCCGATACCTTGACGACGCCGACCTGCACCGCGGAGTTCGTCTCACCCGCCTTCGGGTACTTGAACTGCGTGAGGGCCGGGTAGGTGCCGTCGGTGTTGTTGATCATCGTGAACACCGGCACCCCCCGGGTGTCGAAGCGCCAGAACGCGATAGCCCGGCTGTCGGGGCTCCAGCGGAACCCGTCGCGCAGGTCGAACTCCTCCTCGTAGACCCAGTCGGAAGTGCCGTTGACGATGTCGTTGCTGCCGTCCTTCGTGAGCTGCCGCACCGTGCCCGCTTGAAGGTCCTCGACGTACAGGTTGTTCTTCATCACGTACGCGGCCAGCCGGCCGTCGGGCGAGAGCTTCGCGAACATCAGCGTCGAAGGGTCGAAGCTGGCGCCCAGCTTGCGGAGGCGGCTGCTGCGCAGGTCGTACGTCCAGTAGTCGCCGCGGGTGTTCTGTCGCCAGACGCGCCGAGTGTTGGTGAAGACGATCAGGACCTGGCCGTCCGGGGACCACCCGTAGTCGTCGATAGGGAGGGGCGCGGAGGCGCCCGGCGGAGTCAGCTTCGCGGCGGAGACGAGCACCTTCCGGTCGCCGGTGGCGGCGGTGTAGAGGACGAGGTCGCGGCCTCCCTTGACCTCGGCGCTGGGCTCGAGCGTGGTGAACGTCTCGCCGTCGGCCATCCAGCGCGCCGGCCCAAACCGTTCCGACGAGAACTCACGCGACGCGAAGATTCGATCGAGCGTGAGAGCAGAGGAGTCCTGGCCTTGGGCGAGAGCCGGGCCGGTGACGACGAACGCGACGACGAACAGGACAGCCAGGCGGCGCAGGGTGCTCATGGGGGAATCGTAATGCAAAATGCAAAATGCAGAATGCGGAATGGAGAAGGGGCGCCCGGGGGCGGCGTGCCGGTCAGCGGCGCTAGCCCTCGGGTGCTGGAAGGGGCGGGAGGTCGTTCGGCGCTGACGGGTCCAGCGCGGTGCGTTCCATCACCGGGCGCGCGAACTGGAGCAAGCCGGCGGCGGGGAGGAGATAGCTCCGCGCGTCACCGACCAGGCCGCCGCGGTTGCCGGTCGTCCCAAGGTAGGCGTCGACGAGCCGGGCGAAGAACGCGCCGGGCCAGTTGGGGTGGACACCCGTGCCCGACGTATCGAACTCCTCCATGTCGCGCCAGACCCGCATGCCGTTCTCCGAGACGGGCACCTTGAATCGCGCGACCCGTTTGCCAGGCAGGTCCGCGACGTGCTCCACGTAATGGAGGCGTGACCTGAAGGCGCGACAGCCTACATCCAGGCCAGCTGCTTCAGGGCCACGGCGTCGTTCCAGACCTTCGTCATGTGGTTGATCCTGCCGCCTTCGAACTCCATGATGTAGACGTAGTCGGACTCCACTTGCTTGCCGGCCGGCGGCACCGGTCCGCCCTCGCCGGAATGGGTACCGCGGAATATGCCGTACGCCATCACGTTGTTCCGGTCCTCGTCCACGGCGAACGAACGCACCTCGTAGCTGCCGTCGGGCATCGGCGTGAAGAGCCCCTTCATCCAGTCGGTGTAGGCCTGCAGGGTGGACACGCCTTCCAGCGCGTGCGCCTGGGCGGAGAACGTCGCACCCGGGGTGCAGTCCTGGCTGCATCCCGCCCATCCCTTGCCCGTTTCGCATGCCTCGAAGAACTGCTGCGCCGTCTGTTTGATCGAGCTCATGCCGTCGCTCCTTTTGCAGTGCGAGGACCGCATCGCCCCCGGCTCTTCGCAGACGGGGGCTCGCGCACGACCGGGACGCGAAGCGCCCGGAAAGACCGTCATAACACGAGGGAAAGGCCCCGGGGATTATCCCCCGGGCCGGGGTGGGTCGGCAAGGCTCCTGCTGGCGTCCCCTTCGCGTGGCGGCTCGGAGGCTGGGATAGAGCTCTCCGGTATTGATCGGTGCAAGGGCGGGGAGATGCGAGGCCCATGCTAGGCTAGGTTCGGGGGGACGGCATGCGCTCTCACGGCACTTGGTTCTTGCTGCTTGCCGCGATCTGCATCCTCGCGCCCTACATCCTTCACGTGCCGCCGAGGACCGGTCGCCATTGGACCTACCTCGCGCTCACGCTTGCCTTCCTTGCGTGGGTGTTGCTCCTGATGATGCCACTCCGATCTCGCTAAGAAGGCCGCAAGAGCCTGCCTTAGAGGCCGCGACGCGGCACCGTGCCGTCATCCGAGAGCGACCAGGCCTTCACGGACGATGGTGGTGTTTTTGGTAGCGGCAAGTTGAATTGGGGTGGATGACGGGATTTGAACCCGCGACTTCCGGAGCCACAGTCCGGCGCTCTGCCATGCTGAGCTACATCCACCGTGCGAGGCAGGAACTCTTTATGTTACCAAGGCTCGGCCACAGCGGCAAGGGCGGTGAACATAGAGGATTGTTACTGAGATGGACATGCTTCCGGTTCGCGTTGAGTGAGGCCGGCCGATCGCGCTTCCGGATCGCGCCGGTCGCCGGCACTGGGCGCTTAGCGGTACCTCTCTCGAAAAAAAGTTCGCGAACCCCTTGACAGGTTTCTGGGGGCCCGCGCGCCGCCGTCCCGATCGTCACGCGGAAAGCGCGCTCCGCAGACGACGTTGACGTACACGAGGCGAACGGCCGGGGGCGCACCAGAAACACCCTTTGGCGCATCGATCGCCCTCCACGCGCCAACGTCAGGTCTCGCAGATCGGCCGCCTATATTGTGTTCATGGTAACCATCGACAGGGCTCGCGTGCAGACCGACGGCGACCTCGTATCCGCGGCGACGCGCCTGGCGGCTGAGGGGCGTCGATGACCGCCGACCTGATTGCCCTGCTCGCCGTGTTGGAGGCGCGGGGACTCTACGCGGGCGAAGGATATCCGTCGATGTTCCGGTTCTGCCTTGGGCGCCTCCGGCTCTCGGAAGAAGAAGCCTACTACCGCATCGCGGTGGGCCGGGTGGCTCTGCGCCTGCCGGTGGTGCTCGAGCGCCTGCGGGCCGGCACGCTGACGCTCACCAACGCGGCGCTCCTGCGCAAGCACTTGACCGAGGAGAACCACGCGCGGCTCCTGCAGGCCGTGGAGGGCCGGAGCAAGCGCGAGGTGCAGCAGTTGATAGCGGGCCTCGCGCCGCGGCCCGATGTGCGGCCCTCTCTCCGCAAAGTGAGCGGGCCACGGGCGCCGGCTGCGGTGCCGGCCGCGGAGGACCGCGCGATGGAGGAAGCGCCCCCCAGTCCCGGCGTGGGCGCTAGCGGGCGGGTGCCGGCCGAGTCGCCGACTGCCGCCTCGGAGTTGCTCCCCGCGGCCCCAGCGGCGCCATCGCTCCCGCTCCTCTCCAAGGCTTCCGCGGCGACGTCTAACGGCTCGGTCGGCGGAACGTTTCCGTCGCCCGCGCCCAGTGAGTCGTTGCCCTGCTCCCACCAGGTGCCCCAACCCAGACCGGCGGCGCCGCGGCCCGCCGAGATCAGGCCGCTGGCTCCGACCCGCTACAGCCTGCGCCTCACGATCTCCCAGGGCACGTATGAAAAGTTGCGACAGGCAACGGACCTGCTGCGGCACAGCGTGCCCGACGGCGATCCAGGCGTGATCATCGACCGTGCACTGACCCTGCTCATCGGGCACCTCGAACGCGCAAAGTTCGCTGCGAAGATCCCGAGGCCGCGCGGGCTCGAACCGCCGGCAACAGGCAAGACGCGTGCGCGCCGCCGCCGACCAGGGCCGGCCTCGGCGGCTTCTGCGAGCACGGCGGTGCCGGCCATCACCGACGCCACCTCGCCGGCCCCCTCACCACCCCCGCCCGGCCCGTCTCCCGGGCCGCCGCTGCTCGCGCGGCCGCGCTCGCGATACATCCCTGCTGCCGTGAGGCGTGCCGTGTCGCGGAGGGACCAGGGGCGCTGCGCCTTCGTGGCGGTCAGCGGTGAGCGGTGCGCCGAGACGGGGGGGCTGGAGTTCCATCACAGGGTGCCCTTCGCGGAGGGCGGCGAGAGTCACGGAGTGCGGTCTTGAGCTCCGGTGCAGAGCCCACAACCGCTGGGAGGCGACTCGGTGGTTCGGCGACGAGGTCACGCGCTACCGGGGACAGAAGGCGCATCACGGCGGCGCGCAGGAATCGGGCCACCCGGGCTGGACCAAGTTCTCTCCTGCCGGGATGCCGTCAGGGGAGCCCGGCTGACCCCGCGCGTTCGCGCCTTCTTGCGGGCGGTTCGAGGTCGCGAGTGCAAGTTCCGACACGTTGGGCGACCGCGGTCAAGCGCTGCGCCCCTCGAGCCAGCCAGCGACGGGTTGGAGGTCCCTGAATGTGGATGCAGGGCGGGAAGCGGTTAGTCGGCGTCTGGGGCGCAGGACCGCCTGCGCCCTATCGTTGTTCGTGAGGTCGCGCTCGACCGCGCGGCCGGCGCGAACGCCGATGAGAAGCGAGGACGGCGGCAATCGCCGCGACCGAAAGAGATTGCGACGGGGAGGAGCCCCCTGTGCGACCACTGTCGGAAGTGGACGGATTTCGTCAGTAAAATGGGACGATCAGCGCGGGGAACCGACGCGACCTCACGCGGCCGGTCGGGTGGCGGGACGCACCAGCGCGCCGCCGCGAATCTCCAACGTCTCGAGGTGAATGCGCACCGAGCCCTCGGCCTTCGCGTCGTACATCAACTGATCGGCCCGGTGGAGCAGTTCCAGCGCGAGGCGGCGGGCGATGAAGCGGCGGTCGGCCACCGGCCCGAGGCGCAGGCACACGACCCCGACGTCCACCTTGACGGGGTGCTCTTCCAGCCGCTCGTCCACGCGACGCCACTCGTAGCGCTCCACCGACTTCCGGAAGCGCTCGGCCACCACCTCGGCCTCCTGCGGTCCCGCGAGGTCGGGGGTGAGGAAGCAGAACTCGTCGCCGCCGAACCGCGCGTGCAGTTCCTGGCGCCCGCGCGACGCCACCTCCTTCGCGATCACGTCGTCGGCCCGCGCGTGCTCCCGCAGCAGCCGCGCCACCTGGTCGATCACGCGATCGCCGAGGGCGTGCCCGAGCGTGTCGTTGTACCACTTGAACCGCGCGATATCGACGAGGCCAACCGCGGAGAAGCGGACCCGCTGTTCCAGCTCCAGGTACGACTCGAGCTGCTGCATGAACCAGTCGAAGTTCATCAGCTTGGTCTTCGGGTCCCGGCGCGACCGCTCGGTGAGGCTGTCCACCAGGTCCTCGAAGTACCGCGCGACGCTGCTGACGGTGGCATCCTTCGCGAGGAGTTCCGTGCGCAGGCGCGCCATCTTCTCGGAGAAGCCGGCCGAGAGGGCCTGGATGGCCTCCTCCTTCGACTCCTGCCACAGCCGCTGGTGGCGCGTGAAGACGACGTCGATCGCGGTGAGCAGGCGGGCGCGGTCGTTGGGCGGCAGGGTCAGGTGGTCCCTGATCCAGTCGTCCAGTTCGGTTCTCGTCTGGGGCCATCGAGGCACGTCGGCCCTGAGCCTGTCCACGCGCATGGTGATGGAGGAGCTGAAAAGCAGCCGGAACGGCAGGCCGGACGTGTCCGGCCCGCCGTTCCCGGCCGGTACACGCGTTAGTGACCCGAGCAGGAATCGCCGAGCGAACGGATGGCCGTGACCTGGACCTTCTTCTTGCCCATGTCGTGACCGCTGCCGCTCTGGCCGGCGGTGGTCTCCGAGCCCGACGTGGCCGAGCCGCTGGTGCCGCTCATCGACTCGTGGTCCTTTCTTCGCGGCCTTGCCGGTAATCTCGACCCGCTTGCCTACGTGCTCGCTCAGGTCGACGCTGGCGCCGGTGGCCACCAGTTCCAGCTCGTTCAACATCGAAGAACCCATGCCGCTGGTGCCAGAACCCGTGGCCCCGGAGCCCGTGGTGCCCGAGCCGGTCGTGCCCGATCCTGACGTCCCGCTCGTCGAGCCCGAGCCCGGCGTTTCGGCAGGCTGGACGTTGGTCAGCTTGAACGAATTCGGCGTGTCGCCCTGCAGGAGGCAGCCGGTGAACTTCATCGACTTGGTTTCGCTCCACCCGCTCTGCTCACCCTGGGCGCTTTGGCCGCTCTGCCCGCTGGGATAGCTCTGCGCGCCGGCAACCATCACCCAGCTCGCGGCCGCGGCAATCGCGAACGCGTTCGTCATCATTCGCTTCATACGATAGTCACTCCTCTGGTTTGGATTTCACACGTTGTCCGTGTGCCATCCACGAAATGCATGGAGTGGGCCAGGTAGGTCCTAGTGAGCTGAGTCAGAAGCCTCCAGTCCGAGTCGACAGTTCGAGGTCGCAAAGGCGGACTTCCCGCGTCCGTCGCCCAGACTTGGACGCTGCGACCTGAAGACTCCGGGACCTCCGGACTGACGGAGGGCCTTATATTGCCGAGTAATGTGGGGCGACGGCTACACAATCAGGCTCGCCCCGATGCCGGGCGCCGGGCCGAGCGTGACCTTGCCGTCCACGATCGTCGTGCCCTTGAAGGGGTCGTTGCTGATGAGCAGGGCCCCGTCGAGGTCCGCCCAGTCCACCATCGGCGACAGGTGCGAGGCAGCCGAGATCCCGCACGAGGTCTCCGTCATGCAGCCGAGCATCACCTTCATCCCGAGGGAGCGCGCGAGCGTAATCATCTTGTGCGCCTCCCGCATCCCCGTGGACTTCATGAGCTTGACGTTGATGCCCGACACGGCGCCGCAGATGACGCCGGCATATCTGCCAGCCGCTGGCACGACTCGTCGGCGAGGATGGGAATCGGGCTGCGCTCGGTAATCCACGCCACGTCCTCGAGCGGTGCGTCCTTGGGCAGCGGCTGCTCGACGACGACGACGTTCCGCTCCTTCAGCCAGTGCAGCTCGTCCACGACCTTCTGCTTGTCCTTCCACCCCTGGTTCGCGTCGGCCGTGAGCGGCACGTCGGTCACCGAGCGGATCGTCTCGATCATCTCGTGGTCGTTCTCCCGGCCGAGCTTGACCTTCAGGATCTTGAACCCCGCCGCCTGCCTCGTCTTCCGCTTCACCACCTCGGCGGTGTCGATCCCGATGGTGAACGTCGTGTTGGGCGTGCGGCTCGCGGGGAAGCCCCAGATGTTGAACCAGGGCTGGCCGAGGAGCTTGCCGACCAGGTCGTGAAGGGCGATGTCCACCGACGCCTTTGCCGCGGGGTTCCCCGGGGCAATCCCGTCGATGTCCGCGAGGATGGTCTCGAGCTCGAAGGGGCCGGCGTACCTCGAGAGGTCCACCTTCGAGAGAAACGCGATGCAGCTCTCCTGGGTCTCCCCGAGGTACGGCGGCATCGAGGCTTCGCCGTAACCGACCATCGCCCTCGTACGCGATCTCGGTGAGCACGATTGGCGTCGTCGAGCGCGAGAAGACGGCGACCGTGAAGACGTCCCGCAACTGGGCGGTGAAGGGCCGCCAGCTCAGGGTCATCCGCTTCGCCGGTTGCGCGGGGACGCCCGCCGCGGCGATTTGCGCGCGCGGACTCGGTGCCGTCGCCGGTGCCTGCGCGGCAACATCGGGGCCAGCAGGGTGCCGCCCGCGATCGCGGCGGCGTTGCGGAGGAAATCGCGTCGGTGGTGGTACATGGTGATTCCGGCCTCAGGGCCTGTTGGCCTCGCGCCGCCCCGTCAGTTCGTCGAGCCGCGGGAGCAGCATGCGGTAGCCGTCGGGTTTGAGGAACAGGTGCGCCTTCTGGCGGCGCGATGAGCTTCTGCTCCTCGGGTTCGAGCGGGTGGCCGGTCAGGATGAGGACGGGCAGCGCGGCGAATGCGGCGTGCAGCCGGATGAAGGCGAGAACCTCGAGACCCGTGCGTCCCCAACCCATGGGGTCCGGCATCCGGATGTCGAGCACGACGGCATCCACCGCCGACCCGTCGAGCATGTTCAGCGCCTCTTCCACGTCGCCCGCCTCGCAGACGGCGTAGCCCGCCTCCTGGAGGTAGCTCCGCAGGAACGACCGAATGGCCGGCTCGTCGTCCACGACGAGCACCGTGGGCTGCCGGCCGTCCACGGCGCGCGGGACGCCGGGCTCCTCGGCCGCCAGGTCGGCGGATTCGGCTGCCGCGCCGATCACCTGGTCGTCAGACCACGGTTCGACCCGGCGGGCCTCGTCGCCGGGCAGCGACCGCCAGCCCCGCGCCTCGAGCGTCACGCGGAAGTCCTCGGCACGTCGCTGCAGCTGATCCGCAGTCGCGGAAGATCTCCGTCAGGAACAGCTCCTCGCCCCACAGGATCCGCAGCTCCAGCCCGGCGCGGCCGCGGTGCTGCAAGCAGCGCACGTCGCGGCCGTGCCCGCGGAGGCACCACAGCGACGGTTGGTTCGTCGGCGGTCGACCATGGCCCGCTCATTATGCCAATTGCGAGGACACTGGCGTGCCGTTTCGCACGTGCGCATGCGCGAGGGTGGCCGCGTGGCGGCCTGCCGGCACATCCGCCCGCCCGCGTTGGCGGCGACTTGCATGAGCCACGGCAGGGCAGAGTGAAAGGATGACCGGACAGGCCCGCTGGCCCTGGCTGCGGCGATGCTCGGTCTGCTGCTCGTCCTGTGCGCCGGCGCGGCCGGACCGCCGCGCCCGCAGCCCGGACGGCCGCCGGCGACGCGATGCGCCCGCGGCGGAACGGGCCGTTCGCGGTCCCTCGGCCGTGCGCGACGCCAGCTTCGTGTATCCCGACGGCACGCCGTTCCGCTGGCGGGGCGTGACCGCGTTCCGGCTGCTCGAACAGGTTGCGCACGGCCGCGAGCAGGATGCGCGGGCCTACATGGAGTGGGCGCGCGACCCGCGGATTCAACCTCGTTCGGGTGCTGGGGATGGCCCGTCACCTGTTTCCGCTCACGCCGCAGGACGGGGTGAAGGCCGTCCCGCGGCTGCTCCGGCTGGCGGCGGAGGCGGACCTCTACGTGGAGCTGGTGGTCTTCGCCGACACCCGCGACTACCCGAAGCTCTCGTTCCCGCAGCACGTGGATGCGATCGCGGCGGCGATTGGCGCGGCTCCCAACGTCGGTGGTGGAGCTGGCGAACGAAAACGACCACCCACGCAGGATGGGAAGCTGACGGACGTGGAACTGCTCCAGTCGTTCCGCGCGCGCCTGCCGCGCGCGCGTGCCGGTTTCACTGGGTTCGCTGCACGGCCCGGGCGGCTGGCCAACCGCTTCCCGGGCGGCGACTACCTGACGGCGCACCTCTATCGCGGCGGCGACGCGTGGCAACAGCTTGGCCGAATCCCGGGCTTCGCCCGGCTGGCGGCGCGGGCCGGCCGGCCGGTCGTCAGCGACGAGCCGATCGGCGCGGGCGAGCGGGTGGACCCGGGACGGCGGCTGGCCGACCCGCGGTGTTCTTCGCCATCGGGCTGCTCGGGCGGATGGCGGGCGTCGGCAGCACCTTTCACTGCGAGGATTGCCTGCAGGCGCGCGTGCCGGGTCCGACGCAGGCGGCGTGCGCGGCGAGCCTTCGTCGAGGGGAGCCGCATCGTGCAGGACGCCGAGAGCGCCTCGCTGGCCGCTGGCGCGGCCGGCGGGCGGGCCGCTCTCGGTGGACCAGGTGCCGGGCGCAGCCGGCGTGCACGTGGCCTCGGTGTCGGGGGGACGCTGGCATCTCGTGCTGGTGCTCGGCGCGCGACCCGGCGCGGCGATTCCGTGGCGTCCCCGCTGGTCGGCCACGGTCATCGCGGAACGGCCTGGGGTGCGAGTCTATCGCGCCTCCAGGATGTTCAAGGTGCGGCCGCTTGGGCACCGACTCTCCGGCGGAGTAGGATTGGGACTGGGTTACGGGATTCGTCACGATGCTCCAGCCGCTCCGCCGGTTCGGCCGGACTCCAGCGCCTCGCGACACATGGTGCCGTACACGGTACTCGCGTGGGCCTCCTGTCCACGGCCGCCTCGGCGTGCTGCTGGACCGCGCGGCCCGGGAGCGGGACGCCATCCGGCTCGAGAGCGCGGTGGTGCGAATCCAGAACAGCCTCACCACGCGGATCGAGACCTACACGGCGCTCCTGCGGGCGGCCGCGGGCCTGTTCGCGGCCAGCGAACAGGTGAAGCTGCACGAATTCCGGGGGTTCGTGGAACAGCCTCGACCTCCGCGCGAGATACCCCGGCATCCAGGGCATCGGCTTCGCGGCACGCATACCGGCCGCGCAGCTGCCCGCACCGTTGCCGCCCTCCGGGCCGAGGGGGTGAAGCTGACGCGCGTCTGGCCGGACGATCCCGCGGGACTTCTATCACCCGATCGTCTACCTGGAGCCGCTGGACCGGCGGAACCGTGCGGCGGTCGGGTACGACATGTTTACCGAGTCGATCCGCCGCATCGCGATGGAGCGCGCAGCCAGGGACGGCGTGGCGGCGACGTCCGGCCGCGTGACGCTGGTCCAGGAGATCGACCCCGAGAAGCAGGCAGGTTTCCTCATCTACTAGCCGGTGTATTCCTCGGGGGCCGTGCCCGAGACCGAGGCGGAGCGGCTGCGTCGACCTCCGCGGCTTCGTCTACAGCCCGTTCCGGGCCGGCGACTTCCTCGAAACGGTGCTCGACGTCGGTCGGCGAGGCCGAGGTCAGCCTGCGTGTCTACGACGGGCCGGCGCCCGTGCCGGAGCGCCTGCTCCACGACTCGCACGACGGCCCCGCGCGCGGCCTCGGGTTCTCGGGACTCGCGTGCTGTCGGACGCGCGTGCCCTTCCAGGTCCCCGGCCGCACGTGGACGTTCGTCGTCACGACGTTGCCGGTGTTCCACCTCGGGATCCGGGTCGCGGCTGCTGCCGTGGGTCCTGGCCGGCGGCGCGCATGGTCAGCCTGCTGCTCTTCATCGCGACGAGGGCCGAGGTGAGGGCGGCGCGCGTCCGCCGAAGCCGCCGCGGACCGCCTGCGGCGGTCGGAGGAGGCGTTCCGGGCGAGCGAGGCGGAGCTGCGGCGCCTGGTGGCCGCGGAGCGCGAGGCGCACGCGGAGGCGGCGGCGGCCAACCGCGCCAAGGACGAGTTCCTGGCGACGCTCTCGCACGAGCTGCGCACGCCGCTCAACGCCATCCTCGGCTGGGCCACGATGATGAGGAGCGGGAGCCTGGCGGAGGACGCAGGAGCAGCGCGCGGTGGAGATCATCGCGCGCAACGCGCAGGTCGCAGGCGGAGCTGATCGAGGACCTGCTCGACGTCTCGCGCATCATCACCGGCAAGCTGCACATCGAGACGCGGCCGGTCATGCTCGCGCCGTCGGTGGAGGCGGCGCTCGACGCCGTGCGGCCCGCCGCCGAGGCGAAGGGCGTGCTCGCTCGAGTGGGCGCCTTCGACCGAGGGGCCCGTGCTCGGCGACCCGGACCGCCTCCAGCAGGTGGCGTGGAACCTCCTCTCGAACGCGATCAAGTTCACGCCGCCGCGGCGGGCGCGTGGTGGCCTCGCTCGACGCGGCCGACGGCCACGTGGAGTTCCGCGTGAGCGACACCGGGGTCGGCGTGCCGCCCGCGTTCCTCCCGCACGTGTTCGAGCGCTTCCGCCAGCACGACAGCTCCACGACGCGGGCGCACGGCGGCATGGGGCTCGGCCTCGCGATCGTGCGCCACCTCGTCGAACTGCACGGCGGCACCGTGAGCGTGTACAGCCGCGGGCGAGGGACACGGCGCCGACCTTCACCGTGCGGCTGCCCGCTGCGGAAGGGCGGGCCCGCGCTGACGCTGCGCGCCGGACCGCTCGCGCACGCACGCTTCGCCGCGACGAACTCGCCGGCGTCCGCGCGCTGGTGGTGGACGACGACCGCGACTCGAGGGGATTGCTCGCGCAGGTGCTGACGCCAGGCCGGCGCCACCGTCCCCGTCGCCGCTTCGGCCGGCGAGGCGCTCGAGACGCTGGCCCGCCAGCCGGATGGACGTGCTGCTGCTGGACATCGCCATGCCCGGGTGCGGACGGCTACTCGCTGCTGCGCAGCATCCGGGCGCACCCGTCGGACGCGGTACGGTCGCTGCCGGCAGTAGCCGTGACGGCGTACGCGCGCGGCGAGGACCGCGACCGCGCCCGTGAGGCGGGATTCCAGGAACACCTCTCGAAGCCCGTCGAGGTCCGCACGCTGCGCGAAGCCGTGCGGCGGTTGGTCGCCCGCTAGGGCCGCTGGTGGGAACTCGACGATGCTTCGACCGAGCCTCGGGTTCGCGCCGGGACGCTGACGCCAAGTGGACCGTGGTCAGCGGCCAGTGAATCACAAGTGAGGAACTGATCACTGTCCCTGTCCACCGGCCACTGTGCTGTCACCGCCCGCAGATGTAGTGCTCGAGCTGCGAGATCACGTAACCCTGCTCGGCAATCAGCGCTTTTCCCAGGTCCCCAATCGACACCACGCCAATCACCCGCCCGCCCGCCATCACCGGCAGATGCCGGATGCGGCGCTGGGTCATCACCGCCATGCAGGCCTGGATGCCCGTCTCGGCCGGAACGCAGAGAACCTCCTCGGTCATGATGCTCCGCACCGGGGTGTCCCGAGAGCTCTGACCCTTCAGCACGACCTTCCGGGCGTAGTCGCGCTCGGAGAGGATTCCTGCCAGCCGGCCCTGCTCGTCCATGACGAGCACCGCGCCGACGTTGCGCTCGGCCATCACCGCGAGCGCCTCGTAGACCGAGGCGTCCGGACGGACGGAGTAGACCTCGGAGCCCTTGGCCTGCAACAGGTCCTGTACCGTCCTCATGCTCTGCTCCTTGGCGCCCAGGCGTGAGGCGCGGGAACCGTGCCACGTTCAGTAACGGGTTGGGTGGAGGAGCAAGAGTGTAGCCATTTTCGGGCCCGGCTTACAACCTGGAGCCGAGCGGTAGGCGGCAGCAGCGGGCGGGCGGCGGCGGCTCAACCGGCAGCGAAAGGCTCCGTCCTCCGCCCCCCGTCCGCCGTCCGACACCGCTCAGGCTTGTCTCTTGAAGAGCGCCAACAACTCGCGGGCGGCGCGGAAAGGGCTGATGCGGCCGTGCAGCACGTCCTGCCGCATCGCGGTCAGGCGGTCCCCGACGAGCGCGTCGCGGCGGACGTCCTGCTCGAGCGCGAACAGCAGCGCGTCCTGCATCCAGAGCAGGGCTTGCTCCTGGCGGCGGCGCTCCAGCCAGCCGTTGGCCTCCATCAGCGAGCGGTGCTCGAGCACTCGCTGCCAGAGCTCCGGCACGCCCTCCCGTGTGAACGCGGAACACACCATCACCGGCGGGTTCCATCCATCGGCAGCGGCGGGGAACAGGTGGAGGGCGCTTTCGTACTCGAAACGGGCCCGTTCGGCACGGGGGCGGTTGTCGCCGTCGGCCTTGGTGATGGCGATCAGGTCGGTCATCTCGAGGATGCCGCGCTTCATGCCCTGCAGTTCGTCGCCGGCGCCAGCCAGCATGAGCAGGAGGAAGAAGTCCACCATCGACCGGACGGTGGTCTCCGACTGCCCGACGCCAACCGTCTCGATGAAGATGTTGCGGTAGCCGGCAGCCTCGCAGAGGAGCATGGCCTCGCGCGTTCGGCGTGTGACCCCTCCGAGATGCCCCCGGGATGCCGAGGGCCGGATGAACGCCCGGTCGTCGGTGGAGAGCTTTTCCATCCGGGTCTTGTCGCCGAGGATGCTGCCGCCGGAGATCGGGCTCGACGGGTCGACCGAGAGGACCGCCACGGTTTCCTGGAGGTTGACGGTGAGGTGGGTCCCGAGCGCCTCGATGAACGTGCTCTTGCCGACGCCCGGCACGCCGGTGATCCCCACCCGCCGCGAGCGGCCGGTGTGCGGGAGGCAGCGCTCGATCACCTCCGACGCCAGGTCGCTGTCGGCCGGCAGCTCGCTCTCGACGAGGGTGATCGCCCGCGCGAGGATCGAGCGGTTGCCCCGCAGGATGCCGTCGACGTACTCGGCCGGGGCGAGGCGGCGGCGGCGCCGGGGAGATAGGGCCATAGGGCAAAGCGTCACTTGGCAAGTGTCTACCTGGCCATTGTGCCAAGTTCCAATTGCCAAGTGGTCAATGGTTCAATTGCCAAGTGACTGCAGGATCTTCTGAGCAGCGATCGGGATGACGGTCCCGGGCCCGAACACGCCCGCGGCGCCGGCCTCGAATAGGCACTTGTAGTCCTGCGGCGGGATGACGCCGCCCACCACCACGAGGATGTCGTCGCGGCCCTGGGCGCGCAGTTCCGCGATGACCTGCGGGATGAGCGTCTTGTGGCCCCCGGCGAGCGTGGAGACGCCGAGCACGTGCACGTCGTTCTCCACGGCGTGGCGCGCGACCTCCTTCGGCGTCTGGAACAAGGGGCTGATGTCCACGTCGAAGCCGAGATCCGCGAACGCGGTGGCGATCACCTTCGCGCCCCGGTCGTGGCCGTCCTGCCCCATCTTGGCGACGAGGATCGCAGCGGGCGTCCCTCGTGCCGCGTGAACTCGGCGGCCATCGCCCGTGCCCGCTGGAATTCCCCGTCTGCTTCGCTCTCGGCCGAGTAGACGCCGGAGATGGTGCGGTGCACCGCCTGGTAGCGCTCGAACACTCGCTCCAGCGCGAACGAAATCTCGCCGAGCGTGGCTCGCTTGCGGGCCGCGTCGACCGCCAGCTCCAGCAGGTTGCCCTCCCTCGTCTCGGCACAGCGTGTCAGGGCGGCCAGCGCCTCCTCGACGACGCCGGCGTCGCGCGTCCGCCGCAGTTCCTCGAGCCGGGCAATCTGGCGGCGGCGCACCTCGACGTTGTCCACCTCCAGCACGTCGATCGGCGTGTCGTGCTCGCGCACGTACTTGTTGACGCCGACGATGATCTCCTTGCCCGAGTCGATGCGGGCCTGGCGTCGCGCGGCGGCCTCCTCGATGCGCATCTTCGGCAGCCCGCTCTCGATGGCCTTCGTCATGCCACCGAGCTCCTCGACCTCCTGGATGTGCGCCCAGGCGCGCTCCATCAGCGCGCGGGTCAGCGTTTCGACGTAGTACGACCCGCCCCACGGGTCCACCACGCGCGTGATGCCCGTCTCTTCCTGGAGGTAGATCTGCGTGTTGCGCGCGATGCGGGCGGAGAAGTCGGTCGGCAGCGCGATGGCCTCGTCGAGCGCGTTGGTGTGCAGCGACTGCGTGTGGCCCAGGGCGGCCGCCATCGCCTCGACGCAGGTGCGGGTCACGTTGTTGAACGGGTCCTGCGCCGCCAGGCTCCAGCCGGACGTCTGCGAGTGCGTGCGCAGCGCCATCGACTTCGGGTTCTTCGGGTCGAACCCCTTCACCAGCTTCGCCCAGAGGAGGCGGGCCGCTCGCATCTTGGCGATCTCCATGAAGTAGTTCATGCCGATCGCCCAGAAGAACGACAGGCGCGGCGCGAAGCTGTCGACGTCGAGGCCGGCCGCGAGGCCGGTGCGGAGGTACTCCAGGCCGTCGGCCAGCGTGTAGGCCAGCTCGATGTCGGCCGTCGCGCCCGCCTCCTGCATGTGATACCCGCTGATGGAGATGCAGTTGAACTTCGGCATCCGCTCCGAGCAGTAGCGGAAGATGTCGCCGATGATCCGCATCGAGGGCGCCGGCGGGTAGATGTAGGTGTTGCGGACCATGAACTCCTTGAGGATGTCGTTCTGGATGGTCCCCGCCAGCTTCTCCGGCGGCACGCCCTGCTCCTCGGCCGCGACGATGTAGAAGGCCATGACCGGCAGCACGGCGCCGTTCATCGTCATCGACACCGACATCTGGTCGAGCGGGATCTGGTCGAACAGGACCTTCATGTCGAGGATCGAGTCGATGGCCACGCCGGCCTTGCCGACGTCGCCCGCCACGCGCTCGTGGTCCGAGTCGTAGCCGCGGTGGGTGGCCAGGTCGAAGGCCACCGAGAGGCCCTTCTGCCCGGCCGCCAGGTTGCGGCGGTAGAAGGCGTTGGACTCCTCGGCCGTGGAGAAGCCGGCATACTGCCGGATCGTCCACGGCTGCATCACGTACATCGTCGAGTAGGGCCCGCGGAGGTACGGCGGGAGGCCGGCGGCGTACTCGAGGTGATCGAGGCCGGCGAGATCCGCCGGACCGTAGGCGGCGCTTCACCTCGATGCGCTCGGGCGTCGCCCACCCTTCGACTCGGCCGTCGGCCTCGCTGACGGCAGCCAGGGCGGGCCTGACGGCCCGGTTCGTGATGTCGTACGGATCCTGCGTGAAATCAGGCCGCTTCATCGGTTAGCCCTCGATGCCCAGGAGGTGCTGCCAGGAGGTGAGCGTGTCCACGGCGTTCGAGCCGACGTGGACGAAGTCGGCCACTCCTGCCGCCCTGAGCGCCTCGATCTGATCCTTGGGGTTGCCGGCGACGACGACGGGCGCCGCCGTGCGCGGGCAGACATCCTGCGCCAGCGCCAGGTACTCGGCGTCCGAGCTGCACAGGACGACCAGGTCGGCGTCCGCCAGCGACTCGCCGCGCACGATTTCGAAGCCGCCGCAGCCGAACAGGTTCAGGCAGAACGCGGCGCGCGCCTTGCGCATCTTCAGGTCGCCGTGCTCGAGCAGCAGCACGCGGGGCGTCCTGCCCGTTGTCGCCGCGTGGCGCTCGGTCCGCAGGCGGATGGCCTCGAAGGCCGACGCGAGCCGCCAGCCGCTCCGGCACATCGGACGCCGCGGCGAGGCGTCGCTCGGCGACATTCGGGTAGTTGTTGGTGCCGACGAGCACGCGCCGCCGCGATGCGACCGCCTTCGCCTTCCGTTCGCGAGCCTGGGCAAGCGCGGCGTCCAGGGCGCCGGAGTCGCGCCATGCGGCAAGGCCGCCCGCCGCCTCGATGGCCTGGAAGAGCGTCCAGGCCTCGGCGGCCAGCGCGTCGGTCAGGGCTTCGACGTAGTAGGAGCCGGCGCCCGGATCGAGCACCTTGTCCAGGTGGCTCTCCTCGCGCAGGATGTGGTGGACGTTGTCGGCCAGGTGGGCGTCGAAACCGCACGGAGTAATCGTCAGCGAGTCGCAGCCGCCGAGCACCGCGGACAGCGCCTCGGTCGTCACGCGCAGCATGTTGACGTGAGGGTCGAAGAGCGTCTTGTTCTCGCCGGCGGTCCGCGCATGGATGCGCACCGCCGACGGTGTGCGGCCGAACGCCTCTTCGGCCTGCGCCCACACGAGGCGCACGGCCCGCAGCTTGGCGACCTCCATGAAGTGGTTCGAGCCGATGGCGAAGCCGAAGCTCTCCACCGAATCGCCGGCCGCGAGGCGCTCCACGCCCTCGGCCAGAGCGAACGCCACCTCCTGCACGGCGGTGGCTCCGGCCTCGTGGTGCGCGATCGCGCTGACGCTCAGCGCCGGTTCGCTGCCGGGCGGCACCAGTTCCCAGGCGGCCGTGGGGCGAGAGAGCGGATCGCGCGCCCGGGCGTGCTCGGCGCGGTAGTAGGGCCGGACCGCAATTCCCTCGTCCGTCTTCCACACGAGCCGCTTCTCGTAGTCCGCGCCCTTCAGGTCCCTGGCGATGGCCGCTTCCCACGCCGAGGTCGGAACGGGCGGGAACTCTTCGAGCAGCCGAAGTCGCACGTCCTTCAGTTCAACCATGACGCTCCTGATCTTCGTCACGTGGCAATTGTCTACTTGGCGATTGTCTATCTGGAACTTGCCAAGTGGTCAATCGCCACCTTGCCAATTGACACTACCCCTCTTGAACAACTTCGACGAGGAATCCGAAGGCCGCGTCGTCGCGCGACTTGGGGTGCACGAAGAACACCGTCGTCCCCCGCGAGCCCTTGCGCGGCGCCTTGTCGATGATGTTGAAGCCCTTTGCCTTCATGTCGTCGAACGCCTTTTGGATGTCCGATACGCGGAAGGCCACGTGGGCGAAGCCGCCGCGGCCGCCGTTCCGGTCGATGAGCTTCTGCACGGGGGAGTCCGCGGTCAGCGGCTCGAGCAACTGGATCAGGTTCGGACCGTCCCCGACGCGCAGGAGCACCTCTCTGACCTGGTCGCCCCCGTGGACCTCCTCGCGGTGCACTTCGGTGAAGCCGAGCAGCTTGTAAGCGCCGGCCTGGGCCTCGAGGTCGCCGCCCTTCACGGCAATCGCGACGTGATCGACGCAGAGGAAGCCCGGAACGTCGGCGGCAGCCGCCGGGAGGGCGTGACTGGTTTCGTGCGGGTTCGACAATGTCGGTCTCCTGTCGGGGTGTCAGTTGGCCATTGTCTACTTGGCAACTGACCACTTGGGCTTTCTTCGTTCCCTGGTCAATCGGCCCCTCGACAAGTGATCCAAATCTCACTGTCCCCGGTTGGGTCTGCACGCTCGTAGGTCGCGGGGGGAGGCGGATGGGGAATCGAGGGCCGTCCGAGCGGACAGTGGATCCGTGGTCTGTTCGCGGGGCTTGCCGCCCGCCCCGGTCACCGGACATTGTCCTTGCGCGGACGCCGGGAAGTCAACTGCACCGGAAGCCGTCACTTCTCGACTGACCACTGAGCAAGGGAGCAATTGGGCGGTTGCCAAGTGGTCAATTGCCAAGTGACGGTTCTCGAGCGGCATCGCCTATACTGTCCCCATGCTGCGGGTCCTACGGTGGCTGCGGGGCCGGGGAGACGGGAACCTGGGCCCGTGGTTCGGGCAGCTCGAGCTGGGCATGCTCGAGGCTCTCTGGCGCAAGGGGGAGCCGGCCTCCGTCCGGGATTTGCAGGGTGAGTTCCCCCGGGCGGCGTACACGACACTGATGACCACCCTCGACCGCCTGCACCGGAAGGGCGTGCTCGATCGGGTGAAGAGGGGGCGGGCCTTTCTCTACTCGCCGCGGCTGACGCGGGAGGAACTGCAGACGGGTCTGGCCGAGGACGCGCTCCGGAGCATCCTCGGCCCCGGCGCCGCGCGCCTGCGGCCAGTCCTCTCGATGCTCGTCGACGCGGTGAGCCGGCAGGACCGCGACGTGCTCGCCGAGTTGGAGCGGCTGGCGCGTCAGCGGCGAGCCGAGGGTCAGGCCGACGTCGAGCCGCCGCCAGCGTTACGGGAGCGCGGGAGGAAGTCGTGACGGGGGCGGTCATGGGCGTGTCGGTCGTGCTTGCGTCCTACTTCGTCGGCAGCACTGCCGGCGCAGTGGCGGTGCGCGCCGCCTGGATGGTGCGACGCCGGGTGCAGGCGACGCCAGCCCCCCGGGTCCTTCGGCTCCGCCTGGCTCCGACGGCTGCCGGCGCAGCCCTGGCTCTTTGTGTGGTGGCCCCCGCGTTCCTGCTGTTCGAGCCGCGTGACGCGGGCGAGCGGGTGACGCTCTCGCTGGGGCTGCTGGCCCTGGGCGGTCTTGCGCTGGTTGCCACTGCCGCCGCGCGCCTGCTTCGCGAACTCTTCCACACACGCCGCCTGGTTCGCGACTGGGAGCGCACGGCCCGGCCAATCCGCCTCGCGGCCTGCCCCGTGCCGGCCTTCTCCGTGGCCACCGTCTTCCCGGTCGTTGCGGTGACCGGTGTGATCCGCCCGCGGCTGTTCGTGAGCGCCGCGCTCCTTCGCCGGCTCACCGCGGCGGAGTTGTCCGCGGTTGTCGGTCATGAAATCGGCCACCTCCGCGCCCGCGACAACCTGAAGCGGTTGGTGCTCAGCGCCTGCGTGGACGTCGCGGCGTGGAGAGGCTGGGGCAGGGAACTGGACGAGCGCTGGCACGAGGCGGTCGAGGACGCGGCGGACGATCACGCGGTGCACGGCTCGAGCGCAGCCAGGCTCGACCTGGCCGACGCGCTGTTGAAGGTGGCGCGGCTATCGGGCAGCCTCGACCTCGCCTGCCCGACGAGCGCGCTCTTCCGCGGCGAACGCGTCGCGCGGCGCGTGCGCCGCCTGCTCGTGGATCCGGGCTCCAGCGCGTCCCGGACGATGCGCGGGTGGCGCGCCGCCCTGCCTGGCGCGGCTGTCGTCGTCGGCGCCTTCACCCTCGCGACCACGAGCCCGGCCGTGCACGCCCTCCTCGAGAAGATCGTCCGGGCGCTGCCGTAGGCCGCTGGTTCACGGTTCACGGTCGAACAGTTGACGGTTCAGGCGATGTGACGGCGTGACGCGTGCGTGACGGTCAACCGTGAACCCTCGACTGTCAACCGTCCTACGACCGCTGGTAGTAGATCCCCCCGCCTCCTATAGTGATCGGACCATGTCACGTCCTCGTTTCATGCCCCGCGTTGCACTCATCCTGATCTGCCTGTCGTTTGCCGCTTCGGCCCGCGCCTTCGAAGGCCGGGTCGTCTTGCAGGACACGGGCCAGCCCGTGGCCGACGCCGAAGTGTCGGTGCTCGGGCGGCCCGGCGTCGCGCGCACCGACGCCGAGGGCCGGTTCGTGTGGACTCCCAATCCGCCGCCGCCGTTCGAGGTGCTGGTCATCCTGCCCGGCGGGCGCTATATGCGCCCGGTGCTGGTCCAGCGCCTGCCTGCGAACGGTCCGCTGACCGTGGAGGTGGCGCCGCTCGTCTCCGAGACCGTCAGCGTCACCGCGGGCGCCGCACCGTGGATTGAAACCGCGCCCGGCAGCGGGATGACGCTTCTCACGTCCACCGACATCACCGCGCGGCAGCCGGTGAACCTCACGCAGATGCTGGAGAACGTGGCCGGCGCGTCCACGGTGTCGGAGGGCCACGCAGCCGTGCCCGCGATCCGCGGGCTCGCCAGGGGCCGCACGCTGATCCTGATCGACGGCGCGCGGGTCAACACTGAGCGGCGCGTGGGCCCGAGCGCCACCTTCCTCGACCCGTTCGTCCTCGAGGGCGTGGAAATCGCACGCGGACCAGGATCCGTGGCGTACGGGTCCGACGCGTTGGGCGGCGTCATCCACGCCCGCACGCGCCGTGTCGATCCCACCGCCGACTGGGGCTTCCGCTTCATCGGCGCGGCCGGCGCCGGGACGCCGGAACTCCGCGGGGGGATGGAGGTGTCGAAGGGCCTCGGCAGGGGCGGCTTCCTGCTGCAGGCGCACGCGCGCCAGTTCGAGGACTACCGAAGCCCCGAGGGCGAGGTGGTCAACTCGGGCGCCAGCGACCAGGGCTTCCTCGGCCGCTTCGAGTACACCTTCGGCCCGGGCGTGCTGACTGCCGGGTGGCAGAGCGACTTCGGCCGCGACATCGAGCGCCCGCGCAACAACTCCAACGTTACGCGGTTCTACTACCCGACCGAGGACTCCCACCGCTTCACGGCGTCGTACGACATGTACCGCGTAGCGGGCTTCAGCCGGATGACGTTCTCGGGGTTCCTGGGCAGCTACGCGCAGGTGACCGACCAGGACAAGTTCCCGACGCAGGTCGCGCCCCGCGCCATCGAGCGCGCAGACGTGTCCTCGCGCGACTACCAGGTGCGCGCAACCGCCGAGAAGCTGGCGGGCGACACGAAGTTCGAGGTGGGCGTGGACGTGAACGGGCGCGCGGGCCTTCACGCCCTCGACATCAAGCTTGGCTACGACATGCAGGGCGACCAGACGTCTGAGACGACCAACGTGTCGATCGACACGGCGCACCGGACCGACGCCGGCATCTACGCGACCGCCGAAACGGCGCTGCTGCCGCAGGTGACCGTGGCGGGCGGCGGCCGGGTCGACAGGGTGGCCATGGAGAACGAGGGCGGGTATTTCGGCGACCGCACCCACGATAGCACCGCCTTGTCGGGCTTTGCGTCGGCGACCGCCGGCTCGTTCCGCGGCTTCAGCCTCACCGGCCAGGTGTCCGCCGGCTTCCGCGACCCGACGCTCTCGGACCGCTACTACCGCGGGCCGACCGGGCGGGGCTTCATCACCGGCAACCCCGATCTCGAGCCCGAGACGAGCCTGCAGTTCGACGCCGCGCTGCGCTATGCCGCAAGCCGCTACCGCTGGGCGTTCTACGCGTATCACTACCGCATCACCGACCTCGTCGAGCGGTACGAGACGACGAAGGACAATTTCTTTTTCCGCAACCGCGGGAAGGCCCGCATCCGGGGCATCGAGCTGGAAGGCCAGGCCGAGTTGGGCCGAGGGTTCTCGCTGGTCCTGGCCGGGCAGATCACCCGCGGGGTGGGGTGGGACGAAGATGTGCCCGACGTCGAGGAGGCGGCGGTGGACGACATCCCCTCCGAGAACGTGTCGCTACAGCTGCGGAAGCAGTTCGGGCCCAGGCTATTCGTGCAGGGACGCGTCGGCGCATACGCGCTAGACGACCGGCCCGGACCGAGCGAGGTCCGGATGCCGGGCTACACGCTGCTGGATGTGTCGGCGGGCTACAAGGTCAACAAGAACCTGGACCTGCGGTTCCTTGGCCGCAACCTCCTCGACCAGTCCTACTACGCCAGCCCAGACCCACGCTGGGTCTGGGCGCCCGGGGCCTCGGTGCTGGCGACGGTGGTGGTCGCGTACTGAGCCCCCCGTTCTCCCGTGCTATCCTCCGGTCCCTGGGCCCCGCTCGGGACGGCCCCGAGAAACGTCGAGGGGCCGATCGAGGAGGATCCCTCATGCGTCTCCGCTGCAGCCCGCTCCTGTCTTTTCTCTTCATCGGCCTTCCGCTGGCTCACCCCATCGCGGGTGCCGCGCCGGGGCCCCCCGTCCTGGCAGCCTCGCAAGAGAAGCCGGCACAGGACAAGCCCGCGCCGCCGCCGGGGCCGCTGAAGTCGATCGAGGAGAAGACCGCCGGCTTCCAGAAGATCGACGGGTTCTTCCCGATGTACTGGGACCAAGGTGCGGGCACTCTCTGGCTCGAGATTCCAAGGCTCGACCAGGAGGTTCTCTACGTCAGCGGCCTCTCGGCGGGCGTGGGATCGAACGACATCGGCCTGGACCGCGGGCAGTTGGGAGCGGAACGGCTTGTCGTGTTCCAGCGCGTGGGCCCCAAGCTGCTCATGGTCCAGCCGAACACGGCGTTCCGCGCCAGCGGGAGCGCGGACGAGAAGCGCGCCGTCGAGGAGTCGTTCGCCCGGTCGGTGATCTGGGGGTTCACGGCCGCCGCTGAGACGGGCGGGCGCGTGCTGGTGGATGCGACCGATTTCCTCATGCGGGATGCGCACGGGGTGATCGCGCGCCTGCGCCCCGCGACGTTCCGCCTCGACCGAACGCGCAGCGCGGTCTACATGGCGCGGACCAAGGGCTTCCCGAAGAACACGGAGATGGAGGTGACCCTCACGTTCACGGCCGAGGGCACCACGGCCGGGGCGGGAGGCGGAATCGAGAAGGGCAGCCTGGGGGCGGTCACGCCCTCGAGCGACGCGGTGACCGTGCGGCAGCATCACTCGCTGGTCGAACGGCCCGGCCCCGGATTCGTCCCGCGGCGATTCGACCCGCGGGCTGGGTTTGGCGACTTCTCCTACGACGACTACTCGGCGCCGCTCGGCCAGCCGACGGCGCAGCGCTTCATCCGGCGGCACCGGCTGCAGAAGAAGGATCCGTCCGCGAAGGTGAGTGAGGCCGTGCAGCCAATCGTCTACTACCTGGACCGCGCCGCCCCGGAGCCAATCCGCTCGGCGCTGCTGGAAGGGATCGGCTGGTGGAACCAGGCCTTCGAGGCAGCCGGCTATCGGAACGCGTTCCGGGCGGAGTTGATGCCGGAGGGGGCCGACCCGATGGACGTGCGCTACAACGTCGTGCAGTGGGTGCACCGGTCCACCCGCGGCTGGAGCTACGGCGGGGGCGTGAGCGACCCGCGCACGGGCGAGATCATCCAGGGCCACGTCACGCTGGGCTCCCTGCGCATCCGGCAGGACTACCTGATTGCCGAGGGCCTGCTCGCGCCGTACGCAACGGGGGCCGAGGAGGTGTCGCCGGAGGCGCGCGAGATGGGCCTGGCGCGTATCCGCCAGCTGGCCGCGCACGAGGTGGGGCACGCGATCGGGTTCGGCCACCAGGTACCTACGACAGCTCGCTCGGGTACATCTCCGTGATGGACTACCCGCACCCCCGCATCGAGCTGAAGCCCGACGGGACGCTGGATGTGTCGAAGGCCTACGGCGTCGGGATCGGCGAGTGGGACAAGGTGGCCGTCACCTGGGGTTACCAGGACGTTCCGAAGGGGGCCGACGAGCGCGCGGCGCTGGAGCAGATCATCGGGCAGGCATGGGCACGGGACCTCAAGTACCTGAGCAACCAGGACGCCGAGTACAGCCCGCGGGTGGACCAGTGGGCCAACGGGGTTGACGTTGCGGCGGAGTTGGACCGGATGATGAAGGTCCGGCGCGCCGCGCTAACCCGGTTTGGTGAGAACGTCGTCCGACGCGGCGACCCGGTGGCGCTGGTGGAGGAGACGCTCGTGCCGCTCTACCTCCACCACCGCTACCAGGCGGAGGCGGTGGCATCGGCGCTGGGGGGCATCTCCTACCACTACGCGCTGCGTGGCGACGGCCGCACGCCGTGGACGCCCGTCCCGGCGGCCGAGCAGCGGACGGCGCTCGATGCACTGCTGCGCACGCTTGCCCCTTCCGAGTTGACCGTGCCGGGACACATCCTGAAGCTGCTGGCCCCGCGGCCGGACGGCTTCGAGCGGCACCGGGAGCTGTTCCCGCGCAACACCGGCCTGCCGTTCGACATCCTCACGCCCGCGACGGTCGCGGCCGACATGACGATCGCGTTCGTGCTGCGGCCCGACCGCGCCGCGCGGCTCGTCAACCAGAAGGCGCTCGACCCTGCGCTGCCGGGCCTCCCCGAGGTGATCGATCGTCTCGTGACTGCCGCGTTCGAGGTCAGGCCGGGCAGCCCGTACGAAGCGGAGGTCGCGAGGGTGGTTCGCCGCGTGCTCGCCGAGCGCCTGATGACCCTGGCCGCCGGCGCCCCGTCGCCGCAGGTCCGCGCCATCGCGGCGCTGAAACTGCAGGGCATTCGCGACAGGTCCAGGACGTTGGGGCTCTCCGCCCGTGAGGCCGGCGCCGCCGCCCACCACCGGTTGATCGTGGCGGACATCACGCGGTTCCTCGAGAGGCCGTTCGAGCCGGCAAAGCCGGTCGCGATCCCCGCTGCGCCGCCCGGCGCGCCGATTGGCGATCCCGGCCAGTGGTGGCTTGATGCGTCGCCTGCCGCCGGTTCTGCCTGGTGGCAGTGGCTCACGGACGAACTGAGAATCGAGAAAGAGCAGTAGGCGGTAGGCAGTAGGCAGTAGATCACGCTGCAGCCGCGCGTGGCCTTCCGCCTACAGCCGTCACCCTTCGAATCACGCGCGCCAGGTGTTTCCCGATGGCGACCTCATGACCCAGCGCCTGTACACGCGTTTGCTTGCGTCCGCCTGCGCGGCTCTTGCCGCTGCGGCCTTCTCCGTCACGGTCTCCGGCCAGCTGACGTTGCCGTCCGCCGCACGGCGAGGCTTCAGCCTTGCCAGCGTGAACCGCGCCGTCGCGCACGACACCTCCCGGCCGCTGATTGCCATTCAAGACCTGACCCCCTCGGGCACGCAGCTGTCGGGCCAGCCGGGCAACCAGGGAGCGCCGTCGTTTCCGCCCGGGAACGCTGCCGGGGCGGCGGTGGAGCAGCGCACGCAGGGACCACGTCCTCCCGCGGCGCTCGTCGAGAGCTTCGACGGCCTGGGCGTCGGCTGGGAGGGGCCGCACGGCGGATCGGCCGGGCGCAACCCGTCGGACAACAGCCTCGCGGTGGGGCCCGATCACATCGTCCAGACCGTCAACTCCCGCCTGGCGGTCTTCACGAAGAAGGGTTCGAAGTACGACACCACCGGCCGTGTGCTGTATGGGGCGGTGCCGACCAACACGGTGTTCAAGGGCTTCGGCGGCACGTGCGAGGCGCGCAACAACGGTGACGCGGTGGTGCGTTACGACCAGCTGGCGAAGCGGTGGCTGGTGGTGATGCCGATCTTCAGCCGGGCGCCTGCGAGGCCCGACCAACCCTCGCCCGCGCGCTCGGGCGACCCGGCACATCTGAGCGTGCCCGGCGTGGCCGACCAGCCCGGCCCCGCGGCGGTGTTGTTCGTGCCACCGCCGGCGCCGCCCCGGATCCCCGGCGCTCCACCGGCGGCCCAGACCCCGGGCGGCCGCGCAGGCCAGCCGAGGCCCCCGCAGGAGCAGGGCCCCTATTCGATGTGCTACGCGGTGAGCACGAGCGAGGACCCGCTCGGTTCGTACTATCGCTACGAGTTCCTGCGCGCCCTGTTCCCGGACTACCCGCGGCCCGCGATCTGGCCCGACGGCTACTACGTTCCGACCAGCACGAGCGACGACATCATCGAGAAGCACGCGTGCGTGGCGGACCGCGCGCGCATGCTGAAGGGCGAGCCCGCGACCGAGCAGTGTGTGATCATCGACGGCGTGAACTTCCTCAACAACGCCGACCTCGACGGCCTGGCGCTGCCGCCGCCCGGCGCACCCAACATCATGGTGGCCGCCGGCGGCACGCAGCTCCACAAGGACTACGACGACGACGGGATCTACGTGTGGAGCTTCAAGGTGGACTGGCAGGACCCCTCGAGGACGAAGGTGACGGGACCTTCGAAGATCGCGGTTGCGCCCTACCACTACTTGTGCAACGGCCAGCTGACGGCTTGCGTGCCGCAGCCGGGCACCGACCGCCGGCTGGACGCGCAGGGCGACAAGATCATGTCGCGGGTGGTGTACCGAAACGTGAAGGGTGTCGAGTCGATCGTCGCCGTGCACTCCGTGAACACGGAGGCGGCGGGCGGCGGTGTGCGATGGTACGAGTTCCGCGTGAACAAGGACCGGTCCGTCCGCCTGCACCAGCAGGGGACGTATGCGCCGGACGGCTTCTACCGCTGGATGGCGAGCCCGGCGATCGACAAGGGCGGGAACATCGGGATCGGCTACTCGTTCGGCGGCACGCCGCACTTTGCCGGCCAGCGGTTCTCTGCGCGGCTCGCGACCGATCCGCCCGGCCAGCTGACGCTGCGGGAGACGGTGCTCGTGGAAGGCCAGGCGGCGCAGGCGTACACGCTTCGCTGGGAGGATTACGCACAGACGGCGATCGACCCGTCGGACGACTGCACGATCTGGTACGTGGGCGACTACTACAAGAAGGACGCGGCGAACTACTCGACGCGCATCGGCGCGTTCAGGATGCCCGGCTGCCGCTGAATGCAAGAATGCAGAATGCAGAATGGAAGAAGACAGAAGACAGACGGGCAGCGTGATCCGTAGGGGCCGACCACCGAGCGACAACACGAACGCCAGCCGCACGGCGTCGTGGGCAGGACTCACCGTCGCCTGGGGCGGAACCGCACTACTTGTCAGCCCGGCGTCGCGCTTTCTCGGACCGCCGGGCTCAATCGTCACCGCGTGCTTCGAGCAGGCGGTGCTCTGGCTGCTGTTCATCGCCGTCCTCGTCATCGTCTTCGCCTGGGAGCGGGAACGACTCGCGTCGCTCTGGCTGCGGCCCCTCGAGTGGCAGTCGTTTGCGTGGGCCGCGGCACTTGTGGCAGCAAGCATCCTCGTGCTGTTCCCGGTCACCGAGTGGCTGCGGCGAACGCTCGGCCTGCCCGGCTACCAGGCGGGAATGGAAACGGTCCTCGCGCTGCCCGCCTGGTTCCGGCTGGTCGCCGCGATGACTGCCGGCGTCGTCGAGGAGACCCTGTTCCGCGGTTACTCCGTGACCCGGCTTTCCCGCCTCACTGGAAGTGTCTGGCTTGCCGCAGGAATCTCCGTGGCGGCTTCCGCAGTGCTGCACCTGCCCGTGTGGGGCTCGGGGCCGTCGCTCGCCTTCCTCGTCGGCGGCGCCGCGACCACCGCGTTTTTCGTCTGGCGTCGCGATCTGCTCGCCATGATGATCGCGCACGCGGTCACCGACGCCTGGGGCCTGGTCGTCACACCGGAGGTTTCGCACTGGTGGGTGGGATATTGAGGCTGGGCGGCCCTCCGGTAGCGTCTGTCTCCTCACGCCGCGCGCTTGCGGGCCGTCCGGGCGCCGGCCTTTTTCCCCGTGCGGCCGCGTCCTGATGTCTTCGCGGGACGCGCGCGCCGCGGCCGGTCCGCCGCTTTGTCCAACACTCGCCGGCTGCCGCCTGCCTGGCCGAGGCTGCGGCGTAGGCGTTCCATCAGGTCGACGACGTTGGAGTCGGCCTCCATCTCCTGCCGCTCCAGTTCCGGCTCACGGTTCCGCCGCTTCGCCTCGATGATCTTCATCAGGTTCGCGCGGTATCGTCGGTGTACTTGTCCGGGTCCCACTCCGCGACCAGCGCATCGATCAGCTGCGTGGCCATCCGCAGTTCCTGTTCCCGGAACTTGCCCTCCGGGAACTTGTACTCCTTGACCGGGATGACCTCCTCCCGGAACCGCATCGTGGACAGGACAAGCGCCTGCTTGACCACCTCCACCGCCGCCAGGTGCGGCTGGTTTCGCAGCACGAACTTCGCAATCCCCACGCGGCCGGCCTTCCGCAACGCCTCCCGCAGCAGCGCATAGGGCTGCTCGCCGCCCTTGGCCGGCAGCAGGTAGTAGGGCTTGTCGAAGTACCGGTCGTCCACCTCGTCTGTCCCCACGAAATCGAGGAGTTCGATGCGGCTGTCGCGCTTCACGGCTGCCTGGTCGAAGTCCTCCTGGTCGAGGATGACGTAGCGGCCCTTCTCGTACTCGTAGCCCTTCACCAGCTGGTCGGCTGGGACCAGTTCACCGTCCTTCTTCGAGACTTTCTGGAAGCTGATGCGGGATTTGTCGGACCGGCGCAGGAAGTTGAAGTGGGGACCGAGGTCCTTCACCGCGGTGTGCAGCTCGACCGGGATGCTGACGAGACCGAAGCCGAGAGTGCCCTTCCAGAGTGCGCGTGCCATGCCCTGGTCGGATGCACTCTCGATGCCGCGCGAGTTCCGCGTGAGCTTCCAGGGCCGTCCGGGCCTGCAGGCGCCATCCCCCTCACCGCCTTCCAGGTGGACATCCAGGCCGAGTACGAGCGGATGAAAGCGCTGGGTGTGGTCTTCAGGGGCGAGCCGGCCGTCGTGGGGCCCGTCACGATCGTGCTGTTCGAAGACTCCTGCGGCGACCTCATCCAGCCCTATCAGGTGTAGGATGGGGCGCATTTCGTGTTGCGCCTTGTTGTCGTCCTGCTCGTGCTCGCCAACGGCGGGTGGATGGCGTTCGACGGCGGGCGAGCCCTGCTCGCCGGCGACTACGTGACGCCGTCCAACGGGCCTTACGCCGGGCAGCTGGGACCGTGGGCCGCGGTCGTGGAAGCCGCGGGCCTCGTGCCGCGCTCGATGCTCGTCAAGTCGGGCTTCGTTGTCTACGGCCTGGCGCTGGTCGTGACGGCAGGGGGTTTCGCGCTCGGGCGTGCCGACAGCCGGCGGGCGCTGCTGGTGCTGCTGCCGCTCGGCCTGTGGTACCTGCCGTTCGGCACGGTGGTCAACGTCGTCGCGCTCGCGGTGCTCTACGCGACCCGACGGGTTGACGACGGAGGAGGCCACGGTCGTGGTTCTCGTCGTGGCAAGCCAAGGAACTCTGGGACAGAGGATCGCCAACAGACAGGCGTCAAACGACCTGGGGAGTAAACGGATGCGTGTGCCACTTGCAGCAGCGGCGGTCGTGGCGGCGATGGGGATCGCCGCCTCGGGCCAGTCGCCGTGGGGCAAGGCCCTCACGGTTGTACCTTGCTCACCTTCAGGCCACGAGGGAGCGGGAGATGCAGAAGACGCTGAAGGCGGTGCAGTTCCTGTTCATGGGCCCCATCATCCTGGCAGTTCTGTTCGTCATCAACCTGGTGACGTCGCCGGGCGACTGGTGGGTGCAGTGGGCGGCGCTGGGTATCGGGATCGCCTGGGTTTTCAGCCTGCTCCGCGTGATCAAGGCACTGATCATCGCGGGCGGAATCGCCGCGCTGCTGGCCTACCTCAATAGCAGAAGGTCGTAGAGCACCGGTCGAGCGGCCGGCCCGTGTTGTCCCAGTCGAATCACAGGTCCGTCCCCGAGTAGCTCAGGTTGAGCGACTTGTTGCAGAGCGGGAAGTCGGGAACGATGTTGCCCGGGCCAATCTCCGCGAACAGCGGCCAGTTGCAGAACGAGGGGTCCCGGATGACGGCGCGGTCGATGAGGCCGCCCCTGAGCCGGACCCAGTCCAGGATCTGGCCGCGCCAGCTTTCCGCCCAGCCAAGCGACTCGCCATCCGGCGCGTCGCACGGCGCCGCGATGTCGGCCGCGAGCGACCGGTTGGAGCACTGCGCGATGACGCGGTGCAGCAGGTCACGCGCGTCGGCCATCTCGTCCACCCGCAGGCGCACGCGCGCGAACACGTCGCCTTCGGTGCGGGTGCGTACGGTGACGGGCGATTCCCCGTACGCGGCGTGCGGATGGTCTCGCCGCGCGTCGCGATCGAGCCCGGAAGCCCGGGCCGCAATGCCCTTGGCGCCGTAGGCCCTGGCGGCCTCGCGGTCCAGCACGCCGGTTGTCTCCAGGCGGTCACGCAGCGTGTCCGAGCCCAGTCCCAGCGCGACGAGCGCCTGGAACTCGCGCCAGGCGTCTTCGATCGTCGTCCACGCGTCGCCAAGGTCGTCTGCGGTGAGGTCACGCGCCACGCCACCGGGCACGATGAATCCCCGGAAGAAGCGGTTGCCGAAGAGGCGCGAGGAGAGCCGCTGCAGCCGCTCCTTGATTCGGAAGCCGTTGGCGGCCATCAGCGTGTACCCCGTGCCCATCCCGCAGATGTTCGCGACATCGTGCAGGTGCATCGTGAACCGCTCCAACTCCACGGTCAGCACGCGCAGGAGCCGGGCCCTGCGCGGCACGGCGGACCAAGCGATCGACTCCAGGGCCTCGCAGAAGGCGAGCGCGTGCGAGGCGGCAGCGTCGCCGGAGACGCGCTCGACGAACGGCATCGCGCCGGCGGGGGTGCGGCCCTCGAGCAGCTTCTCGACACCCTTGTGCGTGAAGAACAGCTTTCCCTCGAGGGTGATGATCCGCTCGCCCGCGACGTTGAACCGGAAGTGGCCGGGCTCGATGATGCCGGCGTGGATGGGGCCGACAGGGATCTCGAACACCCCCTCGCCTGCCACGTGGCCCATGGGGTACGGCTCGGCCGCCCGCGGCAGCCGCGCGTTCCAGCCGAAGTCCTTGCGGAGCGGGTGCACGCCCGCCGGCACGTTCTCGTGGTGCACGAGGCGCCGGTTGTCGGGGTGCCCCTCGGCCACCACGCCGAACATGTCCTGGGCGTACCGCTCGTACCAATGAGCGGCCATCACCCCCGCGGTAACCGACGGGTACCGGGGGCATCGGCTGGCAGGTCCGTGATTATCTCGATCCACTCGTGCCCGGTGTCGAGCGCGAACACGGCGTGAAGGCCGAACCCCTGGCCCGCCGCACGATCGTCGGTCGCGAAGATGAGGTCGAGGGGCAGGCCCGCCTCGTGGTGGAGCGCGGCCGCCACCAGGGCGAAGTCGCCGGCGTTCACGCGGCCGGTGGCGCGGCCCTCGCGAAAGAGGCGTGGTTGCCCGCGAACGGGGTTGAGCGACAGGAGGAGTTGCTCTGCGTTCATGGCTGCAGCGTGAAGGTGGCGGCGATACTCGCCGCCAGCTCGAACCCCGGCACCGTCAGGAAGAAGATGCCGCCGGCGAACAACAGGACCAGCTCGACGGCCACCACCCCGTGCGTCGGCGTCCAGCCCTCTCCCGGCCGGCCGGCCTCTGCCTGGGGCTCGTGCCGGCCGAACAGCATGCTGAACACGTGGTGCAGAACCCCGACCGCGACTATCGCCAGGCCGATGATGACCGCGATGGCTGAGGCGGGACTGCGGCGGGCGGCAGCCATCAGGAACGTCAGCTCGCTGGCGAAGATGATCGAGGTCGGTGCGCCGATGAGGCCCAGGAACCCGAGCAGGAAGCCGAGCGAGGTGCGCGGCGCCAGCCGCCACAGGCCCTTGATGTTCGCGATCTTCGTCGTGTGCCGGGTGAGGAGGATCTCGCCGGCCGAGAAGAACAGCGCGCTCTTCGCCAGCGTGTGGCCGATCATGTGCATCACGGCCCCGGCCGCGCCGACGGGTCCCATCCCGAGGCCGAAGGAGATGAGCCCCATGTGCTCCACGCTGTGGTACGCCAGCATCCGCTTGTAGTTCTGCTGGTGCAGGAGCACGAACGCGGCGAAGAGGATCGAGCGCCAGGCCGAACGCCCAGAAGAAGCCCGACGTCCAGGCGTCCTGCCCCAGCGCCATGTCCACCAGCGCCTTGGCGCGCAGCAGGGCGTACAGCGCGACGTTGAGCAGCACGCCCGAGAGCGTCGCCGAGATGGGCGACGGCGTGCGGCTGTGGGCGTCGGGCAGCCACGGGTGCATCGGCACGAAGCCCACCTTCGTGCCGATGCCGACGAACAGGAAGACGAACGCCCAGCGCACGACCTCGGGATCGAGGCTGCGACGCCCGCCCGCGGAGCGCGCCGAGCGACAGGGCGTCGTCCACGGCCAGGCCCGCGCCGACGCCCGGCATACGCGAGCAGCAGGAGGCCCAACAGGCTGACGCTGATCCCGACCGAGCAGAGCAGCAGGTACTTCCAGGCCGCCTCGATCGCCCCGTCCTTCTTGTAGAGCGCGACCAGCGGCGTCGTGGCCAGCGTCGTCGCCTCGAGGGCAATCCACAGGATGCCGAGGTGGTCGGTGGTCACCGAGACGACCATCGCAAGCACGAACAGCGGCAGCAGGGCGTAGTACTGCTTCACGCGGCGGCTGGTCAGGATGCCGGCGGCGTGCTCGGCGCCGATGTACCGGGTGCTGCTGACCGCCGCGCCCAGGTAGACGACCGCGATCAACAGCAGCATCATCCCGGCGAACCGATCGACCATCCAGGCCCCGCCGCCCGCCTGGACCGGACCCCGGACGAAGGCGAGCATCAGCCACGGCGGCAAGCCCGACGGCGGTCGCCAGCGGCGGACGCAGGGCGCCCGCGGGCGACTGCACGCACGTCGGGAGCGGCCAGCGCGTGCGCGGCGCCGAGAATCAGCACGAGGAGCGGGCCGATACAGCAGCATGTCAGTCCGTCAGGTCGCGAAGCACGCCGGTGTCGTGCGTCCGGTAAAGGCGGTGAACCTCGCCGGCTCAGGATGGCCATCAGCAGCACGCCGCTCGCGATCACCGCGAAGATGCCCATCTCCATGAGGAACGGGGCGCCGCCGATGGCCACGACCGCGAAGGCCGCGATGCCGTTCTCGATCGTCAGGAACCCGACCATCTGCGAGTACAGGTCGCGGCGGATGATCAGGATCAGGAAGCCGAGCAGGATCAGCGCGAGAGCCACGAAGAGGAGGCCCCAGAGCGGCGGTTGGCCGGCCCCGGCCGCCTCGGGCGCCACAGGCAGCCGGCGCGACATCAGGTACGCACCGCCGACGGCCAGGCACGCAAGCCCGTAGGACAGCACCGGCCGCGTGATGGGCTGCAGGCGCAGCGACTCGCCGCCCCGCCTCGCCGTGAGCAGCAGGCCCACCGGGATCAGGCCGACCTTGACCAGGACGGTGAGCACCGCGCCCACGTACTCCGCCGCGTGACCGGTCGTCACCGCGTTGGCGCCGATGAGGCCGGCGAGGCAGGCGGACGAGATGGCGTAGTGGCGCAGGAACGTGGGAAGCCGCTTCCGCCCCACCGAGAAGAACGCCGCCAGCAGCATCCCGCCCGCGAGGGCGCCCTGGATCGGCAGCAAGTCGACGGTCACAGCAGCCCCACCAGCAGCCCGAGCCCGAGGCTCGTCAGCCCGAGGAACAGCGCGCCGAAGAAGTACTCCGGCAGGCCGTAGAACCGCAGCTTCGCCATGCTCGATTCGAGCAGTGCCAGCGCGCCCATCGCCGCCGGCAATCTTGGCGAGGGCGGCGACGGGCGCAAGGACCAGGGCCGCCGCCGCCGCTTGCCGGGCGTTGCCATGCCCGCCGGCACGACGAAGTTGGCGAGCAGCAGCGCGAAGACAGCGAGCTTGACCATCGCGGCCAGCTCCATCAGCGCGAGCGGGCGGCCCGAGTACTCGAGCACCATCGCCTCGTGCACCATCGTCAGCTCCAGGTGCGTCGCCGGGTTGTCCACCGGGTAGCGCGCGTTCTCGCCGAGCGCGACGAGCGCGAGCGCCGCCGACGGCGGGCAGCAGCCACGGACGGGCGATCAGCCCCGTGCCGGCGACGTCGAGCATGCCGTGAACGGTGGGCGAGCCCGGCTGCCGCCGCGAAGGCCGAGAGCGTCACGATCACGGCGGGCTCGAGAAAGGCCGAAATGGTCATCTCCCGGCTCGCACCCATCCCGCCGAACGCGCTCGCCGAATCGATCCCGGCGAGCACCAGGAAGACGGCGCCGAGCATCCAGAGGCCGGCGACGACGACCAGGTGCGACAGCGGGGCGCCGGCGCCGCCGCGCGAGACGAGAGGCAGCACGAACGCGGTCAGCAGCGCGGAGGCGAGCACGACGACCGGCGCCAGCCGGAAGACCCAGGACGTGCTGGCGGACAGCACGGTCTCCTTGCGGGCGAGCGTCGCGAGCGTCCAGTAGGGCAGCAGCACCGGCGGGCCCACCCGCCCCTGCAGCAAGGCCTTGAAGCGGCGCACGAGGCCGGCGGCCAGGGGCGCGGCCGCAACGACGAACACGCCCGACAGCAAGCGTCAGCAGGGCCGGGTTCACAGCGCCACCCACAGCGTGAAGAGGAGCGCGGCCAGGATCAGCGCGATGTAGAACTGGATGACGCCGTTCTGCAGCTGCTTCAGCCGGGCGCCCACGCCTTCGATGAGTTGCGCGATCGGGTAGTAGACGCGCTCGAGAAGCCCGGCCGCCTTCCGGAACTCCATGTGCCCGCGCCGAATCCACGGGTTGCTCGCGAGCACGGGCTGAAACACCACGTGCTTCTCGGCCCGGACGATGTCGCGGAGGAAGTGACGAACGGGCGCCGAGAACGCCGTGGCGGTGTACTCCATCGACGCGTCGATCGGCTGGCCGCAGTCCCAGGTGTGATAGCGGCGTACGCGGGTCACGCCGTGCGCGAGCCACGCCACGGCCAGCGCGGCGGCCAGCGCGAGCCCGAGAGCAAATGGAAGCACACCAGCGGGAGACCATTCGCCCGACGCGCCGCGCCGAGCCAGGTGCCCTGCGCCTCGGACCACGGCACCGGCAGCAGCAGCCCGGCCCACGGCGACAGGACACCGAGGGCCAGCACGAGCGCGGCGGCCGCGATGGAGCGGGCCCCCGAGGCCCGGGGCTGGCTCGCTTGCCTGCCGTGCCGCGTCGGACCGCGGCTCGGCGAGGAAAACGAAGGCGAACAGCCGAATCATCGCGAAGACCGCCAGGCCCGCGACGAAGGCCACGCCCGCGAGCACCGCGACCGAGGTGACGAGAACGGCGGCGCTACGGGAGGAGAGCGCGGAGAGGACCGCCTGGATCAGCCGCCACTCGGCGACGAAGGGGCCGAACGGTGGCAGGGCGGCCGCGGCCAGCGAGAGCGCCAGCATGCCGGCGGAAAGGCGCGGCATCCGGTTCGCCAGGCCGCCGAGGAACTCGATCTTGCCCGTATGGGTCGCGCCGACGATCGCGCCGGCTCCGAGGAACAGGCCCGACTTGAACAGGGCGTGGGCGAGCACGTGCAGGAACATCGCGCCGAGTGCCGCGTCGGCAAGCGCCGCCAGGCCGCGGCTTCGCAGGAGGATCGAGAAGCCGAGCATCGTGAAGATGAGCCCGACGTTCTCGACGCTGCTCCACGCGAGGACGCGCTTGAAGTCGCGCGCGAGGTTCGCGTAGATGACCGCCACGGCCGCGCCGCCAAGACCCAGCGCGAGCAGGCCGATACCCCAGGCGCCGGGCAGCGCCGGCCAGCACACCGACATGAACCGCAGCAGGCCGTACACCGCCACCTTGAGCATCACGCCGGACATCAGGGCCGAAACGTGGCTGGGGGCGCGCGGGTGCGCCTCGGGCAGCCACGCGTGCAGTGGCGCCAGGCCGGCCTTGGAAGCGAACGCGAACAGGACGAGCACGATCGCGAGCGTCTGCTGCCCGGTGTCGAGGCCCGACATCGCAGCCGGGAGACCGGCGAAATCCGCCCGGACGTTGCCGCCGGCCAGCAGGCCTATCGCGATCAGGAGCGCGCCGGCGCCGAACTGCGCCACGGCCAGGTAGAGCAGCGCCGCAGCCCGCGAGTCGTCTTCGCCGTCCGCCATCACGAGGAAGAACGACGAGATCGACATCGCCTCCCAGAAGAGCAGGAAGCTGGCGAGGCCCGACGAGAGCAGCACCCCCTGCATCCCGAACAGGAAGACGCCGGTGAGCGGCAGCACCGCACGCGGCGGGTACTTCTCTCGCTCCCGCTCGGTGTAGGTCGCACCGAACCAGGTGGTCAACAGCGAAACCAGGTGCAGCACGACGAGGAAGAACGCCGAGAGGCGATCGACGGCGAGCGGGGCGCCGAACAACAGCGGCGAGGACAGCAGCGCAAGCGGCGGCAGGCCGGCCGCCAGGAAGGTGATTGCCGCCGCCAGGCCGACGGCCCCCGCCACGGCGAGGACAAGGTGCGAGACCCGTCGGTCCCGAGGCGACCGGGCGCGAAGCCCCGTGACCGCCGCGAGCAAGGTGGCAGCCAGGCTGACGAGCACGCCGGCGCGAACCAGGAGTTCCATCATCGCCGGCCGCCCCCAAGGCGGCCGCCGGCCACGGCGAGGCCTGCCGCAAGCCCGCGCAGGATCTCCTCAGGCGACGGCGGGTCGCCGGGAATCCGGATGTGCACGGGAATCACCGCGTCAACGGGTCCAACCACCGCGTACGAGTCGCGCCAGATCCCGCCGTCACAGGCCCCGTCGCCGACGGCGACGACGATGCAGGGTTGCGGCGCCGCTTCGTAGGTCGTCAGGAGGGCGTGCTCCAGGTTGCGGGTGACGGGCCCGGTGACCATCAGGATGTCGGCGTGGCGGGGCGAGGCGACGAAGCTGAGGCCGAAGCGTTCGATATCGTAGTAGGCGTTGCCGAGCGCCAGCAGCTCGAGCTCTTCCGCGTTGGTCGAGCCCGCATCCACCGCGCGGATGCGCAGGGACCGTCCGCCAAAGAGTCCCCGAAGCGTCGCCCGCAGTTCCTCGCCTGCGGCGAGCACCGCGGCGTCGCCGGGGGGCTGTCGGCTCGCGGCCCCCGTCGATGGCGCAGGCGTCGGCCCGGCGAGCAGCCTTCCGGCCGGTTCGGTGACCCGGGGGCCCAACAACAGCGTCCTGAACAACCCGACAAAAGACATGACGACCACGGGCAGCGCGCGGGAGGGTGACGGAGGGAGCGGGCGCGCGGAACGTCACTATAACATGCGGTGCCAGTGGCTGGTGCCTGGACGACACCATCAGTGGCCAGTGGCCAGTGGATCACGGCCGGCCCGGTTCGAGGCCTGTACCTACTTGTCCATGTCCGCGATCTTCACCGTGGACGGCGGACGCGAGGCCTGCAGGCGCGCGGCGACTTCCTCGGCGCGGCGCATCACGCGCAGCACGTTCAGTCCCAGCACCTTCTTCACGTCATCGTCCGCGTAGCCCCGGCGGAGCAGTTCCGCGGTGAGGGCAGGGAAGGCGCTGACGTCCGGCAGGCCCTTCGGTGTGCGGGTGATCCCGTCGAAGTCGCTGCCGATGCCGACGTGGTCGATGCCGGCGACCTTTCGCACGTGATCGATATGGTCGGCGACCTGGGACAGGGTTGCCCCTGGTGGCGGGTTCGCCTGGCGCCACTTCGCCAGCTCCTGCTTGACCTTTTCCGCATCGCCCGGCGTCAGGGCCGTCAGCCGCTTCGACTCGCGCTCGTCGGCATCTCCCCACACGGCCATCTCGGGGGACGTGAAGTCGGGCACGAAGCTGACCATGACCACGGCCCCGTTCGCCGGCAGCCGGCGCAGCACGGCGTCGGGCACGTTGCGCGGGACGTCCACGAGCGCCCGCGCGCTGGAGTGCGAGAAGATCACCGGCGCCTCGGCCACGTCCAGCACGTCGTCCATGGTGGCAGGCGACACGTGGCTCAGGTCGACGAGCATGCCGAGGCGGTTCATCTCGCGGATCACCTCGCGGCCGAAGGACGTCAGGCCGTCGTGCGCGGGCGTGTCGGTGGCCGAGTCCGCCCAGGAGACGTTCAGGCCGTGCGTCAGCGTCATGTAGCGGGCGCCGAGCCGATACAGCATCCGCAGCGCGCCCAGGGAGTTGCCGATGGAGTGACCGCCCTCCATGCCGATGAGGGATGCCACCTTGCCCGACTTGTGGATGCGCTCGATGTCCGCGGCCGTGAGCGCCATCTCCAGCTGCCCCGGGTAGCGGCGCACCATCCGGTGGACGACGTCGATCTGCTCGAGTGTCGCCGTGACGGCCGCCTCGCCGGCCAGTGTGGATGGGATGTAGACCGACCAGAACTGCGCGCCGACGCCGCCGGACCGCAGCCGGGCGAGATCGGTGTGGAGCGACGGCTGCGGCTGGGAGATGTCCAGCTTTGCGAGGTCTCCGCCGGCTCTCTCGCGCACCTCCCAGGCGTAGTCGTTGTGCCCGTCGATGAGCGGGACCTGGGCGTGCAGGCGCCTCGCGTGCGCGAGCAGGTCCTCCTGCCGCGCCATCGCGGGTCCGAGAGAGCCCGCGAACACCGCGCAGAGAACCAATAGCAGCGCGAGCAGGCGGCGGATTGTGCGCATGGGATAAGGATGCAGGAAGGGATGAGCAGTGGCAAGTGGCAAGTGGCTCGTGGCTAGCCGTCACGGGGTGACAGCGTGATCCACTAGCCACTAGCCACTAGCCACCAGCCACTAGAGCCCCAGCGCCACCGTGGCGGGTTCCGGCATCTCGTCGAAGACGACCTCCGGCGGCTGGCGCAACCGGATCGCGCGGGACACCCAGAGTGCGAGCAGCACGGCCGCCAGCGATGTCGTCAGCCACCACGGGCCTCCCGGCGAGGCCAGCGCGATCCGCTCGATGCGCGCCAGGCCGTAGGCGTAGGTGACGAACGCCGCCACGTATGCCGGCCACGCGTACTTGAAGGTGCCCTTGGCGACGTAGGTGCAGGTGAACGGCAGCTTGCGGCAGCCGAGGAACAGCAACTCGATGAGCACGAGCGCCGCCAGCCAGCCGACGGCCAGGTGCCACAGGGCCGGCACCCACCCGAGCCAGGCAACGTGCAGCGGGACGAGCGCCAGCAGGAGCGGCAGCGCGAGGCCGAACGCCAGGGCCCGCCGCGCGCCGGCGAGGTAGCGGCCGAAGTTGCCGGTCCAGGACGCCTGGAAGATCCAGTTGGATCGGAGCTCGGCGGGGACTGCCGTCACGGCGCGGGCACCAACCAGGAGGAAGAACGCGAGCACGCCCTGGAGCGCCAGGACGGATGCGTCGGGTGACGCCTGCCCCGGGCCGCGCATCAGCGACGGCGCCACGGAGATGGCAGCCATCGCCAGGCCGGCGGCCAGGTACCCGGCCAGGTACAGCCGGTGCCGGCCGCTGCGGGCGAGCGTTTGCGTCGTGAAAGCGAAGCCTGCGCGCGTGATCGGATGTCGCGCGACGAGGGCGCCGGCGACCGCCGACGCGAGGCGGCGAAGCGGGCCCGACCGGGGCGTCGTGGGCACCAGCGCCTCGCGCAGGCGCCCCGAGTGGCGTGCGTGCGCGAGGGAGGTACAGGCTCATGGCCGCGAGCGTGACGGTCAGGAAGGCCACGAGCGCCAGCCAGGCCATACGGTCCAGTGTCGGCTGCAGCAGCTCGTAGCGGCGGCGCGCCCGAGCCTCGCTCCTCGAGATCATGGTCTCGAAGCCCCGCTGCTCGAGGCGATCCTGCATGCGGCTGGGCAGCTCGCGCCAGAAGCTCCACTTGGTCTCGGCCAGCAGCTGCGGGTCCGCGAGCAAGCCCCGCGAGGTCAGGCGCTCATAGACGCCCAGGAACCATGTGGGCGGGGAGAGCCTGGCCGCCAGCGTGTCCCCGTCCAGCGAACGCCGCAGGCCCATCGCGCCGGCCGGAACGAGGAAGAACGCGGTGAGGAGTGAGAGCACCAGCAGGAATTGCAGCACCGCGGACACGCGCCGGAAGAGCTGGGGGCCGCAGACGAGCAGGACCAGGCTCCGGAGGGTGAGGATGACGGAGAAGCCGAAGGCCGCCGCCGCAAGCGTCACGAGCGCGTGCGCCGCGCTGAGGCTCAGCGCGCGCATGAAGCCGATCGGCACCAGCGACATCCACGCCGCCGGGAACGCGAGCGTGGGAATCGCGTTCAACGCAAACGCGAAGGTCGAAACGAAGAGAAGGAGGGCGAGCGATTTCGCCCCCACCAGTATGCCGGGCGCGATCGGGAGTGGGCCGAGGTTCGCGAGGTCGCGGGCGTCGAGCCCCAGCGCGTCCCACTGCAGCGTGGTGGCCAGGGCGGTGACGATCATCGACAGCGCGATGAACTGATACTTGTGGCTGAGTGCCCCCAGCAGCCGCTCGCTCGGCGCCATCAAGGGGCTGCTGTAGGCGAAGATCGCCCCAAGCGACATCAGCATCCCCGGAACGGCGAGGAACCCGAGCAGCACGGGAACGGTCGCCTGCGCCTCGCCGTTGGGGGAGATGAAGTCGTTGTAGAGGAACCGGGCGTAGAAGTGGCGGACCAGCAGTCGCGTCGGCCCGGGTGCCTCGTTCACAGGGCCTCCAGCACACGTAGTGGTCGGTTGTCAGTGGCCGGTGGTCCGCAGATCACGCTGGCACGCTGGCTGACACTCGCCGCGCGTGATCCACTGTCCACTGTCCACTGTCCACTGGCCACTCGGCGGAACCACTACACTGATCGCGACACCACCGCCACGATCTCCCGCGCCGTCCCCTCCGGGTCGCGCTGCTCGACGAGCTGGCTGAAGACTTCCTCCAGCGACGCGAGCGCCATCACGTCACGCAAGCGCTCGACCGAGTCGTCTGCCACCACGCGGCCCTTGTAGAGGACGATGACCTTGGAACAGAGCTTCTCGACCACCTCCAGCACGTGCGAGCTGTACAGGACGATCTTGCCGCGGTCCGCGAGCGCCCGGACGAGGTGCCGGAAGACCAGCGACGTAGTGACGTCGAGGCCGGAAAGCGGTTCGTCGAAGATCAGCAGGTCGGGGTCGTGCAGGAGAGCGGCGGAGATGAGGATCTTCTGCCGCATGCCTTTGGAATACGAGCCGATGGACTGCTCGGCGTCGCGCGCCAGGCCGAACAGCTCGAGCAGGCCCTCGATGCGCGTATCGAGCACCCGCGCCGGGATCTCGCGTAGCCGGCCGGCCAGTTGGAGGTACTCGCGCCGGAGAGGAAGGGGTAGAGGTTGGGTTCTTCCGGGACGTAGCCGACCCGGCGGCGGTAGGCCACCGGGTCGCGTGAAATGTCCTGCCCTTCGAAGAAGACGGAACCCCGCGTCGGCTCGAGCAGGCCGATGACCATGCTCACCGTCGTCGTCTTCCCCGACCCGTTCGGTCCCAGGTAGCCCAGGATTTCGCCGGCTTTGACCTGGAAGCTGACGTCCTTGACGGCCGGCACTCCCGAGTAGAGCTTGCTCAGGCCACGGGCTTCGAGCATGGCGGCGCCCCCTTTCCGGTTTGACACCGAAAAGGGGGGAAGGGCTGCAAACCGAGCTGCAAACTACTTCGTGACTGTCACCGGCTCCTTCAGCTTGACGTGGATCGTCGCGCCCGCGCCAATCTGCGCCGGCTTGCCCCGGGTCGCCATCTTGACGCCGGCTGCGCCGCCGCCCCCGACGGCCGCTCCCACAGCGGCGCCCTTGCCGCCGCCGATGATCGCCCCGACACCGGCCCCGGCGGCTGCGCCAATCCCAATCGTCGCCGCGTCCTTCTTGGCCTCCGACTTGGCCTGCACCCCGTACGAGGAGGTGGAGATGTCGATCGTCTGGCCGTTGCTCAGTTCGATCGTCTGCAGCGCGACCGCCAGCGAGGCGACGCCCTTCACGCGCCCGCCTTCGTCGGCATCGACCACCACGCCGGTGACCTTCGAGCCCGCGCCGGCAATCGCCCAGTCGCCGTCCACGATCGGCGAAACGAGCGTCGCGCTGAAGGTATCACCGGCCTTGACGTCCTTCGTCGAGAGCGCCGTCGTGGTCTTCACGCTGAGGGCCATCCCCGCTGCGAGGGTGAACGTGCGGGGCGGCGCGGGCGCGGCCGGGGCGGCGGGTGGCGTGGTTGTGGCCGCGGCGGCGGTGCGGCCTGGCGTCGCGGCCGGTGCAGCAGGCGCCGTACCGGGGGCTGCTTCAGAGGCAGGACCGGCGGGCGGGGCAGCGGCCTGTCCTGGCTGTGCCCCCGGCTGCGCGGCGCCCGTTGCCGGCGCGCCCGCGGCTGGAGTCGCCGCCGGCGCCTGGTCTGCAGGTTTCGAGCACCCGGCCGACAGCGCCAGGGACGCGAGGACGATCAGCGCGGCAAACGGAAGAGCTCTGCGAGTCATCGGGTGATCTCCAGTTCCGCCAGCATCATACGCCGCCGCGGGCCGGCCGTGCACTTTGCCCCTCCCTTACTTCGCCACCGCCTGGATCTGCAGGCTGATCTTGACCTCGTCGCCGACCAGGAAGCCGCCGGTCTCGAGCGCGGTGTTCCACATCAGGCCGAAGTCCTTGCGGTTGATCTTCACCTCGCCCTCGAAGCCAAGGCGCTCCTTGCCCCAGGGGTCCGTGGCCTTGCCGAGGAACGCCATGGCGAGCGTCACGGGCTTCGTCACGCCGCGGATCGCGAGGTCGCCCGCGACGTCGAAAGTGTCCCCGCCGGTCTTCGTCACCTTCGTGCTGCGAAAGGTCAGCGTCGGGAATGTCTCCGCGTCGAAGAAATCGCCCGTGCGCAGGTGGTTGTCGCGCGTGGCGTCGCCGGTGTCCACGCTCTTCGCCTGGATCGTCACGTTCACGGTGGAACGCTCGGGGTTCTGGTCGTCGAACTCCACCATGCCGTCGAAGTCGGTGAAGCGTCCGCGCACGCGGGTGACGAGGTGGCGAACCTGGAACGCGGCCTCGGAGTGGGCCTTGTCGATAGCGTAAGTGCAAACTGCGGTTGCGGTGCTCATGTCCATCTTCTCCATTCAAGTGTTACAGCACGTACAGAGCGTTCAGGGTCGACGGTTCAGGGGTGTCTCGCAACGTCACGCGGGGGTTGAAGCCGCCGACTCTTGATTGAGTGTGTTACAACACATACCGAACCCCCAGCAGCTGGAACCCTCGACTACCCCTTGACTCTTGACTACCCGTCGCTATTCCTCACGTGTGCCAGAAGGTCGACCAGCGATCGCAGCGAGGCGTCGTCGAGGTGGCCCAACAGCCGATCGTGAATCTCATTGACCAGGTCGTCGAGCCCGGCCAGTTGTCGAAGGCCGGCGGTGGTGATCCGGGTCGTGACGAAACGCCGGTCCTGGCCGCCCCGCTCGCGGACGATGAGTTCCATCTCCTCGAGGCGGTCGAGCAGGCGGGTCACGTCGGGCATGGGCCTGACCATGCGGTCGCGGATTTCGTGCCGGCACAGCCCGTGCTCACCGGCGCCACGGAGGATCCGCAGCACGTTGTACTGGGTGGCGGTCAGGCCGTACGGCTTGATCGCCAACTCGAAGTCATGCTCGAGCACGGCCGCCGTGCGCTGCACGCTCAGGTGAGCCTCCTGGCGGAGGCTCCTGAACGGCCGGCGCTGTTTCAGTTCCGCCTGGAGATTCCTGACCACAGAGACAGTATACGTGTTACAACACGCATTGTCAAGCGGTCACGAGTGGCCCAAGCCAAGGACCCTCAGCCGCTGACGATTAGCGGCTGACGATCTGAGCCAGAGGGACAACCGGACCGGCGTCGAGACGATCCCGGTTGGAGGAGGTGGTCGGTGGCGTCCGCCGGTGTCCGCGAACCCGCGTCGCCGCATTGCCTGAAACGACGGTTACCGAGCCGTTCTCCCCGGCCGCAGCCCTGATGGCCGCTGCAAGCTGCTGGACCAGGACCTCGCCGCTGGCCCCGGAGAAGCTGTCGAGCGGCAATACGACCAACGTAGGTCCCGGCGAACCCGGCGTGGCCCCGGGCGCTGCGAGAGGGGCGGCGGCGGACACCGGCGGGGGCGTCGCCTGCGCGGCCGTGACTGCGGCATGGTGCCGTTCGATCAGCGCGAGGCCCAAGACGATGCTGGCGGCCGAACCGACGAACTGCGCGACGATCCGGCCGACGAACGCAATCCACGCACCCCGGACCCTGCCTCGCCGTTGTTTCTTCCTCTTCTTCGCGTCCTTCCCGGCACCGGCCGAGAGGTCCTCGGTCGCGGGGCTGCCGGAAGACGCGACGTTGGCAGTCTTCTCTTCGGGAAGTGCGTTGGCTGTTGAAAGTTCGTTCGACATCGGCTTGCCTTTCGATTGTTGCCGATGCCGAAGTGCAACGACGGTGCCACACGGCTGAGGTATTACGACATTGCAGCCGGATCGAATTGGGCCGCATTCTGCCGGTTTCGAGCGGCGTTGCAGAAGCCGCTGCGTCCCCGCTTTCGTGCGGTGGATGCGCATTCGGATTTCGTAAGTCGTTCCCGTCACGAACGAGCCGCAAGAGCGGAGCGAGGCTTACCGTCCCACTGGTTTCAGCCGGAAGCGATAGCGGTGAGCCTGATCGGACGCAATCCGGTACGCCGGCAGTGGATACGCGTTGCGGCTCCAGCTGTCGATGCCGCCCACGCCCATCTGCGCCATGTCCAGGTTCAGGTAGATCTCCGGACGACGCGGCAGCTTGAAGGAGTAGTCGGCCCCTTCGAGGTCGTCCTTGGTGAGGTGAGAAGCCGCAACGCTCAACGTGGGATCGCCGATGGCCATCAGGCCCACGCCCGCCTGGTTGGTGAGCGTGACCCATCGCACGTCGGTCTTGTTCCCGTTCTCCTGGGGCCGAGAATACTCGACCCACTGCTCGCCGACCGTCGAGGAGTAGAGGCCGATGCGCTCGAACTGGCGGTCGCTGTAGGTCTCGAGCGGGCCGCGGCCGAACCACTCAATCCTCTCGAACCCGGGGCTCACCACCAGTTCCAGGCCGAACCGCGGCATCATGGCCTTCGGAGCCGAGCCGGGCTGGTATGCGGCTTCGACTGCCACCTCTCCGTCCCCTCGAATCGTGTAGGTGAGCGTGCAGGTGGCGCCGGCAACGGGGATCGCGCCCGAAACCATCACCTGTGCGCTGCCGGAGTCGAGTCGTTTCACCTGCACGTCCTTGACGCTCCACGACGGACCGGCGTGACGCCAGACGGTGATGTCTGCCACGGGGTCTTTTCGCGCCGCGTTGCCCACGGACTTCCAGGCGCCGAGGTCGTTGTCGGTCATCGCGCGCCAGAAGTCGGGTCGGGGTCCGCGTTCGAGGATGCGCACGCCGTGGTGGCTGTAGCTCTGGATCTCGCCGAGCAGGCGGTCGAAGACCAGGGCGAAACCCGGGCCGGTGAAGTGGGTGAGACGGCCCCAGTTCTCCATCCCGAGCGCCGGCGGCGGCGCGGCCGACGCCGGGGGCGCCTGGATCGGCAGCTTCCACTGCTCCCAGGCAATCTCGTGCCCTTTCGGGGCCCACGCCACCTGGTCCTTGGTGACGAACGACAGGTTCAGGAAGTACTCGGTGCCCGCCTCCGGCGTCAACGCCGGCAGCGGCACGGTGAACTCCCGCTGCTGCCCCGGCGCGATGTCGAGCTCCGGCAGGCTCCCCGAGGCGACCGCGCGCCCGTTGGCGACGACGCTCCACGATCCGGTCGCGACGTCCTTCGCGTTGACGAAGTCGAACCGGTTCCGGACGCCGATGCGGCCGGAGGCCAAGTCGATGGGCGCACCATGCAGGTACCGGTAGACGTACTTGAGCGCGGCCAGGCCCGGGTACGGCACGCGGTCGGCCGAGACGAGTCCGTTCTGGCAGAAGTTCTCGTCGTTGTGCTGCCCGGCCCGGTCTTCCCACCACCCGCCGTAGGCGAAGAACGTGTCTCGCCCGGACGTGGCCCGGTAGGGTGCGGGCACCGGTTGCCGGATGCCCTGGTTCACCCAGTCCCACACGAACGCGCCCTGCATGTTGCCGCCGGAGTAGAACAGGTCCCAGGTCCTCGTTGAGGCCGCCGTTGCTGTTCCCCATCGCGTGCGTGTACTCGCAGAGGAGCAGCGGCACGTCGGGGCGCTTCTTCGCCAGTTCTTCCATCCGCGACGGGGACGGGTACATGAACGAGTTGATGTCGGAGTTGGGCCCGCCCTCGCTGGACGACCCCTCGTAATGGACCGGGCGCGACGCGTCGCGGGTCTTCGTCCACTTGTACGTGGCGGCGAAGCTGAGGCCTTCTCCGCACTCGTTGCCCATCGACCAGATGACCACCGACGGGTGGTTCTTGTCGCGCTCCACCATCCGCTGCATCCGGTCCACGTACGCGGGCGTCCACGCCGGGTCGTTGGTCAGGCGGTTCTTCGGGTCGGTGCCGAAGCCGTGGCACTCGATGTTGGCCTCGTCGACCAGGTAGAGGCCGTAGCGGTCGGCCAGCTCGTACCACAGCGGGTCGTTCGGGTAGTGCGAGGTGCGGACGGCGTTGACGTTGTGCTGCTTCATCAGCTCGATGTCCCGCACCATGAGCGCACGGTCGAGCGTGTGGCCGAGCGCCGCGTCGTGCTCGTGCCGGTTCACGCCCTTGAAGAGAATCGGCCGTCCGTTCACCAGCAGGCGGCCGCCCCTGATCTCGACCTCGCGGAAGCCCGCCGCCTGCGGCACGACCTCCAGCACCTGGCCCTTCCCGTCGCGCAGCGTCACGAGCACCTGGTAGAGGACAGGGGTTTCGGCCGTCCATTTGCGGGGGTTCCTCACCGGGAGCCGGAAGACGGCCGCGGTCTCGGCCCCGGGCGTCGCGCGAATGGCCTTCGAGGCGCCCGCCACGCGCACGCCCGCCGGGTCGAGAAGTTCGACCTCCGCGGTGACCGCCCCGGCCGCCGCCGCCGTCACGACGCTGGCGTTCACGGTCAACGTCGCGTCCATGTACTTCGCGATCGAGGTCGGTGCTCACCTGCACGTCGCGCACGTGCTGCGCCGGCGTGCTCCACAAGTAGACGTCCCGGAAAATGCCGCTCATCCGGAACATGTCCTGGTCCTCGAGGAACGAGCCGTCGCTGTAGCGGTACACCTCCACCGCCAGCAGGTTCTTCCCTGGCCGGACGTAGCGGGTGACGTTGAACTCCGCCGGCGTCCGGGCATCCTCGCTGTAGCCGATCTTCTGGCCGTTCACCCATGCGTAGAACGCCGAATCGACCCCGTCGAAGTGCAGCAGCACCTCGCGGCCCGACCAGTCCGCCGGCACATCGAACGTCGTCCGGTACGAGCCCGACCGGGTTCGCCTCGCGCGGCGGGCGCGGGGCGTTGCGGTCGTAGGGGAAGACATAGCCGGAATTCACGTAGATGGGGATGCCAAACCCCTGCATCTCGATGCTGCCCGGTACGCGGATCGTCTTCCACGCGCCGTCGGCGAAATCCTCGCGGTAGAAATCCGCCGGGCGGTTCGCCGGCCCCGGCGCCCAGTTGAACTTCCAGGTGCCGTTGAGCGACCGGAACCACGGCGACCGCGTGCGATCGCCGGCGGCCGCGAGTGCGGCCGAAGGGTAGACCATCAGCGTCGCGTGCGGCTTCTCCGTCCCCACGTGCAGCACCCCGGGTCGTCCCACTCGGGACGCCCGCCTGACGGCTGCAGGAACAAGGACACGACGAGGACGGCGGCGAGCAGAAGTGGGTGCATGGCGGGCCAAAGAGAATTGAGAATTGAGAATGTAGAAGGCGTCACGCCTTCCACGCTGTTACACCTGCGCAGATTCTACTCCGCCCGGGCCACGCCGAAGCCCGGGACGGGCCTGCGTGACGGGCCTGCGAGCGAAGGCGGGCCAAAGCCCGGGGCGAAGCCGCTATAATGCCCCGTCCTCCTGGAGACGCTCGCATGAAGAGACATGTCGTGTTCGCGCTCGCGGTTGCTTTCGCTCTCGCGCTGGCGGGGCTGTCCACCCTGGTCGGGTCCGCGCAAGAGCCCGCGGCCACGCCGGCCGCCGGTCCGTTCGACTCGCTGCACTTCCGGCAGATCGGGCCGGCCTCGATGTCGGGCCGCATCTCGCACCTGGCCGTCTACGAGGCCAACCCGGCGATCTTCTACGTCGGCACCGCCCACGGCGGCGTCTGGAAGACCGTCAACAACGGGACCACCTTCGAGGCGCAGCTGCAGGACCAGGGCCTGATGTCCATCGGGGCCGTGGCGGTCTCGCAGTCCAACCCGGACCTGGTCTGGGTGGGCACGGGGGAGTCCAACAACCGCCAGAGCACGTCTTGGGGCGGCGGGATCTACAGGTCCGCGGATGGCGGCAAGACGTACGCGAACATGGGGCTGCGCGCATCCCGTCACATCCACCGGGTGGCGATCGACCCGCGCGACAACAACATCGTGTTTGCCGCGGCCACCGGGAGCCTGTGGGGGCCGGGTGGCGAGCGCGGCGTCTACAAGACGGCCGACGGGGGGCGCACCTGGAAGCAGGTGCTGAAGGTGGACGACGACACGGGCGCGAACGACCTGGTGATCGACCCCTCCAACAGCAAGATCCTCTACGCCTCGACCTACCAGCGCCGGCGGACGGCGTGGGGCATGAATGGCGGCGGGCCGGGCAGCGGCCTCTGGAAGTCCACCGACGGCGGCGAGACATGGACCCGCCTGGCGAACGGAATCCCGTCCGGGCCCCTGGGCCGAATCGCGGTTGACGTGTCGCGCAAGCGGCCGAACATCCTCTACGCCCTCATCGAGGGGCCGGCGGCGGCAGGTGGCGGCGGCCGCGGCGGCGGCGCGGAAGAGGCGCCGGGCGCACAAGCCGCGCGGCGGCGGCGGGCAGGCGGGCGGCGGGCGAGGCCCCGCGCAGGGCGTGAGCCAGGCGGCCAGCGGCCTCTATCGCTCCGACGATGCGGGCGCGACGTGGCGCAAGGTGAACAACGTCAACCCGCGGCCGATGTATTTCAGCAAGCTGCGCGTCGACCCGAACGATCCCGAAGTGATCTACTTCGGCGGCGTCGGCCTCCACCAGTCGCTCGACGGCGGCAGGACGGTGGCCACCGACGTGGCGGCCTCCACGCACGACGACGTGCACGCGCTATGGATCGACCCGGCCAACTCGAACCACGTGCTGATCGGCAACGACGGAGGCCTGGCGGCCTCCTGGGACCAGGCGAAGACCTGGGTGTTCTACCCGAACCTCCCCGTCGGCCTCTTCTACCACGTGAGCTACGACATGGCGACGCCGTACAACGTCTGCGGCGGCATGCAGGACAACTACGACTGGTGCGGTCCCAGCCAGGTGCGCGGCGCCTCCGGCATCGCCAACCACCACTGGGCGACCCTGCAGGGCGGCGACGGGTTCGTCGTGCTGCAGGACCCGACCGACTATCGCGTGGCGTACAGCGAGTCGCAGGACGGCAACATCATCAGGGTGGACCGGGTCACCTTCGAGACGCTCGCCATCCGGCCCCAGGCGGCGCAGGGCGAGCCTGCGCTGCGGTGGCACTGGGACACGCCGCTGACGATGTCGCCGCACGACCCGAAGGTGATCTACGCGCCGGCCAACAAGGTGTTCCGGTCGCCGGACCGCGGCCTGTCGTGGGTGGCGATCAGCGGCGACCTGACGAGCGGGGCGAACCGGGACGAGCTGGAGATCATGGGCGTGAAGGGAAGCGCGGTGAACATCGCGCGCAACGACGGCGTGGCGGCGTGGCCCACGATCGTGTCGTTCGCCGAGTCGCCCAAGCGTCCGGGACTTCTATACGCCGGGACGGACGACGGCCGCCTGGCCGTGACGCGGGACGGCGGCAAGGCGTGGGTCCAGGTGATCGACAAGGTCCCGGGCCTGCCGAAGGGCATCTACGTGTCGGAGGTCGTCCCGTCGCGGTTCGACGAGGGGACGGTCTACGCGACCTTCGACGGCCACAGGCAGAACGACTTCGACCCCTGGGTCTTCGTGAGCAACGACTACGGCCAGACCTGGCGCAAGGCGACGGCGGGCCTCGAGGGCCAGATGGCGCGCACGCTGACCGAGGACCTGAAGAACCCCGACGTGCTCTACCTCGGGACCGAGACCGGGTTGTTCGTGTCGCTCGACCGGGCGAAGGGCTGGCAGCGGATCAAGGGCAACCTGCCGACCGTGCGGATCGACGAGATCACGCTGCACCCCCGTGACAACGCGATGCTCCTGGCGACGCACGGCCGCTCGATCTGGATCCTGGATCACCTCGAGCCGATCCAGGAGTACGCCCGGGCGATGACGGCGGACGCGGCGCTCTTCAGCCCGCCGGCGGCCGCGATGTACCGGCGCCCGGCACGCGATCGCAACTACGAGTTCTGGGGCGACCAGGTGTTCTTCGGGCAGAACCCGCCGCAGTCGGCGCGGCTCTCGTGGCACCTGAAGCGTGAGGTTGGCGAGGTCAAGCTGAAGATCGCGGACGCCGCCGGTCGCGAGGTGCGCGAGATCTCCGGGCAGGTGCTGGCCGACAGCAGGAAGGCGGGGATCCAGACCGCGTGCTGGGACCTGCGAGTGCAGCCGGGGCCTGCGCCGCAGGGCGGCGGGACGGCCGGCCGGGGCGCGGCACAGGCGGCAGGTGGCGGGCAGGCGCCGGGCGGCCGGGGCGGCCAGCCACAGGCAAGCCCGTTCGGCGCCGGCTGCGGGGCGGCCGGCGGCGGTTTCGGCGGGGGTGGCGGCTTTGGCGGAGGCGGCACCGCCGGGCCCTTCGTACTGCCGGGTACCTACACCGTCTCGCTCGTCGTGGACGGGAAGACGGTCGAGTCGAAGCCGCTTCGGGTGACGGCCGATCCGGAGGTGGCGCTCACCGCCGCACAGCGCAAGCAGCTCTTCGACATGGCGATGGAGCTCCACGACCTGCAACGGCGCGCGATCGAGGTGGCCAACTCGATCGGGCCCTTCAACACGCGGGTGGTCGAGGTGGCGAAGGAGATGGGCGCTCGCACGGACCTCCCCGCCGACGTCAAGACGTCCTTCGACGCCCTGACCAAGGAGCTGACCGCGCTGGTGCCGAAGTTCTCCGCGGCGGCCGGCGGGCGCGGCTTTGGCGGAGGCGGCGGCGGCGCATCGCCGAGCGTGCTCGCCCGCATCGGCCAGGTGAAGAACGGCCTGATGGGCGGCATGTGGCCCACCGAGCAAATGCTCACGGGCTACACCGACGTCAAGGCAGAGGCGCCGAAGGCGATTGCCGAGGCGAACGCCGTCTTCGCGAAGGCGTCGGCGCTCAGCAGCGTGCTGGCCACGCACAAGCTGCCGATCACGGCGCCGGCCGCGGTGAAATAGTCGTCAAGGGTTGAAGGTTCAGGGTTGAGGGTCTGAACACGCCGTCACGCCAACCACGGTGCAGCGTGATCTGACCGTTGACCCTCGACTCTGAACCCTCAACTGTCTGAGAGTCTCAGCCCTGCCGGCAGTTCCTCGCCGAAGCGCCGCAGGCCCTGGCGGTCGTCGAAGGGCACGACTTCGCGGAGCGGTGCAGTCTCCGACGCGAAGCCGGCCTCCTCGAGCCGCGCGATGGCCCGCGCCCGGATGTTCTCATCGACGTCGCGAAGCGGGTCGCCGGCCCGGGCGCCCATCTGCGCGATGGCCGCGGCGCCTTCCGCGGTCAGCGTCCTCGAGGCCAGCAGGCGTTCGATCCACGCCGCGGCGCGCTCGCCCGGCACCACGGCGGAGAGAGGCCCGTACGCGGGCGTGCGGGCGCCAAGGCGCCCGATTGCCCACAGGTAGCTGGCATTGCCCGGGTCGCGCGGGATTCGGTCCACCAGCACCTCGCCGATCTTCACACGTTCGGCTGCGGGCAGGTGCTCCAGGCTGCCGAGCAGGCGCCACGCCTCGCGCTGCACCTGCGCATTCAGCCGGCGCGCGCCCTTCGGACCGCGGACGCCGAGCAGCGTCCCGTAGCGCTGGTAGAGCTCCTGCTGCTGCCCTGCCTTCAGCCCGCCCGCCACGCGCTGCCACGCCACGATCCACTCCACCTGGCACTGCGGATCCGACGCGAAGACGAGGCCCTCGACGTAGATGCCGCGCAGCCGGCCAACGCGCCACTCGTCCAGCGGAGCGCCAAAGCCGGGGCGCACGCAGAAGCCCACCAGGTTCAGCCACCGGGCCTCGTGCCTCGGCCCGCGCCGCCGGCCCTCGGCGTGCTGCAGCAACGTGTCGGCCAGGGCGCGGATGACGGGCGTCGGCCAGGCGGCGCGTCCGAACCCGATGGTCTCCTCCAGCAGCGCGGGCAGCGCATCGGGCCCGCCGCTCGCTCCTTCGACCTCGCCTTCGCCGAACACGATGGCGATCGCCGCCTTGGCTGCCTCGACACGCTCGGGCGGCACCTGCGAGACGGCGCTATCGTCCGCCCCTCCCTCGGCGGCGAACGCCTCGCGCTCGCCGCGAAGCTGGAACTGCAGGCGCCACCGGTGCTCGCTGCTCGAGGACTCGCACGCGACCTCGAGCGTCCCGGTCTCTGTGAAGGCCGCCGCGAGGCCGACCGCCAGCTGCACGTGGCGCGACTTGCGACCGTACCGCAGGACGGTCGCCAGCGGCGCGTGACGGTGCAAGTCCGCTTCGTCCACTTCGATCAGGTCTCCGGCGGCGTCCTGCCGCGCGGCGCTGCTGAAGAGCGGAAACGACACCGGCCTGTTCGTGACCACCGTCAGTTCATGGCCCGCAAGACGGAACGATGTCCCTTCTTCCGTCCCGCGCGGCAGGATGCAGAGGGCCGAGATCTGGCCGTCATCCAGCCGGGCACCAGGAACGGCCGCGTCGGTAGCCCCTCGTGCGATGCCGATGTAGTACCGAGCGGGAGCTGCCGGCGCGAACCCTCGAGCCCCCGGTGCGGCGTGCGAGCGCGTAGCCGGCGGCGCCGAGCGCCACGGCCGCAGCGGGGGACTGGTTCTCGAGGACCGCGGGCCGCCAGGCGCCGGTCGAATCGAACCACGCCGCGACAACCTGGGCCAGGCGCTCGCGCGCCAGCGGCGGGGTGAAGAAGCCGCCGTTGAACAGCACGGCGTCGGGGCGAACGAGGTCGGTTGCCAAATGTCCATTGGGCAATTGTCCACCGGGCTGTTCCCCGCCGGCCGATTCATCGGACCTGGCTGCCTCGCGCAGGAACTCCGCCAGGTGACGGGTGATGGCCGGGTCGGCCGCATATGGCAACCCCATCTCCTGCAGGCCGGTTCGCGTTCCGCGCCTCGGCCGCGCGTCCGCCGTCACCATCGGCAGGAAGCCCTCCGTCAGCGCGTCCACCACGTCCCCGCGCGCCAGGTCCGCGGTCAGCGTTCCACCAACGACGCCGCGGCCTGCGCCAAGCACGGTGACGGCCACACGGTCGAGTCCCGGCTCCGAGAGCAGCCGTTCCTTGGCCGACGACACGCTGCGCCTGAGTGCGAGCCGCTGCACGAGGCTGAGCGTGCGATCGCCGAAGCGACCCTCGAGCCGCCTCGCGAGCGCAAGATCGAGGTTGTCGCCGCCGAGGAGCAGGTGCTCCCCGACCGCCTGTCGCTCGAACCCCACCGCGCCGCCTTCGACGCGCACCGTGATCAGGGTGAAGTCCGTCGTCCCGCCGCCCACGTCGCACACGAGCACGCGCTCGCCGCCCGAGAACGTCCGGCGCAGCACCCGCCGGTGAGAGGCGGTCCAGGCGTAGAAGGCCGCCAGCGGCTCCTCGAGCAGCGTGACGTGCGCCAGCCCGGCATTGCGCGCCGCCTCGAGCGTCAGCTCACGCGCCTCCTGGTCGAAGGATGCCGGCACTGCGAGAACGACTTCCTGGCGTTCGAGACGCCACTCGGGGCGTCCGCGTCCGGGGCCTTCGTTCCACGCGTCGCGGAGGTGCAGGAGGATTCGCGTGGAGGCTTCGACGGGAGACAGTGTCGGCGTGTCGGCCCCCCACGGGAGGATCGGCGCGGTGCGATCAGCGGTGGGGTGGCAGAGCCACGACTTGGCGGACGACACCTGCGCGTCGGGGCGCAGCGCCCCCTGGTCGCGCGCAAAGACGCCCGCTACTGGGGGCGAACCGCCCGGGCCATGTTCCACGGCGCCGTCTTCCTGGCCCGGCAGGTACAGAAAGGAGGGCAGCGTGTCGCGAGGCTCCGTGCGGCCGGGCGCCACGAGCTGCGGGATCGGCAGCACGACGGGGAGTCCAACGCCGCCGTCCGGCGCTTCGTGCGTATCCACGTACGCGAGCGACGAGTTGGTGGTGCCGAGATCGATGCCGACCAGGAACCGGGTGCCGCTCATGCCATCGCTTCGGGATCGCGCTTCCGGATGTTCAGCTCGAGCTTCCAGCGGTTCGTCCCGTCGCGCGATACGCACCACAGTTCGAGGGTGCCCAGCTCCGTGACCCGCGTCTCGAGTCGCACGGGGATCACCGCGTCCTCCTGGCCCTCGAGCGCCAGGGTAACCTCCAGCGGGCTCAATTCCTCGAGGTCGTCGCCCCAGTCGTCGATCAGGCTTCCCAGCGCGTCGCTCTTCCGAGTCGTGGAGGAAAGGAACCGGAACTCGGCCGGCTCGCCGACGACGAGGCCGAACTCGCGCTGGGGGATCTCGGCCTCCGTCCCCTCCTCCATCCCGAACGGGACCACGCACAGGGCCTTGAGCGGGGCCGGCATGCCGGGGACCGCGGGCATCGCGCTCTCGATGCCGATGTAGTACGTGCGCGGCACGCCGGCGCGGATTCGCACGCCGCGCCCGCGCCTGGCGCGCCCGTAGTAGGCGGCGCCCCGCGCGACGGCGAGGTCCAGGTCGGGCGCGTCGAGGATGCCGCCTCGTCCCAGCGGCTCGCGGCCCTCGGCTGAGAGCCAGCCGTTCAGCACCTCGATCATCCGTTCGCGCAGCGCGGCCGCCTTCATCACGCCGCCGTTGAAGAGCACGTGCGTCGGGCACGCCATGCCGCTGCGCCCGCGCCGGATGTCGGCGCCCGTGGGCGACTGCCGCGCCTGGTGGTTCAGGAAGCGGGCAAGGTGCCGCGTGACTGCCGGGTCGGCCGCGTAGGCAAGGCCGAGCTCCTGGAAGCCCACGCGCCGCTGGCGGGCCGGCATCGCGTTTCCGGGCACGATCGGGAAGAAGCCTTCGACGATCACTTCGGCGAGGTCCTCGCGGCGCAATTCCGCGCGCACGGTTCCCCCCACGAGGCGAGTGCCGCGCCCGCGAATCGTCACCTCGCGGGCTGCTGCGTCCGTGTCCTGGAACAGGTGCTCCTTCGCGGCCCGGCACTGGTGCCACAGCGCCTGCAGCTGCCAGCTGTCGATTCGCGGCCCCGCCGACTCGAGCCGCTGCTGCAGCCGGCGTGCGAGGGCGAGGTCCATGTTGTCGCCGCCGAGCAGGATGTGCTCGCCCACCGCAACGCGCTCCAGTCGCAGGTCGCCGTCTTCCTCGGACAGTGCGATCAGGCTGAAGTCCGTGGTGCCGCCGCCGATGTCGCAGACGAGCACGAGGTCGCCCACGCGCACGTGATCCCTCCACGCGTCGCCGCGGCTCTCGAGCCACGCGTAGAATGCGGCCTGCGGCTCCTCGAGCAGGGTCAGCCGTTCGAGGCCCGCGTCCGCGGCCGCGCGCCGCGTCAGCTCGCGGGCTTCCTCGTCGAAGGACGCGGGAACGGTGAGGACGACGTCCTGCTCGGCGAGCAACACGCCCGGGGGCGCCGAGTGGTCCCAGGCATGACGCATGTGCGAGAGGAACGCGGCCGAAACCTCCACCGGCGACAGCTTCGGCACGTCGTCCGGGGCCTGCCAGGGGAGGATCGGGGCGCCGCGGTTCACCGCCGCGTAAGACAGCCACGACTTGGCCGACGCGATCACCCGCGTGGGCACCTCCGAGCCACGGCGCCGCGCCAGCTCGCCGACGATCAGCGACGGGGACGGGTTCCACGGAAGGGCGATGCTGCCCGCGGGGAAGTCCACGTCAGATGGCAGGTAGGCGAAGGAGGGCAGCAGCGGGTGCTCGGCCACCTCGCCGGCGTTGACCAACTGCGCCAGCGACCGCACTTCCACGCGTCCCGTGTCTTCAGGATCGCCGGGGCCCTGTGCGAGCGCCGAGTTGGTGGTGCCGAGGTCGATGCCGACCACGTAAGGGCTGTCGTCGAGCGGGAGCCTCATTCGACCTCCACCTCCGCCGGGGCGATAACCGATCGTGCGGCGCCATCCGGCAGTGCGGGCAACTCGACCTTGACGGCGCGCCACCCGCGATGACGGATCACGCCCCGGTAAGGCGGACCGCCGGCGATGCTCCCGACGAGCTTGATCTGCCCGGGGTCGAAACCCGGCTGGACCATCATCGGCCGGCCCTCCTCGCCATCGACAAGGGGCTCGACCGTCAGGTAGCGGCTCAGGACTTCGCGGCAGCTGCTCTGGACCTCGCGCGCCGCCGCGCCGACCTGGTCGTCGGGATACTCGCTGATGTCCTCGTAGAGGAAATCCACCAGCCGGCCGTCGCGCTGGAGCAGGGCAAGCACCTGCACCGCGCGATCGGGGGAAACGGGGTCGGGAGACTTTGGTATGTTCGAGCCCAAAGTGTCCCGACCCCCTCTCCCGGCCGTCTCAACCGCCGACACTCCGACGTCGTCTTTTGCACCGACGTGACGGGCGCCACGCAGGAACCTCGCGGGAAGCTCATCGGGGAGCCTCCCCGCGAAGAGCACGAGGAAGAAGCATTTGAAGGCAAATCCAACTTGCTGGAAGAATCGCGTCACTGCAGCCTCGCGGATGATGGGTTCTGTCTGTATGGCAGAAAGCCCATCTAATTCAACCCTCGTGCCGCTCGGCCTGGTGGATTCGAGGCCGAAAGTCCGAATCGCCGGTTTTTGGAACTTTCCTCCCCTCCCGGCCGAATACCCTGTGTAGGCGTCGAAGAACCGATGGGCCACGACCCGGCGACCGACCCGCTCTCCGACGAGGACCTGGTGCGCCGCATCGCTGCGGGCGACGCCAGCGCGTTCGCGTCGCTGTTCCGCCGCCGCCAGCGCGAGGTGTACCGGTTCGCGCTGCACATGTCCGGTACGGAGGCGGTGGCCGACGACGTGACGCAGGAGGTCTTCCTGGCGGTGATGAAGGATGCCGGGCGGTACGAGGCCGGGCGCGCGAGTGTCGCGGCGTGGCTGTGCGGGATCGCGCGAAACCACGTCCGTCGTCGTCTCGACTCGCAGCGCTCGCTGGTGTCCCTGGACGGGTACGCCGAGGACGACGGCGAGCCGGACTGCGGCTCGACAGGCGACGACGCGCTGTCCGGCCTCGTGCGGTCGGAGCGGATCGAAGCCCTCAGGCGCGCGGTCGCAACGCTGCCACTCCGCTACCGCGAGGTCATCGTCCTCTGCGATCTGCAGGAGTTGGGCTACGCGGACGCGGCGGCCGCGCTTGGATGCGCGGTGGGAACCGTGAGGTCCCGGTTGCACAGGGCGCGGGCCCTGCTCGCGGCCAAGCTGGGAATGGTGGAGCGCGCGCCCGGGTTTTCGCGGGTGGACGAGCAGGCCGAGGACACGGGCCGGCGAGCAGATCACGCCCAAGAGCCGGGGAACGTCAAGCGAAGCGCGGAGTGCGGGGAGCGGCTGGCGCGGATGGCGGGCGCGCGGGTGAGGTACGGGGTATGAGCTGCAGAGAGCACGAGGACACGATCCTGGATGTCGCGCGAGGCGTCGCCGGGGATCGGGAGACCGCCGCGCTGCTCCGCCACGCTGAAGAGTGTCCCGGCTGCGCCCTCGGGCTGCGCCGCGAGCGGGCGTTGACGGCCGGCCTCCGGGCGCTGAATGCGGCGACGCCCGGCGGGGAGCCGTCGCCAGGCGTGGAAGCCGCCCTCCTCGCCGCCTTTGCCGCAAGCCAGCGTCCGGTTGGTGCGCCGGCGGAGGCAGGCCGTAGCAGATCGTGGCAGGCGTGGTTGGCCGCGGCAGCGGCACTCATCCTCGTCGTGTCCGGCAGCCTGATGGTCTGGCGGGAGGGCAAGGTGCCGCAGCCGAGAGCATTGGAACGGCTCGACGCCCGGCCGGTGCCCGGTCTGGGCGCGCCCGACGCCCTCCCGGCAGAGGTGACGGGACAACGGGCCACCCTCTCGACGCTGCGCGCGGCCGCTGTCCCGACCCGGACCGCGGTGCCCGGCGATGTCGCCACGCCGGAGGCGCCAGGCGCGTTCGTGCCCTGGCCAGGCGCGGCGGCGTTGCCGGAGTTCGAGAACGGGGAGCTGGTTCGGACCGAGTTGCCCGCTTCCGTACTGCCGCTGCTTGGGATCGCTGGCGCCAACCAGGCAGCGCAGGCGACGGTGGTGGTTGACGTGGTGGTTGGACAGGACGGCTACGCGCGGGCCGTGCGGCTCGCGAGATAGACGGGGAATGCAGAAGGCAGAATGCACAATGCAAAATGCACGACGCAAAATGCAGGCTGCGGAATGGCGGAGCAAATCATGACGAAGATGAAGGCGGTGTGCGGGGCCATGGTGCTGCTGGCCGGCGTGTCGCTGCCAGCGACGGCGCAGGAGCAGGGCGGCACTGTCGTGGTGCGGCAGCGTTCTGCGGGAGGTGGCGGCGCGCCGATCGTGATTGACCAGACGCGCGTCCAGGGCGAGATGCGGATGAAGGTGCCCCTCGAGGCGAAGACCGTGACGGGGGCCCCCTACTCGGCCGAGGTCGTCAACGAGAGCGTCCAGGTGTTGCCCGACGGCAACCGCATCGTCCACCAGGAGCGATCGCGGGTGACGCGAGACAGCCAGGGACGCGTGCGCCGGGAAATGGAGCGTGACGGCCAGGTAACATCCGTGTCCATCTCAGACCCGGTTGCCGAGATGACCTACTCGCTCGACCCCGCCTCGCGAACGGCATGGAAGACCCCGTACGGCGCGGCCAACGTTGTTGTCTACAAGGCCACGGCGTCGACGGAGCCCGACCCTGCCGAGATCGTGCTGAAGCGCAAGATCGAGAGGGAAATGCAACAAATGGTGCCTCCGCCCCCGCCTCCGCCGCCTCCCCCTCCGCCCATCTCCGACGTCGAGAAACGGCAGCGGGAACTCGATGCCGCGCGGGCGGCCGGTGTCGTCCAGGGCACCCTCGTGGCGATGCGTGAACGCAACCCCGGTTGGGAGGAGAAGGTCGAGGAGTTGGCGCCGCGACAGATCGAGGGCGTCCAGGCGACGGGGAAGCGGACGACACGGACGATTCCCATCGGCGCGATTGGCAACGAGCGGCCCATCGTGATCGTGTCCGAGGAATGGCGTTCGCCCGATCTGCAAGTGCTGGTGCTGACGACCACGTCGGACCCGAGGGTCGGCGAATCCGTCTACCGGCTGCAGAACATCAACCGCTCGGAGCCGGCCGCGTCGCTCTTCGAGGTCCCGTCGGACTTCACGGTGAAGGAGACGGGCGTACGGAGGATGCCGGCGGAACGGTAGGCAGGGGGTCGGGGATCCGGGATCGGGGATCAGGGGACAAGGGGGCTACTGACCAGGGAGCCAATTGCCAAGTGGTCGGTGGTTCCTTTGTTCCCTGACTCGATCTAACGCGTAATCTTCTCCGTCTCGAGCACCACCCGGTGCGGCACCTGCTCGCCCTTCAGGATCCGCGAGGCCAGCTCCACGGCCTGCCGGCCGCCGGTGGGGTAGACGAACGTGGCGTCGAGCTTCCCGTCCTTCACCGCCTGCCGCCCCCCGTCGAGGCCTGGCAGCGCATCGATCCCAATGAACTTCATCTCCTTCTCGCGACCCTTTGCCTTCGCCGCGAGGTAAGCGCCCATCGCCATCGGGTCGTTGTGCGCGTAGACCAGGTCGATCTTCGGGTTCGCGGCGAGGGCCATCTCCATCTGCGACATCGCCTCCTCGCGCAGCCAGTTCGCAACGGGATCGTGGATGATCTGCAGCCCCTGGTGCTTCGCGATCGCGTCGCGCATGCCGCGCCCGCGATCCACGGCCGGCGGCGAGCCGGGCAGGCCGCGAATCTCCACGATGCGGCCGGTGCCTCCCAGGATCTCGGCGATGTGGTCACCGGCCCGGCGGCCGATCTCGTAGTTGTCCGCACCGATGAAGGTCGTGTAGCCGTCCCCGTCGATGCCGCGGTCAATCACGATCACCGGGATGCCGGCCCGGAACACCCGCTCGACGATCGGGGTGAGCGGCCTGGCCTCGTTTGGCGAGATCATCAGCAACTTCATGCGCTGCCGCAGGAAGTTCTCGACGTCGGCCACCTGCTTGGCGTTGTCCTGCTGCGCGTCGGCGAAGACGATCTCCATCTCGGGGAAGTCCTTCGCGCGCTCGGCCACCTCGGCGTTCATCGCCACGCGCCACGGCTCGCCCAGGTTGCACTGGGAGAAGCCGACCAGGTGCCGCCCGCCATCACTTCGCCCGCAGGCCGAGGCCGCGAGCAGCGTGACGCCCAGCGTCACCATGAGCATCGCCATCAGCGAGCGCGAGACCGCGTGATCGGAACCTCCCGCCTTCCGCCCTCCGCCTCCCGCCTGGGAGGGAGCGGGGCTACCTCCTCCGCGTCTGCAGCCAGACGGCCGCGAGGATGATTCCGCCCTTGAGGATGAGCTGCAGGTTCGCATCGACGTTGTTCAACCCCATGCTGTTGTTGATGATGCCGATGATGAGCGTCCCCACGAGGGTGCCGCTCACGGTGCCGATGCCGCCGGACAGGCTCGTGCCGCCGATCACCACCGCGGCGATTGCGTCGAGCTCGTAGCCCACGCCGTCGTTCGGGTTGCCCTGTTCGAGCTGCGCGCAGTGGATGATCCCGGCGAGCGCGGCCAGCCCGGCCGACACCACGTAGACGACCGTCTTGTGGAGCCGCACGTTGACGCCGGAGAGGTGCGCGGCCTGCTCGTTGTCACCGATCGCGTAGACGTAGCGGCCGGTTCGCATCCGTGCCATGAGCAGCCACACGGCGCCGACCGCCGCGAGGAACAGCACCGCGGGCACCGGCACGAACGGGACGATGGGCGCTGCGAGCGCGCGGAACGACTCGGGCGCGCCGTCGGGGCCGAACCCGAGCGGGATCGCCGCGCCGCCGCTGATGTACCGGGCCACGCCGCGCGCCGCGCTCATCGTGGCGAGCGTGGCGATGAACGCGGGGAGCCGCCATCGGGCAATCACCACGCCGTTCAGCAGCCCCCACAGGCAGCCCACCCCCAGCACCACCAGTGCCGTTGTCCATGGGTCCAGGCCGCCGCGCATCAGCAGCGCGCCGGTGAGCGTGGCCGACAGCGCGAGCACGGAGCCGACCGACAGGTCGATCCCCGCCGAGATGATCACGGGCGTCATCCCGGCGGCGAGGATCCCCTTCTCCGCCACCTGGCGGAGGATGTCGGTCAGGTTGCCGACGTCGAGGAAGACCGGCCGGCCGTCCCTCACGGGCGAGAAGACGATGGCGAGCAGGGCGACCGCGAGAAGCCCGACCAGGCTCGCGAAGCGCGAGAGGCGGCTGCGCGAGGGGGGCGCCGGCGGCCGTCCCTCCACCGCGTCGCCACGGCCGCGGACGTTCGGGCCCTGTCGGTCCACGGCCCGGGTCGCGGCGGCGAGGATCTTCTCCTCGGTTGCTTCGGCGTGGTCCATCACCCGCGCCACGCGACCGTCCTTGAAGACCAGCACGCGGTGACTGAGGGCCAGGATCTCCGGGAGCTCCGAGGAGCACAAGACGATGCCGAAGCCTCGCGCGGCGAGCCCGCGCACGAGCGAGTAGATCTCCTCCTTCGCGGCGACGTCCACGCCGCGTGTCGGCTCGTCCAGCAGGAGGACCGACGGCGATGCGAACAGGCAGCGCGCGAGCAGCGCCTTCTGCTGATTGCCGCCGCTGAGCGTCGCGATGGGCACGAGCGGCGACGCGCACCGCACGCCCGCCTGCTGCATCAGCGCCGCCGCGCGCTCCGCCTCGCGGTTCGAGTTGACGATCCAGCCGTCCGACACCGCGGACAGGCGGCTCATGGTCACGTTCGCCTGCACGCTGAGGTCCGGGAAGATCCCCTGGGCCTTGCGGTCCTCCGGAAGCAGGACGACGCCCGAGCTCCTGGCGTGAATCGGCGAACTCGGCTTGTACTCCGCGCCGGCGAGGACGATTCGACCCTCCACCCTCCGGTCCAGGGCGCCGGCCAAGGCCAGGAGGAAGTCGGTCCGTCCGGCGCCGATCAAGCCCGCAAGGCCGACGATCTCTCCCCGGTCGACCGTCAGCGAGATGTCCTTCAGGCGGTAGCCGCCGTGGCGGGTCGGGTCTGCGAGCGACAGCGACTCGACGCGCAGCAGCTCGCCGGCGTGTGCGGGCGGGGAGGGCCGCTCCGTCAGCCCGAGCGTCCGGCCTGCCATGAGACGAACGAGCTCCGCCGCGTCGGCGTCCTGCACCGGCAGCGTGGCCACGCAGCGCCCGTCGCGCAGCACGGTGACGCGCGTGGCGAGCCGGCGCACCTCTTCCAGCCTGTGCGAGACGTAGACCACGCCAACGCCGCGGCCGGCAAGGTCCCTGACCAGGCGCTCGAGGCGGACCACCTCGGAGGGGCCCAGCGAGGACGAGGGTTCGTCCATGATCAGCAGGCGGGCCCGGAGCGAGAGCGCCCGGGCGATGGCGACGAGCTGTCGCTGCCCCGCCTCCAGTGAGCCGACGGGCCCCGTGGGCAGGGTTTCGCCGAGCGACTGCATGGCGTCCGCCGCCCGGTTCGTCATGGCGGCGGAATCCACGAGGCCGAGGCTGCCGCACGGCTCGCGGCCCAGGAAGATGTTGTCGGCTGCAGGCAGCGCCGAGACGAGCTGCAATTCCTGCGGGATGACGGCGATGCCGGCGGCGATCGCCTCGGACGGCGAGCGAAAGCGCACGGTCTTGCCGTCCAGGCGCAGTTCGCCTTCGTACCCGTCGATCTCGCCGGAGAGGATCCTGATCAGGGTCGACTTGCCCGCGCCGTTCTGGCCGACGACCGCGTGCACCTCGCCCGGCTCGACGTCGAAGTCCACGTCGTCCAGTGCGCGGACGCCCGGGTAGGACATCGAGAGGCGGTGCGCGGAGAATCAGCGGCACGCGCGCCTTTCTATCCTCGCGGGCCCGCGGTGTCAAGCCACCGGCCGCCTGGGGCGATTGGCCGGCGCGAACGCCAACCGCCCCTGACGGCGGCCGCTGCACGCGTCGCCGCCCGAGGCTCGGCCTTCGTGATATTCTCCGCCGGGCAGGAGGCCTCGGCATGAAACAGCGCTGGACGTGGCTCGTGGCGGGTGCGGCAGCCGTGGTGGTCCTGGCGCAGGTCTCGGCGCAGAAGCCGGTTGCACCGGCGCCCGTCGAGAAGCCCGCGTTGTCGGGCGGGCTCGCGATGGGCCTGAGCTCGCTCTCGCAGCTGTCGCACGCGAAGACGCGATCGATCAGCCCGGAGAACGTCACCGGCGAGAAGGGCCGGGGCGGCATGGCCACGGAAGGGACGGGCGCCAATGCCGCGCGCGGCCTCGGGCGAGGCTGGAAGGTGTCGCCGTCGGTCCGCATCAAGCCGGGCGAGACGTTCGTCATGGCCGACATCCAGGGGCAGGGCGCCATCCAGCACATCTGGATGACGCCGACCGGCAACTGGCGCTACTCCATCTTCCGGATGCAGTGGGACGGCGAGGCCGAGCCCTCCGTCGAGGTCCCCGTCGGCGACTTCTTCGGCGTCGGCTGGGGCGCATACGCGCCGATTTCGTCCCTGCCGATCTGCGTGAATCCCGGCAGCGCGTTCAATTCGTACTGGGAGATGCCCTTCCGCAAGTCGGCCCGGATCACCATGCAGAACCTGGACGACAAGGAGATGGTGCTCTATTACCAGATAGACTACACACTCGCCACGGTCCCGGCAGAGGCCGGGTACTTCCACGCGCAGTTCCGCCGCGTCAACCCGCTGCCCTTCAAAACCGACTACACGATCCTCGACGGCGTGAAGGGCCTGGGCCACTACGTTGGCACCTACCTGGCGTGGGGCGTCAACAACTCGGGCTGGTGGGGCGAGGGCGAGATCAAGTTCTTCCTCGATGGCGACGGCGACTTCCCGACGATCTGCGGGACGGGCACCGAGGACTACTTCTGCGGCTCGTACAACTTCGAGAACCAGGAAACGCACCAGTACCAGGTATACACCACGCCATACGCCGGCCTGGCCCAGGTGCTCAAGCCCGACGGGCTCTACCGTTCGCAACAGCGCTTCGGGATGTACCGCTGGCATATCATGGATCCCGTCCGCTTCGAGAGCGACCTCCGCGTCACGATCCAGGCCCTGGGGTGGCGAGGCGACGGGCGCTACCTGCCGCTGCAGGACGACATCGCCTCGGTGGCGTACTGGTACCAGGCGGAGCCGCACGCCGCGTTCCCGACGCTCCCCGCCCGCGATGTTCTCGAGGTGCGATGATTACAACAGAACCCGGATCGTCAGTGGGCAGTGGTCAGTGGGCAGTGGTCAGTGGATCACGCGTGATCTGCTGTCCACTGGCCACCGGCCACTGGCCACTCGACGGTGACCGGCTGCCGGTGCGAGCCGCCGGCGGGCTACTGTGATGTCCGATTCCCTCTTCGACGTGCTCCCGGTTGCGCTCATCCAGCTGGACGCCGGCGGGCGCCCGGTGCAGATCAACCCGGCCGCCGTGCGCCTGCTGCGCCTGACCGTTTCGGCACCGGGGGGCCAGACCCTGGCCGGTGTCTCGTTTGCCGCGCCCGACGGAACGCCCTGCTCGTTGCGCGAGGTCGCGGGCTCCCTCCTGGAAGCCGAGGCCGGCAGCGCCGGGTCCGTCGTGGCGTGCGGACCGGACGGATTCTCCCTCCCGCTCGACGTGACGGCAGCCTCCATGCCCGGGGCGGGGCCCGGTGAGACGATCCTCGTCCTGTGGGACGCCTCCTCGCGCGAGCGCGCGGAAGCCGCGCGGCGCCAGGTGGAGGAGCGAATGAACCGCACCCAGGAGATCGCGCACCTGGGAACCTGGGAGCTGGACCTCGTCGAGAACCGGCTCACCTGGTCCGACGAGGTGTACCGCTTGTTCGGCCTGGGGCCACAGGAGTTCGGTGCCACGTACGAGGCGTTTCTCGACGCGGTCCACCCCGACGACCGCCCGGACGTGGATGAAGCGTATTCGCGGTCGCTCCGCGATGGGCGGGATTCGTACGACATCGAGCACCGGGTGGTCCGGCGGTCCGACGGCGCCGTTCGGATGGTGCACGAGCGGTGCGAGCACGTGCGGGACGCATCCGGCCGAATCGTCCGATCGTTCGGGATGGTGCAGGACGTGACGGACAGCAGGGAGGCGGAGGAGGCGTTGCGGGAACGGACGGCGCGGCTCGCGCAGGCCGACCGCATCAAGGACGAATTCCTCGCAACGCTCTCGCACGAGCTGCGCACGCCGCTCAGCACCATCCTGGTGTGGGCGCACCTGCTGGTGCACACCGAGCTGGACGAGGCGTCGAGGCGCCGCGCGCAGGAGGTCATCCTGTCGAGCGCCAGCGCGCAGAAGGAAATCATCGACGAGGTGCTCGACGTCTCGCGCATCATCAGCGGCAAGATGGCGCTCAACGTCGGCGAGGTGGCGCTCGAAGTGGTGCTGTCGGCCGCGCTGGAGGTGGTGCGGCCCGCGGCGTCGGCCAAGCGCCTGCGCCTCGAGGTGCACGCGGAGCCGAACCTCCTGGTGCTGGGCGACGCCGCCCGGTTGCAGCAGGTGCTGTGGAACCTGCTGGCGAACGCCGTGAAGTTCTCGGAGGAGGGCGGAGCGGTGCACGTGGACGCCTCGCGGGATGGCTCCTCGGTGCGGGTGGCCGTGGCCGACACCGGCATCGGCATCCTGCCGGAGTTCATGCCCCACGTTTTCGATCGGTTCGCGCAGCAGGACGCGTCGCCGGGGCGGCAGTACGGCGGGCTGGGACTGGGCCTGGCGATCGCGCGGCATCTCGTCGAGCTGCACGGCGGGACCATCGAGGCCGATTCGCCCGGACAGGGACAGGGGGCCACCTTCACCGTCCTGCTGCCTGCACGCACACGACGGGCGCGGCGCGCGGACCGGGGCGAAATCGTGGGTCCGGCGATCGACCCGGCGCCGCTACGGCTCGCGGGGACGCGGGTGCTCGTCGTGGACGACGAGGCGGATGCCTTGGAGGTGACGGGGACCGTGCTGCAGAAGGCCGGCGCGAAGGTGACGCTCGCGGCAAGCGCCGCGGAAGCCATGGAATACCTGCAGGCGGGGGAGTTCGACGTCCTCGTGGCGGACATCGGCATGCCGGGAATGGACGGCCACGCGCTGATCGCGGCCGTGCGCCGGCTCGACGGTCCGGTTGCGCGAATCCCGGCCGCTGCGCTGAGCGCCTACACGCGCGACCTGGACCGCCGGCAGGCGCTGGCCGCCGGCTTCGACCGTCACCTGGCGAAGCCGGCAACGCCCGCGGAGCTCGTAGATGCCATCGTGAATCTTCCGAGATTCAGCCCGTCGAGGCAGCCGTGAGGTACCGCGGGCTAGCGGCGCTTGCGCCCGCGGACCTTGCGCCCGCGCGGCTTCCGGGGTGCGTCCGCGGCGGTCCCGGCCCCTTCGGACGGCGTCTCCTCGGGAACAGTGGCCAGCCCCTTCTTGCGCGCCCAGTACGCCTTCATGCGTTCTGCGGCGGCCTTTCGCGCCTCTGGCGACATGTGGCCACCGCCGCCCTTGCGAGCCCTGGCCTTGCGTTCGGGCTTCGGCGTCTGCGCCGCGCCCTCCGGAATCCCCTTCAAACCAGGGAACATCCGCCGGATCGCCTTGGCCTCCTCCTCGAGCTCCCGGAGGCGTGCCAGCGCACCAAGACGAGCCAGCCGAAGGATCTCGCTGCTCCGACAATCTCTTTGCCACGTGCTGCCCTCCGAAGCCGATGCTATCACAGCCATAAGGTCACCGACGTACGGCCGCGACCCCCCCGAGAACGAATCCGCCCCGGGCCCCCCGCCGGGATGCCGCGCCCGGCCGAGACGCGCGACCCATCCCCCCGCTCGCTCCGGTGGGCTTCCGGCGCAGGAACGCCGCGATGATGAGGGACGGCAGCCGGCCGGTTGCGACCGTGCCGACCAACGCGAACGCGCTTCGAATGGGCGGATGAGCCGTGGCCTGGACGTGGTAGCCTTCTTCCCCAGCCGCGCGGGACCGGACTCGGAGGAACTGCGAGCGGCGATCGACAACGCACTCTGACATACACGAGAAAGGCGACCGGCCATGACGCCCTGGCTCACGCGACTGTCGGAAACCGCCTACGTCCTGCTGCGTATCGTCGCCGGCCTGATGTTCGCGCAGCACGGCGCGCAGAAGCTGTTCGGGGTCCTGGGCGGCAAGGCGGTGCCGCTGTTCTCGTTGCTCGGCGCCGCCGGAGTCATCGAGCTGGTGGCAGGCGTGCTGATTGCCCTAGGGGTCCTGACGGGCTGGATGGCGTTCCTGGCGTCGGGCCAGATGTCGGTGGCTTACTTCAGGAACCACGCGGCACAGGGGTTCTGGCCGGTGGAGAACCGCGGTGAACTGGCTGCGTTGTACTGCTTCGTCTTCCTCTACATCGCCTTGCGCGGCGGCGGGAAGTGGCGCCTCACGAGGGGTTGAGAATGGAGAATTGAGAATTGAGAATGAAGAAGTGAGAAGGGCTCGAGATCCAGGCTGCACAGACGGGCCCTGAGCCGTGACCTCGAGCCCTTGCCTCCTACACATCCTCCAGCGGGATCTTCCTGGCGTTCGCGGCAAGCCAGGCGTCGAAGTCCTGGAGCTCGGGATTGAGTCGCCGGGACAGTGCGACGTCGCGCCGGCGGAGGAACTCGTCGTTGAAATCACGGTGGAACTGGAACATGTTGCCCATGTCATCGGCGCCGGGGAAGCCGAAGCCTCGGTACACGTCCGGGGGCACGTCGTTGTAGCGAACATCGCGCCCCAGGGCGCGCGACATCTTCTGCGCCATCTCTGCGATGCCCAGGTGCTCGCCGGCAATCCCGATCTCCTTTTCGATGAACTCGCGGCCGGCCTTGAAGACCCCCAGCGCGCACTTGCCGATATCCTCGGCGGCGATGCCCGGCAGCTTCTTGTCCCCCATCGGGAAGGTGAGTGCCAGCACGCCGTCGGGCCCCGGCTTCGGCCCCGCGCCGAAGTAGATGAAGTTCTCCCAGTAGAAGGCGGCATAGAGCAGCGTCACGGGCAGGCCCAGATCGAGAAAGTTCTTGTTCGCCTCGCCCTTGCCGTCGAAGTGCGGCACCTTGTACTTCCCGCGCAGTGTGGGCATGCGGTCGTCGCTGAGGGGGATCCAGCGCCGCGTATCTTCCAGCGTCGACCAGATCACGTGCTGCAGACCTGCGGCCTTGGCCGCCTCGGCCATGTGGCGGGCTTCCTCGACTTCCTTCTCCGCCGACATGTGGTGCCAGAAGAACGTGACGCAGAAGGCTCCGTAAGCGCCGTCGAACGCGCGCTTCAGGCTCTCCACGTCGTCCACGTCGCCCGCCACCACTTCGGCGCCCAGCTGCGCCAGCTCTTTCGCCTTCGGCGCGCTCACGTCGCGCGTGATCCCGCGCGCGGCGAACTCGCCGCTCTTGTCGTCCAGGATCGCGCGCACCAGGCCGCCACCCTGGGCGCCGGTCGCGCCAACCACAGCAATCACCTTCTTGGGGGACATCCAGCCTCCTTCCCGGCGCAGCCGGGAGAGCCGCGGGCCCACCGCCGCGCGAGCGGGTCGCTCGCCCGGCGCAGACTCCAGCAGTGCTTAAGGTCTATCCCCCAATTATGCCCCATCGGAATGCATCCGGAGACATTGGCGCCCGGACAGGACGACGAACCGTCTCGCGGCTTCCGGCGTGGCTACTCCGCCCGCAGGGTGATCATCGGGTCCACGCGCGTCGCGCGCCGCGCAGGCACGAGCATCGCCACGAGGGACACAACGACCACCAGCGCGATCACACTGCCGTAGGCGACCGGATCGGTGGCGGACACGCCGTAGAGGATGTTCCCAATCGCGTCGCCCGCCAACGCGCCAAGCGCCAACGACAGGGCCAGGCCCAGGAGCAGGCCGACGGCCAGGGGGCGGCCGCCCTGCACGAGCACCTGCCGCAGGATGCGGCGGGTGTCCGCACCGAGCGCCATCCGCACGCCGAACTCCTGCGTCTGCTGGCTCACCGCGAACGACACCACGCCGTAGATCCCCACGGCCGCCAGCAGCATCGCGATGCCGCCGAACAGCGTGAACATCGTGGCGATGATCCGGCTTCCCGCCAGGCTCGCGTCGATGTGCGCCTTCGGCGTGCCGACGAAGTACAGCGGCAGGTTGGCGTCCACCTTGGTCACCTCTCGCCGCAGAGTGTTCACCAGCGACTCCGGCTCGGCGCCCTGGCGCGGCCTGCACGATGACCGTCGCGAACTGGTTGGCGACCGGCTCCGCCGGCGCCGCGCCGAACGGCAAGGAGTAGAACGGGACATAGAAGCCCGTCTCGTCCACGTTGGGGTTGTTGAACGGCCCCAGCATTCTCACCGTCGCCACCACCCCCACGATCGTGCGCCACGGGCCGTACGGGGCGGTGCCATCGCCGGTCCGGAAGCGCCGGCCGACCGCGCTGTCGCGCCCGAAGTGCTTGGCCGCGAACGCCGCGTTGACGACGGCTACCGGCAACTTCGTGTCCAGGTCGTCGTCGTCGAACAGCCGCCCCTCGATCAGCTTCTGCCCCAGCACCCCGAAGAAGCCGCTGGACACCTGCTCGAAGTTCGCGTTCGGCCGGTCGCGCTTCTCACGGTATGTCCGGCCCTCGATCTCGACCGGCCCCGACCCGGAGAAGACCATCCGCATTCGGCTCGTCAGCGCAACGGCCTCGAACTCGGGATGGGTGCTGCAACTGCGCAAGCAGCCGGTCGTAGAAGATCCTCCGCGCCGCGGGGGTCGGATACTCGCCTTCCATCAGGCCCATGCGCGCAGACAGGATGCCGTTCGGTCCGGTACCCGAAGTCGATGCGCTGCTGCGCGAGGATCGAGCGAACCTGGAGCATGGACCCGATCAAGAGGACGCACGTCACCACGACCTGCGCCACGACCAGGCCCCGCGTGGCGACCTTTACGGCGCGGCTGCTCGATGCCGCGGCCGCCCTCACGCAGCACCGTCACCACGTTCGCGCGCGCGGCCATCCACGCGGGAAGGAGCCCCGACACGAGGGCGGCGAGGACGGCGGCGAGCACCGTGACGGCGAGCACCGGGCGGTCGATGGCGAACACCATCCACGCCGGCGGACCGTTCTCCATGTTCTGGATGGTCGCCGAGAGCCAGTCCACCGACAGGTACGCCAGGCCGACACCCAGCAGCGCCCCCAGGCCCGCGAGGATCACGCTTTCGGTCAGCATCTGGCGGATCAGCCGGCTCCCCGTGGCGCCCAGGGCGGAACGCACCGCCAGCTCTCTCGCGCGCAGCGTCGCCCGCGCGAACTGCATGTTCATCACGTTCACGCACGCGATGAGCAAGCAGGCCCACGCAGAAGGCGAGCATCGTCAAAAGCGTGCCCCGCAGGACGGGATCCGTGAATGCGTCGAGGAGCGGCTCCACCCTCGCCGTGTTGAAGGCCTTGTTCGTGTCGGGGTACGCCGCGGCAAACCGCCTTGCAATGGCGGTGAACTCGGCCTCGGCGCTCTCCAGGCTGACGCCGGGCTTCAACAGCCCGACGACGCGCGGGTTGTTCCCCTGGGGATCGTTCCGCGGCCTCACCGGGAACTCGCTGTAGAGCGGGATCCACAGCTCCTCGCGTTGCGGGAAGACGAACCCCTGCGGCATGATGCCGATGATGGTCGCCGGCTTGCCGTTGAGCTGCACGCCCTTCCCGACAACTTCCGCCCCGCCAAACTCGCGCTGCCACAGGCCGTAGCCGATGATCGCCACCTTCTCCGCGCCTGGCCGGTTGTCGGCCTCGGTGAAGTCGCGGCCGCGCATCGGCTGAACGCCCAGGATCCGGAAGAAGTCCGCCGTCGTGTATGCCCCGGTGAACCGCCGTGGCTGCCCGTCGATCGTCATGTTGACCGTGGATCCGTCGAGGAGAGCGACCATCCGCTCGAACGACTGCTGCTGGGCGCGGAACTCCTCGAAGTCCATCGAGAACATCTGGCGGTTCACCCCGAACGCGGTTGCGGTCGACGGATCGACAAAGCTCACGTCCACCAGCCGGTCGGCGGTCGGAAAGGAGAAGCCGCGCAGCATCACGCCGTTGATCAGGCTGAACTGCGTCGTCACGGCCGAGATGCCGACGGCGAGAACGAGGACAGCCAGGCCCGAGACCAGCCGTTCTTTGAACAGCAGGCGGAATCCGATGCGAACGTCCTGCACGAGAGCTTCAGGGGTCATGAGACCTTCCTGTGGGTGGGCGCCGGAACGGTGTCGAGGTGCAGAGGGGTCCGCCCTCGACGGTGCTTCTCTACAAGGAGGACGGAAGCGGCTCCCGCGAGGTTCGATCGCCGCTGGCTCGACGGTGCCACGGCCCCGCTTGAAGACCGCGCCCAGCCGCGCTATGGTTAGCATCTCAGCGACCGTGTAACATCTTCCGTTTCAATTTGTTACCTGCTGGCCCAAGCAGCGTGGCTGGTGAACCGTGCCGTTCAGCACCGACCTGGTCCTTCGTGTCGGTACTCCGCCGAGCAGGCTTCGGCGCTACCTGTTCGCGTTTGCCGTTGTCGGCGCCACCACCCTCGCCCGCCTGGCCCTCGACCCGCTGGTCCAGGATCAGATTCCTCACCTGCCCTACCTGGCGTCCGCCGTCATCGTTTCCTGGTTCTGCGGCGTCGAGACCGGCGTGATGAGCGTCGTGGTCGCCGCGTTCGTCGCGAACTACCTGTTCGTGGAACCCCGCCACGAGTTGTTTCTCCATCAACAGGACCGGATCGCCATGACCGTCGTGGGCCTCGTCGCCTCGGGTCTGGTGCTGCTGGTTGCAAGTTGGCGGCGGACGGAAGTGGCGCTCCGGCAGCGTGCGGAGGAGTTGCAGATCCTGCTCGACACCGTTCCCGCCGCCGTCTTCGTGACGCGCGACCGCGACGCGCGCCGGATGGAGGGCAACCGCTCCGCCGCCGAGTACATGCGTCTCCCCGTGGGATTCCAACCTGTCACTGACGGCGCCGCCCGAAGAGCGGCCGACCGCGTTGAAGGTCGTTCGGGAGGGGCGGGACCTCTCGGGAGACGAACTGCCGGTCCAGCAGGCGATGGTCGGGGGCGCTGAGATCCGCGACAACGAATTCGACTTCGTCTACGAAGACGGCACCACGCGTACCCTGTTCGGCAACGCGACCCCACTTCGCGACCAGCAGGGGCAGGTACGCGGGTCGATTGGCGTCTTCATGGACGTGACGGAGCGAAGGAGGATGGAGTCCCGGCTCAGGGAACAGGCCGAGGAACTGGAACGCGTCAACCGCGTGAAAGACGAGTTCCTGGCGACCCTCGGGCACGAGCTCAGGACGCCGTTGAGTGCCATCGTCGGGTGGTCCAGCCTGCTGCTGAAGGGCCAGCTGACCGGCCCGGCGGTCCAACGCGCGCACGAGGCCATCGCCCGAAACGCCGAGTCCCAGCGCACGCTGATCGAGGATGTGCTGGACGTGTCACGTATCGTGGGCGGCAGGGTCAGGCTCGAAACCCGGCTCACTGACGTGACGGGCGCCATCAACGCGGCGGTCGAGTCGGTCCGGCCCTACGCCGAGGAGAGGAGCATCACGATCAGGACGACGTTCCGGGACGGGCCCACGACGGTCATGGGCGACATGTCCCGCCTTCAGCAGGTGTTCCTGAACCTGCTCACCAACGCGGTGAAGTTCACCGGCACGGGAGGGTTGATCAGGGTGAGCACGGACCGGGTGGGCGGCGACGTTGTGGTGCGGGTCGAGGACGACGGTATCGGGATCCCCGGCCACCTCTTGTCGCACATCTTCGAACGCTTCCGCCAGGCGGACAGTTCCGCCACGCGGAAACATACAGGCCTGGGGCTTGGCCTTGCCATCGTTCGTCACCTCGTGGAACTGCACGGCGGGACAGTGATGGCCGACAGCGCCGGGGAAGGGCAGGGGGCGACGTTCACGGTGAGGTTGCCGTTTCGCTCGCTCGAGAAGCGGCCACGCAGCGCGGTGTCCGGCCGTCCCCGAGTGGAGCGGGCCGCAACCGTTCCAAGCCTCGCCCTCCGCCTGCGCGGGGTTCGCGTGATGGTGGTGGACGACGAGCCGGACGCCCGCGAGCTGGCGACGGCCGTGCTGGAGGAGTCGGGCGCCAGCGTCGAAGTAGCCGCGTCCGGTAGAGAGGCGCTGACCCGGCTGAAGGCGTCCAACCCGGACGTCTTTCTGATTGACATCGCGATGCCGGAGATGGATGGGCTCACGTTGATTCGGGAGATCCGGCAAAGCCAAGGCCGGGCCGCGCACGCCCCGGCCGTGGCCTGCACCGCGTACGCACGGGCGGAAGACCGCCAGCGGGCCTTGGCGAGCGGGTTCCAGTTGCACCTCGCCAAGCCGGTGCAGCCGGAGGTTCTCATCGAGGCGGTGGCATCCGTCTGGGAGAGGGCGGCGGCCGGCGGCTCCGTTTGAGGAGGCCAGGCCCAGCCCGCTTCGCCTTGCTGTTCGATCGGTTCAGCGTAGCGACGCCTTGGTGAAGAGGTGATCGGGGATTGAGGCGTTGAACTCGATCGCCTCCAGGACGAACTCCGTTCCTTGCCCCTCCTTGAGCGCGTCCTTGAAGACGACCCTGGTCGAGACCCAACGGTCCTTGATCCGCTCCACGCGTTGCACCTCGGTCGTCTTCAAGAGCTTGCCGCTCTTCGCGAAGCGCTCCTCGCGCAGCACGATCAGGAGCGCCGCGGCCAGGGTGCTGGCGGCCCGCGGGGTCATGTTCCCCGGATGATACAGCAGCGCTTACGACCTGGGGTCACCTCTCGAGAACGCGATAGTTCAAGATGTGCCCCCGCCTCCGGTGTCTAATCAGGCAGGAGGCTCCCATGGCCGCTTCGCGGAGCGCCCGTTTCGTCACGCTGGGCTGGCAGGCCTGGGCGTTCGTCGTGGTGGTGCTGACCCTCGTCCTGCTCGCCGCCGGCTTCGTCCTCATCGGCCTCGCATCCTGACCGGCGGTCCGCACCCCTTGCGTTCCGTCATTCGTGCCGCAGAGCCGACACGACGGGCACGCGCGCCGCCCGTCGCGCCGGAATGTACGATGCCGCGACGGCCGCGCCGGCCAGCAGGAGCGGCGCCGCCACCAGTCGCGACCGGATCGAACGCGGTCACCTCGTAGAGCATCGACCCGAGCAGGCTGCCAATGGCCACGGCGAGCGCCGTTCCCGACCAGCACGCCGGCGGCGGTGACCAGGGTGGTTTCGCGGACGATCAGCCGAATCACGCTGCCGGGCGTGGCGCCGAGCGCGATGCGAATGCCGATCTCGCGCGTGCGCCGCAGGACCATGTAAGCGTTGACACCGTAAATGCCCACCAGCGTCAGCACGAGGCCGGCAAGACCGAACGCGGTGAACACCCGGGCTCCCGCGCGGAACAGCCACAGGAACGTGCTGCCCTGCGTGAACGCCTCGAGCGTCGAGATCGACAGCAGCGGGAGCCGCCGGTCGAGCGACGCCAGCTCCCGGCGCAGCGTGCCCGCAAGCGGGCCGTCCCCGGAAACGCCTGGCGCCAGCCGGACGTGGTAGTACATCCACGCCCTGATCCGCGACGAGAACGGGACGTAGACGTGCGCGCGTCGGCGCGCGGTCGGACAGGCTCGAGCGCACCCCGGAGACGAGGCCGACGATTTCGCAGAGCTCCGGCGACTGCCCGTCGTCGCGCGGAGCCGACGTGCACGAACTGTCCGACCGGGCTCTCGCCCGACGGGAAGAGGCGTCGGGCGGCGGGCTCGTCGATGATCGCCACTCGGCTGGGCTCGCGGCCCTCCGCTTCTGCGACGGTGAACTCGCGGCCGCGAAGCACCCGGAGCCCGAGGGAGCGGAAGTAGTCGGCGCCGATCGAGGTGTGGGCGGCCACGGCGCGACGCGGCGCGACTGCCGGCTTGCCGTCGGCGGACGCGGACCGCGACCCGCTCCACGCGAACCAGGTCGTTGGCGCGGCCGAAGGGCACCATCGACGCCATGCTCGCCGCCTCGACGCCCGGCAGTTCCCTCAAGCCGGGCCACGGCCCGGCGGTGGGCGTCCGCGCCCTCGTCGAGCGAGTAGCCTGCAAGACTGGGGTCGACCTCCACCACCACGCCGCGGTCGAGCGAGAACCCCGGCGTTGCGCCGGCGGCCTTGAGGGCGCCGCGGACGAACAGACGCCCCGGTCACCAGCAGCGCCAGCGACAGCGCGACTTGCCCCGCCAGCAGCAGGTTCCGCGCACCGAACAGCCACGCCCGGCGGCTCGCGGTCCTCTGCCGGCTGCTCCTTGAGTTCCCCGATGACGCCGGGCCGGGTGGCCTTCAGCGCAGGGCCCAGGGCGAAGACGATCGTCGCGAGCGGCCGCGAACGCAAGCGTCGCCCCGGTCATGCGCCAGTCGAGGGCCATGGGAACGTCGAAGGGCATCGGCATGAGGGGCGCGACGGATCGCACGAGGAGGACCATCGCCCAGTGGCCGAGCGTCAGCCCCACGCGCGCCGCCGCCAGCGACAGCAGGAAGCCCTCGGCGAGCAGCTGCCGCACGATCGCCAGCCGGCTGGCGCCGAGCGACAGCCGGATCGCGATCTCCTTGCGCCGGGCCCTCCCGCGCGCCAGCAGCATGTTCGCCAGGTTGAGGCAGGCGACGAGCAGCACCACGCCGGACATGCCGAGCAGGACCGCCGACAACGAGACCAGCGAGTCATCGTCTCCAGGAGTCGCCGCGAAGCCCCGGCGCTGCAGCGGGCTGGCGATGATCGTGTAGTCCCGGTTCGCCGCCGGGTAGGCCTCGGCGAGCGCCGCGGCCAGCGCGCCCAGCTCGCGATTCGCGGTCTCCTGCGCCGTGCCTGGCTTCAGCCGCCCAATCAGCAGGAACCGGTGCGTGTCGCGGCTGGTCAGGTCCCCGCCGGCGATGTCGCGGAGGAAGTCGTTCTCCACGAGCTTGGTGGCGGCGAGCGGCAGCCAGAACTCGGCGGCGAGCGCCGGCGACGTTCCCGCGAACCCTGGCGGAGCGACGCCCACCACGGTGAAGAGCCGGCCGTTGATCGACACCGTCCGGCCGACGAGGGCCGGGATCGGACCCGTGACGCTGCCAGTAGGCGTGCGAGGCCACCGCGACCTGGGCCTGGCTCCCGGGTCGTTCCTCCTCCGGCGTGAAGGCGCGGCCGAGCATCGGGCGGGCGCCGAGCAAGTCGAAGTAGTTGGCCGACACGCTCATAACCAGGCTCCGCCGCGTCATGCCGTCCTCTGCCACCCCGGCCAGGACGAACGTGAAGGCGGCTGACGCCCTCGAGCGACGCGGGCTCCCTCCCGGATGTCCACGTAGTTCGGGTACGAGAAGCCCCGGTAGGTGTCGGCCTGCCGCGTGTGCTTCGCGTAGAGCCCCACGATCCCGCCGGGCGTCCCGCACGCCGGGCAGCGGCCTCAGCAGGAGAGTGTTGACCACCGAGAAGACGGCGGCGTTCGCCGCCTATTCCGAGGGCCAGCACCAGGATCGCCGTGGCGGTGAACCCTGGCTGGCGGGCGAGCAGTCGAAGGGCGAACCTCAGGTCCGAGGGGAAGGTGCGCACAGCGGGTACCTCCACCGGAATAGACACGCGGCAGGGCGCGCTGGTTCTCGGCCCCGGCCTGAAACGGTCTCGCGCCAGGCTGCGGGAGGGAGAGAAGACCCGTCGCCTTGGGCTGTGAGCCGGGTATAGTAGTCCACGCAAATCGCCTCATGGCATCCGAATTAGCGTCAAAGGCATCCCACCTCCAGTCGTTCACGCTGGGCGACTGGCTCGTCGATCCCAGGGCGTGCCACGTGTCGCGCGGCGAGACGGTCGTCAAGCTGCGGCCGCAACTCGTCGACGTCCTGGTTTGCCTGGCTCGCCGTGCCGGGCAGATCGTCCTGAAGGACGAGATCCTGGCCGACGTCTGGCCGGGGCAGTACATTGCCGACTCCGGCCTTTCGCGGTGCATTGCCGAGCTCAGGCAGGTCCTGCAGGACGATGTGCAGGCGCCGCGCTACATCGAAACCATTCCCAAGCGCGGGTACCGGCTGGTGGCGCCGGTCGCGTGGTTGCCCACGCCGGGCGCTGCGTTTCCGCCGGAAGGCGGGGCCTCAGCGGCCAATGGTCTGCCGGCTGTGCCGGGCCCCACGGCCGCGCTGGTGGAGTCGGGGGAACCCCCGGCCGCGGCCGCGGAGCCGGAGGATTCGGACGCCTCGGCGCGCGTGGCGGCGGCCAGTGAGACACCGGACGCGCAGGTCGGTGGCCCGAGGCTGCCGGTATTCGATCAGCGCAGGCTCTGGGCCGTCATCGCCTTGCTGCTTCTGGCCGCAGCCATCATCGCAATGCTCGTGCTCGTCCGCCGCCCGGCCAGCGTCCTGACGGAGCGCGACCCGGTGCTGCTCGCCTTCGAGAACCGGACGGGCGACGCCGTGTTCGACGAGGTCATTCCGCTGGCGATGTCGATCCAGCTGGAGCAGTCGCCCTACCTCGCGCTGTTGTCGCCCGGGCGGGTGCGGGAAGTGCTGCAGATGATGAAGCGGCCGCCCGACACGGCGATGACGCGGGCGGTGGGGCTTGAAGTCTGCGAGCGGGCCGGCGCCCGAGCGGTTATCGTGACGTCAATCGCCTCGCTGGGCCGTCAATATGCCATCGGCCTCGAGGCCGTTGCCTGCGGGACGGGCGACGTACTGGCGCGCCGGCAGGTGACCGCCGAGCGCAAGGAGGCGGTCCTTGCGGGATTGGAGCGCGCCGCCGGCGAAATCCGTGCGGCTGTCGGCGAACCGGCCGGCTCGCTCGCGCGTTACAACGTGCCCATCGTGGAGGCGACGACGCGGTCGCTCGACGCCTTGAGGGCGCTGAGGCGCGGCGACCTGGCGAGGGAACGGGGTGATCTCCGGGCGGCACTCGGGTTCTACCGGGAGGCCGTCTCGCTGGACGGCGAGTTCGCCCTGGCGCGGAGCCGGCTGGGGTCGGCTCTGTACGTGCTCGGCACCGAGGCCGAGTCGCTGGACGCCCTGCAGAAAGCTTACTCCCTGCGCGACCGAGTGACCTTCCCGGAGCGCCTGGAAATCGAGGCCGAGTATCACCGTCGCATCACGGGTGCCCAGGACGAGGTGATCGCGGCCCTTGAACGCCTGGCTGGCACCTATCCAAGACGTGCCCCGTACCGGCGCAGCCTTTCCTACGAGTGCTGGCGTTCGGGCCAGCACGACCTGGCCCTGTCTGAAGCGCTCGAAGCCCGGCGCCTGGAGCCAACGAGCGCCTTGGCGCTGGCGGCGGCTGGCTTCGCCTACCTGGCGCTTGCACGCGTCGCCGAGGCGCGCGCCGTGGCGGAAGAAGGCGTCGCCGCCGGGGGGGTCAGCCCGCTCCTGCACCTCGTGCTCTTCCAGTGCGGCCTCGCCACCGGCGACGCCCAGTTGCTGGCGCGCGAGCGGGCCTGGGCGGCCGCGAACGGGGAGTTCGCGGCCATCTACTTCCTCGAATGCGAGGCGGAAGAGGCGCTCAACCGGGGCCGTCTCCGCGACGCGCTGACGTTCCTGGAACGGTTCGAAACGCTGATGCGGACGACCGGCAGCCCCGACATGGCTGCCCATCTGCGCCTGCGGATGGCGCGGTTCGAGGCGCTCACCGGGAAGCGCGAGGACGCGCTCCGGCGACTGCGGGAGGAGATCGGGCGGGGCGTTCCGCCGCTCTGGGCGGTCGACGCAGTGATGGTGGCGGCGACCGCCGGCGACTTCGACCTGGCCGAGCGCCTGCTCGACGAGATCGATGCCCGCGGCTCCGGCATTGTGCAGCAGCCGCAGGCCACGCTGGTAGCAGCATACCGCGCAGCGGTTGACGCGCACCGCGGCCGCATCGACCAGGCGCTCGCGCGGCTCGTTCCACTGGAGAAGTACGACCTCGGTTTCGGCTACAGCCTCAACCCGCTCTACGAACGAGCGCGGCTTCACTACCTGGCGGGCGACTGGGCACGGGCTCGGGCGGCATTCGAGAAGATTCTCGCCCACCACACGATCGACTCCGGCCGGAAACTCCTTCCTTCGGCCGAACTCAACCTGGCCCGGACGCTGGCGCGGGCGGGCAATCTGGCCTCCAGCCGGCGGGTCTACGAGCAGTTCTTCGAGCGGTGGCGTGAGGCGGATCCCGACCTGCCCGTGCTGCTGGAGGCGCGCCGCGAGTTCGCGGCGTTGACGAAGTAGAGCGCGGACTGCCGGCTGGGAGCTCTCAGCCGGCTGGGAGGTCAACGGCGCGTCCGCCCGGCGCGGTCAATCTCCGCGAGGAGGTCGGAGCACACGCCGCTGCTCTTGCTCCGCGCCCGCCTCGGGTCGATGTCCACGAGGCCAAGCCTCTCCCCGTCGTCCGCCTGCAGGAGGACCGTCCCCTCGGGGTCGACGATGAGGCTCTCGCCGCGGAATGCCGCCGCCAACTCTCCGGTTCCCTCGGCGCCGATGCGGTTTGCGGTGATCGTGAACACCATGTTCTCGATTGCGCGCGTCCGGATGACGGCCAGCGACATGGTGCCGCCGAAGTTTGCCGGGTGGCAAAGGATGTCGGCGCCGGCGAGGGCGAGGCGGCGGCAGCGTTCCGGGAACCAGCTCTCGAAACAGACGACAACGCCGATGCGGATGCCCCCGAGATCGAAGACCGCGTCCTCGTCATCCGACGCGTCGAAGACGCGCCGCTCCGCGGTGGGCAGGTGGACCTTCCGGTGGCGTCCGACGAACCCGTGCGGGCCGACGACGACCGCCGTGTTGTACACCCGCGTGCCGTCCGATTCGACGAGCGTGGCCACCAGGTAGGCCTGCTTCGCGCGAGCCAGGGCGGCCAGGGCGTCGGTCGTTGGCCCGTCGGGGACCCGCTCGGCGAGGAAGGCCGCACTGGTCCTCGAGGGGAAGATGTAGCCGGTGGCGAAAAGCTCTGTCAGGACCACGAGATCGACGCTGGCGCCGGAGAGGGCGCGCGCGACGCGATCCAGGTTCGCTCTCTTGTCCCCCGGCGTGACGTCCGACTGGTAGAAGCCCGCTCGCATGGTCCCTCCGGGGTCACACCCGGACACGTCGCATTATCCACATTTCAACATGTGACCACGAAGCGTCGTGATCGGGTCGAGCCGGGCCGGCCGGGCGGCTGTGCCCACGACGTGTCGTCACCCTTTGGACGCACCCACCCGGCTGCAGGTTGTTCCCCTTGCCCTGCTTTCTCCTCGATCTTCCCGATGATGCGCTCGAAGGCCGCCGTTCCGCGGCGGCCAAACGCAAACGGCGCAACCGGGGGGCCTCCACCCGCGTCAAACGGTCGGAAGGACGACGTGTGGAAGGGAGGCATTCATGATCGGTGCGACCTTGTGGCTCATCCCCTTGGCGCTGTTGGCGCTCCCTGACACACCGGGCGGGCAGGGTGCCGTTCCTGCCCGGGAGAACGTGGTGCGCAACAGCATTGGTATGCCGCTGGTCGAGATCCCCGGCGGCAGTTTCAACATGGGATCGACCATCGGCCCGGGTGAGGCGCCCGTTCACCGGGTCTCGGTCCGGACCTTCTGGATGGGCGTGACCGAGGTCACCCAGGCGCAGTGGCAGGCGGTGATGGGCACCAACCCTTCGCACTTCAAGAAGGCCGGCCCGAACGCTCCCGTGGAGATGGTCAGATGGGAGGACGCCCAGGCCTTCGTGGCCAAACTGAACGAGCGCGAGCGGGGCTGGCGCTACCGCCTCCCCAGCGAGGCCGAGTGGGAGTACGCCTGCCTGGCGGGTGGCGGGAAGGACCCCTACGGTCCGGCGGAGGCCATCGCCTGGATCAAGGAGAACTCTGACGGCACGACTCACCCGGTGGGCCTGAAGCAACCGAATGCCTTCGGGCTCTTTGACATGTTCGGGAACGTGCCGGAGTGGACCCAGGACACGTACCGCCAGGACTACAGGGGTGCGCCGGCCGACGGGAGCGCCTGGGAGGGAGGGGACTCCGGCTATCACACGCTTCGCGGGGGCGGCTGGGACCTGCCCGCGTTCTTCCTGCACGCCGCACTGCGGGGTCCGTACGATGAGATTCACCGCCGAGGCTTCCGCGTCGCGGCCGACCGGGTGGGATCACATCTTGAAATGTGAATGACGCGCCGATTCAAGATGTGACCCCGCCGAGACGAATGACCACGGCGCACGCCGCGCACGATCGCGAACCGGACGCTGAGACGCGCCGTTGGAGAGGGCTGGGCTGCCCCCACGACGTCCTCGTACCGAGGCCTTGCCGCGATCGACCAGTTGCCCGATGGCGGCGGCGGTGAACATCTTGCCCATCAATCCGATGGTGAAGCGCGTGGAGGGCGTGATCGGCGTCTTCGCGGCGCGGTCGGCGTACCCCGCCGCGGCGACCACGACAGGGTCAGTCCCCCGGGCGGCCACCACGATGCCGGAGAAGGTCCCCTTGGACCCCAGGTCCGCCACCCGGGCCGCCACGTCCCGCTTCACGGCGGCGTCGCTCAGGTCCCGAGTCCCTTGGACAGCGGGAACCTGCGCGAGCAGGGACACCGCTCCCAGCGCGGCGAGGAGGGATGTCGGCAGGATACTCGACGGCGGCCTTTTCATTGGCAGTCCTTTCGCGGACCAGGCTCCAGGTCTTTGCGACGGCGGATTCCCTGTCTATCTGACCCCTGAATCCGGCAACCGGTTCGAGGGGATCAAGAGATAGCATGAGCCGGCCGCCGGCGCCCGGAGAGCCTCGCTCGCTCGAGTTTCAGGCCCCACGGCGAGTTCCGGCGTCTAACGCAGAGAGGCCCCCCGGTTCTGCCCGAGGAGTAACCCAGGATGCGCGACACTCTCCACGCGTTCCGCCTGGCCCTGCGCGCCCTGGTGCGCGCCCCGGCTTTCACGGGGGCGGCGGTCGTCGCCCTCGCGCTGGGCATCGGCGGTTCCACCGTCGTTTTCAGCGTGGTCAACACGCTGCTGCTCCAGCCGCTGCCCTACGCCGACCCGGGCCGGCTCGTCGTCTGCGACCCCGGTCCGCCGTGGGCCCTGTACGAGCAGTGGCGGAACGCGGACGTGTTCGAGGGCCTGGCCGTCTACAACGAGCGCGCCGCCAACGTGAGCGAAGCCGGCGAGCCGGAGCGGGTGATCATGGCGCGCGTCACCCCGAACTTCCTTCCGGTGGTCGGGGTGGCGCCCGCAATCGGCCGCGGGTTCGAGCCCGGGCAGCTGGAAGCCGGCACCGACAAGATGGTGCTGCTGACGGACGCCTTCTGGCGGCGGCACTTCGGCGGGGCGCGCGACGTGCTGGGCCGCACCCTGAGGATCGACGACCAGCTCTATACGGTCGTTGGCGTGCTCCCGCGGCAGTTCAAGACGCTGACGCAGCTGATGCCCGCGGTCGGCCTGTCGTTCGATTCCGACGCGGCGGTACTGGTGCCCCTGTTGCGGGATCCGCTGCGCCGCGAGCCGGGCAGCACCGACCTGTTCTGGCGCGGGATGAAGATCGTCGGGCGGCTCCGGGCCGGCGTCACGCTCGACCAGGCGCGGGCGGCGGCGGACACGATCGCCAAGGGGGTGAAGCTGCCCGCCTACCTGGCCGGACGCAGCTTCACCCTGGTTCCGGTGACCGACTTCCTCGAGGGCGAGCTCCCGGCGCAGATGGCCATCCTCATGACGGCCGTCGGGCTGCTCTTGCTGGTGGCCGGCGCCAATGTGGCCAACCTCCTGCTGGCCCGCGGGACGGCGCGCCAGCGCGAGATGGCCACCCGGGCGGCGCTTGGGGCTTCCGGCGCGCAGCTGGTGCGCCACGCGCTCACCGAGACGGTGGTCCTCGCGCTGGCGGGTGGCGCGCTGGGCATGGCCGGTGCGTGGGGCGGCGTGCGGGCGGTGGCGGTGTTCGGCGGCCCGGTGCTCGTCCGGCTCGACGCCGTGGGCCTGGATCTCCAGGTGCTCTTTTTCACCTGCTTGCTCTCGGTCGCCGTGGGCCTGCTGGTGGGCATCGTCCCCGCCCTGCGCCTCGCGCACGCCGCGCCAGCCGCTGCGCTCCAGATCGGCCGCGGGTACGAGCGGGTCCGCGGCGGCATCCGCCTCTCGTCGGCCCTGGTGGTCGGTGAAGTCGTGCTGTCGCTCGTTCTTGTCGTCGGCGCCGGCCTGCTGGCGCGGGATCTCGCCAGGCTGGCGTCAGCGGACCTCGGCTTCCGGTCCGAGGGCGTGCTCACCGCGGACGTCTCCCTCGGCCGCACGCAGTACCGCGAAGCCGCCGCAGGTGACCGCGTTCTTCTCGGACCTGCTGGAGCGGGCCGGAGGCCTGCCGGGGGTTCAGGCGGCGGCGCTGTCGAGCGTGGCCCCGGCCGGATCGGCCGTCATGTCGGTGAACATGCAGGTCGAGGGGCCGACGCGAGGTCCGAATGCAGGGGCACCGGGCGCGCTGGCGCCGGAAGACCACGAGTACGTGCAGGTCGTTGGTGGCACGTACTTCCGAACCCTGTCCGTGCCCATGCTGGAGGGCCGCCCGCTGGACGCGCGCGACGCCGCCGGCAGCGAGCGCGCCGCCGTCGTCAACGAGGCCTTCGCCCGCAGAGTACTGGGACAACCCGCGCCAGGCTATGGGGCGCCGCGTGCTGCTCGGCGGGTACTTCACCATCGTCGGCGTCTCAGGCGACGTGCGCGACGTGGCCTCCACCAGGCCCCCGCTAGCGCTCGTCTACTTCGCCCTGCCGCAGTCGCCGTGGGTCCCGTCGCAGATGACGGTCCTGCTGAAGGGCGCCGGGAATCCCGCGGCGCTGGCCGCACCGCTCACGCGCGTGATGCGGCAGCTCAACCCGAACCAGCCCCTCTACAACGTGCTCACGCTGGACCGGATCGTCTCCACGCAGCTCGCACGCCGCCGGCTGATCATGACGATGATGGCGGTGTTCGCCGGGCTGGCGCTGCTGCTGGCGGCCGCGGGCGTCTACGGGGTCCTGTCGTACACGGTCGCGAGGCGCGCGCACGAGATCGGCGTCCGCATGGCCATCGGCGGCTCGCGCCGCGACATGTTCTCGCTCGTGTTCGGCCGAGGCATGCGCCTCGTGGCGGTCGGCCTGGTGGTCGGCCTCCCGCTCGCCTACGCGCTGACGCGGGTGCTGGCGGCCCAGCTGGTCGGCGTCACCCGCACGGACGTGCCGACTTACCTCGCCACAGCGCTCATCGTCGCCGCGCTCGGGCTGCTCGGGTGCGCCGTCCCCGCGTGGCGCGCGACCCGCGTCGATCCGATCGTGACGCTGCGGAGCGAGTGACGGACCGTCTGCCTGACCCGGGATTCGGGATGCGAGAGGGCACGCGGCCATGCGGCCGCGTGCCCCAACGGAACGGTGGGAGGAACCGAGGACTGCGTGGCCGCCTTACGCCTGCGCGATCGCCACGATGACCTCCAGCATCAGCGCCTCGCCCGCACAGGCGGCAGATCAGCGCTCACTCCGCCCTGAGCGCCACGATGGGATCCACGTGCATCGCGCGCCAGGCGGGAACCAGGCACGCCGCGACCGCGGTTCCCGCCAGGCAGGCGACGACCCCGGTGAAGGCGACCGCGTCCGACGGGGGCACGTTGAACAGTTGCGCCTGCAGCCAGCGTCCCGACCAGAAGGCACCCGCAAGGCCAAGCACCAGCCCGACGCCGACCGGCGTCAGCCCGCGCGCCATCACCCAGGCGAGCACGTGTCGCCGCGAGGCCCCCACCACGATGCGCAGCGCGATGTCCTGCCGCCGCATGTTTACCGTGAACGCGAGCACGCCGTAGACGCCGAGCATGGCGAGGAGCAGGGTGGCCGCCCCAAAGAGCACGACGGCGCCCGCCCGCAGGCTGAAACCCTCGAGGGATTCGTCCAGGACCTGCTCCATCGTCTTGACCTCGTTGAGCACGAGGCCGCGGTCCCGGCGGGCCAGGGCCGCCCGGACGGCGGGAACGATGGCAGCCGGGTCGCCCGTCGTGCGAAGCACGACGCGCGTCATGGGGCTGGCCATGACCTGGTACGGCGCGTACATCGCGAGGGTATAGTCCCCGCCCAGCGAGTTCATGTGCACGTCCCCCACGACGCCAACCACTTCGGCAATGGTAGGCTTGGCGCCGCCCGTGAAGATCCCGAGCCGCTTGCCCAGCGGGTTGGCGTTTGGAAAGAGCTTTCGCGCCACCGACCGGCTGATGACCATCGGGGGCGGGCCCGTGCTCGCGCCCGCCTCGCTGGCCGACAGTCCCCGTCCGGCCAACAGCACGCCGCTGTCGTCCTTTGTCAGATCGCGTCCGGCCACCAGGGGGATTCCCATCGTGGCGAAGTAGCCGGGGAACACGTAACGCGCACAAACGACGGGCGCCTCGCTCGGCTGGGCTGGAGGGTGGTCCGCATCCCACGCCGGAATGTTCCCCGCCCGGTCCTGGATCGGCACCATGTTGACGAGGTTGGCGTTCTTCACGCCGGGCACGGCACGGATGTCTTCGAGCAGGCCATCGAAGAAGCGCACGCGCGCGGCTGGAGTCGCGTACGCGTCGCCGACCAGCTGCAACTGCGCGCTGAGCAGGTTTGTCGGGTCGAAGCCCGGGTCGACGGCGCGCAGCTGCAAGAGACTGCGCCCCAGCAGGGCTGCCGCAGCCAGCAGCACCACGGACATCGCGACCTGGAGGGCCACGAGAGCCTGCCGGAAGACGGCGCGCGAGGCCGTCTCCGTGACGCGAGTGCCTCCCTTGAGCGCGCTGGAGAGATCGGAGCGTGCCGTCAGCCACGCCGGAACGGTCCCGACCAACAGGCTGGTGAGAATCGTGACGCCGCCGCCGAAGGCGAGCACGGGCGCGCCCAGCGGAAGCGTCGCCACGCCCAGGGAATCGAGAGGGACGAATCGCAACACGAGGCCCCGCAGCCAGTACGCGAGCACGAGGCCGAGGGCGCCGGCGGCGGCGGCAACCAGCAGGCTCTCGGCGAGCAGCTGCCCGCCCAGGCGCGCGCGGGTGGCGCCCAGGGCCGAGCGAATCGCCATCTCGGCCTGGCGGGCGGCGCCGCGCGACAGCAGCAGGCCCGCCACGTCCGCGCACGCCACCAGGAGCAGCACCGCCACCGCGGCCATCAGGATGAGCAGGTTGGGCCGGTCCCCTTCCGCCAGCGCCTCCTGGAGGGGCGTCAGCAGCAGCGCCTTGTTCCGGTTGCTGTCCGGGTGTTCCTTCTCGAGCTGGGTGCTGATGCCGTCCACCTGCCGCTGTGCCTCCGCCAGCTGCACACCGGGCCGCAGGCGTCCCAGCAGCATCCAGTTGTGGAACCGGCGGACGTCGTTGCCGCGGCTGTTCCGCTGGAGCGGAAGATACACGTCGGCGTCGTAGGCAAACCTGAAGGTCGCCGGCATGACCCCGACGATCGTCACGGCTCCAATCCCCATTGGGCGCAGGTCGAGGGGGATCACGCGCCCGATGACGTCGCTGGCGCCTCCCAGCGAACGTTTCCAGTACCCGTCGCTGACGATCGCGACGACCTGGCCTCCGCGCTCGCCCTCCGTCGGGTCGAACAGCCGCCCGAGGGCCGGGGAGACGCCGAGGGTCGTGAAGAAGTCCCACGACACCTGCGTCAGCAGCAGCGACTGGCCACCATCGCCGGTCCGGATGTTGACGCGGCCGGCCGACGGGCGGTAGGCCGACAGGGACTCGAAGACGGTGGAACGTTCGCGGTAGTCGTAGAAGTCCGGGGCGGATGCCCAGGGGTTGATCTCGCCGCTGAAGGTGGCCCGCCCCATCACGAGGCGGCCTGGCTCGGAATACGGGAGGGGGCTGAAGAGGGCGGCGTACAACGCGCTGAAGATCGCTGTGCTGGCGCCGATGCCAATGGCGATCGTCAGGACAGGGACGGCCAGCGCCGCGGGTCGCCGGCGCATGGCCGTGACGGCGTGGCGAACGTCGGCGGCGACTCTCGAGACCATACGGCTCCTTCCCCTCCCGGGGACCCGGCCGGCGTGCCGGCCCCCACTGCACTTAGACGGAACGGGGAGCACCCGTGTGCGTCGCGAACATGAGTGTAGGGGTGTCGCACTCGACCGCGCGGGCGTCGTCGGAGGGAGCCACCTGGCCAGTTTCATCCGCCAACGACCCACCCGAGAGCGGGGTCACGGCCAGGAACACCACGGCGGCAGACAACGTCACCCGAATCCCCATTGTTCACCTCTTAAGTCCGGTCCTGCTGATTGGAACGCGCCATACCCGGCAGGGTTCGGGAGGAATCGGCCACCGGCAGGACTTGAAGGAAGACCGAGGACCAATGTAAGGGCGTTTTAGGCGGGGAGGCGTCCACGACCGCTGCAGCGGTTGTCTATGAGAGTGCGCACCGGCGCGCGGGCTACCACAGCCTGACGCCCGCCGCCAGGCGCAGCTCGAGCGCGAGGAGTGGTGCGATGTTGTGCTGTACGTTCCTGGCAGCGTTCGTCGCGGTGGGCACGGGCGGCGACAGGTGGGCCGATGCGGCGGTCATCCAGGCCGGCGCTCCGGCTGTTCGGGCGCAGACCGTCGCGGAGCCGCGGGCCACGGTCGGCGAGGACGTCGTCATCGGCAAATCCGTCACTTTCCCATCGACCGTCCTGGCGCAACGCGTCCAGTTGGACATCGCCTTGCCGCCTGCTTACGCGACGAGCCGGTCCCGGTACCCGGTCAGCGAGCTGAAGCCGGTCGTCATCCTGCAGAACGTGCTCGCGTGGTAGAGGGCGGGGCGCGGCCCTCTCGTTTCGCAGCGCCGCCTCGGTCGGCTGGACCCGGCACGGGCAGGTGCCTATACTCGACGCTGATGGTCTTTCGCGACCGCCTCTTCGACACGATTCGCGCCGCTCGTCCCGTGCTGGAGGGCACCGGCGCGCTCGTCGTCGGCTCGGAGGTCCCGAACCTGCTCGAAGCGGGCGCCGCTTCGACGCTGGTCGTTTCACAGGATCTCGACATCGGTGTGCCGATCGAGCGCCACGCCGCAGTGAAGCAGCGCCTGCCTGAACTGCTCGGCCACTTCGCCCCGTCGGCCGAGGAGCCGTCGGTGTGGGTGCCCGCGTCCCCGAACCTGCTCGAGCTGAACTTCGTCGGCATCGATCCGGCGCAGGATCCGGCGGACGCCTACGTGCTGGAGGACGACCAGCTGCCGCTGCTGGTATTTGGCGCACTGTCGCTGGTCGAGGCTGGCGAGCCTGTCGTGATCGCCGGGACAACCATCAGGATGCCCCGCCCGGCTGGCCTGCTGCTGGAGAAGCTGGTGACGGACCGGACGGGGGAGAAGGGAGATCGGGACCTGCTCGTCGCGCTCGGACTGCTGCTGGTCGCGCGGGCGGCCGATCTCGAAGAACTGGACGACGCCTACCGCCGCCTGCGACCCGAGTTCCAGTACGCCGTCCGCTCGAACCTGACGGTGCTCTCGCTGGTCGGGGCCAGGGAGGGCATGCCGGACCCCGCACCACGCAGGTCGGCCGTGGCGGCGTTGCTGGGCCGGCTGGAACGCGCGGCGGGGGCTTCGCGATGACGCTGTCGCCGTCCCTCGAGCGACGCCTCAGGGCACACCGTGCGCGAGTGCTGATACGGTCGTTTGATTACCGCCAGCGCCATCTCGCGCGCGGGGTCTGGTTCCGCCTCCGGCGCGTGCTGGCTGACGCGAGCGCGGTCTACGCAGTGTCCGAGCAGGACGCGCAGCGGCTCCTTGCCGAAGGCCAGCGTATCGAAACGGTGGGCAGAGAACTGCAGCCGCCGAAGCTCATTCTCCGGGCGCCAGCCTCGAGAGTCGCACAGCTCGGCTCGGCGCAGCCGGTACCCGTCCGGCTCGGTGCGCCGCTCCTCGCGGCCACCTGCCTGGTGATCATACCGTTTGAAACTGACGAGGCCCTCGACCCGCACCGGTGACGCGCCGATGGCTGTGGCGTCCACGTCGTGCGAGTGGTCGTTTCGGGTGCTCCCGCCTGGGAGGTGGTTCATGAGGTGTACTCAGAATCGCGATCCCCGCCGGGGGATTCAGGCCTCATCGCGAAGGGCCAGGACATCGAGCAGGTGGTCAAGGCCGATCCGCTCCGCAATCTCTTCATCGATTCCGCCAACCCGCCGACTTCGCTCTGGGCGCGGCTGGTGTACCAGGAACTGGCCCGGACGCAGGCGCGCTGAACTGATCGAGCACCCGCCGCGAGGTCCGGCCGGGAATAGCGGTGCTCCGGCCCTCGCCGGGTCAGGGCAGCAGTTCGCAGACCCGAACGATGCGTTCGCCGACGCCTTCGACGTCGGCGGAGACCGCCACGGTCTCGTGGTGACGCTCGACCAGGCGGACGGAGGGTGAGAAGGGCCGGCCGCCGTCGGCAACCAGGACCCGCGAGCCGTTCGCGGCGGAAGCGCGGAGCCAGCGCAACATCGCCCCGGAAGACTCCCGCTCGTAGAACATGTCGGCGACCAGGATGACAGCTCCGGCCGCCTGCGGCTCGGCGCCGGTGAGATCCCCGACCGAGGGTGTCAGCGCGACACCGTTGGCCACCCCGTTCAGCGAAGCCACGCAGGCGGCGACGGGGTCCACGTCATTCGCGATCACCGCCGACGCGCCAGCCCTGGCCGCGGCGATGGCTGCGACACCGGCACCGCAGCCGAGGTCGAGTACCTTCAGGCCCGAGACGGCGCGCGGGTGCGCGAGCAGGTACCACGCAAGCACCTGGGCCGCCGGCCAGACGACCGCCCAGAACGGCGGGTCACGGCGCGCCCCGCATTCTGCTTCCCACGCCAGCCAAAGGGCGAACAGGTCCGGCGCCTGGCGCGCAACAATCGACCCGGCCCCTGCAACCGGCGCCAGCGGCGCCAGCCGGTCCAGTAACGCGAGGGAGATGGGGCAGGCCAGCACGCCCACAAGAATACAAGTGTTGAAGTCTCAAGTCTTCAAGTCGGATAGCGTGTCTGAGTTGCATCGGTCGACCTCGGTGGACGGCAGTTGGACGGTCCGTCACCCGGCAGGGTTGCAGTCCGAGAGGCCGGCGGGCAGCTGATATTCAGAGCGGCCGGACGCCGCCGCCGGGACCGGTCTTCCGAAGCAGGCCGCGCGCGATCGACCAGCGCACGCCCGAGGTCACTCGTAACGGAACGCGACGAGCCGATCCACCCGCATGGCCCGTCGCGCCGGGACGATCCCGAAGAGCAGGCCTGTGACGACGGCCGCTCCAAGCGTGAACAGCAGCACCGTGATGTCGATACGAACAGGGTTCACCAGCGGGATCGGCAGCGTCCTGGCCGACTGGAGCAGCCGCACGCCCCACCAGGCCAGCGCCAGGCCGGCAGCCGCGCCGGCCAGCGCGAGGAGCAGGCTCTCGGTGAGGAGCTGCCGCACGACCCGCCAGCGGCCGGCCCCGAGCGCGGCGCGGATCGCGAGTTCCCGCCGCCTCCCGCCGGCGCGGATCAGCAGCAGGTTCGCGACGTTCGCGCACGCCACGAGCAGGACGAGCGTGACGGCGCCCAGCAGGATCAGCAGCGGCTCGCGCGAGGAGCCGGTGAGCTGCTCCTCTCGGGGTGGCAGGGTTGCGAATCGCGTCACACGGGCCTCGCCAGGGCCCTCCGCCACCTCGTAAAAACGCTTGAATAGTGTGAGTATTATGGCTATTATAGCCTTGTGAAACGAGCCAGTATAACCGAGGCGAAGAACCAGCTGAGCGCCCTGATCGACCGCGTGCGACGGGGGGAGCGGATCGTCATCGAGATCGAGGGCGGCCCGTGGCGCACCTCCAGCCCGTCCTCGGTCTGGCCGGCGACGACGAAGGCCGCGTCGCCAGGCTGGAGCGGGCGGGCCTCGCCCGCAGGCCCGATGGGCCCGTCCCGCGCGCGGTCCTCCATGCGCCACCTCCTCGGCCGTCCCGCGGCGCAAGGCTCAGCCGGGCGGTCATCGAAGAACGCGCGGAGGGCCGGTGAGATTCTGGGACACTTCCGCGCTCGTCCCGCTGCTGGCCGAAGAGCCGGCCACAACCGCCGCCCAGCGGCTGGACGGCGAGCAGCCGGCCGTCGTGTGGTGGGCACGCCCGTCGAGTGCGCGTCGGCCCTCGCCCGGTTCGAGCGGGACGCGGCGCTGACACCCGCCCAGGTCGTCGAGGCGTTCGGCCGCCTGGACGCGCTTCGCACGAGTTGGATCGAGATCGAGCCGGGCGACGAGGTGCGCGAGGTGGCCCGCCGCATGCTGCGCGTGCATCCGCTGCGCGCCGCCGACGCCCTGCAGCTCGCGGCCGCGTGGCTCGGCGCCGAGCGGCGTCCCCCGTCGCTGCCGCTGGTCTCGCTCGACGAGAGGCTCCGGGCGGCCGCGGCCCGCGAGGGTTTCCCGCTCGTGGACCTCTGAGCGGCCGTGATGGCCGTGGGCGAGGGGCATCAGGGTGGTCGCCGACGTTTTCGCGAGGACTCGGCTGTGCGGTAGAGGCCGCCGGTGGCGGTCCGCAGCGCGAGCGACAGGTGTCGTCGCGGCCGATGGGCTACGGGGTGTTGCTTCGTATCCAGCAGATTCGGGCCACGCGCTGACAATCGAGCAGGGCGCGCTCTACCCGGCTCTGGCCCCCCACAGATGTCCTAGGCGCGGTTGTCGGCGGCCAGGGATCCTGCGGGGACGGCCAAGGCGGCTACCGCAAGCGCGACCAGCACGCGGGGGGTCGAACACATGTGGGGATCCTCCGTGAGGGTCGTCACTCGACCCGTTTCGGTCCTGCAGCGCGAACAGCGAGACTGGATTCGGGAGCTACTTCTTCGCCCCGGCGAGCGCCTCGGCCCTCACCCGGTCGGCGGCGAAGGAGAAGTGCATCTGGACGATGACCCACGCGCCGTCGCGCTTCTCGAGCACGCCGGTCCAGCGCGTGTCCTTCCAGCCGGCCGGCTTGCCGTCCCACTCGGCCAGGTCGTCGAGCATCGCCGACCACCAGGCCACGTCGCCCGAGCGGGCGAAGTTCACGCGCAGGTCGCGGATGTCGCACGCGACGGCCTTGAACCGCGGGTCCATCCAGAAGGCGAAGTTCTTCGCCAACTCGTCCCACCCGATCGTGGCCTTCGAGTCGGGGTTGAAGATGAACAGGTCGGCGTCGTGCGCCATGGTGCGCTCGAGCAGGGCCCGGTCCTTCGTCAGCGCCCAGCAGATGTTGCCGCGGATGGTCTCTTCCACGACCGCCCGCTCCTTCGCGGCCTCGGGCCTCGCCTGGGCCCACGACGGTGTTGAGCATAGCACGCCCGAAGACGGCGATCCACGCGCATGCCTTGGTCATGTTCCGCCACGTCCGACATGAATCGCCGACCTGCACTGCACGCCGGAGGGGCGCGAGACGACGTCCTGGAACTCGAGTCTCCCGACCCCTATTTCGCCGCGTAGCGCAGGATCGTCCCGCCGCCGCCGACGATGAAGACGTCGCGCGGCCGACGCCGAAGACACCCATGCTCTCCGTCGTGCCCGACGGCACGGGCGACCACGACCGGCCGTCGTAGTGCAGCAGGACGCCGTCGAACCCGGCCGCATAGACGTCGCCCGGCCCGGTGCCCCAGGCCCGGATCAGCAGGTTGGGTTTGCCTGGCGCGACCGGGGCGTTTGCCGGCATCTCCTTCCAGGTCTTTCCATCGAAGCGCAGGATCGCCAGGTTGACGCCCACCGCGAACACGTCGTCCATCGACGAGCCCCAGACGCCGCCCAGGAAGGGTGAGTCCGGAATCGTCATCGGCGACCAGGTCTTGCCGTCGTAGCGCAGGACGAGCCCCTTGCCCGGCAGTGGCATCGGAGTGCCGCCGACCGCCACCACCGAGTTCGGCGCCGTGCCCCAGATGCAGTAGAGATCCTCGGTCGTCCCGGTCTCCATCGGCGTCCACCGGGCGCCGTCGTAGTGCAGCACCGTGCCGCCGTACCCGGCGGCGAACACGTCCCGGCTCGACGTGCCCCATACGGAGATCAGGTTCTTCGTCGTGCCGCTCGCCATGGGCGTCCAGGCCTGCCCGTCGTAGTGGAGGATGACGCCCTTGTCGCCGACGACGAAGACGTCGCGGCTCGACGAGCCCCAGATCGAGAGGAGATGCGGCTCGCCGGCGACGCGCATCGGCGACCACGTCCGGCCGTCGAAGTGCAGGATCGTGCCCTTCGGTCCCACCGCGAAGATGTCGCTCGGCGAGGTGCCCCAGAGGCCGGTGAGGTTGTTGGTCGTGCCGCTGGCCATTCGCGTCCAGCCGGGCGCGCGAGGAGGGAGCGGGGCGAGGATGCGCTCGATCGCCCGATCCAGCTGCTGGCCGAAGTCCTTGGGGAACCAGTGCCCGATGTTCGGCGTGACCGACGAACTCGCCGTCGAGCCCCAGCTTCTTCCAGCGCTCCGCGACCGCCCGCTGCGCCTCGACGCGGTGGTCGAGTTCGGTCGTGAGCAGCGAGCCGCGCAGCCCGCGCTTCACGGCCGCCGTGATGTCGGCGTCGGTGACCGTGACCGGCACCTCCGGGCAGAGCGCGACGAACCCGCGCGCCGCCAGCGTCTGGTGGAACGCGGTCACGAGCGACGCGAACCCGCCCGACGAGAAGCCGCCGACGATGACACGGTCCGGATCCACGGGATACCTGGCGACACCTCGCCGTAGGCCGCCTGGAGGTCGCGCCGCGTGCGGTCCTCGTCCTGCCAGTGGAAGCCGTCCATGCTCGCGACCTGCGACGACTGGACGTAGGCGACGATGAACTCCGCCTGGAGGCGCGGGGACACCCAGTTCGGCTTCAGCATCGCGACGTTCTCGCCGCCGCCGTGCAGGGCCACGAAGAGCGGATAGCGCCGGGCGGGTCGTAGCCGGGAGGCGTCGCCACCTCCAGCTTCATCGACGCCTTCTTGTCCGCCTCGGCGATCCGGTCGAGATTCGCCTGGAAGAACGCCGCGAAGCGCGGGTGCTGCTTGAGCGGCGCCATCGCCGCGGGGTCGAAGTCCCAGCGGCTGTAGAACGCGCCGCGGCGCAGACCTTCCTCGAGCGCGTCGATCGCCTTGTCGGGCTGCCCCATGAGGGCCCGAGCGGCCGCCAAGTTGAAGGTGTTCGCCCGCACGTGGTCCGGGAAGCGGTCGAGGACCCGCTCCAGCATGGCCGCCGCCTCGGCGTACTTCTTCTGTTCGAACAGCTCGCCCAGGTACGCCCGCATTTCCGGATACGAGCCCGCCTCGCGCTTGTCCTGGCGGTGCGCGGTGAGGGGAGACAGCATCCCGACGACCACCAGCATGATCAGCATCAGCTGCTTCATCGCTCCTCCTCGGCCACGCCTCCAGGGCCTCTGCCCATAGACGTGTCCTGGCAGCCGCCCGGTTGCACTCGTCGTGCGCGCAAGTTCGTCGTCCCAAGCGCGGGCATCGAGGCTGCACGAAACGACCCGCAACCCGTTGGCGCCAGCTCGCGTCATACAGCCGGACGGGCGCGCGTCTTCAGACATCCTCGGATTCCTCGAGGGCGGGACGGGACGGGTTCGACATCTCGAAGGAGGCGCTTGTCGCGTCGCAAGCCAACGCTTCGAGTCTCGGCGTTGATCGCGCTCGGCTTCCTGAAACGGTGGCGCCGGGCCGGACGGGCACTGCCGGCACTGGGATCGTAAGAGCCATCTCCAACTGGAGGGCGTAGCTCTCGAAGCCCATCGCACTGGCCCACGACGGGACCCCTTCCGGGCCCTCGCCAAGCTGGAACGAGACGAACCGGTAGCGCCAGCACTCCCGGGCGTTCACGCCGGAGTTCGACCCGGCGTTCGACGCCTGGCTGGAGGCCTTGTGAAGAGACTCGGGATCGACTGCCCGCTCGCGGTCCGCATGGTGTTCAGGCAGCCGGGCCTCGCGGCCGCCGCCGTCGTCGCGCTCGCGCTCGGCGTGGGCCTGACGACCTTCATCTTCAGCGTCGGCTACGGCATCTTCATGCGCGGGCTTCCCCTTCCCGGCGGGCGCCGCGTCATGGCCGTGTCGTTCAGCAACCTCGCGACCGGGCGCCAGAAGCTGCCGGTCGCCATCCACGACCTCGCCGCGTGGCGCGCGGCGCAGCACTCATTCGACGACCTGGCCGCGGCGCAGTTCGCCAGCCTCAACGTGGTGGTGCGCGACGGCCGGCCGGAGCGGTTGCGGGGCGCCTTCCTCACCGCCAATGGCATGGACGTGCTGCAGGCGCGGCCGCTGCTCGGGCGGATGCTCGTCGCGGCCGACGGCGTGCCGGGCGCCCCGCGCGTCCTCGTGCTGGGGCACGCCGCGTGGACGACCTACTTCGGCGGGGACCCGCACGTGGTGGGCCGCTCGGTCCGCGCGGAAGGCGAGCCGGCGACAATCGTCGGCGTCATGCCGCGCGACTTCGGCTTCCCCGAGAGCCAGGAAGCATGGATGGCGCTTCGCGCGGACCCGCTGGATCTGCCGTGGGGCAAGGGTCCCGGGCTCGTGGTCTACGGCCGGTTGAAGGCGGGCCGCTCCCCGGCGGGCGCGCAGGCCGACCTGCGCACCATCGCGGAGCGCGTCGCCCTCGAGCATCCCGACACGAACCGCAACCTCGCGCCGGTCGTCCGGCTGTACACCGAGGAGATGGGCAGCGACGAGGAGGGCCTCCTCTTCATGTGGCTCACGCTCAGCCTCGGCTTCGGCGTGCTGCTGGTGGCGTGCGCGAACGTGGCGAACCTGTTGCTGGCCCGGGCCGCGGCCCGCACTCGCGAGATCGCCATCCGCTCGGCGCTGGGGGCGGCCCGGCGCCGCCTCCTGAAGATCGCGGTGCAGGCGCCGATGCCGAGCGCGACTGTGACGGCGGCTACGATCGAGAAGCCGAGGTCCTTGCGCAAGCCCTCGCCGCATAGCCGAGATCCCAAAGCAGCGCTTCCATCCTTCACCTCCTGGCGGTCCGTCCGTCGACCCGACGGCAGGGTCGGCTGCTTCTGCGGAGGTTGACGTGGCTCGTTCAGGAGAGGTTTCAGGGTGGATCTTCGGAAATCCTTCCATCGTCGCGGGTAAACCCTTCGAAGAGGCTGGACGCCGGCCGTGGTCGGTCGGCTGAGGGTGAGGAGGCAGGGCCCGCCCTTCGTACACGGCCTCGAGCTGTGCAATCATGGAGTGTTTGCGCTGTCACGACGCGCGCCGGCTTCGTCCGATCGTCGGAAAGGCAGGATCTGCTCCATGGCATGGCACACCGTTGCTGAACTCCTCGCCGGTTCGGTCCCCGCCGGGACGGCGGTCACCGTCAAGGGCTGGGTGCGGACCCGCCGCGACTCGAAGGCCGGGTTGTCGTTCCTCCACGTGCACGACGGCACCTGCTTCGCGCCGATCCAGGCGGTCATTCCAAGCAGCCTCCCGAACTATGAGGACGACGTGCTGCGGCTGACCGCCGGCTGCTCGGTCGAGATCGACGGCACGCTGACCGCGTCTGAGGGCAAGGGACAGGCCTTCGAGATCAAGGCGACTGCCGTCCGCGTGGTCGGCTGGGTGGACGATCCGCTCACCTATCCAATCACGCCGAAGCGCCAGACCTACGAATACCTGCGCGAGGTGGCGCACCTGCGGCCGCGCACCAACACGTTCGGCGCGGTCGCCCGCATTCGGCACACCATGGCCATGGCGGTTCACCGCTTCTACCACGAGCGCGGGTTCTACTGGGTTCACACCCCGATCATCACGGCCAGCGACGCGGAAGGCGCCGGGAGCCTGTTCCGGGTCTCCACGCTGGACCTGGCCAACCTCCCGCGGACCGAAAGCGGCGAGATCGACTTCACGGAGGACTTCTTCGGCCGCCAGGCCTTCCTGACGGTCTCCGGCCAGCTGAACGTCGAGACCTACTGCCTCGCCCTGACCCGCGTGTACACATTCGGTCCAACGTTCCGGGCCGAGAACTCGAACACCAGCCGCCACCTGTCCGAGTTCTGGATGATCGAGCCGGAGATTGCCTTCGCCGATCTGAACGACAACGCCGACCTGGCCGAGGCGTTCCTGCGCTACATCTTCCAGGCCGTCCTCGATGAGCGGGCCGACGACATGGCGTTCATGGCGGAACGCGTGGACAAAACCGCGGTCAGCCGCCTCGAGGCCTTCCTCAAGGCGAGCTTCGAGCGAATGACCTACACCGAAGCGATCGCCGCGCTCGAGAAATCGGGTAAGGCGTTCGAGTTCCCGGTTCGGTGGGGGATCGACCTGCAGTCCGAGCACGAGCGGTATCTGACCGAGGAACTCGTCGGGCGACCGGTCGTCGTCATGAACTACCCGAAGGACATCAAGGCGTTCTACATGCGCCTGAACGATGACGAGCGCACCGTGGCGGCGATGGACGTCCTGGCGCCGGGCATCGGCGAGATCATCGGGGGCAGCCAGCGCGAGGAACGGCTCGACGTGCTCGACCGCCGGCTCGACGAGATGGGCCTCGACAAGCGCACCTACTGGTGGTACCGCGACCTGCGGCGCTACGGCACCGTGCCGCACGCGGGCTTTGGCCTCGGCTTCGACCGCGCGCTCAACTACGTGACGGGCCTGGCGAACATCCGCGATGTGATCCCGTTTCCGCGCGCGCCCAAGAGCGCGGACTTCTAGGGGGAAGTCGCCTTCTCCACCACGAAGAAGGGAAGGCGCGAAGGCACGAAGCCGTGGTCAGCGGCGGCGGGCGCGGCGCGCCCGGTTGGAGCAGTTCCGGCCAAAGGACGGCGGCAGCTCCGGACGCGGCATGCCGCCGAGCACCTCCCGCAGCGCCTGGTCGACAATGTCCTGCGCGCGGCACGACGCGCACGTCTGCAGGTGCCTGGTCCACTCGGCCTCTTGAATCGGATCCCACGGCCGGGCTTCCGACGAGCGTCGATCGAACTCGCGGCACCGGTCGGTCATCACCGTCTCCCAGCCTCACGAACTCCAGCCAGCGGCCCTTCCGCCCGCGGGCGTCTGCCTACCTCGTAGACGTCAGCAAGGGCCTTGCTGGTTGCAGGGGGAGGGCTGCAACTTCCACCCCTGACGGTATCCGACTGCCCCCCCTGTGCGCAGGGTCACGGGCAGCCGGCGAAGCTCCCCTCGTTTTTGCCTCGAGAAGTACCACAGGAAGGGAACGCCGCGGGCGAGTTGTGAACTGTTTCGAGGCCGAATCGAAGGCAGGCGTAGTGGCGTTTCTCGAGACCCCGCGTCAAATTGGGCGTGGTGTTCGAAATCACTCCGCCGCCATCGTCGACATTGACCTCGAAGCCGAAGAACCCGGACCCCGACGAGGCCCTCGTGGAGGCCTGGGTGAACCGGGGCGACGCAGCCGCCTTCGAGCGGCTCGTCGAACAGTACCAGGGTTACGTGTTCAGGCTTGCGCTCTCGGTCCTCGGTCCGGGCTGTGAGGGCGACGCGCAGGACGTCACGCAGGAGGTGTTCGTCCGGATCGCCGGACAGCTGCAGCACTTCCGGGGCGAGAGCCGGTTTCGGACCTGGCTCCACCGTCTTGCCCTGAACACGGCCTTCAACTGCCGCCGCCGCCCCCGGTGGCGAAAGCCGCACGTCGATGCCTCGATCCTGGATCACCGCCCCGCGCCGGGCGGCGCCGACGACCCCTACCTGTCGGCAGCGGCCGCCGAGCGCCTGCGCGTGGTGAGCGAGTCGATCGACGGTCTGCCAGACTCGCTCCGCACCGTGATCCACCTGCACTACTGGCTGGACGTGCCCGTGGAGGGCATTGCCTCGATGCTGCAGATGCCCGCCGGCACGGTCAAGTCGCACCTGCACCGGGGCCGGAAGCTCCTCTTCAAGGCCATGCAGGCGAGGGGGCTGGGGCACGACCGCACGGTGCCCGGCGGCGCTGGAAGGTCCAAACGATTGGGCGCGGGCGGCCGGCTGGGTCGGCCGCGCGTGCTGGCCCCCACATGCCCGGGCGTCTGCATGGCACCGGGAACCGGCCGGCTGGCGTAGCCCACCGAGGGGGTCGCGATGTCTTCCCAAGAGGGCCGGTGTCTGACGTGTCGTGGAGGTTTGCGATGCGGGCTGGCCACGCTCCTGACGCTCTCCGGAGGCGTCTGCGCGATCTTCCTGCTGAAGTACAACCCGCCCCAACCCGATCCCGCTCGACGAGAAGCTGGCCATGGCGGTCGACGACCAGCTGGTAGTACGCGAGCCCTCGCGGCCTCGTGCCGACCGGACGAGATCAAGGTCCCTACCCTGATCCTCGTCGGCGAGTTCGACATCCCGGACGTGCACGCGCACGCGGGCGCGATCAACGCGGGCATCGCCAACTCGCGGCGCGACGTCGTCGAGACGGCCGGCCACCTCGTGCCGCTCGAGCAGCCGGCGGTAACGAGGGCAATTGTAGTGATACCGAGCCGCAGGAGACGCACATTGTCGGAGACATGCGACGTGTGCACGTTGGGCCGGTGACGGCACGATCCGAACGATTGGGGGGTGAGGCGTGACCATCGACGTTGCGACGACGGCCGGCGCCGCGGCCTCGTCCGAGGCGCGTGTCGGCAAGGGTTTCTTCTTCATCGCCTGCTTGGTCGTCGAGTTGCTCGTCTTCGCCATCCTCCCGTTGTCGTCCCGGCTGCCGGCAGGGTCGCTGCTGTACGTTCACGCCGGCATCACGGCCACCGTCCTCTTCGCCGCCCTGCTGGCGCGCCGGAGCAAGGCAGGCACGCTCTACTGGCCGGTGCTCTATGCGTTCTTCGCCGGCGGCACCGCGGTTCTGCTCAGCACGCTCTTCGGTCAAGGGCTGCTCGAGGCGCTCCCGGTGGTTTCGGTCAGCGCCGCGTGGATCGCTCTCGCGAAGCTCTCGGAGGGCCTGTGGCGAGTGGCGGCGATCCTGCTCCTGATGGCCGCGGCCGGCATCGACCTTCGCTCCCTGTATCTCGCGAAGGGAAGGCTCGGCCTGGGACTGACGGTCGGCCTCGCGGGGTTCGCCGTCTGCGCGGCGCTCGCCTTCTTTCCGCTTCTCGGTCAGGCGGGTGGCTGGAACAGGCTCGTCTCGCTGGCGCCGTGGATCCTCACGTTCGTCCTGGCCAATGGGTTCGCCGAGGAGCTGCTCTTCAGGGGGTTGTTCCTGAAACGGTACGAGCCGTTCCTCGGGAAAGGCCTCTCGAACCTCCTGGCCGCCCTGACCTTCACCCTGCTGCACCTGCAAGTGATGTACGTGTCGGAACTGGCCGTGTTCCTGCTGGTGCTCTTCCCCCTGGCCCTGGTCTGGGGGTGGCTGATTCAGAAGACAGGCAGCCTGTGGGGTTCCGCGCTGTTCCACGCCGGCGCGGACTGCCTGCTCATCTTCGGGATCTTCGGGAAGGTGTAGCGGGCGGCAGGCAGCGGGCAGCAGTCAGCTGGCAGTGGTTCCCGCCGTCACGCCGATCTGCGGCCTGGCAGCCCGTTGCGGCCCGAGGAATCAGCGGACTCGGCGGGCGGCGACGGCTTTCCGCTCGCGTTCAACCACCTTCAGCAGCGGCACGTCGGGGTCGGCGTCCTTCCAGGACTCGAGGAAGGCGTCGTAGGCCGCCAGGCTGCGGGGGGTGTCGCCCGATTCGCGATACGCGCGAGCGAGACCGATTCGGGCGAAGACCTGCCACGGGCCCCACGAGAGGGAACGCAGCTGCAGCGTCTGGTCGAAGGCAGCCACCGCCTCCGCCGGCCGCCCCGCCGAGAGCGCGGCAAGCCCCCGAGCGGCCAGCGGGATCATCGCGAAGTCGTTCCCCTTCTCGAAGCGGGCGATTGACTGGAGGATCCGAAGCGCCTCGTCCGTGCGGCCCTGGCGGATCGCGATGAGCGCTTCGCCGAGCGGGAGCCAGACCTTCAACGGGGCCGGATCGGCTGACGCCTGCCTCGCCACGTCATCGAGCTGGGCTCGGGCGCGGACGGTGTCTCCCAGAAAGCCAAGCACCATGGCGAGCGCACCAGGAACAACGGCCCGCCTTCGGTCGAGATCGCGGCCGCAGCGGCTCGCCGCGCGGCGTCCGCATTCCCGACGATCGCCTCGGCTTCCGCGCGGTCGAGGTGCACCGAAGCAATGTCCCTGGCCGTGCCACCGGCAGTGGCCGTGTTCAGCGCCTCCTGCCACCAACGGGTGCTTCATCGAGTCGGCCCTTGTCCACGGCGGCCGTTGCGCGCAACCGCCGCCACAGCACCGCCGTTTCCGGATTGCCCAATCCCCACCGCGTCTCGCGTTCGATGGCAGCCTGGTCGCCCTCGATCTCTCCCACGAGCAACATGTAGGCGTGCATGGACATGTCGTCGAGCCCGCGGCTCGTCGCTTCGGCGACGACCTTCTTCGCCTGGAGAGACGTCCGGCGCCCATGCAGGCCTGGACGAGGTTGTTGTACGGCCACGAGGTATTCGGTGCCAGGCGCACCGCTTCCCGAGCCTCCACGACTGCGGCCTCGTACCTGCCCCAGTTCGTCGGAGAGTGTGGCCGCGATGTAATTGGGAGGGACCGCAGAGCCGGGATACGTGCGCTTCCACGCCTGGAAGGTCTCGAGGGCCTTGTCCGGTTCGGCGGCCACGAACCGGTAGTAGAGGCCCTCGATGAAGAACCGCTCCGGCTGGCTCACCCGGCCGCGGAGCTCGAACGCCCGCTGCAGGGCAGGGACCTCCTTCCGGAGATCGACATTCCTGGCCATCAGGCCGCGCCTGGCCCACGCGAGCGCGAACTGCGGGTCGAGATCCGTTGCCTGCCGGTAGTGCGTCAGCGCCTCCCCGTAGCGTCCCTTGTCGCGGCTGACATCCCCCGGGTGAGCGCCACGAGCGCGTCGAACGAGGGTGTGGTTGCGCGGACCAGCGGGACGTCGTACTCGCGCAGCGAGTCGCGCGATTCCCCCAGCTTCTGCCGGATGCGCGAGGCAGCCTGCTCGAGGGCGGTCAGCACGCCTTCCTTGCTGCGCGCTTCGGTCATCGCTCGGGCGAGCGCCTCGCCGGTTCCGCAGGCGATCGCCTCGAGGCCGATAACGTAGCGGGATCCGAGCGACGCGATCGAGCCGGCCAGGAGCACGGCGGCCCCCTCCGCCGGCACACCTCCAGTGCGACCGGCCCGACGACACGTTCGTCCGAGGACCGGCCTGCCCGGAGAAGGGCGCCCCGAACCGCCTCCTGCGGCAGGATGCGCAGGAACGGCGCCTGGTCCAGCTGGACCGCGAGGGCAAGGCGAAGCGCGTCGTCGAACGCCTTGTCGCCGGTCGCGTTTCTCACGTCCGCCAACAGCACGGTGTCCCGCTCGGTGAGCACGTTGACCTTCGCGCGGGTCGCCCAGAACACGATGGCCGCGATGCCGAAGACGAGAGCGGCGATACCCACGCTCGTCCAGACTCGTCGACGGCCGTGCGGATGAGGGCCCGCGGCTGGAGGCTGGAGGCTTGCGTCGGCGGGCTCGAGACCCGTTCGACGCCGGGGGCTTGACCACCCGCCGTCTCGTCGGCCCCGGACTGGCCGGGCTTCGTCTCGGCCGACGGCCCCTCCGGCAGCCACACGACCGGCGCGATCAAACGGTAGCCGCGCTTGGGGAACGTCTCGATGAACCGGGGCTGCTGCGCGTCGTCCTGGAGGACCTGGCGCAGCTCCGCGACGCAACGCGACAGTCCGGACTCGGCGATGTATTGTCCGGGCCAGACCTCGGCGAGGATCTCGTCCTTCAGCACTATCGCGCCGGGCCGTCTTGCCAGGCAGAACAGCAGGTCCGCCAACTGCGGGCGCAACTTCACCGCCACGTCGCCCCGGGACACGCGGCAGGCCCTGGGTTCGACGAGCCAGTCGCCGAGCGTGAACGACACGAGCCGGGGGGAGGAGGGTTTCGGATGCCACGGGCCGTTCCGGCGGCCCAATACTACACCGGTTCACGGGGAGACGCCGGGGGGTGGCCGTCGGGGGCTGGGCGCTGCGACGCTTGTGGGCGTTCTACCGCGCGCCGAGACGTTGGTACTCGCGCCTGGCCTGAAGCAGCACGGGCAGATCCGGCTCGGCATTCTTCCACCGCTCGAAGAACTTCTCGTAGAAGCGCCGGCTTCCGGCCACGTCACCCTCGCGTGCCCGCGTCCGCGCCACGCCGAGCTCCGCGAGAGGGAGGAGCTTCCTGCCCGAAGAGATGGTGGGATTGGCCAGGAGCTTCTCGAAGGCCGCGCGCGCCATCGCCCAGTTGCCGACGCGCTCGTGGGCAAGCGCGCGCTCGAAGAGCGGGATGTACCCGTAGGCGTAGCCCAGTTCGAACGGCTCCAGCTCGGCGAAGCGCCCAAATGCCTGGCCGGTCCTCCCGGCAACTGCATCGAGCGACGCGCGGAAGGCCCTGATGAAGGTGTCCTCGGGTTCCGGGCGGCGGAGGCCCCGGGCGCTCTCGACCTCGTCGAGCAGGCGCGCGGCCCGAATCGAATTCCCCGGCCGACATCAGCACCTTGACGGCGTCAATCTTGGCCGCCGGATGGATGCCGCGGCGCAACTCGCCGTCGAGACGCCGCAGGCCCTCCGCCCGCCGCCCGACGAGGACCTCCCATCGTGCCATGCGAAGTCGCCCCATCGACGCGACCACTGGCCCACCCCGTGCCGTCGCCCAGGTGTCGAACCGGTCCAGGTAAGCCAGCGCCTGTTGGAGTCGGCCGTCGTTCATCGCCTCCTCGGCCTCGACCAGGACCAGGTCGGGCATCGCCAGTTCGGGATGCGCCGCCGCCCATGCGCGCTGCTCGGCCAGCAGCCCCGTGTCACCCGTTTCGAGGGCGCAGTAGAACAGGACGTAACGCGGCCACGGGCTCACGTCGGCCAGTGCAATCGCCCTTTCCGCGGCTTCCCGCGCCTCCGCTATGCGGTTCAGATAGAGGTAGGCGCGGGCCACCGCCGCCAGGTTCATCACGCTGTTCGGTTCGAGACGCTGCGCCTCGAGCGATTCGCGCAACGCGGCGTCGTAGCGGCCAGCCTGGGTGTGCTCGGTGGCCAGGGCGCGGCGGTACGTCGCGCGCCTGGGATACGTCTGCTCGAGCTCCTCGAAGGCCTGGACCACCCTCGCCTTCTCCAAGGTGACGAGCCGGTGGTACATCGCCTCGATCTCCAGCCGCTCGGGGAGCGTGACACGCTCTCTCAGCGCGAATGCCCTCTCGAGTGCTTGCCGGCTGTCGGCCTCGCTCAGCATGCCGGTGGCCGTTGCGGTGCCGAGGCGGGCCTGCGCGAGAGCGAAGTCCGGATCAAGGCTAGCCGCCTCCCGGTACAGCTCCACCGCGAGGTTGCCTTCGCCCCGGTCGCGGGCCTGGTCGCCGCGTCGCAGCGCCCGAAGCGCCTCGAGCGAGGAGGTGGTGGCTTCGACAATCGGGACGTTGTACTGCCCGAGCGATGCCGCCGGCTCGCCGACCGCCGCCCGGATCTCATTGGCGGCGCGCTCCAGCGCCGCAAGGACCTGCTCCTTGCGGTCGGTCGTCACCTGGCGCCGCGCCAGCACCTCGCCGGTCCCGCACGCCACCGCTTCCAGGCCGATGGCGTACTGACGCCCCAGCGACGCGATCGACGTGACGATGAGCGCGTGCCCGCCCACGCGCTCGCAGATTTCAAGGCCCACGGAACGCGTAACCTGCGTGTCCGCGGGCCGCTGCATCATCCGCAGGGTCTCCTGGATGCGCCCGGGCGACAGCAGGCCCAGGTAGGGCGACTGCTCCATCTGGATCGCCATCGCCAGGGGGATGGTCTCGTCGAAGACCGCGTCGCCCGTCTTGTTCTCGAAGGCAAGCAGCACGGTGTCCTGTTCGGTCAAGACCTTTGTCCGCGACCGCGTCAGCATGACGACGGCGGCGACGAGGACCACGGCCACGACCGCGGTCGCGACGACTGCCCGGGTGCGCGCACGCCTGGCGCCCGCTCGCTTCGTGCCGGCCTCCACGGTCGTGCTCTCCGGGGGGACGGCGGCAGCCGCGGCCGCTCCCGCCGCCATCGCGGTCTCGGCCTGACCGGGCGGCGCCTCGATGGCCGCCTCGGGCCGGAGCCAGACGACTGGGGCGACCAGACGATAGCCGCGCTTGGGGATGGTCTCGATGACCCGGGGCCGCTGGACGTCGTCCTGCAGGAGCTGGCGTAGTTCGGCGATGCACCGCGACAGGCCCGATTCCGCGATGTACTGCCCCGGCCAGACCTCGGCCAGGATTTCGTCCTTCAGCACGATTGCGCCGGGGCGCCGCGCGAGGCAGAGCAGGACGTCGACCAGCTGGGGGCGCAGCTTGACCACCACGCCTTTACGCGACGCCTGGCAGGCCTTCGGGTCGATGAGCCAGTCAGCGACGGCGAAGGACCTGAGCCGAACTGCAGATGGCGAAGTGTCCGGGCTCATAAGCGGCCGAGCGCCCCCATCCTACACTGCGCAGAGGGGCCCAGAAGCGTGGGGGGCGCTACGACTTTCCCTTCTGGATCCTGACCAGGACGAAGTCGGCATCCTTGATGAGGCCGACGCCCGGCGCGTAGTACTTGTCCTCCGAGCCGCCTTCAAGTGCGCTGCTCTCCTTCGTGTGCAGGCAGTTCCTGTAGACCCCGGCGGGGACCCTTACTTCCTCAGTGGTGGCGACGACTTCCGCCCGGTCCATCGCCACCTTCGGGGCCACCTCCTGGTAGTACCGGTCGCCCGGCTTCGGCGCTCCCGGGACGATCAACCCGAACGTCGCGCCTTTGACGCCCGACAGCCAGGCTCCCCCGTGGCCGGTTACCTTGCCGTTCGTGTACTCGTCGACGTCTTCGCCGAAGTAGTAGACGTCCCCGGTGGTCCTGTCGATCGCGAAGTAATTGCGCGACACCTCCGCGAGCCGCCCGCCTTCGGTCTCGCGCTCCTCGACGACGCGGGTGGTCACGCCGTCCACGACCCGGGTGTCTTCGAGCACGGAGACGATGAGAGTATCCTTCCCCGACTGGAAGTGGAGCCTGTAGCCTGGCTCGAGAACGAAATAGGCGCCGCTTCCCGTGTCCGACAGGTTGGGCTTGTCCACGGGGAAGGCCGTGCGGAACTCCGCCTTCCCTGGTGCTTGTGCGGCGGGGATCGCGGCCGACGCCGCCAGCAGCGCTGCAAGTCCGAGCGATTGGGCGAACGATGGCCGGTTCATGTCGGTCCTCCCGGAGGCCGCGCCGTCAGGGTTTGCGACCGATCCCCGCTCTGTTCCTCACCCTTCACGACCTGCGTGCCGGCCGCGCGTAGCGGAGGTACAGCGCCGGCATCAGGAACAGGTTCAACACCGTCGAGGTGACCAACCCGCCCAGGATGACGACGGCCATCGGGTGTTCGATCTCGTGGCCCGGGCGGAGGCCGCCCGCCACGATCGGCACGAGCGCGAGTGCCGTGGCGAGGGCCGTCATCAGGATCGGCGCCAGGCGGTCCTCGGCGCCGCGCAGCACGAGTTCCCGCCCGAAGGAAACGCCCTCCGTCTCCTCGAGGTGGCGGAAGTGGCTCACCATCATGATCCCGTTGCGGGCCGCGATGCCCAGCACGGTCACGAAGCCGACCAGCGACCCGAGCGACAGCACGCCTCCGGTCAGGAAGGCCGCCGCCACGCCGCCGATCAGCGCGAAGGGCAGGCTCAGCGCCACGAGCAGCGTGAGTCGCGACGACTGGAAGTCGGCGTGCAGCACCAGCACGATCCCGAGGAAGGCGAGCAGCGAGAGCCCCAGGAGCCGGTTGCGGCTCTCCTGCCGCGCCGCGTATTCGCCGAGCACCTCCGCGTGGTAGCCGCGTTCGAACGGGAATGCCCTCACCCGCGCCCCGATCTCGCGCGCGACGCTGCCGAGGTCACGTCCCTTCACGTTGCACGAGACATCGATGCGGCGTGACGCGTTCTCGCGCTGGATGACGTTTGGCGACGGGGCGACGTATACGTCGGCGACCGACCCGAGCGGCACCTGGGCGCCTCCGGGCGTGTCGATCCGGAGACCGCGGATGGCGGCCAGGTCCTGGCGCAGGGGTTCCTGTCCCCACACGGCCACGTCGTAGATCGTCGCGCCGTCGTATACCTCGCCGACCTTCGTTCCCTTGACCAGTGTCTGGCGCCGCTCGGCGCACGTCGCCGGGCGTCAAGCCGAAGGCGCAGCGCAGCCTCCGGGCGCAGGCGGACCTGGACCTCGGGCACCAGCACCTGCGGCTCCACCTGCAGATCGGACACGCCCTCGATGCCCCCGAGCGCCTTGCCCAGCGCCGCGGCGGTCGGGCGCAGCCGATCGAGCTCTGGGCCGTACACGCGGACGACAATCGCGGCGCTGCCGCCGGTCAGCACCTCCTTGATCCGCTCCTTGAGGTAGGTCAGCACGTCCCGGTAGAGGCCCGGGTAGCCGTCGACCACCTTCTGGATCTTGGCGAGGGACGACTCGTAATGCAGCCGACGGGTCGAGGCTGATCCACAGCTCGGTGAAGTTCGGCCCGACCACCTCGTCGGCGACCTCCGCGCGGCCGATGTGCGCGCCGAAGTTGCGCACGCCGGGGATCGCCCGCAGCTCCCGGCTCGCCCGCACGGTGATGCGCTGCATCGCCTCGAGCGAGGTGCCCGGCTTCTCGACCCAGTGCATCAGGAAGTCGTATTCCTTGAACTTCGGCATGAACTCTTCGCCGAGCAGGCTGGCGGCGCCGATCGTCAGCGCGAAGAGCACGCCGAGCGCGGCGACGGCCGCGCGCGGCCGCCCGACCACGGCCGGCAGCCAGGCGCGGTAGCGCGCCTTCAGCCACGCCAGCACCGCCGCGTCGCGCGGCGCGATGTCGGCGTTGGCCAGGAGCAGGAGACACAGCGCCGGCGTCACGACCAGCGCGACGGCCAGCGAGGCGGCCACGGCCAGCACGTAGCTCATCGCCAGCGGCCGGAAGAACGACCCGGCCAGGCCCTCGAGGAAGAAGACCGGGATGAACACCAGCACCACGATGAAGGTGGCGTAAACGACGGCGCTTCGCACCTCGAGCGACGCGTCGAGCACGACGTTGAACGCGGAACGCGGCTCCGCCGCCGCCCGGTTCAGCCGCAGCCGCCGGACGATGTTCTCGACGTCGATGATCGCGTCGTCCACGACCTCGCCGAGCGCGATCGCCAGCCCCGCGAGGACCATCGTGTTGATCGTGCCGCCGCGGTAGTGCAGCACGAGGGCCGCGGCGAGCAGCGACAGCGGGATCGCCGTGAATGCTGATGAGCGCGCTGCGCCATTCCATGAGGAAGAGCGCGAGCACGACGATGACGAGCACGCAGCCGAGCAGCAGCGCCCGGTTCAGGTTGGCGAGCGACATCTCGATGAACGTCGCCGGCCGGAAGATCGTCGTGTCGATCTCGACGTCCTTCAGTCCCGGCCGCAGCGCGTCCATGGCCGCCTCGACGCCGCGGGTCACCGAGAGCGTGTTGGCGCCCAGCTGCTTCTCGACGATCAGCAGGAGGCCGGGACCGTCGTTGATGACGGCGTCGCCGATCGGCGGTGGAAAGCCCTCGCGGACCTCCGCGACCTGCGCCGAGCGTGAGCGGCGCGCCGCCCCGGAACGCGACCGGGACCTGCCCCAGCTCGGTCGCGGTGCGGACCGATGCCTGGTGCGTGACGGCGATCCGCTGGTTCGGAGTCTCGACGAAACCGCCGGCAGCCGGCAGCACGGCGTCGCGCGCCCGCGCGCAGGACGTCGTCCAGCGTCAGGCCGTGGCCACGCAGTCGCTCGGGGTCGACCAGCACCTGCAGCTGCCGGTCGCGCTGGCCCCAGATGGCGACGTTCGCGACGCCGGGAATCGCCATCAGCCGCGGGCGCACGGTCCACCGGACGAGCGTCGTCAGCTCCACCTGGCTGAGTACCTTCGAGAGGACACGCCGATCTTCAGCACGCGGCTGGTCGACGAGAGCGGCGACAGCATGACCGGCGGCCGCGCCACGGAGGGGAGCTGGCCAGTCAGCGTGGTGAGGCGCTCCTGCACCAGCTGGCGCGCCTGCATCAGGTCGCTGCCGTCCTCGAAGATCGCGACGACCGACGAGAGGCCGAGCACGGTCTTCGAGCGCAGCGTCTTGAGCCCGCTCACGCCGTTCAGGGCGTTCTCGACGGGCACCGTCACGAGGTTCTCTACTTCGGGAGTGGAGAGTCCCGGCGCCTCGGTCTGGACTTCGACCAGGGGCGGCGAGAACTCCGGGAAGACGTCCAGCGGTGTCTCGCGCGTCGCCCGGACGCCCACGATGATGAGCAGCCCGGCCAGGGCGGCGACAACGACGCGAAGGCGCAGGGAGAGTGAGACGATCCAGCGCATGGCCTACTTCCCGGCTCCGAATTCGGTTCCGAACAGCTCGGCGGCACCCTGGGTCACGATGCGCGAGCCGGCGGCGGGGCCGCGCGCCAGGATGATGTCCGGGCCGGCCGTGCGCGCGACGTCGACGCGGCGGCGGACGTAGGTGTGTTCCGCGGTGTTGACGTACATCCACGCGCCTCCCTGGTAGTCGTAGACGACGGCCGAGACGGGGACGGAGAGGGCCTCGGCTGGCCCTCCGACCGGGAGGCTCACGCCCACCCTCTGTCCCGGGCGAAGCTGCGGCTCTGGGTTGTCGAACTCGAAGTAGAGGTCGGCCGAGGCGGCCTGCGGGTTGGCCGAAGGCGGGCCGTCCACGCGGCGGGCCGTGCGCCGAATCGCCCCTGCACCGGTTTGCAGGCTGTCGATCGTCACCTCGCGCGTCGCCTGGAGCGCGGCGACTTCGCCGACGTACACGGGGACGCGGACCCACAGTCGTCGAAGGTCGGCCAGCTCGAAGAGCGGCGCGCCCGACCCGACCGTCTGCCCGACGCCAGCCGAAAGGTCGCGGACCACCGCGTCGAACGGCGCGGCGACGGGGACGCTGACGTCAGCATCCAGCGGGCGGTCCGACAGGCGGCCGAGGCGCGCCGTCGCGGCGTCGAGCGCGGCCTTCGCCTGGGTGGATTCCTGCTCGGCCTGCTCGACCGCCTTCTGGCTCCCGGCGCGGTCGCGCAACAATTGGCGTGCGCGATCGAGTTGCTGCTTCGCCGCATCGTCCCTGGCCCGCGCGGCAGCTGCTTCGGCTTCGTACGTGACGCGCAGGTCGCGCGTCGGAGCGGCCAGGGGGGTGAGGCGCAGCACCACCTGTCCCTGCTTCACCCGTGCGCCGGCCGACAGCGCCGCGTCGCCAGCTTCCACCCGGCCGGTGGTCGGTGCCGTCATCAGCACGATGCGGCCCGGCGGTACCAGCACCTCGCCGCCCACCTGCCGGGCACCGGCTGCCGGCCGCGAGGCCATGACCGCCGTCTCGATCCCAAGGCGCCGCTCGGCATCCGGGGTGAGCGTGATCGTCGCGAGGTCGGCCTCTTTCACCGGGTTCGCGACCGTGGCGGCCGGCACCGCCTTCGGCACCGGTCCGCTTCCGCATGCCAGGCTGCCGATGGCGATTGGCGGGAGAAGGGCAACGAGCCAGCGTGCGGTGCGGGTCATGATTGGGGTCCTCTGGTCACGCGCGTGCCAACGCTCCGATCGAGGTCGGCAGCCGCCTGGCGAGCGGCGGCCGCGAGGTCGATTTCCCGGAGCGTGGCGTCCTTCCACAACCGGCTCGCTTCGAGCACCGCAAGGAAGGAAACGTCACCGGTCTCGTAGGCGCGCCGCGATGCTTCGACCACGACCTTGGCCGCCGGCACGATCCGGTCGTGCCACCGGGCGAGGGACTCGCGGGCCTGGGCGAAGCTCGTGTAGGCCTCGACGACGTCGAGATCCACGCGCTGGCGGAGGGCGACGTACTGCCTGGACGCCTGTTCGACCTCGGCGTCGGCGCGGGCGGCGCCTCCGTGGTGGCTGCCGAAGATCGGGATGTCCGCCGACACGCCGGGCCCCGTGAGCACGCCGGAGGTGCCGACCTCCTTCGAACTGAGGATGGCGCCGAGTGCCGCGATCTTCGACCGCTCCCACTTCGCCCGGTAGGCCGCGGCCTGGACCGACAGCTCCAGCGCGCGCAGGTCGGGCCGGCTGCCCATCGCCTGCGCCCGCAGGTCGTCGGCCGAAGGCGGTGCGTCGAAGCTGGCGGGTGCCGGCGTCGCCGCCAGCTGGCCGGCTCCGGCCACTCCCAGCGCCAGCCGCAGCCGCGCGCGCGCGACGGCCACGTCGCCAACGGCGCGCGCCGCCTCATCATCCGAGGCAGCTGCCGCGGCCGCCGCAGCCTGTGCCTCGGCCTCGCTGATGTCGCCGGCACGCAGGCGGGCCGCGGCGATCTCCGCGATCTCGCGCCGCAGGGCGGCGGCTTCTGCCGTGGCGGACTGCCGTTCCTGTGCGCGCAACAGGGCCGCCCAGGCCTGGCGCGCATCGCGGGCCGTGTCGAGTCCGTGTTGCACCAGCCCCTCGGCGACCTGCTCCCACTGGCGCCGGGCGGCGGCCACCCTCTTGGGCCGCTGCCAGAGTTGCTCCAGCGGGAAGAGGATGCTCAGCTCGAAGGGCTTGGCGCCGACCGGGAGGAGCATCTGGAGGCTGGGGTTGCGGAGCAGCCCGGCATCGATGAGGTCCGCGCGGGCAAGACCGAGGCCGGCAAGGTCCGCCGACAGAGCGGCGTTGTTCCAGAGCGCGGCCGCGACCGCCTCGTCCTCTGTCACGCCGTCCGCGAGGTCGATCCCGGCCGGCAGGGCCCCGTCGACCTGCTGATCGGGAGGGCGCATCGGGTGGCCGGATCGTCTTTCGACCTCGGTCGCAGTGTGCGGCGGCAAGCTGGGTGCGCGCGCCGCGCAGCCCGGTGCCAGCGTCGCCGCGACCACCAGCAGCCACCGCCCGGCGGCGCGCATCTGCATCGGGTGAAGTAGCAAAGGCATCGCGTCGGGAATTGTAATGCAGCCCGATTCGGGAAGTGACCCGATTTACGGTAGCATTCGCTGGGGGCGCGGGGCCGCGCCTCTTCTCTCGCAGTGGAGGACTCCGATGACAAAGGCCGCTCGCCTCCTCGCCGGGCTCGTGACTGCAGCCCTTGTCTTGGTCGCGTGGTTCATGCCGCCCGGGCACGCGCAGCAGGCGGCACGACCGGGCGCCGACACCTACCGTCAGCTCCCGTGGCGCTACATCGGCCCCGAGGGCAACCGGTTCTCCGCCGCGGCCGGTATTGCCGGCAACCCGCACACCTACTACGTGGGCGCCGCTTCAGGCGGCATCTACAAGACGACGGACGGGGGCACGACCTGGGAGCCCGTCTTCGACGGCCAGCCGGTGGCATCCATCGGCGCGCTCGGCGTCGCGATGTCGGACCCCAACGTCGTCTGGGCCGGCACCGGCGAGGGCAAGATCCGCAGCCACATCTCGCTGGGGCAGGGCATCTACAAGTCCACCGACGGCGGCAAGACATGGGCCTTGATGGGCCTCGAGCAAACCGGCCGCATTCCCCGTCTCGTCATCGACCCGAAGAACCCGGACGTCGTGCTGGCCTGCGCGCTTGGCCACGCGTACGGCCCCCAGCCGGAGCGCGGGGTCTTCCGCACGGCGGATGGCGGGAAGACGTGGACGAAGACCCTCTTCGTCGACGAGAACACCGGCTGCTCCGACATCGCCATGGACCTCACCAACCCGCGCATCCTCTTCGCGGGGATGTGGCAGCTCGAGATTCACACCTGGGGCAGGACGAGCGGCGGACCCGGCGGCGGACTCTACGCCTCGCGTGACGGCGGCGTGACCTGGAAGAAGCTGACCGGGCGCGGCCTGCCCGCGCGGCCCGTCGGCAAGGTGGCCGTGGCCATCTCCCACTCCAATCCCAACCGCGTCTATGCCTTGATCGAGACCGGAGACGGCCAGCCGTGGGACGGGAAGCAGACGGATGCGGGACAGGTCTTCCGCAGCGACGATGGCGGGGAGAGCTGGCGCGTGGTGAGCTACGACCACCTCGCGATGGGGCGGCCGCACTACTACTCGCGCATGGCCGTCGCGACCGACGACGAGGACGAGGCTTACTTCCTCACCGCGTCGTTCGCCCGTACGATCGACGGCGGGCAGACCCTGACGCTGGTGCCGCGCGCCCAGGCGCCGGGGGGGACCACCACGACATGTGGATCGACCCGACGAACGCGGACCGGATGATCGTGGCGCACGACCAAGGCCTGTCGATTTCCGTCAACCGGGGACGCACGTGGCTCAAGCAGCGTCTGACCAACGCGCAGATGTACCACGTGACCGTGGACAACGAGATCCCGTACAACGTCCTGGGCAACAAGCAGGACGAGCCGACCTACCGTGGCCCCAGCAACAGCCGGCTCGCCAACGGCACCATCCCGCGCGCGATGTGGCACGCCGTAGGCGGCGGCGAGAGCGGGTTCGCCACGCCGGACCCGACGGACTCGAACATCGTCTGGTCCAGCGCGTCCGGATCGGGAATGGTCGGCGGCATCGTGGTCCGCTTCGAGGAGAAGCGGCGGCAGTTCCGCAACGTGGAAGTCTGGCCCGACCAGTCGAACGGTCCGGCCGAGGGGCTGAAGTACCGGTTCGTCTGGGACGCGCCGCTGCTGATCTCCCCGCACGACCACAACACGATCTACACCGGCAGCCAGCACGTCCACCGGACGGCCAACGGCGGGCAGTCCTGGGAGGTGATCAGCCCAGACCTCACGCTGAACGACCGGACCCGGATGGGCAGCTCCGGCGGCCTGACCGGCGACAACATCGGCGTCGAGTACGCGGGCGTGGTCTACGGGTTGGCGGAGTCGCCCCTGGAGAGAGGACTGATCTGGGCGGGGACCAACGACGGCCTCCTGCACGTGACTCGTGACGCCGGGAAGACCTGGACCAACGTCACGAAGAACATCCCGAACCTGCCGGCGTGGGGGTCGTTCCGGAGCATCGTCGCCTCCCGATACGATGCAGGGACCGCCTATCTCACCGTCGATTTCCACCAAGTCAACAACCGCGACCCGTTCGTCTACAAGACCACCGACTACGGCCGGACGTTCCGGCCGATCACCAACGGGATCCCGAAGAGCATGCTCAGCTACGCGCGGACGATTTGCGAGGACCCGGTCCGGCGTGGCCTGCTCTACGTCGGCACCGAGAACGCCATCTACGTGTCGTTCGACGATGGGGAGAGCTGGCAGCCGCTGCAGAACAACCTGCCGCACGCGCCGGTGTCGTGGATCACCGTGCAGGAGCACTTCAACGACCTGGTCATCTCCACCTACGGGCGCGGCTTCTGGATCATGGACGACCTGACGCCGCTGCAGCAGGCGACGCCGCAGGTGCTGGCGTCCGACGCGCACCTGTTCCCCCCGCGGCCCGCGTACCGGTTCCGGTTCATCACCGCGCCCTCCACGCCGTACGACGACCCGACCGTCGGTGACAATCCGCCCTACGGCGCGGCGATCAACTACTACCTGAAGAGCGCCTCTGCGCCAGTGAAGGTGACGATCCTGGACCAGGCGGGCGAGGTGGTGCGGACGCTGACGGCTCCGGGCAACGCCGGGTTCAACCGCATCCACTGGGACTTGCGGTACGAGCCGACGGCCGAACTGCGGATGCGAACGAGCCCGCTGCTGCCGGCGCCGCACGTGCGCCTTGGACCTGAAGGGTGGCGTGCCCCTGCCGGGGGCGGCGCGACGATCTCCCTGCTCGCGCCCCCCGGAACCTACACTGTCAGGCTGACGGCGGGGGGGCGTGAGCAGTCCCATCCCCTGGTCGTGCGCAAGGACCCGAACTCGGCGGGCACCGACGCCGACATCCAGGCGCAGACGCGCATGCTGCTCGAGCTGCGGCGTGATCTCAACACCGCGGTCGACATCGTCAACCGGATCGAGCTGGTGCGAAGTCAGCTCGAGGCGCTCGAGCGCATCGCCGGTGATCCAGGGGTGCGGAAGGCGGCCGCCGATTTGAAGCAGAAGTGCGTGGACCTGGAGATGAAGCTCATCGAGCTGCGCCTCACCGGAGGGCAGGACGGGATCCGCTATGCGGCGAAGCTGGTCTCGCGCTTCGGCTACGTGGCCAACGGGGTCGCGGCCGCCGACTTCGCGCCCACCGACCAGCAGGCGGAAGTGCAGAAGCTCCTGGCTGAGCGGCTTCGCGGCCACGCCAGCGAGTTCAGCGCGTTGATGGAGAAGGACCTGGCGGCCTTCAACGCCCTGCTTCGATCGCAGAACGTCCCGAACATCGTCGCAAAGTAGCGGCGGTTGGATCCAAGGAGCCGGCATCATGATCATCGACCACATCATGAGGGCAGAGACGTACGGTGCCCTCCGCGGGCCGTTCCGCGATGCCTTCGCTTTCCTGAAGCGAGGCGACCTCGTATCGCTCGCGCCGGGCACCTACGAGATCGACGGTCGCAACGTCTATGCGCTGGTGCAGGATTACCACACGAAGATCGCTGCCGAGGGGAGGTGGGAGGCGCACCGCCGGTACATCGACGTGCAATACGTCGTCTCGGGCGCGGAGCGCTTCGGCTATGCGCCGATGGGCCGGATGGCAGCCGGCCCCTACGAAGAGGACGGTGACATGGAGCGTCCGGCTGGGGATGGTGAGTCCGTGACGCTCCGCGCAGGCGAGTTCATCCTGCTCTGGCCGGGCGAGGCCCACATGCCAGGCATGGCGATCGACGAGCCGGCTGCCGTCAGGAAGATCGTGGTGAAGATTGCCGCTGACCTGCCGTAGGGCCGCACGACGCCGCTTCTACTTGTGCGCGGGTGGAGGGCCGGGCGGGGTCGTCGGCGTGATCATCAGGTTCGCGTAGGCGCCGTCCGACCCGTTGCCCGCCCACAGCGCCACGCCGCCGCTCTTCGCGTCGCCCAGATCGTTACCACCAGGCTGGGCGTCGTCGCGCCGTTCACGTACACCTCGACCTTCGAGTTGGCAAGGACGATACGCGCGCCTGGGACCTCCGCCAGCCGGCCGGTCAACGGGTTTGCGGCCGGGACAAGGCCGCGGCGGACAGCTCGCCAAGCACGCGCGATTCGACGGCAAGGGCCGCCTCTGTCTCGTAGTGTCGTGGCCACAACTCGCGGCCGATCTGCTCGAACAGCGACACCATGCCCTGCTGGTCCACGACGAAGGGGGCGTGCGCGATCTCGAGCGCGTGTTGCAGTTCATGCGCCAGAAGCGCCACCCGCCGGCGCTCCTGGCCGCACGCATGCCACAGGGAATCAAGCCAGACGGACACGTACCGCTGTCCCCCGGCCGTGCTCAAGAGCCGCGTGGCGCCGTGGTGGCGCTGGCCCGAGGACTGGCTCCAGGGAACGGGCGGCCCGACGGACACCAGGATGATCAGATCACTGGCTTCCAGCGTCTCGACGAGGTACCGCAAGGTGGGCGACGCCTCCTCGCCGATGGCGAGCAGTTGCCGGGCGAGGTCGTCCGCGGGTCGCACCCTCGAACCGACCAGCGCATCCTGGCCAGCGGCCGCCGCCGCGAGCAGGACGAGCGCGACGCACGAGCACGAGCATCCGAGACGCATTGCATTTCACCTGCCGGGACCCTCTTGCGGGTCTTGACTGGTGAGACGGCGCGCCGAGAGGCAAGTTGTTCGATTCGGTTGAGAGGCGCCTGCGGTCTTCGATCGAACTCGCGTTGCAGCCGGGTAGGCGAAGCCGAACAACTCCCGCAACGAGATCGCGGAGGTTGGAAAGGACTTCTTCGTTGGCCCGCCGTAGATTGGACGCCTGGCGCGGACATCGAACGGCAGCGCGCTGACGCCCTTGAGCCAGGCGTCACCTCCTCCCAGCGCCGTTGTCCGCTTCGCCCCAGAGTCACGGGCTAGAGCCCCCGTGACCCCGCGCCAGCCCCTCCTCCTTCAAACAGCTCCGGGTCTTGGCTCTCGGCTCTCGAGCGTCCGAAGCCACGACCCTGCAACTCCTCGCCACGTACACCACCGCCGTCCCGCTTCAAACGGCGCAGGCCGCCGAGTTCCGACTGCGGTCGTGTGTCCGTGTCCGCCTGCGCGTCTGGCGGATTGAACGCCGTAGCGCCCCGAAAGAGACACGGGGCAGGCGATAGGCGGCAGGCGGGACGGAAGATCCGCCCTCCGCCCCCCGCCTCCCGCCTTAACTCTGGAGCGGGGACAGCTGTAGGGAAATTCGAGGAAGGCCGTAAGAGCGGCAAAGACCGATCGTCGTCAAAGGTACCGAACCAAATTCGCGCACTCCGTGCTGCTGTCCCGGACAAGGAGCGCGTCATGTCAGAACAGCCCGAGCGAGTTCCGTTTGCTGGCGACTTTCATGTTGGCGAGTGGCTCGTCGAGCCCAGCCTGGACCGCTTGTCAAGAAACGGCACGGTCCTGCATCTCCGGCCCCAACTCACGAACCTGCTCGTCCTGCTCGCCCGGAACGCCGGGCGCACCGTCTCCAAGGACGAGATCCTCTCCACCGTGTGGGACGGTCAGTTCGTGGCCGAATCGGGCATGACGAGATGCATCGCCGAGATTCGCCAGGCGCTGGGAGACGACGCCCGCGATCCGAAGATCGTCCAGACGATCACCAAGAGGGGCTACCGCCTGGTGGCGCCGGTGACCTTCATCGAGCCGTTGCCATCCGGACCTGCGAAGACCGTGACGGTGCCTTCCGGACCGCAGCATGCCGAAGACGCCCCGTTCCCCGACGCCGGAGAGAACGGCACCAGCCCAGACATCCGCACAGACCTCCCGCCGGCCGCCAAGCCGGCGGATCCCCGCCGGTTCCTTGGGATCGTTGCCTGGAGCCTGGCTTCAACGCTCGGCGTGCTGGTGGTCGCGGGGCTGGCCTGGGGCGTCGCCGGCTGGATCCGCCTGCCCGTTCTTTCCGAGCGGGACACCGTCCTGCTCGCGGATGTCATCAATGCCACGGGCGATGCTGCGTTCGACCGGACCCTCCGGCTTGCGCTGGCCGTTCACCTCGGCCAGGCGCCTTTCCTGCGAATCCTGCCGGAGAGCCGGATGCGAGCCGCCCTCCCGCTCATGGGGCGCCCGCCGGACACCCCGGTGGCGGGGCCGATCGCGCTGGAGGTCTGCCGGCGTGAAGGTGCGGCCGTGCTCCTGGCGGGTTCGATTGCCAAGGTTGGGTCCCACTACGTTGTCGGGCTGGAAGCGCTGGCCTGCGCCAGCGGGGAGTCGGTCGCGCGGCAGTTGCGGGAAGTGGAGAGCAAGGACGACGTGCTGACGGCGCTGGGGACTGCGGCCGGCCGCCTGCGCCGGACCCTCGGGGAGTCGCGCGCTTCGCTCAGCCGCTACGACGTGCCCATCGTGGAGGCGACGACGCCGTCGCTCGAGGCACTCAAGGCTTTGAGCCTGGGCGACGTGGCACGCGACCACGCGCGATCGACGGATGCCTTGATGTACTACCGGCGCGCGACGGACCTCGACCCCCAGTTCGCGCTGGCATGGGCCCGGCGGGGGGCGGCGGCGCACAACCTGATACGCGCGGCTGACGGCGAACGATTGGGTGAGTTCGGAGAAGTGAGGCTCTCGTTTGGGAAGGGTTACGAACTCCGGGACCGCGTGAGCGAGCCGGAGCGCCTCTATCTCCTGGCCCATTACTACCGCTCCGTGGCCAGCGACCCCGACAAGGCGATCGAAACCTACAACCTGTGGAGCCGGACCTACCCGGGGTCCGCGGTCCCCCCCACCAACCGCGGCTCCATCTACGTCAACATCTTCGGACAGTACGACAAGGCACTGGCGGATGCCCGCGAGGGGATCCGGCTCACGCCCGCCAACCCCATCGCCAACCTCGTACTGGTCGCAGCCCACCTCGGCAGCAACCGCCTGCGAGAGGCGAGGCAGGCGTATCGGGAGGCCACGAGCCGCGGCGTGGACAACCTGGAATGGCGCCGGTTGGGGTTCGAGATGGCGTTTCTCGACGACGACAAAGCGGCGATGCAGGAGCACCTTCGCTGGGCGTCGGGGGACCCGACGGCCGAGATGGTGATGGCTGAGTGCCTGGCGTTGGCGGCCGCGTCGGCCGGCCGCTTGCGCGAGGCGCGGCAGTCCTGGTGGGAGGCTGGGCGGGCGGCGGCGCAGGTGGGGACGGCCGTGGCGCGGGCGGGGGTCCTGCTCAGGCAAGCCGAGGTGGAAGTGCTCCTCGGGAATCCGCGCGCCGGCCGCGCAGCGGTTGAAGCGGCCCTCGCGATCGATTCGCGGGGGGCGAGCAGCCAGTTTGCCGCCGGCGTGCTGGCGCTGGCCGGGGACTCCGCACGCGCCGCCCGGCTGCTTGAAACCGTGACGCGTCAGGCCGAGACCCCGACTCCGACCGACTACGTCTGGCAGCCGGTGTCACGGGCACTCGTGGCCGAGGCGTCCGGCCGGCCGGAGGAGGCGCTCCGCTTGCTCGGCCCGGCCTCCCGCTTCGAGCGGGGACGGTACTTCAGCCTGGTCCCGCTCGGTGTCCGGGCGTCGATCGAACGGTCGGCAGGCCATGCCGAAGCCGCGGCGGCGGCCTACGCGGACCTCCTGACTCTTCGCCCTCTCGCGTCCTTGTCACCCTGGGTGGCCTTTGCGCGCCTGGGGCTTGCCCGGACGCTCCGCGAGGCGGGCGACGTGGAGGGCAGCCGTGCCGCCTACGACGCCGTGATCGAGTGGATGAAGGAGGCGGACCAGGACGCCCCGATCCTGATTGCTGCGAGGCGGGAACGGGCGGCGCTGCGGTAGTAGGCAGGAATCAGGAATCAGGAATCAGGAGTCAGGCGTCACGGAGGTCACGCTGACCTCGCTGCAACGGATTTCCCCGAATCCCGAATCCTGACCCCAAACCCCTGCCAGCGTCAGTACCGACAGTCTAGAACGTCACCTTCAAGCTGACGCGAACCTCGCGCGCGGGCTGCCAGCCGTTCGCCTGGAGGAACCGCGGGTCGCGCAGGATTTCGAGCTGATCGATGCGCGCTTCCGTATCGACCCCCGCGAAGAATGTCTCCATCGGAACCGGCACGGTCTGCCGGGTGGCGGTGCGGAACATGTCGGTAATCCCCTTCTGGTCGAACACGTTCAGCACGTTCAGGCCGATCTGCCCGTGGAAGCGGCGACCGAGCGGCACGTCCTGCACCACGTTCAAGTCGAAGACCGTCAGCCACGGCGTCCGCCCGTCGCTCATGCGGCCCTTGTAGAAGACCGGGGTGGTGCCCACCATGTCCGCGTCGCGGGAAATCGGAATCCCGCTGTGAGCGCGCCACGCCCCGGCGACCATCGTCTTCGTGCGGAGCTGATAGGCGCCGGTGAGCTTGATCTGGTGCGGCCGGTCCGTGTTCAGCCGGCCCCTGACCGGCTCTCCGTTCTCGTCGAACACCATGACGAGCGAGTCGAACAACCGCGTGACGTTCGGCGCCACGCGGCCGATCTCGTCCGAGCTCGCCAGGCCCGGGTAGTTCCCCCAGAGGCGGCTCAGCGTGTAGCTGCCGTTGAACATCCAGTTGTCGGCGAAACGGCGGTTGAACTTCAGCTCCAGCGCGTCGTAGTCGCGGGTGACCTTCGGCATCGCCGGGCAGGTGGGACACGACGCGGCCTCGGGATACTTGGCCAGGCCCTCACCAGGGTTGCCGATGACGTAGATCTCGCCGACACCCGGTTCCATGTGGCCGATGTCCTCGATGGCCCTGTCCACCTGTTTGTGGACGTAGCGCGCCGAGACCGCCACCCGCGGCGTCAGTTCGTGCTCGAGGCCGAACACCAGCTCCTGTTGCCTGAAAGGCTTCAGGTTGGGGTCGACGCTGCCCGCCTCCGGATGGGCCGGATCGTTGGACGGGATTCGGTAGTCCACGGTCTCGATGAAGTCGCCCGGCGTGCGGCCGTTCACCATGTAGGTGTTCCAATCGAGATCGTCCAGCTTGAAGTAGTTCACGACGTAGTGGTCCCCGCCGAACGATCCGCGCGGCAGCTCCAGCTTCATCACGTCGTAGAAGATGCCCCAGGACCCGTACAGCTTCCGAAGGCGACCTCGGGGTTGCTGGTGCCGTCCACCGCGGGGAGGATGCCCTTCTTCGTGCGACGGCTGGCTCTGCCCCGAGACCTTCGCATGGAGTGACGGCGAGACCTGCCACGACAGGTTGCCAACGATATTCTGGGTCGTCTCCTTCGAGGTGAAGGTGCCAGTTTCGCCTGTGCTCTCGAAGGTGACCGTCTCGCTCCGTGTTCTCGACCTGCGGGCGTGTAGCCCGCCCAGAACCATAGCTTGTCCCTGACGATCGGCCCGCCGAGCTGCGCGTGCCGGATCCCAGCGGGAGTAATCGTCCTTGCTCGGTGTCAGCCAGGGCTCTGCCTCGTTGGCCCCGCTCAACTTCAGGCGCAGCACCTGGCGGGCGTTGGCCGCGCCTTGCTTGTCCAGCAGGTCGGTGCTGTTCAGTGCGAAGTCGCCGTTCAGGCCGGAGGCGTTGAGATAGGTGCCCGCCTCACCGTGGAACAGGTTCGTGCCGCTCCTGGAGATGACGCTGATCACGCCGCCTGTCGCGCCGCCGAACGTCGGCCGTGTCGTATGCACGTAGTTGAACTTCATCTGAAGAACTTCCTGGCTGAAGTCCGTCAGGAACGGCGTGGCCGACAACCCGGTCCGCAGGTTCGTGGTGTCCACGCCATCGAGGTAGTACTTGTTCTCCGACGCCGAGGCGCCGTCCACGGACATCCCGCCGCTCCGGCTCTCCTGGTTCGCGCCGGGCGCCAGGGTCACCACCGACTGGAAGTCGCGACCCTTCGGGAGCCGGTCAATCGTCTCCGACGCCAGGTTGGTCGCGGCCGACGTCTGCTTCACGTCGATCGTGGCCGTCTGGGCCGAGACGCTCACCATCTCGCTCACGCCCGCTAGAGCGAGCGCCAAATCCACCTTCAGCAAGACGCCGACGGCCACCGTGACCGGCGGCTGCTTGACCGGCGTGAAGCCCTCCAACGACGCGATGATTTCGTAGACGCCGGGTGCCAACGCCGGAAAACGGTATGCGCCGCGCGCATCCGTCACCGTCGTCAGCGTGCCCGCGGCACTCTTGGCCTCCACCGTCGCGCCGGGGACGACGCCGCCCTGCGCGTCCTTGACGACTCCTTCGATCGCTCCGCGTGTCTCCTGGGCCGCGGCCGGTGCGGCCAGGATGACCGCCGCCGCCAGGAGAATCCCGAAGATCACTCTACGCATACCTTTCCCCTCCAAGAAGAAACGATCACCGTCCTTGCACCCGGCGCCGAGCCAGGTTCCGGCCACCCGCACCTCCATGTCTCGAAGGTAGGGGGCGAAGGGGGAAGCGTCTTTACGCCGTCGCTGTGCTTTGCCTACGGAGCTGCTCCAAAGGCCGATCAGCACCTAAATGAAAAGGGGCGCGGCCGCCACCGCGCCCCCCGGGGGCCCTAGCTGTCCTTCCTTCCTACATTCTCAATTCTCAATTCTCCATTCTGCGTTCTCATTCCTCTTCCCTCTCAGAACGTCACCCTGACACCGAACCGGAGCACGCGCGGCGCCAGGATCGCGCTGATCTGGTTCGCGTTGCTCGCGTTCTGCCCACCGCGAACCGAGAGCGCCGTGTTGTCGTTCAGGAGGTTGAAGACGTCCACGCTGAGCACCGCCTTCATGCGGCCAAAGGCGGTGAACGACTTGTCCACCCTGAGATCCACCTGGCTGAACGTCGGCAACCGCAGGTCGCCGCGCTTGTCCAGGTAGACCACCGCCTGGCCCGCGCTGAACGGCCGCCCGGGCTGAGGACGGACCGCACGTACGGGTAGCCGCTCCTCGAGTTGTAGTTGGCCGCCACCTGGATGTCCCACCAGGGCAGGGTGTAGGCGCCGTTCACCCGGAAGATCCAGCGGGCGTTGACGAACACGTTGCCGAGGCCGCTGAGTGTGGACTCGGGCGCGTACTGGCCGCCGTTGAGGCTAGTCTCCATGTTGGTCGGGTCGCTGTTGACGTTGGCGAACGTATTGTTGCCGCTGAGCGCGTCGGTGAATCCCGGGTAACCGGCCGGAGAATCGGCGTGCGCCTTGGTGTCGTTGAACGAGAAGGAGGTCGCCATCATCCAGTTGTTCGACATCCGCTTACGGGCCGACAGCTCGAACCCCTGGTAGCCGCGCCAGAATCCCGGCACGTTCGCGAAGGTGAAGTTCACCGGGACCTGGCGGGTCGGGACGTAGTAGGTGACCTCCGGGCAGTAGCTGCCGGTCGGGCAGGCGGTCGAGGGCGGCGTCCACCGGACCGGCGCCCAGTCGCCGCGCCGAAGTCGCTGGCGTTGTTCGCGCGGAAGTTCTGGTAGCGCCGCCAGATGTACGACGCGCTGACCGCGAAGTCGGACGCGATCTGCTTGTCGAAGGTCGCCAGGAACTCGTTCGCCGAGTCGGCAGACAGGTTGGGATCGACCGTCCCGGGTGTGGTGGTCCTCGTGGGGTTGAGGTAGTCGTACCCGGTCGTGAACCCGAGCGGCGCGGCCGTCATGACGACCTCGTTGGCTTGGACGAACCGGTCCCCGTTGACGTCCACCCAGGGATACTGCACGTACATCAACTGGACGGTGTTGTAGGTGGACGACATCTCGCCGTTGCCGAGCTGGCCCACGTACTGGCGAAGTTCAGCTTGACGACGTGCGCCCGTTGCCGGTGAGGTCGTACGTCAGCCCCGACGCGCGGCGACCAGTTGTTGAACGCCACACCGGCCTCGGCGCCCGGGAAGGCGAGGGCCGGCAGCTGGTTGAACGCCGCGCCGTTGTAGGTCACGCCATTGTAGAGGCCGCTGTAGGTCGGCTGCCCGTACATCCAGTTGGCTGCCACCGATGCCGGGTTGGCGTGGTCGGTCTGGTGGTCGAAGCGGACGCCGGCGTTGAGCGTGAACCGCTTCCGGCTGAAGGTGTCCTGAAGGTAGAAGCTCCGGTTCTCGAGGCCGTACTCGCGTGTAGCCCCGCCGGTAGATGCGGGCCTCGGCGGGCGCGCCGTCCGGAAGCGGGCCATGCACGTCGCCGCCCCACATGCTCTCGGTGTGCGCGATGTCGTTGCGGTACTTCGCGCCGAACTTGAGGCTGTGATCCCCGCCCAGGACGCCCGGGAAGAAGTAGTTGCCCATCAGGTCCACGCTGTCGGTCGGCCTGACGTAGACGTTTTCCTGGTACGACCGCGCGTAGGCGGCGGTGGTGATTTCGTAGCCCGGCTGCAAGTCCCGCAGGTCGTCCTCGTGGAGCGCGAGCGCGAAGTTGTTGCCGATGTGGGCGTAGGAGACCTCGGCCATGAAGCGGTCGCTGAAAATGTGGCGATCGCTCCACTTGTAGGTCTTCGGCATCCCGGTCTTCCACCACGGCGAACCGAGGTCCTCGCGGGTCACGCCGATCTGCCGCCACGTGGTTTCCAGCGGCCGGAGGTCCGACGCGTCGCGGGCGTTGCGCACTTTCTCCGCCGCGTTGAACAGCATCGAGAACTGGTTGTTCCTGAAGGCCTCCACCGCCAGCTTCGCGTTGTAGTTGTTGAGGAGTGTGGAGTCGCTGTTCAGGCAGTCGCGCACGTCCTCGACCGGCACCGCCGTCGGATTGGCGGTCAGTGCCACCCTCATCGCCTGGCAGACCGGGGTGTCCTTGTAGAAGTTGTTGATCCCGACGTTGACGTCCTGCTTGCCGTAGCTGCCCCAGAACCACGCCTTTCCGCGGTACAGGGGACCGCCGGCCTCGCCGCCGTAATCGACGATGCGCTGAATGGGGTTGCCGGTGGTCGCGCCCTGCCGGCGCAACTCGTCGGTCACGTTGATCGCCTGGAACGCCTGGTCGGTGATGTACCAGCGCCCGGATCCACGAAGCCTGTCCGAGCCGCTCTTGGTCACCAGGTTGACGGCGACGCCCGGAGACTGCATCGTCACGTCGGCGCCGCCGGCCGAGATCTGCATTTCTTCGAACGCGTCGAAGTCGAAGTACACCGGCGAGCTGCCGGTTGCGGACATGTCGGTGATGTCCACGCCGTCGAGGTTCCATTTCTGCTCACGCATGGCCGCGCCGCGCGCGACGAAGTTCGACTGCTGGCCCGAGGCGCTTCCGCCCACGTTCTGGCGATCCATCGCCACGCCCGCGGCCTGCTCGATGATCACCCACGGGTCGCGCGCCGACGGGATGCTCTGCAGGGCTTCCTGGTTGAAGCGGCTGGTCTTGCTGCTGTCGCGCAGGTCCACCACGGGCGTCTCGCCGCTGACCGTGACCGTCTCCTGCACCTGGGAGATCTGGAGCGCGGCGTTGATCTGGACGTTCGCGCCGATCTCGATCCGGACCCGGTCCCGCACGAAGGTCGTGAACCCGGCAATCTCGAAGCGGATGGTATACGTGCCGATCGCCAGGCCCGGGAACCGGTAGCTGCCGGTCGCGCCCGTGACCGCAACCTGCGGTTGCAGGAGCACCGGGCTGCTGAGGGTCACCGTGACGCCGGGGATGACCGCTCCGGACGTGTCCGTGACCTTTCCGAAGACTTCGCCGGGCTGCTGCGCAAGCCCGGGTGCCGCCAGTCCCGCCAGAACGGCGGCGGCGACAACGACGATCCGAACGAACTTCATGTGTCCTCCTTCTCCCCGGGCGGGCTGCTCCCGGGGACGCCTCGAGGGGCGTCAGTCACCCTCGTCGCCATGCCGCCGAGCCAGGGCGGGCCACGGGGCGCGAATCCAAGCTAGGTGTTGGAGGACGGAGAGTCCTACCCGGATGACTCCAGTTGTGCGGGGATTCTGTTCGAAAGATCGCGCAGGCGCGAAGCGGCGCGGAGGCGCGAGTCGAAGCGTTCGGTTAGGGGAATCGCGGAAGTCGCGAAGAACTTGGTGAGCGGTCAAAGGCCAGCGAACACGGAATCGAAAATGAAGAATTGAGAAAGGTGTCGCGCGGTCGCGCTGAGCCGTACAATGTAGGCCCGATGTACCCAGCCGGCAAACTGCCCGCCGCGCACCTCGAGGCCCTGTTGTGCACCCTGCCGTGCCGCGACCCGCGTGTGATCGTCGGGCCGCGGCCCGGCGAGGACGCGGCCGTCATCGAGATGGGCGAGGGGCGCTGCCTGGTGGTGGCGACCGATCCCATCACGTTCGCCACCGACCGGATCGGTTCCTACGCCGTCCACGTCAACGCCAACGACGTGGCGGTGATGGGCGCACGCCCGCGCTGGCTGTTCCTCGTCCTGCTCCTGCCGGCCGGACGGGCAGACGAGGCGCTCGTCGTGTCGATCATGAAGGACGCGACGGCTGCCTGCGACGCGCTCGGCATCACTCTCTGCGGAGGGCACACGGAGATCACCCCCGGGATCGACCGGCCGATCGCGGTCGGCCAGGTGATGGGGGAGGTGGAGCGCGGCGGCCTCGTCCGGAAGGAATCGCTCCGCCCCGGCGATGTGGTGATCCTGACGCAGTCCGCCGCGATCGAGGGCACGGCCATCCTCGCGCGGGAGAAGCGTGAGTCGCTGGCCGGGCGCGTGCCGGCAGCTGTTCTCGACCGCGCGGCAGCCTTCCTGGACGACCCGGGGATCAGCGTTGTGCGTGCGGCTCTCACCGCCGCGGGCACCGGGGCCGCGCGCGCGATGCACGACCCGACCGAAGGGGGCGTGGTGAGCGGCTTGCTGGAACTGGCCGCCACGGCGGGCCTTGGAATCTCGGTTGACGCGTCGCGCATACCCGTCAGGCCGGAGACGGAAGCCATCTGCGCCGCTCTCTCGGTGGATCCGCTGCGGCTGATTGCCTCCGGATCGCTGCTGATTGGGACGCCGCCACCCTCGGCCCCGCTCGTCCTCGACGCACTGGCCCGCGAGGACATCCCCGCGGCCGTCGTCGCCGAAGTGCAGGACCCGGGCCACGGCATGACGCTCACGCGCGACGGCCGGCGGGAGCGGCTCGTGCTTCCCGAACGCGACGAGCTCGCGAGGGTGTTCGACGAGGAGTGAAAGTCGTCACGGCAGCGCCCCCGGCGTTTGCGCGAGGCGCGCCTCCGTCACGCCCGCTCCTTCCCCTCCATCATGTTCAGGAAGAGATCCACCGCGGCCGGCTCGAGGTGAGTGCCGGCCAGCCCCCGCAGTTCCTCGCGCGCCCGTTCGATCGACCAGCTGGCATGATACGGGCGCGGGCTGCGGAGGGCATCCCAGACGTCTACGACCGTGAACAGGCGCGCGGCCATGGGGATCCCCTCGCCCTTCAGGCCGCGCGGGTAGCCCTTCCCGTCCCATCGCTCGTGATGACAGTAGGGGATGTCGAGCGCCGGCCGCAGGTAGGCGATTGGCCACAACAACTCGTACGCGTAGGTGGGGTGCTTCTGCATCACCGCCACTTCCTCGTCCGTGAGCTTGCCTTCCTTGAGGAGAATCGAGTCGGGAATCGCCATCTTGCCGATGTCGTGCAGGAGGGCGCCCCTCCTGATGTGCACCAGCTCGCCGTCGCCCAGGCCGGCGGCCCGGCTCAACTCCACCGTCAGGTCGGCGACGCGCAGCGTATGGTGCGCCGTCTCCCTGTCGCGCAGTTCGAGCGCGCCGGCCCATCCCTCGATCGTCGTCTCGTAGGCGAGGGCCAGTTCCATGTGCGCCCGTTCCAGGGCCTCGAACGACTTGCCGGCGTCGATCGCCATGGCCGCCTGGCCCGCGAGGGCTTCGAGATAGCTTGTCCAGTCGTCGTCCACGCGAAGGGGCTTGCCGTGCGCGGCCGCGAGGACCCCAATCATGTGTCCCTTGGCGACGAGCGGCACCACGCAGAACCCCTGGATGCCCTTCTCGACCAGTGCCCGCGGCACCTCCTCGACCGCGCTCCCGGCCCGCACGTCGGGGACCATGATGGTCCTCCGTCTCAAGGCCGCGCGACCGATCGCGCCCTCCCCGAGGCGGACCGTGAGCCGATCCGCCGCGGTCGCGCAGAACCCCACGCACGCGGCCACCTGCAGCGTCGTCGAGCCCTCCATCAGGAAGACGGCAGCGGCATCCACCCCGAGGCGCCTCGTCGTCTCCTCGAGCACCGCCCTGAGCGCCACGCGGAAGTCCGTCGTGCCGAGGATGGCGAGGTCGATCGCACGCAGCGACCGCAGCCGGTCGATCTGCTGGCGCATCGACCGCTCGGCCTGCTTCCGCCCGGAGATGTCGAGCGAGAGCACGAATAAGCCCTCCGGAACGGGTTCGACCCGGAGCTCGAACCACGCGGTCGAGCCGTCCTCGTAGGTGAACTCGTTCTCCAGGCTGCCGGCCGTCCGCTCGTCCATGCAGCGCCGCAGCACCCCGAACATCTCCGTCTGCTCGATGCCCGGGTAGACGTCCGTCATCGCCCGGCCCAGCAAATCCTCGCGTGTTCGGCGGCCGTGCCGCGCCACGGTGTGGTTCACGTACAGGTATCGCCAGTCGAAGCCGAGGACCTGGCACCCCTCGAGCAGGTTGTCGAGCACCGTGTAGCGGTCGAGCTCCTGGACGCCGTCCATCATTCGATTATGCGTGAAGGCGGGGCGCGACGATCTCATCGGTTGGCAATTGCTCGGCCGGGGCGACCGAAGCGGCACGAGCGATGACGGCGGCAAGGCGCCACGTCAGCCCGTGGCCGAAGGTACTGGCACGCTCCCTGCTCCGCGCGTTCCGGCGCCGCGTTCGCCATTCGGCGGCGGGCTCGGCTTGAACAGGAGGGCCAGATGGCGGATCGACCGAACATCACGGGCGAGTTCGACGAATCGATGAGGATCGACGCTCCGGCCACGCAGGTGTTCGATTTCGTGTCGAAGGTGCAGAACCTGCCGAAGTACCTCCCGACCACGCGCAAGGCCACGGCCGAGCAGGGCGGGCGGGTGCGCGTCCAAGGCGAGGCCGAGGGGCATTCGTACGACGCGGACGGGTACTCTGCGGGCCGACCGCGAGCATATGCGGCTCGAGTGGGGAGCGGACGAGCGCCACTACAAGGGCAGCCTCGAGGTCACGCCGCGCGGTAAACAGGCGGCCGAGGTAAGGGTCCATCTCTCGTTCAGCAGCGGCGTCGGGGGAGCGGCGGGACACCAGGGTCCGTCGCCCGAGGACGTGCGAAGCGGCATTCGCGAGGCCCTCCGCTCCATCGAGAACCACGTGACGGGACGAGGCGGGAAACAGCAACCGCGAGGCGGGAGCGAACGGTAGGGACCGAAGGATTCAGGCGTCGGGATTCAGGATTCAGGGCATCACGCGTGACCCCCGATTCCTGAATCCTGATTCCTGGTCCCTTTGCGGATCAGCGGTCGCCGCAGGCCGTCAGCGCGGCAGCTTGACCACCAGGATCCGGCCAGGCACCTTGGCCGGATCGACACTCGCCACGCGCGTCACCTTCCGGCCCGCGGTTGTGAAGCCGGTCACCTCGACATCCACTCTCTTCGTTTCCCCAAGGCCGACGTGCACCGGCGTCTGCCCTTGCGACGTGTAGCCCCCGCCCGTGCTGACGATGCGGCTGCCGACGGCCTTGCGCGTGCCGGCCGCGTAGAGGCGGACTTCCGCGCCCGCCCGCGTTGACCGGCCGTTCGCGTCGAGGACGCGGACCTGCAGCGACCGGGCGGCCTGCGCCGGAGGGAGCAGGTTGCGGAACAACCCGTTGCGGCCTTCGGGGTTGTTGTTGCCGAAGGCGAGGTCGATGGCGCCGTCCGCGTCGTAGTCGGCCCACTCCACCATGTGCGTCGCGCCGTGCTTCCGGAACAGCTCCGTGGTGACGTCCACGAACAGCCCGCCGTCGTTGCGGAACAGGAAGTCCTTCTCGTTCGGCGGCTTGTCGATGTAGGAGGAGACGTAGAGGTCGGGACGGCCGTCGTTGTCGAAGTCGCCCCAGCTCGACGGCGTCGCGCGGTCGCCGCCGGCCACGCCGAGCCGCTCGGAGACGTCGCTGAACCCACCCTTGCCGTCAGCGCGGTAGAGGAAGTTGCGGCCGTAGCCGGCGACGAAGAGATCCAGGAACCCGTCGTTGTTGAAATCCACTACGCTCGGTCCGTTGCTGCCCGCGCGCCCCGGCGCGATGCCTTCCATTCCCTGTTCCGCCGCGACGTCGGTGAACGAGTTGCCGTCGTTCCGCCACAGGCCGTTCTTGTCGCCGTCCTGGTTCGCGCAGAACACGTCGAGGCGTCCGTCCTGGTTGTAGTCGAACCACACGGCGCCGACCGTCTTCCGCGGATCGTCCACCCCCATCGCCTGGCCCACCTCACGGAAGCGTGCTCCCTCGTTCCGGAAGAGCTTGTTCGGCCCGTCGCGAAACGCGACGAACAGGTCCACCCGGCCATCGTTGTCGAAGTCCACCCACGCCACCTGGCGCGTCTCGAACCCCGAAGCCTCCACGCCCATCGTGGCCGCCACGTCGGTGAAGTGCTTCCCGCCGCCGTCGTTCCTGTAGAGCTTGCTTGCGACGCCCGACCGCTTGGTGAACCCGACGTAGAGATCCATGTTGCCGTCGGCGTCGAAGTCGCCCCACGCCATCCCGCGGGTGTCGGCTTCGTCCGCAATGCCGACATTCGACGCGACGTCCTTGAAGACACCCCGCTCCTGGACCAGCAGCCTGTTCGGAATGCCGGCCTTCATGCCGGTGAACAGGTCGAGATCCCCGTCGCCATCGGCGTCGGCCCACGCGCCCGGCTGACCGCCGGAGATGCCGAAGACGCCAGGTTGGATCGACTCGAACAGCGGTTCTGAGGCGGACCGCGGTTGGACGGCCTGGTCGAGCACGCCGGGTAAGGCCGCCGGCAGTAAGGTGATGGCCCCGAGAACGACAGCCGCCCCAATCCGCGGCGCTGGCCTCAGGCGCTTGCCGCGCCGGTCGGCGCTCGCTGCTCTGGCGGGGTCCGGATGGGTCATGATGAGCTCCTGTCGCGGCCAAGAGGGGTGGCAGAGGGCAGCGAGAGAGTAACTCCGATTCGCCGTTTCGTCACTTGTCTTGGGACCGCAAACGTCTTGGCGCTTCCCACCCGATGCAGGAGATGAGGTGATCCATGGAACTCGGCACCTCGGAGACGCGCCTCGGCTCGTCGCCCTCGCCTCCGGCCGGCGTCGCCGGCTTCGCCCCAGGCACCGTCTTCGCCGAGCGCTATCGCATGGTGGCGCGGGTGGGGCGAGGCGGAATGGGCGAGGTATACCGCGCGGACGATTTGCGCCTGGGCCAGCCGGTCGCGTTGAAGTTCCTTCCGCCAGAACTCGAGGCCAACCCGATCGCCCGCGAGCGGCTGCTTGCCGAAGTCCGCAGCGCGCGCAGTGTCTCCCACCCGAACGTCTGCCGCGTGTACGACGTCGGCGAAGTGCAGGGGCGCGTCTTCCTGACGATGGAGTTCATCGACGGGGAGGATCTGGCATCGCTGCTGCGGCGAATCGGGCGTTTGCCTCCGACCAAGGCCCTGGAGGTGGCACGGCAGCTGTGCGCTGGCCTTGCGGCGGCTCACGATCGAGGCGTGCTGCATCGGGACCTCAAGCCGGCCAACGTGATGATCGACGGTCGCGGGCAGGCACGGATTACCGACTTCGGCCTCGCAGTGGAAATCGAGGACGCGGGGAGTGCGGCGCCGGCGGGGCGCGGCTGTGCGCTCGTGGACGTCGCAGGCACGGTTGCCTACATGGCGCCCGAACGCTTCGGCGGCGCGCCCGCAAGCGTGCAGAGTGATCTGTACGCGCTCGGTCTCGTCCTCTACGAGGTCTACACTGGCAGGCCGGCGCTCAACGCGACCACCCTCGAAGGATGGCGCCTCGCCCACAACGATTCCCGGCCCAGCCATCCTTCCGCGATCGTCGCCGAGATCGAACCGACCGTGGAGCGCGCGATCCTGCGCTGCCTCGAAAAGGACCCGGCGAACCGCCCTGTCTCGGCGGGGCAGCTTGCGGCGTCGCTGCCCGGCGGCGACGCGCTCGCGGCCGCGCTCGCCGCGGGTGAAACGCCGTCGCCTGCGCTCGTCGCCGCCTCCGGCCAGGAAGGCACGCTGCCGCGAAGGCAGGCGTGGATGTGGTTCGTCTCCTGCCTTGCCGCGCTCGCGCTTGCCGTGCCGCTTGGCGGCTTGACGCAGCTGGCCAACCTCGTGCCGCTGCCCAACCCGATCCTCCAGGCGGACACGGCCCGCGGCACCCTCGCGAGGCTCGGCTACACGACCACCCCGGCGGACACCGCCTTCTGGTTTCGCGCGGATCGCGGATACCTCACGGCGCTCGCGAAGACCCGGCCGCCCCGCGAGTGGCACTCGGACCCGGGCTCGACACCCGCCGCGATCGTCTTCTGCTACCGTGAGAGCCATGCGCAGCTGTTCACCTGGTACCCGTTTGGCGACATCAAGCCATTCGACCCCGCCCCTCGCGACCCGGACGATGTCTACCTCGAACTCGATGGACGCGGCCGCCTGATCACCCTCCGGGTGGGCGGCCTTGGATTTCGGCGGGCCGCTGCGCCGTCGTCCGCCCCGACCAGTTGGAGCGCGCTGTTCGCAGCGGCAGGGCTCGACATCACAGCCTTCGCCGATTCGTCGCCGATTGGGTGGCCGCCGGTCGTTACCGCCGACGAGAGCCGGGCGTGGGAGGGTCGCGTCGGCGACAGCCCGATCCGGGTGGAGGCCAGCGCTTACCGCGGCCGCCCGGTGCAGTTCCTGACCTACGCCGAGAGAGGGCCGGATTCCACGCCCGCGCGGAGGTCCTCCCTCGAACGCGCGCTCGATCTCTTTTCCACCGTGACCGTGTTCGCCTGCCTCGGCGTGCTGGCCGTCCTCGCGAGGCACAACCTCAGGCTCGGGCGCGGCGACCGGAAGGGGGCGTATAGGCTGGCGATGGCGGTCGTCGCGGCGGAAACGATCTTCGTGTTGTTCCGCCGGCACTGGACTCTCGAGCCGCTGGACCTGCTCGGCGTGCTGATCTACCTCCTCGGCCTCCCGCTCTGTGCCGGCGCTCAGACGTGGCTCTTCTACGTGGGCGTGGAGCCATTCCTCCGTCGCCGGTGGCCCCACCTGCTGATAGCCTGGACCCGTCTTCTCGACGGCCGCTGGCGCGACCCGCTCGTAGGACAGTCGCTACTCGCGGGTGTGGCGGGCGCGCTGCTGGCCGCCGGCATCGTTCCAGGCACACTGGCCGCCCTTACCCGTGCCTTCTCGTTGCCCCTGATGCTCCCGGGGTATGCGACCGGTTCGCTCGACGGGGGCCTCGGGTGGTTCCTGGCTCCCGACACGAGCGGTTGGGTGGGGCCGGTCTACGCACTGATGTCGATCGCAGGTACTGCTGGTCTTGCGGCTGGCGCTCCGGCGCGTCTACCTTGCGTGGACGGCGTGGTTCCTGGTCGGCTTCGGATTGCACACGTGGGAGCTTCTCTACTCGCAGCCGTGGACCAGCGCCGCGCCGGCCGGTCCGCTGATCCTCGCCGCGATCGCCTCCGCGACCGTAGTAGCGGTCACGGCGAAGGGGGGGTGCTGGCGGGGGCCGCGTTCTACACGGCGTGGATCGCGCTCGAGACGACGCCGCTGACATACGACCCGGCCAGTTGGTACCGCTGGCGCACGGGTGTCGTCGTCGTGTTGATCGCCGCGCTTGCGGTCTGGGGCTTCCGGAACGTACTGGGCCGCCAGTCGGCGTTTCCCGCCGGCGCGCTCGACCGGTAGCTTCGACCGAATCCCGGGCCTCGACGTCCCCGCTTGGTGCCGGGATGGCCAATCGAGGGATGGCCACAGATCTCAGCGGAGGCTTAGGATCACCGGGCGCCAGGTGTCCGGGTCGTTCTGCATGCCGTGGGAGGGGCTCGAGACCTCCAACGTGTGCGGCTTCACCCGGATCAGGAGGTAGTCGTCGCCGCGGTTGCGGTCCTTGTAGAACGCGGCCCACCGGTCCTTCCACCGCCTGGCCTTCTCCGCGGGGTCGGTCACCAACACCGCCTCTCCGAGGAGCGTCACGTAGCCAGACGACTTGGGGTCGAAGTAGAGCAGCGCCACCCGGGGGTTCTTGCGAATCTGCGCCACCTTGCGGGTGTTCGGCTTGGTCGCCATCCACACGGTGAGGTCCGGCTCGGGCTCGAAGGCGTCGATCAGCCGCGCCTGCGGCTGCACACCTTCGGTCGTGGCCAGCGTGCAATAGCCCGCGGCGCGCATGATGTCAGTGGCGGCCCTGACGATCTCGGCCCGGGTGGGTGCGGCCTTCGCCTGCCGGCCGACCGCGACGCCGCCTTCCAGCCACGCCATGGCGATGGCAAGACCCACGACCAGGGTCCGCGTCCTCATCGACGTCCCTCCTTCATGGAGTGGGCTCGCCCTCGATCAGCGGTTCGAGCGGTCGCTCCTCGGGGCCGTTCTCGGTGCACACCGCGTAGGTTTTCTCGCCGGCGGCGTACATCGACACGCCGGCGAACTCGCCCTTCTTGTTCACGATGAAGAAGCGGATGTTGAACGAGGGGTTGCCCTTCGCGTTCAGCAGGCGCTTCTCGATGGTGTTGGCCTTGATGCGGCGGAGCCCCTCGAGCCCCGCGTCCTTCGGGTGGCGCCCGCGACGCATCTCCTCGACGATGAGGAAGGGCGTGAGGTTGTAGAGGTTGGCCTCACCGCGCCCGGTGGAGCCGGCGGCGCCCACCTCGTTGTCCACGTAGACGCCCGCGCCGATGATGGGGGAGTCGCCGGCCCGGCCCGGGATCTTCCAGGCGGTGCCGCTGGTTGACGTCGCGCCGCAGACGTCGCCGGTCGGGCCTACCGCGTTGCAGTTGATCGTGCCCCAGAAGGAACCCTCGGGAATGAGGCCGTCGCGGACCATCGAGAGCCCCGCCGCAAGCCCGGCCGCCTCCCTCCGCTTCGGATCCAGGTAGTGATCCGGGTCGCTGCGACGCTTCCATTCCAGCCAGAGTTCGCGCGAGCGCGGCGTGTTCAGGTCCGCCTCAATCTTGAAGCCGAGACTGCGGGCGAATTCCTGTGCGCCCCTGCCGACGAGCAGATGGTGGTCCGTGTGCTCCATCATGGCCTTCGCGACGAGCGACGGCGTTCGCACGCCCTCGAGAGCGGCCACCGCGCCCGCGCGCCTCTTCGGCCCGTGCATGCAGCAGGAATCGAGCTGGACGATGCCGTCCGCGTTCGGAAGCCCGCCGAAGCCGATGCCGGTTTCCTCCGGGTCTTGCTCGGGGATGTTGATGCCCGCGATGATTGCGTCGAGCACGTCGGCACCCGACGTGATCATCTGGAACGCTTTCTCGACGGCGCACACCGGGCCGCCGTTCTTCCAGCGGATCCCGCTCACGTCCGAGACGACGACGGGCTTCACCGAGCCGGTGCGCACGGCGGGCGCCTGCGCCTGCCCCTGCTTCCCGCCAGGAACCAACGAGGCGGTCGCGAGCGCACCGCCAATCAGGAACTGCCGCCGGTCCATCCCTTCGATCATCGCATCCTCCCGGAAGGTCCTCCAGGTTTACGGTTCGGGGGCCGCCGGTTCGGTACGCGCCGCGGGCGCGACAGCACCCCCCTTGAACCCTTGACCGTCAACTCTCAACCGCTCTTGGAGCGCTCAGTTCGCGACGCATGTTGCCGCCAGCGCGCCGGTCCCGTCAACTGTGTCCGCACGCGGGTGCCCGAACGCGGGTCCGAACGTGGGGTGTAGAATTCTCCCTGATCTTGAGGGGACAACACATGGACGTTCTCCAGGCGATCGGCAACACCTCGATGGTCCGGTTGCGGAAGGTCGCCCCGCCCGGGTGCGCGGACATCCTGGTCAAGCTCGAATGGGAGAACCCGACGGGCAGCGTCAAGGATCGGATGGCGCTCGCGGTGATCTCGCGCGCCGAGGCCGACGGCCGGCTGAAGCCCGGAGACACCGTGGTCGAGTACAGCGGCGGCAGCACCGGCGCGTCGCTTGCCCTGGTCTGCGCCGCGAGAGGCTATTCCATGCGCATCGTCACCTCGGATGCCTTCAGCCGCGAGAAGCTGGATCAAATGTCGGCGCTCGGCGCGCAGTTGACGATCGTCCCCAGCGAGGGCGGCCGTACCACGAAGAAGCTCATCCTCGACATGATCGAGGCTGCCCGCGTGCTGAGCCGGGAGCCGCATACCTGCTGGACGGATCAACTCAACAACCAGGACAGCATCGCGGGCTACTACCCGCTGGCCGAGGAGATTTGGAGCCAGACGAGCGGAGAGGTGGACGCCTTCGTGTACTGCGTGGGTACGGCGGCAACCTCGCGCGGGGTCGCCACGGTCTTGAAGCGCCACAAGCCCGGCGTGAAGCTCTTCGTCGTCGAACCCGCCGAGTCGCCGGTGTTGCAGGGCGGGCAGCCAGGGCCGCACAAGATAGAAGGCGTGGGCATCGGTTACATCCCTCCGTTGTGGGATCCGACACTGGTGGACGGAATCCTCTCCGTCGAAACGGAGGATGCCAAGGCGATGGCGCGGCGCCTGGCCCGCGAAGAGGGCCTCTTCGCCGGAACCTCTTCGGGCGCCAACGTCGTTGCCGCCACCCAGGTGGCGGAGCGGCTCGGACCGGGTGCGACGGTCGTCACGCTGATGGCCGACTCGGGCCTGAAGTACCTCAACAGCGACGTGTGCGGAAGGAGCCGATCATAGGGCGCGCGCTCCACGTCCTCGGCCGCGCCTGGAGTAACTTCCTCCGGCTGCTTCGTCAATCCCTCGTGGAGGTGCCCGATGCTGCGAGCCTGGGAACGGGCGCTCGCCCGGTGGGTGGAAGCGGGGCTCATCGATCCTGGCCTGGAAGCCAGCATCCGTGACTTCCAGCAGCAGCACCCGGCCGACAGCGCGATCGTCCAGCCGATGGTCAAGCTGGCCTTGGCGCTCGGCGGCGTGCTGATTGGCGCGGGGGTGCTTTTGTTCGTCTCGGCGAACTGGGACGCGCTTTCGCCCTTCTCGCGCTTTGCTCTCGTCCTGCTCCTGGTTGGCGGCTTCCACCTGGCGGCCGTAGGCCTCGACGACCGCTTCCCGGCGCTGACGCCGGTGCTGCACGCGCTCGGCACCGTGAGCCTGGGCGCGGGGATCTTCCTCACCGGGCAGATCTTCAACCTCGACGAACACTGGCCGGGCGGCGTGATGATGTGGGCGCTCGGCTCGGCCCTGGCGCTGGCCCTCGTGCGCGACCAGGCCCAGACCGGCCTCACTGCGATCCTCCTGCCCGCCTGGCTGCTGGCCGAGGGGGTCGAGGCCGGGGGAGTGGGCCGCGCGGACGGCGTCGGCGTGTTCCTCCTGGCGCTTGCGTATTTCACCCTGCCGATCCGTCGTGAGGCGTCGTTGTGGCGCCCGCTGCGGATGCTTGGCGGCCTCGCGCTGATCCCGGCGGCACTCTACCTTGCCGTCAGCGTCATGATGCCGCCCGCGTGCCGCGCCCCATTGCCGCCGACCCGCTGGCACGTGACCGTGCTCGCGTGGACGCTCGCGTTGGGTCTGCCGTTTGCCGTGGCCCTCGTCTCGCGGCGCACGCAAAGCTGGAAACTGGCCGCCGCCGCGGTGTGGACGCTTCTCCTCCTGGTCATCCCGATCACGCCGGAGCAGCACCTCGCTCTTTATCTCTGGGCCGCCGGCGCTTGCCTGGGCCTGGCGTGGTGGGGGTTTGCCGACCGTCGTCCCGAGCGCGTCAACCTGGCGGTGGCCGCGTTCGCGCTGACGGTGCTGTTCTTCTACTTCGACAGCATCATGGACAAGATCGGGCGCTCGGCGAGCCTGCTGGGGCTCGGCGTCCTGTTCCTCGCGGGCGGCTACGCGCTCGAGCGTGCCCGCCGGAGGATGATTGCCCGGCTGAAGGAGGTGCGCGCATGACGGCCAGGACACGCGGCTTGATCGTGGCCGGCCTGCACGTCGCAATCGTGTGCTCGCTGGCTGGCAAGTATTACGTGGACCGTGCCGTGCGCCCGCGGACGTGGGTCCGTACGGTCGGCTACGACCCCGAGGCTCTCATTCGCGGCCGCTACGTGCGTGTGCGGCTCGTGGTGGAGGCCGGCGCCCCCAAGCCGTACGAGAACATGCGTCTCTCGGTGGAGAACGGCCGGCTCGTGGCGAAGCCCGATCCTGCGGGCTACACCCTGCTGCAGCAGCCCGCCGGCCGCATCAAGGACTGGTCGATCGGCCCGGTGGCGTACTTCATCCCGGAAGGCGTTCCCGATCCTACGGTCCGCAAGCCGGGCGAGGAGCTCTGGGCCGAGGTGACGGTGCCCACGCGGGGCCTGCCGCGGCCGATCCGCCTGGCCATCAAGAAGGACGGCCGGCTGGAGCCGCTGGGGTTCTGACGCTGCGCGTCCGTTTGTCCTGGGCTTCGGCCGGATAGACGCGGCTTCACGTCACGCATCTTGATGGGCGCGCCGATCAACGGATATGACGCGTGGGCCACCAGCGGGTACGTGACCGTGCGGTGAAATGCAGCCGCGGGGAGGGCGACGCCCGGGGGGGCGGGCGCGCAAGCGCCTGTCGCTCCTCGGATTTCGTCGGTCGCCCACCCGACCTGACCACCTCAGCTTTGTCTCCGGGGGCGGAGGAACGGAGCCCGGCCCTGGCCAAAGCCGCGGCCCGAGAACAACGACTTCCCGGCCTGCGTCTAAGGTCGGCATATGGTGATCTGGCTGGAACACCTGTGGCGTGACGTTCGGTACGGGTGCCGCATGCTGGCTAGGGCGCCCGGCTTTACGACCATCGCCGTCCTTTCGCTGGGAATCGGGGTCGGCGCCAACTGCGCAATCTTCAGCTTCGCCGACGCGCTGCTCCTGCGGCCGCTCCCGGTGGCCCGGCCGGGCGAGGTGCTGACGGTCGGATCGGCGATGACGATCGAGGCTCTCCGCGCCAGCGGCCTCGCCTCGTCGTACCGCGACTACGTGGATATCCGCGACCGCAGCAAGAGCTTCGACGGTCTCGTGGCCTTCTCATACCTCACGGTGGGCTTCGCCGGCCGCCCCGGGGCGGTCCCCGCGCTGAGGATGGGCATGCTCGCGAGCGGCAACATGTTCCGTGTCATGGGCGTCGAGCCGGCGCTCGGCCGGGCCTTCCTGCCCGAAGAGGATCGTGTGCCCGGACGGGACGCCGTCGTCGTGCTCGGGCACGCGCTGTGGGTGCAGCAGTTCGCGTCGGATCCGTCGATCGTCGGCCGGCGCGTGGACCTCAACGGCCGCCCGTTCACCGTCATTGGCGTCGCCCCGCGGGAGTTCACCGGCCTGAACCAGTACATTCGCTCCGACTTCTTCGTGCCGCTGATGATGTCGCCGCTGCTCCTGACCGATCCCAAGGCGGCGTCGCTCGAGGCCCGGGACGTGCGGAACCTGTCGATGAAGGGCCGGCTCGCGCCGGGCGTGTCGCAGGCCACGGCGCAGGCGGAGCTGTCGACCATCGGGGCGGACCTGGCACGCGCCCACCCGGACACGAACAAGAACCGCCGCTGGACCGTCCGCACGGAGCTGCAGGCGCGGATCGCCTCGAGCCCCCCGGATGCCATGCTCGTGGCGATGCTGGCGACGCTCGCCATCGCCGTCCTGCTGGTTGCCTGCGCCAACGTGGCGGGGCTGCTGACCAGTCGGGCGCCGGTTCGCGCACGGGAGATGGCGATGCGCCTGGCCATTGGCGCCGGCCGGCGCCGGCTCGTCTGGCAGCTGGTGACCGAGAGCGTGCTGATGTCCCTCGCGGGCGGCGTGGTGGGCCTCGGCGTGGGATACGCCGGCATGATGCTCTTCCGGCAGATCGAGCTGCCGACCGATTTGCCGCTCCTCCTTTCGTTCCGGATGGACCGCCGCGCCCTGCTGTTCAGCCTCGCCGCGTCGGTGGCCAGCGCCGTGCTGTGCGGCCTCCTGCCGGCGATCCAGGCGACCCGCGCGGACCTCACGGCCGTGATGAAGGCTGGCGACGCCGTCGCGCCGGGCCGGCGTCGGCGCTGGGGCCGCATGCTGCTCGTGGGAGGGCAGGTCGCCGTCTCGGTGGTGCTGCTCGCCGTCGCGCTCTTCATGTATCGCGGTTTCAGGAGCCAGCTCGCTGCCGGGCCCGGCTACCGCACGGACCACCTGCTCATGATGAGTTTCGACACGAGCCTCGTGCGATACAGCGAGGCGCAATCGGAGCAGTTCTTCGAGGACGTGGCCGATCGCGCGCGCGAACTGCCGGGTGTCGTGCGCGTGTCGATGGCGACGTCCGTCCCGATGGCGAACGACGGGTTGGGCGTCGAGCCCCTCGTCCCGGAGGGGTTCCAGTTTCCGGCCGGCAAGGAGAACGCCGCGGTGCTGGCGTCCCGCGTGGACGAGCACTACTTCGAGCTGATGGGGCTCGCGATCCTTCGCGGCCGCGGCTTCGGGGCGGAGGACTCGGCCGGCGCGCCGAAGGTCGCGATCGTCAACGAGGCGTTCGCGCGTCATTACTGGCCGAACGAGGACCCGATCGGCAAGCGGTTGCGCCTCGTCCGCGATGACGCGTGGGTGCAGGTCGTGGGGCTCGCGAAGACCACCAAGTATCTCTTCATCGCCGAGCCGCCGACCGAGTTCGTCTACTTCCCGTACCGGCAGCGGCGCGTCGAGGAGATGGTCATGCTCGTCCAGTCGGCCGGCGATCCCGCGAGCCTCGCCGGCCCCCTCCGCGAGATGGTCCACCGCCTGGATCCGACTCTTCCCATCTACAACGTGCGAACGATGGAGGAGTTCTACCGGATGCGCGCGACCACCATCTTCAACGTGCTCATCGCGACCGTTGCGTCGATGGGCCTGATGGGCCTCGGCCTGGCCATCGTCGGCCTCTACGGGCTGGTGGCGTACGCGGCCAGCCGCCGGACCCGGGAGATCGGGATCCGCATGGCGATTGGCGCGGACCAGAGGGCGGTGCTCCGCATGGTCCTCGGTCACGGCCTCGTCCTGGCGGGGGTCGGCCTGGTGGTTGGGCTCGCAGCCAGCGTCGGGGCGGGACAGTTGCTGGCAGCGGCGTTTCCGACGGGCGAGGACCAGCAGGATCTCGGCGCGCTGCTGATCGTGATCCCCATCGTGCTCGCGGTGACGTTCCTCGCCGCATACGTTCCCGCGCGCCGCGCGTCTCACACCAGCCCGATGCTGGCCCTGCGGCACGAGTAGGATGGGGCGCGCCCTGATGACATGACGACGTGGCCTCGCGACACACGCCTGTATTGCACGGATCTGGCCTACGTGCACGACGTAGGCTTCAGCGACCTGGCCCGGCGCGCCGCGCCCGGCCTCCTGCGTCTTCTCGCGCGCCACCGCATCCATGACGGCCGTGTCGTCGAGTACCGGCTGCGGCGGCGGGCACCTGGCGGAGGCCCTGATCGACGCCGGGTACTCGGTGACCGGCATCGACATCTCCCCGGCCATGATTCGCCTCGCCCGGCGGCGCGCCCCACGCGGCACCTTCCGTGTCGGGTCCCTGGCCGAAGGCGCGGTCCCGCCCTGCCGGGCAATCGTGGCGGTCGGGGAGGTCGTCAGCTATGTTCGCGACCATCACCCGCAGCCGCGCCGGCTTTCCCGGTTCTTCTCACGTGGGTTCCGGGCGCTCGAACCCGGGGGACTGCTGGTGTTCGACTTCCCGGAGTCCGCCGAAGGGCGGCCGGGAGGCGGTGTGCGCCGCGGCCCCGACTGGGCGGTCGAGTCGCGCACGACAATCATCCAGGACGGCCGAGCCCTATGCCGCCACATCGTCACCACACGACGTGTTGGCGGCCGGACGAGGCGCTCGATCGAGGACCATCACGTGAGGCTGTACGAACGACAGTCCATGGCGGCCGCCCTGGCCGCGTGCGGCTTCCGGGTGGCGATGGGCCGTTCGTACGGCCGCGCGAGGCTGCTTCCCGGAGGCGTGGTGTGCGTGGCCGTCAAGCCTCAACTCGATGGTACCCGGCCTGCTGAATGATGGGGTGCGGGATGAACGTCGGCCCCGCGCGCCTCCGGCCGACCGCCGCCACCGTGGCGGGGCCGTCGGCCAGCCGGGCGAGGATCGCCCGGCGTGTGGGGTCGGACAGTGCGGCGAAGGTGGTGCTCAGCATGTCGGCGTCATATCCACGATGACTCTCGAGGAGAAGACGGTGGGCAACCTCGCGGCATGGCTGATGGTCTTGGCGGCATCCGTTGGGGCCGGCGACGTGCAATACCCCGCCCATTGGTGGACGGCGGTCCCGAGAGAAGGCGCCCCCGCGTGGGAGATTCTTCCGCAGGAGGCCGGGCCGGGAGAGGTCATCGTGTCGAAGCGCCACGAGCTCGGGCTGCTGTCGAACTTCGCGCCAACGCCGTTTGTCTTCCGTGGCAAACGGTACGCCAGCGTCGAGGGCTTCTGGCAGATGATGCTCTACCCGGAGGGCAGCGCCGATCCGCGTGCCGTCTTCCCCGGGCTGCACTGGAGCCACACGCGCGACCAGGTCTCGCAGATGGTGGCCTTCGAGGCGAAGGACGCCGGCACGGCGGCCGAGCGGAACATGACGCGGATGGGAATCGACTGGGTGAGCTTCGAGGGCGAGCGCTTTCCGTACCGACCCGCCCAGCCGGGCCGGCACTATGAGCTCATCGTGGCGGCCATGCACGAGAAGGTGCGGCAGAACCCGGACGTGCAGCGCGTGCTGCTCTCGACCGGCGATCTGATTCTCAAGCCGGATCACCACGAAGAGCCGGGCGGGAAGGCCGCCTGGCGCTACTGCGACATCCTGATGGGGATCCGAGCCGAGCTCCGCCGAGCGGCCCGGTCCCCCCGGCATTCGCCCGATTCAGGTCGGACTCGCCAGGCTGTCTACCAGCCGTCACATGACATCGAACTGCGTTCCATCGAGGATTGTGGCTACGCGTGTGACGCGGGTTCGATTTCCGTGAGCGGCACGCCGCCTTCATTGATCATGGCGACGAACGGCTCCACCAGGTCTTCGTCGAACTCGACGCCCACGCGCTCACGCAGGTATGCGCACGTCCGCTCGAGCGGCCACGCGTCGCGGTAGGGCCGGTGCGTGCGCAGCGCGTCGAAGACGTCGCACACGTGGATCAGCCGGCTCGCGTCGTGGCACGGGCGCCGGTACCGGAACTGCGGGTAGCCGCCCCCGTCGATCATCATGTGGTGCTCGTACGCCACGACCGCCGCGAGTTCGAGGGTCCGGTTCGACGCGAGGATCAGCCGGGCCCCGTCGGCCGGGTGCCGATTCATCGCCTGCCGCTCGGACTCCGTCAGGCGGCCGGGCTTGTTGAGGATGTCGAGCGGGATTTGCGTCTTGCCGACATCGTGCAGCAGGCCCGCGACGCCGTACGCGCGGACGTCCCCCGGCCCCAGGCCCAGCCGTTCGGCCAGGCCCATCCCGAGCACCGACACGTTGAGCGAATGCGTCGTGGTGTACTGGTCGAACTCCCGCAGTTGCACGAGCGGCAGCACCACCTGCGGGTGGGCGTGCATCGCCACCGAGAGCGAGCGGATGATCGCCTCGACCTCGAGCAGCGGAATCGCGTGGCGATCGCAAACCTCTTGCTGCACCCACCGCGCCGTGTCGATCTCGTCGTCCAGCGTGAAGGCCAGCGTCGCGGTGCGGATGGGCGCGTCGGCTGCCGCAGCGGCGTCGCGAAGCCCCACGGCCCCGAGCCGGATCCCCCCGGGAGCGCCGGGACGCGCCAGCGCCGACGGGGATGGGTGCCCGGCGACGCGGGCGCTGACGTCGAGCAGGAACGCCACGAAGCGCTCCCGGTCGATCGGCGCCTCGAACTGGACGCGCTGGACGCCGCAGTCGGACAGCCGGCCCGTCCACTCCCACCGTCGCCGGTCGGAGAGCGGCACGTCGCCGAACAGGACGTTCCCGCCGAGGAAGGTGAAGGTCGGCTGACGCGCGACGGCCAGGAGATCCTGGAGGTCCGTCCAGGCCGCGTCGAGGGCGTGCTCGAGGGTCGGGTGGCTCTCCCGATAGAGGGACGACATCGAGAGCGCGCGCCCGAACGAATTGAGGAACCGGACTGCCTGCGTCATGGCCGTACCCCCTTCACGGCCAGACGGACGTCCGGAGACTGCGATGCCGCCGCGTGACGCACGGCGGCCGCGACCTGGCGGTTGGTCGGCCAGTGCGTGGCCAGCGCCGACAACGCCGCGATCGACGTGCGACTCCTCATCTCCCGGCTCCCCCAGACCAGCCAGCGGGAATCGCGGGTGACGATGTCGAGGAGCCGGTCGGCCACCTCGGGGCCACGATTCGTGCGAACGAGCGCCTCGATGGCAAGCGCCCGCAGCTCGTCGGCGAGCGTCTCCCGCCCGATGAGCTCGAACAGAAGCCGTGTCGCCCCGCGGGCCGGTTCGGCCAGCACCGCCTTCAAGGCCAGGCTCAGCACCCGTTCGTCGGTGTCGGCAAGCGCGCCGGTCAGCGCCCGTTCGCGCAACTCCTCGAACCGGAGTGCCAGCCGCAAAGCCTCCCGTCGAACGCGGCCGTCCTCGTGTGCCAGCCACGGCATCGGGTCGCAGCCGTCTGGAACCGCCTCGGCGTCGGCCAGCAGCGCCAGGAGGTTCCGTGCCCCGTACCATCGCTCCTCGCCGGCGAGCCGGCTCAGCGCGAGCGCGGCGGCCTCGGGCCCGGTCCGGTGGAGGCGATCGAACGCGGCCCGGCGGACGCGCAGGTCGTTGGACTCGATGAGCGTAGCGAACAACGGGGCCAGCGCCTCGCCATGGAGGTGGGGCAGGAGGGCGTCTACACTGGAGAAGTCGGGCGGCACGCGCGCGAGCAGCTGTTCGAGGGTCTCGGCGGACGTGATCGCCTCCCACGCCTTCATCTCGAGGGGACCGTCGGCCCCCTTGGGCTCGAGCAGACCCACGGCTTCGACCACTTGCCCGGCGCCGACGATGCCGCCGAGGGCGCGATGGAGCGCCGGGCCTTCTTCGTTCAGCTCGAGGCACATCAACACGACGCGGAGGGGGTCGCCGAATAGGCCGTCCGGCTCCGGCGCACCTGGGGCACCGCGGGGCGCCTCCTGCGCGATCCGCTCCAGCACGCCCGTGTAGTCTTCGGGATTCGGGTCCTGGAGGTCCCAGCCCGACGTGAGCCTTTCGACCTGGAGCCGAAGTGCCGAATCGGCCAGCGGCTGCACCTCGGGTATGCCGGCCTCGGCGTGAGCGGCCAGCTTGCTCAGGAGGCGCACCAGCCCATTCGAGAGCGTGCCGTTCGATGCTCCCGCCCCGGCCTGTACCAGGTCCACGACGGCGCCGGCGCTGATGCCGGCCGTTGCCGTGCGGACGAATTCCCGCCGCCGCGCCGCATCGCCTCCCATGGCCAGCAGGCGGCGCAGCGTGTCGGGGTGCATCGACGACACCAGCGTCGAGACCCGGCGCCGCAATTCCGTGGCCTCGGGCGTGCGCGCCGTGCGCGTTTCCTCCGCGATCTGCTGCAGGTAGCCGACGATCACCTGGTCGTAGGCCTCGACCGGCTGGTGCTCGTCGATGGCGCGGGCAACGAGCGCGGGTTCGAGCGCCGGCGCGGCACTGCCTGGCGCCGAGCCGGCAGGGTCGTCGCGTCCAAGGGCCGCCTGCGCCAGGCCCACCCACAGCTCCGCCGAGTGGCAGCCTGGCGCTCCTCCTTCTCCGCCGCCGTCCACCATTTCCAGGCCGCCGACCGTCAGCGGATGCAACGTGACATGCGGCCACGTCAGTCCTTGCGCTCCCCCTTGCCGGCCCAGCGGCCCGGCATCACCGGCGGGGTCCCGCGCGACAGCCGCCACGACGCTCCGGAGTTCGTCGATCGTCGTGCCGCGGCAGAAGGCGAGGGCGGAGAGGTGGTGGCGGTGAAGCCGGTCGGCCAGCGCGGACAGCAGCGGCTGCCGCTCGTCGGTGACGACACCCTCGATGACCAGCCGGTCGCGCGCCACTCCAATGGCGATCTTCGTCCGGCTCTGGAGCAGGATCCCCGCGTGCCGCCCCAAGGTCTCCAGGACGAGCGACAGGGAGGGGTGCCCGGGCGGGTACATGGCGAACCGGTGGAGCGCAATCGACAGGTCTACCAGGAACCGTGTCAGGTCGCGCTCCAGGACGCCGCGTTCCGGTGGGTGGGCGGACGGATCCCTGGGGCTCATTCTCGATGGTGTATCGGTTCGAACGGGTCCAGAGTCCAAACGCCACCGCGCTCAACCTGTTGAACAGCCGGTCTGTCTGCGGTCCGATCGGTTACTAGGCCCGCCCTGACCGACCCGGTGAACCGCCCTACGGCAGGGTCGCCTTCCGGTACTTCCCCTCCCCGGCAGCCATGTACGGGCCGCCCCCCATGGACAGCTCGTACTTCCACGTTCCGCCTTCCGCCGTCATGTTCGAGAGCGTCATCCGGTCCTTCGCCGGCTTGCCCTCGATCGTGAACTCGGACATGAAGACGAAAGCGCCGGGCTTGATGTCGAGCCTGGCCGAACCGGTGCTGTCCTTGCCGCTGCCCACGGCCGTGTTCACGTAGGTTTTGCTGCCAGTGTCGTAGAACATCATGCTCAGCGACTCGAGCGGCATGTCACCCATCGTGCCGTTGTTCCGGCAGACCACAGCATAGCCGCCGGCAAACCACTCGCAGCCTTGCGTGGCCTTCATCGGCACTGGCGTGCCCTTCGCGTCCATCACCACGGTTCCTTCGATCGCCCACTGGCCGATCATCGGCGACAGCGCCTTGACCTCCGCGTTCCCCTCCGCAGGCTTCGTCGCCGTAGGCACCACCAACCTCGGCAGCGGCAGGTCCGAGCTGAAGCTGTCGTAGGCGACCTTCCAGCCGCCGTCGGCCTGCTTCTTCCAGACCTCGACGTACTTGCCGTGGTCGGTCACCGGGGGCGCCCCGGGCGGGTTGAGCGTCATCGTGTAGTTGCCGCGCTCGTAGGCGAGGTCGCCGCGTCCCTCGATGCTGACGCTCTCCGTTTTGAAGTCGGTTATCGGCGGGAACGCCTGGAGCGTCTGCACTATGGCGGCGGCGCCTTTGACGGACGGCATGTTCGGGGCCAGCCACTCCGCATCCTCAGTGTAAAACTGCTTCACGTAGGACGCATGGTCCAACTTCGGCGCGTTGACCATCTTGACGGATTCCTCTGTGACCTTCCGGATGGCAGCCTTGTCCTGCTCGGTCAGGCTGGCGGCGGGCTGACACCCGGCGGCGACGATGGCGACGAGCACGACGACGACGAGCGACAGGCGGTTCATCTGGTCTCCTTTCAATCGCTGCAGTGGCAGAGTAAGGGCCGAGACGCGGTCCACTATGAAATAAGACGCAAACCGGCTGCGAAAACCGTCACGCAGGTTCCGCCTTCGCTCGTCCGTGCTGGCTTCCGAGCTACGGCGGACAGGCGGGTGACTTTCGAGGTTCCGCCTTCGCTCGCGGTGTTCGCTGCCGCGAATAGCGGAGAAGGCAGGTGAGTTCGATCGGAGGAGGCCCAGGGAGGCACGACGTCCGGCCATGAGGGCACCTCGAAGGAATCGGGCCAGGTGCCGGAGACGACGACCGCGGCATTCTAGACAGTATGGCTGTCAGTTGACCAGCCCCTCGGTACGTCGTGGATTATGCGGAGTGTCAACAGCGTCGCACAGTGCCACACACGAGGAGGCTGGTCATGGGACACCGTAGCAGGTTCGTTGGGTTGGATGTGCACCGGGAGTCCGGCACTACGGCGTGATTCCGAGCGACCGGGATGCGCTGCAGAAGCTCCACCGCCGCTTGCAGGCCCCCGGCGCCGCCTGCACTTTGTCTATGAGGCGGGCCCCTGTGGCTTCTCCGTTTATCGGCAGCTGACCGACGCCGGCGTGGATTGCGCGGTCGTCAGTCCCTCCCATATTCCGCGACGCCCTGGGGACCGCATCAAGACCGACCGGCGTGACGCGACGACGCTCGCCCGTCTTCACCGGGCCGGGGAGCTCGCCGCAATCTACGTGCCACACGCCCAGAGGACGAGGCCCTCCGGGACCTGGCTCGCGCCCGTGAGGCGGCGGTCCACGTGAGCACGGAAGCGAAGCAACGCCTCAAGGCCTTCCTGCTCAGACAAGGGCGCCGGTCACCACGGCCGCCCCGGCTGGACGCGCGCGTATCGCCGCTGGGTCGCCGACCTGAGCTTTGACGCCAAGGCGCAGCAGGTCACACTGGAGGAGTCTCGCATCGCCATCGAGGAGGCCGAAGGACGGGTGGCGCGGCTCACCCAGCAACTCCGCGACCTCGTCCTCGAGTGGCGCTGGGCGCCGCTGGTCGATGCGCTGCAGGCGCTGCGCGGCGTGTCCTTCGTAACGGCGGCGGGCCTCGTCGCGGAAGTCGGCGATCTGCGGCGCTTCGACCGGCCCCGCACCCTGATGACCTACCAATCGCGAACAGTGTCGCGTCGACCAACGTTGGCTGCGACAAGGTGATGCCGGTCAGGTCAAGCGCTGAGCCGAGCGCGCCCTCGGCGAGGCGGAAGATCATCCCGAGCGCGGCGACCACCGGCTGCTCCACGCGGGTGACCACGAACAGGGTCAGCGCGAGAATCACGGCCGACGCATTCTGCGCGTACGTTGCCAGTTCGGCCGCCGGACCGCGAAAGGCGCCCGCCATCGAGCTGATGCCGACGACGATGTAGAAAAGAAACGTGAAGCCTGCTACGCGAGCGGCCGTTGTGCGAGTCATGATGGTCGTAGACGTCCTACGTCTCATAGACGCAGGGGATCTACCACTTGTTCCCGCTCGCCCGGGCGCGGTACCGCGAAGCGATGCCTATCACCAAGGCCGGAATGGCTCACGAATCGGAGAACCCCACGGGCAGTGTGAAGGACCGCATGGCTCGCGAGGTGATCACCCGCGCGCACGTCTTCACCGACCGGGCATCGGGTTTGTCGGGGCCGTCGCGTCCTTCGACAACAACGCCGGGGGCGGCGGCAATCGAGCGGGCGCGGGCTGGGCGAGAGACCGGGCGACGAGGGCGTGCTGGAATTGCTCGGCCTCGGTGAGTGCGTCCTTGACGAAAGAAGCAACGCCGCGTGACATCGCCTGGTCGCGGCTCGTGAAGGAGAAGCGCTCGCCCTGGTAGACAGCATCGGAGAGGGCCTGCCGCATGTAGTAGTCCCCGCCCTGGGTGAACCCGTCAGCCCCTCCGTACGCCGACGCCCAGAAGAAGATCCGTTCGGCACCCGTGCGTTGCCAGGCCGGGACCCCCTGCATCCATCTCGCTGCCTCCGTCTCCCCGAAGAGCGCCAGCAGTGTCGGGGCAATGTCGATGTGCGACGTAGGGGAGTCGACGACCAGTGTGTGATGAAGGGACTGGGGCGCATACACCAACAGCGGCACGCGGAACGTGTAGTCGCTGATCCGACCCGCGGGCAGCGCCGGGTCCTCGACCCGCGTCCGGATCCCGTGGTCCGCCGTAACGGCAATCACCGTCCGATCCAGCCTTCGCAGCGCTCGGACCTGGTCCACGATTTCCTTCAGCCAGGTATCCTGGAGCAGCATCAGCGCCCGGCCACGCGCAAGTACCGAAGGCTCTCCATGCAGGGGCAGCCAGGGGGCATGCCCAATCTCCGGAAACACCAGCACGCTGTACCGCAGGCCGGCCAGGACCCGAGGCGGAGATGTCCGCCGTCATCCGCTCCAGGATCTGCCGATCCCTTGCGAGCCGCGCGCGCAGCAATGCACGCGTCGCTGAATCGGTACCGCTGGCCCTGCCGCTCGAACCCCGCCAGCAGCGCCTCGGCATACCGTTCGCCAACCGCCGCCAGTGGGTCAGACGGCTGCTCGTCCGCGACATAGAGATCCGCGCCGAACGCCCCGTACATCGCTCGGTCGAGCTCCAGCCCATACAGGCTGGGTATATAGACCCGGCGCAACGAGCTGCGGGGCGCCAGGGCCGTCATCAAACCGTTTCTCTGCTCCGCGCCATTGGCGAGGAGCATGTGGCGTCGACCTTGGGGATAGAGCCCCGACAGGACCGAGGTCCAGGGCGTCGCTGCTGAAGGGGTGCGTGGTGTAGTGCTGACGCGCGACCAGTGCCCGGCTCCACAGGGGACCGGTGCCCGGGAGGTTCGCACCGTCCACCGCGAAATCGAGTGCGCGCGCCGGGCCCGTCTCCATCATGAAGATGATCAAATCGGACCCGCGTTCGCCGCCTACCAGGGGATGCCGGGTGCCGAGTGTGGCCGTCCCGGTCATCTGCCGGAAGTTGGTCAACGCCTGCTCGAAGGTGGACGGAATTGAGGCGATCGCGGCCCCCGGCTGGCCGAACGTCGTCGCGACCGCGCGTCCGACTGCGCTCGCGTTCAAGCCGGAATCGGGGAGACGGCACGCGTAGCTGACAGGAGTCAGCAGCAGGGCACTGCCCATCACCGCTGTGACCGGGGCCCGGAGCGCGATGTCATACCAGCCGGTGTTCCTCGCCGTCGTCTGCGCAGCCTTGCGCGCGAGGCGGGCGACAACAGCAACGCCCCCCACGGCGAGGAGGAGCAGCACCAACTTGATTAAGCTCGCAGCGGTCGGGTCCTCCGCCCCCATCGCAGGGTTCGACGCGCCATACCCGACCGTATCGCCCAGGACGTCTCGGGCAAGGTACTGCCCGGTGACTGACTGGACCCGCAATTCGACGAAGTAGAACAAGCTCATCAAGACACTGGCGGCGAGCGCAACCGCCGTCCGGTACCTTCCCCACACCCGCCCGACGATCACCGCGCCGGCAAGGGGCACAAGAAGGACATTCAGCGTGAGGTCGTTGTGGAAGAACCCCAGTTTCTCCAGGAGCGAAAGATCTGCTGCATGGGCCTTGTTGAGGAATCGGGCGACGGATTCCCAGTGTTCCGAAAGTAACGCGACCTTGAGGTAGATCCCCAGGAGGCCTACCAGCAGGAACAAGGCGAGAACCGCCACCGTGTCGGTCCCCGGCGGCTCGAGGCGGGGTCGATGCGACTTCCGGGTTTCCACACCCCGGCGATATGCACGAACCCTTCCAGCCGGCCGGCCACATTTGTCATGCCGCGGCGTCGCGCCCAATCCGCGGCGGTCTCCCCGTCCTTGCTCTTCGCAGACGGGTCGGCCTCAGCCTCCAGCAGCAGTTCCACCATCTGCAACGCTCGCGCTTCGTCGTCCGGCAGCCACCACAGCGGCGTGTAGCCTTCGCCGGTTGTGGCCCGGGCGGGAGCCGGGTCCTCCGCCAGGATCTGGCGCACGCGATCCACATAGCCGCGGAAGCACAAGGTCCACACGTCGCGGCTGTGGCCGCTCAGCAGCTCGACCATCTCGAGGTGGTCGCCATGCGCGGCCCAGCCGAGCGGCGTCGCGTTGTAACTCGATTCGCGCGGGTCGATCTCCGCGCCGCGCCCGAGGAGAAAGGTGGCCGCGAGAACCGCATCGCTGGCGGCCGCCTCGTGCAGCGCGCGCTTGCCCGAGGGGTCCTGGATCTCCAGCGCGAAACCGAGATCCAGCAGCAGCGCAAGGACGTCGGGCCAATCGCGCCTCGCCGCGGCGAACATGGCCGGCGGCGAGTGGAGTGCTCCGGATGGGCTGACAACGTGCGTCCGGCCGAGCCGGCGTCGAGGCGGAGACACGCCTGGACGAACTGCTCGCAATCGTCCAGGACGGGGATGGAACGCACGGCGCCATGACGCACCAGCAAATCCGCCATCCCGACGCGTACGCCTTGAACGGGCGGTCGAGGGCGCCGGGATCGAGGTCGAGGATCTGCCCGAGCCGGTCCGCACGGTCGAAGGCGAACGCGTCGAACACGTCGATGTCGGCCGAGAGGATCAGGTCGGCGGTCGTCTCGTGGCCCGCATGCGCGGCCCATCTTGCCGGTGTGCCGCAGTACTTTCCGTCCCGTGCCCGCGGGTTGGCCCCGTGCTTCAACAGTACGGCGACGGCCTCGTCGTTCCCGTGAAAGGCCGCCGCGTGGAGCGCCGTGTAGCCGCGCGCGCCGTCCATCGCCGTTTCCCGGTCGTCCTCCATGTTGACAATCGAGAGTCCCGAGCGATGACGCAGGTCGCTCGGAGCAGCGTTTCCAGCACCTGGGCCGGCGCCCGGCCGCTTGCGTGCACGAGCAGCCGCGCCCACCGGCGGTTGTCCGTCGTGGACAGCAATTCCGGGTCGCTTGCGAGGAGGCGCTCGATGTCGGCCGGCCGCTCAAGGGCGATGGCCGCGGGGAGCGTGATGGCCGCACCGGCGTCGATGAGGAGGCGCGCCACCTCCCCTTCGCCATCGAGGGCCGCCTGGTCGAGCCGGGGTCAGCCCCACCGCGTCCTGGCCATTGAGGTCGGCGCGGGCGTCGCCCTTTGCCGCGGCCACCAGCAGCGCCGTTAAAGGTGACTTCGCGGGAGTGCCCGCGTCGACGGCGCGGGTGAGGGCCGTCCAGCTCTCATGACCGCGCTCTCGGGCGAGTGCGTGCTGGAAATCCCGCAGCGTGGGCGGTTGCGGGGCGCCAGGGTAGGCGCGAGCCAGCCGCGCGCGCGCCTGCGGGTCGCGCGCCCGCAGCGCCTTCAGCCAGCGCTTGGCGGCCTTGCGGAGATTGTCGAGGGTGGTCACGGACGCCTCCTTCCGTTCGCTGCCTGACGTCCGCTTACGTGCAGGCGGGAAGAAGGTTCGAATTGGCGGATCGAACCCGAGGGGTGGGAGATGTCTCCCTTGCCGCGGACCGGAGGCGCCCCAGCGCGCGCTGGAGTCAGTGTGCCCAGCGACGCTGCGAGTGTCAAACTGAGCCGACCGCGACAATCGCTCTTCTGGGAACCCGCTCCCGGCGGAGAGCACCGTGGTCGGCCACATCGACCATGACGGATTGTCTGTCAATTGTCAGTCGCGCCCGACCCGGCCTTGCCCGAGGGTCGTTGTGAGAAGAGCAGGAAGAAAACCGGCTGGCTTGCCAACCGTAGCACCGACAAGGGTTTCAGGGAGGTGCGAAGGTTGGCGCGCCCGGCCCGCCTTCGCACCGGCAGTGCTCCGGCGCTCGGTGGCCTGGAGCCGAAGCTCGCGTGGGGACGGGAGCCTGAGAGGGGATAAGCGCGCCCGGCAGGACTCGAACCTGCGACCCCCGGCTTAGAAGGCCGGTGCTCTATCCACCTGAGCTACGGGCGCGTGAGGAGAGGAGCGTGGACGGGGTTCACGGCCGTCGCCAGCCCACGATTGTACGGCAGATCCCGGTCGGGCTGCCGCCTTCCTGCTATTCGTCCGCCCGCCCCGTCCCGCCCTCCACCTTTCGCCCTCCGCCGCCCTGTCCTGAGCGAGGTCGGCCGAGTCGAAGGGCCTGTCCTGAGCGAGGTCCGCCCAGTCGAAGGGCCTGTCCGGAGCGAGGTCGGCCGAGTCGAAGGACCGCCTTCCCCCTGAACGGTCCGCGTCGCTATAATCGAAAGACACCGCTCAACAAAGGAGCCCCCGTGCGCCGAATCCCGGGCACCATCGCGATCCTGCTCACCGTCTTCCTGACCACAGCCAGCGCGCAGACTCCCAAGCCGCCGGCCGGGATGGACACCTACCTGTTCGGCATGCTCAGCGCGGCAACGTCGCCGCCGGCGCCCGCGGCCGAGGCGCAGGCCCTGCAACTGGAGCACCGGAAGAACATGGAGCCGGATGGCAGAGGAAGGCGTGATGGTCGGCGCGGGACCACTGCTCGGACAGCGGCGATTATCGAGGCATCTTCATCTTCAAGGGAGACGCCCGCGCGAAGATTGACGAGATGGTCAAGGACGACCCGCTGATTGGCTCCGGCCGCCTGGTGCTGGAACTGCTGCCGTGGTGGGGCCCCGAGAAGATCGGCGAGCGTTACTTCGCGGAGAAGAAACAGAACCCTGGCGCGAAGGACAAGATGCTGGAATACCAGCTCGCGCTCCTCGTCGCCGGCCCCAACCGGAAGGCAGACTCCGACCCCGAAACCGAGCGCATCCAGGCCGCACACATGGCCCATATCCGCAAGATGGCCGACGCCGGCCAGCTCGTCGCCGCCGGGCCGTTCGTCGAGGAGAACAAGCTGCGGGGCATCTACGTGTTCAAGCTGGCGTCGCTCGAGGAAGCCAGGGCCCTCGCCGCGCAGGACCCGGCCGTGCAAGCCGGCCGCCTCGTGCTCGACCTGCATCCGTGGCTCGTGGCCGAGGGGGTCCTGCCGCCCCCGAAGACCGAACCGGGGAAGTGAACGGCCGGAGGCCCATGTCGGTGCAGCCTGCCGCCCGCCCGCTGTTCTCGGTGCCCCTGCTTCCGGTGGAGCGGCTGCTGTTCCAAGGCGAGCTGGGCTCACGCCCGTCCTCGTCACCCTCTTCGCCCTGGTCGTGCTGCTGCTGATTGCGGGCCTCCTCGCGCGCTGACCCCAATCAACACATCAGGAAATCGAAAGATCCAATCAACAACTCAACAACTCAAGAAATCAACAACTGGCTCAGTAGTAGTAATTCCCCCCGCTCGACCCCTGGAACCGCGTGTTCACCACGTTGTTGTAGATCGAGCCGAAGCTGTAGCTGAAGCCGATGGAAATGTAGTACTGGTACGACGTCTCCAGCTGGCGCTGGCGCACCAGGATCTCCTCGTTCGTCGCCTCCCCGCGCGGCAGGTACAGCTGGTTGCGGATCCGCGAGACGCTCCCGTACATGCTCAGCGAGAACCCCTTGAAGAGCCGCGCATCGAGGCTGTTGTACAGCAGCAGCGAGTGCTTCGACAGGTCGTGCAGGTACTGCGAGACTTCGAACGACGTGCTGGTCGAGCCCCAGGGCTGCTTCAGGTCGAGCGACACCAGCAGCGTGTGATCGAACACGGTCTCCGACATCTTCCCGAAGATCGTCTCTTCCTTGTAGTCGAAGCGGTTCAACCCGAGCGCGTAGTTGAACGTGAGCTGCCGCCGCGTGGATTCCTTGTAGGGGTAGTAGTTCCACTCGATGGCCGGCGCCACCCGCAGCGCCAGGTCCTGGTTCACGTAGGTGGACGACGACACCGAGGCGCGGCCGCCGCCTCCCCACTTCGGCCCAAGGCTCTTCACCGCCAGGCTCGAGGCGCTGGAGCTCCGGGTGATCGAGGTGAACGTTTCCCCCTCGCTCAACGTGTACCTGCTGCGGCTGTAGCTGCCGTAGAGCGAGTTCGTGAACTTCCACGCCTCGGTCACCCGGTTGGCCGAGAAGCTGCCCGACGTGCTCGAGGAGTTGCGCGACGACTCCCCGTTGCTGCTGCCTCGCAGGCTGGCGCGGAAGACCCAGAAGTTCCAGGGATCGTCCACTCCCTGCGCCGGCGCCTTCGCCGCGGCTGCACCCGGCGGACGGTGCGTGATCTGGATGTCCCGGCCGCTTGCCGTGTCGGCGGCGTAGCGAACCAGCCCCAGCTTCAGCGTCCGGACCATGTTCCCCCGGATGTCGTGTTCGGTATCCGTCGGACTCGACGTGAACAGCAGCCTGTGCTCGACACCGGCGAAGCGGCCGCGCCCGATGAACTGCATCGTGTACGCGGCGCCCCCGCTGCCCGTGGACTCCGCGGTCACGAGGACGTGCACGTCGGCGTCTTCGCGGTTGCGCACGTGATCGACGAAGGTGACTTCCGACCGGACGTAGTCCAGATCGCACCACGCGTTGGCGCAGTCGAGGAACAGCCGCAGCAGGCCCGGCGGCGGGGGCCCGGGTTGCGCCTGCGCGGCCAGGGCGGGACCGGCGGCGAGGACGAGCAGGCACACGACGATCGCGTGCAGGTGACCGAGCAGCCTCTTCATCGATCCCCCTCGAGCGGGCGGGCAGTGGAACAGTCGCCGGAGGCTGGACCGGGCGAGACTTCAATCGCCGCGGTCCGGCGTGCGCGAGGGGGCAAGGGGGCGGCATCCGCGAGTCGACGGATGTTACACGAATAGACGCCGGGTGGAGGGGATGAGTTTGAGGAGTTACGAAATAGCTACAGTTCGACCAGAGCCCGAAGACGACGGGCCCCGGAACGCGGGCCGCTGGCAGGGCCGGTCAGGTCCGGCTGGCCGAGAGGACGTAGGAGCCGTCGCGTGTTTCGGCGAGGAAGCGCGTCTGCTTGAGTGCCTGGAGCACGTGCTCGCAGGTTCCGGGGTCGAGGCCCCACAGGCGCTGCGCCTGCGCCTTCGTCAGGCGGAGGCCGGGCATCTCGAGGGTACTCTGCACGGGCGCGGCGGAGGAGAACGTCGTCTTGCGTGGTTTTGTAAGGAGCCATGGGCCGCTCCTGGAACGCTTGATGGTCGTGGCAAAACCGCGGTGGGTACCTGCTAATGTAGCCCTACGGGTGGCGCTTGTCGAGTGCAAGAAACGGCGAAAGTCACGCACCAGCTGGCGGGGCGGGCGTCCCCCGCCCCGCGCAGCCGTAGTAGAGTTAACCGCCCCCGGGGAGGCTCGCGATGCGACGGACCAGCCACAAGTCACCCGCAACAAACCACTTCTGTCTCTTGATCCTCTTCCTCGGCTTCGTCGCCTGGCCTTGCGGCCTGCAAGCGCAGAACGCCCCGGCCGGCAAGATACCGTTCACCCCGGACGATATCGTCAAGGTCACCACCGCCTCGGTGCTCGACTTCTCGGACGGCGGCAGGCGCGTGGCGGTTTCGGCACGGCGGCTCGCCGACAACGCCGAAGTGGACAACGCGCGCTACGGCGATCCGACCTACGTCTCGCCCTCGTGGGTGCGGCTGCTGGTGATCGACACGGCAACCGGCGCGATCCAGATTCCGTTCAAGGACCTTGTCAACATTCAGCAGGCTTCCTGGTCGCCCGACGGCCGGCGCCTGGCCGTCTTGACCGCATCGAACGCGGGCTCGCCGAGGATCGGCCAGCCATCGCTGCCGGTCACGCGCCTCTGGATCTGGGACGCAGAACGGGCCGCCCTGACGGAGGTCACGCCCAAGGGGGACGTCGCGCTTTCGACGAACTCCAGCCTCGGGTGGCATCCCGACAACGCGCGGCTGACGGTCACGTGCCGTCCGGCCGCGTGGGAGCGTGACGGCGCCGCGCGCTTCGCCGCGCTCACGCAGGGTCCGGTCATCGTCCACACCTCGAAGGATCCCTTCCTCGAGTGGGATGCCCTCCGCCGAGGGTTGCGGCGGCGGGTCCTGGCCGACATCGACGTGACGACGGGCCAGGTCACGACGCTCGTGCCCGATTCCATGATCACCAGCTACACCCCGGCGCGGGACGGCTCTTTCATCATGTTCCTCCAGGACGTGACGGAGAAGACGGACTACGACGAAATCGGCGGCGCGGTGAACGACGTGCGCGTGGTCGCGAAGGGGGCGGCCGTTCGCACCGTGGTGGCGGGCAAGGATCTCAAGGGCCTCCAGCTCCGGTGGTCGGACGACGGGCGTCGGTTCGCGTATGCGAAGAAGGGCGAGGTGTTCGTCCAGGGAATCGACGAGGCGAAGGCGCGGAGCCTGACGCCCGACGTGGCGGCGGCGCGCGAGGCGGCCGCAAAGGAGGCCGAGTCGAAGAAGGAGCCCGACCCCGCGGCGCCCTCCGGGAAGGACGCGAAGAAGGACGAGCCGGAGCAGTTCGCCGTCGTGTCGTTCAGCCGGGACGGCAGCCAGCTGCTGGTGACCAGCAAGAAGGGTTGGTACATCGTCGCCACCGGCGACGGTGCGCGGCGGCGGCTGATGGCGCTGGACCCGGAGAAGGAAGAGCAGAGCCCGCGGATCGAAGCGACGTCCTGGAGCCCCGACGGGCAGGCAATCTACGCGACGTGGTCCGCACGGGACAAGTGGGAGCGGGGCCTCGTGCGCCTCGACACCGCCACGGGCGAGATGAAGCCGCTCGTTCGGGATGCCCGCCTCTACGGCGGGTTCCGGCTCTCCCGCGACGGCAGGACCTTCGTGTTCACGCTGACCGACGGCGACACGCCCGCGGAGCTGTATGCCGCCGACGCCGGCTTCACCTCCGTCCGCAAGCTGACGGACCTGAACCCCTGGATCGCCGACCGCGCCCTGCCGCGCTCAGAGCTGGTACCGTACCGAGACTCGGATGGCAAGCAGCTGTACGGGGTGCTGCGCTACCCGGTGAACTACGAGAAGGGGCGCAAGTACCCGACCGTGTTCGAGATCTACGAGACCTTCTTCGACAACGGGTTCAACGCGCGCGCCGCGCTCCTCGCCAACCGGGGCTATGCCGTGTTCCACCCGTCTGTGAACCTCGTCGTCGGCCGTCCCGGCGAGGCGTGGATCAAGGGTGTGACCTCCGCGGCCAACCGCCTGATCGACATGGGAATCGCAGACCCCGACAAGCTGGGCGTCCACGGCACCAGCTATGGCGGCTACGCGACGGCGCTGCTCATCACGCAGACCGACCGCTTCAAGGCAGCCATCAACATCTCGGGCAAGGTGAACATGGTCAGCTTCTACACCGACAGCCCGCGCCTGGGCGTCCGCAACATTCACGCGCCCGAGAAGAGCCAGGACCGCCTGGGGGCGACGCTGTGGGAGCGGCCGGAGCGGTACCTCGAGCACTCGGCGGTCCTCAGGGCGGACCGCATCAAGACGCCGCTGCTGTGTATCACCGGCGACCTGGACCCGAACGTGCCCGCGAGCCAGTCGCGCGAGATGTACTACGCGCTGCGCCGGCTGGGCAAGGACGTGGAGTGGGTGCGCTACGCCACCGGCGCCCACCGCCCGCCGAACAGCGTCGCGGAGACGCTGGATTTCGAGGGGCGGATCGTCGCCTGGTACGACAGGTATCTGAAGGGCATGTAAGACACGGACGTGGTGCTGGGGGTGCTGGAGGTGCCGAAGGTGCTGGAGGTGCAGTGCCAATGGTGCCAAGGGTGCTCGTGCTAACGGTGCCAATCGTCCCGGGTGACGGAACCCTCGGCACCAGCACCGTCGGCACCCCGGCACCAGGCCCAGTAGCACCCTCGGCACCTCCGGCACGTCCAGCACGACAGCGAAGGGGGTACGTCCCTTGCTCCTCCCCCTGACGGTGAGGTGTCCATGAAAACCGAAACAGCCTTGTCCCTGCTCGCCGGCGGCGTGGGGCTCGTCCTTGCCGCGAAGGCCTTCCGCGCGGGCCGCGCGATCAGCTTCCGCGACCGCGTGGTCTTGATTAGCGGCGGTTCCCGGGGCCTGGGTTTGCTGATGGCGCGCGAACTGGCGGGCGAGGGCGCGAAGCTGGCGCTGCTGGCGCGCGACCCCGACGAACTCGCGCGGGCGGCCGAAGATGTGGAGCATTACGGCGAGCGGCCGCTGATCGTCCAGTGCGACATCGGGGAGCGGCTGCAGGCTGAACAGGCCGTCAAGGACGTCGCGGACCAGTTCGGGCGCCTCGACGTCCTGATCAACGACGCGGGGGCGATCGAGGTCGGGCCGATCGAGCACATGACGATCAACGACTTCGAGACGTCGATGGGCGTGCACTTCTGGGGGCCGCTCTACCTGACGCTTGCGGCGCTCCCGTACCTGCGACAGCAGGCAGGCGCGCGCATCGTCAACATCTCTTCCATCGGCGGGCGGGTGGCGGTGCCTCACCTCATCCCGTATTCCGCCGGCAAGTTCGCGCTGACCGGCCTCTCCGACGGCCTGCGCGCGGAGCTGGCGAAAGACGGCATCAGGGTGACCACCGTGCTGCCGTGGCTGATGCGAACCGGTTCGCCCTTCAACGCCTGGTTCAAGGGCCAGCACCGCGCCGAGTTCACGTGGTTCACGCTCTTCGACAGCCTGCCCGGCATCTCACAGGATGCAGAGAAGGCCGCGCGCCGGATCGTGGACGCCTGCCGGCATGGGGATCCGGAGCTGGCCACCGCACCCCACGCCAGGCTCGCAATCATCGCCGACGCGGTCTTTCCGTCCCTGATGGCGACGTCGATGGCGTTCATGAACTGGCTGTTGCCCGCGCCAGGGTCGGGGCTGGGTCCCGAGGCGCGATCCGGCTGGCAGAGTCCGTCGAGCTGGGCGCCGTCGGTCTTGACGCGGTTGACCGAGCGCGCCAGCGCGGCGAACAACGAAGTGCCGCGCTAGGAATCAGGAATCCGCATTCACTCCCGTTCGCCCCTCGGCTGCACCGACCTCACGGGCGTCCAGGACGGTGAGTCGCTTGCGGGGAACGAATCGGACGACTGGTCCTCCACCTCGTCGCGCCGGCCGGTCACCTCATCGTGGTCGGCCGGAGGCGACGTCCGCCCGCGCTTCCGCAGCGACCGGTACATCATCACTCCGCCCATGCCGGCGAGCGCCGCGCCGGCTGCCGCTACCACCACGCCCCCGAGGCCTCCGCGCCACCTCGACTGAGATGACGGCGGCACGCCGTACTCATCCCGTTCCCAGAGGTTCGGGCCCCGTTCCGGTGCCAGGTTTCGTTCTCCTTCCACGTCAGCAATCCTCCCGTGCCTCGGGCCTACACGTTTCGGGCCATCGGGCGTATGGTTGAGGTACCGCCGTTGGATAATGAAGGCTGGAATCAGGACCCAGGATTCATGGATCACGCCGTCACACGGCAAGTAGCGTGATCTCGTGACGCCCCGAATCCTGAATCCTGAATCCTCGTTGAGCCATCCGATGCAGCCATTCGACCTCTCGGCGCAAACGGGCCTGACCGATGTCGAGGTGTCGGCCCGGCTCGAGCGTGACGGCTACAACGAGCTGCCCGCCTCGAAGCCCCGCAACCTGCTCGCGATTGCCGCCGAGGTCGTGCGGGAGCCGATGTTCCTGCTGCTCGTGGCCACCGGGTCGCTCTACCTGCTGCTCGGCGACCTCACCGAAGGGCTCCTGCTGCTCGCGTTCGTGCTGGTCGTGATGGGCATCACGCTCTACCAGCAGCGCAAGACCGAGCGCGCGCTGGAGGCGCTGCGCGACCTGTCGAGCCCGCGCGCGCTCGTCATCCGCAACGGCGGAGCGGCAGCGCATCCCGGGCCGCGAGGTGGTGCGCGGCGACCTCGTCATGCTGGCGGAAGGGGACCGCGTGCCGGCCGACGGCCTCCTGCTGGACGGGGTCGGGCCTCACGGTGGACGAGTCGCTGCTGACCGGCGAGTCGGTGCCGGTGCGGAAGCGGGCCGGGGCGGCGACGGCGCGGACGACGTGCGGCCCGGCGGCGACGACCTGCCGTTCGTCTACTCGGGCACGCTGGTCGTGCAGGGGCAGGGGGTGGCCGGGTGCGTGGGCGACCGGCGTCGCGCACCGAGCTCGGGAAGATCGGCCGGGCGCTGCAGATCGGTCGAGCCGGAGGCGACCAGCATCCAGCGCGAGACGGGCCAGCTGGTTCGCGCGCCTGGCGCTGCTCGGGCGCGCGTCTGTGCCTGCTCGTCGTCGTGGTCTACGGCCTGACCCGCGGCGACTGGCTGCACGGCCTGCTCGCCGGCCTCACCCTCGCGATGGCGACGCTGCCCGAGGAGTTCCCCGTCGTCCTGACGATCTTCCTCGCGCTCGGCGCGTGGCGGCTGTCGCAGCGCAGCGTGCTCACCCGCCGCGTGGCGGCGGTCGAGACGCTCGGCGCCGCGACGGTGCTCTGCGTGGACAAGACGGGCACGCTCACGCTCAACGAGATGGGCGTTCGCACGCTGCGCGTGGGCGGCGAGTCGCTGGACGTCCGGGTCGCACGGCCGCGAGCTTCCGGAGGCGTTCCACGAGGTGGTCGAGTTCGCGATCCTGGCCAGCCAGCGGGACCCGTTCGACCCGATGGAGAAGGCCTTCAAGCGCCTCGGCGACCGCTACCTGGCCCAGACCGAGCACCTGCACGAGGACTGGACGCTGGTGCGCGAGTACCCGCTCTCGCCGGAGCTGCTCGCCATGTCGCGCGTCTGGCGGTCGCGGGAAACCGACGACTACGTCATCGCCGCGAAGGGGGCGCCCGAGGCCATCGCGGACCTCTGCCACCTGGAAGGCGAGCGCGCTCGAGCAGCTGTCGCGCGACGTCGCGGCGATGGCCGACGAGGGGCTGCGGGTGCTCGGCGTCGCCCGGGCCTCGGTCCCCCCGCAGGCGCTGCCGGTCGTCCAGCACGACTTCACCTTCGAGTTCCTGGGCCTGGTGGGCCTGGAGGACCCCGTGCGGCCGACGGCCGTCGCGGCGGTGAAGGAGTGCCGGGCGGCCGGCATCCGCGTCGTGATGATCACCGGCGACTACCCGGGGACGGCGCGCAACATCGCCCGGCAGGTCGGGCTCGACGTGGAGAAGGTCGTGACCGGTCCCGAGCTGGACGGCATGACGCTGGCCGGCCTGCAGGACTGCGTGCGGACGACCAGCGTGTTCGCGCGGGTGGTGCCCGAGCAGAAGCTGCGGCTCGTCGAGGCGCTGAAGGCCAACGGCGAAATCGTCGCGATGACCGGCGACGGCGTGAACGACGCGCCCGCGCTGAAGTCGGCCCACATCGGGATTGCCATGGGCGGCCGCGGGACCGACGTCGCCCGCGAGGCCTCGTCGCTCGTGCTGCTGGACGACGACTTCACGTCGATCGTGCAGGCCGTGCGCCTGGGCCGGCGCATCTTCGACAACCTGCAGAAGGCGATGGCCTACATCTTCGCCGTGCACGTGCCGATCGCCGGGATGTCGCTCCTGCCGGTGCTCTTCCAGTGGCCGCTCGCCCTGCTGCCGGTGCACATCGTCTTCCTCGAGCTGATCATCGACCCGGCCTGCTCGATCGTCTTCGAGGCCGAGGCCGAGGAGGCGGACGTCATGCGGCGGCCGCCGCGCGACCCGCGGGCGCGGCTGTTCGGGTGGCGGACCCTGACCCTGAGCCTCGCGCAGGGCCTGGTGGTGCTGGCGCTCGTGGCCGGCGCCTACGGCATCTCCGCTGCGCACCGGGCTCGACGGAGAACGAGGCGCGGGCTTTTACGTTCACCACGCTCATCGTCGCGAACCTCGGCCTCATCTTCGTGAACCGATCGTGGACGCAGACCATCTTCACTCGTCTCGCCGTGCCCAACCGCGCGCTCTGGTTCGTCACCGCCGGCGCGCTCGCGTTTCTCGCGCTCGCCCTCAACGTCCCCGCCCTGAACGACGTGTTCCTCTTCGCCGAGCTGGGCCCGGGCCACTTCGGCCTTGCCGTGGCCGTCGGCATCGCCAGCATCATCTGGTTCGAAGGGCTGAAGGCGGGATCACGGCTGTAGGATTCAGGCTCCAGGATCCCCGAATCCTGAATCCCGAATCCTACAGGAGCGTTCCTCGCAGCAGCAGTGCGGCGAAGGTGAAGTAGATCACGAGGCCGCTGACGTCCACCAGCGTGGCCACGAAGGGCGCCGAGGCGCTCGCGGGGTCGAGGTCCAGCCGGCGCAGGACGAAGGGCAGAAGCGATCCCGCGAGCGTGCCGAACAACACCACGCCCACGAGTGCAAACGCCACCGTCAGGCCGACCAGCAGGAAGTGCGGGCCGTAGCTATTGAACAGCGAGCCCCAGATGACGACGCGCAGCAGGCCAATGATGCCAAGGATGCTGCCAAGCGCCATGCCGGTGGCGAACTCGCGCCTGGTGACGCGCCAGAAATCGCGCAGCGCCACCTCTCCCAGGGCCATCGCGCGGATGACGAGCGTCGAGGCTTGCGACCCGGAGTTGCCGCCGCTGCTGATGATGAGCGGGATGAACAGCGCCAGCACGACCGCCTGCGCGATCTCCTGCTCGAAGTAGGCCATCGCCGTCGCGGTCAGCATCTCCCCGACGAAGAGGACCCCGAGCCAGGGTGCCCGCTTGCGGATCATGCCGAGGAAGCCGACCTCGAGGTAGGGCTCCTCGAGGGCCTGGACGCCGCCGAACTTCTGGATGTCTTCGGTTGCCTCTTCTTCGACGACGTCCATGATGTCGTCGAAGGTGACGATGCCCTTCATCCGGCCCTCGGCGTCCACGACGGGGATCGCCATCAGGTTGTAATCGGTGAACCGGCGGCTCAGCTCTTCCTGGTCCTCCTGCTCGGTGGCCGTGACGACGTCGGCGAGCATCACGTCCCGCACCTTGGTCCCGGCCGCGGCCGCGAAGCAGTTCCCGGAACGAGATCACGCCGAGCAGCCGCTGGGACTCGTCGGTCACGTAGACGTAGTGCCCGATGCTCCGCTCGCGGGCCTGTCGCCGAACGTAGCTGATCGCCTCGTCCACGCTGATGTCTGGGCGGACCCGGGTGTAGCGAGGGCTCATCAGGCCGCCGGCGTCGTCCTCCGCGTAAGCGAGCAGCGCGTGCACCTCGCGCTGGGCGAAGGGATCCAGGGCGGCAATCAGCTCCTCCCGTTCCTCCGGCGGCGCCTCCTGGATGAGGTCCACGGCGTCGTCGGGCGCGAGGAGGCGAATCCAGGCACGCCGGCGCTGGGCGGGGAACTCGATGAGCAACTCGGCCTGCTGGCGGGCGGAGAGGCCCAGGAAGAAGTCCTCGCGCTCGGTGCGCGAGGACATGTGGTCGAAGGCCTCGTGGCGTTCTTCGGTGTCGAGGCTCGTCCACAGCTCCCGCAGGTCCTCCGCGGTCAGGTTCTCGAGCGTGGGACGGGGTGGCGTCATCGCCCGCCTCCCTTGATGAGCGGCTGCAGGCACACGGGTGCCGGGCGGGCCAGTGTCGTCGCGTCAGGGAAGACCGAGGGGATCATCGGCACTTTCCTCTGCCAGGGTTGAAGCCCGGCTCGGAAAGCGCCTCTGGGCGGCGGCCTAGGGCCGCGGTCGGCGGGCGGATTCCGAGCGGACGCCCCGCGAACGTGCGAGCGGGGCATGGGCGTTTTCAGTCGGCGAACAACCGCGACTTGGGGGTTCCATATCGGGCATTCGAGGCAGTGTAACGCAGCCGGGGTGAATTGAGAATTGAGAATTGAGGATTGAGAATGGCCAGGGTCAGGTGGCTAGGTGGCAACTGCCGACTTGTCAATTGGCCAAGTGGTCAGTTGTTCCCTTGTCCTGAGTCCTCACACTCCCGCGCCTTCCGTCACCCCAGCCTGAGCGGCGCGAAGGCCGAGTCCGATTGATACCACTCGGGCGAGGCGGGCTGGCGCGACAGGGCGGCTTCGGAGGGGTGGAGCGGCTTGAAGGCCTGGTAGCGGCCGCCGTCGTAGAAGAGCCTGACGGCCCGGAAGGCGAAGGCCAGCGGCAGGAGGCCCTCGTACGCGACGCCGGCTCGGCCCGAACCGTTGCCGCCGACATGAATGTTGGCCCCGACGGCTGCCTGCAGCATCGGCAGGTCGACGTCGAGCGACGCGCCCTCCTCGTCCGACGCCAGCACCCCGAAGGAGCGGCTCTTGACGACCGCGGTGGTCACGTAGAGATCGTCCGCGTCGAGCAGCGCCGCCACGTGCCGCGACCGCGGGTTCACGCGGGCGTCGGCGAGGTACTGGTCCAGATCCGCCAGGCCAAGCGAGTCCTCGCTGACCTCGTTGAACTCGAAGCTGACCTTCTGGGCGCGGTTGTAGAGCGCGTGGAGCCCGCCGGGCTTCCCGCCGAGACCGGCGACGAGCGTGGCCAGGAGGGACAGCCCCAGGCCGCCGTCGAGTGCGGAGGTGCCCTGGCCCGACAGGGCGGGTGCCGGACGATCGTACACGACGGGCGGCAGCGGCACGTGCCGGCCGGGCACGAGAACCGTCTGCACGGGGCCCAGGCGTTCGAGGTCGCGCCCGAGCCGCATGAGCAACTGCAGTGGCGCCAGGTCGGCGCCGGGCAGGCGGACGACCGAGTAGCCGAACGCCTTCAGGCACGACAAGAACGGGTCCTGGCACCACATGGTTCCCTCCGGCTTTGGGCGATGGGAACAGTGTGACGCAGACGAGAGTCGGCGCAACACGCCGGGCTGGGAAAGCGTGCAATTGCGGACCGTCGCGGGTAGGGATCAGGGGGCCAGGTGGCAACTGTCAACGTGGCAAAGTGCAAAGTGCAAAGTGCAAAGTGCAAGAAGACCAGAAGGGAAGAAGGGAAGAAGGGAAGAAGGGAAGAAGACCGACCCTCAGTCCGCGAGGCGGGCTTCCACCGAGGCAATCTCGGCCTCAATCGTGTGCTGCGCGGCGAAGCCGTAGAACATCAGGCGGTCGAGGAGGATGCCCAGGCCGAGCGACCCCGCCGCGCCCTTCGGGAGGCCGCCGAGCACCAGCATTCCGGGGATCACCGCGACGAGCGTGAAGCGGGCCGCGAGGAGCAGGTTGCGGTGCTCGTACATCGCCGGGTGACGGGGCGTGAAGGGGACGCGAGGCCAGGTGAGCGTGAAGCGCCGGATGACGAACAGGACCGTGTCGGCTGCGAGAAGCACTGCAGCCACAGCGCCCACCGCGACGATCGCGCCATCCCATATGCCGGCGAGCGTCAGCGCCCCGAAGCCGAGGCCCGTTGTCAGGGGCACGAAAACCACCGCGCCATGCCACGTCTGCTGGCCGGGCAGGCGGTACACGAGGCCGAGCGCCGCAAGAAACGAGACGGCCATCACGGCGGTCAGGAGGGTGATGCCGGGCAGCTCGTAGGGCCGCAACGCCACGATGATGCCCGACGCCAACGTGAGGCCCCCCAGGACCACCTCGGTGCTCAGCCAACTGCGTCCGAACCTCGCGGCAGCCAGCGGCGCGCGGGCGGGGCGCCCGAGGTGCGCGAGCGACACGGCGAGGCCGGCCGCGAGCAGCACCGACCCGAGCAACATCACCGGTTGGGCAGTGGCCGTCGAACTCGAAACGATGCCCGCCACCAGCGGCGCCGTCAGCGTGCCGGCGCCCATGATGGCGAGCGTCGTGAACACCGCCAGCGGCCACTCGTGGAAAGCGCCAGCGCGGTCGCGCGCAACGGGCGTGGAAGCGACAATCTCGTTCATCGCTCGGCAGTCCTCGAGGCCATCATAAATGCAAAATGCAAAATCGAGAATGCGGACGGCCGCGGCCCTCGGCGTGCGGCCGATCAGCCACCGAGGGCCTGGCGGCACAGGCGGTCCAGGAGGGCCGTGAGCGCCGCGGCACGCCGCGAGCCGCGAGGCAGGCGGAACCGCACGTTGGGGCCGCAGGCGGCCGGATCGGCAAATCCAGGCACCTCATCGAGATCGGGGCGGGCGACATCCGGCCCGGAGAAGCCGAGCGCCTCGGTGGGGCAGGCCGCCACGCAGGCCGGGCGCTCCCCGCGATCGAGCCGGGTATGGCAGAGGTGGCACTTGGTCATCAGGCCCTGAGCGCCGTCGTACCTGGGCGCGCCGAACGGGCACGCCATCTCGCAGTAACGGCACCCGATGCACCGCTCCGCCCGGTGGACCACCACTCCGTCCGCCCGCTTCTCGTACGCCCCCGAGGGACACGCAGCCAGGCATGCAGGACGTTCGCAGTGGTGGCACGCGACCGACAGGAAGTAGGTGGGGCCGGCCGGCCGGCGGCGAAGGTTCAGCGGCAGGACCCTCCGCCACGGACTGTCCGACGCCCACCCGTTTTCCAGCCGGCACGCCAACACACAGGCCGCACAGCCGACGCAACGGGACAGGTCGATCACGAAGGCAGAGGTGCCGGGGGTGCTGGAGGTGCCGGAGGTGCTGGAGGTGCTGGTGCCGGAGGTGCCAGTGGTGCTGGTGCCCGTGGTGCTGCGAGGGCCATCAGTGCGGTTGCCAGGGGTGCGCGTCCCGCCGAGGGTGGCGGTTCCGCGTGCTGCATTTTGCATTGTGCATTGCGCGCTTCCCGCCCCCCGCCGTCCTGTCCTGAGCGAGGCCTGCCGAGTCGAAGGGCCGCCTTCCGCCTTCTTCCCGGCCACCTCCACCAGGCACTCGTAGAACGTCGCGCCGTAGTTCATGTCCGTCACGCCCGCGTCCGTGAGGACGTTCACGTCGGGGTCGCCCTCGTGGCAGCGGCCCTCCAGGATATGGACGACCCCGGGGCGCAGGCCCGAGTCCAGGCGGACTGGCAATTCGATCCGGCCGCGATCGTTCCACGCCACCGCCACGTCGCCTTCGCGCAGGCCTCGTGCTGCCGCATCATCCGGGTGCATGTCGAGGCCGTGCGGACGTTCGACCTCGCGCACGGCCTCGAGGTTGCCGAACTGGGAGTGGATCCGGTCGCGCGTCTTGCACGAAAGCAACTGCAACGGGTAGGTCGCGGACAGGGGCGACCCGTGCCCCTCCGGAAGCGGCTGATACGTCGGGACGGGATCGACGCCCCACGTCTCGGCCGCTTCCTCCGAGGCAAACTCGATGCGGCCCGACCGCGTGCGGGAACCGGAGCACGGCCTCGTCCAGGAACGCGATCTCGCCCCTCCCCGACGGATCGACGGGCCGCACCTGCAGTTGCTCGAGCAGCTGCCAGCCGTGCGGGCCGAGCATGCCGGCGAGAACTTCCCGGGCGACGGCGTCGGTGGCAGGGAAGTAGCGGGTGTCGAATCCCATCCGCGCCGCCAGGAGACGCCAGATCTCGGTCTCGGTCTTCACCTCGCCCGGCGGTTCCAGGATCTTGGTCCGCAGCTGCATGTAGGGATGCCAGTACGCGGTGCAGACGTCCTCTTCCTCGAACAGCGTCTTCGCCGGCAGGACGTAATGCGCCAGCCGCGCGGTGTCGGTGAGGAACTGATCGACCACGACCAGCAGGTCGAGGCGGGCGAGCGCCTCGCGGACGGCCGTACTCCGCGGGTTTTGGCTGGCTGGGTTCCCTTTCTCCACCCAGGCGGCACGCACCGGCGGGGCCGCAAGGTCGAGCAAGCCGGGCCCGAGTCGCGAGACCGGGATCGCCCTCCGCACGCCAGCCGGCTCGGGGGGCAGCGGGGGATCCGCGACTGCGTGGCTGGCCAGGTTCGCGTACTGCCATCCGCCCCCGGCCACGCCGACGTTACCCGTCAGCGCCGGCAGCAGCGCCACGGCCCTCATCGTCTGGCCCGCGTGGTGGTTGCGCTGCAGGCCGAAGCCGGCGATGAGCAGCGCCGGCTTGGTCCGGCCGTAGCCGAGGGCGAGGTCCTCGATCTGCGACGCCGGGATGCCGGTGATCGTCGCGACACGCGTTCCACCGGGTATTCTCGCAGCCTCGCCAGGTAGCGGTCCACGCCGGAACGCGTGCGCGTCGAGGAACGCGCGGTCGTGCAGGCCGGCGCGGACGATGAGGCGGGCGATGCCGAGGGCGAGGGCGGCGTCCGTGCCCGGGCGCGGCTGCAGGTGGATGTCGGCCGCGTCGGTGGTGTCGGTGCTGCGCGGGTCGATCACCGCCACCTGCGCGCCCCGCTCCTGGGCCTCGAGGACCAGCCGCATCTGGTGGACGTTGGTCTCGGCGGGGTTGTGGCCCCAGAGCAGGATGAAGCGGCTGTCGACCGTGTGGCGCGGGTGGTTGTGCCGGTTGTCGCCGTATGTCAGGCGCGTAGCCTCGAGGCCGGCCGGCCAGCAGAGGTCGCCGTAGGTGAGCGTGCAGCCGCCGAACTGGTGCCAGAAGGCCATCGCCAGTCGGCCGAGCGCGCCGTGGCTGCCCGACGCCTCGTAGTAGAGGACGCCTTCGGGCCCGTGCGCTCGCGCGCACGCGGTCGAGCCGTTCGGCGATGTCCGACAGCGCCGCGTCCCAGCTCACGCGTTCGAAGGCGCCCGCGGCGTCCGCCGCATCGGGTGGAGCAGCCGGTCGGGCGCGTTCGCCCGCCAGGCGTAGCTGATGCCCTTGAGGCACACGTGCCCGCCGGTGGCGCGTGTTCTCGGGGTCGCCCTCGATCCGGATGATCCGGCCGCCCTCGACGGTGACGAGCATCCCGCACGTGCAGTAGCAGTTGCGCGGGCAGACGGTTCGGAAGATGGGCACGGGGGACAGTCTAAATGCAGAAGTGCAGAAGTGCAAAATGCAGAATGCCGGATCGGCAGAAGTGCAAAGTGCAAAATGCAGAATGCGGATGCCGGCGTAGAATGCCAGTGCAATGCGCCTGCACCGCGAGCATCCTGCGCGGCATCGCCCGGCAGGCGATGCGCGACTACGGCCTGCTGCCGGACTTCAGCCCTGACGTGCTGGCCGAGGTGAAGCGCGTCGCGCAGATGCCGGACCTGGCCCGCTTCTCGTCAGGATCGCAGCATGCCGGGCACCCGGCCGGACGGCGCGCGCGACCTCCGCGACCTGCCCTGGTGCTCGATCGACAACGACGACTCGCTCGACCTCGACCAGCTGGCGGTCTGCCCGGCCTGACGATCACCGGCGCCACGCGCATCCTGGTCGCCATCGCGGACGTCGACGCCCTGGTCGCGCCCGGCGGCGCCATCGACGCGCACGCCGGCCACAACACGACCTCGGTCTACACGCCGGCGCTGATCTTCCCGATGCTGCCCGAGCGGCTTTCGACGGACCTCACCTCGCTCGCCTTCGACAGGACCGCCGCGGCGATGGTCGTGGACATGGTCGTGGACGAGGACGGGACGGTCGGTGACGCCGAGGTGTACCGCGCGCTCGTGCGCAACCACGCGAAGCTGGCCTACACCAGCGTCGCCGCCTGGCTCGACGGGGACGGGCCGCCGCCGGACCGCGCTCGCGGCGGTGCCGGGGCTCGACGCCAGCTCCGGCTGCAGGACCGCATCGCCCAGCGCGCTGCGCCGGTCGCGCCTGGAGCGAGGGCGCGCTCGAGTTCCAGACCATCGAGGCGCGCCCCGTCTTCGACGGCGACCCGGTGACGCGACCTGCGAGCCGAGCGCGACAACCGCGCCCGCAACCTGATCGAGGACTTCATGATCGCGGCCAACGGCGCCACCGCCCGGTTCCTGGAGGCCAAGCGCTTCCCCTCCATCCGGCGCGTCGTCCGCTCGCCCGAGCGCTGGGACCGGCTCGAGGCATTGGCGGCGAGCCTGGGCGAGCGGCTGCCGCCCGACCCCGACTCGCCGGCGCTGGCCGGCGTTCCTCGCACGCCGCCGTGCCGCCGACCCCACCGGGTTCCCCGACCTCTCGCTGGCCGTGATCAAGCTGCTTGGCGCGGGCGAGTACGCGGTCGAGCGGGTCGGGCGAGGACGGTCCCGGCCACTTCGGCCTGGCCGTGAAGGACTACACGCACTCGACGGCGCCCAACCGCCGGTTCCCGGACCTGGTCACGCAGCGCCTGCTCAAGGCCGCCATCGACGGGGGCCAAGCCGCCGTACACCGAACCGCAACTCGACGCGCTCGCAGCGCACTGCACGGAGATGGAAGACGAGGCGCACAAGGTGGAGCGCCGGGTGAAGAAGGCGGCCGCCGCGCTGCTGCTCGAGTCGCGCGTGGGCCAGGCGTTCGACGGGATCGTGACCGGGCGCCGCGAGGAAAGGAACGTGGGTGCGCATCCTGCACCCGCCCATCGAGGGCCGCCTCGAGCGCGGGTTCGAGGGCGTGGACGTCGGCGACCGCCTCCGCGTGCGGTTGATACACACGGACGCGGAGCAGGGACACATCGACTTCGCTCGCGCCTGAACAGGCGCGGCCGCGTATCAGGGAGCCATGGAAGGGAGCAAGGGAGCAACTGGCCACTTGGCGAATTTGCGAAGTGGTCCATGGCCATGTTCCCTGACAGCAGACGTTCTCGCGGATCAGGAGCAAGGGAGCAACTGGCCACTTGGCAATTTGAGAAGTGGTCAATGGTGACCTTGTTCCCTGACAGAAGGCAGACGAAGAGGCCACACATCCAGTGCGCAACAGGGCCGGCGGGTCTGATCGGGCGGACGCCGTGACGGTGGACATCCTGACGATGTCGCCGGAGGGGGACGGTGTCGCGCGCCTCGAGGGCGAAGACGTCCTGGTGCCCTACGCGATCCCCGGCGAGCGCGTCGAGGTGACGGTCCACAGGGCACGGGACGGCGGGCTGGCAGGCGAACTCGTTCGAGTGGTGCGCGCCTCGCCCGACCGCATCGCCCCGCGGTGCCGTCACTTCGGCTACTGCGGGGGCTGCGCCTGGCAGCACATCGCCTACCCTGCGCAGCTGCGACTCAAGCAGTCGATGCTTCAGGACATGCTGGCGACCTCGATGGGGCGCGCCGCCCCCGGCGTGCTCCCCACGGTTCCGACACCGCCGCGCGATCAAGCACCGCCCCGAACCGGCGGCGAGGCTGGCGCCGGCGCGAGCGGCGACTCAGCCGAACCCTGGGGCTACCGCGACAAGGTCAGCTTCGTGTTCGCGCCCGCGCGGGCGGCAGCCACTCGTCATGGGCCACTACCGCCGCGGCACTCGCAGCGCCTTCCCGGCGGGGGAGTGCCCGGTGCACGCCGAGGCCGGGCAACGAGGTGGCCTTCCGCCTGCGCGATGCCCTCGTGCGCGCCGCGCGTCCCGGCCGCCGCGCCCGACGGGCGGGACGGCATCGCCCGACACGTCGTGGTGCGCGTAGCGGAGGGCACCGGCGACCGCCTCGCCACGCTCGTCGTGACCGGAGAACGTCGTGCCGCTGCGCCGCGTCACCGCCGACATGGAGCGATTCGGGCGGACAGGCGGACGGCTGCCGGACACGCGCTTCGGCTTTCACCTGAACCTCCACGACCGGGCGGACGGGTTCCTGTTCGGCCGCGAGACAAAGCGCCTGTTCGGCCCGGTGGAGGTCCGCGAGACGCTGGCCGGCGTCACGTTCCTGCTCTCCCCGACCTCGTTCTTCCAGACGAACGTCCGCATTGCCGCGCTCTTGGTGGATCACGTCCTGCGCCTGCTGCCGCCGGAGGCCTGTCCGCGGGTCCTCGACCTGTACTCGGGCGTGGGCCTCTTCGCGCTGCCGCTGGCCAGGCGCGGCCAGGAGGTCACCGCCGTCGAGGAGAACCGCCACGCCGTGGCGGCGGCTGACGCGGCCGTGCGCTTCAACCGGCTGCCCGAGGGCCTGTATCGACCCGTGTCCGGCCGCGTCGAGGCGGCGACATCGCGGCTCGACCCCGCGTCCGGGCGGCCGGGGGTGGGACGCGGTTGTCCTGGACCCGCCGCGCCAGGGCTGCCCGCCGGCTGTGCTCGACTGGATCTTCCGCACGCTCCGCCCGCGGCTGGCCGTTTACGTCTCGTGCAACCCCCAGGCCCTTGCCGCGGACCTCGGCGCGCATTCGGCCGGACTACACCATCGCCGAGATCACAGCCCGTATGACATGTTCCCGCACACCGCTCACATCGAGACGGTCGTTTCTCTCACGTTGAAGTCGTAGGTTCCAGTACTCGCTTCGCTCGACGACGAACGAAACTACGAAGATCAAAGAACACGAAGACACAAGGGCTTTGTGCCTTCCGTGCTTCGTGGTCAAGGCAAGCGAATGTCGGTCTGGTGCCGGCCCGGTGCCCAAGGGTGGCCACGAGCACTCCGGAACTGGCGCCTTCCGTCCTCCGTATGCTCTTTCGCATGGTGCTCATACCCTCCGTCCGCATAGCGATCGACGCGTTGCGTGCCAACCCCCTTCGCACTCTGCTCTCTACGCTCGGCATTGTCATGGGCGCCGGGGCGCTTGCTGCCGTGTTGGCGCTGGGTGACGGCATCGAGCGCGTCGCCCGCGAGCGCCTCGAGGAGGAGGGGATGCAGATCATCAGCGTCGGGTCCCGGGCCTTCGAGATGCTGGATGGCATCCGGGTCCCGCGGGCGGACTACCCGACGCTGTCGGTTGCCGACGCGGACGAGCTTCTCGGCCGCCTGGGCCCCTCGAACGGCGCGAGCTTGATGCTCCAAGGCGCCGGGGTCGCCTACCTGAAGGGTGCGAGCCGTGGCGTCGTCGTCGTCGGGATGATGACGGTGCGCGCGACGGTACCTGGGGCGCCCGTGGGCGAGGGGCGCGCGCTGACGGACGCCGAGACGCGGGGGACGGGCAGGCTGGCCGTCGTTTCCGCGCGGCTGGCCCAAGCCCTTGGCGCCGCCACCCCGAAGGACGCATTGGGCCGCTCGTTCGAACTTGGAAGGGGATCGTGGGAGATCGTCGGCGTGCTGCAAGCGCGGCCGGGCCTGCGCGAGCTGACCGCGATGGTGCCGATTGCCGCGGCGGCAGAGGCGATGATGGTTTCCGCCACGCCGAGGCTGCCGACCCTCTACGTGTCCGGCGCCCGCGTGGAGGAGATGGTCGCGCTCCGCAGCGAGGTGGACTCCTGGGTTGCGTCGAAGGGGTGGAAGGGCAAGGTGGACGTGGCGTCGCGGGGGCCCGAGCGGCTGCGCCAGATGGCTGACGGGATCCTGGTGTTCAAGATCCTGATGGGGGCGATCACCGCGATCTCGCTGCTGGTCGGCGGCATCGGGATCATGAACGTCCTCCTGGCCTCGGTGGCCGAGCGCACGCGGGAGATCGGCATCCGCAAGGCGACCGGCGCCACTCGGCGCGCCATCGTCGCACAGTTCCTGACCGAGTCCGTGGTGATCTCGGTCGCCGGCAGCGTGGTGGGCGTCACCCTGGGCCTCGCCGGCGCGATCATCATCACGGCGATCATGCGCGCCCGCACCGAGGTCGTGGTCTACGCGCCCGTGACGTGGCCGACGGTTGCCGTGAGCATCCTGGCCGCCGCGGTCGTGGGGCTGGTCTTCGGCACCTACCCCGCCCTTCGCGCCGCCCGCCTGTCACCGGTGGACGCGATCATGCGCGAGTAGTCTGCAGTATCCTGTCTCCGTCCTGGAGGATTCATGCCGCATACACGCCATCGCGCCCTGCTGCCCGCCGTCCTCGCGACGGTTCTCCTGGCAGCGGGCGTCCCCACGCACGGCCAGAAGCCGGGCGCCGCCGCCATCGCCTTCGATCGCTACCACAGCCCACAGGAGATCAACGCGGCGCTGGCTGCGATGAACAAGGCGAACCCGACGGCCACGGCGCTGCACGCGATCGCCACGAGTCCGGGCGGCATCGTGCTGACGGCTCTCGAGATCGGCCCGGAGGCCGGCAAGAAGGTCCGCAAGCTGCCGGCCGTCTTCGTGGTCGGGAACCTGGAGGGCGTGCTGCCCATCGCCACCGAGGCCGCGCTGTACCTGGCCGACCGCCTGCTCCAGAACGCCGGCAGCGACGAAGACGCTCACCTGGTTCATCCTGCCCAACGCGAACCCGGATGCGGCGGCACGCTTCTGCGGCAAGCCGCTCGTCGGCCGACGAGCGCAACGCCACGCGCCACAACGACGACATGGACGACCAGGTGGACGAGGACGGCCCGGACGACCTGGACGGCAACGGCGTCATCACGGAGATGCGCGTGAAGGACCCGGCCGGCGAGTGGATTCCCGGTGGACGGCGAGCCGCGCCTGATGCGCAAGGCCGACCCGCGAAGGGTGAGAAGGGCATCTACAAGCTCTACCAGGAAGGGATCGACAACGACGGCGACGGCGAGATCAACGAGGACCCCGCCGGCGGCGTCGAACGTCGGCATCACCTTCCCGCACCTGTTCAAGCCAGTGGACGGCGACGGGCGGGCGGTGGCCGGGCAGCGAGCCCGAGACGTTCGGCATCATGAAGTTCGCGATCGACCACCCGGAGATCGCGATGACGGTGTCGCTCGGCGCCACCAACATGTGCCTGCAGCCGCCGGCCGGCGGCCGCCAGGGCTCCTTCGACGCGAACGCGATCAAGATCCCCGAGCAGATGGCGGCGCAGTTCGGCGCCGACCCGACCCGGACCTACTCCATGAAGGAGATCATGGAGATGGTCCAGCCGCTGGTGCCGCCCGGCTTCGAGATCACCGAGGCGATGATCGCCTCGTTCCTCGGCCTCGGCGCGGTCGTCAACCCGCTCGAGGAGGACCTGAAGTTCTACAAGGAGCTGTCGGACAAGTACAAGGAGTTCCTGAAGGCGAGCCAAGCTCGACGCCAAGCGGCTCGATCCGCCGCAGCCGAAGGACGGCTCGTTCGAGCTGTGGTCCTACTACCACCTCGGCGTGCCGACCTTCAGCATGGACTTCTGGACGCTGCCCGAGACGCGAAGGCCGAGGAGAAGGAGAAGTCCGGGATCACCGCCGAGTCGCTCGAGGGGATGACGCTCCGAGGCGTTCGTCGCGCTCGGCGAGGCGAAGATCGCCGCGTTCCTGAAGGAGGTCGGCGCGCCCGACAACATCAAGCCCGCGATGCTCCTCGAGGGCGTGAAGGCCGGCAAGATGACGCCCAAGCAGATGGCCGGGATGCTGAAGCAGATGCCGAAGCCGAAGGACGCGACGGGCGCGGACCCGAAGCAGAAGGCGCTGGCTGGCCTTCAGCGACAAGGAACTGCAGGGCAAGGGCTTCGTCGACGTGGACGCGCGTTCAAGCACCCGACGCTCGGCGAGGTGGAGATCGGCGGCTTCGCGCCGTTCGGCGACACCACGCCGCCGGCCGCCATGATCAAGCCGCTGCTCGACGGCCAGGTGCCGTGGGTCGTGAAGCTGGCCGAGAAGCTGCCGCGCCTGAAGATCCTGAAGACCGAGGTCCAGCCGAAGGGCGCGGGCGTCTACGCGGTGACGCTGTGGGTCGAGAACTCGGGCGGCCTGCCGTTCCCGACGGCGATGGGCCAGAAGAACCAGCACGTGCGGGCCGGCGGTGGTCACGCTCGACGGGGCAAGGGCCTGACGTTCCTCTCGGGGCGCGCGCGGACGCCGGTCAACGCGGTGGACGCCGGGCGCAGCGTGAAGCTCGAGTGGCTGGTCCAGGCGCCGGACGGGACCGCGATCAACGTGACGCTGGAGTCGGCGAACGCGTGGGGGGACACGGCGACGATGAGCCTCGCGCCCGCGCAGGGAGGTGTGAAATGAACGCCAGGCACTATCTGATCGGGCGCGGTGCTCGGCGTCGCGGCCGTTGCGTCGGTCGGGGCGCCAGAAGCCGGCCGACGAGGCCGCGGCGCGGCCCCGGCACGCTGGGCGTCACGACGCAGAAGATCACCGTGCCGCTGCGCTTCGATCACTACTACACCTACGAGCAGGTCGGCGAGGCGCTCCGCGCGCTGCACGCCGCCTACCCGGAGCTGGCCACGGTCGAGTCGGTCGGCAAGAGCGAGGAGGGGCGCGACATCTGGGCGATGACGGTGAACAACCCGAAGACCGGCGCGGCCGCAGGACAAGCCGGGCGTCTACGTGGACGGCAACATCCACGGCAACGAGATCCAGGCGGGCGAGGTGTGCCTGGCGCGTCCTGAACCGGCTGCTCACGCTCTACGGCCAGAACGAGCCGATCACGAAGCTGGTGGACCGCAACGCCTTCTACGTGATCCCGTCGGTCAACGTGGACGGCCGCTACCACTTCTTCAACGATCCCAACACCCCGAGTTCGGCCCGCACGATCCGCGTCCCGAGAGACGACGACCGGGACGGGCTGGTGGACGAGGACGCCGCGGACGACCTGGACGGCGACGGGAACATCTGCACGATGCGGCGAAAGGACCCGTTCGGCCAGTACCGCACGCGACCCGGAGGACCCGCGGCTGATGGTGCGGGTCAAGCCGGGCGAGAAGGGCGAGTGGACGCTCCTCGGCGAGGAGGGCCTCGACAACGACAGCGACGGCGCGTCAACGAGGACGAGGAAGGCTACCTGGACGGCAACCGCAACTGGGGCAGCAACTGGGCGCCGCCGTACGTGCAGAGCGGCTCCGGCGAGTACCCGTTCCAGGCGGCGGGCATGCGCGCGATCGCGAAGTTCCTCATCGACCGGCCGAACATCATCGTCGTCTTCGCGTTCCACAACAACGGCGGGATGTACCTGCGGGGGCCGAGCACCAAGGCGCAGGAGCCGATGAACCCGCACGACGTCGCCGTCTACGACATCCTCGGCAAGAACGCCGAGAAGATCGTGCCCGGCTACCGCTACATGGTGTCGTGGAAGGACCTCTACCCGACCTACGGCGACTTCACGGACTTCACCGACAACGTCATCGGCGCCTACAGCTTCGTGGGCGAGCTGTTCGTCACCGAGACCGAGACCTACCGGCCGCCGCCCAAGCCCGGCGCCCGGCCGCGGCGCCCGAGGACGACCGATGGACATGTGCGCGGAGCCGCGACCAGGAGCGCGAGCGCCTGAAGTTCAGCGACAACGTCGCCCAGGGCGAGCTGTACCGGCCGTGGAAGCCGTTCAAGCACCCGCAGTTCGGCGACGATCGAGATCGGCGGGCTGGGTGAAGATGAGCTCGCGGCTGCCGCACCCGTTCATGCTCACCGACCTCGTGCACCGCAACGCGTCGGCGGTGCTGTTCGCCGCGTCGCAGACGCCGGCGATCACCCTCGAGGTGCTGCCGCCCGAGAAGATCGGCGGCGACCTGTACAAGGTGCGCGTGCGGCTGGTCAACGGCGGCGCGATGCCGTCGCTCACCTACACCGCCGTGCAGCGGAAGATCCACCCGCAGGACACGCTGAAGATGGCCGGCAAGACGGCGACGGTGGTGTCGGGCGGCCGCGTGAGCGGCATCGGCGATCGAGGAGGTGGCCTACAAGGCAGCACCGGCCCGAAGTCCAGTTCGTGCAGGTGCCCGGCCACGGCAAGGTCGAGTACGAGTTCCTCGTGTCGGGCAAGGGCGAGGTGACCGTCAGCTACCAGTCGATCAAGGCGGGGAAGCGAACGAAGACGGTGGTGCTGGCACTGCCGTGACTCTGCCAGGATTCGGAATCCCGAATCCTGAATCCTGAATCCTGAAGGCGATGCCCGTCATCGAAGTCCCCGACGCCGGCGACCCGCGCCTCGCGGACTACCGCCACGTCCCCGACCCGGAGCTCCTCCGGCGAGGGGAGATCTTCGTCGCCGAAGGGCGGGAGGTCGTTCGCACGCTGATCTCCCGATCACCGTACCGGGTGCGATCACTGCTCCTCACCGGCACGGCGTTCCGCGCGCTCGCGGACGTCATCGAGCCCCGGCTGGCCGGCCTGACCGTCTACGTCGTACCGGCAGGAAGCATCGAGAGCGTGACCGGCTACAACATCCATCGGGGCTGTCTCGCGATTGGCGAGCGGCCGGCGCCGCTCCCCTGGGGTCAGGTCTTGAAAACTCAAGACCTGACCCCACGGCGCGTGGTGATTCTCGAGGGCGTCGGCAACGCCGACAACATGGGCGGGATCTTCCGGAACGCGGCCGCGTTCGGCGCCGTCATGGTGGTGCTGGGCCCGCGCTGCTGCGACCCGCTGTACCGCAAGGCCATTCGCGTCTCGATGGGCGCCGCGCTGCTGGTGCCCTTCGTTCACGTGGAGGAGCGGTGGCCGGACGTGCTCGGGGAACTGAGGGAGGCGGGCTTCCTGGTGATTGCTCTCACACCGGGCACCGGCGCGGTGGACGTGGAGGCCGCGGCGGCAGCCGCCCCTCCGCGGGTGGCCCTGCTTGCCGGCTCGGAGGGCGAGGGCCTGACGACGGCAGCCCTCGGGGCCTCGGACCTGCTCGTGCGGATCCCCACGGCGCCCGGGGCCGACTCCCTCAACGTCGCCACGGCGGTCGGCATCGCGCTGCACCGGCTGTTCCGGCAGGCCTAAACGGCCTGCCCCGTCACGGGTCAACTGACCACTTATCGAGGGAGCAAGTTGCTACCTTGTCACGTGGCCAGTTGCCACCTGACGCTCCTCCGATTCAGTCCTCCGCCTCCTCCGACCACTCCAGGAACTGCTCGGCGAACCGCGCCATCGCCCGGACGTCGTCGAAGTTGCTCGCAAGGCCGAGCGACACTCGCACGGCTCCCGTGCTCTTGCCGTCGATGCAGCGGCGGAAGTCGTCGAACGTCATCCTCCGGTGCGACCGCATGAAGCACGCGTCGAGCTCGCCCTTCGACAGGCCAAGGGCCGTCTCCCCCGCGCCGGGGTTGCAAAAGCAGCCGGTGCGCAGCGAGATGCGCTCGCGGTTGGCCTGCCGCTCGATCAGGCGGTGATCGATCGGGCGCCCGACCCTGTCCTGGAAGTTCAGCGCCAGCGTCGCCCCCCGGCGGTCGGTCGTGGCCGGCCCGTACAGCTGGATCAGCGGCTCGCCGTTGTCGTGCTGCAGCGATGTCAGGGCGTCGATGAGCCACCCCGCGAGGCAGGTGACGCGGGAATGGACGGCCTCGATGCCCACCGACTCGATCAGCTGCAGGCCGATGTCCACGGCCGGGATCGTGAGGTACGACTGCGTGCCCTCCTCGAATGCCGCGGGCCCCGGCGCCAGGTAGTGCCGGTCGGCCTGCACCGACGCCACCGTGATGGTGCCCCCGGCGAACCACGGCCGGTGCAGCTTCTCGAGCGCGCGGCGGCGGGCGAGCAGCGCGCCCACGCCGGTCGGGTAGCCGAACATCTTGTAGAAGGACAGGACCACGTAGTCCGGCTTCACGCGCCCGAGATCGAGTCGGTTGGTGGGCACGAATGCCGCCGCGTCGAGCAGGACGTCCCATCCGCGGCGTTGCGCCTGCTCGATCCAGTCGAGAGAATGCTGCACGCCCGAGAAGTTGGATTGCGCCGGGAAAGCAAACAGGCTCGGCCGTCCCAGCTGGATCGCCGACAGGAACGAGACGACGGCCTGGTCGTCCGCGCGCAGGTCGGGCGGCAGGACCGGGACGTACACGGTGCGGGCCCCGCGCACCCGCGCGAACTCGCGGATGCCGTTGACCGAGTTGTGATTGTCGAACGTCAGCAGGAACGTGCTCCCGGCCTCGAACGGGTACGACTCTCCCACCAGCTTGAGCGCCTGGCTTGCATTGGCGGTGAACACCAGCTCGTAATCGTCGGGCGAGGCGTTGAAGTGGGAGAGGACGTGCGCGCGGCACTGCTCGACCAGCTCCGCGGCCCTCGTTGAAGTGGGGTTCGAGGAGTGCGGGTTGCCGAAGACGTTGGAAAGCAGCTGCTCCGCGTGCCGGCGAACCTGCGAGTCCGCGTAGAGGCCGCCGCCGGTGTAGTCAAGGTAGACGTGGCCCTGGGCGTCCAGGCGCGCGAACTCCTTCGCCCTCAGGGCATCGAGGGCCGCGGTTCCCGCAAATGCCGGGTAGTGCTGGTGAAAGGCCGCCAGCCGGCCGGCACTGCCGTCTTCGATCGTGGTCACCATGCCCAACACTTTGCCTCATCGTGGCCGCCGAGGACAACGCCTCCGTTCCCGCCCGACCTCGGCAGTCCTCCTTCGCTCGCCCGGGACGGGTGGGAGCTACGGCGTGGCCTCGCCGTGGCGCTCTCTCGCCTCGTCGGCGCGAAGGCGGGGCTGAGGTATCATTGGGGATACACGTCCACTCAGATTCGAACGGAGATCGCGCATGCTCATCAGCAAGGAATTGAACGCCGCCATCAACGAGGAAATCGGCCTCGAGCTGTTCGCGTCGAACCAGTACCTGAACATCGCCTCCTACTTCGAGAGCCTCGCGCTCAGAAAGCTCGCGGGGATGTTCTACAAGCAGGCTGCAGAGGAGCGCGATCACGCGATCAAGTTCGTGAAGTACCTCGGCGATACGGGCGGAACGGTGGAGATCCCCTCGATCCAGGCGCCGAAGGCCACATTCACGTCGGTGGAGGAGGCGGTCAAGAACTCGCTCGACTGGGAACTCGAGGTCACGCGGCGGATCAACAACCTGATGGCGATGGCGATCAACCAGAAGGACTATGCGGCGCAGGACTTTCTGCGTTGGTTCGTCACAGAGCAGATCGAGGAGGTGTCCACCATGGACAACCTCCTGCGCGTCGTCCAGGCCGCCGGCGAGCGCAGCCTGATCGTCGTCGAGGCGTACCTGGTCCACCAGGACTGAAATCAGGCGGAGGGCGGAGGGCGGAGGGCGGACACCGACCGACGGCGGTCCGGCCCGCCGGCCGCCTGCCGGCTGCCTTCTAGATCGGCAGCCTGAACCACGGCCGGCCGTTCGGCATGAACGGCCAGGGCGTGGCGAGGAGTAGCGCGAGAAGCGAGAGGCCAAACCACAGCCTCGCCCGCGCGCCGGCCCGGTCGCTCCCGGCGTACCGCGTGGCCGACCGGCCGACGTGCGCGAGCACGACGGCCAGCAGCATCAGCGCCGGATGCTCGACCGCCCAGAAGCGCGACGCCCCCGTCTGCATCGCCGCCCCGAAGTCCTGGAGGGCGGTCCGCGTGACCGGACTCAACCCCACGTAGAGCGCCAGGCCAAGCACCAGCTGGAGATCGAGGGCCACCATGAACAGCAGGCCAGGCCTCGCCTCGCCCGGCGTCCAGGAACGCCGGCTGGCCGCGGCGGCGGCCGTTGCGACGGCCCACAGGCCGAAGAGGATCACGACCCACCGGAGCAGCGAGTGCAGCGTCAGGACGATGTCGTACATCGGCACCTCGGGTGCTGGGTCGCGCCGTGGATTGCGGGCCGCGACCGCCAGGGGTCGCGATTCAAAGTGGTGACCCCAACGCGGGCATCGTAAATCGCGGGGCCGCGAGATGGCAAATGCCGGTTCCGGGGCTCGCGGCACTTGGCGTACACTGAAGGCCGATGGAACTTCGCGCCCTGCTCCTGCCCGAGCCGCCCCGGCGTCCGATTCACGGGCGGGCCTGGAACGTCGCCTGGCGGACGGCGCACCTCGCGGTGGTCGGTGTGTTGCTCGGGGGGCACGTGTTCAACGTCCCGCCAGACCGCCTGGTCGGCTGGCTGTGGGCCGCGGTCGTCACGGGCGGCGCCCTGATGCTCCTCGAGGCCTACACCACCCTCGACTGGTTCATGCAGGTGGGCGGCCTCTGCCTGCTCCTCAAGCTTGCCCTGCTGGTCCTCATCGTCTTCCAGTGGCACGCTCGCGTGCCGATCCTCTTCACCGTGGTCGCCATCGCGGGCATTGCCTCGCACATGCCAGGGCGCTACCGGCACTATTCGCTCTATTACCGCAGGAACATGAAAGGGCCGCCCCGGCTCGGGTGAGCTGCCCGCAGCCGCTTCCCTGCCAGGCCGGCCACAGGAGCCTCCCGATGCCGACGACCCGTCTCGACACGCTCAAAGCCGTCCTCGGCGGTCTCATGGAACGCTACCGCGCGAACGTCCCCGACGTGCCGCGCCTCGTCGACGCCCTGCGCCGCGAGGGCGTCATCCGGGGCGAGGACGACATCGAGAACGACCATATCGCCTTCCGGACCCTCGGGGTGCCTCGGCTCGGCATCGCATCGCTCGAGCAGGTCTTCCTCCACTACGGCTACGAGCGACGCGACCGCTACGACTTCCCGCAGAAGAAGGTCAACGCCCACTGGTACGCGCCGCCCGCGGAGAACTTTCCTCGCATCTTCATCAGCGAGTTGCGGGTGGACGACTTGTCGCAAGAGGCCAGCCGCATCATCCGCTCCTATACCGGCGGCGTCGCCGAGGACCCCGTCCGCGCACTGGACCTCGACGACCCCGCGCAGGTGGTCGCCTTCCTGCACGCGCCGCTCTGGCGCACCCCAACCTGGTCCGACTACACGCGCCTGCGCGACGAGAGCGAATTCGCCGCGTGGGTGATCTACAACCGCTACTACCTCAACCACTTCACGATCGCGGTCCACAACCTGCCGCCCGGACTCGACACCGTCGAGGGCTTCAACCGCTTCCTGGAAGCGCACGGGTTCACGCTCAACGACTCGGGCGGGAAGGCCAAGGTGAGCGCCGACGGCAAGCTGGTGCAGAGCTCGACGGTCGCGGTGATGGCGGAAGCGGCATTCGACGACGGCCGGGGCGGCGTCGAGCGCCACGCGATCCCTGGTTCGTACGTCGAGTTTGCCGAGCGCCGGGTGCTGGACCGGTTCGCGCACCTGGAGCGGCGCCAGATCCGGCGCGAGCACCGCCGGGAAGGCTTCGAGGCGGCCAGCGCCGACCGGATCTTCGAGAGCACGTTCACCTCCCAGACGGGGAAGAGGACGACATAGAGAATGCAGAATGCGCAATGCGGAATGCAGGGCGATCGGCTCCTGGCTGCCGGAAGAGGGAGCTTTTTGACCTCTCCGCTGCGCACATTGTTCGCCCGGGACGTTGACTTTCGCGATCGGCCCCACCTACACTGGCGCCAGCTTTGATGAAGCCCGGCGTCGCCGTCTCGCACTACTGCATACTCGAGCAGCTTGGTGAAGGCGGGATGGGTGTCGTGTTCAAGGCCGAGGACACCCGGCTCCGCCGGTTCGTCGCGCTGAAATTCCTCCCCCCCGGCACCGACGACGCGGCCAACGTCCACCGCTTCGAGGCCGAGGCCCGCAGCCTCTCCGCGATCAACCACCCGAACATCTGCACCATCTACGAGATCGGTTCCCACGAGGGGCGCCCGTTTCTCGCCATGGAACTGCTCGAGGGGCAGTCGCTGCACCACCTGATCGCTCGCCGCCAGGTCTCGACCCCGATGGTGCTCGAGGTCGGACTCCAGGTGGCTGACGCCCTCGATGCCGCCCACCAGGCCGGCATCGTCCACCGCGACGTCAAGCCGGCGAACATCTTCATCACCCCCCGTGGGCATGCGAAGGTGCTCGACTTCGGCCTCGCGAAGCCGATGACGCCCGAGGTGGACGGCCGAGGCAGGCCGCCCGTCACGCAGACGGGCATGACCATGGGGACGGTGGCGTACATGTCGCCGGAGCAGGCGCGCGGCGAGGCGCTGGACGGGCGGTCGGACGTGTTCTCGCTGGGTCTCGTGATCTACGAGATGGTGACGGGCACGCCCACGTTTGGAGGCAACACCGCGGCCGTCATCTTCGACGGGCTCCTCAACCGCGACCCGGTGGACGTGGGACGGCTGAATCCCTCGGTGCCGGCGGAGCTGGAGCGGATCATCAACCGGGCGATCTCGAAAGACCGCGCCGGGCGATACCAGTCCGCCGCGGACCTGCGAGACGACCTGCGCTACCTGAAGAGCGACCTGGAAGCCGGCCGCCCGGTGCCGACGAGCGCGGACATCGGCCAGCGCATCGACACCAACCTGCCGCTCCGCGATCTTTCGGCGCACGTGCCGGCCAGCCGCGTGGTGCCCGCGACCGAGCGCACGCCAGGCGGGGGCCTCCGTTCTCGCGAGGATCTGCTCGCTGCCGCCGCGTCCGCGAGGCCGGAAGCCGGGTTCGCCGGCCGCGCCAGGGGTGTCCTGAACGCCGTGGTGCTGCTGGGCGCCCTTCTGGCCGCGGGGGCCCTGGCGCTCCTGTGGTTCCAGCCGTGGCGCGCCGGCGAAACAGTTGCGGGTGTCCGCGGCGCCTGGTGCGGCGGCGAGCGTGAAGGGGGAGGGAGCAGCAGGTTCCGCGGCCACGTCACGGGCAGCGGCGAGCGGTGGGTCGTCAAGGGAGGGGGCCGGCAGGGGCGCAGTCGACGGGGCGGGGACCGGCGTCCCGGCCAGCCGGACGGCCGCGCCGCCGGTCGCTGCCGCAGAACCGGCAGCACCGGCGGGCGCCGGCTCGGCTCCGGCGGAGCGGCCTGGATCCGGCGCGAGCGACGCCGAGGCGAACCGCGAGTTCGCCGTGGCCCGCGCGAAGATCGATCGGAAGCTTTACGACCAGGCGCTGGCCGATCTCGACGCATTCCGCCGCCGCTATCCGCGCAGCCGGAACGTGCCCGAGGCCGCGTTCCTGGCCGCCGACACCCAGCGCGTGGTGGGCCGGCGCGACGAGGCGATGGGCCGCTACGTGGAGTTCGGCACGCGCTACCCGGCGCACCACCGTGCACCCGAAGCGCTCTACCGGCTGGCGCAGCTCACGCTCGCCAGTGGGCGGGCGGGGGCCGAGGAGGACACGCGGGCCCTGTTCGGGGAACTGGCCGACGGCTACGGCGGCTCCCCCTGGGCGCCGCAGGCCCTCGCGGACCGGGCCGCCATCGAGCAGCGCCTGAAGCTGCGAGAGATCGACCGGACGCTGGCCACCTCCGTGCCGTCCGCCCTCGTGACGCTTCGCCGGCTCACCGGCACCTACCCGTCGCACCCGCTTGCCGAACAGGCTCTCTGGACGCTTGCCGGCCTCTACGAGAGCATCAACCGCCAGGCACACGCGGCGGCGACCCTCGAGAAGCTGGGGGCGACGTTTCCCGCCACCCGCCACGATGCCTGGTTCCGGGCCGGCGAGATTTACGAGCGTCGGCTGAAGGACAAGGACAAGGCGCGGGCCGCGTACGAGCGGGTGCCGGCGACCTCGCCGAGGTATGCGGAGGCGAGGAAGAAACTGAAATAGCGTGGTGCCAGGGGTGGGCTTGTGGCCTTCGTGCCTGTCGTTCTTCGTGGTCAAGACAAGTGAATCCCCGTGTAGTCGGTGGTGTGTATTGACCGGTCTTCTCCCTGCCTGATCCGAGGAGGCCGCGCGCTGGCGCTCGGCACCATCACTCTTGGCACCACTGGCACTGCACCTTCGGCACCCCCAGCGCCTTTAGCACCTTCAGCACGACGTTGATCCAGAATGTCCCATGCCCATCCCTCCCCGTGACGCCTTCCGCTCCCCGCGGTTCGCGCAGCCGGCGACCTTCATGCGACTGCCTTACAGGACCGACCTCGAGGGGGTGGACGTCGCGATTGTCGGCGTGCCCTTCGACAGTGGGACGTCGTACCGCTCGGGTACCCGGCTGGGTCCCCGGGAGATCCGCGCGCAGTCATCGCTCATCCGGACCTACAGCCATGCCCTCGGAGTGGCTCCCTTCGAGCGCTTGAGCGTGATCGACGCGGGGGACGTCGACGCCTCGCCGGTCAACCTGGAGATCGCGCACGCCGCGATCGAGGCCCGGATCGAGCGAGATCGCGGCGGCGGGCGCGACGCCGCTCGTGGTTGGCGGGGATCACAGCATCTCGCTGCCCGTTTTGCGGGCCCTATCCCACGTACACGGCCCGCTTGGCCTTCTGCAGTTCGACTCGCACATCGACACGTGGGGCGAGGACTTCGGGTCGAAGCTGTTCCACGGGTCGTCGTTCTACTACGCGGTCACCGAGGGGCTCGTCGACCCGACGCGCTTTGTGCAGGTTGGCATCCGCGGTCCGATGTACGGGCCCGACGACTTCGCGTTCCAGCGGGAGCACGGGATTACGGTGATCGACATCGACGAGGTTCACCGAGAGGGTGTCGAGGCGGTGGGGAGCCGGGTCCGGGCGATACTCGGCGAGGGTCCAGCCTACGTGACGTTCGACATCGATGCGGTGGACCCCGCCTTCGCACCGGGCACCGGCACGCCGGAGGTCGGCGGGATCACCAGCCACCAGGCCCAGCAACTGCTCCGCGGCCTCGCCGGCCTCCGCCTGGCCGGCGCCGACATCGTCGAAGTCGCGCCCCCGTTCGACGGCCCGGGGCACATCACGTCGCTGCTCGCCGCAAACCTGCTGTTCGAGTTGGTGTGCGTGATCGCGGCAGGACGCCGGGCACAGCCGGAGGGCGGCAGGCGGTAGGCGGAGAACGAGGCGAGGCGGGCGGCCGGACCGACGCCAGGCCGCCCCGCTACCTTAGCGCACCGTCGACGGCCTCGGGCCGCTTCCGAGCCACACGTTGCGGACAATCATGCCGGCGAAGGATCCGTCATCGGCACCGAACGCGCTGGAGTTGCTGCCGATGTAGGCGACGTGCGGGTTCGGCGCGTACGGGCCGCCGCCCGCGGCGGTGATCGTCCGGTCGTAGATCGTCGTGCCGTTGATGCCCCCGGCCTTGACCAGCAGGCGATACGATGTGGCCGTCCAGCTGCCCTCCCAGAAGTAGGTCGTGGACGGGTTGAGGCTCATCACCGCCGAGGCCCGGCCGGCGAAATCGAACTCCAGCTTGTAGGCGGTGCTGCCCCAGACGGCCTTGAAGGCGACGCAGTTGTCCGGGTTCCCGTTGCTGCCTCGATACTGCGCGAACATCTCGAACGGGTTGTTCGTGATGCTCCCCGTGCCCTGCCCCATCGAGAAGATCGCCTGCTTGCCGCGCGGGCCGTTGGGAGCCAGGCCCTCGACCTCCATCGAGAACTGCCCGGCGGCCACCGTGGCCGGCAGTTGGTACCGGACGTACGAATTCGCGTTCTCGATCCGAATGCCGCGGCCGGGCACGAAGGTCGTCGAGCCGACCGGTTCGCCCACGGTGAAGCTGTCCGTGAGCAGGTCGAGCAGTTCGCCTGGGCGGTTGTAGCCCCCTTGCTTGGTCGTGAACTTCGCCGACACCCAGTCGGACGCCTCGCTGCCCTGCGTCATACGCGCTCGCCAGTAGTAGGTGGTCGGCGGCGGCAGGTCGACGTCCACGGTGACGTTGGTCTTGCCGGCCCCCTCGGCCACGTTCTGGCGGGTGAAGAGCGTGGACGTGAACGCGGAGTTGTTCGACACCTGGAACTCGTAGGTGCGGGCGCCGGCCTGCGGGGAGACACCGTTCACCACCACGAGGATCGGGCGCAGCGAGTTCACCAGCTGATTGTCGGCCGGTGAATCGATCGCGGGTGGCGAGAGCCGGGTCGTCGGGGCGGTGGGCGAGTCGCTCTTGTCGTCGCTGCACGCGGTGACGAGCGCAAGGCACGTCATCACGACCAGGGCAGTCTTCGTTGCAATCTTCGGAGTCGTTCGGCTCATGAAACCTCTTGGGTGGGGAAGGAGTCGAGCTGACAAGATACACGCGAGCTTGAGGTGAGGGCAAGGCAGGACTATTCTTCCCTCGCCAACTTCCTCTGGCGGTGCCACACACCTCCAGCACCTTCAGCACCCTCGTCAGCACTGTTTGCGCTATCCTTTCCCGTCCCCACTCGGAGCCATCATGCGAAAACCAACGGTGTGGGTGTTGTGTGTGATCACGGTGCTGTCGGCGGGGACAATCGCCCGCGCCCAGCTGACCCCCTGGCTGCAGTGGACGCTGCTGCCCAAGACGGCGATGAGTGAAATCGTCGGTGAGACTTCGGGCGAGACCGCCTGGCACGCGATCATGGAGACGGGCGGGTACGACCGCGACCGCTCGGAGCAGGAGTTCGCGACGATGTTCCGCGAGGCGCAGTTCTACCTGGACAAGGCGAAGGAGTACGGCCTGAAGGGCGCCGAGATCGTCCGGTTCCCTGGCGGCACGTCGTGGGACGCGGTCAAGGGCGAGCTCTGGGAAGTGACACCGAACCGGCAGAAGATCGCGTCTTACATGGACTCGGCCGCCATGCTGGCCACGGGCAGCACGACCGCCGACGTGACCGCCGAGCTGATGTGGGTGGGGGCCGGCCGGCTCGAGGACCTGCAGGGCAAGGACGTCACGGGCAAGATCGTGGTCACGGACGGGAACGTCGGCGCAGTTCACCGCCTCGCCTGTCTCGACAAGGGAGCGGCCGGCGTCCTGGGCGTCATGAACTCGCCGCGGCCTCTGTTCGACCCGCTCCAGATGGCATGGGCGAGCGTGGGCGGCGACACGTCCCGGCCGGCGAAGTTCGCCTTCCAGGTCCCGCCACGCGAGGGCGAGCTGATCAAGCGTCGCCTGATGGGCGGCCAGAAGATCATGGTCCGAGCCCAGGTGGCCGCCGAGATGCGCAAGACCGAGCTGCAGGACGTGGTCTGGCACATCCCCGGCACGGACCCGACCGCGGGCGAAGTGATTCTCTCGGCGCACCTCTTCGAGGGCTACGTGAAGATGGGCGGCAACGACGACATCTCGGGCTGCGCCGTGCTGCTCGAGGTCGCGCGAACGCTCAACACGCTGATTGCCGAGGGACGGCTCCCGCAGCCGCGCCGCACCATCCGCTTCCTCATCGGCCCGGAGTTCTCGGGCACGGGGCCCTGGGTGAAGGCCAACAAGGCCCTGATGGAGAAGACGCTCTGCAACATCAACCTCGACATGGTCGGCCTGTGGTTGAGCCGCAGCCAGTCGTTCATGTGCCTGATGCGGACGACCTTCGGCAACGCGCACTACATCAACGACGTGATGGAGAACTACTACCGGTACGTGGGCGAGGGCTCGCGCGAGCGGATCCCCGGCAACGCCCCCGCGCTCCGTATCGTGGCGCCGACGGGCGCCGACGAGCCGTTCTACTACAACATCGAGACGCACTACGGCGCGTCGGACCACGAGGTGTTCAACGACTGGGGCGTCCAGGTGCCGGGCATCATGATGATCGACTGGCCGGACCGCTGGTATCACACCTCGGGCGACCACGTGGACAAGACGGATCCCACCCAGTTGAAGCGCGTGAGCATCATCGCGGCGGCGGCGGCGTACACGATCGCCGGCGCGGACGACGAGATGGCCATCCGCATCGCGAGCGAGACGGCGAGCAACGCGACCAGGCGGCTGGGCCACCAGCTGGCCCGCGGCCTGGTGGAGGTTGACGCGGCCGGCGCCGAGAACCTGGCGGCGGCCTACAAGTCGGCGCGGACGTACCTCGACGGCACCGCGCTCAACGAGAAGGACACTATCGAGACGGTGAACGAGCTGGCCGCCGATCGCAAGCGCGTGGGCGACCACGTCGCGGCGCTCCAGAAGACGGTGGACCAGCTGCACGCGTCGCAGGCAGCCGCGCTGGACGCCCACGTGCGCGCGGTCGCCACCCGGCTGAAGGTTGCGATGCCGTCCCTGGCGCCCGGCCCGCTGGAGTTGCAGGCGTCGAAACTCGTGCCCCGGCCGACGGCGAAGGTCAAGGCGAACGGCTACCAGGGCTACCGGGAGTTCATCACGCAGGTGCCGGCGGAGCAGCGGGCGAAGCTGCCGACCGGCCGGGTCGACACCGGCGAGCTGCAGCGCCTGGTGAACGGCCGCCACAGCGTGCTCGACATGAAGAAGATGCTCGACACGCAGGCGCAGGTGGGGTCCGACCTGCAGCACGTGATGAACTACATCGACGTCCTCGCGCTCGCCGGCCTCGTGGAGAAGCCGGCGCCGGCGCCGGAGGCGAAGGGCAGGCCCGGGAAGGACGCCGGGCGTTGACGCGAAGGGCCTGGATCCTGTCGGTGCTCCTGGCAGCCGCGGCCGTCGCGTACGTGGCGCTGCGGCACCTCGGGCCGCCGGCGGGCGTCCAGGCCTCGCCCATGGTCGTGCGCGCCGCCGTCGATCTCGACGGCGCCCGCGGCGGGGACCGCGGCCGTGCGCCTGGAGTTCGACGCGGCCGCCCTGAAGGGCCGTCACCAGCTGCTTCTCGGGTTTGCCGACGCCCGCGGCGGGGGCGCCACCCTGCGGGACGTGAGAGTGGAGGTGGACGGCCAGGTCGTGCGAGCCGCCCTCGAAGGCTACGAGGGTGCGTTGCTCTTGCGCGCGCCGCTGCCTGCCCGTGCCATGGCGGCGGCGGTCCGTTACACCGTGGACCCCACGTACTACCCGGCCGGCCTCCCGCCGTCGGACCGGACGCCGCCGGACGCGCGGGGCCGGATCACCGCGGATCTTGCCGTGGTGCGCAGCACCAGCCTGCTGCCGATTCTCGATGCGGAGAACGCCTCCTACGAGGTCCGCTTTGCGCTCCCCGAGGGCTGGACGGCCGTCGCCCCGTGGCCCTTCGACGGCAGTGCCTTCTCGGCTACGGTGACGGCTGCGGCCGGCCCGGAATATCTCGCGTTCGGACCGCTGCACGTCTCCGACATCACACTGGGGGGGGCCACGATCCGCGTGGCGGGCGCGCCGGGCGCCGGCGGCGGGGAAATGGTCGAGACCATGGTCCGGCGGATCATCGAACTGCTGGCCGCGCCGCTCAAGCGTCCGGGCGTGTTCGTCGCGACGCTGGTTCCGGCGGAGTTCATGCACGGGGGGGCGGCGGGACGCTACTCGATCGTGCAGTTCGGTTCCCCGCAGGTGGTGGCGCACGAGGTCTTCCACTGGTGGAACGACGGCAGCCTGACGGCACGCGACGCGGGGTGGTTCCGGGAGGGCCTCACCCAGCACTACGGGATCCGCGTTGCGCGCGAGGTGGGCGCCACCAGCATCGAGCAGGAGCGCGCGTGCCTTGCCGATCTCGAGGCGGAGATGCGGGGGCTCGAGCGCGCTGGAGGCCGCAGCCTGATGGCCGCGTCGCTGGATCCCAGCGACAGCCGGCTGATGTACAGCAAAGGTGCGCTGTTCTGGCTGCATGTGGACGCACGGCTGCGGCAGTCCGGGCGCTTTCTCGAGGAGGCGGTGCGGCGGGTACTCACGAGCGACCGCCGGGACCTGACCAGCCAGGAGCTGCGTTCGGTCTTCTCGACGGTGTACGGCGGGCTGCTGGACGAGGATTTCGACCGCTACGTGATGGGCGACGAGCGCCTGCCCGATCTCGGGCTGGGCGAGGCGACCGGGCGGTCGGGGTGTGCGCGGTGACGGGGGGTAGGGCAGTGGTCACTGACCACTGCTATCCCTGCGCAGCCCGCGGGATGTCCGGCGTCGATTGCCGCCGCGCGGCGAGCAGGCCCTCGACCGCCTCGACCCACCCGGCCGGGCCTCCTTCGCGCGCGATCGTCGCGCCCGGCAGGCTCCGGGCCAGCGGGGCGGCCGCCCGCGCGGACGCGGCGGGCAGCAGGATTGGGAGGTCCACACGTCGGAGGAAGGGGAGGTCTTCCGGGCCGCTGCCGATGCCGAGCGTGAGAACCGGGCCGCCGCGCGCGTAGAGGGACCGGACGATTGACACGCAGGTTCCGAGGTCCGACGAGCCCACCACGTGGTCGAAGCGACTGCCCGGCCGCACGTGCAGACCGTTCGTTTTCAGCGCCTTGTGCAGCCGTCCCCGCGCGGACGGGTCGCGGTCCACCACCCGGAACGGCTCGTCGTACTCGCGCAGCTTGGCGAGGCGCGCCTGCAGCAGCGTGAGCCCGCACTCGCGCGCCACGTCGCCCACCGACATGTCGCTGAAGCTCATGACGCCGATGCGGAGCTGCCGCGCCACGCGGCGCAGCGACCGGAGCACCGCTTCGTGCGCGATGCTCAGCTCCATCGTGTGATAGCCGGCGCCCACACCGGTGGCGGGCAGCGGGAACGGGAAGTAGCCCCGGGGGACGAACACGGCCGCGCCTTCCTCGGCCACGAAGGGATCCTCGATGCCCAGGTCGGCCCGCATCAGCTCGATCTCCGCACGCGTCCGCCCGGAACACGCCACCACCGCCACTCCCTGGGCCAGGAGACCGGCCAGCGCGGATCGCGCGAGTTCGTCGGCCGCGCCAGCCACCGGGTCGATCAGTCCATCCTCGAGGCGCGCGAATACGACCACCCGGTGAGACCCCTGGTTCCGAGTTCCGTCCATGACCCCCATGGTGCCGCGCGGGCCCTGAGGGCGCCATCCGGCCGTGACCGGGTTTTGAGGAAGACGAGGGGGGAGGTCGGGTCGTCGGCTGACGCGGGGGGGGCGAGGGAACAAATGGTCCCAGCGGAACGGGGGTAAGATTCGAGTGGTGGACCCCACAGCCATCGGCGCGGCGGGCCGCCCGGGGTGGACGAGCCGGTTCATGGACGGCCTCACCATTCGCCGGATGCTGTTCGTCGGCTTCGGCTCCATCTTCGTGCTGTGGCTCGCGTCGGGCGCCGACATCGTCCGGCGCCTGAACGACGTGGAGCGCCGGGCCGCGAACGTCAGCAGGGGGTTTCGCCGGGCCGAACAGTCGCTCACCACGGTCCGCATCCAGGTGCTGCTGGGCTCCGTCTACCTGCGCGACGCGCTGCTCGACCTGGACCGCGATCCCAGCGAGAACTACGCCGGGCTGCTGCAGCAGAGCCGCGCGGAAACCAAGCGGGCGCTCGATCGTTACGTCCCGGTGGTGCAGTCCGCCACCGAGCGCCAGACCTTCCAACAGCTCCAGAGCGAGGTGAACGACTACTGGAACAACCTGCTCGAGCCGGTGCGCGACTGGGACGCGACCCGGAAGGCGGTGGAGGCCAGGACGTTGCTGAACAAGCGGGTCATCCCCCAGCGCGCCCTGATCACGACGATTTCGGAACGCATCCAGGGCCTCAACCGCGAGGCGTTCGACGTGCAGCAGGCGGAGGTCGCCGCGATCTACAGCTCCGTCCGGCGCCGGGTCTGGGAAACCAGCGGCCTCACGCTCATCGTCGGCCTGGCCGTGGCGGCGCTCGTCACCCGTTATGCGAGCCGGCTCGAGGACCGGATCCGGGAACAGATGGTGAGGGACGTGGAGCACGCCCGCGACCTGCGCCGGCTCTCGGCCCGCCTGGTCCAGGCGCAGGAACAGGAGCGGCGCGGCATTGCCCGCGAGCTGCACGACGAGGTCGGGCAGGCGCTCACGGCGATCAAGGTGGAGCTTGCCGTCGCCGAGCGGAACGCGGGGCTCTCCGAAAAGGGCGAGGATGCCCTGCGCGAGGTCCGGTCCATCACCGACCGCACGTTGCAGCAGGTGCGCGACCTCTCGCAGCTCCTCCACCCGGCCCTGCTCGACGACCTTGGCCTGCCGGCGGCACTCGAGTGGTATTTGAAGGGGTTCTCGCGCCGCACGGGCATCCGTGGGGAGCTCCTCCAGGACCGGATGGACACCCGGCTGCCAGCCGTCGTGGAAACCTGCATCTACCGGGTCGTGCAGGAGGCGCTCACCAACGTCGCCCGGCACTCGGGCGCACAGTCCTGCCGCGTGTACCTTCAACGCCTGCCTCACACGATCCTGCTCACCGTCGAGGACGACGGGTCGGGGATCCCGGCGGCGTTGCCACAGGGAGGCGGGCGGCCGGGTCTCGGCCTGCTTGGCATCCGGGAACGTGCGACGGACCTTGGCGGCACCTTCACCGTCGAGAGCCAGGCCGGTAAGGGCACGCGTCTGACCGTCGAGCTGCCGGCGCCGCGGGGCGGGCAGCCGGAGGACGCCGAGCCTCCGGCGCCCGCGTCCGCCGAGGGCGGCGGGGCGCGGGACTCCAATACCCGGGTGATGGGGACGACCACATGAGCACGCTGCGCATCCTGCTGGCCGACGACCACACCATCGTCCGCCACGGCCTTCGGAAGATCCTGGAGGAGAACCGCGACTGGCAGGTGGTGGCCGAGGCCGGGAACGGCCGCGAGGCGGTCCGCCTTGCGGGGGATCTGCAGCCGGACGTGGCCATCCTCGACATCGGCATGCCGCTGCTCAACGGGATCGAGGCCACGCGCCAGATCGCGCGGAAGGTGCCGGAGGTGAGGATCCTGATCCTGAGCATGCACTCGGACGAGGCGTACATCATCCAGGCGCTCCAAGCCGGCGCGCGCGGGTACCTGCTGAAGGACACGGCTGATGCCGAGCTGATCGACGCGGTCGTGGCCGTCACCCGCGGCAAGTCGTTCTTCAGCCCGGCGGTCGCTCGCGTCATGCTCGACGACTACGTCCGGCGCCTGCAGGAGCGCGGCATCACCGACCGCTACGACACGCTCTCGGAGCGCGAGCGCGAGATCTTCCAGCTGATCGTCGAGGGCCGCACGAACAAGGAGATCGCCGAGATGCTCGGCGTGAGCCCCTCCACCATCGAGACCCACCGCGCGCACATCATGGAGAAGCTGGACGTCCACAGCGCCGTGGAGATGGTGCTCTATGCGGTCCGCAAAGGCATCATCAGTACCTGACGGGCGTCATCTTTTGACTTGTCGATTTGTTGACTTGTCGATTGATTTGCCGATTCGATTGATTTGCCGATCGGGGCGTGGTGGCGTATCCTGACGTGCCCTTGAATCAGGGAGCAAGGTCGCGATTGACCACTTCGCGAGATTGCCAAAGTAGACACTTGTTCCCTTGCTCAACTGACAGCCGTTGCAGCTTGATCCCTGATCCCCTGAAGCCCGATTCCTGAATCCTGATTCCTGATTCATGACCGAGAGCTACGTCTCGAAGATTGCTGCCGAGTTGCACGTGGACACCCGGCAGGTGGCGGCCGCCGCCACCCTGCTGGCCGACGGCGCCACCGTTCCGTTCATCGCCCGCTACCGGAAGGAGGCGACGGGCAGCCTCGACGAAGTGGCGGTCACGCACGTGCGGGACCGCCTCGCGCAGCTCCTGGAGCTGGACGAACGCCGCACCGCCATCCTGTCGTCGCTCGAGGAACGGCAGCTGCTGACCGATGAGCTGAAGGCGGCGGTCGCCGGCGCCGAGACGATGACCGCCCTCGAGGACATCTACGCGCCGTACCGGCCGAAGCGCCGCACGCGCGCGACCATCGCCCGCGAAGCAGGCCTCGAGCCGCTTGCGGACCGGCTCTTTGCCGGGCAGGCGACGATCGACCCCCTGGCGGAGGCAGCCGCGTTCGTCGATGCCGGCAAGAACGTCCCCGATGCGGAGGCCGCGCTCTCCGGCGCGCGCGACATCCTCGCCGAGCGGTTCAGCGACGATGCCAATGCCCGCGCCCGGCTGCGGCAGCTCTATTGGGACCACGGCAGCGTACGCTCCTCGATCGTACCGGGCAAGGAAGCAGACGGGATCAAGTTCAAGGACTACTACGACTGGACCGAGCCCCTCGCGCCGATGCCCAGCCACCGCATGCTGGCCATCAGGCGTGGCGAGGCCGAGGGCTTCCTGCGGGTCCGCGTGGCGCCGCCCGAGGGCGAGGCGCAGTCCCTCGTGGAGTCGCTCTTCGTCTCGGCTCCAGGGCGCCCGGGGGGCGAACAGGTGCGACTGGCGGCGCAGGACGGCTTGAAGCGGCTGCTCGCGCCGGCAATGGAGGGGGAGATTCGTTTCGAGGCGAAGAAGAAGGCCGACGCCGAGGCGATCCGGATCTTCGCCGACAACCTCCGGCAGCTCCTGCTGGCCTCTCCGCTCGGCCAGAAGCGTGTGCTGGCCATCGACCCCGGCTTCCGCACCGGCTGCAAGGTGGTGTGCCTCGACGGCCAGGGCAAGCTGCTGCACAACGACGTCATCTACCCGACCGCGTCCTCCGCGGCACAGGCTCAACAGGCCGGGGCCGTCGTGCTGGCGCTGATGTCGCGCTTCGGCATCGAGGCCATCGCGATCGGCAACGGCACCGCCAGCCGCGAGACGGAGGCGTTCGTCCGCGCCCTCCCGCTGCCGGCCGGGACCATCGTCGCCGTCGTGAACGAGAGCGGGGCGTCGATCTACTCGGCGAGCGACGCTGCGCGCGAGGAGTTCCCGGACCAGGACGTCACCGTGCGCGGCGCGGTGAGCATCGGGCGCCGCCTCATGGACCCGCTCGCCGAGCTCGTGAAGCTCGACCCGAAGTCGATCGGCGTCGGGCAGTACCAGCACGACGTCGACCAGGCCGCGCTCAGGCGGAGCCTGGACGACGTGGTGGTGTCGTGCGTGAACGGGGTGGGGGTCGAGCTGAACACCGCGAGCAAGCAGCTGCTCGCCTACGTGTCCGGCGTCGGGCCGTCGCTGGCTGCCAAGATCGTCGCGTGGCGCGACGAGCACGGGGCGTTTCCGTCACGGCACGCGCTTCTCCAGGTGCCGCGGCTGGGTCCCAAGGCCTTCGAGCAGTGCGCCGGGTTCCTGCGCGTCCGGGACGGCGAGCACCCGCTCGACGGCAGCGCCGTGCACCCGGAGAGCTACCCCGTGGTGGACCGGATGGCGCGCGATCTCGGGTGCGCCGTGGGCGACCTGCTGCGCGACGCCTCGCTGCGCGATCGAATCCGGGTCGAGCAGTACGTGACGGAGACGACCGGCCTCCCGACGCTGCGCGACATCCTCGCGGAGCTGGCCCGGCCCGGGCGCGACCCGCGCCGGGAGTTCGAGGCGTTCGGCTTCAAGGAGGGCGTGGAGAGGATCGAGGATCTCGAGCCCGGCATGAAGCTCCCGGGAGTCGTCACCAACGTCACGGCCTTCGGCGCCTTCGTGGACATCGGCGTCCACCAGGACGGCCTCGTGCACGTCAGCCAGCTCGCGGACCGGTTCGTGAAAGATCCGTCGGAGGTGGTCAAGGTGCACCAGAGGGTGATGGTGACGGTGATCGAGGTGGACCTGCCCCGCAAGCGGATCGCGCTATCACTGCGGACCAACCCCGAGGCCGGCCGGGCCAAGGAGACGCGCACCGCGCCGGCGGGGCCGAGACCGCCTCGGCCGGCGGCGCCACCCCGCCCGGCGGCGGCGCCCCACCCGCCGGCCGCTCGACCCCCGTCCCCCGGTAGCGGTGGGTTCAATACGGCCTTCGCAGACGCGTTCAGGAAGAAACACTGACCTGGGGCTGGGCCTGGCTTGCCCGCCGAAACCCTGGACCTTCAACCTCTTTAGTGCCTGAGGGCCGCGCGATGAAGCGTCTATAATCGGCCTCATGTGTGCATCGATGCTCGAGCGGTCCGCCGCGGGGGCCGTCACGCTCGCCCTCGCCCTTGCGTGCGCAGGCCTGCCGTCGCCCCTTTGGGCGCAGGGTACGCTGCGCCTGGCCACGACCACCAGCACACAGGATTCGGGGCTTCTGGGGGCCATCCTTCCCGGCTTCGAGCGCGCCTGCTCGTGCCGCGTGAGCGTCATTGCCGTCGGGAGCGGCCAGGCCCTCGAGATCGGGCGGCGGGGCGACGCCGACGTCCTCCTGGTGCACTCGCGGAAGGCCGAGGACCTGTTCGTGGCGGAAGGGCACGCGCGGCAGCGTTTCGACGTGATGTACAACGACTTCGTCCTGGTCGGGCCCGAGGCTGACCCCGCGAAGCTGGTCGGGACGCGGCTGGCCCGCGACGCCTTCGCGGCCATCGCCCGGGCTGCGGCACCCTTTGCGAGCCGCGGCGACAAGTCGGGAACCCACGTGATGGAGCAGGAGACGTGGGCCGCGGCGAAGGTGACGCCGGCGCCGCCATGGTACCGATCGCTGGGGCAGGGCATGGGCGAGACGCTGATGTTCGCCCACGAGCAGCGGGCGTACACCCTCACCGATCGCGGCACGTGGCTGGCGCTGCGGGCCAAGCTGCCGGCGCTTCGCGTCTGGGTTGGCGGCGACGGCCCGGCCGACAACACGGACCCCGGCCTGCGCAACCAGTACGGCGTCCTGGCCGTGAGCCCCGACAGGCACCCGGGGGTGAACGCCAACCTGGCCGCGCGCTTCGTGGAGTGGCTCCTCTCGGCCGGCACCCAGCGGGCCATCGGGGAGTTTGGACGTTCGCGGTTCGGCCAGGCGCTTTTCCGCCCCAACGCGGCCGTCACACGATGAGCGAGTTCCTCGAACCCAACCTGCTCGAAATCGTGGCGCTCACGCTCGGGGTGTCGGGCGCGGCCCTGTGCATCGCCACCCTCGTCGGCGTGCCGCTCGGCGCGGTACTCGGCCTGGTCCACTTCCGCGGTCAGAGGCTGGTCACCCTGGCCCTTTACACGGGCATGGGTCTCCCGCCCGTCGTGGTGGGCCTGTTCACCTACATGGCCCTCTCGAGGAGCGGCGCGCTCGGCTCGCTGGGCTGGCTCTTCACGCCGAGGGCCATGGTCGCGGCCCAGGCCGTCATCGCCTTTCCGCTGGTCGCCGGCCTCACAATGAGCGCGGTGTCGGCCGTGGAGAAGCCCGTTCGACAGCAGGTGATCGCGCTGGGGGCGTCCCGCTGGCAGGCGGCGCTCACCGTCCTCCTCGAAGCCCGGATCGGTGTGACGGCGGCCATCGTTGCTGCCTTCGGGGGGATCATCTCCGAGGTGGGCGCCGTCATGCTGGTGGGCGGGAACATCGAGGGCGAGACCCGCGTGCTCACGACGGCCATCGTTGTCTACACCAGGCAGGGCGACTTCGCGATGGCGATGGCCCTCGGGCTGACGCTGATCTTCGTGACGTTTGCCGCCAACGTCTTCCTCCTGCAGTTGCAGGGCAGGCTCCGGGACCGCTGATGGTCGCGCCGGAGCCGCTCTACCGCCTCGAACAGGTTCGCCAGGAGTACGGCGGCCGCGTGGTGCTGGACGTCGGGTGCCTCGAGATCGCCCGTGGCGAGACGCTGGCCGTCATCGGGCCGAGCGGCGCGGGCAAGAGCACGCTGCTGCGCCTGTTGCAGTTCCTCGAGCTGCCCTCGTCTGGGTCGGTGTGGTTCGAGGGAAACCGCGTGGAGGCGCCGCCGCCGCTGGCCCTGCGCCGCCGCGTGACGACCGTGTTCCAGCGGCCCATCGTCCTGAGCCGATCGGTCCGGGCCAATCTGGCTTACGGGCTGCGGGTCCGGGGGCGTCACGAAGATCGGAAGGAGATCGAGGATCTGCTCGACGCGCTTGGCCTGGCACCGCTTGCCCAGGCGCACGCGCGCGGGTTGTCGGGCGGCGAGATCCAGCGACTGGCCGTCGGCCGAGCCCTCGCCTTCGACCCCGACGTCCTGCTTCTGGACGAGCCGACCGCGAACCTCGACCCTCGCAACGTCCGGCTTGTCGAGGATCTCATCCGCCAACGCCACGCGCGTGGCGCGACCATTGTCGTCGCCACGCACCAGATCTTCCAGGCGCGTCGCCTCGCCGACCGGATCGCGCTGGTGCTCGACGGGCAGATCGTCGAGGTCGGCCCGACCTCGGAGTTGCTCGACCGCCCGCGAGATCCGCGAACCCGGGCATTCGTCTCCGGCGAGATGATCTACTAGCCCGTCGTGACGTCTCAGGCTACGAACTTGGCCTACGGTCCCGGCTATCGACAGCTCTTCCGTGAAGCAATCGAATCGAAACGCAACTCAACAGAAAGATCGCTACACCCGCATATCGCCGGTTCCATTCGCATTTCACGAGTTGTCGGGCTTTGGTGTGAACATCTTACAAACGGCCGAGTTGTCGAACGGTTCAGCATCAGGCGCTCCTGAAGAGCTCGCCTCGCCTAAGTAACTCTCACAGCGTCGTTTGTGCTGCCGGGTACAAGCGTTGCGCTAGGCCGCACGACGGTCGATGGTTCTTCGCGTGGTCGCCCCCAAACGACCGCCGATCTGTCGCCGGCCCTGAGCGAGCGAACAATCCTCGCAATCCTGTCGTCCCCCGAACGTGCGCCGGGCGCGAGTCTGCCCGGCGGCGTCCGCAGCCTGGAGGCCTCATGACTCTCCGACTCGGCACCGCCTTGCTTCCCATCGCCCTGATTCTCACGTTCTCATCCCCGGCCCACTCCCAGAACATCGTCCTTCGCGCTTCCAACGTCACAACCATGCAAGGCAACTGGACTCGCCATGCCGGCAGCACGACAGGTGCCGGCGGGGAGTACATGTCCAGCGCCGACCAGGGCTGGGCGAATACCACGGGCCCGCTCGCTGCGCCGACCGACTACTTCGAGATCAGGTTCAACGCGCCGGCCGGCACGCAGTACCACGTCTGGTTCCGGCTACGCTCGTCAGGCAACTCGAGGTACAACGACTCGGTGTGGGTGCAGGTACCTCGGACGCCCAGACGACGGGCGGGTCGGCGGTGTACCGCATCGGCACGACGGGCGGTCTCGTCGTCAACCTCGAGGACTGCAGTGGCTGCGGCGAATCCGGTTGGGGCTGGCAGGACGGCGTCTACTGGATGTCCCAGTCCACCACCATCAAGTTCGCCAACGCGGGGTCCCACACGATCCGCGTGCAGACGCGCGAGGACGGCGTGCAGATTGACCAGATCGTCCTCAGCCCCACCACCTACCTGACGGCATCGCCGGGCAGGACGAGCAACGATTCGACGATCGTGTCCCTCAGCGGCGCAACGGCCGCTTCGACGACCGCCTCGGGCCCGTACACCGGTACGCCGGTCAACATTCCGGGGAGGATCCAGGCCGAGAACTTCGACAACGGCGGGGACGGGACGGCCTATCACGACAACACCGCAGGCAACACCGGGGGGGCCTACCGCCAGACGGACATGGACATCCAGGGCTGCTCCGCGGGGGGCTTCAACCTGGGGTGGATCGAGGCCGGCGAGTGGGCCAACTACGCGGTGAACGTCCAAAGCGCCGGGTCGCACACGGTGCAGTTGCGGGTGGCTTCGCTGAGCGGCGGCGGCTCACTGCACATCGGCTTCAACGGTCCCAGCTCGGTCTGGCAGTCGGTGTCCATCCCCGCGACCGGCGGATGGCAGACGTGGACGACCGTCAACGTCCCCGTGACGCTCGGGGCTGGACGGCAGCTGATAACGGTGGCGATCGATCGAGCGGGGTTCAACCTCGATTACATCGACGTGGTCGCGGGGGCCGTATCCCAGCCGGCCCCCACTTCCTCCACCGCGTCCGGTGTCACGGTGGCAACGTGGAACGCCAGGGTCGATGGCTCTTCGACGCACGCGCGCGGGGCGATCGACAGGCTGATGAACCTGAGCCCGCGTCCCGTCATCCTCACGATGCAGGAGGTATCGCGGGCGCAGTACAACACCTACCTCGATGAGCTGCGGGTGCGGACCGGGCAGACCTGGCACGGCGTGTTCCAGAATCACTGCCCGCCGGGGGCCTGGAACGGCAGCTCGTGCACCTCGAGCGAGGACGAGGGGGTCGCCGTGTTCACGTCGCTGCCCGTCACGTCGACCGGCACGACGTACGTGCCCTATGCCGATCAGTGGCACTCGGCGCGCGGCTTGGCGCGGGCGGCGGTGACGATCAACGGCGTGACGACGCAGGTGATGAGCGTGCACCTGCAGGTCGTGGCGTCCGCCCGCTACAGCTCGATGTCGTACCTGGAGTCCTACGCGTCGCGCTATTCGGCGCCCTTCATCGTGGGCGGCGACTTCAACGCCGACCCGGACCAGATTTGCACGACCTCTGGAATGTCGCCGACCTTCACCGACGTGTGGTCCCAGGTCGGGTCGGGCCGCGGGTACACGGCCTTCGTGCCTACGCCAACGATGAAGATCGACTACCTCTTCGTGGATGCCACAGGCCGCGCGCGTGGCACGTCGGCGAGGGTGGCGACGGAGACGGGCAGCTTCTCCGACCACTACCCGGTGGTGGCCAGCATCTCGGTCCGTTAGCGCAGCCACAACCTTCGACTGGGGAGGGGCACCGCACTGTCCGCCCCTCCCGTCCTTTCTCCCTGCCCGTCCTCTCCGTTCTCCATTCTCAATTCTCCATTCTGGCTCTCTGCCTTCTGCCTTGGCCTTGACCTGTCCTGTGGCTATATGTATTCTGGCGACATATGGCCACGACAGCCCTGTCACGCGAGCTGAAGCGCGGGAGCACCGAGCTGCTGATCCTCGCCCTGCTCGAGGAGCGGGACCGCCACGGGTACGAGATTGCCCGCCTGATTGAGGAGCGCTCGCAGGGCGCGATCAGCTACCAGGTGGCCTCGTTGTATCCCACCCTCTATCGGCTCGAAGACCGCCAACTCATCGAAGGCCGATGGGTCGAGAAGCCCGGGCAACGGCGCCGCCGCTACTACCGGCTGCTCCCGGCCGGCCGGAAGGTGCTCGCCAGCCAGCGCAGCGTCTGGGAGAGCTTCTTCGCGGGGCTCGACAAGGTCGTCCGTCTCCGGCACGCGTGAAGGGGATCGGGCGGCTGGCAGCGGGCAGCTCTGACAGCTGGTCGCTGGCAGCCGCCGGTCACAGCGGCGGCACCGCCCGCCGCCGTCACGAGGGGAAGGCCCATGAACTGGAAGTCCATCGTCAGAGCTGCTTTCGACGGACGCCCGGCGCCCGACGATGACGTCGTAGACGAGTTCGCAGAGCACGCGGCGGCTGCTTTCGAGGCGGCGCGCGCCGAAGGGTGCACACCGGCGGAAGCGGAGGACCGTGTCCGGCGGCAGTTGGCGGCCTGGGCCGGCGACGACGCGATGCTCCGAAGGCGTCCACGGCGGCCCCCGGTGCCGGTGGTGCCCGCCATCGAGGGCGCGTGGCTTGCTGGCCTGGGGGGTGAGCTTCGCTACGCGCTGCAATTGCTGCGGCGGCAATGGGGCCACACGCTCGTGGTCGTGCTGACCATGGCCCTGGGCGTTGGAGCCTCGACCGTGCTCTTCAGCGTCGCCTACGGGGTGCTGGTGAAGCCGTTGCCCTGGCCCGACGCCGGTCGCCTGGTGCGAGTTTACGAGACGCGCGAGGGCAGCCCCCGCCCGGTGCGGTTCGTCACCAACGCCGCCTACCTTTCCTGGGCTGATTCCCCCACCACCATCGACGCGCTGGGCGGCTGGAGCGCGTCCGCGATGACGGTGACGGGCGGCGGCGACGCCGAGCGCATACAGGTGGCCGCCGTTACGCCTGGCCTCCTGCCGCTGCTCGACGCGCGCACCGCGGTTGGCCGCTTGTTCGATCTCCGACGCGCAGGGAGTGCCTGATGAGCGGCAGGTTGTCCTCTCGCACGGGCTCTGGCTCGAGCGCTTCGGCGGCCGGGCCGGGGTGGTAGGGGACACGCTGCGGCTCGACGGCGTCCCGCACCGCGTTGCGGGGGTGATGGAGCGCACGTTCGTCTTCCCGGCTCGCGACATCCGGGCGTGGACGCCGTTTGTCGTGCCGCCGGTCGTGGGAGCGGATCCGGGCCGCCGCACGCTCTCGATGTTCCACGCGATTGCCCGGCTGCGGCCTGGCGCCACCGTCGCCCAGGCGGCCGCCGAGGCGACGGCACGCACCCGCGGCGGGCCCGACCCCGGCCTCGTGGCGGTAGCTGTGTTCGGCAGCAAGGGCCAGGCACGCGTCAGCGTCGTTCCTCTCGCCGAGGCCACGACCGGCGAGGTGCGCCCGGCGTTGATCCTCTTCCTCGCCGCGGTCGGCCTGCTCCTCGCAACGGCGACCGCGAACGTGGCCAGCCTGCAGCTGGCTCGTGCCACCGGCCGGCGGCGCGAGATGGCGATTCGCGCCGCGCTCGGCGCCGGCACCGGCCGCCTCACCCGGCAGCTGCTCGTCGAGAACGGCCTGCTCGGTCTTGCGGGCGGGATCTCCGGCCTCGGTCCTCGCCTGCGTGGCTCGTCCGCGCCCTGCCCGCGCTGCTTCCGCGTGACTTCCCGCGCGTGGCGGACATCGCACTGGACTGGCGCGTTGCTGCTTTCTCCCTGGGCGTTTCGCTGCTGGCGGGCCTGGCCTTCGGCCTGGCACCCGCCCTGCACGCGCGCCGGCTGAAACTCACCCCGGCGCTGCTCGAGGACGGAACCGCGCCGGTCGGCGCGGGAACGAGAACGGCGACCTCCCGGGCGCGGCTGCTGATCATGGGCGGGCAGGTGGCCGTTGCGGCGGTGCTGCTCCTCGGCGCCGCCCTCCTCGGACGCAGTTTCGTCGCGCTGCTCACCGCGGACCGCGGCTACGACGCCTCGAACCTCCTCACCGCCAGACTGCCGATTCCCGATCAGGTGTACGACCCGGTCAGGCGCGCCGCCTTGATGGAGCGGACGCTCGAACGGCTGAAGAAGGTGCCCGGTATCACGGCCGCTGCGTGGTCCACGGGCATGCCCTTGATGCCCGGCGAGACGCTGGCCGCCTTCACGATGCCATCCCCTCGAGGGGAAGGCAACATCCAGGTGCACGCCTCCATCCGCCACGTGACCGCCGACTACTTCAGCGCCCTGCGGCTCCGCCTGGTGCAGGGGCGCGCCTTCACCGCGCGAGACGACGTGCACGCGATGCCCGCGCTGGTGGTGAACGGCGCCTTCGCCCGCCAGTACCTTGGTGATCGCCCCGTGGGCGCGCGGTTGCCCGCCAGCTACAACCAGAACTTCGAGGAGGCCGAGGTCGTCGGCGTCGTGGACGACGTTCGAAACGGGGGCGTCTCCGACCCGGTGGTCCCGGAGATGGTACCGCTGCATCCCCCAGCTCTCCAAGGGCCTCGACGACGATGTGCCGAGCCTGGTGATCCGCGCCGCCGGCGACCCCACCCGTTTGGTCCCGATCGTCCGTTCGATCGTCCGTGAACAGGACCCGTCGCTCGCGCTCGAGTCGGTGATGACGATGGAGGAGCGGGTGATGGGGAGCCTGGCGAGACCCCGTCTCTACGCGGTGCTGCTGGGCGGCTTCGCGGCGTTCGCGCTTGCCGTGGCGGCAGTCGGCCTCTTCGGCGTCCTGAGTTACGGGGTGCAGCTGCGCACGCGCGAGATTGGGGTCCGCACGGCTCTCGGCGCCACGCCGTCTGCGATTGCCGGCCTGGTGCTTCGCCAGGCGCTCGGCGTGACGACCAGCGGCCTGGTCGTGGGGCTCGCGGCGTCGGCCGCCCTCGCTCGCTACGTGTCACGCCTGCTGTACGGGGTGAGCCCGTACGATCTCGCCAGCTTCGTCGGCGTGCCGCTGCTGATCCTCGCCGTCGCCGTTCTCGCCTGCCTCGTGCCCGCCCGCCGCGCCGCGCGCGTCGACCCGGTCAGGGTGCTCAGGTAAAGTGCACAGTGCACAGTGCAGAGTGCAGAATGTCTGATCACTCCTGAAGCCTGAAGCCTCTGGCCTTCTCGAAGCCCGAAGCCTCCCTTGAGATGCGGGCCCCGACCCTGTATGCTGCGGCGCGGCAAGCGCTCCTGACGCCAGAAGCCTCTGGCCTTCCCGAGGTCTGAAATCCGGAGCCTGAAGCCTGTCTTCCGGAGGTTCCCGTGATCAAGCGTCACCCGGCGTGGCCGTTGGTCCTGTCCGTCCTGGTGCTCGGATTGGCCGTGGAGGCCGCCGCACAGGCGAAAGGCGTGAAGATCATCTCCGCGGCGGAGATGAAGCCGCACATGGCGTTCCTCGGGGCGAAGGAGTTCCGGGGTCGAAGCGCGCCCTCGACCGAGCTCGACATCGCCTCCAGGTACCTCGCCCTGGAGGCGGCGAAGATCGGGTTGCAGCCGCTGATGCCCGATGGCTCGTACTTCCAGAGCCTGCCGGTCGAGGTCACGACGCTGTCGCCGACGCGCTCCTACATCCGGGTGTCCGGGCGGGCCGGCGAGCTGACGCTCCGCTTCCCGCAGGCCTTCACCTCCAGCGTGCGGGCAACCGCCGAGTGGTCCGCCTCGGGCGGCCTCGTCTTCGCGGGCAGCGCGTTGTCGGGCACGCAGCCGGCCGCCTGGAGCGACGCGCTGGGAGACGTGCGCGGGAAGTTCGTCGTCATCCTCGACGTGCCGGTGCCGGCAGTCCCGGGCCAGTCGGGCCCGGCGTCCTCGGCGGCCCGCACGCGCCTGCTCCGGGAGAAGGGGGCCGCCGGCCTGATCACGGTCATCAGCCGGGAGCGGGAGAGCGTGCTCGCCGAGAGGGGACTGACGTTCGACCTCGCGGAACGGCTCCGCTTCCTCGACGTGGACACGGTGAACCCGCGCGCCGGCCGGGCAGCCGGCAATGCCGCCGCAGGCAGGCGCGCTGCCGTTCAACAGCGTCGAGGTGCGACACGCGGCGGCGGCGGCCATGCTCGGCGTTCCGGCGGAGGAACTGACCCGTTGGTTCGACCTCGCGAGCCGCGGGCAGGCCGTGGCGCCCCGGGTGCTGGCCGGCACCTCGGTGGATATCGCCGTCGGGTTCGAGCAGCGGATGCGGACGACGCCGAATGTCGTGGCCTGGCTGCCCGGCAGCGACCCGAAGCTGAAGGAGGAGTACGTGGTGATCGGGTCGCACCACGATCACAACCCGCCGCGCGAGGGCCGCATCTTCCCGGGTGCGGACGACAACGTGTCGGGGTGCGCCGGCATGCTGGCGATCGCCAGGGCCATGATGGTGGAGCGGCCGAAACGGTCCGTGATTTTCGTGTGGCACACCGCCGAGGAGCGCGGCCTCGTCGGGGCCTACTACTTCGTGCAGCACAGCCCGGTGCCGGTGGAGAAGATCACCGCCAACTTGAACCTCGACATGCTCAGCCGCAACGACCCGAACGGGATCTACCTGATTGGGTCGAACAAGCTGAGCTCCGAGCTGGATGCCAGCTTCCAGGCGATGAACCGCGCCATAAAGCTGACCCTCGACTACAAGTACGAGGACCCCGGCGAGCCGAACCGCTTCTTCTTCCGCAGCGATCAGTACCCCTACATCCGCTACGGCATTCCTGGCGTGTGGGTGTTCTGCGGCACGACGCCCGATTACCACACCGAGGGCGACGTCGAGGAGAAGGTTGACTACGGGAAGATGGAGAAGGTGGTGCGGCTCACCTACCTGGTGGCCATGGACGTGGGCAACAAGCCCGGGCTGCTGAAGCTGGACCTCCACCCGGAAGTGAAGACCCGCGGTGCCCACAACATGAAGGTCGTGTGGCAGCGGCCGCGGTCGTAGGGGCGGACCGTGCCTCCGCCCTGACAGTGGGCAGCGGAGTCCGGAGCCGATTGACTTCACGCCCTCCCTCCCCTAGAGTGACGCCAGCCGGGGAGGGTTCATGGTCGACTGGCTTCCGCAGGTCTCGCAGTTCACGGTGTTCCTCGCGATCGCGGCGGTCGGGTTCGTCTTCCTGCTGGTGGCGCTCATCTTTGGTGAAGTGTTCGAGCACTTCGAGGCGAGCATCGAACACGATTTCGACGCGCACGGGGGGCCCGGCTTCTTCAGCACCCGGATCCTGAGCGTGTTCGTCACCGCGTTCGGCGGGTTCGGCGCCGTGGGCACCTACTACGGTCTCGGCACGCTGGGCGCCTCCGGTGTCGGCTTCGGCAGCGGTGCCTTCTTCGCGGCGATCATCTACGCCTTCGCCCGGTTCCTCTTCAGCCAGCAGGCTTCGAGCGACCTCCGCGTCCAGGACGTCGTCGGGTGCCAGGCGCGCGTGATCGTGCCGATCCCCGCGGGGGGTGTCGGGCAGGTGCGCTGCCAGCAGGGCGAACAGTTGATGGACAAGATCGCGCGCAGCCGGGACGGGGAGGCGATCCCCGAGAACGTGGCGGTGACGATCGTCGAGGTGCTGGGCGACACGGTCCTGGTGGTGCCCCAGCACCAGCCGCAGCCGGCGCGGTAGCGGCGCGGGCCCCCGCCCGGTCCGTGCCCGCCAAAGCTCGCCAGGATACAGGCCTCGGGCGAGGCGTTCGCCGACGCCGCTCCACGCGAACGAAGGCGAGCCGGCTCACCCATCACTCGTTCCTCGTGCGGGAGGGCAGTCGTGATCTTCGAGCTCTTGCTCCTGCCGGTCGTGATCCTCGCGGTCGTCCTGGCGGTGTTCATCGCCGGGTGGCTGTTCAGCCGCAACTACATCAAGGTGTCCCCCAACGCGGTGGCCGTCTTCAGCGGGCGCAAGCGAAAGCTCCCCGACGGCCGGCTGGTCGGTTACCGGATGGTCAAGGGCGGCGCCGCGCTGCGCATCCCGCTGCTCGAGAAGGTCGAGTACCTCTCGCTCAACGTCATGACCATCCCGCTCGAGATCAAGCGGGCCTACACGCTGAAGGGCGTGCCGGTGTCGGTCAAGGCGGTCGCGAACGTGAAGATCCGCAGCGACGACACGTCGCTGCAGGCGGCGGCGGAGCGGTTCCTCGGCATGACGCACGACCAGATCCAGCGGGTGATCTTCCAGACGCTGGAAGGCCACCTGCGGTCCATCCTCGGCACGCTGACGGTCGAGGAGATCAACAACGACCGCCAGAGCTTCGCCCAGAAGCTGACGAGCGAGGCCGCGGCCGACCTGGAGAAGATGGGCCTCGGCGTGGACGTGCTCACGATCCAGGAGATCAGCGACGAGGAGGAATACCTCAACGCCCTCGGCAAGCGGCGGACCGCCGAGGTGAAGCGCGACGCGACCATCGGCGAGGCCGAGGCGACGCGCGACGCGAAGATCAAGTCCGCGCTGGCGCTGCAGGAAGGCGAGAGAGCCCGCTTCTCGGCGGAGGCCGAGATCGCCCAGGCGCAGCGCGACTTCATGATCCGCCAGGCGCAGTACCAGGCGGAGGTCGAGACGCAGAAGGCGACCGCCGCGCAGGCGGGCCCGCTCTCGCAGGCCAAGGCGCGCCAGGGCGTCGTCGCCGAGGAGGTGAAGGTCGAGCGCCAGCGGACGCTCGAGATGATCTCGGTGCAGGAGCAGGAGGTCCAGCGCAAGCAGCGCGAGCTGGAGGCGACCGTCATCAAGCCGGCCGAGGCGGACCGGCTCGCGGCCATCGTCCGCGCCGAGGCGGAGAAGCAGGCCGCCATCCTCGCAGGCCGAGGGCCGGCGGTCCGCGCTCATCGCCATGGCCGAGGCCGAGCAGGAGAAACTGCGGAAGGAAGGCTTCGGCCGCGCGGCGGCCGTCGAGGCGGAAGGCAGGGCGGAGGCCGCCAAGATCGAGGCGATCGGCCTGGCGCAAGCCAAGGCCATCGAAGCGCAGGGCGTGGCCGAGGCCACCGCCATCCTCCGGAAGGCCGACGCGTGGAAGCAGTTCAACGACGCCGCCAAGCTCCAGACGATCCTCGAGAAGCTGCCGGCCATCATCGAGTCGTCTACGGGCGTGTTCGGCGCGGTCGCGGCGCCGCTCGGCAACATCGACAAGCTCGTGGTGATCGACCAGGGCGGCGGCGCCGCGGGCACAGGGAACTCGGGTCTCGAGCGGCTGGCCAAGACGAGTCCGTCGGTGGTCTTCAACCTGCTGCAGCAGCTGGAGGCGCTCGGGCTGAACCTGCCCGCCGTCCTGCAGCAGCTGGGTGTGGGGACGGGGACCGCGGCGCCGGGAGATGGGCAGCAGCGCTGAGGAGGCTGGATGTTCCGCCTGCTGTCCCTGGCGCTCCTGCTCGCGCTGGCGCTGACGGCGCGGCCCGCGGCCCAGGACGACCCCCATCCGATCCCCGTCCGTTCTACGCCAAGCCGCGGTGAGCGGCACTCTCCCTCCTGCATTCTTCGAGCACGACGCCTGCGAGGACGTCCGGCGTGACGGGCTTGGTGAGGTGCTCGCGGTACCCGGCCGCCAGGGCCTTGACCCGGTCCTCGGGGCGGCCGTAAGCGGTCAGGGCGACCGCGGGCGTCTTCCCGCCCTCGCCGGGAGACAGCAGCCGCAGCTGGCGGATGAACGCATAGCCGTCCTCGCCGGGCATCCCGATGTCGCTGAGGACGATGTGAGGGCGCCAGGCGCGAACCCTCTGCAGCCCCTCCCGCGCGGAGGCCGCCTCGTTCGTCTCCGCGCCGTACGCGCGGAGCGCCGCGGTCAGCACGGCCCTCGCCTCCACCTCGTCGTCTACGAGCAGCACGCGAACACCGGCAAGGGAGACTCGTGGCGGCGCGACTGGCGCCGCCGCCCGCGCTCCCTCCGCCTCGTCTCTCTTGCCGTCCCGGCCATCGCCCTCCGCAGGGTCGGCGCCGGCCGCCGCCGGGATTGTTACCGTGAAGACCGAGCCCCGGCCCTCGCCCTCACTGGCGGCCGTGACCTGGCCGCCATGCAGTTCCACCAGGTGCCGCACGATGGCGAGACCCAGGCCAAGACCGCCGTGCCTCCGCGACGCGGACCCATCGGCCTGCCAGAACCTCTCGAAGAGGTGAGCCTGCGACTCCCGCGACAGCCCGGCGCCGGTGTCGCGCACCGCGCACGTCGACTCGCCCATCGCGCCGCCGGAGGTCCACGGCGACCGTGCCTCCCTCGGGCGTGAACTTCACCGCGTTCGAGAGGAGGTTCCAGAACACCTGCTGCAGCCGGTCGGGATCCGCTCGCACGGCGACATGGGCCATCTCGGCGACCAGCAGCTGGATCCGCCTGGCCTCGGCGGCCGGTCGAACGATCTCGAGCGCGGCCTGCACCGTGTCCGCCACGTCGATGGCGCGCGGGTTGAGCCGAAGCTTGCCGCTGATGATGCGGGAGACGTCGAGCACGTCGCTGATGAGTGCCGTCTGCGCCTTCGCGCTCCGGTCGATCACTTCGTGGGCGTGGCGGACCTTCTCCGGTTCCAGCGAGCCGTGCAGCAGCAGCTGCGACCAGCCGACGATGGCATTCAACGGCGAGCGGAGCTCGTGCGAAAGCGTGGCGAGGAAATCGTCCTTCGCACGGTTGGCTTCGGCCAGCCGCTGGCGCTGCTGCTGGAGGTCGCGAAACAGCTCTTGGTACGGGTCGCGCAGCGTGCCCTCCGCCACGGCCTTGAAGATCAGGAGGTACGCCACGGCCTTGAGCAGGTGCCCCGCGACGTTGAAGTCGCCGTACACGCTCACGTACTTCGTGAAGGCCAGCTCCGACAGGATGGTGGCGCCGACGGCCGCCATCAACAGTTCGAGCGTCCGCGCCGAGAAGCGATCGCGGCGGCGCCAGACCAGCGCGAGGCTGCCGAGCAGCACCGCGCAGATGGCGTACTCCGCGCCGATCTTGAAGCCCGTCAGTCCGGCGTTCGGTCCCTCGACGTAGCAGGTGGGAAAGAGGTCGAGGGGGAACACCAGGACCAGCAACGCAGCCGTCACGCCGAGCCATGCCAGCAGCGCCGGCCAGGCTCGAACCCGCCGGTCCAGGAACGCCGGTGCCAGCAGGAACGACACCGCCTCCATGGCCCGGCCCACGATCCACAGCTGCGTGGGAAGGTTCGCCCGTACCCGGGAAACACGCCCATCCCCTTTGTACGCGAGGGTGTGCAGCAGGTCCACGGCGCCCACGAAGAGCGCCGCGATTCCCAGGAACGTCAGGTAGTGGTTGCTGCTGAAGCGTCGCGTGTTCCAGGCGACGGCGAAGATCGCGGCGCAGACCGCCGCGCAGATCATCTCCGTGAGCCCGTGGAACAGCAGGTAGTTGTAGAGGCTGATGATCGACAGCCCCGCGGCCAGGGCCGCCGATCCCACGATCCAGCCGACGCGCTGGACGGACCGTTCGTGTTCGAGGCGCCTGCCCGGTGCCGGGGCGGTGGTGGTGGTCGTCGTCGTGCCGGGCTGCTCGAGTGTCCCCATGTGCGATTGAGCCGGCAAGCGCCGGCGCCGGCCGGGGCCTTTCCGCTGTTGGACCTCACCGTGAGGGGCCGATTATACCAGCCGGATCCGTCGCGCCGACTTGGCGTATCCTTCACAGCATGAACTTGCGCCTTGCAGCGCTCGGAGCCGCAACGATGACCGTGACCTTGATGGCCCAGCTTCCCGGCGACCGGCCGGCCTCGAACCCGCGCGCGACGCGCTCGGTGGTGATGGCGCGCCGCGGGATGATTGCCACGAGCCAGCCGCTCGCCTCCGCGGCCGGGCTTCAGGTCCTGCGGGAGGGAGGGAACGCGGTGGACGCCGCCGTGACCGCGGCCGCCGTCCTTTCGGTGGTCGAACCGACGATGAACGGCATCGGCGGCGACTTGTTCGCGATCGTCTACGACGCGAAGACGAAGCAGCTGGCCGGGCTCAACGCCAGTGGCCGCGCCGGGCGGGCGGCAACCCCCGAGGAGTTCCGGCGCCGGGGCCTGTCGAGCATCCCCGAGCGCGGGGTGCTCGCCGTCACGGTGCCGGGCGTGGTGGACGGCTGGAGCGAGCTGCTCGCCAGGCACGGGACGATCCCGTTGGCGCGCGCGCTCCGTCCCGCAATCGAGTACGCGCGCGACGGGTTCCCGGTCCCCGAGATCATGGCGACGATGTGGAAGGCCAACGAGGAGGACTCTGCGGACGGACACGATCGCCGCGCGGACGTTCCTGCCGTCGGGCCGGGCACCGGCGACCGGCGAGGTGTTTCGCAATGCGCAGTTGGCATCCACGTTGGAACAGATTGCCGCGGGCGGACGAGACGCGTTCTACAAGGGGTCTGTGGCGGCGGCGATTGCCGCCGACATGAGGCGGCGCGACGGCCTGATCGACGAACGCGACCTTGCCGCCCACCGTTCGGACTGGGTCCAGCCGATTTCCACCAGCTACCGGGGCCACGACGTGTTCGAGCTGGGTCTCAACACCCAGGGCTTCGTGGCGCTCGAGATGCTCAACATCCTCGAGGGGTTCGACCTGAAGGCGCTGGGCCACAACTCGCCGGCCGCCCTGCACCTGCTCGTGGAGGCCAACCGAATCGCGTTCGCCGACCGGCGCGCCTACCTCGCCGATGACGATGCCGTGCCGCGCGAGGTGCAGGCGATGTTGATCTCGAAGGAGTACGCGGCCCGGCGGCGCGAGGAGATTTCGCCGGAACGGGCGGCGGCCTCCTACGCGCCCGGCCGTCTCGAGGGGGCGAAGGTGCCTGGCGGCGGGGGAGTGGAGATCGGGGAACCGGGGACACGATCTACCTCACCGTGGCCGACGGCCAGGGCAACGTGGTCTCGCTCATCCAGTCCCTGTACGATGCCTTCGGCTCCGCGGTCGTGGCGGGCGAGACGGGGATCGCGCTGCAGAATCGCGGCGCGCTGTTCACGCTCCAGGCCGGCCACCCGAACCTGGTGGCTCCGGGCAAGCGGCCGTTCCACACGCTGGTGCCGGCGATGGTGATGAAGGACGGCCGGCCCTGGCTGTCGTTCGGCGTGATGGGCGGCGACATGCAGCCGCAGGGCCACGTGCAGGTCCTGGTGAACCTCATCGACTTCGGCATGAACGTGCAGGAGGCCGGGGAGGCCGCGCGCTACCGCCTCGCGGGCGGCAACGTCGCGCTCGAGAGCGCGTTCGGGGCCGACACCAGGGCCGCCCTCCAGAAGCTCGGGCACAAGGTCACGTCGGGCTTCGGCATGTGGGGAGGCTTCCAGGGCATCCTCATCGACCCGAAGACCGGCGTCCTGATGGGCGGCTCCGACCCCCGAAAGGACGGGCTGGCCATCGGGTTCTAGGCGCCTGCCGCTTTCCGGTTGACGGTTGACGGTTGACGGTTCCCCGACGCTGGACGCGCGGCGGCCCTTGGCGCGGGCTGGACCGTGAACCGTGAACTGTGAACCCTGAACGGTGAACCGCGACCCACACGCATGTCCAGGAAGCGTTAAGGGTTGACGGTTGACGGTTGACGGTTCCCCCACGCCGGACGTGCGGCCCTTGGCGCGGGCTGAACCGTGAACGGTGAACCGTGAACCGTTAAGCCCTGACCATGGAACTCCCGCGGCGCGCGCTGCGTCTACGCCGTAAGGTGCCAACCCCGGTCTCGAGGCTCGAGGATCACGGGTTGGCGGCCCGGATTTTGTGAGCCTGCTGCAGGATACCCGCTTCGCCGTTCGCCTCCTGTTCAAGGACCGCTTCGTCACCCTGATGGCGGTGCTGGCCCTGAGCCTCGGCATCGGCGCCAACGCGACCGTGTTCACCACCGTGAACGCGGTCCTTCTGCGCGGGCTCCCGCACGAGCACGCCGACCGCGTGTATCACGTCAACTCGCGCGTGATCTCGTCCGGCGACGACAGCGGCGTGTCGTACCCGGACTTCGTGGACGCGCGGAAACAGACGCAGGCGTTCGAGTCGCTCGAGGCGTTTCGTGGCGGCACGATGAACGTGAGCGACGCGACACACGCGCCCGACCGCGTCACCGGCGCCTGGGTGACGGCCAGCACCTTCGAGACGCTGGGCGAGCGGCCCGTGATCGGCCGGACGTTCCGGCCGGGAGAGGACGCGCTCGGCGCCGAGTCCGTGGTCATCCTCGGCTACGGCGTCTGGGCGGACCGTTACGGGTCGGACCCGAAGATCCTCGGCCAGACGATCAAGGTGAACGAAATCCCGGCAACCGTCATCGGCGTCATGCGGCAGGGGATGAAGTTCCCCTCCAACTCCGACATGTGGCAGCCGCTGACGCCGGCCGTGGACGGCGAGCGGCGCGACCGCCGAGGCCTCAACGTCTTCGGCGTGGCGCGCGCCGGCGTCAGCGTGGCCGAGGCCCAGGCCGAGATGAGCACGATCTTCGGGCGGCTGCGCAAGCAGTACCCTGAGACGAACAAGGACATCGACGCGCAGGTGATGACCTACAACGACCGCTTCAACGGCGGGCCGATCAAGATCGTGTTCGGCGCGATGATGGGCGCGGTCGGCTTCGTCCTGCTGATCGCCTGCGCGAACGTCGCCAACCTGCTGCTGGCGCGGTCCACCGGGCGGGCGCGCGAGATGGCGGTGCGCGCGGCGCTCGGCGCGGGCCGCTGGCGGATTGTCAGGCAACTGCTCGTCGAGAGCCTGATCATCGCGTCGATCGCCGGCGTCGTCGGGCTGGGCCTGGCGGCGGCCGGCGTCCGGATGTTCGACCGCGCGGTCGCAGACACCGGCAAGCCCTACTGGATCGTGTTCAGCTTCGACCCGCTGGTCCTCACCTTCCTCGTGGGGGTCTGCCTGCTCACCGCCGTTCTCTTCGGTCTCGCGCCCGCGCTGCACGTGGCGCGGGCCGACGTGCACGACGCGCTGCGGGAGGGTGGCCGCGGCGGCACCTCGGGACGGCGCGCGCGCCGGTTCACGTCCACCCTCGTCGTCGGCCAGCTCGCGCTCGCCGTCGTCCTGCTGACCGGCGCCGGGCTGATGATCCGGAGTTTCCTGACGCTCTACCGGATGGACTTCGGCATCCAGGGCGACCGCGTGCTCACGATGGCGATGACGCTGGCGGAGCGAAAGTACCCGAAGGCGGAACAGTGGAACGCGTTTCACGATCGGCTCGCGGAGCGGCTGAACTCGGCGGCCGGCGTCGGGTCGGCGTCAATCGCCACGTCGCTGCCGCTCGGAGGCGCCGAAGAGCGCCGGCTGGACATCGAGGGACGTCCCGTGCCGTCGCCGAAAGATGCACCACGGGTCTCCGTGGTCAGGATCGGGCCGGGGTACTTCGAGACGCTGGACCTCGCGCTGGCGCGCGGGCGCAGCTTTACGCCGCAGGATGGCCGGCCTGGCGCCGAGGTTGCGGTGGTGAACCAGCGCTGGGCCGAGCGATTCGCGAACGGGGCGGACCCAATAGGGATGCGCATCCGAGTGGTGTCCAGCGACGAGCAGGCGCCGCCGGCGCCCTGGGTCAGCGTCGTCGGTGTGGCCCCGACCGTGCGGCAGCAGGGCACGCAAGGGTCGGCCGAGCCCGACGCGGTGGTGTACCTGCCATTCCGCCTGGAGCCCAGCCGCTTTGCGTTCATCCTGGCCAGAGGGCCGGGGCAGGCTGCCGCGCTCGCGCCCGTCATCCGACAGGAGGTACGGACCGTGGACGAAGACCAGCCCGTCTTCCGCGTGCGCACGCTGGCCGAGTCGTTCGCGCAGGCGCGGTGGCCGTACCGGGTGTTCGGCGGTCTGCTCGGGATCTTCGCGCTGATCGCGCTGCTGCTGTCGAGCGTCGGGATCTACGCGGTCACCGCCTACTCGGTCGCGCAGCGGGCGCAGGAAATGGGCGTGCGGATGGCGCTCGGCGCGAACGGCAGCCAGTTGACCTGGCTGGTGCTGCGGCGGGCGGCCTGGCAGACGGGCATCGGCCTTGTCGTAGGCCTGGCCGCGGGCTTGGGTCTGAGCCGGGTCATCAAGAGCATCCTGGTGCAGAGCACCGCGGACGACCCCCTGACCTACGCGACCGTCGTCGGGATCTTCGTCGCCGTCACGTTGATCGCGAGCATCGTCCCCTCGCGCCGCGCGACCCGGCTCGACCCGCTCGTCGTGCTGCGAGCGGAATAGTCGCGCAGCATTCCGGACGCCCTACCAGTTACGCCAACCCTCCTCGGGGTCGGGTGCCGAGCCCGCCCCCGCCTTCGTGGAAGACACATCCGTAGTCGAAGGCGGCGAAGGCGGCGATCCGGGAAATTGGGGTCGGGACTGGACTTCCTCTGTGGCGGCCGCTTCCGCGTCCGCCCTCGCCAGGCGGCCAAGGTAGGCGGCCAGCTCCTTGAATGCCACGTAGGAGGAGTCGAGGGTGTACACACGGGTGCGGCCGACCAGCCGGCTGGAGACGAGGCCGTCGCGTTCCAGGCCCTCGAGCGCCTTGCGGACGGCGAAGATGGGGGAGTCGAGCCGGCGGGCGAGCGCGCGCGGGTAGCTGAACTCCAAATCGCTGAGGGCGAGGAGGATACGAGTCCGGGACCGGCTGCCGAACGGGCTGGACTCCTTCATGAGCAATGATAGTGCTTATATGAGCACTATTATTGCTCAGAGTCAAGAAGCTTATGAATAGCGATTCCGTCGTTATCCTGAGCGCCTGCCGGACGGCCATCGGCACCTTCGGCGGGAGCTTGAAGGACATGAGTGCCGTGGACCTCGGTGCGGTGGTCATACGGGAGGCGGTGGCCCGGGCCGGGGTCGATCCCGCAGACACCGGGGACGTGATCATGGGGTGCGTGCTCCAGGCGGGCAACGGCATGAACGTGGCCCGGCAGGCGGCGCTGAAGGCCGGCATCCCGGTTGACGCGCCGGCCGAGACCATCAACCGGGTCTGCGGGTCGGGCCTGCAGGCGGTCGTCCACGCGACCGAAGCCGTCAGGGTGGGATACACCCCGATGGTGATTGCGGGCGGCACCGAGTCGATGAGCACCGCCCCGTACCTCCTGAAGGGCGCGCGTTGGGGCTACCGCATGGGGAACGCCGAGGTGGTCGATTCGATGCTGGGCGAGGGCCTGACGTGCGCGATCGGCGCCTGTCACATGGGGACGACGGCGGAGGAGATTGCTTTACGCTACGGCGTCAGTCGCGCGGACCAGGACGCGTTCGCGGTGGAGAGCCAGCGCCGTGCGCGGGAGGCGATTGCGGCGGGCCGCTTCCGGGACGAGATCGTGCCGGTCGAGATCACGCGCAAGGAAGGGCGCGCCGCTCCGTTTCGAGACCGACGAGCACCCGCGGGCTGCGGCGACGATCGAGTCGCTCGGCGCGCTGCGGCCGGTGTTCAAGAAGGAAGGGACGGTGACGGCTGGCAACGCGTCGGGGATCAACGACGGTGCCTCCGCGCTCGTCGTCGCCTCCGAACGCTGGGCGCGGGAGAGGGGCAGGGAGCCGATCGCGCGTATTGTGTCCTACGCCTCGATGGGGGTGGACCCGGCCATCATGGGGATGGGGCCGGTGCCTGCGATCCGCCGGGCGGTCGCGCGCGCGGGCCTGCAGCTGGCGGACATCGAAACAATCGAGCTGAACGAGGCGTTCGCGGCGCAGGCGCTCGCCGTGATCCGCGAGCTGGGGCTCGACCAGGCACGGGTCAACGTCAACGGCGGGGCGATCGCGCTGGGCCACCCGATCGGTGCGAGCGGGGCGCGCGTGTTGACGACGCTCCTGTACCGGCTCCGCAGCAGCCGCCAGCGTTACGGCCTGGCGAGCCTCTGCATCGGCGGGGGCATGGGGATCGCGATGGTGGTGGAGGCGGTCTGAGAATGGAGAATGGAGAATTGAGAATTGAGAATTGAGAATGAAGTGGCATCAGGGGTCAAGGGAGCGACTGACCACTTCTCCAATTGGCCAAGTGGTCAATGGCGTCCTCGTTCCCTGAAGACCCTGGCACCGTCGGGCATCAGGGGTCAAGGGAGCGACTGACCACTTCTCCAATTGGCCAATCGTCCCCTTGTTCCCTGACCGCAGCGGTTCCCGCTACTGTTTCACCAGCTCGACCCGCCGGTTCTTGGCGCGGCCGTCCTCGGCATCGTTGCTGGCGACCGGGGCGAGCGGCCCGACGCCACGCCCCACGAGGCGCGGCGGCGGCGATCCCGTGCTTCGTGACCAGCGCCTGCACGACGGCCTCGGCGCGAGCCTGCGACAGCTTCGTGTTCAGGTCCAGCGACGCCACGTTGTCGGTGTGGCCCACCACGAAGACCTTCAACGCGGGGTCGGCCTTGAGCAGTTTCGCGACTTCTGCGACGGCCGCATCCGACTCGGCCTTCAGCTCCGACTTGCCCGTGTCGAAGTAGATCCCCGGGACCTCGACGTGGCCCGTCGCGGCGAGGCCCGACTTGAACAGGTCGGCGCTCGCGACCACCTGCTGCGCCATGGCCTGCTTTTCCACGATGGTCAGGAGATAGCCTCTTCCCCAGGCGGTATCGACCTGCGTCCAGATCTCCTGGCCGTCCTGGAGACCTTCGACCGTCGTGTACCGCTGATCTTCGTACTCGGCGGTGCCGCCGATTGCGGCGATGGCCTGCTGGTGGTTGCGGATGATGGCCAGCGGACCCGGCACGGCCGCCTTGGGATCGGCAAGGGTGTACCTCACCTCGAAGCGGCGGCCCTCGACGGGCACCTGTGTGGCCTTGCCCGTCTTGAAGATGATGCGGTCGAAGTCCACGGTCCGGCACGAGACGATCCGCATGCCCTGCATGCGCGTGAAGAGAGGGTGGTCCTTGCAGCCGGCGGCATCCGCCGCCTGCGGGGCTGCGACGAGCGGGGACGCCGGGACAAGGAGCAGCGTGGCCAGGCACAGGAGCACGATCGAACGGGCACGGGTCATGGGCGATGTCTCCCTCCGGGGGGCAGGAACAATCCCGCGGGATGTTATCACCACGCGCCAATTCGCCAAGTGGTCAATTGGTCCCTTGCTCCCTGACGTCATCTCACCCGGACGACCGCGCTCCCGAGGCGGTCCGAGGCGTAGTCGTACACGATGACCTTGACGTAGCGCACGCGGCCCTTCACCACCACGCGCGTCGAGTGGGTGAACCCCTCCTTCATCAGCCGCGCGTGGGTCTCGTCCTTCAGGCGCAGGTCGGCCTTCTCCCACGATTCCCCGACGAGAGTCTCCTTCTCGTCCCCGCAGAAGACGTCGATGTCCAGGGAGGCGACGTGACGGTCGCCTTCCTGCTGGAAGGGCACGCGGGACAGGTCGACCGTGATGTCCACCAGTATTTCTCGCCCGGTCTTCGCGTCCTGCCCCTTCTCGAACGACGCCCTCGCGGCGACCGGGATATCGCGCATGTCCCGGTCGTGGTAGCCGGCGGCCGCGACACGGCTGAAGGTCAGGAACGCCCGGCGGTCGAGCGGCACCAGCATGTCGCGCCCGTAGTAGCCGTGGCGGAAGAGGACGGTGGCGCCCGGGCGGTTCACCTTGATCTCGATCTTCCGGTATTTGCCATTCCAGTTCGCGTTCGCCGGGTAGTAGCCGATCAGGTAGCCCGACCGTGTCACCTGGTCGATGCGCGCGAGCGCGCGGTCCGCGTAGGCCATCGTGGACGACACGCCGCCGGTCAGTTGCGAGACCGTCTTCAGGGTCTCGAGCGCGAAGCGCTGGGTGGCGGACGGCCCGGGCCCGCGCGCGGCGAGCCGGTTGAACTGCGTTCCAGCGAGTGCGCCGCCGCCGAAGACTCCGGGCGGCGGGGGGCCCGGGATGCCGCCCGTCTGGATCGTGTCCACGACGACCCGCGCGTCGTTCGCCATCGCGCCGATGCCGAGGTCGTCCTCGACGCGGGGCAGGATCAGCCCTTCCTCGGTCACGAAGATCAGGTGCTTCTCGCCCTGGAGGTACCGCATGTACTCGATGCCGGTGTAGATGTTCGTGAGGTCCTGCTCCGCGCGGATGTTGCCCGTGACGTACTCCCCGAGCGTCACGTCGAAGCGCTCGGCGTCGCGCTGCCGCGTCTCGTCGAAAGGCGTCTTCATCTCGCCGTGCGAACTGGCAATCTCGGCTTCGAGCAGGGCGTCGGTGTCGCGGCGGATGTCCTCGGCCAGCCGGGAGGCCGCGGTAATCGGCGCCGGCGGCAGCTTCCGAATCGGCGCGGTTCCGGGGCCGTACAGCATCTCGTCGATCATCCGCTGGGTGGCCGGGGCAATCTCCGTGCTGCCGTACAGGCCTGCAGGGAGCGGCCGTCGACCTGGTGAGCGATCTGGACCTCGATCTTCTCGTGGCCGCGGCGGAAGCGGTCGAGCGTCTGGGCGACCTTGGCGTGGTCCGTTGTGAAGTCGGTTGCGCGGTTGTAGGCGAGCACCGCAACCTGGTCCTGGGGGAGCAGCTGCTTGCGCACGAAATCGAGCAGCGCGTCCATGCCCTTCGCGGGTTCGATGAGCCGGCCCCGCCCGAGCACGATCAGGAAGATCCGGTAGTTCTGGGGCGCGAGCTGGGCGCTCTCCGCCGCCTGGCGCAGGGCGGGGCTTCACGCCGGGCTCCGGCGTCTCGGGCGCCAGCGAGTGCTCGGCGAAGTGGCCGACTTTCTGTGGGACGCCGTCCTCGAGGACGACGAAGTCCTCGACATTCAGGCCGGTGATCGGTTTGCCGTTCGCGTCCACGACTCGGACATCGACCGGGACCAGCGTGATCCGGCTGCGAAAGACCGGCTGGTCGGGCCGTTGTTGCGCCAGCGCGAGGCCGCGCCGACAACGATCAGAAGGACGATGACGGCGGCACGTCTCGGCTGGAGCACGGTGGAGCCTTTCAGCGAGGGCAGGCGCTGCCGGGATTATAGGCAGGGATCAGGGATCGGGGATCGGGGATCGCGGAGGAATGCCGTCAGGGAGCAAGGGCGCAACTGACCACTTCTCCAGTTGGCCAAGTGGTCAAATCGCGTCCTCGTTCCCTGCCGACCCCGTCAGGCATAAGGGTCAGGGAGCTGGGGGACCAGTCCGCAATTCGCCAAGTGGTCGGTTGTTCCCTGGTTCCCTGATTTATTTCACCGTGAGCGTCCGCCGGTGTCGGCTGCTCTCCTGCGCCACTTCGAGGAGGCGGACCACGTCGAGCGCCTGTTCCGGGGTGACCGCGAGGGTGGCGCGGCCATGGATCGCGTCGCGGATGTTCTCGTAATACCGGCGGTAGTCGCCGGCCTCGGTGGCGACCGGTTCGCGAATGACCTCCCCGTGAGGGCAGCGTGTCAGAACGCCCCAGCGTTCAGGAGGCTCCTCTCCCCAGCCGGCCGCACCCGCAGTCTCTCCCCCTTTCAAACGCTCCTCCTGCGGATCCACGTGGTGCTTGACGTACGTGCCGTCCGTGCCGTGCAGGACGAACCGCGGCCCCGGCTGGCACGCCAGCATCGTCCCTCTCAGCAGCGCCCGCATCTGCGGGTAATGCAGCATCACGTCGAACGCATCGTCGGCCGCGGCTCCCTCGCGTTCCAGCCGCACGTCGGCGGTGACGGCCTCCGGCAGGCCAAACAGCGCGACCGCCTGGTCCACCAGGTGGGAGCCGAGATTGAAGAGCACGCCGCTTCCCGGCTCGGCCCGCTCGCGCCAGGCCGCCGGCCTGAGGCCGGGCCGGTAGCGGTCGAAGTGGGACTCGAACATCACCGGGCGCCCGCAGGCGCCATCGGCGAGCAGGCGCCGGATGGTCAGGAAGTCGCCGTCCCAGCGGCGGTTGTGGTAGACGCCGAGGAGCCGCCCGGCCTGCCGCGCCAGCTCGATCAGGGGGCCGGCCTCGCTCGAGGTCGTCGCAATGGGCTTGTCGATGATCACGTGGCGGCCCGCCTCCAGGCACCGACGTGCGATGACGGCGTGCGTCGTGTTTGGCGTCGCGACGACCACGAGACCAATCTCGTCGATGGCGAGCAGGTCCTCGACACTCCGCACGACATGGAGGTCCGGGCAGGTCTCGGCCGCGGTGTTCCCGCTTCGCTGGACAATCGCCGCCAGCCGAAGGCCCGAAACGGCATTGATCACCGGCGCGTGAAAGTAGCGGCCGGCAATCCCGAAGCCCACCAGGCCCACCTGGATGGTCGCGCGTGACGGGGTCATTGCAGCCTAGTGTAAGCCGAACCGCCAGCAGGCCGGACGAGGGGCTTCCATTCCCCTTCCGAGGGCCCCTCCGGGCACGTTCCCAGGCCCGGCCTCGTCCAACCCACCGAAGACAGGCCCATGCTGCAGAGACTGGGGAGGTTCGACGCCGAGGGGTATGCGGGCGGATTCACCGCGGTCGGCGTCGGCGGCCAGTTCATTACGGTGCTGCCAAGGCACGGCCTCGTCGTGGCGCACAAGGTGAAGATGACGCCGGCCGCGCAACCCGTTTCTACGGGCCAGTGCTTCACAATCGTCGATGCCCTGATTGCCGGAAGGAAATCAAGCGTATCGGCGGCGAATGGGCCTTCCGTAGCGGTGCCTCTGACTCACCCCGTCGGGGCGCTGGCGCCGATGCCCGGCCGGATGGCAATCCACAGGACGCCCCCGATCACCGAGAGGGCCGCGGCGACGTGCAGGGCGTTCTCCCAGCCGACGGCCGCCGCGAGCACGGGCGTCAGCGCGGGCGAGATGAGCCCGCCGACGTTGCTGCCCGTGTTCATGACGCCGCCCGCCAGTCCCGCTGCGGTCGCCCCGCGATCCCCGTCATCGTGGCCCAGAAGGGGCCTTCGACGCACAGCACGAGACGCGGTCGAGAGCGCGAGGGACGGGCGGCCAGGGTGGCGTTCGTCGTGCCGCGCTCCGAGCGACAGGAAGACGCCGCGCCGCCGCGAGGCCGACGAGGGGCACGGCGCGCCGGCCGACCACGACGCCGCCGCCGGCCGCGAGGCGGTCGACAGCCACCCGCCGAGCGGGATCGAGACGATCGAGAGGAGCCAGGGCAGGCTGCTCGAGCGCGCGCCCTTCAGCAGGTCGAAGTGCCGCTCCTGCACGAGGTACAGGTAGAACCAGAAGACGAAGATGTAGCCGACGTACCCCTGCAGCGTGTAGCTGAGCGTCAGCAGGACGAAGCTCGGCGACCGAAGCGATGCGCGCCGAGTCGCGTTGGCGTCGGCATCGGAGGAAGGCGAGGGGTCGGCGGCGAGGGGCTGGCGGGGCGCGGCCGAGGTGGGCGGCTCGCCGGGCCAGCCGCCAGGCGACGGCGGTCGCCAGCGCCGGCAGCGTCGAGACCGCGAGCGCCGCTCGCCAGCCCCAGCGCACCATCACCCACGAGAGCGAGCGGCGGCGCGATCGCCGACCCGAGGGCGATCGCTGCGATCACGAAGCCGTTGGCGCGGGCGCGGCTCGCCGGGCCGATCCAGCGCGCGACCCCGCTCGGCCGCGGCGGGGAACGTCGGCGCCTGCGCCGATGCCGAGCACGAAGCGCAGGGCCATGAGTGCCGCCAGCGTCGACGCGGCCCCGGCCGCGAGCGGTCCACGCCCGACGAGCACCTGCAGCAGCGTCGCCGCGACCCACCACCACGAGGCCAGCTCGAGCACCCGCCGCGTGCCCCAGCGGTCGGCGAGCGCATCCGCCCGGCACCATGAACAGCGCGTAGCCGAGCAGGAACGCGCTGAACACGCGGCCCATCTGCGCCTGGGAGAGGTGCAGCTCGTCCATCAGCAGGGCACCGGCGACCGACACGTTGACGCGGCAGAGATAGCTCGCGGTCGCGGTCGCGCAGAGCAGCGCCACGAGCCACCACTGGCGGGCCGTCACCGCGGCTCCAGGCGCTTGTGCATCAGGATCTCGGAGGCGCCGTCGATGACATAGTCGGCGAACTCGCCGACCTGCCGGTAGCCGTGGCGCTCGTAGAAGGCGCGCGCCCGAGTGTTGAAGGACGAGACGCAGAGGAAGAAATGGCGTGACGATCCGGCAAAGTGGCGCTCGCACGCCTCGAGAAGCACCGCGCCCACGCCGCGGCTGCGCCACGCCTGCTCGACCGCGAACGACGCCAGGTAGGGCGAACCCGACACCCCGCGTGGGTGCAGCACCGCGAAGCCGCACCGCTCGCCCCCGTGCCGGGCGACGAGCACGAGGTACCCGGGGTCGAGGCAACGCGTCCGGCAGTGTTCGAGGCCGCGGCCAAGTGTCAGCCAGGGATCCGAGGACGCCATCACGCGGGCGGCCCACTCCCAATCCTCCGGCGTCGCAGGCGCGACGTGCACGTCCTCCAATCGCAGCGTAATCTGGGGCATAGTGCGGACGGCCGGATTCTACCACCGGGCCGGCGGTCAGGCCGCCGGCCCCGTCCCGGGTCCACCGGACGGGCCCGCCCTAGTCCCCAGTGCTACTTCCGCCCCGCCACACTCACCCCGTCAAGCGTCTCGGCAATCGTCGCAACGAGCAGCACGTCGTTGCCCCGGTCCTCGAGGTCACCTTCGCGCGCGCCCGCAAGCTCTCCGGTCAGCCTGGCCCCGCCAACCGTTCTCACCCGGCCTGCCAGTACGATCTCGTCCCCGCTCGAGAATCTTCGCGCCCGCCGGCAGGCGCACGAGCACTCTGTCCTCGTCCCAGTGGTGAAAGCTGAAGGGGCCGTGTTCGCGCGCGTCGCGCAGTTCGGCGAGCGTGGGCGAGAGGATCCGGCTGACGCGTGACGGCGGCAGCTGGACGAGCTGGCCGGCGAACAGATCGAAGTGATCCACCAGCGTGCTCAGCCGCACACGGATGGCATGCTCGCCGGGACTTGGCGAGGGGACGGCACTTCCGGCTTGAGACACACCCGGCATCGCGTCATATGGCAGCCCGGCCGGCGGCGCGCCGAAAGACGCGAGCATCGCGAGCGCGACGGCAGAGAGAATCAGCACTTGTACCTCCGGGAGGTGCCCGAGCAATGGAGATACCAGGCACCGGGCGGTCGCCAGCTTGCATCTGTCGTCGGGTTCATCCGCCGCGAGCTGCCGCAAGCCCTCGGCGGAATCCATCGGTGCCCACAATCTGGGGGAGGCCCATGAAACGCAAGGCTTACGGCGTTGCGGCCGCGTGCATCCTTTTCGTGCCTGCCGCCGGCGCGGTGTCCGCGCAGACGACAGCCTCGCAGGGTTCCTCTTCGCAGGCGGTCCAATCCCCGCAGCCGTCCCAGGCCAATGCTGAGCAGCAGGTGATGGCAGCTCATCGTGAACTCTTAGCTTCAAGTCGCACCAACGACCAGGAGGCGGCGCGGCGGCTGATGGCGGAGGACCTGACCTGGGTCAACAACGAGGGAAAGATCACGCACCGCGAGGAGATGCTCGCGGGCACGCCGACGCCGCCCCGGGAGGTGAACGTCGAACGGGTGCAGGTCCACGGCGACACCGCGATCCTCATCGCTTCCGCCCAGCTTGCCAACGGACGGCAGGTCCGAGTCGTGCAGGAATGGCTGAACCGCGACGGGCAGTGGCGCCTCTTCGCGCACCAGGGGACTCTGGCGCCGTCCAGCCAGGAGCCGGGGCAGGCGCCGGCCACGCCGCCGGCGGCCGGCACTTCGGGAGCGAGCCCGCTGCGCGCCTCGGCCCCCTCCCTGAGCACGGACGAAGAGCGCGCGGTGTGGAACGTTCAAAACGAGTTGCACCGCGCGTTTCTCAGCGGGGATACCGCAACGTACTCCAAGCTCACGTCCGATGAATTCGTGCGCGTCGCGGCGAGCGGCGAACAGCAAGGCAAGAGCCGGTTCATTCAGGACGTGAAACAGAACGCCGGCAAGACAGCCGGCCAGGTGGAAACCGGCGACGTGCAGATTGCCGTGAACGGGGACACGGCCCGGCTGGTGATGATCACGTGGGGCACGCTGCCCGGCGGCGAACCGCTCCCTCCCGCCAGGGTGACGCGCGTCTTCTTGAAGCGAAACGGACAGTGGCAGCAGGCGGCGGCGATCTTCACGCCCCTCAAGGGGCAGTAGTGCGTCGTCGCTTCGTTGGCCGACTCACGGCTGGTTGAGTGGAAACAGGGGTGAAGTGGCCTGGTCGCGCCGCGCGTCCGTGGATCGGCCTATCCGCTTCTCCCTCCCCGTGCCGTTTCAGACGATTGCGAGATGGGTACCGTGGAGCGGGACATGGACTATCAACTCGACGACGCGCTGCCCGTTCTCCGGCGCACGCCGGGCGTGCTGCGGGCCCTGCTCGAGGACGTCCCGGACCATTGGGTCCGCGCAACCGAAGGGCCGGACACGTGGAGCCCCTTCGACATCGTCGGGCACCTGATTCACGGCGAGCGCACCGATTGGATCCCACGGGTCGAGCACATCGTCCGCCACGGCACCGCCGTCCCCTTTCCGCCGTTCGACCGCGAAGCCATGTTCGCGCACTCGCAGGGACTGTCGCTCCAGGCGCTGCTGGACACGTTCGCCGCGCTGAGGAACCAGAATGTCGTGCGGCTGGCCGCCCTGCGGCTGACCGCAGCCGATTCTCGATCGCCAGGGCCTTCACCCCGAGCTCGGGGTGGTGACGATGCGCCAGCACCTGGCGACGTGGACGGCTCACGACCTCACTCACATCGGCCAGATCGTGCGGGTCATGGCCAGGCAGTACCGCGAGGCGGTTGGCCCGTGGCGCGCATACCTGCCGCCGCTCGCCTAGACGCCCCCGGTGACACTTTCGGCGCCCAACGGTGTTTCAATAGGCAGCACGAAGCATCGAGTAGCGGCTGGTGGCTAGCGGCTGGTGGCTGGTCGTCAAGCAGGCTTCCGTTCACCGGCGGCGGGATGGAGTCTGTCCCGCGGTCAGCCAGGTTCGGGGAAGGGGGCGTAATGCGACAGGCGACGGTGCTGGCCCTGACAATTCTCGCGGTGGCTGGGTGCGGCTCCTCGCCGGCGTCGCCGTCGGCGTCCCCGCTGCCGGTGTCGTCCGAGAGCGAGCACTACGTGTTCCACGCGGCGACCGGCGACACCGTGGATGTCGCCTGGCAGGAAGCCTACCATCAGTGGGCGGTCGACCGGCTCGGGGTGCAGCCGGGCCGCAAGATCGGGTACTGACAGGTACACTAGCCGCACCGACATGGGCGACCACACGGGCTCCTACAATACCAACGCCTACGCGGACCCGGTCCGCTTCGAGATCCACACGCTGTGGCCCACGGACAACCACGAGGTCGTGCACCTCTTCATGTCGCTGATTGGGGAATCCGCGGCGCTCTTCTCGGAGGGGATGGCGGTGGCGTTCCAGACGGATCCCGTGATGGGCGTTTTCGAGTCGCGGTTCAACGGCGAGGAGGTGCACCACGCCGCGCGCCGCTACCTGCAGGGCGGTCAGCTGGTGCTTCCGCTGGATCGGTCGATCGAAACCTCCGGGTTTCGCAGCATCGCAGACCCAACCCTCGCGTATCGTGAGGCCGGGTCGTTCATGCGGTTCCTCATCGATCGGCACGGACTCGAGACCGTTCTCGCCTTCTTCCGGGCCGGAGGCTCCCCGACGGACGGCGCAGAAACCCTGAAGACCAGGTTTCGCGCGGCGTTCGGCCAGACGTTCGGCGAGGCGGAAGCCGCCTGGCTGGACATGCTGCGGGCGGGGACCGGCGGCTAGTGGCCTGTCCTGGCCATGTGTGAAGCCGCTTTACAGATGGCCGGGACAGGCCACTGGCCGATGAAGAGCCCGGGCCAATCCCACTGGCCCGCCGAGAGATGCGGATGACCGAAGAGCTCGACGTCGAGGCCTTGAGCCGGCGCTATGGCCCGATGGTGCTCAGGCGCTGCCGGCGGCTGCTCGGAGACGAAGACGACGCGCTCGACGCGTGCCAGGAGGTCTTCGTGCGCCTCCTCCAGCGCCGCGGCCGCCTCGACGCGCACCACCCTTCAAGTCTTCTGTACCGAATGGCGACGAACCTCTGCCTGAACCATATCCGCGACCGCGGGCGCCGGCCGGCGGTGGCGGACGAGGACCTGCTGGTGCGGATCGCCTCTACCGAGGAACCGGGCGGAGCAAGCGAGGCGCGGCTGCTGCTGGACCGGCTCTTCGGGCGGCATCCCGAATCGAGCCGAACGATGGCCGTGCTTCATTTCGTGGACGGCCTCACGCTGGAGGAAGTCGCAGAAGAGACGGGCATGTCGGTGTCGGGGGTCCGAAAGCGCCTTCGAAGTCTCCGGCATGCGCTCGTCGAACTTGCGGAGCGTGCACAATGAGCCCAACTGCCAACCGCCGCGTCCCGGACATCGTGCTCGAGCGTTACCGGTTGAGCGAGCTCCCGGCGGTGGAGGCGGAGCGCCTCGCACGACAGCTGCGGGAAGACGAGACGCTTCGCCGCCGGCTCGCCGAGATCGAGGCGTCCGACGACGAGCTCCTGCGAAGCGGTGTGCCCGAGCGGCTGGCCGCCGGCGTTCGTCGCGAGGCCCGAACGGCCGGGCCTCGAAGCGTGACGGCCGGTCGCCGGTCTCCCGCGTGGCGCTGGCTGATCCTGGCGGCGGCCGTTGCGAGTGCGGTCGTGTTGGTGGCCGTCATAACCCTTCCCGCCGTTCGCGGGCGGATGGGGCAGCCATCGTCATCGTCTGCGGGCGCGACGGCGTCGGACGACCGCGTCAAGGGGCTCGAGCCGTCGCTCACGCTGTTCCGAAAAGGAGCGAGTGGCAGCGAGGTGCTTGCCGAGAACAGCGTCGCGCGCGCGGGCGATCTCATCCGCGTGGCCTACCAGGCGGCGGGCAGGGCCTACGGCGTCATTGTCTCCGTGGATGGCCGAGGCGGCGTTACGCTGCACCTGCCTCGCTCCGGGTCCGCCGCTGCGCCATTGCAGCCCGGCGACCGCGTGCTCCTCGAGCAGGCATATGAGCTGGACGATGCCCCGCGCTGGGAGAAGTTCTACCTGGTGACCGGGAACGAGCCGTTCGACGTGGCGCCGGTCGTCCGCGCCGCTCGCCGGGCGGCAGAGGCTGCCGGAGGCGACGGTCCGCCGGCACTCGATCTTCCGTCGGGACTCGAGCAGGCGAGCCTCTCGATCGCAAAGAAAGGCCAGTCATGACACGCACGATCCTTTGCGCGCTTCTCGCGTCCGTGTTCGCCCTGTTGCCAGCCGACACGCGAGCCGCGGGCACGCTGCAGCGCTTCGTGCTGGCCGCCGGCGCCAACTACGGGGGGGCGGACCGGCCGCTGCTCAAGTACGGCGTCTCGGACGCGGAACGGTTCGCGCGCGTGCTCGTCGAACTCGGCGGCGTCGCGGCGGATCACGCGGTGGTGCTCAAGGAGCCCAAGCTGCGCGACCTGCTGCAGGCCCTCGACCAGATGTCCGCCCGGGTAGCGGAGGCCCGGCGCGCGGCGGCCGGCACCGGCGGCGGGCGAGTGGAGGTCGTGGTCTATTACTCGGGGCACGCGGACGAGAAGGGCCTGCTGCTGGCGGAAGACCGCTATTCGTACAGGACGCTGCGCGACCGGCTCGATCAGATCCCGGCCGACGTCCGCATCGCGGTGCTCGATGCCTGCGCGTCGGGCGCGTTCACGAGGCGAAAGGGCGGGCGCGTGCGAGCGCCGTTCCTGGTGGACGAGTCGGCGAGCATGCGCGGCTACGCCTTCCTGACCTCCAACACCGAGACGGAAGCCGCGCAGGAATCGGATCGCATCGGCGCGTCCTACTTCACGCACTACCTGGTATCCGGGCTGCGGGGGGCTGCCGACATGTCGGGCGACGGCAAGGTTACTCTGAACGAGGCGTACCAGTTCGCCTTCAACGAGACCGTGGGCGGCACGGTGCAGACCAGGGGCGGCGCGCAGCACCCCTCGTACGACATCGATCTCTCCGGCAGCGGCGACGTCGTCATCACTGACGTGCGGCAGACGACGGCGACGCTGGTGCTGGGGGAGGAACTCGAGGGGCGCTTCTTCATCCGCAACGCCGCGCAGCAGCTGGTGGTGGAGCTGTACAAGCCGGCGGGGCGGCGCACCGAGCTGGGGCTCGAGCCAGGCGACTACGAGATCCGCGTCGAGCGCGGGCGCACGCTGCTCGTGGGGAAGACCGTGCTGGTCGACGGTGGCCGGCTCGCGCTCAACCCGGCCCACCTGCGCGTGACGGCCGGGGAGCTGACGCGCCGCCGGGGCTATGAACCTCCGCCGTACGCGGTGGCCGGGCGGAACAGGCTGGAGTTCCTGGCCGGCATGACGCCCGGCGGTGAAACGGCGGGCACGGGTGCCACCGTCGTCTCCGGCAGCGACGGGGGCGGCGTTCTGGTCGGCTTCCAGTACACGCGTTATCTGCGCGAGGACCTGGCGTTCACGTTCGCGTTGAACAGCGTGGGCGGGAGCAGCGGATCGCGGGTGGGGCCGAACGGGGTTTTCTCGGGCAGCGCGGGAGTGATGGCGCTGGGAGTCGGCGCGCGCTGGAACCCGATGCGGGGCGAGCTCGCCCGGCAGTCGCTCAAGCCGTACCTCTCTGCGCGCCTGGGCCCGGTCATCGGGAGCAGCAGCGGTTCATCCGTGACGTCGGGCTCGGTGATCAGCGGATCGATGACGCGCACCGCCGCGGGCGCCTTGTTCGGCGGAGGGTTGGACGTGCACGCGGGGCGGCGCTGGTCATTCGGCCTGGAGGCCGGCTACCACTGGATGGCGGACTTCGACGACCCGATCGGGGGCCGGCGCAACTACAGCGGCTTCCAGCTGGCGGCCGGCTTCGGCTGGCTGTTCGGGAAATGACGGGCAGGCCGCGGCCATAAGGCGCCACGGCCCTATCGCCGCAGATTCGCGCCATGTTCCTCACCGGCAACCAGACCGCCGAGTACGGGCGGAACAGCGGCGGCCAGGTGGCCATGGTCACCCGCTCGGGCACCAACCAGTTCCGCGGCACCGGCTTCTTCTTCTGGCGCGATCCAAGCCTCAACGCGCAGGAGTGGGAGCTGAACCTGGTTCCCGGCACGCCCAAGGACCAATACAAGCAGAAGATCGGCGGCTTCAGCCTGGGCGGCCCCATCCGCAAGAACAAGTCGTTCTTCTTCGGCAACCTGCAAGTGCTCCGGGCGACGCGAACGCGCGAGCAGATCTCGACCACCTACACGGACCTCGCCCGGCAGGGCATCTGGCGCTACGTCGTCGGCGGGCGCAACCGCCCCGCGGGGCTGAGCGACTCGTCGGTGGACGCGAACGGGAACGTCCTCCCGGGGGTCACGATCGGCACGTACAACGTCGCCGCGAACGACCCGCAGCGCAACGGCCTGAGCCCCGAGACCCAGCAACTCATCGCCATGATGACGAAGCCCAACTACTTCTTCACGGGTGATGGGCTCAACACCGCCGGCTACCGCTGGTTCCCGGTCGAAACCGAAAAGCAGTACGACTCGGTCATCAAGATCGACCAGGTGATCAACAACAGCAACTCCATCTACGGGCGGATGGCCTGGGGCCGGCAGAACACGTACGCGGACACGGCCAATGCGGGCCTCCCGCCGTACCCCGGCGTCTCGAGCTTCGTGGACACGTTCCGTGATCCGCTGAACTTCGCCGCCAACTGGCGCAGCACCGTGAGGTCGAACGTCGTCAACGAGTTCGTCGCCGGCATGAACTACTTCGCGTTCGACTTCACGACGCCGGACGCCGATACGAACAAGCTGCAGTACGACTTCGGCAGCCTCACCATGCCGGTGTCGTACTACACCGGCAACGCGCGCAAGATCACGACGTGGCAGTTCGTGGACAACGTGACGTGGGTGACCGGCGCGCACGCCCTCAAGTTCGGCACGAACATGCGGTTCCAGAAGCACAGCGACGTTCGTGGTTCGATCGCCGGCTACAACGCGACGCCGGCGCTCGACTTCAGCACGAGCGTCAACACCGTCGATCCGGTCACGTTCGGCATCCCGAGCAACATCAACACCGGCTTCGACCGGCCCGCCCTCCAGAGCCACATCAACTTCCTGCTTGGCCGAGTGGGGAACGTGTACCAGGGCTTCGTCTCCACCGGGGACGCCTACGCCGAAGCCGGGTCGCTGTTCCTGTTCGACGCCACGTTCCCGGAAGTGGACTTCTTCGCGCAGGACACGTGGAAGATCCGCCAGAACATCACGATTGACGCCGGCCTCCGCTGGGAGCTGAAGCTCGCGCCGGGCAACCCGGACAACTTGATTCGGACCCCGAACCAGCGGGTCGCCGCGGGCGAGCCGGCGACGAGCTCGCTGTCGTGGGTCGAGGGCAAGCTGTACGAGAACGACCTCAACAACGTGGCCCCGTCGATAGGCGTGGCGTGGGACCCGCGCGGCGATGCCAAGAGCGTCGTTCGCGGCAACTACCGCATGGCCTTCGACCGGATCAACACGTTCGTGCTCTCGTCGTCGATCTTCCAGAGCATCCCCGGCATCACCGCCGGGCGTATCGACACGGCCTTCGGCCAGGCCGGCGGGCGCCTGCCGGCCGTCGGGTCGGTGGTCGCCGCCCTCCCCCCGACCTTCTCGCCTGACAGCTTCCTGACACCGCCGGCCACCTCCTCGTCCAGCATGCGGGTGGTGGACAGCACCTTCGAGACGCCGCTGACGCACGCCTGGGCGCTCAGCTACCAGCGGGAGATCATGAAGCAGACCGTCGTCGAGGTGGCGTACGTGGGCCGCAAGGCGGATCACCTCTACGGGGCCTACAACGTCAACCAGGCCGAGTTCCGGAAGAACGGCTTCCTCGACGCCTTCAACGTCGTGCAGGCGGGCGGTCAGAGCCCGTTGATCAACCAACTCTGCCTGAACGACACCCGCCGCACGTCCGCCGAGACGGGCTCCGACATGGTCCGCCGGCTCTACACGTCGACGCTCCAGCAGAACGGCGTGGCGAGCCTGGCGTCCGCCCTCGGAACGCGCATCCAGAGCGGGAAGACGCTGCCGGAGCTGGCGGGCTTCGGGTCGTACTTCTTCTTCCCGTACCCGCAGTTCCTGGGCGGCCTGAACGTGATCGACTCCAACGACTGGTCGCGCTACCACGCGCTGATCACCCGGCTCGAACGTCGGTACCGCGGGGGTACCTGCAGCTGGCCTACACGCTCTCCAAGTCGCAGGACACGCGCTCGTTCGACCCGGCCTTTACGACCGTCGGCACGGCGAACGCACAGTCCGCGTCCAGCACGCCGTTCGACATCTTCAACCGGTCGCTGAACTACGCGCCGTCCGACTTCGACCGCAAGCACGCGGTCAACTTCTCGTGGGCCCTGGAGCTGCCGTTCGGCCAGGGCAAGGCGATCGCCGGCGATGCTTCGGGCGTCCTCAACCACATCATCGGGGACTGGGACGTGGCGGCTACGCTCACCTGGTACAGCGGCCGCCCGTTCACGGTCTACTCGGGCAACTACCCGTTCTCCAACATCGTCCAGACGCCGGCGAACTGCTCCGGATGCTCCGAGGGCATGGGGACGGCCTACGACGACGCGGCGACGGGGGTGAAGTGGTTCTTCGACCCGGAGGATCGGTCCAAGTTCTCTATTCCCGCCCCGGGGGATTTCTCGAACGTGGGCCGCAACGCGTTCCGCGGCCCGGGGTTCTTCTCGATCAACATGACCCTCGCCAAGCGGGTCCACATCGTCAGGGGCCAGGTGCTGGAGATCCGCGCCGATGCGACGAACCTGACGAACACGGCGTCGTTCGGGTTCCCCACGGCAACCTACACGAGCTCGACGTTCGGCCGCATCTACAACAGCACGACGAGCGGCTCGCGGAAGATCCAGCTTGGCGTGAAGTACTCGTTCTGACGTCGTCCCACGCGCTGTCACGGGGGCGGGTCGAACCCCGTTCGACCCGCCCTTTTCTGTCTCGTTCCGCTCTCGGCCCCTTCCTCCGCCTCCGGCGACTGTGGGTTTGCTGCCGTCCGCCGACCGCTGGCGGGTTGCGCGCGCCGCCGGGACTGCCGGAGCTTGACTGCGGGTGGTATATAGGGCGAACTGGAGAAGGCGGCCGCTGGCCGGCCGCCCGCGCAGGCCCGGTTCGACAGGCCTGCCACGCGAACTTGGAGTCATCGCCGGCCGAGGCCGGCGCGAGAGGAGCGGCGCATGAGCCGGCCTCCATTGAAGGTGGACGCGCAGCTCGCCGCGAGCTTGCGGCGCGTGAGCGGCGCGCTCGAGCAGAGCCGCAGTCAGCTGGCCGCGGCTGCCGAACAGATCTCGGCCGCCAGCGGAGACGCGTCGGCGCGCGTGGCGGAAAGGGCGGACGAGATCGCGGAGAGGATCGTGGAGCGCCATGCGCGCCGGATCGATCGGCGACGCCTGCACGCGGAACGGCGACAGCGCCGTCGCGAACTCCTGGAATCAGACGAGGGCGACGTCCCGAGAGGGATCGTCCTGGCCGTCGTCGCGATCACCTGCCTGATGTTCGCGGTGGTCCGGCCGCAATTCTTCTGGATGGTGTTCGTCGCGCTCGGCTTCGGCATGTCAGCCGCTTCGTCATTCGCCAGGGCTGCCCGCCGCAGGCGGGTCGAGCAGCAGGGGCAGGCGGAGGGCGAGAGGGAGGACACGGCCGCGTCCCAGCCTCAGCCCGTCGCAACGACGCGAACCGAGGAGCTTCCGCCCGCACCAGCGGCCGCCGAATCCGCCGGACCCCAAGGTCGCGCGCATCCAGGGGCTGTGCGACAAGCTTCTCGCCGAGCTGGAGTCGGGTCCGCCTATTGTCCGGGAGGTGGTGACCGAGCCTCGAAGCACGATCGCCGGGCTGCGCCAGGCATGCCTGGAGACGGCCCGGCGCGAGCGCGAGCTGCGGAGCGTGCTGGCGGCGCAGGACGAGGCTGGGCTCGTCTCGGAGCGCGACGGCCTGGCCGCCCGGCTCTCGAACGAGCACGATGCAATCGTCCGCGACAGGCTGGGCCAGGCGCTCTCCGCGCTCGAGCAGCAGCTCGTCCACCGCGCCGCACTGGCGACGGCGGCCACGCGCCTCGAGGCCGAGAACACCCGTATCCTCTACACGCTGGAGAACGTGCACATGCAACTGCTGCGGGCGCGCAGCACGGATATCGGCGCACCGGAGCTGGGCGGCAAGCTCCGCGACAGCCTGCGGGAGCTCGGGACGCAAATCGAGGCCGTCGCCGAGGCCCTCGAGTTTGCCGACGCGCCGGTCGGGGCCGAAGGCGCGTCGCCTGCTGCCCCAGTCGCGGAGGCGCCCGCGGCACCCGACACCAGTGACTTCCGAACGGGAGCGGGAGGAGAGACGGGCAGCCGCCCGCCGGGCCGCGGCGGCGCGCGACGCGCAGCGTCGCTGAACGAAGGCGGCGCCGCCCTGCGCCTTCGCGCAGCCCTTGCGAATCGGCGCCTCGCGCCGGTCCTCGGGAGCCGGAGGCCCGTCCTAAACTAGCGCGGTTTGCCGTAGATATGGTCGCCGATGCGGCGCATCCGCGCCATCTCGGCCGGGTCGAGGGCGCCGAGCTCGAGCGCCCTCAGGTTCTCGCGCATATCCGAGAGCGAGCGCGCACCCACCATGCAGACATCGACGCCGGGATGGCTCAGCGCGAAGCGGTAGCAGTCGGCGGGGGGTGGTGGCGTTTCGCCGGGAGGCATCTTCCGCGGGTCGAGCAGCTTGCCCCACGCCGCCGCCGTAAAGGCCACGACGCCGGGCCGGTCGTCGCCCCCAAGTTCCGGGAAGGCGTCCTTCTCGGCGCCCGAGTGGACCGCGCTGTAGCGAACGTGGAAGAGATCGACGACGCCCTCGCGGCGCAGTTGTCCGAACACCTTGCGATTGTGCCCGGACAGGCCGATGAACCGGACCAGCCCCTTCTCCTTCATGCGCAGCGCTCCCTCCAGGATGGCGCGGCTGGGCGGGCGGCTGAAGTAGCCGAGGACGAGGACGTCGGCGCGTTCGAGACCGAGGGCGCGTAACCCGCGCACGAAGAACGTCTCGGTCAGGAATGGCTGGTGGGCGTAGCTGAACATGGCCAGGACGAGTCGATCCCGCTGGCCGTTGGCGACGATGCGGCGGACAGCCTCGCGGACGTAGGGCGACCGGCCCCGGAGGAACGTCCCCCACGTGAGGTAGTTGCACCCGCGCTCGAAGGCCAGCTCGATGGCTTCCGCCGGCGCCCAGTAGCCGGAAGCGACGCCGAGACGACCCACCTGAAGCCCGGTGCGTCCGAGCGTGGTCGGCTGGGTGAAGTCCATGGCAGCAGATTATGCGCCCGATTCGGCGCGCGTGGATCTCATTCCTCGGCTAGCCGTCGCATCTTCCACCTCGCGGCGTGAGCTATCATGGCGCATGACTCCGGACGCTCTGGAGGCACTGTGAAGGTTGTTCACACCGGCGCTTACCGGATCGACATCGGCCCGCACGTCTTTCCCACGGAGAAGTACGACGGCATCCGAGCGTGGCTGCTGGCGGCCGGCGTGGCGAGCCGGTCGGATTTCCTTGCGCCGAAAGCGGCCTCGTGGGAGGACCTGGCGCTCGTGCACACCGCGGACTACCTGGAAAAGGTCCGCGGCGGAGAGTTGACTCCCGAGGAGATCGCCCGGCTCGAGATGCCCTGGTCCCAACCGATGGTCGAGGGATTCCGCCTGATGGCCGGCGGCACGGTGCTCTGTGCCCGCCTGGCCCTTGCCGAGACGCCCGCACCGCCCGGGCTCAAACCGCGCCTGCGCGCGGCGGCCCACCTCGGCGGCGGGTTCCATCACGCGTATGCCGACCACGGCGAGGGCTTCTGCCTGTTCAACGACGTCGCGCTGGCCGCACGCGCGCTGCTCGTGTCGCGCGAGGTCTCTCGCGTGGCCATCGTCGACGTGGACGTCCACCAGGGGAACGGCACGGCGGCCGTCCTTGGGCGCGACCCCGCCGTCTTCACCTGCTCGCTGCACCAGGAGCACAACTACCCGGCCGACAAGCCGCCCAGCTCGCTGGACTGCGGCCTCGACGACGGGGCCGGCGACGGTGAGTACCTCGACGCCCTCGCGGACGCCCTGCCTCGGGTGTTCGCCTTTGCGCCGGACGTTCTCGTCTACGTGGCCGGCGCCGATCCGTACAAGGACGATCAGCTCGGCGGCCTCCGGCTCACCCGCTTCGGCTTGCGGCGACGCGACCGGATGGTGTTCGAATCGGCACGAGAGGCAGGCGTCCCGGTGGCCGTGGTGCTAGCCGGCGGCTACGCCCGCCGACTGGAGGACACGGTCGCCATCCACGGCGCGACGATCGAGGAAGCGCGGCTGCTGAGCGAGTAGCGTCGCCGTTCAGATCTGCGGCTCTCTCACCGGGCTTCACCGCGACCCAGGCGGCATGCCGTTGACGCCCGCGACGCGCTCGTGGACCCACGGCTCGAGGCCAGGAGCCAGGTGCGCGTGCACGTCGTATCCTCGCCGGCTGGAACGGTATGATGGGTAATACCCATGCCGCAGATGCTGAGCCGTTGCCTGCCGGCGCTCGCTGTCCTCGTCCTTGTGGCTGCCGCCAATCCCGCCGCGGTTGAAACAGTCCGGACTGGCCAGGCGAAGATGTTCTCGGAAAGCGATGCCTACGAGCGCTTCATGGGGCGATGGAGCCGACAACTGGCGGTTCCGTTCGTGCGGTTCGCCGGTGTGCGGGACGGGGACGCAACCCTGGACGTCGGCTGCGGCACCGGCTCTCTCAGCGAGGCTGCGCTCAATGTTGCCCCATCGATTGAGGTGACAGGGATTGACCTGTCGCCCGAGTACGTGGCCCGCGCGCGAGCAGAGCTCCCCGCCGGGCGCGCCCGGTTCGAGGTCGGGGACGCGCAGGCGCTGCGGTTCGCCGACCGCACCTTCGATCGAACGCTGTCTCTGCTCGTGCTCAACTTCGTGCCCGACCGGGCCAAGGCGCTTCGCGAGATGGTTCGCGTGACGCGGCCGGGTGGAACCGTCGCCGCGGCGGTGTGGGACTACGCAGAGGGCATGGAGATGCTGCGCGTCTTCTGGGACGAGGCTGTCGCGCTCGATCCGGCGGCGGCCCGCCGCGACGAACGACACATGCCACTGTGCAGGCAGGGGCAACTCGCGGCGCTCTGGCGGGAGAACGGGTTGACCGGCGTGGAAGAGGAACCGCTGACCGTCACGCTGGCGTTCGCTTCCTTCGACGACTTCTGGGAGCCGTTTCTCGCCGGCCAGGGTCCCGCCGGGCTCTATGCGGCTTCCCTCTCCAAGGCGCAGGCCAATCGGCTTCGGGATCGCCTCCGGAACCGGTTGCTCGGCGGCAGGCCGGACGGCGCGTTCACCCTCCGCGCTCGCGCGTGGGCCGTGCGCGGCCGGGTGTGAAGCACGGCTACCGACGGTCTCGTGCCGGCGCGCCGCGCGTCGGCGGTGTCCCCCCTCGAAGCCTCGCGTGAGGGGTAAGGAGCGATTCATGAAGCGAGCGATTGACGGAGCGGTCACGGCCGGCCTGGCGGTTGTCATCGTCCTCGGCGGCGCCGTCATTTCCCGCGCGCACGCGACGCCCGCGCGCGACGGGATGGTCGTCACCACCGAGTGGGTGGCGCAGCACCTGAAGGACGCCGACCTGGTGCTGCTGCACGTTGGCGAGAAGCAGGACTACGATGCCGCGCACCTGCCCGGCGCGCAGTTCCTGCCGCGCGAGGCGTTCGGCATCCGCGACGCCGAATCGAACCTCACCTTGCAGGTGCCGCCGGTGCCGGCGCTGGTCGAGCGGCTCGGCGCACTGGGCGTATCGGACACCACGCGCGTCGTGCTCTACTTCGGCACCGACTGGGTGACGCCGACGGCCCGCGCGTACGTGACGTTCGACTACCTGGGCCTTGGCGACCGGACGTCCATCATGGACGGCGGCCTTCCGGCGTGGCAGGCCGAGCACCGGCCGGTGACGGCGGACGTGGTTCCGCCGCGTGCCGGCCGTTTCACCCCCGTCCCCGGGCCGAGGTCGTCGCCGACCTCGCCTACGTGCAGTCCCACCTGCGGGCGCCGGGCACGATCGTCGTGGACAGCCGAACGCCCGAGTTCTTCGCGGGCGAGAAACCCGGGTCCATGCCGCGTGCCGGCCGAATCCCCGGGGCGCGCAACATCCCGTTCTCGAGCCTGGTCGCAGACGACAACAAGCTGAAGGACGCCGCCTCGCTGCGCGCGATCTTCTCGGAGCAGGGGGCCGTGGAGGGCAAGAGCGTCATCACCTATTGCCACATCGGGCAGCAGGCCTCGCTCGACTACTTCGTCGCGAAGTACCTCGGCTTCCCGGTGCGTCTGTACGACGGCTCGTTCGAGGAATGGAGCCGGCACGCGGAACTGCCGGTGGAAACCGGCAAGGTGTCGCGCGACTGAGCCCCGGCGCCACGAGGAGGAAGATGATTCGCCGGACGGGGGGCATCAGGATGGGCCGTCTCCAGCGCCGCGCGCGTCAGGCGGGACTGGGTTCGCCGTCGATTGTCGACAGCCGGGCGATGAATGCGGCGAGCGCGTCCCTCGCCGCCTCTGTCAACTCGACGAACTCGATGCCGATGTGGTAGCGTCCCGCGCCGTCGTCGCCCTTCGGCTGGCACGACACAATCCGCCCGAGGAAGTCGATGCGCCGGCCGTCGTGAAGGGACAGGACCATCGGGACCTTGCTCTCGCTCTCCACCGCTTCGGCGCTCTCGATCAACATGCCGCTCAGGGAGATGGTCCTGGCTTTGTAGTCGGCCGGGAAGTTCAGGAGCGCGAGCCCTGCCCCCCCCGTGCGGAACCTCGCGTGCCCCCTGCGGTCGCCCTCTCTCGTCGCTTCCTGGTCGCTGATGGTCTGGACAAAACTCCGGAGGTCCGACGCGGTCCCCGGCGACAGGTCGATGAACTTCATCCCGGCCGTGTAGAGAGGGACTGTCTCTCCCGCGGCGGACCTCTTCGTCCCGCTCAGCCTGGCCCACGCCACCTCGCAGGTGACCGAGAGGAGCTTCTTGTCGACTTCGAGCTTGAGCGTGTACCTGCCGCCGATGTTCAACCGCTTGTCGGCCGTGACCGAGACCCCGCCCATCCCGATGTCGAGGACGGACACCCCGGAGGCAAACGTCATCTGGCCTTTCAGCTCCCTGGAGCCCAGACGGAATCTCTGGTGACGCCGTGTGTAGATCACCGCGGTCCCCCGGGTAGGTCGTTGCCGTCGCGAGCGCCGCGTCCTGGCCGTCTGCGATTCTAGCAGGGGTTGAGGCCGCCGTCAGACCCCGGGCCCTTTCGCTCGCGCCACCGGCGGCGGATCGGGCCGCGATCTCGCCACCTCCCCAAGCTGCCCGCCGCCGCCGCGTAGCCAGGCCAGTTCGCCTGTCGTCTCTATCGGTCAGATGCCCGAAAGCGCAACGTCTTCTGCCGAGCGGTCATCCGGCGCTTCAGCTTGCGTGCCCGTGGCCCGCTCGCGAGAATGGGGGACGGGCAAGCGAATCAGGAGGTTGAGATGGCGAAAGCGAAGAGTGCGATCCCCGAGGGGCATTACACCGTCACGCCGGCGCTCACCCTTGACGATGCGGTGAAGGCGATCGACTGGTACAAGAAGGCGCTGGGTGCCGAGGAGTTGGGGCGCGCCGTCGGGCCGGACGGCAAGATCATGCACGCGGAGTTGAAGATCGGGAACTCGCGCATCATGGTCAACGACGCGATGATGGGGTTCAAGGGCCCGATGGCGATGGGCGGGTCGCCCGCGTCGCTGTGGCTCTACGTGGAGGACTGCGACACGCTATTCAACCGCGCGGTTGGGGCCGGTGGGAAGGTCTTACCCGGAATGGGCGAGATGGTCGACCAGTTCTGGGGCGACCGCTCCGGCACGTTCACCGATCCCTTCGGCTACCGGTGGACGATTGCGACGCACAAGGAGGACCTCACGCCAGACGAGCTGAAGACGCGGCAGGATGCGTTCATGAAGCAGTTCGAGAAGAGGATGTCGGCCGGCGGGTAGCGCCGGCGGCAGCCGGGCGGAAGCGGGCGGCCGGCCGCGGCTTCGCGGCCGGCCGCCACAAACAGACGGCTGGAGCTGTATGAGTTCCGCCACACGCAAGACTCGACGCCTCGGGACCTCGGGGCCTGCCGTGTACCCGCTCGGGCTCGGCTGCATGGGCATGTCGGGGATGTACGGCCCTTCGGACGAGAGCGAGAGCATTGCCACCATCCAGTCCGCGCTCGACGCCGGGATCACGCTCCTCGACACGGGCGACTACTACGGCGCCGGCCACAACGAGCTGCTGATTGGCCGCGCGCTGCGCGGCCGCCGGGACCGGGCCGTGGTCTCCGTGAAGTTCGGGGCCCTGAGGGGACCGGACGGCAGCTGGATCGGCGTGGACGCGCGGCCGGCGGCGGTTCGCAACTTCCTGGCCTACAGCCTGACGCGCCTCGGCCTCGATCACGTTGACATCTATCGGCCCGGCCGGCTCGATCCGAGCGTGCCCATCGAGGACACGATTGGCGCGATCGCCGGCCTCGTCAAGGAAGGGTACGTGCGGGCGATCGGCCTCTCCGAGGTGGGGCCCGAAACCATCCGCCGCGCGCACGCCGTGCACCCGATCTGCGACCTGCAGATCGAGTACTCGCTCGTGAGCCGCGGTCCCGAAGCGCGCATCTTCCCGCTCCTGCGCGAGCTCGGCATCGGCGTGACGGCCTACGGGGTGCTCTCGCGGGGCCTGCTCGCCGGCTCCTCACCCACCTCGCCCGGCGACTTCCGCGCCTACCTTCCGCGCTTCACGGGCGGGAACCGCGAACGCAACCAGGGGCTCGTTTCCGGCCTGCAGGCATTGGCCTCCGAGAAGGGCGTGACCGCATCACAACTCGCCATTGCCTGGGTGTTGGCGAAGGACGACGCCATCGTGCCCCTCGTCGGCGCCCGCACGAGACGGCAGCTGTCCGAATCGCTGGGCGCGCTCGAGATCCGGCTGTCACCCGAGGACGTCGCCCGAACCGAGGAGGCCGTCCCGGCGGCGGCCGTGGCCGGTACGCGCTACGACGAGCACCAGATGCGCGTGCTTGACAGCGAGCGCTAGCTTCATCGGAAGGCGAAGTGTACTTCCTGCCGAGTGCCTTGCGGTCCGCGCTATGATTCCCGCGTGGCTGCTGTCCCCTCCTCCCGGCATCGTCTCGCCATGGCGGCCGCGGCGGCGCTGTTGGCCCTCCTGCTCGGCCACGCGGGCGCCGCCGGCCAGCGCGTCGAGGCGATTCGCCCGGGAGCAATCATCCCCGCCGTCGTGACCCGGGCCGACCCGGATCAGAGCTACGCCCTCTACCTGCCTTCGGCCTACGACGCCAGAACGAAGTGGCCGGCCCTCTACGCGTTCGATCCCGCCGCGAGGGGACTGAGGCCGCTCGAATGCTTCCGGGAAGCGGCCGAGAAGCTTGGATACATCCTCGTGGCCTCCAACGTCTCGCGGAATGGTCCGATGGTGCCTTCCATGAGCGCCGGGCTGGCGATGATGCGTGACACGCTCGAGCGTTTCGCCATCGACGAACGGCGGCTCTACGTCACGGGCTTCTCGGGCGGCGCGAGGGTCGCGTCGGCGATGGCGCTCATGCAGAAGGGCCGCATTGCCGGTGTCATCGGCTGCGGCGGCGGATTCCCGGCCGGGGAGGAGCCGGGTGGCGGGATGCCTTTCGCCTTCTGCGGCGCAGCTGGCAACGAGGACTTCAACTGGACCGAGATGAACGGCCTGGATCGCGCGCTGGCATCCCTGGGCCGGCCTCACCGGCTGCTCCGGTTTGCAGGGGGACACACCTGGCCGCCCCCGGATGTGGCGATGGCCGCCCTGGAATGGCTGGAACTCGAGGCGATGAGGGCCGGCACGCGGCCGGAAGACGCGTCCCTCGTTGGACGCTGGCTTCAACGGGATCTCGATCGCGTGAGGAACGAAGAAGCCCGTGGGGCGCCCCACGACGCCTGGCTGGGATACTCCGATTCTGGCGGCGACGTACCGGGGCCTGGCCGAGGTGCAACCGCTCGAGGCACGGGCGGCGGCGCTGCAGGGTCAGGAGGCCGTGAAGCGGGAGATCAAGCGCGAGCGGGATGGGGAGCAGCGCGAGCTTCGCCAGCGGCTAGAGATCGAGCGGTACATCGGTCAGCTGTCGGACCTCGAGCAACAGGTCGATGCCACCCGCAACCTGTACGGCCTGATCGATCTGCTCGAGCGCGGCAAGCGGAGCGCCCGAACGCCATCCGAAAGGCTGGTGTCTCTCCGCCTGCTCGAGTTCGCGAACATCACGGCCTACTACGCCGGCGAGCCCCTCTTCGAGTCGGGCGAGTACCGCTCGGCCGTGCCTTACTTCGAGCTGCAGGCCGTGCTTCACCCGGAGTCGGCCGCCGTCCACTACCGGATCGCGGTGACGTACGGACGCGCGCGCAACGCGAAGAAGGCGCTGGAGGCGCTGGAGAACGCGGCAAAAAGGGGTTTCTCGGATGCCGCGCGCATCGACCAGGAGCCGGGCTTCGAACCGCTGCGAAAGGACGTGCGCTACCAGCGGGTCCTCGAGTTGGTCCGAACAAACAAGACCACGCGTTGACACCGGGGGGAGACGACATGGAAAGGCCGCTGCTGAACGACGAGAAACAGTACCCGGACGATGAGGTGCTGGCGATGCATCTCGGCAAGGCGAAGCCTGCCTGGGATGCCTTTGCCGCCGGCATCACGGCGGGGTTCGGGGAAGGCGCCCTCGAATGGCGGTACTACCGCGACGGCCAGGCCTGGCTCTGCAAGGTCGTGCACAAGAAGAAGACGGTGTGCTGGGTCTCGGTCTGGGACAAGTCGTTCAAGACGGCCTTCTACTTCACCGCGAAGAGCGACGGGGACATCGAGGCGCTGCCAATCCCGACGGCCCTGAAGGACCGGTACCGCGCGCACGAGCCGATTGGCAAGTTGAAACCGCTGACCGTTGAGGTGAGGACCGTGAAGTCACTCGAGCCCGTCTCCGTGCTGGTGAAGTACAAGAGCGGGCTGAAGTGAGGTCACGTGTGCGGCGTCAGTCCGCCCGCAAGGGAGTCATCGGATCCACCCTCGCCGCGCGGAGGGCTGGCACCAGGGCGGCGACGAACGAAACGACGGTGACGACGGCCAAGACGACCGCGTAGCTGAACGGATCGCGTGCGCTGACGTTGAACAGCATCCCGGCCAGGACGTCCCGGCCAACCGTCGCCAGCACGAACGCCAGGGCGAAGCCAAGCGTCAGGCCGAGCGCGATCTGGCGGCCGCCCCGGCGCAGCACGAGGCCCACGATCGCGCGGCGATCGGCACCGAGTGCCATGCGCACGCCGAACTCCTGGCGGCGCTGGTTCACCGAGAAGGACATCACGCCGTAGAGGCCGACCGCGGCCATCAGCACGGCCACGAGGCCGAACGCCGAGAACATCCCCGCGATGACACGGTTCTGCGCCAGGGCGTTGTCGTAGTGCTGCGCCGGGGTCCCGACGTAGTAGAGGGGTAGGTCGCGATCGACCTTCTCCACCGCCCGCCGCAGCGCGGAAACCATGGTCTCCGCGCGCACGTTCGCCTTGGGGCGGACGGCGACGGTGGCGAACCCGGACGGCGCGGGCGTGGGCGGCACGGGGCCGTTGAGCGTGCCGTAGAACGGGACGTAGAAGCCCGAGTCGTCCACGAGCGGGCTGTTGTAGACGCCGAGCATTCGCACGGTCCTCGTCACCCCCACGATCGTGCGCCACGGCCCGGGCTGCTCGTCTTCGCCGACGGTTCGAAAACGGCGCCCGACCGGGTTGTCGCGCCCGAAGTGCCGGCGCGCGAACGCCTCGTTGACGACGGCGACCGGCAGCCTGGAATCGACGTCGTCGTCGCCGATCGCCCGGCCCTGTATCACCCGCTGGCCGATCGTCTCCGCGAACCCGCCCGAGACCTTCTCCCAGTTCGCTGCCGGGCGGTCCCGCTGCTCCTCGTAGACCTTCCCCTCGATTTCGACCCGCGTGTCGCCCGACGACACCATGCGGTTGCGATTGGTGATCGCCGCGGCGGCAAAGTCGGGCGACTCGCGCAGGGCCACGAGCAGGCGGTCGTAGAACAGCGTGCGCGCGTCGGGCGCGTCGTACCGCGGGTCTGTCAGGCCGATCCTCGCCGACAGCACGCCTTGCGTGTCGTACCCGAAGTCCACCTGTTGTTGCTCGACGATCGACCGCAGCTGCAGGAGGGACCCGACGAGCAGCACGCACGTGACCACGACCTGCAGGACGACGAGGCCGCCGGTCGCCAGCGCGACGCCCCGGCTGGTGCTGCCGCGCGACTGGTCCCGCAACACCGCCACGGTGTCGGCGCGCGACGCGAGATACGCGGGCACGAGGCCGGAGACGACGGCCGCGGCCGCGGTCGCGCCGACGGTCAACGCGAGCACCCGGGCGTCGATGTCGAACGTCATCCACGTCGGCGGGCCGTACTGCATGCTGTGGACGGTCGCCCACAACCAGTCGGTGGCCTCGTACGCCAGGGGGATGCCGAGGGCCGCCCCGGCCGTCGCCACGATCACGCTCTCCGTCAGCATCTGACGGACGAGCCGGCCGCGCGTCGCGCCGAGGGACGAGCGGACCGCGAGCTCTTTCGTGCGCAGGGCCGCCCGCGCAAACTGCATGTTCATCACGTTGACGCACGCGATGAGCAGCACGCCGACGCAGAAGCCGAGCATCGTCAGCAGCGTGCCCTTGAGCCCTTCGGGCGTGTACACCCGGATGAGCGGCAACACGAGACCGGCGGTGTAGCGCTTGTTCGTCGCCGGGTTCGCGTCCGCGAACCGCCGGGCGAACGACGTCACCTCGGCGTTGGCGGCATCGAGCGAGATGCCAGGCGCGGTGAGCGCGAGCACCATGGCGGTGCGGTCGCGGGGGTCGTTGCGCGGGAGCACGGGGAACTGGCTGTGGAGGGGAATCCACACGTCCTCGCGGTACGGAAACGCGAAACCCTTGGGCATCACGCCGATGATGGTGGCGGCGGCGCCATTCAGCCGCACCACGCGGCCGATGATGTCCCTCGCCCCGCCGAAATCGCGCTGCCAGAGACCATCCGAGATGATCGCCACCTTCTCGGCGCCTGGCCGGTCGTCTGCGGCCTGAAAGTTGCGGCCGAGCGCCGGCTCGATGCCGAGGGTGCGGAAGAGATCGGGCGTGGCGCAGGCCCCTTCGTAGCGCCTGGGTTCCCCCTCGACCGTCATGTTGACCGTCTCGCCCCCGCTGTAGGCGGCGATCATCGTGAACGACCGCTGGGCGGCCGCAAGCTCGACGAAGTCCATCGACGCCATCCGACGGTTGGCGTTCAGCCCGCTGCCGGTCGTCGGATCGATGAAGTCGACATGGACCAGGCGACTGGCGTTCGGGAAGGAGAAGCCGCGGATGATCACGCCGTTGACGACGGCGAACATGGAGGTCACGCCGCAGATGCCGAGGGCCAGCACCAGGATGGCGAGCGTGCAGAAGGCGCGCTCCTTGAGGAGGACGCGCACGCCGATACGAACGTCACGGAGCATGTTCTCGAACATGTCGGACCCTAGAGACGAGGATCGGCCAAATGGCAGACCGGCCACCACGGTTGGAGCGGGCATGGCCCAGGGAGCTGGGCGGACTCGCCTCGCCCGATATGGGGGCTGCCAGGCGGCGGCGATTCAGGAGCGGCGCGTGCTGCAACCTATCAGACGGATCAACCCGGCAGGGGGTTCCAGGGCGGCCGCCGCCTAAGGTCGAGGAGTCTCGGGTGCCGGATTGAAGCCAACGCCCCGAAGCTCATGGGCTCCGGTCGGTGAGGTCGGCGATGCAGGTTGGCGGCCCCGACAGTAGGCATACGGCCTCCGACTTGCTCCGATCACTCTCTGCCGCGCCACTCTCTGTCGCCGCGAAGCCGAAACTGATCGGACATCCGAAACGCCGTCACCAGTGTCGGCACGCCGGACGTGATTGCCGCGTTGAACTGACCTCGCTAATCTGAACGGCTACACAAGACGGGCGAAGTCGCCTTGGGTCGATCCGCGCATTTGCCAGAGACAACATGTCGCGACGATCCACATGGTCCCGATTGTGAGCCATGCGACGAGCGACGCGTTCAGCGAAAAGGGATCCGTCGCCCCTGCCGTTGCGGCGGGCACGACTCCAGTCGTATTGTTCACCGCCGCGTGCATCAGCATCGTCACCAGCAGGCTGCCACCGGTGCGCCAGTACAGCCAAGCCATGGCGACCGAGATCGCCATGGTTCCGAGCATGTACATTGGAAAGGACTGGCCAGTCTTGTCGACGCCCGCAATGAAGAAGAACGGCAGATGCCACAACGCCCAGAATGCGCCCAGGCCGAGACTGGCCCACGCGAGTCCGAACCGCGACGCAAGACGCGGCAGCGCGTAGCCGCGCCAGCCCAATTCTTCGCCGGATTGCACGGGCGTTGAGAATGGAATCGCGAGCATCAAGAGATACCACGGGGTTTCACCGAACGCTGGCCACCCGCCCACGACGAGGCGATACACGAGTGCGGCAGCGAGCTTGATGCCCAGCATGTAGCCGAGCGCGAATAGGTACCAGCGCGCGCCCGAGGGCACCTGAACCATCCGACGCACGAGGGCGAAGGTACCGCGGCGTCCAGTGGCGTGGGCTGTGAGGGCGAGGGCGACGAGGGCGGGCGCGAACACGCCGACGATGTAAATCGCTCCCCCGACTCCGGCTGCCGGTGAAGCGCCCGCAGGCGTGACCGCGGCGGAGCCGAAGAAGCATGTCCAGCTGACAATAAACGTCAGCAAGAAGAACGCGGCCAGTTGGCGCACGACGACGTCAGTTTAATCTCTTAGACGATTGAGGCGCATTCGTGAATGCGGACCGGGCCGTGCTCAGTCCAGCTATCCGTGTACCTCGGCATGGGATCCCCGGTTGTGCGGCGGTCACGCGCAGGCCGTGGGGCCCGTGGAACAGCCACAATCCGGCGGACCGCCGGCCACCAGGCCGGCGAGCACACCGGCTGCGCAGCCGACACCAATGCGGACGGAGATGGCTCCCATCTCGCAGTTCTTCGCGCAAGCGCCACATTCCATGCACGCGCCCCGGTCCGCGAGAACGGCGCGCTTGTTCTCCATCGCGAACACCGCATGGGGACACACGTGCGTGCAGAGCCCGCAGCCGTTGCAGCGGGCAGCGTCGAACGTGAGCGTAATGGCCTTCTCGAGGTATCTCATACCGTTCCTCCGTACAGGGCCGCCACCCAGAGGCCGATCCCAATGACCGCAGCCGCGATCTGCAGTGGCACAGCCACTCGCATCTCGCGGAGAACACCAGACAGAGAGGTGAAGGTGGAGGAACCGGTGAAGTTCATGAGGACGAAGCTGGTCAGCGCAGGCAACAGCAGGGCCCAGGCCGCGACGCGCAGCCATGGGCCACTGAACGCGGCCGCCGGCCATCCGACGACAGCCAAAGCGGCGGCTACGAGGAGTCCCAAGATGGCGCCCTTCAGCGCGAAGGCCCGCCCGGGCAGCCACGGCAGCAACAGCGGGCCGAGCGCGATGCCCGCAAGGAACGCGACGAACGTGAGCGCCGCTGTGGCCGTCGCGACAGAGACGGCTCCCGCGAGTGACGTGCCTCGCGCGGCGAGGGCGGAGAGCAGGGCGAGGGCAGCGGCGGCGACGATGGGGTATTTGGCGCCGGTGACGACTTCGACAGGGATCAAGATGGCGCGATCCCGCCATCCATACCGGACTTGCCTCATCTCGGGTGTGGCCGTCATCCGCGCGGCTAGGAAGGCCGGAATGTCCGCGGCGCGCACCGGCCCGTAGATAACGCGGAATCCCGTCCGCCGCTTCACCTCGTGAGCCGCGACGCCGGGAGCGGCCAGCTGCGGCAGGACGAGCTTCCGGTGTGAGACGCGGGCCGAGAGGCCGGCCGATTCCACCTGCCGAACGACTTCGTCGGTGCCGAATAGGCCCTTCCCCGCCGCGCACCAGACATTGATGCCGTGGGTATCCAGGACCAGGATCCAGGCATCCAACCCGCGCACGGCCGTGCGGAGGTGATCGACGCTCAGCTTGAAGTTCGCCGAGACCAGGACGGGCGACTCGGGCGTCGGGCGTCCGACGGTGTAGAGGCCCGGCCGCACGCGATAGTTCATGCGGCCGATACCCAGACGCACGCGTAGCGTGCCCAGGCGGTCACGCCAGGTCATCTCACCGGTCAACGTGCCTGGCGGCTTCGCCACCCGAAGCGGCTCGCCGGGGCTTTGGCACGAGGTCGATTGGCAGCCGCAAGACGTGTGGCCCCCCACGGACGGCATGTCTCCGAGATTCGTCATGATTCGTGCTCCCGACAGCCGCGGCTCCGTGCCCATCGCCGACATCATGTCGGCGTACTTGGTGACCGGTTCGGCAGCAGCCTTGGTAACCATATCTATATTTCTACAATCATAGAATCATTACGTCAAGAAGATTCTGGAAGTTCCCGCGAAAGGTAGGAAGTCGAGGTGCGCGTTCGTGACCCCGGCGTGTGCGGGGCGTCTATCCCGAGGCGTGTGAAGGGGCGGACACCGGCTGACGCTGACGCACAACCACCTGCGCGCGTCAACGATTCGGCAATTTCGGTTCGCACACCAGCACATCCCGTTCGTCGCGCTCGAACGAGCAGGCGCTTTCGAGGACGGCTCGCAGCTTCTTCCGCGCCCGGTGCAACCGAACCTTGACCGCTCCGACCTCGATGCCGAGGACGTGTGCGATCTCCTCCTGCGACAGCCCGGCGATGTCGCAAAGCAGGATGACGGATCGGTCGGTTTCCGGGAGCTGATCCACTTTCGCGCGGACGCACGCGCTCATCTCGCCACGTTCGAGCTCCGACAGCGCGCACGCCTCGACGCGCGCCGCTCGCGCCGTCTCGACGTCAACCCCCTGGTCGATGCGGGACGCCTGCCTGGCGCGCAGCTGATCCATGCAGAGATTGTGAGCGACCCGAAACAGCCAGGCCGCCACCTTGTCCGGCTCGCGCAAGGATTCGATGTGAGACTGTGCGCGCAGGAACGTCTCCTGCACCACGTCGTCGCTGCCCGAGCCGTCGCGCAGCATCGACGCGGCGTATCCGCGCACCCGCGCGTAGTAGCGATCGTAGATCTCCCAGAAGTCCACGGCGATCAGTCCTGCCGGGTGCAGCAAGAGGGCGCGACCCCAGCGGTCTCTCCGCACGCAGTGTCGCGCCGCTCGCTGCCGTGCACGGCCTGCGCAACGGCGTTCATGACCGCGATGTTCGCGCCGGTCTTGACCTTGGCGCCGAGCGTCACCGCAGCGTCAATCTCGGACGGGTCGAGTCCGATTCGCAGCGCTTCTCCGTGATAGTGGCGAAAGCACGCAATGCAATTCGCGGCGATTGCCGCGCCAAGGCACACGAGCACGCTCGTCTTGTCGTCCATGGTAGCCCTCCTCCGGGGTGACCTCAATGGCCTGCGCCCCCAAGACGGACCGACCCTGCCAGAGGTTACACCGTATGTCCAGCGCGCGGTGATGTAACCCCGACACCCCCTCATCCGTCATTGGGGTGCCACGGCGAGACAACCGTGGGGAGGGACCAGCCATGAGAGTCCTGACCGTCTTCGCGCATCCCGACCGCCAGTCGTTCTGCGGTGCCGTTCTCGACCGCTTCACAAACGGATTGACGGAGGCCGGACACGACATCGAGGTGGCGGATCTGTACGCTGAAGGATTCGACCCGGTCTTCAACACCTACGATGGCGCGTTCTTCGCCGACGAGACCGTGCCGGAACCGATTCTGGAGGGCATGCAGCTGCGGGAGCGTGCGATCCGCTCGGCGGGAGGTCCCATTCGCACGGCGATCGCGCGCCGCTATCTGCGAGGGCGCAGCGTGCGCGAGTTGGCGCAGATGGTCTACGCCCGGCGCCCGAAGGACGTGCTTCGGGAACAGGCGCGGGTGCGCGCCGCCGACGGATTGGCGTTCATCGCCCCGGTGTGGTGGTTCGGCTTCCCGGCCATCCTCAAGGGGTGGATCGAGCGCGTATTCACTCACGGGTTCGCCTACCGCCTGACCGCCGAAGGGTGGCGAGGCGATGTCCGCGGCCGGGTTCCGTTGTTGCAGCACCGCAAGGCGCTCCTCATCAGCACGACGTTCTTCGGGGCGGACGTCTACGAAGCCGGCGCGAAGGACGCCATGGAGCGGCTGATCGACTCGTGGGGCTTCCGCTACCCGGGTATCCGAACGGTCGAACACAAGTACTTCTGGGCCGTGCCGAACGTCACGCCCGAGACGAGACTGCGCTATCTCGACGAAGCGGAAGAGTTGGGACGGCGATTCGCAGGGTGAGGCCGAGCATGCCGACGATGGAGATCGTTGTTGCGCCGAACGGCCGTTGGTGGAAGGGAGAAGAGGGGAGTGGTACGTCGCCATCCAGGCGGCTCTCTTCCTGCTGATCCTGTTCGGGCCGGCGACGTGCCTCGTGGCTGCCGGCGTGGCCGGCTGGCACGAGCCGAGTCTCGTCACTTGTTGGCGGAGTCCTGCTGCTCGGTGGGTTCACGTGGATGATCGGTGGAGCCGTGCAACTGGCGTTCAAGCGAAGCCTTTCGGCCTTGCCGCGCCCGAAGGACACCGCGACGCTCATCGACACCGGCGTCTTCGCGTTAGTGCGACATCCGATGTACTGCGGGGCGATCTGGGCCGTGTTCGGGTGGGGTCTTTCCAGCCAGGGCATCCTGATGCTTGGGTATGCGGTCCTACTGACGGTCTTCCTCGACCTCAAGGCCTCCCGGGAGGAGCGGTCGCTCGCCGAGAGGTTCCCTGCGTACGCGGACTACAAGCGGCGAGTGCGTAAGCTGGTGCCGTTCCTCTACTGAGGCTCCGCTACAGCTGGTGGTTGGGTCAGATCCAGTCACCCGGGACGGGTCGGGTGTCCACAGACGCCACGCGAAAACAAACGAAAAGACGCTCGGTATTTCGTGATTTCCGGGTGGAGGTGGTCGGGGCGCCGGGATTCGGACCCGGGACCTCCTGCGCCCAAGGCAGGCGCGCTACCAGGCTGCGCTACGCCCCGACATTTGGCAGGAAACCGCTGACGTGCCGGCCCCCGTTCGGAGCCAGACACTCATGATACTTGACCTGCCTTCCTGGCGCCACGTCGTGCGCCTGGTCTGGCCGCCTCCCGGCGAAGTCAAAGGAGCGTCACAGCCCCGACACACGCAATCGCCGCCGAACCCGGATGTGGCAGACCCACATCACCGCGGCGGTGAACCACCAGGCCCACCCGATGGTCGGCTCGTCCCTGATGAGGAGGAACGTCACCTCGCCGTCGTGAAACGCGAACGCGAGCGGGAGCACCGTGAACAGGATCGCCACGACGAGCGTGGAGGTGCGGTTCTTCAGCCGCCGGCGCGTCTCCTCCAGCGCCTGCTTCTCGCCGCTGGGCGGACCAGTGGCCGGGAGCGCCACGCTTCCCGTCCCGGCGGCCTCGACGTCCCGCGCCAGCTCGGGGTCGCTCTTCGGGTACTCGTCCACCAGCGCGCGCGTGTCGGTGCTCGCCTCCCCGGCAAGGTAGAGCGTCAGCAGATCCTTGACGACGTCCCGCGTAACCTTCACGGCGCCACCCCCCTTCGACCTTCTCGTGCGTCCGCCCCCGTGCCGGGTCATCCGGGAGGGACAACGGGCCCCACGGTCCGCCGCGCCTCCGCCAGCCGGAGGCGGGCGCGGTGGACCTTGACCCGGGCCGCCACCGGCGAAATGCCCAGCGTGGCGGCAATCTCCTGGTACGGCATCCCGTCCTCGGCCCGCAGCAGCACGGCCGCCCGGTCGATCTCCGGCAGTTCCTGCAGCGCCGCCAGCACCACCTGCAGCTCGCCGCGCGCGCCGGCACGCTGCTCGGGTCCCGGCCCGTCGTCCAGAGTCCGGTCGTCGAGCGCCGCGAGGCGATGCGCCCTGCGCCGTTCGTCCAGGAAGAGGTTCCTCGCGATGGCGAGCAAGTAACTCCTGACCGACGGCAGGTCCACCCGCGAGCGGGCGTGCCATAGCCGGACGAAGGTCTCCGAGACGATGTCGTCCGCCAGCGCCGAGTCGCCCGAGAGGAACAGGGCGAACCGGTGGACGTCGCGCGCGTGGGTCTTGTACAGCGTCTGGAAGTCAATCACGCCGGCCGGCTCCAAGCAGTCCCGAGGTTCCTTAGAGTGTACGAACAACGTCACGCTTTGTTACACCCCGACGCGCGCTTCCGGGGGACACCTGTCAAAAGTCACAACTGGCGCCGGAATCGCGGCCGGCCACATTTTCGGCAAGGCCCTCGAGTTGCAGGCGATTTCCCGGGCGGACGTCGAGCGAGTGCTCAACACAATGGGGGGCGGTGATGAAGAGAGCAGTTTTGGCATCCGCGGTGGTGGCGGTCTTTCTGATGCTGGCAGGCGTGCCGCAGGCCCAGGGGCCGAGCGCCGCCGACAAGGTGCGCATCACCGGGTGGGCCCTGAGCATGAGCACGGTGGCTCCCGGCGCCAACCAGACCATCCAGATCACGATCAACCGCTGGTCCACGCCGGCCCAGCGCGAGCGCCTGATCGACGTGTTCGTCCAGAAGAAGCAGGACGGGCTCCTTCGCGCGCTGGAGGACGAACCCGAGCTCGGGCGCTTCAACTTCCCGGGCTACATGGGGCCCGACCCGAACAAGACGATGTCGCTCGGCACCGACATCCGCTACGCCATGAACCACCCGGGCGAGGAGGGCGGCCGGCGCATCATCATCATCACCCCGCGGGTGATGGGCTTCCGCGAGAGCGTCAACCGGCCGCGCACCGTGGACTACCCGTTCACGCTGTTCGAGATGCGCTTCGACGGGAACGGCAAGGGCGAGGGGCGCATGGCCGTGGCCACGCAGATCCTCTTCGACAAGGAGAAGCAGGCCATCGAGCTGGAGAACTACTCCAGCGAGCCGGTCCGACTGCAGAACCTGCAGCTCGAAGTGATCAAGTAGCGGGCGCCGGACGGACGCGTCGCCACGCGGACTTCGAGCAGGCCTGGATGCTGGACGGATGAAGCGCCCGGAGCGGCGCGGGAGGGGAGAGCGCGCCGGCTGCGGTCGGGCAGCCGGCGTTCTACATGCCCGGGCGGGCGTGCAAGGCGGGCCTCGAACCGAGCGTGGCGGGGATGCGGGTCGAAACCTGCCGCAACTGCGGGACCCGCGGGGCCGTCCACACCTTCCGCAGGCGGGGAACCAGGTCCGGTTCCTCTTCCTGGCGGTCGCGCCACTCTTGCCAGCGAACGACGATGTTCTCGATCAGCACCATTGTCAGGGGGCCTCCTGCGATACAGAACAGGCAAGAAGGCCACCGTATTCCCAGGCCGGGCGATGCCGCCAAATTCTTCTCTATGAAGGATTTCCGGTCTAACAAGTTTGTCAGGCTGCCAAAAGTCTCCTTTGGCGGAGTCTTTTGTCGCCGTTGTTACCGGATGAGGTAGAGTCCCAGCCGGTGTCACTGCAGACCGTTCCCAACGGGGGCGTCGGCCGTCCCGAACACGCTTCGCGTCACCAGCCCAGAATCACGCCGCCGGATCGGGCGAACGTAATCGTCAGGGCAGTGGGACCGCTCGCGATCCCGATCGCGCGCGAGTCCTGCTGGTACGCCGGATCTTCCGTGGTGGCCAGGATCGCCGGCAACGGCCTTCCACGCCATCCAAGCCGCACGCTCCCGCTGCCCCGGAGCCGGATGACTGCGGTCGTGGCGCCCGGTGTTCCCATCGCCCCCCTGGAAATCTCCACGATGTCCTCGTCGAGCGCCCGCGCGCGTCAGCATCCCGCGACTCGCGCAAGCGGCGCACCCGGCCGGCGAAGCGCCAGCAGCGCCCGGTGCAACCGCCTGACGCCGGCGTGCGGTTCGCGCGACGCCTCCTCCCAGTTCAACCGGCTCGCCTCGAACGTCGAGGCCGCCTGCGGGTCGGGGATCCGCGACCGGCTCTCCTCGTCTGCGAACTCCGGGAACGCCCGGAACTCCCGGCGCCGGCCCTCGGTCACCTTCCGTCCCAGCTCCGGGCTCGTGGTCCGTGAAGTAGAGGAACGGCGAGGTGGCCGCCCATTCCTGCCCCATGAACAGCAGCGGCGTCTCGGGCGCGGCCAGGAGCAGCACCGTCGCCGCAAGGTAGGTGGGCAGGTCCACGTCGGCGTTCAGGCGCGAGCCCAGCGCCCGGTTGCCCACCTGGTCGTGATTCTGGATGCAGAACACGAACCGGTGCGGGGGAATGCCATGGGGGTCCGTGCCCCGCGCGCCGCCCTCGTGCTCGGAGTGCTGCCCGGTGAAGAACCACCCGCGGCGGATCGTGTCGGCGATGTCGCGGGTCGTGCCGCTGAAGTCGCGGTAGTAGCCGCTGAGAGTCGCCGGCAACCGCCCGGCGCACGTGGTGGTGGAAGTCGTCGGCCCACAAGCCGTCGAGCCCCCAGCCGCCCTCGCCTGGCCGGCCGCACCACCCGATCCAGGTTGCGCTCGTCCTCGGCAATGACGATCGCCCGGCGACCCTGCGTTGCGGCGGCCTCCCTCACCTGTTCCGCCACCTCGGCCACCAGGTGACGCGCGCTCTCGTCCAGCAGCGTGTGCGTCGCATCCAGCCGCAGGCCATCGAGATGGTACTCCCGCACCCACGTGGCCGCGTGCTCGAGGAAGAAGCCCCGCACCCACTCGCTGCCGGCTCCGTCGAGGTTGACGGCCTGTCCCCACGGGCTCGTTTCCCAGGAAAAGAAAGTCGGGAAGGAACGCGGGCAGGTAGGCACCGTCAGGGCCGAGGTGGTTGTAGACGACGTCGAGCAGGACGCCGAGGCCCAGTCGGTGAGCCTCGTTCACGAATGCTCGAAGGGCCTCCGGCCTGCCGTAACAGCGCGCTGGCGCGAACAGCGCAGCCGGGTCGTAGCCCCAATTGCGCTCCCCGGGGAAATCGGCCAGCGGCATCAGCTCGACGATGGTCACGCCGAGCTCGACGAGCGCGGGCAGACGTTCCCTCGCCGCGCTGAAGGTGCCCTGCGGCGTGAAGGTCCCGACGTGCAGCTCGTAGATCGCCAGGTCGGCCGGGTCCGGGCCTCGCCAGCCCTCGTCTGACCAGTCGAAGCGGGGGTCGATGACCTCCGAGGGGCCGTGGACGCCCTGAGGTTGGTAGCGGGAAGCCGGGTCTGGGAAGACGCCCCGCCCCTCGATTTCCAGCCGGTATCGGTCGCCCGGCCCTGACGCCCGGCACCAGGTCGGCGAACAGCCCCGGGGCCTCGGCAGCCAGGCGACGGCGAGGTGGAGGATTCGACGTGGAGCAAGACGGCCGGCGCGCCGGGGGCCGCCACACGGAACGCCGTGCCGCCGGGCCCTGGGACTGCGCCAAGGCCGTCGAGGCTGGCGGCCGTCGTCCGGGAGGGCATCAGGCAAACGATGCGAGAACCTTGCCCGCCTTCGCTCACCCTCGGTGCGCTGCCTCCTCGGGTGAGCTTCGGCGGGCAAGCCCCATCCTGGCTAACCCTTCCTCCTTCACCTCGGCACTGCCTTCCTCGGGTGGCCCTACGTCTGCCCCTTGAGCTTGCGGAGCGCGCGGCGTTCGCGCCGGTCGGGGGCGCGCGAGGGGCGGCTCCCGAAGGAGCGCCGCATGGCACGGTCCAGCTCGATCATCTCGAGCTCCTCGGGCGTCGGGGGCGGCGTGCGGTCCTCGTAGAAGGCTCGCGCCTCGGCCTTCGGCACGTGCCGCTCGGCCAGCACTTGTACCGACGACGATTTGCCGGCGGCCGTGCAGCCGCGTGATCCGGATCTCGTCGCCCTACACGCAGCAGGCGGTGCGGCTTGGCCGCCTGACCGTTCACCTCGACCTTTCCGCCGTCGCAGGCCTTCTGCGCCTCCGACCGGGTCTTGAACAGGCAGGCCACATCCAGCCACACGTCGAGGCGAATGGAGGACGCTGGCGTCACTTGTTGATTTGGTGATTTGGTGATTTCTTGATTGATCTTGCGATTTCCTGATTTGGGGATTTGCGTCCCGGGAGCCAGCATGCGCCCGGCAGCCCCCAGAAATCAACATGTCCAGTGGAGATGGCCGCAGGCGGACACCGTGAAGGCATCCGCCCGGGATCTACATGGCAGGTACACGGGCCGGTGCAATTGCGCGCCGGTTAACGGCGGCCAGACCGACCCGGTGGGTAAAAGTCGTTGGCGTCCGGAGTACAGATCCCGCCGGGCGGCAACGACGATCGACGCTAGCTCGGTTCTGGCTGCGGACGAACGTGCCGTCCGAAGCCAGTGACAGATACCTGGCGTCCACGAGCGCGGCCAGGATCGCGCGGCAGACGTTGCGGTCGAGGTGCCACAGCCGCTGGGCCTGTGCCATCGTCAGGCGCAACCCCGGCAACTGCTGGTACTCACCCTGGATTCGATCCAGCGTTTCCCGGACACTACCGACCGAACCGGCCATCTTCTACTCCGCTCTGTCAGGGTGAAAAGGATCCTGCGGCTACGACGACCCGACCGACCCGTGACAAAGCAAGCGGCAGGCCAGGCGCTTGGACCAGCACGAGCAGGGGAGCAAATTCCGGTCAACCCCCTGTTTCAAAAGGGTTTTCCAGGGAGTGTCCGACTGCCTGCCGGACGTGGCGGGCTCATCTGTTGGCTGTTTGTGCCTCAAACGAAAACGGTAGGCGTCGCAAATTCATTCGCCGCACGGAAGAGGTCCGGGACGGCCGAATGCACCCAATGCAAATGCAGAATGCAAGATGCGGAATGCGGCGATGTCCCGCAGGGGAACGGCTCAGGCGAGGCGGGCCAGGTAATCCCGCAGCTGGCGAAACGCATCGCCCCGGTGGCTGACCGAGGCCTTGCGCGCTTCGTCCAGCTCGGCGAGTGTGACGCCGAAGGGCGGGTAGAAGAAGATCGGGTCGTAGCCGAACCCGCCGCTGCCACGCGGCGGCTGCACGACGTGGCCCTCCACGGTGCCGCGGGCCTCGAAGACGACACGGCGGTCGTCGGCGAGGGCCAGCGCGCACACGAACCGGGCCCGGCTCTCCACCCGGCCGCGGCGCTCGCGCAACATCCGGTAGATCAGCGCGAACTTCTCCGGGTACGTCGGCGCCTCGTCCGCGCCGAACCGTGCCGAGTAGATGCCGGGCGCGCCGTCGAGGGCGTCGATCTCCAGGCCCGAATCCTCCGCGACGACGCGCAGCCGGTCGCGGCCGCGTAGTAGAGAGCCTTCTGCCGGGCGTTCTCCTCGAAGGTCGCTCCAGTTTCCTCGGGCCCCGCGACGCCGGGGACATCGGCCAGCGAGCGGACGTCGAGGGGCAGGCCGTCGAGAATCTGGCGGATTTCGCGAAGCTTGCCCTGGTTGGTGGTGGCGAGGAGGAGCGGAGGGACCATCGACGGTTCAGCGTTCAGGGTTCTGGGTTGAGGGTCTACCCCTCGAGCGCGGCGCGCTGGAGCGCGTTGAGCTCGCGGATGCCCGCGGCCGCCAGGTCGAGCATCGCGAGGAGCGCGGCGCGGTCGAATGGCGCCGCCTCGGCCGTCCCCTGGACTTCGATCAGCCGGCCGTCACCGGTCTGCACGACGTTCATGTCGACCTCGGCGCGCGAGTCCTCCTCGTACGCGAGGTCGAGCAGCGCGGCACCGTCCACGATCCCCACGCTCGTCGCCGCGACCATGTCCGTCACGGGGATGGTGCTGATGACCCCCTGCGAGTGCAGGCGCTTGAGCGCAAGCATCAGCGCCACGTAGCCGCCCGTGATCGACGCGGTGCGCGTGCCACCGTCGGCCTGGATGACGTCGCAGTCCACCCAGATCGTCCGCTCGCCCAGACCCTCGAGGCGCATGATCGCCCGCAGCGAGCGCCCGATCAGGCGCTGGATCTCCTGTGTGCGCCCGCCCACCTTTCCGGCCGAGGCCTCGCTCTGGCTCCGCGTGGTCGTGGCGCGCGGCAGCATGCCGTACTCGGCCGTCACCCAGCCCTTGCCGCTGTTGCGCCGGAAGGGCGGAACGCGGTCCTCGACACTCGCGGTGCAGATCACGCGTGTGTCGCCAGCCTCGATGAGCACCGACCCTTCAGCATGCTTCACGTAGTGAGGCGTCAGGCGCGTCGGGCGAAGGGTATGAGCGGTTCGATTGTCGGTTCTGGTCATGACAGTCAGCGGATTGGAACGGGTGACGGGGCTTCGGGGGTTCCGGGACCGGCGGCGGGCGCAGTCGGCGCCACGGACGGCGGCGCGGCGCCGGGGTCTTCAATCCAGAAGGCACTCTTGCCGAGCGGCCGGCGGAGGTCCACGTGCCCGGCCAGCGTGTCCACCTCGTGGCCGTCCACGAGGATCTGCACGCCGGAGAGCGCCGGCAGGTTGGTGGTGAGCGCGTCCACGATCGCGTAGACGGTCAGGATCTCGTTGAGCGCTCCGCCGGGGTGCGAGGCGGCCACCTCCCGGCTGAGATCGACGAACGCCTGGCTGCTCTGCGTCAGGAACACCGACCGCAGCGTGGTACCGCGCGGGATGGCCGACACGAGCGGCGAGGGCGGGGGTTCGAGTTGCGCCTCGACGATGCGCCGCGCCTGCTCGAGGGTGCCCTCGGCAAACGGCACCTCGCGCTCGGCGGGCACCAGGCGCAGGCCGTCGTCCGAGACGTAGAACAGCCGGACCTTGATCCGCGGTTCGGCCGGAACGGCCGGGGCCTCCATGGCGGCCGGCGCTTCGCCGGTGGCAAGCCAGCGGCTGAGCACCAGCGTGGCCGCCGCCGCGCCACCCACGGCGATGCCCGTGAGGACGAACCAGAGGATCAGCCGCCGTCTCACCGGGGCACCGCCGGCGTGAGGGGTGCGCGAGGAGCCAGGGCGCGCGAGTCGCGGAAGCGGGTGACCGCGTCGAGAAGCGCCCGCGCAATGGCCTCCTGGTGTGCCTCCGACTTCAGGCGTTCCTCCTCCCCGGCGTTGGTGAGGAACCCGACCTCCACCAGCACGGCCGGCATGTTCGCGCCGGCGAGGACGCGGAAGGGCGCCTGCTGCACGGGGCGCGGGTTCAGGTGGATCGCCGCGCGCAGCTGCTCCTCGACGAACCCGGCGAGCACGGCGGACTCACTGAGGTGCCGCACCTGCGCGACCTCCCAGAGGATCATCTCCACGTCCCGCGTGCCGCCGCCCAGCGCCGGCAGGGATTGGCGCGCGGCCGCCGCGCGGCGAGCTTCCTCTCCCGCCTCGTCCGCGCTGAGGTAGTAGACCTGGGCGCCGGCGACGCCGGGCCGCAGGGATGCGTTCGCGTGAATGCTGATGAGCAGGTCGCCCATGTTGTTGTTCGCCAGCGCGGCGCGGTCGTCGAGCGGCACCGTGTCGTCGGCCTCGCGGGTCAGGAGCACCCGCACGCCGAGGCGCGACTCGAGCCCCGCCTTCAGCCGCCGCGCAATTGCGAGCGTGATGTCCTTCTCGAGCGTGCCGCCCGCACCCGTCGCGCCTTTCTCGTCCCCGCCGTGGCCTGGATCGAGGACGACGGTCCGCAGCGCCGGCGGCAGCATCGGCACCGGAAGCGGCGGGCCGGCCGGCGGCGGCGGGGCGGGCGCGCGCGTTACGGGGAACGGGGCTTCGGCGGCGGAGGGCATGAGGTCGATCGCCAGCTCCGCGTGCTGCTCGTGCGGAACCAGCGAGGCGCGGTACGACCCGTACCTCGGGCCGAGGTCCAGCACGATGGTGCCGCGAGGGTCGGCCACGCGTACGGCCTGGAGCACACCTTGCGCGGCAAACGCAGGGATCGACACGTCGAGCGCGTCGGCCTCGAAGCGGATCAGCAGGCGGTTGCCCTCCTGCGTGATCGTGTGCGGCGTCTTGGGCGGTGTCACCTCCAGGGTCACGCGAACCTGGCCGCCAACCGGTTCCTCCCGAACGGCCACCCGCGGGACACGTACGTCTCCGACCAGGAGGAGGCGCGAGTTCTTGCGGACATCGAGCTTGGCGTCGTAGATGCCGGCGAGAGCCCGGCTCACGAACTCGACGGGCACCAGCCAGCGCCGACCCTCGTGCACGGGCGGCGCCGGCAGCGCGACCAGCCGCCCGCTCACCGACGCCAGCGCCTGGCCCGCCGTCAGCAGGACCGTGCGGCCCTTGTAGCCCACCGACGCGCCGCCGCTGAGCGCGTCCTCGCGCACCGTGAGGTTGAGCAGTGCCGCGAGGTCGTCGAGCGCCACCATCAACTGGTCGCCCAGTTGGCTGGCGGGCAGGGAACGCTGACCCTCGGCGGAGATCACGGTCAGGGGCGCCGCGGGGCGGGCAGACGGGGGCTGGGTGGCGGCGGGCTGCGCAGCCACGGTCAGCAGGGCACATACGACGGCGACACGCAATCTCAGGTTCAAGACGAGACCATCATAACAGGCACAAGCAGGGCTGAAGCCCTGCTCCGACCGATGCACCAGGGCAGCGGCGTCGCTGCCCCCGAAGGCTGGCTCCCGCCGGTACACGGCAGCCGGGTCCGGGGAAAACTAAAAGCGCAGCCCGACCGAGATCGGTACGTACGCGGCGCTCGCGCTCTGTTTCGTGCCGTCTGCGGCGGTGAACGACGGCCCGGAGTGGTACGCGTAACGGGCCTCGATGACGAGCTGGGCCGTGAGGCCGACCTCAAAGGACATTCCGGCACCCACGCTCGCCCCGACGCTGGTGGCTCGACGGATGCCGAGCGCCCTGTCGAAGGGGACCGGCTCGGCGCTGCACTGAAACCACTGCGGCAGGCAAGTCGCGAAGGTCCCGTCGCCCGACCCGGTGATCTGCACGCGGCGCTGCGAGACGAGCGGGCCGGCGAGGAGGTAACCCGTCCGGCGGCCGTCCTTCGAAGGCCGGCTCACCACCGCGTCGAGGAACAGCGTGATGCTCTGCATCTTGCCGCGCATGGACGCCAGGGTGATCGCCTGCGGCCCTGCCTTCTCGACCGGCACGTCGATCTCCCGCGCCGCGAAGCGGGAATAGAGGCCCTCGAGCCGGAGGCGGACGGGCCCGCGCAGCGCGACCTCGGCGGCCACGGCGACATTCCACCCGAGGCCCGAGGCGTCGGCCGCCTCGCCGAGGGGCGCGACGGCGCCGCCCGTCACCTGCAACGAATACGGCTTCGGCGGCTGGGTTTCAGCAGGTGCCTGGGCGCCGGCGGGCGCGGCGGCCGCAAGCAGCAACAGGGCCAGGAGGCTAGTGGCACGCACCAGGCGCGATCTGAGTAAGGTCATGCGGATTCGTCATCGGGGAGCATCACGCCCGATCCCTCCAGAGCCAACGACAGCGCCAGGCAATCCGCCACCCCACCCATCGTCAGCCGCAACGCACGATACTCGTCATTGAGCATGGCCAGCAAGAGGCGGGGATCGCTGCCCGACTCGATTGCCGCCTGGATCCGCCGGCCATCGTCGCGCAGCCGCCACAGGCCGTCGTGACCGCACCGGTGCACTGCGGTGGTGTCCTGGAGATGCTGCATCAGGACCGCCATGGCGTAGTGGGCCGCCGCGGGTCTGTCCAGCCCTGCCGCCGACGCGTGCCGCAACGCGGGCCCGCCGTGATCGAAGACGGCGGGCAGGCCCGCCAGGGCCTCGCCGTGGATTCCGGCCATGCCGTGCACGCGGCGAAGCTCCCCGCCGTGGCTCGCCGGCGCGTCGCGGTTGGCCGCCAGGATACCCGCGGCGAGCGCGGCAATCCGCGCGCGGTACTCGGAAACGCCGCCCGGAACCGGCGCGGCGGCCAGTAGTAGCAGGCCCGAGAGGAAGATGTAGCCGCGGTGCGCATTGCTGCCCACGTGCGCCGTCATCCGCTGCTCGGCGCGGATGCCCGCGGCGATACACGACGGGAGATCCAGAAGGCGGGTGGCGCCGGCCCTCCGCCTGGCTCCGGCCGAGTCCTGGCCGCCCGCGCCCGCTGCGACGGCGAGACTCCATGACGAGTCTGCGGGGCAGCCGTCGACGAGCAGCGGCCGCAGTTCGGCGTAGTAGACGCTTAGCAGGTCGATCGACCGCGACATCGACTCGAAGGTCAGGTCCGGGTGCGAGCCGTTGTCCACACAGTCCACGAGACCCGGCTTCGGCGTCAGCGCCAGTTCCTCGCGCGCGCCGCAGACGAGGGCATCAGCCAGCGCGTCCAGGAAGGCGTCCGTGAGCAGCGCCCGGGCCGCGCCCACGATTTGCTCCGACGTGTGCCGGCCGAGGCGGGCGCATTCGTGGGCTGGTTCCGGGCAGACGAGGCACGCGCGGGGAGCCAGGTCCAGGGAGCCGCGGTCAACCTGCCGGCCCGACGCGTCGTACACGTCCACGTCGAGCAGCCGCCCCCCGGCCGCGCCGTGTTCGACCGCGACCGCCGCGCGTTTGGCCGCCCGAGGATCGACGCCGCCGCGCCAGATGCCGAAAGGTCCGAGGACGGCGGCCTCGCTCGGCACCCCACAGCCCGGCACGAGCGCCTCGCCCAGCGCGCGCTCCAGGGCCCCTGCGGCGCGGGCGAAGAGCGTCTTGCAGCCCGGGAGGTTCTTGTCGGGGCCGGGGATGTTCAGGGAGAGGGTGATTACGGAGAAGGGATCGAGGCAGGCCTGGGCCGCGAGGACCTTGCGAATGGCGTCCTCGCGCCGCTCTCGATCCTCGAGAAAGGCGCGGGGGGTGGGTGTTGAGCAGGGCTGAAGCCCTGCTCCGACCGTTGCATCAGGGCAGGGGCGTTCTGGCCCTGCTCCGACCGTTGCGTGCTCCATCTGCATGGCTGCCAGCTGCCGGCTGCGAGCTGCCAGCTACCCCTTCACCTTCCTCACGACGTCGATGATCGAACCGTCGCGATATTCGATCAGCGCCACGATCTCGTCCGTGAACTCGAGTGCTCGGGGGGTGCCGGTGAGCGCGGCGATTTCAGCCTGCAGCTGCCGGATGTCCTTCACGGGCAGGCGGCGCTTCGCCAGTTCCTTGCGGAGGTCTTCGTGGCGGTCGGCCACGGCGATGCCGCGCTCGGTCACCACCACGTCGATGGTCTCGCCCGGCGTGGTGATCGTCGTGACCTCGTCGCGCACGATCGGCAGCCGGCCGCGGATCGACGGCGCCACCACGACGGCCAGCTTCGCGCCGGCCGCCGTGTCCGAGTGTCCGCCGGTGTTATGCAGCAGGAGGCCGTTCGACTCGGTGTTGACGTTCACGTTGAAGTTCACGTCCACCTCGGTGGCCCCGAGGATGACGCAGTCGAGCATGTTCACCACCGAGCCCCGGTTGAAGGGGTTCGCGTAGAGGTCGGCGCTGATCTCGCGGTGCATGATGTTGCGGCCAATCGACTCCACCGCCCGCAGGTCGAAGCACTGCACGTCGAACAACGTCCGGAAGTACCCCTCCTCGAGCATGTCGACGAAGTAGCCGGTGATGCCGCCGCAGCCAAAGCTGCCCTTGATGCCCTGCGCCAGCATCTTCCGCTTGATCGCGTCCGCCACCGCGAGAGACGTGCCGCCGGCGCCGGTCTGGAACGAGAACCCGTCCTTCAGCAGGCCGGCCGCCTCCACCACCTCCGCCGCGTAGCGCGCAATCAGCAGGCCTGCAGGGTCGCGGGTGACGCGCGTCGTCGTCGAGACGATCTTCTTCGGGTCGCCGAGCGAGTCGATTCGCACGACGTAGTCCACGTCGCTCTGGGAAATGCTGACCGGCGACGCGGGGTAGGGAACGAGGTTGTCGGTGACCGCGACCACCTTGCGGGCGTAGCGGGCGTCGGTGAAGGCGTACCCCAGGCTGCCGCAGGCCGACGGGCCGGTGACGCCGTTCAGGTTGCCGGTCTCGTCGCAACACGGGGCGGCGATGAACGCGACGTCCACGGGGACCTCGTCGGTCACGAGCGAGCGCGCGCGGCCGCCGTGGCTGCGGACGACGATGGGAAAGTCGATCTCGCCTTTCGAGGCGAGCTCGCCGATCAGCCCGTTCACCCCGGTCTCGCACCGCGTGACCACCCCTCGCCGGATGGCCGGCACAATCTCGGCGTGGACCGGGTGCACCGAGCTCGAGGCGAGGGCGATGTCACGCAGCCCCATGGCGTCCAGCTCGCGGACGACGAGGTTGAGCAGCAGGTCGCCATTTCTCAGGTGGTGGTGCGTCGAGATTGTCATCCCGTCGCGCAGCCCGGACGCCTCGATCGCGGCGCGCAGCGACGGGAGCACCTTGCTGTCGCCGGGATTGCGGCGCACGAGCGGCCGCGTCGCCCGGTCCATCGTTGGCTTGCGCGAGAAGGGATCGCAGTAGGGCTCGTAGTGCCTGCCGTGCCAGACCTCGGGGATCAGGCGGCCGAGACTATTCCTGACCATGGACCACCTCGTCCGACAGCTCGTACTCGATCAGGCCGAACGCCACGGCCGTGCGGATCGTGCGCGCCGCCCGCTTGACCACCGGGGCATCCACCATCTTCCCGCGCAGCGAGATGACGCCGGTGCCCATCTCGCGGGCCCGGCGGATGGCCTCCATCACCTCGAGGGCGTGGTCGATCTCCTCCTGGCGGGGCCGGAAGACGTCGTGGACGACCTCGATCTGCCGCGGGTTGACGAGCGACTTGCCGGTGAACCCGAGGCGCTTGACCACCTCGGTGTCGGCGCGCAGGCCGTCCATGTCGTTGGCGTCCGCGAACACGCTGTCGATCGCCTGCAGGCCGGAGGCCTTGGCCGCCCAGACGATCTGCATGCGCGCGCCGAGCAGTTCCTCGCCGCCGCGGGTGCGCTCGATCTCGAGGGAGGCGGTGTAGTCCTCGGCGCCGAACGCGAGCGCGACAATCCGCCGCGAGGCCTGCGCGGTCTTCACGCAGTTCAGCACGCCGACGGCGCTCTCGATGGACGGGAGGATCGAAAAGGACCCAATCTCGAGGCCCAGGCGCTCCTCGTGCTCGGTGAGGATCGTGTCGAGGCGCTCGACCACCTCGGGGTCGTCTGCCTTGGGAAGGCGGATGCCGTCGGGCCGCGCGGGCAGCACCGCCTTGAGGTCCTCGATGGCGTACTTCGTGTCCAGGCCGTTGATCCGGACGAAGATCTCCTTCGAGCGATCCGGGAAGGTCTGGAGGAAGCTGCGGGCGAGGGTCCTCGCCGCGTCCTTCTCGGCCAGCGGCACCGCGTCCTCGAGGTCGATCATCACGCCGTCGGCGTTGAAGACCGGGATGTTCTGCAGCATGCCGGGCATGTTGCCGGGCACGTAGAGCAGCGATCGGCGAAGCCGGCCGAAATTCAGTCCCGACCCCGATTTCCGCGGGACGCCTGGCTCGTTACGGTACCGTGACCCGTCCATGATCACTGGTCCTCGAAGAACAGGGTGTCCACGCCGCCGCGAGTGGAGTGCTGGCGCTCGACGCCCTCGACGATGTACTCGGAGAGGATGATCTCGCACGTCGCGAAGACCTCGGCGTCGATGAGATGGCCGCCGACGGCCTCGCCCGAGGACTTGGCGGCGAAGATGTGCAGGTGCGCGTCCACCTTGCCGGTTTCGTTGGGCACGAGGTTCCCTTCGAGGCCGAGCAGGTCGAGCGGGCCCTCCACGCGGTGCACCGGCATGCGCGGGCCGGTGATGGGCAAACGGGCGCCGGCCTGGATGTCGCTGAACTCGACGGAGCGCACCGACCCGACGGCCGAGACGATGGCGCCGTGGTGGAGGTCCACGAGGCGGGCGAACTGAAGGAGTTCCTCCACGAGCCTGGTGCCCGGCAGGACCCGGATCATGAAGCGCCGGCCCTGGCGAACCTCCCGGTATGAGAGCTTGTCCACGTTCATGCCTCCGCGGCCCGGCGAAGGGCCGTTTCCACGCGGGCATCGATGGCGTAGTCGAGGGCGCCGCGGTCGCTGACCCGGACCACCGCCCGCGTCACGCCGTGCCTGCGGAGCACCTCCTCGATGCGCGCCCGGATCAGGTGCTCGAACTGCTTCTTGACGGTGGACTCGATCTGAATGTCGAGCCGCTCGGCCGGCTCGACGCTCACGACGAGATCGCTCGACTGCATCGTGCCCGCCGCCGCCTTCCTGACGATGTCCATGGGCGACTCCCAAGAACCGAATTCAACCACGAAGAACACGAAGAACACGAAGAAGACCCGCCACCAAGGACACCATGATCACCAAGGGGAGCGCCCGTCACGCGTGTCACGCTGAGGCGCGGGCGGTCGTCGGGTGGCGGCGACAGGGTCGCCGCGCTTCGCGGCGCCCGAAGACCCCCTCGGCGTGATCTCCTTCGTGACCTTCGTGGCCTTCGTGCTCAACCTCTTTCCTCTAGGATCGCCATCGTCGTTGCGGGCACCAGGCGCCGGACCGTCTCGACGTCGCCGGCGGAGTATGCCGCGCGGACCCGCGTGGCGCTCACGAACGCGCCCTCACCATCCTTCGCGCGCTCGACCTCCACCAGCTTCACGCCGTACTCCGGCAGCACCGCTGCCATCACCCGGTTGTAGGCGGCGGTCGTCTCGCAGTACGGCTCGTGTCCCACGAACCGGCGCGTGATCCCGGCGGTCGGCGCAAGGTGCTGGCCGAACAGGCGCGCGTCCACCTCCATCTGCAGCCGCGCGCGGTCGTCGTGCCGCCGGAGGAAGTACGACGGGAAGGTCGCGGCGCTCACCGCGTAGCGCGAGGTGTCCAGCACCACGACGTTCGCGAGATGACGCGTCCCTTCCTCCGCCATGCGGTAGCGTGCGGCGAACGGAAAGGTCGATCCCTCCTCGCGCACGACGAACACGAACAACCGCTCCACTTGCCCGGCCGCGGTCTCGACCAGGTACTGGTGGCCGAGGGTGAAGGGGTTGCCGTTGAGGACCACTGCGCCCGCCTTCGCCGCTTCGCGGCTTCGGCGGGGCGAGCGCTGGCCCGTCGACGCCGCCAAGCCGCGGAGCCGGGCAAGATAAGCGTCCAGCCCCCCGCCCCACTCCAGCAAGACGACACCGGTGGCTGCGACCAGGAGCCGGAAGTTGCACTGCTCGAAGCTGGCAGCGTTCTCGGGACGGGTATAGACGAGGAGCGAGTCGTGGCCGGCGCGGCGCCCCGACTCCACCAGCGGCGTGACCAGCTGGCCCAGCGTTTCCCCGCCCTGGCAGGCCGCGTCGATCGCAAACATCTTCAGCACGCAGCCGGCGCGCGCTCCCGTCGCCACCAGCCGCCCGGCCTCGTAGATCCCCGCCACCTCGTCGCAGCCGGCCTCCCACGAGAGCCCCTGCGATTCGACCAGGCGGCGGGCGCCATCGAGTTCGGTGGCCGTGAGGAGCGGGACTGCGGCGGTCATGGAGGAGTCCTCGGCGGCCTGCCTTCTCGATTGAACGTGCGTGCGCGGGAAAGCGGGTGGGGCACGGGACGGGGGCTGGCCTGGCCAGCCGACCCGAAAGTATAGCACTCAGAAGGGGAGCATCGGGGAGTTGACGTCGCGGGGCAGCCGGACGGTGAAGACCGATCCCTGCCCGAGGCCTTCGCTCGCGGCCGACACCGTCCCGGCGTGCGCCTCGACCAGGTGACGAACGATCGCGAGGCCCAGACCGAGGCCGCCGTACGACCGCGTCGATGAGCCGTCGGCCTGCGCGAAACGGTCGAACACGTGGGGCAGGAACTCGCGCCCGATTCCAATCCCCGTGTCGAGCACGTCCACGCGCGCCTGGTCGCCTTCCGCGTCCACGACCACCTGCACCGCGCCGGCCTGCGTGAACTTCACGGCGTTGGTCAGCAGATTCCAGAAGACCTGCTGCAGGCGAAGCGGGTCTGCCTGCACTCTCGGGTGCGCCTTGTATCGAACCGAGAGCGTCAGCCCTTTCCCCTCGGCCGTCGGCCGGACGGCCTCCACCGCCGCCTGGACGACTTGGCTGACGTCCACTGCCGAGACGTCGAGGGCCAGCCGGCCGGCCACCATTCGCGACACGTCGAGGATGTCCTCGACCAGCCGCGCTTGCGCCGCGGCGTTCCTGGCAATGGCCTCGAGCCCGCGCTGGCGGAGGTGCGCGTCGTTGCTGCCGAGCAGCAGCTGCGCCCAGCCCACGATGGCGTTCAGGGGTGTCCGCAGTTCGTGCGACAGCGTGGCCAGGAACTCGTCCTTCGCCCGGCTCGCGGCGCACGCCTCGCGGTAGAGTCGCTCCCGCTGTTCGTCCGCCCTCTTGTGTTCGGTGATGTCCCAGAAGGACACGGCGACCCCGTCGCCCAGCTTCACCGCGGAATTCCGGAACCAGCCATCGATCCCCTCGCCGCGATACCAGATATCGCGCTCGCTCGGCTCGCCGGTCTCCACCACCCGGACATACAAATCGAACAGCCCGGCCTCGCGGTTCCCCGGCTGCACCGAGAGCAGCCGGCGGCCGAGGAGAGCCGGCGGTGGATGCCGCAGGATTTGACCCGCCGCCGGGTTCACGTACGTCCACTCGAAGTCCGCGATGGCGCCGTCCGCACCGCGGACGGCCTTCAGCGCCGTGAACGCCTGCAAAGAGAGCTCGTGGGCCACCCGCAGGAGGTCTTCGCTGGCCTGCAGGCGCTCCTCGGTGTCCTTCCTGACCGTCACGTCCTCGGCCAGGAGGATGGCGGTCGGTGCCCCGTCCCCGCGAATGACGGCCCCCCTCACGACCACCCACCGCACGGAGCCGTCGGGCCGCACGTAACGTACCTGGCTCCGCCAGCGTTCGCCGCCGCTCTCGAGACTTGCCGCCTGGAGTTCGCGATCGGGGTCCCGATCCTCGGGGTGGATGACGTCGTCGGTACGAAGATTGAGAAGTTGCCCTTCCGACCGGCCTGCCAGCTCGCAGAAGGCGCGGTTCACCCTGACGAAGCGGCGGGTGCAAGCATCCGTCTCCGCCAGAGGCACCGCGACGTGGAACATCAGGTCCAGGGCAACCCTGCCTCTGGAGAGGGGGAGTTCGACAGGCGACACGCCCGCCACGAATGACAAATCCGTGCCAGCTCGAGTATTGCAAATTCCCTGACTTTCGGCAGCGGGCGTCCGCCGCCACGTCGGCGACCGGGCGGGTGTGTCCGAAAACCCTGCAGGCCTCTGTCCACTCACCACGGCCTTTCCTGTAGAATCTCGGCGCAGTGTGCTCAGGGCCCGGGCTCCGCCCGGGGCTTTCAATGCTGGGAGGCCGAATGTTCAGGCGAGGTTCTTCTTCTTCATTCTCATTCCGGGCGCTGGTCGTCGTGACCGCGGCGGTGGCCGTCCTGGCGCTCCAGGCGTACACCGGCGCGCAGCAGGACGACCCGGTCGTCGCGAAGATGATTCAGCTCGGCAAGACCGACAACCAGGTGATGACCTGGAACGACTACGCCAGCAACCGTTTCGGGGGCCGGGAGACCGGCACCAACGCCTACACCGACGCGACGCAGTGGGCGGCATGGCAGTTCAAGCAGTGGGGCTTCGAGGTCGAGCTGGACGAGGTGGGCGAGCTGCCCGTCGGGTTCAACCGCGGGCCGTGGTTCGGCCGCATCACAAAGCCGGCCGAGAAGCCGCTGCGGTTCGGGACCCCGTCGTTCACCGCCGGAACCAAGGGCCTGCAGCGTGGTGGGGTGGTCATCCTCAAGGCCGACCCCTTTTCCATTCCAGGCCGCGCCCAGGGCGGCGTGCCGGTGCCAAAGGAAAACGTCGAGAAGAAGCGGGCAGCGGTAGAGGCCGCGATCGCCGAGATCAACGCGAACAAGGCGGCGTTCAAGGGGAAGTGGGTGCTGATTCCCGGTGCGAGCAGCGGCTTCGCGCGTGACGGCCGCCGTGGAACGAAACTGCCGGACGGCAGCCCCGAGTACCTCGACGCCGAGATGATGCCGCCCCTCACCAAGGCGCTGATGGACGCGGGCGCGCTCGGCACCATCCAGTCCTCGCGGCCGCCGGCCCCGGCGCAGGATCACCAGGCCCCGCTGAGCATGCTCGACGGCTTCGCGGCCTCGTGGGACAAGCTGCCCGTGCTGCCCGACATCAAGCTGCTCGACACGCAGTACGACGAGATCAAGGCGATGGCCCAGAAGAACCAGCCGGTCGAACTCGAGTTCGACATCCGGAACTGGTTCAAGATGGGGCCAATCAAGTACCACAACGTCGTCGCCACGCTGCGCGGCACCACCTATCCCGACGAGTACATCGTCATCGGCGGCCACTTCGACGCCTTCAGCGCGGCCACGGGCGGCGTGGACGACGGGTCGGGATTCGCCCCGGGGATGGAAGCCGCGAGGCTGATCAAGGCGGCGGGCGCGCGGCCGAAGCGCTCGATCGTGGTGGTCCTGTTCGCGGCCGAGGAGAGCGGCCTGCTCGGGTCGCAGGGGTGGCTCAAGAAGCGCCCGGGCATCGAGTCGAAGGTCGTGATGATGATCAACCGGGACGGCAGCCCGAGCGCGATCACCGGTGCGAACGTCCCCGGCGACTGGTACGCCGACTTCGAGAAGATTGCCGCGCCGCTCGCCAACCTCAACCCGAAGTGGCCTTTCAAGCTCGCGCGCAACAACTACCCGGGCGCCCGGCCCGTCACGCCCGGCGGCAGCGACCACTCGTCCTTCCAGATGCTCGGCGTGCCCACGCTGGCCTTCACGACCAGCTCGGTTCGTCCGGGCCCAGAGGGCAAGGACGTCAACTTCAGCTACCCCTACGTCTGGCACACGCTCAACGACTTGTACAGCGAGCTCGTGCCGTTCACCGAGCACCAGCAGCACTCTGCGCTGGTCACCGCCGTGGTCGCGTACGGCGTGGCGAACCTGGAGAAGCCGCTGTCCCGCGCGAATGTCTACCTGCCCGACGGCATCTACGCCGACATGACGATTGGCACGAACCGCGTGATGGCGTCGCTCGACTTCGCGAACGCGCCGCTGCACACGGCCAACTTCATCCGGATCGTCGAAGGCAAGACGCCGCAGGCGGCGGCCGGTCGCGGCGGACCCGCAGGGCCGGCAGGTCCCGCGGGCCCGGGCCCCGGCGGGCGCGGCGGCGCTCCGGCGGCCCCGGCCATCGGGAAGGTGCTGGGCCTGAAGGGCTCGATCAACGGCGTCGTCGTGTCCGACACCCAGAAGTCGGTGGCGGTCAAGTCGCTGCCAAAGCGGCCCAACCCTGCGCTGAAGCACGACGTCGCCGGCATCGTGGGCGTGTCCGGTCCCAACACGTTCTACATCACCACGCAGAAGCAGTCGTCGTTCGACAAGAAGAACGTCGCCATCGGCAAGGTCATCGCGGGCCTTGGCCTGCTGCAGGACGTCAAGGCGGGCGACGAGATCCGGAGCATCCGCATCGTGCGGGTGGGCCCGGCCGCGCGCGATTTCAAGACGGACGATGCGGCGTTTGGGGCAATGCTCACGCAGAAGAAGTAGTGGAGCAGTGGACAGTGATCGGTGGACAGCGGATCACGCTGTCACGCCACACCAGGTCCCTTCAGCTGGCAACAAGCAGGGGCGAGGCACTCCTCGCCCCTGCTGCCCTGTGACAGCGCAACTGACTGGCCACTGACCACTGGCCACTGGCCCCTACCTCCACCCAACCTCCACCACCACGTATCCCCCGGTCGTTCCAGCGAGCTTCATCGACAGCAGCGCGCCGCGCAGGCACTCGAGCAGCGCCGGGGCGTTCGCTTGCCCCCGCACCGCGTCGACGCGGGTTACGGCGCCCTTGCTGTCGAAGGTGATCCGCAGCCGAACCGGGTGAGACGCGGCCGCCCCGCACCTGCCGGCCGATACCGCGCGTCGAACAGCTTCTCTCAGGCCTTCCGGGACAACCCTGGCGCCCGTCGCCTGGTTCTCCAGGACCGCGACCGTGAGGCCTCCGGTGGGCGGGGGCGGCGGCGGAACGGGCAGCGTGAGTTGACCGGGCACGGACTGCGGCCGGCCCGCCGAGTCGCGGGCCTCGATCAGCGGCGCCGCGCCGGAAACGGAGACCGACTCGGCCGCGACCGCCGTTTTCCGGGCGACGACGCCGCCGGCCATGCCTCCGCCCACTGCCAGTTCGCTCACGCCCTGCGGCAGCGGCAGCGGCTGCTTCACCGTGGTGACCTTGCCATCCTGGCGGCGGATGAACTGGTCCACCGCGACGAACGAGGTGAATTCGGTCAGCAGGCCGTACTCGAGGCCGAGACGCGTGATTTCCTGCTTCGTTTCGGCATCCGCATCACCGGGCCCCGCCAGGTCGGACAGCGACGAGAGCCGCTCCCGTGCCCACAGGTGCTTCAGCACCTCTGCCCCGGGCACCACGCGGCTGCGATCCACCGCGATGCGCCGCTCGAACCGTCCCTCGCCCGTGAACCCGGTGATGACGATCTCGCCCGCCGCCTCCCCGCGATACTTGCCGGCCAGCACCAGGGGCCGCTCGGCAAAGAGGTCCGGCAGACGCCCGGGCTCGAGGTCGTACGCCTGGAAGCCCTGCATCCGCACCTCGACATCGGTCAGCAGCGGCGACTCGATGTACTCGAGGAAGCGCGAGGCTGCCCGCGGCGCCTCGCCGGGGCCGAGGACGACGAAGGGCAGGCCCTCGCCGGCCCGAGCGAGGCCTTCGATCAGGTGACGGTTCACCGAGGTGCCGATGCCGAACGCGAAGACGTTGGCGTCGTTGAGCCGGTTGCGCACGAGGGCGAAGGCCTCGCGTTCGACGTTCACGTAGCCGTCGGTGGCGATGACGACCGTGCGGGCCACGTCCCGCCGTTCGCGGGGCAGGTCGAACGCCTGACGCAGTGCCGGCAGCAACTCGGTGCCGCCTGCGCCATGCTGCCGTTCGATCTCGCTCAGTGCCAGGCTCCTGTTGGCCTCGGTGGCCGGCAGCGACGTGGGCGAGAGCACCCACGCGCCGCCGGAGAAGAACAGCACGTTGAACGAGTCGCCGGGGCGCAGCCGTCCGAGGAGGGTCCTGAACAGTGCCTTGGTGGTTTCGAGGGGGAAGCCGTGCATCGACCCCGACACGTCCACGATGAAGACGTACTCCCGGGGCGGCACGGCTGCTGGCGCGAAACGCCGGGGCGGTTCGACCAGGCACAGGAAGAAGCGTTCGCCGTTCGAGGTTTCATAGAGCATCAGGCCGGTTTCGATGCGGTTGTCCGCGAGCTGGTAGCGGATGACCAGGTCTCGATTGGTCCCGGTCGTATCGGCGGCTGGCAGCGTGAGGAGCGCCCGCGCCGGCGCCGGGAACTCCACCTTCAACTCGTGCGAGGGGGACGTCACCTGCCTGAGAGGCATGCCGCCGCTGATGGCGGCCCTGAAATCAAAGGTCGTGGCAGGAGCGTCGCCGGGGCGCAGGTAGGGGTTCTGCACCCAGTGCTCGGACTCGGGTGCGGACGCCGCGTCGGCATTCGAGTAGCGCGGCCCGACCACGGTCGGGTAGACGAACTCGTACACGCCGCGTTCGGGTACCAGCAGCTCGGAATAGACCAGCTCCACCTTGATTTCGTCGCCCGGCAGGATGTTCGCCACGTTCATCTGGAACACGTTTGGCCGCTGCTGCTCGAGGAGCGAGGCGCTCTGGCCGCTCTGCAGGGCCTGCTGGTACTGGCGCCGCGCCTCCTGCCGCTCCTCGATGCGGGCGGTGATGACGCGCTCGCCGATGGTCATCTTCATCCCGTGCACCGCGGCGCGCGTGGAGGCGGGGAAGATGTAGATCGCTTCGAGGGCGTGACGCCCCTCGTTTCGGTAGACCTGCGTGACCGTGACACGGGCAATCATGCCCACGATGTCCACCGACGCCGCGGTGGATTTGAGCGGCAGCCGATCCGTCGACGGATCGTCGCTCCGGACGAAGAAGTAGGGCGAGAGAGTCTTGGTGTCCTGCCCCGAGCCGGGTGGAAGGGTGGGCGGCGTTTCAGGTGCGGCCGGGCTGGGCAGCCAGGACAGGAGCACGAGCAGGATCGCGAGCAGCAGTGGCGGCATGGTTCATCTCCTCTGAGAGATGAACGGGGCCGCGGGAAAGTCTTGCAGCAGGCAGGCCTGAAGGCCTGCCCCGACCGAAGAACACAGGCGGCGGCGCAGGAGAGGACACCGCGGCCCTGATGCATCGGTCGAAGTAAGGCTTCAGCCTTACTTGGCTGGCGTCCAGGTCGTGCCGCCGTCCTCCGTGGCGAAGCGGCGACCGTCCCTGGCGGTCACGGTCGCGTGGAGCGCGTCGGTGGCCGTCACGGCGGTGAGATCGACTTGCTCGGGGAAGGGGCGCGCGGCCCAGGCTTGGCCGTCGGTGGTCCGCAGCACGAGGCCGGCGGCTCCAACCGCCCAGCAGGTCGTGCCGCCCGGCGAGGACCCGGTGAGCAGTTCGCCGGTCCCCGAGTACTGCAGGCGCCAGGTTCGGCCTGCGTCGGCAGAGCCCTCGATGCGTGCCCCGGGACCGAATCGCCACCGGGTGTCGGGGTTGTCCTTGGCGCTGACGAGTATCGGCATCGAGACCGAGGCTTTCGCTTGCACCAGAGGAGTCCTGCCCGTCACGACCACCGTCTCGGCCAGGGGCTTGAGCGCCTCGGCGGCCCCCGCGTTGCCGGCCTGCTTCCCGGGTGGCGGCACGCCGCCGACGACCGGCAGAGCCTGTACTTGTTCCCTGGCCTCTGCCTTCGCCTGAGCTGGCGGCAGTTCTGGAGGCGGGGGCGGCGAGGGAGCCGCGGGCATGACGGCACCCACGAGGGTGGCGACGGGGGCAGCAACATCCCGCGCCATGGCGGGCGGCGCCGCGCGTTCGGGTGACGTCTTGACGCTGGTGGGCCTCGCCTTCGATACCCGGAGTCCCGAATCCCGTCACATCTTCTTTTCTTTCTTTCTTTCTTGCATCTCGACCAGTTGCGGCGGCTCTTCGGCGCGGGGCGGCGGTGCGGTGGCCCGGTCCTTCAGAGCGAGCGACGCATCGCTCTCGGCGGGATTCGCTTCCGCGAGGGCACGCGGCGCGGGCGCGCTGAGCTGTTCAGGGGCGGAGGCCACGACGGACTCGCGGGACGGGAGAGCCGGCCGCAGCGCGGCATCTGGCCTGATGGCGACGTACAAAAGGACGCCGGTGACAGCGGCGCCGACGGGCACGAGCCAGCGCTTCCACCCGGCTCGCCACCAGGCAGGGGCGGGTGACGCCGCCGGGGCCGGCGTAGGTGATCCGGGCAACGTGGCCAGCAGGGCCAACGCCTCCTGGCATCGCCGGCAGGCGGCCAGGTGCGTCTCCATCACCTCGCGTTCGCCGCCCGTCAGCATGCGCTCCGCGTAGGCCGCCAGGTCGTCCGCGGGAGGGCAGGCTCCCGCCGCTGCCGATGGCTCGTCAGCCAGCACGGCGCGCAGCAGCCGATCCATTTCGGCATCGCGCTCGCGGTCGCTTCGCACCTCACCCTCCATCACTCAGAACGCCGGCCAACCGATCTCTTGCAGCCCGAACTGCTCGACCACGAAGATGCTCAACCACGAAGCTCACGAAGATCACGAAGACGACCGCGACGCCGTCTTGGTGCCTTCGCCTCGTGGCGCCGCCGGTCTTCGTGTCCATCGTGCCCTTCGTGGTTCAATCGTCTCCCTACGGTATCCCGGCGTCCGGGTCGGGCGGAAGGATTCGCGCGAGGTCGAACGCCGGGTCGGTGCACGCGAGGTCGAAGGACTCCGCAATCTGCGCGTCGTTCAGGCCGTGCCGCTCGCGAAGCCGCCGCTCCACGGCGAGGCGAAGGTCCTCGCGGCACCGCGCGAGCTTGCGCGACACGGTTGCCTCCGACTCGCCCAGCAGCCGGCCGACCGCGGCCAGCTTCAGCTCCCGGCCGTAGTAGAGCGACAGGCGGAGGCAATCGCGAGGTGCCAGGTCGCGCACCGAGGCGGCCAGCGCCGTCCGCACCATCGCCAGCCGGGGCGACAGGTCCGCCTCCGGGGGCGCCGCAGCCACGGACGGTTCGCGCGGGGTGTCGGGCTCGGGTAGCGGATCGAACCTGCGCAAACCTCTCGCACGGTCCACCGCGCGCTGCGCGAGGACGGCGCGCAGCCAGCCGGCAAGCGAACTGCGGCCGTGGAAGTAGTCGAACAACGACCGGCGGACGCCCTCCCGCTCCTCGATGCCGAACAGGTCCGCGTAGATCGAGTCCGCGAGTTCCCGGGCGGCGTCCGGGCCCGCCCCCGACGCGGCCGCCAGCAGCGCGGGCCTGAAGTGCCGGACGAAGTGCTCCCACGCCGTTTCGCTGCCGCGCGCGCACGCGCATGCCAGCGCGAGGTCCGCCACGTGCAGGCTCTCGAGATACGCTTCGACGTCGTGCGCCGCCGGCGACTGCCCCCGGAAGCGGTGGCCGACGCTCCTGTCCAGGGCCTCCCGGAAGGACTCCTCCCCGAGGTTCCAGCGCGACGCCTCGGCCCTGGCGTACAGACGCCGGGCCGTCGCGGCGTCAATCGCAGGAACGGGCGCGGCGGCTGCAGGGACCATGCGCAGGTTGATCCTACACCTGGCCGGCCAGGAGGCGGCGGGGGTGTAGTAGACTCAGCCGGCCAAATGCCGAATGCAAAAGGCGAGAATGCCGGCAGGCTCACGTCAGGAGTGACCGAGATATGACTCGAACCCGCATCGCTGGGTATTCCCTGCTTTCCCTGTTGTTCGTGAGTGTCACCATCGCCGCCGCCCAGACCCCGGCCCCTGCGGCACAGCGTCCGGCCACCGGCCGCGCCGGCGCCGGCGCGATGCTCACGCGTCCCGAGCGCACGCGGTACAGGGAGACGAGCAGCTACGAGGACGTCATCACCTACATGAAGGCGATGGCGGCCGCCTCGCCCCAGATCCACCTCACGACGTATGGCCACACGTACGAGGGCCGGGCCCTGCCGCTGGCGGTCATCGGCGCCCCGAACGCATCGCCCGAGGCGGTGCTGGCCACGAAGAAGACCAGGATCTATATCCAGGGGAACATCCACGCAGGGGAGGTGGAGGGCAAGGAAGCCACGCTCTGGCTGCTGCGCTCGATTGCCCGCGGCGAACGCGCCGGCTGGCTCAACTCCGTCGTGCTGCTGATCAACCCGATCTACAACGCCGACGGCAACGAAAAGGTGAACATCCGCAACCGCGGGCGGCAGAATGGCCCGATCGGTGGCATGGGCCAGCGCTACAACGGCCAGAACCTCGATCTCAACCGCGACTGCACCAAGCTCGAGACATCCGAGGGCCGTTCGCTCGCCTGGCTGATGTCGAGGTACGATCCCCACGTCGCCATCGACCTCCACACCACCAACGGCAGCCCGCACGGCTTCTACCTGACCTATCAGACGTCGGTCAGCCCCAACACCTCGCCGGGCCTCACTTCGCTGGTGCGCGGCGACCTGTTTCCCACGGTCACGAAGAACATCAAGGCCCGGCACGGCTGGGACTACTTCTACTACGGCAACCTTTCGCGGCAGGGCGAGCGCGCCTGGTACAACGACGCGGAGCTGTACAAGCCGCGCTACACGCAGACCTACTTCGGCATCCGCAACCGCGTCGGCATCCTCGTCGAGACCTACGCGTATGCCACCTTCGAGGACCGCATCAAGTCCAACTACTGGTTCCTCGAGGAGGTCGTGGACTACGCGGTGAAGAACGGCGAGGCCATTCGCAAGGCGACGGCCGCCGCGGACGCGGAGTCGATCGCCGGGACCGAGCAGGCGGTGCGGGGGAAGCTCGTCAAGGAGCCGCAACCCGTGTCGATCGTGCTGGCCGACTCGGTCGAGGAGCGCAACCCCTACGTGCCCGATCGTCCGATGCTTCGGCGCGTCGCGGGCTCCGAGCGCACCGAGACGATGCCGCATTACGCGGTGGTCGAGCCGACGGAAACCAGCATCGCGCCGCGCGCCTTCGTCTTCCCGGCAGTCCCGCCTTCCCCCGGCGAGCCGGCCGGCGGTGGCCTGATGGGATTCGGCGGCGGCCGGCCTCCGGGCGCTCCCCCCGCGGGCGGCCCCCCCGCCGGCGGGCCTCCGGCAGGCGGTCCTCCCGCAGGCGGTCCTCCGGCAGGGCCGCCGGGCGCCGGGCAGCCGCCGGCCGCGCCGCCACGGGCCGCGTCGCCCTATCGTGATAACGTCGCCGTCCTCAACCGGATGCTCGATCGGCTCGCAGCCCACGGCATCCGCTTCTCGCGGCTCGAGAAGGAGCAGACGTTCGCGGCCGAACGGTTCCGCATCGAGACATCGACGACGGAGAACGTGGAGTACCAGGGGCACAAGCTCCGTACGATCAGCGGCAAGTGGGAGGCCACGGAAGCGACTGCCCCCGCCGGCTCCATCGTCGTCCCGATGGACCAACCGCTGGCGCGCCTGGCGTTCCTCCTGCTCGACCCGCGCTCGGACGACGGGCTGATGGCGTGGGGGTTGCTGGATGAGGTGCTGGGGAAGACTCCGGCGCCGGAGCACTACCCGATTCTGAAGACGATGACGGACGTGAAGTAGCGGCGCGGCCGGAAGGCGGAAGGCGGAAGAGAGAAGGCTATAGTGTCCCTCCCATGACGACACTGCGACGTGTCCTCCTGCTTTCCGCTCTCGTGCTGCTTGCCGCGGCCGCGTCCGCGTGGGTCTCGGGCGGCTGGGCGATCGATGTGGCCGGCATCGTTCTTCGTGTGCGCCGGCCCGATCGTACCGCTGCGGAAGGCGCCGCACTCCTGGCCGCGTGGGCGGCCTGGGCGCGGGGGCGGTGGCGAGAAGACATCTTCGCGCTTGCGCGCGCGCCCTGGAGCACGCCCGGCGCCCTGCCTGCCGGCGCTGTCGCAGCGGTGTGCCTGGCCGGCATCAGCTTCGGCGCGTTCGTGGCCGGCAGCGCGGACTCCTACGGGTACATCAGCGAAGCGGCGTTCCTGCTCGAGGGTCGCATCCGCGTGCCGCAGGAACTGACGGATGCCCCGTGGCCCGAGCCGTCCTGGACGCTGTCGCCCCTCGGCTACCGTCCTGCGACCGTGCCCGACGCGATCGTGCCGACGTACCCGCCCGGCCTCCCGCTGTTGTTCGCCGGCGCGCGCGCCGCAGCCGGACCCTGTGCGCCATACCTCGTCGTTCCGTTCGCCGGCGCCCTGCTGGTCTGGCTGACCTATCGACTCGGCGCGCGGCTTCTGCCGCCGCCCCTCGCGGCAGGCGCCTCCCTGGTGCTCGCTGCAAGCCCGACGTTCCTGTTTCAGGTGATGTGGCCGATGAGCGACGTGCCGGTGGCGGCACTCTGGATCGCGGCGGCGCTGCTTGCCGTCGGGGCAGAGGGGCGGGCCGCCAGCCGCGCCGGCCCACCCTCGGGCTCGGCTCTCGCGACTGGACTTCCTCAGGGCGGACAGGACGGCTCCCGGGATTTGAAGGAACCGCCGGCGAGGCCGCTGGCGGCGGGTCTCGTGACATCGCTCGCGATCCTCGTACGGCCCAACCTCGCGCCGCTCGCCGTCGTCTGCCTCGGCGCGATCCTGATCGGCCGCACGAAGGAGCCCGGCGTAACAGGGACGCTGGCCGGCGTGGTGCGACGCCAGCGCGCGTTGGCGTTTCTCGCCGGCCTCGCCCCGGGCGTCGTTGCGCTTGGCGTGTTCAACACCTACGCCTACGGGGCCTGGTGGCGCCTCGGCTATTCGGGCGTCGACCAACTCTACTCGCTCGCCAACATCCTGCCGAACCTCCGGCGCTACGTGGGCTGGACGATCCACTTCGATACGCCGGCGATCCTGCTGGGTTTCCTGCCGTTGGCGGCGGGGCCACGCTTCTTCCCGTCGCTCGGCGGCTGGCGGTTTCTCCTCACCGGCCTGGTTGCCGGTGTCTGGCTGTCGTACCTGCCCTACCTCCAGTTCGACGACTGGTGGTACCTGCGGTTCCTGCTCCCCGCCTGGCCGGTGCTCGCCGTGCTGGCGGTCGCCGCGATCCAGTCGATCGTCGGGCGCGTGATGCCTGGCGCCAAGGCCGGGGGGGCCGCACTGGCGATCGTCCTCGTGCTTGCCGGCGTGAACTTCGGCCGCGCGATCAACCTGGACGTGTTCGGGCTTCGTCCGGGGGAACAACGCTACGTGGATGCCGCGGATTACGTGGCCCGGCGCACACCGCCCGGCAGCGTCGTGTTGTCCATGCAGCACAGCGGCAGCGTTCGTTACTACGGCAGCCGGACGACCCTGCGATACGACCTGCTCGAGCCCGAATGGCTCGACCGTGCCATTGCCTTCCTCGAACAGCGTGGCCGCAGGGTGTACATTCTGCTCGAGGACTGGGAGGTGCCGTTGTTCCGCGCCAGGTTTGCCGGCACCCTCGCCGGCGACTTGGGCTGGATCCCTGCGGCCGAGTGGAGGACGGGGAAAGTGCTGCTGTTCGACGCCGGGAACCGGACCTCCGGGCAAAGCCCGGAACGGATGCTTCCAGCGAAGGGCGTCGGCTGCGCGACCCCTACTCGGACCCCATGACCCACACGCCCCACTGGCCGTCGCGGCGGCTGTGGAATGCGACGCGCCTCCCATCGGGCGACCACGAGAACTCCTCCGCGCTCGGGTCCGCCAGGACTCGCCGCATGGAGCCATCCGCCAGGTCGAGCAGCCAGGCACCGTCGCGGTACAGCTGGAAGATCACCTTTCGGCCGTCCGGCGACACGGCCGGCGTGCGCACGAGGCGTCCCTTTCGCGGCGAGGGGTAGAGCTGCGACGAGCCGCTCGCCGTGTCGAGCACGATCAACCGATCCTCGTGCGAGTAGCAGACGCGCCGCCCGTCCGGGAACCATGAGGCGCCCCACGGCTGGCCGAAGGAGTGCGCGGTGAGGCGCGTGGTCTCGCCGCTCCCCACGTTCAACACCCAGATGTTCCACACCCCCGCGCTCGAAGGCTCCGCCTTGATGAACGCGAGGCGAGACCCGTCGGGCGACCAGGACGGCACCGCCGCGTAGCCGGGGCCGCTCACGCGCCGCACGTTGGTGCCGTCGCGCGCCGAGACGTACACCCCGCGGACGCCGTCGCGGTCCGAGTCGAAGGCCACCAGTGTTCCGTCGGGCGACAGCCTCGGATGGTAGTTGCGCGAGCCGTCGTCCAACAGCGACACGACGTGGAGCATCTCGCCAGCCGGGTCGGCGCGCGCTTCTCGCAGGCCGGCGCTGCCTCCGGCCGTGTCCTGGTGGAAGAAGACGGCGGATCCATCGAAGGCGAAGGAGGGCGAGAAGACCGGGCGGCGCCCGGCGTCGAGGGCCAGCACGATGCGTCCATCGCGGTTGACCTCCGCCTCGGCGCCGGCCGAGGCGGTCGTCTCCGGTTCTTCAGGGACCGCCAGAGGGGCAAGCGCGCCGGCGGCTCCGGCGCCGGACTTCGGGGCCAGTGGCCTCTCGTTAACGGCCGGCTCGCGGCTCTCCGCGCGCGCTGCCGTTCCGGCGCCCGTGTCCGCGCGACCGCCAGTGGGCTCGCGCTGACCGGCCGTTCCCGCCGCGTGAGCGGACTCCGGTTGCGAGCCAGGCTGTTGCCCCGGGACCTCGCCGGGTGAAGCTTGAGACTGGCCCGAGCCCGACGCTGGTTCCTGTCCCGAGCGAGTGTCCTGTTCCGAGCCTCGTGCTGGGGCTGGGGTTCGCCGCTGCCGCAGCTGTTCCCAGCGGTCGCGCGCGGTCGCGGCAATCGACTGCGCGGTGCCCTCGAATCGAGGCCACTCCGCGTACGCGAGGTAGCCGACGAAACCGCCCGCGACGATGACCGCTATTAAGGCGAAGGCCTGCGCCACCCTGAGCCCTGCCCGCCTGGGCGGGCCGTTGCGAACCGGCGGCGCGACAGCCGGCTCTTCGCCATGAGGAAACGGCCACGCCGCATCCCGGGGCGCGGACACATCGGGGACCTCGAGGAAGAGGGGGAGGTCCGGGACAGGCTCGGGTGCAGGCGCGGCTTCGGCTGGCGGCGGCGCAATGCTCCCCGCCGGAAGCCGCGAGGTACAGCGCGGCAAGCGCCACGGCGCGATCGCCGCGTTCGAACCGCCCCAGCGCCTCGCGCAGCTGCCCCACGCTGACAATTGGCGGAGCCTCCACTTCCTGGAGTGCCCGCGACACCGTGTAGCGGAGCGCCCCGGGGGGAGGGGCACCTTCCCCCTTCCCCGGCTCCGGAAGCGCGTGCCGGAGGAGGGTCGCCAGTCCCGCGGCGGAGACCGCAGGCGTCGAGCCGGGCACGACGGTCAGCGTGCCGTTGGGCTCGAGCATGACGTCGGTGACGGTGGCGGCAATGTCGGCGCGTGGGTCGTCCGGCAGACCGATGGCGGCCAGGCCCTGTACAAGCGCCAGGGCCTCGTCCCAGCTCATCGGGACGTGCTTCAGGAGGAGATCGCCGACACGGCTGGATCCGGCCACGTGGCAAATTGACTGCGAACTTCTGGCCAAGATCCGTCTTTCGGGAACCAGCTGGCCCGCGGGCACTGAATTGGGAAGGAACTCGGGCCGTATGGGGACTGATGAGTTCGGGTAGACAACCCGACCGTGTGACTCGTTCACGCCGGCACGTCAGTTGTCATTTGCCCTCGAGGTTTGATACGGTCGGCTGTCGGAGAATTGCATGCACAAGCTCCCTGTTCTGGCCGTGCTGGCCGCCCTCTTCCTGCTGGAGGCTCCGATGGACGTCGATCACATCCACTGGCTCGGGCATGCGTCGTTCCGGATCGAGGACGGGAAGACCCAGATCTATATCGACCCATGGAAGCTGGGCGCGAACGCCCCGCGCGCCGACGTGGTCCTCATCACCCACGGGCACTACGACCACTTTTCGGCCGACGACCTCGCGAAGATCGCAGGGCCGAAGACGATTTTCGTGGCCCCCGCGGACGTGGCGGCGAAGCTCGAAGGCAAGAACGTCGTGACGGCGGCGCCAGGCGGCACCTACTCCGCCGGCGCGCTGCGCGTCGAAGCCGTGGCGGCTTACAACAGCGGCAAGGACTTCCACCCGAAGCAGAACGGCTGGGTGGGCTACGTTCTGACGTTGTCGAACGGCCAGCGGATCTACCACACCGGCGACACCGACGCGACCCCCGAGATGGACCGCGTGAAGGCCGACGTCGCGCTCATGCCGTGCGGCGGCACGTACACGATGACCGCCACCGAGGTGGCGGCGGCGGCGAACCGGTTCAAGCCCGCGGTCCTGATCCCCATGCACTGGGGCGACATCGTCGGCGCCCAGGCCGACGCCGACGCCGTGGCGAAGGCGTTCGCGGGGAAGACGGTGATCAAGGCGGTGGAACGATAAGAGTGGCCAATGCCCAGTGGCCAGTGGACAGCAGATTACGCGTGCCCGGCGTGACGGCGATATCCACTGACCACTGACCACCGACCACTGACCACTGGAGAGTGACAGCCCTGTAATCCCCCCGCCACGATCGTAAGCGGGATCCCGCGTTTATCTCCGAGCTCTTCCGGTCCTTCCCTCGGAAAACTGCACGTCTGTCGCCGGGCGCGAAAACTGCAATCGCCCGGACGCTCAGCGTCGACTTGCTGGCCCCCCCCGACCGACCTCTCACGACGAACCTGCAGTCATCGCCCGCGTGCCCGGCGAAGCCTTGCCCGGCCTCGCCTGGAGGACAGGATGCTCAAGACGGACGTGTCGATCCGCCCGGCGGACGTGTGCCGCGCCGCCCTTCTCGGCCTGCTGGTCGCCTTGTCGACGGCCGCGCCCTCCGCCGCGCAAACCTCGGTGACCGCCAACCCCAATTCCGTTGAATTCACTCCTTCCGTCGATCACTCGGAGTCCGTCGGAAGCGTCGCCGTTGTCTCGGGCTACACGCTTCGCCTGTATCAGTTGGGCGCGTCGCAGCCGTCCCACCAGGTGGACATCGGAAAACCTGCGCCCGCATCGGACGGTCAGATCCGTGTGGACCTCTCCAACTCCGTGTCGTCCTGGCCCCTCCCTGGCGGCACCTACGAGGCGCGGGTGGCGGCGGTGGGACCGGGCGGCGAGGGGCTCAGCGACCCCTCGAATCCCTTCACGTTGTCCTCGTGCGCCATCACCCTGTCGGGCGCGGGGGCGTTGTTTCCCGCTGCCGGCGGCGGCGGCTCGGTCGGCATCACCACTGGGAATGGCTGCCCATGGGCAGCCACTGCCACGGCGTCGTGGGTGACGGTCGTGACGGCGTCGGGCACCGGGAGCGGCTCCGCCATCTTCTCGGTGGCCGCCAATCCCGCCACCGTCGCGCGGACCGCCTCGGTCATGGTCGGGGATTCCGTCTACCGGGTCGATCAGGAAGCGGCGTGCGCCTATTCCATCTCCTCCTCCGGGCAGACCTTCTCGGCAGCCGGTGGCACCGCCAGCGTCGGGATCACGGCGGCCAGCGGCTGCTCGTGGACGGCTTCGCCTGGTGGCGCCACATGGATCGTCGTGTCACCCAGCGGTGGGACCGGCAACGGGAGCGTCGCGTGCCAGGTGGCGGCGAACACCGGGGCCGCTCGCACGGGGACGGTGACCATCGCGGGCGCGCCGTACACCGTCTCGCAGGCGGCCGCTTCGGCGCCGCTCCCTCCTCCCCCGCCTCCTCCTTCACTCCCGGCCCCGTGGCAGGGGCAGGACGTTGGCACGGTCGGCCTCGCGGGAACGGCCTCGTCCTCCAGCGGCGTCTTCACCGTCTCGGCCGCCGGCGCGGATATTTCGGGGTCGCAAGACTCGTTCTATTTCGTGTCGCAGGCGTTAGGCGCCGCGACGACGGTGACGGCTCGGATCACGAGCCTGGGCGCGAGCGCGCGAGCCCGGGCGGGCATCATGATCCGCGACGGCGCCGCCGCGAACGCGCCCCACGTGTCGCTGCTCGTCACGACGGACGGCGCCGTGGAGTTCGTGCAGCGGACCGGAACGGGCGGGACGACCGCGGTAAGGGGGCGCACGACGCAGGCGATGCCAGCCTGGCTGCGGCTGGTGAAGAGCGGCGTGAAGGTGACGGCGTCCATGTCGGCTGACGGCCAGACGTGGAGAACTCTCGGCACTCGGAACATCAACTCGACCCGGATGCAGGCAGGCCTGGCGGCGACCAGCCGCGACAGTGCACAGCGAACGACGGTGACGGCGGACAACGTCGCCGTCAAATAGTCTTGAAGTCACAACTCATCAGGTAACCATGAAACTCATTATGCGAAAGCTATATCTCCTTGCGCCCGTGATCGCGTTAGCGCTCCTCGCGACAGGCGCGAGTGCTCAAAGCAACGGCAAGGGCAAGCGCCCCCGGAGGATGAGCGTCATCGTCCAGACCAGTCCGGCGGGCCTGGCATTTACAGTGGACAGCGTGCAGTACTCCTCGACGCAGGCGTTCGACTGGACGCCGGGGTCGGAGCACACGATCGCCACGAGTTCGCAGGTGGGTCGCGTGGGCACCCAGTACGCGTACGTATCGTGGAGTGACGGCGGGGCGATGTCCCACACCGTCGCGCCCGGCGCACCGACGACCTACACGGTCAGTTTCACCACGCAGTACCAGCTGACGATGAGTGCGGGAACCGGCGGATCCGTCACGCCGGCCTCCGGCGGCTTCTACGACAGCGGCCAGCGCGTGGCGATCGACGCCGCGGCTGGCGCCGGGTATCGCTTCTCCGCATGGACGGGCACCGGGTCCGGGTCGTACTCCGGCTCGACCGCACCTACGACCGTGACGATGAACGGGCCGATCACGCAGTCGGCGGCATTCGAGGATGAGTCAACACCGCCGCCCCCGCCTCCACCTGCATCTGGAATCTGGATCGGCGAGGACGAACTCGCGCGGCTTCCTGTGTCGGGTGCTGACTGGACCCAGGTCAGCAGCGACGGCGCGGCGAGTCCGGGCACGCCGAACGTCGGCAGCCAGGACTCGCAGCACGACATCTACACGCTGGCGGCGGCACTGACGTGCGTTCGCAACAACGCGAACTGCACCAAGGCCCGCTCTCAGGTGGTGGCTGCCATCGGCACGGAGGGCAACAACCGGTGGCTGGCCATCTCGCGCAACCTCGGGGGATACATCATTGCGGCAGACCTCCTGGGACTGCGGGATGACGGCAACCCCGGCAGCGACGGCTCACGCGTCGAGGCGTGGATCCGGAGCTTCCTCACGAGGCAGCTGCCGGACAACAACACGGGCATCAGTCGCCACATCGGGCCCTTCCACTCTGGTAGCAACGCGGCCGCCCAGGAAGGCTTCATCTACGCGGCCATCGGCGCATATACCAACGACACGACGGTCCTGAACCGTGCGTGGGATGCCTTCCGGACCTACGCGTGCGACCCGACGGCGCCAGACAACGAGAACATCGACCTTGGTGCCGGCGTAGCCGGGGGCTGGGCGTCCAACGACTCGAGCCCGTGCGCGGTGAATCCGCTGAACTCGACGAAGGCGGTTCCGGGGGGACGATCCGGTGCGGGAACGACGCACAGCATCGACGGCGCGGTCATCAACGACATCCAGCGTGGCGGCGCCTATCAGTGGGAACCGGCCTATACCGACTACGTCTACACCGGCGCCGCGGGCTTCATTCCGGCGGCGGTGATCCTCGAGCGGGCGGGCTATCCGGCGATGCGCGTGGCAGACGAGGCAGTGCGGCGCTCGATCGCCTACCTGTGGTTCCTGCGGACGGACACGGGCAATACGACCTGGTTCACCGGAGGCAAGGGCAGCGAGACGGTCTCGCTCGTCAACCACTACTACGGCACGACGTTCCCGAAGAACTCGCCGGTGAACCGTGGTCACACGGTCGGGTACACCGGCTGGACGCATCCCAACCAGTAGAGCACGCGTGATCACGATCGAGGAACAACAGACCCTCGTGGACTCGTGACCGGGGACAGGCCACTAAAACGGGAATTCACTTGTCTTGACCACGAAGAACGAAAGGCACGAAGGCCACAAAGCCCTTGTGTCTTCGTGTTCTCTTGATCTTCGTGGTTTCGTTCGTCGTCAAGCGAACGCGAGAGGCGCCGATGGAGGAGCAGGGTGACGGCGAGGGCGACTTCGCCCTCGCCCGAATCACCGCGTCGGCGCCGGCGCGGCGCAGGCGGCTCCCCTCGCGGAGGTAGACGGTTCGCACGAGGATCTGGATCCCGGGGTTCAGCTCGCGCGCGATGCGAATCGTCTCCTCGCCCCCTTCACCGTCGCGTCCTTCCCCGACTCCGCCGGGGACGCAGGTGCGGCGCCGGCCGCCCGGTCGGCCAGCTGCCTCCATTCTGAACAGGAAACCATCACAATCGCGAACGGCGGGTGCATCGCCGAACGAGCGTGCGGAGCTGGAATCGTGGTCCTCCATCCGGGCTCGATCGGCGCTTGACACGACTGCCGGCCGGTCGCACGATCAGCGCGGCTGATGGCTGATGGCTGATGGCTGATGCTGATGGCTGGCGGCTGGTGGCTGATGACTGGTGGTGGGTGTTGGCTTGTCGTTCGGCAAGCCAGCGAATGGAGTGGAGACGACGATGAACCTGCACATGCCGAACGCCGAGATCTTCGTTCCTGACGGCGCGCCTGCCGCCGACGCGCTGGCTCGCACCACCCACCTGTGCCTGGCCGCGCACCAGGACGACATCGAGATCATGGCGTTCCACGGCATCCGCGAGTGCTTTGGCCGGCTCGACCGCCACTTCAGCGGCGTGACGGTGACCGACGGGGCCGGGAGTCCGCGGGATGGGCTCTACGGGCGCTACACGGACGAGCAGATGAAGACCGTCCGCCGGGAAGAGCAGAAGAAGGCCGCACGCATCGGGGAGTACGCCGCCCATATGTTCCTGGACTTCTCCAGCGCCGCGGTCAAGGACGGCGCCAATGCCGCGGTGGTGGACGACCTCGCGGCCGTGCTGGACGCGACCCGGCCCGAGGTGGTCTACACCCACAACCTGGCCGACAAGCACGACACGCACGTCGCCGTGGCGCTGAGGGCCGTCGCCGCGATCCGGAGGCTGCCCGCGGCGGCGCGTCCGCTCCGGCTGGTGGGCTGCGAGGTGTGGCGCGACCTCGACTGGCTCGACGACGCGCACAAGGTAGTGCTCGACGTCTCCGGCCGGGACGCCCTGGCCGCCGCCCTCATCGGCGTCTTCGATTCCCAGATCATCGGCGGGAAGCGCTACGACCTGGCGACGATGGGCCGGCGCCGGGCCAACGCCACGTACTACGCCTCACACGGGGTGGACACCACCGAGTCGGTGACCTACGCCATGGACCTGACGCCGCTGGTGAAGAACGAAGCGCTTGACCCCGCCGTTCTTGCGAGGGAGCACCTGGCGCGCTTCCAGCGCGACGTGGAGGGGCGGTTGGAGCGGTTCAAATAGTGGTTGGTGGCTGGTCGCCCGCGAAGGCGGCACTTGGCAGCCGGCAGCCGGCATGGCGTTCCGCATCTACACCGTCGCCATCGACACCGTGCCCGTGAAGGGTCTGCGAGTGACGCCGCACCTCTACACCACGACCGCGGAACTCGACTCGCTGGTCGGCGCGGTCGTCGAGTTGGCGAAGACGTAGCCGCGGCTGCATTTTGCATTTCCACGCACGGCGGTACGCTGTACACTCATTCGCGCGCGTTGGAGTCGCGGAACACATAGAGGGGGCAAGCAGCGGTGCAGACTGAACTCAGGGCCTGGACGGTGAAGGACTCGCTCGAGCTCTACAACGTCACCGGGTGGGGCCGCGATTTCTTCTCCATCAACGAGGCCGGCAACGTCGCCGTCACGCCCGCCGGGCCGGGTTCGCTGAAAATCGACCTCAAGGAACTGGTGGACGATCTTCGCAGCCGGGGCCTCAACCTCCCGATCCTGATTCGCTTCTCGGACATCCTGCGGACCCGCCTCGCGCAGCTGTTCGGCGCGTTCCAGCAGGCGATCGTCGAGAACGACTACAAGGGCGCCTTCCGCGGCGTCTACCCGGTCAAGGTGAACCAGCAGCGGCACGTGGTCGAGGAGCTGATGGACTACGGCCGGCCGTTCAACCTGGGAATAGAGGCGGGGTCCAAGCCCGAACTGCTCGTCGCGCTCGCCCTGGTGGAGAACCCCGAGGCGTTCATCCTGTGCAACGGCTACAAGGACCGCGGGTTCATCGAGACCGCGCTCCTCGCGCAGAAGCTTGGGCGCCGCGTGGTGATCACGATGGACCGGATGGGCGAGCTGGAGACCATCCTCTCGGCCGCGGCCGAACTCAGTTTGCGGCCCGTGATCGGCGTCCGCGCGCGGCTCAGCACCAAGGGCGCCGGCAAGTGGGTGGAGTCCACGGGCGACCAATCCAAGTTCGGTCTCACCACCGCCGAGATCGTCGCAGCCGTGGACCGGCTCAGGGAAGTGGGCATGCTCGACTGCCTGCAGCTGCTGCACTTCCACATCGGCTCGCAGATCACGAACATCCGCGCGGTCAAGGACGCCCTCCGCGAGTCCAGCCGGATCTTCGTCGAGCTGTACCGTCTCGGTGCGAACATGCGGTACCTCGACTGCGGCGGCGGCCTCGGCGTGGACTACGACGGCAGCCAGACGAACTTCCACTCCTCGGTGAACTACACCCTCCAGGAGTACGCCACCGACATCGTCAGCCAGGTTGCCGAGGCGTGCAACGTCCACGGCGTGCCGCACCCCGACCTCATCACCGAGTCGGGCCGCGCGCTCGTCGCCCACCACTCCGTGCTCGTGTACAACGTGCTGGCGACCAACGAGATCCTCGGCGGTCACCTGCCGGTGCCGCCGGGCCCGGGCGACCACCCCATCGTTCAGCAGCTCTGGGAGTCCTACAGCGGCGTCTCGCGGAAGAACTTCCAGGAGGCCTACCACGACATCCTCCAAATCAAGGAGGAGTCGATCACCGCCTTCAACCTGGGCGTGCTGGACCTGAAGGCGCGCGCGCGCGTGGAGCAGATGTTCTGGGCCACGTGCGAGAAGCTGCTGAAGATCGTCCGCGACCTCGACTACGTGCCCGACGAGCTCGAGGGCCTGGAGAAGTCGCTGAGCGACACCTACTACTGCAACTTCTCCCTCTTCCAGTCGATGCCCGACCACTGGGCGGTGAAGCAGCTCTTCCCGACGATCCCGATCCACCGCCTGAACCAGGAGCCGCAGCGCCGCGGGATCATCGCCGATCTGACGTGCGACAGCGATGGCAAGATAGCCGAGTTCATCGACCTGCGCGACGTGAAGGGCTTCCTCGAGCTTCACAGCCCGAATGGCGGGGAATACCTGATTGCCACCTTCCTCGTCGGTGCCTACCAGGAGATCCTCGGCGACCTCCACAACCTCTTCGGCGACACCGACGCGGTGCACGTCAAGATTGATGACGACGACTACACCGTGGAGAAGGTGGTGAAGGGCGACTCGGTGAGCGAGGTGCTGTCCTACGTGCAGTACAACAAGGACAACCTCGTGTCACGCGTCCGCCGGTCGGTCGAGACGGCGCTACGCGAGAAGCGCATCACGATGGCCGAGTCGGGCCGCTTCATGAAGCGGTACCGAGGAAGCCCTCGAGGGCTACACGTACCTCGCGGTGGGGGAGTAATCGGTGGGGGAGTAAGACGTCACTTGGCGACTGGCCACTTGGCGACTGTCCATGTGCTCCCCTGCCAAACGGTCAATCGCCCCCTGACCTTCTGCTTCCAGGTCCCAGTGGTCGCCCTGCGAGTGCCGCATGATCACCGGCGCCGCCTCGCCTCCCGACGCCGCAACCGCGGCGTGCTTCTTGACGACGTCGATCAGATCGAGCAGCCGCCCCGGCGCGGCCTGGAGCAGTTGAAGGCGATACAGCACCGGCATCGCCGGCTGCGCCCCCGCGCCGGACCCGTGCCCGCCTCCCGGGGGGCAGGTGTCGTGGCGGACATTCTCGCGCGGGCTCGGGTCCACTAGCCACTACTATCTCTGCCTCATCGCCGACAGCGGCCCCGCGCCAACTGCCGCGCGAGCGGGGAGCCAGGTCGCCAGCAGCGCCACGACGGCGAGGACCGCGGTCACGGCGACCACCGCGAGCGGGTCCTGAGTGCGCACACCAAAGACGAGGCTCCTCAGCCCCGGCGCCAGCAGCAGCGCCGCCGTCAGCCCCACGGCCGACCCTACTGCGACCAGGACCATCACCTCCCGGACGAGCATGGCCACCACCTGCCCGGGCCTCGCGCCGAGGGCCATTCGAATCCCGATCTCCGCGGTCCGTTGCGCCACCGAGGCCGCAACGACACCGTACAGGCCAATCGCGGCCAGCAACAGCGCCACGATGCTCAACAGCCCGACCGTGACGGCCACGATCCTCTGCAGCGTGATCGACCCTGCCACGTGGGAGGCCATGGTGCCCGCCTCCAGGACAGGCACGCCGGGGGTCTGCTGTCGGAACAGCTGCTGCATCGCTCTCGCAACGGCGTCGGGCGGCCCGGCCGTCCGTGCCAACGTGTAAAGGCGCGAGAAACCACCAGCCGGGGCGGTCCGGTAGAAGATCGGTGTTGGTTCTTCGGTTGGTGACTCGACCTTGACGTCACCCACCACGCCGACAATCTCGACCCACGAGTCCGACGAGCCCTGGTGACGGTAGCGCTCTCCCACGACGTTCGCCCGTCCCCAATAGCGCCTGGCCATCGCCTCGCTCACCACCGCGACCGGCCGCTGGGACTCCGCGTCCGCCGGGGTGAAGACCCTGCCGTGGCGGAGAGGGATGCGGAGGGTCTCGAAGTAGGCGGCGTCGACCATGGCAGAGTCCACCTCCGCCGTTTCGGCGCCCGTCCGCCGGGTGTGCTCGTCGATGACGAGCGTGCTGGATCCTCCGCGGGTCACCGGCGGGCGGGTGGTCCACGTCACCGCCTCGACGCCCGGCAGTCCGCGGACGCGTTCGGCGAAGCCGCGAAGCAGCGCGCCACCACGCTCGTCGTCGAGGCCTGCCTCCGACGCGTCTGCCTGCAGCAAGGCCAGGCGGCCGGAGGCCGCGAACCCGAGGTTGACGCGCTGCGCGTCGCGCACGCCGGCGGCCAGCGAGCCGCCGGCCACGAGCAACGCCATCGAGGCGGCTACCTGGGCGACGACGAACCCGCCGCGGAGCGTCCATCGGTAGCGCCCGGTGCCGGGGCGCCGCGCAGGCACGACCGCGTCGGGTTCCTTCAGCGCCGACACCAGATCGGGCCGGGTGACCCGCAACGCCGGTCCCAGGCCGAACGCCACGCCGACCAGCATCGAGACGGCCAGGCTGAATACGAACACCCGCCAGTCCGCGTCGAGCGAGAGCTGCACCGGCAGCGCCAGCCGCGCCGAGACCGCCGCCAGTACCCGCGAGCCCCACACGGCCAGCGCCACTCCGGCGGCTCCTCCCAGCAGGCCGAGCATCGTGCTTTCGATGAGCAGCTGGCGCACCAGGCGCCACCTGGTCGAACCGAGCGCCATGCGGATGGACAGCTCGTGTCCGCGCTTCCAGCCGGCGCCGAGCAGCAGACCCGCAAGGTTGGCGCATCCCACGAGCAGCACCAGCCCCGCGATGGTCATCAGCGCGGCCCCGGCGGGATACAGCGACCCATCGAGCCCGGGTTGCAGGCGAACCTCGGCTGCGCGGAACACCGTCAGCTTCCGGCCCCTGTGGTACTCGGGGTATCCTTGCCCAGCCGCGCCGCCAGGACCGAGGCTGCCGCCTGCGCCCGTTCGACGCTGACTCCGGTCTTCACGCGGGCCAGGATGTTGAACCAGTGATCGTCACGCCGCTGGAGCGTCCCGCCGGCGTACTCGCCGCCCAACGGCGCGAGACCCGAGAGGGACACCCAGAAGTCCACCGTGTGCCCGGCGACGATGCCGTCGAAGCCGCGGGGACCCACACCGACGATCGTGATGGGAGCGCCGGAGAGCCTGACGGGCTTTCCAAGGACGGCGGGGTCGCCGCCGAAGGCCGTGCTCCAGAGGCGATGGCTGACGATAGCGGCCGGCGGGCCGCCGGTGACGTCTTCGCGCGGCTCGAAGGCGCGACCAAGCGCCAGGGGAAGACTCACGAGGCGGAAGTAGGTGGACCCGGCGTAGTCTACCGAGACGCGCTGAAACTCGCCGTCGTCGCGCAGCCAGCTGGCCCGGTCCCCGACGATGGATGCGGCCGTGACGGAGAAGACGTCGTGCTGCGCCGCGACGTCCACGAACGTGGGATAGGAGCAGGTGCCGGGCCGGCCGTCGTCGCCATCCTCGAAGATGCGCACGACCTCCTGGCCGCGCGGCAACGGCAGCGGCCGGAACAGGATGGTGTCCACGAGGTTGAACATCAGCGCCGTTGTGCCGATGCCGATCGCCAGGATCAGGGTGGCCACCGCGGTGAACCCGGGCGACGCGGCGAGGCGGCGCACCGAGTAGAGGACGTCGCGGGCCAGGCCGTTCCATGGTTGCGTCGCCTTCCCCCGTTCGTCTCCGGGGGATTCGAGGAGGCGGTCCGCCAGGCGGTCGAGCCGCGGCTCGATTCCGCCGGGATCGGCACTGCGCAGGTCGGCGGAGAGGCGCTCCCAGTCTTCGATGTGGGAGGTCGCGGCCTGCTCCGCCTCCTCGGTCGTCGTCCCGTTCCGCAGGGCGTCCTGGTAGATGTCTTCGAGGCTCGCGGCAAGCTCGCGGATGATCCGCCGCTCACGCTCGGGCCGGAGGCCGCTCAGGGCGAGGCGGTCGCGGACATAGCGTTCCCAGTCAGGCATGATCGGTCCCCATCACCTGGTTCACCGCCGCGATGTAGCCCTGCCATGCCTCGCGCTGCCGCGCGAGCGCCCGCTGCCCCTCTGCCGTGAGCCGGTAGTAGCACCGGGTGCGCTCGCCCGGCTTCTCCACCCAGCGTCCCTTGATCAGGCCCCGGCCCTCGAGCCGGAGAAGTGTGGGGTAGACGGAGGCGAGGGCGAACTTGAGGCGGCCTCCCGAGCGCGTCTCGATCTGCCGCGCGATCTCGTAGCCGTGCAGCGGTCAATCGTCGAGAAGGGAAAGCACGAGCATCTCCATGCTGCCCTTCTTGAGCTCGGAGTGGATGGCATCCATGAGCTTCAGGCTCCCTATATGTAGGAGTCCTGAGTATAGGGCTGGCGCGAACGGGTGGCAAGGGGAACAGTAGCCAGGAGGCAGTAGGCGACAGGCGGGGGGCGCTAGCTCGCAGCCTGCAGCAGGCAGCCGGCGGCGGATCACGCGTGAACCGCTGAGAGCTGCCAGCTGCCAGCTGCCGTGTTACACGTCCGTGCCGTCGTCCTCGTCGGCCAGGGAGGTGGGGCCGGAGCGGGCGAGCGCGTTGTTGATGGTGCGCAGGCCGAGCCACCACTGTAGCTTCGGGCGGCGGTTGGGAACGTCCATCATCCGCGGCATGTCCTCGAGCGGGTGGAACTGCGTGTGGCCTGCTTCCATGCCGATGAACGCGCCCACCGGGCGCTCGGCGGCGGCCTGTTCGATCAGATATCCCACGCAGCGGCGGGCGAGCCGTGTGGCCTGGATCCGGTCGAACGGCGACGGGTCGCCGCCCTGCTGCAGGTGCCCGAGGATGCTCTCGCGCACGGCGAACACCCCGCCGCTCTCCTCCCCGAAGAGGGACGACATGAAGCTCGTGCTGTAGGTGGGATTGGCGTCCTCGTTGCGGAAGATGAGGCCGAGCCGCTTGCCTTCGCGGAACCCCCGGATCAGCATGTCCAGGTCTTCCTTCATCGACTTCAGCGTCACGCCCTCCTCGTGGAGGTAGACGCGCTCGGCGCCGGTGGCGAGGCCGCTCATCAGGGCGAGGTATCCGCACCTCCTGCCCATCACCTCGACGATGTAGCACCGGCGCTCCGCGACCGCCGACTGCTTGATCTTGTCCACCACCGTGACGATGCTGTTGAGCGCGGTGTCCGCGCCGATGCTCAACTCGGTGCCCGGCAGGTTGTTGTCGATGGTGGCGGGCAGGCAGACGATGGGGATGTCGAAGGCGGGGAAGTTGACGCGCTCCTCGAAGAGTCGGTACGCGCCCATGTACCCTTCCCAGCCGCCGATCACGAGAATCCCCTCGATGCCGCGCTTCTCGAGCGTCTTCGCGATCGAGTACAGGTCGGGGCCGTTCGGGACGACCCGGTTCGTCCCGAGCTCGGATCCCCCGAGCGGGGCCCACCCGTTGACGCTCATCCAGGCCATTTCCTGCATGTCGTCGTCGATCAGGCCCTGGAAGCCGCGGCGAACGCCGAAGACGACGTGGCCCTGGTCGATCGCGATGCGGACGGCCGCCCGGACGGCGGCGTTCATGCCCGGCGCCGGCGCGCCCGCGTTGAGCACCGCGAGGCGCAGCCGCCGCTGCCCCGGACGGGGAGGGTGTGGGAGCGCGCGCAGGAGCGTCCTCAGCGTATTGAGCGAGATGGTGAAGCTCTTGCCGCGCAGCTCGAGGGCACGAGAGTATTGATGCGCCTCGAGCAGCTCGTTGATCTCGCGGGTCTTGAGCACCGACTCGGCCAGCGGGATGCGGGCAACGCGGTTGCCCTGCATGCCGATCACCTGGGACTCCTGGTCGGCGCCTCCGGACAACAGCGTCTCGACCGCCGCATGGCCCATGATCGTGCCGAGGTTTCGATCGAACGCGCTCGGCGACCCGCCGCGCTGCACGTGCCCGAGGACGGTGATTCGTACGGACTCGTCGAGCCCCGCCTCGAGGGCGTCCCGCAGGCGCTCGCTGGTGATGCGCTGGCCCTGGGAATCGGTGGCGCCCTCCGCCACCACGACGATGGCGTCGCGGCGGCCGGCCTCGCGGCCCGCCTTGAGCGCCGCGATCATCTCGGCCTCCCAGGTTCCGGACTCCGGGGGGTATTCGGGGATGAGCACCCAGTCGGCGCCCGTGGCCAGCGCGCCCATCAAGGCCAGGTAGCCGCAGTGCCGGCCCATCACCTCCACGATGAAGGTGCGGCGGTGGCTCGAGGCGGTGCTGCCGATGGCGTCGATCGCCTCGGTGATGCGGTGCAGGGCGGTGTCGGCGCCGATGGTCATGTCGGTGCCGAACGCGTCATTGTCGATCGAGCCGAAGAGACCGACGACCAGGAGACGCGGGTGGCTGGCGGCCACCTCAGGGGTGATGGACCCGGCGACCACCAGTTCGTCCAGCAGGCCGGTCCACTCGCGCCGGAGGAGGTCCGCCCCGTACAGGCTGCCGTCGCCGCCGACGACAATCAGGCTGTCGATGCCCGCCTGGAGCACGTTGCGGGCGGCGGTCAGGCGTCCCTCACGGGTCCTGAACGCCTCGGACCGCGCGGTGCCGATGATCGTCCCGCCGCGGTGCATGATGCCGCCCACCGAGTTCCAGCCGAGGGGCCGGATCCGCTCGCCGCCCTCGATCAGGCCGGCATACCCTTCGTGGATCCCGTACACCTCCAGGCCGCAGTCGAGCGCCGTCCGGACGATGGCGCGGACGGCGGCGTTCATGCCCGAGGCGTCCCCGCCGCTCGTCAGGATCCCAACCCGCTTGATGTTCACGCCGTGTGCCTCCAGTGGAGCGTCAAACCACACATCTTACAGCAGGGCCGGACGAAGCTGGCAGGTGGGCGAATTCCCTTCTAAGAGCGGCGCGTAGTGGTCTTCCGGCCACCGGCGCCGGGCTTGGCGGTTTGAACGCCGTCGAGTTCCGTGCGCACCCGGCGGGGTAGCCCGGCCCGCACCAGTTCGTAAGAGCTGACGAGCAGGTCCTTGAACTGCCGGTCGGGCAGGCACGTGAGCGTTTCGGTCGTGACCCAGTGGTACTTCCACATGTTGTGGGAACTCGGGACGATGTCTTCCACCTCCACGAGCTCAGCGTAGGTCTCTGGCGTGCACTTGAAGGCGCAACTGTGTCCGTCCAGCTCGATGATGGCGAACATCTTCCCGCCGACCTTGAAGAGGAGGTGGTCCCCCCACTGGACCGTCTCGGTGGTGTGCGGGAGCGACAGGCAGAACTCGCGAATGGAGTCGTTTGTCATGGCGCCTCCCAGTCTAGTCTCGGTACTCCCGCTCCGCTCTCGGCTGTGCTTGCCTTCGCGCACGTGAAGCCCTACAAGAGAAGGACGGGCCCGTTACGACATCCGCGAAGGAGGCACAGCATGCGACACCTTGCCCCCATGGGCGTCGCGGCGATGACGCTCTATGTCGCGCTCGCCTTGCCGGCGGCGCGCGCCAACGCCCAAACGCACCAGCATTACAGGAACGTCGAGGAGGCCGACCGGCCCGCGCCCGGCGGTGAGCTGGCGCCCCGCTTGTTGAACCTCGGCGCTCACACCTTTCCCGCACCGACCTGCTCCGATCGTGCGCAGGAGTTCATCAACCAGGGAGTGAACCTCGCCTACGGCTTCAACCACGCCGAGGCCGGGCGCTCGTTTCGCGAGGCCGCGCGTCTCGATCCGAACTGTGCGATGGCCTATTGGGGCCAGGCGCTGGTGCTGGGGCCGAACATCAACTCCACGATGGACCCGAACGACGAACCGCGAGCCCACGAACTGATTCAACAGGCCGTTGCCTTCAAGGCGAACGCCTCCCCCGGGAGCAGGCGTACATCGACGCGCTGGCGCAGCGCTATTCCGGCAAGGCGGCGGACCGCGCGGCCCGTGACCGGGCATATGCGGCGGCCATGCGCGAGGTTTCGCGCCGCTTCTCGGACGACCTGGACGCTGCGACGCTCTATGCGGAATCGGTGATGGACCTGCGGCCGTGGGGCTACTGGATGCCCGACGGCAGGCCGTACGAAGGCACCGCGGAAATCGTCAAACTGCTCGAATCCGTGACGGAGCGCAACCCCGACCACCCGGGGGCGCTGCATTTCTACATCCACCTGATGGAGGCGCCCAGCCCGGCCCGCGCCGAAGCGGCCGCCGACAGGCTGCTCCCCCTCATGCCGGCCGCGGGTCACATGGTGCACATGCCGTCGCACATCTACCAGCGGGTGGGACGCTACGCGGATGCCGTGCGCTCGAACCAGCTGGCCGTGCAGGCCGACGAGGACTACATCACGCAGTGCCGCGTGCAGGGCCTGTACCCGATGGGTTACTACCCCCACAACATCCACTTCCTCTGGTGGGCGGCGACGATGGACGGCCAGCGAGGGCTCGCCCTCGAGTCGGCGCGCAAGGTCGCCAGCCGCATCCCGGACGAGGCGTTGACCGAGATGCCGATGCTGGCCGGCTTCCGCGTCATCCCGTACTACGCCCTCGTGCGGTTCGGGCTGTGGGACGAATTGCTGAAGGAGCCGGCTCCCCGGGCGGGCAGCCCGTTCCTGACGGGAATCTGGCACTACGGCCGGGGCCTGGCGCAGATCGCGAAGGGCCGCCTGGCCGACGCGGACCGTTCGCTGGCGGAGTTGAAGCGGACTGCGACCGACAAGGCGCTCGATACCCCCCTGTTCTCGCCGAACACGATGGCCGAGGTCCTGCGCATCGCGCCGGAGGTCCTGGCGGGCGAGATGGCCGCCGCGCGCAAGGACTACGACAAGGCGATCGCCCACCTTGAACGCGCCGTCCGCCTCGACGACGGTCTCGTCTACACCGAGCCAGCCGAGTGGGTCTTTCCGCCGCGGCATGCGCTCGCGGCGGTGCTGATCGAGGCCGGGCGCCCGAAGGAGGCGGAGACCGTCTACTGGGAGGACCTGCGCCGGAACCCCGAGAACGGGTGGGCGTTGCGCGGCCTCGCGGACGCGCTTCGCGTCCAGGGGCGGGGAGAAGAAGCGAAAGTGGTGGAGGAGCGGTTCAAGACCGCCTGGACGCGGGCGGATTTCGCGCTGACAGGCTCGCGGCTGCGGTAATACTCCGGGAGGCCTCAGGCAAAGGCGCCGCCTTCCGCCGCCCGCCTGGGATGCTAGACGTACATGGGCCGACGCGCGGACAGCCGAGTCCAGCCGCGGGCGACCCGATAGAGCACCCAGACGCCAATCGCGACGGCGGCGAGCCAGAGGGTGATGAACCCGACGACGACGAGCATCAGCGGCACCGAGAGCGCGGAGGCCACCACGATCCAGAGCAGGGCGTACCAGAACGTCCTGATCTGCCAGCGGAAGTGCGACTCGAGGAACGTCCCGCGCACGCGGTCGCGCCTGATGTAGTTCATCACGACCGCGACAATCGACGGCAGGCTGAACAGGAACGACGTGACGACCATCGCAGAGGTCAGGACCCCGAACAGCACCCCGAAGCCGTGCAGGGCGTAGATCACGTGGGTCCAGGTGACGTCGGACGGATCGGGCGCGGCGAGGGTCCCCGCGAGCGGTTGTTCCATGGCTCCTCCAGCAGTCCTGTTATGTACTACGGGTGTTGGGACGGAGGGGTTGCCAACGCCGTGCCGCCGTGGCGCACGAACCGCTATCCCCCGAGCGCCATCGTGAGGGCGACGAGGGCCGCGCCCAACGCTACCATCGACACACCGGGTATCCACGGAGACCCGCCCACCGCCCGGCCATAGGCCGCGCCGGCGACAAAGAGCATCCCGACCGCGATGGCATTCGACGTGCGCATGGCGGCCATCCCGTCGTGCATGAGGATGAACGGAACCGCCACGGGGAACGTGGAAAGGAACACCAGCAGGAACACCGCCAGCGCGCCCCGCCAGTCCGACGAGTCGAGGCGCGCGCGATGCGGCGGCCGCGGCAGGTCCCGGAGCCGGTGGCGCAGGCTCTCGAGCTCGGAGGCCTCGAGCACGGACGCGACGACCGGGGGGAGCGCGTCGGCGATCAGCGCGTGGGCCTGCCCGGGGTCGCGTGCCTCGCGAATGGCGAGGTAGGTCTTCAGGTTGCGGCCCTTCTCGGCAAGGGCGCCCATCAGGTACAGGACGCCGTCGATGATGCCCCAGGCCACATTGCACCCGACCGCGCCGATCAGCATGGCGCGGATGTCGTCGCGGCCGGCCTCCGCGATGCTCAGCGAGCCGGTGAAGGTGAGCACCATGATCAGGCCGAAGAGTACTTCGGCGATGCGCTCGCTGGGCTCGAGGGCGCGTTTCGAGCCCGCCGCGGCTCCGTCCGGTGTGGCGGTGGTGGGTGTCGGTGTCATGCCAGCCTCGTGGACGCCACTACACACGCGGCGGCAGGATATACAACGTCATCGCCAGGATGAGGTAGACCATCAGCACGAGCACGCCCACGAACCAGGCGGAGCGCCCGGCGTTGCTCACCAGGGAGGTGGTGAACGTGGCGATGAGCATCATCGTGACCGCGCCGGGCCAGAACTCGAGGTTCATCGGCGTGGGGCCCAGGAAGTAGCTGAGGAGGACCAAGACGGGCGCCACGAACAACGCGATCTGCGAGGCGCTCCCCAGCGCGATGCCGACGCTCAGGTCCAGCCGGTTCTTGCGGGCGCCGGAGAACGCCGATGCCATTTCCGCGGCGCCGCCCACGAGCGCGACGACGATGAACCCCACGAATGCCGACGTCATCCCGAACGAGATGGCCGCCTCCTGCACCGATTCGACGAACACCTCGCTCACCAGCGCGACGAGCACCGTCACGACTGCCAGTGCCGCGAGCGCCACGCCCATGGGCCACGGCGTCTCTCCCTCTTCGCCGTGTTCCGCGCTGGCGAAGAGCTCGCGGTGCGTCTTGAGCGAGAACAGCATGCCCAGGCCGTACGCAGACGATGAGCAGCAACGAAAGTCCGAGACTCAGCGTCTGGACGAAAGGCTCAGGCGCGCCGGACGCGTCGGCTCTCTTGATAGCGGATGGGATCAACAGCGCGATCGTCGCGAGGAAGAGCAGGCTCGCCTGCAGGCGGGCGCTGGACCGGTTGTACTCCTGCACGTGGTACTTCAGGCCCCCCAGCAGGAACGAGGCGCCCAGCATGAACAGCGTGTTGGTGACGATGGCGCCGGCAATCGACGCCTTCACGAGCATGTATTGGCCGGCGCGCAGCGCGGCCAGTGCGATGACCAGCTCGGTGAGGTTGCCCAGCGTCGCGTTCAGGAGGCCGCCCACGCTGTCGCCTGTCTTCGCCGCCACCGACTCGGTGGCCCGGCTCAGCAGACCCGCGAGCGGCACGATGGCCAGCACCGAGAGCACGAACAGCAGCGTGGCCGACTCGGGCACCAGCGCCTCGGCGGCGAACACGACGGGGACGAAGACGAGCAGCCACAGGAGCGGGTTTTGCCGGATCTCGTGCAGGATCGGGGTGCCCGTCGCGGTGTGCGCGGCAAGGTTCGTCATAGTGCCTCCCGGGACGGTCATCTACGTGGAAGTCGATGTTTTCGTCGGCAAGCCGCTGGTCGGTGTCGTATCGAAGATCCGGCTGACGGCGGCGAAGAAGAACCCGGTGGACCAGCCGCACATCAGGATGCCCGTCAACGCCTCGATGCTGCCGACGAGCCGCCAGTCGACCGGCAGCACCAGGTCCCCGTAGCCCGTCGTGGTGTAGGTGGTCGCACTGAAGTAGATCGCCGTCTTCAGGTCCGGCATCGCCTGCTGCCAGGAATAGAGCCAGGCCCAGGCAGTGATCTCGACCAGGTGAAGGACGATCATCCAGCCGGCGAGGCGGATGAACAGCCAGGTCCAGTGCCGGAACAGGCCGCCCGCCGGCCGGTGGCCGATCCAGCGCAGCGCGCCCGTCACGCCAAAGGCGTGGACCACGACGCAGAGCGCCATCATCGACCACGCGGCAACCAACCTCGTGAGCATAGGGGCCCTCCGGGCGTCAGGGAATATTCCCGACCTGCCGGAGCAGGGAGCCGAGGTATTCTACGGGCCGCGCGGCGCCGGGCAGGGGCGCCCGTCAACATAATCCCGACGCGCTGGCAGTTTTGACAGGCAAATCCAGATGGGGCCGCACGTCATCCGGCGTGCCCCCGGCCGGGCGGCTACCTGACCGGGCCCAGGTACCCGTCGAACCAGTCCAGTCAAGCAAGATGCGCCTTCCCGCGGCGCCCGAGGCCAGTGGGCCGCGTCAGGGCGAGGACGGAATGCGACTCAGAACCCGCCGTAGGTCGTCATCAGTCGCGGCCACACCGTGAACACGATGTCGAGGCCGAGCACCACCGCGACCAGCACGTGGAAGTGCCCGGTGGTCAGGGTCACGCCTGCGATCGTGCCGCTCGCTTCGGCAAATGGCGGGCGCGTGAAGAAGCGGAAGAGGACGAAGGAGGCCGGGAGCACGTGCGCCAGCAGGAAGCGAGTGGTGCCGGTCCCGGAGATGGGGCTGTAGAAGGCGGTCGTGAACAGTCCCATGATCGCGTAAAGGACCAGGAACGCGAACAAGCCCGCGTGGCGGCGAACGAGGTCGGCGAATGCCCGCGGGCGGCTGGCGATCAGCAGGGCGGTCAGCGCGAAGAACAGACAGACGTACTTGAGGTACCAGAACGTGTGGTAGGACCGAACGATCATGTCCTCGAATCCCGCCCCCAGTCTCGACGCGATCTGGGCCAGGGAATGCTCCCGCCAGTAGCGCGCGGGGCCCGGCAACTCCGAGGCCGGCATCTGGGGCCACCCGACGTGATCGCCGTGCTGGTAGGTGCCGAGACTCGCGTGCGGCCAGTCGTCGTACCACACGTAGAAGGTGGAGTTCACGTTGTAGAAGTAGTGCCCGAACACCCGGTGGCTGTTGGAAAGATACGGGGCCAGGACCGCGAGGAACGACACGAGGACGACCAGGCCGGCGCCCGCACGGGCAAGCCGCTCCGTCGTGGAGAGGGGGGCACTCTCCCTCCGCCGCCGCCTGGCAATCAGGCCCGCCGCTTCGTTCCCGAAGTAAGCCAGGAGGAACACCGCCGCGAATGGCGGCATCGCCGCCTTGGTCAGGTGAGTCACCCCGAGCAGGGCGCCGCACAGGGCGGCCAGGCCGAGCGTGGGCAGGGCGCGGCGACGCGTGAAGAGGCGAGCAGCACGTCAGGAAGGCCAGGAAGAACAGCGAGTAGAAGAGCAGCTCGGACTGCACGTACCCGGCCTTGAAGACGAAGTAGCCGAAGGCCAGGAACAGCGTCAGGTTCATCCAGGCGATCGGCGGCAGGAAGCGGGCGAAGACGAAGGCGAGCCCCGCCAGCAGGCCGAGGGACAGGGCGATGTTCAGCCGCCTTCCGAGGACGAAGAACTCCGGATCGGACATGGCGGGGTCGTAGAACAGCGCCAGGAAGCCACCGTAGACCGGCATCCGGTTCCGGTCCACCAGCTTGGGCGGCGTCGCACCGTGCCAGTTGTGATACAGGACCTCGGCGTCGTACAGTACCCGCTCTGATCCCCGCGGGCCTTGCTGGTGTTGACCCGCGTGGCGTGGGTGTTCGCGGCGACTGCATAGAACGACGCGAGCGCCAGAAGCAGCGCGATGCGCGCGACCATCGCCCGGTGGCGGCCTGTCTCAGGGCTGGAGATGAACCTCAACGGAGTTACCAATCGCTGGCTCGGGGGGCAATGCCATCATCTTAACCCCAGGCAATTCTGCGAGGGAGGCCCAGTTGCGCGGAACCGTTGGGCCCGTCGGCAGAGCACGGCTCGCCAGGGCCGAATGTCGTCCCCGGCGGCGTCCGGTGGGGTAGGATGCTGACGATCCCAATACGGCCAAATCGGAAGGACAGGTAGGTAGACATGATGCCGACGCCCATGTGGCTGGCTGGTCTCCTGGCCCTCGCGTCCGCCGCCATGATGGGCCAGGCGGCCGACGAGGCGCCTCCCTCTTTCACCGCCTCGAAGCTGCTCGCGAGCGATGTTCGCAAGGGGCCGCACCACACCGTCAAGGAGCCGGTGAAGACCGAGAGCTTCTTCCACGAGTTCCAGATCGCCTCGGATTACGGCGAGCTGTCGGCCATGGGGCTCTCCCAGCTGACGACGCGGCTCGACGAGACCCGCGCCCTGGCGGCGCTCGATGAGGTCTCGAAGAGCGAGGTCTTCCTCAAATCCGCCGGCGGCGCTGTCTTGAACGTCGGCAAGAGTACCGCGAAGGTTGTCACCGATCCCGTCGACACGGCCAAGGGCGTGGGTGGCGGCATCAAGCGGTTCGGCGTCAACCTGGGCCGCATGTCGAAGCGGGCGGTCGACTCCGCCGGCAGCGAGAGCGAGGCGGCCGCTCCCAAGGAGAACGCCGCCGAGGGGACCGCCAACGCGGCGCTGGGCGTGTCGGGCTCCATGCGCCGGTGGGCGCAGAAGGTCGGCGCCGACCCGTACACGACCAATCCCGTGCTCTTCGCGGCGTTGAAGGACATCGGGCGCATCGATGCCGCGGGCGGCATCGCGTCGAAGGTCGTCGTGCCCCTCCCCGCCGTCGTCACGACGTCCGCCTCGGTCGGCGGTCTCGTGTGGGGCAAGGACCCGGAGGAGTTGCGGAAGGTCAACGAGGGGCGATTGAAGGCACTCGGCGTGTCGCAGGCCGTCGCCCAGCGTTTCTTCCAGAACCGTGCCTACACCCTGACCACGCAGACCCGCTTCATCGCGGCGCTCGATGCCGTGAAGGCGAAGGGGCTGGCTGCCTACGCCGAAGCGGCCGCGAAGGCCGACGGCGAGCGCGCCGCCCTGTTCTTCGTCGAGAGCGCGGAGATGCTGCAGCGAGCACACGCGGCAGAGCCCGTCACCGCGGTACTGGACGACTCGCAGGTAGCGGTGGCGCGGCAGGGGAGCCGCGCCCTGATGCTGCTCCCGCTGGACTACGTGTGTTTCACGGCGCAGTCGCAGGAAGTCCTTGCCGAGATCAACTCGCGCGTGAAGGGGGAGCTTGGCGTCACACGCCTGGAAATATGGCTGAGCGGGCAGTCTTCCCAACGAATGCGTGCCGAAATCACGCGCCTGGGCTGGACGCTCAAGGAGAAGCAGCCGCTGCGGTAGACGGGGGCCGTTCGCCCCACACGAATCCTCGGCGTCCTTCTGCGCGGCCCCGTTGTGACCGCGCTACTTCAGGACGGACTCGAGCCACTGCCGGAAGGCGTCCAGCGTCCCGGGGCCCGGGGTCTCGTGGCCCTTGTCGTCCTCGTAGTGGAACGCCAACCGCACGCCGGCGTCCTTCAGCCGGGAGACGAGCGTCCGCGTCTGCTCGATCGGGCAGTTGCGGTCCTTGCCGCCGTGGAAGACGAACATCGGGACGCCGCGAAACAACGCCGGGTCCTCCTTCGCGAGGAAGTCGGGCGCGTCGGGAGGCGAGCCGGGCGCGCGAGGGATGCCCGAGAAGATGGCGAGCGCCCGGTAGCGGGCGGGGTCCTCCTGGTAGGTGCGGTACACGCCGTAGCCGCCCATCGAGAACCCGGCGAGCACCACGCGGGTGGTGTCAACGTCGTAGTTGGCCACGGCGTCTTCGATGGCTTCGCGGATGTCGTCCTGCGCGTGGTCGGCCGTGTAGAAGTTCGACGTGCCGCGGCCGCGCGGTGCCAGCACGATCGCGTCCGCCGGGAACCAGTCCCGGCCGACCTGGTTGCGGTCGTCCTCGCCGCTCCCGTGAAGGTAGACGAAGAGCGGGTAGCGGCGGCCCGCCCGATAGGCGTCGGGAAGCCGGATGGAGTACGGCTGCAGCGTGCCGTCAACGGCGGAACGAAAGGCGCGGCGCAGAATACCGGTGCGCGCGGCCACCGCGTCCTCGCCCGCCTCCGCGGCGCGGACGTCGCCCAGCATCCGCTCGAGGGACAGCCGCACCGGCGTGGCTACGTCCTGGGGGCGCAGGCGCTCCCGCGCCCGTCCGATCTCCGCCAGCTCGAATCGCAGCGTCGTCAGGCTCCCCGGGGATATCCGACGCTCGGCGGCGGCGAGCCGTCGCCCCAGCGAGGCCGCGTCCGTGGCCGGCAGCACGCTCAAGCCGAGACGACCAGATTGGGCGGCGTTCGAGAGCTCCCAGGTGACGGCGTAGCCGCCGGACGGCAACGTTCCGGCAGGCAGGTCCACGTCCTCCCTCTGCAGGCCTGCGGGCACGTTCACGTTCACAACGCGCGACAGCATGCGCGATCCCTCGCCGCTCCACGCCCGCAGTGTCAGCGACGCCGGAACAGGTGACGCGGCGAGCGTGGCCAGGCGGAGGCGGATGGTCTCGCCGGCCACGCAGTGATTGCGTTCCAGCACCGCCGCCGCCTGCAGCACTCCCTTCGCTTCCGGCGGCTCGAACGCGAGTTCCCCGTAGCGGCGCGGGCTCTGTTCCGAATCTACGCGTGGATCGTCCACCGAGCAGTAGCGCGCCCTCTCGTTGCCCGGCAGCGCGCGCGTCACACAGAGGTTGAAGCCGACCGCCGACAGCCAGGGATGGTGCGGGTACACCTCGGACCACGGCACCAGCACCTCGAAGGCAGACCCCGTGGCAGACGCGGACGTGGCCACCTGCACAGAGTCGAGGCTGCGCATGTCCAGGTCCATGTTCCGATACCAGACGAAACGCTGCTGCCAGCGCGCGGCCGGTTTGCCCGGAGAGAAGCCGAGCACGCTGAATTCCTCCGTCGGGGCGCCTCCCGTGACTGGGCGCGCCACGACGACAATCAGCCCGTCGCCGTTCTGATAGGCGCGATCCCGCTGAACGATCTCACCGGGCCCAAGGTCCACGTGCAGGTACAAGTGCTCGGCCGAGTAGGCAAGACGGTAGGACGGAGGACGCGTGGCGGCATCAGGGCGGCCGGACACGAGCACGAGGGGCCGGATCGGCAGCCTCTCCAGCCCTGCGTCAAGGACACCGTCAATCGCGGGCGCGTGGTCGAGGACGGCCACCTGGGCGGCCGGCGCCTCGACGACGAGGCCGGGCCCGCCAAGGACGTCCCCGCGGCCGCAGATGACGGCGGTGAGGATCGACAACAGGCAGAAGGTCGTGCGCGGCATGAGTACCCCTCCGGCGCAACAGAGCCTACCAGTTCGCGGCGCGTATGAGTAGAGGGGGCAAGCGGCGGAGCCTTGGAGCGTGACGGGTTTTCCGTAATCGAAGATGACGGGATTTACGGACTGTTTTGACGCCTTCTCATCCGGCTATCCTCGCACTCTGGGTGCATCCCAAAGAACGTCCTGACCACTGGTGCTCCTCCGAGCACAGGGAGAGGTGCTATGCCGAAGACTGCCCCTACGCGCTCCTCATTTCGAGCAAGAGGAGACCGGCACAAGCGCAGATCTGTTGTCAGGCTGTCGATGCAGGGCTCGGCCGCACTGTTCGTGGTGGCCCTGGTTTTCAGCCTGACCGTCGCCCCCAACCAGGCTCAGCAGGGACCGGGGTCCGTGCTGCGAACACCGGTTGGGCCAATGGAGCTGCCGATCGAGGTCGAGATCGAGCTCAGTCCCGCGGGTTCGTTGAAACAGGCCGCTCTGTGGAAGGAGTTGTACCAGCTCCTGAAGAACCCGAACGCCGTCAGTTGTCCGCCGGACGATCCTGCGACCGACAAGAACGAGAGCTATTTCTGTACCGCGGCGATCCCGCGCCGCGAGGGTTTCGGTGTCACCATGCCCCCGCTCAGGATCTACTCGCCTGGCTACAACTTCCTCACGGCACAGCCGCTGCGCCGGCGCACGTCCGACGGGGAAGTGAGCTGGGATCAGCCGGGCCCGCTGTTCGACCCGGAGGAGAACGTCGGGACCAGCGCGTTCAACGAACCGCTCACACTGCGGACCCCGATTGGGCACCTCGTGGCGTGTCCAAACGACCCAGCCTACGCGGCGGTGGCCGTGCCGGCCGACTTCTGCGACGGCATCGAAGACGGGAGCCTGGTGGTCTTCAACCCCAGCGGTAGCACGATCATCCCGCCACACAGGACCGTCGTGGCGACGCCGGCCTTCGTGAACGGGCAACTCGTCGATGAAGACGGGGCTGCGATCACCGAGCTCGAGGCACCGGTCAACGAAGAGGACTTCTTCCGCGACACCACCGCCGTGCAAGGCGTGGCCAACCCGCTGCGTCCGTACATTGGCAGGCGTGGGGCGGAAGTTCTGGGCAAAGCGCTCTTCTGGGACATGCAGATCGGCAGCGATGGCGTTCAATCTTGCGGCACCTGCCATTTCCACGCCGGCGTCGATAACCGAACGAAGGGCCAGCTCAACCCCAACATCAATGGCCCGCTGGGGAACAACGCCGCCTTGACCGTGAAGCCAGCCAACACGGATGTGGAGGCCACCGACTTTCCGTTCCATAGAGGTCCCCAGGACGACCTGACAGACGACTCGGACGACGTGATGTCCTCGATGGGTGTGAGCCGGTTCAAGCAGTTCGTCGACATCCCGGCCATCGGCCTCGCGAACTTCCTTCCGTCCGTGAGCGGCGTCAGGGCGCTGGCACCGGACATTGGCAACGTCTTGGCCGACCCGGTTCCAGCCAACCAGGGCTTCCGCAGGGTGGAGCCGCGCAACACGCCGACCATGCACGGGGCCGCGTACAATTTCGACAACTTCTGGGATGGGCGGGCGCGGTTCATCTACAACGGCGGCAGCGTGTTCGGCCCCTCGGATCCCACCGCCCACATCTTCATCAGCAGTGGCAACACGATCGCGGGCGCGACCATGGGCCACATCCGGCCCGAACTGGTGGAAGAGGAGCCGGAAGTCGCCGAGCAGCCGGTCAGGATCAAGTTCTCCAGCCTGGCCTCCCAGTCGCAGGGGCCGCCTCTCAGCGACTTCGAGATGTCGTTCTCCGGCCGCAACTGGGCCAAGATCGGCAAGAGGATGCTCCAGGGGCAGGGCGGCGTCGGGTTCCTCGGGGCGGCACCGCAGGCTGGTAACGCCGGCGTGGTGCCCTTGGCGAACCAGCTGGTGGCCATCAACGACAGCCGGCTCGGCCCCTTCTCCAATCAGGGTGGGTCGGTGTGTACAGCACTGAGTCGGCCGGTCGCCGTTGGCAAGCCCGGGCTGTGCATCTCTTACGGCGACTTGATCCGGCTCGCCTTCAGGCCGGACTTGTGGGACACGGGGGGGCGCCATCTCAACGGCGCTGCTTGTGCCGACCCGTTCGATGGATACTGCCTGACCGTTGCCAACAACGCCGCGGTGCCGACCAACACGAACCAGTTCACCCAGGCGGAGGCGAACTTCAGCCTCTTCTTCGGGCTGTCGGTGCAGGCCTACGAGTCGCTGTTGATTCCGGATCAGACGCCCGCCGACAACTTCTTCGACGCCAATCCGCACGCAGGCGGCGGCGTCGGAGAGCCGGGGGACCAGGCGGTCCTGTACCCGACGCTGATTCGCGACCTGATGGACGATGGAGAGTTGAACGGCTCTCCTGGCGCGAACGTCAACTTGGTATCCGGATTCGGCGCGGATGAGCTGTTCGGGTTCGACCTGTTCGCCGGCGCCAACCTGACCGCGGCGCTTGCCCCGAGTCACTCGGTGGGAGCATCGGGGCGAGACAGGAACCCGCTCATCACGAACTCTATTGGACAGTCCATCAGGGTGGGCTCCAACCCCTTCACCCGGAGCGCCAAGTGCATGCTCTGCCACCTTGGCCCCGAGCAGACCGACCACAGCATCAACATCTCGCATGGTCTGCTGAAGAACGACGCCGAGTTCGAGTATCCCGTGCCCCCGGCGGTTCCCGATCCAACGACTCCCGTGACCTTCCCGGATGGCCTCCTGCCGGCCCCCGAGCCTTCCGGCTCGTCCAGGACCGTTGTGGGCCTGATCCTGGAGGAGGAAGTCGGTGAGGGAGTCGCCCAGGACGCGGTGGAAGTCGAGCCCCGCAACTTCCAGACGTTCGACGACCCTGCCACGCCGTGGGACGACCGGATCATCGCGCAGCAGAGCAACTTCGCGTTCGGCGACCAGGGCGTCTACAACATCGGCGTCCGGCCGTTCACCGACGACATCGGCCGCGGGGGCAACGACCCCTGGGGCTGGCCGCTCTCGCTGGCGGCGCTGACCCTGAAGAACATCGGCGGTCCGGACTTCGAGCCGTGCGACACCGCATCCGATTCGTGCGTGATGCTGAACTTCGATCCCTTCGATATCGGGGCGACGTTCGAGGAGACCGGAGACGGCGCGTTCTTCCCGGGCACGACCCACACCCTCCAGTCCATCAACCCGGGGTTCGAGCGGGATCCGATGAACCCGCAGTTGCCCGAGTACATGGTTCCCTGGATCCACAGCCTGCCGGCCGGCGAGCTGCACCCGCAGATCGACGAGATGGCGGGCATGGTGCCCAACACGATCACCGCACCTAACGGCGGCCCCGGAATCGAGTTCCCCGAGATCCTGTTCGGCGCCGATCAGCACTGCGCCCTCTACGATCCGGCCACCTTCGGGTCCGGACCGCCCAACTTCGGATACGGCCCTCCAACCTCGACCGCGAATCTGTGTCCACAGATCCAGTCCGGGGTGGCGGGCAACTTCGGGTTCCCGTCCCAGGGCACGTGGCCCGTGCCCAACCGCGTGATGCGGGATGGCGCGTTCAAGGCGCCCCCCCTGCGCAACGTGGAGATGACCGGTCCCTACTTCCACACGGGCAGCTTCCTGACGCTGCGCCAGGTGGTCGACTTCTATTTCGAGGGCGGCGACTTCCCCCGGACCAACGCACACAGCCGGGACCCGCACGTCGTCAATCTCGAGAGGCAGGCGTTCGCCTTCGGTCCGACCCAGGGGACATTCGGTGGGTTCGACCTTCTGACTCTGTTCGACTGCTCGGCAGCCGCGCCCAACGATCCGACGTTGCCGGTCGTGCCTGGCGGCTGCGGCAGCTTCGGTTACCTGGCCGGCAGCTTCGGCGATGGGCTTCCGGACGGGGCGTTCCTGTACGACGAGTATCCGGACAGCAACCACCCGATCACGCCGGAACCTGTGTTTGGGTCGCGGGCGGAGGCATTGGAAGATGCGAAGAACGCGCTCGTGAAGTTCCTCATCGCGCTGACCGATCAGCGGGTGAAGCACGAGCGGGCGCCGTTCGACAAGCCCGAAATCTTCGTGCCCATCGACGGCCTTGCAGGAGACAACACCCAGGGCCCGGCGAACGTCGCCGGCAATCCCCTGCTCGATCCGACGCTGTTCCGGCGAATCCCCGCGACGGGTGCCGCCGGCCTGGCGAGCCCGCTTCCGGCCTTCCTTGAAGTGACGTCCATTCCGCCGGGCGCGTCTGGATTCAACTGCACCGCGTCCCTCGGTCCGGTCAGCCACTTCTGTTCAGTGATCAATCCGTAGGAGTTCCACCCTCGCTCATCCCTCCCCCCTCAGGGGAGGGGCTGAGCAGGGGAGCTGACCGGTAGTTCGGGCGCCGGCGGCGCCTGCTCGGGAGCCGCCGGCGTGTAGTTGCGCAGCGTCTTCATGCGGTCGGGCCACAGACAGATCGGTTCGAGAATCGCAGCCTCTATGAGAAGCACCCTGCTCGCCGTCGCCGCGGTTGTCAGTTTGGTCTGGGCCTCCTGCGATTGTGTCTGGGCCGGGCAGACTGGGGCCTCCACGAAGGCCAACGCCGCCATCGTCGCGCGCGTGAATGGTGATCCCGTGACGCGAGCGGAATTTGACCGCATGCTGGGCAATCCTCTTACGCGCAGCGAGGTTCAGCAGGAGCGCGGCGTGGAGGACCCCGATCCGAAGGAACTGGAGCGCCTGGCCCTGCGGAAAGTGATTCACCATCGCCTGATGGTCCACGAGGCCGGCCGGCGGCAGATCGAGATCACGACCGCGGAGCTCGACAAGGCCATCGCGGCACTGCGGCGTCGCTTCGAGGATCTCGAGAGCTTTGGAACGTGGATGAAGGAGCAGGGCCTCGACGACAAGGCACTGTTCGAGACGATTCGGGCCGACATGATGACGGCCCGCTTGTGGGGCTTGCTGGTGGAGGGGGTGCGCGTCCCCGAGGAACGCGTCGAGCAGTACTACCGGGCCCACAAGGGGGAATTGAAGTCGGAGGAGCTCTGGATCCAGATCATCGTCGTCAAGGAGAAGGGAGCGGCGGCAGAGATCCAGGCGGCTCTGAGGAAAGGTGAGGATTTCGGGCGTCTGGCCCAGCAGCGATCTCTCGGACTCCGGGCCCCCCAGGGAGGCGACATGGGTTGGGTCGATTCCGAAACTCTGTGGCCGCCGATGCGCGACGCGGTCGGCACGCTGAAGCCCGGCGAGGCCATCGGGCCCCTGCAGAAGGGCGAACAGTTCCACATCGTCCGGTTGCAGGAGCGGCGGGCCGGACGCACGAAGACGTTCGCCGAGGCGCAGCCGGAGATCGAGCGGCGCCTACTGGCCGCCGAGCGGCAGGCAGTCGTCACGGCGTGGCTGGCGGAACAAGAGAAGAAGGCGAAGATCGAAATGTTCTTCGCAAACGGAACGGAACGATGAAGATGACTACCACGCGCACAATCTGTTGGACAACCCTGGCCGGCCTGATGGTGGTGCTTTCGCCTGCCGCGGCCCGCGCCTCTCAGGAGCCGGTCCCGAAGGCCGACGCCGCGCAGGACGCTCCCGCCCTCAAGGACGGCAAGGAAAAGACAAGCTATGCGGTGGGCATGAACCTCGGGAGCGCGATTCGAAAGGACGCCGATCTGGATGTGAACGTGATCGTCCAGGGTCTCAAGGACGCATTCTCCGGGGGGAAGTTGCTGCTGACGGACGCCGAGATGCGGAACGTCCTGAACCAGCTGGCGACCGACCTGAAGGCCAGGCAGGTGGCGGCACTGCGCGAGAAGGGATCAAAGGCCAAGTCGGAGGGAGAAGCGTTCCTGGCGGGGAACAAGGCGAGCCAAGGCGTCGTCTCCTTGGAGAGCGGCCTTCAGTACAAGATCCTGAAAGAGGGCGACGGCAAGAAGCCCACGGCCGACGACACGGTCGTCTGCCATTATCGCGGCACGCTGATCGGCGGCACGGAGTTCGACAGCTCCTACAAGCGCAACAAGCCTGCGACCTTTCAAATGAAGAGGGTCATCAAGGGTTGGACCGAGGCTCTTCAGCTGATGCCCGTCGGATCCAAATGGCAGCTGTTCGTCCCGCCCAGCCTTGCCTACGGCGAGCGCGGCGCGGGAGCGAGCGTGCCTCCCAACGCCACGCTGATCTTCGAAGTTGAGCTGATCTCCATCGCGGCCGCGTCCGAGGGCAACTCCGCTGCCTCGAAAACCACGGGTGCCCGCGCGCAAGGGTCGCAGGACAAGTCGGTCGGGGCAACGGCGCGAGGCCTGGCCGCCATCAACATCTCGGTCAAGCGCGATCCTCGCATTTCCAAGGGCCTGTACACCGGCGACCGCTGGCTCGAGCTGCCCTACACGCAGGTCGGCCAGGGGAAACAGGTGACCGTGGAGGCCAGGGCCGAAGGGCTCGCCGACGAGGGGAAGCCAGTGAGAATAGCCCCCCAGTGGATACCAGCGGATCCCGAGATGATCACGGTCACGCCCAGCCAGGGGAAGGACGTCACGATCACGGTGCTGCGCCCCGGCGAGAGCAGCATAGAGGTGTCCTCTCAGGGCGTGTCGAGGCAGCTGGGCGTGAAAGCTGACTACTCGGGCGAAACGCTGCAGGTGAAGATCTCCCAGAAATGAGCATCCGGCTGACTCTCGCGCTCGCTGCGTGGTGCTCGGTCCTTGCCGGCTGCGGGGACGGGTCGGCTCCGTCAGCGCCGTCCCCAGAAGTCAGCGGCATCGAGGTGTCGTTCAAGGTCGATCCTCGAATCGCACGGGGCCTCTACCTTGGCGACCGCTGGATCTCGCCGCCTTACCTGCGTGTCGGCGATGGTGAACAGGTGTCGGTGGAAGCAAGAGCCTACGTGCTCGATGCCGGCGGGCGGCCAACGACGATCGCTCCGGCCTGGCGATCGTCCGACCCCGGCATGGTCACGGTTACGCCCGCCACCGGGAACGAAGTCACCATCACCGTGAAGCGCGGCGGCGAGAGTCGCCTGCAGATCGCCGGTCCGGGTGCGTCCACGGAGTTGGTCATCAGGGCGGCGTATCCGAACGGCGTCATTCAGGTCGAGATATCGCTGGTTCAATGACGGCGTTGGCGAAAGCGGCGATCCACCGCCTGGCGGGATTCCTTACGCGGCCCCGGCCACTTGGAATCGGCGGTCCGAACGCAACGCCTCGGCCGACGTGACATGAAGGGACGCGGCAATCGCGCTCATCACCTGGGTCGCTGCCCCGCGGGACCGTCCACGTCGGGCAGGCCTTGCCCGGCGACGGCGGCCAAGTCACGCGGAAGTGGCAGGACGGCCAGGATCGTTGTCCCGTCCTGGCCTCCTGCAATCTCGAGAGTGCCTTGCAGCTGTCGAACGCGTTCCCGCATTCCCGCGATGCCGATGCCCAGGCTCGCGATGCCCCTGTGCTCGAGGATCCCCGGAGGAACACCCGACCCGTGGTCTTCGATTCTGAGCGTGGCCGTCTCCGCATCCCGCACCAGGCTGATGTGCGCAGTTGGACTGCCGGAATGACGATGGATGTTCGACAGGGCTTCTTGCGTGATGCGGAAGAAGGCAATCTCCACCTCGCCGGGCAGCCGGCCCAGTTCCGACTGAACCTCCAGCGCGACCGCGATGCCGCTTCGTTTGGTGAATGCATCCACGTACCAAGGCAGGACGTACTCGAGGCCCAGTTCATCGAGCACCGGCGGGTGCAACAGGTGCGAGATGGTACGGATCTCGGCGGTGACACGCTCGAGGACTTGCTGGCCGTCGTCCAGGTGGGCTTTGAGGTTCCTGTTGCGGGACTTTCGCGCCACCTGTTCGGCCTGCGCCAGGCTGATGGCCAGAGCGCCCAACATCTGCGTCGTGCTGTCGTGCAACTCGCGGGCGATGCGGCGACGTTCATCGTCCTGCAGCTGCAGGAGCCGACCGGACAGGTTGCGCAGGGAATCCTCGGCTCGCATGCGTTCGGACACCTGCGTTTCGAGACGCTGGTTGGCTTCCCAGAGTTCCGACGTGCGCTGGACCACGCGCACCTCCAGCTGATCCCTGGCGTCGCGGAGTTCGCGAGATTTCGACTGGGCGGTCCTTCCGAAGTGCCACGTGAGAAGGAGCGCGGACCCCAGCAGGCCGCCGAGCACCGCCGCCAGTTCCGGCAGCGAGGACCGCATCTCGGAGAGCAGGGTGGCGTCGGGCCAGACCATGATTCGCCAAGTCGTGCCGGGCAGCGGTAGCCCGACTTCGTGCACGTACGCTTCGCCGCCGCGCGGTGCATCACCCGCCGTGCGGAAGATCTCGGTGGAGTCCGAGCGCACGGCGATCAAAAACCCCAGATGATCATGGTCGGTCAACATGCTCGACAATGCGGTCCTTACGTCGAACTCGCCGACCAGCTGACCGATTCGAACCGAGTCCCTGACGACCGTGACCACCGCCAGCATGGCCACCCTGCCATCGGGCCGCCGGAACGCGGGGGAGACAGAGACCTGGCCAAACTGCTCCGCCGCCGAAATAGTCTTGGACACGGCCGGCAGGGCCGTCGCCCCGATCGGCGAATCGGCGTTCACCGCTCGGCCGTCGCTCCGGTCCTGTTGCCACCGGACCCGGCCCTCGGCGTCCAACCAGCGAAGGTCGATATAGCTCGGATAGTGGTCAAGGAAGAGGCGGCAATTGAGCGTCCACTCCAGCTTCGACGATGCCTGTCCCGGCTCCTCTTCCCAGCCCTCTTGTTGGGCGAGGCGAACGAGCGCCAGGAGCCGCGCGTGGACGTCGGCCTCGAGGTCCGCTGCGATACTGCTGGCCGCCTGTGCGGTGAGCCGCCTGATATGGGCGCGCTCGTCCACCTCGAGGGGATCCCAAAACGCAAACGACGCCCCGAGGCCGCCGCAGGCGACGACAGCGACCCAGGCGATTCTGGTCCACTGGCTCGATCGGCGCCCGGTCCCGACGACAGCCATGGTCTACACCGCACCAGCGGGAACGCGAAGGCGTGACGACTCGCCGGGACAGGCCTTCGGGGTGGAGGAATCGGAGGGACCTTGTCCCTGCCCTGGCGGACGAAGCAGGCCGCAGTCGATCGCGTATCTCACGAGGCTCGCGATGTCGTGGACGTCCAGGCGGTGCATGATGCGGGTGCGATGCGTCTCCGCGGTGCGCGGGCTGATGCCGAGCACGGCGCCGATCTCCTTCATCGTCCGGCCTTCGGCGATCAGTTGGAGGACCTGGCGTTCACGACGGCTGAGGGGATCGACCTCGGATGGTACGTCTGCACGGCACGCCTTCACGAGGGCCTGCGAAACGCCGAGGCCGAGGTACATGTCGTCCTTCGAGACCGCGCGGACCGCCTGCACGAGACTCGCCACCGCGTTGCTCTTGAGAACGTAGCCCGTTACGCCCGCACGGAGGCCCGCAAGCACGTACCGACTCCTCCGTGTACATCGTGAGGAGGACGACTCTCGTGTTCGGGTGATTCTTGAGGAATCTCGCGGGCCGCGTCGATTCCGTTCAGGAGCGGCATCGCGACGTCGAGGACCGCCACGTCCGGCTGGACGGTGTTGCACAATGCGACGGCGGCGCGTCCGTCCGAGGCCTCTCCCACGACGTCGAAGCCCGCCTTGCGCAGGACGGCCTTCAGGCCTTCGCGAACGACTACGTGGTCATCGGCGAGTAGAACTCGGACACGACATCGGACCGAGGATGGCATGGGTGCCTGCCACGACAAAACGACAGCGTGGGAATGCGAGCTGTTAGCACTCCCAACACGCGCCAGGTTGATCGGTTTTAGAGGGCTGTTATCGCTGGGCTGCAAACCGCACGCCACCGACCAGCTGATTCACGGCGACGGGAAGCAGTGACTGGTACAGGTGGTGATTTCCACGCGAATTGGCGGCGTGGCCGGATTCCGAGGATGCTGCCGTAGGGGCATTCTCTGGCTGGAAAATGTCCGGCTTTCCAACGCCGGCGAATGGCTCTGTTGCAGTTACGCCACGGGGGGAAAGACGGAAGAAAGGCGGGGGAACCACGGAAAACAGAAGCGACGTTTTGCGAAAGCGGAATTTCAAGAAGCGTCCGAACGCGGCGGCATGGCGCACGTCGGCGAACTCGATCGCGAGTCGGCTAATGCTCCACGACCGCCGAAGCGAGGGACGCAACCTGGGCGCCGGGGCGTGCCATGGACCAGCTTGCAACCCAGGTCACGCTTGACCTCCGAGCCATGCTCGGGCATTCTCAACTTCTCCCACACTCCGGCCGGTGAACACGTATTCGTGGAGGTGCTCGATGCGATCGCCCCTCTCGATGCGCTTGCCCCGCTCTGTGCGCTTCCTGTCGGTCGCGGCCATGCTCGGCTTGACCGTGATCGGCGCCGTGGCGTTCGTTGCTTACTCTGGGCGGTTGGACGCTCCGGGACCCGTCATGGGCGCCCGAGAGGGTTCGCCCCGCGCCGCCGCTCGCCGATTGGACCGACTCGGCCAGACCATCCCCGGGAACGAAGGGGAATCCCCGGATGGGCCGGGCGGACGCGATGCGCAGCACTTCGCTGCACTCGCGTATCCGGCAGACGACGTTCGGCTCGACTGGCTCGCTGCCGCGCGCGAGTCGTTCGGTGAGCTTCGCGCGCGAGGCGTCGGCGCAGGCAAGACCGCCCCGGATCAGTGGTTTCACATGGGTCCGACGAGCGCCGTCTACCAAAGCACGCCACTCCGCTTCTCGTACGTGCCGAGCCAGGACCGAGTCGTCTGGCCGCGTGACGGCGATGGCGATTGCGCCCACCTGCGTCCCCGGCAGCTGCCGGATCTGGGTCGCGGCGGCGGGCGGTGGCGTCTGGCGCACGGAAAACGCGCTGGCCGGTAGCCCACAGTGGCAGTACCTGTCGGCTGCGCTCGGCATCAATGCCATCGGTTCGATCGTCCTCGATCCCTCCGACCCGGATACGGTCTGGGTCGGGACCGGCGAGGCGAACGCATCCGGCGACTCGGCCGCCGGCGTGGGTCTCTACAAGTCCAGTGACGGCGGCGCCACATGGTCGGGGCCGCTCGGACAGGGCTCGTTCCAGTACAGGGCGATTGGAACGATCGCGATTCACCCAGGGAATCCCAACGTCATCTACGTCGGCACAACGGCCGCGGTGCGCGGCGTTGCGTCGACCGGCGGCGCCTCTGGCACGCCCGGCGCACCGCCCCGCGGACTCTACAAGTCCACGGACGGCGGTTCGACGTTCACCTTCATCCACAACGGCACCGCGGACCCCGCGCCCTGCAACGTGTCGGCGCTGGCGGGTACCAGCCCGTGCTCGCTTCGCGGCGTCCGCCGCGTGGCGCTCGACCCGTCAAACCCCGACATCGTCTACGCCGGGTCGTACGGGCGGGGCGTCTGGCGGTCGAACGATGCCGGCGCGACGTGGGTACAGATCAAGGAGCCGATCTTCCCGTCCAGTTCCATGCGGCCGGAGATCGCGGTGACGACCCTGCCGAACGGGAAGACCCGCATGTACGTCGGCGAAGGGGACTCTGGCGGGTCGGTCACACTGCCCGACACCACCGTCCTGCCGCTGTATAGCCGCGTGTTCAGATCTGACGACGTGGCGACGGGCACGCCGACATTCGCCAACATGACGAGCACCAATCCGGCCGATCCACGGTTCGGGTCGTACGACTACTGCGGAGGGCAGTGCTGGTACGACAACCTGATCTCCACGCCGCCCGGCTACCCCGATGTGCTGTATGTCGGTGGCTCGTACCAGTACGGCGAGCCCGCTCGCATCTCGCACGGGCGCGCGGTCGTGCTCTCGACCGATGGTGGCGCGACGTACACGGACATGACGAAGGACGCGACCGGCGCGCTGTACCCGAACGGGCTGCACCCCGATCACCACGCGATGGTGACTCACCCGGACAACCCCTTCCTCTTCTTCAACGGATCGGATGGAGGGGTGATGCGCTCGAGCGGCTCGTTCACCGACGAGTCGAACCAATGTGACTGGCGGCCGCTCGACGCCGTTGCGATGGCACGCTGCCGCCAGTTGCTGTCACGCGTGCCGACACGCCTCGAGGCGATCAACCGGGGGCTCTCGACGCTGCAGTTCCAGAGTCTCTCGGTCGATCCGACGAACCCCAACCGCGTGATGGGCGGCACCCAGGACAACGGGACCTTCCAGACCGCCGGGTCGCCAACCTACTGGAGCCAGACGTTCTGGGGGGACGGCGGACAGTCCGGCTTCGATGCGGTGCTCAACGGGTTCAGGTTCCACACGTTCTACAACATCTCACCCGAGGTGAATTTCGAGAACGGTGCGATTCACGACTGGAATTGGGTTGCCGACCGGATGTACGGGGTGGAAGCCGCGCTCTTCTACCCGCCCGTTGTGTCCGATCCGGCGCACAGCGGCTGGATCTGGGCCGGGGCCCAGCACGTGTGGCGGACGAAGACGCACGGCCGGGGATCGCTGTCGGTTCAGGACTTCCGCAACCGATGCAACGAGTTCACCGGCGACTTCTCGATCTACTGCGGGGATTGGGAGCCTCTCGGCGCCGTCGGCTACGACCCGCCGGCGGCCCCGCCGGCACCTCCCGCGGCCTACGTGCCGCCACCCGCTCCCTCCGCCTCGACCCGCCTGACGAACGCGTCGTGGGGCGATCGGGCTGGAGGCGGTGTGTCGCGGATCGCGCGCGGCGCCGACGGCTCGACGTTGTGGGCATCGACGAGCACGGGGCGTGTCTTCGTGTCGAAGAACGCTGATGCGGATCCGGGCGGCGCCGTCGTCTTCGTCCGGATCGACGGACTCGCCACGAACGACCCGGCCCGCTTCGTCAGCGGCATCTTCGTCGACCCCGCCGACCCGAATCGCGCGTTTGTTTCGTACAACGGCTTCAACGCGAATACGCCAGCGCAGCCAGGGCACGTGTTCGTGGTGGTGTACCAATCCCGCGGGTGCCGCCACGTGGACTAGGCTCGACGGAAGCGTACCGGGGGACATTCCCGTGAACGACGTGGCGTACGACCAGGCCACCGGTGACCTGTACGCCGCAACCGACTTCGGGGTTTCGCGTCTCCCTGCTGGCACGACCACCTGGTTGCTGGCCGCCGCTGGAATGCCGAACGCGGAGGTGTCGGCACTGACAATCGCGCCCGGCGGGCGGAGACTGTACGCGGCGACACACGGTCTCGGCGCGTGGTCGCTCGCGCTCCGCTAGAGGCAGTTGCGTTGAGAGGAGGGCCCGTCCTGCCACGGCAGGTCGGGCCCTTCGCGGGCCGGTTTCGCGAAGCCGTCCACGCTACCTCCGCAGACGTGCCCTCCCACGCGCCGCGCGTGACCGCTCGAGGGCAGCAGTTGAAGCGGGGGTAACGCTGGGAGGGATCTGAGTGGCTACGCAGCGGTACATTCGACGGCATTCGGGAGACCGTCTCCAATCTCAGGGTGTTGGTCTTGACGGCGCATCGGGTGTCCAGGTCGAGGGATAGGAGTCCCCCTCCTTCCGAATGAGCTGGCCCAGCTTCACCCTGTCCGGGGCGAGCAGCTCGCCGATGCGGACGTGGTTGACGTCGGCGACGATGATATCGCCCACCTCCGTCTTCACCTCGGTAAAGATGCCGTGCGCCTTCATCTTGCCCGCCTGGTACTGATTGTCCTCCGTTGGCGTCACGTAGTGCACGGCGTCGATTCTGTACCGGTGCACGAGGAATAGGTGGATGAGGGTCATGAGGCGTTTCTGCCGCAGCCCCCGGTCGAAGGTGTTCTGGTCACGAACGGAGAGGATGTTCAGGCCGCGTCGGTCCTGGATGGGCGCGAAAATGACGTTGGCTTCCTTTTGCAGGTTCTTGCCCACCAGCGCCAGCTCGAGCAGCTCGGAGCCCGCGCGGTGCGGCCTCAGCTCAACGCGAAGCGGGTCGGGAAGGCGGTAGTACTCCCCCCACATGGCCAACCACTCCTCGAGGAGCTTCTTGGGCACCTCGGTCTGCATGAGGTGCTGGTGCTGCGTGGAACCCTTGCCCATGGCCTTGGTGGTGGCCGTGCGCCCGGAAGAGGCCACGAGCGCGGCATCGAGGCGCGGCCCGCCCACCAGGGTCTGCGGCGTGCGGTAGGGCGATTCCACCAGGCGGAGCTTGCGCTGGACGCGGGCCAGGGCCAGCATGCCGTCTTGCCTCAGGGCCGTGGCGAACTCCTCCGCGGCGAGGCCGTCAATCTGGTGGCCGCCGTAGGTGATGAAGTTGAACACGAATCCCATCTTGCCCAGTTCCTCGGGGAAGCGGCGCATGTCGTCGTCGCTCATCCCCGTCGAGTCCCAGTTGAAGGAGGGCGAGAGGTTATAGGCCAGCATCTTGTCGGGGACCTCGGCGTGGATGGCCTCGGCGAAGTGGCGCGCCTCGTCCAGGTTGGCGGTGGCCGTCTCCATCCAGAGGACGTCGGCGAAGGGCGCCGCGGCGAGGGACTTCGCGATGGCGAACTCGATGCCGCCGCGGACCTGGTAGTAGCCCTCGGGCGTCTTGGCGTGTTCGCAATCCCAGACGATGTTCACGCCGAGAGCCCTCGCCCTCTTCCGCGCGGCGTAGAAGGAGGCGCCTCGCGCAAAGCTCCGCCACTCCTCCAGGTCCGTCTCGAGCAACTCGCCCTCGTTGACCCGGAACTCCAGGACGTCGGCCACGGCCTCGCCGTAGGTGTGGAGACCCGCCTCGGTTTCCCAGAATCTCGAGGAAGCGGTGGGCCGCCTTGTCGAAGAGGGTGTCCACCGGGGTGTCCGGCTTCTTCCTGAGTGTGGCGGCGCCCTCCATCACGTGGGCGGAGAGGCCCGTTCGGTCGAGCCAGGCGTCGGCCGCCGCGAGCTCATCGTCGGAGAGCGTGTAGAGCAGATGGCCGTTGATGTCGGTCATGCCGAGGTTGAAACACCGTCTCATGAGCGCCAGGAAACCGGCCTTGTACGTGGGCAGGTTCACGTTGGTGACGCCGAGGATGAAGGGTTGGTCGCGCTCGTCGCCGCGGCTTTCGAGCAGGTTTGCCGCCTCCGCGTCGGTGCGGGCCACGATGATCCCCGCAACGCGCATGACATCGAGCTGGAACCGCGCCGCGTTGAGGCGCTTGATCTGCTCGTCGGAGGACACGAGCACCTTGCCGCCCTGGTGGCCGCACTTCTTGGTGCCCGGACGCTGGTCCTCGATGTGGTACCCGGGGACGCCCGCCTCGGTGAAGCGGCGAATGAGGTTGCGTACGTGAGGATCTCCGCCGTGGCCCGTGTCCGCATCGGCGATGAGGAAAGGCCGGTAGTCCACCTCCGGTGTCTCGGCCCGCTGCTTGTCGGTCATCTGGCAGCGCAGGAACTGCTGGTTGCGGTCGGCGGTGAGCAGGGCGCGCACGATGCCGGCAGCCTCGTCCGGGACCTGGCTCAGGGGGTAGCTGGCGAGGTCGGCGCCCGGGTCCTCGGTGGTCGAGCCCTTGGCCGAGGTGGCCCATCCGCCCACGTAGATCCCCTCGATGCCCATGCGCTTGACGGTCACCGCCTGGCCCGGAGAGTAGGGTCCGAAGGTGGTGATGCTCCTGCGCTGCTCGAACAGCTGGCGCAGGCGATCGTAGAACGCGACGGCGGCCTCGCGCGCCACGGGGTAGTCGCTCGGGATGGTCCCGCGTTGCTCCACCACCTGCCGCGCCGAGTACAGGCGCGTGATGCCCTTGAACCGCGCGCTGTCGAACCACTCCTGGGTGGCCACCACGGCCTGGTCGAGTGCGTTCATGGCCCCTCCGGTGCGAGCTTCAAAAGTCCTGGTTCTCGGTGATCCGGGTCCCGTTGCGACGGAACGTCTCGAGGTAGCGCGCGATGCGCTCTTCCGCCGTGGCGAGATCGTGGTTGTCCAGGTTGATGTTCAGCAGGTCCACGTACCACGGCGGCTTGACGTCGCTCGTCACGTAGGCCTTCACGATGGCGCGCGCGATGGGCAGCGTGGTGTCTTTCGAGTCGTCGTGGACATCCCGGTCGGTCGCCTTCTGCAGCTTGCCGAATTCCTCTTCCAGCAGGAGTTCGAAGAGAGGTCCCGAGAAAACGTCTCCGGTCCGGGCGCCCGTCTGCGCGTCATCGTCGGTCAACGCGGCGCCCTTGTGGAGCCACTCCCAGAGGATGCTCAAGCGGATCTCCCCCGTGGCCATGTCCTCCATGAGGTACAAAACGCCGTCGTCGCCGAAAGAGTCCGCCGGCTTGAGGGCGGCGGCCTGGTAGCCCTGTCCGAAGGCGTTGCCGTACTGGAGCGCCACGCTCAGGAGGTCGCGCGCGCCGCGCACGGTGCGAGGCGCCGGCTCGAGGAGCGCGAGGCTCCGGGCGTCCTGCTCCGTGTAGGTGAGGCGAGGGAACGGGCGGGCGAGCTGGTTCTCCTCTCCGGCCCTTTCCCACACGGGCCGCACGATGTGGACCATCTTCCAGTGCGCCACCCACTTTCCGCTCGCCCCTTCGCGCTGCTCGCGTTGGGCCCCGGCCAACGCCCGCTTCATCCCGGCCGCCACCCCCTCTTCTGTCCCGACGGGGATGTTGGTCTCCATGCCGCCCTGCCACAGAGCGCACCGGCCGTTGCGGTCCGGCGTGTTGACCGCCCGACGCACGCGGTCCTCGTAGGTGCGCATGTAGCCGTAAGTCATGGTGATGAGATCGATGTTGGGATTGATGAAGTCCCGGTCCCAGGAGAGCGCGTCCGAGACGCTGTTGATGTAGTCCCAGCGCCCCGTATTGAACCCAACGAAGTGGGGCGACAGGGCGGCACGGATCTCCATGAGCTGGAAGCTGGCCTCGATCTGCTCCACCAGGACGTAGACCTTGATGGTGCCCACCGCGAGGCCCAGGTGGTGTTCGAGCGCGGTGAGCATCTCGTTCCACAAAGCCGCCTCCCCGGCCGTCTGGATCTTCGGCAGGTAGAGGGCCACGGAGGTACCCGCCGCGAGGAGCCGCGCGTGGTTGGTCACCACGTAGAGCACGAGGTCCGCAATGGAGGCCGAGAAGCCCGTTCCGTCCGCCTCGCGCACGTGGCGGTCGTCCAGGTGCAGCCCGCGGCATCGGAACAACCTGGTCGTAAAGCGCAGCTGCTCTCGCCAGTCGCCGACGATGGGTCGGCCGAAAAAGCCCAGCGCCCAGCGGTTCATCTCGTCCGAGACCTCCTCGGCCACCTCCAGAAAGAGGGGGTCGCCGGCGATGGACATCTTGAGGCTCCGCTGATTGTCGAGCCCCATGGTCTCCACCTGCCCCAGGGCATCCTCGCCGTCGAACATCCAGCCGTCTGCCCCCGAAAGCAGGGCGTACGCCGCGTTGCGCAGTCCGCTGCGGATCGCCGCGCCGGGCTTGGTGGCCGGGCCCGTGCCCTGGATCCACTGGCGTTTCAGGTCGGCCGGGATTTCGGCCCCTTCGAAGTTCCCCTCGCGCGCGTCCTGTACCCGGATGGAGGTGCGGGGAATGAGTCCTTCGGCGGGAAGGAAGTCTATGCGCCGGTGGTTGCGGAAGCGCTCCGCTCGGCGGGCGATGCGTGCCGCCATGACCTCGCGCCTGTCGCGATTGAAGGGTGCGAGGACTTCGAGCGCCGCCACCACGGGCGGCGTGTAGAGATCGGGGTACTTGTCCGTGGTGGTTCGAAACTCGAGGATCCGGCTCATCACGTCCCTCCCCAAGGTGGAACCGAGCCAGGCGCGAAATGCCGTTGAAGGATATTTCATGCTAGCCCTTTTGCGAATCGGCCGCCAAGGGCCACTCGGAGTACCCGAGGGAACCGGGAATGCCGAGCTGGTAGCGGCAGCGGCCGACAGCAGGCTGTCCTTGGGGCGGAGCTCGGGATGGGCGCGCCCACGGAGAAGGGACGCGCGGCAGGTTTCTACCTTCCCGCCACCCCGGACCGATTCGACCGGGTCTACATGATGGTGCACGTGCGGGGCGATCCGATGCTGCTCGGCCCACAGCTTCGCGAGATGCTGCGGGTGGATTAGCCGCGAGGGAACGGCGGAGTCCGCGCTCGGGCGGTGGACGAACACGCGGGATCGCGTCAGCCTGGCCGTGTCCGCCATCACAAGCCGACGGAGGCGGTGGTCAGTACGACAGTGCTACGGCTGTCTCAACCGCTCCGCGACGGCACGTGCGATGGCGGCTGCGGCGCGCGCATCGGGATGCTGGTTCCACGACAACCGCCAGCCGGCATCGAGCGGCACCACCAGCTGTGGAATGCTGTCGTCAAGGATTCGCAGGCGAATCGATCGGCTGGCAGGATCTTCAGGTCCGAACTGCGGGACCACCACGAGCGGCCTGGCATGGCGCGAGCTGGCGAGGGTGACGGTCGCGCTGAACACCTCGTGGGTCACCGCGACGCCCACGTCAACTGCCCGCTCGCTCCGGTAGGGAACCAGGAAGCGCGCCAGCAGCTTCAGCCGCGAGGCAGGTTGGGCTGGCGTCCACACCAGCCCCGGAGCGAAATGCGGGCGATCGTGATCCAGGTTCCGGCCGAACAGTGCGGTCATGAAGAGCACGACCACAGCCGCCGGACGCCGAAAGCGCGGCAGCTCCCGCTCGAGCCGCATGTGCACCTGGTCCGAGCTGTACCCGTTGACCGCGAGGTTGGCGCTCTGAATCCCGAGCCTCGCTTCAACCTGCGCCGGGATCGACTCGCTCCACGACAGCCCTTCACCGAACATCACCGATTCGCCGGCGAAGACGATCGTCGGGCGATCGGGATCGACCGGCGCGTCGAGACGCCTGAGCCGGCAGCCCGCGGCATCGATCGTGTATTCCACGACACGACCGGCAATGGTGTCGTGGGCGGTTCGATTCGGCACGAGCACCCAGCCGAGCCGGTCGTCAGGCCGGCGAAGCGGCTCCCGCGCGGCCCAGAGCCATCCGGTCGGCCGCTGTTCGGCGGCCCGGAGGACCCATTCGCTCGCTCCGACCGCCAACGCCGCTGCGATGGCGATGGTGAGCGGGTATGTCGGTGTTCGCTCGACCGCCAGGGCGATGCGACGTCGCAGCGGCACGGCGAGCGATGCGCCGAAGGCGCCGATTCCAACACGCACCGTCGTCTCGATGAACACGTACCAGTTGCGTGTCAGCAGGAACGACCCCAGGAAGTGCCGGTCCAGCCACGGCTGGGTCGCGCCAACGGCACAGCCGACCAATGCGATGCCGATGGCCGCGGTCGCTATCTCTGCCGTCACGCGAATGGCCGGCCGCTCACGGTTGTTCATATGACGAGCCCCACAGCCCGCACCGATTCACAGTTCCAACCCCATGCCGCCCCGCCCCGAGGTGAAGCGCCGGTGGTCTCGCGTGCGACGCCGCTCGGTCGGATCATGCAGCCGGTCCATCGATGGGTGTGGGGCGACGCCGATCGACGCCTTCGCAAGCTGCTCATCTTCGCGCACGTCGAAACCGACGGTGGCCGCGACATCCTGCGCGCGTCCGAGGTGACGCCGGATCCCCTCCTCCGCCGGCTGTATCTCGAGCACGCTATCGACGAGCTGCGTCACGGCGAGCTGTTTCGCGGGCGCGGTGCCGCCCTCATCCGGGCGCGGCGCCCCGCGCGCCACGTCCTCTTCGGGGGCGATCCCCTTCCGGGCGGCCACGGACTGGATGACCTGCGCATCGACGGGGAACCCGATGACCGTCTGCTCGCCTTCCTGCACGTCGCGGAGAAGGCGGCCGCCGGCCGGTTCGCGATTTATCGCGAAGTGGTCGACGACGATCCGCAGACGCGGGCGATCTTCGAGCAGATCCTCCGCGACGAGGTCTTCCACATGAACTACACGTACAGCCAGCTGGTCCGCGTCTCTCCCCAGGGGTATCGCCGCCACGTGTGGCATGCGCGCGCCAGGCGCCTGTGGAACCGCTACCTGCGCCTCGCCGCCGCCATCGGCGGCGTGCTCGGCACGGCGGTCCTGGCGGCCATCTACTTCGTTCTGATCCCGCCGTTCGCCTGGTTGGCCAGGCGCGCCCAGCGCCGTGAAGCGACCGGCTGGATTGGGATTGCCGGCAACCGGCATGAGTCGCCCCGGAGCGAGGACTGACATGAAGATCCTCGGCATCTCCGCGCACTACCACGACTCGGCCGCGGCCCTCATCGCCGACGGCGTGCCGGTCTGTGCCGCGCAAGAGGAGCGCCTCTCCCGGCGCAAGGGCGACGCGACGTTTCCCGTGAGGGCGATCGAGTGGTGCCTCGACCGGGCGAACATCGACCCGGCGGACCTCGACGCCGTCGTCTTCTACGAGCGCAGCATGCTGAAGTTCGAGCGAATCCTCACGTGCGCGCTGCGGGCGTTCCCTCGATCCTGGCGGTCGTTCCCGGCCGCGATCAAGAACAGTCTCGGCGAGAAGGTCTGGGCCCGGGGCATCATCTCGTCCCACCTGGGCGTCCAGAAGGGGAGGATCCTCTTCACCGACCATCACGCTTCGCACGCCGCGGCGGCGTTCCTGACCGCGCCGACTCGTCGTGCGGCGATCATGACGGCTGACGGCGTCGGCGAATGGGCGACGCTCACCGTCGGCCACGGCGAGCGCCGGCCGAGCGGCACTGACCTGACGCTGCTACGCGAAATCCGGTTTCCGCATTCGCTCGGCCTGCTCTACTCGGCCTTCACCGCCTACCTCGGATTCACCGTGAACGAGGACGAGTACAAGGTCATGGGGCTCGCCGCCTATGGCCGGCCGAACATGGCGGACCGTGTCAGGCGCCTGATTCACCCCACCCCGGACGGTGCGTTCGCGATCGTGCCGGACTACTTCGAATACCACACGACCGGGGAGCGCTCGTACTCGGACAAGTTCGTCGAATTGTTCGGGCCCGAGCGAAGCCCGTACGATCCCATCGACCTGACGTCGGCCGAGGGACAACGCTTCGCCGACTGCGCCGCCAGCATCCAGCGCGTGCTCGAGGACACCCTCGTCGATCTCGCGCGGCAGCTGCGCCGCGAGACGGGATTGACCGATCTCTGCTTCGGCGGCGGCGTCGCGCTCAACGGGGTGGCCAACGCGCGAGTGCTCGCCGAATCCGGGTTCGAGCGCGTGTTCGTCCCGCCGGCGCCCGGAGACGCCGGGTGCGCCCTCGGCGCGGCGCTCTATGCGGACCGGGTCTACTTTGGCAATCCCGATCGCGACTTCCCCGACCATCCCTTCTGGGGCCCGACGGTGAGCGGGGACGAGCTGGCCCGCGCCGCCCGCGAGGACGGTCTCCCCGTAGACGAGGTCGACGACCCGACGCTCGTCGAGCGCGTCGCCGACGACCTCGCCGCCGGCCGGGTGGTGGGCTGGATGGAGGGTGCCTGCGAGTTCGGCCCGCGCGCGCTGGGTCACCGGAGCCTCCTGGCGGCGCCCCATGCGCACGCCATGCGCGATCGGCTGAATCGCGACATCAAGTGCCGCGAGGAGTTCCGGCCGTTCGCGCCGGTCGTGCCGGCCGAGGCCGCCGACCGGTTCTTCGACCTGCCCTCGGGCGGCGCGCGCCTCGCGAGGTTCATGTCGGGCGTGTTTCCGGTGCGCCCGGAGTGGAGGCCGCGCCTGGCCGCCGTCACCCACGTGGACGGATCCGCGCGCGTGCAGGTGCTCGAGAGGGAGATGGCACCGCGCCTGCACGCGCTCCTCGAAGCCTACGGCCGCCGTACCGGCATCCCCGTGCTGCTCAACACGTCGTTCAACGTGGCCGGCGAACCCATCGTCGCCGCGGCGCTCGAGGGCTACTCGACCTTCCGGCGCAGCGGCATCGACACCCTCGTCGCCGGCCGGGCCGTCGTCACCAAGCGGGTGGCGCCGGCGTCCGAACGGCCGGTGGAGGACGCGACATGCGCCTCAAGAAACGCAGCGGGTTCAAGCGCCGCCTGATCGTGCTCGCGAGCGCCGGCGGAGCGACCGCCGACCTCGTGCGCGGGTTGTGGGCCAGGGAGTCCGGCAAGCGGTGGCTGGTGCCGCTTGCCGTGTTCCTGTGCCTGTTCGGCCTCATCCTGATCCTGGCCACGACGGTCGAGGCGCTCGCGCCCTTCATCTATGCCATCTTCTGAGGCATGAGCGGCTTCAGGGACCTCCTCGCCTGCCCCGCGTGCGGGGGTGCGCTCTCGCCAGCCTGGACCTGCGCGGCGTGCGGTGCGCGGTTCGTGGCCTCCGACGGCATCCCCAACCTGCGGCTCCCCGGCGACGGCCGGACCGAGGCGGTGCGCTGCTTCTACCAAAGGGCGCCGTTTCCGGGATACCGGCCGTCCGAGGATTTGCAGGCGCTCCGGGAGCGCGCCGGACGCAGCGGATTCGCGCGATTGCTCGATCGCTCGGTGCCGGGCGACGCGCGGATCGCCGACATCGGCTGCGGAACCGGCCAGATGTGCCTCCACCTGGCCCGTGCCGATCGTCTGGTCATCGGCGCCGACCTCGCGCCGGAGTCCCTCCGGCTCGGCGCCGCGGCCGCGGAGCGCTACGGACTCGACCGCGTGAAGTTCGTGGAAACCGACCTCCAGCGGCCGGGCCTGAGGGCGGGCGCGTTCGATCTGGTCTATTCATCCGGCGTGCTTCACCACACGCCGAATCCCCCCACCTCGTTCGCTCGCATCGCAAAGCTCGCCCGGCCCGGTGGCTTCATCGTCGTCGGTGTCTACAACGCGATCGCGCGAATCCCGTTGCGATGCCGCCGAGCCGTGGCGCGACTGTCCGGCTTTCGGTACGTCCCGTTCGACCCGGTGCTGCGCGATCGACAAGGCGATCCGCCGCGCGCCAGGGCGTGGCAGCGCGATCAGTACCGGCACCCGGAAGAACACCGCCACACAGTCGGCGAGGTGCAACGGTGGCTCGCCGAGAACGGCGTCGAGTACCCGAGGACTTACCCGAGCACCGTGCTCGGCGACGAGCCCGAAGACCTCTTTTCGCCGGCGGTCGACAACTGGCGGGTCGAAGGGTGGCTGGCGCAACTGGGCTGGGTGTGGACGCTCGGCCGCGAGGGCGGCCTGTTCTTCACCGTCGGACGTCGGGGCTGACGCGCGGGACGCGATTGACAGCGCGACGCGGCCTCCGCGAGCCGCGCGGGCCCGCCTACTCCGACCGCAGCAGCTCGAGCGGCTCGATGCCAGCCGCGCGACGGGCCGAGAGGAACGACGTGAGCAGCGCCGCCGCGGTCACGAACACCGCGACGCCGCCGAAGGTCAGGGGATTGAGGGGGCTCACGCCGTAGAGGAGCGACCGCAGCCACCGGGCCGCTGCCGCCCCCGCGCCGAGCCCCAGGACCACGCCCGAGGCAGCCAGCAGGATCCCTTCCCGAACGATGAGTCCGACGGCGCCCGCGGGCGAGGCCCCGAGGACGGTCCTGATCGCCAGCTCGCGCCTCCGCTCGGTAACGGCCCGGGCCAGCAGGCCCCAGAGGCCGACCAGCGCCAGGGCCACGGCGAGACCGGCGAACCCGGCGGCCGGGATGAGGCGGATCCGGCGGTCGGCAAGGGAGGTGGCGTATTCCTGCCGCAGGGTGCGGATCTCCCCGGCGGCCAGCGACGGGTCCACGTCCCGCAGGGTCTTCCTGAGCGTCGGCGCGAGAAACGAGGGATCTCCCGAGGTGCGCACCACCAAGTGGCCGGCGCTCGCGGGCAGGTCCACCCATCTCGCGTAGATGGCCGCAAACGCCGGGGCATCGAGGCCGCCGTACTTGACGTCCGGGACGGTGCCGACCACGAGGGGCTTCCTGCCTCCTCCGGCCCCCGCCGGCAGCGGCCACGGCAGCTCGCGGCCGACCAGGCTCTTCTCGGGCGAGAGCAGGCGCGCGGCCGACTCGCTGAGGACGATGACGGGCCCATCGTGCTGCTCGTCCGCTTCGCCGATCCCGTGTCCCTCGACCACCCGCGTGCCCACCGCCTCGAAGAAGTCGCTGGTCGCCGAGGCCAGGTACACGCGGTGGTCGACGGCCTGGCCGTTCGTCGTGACCACGACGCTGAACGCGATCGACGCGACACGCGGCGGAACGTTGGTGCCGATCGCCGCGTGCTCGACGCCGGGCAGCGCGCGGACCCTGCGCAGCACTTCCCTGACCACCGGCAGGCGCGACGCCAGGTCGAAGCGCGCGGTGTTGTCGGCCAGCACCAGCTTCACGACGAGGGCCCGATCCGGATCCGCGCCCGCGCGGTCCGACATCAGGCCGTACAACGTGCGCGCAATCAGCCCGGCGCCGCTGAGCAGGACGATTGACATCGCGACCTGGGCGACGATGAGGGCCCTGCGCGTGAGCCGGGCGCCGCGCGACGCGCCGGCGCGGGAGCCGCGAAACGCGTGGACGAAGTCCGAGCGAATGGCGTACAAGGCAGGCGCGAGGCCGCAGACGAGCGTCGTGCCGACGCCGACGAGCACCGTGGCCGCCAGGACGGGAAGGTCCACCGCGATCGCGTCCAGCCTCGGGACGACCCCCGTCGCGGTGCGGACGAACAGGCGCACGCACGCGAGCGCGAGCCCGACCCCCAGCGCGGAGCCGGCAGCGGCGATCAGCAGGCTCTCCGCCAGGGCGGCACGCGCCAGCTGCCACGAGCTGGCGCCGAGCGCCAGGCGGACGGCCAGGTCGCGATTCCGGCCCACGGCGCGGCTGACCAGCAGCGTGGCGACGTTTCCGCAGGCCACGAGCAAGACCAGGACGGCTGCCGCCAAGAGCGCGTTGAGGACCGGGCGGACCTTCCCGAACAGCACTTCGTCGAGGGTCTTCACCTGCGCGGTGTATTTGTCCTCGCGGTTCTTACCGATCGCCGAAAACGCCCGCTGCGCATCGTCGCGCGCCTGTTCGAGGCTCACGCCGTCCTCGAGCCGTGCCATCACCCGGAAGATGCGCGGGACCTGCCTGCCCGACCCCAGTCGAAGCATGGCCAGCGGGCCGGCCGGAACCCAGGCCGCGACGTCATCGGCCGGGAACCCGAACTCCGGCGGCATGACCGCCGACACCTGGAACTTGTGGTCGCCCGCCGTGACCGGGCTGCCGAGCAGCCCGGCTGCGCCTTGTTCCGAGCGCGCAGCCTCGTCGGACAACCGGCTGCCGAGCACCACCCACTCGTCGGGATCGGAGCCCGACGGCGGCCGGCCTGCCCGCGCGGGCACGCCGAGGACGTCGAAGAACGCCGGCGTCACCAGGCCGGTCTTCGCGAGGCGTGGCTCGCCGATGCCGCGGATGGTCAGCTCCGTGACGCTGTAGGGCCCCGTCGCGTGGAAAGCGCGGACGCGGCGCTGCCAGTCCTCGATCTCGGTCAACGAGACGCCGATCTCCCGACCGCTTGGCGCATGGAACGACACGATGACGATGCGCGACGGCTCGGGACAGGCGAGGGGCCTGAAGAGGACGCCGTAAGCAACCGCGAAGACCGCGGTGTTGGCGCCGGTGCCCAGGGCGATGGTGAGGATGGCCGCAACCGCGGCTGCAGGCGTCGCGCGAAGGGCGCGAGAACTCCAAGCAAGGTCGCGAAGGAACGGGCGCATGCGGGACCCCCTGGTTCCGGGTCAGTCAGACTACACCGTTAGACACCCAATCGGCCGAAATGGGTCGCGGGAAGCCGAGGCGATCCAGCCGTGGGGCACACCAGCCCGTGGGGCACCAGCCGTGGGGCGAAAGCTCCAGCGTTGCCCTCAGCGGTGTAGAATCTCCGCGGAGATTCGCATGACGCGACTCGCGATTGCCTTCATCCTCGCGGCCTTCGTGCTGCCGCAGCCCTCAGCCACCAACTACGACGAAGCCAAGGTGCCGGCGTATACGCTTCCTCCGCTCCTGATTGCGGCCGGTGGCGAGCCTGTGCGCGACGCCTCGGCGTGGCGAGCGCGACGCGAGGAGATCCGTGGCCTGCTCGAGTCGCAGATGTTCGGCCGCGCGCCCGGGCGTCCCGAGGGGATGGCGTTCGACGTCGTCTCGGTCGACAGAGCGGCGCTGGGCGGGAAAGCGGTCCGCAAGGAAGTGGCCATCCGCGTCCGAGGGAAGACCTTCAACCTACTGCTCTACGTTCCCGCCGGTGCGATGCGAGCCGTCCCCGTGTTCGTCGGCCTCGGCTTCCATCCCAACCACTCCGTCAGCGCGGACCCAGGTGTCCGCCTTGCGGCAGAGTGGGCGCAGGACAAAGCGACGCAGGCGATCGCGCCGGCACCGCCCGACCCGTCGTCTCGCGGGGCGGCCGCTTCGCGGTGGCAGCTCGAGAAACTGCTGTCGCGCGGCTACGGTCTGGCGACCATCTATTACGGAGACATCGAGCCGGACATCGCGGGCGCGATGTCGCTCGGCATCCGCGGCGTGTATTTGAAGCCCGGCCAGCAGGCGCCTGCCGCCGGAGAGTGGGGCGCGGTTGCGGCCTGGGCGTGGGGTTTGAGCCGCGCGGCCGATTACCTCGAGACGGACCGCGACGTGGACGCGAAGCGGCTGGCGGTGGTCGGGCATTCCCGCCTCGGGAAGACCGCGATCTGGGCCGGCGCCACCGACTCTCGTTTCGCCGTCGTCGTCTCCAACGACTCGGGCGAGGGCGGCGCGGCGATCAGCCGCCGTGTCTTCGGCGAGACGGTGGCCGACCTCAACACCCGCTTCCCTCACTGGTTCTGCGGCAACTACAAGCAGTGGAGCGGACGCGAGGACACGATGCCGTTCGACTCGCACATGCTGCTCGCGCTCGCGGCGCCCCGGCCGCTCTACGTCGCCAGCGCGGACGAGGACAAGTGGGCCGACCCGAAGGGCGAGTTCCTCGGGGCCGTCGCCGTCAGCGAGGTGTACGACCTGCTCGGCACGAAAGGCATCGGCACGACGACGATGCCGCCACCGAACCAGCCGGTGGGCGACACGGTTCGCTATCACGTGCGTACCGGCAAGCACGACATCACGGCGTACGACTGGGACCAGTACTTGGCGTTCGCCGACCGGCATTTCAAGATGTAGGGCCGAGCTTCCGCTCGGCCGGGCAGTGCGGAAGACGTGGGGCGGGCGCGTCCGCGCGCCCCGGGGCCCAAAACTCCTGCTACGACCCCGTGCTGGGACCCCGCGTCTGTTCTCGCTGCTTCGTCGCGACGACGGCTTGATCGAGCCGGGCCGCGACAGAAGCGAAATCCGGCGTCGGCCCTTGCCACTTCAGCTCGTCAACGCTTTGGAATACGGCGATGTCGGTGCGGAGCGTCGCGAGGGTTCGAAACCGCCGGACGAGGTCCTTGGATCGAACGAGCGTCTGCGCCAGCGCGGCCGGACTGTTCGCGTTCACACGCCACTCGCGCCAGTCGGCCGGGATCGACTCGAGATGGCCGTACTTCGCCAGGACGGCGGCCGTCGATTTCGCGCCCCACCCGGGTAGCCCGGGATAGCCATCAGCCGCGTCGCCCACCAGGGCCAGGTAGTCGGGGATGGAAGCCGGCGGGACGCCGAACTTCGCGACAACCCCCTCTTCGTCGCGAATGGCGCGCGTCCGCCGGTTCATCTGGACGACCCGCGTGCCGCGCACGCACTGCGCGAGGTCCTTGTCGGGCGTGCAGATGATCACGCGGTCCACCCGCCGGTCCGCCGACGCGATGTCGGCCGCCGCCGCCAGCGCATCGTCCGCCTCGAACTCGACCATCGGCCAGACGGGGATTCCGGCTGACGACAGGACCTCCTCCAAAAGGGGAAACTGAGCGAGCAGGTCCGCCGGTACGCCCTCGCTCGTCTTGTACCCGGGCCACAGCCGGTTGCGGAACGACTCGATGACGTGGTCGGTGGCGACGGCGATGTGAGTGGCGCCGTCCGCGATCTGGCGGAGGAGTGACAGCAGCACGCCGCGGACCGCCGCCACCTCGCGCCCGTCCGCGTCGCGCGCCGACGGCAGTGCGTGATAGTGCCGAAACAGCTCGTACGTGCCGTCGATGAGATAGACGTCCAGGACGCGTCCCTCTTACAGACTACAGCACGACTGACGTGGGAAGTCTCTCAGACGTGGTGCAGCGTCTCTTCCTCGCGCTTCCGTGCGCCGCGGGCGGCCTCCTGCGCCGACAGCCAGCGGCGGAGCGGTTCCTGGAGCGCAAGCCCGAGGGCGATCGACGCGGCGAGCGTGGCGCCGCCGAACAGGATGGCGAACGCCACGAGCACGGTGCGCTGACCGATGCCAGCATGCTCCAGCGCGATGGCGATCGCGATGACGCCGAGTGCCGTCCGCGTGAGGCCGGCGAGCAGCCGGGCCGGGTGGATGTCGTGATTGACTGCGGCGATCAAGACCGTCCGGCCCGCGAACCGCGACAGCAGCATCCCTCCCACCCCGATAGCCACGGCGCTGGCGAGGCGCGGCACGTAGAGCAGAACCCGCTCCGCCAGCGTGGAGGCCAGCCGCGGGTCGACCGCGTACAAGGCGACGATGGTCGAACAGAAGATGATGAACCACTGAACCGACTGGCCGACCAGGCGCGGCCGGTTCCAGCCATCCAGCCCTGCGCCGAGCCCCAGGCCGTCGAGCCGCCAGCCGGCGTCGCGCGCCGGGACGAGGCGCGAGACCAGGCGTCGGGCCAGCCAGCCGAGCACCACGCCGGCGCCGATCACCAGCACGCTGGCCGCCGCGGCTGGCATTGCCGCCTGCGCGCGGGCCTGAAGCTGCTGCCACACGGGCAGCGCGTCGCTTGCGGCCTTCTCGAACATCCGGTCCTCCAATCCGGCCGCGCCGGCCGCGGCCTCACACGCGCGCGTCGATCCCCGGCTCGACGACGATCGGGCGGGCAGGAGCGGGCTGTCGGCCCGGTTGCCGCCAACCTTCGAGCAGGTAGTCCTTTCCTGCCTCGAATGACAGGCAGAGATGTTCCAGCGCCGCGTCCACTTCGGCCGCCGTCGAATGGGCTACCCGCCCGACGAACGACGCCACCCACGCCATGTAAAGGGGCAGCATCGCCCTCAGCAGTTGGCTGCGATCCATCGCGCGATGATGGAACGCGCACGCCACGTCGTACACGAGCCGCACCCAGAGCTCATCGTCCAGCGCGAACCCGGCGTCGTCCGAGCCGGCGAGCCTGCGCAGTTCCTCCATGTCGGAGGCAGCGAACAGCGCGCTCCAGATCCCGCCGAGGTGTTCCACGCCGCCGCGGAAGCGAGAAATGAGCCGGCCGCGGTCCACCGGGATGGGCTCGAGGCCGACGTCGAACCGGAAGCCGAAGACCGGCACGGCCTCGGAGCCGGTGCGCGACGTCCAGACGCGCTCGTGTTGTTCCATCAGGGCGAGGACCGTGCCCACGACCTGCAGGTACATGTCGCTCAGGTCGGCGCCGGGGTCTTTCGCATCGTGGAGTTTCGCCCCGAGGAACGACTGCGCTACGGCGAACTCGCCGCACACGGCCGTCGTCGTCATCCAGATGTCGATCCCGTACCGGGCGACGTCCGTGTCCCAGACCCCTTGCGCGAGGCAGTGCGAGGCTAGCCGGCCGGAGAACCCGAAGTCGCCGCCAATCGGCTGCCGGACCCGACGGCCGTAGAGCGCCCGGGTGAGCGGGTAGACGATGCTGTTGGTGATGGTGCCGTCGTGCTTGTGTCGCAGGTAGTAGGGCGCCACGAAGTCGACGCCGTGGCGCAACACCGGTTCGAGCAGCAGTTGTACCCACTCGGGCGTGATGCTGCGCAGGTCGGAGTCCACGACCGCGCACGCGCGCGCGCCGAGCATCTCCGCCGCGCGGAAGATGCAGCGGAACGCGCTGCCCTTGCCAGGGATCCCGTCGTAGGGGACCGCGAGGCGCTGGACGGCGGACAACCGGTGCGAGATGAGGAGCAGCGGCGAGTCGTCGCGTTGCGAGGCGCTCACGACCACTTCCGGCGTCCCGTCGCGCGATCCTCCGTCGGAGTTGAGGATCACGGACCGCTCGCCAGGGAAGTACTTCGCCAGTCCCGCCTCCACCGCGCGCACGACGTGACCAATCGTCCGCGCGTTGTTGTAGCTCGGGATGCCGACCAGGATGTCGGCGGGGCCGGCATCGGCGATCCGCGCCGAGTCGCCGCACGGGCACGGTTGAGATGACTTGTTCACGGCATCGCCGTCCGAAGCACCTCGCCGACCGCGTTGCCTCAGGCCGCGGCGGTCGCGATGCTCTCTTCCTCGACGACCTCGCGGAGCAACTCCGGGAACCGGGGAATGGCAGCGGCGACGCGATTCCAGCTGGGCAGGACGGGCGCCGCCGCGTCGCCCGTGAATCGGGCGCACGCGAGGGCAAGGCCGTGGCCGAAGACCGCGGTCATCGTTTCTTCGGCGTGGCGGTCGAAGACCAGCGAGTTGATCGCCGCGTCGGCCTCGTAGCTCGCAATCGTGTCCTCCGCGATCCGCTGGTACCGCAGGCCGAGCGTCTTGAAGAACCCCGTGCCGAACGCAACGCCTTCGGCCGCGAGCGCGCGGAGCAGCGCCTGCGCGATGTCGATCGACATTCGGAGGAGCCCCTTGTCGGGATCGTTTGCCGAGACCTCCTGGTGCTTGTGGTCGTACGTCGCACACAGCTCCGTCTGGCAGATCCGCCGCAGGCTGCAGTTCCGAAACACTTCGGCCAGGACGCCGATTTCGAGGCCCCAGGTGCACGGGAGACGGTTCACGCGGACCAGCTCGGTGCGCATGGCAAACTCGCCAGACAGCGGGTAGCGGAAGCTGTCGAGGTAGGTCAGCAGCGGGTTGGCGTCGATCATGGACTGCAGCGCGCGCAGCAGCGGCGTGACCAGGAGGCGCGTGACGCGCCCGTTCAACCCGCCGGCCACCCGCGCGTAGTAACCTTTGGCGAAGTGGAAGTCGAGGCGGGGATGGACCACGGGGTAGCACAGGCGGGCGAGCATCTCGCGGCTGTACGTCTTGATGTCGCAGTCGTGCGCCGCGATCACGTCACAGCGGCCGTCGGCCAGTAAGTAGCCGTAGGCGATCCAGCAGGAGCGTCCCTTGCCGTCCTGCTCGGGGCGCAGGCCGTGACCGCCGAGCAGCCGATACAGCGCCTGGACCGACGGCCCGTCGTTCCAGATGAAGCTGACACGCTGCGGGAGGCCGGAAAACGCCTGCTTCGCGTAATCCAGGTCGTGCGCGGTCGCACGCCCGAGGCTGACCACGACCGTGTCCACGTAGCGGACGTGGCGCAGTTCCGCGAGGATGTGGCGGATGGCGGGCTGGGAGAACTCGGCGAACAGGCACGGCAGCACGAGGGCGATCGGCCGCCGCTCCGCAAACACTTCCAGCTCCTGTTCGAGGATCTGGAGGTTACCCGGGTCCAGCCTGTGGAGCGTTGAGACGGTGCCGGTCTGGTGGAAATCCGCCATGGGTTCCGCCAACCAACCCCTGGTCTCGGTCGCGACTGCCGGAGACGCTCGGCGAGGTCGTGCGACAGCACCCAGTCCCGGGGGCTTTGCTGGACCGGGCTCGCACGGGTCCCTTGCAACCGGTGTACCCCGTCCGCGCGGCCGAAGTCTGTCATGAAACCGGCCGGAAAATCGGACAGGCGCCTTGGCGGAGAAGGAACTTGCGGGAAAGAACGGGATGTCGAGTATCAGATCCCGACGCTCCTGGTGCCCATGCAGTAACACCATCCGCGCGGCCAGGAAGCCCGTGGCCGTCCTTGTTCTTTGGCGTCACAAGCAGCCCGGCCTCCGCCAACACGCTATGACCTCGGGGCAGCGCCGCGCGAATTCAAGAAACGGCTCACTCCCAGGCCGAGGAGTGTGCGGCTCACAACGTCCTTCGGCCGCCGTCAGCGCCGAATCTCTCAACGCGCGATGGTCGCCAGACGGACGGGAGGTGCTTCTTCGAGTCGGACGCCGCTGGCATCTACCGCAAGCGATCCGACGGCACAGGGCCGGAAGAACTCGCGTGGAAGACTCGCGGGCGCCTGGCCGACGTCTCGAGAGACCGACGCCTGCTGGTGGAGGAGGGAACGACCTGCACGGTGGTCGCGTCGGCGGGACAGCCGACGTCCACGACGTTCATCGAGTCGACACTCGCCACCGGGTGCGGGCGATTCACGGCAGACGGGCGCTTCGTCGCGTACACCCAGAACGAACGGGGCCGTTCAGAGGTCTACCTCGTCCCATTCCCCGAAGGCAGACCCAGACTGCAAGTCTCGAAAGACAACGGCCTGGAACCGCGGTGGCGAAAAGACGGAAGGGAGTTGTTCTACCTCTCGCCGGCGGGCGCGATGATGTCCGTGAAGGTTGGTTACACGCCCGCGATCGAGGTGGCATCGCCGACCGAGCTCTTCAGGACTGGAGCGCTGACCAGCGGGCCCTTTCCTCAATACAGCGTGACGTCGGACGGCCAGCAGTTCCTCATGATCGACCCCGTCGCGGGTCCGCGCGGCGAGAGTCTCACCGTGGTCGCCCACTGGAGTGAAGCGCTGAAGCGCTGACCGACCTGGGCTAGGCGCGGAGGCGCTGACGCTCGTTCGCACGACGCACTGATCCTGCTTCGGCTCCGCGTCGCACTCGATCGCGATTGTCGTGACGGGCGTGCGCGGCGAGCCCGGTGAAGCGAACCCGCAGTGTGTCCTGCTCGAAGTGGTCCGCTTCGCAACAATCCGGGACGTCGCCGCGCCCTGAACGTCGGTTCCGGCTTCAGCTCCGAGTCACCAAAGTCGTGCCGACGAGCTGACGGCTGATCAACCAGCCAGCGCCCGCACGATCTCGGGGAGGCGCTCGCAGGCGCTCCCCCGCGCGACGAAGCCCCTCTCGCTCGCCTGGCACAGGTCGGAGAACGGGTTCTTCTCCGGGTTCACGTCGACCATGGCGATGCCGCGCCGGAAGGCGATCTCGCCGATCTGCATGGGCAGGTTGGTCGCGCCGCTCGTGCCGACCACGAGGAGGAGTTCGGCGCTCGAGGCGGCGCGGAGCGCGGTCTGCATCCGGTAGTTCTCCTCGTCGTAGCACTCGTCGAACCAGAGGACGTGCGGGCGCAGCCAGCCGCCGCAGCGCGGGCAGGAGAGCCGTGCGCGGTCCGCCTCGCCGAAGGGCGTGGCGGCGTCGCGCGTCCCCATGTCCGGCAAGGGGAGCTTCCCGGGACAGGACCCGGCGCAACGCACGAACGCGGCGTCGCCGTGGATGCACGAGGTGCGGGCAGGCGTCGCGCCGGCGCGCAGGTGGAGCCCGTCGATGTTCTGCGTGACGAGGTGGAAGCGATCGCCGAGCGCGCGGTCGAGCTCGACGAGGGCCCGGTGACCAGCGTTCGGCTGCGCGCCCCGGCACACGCCGAACCGGTACAGGTACCAGCGCCACACCTCCTGCGGAGCGCGACGGAACATCGCGTAGGTCGCCATCTCCTGCGGCATGTAGTTCCTGGATCCGACCACCCAGTACCCCTCGGTGCCGCGGAAGGTGGGGATGCCGCTCTCGGCCGAGATCCCCGCGCCGGTCAGCGCCACGACCGGTCCGTGGCTCCGCCGCACTTCGCCGAGGATGCTGACAAGGTAGGGTTCCATCTCGTCCACCGTCACCCGGCGCTGCGACGCTCGCCCTCGCGCGCTGCAGGACACTCGGCGACGTTCAGACAGCTCGCCGCACGCCCCGTGAGAAGCAACCTCGGTGATGACATCCACGTCAGTCTACTTGGTGCGGACGACGTTCCAAAGATCGCCGGTGACAGACGAAGCGCATAAGCTCCTGCCGGTGAGCCCGCGCTACTCGCGTGTGACCGGCACGTGCGCTTCGAGGTGCGTGCCATGCTGGCGCCGTGGGTAGCGCCGCCAGCAACCAGAATGGCTCCTACGATCGTCGGGCTATCAACCTCGGCGGACCACCCCACGCAGTAGCGCAGTGACGCCTTCCGAGCGCCGCCGACCCACATCATGCTGGGACGATTGGTACTGCACGACAATCGCTCGGGAATAGGAAGTGTTCATCCCGCCTTCTCCCACGCCGGTCACATTTCGGCTGCACGTGGGCTACGGGTCTCCCACAATCGACGGCGCGGATTGCCGGGCGACTGAGAGCACCGACCGGAAGGGGGACATGTGGATTGAAAGAGGTTTCTGAAGACGGTGTGCGGACTCGGCGTGTGCGGGTGCGTCGCGAGCCTTGTCGAGCCGCCGGAGGCGTTGGCTGCCACACCCGAGCAGGCACCGGACCAGCGGCTGGCATTCGCTCGCTACCAGGTGGCCAAGATGGCCGGATTCATGGCCGCCGGGACGACGGCGCCAGCCTGCGCGGAGATCCTCCAGAAGACCGGCCGGGAGTGCGCCAAGCTGGGCCAACTCGGCGTCAAGTTCAAGGGTGACCCCGACGCGTACTTCGCCGCGGCAACGAAGACCTGGGGCACCGACTTCCAGTGGAACAAGGAACAGGGCATCGTCACCGTCTCCGTGGCTGAAGGCGAGTGCAGTTGCCCGATGGTGGACAGCAAGCGAACGCCGGCCTTCTTCTGCAACTGCTCCGTCGGGTACCAGAAGGAAGCGTTCGAGACGATCTTCGGGAGACCGGTCCAGGTCTCGCTCAGGGAATCGAAACTCGGTGGCAGCAAGCGCTGCGTGTTCGAAGTGACGTTGTCGCCCGCGGCGAAATAGTCGGCACCGGACCTGGCAAACCGTGGAGAATGCTGCAGAGTGGACTCGGCGGATTCGATGCTGATGGCCGACACGACTGCGAGCACGCGGCGAATGCCGGACTTCCTGCTGTCCTGGGACCGCCTGGGGTTCCGGCTCCTGGTCTTCGGGGGCCTCGCCCTCATGTGGATCATCCAGGGGAGGCTCGGCGGCCAGCCCTGGCAGAACCTCGTCCTGATGGAACTGGGCGGCCTCCTGCCGTGGGCCTTTCTCGCTCCCTTGGTCCTGTCGTTCAACAGGCGCGTCCGGCGCGGGCGGCCGGGAGTATGGCGCTTCGTGGCCGGGCATCTCCTCGGCATGGTGCTGGTCTTCATCCCGTACTGGCTGATCCTGCGCGGCATCAGCCTGGTCTGGAGATGCTTCGCGTCGGGGTGGCACGCGGGCCAGCTCACCGCGTTGATGCCGACGACGCTGAACCTGCTCGGCGGCTTCCTCAACGTGCCCTTCGTCTACTTCGTGATCCTGCTCGGGGCCGAGGCCATGACACACGCGCAGGCCCGGCAGGAGGACGAGATTCAGGCCGGACGCCTCGCGCGTCAGCTCTCCGATGCCCGCCTCGCGCTGCTGCAGAGGCAGCTCCATCCCCATTTTCTCTTCAACGCGCTGCAGGCGATCTCGACGCTGCTGCATCGGGATCCCGCCACCGCGGACCGGCTCCTGGTTCGCCTGTCCGACCTGCTGCGCGCGATGCTCGACGATGCCTCCGGGCAAACCCTGAGCCTGCGGACGGAACTGGAGTTGATCAGGAAGTACCTGGACATCGAGCAGGCGCGTTTCGGCGACCGCCTGAAGGTCGAATGGCGTGTGGACGAGTCGCTGCTCGATTCGAAGGTGCCAAGCCTGATCGTCCTCCCGCTCGTGGAGAACGCGATCCGCCACGGGCTTTCGCCGAAGATCGGGCCGGGGCGACTGGCGATCGAGGTCCGGTCCGAGGGACCGTTTCTGGTCCTGGCGGTCGAGGATGACGGGCGGGGCGCGACACTGCCCCTTCGCGGGGGCCTTGGCGTCGGCAACACCAGGGAGCGCATCGGCGCCCTCTACGGCGAGCGGGGCACCCTGAGCATCGACACCGCGCAAGACGCCGGCTTCCGCGCGCGGATCCAGATCCCGCTTCACGAGGGCCGATCATGATCCGCTGCCTGATCGTCGACGACGAGCCGCTGGTCCGGGAGCGCCTGCGCACACTGCTGGCCGAGCACGGCGACGTGCAGATCGTCGGGGAGGCGAGCGACGGGCCGTCCGCTTTGGAGGCGTACGGCGAAAAGGCCCCCGAGCTGGTCTTCCTCGACATCCAGATGCCGGGCCTGACCGGGCTGGAGGTGGCGGAGATCTGGCGCAAGGACGGCGCCCTGCCGATCATCATCTTCGTCACGGCGTTCGATCAGTTCGCGCTGGATGCCTTCCGCGTGCACGCGCTCGACTACCTCACCAAGCCGATCGATCCGGAGCGGTTCTTCGAATCGCTGGACCGGGCTCGCGAGCTTCTGCACCGGCCGAATCGCGACGAACTCGAGCGACGCATCCAGGCCATGCTCGAGATGCACGAGCGCCGGCAGGCAGTGAGGCCGCACCTCGTGGTGCGGGACCACGAACGCTATCTGCTGGTGCCCACCACCGAGATCCACTGCCTCGAGGCGACGGGCAACTACGTCCAGCTCTACTGCGAGCGCGCGAACCATCTCCTGCGCAGCACCCTGTCGGCCGTCGAGGCCAAACTCGATCCCCAGCGGTTCCTGCGCGTCCACCGGTCCTGGATCGTCAACCTCGAACAGGTGCGGGAAGCCCAGCCCTGGACGAAGGGCGGCTGGATTCTCCTGACGCGCCGCGGCCTCAAGGTCCCCGTGGGGCAGCAGTACCACCACGTGCTGTCGAAGATCCTGCGGTAGTGCCGCCATGCACCTTGGACACGATCTTCGCGTCGTCGGCCGGGGCCTGCTGCGCGCGCCGGCGCTGACCTTACTCGTCGTGCTGACGCTGGGCCTGGCGATCGGCGCGAACTCGGCCACGTTCTCGCTGATCGACCGCGTCGCCCTGAGGCCGCTGCCCGTCGAGAAGCCGGAGCAGCTGGTGATGCTGACCGCGCAGCCGCTGCCCGTCGAGGGCCCCAGCTTCATGATGGGCGGCGGGAAGATGATGGGGATGGACTATCCGCTGTTCCACGCGCTGCGGGAGGCCCTGTCGCCGATGTTCACCTCGATGGCGCTCCGCCGCCCGTGGCGGTTCACGCTGTTCGCGGCGCCGGCGGCCATCGAGATCGCCGGCGAGTACGTCAACGCGGGCTACTTCCGCGTGCTCGGTTTGAGGCCTCTCCTCGGCCGCACCTTTGCACCCTCGGAGGACGTGCAGAAGGACGGCCCGGCGATTGCGGTGTTGAAGTAGAGAAACGGATCGGCGGCCGATCCCAAGTCGGAATTCGCAGGGTTCGTCACGCACTCTCCCCAGTCGGTCACATTTCCGCGGCGCCGGCGCCACGGGTTTCGTCCAATCCAAAGAGAAGCCCCCCGATGGAGCGCTGCTCATACGAAAGGGATCATACCGATGGCTGGTCGAACCGCACTCATCCTCGTCGCCGTGCTGGCGCTCGGTCGGTCGTCGACCGAGCGCGCAGAGCTCCGTCTCTGCCTCTTCCCGTTCGCGTTGAAACGCTGGTGTCCGCGAAAGTCGGCGAACCGCGCGAGTTCTGGGTCTCCCTGCCCGATCGGTACAACGACTCCGCAGAGAAGTACCCGGTGCTCTACATGATGGACGGGGACTTCAACTTCAATTCCGGCGTCATCGGCGGAGTGCGGCAGGCGGCCTCGTCGGGTGAGATCCCCGAGTTCATCATCGTCGGGATCAAGAACACCAATCGATCGAAGGACATCTTCCCGGAGGAGGTCACCTATCCGGACGGCAGCAAGGATGGCGGACGGGCCAATCAGTACCTGGACTTCATCCGCGACGAACTGATCCCGCGCGTGGCGAAGACCTATCGCACCACGGACTATCGGATCCTCTACGGGACCTCCAACACCGGGTTCACCGCCGTGCACGCCCTCTTTCGAAACCCCGACCTCGCCAACGCCTACATCGCGGCGAGCGCGACGCTCAGCGTGCCGTCGTTCCGAACCGGGAGGGACAACCTGGTCGGCACCTTCAAGGGCGGGAGGCGCGAACTGGTCCTGGTGATGGGCGAGCACGACTTCCCGACCGTGGTGAGCCTGAACGGCGCGCTCAAGGAGACGATCGGCACCAAGGCGCCCGCCGGACTCACGTGTCGGCTCCGCGTCATCGAGAACGGCGAACACGTCCCGCCCGATGCGTTGGTCGAGGGGCTGCGCGTGTTGTTCCAGGGTTGGAGGGTCACCCGCCGGCTCACCGAGAGCAGTTTCGCCGAAATCCGGGCCCAGGTGGACGGCCGTCTCGAGAGGTTCGGTGTGCCGGGCAAGATCGACGAGGATGCGCTCAGGAGCCTGGGCAACAGCCTGCTCGGCGAGAAGAAGTTCGCCAAGGCGCTCGAGGTCCTCGAGTATCGGGCGACCAGCTATCCCCAGTCTGCCGACGCGCAGGTCGGTCTCGGTGATGCCTACCGGGAGAGCGGCAACCTGGAGAAGGCGAGGGAGTGCTACAAGCGCGCGCTGGCGATCGCTCCCGGCCACGCCGCGGCGACCGCGAGGCTGAAGGACGGCCAGCCATGAAGACGGGATCACCCGACAACGAAGCGACAGCAGCGTTCGACGCACTCGAGCTGGGAGTGCGCGCCGCGTTGGAGACCTACTCCAACGTCCACCGTGGCAGCGGGCTCAATTCAGTGGTGTCGACGCACTTGTTCGAGCAGGCCAGGCGCATCGTTCTGGAACACGTGGGGCTGAGCAGAGGTAAGCACGTGGTCATCTTCGGCACGCCGCGAAGCGCAGACACGCTGATGGCACAACTCCAGCCCGGAAGCTATCGAACCGCTTCAAGCCGCGACGTCGGCCTGCCACTGGGCGTTCGGGCACTGGCCGTCGAGAGAAAGGCGCTGCCCAAGAGCCTTCCGTTCCTCACTGGGGGAGGAACGGCGAGGCTCGTATCTCCCGACTGGGTCATCTGGGCCGCTGCCCCGGAGCGATTCGAGGCCGGCACGCCCGCGATCGTCAACGTCATCGCGTTTGCCAAGGCGCTGCTGCTGACGCGGCACCTCGGAGTTGACGCGTTCGAGAACACGACCGCCGAGACGCTGACGGCGGCCGAGATCCTGCGCCACGACGAACTCGATCGATACACCGGCCGCCAGCTGCTGATTGAACTTCGGCAGACCTTGATCGGTCGCGGTGTGCGCGTTCCTACGGTGGAAGGCGCCCGACCCTACGTCAACCTGGACAACGCCGCCAGCACGCCGACGTTCGAGCCGATATGGACCGCCGTCCGCCAGACGTGGCGCCAGCCCAAGCACGTCCAGCAGGCGGTCGTTCAGGCGGTCACGTCCGTCGTTGCCGATGCACTGGGCGCGCCTTCCTCCGAGTACGACGTGATCTTCACTTCCAACACGACTGAGGCCATCAACCTGGTGGCCGAAAGCTCGAGCAGGGGAGCCGAGCTGGGCACCGAATCGGTAGTGGTCAACACGCTCCTCGAGCACAACTCCAACGAGCTGCCATGGCGCATGGTTCCGGGCTCGTCGCTGATCCGGTTGCCGATGGACGCTGAGGGCTTCGTGGATTCCAGCGAGCTGGAGGCGCTCCTGTCCGCGTACAACGAGAGAGGTGAGCACGGAGAGAAGCGAGTCAAGCTCGTCGTCGTGAGCGGCGCTTCCAATGTCCTCGGCGTGTTCAACGACCTCGCCGAGATCAGCCGGATCGTGCACCGATACGGGGCACGCCTGTTGGTGGATGCGGCGCAGCTGGTAGCCCACCGCAAGGTTGCGATGGATAGCAGCGGCATCGACTATCTCGCCTTCTCCGCCCACAAGGCGTACGCGCCGTTCGGCACCGGCGTGCTGTTGGCCAGAAAGGGGCTTCTGAACTTCAGCCCAGACGAGATGGGCCGGATCCGGTCGTCCGGCGAAGAGAACGTCGGGGGCATCGTTGCGCTCGGCAAGGCGCTCGTGCTTTTGCAGCGGATCGGCCTGGACGTGATTCAGGAGGAGGAGCAGGCTCTGACCGCGCGAGCATTGCTCGGGATGCGGCGAGTCCCCGGCCTCAAGGTCTACGGGATAGCGAACCCGGAGTCGTCCACGTTCGTCCACAAGGGCGGTGTCATTCCCTTCGACCTGAAGGGCGTCATCTCCCACAAGGTGGCTCGGGAACTGGCCGCGCGCGGAGGAATTGGCGTGCGATCCGGCTGCCACTGCGCTCATCTCACGGTCAAACGCATGCTCGGGGTCCCGCCGTGGGCAGAGCGACTACAGGGCGTGATCCTGACCGTGCTCCGTCGCCTCGAGCTGCCCGGCGTCGTCCGGGTGAGCCTGGGCATCGAGAACCGCGAAGAGGACGTAGAGACGCTGATTCATGTGCTGGGCGGTATCGCTCGGCAGCCGAGGGGCGGTTCTCCCGGGAAGAGAGTCAAGCAGCAGCTGGACGAATTCTCCGACGCTGCGGCCCGGAGAGTCTACTGCTGACCGATTAGACAGGGTCGTCACGGGCATCACCGATGCGGCGGCCCACGATGCAGCGGATTCGTCCCTGGAAGGTGACGACCTTCCCCGCGCGGTCCCCGCGAGGCCGTGTTCGCGCTCGCCAGGGCACCGATCCGGCATTGATCCCGTCCAAGCGACAGGAGGAAGCATGTCGCATCTCGCAGTCGACCTGAGAATGGCCTTCCGCGCGCTCGTGCGCGGGCGCTTCGGCTCGGCGCTCGCCATCCTTGCCTTCGCGCTGGGCATCGGCGTCACCACGGCCGTCTTCACGATCTTCAACGCCGTCATTCTGCGGCCGTTGCCGTATCCGGAGTCGGATCGGCTCGTCGTGTTGTACGGGACCCAGCCCTCGTGCGCGACCTGTCCGGCGTCGTTTCCCGAGTACCACGACTGGAAGACACGCAACCAGGTGTTCTCCGCGATTGGCGGGTCGACGCCGGTAGCGTTCGTGATGACGGGGCGGGGAGACGCGACGCGCGTGGTCGGGATGGCGACGACAGCCTCGCTGGCCGACGTCTATGGTGTCGCTCCGGCGATCGGCCGCTGGTACACCGAGCAGGAGGACCAGTTCGGCGGGCCGAAGCTGGTGGTCCTGTCGCACCCGTTCTGGACGAAGTACTTCAACGCGGACCCCGCCGTGGTCGGACGCACGGTGGTCTTCGACGGCGCGCCCTACGAGATCATCGGCGTGACGCCCGAGACGTTTCCGCTCTCGTCTCGCTTCGGCGACGTGTTCGTGCCGCTGCAGCGCAAGCTCGATCCCGCCAAGCGCGGCGAGCATTTCCTGTCCGTAAGCGGGCGAATACGCGACGGCGTGACGTTGGAGCGGGCCACGGCCGACATGCGGGCGCTCGGACGGGTTCTGGCGCGCGAGTTCGGCGTCAACCACGGCATCGACGTGCAGTCCTACCAGGAAGCCGTGGTCGGCCGCGTGCGCACGCCGCTCATCGTCCTCCTCGGCGCGGTGTTCTTCGTGCTGTTGATCGCCTGCGCGAACGTGGCGAACCTGACGCTGGCGTCCGCGATGGCGCGGCGCCGCGAGCTGGCCGTGCGGCTCGCGCTCGGCGCGAGCCCCCGGCGGGTCGCCAGCCAGTTGGTGGTGGAAACGACGCTGCTGGCGGTCGCGGGCGGCCTTTGGGGACTCCTGCTCGCCTACGCCGCGGCGCGGGGATTCGTCTACCTGGCCGGCACCCGGCTACCACGCGCCACGACCGTGCACCTGGACCTCAGTGCGCTCGCCTTTGCGGCCGTCGTGTCGCTGGCGGTCGGCGTGCTGTGCGGGCTGTGGCCGCTGGTGGTGTTCAAGACGCAGGACCTCTTGACAGCGGTTCGCGAGGGCGATTCTCGAACGGGGACCCCGGCAGGCAGACGGTTCGGCGGCGCACTGGTCGTCGTCGAGGTGGCCGTCGCGTTCACCCTGCTCGTCGGTGCGGGCCTCCTGGTCAAGAACCTGGTCCTGCTGCGGGCGCGCGACACCGGCTTTCGCACCGAGCGTGTGATCGCCTTCGATCTCGGCCTGACCGGCCCGCGCTACAAGGCCGACGAACAGGTGGTGGCCCTTTTCCGGGAGGTCTACTCGCGCCTTTCGCGGGTGAACACGATCGAGACCGCCGGCCTGATCAGCCACCTGCCGATGTACTGGTTCGGCTTCAATGGCGACTTCTCGATCGAGGGCGGCAATCCTTGGCCTGACAGCCAGGCGCCGCTCGTCGAGTATCGGTGGTTCCACGGCCAGTACTTCAAGACGCTCGGCATCCCGCTTCTGAAAGGCCGGCTGCTGGACGAGCGCGACGGCCGCGGAACGACAACCGTGCTGATCAACCGCGCGATGGCCGAGAAGTTCTGGCCCGGCAAGGACCCAATCGGCAAGCGGTTCGGCCAGGGGCGTGACACGAGTGCGTGGTTCGAGGTCGTCGGGGTCGTCGGGAACGTGAGGTCTTTCGGCCTGGCTGCGACCGCGCCCTACGAGTTCTACCGGACGCTGGCACAGAGCGCGTTTCCCTCGATGACCGTCGTGATCCGCACGCGCAGCGGCGATCCGGAGAGCATCATCCCCACGGCCCGGGCAATCGTCGCGGCGCTCGATCCGTCGCTGCCGATGACGAAGATCCAGACGCTCGACGAGGTGGTGTCGGCGTCGGTGGGCCAGCCGAGGCTGATGTCCGGCCTGACCGGCCTGTTCGCCGCGCTGGCGGGCGTGCTCGCGATGGTGGGCGTCTACGGCGTCATGGCGTACAACGTGCGGCGGCAACGGCGCGAGTTCGGAATCCGCCTGGCGCTCGGCGCGAGCCGGGCGACGCTCGGACGGCTCGTCGTCGGCCGCACGCTCATGCTCGCCGGCATCGGCATCGGCGCAGGAGCGTTCGGAGCATGGGCGATGAGCCGCGGGCTGCGCGCGATGCTGAACGACGTGCAGCCCGGGGACCCGTCGGTGTTTGCGATGACGGCCGTCGCGGTGCTGGCGGTCGCACTGCTCGCTTCGGCGATTCCGGCACGGGCGGCGGGGCGGGTGGATCCGATCGTGGTCTTGCGGGAGAACTAGTAGCCGGCCTTCGGCTGTCGGCTGCAAACGACGCGAGCCTCCTGCTGGCCAGGGTCCTGGCAACGCCGGTACGAACGGCCGGATGTTCGCCACGGAAGGGAAAACCGCCGATGCGACCGAACCGAGGCGGTCTGTCGGCCCGCGCGCGACGCTGTATCATGTCGAGCCGTCGCACCGCCGCCTCGGAGTCGGTGCGAACACCGCGTGGCGCACGGGTGACAGTTTCTCCCCCGGCCGGTGTCTCAAGGAGGGACGCATGGCGGACGGAACCCTCGATCTCGAAGACCTGTGGAGCCGGTACGGGCCGCTCGTGCTGCGCCGCTGCCGCCAGCTGCTGCGGGATGAGCAGGAGGCGCTCGACGTGTGCCAGGACGTCTTCCTGCAGCTGCTGCGGCGCCGCGACGGGCTCGCCATCCGCTTCCCGTCCAGCCTGATCTACCGCGTCGCCACCAACCTGTGCCTGAATCGGATCCGCGACCGGCGGCAGTGGCCCGACCTCGTGGAGGACGAGCAGTTGGCGCGGATCGCCCGTCTCGACGACCCGACGCCGGCGGTCCACGCGCGGACGATCCTCGGCCGGCTGTTCGCCCGGCACCGCGAGTCGACGCGCGTGATCGCCACGCTGCACTTCGTGGACGGCCAGACGCTGGAGGAAGTGGCGAAGGAGGTCGGGATGTCGGTTTCCGGTGTTCGCAAGCGCCTCCGGGCGCTCCGGGAGACCTTGGTCGAACTGGAGGCGTCATGAGCCGGCACGACACGCCGCCGACGATTTCGGATATCGGGCTCGAACGTTACCGGCTGGGGGAGCTCGAGCCAGCCGAGCGCCGGGCGATTGAGGAGCGGCTGGTCGGCGACGAAGCGCTGCGCGCGCGGTTGTCGTCGCTCGAGCAGTCCAACCGCGAGATCGTCGAGCGCTATCCGGCGCGCGAGATGGCCCAGGCCCTTCGGCGGCGACAGGCGGCCGAGGGGCGCTCGGCCGAAGCCGGGCGCCAAGGCGAGGGCAGGCCCGCGTGGCGCGGCTGGCTCGTGCCCGCCGTGGCGACGGCGGCGTGCGCGTGTCTCGTGGTGGTCGCGCGTCGATCTGGACTCGGCAGCCCGCACTCGAGGACGCGACGCTCAAGGGCGGCACCGGGTCGCTGGTCGTCCACCGGCGCGTGGGCGAGCGCAGCGAGGAGCTGACCCGCGGCGCGACCGCCCGGCAGGGCGACCGAGATCCGCATCGGCTACCGGGCCGCCGGGCACGCCTACGGCGCCATCGTCTCGATCGACGGCCGCGGGAATCTCACGCAGCATCTGCCTCGCAGCGGCGACCGCGCGGCGGCACTGCGGCGATCGGGAACGGTCTATCTCGACTTCGCGTATGAACTGGATGATGCGCCGCGCTGGGAAGTGTTCTACTTCGTCACGTCGGACGCGCCCTTCGATCTCGAGCCGGTGCGACGCGCCGTCGTGCGGGCCGCGGACGAGGGGGCGAGCCCGTCGTCAACCCTCGACCTGCCTCGCGGTCTCGGGCAGTTCGCGTTTCCATTGAGCAAGGACATCCGATGACCGTGCGCCTGGCCGCGGCTCTCGTGCTGGCGTTCGGGGCGGCCGCATCCGCCCAGCCCCCACCCACGCGGACCACCACCGTTCGCCGGCTGGTGCTCATCGCCGCAGCGAACCGAGGCGGCGACGATCGGCCGGCGCTCAAGTACGCGCTGACCGACGCCGAGCGGTTCGACCAGGTCATGCAGTGGCTGGGCGGCGTGGACGCCGGCGACGTGGTGATTCTCAAGCAGCCGCGCGGCGGCGAACTCGACGCCGCGCTCGAAGACTTGAAGCAGCGCATCGCGGCGCTGCGCCGCTCGACGCGCGCCGTCCGCACCGAGGTCTTCTTCTACTACTCGGGGCACGCGGACGAGAAGGGCCTGCTGCTCGGGAACGACCGCCTGTCGTACGGCACGCTCCGCGACCGCCTCGAATCGGTCCCGGCCGACGTCCGGATCGGCATCCTCGACGCGTGCGCGTCCGGCGCGGTGACGCGCATGAAGGGGGGCAAGGTGCGCAGCCCCTTCACCGTCGATCAGTCGTCCGACATGCGCGGCCAGGCCTTCCTCGCGTCGAGTTCGGCCGACGAGAGCGCGCAGGAGTCCGACCGCCTGGGCGGGAGCTTCTTCACCCACTACCTGATCTCCGGCATGCGCGGTGCCGCCGACGTCTCCGGCGACGGACGGGTGACGCTCAACGAGGCGTACCAGTTCGCCTTCAACGAGACGCTGAGCCGCACCGTCGGGACCAAGGGCGGCCCGCAGCATCCGGTGTACGACATCACGATGTCGGGCACCGGCGACGTCATCGTGACGGACCTGAGGCAGACGACGGCCGGGTTCGTCGTGGCGCCGGCCGTCGAGGGCCGCTTCTACGTGCTCGACGAGCGCAAGCGGCTCGTCCTCGAGTTCTACAAACAGCCCGGACGGGCGGTGGACATCGGGCTCGAGCCCGGCGTCTACGACGTGCGGTTCGAGCGCGCCCCCAAGGCGCTGCGCGGCCGCCTCGAGCTCAAGGAGGGCGCGCACCAGGCGCTCGACCTCGCCGGGTTCGGCCCGACGACCGTCGAGTTCACGCGCCTGCGCGGCGTGGACACCGGGCCCGAGTACTTCCTCAACGGCCGCCACGCGATCGGCATGAGGTTCGGCACGTGGAGCCGACCTGGCGGCGCCGAGCCGGTGAGCGGCGCGCCTGTCGGGTTCACCGGCGAATACGTCAGCGCCGGACGTCTCGCGGCCAACTTCGAGTATCTCCGATACGTGCGCGAGGACATGGCGGTCGGCGCCGCGCTGCACATCATGGTGGACAGCGTCGAGTCCACGGCGACGGCCGAGGCCGTCGCGGTTCGCGACCGCGTCGGCGTGAACTTCCCGTTCGTCGTCCGCTGGAACCCGGTGCGCCGCTTCACGTCCTGGCGGACCGTGGAACCGTACGTCCGCGGCGCCGTCGGTCCGCTGGTCGGCACCCAGAGCACCCAGAGAACGGTCGGCGGGGACCTCCTGTCGGAGACCGTCATGAACGCGACCGTCGGCGGGAGCGTCGGCGTCGGCGGCGACATCCGCGTCAACCGCTCGTGGCTGGCGGGCGTGGACGCCGCGTGGAACTTCAGCGGCCGCGTCCAGGAGGCCGGTGTTCAACAGGCGCGCTACGCCGGGTGGGAGGTGACCTTCGGCCTGGCGGTCCTCCTCGGCGAGCCGCGGGCCGGGCGCGCCCACCGGTGACAGTTCTTCCTGTCTCGCGTGTCTCAACGACAGGAGCGGCGGTTCGGCCGCAGCGGCCGGCACCCAGATTCCGCTCCGCGAGAAAGGAACGGACATGATCATCGCGACGGCGGCTCTCATTGTCACACTCGTCTCGGGCGCAACGCCCCAGGCCCAGGATCAGTCGGTACCGCGCGACACGGCCGAGCGCCAGCACGGCACCGCGGGCCTCGTCATCACCGCCGACATCGACGGCCGCGTGGCCATCTACGACTGCACCGGCCGGCTGGTCGTCGAGCTGGACAAGCCGGCCAAGCGGCAGGTGCAGATCGCGCTCGAACCTGGCACTTACGAAGCGCGGCTGACGGGTCGCGACGACCGGCGCGCGCGCTTCGAGATCCGGGAGGGGCGCCTGCAGCTGCTCAGTTCGGCGAGCTTCGACGCGCAGCCAGAGGAGCCCGTCCAGAGCGGCGCGCCGAATCGTCATGCCAAGCCGCGCGACGGCCGCCATCGGATCGAAGTCCGCGTCGGAGGGTGGGCGGACGGTTTGTACGACGGGCACGGGGACGACTGGGACTACTCCGGATCCGGCGCACGGCGCCTTCGGCCTCGAGTACCTGAACTTCATCCGGAACGACATCGGGATCGGATTCGGCGTGACGAGCCTGGTGCGGGCGGACAGCTGCCACGCCTGCTTCGACCCCGGCACCACGCAGGCTCTCACCAGCATCCTCGTGACCGCCCGGTGGTATCCGGTCCGCCGTCTCACGCCGTCTCGCTCGGTGGAGCCGTACGTCACGGCCGGTGTCGGCCCGGTGTTCGGCGTGGACACGGCCTACGCGCTCGACCACGACGGGCGGTGGCACCACGACGGCTATGCCAGCACCCACGTCGGGACGACGTTCGGCGGACGCGTCGGCGGCGGCGTGGACTTCCGTCTCGGTCGCACGTTCACTATGGGCCTCGGCGGGGCCTGGAACTGGGACGCGGGCTTCTCCGGCGACCTCTGGCGCGCCCCGCGCCCGAACGGCGGCGAGTTCACGGTCTCGTTCGGCTGGAACTTCGGGAAGTAGAGCCCGGGTCGCCGGGTTCGTCACGGCTCTTCCGCTGCGGCGCGGCGGCGGGACCTGGAGAATCCTCGATCGAAGGGTCCCGGCGCGCGCGTTCGGCTAACCACCTGCCTCGTCCTTTCGTCGAATGAGGCAGGAGAACACAGCCCCGCGATGCTCAACGACCTTCTCGCCGCGATTCGGGGTCTTCGCAAGGCGCCCTCCTTCACCCTCGTCGCCGTCGGTGTGCTCGCGCTCGGCATCGGCACCGCCGCCGCCGTCTTCGCGGTCGTCGACGGCGTCGTTCTTCGAGGACTGCCTTTCGACGACCCCGGCCGCGTCATCGCCGTCTTCGAGCGCGACACGCGGTCAGCCGAAACGCTCGGCGGCGGCCTCACGTCGGCCCCGACGTTCCTGGACTGGCGACGCTATCAGACCTCGTGCGAGCACCTGGCAGCCGTGGGCAACGTGTCCTTCCGGACTCGCACGTCGATCGGCGAACCGGTCGACGCGTTGGCGCAGTCGGTCACATGGGAGTTCTTCCCGGTCCTGCGCGTCGCACCCGTCCTCGGCCGGGCGTTCATGGCGGATGATGAAATTCTGGGACGCCACCGGGTCGTCATCCTCGGCCACGCGTATTGGCAGCAGCAGTTCGGCGGCGCGCCGGACGTGGTCGGCCGGACGCTCGACCTGAACGAGGAGCCGTGGCAGATCGTCGGCGTCGCCCCCGCCGGATTCACCTACCCGGTCGGCGCGGCGCGGCCCACCGACCTCTACGTCCCGCTGGCCTTCAGCGGCGCCGAGCGATCGCGCAACAGCGGTCGCGCCTACTTCTACGGCGCCATCGGGCGGCTGAAGCCGGGCGTCAGCGTGGCGCAGGCGGATCGGGAGATGGCGCGGCTGGCTGCGGCTCTCGACCGGCAGCATCCCGGATGGTCGCCCGGCCGCACCGCGGGCGTGGTGACGCTGCAGGAACGGCTCGTGGGCAGGGTGCGCCCGTGGATGCTGCTGCTGCTGTGCGCCGTCGGCCTGGTGCTGCTCGTCGCGTGCGCCAACATGGCCGGGCTCATGCTCATGCGGACGACGATGGGCCGCGGCGACCTGTGTGTCCGCGCGGCACTCGGGGCGTCGCGGTGGCGGCTCGTGCGCGGCCCGCTGACCCAGGCGTTCGTACTCTCGCTGACCGGCACTGCAACCGGCATCGTGCTGGCTCACGGCGTGGTGCGCGTCCTGGCGGCGTGGCTTCCGTTCGGCCTGCCGCGCGTCGCCGCCGTCGTCATCGACTGGCGGGTCGTCTCGGTCGCCCTCGGGGCGGGGGGCGTCGTTGGTGTGGCCTGCGGCCTGATTCCGGGTCTCGTCGCGACGCGCTCCAGGCGCACGGGTTCTACTGGCGGCTGGCGGCCGCTCGACGACACCCGGTACGGGCGGGCGCCGGCTCCGAAGCGTGCTGGTGGTGGCGGAGATCGGTCTGACGATGCTGCTCCTGGTGGGCGCCGGGCTGTTTGCTCGCAGCTTCGTGAGCCTGATGCGCGTCGACCCGGGGTTCGACTCGAGCGGCGTCATCGCGCTCGCCGTGGGCGCTCCGGCAGACCCGCGGTCGCCCGCCGGGCCTGCGGGTCGGCCTGGCGGGGCGGCGATCGAGCAGGCGATCGACGCCGTCCGCCGGGTGCCCGGCGTACAGGCGGCGGGCGCCGTCTCCGGGCGGCCTGCCGCTCACCGGGAACTGGAGTCGTTCCAGCGTCGAGCTGCCGGGCCGCGGCGAACTGGCGGGCGCCGAGAACATGATCGACGTGCGCAGGGTGTCACCCGACTACCTGAAGGTGCTGCGGGTGCCGCTGTTGCGCGGCCGCCACCTGACGACCTTCGATCGGGCGTCGGCGCCGCTCGTGGTGCTCGTCAACGACGCGGCGGCTCGCAAGTACTGGCCCGGGCAGGACGCGCTGGGCCAGCGGATCACCGTCGCGGAGAAGGAGCGGGTCGTCGTGGGCGTGGTCGGCAATATCCGCCACCTCGGACCCGAGACGCCGCCCAGGCAGGAGGCCTATGTTCCGATGGCCCAGGAGCGCGTGCAGGCGGCGACGCTGGTGGCCCGGACGACTCGGCCTGCGCTCGAGATCCTGCCGGCCGTGAAGGCGGCGATCCGGTCCGTCAATCCCGACCAGCGTTTCAGATCGGACGTCACCACGCTCGACGGCTACCTGGATCGGCTGATTGGACAGCGTCGGTTCCTGATGGCCTTGACTGGGATGCTGGGCCTTCTGGGTCTGGTGATCGCGACGGCGGGCGTGTACGGGGTGATGGCCTACGCCGTCGCGCAGCAGACGGCCGAGATAGGTCTCCGAATGGCGCTTGGCGCCACGCCGGGCCGTGTCCTGCGAACCGTTCTACGGCAGGCCGCGGGCGTGATCGCCGCCGGTGTTGCGATCGGCGGCGCAGGCGCCTGGTGGCTGGGTGCCAGCGTCCGGGCGTTCCTGTTCGGGGTGCGGCCGGACGACGTCGGAGTCTACGTGGCGGCGGCGGCCGGGCTGGCGCTGGCCGGGCTGCTGGCGAGCGCCGTACCAGCCAGACGCGCGGCAGTCGTCGATCCGCTCGTCGCCCTCCGTCAGGAGTAGTGACCCCCGGAGCCGTTACCGCGCGACCTTGCTCAGGATCGTGATGCGCACTTCAGTGCCCGTATCCGCGAGTTCCACTTCCGGCGCTTTCAGCGTGAAGCCGGCCGTCTTGAACTCGGCTCCCTTGCACACGCTGCCGGCGTGCGCCATGCACGTCAGTTCGTAACCCTTTACGCCGTCTGCCGTGTTCGTGTCCACCCATTCCACCGTCCACAGCCCCGGGCGGTGCATCGGCGTGTCGACGCTCGTGAGCAAGATGTCGCCGAGAGTGAGCCGCCCGATGCCGTTCACGAAGATCGCTCAACTCCGAGGCGCACCGACTTGCCGCGCGGCAACGTATCGAAGAACTCCTTGGTGCGCTCGAAGTCCACGATGTAGCGCGTGCCCTGCCGGCTCTTGATGAGCGCGATGGCGGCGTCGCGCTCGTCGAGCACGTTCTCGTGCTTCGCCCTGAGATCCGACACCTGGTACCGCGCTTCGAGGCCGGCCGCGATCCGCCGCTCGTCCGCCTCGGTCAGATTCAGCGTCTCCGCGACGACCGTGTCGAGCGACTTCTGCGACCGGAAGAACCCGGTCTTCCAGTTCGGCGAAATGCGGTCACAACCGCCGCTCTCAGGGTGCTGCGCATCGACGTTGTCCTCCCACGGCCTCTTAGACACCGGCTCCACCGATGTGGTCGATCTCATTGTCAGGCGACGGCGGACCCTGAAGCGGCCGCCGTGCCGATGGCTACATCGCCCGCTTCGACGATAACAAGCTCGCCCACTTGACGTATCTTGGGACCAGCGGAGCCGATTGGATTCAGAGCAAAACGGCCGGACTTCTTCGGACCAGCGACTATCAGAGGACGGCCTCCCGGGCGCAATCACCCGCGCAGCGTCACCCGCGCGTCTTCGCGACGGCCGCCTGGAGTTCGTGAAAGAAGCGCAGCACCGAGTCACCCAACTCCATCGAGTTGAAGCTGAACGCGAGCAGCTTCATCGACGTCGTGGCCGCGCCAGGCGCCTCGACCCGCTCGATGCACGCCGCGCCCGCCTTGCACGTCAGCAGCACGTGGGCTTGGCTGTCCGTATCGATCGTCATGCTGCCGATGTCCGCGAGCCTGAACGTCATCGTCCCGCCGCCGGCGTCCTTTCGGACGACGGTACCGTCGGCGGAGAGCTGGAGGACCGGGCTGTTGTAGCAGGAGGAGGCCAGGACCGCGTTCAGCTTCTTCAGGATGTCGTTCGTCTGCCCCTGAAGCGGGGACCCGGCCGCGGCAACCAGGCACAAGCTCGCCGCAATCGATGCCACTATTCGTCGCATCGGATATCTCCTTCGTCCTGGGATTGTCCGGCGCCCATGGCGACGCTGCAACCGAAATGTGACCGAATGAGGACTGACACCGATGTCGCAGCTCAGAAGCTGCTGCAGGACACGCCCGCCGGTGCGCCCGGTGCCGCCGACGAGAAGTACCGAGTGCTTCGTGTTCAACTCGCTGCCTCCGGTTTTGCCTGCGTGACTTCAGGCGGATTGAATCCCCGTGCCAGCAGCCACACCGCAAGGACCATCTCCTGCAAGCCCAGATATCCCGGGCGAGTGATGCGAGGTACCGCGACCGAGACGGCAGTGGTGCTGGACATTGTGGCGCCCTTCCAAGGATGAATATCGTACAAGGACGTTTCCATCCAAGCATGGGCGCTTCCGGGAGGGCATTCACGTCATTTGTGACCAACCTCGGACCGCGCGGGACTTATCGTGACCTTGCAGGGGTGAATCCGCGTCATCGTTGGAACGGCGGCTTCTCGGCGGTCAGTCTGACAGCGGACGTGTTGTCGGCTGGATGCCGGTCGATGTACAGATGGAATGGATCGATGCCGGCCGTGGCGGGCGTTCGGTCCACCACGAAGGTGAATTCGGTCGGCTGCGAACCGAGCTTCTTCCGCTCGAGCACCAGCGCCCGCCCAGACGCGTCCAGTACCCCGACGTCGACATAGTCGTCCACCGGGGCGTCGCTCTCCGTCCGTGTCCCGTCGCACTGCACCTTCCGGGCGGTCACGCGCACCGTGACGTCGTAGCGGCCGTCGGGACGTCGACGCCCCTCGGCCGATAGCACGCGGTTGTCGTACAGCGTGATGCGCTCGAACGAATCGGCGATGACATATTGGAGATCGGGCGGTGTCACCTCCCGCAGGTAGCCGACGAAGGCGGCGGCATCGAGCGCAGGAGGCTGCCGGAAGGCGTGCTCGCGCAGGCATCGCGCCAGGGCCGCATTCAGCCGCTGTTCGCCGATCAGTTCGCGGAGGAGATCCAGGACGATGACACCCTTATGGTAGGAGACGTACTCCTGGCCCTCGCCCCGCGCCAGGGGCAGTTCGCGCTCGGTGGCCCGTGCGCGGGACCGCAGGTAGGTGTCCATCTCCGCGGCACGGAACCGGCGAGCGGCCGCGTCACCAAACCGCTGCCGCAGCACCTGCAGGGACACGTACTGCGCCATCGACTCGGAGATGAGGGCCGATCCCGGCTCGTCCCTGCCCCGTACCTGGTGGCCCCACCACTGGTGCGCCACTTCGTGGGCCGTGATTGCGAAAGGGTAGGGCACGGCGCTGGTGCCCGCCTCGACCTTCGCGATGAACCCGAGACTCTCCGAGTAGCTAATCGTGCCGGGGAAGCTCTGGGCATTCGTCCCGTAGCGGGGGAACTCCGCGACGCGCACCTGGCGGAACTGGTACGGCCCGAAGCTCCGGGTGCAGTAATCGAGCGTCGCGGTGGCCGCGTCCATCATCAGTGCCACATTGAAGGCGTGTGCCGGATGATAGTAGACCTCGGCCGTCACACCCCGCCAGTCCACGCGCTTCACGTCGTAGCGGGCGGACAGGAACGGGATGCCGAACCGCATGGGCCGGTCCATCCGGTAGCGGAAGTACCGGCGGTTTCCCTGGTGCCAGCTCTCGACGAGCCGACCGGCCGTGATGGCGGTCTGGCCCTCCGCCGTGCCCACGACCGCCTCGTAGTCGATCCAGCCGGCGTGCGCGCCCGGCGCCGCCTGCGCCTGCGCGCCGGGACTGGTCAACGGGGCCGGCGGGAGACCGTGCTTCTTCCGTCGATCGGCGGCCGTCAGTTCCACGGGCTCGCAGTAGCCGACGTACGGGAACACCGCCATCGCGTCGAAGAACGTGCCGTTCTCCCGCACGAGCCCGGGCCGCGTCTTGCTCTCGAACCCATGTGGCGACCCCGAGACCTCCACCTCGATGCCCAGGCTCTCGCCGGGCCGAAGCGGCTGGTCCAGCCGGTAGACTTGGAAGTGGAGCGCCCGGTCATCCAGCGTCAGGCGACCGGGCCGGCCAAGCTGCAGCCGTTCCACGTTCACGGCAGCCGGTATGGTCATTGCGATTTCATCCAGCGGCTGGTCGCGCGCGTTCTCGACCTGGAAGGTGGCCCGGGCCCAGAGGCGCCGTTCGGCTGGGTACACCTCCATCCGGACCGACACGGCCGTGATCGTCGGCTGAGGCACCGACAGGTACCGTCGATACTGCCGCTCGTAGGCGGCCCTGGCCGATTCCATCTGCCAGGTCGTCTGAAAGTGGTTCCGGATGGTGGTGTTGTAGAAGATCCAGGCGCCGCTGCCGGCGAACGCCACTAGCGCGCCGAATCCGACCGTCGTCAGCGGAGACCGGAACCGGCCTCGCGCGATGCGGAGCCGCATCCGCCAGCCCGTCTCGCCCCCGCGCACCCAGAAGAAGAGCGTCACCGCCGCGAGCAGCACCGCGAAGGCGGTCCAGTAGAACCTGAACCAGGCGAATCCCAGGGGATAGGGCCCGTAGCCGTTCATGTCCGAGTACACCAGGCCCGATGTTTCGGGGAACCGCAGGAGCGTGTGCGTGACGCCGAGCTTACCCAGCAGGTTCATCAGCAAGAAGCCGACGGTCAGGACGACGTAGGCGGTGTACTTGTTGTTGATCAGCACGTGCACGAGCAAGGCGCCCGCGCAGAAGGTGATGTAGTCCGGCAGCCGGTCCACGAAGAGCCCAATAAGGTAGACTCGCGGCTCGAACCGGAAGTAGCCGGAGCCGGCCTGGACGATGAGGCCGCACAGCAGCACGACCGCCTGCATCAGCGCCAGCGCCCCAGAGAGCGCGGCCAGCTTGGCGGAGAAGGGCACCCAGTCGGGTACCGGCAGCGCGTCGGTGATCGGCGCGAGGCGTCGGTCCCGATCCCGCCAGACCACCTCACCCGAGTACATGATGACGGCCAGCACGAATACGGAGAACATGTCGTTCATGTTCTCCACGACCGTGTAGGTCACAGGCCACGTGGTCGTGTCGTACATCTGCCCGATGGTTCGGAAGCCGACGACCAGCGTGAACAGCGCCCCCAGCAGCACCGTGATGAGGAAGTAGACGTTGAGCGCCGTGCTCGTGAACTCGACCCGGGTCAGGCTCCACCACTGGCCGAGCGATCCGGCGCCATCGAACCGGCGACCTGCCGGCGGGATGCACCCGGCCGCCGCCGGCATCGCCCGGGTGTCGGCCGCTGGCTCCGTCGCGCCGCGGCGCCGCCGGCCGGCCGCCGCATCGGTGCGGAACCGCGCGATCGCGAGCCCGAGCACGAAGAGCCCGAGACCGCTCCAGAGCAGGCGGTTCCAGAGGTAGAGCCCGGTCAAGGGGACGAGGTTCGCATTCCGCTGGTCGATGGTCCAGTACTGCGTGGCGCCCTGCATGCAGGCCGTGATGCCAAATGGGTCGAGCAGCCCCGCCAGCGTGCGGGAGGACAGGCTTCCCGCCAGGGGCAGGGCGAGCAGGTAGGACATCACCAGGAACGCGCACGCCGCATAGACCGGCAGGCGCTGACGCCGCCAGGTCGCCAGCCCGAAGAAGAGCGACCCGGTCACGATCAGGTTGGGAAGCACGGACACGAGATACGGCTGGAAGTACGCGGACACGCGCACCGGGCCGAATGCCGCGGGATCCGCGTCGGGCCAGAGCCGGCCGGCCAGCAGTCCCAGCCCCGCCCCGAGGAATACGGCGAGTAGCGCCACGACGCCCGCCGTGAAGCGGCCGAGCAGCATGGCCGATGGGCCAATCGGGCAGGTGAGGATGAGCGGGCTGACGTTGCGCTCGTAGTCTCGATATCCGGCGTGCCCCATCACACCGGCCGTGATCAGCAGCCCCGCGAGGTTGAGGAACGTGATGATCAGGAACAGGGCCACCGGCGCGTCGGCATGGACCTGGCCCCGACCGGCGCCTGCCAGGCTGATTCCGCCGCCCGGGAAGTAGCCGGCCTGGGAGAGCAGCGCCCACAAGCCGAAGCCGAACAACACGGCGAAACCGACGTACACGGAGGGCCGGCGAAGGTGCCCGCGCAACTCGAAGCGGAAGAACTCCCAGAACATCGATCACCTCAGGCAGCGCGGCGTCGGACCGCCGCGAAATAGACGTCCTCCAGGCCTGGTTCGGTGGCCTCGAATCCGTTGCCGGGTTCGCCGCCGCTCAGCACGTGCACGAGGATCCGCCCTGCGAGCAGGCTCCCGGACAGCACCTGGTATCGCTCCCGGTAGTCCGGCAGTTCCTCACTGGCGATCAGCCTGCGCCACACCCGTCCGCGCAACTCGGCGACCGCGGTCGCCGGCTCGCCCGATTGCAGCACGACACCCTGGTCGATGATCGCCATCCGCGAACAGAGTGCCCGCACGTCGTCCACGATGTGCGTGGAGAGGATGACGATGACCGTCTGGCCGATGGCGCTGAGGAGGTTCAGGAAACGATGGCGTTCCTCGGGGTCGAGACCCGCGGTGGGCTCGTCGACGATCATGAGGCGGGGATGCCCCAGCAGCGCCTGCGCGATGCCGAACCGCTGCTTCATCCCGCCGGAGAACTCGCGGAGTTTCTTCTTCCGGGAGGCGTGGAGGTTGGTCTGCTGCAGGACCGCGTCGACGTGGTCGCGGCGCTCCCCCCGGTTGGCGATGCCCTTCAGTCTTGCCAGGTGGTCGAGCATCGTCGCCGCATCGATCTCCGGGTGGAGGCCGAAATCCTGCGGCAGGTAGCCCAACTGCCGGCGCACCAGATCCTTGTCGCGGAGCACGTCCAGGCCGTCCAGGGTGATGGTGCCGGCATCCGGTTCCTGGAGCGTCGCGATCGTGCGCATGAGGGTCGACTTGCCGGCCCCGTTCGGCCCGAGCAGGCCGAACATCCCACATGGAATCGACAGCGACACGCCACCGAGCGCGCGCACGCCGTTGGGGTACGTCTTCGACAGGTTTTCGATTCGCAGTTCCATCGATGCCTCGCGGTCTTCTCTTCGAAGGAAGAGACGCGTGCCGGGACCTGGAGGTTCACCTTCCACGGAGGACCCGGCCCGGTTGTGAGGCCAGGCAACCGCGGGAGCCGTCATCAGCCATGCGTTCGGGCAGCGGGAATACGGCGGGGACGCCGGGGTTGTCGGCCGGAGCGTGCACCTGGACGGCCGCGCCTTCGACATCATCGGCGTCACGCCGCCGACGTTTTACGGCGTCGAGGTCGGAGCGACGCGATCGGGCATCGTCCGCATGGTCGCCGCCCAGTCGTTCGGCTGGCTCGGCGCCGGTCTCGGCGCCGGAGGCCTCCTACCGACATCGGCACTGCGGGTGGACTGACGACGCGTCCGCGCGGCGCGTTCATCCCCCCTATCCCCGCATCGGTCACATTTCGGCTGCGTCCGGGTCGTGGGTTCCCGACACTCCGTGTTGCGGATTGCCGGGCGACTCACCATCCTGGCCAGAAGGGGAACAGGTGGATCGGCGAGTTGCTCCGCGACGCCGACCCGACGAATGGGGGTATCCGAGATCCACGTGGTCATGGCAGCGGCAAGGAAGGTGGTGACGCGCAGCAGCGTCAGAACACCTGATGCCGGCATGCCGCCCTCGCTCGACCAGTGGGCGGTTTTCACGGGTGGCGCGGGATGGCCGCGTCGATAGCCGAAGCGCGGCGCGGACGTGCGCGCGCCAACGACATCATCGCTTTGCAGCGATGCCGGCCATAGAATACCTCTGTATGGCAGGACGTCGTCGGAGCGACAGTCTCATCCTCCCTCAAAGGGCCGGGCGGACGACAGGGCGCCGCGACAGCTGGCTCGGACTGCCCACCGACGTCCTCAGCCAGTCCGCCGCCCGACTCCGCATCCTCGCGCTGCTGTATGCCTTCGTGTTCCTCATGGCGGCGTACGTTCCGGCGCTACTGCTCCCCGTCGAGCGGGCCCGTCTGTTCTCCAGCTTGGTGTTTTGGGTGCCGGGCGTCATCGCCATCGGCGTCGCGTTGCTCGTAGCCATCGTGATTCCCAGCGCGCGCGTGCCCCTGCGCGCCGTCATGAACATCGGGCTGGTATTCGAGGTCGTCAGCAGCTACGGGATCGCCGCCGCCGAGTTCCTGGATCCGAGGGCGATCAGCGCCGAAGGCCATTTTGGACTCTCGTGGGTCGCGGTCTGGACGCTGCTGTTCACTGTCGTCATTCCGACCCCGCCACGGCGGGCGCTCGTCGCCGCGGCAGCCTCCGTCAGCTCGGTGCCCGTCGTCGTCGGCTTCGTGCTCGCCGCTTTACCAGGCCCCGGGCGAGCCCGACCGGCGCAGTTCTTGGTCGGGCTCGTCATTCCGTACGCGCTCGTCGTGATGATGGCGCACGTGGGTGCGCGTGTGGTGTTCGGGCTCGGGCGGGAGGTCAGCCGCGCGCGTGAGCTGGGCAGCTACCGCCTGGTCGAGCGACTGGGACAAGGTGGGATGGGCGAGGTGTGGCGCGCGGAACATCGAATGCTCGCGCGCCCGGCTGCCATCAAGCTGGTTCGGCCCTCGCACGTGGCGGACCCCCTGGGCGCCGGATCCGACGAGGCACGCCGGCGGTTCGAGCGCGAGGCGCAGGTCATCGCGAGCCTTCGATCGCCGCACACGATTGAGTTGTTCGACTTCGGTGTGGCCGATGACGGCACGTTCTACTACGCGATGGAACTGCTCGACGGTCTCGACGCCGACGCGCTCATCCGGCGTACCGGCCCCGTCCGGCCCGAACGGGCCATCTACATGCTCCAACAGGTCTGTCACTCTCTCTCGGAGGCCCATTCCCGCGGTCTGGTCCATCGCGACATCAAGCCCGCGAATATCTTCCTGTGTCGATACGGTGAGGACCACGACTTTGTGAAGGTGCTGGATTTCGGGATCGTGAAGGCGGTTGAAGGGAGTGCGGATACCGGGCTCACGCTGCAGGATGCCATCCACGGCACTCCGGCTTTCATCGCGCCCGAACAGGCGCTGGGCGGCTCGATGATCGACGGACGCGCCGACATCTACGCCACGGGGTGCGTTGCGTACTGGCTGCTGACCGGCGAACTCGTGTTCACCGCCGATACGGCCGATGGGGCTCGTGATGAATCACGTTCGGGCTGCGCCGGTGCCCCCGTCGGCCAGAACGGAGCTGCCGATTCCCGCGGCGCTGGATCAGCTCGTCTTGTCGTGCCTGGCCAAAGACCCGGCAGAGCGGCCGCAGACGGCCAGGGAGCTGTCGCAGCGCCTTGCGGCCATCAAGGGCGCGAATGCCTGGACGGAGGACGACGCACGGATATGGTGGGCAAGCCACGAACCGGCGTCAGGTGATCGGGTTCGGGGTTGACCCCGAAGACCAGTGGGGCCGCGACTCCGAGAGGATGGAGAGCTGTCCCGCGCCGCCACGCGTCGTCCGCGGTCACCGCACGCGGTGCCAGCTGGCGTCCGGGTTGTACCTCGTCATGTTTCGCGCGATGCCGTCGGTGCTCGCTCCGAGATCCCTCTCGAGCACGACGTTGTCCGCTGAAACGATGAAGGTCATCACTCCTGTGACGTCGGTACTGGGCCGGCCACGCCACGAGGCCAAACCCTCCGGACATCTCCCCATTGACGATGTAGTCCTTCGACCCGCCGTGCGCCGCCGGCCCCTGCCCCGTCAGGGTCTTGTAGTAGTACCCCTGGAACGGCGGCGGCTGTTCGCCGCCGGTGCCGGCCGGGCGTCCCTCGGCCGCAGCCTGGGCAATCAGGTCGCCCAGCGGGCTCGGTTTCTGGCCCTTCGAGATTGGCCAGTACAAACCGTTCTCCTTGCCGGGATCGCTGCGGAACGTCATCGCGTACAGACCCGCGCGTTTGCCGTCATGACCCTGCCGTGCGTAGCGGTGTTGTGCGGCAACGTAGGACCGGCACGTCTCGATGACGGCGAGTTCGTTGCGCCCGATCCGTCGCGTGAGGATTTCCTCCTTTCCGGCAGACGTGTCGAACCGCCAGCCGGCCCCATCCTTCATCAGGGGCACCGGGAACGGCCATTGCTCGTTGCCGACGACGAGCGTCTTTCGATTCGGGCCATGGTCGACCAGCTCCCAGTGTTCCCGTGCGGCGACCAGGAACACTTCGCGGTTCTTGCGCGCGGTCACTGGATCGGAGGACGCCACGAGCTCCTTGCCGTCGGTCCCGAAGATCGCGAGCAGCTCGTCCAGGTTGCCGGCCTTGACACTGCCAAGGAGCGCCTGGACCGCGGCCTCGGCCGTTGGGAAGGTCGGGTAGCGAGGACTCTGGGCTCGGCCGGTTGGAGCCGCGATCCACGCGAGCAGTACGGCGAGCATGGCTCGCGCCATCAGCGCCCGGATCCGTCGCCACCCGTGATGACTCGTCTGTGGAATTCCACTCATCGCGTGTGACAGCCTTTCGGAAGCAGTCATCGGCGTCGGCCGCCGCCTCCGCGCGAACTGCCCCTGCTGCGTTCCCCCCGTGAACTGGCCGCCTGGGTGGATCGACCGCTCGAGTATCCTGAAAAGGCATCCGAGCCGTCGCTCCGCGCCGCCGTCTGGGTCTGCGTCCTGGGCGTTCCCTCGCCGTAGCCTCGGGCCTCATAGCTCCCGGTGCGCTCCGGAGCTGCCGCCCGACTCCCGGTAGACGGGGTCTGCGTTGCCCGATCCTGCCGTTGTGCCTGCGTCTGAGGTCGGTTGTCCGGGCGAGTCTGCTGCCGGTCGGACCGCTGTTGTTGCGCAGTACCGGCGCGATCGCCGCTGCTTTCGGCACGCTGCGTGCGGCTGTCGGCGCGGTTCTGCGCAACGTCGCTCCGGTTCTGAGAGCGGTTCTCCGCAACGTCGCTCCGGTTCTCGGCCCGATTCTCGGCGTATTCGCCCCGCTCCTCCATGATGTCTTCGCGGTGATCCATCCAGTCTTCGCGCGCGTCCTCACGGTGGTCCCAGTAGTTGTCCCACCCGTCGTTGTACATGTACGCGCCGCCGTGCCAGCCGTACGGCCCGTGGTAGTAGTGGTTGTCCATCGCCGCGCCGATGACAATGCCGGCCGTGAACCCGATCAACCCTGCCGCGATCGCCGCCTCGGTTGAGTTGTCGTCCTCGACGATGACCGTTGTCGGGGCAGGTGCTGGCGCCGCGACCGCCGCCGGCGCCTGCGTGTAGACGGTCGTGTAGTTGTATTGCGGGACGTAGACCACCTGAGGATTGGCCGGCTCGATCACGATCGCTTCCTGACCGCTGGACGTCTTCCGCGTCGAGACCTCCTGCTGCGGCGTGTCCTTCAGCGTCCCGACGTCCTTCGCCTGGTGCCGCAGCCGCTGGATGGCATCGAACACTGCGCTTCTTTCCGCCGTGAACGCCTGGCCGAGACGCGTCGTCCACTGGATGTCCTTCGCCAGGTTCGAGACGACCTGCGGGAACAGCGCCAGCACGACGAAGCTCGGGTCGAACCCCGCTTTCACCGCCGCATCCTGCAGCTTGGTGCCCTTCAACGTGGTGGTGTTCTTGAGCCACTGGTCCAGCTTGATGACCTGGGCGGGATCGCCAGCGCTTATCAGGATTTGCGCGAGGAGTGGATCGGGGTAGAGCGCGATGGGCCCGAGGAGCTGATCGAGGCTCCCGTGATATGGCGGCGACTGCTGTGCTGACTGCGACGGCGCCGAGGTCTGCTCGGGCGTCGAACCACACGCTCCGAGCACGGCCAGCACCGCGGTGACGACAATGACCTGCGTCTTCATGTTTCCAACCTTCCGGGACGTTTGGAATCGGGTCTTCGGTGGTTGGGTCGAACGTTAGAGGGCCCGAATCATTCTACCGACGGGTGCCCAATTAAAGCGACCTGTCAGTTGAGACAGATGCGACGCGCGACACGCGCGACGCGGGCTGAGCCTGCGACCAAACGGCTCGCGGCACCGGTTGCGCTGCCGCAGCTCTTCCTCGGCGCGCTTCCGCTCGACCACGTCGCGCTGCCAGCGATCCTGGTGCATGCTCAGGCCGTGCTCCGCCCGCCGGCGCTCGGTGACGTCCGTGAGCGTCGTGATGGCAGCGGCCGGGCGACCCTCGCGTACGAGCGGATGCGCGTTCAGCGAGATCCAGGTCAGGGTGCCGTCGGGCTTGTCGATCCCGACGATGAGACTGGTTTGGGGTCGGCCCGTCTGCAGGGCTGCCATGGCCGGCGCGCTTGTCGGCTCGAACGTCGAGCCGTCCTCCTGAAACGCCCGCCATTCGGGCTCGAGCGCCTCGACACCGCGCATCTGAGCCAGCGTCAGCCCGAGGAGCCGCTCCGCGGCAGGGTTGCACGTCTCGACCTCGCCGCTTGCGGCGTGGAAGACGACTCCCTCGGTCAGGGCCTCGAGGGTTTCTCCCCACGCCATGTCCATTGTCGCCATCTGAGCCTCGAACGTCTTCTCAACCCGGGGTCCACATCAGCGTGGCGGACTCGCCTGCGTACGACCGGTGAACACGATGGCAGGAATGGACTGGTTGAGCGTCTGCCGCCAGCGCTTCGCCAGGTCAGACTATCACCACTCGTTCCTCGGAATAGTAGAGCAATTGCGAGGCGAAGTCGGCGGATCCGCCGCCCTTGTGGATGCGGGTCCGAGTTGAGTCGGCCTTCGCAGTATAGTGCCAGCCGAACGCCTCCAGGGAAGGCGGGGACGGGGGCGTGAACAAGAGCGATCGCAAGCGGGCCGGGTCGCCTGGCCCGATTCCACGAACAGCGGCTCCGCGCGTTGATCGGCATGGATCGGCTCGCGTCGATCCGACGACGGCGCCGCTGCCGAGCAGGATGATTGTCGGACGCGCGGGCGGAGCAGCCGGGGCCGTACGGCAGGCCCTGTATCCGGTATCCGGGGGCGGCCAGGGCGTGAACCAGCCCGAAGGTTGTCACTCGTAGCGTATCGCGGTCACTGGATCGACGCGAGAAGCGCGACGCGCGGGCACGACACTCGCGATGGCAGCCGCCGAAACCAGCACCATCGCAGCAATGGCCAGTGACAGTGCGTCGGTCGCCTTGAGACCGTATAGCAGATCCGACACCAGCCTCGCTGCCAGACGGGCGATTCCGAACGAAGCCGCAATCCCGAGCAGTAGTCCGATCGTGGCGACCACGATGGTGTCCTTCACGACCATACCCATGATGGAGGAGCGGTTCGCGCCAAGCGCCATCCGGATCCCGATTTCGCTGGTACGGCGCGCCACCGCGTATGCCAGGATTCCGTAGAGGCCCACGCAGAGCAATGCCAGCGCGAGCAGACCGAAGAAGGCAGACAGCTTCGCGAACAGGCGCTCGTGAATCAACAGTTCGTCGATCTTCTCTTCCTGCGTGCCCACTTCCTGTATGGGAATGCTCCGGTCGACGGAGGCCACGGCCCGCCTCACATCCGGGATGAGAGATTTCGGATTGCCCACTGTCCGCACCGCGAGGTGCATCATGTTGATGGCCGCCTGGCGGAACGGATGATAGACGGTAGCGGGAACGTCGCGTCGGAGGGAACCATACCGTGCATCGCCCGCAACACCGATGATCTCCATGTCGGACTGTTCACCGCTCCAACCGATGCGCTGGCCTATTGGGTTTCTGGCCCCGAAGTAACGCTTCGCGAAAGTCTCGTTGACGACGGCCACCCTTGGCGCGTCTTCGTTGTCGCGTTCGGTGAAGTCACGGCCGAGGAGCAGCCGAATCTCCATCGTCCCGAAGAAACCCGGTCCCGCGGGCATTACGTGGACACTCCTGCTTTCTCCAGGCTTCGGGACATATCCCGGCACGCTGATTCCATCGGTGCGGGTTCCTCCACCCAACATGAGATGCATCGACGAAGTGGCCGACACAACACCGGGCAGCGCGGCCACGCGTTGTTGCACGCGACTGTAGAAATCCTTGAGCGCACGCCCCTTGTAGCCGGCTTGTGCCGCGTCCAGGCCGAAGAGCAGCAGGTTGTTCTGCGCGAACCCCGTGTTCAGATTCTGCAGGTTGATGAGGGTCCGCACGAACAGCGTGGCGCCAAAGAGCAGGACGACCGACAGCGCAGCTTGCGCAATGATGAGGCTCTTCATCAAATGGAGACGCGTCCCGCTCGTGCGCGGACCTGGGCTGGCACCTTTGAGCGCGGGCGCCAGATCCACGCGCGTGGCGCGAAAGGCAGGCGCCAGGCCGAAGAGCAGCCCGGTGACGAGGCAAACCGCTGCCGCAAAACCCAGAACATGTGGATCAGGATTGAGGTCCAGCAGAATCGGATTACCGGGGGGAGAGATCAGGGTCACGAGCAGACGGCTGGCCCACCAGGCCAACGCGCAGCCCACTGCTCCGCCGACGCACGCGAGCAGCACGCTCTCTGCCAGCAGCTGTCTGATCACACGCCACCGCGAGGCGCCGACGGCAAGCCGGATACTGACCTCCCGTTGTCGCGTCGCCGCCCTCGCGAGCAACAGGTTTGCCACATTCACACAGGCAATCACGAGCACGAGCCCTACCATTGACATCAGGATCAGAAGAGGACGCGAGAACTCCCGGCGGAGTTCGGAGAGCCCCTTTTCCGCTGGCTGCAGGTCGAGCGAGGCCAGCGCCTCCCCGTCGGTTGCCGAAGGCGCGGCTTCACTCGTGTTCGTCTGTTTGAAGACGGCATCCAGCGCCGACTGAGCCCGCTGTCGGTCATACGGTGAGCTCAAACGGCCAATCATCTGCACCCACCAATGGTCGCCCGCCGTGAAGAGCGAAACCGTCGGATCCATGCGCAGCACGACGGGTTCGACCGCCAGGGGGAGCACGATGTCGAACGCCGAACCGGGCCGGACGCCAAAGAACTCCGGCGGCGTGACCCCGACGATGGTCGCAGGAGCGCCGTTGACCACGATCGCCTTCCCGACGACGGACGGGTCGCCCCCAAACCTCCGCTTCCAGTAGCGTTCGGAAATCACGCAGACAGGGGCGGCCCCTGGTCGGTCGTCGCTCCCGACAAACACCCGCCCGACCGCCGGCCGAATGCCAAGAGCCTCGAAGTAGCCAGCAGAGGTGAGTTGCCCGGCAGCGAGCGCCGCTTCTCCGTCCGCGATGACGCTGAGATCTCGAAGATCCGTGAAAGCGAAGACCGCCGACAGCGGCCGACCTTGACCGGCGCTGCGGCTCTGAATCTGCTGAAACGTCGGATAGGAAAAGGAAGTACCGACAAGTCGACCCCCTTCGGGCCAGCTGCTGCCGTCTATCCAGCGCGCCCCTGAGGGGCCGCGTCCCTCGGGAACGGCCCACCGCAGCAGCACGAGTTCTTGCGGACTGCGCACGGGCAGCGTCTTCAGCAACACTGCATCGATGACCGTAAAGACGGCGGTGTTCGCGCCGATGCCCAGCGCCAGGGATGCCACGGCGGTGATGGTGAATGCCGGACTGCGCCGCAGCCAGCGGAGCGCGTAGCGGAAATCGCGACCGATATCGTGCAGCCAGCGCCACCGCCACGCCTCCCGCACCTCCTCCTGAACCTGTGCCATGCCTCCAAACTCGATCGCGGCCCGCCTGCGCGCCTCGCTCTCGTCCAGCCCACCTTCCATCAGGTCCGTGACCCGGCGATCCAAGTGGTATCGGAGCTCGCGCTCGAGCGCCTGTTCTTTCCGGTTGCGCCTCGAACGAATGAGGCTGAAGAGGTTGCCCAACTATCTGCCCTCGTCGAAGATCAGCCGGACCGCCGTCGCCAGCCGGTTCCAGCTTGCTCTTTCGACTGCGAGCTGCTTTTCGCCAGTGCGTGTCAGCGTGTAGAACTTGGCCTCTCGGCCCGTTTCCGACTCTCGCCACTCCGAGCGCAGCCAGCCTCTCTGTTCGAGGCGGTGGAGCGCCGGATACAACGATCCCTGGTTGGGCTGCACGGCGTCGCGGGAGAGCTGCTGGAGGCGCTGTGCGATGGCGTAGCCATGGGCGGGGCCCAGGGACAGGATTTGCAGGACCAGCATGTCCAGGGTCCCTTGCGGGATCGGGAAGCGAACAGAAGCCATTGTGCCTCAACCTTCGATGTATTACCCAGTATACCGGCGCGATATGTCGAAGGTCAAGGTGTGCAGCCCGTCATGTGCGGCCCGTCACAGATATGCGGCGCGTAGTCAACGCTTCAGGCTCTTGAACCGCGCCTCAATCCAGGCCTCCACGAATGCGTAGCACTCGGTTGCTTTCTCCACGATCTCTTTCGCCTCGGTTTCTGTTGCGGCATGGGAAAAAAGAAGACGTACTGGTCGGCGGTGCGCCTTCTGCACCAGCGCGGTGGCGGGGAAGTAGGCGCACGTTCACGTGCCAACGGCGGCCGGCGGCTGCCGGACGTCTTCACGTCCGACGCGATGGTGGCGGCGGTGAGGTAGCGGGCTTCACGGCGCCGGGAAGCCCTTACTCGTAGTGCAGCGCGTAGACCGGGTCGAGGCTCGACGCGCGCATGGCCGGGTAGACGCCGAAGATGAGCCCGACCGAGACGGACACGAAGAACGCCAGCAGGATCGACACCATCGACACGATCGTGGACCACCCGGCGAAGTAGCCCACGAGCTGCGACAGGACCACGCCCATCACGATCCCCAGCACGCCCCCCGTCGTGGTGATCAGCGTCGTCTCGATGAGGAACTGCCGGATGATGTCGACGCGGCGCGCGCCGACGGCGCGTCGGACGCCAATCTCGCGCGTGCGCTCGAGCACGCTGGCGAGCATGATGTTCATGATGCCGATCCCCCCCACGAGGAGCGAGATGGAGGCGATCGCCACCATGACGACCTGGAAAATCCGCCGGGTGCGCTGCTGCTCGGCGAGCAACTCTGCCGGCACGAGGACGCTGACGTCGCCCGCGCCCCGGTGCGAGGCGTCGAGCAGGCCGCGCACGATCGCGCCGGCCGTGGTGACGTCGCCCTCCGAGCGGAGCGCGAGGTAGATGCCGTCAATCTCGTCCTTCCGGAAGCTCTGCGAGTCCTCGATGCGCAGCATCGCCGCCATCAGCGGGACGTAGATGACGTTGTTACGGTCCTGCGCGGGCAGGCCGGCCATGTCGGTCTGCGCCGCCAGCTGCGGCCCCGCCACGCCGATCACGCGAAACCACTGCTGGTTCACCTTCACGAAGCGCCCGACGGGATCGTCGGTGCCGAAGATCGACGCGGCCGCCGCCTGCCCGAGCACCGCGACCGCGCCCGCGTCGCCGTCCTTCGCGTCGAAGAACCGGCCGGACGACACCTGCAGCCCGGATATCGAGGCATACGCCGGCGCCACGCCGTAGACGATGGGCATCTCGGCCTGGGGCTTGGGGAGCATCTTCAGCGGCACCACGCGCTTGCGCGGGCTCGGCGCCGCGAGCGTCGTGAGGTGCGTCTCGATGTTGCGGAGGTCCTGGAGCGTGAGGCCCGCCGAGAGCTTCCGCACCTTCTCGAGCGTCTGGCTGTCGGGCGCCTCGCGCGCCTCGACGATCACGTTGCGCACGCCGAGCTGCTCGATGAAGGCGATGACCTCCTGCTGCGCGCCGGCGCCAATCGACAGCATGGCCACGACCGCGCCCACGCCGAAGATCATGCCGAGCATGGTCAGCAGCGAGCGCATCTTGCGCGAGCGGAGGTTGTCGATGCCCTGCGCCAGCTCGGGCGCCATCTCCTGCGCCCTCTGCCGCCATCCCTGCACCAGCGCCGTCGGAGAGCGCCGCTTCATTTCCGTCCTCCCGGCGCCGCGGCGGGCGCCGACACCGGGGAAGCCGGTCCGGACGCCGCTGGCTGCGCGGTCGCGGACGCCGTCGGGCTGACCAGCGCCACTTCGGTCCCCTCCTCCATCCCCTCGATCGCGGTCCAGCTCTCCGATTGCGCGGTGACCTTTACGGCGCGTGGCTCGAACCCGTCGCCCTCGGGCAGATAGACCACGGATTTCCCGTTTTGCTGGAACACCGCCTGCCTCGGCACCGTCAGGACGTTCGCCAGCTCGCGCCCCGCGATCAGCACCCGAACGGTCGTGCCCGGGCGCAGCCGCGGATCGGCGTTGTCCACCCGGAGCACGGCTTCGAACTGGCGCAGGGGGCCCGCCTGTTCCCGGGTCCGGAGGGCCACGGCGGACAGCGATGTGATGCGTGCCCCGGTCGGGAACCCCGGCAGGCCGTCGGCCCTGACGGTTGCGGCCTGGCCGACGGACAGCGTCGCCCGCTCCTGTTCGTTGACTCGCACCTGGATCTCGAGGTCGGTCGTGTCGGACACGTCGAGAATCGGGCGCCCCGACCCGACCGTGTCGCCGACGCGGAACTCCGGCAGTGACATGCCGGAGAAGAAGACCCCGCCCGTCGCGTCCCGGTTCTCCTTAACGAGGACGAGACCGTCGATCGGCGACCGGACCACCAGGCTCTCGATGATCTGGCGCGCGCGGTCGGCGTTGATGCGGTTGCGGTTCAGGCCCTCCTCGACGACCGCGAGGGCGGCCTGCGCATTGGTCTTGCTCTGGACGACGTCGTGCTCGGTCTGCGCCAGACGCCGCTGCATTTCCTCGAGGGTGAGCTGCCGCTTCTTGTACTCGTTGGCGCTGATCAGGTGCGGGGGCGTCCGGCTGTCGAGCTCCGCCCGGCGGACGTTGTACCGCGCGTTGAGCAGCGCCACCTGGTCCTGCGCGGCCCGCGCCTCGATGTCGGCCTTCCGCCGGACGACCTCCTGCTGGGCCGCCGAGAGGTCGAAGAGTTCCCGCGACAGCTCGAACTGCTGCCCGGCCGGGTCGAACTCCATCACCACGTCGCCCGCCTTCACCGCGGTCCCCGTGTCTGCCAGCTTGATGAGGCGCAGGCCGCCGCCCGCCGTCGGCGCCGACAGCGACACGACGCGCGACGCGCGGAACTCCCCCATCGCGAAGACATCGAGCTTCAGCGGACCGCGGGTCACGCGGGCCGTCGGCGAGCGGCGGGCGGAAATCGGGCTGGACTTGATCGCGGACGCCCCGGCGACCAGGCCTCCGGCGACGCCGACCGCCGCCACCGCCCATAGCAGTCGTTTCATCTTCATGTCGCTCCCACCGCTTCCCGCTACCGCCCGCCCGCCGGCTTCGCGTTGGGATTGCCGAGCGCCAGGCGCTCGCCCGGCGCCACTCCCGACGACAGCGCGACCTGCTCGCGCCCGCGCTTCAGGATCACGACCGGCCGCGCCTCGAATCCGGACGAGGTCTGCACGTGGACGGTCGGCCGGCCGTTGAGGAGCGACACCGACTGCGCCGGCACCACCAGCACGTTCTCGAGCCTGGCGACCGCGACGCGGACGGTCGCGCTCATGCCGGGCTTGATGCGCGCGTCGGGATCGGCCATGTCCAGCTGGAGGTCGAAATCGCGGGTCGGGGGCCAGCTCGTCGAGAAATCCACCCGCGCGAGGATTGAGATCTTCGTCACTTTCGAGTCGTAGATCCGGTCCGGCACCGCGTCGAGGTGCACCGTGGCCGCCTGCCCCACCTCGACCCGCCCGCGGTCCGCCTCGTCGAGGCGCGCCGTCAGGTGCACCGCCGACAGGTCCGGCAACTCGACGATCACCGCGCCCGGCCAGACCCGGTCGCCCTCGCGAAAGTCCTGGGCGCCGCCCATCATCCGCCCGAACCGGCCGTTCGCCATCAGGCTCGCCGTGCCGCCCGAAGGCGCGTACACCTGGAGGCTTGCGATGAGGCGCTGGATCCGCTCGAGGTCGTTCTTCACGCGGTCGCGCCGGCGCGTGCGGCGCGCCAGCTCGGTTGCCTGGGCCGCGTTCTCCGACACCTGCCGCTTTCCGGCCTCAATCAGGCGTTGCTCGGCATCGCTCAGCGCCAGGCGCGCTTTCTCGAGCTCGATCGTCGCGACGAAGTCCCTCTCCACGACGTCGAGCTTCGCGCGGTTCACGTCGAACCGCGCTTTCAGGAGGTTCGTCGCGCTCGCCTCTTCGGCCATGCGCACCTGCGCCCGCCGCTGCTCGAGCTCGGCTTCGATCTGCTTGAGTTCCGCCGTGCGGTCGGTCTCCTGGCGCCGGAGCGCGGTGCCGTCGAACTCGATGACCAGATCGCCGGCGTTCACTTTCGCGCCGTTCTTCACGAGGCGCACGATCTGGAGGTCACCGGCCTGCATCGGGGCGCCGAGCACCACCGATTTGACCGGCCGGATTTCGCTCCGGAGTTCGACGACGTCCACGAACTCCCCGCGCGCGACCACGGCCGTCGGGACGTTCGCCTTTGGCCGCCCGAGGCCCGCGAAGTAGATTCCCACCGCCACCGCAACGACCACCGCCGGTGCCGCCCAACGGCGCCATCGCGATCCGATCCGCAGAGCCAGCGCCGTCATCTCACTTACCTCCCGCCGCGAGGCGCGCGAGGACATCGCCCTCGGCGACGCCGGAGGTCACCACCACCTGGACGTCACCCACCTCGCCGGCCGTCACCGACCGGCGCACGAACGAGCCGCGCTGCTTCACCATCACCCATGCCCCGGTCTTGTCGAACGCCACCGACTCGCGGGGCAGAACGTAGACGTTCTCGCGCTCCTGGACGACGATGTCCACCGCGGCCGACAGGTCGGGCATCAGGACGGCGTCGGAACCGGCGATCGAAATCACCGCGACGAACCCCCGCACGGCCGGCGTCACCGTGCTGGTGATCGCCAACGGCGCCACCTGCTTCAGCGTGCCCGGGAAGGACACCCCGGGATACGCGTCCAGCGTTACGCGCGCGGGCTGACCCGCCGCAACCAGGCTGCGGTCCACCTGGCTGACCCGGGCCCGCACCTGCATCGACGTCGGATCGACGACATTGACGAGGGGCATGCCTGGGCGGACCTCGTCGCCCTCCTGCACCTCCGTCATCGCCGAGCCCTTGAACACCGGCTGCACGACGGCGAGGCCGCCGAACGGCGCTCGGATCACCATGTAGGCCGCGTTGTCCTCCGCGTGCCGGAGCTCGCTCTCCTGTTGCTCGCGGCGAATCTCGAGGATCCGCATGTCGGCGGCCGCGGTCTTCCGCCGGAGCGCGCGCGCCTCCCGCACCTGCGCCAGCCGCGCCTGGGCTTCCTCGAGCGCGAGCGTGTTCTTGTCGGCCTCGATCCGGGGCAGGACGCGGTTCTTCCTGACCTCGAGGTGCGCCCGGGCGACATCGTTCTCCGCCTGCTTCATCGCGGTCTCGTCGGCCGCGTACGCGGTCGCCTGCTCCGCCTCGACCCTTCGAATCTGCTGCTCGAGGTCCTGGAATTCCGTGGCTCGGTCGAACGCGGCACGCACCTGGCCTTCCGGGTCGAACTCGACGAGGACGTCGCCCTCTTCGACCAGCGCGCCGCTGGTCACGAGTTTGGTGATGACGAGGTTCGAGTTCCCCTGGCCCGCCAGGCGCGGCGCGACAATCGACGCCGACCGGACGGCCTCGGTGATGCCCGCGATGCGCACGGTCCGGGTGAACGTCCCGCGATGGACCGTGACCGTGGCGGTCGGAGACGCGGAATTCGAGGACCCGGCTTCAGACCGGGCGGACCGGCATGCCCCGCCGCTGGCGGCAAGCACGAGGACCGCCGCACCACACGCCCACTTGGAAACGCCGGATGAGTTCATGCGCCCCAGCCATATTCGGGGGACAACTCCGTCTGGTCATTCATAAACGCCTCACGACGGGTTCCCGTTTACAGTCGCTGCACTCTGCCGCGCGCCGACCGTGCGGCGCCCCCGGTTCGCCGACCCGATGGCGAAGACGTTGGGCTCCCGTATCACCGCCGTCAAGGGGTGACGCCCGGTGTCCGGCTGCGCACGAACTTCGTCCGTCGGGTATACGGTCGGGTTAATCTCGCGACCGGCTCGGCGTTGCGCATCATACAGGGCCGCGGCGCCAGCGCGAAACCAAGCGCTGCTCACGACGAGGGGCATGCGCGGCGTCGCCCAGCCCCTTCGCTGCTATCCTCTCTTCGAGTCGGCGGATAGCGTGCGAGGCTGCGGTTCACCCGGCAACCGCGATCACCTCACCCTGAAGCCACAGGCGACCGCTCCATGAAGGACCGACGGGCAGGCATCATCCGACAGGCCGGCGGCGTCGTCGTTCGCCGGGACGGACGGCGCGTCCGCGTGCTCCTCGTGAGGTCCAGCGACGGGATGCACTGGCTCTTTCCGAAGGGGCACATCGAGGCAGGGGAGAGTGCGCGGCAGGCGGCCGCCCGTGAGGTTCGTGAGGAAACCGGCGTCATAGGAGACGTGCAGCGCTTCCTCGGGCGGGAAACATACGCACGGGGACCCCGGGCCGTGGAGGTCTCCTACTATGTCGTCGCCTGGCGTGAAGACCGGGAGGCCTCGGAGGAGCGGGAGGCGCGGTGGTGCACGCCAGGGGAGGCCTCCCGACTGCTCTCATTCGACGAGCTGAAGGTCCTGTTGTGGCGCGCCCTGACGGCATGATGGTGAAGAAGGACGAAGGCGGCGGCGCAGCGCGGGCTACTCGCTCACCGCGGCGGGACGGGGAGTCGTTGCGGCCGTTGCCGGGGGCCCCAAGCCGCAGCTCGGGCATCCTGCTTCCGATTCACGGCTATACTTCGCACTGCGCTGCGGTCTGGCGATGCGGAGTGTCCGGGAGGCGAAGATGAGGACGGACCGGCACTGTCCATGAACAGCCTACTGCTTCACTCGTTGCGCGTCCTGACCGCCAGCCTGGTGCTGTTCGGCACTGACGCAGGCCTTCTCGCGGCTTCCCAGCGGTCCCGCCCCAACGATCCCGGCGTACAGGCTGCGGAGGATCAGCGGCTTCAGGCCATCGTCCAGCCGCTGGCGCGCACGCTCCGCGCGCGGCACGGGCTGGCGCGCCGGAGTGCGGCTGCCTGTGGGACCACTTGGGGAGGGCGCGGTAGCCAAGGGGGCATGCTGACGCCGAGGACCAGGCGTCGGCACGAGATCGTCAACCCCTTGAACGCAACTGTCAGGACAAGGGGCCGCTGAGGCCCGGCGCGAAAGGACGGCAGCCGTGCGTATTCCCACTCGATTCGGTCCCGTGCTTGCTGCACTCTTCGTTGGGCTGTCGCTGACGACGGCGGGACAACAGCCCGCGTCGCCCCGGAAGGTGAGCCTCGAGGTTCTTCCCCGCGTCACGCTCACCATCCTGTCCGACAACATGACGATGAACGGCGACGCGTTGGGGGAATGGGGGTGGGCCGTGCTCCTCGAGACGGGGGAGCGGCGCATCCTCTTCGACACCGGAGCGGGCCGCGTGCTCGTCCCCAACGCCAGGGCCTTGAAGATCGACCTCTCGAAGCTGGACGCGATCGTCCTCAGCCACGGCCATGGCGACCACACCAACGGGCTTCCGCAGGCCCTGGACATGTCCGGCAAGGTCGATGTCTTCGTGCATCCGGCGGCCTTCGACGTGCTCTTCTGGAAGGACGGCACGAAAGCCGTACGGGTGCCGCCTGCGGTTTCGCGCGACCAGCTCGCGGCGCGGGCGCGCAGGATAGTGGACACTCGAGAACCGACGGTGGTCGTGCCGGGCATCATGGCAACCGGGGTCATCCCGCGTGTAACCGACTTCGAGGAGACGGGGATCGCCGGCCAGGCGTTCACGGACGAGGCCATGACGAAGCCCAGCGACGTTCCCGAGGACCAGGCGCTCTTCTTCAGGACGCCCGAGGGAGTCGTCATCCTCCTCGGCTGCGCGCACGCGGGCGTCGTCAACACGATCCGCTACGTCTCGGCCCTGGTGGGTGAGCCGCGCGTCCACGCGGTGATTGGAGGGACCCACCTTCTGCACGCGTCGCCGCAGCGGATGCAAGAGACCGAGGCGGCATTCAAGGCGTTCGGGATCGAGAAGATCATGCTGTGCCACTGCACTGGCGTGGCGGCCTTCGCCCGGCTGTCGGGTACGTTTCCGGGGCGATGCAGCTGGCCTTCCGCCGGATCGCGCGTCGAGTTCGGGAAGTAGGAAGACGGGCTCTAGGGCGTGCCTTGCCCTTACCCCAGACCGCAGTCGGGGCGTTCTTGGATGAGGCCCACGGCGACTTGGGCGGCTCTCATCGACCGGGATTCTCTTGGTCTCGCCGGTCGGCAAGGTCCGGAGTGTGCGACCGGGAAAGAGCGCCGGAGGAGACTTACCCGTTTGTCGGAGAGCTGTGGCCGGCAAATACGCGAACAGCTACTCCCCTCATTTCGAGCGACCGTTCGCGCTGCCGTACCCGTCGGGAGTGAGTGGCGAATCGAAATGGCCGAGACGGACCCTGACGGGCAGACGATCCTATTCACGTATCCCGCGTCGCTCTCGAGCGGCACCTACCTCGCGCCGGTTGTCAAGATTGAACTCGGCGCGCGGTCGGACGTCGACCCTACCCGGTCGCCGACGATCACGCCCTACGTGGCTCAGGCGCTTCCGTCGGAATTTACCGAGGCGACCTTCGAGGTGAGGGCGGTCGCTCCGGAACGCACGTTCTGGGAGAAGGTCCTCAGCGCGAGCTACTTCGCCACGCTCGGCATCCCGCTGCTGCACGGGCGGCTGTTCGATGACGGGGACGAGCAGGCGGCGCCAGCCTTGGCCGTCGTCAACGACCGCGGCAGGTGTCAACGTTGTCCGGCCGGTACGGTCGGGCAGCGGGCGTTTGCGGAAGGCCGGCGCGGGTTAGGGTGTCTCGGGCCCAAACGTCGTTGGCGCGACACCGTTCAGGGTTGGCATGACAGCGCACCGCGACATCTGCCGGGTGAGCGCGGCGATCCTCGAGCCGCTCAGGGCGAAAGCGCTGCGATGATCCGCTTCTCCCCTACATTTCGCCTCGAAAAGCATTCGCGTGACGCAATAAGACGTTTTGTGACGTCAAACATGTCATGCGAAACGATTCCGCCAGCCCGCCGACCCCCGAACTGAAGAAGGGCAGCCTCGAACTGCTCGTCCTGAGCGTTCTCGCCCACGGCCCGCGGCACGGGTATGAGATCGGCCGCCTGATCGAACTTGGCTCGGGCGGCCATCTCACGTTCCGCATCACCACCCTTTACCCCGTCCTCTACCGTCTCGAGAACCGCGGCCTCATTGCCGGGCGCTGGGTCGAACGCGCGGGGGAACGCCGCCGCTGCTACTACCACTTGACCGAAGCCGGGACGCAGGCGCTCGTGGATCAGCGCGAGCAGTGGGAAGCGTTCGCGGCCGCCGTCGGCCGTGTTGTGGAGGGAGGCAGACATGCCTGACTGGAAGCATCTCGTCCGCGTCCACCTGAAACTGCCGCCGCTCCGCAACGAGCGGGCCGAACGCATCGTCGAGGAAATTGCCGGCCAGCTGGAGGACCTCTACCAGGAGGCGCTGCGCGAGGGTGCGTCGCCGCGAAAGGCCGTGCGCGCGGCTCTTGCGCAGGTCGAGAACTGGGACGAACTGTCCGCCCGGATCATCGACGCGGAAGGACCGAACCGAGTTTCGGCGGCAGAGCAGCGCCGCGAAGACGCGCGAGACCGTGCGAACGTACCGCGGAGCATCCTTCTCCACCGCCTGTTCGGCGGCATCGGCATGGACGTTCGCATCGGTCTTCGCCGCCTGGCGGCTTCACCGACCAGCACCGCCATCGCCGTCGGCGTCCTGGCGCTCGCCATCGGCGCCGGCACCGCGGTCTTCTCGGTGGTCGATGCCGTCGCCCTGCGGGGTCTCCCTTTCGACGAGTACGACCGACTGGCGGCGGTCCTCGAGACCGACGGCAAGGGACGGCTATCCCTCACCGACGGCGGCAACGCCCCGCCGCCGACCTATCTCGACTGGCGGCGGATGCAAACGGCGTTCGACGGACTGGCGGGAATTCAGGCCCGGGACCTGCGGATGCGCAACGAGTTCAACGAACCCGCAACGGGGCGAGGCCTGCGCGTGTCCCCAGGGTTCTTCACCGTCTTGCGCGTGGCGCCGCTCATCGGGCGACCGTTCCGCGCCTCGGACGAGGTGGTCGGCCAGCACCGCGTGGCGATTCTGAGCTACGCGTTCTGGCAGCGGCAGTTCGGCGGCGCGCACGACGTGGTCGGCCGGACCATGCAGTTCAACGACGAGTCGTGGCAGATCATCGGCGTCATGCCGCGCCACTTCACCTATCCCCTTGGCGGCATCCGCCAGACGTCGGGGTGGGAACTCGCGCGGTCAAACGAGACGGACGTGTACATCCCGCTGGCACCCACCAACGCCGAGCGCTCGCGCGCGGGCGGCGGCGCCGGCCAGAAGCTGACCGGCTACGAAGTGATCGGCCGCTTGCGGCCGGGCGTGTCGTTCGCGCAGGCAGCCGAGCGCATGAACGCCCTGGAGGCGGCCATCGACGCGCAGAATCCGACGTGGCGGCCGGGAGCGCAGGTGCAGGTGAGGCCGCTCAATGAACACCTGGTGGGGAACGTGCGCGCCTGGATGGTGCTGCTCCTCTGCGCCGTCGGCCTGCTCGTCGCCCTCGCGTGCGCCAACGTGGCCAACCTCAGGCTTGCACAGGCGGCCGTCGCGGCGCGCGATGTCGCGATTTGCGCGGCGCTCGGCGCCAGCCGCTGGCGCACCACGAGGGCGTTCCTGGTCGAGAACCTCCTGCTGTCTGGTTCGAGCGCGACGCTGGGCATTGGGCTCGCGTGGGGCGGCGTCCACGTGCTCGCGCGCAACGTGCCGAACGAGTTGCCGCGCGTCGCGGCGGTGGGCATCGACCTGCGTGTGCTCGGCGTGGCCGTCCTCGGCGCGCTGGTGACGGGACTTCTGGTTGGCCTGGCGCCGGCGGCCCTGCATCTGCGCCGGAGGCTCTCCGAGGCGACCAGCAGCGGCGGTTCGCGGACGACGCGCGGGAGCGGCGCCAAGCGCCTCGGCAACGCGCTGGTCGTGGGTGAGATCGCGCTCGCGTCCCTGCTGCTCGTCGGCGCCGGCCTGTTCGTCGCGAGCTTTGCACGACTGATGCGAATCGACCCGGGGTACGACTATCGACACGTACTCGCGCTGGGCATCACCACACCGAACCCCACGGCTCAGATGGCCCCCAGGGACGAGGACGCTGCGAGGCAGCGCGGCCGGGCGAGGATCGACCAGGTGAGTTCCGCCGTGCGTGCCGTGCCCGGCGTCCTGGGTGCGGAAGCGGTAGACGCCGGCATGCCGCTGAGCGGCGTGCGCTTCCCATGGGCGATCGTCCTTTCAGGGGGCGACTCGCTGATGCAAGTGCTTTCGCGCCAGAATTCGGACCAAGACCTCGCGGACCGCCATGTCGTCACGCCCGGGTACCTGGCGCTCATGCGCGTCTCGCTCCTGCGCGGACGCTACCTCTCAGTGGATGACCGCGCCGACACGCCTCGCGTCGTCGTCATCAACCAGGAGGCGGCGCGGAGGTACTGGCCGGGGCAGGATGCACTCGGGCAGCACCTATACGGGCCGGGGCAGCGGGTACCCGGGCAGGACCTCAAGTTCGATGCCAAGTACACAGTCGTCGGCATCGTCGGCAATATCCGGCACCAGGGCCCCGAGTTTCCCCCGTCCACGCAGGTCTACTTTCCGCTCGCACAGTGGCACCACGCAATCGCCATGACGCTCGCGGTCCGAACCGCGGGCGATCCGACGACCGTCGTTCGCGCGGTGAAGAAGGCGATCTGGTCGGTGAACCCGGAGCAGCGGTTCGACGAAACCGTGACGCTCGAGGCGTTCATGGACCGGCTCACGGCCAAGCGACGGTTCCTCATGTCGCTGCTGACGCTGTTCGGCGCGCTCGGCCTGGTGATCGCCGCCGCGGGTGTCTACGCGATGCTCGCGCACCGCGTGGTGGAACGAAGGCACGAGATTGGCGTTCGGATGGCACTCGGTGCGACGCCGCAGAGCGTGGTGCGCATGGTGCTGGGGCAGGCGCTCGTGCTGCTCGGAGTCGGCCTCGCCATCGGGCTGGGCGCGGCCTGGCAGTTCGGAGCAGGCGTAAAAGCGTTCCTCTTCGGCACGGAACCGGCCGACCCGCTCGTCTTTGCGGTCACGTTCGTCGGGCTGGCCGCCGCAGGCGTCCTGGCGGCTGTCGGGCCCGCACGGCGCGCATCGCGGGTGGATCCAATCGTGACGCTTCGCTGCGAGTAGCGGGGGGCTACTCGTACCCGACGCCCAACTCTGTAGCCACGGCGACGAGCGGCGAGTCCGCCGTCGTCGACCAGGATGATCATGCCGCGGACCGCCTGGCCGATGAGCCGCGGTCACGCCGCCGCGGCGTGTTGGGTCGGCCATCGCATCGACTGGCGCGGGTATGCGCCCGGGTTCCTCGACGCGTACGGCAACGAGTGCGCGCGCGGTCGCTGCGGCGGTGTCCGGCTGCGGCTCGGCTCCGGCGGCGTTCCGGCCTTGACACATTCGCTCTGATGTAGTCACAATGACCACATGGGCAGGGCATCCACCGTCGGGGCCCGCGAGTTGAAAACCCGGCTCGGCGGGTACCTCCAGCAGGTTCGCCGAGGACGGACACTGGTGATCACCGACCGCGGCGAACCGGTGGCGGTCCTGAAGCCCTTCGAGGCTGCCGACGGGGAGAACGGCAGACTGGAGCAGCTGAGGGCCCTCGGTACCGTCACCCGATTGGAGAATCGACCCCTTGCCCCGTTTCGTCCCGTTCGTGCCAGAGGCGCGTCCCTATCCGACGCCGTCATCGAAGATTGGAGCGACCGGGCATGACTCGGTACTTCGATGCAAGCGCCCTCGTCAAACGGTACGTCCGGGAAGCGGGTAGTTCTACGGTGCGCCGGCTGCTCGCGTCGGGGACTCCTGCGACCAGCCGGCTCTCGGAGGTCGAGGTGGCCTCGGCGATTGCCCGGCGCGCGCGCGAAGGCGCGTTCGCGGCGTCCCGTCGCGACCGGATGACGGCCGCCCTGGACGGCGACCTTCCGGCTCTGGCCGTCGTCGAGATGATCCCCGAGATCACCGCCGAGGCGCGAGCGCTCCTCGTGCGGCACCCGCTCCGCGCCGGCGACGCCATCCAGCTTGCGAGTTGTCTCTACCTGCAGCGAGAGCTGCGCGAGGCTGTCCCCTTTGTCGCCTTCGATCAACGGCTGTCCGACGCGGCGCGTGCCGAGGGCTTGACCGTCGTCGGGATGCCAGGCGCCCGCCGGGGTGGAGGCGGCGGGAGTCGAACGGCGACTCGGTGTTGATTCTAAAGGACTTCTGCGATTTCCACTTCCGGCAGAACCGCTAGAAACGGTCAAATGCCGGGATGCAGGTACAAAACAGGTACGGCGACTGTTCACCGGAGAGTGGGCCCCTCGGGTCGAAGATTTGCGGGCAGGAACTCGAGGGCCACCAGTTTGTCGGTCTCCCCGCCACGTGACGTAGACGGCCTCGCGCCGAGGACGGGGACCGCACGCTAGAGGCCTCAACGTGATTGCGCGTCGCCGCTATCGTGTCCTTCGAGAGCGGCGCGGGGATGCTATGCTACCCGCCATCCGAGCTCTCGCGGAAAAGGGGAGCAGCATGGCCTGCGCGGCTGGTTGGCGGGTTCCGCGCGCCGGCCTACATGGAGGGTTGCGGCTGCCGGCTGGTCCGGGAACGGGCACACTTACCGTGGCTTTGAAAGCCCTCCGCCGCGCGGCCTCGCCATGGAGTTGTCAACGGTATGGGAACAAGGCGGATGGAGCTCAGGCACCATCTCCCTCTCCCTGATGTCGCCCCTCCGCCGCGAGCTTGAAGGGCGAATCATCGCGCCGCCGGTGAGGACCTGCCGTGCTTGGGTTCCACACCCAAAGGGCTCGCCGACAAGCCCCGGACGATTGACCTGCTCCGGGTCCTCCCGGCGGCGTGGCCGTGCCCTACGCCACCTTGCATCGGTTTGCCGTCGCCGAATTGGGCTTCGGGCGCGGCGCGGCCACGGTGGCGATTGTCGATGGGGAGCCGGAGGGATACCTCGTTCACGCCACGACGGGGGCGCACAAGACGAAGGTGGTGACGGCGGAGGGAACGAGGTAGAGCCATCGGCTGGGACGTGGCTTATAAGCTGCCCTTATCTCACGCGCGCAAACTATTAATTTGACGGATAGCGGCCTGCCGCTGGAGAATCGCCCTCACTGGCGAGCTCCATCGACAACGGCAGGCAGCATGCTCACTCACCACGCGAGACGCGCGCGAAGCGCTTCCACGCTCGACGGCCCGACCCGGGCGCCGGCCCGGGCGATGCTCAAGGCCACGGGCCTCACAAACGAGGATCTCTCCCGCCCGCTCGTCGGAATCGCCAACACCTGGACCGAGATCGGGCCCTGCAACTTCCACCTCCGAGACCTGGCCGCCCACGTGAAGCGGGGCGTGCGCCGCGCGGGCGGCACGCCGCTCGAGTTCGGCACGATTGCGGTGTCCGACGGCATCTCGATGGGTACCGAGGGCATGCGCGCCTCCCTCGTGAGCCGTGAAGTGATTGCCGACTCGATTGAGCTGGTGGCGCGGGCGCACGGCCTGGACGCCGTCGTGGCGCTGGTCGGCTGCGACAAGACCATCCCCGCGGCCGTGATGGCCCTCGCGAGGCTAGACATCCCGGGCCTCGTCCTCTACGGCGGAGCCACCGCGCCCGGCCGGGTCGATGGGCGCGACGTGACGATCCAGGACGTCTTCGAGGCGGTCGGCGCCCACGCCGCCGGACGCCTGGACGACGGCGGGCTGCGCACGATTGAGGATTGCGCGTGCCCCGGTTCCGGCGCGTGCGGCGGGCAGTTCACCGCGAACACCATGGCCCTCGCGTGCGAGTTCCTGGGCATCTCGCCGATGGGCAGCGCCAGCGTTCCCGCGGAGGCGGCCGGCCGGCCGGGCGTTGCCGAGCGGGCCGGTGCCCTCGTGATGGCGCTCCTCGAGTGCGGCCTGCGCCCCCGGCAGATCCTCACGCGGGAATCCCTCGAGAACGCGATTGCCGGCGTGGCGGCGACCGGCGGATCCACCAACGCCGTCCTCCACCTGCTCGCCATCGCGCGGGAGGCGGGCGTGACCCTGGCGATCGACGACTTCGACCGGATCAGCCGCCGCACGCCGCTGCTGGCCGACCTCAAGCCGGGCGGACGCTTCACCGTGGTGGACCTGTACCGGGCCGGGGGCACACCGCTCGTGGCGGCGCGGCTGCTCGAGGCGGGACTGCTGCATGGCGACTGCCCGACTGTCTCGGGCGCGGCCATCGGGGAAGCGGCCCGGGAGCCGCGCGAGGCGGCCGGCCAGCAGGTCGTGCGGAGGCTCGACGCGCCGATCGCGGCAAGCGGCGGACTGGTGATCCTCAAGGGCAACCTCGCGCCGGATGGCTGCGTGGTGAAGGTGGCCGGGTACACGCGCCGGCACCACCGCGGCCCCGCCCGTGTCTTCGAGGCGGAGGAACCGGCCTTCGAGGCGGTGGGCGCCGGCCGCATTGCGCCCGGCGACGTGATCGTGATCCGCAACGAGGGGCCGCGCGGCGGCCCGGGCATGCGGGAGATGCTCGCCGTGACGGCTGCGGTCAACGGCGCCGGGCTGGGCGACACCGTCGCCCTGGTGACCGATGGGCGTTTCTCGGGCGCGACACGCGGACTGATGGCCGGGCACGTGGCGCCGGAAGCGGTCCGCCTCGGGCCGATTGCGGCCGTGCGCGACCGCGACGTGATCGAGTTCGACGTCGAGCGGCGCGTGCTCCACGTGGAAGTCGATGCCGCGGAGATCTCCGCGCGCCTGGCGGCCTGGCGTCCGCCATCCCCGCGCTACGAAGCCGGAGTGCTGGCCAGGTACTCGCGCGCCGTGTCGTCGGCGGCGATCGGCGCGGTACTGGAGTAGGACACCATGACCCCGAATCCCACGGTCGTCGCGCGCACGAACCACTATTCGGAGCCGGCTCCCGTCACCGGCGGCCAGGCTGTCTGGGAGGTGCTCGCGCGGCTCGGCGTGACCCATGTCTTCGGCTACCCGGGCGGCGCGATCCTGCCCACCTACGACGCGCTGCCCGAGGCGAGGGTTGCCCACGTGCTCGTGCGCCACGAGCAGTCGGCCGCCCACATGGCTGACGGCTTCGCCCGGGCGACCGGCCGTGTCGGGGTGGCGATGGCGACCTCCGGCCCGGGCGCCACCAACCTCGTCACGGGCATCGCCACCGCGATGATGGATGGGTCGCCCATCGTCTGCATCACCGGCCAGGTCAGTTCGCAGTTGCTCGGTCTCGACGCCTTCCAGGAGGTGGACATCACCGGCATCACGATGCCCATCACCAAGCACAACTTCCTGGTGACGGACGCCGCGGCGGTGGCGCCGGCGATCGTCGAGGCCTTCGCCATCGCGGCCTCCGGCCGGCCAGGCCCGGTGCTGGTGGACATCACCAAGGACGCGCAGCAGGGCCGCTGCGCGGTTGACTGGGACGCGTGCGTCGCGAGGGCAGGACGCCCCGGCGCGGCGCCGTCGATCGACGTGGCCGCCTGCGCCGCGGCCGCCGAACTGATCGCCGCCGCCAGGCAACCCGTCATCCTGGCCGGCCATGGCGTGATCGCGTCGGGCGCGTCGCGCCTGCTGCGGGCATTCGCGGAGCGCACCCAGATTCCGGTCGCCACGACGCTGCTCGGCATCGGGGCCCTGCCGGCCTCGCACGTGTTGAACCTGGGCCTCGCCGGGATGCACGGCGAGGCGTGGGTCAACGAAGCGATCCAGTCGTCCGACCTGCTGCTGGCCCTCGGCGCGCGCTTCGACGACCGGTCCGTTGGCAACGCGCGCGGGTACGCGCCCCGGGCCAGGCGGATTCACCTGGACATCGACCCGGCCGAGATTGGCAAGGTCGTGCGGGTGGACGTGGGCCTGGTTGGCGACGTCGGCCGCCTCCTCCGGGCGCTGCTGCCGCTGGTCGGGCGCGGAGGGCGCGGCGGCTGGCTCGGCGAGATCGCGGCGGCACGCGCCGCCGCCGGCTCGCGCGACATCCTGAACCTGCCCGACGACGGACGGCTTCACGCGGCGCACGTGATGGTCGAACTGCGGAAGCAGACCGGCGGCAAGGCGGTCGTCGTGACGGACGTCGGCCAGCACCAGATGTGGGAGGCGCAGTACTACCGGCACGAGCGGCCCCGGTCGCTCATCACGTCCGGCGGCCTCGGTGCCATGGGGTTCGGGCTTCCTGCGGGGATCGGCGCCAAGAATCGGGCGGCCGGACGAAGAGGTCTGGGTGATCGCGGGCGACGGAGGGTTCCAGATGACCGCCGCCGAGCTCTCGACGGTAGCGCAGGAGGCGCTCCCGCTGAGGATTGCCGTGATCAACAACGGGTATCTCGGCATGGTGCGGCAGTGGCAGGAGCTGTTCTACGGCCGGCGGTACGCCGCGACGCCGATGCGCGGGCCCGACTTCTGCAAGCTGGCGGACGCCCACGGCATCCCCGCCTGCCGGGTCGAGTCGCGGGGTGAGGTGGCAGGAGCGATCGCGGCCGCGCGCCGGACGGCGGGCCCCGTGCTCGTCGAGTTTCGCGTGGAGCCGGAGGACGACGTCTACCCGATGGTGCCGGCCGGGGCGAACCTCGACGAGATGCTGCGCCGGCCGCGGCCCGGCCCGCGGCGCCTCGCCGCCCGCGCGGGAAAGGGGGCCTGAGCGATGCCGCGCACGTTCGTCGTGCACCTGCACGAGGGGCCCGACGTCCTCACCCGGATCGCGTCGCTCTGCCGGCGCCGAGCGTTCGCCGTCGAGTCGCTGACGCTGGGGCGGACGGAGAATGCCGGCATCTCGCGCGTCACCTTGTGCGTGGACACTGATCGCGCCGGCGCTCACCGCCTCGTGACGAACCTGGCGCGGCTCGTGGACGTCGCCCGGGTCGAGGACGTGACCGACCGCCCGATCGTGGTTCGCGACCTGGCCATGATCAAGGTGTTCGCGTCGGCCGAGTCGCGCGCCGACATCATGCAGCTCGTGCAGGTGTTCCGCGCGCGGGTGGTGGACGTGGCGGCCGACTCGCTGGTGATCGAGACGACCGGCACCGACGACAAGGTGGACGGCCTGCTCCAGGTGCTCCGGCCGTTCGGTGTCATCGAGGTCGCCCGGACCGGCCGGGTCGCCATGTGCCGGGGCACGTTGGGCAGCGGGAATGGTGACGGCGCGGCCAGGGCCGAGGGCCAGGCCTGAGCCGTCGAAAGCGAGGACCGAATGGCGAGGATGTACTACGACGACAGTGCCGACCTCTCGCTCGTCACCAGCCGGAAGGTGGCGATCATCGGGTACGGGTCGCAGGGCCACGCGCACGCGCTGAACCTCAGGGACAGCGGCGCTTCCGTGCGGGTCGGGCTCCCGCCTGGCAGCGCCTCGCGGGCGCGAGCCGAGGCCGAAGGCCTCGAGGTGACGACCCCGGCGGGCGCCGCCGAGTGGGCGGACCTGACGATGGTGCTCGCGCCCGACACCGCGCAGCCCGCAATCTACGCGCGCGACATCGCCCCGCACCTCGGAGCGGGCCGGATGCTGATGTTCGCGCACGGGTTCAACATCAGGTTCGGAACCATCACGCCGCCCGCCGACGTGGACGTGGCGCTGGTGGCACCCAAGTCGCCCGGGCACCGCGTGCGCGAGGTCTTCCGGGAAGGCGGCGGGACGCCAGCGCTGCTAGCGGTGCACCAGGACGCCAGCGGGCAGGCTCGCGCCGTGGCGCTCGCCTACGCGAAGGGCATCGGGGCCACGCGGGCGGGCGTGATCGAGACGACGTTCGCCGAGGAAACGGAGACCGACCTCTTCGGCGAACAGGCGGTGTTGTGCGGGGGCGTGAGCGCGCTGGTCAAGGCGGGGTTCGAGACGCTCGTGGAAGCCGGCTACCAGCCGGAAGTGGCGTATTTCGAGTGCCTCCACGAGCTGAAGCTGATCGTGGACCTCATCTACCGGGGCGGCCTGAGCTACATGCGCTACTCGGTGAGCGACACCGCCGAGCACGGCGACTACATGGCCGGGCCGCGGATCGTGGACGCGCGGGTGCGCGACGAGATGCGGAAGCTGATCGCGGAGATCCGCGACGGCAGCTACGCGCGGGCCTGGATCGAGGAGAACGCGCAGGGCCGGCCCTGGTTCATTCGGGCCCGACGGGCCGAGCGGCAGCACCAGATCGAGCAGGTTGGCGCCAAGCTGCGCGGGATGATGCCGTTCATCGCGCCGGTGACGGCGGAAGGGGACTGAGCATGCCGCGCGAAACGGACCGCCGCAGTCAGGGAGGCGATCCGGTGGGGCTGGCGGAGGTGAGGGCCCGGATCGACGACGTCGATCGAAAGCTGCTGCGGCTGCTCGACGAGCGCATCGAGCTGGCCCTTCGGGCCGGCCGGCTCAAGAGCAGCACTGCGGACCCGGCGCGCGAGGCGCGAGTGCTCGACCACGTCGGTGCGGCCGCCCACGGGCTCCTCACGCGCGGGTTCGTGACGGCCGTCTATGGCGCGATCATCGAGGAGAGCAAGCGCGTCCAGGCCGCCCGCCACGGCCTCGCCGGCTTCCAGGGCGAGCGGGGCGCGTGGAGCGAGATGGCGTGCCTGGAGTGGGACGGGCGGCTGGTGCCGGTCCCGTGCCGCAGCTTCGGCGACGTGTTCGACGGGGTGGAGAGCGGCGCGTTCGACCGCGGCGTCGTGCCGGTGGAGAACTCGCTCGGCGGGGCGGTGGTGGACGTGTCGGACCTGCTGATCGCGCGCGGCGTGTGGATCGTGGGAGAGGTGCTGCTGCCGGTGCGCCAGTGCCTGCTCGCGTGGCCGGGCACGCGGCTGTCCGACCTTCGCAGCGTGTACTCGCACCCGCAGGCGCTGGCCCAGTGCCGGGCGTTCCTGAAGGAGCACGACCTCGATCCCCAGCCGTTCTACGACACAGCCGGCGCCGCCCGCTGGCTGATGTTCGAGGGAACCCGCACGGCGGCGGTGATCGCCAGCCCGCTGGCGGCCACGCTGTACGGCCTCGAGGTCATTGCCGGCGCGATTGCCGACGACCCCGGCAACGAGACGCGCTTCGTCGTGACCTCGCGCACGCCGGAAGCCGGCGGGGACAAGTGCTCGCTCGTGCTGACCACCGAAGATCGGGCGGGAGCGCTCGCCGGTGCGCTCGGCGTCTTCGCGGCGCACGGCCTCAACCTCTCGCGCATCGAGTCCCGGCCCACGCGCGTCCGCCCGGGCACCTACGCGTTCCTCGTCGATTTCCTCGGCGAGCCCGGTTCCCCCGATGTTCAGGCAGCGCTGGAGGCGTTGCAGGCGCAGTGCGTCTCGCTCAAGGTCCTGGGTTTCTACCGGGCGGCGACCCGGCCCTGACGCTCACTTCCCGTCAAGCGACCGCAGGTACTCCCTGAACGGCTCCGCGAGGTCCGGCGGCCGGAGCGCGAAGTACACGGCCGCCTTCAGGAAGCCCAGCTTGTCGCCGGTGTCGTGCCGGACCCCCTTCACCTCGTACCCGTAGATGGGCCGGTCCTGCAGCAGGCGGCGGAGGCCGTTGGCCAGCTGGATCTCGCCCGTGCGGTCGACGACGGTGGCCTGAAGGGCGCCGAAGATGTCAGGCGTGAGCGACGTACCGGCCCATGATGGCGAGGTTGGAGGGGGCTTCCTCGCGGCGCGGCTTCTCGACCAGGTCGCGAATCCTGTAGACGCCGTCGCCGAGCGATTCGGCGATGTCTACCACACCATATGGGCCGACACGTCGGATTCGGCGGGTCTGCGTCGATCACATCGTCTCCGAGCACCCCCGCGAAGGGCTCGTTCCCCACCAGGTCCTTCGTCACCAGCAGGGCCGCGTCCACATCCCCGATAGCCGCAACGACTCTCATGAGTGCCGCGCCGCGCTTCCGAAGGTCGGAGGTGCCGAAGTATGCGCCGTTGAACTGGGGCGGGGCTGGCACCCGCGCGTCCCGCATCCAGGAGTGGGGGAGCTACCTCGCCGGGTAGCTACCGATAGCTACCCCACATCTCGCCCCCAACGATCCCGCCACCAACCCACAGTAGCTACCCGCCCGGAGTAGCTACCTCAATCCCACGCCGCTGGATCCTTCAGATCGCTGAAGTCGATCTTGCTGGGACGAATGGCGCCCACGTACTCCCAAGCCGCGCGGCCCCGGAGTTGCGGCTGGTTTGAGGGCCTGCGCCCGTCCCACAGTCTCACGACCACCGATCCGGTCTGCTTCTCTTCGCCGCGGAACCGGGACCCCAGTTCCATTGGTCCGGCATTTTGGAGTTCCGGGTGCCACTCTATTTCCCAAGCGGTTTCTTCGAGGTAATGAGCGAGGTCGTCCTCATTCGCGACCCAGTCGTCGTAGGGGCCGTCGTCGCCGTACCACTGGTACACGAAGAAGTCGCGGGCGTCCCCTTGCTCGATCTCGATTTGCAGGTCGGGGTGCGTGTTCTTGACGATACCGACTACACCGATTCGTACGTCTTTCATTCCGCCTCCGTCCCGCACTACGCGTTCGGCGCGGGCCCGTGTGTCTTGGCGCCCTGGAGCCTGCTGTTCACGGTCGGCGAACCGATCAGCGCGGTTGCCGGCACTTGCGGCGCGCGTCGTACCCACGAACCGAGTTTGCGCCTTGCGGGACAGGCGCACGCAGGTGAGCACGCCGTCGCGGCTCCACGGCTACCTCGAAGCCTCAGCGGCTCAGCAAACGCAGGCGCCCGTAGACCTCGGCCAGAAACATGATGAGCGCCAGCGCCCCGAGGAAAATAGCGATCACCGCGTACTTGATGGCGTCGCGCGTAGCTTCCTTCATTAGCGCCCTCCGGGGACTAGTCCGGCCGCTGAGTAAGCACCATGAGGTAGGGGGTCTTCAGACCGGGCTGGATGGAGTATGTGAAGCTCGAAGACGGCCCTGCCGGCTTGGGCGATTTCCGATCAGCCGCCGTCCGCCAGAGCCCGGTTGCGGTGCCCCTCCTGGCCGGGCGGACGGGTCAGCTCCTCGCAGTAGCCTTTCCGGTCGCCTGCAACGAGGACAGCGTCCTCGTGGTGGAGGTGCGGGGCGTGGCGAGTGGAGCGCCGGACGAGACCGTCCTGACTTCGACAACCGTCAGCGGCGCCGGCCTCCCACACTGGCCCTATCCCACCCCGGTCACGCTGCGGACGCTCATGCTCTCGTCTCCGGTTCCGCTGATCGCTGGCACGGCATTCGCGATCGTCCTCCGCTCCGCCGGCGACTGCACAGTGTTCCAGGGGCCGGAAGGGAACGTCTATGAGGGTGGGGATGCCTACTATCAAGACCCGGCCTATCCGGGGTGGTATCCCGTCGGGCGAGATTTGCCGTTCGAGACATTCATGATGGCCGGGGAGCTCACGGTAGCGATCGACATCAAGCCAGACAGCGACGTTAACAGCGTCAAGATTGGCTCCGCGGGTGTCGTACCGGTCGCGATTCTCAGCTCGGAGACCTTTGATGCCACCACCGTTGATCCGGCGTCAGTCAGCCTGGCCGACGCTGGTGTGAAGGTGGTCGGCAAGGCCTCGCATTTCCTCTGCTCCGCCGAAGACGTGAACGGAGACGGGCGGCTCGACTTGATGTGCCATGTGCTGACCGCCGAACTCTCCGTCGAACCGGGGGACACGATCGCGGTGCTGGAGGCGGTGACGGGCACGGGCCGCAGGGTCCGTGGGCAGGATGTCCTGCGAATCGTCCGTTGAAGGAAAGCGGAGTGCCAGCGGCTGGAGGCGGGGCGCGGGGTGGGCGGCAGGAAGCGAGCACTGCCAGCGTGCAGACCACAGTGAGCTACAGCCATTCGTCCGCCCCAGCTCGACGGCTTCCGGCCGCTGGCGAATGGAAGGCCCGCTCGTCAGCAGGCGCGTGGCCAAGCGGCGTCCGAGTTCATGGCCGCCTATCGGCGGTACTGTTGGCCCGTGTCCTCCCTGGCCGACCTCCGCCTTGCGCCTTTCCACATCCTGGCCAGCGAGGGAGCGGTACACACAGGCCGGGATCACCTCTGGCACATGGCGACGATCGCCACGTTCTGCCGGGAGCGGCCGGATCTCCTCGTCGCAACTCCACACCGGCCGGTCAACTTGCAGTCGGACGACGACGTCGAACAGGCCATCGCGTGGTGGACGACGCTCACCGAAGCGGGCGGTGAAGGTTGGTCGTCAAGCCACTGTCGTTCGTCGCGACCGGCAAGGGCGGCCTGCTTCAACCGGCCGTGAAATGCCGAGGTCGTGAATACCTGCCCATCATCTACGGGCCGGACTACACGTTCCCGGAGCACACCACGAGCGCGGAGATGTTCGATGTCTCAACGAAGCAATCGCTCGCCCTTCGTGAATTCGCGCTCGGCATCGAAGCTCTGGAACGTTTCGTGGCCAGGGAGCCGCCTCGCAGAGTGCACCAGTGTGTGTTTGGTGTCCTTGCGCTCGAGAGCGAGCAAGTGGAACCGAGGTTGTAGGGAGACGTAGCTGGCCTTGCGCTTGCGGAAGGGCGGGGGCAAGTATCAGCCGCGAGGAGCGACGGTGACAACTGCCGCGTGGAACTTCCTAAGCGTCCTCGTCACCGTACGCATAGAGGTCAAATACAAGGCGCACCCGCGTCCTCGCCAGAGTCTCGACAAGTTCAGAGGACAAGTCGAAGCCCTTGTTCCAGCCGGAGAAATGAACGCCAAATCGAAGCTGCAAGTCGTAGTCCGCGGCCAGCCGCTCCCAGGTCGGCCCGTCGCTTGGCAGTCGCATCAAGAGCCGCCGAACCAGCTGCGCTGGCCCCGTCGGCGCGACGCCCCGCTCCTCGAGAATCCAGGCACCGTCCGCGAACGGCGGGCTGTGTGGCCCCTGCCTGTCGCCGCGTCGATGCGCACGTGTGGGCAGGCATCCCAGACGCGAGGTGACATCTTCCGGATTGAGCTCACTGCCATACACGGCAAGGCAGACGCCAGTCTCATCTACCAGGCCTCCAGCCTCCGCCACAACCTCACCGTGATCGTTCTCTGACATGACACTGGTTGGCTGTCGCCGAGCTGCCGTCCAGGGCGGGCGCCGACAACGACCGTCCGCTGCAACGGCTACCCGTTGGCCCTTCCAACCGGCCGCTGTCGTGCTGAGATAGCAGCGCGGCAAGAGCACCTCGTCTATGGTCGCCCGGCAGTCCCCGTAATTCGGGAACTGGCCTCGAGGTACTTCGCCTCACGCTTAGGGCTGAACCTTGCCCTCTGGCATCTGAGAGCGATGAGCGAGCCTTCTCAGCCGCCTCGTTGTTCGCCGGCGTCCTCTCGCGTCCGCTGAAATCGACCCCGGTTGTGGAGACATTGTGGAGACGGGTCCAACCGCACGGCGGACGGGCCAACTGCCTGTTGCCGCGAGTCGGTGATTCCGCGGTCCGCAATCCCCGGTGTCCTAAACATCCGCTTCTAGAAGACGGGCGCGCTGCACGCGCCGAGAGAATTCGACTATACGACGCCGCCGCCTACCCCCGTGGCCCCACCCGAGGAGCGATGTCTTCGAACAAACGTACGGCCGGCTCCTGTTAGCGGCGGCTGTAAATTCGACATTTGTGGCGGGCGAAAATCTGACAGTCGGCAGCGCGTTGCAGCTGCCGGCTGAGAGCCTGGCTCCCGGCCGGTGATTCATATCACACTGCGTCTCCGATACGACGGAGGCGCGATGATCGGACGGGAGACACGCATGCTATTGCGGCATTACCTAGAGCGGGGCGCGAGTAAGAGCGGCCTCGCTCGCCAGTTGGGCATCAGTCGCGACACGATTCACCGCTGGATTCGCGCGGGCGGTCTTGATCGCGATCTCGACACGATGCCCGTGCGCTACGGGCCGCGGCCGGCGGTGCCCACCAAGCTCGATGATTACAAAGCGATTCATTGAAGCGAGGCTGGCGGCCTATCCCGAGCTCTCGGCGGTGCGGCTGCTCGAGGAGATCCGAGCCGCGGGGTGGCCATACGGGAAGCGTGGGCGCCCCCGGGAAGTGGGTGGTGGAGGCGGAAGGAACCAACAAGGTCCTCACCCAAACCGACGCGGACTCCACGAGCTCCCGGTTTCCTCTTGCCCCGCTGTCGGACGTGGCGGCGGCAGACGTCGACCTCTCGGTGCGATTCAAACCGGTATCGGGCCGCGTGGACCGCGCCGCCGGTCTCGTCTGGCGCTATCAGGACGAAGACAACTACTACATCGTCCGCGCGAACGCGCTCGAAGACAACGTGGTTCTCTACAAGGTCCAGAACGGGCAGCGACGCGACCTGCCGTTGAAGGGCGAGGGCCGCACGTATGGCAAGAAGACCAGAATACCCTCCGGGCAGTGGAGCACGTTGCGCGTGGTCGCAACCGGCAGGCGGCACGAGGTCTACTTCGACGGCACGAAGTTGTATGAGGTGGAGGACGCGACGTTTGGACAGGCCGGCAAGGTGGGCGTGTGGACGAAGGCGGACTCCGTCACGCAGTTCGACGACCTCGTGGTGGTCACGAAGTAGCGTGCCGTACGGCCGGGAGTGTGCGTCGCGCTGGGCGTGTCGGATCCGGCCTTGGGTACCCCCGGTGGGGGTTGGCACTCGATCCGATGGACCGCTCGACACGGGAATACAGTGCCGAATCGTGATCGCGTCCGGGCCGACCAGGACCTCCTTCCCACTGATTCTTCACTTAGCGAGACGCGCTAACGCGGCAGCCTCAGAACGACTGCCGCTGTGGCCCACGGACGGCGCGAATTCCTGGGAGAATCGCGCCTCCGCCGCGTCCACCCTTGCATCGGGCCCATCCTGGCCCTGGATGACGTGATTCCCGCAACCGCTGGCGTGTGGGGCGCCACGTGACAATCGGCGCCGCCGCTCTCCCGGCCACAGCGTGGCGGGTCTCGCGCCTGAGAGCTGATCTGACCACGGCGCCGTGAGCCGGGGAGTATCCTCGCAGCAGTTACCTCGCCGCGGGCCGCGTGGTGCCCACCTGTAACGCGCATGTCCGAAACATCGGGCTCTGGGAGCAACGTCGGCCATAGATCAGGGTCCCGCTTGCGAAATCTTGCGAGCACCACCTTCCCCGGCAGTTCTCGGTGCCCTTCGTATTCTGCAGGTGCTGGCCGAGTTCGAGTAGCAGGCATAGCCGGATGGCAGCAGCCAGGAGAGACGGATCCGGCGGAAGCGTGCCATCATAGGCGCAGATGCGGGAGTCCCGTTCCCATCCCCATTCAGGAAGCCTCCCGAAACTGACGCTCGCGGCCCTCGGGGTCGTGTTCGGCGACATCGGTACCAGCCCGCTCTACGCCCTCCGCGAGTGCTTCCACGGGCCGCACGCGGTCCCCGCGACGCACGACAACGTCCTGGGCGTCCTCTCGCTGGTCTTCTGGGCGCTCTTCGTCGTCATCTCCATCAAGTACCTGGCGTTCTCATGCGGGCGGACAACCACGGGGAGGGCGGCACCTTCGCCTTGATGGCCCTGATCCCGGCGCACTACCGGGGCCCCCGCAGCCAGGCCGTGCTGATCGGCCTCGGGTTGTTCGGCGCGTCGCTGCTCTACGGCGACGGCATCATCACGCCCGCCATCACCGTTCTCGGCGCCGTCGAAGGTCTGAACGTCGCGACGCCCCTGTTCACCCCGTACGTGGTCCCTATCTCACTGGCCATCCTGTTCGGCCTCTTCCTGGTCCAGTCGCGCGGGACGGCGGCGGTTGGTGCGATGTTCGGGCCTGTGATGGTCGTCTGGTTCGTGGCCATCGCCGCGCTCGGGGTGCGGGCCGTGTGGAGCGCGCCGTCGGTGCTGGTCGCCTTCAACCCGGTCCACGCGGTTCGGTTCTTCGCCGAGAACGGCTTGCACGGGACCGTGGTGCTGGGCTCGGTGTTCCTCGTCGTGACGGGTGGTGAGGCGCTGTACGCCGACATGGGCCACTTCGGGCGAAAGCCGATCCGCGCGGCTTGGTTCTTCGTCGCCGGCCCGCGCTGATGCTGAACTACCTCGGTCAGGGCGCGCTCCTGCTCGCCGACCCCGAGGCGGCGACCAGCCCCTTCTACCGGCTGGCGCCGACGTGTCCTGCTGGTCCCACTGGTGATCCTCGCGACGTGCGCGGCGGCCATCGCGTCGCAGGCGCTCATCTCCGCTGTGTTCTCCCTGACCCGGCAGCGCGGTGCAGCTCGGATACAGCCCTCGCATGAACATCGAGATACACCTCGGCCAGCCAGATGGGCCAGGTGTACGTGGGCTCGGTGAACTGGGCGCTGATGCTGGCCACGATGGTCCTGGTGGTCGGGTTCGGCTCGTCGAGCCGGCTGGCCGCTGCCTACGGGATCGCCGTGACGCTGACCATGACGGTCACGACGATCCTGGCCTACGTCATCGCCCGGCAGGTGTGGAGATGGAGCCGGGCAGTCGCGGCGGTCGTGGGGTTGGTGTTCCTCGCCGTCGACCTGGCGTTCCTCGGCGCAAACCTGCTGAAGGTCCGTGACGGCGGCTGGGTGCCGCTGGTGATCGCGGCGGCCATCTTCGCGCTCATGACCACGTGGAAGCAGGGGCGGCGGCTCCTCGCCACGCGCCTCACCGAGCGCGCGCTACCCGCTCGACCGCTTTCTCCGGCGGGTGGCGGAGGAAAGGCCGATTCGCGTGCCTGGAACCGCGGTCTTCATGACCGGCAACCCCGGGACCGTGCCGCACCGCTGCTGCACAACCTCGAACACAACAAGGTCGTCCACGAGCAGGTCGTCCTCCTGACCGTCGCGACCGCCGAGGTGCCGCACGTGACGTGGGGGGAGCGCGTGCGGGTGCAGCGGATCGCGGAGAACATCTACCGCGTCACGCTGACCTACGGGTTCATGGACGACCCCGACGTGCCGAAGGCGCTGCAGCGCGTGCCGAAGGACCAGCCGCTGCGCATCGATCTCTCCGAAACGACCTTCTTCCTGGGGCTCGAGACGCTGCTGTCGACAGCGCGGCCCGGGATGGCGCGGTGGCGGGAAAAGCTCTTCGCGTACATGTCGCGCAACGCCCGCCGGGCCACGGCGTTCTTCCGAATCCCGCCGGACCGCGTCGTCGAAATCGGCATGCACGTGGAACTCTAGTCCCGGAGCTCGCTCGAGTTGCGCATGCTCGCTCCCTGTCGGCTCTAGGCTTAGGCTCTGCGCTCTGGAAGCCCATCGCTCTGGTAGAATGCAGCGCCCCACAAGGGAAGGTGCCTTGAAATGACCGCCAATCGCACCCCACTGGCCCCCTCAGCCGAGGTGGCGCCGCAATCGGCGCTGCGCACGGCGCTGGCCGGCCTCATCGGCAACGTGCTCGAGTGGTTCGACTTCGCCGTCTACGGCTACTTCGCGAGCGACATCGGCAAGCAGTTCTTCCCGCAGTCGAGCCCGGCGCGCAGCAGCTGCTGGCCTTCGCCGTGTTCGCGCTCGGGTTCTTCGCGCGGCCGGTCGGCAGCCTCGTGCTCGGCATGGTCGGCGACCGGATCGGCCGCCGCGCGCTGCTGACGCTCTCGATCGCGCTGATGGGCGGCGCCACGCTGCATCCTCGGGCTGCTGCCGACCTACGCGCAGATCGGCGTGGCGGCGCCCGCTGCTGCTGGTGCACGATGCGGCTCATCCAGGGCTTCTCGCTCGGCGGCGAGTTCACCGGGCTCGATGGTCTACACCACCGAGAAGGCGTCGCCGCTGATGCGCGGCCTCGTCAGCAGTTCGACCGCCGCCGGCACGACGATCGGCTTCATCCTCGGCTCGGCGTCGGCCTGGCTGGTCAACTCCTGGCTCCCGACCGAGCAGGTCGCCGACCTGGGGCTGGCGCATTCCGTTCATCGGCAGCGTCGTGTTCTGCATCGTCGGCTGGTTCCTGCGCCGCGGCATCATCGAGACGGCCGAGGGCCTGAAGGCGGCGGCGCATCCGCCCGCCGCTGTTCGCCTCGCTGGTCGCCGACTGGCTGCCCGATCGTGCAGACGTTCGGCATCGTCGGCGATGACCAACGCCGCCTACTACCTGACGTTCACCTATGCGGTGGAGCGGCGGCAAGAGCCTGGCCGGCGAGGGCGGCGAGGCGTTCCTGCTGGCGAACACGCTGAGCCTGTTCGTGGTGCTGTTCTCGAAGCCGCTGGGCGGCTGGCTGTCGGACAAGATCGGGCGCCGGCGGCTGATGATGGCGCTGACCGTCGCGATGATGGCGGTGATCTACGTGGCGCTGCGGCTGATGCTGTACGGCACGCCGCCTGCAGTTCATGCTCGGGCAGGTCCTGATCGCGGTGCCGATCGGCATGGCGCTCGGGCTGCAGGGCGCGATGGTCGTCGAGATCTTCCCGCTGCGCACGCGCGTCACCTCGATGAGCTTCGCCTACAGCATCACGCTGGCGCTGGCCGGCGGCACCGCGCCGCTCGTGTCGACCTGGCTGATCGAGACGCTCGGCCAGCCCGTGGCGCCGGCCTACTACATCATGCTCTACGGCGCGATCGGCCTCGCGATCATGTGGCCGATGCGCGAGACCAACACGCGCGCGCTGGACGAGTAACCCGACCACCGGGCCGGTGCGCGAGCGGGAACGCTTCCCGCCTGTTTTCGACAATCCCCCGCGTCCTCTTGTGAGCCGCTTGCGAGCATATCGGCTACGTGTCGCTGGCCACGTGATGCCGCGAGGTCGGCGCTTCCCGCCGAGAGAATTAGACTATGCGAGGCCGCCTGTTAACCGGAGGGTTGTAGGTTCGAGTCCTACCTGAGGAGCCAATCCTTTCAACAGCCACCCCGTTTTCGAAGCCCCGGACGGCGTCGCGCCTGCGCCTGTCTGGACGTGTATAGCTGTCACCCCACCGTCGTCCCGAACAGCTTGCCGACGGCGGCCGTTGCCGCCATGGCGAGCGCCCCCCAGAACGCGACGCGCCCCGCGGCGGTCGCCGCTGGCGCCCCGCCCGCTCTTGCCGCGACGGCGCCAAGTCCGACCAGGCACAACAGCGAAACGGCCGAGACCACCGGCACCAGGGCCGTTGCGGGCGCGACGAGGACGGTCAGGATAGGCAATCCGGCGCCCACCGCAAAGGTGGCGGCGGACGCGAGTGCCGCCTGCAGGGGACGGGCCGCGTGTTCCTCCGTGTGGCCCAGTTCATCGCGGGCGTGCGCGGCGAGGGCATCGCTCACCATCAACTGCTGCGCGACCGAGCGGGCGAGGTCTGCGTTCAACCCGCGCTTCACGTAAATCGCCGTCAGTTCGTCCTCTTCCTCTTCCGGCTGCGTCGCAAGCTCCCGCCTCTCGCGTTCGAGGTCAGCCCGCTCGGTGTCAGCCTGGGAACTGACGGACACGTACTCCCCGGCCGCCATCGACAGCGCGCCGGCCACGAGTCCCGCGACGCCGGCGACGAGAACGTCCGTCCGGGCCGCCGAGGCCGAAGCCACCCCGACCACGAGGCTCGCGGTGGAGACGATCCCGTCGTTCGCCCCCAGCACCGCCGCCCGAAGCCATCCGATCCTCTCACTCCGGTGTCGCTCGCGATGTCGCATGTCGGCCCCACTTCCTGCCGTTGTCAACGCCCGTTACCCGCCTTCCTGAGCGCCAGGCAGTCGTACACGACGCGATCCCCTTGGTACATCATGGCGCTGCGTTTCACCACGCGCCATCGGCCCTCCTGGTAAGAGCCGCGCACGGTCAGCGAATCAACGAGACCGGACGCATTCTCCAGGGAGTCCATCAGCTCTCGATCCTGGGCGAGCACCACGGGTCGCATCCCCGGCCCCGCGATGAGGGTCAGTGGTTCCACCACGAGGTCGGTGAGGCTGGCGGCCGCCGGTTCACCGGCCGTCGGCCTGGCCTGCAGCTGGATCATCCGCGCCCTCACGTCGGGACCCACGGTCTCCTTGGTGCTGGCAATCAAATCCAGCAGGTGGCCCCTGACCTCGGTCAGTTCCTTGGCCGCGACAATCTGGTCGTGGTTCGGATAGATGGCCAGAGCCTTGGCAAGCAGGGATACCTCGCGCAGGTAGTGGCTTCGCTGATTCTCCGGCACCAGGTACATGGCGATGATGCGAACTGGGATGCCGTCCGGGGCGCCGTAGTCGATCCCTTGGGGGCTCCAGCCCACGACGCAGACCAAGTCCTCGTCGAATGGGACGCGGGCGTCGGGGCAAGCCCAGCCCCTGCCGAGCGACGTCCGCGTGTTCTGTTCCTTGGCCCGAATGATCCCCGCGATGTCGGTTCCCGGAGGCAGCGAGGGAATCGCTTCGAGGACGTGCGCGAGGATCTGAAGGGCGTCCTCCTTGTTCGGGTCCGGCAGCTCGATGAGGCGTCCTTCCTGCAGCGCGTCGAGTAGGCTGTCCACGTCACTCACCTCCGTAGCGGGCGAAGAACCACGTCTTCACGAAGTGCGTCATCACCGCGTAGGTCGCGAGGAATCCCGCGATCCACAGCCAGTAGCTCGCCGGGAGGGGGACCATGCCCAGGGTCGCGGCGAGCGGCGAGTAGGGGAGCCATGCCGCGATCGCCATTACGGCGAGCGTCGTGAGCGTCATCTGTGCGGACGCGTGGCTTCCGAAGAATGGCACGCGGCGGGTCCGAATGATGTGAACGATGAGTGTCTGGGTCAGCAGCGACTCGACGAACCACCCCGTCTGAAACGTCCGCGCCAGAAGGTCCTGCTGCGGGGGCGAGGCCTGCGCGAAGGCGCGCGCGCCGAAGTAGAACCACATCAGCGCGTATGTGGCATAGTCGAAGATCGAGCTGATGGGGCCGATGAACACCATGAACCGTTTGATGTTGTCAACGTTCCACTTGAGGGGACGCGCGACCAGTTCCGGGTCGACGTGATCGCTCGGGATGCCGGTCTGCGAGATGTCGTACAGGAGGTTGTTAGTCAGGATCTGGATCGGGCGCATCGGCAGGAACGGGAACAGGTAGCTCGCCCCGAGGACACTGAACATGTTGCCGAAGTTGGAGCTGGCTCCCATCCGGATGTACTTGATGATGTTCGCGAAGACGCGGCGCCCCTCGACAATGCCGTCGCAGAGGACCACCAGGCTCTTCTCGAGCAGGACGATGTCGGCCGCTTCCTTGGCCACGTCGACCGCGGTGTCCACCGAGATCCCGACGTCTGCGGTCTTGAGCGCCGGCGCGTCGTTGATGCCGTCGCCCAGGAACCCCACCGCGTGCCCCTTCCGGCGGAGCGCCCGCACGATGCGCTCCTTCTGCATCGGCGTGACCTTGACGAAGACCGTGCCCTCATCCGCGAGGCGGTCGAACGCCTCGTCGGACGCGGACTCGAGTTCGTGTGCGAGGACCAGGCGTTCGATAGGCAACCCGACGTCCCGGCACACCTTCCGGGTGACGAGCTGATTGTCGCCCGTCAGCACCTTCAGCCGCACGCCCGCCGCACGGAGCGCCTTGACCGCTTCGAAGGCTGACGCCTTGGGCGGATCCAGGAACGCGATGTAGCCGAGCAGCACCAGGTCCGACTCGTCCGCCTGCGAGAAGACCGTCTTGTGCTGCGGGAACTCGCGGTACGCGACGGCGAGCACGCGGAAGCCATCCTTGTTGAGCCGATCCACCTCCTCGAACAAGTTGTCCCGGATCATCTCGATGAGGGGATAGACCTCCTCGCCGACCTGGTACTGGCTGCAGCAGCGGTAGATTTCCTCGACAGCTCCCTTGCAGATAAGGACGTGGTCGCCTGCATAGTCGATGACCACCGACATGCGGCGTCGCTCGAAGTCGAACGGCAGCTCGTCGACGCGCCGGCAGTTGCCCTCGACGTCCAAATCCTCGTGCTCCAAAATCGTGCGGTCGATCAACCCGCGCAGCCCCGTTTGGAAGAACGCATTCAGGTACGCGTAGGTCAGGACGTCCTCGCTGGTGCGCCCGGTGAGGTCCACGTGGCGCTCCAGGATCACGCGGTTCTCCGTCAGGGTCCCTGTCTTGTCCGTGCACAGGGTGTCGATGGCGCCGAGGTTCTGGATCGCCGGCAGGCGTTTGATGATCACCTTTCTCTTCGCCATCGTGAGCGCGCCCTTTGCGAGGTTCACGGTGACGATCATGGGGAGCATTTCCGGTGTGAGTCCCACCGCGATGGATAGGCCGAACAGGAGGGCTTCGAGCCAGTCCCCCTTGGTGAGGCCGACGATCAGGAAGACCGTCGAGACCATCACCACCATGAACCGGATCATCAGCCACGTAAACGAGCGCACGCCTCGGTCGAAGCTGGTCTCCTCGCGGCCCGCGGAGAGGCGCGTGGCGATCGCGCCGAACTGGGTGCGCCCGCCCGTGTGGACGACGAGGCCGCGGCCCGACCCGCTGTTGACGCTGGTCCCGAAGAAGCAGGCCGGGGCCTCGAGGCCGTTCACCCGCGGGTCCCCCTCGGCGACGACCTTCTCGATGGGAATCGACTCTCCCGTCAGGGCCGACTCGTTGACGAAGAAGTCCTTGGCGGCCAGCAAACGAAGATCAGCGGGAACGACGGCCCCCGAGTGCAGGAGCACGATGTCTCCGGGAACGACATCCGAGATGCGGATTTCGGTCTCCCGGCCGTCTCGCACCACCACGGCGCGGGATTGCACCCGCTTGCCCAACGACTCCACCGCGCGACTCGACCGGCTGTCGAGGACATAGGACAAGCCGACGCTCAGGACCAGCATGGCACTGACGATGCTGGTGGACTTCCACTCGCCAATGACGGCGGCGATCACCGCAATGACCAGGAGCTGGATGACGAGCGGGCTCCGGCAGCGTTCCAGGACATCGCGCAAGAACCCAATCCTGCGGGCGCGTGTCAACTCGTTGGGCCCGTATTCCTCGATGCGCCGCGCCGCTTCCTCGGACGTCAGGCCGTCGACCGTCGAACCCAGCCAATCCAGTGCCTCCGTCGTCGGGAGTTGGCAGAATCTCCTTCAAAAGGCCACGGCTCGTGTCGTGGGTTACCGGCCGAGTTCCCGTGAATGTCATCTCCGGGTCTCCCCTTCGGAAGCCAAGATGCAGGCCGCGCGCAAGCGGACCAGAGCCTCGCCGGCCGTAGAGGCGCACGCCACTATCGAGGCCGTCTCGCTGGATTGGCGAAGGGGAAGGGGGTGAGAGAACCTTCACCGCTTCGCGCCGTCACGGTCAACGCCGTGAGCGCCGCGGGGGGTGAAGGGCAGCGAGTACTACCGGATCACCGCCAGAGCGCCCATGGCAGGTCGCTGCTACTTGGAGGCTGATCGCTGCTGGCGTCCATATGCTCTTTCTGCCGGCCGGCCGGATGGCGACCCAAGGCGAAACGACCACGCGGCCGATCGAGGATCCGTGTCGCAGTGCGCCGAACGTGAGCGCGCTGAGCGACAACCGCAGAATAGGTCCCGCCTTCAAGGAGTGTCAACCGAAAAGCGCGACATCGGCGAGTATCGAGGGTCCTGCGGGGGGCGTCAGCGTTCACATACTACCGGGGGGCTGGGCTACCATGGACGGCGTGTGAGAGCGAGGCCGTTCTGACCGAGTTCCTTCTGTCCGTCGTCTTTGGCATCATCGAAGGAATCACCGAGTTCCTTCCCGTGAGTTCCACCGCCCACCTGCGAGTGGCGCAGGCGCTTCTCCATCTCGACCTGACCGACGGCTACTGGAAGATGTACTCGGTCGTTATCCAGCTGGGGGCAATCCTGTCCCTGCCCCTCTACTTCCGCTCACGAATAGCGAGGTTCGTGTCGAGCTATCCGAAGGGGGACCGCGGCGACCGGGGGGTTCTCACCCACCCTCTCGGGCTGACAACCGTCGCCTTCGTCGTGACAGCGATTCCAACGATCCTGCTGACCAAGGTGATTGGCAGACATCTCGAGAGCCTGCCCGTGATGGGATGGTCGCTGGTGGTCGGAGGGATCGTGATGTGGGCGGTGGATGTGGCGGTCGGTGGCGGAGAACCGGGGTCCGGGGTATCGGCCCGTGTGCGCACCCGTTCCATGGAGGACATGTCGTTGGCACAGGCCGCGTGGGTTGGGGCATGTCAGGTCGTGGCCGCAGTCTTTCCCGGGACGTCGCGGTCGATGGCGACCATTGCCGGAGGGCAGCTGGCGGGGATGTCGCGCCTTGCGGCCCTGGAATTCTCGTTCTTCCTGTCGATGCCCACCATGGCCCTCGCGACCGGCTACGACCTGCTGAAGTCGACGGTCGGCGGGGAGGAGAATCCCATCGGCGTGACGCAGATCGACGCTCACGGATGGGCGGTGCTGACGACCGGCCTGGTCGTGTCCTTCATTGTCGCCTACGCGTCGGTCGCCTGGCTGATGACGTGGGTGCGGCGGCACGGCTTCGTCCCCTTCGCGATCTACCGCGTCGTGGTTGGCGTGCTCGTGCTGCTCTGGGCATCCGGGTTCCTCGGGTCTGAGACGCAGTCCCTCAGCTCTCGAAGCGGCGCAGCCCACCTTACCAGTCAAGTTCATCCTCCTGAGCAGCGTGTCAGTCAACCAGCCGGAAGGGCGCGATACGCGGCGGGGCGCTCTCGAGCGGCGCATCGTCTGGGTTCTCCGCCGGGCGCTCCCGCCAGCGAAGGACAACCAGGCTGCGGTCGACTTCCTCTGCAACGGCGTCGGTACAGCCAGTTCGTCTATCCAGTGGATGGTTGTTCGCCCTGACACACTCCGGGAAGGCGACATTCCGGTGATCGTCAACGCCTGACCTCCTCCTCGCTCCTCCAAGGGCCAGCCAACCCCCCCGGATCGTCAGGGTGGGCGGGGTCCACGTCGGCGCGGCTACGATGAAACGGCTTTGGGCGCTCCGCCCGGCCTGCAACCCTCGTCCGGACACGGACCCTTCTGCCGGTGGCAGCAGGCCAGACTCCCCATCATGATCACCGGGGCACGCGATGATGGGCGACGCCTTCGCCCTGAGCGCGGCGTGCCAGCAGCAACATCCCGGTTGTGGGGACGACGGCTGTGATCAGACCCAAAAACAGGCCCGCCTACGATCGCGAGCGACAGGGCAATCGGGATGTGGGGGACGCCAGAACGTCCTTTCGCCAGCCCCACTGACCTGAGAACACCCAGCTTACGACGTGACCTCGCGGCCTCGATGGTTGGAACGGTACCGTTCACCAAGTGCTGCGCCGGCAGGCTCTCGCTGGCAGCCTAGCTGCTGGGTTGGACCAGCTTCCCCCTGGCTTGGTCGACCTCTGGGGCGACCGTCTTCGAGGGTGGCGATGCGCCGCGATCAAGGCCGGTCTGCTGCTGCAGGTCAGGGGGGTGGTCGCGCGCGACCAAAGCGTCACCGCAACGCGCATTCGAATTGAAGATTGAGCCGTGCGCCCGGAGCGTGCGCCCGGAGCGCAACCGCGCTTCAACCACAAGCCTCGGCACGGCCGGAGCGCATCGCTGGCCGTCGTTTGGGCCATTGGGCGTCTCTTTTCAGGCAGCCACCTGGAAGGGTCCGCCAGATGATGAGAGGGCACCAGGCCGGGAAGCGGCATAATGCCGCATGCCCTCCTCGGTAGTGAAAAGCGACGCGCAGACCGGCCGCCTTGTCGCGGTCGCCGGCATAGGAGCCAGTGCCACGCTGGCGGCCCTGAACATCGTGGTGGGTGTCCTGACACATTCGACTTCCGTGCTGGCCACTGGCATCGAGTTCGCGGGAGACGTTCTCGCCTCCGCGGTCGTCTTTCTCGGGATGCTGGTCGCCGTCAGACCGGCTGACGAGAACCACCCGTACGGGCACGGTCGCGTCGAGACCCTCTCCGCCTTCATCGTGGGGCTGGTGCTGGCGGCGGGCGGAGTCGGCATCGGCTGGAATTCGCTGCAGGCGGTTGGCGCCATTCACCCGCCACCCGGAACGGCGGCGGTCGTGGTCCTGCTCGTGGCCATTGTCGTCCGCGGCATCATGTCCGGGATCAAGTTCCGCGTCGGCCGGCGGATCGGGAGCGCCGCCTTGCTGGCCGATGCGTGGAACGACACGGTGGACATCCTGGCGGCAGCCGTCGCGCTGACCGCCGTTGGCCTTGCGATATACGACCGGCAACGATTTCTTGCGGCGGACCACTACGGCGGCTTCGCCGTGGGCGTCATCGTCATCCTGACCGGCCTACGCGTGTTGCGGGACGCGTCGCTCGAGCTCATGGACACGATGCCGGGAGGGGGCATGATCGAGCGAATCCGAGCAACCGCGGCGGCGGTGCCGGGTGTCGAGGGCATCGACAAGAGCTACGCACGGAAGACCGGGTTCAAGTACCACGTGGATCTTCACATTGAGGTGGATCCCGGGATGACGGTCGAAGCCTCGCACGCCATCGCCGGCGAGGTTCGAAGTCGAACGAGTCGAACTGGGCTGGGTCGCCGACGTGCTCGTGCACGTCGAGCCGGCGCGGCGGCGGCGGGCTGAGCCGGGCACCGATGAAGCCAGGGAGTCAGGGGCGAACGCGAGGCCGCAGTCGAAGCCTGAGTGAGGACCGCAGCCGGCGCTGCGGCGGCCCGGTTCGCGCGGGCGTCTGCGCTTCGACCCGGACGCACAGGGGATTCGGATCTATCCGCCCCTTGTCGGCGGGCAGAGAACGCTTGGGATCGAGGATCCCTCGTTCTCCCCGCGCGGAGCTCGAATCGGAAGGAGAGCTCCTATGGTAAGCACTCTGCGGTGTGAGCAACGCCGTGCATGCACCGCTTGCTGCCGAGGTGTGGCCGTGATCCGCGGGGCCATCCACCCCGCACCGCCCCCGAACCGGGAGTAAGATGAGCCTGATGTCCGGGCGCTCACGGGATGCTCGCGGTCTCCTCGCGGCGCTCGGCGCCGTCGCCGCCGTGACGCTGGTGTACGGCAGGTGGCTGCACGTCTCGAATCCGGCGACAGTCTCCACGACGTATCTCCTGGTCGTCCTGCTGGTGGCGACCCGGTCGAGATTCTGGATCGCGGCAGTGACCTCCCTCGCGGCGATGCTCTGCTTCAACTACTTCTTCCTGCCGCCGGTCGGCACGTTGACGATCGCCGACCCGCCCAACTGGGTGGCGCTGCTCGTCTTCCTCGCGGTCAGCCTCGTGGCCAGCAACCTCTCGGCCGTCGCCCGCACCCGGACCACCGAAGCCGTCAGCCGGCGGGATGAGCTCGCCCGTCTCTTCGACCTGAGCCGGGACGTGCTCCTCATGACCGAGAGCCGGGAGGCGATGGCCATGCTCGCCAGGGCGATCGCCCGCCGGTTCGACCTGGCGCACGTGGTCATCGCCATGCCGCCCCCTCCCGAATGGACGTTCTTCGAGGGCGGGAGCGCCTCGGTGACGCTGGACCGGCAGGAGATCGCGGACGCTTTCTCGGCGGCCGGGAAGACCCTCGAGTTCGACGCTCACGCGCGGACCTATGCCGGTCACCGCATCACCGTCTCGCCGGACGGCACCGCGGTGCGGCTGGTCCCGTTGAGGGTCGGCACGAAGCCCGTCGGGGTTCTCGCCGCCTCCGGCCGCCCGGTCGAGGCCGGCACGCTCGACGCCCTGGCTGGCGTGGTCGCCATTGCCATCGAACGGGCGCATCTGCTCGAGGAACGCACGGCAGCCGAGCTGACGCGGCACAGCGAGCAGCTGAAGAGCGCACTGCTCGCGTCGCTGGCCCACGACCTGCGCACGCCGCTGACGGCGATCCGCATCGCTGCCAGCAACGTCGGGGGCTCGTGGCTCTCGGACGGGGAGCGGGCCGAGCAGGGCGAGATCATCCTGGCAGAGGTGGAGCGGCTGACACGGCTCTTTCAAAACGTCATCGAGATGGCCCGGATCGACGCGGGCGCCGTGTCGGCCGACGCCCGCTGGACGTACCCCTCCGAGATCGTGGCGGCCGCCCGCGACCAGGTGGAACAGTCCCTGCGGCGGCATCGGCTGGACGTTCGCACCGACGACGACGTCGCTGTCCGCCTCGACCCACGCCTCGTCGCTGCGGCGCTCGCGCAAATCCTGCAGAACGCCTCCCAGTACACGCCGCCGGGCACGACCGTCCACCTCGAAGCCGGCGTCGCGGACGGCGCGCTCACGGTGCGCGTCCGCGATCACGGTCCCGGCCTGATGCCGGCAGACCTCCCGCACCTCTTCGAGCGGTTCTACCGAGGGACGGCGGCGCGGGTCCGGCACCTCTGGTACCGGGATGGGACTCTGGATCGCGCGCGGCCTCCTGGCGGCGCAGCGGGGCCGGATCTGGGCGGAGAACGCGCCGGACGGGGGCGCCGTGTTCACGATTGCCGTTCCGGCGGCGACGCAGGAACTCTGTGGAGGTGTCGGCCGCGCCATGACACGCAAACCCCACATCCTGCTCGTGGACGACGACGTGGCGATCCAGCGCGCGCTGGGACCCCTGCTGCGCGCCCGCGGCTACGAGGTGGCCGTGGCGGGCACGGCGGCCGACGCGCTGCGCCTCTTCGGGGACCGGCCGCCCGACCTCGTCGTGCTCGACCTGGGATTGCCCGACCTCGAGGGGACCGAGGTCTGCCGGCGCATGCGCGCGACGTCGGCCGTCCCGATCGTGGTGCTGTCGGCGCGGGGCGGCGAGGCCGACAAGGTGCAGGCGCTCGACCTGGGCGCCGACGACTACGTGACCAAGCCGTTCGGCCCGGAGGAACTGCTGGCCCGCATCCGCGCGGCGCTGCGCCGGACGGCTGCGGAGAACGCCGGCGAAGGCGGGACGCTCACGGCCGGCGATCTCACGATCGACTACGACCGCCGCCGCGTCTCGAGGGACGACGTCGAAATCCGCCTGACGCCCAAGGAATTCGAGCTGCTGTCGCTGCTGGCCCGCAACCACGAGCGCGTCCTCACACACCGGGCCATCCTCAAGGCGATCTGGGGGCCGCACGCGGTGGAGCAGCCCGAGCACCTCTGGACGCTGGTCGGCCAGCTCCGCAAGAAGATCGAGCCCGACCCCGCCAACCCGCGCTACCTCCTCAGCGAGCCCTGGGTCGGCTACCGCTTCGCGACCGCCGAACCGGGGAATCAGGCCTGAATGCCCTCCGGTCTCAATCCGGCTGGCCGATATGAAACGGCACGCTCGTCACCACGACGTTTGGCTTGAAGAGCAGCGCGGCCTTGATCAGCAGGGCATGCTGGTTGTGCAGGACGTGCTGCCACAAGCGTCTCGGCACGAACTCCGGCAGGATCACCGTGACGTATCCCGCCGGGTCGGCGGCCTGCACCTGCTCGATGTACTCGAGCAGCGGCTCGAGCAGCGAGCGGTAGGGAGACGGCAGCACGACGAGTTGTGCCGCCTGACCCCAGCTGGGCCACTGGGTTCTCACGTCGTGGCTCGCGGCGGGGTCGATGTCCACGTAGACCGCGCGCACGTCCGGCGGAGAGCGTGCACCGCATACCTCAGCGCCTCCACCACGGCCCGCTGCAGCCCGCCGAGCGGCACGATCACCACGTTGCCGCCTTGGACGCTCGGGCTGCCACCCGCGCAGCGAGAGGCTGGACGCCACCTCGTCGTAGTGCCGCCGCGTGACCACGAAGAGGCCGACCAGCACCGGGATCATCAGCATGATGATCCAGGCGCCCTCTGCGGCCTTCGTGACCGCCACGACGCACGAGCACGATGCCCGTCGCCAGCGCCCCGAAGCCGTTGACGGCGGCGCTCGTCCGCCAGCCTGCCTGGTGCTCCCGGACCAGTGCACGCACCATGCCCGGCTTGCGACAGCGTGAACGAGACGAACACGCCGATCATGTAGAGCGGGATGAGGGCGTGCGTGTCGCCGCCGAAGACGACGAGCAGCAGGGCAGCCAGCGCACTGAGGATGAGGATGCCGTTGGAGAAGGCGAGCCGATCCCCCTGGGTCATGAACTGGCGGGGCAGGAAGCGGTCGCGCGCGACGATCGACGCCAGCCGCGGGAAGTCGGCGTACGCGGTGTTGGCCGCCAGCACCAGGATGAGCATCGTCGCAGCCTGCACCGCGTAGTACGGAAATCCCGCGCCCGCCGAAGACGGTGCGCGCGAGCTGCGAGACGACCGTCTCGGTTTCGGTCGGGACGACCTGTAGGCGTGGGCCAGCAGGCGTGATGCCGAGGAACATCGTGATCGCCAGCACGGCCATGGTGACGAGCGTGGCGGCCGCGTTCCGGCTCTCCGGCGGGCGGAACGCCGGCACGCCGTTCGAAACGGCCTCGACGCCGGTCATGGCCGTGCAGCCGTTCGAGAACGCGGTCAGCAGCGGCGAACGTCGTCAGGCCGGCCGCGTGCCGGACCTGCAGCGGGTCGACGGCCTCCGCCGTCCCCAGGCTTCCCGTGAGGTAGCGCCACGCGCCGACGCCGAGCAGCGCGAAGATGCCGCCGATGAAGAAGTAGGTGGGAACGGCGAAGATGCGACCCGACTCCCGGATGCCGCGGAGGTTGCCGACGTCAAGAGTGCGACCAGGCCGAGGGCCATCTCGACGCGGTTCAGGTGCCACGCGGGAAGAGCCGACGTGATCGCGGCGACGCCCGCGGCGACGCTGACGGCCACCGTGAGCACGTAGTCGATGAGCAGCGCCGCCGCCGCAACAAGGCTGGGCATAGCGCCCGAGGTTCTCCTTCGCGACGATGTAGGCGCCGCCGCCGTTGGGGTAGGCGTGGATCGTCTGGCGATACGAGAAGGCGACGATCGCCAGGATCACGGCGATGACGACGCCGATCGGCGTCACGAGGGCGAGCGCAGCAATGCCGCCGACGAGCAGGACCCGCAGGATCTCCTCGGTCGCGTAGGCGACCGAGGACAGCGCGTCCGAAGACAGCACGGCCAGGCCGGTGACTCGGGAGAGGCGTTCGTGATGGGCGAGGTGAGACGGGATCGGTGTGCCGACGAGCAGGCGTTTGACCTGCAGGAACAAGCCTTCAGGTGACAAAAGGGCCTCCAGGGTCCCGTGGGGCTGAGTGACGCTCGATGCCGGGGGCTGAGTCCAACCGAGCGGGACGCCGCCGCAGCCACTCAGAATAGAGACGCTCGCCTCAAGGCGGCCCCAAGATGTCCTCAAGAAGTCCTGAAGATGGTGAGTGGCGGCGAGACGGCGGGCTGAACCGGGGGGAGCCTAGGCCAGGCCGGCCGCGACCAGCAGCAGGTCTATCGCCTTGATCCCGACAAACGGCACGACGACTCCGCCGAGCCCGTAGATCAGGAGGTTCCGGCGCAGGATGGCCGCTGCGCCGAGAGGCTTGTACGGGACCCCGCGAAGAGCGAGCGGGATGAGCGCGATGATGACGACCGCGTTGAAGATCACCGCCGAGAGAATGGCGGACTCCGGCGTGGCGAGGCGCATGACGTTCAGTGCGGCGAGTTGAGGGAACGCCAGCACGAACATCGCCGGGATGATGGCGAAGTACTTGGCCACGTCGTTGGCGATTGAAAACGTGGTCAGCGCGCCCCGCGTCATCAGCAGCTGCTTGCCGATCTCGACGATCTCGATCAGCTTGGTGGGGTTCGAGTCGAGGTCCACCATGTTCCCGGCTTCCTTCGCGGCAGTGGTGCCGGTATTCATCGCCACGCCCACGTCGGCCTGGGCCAAAGCCGGCGCGTCGTTGGTCCCGTCACCCGTCATGGCCACCAGCCTGCCGTGGGCCTGCTCCCGCCGAATCAGGACCATCTTGTCCTCCGGGGTCGCCTCGGCAAGGAAGTCGTCCACGCCCGCCTCGTTGGCGATCGAGGCCGCGGTCAGCGGGTTGTCGCCGGTGATCATGACGGTCCGGATGCCCATCGACCGCAGCGCGGCGAAGCGCTGCTGCATCCCGCCCTTGACGATGTCCTTGAGGTAAACCACCCCGAGCGCGCGGGACCCGTCGGCCACGACGAGCGGCGTACCCCCCAGCCGCGCAACGCGGTCCACGGCCGCCTGCAGATCGCCCGGCACCTGGCCGCCGTTCGCGGCGACGAACCTCGCGATCGCGTCGGCGGCGCCCTTCCGAATCCGCCGGCCGTTCAGGTCCACACCTGACATCCGCGTCTGGGCCGTGAACGGCACGAACGCCGCGGACCGGTCGGTCAGCTCGCGGCCGCGAATCGCGTACTTCTCCTTCGCGAGCACGACGATGGACCGCCCCTCGGGCGTCTCGTCCGCGAGGGAGGCCAGCTGCGCCGCGTCCGCCAGCTCGCCCTCGGTCACCCCAGGGGCCGGCAAGAACTCGGCCGCCTGGCGGTTCCCGAGGGTGATCGTTCCGGTCTTGTCCAGCAGCAGCGTGTCCACGTCTCCGGCCGCTTCGACGGCCCGTCCCGACATCGCCAGGACGTTGTGCTGCACCAGTCGATCCATGCCGGCAATGCCGATCGCGGAGATCAGCGCCCCGATCGTCGTCGGGATCAAGCAGACGAGCAGGGCAATCAGCACGGGGATGGGGACATTGGTGCCGGCGTAGGCCGCGAACGGCTGGAGCGTGACGACGACGAGCAGGAAGACGAGCGTGAGAACGGCCAGCAAGATGTTGAGCGCGATCTCGTTGGGGGTCTTCTGCCGCTCGGCGCCCTCGACGAGCGCGATCATCCGGTCCAGGAACGTATGGCCGGGATCCGAGGTGACGCGGACCTTGATCCAGTCGGAGATGACGCGCGTCCCGGCGGTCACGGCAGAACGGTCGCCGCCCGACTCTCGGATGACGGGTGCCGATTCCCCGGTGATCGCCGACTCGTCCACTGACGCGACGCCCTCGACGATCTCCCCGTCGGCGGGGATGAACTCGCCGGCGGGCACGAACACCAGGTCGCCCTTCCGGAGCGCCGTCGCCGCCACGCGTTCGATGCGTGCCCCCTTCGGGACGACGCCGGCCGGCAGGCGCGCCAGGGCCTCGCCGGGGCTGCCCGCGAGCGCAATGGCCGCGCCTTCCCCGTTCGTCAGCCGGTTCGCCATGGTCTCGGTCCTGGCGCGCCGCAGGGTGTCGGCCTGCGCCTTGCCGCGGCCTTCCGCCAGGGCCTCGGCGAAGTTGGCGAACAGCACGGTGAACCACAGCCAGGCGGCCACCTGTCCGGTGAAGAGCGGCGTCCCTGTCCCGGCCGCCATCTCCTGGACGAAGACGATCGTCGTGACGAGGCTGCCCACCTCGACGATGAACATCACCGGATTCCTGAACTGGACGCGGGGATCGAGCTTACGAACCGCGTCTCGCGCGGCCCGCCGCAGGAGAGCCGGGTCCCAGATCGAGAGGGTGCGCGCGCGGTCTGACATACTCCTGGCCGCCTACCGGCCCGGCGCGGCCGCCGGCCGTCCGAACGCCGCGTCGAGGGCGAGGTTGATTTCCAGCACGTTCACTCGTGACCTGCCGAGGAACCCGAAGGCTGGTGGCTCGGTGTGAGCGCGTATCAGCTGCAGCACCTGCTCATGGCCGATGCCACGCGCCAAGGCGACGCGACTTGCCTGGATCGTCGCGCCGGCAGGAGGGATGTGCGGATCGAGCCCCGCGCCGCTGGCCGTGACCATCTCTGAAGGCACCTCCCGGGCGGAGACACCCTCCTGCCTGGTGACGGCGTCGAGGCGCTCCCCGACTGCCTCCAGGTGGTCGGGATTCGACGGCCCGAAGTTCGAGCCGCCCGTGGCCGCGGCGTTGTAGTCAACCGCCGACGGCCGTGGGTGGAAGTACTCCGGACGCGTGAACGGCTGGGCGATGAGCCGGGAGCCCGCCACCGTGCCGTCCGCATGCCGGACCAGGCTGCCCTCCGCCTGGGCCGGGAACGCAAGACGCCCGACGCCCCACAGCACGACGTGATAGCCCCCTCCAAAGAGGACCATCGTGACGGCGGTGAACAGGACGGCCTGCCTGACTTCCTTCAGCATGGTGCGCTCTCCGGCGGCCTACTGAATTCCCCCGAGCGCCAGGTGCTCGGCGATCGGCCCCAGCACGGCGACGGGCATGAACATCAACAGGCCGAGGATGACGACGACGGCCCAGAGCGTGACCCCGAACGTGGCGCTGTCGGCGCGAAGCGACCCGGCGGTTTCCGGCGCGGCGGGCTTGGCGGCCAGCGATCCGGCCAGCGCGAGCGGCGCGATGATCGGGATGTAGCGCGACAGGAGCATCACGACGCCGGTCGAGACGTTCCAGAAGGGCGTGTTGTCGCCGAGCCCCTCGAACCCCGAGCCGTTGTTCGCCGCGGCCGACGAGAACTCGTAGAGCATTTCCGAAAAGCCGTGCGGGCCGGGGCTCTTCAGCCACCCGAGCGCGGCGTTCGGGTCAGCCGTGGTCGACCACACGTAGCTCGCGATCGCGGTGCCGACCAGGATCGCCAGCGGGTGCCACAGCAGCGCCAGGCTGGCCAGCTTCATCTCCCTGGCCTCGACTGTCTTCCCCAGGAACTCCGGCGTGCGCCCGACCATCATGCCGGCGACGAAGACGGCCACGACGATGAAGATCAGCATGTTGATGAAGCCGACGCCCACCCCGCCGAAGATGTTGTTCAGCCACATGCCGATCATCGGGGCCAGGCCGCCCAGGGGCGTCCACGAGTCGTGCATCGAGTTCACCGACCCGTTCGACGTCACCGTCGTCGTGACGCCCCACAGCGCCGAGAGGCCCGCGCCGAAGCGCACCTCCTTGCCCTCCATCGAACCGGTGGATTGGTCCACCCCGAGCGCCGCAATCGCCGGATTGCCGGCGGCCTCCTGCGCGACGCCGAACACGGTCAGCGGAAGGTAGAGCGCGAGCATCGTGGCGAAGACCACCACCGCCAGACGGCGACGCTTGACCATGTCGCCCAGCACCCAGACCATGGCCATCGGGATGATGGAGATGGCCCACGTCTCGAGCAGGTTCGAGGCCGGCGTCGGGTTCTCGAACGGGTGCGCGGAGTTGGGACCGAAGTAGCCGCCGCCATTCGTGCCGAGCTGCTTGATGGCCGCTTCTCCGGCCGCGACGCCCCGGGCGATCACCTGCTCCCGCCCCTCGACGGTTGTCGCGCGGGCCGCCCCCTCGAACGTCATGGGAGTGCCCTGCGAGATCAGGACGGCGCCCAGGAGCAGCGCCAGCGGCAAGAACACGCGGACGGACGCGCGAGTGAGGTCGACGTAGAAGTTGCCGAGCTGCTTGAGCCCGTTCCCGGCGAGGCCGCGGATGATCGCGATGCAGGCTGCCACACCGGTCGCGGCGCTGACGAACTGCAGGAACGTGATCGTGAACATCTGCGAGAAGTACGAGAGGCCGGTCTCGCCGCTGTAGTGCTGCAGGTTCGTGTTCGACACGAAGCTGGCGATCGTGTTGAACGCCAGCGTCGGCTCCATGTTCGCGACGGCGTCCGGGTTGAGCGGCAGCACGGCCTGCACGGAGACAATGACGAAGGTGGCCACGTACATGGCGATGTTCGAGATGAGCAGCGACATGGCGTAGCGCTTCCAGTCCTGCTGCACGCTCGCGTCCACGCCGGTCAGGCGGAGGACGACCCGCTCGATCGGCACGAGCACGGGGTCGAGCGGCGTCCACCGTCCGGCGAAGACGTGCAACATGTACCGGCCGACGACCACGCTCGTGGCCACGGTGAGCAGGATGGTGAATGCGACGGCGAGGTACTCGGTGGGCATACGAGCCTCAGAAGCGTTCCGCGCGCAGCATCGCGTACAGGAGGTACACGAACGCGGCGATGCTCAGGAGCAAGGACAGCAAGACCATCGCATTCCCCCTGTCAGAGACGGTCGCAGGCCTCGACCAGGCCCGCCATCGCCAGGAAGACAACGATCCCGAGCACGATCATCCCGAGGAGCAGCACCTCGACCCTCCTACCACGCACCCTGCTTGGTGCCGAACCACCAGACCAGGCCCGCGAGCACCGTGGTCTGGCTCTCCCGAAGGTCACCGGCGTCCCGCCCGGTGAAGAAGCGCTGGTTCGACCAGTCGCGGCGGAACTCACCGCGAACCAGGAACCCTTCGGCGAATTTGTACTCGGCGGTCGCCGTCACCTCCTGGAGCAGCTGCGAGACGCCGCCGAACAGCCCCTCGTCGTCGAGCCGCTCGTATCGGACGGCGAGCGCGGCCGGTCCTCCCACCTGGTAGCGCGCGTAGGCGCCGATCCCCTGCAGCGACAGCGCGTCGTCTTCTTTGAGGACCTCGTTGGTGACGTAGTTCACGTCGAGGCCGAGCGAGAGCCTGTCGGTGACCGCATAGCCCGCATAGGACTCGAACACACGGAAGTACCCGTCGGGGCCATCGGGCAGTTCCCGATCGGGCTGCTCCTGTCCGAAGTAATAGCTCGTCGTCCAGCTGAGGCGGCTCGCCGGCTTCACGATGGCGGTCAAGTGGTGGCTCTTGAAGTTGTTGAAGTCCTCCGTCTGCTGGATGCCGTTGGTCAGCATGTACATCACGGTCGCGCGGTCGTGGATGGGCAAGCTCAGGCGCAGCCCGGCGTGATAAAAGGGCAGGAAGTTGAACAGGTAGGCACGCGAGAAGTGGTGGTTGTCCTTGGCGTAGTTCGTTTCGAACCCGAGGTTCGAGGCGAACTTGCCGAAGTCTGCCTGGAGTCCCTGGCCAAGCGGGAAGATGTAGGTGCCGTAGGCCTGCCAGACGTGCCGGTACACGTCGGGACGCGGCTCGTTGGCGGGACTGCCCTGCACGGTTTCCGTGGCCTGGCCGAACTGCAGGTCGAGTCGCGCGCCGAATCGCCGACCGGCTTCCACGTCCGGCGCGCCCTCGAGGACGACCGCGGCCTGTTGAATACTGAACACGTTGGCGCGTGGGTCGTAGGCGCGCAAGTCGTTGACCCGGTCGTAGGGCTCGTTGGCGTTGAACTCGTAGTAGCCTTCCAGCGTGACGGCGTATTGAATGGGCGGGACTGTTCCCTTGCCGGAGCCCTGGGCGCCGGCCGTTGCCGGCGGCGGCGCCGAGGCAGACTGCGCGAGTGTCGTGGCCGCGGCCACCCCGAGCAGGAAGGCCACGATGAGGAACGCCGCGTGCCTCGCGCGGCGCGTCGGCGACGAGGCACCAGGCCGAGCCTTCTCGCCCCCTTTCGAGAGCGTCAGCGACTGGCGAAACCCCATCAGCGCTTCGATCAGCTCGTCCAGCTGCTGGAGAACTTCCTCGCGGGATCCGCTGAAACGCCGCTCGCTCAACCTGTACTCGTGCGGCGCCTCGCCCTGGCTCGTGGCCATTGATCGTCCCTCTCATTCCCAAGATAGGCGCCTTCACCTGAGGCCGCCCGCAAGAGTCCCTCAAGAGATCCTGAAGACCGCTGAGGTCGCGCCAGCGCGTGTCATCGAGTGCCGGCAAAGCCACGCTGTTCCAGAGCCTGGCGCAGGGCGCGGAGGCTGTGCTCACACGCCCCGGCGAGCTTGCCTTTCTGGTTCAGCGCCAGCGCGAGAGAGCGCACGTTGGTGTTGCGGCGGGAGAGCCCCGTGATTTGGGCGTTGACGTCCATGAAGCGGTCCAGGGCCGCACCGGCCGAGGTCAGCCGGGATCGGTGTGACGGGCCGACCAGCGTTGTCAGTGCTTGGAGCGCGCTGCGCGCAGCCGCTTCCGCGGTTGCGATGCGCTCCTCCATGCGCGACATCGCGGCGTCGTCGGGGTCCGCGATGTGCGCTGCCTGCAGCACCTGTATCTCGCGAACCGCGGCCACCGCCGAGGCGGCATGCGCCCTGACGCGCCAAGTGTCTTTTGCGATCGATGGCGCGATCGCTTCGGCGTCGTGCCTGAAGGCGTCGGCAGCCTCCTGGGCCGGACCGAACGAGAGCCGCTGCGCCTTGAGGTTGGTGTTCTCGACGGCCAAGCCGAGGATGGTCCGATCGAGCGCACGATACTCCCCAAACCCGCTGCCGAACTCGTCGAGCAGGCGCGTTTCCTCCGGGTAGCCGAGGTCCTGGAGAACCGGCTTCAGGGCACGAAGGTCCCTCTCGACCGCCAGTCGTGCCTGCTCGGCCTCGCGCACGAACGCCATGGATGATTCGTCGGTGTCGGCCATGACCGCCCGGTTGCCGGCGTCAACCGCCTTGGTGAATTCGACCAGGAGGTTCGCCGCGAGGCGACGCGCTTCAGACAGGCGCTCCAGGGCGGAGTTCACGCCGCACCCGGCGGCCGCCAGCGCGCCAACGGTGACAAAGGCAATCCCGAGAGGGGTTCCGCGGATACGGCGAGGCGTCGTACGCGGACCCGGGCGCGGGACGTTGGCGCTCGGCAGGGCCATGGTTCCACCTTCCACTGACGAAGATAGAAGGGACGGCCTGAGTCCGCCCGCAAGAGTCCCTCAAAAGATCCTCAAGAACGAGGAGTCGTCGCGCAGCACGCGCTATGATCCGGATGGACTCGAGCGCCGTCACCGCGTCGGATCGACTGAATCGCATGCCGGACCACCGACCGTCGGCCGACACGTTGCTGGCTCGCATCAAGGAGGAGGAGCGGGCGCGCCTACGCGTGTACATCGGCGCGGCCCCCGGCGTGGGCAAGACGTACGAGATGCTCCAGGACGCGCACGCCCTGCGGGCGCGAGGGCTGGACGTGGTGGTCGGTTTCGTCGAGACCTACGGACGCGCCGAGACGGAGGCGCAGATTGGCGATCTCGAGGTCATTCCGCGCGCCCGCGTGGAGTACCGCGAGGTCACGATGGAGGAGATGGACCTCGACGCCCTCCTCCGCCGCCACCCCGCCGTGTGCGTGGTGGACGAACTGGCGCACACCAACGTGCCCGGCAGCCGGCACGCGAAACGCTTCGAGGACGTCCTCGAGCTGCTCGACGCCGGCATCCACGTGCTGACCGCCGTGAACATCCAGCACCTCGAGACGCTCAACGACGCGGTCGCGAGGGCCACGGGCGTTCGCGTGCGCGAGACGGTCCCCGACACGTTCCTCGACCGGGCGGACGAGGTCATCAACGTGGACGTGACGGTCGAGGAGCTGCGCAACCGGCTCCGCGAGGGGAAGATCTACAGGCCGGAGAAGATCGAGCAGGCGCTCTCGAACTTCTTCCGCAAGGGAAACCTATCGACGCTCCGGGAGCTGGCCCTGCGCGCCGTGGCAGACGAGGTGGGAGACAAGGCCGCGAGCTATCGCGCGCGCGAGGGGTTGGAGCCCGCGCTCATCCCGGAACGGGTCATGGTGTGCATGAGCTCGAACCCGCAGGCGCCGCGGGTCATTCGGGCCGGCGCGCGGATCGCAGGGCGGCTTGGCTCCCGCTGGTACGCAGTCTATGTGGAGACCCCGCGCGAGCAGCCCGATCGGATCGCGGCGCGCGACGCGGACGGGCTCCGGCAGAACATCCGGCTGGCCGAGAGCCTCGGGGCCACGGTGGTCCGGGTACACGCCGCGAGGCCCGCCGAGGGCCTCATCGCCTTCGCGCAGCGCGAGGGCGTCACCCACGTGGTGTTCGGCCAGACGGCGCGTTCGCGGTGGGAGCTCCTCTGGCATGGGTCCACGCTGGACCGCTTCCTGGGCGCAGTCCCGGGAGCCGCGGTGCAGGTCGTCCCGCTCGGCGACGGCTGACGCGGCGGACGGCCGTCGGTCAACTACCCGACGGCGGCCCAACGGGCGGGTTCTTCCGGTGATCGCCGCGCCATCGACTAGTAGGTGACGTGATCGTCACGCCTGAGTTCACACAAAGGATGAGCTGTGACACGATTTGTGACCTAACGCCTCAGATCGACCCTGTCTTGCCCTCAGTATGAACGTTTACGGGCGATCGACCGATCGCCCGTAATTCACTGACCTTCATCATCTTCATCGTCATTCGTCGCACTCGGTAGATCGTTGGGGCCGAGGGTTGTTCTGCCCCTCAGCCGGTCTGCAGTGGCACTCCTTGAGCTTCCGCCAACACGCCGGCGGCGGTGGAATGCGACGATGTTGTAGCCGGCCGCCCACCAGACGTTCTGCACCATCTTGCGGTACGTCGCCTTGCTCAGCGCGATGATCCGCACGACATCTCGTGGGTCACTGCGCACCAGAACGATGTCGCCCGCTTCAACCGCGACGTCCGTGCCCGCCCCTATCGCGATACCCACGTCGGCTGTGGCGAGCGCCGGCGCATCGTTGACGCCGTCACCAACCATCGCGACTCGCTTGCCCTGCCGCTGCACTTCTTTGACTTTCAACGCCTTCTGGTCCGGCAGCACGTCCGCGAACACGACGTCGATGCCGGGCACGAAGATCGGGCAGGTCGACGACACAGCGGGCCTGAAGAGGGCACTCGGTTCAGGAGACGTGACCGTCACCTTGGACGTGCAGCGACCGAAGCGGTAAGCCAACGCGGGAACCGGTTCGCCGCGGCCGGCCGTGACGCGCGGTGTGAGCGGTGTGACTCCGTAAACTTCGGTATTCGTCGTCGGTTCTGAGCCCACCTTACACAGTTCTTACACAGTTCCGAGCTTCATTTGACCGCGTATGTCGCGATGTTTTTCCGTACGCGTCGGTCGCCACATTCGCAGTGACGATGAATCGGCGCTTGACGGTCTTGCGGTGATGACAGTTGGAGGTCCGGCGGTGGCGGTGATGCTCATGCACCACTCATGCATTCACGCGTCACCTCAGTTGAGGGGGTCCCCTCAGTGGTCAACTGACTGGCGGTGCCATTGGCGGTGGCATGCGCCGACCAAGCGCGCGCGACAGCGGCATGAGGGTCAGCAACCCGACGATCGCGATAACGACGACCATAACGACCACGTTCGGGTCGTCGAAGCTTTGGTTGGCCACTACGAGTGCGGCAGCGATATTTCGCTGAGCCGTTCCGAGGCCCATGACGGATCGCGTGTCCCGCGTTGAGCCGCCGAGGGCCCAGCCAGTAGCGACGCCTACGCCGAGAAACACGACGCCCGCGAGAATGCCGCCGGTGCCGAAGACCGCCATAACGCTGCGGACGTTCAACAACGTCTGAAGGGCCATCAGCGCGATCAGGCTCAGGTTTGACGTCTTGTCGAAGATCGGCTTGATCTTCGCGGCGATGTCCGGACGATTCGCCTTCACCACCAGCGCGCCTCCCAGGGGAAGCAGCATCAGCAGCACGAGCGATCGCGCAATTTGCGCCGGGTTCACGGAGACGCCGGGCAGCAGCATGGGCAACACGAGGGGTAGATACCCCACGGTGATCACCATCAGCAACACCATGAGTCCGACGGCAAACGCGAGATTGCCTCTGGCGATCTGTGCGAGTTTGGGCAGGAAGGGCGCGCCGCCCGCCAGGCCCAACAGCAGCAGGCCGATCCCCATCGACTCGTCCAACCGCAGGATTCTCGCCAGCGCGAGGGCAGCGAACGGCATCACCACGAAGTTCGCCACGAGCGACAGCATGACCAGCCGCCAGTTGCGCAGCGGCGCGACGATCTCGCTCACCCGGAGCCCGAGGCCCATGCCGAGCATGCTCGAGAGGACGAACACGATCATCGAAATGGAGATGGCAGCCTGTTTCAGATCCATGTGCTTCTCACGGTGCGAATCAGAAGCTGACCGCTCCGGACACCTGGAGCGAGTACCCCTGATACGCAGCGCGGTTGCCGAACTCCTCGAAGAACTTGACGCCGACGTTGAATCGGTGATTCGGAAAGACCAGGTTCGTCACGAACCCGAGCGCATTGATGGCGTACCGCTCGCGCGATTGCTCCTCGGTGACTGCTGGTCCGGTCTTCGCGGTCGTCTGGCGCTGCTCGTACCCCGCGACGCCGACCTGCAGACGGGTCGGACCCTTTGCGAACGCGAATGTCCCGATCAACGAGTAGTCGAGATTGAGAGTGTCGCCAGGCTTCGTGCCCGTGCCTTGCTGCGTGGTATGCCACTCGTAGAGTTGGAACGCAGAGAAGGTCACCGCGTTATTGCGGGTGAGCTGCACGGTCTGCCCCGACGACAGTGTCGGTGTCCAATACCCCGATCCGACGTTGTCGCTGGCGCCCTCGGAGAAACGCCCGGTCGGAGCGAGGAAGCCGGCGAGGGCGCGGATCGAAACGCGTTCTTTGTTCCAGCCGAGGATGAGCGGTAAGTAGTACGAATCCGCGAACCCCCCTCCGCCACTCAGCTGCCCGTGGATATCGGAGACGAGCTGGTTCTTCGCGACCGGCAGCGTCGCGACCGCCGAGTAGTGCGCGCCTCCAAGGAACGTCCACCGACTCACCCACACGAAGGAGTTCATGTCCATGATGACGGCGTTCTGCCCACTCGACCGGCAGCGTCGACCCGTCATCCGCTTTGGACTCGTCGCGAGAATAGAACAGCAGTTGATTCGCGTACGTGAAGCCGGGTTCGGGGGTGACGCCGGAGCCAACGGCCGTCATGCCGAGCGGATACACGCCCCGGCTCTGCGCGCGCGCGCCTGCCGGCGCCGCGAGCATGCAGGCGGCCACGAGTCCGGCAGCCCGACTCAGTCGCCGCATCACTTCGTCGCGATGTTCTTCCAGAAGCGCTCGAGACTCTCATCGCCTCCAAACAACGTCGTGAAGATCGTCGAATCAGCCAGCAGGATGTCGCCGGCCCGATCGCCTTTCGGCGGCATCCACAGGAACATGTTGAACTCGCGGTGGCCGGCTTCGGTGAACGGATGCGGCCTCGAGAGATCGATCGGCTGCTGCGCGAGCAGGTGAATGGCCGACGCGTCGTCCGCCGTGATGGCGTAATGCGGCAGATGCGGATGGAAGTTGAACGTCTGCACCCCCTCGAGCCAACTTCGCGCGTCGAGATCGCTGCGTTTGATGAGCGGCTGAAGCTGCTTCGTGTCGGCGACGGTGGCCGGACGCAGCCCATACTGGTTGTGAACCGGCACGTCGAGACCTTTCATCACCGAGCGTGTGTACTGGCCGAACCGTTGCTGACGCGGAACCAGGGGGTCGCGGTGGTGCCTGTATTCCATGGCGCGTTCCTTGAGATCGCTCGACACGCCCACGTCGTGGTGAGGGCCGAGAATCAGGCATGTTCCGTCGCGTTTGAGCCAGTCGCGCAACGCCTCGATCTCTTCTGTGGCAGCCTGCTGTTCCGTAACGAGATGGTCGAGGCCGAACACCATCAAGGTGTCCGTATCGTCGAGGATGCCCGCGTCGATCGGGAGCTTCTGCCCTGCCTGGTCGACACGCTGGTACACGGCGACGGGATGTCCCGTCAGCTCTCCAACCAGCTGCTGGAAACGAAGCAGCGACAAATGGAACAGTTCGAGCGTGCCGGCGATGCCCTGCAGGAACATCCGGGCCGAGTACTCGGGTGTCTCGTAGGCAGGCCAGGCCACGCGGCGAACTTCCGTGATCGTGGAGAACCGATTGTCCATCTCGGCGACATCGCGGTTCGATTCCCACGGGTAGCTCCAGGTCCAGTAAATGCTGAACCGCCGCTTGCCTGGCGTGTACGGACGAGGAACCTCGACCTGGTTGTACGTGCGCGGACTGGTTGGCGATCTCATGACAGGGGCTCCACGCTTCCGCTCGCGAGGAACCGAAGCGCCATTCGGTAGATCAGATCTCTGGTCACTGGTGCCTCTAGGTGTCCAGCTCGCCAAGCCAACGCAACGCTCGCAGTCCAGGCATAAAGCAGTATTCACCGCCGCGCGTCACGACGAACTGAGGAATGCCCTGAAACCGTTTGCGGAGGGGCTTGCGAGGCAGGGTAAAGTTGGCGCCTTTAGGATCGGAGAAAACAACCGGATCCTTATCGTCGCCGGCGCCAATGAAGACTCCGTCGTTAATCCATTGCGACTGGACGAACTCAAACTGCCGCCCCAAGTGTGCTCCGACGAATGCGAAGATCAAGCCCCGGTCAGCGCCGTCGTCGTCGAGTACGCCCTCAGGCAGAAGGGGACCATAGGCGGTTCCGCGACGAATCATGCGATGAATGCGCGCCACACCTGCAATGGAGGCGTCACGCGGATTGGTGCGCCGAATATGCGAGCCGGCCGGTGTTTTCAATCCGGTGGGATCGTCAGCTTCATACAGGAACGCATTATTGCGTGTCGCGTCGGCGCCCAGCGCCGGATCATCGTGCAATGGACAAAGGGCGAGCGGGGCGCCGCTCCGCCATCGACCCATCATTTTGGCGGCCGTTAGTTCTTCATCGGCGGCGCCCTTCGAATTCGCTTTCACGTACTTGCGGAAGGCGGCGACGCGTTGATGAAGCTTGCGAAAGACGACATAGGTCCCATTGCGACCGAGAATCTCAGGCTCAGTTTTCTGTGTGCCGCCCATCTCGTCTGCATAACCCAGCACAAACTCGCCCGCCTTCAGCGGCTTCTCGTGGGGATTGGTTCCGGCAATGCCACTGCCTTCGATCGCCGGATGGCTGATCCCATCGCGGAATCCAAACGGTTCTGCCTCGGTAGGAAGCGCGTGACAATCCTGGCGCCAGATCGCCGTGATTCCCGACATTGCACGATAGGCTTCGCGGGCGCGGTCTAGAGCCGCCTCAAGCCTTTCGGAGTCGGGCGACACAGCCACCAGCACTACATGAAGATCGGAACTGCCCAGCGGCTGTTCCCAGTTGTCCGGATGGCTCTCGCCGGTGTCGCAGAGATCCTTGTAACGGGACGCCATTCCCTGACGAAATTCCCAGGAGAAGCTGTCAAGCGATACCTGCGGAACGCCGAGCGCCTTCAGACCCTGATAGGTTAAGGCGACGCTGACCCACGTGTCGGCCAGCGGACTGTTGGGATTTGCAGCCGACGTGACAACCTCCGAAACGCGACGGATCAAATCGCGACCAGCGTTCCGATCATCAATGCGAAAGGCAATGTACGTGGCGGCATAGGGAGTCGGCCGCGGCCGAAGCACGCCGCTCTGAATATCATCGAGTTCGAGTGGTGCCGTTTGGTCGCTGGGCACGGCGACAGTAACCGCACTGCCCGGCGTGTCTCCCCCCCAATCGTTGTAGGTGCGTGCGGTCTTTGAGTCGCTCATCCTGTCTCCTTCTCAGAACTGCCGCGACCAACTCGGGAACTGGTCACTGCAATTGATCAAGCATTTCCGTCATCGCGCTCTTCATCTTCAGGGCCTTCTTGATTTCATCAGCGCTGAAGAAGGGATACTCGCCGTATTCAAGGAAACTCGGGACTTGGTGCGCGCGCACAAACTTGGCGAATCCGTCCGGATTGGTCTTCCAATCCTTCGGAAAACCCTCGAGGTTCTCGAACACCGTACTGACGCCCGTGCCGCTGAAGAGGGCCACGGCGTCTTCCGTGTACTTATCGAATTCGGTATCGAAGATCCCTTGGTACATGAAGTACGTGTCGCCATTGATCGGGAACAGCAACCAGCGGAGATAGTGCAGTTTCAGCGGCGCCAGCACATCGGGCTGTTCTTTCACCAACGCCTCGATGTTCTTCGCGTATTGGTGAAAGATGGATTCGCGTCCGGGAATAATCTTCGCCAGGATCGAGAAGCCGTAGCACGCCGGCGTCTTGGGATAGATCGGGCCGTACTTACCTTGGTCCAGGTGATCGGTCTCGGCCGGAATGGCCATGGCTTGCGGTCTGATGTCCATTGTTGTCGCTCCTCGTTCTCTGATTTGTCGTCGAGCGTTCGGTCCACCCGCGCTATTGTGATATTGAGAATCTATTTCCAGAACCGAGCTAGGGTTTCGTCGATTTCACAGGGACTGCCATTCGCTAATCTTAGGACCGGGAGAGTGCCTTCTGGGGCTTCTACACGAACCTTTCTTGATTAGACGCTCGCGACAAGTCAGCACGGCGTAGTGGACTACCCTTCATCCCCTGCCCGGGATCCAGCTGAGCGTGTTGAGATCGGTGCCCGGGGATTACGTCCGTTCTTTTCCGATTATCCAGCTCGGTGACATCCAGGTCCAGTAGACGCTGAACCGGCGCCTTCTCAGCACGTACTTGTGCGGTACGTGGAGGTGGTTAAGGTTCGGCAGGAAATCGTTGTCTGGTTCATTTCTCTTCTCCAGTGAGACTCAGCGAACGGCCGCCTCCCTCTCGGCGGTTACGCAGACGACGCAGGCCGTCGAACGCCGCGTATTTGTAGGCATAGCTGTAGGTCGGTGTGTTGAGGGACATGTTGGCGATGGTATTCATCGTGCCGCCGCAGCGAATGACCATCTGCCCGATGCCGACGATCTCTGAAGCAATGTCCCCGATGCAGTGAACACCGACCAGTTTTCGGTCGGCCTTTAGAAAGATGAGCTTCAGGAGCCCGCCGCGGCCGGCGATGGCGCCACGCGAAGTAAGGCCGAGGTCGGCACGGCCCACCTCGTAGTCGAGGCCCTGTTTACGGCACTGCTCTTCAGTCAGACCCGCGCCCGAGACCTCCGGCATGCCGTAAACCGCTGAGACCGGACAAGGATCCACTGTTCCCTCGAACGGAATTCCGAAAGCGTGACAGATCGCGACCCGCCCTTGCTCCATCGCGATCGAAGCCAGTGTCGGCCCAAGGACATCACCCGCGGCGTAAATGCCCTCCACAGACGTGCGGAAGTTCCTGTCCACGACGATTCGCCCGCGGGAATCGAGATTTACTCCTGCGCCCTCCAGCCCGAGGCCCGCCGTATTCGCGACACGGCCGGCGGCGAACAGGACCGTGTCTGGAAGAAGCCGTTCTCCCATCGAGAGTCTGACTTCCAATCCATCGTCCTTCGCGGCAACGCTTTCCGCCGTCGAGCCGAACAAGACGGCAACGCCCCACTTCCTGAAGAGCTCTTCCATGGCACCTGACATTTCGCCGTCCATCATGGTCATCAAGCGCGTCCCGCGATCGACGAGCGTGACTCTTGCACCCAGCGCGTGGCAGATGGTCACGAACTCCACGCCGACCGGACCACCCCCGACGATGAGAATGTCTTTCGGTACGCGGCCGCGCTGCAGGATGGTGTCCGTGTCGCAGACGCCCGGGATATCGAACGAGATGTTCTGCGGCCGGAAGGGCCGCGAACCGGTCGCGATCAGCACCGCCTTTGCCCGAAGCCTGCGGTCCTGTCCATCATGACCTGAGACGATCACGACACCTTCCGGGTCGAGTTGGGCAGTGCCCTGGATATAGTCCACATTGCGCATCGCAATGTTGTCTGCCGTAATCTTTTGCAGCAGCTCGCAAACGCTCCACGTCCGTTTGCGGATGATGTCGGTCGCGATCGCGGGAGGCGCTGACATGCGGAGGCCATACACGTCGCCCTCACGAAAGCCGGAGAAGTACAGCGCTGCCTCGCGAAGCGTCTTCGTTGGGGCGCCGCCGGCCGTCGTGACAGTGCCGCCGGGCCGGTGCTTTTCCACGATCGCCGAGCGATGACCAAAAAACGACGCCAGCTCTGTGGCGCTTTCTCCGGCCGGGCCCGCTCCGATGGCGATCAGGTCGTAGGTATCCATCATGGCAAACTCTCTGGCTGGCCTCATTGCATCTGATCGAGCATCTCCCCTAAAGCCTTCATGTCGATCGCAGCGCCCTCAGCGGTCGCAGGCGCATGAGGTTGACGCGGCGTCATCGAGATTCCGAATGGATCTTCAACCTCAGCGTGCAATGAGCGAGCCGTCGCGAGAAGTCCCCGCCTATCCAATGAAACAGCGTACCGGAGAGCCTTCCTACGGCAGGCCGTAGCCGCACCCCCTGATTCCGGAGGAACGCCGTGCGCCAGGGCGACCCGTTCACCGACGGCTAGCAGCCCGGCTCTAACGCCCGTCGAAATCTGAACAAATCCGGCCAGAAAGAGCGTAGTCTGCCTCTGTGGGCACCCGCCGCCGCCGAAGGGTTGAGATCAATGCCTGAGCGCCCGAGCCCGACCTCATCTCCAACGTCGCCCGACGTTGTGCGTAGCTTTCGGCGGCAGCTCACGGTGGGCGAGGATGCCGTCGATGTCACGAAGTGGTTCCCCGAATCGTACGGAATCCCGCCGCGCGTGCGTGTCGGCCGGAACCGGTGGTTCAATCTCCTTTGGTTGCTTCCGATCGGCTTCGTGGTCCTGATCTCCGCGGTGGCGGTCGCGCAGGGTCTGCGCACGATCCCGTCGGTCGAGGACTTCATCGCCCGGTATCCCGGCACCATCGTGTCGGCGGAGGCGCACGAGAACCCGGGGTTTCCCGTCTGGGTCGGGGTGCAACACTTCTTCAACATGTTCCTGATGATCTTCATCCTCCGGTCTGGAGTACAGATCCTCAGTGACCATCCGCGGCTGTACTGGACCCGGCACAGCACACCGGGCAAGGACTGGTTCCGCTTCCAAAAAGAGGTGCCGACCGAGGGGTCGTGGACGGCGAAGCAAGACTCGGTCAGCTTGCCTGGACAGATCGGTCTTCCGGGCCTTCGGCACTCCATCGGCTTGGCGCGCTGGTGGCATCTCGGTGTCGATACGCTGTGGCTCCTGAACGGCCTGGTCTTTTACGTGCTGTTGTTCGCCACTGGCCATTGGCGGCGAGTCGTGCCGACCAGTTGGGACGTGTTCCCCAATGCGCTCTCCGTCCAGATTCAGTACTTGTCGTTACAGTGGCCGGCAGAGCACGGGTGGGTCGCGTACAACAGCCTCCAGTTGATCGCGTACTTCATCACCATCTTCATCGCCGCCCCCGCTGCGCTCATCACCGGGCTGGGGATGTCGCCCGCGCTGTCGACGCGTTTCAAGCGGCTCAGTCGCGTGCTCAGCATCCAGACCGCGCGATCCCTCCATTTCCTCGTGTTTATCTGGTTCTTGATTTTCATCGTGACGCACGTCCTCTTCGTGTTCACGACCGGTCTGCGCGCGAACCTCAACCACATCTACGGGGGGCGCGACGACGACAGTTGGATCGGCTTTACCGTCTTCGCGCTCTCGATGGTCGTGCTCATTGTCGGCTGGGTTGCGGCCACGCCGCTCACGTTGCGACACCCGCGTGTCGTGCAGCGTGTCGGGTTCGCGCTGATCGGGCCGGTTCAGCGGTTGTTCGAACACGTCGATTCGACGGCCGGCGTCTACACCGAGCGCGACATCTCTCCGTATTTCTGGCGCAACGGGAAACTCCCCGACTCCGAGAAGTACGCGGCCTTGCTCGCCAGTAACTTCGCGGGTTGCCGGCTTCGGATCGGCGGGCTGGTCGACAACCCCGTCGACCTCTCGCTCGAGGAGTTGCGCGCGCTGCCGCATCACGAACAGATCACGCAGCACTTCTGCATCCAAGGCTGGTCGGGCGTCGCCAAGTGGGGCGGCGTGTCGCTGCAGACGATCCTCGACCTCGTTCGCCCGAAGCCCGAGGCCAAGTGGGTCGTGTTTTACTCATTTGCTGACGGTCCCGAGGGAGGCATCTATTACGACGTGCACGCGATCGAGCAGATGCGCTACAAGCTGACGATGCTCGCCTACGACATGAACGGCAAGCCTCTGCCGCCCGACCACGGCGCGCCCCTGCGGCTGCGCAACGAGACGCAGCTCGGGTTCAAGCAGGTGAAGTGGATCAAGGGCCTGGAGTTCGTCGCCGACTTCGCCGACATCGGCGGCGGCTACGGCGGGTACCACCAGGATCACGAGTTTTTCGGGTACCGACAATCCATCTGACAATCTCGGAAAGATCTTGATCGCGACTTCGCGGTCGAGGCGGGGATCGCGCGAAGTAGACCTCGCCCATTCCGGCGGCGCCGAGAGGCTGCTGGTTCTGAATCCCGACTACTGCACCAGCTTCCTTTAGTCCGCCAGCGCGGCCACGTACTGGGCGCGGAGAAACGCGTCGACGTCGGCGATGCGCGAGGCGTCCTTCAATCCGCGATGGCGCAGCTCGCCGCCGATCTGGGCGGTTGCGCCCGAACACCAGAATCATGGACTGCCTCGCGGCGTTCGCTTATGGCTCCGCGAACTGGATGACGACCTTGATGTCGTCCGGCTGACGTTGGAGAGCCTGCATGAAACGTCTCCGGGCGCTTCGCGCCTGCGTGATGAGCCGGGCGAGCCACGAGCGGTCCGCTCGCGCCAGCGCCTGCGCCGCCTTGTACCAGTGTCGTTTGTTCGCGTTCACGCTGCCGACGACCACGTTGTTCTGGAGCACCATGGCCGCGGCCACATCTGCGGTGAAGCCCGGTCGTGCGGCCGCCGCTGCCGACGCCCGTCAGGCAGACGACTCCGCCGCACCGAGGCCACCTGGAGGCAGTCCGCGATGACCGGCCGACGCCGGTGCACTCGACGATGACGTCGGGCTTGAAGCCGACGTCCGTCGACGCTGCCCGGTATGGTACGTCGCGCCCAGGGCACGAACGAGCTCGGGCTTGGCGCCCGACATCGGCGCGGTCCAGCACGTGCACGTCCAGGCCGTGCTGCTCGACAGACCAGCGCCGCCAGCAGGCCGATCGGGCCCGCGCCGGTGACCAGCACGGTTCGTTGGCTCCCAGAAGGCGCGCTTGCCGACCGACTGCACCTGCTCCCAGGCTTTGGCGACGACCGTGGTGGGCTCGAGCAGCACGCCCAGGAGCCCGAGCGAGCGGTCCACCTTCATGGCGTACTCGGGCTCGATTCGCCAGCGTTCGGACATGAAGCCGTCGATCTGCTTGATGCCGCGCTCCGTGTACTGGCCGTTGCGGCACATGTCCCACTCGCCAACGGCGCAGTTGGGACAGGGCACGGGGTCGGGACGGCGCACGATGCCGACGACCAGGTCGCCCGTTCTGCAAGCCGCCGGTCGGCCCTGGGTCGAGCACGCGGCCGAGCGACTCGTGCCCAAGCACGAGCCGCGTCTGGCCCGGAGGCGCCCAGCCGTACTTGCCCTCGATGATCTCGACGTCCGTCCCGCAGACGCCGACCGCGACGGCTTCGACGAGCACCGACCCATCGTGCACGCCGGGTCGCGGGTATGTCCTCGAGGCGGACGCTCTCGGGCTTGTGGGTTCGACGGTGATGGCCTTCATGTGCGTCGGTTCCTCAGTGGTCGCTCTCTCGCGTGATCGGGTCGACTCACCAGCGGTATCTTCCTTCTTCTGCGCGAGGACCGTTCGCGCGTCAGACGAGGCGAACAGCGTCATCAGGCGGGCGATGCCGCCCGTCCACCCCGTCTGGTGGCTTGCGCCGACGCCCGCGCCGCTATCGCCGTGGAAGTACTCGTAGAACAGCGGGTAGTCTCTCCAGTGCGGGTCGCTGTGGAACTTGCCCGAGCCGCCGTGCACCGGCCGTCGCGCCGTGCTCGTCCCCAGGAAGAGACTGGACAGACGCCGCGCGATCTCCTCCGCCACCTGGTACAGATTCATTGGCCTCCCCGATCCCGTCGGGCACTCGACGATGAACGAGTCGCCGTAGTAGGCGTAGTACTGGAGCAAGGCGCGGACGATCAGCATGTTGACCGGCATCCAGATCGGCCCGCGCCAATTCGAGTTGCCGCCGAACATGGCGTTGTCCGATTCCCCGGGGACATACGCCACCCGGTACTCGCTGTCGCCGACCCGGCAAACGAACGGGTGCTCCAGGTGAACGCGGGAAACGGCTCGAATCCCGAACGGGCTCAGAAACTCTGTTCTCGTCGAGCAGGACTTTCAGCACCCGGCGCAGGTTGGCCTCGTTCAGCACCGATGCGAGAAGGCGGCCCTTGTGCCCGCGCTTCCCGGGTCGTGGATGAACGCCTTGAGCTCGGGCCGCGCGTCGAAGATACTCGCGCAGGCGTGGCAGGAGTTCCGGGTATTTCGATTGGAGCGTCCCCTCGAACAGGGTGACCGCGCAGAACGGCAGCAGCGCCGACCATCGACCTGACCTTCAGGCGTTGGGACCGCCCGTCCGGGTAGCGGAGGACGTCGTAGAAGAAGCCGTCCTCCTCGTCCCACATCCCGGCGTCGTCGCCCGGCCGGACCATTGCCGAGGCGATGCGGAGGAAGTGCTCCAAGGAATTCGATCGTGAGATCGAGATAGGCCGGGTTGTCCAGCGCCAGCTCCGCGCCGATCTCGATCATGTTCTGGCAGAACAGCACCATCCACGCGGTGCCGTCGGCCTGTTCGAGGTACCCGCCGGTCGGCAGCGGCGCCGATCGGTCGAAGACCGCGATGTTGTCGAGGCCGAGGAAGCCGCCTTCGAAGACGTTGTTGCCCGTGCGGTCCTTGCGGTTCACCCACCAGGTGAAGTTGAGAAGCAGCTTGTGGAAACACCGCTCCAGCCAGGCGAGGTCGCCCTTCCCGTGTCGCCCCTTCTCCGCCAGGAACGTGAAGATCGTGGACCAGGCGTGGACCGGCGGGTTCACGTCGCTGAAGTTCCACTCGTAGGCGGGCATCTGGCCGTTGGGGTGGAGGTAGCGCGGTTTCAGCAGGAGCTCGAGCTGCTCTTTGCCGAAGTCCTCGTCGACCAGCGTCAACGCCGTGACGTGAAAGGCCAGATCCCAGGCGGCATACCACGGGTACTCCCATTTGTCCGGCATCGAGATCACGTCCGCGTTGACCATGTGTCCCCAGTGGCCGTTGCGGATGGACGCGGGACTGGTCGTGTACGGCTGGATGCCGTGCTGCTTGAGCCAGCGGCCGACGTCGTAGAAGAAGAACTGCTTGGACCAGAGCATCCCGGCGAGCGCCTGGCGCATCACGCGGGCGGCATCCGGGCTGAGCGAGGGAGGAATGACCGTGGCGTAGAATTCGTCGGCTTCCTGGATCCGGGCCTTGAAGACGGCGTCGAACGCGCTCCCGAACGCGCGGCTGCCCGTTTCGGCGCCACCCCGCGGGCTGCTCGACAAGCCGCAGGCGGACCGTGCCCGATTCTCCCGGACCCAGTGTGAGCGGGTAGTGGGCCGACACCTTCGTCCCCGTCTTCTCTGGATTGACCGCGTCCGTCCGGCCGTGAACGATGCAGTCGTTGATGCCGTCCTTCACGTACGGCGACGCGTTGGGCATGCCGACCAGCCGCTGGGTGTTCGTCTCGTTCTCCGTGAAGAGCAGCGCCGACGCGCCTTCCGCGAAAAAGAGACGTTCGCCGAAATCACGGTGCGACGCGGCAACGACGCCGCCGGTCTTGCCGTGGGCGACTTGGCGGAGGTTCGGGCGCGCCACCGCGTCCCCCCACGACCAGTCGTTCCGGAACCAGAGGGTCGGCAGGAGCTGGAGCGTCGCCGCTTCCGGGCCGCGATTGTGCACGGTGATCCGGACGAGCAGGTCCTCGGGCGACGCCTTCGCGTACTCCACGAAGACGTCGAAGTAGCGATCCCCGTCGAACACGCCCGTGTCGAGCAGCTCGTATTCCGGCTGGTCGCGGCCGCGGTTGCGGTTGGTCGCGACAATGTGGTCGTAGGGATAGGCCGCCTGAGGGTACTTGTAGAGGTACTTCATGTACGAGTGGGTCGGCGTCGAGTCGAGGTAGAAGTAGTACTCCTTCACGTCTTCGCCGTGGTTCCCCTCGCCGTTGCTCAACCCGAACAGGCGTTCCTTGAGAATCGGGTCGCGGCCGTTCCACAACGCCAGCGCGAAGCACAGGCGCTGGCGGTCGTCGGACACGCCGGCCAGACCGTCCTCGCCCCACCGGTAGGCGCGCGAACGGGCGTGGTCGTGCGGGAAGTAGTTCCAGGCGTCCCCGTGCCCGCTATAGTCCTCGCGGACCGTGCCCCACTGGCGTTCGCTCAGGTAGGGCCCCCACTTCTTCCAGTGGGCGGTCTTCATGCGGGCTGCCTCGAGACGGAGTTCTTCGGCGCTCATTGGCTGCGCTCCTTGCCGAGGACGATAGGAGACCCGAATGCCTTCGGCGCCCGTGCAACCCGGTGCGGGCACGTTACCTGCAACTCGAGCACGACAACACGTCTAAGGCGCGGCGCTCTGCGAGAATCCTAGGAAAACCGAACGCCGCGCGCTCTACTTCTTCCGGAGGGCCAGGATCCTCGCGTCGAGCCCGAGGGTCTTGAGCACTTCCGGAGAGATCTCATTGATGGCTACGGCTTCGTGGCACACCCCGCAGTCCTGCGTGATGGTCCGTCCGTCGACGGCTTTGTGCGCTTCGTCGTGGCAGCGGAAGCAGCCCGGAGAGGCTTCGTGACCCAAATTGTTCGGATATAGCCCCCAGCCGACTCCCAAATCAGGGAATACGTTCCTGTCGTAGATGCGAACCAGCGTCTTCGCGGCAGCCGCCACATCCGCACCTCTTGTCGAGGCGATTGCCGGGTAGTCTCGGCGATAGTAGGCCGCGAGCTCGGCGGGGATGCGTCGCTCCGCCTCCTCGCTGCTGGCGTAGGCGGTCTTCAGCAGTTCGACGCCCTTCTTCTTGAGGAACGGAAGGGTGGCGGGCAGCAGGCCGACGGTCATCGCCTGGTCGATGGCCCGGTCCGGCAGGTCGAAGGTGTGGGCGGGTCGATTGTGGCAATCGACGCACTGCATCAGGTAGCGGGGAGATCCTTGACCGTGCCCGCGTTTGCGTCCGCGGCCAGGTAGGCGCGCGTTTCCCCGTCCCTGGTGTTGCGGTCTCCACCCACGGGATCTTCTGCCGCTTCTTGTCGGATGCGCTGTAGTGAATCTCGACGCCAGGGCCGAAGTGCGCCCCGTGGATGCCGCGCACCAGGCTGCCCCCGACCATCATCATGAGCACGGTCTGGCTGGGTGTGTTGGCTTCGTCCTCGGCGATTCTTGGAATCACCCGCAGGCGCGTCGACGTGAACTTCTCCGGCCAGTGACACGTTTCGCAGGTCTCGCGCGCGGGCACCAGCCTGTCGGTCTCGAGGGCCGAGGGGATTGGCCGCGGGTAGGTGTTGAACATGACCTCGATGAGCTGCCGCATGCCCGCCGCCTTGCTCTTGATCCAGCCACCCGTCCCCTCCCCGACGTGGCACTCGACGCACTCCAGTCGCGCGTGCGGCGAGACCGCATGGGCGCGAAACTCCGGCGTCATGACGTGGCACGTCTGGCCGCAGAACTGCACCGACTCCATGTGCTCGACTGCCCGATAGGTACCCTGAGTCCCGACGACGAAGTTGACGACAGTGACAATGCTGCCAAGAACCACCAATCGCCGGATCGCGACCCGTCGGTCCACGATCCGCTCGGTGAGCCGCTGCCTGGCGCGTCTTCGGGCCAACAAGACACCGATCGGCACCATCCCCAGTCCTAAGACCAGGACCACGGGGACGATGATGAAGACCACGATGCCGATGTAGGGGTTGTCGGTGTGTCCTCGCAGCTGGAGGGGCAGCACGAACAGCCACGAGATGAGAGCGGTCCCCACCAGTCCCGTCCCCACGAGACTGAGCCAGTGGCTCGTCACCAGAATCAGGAACGGACGATCGCGCAGTCTGTCGTCGGCTTCAGGCATGTCGGCCTCTCGCTGGGTACGCGGCCATCCTCTTCACTCCACGATCGTGAGCGGTGACTATCGGTCGTGCTGTGGCACCGCCAATCCGAAGTTTCGCCCGGCCGGCGTCGATCGGTGGCCCTTCGTGCTGTTCCTTGGCAATCTCCTGACTCGGATTGATTCGTCCCCCCAGACCGTGGGGCTATGTCAAAGTCGGGCCTGGTGTTCGATGTACGGCAGGGCCGAGCAGCCGGGCCGCCTTCTGAAAGAGGGGATGGAAATGCCTTTGACGCACAGCGACCCGCGGTTCACGATGTGGTCGTAGTCGCCTTCCATCGTCATCAGCTTGCCGTCGCGGACGGCGGCGATCATGCCGCACCCGCACGAGCAGAAGTTGCACGAGGTGGTGAACTCGCTGACGTCCGAGAGCTTCGTCGCGGCCCGCATCGCGGGGACGTCGAGGAGCCCGCCGATCGCGAGTCCCGCTCCACCACCGAAGGTCAGCCTCAGCAGGTCTCTGGGGTTGATTGTCGACCTCGACGATTTATTGCGCCAGACGGAAGTTCGAAGCTCTTTGGCATGAGGCCCCCCGGGAGTGCTGCCGAGACCCATGGAACGGTAGCCCGTGACCCTGGATCAGCGACCCAGGAATGGAGTCGAAGGCGGACACGTCACGTGCGACGACCATCCACGTCCGCTCGACGCCTCGCTCGCGCTCAGCGTCTCGGGCTCGATGATGTCGCCGACGGCAGGTTTCTCGGTGCGGAAGAAGTCCACACGGTGCCGGGCTGGGCACGCCCTCAATCGAACATTAGCCGGGGATCGCGCGGCCTGGGACCTGTGAATACTGCGCGGCGTGGCGCTGCAAAACTACTTGGAAGATCGTCCGTCGCCCGATGCCGGTAAACGTACTGGGCGCGGAGAAACGCGTCGACGTCGGCGACGTCATAGGGCGATCTTGATAAGAACTTGACAAACTGCGCACGAAACCATGCGTCTCCACCGCAGCCGGCCAGACGATGGTTGCAGAAAACCCTAGGAAAACCACCAAGACCGGTCACCGTCGTTTCCGGCCTTTCCGCCTCTGGACCACGTTATCGGGGTTCAAATCCCTGACCTAGCGCTCGCGAACCACACAGACAGGCGAAGGCTGTCTCGCCGAAGCCCGTGCCGGAGTCTGGTCGGCGAGCGGAGGCCGGGCGAAGGCGGACCACCCACAGGGATTTGACTCGGCGTGCCCTCTCCCGCACTGGCCACCCGGCAGTCGGTCAGCACCGCCCCGCGACGTCCTGCAAGGCGGTGGGGACCAGCGTCGGGACCCTGCAGCTCTACGAGAAGACGCGCGAGGTCGATCACCTCAAGACCCAGTTCTTCGCCAACATCAGCCACGAGCTGGGGCTGAGCCGAACCACGCGCCGTGCGCCCGGCCGGCAGTTCCCGATACAGCTAGCGTCCGTCTCCCATGACGGTGAAGCCGGCCCAGTGGAAGGGATGCCGGCTGTTGCCCGCAAGCGTCGGCAAGATGGCCTGCCGGAGCGCCTCCGACGGGCGCGGCGGCGGGCCCGTGGCCGGCGAGAGGCGGCGGTGGAAGGCCCCGCATCAGTAGGCCCGTGTGGGAAGGATCCACGACCCACTGGGTAAACACCGTGGCGGGTGCGCCCGCCACGAACCACGCCCATGCCATCGCGCGTGCGGCTGCGTCCGCACTTCTGTGTGCCCGGATTGCCGTAGACCCGGGTGAGCACCACCACTCGCGACGCCACCTGCCACCCCATGATGTCGGCGGTGTCCACCAGCCCGTCGCGCGCGGAGCCGTCCGTCTGCGGAGCAAATGCGAACGGTGAGTGCATCGGACTCGCGTCGACCAGCAGCGCCGGCACCGCTAAGTGAATTGCGCGGGCCGTCGCCTCAGCCTGCCGCACCTTCTCTGCCTGCGCCGCGAGGCCCAC
>CAVUTP010000015.1:0-88688 GCA_963744445.1 uncultured Acidobacteriota bacterium
CAGCAGGAGCCGGGCGTCCTGCGGGAGCAGCTTCTTGGGGTCCATGACGCGCCCGGAGATGGCGTGGCCGTCAGGGCTGTCCCATGGGTTGAAGCCACCCGCCAGTCGGTGCTCGGCCGGCGGCTGCCGCAAGCAGGACGAGGCCGCGGCGGCCACGACGCAGCACTGCAGGACGAGGGCCGAGCGTGACAGAACGCGGAGGGCTCTCATCGCTCCTCCTTTCGCGCGAGTCCCCGAAAACCAATCCCGGACTGCTTTTCAGCCTCGAGTGATGCGCGGTGTCCTCTGGCCCGACCAGGTGAACCGCCAGGTGGCGGCCTGGCGCACGTTCGTGACGAGCGGGGGGCGGAAGCACGCCAGGCACGTTCCGCCCGGGCGGCGGACACTGGGATACACGATCCCCATCGCCTCTTCGTCCAGCAGGCGCTCGGCAAGCGCCTGCGACTTCACGTAGCTGTCGGGGGCCAGGCACGCCGCGAACCGCTCGTCATCCCGGATGTCGTGAAAGGAGGCGCTGAAGTCCGCGAGGTAGTCGTCATAGGTGATCGACTCGTGCCACCAGTCGGTTTCCCCGAGCTCCACGGCCTTGTGAAACGCCACTTCCTGCTTCGACGTCGAGAGCTCGAAGGCCGCATACCAGGCGCCGCGGTCCGGCCCGTTGAACCGGCCGCCGAGCGGGTGCGCGTGGCAGAAGGCGGCGTTCACGATCGAGTGGTAAGGGACGCCGAACACGAGCTCGTGCGGCTGGATGCCGGGGAGCAGGCGGTTTTCGGCCAGGAGCCGGTCGTTGGTCGCCGCGTCGAGATCGAAGAGGTCCCGCAGGTGTCGATCGCTGTTCGCAATGCGCGTCAGGACGCTCTCGGCCGGCACGGAGTGCTTCGACGGGACGAGCCTGTGCGTATCGCGCTTTCGGAGAAGACGGACGGTCGGGGTGATCATGGCCTTCGAGCGGAGAGCGGCCCGCCTGCCCGTCGTTCGGCGTCGGCGCGGCGCCTATCCTGCCCGGCGAGCGTCCAGCAGGCGGCGCACGGCCTGCATGGCGGGCAGTCCCCCGCGCACCATGTAGGCCAACGGCGTCTCCCCCGCGAAGAGGAGGTTCGTGTTCGGCCGCTGAACCCAGCCGTCCGCGAGTTCCTCGGAATAGAGGATGTTCAGCGCCTTGAAGATCCCGACGAGGTACGAGATGCGTGTCAGCCTGTCGGCCTCGAGCAGGCGGGCGGGGTCGCGCTTCATCTCGTAGAACGGCCCGTTCGACACGCCGCCGAGCAGGGCTTTCGCGTCCTCGTCTCTCACGCGCCACCTCTCCACGATGTTGAAGAACGCTTCGAGCGCCGGTCGGCTGAGCCGTTCACGCACGTCCCGGGCCGCCAGGTCGACGATCGGGGACGGGGCGTATCGGGTGGCGGGATACCGGGCGGCTCTCGGCACGGCGTGCCTCCTGATCAGGAGTATAGTCACTCCTGTTCGTTGGAGCAAACTCGGCCCCGCTCGGAAAACCAGTCCCGGATTCGTTTACCTTGCGCGGCCGCCCGGGGCGGCGCCGGCTCGCCGTCCAGAGCTGGAGGGCGGCGGTGGCGTTGCGCCACTCGTCGCTCGCGCGGCGCGGCGGCATTCGCGGCCAGGCTGCGCTCAAACTCGAAGGCGCGGGCGCGCTTGGTCGGCAGGTGAAGGATGTCAGGCCAGTTGGCCGGTCGGGGTAGGGGCCAGTCGTGAAGAGCCGGACGCGGCTCCGGCACGGGCGCCGTCGAGGCGCTGCACCAGGGCCAGTCTTCCGCGCGGGTGACCAGGTGCTTCTCTACGGGGTTCCGAAGCACGTAGCAGGCGGCGGTCAGGAACGAGAATCCCGAATCGACGGGCCTCGCGTTGAAGCGCCCCTGGTAGACGGGGCCCGTGCCGCGCGTGCCGTGGAACCGCGACCAGCGGCAGGCGTGCCGCTGGGTGATCACGTAGAGGAACCTGGTGAGGTCGCCGTCGGCGCGGGGCCAGACGAGGAAGTGGAAGTGGTTGCGCATCAGGCACCACTCGAGGAGGCGCATGTCCACCTTGGTTTGGGCCTCGACAACGACGCGGATGAAGGCGAGGAAGTCGTCCGGGGTGTGGAAGAGGGTCGCGCGGCGGATAGCCCGGTTCCAGACGTGAAAGACCAGGCCGCCCGAGCACGGGCACCGACGCCTCGGCATGCTGCCAAGGCGTGCACGTCCGGGACCACGCGTCGATCCCTGGGAAATCGCGGCGACCCCGCCCGCACCCCACGCGGCGTGTTGCCCTGGCGCCAGCACCGCCGCGGGCGAGGGCTGGCAAATTCCGCCACACGCCGAAGACCAAAACCAATCCCGGACTGCGTTTACTTGCGCCGGGGGCGGCGCGGGCGCTTGATGTCGATGATCGAGAGGCCGATCGCGCGGGCCACTGCGAGCTGGCGGTCGTCGGCCGACACGAAGGTGTCGCAGCCCGCGAGGCGCGCGGAGGCCACGTGCAGCAGGTCGAGGCTTCGGGCGAGGAACCTGGCCGTGTGACGCCGCGACAGCTCGGCAGCCTCGGCGAGCGCGTGCTCGAAGTCCACCGCTGCGGGCGCCAGCCGGTGGCTCTCGACGTCCTCTTCGAGTTGATGCCTCACCGCCACGGACTCGTGCCTGGTGATCAGCCGGCGGCCGACCATCAGCTCGAAGGCGTTCGTGATTTCGAGCCGGTGCAGCGGCGTGAAGGGAACCTGCCCCGCCTCGCGGGCCACCGCCCGGGCGGCCGGCGAGAAGAGCTCCGGAACGTAGAGGGGGATCAGCGCGCTGGAATCGACGTAGGTCACCGACCGCCCCGTTCCTCGATCAGCACCGCGGACCCGCCCGGCGTGATCAGCCGGTCGCCGAACACCGATCGTGTCCGCTCGTCGAGCTCTGGCCAGCCCTCGCTCCGGACCGCGGGCGCAGCCGGGGTCAGGCGCGCCACGGGCCGGCGGCGGCGCGTCACCTCGATCACTTCGCCGCGCTCCACCCGAGCGACCACCCGCTTGAGGTTTTGCTGCAGCTCCCTGATGGACACCGAAGCACGAGCCATGTACTGCATTTGTACGACAGCTGCGGCCGAGTCAACGGGCGAAAAACCAATCCCGGACTGCTTTTGTGGACTGCGCGCGCTCGACGAAGGCCGTGCAGGCGCGAGGTCCTCGCGCGGGGCGTCTTCCGTCAGGACGAAGTCCCGGCCGTAGTGTTCTGGCGCCGGCGCGCCTCCGCCTACCGGTGAAAACCAATCCCGGACTGCTCTTCACTAAAAGCTGTTGATGAAGCTCAGGATGTCCGGCAGGTCCACGCGGTTCGAGTAGGTCACGCCGGCGCAGTTTCCGTTGGTCACGTAGGAATTCACCGCCAGCACCGTGCGCGTGCCGCTCAGGATGTCGGGGCCGCCGGAATCGCCGAAGCAGATGCCGCCAGTGCCCTTCGACGGGTTCGCCGTCAGCTTGATGAACTCCCCGGAGATCCGGTGGTTGCTCTGAATCAGCTGGCTCGGCGCGAAGTACCGCGCGAACAGGAAGATCTGCTCTTTCGGCCCACCGCCCGGGATGAAGCCCTGCACGCCGTAGCCGACGAGATCCACGCTGGTGCCCATCGGGAGCGTGTCGACGAGTCCCGCCGCTGGCAGCTCCGCGAACTGGCCGGGATCTCTCGGCGCCGACAGCGTGACGACGGCGACGTCGCGGGTGTCGAACCCCGGCAGCCCGGGTCCGCAGCCAGGGCACCAGTCAGGATGCGGAACGAACGTCCCTTCCGTGAAATCGGTCGCGAGGCTGTACGGCGGTGCGTTCTTGTACGACACCAACACCGGCTGCGCGGGATCCGCGCAGTGCGCGGCTGTCAGAAACGTGGTTGGCGACAACGCGGAGCCGGAGCACACGAAGAACCCCCGCCGGGGGCCGCCTGAAGCATCACACCGACGTACGGATGGGCGTTGCCATCCGGCTGCCCGTTGGTGACGGTCATCACGGTCGCGCCGGCGGCGACGAGCGCGCAAAACAAGACCAGCGTGCCGATGATTCTCATGCGCATGGGAGATCCTCCACGTGTAAGGGCTGGGACGCCACCGTCACTCAGGGTATGACGCGTTAGCTCTGCAAAGGCAATACCGCGACAGAGTGACTGTGTTTGGGCAGGCGAGTGTAGACGATAAGCCCTTGAGCCGTATGTGGATAAGAGGACTTGGCCAGGCCGCGTGTGGGTATTCAGAAGATCCGCACTCTTGTCGGGTTCTCAGACACGGCGGTCTGCCGACGTCAGATAGAACGTGAAGGGGATTGCCAGCGGGGCTTCGAGGCCCGCATCGACCGCGGCCTCAACCGATTGGGTGTGGTTCCCGCGGATGGGGTGGAAGGGAAAGGTAGAAAACCAATCCCGGACTGCTTTTCAGCGCCCAGGGCGTCTTCCGTCAGGACGAAGTCCCGGCCGTAGTCGGCCTCCAGGCGGTACTTCTGGATCCTCTTCCGCACGAACTCGCCCGGGTCTTTCTCGTCGAACAACCCCACGGTGCCGTAGCGGCGCACGAGGGCCTGCAGCTCGCTGGTCGGCGCGGTCAGCAGCACCCAGTCCTCGTCTTCCGGCCCGCGCCCCTCGGCATGCCGGTCCTTCTGCCCGGCCTCGTGCGGGTTGGGGTCGGCCTCGATGTGCTCGTGCCCGATCCGCACCTTCTTCGAAACGATCTGCTGGCCGAGCCAGTTGTCGTCGATCGCCTCGAGGGTGAGCACGCCGCCCGCGAGACGGACCCGGAAGATGGCCGCGGCCGGCACGAGTGTCATGTGGAGAATCGCGTGGTCCTTCAACGCGCCGAGCGCATCATCGGCCGGGCGCAGTTCGAGGACGAGCACGTCGCCGAACCGGCCGAGGCGTCCCCTGAACTCGGCGCTCATCGGCTTCGGCGGAGCCGTGGTGAAGAACTGGCCCTCGTGCTCGGTGATCTCGACGATGTACGCCCTGGGCTTGCCGGCGGGGTCGGGCTTGAAGACCCAGCGATCCCTGGTCTCCCCCTTCTCTCCCCACGCGCCCACCAGGGCCGGCTCGTAGGTTTGCAGTTCCTCCGTCACCAGCGGGTGGAGCGAGACGTAGCAGCCGGACGCGAGAACGGCCAGGGCCGCGACCGCGGTTGCAGGGAGGAGCCGTCGTGCCATGGAAGACCTCCGCGGGTTCGTGAAGGAATCGTGCCCGGTCCTTGGTGGATCGCGGGTTCCTGAGGAGTGTTACAGGAAGCCGCTCGCGAGGTTTCACGGGGCAGCACTCGGGGCCGGGAGGCAGGGGCCCCGCGGCCGCGCACCCGCTATGCGCGGCGTCCCACCGCAACTCCGTCGGGAGGGAGTTCGCGCGTTGCATGCGGTCGAGGGTCCAGCGTCGAGGGTCGAGCGTCCCATCAGTCAGCCGGCGGGTGCGGCGAGGAGGCGGCGCTCGCGCGGGCCGCAAGCCTCAGGCCCTACCGCAGCCCCGCCGTCGAATCTCAATCCCGGACTCGCCGGCGCCGACAGGCCCGACCGACGCAGCCCGACACGGCCCGCGGCCTCGACTCGGCCCGCGCGCGGGCTCCCCACGCTCTGATCGCCCGGCGGCGTCTCGGGACGGGATCCGATGCGGCTGCCGGACAGCCCTCCACCCTTCGGCCCGGGGCATCATCGACCGCGTCGACACGGGGACACTTGCACCTGCCGCGATTTTGACTGGTCGGGAGCGCCACGGCGGGAGCGCCGGCAGCTATAATCTGAGCCAATGGAACATCGGCACCTGGTCGAATCCGGGTGGACGCTTGCAGCCGTGGACGACGTGATCGCCCGGGGCCGGCTGGAGGACTGGAAGAGGCTGCGCGATGCTGCCGCCGCGGAGAGGCGCGTGCGTGAGGGCATCCTCAGGGTCTGCGCGCCGCGCCTCGAGGATCCGACGGAGCAGCGGTATTACTTCTGGAACTACTATGTCCGCCGATACCTGGCCTGAGTGGGAGCACGTGCTGTCGGCCGCGGCCCACCTCCAGGTGATCCTGCCTGGAACGACCCTCGTTGGCGGCACGGCGGCCGCCATCTTCGCGGGGCACCGGGTCTCCCACGATGCCGACCACGTGCTCTCCGACCTCCGCGACCGCTTCGACGAGGTACTCGCACAGCTCGAGTCGATTGCCGGCTGGCGGACGGCGCGAGTCAAGCGTCCCGTGCTCATCCTCGGCAGCCTGGACGGCATCGAAACGGGTGTGCGACAGCTCATCCGGCAACGGCCCCTCGAGACGCTTGAAGTCAATGTCGCCGGCGGGCGCGTGGTCGTGCCCACGGCGTCCGAGATGCTGCGCATCAAGGCCGTGCTGATCCTGAAGCGGAACGCCACTCGGGACTACCTGGATTTCGTGGCCCTGGCAGAACGCCTGGGCGGCGACGGCGTGTTTGCCGCCCTCGCGAACCTGGACGAACTCTATCCCCAGCCAAACGGCGAATCCGCGCTCCAGCAGCTGCAGGTGCAGCTGGCCCGCCCGCTTCCTTACGATCTCGACGCGGTCGACCTGTCGCAGTACCGGCGCCTCGACCCGAAGTGGCAGGACTGGGGACGTGTGTCCGAGCTGTCGGCGGCGATTTCCGCCCAGATCTTCAAACGGCTCTGATCGTCGAGGGGGGTTCGAATCCCACCCTACGCTCCAGTCAGCCGGCGGGTGCGGTGAGGGGGCAGCGCGCGCGCAGGCCGCCAGCCTCAGGCCTCAGGCCCTACCGCAGCCCCGCCGGCGAATCTCAAATCTGGCCCGGACTCGCCGGCATCTGCTGGCCTTCGTGCGGGGCATCCGCTCACGCCTCTCGGCCCGAGCGCCCCGTCAACCCGACACCTTCCTGGAAGAACGAAGCCATGGACTCGGCAGTCGCCTTCCCGGCGCACCAGGTCGAGGAGCTTCCGGCTCGTCCACCTGGTCGGGTCGAGGCGGGCCTTCGCCGTATACTCTGGATATGCGCGCAGACGAATTGCGCCGCTGGGTGGAAACGCGGCGGGCCGTCGAGGGGTTCGAGCGAAGCGTCGCCGGCGGGGCCATTCCTCCCGGGCAGGCCTGGGAGCAGGCGTCGTCTCTTTTCGCGCTCCTGGGCAGGATGGTCGGCTGGCCCGTGGCCCCCGACGCCGTTCGGCGAAGAGAGGAAGCGGCGGCGGCCGACGCGTGGAAGCGGCTGCGGGCAGGGTTCGAGGACCCGAGATGACGGCCGACCGCGCAGTAACCGCCGCCCTCAAAAGCCTCTCGGCTGCCCTGGCGGACATCGGCGCGCCAGCCATGAAACACGTCATCCTCTTCCTTCTCGTCTTGACGGCATGCATCGGCGCGCCGACCGAGCAGGATCGGCGTCGCAGCGGCGCAGGAACACCAGACATCCCGGCCTTCGTCCAGCGTCTCGACTCCCTCCGCAACGCTGCCGGCATCCCGGGATTGTCGGTGGCCGTTGTGAAGAACCAAGCAGTCGTGCTCGCATTGGGACTGGGCTACGCTGACGTCGAACACCGCATTCCTGCCACTGCCGAGACGCCCTACAACATCGCCTCGGTCGCGAAGCCGCTCTCGGCGGTCGTGGCCCTCCGGCTCGTCGAGCAGGGAGTGCTCGACCTCGATCGACCGATGGCGGACTACAGCGATTGGGCCGAGTTCTGCACCGATTTCGCCCGGCAACCGTCGATCTTCGCCAAAGGGCTCCGCTGCGAGCCCCCCATCCACACGCTTCGACACCTGCTCTCTCATACGGCCACATCGACGCCCGGCAACCAGTTCTCCTACAACCCCGTGCTGTACTCCTGGGCGTCTCGACCCATCATGAAGGCCGCCAACGCGCCCTTCTCCGCCCTCGTCGAGCGGCACGTCTTCGCCCCTGCTGGCATGACACGATCGGCCCGGACCAATCGGGATTTGCCCCTGCGAGAGGACCTCGAAAAACTCCTGGCCCCGCCCCACCGGGTCGGAACGTCCGGGAAAGTCGAGCGTGCCCCGGCACCGCCACCCCAGGGAGACGGCGCCGCGGGCGGCGTCGTCACGACGGTCCTCGACCTTGCCAGGTTCGACGTGGCACTCGATCAGGGGGTGCTGATATCGGCAGCGTCACGAGCTGCCATGATGGCCCCGACGCGAACGAGCAAGGGTGAGGCCCTTCCGTACGGCCTTGGTTGGTTCGTGCAGGAATACCAGGGGCACACCCTCGTGTGGCACTCGGGATGGTGGGACGATGCTTACTCCGCGCTGTATTTGAAGATCCCGACCCTGGACCTCACGTTCATCGTCCTGGCGAACAGTGAAGGTGTCTGGTGGGACAATCCCCTCGACCGGGCAGAGGTCCAGCGTTCTGAATTCGCCCAGGCGTTTCTAAGGGCGTTCGTAGAGGACTAGGCGACCTGTCGGCGTCATTTGGTGATTTGGTGAGTTGTTGATTTGTTGATTTGATTTGTTGATTGGTTGATTGGTTGATTTGAAGAGCTGAGCAACGGGAACGGTGCCGACAGCGGCCGCCGTCAGGGGCGGGTGGTGCTCGCCAAGCGAACCCGTTGGCTGCGACCCCCGGCAGGGTGGAAGAAACGGGGCAGGCGACCAACGTCGCGCAACCTGAGGGTCGGGAGACGTGCGAGGACCGCTAGTCGAGAGTCTCCCGACCCGGTCTTGCGGACCACTGACGGTGAGTCGCCGCCCCGTTTCTTTGGCAGGATAGAGGTGAGCGGGCGAGCGCCAAGGCACCCGCCATCCGCCCCAGGCGGCCGTCCGACACCTCAGGTTGGCGGAAACCGGGGTCGGCTGAAATTGGGGTCCGGGCTGAAATTGGGGTCCGGGACTGGATTTCGCTTCACGTGTCGTGGCGCGGGTCTATCAGGGGAGGACCATGATGAAGCTGGCGTCGGCGCTCCTCGCGTTCCTGCTCGTGGCCACGCTGTGCCCCGCGCAAACCCTCTCGCCCCGGTGGGAAGAACTGACGGCAGCGGACTTCCCGAAGGCCCTCGCCGCGTCGAAGGACGTGTGCCTGCTGCCGCTCGGGGTGATCGAGAAGCACGGGCCGTCGGCCCCGCTCGGGACCGACGTACTGAACGTGCGCCACGTCACGCTGCTCGCGACGCGCAGCGAGTTCGCGCTGGTCTTCCCCCAGTACTACGTCGGGCAGATCGCAGAGGCGCGGCACCAGCCGGGCACGGTCGCGTACAGCGGCGAGCTCCAGATGCAGATGCTGCAGGCGACCACCGCGGAGATGGCCCGCAACGGTTGCCGCAAGATCGTCCTGGTGAACGGGCACGGCGGGAACAACGCGCTCCTGCAGTTCTTCACGCAGACGCAGCTCGACGAGCCCCGCGATTACATGGTCTACGCCTACCTGCGGCCGGCCACGGGCGAGCTGCCCGCCGCCGCGGCGCCATCGCGCCCCGGCGTGGACGGCCACGCGGGCGAGAACGAGGTGGCGATGATCATGGCCGGTCACCCCGGCCTGGCACACCCGGAACGCGGGTCGCAGGAGTCGGGCGCGAACCTCGCCCGCCTGAAGCTGCCCGCCGGCGTCTTCACGGCCATCGGCTGGTACTCGCAGTTTCCGAACCACTACGGGGGCGACGCGTCGGGCGCGGCGGCCGCCCGGGGCCAGGCCATAGCGGAGGCCCAGGCAGCGGCTTTGGCCGCCACCATCCGCGCGATCAAGGCAGACGAGGTGGGGCCGAGGCTGCAGGAGGAGTTCTTCCAGAAAATGAAGAAATGACGTCATTTGTTGATTTGGTGAGTTGTTGATTTGATTGGTTGATTGGTTGATTGGTTGATTTTGAAGAGGTGAGCAACGGGAACGGGGCCGACAGCGGCCGCCGTCAGGGGCGGGTGGTGCTCGCCAAGCGAACCCGTTGGCTGCGACCCCCGGCAGGGTAGAAGAAACGGGGCGAGCGACCAACGTCGCGCAACCATGAGGGTCGGGAGACGTGCGAGGACCGCTAGTCGAGAGTCTCCCGACCCGGTCTTGCAGACCACTGACCGTGAGTCGCCGCCCCGTTTCTTTGGCAGGGCAGGGGTGAGCGGGCGAGCGCCATCCGCCCCAGGCGGCGGTCCGACACCCGCCCGGCCGGTGCTACACTACGGCCGTGAGCAGCGAAGACCTCCCCCGGTCGGCGATGGACCGCGTCATCGACGTCTACAAGCGGGACATCGACCGCTCGTTGCTGCGCGAGAACCTGCGGCTGACGCCCCAGGAGCGCCTTCGGAAGCTGGCCGCCTTCGTCCGCTTCGCCGACGGATTGAGGCGCGCCGGGGCCCGGCGCGCATGACACCCGACTTCGAAGGACTCCTGCGGGTCCTCCACGACGGCGGCGTGCGGTTCATCCTGGTGGGCGGCCTGGCCGCGACGGTCCACGGGTCCGCCAGGGCCACCTACGACGTCGACGTCGTCTACTCGCGCGCTCCCGACAACCTGGAACGACTCGTCCGAGCGCTTGCCCCGTATCGCCCCTACCTGCGTGGCGCCCCGCCGGGACTGCCGTTCGAGCTCGACCTGGAAACCGTCCGCCGCGGACTCAACTTCACGCTCACCACGACCTTGGGGGACCTGGATTTGTTTGGGGAGGTCGCCGGCGGGGGAACCTTCGAGAGACTGCTCTCGAGGGTCATCGAGCTCGAGGCGTTCGGGTTCACGATCGCCTGCCTGGACCTCGCCGCCCTCATCGAGACGAAGCGCGCCGCCGGTCGGCCGCGGGATCTCGAAGCCATCGCGGAGCTGGAAGCGCTGCGCGACGAGCGGGGGTAGCTCCGCAATAGCGTCATTTGGTGATTGGGTGATTTGTTGATTTGATTTGTTGATTGGTTGATTGGAGCCTGCCCCGGTTTCGTAGACGGGAGTAGGGGCAGCGGCGAAGGTACTGCGGCCCCCGGCGCGCGGTGCGGGTGACTGTCGAGGTTCCGCGTGGTTCTCGTGCTGGGGTTCGTTCTGGCAGCAGCGTAGAGACCCCGTCGAGACGGCCGACGGCGAGCAGCGCCGACTCGAGCGCTCAGGGCGTCCCGAGCGAAGTCGAGGGACGGCGACGCGCGACAGGTACGAGAAACGGGGCAGGCGACCAACGTCGCGCAACATGAGGGTCGGGAGACGTGGGAGGACCGCTAGTCGAGAGTCTCCGACCCGGTCTTGCAGACCACAGACGATAAGTTGCCGGCCCCGTTTCTGCAGCAAGGCTGGGGTGAGCGCGCCGCGCCGGAGAACGGGCGCGTCTACCGCCTGGCAGGCCGCGTCGTTCACACCGCTCAGACCCGATACGGTCCCGGGGACAGCAGGGCCACGAGCATGCCGATCAGGAGGCCCAGCACCATGGCGAGGATCCCGGCGATCGTCACGATGCCCACGAGACGCCAGAAGGACTTCTGGCACTTGAGCGCGCCTTCGAGCGAAGCGGCATCGCCGGCCGCCTCCAACCGCTTGAGCGCGCTGGCGTACCGAGCGAGGGCCACGCCGGTTGCCAGGTAGAGGCACGCGATGGCGAGATAGAGCAGGCCCATCAGGCCCGCGCCGGCGCCGAACCCTTCGGGCGCCCCGGTGGCCTGGGGCAGTGCGGCCGAGACCACCCCGATCAGCACCATGACGCCGCCGACCAGCACCATGAGGCCCACCACGACAAAGACGAAGATCGAGATGAAGCGCAGCCACGGGCGCGTCTCGCGCAGGTACTGACGCCCGAGCGGCGTGAGCAGCCCCTCGGCGGCGACGCCCCCGACCGTATAGACACCCGATGCCACCGGCGCCGCCTCGTCGCCCAAGTACTCACCCATGGATCACTCCCTTCGTAAGAGCCTGCGGTCGCGTCTTGAAACGTGACGCGAAGATTCAAGCAGGCGGGCGGTGACTACTTCTTCTTCTGCCGCTGCGCGAAGGCCTTGTTCCAGTCCTTCGCGCGACGGGTCCCTTCCTTGACCTCGCCCTTCGTCATCGTCTTGGCCAGCACGTCGCGCTCCTTGGCGTAGTCCCGCTGCACCGCGCCGGTGGCACGCTCGGTCGCGAGCACCACCCACTTGAAGCCCTCGACGACGTCCTGGGGGAGGAGGGAGCCGCTGTAGTGGGCGATGCCAAAGGCCATCTGCGCCTCCGCGAGGCCCTGCTCCGCCGCCTTGCGGACCCAGAACACCGTTTGGGCGTTGTTCTGGGGCACGCCCCGTCCGATGAGGTAGGCGCCGCCGAGCGCGGACTGCGCCGGCGCGTGGCCCTGCTCCGCCGCCTTGAGCAGCCAGGCGGCCGCGACCGCAAGGTCCACGGGGACGCCGCGGCCGGAGGAATAACAGTCGGCAAGATAGAACTGCGCTTCCGCGACGCCCTGGTCGGCCGCCTTGCGATACCAGGCCGCGGCCTGCGCCCAGTCCTGCGGCAGGCCCCGCCCCGAGGAGTGCGCGGCGCCAACCATGAACTGCGACCCCGGGTGGCCCTGGTCCGCGGCCTTGCGGACCCAGGCCATCCCCTCGGCCTCGTCTCTCGCGACGCCGTCGCCCCGCACGTAGGCCACGCCAAGGTTCGCGCGCGCCTCCGCGTGGCCCTGCTCGGCAGCCTTGCGATACCACGCCAGGCCCTGCGCCGGGTTCCGGGCGACGCCCTCGCCCGTGAAGAGCGCGTGGCCAAGCTGGTACTGGGCTTCGGCCTCGCCCTGCTCGGCGCGGACCCGCAGATCGGCCAACGACGAGGGGGAAGACTGGGACAGTGCCAGGAACAGGACGAGGAGGAAGGAGGGAACTGACGGGGTCATGTGTTGATTTGTTGATTTGGCGATTGGTTGACTGGTTGATTGATTGGTGACTGGTTGACTTGGTGATTGCCCGTGTCGGGCATCGCCGCGGCGTGCTTGCCCCGCTCTGACTGGCGGAAGAGTAGCGCAGGGCGGGCTCGGCGTATAGATGCCTCGGGGGAATGCTGACAAATGGCAGGGCTCGGGGCGGCGGGCGGGGATCCAGCCGCGCATTCCGTACAGCAGGCGGCTCGCCCGCGGGGGCGAGGGCGCGAGGCGGGGGAGGCCCTGGGCTTCGGGGGGCCTGGGTGACCAGCAGCCGCGAATGCCGCGAGGGGCCGGGGTAACCGCAGCTCACGTGTCGGCGGGCGGAGAATACCGGGTTGACCCTATGTCCGGCCTGCGAGGCGGGGAGTAGATTGGATTCGGGTCTGGTGATTACCGCGCCGGGTGTCGCGCGTCGAGCCAGGCCCAGGAGAGCGGTGGGTCACCTACGCCCCAAGCGTATGCCGCCTCTCCGACCTGTCACTCCTCTTCGCCACACGGGGGGACGGCTGGCGGTTTCTCGCCGGCTGGTCCCCCCGGTCTTTGTACCCCGCCTACGCTCACCTGCGGCTGGGAGGAGCCGGGTAGGCCGGTGGCGAGCTTCGGCGCGGCAAGCGAAGCCGCTGGGGCGGACCTGGAATGCCGAGACGCTCGGCAAGGTGCAGGCGTCCGAGGGTGCGAAGCAGACCACCCGTCCCGGGACGGGTAAGCGCGGTGCGGGTCGGGACTGGGTTTCCCCCGCCGTGCACGGGTATGATGGGAAGCATGACGCCGGCCCTTCCGGCGGAGGCTGAAAGCCTTCGCCGCCTCGTGGACGAGTACCGGGTCCGTTGCCTGTGGTTTCTCCGCGAAGGGTACTACCCGGAGACCACTGAGGATGCGGTGCGCGTGCTCGAGGCCATCCAGCGGTACGGGGATGCCGAGGCGTTCCGGCGCGCGGGAGCACTGAAGCGATGGCTCTCAGCCTCTTCCAACGAGACGTCTGCCAGCTCCTAGCCTCGAACCGCCTGCAGAACGGCGAGAGCTACTTTGCAGGCGGCGCCACCCTCAACGAGTTGCTCGCCGCGCCCCGCGTGTCCCGCGATCTCGACGTCTTCCACGACACCGAGGAAGCGCTCTCGGCCTCGTGGCAGGCCGACCGCGCCCTGCTCGCGGGCGAAGGCTACGAGGTGCGGGTCTTCCGTGATCGCCCGGGTCTGATCGAGGCCGAAGTGCGCCGCGGCGATGACGCCGTCCGCATGGAATGGGCTCGCGACAGCGCTTACCGCTTCTTCCCGCTCGTGCAGCATCGTGATCTCGGGCTCGTGCTGCACCCGTTCGACCTCGCCACCTCCAAGATCCTCGCGCTGGTGGGACGCGTGGAGCTGCGCGATTTCGTCGATACGCTGACGTGCGATCGCCTGGTCCAGCCGCTCGGCTATCTTGCGTGGGCGGCCTGCGGCAAGGACCCGGGCTTCAGCCCCTCCAGCATCCTGGAAGAGGCGGCGAGGACCGCTCGCTATTCGGACGAGGAGTTCCGCGCTCTCGACTTCAGCGGTGATCCACCCGACCCACGCGAGTTGTCCCGGCTCTGGCGCGCGCAGCTGGCCTCGGCCCGCTCGATCGTCGAGCTGCTGCCAGCCGAGGCGGCCGGAAGGGCGGTACTGGACGATGAGGGCCGGCTCTTTAGAGGCGACGCGGCGGGCCTGCCCGATGCTCTCGCCTGCGGTCGGCTGACGTTCCATCCCGGCAGCATCCGCGGCGCGTTCCCGCGGGTGACCTAAACGCAGTACTCCCAGCACTCACGTCATTTGTGGCGACTTGCCTGCGATCGCGATTGTTGCGGCTGCCCGGGCAGGCGGTAGCTCACGAACGCCACGCGCGTGCTGTCGGGCGACCACGACGGGACGTTGATCGCCGCCGAACAGGCGCGTCCGAAACCGGGCCGCGGGCGGCCGCTCAGCCCGTCAGGGCACCAATTGGTCGCGTTCTACCGGGGGTGGCAGGAAGGCCCCCGTCAACGTTCGCCACGATCGAATCGTGCTCGCGCCAACGAGGCTGCTGAAGAAGGACGCGGCCTCCATGGCACCAACAGGCCGGGTGACCGGCGTGACCCGGCCGGCCCGGATCGACTCGCAGATGCTCTCCACGTCCCGGGCGGCGTCAACGAGCGAGTAGGTCGTCCCGAGCTGCCGCAGGCGGTGCACGTCGGCATTGGCCACCAGGGGCTTGCCGTGTGCGCGAGCCCACTGCGCGGCCCGGTCGTTGAACCGACGCGTTCGCGCCGTGTAGAACCAGGTCCACTCCACCGCGTCGAACAGGTCGGCGTGCCGGTCCATCTCGCTGCCCAGGCACGTGCCGCCGGGATAGAACGGGTGCGGCGCGATGACGAGTCCCCCGAACCGTCGCTTCAGGGCCCGCAGGGCATCGAAGCTCTCGACGCCCTCGGCGGCTGGCGGGAAGTTCAGCAGCAGCACGTGCCGCCCCTGGATCGTCCGCTCGACGCCCGGGATGAGGACGATGCCGCGCTCCGCCGCCTCGTCGCGCCAGGGCGCGAGATCGAGCTGCCGATCGTGGAGGGTGATGGCGACGGCGTCGTATCCAAGCGCCGCCGCGCGGTCAATCAGCGCCGATGTCGAATATGGAATGATGTCGGCCGGATCATCGGCCGTGTGCACGTGAAGTTCAACCTTGAGCATCACTGGACAGTAAAGCAAACGGAGCGCCAGCCGTCCAGGGATGGCCTGCCGCCTGGTGCCGGCCGCTACCTGGACCATGCGGCGCGGGGGGCGCACGTCGGCAATCCCAGAGTTCGTTTGGGTTGACGACGCGGCTGTTGTGTTCGCGGGGCCTGCCGCCGTTCTCCCCCACTGCCACCCCGGCGCGGCTGCCGCGCCGGGGGCCCGGCATTCGGCTTCCCTCGAAGAGCACTTGTCACGGGGGACTCGGTCCAGGCGAATGGGGGGCCCCCGAACGGCGTCACCCGCTCACAGTGGACTGTCAACCCAAACGAATAGCGGGATTAGAACTTCACGGCCAGCCCCACCCGGAAGATGCGGGGCGCGAGGATCTCCGACGGATACCCGTACCGGGAACCGATCGTGTCCACCATGTTCACGATGACGTCGTTGTTGGTGACGTTGAAAACGTCGACCTGCGGCTCGATCGTCATCCCGTGGTTCACCGGGATGGGCCGCGAGAACCGGAGGTCGAGCATGACGACGGTGGGGCGCCGCAGGTCGCCCCGCTCGTCCAGCCTGACGGTCTGGGACGACCGGGTGAGCCCGGGGTAGATCGCCCGGGTCACCGAGTAGGCGCTCTGCCTCGGGTAGCCGGTGTTCCGCACGAGGCTGCCGCTCACGGCGATGTCCGCCTTCGGGACCAGCCACGTGCCCGAGAGCTTCAGCTGATAAGTGGCGTCGTTGCCGACGATGCCCTGCTGGTTGATCAGGTTGTTCGGGTCGTTGAACTCGCCGAAGCTCTGGCCGCCGTCGTTCAGCCCGGCGGTGAACCCGAGCAGCATCTGCCAGCGGTTCGAGAATCGCTTGGACGCGGTGACCTCGATCCCGTCGTAGACCGTGTCCAGCAGCGGCTCATCGTCTCGCACGGTTTCCTGCTTGCCGACGAACGACGGGTTCAGGTTGTAGATGGTGATCGCGCCGCCCAACGGGTTTGGCACGTCCACGGGCGCATAGGCGGTGGACGGCACGGCCATGTTCCGGTTCGCGACGATGTCGCGGTTCGTGCGGTGGTAGGACATGGCGCCCACCCGGACGTCCTTCAACAGCTGGTGCTCCACGCCCACCGAGAACTCGTCGGAATACTCCCAGGCAGGCCCGTTCGCGTCGGCATACCGCGTCGTGGCTCCGCCGGTGAATCCCTCGAATGCGCCGAGCTCGCCCGGATCGGGGAGGTCGTTGCCGTTCAGGTCCTTCCAGGAGATGTTGGAGCTGCTGAGATTGAAGGGGTTCACCGCGGTCACCACGCCAATCGCCAGGACGGACGCGAAGCGGCTGTAAGTGGCCTTCACGGCCGTGCGCCCGTTGCCGAAGGGATCGTACGAACCCCCGGCCCGCCACACCGGCTTCCACTGCTCGTACACGTCCTTGGCCTCGCTCGTCCGCTCACCCACCCAGCGCCCCGCCGGGCTGGTCTGTGCCGGCATCCACCCGGTCGCGCGGTCCGCGCGAAGGCCGATGTTCAGCGACAGCTTGCGCCCGACCGACCACGAGTCCTGCGCAAAGAAACCAAGCCCGTGGACGTAGCTCGTCGCGGTCACCGGCGTGTTGAACGCCTGCACCCGGACGGGGACCTTGTCGTTGTAGATGAGACGCATGTCGCCGTTCATGCGCCAGCTCTCCTGGAAGTAGAGCCGGGAGAACTGCACGCCCACCTTGAAGTTGTGCGAGCCGGTGCCGCCGACGTAACTGCGGCTGAAGGTGTTGTCGAACTGCAACCGGTAGTTCGGGTTCCGGTAGTCGGCCCACCCGGCGCCGGTCGCCGTGTCCAGCGCCGTGTCTTCCCGGCGGATGTCGGTCGGCTGGACGTCCTTCTGGTAGGTACTCGGGCGTGGTGCCCTTCATCAGGCTGACGGTGGACTCCAGGACGGAGAGGTTGTTGAGCACCGCGGTGTACTTGCCCTGGGTGATGAAGGCGTCCTGGAGCTGGGCGGCGGTGGCCTTGTCCTCGCAGAACGCCTGCGGGCAGGTGTCGCCGTGCTTGTGGTAGCGGTTCTTGTTGTTGAAGGTGTAGACGACGCCGAGCCGGTGGTTCGGCGTGAACTGCACGTTCACCTTGCCGGAGGCGCTCCAGATCATGTTGTCGTCGATCGCGTTCGAGCCGTCCGCGTTGAACGCGGCGAGGAGCGTCTTGTCCACCCGCCATCGCCGGAACGACCCGTTGAACCACACGCGGTCCCGGACGATCGGCCCGGCCGCGCCCACGTTGAAGTCTGTACTGCCTGGTCACCGGGTTGCCGCCGGGGAAGTTGTACTCCTCGGTGACGTCCGCGAAGTTCTCCGCCTGCATGCTGTCGTTCGCGTAGTAGTACCGCGCGTCGCCCCGCCAGCGGTTGCTGCCGGTCTTGGTGACCATGTTGATGAACACGCCGGCCGATGCGATCTCCGCCGGCGCCGCCGACGTCTGGTAGGAGATCTCCTCGAACATCCCCTGGTCGTAGTAGAGCATCGTGGACCCGCCGCCCGGCCAGTTCACGGCCAGGCCGTCCATGGCGTACGTGATGCCGCGCGAGCCGTGGGCCGACATGGCGGTCTGCTGCATGCCCTGGGTGCCGCCCACGTCGTAGGTGCCGACCGTCACGCCCGGGATGATCTTCGCGAGCGACCAGACGTCGCGGCCCGTCGGGACGCTCTCGAGAACGGCCTGGCTCATGACGGTCTGTTGCACGTTCGACTTGGTGTCCACGGTCGGGGATTCCCCGGCGACCGTGATCGTCTCCTCCAGCCCGCCGACCTCGAGGATCGGGTCCACGACCGCGACGAACCCGGCGCTGACCGCGATTCCCTGCCGCGCCAGGATCTTGAAGCCGGTGAGCTCGAACTTCAGGTCGTAGGTCCCGGGCGGCAGGCCCGCGAAGCGGTACTCGCCACGGGAGTTGGTCGACGCGGTGCGCGTCCCGCCGATGAGCCGTTCTCCCGAAAGGCTGACCACGACACCGGGCATGATGGCCCGGCTGTTGTCCGTGACGGTGCCGGTGATGGTGCCGGTCGGCACCTGCGCGCCGGCGCCGGCGCCGGCCAGGAACAGGACGATGACGACGACGCCGACGACGACGGAGCGCGTTCGCATGGGAAACCTCCCGTGGAAGTCGTCAGCTGTTGTCGACCGGGTCTCAGGCGCACGGCTGATCGATTGACGGGCTCGGCTGCGAGAAGAACTGTCGCCCCCTCCGGCGTGATGTACATGCAGTCCTCCAGTCGGACGCCGAACTCCCCCGGGATCGCGATCATCGGCTCGTTCGAGAAGCACATCCCCGGCGCGAGCGGCGTGGTGTTGCCGCGCACGAGGTTGATCTGCTCGTGCCCGTCGAGGCCAATGCCGTGGCCGGTCCGGTGCGGCAGGCCGGGGACCTTGTAACCAGGCCCGAACCCCGCGTCGGTGATCACTTTTCGCGCGGCCGCATCCACGGCCTCGCAGGGGACGCCGGGTCTCGCCGCTGCGAAGGCGGCGGCCTGGGCGCGCTTCTCGAGGTCCCAGACGTCTTTCTGGCGCTGCGTGGGCTTGCCGAAGACGACGGTCCGGCTGATGTCGGAGCTGTAGCCGTCGATCTTGCAGCCGCCGTCCATCAGCACGATGTCGCCTTCGCGAAGGGTGCGAGGCTTGACGCTGCCGTGCGGCAACGCGGTGAGCTCGCCGAACCCGGCGCCGATGCTGCCCTCCGCGCCAAGCGCGCGGTGGGCGGCGGCCGCGTTGGCCGAGAACTCCGCCCTCGTCATGCCCTCGTGGAAGGTGGCCACCGCCGCCCGGTAGGCGGCAATCGTGATGTCGGCGGCGCGCTGCATCAGCGCGATCTCCGCCGGCGACTTGATCACGCGGCAGCCGACGGTCACCGGGTCGGCAATCACGTACTGCAGGGCGGGCGCCGCCTTGCGGATCATGTCGTAGAGGAAGAACCGCGCGCGCTCTTCGATGCCGACGGTCCCCGTGGCGATCCCGCGGTCCTTGAGGATCTGCGCTACCACGCGGCCGGGGTCTTCGTCCTCCTCCCACGTGCGGATGTCGGAGCCAAACCGGATCAACTCGCGGGCCCGGTCCTCCTCGAACTTCGGGCACACCCACGCGAGGTCGCCGCGGGCGGGCAGCACCGCCGCGAACATGCGCTCGCTGGCGCCCCACCGCACGCCGGTGAAGTAGAACAGGCCGGTCCCCGACTCGAGGTAGACGGCGTCGATCTTGTGCTCGGCCATCAGCCGGCGGGCCTTCTCGATGCGCGCCTTCCGTTCCTCGTCCGTGATCGGGACGATACCGTCGGTCATCGGCTTGAGAGCCCGAATCACCTCGGGCACGCTGCCGGCGGCGGCGGGAGGGCCCTGGGATGGCTCGGCCGCTCGGGGACGACACACCGCCGTTGCCGCGGCCGCGGCGGCCGACAGCCGGAAGAACCCTCTCCTGTCGAGTCTCATACCATCCTCCATGGATTGAGTGACGCGGACGCGTGGCGGCGGTCCGGCGGAATGGGTGCCGGCGCGGCGCGGGCGCAGGAGCCCGGGGGCGGGGGCAGGCGCGTGGAACAACCGGGGGCGCGACGGCGAACTAAGCGGGCGCGACGACGAGCCGGGAGTGGGCGCGGGGAACGGGAGCGGGCGCGGCGACGAACCGGGGGCGGGCGGGGCGCCAGCCGCAGGGGGGCATCGGCGCGATGACGCCCGGGTGTCAACCTCGCCTCGGTGCAGGGACACCCGCCAGCAGGACCCGCAGACGCCGCCTGGGGGAGACGGACCAACGCGGGCCGACGAGAGAGCGATATGACTAATCCCAGTACTCGCTTCGGTTGACGATTCGCCGCCGCGAAGGGCCGCGAAGGGCCGCCGCGCGACGAAACGATCGTCAACGCAACCGAGATCCGAGACTAGTTGGAATGGACGCCCAGGGTGTGGATATTGGCCAGCCGGGGAGTGAAAGTCAAGGGCTAAGTAGACGGAAGCCCGACGGTACGCCCGAGCGCGCCAACGATTGGGACTGATTCTTCTACGTCTCGAAGAAGTCGCCAATCACCTGGCGCAGCGCGGGGACGGACTCGGTCCGGTTGATCGTGTGGCGGAGGTGCGATCCGTTCTCGAGGCCGCGGGTGTACCAGGCGCACAGTGCGCGGAGCTTGTTCACCACGTGGCGATCACGACCGCGACGCGTCACCTGGCGATTGTCTACTTGGCAATTGTCTATTTGCCGTTCGTGCAGATGGTCAGTTGCCAAGTGGTCAGTTGCCAAGTGACCGCCGGTCGCGAGATGTCGAAACCCTTCGGTTTCTGCCGAGCGGTCCGCGAGCAACAGGTCGATGTAGTCGAGCAGGAAGCGGCCGCGGGCGGCCATCGAGACGAGGGGCAGCGGGCAGCCATCGGACAGGGCGGCGGCCTGCGCGAAGATCCACGGGTTGCGGAGCACGCCGCGGCCGACGAGGATACCCGCCACGCCCGTCTCGCGCATGCGGTCGAGCAGCTCCTGCGGCTCGTTGCAGTCGCCGTTGCCCCAGACCGGGATCGACACTGCCGCGGCCACCGAGGCAATCAGCTCCCAATCGGCCAGGCCCGCTGTAGGACTGCGCGGCCGTGCGCCCGTGAACGGCAAGGCCCGCGGCGCCGGCGTCCTGCATGCGGCGGGCGAGGTCCGGCGCATTCACCTCGCTGTCGTTCCACCCCGCACGCATCTTCACGGTCACGGGAATGCGCACCGCCTTCACCATGGCGGCGACGATCGCCGCCGCACGCCCGGGCTCGCGCATCAGGCTGCAGCCGGCGCTGCTCCTCGCGATCTTCGGGACGGGACAGCCCATGTTCACGTCCACGATGTCCGCGCCAATCGCCTCCACCACCTGCGCCGCGCGCGCCATCCGCTCGGGGTCCCCGCCGAAGATCTGAATCGCGACGGGCCGCTCCTCCTCGGTGAACTCCGCGTACTCGAGCGTCTTGTCCTGCCCCCGGACGAGGCCCTCGGAGCTGACCATCTCCGACACGACCAGGCTGCACCCGCCCAGCCGCTTCACGAGGCGGCGGAACGCGGTGTCGGTCATGCCTGCCATGGGGGCGATTCCGAAGGGGAGGACGGTCATGAGGCTCCAGGCTTCTGGCTCCTGGCTTCAGTAAGGCTCAAGGCTGAAGGCTCTGGGCTTGAGAAGGCCGGAAGACTGGAGCCTTTGGCCTCTCCGAAGCCTGACGTCTGAAGCCCGAAGCCCACACGCGCCAGCGTCAGTACGCCCTGACGTCCGCCGCGTCCACGGTGACGGCCACGGCGCGGCCGATGAGGTCCACCGACAGCACGAGGCGGGCATGCGCGCCCTTGCGAATGAGGCGGCCGATCACGCCGCGCAGCGGGCCGGAGACCACCTGCACCATGGCGCCTTCCTTGATGAGGGGGCAGGGATCGTACTGCAGGCCGCTGGTCACCAGCGTCCGGATGGCCTCGACCTCCGCGTCGGGCACCGCCGCCGGCCGGCCGTCGAAGCACACCACCTGCGCCACGCCGTTGCAGGTCACCACCGGCAGGAGCTGCCGCGGGTCGAAGCGTGCAAAGCAGTAGCCGGGGAACAGCGGCCAATCCACCCGCTTCTTCCGGTCCTTCCAGCGGCTCCAGCGGGTGATGGTGGGGAGGAAGACCTCGATGTCCTTGGCGGCCAGCTGGTCGTGTACCGACTTCTCCGCTCGCGACCTGGTCCAAATGGCGAACCAGTCCATTTAGCAAATCAAATCAACAAATGACGATTTACCCATTGACCTGGGCCTGGATCGCCGCGTCGTACATCTTCTTCAGCTCGGCGTTCTTCCACTCGATCAGCGCCTGGGCGCGGAGCTTCGCAAGGTACTTCAAGAACTCGCCGCGCCGCTTCTCGTTGGCCACGCGGTTGCTGATCTGCTCGCGCGCCTCGTCGAACGCCAGCACCTTGGTCGGGGTCTGCGAGGCGATCGCGAAGAACTGCCAGCCCTGGGACGTGCGCGTGACCGGGCTCACCTCGCCGACCTTCAGGCCCTCGAAGACCTTGCGCAGCGCCGGGTCCAGCTCCTCCTTGCTCACCGGCCCGACCAGGCCGCCGTTGGCCTTGGAGGAGGAGTCCGACAGCTCGGTTGCCAGCTTCTCGAACGACTCGCCCTTCGCCACGCGCTCGCGAAACGCCTCGGCCTTCTGCCTTGGCGTCCTCGTCCAGGCCGACGTTCAGCGTCTTGCCGTCGTTGGGAACGGCCACCAGGAACTCGCGGACCGTCAGAGACGAGGGGGTGGTCAGCTCGTTCTTGTGCACCTCGTAGTAGCGGCGGGCCTCCTCATCGGTCACCGAGATGCGCTGCATGACCTCCACCTGCTGCACGCGGTTGATGATCATGTTCTTCTCGATCGACCGCCGCAGCTCGGCCAGCGACAGGCCTTCCTGCTTCAGCGCCGCCTGGAACTGCTCGTCGGTCTCGATCTTGTTCTCTTTCTTGATGTTCCCGAGGATCTCCGTGAACTGCTCGTCGCTGAGCTTGTAGCCCAGGTCGCGCCCGCGCTGGAGGATCAGCACCTCGTCGATGGTCTCGACCAGGAGCTGCGGGGTCACGTCGAGCAGCGCCTTCTTGAGCTCCTCGTCCGTCTTCGGCTGCACACCCCGTTGCCGCAGCAGCGCAACCTGGCGCGCCTCGAGGTCCGTCTTCGTAATGATGTCGCCGTTCACCTTCACGAGGATCTGCTCGATGATCTGGTTCTGACCGGACGCTGCCGCCGGCAGGGCCAGGAGGGTGGACAGGACGATGACGACGGGGAGCTTGGTGGACATAGAAACGCTGCCTAAAGCCAAGAACCGAAAGCCGAGACGGGAGTTCACTTGTCTCGACCACGAAGAACGGAAGGCACGAAGGCCACAAACCCTTGTGTCAAGCAAACATCCATCTTACCCCGGCCCGAGAAGGTCGCTCAAGATCTCGGTCACTCGACCGAGAACGCCACCCTCGGCACGGGGGTCGTCCTTCACGGGCCGGACGATGGCCTCCTTGCGAAAGCCGGGTTTGACCTCGCCCTCGGTGGCCCGGGCCGTCCACCACGACCGGGCGGCGCCCGCCGCCCCCCGAGTGAGGAGCTTGCCGCGGCCGGAACCAGCCGTTCCAGGAAAGGCTGGTCCGACGGTCCGTCCACTCTGCGACCCTGGCGCGACGGCTCGCTCCCCTCGACCGGCCTCGCCGTGTGAAGGCCGGCCGGTGGGGCCCTGACCGGCCCCACGACCCGGCATGGCCAGGGGCCCTCGCTGCGACCGGGGCTTCAAGTCCAGCTTGATCGCCGAGGGCGGCGCCAGCGTGATCTCCGGCCGCTGCTGCACCAGCCGGATCACCCGGTTCGGGTCCGGTCCGCCCTGACCCTTGAATGTAAAGACGACGAGGGAGCCCTGGCGGTCTACTTTCTCGATCCCGAGGCGGTCGGCGAGGATGCGGATCCGGCCGTAGTCCACCAGGTTGAGGACCTCGGTGGGCATCGGGCCGTAGCGGTCCTCGATTTCCGCCACGATACGCTCGAGCTCCTCCGCCGTCCGCGACCCCGCCACCCGCCGGTAGAGCGAGAGGCGCTGGTTCTGCTCGGGCACGTAGTTCTCGTCGATCCGCAGGTCGATGCCGAGGTTCACGATCGCGCGGGTCTCGTCCTCGATCTCCTCGCCCTTCAGCTCGCGCACCGTCTCCTCGAGCAGCTTCATGTACATGTCGAAGCCGATGGCCTCGATGTGACCGCTCTGCTCGCCGCCGAGCAGGTTGCCCGCGCCGCGGATCTCGAGGTCCAGCGCCGCCACGCGGAAGCCGCTCCCCAAATCGCTGAACTCCCGGATCGCCGCCAGCCGCTTGCGCGCGACCGGGGACAACGTGTTGCCCGGAGGGATCAGCAGGTAGGCGTACGCGGGGCGATCGGACCGCCCGACGCGGCCGCGCAGCTGGTAAAGCTGCGAGAGGCCGTAGCGGTCCGCCCGGTTGATCACGATCGTGTTGACGTTCGGGATGTCCAGGCCGTTTTCGACGATGGTGGTCGCGAGCAGGACGTCGAACTTCTTCGCCACGAAGTCCACCATCGCCCGCTCGAGCGCCTCCTCCCCCATCTGCCCGTGCGCCACGACCACCTTCGCCTCTGGCACCAGCCGCTGCAGCAGGTCCCCGATCGCGTAGATCGACTGCACCCGGTTGTGGACGAAGTAGACCTGGCCGCCGCGCGCGATCTCGTTGCGGACGACGCGCGCAATGAGCTGCTGGTCGAAGCGCACGACGTTGGTCTGGATGGCGAGGCGGTCCTTGGGCGGCGTCTCGATCACCGACATGTCCCTGATCCCCACCAGCGACATGTTCAGCGTCCTCGGGATCGGCGTCGCGGTCATCGTCAGCACGTCCACCTTGCGGCGCATCTGCTTGATGCGCTCCTTGTGGGCGACGCCGAACCGCTGCTCCTCGTCCACGACCAGGAGGCCGAGGTCCTTGAAGACGACGTCCTTGGAAAGCAGGCGGTGCGTGCCGACGATCACCTCCACCTTGCCGTCGGCCAGGTCCTGCAGCGACTGCTTGATCTCGGCCTTCGAGCGGAACCGGCTGACCATGTCGATCCGCACGGGGAAGCCGGCGAACCGCTCGCGCAGCGTCTTGAGGTGCTGGAACGCGAGGACGGTCGTCGGCGCGAGGACGGCCACCTGCTTGCCTTCCATCACCGCCTTGAAGGCGGCGCGCATGGCCACCTCGGTCTTCCCGTAGCCGACGTCGCCGCACAGCAGGCGGTCCATCGGCGTGGACGACTCCATGTCGGACTTGATGTCGGCGACGGCCGTCTGCTGGTCGGGCGTGAGGTCGTACTCGAAGGCGCCCTCGAACTCCTCCTGCCAGTGGGTGTCGGGGCTGAAGGCGTGGCCCGCGAGGGCCCTGCGCTGGGCGTAGAGCTTCAGCAGCTCCTCGGCCATGTCGCGCATGGCCTTCTTGACGCGGGTCTTCGCGCGCTCCCACGTGGTCCCGCCCAGCCGGTCGAGCGGCGGCCGAGTGGCGCCGGTGTATTTCTGCAGCAGGTCGAGGCGTTCGACGGGGACGAACAGCTTGTCCTCGCCGGCGTAGCGCAGCTCGAGGAACTCCTGCGTGTCGGGGCCGTAGGGGTCGATTCTGATCTGCTTGAGGCCGACGAACACGCCGATGCCGTGGTCCACGTGGACGACGTGGTCGCCGACCTTGAGGTCGCGGAAGTCGGAGAGGAAGGTCTTGGCTGCGGAGCGGCGACGCTCGGAGGGCCGGCGCTCCTCCTCGAAGACGTCGGTCTCGGCGAAGATCTGCAGGGCGGCGGACGGCAGGTGGAAGCCGCGGGAGAGGGCGCCGGTGGCGACGAGCACGGAGGCGGCGTGCGCCATCTCCGTCCGGGCGGGCACGGCATCGCGCTGTCGGGGATCGACGAACACGGGGACCGCGATCAGCTCGTACTCGCGAAGGACCTCCACCGTGCGCTCGGCGCGGCCGGGCGTGGCGGCGACGAACAGGACGGTCTCGCCCGCCTCACGAGCCCGCTTGATGTCGGCCACCCAGTCCGCGATGCGGCCGCGGAATTCCACGGCGGGGCGGCAGGACATCGTCACGGGAGTCGTGCTGGGGGTGCTGGAGGTGCTGGGGGTGCTAGTGCTAGAGGTGCTGGGGGTGCTAGTGCCAGAGGTGCTCGACTCACTAGCCACTGTCGGGTCCGTCCCGCCCTCCGCCCCCCGCCCCCCGCCTTCGACGATCTCCAGCTCGTCGAGTCTCGTTCCCAGCTCGACGAGCGACGCAATCTCTTCCAGCGGGGCGAAGAGCTGCTCCGGGGGCGGCGGGTTGCCGCCGCGGCCAATCATCTCGCGGTGGCTGGAGGCCAGCTGCGCGAGCGATTTCTCCGCGCGCGCCTCCACCTCTTCGGCCTCGCAGACGAAAATCACCGGCTGCTCGACGAAGTCCAAGAGCGAGGCGGACAACTGCGCGCCTGGCTCCAGCAGCGCGGGGTAGTTGGGCGGAGGGGGCGGCGGCTCGGCTTCGAGCGGGAGGGAAAGGCCTCCGGGCTCGTCCTCATCATCGACGTCGTCGTCTCCCTGCCAAGCCCAGGACAAATCCTGCTCGGACTCTTCGCTGCCCTCGCTCGTCGTGCCGGGGGTGCGGGAGGTGCCAGGGGTGCCGGAGGTGCTAGTGCCCGAGTCGCCCCTGCTATAGGTGCTGATGGTGCTCGTGCGGGAGGTGCCGGGCGTGCTGGTACTGTAGATGCCCGGTCCCGCTGCCCGTGCCCGTGACCCACTGTCCACTGTCCACTGTCCACCGGCCACTGGCTTCCCGCCCTCCGCCCGCCCCCCTCCCCCTTCGCTCGCGTGATCACCTGCGACCTTCGGCGGGACAAGCCCGCCCCCCGCCCTCCCCCCTCCGCCTTCTCCGGACTCACTGCCCGCTGGCCACTGCTCACTGGCCCTTGGCCGCCCGCCCTCCGCCCTCCGCCCTCCGCCTTCGTCTGTAAACACCTCCCGTAGCGGCACGATCTGGACGCGTTCGATCTCCCCCGTCGAGCGCTGGGAGGCGGGGTCGTAATGGCGGATGGACTCGACCGTGTCGCCGACGAAGTCCAGGCGGACCGGCTGCGCGCTGCCGGCGGGAAACACGTCAATCACGCCGCCGCGCACGCAGAACTCGCCGTGCTCGTCCACGGGGTCCTCGCGGCTGAAGCCCGCGTCGAACAGCAGGTCCGCAAGGGCGTAGGGATCGACGTCGGCGCCCGTGCGGATTTCGATGGAGGCGCGAAGCAGCCGATCGGGCGGGCTCAGGCGCGGCAGCAAAGCGGTCGCGGAGGCGACGATGACCCGCGCGACGCCCGTGGCCGCCGCGTGGAGCGCGCGGGTGCGCTGCGAGAGCACGCCAAGGTGTGGCGAGAGGCCGCGGTAGGGATCGACCTCGTGCGAGGGGAACGGCAGCACGGCCTGCTGCGCCGCGGCATCGGACAGGCCCTCCATCGAGGCGAGGAAGAAGCGGATGTCGTCCGTGTACTGCTCGACGTCCGCGTCGGTCGGCACCACCACGACGAGCGTCTTCCCCCGGGTCCCCGGCCGAGGCGCCGGCGCGTGGCGCGTGGCGGCAGTCGCCAGGTAGAGCGCCTGGGCGGCGGCCGGCAGACCGGTAACGACGCCGCCCGGGGCCTGGTCGCCCAGGTGCGCCCGCGCGGTGGTGTTCTTGAGAAGCGCCTGGAGGGTCAGGGACGTTGTAGACACGGGAGAGCTGTCACTTCACGAGGGAACAACTTCAGGCTGCCTCGATTAGATATTGGCAACTGGTCAATTGCCAAGCAAGCCTTCACGCCACTTGGCGAGGGAGCAAGGGCAACTGGCCAATTGCGTCGCAACCGAATAGACAATTGCCACCTGGTCAATGGTCAAGTGTTCGTGTCTCTTCAATCATACCCGTCGTGGAGTAGTGGAGTATACGTGCGCACAAGCGATGCAGATGACCTTGCCGGCGGGGGACGCCGGCCGCCAGCGGGTGTCAAGGCGGAGACGACAGCACGAGGGCACAACTGAATGAGGCTGAAGAGTTCCTTTCCCCTTGCACGCGGAAATGGCGGAGCGGCCGCCGTAAGGGGCGGGTGGTTCTCGCCAAGCGAACCCGTTGTCGGCGACCCCCGGCAGGGTAGAAGAAACGGGGCGAGCGACCAACGTCCCCGCAACACCAGGGTCGGGAGACGTGGGAGGACCGCTAGTCGAGAGTCTCCCGACCCGGTCTTGCAGACCACCGACGGTAAGTCGCCGCCCCGTTTCTTTGGCAGGGCAGGGGGGAGCGGGCGAGCGCCACCCGCCCCAGGCGGCGTTGGCCAAGCGAACCCGTTGTCGGCGACCCCCGGCCCTTCGACTGCGCTCAGGGTCGCCCCCAGAATCGTCGAGGGGCGGCAGGGTAGAAGAAACGGGGCGAAATGTCCCCTTCCGCCCTACTTCGTTCCTGAGGCTGCCGGCCCCAAGGCGGGCATCTTCCCCTGCGACTCGACGATGCGCTTGGCGATCAGGTTCTCCACGACGGCGCCGTTCCGGATCGTGCCGAGGAACGCCGCTCTCAAAAGCTGCTCGCGGCGGTCGCGCAGCGCCTGGCTGATCGCGGCCTTCACCTCGGGCATGCCCGGGTCCTTCTGGCCGGCCGCGTCTTTGCCCAAGACCGTGACCACGGTGTAGCCGCCGTTGAGGTTCACGACTCGCGCCGAACCGGGCGAGAGCTTGAGCACGGTGTCGCGCAGCGGCGGAGGGGCTTTCTGCAGGGCCGACAGCGGCACGAAGCCGAGGTCCCCGCCGCGCGCGGCCGTTTCGGGGTCCTCGGAGAACTCCGCGGCGACATTCTGGAACGACGCCCCGGTCTTGAGCCGCTCCATCACCATTTGCACCTTGGCCGCGGCCTCCTGGGGGGTCGTCGCGTCGTTGCGGCTGGCCGCCTGGGCGTCCCGGACGGGGGTGATGACGATCTGCGCGATGCGGTACGCGTCCTCCGTGCGGTTGAACTGCGCGCGGTTCGCCTCGAAGAACGCCGTGATGTCCTGGTCGGTGACGGTGACCTTCGACGAGATTTCGCGTTCGAACAGCTTCTGCACCAGCAGATCGCGCCGCAGCCCCTCCCGCATGTCGCCGGCCGTCAGGTTCCGCTGGGTCAGTTCCCGCTGGAAGGCCTCGTCGGGGATGTTCTTGCGGGCCTCGAGATACGCGGCGTCGAGCTCGCTGGCCTGCACCTCGATCTTCAGTTCGCCGGCCTTCGCGAGCAACAGCTCCTGGGCGATGATCTCGTCGAGCAGCGCAAGCTTCGCCGCGGCGGCCTCCTCCTCGGACGGGGCCTGAGGGGCCTGGGTATTGCGGCGGTACGCTTTCTCCACCGCCTCACGGGTGATCTCGCGGCCGTTCACCACCGCCCACGCGTCGGCCGACACGGGCGGGGCAGCCGGTTTCGATTGACACCCCAAACCAAGGGCGGCAAGCGCGAACGTGGAGAAGAAGGCCAGGCGGCAGCGCCGGACAGCAGGCAGCACGATGATCATCCGCCTATTCTACGCGCGGGGACAGCACTGTCATTTGTTGATTTCTTGAGTTGTTGATCTGTTGATTTGATTGGGTGATTTAGTGATTGGTGTTGGGTGTTTGGATGTTCAGCGCAGGCGCGAGGGCAGGCTCAACTGGATAAGGCCAAAGTCATAGCCCTTTCATTCTCCGGATCATCCCGGTGGTGGAGTACCCCTCCGCGAAGCGGATCCGCACCACCTTCCCGCCCCGCGCCTCGACGATGTCGCGGCCAATGATGCGGTCCGCGGCCCAGTCGGCGCCCTTGACGAGCACGTCGGGCTGAACGGCCGAGATGATCGCGTGGGGATCGTCCTCGTCGAAGACGACCACCGCGTCCACGCAGGCCAGCGCGGCGAGGACCTCGGCGCGGTCGCGCTCGTTGTTGATGGGGCGCGACGGCCCCTTGATCGCGTGCACCGACCGGTCGGAATTGACAGCGACGATCAGCGCGTCGCCCTGCGCCCGCGCCTCCTGCAGGTAGCGCACGTGCCCCGGGTGGAGCAGATCGAACACACCGTTGGTGAAGACGATGCGCTCGCCCCCGGCCCTTCGGGCTGCCGCCCACTCGGCCGCCGCTTCGCGATTCAGGACAGGGGCAAAGGGGGTCATCGTCACTTGTTGATCTTCTGACTTGTAGATTTGTTGATTGATTGGTTGATTAGCTGATTTGTTGATTGGCGATCTACAGATTTCAACCTTACATTCTCCGAGAACTCCCAGGTGTGGCGGGGCCGGTGGATGCCCACGTCCTTGATGCGCGACTTCACCCGGAACGTGTAGAGCGACCGGTGGTAGTCGTAGGGCGCGCCGTCGCGGCGGTGGGCGGCGACGTCCAGCTTGTAGGTGCCCTCCACCAGGTCGAGGCCGTCGATCCGGAAGGTCACGGTGCCCTCTCCCTCGATCGACACGGGCAGGAACTCCTCGATGTCGGTGTTCGTGCCGTAGACGCAGAGGCCCTCGGCATTGAAGAGGCCGACGCCGAAGACGAAGTCCTTGACCTCCCGCAGGGCGCGGACGCGCAGGCGCACGGCGGCGGGCTCGCCCGACTGGAACACGTGCCTCATTTCGCCGGCCGCGTCGAGCAGCGCGACGTCGATGATCTCCACGTCGCGCGTGCCCCACCGCCCGTCGGTCGGCTTGTTCGGATCGACGGCCGGCTCCTGGCCGCCCGCCTCCGACGCGGCCTGGGGCTCGGCGGCCGGCATCGGCGGCGCCTCGCCGCCCGACGTCTGCGCCGCCACGCGCGCCTTCGCGTCCGCCGCCGCGAGGTGCTTCTCCTCGGACTTCGCCACGTCGGAAATGTAGGCCGACACGACGCGGCGCGGGTCGCCCTCGCCGCGGATGCGCCCGGCGTCGAGCCAGAGCACCTCGTCGCAGAACTTCTCCACGAGGTTCAGCGAGTGCGTGACGAGGAGGACGGTCTTGCCGCGCTTCCTGAACTCCGCGAACTTGTCGAGGCACTTGTGCGTGAACGACTCGTCGCCGACGGCCAGAACCTCGTCTATCAGGAGCACGTCGGGGTCCACGTTGATGGCCACGGCAAACCCGAGGCGCATGTACATGCCAGACGAGTAGGTCTTCACCGGCGCGTCGATGAAGTCCTGCAGCTCGGCGAACTCCACGATCTCGTCGAAGCGTTTGGCCACCTCGCGCTTCGACAGGCCGAGCATGATGCCGTTGATGAAGACGTTCTCGCGTCCGGAGATCTCGGGGTGGAAGCCGGCGCCCAGCTCGATGAGCGCGGAGATGCGGCCCTTCACGTCCACGGTGCCCTCGGTCGGCTTGGTGATGCCGGCCACGAGCTTGAGCATGGTGCTCTTGCCCGACCCGTTGCGGCCGATGATCCCGTAGGTTGCGCCGGTCTTCACGCGGAAGGAGACGTTCTTGACGGCGGCAAAGGTCTCGTCGGGGCGCAGGTCGCGCAACACGGTGCCCGACAGCAGCGCGCTCTTCAGCGTGGCGAACTGCCGCCGGTTCCCGAACCGCCGGTAGACTTTCGTAACGCCTGTGGCTTCTATGGCGAACATGATGTCCTACGATTGGCGTCTGCCCCGGCGTTCGCTTGTGTTGACGGCGAGGCTGTTGTGTTCGCGGGTCCTGCCGCCGTTTTCCCCCACGGCACCCCAGCGCGGCTGCCGCGCCGGGGACCCCGCCCGGCTTCCCTCGAACAGCCTGATCCCCGATCCCTGACCCCCGATCCCTGTTCTGTCACACTTCCTCAGCGAACGAGTCCCGGAGCCGGTCGAACAGGAAGTAGCCCAACAGGAAGAGAACGACGCTGCAGGCGCCGAGGACCAGCAGCCAGAACCAGTGCCCGACGGGCCCCGGGTAGAACAGGATCTCCTGGTACGTGATCGCGAGGTGCGTGAACGGGTTCAGGTTGAGCAGCGTCTTGCCCCACGGCTGCTTGTCGAACAACTTCATCTCGTAGATGATCGGCGTCGAGAAGAACCAGAAGGTCATCAGGTTGCCGAGGATGTCCTTGACGTCGCGGAAGTGCACGGTCAGCGCGGAGAGGATGAGCGCGAAGCCGAGGGTGAGGACGAACTGCACCAGCAGGGCGACGGGGAACCACACCAGGCCGGCCGGGTCGGGGATCTTGTTGTAGGCGACGAGAAAGATCGCGAGGATCGGCAGGCCCAGGAGGAAGTGCACGCCGTTGGCCAGCACCGTGACGATGGGCAGCACCTCCGCCGGGAAGAGGACCTTCTTGATCAGGTTCCCGCCGGAGATCAGCACGTTGGACGACTCGAGCAGCGACGAGGAGAACCAGGTCCAAGGCAGGATGCCGGAGAAGAGGAAGATCGCGTACGGGTAGGTGTCGGGCGATCGATTGGGCAGTATCACCGAGAAGACGAACGAGTAGACCAGCAGCAGCAGCAGCGGGTTGATGAACGACCAGAAGAAGCCGAGCACGGACCCGCGGTAGCGCGCCTTCAGCTCGCGGGCGACGAGGCTCTGGATCAGCGGACGGTAACGGAGCAGGGATTTCAGGTTGTGGAACACGCGGTGGAATCTCGAAAGGCTTCAGGCTTCTGGCTTCGGGCTCTAGAGCGGCCAAAGGTCTCGGGCTTCAGGCTGTTGGGCCTCGAGCCCGGCCTCGTGCTGGAGCCGAAGCCTCCGGCCTCTCCAGAGCCTGAAGCCTGGAGCCTAGAGCCGTACTACTATAACCGTAACGTTGTCCGGCCCGCCGGCCAGGTTCGCGGCCTGCACGAGGCCGTCGCAGACGCTGGCGCCGGCCGCCCCGTCAAACTCCTCCCCCGCGATGCGCGCGATCTCCTCGTCGGTGATCACGCCCGAGAGGCCGTCGGTGCAGAGGATCAGGCGATCGCCGGAGGCCAGCGGCACCCAGCCGATGTCGGCCACGGGATCGACGGTGCCCGAAATGGCGCGCGTCAGGAGGTTGCGGCGGGGATGGCGGCGCGCCTCGTGCTCGGTCGATCAGGCCGGCCGACACCTGGTCCTGGACCCAGGAGTGGTCGCGCGTGAGGCGATCGACCTGCCCGCGCCGCCACCGGTAGACCCGGCTGTCGCCGACGTGCGCGACGGTGGCCGACCGCATGGGGCTGCTTCGGCCCGCTCGCGTCGCCCTCGAGCAGCGCGATGGCCACGGTGGTCGCCATGCCGCTCCGGCCCGGGGCGGCCTGCATCTCGGTCCGCAGCCGCAGGTTCGCCAGGTGCAGCGCCCAGTTCAGGCGGTTGCCGTCAACGCCAAGCGGGGGCTGGAACTCGAAGGGCCAGGCGTCGGCTGCGGTCCGGCCGCGCGTCTCGGCAACGGTCTGCTCGATCGCGTCGAGGACGGCATGCGATGCCACCTCGCCGGCCGCGTGCCCCCCGACGCCGTCGGCCACGGCGAACAGCCCGAGGTCGGCCCGGGCGCAGTAGCTGTCCTGGTTGGAGGATCGGCGGACACCGGCATGCGAGGCCGCGCAGAAGGTAAGAGACATCAACAACTCGGATCGGCCGCCTGGGGCGGGTGGCGCTCGCCCGCTCACCCGCTGTCCTGCCAAAGAAACGGGGCGGCGACTCACCGTCGGTGGTCTGCAAGACCGGGTCGGGAGACTCTCGACTAGCGGTCCTCGCACGTCTCCCGACCCTCGTGTTGCGCGACGTTGGTCGCTCGCCCCGTTTCTTCTACCCTGCCGGGGGTCGCAGTCCACGGGTTCGCTTGGCGACCGCCACCCGCCCTCACGGCGGCTGGCAGGCGTACGCCACGCTGGGGATGGCTTGATCCCAGAGCGCTGAGTCCTAAGCCCTCTCAGACCCGTGTCCGCGCCTTGTGCGCGACCTGGATGCGCGTCAGCGCCTTCAGCAGCGAGATGCGGGCGCGCTCGAGATCGGCGGTCGTTGCCGTGGCCGACCGCGAGAGCTCCGCCTCGGCGCGCTTCAACTGCGCCGTCGCGCGGTCGACGTCGATCTCCTCGGCCTTCTCGGCAATCCGGGCGAGGATCGTCACCCGGTCCGGCAGCACTTCCGCGAAGCCGAAGGCCACCGACAGGTAGGTGATTTCCGTGCCCTTGCGGTACCAGAGCTGCCCGACCTGCAGCGAGGCCAGCAGCGGGGTGTGTCCCGGCAGGACGCCGAAATAGCCGTCCGCTCCCGGGATCTGCACCTCGTCCACCTTCTCGTGCGTGACCGCCCGGTCCGGCGTGACGATCTCCAGGGCCAGGTGCGACGGAATGGCCATGACCTCCTAGCTCGCTTTCATCTGAGCCGCGCGTTCCACCGCTTCCTCGATCGTGCCCACCATGTAGAACGCCTGCTCCGGCAGGGCGTCGTGCTTCCCCTCGATGATCTCGCGGAAGCCCTTGATGGTGTCGGCGATGGGGACGTACTTGCCCGGGGTCCCCGTGAACTGCTCGGCGACGAAGAACGGCTGCGACAGGAAGCGCTCGATCTTGCGCGCGCGCGCGACGGCGAGCTTGTCTTCCTCGGACAGCTCGTCGATGCCCGAGGATGGCGATGATGTCCTGCAGGTCCTTGTAGCGCTGCAGCACCTGCTTCACCTGGCGCGCGACCTCGTAGTGCTCCTCGCCGACGATGTGCGGGTCGAGGATGCGCGAGCTGGACGCCAGCGGATCGACGGCCGGGTAGATGCCGCGGTCCACGATCGCGCGCGACAGGTTCGTGGTCGCGTCGAGGTGCGCGAAGGTGGTGGCCGGCGCCGGGTCGGTGTAGTCGTCGGCTGGCACGTAGATCGCCTGCACGGAGGTGACCGAGCCCCTGTGGGTCGAGGTGATGCGCTCCTGCAGCTCGCCCATCTCCGTGAGCAGCGTCGGCTGGTAGCCGACGGCCGAGGGCATGCGGCCCAGCAGCGCCGAGACCTCGGAGCCCGCCTGCGTGAAGCGGAAGATGTTGTCGATGAAGAGGAGGACGTCCTTGCCCTCCGCGTCGCGGAAGTACTCGGCCACGGTCAGCGCGGAGAGCGCCACGCGCAGGCGCGCGCCCGGCGGCTCCGTCATCTGGCCGTAGACCAGCGCCGCCCGCGACTTCGAGGGGTCGCCGGCCACGATGACGCCGCTCTGCTGGAACTCGAGCCAGAGGTCGTTGCCCTCGCGCGTGCGTTCGCCGACGCCGCCGAACACCGAGACACCGCCGTGCTTCAGCGCGATGTTGTGGATCAGCTCCTGGATGATGACGGTCTTGCCGACGCCCGCGCCGCCGAACAGGCCGATCTTGCCGCCCTTCAGGTACGGCTCGATCAGGTCAATGACCTTGATGCCCGTCTCGAACATCTCCAGCTGGGTGGACTGGTCCGTCAGCACCGGGGCCGGCCGATGGATCGGCCAGCGCTCCTTCGCGTTCACGGGCCGATCGGGGAAATCCACCGGGCGGCCGAGGACGTTCAGCACGCGGCCGAGCGTTTCGGGGCCGACGGGCACGGAGATGGGCCCGCCCAGGTCGAGCGCGGTCATGCCGCGCTGCATCCCGTCGGTCGGCTCCATGGCGACCGCGCGCACGCGGTTCTCGCCGAGGTGCTGCTCGACCTCCGCGATGACGTCGATCTTCGACTCGCCCTCGCGAAGGCCGTCGGCGACCACGCGGATGGCGTTGTAGATGGCCGGCAGGTGCCCGACCTCGAACTCGACGTCGATCACGGGCCCGATGACGGCGACGACCTTGCCGACCTGCTGCGCGCTTGCTTGTTCCATGTCAGTCACAAGTCTCAAGTCTTGAAGTCACAAGTCCGAGTCTGAACTCGCAAGTCCGAGTCAGCGGGTCTTTGTCAGCGGTCCGCATCGTGCATTCTGCACTTTGCACTTAGAGCGCCTGCGCCCCCGAGACCACCTCGATGATCTCCCGCGTGATGGCCGCCTGGCGGATCTTGTTCATCGTAGAGGGTCAGGCCATCGATGACCTCGCCCGAGTTCTTCGTGGCGTTGTCCATCGCCACCATCTGCGCGGCGTTCTGCGCGGCCACCGACTCGAGCAGCGCGTGGAACACCTGCACCTCGACGTGCCGCGGCAGCAGCGCGTCGAAGATCTCCTGCGCCGAGGGCAGGTAGAGGTAGTCGACGCGCGCCGTGGCCGGGTCCTCGCCTGCCAGGTCGGCCGCCGGGATCGGCAGCAGCTGCTCGATCACGATGCGCTGCTGCAGCACCGACTTGAACTCGTTGTAGGCGAGGTAGACCGCGGTCACCTCCTCGCTCGTGAACGCGTCCATCGCCTCCTTGGCGATCTCCTGCGCGTGCGAGTAGTCCAGGCGCACCAGGAAGTTCACCATCTCGAAGCGGACCGGGAAGCCGCGGCGCGTGAAGAAGTCGCGCCCTTTGCGGCCCACCAGGCCCAGCGTGCACTCGCGGTCCGTCTGCTCGCCGATGAAGTTGCCGGCCGCGCGAATGATGTTCGCGTTGAAGCTGCCGCACATCCCCTTGTCGGAGGTCAGCACGATCACGAGGATGCGCGACCCGGGCGCCGGCTCGGGGTGCGCCAGCAGCGGGTGCCTGGAGGGGTCCACGCGGGAGGCCACGTGGCGCAGGACCTCGAGCGCGTGCCGCGCGAGCGGCCGCGCGTTGAGGATGCGCTCCTGCGACTTGCGCAGCTTCGACGCCGCGACCATCTTCATGGCCTTGGTGATCTGCTGCGTCGATTTCACCGCACGAATGCGGCGCCGGATGTCGATCAGAGACGGCATGTCAAAACGCTCACGGCTATCGGCTCACGGCTCAGGGCCTGTCACGCGTGCACTCTGCACTTTGCACTCTGCATTGCGGCTACGCCGCCGCCACCCTCCGCGCCTCCGTGAACTGCGCGCCGAACTCCTTCAGGGCCGACTCGATCTCGGCCTTCAGCTCGTCGTCGATCGTCTTCTTCTCGCGCAGCGTCGTGTAGATGCCGGGCTTCCGCGTCTCGATGAAGCGGTACAGCTCGGTCTCGTAGGCATTCACGGCGGGCAGCGGGACCTGGTCCAGGAACCCGTTGGTGCCCGCGTAGACCAGCAGCACCTGCTTCTCCACCGGGAGCGGCTTGTACTGCGGCTGCTTCAGGATTTCGACCAGGCGCTGGCCGCGATTGAGCTGCGCCTGCGTGGCCTTGTCCAGGTCGCTCGCGAACTGCGCGAACGCGGCGAGCTCGCGGTACTGCGCGAGGTCGAGGCGCAGGCGCCCCGCCACCTGCCGCATCGCCTTCACCTGGGCCGACCCGCCGACGCGCGACACCGAGAGGCCGACGTTGACCGCCGGGCGCACGCCCTGGTTGAACAGGTCGCCCTCGAGGAAGATCTGGCCGTCGGTGATCGAGATGACGTTGGTCGGGATGTAGGCCGACAGGTCGCCGGCCTGCGTCTCGATGATCGGCAGCGCGGTCAGCGAGCCGCCGCCGTTCTCCGTGTTCAGCTTCGCGGCGCGCTCCAGCAGGCGCGAGTGCAGGTAGAACACGTCGCCGGGGTACGCCTCGCGGCCCGGCGGCCGCCGCAGCAGCAGCGAGATCTCGCGGTAGGCCTGCGCGTGCTTCGAGAGGTCGTCGTAGACGCACAGCGCGTGGCGCCCGCTGTCGCGGAAGTACTCGCCCATGGCGCAGGCCGCGTACGGCGCGATGTAGAGCATCGGCGCCGGGTCCGACGCCGGCGCAGCCACCACGATCGTGTACGGCAGCACGCCCGCATCGTCCAGGATCTTCACCACGTGCGCGATCGTCGAGGTCTTCTGCCCGATCGCGTTGTAGATGCAGATCAGGTCCTGGCCCTTCTGGTTGATGATCGTGTCGACGGCGATCGCGGTCTTGCCGGTCTGCCGGTCGCCGATGATCAGCTCGCGCTGGCCGCGGCCGATCGGGATCATGGAGTCGATGGCCTTCAGGCCGGTCTGCACGGGCTCGCGCACCGGCTGGCGATCGACGACACCCGGCGCGATGCGCTCGATCGGCGAGAATCGCGTCGTGTTGATCGGGCCCTTGCCGTCGATCGGCTGGCCGAGCGGGTTGACCACGCGGCCGAGGAGTTCCTCGCCGACCGGCACCGAGATGATGCGGCCGGTGCGCCGGACCGGGTCGCCTTCCTTGATCTCCCGGAACTCGCCGAGCAGCACCGTGCCGACGCTGTCCTCCTCGAGGTTCAGCGCGATGCCGACGACCCCGTGGGGGAACTGGATCATCTCGCCGGCCATGGCGCGCTCGACGCCGTGGACCCGCGCGATCCCGTCGCCGATCGAGACGACCGTCCCCACTTCGGCAACGTCCACGTCGACGGCGTAGCTGCCAATCTGGTCACGGATGATCTTGGAGAGTTCGTCGGCTCTGATTTCCATATCGCTTCGCAATTCACCTGGTGGAGGTCACCTGTCACTTGGCAATTGACCACTTGGCCATTCTCTATTTGAACTTGACCATATCCGACTCAAATAGACAGTCGCCAAGTAGACAATCGTCAAGTGGCGGCTACGCGGTCAACGTTTCCCTGATCCTCTCCAGCTGCCGGCGCACGCTGCCGTCGTACACCACGCTCCCGATTCGCGTCACGATGCCGCCGATGAGCCCGGGGTCCACGGCCGTCGTCATGGTCACGGTCCGGCCGGTCTTCTCGGCAATCGTCTTGCGCAGCGCCTCGGCCCGGTCGGCGGGCAGCGCGACGGCCGACGTCACATCGGCGCGGATCACCTGCTGGTAGTCCATCAGCCGCCGGCTGGTACTCGTCGAGCAGGTCGGGCAGCAGCACCAGCCGATCGCGCTGGGCGAGCAACGAGAGGATTCGCGCGACGGGCCCCGAGAGCTCCATGCGGTCCAGCAACTGCGCGACCAGCGCGGACTTGCGCGTCACGGGCACGCCGGGGCTCGTCAACACGCGCGCGAGCGTCTCGTGGGACCCGACCAGCGACACGAACGCCGTGAGGTCGCGTTCGGCGGCCTGAGGGTCGCCCTCGACGCGGCTCACGTCGAGAAGCGCGCGCGCGTACCGGGTGGCTGAACTGCGGTTGCTCATTCTGCTCCAGCGATCACGGTTGACGGCTCAGGGTTGAGGGTGCGGCACGCGTGACAGCGTGGTCTGCTGTCCACCGACCACTGTCCACTGTCCACCCACTGGCTACCAGCTAGTTCCCCGCGCCGACTTACGGCCCCCCCACCTGCGCCAGGTACCGATCCACGAGCCGCACCTGGTCGGCGTCGGTGATCGTCCGGCGCACGCGCTCGGTGGCGACGTTCACGGCAAGCTCGCCGGCGCGCTTCAACAGCATCCGTTCGGCGGTGCGCACCTGCGATTCCACCTCGCGCCGCGCCTGGTCGATCAGCCGCTGGCGCTCGGCCTCGGTCGCTTCGCGCATCCGGGCCTGCTCGGCGGTGGCTTCCGCCGTCCCGCGCCGCTTCAGCGCGTCGATCTCCGATGGCAGCGCCTTCAGCCGCTCGTCGATCTTCGCCATCTGCGCGGAGGCCTCGTCGCGCATCTGCCGCGCGTTCGCGAGGTCCGACCGGATCCGCACCGCGCGGTTCTTGAGGTAGTCCGCGAACGGGGACCGCAGCAGGTAGACGAGCCCGCCGGCGAGCACCGCGAAGTTGAAGATCTTGCCGATCAGGCCCCAGGGTGATGCGGCCTCGTGCTCGCCCTCGGCCTTGTGAGCTTCTCCTTGCGCGGCATGCGCACCCTCTTGCGGTGGGGTGTGCGCCGGCTGCTGCGCCACCGCCTGGGCGCCGCCTTCGGGCGCCGGCGTCTGCGCGGCCTGCGCGGCGGGGGCGTGCGCGGGTTCCGCCTGGAGTGCGGCGGCCTGCGGGGTCACGAGGATCCACGCCGCGATGGCAAGCAGCGCGAGCACTGCCGCCCTTCGGCGCGGCTCGGCAAGGCCCGGGCGTCTCCGCAGGGCTGGACGTTGCAGCGAAGCCGGTGAGGGTGTGGCCGTCAAGGGGTTACGACGCCTTTCGGCCGAGGACGCGTTCGACGATGGACTCGCCGAGCGCATCGGCCTCTCTCTCGAGGCGCGCGCGCGCCTCGTCGGCCTGGGCCTTCACGCGGGCGCCCGCCTCGGCAACGGTGGCGTCCACTTCCTCGCGGGTCCTGGCCATCAACTCGACGCGCTGCTCCGCCGCGCGCCGGCGGTTCTCGTCCATCTCGCGGTAGACCTCGGCCTGCGCCGCGCGTGTGGTCCGCTCGAACTCGGCGGCGGCCTCGCGGGCGCGTTCCGCAGCGGCCTGTGCCATCTGCTGCGCCGACTTGATGGCCGCCTCGCGCTCGGCCATCACGCGCCCGAGCGGCCGGAAGAGGCCGCGGTCGAGCACGACGATGAACAGCAGCACGATGACGATGACGGCGAAGACGGCTAAGCCGGGCAGCACCTGCGAGATCCTCCACCCGGACGCGTCGCCCGCGGCGCGGCCGGCTCGATGGCGGACGAGGGCAAAGGTTGCAAAAACATGAATTTATACCATGCGAGGCTGAATGGTGGCTAGCTTGCAAAATCGACAGGGGGTGGGTCCGGCCTGGCGTGACTCAAACAGAAGCGCCGGGGCAAGACGAACCCGAGGCGTGGCGTAAGGAGCGCGGCGCAGGGCCGCCGCCTGGGGCGCTCCGCGCCCGCCCCGTGCCGGATTCTCCGGCCGCCTCCTGGGTGCGGGTGGCGCTCGCCCGCTCACCCGCTGTCCTGCCAAAGAAACGGGCCGGCGACTCACCGTCGGTGATCTGCAAGACCGGGTCGGGAGACTCTCGAGTAAGCATCCCCCGGCAGAGCCGGGGGCATTACAAATGTGAGCCGCTCAAAGCGGCATGAGGGGGTCGCTAACGCGACCCCGCCGTTTGGGGCCACCTGACGGTGGCCATCATCTCCACAGCGCCAGTTGGTCCAAGCGGTTGTCCTCCGTCTCCTGCCGCTTGATGTACTCGCGGATGACGGCCTCGTCACACCCGACCGTCGACACGAAGTATCCCCGCGCCCAGAAATGCTCGCCCACAAGTTGCGCTTTCGTTCTCCGTACACCCGGGCCAAGTGGATGGCGCTCTTCCCCTTCATGAACCCGATCACCTGCGCCACCGCATACTTCGGCGGGATCGCGATCAGCATGTGCACGTGGTCGGCCAGCAGATGCCCTTCCTCAATGCGGCTCTCCTTCTGCTTGGCCAACGCCCGGAACACTTCCACCAGGTGTTTTCGCAGCTGCCCGTAGAGGACTTTGCGCCGACACTTCGGAATGAAGACGACGTGATACTTGCAGTCCCAAACCGAGTGGTTCAGACTCGCGAGTGTGTCCATCGTGAAGCTTCCTTTCGTGTGCTTGGCGGCTCACGGTCGGAAGTATCCACATGGACACACTCCCTTACACGTCAAACTTCTACTGCCTCCCCGGCAGAGCCGGGGGGCCTCCCTCTTTAGCTAGCGGTCCTCCCACGTCTCCCGACCCTCATGGTTGCGCGACGTGGGTCGCTCGCCCCGTTTCTTCTACCCTGCCGGGGGTCGCAGCCCACGGGTTCGCTTGGCGAGCACCACCCACCCTGACGGCGGCCGCTCCGCCGATGCGCCCCGCTCCGCCACGGCACGGATCTGCGGCGCCTGGGTGCGGGTGGCGCTCGCCCGCTCACCCGCTGTCCTGCCAAAGAAACGGGGCGGCGACTTACCGTCGGTGGTCTGCAAGACCGGGTCGGGAGACTCTCGACTAGCGGTCCTCCCACGTCTCCCGACCCTCGTGTTTGCGCGATGTTGGTCGCTCGCCCCGTTTCTTCTACCCTGCCGGGGGTCGCAGTCAATGGGTTCGCTTGGCGAGCGCCACCCACCCCTAACGGCGGCCGCTCCGCCGATGCGCCCCGCTCCGCCTACGGCACGGCCTGCGGCGCCTGGGGCGGGTGGCGCTCGCCCGCTCACCCACTGCCCTGCCAAAGAAACGGGGCGGCGACTCACCGTCGGTGGTCTGCAAGACCGGGTCGGGAGACTCTCGACTAGCGGTCCTCGCACGTCTCCCGACCCTCGTGTTGCGCGACGTGGGTCGCTCGCCCCGTTTCTTCTACCCTGCCGGGGGTCGCAGTCCACGGGTTCGCTTGGCGAGCACCACCCACCCCTGACGGCGGCCGCAGGCCGTGCCGTAAGAGGAGCGGGCGAATCAGCGCAGGGGCGGCGGGCGGCGGCGGGCAACTTCAGGCGACGATGACGGCGGCAGAACCGCGCGGGACCGCGACGCCCACGCGCGAGGCGACCAACCCCGCGGCGGCGAACGCGGTTTGGGCCGCATCCGCTTGCGACGGGTCCACGGCGGCCAGGAGGCCGCCCGAGGTCTGCGGGTCGAATAGCACCGCCGCAAGTTCCGGTGTCAGGCTCGGCGCGAGGTCGGCGGTCGCCGCAAAGTGCTCTTCATTCGTCTTCATCCCGCCGGACCGGTTGCCCCGGGCCAGGGCCAGCACGCCCGGAATCAGCGGGACCGAAGCCGCCCTGACGCTCAGAGTGACGCCACTACCCTGCGCCATCTCGGTCGCATGGCCGATGAAGCCAAAGCCCGTGATGTCCGTGCACGCGTGGACGCTGCCGGGCGGCAGCGTGCGCAGCGCGGCGGCGGCGGCGCGGTTCAGCGTCACCATCACCTCGACCGCGGCATCCTCGGTGTCCTTCGGCGCACGCCCGAACTTGACCGCCGTCGCGACAACGCCCGTTCCGAGCGGCTTCGTCAGGAACAGCACGTCGCCAGGCCGCGCCCCAGCATTCGTCCACACGTCGCGCGGCGAGACGACGCCGGTGACCGCGTAGCCGAACTTGATCTCGGGGTCCTGCACGGTGTGCCCGCCGAGCAGCGCGACGCCCGCCTCGCGCAGCACGTGCAGGCCGCCGAGGAAGATCTCGCGAATGGTCTCGGGCTCGATGTCCTTGGGGAACCCCGCGACGGCGAGCGCGGTCAGCGGCGTGCCGCCCATCGCGTAGACGTCGCTGAGCGCGTTGGCCGCGGCGATGGCACCGTAGGTCGCCGGGTCGTCCACGATCGGCGTGAAGAAATCGACCGTCTGCACCAGCGCCCGGTCCTCATCCCACTTGTACACACCCGCATCGTCCGCGGTCCGGTAATCGATGAGGACGCGGTCGTCGGAGGGTGCCGGCATGTCGCCCAGGACCTGGGCGAGCTCGCCCGCGGCGAGCTTGCTGGCTCAACCCGAGCAGGAAACCATCTCGGTCAGACGCTTCATGGGTCCTTCGCTGTCACTTGGCAACCTGGCAACTGTCCATTTGCCAAGTGGTCAATCGTCAACTGGCCAACTGACTTGTCGGTCCTGGCAACTTCGCAACTGTCCATTTGCCAAGTGGTCAATTGACACCTTGCCACCTGACGCTATTTCCCCGTCATTCTCTCGTAAAGCCGCTGCAGTTCGTCCTCGGACTTGAACTCGACCTCGATCTTGCCGCCCTTGCGCTTGCGCAGGATACGGACCGGCGTGCCCAGCGCCATGCGGAGATCCTGCTCGGCCGCGCGCGTGTGCACGTCTGAGGGCTTCGCGGTCTTCGGCTTCGGCGGGCCCGCGAGCAGGCGCTTCACGAGCGCCTCGGTGTCGCGCACCGACAGCCTCTTCGCCACGACTTCCGCCGCGGCGCGCGCGATCGCCGCCTCCTGCTCGAGCGCGAGCAGCGCGCGCGCGTGACCCATCGAGAGCACGTTGGCCGACACCTGGTCGCGCACCGACTGCGGCAGGCGCAGCAGCCGTACGATGTTCGCGATCGACGAGCGGTCCTTCCCCACCGCCGTCGAGATCTGCTCCTGCGTCAGGTCGAACTCGTCGGCGAGGCGCCGGTACGCGAGCGCCTCTTCCATCGGGTTGAGGTCCTCGCGCTGGATGTTCTCGATCAGCGCCATCTCGAGCAGCCGCCCCTCCTGCCCCGGCTCGATGTCCTTGACGACGACGGGGACCTTGAGGAGGCCGGCGTGCTGGGCGGCGCGCCAGCGGCGCTCGCCCGCGATGATCTGGAAGCCGCCGTCGACACGCCGCACGATGATGGGCTGGATGATGCCGTTGGCGGCAATCGAGCGCGCCAGCTCCTCGATGCCCTCCGCGTCCACCTGCTGCCGCGGCTGGTAGCGGTTGGGCAGGATGCGATCGACGTCCACTTCGAGGGTCGCGCCGCGCGGCGGCTCGGGAACGTCGGGGATCAGCGCGCTCAGGCCTTTGCCGAGGGCGGGGCGTTTTTCGATCAGCCGTGTCATTTCTCGATCTCTTGAGTTGTTGATCTTTCGATTGATTTCACGATTGCGCAGATTTCACGAATTGCGGCGCGGCGGTTGCGGCCGGCGCGTGGCGGTCGAGGAACTCGCGGGCGAGCGCGAGGTACGCCTCGGCGCCGCGGGACTTCGGGTCGTAAAGCGCGACGGGCATGCCGTGGCTCGGCGCCTCGCCAAGCCGCACGTTGCGCGGAATCACCGTCGAATACGTCTTCTCCTTGAAGAACGCGCGCACGTCGCGGCCGACCTGCTGTCCCAGGTTCGTCCGCTCGTCGTACATCGTCAGCAGCACGCCCTCGATGTCGAGCGCCGGGTTCAACGCGGCGCGCACGCGGCGCATCGTCGAGATCAACTCGGCGAGCCCCTCGAGCGCGAAGTACTCGCAATGCAAGGGAATCAGGACGGAGTCCGCGGCAACGAGCGCGTTGAGCGTGAGCAGGCCGAGCGACGGAGGACAGTCGATGAAGACGTGGTTGTAACGGTCGGCAAGGGGACGGAGCAACCGGCGGAGGCGCTGCTCGCGCGCGAGAAGGCCGACCATCTCGATTTCCGCGCCGGTCAGGTGGCGGTCGGCGGGGACGATGTCCAGGCCTTGCACGGCCGTGTGGAGAACATAAGGCGAAAGGTCGCCGTCCACGTCGACCGACGTCAGCGCGGAGTAGATGGACCGGCCGTCTGGGACGCGATCCCGCATGCCGACACCGCTGGTGAGGTTGGCCTGGGGGTCGATGTCCACGACGAGGACCGAACGCTCCCCGAGCGCGAGCGACGCGGCCAGGTTGATGGCCGTCGTGGTCTTGCCCACGCCGCCCTTCTGGTTGGCAACAGCTGTTATCTTGCCCATTATCAATAACTTACAAGGAATTTGCCGAGACGGGCCGCACGAGCACGAGGGCAATCAGGATAGCAGATCCATTTGTTGATTTAACGATTTGTTGACTTCTTGATTTTCATTTTGGCTTATTGCAGAGATTACGAGTGCTAGAGTATTGCCGTGACGAGCCGTGAGTTTGCGGAGCGCGTAACCAGGTTGGGCAAGCGGGCCGGCGTGCCGCCGGCGGCGGCGCTGGTCGCGTCACTCGAGGCCTACTACCGGGTGCTCGAAGCCTGGAACGCGAAGATCAACCTTACCGCGCTCGACCTGGCCGGCGGCGGGGATGCCACCATCGACCGGCTGCTGATCGAGCCGCTGGTTGCGGCGAGGCAGATACCGCGCGATGCGGCGCAACTGATCGACATCGGCTCCGGCGGCGGCTCCCCCGCCATCCCGATGAAGCTGGCGCGGCCCGAGGTGTCCTTCACGCTGGTGGAGGCCAAGACGCGGAAGTCGGCGTTCCTTCGCGAGGCGGCGCGGCGGCTGGAGATCGAGCTGCGCGTCGAAACATCCCGCTACGAGGCGTTGCTCACGAGGCCGGACCTGCACGAATCGTTCGACGTTGCCACCATGCGGGCGGTCCGCGTCGAGCGGCCGGTCCTGATGAACATCCAAGCCTTCCTCAAGCCAGGCGGCCTGTTCTTGCTCTTTCGGGGCCCCTCCGGCCCCGACCAGCCCACTGCCCCGACCCCCCCGCTATTCTGGGAGGGCACGCACCTGCTCGTGGACGCGCTGCAGAGTCGGCTCACGGTGCTCAGGAAGATGGGGGCCAGGGACTAAACGGGAATTCACTTGTCTTGACCACGAAGAACGAAAGGCACGAAGGCCAAAGCCCTTGTGCCTTCGTGTTCTCTTGATCTCGTGGTCGTTCCTCGTCAAGCGAAGCGGTACTGTTTCACGTGGAACAACTTCGTGCCGGGGTATGGGGTTGTGTTCCACGTGGAACCTGCGGCAGGTGCGGCGTGGCGGCCCGACGACGCCCTTACCCCTAGACCCTTAACTCTCGACCTCTTCTTTGCCCTGGCCCCGAGCTAGCCCCTATCCCCTAACCCCGAGTCCCTAGCCCCCGACGTGAAACGCGATAATCGCGACTGCCGCGGGCGTGATGCCCGGGATTCGGCTGGCCTGGCCGAGGGTCTCGGGGCGGATCGTGGTGAGGCGCTCGGTCACCTCCCGGCTCAGGCCCGGAAGGCCCTCGTAGCGGAAACCAGCGGGGATGATGGCGGTTTCACGCCGCCTGGCACGCGCGACCGACGTTTCTTCGCGGCGAATGTAGCCTTCGAATTTCACCGCGCTCTCGAGGGCGGCAAGGTCCATCGCCCCGCCGCCATTGCTGGTGTCCAGCGCGATCACACCCGAGGCGACGAGGCCGCCCAGCGTCACGCCCGGCCGCCGAAGCACCTGCTCGACGGGAACGGAGTTGCCGCTGCTCGGGCACCGCATCAGGGTTTCGGCCAGGCGAACGCGGTTCCTCGTCACCCGGTCCCGGCGCGACACGAACTTCCCCCACCGGTTGTCGTCCACGAGTCCAGCCTCGCGCCCGGTCGGCGTGAGCCGCAGGTCCGCGTTGTCGATCCGCAGCAGGAGCCGCCGCTCGGCGCGCGAGGTGAACATGCGGTAGGGCTCGAGGCAGCCCGACGTGACGAGGTCGTCCACCATGACGCCGATGTAGGCCTCGTCGCGGCGAAGCACGACGCCCGGCTCGCGGCGGACCGATCGCGCGGCGTTGAGACCCGCCAAAAGACCCTGCCCGGCGGCTTCCTCGTAGCCCGATGTGCCGTTGATCTGGCCGGCGAGATACAGTCCCGCCACGCGCTTGGTTTCCAGCGTGGCCTTCAACTCGGTGGGCTGGATGAAGTCGTACTCGACCGCGTAGGCCGGCCGGAGCATCACGGCCTCACCTAGTCCCGGCAACGCGTGCACGATGGCCTCCTGCACGTCGCGCGGAAGGCTCATGGACAGGCCGTTGACGTAGATCTCGTCTGTGTCCAGGCCTTCGGGCTCGAGGAACAGCATGTGGCGATCCCGCTCGCTGAAGCGGACCACCTTGTCCTCGATGCGACGGGCAATAACGCGGGCCAATTCCGGAGATCTGGCCGTTGAACAGCGGCGAGCGGTCGATGTTGGCGCGGATGATTTCGTGGACGGCCGGCGTGGTGAACACCTGGTAGCACGGTGTCTGTCGCCGGTCGATGCGGTCGGTGAGGAACGAGAAGGGGACGATCTCCTTGTCCCCGGGTTCCTCCAGGAACGCGCCCGAACGCACGCCGGCGGGGAAATCGATGCTGCGGCCGTCCAGGCGCGGCGGCGTCCCGGTCTTGAGCCTTCCCCACCGGAATCCAAATGACTTCAGCGACTCCGAGAGCGCCCGCGCCGGAGGCTCACCCGCGCGGCCGGCGGGAATCCTCTCCGGGCCGATGTGGACGAGGCCGTTCAGGAAGGTCCCGGTGGTGACGACCAGCGCGCCGCAGCTCACGGTCCTGCCGTCTTCGAGCTGCACGCCGGTAACCTGCCCCCGTTCCGTCAGGACCGCGCCGACGGCGCCAATCACCCATTCGATGCGCGGCTCGGACTCCAGCGCGGCCCGCATCCACTTCCGGTACACCTTCTTGTCGGCTTGCGCGCGGGGCGACCAGACCGCCGGGCCGCGGCTGCGGTTCAGCACGCGGAACTGGATCCCGGTCGCATCGATGGCCAGGCCCATCAGGCCGCCGAGCGCGTCAATCTCCCGAACCAGGTGACCCTTGGCCGTCCCCCCGACCGCGGGATTGCACGGCATGTGGGCGACGGTGTCTGCCGAGAGCGTGCAAAGGCCTACCCGGCAGCCGAGGCGCGCTGCCGCCCACGCGGCTTCGCAGCCCGCATGCCCGGCGCCGACAATCAACAGATCGAAATCCGTCATTCTTTGATTGGTTGATTCCTTGATTGGTTGATTTGATTTCTTGATTGCTGGATTTTTTGATTGTCTCTCGAGCCCTCCACCGGGACGGTCAAATTTCATTTTCCAACGCAGAACTTCGAGAAGATTTCCCCCAGCAGCTCATCCGTCGTCCGCCGCCCCGTGACTTCTTCGAGCGTGGCGCGGGCGCGCTGGAGATCCGCGAGGATCATCTCCTCAGGCACCGTCTCACCGGCGGCTGCGTTCGCCAACAGCTCGCCGGCTGCATCGAGCGCCTCCCGGACCCGGCCCAGGAGCTCGATGTGCCGCGGGTTGCTCAGTGCGGGGGGTTCCGCAACGCCAGACCACCCTAGTTCTCTGTTGATTGACCTAATTAGGTCGTTTACCCCACTTCCACTCAATCCAGAGACAGCCACGACGTCGAACCCGCTTGCCCGCCGATGTCCCGGAGGGGCATCGGGCGAAGGCGGGTCTTCCAAAGTCTCCCGACCGCCAAAGTCACCCGCTTGCCCGCCGAAGCCTGCGGGAGGCCTTGGGCGAAGGCGGGACCTCACCGGCAGGTCGGCCTTGTTGCAAACGACAACCCGAGGGCCGGCCGCCGTGTCCTCGAGCAGCCGCAGGTCCTCGTCCTCGAGCGGCGCCGAACCGTCCAGCACCAGGACCACCAGGTCCGCGGCCGCCCGCGCCCGGTCCGCGCGCGCCACCCCCTCCCGCTCCACGGGATCGGCACTTGCCCGCACGCCCGCCGTGTCTACCAGCGTCACCCGCAGCCCGTCGAGCGTCACCACCTCCGTCAGCAGGTCCCTCGTCGTCCCGGGCACCTCCGTCACGATGGCACGATCGTGGCCGACCAGCCGGTTGAACAGCGTGGACTTCCCCACGTTCGTCCGCCCCACCAGTGCAACCGTCGCGCCTTCCCTGACCAGGCGGCCCTGCGTCCCTTCGTGGACGAGCGCCTCGACTCGCTCCCGGACACCCCGGAGGATCGCTTCGACCTCCCCCGGCCCCACGAACCGGTAGCCCTCGTCCGGGAAGTCGATGGACGCCTCGAGCCGAGCCGACAAGGCGAAGAGCTCGCGCTCGATCTCCGCGAGCCGGCCGCTCAGAGTCCCGGTCAACTGGTCGAACGCCACCCTCGCCTGCAGGGGCGTCGTCGCTTCCACCAAATCCCGCACCGCCTCCGCCTGCGCAAGGTCCAATCGGCCGTTCAGGAACGCCCGCAGCGTGAACTCCCCCGGCCCCGCCGGGCGCGCCCCCGCCTCCACGGCCGCCTGGACGATTGCGCCTGCAATGACGATGCTCCCGTGCAAACTGATCTCGACGACGGCTTCGCCGGTATAGGACGCGGGGGAGGCGAAGGGAAGGACAATCACGTCGTCCCGGATCATTGGTTGATCTGGGGATTTGTTGAGTTGTCGATTTGATCTGTTGAGTTGTTGATTGCCGATTTGGGAGGGTGCGGCGAGGGAGCCGGGCGCCGGGACGGCGATGCGAGCGAGGACCGCGCGCCTGGGCGTGAAGGTGACGGGCCGCTCCAGCAGCGACAGGGCGATGGGGAAGGCCTGGGGACCGCTCAGCCTCACCACGGCCAGCCCACCCCGCCCTGGGGGGGTTGCCACAGCCACAATGGTATCTGACGGCGTCATTTGTTGATTTCTTGACCCTGGTGATTTCTGATTGACTGGTGGATTTGGTGATGTGCTGATTGAAGCCGCCCCCGCCGGGCCGGCACATCAATCGATCAATCAACCAATCGATCAATCAATCAACAAATCAACAAGTCAGAAGATCAACAAATGACATTTATCGACGTTTCGGCGAGATGATGACCGTCTTGACGGACGCGTCCCCGATGCTTTCCGTTTCCGCCAGCCCCTGCTCGGCGACCGCCATGTGGACGATGCGGCGCTCGTAGGCGTTGAGCGGCCCGAGCTGCTGGTCCACGCCCGTCCGCCGGGCCTTCTCGCCGAGGAACAGCGCCATCTGCTTCAGCTCGACGTCCTTGTCGCGCCGGAAGTCCATGCAGTCCACCACCACGCGGCGGTGCTCGGGCAGCTCGTCGCGGAACACCGTGGCCGTGATGTGCTGCAGCGCGTTCAGCGCCTCGCCCTTGTGCCGTAGCATCATCGAGGCATCGTCTCCCACGAGGTTGACCCGCGGGCCGTCCGGGGTGTCCTCCACCCGCGCCTCGAGCGCCAGGCCCATCGCCTCGGTCACGCTGTTCACGAAATCAAGCAGCCGGCTGTTCAGGTCGAGGTCGTCTACGGTGGACATGGTGTCACTTTGCAATTGAGAGACTTGACGATTGTCTAATTCGCGTCTGGTCGGCTCGAATCCGCCGCTTCGGTACGTCCTCGAGGCGGCGCTTCAGGCTCTCAAGGGTCAATTGCCAAGCAGACAATTGCCACCTTCACTTCGCTCCCCGCGCGACCTTCCCGACCTTCCTCACCGCCGGCGGCTGGGCGTGCACTTTCGCCGGGCCGACCAGGTGGTTGGTGAGGTACTGCTGCCCGATTGCGAGCAGGTTGCTGGCGAACCAGTAGATGACCAGGCCGCTCGGCGCCCACAGGAACATGAACATGAACACGAGCGGCATCATCAGCATCATCTTCTGCTGCATGGCCGCGTTCGGGTCCGGGCTCGCGGGCGTCATCCTCTGCTGCCAGAACTGGCTGGCCCCCATCAGGATCGGGGTGATGTAGAGCGGGTCGTGCACCGACAGGTCCTGGATCCAGAGCATGAACGGCGCGCCGCGAATCTCGATGGCCTGCGACAGGAGCGAGTAGAAGGCGAACAGCACGGGCAGCGTGAGCAGCATCGGGACGCAGCCGGCTGCCGGGTTCACGCCCCGTGTCTTGTAGAGGTTCATCACCTCCGCGTTCATCTTCTGCTTCTCGGGGTCGGTCGCCTTCAGCTTCCCGTACCGCTCCTGGATCGCCTTCATCTCCGGCTGCAGTTCCTGCATCTTCCGCATCGACACCATGCTCTTGTGCCGCAGCGGGAACATCACGATGTTGATGAGGAGAGTCAGGATGATGATGGACCAGCCGTAGTTGCCGATGTAGCCGTTGATCCACTTGAGGCCGCGGAGCAGCGGCACGGCCAGCCAGTCGAGCATCCCGTAGTTGATCGCGCGGACGAGCTTGCGGTCCACCGACGCCAGGACGTCGAAGTCCTTCGGGCCGAAGAAAAAGCGGAGACCCGACGCGGATTCGGCCTGGCGGAGGCCGAAGGCCATGTAATTGCGGGCCTTCTTCGGGTCGTTGGTCGGGTCCTGCACGACCACCGGCTCGTACGATACGCGGACCATCCGCTTCGGGAGGGCGATCGCGATGAAGTAGTGGTCGTCCACGCCGGCCACGTTGAACTGGCCCTCGTGTACGGGCTGGGCGTTGATCTTCTTCGCGTCGAGCCGCTCCACCTTCTCGTCGCGGAAGATCATCCCCTGCGGCTTCTGCTCGTAGCTGCTCGCGGCGAGGTGAACGTCCCCGAGGCCGGGCCCCCACAGGATGGTGGGATTCCACGGGCGGCCGGTGCCTTCGACCTTTGCGTCGAAGCCAAACACGTAGGACTCCGGCTCGAAGGTGAACGTCTTGCTCGCCTTGACGCCGGAGCCGTCCTCGTAGTCGAACCGCAGCGTGCGCGCCGCGCCGGTGGCGTCCACCCGCGAGCCGGCCAGGTTTCCGCCCGGCAGGAACAGCGCCTCGCCCAGCCTCGCCGTCACCGCCGCATCGTCCACCCTCAGATCGAAGGGGCGCGCGGAGCCGGCGGGCACGTCGAGGGGCACCAACTCCTGTGGCTTGCCCTGCTTGTCGAAATAACGCTTCAGCTGCCAGCTCTTGATCCGGCCGCCCTTGTTCGTGAAGACGGCGCGAATGACGCGCGTCTCCACCACGATGTCCTGCTCGGATTCAGCCGCCACGCGCGGCTGGACCGGGGGCGCGGTCGCGGCCGCCGCCGCCGACGACGCAGGAATGCCCGCCGGGGGAGGCAGGGCGGTCGCCGGCGACTCCTTGGGTGCGCCAGCCGACTGCTGCGGCCCGGTCGCCTGCGTGTCAGGGGTTCGCTGGGGCCCCGGAACCGGGGGCTTCAGGAAGAACGACTGGTACGCGTAAAGCACCAGGAACGACAGGAAGACAGCCAGGAGAACACGCTTTTCCATGAACTAAAAGGCCTTTGCCCTGCGAAGATGCGGTCGCTGCGCCTAACGGTCGTTCACGGTTGACAGTTCACCGTTAACGGTTCAGCCCCGGCTTGACGATGTACTCTCAACTCTCGTTCACGGCGTGGGGAACCCTCAACTCTCAACTCTCGACCGTAGATGCCGACCTGACCCTTGACCGTGCCCCTACGGCACCGGGTCGTACCCGTGCGAGCCAAACGGTTGACAACGGCTGAGCCGTCGAAGCCCCAGCCAGCTGCCGCGTAGAACGCCGTACCGGCGCACGGCTTCGGCGGTGTAGTCCGAACAGGAAGGCAGGTACCGGCAGGACCCTGCAAACAGAGGCGAAACGAGGATCTTGTACGCTCGAAGGACCGCCAGCGCCCCACGGGCCCACAGCCCGGGCTCATCATGCCCCGGCGCTCGGCCGTCGCATTCGCCGCAGGGCGTATCGGAATTCGGCTTCAATGGTGGGGTACTCGACATCCAGCATGTCCCGCCGCGGGATGACGACGATATCCAGGCCGCCGGGGACGTCCGCCTTGCGAAACACCTCCCGCACCAGGCGCTTCGCCCGGTTACGGATGACGGCCCCGCCAAGTTTCCGGGTCGCCGCGATGCCCAGGCGGCTGCCGGGTCTCGCGTTGGGCAGCACCACCACCGTCATCAGCCGCAGGCGGAGCTTCTGGCCGCCCTCGTAGACACGCTTGAACTCCGGGCGCCGGCGGATGCGGCTGGCGTCCCTGAAGGTCTGACGTTTTGCGGGAGCAGCCTGTTCCACCCGAGTCCCCCGGCTAGAGGGCCAGGCGCTTGCGACCCTTCGCGCGGCGACGCTTCAGCACCAGCCGGCCGCCCTTGGTGGCCATGCGGACGAGGAAGCCGTGAGTCTTGTGACGACGACGATTATTGGGCTGAAACGTGCGCTTCATGGCTGTCTGGCTCCAGATCGAGAGTGCCGAACTTTCAATGGTAGCGGAGCCGTACAACCACTGTCAAATGCGCGCGGCTTTGTGGTACATTGTTCAGCCTTCCCCGCTCTTCCGGCCCCCTCGGAGGGACCGCCTGAGTTCGGTCTATCCCCAGAGTTTTCCACAACTGTGGAAAAATATGTGGAAAAACAGCCTCCCGGCACGGTCGTACCCCAGCCGATGCCCGGAAAATCAAGGCCTGACCGAAAGGCGAAAGGCGCGAGCCCTGTATGGACGGGCTTTGGCGGGGCACGGAAGCGACGGAAATGCCTGATTTTGGGGGCGAAAGTCGGGAGAACTGACCGGGACATCCGGGGGTCGGGCTTTGGGGGTCACTTTCGGGGTCGGGTCACTTTCGAGGTCGGGTCACTTTCGGGGTCGGGTCACTTTCGAGGTCGGGTCACTTTCGGGGGTCGGGTCACTTTCGGTTATGGAAACGAACATCTGGGACCGGGTGCTCGCTCGCATCGAGACGAAGGTAAACCGGCACTCGTTCTACACGTGGTTCAAGCCGGCCGTTTTCCTGGACGACGACGGCCAGACCGTCGCCGTTCGCGTCCCGGACCCTCTCGTCCGCAACTGGCTGTTGAAGCACTACTCGGCGGTCCTCACCGAGGCCCTCGACGAGGTCGGCCGCAAGGGTTCCACGGTCATCTTCGTCGCCGAGCAGCCGGCCGAACGCGAACCGTCCGACCAGGGCGGCGATCCTTTCGCGGAGGCGGGGGCGCCGAAAGCGCCGGCCAACGCCTTCGCGGATATCGCCGGAGAGCCGGCCGACCCGGCGCCACCCGTCGAACATCCGCCGGCCGTGCCGACGCCGGTCACGTCCCGCATGGACCCCGTCCCGGCCACCTCGCTGGCCGGCCTCAACCCGCGCTACTCGTTCGACACGTTCGTGGTGGGTCCCTCCAACCAGTTCGCCGAGGCGGCGTGCCGGGCGGTGGCGGAAACGCCGTCGAGGTCCTACAACCCGCTGTTCATCTACGGTGGCGTGGGCCTGGGCAAAACGCACCTCATGCACGCCATCGGGCACTACGTCCTCAACCACCACCGCAACGCCCACCTGACCTATATCTCGAGCGAGCGGTTCATGAACGAGATGATCAACGCGGTCAAGAACGACCGGATCTTCGAGTTCCGCGAACGCTACCGCTCGGTGGACGTGCTGCTGGTGGACGACATCCAGTTCCTGGCCGGGAAGGAAGGCACGCAGACCGAGTTCTTCCACACCTTCAACTCGCTGTTCGACGCGCAAAAGCAGTTGGTCATCAGCAGCGACTGCCCGCCCCGCGAGATCCCGTCGCTCGAGGAACGGCTGCGCTCGCGCTTCGAATGGGGCCTGATCGCCGACATTCAGCCACCGGACCTCGAAACGAAGGTCGCGATCCTCAAGAAGAAGGCCGAGGCCGAGTCGATCCCGCTGCCCGACAACGTCGCTCTCTACATCGCGGGCAAGATCAAGTCGAACATCCGCGAGCTGGAGGGGTCGCTGATCCGGTTGATCGCCTACGCCTCGCTGAAGGGCCAGGAAATCTCGCTCGCGCTGGCGCAGGAGGTGCTCAAGCACGTCCTCGACCACGACGAGAAGGCGGTGACCATCGAGGTCATCCAGAAGTACGTCGCCGACTACTATCGGCTCCGGCCGAACGAGCTGAAGACGCGCAACAACGCAAAGTCCGTGGCGCGGCCCCGCCAGATCGCGATGTACCTCTGCAAGAACCTCACGAACGCCTCGCTCCCGGAAATCGGGCGGAGCTTCGGCGGCAAGCACCATTCGACGGTGATCCACTCGATCAAGATGGTCGAGAAGCTGAAGGACAACGATCGCGATTTCAACAACCTTCTCAACAGCTTCATGGAGTCGCTGCGCTGAATTCGGTCACTTGGCAAATGACTACTTGGCGATTGTCTATTTCGGAGAATTTGCCAAGTGGTCAATTGCTCCCTTGCTACCTGACGCCCCGTCCTTCCACAGCCCTCTTTCCGGGCACACCGGGTTGACTGTTGAGCCGACGGGCCGGCCGCCGGCCGGGGCGTTCCGGGCGCCTGGATCCGCAGATGGCATCCACAGCGCAAATTACTCATAGGCAAGGACTAAACCGGGCAAATAACCTTTTCCACACACCTCTCTTTCCGGTATAATTTCTTTCTGTACTTTTCCTCTATTTCAGACGTACAGAATCTTCAACGCGTCCCTCACGAGGTCAGCACCGCCATGGAACTTGTCGTCCGCAAGAGCGACCTGCTGCGCGAACTGCAACTCTTCCAGGGAATCGTCGAGCGCAACAACACGATCCCCGTGCTCGCCAATGTGCTCATGGAAGCCGATGGCGAGGAGATCCGGTTCCTGGCGACGGATCTCCAGGTCGCCCTCCGGAGCCGCTGCACCGCGTCTGTCGCGAAGGGCGGCCGGCTCACGCTGCCGGCGAAGAAGTTCTTCGAGATCATCCGCGTGCTGCCCGAGACCGAGGTCCGGATCGAGCAGGACAAGAGCGGCGTCAAGGTGGCGGCCGACCGCTTCGACTCGCGCATCCAGACGATGCCGGCCGACGACTTCCCGTCGCTGCCCAGGGCGACCGGCGAAGCCGGGCTGATGCTGAACGCCACGCTCCTCCGGCAGATGATCGCGCGCACGCACTTCGCGACCACCAGCGACGACACCCGGTATTTCCTGAACGGCGTGCTGATGGTGGCCGCCCCGACGCAGCTGTCGCTCGTGGCCACCGACGGGCACCGCCTCGCGCTCGTGCAGGCGCCGGCGGAGTTCCCGCAGCTGAAGGAAGAGGTTCGCGTCATCCTGCCGAAGAAGACGGTGGGCGAGCTGGCACGCCTGCTCATGGAGGTCGAGGGCGACATCCGCTACGAGCGGCTCGACAACCACCTGTTCTTCGAGATCGCCGGCCGCGTGCTCGTATCGCGGATGATCGAGGCGCAGTTCCCCGCCTTCGAGCGGGTGGTGCCGAAGGGCAACGACAAGTTCGTGCAGTTCGAGCGGGAGCGGCTGACGAACGCGCTGAAGCGAGTGAACGTCCTGTCGCCGGAGCGCTCGCGCGCCGTCAAGTTCGCCATCGAGGAAGGCAAGGTCGAGGTCTCCACGAGCAGCCCCGAGCTGGGCGAGGCGAAGGAGACGCTCATGGTGGACGACTACAAGGGCCCGGCCATGCAGATTGGCTTCAACGGCTCGTACCTGCTGCAGTTCCTCGACGCGGTCGAGACCGACGCCGTGGTGCTGGAGCTCAAGGACGAGGTCAGCCAGGCCGTGATGAAGCCGGTCGGCCAGGAAGGGTTCGCTTACACCTATGTGCTCATGCCCATGCGGTTCTGAGCATGAGCATATAGGCGGGAAGGCGGCAGGCGGTAGGCGGGACGAAGAGCCCCTGGCCCCCCGCCCTCCAGCTGACACGAAGCAAACAACCGGCGGCAGGCGACAGAAGGAACGGAACCGCCTTCCGCCCCCCCGCCCTCCGCCTAGAAGGATCACGCTTTCCGAATGTCCGATCGCAGCATTGACGTGAACCCGAACGACGAGCAGGCGCAGGTACCGATCCAGCCAGGGGCCGAAGAGGTTTCCTACGACTACGGCGCCGACAAGATCAAGGTCCTCGAGGGGCTCGAGGCGGTCCGGCAGCGGCCCGCCATGTACATCGGGTCGACGGGGCCGCAGGGCCTTCACCACCTGGTCTACGAGGTGGTGGACAACTCGATCGACGAGGCACTCGCCGGCTACTGCGACAGCATCAACGTCACCATCCACATCGACAACTCCGTCACGGTCGTGGACAACGGCCGCGGCATCCCCGTGGACATGCACGAGAGCGGCCGGTCGGCGGCCGAGGTCGTGATGACGGTGCTGCACGCGGGCGGCAAGTTCGACAACGACAGCTACAAGGTGTCGGGGGGCCTGCACGGCGTGGGCGTGTCGGTGGTGAACGCGCTCTCCGAGACGCTGGACCTCGAGATCTGGCGCAACGGCCTGGTCTACCACCAGGTCTACGATCACGGCCACCCGACGGCGGATCTCGAGGTCACGGGCCGCACGACGAAGAAGCGCGGCACCAAGATCACCTTCCTGCCCGACGGCAAGATCTTCGAGACGATCGACTTCAGCTTCGACACGCTGGCCCAGCGCCTGCGCGAGCTCGCCTTCCTCAACCCCGGCGTCGCCATCACCCTGGACGACGAGCGGGCGGAAGGGAAGGGGCACAAGTTCCAGTACGAGGGCGGCATCCGCGAGTTCGTCACGCACCTGAACCGCAACAAGACCGGCGTCAACGAGAAGCCGATCTACATGAGGGGCGAGCGCGACGGCATCGACGCGGAGATCGCGCTCCAGTGGAACGACGGCTACACCGAGACGCTCTACTCGTTCGCGAACAACATCAACACGCACGAGGGCGGCACGCACCTGTCGGGCTTCCGCGCGGCGCTCACGCGCACGGTCAACAACTACGCCGCGAAGAACAACCTGACGAAGGACCTCAAGGAGAGCCTCAGCGGCGACGACATCCGCGAGGGCCTCACCGCCGTCATCAGCGTCAAGATTCCGCACCCGCAGTTCGAGGGCCAGACCAAGACGAAGCTTGGCAACACCGAGGTCAAGGGCATCGTCGAGGCCATCGTCAACGACAAGCTGGGCGCGTTCCTCGAGGAGAACCCGGCGGTCGCGCGGCGCCTGGTGATGAAGTCGGTGGACGCGGCCCGGGCGCGCGACGCGGCGCGGAAGGCGCGGGACCTCGTGCGCCGCAAGGGCGCGCTGGAGAACAGCAGCCTGCCGGGCAAGCTGGCCGACTGCCAGGAACGGGACCCCGCGGGCAGCGAGCTGTACATCGTCGAGGGCGAGTCGGCCGGCGGGTCGGCCAAGCAGGGGAGGGACCGCCGCTTCCAGGCGATCCTGCCGCTGAAGGGCAAGATCCTGAACGTCGAGCGGGCGCGCTTCGACAAGATGCTCGGGAGCGAGGAAATCAAGACGATGATCGCGGCCCTGGGCTGCGGCGTCGGCCCCGAGGACTTCGACATCGCGAAGCTCCGGTACCACCGGATCATCATCATGACCGACGCGGACGTGGACGGGTCCCACATCCGCACGCTGCTGCTCACGTTCTTCTACCGCCAGCTGCCGGAGCTGATCGAGCGCGGCTACGTCTACATCGCCCAGCCGCCCCTGTTCCGCGTGAAGCGGGGCAAGGCCGAGCACTACATCAAGGACGAGCGCGAGCTGGAGAACTGGCTGATTCGCCGGGCGATCGAGAGCCGCGTGGTGCGCCTGAAAGACGGGTCGCAGCTGTCCGGCGAGGCGCTCGAGAAGGTGCTGCACCGGCTGGTGGGGTTCAAGAAGTACCTGGCGGCGGTGGAGCGGCGCGGCTACCAGTTCGACGTGGTCAAGGCGCTGATGGACCGCGAAGCACGCGACAAGACGTTCTTCGCGCAGGCCGAGGACCTGCAGGCCCTGGCCGATTCGCTGGCGACGCCCACGCGGGCGGTCAGCGTCCAGCCGGACGAGGAGCACAACGCCTTCTCCCTGCTGGTGGAGGACCGCTCGAACGGCTACCCGCGGCACTACTCGCTCGGCCTCGAGTTCGTGACGGGCAGCGAGTACCGCACGCTGCTGGGAGCGTACCGCGAGGTCCGCGGCATCGAACTCCCGGTGACGGTGGCCATGTCGGCTCCGGTGCCGACCGAGGTGGACGAGAAGGACCCCGGGATCCCGACGGCCTCGGCCGACGACACGCGGATCGGTGGCGGCGCCATCGATCGCACGACGAAGCTGGCCGCGGAGCCCGCGGACGCGCGCGAGACGGCCCCCGCGGGCCGTGCCCGCGAGCCCGAGGCGGTGACGCTCGAAACGCTCGACGCCCTGGTGGAGTTCTTCATCACGGCGGGGAAGCGGGGCGTGGCGATCAACCGCTACAAGGGCCTCGGCGAGATGAACCCCGAGCAGCTCTGGTCCACCACGATGAAGCCGGAAGTCCGGACGCTGCTGCAGGTGCGGGCGGAAGACCACACCGAGGCCGACCTGATGTTCACGACCCTGATGGGCGACCAGGTCGAGCCGCGCCGGAAGTTCATCGAGGACAACGCGTTGGACGTGAAGAACCTCGACATCTGACGCGGATCAGGGGTCAACGTGGCGACTGACCAGGGAGCCATTTGCGAAATGGTCAGTTGTTCCCTCGTTCCCTGACAGCTCCGTGCCCGAATCCCTGCCATGGATGCACTGACCAAGCTTCCCGTAAATATCGAAGACGAGATGAAGCGCTCGTACATGGATTACGCGATGAGCGTAATCATCGGGCGGGCGCTTCCCGACGTGCGCGACGGCCTCAAGCCGGTCCACCGCCGCGTGCTGTACGGCATGCGCGGCATGGGCCTGGCCAGCAACCGCGCCTACCGCAAGTGCGCGAAGATCGTCGGCGAGGTCATGGGGAACTTCCACCCCCACGGCGACGCGTCCATCTACGACACGCTCGTCCGCCTTGCGCAGGACTTCAACATGCGCCAGCCCCTGGTGGACGGCCAGGGGAACTTCGGTTCGATGGACGGCGACCCGCCCGCCGCCATGCGGTACACCGAGGCCCGGCTGATGCCGCTGGCCGAGGAGCTGATGGCGGACCTCGACAAGGAGACGGTGGACTTCGTCCCCAACTACGACGAGACCACCGAGGAGCCGACCGTCCTGCCGGCGCCCTTCCCGAACCTCCTCGTCAACGGGTCGGTGGGCATTGCCGTCGGCATGGCCACCAACATCCCGCCGCACAATTTGCGCGAGGTGGTGGACGCCGCGATCTGGCTGATCGAGCAGCGCGAGGCGGGCGGCGCGCCCCCGTCGGCCGACGCCCTCTTCAAGGGCCTGCTGAAGATCGTCCCCGGCCCCGACTTCCCGACCGGCGGCCTGATCGTCGGCCGCTCGGGCATCGTGCAGGCGTACCACACCGGCCGCGGGTCGCTCACGATCCGCGCGCGCGCCACGGTCGAGGAGAGCGCCAAGGGCGACCGCTCTTCGATCGTCGTCACCGAGATCCCCTACCAGGTCAACAAGGCGAAGCTGCTCGAGAAGATCGCCGAGCTGGTGCGGGAGAAGACGCTCGAGGGCATCTCGGACCTGCGCGACGAGTCGGACCGCGAGGGCCTGCGGATCGTCATCGAGCTGAAGCGGGGCGAGGTCGCGGACGTCGTCCTCAACAACCTCTACAAGCACACGCCGCTGCAAACCTCGTTCGGCATCATCACGCTGGCCATCGTGGGCGGCCGGCCGGTGCGTGCTGCCGCTGGCCGACCTGCTCCGAGCACTTCGTGGAGTTCCGGCGCGACGTGGTGCGGCGGCGGACCGAGTTCGAGCTGCGGAAGGCGGAGGCGAGGGCCCACATCCTCGAGGGCCTGAAGATCGCGCTCGATCACCTCGACGAGGTGATCGCGCTGATCCGCGCCTCGAAGTCGCCGGGCGAGGCGCGCGACGGCCTCATGACGCGGTTCGGCCTGTCGCAGGTCCAGTCGCAGGCCATCCTCGACATGCAGCTCCAGCGCCTGACCGGCCTCGAGCGGCAGAAGATCCTCGACGAGCTGGCCGAGGTGCTGAAGCAGATCGAGCGGTACCGCGCCATCCTGGGCAGCGAGAAGCTGCTGATGGAAATCGTCGTGTCCGAGCTGCGCGCGGTCCGGGACAAGTACGGGGACGAGCGGCGGACGGAGATCGTCGAGGAGGAGGGCGAGTTCCGCATCGAGGACCTGATCGCCGAGGAAGACATGGCGATCACGGTCAGCAACACCGGGTACATCAAGCGGACGGCCCTCACCAACTACCGGATCCAGCGGCGCGGCGGCCTGGGGCGGAAGGGGATGAGCGTGCGCGAGGAGGACTTCGTCACGCGCCTCTTCATCGCCTCGACCCATGCCTACATCCTGATCTTCAGCGACAAGGGCCGGGTCTACTGGGTCAAGGTGTACGAGGTCCCGGACGTCGGGCCGGACGGGAAGGGCAAGGCGATCGCCAACATGGCCGCCATGCTCCCCGACGAGCGGATCGCCGCCCTGCTCGCGGTCAAGGAGTTCGAGGACGGCAGGTACGTGGTCATGGGCACCCGGAAGGGCGTGGTCAAGAAGACCGAGCTGACCGCCTTCCGCAACCCGCGGGTGGCGGGGATCATCGCCATGGGGGTGGAGGAGGGCGACGCCGTCATCGGCGTGCAGGTGACCGACGGCAAGGGCCACGTGTTCATCGGGACGCGGGACGGCATGGCCATCCGGTTCCCCGAGGAGGACGTCCGGCCGACCGGCCGGGGGGCCTACGGCGTGCGGGGCATCACCCTCCGGGAGGGCGACGAGGCGGTGGCCATGGAGGTGGTCAGCGAGGGGGGGACCCTGCTGACCGTCTCGGAGAACGGGTTCGGCAAGCGAACGGACCTTGACGAATATCGCGTGCAGTCAAGAGGCGGTTTGGGTATTATCAACATCCACACGACCGATCGGAACGGCCGAGTTGTCGGTATTGCCTACGTCAAGGACGAGGATGAGCTGATGCTCATCACCCAGCAGGGGAAGGTCCTGCGCACCGTGACGAGGGATGTCCGTACCATCGGCCGGGCCACTCAGGGCGTGCGTCTGATCGGGGTGGAAGAAGACGACCGGGTCGTATCCATCGCCCGACTCGCCGAAAGAGAAGAAGATATCAACGAGTAAAGGAGGCTGGCATGCATCGGCCGCGTCATCTTTGGTTACTCTGCCCCGTCCTCATCGCCGTCGCCCTCACCGCCGCCTGCAGCAGCGCACCCGAGGAACAGATGGTGCGCAAGTTCTTCCAGTCGTCGCGGCTGGGGGACAACATGACGCTCGCAAGCATTGCGACCGTTTCCTTCGATCCCACCAGGGACGGCCAGGCCTCGAGCGTGTCGGTGGTCTCCGTGACCCCCGAGGAAGCCCGGCCCCTGCAGTTCAAGGAACTCGAGAAGGCGCGCAAGGACGCCGTCGCCGCCGAGACCGAGTTCTCGAAGAAGATGAAGGAGTACCAGGACAGCAACTTCGAGGCGATCAACCGCATCCTGAAGGCGGAAGCCACCGCCGGGAAGCCCCGTGGCAAGGACGCCGAGATCCAGACCGCGTGGACCAAGTACCGCGAGGAGCAGGCGGTGCTGTCGAAGAAGGTGTCCGAGGCTCGGCAGAAGCTGAACCACGAGCGCCGGGTGGCCGACCTCAGCGTGGCCGATCACGACCCGACGACCTTCGACGCCACCGAGTACAAGAAGGAAGCGACCGTCACGGCCAACGTCCAGATGCCGAACGGCCAGACCGAGAAGAAGACCCTGGTGCTGACCATGCAGCGCGTGGTCCTGAAGGACCCGGCGGGCGGCAAGGACATCGAGGGCCGCTGGATGATCACGCGCATCGCCGACGCGGCGGCGCCCAAGGGCTAGGACGGGACAGCTCGATGCATGCCGGGGGCCCCGTGGGAAACCGTCGGGGCCCTTTTTTGTCTCGGCCGATCGGACGGCTCAAGGCTCATGGCTTCGAGCCTCAAGGCAGATCACACTTCTCTGGCCGTGTGACACGGCCCTGAGCCTTAAGCCCTGAGCCCTGAAGCCGGATGGGGCCTGCCGGCGCGCGACCGTCCTCGCGCCGGTCAGACGACTTCCAGCTTCGCGTATTTCCCCACCAGCCTCTTCACACCCACCCCGGCGAAGCGGACCGTCAGCTTGACGTCGCCGTCGATCGGCTCCAGGCCGACGACCGTGCCGACGCCGAACATGGCGTGGCGGACGCGCGAACCAAGCTCGACGTGGACGGGGCGGGACTGGTCCTCGTCCTCGTAGGAGTAGGCGGGCGTTTCCTCGCGGACCCGGCGGGGACCGCCCGCGCCGCCGCGCCCGGTACGGGCTCGGCTTGCGATCCCAGGAGCCGAGCGAGGCCTGGTAGTAGGACGAAGGAGCGCGGGCTCGCTGCGCTCGAGCAGTTCCGCGGGCACCTCGTCGATGAAGCGGGACGGGCTCGTGGCGCGGTACTCGCCGTACCAGCGCCGGCGGGCCGCGCTGGTGAGCAGGAGACGCCGGCGGGCGCGTGTCATCCCCACGTAGCAGAGGCGCCGCTCCTCCTCCAACTCCGCCTCGTCCTCCGCGGACCGTGAGTGGGGGAAGAGGTTCTCCTCGAGGCCCGCGATGACGACAACCGGGAACTCGAGGCCCTTGGCGGCGTGCAGCGTCATCATCCAGACGCGGGCGTCGGGCGCGCCCTCGGCCTCGTCCACGTCGGACAGCAGCGAGAGCCGATCCACGAAGCCGCCGAGCGTGGCGTTCTCCTCGCGGCTCTCGTACTCCTTCGCGGCCGAGACGAGTTCCGCCAGGTTCTCGATGCGGCCCTCGGCGTCCTCGGTGCGCTCGTCGCGCAGTGCCTGGAGGTAGCCGGTCCGGTCCAGCACCTTGCCGATCGTGATCGAGACCGGCTCGGCGCGGGAGATCTCGGCGAGGCGAATCACGAGGTCTCGAAACACGCGCAGAGACGAGGCGGCGCGCCCGGAGAAGGCGCCGCTGTCGAGGCCGCCCACCAGGCGCGACCAGAGCGAGTGGGCCGAGAGGCCGGCGTGACCCGAGACGGGCAGGGCGGGCGGCGCGGCCTCGAGCGAGTCCATCACGCCCTTGCCGATCCCGCGCGTGGGCACGTTGATCACCCGCCTCAAACTCACGTCATCGTCCGGATTGAGCAGGAGCTTGAGATAGGCGAGGGTGTCCTTCACCTCCTTGCGCTCGTAGAACCGGACGCTGCCGATGATGCGGTAGGAGATCCCCTCGCGCCGCAGCGCGTCTTCTATCACGCGCGACTGGGCGTTGGTCCGGTAGAGCACGGCCATCGGCGTCTGGCCGTCGGCCGCCACCGCCTGCCGCGCGGTCCGGGCGATGAAGTCGGCTTCCTCGAGTTCGTCGTTCGCCTGGTAGTACCGCAGCTTGTCGCCGCCCTTGCGCTCGGTCCAGAGCCGCTTCTCCTTGCGCTGCGCGGTTCTGGCTGATCACGGCGGACGCCGCGTCGAGGATGACCTGCGTGGAGCGGTAGTTCCGTTCGAGCTTGACCACCGTGGCTTCGGGGTAGTCGTGCTCGAAGTCCATGATGTTCTTGAGGTCCGCGCCCCGCCACTTGTAGATCGACTGGTCGGGGTCGCCCACCACGCAAATGTTGCGGTGCGCCTGGGCCATCAGGCGCAGCAGCAGGTACTGGGGGCGGTTGGTGTCCTGGTACTCGTCCACCAGGAGGAACCGGAAGCGGTTGGCGTAGCGGGCCCGGAGGCCGTCGTTCTCGAACAGCGCGACGGTCTTCAGCAGGAGGTCGTCGAAGTCGAGGGCGTTCGCGTCGGCGAGGGCGCGCTGGTACCGCTCGAAGATCTTGCCGGCCTCGGCGTCCTTCGGGTTGTAGCTGTTGACGAAGGCCTCGGGGCCCTTCATCTGGTTCTTGGCGTGGCTGATGCGCGAGAGCGCGACGCGCGGCTGGAGGATGCTGTCGTCGATGTGCAGGTCGCGCATCGCCTGCTTGACGGCCGACACCTGGTCGGAGGAGTCGTAGATGACGAAGTCGCGCGAGAGGCCGATCACCGGGGCCTCGCGGCGGAGGAGGCGGGCGCACATCGCGTGGAAGGTCATGATCCACGCGCCGGCGCAGGCGTCGCCGAGCAGCTGCTCGACGCGTCCCCGCATCTCCTCGGCAGCCTTGTTCGTGAAGGTGACGGCAACGACCTCGTTCGGCTCCGCGTAGCCGGACCCGATGAGGTAGGCAACCCGGTAGGCGATGACGCGAGTCTTGCCCGACCCCGCGCCGGCGAGAATGAGCAGCGGGCCATCAACCTTCAGCACGGCCTCGCGCTGCTCGGGGTTCAATTCGTCAAGGAAGTCCATGAACTGTCAGTAGGCGGTAGGGGGTAGGCGGTAGGCTGCGAGCCAGCGGGCTGCGCGCAACAACCGGTCCATTGTACGCGCTCACGGCCCCTCAGGGCGACCGTTAACTCTACTCAGCGTGACTCTAGTGATCTCAACTGCCTACTGCCTACTGCCTACTATTCCACCGTCACGCTCTTCGCCAGGTTCCTCGGCTGGTCCACGTCGCAGCCCCGGCGCACCGAGATGTGATAGGCGAGCAGCTGAAGCGGCACGACCGCGATGACGGGCGTGAGCAGCGGAGACGATTCGGGCAGGCTGATGATCGAGTCCGTCGTGTCGAGCAGCCCTTCGACGAGCTCGTCGCGGCCGGTGGTGAGCGCGATGACCGAGCCGCCCCTGGCCTTGACCTCCTGGATGTTGCTCAGCATCTTCTCGAACACGTGATCGCGCGTGGCGATGGCCACCACGGGCATCTGCTCGTCGATGAGGGCGATCGGCCCGTGCTTCATCTCGCCGGCGGGGTAGCCCTCGGCATGGATGTAGGAGATTTCCTTCAGCTTGAGGGCGCCCTCGAGGGCAATGGGGTAGTTGATGCCGCGACCCAGGTAGAGGAAGTCCTTGCGGTTGTAGAAGCGCCGGGCGATCTCGTCCACCAGCGCCGACACGCGGAGAGTCTGGTCGATGAGCGTCGGCAGCTGCAGCAGGTTCTCGATGTGCCCGCGCGCTTCTTCCTCGCCGATCGTGCCGCGAATGCGGGCCAGGTGCAGCGCGAGCAGGTAGAGCGCGACCAGCTGCGAGGTGAACGCCTTGGTCGAGGCGACGCCGATTTCCGGCCCCGCGTGCGTGTAGACGGTGCCGTCGCTCTCGCGGGTGGCCATGCTGCCCACGACGTTGCAGATCGCCACGCAGCGCGCGCCCTTGTGGCGCGCCTCGCGCAAGGCGGCCAGCGTGTCCGCGGTCTCGCCCGACTGCGTGATCACCACCGCGAGCGTCCGGGGCCCGACGATCGGGTTGCGGTAGCGGTACTCCGAGCCGTAGTCCGTCTCCACGGGCAGGCGCGCCAGCGACTCGATCAGGTACTTGCCCACCAGCCCCGCGTGCCACGACGTGCCGCACGCGATGATCGACACGTTCTCGACGGCGGCCAGCTCCGTCTCCGACAGCGTCATCTCCTCGAGGAAGACGCGCGCCGTGTCGAGCGACACGCGGCCGAGCACCGTGTCGCGCACGGCCTGCGGCTGCTCGAAGATCTCCTTCAGCATGAAGTGCTTGTAGCCGGCCTTCTCCGCCTGGATCGGGTCCCACGACACGCGCTGGGTGGGGCGGTCGAGCGTGGTCCCGGCGAAGTTCGTGAAGACGACCCCGTCCTTGGTGAGGACCGCCATCTCCTCGTCCGCGAGGAACACCACGTCGCGCGTGTGCGCCAGGATGGCCGGGATGTCCGAGGCCACGAAGTACTCGCCGTCGCCGATGCCCACCACGAGGGGGGGCCCGTTGCGGACGGCCACGATCTTCCGGGGTTCGTCGGCCGACAGCAGGACGAGCGCGAACATCCCGCGCAGCCGGGCGAGCGCCCGGCGCGTGGCGCACTCGAGGCCGCCGCCCGCCGGCACCTCCTTCAGCTCCTGCTCGACGAGGTGCGCGACGATCTCCGTGTCCGTCTCGGTGACGAACTTGTGGCCCTTCGCCTGCAGCTCCTGCTTCAGCTCCAGGTAGTTCTCGATGATCCCGTTGTGGACCACGACGATGCGGCCCGAACAGTCGCGGTGCGGGTGGGCGTTCTCCTCGGTGGGGCGGCCGTGCGTGGCCCAGCGGGTATGGCCGACGCCGAACTCGCCGTCGATCGGGTCCGTACCGAATGGCCTCCTCGAGGCGAGAGAGCTTGCCGGCGCTGCGCCGCAGGCCGATGGCGCCGTTGCGCACGAGCGCGATGCCTGCCGAGTCGTAGCCGCGGTACTCGAGCCGGCGCAGACCCTCAATCAGGACCGGGACGACCGGTTTGGGCCCGATGTAGCCAATGATGCCGCACATGAGGATGATCCTCGTCAGGTTCCAAGGGAGCGACGCTGTGCCAGATCAGGGAACAAGGGAACAACTGACCACTTGGCAAATTGCCCCACGTGGCCGCATTCGAAACCCCAGATAGCCAGTGGCCAAATAGACAATTGCCAAATAGAGAATTGCGAAGTGATCCCCGTCCTCCCTACGTACGCGATTTCTTCCTCGTGACCCACCCCTCGATGTTGCTCTGTCTGCCTCGCGCGATGCCGAGCGCGTCGGCCGGGACGTCCTTGGTGATCGACGACCCCGCCGCGACGTAGGCCCCCCGGCCCACGTGCACCGGCGCAATCAGCTGGGTGTCGCTGCCGATGAAGGCGCCGTCCTCGATGACCGTCGGGCTCTTCTTCACGCCGTCGTAATTGCAGGTAATCGTGCCCGCGCCGACGTTCACGCGCTCGCCGATCGTCGCGTCGCCCAGGTAGGCCAGGTGCATCGCCTTGCTGCCCGCGCCGAACCGCGTCTTCTTCAGCTCCACGAAGTTGCCGATCCGCGCGTCGCGCCCGATGTCGGGTCTCGGGGCGGATGCGCGCGAAGGGACCGACCTGCGCTCCCTCTGCAATATGCGCGCCCAGGACGAGGCAGTGGTCGAAAACCGTCACCCGATCGTCCAGCACGCAGTCCACGATGCGGACGCCCGAGTGGATGACGCAGCCGGCGCCGATGCTCGTTCGGCCCTGCCAGCGTGACGCCGGGCTTGATCGTCGGTGTCGGGGCCGACCGTGACCGCTGCGTCCACGTACGTCGTGGCAGGGTCCTCGATGCGTGACCCCGGCCGCCATCAACGCCTCGTTGCGGGCCTGCCACACGCGCCTGCTCATGGCGGCCAGCTCCACGCGGCTGTTGATCCCGAGGATCTCGTCCGGGTGGTCCGCGACCAGGGCCGCGACCCGACGGCCGTCGCGCGCGGTAGATCGCCGATGAGATCGGGCAGGTAGGACTCCCGCTGGGCGTTGTCCGCCGAGATCCGGCGCAGGGCCCCGAAGAGCGGGTCGAGGTCGAACGCGTAGATGCTGGCGTTGATCTCCCGGATCGCGCGCTCGGCCGGAGTGGCGTCGCGGTGTTCGACGATGCGCGCGACCTGGTCGCCGTCCCAGACGACCCGCCCGTAGCCGGCGGGGTCGGGGACGATGGCGGAGAGCAGCGTGGCGGACGCCTTCGAGCGCTCGTGGGTGTCGAGCAGCGCGCGCAGCGTAGCCGGCGTCAGCAGCGGGACGTCGCCGGAAAGCAGGAGCAGCGTGCCGGAGACGCCCTCGAAGAGCGGCGCCGCCTGCATCAGCGCGTGGCCCGTACCCAGCTGCGGCTCCTGGAGCAGGAACCGCACGTCCGCATGACCGGACGAGCGCCGCCTTCACCGCCTCCGCGCCGTGTCCGACGACCACCGTGCGCGTGGCGGGCGCCAAGAGCGGCGGCCGCCTCGAGGACGTAGTCGATCATCGGCGTGCCCGCCACCGGGTGGAGGACCTTCGGGCGTGGCCGATTTCATCCGCGTGCCCTTGCCCGCGGCGAGGATCAGGACGTGGAGGGTGGACATTACGGTAGTGTAGATCGTTGACGGGTCACGGTTGACGGTTCACGGTTCTCCCACGCTGTCAGGCGCGGTCTGACCGTGTAAACCGTGAACTGTTGACCGTCAACCTTCTTTACCGAAGTGCTTATCGTCCCGTCCGCTGGCGGCCCGCGGTCAGCCGGGCGGGGTCGAGCAGCGCGTTGAAAGCCGGGTTGTCGTGAAGCGGCTCGAGATCGGTGTCCGTGCCCGCCTGGAGGCGGAGCGAAGGGCGGAGGTCGATGGCCTTCTGGAGGTGGGCCAGGCGGCCTCGGCTTCGCCGCGTTGCGAGCGGACGACGGCCAGCAGGTATTGAATGTGATCGTGCTCGGGCTGGTCGCGCTCGAGGGACGTCAACAGGGAGAGGCCTTCGTCGTAGGCGCCGCGGTTGACCGAGAGGGTGGCGGCGTAGAGGCGTTCGTCGAAGGTCTTCGGTGTCGCGTCCGGCGGCGTCGCGTGCCGGGCGCACACCGCAAGGTAGACCCTGGTGCGCTCGAGGAGTTCCTTCTCGTCGGGGTACTGCGCGACGACGGTCTTGAAGAGCTGGGCGGCTTCCTGGAAGCGGCGCTGCTGCAGCGAGCGGAACCCCTTCTCGAACAGCTCGACCGCGAGGTTACGGTCTGTCAGGTCGCGGGCCGGCGAGACGGCCGGCTTTCGCATCGAGGCTCCGGTCCTCGGTGCCGGCACGATCTTCCTCTTCGCGGCAGGCGACGGGGTCTTCTTCGCCGCGGGCGCGGCGGCAGCCTTGCGCGCCGGGGTCTTGGACGGGTGAGCGGCCTTGGCGGCCTTCGGGGCCGGCTTGGCGCTCTTGGCCGGGCGCCTCGAGGGCTTCTTCGGCGCGACGTGGGAACTCGGGCGCTGCTTGGCCATCGGGAGGACCTCCGCAGTCACTTGGCCAGTTGTCGAGGTTCCGACTGTATGTGACCAGCCGATTGGTCAATTGCCCAATTGCCAAGTGAGTTCGGACTGATGCGGCGCTACGTTAACAAAAGGGCCGAGCGCCGGTCAAGAAGGCGGTCACCTCGCTCCCGCCCCCGCTCCACGGCCGAGTAGACCGTCCGCGACGGCACGCCGTAGCGCTCCGGCCAACCGCGAAATGGCCTCGCGCCGCGCCCAGCCCGTCGCTTTTCGGTCAAATCACAGAACTCAGCGGTACAGTGCGGGGTTGTCCGGGAGAGGCGCTTGTCCGCAGCCGGGTCGGCCGGGCCAGGACGATGGTGAATTCGCCGCGAGTTTCTGTCAGTTGCCCAACTATTTCGGTCAACCGACCCCGGATCAATTCTTCGTGCAGCTTGGTCAGCTCGCGCCCGACCATGGCCGGCCGGTCGCCGAGAATTCTCGCCGCCGCCTCGAGCGTTTCCCGAACCCGGTGCGGGGCCTCGAAGAAGATCACGGTCTCCTGCCGGGTTGCCAGCGAGGCCAGCCAGCGCTCGCGAGCCTGTGCCCGGGGCGGCGCGAAGCCGAGAAATGCAAAGGCGTCGTGGGGAGGCCCGACGGCGACCAACGCCGTGAGGACCGCGCTGGCGCCCGGGACCGCCTCGACCCGCACGCCGGCCTCGATCGCGGCGCGGACCAGCCGATAGCCCGGGTCGGAGATGCCCGGCGTCCCGCGTCCGACACGAGCGCGACGGACTCGCCCGCCGCCAGCCGTGCGACCAGGCGCGGGACGCGCTCCCGCTCGTTCTGCTCGTAGAAACTCGTGGTGGGCGTGTGGATGCCGAGGTGGGCGAGCAGCTTCGCCGGTGTGCCGCGTGTCTTCGGCCGCGATGACCGCCGACCTCGCGCAGCACGCGGATCGCCCGGAGCGTGATGTCCTCCAGGTTGCCGATGGGCGTGGCGACGAGGTAGAGGGTGCCCGGCACGGTCCGTTCAGATATTGTACCATGGTAAGAAGTGCCGTCCGCCGACGAGCAGGCTGTGGAGCGACAGGCCGCCCGGACCGCGATCCGGGCGAGGCGAGGTCGCACGCGTGTATTCATCCGAACCGCTGCATCATTTCGTCGACGACTACCTCCAGTACCTCTACGAGACCCACCCGACTTCCGCGGCGCTGGACGGCGTGCATACGCACGACGACCTGCTCGAGGACATGAGCCGCGCGCGGCCTGGAGGGCCAGGCCCGAGCGCTTTCGGGCTTCGCCAGGCGGCTGGACGAAATCCCCCTGGAGGGCCTGACCGAGAGCGAGCGCGTGGAGCACCCGGTCATCGCGTCCACGATCCGCTCGCGCATCTTCGAGATCGAGGAGAGCCGCTCCTGGGAGCGGAACCCTCAGATGTACGCCGACGTCCTGGCCACGAGCCTCGCGACGCAGGCCATCTTCCCGTACGCCCCGGAAGAGGAGCGCGCCCGCCGCGTGTTCTCCAAGCTCCGCCAGGCGCCCCGCCTGCTCCAGGCGGCCCGCGACAACGTGAAGGAGCCGCCGGGGATCTACGCGAAGGTGGGGCTGGAGGCGCTGCGCGGCGTCCTCAAGTTCATCGAGCAGGACCTGCCCCGGGCCTTTTCCGGCGTGGACGACCTGCACCTGCTCGGGGACCTGGCCGACGCCTCGGTGGAGGCAACCGACGCGCTGAAGGGCTACATCACCTACCTGGAGACGGATCTGGCGCCGCGCGCCCGCGCCTCGTTCCGCCTGGGCCGCGAGCGCTTCGAGAAGAAGCTCAAGCTGGACGAGGGCCTCGGCGTCGGGGTGGACAAGCTGCTTGCGATCGCCACCCGCGAGCTGTGGGCGGTGCAGGAGGAATTCCGCCGGGCGGCGTCCCGCGCGGACAGCGGCGACCCGCTGGATGCCTGGCGGCGCATCAAGGCCGACCACCCGGCGCCCGGGCGAGCTGGTCGGCGTGGCGCAGCGGCAGATCGAGAAGCTGCTGACCTTCATCGAACGCCACGACCTCGTCACGCTCCCGCCGGGCGAACCGCTGATCGTCGCGCCGACGCCGGAGTTCTACCGCTGGAGCTTCGCGAGCCTGTGGACGCCGGGCCCGTTCGAGACGAAGCCGACCCGGTCCTACTACTACGTCACCGACGCCGACCCTTCCTGGCCGGCCGAGCGCCAGGACGAGCACCTGCGCGACTTCAACCACGCGACGATGTGGTCGATCTCGATGCACGAGGCCTACCCGGGGCATTTCGTGCACGCGCGGCACCTGCGGCAGGTGGAGTCGAAGCTGCGGAAGTCGCAACCTCTTCTCGCCGGCCTCCGCCGTGGAAGGGTGGGCGCACTACTGCGAGCAGATGATGATCGAGGCGGGCTTCGAGAAGGGCAACCACCTCGTCAAGCTCGGGCAGCTGGCCGAGGCCCTCGTCCGCCTGGCGCGCTTCATCGTGGGGATCCGCCTGCACGCCGAGGACATGTCGGTGGAGGCGGGGATGCGGTTCTTCCGCGACGAGGCCTTCATGGAGGAGGGGAGCGCGCGCCGCGAGGCGGAGCGCGGGACCTTCGACCCGACCTACCTGGTCTATTCAGCCGGCAAACTGATGATCCTGAAGCTTCGGGCCGACTACAAGGCGCAGCAGGGCGCCAAGTACTCGCTCAAGGGCTTCCACGACACGCTGCTCGGCAATGGCGCGCTGCCGATCTGGGCCCAGCGCAGGCTGATGCTGCCGGGCGATCGGGGGGAAGTCATCGAGTAGTGCAAAGTGCAAAGTGCAAATGCACAGGATGCGTCACCGTGTGACCCCCTGATTCCTGAAGCCTGAGTGAGAGATGCCGCTTTACGAATACGAGTGCGAGAGTTGCGGGGTGAGGTTCGAGTTGATCCACCGGTTCACCGACGCCCCGCCGGAAACGTGCCGCACCTGCGGCGGCGGGCCCGTGCGGCGCCTGCTGTCCGCGCCCGCCATCCAGTTCAAGGGATCGGGCTGGTACATCACCGACTACGCGCGGAAGGGCAAGAGCGATCCTGCGGCCAGTTCGTCGCCCGCCGCGGACTCGAAGAGCGGCTCCACCTCGGAGGGCTCGTCGTCCGACACCTCGAAGCCCGCCGCGGCGACCAAGACGGAGAGCAAGGGAAGCACCACCGAAAAGCAGGGCTGAAGCCCTGCTCCGACCGTAGATTCAAGGCAGCGGCGATTCTGCAGCGTGCCGTTTTGCAGCGTGCATTCTGCAGCGTGCACTTTGCATTCTGCATTCTACATTCTGCATTCTACGGAGCCTCCCAGCTTTCCACGCGTTCCTGCACGCGCGACCACCAGCGGAGACGGCGCATCATCGAGCGCTTCTTGTGCTGGTGAGCGGCCATCCGGCGGAGGATCCGATCCAGGAGATCCACCGCGTCGAGGATGTGAGGCCCCTTGTTCAGCATCACGCACTCGGCGCGCACCGACATCGCCGCGTCGGTGATTTCCGCGCGCGACGGCTGCCCCAGCTTCGCCAGGTTCTCGAGGACCTGGGTCGCCCACACCACCGGCACGTGGGCCGCCTCGCAGATCCACAGGATCTCTTCCTGCACCTCGGCCAGGCGCTCGTAGCCGCACTCCACCGCGAGGTCGCCGCGCGCGATCATGATTCCGATCGCGGGGCTCGACATGGCGGCCAGGATCAGCTCCGGCAGCAGCTCGAAGGCCCGCCGCGTCTCCACCTTCAGCAGGATCCCTCGGCAGCGGCCGCCGCCGACTGCCGCCAAGCGTGCCTGCAGGCGGCGGACATCTTCCACGGACCTCACGAACGACAGCCCGACGATATCCGCGTGCCGCGCGACGATGGCGAGATCGAGGATGTCGCGCCGCGTCATCGCCCCCACGTCCATGCGCGTCTCGGGCAGGTTGATGCCCCGGCCCGCGCGCAGGCGATCGCCGCCGGTCTTCGCGTGGGTGATCCTCACGAGGACGTGGTCGTCCTTCACCGACTCGACGACCCCTCCGATCCGCCCGTCGTCGAACCAGACCGACTCGCCCCGCCGAGCCGGCGCGAAGGCCCGCGGCAGCGTGCAGGAGATGGCGGCAGGAGTGGAGATGGAGCCGCTGTCGTCGAGTTGCGCCTCGCGGCCGGGAATCGGCGCCCGCGTCACCATCAACGCGTCCCCGCGCTGGAGCAGGAGACCTTGCTCCTGCCGGGGGATGCCGGCCAGCGAGGCCGTCAGCGACTTCTTCTTGCCCTTGCGGCGCACCCGGAAGCGGGTGCCGTTGGTAACGTAGGCGGTCGAGCGGCCTTGGGCGAGGCAGAACGTGCCGCCCTGCCCGGTCACGACGAGCGACCGGCTGGCCTGCCGGGTATCCCGGAACCGGATTGTGTCCCCGACGTTCAACGCGGCGATGAACCGACGGGGCAGCGTCAGCGTGGCCACGGGGGTCACGTCGAGGCTGACGGCTGGGAGCCGGCCCCGGGCGCGGAGCACGACGGTAGCCGGGGTGACGACGCGCCCCAGGCGATCGCGGACGGGGCGCCACTTGATGACGGCCGGCCCCGGCTCGATCCGGCCGGTGCGGACCTTCGGGCCGCCGAGGTCCATGACGATCTTGCACGGCAGGCCGAGCTGCTTCGACGCCCGCCGCACGTGGCCCGCCATCTTCACCCAGTCCGCGGCCGTGTCGTGCGCGCAGTTGATGCGGGCGCAGTTCATGCCCCGGCGGATCAGCTCCGTCACGAGGTCGGGATCCGTGGCCGCCTCCGTCGGCAGCGTCACCATGATTCGAGCGGTCCGCTTGCGCGGTTCGTCGCCGAGCAGCGCGCGCGCGTGTTGCGCGATGATGTCGCGGCCCTCGTCCAGCGCCACGGGTGGCGTGGGGTCGCCGTTGTCGGCGGGACGCCCGGCGACCGGCCGCAGCAGGCCGATGACCGCGTTGAGGTTCGCGAGCACCGCGGACTCGCTGTGGCCCAGGGAAGAGGCGCCGGCGGCGGAAAGGCGGCGCTGGACACGGCGGACGTCGTGGCGGCGGAGCGCCACGTAGTGGACCAGGTTGCGCGCACTGGCCCGATAGGAGGGGTGGATCCGGTCGAGGGGTTTGACGAAGCTGCTTTCGAGCTTTTCCAGCTGCGCGCGGAGCTTCATGAGCTTCGACACGAGCGCGCGATAGGCGGACCGGTGGGGGGGCGGCTTCCTCGGCACAGCTCGACCTTTTGGAGCAAGGGTAGCACAACCCCTTGGAAGGGGTCGGGGCTCCCTTCCCTCGGCCGGTTCGGCGTCAACCGGGAGTGAGTGCCAACCGGAGTGGGTGCCGGTTGAGTGCCGGCGAGTACCGGACCGGTGTAGAGTAAAACACGCTTGCCCAGCTCATGGGGCGACACCTGGAGGCACGAGCGTGAAGCTTCAAAACATCATCAGGGCCGCACGCGAGCTTTCCGAGCCGTACGCGATCACCAACGGCCGCCGCTTCCGCGTGAAGGACGTTGACCCGCGCGACACGGGTCCGCTCAAGGCCGAGGACAAGCCGCGAGCCGCCGACGCGCTGCGCGAGGGCATCGAGGCGATGGCGGCGCTCCAGGACAAGCTGTACGCGCAGGACCACTGGGCCGTCCTCCTCATCTTCCAGGCCATGGACGCGGCGGGGAAGGACGGCGCCATCAAGCACGTGATGTCCGGCCTCAACCCGCAGGGCTGCCAGGTGGCGAGCTTCAAGGCGCCGTCCGCCGAGGAGCTGGACCACGACTACCTGTGGCGGTGCCAGCGGCACCTGCCCGAGCGCGGGCGCATCGGGATCTTCAACCGGTCGTACTACGAGGAGGTCCTGGTGGTGCGGGTGCACCCGGAGATCCTCGAGCGGCAGAAGCTCCCCGCGGCGCTCGTGGACGGGAAGATCTGGAAGCGCCGCTACGAGGACATCGCGGCCTTCGAGCGCTACCTGGCCACAACGGCACCATCGTCCGGAAGTTCTTCCTCCACGTGTCGCGGAAGGAGCAGAAGCGCCGATTCCTCGAGCGGCTCGACACGCCGGAGAAGAACTGGAAGTTCTCCGCCGCCGACGTGAAGGAGCGGGGCTACTGGAAGGACTACATGGCGGCCTACGAGGAGATGATCCGGAGGACGGCCACGAAGTCGGCGCCCTGGTACGTGGTGCCGGCCGACAACAAGTGGTTCACGCGCGCGGTGGTGGCCGCGGCGGTGGTGGACGCGCTCGGGTCGCTGAACCTGCGCTACCCGGAGGTCGGGCCCGCGCAGCAGAAGGAACTGGCGGCGGCGAAGCGGCTGCTGCTGGCGGAGAAGTAACGCGCGGAGTCCTGAGCGAGCTCTCGAGGACGCGCGAGTCGAAGGGCGAAGCGGCTCCTGCTGGCGGAGCTCCACTACAATACGCGCGTGGATATCAGCCGGTGCGGCGGGCGGGCCCGAGCGGGGAGCGTGATGAGACCGATCCGACGCACCTGCGGCCTCGTGGCCGCCTGCCTTGCGGTCGCCCTGATCGAGGCCGCGGCCCCGGCTGCCCCGCTGCCGCCGGACATCGCGGGGTTCCTCACGAAGACGGCCGGGTTCAGGGAAGCGGACCTCTCCGCGCTCGAGGCCGGGCGAGTAATCAGCAGGGCCCAGCCCAGCACGGCCGCGACGGAGATCTTCGTGCTGGCCGCGGTCAAGATCCGGGCGAACCGGGAGCGGGTCGCGAGCTACTTCGGGCAGATGGTGAAGTACGTGGACGGCGAGATCACGCTCGGGTTTGGCCGGTTCTCCACGCCGCCCCAGCTGTCCGACGTCGCGACGCTCACACTCGACCGCGACGAGATCGACGCCCTGCGGTCCTGCAAGCCCGGGGACTGCGACCTGAGGATCGGCGGCGCAGGGATCGAGACCATCCGCCGCGCCGTCAACTGGAACGCCTTGAATTCGCCGGAGCAGGCGCAGCGGGCCGTGCGCAAGGCGCTGGTCGATTACGTCACCGCCTACCAGGCGCGCGGCGACCAGGTGCTGGTCACCTACAACGACCAGTCGAGGCCGGTGAGCCTTGCCGAGCAGTGGCGCGGGATTGTCGCCGGGTCGAAGTGACTTCCTCCAGTACCAGCCGGTGCTGCGCGACTACATCACCCTGTACCCGGATGCCACGCTGCCTGGCGGGCAGGACATCATGTACTGGGTGAAGGAGAAGTTCGCCCCTCTCAAGCCCATCATCAGCATCGTCCACGGCGTCGTGTACGACGCGCCCGGTGGCGCGAATCGCACGACGATCGTTCAGAAGCAGATCTACGCGAGCCACTACTACGATGCCTCGGTCGCGCACACCACCCTCGCGGAAGCAACGGAGGCGGGCAAGCCCGTGACCTACCTGGTCTACGCGACGCGGGCGCGCGGCGACTTGCTGAAGGGAGGCTTCGGGGGCATGAAGGGTGGCGTGGCGCGCAGCCAGGCGCGCAAGGGAGCCGAGGGGACGCTCGCGACGATCCAGGAAGTGCTCGAGAAGTCCGGGCGATAGCCCGCGAGCCGGGCACTGGCACCTCCGGCACCTGTAGCACCTTCTGTTACGACTTTCCGTCCAGCGACCGCAGGTATTCCTTGAACGGTCCCGCGAGGTCGGGGCGCCGGAGCGCGAAGTAGACGACCGCCTTCAGGAAGCCCAGCTTGTTGCCGGTGTCGTGCCGGACCCCCTTCACCTCGTAGCCATAGATCGGCCGGTCCTGCAGCAGGCGGCGGAGGCCGTTGGTCAGCTGGATCTCGCCGGTGCGATCGACGACGGTGGTCTGGAGGGCGCCGAAGATGTCGGGGGTGAGGATGTAGCGGCCGATGATGGCAAGGTTGGAGGGTGCCTCCTCGCGGCGTGGCTTCTCGACCAGGTCGCGAATCCGGTACACGCCGTCGCCGAGCGACTCCGCGATGTCCACGACACCGTAGGACGAGACGTCGGCTTCCGGTACGCGCTCGACGGCCAGCACCGGCCCGCCCACGCGCGCGAACACCTCCGCCATCTGCGCGAGGGCCGGTGGGTCTGCGTCAATCACGTCGTCGCCGAGCACCACGGCAAACGGCTCGTTCCCGACCAGGTCCCTGGTGACCAGCACCGCGTGCCCGAGGCCAAGCGGCTCGCCCTGCCGGACGTAGGCGAAGTTGATCAAGTTGGAGACCTTGCGGATCTCGGCCAGCTGGTCGGTCTTTCCCCTGGCTTCCAGGAAGGTCTCCAGCTCGACCGAGACGTCGAAGTGATCCTCGATCGCGTTCTTCCCGCGGCCCGTGACGAGGATGATGTTCTCGATGCCCGAGGCGACCGCTTCCTCGACGCCGTACTGGATGATTGGCTTGTCCACCAGCACCAGCATCTCCTTGGGCTGGGCCTTCGTGGCGGGCAGGAAGCGCGTGCCAAGTCCGGCGGCGGGGAAGACGGCCTTGCGAATCGTCGTCATCGGGCGGATCTCCTGCACACATAGTATTCTAAGTAGGCGGCCACGATTTCAGATCGGGCGAGAGGAGCGCGTGTGCCCGGCGAGGGAGCCGATGCGGCCGCTCCCGCCACGATGCCGTCTTCCACCAGAGCCGCTCCGCAACCTTAGCGCCATGCTCGATCCCAACTTCGTCCGCGACAATCCCGAACTGGTTCGAACCGGCCTGCGCAATCGGGGCCTCGACCCCGACGGCGATCTCGAGAAGCTCGCCGCGATCGAGGCGCGCCGCCGCGCCATCATCCCGGAGGCCGAGGGCCTCAAGCAGCAGCAGAACCGGTCGGGGGAGGAGATCGCGCGGGCCAAGAAGGAAGGGCGCGACCCGAGCGCGGTGTTCGCGGCCAACCGCGAACGCGGCCAGCGGATCAAGGAACTGGAGACGGAAGTCGAGGCGATCGAGCAGGCGCGCCGCGCGCTGCTGCTGACCATCCCCAACCTGCCGTCGCCGAAGGTGCCGGTCGGCGCCAGCGCGGCGGACAACGTCGAGGTGCGCCGGGTGGGCGAGCCCAGGCCGTTCGACTTCGAGGCCCAGGCGCACTGGGACCTCGGGCCGGCCCTCGGCATCATCGATTTCGAGCGCGCGGTGAAGACGTCCGGTGCGCGGTTCGCGTTCCTGGTGGGCGCGGGCGCCCGGATGTCGCGGGCGCTGATCAACTTCATGCTCGCGCTGCACGCGCGCGAGCACGGCTACACCGAGGTGGAGCCGCCTTTCCTGGTGAATGCCGCCGCGTTGACGGGCACGGGCAACCTGCCGAAGTTCGAGGCGGATCTCTTCAAGATTGCGGGGGAGTGGGACCTGTACCTGGTGCCGACCGCAGAGGTGCCGCTGACGAACCTCCATCGGGACGAGATCCTCGACGGCCGGCTGTTGCCCTTGAAGTACCGCGCCTACACGCCGTGCTTCCGCAGCGAGGCGGGCTCCTACGGCGCGGACGTGCGCGGCCTGATTCGCCAGCACCAGTTCGACAAGGTGGAACTGGTGAAGTTCTCGGCGCCGGACCGGTCGTACGACGAGCTGGAAGCCCTCACGCGCGATGCGGAGCAGGTGCTCGTGCGCCTCGGCCTGCCGTACCGGACGGTGGCGCTGTGCACGGGCGACATGGGCTTCGCGTCGGCGATGACCTACGACATCGAGGTGTGGCTGCCGAGCCAGAAGACGTATCGCGAGATTTCCTCGTGCAGCAACACCGAGGCATTCCAGGCGCGCCGCGCGAACATCAAGTTCCGGCCGGACGGGAAGGGCAAGGCCGAGCACGTGCACACGCTGAACGGCTCGGGCCTCGCGGTGGGCCGCACGCTGATCGCGGTCATCGAGAACTACCAGCAGGAGGACGGGTCGATCATCGTGCCCGAGGCCCTGCGGCCGTACATGGACGGGCAGGAGATCATCGAGCCGCGCAGGTAGGAACTGACGCACCCGGCGCACGGCCGCACCACGTTGGCGCGGGTGTTGATGAAATAGGAGCTCGCGCGGCGGGACCGTTCAACTACGAGGCGGAAGACAAAGCCCTCGCTGCCGCTGCCGACTGACGGTGAAACCACCGGCCAAGGAGCCTGCATGTCTCCTGCGATCATCTGGGTGTCCGCGATTGCCGGCCTCCTGTTGGTCGTCCTCTTCCTCGTGGCCTTCGTCCGGCGAAGGGAGCGGGAGCGAACCGAATCGCTGCGCCACCTTGCCGAAACGACCGGCCTCGCGTTCCAGCCGACGCCCGACGTGAGTGCCGTGCGCGCGCTCGGCGACGTGCAGCTGTTCGGTCGAGGCCACTCGAAGCAGGTGAGGAACTTGATGACGGGGCGGCTGGACGACCAGCAGGTTGCCCTCTTCGACTACCGTTACACGACGGGATCGGGAAAGCACCAGCACACGCACTCGCAGACGGTCGTCCTCCTGCCGCGGGCGAAGATGTCGCTTCCCGACCTGCAGCTGGCGCCGGAGAACGCGCTGGTGAGGATCGCGGAAGTGTTCGGGTACCAGGACATCGACCTGGAGTCGAGCCCGGAGTTCTCCAGGCGCTACATTGTCAGGGGCGCGGACGAAGCGGCCATTCGGGCCGCGCTCTACCCGGGCGCGGCCTCGCACTTCGCGCAGCACGAAGGGTGGACGGTGGAACTGAAGTCGGGCAGCGTGGCCATCTACCGGGCCAACAGGCGCCCGAAACCCGAGGACATACGGATGTTCATCGAGGACGCCCTGGCGGCGGCCCGCAGCCTTTGAAGGTTCCCCGCCCCGCAGGGGTCGGCGGCCACGCGTCGCCCGCGACCGGCCCGCGGATGGCGTATGATCTCCCTCGGCGCTCCAATACACAGGAGGTTCCATGGCAGGACGCAGGATCCTGATGCTGGCGGGGGATTTCGTCGAGGACTACGAGATCATGGTGCCCTTCCAGGCCCTTCTCGCGGTTGGTCATCGCGTGGAGGCGGTTTGCCCGGGCAAGAGGGCGGGTGACAAGGTCCGGACCGCCATTCACGACTTCGAGGGCGACCAGACCTACAGCGAGAAGCCGGGCCACAACTTCACGCTCAACGCCACGTTCGACGAGGTGCAGGAACAGGACTACGACGCGCTCGTCATCCCCGGCGGCCGGGCGCCGGAGTACATCCGCCTCAACCCGCGCGTCCTCGAGATCGTCCGGCACTTCGCGCAGGCCGGCAAGCCGATCGCCGCCATCTGCCACGGCGCGCAGGTGCTCGCGGCGGCCGGTGTGCTGGAGGGGAAGCAGTGTTCCGCCTACCCCGCGTGCGGCCCGGACGTGACGAGGGCCGGCGGCCGCTACGCGGATATCGCCGTTGACGATGCGGTGGTGGACGGAGTGCTGGTGACGGCGCCGGCCTGGCCGGCCCACCCGAAGTGGATCGCGGCGTTCCTCCAGGTGCTCGGGACGAAGATCGAGCACGCGGAAGTGGCGCGCGCGTAACGGAAGGCGCGCGCGGCCCCGGATGTAGAATGCTGGTGTGTCCCGCCCGCCCGCTCTCCCGCTGGGGGCGCGGGCGCCTCGCGAGCCGACGTGCAACCGCGTGGTTCGCGTAGCCTGGACGACGTCGGAGAGGTGGCCGAGTGGTTGATGGCTCCGGTCTTGAAAACCGGCGTGGGGGAAACTCCACCGGGGGTTCGAATCCCTCCCTCTCCGCCATTCGACTCGCCTGGCGCCACCCCCATGGGCCGCCAGGCTCGCTCATGGCAGGCCAGCCATGGAGAATGCCCGCCGTAGCTCCGACGGAGCGAAGGCGGGCCTCCTTGCGTCCCCCGGGTTAGCTTCGGCTGGCAAGCCACCCGCCCTACGCTCGCGTGCGCGAGCTACGGCGAGATGGCTGTTCGGCCAGGCAAGCCACCCGCCGCCATGAGTTCTCGAGCTTCGCCGCCAGACCCTCACGCCCCCGCGGCGCGGGTGAGCGACGGCATCGCGATACCTTCCTTGTTGACCGACTCGAAGTACGTGTTGCGCGCCATGCCCGCGGTGGCCGGATTCGAGGAAGTTGCGCACGGCGTCCACCGAATCGGCCTCCCACACGCACACCGCCTTGCGGCCGTCTGGCGACGGCAACGTGTGAATGACCTTCAGGCCTTCCGTCAGGCCTGACGTCGCGGACTGTGCGGTTGCCCAGAACCTCGAGGTGTCGCTGATCTCGTGGTTGACGACGATGTACATGCGGTCCTCCTTGCGCAGATGGGGCCTGCGCGCCCATGTTGAGGGACTTCGAGCGTTTCGTCGTTGTGGTCGGAACCCGCCCTCCATCCTACAGCGACTCGCCGCGCGCCCTGGGGACAATCACGTTCACTCCTGACGAGGTGGCTCCGCCCAGGGTCCCGGGACAGCCGTCGACCCACCCCTTCTGGCAAAAAGCGGAGGCAGGGCTTCACAACCAGCGAGGCATCCATGAAGCGAATGGCGGTCCCTGGCACGACGCGCTCGTCTGCAAGACCGTGATCGACACCACCCACCCGATCGCCGATCCCCCGCCCGTCAATGGGCGTGCTCCGCTTCTTCACTTCGCTCGACGAGTCGTTGATGGAGCGGCTGCAGCGGCGCGTGCTGGGCGCGCACTTCGTGAAAGCGTTCTCCTCGGTCGGGAACGCGCGGATGGTGCACCCGCAGATGGCCGGCGGCACCCCGACGGGGTTCATCTGCGGCAACGACGCGGGAGCGAAGGCGGAGGTGAAATCCGTTCTCGACCAAACCGGCTGACGGCCGACATGGGCGCGGTGGAGGCGGCGCACGCCATCGAACTCCTGTGCATTCCCATCAACGCCAGACCTACCCGGTCGCCACGCCTCCGCTCTCGCCGGGATCCCGGCACGAGTCTACCGTCGCCGGCGACGGTGATACGACCGTTCTGGTCGCCGCTAGCACGTTCGTGCCGCTGACTTGGCCGCTTCGTCTGCCGCCGACTCGGGTTGCACGGGAGCCGAAGAACGCGTCCGCCTCATGCTGGTTGTGAGACCGGCAGTGGATGAGGACGTTGGTCACGCTGCTCACCCCGCCTGCCGCGAACGGCACTCGATGGTGGAACTCGAGGAAGCCGCGCTCCTCGCACCGCCGCCCATCATCTGCGACGAACTCGCACTGGCCCCCGCTGCGAGCCCACACCTGGCGGCGCACGGCGGCCGGGAGGCGGCGCGAACGCGAGGCATCGACAGAGGACGATGCGGCCGTGCCATTGGCTGACGCCGCATCGACGGCATGGCGCCGGGGAGCGGGACCGTCGGCGGCGCCCGGCTGCGTGAAGACAATTGCGCGTTGCTCGGACCGCCCGTCCGCCGGTCCCGTTGACCCGCGTCGCGACCCACGGCAGGCGTTCCCGTCGGCTGCAGTGGCGGTGGCCCTTCCCGGGGCGGGCTCCGACTTCGTGGCGGCGAACTTCTTCTTCTCGAGTTGCTCGAGCAGGACCGTCAGCGCGCGGTCGACGATCAAAGCCTCGTCTCCGTTCGGGATCGCGTGGCGCAACAGGTCGCGCGCTCTCCGCAGCTTTGCGTGCGTCTCAGCGGACACAGTGATCTGGAGACGGTAGCGGCCGGGCGCGAGCGGACGAACGACGGCGGCCCTCGACGATCGCCCAGGCTCGACGACTGCCTGCGGAATGAACTTCGCGGCCATCCCGGCCCGCGATCGCCTGGCGTCGTCCAGCGTCGTCGCCGTGACGGCCAACCCAGCGCCGATCGACGGATCAGCCGCGCAGGCCCCGAAAAACCTGTCAAGGGGTTTCGCGACTTTATTTTTCGCGCGTCGTGCCCCCAGCGCCCCGGTTTCCCAACCCGCCGCCGTCCTCACGCCGCGGGCCCCGAGCGTGGCATATCGATCGCCTGGCTCGAAATGACGTCACGCTGACCGCTGTCGACTGACCGGCCGCCCGTTACTGCCTGCTGGCGCCCTCCGGCATTGCGATGGCGCCGATGCCCTGCTCCATCAACCGCTTGTTGAAGGCCGGGATCACCTCCACGCGCAGGCGGCTGTAGTCGGCCTGCGCCGCCTGCAGCCGGCCCTTCAGCACGTCGTACACGGCATGCTGCGCGGGGGTGGGCGCGAAGTCCACGCCGCCGGCGATGTCGCCTGCGCCCGTCCCGATTTCCGCCGCCAGCCACATCAGCTTCAGGTAGACCTGGATCGGGCCGCGGAACGACTTGGCGTCGTTGTCCTCGAGCGTGCGCTGCATCAGCACGTCGCGCACGGCGAGCAGCTGCGCGTCGACGGCGGCGGCGTCCTTCAGCACGGCAGCCCTTCGGGCCCCGGTGCCGAGCTGGCCGGGCAGGTCCTCGATCTGCTTTCGGAGGATCTCGATCTCGTTGATGGTGTCGGCCACAGTGTTGATGTCCGTGTGGATCGCGTACAGCAGGTCGTGCTGCTTCCGGATGTCGTCCGGGGTACCCGTCGTGTTGGGGTCCTTCAGCACCTCGACCGCCTGGGTCTGCTCGCGGCCGTCCACCGCCAGCTTCACGGTGTAGGTGCCGGGCACGACGAGGGGCCCCAGCCTGGTCTGGCCGATCCCGTAGTAGAGGATGGGCCTGGTCCTGGCCCCGGTGAAACGCTTCTCCTCCCACACGTGCGGGTTGGTCGGCGGCGTCGTCCTCAGCGCCACCTCGCGGGTGGGCTCATAGCGCAGGTCCCAGGTCACCCGGTTCAGGCCGTCGTGACGCGACGGCGAGAGCCGGCGAATCTCGCGTCCGCCCGCATCGCGGACCGTGATCTCGACGTTCTTCGGCGAGCCGGCCAGCCAGTAGTTGATCGTGGCGCCGTACGACGGGTTCCGCCCGCGCGTCGGCCCGCTGTGGGCCAGGTCGCGGCGGTTCTGCGCGCGGAAGCGGTAGGCGGGACGGGGCGCGAACAGGTGCGCCGGCTTCACCGTCACCTCCGGGCCGAGCTGCTGAAGCGGCGTCAGGTCGTCCAGGATGTAGATGCCGCGCCCGTAGGTGCCGACCACGAGGTCGTGGAAGTGCGGCTGCACGTCGATCCAGTGCACCGGGGCGTGCGGCAGGTCGAGCTGAAGGGAGGTCCACCGCTCCCCGTCGTCGAACGACACGTACACGCCGTTCTCGGTGCCGGCGTAGAGCAGACCCTTGCGCTTGGTGTCCTCGCGCAGGACGTGCGTGTAGCTGAGCGGTCCCGGCGGGATGCCCTGGACGATCTTCTTCCACGTGCGGCCGTAGTCGGTGGTCCTGTAGAGGTGAGGGTCGAAGCCGCCCACCTGGTGGAAGTCCACCGCCACGTACGCGGTGCCGGCGTCGAACCGCGACGGCTCGACGCTGCCGACCGTGCCGAGCGGCGGCAGGCCCGTGATGTTGGGCGTGACGTTCGTCCAGGTCTTGCCGCCGTCGCGCGTCACCTGGACGAGGCCGTCGTTCGTGCCGGCCCAGATCACGCCCTTCTCCTTCGGCGACTCGGCAATGGCGAAGACGACGCCGAAGTACTCGACGCTGAGGTTGTCGATCGTGAGGCCGCCGGAGTCGCCCAGCCTCTTCCGATCGTTGAGCGTGAGGTCCGGGCTGATCTCGCGCCACGTCACGCCGCCGTCGCTCGTGGCGAGCACGTGCTGGCTGCCCATGTAGACGGTGTTGTGGTCGTGCGGGGAGATGGCGATCGGGAACGTCCAGTTGATCCGGTACTTCAGATCCTCGGCGGGCGCCCCCATCGACCGCTCGGGCCACGGGCTCACCGTGCGCGAGTGATTGGTCTTCATGTCGAACCGCTCGATGGCGCCCGCGTAGCAGCCACCCCACACGATGTCGGGGTCCACGGGGTCGGGGATGTTCCACCCGGTCTCGCAGCCGGCGGTGGTGGTCCACAGTGACGGGTGGATGAAGCGGTCGCCGAGCGCGTTGGAGGGCCCGCGCAGCGACGAGTAGTCCTGCATGTGGCCGTACACGTAGTAGGGCACGCGCGTGTCGGTGGCCACGTGGTAGACCTGCGCCACGGGCAGGCGCAGGCTCACCCAGCCGCCGCGCCCCCGGGTGTGGGTGATCATCACGTGGAGGTCGTTGCCGATCACGAGGCGATCCGGGCAGGTGGGATCCGCCCACATGTCGTGGTTGTCCCCGCCCCAGGGAATCGACTCCGTCGTCTCGCCGCCGTCATAGGTCACGCTCATGCCGTTCGACGGGAAGTACACCTCGTTCTCGTCGTCGGGCATCACGACCATGCGCGTGTAGTAGTGCGGCCGCTCGTTCAGCAGGCGGCTGTGGTTGACCACCCGCCACGAGTCGCCGCCGTTGTCCGACCGCCAGAGCGAGCCGCGCTCGCCAGTCTCGATGAGGGCGTAGACCCGGTTGGGGTTCGACATGCCGACGCCGACGGCAATCTTGCCCAGGGGCGAGGCCGGCAGGCCGCGCGCGAGGCGCTCCCACGTCTCGCCGCCGTCCTTCGACCGGAACACGCCGCTGCCGGGACCGCCGCTCGTGCGTCCCCAGGTCTTGATGTCGATGGTCCAGGTGCCGGCGAACAGGATGCGCGGGTTGGTGAGATCGAGCGCCAGCTCCGAGCAGCCGGTGTTCTCGTCCACGAACAGCGTGCGGCGCCACGTCGCGCCCCCGTCCGTGGTCTTGTACACGCCGCGCTCCTGCTGCGGGCCGTAGCCGTGCCCGAGCGCGCACGCGAACACGACGTCCGGGTTGCGGGGGTCGACGATCACCCGGCCGATGCGGCCCGTGCGCTCGAGACCCATGCGCGTCCAGGACCTGCCCGCGTCGGTGGACTTGTAGATGCCGTCGCCGACGACCACGTTGCTCCGAATGAACGTCTCGCCGGTGCCGGCCCAGACAACGTTGGGGTCGGACTGCGCCACCGCCAGGGAGCCGATCGCCTGGGCCGTCATCGTGTCGGCGACGGGCACCCAGTCCACGCCGCCGTTGGTGGACTTCCAGACGCCACCCGAGGCGCCGCCCGCGTAGTAGGTATTGAGATCGCCGGGGACGCCAACCACCGCGCTGATGCGGTTGCCCGGGGGACCGATGAAGCGATAGCCCAGGCCGCGCAGCTGGTCGGCCGCGACCTCGCGCGCGGGCGCGCGTCGCGCCTCGCCGGCCTGCCGGGTGGGCCGTTCTCCTTCGGCCGCCCGAACGGTGAGGAAACACGCCGCCGCAAGGCCCGCCGCCAGGGCGAGCCGCGCGAGGGGCGAACGGGGGATCGGCCGGGAAGGCGTCGTCATGGTGTTCTCCGTGGCAGGGGATCGGGCTGCGGCGGGGAAGGAGCCCCGCCCTCGTGGGGGGATTCTACAACGCGCGGAGGCCATGGTATTGGGAACGCGGAAGCACACGACCGCGGCCCACGCCTGAAGCGACAGCTGGCTGACCGAGAACTTCCATGAAGCGAGCTTCGTCGAGGCCTTCACGTGCCTCGACCGACTGGAGGCGGGCCGGGGCCCGAGGGCGGCACGATGATCTTGACAGCGTGCCGCCCGGTCCACACAATCCTGCCGTTGCACGGCCCCAAGACAAGGCGAGGTGCTGCGGTGACACCCGGAAGACCGCCACGGTGAACGTCACATGAGCGATGCCGTTGGCAGCGCCCTCGGCGTGCTGACCAACACGGTGACGCGCGGCATCGTCAGCGGCGTGCGCAACGCGGGGGGGGGTGACGCTGATCCAGACCGACGCCGCCGTGAACCCGGGCAATTCCGGCGGGCCGCTCGTGGACCGCCAGGGGTGGGTGCTGGGCGTGACCACGCTCAAGATGGTCGGCGAGGCGGAGTCACTGAGCTTCGCGGTGGCCGCGGACCACGCGCGGCCGCTCCTCGAAGACCGGACCGACGCACTGTCGCAGACCGGCGGGTCGCTCCAGGATCGCTTCGAGGGTTCGATGACCGGCGGCCGGCCGGGCGACCGGGCAATCGAGGAAGGGGCGGACGAGCTGGAGCGGCGCGTCAAGGACATCGCTGAGGACGCCGACCGGATGGACATCAGCTGGTCCGATTACCGCGCCAACTGCCTGCAGAACGTCAGCATTCCCCGCGGCTACGATCGCGAGTGGATCGCGCTGATCGACAAGACTCGCCTCCGGAGCGTGTCGCCCCCGTGCTCGCGATGGACCGACCAGCTCGTCGCCAGTGCAGACGCGGTACGACGCGCCATGCACGATGCACTTGCGGCGGCGCGCACGGCCGGGGTGCTGCCGGGCGACCAGCGCCAGATTTGCCGCGCTCACCGGCTCGACTGGTCGGGCTGGTGAGGGTTCAGTCCGGCCGGATGTTCTGGTTCAGGCGAAAGAAGTTGGCCGGGTCGTACTTCCGCTTGAGCGCCCTCAGCCGCTCGTACTTGCCCGCGCCGTAGGCCTGCTTCACGCGATCCTCGCCCTCCTCCATCAGGAAGTTCACGTAGACGCTGGTGTGGTAGGGCGACAGCGCGCTCCAGTAGTCGCGCGCCCACGCCCGCTCGGCCTCGAATCCCTCCGCCGTCTGGCTGTTGCCGTTGATGTTGAAGGTGAAACCCGCATGCCGGCCGTGGAACGCGGTCTCGTCCTCCGCGACGCGAGCGACCGCGCCACCCATCTGCCAGAGAGCGATGCTCGTGACTGGCGACTCGATCCGGCGGCCGTACTCCGCCGCGATGTCGATCACGCCGTCGCTGAGCCCGGCGACATCGCACGACCGGACGTAGTACCACCAGCCGTGCTTGAAGGATGGGTCGAACATTCGCTGGTGGTCGAGGTACGGCTTCGGCACGCACAGGTCGAGCAACGGCGACCCGAACGACTTGAGCGGCCGCATGACCTTCTCGCCTTCGTCGGCGGCACCGGCGTAGCAGGCGACGACGCCGAAGGCCCGCTCGCCGACCAGGTCCTTCGGGACGAACGGAAGCGGCGGGAGCTTTCGCTGCACGAGGATGGTCATCAGCTCGTCCGGGCAGCCGGCGATCCAGTCTCGATAGAAGCGCAGGACCCGGCCGGCATCGTCCGCTTTCCAGAAGACGGGGCCGCCCACGACCTCCGGGCCGAGCGGCACCATGCGGAACTCGAACTCGGTGACGATGCCGAAGTTGCCGCCCCCGCCGCGCACGCCCCAGAACAGGTCCGCGTTCTCGCGCTGGCTGGCCACGACCAGCTCGCCGCCCGCGGTCACGAGCCGGACCGAGAGCAGTTGGTCGATCGTCAGGCCGAACTTGCGCATGATCCAGCCGATCCCGCCGCCCAGGGTCAGCCCCGCGACGCCGGTGTGCGAGACGATGCCGGCCGGCACGGCAAGCCCGACTGCCTGGGTCTCGCGATCGAGTTCGCCGAGCAGGACGCCTGCCTGAGCGCGCACGGTCCGACGCTCGGGATCGACCGTGATCCGCTTCATCGGGCCGAGATCGATCACGATCCCGTCGTCGCACACCGAGAGGCCGGGGAAGCTGTGCCCGCCGCCGCGCACGGCCGCGAGGAGCCCGCGTTCGCGCGCGAAGCGCAACCGCCTCCCGGACGTCGTCTTCGCCCGAGCATCGCGCGACGAGGGCCGGGTGACGGTCGATCGAGCCGTTCCACACTCGCCGGTGCTCGTCGTAGCCCGCATCCGCCGGCCGAAGCAGCTCTCCGCGGAACGTCGCTCG
>CAVUTP010000016.1:0-45740 GCA_963744445.1 uncultured Acidobacteriota bacterium
AAGAGCGCGCGCCGACTCGTCGTCGACCTTCGCCGTCTTCTGTTGCGTCATGGACTCGCCGCTCCTGTGCCCTCACGACGCAGCAAGCGCCTCGCCAGACGTTGATGGGGTCACATGTTGAAATCACGCTATTTGCACAGCTGTGACGCCGGGCGGCGGTTCGCTTGCCGTATCACCTTCGGACATGGCAGTCGCTTAGACATGTGATCCTGCGGCCCGGAGCAAACACCTCGCCAAGCCCGCTTCGAGGTGGGGCACCCCAAGCCGGAGCCCCCGCGGCCCGGCCCTGCCTGGGTCGATCAACGTGGCCGGTTGGATGACTCTGCGGGACGGCCGGGCACGCGCGCGAGCGCGTCCCAGCGGGCGGAAACGTCGGGTCGCGTGACCCGATGCCGGTAGAATGGCGGCGATCGAGGAGGCCCGATGATCTCCGCCCGCCGCTGCACCATTCGTCTTGCGTTCGTGCTCTGGCTGTTGCCGCTTGCCGTGGCCAGACCCGCCGCGCACGCCTTCCAGCCCCCTGCGCCGGCCGGCCTCCAGGCGGCGCCGACGTCCCGGCCCGGAAGCACTTCTCCCGCCGCCCCGCCACAGTCGCCCGTCGTCCTCGGCCTGGACGATCGCGACCGCCTCCACAATCGCTGGCTGAAGACCCGCTTCGATTCCGTGCTGCCGGCAATCATGCGCCGCGACCAGATCGACATGTGGCTGGTGATCTGTCGCGAGCACAACGAAGACCCGGTGTACACGACGCTCGTGCCGCATCCTTCGATGTTCGCGTGGCGCCTGACGATGTTCGTGTACTTCGACCGCGGCGCCGCCGGGATCGAGCGCCTGACCGTCAATCGATACGGCGGCGGCGACCTGCACAAGGAGTTCCCGGCCTACTACCAGGCGGCGTGGGAGCCCGAGAACCTCGACCCGTGGGAGCGCCTCGCGGCGATCGTCAAGGCGCGAAACCCGAAGAAGATCGCGGTCAACGAGTCGGAGACCTTCGCGTTCGCGGACGGTCTTTCGGCAGCCAGCAAGGGGCTGCTCGCACGTGCGCTCGGCCCGGAGTACGCGGCCCGCATCGTCTCCGCCGAGCGTCTTGCGGTCGGGTGGCTGGAGCGTCGCACACGGGAAGAGCTGGATTTCTACCCGGAGATCGTCGCGATCACGCACCAGATCGTCGCCGACGCGTTTTCGCGCAAGGTCATCACGCCCGGCGTGACGACCATCGACGACCTCGAGGTGTGGGTTCGCGAGCGGATCGCCGAGCTGAAGCTCGACACCTGGTTTCCGCCGATGTTCTACATCACCCGGCCCGCCAGTGCCGGCCCGGCCTCCCGGACGATCCAGCGCGGGGACCTGCTGCGCTGCGACATCGGCGTGACGTACGTCGGCCTGAACTCGGACATCCAGGAAGTGGCGTACGTCCTCCGCGACGGCGAGACCGACGCGCCCGAGGGACTGAAGGTGGCGCTCGCACGTGGCAACCGGCTGCAGGACATCGTGGTCGGCGAGTTCAAGGAGGGCCGCACCGGCAACGAGGCGTTGGCGGCGGCTTTGCGAGCCGCGCGGGCGGAAGGGCTCGCGCCGAAGGTCTACTCCCATCCGATCGGCTATCACGGCCACGCGGCCGGATCGCGCATCGGCCTCCCCGACATGCAGGGCGGCGTGCCGGGGATGGGCGATTATCCGCTCTACGCCGACACGTGCTGGGCCATCGAGCTGAGCGTCCGCGTCGCCGTGCCCGAGTGGAACGGCCAGCAGATCGACCTGGCGCTGGAGGAGGATGCGGCGTTCACCGCCAGGGGAACGCACTTCCTCGACGGCCGCCAGACGCGAATGCGGATAATCAAGTAGGGATGCGTCGGAGCGCCGCGACATGATTCTCCGGTGTGAGGTGCCGGATCAGCATGCCGATGGCCGCCAGCGTGATCGTCCCCTCCGCCAGCCGTTCGAGGATCACCGGGAACACCTGGCTGGCGCGAGCGGCGTCGATGCGCCGGCACGTCGCAGGCTCCGACAGGCCGAGGCGGCCCGTGCATTCCCGCCTTCTCGCCTTCGGCTCTATAATTACGGCAATACCGCGAACGACGATTTCTTCTCCGAATAGGTCCAAGCCGGACACTTGTGGGCGGGCCACCACCTCGTGTTGTCCGGTCGGGACCCGCCGCACTCGAGACTGTCATTCGCCCGTCACCGTGTCCTTGACGACGGAGGAAGACATGCTGAATGGAATCGCAACCGCGGCCCACGACGCGATCATGAGCAGAGGGCACTTCCAACGCCGGCCGAGGGCCCGTGTCCCCAGGATGGCCGCGGCGATCGCCTGCGTGACGCTCTTCATGAGCGGCGCGAGTGTCGTCTACGCGGAGAAAGACGTGGTGATTACCACCAGCGGCGACCGGCTGGTGGGAGAAATCAAGAAAGTAGAGAAGGACGTGCTGACGCTTGAAACGGACTACTCGGATTCCGATTTCAAGATCAAGTGGGAGAAGATCGCCTCGATTGAAAGCGACCGGCAGTTCCTGCTGGAGACGTTCGACGGCAAGCGTCTGGCCGGGTCGCTGAAAGCAGATCCGCAAAAGAAGGCGGCGCTGCAGGTGGCGGGTACCACACTGCAACTGCCGGACGTGTCCGACGTGCAGCCCTTTGAACGGACGTTCTGGTCCATGTTGGACGGGAGCCTGGATTTCGGTTACAGCATGACGCAGGCCAACTCCGCAAAGCAGCTCACCCTGGCTGGTAACCTCTCCTATCGGGACGAGCGGAATCTCGACACCTTGTTCGCCAATGTCTTCCGGAGTTCGCAGGAGAACGCACCCGAAACCTCACGGTGGGACCTCGCGAATGACTTCCGACACCTCCCGGGCAGCCGGTGGTATGTCAATACCACCCAGGAATTCCTGAACAGCGAAGAGCAAAGCCTCAAGCTGAGGACGACGCTCGGGGGCGGCGGCGGACGGTACGTTCTTCGCTCGTCGTCGCAGTACCTGGCGCTGGGGGGCGGGTTGGCCTGGAACAACGAACAGTACACGGACCCGGAGATTCCGACGAAGAACTCGGCAGAAGCGTATCTCGGAACGGAGTTCATGACCGAACGGCTGAAGTTCGCCGACCTGCTCACCCGATTGACCTACTATCCCAGCCTGACGATCGGGGGCCGCTACCGAATCAACTACAACTTCGACCTCGACTTCAACCTCCCGGGAGATTGGTACTTCAGGATTGGGTTCTTCGAGAACTTCGACAGCAAGCCGCCCACGGATTTGTCGAAGAACGACTACGGCTGGACCAACGGTTTCGGCCTGAAGTTCTGAGGCCGAAGGGAGCGGTTGCACGGCGGGGGCACCCTACTCGTAGTGCAGGGCCTCGACCGGGTCCAGGCGGGCGGCCTTCATCGCGGGGTAGACGCCGAAGATGAGCCCGACCGACGTCGAGACCAGGAAGGCGAGGACGATCGACGCCGGCGTGACGATCGTGGACCAGCCGGCCAGCCAGGCGATCAGTCGCGACATACCCGCCCCGAACGCGATGCCCAGGAACCCGCCGACCAGCGAGATCAGGACCGTCTCGACGAGGAACTGCCGCACGATGTCCTTGCGGCGGGCACCGACCGCCCGGCGCGTCCCGATTTCGCGCGTCCGCTCCAGGATCGTCGCGAGCATGATGTTCATGATCCCAATCCCGCCGACCAGCAGCGAGATCGACGCCAGCGCCACCATCACCATGTCGAAGACGCGCTGCGTGCGCCGCTGCTGCGCCAGCAGTTCCGCGGGGGCTATCAGCGAGAAGTCGTCGGCGTTCTTGTGCGCCGCGTCGAGGATGCCGCGGACGACCGAAGCCGTCGCCAGCGGGTCGGCCGATGGCTCCAGCTGCAAGTAGATCCCGTCGATCTCGTCCTTGAGGTAGGAGTAGGAGTCCTCCGTCCGCATCAGCGCCGCCTGCAGTGGAACGTAGATCAGGTTGTTCCGATCCTGCGCCGGCAAGCCCGCGACGTCGGCCTGCGCCGTCACCTGCGTGTCGGCCACCCCAATCACGCGGTACCACTGCTCGTTGGCCTTGACGTACTCCCCGATCGCCTTGCCGACGCCGAACAGGCTGGCGCGCGCCGCCTGCCCCAGCACGCACACCGGGACAGCCTGCTGGTCCTCGCCGGCGTCGAAGAACCGGCCTTCGGTCAACCGCAGCCGGGCGATGCCCTGGTAGGAGGGTTCGACGCCGTAGACCGTTGGCGTCTCGCCGGCGGGCTTCGGCAGCATCTTGGTGGGCGTGATCCGCTTGCGGGCGGTGGAGGCCGCGATGCGATCGACGTTCGCGCGAACGACCCGCAGGTCCTGGAACGACAACCCGACCGACAGCTTGCGCACGCGATCCAGGGCCTGGCGGTCGCCGGCTTCCCGCGCCTCCACGATCAGGTTCCTGACCCCGAGGTCCTCGATGAAGGCCATGACCTGCTGCTGCGCGCCCGCGCCGATCGACATCATCGAGACGACCGCCGCGACGCCGAAGATCATGCCGAGCATCGTCAGGAGCGACCGCAGCTTGTGGACGCGGAGGTTCTCGAGCCCGAGCTTCAGATCCGGCACCGCGTGGAAGAGCCGATCGGCCGTCATCATCGCCCTCCCGGTGCCGCGGGCCCGGCCGGCGTGGCGGTCCTCGAGGCGGCTTTCGTCCGGGACTCGGGATCCACCAGCGCCACCTCTGTCCCCTCGGCCAGCCCTTCGATCACCGCGCGGCTCTCGGATCGGTACTTCACCTTGACCGGTCTCGGTTCGAACCCCGTGCCGCTGCGGGCGTACACGACCGGCTTGCCGTCCTTCTCGAAGAGCGCCTGGCGCGACACGTAGAGCACGCCATCGAGCTTCTGCCCGGAGATGACGACGTCGGCCGAGAGACCGGGCCGCAGCCGCTCGTCCGCCCTGGTCAGCTGCAGCGTCGTGTCGAACTTGCGCCGCGCGTCGTTGTCGAAGAAGAAGCCCCGTGCCGCCGCCCCGGCGACGGTCTTGATCGTCCCGGAGAACGCCCCCGCCGGCAGGCCGTGCACGCGCACGTCCGCGGGCTGGCCTACGTTCAGGTTGGCTCGGTCGGCCTCGTTGACCTTCGCCTGCAGTTCGAGGCCGCGCGTGTCGAGAATCTCCGCGATCATGCGGCCCGCCCACACCATGTCGCCCGTCCGGTAGTCGGGCAGCGACATCCCCGAGTAGAACATCCCGCCGGAGGCGTCCATGTTCTGCTTGAGGACGACGACGCCGTCGATCGGCGCGCGGACCGTCATGTTCTCGATGTTCTGGCGCGCGGTCGCCATGGCCAGGCTCGCCTTGTCGCGTCTCGCCTCGAGAACGGCGAGCGCCGCGCGGCTGCGGGTCTCCTTGGAGGTCATGTCCTGCTCGAGTTGCGCGAGGCGCCGCCGGGACTCTTCGAGCGACAGCTCCTTCTTCCGCACCTCGATCGCCCCGAGCAGCTCGCGCGCGCCGAGCTCGAGCTCGGCCCGCCGGACTTCGAACCGCGCCTTCAACAGTGAGACCTGGTCCTGGGCGACCTGCACGTCGGCCTCCGCTCTCGACCGCACCAGTTCCTGCTCGGCCTGCTCCAGCTCAGACCGGCTCTGTTCGAGGCTGAACTCCTGCTCGCTCGGGTCGAACTCGACGACGACGTCGCCCGGTTTCAAGGAGGTGCCGGAAGGCGACAGGCGCACGATCTGCAGCGTGCCGGCGACCGGCGGCGCCGTGATCATCGCGGATCTCCCGGGGCGCAGCTCGCCGGTCGTGTGAATCGAGAGGTCCAGGTTCCCGCGGACCACGCGTACGGTCGGCAAGTCCACCCGCCCGTCGCGCCAGCGCTGCAGGGCGGAGGCGGTGGCGACCGTCACCAGCACCACCGGCAGCCCGGCAAGCAGCAGTTTCTTCCTCATTGCCTGCCCCCCTGCGCGGCGGCCTGCGTCGGGTCGCGAAGCGCCAGCCGATCGCCCTCGGCGATGCCGGACGACACGAGCACCGAGTCCGCGTTGCGCCGGCCGGTCACGACCGGCCGCTCGTCCCAGCCCAGGCCGCTGCGCGCGAACACCACCTGCCGTCCCGCCTTCTGGAACACCGCCCGCGTCGGCAGCAGGAGCTGGCCCTCCAGGCGATCCGTCGCGATGTTCGCGGTCGCGCTCATGCCGCTCTTGAGGCGCGGGTCCGGGTCGGTCAGGCGCAGGCGCATCTCGAACTGTTTTGCCGGCGGCCATCCGCCGAACACGACCTTGGCGAGCGTGCTGATGCTCTCGACACGCGCGGAGAGCTCCCTGTCGGGGAGCGCATCGACGCGGATCGTCCCGGTTTGGCCCTCGCGGATCCGGCCGCGGTCGGACTCGTCCACGTTGACCACCACTTCCACCGCCGTCAGATCGGGGACCTCCGCGATCGCGGCGCCGGGCCACGCCCAATCGCCCTCCCTGAACTCGCGGCCGGCGCTCATGGGCCCCCCGGCACGCCCGTTGTTCAGGATGCTGACCGACCCGTCCGCGGGGGCGGCCACCGTCAGGGCCGCCAGGTCGCGTTCAGCCTTGGCCACCTCCAGCGCCGCCTTGTCACGCTTCTGGCGCCGGCTGTCCAGGTCGGCCGCCGCGGCCCGGCGGTCGGCCTCGAGCCGTGTCTGCGTCTCAACGAGGCGCCGGCGGGCGTCGGCCAGACCCAGCTTGAACTTCTCGGCTTCCACGCGCGAGATCGAGATCCTCGGTGCTCACGTCGAGCTTCGCGCGCTCCACGTCGTACTGCGCCTTGGCGAGGTCGGTGATGTCCTGCTCCTCCTTCATCCGGGTCTCTCCCTGCAGGCGGCCGATCTCGGCCTCGGCCTGGCGCAGCTCGGAGCGCTTCTCGTCCAGCGTCCGCTGCAGCACCGTCACGTCGAACTGCACGATGAGCTCGCCCTTCCTGACCGTCGTGCCGTTCTTGATCATCCTCACGATGCGGAGGTCACTGGAGGCTGACGAGGACATCGGCGCGTTGACGGTGAGGGTGCGGAGGGGCCTGACGTCGCCGCGCAGCGAGACCTGATCGACGAACACGCCGCGCGCCAGCGTGACGACAGGAACCGCGGAAACGTCGCGGTACTTCTGATAGAACGACCAGCCGGTGGCGGCGGCGGACAGGGCGAGCGCGGCGCCGCCGGCTACGACCCACCGGCGTGCGGTTCGGGGCGTCACCACGCACCGCCTGCGGCGAACAACACCCTGCTCCCCTCCGTCACCCCCGACCGGACGACGGCCTCGAGATCGTTCATGGGGCCGACCTCCACGTAACGGCGTTCGCCGCCCGCCACGGCCACGAACCAGCGTGCGCCATCGCGGCCAAGGGCGCCGCGTGGAACGACGAGTGCCCCGGCCACGCGCTCCAGCTCGACGTCGACACCCGCCGAGAGGTCGGGCATGAGGCGGGGGTCGGTGCTCTCGACGCTGAAGATCCCGACGAAGAAGCGCACGCGGGGCGACAAGTCGCTGGCGGCGGCGATCGGCGTCAGCTGCTCGAGGCGGCCGGGAAGGGCCAGTGCAGGGTACGCGTCCAGGTGAACCACGACGGGCATGCCGGGGCGCATCAGGTGGCCGTCGGCCTGGTTGATCCGCGACCGCACCTGCATGCCGGCGCGGCTCACCACCTCCAGGATCGGAACGCCCGGCCGAACTTCTTCGCCCTCCTGCACCTCGCCCATCGTGCCGCCCTTCCAGGTGGTCTTCAGCACGACGAGACCGTCGAGGGGCGCCGCGATCGTCATCTTCCCAGCGTTCGACTCCGCGTGCTCGGCAGCGGCCCTCGCGCGGTCCCGCTGGATCTCGAGGATGCGAAGGTCCGCCGTCGCCGCGCGCCGCTTCAAGGCGAAGGTCTCTCGAAGCTGCTCGAGCGTCGCCTCGGCCTCCTCGAGCGCCTGGTCGTTCTTCTCGGCGGCGATCCGGGAGAGCATCTCGTTCTTCAGGATCTCGAGCTTCGCGCGCTCGACGTCGCGTTCGGCCTGCTCGAGCTCGGTCTCGTCGTGCGCGCGGGCGATGTCCTGCTCGGCTTGCTTCTTGCGAATCTGGGCGACGAGATCCAGGTAATCAGACCGGCGGTCCTGCGCGACCTTGAGCTGTCCCTGCCGGTCGAACTCCACCAGCAGATCCCCTGTCCTCACCTGCGTGCCGGGGGCCGCCAGCTTCGTCACCACCAGGGTACTGCCGTACTCCCGGCCAGGCGCGGCGCGGCCACCACCCAGGACCGGACCGCCTCGACCGTGCCGTGTACGCGCCGCGTGGCGACGAAGTCCTTGCACGAGACGATGGCCTCGCCGCGCGGCGAGCCCGGGACGCGGGAACCCGAGGCCGTGGCGGTGGAGCGGGTGCAGCCTACGGTGGCAAGGCTGGCTAAGAGGAGTGGAATTGTCAGGAAGACAGTGGGTCGTCGTGCTCTGATGTCTTGCACACGTACTCCCCTCGTGGGCGGTCCACCACCCCCTCTATTTGACGCCACTCGGGTCGGAAAGTTTGGGACTTTCACCGGATCGATCAGGGCGAGCGCGCCCATGGGTCTGACCGCGGATAGACCAATCGACTGGCGACACGGCCAGCAGAAGCGCCTGTGCCCCGAGGTTACGTCGCACCACCCGCCCTCGTGGTAAAAAGGAAGCAGGGTTTCACAAACGAGCGAGGCACCCATGAGGCGAGTGGCGGTTCTGGGCAGCGGTGTCGTCGGGCAGGTACTCTCTGACGGCTTCCTCAAGCACGGCTACCAGGTCATGCGAGGCACGAGGCAGCCCGACAAGCTGGCCGCCTGGCGCGACGGCGGCGGGGCCGGCGCGTCCGTCGGCACCTTCGCGGATGCCGCGCAGTTCGGCGACCTTGTCGTCCTTGCGGTCAAGGGGTCGGCCGCCGAAGCGATCGTCGACCAGTGCGGGCCTGACGCCCTGGTCAACAAGACCGTCATCGACACCACGAACCCGCTGGCCGATGCGCCGCCGGTCAACGGCGTGCTCCGCTTCTTCACGACGCTCGACGAGTCGTTGTTGGAGCGGCTGCAGCGGCGGGCGCCCGGCGCCCACCTGGTGAAGGCGTTTTCCTGCGTCGGAAACGCGCTGATGGTCAATCCGCGCCTGGCCGGCGGTCCTCCCACGATGTTCATCTGCGGGAACCACGCCGGGGCGAAGGCGGAGGTGACGGGCGTTCTCGACCAGTTCGGCTGGGAGACGGCAGACATGGGCTTGGCGGAGGCGGCTCGCGCCATCGAGCCTCTCTGCATCCTCTGGTGCATCCCCGGCTTCCTGCACAACCAGTGGGCCCATGCCTTCAAGCTCCTCCGGTGACGAGCCGGGCCGCGCCGCGCCTCCCGCCGGGACCGGCGGCCATCAGTGCTACCACTGCAAGCAGTGGGTCGAGGAAGGCGAGGCCCATGACTGCTGGACGACCACCGAGGCCGCGCTGACCGAAGAGCTTTCCGAGGACCTGCAGGAGGCGTGGGAGCGGCTGCGCGAGACGGCCGTCTCGTTGGGTGAACAGCGGATCTACGCCTCGCACCACTCGATCATGTTCTCGCGCAAGTCCTGCTACTTCTTCGTCCGGCCGAAGAGGAGCTTTCTCGAGGTCTGCGTGTTTCTCGGCCGGACGGTCAAGGCGCCACAGGTCCGGCGCGTCCTTCCGGCGTCGAGGTCCAAGTTCGCTCACCTCATTCGGGTTCGGCACCGCGATGAGGTGGAGGCGCCCATCACGGACTGGCTCCGGGAAGCGTACGAGTTGCAGGGGCAGGCGCCGGCGAGTGTGCCGAGCCGCCGGGGCGCGAGTGCCCAATCGCAGCCGGCGAGCAGAGCGAGGAAGAAACCGGGAAGCCCCACGGTTGCGACCACAACGCCACGCCGGGCGCGCAGCCGCCGTTCGAGTTGAGCAGCAGGTCGGCACGCGCGTTCGAAGGCCGGGAGTCAACGAAAAACCTAACACGCGCCGCGGCTTCCTTCTTGCACATGCGCCGCCGTTCCCCGAAATCAATACGGAGGGTGCAATGGCAACATGCAGCCGAAGGCGATCGATCAGTTTCGCGCGTCTGCGGGTTCTGACGGTTCTCTTCACCGTCGCCGGGGCCTCGCCAGCGGCCGCGCAGGCCGTTGCCGCCGGCGAGGTGAAGTTCCAGCCGGAGATGCCCTGTATCGCGATCGTGCTGCCCAGCGTTCAGGGCGTGGACGGCAGTGCCACCGAGGTGGCGGCCGCGGTCCGGGAGTTGTTCACCAGTTACTTGACCGGACCGTCGCTCCGGGCCGTTGCGGTCGAGGCTCGGCTGGTCTCCCAGGCGGTCGAGGAGGCGCGACAGAAGAACTGCGGCCAGGTCCTCGTCACCACCCTCACACGCAAGCGCAGTGGGGGCGGGGCCTTCGGCAGGGCGCTGGGGCAGGCCGCCGGGACTGCCGCCTGGTCCGTGCCTGGTGTCGCGGGGACGGGCGGGGCGGTCGCGCGCGGAGCGGTCATCGCCGGCGCGCAGGCGGTCTCCTCCGTGGCCGGATCGACGAAGGCCAAAGACGAGATGCGGCTCGACTACAAGATCTCGTCGCTCGATGCGGCGGCGACCGCCAAGCCGGAAACCCTGAAGGTCAAGGCGGCGGCGGACGGGGAAGACATCCTCACCCCGCTCGTCGAGAAGGCGTCGGAAGCGATCGCGGCCGGAGTCGCGAAGAAGTGACGAAGGTCAGCGCGATAGAGCTTGCCCGACGCTAGAACACGACGGTCACATCACTTGAACAGGTGGTCGTGCCCGCCGAGCAGACCCGGTAGATGTAGCTGCCTCCACCCTTGGCGCCGATGATGTCGGTGAAGCTGCTGCCGCCGACGCTCGTCGCGACTTTGGCATTGTCCCGGAAGATATCGACCGGTGTCGCCCCGTTCCATCTCAAATCGGCACGCTGCACGCCTTTCACCTTGTAGCCGCTTGCGGTCAGGGTGATTCCTCCGCTCGCGACGGTGATGCTCTGTGTGACGGTACCGGTGGCCCCGTTGGCGTCCGTCACCGTCAGGCGCACCGCATAAGTGCTCCCCACCGCATAGGTGTGGACCGGATTCCGAACGGTCGACGTGCCTCCGTCGCCGAAACTCCAGCTCCACGCCGCCACGTTGCCGTCAGAATCCACGCTCGTGTCCGTGAAGGACGCCGTCAGCCCGCTGGTGGAGTAGGTGAACGATGCAGTGGGTGGGTTGTTGACCGGTGTGCTCGCGCCGAACAGGCTGTAGAGCAGGTGGTTGGTGACGGTGTTCGAGCTGCTCACCGTCCCCTTGGTCGTCGCCGCGTAGATCGCGTCGCGGACCTGCGCCGGGTCGGCCCCAGGGTGCTCTTCCAGGTACAAAGCCGCGACCCCGGTGGTGTGCGGCGTGGCCATGGACGTGCCGCTGATGGTATTGGTCGCCGTGTTGCTCGTGGACCAGGCAGACGTGATGCCGAGGCCGGGGGCAAACCAGTCGACACAGCTGCCGTAGTTTGCCCAGGACGCCTTCCTGTCCGCGCTGTCGGTGGCGCTCACCGTCATGGCCTCGCCAACCCGGGCCGGCGAGTAGTTGCAGGCGTTCTGGGCCACGCCGCCGGTATTCCCGTTGCCCGCCGCCACCGCGAAGCCGATGCCGGCGGCGATGGAGTTTCGAACCGCCGTGTCGAGGGCCGTGCTGGCGTCGCCAATCAGGCTCATGTTGGCGACGGCCGGCCGGACGGCGTTCTCTGTCACCCAGTCGATCCCGGCGATGACGCCGCTCGTGGTCCCCGAACCGCCGCAGTCCAGCACCCTGACCGCCACGAGGTTCACGTTCTTCGCCACGCCATAGGTTGCCCCGCCCACGGTCCCGGCCACGTGGGTCCCGTGGCCGTTGCAGTCGGAGGCGTCAGAGATCGTTGTCGATGTAATCCGGTCCAGAGACGGCGCGGCTGCCCCCGAGTCCGTCCGCAAACTGGGCATGGGTCATACGGATGCCCGTGTCGATGATGTAGGCCGTCACCCCGGTTCCCCGGGAGTTATACGTGTAGGCCCGGTCGAGCGGCAGCGTCCGCTGGTCAATGCGGTCCAGCCCCCACGTGGCGTTCGACTGGGTGTCGGACGCCGAGACCACGAAGTCCGGCTCGACATAAGCCACGTTGGGGTTGCGCCTCAAGGCCGCCACGGCCTGCTCGGGCAACGCCGCGGCGAAGCCCTTGAGCGCGTGCTGATAGACGAAGAGCGGCCTCCCGCCGTGAATTCTCGCGAGTTCGTGGGCGTGGTCCGGGATGTTGGCCACCGTGTCCTTGAAGACTACGATGTACTGGCCCGGCACGGCCTGCGACTGGTCGGGTTGCTGTCCGGCCGCCGGGACGCCGGCCATCGCCAGAATGACCACCGTCAGACAGAGTGCCTTGTTCATCGCGATCTTCCTCTTGCTGAAAAATGCCGCCTGATTGGTTTTCGAAGCTCCTCAGTAAGCAACGCACGTACCGTGGAGCTTGGCAGCGCCAGGAATCCAGAATGCTCGTCTTTCGGTTGCTTCAAGTCCGGATACGGATTGCTCGCTGACCGCTGGAAGAACTTTGTACACGGGAGTGCATTGGAAGCAACCGGCTGACCGGCAGGTGAGGCGTCGGTCTCGCACGAACAAGGGGCGGCCCGGTGGATGAAGTAGAATCCTCCCGTTCGCTCGTCCAGGAGGAGGCCGCATGGAGAGACGTGATTTCCTCGCAACCTCGGCTTGCGCGCTCGCCGGCCTTGGCGTTCCCGCCGCTGCCGGGGACCAGGCCCAGGGTCAGAAGAAGTACGCGGTGAAGCTGACCGTGCTGAAACGCGGGTTCGAGAAGCAGTACGCCGACGCGTTTCGGAACGGACAGGGCGGGCCGTGCCCGAAGGTCAAGGACGGCCAGGAGTTCACCGTGTCGTCGCAGTGGGCGCTGCCGGCCGGCCTGTGCGAGTGGGCGTGGGGAGACGTCCGCACCTACATCCACGACGTCTTCGCAACCGGGCAGACCACCGTCGCCTGCTGCTCCGACGGCTTCCGGCCGGTGTTCTTCAAGATAGAGCGCGTGGACGCCTGAGCGAGGTCTGCGCGCGTGACCTCGGACCGCGCGACCGAAGCCCGGGCAGGCCTCCTGCCCGGGCTCCCCAATCCTACCGTTTGACCGGCGTTTCCGATGGCTTGGCCGGCGTCTTCGGCTTCGGCATCCAGAACGCCGGGTCCTGCGCCCGCACGTCCTTGGGCACGTAACTCATGACGGGATCGAGCCGGAACCGGATGTTCTCGCTGTTGATCAAGCCCTCGGCCGAGAACTTCTGCAGGACGTTCATCTCCTCTTCGGTGGCCGCCTTCATGGTGGCCGCGCCCTCAGCCATGCCCTTGTCGAAGGCGCCGTACGAGGTGACGGAACTGAAGACAAGGTAGGTCGGGCTCGGCATGCCCGCCATCACCTCGTACACCCGGTAGCTGGTCTCCGGTGCGCCACGCCCGGCCGCGGCCCCGTAGGCCTTGGCCGCCGCCTCGAAGCCGCGCTCGTGTCCCGGGCGCACGCGGAAGATCGTGACTTCGTAGAACCGCTGCTTGGCCGTCTCCGGGAACGCCCCCCGGCTGAGATCCTTACGCGCCATCGCGAGAATCGAGCGCCCCGTGGTGATGTGCTCGGCGTCGGCCTTCTGGAGACGCGCAAGCTCCGCGGCCAGTGTCGGTTCGTCCTCGCGCTTCAGGGAATCCGCCATGGCCTCGTGCGACTCGAACGGGCTGACGAACCAGGCCTCTGGGGGCCCGGTCATCGAGACCAGCGCGATGTAGGTGTACGGGCTCTGCGCTTTCTCGAACGCCGCCGGCCAGCCGGCCTCGACCTTCACGTGGTCGGCCCCATGACCGATCTTCACCTCTTCCCGGAAGATCTGCAGGATGTTCGGCTGACTGGTGGGAAGCGACTGCGCGAGAGCCGTGGTCGCGAACGCGAACAGCAGGACGGACAGGAGGCAACGGAAGGCCTTTGACATGGACGCCCTCCTCTGGGGGCTGGCATGCGGAAACGGGGTGCGAACTGCCTCCGGGATGGAGGGGATCACCGGGCCGTCGGCACGCCAAGTGGTTGAGCCTGGGGTATCCAACGAGTTTGCGGCCGTGGTCGCCGCGGTGTCAATCAGAGAACGGGCCGAAAGCCCCGCCGTGGGGCAGGCCACGGTAAGCGACAGTGGCCGTACTGCGCCAGTGCCGTGAATTCCGCCCAGGCCCGCCTGCGCGCCTACCACCACCGCGGCGCGCGGCGCCGTTCTTGCCCTCGGCCGGCTGGCCCAGCCTCCTGTGCACCTCGGCAACTTCCGCAAGCGTCTGCGCGATGCCGTTCTTCTGGCCGATGCCGCGACGAAGGCCGAGCGCTTCCTGGTAATAACGCAGCGCGTCGCCCGGCTTGTTCAAGCGCTTGTACGCCATTCCAATGGTGTGGAGGACCCGCCCTTTCTCCTCGATGTCCCCAAGCTCGATGGCCATTTCAATCGAGCGTTGACAGCCTTTCGCCTTTTTGCACCGTGGGGCGGCCGGGCTGAGCTACAATCGCCAGCGCGATAGAACAGTCGATGTCGGGGAGATGCGGCGATGCCCCACGCCCGACCCGCCCGCCCGTTCCTTCTTCGCTTCGGCCCGTACGAACTCGACCTGCGCACCGGTGAGCTGTCGGCGTGCCGGCCACCGCATCGACCTCCCCGATCAGCCGTTCGCGGTACTCTCCGTCCTCCTCGAGCACGCCGGCCAGCTCGTGACCCGCGAGGAGCTTCGCGCGCGGTTGTGGCCCAACGCCACGCCCATCCACTTCGAGCAAGGCGTTGACTACGCCATCAGGCGCCTGCGCGAGGCGCTCCAAGACGACGCCGCCCACCCGGAGTTCATCGAGACGATCCCACGGCGTGGTTACCGCTTCGTCGCCCCAGTGGAAACCGCGGGAACGGGCGCGGACGAGCGAAGCGCAGGCGACGCGGGTTCCACGCCGCCCGAGCACGGTGCAGCGCTGCCGGCAGCAGACGACCGCTACGAGCTGCTCGAGATGATCGGCGCGGGCGGCATGGGGGAAGCTGTACCGCGCGCGGGATACGCGGCTCGATCGCGACGTCGCCGTCAAGTTCCTCCCGCCGTGGCTGAAGGACGATCCGCACGCGCTGCACCGGTTCCATCGCGAGGCGCACGCGGCCGCGGCACTGAACCACCCGAACATCCTCGCGGTGCACGACCTCGTCCTGCTCAACAGCGCGGCGTGCATCGTGTGTGAGTTGCTGGAGGGCCGGACGCTGCGACAGGAGCTGTCGGCCGGGCGCCTGGAGCTGGCCAACGTGTTCGGCTACTCCACCCAGATCCTGGACGGCCTCGTCGCCGCGCACGAGAAGGGCGTCGTTCACCGCGACCTGAAGCCCGAGAACGTGTTCATCACCGACGCCGGCCCGTTGAAGATCCTCGACTTCGGCCTCGCGCGGCTCACCAACCCCTCGCTGGACGACGACAGCGCCCCGACCACCAGCGTCACCAACCGGGGCGAAGTGCTCGGGACGCCCGCCTACATGGCGCCGGAGCAGGCGCAGGGGGAAGCGGTGGACGCCCGTTCGGACATCTTCTCCTTCGGCGTGATGCTCTACGAGATGCTCGCCGGCGAGCGGCCGTTTGCGGGGCAGACGCATGCCTCAATCGTCTCCGCGATCCTCAGGGACACGCCGCGGGCGATCGAGGAGTCGAATCCCGCTGTCCCGCGCGAGCTCTCGCGACTCATTCGCCGGTGCCTTCAGAAGGACCGTGCGCTTCGCTTCCAGAGCACGAGGGACCTGCGCAACGAGCTGGTCGAGATGGGCCAGGAGTGGCAGGCCGGGCGCCTGACGCCGACGGCGGCGCCGCTTCCGTCGGCCCGCCGGCCGTGGCTGTACCTCCTGGGCGGCGTGCTTCTGATGGTGGCGATTGCCGGCGTTGCGTGGGTTGCCGGGATGGGCGGTTGGGTGGGGGCCCGGATGGCCGGAGCGCTGACGGAGAGTGGAGAAGCGCTGATCGACGCACCGGTAGCCGTGACGACGGCACCGGGGTGGGAGGCGCAGTCGGCGCTGTCGCCCGACGGCTCTGTCGTGGCCTACGTGTCGAACGAGTCGGGACAGACGGATGTCTGGACCGTGGGCGTGGCCGGTGGCAACCGCGCCCAGATCACCAGCGACGTGGCGATCGAGGAACGGCCAAGCTGGTTTCCGGACGGCACGGCCATCGTCTTCGCCAGCAACCGGGGCGGGTCGTGGGCCATCTGGAGAGCCCCGGCGCCGCTGGGCGGGAGCCCCTCGCTCGTGATCGAGGACGGCCGGGAGCCGGCGGTGTCGCCGGACGGGACGCGCATCGCGTTCGTGCGGCCCGACGGTGAGGGGTGCCGAAGGATCCACTTGGCGGAGGCAGGTGATCCTTCCTCCGCGCGCCGCCTCGTCTCCGTGACACGCGGGCCCTGCCGCGATGAATCGTGGCCGGCCTGGTCGCCGGACGGCAAACAAGTCGTCTTTGCCGGGGACCGCGGGTTGTGGGTGGCGTCGCTCTCGGGCGCCGATGTGCGGCCCGTGACGAAGCAGGGCGAGTACGACGTCGAGCCCGTCTGGGCGGACCAGCGCACGATCCTGTTCAGTTCCTTCCGGAAGGGCACGTTCGCGCTATGGCGCGTCGCGGCGTCCGGGCTCGCGGCCCCCGAACGTTTGACGACCGGCGCCGGGCCGGAACGCAGCCCCAGCGTGTCGCAGGACGGCCGGCGCCTCTCGTTCTCCAACTACTGGGAGAACTTCGACCTCGTCATCAGGGACTTCAAGACAGGCCGGGAGGAAACGTATGGAACCACCCGCAACGAGATCTCTCCCCATTTCTCGCCGGACGGGCAGGCGGTCGTCTTCGCCGTGGAGCGGCAGGCGGGGTCGGGCACGGAGCTGCGCCTCCAGCCGCTGGCGTCCTGGAAGCCCTCCGGCCCCGCCTCGCAGCTGACGCTCGATTCGGGCTCATCGTCTTCACCCCAGTTCTCCCATGATGGCAAGTGGATCGCCTATTACAGGGTCTTGGACGGCCGACGCAGCATCTGGCTGATCCGCTCGGCCGGCGGCCCGCCGGTACGGTTCGGTGAACCTGCGTCCCGAGGGGCCGAGGCGGTGGACGAGACCGACCCGGCGTGGTCGCCCGACGGGAGGAGGCTGGCGTTCGTTTCGTCCCGGGACGGGAGAAAGGAGTTGTGGACGGCAGCGATCAACAACCAAGGCAAAAGAGCAGGCGAGGCCACGCGCCTGACGTCCGGGCTGGGAGACAAGGAGTTGCCGGCGTGGTCCCCCGACGGAAAGTGGGTGTCGTTCGTCAGCGGTGACCCGGCCGGCGGAGAGGTCGGGATCGTCGCGGCCGACGCCACGAGACAGCGGCAGCTGACGCGGGGCGCGGGAGCCGTCTTCGCCCGGTGGATCCCGGGCACCAATTCCCTGGCCGTCACCGGGACCTGGGGCGAACCACGCCTCGCGGTCCGCCGGGTGGAGCTGTCCGGCCGCGCGGATTTGTCGTCGGTTCCCTTGCTGGCGATCGGCGAACCCTCCGATGCGCCGATGTTCGACATCAGCCGTGACGGGCGCCAAATCGTGTTCTGCACGAGCAGGAAGGTGGGAGACATCCTGGTGTCGGCCTTGAGGCCGCCACGCTAACTGGGCCCGGACACTGTCCGAAAGGAGCCTGCGATGGCGAAGAAGACCGCGAAGCCCAAGAAGAACGCGCCCAAGAAGAACGCGAAGCCCAGGCAAGCGGGAGCGTTTCGTGAGGAGGACGTCCGTCGAGTGGTCGACATGGTCCTGGCGGAAATGAGCGGGCGGCCCCGTTGGACCATCGGCTGCTACCCGCCGATGAACCTGGCAAAACACGTGGTCAGGCAAGACGAAGTCCTTGGGTTGCTGGACTACTTCATCAAGGTGGCAACTTCGACGAGGCAGGCGATCTCCCTTTACAAGAATGGGGGCTGGACGGTCGGCTGCGAAGGGGACGTAGGCTGAACCCCGCTACGCTTAGCGTCATTCTCAGCTCCGACTGCAACCTGAGGTGCGCGTACTGCTATCAGAACGCGAAGCAGCCGGGCACCATGAGTTGGGCGGTGCTGCGCGCGGCGCTGGACATGCTGCTGCAGTCGGAACACCCCCGCCGCCGGGTGTTCTTCGTCGGCGGCGAGCCGCTGCTGGCGTTCGCGCTGATACGGCGGGCCGTCGGCTACGTCGAGCGGCGCCGCCGGCGCGCGACGCCGGTGTCGTACGAGATCTCGACGAACGGTTTGCTCCTCGGCCGCCGCGAGGCCAGGTTCTTCGAGGCCACGCGGTTTTGCGTGCAGGTGAGTTTCGATGGCGTGCGCCCGGCACAGGAAGCGCGCGCGCCGGGGACGTTCGAGAAAGTCGACAGGCTGCTGGAGACGGTGAGGACGAATTACCCGGCGCTCTTCTCGGCGCTCCGGGTGAACCTCACCGTCACGCCCGATTCGATCCCGCACCTCGCAGACTCGGTCCAGTACCTTCTCGGCAAAGGCGTGCGCGCAATCACGGCGTCTCCCTCGCTCAACGGCAGTTCGCGGTGGAGCCCGGCCCTCGAGGCCGCGTTGGACAGGCAGGTCGCCCGCGTGTTCGACGCATGCCGGCGGCACTATGAGACGACGGGGTGCGTGCCGTTTCGCGCCCTCGCCTCGGGCTCGCGGGCGGCCGGCAGCGGCCGGCTCTGCTCGTTCGGGTCGGGTCAGACGCTGACGGTGGACGTGGACGGCACCCTCACAGGGTGCGTGATGACCGCGAGGTCGTACCAGCACTTTCGCGCGACGCGGCTGGGGCGGGCCTTCCGCGGGCTGCAGATTGGGCATATCACCGACCCGGACCTGTCGCGCCGCCTGCAAACCTATCGGGGCCGCTTCGAAGCCACCGGCCTGTTCGACGGGCGGCACCGCAAGTACTCGTCCCACGGCCGCTGCGCGACCTGCCGGTACCTGGCCGAGTGCACGGTATGCCCCGCGTCGATCGTGCTGGGCGCCACGACCGATGATCCCGACCGGGTGCCGGACCTGGTCTGCGCCTTCAACCGGGTGTCGGCGAAGTACCGCGCGCGGTTCGCACGCCTCGAGTCCCCGGGCGGCGCGAGGCTGCCGGCCGGCGTCCCCCAGGGCCTCGCGGAGGTCATCGTCCGGCACCTCACCGCGCTGGCGCGCGGTCCGCAGCGGCGGCGGACGTCGAAGCAGTCCTGAGGCGGGCGCGGCGCCCGCGGCGTGTCACACCTTCGCCTGCGTGCGGATGTCGATCTGGTACGGCGGCGGCTCGTTCCCGATCAGGGACTCGAACTCTGACCGGAACTGCTGCAGCGACATCCCCGCGGTGGCCGCGAACTTCGCCAGCTCGTGGGGGTCGTCGAAGTCGTCGCGCCGCAGCCGGATCATGTAGCGCCGCGCGATCGCATAGCGGGTGGAGTTGACGTCCACGAGACGGATCTTCGCCCGTCCCGTGACCGGGTCGATCAGGTCCGTGAAGGGGATCGGGACGAAGTGCCCGCCCTGCATGGAGATCATGGCGGCGTTGCCGCCCGACAGCAGGAACTTCGCCGCGCAGTACCCCAGGTCGCGGGTGTACTCCATGTCCATCGGGATCGGGTCGGCGCAGCGCAGCTCGTAGCCGATGTTCTTCGCCACGAGCGTCGCCTTGATGCCGAAGCTCTTGAGCCGCTTGTTGACCGCCGACTTGAGGATCTCGCCGATGTTCACCTCGGCAATCCGCACGTTGCCGTGGGCATCGCGCTCCACCTCGTCCAGCTCGGCGAGGTCCTCGGGCGCGATGTCGAGGACGAGGCCCTCGGCGATCACCGCCACGCCGTCCTTGCGGCCGTAGCTGAGGCGCTTGATGACGGCGCCGGCGAGCGTGTCCACGATCTCCTTCAGGCGGATCCGGCGGCCCATGAACTCCTCCGGGATCAGGGTGAGCGTGGCCCCTGCCGCCTTGCCGATGCCAAGCGCAAGGTGCCCGGCCTTGCGGCCCATCGCGATCACGAAATACCACCGCGACGTGGTGCGAGCGTCCACCATGAGGTTCTTCACGATCTCGACGCCGTAGTGGCGGGCCGTCTGGAACCCGAAGGTGTCCACGTAGGGCGGCAGGTCGAGGTCGTTGTCGATCGTTTTCGGCACGTGGGCCACGTGGATGCGTCCGCCCGCCTTCTCCTCGAGCTTCATCGCCGAGAAGGCCGTGTCGTCGCCGCCGATCGTCAGCAACTGGGCGACGTTCAGGCGGAGGAGCGAGATCACCGTGTTCTCCAGGTGGTGCTGCTGCTCGGTGGGGTTCGCGCGGGAGATGCCGATGTACGAGCCGCCGCGGAAGTGGATGCGGCTGACGAGATCGATGGTCAGCGGCATGACCTGGTCCACGTTCCCCTGCATCACCGCCTCGAAGCCGTCGCGGATGCCGACCACCTCGACGCCGTCGAGCCGGGCGCGGATGGTGGCTGCACTGATGACCGAGTTGATGCCCGGCGCGGGGCCGCCGCCGACGAGTATGCCGAGTTTCTTAGGGGCGCTCACGTTGGTCCTCCGTTTTCGGATCGGGACCCATCTCGCCGGGTCGCAACACTGAGATTCAGTCCTGCAATCTGGCGAAATGGAGCCCGATCCCGAAAGTCTACACGACGCGGCGGAAACGCCCCAGCCCCCAGTCCCTGGTCCCTAGCCCCAGCCCCCTGTCACCTGGATCCCCTAAGGCGCACTTTTTACGGCAACTATCGTCCGTCGAATGTTATTCTGGCACGCGGTAAGCATAAAAGTCTGCGTCCTAAGTCTTGGCGACGGCACAAAGCCGTCCCAGGGGTATTGGGAGGCATATAAAGGAGGCTGTATGGACCGAACGCCGCTCCGTGATTTCCTGGAGATCCCGTACGACCGTCTCGAGGAGATGAACCTGCAGTCCAAGCAGCAGCGCGTGGACCGCGTGCCCGTGGACCAGGTTCGCGAGGAGCGGCAGAAGTACTTGAGGGACGAGAAGCGCATCAAGGCGGTGACCGTCTGCTTCACCGACATCGAGGGCCGCTTCCACATGCTGGATTACGACAAGAAGTTCCTCCTCGGGGCGGGGGACAGCCTCACGTTCGACGGTTCGTCGGTGCGCGGCTTCTCGCAGCAGGCGGAGTCCGACCTGCGCCTGACCGTGGACTGGACCTCGTTCTACTGGCTTCCGGCCGACATGTTCGGCCCGGGCAAGGTGCTGGTCTTCGGGTTCGTCGAGGAGCGCGACGGCACCCCGTACGGCGCCGACATGCGCAGCCGGCTGAAGGCCTACACCGAGGAGCTGTTTGCGAAGGACGAGACCGTCGCGTGCGTGTCGAACGAGATTCGAGGGCTTCCTCTTCCGGGGCCGTGACGTCGAGCGGCAGTACCACCTCACCAACAAGTTCGAGTTCATCTCCACGGGCGGCTATTACCACTCGCTCCCGGGCGACGCCCTCCGGCAGTTCATCGACGCGGCGGCGGAGTCGCAGCGCGCGCTGGGGTTCGCCAACGAGAAGGACCACCCCGAGGTGGCGCCGTCGCAGTTCGAGATGAACTACCAGTACACCGAGGCCTGCATCGCGGCCGACCAGGTGCAGCTGTACAAGCTGATCTGCCGGCAGGTGGCGCAGCAGATGGACATGACGGCGTGCTTCCTGCCCAAGCCGCTGACGGGCGTCAACGGCAGCGGCATGCACACCAACCTGTCGCTGATGCGCGGCGGGTGCAACCTGTTCTGGGACGCGGCGGGCGAGGACAATCTCTCGGAGCTTGGCTGGTCGTTCATCGACCGGGTGCTGGCCAGCGGGAACGACATCTGCCTGCTGCTCAACTCCAGCGTCAACGCCTACCGCCGCCTCGACCCGCACTTCGAGGCGCCGAACCAGATCAAGGCCTCCGCGATCAACCGCGGGGCGATGATCCGGATCCCGCTCGCCAACTCCCGGGGGGCGCGGATCGAGGTGCGCTCGATCGCGCCGGACTCCAACCCCTACCTCGCCATCTACGCCATCCTGCGCACCGGCCTCGAGGGCCCGCTGCCGGAGGACGCCACCGAAATGCGCCGGTCGCGCACGCGCTTCCTGCCAGACAACATCTACGACGCGATCCGGCTGTTCAAGTCGAGCCGCTTCATGTTGGACTTGCTCGGCGAGGACGTGCAGGCGAAGTTCGCCGAGGTGAAGCAGTTGCAGGCGGACCGCTGCCCCAAGGCGCTCGGCTCCCTCATCAAGGCGTCCGAGGTGCAGTTCCACCACGAGGTCACGAACCAGTACCCTGTGGAGCAAGTTCTAACGGCGGATCAAGGCTTGAAGACCGATGAAAAGATCCTGTCCACGAGCGCGGTGAAGCGCGGGTGGTCGCGCAGCGAGTCGTAGGCAGGGTGGGTGTTGATGACGGTGAGCGGGAGGTCGTGCCGGTCCGCGCCGACCTCCAGCCACGCGATCGCCTCTTCCCGCTCTCCGAGCCCCGCGTGGACCAGCGCGAATGGCGTGGAGGGCACATACCTCTCGCGCGCCAGCGCGGAGAGTTCATCGAGCAGGCGCCGGGCCTCGGCGTGCCGGCCGGCAAGCGCGTACGACTGCCCCAGCGCGCCGAGGATGCTCGGGACCTCACCCGCCATCGAGCGGCCCTTCTCGAACATCGCGATCGCCTCCTCGTACCGTCCCATCTGGGTCAGCGTGCGCCCCGAGCCGGTGTACGCCCTGTAGAAGCCGGGGTCCATCTCCAGGAACGCGCGGTATCCCTGGATGGCCTCGTCGTACCGGCGCTGCAGCATCAGCAGGTACGGCTTCCCTTCCTGGATGATCAGCGAAAGAGGGTCGAGCTGCCGTGCCAGGTCCAACTCCTGCTGCGCTTCCTCGAAGCGGCCCAGCACCGACAGGTGGTCGAGGGCCAGCCAGTGATGCGCCGTGGCGTAGCCGGGATTCAGTTCGATCGCACGCCGGAAGAAGGCTTCGGCCTCCTCCCACTGCCACTCGTACAGGCAGCGAATCAGCGCGTACGACGCGTGTGCCTCGCCGGAGCCGGGATCCAGCTCCAGGGCGCGGAGCGCCGCGGCGCGCGCGCGCGGCAGCGCCTCTTCCGGCGACATGTGACCGTAGTCGGCCATCAGGCAGAGCGCGTCGGCGAGGCCCGCATGCGCGAGCGCGAGCGCGTCGTCCAGCGCGATCGCCTGCTCGAAGCACTCGACCGCGCGGCGCAGCCCCGACTGGGTTCGCTGGTTCCCGACGAAGCGCCCCCGGAGGTAGAGATCGTAGGCTTCGGGGCTGGCCGGCCCGCGTCGCGCGGCGCGCACGTGCGTCCCGCCCAGCGTGCGCTCGAGCGTCCCGGCGATCGCGCGCGCAATCTCCTCCTGCACCGCGAAGAGGTCGAGGATCTGCCGGTCGTACGTCTCCGACCAGAGGTAATAGCCCGTGCTGACCTGCACGAGCCGCGCGGCAATTCGCACCCGCTCGCCCGCCTGCCGCACGCTCCCAACCAGGATCGAGCCGACGCCCAGCTGCCGCGCCGCCTCGTGGATGTCGTCCTCGCGGCCCTTCAGCTTCACAGCCGAGTTCCAGGCCACCACCCGCACGCCGCGAATGCGCGTCAACTCGTGGATCAACTGCTCCGTCAGGCCGTCGCTGAAGTAATCCTGGTCCGCCCCGTGGCCCAGGTTGGTGAAAGGCAGCACGGCCACGGTCGGCTCGCTCTCCGCCGTCGCGCCGGCCAGGGCCCGGCCGATGCCAGCCGAGGACCGGCCGAGCGCGGCGTCGAGGGCCGCGGCCACTTGCCGCGCCGATTCGAACCGGCGTTCCGGCTCCTTCTCGAGGAGGCGCCGGACGAGGGCAGACACCGCGGGCGAGGTGCCGGGCGGAAGCGCGGGCGTGTCGCGCAGGATGGCGGCAATCGTCTCGACCGCGGTCGCTCCCTCGAACGCGCGGCGGCCGATCAGCATCTCGAACAGGATGGCGCCCAGGCTGAACAGGTCGGACCGGCCGTCCACCGTCTCGCCACGCACCTGCTCGGGCGACATGTAGGCAACCGTGCCGAGCAACACCCCCGGCAGGGTCCGGCCTGCAACCGTGGGCCGCTGGCCCGCCTCATCCAGGCGGGCCGACGGCGAGTCGAGCTTCGCGATCCCGAAGTCCACGATCTTCAGGCGGTCGTCGCCCGTGACCATCAGGTTCTCGGGCTTCAGGTCGCGGTGCACGATTCCCTTGTCGTGCGCCGCGGCCAGTCCGCGCGCCGCCTGCGCCGCGTAATCGAGGGCCAGCCGCGGCGGCAGGGGCCCGGCCGCGAGCCGCTCGCGCAGCGTTTGCCCCTCGATCAGCTCCGAGACCACGAAGAACGCCTCGCCCTCGGTACCCACGTCGTGCACCGAGACGACGTTGGGGTGGTTGAGCGAACCGGCGGCGAGTGCTTCCTGTCGCAACCGCTCGAGCCGGCCGGGATCGCTCGACTGCGCGTCGGGCACGACCTTGATAGCCACCAGGCGTCCGAGGCGGGTGTCGCGGGCGGTGTAGACTTCGCCCATCGCGCCGGCGTCGAGCAGGCCGAGGACCTCGTACGGCCCGAGGCGGGAGGCAGGTGTCAGCATGGGGAAGCCCTGGGATCAGTCTAACCTGTAACGAATCCGCGAGAACGAGTCACTACTCGGCAGGGGCCATTGACCGGTTGGGCCAGGGAGCCATCTCAAATAGAGCATCGCCAAGTATTCGGTCGGCAAATGACAGGTTTCAAGCTCCGCAAGTGGTATCTCGACGTCGTGGATCCGGCCGGGCGTTCGGTGATCCTCTACTGGTCGGCGCTAAAGTGGGGGCCGCTCAACGTGCGCTGGCACGCGGCGACGCTGCACGAGCCAGGGGCGCTTCCGCGCCACGTGTCCAGCCTGGCGGCCGCGCCGGAACCGGTGGTGCACGGCGGAGAGATCACCTGGCGTGCGGAGGCGATTGGGTGCGAGGCGGTCGCCAGGCCGACGATGCCCGCGGTTGCGGCGGTATTGCTGGCCGGCCGGGGCCCGAGCCCGGACGCTCGCGTCACATGGATATGCGAAGCCCCCGCGGCCAGAACCCTGGTCCGCCTCGCCGGTGAGGCAACCGTCGAGGGCACCGGCTACGCGGAGCAATTGGAACTGCGGCTCCCGCCCTGGCGGCTGCCGATCGACCAGCTGCGGTGGGGCCGATGGATGTCGGATCAGGGCGACCGGTCGGTGGTATGGATCGACTGGCAGGGGGCGGAGGCGCAGACGCGAGTCTACGCGGATGCCCTACCGGCGGGCGAGCCAGTGGTCGGAGATGACGAGATTGAGGCCGACGGGCAGAGGCTGAGGTTCGCGGACCGCCGGGTGCTTCACGAACGGACGCTGGGCGACCTGCTCGGGCCTGTCGCCGTCCTGCTGGCCGGGATGCCGCGGCGTTGGCTGGCCCTCGAGGACCGGAAGTGGCTCAGCCGCGGCGTGCTCACCGGCCCGGCAGGGACGCAAGACCAGGGCTGGGCCATCCACGAGAGGATCGTGTTCCCGTGACAGTGATGCTGGTGACGCCAGTCGCCGAGTCCACCGTTCGCCGCCGGCTGGGGGGCGTCGTCTGGTACGGCGCGCTCTACGTGTTCGTGCTTCCGCTGCTGCTCGGTCTCTGGATGCGCCGGCTCGACGTGGTGCTCCACTTCGCCCCGCTGACCGCGTGGCCCGGCGCCGCGCTGGCGGCCGCCGCGGCGGGCGCTCTCCTCATGGCGGCGGGAACCATTGCCCTCTGGCGCGACGGCCGCGGCCTCCCGATGAGCCCGTACCCGCCGGACCGCTTCGTGACCAGCGGCGTCTACGCGCTGATCCCGCATCCGATCTACGTCGGCGCCGTGCTCGTCTGTGCGGGCTGGTCAATCTGGACGCGTTCACGCGGCGGCCTGCTGATCGTGACGCCGGCGCTGGCCCTCGTGGCAGCGTCATTCGTCCTTGGCTACGAGCGGGACGCCACCTTGACGCGCTTCGGCCTGCCCGCTGCCGGCCGCGAAAGGGGCACGCCGGAGCGCGGCGCGACCCTCTTCTCGGCCGCGGCGCCGCTCCTCGCGGCGTGGGTGCTCCTCTGCCGCGGTGCCGAAGCGATCGCGAATTCGTGGCGCGAATGGCGCATCGGCCCGGTGCGCGTGATGAACCACGGCATCTACGCGGGGGTCGGCGCCGCGCTTGGCGTGGCCCTCGCCGTCTGGCTCGCGGGCCGTTCGTCTCTGTGGTGGGTCGTCGCGCTGACGCTGGCCGCGCAGGTGGGGGCCGGCCTCTGGGCCCAGCTCGTCGAGGGATCGCCGCAGCTGCTGCGTCCCTACGGCTACTTCGGGTCGGTGATCGCCGTCGTCGTCGTGTGCGCCGCGGCAGGCTTTGCCGGGCAGGACGCGTGGACGATGCTGGCTGCGTTTGCGGTGGGCGCATGCGTCACGCAGGCGGCGGGGAGGCTCCGCTGCCTGGTCCAGGGGTGCTGCCACGGCCGCCCCGTGAACGCCGCCTGGGGGTTGAAATACCGCCATCCGCGATCGCGTGTCGTGCGGCTCAGTCACCTGGAGAACGTGCCGCTCCACCCGACGCAGCTCTACTCGATCCTCTGGACGTTGGCGGTAGGTCTCTTCCTGGCCGTCCTCTGGCTTCGCGCGGCCCCGCTTCCGTTCATCGCGGGCATGTACCTGCTGCTCGTGGGTGTGGGAAGGTTCGTGGAGGAACACCTGCGCGGCGAGCCGCAGACCGCCTGCGTGGGAGGACTGCGGTTCTATCAGTGGTTGGCGATCGCGTTCGTGCTCGCCGGGGGGATGCTGACCGCGGTGGCCGGCGCACCGGCCCCGGCGCCGGAACCCCTGCCTGCCGGTGCGCTCCCCGCGCTGGCCGCCCTCGCTCTCTTCACCTGGTTCCTGTACGGCGTGGACTTCCCGGATTCGAGCCGGCGATTCTCGCGATTGGTCTGACGCCGTAGTGCAACGCCCCTAATCCGATGCCGCCACCGCCACCAGCAGAAGCCCGAAGAAGACGGCGGCGCCAGAGGCGACACCGATGATGACCGCCTTGGCCACCGACCCGCCGTTGCCAGCAGAGGCCAGGCGCAGCTGCATCAGGTCCGCGAGCGGCACCACGCGCGGCGGGACCGGGATCCGCGTGGACGGCTGCACGCGAATCGCGTCCCCCTCGACACCCATGAAGGTGCCCTTGAACCGCTCTCCGCTTTTCAGCCGGACCTCCACCTCCCGGCCCATCGGCAGCTGCTCCGCGTAGGACCGCGGAATCTCGCCGCCCTGCCGCGCACTGCCGTCGAAGCCCACCCGCGCGTCGAGAGACGACGAGCGCACGGCGCACCCGGGCGCCAGGAGCGAAACGCACAACACGACTGCCAGTACCGACTTCATGATGCCCGCACCTTTCAGAAATCCGCGCCGAACAGGACGCGGGCGATGACCTTGTCGACACCGGTCTTGCCGGCCACCTTCACGTCGGCCTTGAAGAACGCGTGCTGCGTGAAGAACAGCTTGGCGCCGGCGACGGCGAAGACGCGCGGAACCGTTTCCGTCGTCACCTCCTCGGGTAACTGGTAAGGTCCCTCGAAGGCGCCGCTCCTTGGGTCGTAGACGGGTTGCACCCAGGACGTGGTGCGAACGCGGTCCCGGTCGATGTCCACCCCTCCGCCCAGGTACGGGTGCACCCAGGCGTTGCTCCCGAATTGATAGGTCACGCCGCCGGAAAGCGAGCCGACCCGGTGAGTGTGCTGCGAGCTGATATAAGCCACCGGCCGGCCCGCGGAGTCCACGGGTGTGTCGCTGCTCCAGGAGAACCCCTCGGTCGCCGCCGACACCCCGATTTCGGCCTTCACGTGCTCGGTGAAGAAGTAGCCGCCCTCGAGTCCGTACCACAGCGCGTCGTTGTACCAATGGTCGTCGGCTCGCTCGGGGCTCGCGTTGAACCACCCCAGCCCGGCCGCGAAATCGAACCGCGCCCTCCAGGGTGGCGGCGCCGCGCCGGCTCCCTGCGCGAACGCGTCGGGCGCGGCAAGGCCGAGCAGCAGGGCAGCGACACCGAGGCAGCACCTCACTCGACGACACGACATCTTCACGACCTCCGAGTGGGAATGCGCAGGGGAGGGGAAAAGGGGGTCAGCGGCGTTCCGAATTGAGAATTGAGAATTGAGAATTGAGAAAGGGGCGTCCCGGATGCGTGTGCACCCGGCGCCCCTCTCTTCTACATTCTCAATTCTACATTCTCAATTGTCTATTCCTTCACCGATAGCGCCCCCGGTAGCCGGCTTCGTAGCCCTGCTGGAACGCTTCGCGGTAAGCCCTCTCGTACTGTTCCCGTGGTCCGTAGCGCGAGTTGTAGTGGCGGTCGCCCTCGCGGTACCACTTGTGGCGGCGCGGGTCGAAGCGGTCGCCGTCGCGCGCGTCCTCCGCGCCTTTCTCGACGCCTTCGCGGTACCCGTACTCGCGAGCCGTGTCACCGTACCCGTATCCGCCCCCAGGATATCCGCCTCCCGGGTAGCCGTTGTCCGGGTAACGCCCGTCGCGCGGCGAGCCGTACCCGCCGTATCCGCCGTAGCCCCCGCGTGCACTGCGCGAGTAGCCGTTGCGGTAGCCCTCCTCGTAGCCGTCGCGGAACATCTGACGGTACTGCCCTCGCGCCCCGAACCTGCGGTCGTACCCCCAGTCGGCATCGCGATAGGCGCCGTCGTCCCGGTAGTTCGCAGAGCGGCCCGAGCGCGCGTCCCTCTCGCCGTTCTCCAGACCGCGCCGGTAGCCGTTGTCGTACGCCGCGCCGCGAACATCGGTACCGTATCCGTAACGGTCGCCGTACACCGCCTGCGCGCACGCCGGCGTGGTCATCGCGATCAGCGCCACGCTCGCAAGTGCCGGCAGCAGCCCAAATCGCTTCGTCATGATCCCCCCAGGTTTCAGGTCCTGCTCAACCATGCAGCAAAGAGAGGACCAATCGGAAACAGTCTAAGAGACTGAACAAAATACGCGATCTTGCGATCGAGAGCAGCTCGGTGTCTCTGCAGACCTGATACGGCTGGAGGACGATCGCGGCGTGGGGTCAGGTCTTGAGTCACGGTGTTCTTCGGGGCCTGCCCCCCGGCCACGGCGAGCGGCTGGCGCGCGCCCGCTGAAGCTGACGCTATAATCGCCGGGCTCGGAACAATGGCCACGTGGCGTGCGGTGGATCACGCTGACACGGGGGAGACGGATGCTTCGAGAACTCCAATCGCAGGCGCACGTGCTGACTCTCACGCGTCGGCTGCTGCGGCTCTTCCTGGCTGGGGTGACCGTCGGCGCGCTGGTGCTGCCGCTCGCGGCCAGGGTCGCCGGACCGCCCGAGTCACCCGATCACGAAAGTCACCCGCTTGCCCACCGAAGCCTTCCCGAAGGCGGGACCACGAAAGTCACCCGACCCTTGCCCGCCGAAGCCCTCGCGAAGGCGGGAGCACAGAAGTCACCCGACCAGGTCCCGCGCTTCGAGATCTCGTTCGCAGCCTCGGCGCGGTCCGAGCCGGTCACGGGACGCGTGTACGTCGCGATCAGCCGCGACAACCAGCGGCCGCCAATCCAGCAGGTCGGGCCGACGGGCGTGCCGTTGTTCGGGAAACGGGTCGAGGCACTCGCCCCTGGCCAGGCCACGGTCCTCGACGCGAGCGTGCTCGGCCACCCGGTTCAGAGCCTTCGCGATCTGCCGCCAGGTGAGTACTGGGTGCAGCCCTTCGTCAACGTCTACACGAAGTTCGCCCGGGCGGACGGTCACACGGTCTGGCTGCACATGGATCAGTGGGAAGGGCAGCAGTGGAACCGATCGCCCGGGAACCTGTACGGCGATCCCGTCAAGGTGCGTTTCGACGGGACCGGCACCGCGCCCGTTCGGCTCGTCTGCGACAAGGTGATCCCGCCAGTCCAGCCACCCGCGGACAGCGAGTACGTGAAGCACATCAAGTTCGAGAGCGCGATCCTCACGAAGTGGTGGGGCCACCCGATCTACCTGGGCGCCACCGTGCTCTTGCCGAAGGACTACGACAAGCACCCGGAGGCGCAGTACCCGGTCAACTACGTGCAGGGTCACTTCTCCACCCGCGCGCCCGGCGGCTTCGGTACCGGGCGCGACTTCGACAAGTTCTGGCTCGCGGACGACACGCCCCGGTTCCTCTACGTCACGCTCCAGCACCCGTCTCCCTACTACGACGACTCCTACGGTGTGAACTCGGCGAACAACGGTCCCTACGGCGACGCGATCATGCAGGAGCTGATCCCCGCGGTGGAAAAGCAGTTTCGGGCGATCCGCGAGCCCTGGGCCCGCGTGCTGACGGGCGGATCCACGGGGGGCTGGATCGCGGTTGCCCACCAGGTCTTCTACCCGGACTTCTATGGCGGCACGTTCGCGAGCTGTCCGGATGCCGTCGACTTCCGCGCGCACCAGATCGTCAACGTCTACGACGATGGCAACGCCTACTGGATCGAGAAGGGCTGGACCAAGGTGGAGCGTCCGAACCGCCGGCGGCCGGACGGCAACGTCGAGGAGATGATGAAGGACGAGAACTGGTACGAGCTGGTCGTGGGCGACCGCATCGCGCTCCGGCGGTCAGTGGGACATCTGGGAGGCGACGTACGGGCCCGTCGCCGCCGACGGGTACCCGAAGCCGATCTGGGACAAGCGCAGCGGACAGATCGACAAGGAGGTCGCCGCCTACTGGAGGACGCGCTACGACCTCCGTTACATCCTCGAGAACAACTGGGCGACCCTGGGTCCGAAGCTGGCCGGGAAGCTGCACATCTACACCGGCGACATGGACTCGTTCTACTTGAACAACGCGGCGCACATGATGGCGTCGTTCCTGGAGCAGACCTCGAACCCGCCGTACGGCGGGGAGGTGGTCTTCCAGCCCCTGGCGCCGCACTGCTGGGGGCCGCGCGGCGCGGACCTGCACCAGAAGCTGGTCGCGCAGGTCGAGAAGATGGCGCCGAAAGGGGCGGATCTGAAGTCGTGGCGGTACTGATTGAGGCCGACGGCCATTACGTTTTTGTTGAGTTGCTGTCAAACTCGTGACGCCGCGGAGACGGCCTCTGCGGCGCCCGGGAACCCTCAGCGTCGATAATTCGCAGCAAACTAACGCTTTTTGGCCTCGAGCCCGGCGGTTTCATTCTTGCCTGATCAGCTGTGGAGTTGTCTCCCCTTCCGGGAGCTGAGCTGATCATGGCCGATACCGCGCCCTCTGTCCCTGGCTTCTTCGACGGCCTCGGCGACAGGCTCGTCGTCACCGACCGGTCCGCCCGGGCGCTCGAAGTGCTCCGGCTGCGTCCGGAACTGGTTTCCGACCCGCGTTTCGAGGCGGCCGTCCGGGCGCGCGTCGGCCAGCTGGCGCAGTTCCAGCACGCCGGCTGCAACCACGTCCGGCACGTCGGGCGACTGCCTGGCGGCGACGGCCGCCTGGCCCTGGTCTCGGACTTCGTCACGGGGTGGCGGCTGTCGGAAGTGCTGCAGGCCGCGGAACAGTTGAACCTCGCGCTCCACACCAACGCGGTGCTGTTCCTGCTCCGCCAGCTGGTGTCGGTCGTCTCGGACCTGCACGCCATCGGCTCCGACGTCTCGCACGGCGCGCTCGGCCCCGAGCGCATCGTCGTCACGCCCACCGGCCGCCTCGTGGTGACCGAGCACGTCCTTGGCAGCGCGTTGCCGTTCGTCCCGTCGATCTCGCCCCAGCGCGCGTGGCGCGACCTCCGACTCGCGGTGCCCGCCGACGAGGAGCGACTCTTCGGGCAGCGCAGCGACGTCCTGCAGTTGGGACTGTGCGGCCTCGCCTTGGTGCTGTCGCGCCCGTTGCGGCTCGACGACTACCCTCAGCGTCTGCGCGACCTGCTCGACCGCGCGAGCGAGAGCAAGGTGACCGGCGAGCGGAGACCGCTGCGACCGGCGATGCGCACGTGGTTCGAGCACATGCTGGGCCTGGTGCCCGTCGCAGCCGCGCTGAATGTGCACGACGCGCGAGAAGGGCTCGATCGCCTCGTCTCGCGCGAGGGTTACCTGGCGACGCCCACGGGTCTCGTCGGGCTGCTGGAGTCGGTGGAGGCGTACTTCGCGGGCGAGCTGGCACCTGCAGTCGCAGTGCCAGACGCTGCAACTGCCGCGCCCGGCGCCGCGGTCGCGATGCCCCACGCCGCGACCGAACCTGTTCATCAGGCCGACGCCGCCACCGAAGTGCCGGAGACCGTTGCCGTCAGGCTTGATCCGGTTGCCAGCCCTCATCGCGAGGAGACTCGCTTCACTCCAACGGTGGAGGAGCCAGCGGCGCTGCAGGCTCCGGCCCGGCCGGAACATGCTCCGCCACCTGCGTCGCCCCCCGCCGCCGTCGAGCCCGAGATCGTGATCTGGCAAGAAGCGGCGACGCCCGCGCCTGCCCTGGCGGCGATGCCCGCCCCGGCGGCCGATCATCACGCGGCGAGACAGGTGGAACTGCCTCACGCGGCCGAAGAGGTTGCGCCCGTGGTCGATGCCGACGCGCTCGACCTGGCGCCGGGGCCGCGGCCCGCGTGGCCATCGGCTCCGCAGTCCACGAGCGGGGCCGACAGCTTCGCGCCCGAACCCGGGATTGCATTCGCGCCCGACGAGCCGGCCGCGGAGGAGTGGCAGGACGTTTCACCGCGCGCGCCGTCCTCGGGCGCCGCCTCCGCCGCCGGTCCGGGCGACCGACAGCCGGCGGCAAGCGGCCGTCACGAACTGCCCTGGCTCCGCACCGCGCCACCGAGCGAACCCCAGGAGACGACCCGCGTGCGGCGCCCGGTCGGTGAGACCTTCGACGTCGCGCCGCCTCCGCCAGTGCCGAGACCATCCGGGGCTGCTGCCGTGGACGCGGCCGACGCTCTTGTCGAGCCCATCGCCTCGACCGTGGACGAGCCCAAGACGAGCGGCGGAAGATCCCGCAGCGGGGCCACGCCGAGAGCGGGTTCATTGTTCGGCTCCTCGCACGACGAAGAGGAAGACGTCACGGCGGTGGCAAGGCCTTCCAGGACCCGGTGGATTGCGGCTGCGGCCGTCGGATGCCTTGCGCTCGCCGGGACACTCGGCGGGTGGGCCCTCATGGGAACGAGCGCAGAGGAACCGGCTGACCGCACGCCTGCCGCGGTGTCGGGCGAGAACCGGGCAGGTACCGGCGGCGCCGACCCGTCGAGCCATCGTGCGGCGGAACCGTCCGACCGTCCGGCGCCGGCGGCGAACGCAACCGCCCCGGTGCCTGCGGGGGCGACGCCCACGGAAGTGCCCGCGGTGCCGACCGGCCAGCTGCGCGTGATTGCACCCTTCGCGATGGAGGTTTTCGAGAGCGGCACCGAAGATCGGAACCAGCGGCGCGCCGATCGATCTGCCGGCGGGGCGTCACCGGCTGGAGCTGGTGAGCGAGGAACTGCAGTTCCGCTCGGCCGAAACCGTGGACGTGCGCGCATCCGGGCGGGTGCGGGTGCAGCCCGCGATCCCGCGAGGCACCGCGAACATCAACGCCACCCCGTGGGCGGAGGTCTGGATCGACGGTGAGGTCTCGGGCGAAACGCCGCTCGGCAACCTCTTGCTCCCAATCGGGACCCATCAGATCGTCTTCAAGCACCCTCAGCTCGGCGAGCAGACGCGCACGCTGGTCGTGACCACGGCCGCACCCGCGCGGCTTAGCGTGGAGATGAAGCAATGAAGACCCTCGTTCGAGTTGCCGCCGCTCTCGCGCTGTTGGCCTGCTCGTGGCCCGTCGCCGCCCAGGACGCGCTAGGGGCTGCGAGGGATCTGTACGGATCCGCGGCGTACGAGGAGGCTCTTGCGCTGCTCGACCGCGTCAAGGGAAGCGGGCAGCCGGGGGACGTGCCCGTGGTCGAGCAGTACCCGGGCCCTGTGCCTGCTCGCGCTCGGTCGCCAGGCGGAAGCGGAGCGGGCGATCGAGATCCTCTTCGCTGCCGACCCGGGCTACCGGGTGGATGCCGCTGCCTCGCCGCGCGTGCGGTCGGCGTTCTCGAACGTGAGGCGCCGGGTGATGCCGTCGCTGGTGCAGCAGCGATACCTGCACGCGAAGGCCGCGTACGACCGGAAGGAGTACGAGACGGCGATCGCGCAGTTCGACGCGACCCTGGCGTTGCTCGAGATGCCCGAGGTGTTGCAGGGTCAGGAAGCGGCCTTCGCCGACATGCGCACGCTCATCACCGGCTTCAGGGACCTGGCGCGCGCGGCGTTGCCGCCGCCGCCGCCGCCAAAGCCGGCGGCCGCCCCCGCGCCCGCGGCTCCGCCACCCGCGCCCCCCAGGCCGTTCTACACGGCCGACGACGCGGACGTGACGCCGCCCGGGGCGGTGAACCAGAAGATGCCGCGCTGGGAGGGGCCTGCCGCGCAGGCGATGAAAGGGATGAAGCGCCGCGGAGTGGTCGAGGTCACCATTGGCGAGTCGGGTGCGGTCGATTCGGTGGTGATGCGGCAGCCGACGGGCACGGTCTACGACGAGATCCTGCTCGCCGCGGCGCGGAAGTGGCAGTACACGCCGGCGGCGAAGGACGGTAAGGCGGTCAAGTACCGGAAGCTGATTCAGTTCACGCTGGAGTAACCGCGGATACAGGGGACGTGGGCCGCCCGGGTGAGGGCGGCCCCCAGCGTGTTGCCTTCCTCGTCGAGCCGGTTTTGGTTCTGCATTCCGCATTCCGCATTTTGCATTTCCGCCGGAGTGCCCGATAATCGCCCCGTGGCAACCCCCCCTCCCGGCGCCATCACGCAGCTGCTGGAGCAGGCGCGCGTGGGCCAGCCGGCGGCGGTCGAACAGCTGGTTCCCCTCGTGTACGGCGAGCTGCGGCGCATCGCGGCCCGCTACCTGCGGCGGGAGCGCCAGGGGCAAACGCTCCAGGCCACCGCGCTCGTCAACGAAGCCTACCTGCGGCTCCTCAAGGACGAGGACCTGTCCTTTCAGAACCGCGCCCACTTCCTCGGGATCGCGGCGCGGTCCATGCGCGAGATCCTCGTCGAGCACGCCCGCGCGCGCGCCGCGGCCAAGCGCGGCGGGGAGCGGCAGCGAATCACGCTCGATGAGTGGGTCGCCGCGCAGGGACCCATGGACGTGGACCTGCTGGCCGTGGACGAGGCGCTCGAGCGGCTCGCCGCCCTCGACCCCGACCAGGCGAAGATCGTGGAGCTGAGGTTCTTCGGCGGGCTGACCAACGAGGAGGCTGCCGAGGCGCTGGGCGTTTCGCCGGCCACCACGAAGCGCGCCTGGGCCGTCGCCCGCGCCTGGCTGTTCCGGGAACTGACACGCCCCGCGTGAACACCCGTGACTGTTGACTTCCAGCGAGTAAGCGCGATCGTGGGCGATGCGCTCGAGCGTCCGGCGTCGGAGCGGGTGGCATTTCTCGACGCCGCCTGCGGCGATGACGCGTCGCTGAGGGCCGAGGTCGAGTCGCTGCTCGCGGCGCACGATGAGTCCGGCGGCTTTCTGGACGTCCCCGCCGCGGTAGCGGCCGGCCTGGCGAGCGCGGAGCAGAGCCTGCAGCCAGGGCAGGTGCTCGGCGCGTACCGAATCTCACGGGAAATCGGGCGGGGCGGGATGGGCGTGGTGTATCAGGCCGAGGACACGCGGCTGGCGCGCCAGGTCGCATTGAAGGTGCTCCCGCCCGCCTTGCTCCGGGACGAAGGCCGCCGCGAACGACTGCGCCTCGAGGCACGGGCCGCCGCGTCGCTGTCGCACCCAGGCATTGCCACCGTCTACGCGCTGGAGGACATCGAAGGCCACGTCTGTCTGGTGACGGAGTACGTGAGCGGGGGCTCGCTGCGGTCCGAGCTTGCGCGCGGGCCGCTGCCGCTTCCAGCGCTGCTGCGGACCGGGATGGAGATCGCCCAGGCGCTGGCCGCGGCGCATGCCGCCGGCGTGATTCACCGGGACCTCAAGCCCGAAAACGTCATGCGGGACGAGCGCGGGCGCGTGAAGCTCCTCGACTTCGGGATTGCCCGCTTCGACGCGCCAGCCGGCGCCCCGCTTCAGCGCCGCCTCACCGAGGCAGGCACGGTGCTCGGGACGCCGGCGTACATGTCGCCCGAGCAGCTGGAGGGCGCCGCCGACGTGGACAGCCGCACCGACATCTTCTCGCTGGGCGTGCTGCTGTTCGAGCTGGCGACGGCTCGCAACCCGTTCGAGAGCACCAGCCCGGTTTCGACGGCGGCGCGTGTGCTCGCAGCCGACCCGCCGCCGCTCTCCGAGGTGAACCCGGCGCTTCCCTGGGAGCTGGACTGGATCGTGCGCGGCTGCCTGAAGAAGAAACGCGGCGACCGCTACCAATCGGCCGGGGAGGTGGCGCGAGACCTCGAGCAGCTGCTGCATGGCCGGTTCGTGCCCGGCGACGGAGGAAGCTTCGCGCCGGACCTGGCCGGAGCGCGTCGCTGGTGGGACCTCCACCAGGCGTCGGCGATCGCGGTCTCGGCCCTGATGGTGGTGCTGGTCGGCATCGTGCACGACTGGGTCCGGAACGACTTCTCCCTGGCCGCCTTCCTTGGCGTGATCGCGGCGGCTGCCATCAACTGGGTGCTGCGCCTGCACCTGCTGTTCACGCGCTACTTCAACCATCGGCAGATGGCCGCGCAGCTGCGCCGAACCGGGTGGTGGCTGCGGGGTTCGGACCTGGCCTTCGCGGTAATCCTGTTTGCCGCGGCAGTCCTGCCTGCCCGGGCGCACCCGATCTTCTCAGCGTTCCTCGCCGCGGTCGCGCTCGGCTGGTCGGTGACCTCCAGCGTCGTCGAGCCAGCGACCCGCCGGGCTGCCTTCCCCGACTGATCCCCCTGACCCACCCTCCCCGTGCCTTGCGCATACGTGGATAGGAGGGACCATGGAGCCGAACCCGACGAACCCTGTCCGTCTTCAAACCAGCATTCTCTCGGCGGCGGAGAAGCGGCTTCTGGTCTGGATTGCCGGCCGCCTCCCCGCCGCCGTTGGTTCCGACCACCTGACGCTCTTGGCACTCGCGGCCATGCTCCTCGCGGGGATGTCGTACGCGCTCGCCGCTCAGCATCCCGCCGGCCTGGTTCTCGCCAGCGTCTGCCTGGCGGTCAACTGGTTCGGCGACAGCCTCGACGGGACCGTGGCGCGGGTGCGGCACGCCCAGCGGCCGCGGTACGGCTTCTACGTGGATCACGTCGTGGACGCAATCGGCACCGTCGCCCTCTTGGGCGGTCTGGGCTTCTCCGGATACATGAGCCCGGCCGTGGCGATGCTGCTGCTCCTGGCCTACATGCTCGTCACGCTGGAGATCTACCTCGCCACCTCCGTGCTCGGCACGTTCCGGATGGCGTTCCTGAAGATCGGGCCGACGGAGCTTCGTATTCTCATCGCCATCGGCAACACGTGGGTGTTCTTCGACCGGACCGTCACGCTGGCCGGCCGCTCGTGGCAGCTCTTCGACGTGGGCGGCGCAATCGCCGCCGCCGGCCTCCTGGTGACGTTCCTGGTGTCGGCCGCCCGGAACACGCGGGCGCTGTACCTTGCCGAGCCGTTGCCTCCGGCGCAGGGCGGAGGGCGCGGGGCGGAGAGCGAGGGGACCGGGGGCCGCGCGCGGCTAGGCGACTCGCGGCTTGACACGCGTGACCCGCTGCCGGCCGTGAGCTGTCAGCTGCCGGCTGGCCCGCGACCCTCCTACCTCCCCAGGCGAAGCCCCAGGACCTGCCAGCGGAGGTTCCCATGTTCCTCCGCTTCGTCCGATTCAACGTCGTCGGTGCCCTGGGCGTCGCGGTGCAGATCGCCGCGCTGACGCTTCTGGTGTCCGGCTTGGGCGTGCACTACCTTCCGGCGACCGCTCTCGCCATCGAGCTGTCGGTGCTGCACAACTTCCTGTGGCACGAGCGGTGGACGTGGAGGGACAGGACGGGACGAAATGCAAAATGCAGAATGAATGAAGAACGCAGAATGCAAAGAGCGGTGTGGACGCGGCTCGTCGCCTTCCACGCCGGCAACGGCCTCGTGTCGATGGCGGGCAGCCTGGTGCTGATGCCGGTCTTCGTCGGGTGGCTCGACCTGCACTACATCGTCGCCAATCTCTCGACGATCGCCGCGATCGGCCTCTTCAACTTCCTCCTTGGCGACCGGGTGATCTTCAGGCCAGCCACGAGCCCGCCGGCGGGTGGGAGGCCGGAGGGCGCCAGAGCAGGCGTCGCCCTCCGGTGACGTTCATCTCCCTCGCGCCGCGCGCTTCTAGAATTGAACGCGAACACCGGCGATGATCGGCAACGTCCAGCGCGCGCTCTTGTCATTGATGTTGTCGAGGCCAGTGCCGGCGAGGCTGTCGATCTCGCTCATCCCGCTCACCCAGCGAAGCCCTACGGACATACCAGACTGCGCGCGATCTGCCGGGGACGGCCCGGGTCTGACACGTGCCGGGTCACAAGGTTCTTAGGTTCGGCTTTCAAGCGGGGCGGCGGCGCGGCCCGGCGTGGTGAAGCGCTGACACGACTGTTTCCGGGTCAGCAGGCGGGTGTCGTATACTGAGGGCTCCCGCGAGGCTGGCTTCGGCGAGGCCGGGCATGTCGAAAGCCGCTCCGAGCGAGCCCACGCGAGTCGAGTCGAGAGGTGAGGTGGCCGAGAGGCTGAAGGCGGCGGTTTGCTAAACCGTTATACGGGCTAAAACCTGTATCCAGGGTTCGAATCCCTGCCTCACCGCCATTCGACTCGCCTGGCGCCACCCCCCAACGGGCGGCCAGGCTCGCTCATGGCAGGCCACCCATGGATGATGCCTGAGCGTATCTGCATTTTGCCTTACTGATCCCTGCCCATGCCTTCCCCCCGCGTTCGCTTCGCTCCCTCTCCCACCGGCTACCTGCACGTCGGCGGCGCCCGCACCGCGCTGTTCAACTGGCTGTACGCCCGGCACACCGGCGGCGTGTTCGTGCTGCGCATCGAGGACACCGACGTCGAGCGCTCGTCCTGGGAGATGGTCGCGGGCATCCTCGACGGCATGCGTTGGCTGGGCCTCGACTGGGACGAGGGCCCGGAGATCGGCGGGCCGAACGGGCCGTACTTCCAGTCCGAGCGGCTCGACCGCTACCGCGAGGCGGCTGAGCGGCTCGTCGCGTCCGGGCACGCCTACTACTGCTACTGCAATCCCGAGGAACTGAAGGCCAGGCGCGACGCGGCGGAGCCGGCCGGCTCCGTCGTGGCAGTACGACCGCGCGTGCGCGAACCTCTCGCCCGAGGAGATCGCCCGGCGCGAGGCGGCGATGATGCCGCGCGCCATCCGCTTCCGGATGCCTGCCGGCGTCACCGGCTTTGACGATGCGGTGCACGGCAGGATCGAGTTCGAGAACGCGGTGATCGAGGACTTCGTGGTGCTGCGGTCGGACGGCCACCCGACCTATCACCTGTCGGTGGTCGTGGACGACATCGACATGAAGATCACCGACGTCGTCCGCGGCGACGATCACATCTCGAACACGCCCAAGCAGGTGCTGCTCTACCAGGCGCTCGGCGCGCCGATGCCGCGGTTCGCGCACGTGCCGCTGATCCTCGGCCCCGACAAGCGGCGGCTGAGCAAGCGCCACGGTGCGACGTCGGTGATGGAGTACGAACGCCAGGGGTTCCTGCCCGAGGCGATGTTCAACTTCCTCGCGCTGCTCGGGTGGTCGCCCGGGGAACGACCGGGAGCTGTTCACGCGCGACGAACTGATCGAGGCGTTCACGCTCGAGGGCATCAGCTCGAGCAACGCCGTGTTCAACCCCGAGAAGCTCGAGTGGTTCAACAGCCAGCACATCGCCCGCCTGCTCGGGCGACGAGCTCACCGACCGGCTGGAGCCGATCCTGCGCGGACGCGGGCTTGTGGCTCGACGCCTTTCGCCTCGAGCGGCGCGCGTGGTTCCACCAGGTGATAGAGGTGTTGAAGCCGCGGGCGAAGAAGCTGGCAGACCTCGCGGAACACGGGCGCTACTTCTTCACACCACCGCTGGGCTACGACGAGGCCGCCGTGAAGAAGCACCTGGCCGTGCCGGGCATGGCCGGCCACCTCGAAGCGTGGCGCGGAAGCGGTGCGCGGCGTGGCGCCCTTCGACCCGGCCACGCTCGAAGCGGCTCTCGCGCCGGTGTGCCGACGAGCGCGGGATCAAGGCGGCTGCACTGATACACGCCACACGCATCGCGATCACCGGGCAGGGGGTGAGCCCCAGCCTGTTCGAGGTGGCGGCGCTCGTCGGCCGCGAAGAGACGGCGGCCCGCCTGGACGCACTGATCCGCCGCCTGCCGTAACCTCGCCCCGTCCCGACCTTCGGCTCGTCCCCACTCTCTGTACATCAGCTGGCGTGTCGCCTTTCGCGGCGGCGACGTTCTCTTTTGTCTCCTTCGCGTGCTTCGAAACGGAGAGCGACTCCTCTTTCCCATCCCGTTTTTCTTTCCCATCCCCCGCTTCACACCTCCGGCGCCGGGCGGCGGGGTCGGAGCCCAGGCGCGCGAGATGGGTCCTGGAGAAGCAGCATGCAAGCGTAACAGTAGCCGTCCAGATGGACCGGGCGCCTCCGTGCATTGCATGAGAGTTGTTAACTGTCGCGCTTCCAGCAACTTAACCGTTACCGATGCTCGTCCGCTGGCACATCGGTTGCAGCCTCGACCCCGGAACGGACGAATGCGGGCTTCCGGGGAGGGCCGCACTGACCATAGGGACCGACGCAGGGAGGGTTTCAAGGTGGCAAAAGAGGATCGCGGATTCGCATCGATGGACCGCGCGAAGCAGCGCGAGATTGCAAGCAAGGGCGGAAAGGCCGCCCACCAGAAGGGAACCGCGCACGAGTGGACGAGCGAGGAAGCGCGGGAGGCGGGACGCAAGGGCGGAATGGCCAGTCACCGCCGGAAGCAGCAGGGTGGCGAGGGGCAAAACTCGGAAACGAGTGGCGGCACGTCGGCGGATGAGCAGACGCGGTAGGATCCCCGGTCCGCCCGCCATGTTCAGCCGCGCGAGTGTCGCTCCCCGGACGCCGTTATCCTGACCTTGTGCCTACACCATCCGGGTCGGGGCGGCCGCGGCTCGCAGCCGCGCCCGTCCCGTCTTCTTGTCGTCGGCCGCCTGCAGCCACACCAAGACGCGCAAGTCTCTCGATCCGTCACCGCCTGGCGTTCCACACCAGCATTACGGCGTCGAGACGGGAGATCCACGCGTACTGGATCCCGAGTGAGCGCCAACCCCGCAGTTGGCCGGCAGAGCCCGGCTCGCCCCCTTAATCGGTCGGCGGCGTTCGACACCCCGGTCCTATAATCGTGAGGTGCCTGCCGACGCCGACAACCGGTCCTTTCTCCGGCGCTACGCATGGATCTCCATCGCTGCAGCCGTAGCAACAATCACCCTCAAGACCGGCGCCTACCTGCTGACCGGTTCCGTGGGGCTGCTCTCGGATGCCGTCGAGTCGCTCGTCAATCTCGCCGGTGCGCTGATGGCGCTGTGGATGCTCACGGTGGCCGCGCGTGAGCCCGACGAGGAGCACGCGTATGGCCACACCAAGGCGGAGTACTTCTCGAGCGGTGTCGAGGGGAGCCTGTCCTTGTCGCCGCGCCATCAGCATCGCGGTCGCAGCCATCGGCCGGCTGCTCGCGCCGCAGCCGCTCGAACAGCTCGGGACTCGGGCTCGCGGTGTCGGTCTTGGCCTCGCTCGTGAACCTGTGCGTCTCGCGCGTGCTCCTCGGGCGAGCCGCCGCTCCGAGTCGGTGACGCTCGGCCGCCAACGCTCACCACCTGCTGACCGACGTGTGGACGTCGGCCGGCGTCGTGGTCGCGCTCGGAGCGGTCGCCCTCACAGGATGGCAGCGACTCGACCCGATCGTCGCCCTGCGGTGGCCGCGAACATCGTCTGGACCGGCGTGGCGTATCGTCCGCGAGTCGGTGCGGGACTGCTGGACACCGCGCTGCCGGTCAACGAACGGGATGCCGTTCGCGCGCCGTCGAACAGCATTGCCCGACAGGGTGCAGTACCACGCGCTGCGCACACGGCAATCCGGCGCCCGAAGGTTCGTGTCGGTGCACGTGCTGGTGCCGGCGGGCTGGACCGTGCAAGCGCGGCCACGAGCTGCTCGAGCGCATCGAGGCCGAGATCAGGTACGTCGTGCCCCGACGTGACCGTCTTCACCCACCTCGAGTCACTCGAAGACCCGACGTCGTGGGACGACCAGCAGCTGGACCGGCCGTCCCGTGAGCATTGCTAGGCCGCGACGAGCCGGCGCGGCCTCTTGGAGCCTACTGTGGCGTGATTCCGAAGGTGGCCAGCCAATCGAGGTCGTCGGCCTGATCGACGCGGTACGTGCCGCCCGAATCCGCCGCAGGTCCCGTTGAGGGCGAACGACGTGACAGCTGCGACCACGTTCGTCTCGGTGGTCCCGGAGCCGATGACCGGACGAGCCGGTTCTTCGTTGGCGTCGCACACTCTGACGCCGCGCACGGCCGGAGTCATCGCCCGCGGACGGCCGCTCGTGATCGCGCCGGACGGCGGTGCATCGGCGGAACGCGCTGACCGGAGCCCCGATAACGCTGCCTTGCCGGCGCGGCGGCTTGCGCCAGCAGGGACCATTCGGTAGAATTGGTGGGTTAGCTTCCTGCCGCCTCTGCTGGGAGGTCGTTCAACGGTAGGACACGTGGCTCTGGACCACGTTATCGGGGTTCAAATCCCTGCCTCCCAGCCAACTACTCAAGTTCCTGCCGTTCAATCCCTTAGCATCGGTTTTCGGGGATGCGTCCGTGTGCGTCTGACCGGGATCGCGGTCTGCGATCTTGACGAAAACTTGACAAACTGCGCGGCCGCGATCGAAGCCAGGGTCTTTGCTCGCGGTTGACTGCCCAGGAGCGCTGTCGCGGGCACCTGACACATCAGTTGCTGCCTGCTCGACGTTGAACCGCGCGCGCGGGCGCCGCTGCTAGAGACTCCATAGACGCTGCGAAGCGCAATGCATTCAGCGACTTCGATATGGTGCCCTTTGGAACGATAGACGGAGGTGGGAAAGCCACAAGAACACTCGACATTCGGGAGACGCTTCGCCGCGGCACTTGACGAAATCTGGACAAACTGCGCACGAAAAGGCCCGACGGCACCCGAAGAGCTGGACTGGAACTCACGAAAAGACGAGGGAAACCAACAGGTTCAATCACCTCGTGGTTCTGACCACGTTATCGGGGTGTCGGCGCGAACCGCAGAGGCGTCGCCCTAACGGCCTGTCGCTGAACAAGTTATTGCCACGTTGACGAGCCGGCTTGGCCGGGACCCGGTGGACGATCTTGATAGAAAGTTGATAGAAAGGTCGCGGCACCGAGCTTCTGGGCGACGGTTCCGCGCTCTTGAGCGGGTCAGTGTTCTGCTGCCGCGGAAATCGCGATTAGGATCGGCAAGACCGGAGGCACGACCTTGTGACTCGACGCATGCCCGATCCGGATCTCACGTCACTGGACAATGAAATCCAGCACGTGACTGCCAGTTCCCGAAACGACGACGAGGCGTTCCGCGCGTGGCACCGCATGTTGGAAGGACGTGTCGCCTTCCCGTGCGACGGCTTCGTGATTGGCGAGCCTATCTCGGTCGTGGAGTTCGGCTACGACGGAAATCCCCGACGGGGGCTCACGGCGCGGTGCCGGGCCGACGACACGGCGCACGTCGTCGCGGCTTGTGACGTGGTGCTTCCTCCTCGCAGTGCCGGTGGACGCGGTCTGGCTGCCTATCGCCGATGGCTGGGGCTCGAGCCCTTTCTCTCGGAGTCCCCCGGGGACGTCCGTGCCGCTCGCCAGCACAAGGCCACGGCGAGCGACGTCGAGCTCACGGGCCCCGTCGAACTCGTTCTCCTCTCAGTCAAGGACACGGCCGCGCGCTGTCTACTGCTCGGGACCCGTCACACGATTACTCTCCGGGCCAGTCGACTATGGGACGCCGTGCCCGGCGAGGTCATCATCGTGACGCCGCGCAAACAATGGAGCTACGCGGGGCACCCGTATCTCTCGGGCGAGATTCAGTCGGCGCGGCTTGACGTTCCCGCGCTCGACCTGGTGCCCCTGACGCTGAAGGACGAGGGCATCTGGGATCCACGCGAGCAGTACCTGGGGCGAGCCGGATGAACCGCTCGACGAGTGGGTGAAACCGATCATCGCGCACGGCAAGAGGCGCGAATTCGAGATGGAACAGGTGCTGCCCGGCGCCGACAGCGACGATCCAGAGTCCGACCCAATCACCGAGTCGAACGACCTCAAAGACGCCGGCGACGTTCGAGGTGCGCTCAGAATCCTGATGGAACTCTGCCAGGCCGACTTGCGATGCCTCGACGCTCACGCACACCTCGGCAACCTCGCGTTCGACCACGACGCTGAAGGTGCGATTCGCCACTATGAGGTCGGAGTTCGCATCGGCGAATTGTCGCTCGGTGAGCCGTTCGACGGCTTGCTGCCCTGGGGCTTCGTCGACAACCGGCCCTTTCTTCGTTGCCTGCACGGGTTCGGACTCTGCTGTTGGCGCCTAGGGCGATTCGATGAAGCCGACCGCATCTTCCAACGGATGCTTTGGCTCAATCCGTCCGACAATCAGGGGGCGCGGTTCCTAGTCGACGCCGTCCGCGCGAGGGATCCCTGGATTGCAGAGAAGGGGTGACGGCGCTCGAGGCGAGGCAAGCGATCCGATGGCTGGTCGACCGGTGCCGCGGCAATCATGGTTCAGTGGTCGAGTCAGTGGGATTCTGAAGGAGCGATAGATGGCAAGATTGCGCGGTCCAGGATCGGCTTCAGGCCGCCGTCGCAGCCCATGGTCAACGACTGAACTCGAGCGCTTGGTCGAGGACGCCATCGTTGATGCTTATGGTGACTCCGACCAGACGGTGGGGTTCTACACCATGCTCGAGGACCACCTCGCGGTGCCTTTCACGACGAACATGCTCGGGGCGGAAGTCATCGTCGAGCGTGTCGATTTGACGGACGATGAGCGAATTGTTGCCGTGTGCCGGCGCGGACGTTCACGCCAGCGGATCGGGATTCTCGATTTGCCGATCCCCACTCCGGCGCCCGACGGTACGGAGTGGATTGAAGCCTACCGACGTTGGTCGCGCGGCCATGTGAGCTGACCGGAAGACGAGTGAACGGCGATGAGCAACCAGCCCTTTGTTCCGACCCTGGGGACCCGCCCGGACAAGCTCCGCCATGCACTCGACGACTGCTACAACGCGGACCGGTGCGTTCCTGCTCGAGTATGCGGCGACGCTGGGCGTCGTGGACGTCGCCTATACGACTCCCGAGGATGCGCGACCGGGTTTCCGATCGATGTGGGGCACGGACGATTCCGCGTTTCTCAGCCGTTACGACGGGCTTTCTTGCATCCGCCTCACACGCCTTGGAGCGTTGGTCCTCGGCCTAGCCGACGACGTCGTCGCTCCGCCGACGGCCTCGGCCGGCCGTCTCGAGGTTCTGCCGAATCTTCACGTCGTTCCGGAAGGTGGTGAGTTCGAGCCTCGCGACGAGACCTTCCTCTCGACGTTCTGCGCGCGCGGTGCCGGAGGCTTTGCGCTCGATCGCACCGCGGGCTCGGCAGCCGTCGAGAAGGGCCATCGCGTCGCGGACCTTGTCGGCTTTCTAGAGGACGCATGCGAGGGAGGTCTGACGGCAGGGGCGCGCGCATTCCGTCGCTCCGTCCGATGCGCCACGCATCCCGCCCTTTGTCCCGCGATCGAGTGAATAGCCGCAGTTCACCGCGCACGGACCGCCGAGTGCCGCGCTGGCCCGGGCGGAGGGAGCGGATGCCGTGCATGAACTCTTCAGATGACCGCGACTCCTGGCAAGCGGACGACTCCCTCTTTGACGAGGTGCAA
>CAVUTP010000017.1:0-11254 GCA_963744445.1 uncultured Acidobacteriota bacterium
CGAGGGCGTGTCTCGCTCCGACGCTCGCCGAGAACGGCGGTGGCCATCGACACCGCGCGCAGGATGCGGAGAGTAGCTGAAATGATACAGAAAGATGCACGATCGCCTTGTGCCGTGGTGGCGCCGGCCCCATAATCCGCACGGGGTTCCCTCCTATGCGCTGTGCTCTCTGCGGCGCTGATTCACCGGGCTCGTCGTGTTCCGCGTGCGGAGCACCGATGGCGGGCGGAGACTCCTCAGCCGCGGCGCCGGATGCCACGATTCAGCTCGATGGGATGGGGCGGACCATCCAACCCGCTGCTCCCGCCCCGACGATTCTGCGCGAAGGCGACGCGACGACCGTGCAGGCCGACCCGGACGCGACCAGGCTCGAGGCCGGCGCCGCGATGCCCGGCGCTCGGGTGACCGGCTCCGGGGGATTCCTCAGGCCGGGACAGCCGTTCGGCTCGAGATATCGCGTGGTTCGCCAGCTTGGTGTCGGCGGCATGGGTGCGGTCTACCAGGCGTGGGACGCCGAACTCGGCGTGACCGTGGCGCTCAAGACGATTCGGCCTGGCAGCGACCCTCGGGCGGCGGCCGACCTCGAACAACGATTCAAACGGGAACTCCTGCTCGCGCGCGAAGTCACGCACAAGAACGTCGTGCGGATCCACGACCTTGGCGAAATCGAGGGCACGAAGTACATCACGATGTCGTACGTCGAGGGATGGAGCCTCTCGGCGCTGCTCCACGAACGCGGCAGACTCCCTGTTGCCGAGGCTCTTCGGATTGCGCGGCAGGTCGCGTCGGGCCTCCAGGCTGCTCACGAGGCCGGCGTCGTGCACCGCGACCTCAAGCCGGCCAACATCATGGTCGACGCGGCGGGCCACGCGCTCATCCTCGATTTCGGCATCGCGCGAATCGAGTCGGGTGCGCACGCGGACGCACCGATGGCCCCTGCGGGTTCCGGAACAATCAGCCGCCCCGGCCTGATGACGGAAGGCACGCTCTCAGGAGCCGTTGTCGGCACGCTCGAGTACATGGCGCCCGAGCAGGCGAAGGCCGGCGAGGTGGATCATCGGGCTGACATCTACGCGTTCGGCCTGATTCTGCGCGACTTGCTCGTCGGCCTGAGGCCGTCGACGAACCCGCTCGACGACCTTCAGGAACGCATCGAGAAGGGCCTGCCGCCGCTGGGCGACGTGGATGCCAGCCTGCCCAACACGCTGGACGCCATCGTCGCCCGGTGCACCAGAATCGAACCCGCCGAGCGCTATCAGACGACGAGCGAGTTGGTCGCGGCGCTGGCCCGGCTGGACGATGAAGGCGAGTTCCTTCCCGAGCCGAAGCGCCTGACGTGGCGCGTGGTCGCCGCGGCGGCAGTCGCGGTGGCTGCCCTGACGAGCGGCGTGGCGTGGCTGCTCCGGCCCGCACCCCCGCTTCCGACGCACGACCCCGTCACGGTGCTGGTTGCGGATTTCGAGAACAAGACCGGTGACCCGGTCTTCGACGGGTCGCTGGAGCAGTCACTGACCATCGGTCTCGAAGGTGCGTCGTTCATCACGGCGTACCCCAGGCGTGATGCCCTTCGGGCGGCGCGCCAAATCACGCCGGGCGCCAGCCGGCTCGACGACGCGGCCGCCCGCCTGGTGTCGCGGCGGGAGGCGATCAAGGTCGTCCTCGCGGGCGCCATCGCGCCCGCCGGTTCCGGTTACCGGGTGAGCGTGCGCCTCATCGATCCGGTTCCCGGAACCGAGTTGGTGCGGATCGAGCGCAGGGCGGCTGGGAAGCCGGACGTGCTTCGGGTCGTCGGCGCGCTGGCGGAGCAGGCGCGTGAGGCGCTCGGTGACACCGTCACCGAGAGCGAGCGTGCTGCGGCCATCGAGACCTTCACGACCGCCTCGCTGGAAGCCGCCAGGGACTACGCGGAAGCCATGGCCCTGGCGAACGCCAACAAGGACAGCGAGGCCATCGCGCTGTACAAGAGCGCGCTCGAGCGGGACCCGAACTTCGGGCGTGCCTTTGCCAGTTGGGCGGCTCTGGAGATCAGGTTGGGGAGAAAGGACGCCGCTGAGCAGCTCTATCAGAAGGCTCTGGCCCTGGTCGATCGCATGAGTGAGCGCGAGAAGTACCGGACGCTTGGCGCGTACTACCTGAACGTCACCGGCAACTACGAAAAGGCCATCGAGAACTTCGAGGCGATGGTGGCGAAGTACCCGTCCGACGGAGCAGGGCACAACAACCTTGCCATCGCCTACTTCGGAACGCTGAACTTCGCCAAAGCAGTTGAAGAGGGCCGGCGCGTGCTGGCGATCTACCCCAAGAGCCCGATGTACAGGTCGAACTACGCGCTCTACGCGATGTACGCGGGGGACTTCGCCACCGCCGAGGCTGAAGGCCGCAAGATGGCGGAGGAGGGGGACTTCCTGGCGTATCTGCCCATGGCGATGGCGGCGCTTGCGGCCGGCCGTGTCGCCGACGCCGCCCGGGCGTGGGAAGGCGCCAGGACCAGAGGGGCGCAGGGCGAGTCGCTGGCGTCAATAGGCCTCGCCGACCTGGCGCTTGTGCAGGGGCGGTGGAAAGACGCGGTCGGGCTGCTCCGAACGAGCATCCCGGCCGACGTCGCCGACAAGAACGAGGTCGGCGTCGGCGCGAAGGAAGTCGCGCTCGCCGAAGCCCAATGGTACCTCGGTCGCCGCAAGGAGGCCCTAGCGGCCATCTCACGCGCACTGCGGACCTCGCGCGAGCTGCACGTGGTTGTGCCGGCGGCCCGCACGCTTCTCGATGCTGGCCGTTCGAGCGAGGTCTCCGCCCTTGCCGATGGCCTCGATACCCAGCTGCAGACACAGCACAGAGCGTACGCCCATCTGCTGCGGGCGCAGATTGCCCTTTCCCGCAAGCAGCCGGCCGAGGCCATCGACCTGCTCCGAGAGGGGCTGAAACACGCGGACCTCTGGCTGCTGCGCTACACGCTCGGCACGGCGTATGTGGAGGGGGGCGCCAACGCGGAGGCACTGTCCGAGCTCGAACTGTGCGAGAAACGGCGTGGGGAATCAACGGCACTCTTCCTGAACGACCTGCCCACCTATCGTTACGGTGTTCCGCTTTCGTATTGGCTCGGCCGCTCCCAGGACGGCCTCGGCATGCGGGAGGCCGCGGCCCGCAACTTCCGGGCTTACCTGTCGTTGAGGCCCGAAGCGTCTGGAGACGCGATGGCGAAGGACGTCGCCGCCCGGCTGCGTGCCGGTGTCGCCGTTCGTCCCTGAGGCGGATGTTCCTATGACTGGAGCCAGCCGGACTTGGCGTGCTGAGACGCGCCTCTTCGAGACTGGTCGCGTGCCTGCCTTGCTGCTGATTCGGAGGTTGTCGCGTAACGCGCACTTATAGAAGGAGTCTGAGATGGGCGCCAAAGTAGGGTCCCGCTCCGTCGCCGGTCGACTGGCCCTGTTCGCGATCCTCGTGCTCACTGTCATGTGGGTACCCGTCGTCACGCAGGTCCCCGGCCAGAACGTCAACATGATTTCCGTCGACAGGTACCTGCAGAAGCAGAACGAGGTCGAGGTGACGATCTCGCCACTCAACCCGTGCCACATCGTGGCTGCGGCGAACGACTACCGTACCGTTGACAACGAACAGCTCAACGACGGGGAGATCGGCGACTCCTGGATCGGTGTCTACGTGTCGACGGATTGCGGGGAAACGTGGCTCAACTACATCATGCCCGGCTACCGCAATCCGTACACGACGGCGGCCGACCCGGTTGCGAAATTCGGCCCGGGCGGAGCGTTTTATCTCGGCCACATCCAGTTCAACCGGGGCACCAACTGGGGCAAGGTGTCGATCGCCCGCTACCTCGACTACAACAACGTCGAGGGCGTGCCGGCGTCGCCGAAGGCCACCGACGATGAAAGCGATCCCTACGCGAGTCCGCTAGGGTTCCTCGGCTTCGTCGACATCGCGAAGGGCGCCGCCGGCCAGTTCATAGACAAGCCCAGTATCGCGGTCGCCCCCGGCAAGGGAAAGGCCTGCAAGGTGACGGGAGGCACGATTCCGTCGACCAACGTCTACATGGCATGGGCCGAGTTCCTCAGCAATTCGGTCGAGGTGTCGCGCTCGAAGGTCTACGTCGCGCGCTCGGCGGACTGCGGCAACTCACTCGATGGGGCGCCGGTCAAGCTAAGTGAAGGCTATCCGCTCAGTCAGGGCACGGCGATCGCCGTCCACCCGTCGGATCCGAACCTCGTGTACGTGGCCTGGCGACAGATTGGCGTTCGGCAAGTACCTCGACGCCATCATGGTGGCGAGGTCCACCGACGGAGGCAAGTCCTTCACGAAGGCACGGGCCGCCACCAGCCGCGACTACCGGCCGTTCGACCAGCCGACGACCAGCACCACGTTCAGGACGATTGCCTTTCCGGCGATGGTCATCGACGAGCGGGGCCGGTTGTTCTTGGCCTACGCCGACCGGGTCGGCCCGTCGAGACCCGGAACCGTTCCGAGCGACGACCCGTCGAACGTCGCCGCCGTCGAACTGGGCACCGCCCGCATCCTGCTGACCAGTTCGACTGACGGGGTGAACTGGGAGTTTCCCGTGCCCGTCGACCAGGATGGTTTCCTCGATGACGGCCACCAGATCATGCCCGCGCTGGCCTATGCGGGCGGCAAGCTCAACGTGACCTGGTACGACTTGCGGTACGACGTGTCGGAGGAGTTCAAGGCGTTCGCGGACGAGAGAGACGCGATGAAGGGGGCCAAGGGTTTCCGACACACGCTCGACATCCGAGCCGCGCAGGGCGACGCCGGGTGGCCCCTGACCCTCAACGTGTACGGCGTCTCCGACCTGATCGACACCAAGAAGAAGGTATCCCTCTACCATGCGCGGAAGGGGAGTCCGCCGGTTGCGCCTGGCGAACAGCTGAACTTCAACCGAGGGAATCTCAAGCTTTACTCCGGCGGCACGTTGCCCTTCATCGGCGACTACATCGGCACGGCGGGCGTGCAGTGGGTGCCGGATGGCAAGGGCGGATGGGCCTTCAACGGGCGCGATCTCGACCCCTCTAACGCGGTGTTGCGCACGTTCCAGACCGCCTGGGCCGACAACCGCGATGCCATCGTCGGTGAGGCTGGCGATCCCCCGCCCGACGAACCGAACCAGGAGAACCCGAACCTGGCCTACGTGAAGCCCGGAACGACATGCTCATCGGGCTCAGCCGAGTTCAAGCGGGCGAACTCGCGCAATGCGAACGTGTACACGTCCCGCGTCACGCCGGGACTGTATCTGTCGGCCCTCGGCAACACGAAGCCCACCGACACGATTGAACGAGCCTTCGCCATCACCTTGGAGAACGGGACTGACCTCCCGATGACCGTCGAGTTGACGATCACGGCGCCCCCTGGGACACCGGCCTCGTTCGTGCAGAAGAGAGAGGCCGACGTGAGCTCGACGCTTGTCCAGGTGGGGCCGTTCTCGTCGACGGCGCGCACGGTGTACGTGGGACCGACCGGATCGGCCTTGCCGTACCCTCGAATCGTCGTCAACGCGACGCAGTCCGGCGTGCCCGAGGCGGACGCGCTCCGGGCAGCGATCATCCTCAACGGGGATCCCAACAACCCGCTGCTCCTGCAGCCCGGGAACACCGACGTGCCGGTGGTCGGAACCTCGCCCAAGGACACGCACAATCCCCGGGTCGAGGGCCCGCGCGTCGAGGGACAGGGCGTGCGTGACTCGAGTGTAAAGACGCCTCGGGTGGAAGGCCCGCGCGTGGAGGGTCCGCGCGTGGAGGGCCCGCGCGTAGAGGGCGCGACGGCGGAGACCCCACGGGTGGAGGGTCCTCGAGTGGAGGGTTCAGCGTACGAGAACAGCCCGTTCAGTGACATCACCTATGGAGTCACGAACGACGGGAACACGACGTCTGCCTTTGATTTCAACGTCTTCAGTTGGGTACCAACGGCAGGGTACGCGTTCCAGCTGATTGGCTGGCGGCCTTACCTATCGCCGGTAGTCGGGCCGGACTGCACCTTGCACTACACCGAGGTGCCGCAGGTCTTCTACAACCAGCCGCTGGAAATCGGTCAGTTCGGCTATGACGGCATATCGCTCGCGCAATTGCCGAGCGCCGTGGTCAGGCCGGGAGAGACGGTCAGGTGGACGCTGAGGGCCTATGACATCAGTGGGGGGTTCGAGCCGTTCTGCACGGACCCCGACCCCGACGCGCCAAGCGCGAATGACTGTGACCACAAGCTGACGGGTCTGGCGGACGCCCAGGCGACGAACACGGGTACCGACGACACGGAGCCGGACACGAGCACCTGGCCTGAGTGGCGCGAGCATTTCGCCATCGTCGCGCCGCTCCCAATCGAACCGGCTGCCGTCGGGACGTCCTACTCGGCAGCCTTCACCACGAGCCCGGGTACAGCGACCTCATGGAGCGTGACCGGCCAGCCCCCCGGGCTCGTTATCTCCGATACCGGTGTGCTGTCCGGCATCCCCGTAGTGGCTGGGCACTACTCGTTCCAGGTGACGGCGTTGGACGGCACCAACACAGATTCGCAGACGTTCACGATGACGGTGGTGTCCCAATTGCAGCTGGAAACGGTCACCCTCGCCGCAGCAATCGTCGGCGTGCCCTACAACCAGGCTCTCACGGCGAGCGGCGGGACTGGTATTTACGCATGGACGGCGACGGGCACTCTGCCGGCGGGTCTGGCGTGGGAGCCCGCAACGATCTATGGGATTCCGTCGGCGCGCGTCGTTGCGACCTCGTTCACGGTGACGGTTACCGATTCTGGGCCTCCGAGCCAGACGGCTTCCCGCACGTTCACGCTGTGGATGCCCACCAGCGATCAGGTCTACGTCGTCTCCAACACTTCACCGAGCGGACCGGGTTCGCTGCATCAGGCGATCACGTACGCGAACGCCAACGTTCAGGGCAGAGACACCATACGCTTCGAGATTGCAGGCCCGCCATACTCTATTGCCGTCGATCCGGCTTTGCCCTTGCCTCCACTGACTGAAGGGGTCTACATCGACGGCACCAGTCAGGGCGGTACTCGGCACGCCAGTGGTGGAATTGCACGGGCCAGGGGATGCCCCGTTGCTCCAGGGAATCACGATCGTGGGCGCAGGCAACAACTCGGTCGTGCGCGGGTTGGCGATAAACGGCTTCGGCTACGGCATCTATGTGGGCGGTGGTGCTGCCGACGTTAGGATCGAGAGAAACTACATCGGAACGGACACCACCGGCGCAGACAGGATTCCCAATCTGAACAGTGGAGTCTCTATCTACAACGCCTCCAGGACCACGGTCATCGAGAACCTGATCTCGGGCCAGGGCACCATTGGCAGCGGAAGCGGGGCGGATGGCGTCTACGTCGGAGAGGCAACAACCTTTACCCTCATCCAGAACAACCTCATCGGCACGAATGCCGCAGGAACCGCTGCCCTCGGCAATGCGGGTTTCGGGGTCAAGATATCAGGCACCACGAGCAACCCGCCGGCGCCTCCGTGGGCGACACAGGTGACCGACAACGTCATCTCAGGAAACGAGCTTGGCGGCGTAGTCATCCAGAGGGGAGCGACTGGCACGGTCGTTGCTGATAACAAGATCGGGACGGGGTCCGACACGGCAGTAGCCATCGGTAACCTTGGCTCGGGTGTTGAGATCTCCGAATCTCCGAACAACCTAATTGGTGGCACCGGCCCATCCGCGCTCTCGAACACCATTGCCAACAACGGGCGGTACGGCATCCAGGTATGGGGGGCGGCATCCACAGGCAATTCGTTCATGGGGAACGAGATCCGGAACAACGCATACATGGGTATCGACCTCAACGGCGACTATGGCGTTACCGCCAACGACGTTCCCGACGTCAACGGTATCCAGAATTTCCCGGTGATCACCTCGGCTGATTCTGTGGGCGGAACGACTCACGTCGCTCTCAGCGTGGACGGAATACCGAATTCAGGCATTTGGGTTGAGATTTTCACGAACGCGTCCTGTGATTGGATCGGCGGCAACGGCGAGGGGGCTGAGCGATTCGACGCGTTCCAGTTGTCGCTGGACGGCACTGGTCACGTGGATTTCTTGCGAACGCTGGCGGACACGCCCGCCCACAGCGTCCTTACGGCGACGGTGACGAACTACTCCGCGGGAGGAAGTTCCTCCGAATTCTCGGCCTGCTACACGATTCCCGCGCCGACCAACCCGACGGCCGTCGTAGCGGCGTATCCATCGGCCGCGCCGCAGTCTGCCGTGGCCAGCTTCCTCATGATGGCGACCGTGTCGCCTGGATCCAATCCGCCAAGTACTGACATCACCCTCAACGCCGACCTGAGTCCAATCGGAGGACCGACGGCTGTGTCGATCAACGATCTGGGCATCCATTACGGATGCGACGACATTGCTGGGGACGGCACCTACATCGGCTGCGGCACTGTCGGGGCCGGGATTACGCCGGGCTCCTACACCATCCCCGTCACCGTTACAGACGCCCAGGGACGGACCTCGTTGACGTCCTTCCCGTTCACTGTCCTGGCCTCTGGCACTGGAAATGTCGTCGTGACGGTGCATGATGCATCAGGCGGCGTGTTGCCCGGCCTGCAGGTCACCGTCACCTCGGTCCCACCCGGCACCACGACGACCGCGGGAACAGACGGAGCAGGCCAGGCGGCATTCCCCGGCCTGGCTGCGGGCACGTGGAACGTCACGGTGGTCACCGTCCCTCCTGGCTCCTACGGGACAACGCAGTTCCAGGTCGTGGCGGGAGAGACACTGTCCGTGAACATCTATCCGCAGACGGCACCTCCGGCGGCGCCGACTGGCGTGACGGTCTATGACGGCTCGGGAACGGTGGTGCCAGATAACGTTCCAGTGACGGTGACCGACCCATCGACCGGCGCTTCGACCGTCTACTACACCGATTCCAATGGGCAGGTCTTTCTGCCTCTTGGTGTCTGGGATGTGCAGGTCGGTGGATTCGAGTCACGACTGTCGCTGACTGGGCTCGTGACCAACATCATGATTCGCAGGTAGCAGAGGCTTTCTTGGCGGGCGGGATGCGTCCGACGGCGCGCGTCCCGCCCTCGCCTCGTCGGCCCGGCTACGGCCTCTCTGGCCTAAGCCGGATCTCCACGACGGTGCTCAGCAAACCCGTCTGAGCGGCAGACAACCCCCGCGGAGGCAGGGCCGGTGAGAGCCTGCTGTCGATTTCGCGTCCGGTCCGCGTACGGACCGGCCCCGCGGCCGTGGCATGCTTCCCGTCGAGCAGGCCTGCCAGGGTCGAGGTCAGCAGTTCGAGCCGGGCTGCGGGGGTGCCACCGCCCTCCGCGTCTTCGAGGAGCTCTTCCAGGTTCTCCAGCGGTTCGTGCCCAGCCACGATGTACACCGCCGCGAGTCCCGCGCGCGGATCCACCGTGAACCAGCGGCCATCCCCGGGCGCTTCATACACCGTGCCCGCCCGCACGCGGCTCGACCCGCGCAGCGTGACGCCGGGATAGAGCAGCGAAATCCCGTTCTGCCTGTCCCTGGCCACCACGTAGGCGTAGCCGTCGCTCCCGGGGCTGAACGCGACCCTGAGCCGGTCTCCCGCGGCGACGGCGCTGCCATCGGCGAGGGGAAACCCGGCCCACTGTCCGTTCTCCATCCGTTCGCCGACGGCGGTCCAGTGCAGCGTGAACCGCGGCAACGGAGCAGGCGCCGTCGGGCGGTTCCACCAGCGCACCGCGACCGGTACAGCCCTGCTCGCCACGGCGATGGCCAGCACCACACCCAGGGCCACGAACGCCCGCTTCGTGAACCGCATGAGCCGGCGGTCGCCAACATCGGACGAACTGAGCAGCCGATGCGCCACCAGGGCGATCGCCTCCCGCGATTGCTCGCGGTCGTAGGAGACGTGCTGCCACGACGCCAGCTTCGCGCGTCCCGGCAGGCGCGCCTCGGCAACGGGATCGGCGTTGGCGGCGTCCGCGAGCACGACGATGTTCCGGCGTGTCTTGAAAGCGTGGGCGAGTTCGGCCGGCCGCGGATCGGCGCCGGCGTCTGCCGGCGCCGGGGCGGAGAGCAGGACGAAATCGGGAATGGCGCCGATCGAGATCGAGCCGCTCGGAGCCCATCCCGGCACCTGTTCCCCGCCCGCCAACGCAGACGCGAAACCCAAGGCGCGTGAGCCCGGCCGCGACCTCGGACGCCATGCCCGGGCCATCGCAGTCACGGCAGGAAAGGTAGACGTCGGTACTCGACGGGTGGCATGGGCGCTCCGGGCGCCTCTCATGCTACCACCAGCGCTACTTCGCCTTCTTCATTACGCGAATTTCGGTGGCCCGATTCGCTTCGGCGCCGCTCTTGAAGTACACGACCACCTGGTCGCCCGCGCCGAGCAGGTCGGTGATGGCCGGCATCTTGCCCTGGTCCTGGAACCGCTTGGTGATGGTGCCCATGCCCTCCCCGAGCACCAGCGTCTTGGAATCGACCATGAAGGCCCATTCCTTGTCCTCGGCCTTCAGGGTCAGCGACGCGGGGGCGATGGCCGCAATCGTGCCACGTGCGCTCCCGCCCGCCGACGCGGCCGGCGCGGAACCCTCTGTCGGCGGGAGGCCTGAGCGGACCTCGACGGTCATCAACACGCCGCTCACGTCCTTGTAGTGGACCTCGACTCCCATGCCGGGCTTTACGAAGTCCGCGAACTTGACGCCGGCCTGTCCCACCTTCTCGGCTTTCGCCTGCGCCGTACCAGCTCCTCGCGCGGTCAGCACGGTGGACTTGTCAACCTTGAAGGTCCAGTCGCTGCCCTCGGCCTTCACGACCAGCGTGTCCCCGGTGACACTGACGACGTTGCCCCTCACCCATTTCGTCTGGGAGTAGGCTCCTGGCGCACACACCAGCAAAGCCACGAGCGCGAGCACTACGACGGCCGACGATTGCCTCATACCCAACCTCCTCGCATGGAGTTCACCGCGCGCGGCGCCGCCCAAGCCCCGAGGGCCATGAAACTGACTGAACTGTACACGATCAGGACGAAGGCAGCGCGGGAGATGTTTCATCCGCGTCACCGCGTCGATCGAGGCGAACAAAGGGCGATACGCCTCGGTCGCGAGGCAGAGTCGGGATTTTGCTGAGCTCGGATACCAGAAAGAGAAGGGCAGCGCCCCACTGCAGGCCACGCTCGCCGGTGCGTGGGTTCACCGTGCTCAACAGCGTGGCCGGGATGCCCGGGGCCGGCCGCCCCTCGACTACCGCCGGTGATTTTGGTGCCCGGCCGCGGGTTCGACGGTGACGGC
>CAVUTP010000018.1:0-21575 GCA_963744445.1 uncultured Acidobacteriota bacterium
TCGTGGATGTGCCTGAACACGTTGCGGTAGTTGATTTCGCCGCTGGTGGGCTCCTTGCGGCCGGGGTTGTCACCCGTGTGGAAAGCGGCGATCTCGTCCCAGCCGGCCTCGATGTTCGGGATGAGGTTCCCTCGGTGATCTGCTGGTGATAGATGTCGTTCACGATCTTGCACGACGGGTTGTTGACCGACTTGCAGAGCTGGTACGCCTGCGGAATCCGCGTCAGGAACAGGCCCGGGTGGTTCTTCGGATTGAGCGGCTCCAGCACGACGACCAGGCCCGCCGGCTGGCACAGGTCCATGCACGCCCGCAGATTCTCGGTGACATTCGCGGTCTGGTACTGCCAGGCCAGGCTTTCGTCGAAGCGGCCGGGCACGACGAGCGCCTGGTGGACACCCGTCCGCTTCATGGTCTCGATGCCGTCGCGCATCTTCTGGAGCAGCGCGGCCCGGACGTCCTTGTCCCGCATGACGAAGTTCTTGTTGTTGAAGTCGGCGAGCAGGACGAACGGCCCGAGCTTCATGTTCCGCTTCGCCGATCTCGCGGACGATGGTCTCCTGGTCCGCGGGCGGGCGGTTCATCAGGCCGTTGTCGAACATCGCCGTGAAGCCTTCGTCGGCGGCGAACTGGACCTGGGCGGCGAAATCCGTGCCGGCGTGGGCCTTGAACTGGCCGAAGCTCGGAGCGTAGTTGAGGCGGAAGCGTTTACCGCCCAACGGCGTCGGCGCCTGCGGGAGCGCAGCGGCCCGGGCCTCGCTGGTGAATCGGACGCCAGCGAGCCCGGCCGCTGAAGCCAGACTCGCGGTGATGAAGTCCCTGCGTTTCAACGGATTCGACCTCCTGCCAGGCCCGACGGGCGGGCCGGATTGGGCAGCAGTCTACCACCGACGAGCAGGAGGATTCACGATTCTGGGTTAGGATTGCCCTACCGCCGACCGCCCCCGGGAGACGTGCCGTGGCCAACACGACACACGCCCATTGATTCGGACGCCGTCGCCCGCGCGCTCGAGGGTTCAGGAATCCGGAGCATCTCGCAGGCGTCGATCCGCGAGATCAAGAAGCTGATCGACATCATCGAAAGCGAAACCGGCCAGCGGTACATCCGCATGGAGATGGGCATCCCCGGCCTGCCGCCGCACCCGATCGCGGTCGACGCGCAGATCGAGGCCCTGAAGCGCGGCGTCGCGGCCGTGTATCCGGACATCCAGGGCATCCCGCCGCTGAAGCGGGAGATCTCCCGCTTCGTGAAGAACTTTCTCGATGTCAGCGTGGACCCGGAGCACTGCCTGCCGACGGTCGGATCGATGATGGGCGCGATGGCCTGCTTCCTGACCATCAACCGGATGTATGCCGACCGGGAGGGCACGTTGTTCATCGACCCCGGGTTCCCGGTGCAGAAGCTGCAGTGCCGGGTCCTGGGCCACGGCTTCATGAGCTTCGACGTCTACGACTACCGGGGCCCCCGGCTCGCGCGACAAGCTCCGGAGCTATCTCGACACCGGCAAGGTCTCCTCGATCCTCTACTCCAATCCCAACAACCCTTCCTGGATCTGCCTCACCGAGGCCGAACTTCGAGACCATCGCCAGGCTGGCCGACGAGTACAACGTCGTCGTCATCGAGGACCTGGCGTACTTCGGCATGGACTTCCGGCAGGACTACTCCCGCCCGGGCGTGCCGCCCTTCCAGCCGTCCGTGGCGCGCTACACGGATCGGTTCGTGCTGCTGATCTCGAGTTCCAAGGTGTTCAGCTACGCCGGCGAGCGGATCGGCATGCTCGTGGTGTCGGACGCGCTCTGGAACCAGCGCGCGCCGGACCTCAAGCGGTACTACCCGTCGGACCTGCTCGGCTACGCGATGGTGTTCGGGGCGATCTACGCCCTGTCGTCCGGCACGCTCGCACTCGGCGCAGTACGCCCTGGCGGCCGTGCTCGAAAGCGGTGAACGACGGTGAACTGAACTTCGTGGACGGCGTCCGGGAGTACGGCGAGAAGGCGCACGTCATGAAGCGGATGTTCACCGACAACGGCTTCCGCATCGTCTACGACACGGACCTCGACGCGCCCATCGCCGACGGGTTCTACTTCACGTTCTCCTATCCGGGCCTGACGGGCGAGGAACTGCTGCGGGAACTGCTGTACTACGGCGTCAGCGCGATCGCGCTGGGGACGACGGGGAGCGTGCGCACCGAGGGCCTGCGCGCGTGCACGTCGCTCATCCAGCGGTGCCGAGTTCCCCATGCTGAACGAGCGCCTCGCCTGGTTCCACCGCGACCACCAGGGGGGCGCCCGGCGGCCTGACGCAAGCACCCGTCCGGCCCGAAGGGCCGGGGAGGCAAGTGTTACCTGGCGCCGGCTGTAGTTACACGCCGCCGAGCCGTGACACATCCCGCGATATGCCCGTTCGACCATGCCAGGAGGCCTTTCCTGGCTGGCACGAGTTTTGGGTATATGGTCGTCATGCCGGCGCGGGCTCGCCGGCGACAATCAACAATGGAGAGGTAACACACCATGAAGAACACTATCGTTGCGTTCGGTCTCTGTCTCGCCGTCGGCAGCGGCGATTGCCATGACCGCGCCCGTGGCGGGGCAGGAATCCCAGCCGCCGAAGTACAAGGCGGTCTCACTGACCGGATGCCTCGTGCAGGGCACCGGCCCAGACGTGTTCATTCTCGAAAACGCGAAGGCCGATCCGCGCGACACCAGTCAGAAGGGCTGGACCTACGTGCTGGCGAGCGGCGCCGCAGAGGTCTCGTTCAGGGAGCACCTCAACAACGAGGTGAGGGTCGACGGCACGGCGGAAATGAAGACGCCGCCGTCTCCGCCCGCCGGCGAATCTGTGAAGGAGTCGGATTTGCCGAAGCTGAAGGCGACGAAGCTCATGCACGTCGCGACGACCTGCAGCCAGCCGCTGAACTGACGACGGCCGAATGCGCCTCGCCGAAACGGGGCCAGCGCGCTCTCGCTGGCCCCGTTTCCGGCGGGGTCAGTGGCGATGTCGCGGTGCGGACTCTGCCGTATGATCCGCCTGCTCGGCGAGCAACTGCCGCACGCCCTTCAGCAGGTCCTCGTCGCGCAGGTCCACGAACCGGACGACGCCATCCGCGTCCAGGACATAGGTCGTGGGCCACCCGTGCACGTTCCACGCCGAGGCAATCGGGCCTCGACCGCCATCGGTCCCGGCGCCGTCCCACCACGAGCGGTAGGTCAGCCGGTGCTGGGTCTTGAGGCGGCTCACCGCTTCTCGCGTGCCGGCCTCGACGCCGAGAATGGCGAACGGCCAGTTCGGGTAGAGGTCCTGCATCAACCGGTAATACGGGTACTGGGTCCGGCAGATCGCGCACCAGTCAGCCGAGAACGTGAGGACCACCACCTTGCCCCGATAGTCGCTCAGCCTGAACGCGTTGCCCTGCAGATCCTGGCCGGCCGCTTCGGGCGCCGTCTTGCCGACGGTGAGTGCCCGTACCATGAAACTGGCCTGCTCGATCGGTTTGCGGTAGTCGGCGTTTGCGTGTCCGAGCGCCAGGAGGCGCTCAAGGACCGACGCCTCTTGCGAAGGCGGTCAGCCGTCCGGCCTGCAGCCGCCTGACAAACGACCACAGCGTGTAGGCGGCTTCGTCCGGGGACGGTGCCGGTTGACGGCCGACGAGCGCGGAGTCGAGCGCCGCGATGAGTCCGTCCACCTCGCGATCGGCGAACTCCGGCACGACGAGGTCTTTCGGCGGGCGGCGGGTCGAATCGGAGTGCCTGCTGCGCTCCGGCCGGACCCGGCCAGACGCCGAGTGACACCACGAGGGCGAGGGAAAGCGCCGAGGAGCGCTGGAGGTTCATGGGAATTCCGAGCCGACGGCCGGACGATGCCCATTGGTCGATGTCCTGGCCGGTCTCGGATCGAAGTCCGCCTGGCTCGAGAACAACCGGGAGGCACGCGCGGCTAATGGCGGATTCTACAGGAACTCCACCCATGACTGCAGCAGAAACCGGCTGAGCCCGATGCGGCTGGCGCGGCGTCCCTGGCGCGTCGCGAAGAACCCCGCCAGCGACGGTCACTCGGGGGCCGCGAGGGCGCGGAAGGTCCGCCCGATGGCGTCGATCTTCTCCGGCTGCGTGCGGAGGCCGCCCCAGGCGAACACCATGACGCCCGTGGCCGGGGCGCGGGCGCCGTGGCGCAGCACCTCGTCAATCTGCCCGACCGGCACCGGCTCGCCCCAGTCGGAGATCTGCACGATGGGCCAGATGCGCAGCCGCTCGCCCGGCGCGCCGCTGACGCCGAGGTGCGTGCCGAGCCAGGCCACCTGGCGCGAGATCCACGCCGGGTCGCCGGCATGCCCGAAACGCGCGTGGTACGGCATCGGGCTGAACACGTCGATGTAGGCGGCCTGCGCCTGCAGATCGATGGCGAGCTTCTCGAGGCGGGCGCCGCCGAAATCCTCGTCGCTCCACGGGATTGTGGAACGTGCCGAGCAGTGCGCCCGGCCGCGTCGGCGTTTCTGATGTCGCGAAACTCGCGCACCCAGTCGGTGAAGACACCCAGCCGCCAGCGCACCCAGGCGGCGCGGTGCGTGGAGAGCAGGAGCGCCGCGCGCTCCGGCGTGGGCGCCTGCGGAAGCGTGATGGCCGTGTCTTTCTGGAAGCGGCGCAGGCACCGATCGCAGAAACAGGTGTCCGGCATGTTCGGCTCGGCCTGCTCCCAGCTCGCGTGGCTGTGGTGGTAGTCGAGCCAGACGCCGTCGATGGCGAACGTCTCGAGCAGCGTGCGGAAGGCCCGCATCCGCTCCGCGCGATAGCCCTCGTGCGTCGGGCAGATGCCCTGCCACCCGTCGGGCGCGGGCGACACCCGCCCGTCCGTGCCGACGGGGGCGGCATCCGGGATGGGCCTTCAGGTATTCGGCCACGTGCAGGGTGTTGAACTCCGCGTACGCCTGCACGCGCTGCGCCCGCAGCCAGGCGAGCCGCTCCGCGGTGTAGCTGCCCGACCCGAGCCAGACGGCATCGATCCCGAATTCCCGGAGGCTGCGCCCGCTGTCGACGATCTCCTGGGGGATGCCGCCGTAGATGCCTCGCATGGGCACCGGCGGGGCGTCCGCGTGCGCCGGCGCGCACGCCGCGGCGCCGGCGAGCGCGAGCACGAGACTCAGGTATGCGCTCAGGCGCACGAGACAAGGCGGTGTCAGGGTCATGTCAGGGGAACCGCGCGCCGGCGTGCCTGTTTCACGGTCAGCAGGATGTTGTCTTCTTTGACCGCGTGCGCCTGCAGCGTGTGGAGGAAGTCGCGAAAGGACAGTTCCAGGCGCGCCAGCGAGCGGGCGTTTCCGGACAGGAGGACGTTGCGTATCCTCCGCCGCAGTTTGCGCACGGACGCCAGCATCACGCGGTGCTCGTCGACCAGTTCCGCCACCGCCTGGCCGGTGGCCCGGACGCTTTCCGCCCCGATCAGCTTCGGGAAGACGTGCGTCTCTTCGAACGCGAAATGGCCGACGACGTGCTCGGCGAGAAAGGCCCTCATGGCAGCCAACCGCTTCTGCGGCTCCGATTCCCCGAACAGGGCGGTCGACTGCCGGACGTTCGCGACGTACTCCGAGAGGAATCGATGGTCTTCGATGGCCTGCTGAAATGCCTGGACCTGTTTCAGCGTGGCGGGGGCTTTCGCCGCAGGAAATTGGACGCTGACGGCCATCTGGTTCTCGACGCTGCTGTGTGACGGGCCGTATCGCTTATACCACGCAGAAAAACTCCGGCGCAACACGCTATTGCCCGTAGTAGCCGTCCCTCGCCCTGACGCGGAGATCGCGTTGGCTCACCCGCACCTCGATGCTGCGCCATCCGGCCTCCCGGGCGGCCGGACCCTGCCGAGCCGGCGCGTAGCCGAGGAGGTACTGTGAGCGCAGTTCGACCGCGACGTCTGTCAGCGCCCGGTCGATCGCCTGGGCTTCCCGCGCATGGAACGAGCGGCCGCCGGTAAGCGCGGCGATTTCGGCGAAGAGCGGCGGCGCGCGCCTGCCGACGGCAATCGGGTACACCAGGACGTCCGCGCGGCGGGCCCGCTCCAGGACCGTGTGGGGCTGTGCCTCGCTGTATCGGTCTTCCCCGTCGGACAGGACGATGAGGCCTCGGCGGCCCCGCGCCTGCTGAATCAGGCCGATCCCGGCGATCATCGCGTCGTTGAGGCTGGTGGCGCTCCACGGCCTCAGGCCGTCATATGCCGCGGGCCTGCGCGGCGCGATCCAGGGAGAGCGGAGCCTGCACTGTGACCTCGCTCGACACGCCGAGGATCATCACCTGGTCCTCAGGGCGCAACCGGTTGAGGAAGCCATCGCGGCGGCGGCGGCGACGCGGAGGGGGGTGCCGGCCATGCTGGCGCTGTGGTCGATGGCCAGCGCCACCGACAGCGGGAAGTTGCCGGCCGTGAAGACCTGGATCGCCTGCGGGCGGCCGTCTTCGAAGACCTCGAAATCGCCCAGGCCCAATCCGGTGACCGGCGCGCCCGAGCGGTCGCTGACCGTCGCGTATACCTCGACGAGGCTGACCGAGGAGGCAAACTGCGGGGCGGCGCGGGTGCCGGCACCCGGTAGAGCGATCGCGGCCAGCAGGAGTGCGAAGGGCAGCGCGCCCCGCGGCGAGGGGACACGCCTCGCGGGTTGGCGGAGGCACCGCATGGCTGATGGTACAACACCCCCGCCCCGGCCGCCTGGGCTATACTCGAACTACCGGGGCAGTCATTTTACCGCTGGGAGGGAGCAGTGAAGACCTTCACGAGGCCCACAAGGGCATTGGTGTCGTTCGGTCTCCTCGTCGCTTCTCTCGCGCTGGCCGCTCCGGCCGCCGCGCAGGTGCGGGCGCAGTTGACCGCCGCCGACGTTCAGCGGCTCCAGGAATCCGTGTACGACGCCAACACCGAAATCGCGCGGCTGCGCAGTTACGACGCGGAACGGGCGAAGGCTTTGCAATCGCGGCTCGATGATCTGCGCGACGAGGTCGTTTACCTCAAGGTCAAGCAGCGGAAGGAAGGCGCGTCGCGGGCCGACTACGGCACGCTGCGCGACCAGATCGACGACATCCGCATCGAAGCCCGCACGCTGATTCCCGCCGCGGAGCGGGCCGGCGCGCCCACCCCGGTCCCGGATCGTGACGAGCCCGTGGCCAAGGTCGTTCGACAGGGCACGACGACGCGCCCGAACGAGATTCCGTCCGGAACGGAGCTGGACGTGCGGCTCGAGGAGCCGCTCAGCTCGGAGACCGCCAAGATCGAGGACCGATTCACGGCGACCACGGTCGCCGACCTGTTCAACGGCGACACCCTGCTGATTCCTGCCGGCTCGGAGGTCCGCGGGATCGTGACGGGCGTGGCGAACGCGGGGCGCGTGGAGCGCACCGGCAAGCTCACCTTGTCCTTCGATCGCGTGACCGTGAAGGGCCAGACGTACCCGCTCCACGGGACCGTGACCCAGGTGCTGCAGAGCGGAGGCTATCGTCAGGACGCGGGGAAGATCGCGACGGGGGCCGGCGTGGGCGCGATCCTGGGCGGCATCCTCGGTGGCTGGCGGGGCGCGATGGCCGGGGTCCTCATCGGCGGCGGTGGTGTCGTCGCTGCGACGGAGGGGCAGGACGTCGCGCTGGCGGCCGGAACGGTGCTCAGGGTCCGTCTCGACTCGCCAGTGACCATCAAGTAAGACGCGAGGTCGGCGTCGCTCCGGCGGCGTGTGGCTCGCCTCGTCGCATTGAGCGTCGCTATCGAGGAGAGAACTTGATCAGCCGATCGTAGAGGACCTCAGTGAACGCCGCGCCCACATTGGTCTGCGGCTCCACGTAGTTGCGCCAGATGACGCCCAGCCTGGTGGTGTCGCCGAGCGTGAACTCCGGGCAGTCGGGCCAGGTCTCGCACCACGGCTTGCAGGACGGGTACGGAGGCGGGGCCAACTCCAGGCAATACGGTTCACCGTCGCAGTGGCGCTTGACCTTGTACGCGTACAGCAGATCGGCCCCCGGCACATACGCGTCTGCGCTGCCCTCGAACTTGTCGTGGAAGACACTGCCCACCGGTAGTTGCGGATCGCTGGCGTATACATTGATGCCGGTGTAAATCGCCTTGCCGGTCGCCACATGCTTGGGGCCGTAAGCGATCAGGAACTCGTCCTCCCCCAACGTCATCGGGTCGTTCACGCCAAACTCCGGCAGCCCGCCCGCGCCGAGATAGAGTGCATCGCGTGTATCGCCGAGCGCATTCGCGCCGCGCTGGATGTAGTCGAAGCCGTCGTAGGCGATGGGCTGCGTCACTTACTCGGTCGCGTCGTACCCGCTGAAGGACTTCAGGATGGCTTGGCGAAGCTCGCCGAGGTTCGGAGTGAGGTCCATCTCCGTCCGCCCGGTGCCACGGATGCGCAGCGCCGGCGTCTCGTATGGCCTGGGAGACGCGCCGCCTGACGGCGTGATTCGGAACGCTCTCAGCGGCGGCTGCGTGCCGGTGAAGGCACGCACGTACTCCTGGACTGTGCCATTCGGATCCTCGGACATCCTGATGCGATTAATGATCAGCAGCAAATCGTCCTTCATCGGGTCCAGGCCGAGGTCCAGCATCGGAGCCGGAACCACGACGGTGTTGATGATGGCGTCAGGATAGCCGGCGCTTCGCAGGGCGGCGCGAACCCGGGCGTCTGTATTCCGGTCGGGCGTGAAGATGAACACCACCGGCCGATTGAATGGGTCCGGCCCAATCGTCTTGATGGTGCGCAGGTTGACGGCATCCCCCACGCTGGCAAGGAGTGGCCGGTGCGGTGAGAAGAATGTCTCCACGTCCGTGGGGAACGTCCGCTCTCCCAGGTACAGTTGATAGCTGAAATACTCCACCTCCGGCGGCGTTACTCCGATGACGACGACGGCCTCGTCTGGGCGCAGGAGGAACACGGGAAGCGGGGCTTCGATCGGCGGGATCTTGACGGCGATATACGGCGTCAGCTTGTTGAAGTACATGCCCCAGGGGAGCTTCCCCGCGCAGCACAGTTGCGCCGGGTCGAGCTGTACCATCGACCCTTCCTTCACACCCAGCCCGGCACTGCTGATGTTGGCCGTGAATCTCTCGATCGAGCCCTGGTGATTCGGCGTTTCCTGGCTGAATGCCAGGGTACTGCACAGGATCAAAGCAGCAACCGCCGACAACCGGAAGAATTTGACCGAGAGCATTTCATTGCCTCCGTATGAGATGGAGTGTTCCGCAGTCGCCGTGAGGGAAGTTCCGGCACGCAGGGGGCTTGCGGCCGCAAGAAAGACCCGAAAAGATTGGTATAGCAAAACGCGGTCCGCCATGGAGCCAGACCGGAGGACCGCCTGTCATGGCTGGCAACCGAAATTGCTGCAACGATTTGTGGTTGCATCACGGGCATTCGTCGCGGTCGCCTCAAAGCCGACAAGTCCGTCGTTGCGGCGACTATGTTCACCCCAGAATCGACGTTCGAGCGACTCCTCGTGTTCAACCGCGCTTCGGTCCTCGGTCCGCTCACGTGCCTCGTCGGTGGGTAACCCGATCAGTCGCGCGATCAATCCTCCCCGGGTAATACCTTCGATGGCGCGATACGGAGCATTGCGCATGGTCCTGGCTATGTGTACCATGCACGCGCGCCCTCCGCGGCACCTGCTCAGCGGGTGCCGCCGTGCTTCCGCATCAGTCTCCGCATGCACTGACCGCCGACAACCTGTTGCGCGCGATCGCGGGCGGGTGACGCTCCGAGGCGAAGTGAGATCGTTCGTGAGTGGAGGATATGGGAGGCCAGCCGTGCGATACCTGCTCATCATCCTGGCCCTGCTCCCGGTCTCCGCGTGTCGCTCGCAGGGCGCGAAGCCGGGCGAGGGGACCGCGAAGCCGATCGACGTCACCGCGATGACCGTCGCCGCGCGGGACGTGCCCGTCAGCTACGAGTTCGTCGCCCAGACCCAGAGTTCCCGCCAGGTCAACATCCAGGCTCGCGTGAGCGGCTTCCTGGAGAAGCGCGTCTATACAGAGGGAAGCATGGTCCGGGAAGGGCAGGTGCTCTTCCTGATGGACGACAAGCCGTTCAAGGTCCAGCTCGATGCGCAGGCCGCGGCCCTCGCCCGGCAGCAGGCGGGCCTCGAGGTGGCGCGGGCCGACTTCGAGCGGACCAAGCCGCTCGCTGCCGAGAACGCGCTCGCGCAGAAGGACCTCGATGCGGCGAACGGCCAGTACCTCGCGTCGGCGGCGGCGGTCGAGGAGGCGAAGGCCCGTCTGGAGACGGCCAAACTCAACCTGTCGTACTGCACGATCCGTTCGCCAGTCACCGGGATCACCGGGGCCGCCCAGCAGCAGGACGGGACCTACGTCAGCCCTCAGAACAGCCTCCTGACCACGGTGGCGGTGCTGTCGCCCATCTGGGTGAACTTCAGCATCTCCGAGAACGAGATGCAGGCCGTCCGAGAGCGGATCGCGAGCGGTGGGCTGTGTGCCGCCCAAGGACGGCAGCTACGTCGTCGAAGTCCTCCTCGTGGACGGCTCGCTCTTCCCGCACAAGGGCCGGATCACCTTCGCGTCGCCGTCATTCAACGTCCAGACGGGGACGTTCATGATTCGCGCCAGCGTCGATAATCCCGACGGGCGTCTTGCGGCCAAACGCGTACGTGCGGGTCCGCCTGACCGGGGCCGTCCGGCCGGGCGCAATCCTCGTCCCTCAGCGTGCCGTGCAGCAGGGCTCGGAGGGGCACTTCGTGTGGGTGGTCGACAAGGAGGGCAAGGCGAGGCCGAGGCCCGTCCGGGTCGACAAGTGGAAGGGGAACGACTGGTTCGTTTCGGAGGGCCTGCACGAAGGAGACCGGGTGATCGTCGACGGAAGCCTCGCCCTCCACGCGGGCACGCCCGTCGCGGTGAAGCGCCGCAGCCGGGACCGGCAGGGCCGGCGACTGAGCATGCGCCCCAGGGAGCGCCGGAGGGTGTAGCGCCATGTTCTCGAAGTTCTTCATCGAGCGGCCGATCTTCGCGTCGGTCGTGTCGATCATCCTGTGCCTTGCCGGGTTCGTGGCCATGAGCGTCCTGCCGGTCGAGCAGTACCCCACGATCACGCCCGTGCAGGTGACAGTCAGCGCGATCTACCCGGGTGCCGATTCGAAGACGCTCGCCGACGCGGTGGCGGCGCCCATCGAAGCCCAGATCAACGGCGTCGACAACATGCTCTACATGTCGTCGACCAGTTCGTCGACCGGCATGCTGACGCTGACCGTCTACTTCAGCCTCGACACCGACCCCGACGTGGCGCAGGTGCAGGTGCAGAACCGGGTCAATCTCGCCGTGCCCCAGCTTCCGTCGGCCGTCGTGCAGCAGGGCGTCTCGGTGCAGAAGAAGTCCTCGTCGATCATGATGCTGATCGGCATCTACTCGAAGGAGCAGCGCTACAGCAGCGAGTACATCGCGAACTACGCGAACGTCTACGTGCTCGACGCGATCAAGCGGGTGCCGGGAGCCGGCCAGGCCTCGATCATGGGGATCCCCGACCAGGCGATGCGCGTGTGGATGAACCCCGACCGCATGGCCTCGCTCGGGATCACGACCAGCGACATCCAGCGGGCGGTGTCGAGCCAGAACGCGCTCTACGGGGCGGGGCAAATCGGCCAGCAGCCCACGGCGGGGCGCGTCGAACTCACCTTCCCGGTCGTCACCCAGCAGCCCTACACCGACCCGGCCGGCTACGAGAACATCATCCTCCGCGCCGGCCAGGGCGAAGGCGCGATCGTCCGCCTCAAGGACGTGGCACGCGTCGAGGTGGGGCTCCGGCAGTACGTCGTCGACAGCCGCCTCAACGGCCTGCCCGCCACGTTCATCGCCGTCTACCAGCAGCCTGGCGCCAACGCGCTCCAGGTCTCGGAGGCGGTCCACGCCGCACTGGAGGGGATGAAGGCGCACGCTTCCCCGACGGCCTCGACTACCTGGTGTCGCTCGACACGACCGAGTTCGTGCGCCTCTCGATCGACGAGGTGATTCACACCCTCTTCGAGGCGCTCGTCCTCGTCGTGCTGGTGGTCTACCTGTTCCTGCAGAATTTCCGGGCCACGCTCATCTGCTCGACCGCCGTGATCGTGGCCTTGCTCGGCACGTTCCCCTTCATGCTCGCCCTCGGCTTCTCCATCAACCTGCTCACGCTCTTCGGCCTCGTGCTCGCCATCGGCATCGTCGTCGACGATGCGATCGTGGTGGTGGAGAACGTCGAGCGGAACATGACCCAGCGGCACCTCGCCCCGAAGGAGGCGACGATCAACGCGATGGGCGAGGTGGTGAGCCCGGTGATCGCGACCGTGCTGGTCATGGCCTCGATCTTCGTTCCCGCCGCCTTCCTGCCCGGCACGACGGGCCAGCTCTACAAGCAGTTCGCGATCACCATCGCGATCTCGGTGGCCATCTCCGGGTTCGTCGCCCTGACGCTGACCCCGGCGTTGTGCGGCGTGCTCCTCCGGCACACGACCCCGCCGAAGCGCGGCCCCTTCGCCTGGTTCAACCGGACAGTTCGACAGCCTGACGCAGGCCTTCGGCCGCCTGGTCATGCTGGTCATCCGGAGAATGGCGATCGCGTTCGTCTTCCTCGCCGCGTTCATCGCGCTCATCTTCTACTTCTTCGGCGCGCTGCCGACGAGCTTCGTGCCGAACGAGGACCAGGGCTACGTGATGACGGCCGTGATCATGCCGGACGCGGCGAGCCTCGACCGGGCCCGGGAGGTCACGACGCGCGTCGGCGAGATCTTCGAACGAGACGCCCGGGATCGCCGACCGCACGCAGATCACCGGCTACAGCCTGCTGGACGGCGGCCTGAAGACGAATGCCGGCACGCTCTTCGTGACGCTGAAGCCCTACGACGAGCGCTACGAGTCGGCGGCGAAGGCCCGGGCCGAGAACGCGAGAGCCGTGCTGATGAACGTGCTACGCGCAGGGGCCAGGAGATCAAGGAGGGGATGGTCATCCCGGTGGCGCCTCCGGCGATACCGGGCATCGGGACGACGGGCGGCTTCGAGTTCTGGGTCCAGGACACCGGCGGCGGGAGTCCGTCGCGGCTCGACGAGTTGACCCAGCAGGTCCTGGGCAAGGCGCGGACGCGCCCCGAGCTGGCTGCGCTGAATACGACGTTCCGCGCCAACACCGTGCAGCTGCGGGCCGAGGTCGACCGCGAGAAGACCTCGCTCCTCGGCGTCTCGATCTCGGACGTCTACAGCGCAATCCAGGCCCAGTTCGGGTCGCTGACCGCGAGCCAGTACAACGAGTTCAGCCGGGTCTGGTGGGTGGTGCTCCAGTCCGACCCCAAGTACCGCCAGAGTCCCGACGACCTCACCCGACTCTACACGCGGTCGAGCGGGGGACAGATGGTCCCGCTCTCGGCCCTGGTCAAGACGTCATGGGTCAAGGGTCCGGACCTCCTGCCGCACTTCAACGGACTTCCCGCCGCCAAGATCAACGGCTCGGCGGCCGCCGGGCTACAGTTCGGGCCAGGCCATCGACGCGATGGAAGACGTGGCCGCGCGAGGTCCTGCCGGCGGGTTACACCTTCGCGTGGTCGGGCCTCGCCTACGAGGAGAAGCAGTCGGCGGGCACGTCCTCGGCCGCGTTCCTTTTCGGCCTCGTCATCGTGTTCCTCGTGCTTGCCGCCCAGTACCAGTCGTGGACGCTGCCCGGCGCGGTCATGACCGCCGTCCCGTTCGGCATCCTCGGCGCGCTCCTGCTCAACTGGCTGCGCGGCCTCGAGAACGACGTCTACTTCCAGATCGGGCTCCTGGTCCTGATCGGCCTGGGGGCGAAGAACGCCCTGCTGCGGGTCACCTTCGCGGTGGACCTCAGGCGCCAGGGACGATCCCTGATGGACGCCACCATCGAGGCCGGCGAGATGCGCCTGCGGCCGATCATCATGACGTCGCTGGCCTTCGTCCTCGGCGTGCTGCCGCTCGCCATCGCGATGGGAGTCGGCGCCAACTCGCGCCACTCCATCGGCACCGGGATCATCGGCGGCATGCTCGGCGAGACGACGCTGGCGATGCTGTACGTGCCGCTGTTCTTCTACATTTTCGAGAGCCTCTCCGAGCGGCTGCGCGAAGGGAAGAAGCACGCCGCGCCAGCCGCCTCACCTGCCAGCGCCGGAAGGAGGAGACTGACATGCGCCGCCTGGCCGCCGTGCTCATGGCCTGCCCGATCGCCGGCTGCATGATGGGCCCGAACTATCAGCGTCCCGTGGTCGAGGTGCCGCCGGTCCATCGTTACGAGATGGCCGAGGCCCGCGACACGGCGAATACGGCGTGGTGGAAGCAGTTCGGGGACCCCGTGCTCGACAGTCTGATCGACGAGGCGCTCGCCAACAACCTGTCCGTCAAGATCGCCGCCGCCAACGTCGAGCAGGCCGCCGCCGTGCTGACGCAGGCACGCTCCCCGCTCTATCCGCAGGGCGGCTACGGTGCGAACGCCTCGGGCCAGCGCCAGAACGAGAAGATTGGAGCGGTCTACAGCTATGACGCCCTTGCCGGGGCGAGCTGGGAGATCGATCTCTGGGGCCGCATCCGCCGCTTGTCCGAAGCGGCCCGGGCCCAGGTGCTCGCCACCGAGGAAGCGAGGCGCGGCATCGTGCTGTCGCTCGTGGCGTCGGTCGCGAACGGCTATCTGCAGCTCCGGGCGCTCGACGAGCAGTTGGTGATCGCCAGGCGCACGAAGGACGTGTACGCGGAGTCGGTCAGGCTCTTCGAACTGCAGTTCAAGTACGGCGTGCAGTCGAAGATGACAGTGGAGCAGGCCCGCACGCAGTTCGAGACGGCCGCCGCCGCCATTCCCCAGCTCGAGTTGGAGATCGCTCAGACCGAGAATGCCCTCTCGGTCCTCCTTGGCCGCAACCCCGGGCCGATCCTGCGCGGCCAGGCGATCGGCGCCCTCACGATGCCGGCCATCCCCGCCGGCATTCCTTCGCAGGTGCTCGAGCGGCGGCCCGACATCCGCCAGGCCGAGCAGCAGCTCGTGGCCGCGAACGCCCAGATTGGCGCCGCCAAGGCGCTCTACTTCCCGACCATCTCCCTCACGGGCGCCCTCGGCGTCGCGAGCCTCGGTCTCGCCGATCTGTTCAAGGGGCCGTCCGGGGTCTGGAGCTACCAGGGCTCGATTGCGGGCCCGATCTTCGCCGGCGGGGCGATCAAGGCGCAGGTCCGGCAGACGGAGGCGGCGCGCAAGTCCGCCGAACTCGGCTATGCCGCAGCCATTCAGAGCGCGTTTGCCGACATCGACAACGCGCTCGTCGCCCGGGCGAAGTTGGTCGACCAGTTGGCCGCAGAGAGGCGGCTCGTCGCGGCGTCCCGGGAGTACGGGCGGCTTGCGCGGCTCCAGTTCGACGGCGGCGTCGCGCCCTACTTCACCGTCCTTCAAGCCGAGCAGCAGCTCTTCCCGGCGGAGCTCAACGAGATCCAGTTGCGCGCGTCGCTCTTTGCCGCGACCGTCAATGTGTACAAGGCGATGGGCGGCGGGTGGGTGTCCGAGGCCGACCAGCGGACGCGATAGCCGGGGTGGGCCTGGCTGGGCCACAGCGATATCGCCCAGGCCGGATCCACGACAACCGCGAGCCGTTTCGAAGCGGAAGGAGAGGAACCAATGACGCAGCCCAGGAAAGGGACGGGAATCACGAGGCGGGACACGTTTAAGCTCTCGGGGTTGGCCCTGGGTGGGCTGGCACTGGGGGGAGGGCAGCAGGCTCCCCAGGGAAACGGCAAAGGACTCTGTGAGGTCGGCCGGTGCTACCCGAGCAGCTACAGGACCGACAAGTACAGCTACTTCGAACAGCTGCCGCTCTTCGACCCGAGCACGCCGCTCGACGAGGATGAGATGCGGATCAGCTTCATGGGGTCGGAGGTGCCGCCGACCAACCGGGCGCAGAGGCTGATGAGCATCTTCGTGCAGGTGGGGGCGGGCGGCGGCGGGCCCGACCAGGCGGTGTTCGATTGCGGCTCCGGTGTATGCGCGAATTACGGCGCCATGGGCGTGAAGTGGAGCGAGATGAACAAGGTCTTCATCTCGCACCTGCACGGCGACCACATGAGCGATCTCAGCTACATCTACCAGTCCGGCCCGCAGGGCGACCGCAAGACGCCGCTGTTCGTATTCGGCCCGGGGCCATCCGAGTTCCTGTGGCCGGGTCCGGACCCGGCGAACCCGACCTACCCCTACGGGACGTTCGATGACGGGATCAGGACGTTCTGCGAGATGTTCCGGGCGATGCTGCGCTGGCAGTCCGAGGGCTTCTGCTTCCAGAGCACGGGCCTGAAGCCTGGCGCGCCGCAGTCGCTCGACCAGGCGGCGCTGCAGGCCCAGTGGGGCCTGCCGGTCTATCCCGAGCCGGTCAGGGACCCGCGGGCCGGCTATCCGGGAGGCGAGCGCTACACCCAGGCCGACTATCTCGATGACTTCAACGACGGCTACGCAGTGGTGCCGATTGAACTGCCGTACAGAACGATTGGCGGACAGGCCTACAACAACGCGAGCACCGGCCTGAAGATCACCCACTATCCAGTCGTGCACACGCGCGCCGGCTCGATCGGTTTCAAGGTGGAGTGGAACGGGCTGTCGATGCTCTACTCGAGCGACACGAAGCCGGAACGGAACTCCGTTCGCCTCGGCAGCGGGGTGGACGTGTACATCCACGAAATGGCTGTTCCGCCGGAGATCTGGGCGATGAAGATCCAGGGACTGTCGGAGCCGGGCGTCGGGCCGGAGTGGGAAGCCATGCTCGCGTGGACCAAGCGCGTGCAGGACAGTTCCCATACGACGCCGGGGGCCTTCGGCTACATGCTCAGCCAGATGGAGCAGTTGCCCGCGGCTGATCGTACCGACGCACTTCGTGACCTCCGACGACACCGTGAACTGCGCGCTCGCGAGCGTCCAGGCGCACGTGCCGGGCATCGGGCGCCTGGGCGACAGGATCGTCTGGTCCTTCGACCTGATGGTCTTCAGGGTCTACAAGGACCGGATTGTCCAGTGCCGGGCGAAGGTCGATGACTATTCGATCGTCACCCAATCCGTGCCGACCGCTGCGGAAGACGCGGCGCCGCCGAAGTACTACCTGCTGCAGGACGGCGAGAAGGTGGCGAACCCGATGGGGCAGCTGGACCCGGATGCCGAGGTGATTCCCGCGACGAACCCGGACGGCAGCATCAACTATCGCGAGGACGGCTACTGATTCGCCGTTGAGGTCCATCGATTCAGGAAGAGGGCCGCCGACGCTCAGGCCGCGCAGTCAGTCTGTCCACGGAATCGGGCCAGGCCCATGCGAGCGCTTGGCTGCTCAGATGGGCCATCCGCTGAGCGCGCTGCCGCCGAGGGCCTACCGCGCCGCTCCTCCCAGGACGCGCTTGAACTGGTCGCCGGCCGCGAGCGTCTCCGCGCCCTGGAGGTTGTTGATGAGGGCCACGGTCTGGGGGCTGACGGTGGACGGGTAGTCGCGGAGCAACGTCTCGAGCGTCGCCGTCCGGTTCAGATCGACGATCTTCAACCGGCTCGGCTGCACGTTCAGCACCGCCGGGTCGGTCTCCCGGCTGAAGCTGGCGATCGACGCGCCAAAGACGTTGCTGTACTGGTTCCAGCGCGCTTCCGGGGTATACCCGAGAATCTGGAACACGCGCTCCCGGTAGTCGATCCAGGCCACCAGGCCGCGCAGGTAGCCGTCCTCGGTCTGGACCCGGAACGTCGACATCACGGCGGGAAACCCGCCGATCTGCCGGCGCGACGTCTCTCCCGACTCGACGCCCTGCTGGGAGAAGAACTTCTGGGCCGCCTGCTGCGCCGTCGGGGCCGGCGCCAGTTGCAGCATCACGATGGCATCCTCGTTGGGGCTCATGGCGCCGACGGACTGCTTCTGGTTGCTGCCCTTCCAGCCCTGCGGGAAGTCCATCCGGAACGCCATGTCGGGGTGGCGGAACGACGCGTTCTGAAAGAACCCCTCGCGCGGGTTCTCGCCGAACATCATGCCGTCCAGGCGCCGCATGTACTCGGGCCGATTCACGGCCAGCCGCGAGAGGTCCCGGTCGAGGCCCGCGACCGCCTTCGTCGCCCACAGCCGGCGGTTCTCCGGGTCCGGGTGCGTCGACATCCACTGCGGCAGCCGGCCGGCGCCGGACTGCTGGCTCAGGCCGTCCAGCATCGTGAAGACGTCCACGAGTTTCCGGGGGTCATAGCCGCCGGCCATCATGTATTTCATGCCCAGCGCGTCCGACTGCGACTCGTCGGAGCGGCTGAACTTCATGAACATCAGGCCCATCGCCACCTGGGCGAGGTTCCCGTACTGCGCGAATTCGGGCGACAGGATCATCCCGGCGGCAAACCCCACCTGGGCCAGCTGCTGCTTGCTCATCTGGCTGACCGAATGGCGCGCCGTCACGTGCCCGATCTCGTGGCCCAGGATGGCCGCCAGTTCCGCCTCCGAGTTCAGGTGGGCCATGATGCCGCGGGTCACGTAGATGAAGCCGCCGGGGATCGCGAACGCGTTCACCGCCGCATCGTCGACGACGCGGAACGTCCAGGGCAGATTGGGCCGCTCGGTGGTGGCGGCGATCCGGGCGCCCAGGTCCTGGACGTAGCGCTGCAGCGACTCGTCGGGATACAGGCCGATCGACGCGACGACATCCTTGTCCGCCTCGCGGCCCATCTCGATTTCTTGCGCCTCGCTGATCAGGGCCAGCTGGCGCTTGCCGGTGACGGGGTTGGTGGCGCAGGCGACAACCCAGAGGCAGCACAGGGTGACGCTGCCCAGCCACAAGGACCGTGATGCGCGTTGCTTCATTGCGGCTTCTCCTGGAGCCGACCCCGAGCCAGGGCCTCTGGTGCAATCGTATCCTCGACGGCTCGCCAGTGCACGCCCGCCTCGGTCAAAACAGTAGCGGATCGGTTGGCACGTTGTCTGTCCGGTATTGAACAGAGCTCGGCGCACGCGCAGGCCGCGCTGCAGCTGGAGGCAGAGTCCCTCGGATGTTGTCCCGTACCGGGAAGGCTCGGGCGTGCCGGCCCGGGTCTCGTGAGCCGATTTGTCCCGCGTGTTCGCATGTGTGAATGGGAGGAAACGGACGTGAACCACCCAACACGCGGAGCAGGCCTGGGCACACGGATCGTTGGCCTGGGTGTGGCCTTCATCGCGGCGGTGCTGCTGTCAGGGGATCGACGCCCACGCCCAGGCGACCGGAGAGGCCGCTGCGGCAATGCCCACCTTCGTCAAGCTGTCCGGCTTCGCGCAATCCGCGTGGAGTGCGCGAGGAGGCGAGGAACGGGCCTGGTCGGTAGCGTCGGGCGCCCCGACGTGGGCACCCAAGCCCGTATCCTGCGGCCTCGGTGACCGGCCGGGATCGTTCCCGCGAGCCGCAAAGTGCTCGGCGGAGTCATCGGCGCCGTCGCCGGTTTCTTTGCCGGGTTCTACCTCGGCGCAGCAATCGAGGGCCAAGGCTGCGGCTGTGATGACCCTGGTCTGAGAGGGGGGTAGAATCAGGCGCCCCTATCGGGGCCGCAGTTGGCGCGGTTGTGGGTGTGAAGCTGCTCTAGCCTCCAGGCCGGCCCGGCGTCGGACGCCGTACTGGGGTTGGAGTCCCAGGCTTCTCGTGGAACAATTCGGGGCCGTGCGACGCGCCGTAGCGCTGCTTGCCGCCACGTTGTTCGCTGCCACCGCAGCACTCGCAGCGGCGCCTTCGAGCAGATCCGGTCCGACTCGAACTACAACGTCTACTGGGGGCAGACGGGCGTCCTGCGGAGCTGGCAGGTGGACCAGACGGTCGCGTCCGAGTTCAGGAACCGGATGAGCGCGCTGGTCGAGCTACACGGAGGAGTTCAAGCGCTTCGAGAAGGACTTCCGAAACCGCCAGGTCGGATGCAGGTCGGCTACAACACGCGCGAGTACCAGTCGGTCCGCGCGGCGTCGAGTTCGGCCGCAACTTCGACTCGGATTACCAGCTGTGGACGGCGGCGCGCAGTACAAGCTGACCGACGCAGCTCTCGGCCGAGTACCAGCTCGAGCGGCTCGAGCTCGACCCCGACCCCGCGGACGAAAGCACCTGGATCCACGTGATTCGCGCCAACCAGTTCTTCACCAAGGACCTGTTCCTGCGCGTCTTCTTCCAGACCAACTCCGCCATCGACCGCCGAAACCTGCAGGCCGTGTTCGTGTGGCGCTACCAGCCGCCGTTCGGCACGATCCAGGTGGCCTATCAGCGCGGCACGGCCGCTTTCGGCCAGCGGTCGGACCAGGGCAACACGCTCTTCCTGAAGGCGACGACGGTCTTCTGAGGGCCGCACGCGCGCCGGCGCCTCGGGGCAGTATCGCGGCGCGTGGCCCGCGTGCTTGACCAGCGGCCGGCAAGTCCCTGTAGAATGGCCACGTGGGCTCCTCCCAGTTCCTGCTCGTCGTGACGCTGGCGTCAGCGCTGGTTGGGTCTGGCGTGCTCCCGCCCAATCACCTGCGCCGATCCGACCCGGCTCGTTCGCATCTTTGTCCATGCCCACTGGGAATCCACCACACACCTGGCGGGCTCCGGCTGCGTTCTCGGCTCACGAGGACCACGATGGACGCGGTCACGCTCAATCGTGTGATGGCTGCAGGGCCCAGGCACCGCACGTTGCCGGCCCTCCGGCGGCGCTGCCGCAGCCTGTCTGCGTCAGCGCGGTCACGTCCGCCGGAATCCTCCTCGCCGACCCCTCGACCGCGCCCGGACCGTCGCCACCGCCGAGACCCTCAGCGCCGCGCGCACCGCCCGCTCGATAGCCCATCCCGCCCATTCCCCCCTCACGAGCGTAGCTGTCCCTTGTGTCTGGAGGCGTATGCGTCTTGTTCCTTGTACCCGTGTCTCGCCATGTTCTGCATGGGCTTCGCCCAACCCGTGGCCGCGCAGCAGGCGCTGACCGAGGCGGACGCCGTCAGCCGGGTTTCCCTGGAGAGTCCACGGGCCCGCGCCATCCGCGCCCAGGTCGACCTCGCGAGCGCCGACGGCCTACGCGGCCGCCCGGTGGCCGAACCCGCGTGTGACGTTCAGCCGCGGAGTCCGTCGCAGGAACAGCGGAGAACTACCTGCTGTTCTCGCAGGCCTTTCCCATTACCGGCCGTCGCGGCCTTGAAACGGACAGCGCCAACCAGCAGGTACGTGCCGCGCAACTGCGCGCCGACGACCTCGTCCGCCGCCTGCGGGCCGACGCGCGGCGCGCCTTCGTCGCGTGTGAGCGTCGCAGAAGACCCGAGTCCGGCAATTCGAGACGGCTCTGGCGGATTTGGAGGGGCTCTGTCGGAAATTCTCGCGAAGCGCGAGGCCGCCGGCGACGCGGCGGGGTTCGACCGCCTGCGCGCCGAACGCGAGGCGCTCGACGTGGCCGCCTCCCTGGCCGGCGCGCGAGCGGAGGCGCGCCCGCTGCGCAGGGGGACCTGGACAGCGTTCTTCTACCCGTCGCCGGACCCGGACAGGGTCTCGATGCCGCGCCGCTTTCGCCCGCCCGCTCGCCGATGCCGGCGGCCGGCTGATCTCGTGGCTCAGTGCGGAAGCCGCTCGCCCCGACCTGCTCGCGCTGGGACCGCGACATCGACTCGGCGCGCCTGGCCGGCGACGCGGC
>CAVUTP010000019.1:0-8241 GCA_963744445.1 uncultured Acidobacteriota bacterium
CGGCGGCGCCTCGAGGTGCTTCTTACGGCGCACTGGCTGGCTGCCCGGGTCAGCGCGTCCTTGTATTTCTCGGGGAACTCGGGCGGCACCTGGATCTCGATGCCAATGGCCCCGATCAGCCCCGTCCGGGGGTCCGCCTCCATCTTCTGAACCAGCTGGATCCCATCGGTGGGCAGGCCGCGTTGCCGGCAGAACCCGAGCACGTAGATCCCCGCGCAAGTGGCGAGTGACGCCAGGAAGAGGGCAAACGGGGCTGGCGCCGAGTCGTCGCCGCCCGCGTGGCGTGGCTGGTCGGTTTGAATGACGTGGGCGCCGAACTGCGCGTCTACCCGAGCTCCCCGGGAAAGGTGACGACCATCTCCATCGAATACAACCTCCTGTTGTAGAGATGCACGAGCGGCGCGGGAGGTTACCAACCCGCGATTTCCTGCTAGAGTGTTGCGCGAACGGACCACCCGAAGGCCTGGATTCGCAAGCTGGTGGTGACGCCGATCCTGACCCCGCGCGGCTGACGCACGGCACGGCCGCTGTTTCGGAGGCTCGCTATAGTCGAGACAATGCCTGTCTACCGGAGAAACCACATGGACGATCAGAACAGCAATCCTACTGTCATCTCGCGACGCACGCTGCTGGGCGGCGTCGCGGCCGCGGCCGGCGTCATGATCGTGCCCGGCGGGTGCTGGGCGGCCCGGGTTACCAGGCGCCGAGCGACACCGTGAACATCGCCACCGTGGGCTACGTCCACGGCATGGGCACGAGCAACACCGAAGCCGTCCTGAAGGCGGGCCACAACATCGTCGCCCTCTGCGACGTTGACGAGAGCGAGGCCGGCGCCCGGCGGCTCGAGCGCACGAAGCTCCTCGAGCGCTGCCCGAAGGCCGTTCGGTACCGCGATTTCCGCGTGATGCTCGAGAAGCAGAAAGACATCGACGGCGTCATCGTTGCGACACCCGACCACACCCACGCGGTGGTGGCGATGGCCGCGATGCAGTTGGGCAAGCACGTGTACGTGCAGAAGCCGCTCACGCGAACCCTGTCCGAGGCGCGGGCCCTGACGGAAGCGGCGCGGCGGTTCAAGGTCGTCACGCAGATGGGCAACCAGGGCCACTCGGGCGAGGGCGTCCGCCTCATCGAGGAGTGGATCTCGGACGGAGCCATTGGCAAGGTCCACGAGGTCCACTGCTGGACGAACCGGCCGATCTGGCCGCAGGGCATGCCGCGCCCCACCGACATTCCCGTCCCGCCCCTCGGCCTGGATTGGGACCTCTGGATCGGCCCGGCGCCGATGCGGCCGTATCATCGCGCCTACCACCCCTTCTACTGGCGGTCGTGGATTGACTTCGGCTGCGGCGCGCTGGGCGACATGGCGTGTCACGTCATGGACGCGGCCTACAGCGTGCTGAAGCTGGGGTACCCGAGCAGCGTGGTGGCCTCGCTCGCCGTGCAGGTGATTGAACAGACGCGGCCCGACGGCTCGCCTGGCAGCCGCCGCCTGGACTACAAGGACAGCTTCCCGCCCGCCACCGTGGTCCATTACACGTTCCCGGCGCGCGGCAAGAAACTCCCCGAGGTGAAGCTGCACTGGTACGACGGCGGCATCCTGCCGGAACGGCCGGAAGAGCTGGAGCCCGATCGCCGGTTGCCCGAGAGCGGCACGATCTTCGTGGGCGAGAAGGGCAAGCTGATGTGCGAGACCTACTCGGAAAGCCCGCGGCTGATCCCCGAGTCGCGCATGCAGGCCTACAAGCGCCCGAAGAAGACGCTCCCCCGCGTCCCGGGCGGCGCGCACGAGCAGAACTGGATCGAGGGGATCCAGGGCAAGGCGAAGCCCACCAGCAACTTCGACTACTCGGGCCCGTTCAGCGAGACGGTCCTGCTCGGCAACCTGGCAATTACGTTCCCCGCCTCGCGCCTGATGTGGGACGGCGCGAACCTGAAGGTGACCAACCACGCCGAGGCGAATGCGCTGGTCCAGCACCAGTACCGCGAGGGCTGGTCGCTCGGGCCGAAGGTATAGACGGGAGGCGGAAAGGCGGAGGGCGGGCGGCGGATCGCCCGCCTTCTGGGTGCGGCTTCAGGCTTCGGAAAGGGCCGCCACTGGCCACTGCCTCCCGGCCACTACTGTTTCGTCACCACCTGCACCACCGTGAACGGCGCGAACAACCCGTACCCCACCGTCGAGTAATCACCCCCCGGCGGCGGCCCGGGGTTCGGCGCCTTCTGGAACATCGAGGGCCACGCGGTCCCCAGAGACGGGTTGCCGTGGTGCGGCCCCAGAGTGTTCTTCAGCGTGCCGATGACCGTGACCTCGATGACGTTCGCGCCCGGACGGAGCATGGCCGTCACGTCCAGCGACCAGGGCGCCGACAGGATCTCCCCTGCCGAACGCCCGTTGACGCGCACCCGGGCCACGCTGCCGTACCAGCGCGTGAGCTGCACTCGGTACTCGCCCGCCGGCCGTGGAATCGTGAAGCGCTCCTCGTAGGCGACACCCTGGCTGTAGAAGGGATGCCCCTGGTCCTTCCACGACCCCATCGTCAGCGGCCGTTCGCCAGCCATCACGAAGCCGCTGCGCGCCGCGTCCAGCGTGAACCCGCCGAGGAGGTAGACCGGCTCCAGCTCGTGCTGCATCGTGAAGGGCGAGGCCGCGAGGGTCAGCTCGTTCTCGCCCACGCGCGCCGCTGCCGAAAGGTCAATCTTCCCGAATGCCCGGTCCAGCCACCACTGCCCCTTCACCGGCGACACCGGGCGTCCGTTGCATGTCACGGCGTACAGGTCCGCCCGTTCGACGACGGCCGACAGCCCCGGCGGCACGCGGTCCTTGATGGTGAACCGGTAAGTGGCCTCTACCCCGCTCGAGGCGGGGAAGGTCCGGCGGATCAACTCGTCCCGGAACTGCACGGCGCTGTCCCAGGGGTTGCGTTCGACGCCGTTCTTCTGGAAGCCGAACTGCGCGGCCTGGTAGTAGTACGTCTTCTGCCTGGCCTCCCCGCCCGCGCGCACGTCCACGTAATCGAGGACGAGCACGTTGGGCCCGACGCGACGCGCGACGGTCGGCCCGTCCGCGCCGATGACGGCGAACCGGCGCGCAGGAACCGCCGCCGGCTGCCGCACTGCCTTCGTGAGGCGCAGCAGCAGCGAGCCGGCTTCCGGCAAGTCGAAGTGCAGCCGCACGCCGGCCTCCACGCGCTCGAAGGCGTAGCTGCCAATCCGCCCTGTCGCCGGGTCCCAACGCTCGACCCCGCCTGCCGCCACGTCCACGGTCCCCGAAGACCGGGCGTCCACGCTCGTGTTGACGAGCAGGAGGATCTGGTCGTCGCCGACACGGCGGCGATGGTGGAAGAGATTCCCCCGGTCCGCCGCTGTGCGGGTGATCCTGAATTCGTTGCCCTGTCGGGCGGTGAGCACCGACGCCAGGTCGCCGGCGGTCACCGGCGTCCACCCCGGGGACCGCGCCAGCGCCCCGGCGCGATCTGCCGCGGCGCCGTCGATGCGTTCGGGTGCCGCGCCGGCCGATAGCACGGTGCCCCCGCCCTCCAGGAAACGCTCGAGAAGCGTCGCGGTCGGCCCGTTCAGGTTCTCGGTGAACGGCGGGACGACGACGGTCAGGTAGGAGCGGCGTCCCACGCGCAGAGCTTTCCCCTCCACCGAGCCGTGCCGCGCCATGACGTCCTCGGAGCCCAGGTCGTACTCCACCTGCACGCGTTCAAGAGACAAGAGCAGATCCTGGAAACTCTTGCCCAGCCTCTCCAGCTCCGGCGGCTGCTTCCCGGCCGCGTTGTACATCCACGCTGTCGTCGTCGGCTCGATGACAAGGACGTCGTTGACCTGCTCGCCGGCAGACATCGCCAGCGAGAGGCGCGAGAAGTACTCGGCCGACGCGTGATACGCGTCCCACCAAGGCTCGTGGTACAAGAACGACTGCGGGTGGTCGCGCTTGCGCGCGCCGCGCAGCGACACGTAGGAAAGGTGCTGGTCCAGCGTATTGATGCCGAGCACGTACATCCAGTCGCCGATCCGCTTCATGTCCTCGAAGCGAAGGTCCCACCCGCCCGCGCCGTAGCCCTCCGCGATCGTCCTCGCCCTTCCCAGCTGGTTGGCGACGCTCGCGACCTCCTTGACCGACCGCACGTTGCCGAACTGCGCGTGCACGTCCTCGGCGTACTGGTTCATCAGGATGTCGATACCCGGCCGCTGCTGCCATGCCGACATCGCCATGTTGTCCGGCACCGACTGGCAGTTCGGCCACTCGTGCTCCCAGTAGTGGCCGGTGAACTCGAGGCCGTTCCGCTCGCAGTAGTCGTAGTACGGCTTGCCCCAGCGCTCGACGAACTGCTCGAGGAGCAGCTGGTAGTAGTTGTGTCTCGCCCGCTTCCAGTCACCGGCCGGCGTGTGGGACGAGGCTTCGTTGTTGGCGGAGGAAGGGGCGGCGGCAAGCGTGGGGAGGTTCGGGAGGAGGCTGTAGCCCCAGCGCTGCTCGAACAGCTGCGGGAGCCGCTCGGTCCAGGGCAGGCCGCCGGCGGGCCGCAACTCGGGCTCGTCGGTGAAAACACCCGGCACGCGCTTGCCGAACTGCGCGCCAATCTCGCGCTTGTAGGCGTCGAGCGTCACCTCGAGGAACTTCTCGGTGACACCCGGCCGCAGCAGGTCCACGTAGAACTTGCCGCCGTACCAGGGGCCGGGCGTGGCGCGCGCGATGGAGGCGACGAGGTACTTGCCCTCGGCTGCGGCACCCTCCGTCCGGACCCGGGACGACACGTCTCGCGGACCCCCTTCGCCCAAGGCGAAGACCGCCAGGGTGTCGTCGGTCCACTTCGGCGCAGCCTGTTCCCGCAGCACGAGGCCCATCCCCCTGGACTCCGGCATCGCCTCGGGGACGAACCCACCTGCGAACCCCGACGGATACGAGTTCTCGTCGTAGATCCACACCTTCATGTCGAGGCGCTCGGCCTCCTTCAGCGCGACCTTCCACAACCGGAACCACTCGGGGGAAAGATAGGGCGTCATCAGCCCGGGCCGCGGGTGAATGAACAGCTGCTTCACCTGCTGCCCCGCGAGGTCCCTCATCGTCTGGAGCACCATGTAGTGGGTGAGGAGGTCGTTCCAGACCCACAGCGGCGCCGTGCTGTACGCGGCCGGCGGCTTCGCGAACATCGCCTCGAGCGGCCCGGTTGGCGCGAGCGAGGGCGATGGGCCACGCTGGGCAAGAACGCCAGCCACGGCAACGAGCAGCAGCGCCGCGAGCATGAGGCAGGAGGTCTTCTTCATGGTCCGGTAGTCTATGCCAGCTCGGCGCCGCCGGTTGGGGCTATACTCGGCCGTCAAGACCGTTGGTCGGACCCCGCGTGGCAGCCTGTGATTTGCATCCGGCTGGAGGCGCACATGGTGGGCCGTGTCCTCGGGCACTACCGGCTGCTTGATCTGATCGGCGCGGGCGGAATGGGCGAGGTCTACCGGGCGCGCGACGAGCGCCTCGACCGGGACGTCGCCCTCAAGGTTCTCCCCGAGCTGGTGGCCACAGACCCGGACCGCCTCGCCCGCTTCGAGCGCGAGGCCAAGGCCCTGGCGCGGCTCGAGCATCCCAACATCCTCGCGATCCACGACTTCGGCTTCGAGGGCACCGGCCAGGGCGAGAGCTCCCGGCCCGCCGCTTATGCCGTCACCGAACTGCTGAACGGCGAGACGTTGCGGGAGTGCCTCGCGCGAGAGAGATTGTCCTGGCGGCGGGCCGCGCACATCGCGGCGGCGGTCGCCGAGGGCCTGGCCGCAGCGCATGGCCAGGGGGTCGTGCACCGGGACATCAAGCCCGAGAACCTGTTCCTGACGGCTGACGGCCGCGTGAAGATCCTCGACTTCGGCCTTGCCACCAGCGGCCTGGCGTCGGACGCAACCGCGAGCCCGACGGTTGGCGGGGTGCGGACGGTTGCCGGGGCGGTCCTGGGCACGGTGGGCTACATGGCCCCCGAACAGGTGGAGGCATCGGGTGCCGACGCGCGGTCAGACATCTTCGCGCTCGGCTGCGTGCTGTTCGAGATGCTCTGCGGAAGGCGGGCATTCGCAAGACCGACTCCGACCGAAACACTGGCGGCCATCCTCTCGATGCCGGCGCCCGACCTGTCGGCAGGCGGGGCCGAGATCCCGCCCGACCTGGGCCGGGTGGTCGCCCGTTGCCTGGAGAAGCAACCGGGTCAGCGTTTCCAGTCGGCAAGCAATCTCGCGTTCGCGCTGACGGCAATCATGACGACAGGCTCGGGCCTCCCCGCCGGAGCGGAACCGCCTGGAAACCGGCGGGCCTGGTCCCGGCGCCGCCAGCGCCGGGTCGCGGGCGCCACGGTGGCAACGCTGGCCATCGTCGCGGCGGCGGCAGCGTCGTGGCTTTGGCGAGGGCCGGGCGGGGGGCCGGCGAGTCCTCGCGACCAGCTGGATCCCGAGAAGGTGGTCGTCGCGGTCTTCGCCAACCGCACGGGTGATCCCTCGCTCGACGCTCTTGGCCTTCAGGCGAGCGATTGGCTGACCCAGAGTCTCACCAGGATAGGGGTGAAGGTCGCGCTCAATCCCGAGGTGCCGTCGATTGGAGGGCCGGGACTACCCCGGTCAGTGCTTGCCGCGGAGGCCGACCCCCTTCGCGCACTCGCCGTTCGGACGGGAGCCGGAGTTGTTGTCTCGGGCGCCTACTATCTTGACGGCGACAGCATCCGCGTCCAGAGCCAAATCGTCGATGGCCGCACCGGCACAATCGCCACCGCCCTTGCGCCGAGCGTAGGACAGCGGGCACGACCCCACGAGGTCGTCGGGGCTGCGGCGAACGTGGCAATGGGAGGCGTAGCCGTGCGCTTCAACAAAGCGCTCGCGTCCTTCCTCGGTGGGGCCATTAATCCGCCTGCCTACGATGCCTATCTCGAGTTCAACCAGGCGATGGCCGCGTTCGGGGCCAACTATGTGGAGGCCGAGCGTCGCTTGAAGCGAACCCTCGAGCTGGACGCCAACTACGCGATGGCACGCCTCTGTTTATGGGCGGTCTTCTCCAACCAGAATCGGCCCCTCGAGGCAGACGAAGTGCTGCGGGCACTGGAGGAACCAGCCCGATTTGGCCAGGCTTCACCTTGGGAACAGGGCTACGCCCGCTACGCCCGGGCCAGCCTCGATGGAAACCTGCCGGCGCTGCTTTCCGCCGCCACCGCGTTGCCGCGGCTTGCGCCGGGCCCCATGAGCGACTACCACCTGGCGTTGGCCCACGAGGACCTCCACCAGATTCGCGCGGCCATCGACGTGCTGTCGAGAATCCGCGTGACCGACAGCCCTCCAGAGATGGGCCCCGGTGCATCGTGGCACCTCAGTGTCCGGGCGGCACTTCACCACGAAGTCGGCGAGTATGACAGGCAACTGGAACTGGCCCGGCTCGGGCAGGAGCGTACCCCGCGGAGGGTTCCTTCTTCTCACAGGAAGTCAGCGCCATAATCGCCCTCGGGCGGCTGGAGCAAATCGACGCCGTGCTCGACCGGTGCTCCCAATCGGCGCTGCGGTCTGGCAGCCTTGGTGCCACGGCGTATTACGCGGCCAGGGAGTTGGCGGCCCACGGCCACCCCGATGAAGCGAGGCGCCTGGCGGGCCGCGCCGCCGCCTGGTACAAGGCGCGAGTCGAGACCGGCAAGCCGACGCCCGCCCTCCGGAACTCGTTGGCAAACTCCCTAATCCATGCCGGGGATTGCGAGCAGGGCCTCGGGCTGAAGCGTGACCTGGCGCGCGAAGCGCCAGGCAACCTCTCTTTCCAGTCGTCCTATGCTACGGCGCTGCTCACCTGCGGAGGCTCACGCGCCGAGGCGTTGAAGATTGCCGACGCCCTTGCCAGGCTGGAACGCCCGTTCCTCAGAGGAGAGCATCTCTACCAGCGCGCGCGGATTCTCGCGGCGCTCGGCGACGGAGAGGGTGCCGTGCGCGCACTTCAGGCAGCCTTCGGCCAGGGCTACAGCTGGAAAGCCACCGAGATGCACCTGGATGCCGCCTGGAACCCTATCCGCAACCACCCTGGTTTCGTGGAGTTCGTGAGGCCGAGGGGATAGCCGAGGGGAGGGGCTCATTGGCCTTGCCCCTCCCGCGACGTCTTCTTCTTCCCAGACCCAGACCCTGACTCCTGTTCTTCTTCCCAGACCCTGACCCTGACTCCTGACTCCTGACTCCGACTCCTGACCCCGACTCCTGACCCTGACTCCTGACTTCTGACTCCTGACTTCTGTCTAAACC
>CAVUTP010000020.1:0-21657 GCA_963744445.1 uncultured Acidobacteriota bacterium
CCGCGGACCACGCTCTCGACTCCGGCGGTCGCCACCACCATTGCGGCGCCCGCGGTCGCCACGACCATCACGAAGCCCGTCGTGGCCACGACGATCGCGAAGCCCGCGGTCGCCACGACCATCACGAAGCCCGTCGTGGCCACGACGATTGCGAAGCCCTCGGTCGTCACGACAATCGCACCGGCAATCGCCCCGACCGCAGTGGGCACGACCATCGCGTCGCCGGCGGTCACCACGACAATCGCGCCGGCGGCGACCGCCCCGCAGGTCGCCCCGCCGGCCGCGCCCCCTGCGCCACCGGCGCCGCCGACTGCACCCGCCCCGGCCGTAGCAGCGCCGGCGGCCGTTCCGGCTCCGCCCGCGCCACCGGCGCCCGCCGTTGCGATGACACCGCCGGACCCGCCTGAGCCCGGCCAGGTGCCGCCACCCGCGCAAAAACCGCCGGCGCCGCCGAAGCCCACGCCGGCTCCGGCGGCTCGTCCCGCGGCGCCCGCAACGCCCGAGCCGCCCCAGGCGCCCGAGCCGATGCTCCTCGCGCCGGGCCGCGAGCGGATTGACCCGGATCCGGTCAATCTCAGGTTCGAGGTGACGATCAGCTACCAGGCCGGAACTGCGGCGCCAATCAAGCGCACGGCCGCGCTCACCGTGGCCAACAACACTGGAGAGGTCTTCGGCAGAGGCTCGCTGCGCTCGGGCAACAACGTCCCGGTCCCGACGACGACGCTGACGTCAAAGTCTGAAGACGGCAAGGAAACGCCCGTGGCAAAGCCACTGACTTCCTACAACTACCGGTCGGTGGGCCTGAACGTGGACATCCAACGGGCGGCCATCGTGCCGGGCAACCGGGTGCGCGCCACGCTCAACGTCGAGTTCAGCGGCGTGGACGAGAAGACGGCATCAACAACGGCGGCCCCGTCGTTCCCGACCTTCTCCCAGTCGATTTCGCTCTACTTCGAGAATGGCAAGCCAGTCCTCGTGGCGCAGTCGAGCGACGTCGTGGATAACGTCGAGCGGAAGCAGACGGTCGAGGTGAAGGCGACAATTCTTCGGTGAGGAGCTGGAGGTGCCGGAGGTGCTGATGGTGCCGGTGGTGCAGTGCCGGAGGTGCTGACGGTGCCGGTGGCGCTGGTGCTGGGGTGCAGTGCCGGCGGTGCCCTCGGTGCTTGCGGTGCCCGTCACGATGAGGCCGGCAGCTCGAACTCGAGATGCCGGCCTTTCGTTTTCAGCTCTGTGTCCTGAGCCGTCGCCCCGCCGCCGTGGTCGCGATCGCGGCGAGGGCGGCCGCGGCAACACCGGTGGCAATCCGAAGCGCCGGCGAGACTTCCCACCAGCGGGTGACCGGCCTGCGGTGGGGCTCGCCCTGCAGACCGGGGACGCTGCCCGGCTCGTCGTGCACCTGCAGGTCGTTCTCCACAGCAAGCACGCCGCGCACGGCCGAGCCGCAGCGCAACACCTCGTCGGCTTCGGCCAGGAGTACCGACCCGCCGAACCGCGCAATCCCGTTGGACACCGTCACGACGATCGCGCGCGGGTGCGTCGAGTGTCGGGCGATGCACTGGCGCAACCTCTGCGCAATCGCCTCATCGTCGGTCCGCTCGCCTTCCCTCAAGCGCCGGACACTGGCGGCCATGCCGCGGCTGACTCCGATCCCCCGTTCCCAGCCGCTCCGCAGGGTTCGGCCGCTGAGCCTCGACCACTTCGTCGCCTTGTCCCGGGTGAGCGCCCGCCGCCGGCGGCCGGCCTGCGGGTCGAACAGGTACATCAGCCCGCCACCCAACGCGATCCCCGTCAGCAGGTCATGCCTGGTGTTCATTGGTGCCTCCCTCGTCTGCCGTTCCCGGTGTGAACAGGGGTGCAACGCGCTTGCCGTGGGAGGCAGTGACACACGCGGCCAGGCCGGAGCGCAGACCTGCCGCAAGCCCGGCAGGAGAAGTGAGGGCTGGCAAATCGAGGAGCGCTGCCCGCAGGCGGCGCGCCCCTAATGCCAGGTTCGCCTGTGCGTCGTCACGGATGGCCCCTCCCAGCAGCTCACGGTGCAGAAGAACGCCAAGTACCAACGTCACGCTGACGGGATGGCTGCCTCGATCTCGTCCGCCTCTGCCTGTGACAGTTGAAGATCGGCGGCGCCCAGGATCTCCGACACTTGCTGCGGACGACGGAAGCCGACGATCGCCGCGGTGACGGCCGGGTGGCGGAGCGTCCACGCGACGGCCAGCTCGCCCGGTGTCCGCCCCAGCCTCGCGCCAACCTGCCGCAGCACCTCCACGAACTCGAGGTTCGCCGTCAGTCTTGGCTCCATGAACTCGCGGCTGTCCTTCCGCCAGTCGTCGGCCGGCATGGACGCCAGCCGCTCGCGCGTCATCTTCCCGCTCAGCAGGCCAGCCTGCATGGGCGAGTACACGATGACGCCGATGTCGTTGGCCTGGCAGTAGGGCAGGACGTCCGCCTCGATCTTCCGGCGGAGCAGCGAGTAGGGCGGCTGAAGGGACCCGATCGGCGCGATCGGCGCGATGCGCTCCATCTCCGCCACGCTGAAGTTCGACACGCCGAGGCGTCGCACCTTCCCCTCGCGCTTCAGGTCCGCCAGGGTCTGCCAGCCCTCCTCGATGTTCGCCGGCGCCTGGCCCCACGGACCCGGCCAGTGGACTTGATACAGATCGATGGCGTCCACTCCAAGACGACGGAGGCTTGCTTCCGCCTCACGACGAATGGACGCGGGCTCCAGGCTGTGCGAGATCTCGCGGCTGTTGCCGTCCCAGACCAGGCTGCACTTCGTGAAGACATACGGCCGGCGGGAGGAACCAAGCTGCTTCAGGGCGCGCCCGACAATCTCCTCCGACCGCCCCAGCCCGTAGACCGGCGCCGTGTCGATCCAGTTCACGCCGTCCGCCACCGCTCGCTCGATGGCCGCCACCGAATCGTGGTCGTCCTGCGAGCCCCAGCCGAAGGCGTACTCACCGCCGCCCACCGCCCACGCCCCGAACCCGATTCGGGTGATCTCGAGGCCGGTCCTGCCCAGTTGCTTTGTCTGCATGAGGTCATTTTCTCAGGAATCAGGATTCAGGAAATCAGGAATCAGGAACGGCCGCGCCGCTGCCACGCTGCCCCGTCTCGCTATCACACGGTCGTTGGCAGGACTGGCAGCTCCCTCCAGAATCCTGAATCCCGAATCCTGAATCCGAGCGCCTGTTATGATCCTGCCATGACCGAGACTTCGAGCGCCCTGCGGGCCGCCTGGCAGCGCCACGAGCGCCGCTGGGCCGACAACCTCTACGTCTACGCCGTGGTCTCCAGGCGGAGCCGGGGCGTCTCGGTGGGCGTGAACGTCAACCCCGGCAAGGAGTGCAACTTCGACTGCATCTACTGCCAGGTGGACCGCACTGTGGCTCCCCGCATCCGGCGGGTGGATCTGGATCGGCTGGCTGCCGAGCTGGACGACGTGCTGAAAGCGGCGGCCGACGGGTCGTTGTTCCAGGCCCCGCCGTTCGACGCACTGCCCGCCCACAACCGGGGCGTTCACGACATTGCCTTTTCGGGCGACGGGGAGCCGACCGCTTTCCCACGGTTTCGTGAAGCGGTGGCCGTTGCGGCGGACGCGCGCCGGCGCTTCGGCCTCGACGCGACGAAGATCGTCCTCATCACGGATGCCGCGTACCTCGCCCGGCCCGCCGTGCGCGAGGCCCTCGCCCTGATGGACGAGAACAACGGCGAGATCTGGGCCAAGCTCGATGCCGGCACGGAGGAGTACTTCCAGCTCGTCGACCGGCCGAATGTCACGCTCCACCATGTGCTGGAGAACATCCTCGACGCCGCCCGCGTCCGGCCCGTCGTCATCCAGTCTCTCTGGATGCGCGTGGACGGGGAGCCCGCCGCAGAAATCCAACTGCAGGCATACTGCGACCGTCTCAACGAACTGAAGGCCGCCGGAGGCCGCCTGAAGGCGATTCAGCTCTACACGATCGCCAGGAAGCCGGCGGAAGCACGGGTTACGCCGCTGGCCGACGCGGAGCTCGACGCGGTCGCGGCGTTCGTCCGGGCCCGCGTCGAGGCGCCGATCGACGTGTTCTACGGGGTGGCTGGGTGAGCGAGAGGTGCTGAAGGTGCCGAGGGTGGTGTGAGATGACCGGCTGCCAGCCGCACGCTGCCAGCTGCCAGGTGTCTGGAGGTTCACATGAATAGGCGTTCGCTGCTCACCGGTGGGATCTTCACGGGGCTCGCGGGCGCAAGCGCTGCCGGCGCGGCGGCGGCTTCAGCCCCCGCTCCGGGGATTCCCTCCCCGCAGTCCTCCCGCGCGGAGGAAGCGAAGGTGCTCGAGCAGATCCGCGACGAACTGCGGCTGCAGCGCGGCTCCTGCAGCCCCGCCTCTTGCGGTTTCGCCGACTCGATCCGCAGCCAGCAGAGGACCTTCTTGAAGAGCCGGGGCAAGTTCCCCGACTTCATCGACGTCGGCATCGATGTCTGGGACAACATGTACGACTGGTTCGTCATGGCCGGCCAGAAGCCGGAGGCGGGCCGGATGCAGGACGGGCGCTACGGCATGACTTTCATGTTCACGACGCTGGTGCTGCGGCACGACATGACGGGGAACTACATCGGGCTGGGATACGACTCACGGGGAGAATGACGTCAGGTGGCGATTGTCTACTTTGCAACCGTCTATGTGGTCCCAGCCAAATGGACAGTTGGCAAGTGGTCAATTGCCAAGTGACACCTACTGGCCCGCCACGCGGTCGGAGAGCAGCGCGACACTGAGTGCGTAGGCGTGGGCGCAGTTGTAGCCGAGCAGCGATTCGTAGTTCTGGTAGACGAGGAAGCTCCGCGAGCCGGCACGGACGAGCGAGGCCGGAACCTTCGACTTCGGCAGTGCCCCCTTCTTGTCGGTGGTCACCCCGATCGCCCTCCATCGCGAAACTGGCAGGGCCACGGTCATCTGGCGCTCTGCCGCGCACCCTTCGCTGCGCATGGGCGCCTCCTCGGCAATCTTCGCTTCGGCCGCCTCGGGCACCCGGACGGCGCGCCCCCAGCGTTCGCCCTTGCGCCACCCCTGCTCCTTCAGGTAGTTCGCGATCGACGCGAAGGCGTCGGGACGGGACCGCCAGATGTCCCGGCGCCCGTCCTTGTCGAAGTCCACCGCGTACTTCAAGTAGCTGGACGGCATGAACTGCGGCTGCCCCATCGCCCCGGCCCACGACCCGGTCATGCGGGCGGGCTCGATGTCCCCGGCCTCGACGATGCGCAGCGCGTCGATCAACTCGGAGCGGAACATCGCCGCCCGCCGGTTGTCGTGGGCCAGCGTCGCGAGCGCCGCGATGGTTGGACGCGTCCCGGTGAACCGGCCGAATGTGGACTCGAGACCCCAGACCGACACGACGACGGACGGCGGCAGTCCGTAGGCGGACGAGACACGCCTGAGTACGGCGCGGTTCTGTGCCGCCATCTGCCGCGCGGTCCTCACCGTCTTCGCGTTCAGCCGGCGTTGGAGGTAGGCGTCGAGCGGGAGGACTTGCTCCGCCTGCGTGCGGTCGCGCTCGATGACGATCGCCAGCGGCTCGAGGTCCGCGAGGGCACGGTCCAGGGTCGCCGTGCTAATCCCGTTCTTCAGCGCGTCCTGCCGAAATCCGGCCAGCCATTCGGTGAACGCCGCCTTGTCGGGCACCGCCTGGACCACGCCGGTTCCCTGCTGCACCGCCTGCCCGCCGAGCGCCACCGTCCACAGGCAGACCGAGACGCCGCACGCAACCGCCACCATCAACACCAAGCTCTTCCGCACTTCGCCCCCCGCGGACCATTATGCGGCCCGTGACACCTTCTACGTTCCCCATTTCTTCATTCTCCATTCTCAATTCTCGATTCGTCGTTATACTTCCGGCACCTGTCATCCTTCGAGGTGAGATTCGATGATCATCAGACGTCTCCTGTCGCGGCCCTTCTTCCCGACGCTCGGCCTCGCGGTCCTGCTGAGCCTGGCCGGCTCGCAGGCGCCGGCGCCCGTCAGTGCCCAGGCCGACCAAAACGCCGTCCTCGAATCCGGCGCTCTTCAAGGAGTTGAGGTTCCGCTCGGTGGGTCCGCACCGCGGGGGCCGCGTGACGGCCGTCGCCGGGCACCGCACGCAGCTGACTACTTTCTACATGGGCGCCACCGGCGGCGGCGTCTGGAAGACGACCGACAGCGGTGCTTCCTGGGTCAACGTCTCGGACGGCTACTTTTCCACCGGATCGATCGGCGCGATCGACGTTGCCGAGTCGAATCCCGACGTCGTCTACGTCGGAACCGGGAGCGCCGCCATCAGGAGCAACGTCATCCAGGGGCGCGGCGTCTACAAGTCCACCGACGCCGGCAGGACCTGGACCTTCGTCGGCCTCCGGGACAGCGGTCAGATCGGCGCGCTGAAGGTGCACCCGCAAAACCCGGACGTCGCCTACGTGGCGGTTCTCGGCCAGGCCTTCGCTCCGAACCCCGAGCGCGGCGTCTTCAAGACGACCGACGGGGGGAAGACGTGGACGAAGTCGCTGTTCATCAACGACCGCACCGGCGCGGTGTCGATCGCGATGAACCCGGCGAACCCGGAAGAACTTTACGCGGGCGCGTGGCGGGGCGAACGCCGGCCGTGGACGATCATCAGCGGCGGCCCGGCGAACGAGGGCGGCATCTACAAGACCACCGACGGCGGCAGGACCTGGTCGCACCTGGCCGCGGGCCTGCCGAAGAACTTGATCGGCAAGGTCGGCGTGGACGTCTCGCCCGCCAACCCGAAGCGAGTCTACGCGGTGCTCGAGGCGCCGGGCACCGAGGCCGGCGTTTACCGCTCGGACGACGCCGGCGCGACGTGGGGGCAGGTCAGCTCGCAGCCGAGCCTCATCGCGCGGCCGTTCTACTACACCTACATCGACGCCGACCCGAAGGACGAGAACACGGTCTACGTGAACAACCTCGGGTTCTGGAAGTCCACCGACGGCGGCAGGAGCTGGCGCAGCCTCCCCACGCCCCACGGCGACAACCAGGGGATGTCGATCAACCCCGACCACCCGGAGATCATCATCCAGTCGAACGACGGCGGCGCGAACGTGACGACCGACGGCGGGCGCACGTGGTCCACGCAGCTGAACCAGCCGACCGCGGAGATCTACCAGGTCGCCGTGGACAACCAGTTCCCCTATCGCCTCTACGGCGCGCAACAGGACAACACCACGGTCATCGTGCCAAGTCTCCCGGCCACGGCGCTCGGCGTGGATCACCCGGTGCAAACCTGGACGCAGGGACCCGGCTGCGAGACCGGCCCGATCATGCCGAAGATCGACGACCCTTCGATCGTTTACGGCGCGTGCAAGGGCGAGTTCAGCCGGATGAACATGAAGGTTGGCCAGGAGCAGGCGCGGTGGGTGCACCCGCAGAACCGGTACGGCCACGCTTCGCGCGACATCAAATACCGCTTCCAGCGCGTATCGCCGATGGAAACCTCGCCTCACGACCCGCGCGTGGTCTACTACTGCTCGCACGTCGTGCACCGCTCGCGAGACGAGGGCGTGACGTGGGAGAACATCAGCCCGGACCTGACGGCGAACGAGCCCGACAAGCAGGGGATCTCGGGTGAGCCGATCACGCGCGACATCACGGGCGAGGAGGTCTACTCGACCATCTACGCGTTCCGCGAGTCGCCGCTGGAGAAGGGCGTCCTCTGGGCGGGCGCCAACGACGGTCCCGTTCACGTCTCGCGCGATGACGGCAAGACGTGGAAGAACGTGACGCCGAAGGACCTGCCGCCCGGCGGCCGCGTGCAGAACATCGAGGTGTCCCCCCACCGGCGCGGGTCGGCCTACATCGCGGCGTACCGCTACCTGCTGAACGACTGGCAGCCGTACATCTACCGGACCAACGACTACGGCGCCACCTGGACGCGGCTGACCACAGGGAAGAACGGCATCCCCGCGGACTACCCGACCCGCGTCGTGCGCGAGGACCCCGACCGCGAGGGCCTCCTCTACGCGGGCACCGAGTTTGGCTTCTTCGTCTCGTTCGACAACGGCGCCCGCTGGCAGCAGTTCCAGCAGAACCTGCCGGTGACACCCGTCACGGACCTCCGCGTCCACAAGCAGGACCTGGTGCTCGCGACGATGGGGCGCGGGTTCTGGATCCTGGACAACGTCACGCCGCTGCACCAGGCCGCAATGGCCGTGTCTGCCGGGCTGAAGACCGGCGACTGGAAGCCCGGCGTGCTGACGCCGCGGATGGCGTGGCGGACCAGGTACCAGGCGATGGGCAGCCGGCCCGACCAGCCGCAGTACCCCGCGCCCGGGGCGATCATCGACTACTACCTCGCGTCGGAACCCGCTGGCGACGTGAAGATCGAGGTGCTCGACGCCGGCGGGAAGGTCGTGCGGACCTACGTGAGCGACGCGGGGACGCGGCCGGCGGCGGCGGAACGCCCCGAGGCGCCGCCCGACGCCGACATGCCCCGCCGCGGAGGCGGGATCGTGGTGCGCGTGCTCAAGAGTCCGGGGCTGCACCGCATCACTTGGGACCTCCGCTACGCCACGGGGCCGGCCGACGCGCCACGCGGCGGCGGCGGACCGGTGGCGGTGCCCGGAAAGTACCAGGTTCGCTTCAGCGTCGGCGACCTCGTGGAGACGAAGCCGCTCGAACTGCGGCTCGATCCGCGCGTGGTTGCGGACGGCGTGACGCAGGCGGACCTCGAGGAGCAGTTCGACTTCCTGCTGCGGGCGGCGGCGGTGCAGGCCGACGCGCGGGCGACGGCGGGACGCGTGGCGCAGGCCCTGGCGCGCGCTTCCGGCCAGCCCGGGAGCGAGGCAGCGGTCAAGACGCTTCGCGACCTGCAGTCGGCGCTGGTCACCGCCGGCGGTCCCTATCCGCAGCCGATGCTCATCGACCAGTTGTCGTCGGTCGCGCGAATGGCGGGAGCGGCCGACATGAAGATTGGACGGAGCTTGTTTGGCTATCTCGAGGAGTTGACGAAGAGGCTGGACGGGATCAAGGGAGAACTCGAGAAGTCGAAGTAGTTGCTGGTGGCAAGTGGCTAGCCGTCAAGCCGTCAACCAACGCGTGACGACCAGCACTCGTCACGAGGTCACGAGCCACTAGCCGCTGAACGGGAATTCACTTGTCTTGACCACGAAGAACGGGAGGCACGAAGGCCACAAAGCCCTTCTGTCTTCGTGTTCTTCTGATCTTCGTGGTTTCGTTGGTCGTCAAGCGAAGCGAGTCCTGGGCCAGCCACGGAGATCACACTCGCTTCAGGTCCTGGAGCGTCCGTTCGTTCCTGACGTTGCCGGTGTTCAGCGTCGTCTTCGGCTCGACGAGGAGGACAGCCGTCCCCTCGTCGGCCACCGGCAGGTGTTCGACGCCCCGGGGGACGATGATCAGTTCGCCCGGGCTCAGCACTTCCTCCCTATCGCGAAAGCGCATCGTCAGCCGCCCGGTCACCACCAGAAACAGCTCGTCCTCCGCCTCGTGGCGATGCCACACGAACTCCCCCTCCAGCTTCGCCAGCTTCACCTGCACGTCGTTCACTTCGCCCACGATGCGCGGGCTCCAGCGCTCGTCGAACAAGCTCAGCTTCTGCGCGAGGTTGACCTTCTCCATGACGGGCAGGATATCAGAGGATTCAGCGTTGACGGTTCACGGTTGCCGCAAACCTTTCTCGTCCCGAGACCGTCTATTCCTACACCCACATGAACAGAACCACGCTCCAGCCCTTCTTTGAGACGCTGTGGCAGGACCTCCGCCACGGGCTGCGCGGACTCCGGCGATCCCCGGCGTTCACAGTGGCGGCCGTCGTCACGCTCACCCTCGGCGTGGGGGCTACAGCGGCGATCTTCAGCGTCGCCCACGCGGTCGTCTTCAAGCCGCTGCCGTACGGCGACATCGACCGCCGCGTCATGATCTGGAGCCAGTGGCGGGGCTTCGACAAGACGTGGGTGTCGGAAGCCGAGCTGTTCGACTACCGGACGCGCTGCGCCACGCTCTCGCAGGTGGCCGCCTGGGGCACGGGGCAGGTGAACCTGACGGGCGGCGGCGAGCCGCTGCGGATCGGCGTCGGGCAGGTGACCGCCAACACCTTCGAGACGCTCGGTGTCAGGCCGGCGCTCGGCAGGGGGTTCACCAGGGATGAAGACGTCCCGGGGCGCAACACGGTGGCCGTGATCAGCCATGGACTGTGGCAACGCCACTTCGGCGGCGACCCGGCCGTCCTCGGTAAGACGCTCCGCCTCGACGGCGAGCCGCACACCGTCGTCGGCGTGATGCCGCCGGAGTTCCAGCTGCCGACCGACTACGGCGAGGATGCCGCCGAACCGACCGAGTTGTGGGTGCCGCTCGCAATCAACATGCAGGAGATCGAGCGCGGCTCGCACGGGCTGTACGCCGCGGCCGTGCTGGCGCCCGGCGCCACCGCGGAAAAGGCCACGTCGGAGCTGCGCGCGCTGGCGGCCAGCCTCACCAGGGAAGGCCTCTACCCGAAGGACATGAAGTTCACGGCCTTCGCCGTCGGCCTGGAGGAGGAGATCCTGGGCGGCGTCCGCCAGGCGCTCTACCTGCTGCTCGGGGCTGTGGGGTTCCTGCTGCTGATCGCGTGCGCCAACGTCGCGAGCCTGCTGCTGGCCCGCTCGGAGACACGACAGCGCGAGGTTGCCGTCCGGGCCGCGCTTGGCGCCGGACGCGGCCGTCTCGTCCGCCACGTCCTCACCGAGAGCCTGATCCTGGCGGGCGTGGGCTCCGTTCTCGGCCTTGCCGTCGCCCTCGGCGCGGGGCGGGCGCTCGCGGCCCTCGGGCCCGCGGGCATTCCCCGGGCCGCCGCCGTTGGCGTGGACTTCCAGGTCTTCGGCTTCACCGCGCTTCTCGCGCTGCTGACCACTGCACTCTTCGGCCTGTTGCCGGCCCTCCGCGCGCTGCAGGTCGCGCCGGTCAACGCGCTGCGCGAAGCGGGCGGCCGAACGACCGCAGGCCTGGCCGGCCGGCGGCTGCGGCACGCGCTCGTCGTGAGCGAGGTGGCGCTCGCGGTCGTTCTGGTCATCGGCGCCGGCCTGATGATTCGAAGCCTCGAGTCGCTCCAGGAACTCGACCTCGGGTTCCGCCCGAAGGGCGTGCTCACCGCTCGGCTCTGGCTGCCCGAGGCCACCTACGAGAAGCCGGAGCAGGTGGTCGCGTTCTACCAGCAACTGCTGGACCGTGTCCGCGCGCTGCCCGGGGTGGAGACGGCGGGCCTGGTGCGCCTGCTCCCGCTTGGCGCCACCATCGGCGACTGGGGCCTCGCGATCGAGGGCGACCCCAACCCCATGACCACGCGCGCGAAGGGCGACTGGCAGGTGGCGACCGACGGCGCGTTCGAGGCGCTCGGCGAACGCCTGATTCGGGGCCGGCTGCTGTCACCGAGGGACACGACGGACGCCGAGCAGGTGGCCGTCATCAACGAGACGATGGCTCGCACCTACTGGCCGAATCGCGACCCCATCGGTCAGCGCTTCCGTATGGGACGGGGCGACAAGGGCCCGTGGGTCACCGTCGTCGGCATCGTCGGAAACGAGCGGCACAACGGGATCACCGCGGTGGTGAAGGAGAAGTTCTACCGGCCCCACAGCCAGTTCCATAAGTCCACCGGCAACCCGGCCCGCGGCATGACGCTGGTGATCCGCACGCCGGGCGACCCCGCCAGCCTGGCCGGGTCCGTGAGACAGGTGGTCGCGTCGATGGACTCCACGCTCCCGGTGGCGGCCATCAGGCCGATGACCGAGGTGGTGGACGCATCGATGGTGATGCCCCGCCTGACCGGCGCGGTGCTGGTGTTGTTCGCGCTGCTCGCGCTGTCGCTCGCCGCGGTGGGAATCTACGGCGTGCTGTCCTACCTCGTGAACGAGCGGACGCACGAGATCGGCATCCGAGTGGCCGTCGGCGCCAGCTCGGGACAGGTCCTCAGGCTGGTGCTCGCTCACTCCCTGGCGCTCACCGGGTCGGGGCTGGCGATTGGCCTCGTCGCCGCGGCCGCCCTCACGCGGCTGATGTCCGGCGTCCTCTACGGGGTTGCGCCGCTTGACCCGCTCACGTTCGTCGCGGTGCCGGCGCTGCTCGCCGCCGTTGCGGCAGTCGCCAGCTACGTGCCGGCGCGCCGGGCCTCGCGGATCGATCCGATGCTGGCTTTGCGCGTGGAGTGACGATGCCAGGCGTCACTTGGCAATTGACCAGGGGGCAAGGGAGCAAATGGTCAGTTGCCAAGTGGGCACTTGCCAAATGACAAGCGAAGGCGAGAGCTACCGGCTCACCCTCGCCCCCCCGCCCTTCATGACCCGCTCGACCTCGGCCAGCGTCGCCATCGTGGTGTCGCCCGGCGTCGTCATGGCCAGGGCGCCGTGCGCCGCGCCGCACTCGACCGCCCACTGCGGACCCTTCCCCGTGAGAAACCCGTAGATCAGCCCGGACGCGAACGAGTCTCCACCGCCCACGCGGTCGTAGATCTCGAGGTTCTCGCGGTTCGGCGCCAGGTGCAGGTCCCCGCCCGAAAAGCAGACGGCGCCCCAGTCGTTGAAGGTGGCCGTCTTCGCATTGCGCAGCGTCGTGGCCACGACCTTGAAACTGGGGAACTCCTGCACCGCGCGCTCGATCATCCGACGGAAGTTCGTGACGTCGAGGGCCGAGAGGTTGTGATCGAGGCCTTCCACCTCGAAGCCCAGCGCCGCCGTGAAGTCTTCCTCGTTGCCGAGCATCACGTCCACAAACGACGCGAGCTCCCGGTTGACCTCCCGGGCGCGTTTCTGGCCGCCAATCGACTTCCAGAGGGAGGCGCGGTAGTTCAGGTCGTAGGACACGATCGTCCCGTGGCGGCGGGCCGCCTCCATCGCTTCCTTCGCCACGGCCGGAGTGGTGTCGGAGAGGGCCGCGAAGATGCCGCCGGTGTGGAACCACCGCGCGCCTTCGCCGCCGAAGATGCCGTCCCAGTCGATGTCCCCCGGCCGCAACTGCGAGACCGCGGTGTGACCGCGGTCGGAGCAGCCGAGCGCCGCGCGAACGCCAAACCCGCGCTCGGTGAAGTTCAGCCCGTTCCTGACGGTTCGCCCGACGCCGTCGTCTTTGGCCCACCGGACGTGTGACTGATCGACGCCGCCCTGGAACATCAGGTCCTCGACCAGCCGGCCCACCGGGTTGTCCACCAACGCGGTGACGATGGCGGTGTCGAGGCCGAAGCAGCGCTTCAGCCCGCGCGCGACGTTGTACTCGCCCCCGCCCTCCCAGGCCCGGAACGACCGGGTCGTCGCTACCCGCCCGTCACCCGGGTCGAGGCGCAGCATCACCTCACCAAGGCTCACGAGGTCCCACCGGCACGACGACTTCGGCTTCACCGCCAGCTCGCTCATTTGATGGCTCCTTCCCGGCCCGTCTGCGTTCACGGTTCACGGTTCACGGTTGAGGGTCCAGGACGCTGCCAAGCGTGACAGAACCGTCAACTCTGGACTGTCAACCGTCAACCGCGACGGACGGCGATTATACCCCTCTGCTATCATCTGTCCTCCGCCCCCGGCTTGTTCGCCAGGAAGGACCACCATGCGCTCACGACACGCCAAGGCCCCGCGGCCGCTCGCCCTAGTCATCGCACTCTGCCTCGTCGCGGCGGCGGCCGCGGCCGCGCCCGGCACGAAGACCATCACGTTCCAGGATCTCATGCGCTTCCGCGCCATCCAGGCGCCCGTCGTTTCCGAGGACGGCACCGTCGTCGCCTATGCACTTCAGCCGGACCGCGGCGACGGCGAGGGCGTGGTGCACGTGCTCGCCAGCGGCAAGGTCTACCGGGTGCCCCGCGGCGGCTCGCCGGTCATCGCGAAGACGGGCCGTTACGTGGGCATGACCGTCAAGCTGTCGTTCGCCGACGGCGAGAAGCCCGCGAAGGACCGCCCGAAACCCGGCCTCGCCATCGTGGACACCGTCACGGGAACGGTCGCGCCGATCGAAAACGCCGAGCGGCTGGCCTTCAGCGACGACGGGCAATACGCGGCATACTTGCTGACACCGCCCGAGCCGAAGAAGGACGAGAAGGCGCCTCCGCCTGCGGCCGGCGCGGCCAAGCCGGGCGACGCCGCCAAGAAGCCCGCCGCGTTCCTCCACCTCCGCAACCTGCAAACGGGAGCCGACCAGGAAGTCGGGCCCGCCGCGAGCTTCGGCTTCGACCCCGCCTCTCGATACCTGGCCTGGGCGGTTTCCACCGACGACGGGGCCGGCAACGGGCTGTTCGTGCTGAGCCTTGCGGAGCAGGCCGCGGCGCCAATCCCGGTGGCGCAGACCGCCAAGGGGCGTTACGAGTCGCTGACCTGGGCCCGCGAAGGCTCGCGGCTGGCATTCCTGGCCGCGGTCGAGAAGGAGAAGGACAAGCCGGGGCCGGCGACGCTGTGGCTGTGGGACGGCGCCGCGCGCCAGGGGCGGGCAGTTGCCGCGCCGGAGCAGGCGCCGAAGGGTTGGACTCTGCCCGTGAAGAACGACTTGTCCTGGTCGCGCGACGGCAAGCGGCTCTTCTTCGGGTTCAAGCCGGCCGAGCCGGAGGCACCGGCGAAGCCCGGTGTGGCGAAGGCCGAGGCACTCCCAGATCCCTACGACTTCGACGCCCTCCTGTCGAAGGTGGAACTGGACGTGTGGCACTGGAAGGACCCGCGGATCCAGACACAGCAGAAGATCGGCTGGGACCGGGAGAAGGACCGAACGTACCGCGCGGTCCTGCACGCCGACTCCGGCAAGGTCGTGCCGCTGGCGGATCTCCAGATGGCCGAGGTCGCGATCCCGGAGAACGATCGCGTTGCGATGGGAACCTCCGACGCCGCCTACCAGCGCGAGACCACCTGGGGCGAACGCTACCGGGACATCTACGTCGTCGATCTCGCGACGGGCGGCCGGACCCTCGCGGTCTCGCGGCTGCGCGACCAGGCGTCGCTCTCGCCGGACGGCCGGTGGATCGCCTACTTCGAGGGCAAGCAGTGGCACCTGTACGACGTGGCGAAGCGGACGACCCGGCAGGTCGCGCTCGACGTCACGCTGTTCGACGAGGAGCACGACACCCCCGACACGCCGAGGGCATACGGGCTCGGCGGCTGGGTAGACGAGGGCGCGTCGCTGCTGGTCTACGACGCGTACGACGTCTGGCAGGTCCCGGTCGCGGGCGGCGCTCCCGTCAACATGACGGGCAATGCCGGCCGCACCGCATCGATCACGTTCCGGGTGGTGGCGGTCGACCCCGAGTCACGTGCCCTTTCGAGCAAGGAGTCCCTCCTGCTGACCGCCTATCACAACAAGGAGAAGAACTGGGGCTTCTACGCGGCCACGTTCGGGAAGCCCGGGGTCCAGAAACGTCTCGACGAGCCGAAGACGTTCCGGTTCGTCGCGAAGGCGAAGAGGGCAGACGCGCTGCTCTACACCCGCCAGAGCTATGGGGAGTTCCCGGACATCTGGGTGAGCGATGGCATGTTCGGGAAGCCGCGGAAGCTCTCCGATGCCAACCCCCAGCTGGCCGAGTTCGCCTGGGGCGCCGCGGAGTTGGTGGACTACACGAGCCTGGACGGCATCCCGCTCCAGGGGGTGTTGATCAAGCCTGCGAACTACGAGCCGGGCAAGCGCTACCCGGTGATCACGTATTTCTACGAGCGGCAGTCGCAGCGGCTCTACGAGTTCAACGAGCCGGTGGTGAACCACAGGCCGTCCTTCGCGGTTTACGCGGGGGCGGGCTACGCGGTCTTCCTCCCCGACATCGTCTTCACGGTGGGACACCCCGGGCAGTCCATCCTCAAGTGCCTGGTGCCCGGCGTGCAGAAGCTCGTGGACATGGGCATTGCCGATCCCAAGCGGCTCGGCCTGCACGGCCACTCCTGGGGCGGGTACGGGACGGCCTACCTGGTGACCCAGAGCAACATGTTCGCGGCGGCGGTGACCGGCGCGCCGGTGGCGAACATGACGAGCGCGTACGGCGGGATCCGCTGGGAGTCCGGGGTCGCCCGGCAGTTCCAGTACGAGGAAACGCAGAGCCGCATCGGCGGCAGCCTCTGGGAGTACCCCGAGCGTTACATCGAGAACTCGGCCTTGTTCTACGCGGACCGCATCACGACGCCCTTGCTCATCGAGCACGGCGACGAGGACGGGGCGGTGCCGTGGTACCAGGGCATCGAGCTGTACCTGGCGCTCCGGCGACTGGACAAGGATTGCATCTTCCTCCAGTACCGCGGCGAACCCCATCATCTCCGGAAGTACCCGAACAAGCTCGACTATTCGATCAAGATGAAGGAGTACTTCGACCACTACCTGAAGGGCGAACCCGCGGCCGCCTGGATCACCGCGGGCGTGCCCTACAAGGGGAAGTAGGCGGGTGGGTCTTCGCGGCGAACCCGCGCTGTGCTACGATTCGCCCACAAGTCACTTCTTCTCTCTTTGGGAGGCAGCATGAAACGACTGGTCGTTGTGATCGGCCTGGCCCTCGCGGTGGCGTTCGGCGCGAGCCTCGCGCTCCAGGCCCAGGCTGAAAAAGCCCCGGGGACGGTAATCCTCAAGGGCTCGCCGATGGGCGGGGTCAAGTTCGACCACCCGAAGCACGTCAAGGCAGCCGCCGACAAGTGCGAGACCTGTCACCACCCGTCCAAGCCCGAGAAGGCCAACACGGCCCCGCACCAGGCCTGCCAGGACTGCCACACCAAGGCAGCCACCGCCCCGATGAAGACCAAGACGCAGCTGGCGTTCCACGACGCGATGGCCAAGAAGGGCACGTGCGTCGACTGCCACGCGAAAGCCGGCGCGGGCAAGGCGCCGCTGAAGTGCAACGAGTGCCACAAGAAGGAAAACGTCTAGCCTGATTGCAGGGAGAAGAACGAAGGAAGAGGGGTCGGTGGCTTGCGCCGCCGGCCCCTTTCTCTTTCGAGGGAAAAGGGGTCGGGAGACTTTGGGTGATACCTGCCAAAGTCACCCGACCCCTTTCGTTTTTAAGAAGCGTCAGGCGCCGGCGGGTTCCGGGGGCACGGCCGTCACCAGCCGCTCGATGACTTCCCGCAGCGCCCCCGCCTCGATGGGCTTCGCCACGTAGCCGTCCATGCCTACCTCCAGGCAGCGCTCCCTGTCGCCCTTCATCGCGTGGGCGGTCATGGCCACGATCGGGATGGAGGGTTGTGACAGCCCCGTCTGCCCGTCCCGGATCTGCCGAGTGGCCTCGAACCCGTCCATCTCGGGCATCTGCACGTCCATCAGCACCAGGTCGTAGGACGCCGCGCGCAGGGCGGCAATCGCCTCGAGCCCGTTCGCCGCCACGTCCACGTAGTGGCCCATCCGCTCCAGCACCCGCGTCGCGACCTTCTGGTTGGTGCGGTTGTCCTCGGCCACGAGGATCCGCAGGCGCCGGCGCGCCGCGTCTCTCGGCGTGTGCCGCGTGACCAGCCGCTGCTCGGCCTTCGGCAGGTTGGCCTTGCCCACGACCGCCCGGAGGCAGTCGTGGAGGTGCTGGTGGCGGATCGGCTTGGTGAGATACCCGGCGAAGCGCGCCGCCTCCAGGCGGCGGGCGTCACCGCGCGCGCCTATCGAGGTGAGCATCACCAGCTGCGTGCCCGACAGCACGGGGTCGGAGTGCACCTCGCGCCCGAGCTGCTCCCCGTCCATCCCGGGCATCATCATGTCGAGAAGGGCCACCTGGAAGGGGTCGCCTTCCTCCGCGGCCGCGCGCAACAGCCCGAGCGCCGCGTGACCGTCGTGGGCATGCTCGTGACGGCACCGCCACGCGTCGAGCAGGCCGGCCAGGACCCGGTGGTTTGTCTCGTTGTCGTCCACCACCAGGATGTGGAGGCCGACGAGGTCCGACGCCATCGGCGGAGGCGCAGCCAGGGCCGGCTGCCGGCGCAGGCGAGCGGTGAACCAGAAGGTGGATCCCTGGCCCACCTGGCTCTCGACGCCGACCGTGCCGCCCATCAGCCCCGCCAGCCGCTGCGTGATGGACAGGCCGAGGCCCGACCCGCCGAAACGCCGGGTCGTGGAGGCATCAACCTGGGTAAATGGCTGGAAGAGTGACGCCAGCTTGTCCGCGGGAATGCCGATCCCCGTGTCGCGCACCGCGAAGCGGACGAGCACGCCCGAGCCGTCGTCCGCCTCGACCGAGACGTGCAGGGCCACTTCCCCGCGCTCGGTGAACTTCACGGCGTTGCCGACCAGGTTCGTGATCACCTGCCGCAGCCGGCCGGGGTCGCCGCGGACGAGGGCGGGCACGGCGGGGTCCACCAGGCACGTCAGCTCGAGACCCTTCTCCTGCGCGCGGAGGGCGAGCACCTCGTTGACGTCCTCGAGGGTGCTGAGCAGGTCGAAGTCCAGCGCCTCGAGGTCCAGCTTCCCGGCTTCGATCTTCGAGAAGTCGAGGATGTCGTTGATGAGCGTGAGGAGCGAGTCGGCGCAGTTCTTGACCGTTTCGCCGTACTCGCGCTGTACCGGCGTGAGCGGCGTCTCGAGGAGGAGGCCCGTCATCCCGATGATGCCGTTCATCGGCGTCCGGATCTCGTGGCTCATGTTCGCGAGGAACAGGCCCTTCGCCTGGTTGGCGGCCTCCGCACGCTCCTTCGCCCGGGCCAGTTCCTCCTGCACCTGCTGGCGTTCGACGATCTCCAGCTGCAGGCGCCCCTGCGTGTGCTCCCGCTGCTCGATCTCCACGCGCAGCTCGCGCGTCCGCTCGTCCACCAGGCGGGCGAGCGTCCGCTCGCGGGCGATCATGCCGCGCACGCGCAGGCCGTAGACCCCGGCGCCTGTCAGCACGAGGCCGAACCCGCACAGCGTCCAGAACCACGTGGCCTGGTAGTAGTGCGGCCGGAGGCGAATCGCAACCGACACCGGCGTGGGATTCCACTGGCCGTCGCGGTTGCGTGCGCTGACCTGGAACACGTAGCGGCCAGGCGGGACGTTGGTGTAGTAGGCCACCCGGCGGTCGCCGGCTTCCACCCAGTCGGCATTGAACGGGGCGAGCCGATAGCGGAACTCGACGCCGCTCGGCGAGTGGTAGTTGAACGCGGTGTACTCGATCTCCAGGTCCCCGGTGCCGGGGGGCAGGTCGAGCGGCCCGACCGCAGCCAGCTGCCGGCGGTCGTGAATCACGTGCTCGAGCACGACCTCCGGAACGCCGACGCGCATGGCGGAGGGATCGACGATGACTGCGCCGCGGATCGTGGCGAACCAGAGGCGGCCGTCGGCGGTCTTCCAGGCGGCCGGCTGCGACCCGCCGTTGCCCTCGCTGCCGCGGAGCCCGTCCGCGATGCCGTATGCCTGCGAGCGGATTCGCGGCGCCTTCCCTTCGAAGAACGACTCCAACTCGCTTCGGGCCACGCGGAAGATGCCGCGGTTGCACGACATCCAGAAGGCGCCGGCCGCGTCCTCGAGGATCGTGAACGCCGCGTTGTCAAATAGGCCGTCCCGCACCGTCACCGTCGCGATATGGCCGTCCTTGACGCGACTCAGACCGCCCCCGAACGTGCCCGCCCAGATCGTGCCGTCGCCGTCGCGGTGCAACGACAGGATGAAGTTGTCGCCCAGGCCGTCGGCGCTGGTGTAGGTCTTCGCGCGGCCGTTCTGCAGGTGGGCCAGGCCCTGGCCGCCGCTGCCCACCCACAGGCCCCCGTCCGGCTCGACGAGCAGCGCCCGAACAGAGTTGGGGAGCGCGTCGCCCTCGACGAAACCGGCCCCAGAGCGCCGCCTCGCATGGCCCACAGGCCCGCCCGGTCGGTGCCAATCCAGAGTGTTCCGTCCGGGCCCCAGGCGAAGGCTCTCACGCCCCCCGCGAGGGTCTGCTCGGTGCGAGGAATCGTTCCCACGGTCCGGCCGTCGATCCGACTCAGGCCGCGCGTCGTGCCGACCCACACCGTCCGGGACACCGGGTCCTCGGTGAGGGCGAGGACGGAGTCGTCTGCCAGGCCGTGCTGCTGACCGAACCCGGTCAACCGGCCGCCCGCCAGGCGTGTCACTCCCCCACCGCTCATCCCAATCCAGATGGCCCCGTCTCGCGCCTGGAAGATGCTCTGCACGTCGTCGGTCGGGAGCCCCTCGCGCCGCCCGAACCCCGAGAACGGCGTCTCGCGCAGGCAGGTGACTCCCGCGTCGAAGCTGCCGACCCAGAGGTTCCCCTGCCGGTCTTCGACGAACGCCATGACGTAGTTGCCCGGAAAGCCCTGGGCCTTGCCGTAGACCTCAACCCTGTCCCGGTCGATCCGCACGAGGCCCCGGCGCTCGAGCCCCAGCCAGAGGCCGCCCGACGCGTCTTCCCAGATCGCGTGGACCGAATCGCCGGCGATGCTGGCCGGCAGATTCCGCCGCTCGAACCGGCTGCCCACGAGCCGGGCCACGCCGCTGCCCGTCCCGACCCAGATCTCGCCGCCCCTCCCCGAGAAGACCTCGTGTACCGCTTCGTCGGGAAGCCCGTGCGCCACCCCAAACCGCTCCAACCTGCCGCCGCGCAGCCGGTAAAGCCCCTGCAGGGTTGCGAAGAGGACCGACCCGTCCGGTGCCTGCCGCATCCGGGTGACTTCCCTTTCCGCCAGCGCGGGAAGGCCGGCGGACGAAATACGGCCATCTTCAACCAGCGACAGGCCTCGTTCGGTCCCCACCCACAAGAGGCCGCCCCGGTCCACGAGCAGGGAGCGCACCTTGTCGGACGAGAGGCCGTCGGCCGTGCAGAAGCGGGTGAACGTGCCGTGGCGGTAGCGGAGCAGCCCGGAATCGGTTCCAATCCACAGCGCCCCCTGGCTGTCCTCCGCCAGCGCCCGGATGTTCTCCCGCACCATCTCGGTAGTGTTGGCCCGGTCGAAGACGACGAAACGAACCCCGTCGAACCGCGCCAGGCCGGCCTGGGTCCCAATCCAGATGTATCCGTCGCGCGTCTGCAGCAGCACCTGCGCGCTGTTCTGCGGCAGGCCGTTTTCAATCTGCCAGGTGCTGGAGTGGGACTGCGAGAGGCCAAACCGCGGGTCGAGCGCCACCGCCGGACGGGCAGTGAGCGTACACACGGCGAGGGCTTCGAGGAACAGGAACGTGAAAGATCGAACCCGGGCATCGACACGAATCCCCCCAGAAGGGGAATCGGTTGTACGGGTCCGGGGCTTTATGGAAGAGTAGGCGGAGGGCGGGGGAGGGGGCGGTCGATCGGCAGCGGACAGGAGATCACGGCGCAAGTGACAGCGTGATCCGCCGCCCCTGCCGCCTACCGCCTACCGCCTATTCGTATACGACCCTGCCCTTGGCGGCCGTCGCGGGATTCTTGAGGTAATGGCCGACGCCGTTGGCGACCACGTCGGCGTAACGGGGGACGCCGGTGATGGTCAGCCCCTTCGCCGGGTTGTCCTCGGTCCAGGTCTCGGCAATCTGCAGGATCGACGAGGTGTGCCGCCCGACCCGCAGGGCGATCGGCCACCCCTTCTCGTCGATCTTCTCGAACAGCAGGCCGTGCTGACCGGCCTTCACCACGAATTCGTCCTGGCCGCTGAGTAGCCTCTCCTCGGTGGTGATGCCCCTCGTGGCGTCGAGGAACGGTTCCGGCGCCTCGAGCAACAGCGAGACCGCCTGTGAATGGTCGCCAATCTCGCGGTGGGACAGGCCGTGCAGCGTCAGCGGGGAGAACTCGGTTCCGATCTTGAAGCCCTCCATGTCGGTCAGCATCATGGCCGCCATGGTTG
>CAVUTP010000021.1:0-291736 GCA_963744445.1 uncultured Acidobacteriota bacterium
CCTTGGCCACGGCCCCGATGACCCGCGCGGTCTCGCTCACCGGCTGGGACCAAGGTCTCCGATCAGCGTATTGATTGACAACACCGACCGTTGCCACGAGCCGGCCGCGTTGCCGAGTGACGCACGCTCTGCGAGCTTGCCCTCGCGACCGACGACCCGGCTCAACCGTTCCAGTTCGTCAGCCATGCGGGCGTTCATCTCGATCACGTCGTTCAGGGTGTCGGCCAGCTTGCCGTCCATGCCGGTCAGGTGGGCCGGGAGGCGACACGGAAATCGCCCTTCTTGAGCGCCAGCAGGCCATCGAGCACCAGCACGGCCGTGCCCGGCTGCAGACCCTGTTCGTTGAGCATCTGGCTTCCCTCGCATCGGCCGCGATCGTGCAAGCGGCGCCACAAACGCACGCTACGTCTTCCGTTGAGACACGGATTGGCGAATGTGGCACCGCTTACGCAAAAGCCCGGCCGCATTCGTGGACCGAATACGGGTCGGGAAGGTCGCCTGGGTGGCGGCGGCGGGGTGGGACGCTACGGGACCGGCAGCCGGGCGGACAACGCCGAATACGTGGCCAGCGACGACCACACGTACCACAGCGCCCCGAGGAGAACCGAGAGCGCGATCACCCCCTGGTGCCGGTAGTATCGCGCGACGAGCAAGGGCCCGTGGACGAAGACGAGCAGCACCGCCGGGATCATCAGGAACACGTCGTAGATGTACAGGTAGATCGACACCAGCTCCGAGAAGACAGCTGCCAGGCACACCCAGACCACGATCGGCGTCAGCACGCCGTCGAGGTCCCGCTGGTCCTGGTCGTCACCGGGGCGACCGCGCAGCACCAGGACCGCCGCCAGGCAGGCGGCCGCGAGGGAGTTGCGCGAGGCCCCACCACGACCAGGGAGGCCTGAGGAACGTCAGGATCTGCGCGTGTGCGAAGCCCGTGTTGCCGAGCCCCAGCCGGAGCAGCAGCGGGCTGCCCACCGAGGGAATGCCGAGCTGCGTGCGACCGAGCCACAGCTGCAACTGGAAGAGCCCCGCGCCGAGCGCCACCGGGAACACGTAGACCAGCAGCCAGTGCGACAGGGCGAGGCGGCGCGACACCCGGTAGAACGCCAGCAGGCCGAACGCCAGCGCGAGGAACGCCGCGTTGACGACGTGGTCGGAGACGGCCATCCAGAACATCAGGTGCGCCGACCGCCAGGCACGCGCGGCGCTCGGACCTCGCCAGGCGCTCGGACCACCGTTCGCGCAAGTACAGCACGACAATCATCAGCGTCAGGAACACCGTGGAATGGTGGATTTCCTGCGCGCGGTGCAGGTTGTTGGTCAGGTTCTGATATACGAGGCCGGCGGCAAGCCCGAGGGTGACGGCGAACACCCAATCGTGTCCGCGGCGGGCGGCGAGCCGGACCGCGAGAAGCGCCAGGAAGAAGGCGCCGACGGCACCGACGATCTCGAAGTACCGCTGGAACAGGAGCGGGCTGGACTTGCCGCGCACGGCCCTGACCACCTGTTCCGCCGCGTAGATCGGGACCAGGAAGCCCGTGTCGGAGTTTTCGTACACGTACATCCCCGGGGGGCCGGCCTGGCGGTAGTAGGCGGGGATCGCGATACTCGAGCCACAGGCCGAACGTCCCGAAGTCCCCCTGATCTGCCACGTCTGACAGACGCCCCAGAACCGGTTCGTGGCGACGTTCGACAGGTAGGGGCGGTTCACCGTCAGCGCGGTGAACGTCAGCACCCCGCAGAGAACCGCCAGGACGAGCGCCGCGGGGATCGGGCCCCCTGCCCGATCCCCGCCGCCGCTTCCGATGGTCCCGGACTGGAAGCCTCAGCTGCGATCGGAGGCATTCGTCGCTCCATCCTGCTCCGCCCGGCGATACCGGTCCGCGAGGCTCAGCAGGAACCGCTGCCGCCAGAGACCGCGCGTGTGCAGCACGTAGCGGGCGAGCATCAGCAGGATCGAAAGGCCGTACCGCGTGCTCTGGAGGAAGCTGGCGGACGAGGCCTCGGGGAGGTAACTGGTGGGCACCGGGATCTCCCGGATCCGAAAACCGGCCGCCACCACCTGGGCGACGATCTCCTGGTCGAACACGAACGCGTCGGAGTTCATCGGGTAGTTCACGCGCTCCAGGACCTCCCGCCGAAACGCCCGTACCCGGTGTGATACTCGGCCAGCCGAAGCCCGAACACGAGATTCTCGATCGAAGTCAGCAGCCGGTTGCCCATGTACTCCAGCGCGGCATGCCCTGGGCGACCGCGCCGACCACCGAGGAGCCTCGAGCCGAGGACCAGGTCGGCACTCCCGTCCAGGATGGGCTCGATCATGTCGGGCAACAGGGTCGGAATCGTACTGGTAGTCCGGGTGAACCATGACGACGATGCTGGCGCCCGCGGCGAGGGCTTCGCGATAGCACGTCTTCTGGTTCGCGCCGTACCCGTAGTTGCGGTCGTGAACGAAGACCTCCAGCTGCAACTCGCGCGCAATCCGCACCGTCTCGTCCGTGCTCCGTCATCGACGAGGATGACCAGGTCGACCCGGTGGTGCGGCAGTTCCTCGTATGTCATTCGCAAGGTGCGGCCGGCGTTGTAGGCCGGCATCACCACGACGACCCTGGGTGACGGGGCGTTCATCGTGCGGGCCCCTCTGCGGCCCCGATTGCCACCGGCTCCGGCGCGGCCTCGCACACGAACTGGTAGGCCAGGAGGCCGGGCCACCCGCGCGCCGCGAGGGCGTAGGCCGCGTCGAGGACCCGGAATGCACGGCCCTGAAGGGCCGGCGGCACCAGGAACTCCAGCGGGATCCCGTCGCCTGCAGGCGTGAAACGCGGAAGCCGCAGCGCCGGACCATGCGGGTCAGCGAGCGGCGCGTGTAGAAGTGGAGGTGCGTCGAGTCGAGGATCCCGCGAGGCTCCCGGTCGAAATTGCCCAGCACGAGTTTCAGGCGGACGTACAGGTGCGCCACGTTGGGCACGCAGAGGATCGCGCGCCCGCCGGGGGCCAGCCGGTCGCGGACCCACGCGAGCAAGCGTTCCGGCTCCACCAGGTGTTCGACCACGTCCGCGAGCAGGACATAGTCGAAGCGCCCGTCCACGGGAAGGCGTTCCGCCGCGTTGAGGTCGGCCGCCAGGAATCGCACACCGGGGTGTCTCTCCGCGGGCTCCGCGAGGTCGACGGCCACGACATCGAACCCGCGCTCGGCCAGCCGCACCGAAAGATACCCGGGACCGCACCCGAGGTCGAGCACGCGGCGGCGGGACCCGTGGCTGGGCAGCATCCGCAGGATCCTGGCATGGCTGCCGTGCGGCGATGACTTGAATGAGTAGCGTTCCAAGCGGACCGTCAAGGCTTCTGCGCCGGGAGTGGCGGCACCGAGGCCCCCACGATACCCCGACCAGGAGGCCTTGTCCAGCGAGAGGCAGCGCCCGCGCCGCGGCCCGAAGTAGAATACGCCCGCCACGGTCCCGTCGCGGGTGGGGTGACAACATGAACATCTTCGTGCCAGGCCGCATCTGCTTGTTCGGCGAACACTCCGACTGGGCCGGGGGGTACCGGCGCATCAATGCCGGGATCGAGAAGGGCTACACCCTGATCTGCGGGACGAACCAGGGGATCACGCGGAGGTCGAGGCCCACCCGACCTCGCTGATCCTCACGTCCACGACGCCGGGCGGACAGCGCATCGGCCCGCAGGAAATCCCGCTCGAGCCGAAGGCCCTCCTCGAGGAGGCCCAACGCGGCGGCTTCTTCAGCTACGCCGCCGGCGTCGCCTACCAGGTGCTCACGCACTACCGCGTCCGCGGCCTGGTGATCGACAACGTCCGCACGGACCTGCCCATCAAGAAGGGGCTCTCCTCCAGCGCCGCGATCTGCGTGCTCACCGCGCGCGCGTTCAACCGGGTCTACGACCTGAAGCTCACGGTCCGTGGCGAGATGGAGCTGGCGTACCAGGGCGAGATCACGACGCCGTCCCGCTGCGGCCGGATGGACCAGGGCTGCGCCTACGGCGACCGCGCCGTCCTGATGGAGTTCGACGGCGATCGCCTCAGCACGGAGGAAATCCGCCCTGCCACCGACATGCACTTCGTGATCGTGGACCTGAACGCGAGCAAGAACACCCTCGAGATCCTCAAGCGGCTGAACCGGTCGTACCCGTTCGCGGAGGGACCGCTCGATCGTGGCGTGCAGGAACTGCTGGGGCCGATCAACAGGCGGCTGGTGGCCCAGGCCCGCGAGGCGCTGGAGGCGGGTGACGGCGAGCGCCTGGGATCCCTGATGACCGAGGCTCAGGCGTTCTTCGATTGTTACGCGGCCCCCGCGTGCCCCGAGGAACTGGCCGCGCCGGCCCTGCACCGCGTCCTCGCGCACGAGCCGCTGCGCCCGCACACTGGGGCGGCAAGGGCGTCGGATTGCAGGGCGACGGGTCCGCCCAGTTCGTCACCAGGAGCGAAGCCGACCAGCAGGCCGTCGTGGAGATCCTCGAACGCGACCTCGGGCTGACCGCACTCGCCCTCACGCTCGGCACGGGGCCGAAGGTCCGCCGGGCGGTGATTCCCGCCGCGGGCTTCGGCACCCGCCTCTTCCCCGCCAGCAAGGCGACCAAGAAGGAGCTGTTCCCGGTGGTGGACCGGGACGGCATCGCCAAGCCGGCCATCCTCCTGATCGTCGAGGAAGCCCTCGACGCGGGGATCGAGGAGGTCGTGATCGTGGTCCAGGAGCAGGACCTGGAGGACTTCCGTTCCTTCTTCACCGAGCAGATTTCGATCGAGAACTACAACAAGCTGCCCCGCCCCTTCCAGGAGTACGCGTGCCGCCTCCTGGAGATTCGGCCGCCGCGTCCGGTTCGTCACCCAGACCGCCCAGGAAGGCCTCGGCCACGCGGTGTACTGCGCCCGCGGCGCGGTGGGCGACGAGCCTTTTCTCCTGATGCTCGGGGACCACCTCTACCGCGCGAACGGCGGCGCCTCGTGCGCCCGGCAAGTGATCGACGCCTACCAGCTGGCGGGCACAGCGTCGTGGGGCTGCCGAGGCCGACGCCGGAGAGCGAGATCGGCAGCTTCGGCGTGGCCACGGGGGTCTGGGTGGAAACGGACCGCCGGCTCAACGTGACCGAGTTCGCGGAGAAACCGGGGGTGGACTACGCGCGGGCACACCTGCGCGTCCCCGGCGTGCCCGAAGGCGAATACCTCACGGTGTTCGGCCGGTACCGTCCTCCAGCCGCAGCTCTTCGATTACCTCGAGGAGAACATTTGCAACAACGTCCGCGAGCGGGGAGAGTTCCAGCTCACGTCGGCTCTCGACCGCGTGCGCCAGGAGCACGGCTTCCAGGGACTGATCGTCGATGGGCGCCGCTTCGACATCGGTCTGCCGCACCACTACCTGGAGACGCTCGCGACGTTCGGGAGCTAGGCAGGCCGTCGGCCCCGCACCAGGCGTCAGGGAACAAGGGAGCAACGGTCCACTTGGCCAACCTGCCACATGGGCAGTTGGCCGGTTGCTCCCTTCTCAATTCTCGATTCTCAATTCTCAATTCTGTGTGTAATGTGAGGTGAGGAGGGCATCCTGACACCCCACGTTGTCATCATCGGGGGCGGCTTCGGCGGCCTCCACGCCGCGCGCGCGCTCGCCCGCGCCGCGGTCAGGGTCACGCTCGTCGACCGCCACAACTATCACCTCTTCCAGCCCCTGCTCTACCAGGTCGCCACGGCGGGCCTCTCGCCGGGGGACATCGCCTCGCCCATCCGGTCGATTCTCCGCCGGCAGCCCAACCTGCAGGTGCTGCTCGCTGTCGTGCAGGGGATCGATCCGGCCCGCAAGACTTGCGCTGGACGACGGCGAGGAGATCACCTACGACTATCTCATCCTGGCGGCCGGCTCGCGGCCACACCTACTTCGGGCACGACGAGTGGGAGAAGCCCGCGCCCGGCCTCAAGACACTGGACGACGCCCTCCGGGTGCGGCGGCGGATGCTGCTGGCGTTCGAGCGGGCGGAACGGGCGGCCGATGCCGAGGAGCGTCGCCGGCTCCTCACCTTCGCAGTCGTGGGCGGCGGGCCCACCGGGGTCGAGCTGGCGGGGCGGTGGCCGAGATTGCGCGGCACACCCTGAAGCAGGAGTTCCGGAACATCGAGCCGGGGTCGGCGCGGGTGATCCTCATCGAGGCCGGGCCGCACATCCTCCCGTCCTTCCCCCGAGTCGCTCCGCCAGGCCTCGGAGCGGTCGCTCGCGCGGCTGGGCGTGGAGGTGTGGAAGAACAAGGCCGTCACCGGGATCTCGGAATGCGTCGTGGAGTTCGGGAGCGAGCGCCTGTCGGCCGGCACGGTGCTCTGGGCGGCCGGCGTCGCGGCGTCGCCGCTCGGCAAGGCCCTGGGCGTGCCGCTCGACCGCGTCGGCCGCGTCATCGTGCGCGCCGGACCTCGGCGTCCCTGGATACCCCGACGTGTTCGTCATCGGCGATCTCGCCCGCTTCGAGCAGGACGGCGCGCTGCTGCCCGGCGTGGCGCAGGTGGCGATGCAGCAGGGGCGCCACGCGGCGCGCAACATCCTGCGCACGCTCGAAGGGCGCCAGGGGCTCCCCTTCCGGTACCGCGACTACGGCAACATGGCGACCATCGGCCGCGCCGCGGCGGTCGCCGACTTCGGGTGGCTGCGGCTTTCCGGGCTGGGTGGCGTGGATGGCCTGGCTGCTGGTGCACATCATGAAGCTGGTCGGGTTCCGCAACCGGGTGGGGGTTCTCGTCGCAGTGGGCCTGGGCGTACCTCACCTACCAGCGCAGCGTGCGGCTGATCACGGAAAGCAGGGCTGAGGCCCTGCTCCCACCGACGCGCCACGCCAGCGGCGGTATCTTGCATTCTTTGCATTTGCATTTTGCACTTTGCACTTTGCCTTCTGCCCTGCGGTATGATCCCCACCCCATGGTGACCACGGCCGCGCCCGGCGTTGTCGCGCCGCTCCTGTCCATCATCGTTCCCGTCTTCAACGAGGCGCGGACGCTGAGCTCGGTATCGACCGCCTGCGCCGCATCGACTTGCCCGTCGGTCGCGAGGTCATCGTCGTCAACGACGGTTCGACCGACGGGACGGCGAGATCCTCGCGGGCCTCGGCGCGGTGCCCGGCCTGACCGTGCTGCACGCGGATCGCAACCGCGGGAAGGGACATGCCATACGTCTCGGCCTGAAGGCCGCCGCCGGGACGATCGTGGCGATCCAGGACGCCGACCTCGAGCTGGACCCCGCCCAGCTGTCCATGCTGGTCCAGCCGATCCTCGACGGCGAGGCGGACGTGGTCTACGGGTCACGGTTCCTCGGCGGACGGCCCAACGCGCCCTGGCGGACGATCGCGGCGAACCGCTTCCTCACCGCGATCACCAACGTGCTGTATCGCGCCTCCATCACGGACATGGAGACGTGCTACAAGGTCATGCGCGCCGACGTGGCGCGGTCGCTGTCGCTCGAGGCGAACCGGTTCGACATCGAGCCGGAGATCACGGCGAAGCTGCTCCGGCAAGGGCACGAGATTGTGGAGCGGCCGGTGCGGTTCGACCCGCGGTCGAGGGCGGCGGGCAAGAAGATCGGGTGGCGCGACGGCGTGGATGCCGGTACGGACGCTGGTGAGGATTCGGCTCTCGGGGAAGACCGCCGGTGGGTGAGGCCCATGGTCGGCGGCCGGTGGAGGGTGGCCCGGGCGACGGCGCTCGCGAAAGGACCCGCGGGCGCTTGCTGCCGCCCCTCGAGGTGGCGGCGCCCTGGGTGGCAGCTGGCGCCTCGCTCGTCACGCTCGCGGCGGCTCTCCACTGGAGCACCTACGTGGTCGGTGGCTCCGATTCCTACTGCTACGTGAGCCAGGCGGCCTTCTGGCTGGACGGCGCGCTGCTCGCTCCGCAGCCCGTCGGCTTCACACCGCCCTGGCCCAACGCGGCCCTCTCGCTCACGCCGACCGGGTATATTCCGTCACCGGCGATTCCCGGAGCGATCGCCCCGCTCTGCCCGGCAGGGCTGTCGCTGACGATGGCCGCGCTTGCCGCAATCGCGGGGCCGTGGGCCGTCTTCCTGGTGGTGCCGGCTCTCGGCGCGCTCTCGGTGTGGCTGGCCTACTGCCTGGGTCGCGAACTGGATTGCCCGGCAACCGGGCTGCTTTCCGCCAGCCTGGTGGCGACAAGCCCGATCGTGCTCCACCAGGTGGTGCAGCCGATGAGCGACGTGCCCGCAATGGCCTGGTGGCTCGCGGCCATCGTCCTCGCGGCGCGCCCCGGCCGCGGCCGGGCCTTCGGTGCCGGCCTCGCGGTGTCGGCCGCCGTGCTGACGCGGCCGAACCTGGCGCCCCTTGCCGGCGTCGTCGGCCTGTTCCTGCTCGCGCGCCCGCGCCCCGAAGCCTCCGGCGGGCACTCGCGCCTGACCGCGGCCATGGCATTTGGCCTCGGGGTCCTGCCGGGCGCCGCCCTCCTCGCCTGGATCCAGGACGCGTTATATGGATCCCCGTTCAGCTCCGGGTACGGGTCCCTCGATCAGCTGTTCGCGTGGTCGCACGTGGTACCGAACCTCCGCCGCTTCCCGGCATGGCTGCTGGCGACGCACACTCCAGTCGTTTGCCTGGCGCTGGCGGCGCCCTTTCTCCTGAGAGCCAGGCGCCACGCCGCCTGGCTGGCCTGGTTGTGCCTGGCGTTTTCGGCGGCGGTAGTCGCGAGCTACATCGCATACATCCCGTACGATGACTGGTGGTACCTGCGTTTCCTGCTCCCGGCGATGCCGCTGCTGCTCGCGCTCGCGGCGGCCGCGCTGACCGTGCCCGGCGCCCGTCTCCCGGCGATGGCGCGCGCGACGAGCGGCCTGGTGTGCGCCGCCGCCCTTGCCCTGTTCTTCATCCACACGGCAAACGAGAAAGGCGTCTTTCGGCTTCGCGCGTTCGAGAGCCGGTTTCGCGAGGCGGGGCAGTACGTGTCGGCAAAGCTGCCGCCTCGGGCGGTGGTGTTCGCGGTGTGGGAAAGCGGGAGCGTGCGCCACTACGGCGGCCGGCTGTCGGTGACCTTCGACCAGATCGATCCCGAGTGGCTCGACCGCGCGCTGGCCTTCCTCCAGGCGCGGGGGCGGCCGCCGTATTTGCTGCTGGAGACCTGGGAAGAGCCGGCGTTTCGCGCCCGCTTCGAGCGCCACAGCCAGTACGGCGCGCTCGACTGGCCACCCATGGCCCAGATTGGCACCGAGGTGCGTCTCTACAACCCTGCCGACCGCGCGCGTTACTACGCCGGCGAACCGACGCCCATGGAACGCGTCTGGCCGAACAAGTCAATCAACAGGTCCGCCAGATGAAATCGACAAGTCCCCAGATCGACAAGTCAACAAATGACCTTCGTCATCCCTGATAGCCCGGGCGGGCCTTGATCGACAGCCGGCGCCCCTTGACCCGGACGTCCAGGCGGTGCCAGCCGCCCTTCTCCACGCCGCGCGGCGAGTAGCTGAGGAGATAGCGCTGGCGGAACTCCTCCACGATCTTCACGAAGACGCTCTCGAGGTTCCTTGTCGACTCCACCGCGAACATCGTCCCGCCGGTGTCTTCGGTGAGCCGCTCGAGGAACCCGACGTTCTGCGATTGCCCCGCCGACACCGCGTAGACGACCGCGTCCGATTGTTTCGCGGCGGCCACCACCTTGTCGGCAGTCAGCCAGCTCGCCGTGTCCACGCCGTCGCTGAAGATGATGAGCAGCGCCCGGCCGGCCCCCGCCTCGGCCAGCACCAGCCCCGCGAAGCAGCCGTCCACGAGCGCCGTCTCCCCCGTGGGTTCGATCCCTTCGAGCGCGTTCTGGATGCGCGCGGCTTCCCCCGGCGCCGCAGCGCGCAGCAACAGCTGGCGGTTGAAGGCCACCAGGCTGACCCGGTCCTCCTTGCCCAGGACGCGCAGGACCGCGCGCTCCGCGCCTCGCAGGTGACCCATCCGGGCCCCGGCGACGCTGCCGCTGACGTCGAAGGCCAGAACCACGTTGAGCGCGAGCTGCTCGAAGCTTGCGAGATCCACCTGCTGCGGGACGCCGTTGTCGAAGATCTCGAAGTCGGACGGGCCGAGATTGCGAACCACGCGGCCGCCGTCGGTGACGAGCACGTCCACCCGGACCGCCTCCACCCGCGTGGTGAAGGTGGGAGTCTGGGCGGGCAGGCCCCCGCCTCCGGGGAACGCACCTGCCGCCAGGATCACCGCGAGCGCCAGTTGCCGCGGGGCGATCATCGTCGCTCGTCCTCGAGACAGAGGCGGCGAGCTTCCTCGAAGAACGCGGCTGCGTGGCGGCCCGGCGAGATGAGGTAGTCCCACCACGGGTCGGACTCGGCAGGGCCAGCGCGATCCTCCACCGACAGGGCTTCCAGGATCGCCGCCCGTGCCGCCGCCCGGTCGCCTCCCCGCCAGGACAGCTGGGCCAGGGCCAGGCCGGGCGTCTGCGCGCGCGGATACAGCGCGGCCGCCGCCTCGTAGGCGTCGCGGGCGGCGTCGAGTCGTCCGAGCGCTTCCTCCTCGACACCGAGGAAGAGCCGGGCGTAGTACAGCACCAGCGGATCCCGCGCACCCTGCGCCACGACGCGGAGCTCGACCGCCGCATCGCGGTGGCCTCCCAGCTGTCCGATGACGCGCCCGAGGCGCAGGCGCGCCTCGTGGAACTGAGGGTCGAGCTCAACCGCCCGGCGCAGGCTGGTGCGAGCCTGCCGCAGCTCGGCGCCCGCCGATCCCACGGTGAACGAAAGACCTCTTTCCCAGAGGGCTCGACTGCAGCACGGCCTGCACGGTCGGCGAACCGTAGGCCTCCCGGAGAACGCCTTCGTAGAAGGCCATCACGGCGTCGTCGGGAAGAAGCGGACCGGGCGTCGTGGACGAGCGACTGAACGTCGGCAAGCCATCCCAGCCGTTGGAGCGACGCCGCGGCCCCCCGGTACCAGGCGACCACCACAGGGTCGCGGGAGGGGTCGGGTTTCACGCGATCGAGCAGGAAGCGGCCGAACCGCCAGTGGCCGGCGGAGGGAGCCGTGCCTTCGAGGCGTCCGTCGGCAACCGTCGCGACGCCGAGCGGCGCGCCCGGCCGGGGATCACCCGCAATCGTGCCCCACACCGGCCCGGCGCTCCCTCCCCCGCGCTGCGCGATGTCCGCATGCAGGAGGGCCCCCCGCCGGACGATCCGCGTCACGTTTCCTGCGCGCCATTCCTCGTCGGTCAGGCACAGCGCGGCCTGGAGCTGCCCGCCGGTGACCCATTCGCCCCGGAGGCCGAAGAATTTGCCGCCTTGCCTGGTCACGAACTTGAGGATCGCGGGCAGCTCGTCGACGAAGAGACGCACGTCTGCATAGGCCCAGCCCGCAATGCCGACCGCGTGCTCGTCGTAGGACCCCATCTCGTGCTGCTCGACGGCCGCAGCCCAGTCGTGGAGCCTTCTCAACACCGGGGGAATTTCAGGCGCGGCGCCGCTCAGCGCGCGTTCTCGAACAGGGGAGCCCGGGCAGATGCTGGCGATGAGCGGAGGGCCAGACCTGCCAACCAGGACGGCCGTCACCGCGAGGCAGAGGAGAACCGCCTCCACCCGGGTCGCTCCCACGCCGGGGCGCCGCCAGATCAACTCGCCGTCGCGCCACACGGCGCGCACGCGGTGGAGTGGGATCGTCTGGATGTCGCCAGCCTCGGACCGCACGGTCAGGGCGGGCCGCGGTTCCTTCTCCAGCCGCACATCGGTCAACGCGACGCGAACGATCCCGGCGGCCAGGCGGTCGACGTAGCCGATTTCGAAGTGACGGCTGCCGAATCCGGCATCCCACTCGATGCGGTGCAGCAGCTGGTGGATGGGGATCACTGGTTTGCCTCGCCCGGGCGCTGGCACACCACCGCGCCGTGGCGATGCGCCACAGGGATGGTAGGCCCGACGTCGAACCAGATCAACCGGGCGATGAGCGAGGCGGGCGGCGAACAACTGGAGTCGACCGACAACTCAGCCGTTTTGTCCAGAGAAATCGAGCCGGCTGAGCTTGACACCGCATCCGTCCGAACCCAATCATGCCGGTGCGCATCAGCTTTGCCTCCCTACCAGACAGGACTCACAGCACTCGAATCAGGGTTCGCGACGGCCGTCACGCGTGACGGCTGCATCCCGGCCCCGAATCCCGACACCGCGTTCGACTGCGGCCAGAAAGGCCCGACCATGGACGGAGACGCACGCCTCGAGCAACTCGACACGACGCTGGAGCATCTCGAGCGTCTGTGCGGGCGTCTCGAGCACGCGGAGCGGCACTTCAAGCAGCTCACCGACGAGTGCCAGGGCGTGCTGCAGGGCCTGGTCACGCTCGACCGCCGGCATGCCTCCGCGGTTGCCGGTCTCAACGATCGCCTGGGCGACTGGTGCAACCTCGAGAGCAAGCTGCTCGAGGAATCGGCGCGGCGGATCGAGCAGTTCGAGCGCGGCGTGAGCCACGAGTGGATGGTGCTCCGCCAGCTAGAACGAGGAGCCCATCGCCGACATGCGGGAGCAGGCCGACGCGCTCCGCCGCACGTGCCTCGAGGCGGCACGCATGGCCCGGCTGCGGGTGGAGGCGGCCGAGCAGGCGTATGCCTCGCACGCCGCTGCGCTCGAGCGGCGCATGGTCGAATGGCAGCGGCGGTGGAATGACGCCGCCACCTCCGGCAACCCGCTGGCTGCTTCCGCGTCCGCCGTCGAACCGTGGCCGCTCGAGGGCGTCGCGCAACTGCGACCAGGAACTGCGGACGGCGCCCGCGACCGCGAGTAGCGTCGAACCCGCTCGACCGCGCTGGCTCCAACCCGCGCGGTGGCCGTCCCCTCCCCCCAGGAACAGTCGCGCGACGCGGGCGCGGCGTCGCGCGAGACCCTGCACCTGCGTGAGATGGCGGCAGACGACACTGCACCCGCGGCACCTGCGAGGGGGCGGCCCTGGTGGCCGCGTGCGGCCGGCCTCGCAGGTGCCGGTGCTCCCTGGTGCTCACGATTGTCGTGCTCCTCGTTCTCTGGCAAGGCGGCGGAACCGACGGGACGCCGGCTGCCCCCGCCGATCGCGCCGCTGTGGCACCCGCGGCGAGCGGCACCGCGGGCACGTCGGCCGCGACAGAGGCCGCGCGCCAGGACCAGGAACGCCTCGCCGAGGCGCAGCGGCTCGTCGAGCGCGCGGGAAGCATGGTGGGAGATCCTCGCCGCGCCCGACCTGCTTCGCTACGGCCTCAGCGGGAACCGGCCCTGCCGCTGCTCGTTGTACGCGCAGGTGCTCTGGAGCCGGTCGCGCGGCCTGGCGGTGACGGCCTCGCGCCTCCCGGCGCCACCCGACGGCAAGGTGTACACGATGTGGGTCATCTCCGAGAGCCAGGCGGCCGAGGTGGGAACCCTCGTCCCCGACGCAGGTGGCCGCGCGAGCCTCGTCGTTCCGGGGCCGCTCACGCTGCCCCGGCTCGTGGCCCTCCGCGTGACGCTCGAGGACCGGGCGGGCGCGGACCGCCCGACCGGCGCCATCTGCCTGGTTGGGGGCCCCACCTCATGAACCCTCACGCTGCCGCCGAAGGCACGCCCAGCGGCCTTTTCGCGTGGTTAGCCCCAGGGCAGACCCAATCAAACTCGGCGACCGCCTGCGGCTGTTCGATAACACCAGCGGGCCGCCGCTGGAGCTGCTGCGCCTGCGCCCGGAACTTGCTGGCCGCCCCGGATTCGAGCGCGCCTTGCGCGCGCGCGTGGACGAGCTCCGCGACTTCCGCGACGAGCGCTACGCGCGGGTGTGCCGCACCGATTGGCTCCGGGACCGGGGGCGGGATGGTGGTGGTATCCGAGCGCGCGGAAGGCCCCCGCTTGTCCGAGATGCTGCGACTCGCCTCGCAGCACGGCGTCCGCGTGCCCGCGTCGCTGGCGCTCACCCAGAATCGCTGGCCTGGTGGACGCCGTCGCCGCGCTTCACGCGCGCGGCTCGTTCCTCGCGCACGGCGCCCTGGGGCCCGAACGGCTGGTGGTCATGGCCGAAGGCCGGCTGCTCGTGACCGAGTACGTCCTGGGGTCGGCCCTCGGGGGCTTGGGCCTCGAGCGCGAGCGCGCCTGGCGCCAGTTCGGTCTCGCGATTCCCCCAAACCCGGGCGCCGCACCCTTCGATTAGCGGACCGACATGGTGCAGGTCGGGACGACGGCACTCGCTCTCGTCCTGTCGCGGATGCTCACCGGCGACGACTACCCGGGACGAATCGAGGCGCTCCGCTGGAGGCCGGCCGTCGTGCGGGCGAGACCGGCTGGGAACGGGTGTGGCCGCTCGTCCGGCCCTGGCTCGAGGGCGCGCTGGCACTCGATGGCGTGGCGGGCTTCGCGAACGCAGTGGAGGCCCGCCAGGCTCTCCTGGAGATGGTGGACATGCGGGGGCTGGCCTTGCCGGACCGCGGCGCGTGGAACGGCTTCGAGTCCAGGGTGCACGGCGCGGACGCCGAGGCGCCGATGCTCGGCCTCGACGACTGGGACAGCGGCCCGCTGCTGCCAGCTGCCGGCGGCGAGATTCCAGCTGATCGCGATCGACTCTCAGCTGCGGTCCGTGTGCAGCCGCCTGATCGTGGTCCGTTGCCAGTTGCCGGCGGCGAGGTTCGTGTGCAGGCGCCTGATAGTGGTCTGCAGCCGGCTGCCGGCGCCCAGCTGCCAGCCGATCGCGGTCCGCAGCCAGCCGCCAGCGGCCGGCTGCCCGAGCCTGCCAATCTCGCTGGCAGAGGCGTCTTCGCTGGCCGGCGCCCGAATAGCGCACGCGCGCCATCCTGGTCGCGGCCCTCGTGGTCCTCGCGGTCGCCGAAGGCCTCGACATCGCGAGCCGGGTGATCCCCGGGACCGGCCCTGCGCCCACGACCGGTACTGTCAGCCTGGTTTCGACGCCCGCGGGAGCGGCCGTCACCGTGAACGGCAGGCCGAGCGGCCGCACGCCAGATCTCCCTCGAACTGTCGGCGGGCCGGCACCAGGTCGAACTCGCGGCCGGAAACCGCCGCCGGGTGCTGACGGTGGATGCGAGGCCCGGCCGCACCGCGTCGATGATCGTGGAGCTGGGCACCGACCGGGCGGTGACAGGGCAGCTGCGGGTCTCCACGACGCCGCCCGGCGCGAGGGTGGTGGTGGACGGCCAGGCGCGCGGGACGAGCCCGGTGCTCGTCACCGACCTGACGCCTGGCCCAGCACGACGTGCGGGTGGAAGTCCGCGGACGGTCGGTTCGGCAGGCGTTCACCGTGGAAGCCGGGGTGACGGCCGCGCTGCTGCTGCCCTTGACGCGCGCCGACGCATCCGCGCCCGGCTGGCTGGCCATCACCTCGGACGAGGAGGTCCTGGTCTACAACGAGGGCGAGTTGCTCGGCACCTCGCGCAGCCCGCGCATCATGCTGCCAGCCGGACGCCACGAGCTCGACCTGGTGAACGAGGACCTGGGCCTGCGCGCCCCGCACGAGGTGCTCGTCCCAGTGGGCGGCACCGCGACACTGGCGCTGACGTTGCCCTCTGCGCGGATCGACGTCAACGCCACGCCGTGGGCCGAGGTGTTGGTGGACGGCGTGCGCATCGGCGAGACGCCCCTCGCCGCCGTGGCCGTCACGATTGGCCGTCATGTCCTGACGTTCAGGCACCCGGAGCTTGGCGAACGGCGCGTCGAGTGCGTCGTCTCGCTGAAGCGGCCCACGCGCCTGGGCGTCGACCTCCGGAAATGAGCGGGTTCGTCTCCATGCCCTGCAAGCTGCTGCTCGTGGACGACAGTGTGACCATTCGCCGCGTGGTCGAGTTGACCTTCGCCGGGGAAGACGTGAACGTCGTGGCGGTGGGCGACGGACGCGAGGCCATGGACCGGGTCCTGGCGGAACGGCCGGACATCGTCCTGGCGGACGTCGGGCAGGGCGAGTCCGACGGGTACGAGGTCGCCGCGTTCGTGAAGCGGCACCCGGCGCTCGGCCACGTCCCAGTCGTCCTCTACCGGCGCCGTCACTTGTGGCTATGATGGCGTCATGAGCTCCGCTCGAGACGAAATCCAGGCGATGGTGGACCGCGAGACGGCGGCGTGGGACGCGCGGGACGCGGAAGCCCTCGTCGCGCTGTTCCATCCCGACATGGTCTGGCCGTGGCCGCCCGACGCGGCCGCGCACGACCCGGCCCGCTGGGTCTTTCCCCTCGGGCGGTACAATCGGGCCCGGTGGCAGGCGGGGTGGGAGGAGCTGTTCAGACACGCACGAGCTCGTGCACAACCGCCGGCAGACCGTCCGCGTCGTCGTCTCGGAAGAGGGGGACGGCGCCTTCGCGGTGGTGGACGTCGACACCCTGTGGCGGAACCGGGAGAGCGGGCGCGACTTCCACTGGCGCGGCCGCGCCTGCAAGGGATACACGAAGGTCGATGGGCGGTGGCTGCTCATCATGCACACGGGGCTGCTGGACTACGGCACCGTCCCGGCGGCTGGAGCCGGGGAGGCACCCGATGGCCGGCACCTCCTTCGACCTGATCGCCTTCGACGGCGACGACACGCTCTGGCACAACGAGCGGAGCTACCGCGAGGGGCGCGAGCGCTTCCGCCGGCTGCTCGCCGCCGCGGGCGTGGATCTGACGGAGGAGGAGATCGAGGAGCGGGTCAACGCGACAGAACTGCGCGAACATCGGGTACTACGGCTACGGCGTCTCCAGCTTCGTGCTGTCGCTGATCGAGACCGCAATCGACCTCACCGACGGCCGGGTGAGTGGCGCCGAGCCTCCACGACTGATTGCACCTGGCCAAGCAGATGCTCAGCGAGGAGGTGGAGCTGTTCCCGGGGGCGCGCGAGCGCGGTGACGGCGCTGGCGCGCGACCTACCCGCTCATGTTGATCACCAAGGGAGACCTGCTCCACCAGACCTCGAAGCTGGAACGCTCAGGCCTGCGGACCTTCTTCCGGGCACGTCGAGGTGGTCAGCCACAAGACGGCGCGAGTGTATTCAGAGATCCTGTCGCGACACGGCGTCGACGCCGGGCGGTTTCTGATGGTGGGCAATTCGCTGCGCTCTGACGTCCTGCCCGTCCTCGACATCGGAGCGACCGCGGTGTACGTGCCGGCCGCCCTGAGCTGGGCGCACGAGCACGCGGAGGTGCCCGAAGCCGCGGCCGGATCGCATCTTCGAGCTCCCGACGCTGGAGGCGTTCGCGGGGCTCGATCGAACGGCTCGAGAGCCCCGCGACAGTCCTGCATCGCTCTAGAAGGTGAACTTCACCGCCAGCTGCACCTGGCGCGGATCGCCCACGCCCTGCCGCAGGAAGCCGGCGAAGTTGAACAGCGCCGCGTCGAGAGCGGGTTGACGTTGTTCGCGTTGTTGAACGTGTTGAACATCTCGAGGCTCGGGATGATCTGGTAGTCGCCCGCCGAAGCGGAACGGCCGCTGGAGCCGCCAGTCGAGCGAGAAGTAGCTCGTTGTCCTTGCGGTCCCAGTTGCGGCCGCGGTCGACGCCGTTCAGCACGCGCGGCGAGGTCGTGATCGGCTGCGCGGTCCGCGCCTGGACGCGCACGTTGACCAGGACGCTGCTGCGGCAGCTGCGCGTAGGTGAAGAAATTGAACTTGTGCCGGATGTCGCGGTCCGACGGGCCCGTAGTCGAGGCTCAGGTCGTAGAAGTTGAACGACCGATCGGTGAACGGATCGCGCTCGTTCGAGTCGTCGTCTTCGTCCTTGGAGAGCACGTAGTTCGCTTCGAGCTGGTAGTTCTGCGAGTAGCGCTTCCGCACGCCGAACGTGGCGCCGCGATAGAGCGAGCTGCCGCGGCTGTTGGTGACGAACACGTCGCCGAGCTGCGGCTCGAACGGATTGGCCCGGTGTAGGTGGTCGCGTCGCGCGTGGCCGGCTGGTTGGCGCGCCACGCCGGTGCCGTGCACGTTGTAGTTCAGGAAGCGCGTCAGGTGCCGCCCCTTGGCGTAGGTGAAGTCCGCGTACACGGCCAGGTCGGGCGCCAGCTCGCGCTCGAAGCCGGCGTTGACGCTGATGATGCGCGGGTTCTTGTAGTCGCGGTCGAAGACGCGGATGCCGGTGAACAGCGGGAACGTGCCCGGCCGGCACCGCGCTCGGCGCCAGCAGGTTCGGCCAGACCGGCATGTCGGCGAAGCTGACAAACCCCGAGTTCGCGGAAGTCGCTCTTCTGCTGGATGCCGTTGGTCGTCACCGACCCGACCTGGCTCAGCATGTTCTGCCGGGCGTAGTAGACGCCCGCGCTTCGCGCGGATGACCGTCTTGCCGTTCTCGCTGACGTCCCAGGCGAACGCCGACGCGCGGCTGGAACTGCTTCCACTGGTCCGGGATCGTCCCGTCCGACGGGAAGCGCGGGTCGTTCAGGAACGCGGCGTAGGCCGTGGTCGTCGGATCGACGGTCTCGGGCATCAGCTGGGCGTCCCAGCGGAAGCCGTAGTCGACCGTGAGGCCGTGGCCCGCCTGCCACTGGTCCTGGATGAACAGCGACGAGTTCCTCGTTGTTGATGTCCGACGCGCCGGCGGCGTCGCGCGCGATGCCGTCGGGGCTGCTGCTCTGCAGATAGAACAGCAGCGGGCCGCCCGTCGGCGTCGCGCCGCCGGGCAGGAGGCCGGGCGCGTCACGTAGGTGCCGTTCGAGCAGCCGACCGTGTACGGGCCGAACCCGCCGGCCGCGGCGGGCGACGCGTAGCGCAGGAACCCGGTGACGCTGTCGAAGAGGTAGCGGCCCTTGAAGAAGCCGCGGAACACCTGGAAGTTGTTCGTGTGCAGCCACTCGCCGCCGGCCTTGATGGTGTGGCGTCCCGTCGACCATCGAGAAGTTGTCCTTCAGCTGGAACGCGCTTGACCAGCTCGTCGACGTTCGGCGCGCAGGAAGAACGGGTTGCCGAAGCGGAACGACGGCGCGAAGCCCATGCCGGTGTCGGCCGGCACGTTGGACTGCGTGCGCCGAGCGCGGCCGGTCCTCGCGCGAGTACGTGAAGTGGAACTCGTTCAGCTCGGTTGGCGGTCACGGTGCTGAACAGGTTCAGGTTCAGGACGTTGATCTTCGACGGCCCCTCGGTGCCGTTGGCCGAGTTGCCGTAGGTCGCGACGTCGAACGTCTGGTTCGTGTTCTTCGAGTAGTCGAAGTTGTACGAGACGGACAGGTTGTTGTGCCGGCGACAGGCTCCAGTCGAGCTTGGCCAGCATCGCGTTGTTGTTGATCTTGTGGTCGACCGGGCTGCCTTCGTCCTGGCCGCGCGTGCTCCTGGAAGAAGTTGAGCAGCGCCAGCCGCTGGCAGTCGGCGTTGCCGTTGATCAGCGCCTCGTTCGCGCCGATCGTCGGGTGCCGCGACCGGGCAGGGCGTCGCCGATCGGCTCGGACAGGTTCGGCCGCTGCAGGTTCTCGCGGATGCCCTCGAAGGCGAGGAAGTAGAACGCCTTGTCCTTCACGATCGGCCCGCCGAGCGTGCCGCCGAACTGCTCGCGGTGGAAGTCGGTCGAGCGGCTTGCCGTCCGACGTGTTCGAGGTCAGCCCCTCGAGCCGCTGGAAGTGGAACAGGCTGCCGTGCGACCTTGTTCGTGCCCGACTTGGTGATGACGTTCACCACGCCGCCGGCCGTGCGGCCGAACTCGGCGTTCGCGCCGGTGGCGACCACCTGGAACTCCTTGACGGCGTCGAGCGTGATGTCGATCGCGGCGCGCTGGCCGCCCATCTGCTCGCCGAAGAAGCCGTTGTTGTAGTCGCCGCCGTCGAGGCTGATGTTGTTGAAGACGCCGCGCTGGCCGGAGAAGGTGATCTCGTCGCCGTCGGGGCCCTGCACGACGCTGACGCCCGGGCGTGAGCGTCAGCAGATCCTCGAACTTGCGGCCGAGGATCGGCGTGGTCTCGATCGTCGTCTGGTTGAGCGTGCTGGCCGCGGCCGGTGCGCGTCGGTCTCCACGGTCGGCGCCTGCGTCGTCACGGTGACCGTCTCGGCGACGCCCGGACACTTTCATCGACGGGACTGAGCTGCGCCGCCTGCGCCGACGGTCACGAGGACGTTCTCCTGCACGAGCGTGGCGAAGCCCGCGAGCTTGAACGTGACGCGTGTAGCGGCCGGGCGGCAGCTGCAGGACGACGAACCGGCCGTCCCGGTCGGTGACGAGCGTGCGCGTGAGGTTGGTGTCGGCGTTCCGCACCTCGACGTCGACGCCGGGCAGCACCGCGCCGCTCGTGTCGGCGACGACGCCCTGGATCACGCCGGTCGTGATCTGCGTTTGCGCGGCCGCTGGCCACGCGAGGGACAGTCCGAGGAGAACGGCCGCCACGGACTGGCTGGATCCTTCGCATCGCTGAACCTCCTGACGCACGGCGGCGTCAACGGACACGGGGACGCGGGGGCCCCCAGCCAATGCCGGTCCTTTCCTGCGCTGCTCGTCGTCGTGAACCCAAGGGGAATCTTCAGCCTACTCCGGGCCGCGCCGGCTGGCAACCGGGGCGGCCCCGGGGGGCGGGCGGCCGGGCTGCAAAGGCCATCCGTGGGCGAGCCCGGTGAGCCAACCGGCGTGTACGGGTACAATTCGCCGGCAATTTCGCGGAGGAGGCGCTCGAATGAGAGTGAGCCTGGTCTGGCTGAGAATGGCGGCTGGAGTGGCGGTCGTTCTCGGGCTCGCGGTGGCACGCCCCTCCACGCAGGCGCCGCCGGTCCTGAGCCTGAAGGACCGGGACGCCCTGCAGAACCGCTGGCTGGCCGCGAGATTTCGAACGGGTCCTGCCCGAGGTGATGCGCCGCGAACAGATCGACATGTGGGTCGTCATCTGCCGCGAGCACAACGAGGACCCCGTCTACACCACGCTGGTCCCCCATCCGTCGCATGTTCGCGTGGCGGCTCACGATGTTCGTGTACTTCGACCGGGGAGCGGCGGGCGTCGAGCGGCTCGACCGTGAACCCGTACGGGAGCGGCGACCTCCACAAGGCGTTCGCCGGACCACTACACGGCCGCGTTCGAACCGGCGGCCTCGACCCGTGGCAGCGGCTCGCGCGCATCATCAAGGCGCGCAACCCCGAAGCGGATCGCGGTGAACGAGTCGGAACGTTCGCGTTCGCCGACGGCCTGTCGGCGTCGAACAAGGCGCTCCTGGTGCGGGCGCTGGGGCCGGAGCTCGCCGCGCGGCTCGTGTCCGCCGAGCGCGTGGCGGTCGGGCTGGCTCGAGCGCCGGTCGGCCGAGGAACTGGACTTCTACCCCCGGATCGTCGCGCTCAACCACCAGTCGTGGCCGAGGCGTTCTCGCGGCCGGTCATCACGCCGGGCGTGACCACCATCGACGACCTCGCGTGGTGGGTGCGCGAGCGGATCGCGGAACTGAAGCTCGGCACCTGGTTCCAGCCGATGTTCTACATCTCGCGGCCGCGCGTCGGCCGGCGCCGCGAGCCGCGTGGTCCAGAACGCGGCGACATGCTGCGGTGCGACATCGGCATCACCTACCTCGGCCTCGACCGCCGACATCCAGCAGGTGGCCTACGTCCTGCGGGACGGCGAGACCGACGCGCCGCACGGGGCTCCGGGACGCACTGGCCAAGGGGAACCGCCTGCAGGACATCCTCGTGTCGGAGATGAAGGCGGATGCCGGAACGCCGTGCTCGCGGCCGCGCTGCCGCGCGCAGCGCCAGGGTCTCGTCCCGCGGATCTACTCCCACCCGATCGGCTATCACGGCCACGCGGCCGGCTCGCGCATCGGCCTGCCCGACATGCAGGATGGCGTGCCGGGCATGGGCGACTACCCGCTGTACGCCGACACTGCTGGGCGATCGAACTCGGTGTTCGGGTCGCCATCCCCGAGTGGGGCGGCCAGGAAATCCAGCTGGCGCTCGAGGAGGACGCCGCGTTCACGGCGCGGCGGGCGTATCGTTCCTCGACGGCCGGCAGACGCGCCTGCACCTCGTGCGCTAGCCTCGACGACGGAGAGTCGCACGTCACAAGTGCGAGTCTCACGCCTGAGGTCACGACTCACGGTTGCCTTCAATGCTGATTGAAACCGCCCGTCTCCGCCTTCGTCACCTGACCGCGGACGATGCCGACTTCATCGTCGAACTCCTGAACGAGCCGGCGTTCATCCGGAACATCGGTGACCGCGGCGTCCGGACCGCGGAGGACGCGCGCGGGTACATCGCCAAGGGACCGGTCGCGAGCTACGAGCGTCACGGCTTCGGGCTGTGCGCGGTCGAACTGAAGGACACTGGCACGCCCATCGGGATCTGCGGCCTCCTCAAGCGCGACACGCTGGAGCACGTCGACATCGGCTTCGCGTTCCTGTCGGGGTACTGGTCGAAGGGCTACGCGGTGGAGGCCGCGGCGGCCGCGCTGGACTACGGGCGGGACCGGGTTGGCCTGCCGCGGGTGGTGGCGATCACCGTGCCGCACAACGAGCCCTCCATCCGCGTGCTCGAGAAGATCGGGCTGCGATTCGAGCGGATGGTCAAGGTCGCGGCCGACGAGCCGGAGCTGAAGCTCTTTGCGGTCGACTTCGACAAGGCTTGAGGCGCCAGGAGTCAGCGTCCGGCGAGGCGCTCGATCTCGCGGAGTTGCTGGTCGGTGACCGGCATGACGGAGAGGCGCGGCATCCGGACGAGGGCGAAGTCCGAGAGGGCGGGCAGCGCCTTCAACTCCGCCAGGGTGACCGGGCGGGCCAGGCGCGCCGGGGACGATGTCCACCACGCAGGCCTTCCCCGACCGGTCCGCGGGGTCCGGGTAGGCATCGCCGGCAGCGGTTGCGGTGCCGACGACGGCCTTCTCGTTCCCCGTGTGATAGTAGAGGATTCGGTCGCCCTTCCTCACGGCACGCAAGTGCTTCTGCGCCAGCGGGTTCTTCACACCGCTCCAGGTGGTGCGCCCGTCACGCTCGAACTGGTCGAAGCCGTAGTGCGTGGGTTCTTCCTTGAAGAGCCAGGTCGTCACGTGCCCCTCCGCAGTCCACATTCTGCAGGCTACATTCTGCATTCTACATTCCACTCTCGCACCGCCCGCCGGGACACTTCGCGGCGATCAGCAGGCGCAGCGCGGCGTCGTGCACTCCTGGAGGGTGACCGTGCGCCGGCGCTTCGTCGCCGCCGCGTAGACCGGGCGGCTGAATCCATGTCGGTCTTGTGCGCCACGACCATGTCCAGTTCGGGCAGCACGGTGATGTACTGCCCGCCGGCGCCCATGCCGGTGTAGGCGCCCTTGAACGGGCCCGGGCGAGTTCGGCGCGTCCCACACCCACCACATGTAGCCGTAGCCCCAGCGGTTGCCCGGTGCCGAGCGCGCGGTAGCGCGGCGGGTTCATCTCGTTGAGCGGCGTCACCAGGCTCGATGATGCGGCGCACCCAGTCGCGCGGACGCGACCTGGCTGGCCGTTCCACGCGCCCTCGCGCAGCATCAGCAGCCCGATGCGCGCCATGTCGCGCGTGGACAGCCACATGTGGTACGCCAGGTACTGCGAGCGCGTCGCGTCGCCGCGACTTCCGCTGCCGCGGCGCGGTCGAAGTCCTGCATGCCGATCGGCCTGGCCAGGTCGGTCTCGAGCGCGTCGTAGATGTCGCGGCCGGTCAGCTTCTCGAAGACGGCGCCGGCGGCGTTGAAGTCCCAGTTGTTGTAGAGCTGGTAGGTTCCCGGCCGCTGCGACCCGCGCGGCGGCGCGCTGTCGGTGTCGTCGCCGGCGTTGGACGCCGGGTGGTACACGCCCGACCGCGCGGTGATCAGGTGCTCGACCGTGGCCTCCAGTTCCTGGGGCAGCAGGCCGCCGACGTCGGTGAACTCGAGTCTCCCGCAGCGTCCTGTCCAGCGGGATCGTGCCGTTCTCGACGTACTTGCCGTACAGGATGGCGAGCACGCTCTTGCGCACCGACGCCAGGTAGCTCAGGCGCGCGAGGTCGCCGTACTCGAACAGCGATTGCCCGCCGACCGAGACCATCATGGCGGTGGTGTCGATCGATTCCAGCCAGGCGCGCAGCGCCTCGAGGCGGGCCGACGGTAGCCGACCGCCTCGGGCTTCTCCACGCGCGTCCAATCCTGGCCGGGAAACACGGCGCGCGAGGGCGTCGGCGCCTGCCCGCCACGGGCGGGAGGCACACGAGCACGATGACGGCGGCACACGCCGCGGCGAGGCCAACGGTCAGGGAGCGGGGCTCCGCGCGATGGGCAGTCTTCATGGGCGGCATTCTACCTCCGCCCGCGCCCGCGCTCTGCACTTTGCGTTCTGCATTCTGCATTCTGCATTTTGCACTTTGCATTCTGCATTTCCCCCCGTCATGCTGTGGGCTCGCGGCATGACCACGCAGACCCTGCTCAAGGCGCTCACGGCCACGATCCTCTGGGGCGCGTCGTTCATCGCCACCAAGGTGGCGCTGCGGGAGATCACGCCGCTGACGGTCGTGGTGCTCCGCTTCGCCCTCGGCGTGGCGGTCCTGCTGGCCCTCCTCGCGTGGCGGCGCGAGGCAGCGGTGGCCCGGCGGCGGGACATGCCCTGGCTGGTCCTGCTCGGCCTGAACGGCATCACGGTTCACCAGTTGCTGCAGTCCACGGGGCTCCTGACGACAACCGCCACGAACTCCGGGTGGATGGTTGCGCTGATCCCGATCTTCACGGCGGTCTTCGCGAGGCTGATGCTGCGGGAGGCCTTCGGCGGGCAGAAGGTGGCCGGCCTCGTCGTGGCCTCGCTCGGCGCCGCCGTGATCGTCGGCCGCGGCCACGTGCCGACGGAGCTGTTCAGGCAGGCGACCCCCGGCGACGGGCTGGTGCTCCTCAGCGCCGCGAACTGGGCGCTGTTCACCACGCTGTCGAAGCGCGTCATCGGCCGCTACACGCCAGCGGTCATGATGGCCCACGTCATCACGTTCGGCTGGCTGGCCTCGCTGCCCCTTTTCGCGCTCGAAGGGGGCTGGCACGCGCTGCCCGCACTGTCCGCGACCGGCTGGGCCAGCGTGCTGTTTCTCGGGATTGGCTGCTCCGGCCTCGCGTATGCCTTCTGGTACGACGCGCTGGCACACACCGAGGCCTCGTCGCTGGCGTCGTTTCAGTACCTCCAGCCCATCGTGACGGTCGCGGTGGCCGCGGCCGTCCTGGGCGAGAGGGTGACCTGGCCGGTGGCGGCCGGCGGCGGCGCGATCCTGCTGGGGGTCTGGCTGGTGAACCGGCGGACAGCCACGCAGGCCGGCTAACGGCTCCAGGCTGCAGGCTGCAGGCTGCAGGCTGCAGAGGGCCGGATGCCGCGGCCTCCAGGCGAAGCGTCGTGCATTCTGCACTTTGCACTTTGCACTCTGCCCGTGGCTCTTCGCATTCTGCATTTTGCATTTTGCATTCTGCTTCCGGGGCCCGGCCCTGTAGAATCCCACCCGAAGCGAGGACCTTTCCATGATGCACATCTTCCGATCTCGGCTCTCCGCGCGGTACCTGGCCGCGGCGGCGCTGACCCTCCTGTCGAACCCGGTGCTGGCGCGACCGCAGGCCCAGGCCGCCGGCGGCAAGCGGCCGATGACGTTCCTCGACATGCAGCAGATGCGGCAGGCGGGCTCGCCCGCGCCGAGCCCCGACGGGACGTGGCTGCTCTACACCGTCAGCACGCCCGACTGGAAGGAGGCGAAGCGGCAGACCGACATCTACCTCGTCTCGCGTGCAGCAGGGCGTGCCCTCGACCCGGCAGATGACGTTCACGAAGGACAAGAACGAGACCGACGCCGCGGTGGGCGCGCGACGGCTCGGCCTTCGTCTTCGCCTCGAACCGCGAGGCGCCGCGTCGGCGCGCGACCAGAACCAGCTGTACCTGATGCGGCCGGACGGCGGCGAGGCGCGCAAGATCACCGACGCGAAGGACGGCGTGTCCACCTTCGCCTTCAGCAAGGACGGCAAGTGGCTGGTCTACCGCAGCGGCAAGGCCGGTGAGGAGCAGCTGTACCGCCTCCCGGTGGACGGCATCGACACCGCGAAGGCCGAGCAGCTGACCAAGCAGGCCAGCCGGCGTGGGCGCGTGGCGCTGGTCGCCCGACGCCGCCGCATCTACTTCGTCGGCCCCGACACGGTCGACAAGGCCGACGAGAAGGCGCGGCGCGAGAAGAAGTTCACGGTCGACATCCGCAACGCGGAGACGCCGCTGGCGCACCTGTGGGCGGTCGACGCTCGCCACCGTGAAGGTGAAGCCGCCTGACCAAGGACGACGCGCTATCACGCGTGGCCGAGCTTCACGATCTCGCACGACGGCAAGTGGGTCGGGCTTCCGCGGCATCGCGGCACGACCGCTACAAGCGCAACATCACCGAGCAGAGCATCAACAGCGACCCGTACCTGCTGGAGGTGGCGACCGGGCAGGATCGAGCGGCTGACCGAGCAACGCCGAGGTCGGCGAGAGCGGCCTGTAGCTTCTCGCCCGACGGGCGAGTGCGTGGCGTTCTCGGCGCCCGACGACCTCGACCGTACAGCATGAAGAACCAGCGAGCTCTACCTGCGCGCGCCGGCGAGACCGGGCGGCGCAGTGGCGGAAGCTCGGCGCGTCGTTCGACGGCGACGTCACCGTCGGCTTCTGGTCGAAGGACGGCAAGACACGATCTACTTCAACGAGGGCATCAGGGCGACGAACCAGGTGCTCGCGCTCGACGTCGCGAAGGACACGGTCCGGCAGGTGACCAACGAGAAGGCGGCTGGTGACGGCCAGACCGGGACGAGGACACCGGCGTGATCCTCGATCAACTACTCCGACGGCCGACGCCACCGGCCGATCTTCACCGTGCGCGCGCGTCGAGCAGCTCGGCCGACCCGCGCGGCCTGGAAGCAGCTGACCGACGCCAACCCGCAGGTCGCAGGGCTTCGCGCTCGGCGAGCAGGAGGAGATCACCTGGAAGTCGAAGGACGGCAAGACGGTGGGCGGCGTCCTGGTCAAGCCGGTCGGCTACACAGGCCGGCAAGCGCTACCCGCTCATCGTCGCCATCCACGGCGGGCCGGCCGTCGGCCGACGTGCTCGGCTTCAACGGCGGCTACGGCGTCGCAGGTGTACGCCGGCGCGGGCTACGTGGTGCTGCAGCCGAACTACCGCGGCTCGACCAACTACGGCGAGGCGCACAAGAACGGCATCGTCGGCAACTACTTCCCGCCGGGCTTCGACGACATCATGACCGGCGTGGATCACCTGATCGCCGCAGGGCATGGTGGACGGCGACAAGATGGGCGCGCTGGGCTGGAGCGCCGGCGGCCACTGGTCCAACTGGATCCTGACGCACACCGACCGCTTCAAGGCGATCAGCTCCGGCGCCGGCACGTCGAACTGGATCTCGATGTACGCGCAGAGCGACGTGCAGCGCAACCGGCAGTACTACCTGGGCGACAAGCTGCCGTACGACGACTTCGACGCCTACTGGGAGCAGTCGCCGCTCAAGTACATCAAGAACGCGAAGACGCCGACGATGATCCACGTCGTCGAGGGCGACCCGCGCGTGCCGAGCCCGCAGAGCGATGGAGCTGCACATGGCGCTCAAGCAGCTCGGCGTGCCGACCGAGCTGTTCATGTATCCCGGGCCAGAGCCACGGCATCCCCGACGCGCGCAACCAGCTGGTGAAGTCGGTGGCCGAGATGGCGTGGATGGACTACTACGTCCGCGGCACGGGCAAGAAGTTCGCGTGGCGCGTCGGTGCTCGAGACGCTGGAGGAGCCGAAGACGCCGGAGAAGTGAGGAGCGAGAGTCGACGGGCGGCCGGTGGATAGTGGTCAGTGGCCAGTCGCTGCCAGCCGCCAGTGGTCAGTGTGTCACGCGTGATTCACTGTTCACTGGTCACTGGCCACTACGATCCTGCCAGCACCTGGAACTCGACGGTGACCGTGTAGTGTCGCCGTCGTGTCCGTCAGGTTCCCCGTGTCGAAGACCTTCAGGCAGATCACCGTGGACGACGAGGCCGTCCCGACCACCCTGTTCCCCTGGATGGCCGAGGGATTGTTCACGACCGCGTTGCAGCTGATGAAGTCCCAGGTCCCCAGCCCGATACCGATGGGGGGAACGCCTTCAGGGCCGAGTGCCGTCAGGGTGGCGGTCACCAGCCCGGGCCGCACCGCGAAGGTGTGAACCTTCGTTTCCGAGGTGGTCACGGTCCCGGTGACGGTCTCGGTCTGTGTCACCGTGGACGGCGTCGTGGGCACGTCGGGTGGCGTCGCCGCCCGAAATCTCGTCCGAGCAACCCGCCAGGCCCATCGCCACGACCAGGGCGACCGCGAAACCCGATATCCAGCGCCGCATCGTTCACTCCTTCGAACCCGTTATTACGCCAACTTTTGATGGTAGCACATCAGCCGACGACAGGCGGCGGCCGACGTACCCGGAGTCGCCCACCCCTCTCCCGCGTTCCTTGCATTTTGCATTTTGCATTTTGCATTCTGCATTTGCTGCCCGGCCCTACCCGCCGGCCATCGCCCCGACGACCAGCAGCGGCTCGTCCCCCGCCGCCACCGCGTCCGGGAGCGGGGCGTCGGGCGGCTCGTGGGAGAGGTCCTGCTCGCAGGCGAAGAACCGCACGAACGGCCGGCGCTGCCGCGTGACGTGGTCGCGGATCGTGCCCGCGCAGCACCGGGTACGCGCGCCTCGAGCGCGTCGAGGACCGCAGCGCAGCGTCGACCGGCCGCTCGACGCTCGAGCGCGACCTCGCCGTCGACGCGCGCCAGCGTCCGCAGGTGGGACGGCAGCACGACGCGGATCATGGCAGCGTCTGGACCTCGACCGAGAGCACCGCCGGCAGGTCGCGGACGATCGGCGCCCAGGTGTCGCCGCCGTCGGCCGAGGCGTAGACCTGGCCGCCGGTGGTGCCGAAGTAGACGCCGCACGCGTCGAGCGAGTCGACCGCCATCGCGTCGCGCAGCACGTTGACGTAGCAGTCTCTGCTGCGGCAGGCCCTGCGGTCAGCGCCTCCCACTCGTTGCCGCCGGTCCGGCTGCGGTAGACGCGCAGCTTGCCGTCCGGCGGGTAGTGCTCGGAGTCGCTCTTGATCGGCACGACGTAGATCGTCTCCGGCTCGTGGGCGTGCACGTCGATCGGGAAGCCGAAGTCGGTCGGCAGGTTGCCGCTGACCTCGTGCCAGGATTCGCCGGCGTCGTCGCTGCGCATCACGTCCCAGTGCTTCTGCATGAACAGCACGTCCGGCCGCGACGGGTGCATGGCGATGCGGTGCACGCAGTGGCCGACCTCGGCGTCCGGGTCGGGGATGTACTCCGACTGCAGGCCCCGGTTGATCGGCTGCCAGGTCTGCGCCGCCGTCGTCGGTGCGGAACGCGCCCGCCGCCGAGATGGCGACGAAGATCCGGCCGGGCTGCGCTCGGGTCGAGGAGGATCGTGTGCAGGCACATGCCGCCGGCGCCCGGCTGCCATGCGGGCCCCGAGTCGTGGCCGCGCAGGCCCGGCAGCTCCTGCCAGGTCTGGCCGCCGTCGGTCGAGCGGAACAGCGCGGCGTCCTCGACGCCCGGCGTAGACGGTGTCGGGGTCGGTCGAGCGACGGCTCGAGGTGCCAGACGCGCTTGAACTCCCAGGGATGCTGGCGTGCCGTCGTACCACTGGTGCGTGCCGGGCGTCGCCGTCGTAGGCGAACTTGTTGCCGACCGGCTCCCAGGTCTTGCCGCCGTCGTCGGAGCGCTGGATCATCTGGCCGAACCAGCCGCTGCGACTGCGAGGCGTAGAGCCGGTTCGGATCGGCCGGCGAGCCCTTGAGGTGGTAGATCTCCCACCCGCCGAAGTGCGGGCCGCTGACCTCCCAGTCGCTCGCGCGTGCCGTCGGACGTCAGGACGAACGCGCCCTTGCGCGTGCCGACCAGTACCCGTACTCCGCTCATCGCTCACCCTTTCGACGTCAATCGACAACACCTGGCCGGGACGGCCGGGTACGCACAGGTGACTGCGTGGAAGGAGCCCAGCCTCGATTCTGAGCGGGGCAACGGCCATCGGTCAACCGCGGCCGCCGCAAAAAAAACGGGGCCGGCACCGGCCGGCCCCGTTTCCCTATCCCCTCGCCCCTACCCTTACTGCTGAACCTGGATCACGTGGAATGTCTGGGGCGGTCCAATCGGCGTGACGGTGTCGCCGACTTGTTTCCCCAGCACGGCGTGATAGCGCCCTGGCGTCGCCAGCGGCGCCTGCTGGAAACCTCCGCGGCCCCCGGCGCCCGGCTGAGGCGCGCTCCCCTGGGCAGGCGTCGTCGCCGGCGGATCGCCGCGGAGGTTCCACACCACGCGGCGCATCCCGGCGGCCTTGTCGAGGTCCATCCGGCGCACCTGCCGCCCGGCCTCGTCGGTGATGGTGAGCACGAGCTTCGTGTCGGCCGGCAGCTGCTGCGCACGTGGTAGGTGAACACCGCGCCGAACGGCGGGTTGGGCGCCGTCCAGTTGCCCGCCAGCGGGCCGATGCCCGGCGGCGCCGGCCGGGGCCATGCCGAGCTGGGCTGAACGAGTAGCGCGTCGCGCAGCGGGAACAGCCGCGCCTCCTCGGCCAGCGTCTGCGCGTGATCTCGCGCAGCGCGCTGTAGTCGTCGAGGACGTAGAAGCCGCGGCCGAACGTCGCCAGGACGAGGTCGTTCTCGCGGCGCTGCACCGTCATGTCGCGCACCTGGATGCTCGGCATGCCGCCCTTCAGCTGCACCCACTGCTTGCCGCCGTCCACGCGTGACGAACAGGCCGAACTCGGTGCCGGCAAACAGCAGGTCGCCGTTCACGTGGTCCTGCGACGATCGCCCACACGTCGTGCCTGTCCGGCAGGTTGCCGGTGATGTTCGTCCACGTCCTGCCGCGGTCCGTGCTCTTCACGATGTACGGCTTGTAGTCGCCGCGCTGCCAGTTGTTCAGCGTGACGAACACGGTGTTGGCGTCGCGCGGCGACGCGAAGACGTCGGTGACGTACGTCCACTGCGGCACGCCGGGGAACTGCTCGATCTTCCGCCAGTTCTTCCCGCCGTCCTCGGTCACCTGCACCAGCCCGTCGTCGGTGCCCACCCAGATGAGCCCTTCGAGCAGCGGCGACTCGTCGAGCGACACGATGTTGCTCAGGTCGGTGGTCGAGACGTTGAGCGCCACCGAATCCGCGCGGCCACACCTTGCCCATGATCGGCAATCTCGTCGCGGTTCAGGTTGCGCGAGAGATCGGGGCTGATCACGGTCCAGGTGTCGCCGCGGTCGTCGCTGCGATACAGGCGGTTGCTCGCCCAGTAGAGCCGCGTCGGCGAGTGCGGGCTGATGATGTAGGGCGCGTCCCAGTTGGTGCGATCGGCGCACGGCCGCTGCGCTGTGCCGCCGCCGGCCGGGCGCCGCGCGCCGCGCGTCCTGCGCGCGCTGTCCGCCCTTGCGCGGCCGCGGTTCGCCGCCCAGCGCGTCGTCCCCGCCGCGCGCCACGCTCGCGCGCGCCTGCGGCGGACGGATGGACTTCGAGACGCCCGTGCGCAGGTCGAGACGCGCTGACGTTCGCCGTTCTGCGACTGCGCGTAGACGATGTTCGGGTCGTCCGGGTCGATCGCGCGCCTGGAAGCCGTCGCCGCCGGCGATGATGAACCAGTCGCTGTTGCGGACGCCCCAGCGGTTGAGGGTGCGCGACGGGCCGCAGTGCGACCAGTTGTCCTGCGTGCCGCCGCAGACGTTGTAGAACGGCTTCGCGTTGTCGACGCCGACGCGGTAGTACTGCGTGATGGGCAGGTTGGCGAAGAAACGCCAGGTCGCGCCGTCGTCGTACGGTCTCGTACAGGCCGCCGTCGTTGCCGAGCAGGATGTGGTTCTGGTCGGTCGGGTCGAACGCGATGGCGTGGTGATCGACGTGCACGCCGTGGTTCTCCCAGTTGGTGCGGTGCCAGGTCTTGCCGCCATCCGTGCTGCGCTCGACGTTCATGTTCATCGAGTAGAGCGTGTCGGGCCGGTACGGATCGACGAAGATCTCGTGGTAGTACGGCCGCGCCGCCGCCTCGATACCAGTCGTCGGGCGCGCGGCCGGCACCTGCGCGCCTCCCCGCTGCCCGCCAGCCACCGCGGCCTGGGCCTGCGCCGCCGCGCCGCGCTGTCCGCCCGCCGGCGCGTTCGGGGGCTGCGCCGCGGCACCCGCCACCCGCCGGCCGGGGCCGCCCCGCGCCCGCCTCCCGCCGCCGGCATCTGGCCCAGCGCGCCCAGGTGCGCCGCCGTCATCGGAGCGGTAGAAGCCGGATTCCGCGCGCTTGGCGTCGATGAGCGCGAACACGCGTCGCCGGGCTCTTGCGCCCGTCGATGGCGAGGCCCGCGCGGCCCACGTCGCCCTGTGGGCAGGCCGCTTGGTGAGCTTGGTCCAGGTCTTGCCCGCGTTCGTCGTCTTGTGGATCCCGCCCTCGGGGCCGCCGCCAATCATCTGGCCGACCGCCCGGCGCCGCTGGTAGGCCGACGCGTAGATGACATCGGCGTTCTTCGGGTCGAACACGATGTCGCTGATCGCCCGTGTCGTCGCTGATCGTCAGCACCGCGGTCCACGTCGCGCCGCCGTCGGTCGTCTTGAAGAGCCCGCGCTCGCCGCCGGCCGACCACAGCGGCCCCTGCGACGCGACGTACACGACGCTGGAGTTGCGCGGGTCGATCGAGGATCTTGCCGATGTGCTCGGACGCGGCCAGGCCCATCCGCTTCCAGGTCTTGCCGGCGTCGGTCGACTTGTAGACGCCGTCGCCGAAGTGCGCGCTGCGCTGGCTGGCGTTCTCGCCGCGTGCCGAGCCACACGACGTTCGAGTCCTTCGGGTCGACGACGACGCAGCACAGCGTGAAGGGCCCGTCGTCGAAGATGCGGCGTGAAGGTGATGCCGCGGTTGACGGTCTTCCAGAGGCCGCCGAACGCACGTGGCGACGTACCAGACGTTCGGGTTCTTCGGGTCGATCGTGACGTCGGCGATGCGGCCGGTGGCCAGCGACGGGCCGATGCCGCGCAGTTCGATGCCCTCGAGGACGGAGGCCGTCAGGCGGTCGGCGCCCCCTCCCTGGCCGGCGGTCACTGCCGCCGTCGCCGCCACGAGGGCCACGAGCGCCGCGATCCAGATTGTTCTTTTCATGCTGTCACTCCGGAAGAGAAGGAAGGTGTGATGGTGGGAGATGCTAGCACAGGGGGAAATGCAGAAGGCAAAATGCAGAATGCACAGGCCAAAACCCGGGCGCCGGCCTCTCGGAGAATCCGGGCCCGAGTTAGAATCCCGGGAGGAGGAGCCCCCATGGTCATGAGCCGCGCGACGACCGTCGAAGAGTACCTGGCCGAGCTGCCGGAGGACCGCCGGGCGGTGGTCAGCGCCGTCCGGCGCCTCGTTCGCAAGCACCTGCCCAAGGGGTTCCGCGAGACGGTCGCCTACGGCATGATTGCCTACGGCATTCCGCTCGAACGCTACCCGGACACCTACAACGGGCAGCCGCTGTGCAACGTGGCCATTGCCGCGCAGAAGAACTACTTCTCGCTGTACCTGATGGGGGCCTACCAGGACCCGGCGCAGGCCGCCGCCCTGAAGGACGCCTTCAAGGCGGCCGGGAAGAAGCTCGACATGGGGAAGTCGTGCCTGCGGTTCCGGTCGGTGGACGACCTGCCGATGGACGCCATCGGCCGCCTGATTGCGGCGACGTCGGTGGACGATTTCATCGCGCGGGTACGAGGCCAGCCGCACGCGCAAGAAGTAGAATCGTCGCATGCCCGTCCGACTTGGCTCAGATCTTCCTGCTCGAGTCCGGCCTGCTGCGCGGCCGCCGCGTCGGCGTCGTCGCCAACCCCGCCTCGATTGACGGGGCGTTCCGCCACATCGTGGACCGCCTCGCGACCGCGCCCGGGGTGACCCTGGCGGCCGTGTTCGGGCCGCAGCACGGCTTCCGGGCCGACCTCCAGGACAACATGATTGAGTCGGCGCACGCCCGGGACGCGCGGCGGCGCGTGCCGGTGTACTCCCTGTATTCCGAGACGCGCGAGCCGACCGCGGACATGCTCGCCGGCCTCGACGTGCTGGTGATCGACCTGCAGGATGTCGGAGCCCGCATCTACACGTTCGTCTACACCATGGCCAACTGCCTCCGGGCCGCGGCCAGGCACCGCGTCCCGGTGGTCGTGTGCGATCGGCCGAACCCCATCGGCGGCGAGGCGGTGGAGGGGCCGGTGCTCGAGGACGGGTACGAGTCGTTCGTGGGACTGTTCCCCATCCCGATGCGGCACGGGATGACCATCGGGGAACTGGCGCGCCTCTTCAACGACGCATTTCGGCATCGGCGCGGACCTCCAGGTCCAGGCGATGGAGGGCTGGCGCCGCGGGATGTACTGGGACGAAACGGGGCTGCCCTGGGTGATGCCCTCGCCGAACATGCCCACGCTCGACACGGCCATCGTGTACCCCGGCGGCGGTGCTGTTCGAGGGCACCATGCTCTCGGAAGGGCGCGGCACGACAAGGCCGTTCGAGATCCTCGGCGCCCCCTGGATTGACGCCGAGCCTTGGCGCACTCGATGAACCAGCAATCCCTGGAGGGGGTCCGCTTCCGCCCGGTGGTCTTCGAACCCACGTTCCACAAGCACGCGCGACAGGCGTGCGGCGGGTGCCAGGCTCACGTCACCGACCGGCGGCGCTTCCGGCCGGTGCTCGCCGCGGTCGCGCTGCTGCGGGCGTTCTACGACGCCGACCCGGAGCGCTTCGCCTGGCGCCAGCCCCCGTACCGAGTACGAGCACGAGCTGATGCCGATCGACATCCTGGCGGGATCGGGAAGCCTGCGATCGCACATCGAGGGCGGGACCCCCTGGGAGGCCATCGCAGGGGAACCGGCGACCAGGCAGATCGGACACCAGACAGTTCCTCATCATGACGCGAGTCTTATTGCTCATTGATCTGATTTCATGCCATTCTGGGTCGTCCAATCTCAATCCCGATCAACGAGTCGCCCGTCGTGCCAACCCCGGCGCCTTCGCCTCGTCCCGCGCGCCCGGCTTCAGGTAGTTCTCCACGAGGTGGTGCTGGAGGTAGGCGAACGCCTCCTCCGGCGTGTCGGCGAACGTGAAGAGGCCCGAGGTCGCGCGGGGAGATGCCCCGGCCTCCACCATCGGCTCGAACTTCAGGATCCGCTCCCAGTACTCCCGGCCGTACAGCAGGACGCCGATCTTCTTCGACAGCTTCTCGGTCTGCGCGAGCGTCAGGATCTCGAACAGCTCGTCGAGCGTGCCGAAGCCGCCCGGGAACACCACCAGCGCCTTCGCGAGGTAGGCGAACCAGAACTTCCGCATGAAGAAGTAGTGGAACTCGAAGTGCAGCCCCTTCGAGATGTACGGGTTCGGCCCCTGCTCGAAGGGCAGCCGGATGTTCAGGCCGATGGTCTTGCCGCCGGCCTCGCGCGCGCCGCGGTTGGCCGCCTCCATGATCCCCGGCCCGCCGCCCGAACACACGACGAACCGGTGGAAGGGCGCCTCCAGCGAGAGGCTCCACGTCGGTCAGCTGCCGAGCCAGCGCCCGGGCCTCCTCGTAGTAGCGCGCCCAGGCCAGGGAGCGCCTGCGCCTGCGCCAGCTGCGCCGCGAGCGTCCGCGGCCGGCTGGCCGTCGCGCCGGCGCTCGAGCACGCCCAGCATCCGTTCCGCGCGCTCGCGGCTCGACACCCGGGCGGATCCGAAGAACACCACCGTGTCCTGGATCTTCTCGTGCTTGAACCGCCGAAGCGGGTCGAGGTACTCGGAGAGGATCCGCAGCGGGCGTCCCTCGTCGCTCTCGAGGAACTCGCGGCTCAAGTAGGCCAGCGGCTGGGTGTTCATTTGTTGACTGGTTGATTTGGTGACTTGTTGATTGGGGGTCAGTAGCCGCGCAGGTCCCAGATGCCCTGGCCGTGCTCGAGGTAGGCCTTCAGGCGTCGAAGGCCTCCGGCCAGGCGGCGCCGATCACCTCGTAGTACCGCAGCCAGCGGGGGCTGTCGTCCACGCCCCGCTGAGAGACCCGCAAGATTGTTGCCTGCCCCCGGCGGCCGGCCTCCGCAGGCCGCCGGCGAACAGCTGACCTCCAGGGCCATGGGCCCGATGGGCTCGCCCTCGGGCGGGAGCCAGTAGACGTCGGCCACGAAAAAGCCCAAGCCCGGGCGGAAGTCGATGACGGTCCCGTGGTAGACCCCGCCGAGCAGCCCGAGCACGTCGTCGCTGGCGTCGGTCGGGCCCCACTCGATCGCGGTACGGGCCGAGCGGCCGCGGCGAGGCCACGACGGCCTCGACGTCCCACCACGCCCGCAGCGCGCGGGGATCGAAGAACGCCGCGAGAACCTTCGAGGGGGCGGCGTTGACGGTGACGGAGTAGTCAAAAGTACAAGTCACAAGTCACAAGTCAGAGTCAGAAGTCAAAATCAGAAGTCCAAACCAGGAATCAGAAGTCCAGGTCAGTCAGAAGCGAGAAGTTCCGACTTCAGACTTGAGACTTCAGACTCGGACTAGAGACTCATGACTTGTGACTTCAAGCCTTCGTCGTTATCGTCTCGAGCCCGTGCGCCTGCGGCCCCTTTTCGCTGCGGCGGAGCATGAACGCGAAGAACAGGCCGAGGAAGCCGAGCGTCGAGAACATCCACATCCCCGGCGCGTAGCCCGCGGGGTTGGCCGCGCTCGCGCCCCACGTGTCGTTCGCCCAGCCGATCAGCAGGTTGAAGCCGAACAGCCCGATGTTCTGGATCATCGTCATCAGGCCCGTACGCCGTGCCCAGCTTCTCCTCGCCCACGACGTACGCCACCGACGGCCACATCACCGCCGGGATCAGCGAGAAGGCGATCGCCCATCATGATCATCGGCAGGTAGACCGGGAAGATCGACTTCCGTGAACGGGATGGGCAGGTTGAAGAGCACGAGCGCCGGCATGGTCGTGTAGGCCATCATGAGGTAGACCGGGCACGAGCAGCAGCGACCCGAACATCATGAACAGCGAGCGCTTCCCGACCCGGTCCACCAGCAGGCCGAACAGGGGCGTGCACGACCATCGCGAAGAAGGTCAGCGAGCTGGAGAGCGCGCCGCCGATCTCGCGCGTCGTCCCGTGCGCCTCGATGAAGAACTTCACGGCGAACGTCTGGAACGGGAAGATGCCCGAGTAGAACGTGATGCAGAGCGCGACGATGAACCAGTACCGAGGTGCTGAAGCTGAAGACCTCCCGGAAGTTCACCTTGTCGGTGGGGCCCGCGGCCCCCAGCGCGTAGCGCCGCTCCGCGCTCGCCTCGAGCACCCAGTACAGCACGGCGCCCACGACGCAGAAGGTCGCGAAGCCGACCGAGATCACCAGCGGCAGCTGCCAGCCCGCGTAGGACTCCGACGCCCAGCTCGGCGAGTTGAGCGCGGCGAACGAGCCGAAGCGCGCGATCGTCAGGTTCATCCCGAAGGCGAAGCTCAGCTCCTTGCCCTTGAACCAGCGCGCGATCGCGGTGGTGACCGCCACGATCAGCGACTCGGCGCCGAGGCCGAAGATCAGCCGGCCGGCCACCATCGACGCGAGCACGCGCGACTCCACCTCGAACCCGAAGACGGACCCGAGCCACGTGACGAGGCTTGCCAGGGGGCCGAACGCGGGCACGTCCGGCCAGGCGGTCACCGCCGCGCCGAGGAAGCAGAGCGCGCCGAACAGCAGCGTCGAACGCTTCGTCCCGATGCGGTCGATGATGATCCCGCCGATCAGCACCATCACGATGTTCGGGAAGCTGTAGATCGCCTGCAGCAGGCCGATGCTCGAGTCGGAGAACTTCAGCTGCTCCTTCAGCACGTCCGCGAGCGGGCTGATCGCAGTCGTAGACGTAGTAGTTCCCGAACATCGCCAGGCTGATGAAGACGAGCACCAGCCACCGGAACAGGCGCGTGGGCTGCGGGCGGCCGCGCGGCGTCGATGTGGCGTCGGTCATGCGAAGGATCTCCGGCCTCCGCCTACACCTGGCGGAACGGCTTGATGTTGCGGGCGGCAAAGCCGATCGCAATCCGGCGGCGCAGCTCGGACGCGACCAGGAACTGCTTCATGGGCATCGTCTTGAAGCGCACGCGCAGCGTGAGGCTGGTTTCGCGCAACTCCTGCACGCCCAGGATCTCCAGCGGGCCCAGCAGGAACGGCGCGAACTCGCGGTCGTCCACGACCGACGTGCCAATGCCTCGCAGGGCGGACAACACGCGCTCGAGGTTCTCGCCGTGCGCCACCACGATGTCGGCCACCGCGTAGGAAAAGTCCTTGCTCAAGTTGGCGAGCGTCGTGACCGTGCCGTTCGGGAACACGTGCACCGTCCCGTCGGCGTCGCGCAGGACGATCGTCCGGAGGTTGATCTCCTCGACGACGCCGGTCACCGTCTGGATGCGCGCGACGTCGCCCACACCCACCTGGTCCTCCAGGATCATGAAGAACCCGGAAATCACGTCGCGCACCAGGTTCTGCGCGCCGAAGCCGATCGCCAGGCCGGCGATGCCCGCGCCGGTCAGCAGCGGCACCACGTCGATGGCCAGTTCCCGCAGCACCATCAGCACGGCGAAGAACCACACGGCAGCCGTGACGGTGCTCGAGACGATGCTCCCCAGCGTCGCCGCGCGGCGGATCCTCTCGAGGCTGGCCGGGTCGGTTCGATCGCCGCCCGCCCGGAACTTGAACCGTTCGATCGAGAGGTTCGCGATACGAAGGGTGATGTAGGCGCCCGCGACGATGATGAGCGCGTGCAGGCCCCGCGAGAGGAGCAGCGAGACGACCTGCCGCGGTGTCCAGTCGGGGACGTCGAAGCCCGCGCGGGAGAGCAGGAGCCCACCGGTCGCGATCCCCGCGATACCGAATGCCGCGATCGCGAGCGCGACGACAACCTGCCGGGCGCGGACCTTCAGCTCGCTGCTCGCCTCCGGGGCGGCGGCTTCCATCCGGGCGAGGAACTGGTTCACGTACCGGCGGCCGATCCACACGGCCACCGCAGCCAGCAGGAAGATGACGGCGGCCGCGGCGACGAGCGAGCCGGGGGCGATGGGCCCGTAGCTGGAAGGGGTCATAGGACGGGCTAGGCAACCGTCACGAGCCTCAGGTAGTTCGCGTCGTCGCGCGTCAGGTCCGGGTCCACGCTCACCAGCACCGCCGTCGCCCCGCGGCGCAGCACGCCCTCGGTGGCCAGCCGGCTCACGAGCGCGCCGAACGGCACCATCCCCTCACCGAGGTCGGTCACGACAGGTGTCACGCCCCAGACCGGCGCGAGGCGGCGCGCCACCTCGGGCTGCCCGGTGATCGACGTAGACGGGCGACGTCGGGCCGAAGAGCAGCCAGGAAGCGCGCGGTCCTGCCCGACCGCGTGACGGCCACGATTGCCTGCGCGTGCCCCCGCTCCGCCAGGGTGACGGCGGCCTCGCACATCGCGCCCGCCGGCGACCCCTCGTCTGGCTGCACGACCGCCACGCGCGAGATCGCCGGGTAGGCGGCTTCCGCCGCGCGGATGATGGAGTCCAGGGTCCGCACCACGCGGCCCAGGGGCAATGCCGACCGCGGTCTCGCCCGACAGCATGATTGCGTCCGCGCCGTCGTCAACCGCGTTGGCCGCGTCGCTCACCTCGGCCCGGGTCGGCCGCGGCTGGGTCCTCATCGAGTCGAGCACCTCGGTGGCGACGATGACCGGTACCGCCGCCGCGCGGGCGGCGTGCGTCGCCTTCTTCTGGACGCCCGGCACCCGCTCGAGCGGCAGCTCGAGCCCGAGGTCCCCGCGCGCGACCATGATACCGTCTACCACCTTCAGCAACTCGTCGAGGTTCTCCACCGCCTGCGGCCGCTCGATCTTGGCGAGCAGCGGGACGCCGGGGCCGGCCCGCCTGCTCCATCACCGCGCGGGCCTCGCGAGGTCGTCGGGCGTCTGCACGAAGCTCAAGGCCACGAGGTCAACGCCAAGCGCGAGGCCGAAGCGCAGGTCCTCCGCATCCTTCTCGGTCAACGCCGTCGCGGGCAGCGGCACGCCCGGCACGTTGATCCCCTTGTGCTGCCCGAGGGCGCCACCGAACACCACGGTCGTCCCAATCGACCCGCCGCCCGCCTCGTTCACCTGCAGCTCGATCCTCCCGTCGTCGAGCAGCAGGCGGTCGCCGGGACGCACGGCGCCGGCGAGCGGGGCGAAGGTCGTGTAGACGCGACCCTGGCCGCCCTCCCCGTCGCCGGTGACGATCTCCAGCGGATCGCCCGGCGCGAGCGGAATCGACTGTCCCCCGGCCAGGCGCCCGATGCGGATCTTCGGCCCCGCCAAATCCTGCAGCATGGCCACGTGCCGGCCGGCGCGGGCCGCGGCAGACGCGCACGCGCCCCAGCGAGGCCCGATGCCCCTCCTGCGTGCCGTGGGAGAAGTTGAGGCGGATGACGTCGACGCCCGCCGCCATCAGTTCGTCGAGCATCGCCTCGGTGTCGGAGGCCGGACCGAGCGTGGCGACGATCTTGGTGTGGCGCATGGTCAACAAGCTTACAATCTCCCGTGGCCCGGACCAAGAACAGCCCTGGGCACGCTGGCAGTAATGGACGAAAGGGGCGCAGGGATGACCAGGGTCGAGGAGTGGCTCAACGCGGCTGCGGAAGACGCCGCAAGGCGGGGCCTGACCGACTTGCGGCCGCTGCTCGAGGGCCTCGCCCGCGCGACGGGCGACGTTGCGCGCCGCCTCTTGGAACGAACGCGCCGTTTCGCTCGGGTGGAGGGGCGGCCCGCCCCCGGCGCGGCGCCACCGGCGAGAAGGAACAGGGTGAGATGTCCCAGCCCTTCGCGGAAACGCTGCTCGAGGTGTCCGCCCGCATCCGGGCACGCGAAGTCACCAGCACCGAGGTCACCCAGGCGTGTCTCGACCGCATCGCGCGCGTCAACGGCCGTGTGAACGCGTTCATCACGGTCAGCGCGGACCAGGCGCTGGCGATGGCGCGCGACGCGGATCGCGAGATCGCCGCCGGCCGCTACCGTGGCCCGCTCCACGGCGTTCCCGTCTCGTTCAAGGACCTGGTGGACGTCGCCGGCATGCCGACGACCGCGGCGTCACGCCTGCTGGCCGGCCGCGTGGCCCCCTCGGACGCGCCGGTTGCGGCGCGGCTGCGAGCGGCGGGGGCGGTCTTCCTGGGCAAGACGAACCTCCACGAGTTCGCCTTCGGCACCACGAGCGAGGACTCCGCGTACGGCCCGGTCCGCAACCCGGCGGATCCGTCACGCTCGGCCGGCGGCTCCAGCGGGGGCGCGGCGGCAGCCATCGTGGAGGGCATGGGCTACGCGGCGATCGGCACCGACACCGGGGGTTCGATACGGATTCCCGCCGCCGCGTGCGGCTGCGTCGGGCTGAAGCCGACGTTCGGGGAAATCCCCTGCGACGGCGTGATTCCCCTCAGCTGGTCGCTGGACCACGTAGGCCCGCTGTCGCGCTCGGTCGCCGGGGCCAGGGCCACGTACCAGGCAGCCCTTGGCACGCCGCCGTCGCCCCGCGGCCGGTGCCGCCGCCGGTCGGCTCGCTGCGGCTTGGCGTGTTGCGGGGCTACTTCACGGATCTGCTGCACGAGGATGTCCGGGCCGCGTTCCAGGCGTTGCTGGCCCGGCTGGAAGCTGCGGGAGCGATGCTCGTGGACCGCGAGATCCCGCACGCGCCAGACATCGCGCCGATCTACCTGCACGTGCAGCTGCCAGAAGCGTCCGCCTACCATGCCGAGGCGATCGAGCAGCACCCGGACGCGTACACGACGCCCGTAAGGCTGCGCCTCGAGATGGGCCGCTACGTCCTGGCCGAAGACTACGTGCGGGCGCAGCGGGGCACGCTGGTCGCTCCGCCAGGAGGTGTCAGACGCGCTCGACGGCTGTGACGCGCTCGTGCTGCCGACGCTTCCCATCCCTGCCCCGCCGCTCGGCGCGGACAGCGTTACCATCGGGCACGCCTCTTACCCGGTCCGGGCGTTGATGCTGCGGCTGACGCAGCTGTTCGACATCACCCGCCACCCGGCCATCTCGCTGCCCTGCGGACGAACGCCGAGTGGCCTCCCGGTGGGTCTCCAACTCGCCGGCCGCCTCGACCGGACGCGCGAACTGATGGACGTCGCGGAGGCGGTCGAGGCACTCATCGGCACCCCGTAGGTGGCGGCCGCTCGCTGGCGCATTCTCGGCATCGTGCACTCTTGCACTCTGCACTTTGCACTTTGCATTCTGGACTTTCTACCCCGCTCCTCCCGGCCTCGTGCCGGGAAACGGCGGGGCGCCCGGCGGCGGGATCGGAGGCACGTCGGGCGGCGGCACCGGCCGGGGGTCCGGCGGCGGCTGGTCCACAATGTCCGGCGGTCGGGGTGACGGCGGCTGCGGCTGCGGAGGCTGTTCGATCATGCCGCACGCGGCTGCAACCTCGGTGCCGCATGGATGGGGCGGGTCTGGCTGATACAATACCGCCAAGAGATGCTCGCGCCTTTCTTTCACGCCTTGGAACGCCGCCTGCATTCGCGCGATTCCAATCGCCAGGTCCGGCCATTCGAATGGGGCCTCGACTGGGTCTGCCCCAACGGGCACCAGCCGGGCCAGGCGCCCGCGCAGATCCTCGCCGACTGGGCCGCGCGCGCGCTGGCTGACTCGCCCGCGTTCTTCGCCGCGCCGCCGACCACCGATTACGAGTGGGATGCCGATCCGGCCGTCACCGACGGCAGCCCCGGAACCGTGCTGTTCCCGAGCGTGATCACCACTCCCGACCCGGAGAACAACACCGTCTACGGCCGGTTGTTTCCCGCGGCGCGCCGGGATGGGCGCGACGACCGCGAGCGAGCGGTGGTCGTGCTGCCGCAGTGGAACGCCGACCCTGGCGGCCACGTCGGCCTCTGCCGGCTGCTGGCACGCTTCGGCATCACGGCCTTGCGGCTCAGCCTCCCTTACCACGACCGCCGGATGCCGCCCGGCATGACCCGCGCGGACTACATCGTCAGCTCGAACGTCGGGCGAACGGTGCAGGTGTGCCGCCAGGCTGTCACCGACGCGAGGCGCGCCATCGCGTGGCTCCACCAGCAGGGCTACGAACGCCTCGGGATTCTCGGGACCAGCCTCGGCTCGTGCCTGGCCATGCTCACCACGGCCCACGAACCGCTAATCCGCGTGGAAGCGTTGAACCACGTATCGTTGTACTTCGCCGACGTCATCTGGGAAGGGCTCTCGACCTCGCACGTTCGGGCGGGATTCGACGGGCACATCACGCTTGATTTGCTGAGGCGGCTCTGGATGCCGATCAGCCCCCGCGCCTACGTCCACCGTATAACCAACAAGAAGACGCTGCTCGTGTACGCGAAGTACGACACCACGTTCCCCGTGCACCTTTCGCTCGCGCTGGTGCAGGCATACGAGGATTTGGGAATCGGGTACGAGCTCGCGGTCCTGCCCTGCGGGCACTACACCACGGGCGTCGCGCCGTTCAAGTACGTGGACGGCTACGTGCTGACCAAGTTCCTGGCGAGAAACCTCTAAGGAAGGCTCTTTGTCAGTTGGCGACTGGGCAACCGGCCACTTGGCACATGGCCCGCTTACCACTTGGACCGTCGTCAAGTAGACAATTGTCAAGTGACGATTGTCAGAGGTACCTGAAGAGCCCCTTGAGGGCTTCGTAGACCGCGGACGCGAGCTGGCGTACCAAGGGCGAGACGTCGCCCTCGCTGACGGAGTTCGCGACGGTCACGGGGTCGGTGAGCAGGAGCCAGATTGTCGCGGTCGCAAGGACGGCCGCAACCACGGCAATCATGCCGAAGAGGCTGAGGCTCATGCGAGCAAGGCCGATCATCGTCGTCGCCTAGTCTAACTCTCTTGAGGCAAGAGGGCGCCCCCCAATTAGACGTGCCGAACAGACGAGTGGTTCGGTTCTGCCCTCCGCCCTCCCCCTTCCGCCTTCCGAAGAGTTTCACTCGGGCAAGACGATTGTCGGATCCCCCAGCCCAAGGCCTGCCAGGCCTTCTGAGACCCGGTCCCGGTCGCCGACGATTGCGACCACCATGCGACTGCGGTCCAGGCGCCGGGCACCGGCCGTGACCTCCGCGATTCCCACCTCTGCAACCCCCGGCACGAATTGCTCGAAGGTGTCTTCGGGAAGGCCGTAGAGCGCCAGCTGGGCCAGGGACCGCGCCACCTGGCCGGCCGTCTCGAAGTTGCGCGGGTAGCCGCGCGTCAGGGCGGAACGGGCCAGATCGAGCTCCTCCGGGGTCGCGGGGCGTGCACCGCCGATCGCCTCGATTTCGTCCAGCGCCTCGCGCACCGCGTCTGCGGTCACGCTGGTCTGCACGGCGACCTGCACGACGAACGGGCCGGGAGCCAGGCGGAACTCGAAGCCGCTGCGTGCCCCGTAGGTGTAGCCCTTGTCCTCGCGAAGGTTCATGTTCAGGCGGCTGACGAACTGACCGCCGAGGATGGCGTTGAGGACCAGGAGCGCGTGGTAGTCGGGTGTCTGTCGCGGCAGGGCGACTTGGCCGATTCGAACTTCAGACTGCGCGGCGCCGGGGCGGTCCACGATCGCGACGAGCGGCCCGACCGCCGGCGGACGGTCCTCGGGCCCGAGCGAGGGCCGCGACGGCCGGCCGTTGATCGAGGCCGGAGCCCAGCCCCCGAAGGCGCGGTCGGCGCTGGCGAGGAGCTCGTCGTGCGAAGCATCGCCGACGGCGATGAGCGTGAGCCGCGACGGACGCCAGGCGCACGCGTGGTGTGCGCGAACCTCCTCGATTGTCACCTCACGGAGCCCTTCCGCGGTCCCCATCGGCAGGTGCCCGTAGGGATGTGCCGGATAAAGCAGCCGCGTGAGAGTGCGGTCGGCGACCGCGGGCGGCAGGTCGCGCAGCTGCATCAGCCGTGTCAGGCGGAGGTCGCGAAGGCGGGTGAAGTCTGATTCGGCCAGCCGCGGGCGCGTGGCGACGTCGGCGAGGAGAGCGAGGGCCTCGTCGCGAAAGCGTCCGAGGGTGAGCAGGGAGAGCACGGTCGCGTCGGAGCCCACCTCGGTCTCGAGCTGCGCGCCCATGCGCGCGAGCGCGTCCTCGATGTCGATGGCCGATCGGTCGCCGCTCCCCTCGTCCATCAAGTCGGCGGTCAGTGCCGCCAGGCCCGGACGGTTCTCGGGATCGGCGGACGCACCCGACGCGAGCAGCAACAGGTAAGACACCACCGGCACTTCGCGCTGCTCGACGGTCCAGACGCGGAGGCCGTTGGCCAGCGTGAAGCGACGCACCTCTGGGATCCGGAACGTCGGGTCGGGCCCGGGCAGCGGCAGGCGGGAACGATCGACGGAGGTCACGAGCACACCACCTTCACGGAGTCGGGAAGCGCGAGGTCCAGCCGTCCGCGCGGCACGACGCTCACGGCGACCCTCGGGGCCGCGGCGAGCACCGACGCGGCCGTCGCTTGCACCGACGCGGCGTGGCCCGGCGATAGCGGTCCAGGTCGCGGCCCGAGAAACCCGGGTCGCCGACGAAGACGTTGTATTGATTCAGCTGGTCCGACTTCCCGCCGAACCCACCGACCGTCTGCAGCCGGTAGACGAAGTGCGCCTCGGCCTGGGCCAGGCTGCGCTCGAGCTCCCCCGCCGAGGGCCCGTCGGCGGCCACCCGGCCGATCTCGGCCATGATGATCTCGTCGAGCTCCGCCAGCCCGTGGCCCGGGGCGGCAGTGGCGATCAACTGGAAGAAGCCGGAAAGCTCGCGCGACTGTTGAACGGCGGTGACGTCGGTGGCCTGCCGCCCTTCGTACACCAGGGTCTTGTACAGACGCGAGCTCTTGCCCTCGGCCAGCAGGTCGGCCACGAGGTCGAGCTCGGCGTCGCCGGGTTCGAAGATGGGCGGCGAGTGCCAGGCGAGGTACAGCCGAGGCAGCTCGACCGCGTCTTCCAGCACCAGCCGTACCTCCTCGCCAAGCGAAGCCGAGGCGGTCACATTTCCCACGGAGGGCCCGGCAGGGATGGCGCCGAAGTACGACTCGATCAACGGCAGGACGCGGTCGGGATTCACGTCGCCGGCGATGGCCAGCGAGGCGTTCCCCGGGTGATAGAACTGCTGGAAGAACGCCGCACGTCGTCCAGGCTCGCGGCCCGCAAGTCGTCGGCGCTGCCGATGGTGAGCCAGTGATAGGGGTGGTCCGGCGGAAAGAGGGCGCCGACCGTGGCCATCGCGGCCATCCCGTACGGCCGGTTCTCGTAGTTCTGGCGCCGCTCGTTCAGCACCACCTCGCGCTGGTTCACGAACTTGTCCTCGGTCAGCGCGGGCAGCAGGTGTCCCATCCGGTCCGATTCCATCCACAGCGCGAGCTCGAGGCTGTTGGTCGGCACCACCTCCCAGTAGTTCGTGCGGTCGGCGTTGGTCGACCCGTTCAAGACGCCGCCCGCCTGCTGGAGCGGCTGGAAGTAGCCGTGGTCGTAGTGCTCGGACCCCTCGAACATCAGGTGCTCGAACAGGTGGGCGAAGCCCGTGCGGCCCGGCTGCTCGTTCTTGGAGCCGACGTGGTACCAGAGGTTCACGGCGACGATCGGGCAGCGGTGATCCTCGTGGATCAGCACCGGCAGGCCGTTGCGGAGAACGTGCTTCGTGTAGGGGATGTGCATTGCGCTTCCATCAAAGGTACCACGACTGGCGCACGCGGCGCGCCTCAACGGTCAAGATCGCCGACGCCCTTTCCCTCGGGGGCTCGATTGACGCATGATCGACGCCCATGCCGAACGGCGCCCGTCGCTCACCCTGGCTGATGCTCGCCCTGCTCGCCGCCGCCGAATTCCTCGGGATGACGCTGTGGTTCTCTGCCACGGCCGTCACCGCGCCCCTCTCGGCCCAGTTCAACCTCACCGAGCATCGAGGCCGCGTGGCTGACGATGGCGCGTGCAGGGCGGCTTCGTTGCGGGCACGCTGGTCAGCGCGCTTCTTCAACCTGGCCGACGTGCTGGCCACGCGCGGCGGCTCTTCGCGGTCGGGTGCCTGCTCGGCGCGGTCGCGACCGCCGCGATCACGCGCGCCGACAGCGCGGGCGAGGCGATCCTGCTGCGCGTGGCGACCGGCGCCGCGCTCGCATGGGTGTACCCCACGGGTCTCAAGATCGCCGCCGGGCTGGTTCCGCGAGCGGCGCGGCACCGCGCTCGCCTTGCTCGTCGCCGCCCTGACCGTCGGCCAGGCCTTCCCGCACCTGCTGGCGGCGCTGCTCGGGCCTGGACAGCTGGCGGTCGCAGCTGATCGATCGCCGCCTCGCTGGCGGTGGCCGGCGCGGTGGTCGTTCTGACGGTCGTCCGGGACGGCCCGTTCGACGCGCCCGCCGGACGGTTCGACCCGCAGGCTGCAACGCTGGTCTATCGCGAGAAGCCGACCCGCCTCGCCGTCATCGGTTACCTCGGCCACCAGTGGGAGCTGTACGCGATGTGGACGTGGATTGGGGCGTTCGCGTCGGCAAGCCTGGCGGCCCGTGGCGGGGACTTCTCGGTCGCCTCGGGCTCCGCGGCTGCGTTCGTCGGGGTCGCGGCCGGGGCGATCGGCTGCGTGACGGCGGGCATGGCAGCGGACCGGATCGGACGGGCGCGCGTGGCGGGCCTCGCGCTCCGGGTCAGCGGGTCGTGCGCGCTGCTCTCAGCGGCGGTCTTCGGCGCCCACCCGGCCCTGCTCTACCTCTTCGTCGCCGTGTGGGGCACCGCGGTCGTCGCCGACTCCGCCCAGTTCTCCGCCCTGGTTGCGGACAACAGCCGCCCTCAATACGTCGGTACGGCGCTCACCGTCGAAACCTGCAGCGGCTACCTGCTGACGATGCTGACCATCCGGATCGTCCCGTCGCTCGCCGCCTCGGTCGGCTGGCAGTGGGCGTTCGTGTCGCTTGTACCGGGCCCCATCGTCGGAGCCTGGGCGATGCGGAGGATGCAAGAACTCGGGCCCGCGGACTGAACCCACCCGCGACGTGACCGTCGTGCCGAGGGTGCCGGAGGTTCCAGCACCCCGGCACCACCAGCACCACAGGTGTTACTGAGTGTGCGTGAGAGGGATGACGGCCTTCCTGTAACTCGCGATCGAAACCTGCGCGGCCGTCTGCTCGGCGGCGGAGATGAACGCGCGGGCGGCCGGGGAATCGGGTTCTTCGATCACCAGGGGCTGCCCGGAGTCGCCGCCCGCGCCGGATCGGCTCGTAGATTGGCACGCGCCCGAGGAAGGGCACTTCCATCGCGAGCGCCGTCCGCTCGCCGCCGCCCCGCCCGAAGATGTCGCTCTCGTGCTCGCAGCTCGGGCACACGAAGTAGCTCATGTTCTCGATCATGCCCAGCACCGGGATGTCGAGCTTCTGGTACATGCGCACCGCGCGCCGGCTGTCGGCCAGCGAGACCTCCTGCGGCGTGGTCACGACGATCGCCCCGGCCACCGGGACGGTCTGGCTGAGGCTCAGCGCGACGTCGCCGGTGCCCGGCGGCATGTCGATCACGAGGTAGTCGAGCTCGCCCCACTTCACGTCGTGGAAGAACTGGCGGATGACGCTGTGGAGCATCGGGCCCCGCCAGATCACCGGCGAGTCGTCCTGCGCCAGGAATCCCATCGAGACGACCTTGATGCCGTGACTCTCGGCCGGGACGATCTTCTCGCCCTCGGCCATCAGCGGCTGGTTGAGGCCGAGCATCATCGGGACGTTCGGTCCGTAGATGTCGCCGTCCATGATGCCGACCTTGCTGCCGAGGCGGGCCAGCGCTGCGGCCAGGTTGACCGCCAGGGTGGTCTTCCCCACGCCGCCCTTGCCGGCCCCGACGGCCAGGATGTTCTTCACGCCCGGGATCGGCGCCTGCTGCGACTCGACGTTCCGCGCCGCCCGCACCGCGGCGGTCATCGTGACCTCGACGTCAGCCACGCCCGGGAGTGCCGACACGGCGGCCCGCGCCTGGTCCCGCATCAGGTCCTTCACCGGGCAGGCGGGCGTGGTCAGCTCGATGGTGAACGCGACGCGGCCGTCGTGGATGGCAAGGTCCTTGACGAATCCGAGCGACACGATGTCCTTGTGCAGGTCCGGGTCCTTCACGGCACGGAGGGCATCGAGAACGGCCGACTGGTCGACGGGCATGCAGGGAACCTCACATTAACTGTCCGGATTGGCAGGATTCGGGATTCAGGATTCCGATTCCTATCTTCGGCCGCGCCAGCGGCCGGCGTCAAATCACGTGTGCTCCAGTCCCGCCCGGAGCAGCAGCTGCTCGAGCCACTGGTTGGTCAGCTTCTCCTGCACGGTGTTCTGCCGCAGCCTCGCGTTGAGGTTGAAGAAGTCGACGCGATCCATCAGCTGGTCCTGGTTGAAGCACGAAAAGACGATCGTCTCCTTCCCGGTGACCGGGTCGAGGTGCTTCTGCAGGCACTGCGCGCACACTTCCTTCATCATGCACTGCATCGGCGAGTTGATGCTGGCAATGGCGACGTGCTCGGGCTTGAAATGCGGCGCCAGCACCCCGTCCGCGCAGCCTTGACCGCCGCCATCATGCGGTCCGACCCGATCGCGATGATGCGATCCACCGTCGAGAGGGGCACGAGCGCCTCACCCAGCTCGCCGCTGGCGTAGGCGACCATGGACTCGACGATGTTCCCCCGGAAGTGGCGGTCCTGCGGACGCCCGGGCTCGATCGGCCGGCCCGAGTCGCTGCTCCAGATCACCTGGTCCGTCGCCTGCTCGATCTCCTCGCGCTTGAAGAGGTCCTCGCCGCGCCTGTAGCCCGCGAAGTAGATGACACGGTTGCCTGCGTCGCTCAGCGCCCGCGCGATCGAGAACAGCACCGCGTTTCCAAGGCCGCCGCCGGCCAGCAGGACGCGCTGCCCACGCGGGATCTCCGTGGGCGCCCCGGTCGGCCCCATCACGGTGACGCGCTGGCCGGGCCGGAGGTAGGAGCAGAGGCGGCTCGACACGCCGAGCTCGAGGGCGATCATCGAGAGCAGGCCGCGCGGCCGGTCCACCCAGGCGCCGGTCAGCGCGATCCCCTCCATCACGAGGCACACGGCGTCGGGGCCGGTCCCGGCCACGAGCGCGCCCGACTCGAAATTCTGCAGGCGGTAGAACTGGCCGGGGTGGAAGTGCCGGGCCGCGGCCGGCGCGCGCACGATGATCTCCACGATCGTCCCCGTCAGCCGCTTCACGGCGACGACCGTCGCGGTCAGTTCGTCGTCCAACCGCTCGATGAGCGACGCCCAGCGCCGCTCAAAACCGGCGGCGTCGGCGGTGGAAGCGGATGCGCCCTCGAACAGGCGCGACACCTCGCGATAGCCCTGCTTCGCAGAGGCCATGGCCTTCACGACGTTGCCGGCGTAGCGCGGGTGGTTGTCGCCGTAGTAGCTGATGAAGCGCCCGTCGTCTTCGTAGGAGGTGAAGAATCCGCCGGGATCGGGCTCGAGGCGGAACCGTCCCGGCCCGTTTTTCACGGCGCGGTGAGGCTCGAAGAAGCGACCAGGGCGATCGAGCCGGAAGGTCCCCGGAAACTCCTTCTCGTAGGTGATGTTCGGCGACGTTCCAGCCGCGACGAGCAGGGCGCGCGCCGGCAGCTCGACCACGTCCTCCGACGCCGTCCACACCCCATCGTCGCCCTTGATCTGGCGGCGGAATCTCACCGCTTTGACGTGCTGGTAGTCGTCGGGCACGGCTTCTTCGGGATCGAGGTTCTCGATGAACCCGATTCCCTCCTCCAGCGCCTTCGCGACCTCCTCGTGGTTCAGCCGGTAGGCCGGCGAGTCCACGAGCCGCTTGCGGTAGACGATCGAGACGCCGCCCCAGGAGCGGAGCAGCGGCAGGAAATCAGGCCTCTCCCCGGCTGCGGCGGCGCGCCCGCGCTCGGCCCGTACCGCCCGCCCGTGGCACAGGAACTCCTCGAGCTGCTCGCGCTCCTCCGCGTCGTAGGCCGAGCGCAACGCCTCCTCGCCGATCGTGGCCGCCAGATCCTCGTAGCGCCGCAGCAGCTTCTCCACCTGCTGCGGGTAGTACGCCAGCAACTCGGTGGCCGTGTCGATGGCGGTCAGGCCGCCGCCGATCACCAGGGCCGGGAGCCGAACCTGCAGGCTCGCCAGGGACTCGCGCTTGAAGGCGCCGGTCAGCTGCAGAGCCATGAGGAAGTCGCTGGCCTTGCGAATCCCGCGAATCAGGTTGTTCTTCATGTCGATGATCGTCGGCCGGCCCGCGCCGGCCGCGATCGCCACGTGCGCGAAGCCGTGTGCCCAGACGTCCTCGATCGGCAGGCTCCCCCCGAAGCGCACGCCGCCGTAGACGCGGAACGTGCGCCGCCGCGACAGCAGGAGATGGAGCAGCGTGAGGAAGTTCTTGTCCCAGCGCACGGTGATGCCGTACTCGGACACCCCGCCGAATCCCTCCAGCACCCGCTCGTCGAGGCGCCGGTAGATCTCGCGCCATTCCCTGATCGGAGCCGGATCCCGCGCGGGTCCACCCGTCCATTCCTCGGGCAGCGGCTCGATCTTCAGGCCGTCGATACCGACCACGCCGAAGCCGTCGTTGAGAAGGTAGTGCGAGAGGGTGTAGCCGGCCGGGCCGAGGCCCACCACGAGGATGTTGATGCCGTTGTACGGGGCGGGGTAGGGGCGCTCGACGTTGAGCGGGTTCCAGCGGGTGAGGAGGTCGTAGATCTCGACGCCCCACGGCAGGTTGAGCACCTCGGTCAGGGCAGCCGTTTCCACCTGGGGGATGTCCACCGGGTCCTGCTTCTGGTAGATGCAGGCCTTCATGCAGTCGTTGCAGATGCGGTGGCCGGTGCCGGCGCACATCGGGTTGTCGAGCGTGACCAGCGCCAGGCTGCCGAGCGGATCCCCCGCCCGGCGCAACAGGTGCATCTCGGAGATCTTCTCGTCGAGCGGGCAGCCGGCGAGCGCGATACCCAGGGGATTGACGGCGACCGAGCCGTCCTTCGCCTGGATGCCCTTCGAGCAGCTGTCCTTGTCGCGCTCGTGGCAGATGACGCAGTAGTGGGCCTCGGACAGCACCTCGCGCCCGCCCATGCGCGGGTCGGTCAGCGTGAAGCCGTCGCGGCGACGGTGGTGGCTGTCGGGCGCCCGCAACAGCTCGGGCAGCGCCGGGTCGGGATGCACGGCCTCGACGAGGTGGTACGGATTGAACAGGCGCGGGAAGCGGAAGCTGACCCATCCGCGGCAAGCGGGGTGGTCCATGAGCGAAGCAACCGTAAGCTTGAGGGCCTCGATCTCGCGGACCAGGCTGGCGCGCTCGGCGTCCGTGCCGTTGCGCGCAAGCTCCGCCTCGCGGTCCAGCAGGCGGCACGCCTCGGTCGCCAGCTCCAACTCGTCGGGAAGACGCGTCTGGCTGCCAGCCTGCGCCGAACGGGGCCCGTCCGCGGGTCCGGGTCGAGGAACTGCCAACTCCCGACCCGCCGCCTTGCGCATCGGCAGCACGCGCCGGCGAACGAAATCAACCTTGAACCGGAAGACGGGGTCCTGGGCCAGCGTGACCGTTCGAACGGCGTCCAGCTCGCGCTCCACGCCGAACAGGCGGGCGACGAAGGCGGACACTCGCGCCGCCATCTCGACGAGCAGCGTCGAGCGCTCGACGGCGGTGAGGGCCGCGGGCGCCGCCCGGTAGGCCTCCCATCCGGAGGCCAGCCCCGGGTCAGCGTCCGCCAACTCACGGAAGAAGACGTCGTGCAGGTCCCGGAGCCTCTCGGGCTCGCGAAGATCCGGGTAGACGAATCCTGGAATACCGAGGCGCAGGCGGCTTGGGGCCATAGAGGTTCAGGGCTTCTGCTTCAGGTATCGGTCCCACCAGGAGACGTAGCGTTGCAGCCGGTCCCGGTTGTAGCTGGGAATCCGGAGGCCATGGTGCTGGTCTGGATAGACCACCAACTGCGTGTCCACCCCGGTGCTCTTGAGCGCCTGGTACATCTGCTCGACGCCGGCAATCGGGACGTTGAAGTCGATCTGGCCGCACATGAAGAGCGTCGGTGTCTTGATGCGGTCCGCGTGGAAGAACGGGTACGACACCTTCGTCCAGAGCTCCGGTGACAGCCACGGAGGTCCGAGTTCGTGCTCGTCACTGCACGATGTACTGATCGACACCGTACATCGTGGTCTGCAGCGAGCTGCTTGCGCCGCTCACCGCCGCCTTGAAGCGCACGTCGGTGGCGATGGTGTAGTTGGTCAGGATGCCACCGTAGCTCCAGCCGCCGATGCCAAGGCGGTCTGGATCCGCGAGGCCCTGCGCCACGGCCCAGTCCACCGCGGCCAGCAGGTCCACGACCTCCTTGTTGCCCCAGTCGGCGAAGATGGCCTTCTGGAAGGCCGCGCCGCGGCCCGAGCTTCCGCGGTAGTTGACCGCCAGCACCACGTAGCCCTTGGAGACGAAGTACTCGCGGTCGAAGTCGAAGGAGTAGTCGTCCTGACCGTTCGGCCCGCCGTGGATGTAGAGGACGGTCGGGTACTTCTTTCCGGGCGTGAAATCTGCGGGCTTTGCCACCAAACCGTTCACAACTGCGCCGTCCTTGGTCTTGCACGTGAAGTCCTCGGTGGTCGCGAGCCGGATCGCCGCAAGCCAGCCGTCGTTCTCGCGGGTCACACGGCGCAGTGCGCCGTTCTCGAGCACGTGCACGTCGGCGGGGTCGGTCGCCGCCCCGGCCAGCACGGCAAGTGCGCCGTCGGACCTTGGCGAGATCGAGGAGACGGTACGGCGGCCGCTCGTCATCTTCTCCACCGCGCCGCCGGCCAGCGGCACCCTGGCCACATAGCTGGCCCGGTCGTCCTCCACGACGACGCGCAGGTTCTGCCCGTCGGGGGCCCAGAGAATGGCGCCCGTCACGGCACGGTCGAGCGATGCCGTGAGGACCTTCGCCGGCCCGCCGGCAGCCGGCACGATCGCCAGCTTGTTCTGGTCGTAGGCGTAGTACTTCGCCTCGTCTCCCTGGAAGTACGCCACCCACTTCCCGTCCGGGCTCCACGCCGGCACGCCGCCGTCTTCTCCCGGATAGGTGGTCAGGACCCGCGGTTCGGCGCCGGCGCTGGCGGCGACGACGTAGATGTTTGCGTCCGTGGTGCGATCGGGGTCGGGCTCCGCGCGGCGGCTGACGAACGCGATCTGCTTCCCGTCCGGAGACCACGCCGGGGACGTGTCCTCGTACTTCCCGGCCGTCAGCGTCTCCACCTTCTTCGCCTCGACGTCGAACAGAGACAGGTGGGAGTAAAGCCGCTGCATGTAGCCGTCCTCGTCCGATTTGAAACGGTAGCGGTCGATGACGATCGGCGGCTTGGTCTTCCGCTTCCAGCCCTCCATCTTCTCCGGGTCCGACGCCGGATCGAAGTCGTTGACGACGAGCACGAACCGCTTCGCGTCCGGCGACCAGGCGTAGTCGGCAACGCCGCCCTTGATGTCCGTCAGTTTCTGCGCCTCGCCGCCCGCCCGGTTCAGGAGCCAGACCTGGGCGCCCTTCTTCTTCTCTTCCTCGTCGCCACGCGATGCGAGAAACGCCAGGTACTTTCCGTCCGGGCTCCAACGGGGACGGCTCTCGGCGGCCTCCGGGGTGGAGGTCAGCCGGACCCGCTGGGCGCCGTCCCAGCTGACCATCCAGAGGTCGCTGTCGCGCTTGTCCTTCTCCGCGTCGGTCGTCCCCACACCATAGGCAATCCACTTCCCGTCGGGCGAGACCTGCGGGTCGGCCACGTCGCGGACGCTCGCCAGGTCGTCGAGGGAGATCGGCCGCGCCGCCTGCTGCCCGGCGGTTCCGGCAAGGGCGGCGCACAACATCAGGGACAGGAGCGGCAGTCGACGCATTTGGAGAACACCTCCGCCGGGATGAAAGTCCATCGATGGTTTCGCAAGGGAGCATCGTACCACCGGGCGGAGAGGGGGGTCCAGCCACGGAGGCGTCCGGCTTCCCGCCGCCCGTGATCGACGGGCCAGGGCGGCCCGCACGCCGGGCGGGCCGTGCCGGCCGGCCGGCCGCCGCAAGCTGCCACCCGTTCGCCTTCCACCCATCTGATCTATTGATCTATGCTTGAGGTCCCTAAGGCAGGGTCCGAGCCCTGCCGCCGACTTGCAAGGCTGGACCCGGCGAAGGCAAGGCTGAAGTCTTGCCCTACAGCGAGGAGCGCTGCATGAAAGGCAATCCCGAACTCATCGCAACCCTGAACGACCTGGTGGCCGAGGAACTGACCGCGATCAACCAGTACATGGTGCACTCGGAGATGTGCGACAACTGGGGCTTCGAGAAGCTGCACAAGGCAATCGAGAAGCAGGCCATCGACGAGATGAAGCACGCCGAGTCCCTCATCCAAAGGATTCTCTTCCTCGAGGGCTCGCCGACCGTGTCGCGGCTCAACGACATCCACATCGGCAAGACGGTCCTCGAGATGGTGAACAACGACGGGGAGGCCGAAACCAACGCCGTCCGCTTGTACAACGACGCCATCCGCCAGGCCGTCGAAGCGAAGGACGATGGGACCCGCGACCTGCTGACGAAGATCCTGAAGGACGAGGAGGCCCACCTCGACTGGGACGAGCAGCAGCGCGATCAGATCGGGCAGATGGGGATCGAGAACTACCTGGCCGCTCAGGTCTAGCGTCAGGTGGCGACTGACCACTTGACAAGGGAACAAGTGGGCCCTTGCCAAGTGGTCCCCTGCCAAGTGCAACGTCACTCTGCCGCGGGCCCCGCACCCTGGCGTGCGTCGGCGATGGCGCGCACCAGCTCCGCTGCGTCAACCGGCTTGCTCAGGTGCGCCGAGAACCCGGCCGCGATGGCGCGGCGCCGGTCTTCCTCGCGCGCGTAGGCCGTGAGTGCAACCGCCGGCACGGCCGCGGCCGGCCCGTTTCCTTCGCGGATTCTCTGCAGCAGCCCGTAGCCATCCGTCCCCGGCATGGCGATGTCGAGGACCAGGACGTCCGGCTGCTGCTTCTCCAGGGACCGCAGTGCCGCCGCCGCACCATCCGCGGTCGTCACGCTCGCGCCATAACGCGTGAGAACAGTCGCCGTCAGTTCCCGCGCATCCATGTCGTCGTCCACCACGAGGACGCCGGCGCCGCAGAGGTTGGGGACCGCGGCGCCGGGGGGGAGGCTCGCCAGCGGAGCCCGGTGCGGCAGTATCGACGGAAGCCGCGCAGGATCCCGACGATCGGCGAGCTCGACATGCGGGAGGAGGACCGCGAACGTCGCGCCAAGCCCCTCTCCCGCTGACGAGGCATACACCCGTCCGCCTTGCGCCTCCGCGAGGTGTCGCACGATGGAGAGCCCGAGACCCAGTCCGCCCTGGGCGCGTGTCGTGTCGCCGTCACCCTGACGGAACCGGTCGAACACGTAGGGCAGGAACTCGCGCCTGATCCCGACCCCGTTGTCCCGCACCGACAGTTCGACATCGGCCTCCTGGCGGCTCAGCGTCACCCACACGCGCCCCCCGGACGGCGTGAACTTCACGGCGTTGGACAGGAGGTTCCAGGCGATTTGCTGAAGGCGGGCCGGATCGGCGAAGACCATGAAGCGGCCGGGCGGGACCACCATGTCAATCGTGATGGCCTTGGCCTCGGCGCTGGGCAGGACGGCCTCGATGGCCGCCTGGATCACCTGGGCAGGGTCGGTCAGGCGGGGCTCGAGCCGGACCTTGCCCGCCACGATGCGCGACATGTCGAGCAGGTCCTCGATCAGCTGCGCCTGGCGCCGCGCGTTGTTGGCAATGGCCGCATACGCGCGGTCCTTGGCCGCCGGCGACTCGAGCCGGCGCTCCCGGAGCAGCTCCGCCCAGCCGAGCATCGCGTTCAGCGGCGTCCGCAACTCGTGAGATACCGTGGCGATGAACTCGTCCTTCAGCCGGCCCGCCTCCTCCAGCTCCGACGCCTTCCGTCGCAGCTCCTCGGCAAGCAGCGCCCGCTCCGTGACATCGATGACGCAGCCGACCAGCCGCTGGTTCTCGGCCTGCACGCGCCCGAACGAGGCAAGCGAGCGCATGCGCCCGTCGGGAAGGCGGACGCGGTAGTCCACCTGGTAATCCCCGTTGCCCGCGAGTGCACGCTCGAGCGCGCGTTCCAGCTTGGGCCGGTCCTCGGGGAGCACTCGCGCGAGGGCTTCGGCCTTCGGAACGACGCCGGCCGGGAGCCCGTACACCGGCGCAGCCTCCGGGGACACCAGGAGCTGCATCGTGCGAAGGTCGAAGACGTAACCGCCCCCGCGCGCCGCCGCCAGCGCAATCCGCAGCCGCTCTTCGCTGTCGGCCAGGGCCTGCTCGGCGTGCCGGCGCGCCGTGACGTCGCGCATGGCCGACTGCGTGCCCACAATCTCCCCGCGGTCGTCGACGACGGAGACCACGTCCACTTCCATCCAGAGGCGGGTGCCGTCGGCGCGAAGGCCCTCGGTACTCGAAGTGCTCGGGCACCGCCTCCCCGGCCACGCGGCGGCGGTGGCGGTCCAGCAGACCCTCCCGGTGTTCGGGCGCCACGTAGTCTTCGATCGTGAGCGACTCCGCGCGCGACCTGTCGAAGCCGAACATCGCCAGGAACCGGTCGTTGGCGAACACGACGCGGCCCTCGCGGTCGTCGATGATCAGGCCGTCGTGAATGTGCTCCACAATCCGGCGCAGGCGCCGCTCGCTCTCCCGCAGCGCTTCCTCCGCCCACTTTCGCACGGTGATGTCGCTGGCGAAGCCCACGAGGCGGCGGGCCGTCTGGTCCTGGGAAACGTGGCCGAAACCGGCCACCCAGCGCACCTCCCCGTCGGTGGCGCGCCGGACGCGGAACTCGACGCTGTACTCCCCGGTGCCTTGAACGGCGTGGCGAATCGCCCGCTCGACCGCTTGCCGGTCCTCAGGGAGCACCAAGCGCCGCCAGTCGGCCCTCGTGCGCAGCGTCTCGCCTTCGCGCACGCCAAAGATGTCGCGAAGCCCGGGGGAGTCGAACACCTCGCCGGTAACCAGGTCGATCTCCCACGGCGCCTGGCGACCCGCGGCGAGCGCCAGCGAGAGCCGCTCCTCGCTACGCCGGCGCGCCGCCTCCGCCTGGCGGGACCGCAGCAGCACCCACATCAAGCCGCCGGTGACCAACACGAAGAACCCGAGCGCGACGAGGGCCTGCAGTCCCGCGAGCCCAAACGAGAGGGCGGGCGGGACGAACAGGTAGGTCCCGGCCAGCACCGCGAGCGCGAGGGCCGTACCGCCGGCCACGCCGCCGCCTATCCAGGTGGCGACCGCCACCGCCAGCGTGTAACTCAGGTAAGGGCTGCCACTCTGGAGGAATGGCCAGAGGGCGAGCCTCACGCCGGTCGCCAGGGCGGTGCAGACCGCACCGATCGCCACCTGGCGGAGCGTTCCCGGGACGGCGAAGCCCGCGAGGATCGAGCGAAGGCTCTTCATGGTTCGCGCTGAACGGCTGCGCCGAGCGCAACGACGATTGGCGACGAATCGAAGGGTGGGCCGCGCGGATCCGGGCACGGACGAAAACGAGTGGATAGGGTAACCGTGCCGGGGAAGGCAGGCAAGCTGAGCGGTGGGCCGGGGTAGTGGTCTAGTGGCCAGTGACTGGTGGCTAGCCGTCCCGCGTGACGAGCGTGACGACCAGCCACTAGCCACTAGTCACTAGCCACTACTTCAGCGTGATGACCTTGACCGTCCCGTCGCCGTACTTCTTCGCGAGGCCGTCGATGGTGCGGCCGCCGAACTTCGCCGCCATGGCGTCGATGGTCGCCTGGTTGGGGAGCGAGGCGTCCGCGCCGGCCTTGCACTCGTCGACCTGGCCCGCGACCATGATGACCATGTGCTCGGGCTGCAGGTACTTCTGCGCCACGCGCTTGATGTCGGCCAGCGTCACCTTCTCGTACCGCGCGAGGTACGTGTCGTAGTAGTCCCTCGGGCGGCCGTCGAGCTCGAGCTCGGCGAAGCTGCGGATGTTGCCGAACTTCGTCGAGAACAGGGACGGGAAGGCGTTCAGCCTCGCCGTCTTCGCGAACCGCAGGTCCTTCTCCGTGACGTCGCCCGCGCGCATCCGCTCGATCTCGTTCACCATGAGCTGCGCGGCGAAGACGACAGTGGAGTTCTTGGTCTGGCAGAACGCCGAGAACGTCCCGGGGTAGTGCGTCTCGGGCGAGAACGACGAACTGGTCGAGTACGCCAGTCCGTTGTCGTTGCGGACAATCTGGGTGATGCGCGACGAGAACGAGCCGCCGCCCAGCGTGTAGTTCATCAGGTCCACCGCCGGGTAGTCGGGGTCGTCGCGGGTGATGCCGACATGCCCGATGCGGATGACCCCCTGGTTGGGCGTCGGGCCCTGCGGCTGCACCATGTAGACGCCCGCCTTTGCCGCCTGCTCGACCTTCGGGTACTTCTCCGCGGCCTTTTCAGCAGCCGGCCATTTGCCGAAGGTGGCCTCGAGCTTCCGGAGCATCTCGTCCTTCTTGAAGTCCCCGGCGACCACGAGGATCGCGTTGTTCGAGCCCCAGTATTTCTTGTGCCATGCGACCAGGTCGGCGCGGTTGATCCCTTCGGTGATGACGTCGGTTGCCTCGGCGGTGATCGGCGGAGTTCTCGCCGTACACCAGCTGGTTGAACGTGCGCGTCGCGACACCGCCCAGGTTCCGGTGACGGTTGCGATACGCCATGAGGATCCGCTCCTTCTCGCGCCGGAGCTTGTCCTCGGGGAACGCCGGGTTCTGCAAGACGTCCATCCAGATCTTCAGGCCCTCGTCCAGGTGCCGCGCGTGGATCGAGAGGCTGCTCGACCCGACGGTCCCGGCCAGGTACTCCATCCGCTCGTCGATCTGCTCGCCGGTCATCGTCGTCGTGCCGCCCGTCCGCATGATGCTGGCCGTGAGGGCCTGGACGCCGAGCTTGTCGGGGGGCTCGAGGAAGGCGTTGACGCTTCCGCCGCCCCCGCCGCCGCCGCGCCCGCCGAAGCCGCCGCCCCCGGCCGCCGAGCGCCACCGGCGACAGGATGGCCGCCTGGATCCAGGGGATCTCGTGGTCCTCGGCGATGTAAACCACCATGCCGTTGGAGAGGGTGGTGCGGTAGTCGGCCGCGCGGGGCGGCTTGAAGGCGAGGGGCGAGAACTTGAACTGCTCGGGTCTCGGTCCCTTCTGGGCCACCGCGGGCGCGGCCTTCGCGGCCGGCGTGGTCACGGCCGGCGCCTGCTTCGCGGCGGGCGCCTGCTGGGCGGAGGCGACGGCCAGGAAGGCGAGGCACGTCGCGAGGATCAACGGGGCGGTCAAGATGCGCTTCAACATGGTGTGTCCTTTCCTCCAGGCGCCCGCGCTACTTCTCGCGCTCCAGCACGCCGGTGACGCTGTTGTCGCGCGTGAAGTACTTCTTCGCCACGCGCATGAGGTCCTCGGCGGTGACCGCCATCCGCAGCTTGAACTGCTCCTCGATGAACTGCCAGCGGTAGGCGGTCTCCATCCGGGCGAGCGTGCCGGCGATCCCCGTGCCGGCCAGGCTCTGGAGGTACTGCGCCTCGACGGAGTTCTTCACCCGCTGCAGCAGCTGCGCATCGACCGGGGTCATCCTGGCCGCCTCGATGTAGGTCCACAGCTCCTTCTCGATCTGGTCGAGCGGGACGACCAGCTCGTTGCGGACCTCGCGGCCGTTGGCCTGGACCTGGAACGACCCGTCGTACATCGAATTGGATGCCGACGCCGTGACGCTCGTCGCGTGCGGCTCCTTCGAGTTGACCATCTCCTGGTACATCTTCCCGGTCCGCGCGCTCATCACCCGGCCCAGCATGAAGAGCGGGGCGACGTCGTCGTGCCACAGCGGCGGGATGTGGAACATCACGGTGACGTCGGGTGCGGTCGCCGCCTTGCCCGATCACGCGCTTCTCGACGTAGGGCGGCTTGAAGTTCTCCCCGTTGGTCCTGCGGTAGTACTCGGGGGAGGGCTCCTCGGTGCGCACCCGGGGCGACCGGCCCTTCGACTTCAGCGGCCCGAAGTACTTGGCGACCAGCGGCATCACGTCGTCGGGGTCGAGGTCGCCCGCCAGGACGAGCGTCGCGTTGTCCGGCCGGTAGTACTGCTCGCGGTAGTCGATCATCTCCTGCTTGGTGACACGGCTGATGTCCGACATCCAGCCGACCACGTCCCAGCTGTACGGGCTGGCCGCGTAGAACGTCGCCTGCAGCTGCTCCTGGAAGAACGACCCCGGCTGGTTCTCGCTCATCCGGCGTTCCTCGGTGATGACGTCGCGCTCGGAGTAGAACTCGCGGAAGACCGGGTTGGCCATGCGGTCGGCCTCGAGGGCCAGGTAGAGCTCGAGCTTGTTCTTCGGCAGGGTCACGTAGTACTGCGTCATCTCCTGGCCGGTGGACGCGTTGATGCCGGTGCCGCCCGCCTCCTGGTAGGCGCCCCAGATCTCCTCGCTGGCGATCGTCTCGTGCTTCTGCTTCGTCCAGCAGGTCGGACACCTCCTTCTTCCAGGCCGCGATCTTCGCCTCGTCGCGGCCCTTCACCTTCGCCTCCTCGTCGGCCACCTTCTCCATCAGGGCGTCGATCTGCCGGTCGTACTCGAGGTCCTTCTGCGAGCGTCCCGGGCTTGATGCCCATCGAGTACGTGCCCTTGAACATCATGTGCTCGTGGAAGTGCGAGATGCCGGTGATCCCCGGGCGCTCGTTCACCGAGCCCACCCGATAGGCCAGGATGCAGCGGATCAGCGGCGCCTCGGGCCGCTTCACCATCAGGACCTTCAGGCCGTTCGGCAGCACGCGCTCGACCACCTGGCTCGAGAGCGTCACCTCCTGCCCGCGCGGCGGTCGCGACGGTCATCCAGCCGACCGCCAGGAGCGCCCCGGCTAGGCACACCAGTCGTTTGACCTTCATGTCTCTCTCCTCGGGATGTAGCGGCAGGGGGCGGGGTGACTCTAGCACAACCGCATATGATCGGGTCCATGGTGATGACCATGGTGATGACCACGGTGCGACCGGCCAGGGCTGCAGGGTGTGAGGGCAGGGCTCAGCCGCGAGACGTCACCGAGGGCAGCGGTGGAAGCGGCCGGCAAGCGGGGTGCCGCCCTCGCACGCGCGTTCGCGAACGTAGGACGAGGCCGCCGCCGCCCCCTTCGTCTCCTGGTACTCGACGATTCGAATCGGCCCCTCCGACGCGATCAGCACCCGTTCATCGGCCAGGAAGGTCAGACGGTATGCAACCCAGTAGTCGGCCGTTGCGTGCCGAACACCACCCGCCACGAGCGCTTCGGCCGCCTGGCGCGCGTAGTTGGGGGGCGTGTGCAGGAGGAACTCCTGGAGGAGCCGGTTGTGGGAGAAGGCCGACACCCCGGCCCACAGCGCCACGGCGGCGAGCGCCGCCCCCCTCCAAACGCGCGCGCGTTCGAGCCTGAAGAACGCCGCGGCGCACCCCACGACCAGGAGCAGGGCCAGCAGGTTGTACCGAAGGGAGCGCGCGCTGATCGCCTCGCAGGCCAGGAGCCAATAGACTCGCGACCGAGCAGGCTCCCACGAGGAACAGGTAAGCGGCAAAGCCCACCTGCTCGAGGTGCCCCCGGGCGCGCACGGCGTGGACGGCGAGCCTTGCGAACACCGCGACAAGGACGATGCGCATCGTGAGGCCGAGCCCGGGATACCCTTGTCCGGCCAGCCGGCTCTGCACGCCGAGGAATCCGAGCGAGTGCGGTCCGGTGCCGAACAGGACATCCATGTGCCGGTACCACAGCGCCAGAAAGCGCGGCCGGATGGCACCAGGCGCCCAGCAAACCCGGGTCAGCATCTCCTGCACGTTGGTGCCCGCCAGGCTGCCCGAAGCCAGGCCGCTTTCAGGTCCAAACGGCGACGACCACGGCTTCAGCAATTGCACGAAGCCCCAGAACGCGATGAACCAGCCGGCCGCCACGGCGGCCTGGCGAATACTCTCGCGGCTCAACGGCGGGCGCTCGGCAAGGCGCAGGACCACGATCGCCACGAGCCCGTAGATCGTGAATTCGCGGTGCAGGAACCCCAAACCGAGCGTGAGGCCGAAGAGGGCCGGCCGCTTCCTCAGGATCCACAGCAGGAGGACGTACAAGAAGGGTTCGACGCTGCCGCCGTTCGCCTCCACCAGGGCGAGCGCGGTCGCCGGCGGTGCGAGCACGAACACGATGCTCGCCGCGAAGGCGGTGGTCGCGCCCAGCCCCACCTCCCGGCGGAGGAGCACGATGAGAATCCACGCGACGAGCACGTTGAGGGCCACGAGGGGCAGCTGCAGCCCCAGGACGGAAGGCCCGGCCACCAGGAAGATCGGAGCGGCGAGCCACGCCTCCACGCCGAGCATGTACGACTGGCCGTAGAAGAAGAGCGGAAAGGCCCGGCCCTCGGCCAGATGCTTCGCCATCAGGCCGACGATCGCGTGGTCGGAGTTGAAAGCGGCCTGATCGTACCAGGTGAAGACGAAGCTCCGGGCGAGGACGAGGAGCGTGGCGCCCGCGACCGCCGGCCACGACTGCCGGGCGATGGCCAGACCGCCGGCCAGGCCGGGGCCGAGCGATTGCAGCTCGTGTAAGGGGCGTGCGAGCGTGCGGCCGAGCGCGAGCACGGGGGGCAGCGCGCCGGCCGCTGCCCGCCTCGCGCGCTCGATGTGGGGTGCCGAGACCCGTGCAGCGCTGGCAATAGCGGTATGAAGCCGGCCCGCCAGGCTTGGCTTCCGCCGGGCCGCATGACGCGCAGCGGTCACGACCGCCGCCCAGATCAAGATGCGCCAGCCCGACTGCACCGAGACGCGCACGTCGGCGACACGGCTCCGCCAGCCGCCGGTCAGGAAGACGACGGCTGCAAGCACCAGCAGGCCGAGTGTCACGGCGTCGGCAAGGGTGACCCAGGTCGGCACCCGCTCGCCGCGGGACCGGTCGCGCATTGCACCGGGCAGACTATCACGGGCATCGCACCGCAGTGAGCGGCCCGCAAACGAGCGAAATGCAGGAGCTTACCGGATGGCGGCCAGGTCGATGGGGAGCCGCTGCACTTCGCGCCCCTCGAGGAAGATCCCGATCAGCAGCTGGCCGCGCGAATCGAGCGAGGACGCCACGAAGTCCGCTTCGAACGTGCCCTCGAGGACGGGGGTGCCCGCCGGCGCGGGGCCCGACCGGTACGAGGGCCTGAACCGCTGGTCCACTGGCGGCACGGTGCCGCCGGAGTGCGGGTAGATCAAGGCCTCGAGGCGCGGCGTCGTGCGGTAGGTATTCTGCGGGTTGAAGCGGACCTGGACGATGATGGTCACGAGGCCGCGGAATGGTTCGAGCGCGCGCTCGGCGCTGCGGGCGTCCCAGGTCCCACCGGTCCGCTGGGCGCGCTCGGCGGTCAAGACGACCCTCCGGAACTCCGTGATCACTTCGACAGACTGCAGGAAGGGCCCGCCCAGCAGGTGCCGGTACGGTGCGTGGAAGCGTTCGAGCGCCGGGGACTCGCGCGACAGGCCGACGCGAACGGCCTCCGCGATCGCCGCCGGGCCGATGGCGGTCTCGAGCGGCTGAGGCGCCCGGGCGGCAGGCGCCGCGACGGCGGCGGCCAGGATGAACGCGACGCCGGCTCCCCGCCCTCGCTCGCGGGCCTTCCGGCGAGCGGCGGCGGGCAGACCCTTCACCCCAGCTTCTCCTGGAGCTCGGCAATCCGCCGGTCCAACTCCGTTATCGCCCCGCTCAACTGCTCGCGCCGGACGGGGTGCGTCGCGGCGGACGCCTGGCGCTCGAAGTCCGCGCGCGCCAGCCGCAGCGATTCCAGCTGCCGCGCGGATTCGGGATCCTTCGGTGGCCGGCGGCGGCCCGCCAGGCGGCGCTGCTCGAGCTCGTCCATCCGGTCCTGGATCCGCGCCTGCGCATCCACGAGTCCTTCCGCGCCGTCCCCCATAGACTCCTCTCGAACACGACCGCCGCGGGGCGGCCCGCGCCGCTGTCCTCGCCTCGATCGTCATCACGATCCCAGTATAGCCGTTCCCGATCGCGTGCGCCTCCGCGCTTGCGGGTGCCGCAAGGCTGGGTTCAGCCGTCCTCGCGCAGGTCAGTCCTCGTCGTCGATCGCGGCGGTCCACACGGCGGTGTCCTCAGGGGACATATGGCCTCGCGGAAACACCCGGGCGTCGTGGTAGCCCCAGCGCTCGATGTCGGGCAGGTATTGCTGCCTGGAGAGGATCGTCCCCTGGCAGACGCGATCCGCCGGCGGCTGCGTGCGAAGCTCCGCTTCGAGACGGACGCCCAGCTCGTGCAGCACCCAACCCGGGATCCGGGAACGCTCGCCCGGGTACACGAACCCGAAAAGCACCAGGTGGCTGAAGAGAACGCGCCAGTAGCCTCCGAACCGGTCCAGCAGCCTCTTCCAGTCGAGCGTCTCGGCCTTCGCCCGCAGGACGTGCAGCACGTCCGCGCCGTCGAAGCGCTCGCGCTCCATGATGAAGCTCTTCGACCACAGGATTTCCTCCGGGGGCACGAGCTTCACCCGCCGCTCGAAGATCACCGCCTCCGGCGCGTGCTCGAACCAGTAGGCATCCACCCGTGCCACGCCGTTTCCCGAGCTGTAGATCAGGTCGAGGAAGTCGTCGCCCCGGTAAGCCTTCGCGAGCCAGTGCGGAAACGGCCGTTCGATCCGGAACCCCGCCTCTTCGAGGGCGGCGAGCATCGGCTCGACGTCCTCCGGGCGGACGAACACGTCGAAGTCCTTGGTGAACCGGCTGATCCCGGTGTACTCCGCGAAGGCGTACGCCCCGCCCACCAGGAACGGGAGGCGAACGTCTGCCATCACGTCCAGGGCTCGCCGGTAGACATCGTGCGCGACGCGCAACTGTTCGGCGGTCGCTCGGACCTCGGGCATGCGGCTCCCTTGTCGCTGCTTCGGGCGGATTGCAGAATTCGTGCCCGCAGCCCGAAGCGGAAGCCTCCCGCCTATGGCTGGTTGAAGACGCGGCTCCCCGGGGCCGCCGGCTCCGGGGCATCGGCCGGGCTAACCGGGATCGTGAACAAGCGGAACGGCGGACGGTCCGGATAGAGCCGCTGCAGCAGCGACCACGCGACGTTGAACACCGGGACGTTCCCGCGGGTGCGACCCTCGGGACGCCCGTGGTGCGCGTGGCCGTGGAAGACCGCGGTGGCCCGGTAGCGATCGATAGGCTCCGCGAGACGGCTGGATCCGAGGAACGGGTAGATCTCCCGCGGCTCGCCCTCGACCGTCGCCTGGATCGGGGCGTAGTGGACCAGGGCGATCTTGTGGGGCGTACGCAGGCGCGCCAGCGCCGAGCCGAGCTTCAGGGTCTCCTGCACCGCGTCCTGCACGAACTGCTTCATGGTGGGCTCGCCCCAGGGCTCCAGGGCCCTCTCGTCGAAGCCGCCGCCGAAGCCCTTGACACCGGCGAACCCGATGCCCAGCAACTCGCACGACCCGCCGTCCAGCACCGTCACGCCGATGTCCGTGAGGATCCGCAGGATCTCTTCCTCGCGGCCGGCCTCGTACTCGTGATTGCCGAGGACGGCCAGGACGGGGATCTTCGCGGCCGTCGTGAGCTCCTTCGCCAGAGCCTGCGCCTCCTCGGGCAGGCCGTACGCCGTCAGGTCGCCGGCGAGCAGCAGGATGTCGGCTGCCGCGGCCGCCTGCGAGAAGAGCGGCTGCAAGCTGCCACCGCCTGTCTTGGTGCAGTGCACGTCGGCGATTGCCGCCAGGCGCACCTCCGTTCGCCGAGCCCCTGCCTCCATCAGTCTCCGATCGCCTTGTCTCCGCTCGGTCATCTCGCGGCTTCTCCTCTGCAAGTTCCGGGGCGATGCCGCGCCGACCCCGACCCGACCGGTCCAAGCTCGGGCGTACGCTGCGCGAGCTGGACCAGGCGAACCTCACGGAGCGGGTGCTGTACCCCGGCCTCGACGGGCTGAGCCGGTGGCTGCGCCGCTACTACGTGCCGCGCAACAGGGAGTAGACGGGCGGGCTCCGTTCGGGCGCCGAGTGGCACCCGCGGCCGGCGACGGCGGGTCCGTGCAGCTCCCCTTGACCCGCGTGCTTGTTGATATTAAGTTATCAGTATCACCTATGTTCTTCGACGTGCTCACCGAGAGCGTGATCGAGACCGCGCGGATGCTGCCCGTGCTCCTGGCGGCCTACGTGTTCCTCGAGTACATCTCGCACCGTGAGGTGCCGACGCTCGTGGCGCGATTCCGCCTCGGCGGTCCCGCGGGGCCGCTCGCCGGCACCCTGCTCGGGATGATCCCGCAGTGCAGCATGTCGGTGCTGGTGACCTCGCTCTTCGTGTCGGGGCGGGTCAGCTTCGGCACGCTGCTCGCGACCTACCTGGCAACGTCGGACGAGGCGCTGCCGCTGCTGATCGCGGATGGGAGGCATGCCGGGGTCGTTGCCACCTTCGTCGGCCTCAAGGCCGTCATTGCCATCCTCGCCGGTTACACGGCCGACCTCGCGCTCGGCCGCCGCTACACGTCGTCGGCCCCGTCGGGAAGACCCATCCACAGTCACACGGAAGCCGTGTCGTTCCGGGAGATCCTGTCCCACGGCCTGCGGCACTCGCTGGTCATCGGCGCGTGGGTGTTCGTCGCGACGGTGCTGCTAGGCCTGTCGGTGGAGTCGCTGGGCGGCCGCATCGATTGGTCGGGTTTGGGAGCCGGGTCGGCCGTGGCGCGCGTCGTAGGGGTGACGCTGTTCGGCATGGTGCCCAACTGCGCGGCGTCGGTGGCCATCACCCAGGCGTTCCTGCGGGCGGGGCTGCCGTTCGGCACCGCGGTCGCGGGCCTCTCGGCCGGCGCCGGCCTGGGACCCATCATCCTGTTCCGCGAGGCGGGAGCGAAGCAGGGCGTGGTCGTCCTTGCGTGGCTGTTCGTGGCCGCCGTCGCCGCGGGACTGGCCATCGACTGGGTCTACCCGCTGTCGATTCCCGTCCGGTGAACGAGATGCGAGCGAGAATACCCTCACGCGCGTCGCGCGACACGAGCCAACGGCGAGCCATCTGGCAGGCGCTGGAAGGCACGAATCGGCCGCTGACAGCCGCGGAGATCCTGGAGGCCGCCCGGGCATCGGTCCCCGGCATGGGCGTCGCCACGGTCTACCGCGCGGTGAAGGCGCTGCAGGGCGAGGGCGCGCTGCACCAGGTGGAGCTGCCGGGCGATGTGCCGCGGTACGAGTTGTCGGGGAAGGAGCACCACCATCACTTCCACTGCCGCAGCTGCGAGCGGGTGTTCGAGGTGAGTGCGTGCCCCGGCGATCTGAGACACCTGGCGCCGCCGGGCTTCATGCTGGAAACCCACGAAGTGATCCTCTACGGCCGCTGCTCGACCTGCGCCGTGCGCCCGGCGTCCCGCCGGCCGACGGTGAAGAAGGCGACCGGGAAGTAGGCGGGGGTTCAGACCCGAGGCGGGACACGTCGTTGCCGCACAGGAGTGAGTTCGATGTTCGCGAAGCCCCTGTTCACATTCGCGGTCGTCGCAATCGTCGCGCTCCCGCCCGGCGCGGATGCCCGGGCATTGCAGGCACCGTCGGAGTCCCGGGCGGAGGCGACGCCGGCGACCGAGACTCGGGCCGCGCGCGTCACCCGGCTCGAGAGCGAGCGCCTCGCGGCGAAAGCTGAATTGGCCGCCCTGCGCGCGCAGGCGCAGGGCCAGGCTCCCGCGGGCGCGCAGCCGCTCGAGGCTCGCATTGCCGAACTCGAACGTCGCGTGCAGGAACTGGAAGCCGAGCTGGCGAAGCTGCGGGCCGACGCGGTGCGCAGCCTGCCCGGCACGCAGAGCCCGGCAGACCCGGCGGGCCTGCAGCCTGCGGACGTCTTCGGCCAGGGCGGGCAGGTTACGGCGGGCAACGCGTTCAACCCGTCGATCTCCGGTCATCCCCGACGGTGTCTACTACAACGACAATCGGTCCGGCGCTGCGGCCGGCATCGCCTCGGGCGCGGCCGGCTTCGACACGCACGGCGCTGGGAACGCGGGCCATGGTCAGAGCGTCGAGCGCGGTTTCAACCTGCGAGAGCTGGAAGTCTCCTTCTCGGGCTCCGTGGACCCCTACTTCGACGCGTGGGCGGTGCTGGCGGTGGGCGGCGGCGAAATCGAGGCCGAGGAAGCGTTCGTCCAGACCCGCAAGTTCATCCCGGGGCTGCAGGTCAAGTTCGGGAAGTTCTTCAGCGGCGTGGGGTACCTGAACCGCCAGCACCCGCACCAGTGGGATTTCGTCGACCAGGCGCTCCCGTACGAACTCCTCTTCGGGGGCTCCATCAACGAGGTCGGGGTGCAGGTGAACTGGCTGCCTTCGCTGCCCGTCTACACGCTCGTGGGCTTCGAGGCGCTGCAGGGCGACAACGAGGGCATCGCGCAGCACCTCGGGCCGGAGACGGCGTCCTTCTTCCTGGACCGGGCGGGGCCGAGGCTGTTCACGGGCTTCGTCAAGGTCTCTCCCGACGTCGGCTACTCGGGCGGCCTGCAGTTTGGCGCCTCGCTCGGTCACTCCCGGCTGCACCAGGAGCAGCGGGAAGGGGATGCCGGGACCGAGGCCCTGGAGGGCACCACGACCTTCTTCGGGCTCGACGCCGTCTACCGCTACGATTCCGGAAAGCAGTGGGGCGTTGGCGACGTGACGCTGCAGGGCGAGTACTTCCGGCGTTCCAAGGACCTCGGCATCGTGGGGCTTGGGTCCGACGCGGTCGCGGGGCCGCTCCTGGACTTCGCCCAGGACGGCCTCTACGTCCAGGGGGTATACGGGTTCGCGCCAAGGTGGACGACAGGGTTCAGGTTCGACATCGCGGGGCTGGTCAACCGGGTGGACGAGGCCGGCGCGACGACCGGCTTTGACTCGTCTCGCCGCTACACCGCCAACGTCACCTTCAACCCGACGGAATTCTCGCGACTCCGCTTCCAGTACACGAGAGGCGATTTCGCCGCGGCGTCGGGACGGGAGACCTTCAACCAGGTCTGGTTGCAGTTCCAGATGAGCCTTGGGGCGCACGGGGCGCACAGGTTCTAACGCGGGAAGTGCAGAATGCAGAATGCAAAATGCAGAATCCGGACGGGGCTCCTGGGGATGGCGATGTGTGTGTTCGCCGCGAGCCTGGTGCCGAATGCGTCCGCCGCGACGCTGAACGTCGTCGCGACCACGTCGAGCATGGGCATGCTGGCGAGGGTGGTCGGCGGCGACGCCGTGCGCGTGACGGTGCTTGCGCCGCCCGACCGCGACGCCCACTACCTGCTCGCCAAGCCGAGCATGCTCGTGGCCCTGCGGCGGGCGGACCTGCTCGTGGCGGTGGGCGCCGATCTCGAGGTCGGTTGGCTGCCGGCCGCGCTGCAGAGCGCGAACAACCCGCGCATTCTGCCCGGCCAGGGCGGCTACTTCGAGGGTGCCGCACAGGTCGATCTGATCGAGAAAGGTGAGGCGGCGGACCGCGCGCGCGGGGACGTGCACCCGATGGGCAACCCGCACTACTACATGGACCCGCAGCGGATGGCGCGGGTGGCGTCGGCGCTCGCGGCCCGCCTGGCCGCCATGACGCCGGCCGCGGGCGGCGCCTTCACCTCGCGGGCGGAGGCCTTCGGCCGGGCGGTCGCCGCGCGGGTTCCCGAGTGGCGCCGGCAGGCTGCGGGCGCGCCCGGGGCGGTGTTCTTCCACAAGGACGCCAACTACCTGGCACAGCTGCTCGAGGTGAAGATCCTGGGCTACATCGAGCCGCGTGCCCGGCATCCCGCCGCCGGCCTCGCACCTGCGAGACCTCGTCGCCCGCTTGAAGGGCACGCGGGGCGTCATCATCCATGCGACCTTCCAGGCCGACGACGGCCCGCAGTTCCTGGCGAAGAGCCTGGGGTGGAAGGTGGCCCAGCTGCCGTTGGAGGTGGACCTCGACGCCGACACGGCCGCTTACCTCGCGCATATCGACCGCTGGGTGGCGGCCATCGCGAGCGCGAAATCATGATCCCGAACTGCCTGCTCGACGTGAACGCGCTCGTCGCCGGCTACAAGAACCCGGTCGTCGGCCCGGTGTCCTTCCGTCTGACGCGCGGCGAGATTCTCGGTCTCGCCGGGCCCAACGGCTCCGGCAAGTCCACCGTGCTTGCGCGCTCATCATCGGCCGCGCGCGTATCTTCTCGGGCACGGTCGAGCGCTGCCAGGGAGTGAGGACGACCGTTCAATCGCAGCAGCCCGTCCGCCTCTCGGAGATGCCGATCACCGGCCGGGAATTCCTGCGACCTGACCGGCGCCGACCGTCAGCCGCCGCCCCCGCCGCTCGCCCCGCTGCTCGAGCACCGGCTGGATCGGCTGAGCGGCGGCCAGTTCCAGCTGCTGCACGTCTGGGCGTGCCTCGGGTCAACCGCCGATCTCGTCCTGCTCGACGAGCCCGACAACAACATGGACCCGAAGGCCCGCGCGACGCTGATCGAGGTCCTGCACGAGTCGCGCAAGGAGGGCCGCGGCGTGCTGGTCGTCAGCCACGAGCACGATCTCGTCGAAGCGGTCTGCACACGCCTGGTGGAGGTGGCACCGTGACGTTCCCCGACGTGTGGGACGCGATGTTCCTGCTGCCGTTCCTCAACGGTCTGCTGCTGGCGATCCTGCTTCCGCTGGTGGGCGCGCACGTGCGGCTGCGGGAGGAGTGGCTCGCCTCGCTGGGCCTGGCGCAGGCGGCCGCGGCGGGCGTGGTCCTCGCCGCTTTCTGGGTTGGACCGGTGGCGCTGATCGCGCTCGCCGCGGCGGCGCTGGCGGCCCTCGCCAAGAGCCTGCTCGGCCACAAGGGCAACGAGGCGTACGCGCTCATGCTGCTCGTCGGCTGGACCGTCGCCCTGCTGCTCGCCGCAAACAGCGCGCACGGCGATGACCTGTCGCGCGCGCTGGTACAGGGGCAGCTCTATTTCACGGATGCCTCGCACCTCCAGGCGCTGGGGGCCGTCGCCCTCGTGCAGTTCGGCCTGCTCCCGTGGCTTGCGCCACGCCTCCTCCTCGCCCGGTTCTTCCCGGATCACTTTGCGCGCGAACGGCCAGCAGAACCCCCGCCACGAGTTGGTGTTCGACGTGCTGGTGGCGGTCACCCTCGCCCTCGCGGCGACGGCGATCGGCGTGATGGCGGCGTTCGCGGTGGTCTTCCTGCCGCCGTGGATCGCCTTCCGGTTCGCGCGCGGCTGGTTCCGCACCATCGCGCTGGGCATCGCGATCAGCGTCACCGGCTACCTGGTGGCGTTTCTCGTGGCCCTTCGCTTCGACCAGCCGATCGGCCCGGTCATCGTGGGAGTCTTGTTGACGCTCGGCCTGGTTCGGCCCTTCGGGCTGCGCTGACTCGAGGATTCGGAATTTCGTGGAGGATCGAGGGGCCAGCGACGCCATGAGACGTGCAGCACCCTCGACCCTCGACCGTTGACCGTCAGCCTCTACTTCGTGACCAGCGCGATGGCCTTGGATAGCGCGTTCTGAAGGATGGACGCGTCGGGCGCCTTGACGAAGTTCTCCTTCATCAGCACCTCGATCATCGCCCGCGCTTCCTTGATGTCGAGCAGCGTCTTCTGGTAGACCTCGTCGCGGCCCGGCATGACACGCGCGACGCCGTTCTTGATCGCGGTCATCGCCACGTCCGCGGCCTCTTCGGCAAACACCTCCGTCTCGTCCATCGTCGGCATGATGTAGTCGGGGTGGATGCCCTTCTTCTGGGCGAAGTTCGCGACCGCGTAGGCTGCCGCAATCGCCATCTCGTCGGTGATCTTGCGCGCGCGGACGAGGAGGGCGCCCTTGAGGATGCCCGGGAAGCCCATCGAGTTGTTGACCTGGTTGGGGAAGTCACCGCGGCCCGTGGCCACGATGTAGGCGCCCGGCTTCCTTGGCCGCGTAGGGATAGATTTCCGGCACCGGGTTGGCGCACGCGAAGACGATCGCCTTGCTCGCCATCTCCCGGATCCACTGGGTCTTGACGGTATCCGGGCCAGGCTTGCTCAGCGCGATCAGGACGTCCGCGCCCTTCAAGGCCTCATCGATGTCGTTGACGCGCCCCGGGTTGGTCTTTTCGCACAGCTCCCACTTCCGGTAGAAGGCGGCGTCGGCCTTGACGTCATCGCGCCCCTTGTGGAGGCCGCCCTTGGTGTCGAAGAGGATCATCTTCTCCGGGTCGCCGCCGGCCATCAGGATCAGCCGGGCGATGGTCGTGTTCGACGCGCCCGCGCCGTACAGGACGATCCGGACCTTGTCGATGTCCTTGCCGACGATGCGCAGGGCGTTGATCAGGCCGGCGAGCGTCACGCTGCCCGTGCCCTGTGCGTCGTCGTGCCACACGGGGATGTCGCATTCCTCCCGGAGGGTGTCGAGCACCTTGTAGCAGTTCGGCTGGGAGATGTCCTCGAGGTTGACGGCGCCGAAGCTCGGCTCCAGCATCTTCACGAACTCGATGATCTTGTCGGGGTCGTGCTTGCCGGCCTTGTTGTAGCTGTTCACGCACAGCGCCATGCCGTCGACGCCGCCCAGATACTTCATCAGGAACGCCTTGCCCTCCATGACGCCGAGGCCGCCCGAGGGCGAGCAGTCGCCGTCACCCAGGACCCTCGTCGAGTCCGACACGACCGCCACCAGGTTGCCGCGGTTCGACAGGTCGAAGGAGAGGTCGTGGTCGTCGCGGATGGCGGTCGAAACGGCCGACACACCGGGCGTGTACCAGACGTTGAACCAGTTGAAGCCGTAGATGCCCGCCTTGGGCATCGTCACCATCTTGCCGCCGTAGAACCGGTGGGCGTGGAGGGACAGCTCCTTCAGGAAGGCGGTCTTGGCCTTGGCCAGCTGTTCCTGGGTGAAGTCCGCCAGGGAACAGCTCGTTGAGGTTGGCAAGCGAGAGGTCGATCGTCTTCATCGTGGGTCTCCCTGAAAGGATGAGTGCACAGCCTCCGTAACGGGCGAGGATATCACGCCGGGTCGGCCTGCCTCAGGCCGACGGTTTCTGTGCCGAGGGGGCGGTTCTGCGGTGTTCCGGGAGATCATTCGTCAAGAGGCCGTCCGCGTCAACCTTTTGCTCCTGGCAGCCCGGTCGGCGCCGGTTCTGACCGGACGAGCTCTCCAGGCGGCCAGCCCGTATAATCTGGCTGGTGAACGCCGCCTCGCCCGACCGCCGCACCCTCCCCACCCGCACGATCCTCGCGTTTTGGACGCCGCTGGCGGCCACTTGGCTCATGATGGCGGTCGAGGGCCCCTACGTCGCGGCCATCATCGCGCGGCTGCCTGACCCGGTCGTCAACCTCGCGGCCTACGGCGTGGCCTTCTCCTTCGCGTTCATCGCCGAGGCGCCGATCATCATGATGATGACGGCTTCCAACGCGATCGTCGGCGACCGGCAGTCGTTCCTGGCCCTTCGGCGCTTCATGCTCGTCCTCAACGGCGTCCTGACGGTCGTCATGGCCATCGGGCTGCTGCCCCCGCTGTTCCGGTTCCTCACGGACCGGTTGATCGGCCTGCCGCCCGACATCGCGCGGCGTACGAACGTCGCGACCGCGCTGCTGCTGTTCTGGCCGGCCGCGATCGGGTACCGGCGCTTCTACCAGGGCATCCTCGTGCGCCACAAGATGCCGCGGCGCGTCGCGTACGGCACCGTCGTGAGGCTGGGGACGATGTCGGCGGCGGCCGCGGGGCTGGCCTGGTGGACGAACATGGACGGCGCGTACGTCGGGTCGCTGGCCCTTGCGACCGGGGTCATCGCCGAGGCTGCCGCCAGCCGCTGGATGGCGCGCACGGTCGTCAACCAGCTGCAGGCGGCCCCGGCGGAGGCGCAATCAGCGGGAGGCCTTTCGCTGCGGGAGATCCTCCGCTTCTACGTCCCGCTGGCGCTCACGTCCCTGCTGGCAATCGTGGTGAACCCGCTGGTGACGTTCTTCATGGGCCGCAGCCGGATGCCCGTGGAGTCGCTCGCCGTGCTCCCCGTGGTCAGCGGCTTCGTGTTCATGTTCCGCAGCGGCGCGCTGGCCTACCAGGAGGTCGGGGTCGCGCTGGTCGGGACCGAACGGGAGCACGAGGGACCGATACGGCGGGTGGCGCTGGCGCTCGCGCTGGCGTCGGTGACGGCGTTGGCAGCCGTGCTCTTCACCCCGCTGGCTGGCGTCTGGTTCTCGCGCGTGGCCGGCCTCTCCCCCGAGCTGGCGCGGTTCTCGCTATGGCCGGCGCGGCTGCTGGCCCTCGTGCCGGCGCTCGACTACCTCCTGAGCCTCCAGCGCGCGCTCCTGGTGCTCGCCCGGCGTACGCGGTTGATCACGATGGCCACCCTCACCGAGGCCGTCGCGATCGTCGTGGTGCTCGCCGCGGCCGTGAACGGACTGCATTGGGTGGGGGCGCTGGCGGCGTCGGCGGCGATGCTGACGGGACGCGTGGCGGGAAACCTGTTCCTGCTCCGCGCTACGGCGGGGCGGCCCGCCCGCTGACGCCCCGAATCCTGAAACCCGATCCCCGATTCCTGCGCTATGCTTGTGATTCCGGCCAGCCCACAATCACAGGAGGATACATGAGGTCAGCGCTCCGGTCCCTGGTCCCCGCGCTCGTGATGGTCGGCGTCGTCGCCCTTTCCGCGCAGCAGCCGCAGCAGCCGCCGCGGCGCCCCGCAAGCCCGCCCGGCACCGCGCAGACGCAGGTTGGCGGCAAGTGGGTGGCACCGCCCGACCAGCCCGGCGCCCCCCCCAGGTATCAGGACGGGAAGTGGATCGAGGTCACGTACGGCCGCCCGATCCTCAGGGGCCGCGACAAGATCTTCGGCTCCGGCGCCGAGTACGGAAAGGCCATCAACGACGGCGCCCCCGTGTGGCGCGCCGGGGCCAACCTGACGACCCGGCTCATGACGGAAGCGCCGCTCGTGTTCGGCGGCAAGACCCTGCCCGCGGGAGAGTACAGCGTGTTCGTGGACTTGAAGGAAGGCAGCTGGACGCTGGTCTTCTCCAAGCAGACGTTCCAGCCGAAGTACGACCCGAAGGACAAGGTCAACACGTACGGTTCGTACAACTACGACGCGGCTCACGACATGCTGCGCGTGCCGATGACCCTCGCGAAGAGCGCTTACTCGGTCGACCAGTTCACGATTGGCTTCGTGGACATGACCCAGCAGGGCGGCAAGCTGGCGATGTGGTGGGAGAAGGAGTTCGCGACGGCCGCCTTCACGGTGGGGTCGTAACGGATAATGAGAATTGAGAATTGAGAATTGAGAAGGCGGGAGGCGGTGGGCGGGAGGCGGCGGCGACGTCCGGCGTCTTCGCCTTCCGCCTTCCGCCCTCCGCCCAATCCCCGTTCCCTGATCCCTGCTCTACTTCGGCATCTTGAAACGGGCGTCGTCGAGGGGGACGTTGACCTCGACCTTCTGGATCGTCATCTTCAGCTTCTGGCTGCCGCCCTTGGGGCCGGACTCCCTCATGTGGGGCAGCATCAGGCCCTCGACCTCGCGGTAATCGCCGATCAGCGTCTCGATCTCCAGCTCGCCGCCGGTCGGCCCGCGAGACTTGCCCTCGCTCCGGATTTCCAGGTACTGCTCGGCGTCGAGGAAGATGCGGTTGACCTCGCCGGACTTGAGGGTGACCTTGAGGACGTAGGTGTCGTTCCCCTCGACCTTCTCCCGGCCGACGTACTCGACCTTGTGACCCTTCGCCTGGTAGTCCACGAGCGGGCCGTCCATGTCGGCCTGCGAGGCGAACTGCTTCACGGCTTCCTGCGGCAGGGCCTGCGGCTCGCGTCGCCCGCTGCCGGGGAGGACCTGCCAGCCCACCGTTCCATCGAACGCCTGCGTGGCGGTCATCCCCTGGTAGTTGACGTCGAGCCGCATCTGGTTCGGCCGCTTCATCTCCATCACGAACGGCGCCTCGACCGTGCCCTGTCCGGGCGGCCCGACCGGCATGGTGCCGGTCACCCTCATCGTCTGCACGGCCTTGATCTTCTCGAGGCCGCCCTTGGCCGCGAGGTTCTTGGCGATCAACTCGTCGGCAGTCTGGGCGGAGGCCGCGACGGGCACGAGGGAGGCGACGGCAAGCGTGGCGAGCAAGTGGCGCAACATGGATGATTCCTCCTGGGCCGCGTCTGTCGGCGCGGGGCGTCCGGCCGCGCCGGGATGCCTGATTGTGACCGGTTAGCCGTCCCTGTTCAACCCGTCGGGCCGGCCTTTGATTTCCCGCCCGGCCTGGGTGATACTGCCGGCGGCTTTCGCCGAGGTGACTCATGCTGCATACCCGTCTTTCGCTGCTCGCGCTGCTGGGTGCCGCCGCCGTCGCCTCGTCCTGCGGGGAGGTCTCGCGTCTCCGGGCGCGGTGCCTGTCGGGCGAGGTCCCGGCATGCACGCAGGTGGGTGACATGTACGCGTCGGGACGCGGTGTCGACCGCGACCTCGGGCGGGCGGCGGAGATGTACGCGCGAGCGTGCGACGGCGGCGCCGCCGACGTGTGCAACACGCTCGGCGAGATCTACGAGAAGACGGCGGGCCTCGAGGGCGGCATGGAGCGGGCGGCGGCCATGTTCGAGCGCGCGTGCACGGGCGGCAGCGCGGCGGGATGCCTCAACCTGGGCCTGACGTTCGCGGCCCGCGAGGACATGCCGCGCGCGATTTCGCTCTACGACCGATCGTGCGCGGGCGGCTGGGCGGCCGGCTGCCACCAGTTGGGGCTCGTGTACCGAGCAGGGCGAGGGCGCCACGCAGGACGCGGCCAAGGCGCTGGCCTCCTACGGCCAGGGGTGCGACGGCGACTTCGTCGAAAGCTGCGTGAACGCCGGCAACATCCACCTGGCAGGCGTGCTCGTCCCCCGGGACGTCCCCGCGGCCACGCGGCTCTACGGCCGCGCGATCAAGATTCTCGACGAAGGGTGCGCGGCCGGCGGCGACCAGGACTGCAAGGAGCGCGACCGCCTGCGAAATCGTCTGGCGCTCGCCTCGCTGCAGGTTCCACCCGGGAAGTGAAGCAGGTCACTTCGCAATTGTCCACGTGGCAATTGTCTATTTGCACAATCGCCACGTGGTCAATCGCCAACTGAGGGAATCAGAACTGCAGGCCCGTGCTGAAGTGAGCGCGCACGCCGCCGCCGCGGCGCGCGGCGACGTCCAGGTTCAGCTGGAAGACGCTCGCCAGGAAGAAGAAGCCGACGCCGCCCCCGGTCCTCCAGGGCGCGTCCTCGAACCGCGTGCCGTAGTCCCACGCCTTGCCCGTGTCCACGAACAGGCTGATTCCGGCCCGCGCGAACTTCAGCGGGGAGTTGAGCGGCAGGCGCAGTTCCGCGGACCCCGCCGTCAGCCGGTCACCCGAGAAGCTGCCTGCCTCATAGCCGCGCAGGTTGCCGGCGCCGCCCAGCAGCCGTCGCTCGTAGGTTGGCAGTGTTCCGTCGCTGCCCTCGTATTGCCACCTGGCGGAGAAGACCAACTGTCGGAAGAGCCCCACGTACCCGCGCGCTTCCGCCCGGTACAGGTTCGCGTTGGGACTCACCGAGTGCTCGAGGGCATCCCACGACGCGCGGGCGTAGACGGCGTTCCTCGGGAAGACCGGATCGTGCCTCGTGTCGAGGGTCACTTCAGCACCGTACGACGAGGCGCGCTCCTCGAGCGAGCCGAAGGTCACGTTCGCGATCGAGCCCCGCACGCCCGCGCGCAGGCCGGCGGCCACGCGGCCGCTCGCGCTGCCCCACGCCTCGCCACGGTCCTCGTCGGTGTCGTAGTGCGGGTTTTCGCGGCGCGCAGACCCGACCCCGCCCTCGAGCCGGTCTATCGGGCCCTCGGCGGATCCTCTTGTCGAGTTCGGCGGCCACCCGCTTGGTCCCGCCCCAAGTGGCGGGCACCGACAGGCGGCCGTCGCGGCCGAAGACGTGCACGAAGCTGACGCGCCCGCCGTACGTGAAGCCGTAGCCATCCGTGTACTGGAGGACGGGCAGGACCATGCCGCTCGTCCACAGCCGCTTGAACGGCCTGACGGCCGCCGGGGTTGGGTCGAGCGGGTCGTCCGGCACCGGGTGCTCGCGCACGAGCACGACCAGCGTCACCTCCGAGGCGTTGGTCAGCGAGCGATACCGCTTGCGCACCTCGACGTCTTCGAACCGGCCGCTGTCCCGCAGGCGCTCGGACTGCTTGCGCGATCGCCTCCGGGGTGACTGGCTGACCGACCACGAGACCTGCAAGGCGGAGCACGTCGGCGTCCGGCGTGGTGTGGTTGCCGTGAATTCTGGACCTCGGCGAGCGCCTCGTCGAAGCCGCCGGCGCGGCCTCCTGGGCGGCGGCGGCGGCCGCCACTGCCGCCGCGGTCCACGCCACGCCGCACGGCAACGCCAGCCCCAACAGCAGGGCCTTCATGGCAGCGGCGCCTTCGGGACGTAGCTGCGGATCCTCGCGCGCCACTTCCGCCTTGCGGTAGTCGCTGAACTCGCGGCCGGTACTGGAAGCGGTAACCGCCCGACGCGAGGCTCAGGCCGGCGCCCATGCTGATCCGCGACGGCAGCCACACGCCCTCGAACACGCGCGCCATCGTCATCGAGGCGCTCGCGTCGTCCACGCGCACGAGCCAGCGGCCCGGGAGGAAGCCGAAGTCCATGTTGTCGAACGTGTACTTGACGATCTGGAACTCGGCCGGATCGACCCAGAGCGTGACGAGCGACGCCTTGTTCATCTTGCGTTCAATCTCGGCCTCCATATCGCGCTCGCGGCGGCGTTCGCGGGCCTTCGTCTTTGTCGGCGGCCGGGTCCTTCGCGCGCTCCTGCTCGTCGCTGAAGAGGCGCGTGGGGTAGTACTCGATCCTGAGCACGTCGTGACCCTCGAACCGCTCGCGGCCCACCAGGTAATAGTTGCCCGGTTCGAACTTGAAGCGCATGAAGTAGGCCTCGGAGATGAACCGCGGCTCCCCGCGCTCGTCCACGAACTCCTGCGCGGCGGCGGTCCCTGCAGCGCCTCCGTCTCGCGCGGGCTCTCCCGTCGCCGGCGCTCGCCGGCTTCCGGTCGCGGGCTTCTTGATCACCTTCACGCCGCCCAGGCGTGATGGCGATCGCCGTCTTTTCTTTGTCCGGCCCTCCGGCCTGTCTCCTTCGCCGCGCGCTCCTGCGCCCGCTTCTCCCGCTCCTTTTCCTGGTTCAGCCACTTCTCCTCGTACTCCCGGCGCTCGCGGTCCGAGAGCTCGACGCCGTCGAACCGCACCGGGCTCCGCACGAGGTACCCCTCGCGGACGTACCAGCTGTAGTCCCGCTTCATCCCGTAGAGCGGGACGTCGCCGGGGCCCAGGATCTGGAACGCCTCGCGTTCGCTGAGGATGTAGTCGTGCAGCTTCCTCCAGCTCTCGTCGCGCCGCTCGAGGACTCGTGCCATGAAGGCATCGAGGTCGTTCAGGCCGGCCGGCTCCGCCGCCTTGGCGGCCGCCGCCGGCTGCTGGGCCCGAGCCGTGACGGGTAGCGCCACCGCGGCGGCAGCCACGATTCAACGAGGGCCATCATGAGCGCAACGCGAGAAGGCACAATTCCTCCGCGGAACGTCTGATCCGCTAGGGATGGACGGTTGAGGGCCTCCAGATGTTCACCCGCCTCTCCCCTATCTCGCCTCCGCCGGCAGTTCCTTGTCCACCTTCGGCCGCGACTTCAGGTCGGCGATCTCCCAGAACGTCGCGTAGATGCTCTTCGTGATCTTCTCGAACTTCGCGAAATCGATCTTCGCCACCTCGTCGCGACGGCTGGTGGTAGTCGGCGTGCACGCCCGTGAAGTAGAAGATGATCGGGATGCCCTTCCGCGCGTAGTGAATGTGGTCGCTGCGGTAGAAGAACCGCTCGGGGTCCTTCGGGTCGTCGTACTTGTAGTTGTACGCCAGCTTCAGGAACGCGTCGTTCACCGCCTCGCTCAGCGCCCCGAGCTCGGTGCTCATCATCTTCGAGCCGATGACGTACACCTCGTTGGGTCCGGACAGGTCCTTGTTCCGGGGGTTGCTGTCGCCCGCCGCGCGGCTGCGCCCGATCATGTCGATATTCAGCTGGGCGACGATCTTCTCGATCGGCACCGTGGGGAACCGGGTGAAGTACTCCGAGCCCCACAGCCCCATCTCCTCGCCCATGTGCCACACGAAGATGGCCGAGCGCCGGGGCCGCTGTCGGGGCCTTCGACAGCGCCTCCGCCATCGCCATCAGCGCCACCGTCCCGCTGCCGTCGTCGTCGGCGCCGTTGAGGATCGTGTCGCCCTGGGCCTTGCGGCCGCGTGCCGGTGTGGTCGTAGTGGGCGCCGAACGCGACGTACTCGCCCTTCAGCTCGGGGTCGCTGCCCTCCACGATGGCGACGACGTTCTGCGAGGGCACGCGCTCGGTGACCGTCTTGATCTGACAGCTCGAGCTGCTTGTCGGCGGACAGCTCGAACGCCTTCGGCGCGGCGCCGGGCGAGGCCTGCAGGATGGTGTTCGCGTCGGCCTTTTCCCGGGCGAAGATCGCCTGGGCCAGCCGCAGGTTCGCGTACACCACGGGCAGCGACGGCGCCGGCCGCGCGAGCTTTTCCGGCGACAGGCAGCCGCCCTCGACCCGGTTCCGCAAGCGCGTCGAGGGCCTCGGGGTTCGCCTGCTGGAGCAGCGGGGTCAGGAGCACGACCGCCACCGCGCCCTTCTTCTGCGCGTAGGCCACCGGGTCGATCCAGTCTTCACCGCGGGTGCCCAGCGACGACATCTCGTTGTAGGAGATACCGCGCGGCAAGCCGCCCGACGAGGCGACCACGACGATCTTGCCCTTGGGGTCGAGCCCCTCGTAGGCGTCGATGTTCTTCGCCTTGATGTACCAGCCATCCCCGCCGTACACCAGGCCGCCGCTGATGTCGCCCGCCACCGGGGACGCGAAGAAGTCCTTCCCAGGTGCGAACTTCTGCGTGCCCAGGGACAGCGCCGCGCCCTCCGGCGCCAGCTTCTCGCGCTTCAGCACGATGCGCTGGAAGTACGCGCCGTCGTCTCCCGCGGGCTTCACATTCCACCGTCCGAGCATCGTGGCGATGAACCGGGCGGTGGTGTCGAGCCCGCGAGACGGGGTGCTGCGGCCCTCCATCTCGTCGGCCGCCACGAACGACAGGTAGTCCTTCAACTGCGCGACGCTGATCTGCTCGACGCTCTTCCTGAACGGCGACTGCTTGACGGCGGTCGCCTGGAAGCCCCGGGCCCCCTGCCCGAAGGCCAGGGGCTCGAGGAGCAGGAACACGGCCACTGACAGGACTGCGGCGAAACGGCGTGTCATGCGATTCCCCTCTCCAATCTGCGCGATACTCCACGGAGGCGGGACAATGGGGGATTTACCGCGTGAGCCCGGCTGACCCCGTGGTGTTCCTGGCGACCGGCGTGGCCGTGCTGGCCGTTGCCCTGACGGCGTCGTGGATCCCGGCGCGTCAGGCGCTAAGGAACGAATAGGCGGAGGGCGGAGGGCGGGGAGACGGAGCACGCGTGATCCCCCGCCTGCCGCCTTGGCCTACCGCCTGTTCCGTCATGCTGCCGCGCGCTGGGCCGCGGCTGGCCGCTGCCCACTCAGCATCGTGGCGGCCAACAGCACGAAGCTGATCCAGACGAGGTCGGCAAGAAGCAGGTGCACCATCTGCATCCAGACGGGCGCGTGCAGCAGGACGTTCAGAAAGCCCGCGCCGAACTGGATGACGGTGAGGATCCCCACAGCAGCCGCCAGCCTCCGGCCGGGGGGCGAGCTGCGGGCCCCCAGGCGGAGGACGCTCACCGCCAGGGCCGTGCCCACCGCAATGGTGATGGCGGGGTGCAGGAGCCTCAGTCGAATCAGCAACTGACCGGTGGGCGAGAGATCTGCGAGGCCTGCCGTGATCGACCGCCCCGGGTAGAGCGTGTCCCCGAGCGCGGCAATCGCACCGCTCACTCCCGCCAGGATCAGACCTGCCGCCCCCGCCGCGAACCAGCCCAGCAGAACACCACCGCCCCGCAGGCGCACCGCGGGCCCCCCCGAGAGCCAGTACGCGGTGAGCGACAGGCAGCCGATCAGGATGAAGGTGTTCGTCAGGTGCGCCGCCATGAAGAGAGCGCGCGCGATCGACTCGTTGTCGGCGACGAGTTGGAAGAGGACGAGGCCCGCGCCGAGGGCTGCCTCCGTCAGGATGAAGACGAGCGACCACGTCGCCCCGCGGCGCGCCGGGTGGCCGGGCGGACACCGCCTGGACCACAAGAACAGCGCGACCACCGCGACCAGCGCGAGGCCGCTCGTCAGACGGTGCGAGAACTCGACGAGCATCTCGGCATCCGCCGCCCTCGGGATCACCTCTCCGTTGCAGAGCGGCCAGTGCGCCCCGCAACCGGCTCCGGATCCGGTCGCCCGCACGTAGGCGCCCCACGCGATGACGCCGAGGTTGTACGCCAGCACCGCCCACGCGAACCGCGCGATCCTGTTCACCCGCCCATCTTACCCCCTGATACTCGGAGGAAGAACCGGAGTCAGCGCCCCGCGACGCTCCAGGCAAGCACCAGCCAGCCCGCAATGAACATCACGCCGCCGATCGGCGTCACCGCGCCAAGCCAACGCTGCCCCGTCACCGCCAACAGATAGAGGCTGCCGCTGAAGAAGAGGATGCCTCCCGCGAGCAGCCAGGACGAAGCGGATCCGGCTGTCGCCGAGAGGTGCCCGAACCTGGCGAGGATCGAGGACGCGAGCAGGCCGAGCGCGTGGACGAAGTGGTAGAAGACGGCCTTCTCGTAGATCCCGGTCGCGTACTCGTCCAGGCGCCCTCGCAGGCCGTGCGCTCCGAACGCTCCCAACCCCACTGCGAGTGCCAACAGCACCGCCGCCGTCGCGCTCCAGTTCATGGCTCGTCGTTCTCCTTTCTCAATCTCAATTCCGCATTTTCTCGGTGCCCAGCCGCACGGGCTTGTCGTAGCCCGTCATCTCGAGGTATCCGACGCCGCGGATGGGAGTTCCCCGGCGCCGGCCGCTGACGTCGATGGCACCCTCCCAGTAACTGGGCGACACCTCGCTGCGCGCAACGATCTCCTGCCGATCCAGGGGCGTGCGCACATGGAGTGTGAGGTCCAGCGGTGCCACCGAGACTTCCCACTCGACCGGGTACACGCCACCGGTTTGCGGGCTTCGCCACCGGCGCGCGCCGGGCTGCAGCTGGAAGTCCTTTGCGGCCAGGTGTCGGCCGCGTCCCTCGCGGTCGATATACGTGCCGGCCGAAAAGGGATCGACCCCGCCGTCCTTCTTCCGCAGCCGGAACAGCATCAGCTCCGTCTCGTCTTCAAGCTGCACGCTCAACCAATCCCATCCGGCCTGGTCCGACTCGAGCTGATGCGTGAAGAACTCGTGGTCCATCCATGCCGTTCCTTCGACGGCATGGCGGGTCCCGCCAAGCTCCAGCGAGCCGGATGCGCGGAGCCGCGTCAGTGAGATGTAGTGGGACGCGCGGCCTGGCCCCGCGGCCTTCTGGCTCACGCCCTCGCGGCCGTGAACGACCGGCGGCTTCAGAGAGTCGAGCGCCAGGCGAAGCGTGAACCCATCGGCGATGGCCTGCAGGTGCTGGCGGCCGTCCTCCCACCGCACCTCCCAGTTGCCATTCCAGATTCGGCCAGCCTCGGCGCTGGCCCCTGCGACGCCGGGGCCCGCCCGGTTGACGCGTTCGTCGTGGTGGAACCTGGCGCCGCCCATGTCGCTCACCGCGAAATGCGCAAGATAGACATCGCGAACGGTCCAGGGGGACGCGGCCGCAAGCGTTTCGCGGCTGACTGCCTGCCGGAAGAACGTCAGCTCGAAGCCGAAGCGCCGGCCGTCGCGCGAGCGCAGGTTGCCAGTGTAGTACCACCACTCCGTCTGGAAGTCGGGGTGGTCGAAGTAGTCCCGCGGGAACTCGAACCGGTAGCCGGGCATCGCCACGCGGTACGGCGAGGCAGCGACCGCCGGCAGCGGTCCGGGCGACAGGAGAACGGCCAGGAAGAGGCACACCGCCGCCCCGGGCAGGGTGGGCCTACTCCTCATGGACGACCTCGATGGGATCCAGGCGCGCCGCCACCCGCGCGGGATAGAGTCCGGCAAGCAGGGTCGCGACGTACACCACCGTCAGCGCCGACAGCAGCACCGCGACGGGCCAGTGAAAGCGAATGGTCCACCCGAACGACTGCTTGTTGATGACGAAGATCAGCACGAGCGACAGCAGCGTCCCGAGCACGAGTCCGGCGAGGTTTGCCAGGAGTCCCAGCAGGCCGGCTTCGACGACGACCAACTTCCTGACCTGGCGGGCGGCGCCGCCCAGGAACCGCAGCAGCCCGAGCTCCCGCCGCCGATCGATCACGAGCGCGAGCATGGCGCCCGCAATCCCAATCACCGCCACGATGATGGCGATGGCCTCCAGCGCATAGGTGATGGCGAACGTCCGGTCGAACACGGCGACCGCCTGCCGTCGCAGCTGCCGGTTCGTCACCACGCCCACGCGGTATCCCGACGTCGCCTGCTCGATCGCCTTGCGGGCGTCGAGGAGATCGGCGCCGGGCTGCAGGTACACCGCCAGCCCGGAGGGCGCGTCGTCCTGCAGGTAGCGCAGCATCGTCTGGCGGTCGACCATCACGTAGCCGCGCTCGCTGGCGTAGTCGTAATACACGTCGAGAACCTCGAGGCGCGCTTCGCGGCCGGCAAGAGGCAGGACGATGGTGTCGCCCGCGGTCACGCCATGCTTGTTGGCGAACGGCTCGCTCACGATCGCCGTGTCCCTGCCCTGCAGCCGCGCCAGCACCGGCGCCGCCGCGCGGCCGGACAGGAACTCCGGCCGGCGGTACTTCAGCGCCACGCGCGTGTCGGTGGAGGCGAGCGTGGCGGGAAGGCCGTTGTAGCTGATCGAATAGGCCCGGAAGCGGTCCACGGCCGCCACCACGGGCAAGGCCTCCACCCGCTCCGCCAGCCCGGGTGGCAATGCAGGATGGCTGTCGGGCCCCGAGGCCCCACCGGGGGAAAGGTAGATGTCGGCCGGAAGTTGAGAACCCAGCCAGGAGATCACCGTCTGCCGAAAGCTGCCCACCATGATCCCGACCGCGACCATCATCGCGATGGCGGTCGCGAGGGCGCCGACGAGCACGGAGGTCCGGCGGAGCGAGCCGGCCAGGCTGCGGGACGCGAGCAGGGCCTCGACGCCCAGCAGGCGGCGCAGGATGCCGGCCGACCGCGAGGTGAACGCGTGAACGACGGCGGGGGTGGCGAGCGCGGACGCGGCAATCAGCAGCAGGGCCGCAAGGTAGCCGAACAGCGGCTTTCCGCCGACGGCCGGCGCCCGCGACGCGACCGCGGCACCTGCCGCAAGCCCCGCGCCGATCGCCAGGTCGCGCCAGCGGTGGACGGCCGTGGCGCTCTCGCGCTCACCGCGCGCCATGGCGACGTGCGGCGCCACCAGCGACGCTTCACGCGCGGGAGAGACTGCCGAGAGCACTGCGATCCCGAGGCCCGAGAGCACGGACAGAGCGACCGCGGTGGCGGTGAACTCGATCGGCCCGGGACGGCTGCTCACGTACAACGACTGGACTGTCGATGCCATCAGGCCGACCGCCCCGGAGGCCATCAGGCGTCCGAGCGGCAGGCCCACAACCGCGCCTGCGGCTCCGAACGCACCCGCCTCGAGAAGGAAGGCGGCGAGGACCGTGCGCCGGCTCGCCCCCAGCGCCCGGAGAATGCCGATCTCCGGCCGGCGGCGCACCACGGACACCGAAATGGTGTTGTAGATCAGGAAGGCTCCCACGACCAGCGCGATGTAACTGAGGATGCGGAGGTTCCACCGGAAAGCCGCAAGCATCTTCCGGTTCTCTTCGGTTCCCGCACCCCGGGCCCGGACCTGCACGCCCGGTGGCACCGCCGTGGCAAGGCGCGCCCGCCACTCCTCCAAGGCGGGCTCGCCCGGCACGTCCACGAGTATTCGGTCCACCCGGCCGCGGCGGCGGAGGACTTCCTGCGCCTCGTCGATGTCAACGAGGACGACCGCGGCCCCGCCTTCGTCGTCTCCAATGACGCCCCGGACGATCAGCGTCGCCGTCCCGGCGTTCACGAGGATGGACAGGCGGTCCCCGCGTCGTGCGCCGACGGCCGCTGTCACCCAGGCGCTCGCCTCGCCCGCGCCCGGCTCCGGCTCCCCGCCTCCGTCGAGCGCAACGCCCGAGCCCAGCCCGCTTCCGGCCGCGATGACGTCCACGCCGAGCAGGGTCGCCGCGCGGTAGGTGCCCATCACGCGCACCTGCTCCTCCATGCGCGGAACCACTCTCATCGGGTACGGCAGCGTGGCCAGCCGGCCGACGACTTCCTCCGGTACCCCCCCGACCGCCACAACCTCGAGGTCCATGTCGCCGGCAAGCGACTCGACCGAGGCCTGAAAGGAGCCGACGGCGGCTTGTCCCGCCAGTTCGATGGCCAGGACCACGGCCACGCCGAGGGCCACGGCCAGAACGGTGAGTGTCGTCCGCACCTTCTCGCGGAGCATCGGACGCACGATCAGCCGAGCGAACAGGATCAGCCACGCCCTCACGGCCGTCGCACCTCGACGATGCAGCCGTCGCTCATGCGGACGAGGACATCGGCCAGCGCCGCGGCCTCGACACTGTGGGTGGCCATGACGACGGCGGGGGCGTGGTCGCCGGGCAAGCGGCGGAGCAGGTCGAGGATCGAGTTGCCCGTAGCGCTGTCGAGGTTGCCGGTCGGCTCGTCGGCGAGCAGCAGGCGCGGGGAGTGCACGAGTGCCCTTGCGATGGCGACGCGCTGCATCTGGCCGCCCGACAGCTGGTGCGGGAGCCGGCGCTCGAGGCCTGACAGGCCGACGTCCGCAAGTCGCTCGCGCGCGAGTGGGGCGCCGTCCGTGCGGCCGGAAAGCAGGAGCGGAAGCTCCACGTTCTCCAGGACGGTGAGGGTCTGGATCAGCTGGAAGGATTGGAAGATGAACCCGACCTTCTGGCGCCGCACCTGCGTCAGCCCGGCCTCGTCGAGCGCGGACGTTTCCACGCCCTCGAGGATCACACGGCCCGCGCTCGGGAAGTCCATGGCGCCGGCCAGGTTGAGCAGCGTGGACTTGCCGCAGCCGCTGCGGCCGACGAGGGCGACGAAGCTGCTGGCGTCCACGTCGAGCGAAACGCCTCGCAGCGCGTGGACGCGCTCACCGTCGGTCAGGTAGTCCTTCGAGACGTCCTCGAGGCTGAGTATGGGCATGCGCAGGCCTCACTCAGCATACCTTCAGACGGAATCAACCACGAAGACGCGGCGGACTTCCGCCTCTCTGGCCACGCCGTCGGCAACCGTGACATGGTCTGGCTGAGACGCCAACACAACCGCTCCCACCGGCGAACCGGCTCGAGAACCGGGATCGTCCGGGGGACCCGGGCGTCTCAGGTACAATAGACGTGGGTTACAACCCGTCAGATTGCGATGCGCGACGGATGCGGTCGGCGCCGCGAGGGCGAGCCGTGTCGTGTCCCCGTGCTCCGTTTGCCCACGCGGATGGCTATGACTGCTGGAGCTCCCGACTCGTCCAATCGTTCGTTTCGTTCCGTCGTCCTCTTCCTCGCGCTGCTGGCGGCGCTCCTCGGCGGTTTGCCGATGGCAGTTGCCGCGAGCCAGCAGGAGCCTCCCGCCCAGCCGTTCCCGGGGCCGCTCACCCTCGAGGAGGCGCTGCGCCTCGCGGAGGCGAGGAGCGAGCGGATGGCGATTGCCCGCGCCGGCGTGACCCGCGCGACGGGCGAGGAGGTTCGAGCGCGGGCGGACCTGTTCCCGCAGCTCTCGGCGTTCGTCTCGTACCGACCGTACCCTCGCCACCGAGTTCTCGGGACTCTTCGACCAGCCCGCCGGCCCGGCGTGCGATCCCTTCACGCTCCGGCCCGCCACGCCGCTGACCGAACGCGTGTCGGAGATCGAGCGCGCCATTGACTGCGGTGCCATTGGAGGGAACCTGTTCGGGGGCGACGTGGATCTCCCCTTCGGACGCGAGAACATCTTCCGGCTGAACCTCTCCTTCTCCCAGACGCTCTACTCGGGCGGCCGTGTCAGCGCGCAGCGCAACCTCGCCAGCGTGGGCCGGCGGCAGGCCGACGTGACGCTGGCGTCCGCGCGCGCCCAGCTCGCGCTCGACGTCACCCAGGCCTTCTACGACGCGGCGCTCAGCGAACGCCTGCTGTCGATTGCCGAGGCCGGTCTGCGACAGGCGTCGGCGACGCTCGCGCAGGTCGAGCTGGCGCGTACGGCTGGCCGCCTCCCCGAGTTCGAGCTGCTTCGTGCCCGGGTGGCCCGCGACAACCAGCAGCCGATCGTGCTGCGCGCCCGCGCGCAGCGGACGCTGGCCTACCTGCGCCTGCAGCAGCTGCTGCACCTGCCGGATGGGCCCGGCCTGCAGGTGGCGGCCAACCTGGACGACCCGCAGTTGCCCCCGCCCACCGCCTTCGCGGAGGCGCTGGCCACGGCCGATGCCGCAAGGCGAACGGCCGCTCACCAGGAGCGGACGCCGGTCCGCCAGGCGGCCGCGGGCGTGGAAGCGCGGGAGGCCGCGTTCCGGCTGGCGCGCTCCCAGCGGTTGCCCAACGTCACGGCGAACTCGTCGTACGGCCGCGTGGCCTACTCGGGCCTGCCCGCCTGGTCCGACTGGCGCACCAACTGGACCGTCGGCATTGCGGCCCAGGTGCCGCTGTTCACTGGCGGGCGGTTGCGCGGCGACGAGGTCGTCGCCCGCGCCGACGTGGAAGAGGCGCGCGCGCAGCTGGAACTGGCGCGCAACCTCGCGCAACTCGACAGCCGCGCGGTGTACGAGGAACTGGACGCGGCGCAAGCCACCTGGGAGGCCAGTTCGGGAACGGTCGAGGAAGCGGTGCGGGCGTACCAGATCGCGGAGCTGCGGTACCGGGAAGGCATTTCCACCCAGCTCGAACTCTCGGACGCGCGGTTCCTGCTGGAGCAGTCGCAGGCCAACCGGGTCCAGGCCGGCCGTGACCTGCAGGTGGCGCGGGCCAGGGCGGCGCTGCTGCCCGACCTGCCGCTGTCCACGACCGGCCTTCCGCTGTCGGAAGGCGCCACGGGAGCCTTCGCGCCGACGGTCCGCGGTCGCGCGGCGGTGTCGTCGCGTGGCTCGAGTCCGGCGGCGAGCGGCGTCGCGGGGCCACAGGGAGGGGCGGCGCAGACCGTGCCCGGAGGAATTCGGCAATGAGGGCAGCGATCAAGACAGCTGGCGGCTGGCAGCGGGCAGCGGGCAGCACGGGAAGAGTGGCCAGTGGTCAGTGGCCGGTGGCCGGTCGATCACGCTTGTCCGCGCGCACGCGGGTGATGGTGATCCCCTTCGCGCTGGCGACGCTCGTCCTGGCGGCTGCCTGCAGCGGGGAGCAGGAGGCGGCGCCGGCCGCGGCCGCGCAGCCGCAGGCCGTGAAAATCGGCCAGGAGAGCGTCGCGACGGTCACCCGCGATCAGATCAAGACGGGACCGCTCATCTCGGGCGAACTGCGGCCGGAGCGGGAGGCGACGGTGCGCGCGGAGGTCGGAGGGTCGGTGCTCGAGGTGCTCGTGGACGAGGCCCGCCCCGTGCGGCAGGGCGCCGTGCTGGCACGCATCGAGGCCCAGGCCCTCACCGACGCCCAGGCGTCGGCGCAGTCCGCGGTGCGGTCGGCGGAACAGGCGCTCCGCGTCTCCGAGCGCGAGGCCGAGCGGACCGAAACCCTGGTCAAGGGCGGCGCCTTGGCGGAGCGCGATCTCGAGACCACCCGCAACGCCGTCGTTGCCGCCCAGGCCCAGCTTGCCGACGCCCGGTCCCGGCTGGCCTCGGCCAGCAAGCAGCTGGCAAACACGGTCATCCGCGCGCCCATCAGCGGCATCGTGAGCGAACGACCGGTGAACCGGGGCGACGTCGTGGCGCCCGGCGCGCCCATCGTGACCATCATCGACCCGTCGAGCATGCAGCTCGAGGCCTCTGTTCCATCGGTGGCGCTCGGGTCGCTCCGTGTGGACGCGCCGGTGGAATTCCGCGTGCGCGGCTACGGCGACCAGGTGTTCAGCGGCCACATCGAGCGCATCAGCCCGGTCGCCGACCAGGCCACACGCCAGGTCACGATCTGGGTTTCGATTCCCAACACGGGCGGCCGGCTCGTCGCGGGACTCTTCGCCGAGGGGCGCGTGAACAGCGAGGCTCGGCAGGGTCTGATAGCGCCGTCCACTGCGATCGGGACCACGGGGAACGACACGTGGGTGCTGCGCGTGCGCGAGGGCAAGGCGGAGCGGGTGGCGGTCGAGATCGGCCTGCGCGACGAGCGGGCCGCGCGAGTCGAGCTCCGCTCCGGTGTCAGGGAAGGCGACGTCCTGCTCACCGGGGCCGCCCAGGCGGTCACGCCCGGAACGCCGGTGCAAATCGTGCAGAACGGCGAGGCTTCCGCGCGGAAGGTTCAGTAGATGTTCATTTCCGACTTCGCCATCCGTCGCCCGATCATCACCGTGGTCTCGATGCTGGCGCTCGTGGTGTTTGGCATTGCCGCGCTCGCGATGCTGAAGACCGACGAGTTCCCGGACGTCCAGGCGCCCGTCGTGGTGGTCTCGCTGCTCTACCCGGGCGCCGCGCCCGAGAACGTCGAGCGGGAGCTGATCGAACCGGTCGAGGACGCCATCTCGGGAATCAGCGGCGTCAACCGGATCAATTCCTCGGCGCTCGACAGCTTCGGCCTGCTGATCGTCGAGTTCCTCTACGAGAAGGACCTCCAGGAGGCCACCCAGCAGATCCGCGACGAGATCGGGATCATCCGCGCCGATCTGCCGCCCGAGATGGAGGAGCCGGTCCTGACGCGCTTCGACCCCGGCGACTTCCCCATCGTGTCGATGACGCTTTCATCCGCGAAGCGCGAGGGCCCCGAGCTCACGCTGCTCGCCGACCCCGGCATCACCCGCCAGCTGCGCGGCATCCCCGGCGTGGCGGAGGTGCAGGTCGTCGGCGGGATCGAGCGGGAGCTGACCGTGGAGCTGCGTCCGCAGGCGCTGCAGGCGGCCAATGTCGGGGTGTCGCAGGTGGTCGCCGCGCTGAGCGCGCAGAACCTCGCGGCGCCCGTCGGCCGCCTGACGAGCGAGCTGCAGGAAAACACGATCCGCCTGCTCGGGCGGCTCGACGCCCCGCGCGACTTCGAGGAGCTGGTCGTGGCGCAGCAGCCGGGGGGCCGGCTGGTGCGCCTCGGCGACGTCGCGGTGATTCGGGACGGCACCGAGGAGCCGCGCTCGGCGGCCGTGTTCAACGGCGAGGAAGCGGTCGGCATCGACATCGTGAAGGCGCGCGGCTTCAGCACGACGGCCGTGGCCGACAGCATCCGCGAGGCGGTCGAGCGCATCCAGAAGACGCTGCCGCCCGACGTGAAGTTCCGCATCGTGCGCGACGCCGGCCAACGCGTGGAGAACTCGGTCGGCGACGTCGAGCGCGCGCTGGTGGAGGGCGCGGTCCTCACGGTGCTGGTGGTCTTCCTCTTCCTGAACTCCTGGCGCTCCACGGTCATCACCGGCGTCGCGCTCCCGATCTCGGTGCTCGCCTCGTTCATCGCGGTCTGGGCGTTCGGGTTCACGCTCAACACGATGTCGCTGCTGGGCCTTTCGCTGGCCATCGGCATCCTGATCGACGATGCGATCGTCGTGCGGGAGAACATCGTGCGTCATGTCGAGATGGGCAAGGACCACTACACCGCGGCGCGCGAGGGCACCGACGAGATCGGCCTGGCCGTGGCGGCCACCACCTTCTCGATCGTCGTGGTGTTCGTGCCGATCGCCTTCATGGGCGGCGTGGCCGAGCAGTGGTTCGCGCCGTTCGCGCTCACGATTGCCTGCTCCGTGCTGGTGTCGCTGTTCGTGTCCTTCTCGCTCGACCCGATGCTCTCCGCCTACTGGCCCGACCCGCACGTCGCGCCGGAGCGGAGGTTCTGGGTCAGCCGCCTCCTCACGCGGTTCAACGACTGGTTCAACCGCCAGGCCGACAACTACAAGCGCGTGATCGGGTGGGCCCTGGATCACCGGCTGGCGATGATTGCCGTGGGAACGCTGTTCTTCGTCGGCGCCCTCGCCCTGCCCGTGCTCGGGGTGGTCGGGGGATCGTTCTTCCCGATCCAGGACATCTCGGAGTTCACGGTGGTGATCGAGACGCCGCCCGGCTCCAACCTCGCCTACACCCGGCTCAAGGCCGAGGAGGTGGCGAGCGCGGCGCGGGCGAAGCCCGAGGTGGCCTACACGTACACGACGATCGGCGGGAGCGGAGGCCTTGGCGGACGGTCTGGCGCGGTGGACGAAGCGACCGTGTACGTGCGGCTGGTGCCGAAGGCCGAGCGGTCGCGGCACCAGGAAGACGTCGCGCAGGAGCTCCGGCGGGAATTCAAGGGCATCGGCGGCGTGATCGCGTGGATCAGCGGCGACAACTTCGGCAACCAGAAGCAGATCCAGGTGCAGCTGCGCGGCCCGTCGATGGAGGAGCTGAACCGGCTGGCGCCGCAGATCGCGGACCTGCTCCGGAAGACGCCAGGTGCCGTCGACGTCGGGCTGTCCACCAAGGGCCAGAAGCCGGAGCTCGAGATCCAGCTGGATCGGTCGCTGGCCGGGACGGTGGGCGTCACCGTCGGCCAGGTGGCGCAGGCGCTGCGGCCGGCGTTCGCGGGCATCGACGCCGGCGACTGGGTGGACCCGCTGGGAAAGACGCGGGACGTGACGGTCAGGCTCGTGCCGGAGGCCCGGACGAACGTCTCGGACCTCGAATCGCTCCCGCTCGTGATCCAGGGCCGCGACGGGCCCGTGACGCTGCCGCTCGGACAGGTGGCGAGCGTCCGGCCGGGCGTGGGCCCGGCGCGGATCGATCACCTGGACCGCGAACGGGTGATCACGATCCAGGGCAACACCGAGAACCGGCCGCTGTCTGAGGTGATGCGCGACTTCAACGCGACGCTGCCGTCGATCCCCCTTCCCGAGGGCTACGAGATCTCGCAGGGCGGTGAGACGCGCGACTCGGCGGAGGTGTTCGGCCGGATCCTGTTCGCGCTGGTCGTCGCCATCCTGCTGATGTACTTCGTGCTCGTCGTGCAGTTCGGGTCGTTCCTCGACCCGCTGTCGATCCTCCTGTCGCTGCCCCTGTCGCTGATCGGGGTCATGCTGGCGCTGCTCATCACGGGATCCACGCTGAACATCATGAGCATGATCGGCGTGATCCTGCTGATGGGCATCGTCGCGAAGAACGCCATCCTCCTGATCGACTTCGCGAAGTGGTCGGAGGAGGCGGGCATGGATCGGCGGACGGCCATCATCGAGGCGGGGCGCGTCCGCCTCCGGCCGATCCTGATGACCACCTTCGCGCTGATCGCCGGCATGATTCCCGTGGCCATCGGCTCGGGTGAAGGCGCCGACTTCCGGGCCCCGCTGGGGCGCGCCGTGATCGGTGGCGTGCTGACCTCCACGCTGCTGACGCTGCTGGTCATCCCGACGGTGTACGACATCCTCTGCGGCTGGCGCGGCTGGCTGGGGAGGAAGCTGCGGGGGACCGCGAAGGACCGAGCGCGCGGCGAACGGCACGCGCCGACCGAGTCGCCGCTCGCGACACGATCGTAGGAACGTCAGTGGACAGTGGCCATTCAGTAAGTCACGCGTTCACGCCGTTGACGCGTGATCGACTGGCCACCGGCCACTGACCACTGTCCACTACGCGATCTCGGTGAGCGTGACCTCGACGATGCGTGCCTGGCGCGGCGCGCGGTGCCACTGGACGAGGATCGGGCTCTGGTAGGTGCCCTCCACGAGCGTCGGGTTGCCGTCGCCGCGAGGATCCGAGACCAGGAGGCTGACCGAGCGCTTCATGCGCAGGAACCTTGCGGCCGGCGCCGCCATGCTCCGGGCAATCAGCTTCTCGACCAGCGACTCGTGCAGGCCGAGGGTGTCGACGAGCTGATTGATGATCCGGACCAGGTCGTACTTGGCATAGCCGAGGGTCTTGGCGGGAACCTTTCGCGGCTCGGCCAGGGCGTGACGGCCGCGCTCGATCGCAAACCGCAGGGGGTTGCGCAGGACCTCCGGCAGGTCGTGCCGCATCAGCAGCGTTTCGTACTCGTTGACCGTGAGGCCCGCGTGTCGTTCCGATTCCTGCAGCGCCAGGCGGAGGCGGCCCCGCTCCACGCCGTGCGCGCGGACGAAGGCGGAGAGCTGGTCGTAGATGCCCAGCTTCGGGTCCTTGAGGTTGATCGAGTCCACGGAGTGGGTCGAGACGGGCACCTCGACGCTGATCCGTGCGACGTCCTCCTCCCGGGTGAAGCCGATGATTCGAGTGCGCCGCGTGCGCGGCCGCCCCTCGTTCATCCCGTCGAGGTCGACGAAGCAGACGCCGGGGCCCGGCCGGTTCGCCGACGTCACGCAGGTGCGGAGGCCGGCGGCGATGAACGCGAGGTGCGAGTCCGCGTTGCGCGGCTCCACCAGCCGCTGCTCCGGCTCGAGCTCGGTGCGCCGGTCCAGTCGGTCGTGCTCGTAGTCGGCGCCTTCGGGGAAGAGCGAACGGAAGGCCTGAAGGTAGGCGGCCACGCCGGGGCGGACCCAGAGCCGCGCCGCGGTGCTCGGCTCGAGGAAGCCGGCGGTGGTATGCGAAGACCAGTAGAGACCGCGGGGATACCGCGACAGCGCCTCCCGCTGTTCGACGGGCAGCGACGCGCGGAGGTCGAGCATGTCAAAGCGCGCCCGGGGTACGACGTCAAGGGTCAGGTCGAGAGGGTCGCAACGCATTCGGGTTCCCGCCAGGGCTGGCCATCGTCAAGGATACCACCGATTGCACGGCAGAGGCGTTACCCGCTACTCTACTGCTACCCGGTGAAACCGTCGGCGCCATCCCGGCGCCGCGCTCTCAAGGAGTCGAAGCGATGAAGACGTTGTCTCTGATCGGACTGGCGTTCGCCCTCGTCGTCGGTCTGGTGGGCGCAGCGGCCCCCGAAGACACGACCCTGAGCGGCAGCATCATGTGCGCGAAGTGCACCCTGAAGAAAGCCGATGCCAAGGAGTGCCAGGACGTCCTCGTAGTGAAGGACGACAAGGGCGCGGCGACCGAGTACTACATCACCAAGAACGAGGTGTCCGAGAAGTTCGGGCACACCTGCAAGGGCGAAAAGCCCGCGAGCGTCACCGGCGCCGTCTCCGAGAAGGACGGGAAGAAGTGGGTGACGGCCACGAAGATCGTGGAGAAGAAAGGCTAGGACGGACGGCTCCGGCCGTCCTGACTCGGCTCCAGGCTCGAGGCTTCGGGCTCGAGGCAGATCAAATCGTCGCGCCTTGAGACCATGAGTCTCGAGCCCTGGGCCAGCGTGTGACGGCGCCCTGGGCGGTCGAGGGGCGCCCAGGGAGGATACGTGGACTGGTTCTTCGGCCTGAGCCCTGTCTACCAGGCGCTGGTCGCCACCTGCGGTACGTGGTTCGTCACGGCCCTCGGCGCGAGCCTCGTCCTGTTCACGCAGAACGTATCGCGCCGCTACCTCGACGCCTCGCTCGGATTGGCGGCGGGCGTCATGCTTGCCGCGAGCTTCTGGAGCCTGCTCGCCCCCTCGATCGAAATGGCCGAGGAACTGGGCTACGGGGGCCTCAAGTGGATCCCGCCGTTGGTCGGCTTCCTCGCCGGCGCCGTGTTCCTGCGGGTGGTGGACCGGATCCTCCCCCACCTCCACCCCGGGCTTGCGGAGGCCGAGGGTCCCTCGACGTCATTGCGCCGGACGACCCTCCTCGTCCTCGCCATCACGCTGCACAACATCCCCGAGGGTCTTGCCGTCGGCGTCGCCTTCGGCGCCGCCGCCAACCCCGCGCTGTCGGAGGCGGACAAGCTGGCGCAACTGGGTGCCGCCCTCGCGCTGGCAATCGGCATCGGCCTGCAGAACTTCCCCGAGGGCACGGCGGTAGCACTGCCCATCCGCCGCGAGGGCGCCAGCCGGCTGCGGGCGCTCTGGTGGGGCCAGTTGTCGGCGGTCGTCGAGCCGGTGGCGGGCGTCGCCGGCGCGGCGCTCGTCCTCCTGATGATGCCCATCCTGCCGTACGCCCTGGCCTTTGCCGCCGGCGCGATGATCTACGTCGTCACCGAGGAACTGATCCCCGAGTCGCAGACCAACGGCAACGTGGATCTGGCGACGATGGGGGTGATTGCCGGCTTCGCGGTGATGATGATGCTCGACGTGGGGTTGGGATAGCGAGTCCACTCCCGACCCCGATTTCCCGATCACGCATTCGTGTTACGAATCTGCCGCCGCCTGACCACTGGTCACTGACCCAGGACAGGATCCACTACATCCTGGCCATGGTGACCACACCGTCCTCCGACAGGACGTAGATCTCGTCGCCCTTCACCGCCATGCCAATCGGCCGCTGGAGGCCGGGGATCGCCCGGGCCTCGACCACCTCGTGTGTCGCGAGGTCGATCACGAGCAGCGTGCTGTACGCGGCGCTGAGGGCGTAGAGGCGGCCGCCGGCCACGCATGCCCCCGTCACGTAGAACTCGTCCAGGCTGCGCTTGCCCTGCAGCGAGAGCCCCGCCCCCCCGGCAGTTTGGGGACGAACTCCTCGGACAGCGTCATGTCGTCCGCGTCGAAGCGCGACACCACCAGCCGCTTCACCTTCGCGTTCGGCACCGTGATCGTGTAGACCGACTTGCCCGCCGGGTCGAACGCGGCCGACATGGTGTACATCATCCGCGCCCGGACCGTGCCGAACCGCGACCGCGAGACCTCGTCGAACCTGTCGAACGATTCCAGGAAGTACTTGAAGTTGGCGTCGGGGTCCGCCTGGTCGTTCTCGCGCAACACCACGTAGCTCTTGTTCTCGCCGACGGCCATCACCGCCCCGTCGTCGAGGAACGCGGCCCCGGCAAAGCGGCCGAGGTCCACCGAGAAACCAGGATCGACGATCGTGTAGCGAAGCACCCGGTCGAGCGCGGCGTTGGTGATGTACACCCCGCGGGCCGTCGTGACGAGGAACCGGTCGGTGGCGGCGTCGTAGGCCAGGTCCGTCGGAGATCCCTCGAGCGACGCGCCAAGCGGCTTCTGCGACCCGGCGGTCAGCGCGGGGAGCGTGCCGAACGGCCCGGCGGCCGGGTCGGCCGGCAGACCGGCGACGGCCGGCTTCGCGATGTTCCACCGCCCGCGGAGCGCGACGGGCGCGGGCGAGTACTCCTCGAGCGACCAGACCCAGTGCTTCGGGTTGAACGAGAACCGGACCGGGTCGCCCTGTCCCATGTAGGGCGGGGGCCCGGTGCTGGCAAACGCCTGCGCGATATTGCCGGCGATGACCACGAGGAAGACGATCGCGGCGGTGTTCTCCAGGGACCCGAACGTCCGCACCTGCGGAGCCACGTCGCGCTCCTTCACGGCCATCAGGAGCGCGCCCATCGTGACCACGGTCACCCAGAAGATGAAGAGCGCCCAGGTGTAGGTGTGCGCCCCGAGGACTTCGAGGCTGAACCCCTGGCCGACGTCGCGCGCGGCATGCATGGCCGTGTGCCGAAGCCCCATGAACATCCCGTAGGCGCCGATGAAGATCGAGAGGCCGACGTATTTCGGCCGCGCGCCGAACCGCAGGACGAAGAGGCCGGTCAGCGCGACGAGCGCCATGCCGATCCGCTGCTCCCAGCACATCACGCACGGCGAATCGCCGTAGACGAAGCCGAGCACGAATACCGCGACGCCAACCGGCACGGACAGCCCGAGCACGGCCAGCGCGAGGATGGAATAGAGCGTGTCGCGTTTCACGGCGGCTCCTCTGCGCGCGTTAGTAGTTGATTCCGGGGAGCAGCGAGGTCCGCGTGGCGATCGAGAAGAGGACCACCATCAGCACGACGCTCGTCACCAGCAGCCCGAACGCCAGGCGTTCCTTCTCCGGACGCCGGAGCGCCAGGACAGCCGCCACGAACATGATCACGAGGTTCAAGAACTCCACCCTCACCTCCTGTGCGCCGCTATCATCCGTGCTGTCGGGCTTGGACGCAAGTCGTAAGACGGCCCGCTGAGCAAACCAGGCGGCTGCGCCTCTCGTCAAACACCCCGTGGCCATCACCGTCCAACCAGCCGGCCAGGAACCCCAATGATCAATCTGAGGCTTGCCCTGAGGTCGCTCCGCCGCACGCCGTTCGTCACCATCGTGGCCATCGTCTCGCTGGCGCTCGGGATCGGCGCGAACGCGGCGATCTTCTCGCTGTTCAACCAGATGCTCCTGCGGCCGCTGCCGGTGGCCGAGCCAGGGCGGCTGGTCAACCTCGCGGCGCCCGGCCCGAAGCCCGGGTCGCAGTCGTGCAACCAGGCCGGCGACTGCGAGACGTCTTCAGCTACCCGATGTTCCGCGACCTGGAGCGGGCGCAGACCGGTCTTCACCGGGATTGCCGCGCACCGTTCGTTCGGCGCCAACCTCGCCTTCAGGAAGCCAGACGCATGAACGGCGACGGCATGCTCGTCTCGGGCAGCTACTTCCCGGTGCTCGGCGTCCGGCCGGCGCTCGGCCGGCTGCTCGGCGCCCGACGACGACCGGTCGGTCGGCGGCAGTCGCCGGTGGTCGTCCTGGGCCACGCGTACTGGCGGACGCCGCTTCGGCGCCGACCCGACGTCGTCAACGAGACGCTCATCGTCAACGGCCAGGCGCTGACCATCGTCGGCGTGGCGCCGCGGGGCTTCGAGGGCACGACGCTCGGGACGAGGCCGCAGGTCTTCGTGCCGATCACGATGCGCGGACAGATGGAGCCCGGGTTCGAAGGGCTTCGACAACCGGCGGCGCTACTGGGCCTACCTGTTCGCGCGCCTGAAGCCCGGCGTGTCGATCGAGCAGGCGCGCGCACGGCGCTCAACGGGCCGTACCAGGTCGATCGTCAACGACGTCGAGGCGCCGCTGCAGAAGGGCATGAGCGACGCAGACGATGGCGCGGTTCAGGGCGAAGGCGATCGTGCTCGAGCCGGGCCGGCGCGGGCAGAGCTCGGTGCACCGCGAAGCCAGGACGCCGCTGATGCTGCTGCTCGGCGTCACCGGGTTCGTGCTGCTCATCGCCTGCGCGAACATCGCCAACCTGCTGCTGGCGCGGGCCGCCGCGCGGGCCGGCGAGATGGCCGTGCGGCTGTCGATCGGCGCGAGCCGCGCGGCAGCTGATCGGCGCAGCTGCTGACCGAGTCGTGCCTGCTCGGCGCTGCTCGGCGGCGCTCGCCGGCCTGCTCGTCGCGCGGTGGACGCTCGACCTGCATCGCGTCGATGCTGCCGGCCGAAGCCGCGGCCGACTCTACGGTTCGAGCTCGACGCGCACGGTGCTGCTCTTCGCCGCCGCCCTGACGCTCGGCACCGGCCTGCTGTTCGGGCTGTTCCCGGCGCTGCACAGCACGCGCCCGGACCTGGCGTCCGACGCTCAAGGGCCAGGCCGGCCAGCCGTCCGGCGCGCGCGGCCGCGCGGTTCCGCACGTCGCTGGCCACGGCGCAGATCGCGCTCTCGATGGCGCTGCTCGTGGCGGCCGGCCTGTTCACCAAGAGCCTCGTGCAACGTCAGCCGCGTCGATCTCGGCCTCGAGGCCGGACAACGTCGTCACCTTCGGCGTCTCGCCGGAGCTGAACGGCTACACGCCCGAGCGGTCGCGCGCGCTGTTCGAGCGGGTCGAGGACGAGCTGGCGGCGGTGCCCGGCGTGTCACGTCGTCAGCCGCTCGCTGGTGCCGCTGCTGGCCGGCAGCAACTGGGGCAACGACGTCGTCGGTCGAGGGCTTCGAGCGGGCCCGACACCGACGCGAACTCCCGCTTCAACGAGATCGGCCCCGGCTACTTCCGGACGCTGGGATCCCGCTGCTCGCCGGCCGCGAGTTCACGCGCGCCGACGCCGCTGGGCCGCGCCGAAGGTCGCGATCGTCAACGAGGCGTTCGCGCAAGAAGTTCAACCTGGGCGCGACGCGGTCGGCAAGCGCATGGGCATCGGCGGCGAGCGGGCCAAGCTCGACATCGAGATCGTCGGCCTCGTGCAGGACGCGAAGTACAGCGAGGTGAAGGACGCGATCCCGCCGCTCTTCTTCACGCCCTACCGGCAGGACGACGAGCGTCGGCGACGCTGACCTTCTACGTCCGCACCGTCGCTCGACCCCGAGCAGCTCCTCGCGCGCGATCCCGAAGGTCGGTCGCGCGGCTCGACCCGAACCTGCCGGTCGAGAACCTGCGGACGATGCCGCAGCAGGTGCGGGAGAACGTCTTCCTCGACCGGATGATCAGCATGCTGTCGGCGGCGTTCGCGCTCCTGGCGACGCTGCTGGCGGCGGTCGGGCTCTACGGCGTGCTGGCCTACACCGTGGCGCAGCGCACCCGCGAGATCGGCCTGCGCATGGCGCTCGGCGCGGACGCCGCGCGCGTGCGCGGCATGGTGCTGCGGCAGGTGGCGTGATGACGCTGATCGGCGGCGCGATCGGCCTGGCGGCCGCACTCTGGCTCGGCCAGGCGGCGGAGTCGCTGCTGTTCGAGCTGCAGGCTGGGATCCCGCGGTCTTCGCCGCGGCTGCCGTGGCACTGACACTCGTCGCCTTCGGTGCAGGGTACATCCCGGCGCGGCGCGCGGCGCGGGTTGATCCCATGACGGCTCTTCGGTTCGAGTAGTGGTGACGCCGAGCAGGGCTCCTTCGACTCCGCTCAGGCCAGGGAAGCCCTGCTCCGACCGCGTCCGCGTCCCTGTCAAATCAGGGCTGGAGCCCTGGTCCGACCGGTCCACGCCTCGGTGTAGAATCGCCGACACTGGGGCTGGAAACGCCGGTGGAGACAGGCCTTCGGGCCTGTCTGTGGCCCTCGAGCCGGCTGGCCCCGAGGTTGCAGCAGCGGGACGGCGGGAGGGCACCACACATGCGCTGGAGCCGCGGCGACCGGAGCAACGTCAACGATCTTCGTGGCGCAGGCATGCGGCGGGGCGTGCCGCTGGGCATCGGCGGACTGCTGGTGGTCCTGCTCCTCAGCTGGCTGACAGGAACCGATATCTTGTCTCTGCTCAGCGGCGGCGGCTCGACGATCCCGCCATCCGCGTCCGTGGGGACATCAGGGGAGGTCGCAACCTCACCGGAGGAAGAAGAACTCGTGGATTTCGTGGACGCGGTGATGGAGGACGTCCAGGACACCTGGAGCCAGGTGCTGGGCGACCGCTACCAACCCACCCGCGTCGTCCTCTTCCGCGAGCAGATTGACTCGGCTTGCGGCATGGCCGGTTCCGCCTCCGGCCCATTCTACTGCCCGGCAGACCGTCAGGTCTACCTGGATCTGACCTTCTTCGACGAGCTGAACAAACGCTTTGGCGCGCCCGGCGACTTCGCGCAGGCCTACGTGCTCGCGCACGAGCTTGGTCATCACCTCCAGACGCTGCTGGGCATCGAAGCCAAAGTGCGGAACGCGCAGCGCTCCAACCCCTCCGAGGCCAACGCGCTCTCGGTGAGGATGGAACTTCAGGCTGACTGCTTTGCCGGAATCTGGGGCAAGGCCGCCTCCGTGGCCGGCCGCGCGGACCAGGGGCTGGTGGAGTTGGAAACCGGCGACGCCGAGGAAGGGCTGCGGGCGGCGTCGGCCATCGGCGACGACCGGATCCAGAAGATGACGCGGGGCCGCGTCGTGCCCGATGCCTTCACGCACGGCAGTTCCGAGCAGCGGATGCAGTGGTTCACCCGCGGCCTCCAGACGGGCCGCCTCGAAGCTTGCGACACGTTCGGGCAACGCTAAAGTCGCCGCGGGGGATGTTGGGGTTCTCAGCCCTGCTCGTCACCCTTCCGCATGCTGCATTCTCCGGGATGTAGGCGGGGTTCTCAGCCCCGCTCGTCACCCTTCCGCCTTTTGCATTCTGCATTTCGCATTCTGCATTCAGTACCCCGGTCCCGGTTCGGCAGCCGCGTTTCCGACCAGGATCTGTCCCGCGAACCTCGCGTCCGTCGGGTTGTTGTGGTCGTGGAACCCGCAACTCCTGGAGGCGGCGAGTGCGGCCGTGTTGCCACCTCCCCCGGGCTGCAGCGTGCCGACGCTGTTGATGGCCGGGCAGTCGGTGTGCGTCGGATGGGGGTTCGAGCTGGGAACGTGGGCAGTGCCGTCGTTGTTGACGAATCTCACCACCTCGCCGGGCTGAATCCTGATCAGCTGCGTGCTGACCCCTGCCGCGGTAATCGTCACGGTCGCGCCGATGTTCGGCGTGGTCCCGCTCGGCCCGGTCGGGGTATTGCCGCCGTCGCCTCCGTCGCTGCCACCGCATGCCGCCGCCAAGCCACAGAGCGCCGCCGTCAACGCCGCCGCCATGATGCGTGTGCTGCTGGTCATCGACATCCTCCCTTGGGGTTGGCCCCGGATCGGGATGAGGTAATCTCGTACCAAGGCGAGGTTGTCGATTCCTTCGGGAAATCACGCCCCGGGAGGCCCCGGGCGGGCCGCAGGTTACGGCCGGCGAAGCGGGTTACGGCCGGCGTAAGGGTGCCTGCTCGGGTTCCCTGGGCTCGAGTCCGGCTTTCACTCCGACTTGATCGTGAGCGCGGGGTCCACGCGGGCCGCGCGGCGCGCCGGGATCCACGCGGCCCGCGTTAGCGGAAAGCAAGAACCGCTCGGGGGGGCCGTGCACTTGACCCCCGGGTTAATAAATCCTATAATCCGATTGAACGGATGCATATAGCCGCGCCAGTTCTGGACCAGCTGTCGATCGTCGCCGACGCCCTGAGGGCTCGAACGCTCGAGGTCCTTTCTCGGCAGGAACTTACGGTCTCGGAACTGTGCGACGTGCTGCAGCTCCCGCAGTCCACGGTCAGCCGCCACCTCAAGCTCCTCGGAGACGGCGGCTGGGTGGTGTCACGCCGGGAGGGCACGAGCCGTTACTACAGCCTGGCTGCCGACGATCTCGACGGCGCCCGGCGGAACCTGTGGTCGAATCATTCACGAGCAGTTGAGCCAGACGGCCGAAGCGGCGCAGGACGAGGGACGGCTTCGTAGCGTTCTCGCTGCTCGCCGGAGCAAGTCGGAGCGGTTCTTCTCGTCGGCGGCCGGGCAGTGGGACCGCGTCAGGGCCGACCTCTTCGGCCGTGACAGCCACCTCCGGCCGCTGCTTGCCCTGCTCGACCCCGCGTGGGTGGTGGGCGACCTGGGCTGCGGCACCGGGCAGGTGACCGAGGCGCTTGCCCCGTTCGTCGGTCGCGTCATCGCCGTGGACAGCTCCGCGGAGATGCTGCAGGCGGCGCGGGCGAGACTGGGCGGCCATCAGAACGTGGATCTGCGAGCGGGAACCCTGGAGCGGCTTCCGATGACCGACGGGGAGCTCGATGCGGCCGCGACGCTCCTGGTGCTGCACCACACGGCGGACCCGGGCCAGGTGCTCGCGGAGGCAGCCCGCGCGGTGAGGCCGGGCGGCCGGCTGCTGGTGGCCGACATGCTGCCCCACGACCACGACGAGTACCGCCAGGCGATGGGGCACGTCTGGCTTGGCTTTTCGGAACGGCAAATCGAGCGGTGGTGTTCCGCCGCCGGTTTCCAGGGCCTCCGCTGGCACCCGCTGCCAGTGGAGCCGGGAGTGAAGGGGCCGGGACTCTTCGTCGCCACGGCAACGCGCAGCTAGACCAGTGGTCAGTCGTCAGTGGCAGTGGGCAGCGGATCACGCGCGTCACACTGGCCACTGGCCACCGGCCACTGACCACTTCAGAAGGAGACTGATATGACGGTTGCCATCGACACGATGCACGCGTTCGACGCCGCAACGAAGGCCGGGCGGGTGCCCTTCAAGGTGAAGGACCTCTCGCTGGCCGAGTTCGGCCGGAAGGAAGTCCGGCTGGCCGAGCACGAGATGCCAGGCCTCATGGCCCTGCGGGGGCGCTACGCCGGCCAGGCGCCACTCGCCGGCGCCCGCGTGATGGGCAGCCTGCACATGACCGTGCAGACCGCGGTGCTCATCGAAACGCTCGCCCAGCTCGGCGCCGACGTCCGCTGGGTGTCGTGCAACATCTTCTCGACGCAGGATCACGCGGCGGCCGCGGTTGTCGTCGGCCGGGCCGAGACCGGTGGCACCACCTCGAACCCGCGGGGTATCCCGGTCTTCGCCTGGAAGGGCGAGACGCTCGAGGAGTACTGGTGGTGCACGCGCGAGGCGCTCGTGTGGCCCGACGGCCAGGGGCCGACGCTCATCGTGGACGACGGCGGCGATGCGACGCTGTTCGTGCACAAGGCGTACGAGTTCGAGAAGGCGGGCGCCGTCCCGGCGTTCGACGAGTTGAAGGAGCCCGAGGAGTGGGGCGTGATCCTCGAGGCGATCCGGGCGGAGCTGAAGTCGCGGCCCGGGCTCTGGACCCGCATCGCGAAGGGCATCCGCGGCGTGAGCGAGGAGACCACCACCGGCGTGCACCGGCTCTACCAGATGATGGAAGCGGGCACGCTGCTCTTCCCCGCGATCAACGTGAACGACTCGGTGACCAAGAGCAAGTTCGACAACGTGTATGGCTGCCGCCACTCGCTGCCCGACGGCCTCAACCGCGCGACGGACGTGATGCTCGGAGGCAAGGTCGCCGTCGTGCTCGGCTACGGTGAGGTGGGCAAGGGGTGCGCGCAGTCGCTCCGCGGCCAGGGCTGCCGCGTGGTCGTCACCGAGATCGACCCGATCTGCGCGCTGCAGGCGGCGATGGAGGGGTTCCAGGTGGCGACGCTCCAGGACGTGCTCGAGAGCGCCGACATCTTCATCACCGCCACCGGCAACTTCAACGTCATCACCGCCGCCCACATGGCCCGCATGAAGGACAAGGCCATCGTCGGCAACATCGGCCACTTCGACAACGAGATCGACATGGCGGGCCTGAAGAAGGTCCCGGGCATCGAGAAGATCAACATCAAGCCGCAGTACGACGAGTGGCGCTTCCCCGACGGCCACGCGGTGATGGTGCTGGCCGAGGGCCGGCTGCTCAACCTCGGCTGCGCGACGGGCCACCCGTCCTTCGTGATGTCCGCCTCGTTCACCAACCAGGTGATGGCCCAGCTGGACCTGCACGCCAACGCGGACAGCTACGGCACGCAGGTGACGATGCTGCCGAAGCATCTCGACGAGGAGGTCGCACGGCTGCACCTCGGACACCTCGGCGTGAAGCTGACGACGCTCTCCGAGGAGCAGGCCGAGTATATCGGCGTCCCCGTGGAGGGCCCCTACAAGCCGGCGCATTATCGATACTAGTCAGGCGGTAGGCGGTGGGCGGCGTTGCCCACCGCCCGGCCCTCGTCTCCGTCCCGCCTTCCGCCCCTCCGCCGCCCGCCTTCTCCGACGGCAGCCCCGCGGAACTCCCCCCGCCGTTTCGCCGTCTAGCACACTTCACGCTGGCGCCCGTGCTGGTTCTGAGATGGTCAATCGGCCAAGTGGTCACTTGCCAAGTAGCGCGCCGATCGCCTTCACGATCTCCCGGTACGCCGCGCTCTCCGGCGACCCAAACTCGTGGTGGCCGATCCCTTCGATCGTCACCGACTCGACGCGGTCGCCGGCCCGGCGCGCCGCCTGCTCGTAATCCTTGAACAGTCGGCCGGGAACGATCCGGTCCATCGCGCCCCAAAGGAGCTGCTGTGGAACGCCGAGCGGAAGCCGCTCGCGCGGCGAGGCGAGCGCATAGCGCTCGGGCTGCCCCGCGGGTGAGCCGCCCATCAGGCGCTGCTCGCGGTCGCCGCAGGGGTCGCGACCGTACTCGTAGAACGCCCTCAAATCGACGATCCCCGCCATCGACACGACGCCGGCAAGCGGCAGGGGCCTGCTCGCGTGGAAGAGGCTGCCCTTCGGATACCCGCGCCGCGCGGCAGCCCACAGTGCCAGGTGACCGCCGGCCGAGTGCCCAACGGCAACGACCTTCGAGGGATCGAGGAGCCAACGCGAGGCAGACCCGCCGATCGCGTCGAGCCCCCGCCCCACGTCCTCGAAGGTGCCTGGCCAGCCGCCTCCTTCCTGGTGCACGCCGCGGTACTCCAGGTTCCAGGTGGCCCATCCCTCCCTGGTGAGGGCGGAGGCAAGCGGCGCGGTGTACGTGATGTCTGCGTCCTCGCCCCAGCATCCGCCGTGAATGATCGCGATGACGGGAAAGGGCCCCTTCCCTTCCGGCACCCGCACTTCCGCGACGTGCTGCGGCAGCGGGCCGTACCGCACGACGGCCGCCGGCGGCACAGACGGCAGCTTGGGCACGTCACTCGCGGTCATCAGGCGTGTCTGGGAGACGGCGGGCAGCGTCATCGTCATGGCCCCGACGGCCACGTAGAGGAGCGTGATTCGGCAGGTCATCTGGAGCAAGGAGAAACGGGCCCTCGGCGAACGAGCCGTGCGGAGCAGGCCGCTCGAGAAACAGGAAAACGACGAGCGGGTGCAAGGTTTCCCCGGCGTGACGCGGGGCGCTTGAGCCATGCCTTTTAGCGCACGCCGGACATCGAGATCCGGAAACCGCCGCACCGCGAGGACGTTTTCCCGGACTGCAGAGCCCGGCTAGGGAGCCGATGGGTCTGTTTCTCCCGCGACGAGCAGCTTCCGCCTGCAACCGATCGCGGTGTCCCGTCATCGCCCGGTCGCGGCGGCAGCGGATGTCGGCTGCAGGAACCGCCCGAGGAACTCCACCGTTCGTTCGAAGCTGTACAGCCACCGCGAGTGCAGCAGCGGGTCGTGCACGTCGTCCGGGTAGACGATCAACTCGTGCTGCACGTTGTGCGCGCGAAGCAGCTGGACGAGGCCCGTTGTCTGCGTGAACGCCACGTTGCGGTCGTCGTCTCCGTGGATGAGCAGCACGGGCGACTTCCAGTTGCCGATCTGCGAGATGGCCGACGACTGGTACGACACGCTCTCCGGATCGAGCGAGTTCCCGAACAGGTGAACGCCGGCCATGTCCACGCCGACCGCGAAGATATCGGAGTTGCGCGCAAGCGCCTGGGCGGTGAGGAGACCGCCGTATGAGAGCCCCCAGATCCCGATCCGCTTCGGGTCCACGTCCGAGCGTCCCTGGAGGTACCGCGTGGCGGCCAGGACGTCCTGGTACTCGGCGTTGCCGCGGGCACCGGTGTTGGGCGCGGTGCGGAACGACTTGCCGTAGCCGATGCCGCTCCGGTAGTTGACCGACAGAACCACGTAACCGCGGTTCGCCAGGTACTGGTTGACGGCGTACGACAGGTGATAGAAGAAGCGGTAGTGGTAGGCCGGCACCATCTGCCGGACCGGGCCGCCGTGCACGAAGACGACCGCCGGCCGGCGTTCGCCAGGCTTCAGGCCGGCGGGCACGAACACCTGGTTGTGCACCTCGAGGCCATCCGGCGCCTTGACGTTCACCAGCTGCGGCTGCACGTGCGCCGCCGCCGGGAAGTCCTTCCCGAGCGTCGGGTAGATGACCCTTTCCGCCCCGCCGCCGGCGGGAACGAGCGCCACCGACTGCGGGCGGCTCCACGTGGCGCTCAGCACCGCGATGTTCCGGCCTGACGCCAGCACGGCCGGGTAGGTCTCAATCTCGTCGCCCCTGGTGATTTGCACGGCGTCGCCGCCGGCGGTCGGGACCTTCCAGATGTCGCGGCGCTCGATGTCGCTCGCGTTGGTGCAGTAATAGAGGGTGCCGCCGTCGGGCGCCAGGGAGACGAACTCGACCATCCCCTCACCGGGCGTCAGCGTGGCGGGCGTCGCGGTACCGCCTGGCGTGACGGGAACGGAATGGTAACGGATCCACTCTTCAGGCTCGGCCTGGAAGATCACGTGCCCCGTTCCCGCCCAGGTGATGGTATTGACGGACTGGAACCGGGTTTCGCCGGGTGCGGCATGCCAGAACTCCCGGCCCTCGCCCGTGGCGACGTCCGCGACCCAGAACGAGTGGGAGTGGCCTGCGCTGAAGGAGGACATGTTCAGGCCTGGTGAGGTTGCCCGGCGCCCGGCGGCCGCAGGCTCCTGTGCGCCAGGGGTCTGCCCGCCCCGGCCCTGCGCGACGCCGCCCCGACCGGTGAACGCCGATCCGACCGCCGGCCCTGCCGGGTTGCCGATGCCCCCCGACCCGGCCTGCGTCTGCATGCCGAACGGGAGGCCAGGCCGCCGGATGAACGCCACGCGCTTCGAGTCGGGCGACCACGTCGGGCTCGTGTCGCAATCGACCCCCGGTGCGAGGTACTGGAGCTTTCGGGCACGGAGGTCGTAGACGGCGATGTAGCTGTGGTCCACGCGGTTGCTGACAAAGGCCAGCTTGGTCCCGTCGGGCGACCAGACCGGCCCGGCGTTGGTGCCCCACGCCTTGATCAGCGGCCTCTCGCCCTTGTCAATCGGGTTGGCGGGCGGTACGCGCGTCACCGGCAGCCGGAAGATCTGGCCGTCCTTCGCAAAGGCGACGAAGCGGCCGTTGGGCGACAGCACGGGCGCCGTGGTCTCGCCCAGGCGCCAGGCGCCGCCCCCTGCCGTTCGCGCCGCCCACACGGCCCGCTCCGCGCCGTCCGGGTCGCTCGACGGGTTCGCCACCCAGCCGTCGCGATTGGGAGCGTGCCCGCGCACGAACGTGACAACCGCCCCGTCGTCCGAGATGTTCAAACCCGTGAGATCGATGCCGTTGTCGCCGGTGAAGCGCGTCAGGTTCGCCGGGCGGAAGTCCGGCGCCACCGCGGTGTAGACGTTACGCGCCCCGGCCTCGTACGCAATCCACGCGATGCGGTCGGCCTTCTTTGCCGCTACAAGCTCGTAGGGCATGCCCGGCCGGAGGTACTGCTCGATGGTCGGCGCCGGCTGTGCCGCCGCGGGGACCGGCAGGAACGACACGATCAACGCCATCAGTGGCAGGACGATGGGCATGCGGTGGACGCGCATCGGGTCATCTCCTTGAGAGCGGCCGGAAGGGGGCGTGTGCTGAGCGGATTGTTGTCGCACCGCCTCGGAGATGCAAGGGGGAGCTGGCTCCGGGCTGCGGCTAGAATGGCTGCATGGGTGAAAAGAAGTTCAGCGTCTCCGTTCCGGCGGCCCGCGGCGTGGTGGATGTTTCCGTTCGCGCGTACGAGGCAGATTCCTCCTTGGCCCCCTGCCTGATCCTGGGCCACGGGGCGGGCGCGGGGCACGACAGCCGATTCATGGTGGACTTCGCGACGGCGCTGGCGGGCCGCGGCGTGGAGATAGTGACGTTCAACTTCCCCTACGCCGAGCGGCCCGGGCGGGTGCCCGATCGGAACGATGTCCTGGAAGCCTGCTGGCGGCTCGTCATCTCCGCCGTCCGGGAACGGCTGCGAGGTCGGGCCCTCTTCATCGGCGGCAAGTCGATGGGCGGCCGGATCGCGTCACAGGTGGCGGCCGGACCGGACGGCACGGCGCTCTTTGCGGGGCTCGTGTTCGTCGGCTACCCGCTTCATCCTCCCGGCCGGCCGCAGCAGCTTCGGGTGTCCCACTGGCCGGCCATCCGCGTGCCGGCCCTCTTCGTGCAGGGCTCGCGCGATATCTTTGGGGCGCCCGAGGACCTTCGCACGCACCTGCCGGCCTGGGGCGCGCCGACGGAACTGCTCGTGGTCGACGACGGGGATCACTCGCTGAAGGTGAGGAAGGGGCCGCCTCCCGGGCGTTCGCAAGAGGCGGTGTACGCCGGGGTGCAGGACGCGATCGCGAGGTGGATCGCGGGACTCGCCGACCGTTGACCGTTCACGTTCACAGTTCAAGGTGCCGTCACGACCGTCACGTGTGATCGAACCTTGAACCCTCAACCGTGAACCGTCAACCTCCCCTAGTACATCGCCCCGATGATGACCGATGCGACGACGAGCGCGGCGGCGCGCGAGAGCGCGAGCGTCCGCTGCTGCGCTTCGCCGGTGCGCCGCGCAACCGTGATCCACCAGGCCGCGAAGCCGAGCGCCAAGCCGGCCCCCGCCATTTTGACCGGCGTCGGGAAGAACCCGAAGGAGTACAGGGTCGCGCTGACGGCAAGCGGCAGGGCCGCGACCGCCGCCGCCCGGGTCAGAGCGCCAAGGCCGCGGCGCAACCGCCGGCGCTTGCCGGCCGGCGGGACCGGGCGCTGGCCCGCGGTCCGCTTCGCGAGCCACACGACCAAGAGGTAGCCGATGCCGGCCACGACGAGCGCCCGGGCCACCTGCCACGCAGCCGCCGCGTAATAGGCTCCCTTTACCATGAACACCAGGTAGTTCATCATCCACGTCGGGTTGGACGATCGCTTTTCGGTGCGCTCGGCGGCGCGCCGGAACCGGTCCTCCATCCGATTGAATCCAGCTTCGAATTTCCCCACCAGCTCCGGCGTCATGCCTGGAATGGCTGACAAATCGGCGACCGACGCGAAGGCGCCGCGCGCATCCCGCTCGCGCACGATCGCGGTGGCGAGCGCGCTCGACACGCCCGGAACGGCGCGGAGGTCCGCGACGTCGGCGGCATTGAGATCGAGCGTGAAGTTCTGCGGCAGCGGCACGTAACGGTACAGGCCCATGCCGAAGGTCATGCCGGGGCTCACGAGCCAGAGCGGGCGCCCGAGGTTGCCGTCGAGGCGCGCGGTCCCTGCCAGCACACGGTCGCGCAGGCCGGCGAGATAGCCGGCGTCTCCGGGCGCACCGGCGGCACCGCGCTCGACGGTGATGCCCCCGGTGACGCCGAGGAAGACGTCGTAAAGGGCCGGCGCATCCTCGGGGAAGCGGGAGGCCCAGGCGGACACGAACGAGATGGCCGGGGCATCGTTCCACTCGAACCCATGATGCAGGACGTCGAACAGCTTCAGGTAGACGTTCTCGCCGGGCGCCAGCGACGCCGGCTGCTCGGTGCCGAGGAAGGGCCGGTAGAAGGACGGCTCGCGGTGCGAGTCCCGCAGCCGGCCGTCGGAGACGAGGCGATAGAAGAGACTGGCGATCACCGCCTCGCTCGAGAGCATCTGCGAGGCGTTCTTGAGCGGCCCGCCGGGCGAGGGCGCGATGACGTCCCGGTACATCCGCACCTCGGACGCGGGCCGGCCGTCGCCCTGCAGCGGCTCGGGCAGCGTCACCTGGTGCACGAACAGGTTCTCGCGTAGCGGCGCGTCCCTCATTCGCTGTTCGCCGCCCCCGTGCCACCAGACGAAGCGCAGGTTGGCGGGGCAAATCCAGCACCCTTCGACCTGCTCCCTGGCGAAGCGCGGCTGCCAGAACCGCTCCAGATCCGAAGCCGGCGGGTTCCTGCGCGCGGCCGGCACCTGGTCGCCGTAGTGGTCCAGGGCCACGGGCTGGAAGTGTTCGCCAAACCCCTCGGTGAAGGCATACCAGGGGTCCGTCCGGACCGTCATGAAGTGCATGGCGGAGGACGCCTTTCGAGGGGCAGGGCCGGCAAGGGCGGCCATCATGAGGTGGCCGAGTTCGTGGGCGTAGATCTGCTCCAGGCCGTCGATGGCGCCGGGCTCGAGGTCGTGCTCGTCCACGACCATGTCCACGAACGGCACGTTCCGCATCTCCTTCAAGCCTCCGTCCGACCCCTCGAGCCAGAAGTGCTCCAAAGGGAAGCCGCCCTGGCGATCCGAGAGGAACAGGTAGGCCGGCTGCTCCAGCGCGGCCCTCTGTTCGGCAGGCAGGCCTGGATCGGCCAGCAGGTACCGCTTCACGTAGCGATCCAGTCGCAAGACGACCTGCGAGAAGCTGGAGGGCCGTGACATGAGATCCCGGACCCGCCTGGCAATGTCGTCCTTCGAGAAGTCCGCCGGCACGAGGACGTCCGCACCGGAGCCGTCGGGCGCCTTCTTCGCGCTGCGCCTGAGCAGGACGATCGGCACGATGTCGCGCGGCGGCAATCCGTCGTCGACCCGGGCCGTTGGACCCTCCGGGGCGCGAACGGGGGGATCTGCAAGGAGTGCAGCCGGCAGGAAGAGGGCCGCGGTCAGCAACACGACGACAGCCGGGGATTTAGCAGTCACACAGCTCTAGACGCGAGCCGGCCGCGCCGGGTTCCGTCGAGCAGGGCTCTTTTCGTCAAGAGTAACTTTCAACTCTCAACCCCCGTCACTCGATCGCTTTCATCACCGCGTCGGTGACCTGCTGGATGCGGGCGTCCAGGCCCGAAGGCGCAGGCGGAGGGGGCGCCGTGCGCCGGAACCGCGCGTCGGGGAGGCCCAGGCGCTGCTTGAGGTCCAGCAGATCGCGTACGCCGGACTGCGGGATGGGGGCCGGCGTGGCGCCGAGTTGGCTGACGAGGATCAGGATGCGGCAGGTGGTGTCCATGACCTCGACGAACCACTCGGCATGGGTGACCGTGTCGGCCCACGTCACCAGGCCGTGGTTGCCGAGCAGGATCGTATTGTGGTCGTGCGCCAGGGGGACGACCGTGTCGGCGAAGGCCTGGGTGCCGGGCGACTCGAAGGGCAGAAACGCGACGGGCCCGACGAACACTTCGTGCTCGGCGAGCATCGCATCGGGCGGCACCCGGCCCGCCAGCGCGAACGCGGTCGCGTGCGGGGGGTGGCTGTGGATGACGGCGCGGGCTTCCGGCACTGTCCTCATGATCGCCAGGTGCAGCAGGATCTCGCTGGAGCGCTTCTCGCGCCCGGCCACCTGCACGCCGTCCAGGTCCACCAGGCACAGGGCGTCGGGCGAGAGGTCCGCCTTGCTGGTGAGCGTCGGCGTGCACAGCACCCACTCGCCGCTCAGGCGGGCGCTGATGTTGCCGCCGTTGCCGTCCACGTACTGCCGTTCCCACAGCTTGCGCCCGGCCTCGACAATCTCCTGCTTCAGGGCCCGCGCGGCGTCGGACTCGAACGCTGCCTGCGCCGCCTGCTTGGTGTCGGGCGGGAGCGGCGCCAGCCCGGTGCCTGGCGCAGTCAATACCGCGCGCACGATCGACTCAACTGCCGACCTCGTCACGACTCCCACGGTCTCTCCTCACTCATGCCAAGGGCACATTGCGCCCCTATCCACCTGCCTTCAGCCTTTCGCATTCTGCATCGTGCAGTCTGCATTGTGCATTTCGTTCAGCCACCCTCACCTCTGCGCCGCCGCGGCAGCCCTGTAACCGGCCGCCCGGTAGGCGGCGACGGGGTCTATCGGCCGCCCGCCCCTCGCGCGCGCCATGGCCAGGACCGGCGAGACGTCGGTCAGGAACGCCTGCTTGAGGACCGCCAGTGCCATGATCGCATCATTCCGCTCCTGGCACTCGTCGAGCGCCGGGCGATCCACCAGGCTGGCCTGGACGTAGGCACGCTGCACTTCCATGGCGCTGACCGCGAGCGACTCGATCGGGTCGGTCACGTTGTGCGACTGGTCGAGCATGTACGACGGCTCGAAGTTGCCCACGCGGTCGCGCTCGGCATCCACCAGCTCGTTGAAGATCAGGAACAGCTGGAACGGTTTGATCGAGCCGGCGTCGAGGTCGTCGTCTCCGTACTTGCTGTCGTTGAAGTGGAAGCCGCCGAGCTTCCCGAACTGGATCAGCCGCGCGACGATCATCTCGACGTTCACGTTCGGCGCGTGGTGCCCGAGGTCCACGAGGCACCAGGCCCTCGGCCCCAACTCGCGCGCGCAGTGGTAGCTGGTGCCCCAGTCGTTCAACACGGTCGAGTAGAAAGCGGGCTCGTACAGCTTGTGCTCGATGAACAGCCGCCATCCGTCGGGCAGCGCGGCATAGATCGTCCCAAGGCTGTCGAGGTACCGCTCCAGCGCGCGCCGCGCGTGCATTTGCCCCGGGAAGTTACCGCCGTCCCCAATCCAGACGGAATGCTCCCGCGCGCCAAGCTGGCTGCCGACCTCGATGCACTCCAGGTTGTGCGCGACGGCCTGCTCCCGGACGGCCGCGTCGGTGTGGGCCAGGCTGCCGAACTTGTAGGAACACCGCTGGCCGGGCTGATCCTCGAAGGTGTTGGAGTTGACGGCCGAAATGCGAAGGCCGTGGGCGGCCGCACGCTGACGCAGCGCGGCGGGATCATCGGAACGGTCCCACGGGATGTGCAGCGAGACCAGCGGCGTCACGCCCGTGAGGGCCTGTACCACTCCGCAGTCCTCGATCTTGTCGTGGACGTTCCGCGGTTCCCCGGGCCCCGCAAAACGGGCGAAGCGGGTACCGCCCGTTGCCACGCCCCACGACGGGACGGCGACGCGGAACGCCGCCGCGCGCGCCGTCAGGGCCTCGACGTCCACGCCCCTCCGCGCGAGCTGTCGTCCCAGGTGCCAGTAGTCGTCCTCCAGCGCGGGCATCAGGCGCCGGTGGTCGTCCTCGACGAACGGCTGCAACAGGATGTCATTCTGCATTTTGCATTCCGCATTAGACTGGAAGTCACTTGTCTTGACCACGAAGAACGGAAGGCACGAAGGCCACAAAGCCCTTGTGGCTTCGTGTTCTCTTGATCTTCGTGGTTTCGTTCGTCGTCAAGCGAAGCGAGTACCGGGACTGGTCTAGGATGGCTTCGCCCGCTCGTATTGCTCCGGCCACCGCACATCGTCCTTCAGCCGCCTGGCCGCCATCAACGGCCAGTAGGGATTCCGCAGCATCTCCCGCGCGAGCAGCACCGCGTCGGCTTGGCCGCTCACCAGCACGTGCTCGGCCTGCTCGGGGCTCGTGATCAAGCCGACCGCGGCCGTCGCGATGCCCGCCGCCCTCCGGATGTCAGCCGCGAACCCGGCCTGGTAGCCGGGCGCCGCCGGAACCTTCACGCCGGAGACGAGGCCGCCGCTGGAGCAGTCGATCATGTCGACGCCCTCGGCTTTCAGCCGGCGGGCCAACTCGATCGACTCGCCGGGCGTCCAGCCCCCGTCCGCCCAATCCGTCGCCGAGATTCGCACGAGCAGCGGCAGGCCTTCCGGCCACACGGCGCGCACCCGGCGGGCCACCTCGATCGTCAAGCGTGCGCGGTTGTCGAAGCTGCCGCCGTAGTCGTCGTCGCGGCGATTGCTGAGGGGCGAGAGGAACTGGTGCAGCAGGTAGCCGTGGGCGGCGTGAATCTCCACGAGGTCGAAGCCGGCGTGCCGCGCGCGGACCGCGGCCTGCGGCGAAGGCCTCGACCACCCCGTGAATCCCGTCGGGCGTGAGCGCGTGCGGTTGCTGGTGGGCCGGCCCGAACGGCACGGCGCTCGGCGCAACCGCCTTCCAGCCCCCCTCGCTCGCGGGCACCGGCGCACCGCCCTTGAAGGGCGCGGCCGTGGAAGCCTTGCGCCCGGCGTGTGCCAGCTGGATGCCCGCGGCAGCGCCTCGCTCCCTGACGAAGCGGACGATCCGGGCCAGCGCCTCAGCGTGGCCGTCGGACCAGATGCCCAGATCGTCCGGGGAGATCCGGCCCTCCGGCGTCACCGCGGCCGCCTCCGTCATCACCAGTCCTGCTCCGCCGACGGCGCGGCTGCCGAGGTGGACCAGGTGCCAGTCGTTGGGCAGGCCGTCCCGGCTCGAATACTGGCACATCGGCGACACGAAGACGCGGTTGCGACACTCGAGGCCGCGGAGCCGAATCGGGGAAAAGAGGAGGCTCATCTCGTCAACGGTTCAGGGTCAAGAGTTGAGGGTTCAACACGACGGCTTCTGAATCCGGCCCCTGGGTTCTGCGCGCCCGCGCTGCACCTCGGCTTCGGTATCAGCCTCTGCATTCTGCATTGTGCATGCAACCGCGTTAGCGGTCGGCAAGGAGCCACGCGGAGGCCACCGCCAGCCGCGCCATCTTCCGGACCTGCCCGACGTCAAGGGTCTCCACCGTATCGGTCGGCTCGTGGTACCCCTCGAAGTAGTTGCCGAAGAAGCGGACCCAGGGCAGCCCGCGGCGCGCGAACTCCCGGTAATCGCTGCCACCGCTCGTGCCGTCGATGCGGTCGAGATGCAGCGCCAGGCCGGTCCCCCGGGCCGCCCGGGCGAGCGCGTCGGCAACGTCCGGCGCCCACTCCGCCACGCCCAGCTCGATGAAGTCCGGCGGCCTCACCCGCGTCAGGAACTCCTCTCCCCTGGGCAGCTTCGTCTCCGACACGAGCTTCTCGATCTCGGCCTTCGTCCACGGATGGCCGACCATGTCGAGGTTGAGATACACCGCCGTGCGTTCGAGGGGCCACAGCGGGTGCCGCACGTAATGCTCGGCGCCGAGGTGCCCTTCCTCCTCGGCGGTCCAAAACGTAAAGACCATCGTCCGCTTCGGCTTTTGCGGCAGCGCGGCAAGTGCCCGGGCCATCTCCAAGAGGGAGGCGACGCCCGAGGCGTTGTCGTCCGCGCCCGGGTAATACCTGCCGCCCGCCTGCCCGAGGTGGTCGAGGTGTGCGCCGATGACGATCGCCTCTTCCCTCAGCGCCGGGTCGGCTCCCGGGATTGCGGCGATCACGTTGCGCGCGGTGAGCCGCCGCTCCTGCCCGGAGATTCGGATCGTGGCCGTGAGGCCGCGAAGCCCGCGCGGCCTGGCCCTCGTCGCGCCCGTGGCGCGCGATCCGAGGATCGCGTCTTCGGCGCGGGCAGCCAGACGGATCACCGGGATGGCCGGGGGCTGCGGACCTTCGTCCAAGACGAAGAACGGGGCGGCGGCGGCGGCCCGGGCCGCCGCGGCGGCCGCAGCGAGCGCCTTCGCGAACGCCGGCTCCTCGATAGCCAGCAACGCCTTCGCCCCGAGGGAGGCGGCAAGCGTGCTCTTCGCGGCGTACCGCTGCCGGGCGCCTTCCGCCGCATACCGCGATTCCAGTTCCGGCGTGCGCCACTCGCCGCCGGGTGGCAGTCCTGCCAGCACCACCACGATCGTCCCGCGCACGTCCAGGCCCTGGTAATCGTCGCGCGCGGGGCTGCTCTCGCGAATGCCGTAGCCGGCGAACACCAGCGGGCCGCGGATCATCGCGGAGGGCACCTCCGGAAACAGCGCATCCACCGCCGACACGAAGCGCCGCCGCTCCACCGGCTTGTCGCCGGCGCCCGGGCCGGCGATGGAGACAACGCCTCTCATCCCCCGCACTTCGCGAAGCGGCACGTCCTGGAAGTAGGGCGCGGCCGGGTTGGATGATTTCCCGTCGCGGAGAGGCGCAACTCCGGTGGCGCCCAACACGGCCGCAACGTACTCGGCCGCCGCTTCCAGCCCCCGCCCGCCGGTTCCGCGGCCCTCGAGCGGCGGCGACGCCAGGAACGCAATGTGAGCGGCCAGCGCGGGCGTGCGGATGGCGTCAACCGCGGCAGCCGCTGCTGCCGGAAGCGCCTCGGTCTCGCCCGGCCACACGAAGTCCTGGGCGGGCGTCGTCTTCTGCGCCTGCGCCAACGCCAGCGTCGAGGCCAGCAGCAGGACGACCGCCCACGCCCGGCAATATCTCGGCATCCGCATCTCGCCCCTCGACCGTCAACCGTGAACCGTCAACTGTTAACCGTCAACCTTCAACGGACTACCGCCACTCGAACATCAGCACGGGCGGGATCAAGAGCAGGAAGCTGAGAACGACGAGGATCAGCATCAATGGCAGGAACCAGCGCGCCCAGCGCTCCCAGGGGATCTTTCCGGCTCCCAGCACGCCCATTGTCACCGCACTCGTCGGCAGGATCGGGTTGATGAACTCGCAGAGCTGGTAGGCGTACACAGCGGTCTGCCGGGTGATGCCCACCAGGTCCGCCAGCGGCGACATGATCGGCATTGTCAGGGCGGCCTGCGCGGTCCCCGAGTGGATGAAGAAGTTGATGGCGCATTGGATGAGGAACATCACCTGGGCGATGATGCTCTGCGGGAGCACCGAGAGCGAGTTCGACGCGGCAAAGAGGATCGTGTCGAGGATCTTCGCCTCCTGCGCGATCACGAGGAGTGCGCGGGCGCAGGCGACGATGAAGACGACGCCCACCATGTCGCGGGCGCCGGCGACGAAGGTGCGCGCCACGCGGCTGGGGCCGAGGCCGCCCGCGAAGCCCAGCACGATCCCCATCCCGAAGAAGAGGACCGCGATCTGGTCGATGTACCACTTCCACTTGAGGACGCCGACGACCAGCAGCACCATCGACGCGACGAACAGCGACAGTGTCGCCACGTGGCGCGCGTCCCAGGAGGCCTCCCCCGCCGTCGCGGTGTCAACGGCCTCGCGCTGCAGGTCGATGTCGCGAACCGGGCTGATCTCGGGGTTGCGCTTGACCTTCCGGGCATACCACATGACGTACGAGATGATCACCGTGGTGCCAATCACCCAGGTGACGAGCCGGTACAGGAGGCCCGAATAGAGCGGGATACCGGCGATGCTCTGCGCGATGCCGACGGTGAAGGGATTGAAGAATGCCGCTGCAAACCCCGCGGCGGCGCCGAGGAACGGGATCGAGACCCCGACGATCGAGTCGTAGCCCAGGCGCCTCGCCAGCGGGATGAAGATGATGACGAACGGGATGACTTCCTCGGACATGCCGAAGACCGATCCCGCCAGGGAGAAAATCGTCATCAGGGCCGGGATGACCAGGCCTTCGAGATGTGGTCGCCGGGCCAGCGCGCCCGTCAGGCTTCTGATCCCGAACTCCACCGCCCCGGTTTCCTGGAAGATCGCGAAACTGCCGCCGATCAGCAGCAGGAAGCAGATCAGCAGCGCGCCATCCAGGAATCCCTTGATCGGCGACTCGAGCACCATCTGGGGGCCGAGGTACACCTTCTCCACCTGCCGGTAGGTGCCCGCCACGGTGACGGTCCGCATCCCCTCGCTCGTCTGCACCTGCACACGCTGGTACTCGCCCGACGGGACGATCCAGGACATCGCGAGCACGAGGATGACCAGCAGCATCACGACGACGAGCGTGTGCGGCATGGTCAGGCGGGCGTAGAAGGGCTTGCGCGTGTCTGTGTTCATACGGGGCTGCGCGCCGTCAGTTGGCAACTGACCATTGACCACTTGGCGATTTCAAATGGTCAAATTGGCCAAGTAGACATCGCCAGGTGTCAGATCACTCGAACGTCCCCTTCACCAGCACTTCCCCGTCCCGCATGAGCCAGCGGCCGCGGGCGAGCACGCCCGCGATGTCCAGCGTCTTCGCGTCGAGCAGGACGATGTCCGCGTCCGCACCGGCTTCGAGCCGGCCCTTGCCTCGGAGCTTCAAGACCCGCGCGGGGTTGATCGTGATGACCTGCAGCGCCTGGGCAAGCGGCATCTTCTCGCGCGTGACAATCTCGCGGACCTCTGGGAAGAGGCCGCTCACGCGCCCGATCTCGAGGCCGCGCAGCCGGCCCTTCTCGTCGAAATCCGGCAGGCTCCCCTGGCCGTCCGAGGTGAAGGTGACATGGCCGGCATCCACGCCGGCCTGCAGCATCCGCTTGAAGCCCGTGCTGCACTTCACCTCGCCCTCGGCGATGAAGGCGGGCGTCGTGGAGGTGGTGAAGTCCACCACGCCCCCCGATCGCGCCCACTCGATGCCTTCCTCGAAGAGCGAGGGGTTGCGGTTCATGTGCGTCGGCACGAACTGCGTCACCGGTATTTCCGTCTCGGCCACGATCCGGCGCAGCAGCTCCAGGCCGCGGCGGCCATCCCCCATGTGCACGTTCACCACGCCGGCCTTGCCCGACAGGATTCCGCCGCGCCGCGCTTCCGCCGCCACCCGGGCGAGCTCGTCGAAGGTCGGCTGCGAGGAGCGGTGGTCGGAAAGCGCCACTTCTCCCGCCCCGATCACCTTGTCGATCAAGAGGAGGTCACGCTCGATGCTCCCGGTCATCGTCTGCACCGGCACGCCGTAGCTGCCCGTGTAGATGAAGGTGCTGATCCCCTCCTCCTCCAGCCCGCGGGCCGCGGCGAGCAGCCCCGGGAGGCTCCTCGTCACGCCGTCCGTGCCGAGGCAGCCGACCACGGTGGTGACGCCGCCGCGAGCCGCGTCGGCGAGCGACAATGCCGGGGTCCGGGTGGCGAACCCGCCCTCACCGCCACCCCCCATCAGGTGCACGTGGGAGTCGATGAAGCCTGGCACCGCCAGGAAGCGCGTGGCATCGACGACCTCGCAGTAGCTGGCCTCCACGCGGGTGCCGGCGGCGACTCGCTCGATCCGGCCGCCGGCGACGAGAATGTCCGCGCGGCCCGCCGGCGCGGGCGCGTAGATGTCGGCGTTCTGCAGCAGCAGCATCGTCTGATCCTTGTCGGGCGCAGGGGGAGGGCGGAGGGCGGTGCCGTCCCGCCTGCCAATGACACCCTTCCGGCTGTCGTTGTCCCGCCCCTCGCCCGCCTTACCTCCTACCGCCTGCCGTAGATCGGCCCGTATGCCGCGCATGCCCGGTAGTCGGCGCTCTCGGCATCGCGGGTGCCGAAGGCACTCCACGCGGCCGGCCGGAAGACGCGGTCCGCCTCGACGTTGTGCATGCTCACCGGGATCCGGAGCATCGAGGCCAGGGCAATCAACTGGTCGCCGATGTGGCCGTACGACATCGCCCCGTGATTCGCCCCCCAGTTCGCCATCACCGCGTAGGCGTCCACGAAGGCCCCCTCGCCGGTGAGCCTCGGCGCGAACCAGGTGGTCGGCCACGTTGGGTCGGTCCGTCGGGCCAGCGTCTCGTGGACGGCCGGCGGCAAGTCCACCGTCCACCCCTCCACCAACTGCAGGACCGGACCCAGGCCCTTCACGAGGTTCACCCGGAGCATGGTGACCGGGAACTCACCCTCGGTGACGAACTGGCTCGAGAAGCCGCCGCCGCGGAAATAGGTGCGCACGGCAGGGCACCACTTCGTCGCCCGAAGGCATGCCTCGACCTCCGCGGCCTCGATCTCCCAGAAGGGCTTGAGGCAGGACTGCCCCCCTTGCTTCAAGCGTCCGGTCGCGTCGAGCGCCGCCGCCCCGGAGTTGATCAGGTGCAGCACGCCGCCCGCGGCCCGGGCCTCGAGCGTCGTCCCCGTCACGCGCGACACCGCGGCGGGGCTCCAGAAGGTGCGGACGTCGGCAAAGACGCTGGCGGTGCCGGTGAGCAGGTGCCCAAACAGCATTGCAACGCCGTTCAGCGAGTCGTTCTCGGTGGCCACCACGAAGGGCTGGCGAATGCCGTTCCAGTCGAAGCTGGAATTCAGGATCGCCTCCAGGAAATCGCCGTTGGGCCAGTGGTCGGTCCAAGCGCGCTGGCCCTGGAAGCCGGCCAGGAGGGCATTGTGACCGAGCGCCTCCTCGCCCCAGCCCATCGCCTCCAGGCGGCGGTTGCCGACCATCAGGTCGCGGACGATGAGAGCGGACTGCACGCAAACCTCCCACTCGGCGTCCTTCCGCTCGCGGCTCGCTCGAATCGGCTCGGGATTCGTGTCCTCGCCCTCCTCGCAGTGCGCCTTCACCCACGCCATCGCCCGGTCGAACTCGGACGCGTCGTACAGGCCCTCCTCGATCCGCCGCACGACCTCCGACATGTCCACGGCCTCGGTGCGCATGCCGAGGTAGCTCTGGAAGAAATCGGGGTCCACGACGCTGCCGGCGATGCCCATGCTGGTCCCGCCGACGCTCAGGTACGACTGCCCGCGCATGGCGCCGACAGCCAGGCCGGCTCGCGCGAACACCAGCAGCTTGGCGCGCACGTCGTCGGGGATGGAAACGTCGTCTCGGTCCTGCACGTCGCGGCCGTAGATCCCGAAGGCCGGCAGGCCCTTCTGCGCGTAGCCGGACAGCGCCGCCGCCAGGTAGACGGCGCCCGGCCGCTCGGTCCCGTTGAACCCCCAGACGCCCTTCGGGAGGAGCGGATCGTTGTCCATCACCTCGGTCCCGTAACACCAGCACGGCGTCACCGTCAGGCTCACCGCGACGCCCTCCCGCTCGAACTGCTCCGCGCAGGCCGCCGCTTCCGCCACGCCGCCGATGCACGTGTCGGCGATGACGCACTCGACGTGCCGGCCGTCGGCCAGCCGCAACTCCCGCTCGAAGAGCGCGGCGGCCGAACGTGACATCGCCATCACTTGTCCTTCCAGCGACTCGCGCACGCCGCGACGCCGGCCGTCGATCACCGGGCGGATCCCGATCTTCGGCACGCGGCCGCGTAAACGGGGCACAGGCTCGGTCGCCGCAACCTTGCTTGCCGTTTCCATAGTCACTCCTCTATCCGTCTCTTACCTCGGAACGGGGAGACCGCGGTTCGGGTTCGTGGCGGCGGGATCTACTGCCCACTGTCCACTGCCCACTGTCCACTCTCCAATTGGAGCAACCGCCCGTAAGCGGCTTCCATCGCCGCGTCGGCGCGCGGCTCGTAGCGCGTGACCTCGGCGCTCGCCGCGACCACCTCCCGCAACTCGGAAAGCGATCCGAGGCGTCCGAGAGCCACGGCCTGCATCAGCGCGTTCCCCATCGCCGTCGCCTCGACCGGCCCCGCCAGCACCACCCGTCCCGTGGCATCGGCGGCCAGCTGGCAGAGCAGCCGGTTGCGGGAACCGCCGCCGACGATGTGGACGGCGTCCGGGCGCGCACCCGTGAGGCGGTCGAGTGCGAGGAGCACCTGCCGGTACTTCAGCGCCAGGCTGTCGAGCACCGTGCGGACAATCTCTCCCGGGGTGACGGGCACCTGCTGGCCGGTGGCGCGGCAGTAGTCCCGGATCCGCGAGGGCATGTCGCCCGGGCGGGCGAATTGAGCGGCGTCCACGTCGATGACGGCCTGCCAGGGCGGCGCCGCTTCCGCGAGCGCCGCAAGGTCTGCGTGGGAGTACCGCGATCCCGCGGCTTCCCAGGCGCGGCGGCTCTCCTGCACGGGCCAGAGGCCGCAGACGTTCTTGAGGAAGCGCGTTGTCCCGGCCACGCCAGCCTCGTTGGTGAAGCCGGCCTCGAGCGCGCGTCCTTCCAGGATCGGCGCGCTCAACTCGGTGCCGACGAGAGACCAGGTGCCCGAACTGATGTAGGCGAACCGGGGGTCTCGCGCGGGCACGGCCGCCACCGCGAGGGCCGTGTCGTGCCCGCCGGGGTTGATGACAGGCGTCGAGCACAGTCCCGACGCGGCAGCGGCCTCGGGGCGAAGGACGCCGGCAACCGTGCCGGGCTCGCGAAGCGGAGGCAGCAGCCGGGTCGGAAGCGCCAGGCGATCGAGCAGCTCCGACGCCCATCCGCCCGATACGGGGTCGTAGCACTGCGAGGTGGAGGCAATCGTCCGGTCGGCGGCCGGGTCGGCGCCAAGCCAGTACATGAAGAGGTCCGGCAGGAAGAGGAGCCGGCCGGCCGCGGACAGCAGCGACGGCCGCCGCTCGCGCAGCCCCAGAAGCTGGAACAGGCTGTTGAACGGGAGGAACTGAACGCCTGTCGCCGCGAACAGCTCGCCCCGCGCCACGACGGCGAGCGCCGCCGCCAGCATCCCCTCCGAAAGGTCGTCCCGGTAATGGTGCGGCAGGGAAAGGAGGCCGCCCTCCCAATCGAGCAGGGCGAAGTCGACCCCCCACGTATCCACGCCGACGCCGTCGATGCGGCCCCCGCAACGGGCACCCGCCGCCGCCAGGCCGGCGAGGATCTCGCGCCAGGCGTGGGCGGCGTCGGTGAACAGGCCGCCGGGAAGGCGCACCGGCCGCGTGTCGAACCGGTGCAACTCCTCGAGCGACAGTCGCCCGCCGTCGAAACGGCCGAGCATCAGGCGCCCGCTCTCGGCGCCAAGATCGATGGCCGCGAGGTTGAGCGATGCCGGCATGCCAGATCCTGAACGAAACTTCGTTTGTCTTAACCACGAAGAACGGAAGGCACGAAGCCACAAAGCCCGTTTGTCTTCTGTTCTTCTGATCTTCGTGGTTTCGTTCGTCGTCAAGCGAAGCGAGTACTGGGACTACTGGAGCGTTCCCAGCACGATGCCGATGCGCCGCAGCCCCTCGGCGACGTACTCGGGGCGGCCGCCGTACCAAATGCGCAGGTATCCCTCGAGGCCGACGTGGATGCCCGGCACCACGAGCGTGCTCTGCGTCGTCCTGATGCGTTCGCACAGCTCGAAGCTTGGAACCGGGGCGTGGTAGCGCACCAGCGCCATGGCGCCGGCTCGCGGCCGGTTGAACTCGAGCAGGCTGCCGAAGCCAGCGGCCCAATCGGCGATCAGCGGCAGGTTCGCCGAGAGCAGCTGCCGGGTCCGCGCGTAGAGGCGTTCCCGGTTCTCCACCGCGGTTCGTGCCAGCAGGTCCGAGAGTTTGTTCGGGCCGATCGTCAGGTAATCGTGCTGGCTCCAGCACGTCTCGACGAGCGAGGGGGGGCCGACGATCCACCCGATGCGGACGCCGGGGATCCCGTAGGCCTTCGAGAGGCCGCTCGTGACGACGACGCGGTCGCTCATTCCCCAGAAGCTCTTTGTCCGCTCGCCCTCCAGTTCGGCCCCGAGGTAGACCTCGTCCGCGATGAGGTACGTGTTCGTCTCCTCGCAGCGGGCAACGATGCGGCGCATGGCGGCGTCGGAGAGGACTGTACCCGACGGGTTGTTCGGGTTGGACAGGTAAAGCAGCCTGGTGTTCGGGTTGACCGCCTGCTCGAACTCGTCCCAGTCCGGCTCCCAGCCGCATTCCGGTCTCAGGCGGAACGGCCGGACCTTGGCTTGCAAGCTGTGGGGCACGCCCCACAGCTGCATGTAGTTGGGCACCTCCACCGCAATCTCGTCGCCGGGCTCGAGAACGGCCAGCGCCACCAGGTAGTTGGCCTCCGACGTGCCGTTGGTCACCTCGATGTGATCGATCGTGGCGCCCCGGTAGACGCGCGACAGGAGCGTGCGAAGCGGGATGGTGCCGTTCGACTGGCTGTAGCCCAGCGGCATGTCGAGCGCGGCCTCGAGGTCGAAGCCCATCGCCGTGAGCTCCCGCAGCGTCACGGGACGGACGCCGCTCTCGCTCATGTCGTAGTCGACCAGGTTCTCCCAGGTCGACTGCATCCGCTCCATCTCGAAGTGTGGGATTCTCATGGGAGGAACCTCGGCGGCTGGGGCGGCTGCATCGCGTACTCCTTCGGCGGCTCGGCGCCGAGCAGCCACTTCACGAAGTAGTCCCAGCGCCGCCGCATCATGTAGTTGGAGTCGGGCCCGTACCCGTGCGCCTGGTAGGGGAACAGCAGCAGGTCGAAGTCCTTGTTCGCCTTGATCAGCGCGTCCACGACGAGCAGCGTGTTGTAGGGCGGCACGTTGTTGTCCATCAGCCCGTGCGCCAGCAGCAGCTTGCCCTTGAGGTTCTTCGCCTGCAGTCTGGTTCGCCTCGGCGGCGTAGTTGTCGGTGCCGTCGGCGTCCTTCACGAGCAGGCCCTGGTAGCGCTCGCCCCAGTCGTCCTCGTAGGTGCGCTGGTCGTGGTTGCCAGACTCCGAGATGCCGACCTTGAAGAAGTCGGGCTCGCGGAACATCGCGTCGGCCGCGATGAAGCCGCCGCCGGAGTGGCCCCACATCGCCGCGCGGTCGATGTCAATCCACGGGTACCGCTTCGCCAGCTCCTTCATGCCCGCCACCTGGTCGGGGATCGTGTTGTCGCGGCCCATCGCGCCGTAGTAGGCGTCGTGAAACGCCTTGGAGCGGCCGGGCCCGCTGCCCATCCCGTCGATCGAGACGACGACGAAACCCAGCTCCGCCAGCGCCTGCTTGTCACCGCGGGCGGCCGCGAAGGAACGGCTGCCGACGCTGCCCGACTGCGGCCCGGGGTAGGCGTTGTTGATGATCGGGTACTTCCTGTCCGGGTCGAAGTTGGTCGGCCGGAAGAGCATCCCGTAGATGTCCGTCTTGCCGTCGTGCGCCTTGACGCTGAACGGGATCGGCGGCTTCCAGCCTGCCGCGGACAGCTTCGAGATGTCCGTCTTCTCGAGCGGCATGACGACCTTGCCGGCCGCGTCGCGGAGCACCACCACGGGCGGGTTCTCGCAGGTCGAGTAGGTGTCCACGAGGAAGCGTCCCGAGGGCGAGAGCTGCACGTTGTGATCGCCGTCGTCGGGCGTGAGCGACACGTAGCCCTTTCCGTCCAGGCCGATACGGTAGAAGTGCCGGAAGTACGGGTCCTGCCCGCCCTCGCGCCCGTTGGCGCCGAAGTAGACGACGCGTGCCTTCTCGTCCACGCGGACGATCTGCATCACCGGGCCCTCGCCGGTGGTGACCTGGTTCTTCGGCGCGCCGGTCGCCATGTCGTAGAGGTAGAGGTGGCCCCAGCCGTCGCGCTGGGAGTACCAGACGATCTCGTTGGTCGCCCACAGCACCTGCCACCCTGCATGCGACTCGAAATGCGTCGCCGCCGTTTCCTCGAACACCGTGCGAACGCCGCCGGTCGCCGTGTCGGCCACCCGCACCGTCGCCTTCTTGTGGTCTCGCGAGGTGGAAACGAACGCCAACTGCGTCCCCTCGGGGTTCCACTTCATGTCGCTGACGCTGAAGTTGTCGCCCAGCATCGCGCGGTGGTAGTCGGGCGGCGTCTGGAAGCGGACGACCTTCCCCGTCTCCGCGTCGATGACGACCCGGTGCAGCATCGCCACCTCCGCGTCGCCCGGCAGCGGGTACTTCCAGCTACGAAGCTCGGGGTGCCCGGTCGTTGTCCGAACCAGGTACATGTCGCCAACCTTGCGCTCGTCCTGCTGGAAGGTGGCCACCTTCTTCGAGTCCGGCGACCAGAGCACGATGGCCCGATCGCTGGACGCCCACCCGGCGTTGTCGGTGGCGTACCCGAAGTTCTCCTCGCCGTCGGTCGTGAGCGCCTTCTCCTGGCCGGTGGCGACGTCGCGGACCCAGAGGTTCCAGTTGCGGATGAAGACGGCGCGCTTGCCGTCGGGCGAGGCGACGGCCGCCGGCCGGGCGCCGCCCCGGCCTCCCCCGCCCCCGCGGCCCCCGGCCGCCTGCGGCGCCCGCGCCTCACCGGCCGCCGTGCACTTCGTTCCCTGCACGTCGCACGACCACCGCTTGGTCTCGACGTCGAACGAGACCATCTTCCCGTCGGTCGAGAGTTCAATCGTCTGGAACGGGAGCTTGGTGGCCTCGTAGGTCCCACCCGCCGCTGCGCCGAGCGCGACCGCCAGCTTCGCGTGGTCGAACGCTCGCGCCCGCGTCTTCTTCACCGGGTCCAACAGGATGAACTCGATCCCCTCCGCCGTGGTGTTGCGATACGTGAACCGGTCGTCGGGCAGCCAGGCGGCCGTGACGCTCCCGCCCACGACGAGGGGCGTGACCGCCGGCGCCAGGAACTTCTCGGCACGGGCGTAGTCGGCTGCGGTGACCACGGGCGGCGCCCCCCCTCCGGGCGCCTGGGCGAGGGCGGGCGGCGCGATCGCGGCTGCAAGCAGGAGGACGAGCACGGGAAGTCGAAGACGAGACAGCATGGGCAGGCTCCTGAAAACGGTGGCCCGAGGGCCGGAAGTCGCTACATCATATAGCGAGGGCGCGCGAATCACGAGCGCGGCGGCCCGGCTCCGGACCCTGAGCTCTCGGCGTCAGGCGCGTCACGCGCGGTCCGGTAGAACCACCACGAAGGTCACGACGGACACGAAGACCACCAAGCGCACCAAGGTCACGGAGGCTTGTCACGCCATAGAAACACGGGCGGGTCTCCGGGCGCTGCAAAACAGCGCGCGGGACACGGGCAGGCGCGGGCAAGCGCGGGCAAGCAAGCACAAGAGCTCCCGCTTGTTTGCCCGCGCCTGTCCGCGCCCCGTGCAGCGCGTCAGGGCCTGGCCCTGACGCGCGTCCGAGACCCGCCCTCGGCGTGATCTTCTTGGTGTTCTTGGTGATCTTGGTGGTTGCTTAGAACAGCGCCGTCAGCGAGACACGTGCCGAGCGCGGCGCGCCCGGCATGATGTTCGTGTTGCTGTGCGCCGAGGCGTAGTAACGCACGTCGAACAGGTTCTCCACGTTCAGCTGCGCGCGCAGCCGGCGCGACAGCGTCGCGAACACCGCCCCGTCCACCCGCGTGAAGCCGGGGAGCGCGACCGTGTTGTCGGTCGAGGTGAAGATCGAGCCTCGGTGGATGACGCCGACACCTGCCCCGACGCGGTCGCCCAGGTCGTACCGGTTCCACACGGACACCGTGTGCGCGGGCAGCTGCGCGAGGCGTGCGCCCGCCTGCGCCGTCGCCGACAGCGACTGCGTGATCTCGCCCTCCTGGTAGGCGTACGCGGCGAGGACCGACCAGCGGCGAATCACCCTGCCAGTCACGCCGAGCTCCACTCCCTTGCAGCGCTGGCCGTCCACCAGGAGCGACCGCGCCGGATCCGCCGGGTCGGGCACCGCCACGTTCGTTCGGTCCAGCCGATAGACCGCCGCGGTCGCCGACAGTTGCGGCGTCGGGTCCCACTTCGCGCCCACCTCGTAGTTCACGAAACGCTCGGGATCCAGCGACCGGTTGGTCAGCGACAGAGACGACAACTGCTCGCCGGCGCGCGGAAGGTAAGTGACCCCGTAAGAGGTGTAGATCGAGACCGCGTCCGCGGGCTTGACGATCAGCGCCGCGCGCGGCGCCACCGGGTTGTCCGCATTGGTGACCGTCACGCCGGTGCGCGCGTTCCGAAAGTCCACGTCCAGCCGCTCGTAACGGAGTCCGAGCACGGCCTGCAGGTGGCGCGTGACTTCCACCTGGTCCTGCAGGTAGGCCGCGGCCGTCGTCGCCACTCCGTGGTTGTTCGCGTCGGTCGCACTCGCATGGTACGTAGCAGGCAGGCTCGTCGTCGGGTCCGTCAGCGGAACGCTGAGTGAGGTGGCCGAGCCCCAATACCCCGTCAGGCGCTCGTTGTCGGTTTCCTGCCGCCCCAGTTCCACTCCCGCCAGCAGGCGGTGCCCCACGCCGCCCGTCCGCGCGGAGAACTCCACGTCGGTCTGGCTGAACAGGTTGCGGCGGGCCGTTTGGTTGTTGTACGCCGAGAGCGAGACGTGCGTGCCGGCCGTGTTGACCGCGCCCGGAAAGACGTTCTGATAGAACTTGTCGTAGGCTGCGTACCGCAGGCGCGACCGCACGACGAGCGCGGCGAACCGGTGGTCGATCCCGGCGGTGACGCTGTTGACGGTGGCGTTCGATTCGCTCGCGTCGGGGTCGCCGAAGAAGGTCTCGGGCGCGACATCGAGCGGCAGGCCCTGGAAGGAGGACACACCGCGGTCAGCCGTGCGGCGGTCGTGGAAGTGCTCGTAGCCCAGGCGGATGGTGGTTGCCGGGCCCGGTGAGAGGGCCAGCGTCGGGTTGACGCCGTAGCGTTCGAGCGACACGCCGTCGCGATAGCTGTCGGCGCTCTCGTACATTCCCGTCACGCGCGCGGCAAGCGCGGACGTGAGGCTTCGACCGACGTCGGCCGTCGCGCGCCGGTCGCCGAACGTGCCCAGCTGCAAGGTTGTCTCGCCAGCCGGGACCGGGCCGGCCTGGCGGGTCACGCGGTTGATCACGCCGCCGGCGCCGCCGCGTCCGAACACCATCGCGTTCGGTCCCATCAGCGCCTCGACGCGCTCGACGTTGTAGACGTCCCGGAAGTACTGCACATCGTCCCGCACGCCGTCCACGAAGAAGTCGGCCGTCGAGCTGTTGCCGCGGAGCACCGGCGTGTCCCGGTTGCCCTCGCCCTGCGCCATCCCCACACCGGGCAGGTAGCGGACGACGTCGGCCATGCTCCGCATGCCCTGCTCGGCGATGGCCCCCGCGCTGACGATGGCAACGGCTTGCGGCACATCGCGCAGTTGCGTGTCGGTCCTCGTCGCGGTGACGCTGCGCGTGACCACTTCGGCGCTGCCCCGCACGGTGACCTCCTCCCTGACGTCCCCCGGCTGGAGCACGACGCGCACGCCGGGCCCGGGGCGATCGAGCGTGACGGTGACGGGGCGAAACTGGGCGAACGTAACCGACACAATGGCTGTCGCGACCTGGACGTTGTCGATCTGGAATTGCCCGGCGGCGTCGGTGAAGGTCTCGCGCGGCGGCTGGTGCGGCTGGCGCAAGACGACGGCGGCGCCGGGGACGGCGGCGCCGCTGGCATCGACGACGATGCCGGAGAGGGCGGCGGGGGGGTCGGCAGGTGTGGCGGAGCGGGCGGAAGCCTGGGGAGCGGCCAGAAGGACGGCGGCGAGCAGGGACGGGATGAGCGCAAGGCGCATGGGAAGACTCCTGGGCCGGGGGCGGCGAAGGGGTTATGGATCAGCCGTGACGCATATTGAGACTGAGTCGCAGTCTCAATATGCGGAAGTCTAAAGCCCCTCCGCCGGCGCCGTCAATAAGGTTGTTCGCGGGAATCAGGTCGGGAAAGGCGCGGAAACGAAAACCCGGTCGCTAGGGGCCCGTGGCTGGTGACCAGTCGTCACGCGTGTCACGCGGATCGACTCGCCACCAGCCACCGCCAACCCAGCCACTACCCTATTTCTTCTCTGCCTTCTTCACGGGCTCCGGCTTCGCCGCCGCCGGCGGATCCGGCCGCTTCGTGCCGATCGGCCCCTGCCTGTTCAGCCAGTCCGCGGGAATCGTCCGCTTGTCGGGCGTCGTCCGAGACCCGCCGTCCTGGTAGTCGGTGATGAGCTTGTCGGCCAGCTCCCACCACTTCATGTAGTTCTCCTGCGCCACGCGGTTCGAGTAGTCGCTGATGAACGTCCGCGCCCGGTCGGGATCCGTCTTGTACATCTCGAGCGCGATCTTCTCGATCACCGGCTGGTCGGCGAACAGCTTGTTCTCGACCTCGGCCTGCTTCGCGCGGATGTCCTGCATCATCCCGCGCCAGTTGAGGTTCGACCAGTTGCCAACGAAGTTCGACGCCCAGTACGCCGAGTTGCGGTCGAAGCGGTCGCGCCGGCCGATCTCGAACGCCGCCGGCACCTTGAAGTTCCCCGCGTAGAACGGCGTGAACACCGACGTCTTCGCATCGTCTGGCGCGAACCAGGCGAGGCTGCCAAGCCACGCCGGCATGCCGGCGCGCGCCTGCAGCACCGTGACGTAGGAGCACTGGTGCACGGCGATCATCCGCTCCATCGGCGTGTAGCCCTCGGCCGGCTTGTAGTCGCGGGCCAGCGACCAGCGGTTCGGCGAACCGAACGGCCCCGCCAGCGGGTTGGTCGTCTGGTCGAACGGCGTCCCCTCGTAGACGTCCCGGTGGATCGCCATCACGTCGCGCACGGAGACCTTCTTGTCGGGCTTGACCGAGAAGGGCTGCTCGCCCGCCCACGGGTCCAGCTTCAGCGACGGGGCCAGGATGCTGAGGACGCGCCACTCCCGGCGGTTCGGCGTCGGCTCCCCCACCATCCCGAAGGTCCGGTTGAAGCGGAAGGGCTCGCCCTTCTTCCACCACCCCATGCCCTCGGCCACGGCGTAGACGTTCTTCGAGTGCATGATGAAGTCAAGACCGCCGTCGAGCGTCGTGATGCGTGAGCGGTTCGCCGACACCCCCACCTCGCCGGGCGGGATACGCTTAGCGGCCCAGACCGCGCCGATTTCCGCCGGACCCGGCCCGAAGATCTCGAACTGCCACACTTCCTTCGGGTCTCCGACGGTCAGGCACTCCCCGCTGTCGCCGTAGCCGTACTTCTCGGCGAACTCGCCCATGATCTGGATGGCTTCGCGGGCGGTGGACGCGCGCTCGAGGGCGATGCGCTCGAGCTCCATGATGTCCATCAGCCCCTCGTCGTTGTACAGCTCCCGGCGCCCGCCAATCGTCGTCTCGCCGATGATCACGCCCTTCTCGTTCATGAACGGGTAGGAGGCGTCGTAGCGGGTGAAGGTCTTCTCCACCTGCGGCATGTCGCCGACCTTGTGCTCCTGCTGGTTCGGCGGCCTCTCCTCGCCGAGCCCGCCACCTTTCATGATGTCCCGCTTGGAGCCGGCCGGGTACGTCTTGCCCGGGACGACCTTGATCCGGATCTCGTAGCCGCCATCGCACGAGTGGCTGGTCAGCGTGCCGTCGGTCGAGATTTCCGGGGCCACCGGCACCGACGTGCAGGCCTCGCACGCGTTCTCCCACACCTCCTGCGGCACACCCTCGGGGCGCGGATACCCGCAGATCTTCTTGCCAACCAGCGGTTCCTGCACCGTGGTCTGCCCGTCGGACTTCTTCTGGATGTCCTGGGGACCGGCCGACCCGATGACGCCCGCCAGCATGACGATGAATGCTGTCAGAAAGAGCTTCCGTATCCGCATGAACAGTCTCCTTTACTGCGGTGTCAATGACATGACCTCCGAAGCATGTGGAGGGTATCACAACCGTCCACCACGGGTGGCCGGAGCCGCGGAAGGGCCCGGGCGGCCTGCCCGCCCGGGCCCGCATCAGTGGCCCCCGCGCCCGTTTCCGGGTATCCTTCCCGGCGAACAAGGGCCGCCTTGGAGCGGGGGCCCGCAGCAGCCTGGGGGAGGTGCCCGTGCATGCGCTTCAGGTCGGCAAGCTCTGGACCCTCGCGCTGGTGACCGTCACCCTTTTCCTGGCGGCTCCCGGGCCGACGGTGGGAACCGCCCAGGAACCCGCAGCGGCGGGGACCGCCGATGCGCTCGAGGCTCAGTTCGCCGTCCGGGCCGAGGGAATCGCGCGCCGGGTGGACGGGGTGGTCGGTTACTGCATCGTCGACCTCACCAGCGGCACCCGGTTCACGCACCTCGAGAAAGAGGTCTTCCCCACCGCCTCCACGATCAAGCTGGCAATCCTCTACGAACTGTTCGCGCAGGCACAGGAAGGCCGGCTCACGCTGGACCAGCCGCGGACGCTGGATCGCGGGGCCGCCGTCGGCGGCTCGGGGATCCTCTTCGAGCTCGGCACGCCCACCCTCTCGCTGCGCGACTACGCGGTCCTGATGGTCGTCCTCTCGGACAACACGGCGACCAATGTGCTCATCGACGCGGTGGGCATGGCGAACGTCAACCGCCGGGTGCAGGGCTTAGGCCTCACCGAAACAAAGTTGCGCCGGAAGATGATCGATCTTGCGGCCGCACGCCGCGGGGACGAAAACGTCTCGACCCCCGCCGAAGTCGCGCGGCTCCTGGAAACGTACTACAAGGGAGAAGGGCTCGAGCCCGCCTCGGCCGCGGCAGCCCTCGGGATCCTGAAGAAGGGGAAGGACAGCCCCCTGACCCGCGGTGTGCCGGAAGGCGTGCCGGTGGCCAGCAAGCCCGGCGACCTGGAGGGGGTGCGCGTGGACGCGGGCATCGTCTACCTGCCCAAACGGCCGTACGTCATCTCGGTAATGACGACCTGGCTGCAGCGCGACCAGGACGGCGACCGGGCGATCGAGGATCTGTCGCGCGCAGCCTACGAGTATTTCAGCCGCCGCGGGGCGGGGACGGCCTACGGGCGGCAGATCGATCGATAGACGCTCAACGTCGCGCTAGAGACCGCATTCTGCATTCTGCATTCCTAGGCGTCCCCCTTCCCCATCCATGCCGGCGTGGCGAGGAACCACGCCACCGTCGCCACCGCCATCCAGCCCTTCATGGCGGCCAGTTCGAGCCCCCCGTCAGGAACAGGACCGGCGGTCCGATGGTCGCCAGCAGCGCGAGGGCGGAAACGGCCTGCAAGGCTCTTCTCATCACTGCGCTCCACCGTGTCGGGCAGTGACGCCGCGACACGCCCACAATCCGGTTCTCAATTCGCTGCCGTCGCAATGTCCGCGCGCCGGCCGTGAAGCAGCCGGCTGAAGGCGATGTAGAGCCCCGCCGCCAGGAACCAGCCCGGCAGGCCGACAAAGTAGATCTGCAGCGTGCCGCTCACGGCCACGGCCACGCAGGCCGCCACGGTTCCCAGCCACGCAATGGCCGCGGCCCAGTTGAAGCCGAGGCTCCGCCGTGCGGCGGCTTCCGACTCGAACCCCAGCCTGCCCGCCAGCCAGAAGTCCACGAGGATCACGGCTCCCATCGGCATCAGCACGAGGCCGTACAGCGCGACGAAATCGAGGAGCTTCATCGCAATCGCGGGGAACATGCCGGCTAGCGTGGCCAGCGCTCCCGTCGCCAGCGTGACGCGGTAGCGCGACGACCGGGGCACAACCGCCTGGAACGCGAGGCCTGCCCGGTAGATCGTCGGGTTCGCGGTCGTCCAGCCTGCCACGATCACGCACACGATCCCCGCGATCCCGCACGCCTGGTACGCCAGCGGACCGGGCAGGACCGCGGTGTTCGACGGATCGGTCCGCAGCTGCAGCGCGTAGAGGATCGACGCCGCGATCCACGCCAGGTAGTGACCCAGGAACATGCCCGAGGCCGACGCCACGCCGTACCAGGATCGGCGCGCGTAGCGGAAGACGGAGAGGTCCGCCATGCCGATGTGCATGGCCATGTTGCAGAACCAGGCGAAGAACATCACGTGCCAGAACGTGAACTTCACCTGTCCCGGCAACGGGCTGCCGCCGGTCCAGACCACCGTCTCGAGCCGCGACCACAACCCGTCCGTCGAATCGATTCCCAGCTGTCGCAGCCCCACGAGGCCGAACCCGACGAAGACGAGCGTCATCCACGGGGCCGCGACGTTGGCCACGCGCGCCACGAAGCGGTACCCGTACGCCGCCACCAGGGTGATCATCCCGCCCATCACGGCGCAGGACAAAATCCAGCCGGCGCCGTTCGGATAGACATCGTTCAGCCCCGGCATCCGGAAGTCGAAGAGCACGCCGGCGGCCGTGGCGTTCACGGTGACCATCGCGCCGGCGAGGAAGCAGAACATCACGCCGTTTGCCAGGTTGTAGAGCGTGACCAGGCGGCGGCCGCAGATACGTTCCAGCTGGTAGTACAGGGTGAGGCGCGCCCGCGTGGCCACGGGCACGGTCAGGAAGGTCCAGCTCGCGACGGCGAGCAGGTTGCCGACGAGCAGGCCTGCCAGCAGGTCGAAGGCGCTCACGCCCGCGGCCACGAACAGCGGGCCGATCATCAACTCGGTGCCCGCCGTGTGCTCGCCCGCATACTGCCCGACGAAGCTCCTGAAGCCGAGTTGCGCGCGATCGGGCACCCGCTCGCGCTCGAACTCGTCAACCGCGCCGGCGCTCGCCCGCTCGTCAGTCATGCGGCCCCCGGGATTCAGGATTCGGGGTTCGGCCTGAATCCGATGTCCGGTAAGCGAAGGTGTACCGCCCGGATCCCAGTTCCGCGACCACCGAGTCGCCTTCCTGGCGCACGGTGTCGATGCCCAGGCCCGGCGCCAGCGGGCGGCCGCTCTCGGTGACGTCCGCCAACCGCGCGGCCGGCAGCCAGATCGTTCCCCGCGTGTTCGCGGGTATCGTCACCACCAGCTCGAAGCGGCCCGCGTTGAGCGTCCAGATCGAGGCGAGCGGCCCGTACAGCGTCTCGTGCCACGCGGAGACGTTCGTGAGCCCTCCGCCGGGACGCGGCCGCACGATCGCGTGCTTGTAGGCGGGCTCGGCAGGATCAATCTCGAGGCCAGCCGTCACCCGGTACATCCACTCGCCAATCGCGCCGTAGGCGTAATGGTTGAACGAGTTCATGCCGGTGTCCTGGAACGTTCCGTCCGGCTTCTGGCCGTCCCAGCGCTCCCAGATGGTGGTGGCACCCTGTGTGATCGGGTAGAGCCACGACGGGTACTCGCGGCGGTTGAGCAGTTGGTAGGCCTCGTTCAGGTAGCCGTACCGGGTGAGCACGTGGCACAGGTACGGCGTACCGACGAAACCCGTGGTGAGGTGCTTGCGCGCCCTGATCTCGCGCGCGAGGCGACCGGCAGCCACGGCACGCAGTTCCTCAGGCAACAGGTCGAACTGCAGCGCCAGCACGTAGGCCGTTTGCGTGTTCTCGCCCACGCGCCCGGTGGCCGTCACGAATTCCCGCACGAAGGCCGCCTTGATCCGCCCCAGCAACTGGCGGTAGCGCGCCGCGTCGTCCTCTCGGCCGAGCACCTGGGCAGTTTGTTCCATGAGGCTGGTGGAGTGGGCGAAGAACGCGGTGGCGATCAGGTCCTTGCCGGTGGTGGCGCCCGGGTAGTCTGACGCGGTCGTCGCGAACGCCAGCCAGTCGCCGAAGTGGAAGTCGCCGTCCCACACCAGATCGTCTCCCGCCCGGACACGCTCGAACTCCACCCACCGGGCCATGCTGTCGTACTGGCGTTCCAGCACGCGGCGGTCGCCGTACGCGAGGTACATCGTCCACGGGATCACTACCGCCGCGTCCCCCCACGCCGCCGAACCGCCCGGCCGCTGCTTCGGCGACACCGTCAGCACGTTCGGGACCACGTGCGGCACGGCTCCGTCGTCGAACTGGTCGGCGCCCAGGTCCGCGAGCCACTTCGTGAAGAACCCTGCGACGTCCATGTTGAAGGCGGCGGTGCGGGCGAACACCTGCGCGTCCCCGGTCCACCCGAGGCGCTCGTCGCGCTGCGGGCAGTCGGTGGGCACGTCGAGGAAGTTGCCGCGCTGTCCCCAGGTGATGTTGCGCTGCAGCTGGTTGATCATCGGATCCGAGGTGTCCAGAGACCCCGTGACCCGCATGTCGGAGTGGATGACGATGCCGGTGACGTCTTCGGCCGAAGGCTGACCGGGATAGCCGTCGATCGCCACGTAGCGGAAGCCGAAGAAGGTGAAGTGCGGCTCGAACACCTCGCGGCCCGTACCCTTCATCGTGTAGCGCGCGGTGGCCTTCGCGCCGCGCAGGTTGGCAGTGTAGAAGTTGCCCTGCTTGTCGAGCACCTCGGCGTGCCGCAACGTCACCGTCGCGCCCGCCCGTCCTCGCACGCCCAGGCGCACCCAGCCCACCATGTTCTGGCCCATGTCGGCCACGACGTCGCCCTCGGGTGTCTTGAAGATCCGCACCGGCGTGATCTCCTTGATCCGGCGGACCGGCGGCCCGGCGGGCGCGACGAGAACCTCCTTCGGGTGATCGGCGAGCGAGACCGCCGACCAGCCGCCGTCGTCGTAGCCAGCCTCGGTCCAACCGTCCTTCTCGCCCCGCGCGTCGTAGGTTTCGCCGTCGTAGATCTCCGACATGAGGATCGGCCCGGCGGCAGCCTTCCACTGCCCGTCGGTCGCGACGATCTCCTCTCGGCCGTCCCCGTACGTCACGTGCAGCTGGGCGAGCAGCGCGAGCCGCGAACCATAGATGTTCCGGTTGCCCTCCCACGCAAGCGTGCCCCGGTACCATCCGTTGCCGAGCGTCACTCCGATCGCGTTCGGGCCCTGCTTCAGCAGCGCCGTCACGTCGTACGTCTGGTACTGGAGCCGCTTGTTGTAGCTGGTCCAGCCGGGCGTAAAGAGCTCGTCGCCGACGCGGCGGCCGTTCAACGTCATCTCGTAGAGCCCGTGGCTGGTCACATAGGCGCGGGCCCGGCGGACAATCCCCTTGAGCTGGAACTCGCGTCTCAGCAGCGGAGACGGCCCGGGCACCTTCACGTCCTCCGGGAGGCCAGGCTCGATCCATGCGGCCGTCCAGTCGGCGGGGTCGAGCAGGCCGGTCTCCCACGACGCGACCTCGCTCCACGGTGACGGCATCCCGGCGCCGTCCCACACGCGTACCTGCCAGCAAGAGGCTTCACGCGAGTGGAGCTGGGGGCCGCCGTACACCACGTGCGCCGAGGCGTCTGAAGCGACGCGCCCTGAGTCCCACGTGAGCCGACGGCCGGCCCGCAGGTCGGCCTCCGATCGGGCCACGCGCACCTGGTAGGCCGTCTGCCGCACGCCGCGGGCACTCGAGCGCAGCTGCCAGCCGAGGCGCGGCGACCGCACGTCAATGCCGATCGGGTTCTCTTTGTATTCGGTCCGCAGGCTGCCGACGGTTACCGGCGGGTCGGCGGGTTGGGTGGCTGTTCGCGCGTCGCCGGCCGTGGCGGCCGCCACTGCGAGGCACGACGCCAGGACGCTGACGGGAGTGCGCCAGGATCGCATGCTTCCCCCTGGATCTGTCCCGGGACGGGGGCGGGACGCGGCTATCCTATAACGTTCAGCAACAGCTTCGCGGCTGGGCTGGTCATGCGCGAGATTCACGCGGTCGAGCCACCCTTGGCTGGCGGTGCCCTTGCAGCCGGGGCGGCAGGAGGACACATGGCCGAGCCTGTGAGCGGAAAGCGTCAAGGGGGACAGGAGCCTGCGCCGGAGGAGCACGACCGGCCCGAGCAGGATCAGGGTTACGACGAGGCGGTGCGCGCGGGCGGCGGGCCCGACGACGCGTGGAATCACATGGATCAGAACGCCGTGCCGTCGGACGACCCCGACGATCAGGCCGCCGACGCGGCGGCACGTGATGTCCGGCGGCGAGAGCGCTCGGCCGGCCGCTGACTCGGCGCGGCGGAAGGAGGTCGGGTCTGGTTGTTGCAAATAGGGATGGGTTCAACTTCTCGAATCAGGTGCCCTATGAAGCCGATGCCCCTCGCCCGCCTTGTCGTCTTGTCCGGCTTCATCGTCGTGGTCGCGGCCGTGGTCTGGGCCGTTCAGCGCCAGGGACCGCCCGGCGCCCGCGTGCCGCCCGAAGCCGTGAACCGGGCGGGCCAGGCGGTGCGCCGCGACTGCAAGCCGCTCGAAACGGAGCCGCCCAACGCGTCCGATCAGCAGCCGGCGTTCCCCGGTCAGACACGGGCATGTGGCGTGAGGTCCGACGTGGCGTTCGACGTGGTCGTGCTGGCGCGCGGCCTTTCGCATCCCTGGGCCGTCGAGCCGCTTCCCGGCGGCGACCTATTGATCACCGAGCGGCCCGGCCGCATGCGCATCGTGTCGGCGCAAGGCAGCGTGGGCCAGCCCATCGCCGGGCTGCCGGCGGTGGACGCGCGCGGCCAGGGCGGCCTGCTCGACGTCGCCCTCAGCGCGGCGTTCGCAACCGACCGGATCATCTATTGGAGCTACTCCGAGCCGCGGCAGGGCGGGAACGCAACGAGTGTCGCCCGCTCGGTGTTGTCCTCCGATCGTCAGCGCCTGGAACAGGTGCAGGTGATCTTCAGGGCCATGCCCACCTACAACGGGGCGGCGCACTTCGGGTCCCGGCTGACGTTCGGGCGCGACGGGATGCTCTACGTCACGCTGGGTGAGCGCTCGGATCTGGCGATCCGGCCGCAGGCGCAGCACCGCGACAGCCACATGGGCAAGATCATCCGCATCCGGCCGGATGGCAGCACGCCGCCGGACAATCCATTCGTCGGGCAGGACGGCACCCTGCCCGAGATCTGGACGCTCGGCCACCGCAACGTGCAGTCCGCCGCGCTGGACGAGGAGGGGCGGTTGTGGACGGTCGAACACGGGGCGCGAGGCGGCGACGAGCTGAACCTCATCGAGAAGGGCAAGAACTACGGGTGGCCGGTCGTCACGTACGGTGAGGAGTATTCGGGCCAGCCGATTCCCGGCTCGGTCACCGACCGCCCGGGCTTCGAGCGGCCGGTCTACTACTGGGATCCGGTCATCGCGCCGTCCGGCGCCCAGTTCTACACCGGCGACGCGTTTCCCGCCTGGAAGGGCAGCTTGTTCGTCGGTGGGCTGGCGTCCGAGCGGCTGGTGCGCCTGAAGATCGAGGGAGGCCGCGTCACCGGCGAGGAGCATCTGCTGTCCGACCGCGGGCAGCGCGTCCGCGACGTGCGGCAGGGACCCGACGGCGCGCTCTACATTGTCACGGACGAAGACAACGGCGAGGTGTGGAAGATCGTGCCGCGGAGGTGAGCCCCGGGCCTGCCGCGGGGAAGCGTTCGGCGTTCAGGGTCCAGCGTCGAGCTTCAACGGTGACGGGGTTGAGGGCTCCGGCCTCGACGGTGTATACTTCATCCGGTTATTCGGATATCGTGACACTTGGCCCGGCTCCGACTGATCCCGATTCCTGCTTCCAGAATCCCGATGCCCGCCGCACCACAGCTCTTCCGCGCCCTGGCCGACCGCACCCGCCTCCGTATCGTGAACCTCCTCGCACGCGGCACCCTGTGCGTGTGCGATATCCAGCGCATCCTCGGCCAGCCGCAATCGAGCGTGTCGCGCCACCTGGCCCTGCTCAAGTCGTCCGGGCTCATCCTCGATCGGCGCGACGGGATGCGCGTGTTCTACAGCCTGGCCGTGCCAGGGTCGCGGCTGAACGGCGCCGTCGTCGCGGCGGTCCGGAAGCACCTGGCCGAAGACGCCTCGTACCGGACGGACCTCGAGGAATTGGCAAGGCTGCGCGCCCGCGGGGAATGTCACGAGGAGCCGAAACGGCCTGGCGTCCGCCGCCCCGCAGCCGGCCCCTCGCCAAGCCCGCGCCAGGTGGAGGCCTGAATGCCGGAGCACACCGTCCTCTTCGCCTGCGTGCACAACGCCGGGCGGTCGCAGATGGCGGCCGCGTTCTTCAACGCCCTGGCCGACCCGGCAAAGGCACGCGCGCTGTCGGCCGGCACCAGGCCCGGCGTGGCCGTGCACCCCGAGGTCGCAGCCACGATGCGCGAGGTGGGCATCGACCTGTCCTCCGCCGCGCCGCGTCTCCTGACGGCGGACCTCGCGAAGGAAGCGCGACTGCTGATCACGATGGGGTGCGGCGACGAGTGCCCCTACGTGCCCGGCCTCGAGCGCGACGACTGGGCGCTGCCCGACCCGAAGGGGCGGCCGTTGGACGAGGTGCGCTCCATCCGGGACGCCGTCCGGGCGCGCGTTGCCTCGCTGCTCGAGGCGCGAGGGTGGAAGAAGTAACGCCGCGGCCGCGCGGCAGGGGGGATGCCATGTCCGAACATGTCGGTTCGCGCCTCTCGTTTCTCGACCGCTACCTGACGCTCTGGATCTTCCTCGCGATGCTGGTTGGCGTCGGCGCCGGCTACCTGCTGCCGGGCCTCGTCCGGGTGATCACCTCGTTCCAGGTGGGCACCACCTCCATCCCGATTGCCGTCGGCCTGATCGTGATGATGTACCCGCCGCTGGCCAAGGTCCGATACGAGGAGCTTGGCGAGGTCTTCCGCAACACGAGGATCCTCGCGCTGTCGCTGGTCCAGAACTGGGTGATCGGCCCCGTGCTGATGTTCGCGCTCGCCATCATCTTCCTCCGCGACTACCCGGAGTACATGGTCGGGCTGATCATGATCGGCCTGGCGCGCTGCATCGCGATGGTCATCGTCTGGAACGAGCTCGCGAAGGGGGACACGGAGTACGCGGCCGGCCTCGTCGCGTTCAACTCCGTCTTCCAGGTGCTGTTCTACTCGGTGTACGCCTGGGTTTTCATCACGGTGCTGCCGGAGTGGTTCGGCCTGAAGGGCGTTGCCGTGGACGTCTCGATCGGCGAGATCGCGAAGAGCGTTTTCGTCTACCTCGGGATCCCGTTCCTGGCGGGCATGCTCACGCGCTTCTCGCTGGTCCGCGCGCGCGGCCGGCAATGGTACGAGACGAAGTTCATCCCGAGGATCAGCCCGCTGACGCTGGTCGCCCTGCTCTTTACGATCGTCGTGATGTTCTCGCTCAAGGGCGAGTTCATCATCCAGCTCCCGATGGACGTCGTGCGCATTGCCATCCCGCTGCTGATCTACTTCGTCCTGATGTTCCTGGTGTCCTTCTACATGGGGCACCGCCTGGGCGCCGACTACTCGAAGACGGCGACGCTGTCGTTCACCGCGGCGAGCAACAACTTCGAGCTGGCGATCGCGGTCTCCGTGGCGGTCTTCGGCCTCCACTCGGGCGCCGCGTTCGCGGCGGTCATCGGCCCGCTCGTCGAGGTCCCGGCGCTCATTGCCCTGGTCAACGTCGCGCTCCTGTTCCAGAAGCGGTACTTTGCCGCGCCGCCCTCGCCGGTGGCTAGCCGGTCCTGAAAGAGGGCCACCGATGTCCGCTGGAGCCGCCCGGAGAAGACCATGATCGCGATCGCGCCAAGCCAGGGAGGTATGGATGCACCGCGCGAGAGTCGGCGATCCCTCGGCCCCTCCCGCCTCCAGCGCTACCTCTGGGCCCTGGTTGCCGGGCTCGTCGTGTGGGCCGCTCTCTATTCCCGCCTGCAACCGCTGGCCGCGTGGCTGACGTACTCGGTCCTCGGCCTCGCGCCCGGCTCCCGCCTCGGCTCGGCGGTCGAGTTCTTCGTCTTCGAATCACCCAAGGTCCTGCTGCTCCTCGTCCTCATCGTGTTCGGCGTCGGCATCGTCCGCTCGTTCTTCACCCCCGAACGCACGCGCCGGATTCTGGCCGGCAAAGGCGAGTCGGTCGGGAACGTCCTCGCGGCGCTCCTCGGGGTCGTCACCCCCTTCTGCTCCTGCTCGGCCGTGCCGCTGTTCATCGGCTTCGTCACGGCCGGCGTGCCGCTCGGCGTGACGTTCTCGTTCCTGATCTCGGCGCCGATGGTCAACGAGGTCGCGCTGGTGCTGCTCTTCGGCCTGTTCGGCTGGCGGGTCGCGGCGCTCTACGCGGGCACGGGCGTGGCCATCGCCGTCCTGGCGGGCTGGACGATCGGCCGCCTGCGGCTGGAGCGTCACGTCGAAGACTGGGTGTTCAAGATGCACGCCGGCGAGGGGATGGATGAAGAGCGTCTGGCATGGGCGGACCGCCTCGAGGCCGGCTGGCGTGCGATGAAGGACATCGTCGGCCGGGTCTGGCCCTACGTGCTCCTCGGCATCGCCGTTGGCGCGGGCATCCACGGCTACGTGCCGGAGAACTTCATGGCCTCCATCATGGGCAAGAGCGCCTGGTGGAGCGTCCCGGTGGCGGTGCTGATCGGGATTCCGATGTACTCCAACGCCGCCGGCATCATCCCCGTGGTCCAGGCGCTCCTCGGAAAGGGGGCGGCGCTCGGGACCGTGCTGGCGTTCATGATGGCGGTGATCGGCCTGTCCCTGCCGGAGGCGATCATCCTGCGGCGGGTGCTCAAGCCGCGGCTGATCGCGGTGTTCATCGGGGTAGTCGGCACCGGCATCCTGATGGTCGGCTACCTGTTCAACACGTTGTTCTGATCACAACCCCTTCGGCATCCCCTGTCCCCTAACCGCCCTGCTGCCAGGTCTTGATGGCATCGAGCGGCCACAGCAGCATGATCACGTTCAACGTCAGGTTGTCGCGAATGGCCCAGAGGACGAACAGCTCCATGGCAATCGCCGCTGCGACCGTCACCCACACGGGCAGGCGGCGCGCGAGCGCGAACCCGAGCATGCAGAAGGCCACGTCGCTCACCGAGTTCAGGATGCTGTCGCCGTAGTAGTCGAGCGAGATGGTGATGGCCCTGTAGCGCTCGATGACGAAACTCGAGTTCTCGAACAGCTCCCACGCCGCCTCGATGCCGACGGCGACGGCAAGCCGGAGTCCCGGCGGCCAGCGGCGCGCCAGCAGCCACAGCAGGCCGTAGAAGATGAACCCGTGGATGACGTGGGAGAAGGTGTACCAGTCGGAAAGGTGCTGGGAATTCTCGGAACTGAGCACGACGCCGTGCCACGGCTTGACGTAGCCGCAGGCGCAGATGGGGACCCGGCCCATCGCCCAGAGGGTCGCGGCCTGCAGCGCGACGAGCGCCGCCGCAACCCCGAGCCACTGCGGCAGGCTGACGCGCTCGTGCCAGGGAACGTCGCGGATCATCATCATGCGGCTCCTGATCCGACGCCCCCGCCGCCGGTGCTATCATTCGCCGCGGCCGGCCGGCCGGGGAGTCACGCATGTCCAAGAAGGAACGGGTGAACGGGGCGGTCGCGGACATCCTAACTGAAGTGCGGGCGCTCGGCAGCGAGAGAAACCGCGCGGGGATGGCGCGCTACGGCATCCACGTCGAGCGGGCGTTCGGCGTCTCGGTCTACGAGCTGCGCCGCATCGCGAAACGGCTGGGAACCGACCACACGCTGGCGCTTGCGCTCTGGGACACCGGCAACCACGAGGCGCGGCTGCTCGCCTGCTTCGTGGACGACCCGGCCCGCGTCACCGAGCGCCAGCTCGAGGCCTGGGTGCGGGGCTTCGACTCCTGGGACATTTGCGACCAGGCGACGACAAGCCTGTTCGATCAGACGACGTTCGGGTGGAAGAAGGCCGTGGAGTGGGCGGGCCGCGACGGCGAGTGGGTGAAGCGCGCGGGCTTCACGCTGATGGCCGGCCTGGCCGTGCACGACAAGGCGGCCGACGACCGGGCCTTCCTGCGGCTGCTGCCCGTAATCGAGCACGGCGCGTTCGACGATCGCAATTTCGTCCGGAAGGCCGTCAACTGGGCGCTGCGGAACATCGGCAAGCGCAACCCCGCCCTGCACGCGGCCGCCGTGACATGCGCGGAACGGATCCGGGCGGAAGCGAACGCGCAGGCCGGCGGCGAACGCGGCGGCCCGCCGGCGGTCCGCGCGGCACGCTGGGTGGCGGCCGACGCGCTCCGGGAACTGACGTCGGCCAAGACCACGTCGCGCCTGCGCCACAGGGCGGGGCGCTAGGATTGTCACGCAGGCAAGGCGGCGCGCTTCAGCCCTGTGGGAGCTCGATCTCGGCAGGGTCGGAAGGTGAGGGAACCACCCTCCACTCCTGCGCCTCGACGTCGAAGTCCGCGATCTTCTCGATCGGCAGCTTCACGTACCGTCCGGTGCCGGTCGCGGCCACTTCCCCGCCGGGCAGCAGGATCTCGCCGGTGCCCACGAAGACCCGCCCTTCCTCCTGGAGGATCCGGCCCACCACCCGCAGTTCCACGTCCAGCGGCACCGGTTTCGCGAAGCGGGTGGTGAACTCCACGGTCACGCCCCAGAACGCCTCGCGGTACCTGATCATGATCGCTCGGCCAATCGTCTCGTCGAGCAGCGCGGTGATGATCCCGCCGTGCAGGCGGCCCGGGTAGCTCTGGTGCTCCTCGCGCGCGGTGAAGAGCCCGACCAGTTCGCCATTCGCGAGTTCGTAGAACGATCCGAACAGGCCGTGCGGGTTCTTGAGGCCGCAGACCAGGCACATCTTCGAGTTCGGTTGCTTGCGGGCGACGGCGTGTTTCATGCGTCACGATGCTCCTACGCGCACGGCCGGGCCGTCAATGTGATATTGATCACGCCGGTCACGGTGACCGCTTCCGAGGAGATCGCGCATGACACGACAGAGTGACCGCCTCGCCGCCCTTCGGGCGCGCCTGTGTGCGGCGGCCTGTGGGTTCGTCCTGACGTTGGCTTCGGCCGCCGGCGCCCAGCCGCCCGCCGCAACGGCCGCCCCGCCGCAGGCGCCTGCGCAGCGCCCGCAGGTTCCGCAGTTCGTTTCGCCGGAGGTCGCTTCCGACGGGCGCCTGACGTTCCGTCTCTTCGCCCCCCAGGCCCAGGCCGTCCGGCTGTCGGCCGGAGACATCGTTGGCCTCACGCCGGAGAAGAGCCAGCTGACGAAGACCGAGAACGGCGTGTGGGAGGTCACGGTGGGGCCGGTCGAGGCCGGCGCGTACCGCTACACCTTCTCGGTGGACGGGGTCGCCACGGTCGACCCCCGAAACCCCGCGACGAGCGAGTCGAACAACAACACCTGGAGCCTTGTCTACGTCAACGGCTCGGAGCTTTGGGACACCAGGGACGTGCCGCACGGGGCGGTGGCCGAGGTGACCTACTACTCCAGCGCGCTGGGGCGGTTCCGCCGCATGCACGTGTACACGCCGCCCGGGTACGAGAAGGGGAATGTGAGCTACCCCGTGTTCTACCTGCTGCACGGGGCGGGGGACTCGGACGACGCGTGGACCACGGTAGGCCGGGCCGGATTCATTCTCGACAACCTGATTGCCTCGGGGAAGGCCCGCCCGATGATCGTGGCGATGCCGGCCGGGCACACCTCGCGGGGCGCGATCGGCGCGACGGCAAGGAACGCGACCGAGGAGTTCGTGAACGACTTCGTCAAGGACGTGATGCCCTGCATCGAGTCGCACTACCGCATCCTGACGGGACCGCGGAACACGGCAATCGCGGGCCTCTCGATGGGCGGCAACCACACGCTGCAGGTCGCCATCCCGAGGCTCGAGAAGTTCGGCTACATCGGGGTGTACAGCTCGGGCCTGCTGGGCGGGTTCCCGGAACTGACGCCGGCACGCCGCGGGACCGCGTCCACCCCCTCGGCTCCGCCCGCCGCGCCCGCCGCGGCTCCGGCCAGCCGGCCTGCAGGACCGCCGACGGCCGCCGAATGGGAGTCGCTGAACGCCGCCACGCTGGGCAACCCGGCGCTGAAGAAGGCCGTCAGGCTGTTGTGGTTCGCCACCGGGAAGGAGGACTTCCTCCTGACCACCACACGCGCCACCGTGGAGCTGTTCAAGAAGCACGGCTTCTCGCCCGTCTATCTCGAAACGGAAGGCGGTCACACCTGGGTGAACTGGCGCCGCTACCTGGCGGACTTCGCGCCGCAGTTGTTCACCGCTCCGCCGGCCGACAAGTAAACGAAGACCAGGTCCCGACCCCAATTACTCGACCGACAGACGTGTCACACAGAACTGTGACCAGGAAAGTTGGGGTCAGGACTGGTCTTCGCTACTTCTGTTGCGCAGACGCCCACGGCAAGAGCTGCGGGTCCACCGTCTTGCGGTCCCCGACCACCACGAGCGCCATCCGGTCGGGCCGGAGGTACTCGGAGGCCACGCGGCGGACCTCCTCGGGGGTCACCGCCATCACCCGCTTCACGTAGTTGGCGAGGTAGTCGTCGCCCAGGCCGTGCAGGTCCACGAAGGCGAGCTGGGAGATCACGCCCTGCCGCGACGAGTTCTGCACGACGAAGGTCCCGGCCAGGTTGTTCTGGATCCCCCGGAGTTCCTCGGCGGGCGGCGCCTCTTTCCGCAGCCGCTCGATCTCCGAGAAGATCTCCTTCAGCGCGTCGCCCGTGACCGCCGAGGTCACGTCGGCCACCTGCACCCAGTGCGCGTCGCGGAGGTGCGGGTTGACCGAGCTGAAGGGCGAGTAGGTGTACCCTTTCGCTTCCCGGATGTTGGTGGTGATGCGCGAGGCGAACGAGCCGCCGAGCAGCGAGTCCGTCACCTGGAGCGCGACCCAGTCCTTCTGCGACGGGTCGGGGACCCGGAGGCCCAGGTAGATCGTGGACTGCGGGGCACCAGGACGATCGAGGACCACGAGCTTCCGTGCCGCGGCTGTCGCAGGCGGCGCCAGCGGGGTTGCCGCGGGACCCGCGCCCCAGCTCCCGAAGGCGTCGCGGATGGCCTGCTCCATCGCCGCGGCATCGAACACCCCTGCCACGTAGAGACGCGACCTGCCTGGGCCGAACCGCGCCTTGTGGAACGCCTGGACCTGCTCCAGGGTGTAGGCGGACAGCATCGCCTCGGTCGGAAAGAGCCGGCCGTAGGGGTGGTCGCCGTAGATGACTTCGTGGAACTTCTCCTGAGCCTGCGCCTGGGGCGTGCTCTTCTGAATGGCCAGGTCCCGCGCCAGCGCCGCCTTCACTCGCGCCAGCTCGGAACCGGGGAACCGCGGCTCGCGCGCCACCTCGGCGATCAACCGCGCCGCTTCGGGGCCCCGCTCCGTCAGCACGTCGGTCGTGATGTTGGTGCGGTCGGGCGCGACGGCGACGCCCAGTTCGCCTCCCATTGCCGCCAGCTCGCGGGCGAGCGCGTCGGCCGGCCGCCTTGCGGTCCCTTCCCGCAGCATGCGCCCGGTCAGGTCCGCCAGCCAGACCTCGTTCTTGCCCTCGTCCACGTTGCCGGCGGGCACGACCAGCCGCACCGTGACCTTCGGGACCTGGCCGAACGGCACCATGGTGACCGCGAGGCCGTTGGGCAGCGTGAATCGGGCCGGCTTCGGCAGCGCGAAGTCCTTCGGGGTGCCGGCCGGGGGCGGCACCTGCTTCTCCTGCAGCGCCCCGATCGGCGCAATCAGCGCGAGGACCGTGACGGCCGCGCACCCGAGAGTGAGCATCCTTCGTCGCATGATCCCTCCTGTGCCCGGGCTACCGGCCCTGTTCCTTCTTGGGTTCCGCCTTGCCGGGCTCGATCGTATAGACCGTGCGATTGCCCGGCCGCAGGTAGTCGCGCGCCGTCTCCTGCAGCAGCGCCGGCGTCACCTTGGCGAACTCCGCCTCGAGCCGGTTGATCCTCGCCGGGTCGTCGTCGAACAGCGCGAACGACGCCAGGAGGTTCGCCCGTCCGAAGCCCGCGAAGCTCTCGAGGTTCGCGTACAGGTCCGAGCGCATCTTCACGCGCGCCCGCGCCATCGCCGCGTCGTCGAGCGGCGCCGTGCGCAGCCGCTCCACCACGGTGTCGATCGCCGCCACGACCTTGGCGGACGGCGTGGCGGTGTCGTGGAAGACCTGCGCGAGCCACAGCATCGGCCCGCTGTAGTCGAACATGTTGCCGAGGCCCCAGTTGATGCCCGCGCTGATCTCGCCCGTCAGCCCCTGCTTGCGCACGAGCTCGTCGTAGAGCAGCGAGTCGGAGCCCTGCGCGAGGACCTGGTCGAGGAGACCGAAGGCGTACCACTGCGGCGTGTTGCGCTCGGGCACGTGGTAGGCAAGACCCAGGGCGGGGCGCGCGGCGAGCGGGTCGGTCCGGCCGGCGCGCTTCTCCTTCTCCTGCCGCGGCTCCTTCAGGTCGGGCGACGGCGGCAGCTTGGCCGCGGGGAGGTCGCCAAAGTATTTCTCGATCCAGCCCTTCACGCGGGCCGGGTCGAAATCGCCGGTCACGGCCAGCACCGCGTTGTTGGGCGAGTAGAACGTCTGGAAGAACGAGCGCACGTCCTCGAGCGTCGCCGCGTCGAGGTGCTCGAGGTCGCCGTAGAAGTTGTGGGAGTTGTACCAGTTCTCGTTGGCGGCCATCGGGAGGTCGATCCACGGGAAGCCGCCGTACGGCTGGTTCAGGACGTTGACCTTCACCTCGTTCTTGACGACGTCCTGCTGGTTCTTCAGGTTCTCGCCGGTGATGTCGAGGCTGCGCATGCGGTCGGCCTCGGCCCAAAGGACCGTCTCGAGCACGTGCGAAGGCACCACCTGGAAGTAGTTCGTGAAATCGAAGCGCGTGGAGCCATTCAGCAGGCCGCCGTTGGACTCGACCAGCCGGATGAACTCCAGCTTCCCGAGGTTCGCAGAGCCCTGGAACATCATGTGCTCGAACAGGTGCGCGAACCCGGTGCGGTCCTTCGGCTCGTTGCGGAAGCCGATGTTGTAGTAGACGGCGACCACCGCCGTCGGCGTCGTCGTGTCTCGCGAGAGCACGACCCTCAGGCCGTTCGGCAGCTTGTAGTAGTCCACCGGGACGTCGAGACGGCGCGACGCCGCGGTGGAAGGACCCTGCGCCGGCGCGGCGCCCGTTGCCCATGCCGCCGCCACGGTGGCGAGCGCGCCGAGGACGAGGCCGGCCCTCACTCGAGCCTTCATGCTGTTGCCTCCGGTTGGCCGGGACGCCCACTGTCCCGGGGTTCTCTCGATTGTAACGCGGGGATGCGGACAGCCAGGGCGCCAGGGTTAGGAATGCGCCGGGAAGTGACGAGTGGCGGGTCAGGAGGGATGGACTGACGCTCGAGCTGGAGTAGTGGCTGGTTGCAGCGGGACCTCCCGGGCCGGCCGGCGCCGGCCCGGGTCCCGATGATGAATCGTGGCCTGCCTCCTCCCGCGCCTCGTCAGAAGACGGGCGTGAAGGCGTTGGTGGACGTGTGCATGGCGAACCCGGACAGCTCCGCGAGCTTGCCCCACGTCACCGACCCGTCGGCGTTCCACCCGAGGACGCTGTCGCCCCACACGATGCGGGTCCCCCAGATTGCCTGGTCCTGCCACACGACGTTCGTGTCGCCCCACACGATCCGATCGCCCCAGACGATCCGGTCACCCCAGACAATCCGCTGCGCCCAGGCCGGCCAATTGAAGGTGAGCGCGTCGCCCCAGACGATCCGGTCGCCCCACACGATCCGGTCACCCCAGACGATCCGCTGCGCCCAGTAGAGGATTTCCCCGTTCGACAGGCGGGTCCATTCATCCACGCTGGAAAGCAACCATGGCATCCCCTCGGGCACCGTCGGGTCTACGGCACGCGCCACGCTGACGGCCCCCGCGGCGTTGAGCGAACCGGCGCCCTGGGTGAGGAGGTCGAATCCCTGGACGGGAACCGCGGTGTACTGGAGGATCCCCTTGATGGCGTTCGGCGACAACCCGACGCCGCCCGGGTTCGTTCGCCGGCTGGCCTCGATCATCAGGGCGACCGTCCCGCTGACCACCGCGGCCGACATGCTCGTCCCGCTGAGGGACATGTACCAACGTGTCGCCACCTTGGCGACGAACGCCGGGTACTGCGCCACGAGCGGGCTGTTCTTCGGGATCATCGCCACCACGCGACGGCCCGGGGCCACCAGGTCCGGCTTCGCCTGCGCGTCGTACCAGGTCGGGCCTCGCGAGCTGTACGGGGCAATCACGTCGTCCAGCCGCGACAGCGTGCCCGCCGTGTCGAGGGCGCCGACCGTGATGGCCGACGGCGCGTTCCCCGGCGAAGTGATGCCTCCGTACCCGACCTCGCCTGTCTGCCGGTTCATGCCTTCGTTCCCGGCCGCCACGACGACCACGATGCCCGCGGCAACGGCACGCTCGACGGCCTGCACGAGCGGGTCCTGGGCGGCGGGCTCGTAGATGGGGTGCCCGAGCGACAGGTTGAGGACGTCGATGCCCAGCGAGGCCTTGCGGAGGATGGCGAACTCGATCGCCTGGATGACGGAGCTCGTGAAGCCGGCGCCGTCGGGACCGAGCACTCGCAGTCCAATCAGCCGCGCGCCCTTCGCGATGCTGCGATACGGCGCGTCCGACTTCGACTGCAGGTCCATGATCGTGCTCGCGATGTGGGTGCCGTGACCGAAGACGTCGTTTGGCTTCGTCTTCGCGCCGTTCGACGACACGAAGTCGAACATCCCCGCGAGCGGCAGCTCCGGATGCGCCATGATGCCGGAGTCCACGATGCCAACCCCCACGCCGGCGCCGGTGAGTGACGCGTCGGGCAGGCCGAGGGTGGGCAGAAGGACATTGCCTTCGAGCGGCGGCACCAGCGACTGGAAACTGCGGACGGGCGCGTCGAGCGACAGGTGGCCGACGTCAGGGTCTCGCTCGAGCTCGTCCAGGTCCCGCGTCGAGACCTCGGTCACGACGGCGTCAACCAACGCCAGGTCGGCGTGGACCTTCCGGCCTTTTTGTGTGAGCTTCTCCTTGATGTCCTGGCGCCTGCCCGGCGCCGTCGAGACGATGACGCGTACCGTGCCCTCATCGCCTTGCTTCGCAGCCGCCAGTGCCGCATCCACCTTGGAGGGATGCGACCCCTTGCCCTTCGAGGCTGCTGCGCCGCCAACCGCTACCACGCACGCGAACGCGACGGCCAGGAACAACAACCGCCGCAGCAATCGAGCGTGAAAAGGACCGCAATTGTCTGACATAAATCCTCCCACCGACAGCTGATGGGATAGCAAGCGACGGGCCGAACTGCCGCGCTTGCGGGGCAGACGCCGTAAACGTCTGCTTATCAGGAACTTACCAACTGCCTGGAGAGGATCCGGCGGGAAGCGGCTTGAAGGCGCCTTGTTCCGTCCTGGAACATCGATCGCGATTGAAACCGCGCAACTGTTGCAGAGAAGAGACTTGTTGCGGTGTTACGTTCCGGCACACGTCTGAGCCACCTCGGCACAGATCGGGCCGGTCTCGCTGCAGGGGACAAGCTCCTGCCGGGCCTTCTGCAGCAGCTCGCCGACGCCGCGGCCGTCGTCGGGCGCGAATGCCGTGCCGATGCGCGTGGTGAAAGGTGGGGCTCCCGCGCGGCGCTTGCCGACGGCTTTCACGATCCGCTCGGCCACACGCCGTGTCACGTGCGGCCTCGTGTCGGGCATGAGCACGATCAGTTCGCGCGGACCGAGCCGGAAGACCAGGTCGGTCACCCGCACGACTGCCCGAACGTTCGCCGCCAGCTCGCGCACGGCGCGGTCCGCTCCGTCGCCGTCCGTCTTCCCCTCGCAGACGTCCAGGCACAGCACGCCGAAGGACAGGTTCGGGGAGGTCTCCGCGAAGCCGCGTGACGCCAGGAGGTGCGCAAGGCAGGTCTCGTTCGGCAACCCGGTCCCTTCGTCGATGAGCGCGTGTTTCCGGCTCTGTTCGTACCGCGCCGCTTGCGCGATGGCCGCCGCAATCTGGCGCCCGACGAGCTCGATGATGCCGCGGTGGTCGTCGGAGAAGGCGTCCTTCGTGGCCGCGTAGAGGGTCAGCACGCCCACGAGCTGCCCGTTGCTCACGAGCGGTGCGCTGAGCGCACTTTCGGCCTGCGGCCGGGCCGCCGGAAGCCGGCTGCCGAAGTCGAGGGCAGGGCTTGCGTTCACGATCGTCGTGCGGTTCACCGCCACCCACCCGCTCAGGCCGCTCCCCGGCGCGATGCGCAAACCCGCCAGGACGTCCTCGCCCGGTCCCGATGCGTGGGCTGCGACGAGGTCGCCGGTGGTTGGATCGGGAACGTAGAACACGACCAGCGGGGCGGGGACCATTCGCTTGAGATGCCGCCCGAGCACCTCCGCCACGTCGTCGAGCGTGGTTCGCCCGCCAAGCGCCTCTGCCACCTCGCAGAGCAGGAGGATGCCATGCGCGGCACTCGGGGCCTCCGCCGCGGGCAGTTTGAGCTCCGGTACAGGGTCGGGGAGGGGCGTGCGCGGGAGGTGAATCAGCGCGTGTCCGTCCGCCTCGAGCCCGGCCTCCGGGAGGCGGATGTCGGCGTGAACGGCGAGGAACGCGTCCACGACGGCCGGGTCGTACATGGTGCCGCGACGGCTGACGATGATCTCCAGTGCCTCGCGCTCGGGGAGGGCGCGCCGGTACGGGCGGTCGGCGGTCAACGCGTCGTAGCAGTCCACGACGCTCATGATGCGGGCGCCGATCGGAATCGCCTCGCCGGCGAGGCCGTCCGGGTAGCCCGAACCGTCCCAGTTCTCGTGGTGGTGGCGGACGATCGGCGCGACGGGGTACGGGAAATCGATCTGCGAGAGGATGCTCGCGCCGATGGGCGCGTGCAGCTTCATGCGCTCGTATTCGGCCGGGGTCAACTTGCCGGGCTTGTTCAGGATGAACTCTGGAATCGAGAGCTTCCCCATGTCGTGAAGAAGCGCAGCCGCCTCGATCGCCTTCATCAACGGCTCGTCGGTGACGCGCAGCCCTTTGGCAAGGGCCACGGCGTAGGTCTGCACCCGGCGGATGTGGCCGTGGGTGATCTGATCCTTCGCGTCGATGGCCATCGCCAGCGTCTCGACGGTCGACAGGTAGAGCCGGTTCAGCTCCCTGAGGTGCTGGTTCGTGTCCTCCACGCGGGCTGCCGACGTGCGGAAGGTCAGGTAAGAGATGAGCAGCAGCGGCCCGATCACGGCAAGTCCCGCGAAGTCTTCGGGACGTTTGAGGAACCCGAAGTCCTTCATGTGCCCCACGGGAAGCTGGATCGCCAGCACCAGCCCCAGGGACGCCGAAGACACCGTGTTCAGAGCCGTCCACAGGAAGTGGCTGCGCCACAGGCGGTACGGCGCCGCACCCGTGTCGAACGTCACGGCAAGAGTGGCGAGCCAGCTGTTGACGAGGAAGTAGCCCGCACCCATCGCCAGCGTGGGGAGCAGCAACGCGGAAAGCCGCGGGGAGCTGCCCGCCAGCGCCATCGGCTCGATCGGCAGAAGCCAGAAGAACAAGGAGCCCGCGACGGAGACCGAGATGGCCGGCTCTGCCAGGTTGAAGCAGTACCGCCGCGCCTCCTTGTAACGCCGTCGCCAGGAGATCAGCAGGCCGTCGATGGCCAGGGTCACCACGCCCGGCGCGAAGCCGAACAGGAGCACCTGCGTGAACACGAACGTTTCGGAGATATAGAAGCTTGCCAGGACGCCGGGGATCTTGATCGGGAACGCGGAACTGACCCAGGTCAGAAGCGCGAGGAGGAGCCAGGTATAACCGAGCCCGGGAATCTGGAGCGCCGAGTAGAGAATGACGCCCACGCCGACCAGCGTGACGCCGACGAAGTAGGCGCGGGCCGTTCTTCCCATGGGTGTTCCCGAGGCGACTCCCCAATTCAATCTATCGGCTGCGCGGCCGTCAACTGCAGTGGGAAGCGCGTGCCTGCTTCAGCTTGGCCATCACAGTCGCGTCCGGCTCGAGACGTCGCCTCGCGTGTTCCTGGCCGCGGACGATCGAGTAGTTCCAGGTTCTTGTGCATCGTAAGCCGACAGATCGCGGCACGCGCGGCCTCGGACAGAAGCAACGCCATCGGAAGCGTCGATGAGGCGGGGCCGGATCGGCGCTTGCGTACCTTCTGTCGATCTCGTCCCCGCGATTGTGCCTTTCGTCACAGGGTCCTGAGAGGGGTCATGAACAGAACCATCCGCCTGACTCGACTTCTCGTCCTTTTCCTCGTTTTCGGCTCCGTTACCACGGTCAACGCCCAGGTTGCCACCACGCCCTCGGCGATCGACTGGTCCTCGACCATTTACTCCATCGGAATCGAGTGGCACATTGGCGGTGATACGAACACCAACGCGACCGCGACGGTCGCGTACCGCCTGCAGGGAAGCTCGGCCTGGACGAGCGCGCTGCCGCTCGTGCGCGTGCAGTTGAACGGCGCAAACACCCTCGCGGGCAGCATCCTCTTCCTTTCGCCCGACACGACCTACGAAGTGAGGGTGACGTTGAGCGATGCCGACGGCGGCTCGGAGATCCGCATCATCACCGCGTCCACGCTCCGCCTGCCGGCACCCCCGTCGTCCGGACGCTCGCTCCACGTGGTGCCAGGCACCGGGGGCGGTGACGGCAGCGCGGCCAACCCCTTCCGGGGTGTTGCCGCCGCGCAGGCCGCCTCCCTGCCTGGGGACACGCTGCTTCTCCATGGCGGGAGTTACGGCGGCCGGATCCAGTTCACCAAGTCCGGGACGGCCTCGGCCTACATCGCGTGGAAGGCGTTCGGGGATGGCGACGCGCTGCTTGACGGCGTCACCGTGTCGGGCAGCCACGTGTGGCTCGAGGGCATTACGGTCAGGAACCAGTCGCACGGCCTCACGACGGCTGGCAACCCCGACGACGTGGTCGTGAGCCGCTGTACCTTCACCAACAACCACCACGCGATCTTCATGACGGAGGGCGGGAGGAACTGGTACGTCGCCGACAACATCATCGTCGGCGACACGCCGTACACGACGGGGAGCCTCGATGGCGAGGGCGTCGAGCTGAACATGACCGGCGGCCACACGGTGGCGCACAACCGGATCTCGAACGTTGCCGACGGCATTTCGTACCCCGCCGCGAACGTGGACATCTTCGGCAACGACATCTTCGACGTCTCCGACGACGGCATCGAGCCCGACTACGGCGGCGCGAACATCCGCATGTGGGGGAATCGGATCCATAACGCGGCCCACCACGCCATCAGCTTCCAGCCCCAGGCTGGCGCCCCGTGGTACATCCTGCGCAACCAGATCGTGGGCAACGTGGAGGGGGCCCTCAAGTTCCGGACGACCGACCGCTTCGTCCTGCTGCACAACACGATCGTCAACTGGGGGACCGCGTGGCCGGGCGACGCCATGATGTGCTGCAACGAGGACCACCTGCTGCGCGCCTTCGCCCGCAACAACATCTGGGTGTCGATACAGGGCGGGCAAATCTGGGGGTTCGACGCGGGCGTGGCCGACTGGCGCACGGACATCGATTACGACGCGTTCGACTGGGGTTCGTATCACGCCCCATTCGCCTATGGGGGAGTGGACCTGCCCGACATCCCGTCGCTGACCGCGGCATCCGGGATCGAGCAACACGGCATCCGCGTCTCGAAGGACGACTGCTTCACATCCTTCAACGTCCCCGGCCCGCCCCCGGTGCCCATACCGGCGCAGGTCATGACGCTCCAGCCCGGGTGCAGCGCGGTCGATGCCGGGGCGGTCCTCCCGAACGTGAACGAGGGCCGCTTCGCCGGCCAGGCGCCCGACATCGGCGCGTTCGAGTACGGCCAGGCTGCGCCGGTCTTCGGTCCCCGGCCGCGGACGGCGTCCGACACGCTGGCCGCGCCGTCCAGCCTGACGGCGAGCGCCGTGTCCAGCAGCAGGATTGACGTCGCCTGGACCGACAACTCGACCAACGAGACCGGCTTCGCAATCGAGCAGTCCGCAGCGGGCGGGAGCTTCGCGCAGGTGGCAACGGTCGGCGCGAACACGACCGCGTTCTCGGCAACCGGTCTCGCGGCGTCTACGACGTACGCCTACCGCGTCCGTGCGTTCAACGGTTCGGCCTGGTCCGCATACTCCCCGACTGCCAGCGCCATCACGCTGCCCGCGAGCGGCGGCGGCTCGACCCGTACACCGGGACGCCGGTGGCCTTGCCGGGCACGATCCAGGCGGAGAACTTCGACAACGGCGGCGCGGACGTCGCTTACCACGACACGACGGCCGGCAACAGCGGCGGCGCCTACCGGACGACGAGTGTCGACGTGGACATCGAGACGACGACGGACGCGGGCGGCGGGTACAACGTCGGGTACGTCAGCGGCGGCGAGTGGCTTAAGTACACGGTCAACGTCGCCACCACCGGCAACTACACGATCGAGGTGCGCGTCGCCTCCCCTGGGACCGGCGGGACGTTCCACATCGAGGCGAACGGCGTGGACAAGACGGGCCTGCTGTCGGTGCCGGCCACGGGCGCCTGGCAGACGTGGACGACGATCAGGCGGACCGGTGTTGCGCTGGCAGCCGGGGCCCAGGTGCTCCGGGTGGTGATGGACACCGGCGCGAGCGGCGGCGGTGCCGTGGGTAACTTCAACTGGATCCGGGTCACCGCCGAAACGACGGGCGGCAGCTCGACGCCGTACACCGGGACGCCGGTGGCGTTGCCGGGTACAATCCAGGCGGAGAACTTCGACAACGGCGGCGCGGACGTCGCTTACCACGACACGACGGCCGGCAACAGCGGCGGCGCCTACCGGGCGACGGGCGTCGACGTGGACATCGAGACGACGACGGACGCGGGCGGCGGGTACAACGTCGGGTACGTCAGCGGCGGCGAGTGGCTTAAGTACACGGTCAACGTCGCCGCCACCGGCAACTACACGATCGAGGTCCGAGTGGCCTCCCCTGGGACCGGCGGGACGTTCCACATCGAGGCGAACGGCGTGGACAAGACGGGCCTGCTGTCGGTGCCGGCCACGGGCGCCTGGCAGACGTGGACGACAATCAGGCGGACCGGTGTTGCGCTGGCAGCCGGGGCCCAGGTGCTCCGGCTGGTGATGGACGCCGGCGCGAGCGGCGGCGGCGCGGTCGGCAACTTCAACTGGATCCGGGTCACCGCCGAAGCGACGGGCGGCAGCTCGACGCCGTACACCGGGACCCCGGTGGTGCTGCCGGGCACCATCCAGGCCGAGAACTTCGACAGCGGCGGCGCGCAGGTCGCCTACCACGACACGACGGCCGGCAACAGCGGTGGCGCCTACCGCACAACGGGCGTCGACGTGGACATCGAAGCGACCACGGACGGCGGGCCCGGATACAACCTCGGCTGGGTGACCGCCGGCGAGTGGTTGAAGTACACGGTCAACGTCGCGACCGCAGGGAACTACACCATCGAGGTGCGGGTCGCCTCGCCCGGGACCGGGGGCAGCTTTCATATGGAGGCAAACGGCGTGGACAAGACCGGCGCGTTGTCGGTGCCGGCCACGGGCGGCTGGCAGACGTGGACGACGATCCGGCGGACCGGGGTTGCGCTGGCGGCCGGGCCCCAGGTGCTGCGGGTGGTGATGGACGCGGGCTCGAGCGGCGGCGGATCGGTCGGCAACTTCAACTGGATCCGCTGCGTCGCTGAAGCCACTGGCGGCAGCTCGACGCCGTACACGGGAACGCCGGTGACGCTGCCTGGCACGATCCAGGCGGAGGACTTCGACAACGGCGGCGCCGAGGTCGCGTACCACGACACGACGGCCGGTAACGGCGGCGGCGCCTACCGGCCGTCCGGCGTGGACGTGGACATCCAGGCAACGGCGGACGCGAGTGGCGCGTTCAACGTCGGCTGGGTGAGCGCGGGCGAGTGGCTGAAGTACACCGTCAGCGTCGCCGCCGCCGGCACGTACACGATCGAGGTCCGAGTGGCGTCGCCAGGAACCGGTGGCAACTTCCATATCGAGGCGGACGGCGTGAATGTCACCGGGCCACTGTCGGTTCCGGCCACCGGCGACTGGCAGACGTGGACGACGCTGAGCCGCGCGGGAGTCACGCTGGCAGCCGGCACGCAGGTGCTGCGGGTGGTGATGGACGCGGGCCCGAGCGGCGGCGGCGCGGTGGGCAACTTCAACTGGATCCGGGTGTTCTGACAGGGAATCAGGATTCGGGGTTCAGGATTCAGCTCGTCGCGCGATCACGCGGCTCTCCTGTGCTAGCTTGGAGGACGGGGGAGGCCGTGAAAGAGACCATCCGCTGGGGCATCATCGGCTGCGGCAACGTCACCGAGGTGAAGAGCGGCCCGGCCTTCCGGAAAGCGAACGGCTCGGCTCTCGTGGCCGTCATGCGCCGCGACCGCGGCGAAGGCCGCCGACTACGCGCGGCGTCACGGCGTACCGCGCTACTACGACAGCGCGGCCGACCTCGTGGCCGATCCCGAGGTGGACGCGGTCTACGTCGCGACGCCGCCCTCGTCACACCTGCCGGTCGCCCTCCAGGCTGCCGCCGCCGGCAAACCGTGCCTGGTGGAGAAGCCCATGGCGATGAACCACGCGGAGTGCGAGCAGATGGTCGAGGCCTTCGCCGCGAAGCAACTGCCGCTGTTCGTCGCCTACTACCGGCGCGCCCTCCCCCGCTTCCTGCAGGTGCGCGAACTGCTGCGGGCCCGCGCCATCGGCACCCCGACGTCCGTGCACATCTTCCACTACGAGCCGCTCGCCGCCGGTGAGAAGGCGGAGGGCTGGAGGTTCAACCCTGAGGTCGCGGGCGCGGGCCTGTTCTTCGACCTTGCCTCGCACGGCTTCGATCTCCTGGATTTCCTGCTCGGGCCCATCTCGGCCGCCTCGGGGCACGCCGTGAACACCGGCGGCAGCTACCCCGCGGAGGACGTCACGGCGGCGGCCTTCACGTTCGACTCCGGGCTCGTCGGCACCGGCACGTGGAATTTCAACGCGTCGTTTTCGCAGGACGGCATCGAGATCGAGGGCTCGGAGGGCCGGATCCGCGTCCCAGTCTTCACCGACGGAGACATCCTCGTAACCCGGGACGGCCGGGACGAGCGGCTGCCGTACCGCAACCCGCCGCACGTTCACCAGCCGCTGGTTCAAACGGTGGTCGACGAACTGCTGGGCCGCGGGAAGTGCGAGTCCACCGGCACGACGGCGGCGCGAACGTCTCGAGTCCTCGAACAGTGCGTGGAACGCTACTATTCGTCCATCCGGATCCGCCCCTGAAGGCTGCGGCCGGCGTCCCGGATTGTCAGGCTGAAAGCGGGACGTCCGCCTGATACGATCTCGATCGGATGCCTCCCGACCTCGTCCTCGTCGTCGTTGCCGGCTTCTGCGGCGGCGTGGTCGCCCGCCTCCTGCGGCAGCCGCTCGTGCTCGGTTACCTGCTCGCCGGGATCATCATCAGCCCGCAGGTGGGACTCTTCTCGGTCCGCGACCCGCGAGAACTCGCCCGCCTCGCCGAGATTGGCGTCACGCTGCTGCTGTTCGGCCTGGGGCTGGAGCTGTCGCTCCGGGACCTGGCGCCGGTCCGGCGCGATCGCCCTCATCGGCACGCCCATCCAGATTGCCCTCACCATGGCGGTCGGTGCGGCCCTGGGGGGATGGCTGGGCCTCGGGTGGCAGGAATCGGTCTGGCTGGGCGCGCTGATCTCGCTGTCGAGCACCGTGGTCGTCCTCAAGGCGCTGCAGGCCCAGGGGCGGATCGGCACCCTCTCGAGCCGCGTGATGCTCGGCATCCTGGTGACGCAGGACCTCGCGTTCATCCCGCTGATGATCATCTTGCCGCGCCTGACCACCGGCGATGTGGGCGCGGGGCTCGCGCTCGCCCTGCTCAAGGCCGTGTTCTTCCTGGCGCTGATGCTGCTGGTCGGCGTTCGCCTGATCCCCCGCCTCGTCGAACGGGTGGCCCGCTCCGGCTCGCGGGAGCTGTTCCTCCTCGTGACGATCGGGATCGCGCTGGGCGTGGGCTACCTCACCCACTGGTTCGGCCTGTCGCCGGCGGTTGGGGCATTCGTGGCCGGCGTCGTCCTCAGCGAGTCGGACTACAGCCACCAGGCACTGAGCGACATCGTGCCGCTCCGCGACGTGTTCAGCCTGCTCTTCTTCGCGTCCGTCGGGATGCTCCTCGAGCCCTCGCACCTCCTCACCCATTGGCGCGAGGTTGCCGTCCTCGCCCTGGGCGTGGCCGCGGCGAAGGGGGTCATCTTCTGGGGCATCACCCGCGCGTTCGGCTACCGGAACGTCGTCCCACTGGCCAGCGCGCTGGCGTTGTTCCAGGTGGGCGAGTTCTCGTTCGTCCTGGCCGGGGCCGGCCTGGCGGCCGGCGCGATCACGCGCGATCTCTACAGCCTGGTGTTGAACACGGCGGTCATCACGATGGTCCTGACGCCCCTGGTGTCCGGGCTGACGACGCCCATCTACGCGTCCATCACGCGGCGACGGGCCAGGGAGCCCGTCCAGACGATCAACGTCGTGGAAAGTGGGCTCGACAACCATGTCATCGTGGCGGGGGCCGGACGGGTTGGTACGGGCATCGCCCGCGTGCTGCGCCGATTGGACCTTCCCTTCGTCCTGATCGAGCTCGACCACCGGCGGATCGACGTGGCGCGCCAGGACGGGCTGCCGATAGTCTTCGGTGACGCGGCGCAACATGCCGTCCTCCGGGGGGCGGGCATCGGCCGCGCGCGGCTGCTGCTCGTCACCACGCCAGATCTCGCGACGGCGCGGGCCATGGTGGAATATGCCCGCCAGGTGAACCCGGAGATCGACGTCGTGGTCCGGGCCGAGGGCCGCACCGCGATTACCGCCCTTCACGAGATGGGCGTCGCGGAGGTCGTCCAGCCGGAGCTCGAGGCCAGCCTCGAAATGACACGCCAGGCCCTGCTGCATCTCCGGATGCCGGCCCTGGACATCGTTCGGCTCACCGACCGCCTGCGCCTCGAGAACTACGCGCCGCCCGACCAGAAGCCGCCCGACCACGGCCTCCCCGCAGACAAACTGCACTAAACGTGTCCGAGATGGCGCACGTTGGCGCGGGTCTGTCGTCACTTGACGCACCCGCCCGCGCCCGCACGGCTGTAATATGGCCGAGCCGGAAGCGGTCGCCTCGCCCGTGTGCCCCCTGGAGTCAAAAAGGCCCTTATGAAGTACGCCACACGCGTGCTGCCCGCGGCGCTGAGCGTGGCCGTCGCCCTCGGTGTTCTCACCGTCTCGGTGGAGAGCCAGGGCCGTGGACGCGGACCCGTCCGGATCTCGGCGGACTCGCGGAACCAACTGCGCGACTGGGACCACCAGGTGGTCCGTCTGGAACGGGCGGGGGAACTGCGGACGAGGAAGACCGAGCCCGACACCATGATTGCGGGCCGGCGCCACGAACGTCTGGACCAGGTACTACAAAGGCGTACCGGTCTTCGGGGCCGACATCGTACGGCAGGCCAAAGACGGGGAAACGCTCTCACTCTTCGGTGCCGTGTACCCGGGTATCGACGTCGACGTCACGCCGGCCATCTCGCCGGAAGCGGCGATCGCGGTGTTCGAGCGCGAGACTGGACACCAGGCGAGCCCCGCGCTGAAGCCGCAGCTCCTGGTCCTGCCGAAAGAGGACGGGCGTTACGTGCTGGCGTATCGGGTGGCGCAGTACACGCGGCTCGAGGTGCCGGTCCTGTTCGTCAATGCGAGGACGGGAGCCGTGGAGATGCGCTACGACGATCTGCAGAAGCAGACGCCGGCCATCGGCCGCGGCAAGGGAGTACTGGGAGACGACAAGAAGGTCAGCGCGTCGCTGATGTCCGGCGTCTACGTCGCGAACGACGAGATGCGGCCTCCTCAGCTCCTGACGTTCGATCTCAAGGGGAACCTGTCGCGAGCCGAGTGGATCCTCGACGGCTGGCTGAACCCGACGTGGAGCGACGTGGGCACCGACACCGACAACGATTGGGGGGATCCGGTCGTCGTTGACGCGCACGCGTACATGGGGTTCACGTACGACTACTTCTTCAAGCGGTTCGGCCGGAAAGGGTTGGACGACAAGGACGCGCCAATCCGCGCGATCGTGCACCCCCTCCGGCGAGACGACTCGTTCTACGCCAGCCACGCCGATTACCACGATTACGTCGTCAGCGCTTTCTGGTGCCCCAGCTGTGGCGCGGACGGGCGAGGCTACGCGCTATTCGGTGATGGAAACCCGGTGGGATACTACGACTGGGACAGCGGCCAGCGTTACAACTACTTGGCTGGCGCCCTGGACGCCGTCGCGCACGAGTTGGGCCACGGCCTCACGAGCTACACGTCGCGATTGATCTACAGGAATGAATCGGGTGCACTGAACGAAGCGTTTTCCGACGTGATGAGCGCCGGGGCCGAGTTCTACTACCAGGCCGCCGGGGCTGGTTCGATGAAGGCGGATTACCTGGTCGGCGAGGATGTGGTGACTCCCGTCGTGCCAGGGTCGCCGACGGGCCTGCGGTCGCTGGCGGATCCGCTGTCGTTCGGCGACCCGGATCACTATTCCAAGCGGTACCTGGGAACCGGCGACAACGGCGGCGTTCACACGAACAGCCTCATCGGCGGCCACGCATTCTATCTGGCCGTCGAAGGAGGGACCAATCGCACCTCGGGATTGTCGGTGCAGGGAGTGGGCGCCACGAATCGCGAACAGGTCGAGAAGATCTTCTACCGCGCGTTCGCCTACTACCTGACGAGCGGCGCGACCTTCAGCACCGCGCGCGCAGCGACGATTCGTGCCGCCCAGGAACTGTACGGCTCCGGCAGCGCCGCCGAACGCGCCATCACGCAGGCCTGGTCCGCCGTTGGAGTGTTCTAGGAGGACGCGATGAAGAAAACCCTGACCATGTTCATCGTCTGCGTCCTGCTCGCGCTCCCCGCGGCCGCCGCCACCGTGAAGATCAAGCAGAACGGAACTCCCCTCCGCGCCGAGCCGACGACCACGAGCACGCCGCTCGCGCAGTACCAGAAGGGCGACCTCCTCGAGCTCGTAGACGTGATGAGCGGGTGGTACAAGGTCCGCGACCTGAAGACCGGGAAGGAAGGCTTCATCCTCATCACGCTCGCCGAGCTGCTGCCAGGCACCGTGGTGCCGCCGGCTGGGCAGCACGAACCCGCACCGGCGGGCGGCATGGCGCCGCCGCCCACGGCCCCGCCACCGGGCGCGGCGAAGTTGGTTCCACCAACCACTCAGAAGACCCGGCCAACGCCGAAACCCGCGGCACAGAACCCGGCCGCCTCCTCCCGCCGCTGGACCGATGTCGCATACGTGTACGTCAGTGGCGGCTACCAGGCGGGCAGTTCCGGGTTCTCGGAATCGTTCAGCTTCCCTCAGTACGTCGAGCGGGCGACGGTCACCGCCGATTACCCGAAGAAGGACGGCGGGACCTTCGACGTGGGCGGGGGCGTCCGGGTCTGGCGCAACCTCGCGGCCGGCGTGAGCGTGTCCGGCGTGAGCCAATCCACCGACGGGGACGTGAACGCGTCGATCCCGCACCCGTTCTACTTCAACACGGGCCGCGCCATCGAAGGCACCGCCTCGCTGAAGCGCACGGAGACGGCCGTCCACGTTCAGGCCGCCTACGTCGTCCCGGCCGGCCGCCGGATGATGATGACGCTGTCCGCCGGGCCCTCGTTTTTCAGCGTCAAGCAGTCGCTCGTGCAGTCGGTCCAGTTCTCCGAGTCCTACCCGTACGACACGACACTCCTGGCGTCGGTCCCCACGGCGAGCGTGTCGAAGTCGGTCACCGGGTTCAACGCCGGGATCGATGTGGGGTACTACTTCACGCGAAACGTGGGTGCCGGCATGATGCTGCGCTTTGCGGGCGGCAACCTCACGCTGCCGGCGCACGACGCGACCGTCACGACCAAGGTAGGCGGCTTCCAGGTGGCAGGGGGCCTGCGCCTGCGCATCCCGAAGCCGGCGCCGAAGAAGACACCGCCCAAGGCCCCGGCTCCCCCGCCGGTCAGGAAGTAGGGCGTCGCCCGAAGCAGTCGCCGAGGATCGTCTCGATCCGCCCGCGCATCTCCCCCTCGCTCGGCCTGACGTCCAAAGAGCGGAACGTCTGGCCGCGAGGGCACATCTTCTCGTAGATCTGGTGGTAGAGGCCGTACACCAGTGCGACGCTCGCCAGGTACGGCGGGGCGAGGGTCGTCGCCATCTCGTCGAGCCGGGCGCGCGCCCGGTCTGCGTAGCGCCCGGCGATCCGGTGGTACTCGGCCAGCAGGCGGCAGAACCCTGGCGGAACGGGACCGCCTTCCGCGATGATCTGCAGGTCGTCGCGGGTCAGGCCATGCAGCGCCAGCAGCCGGACCGGGAAGTAATTGAGGTTCTGCCGCTGGTCCGGCTCGAAATCCCGCACCACGTGGACCAGGTAGCAGAAGATCGCCAGGGGCCGCGCCGCCTTGCGGATGTCGAAGGCCGGCGCCTCGTATTGTCCGTTGACAAGGCGTATGCCGCAGAGGTGCACGAAGATCGCGCCAGGTGCGACCGCGGCGCCTTCCGCGTAGCGCAGGTAGTCGAGGAAGCTCGAGAACCCGTCGTGCTCGAGATCGTACAGCATCGACCGCGTCCAGAGGGTCCACGGCCAGCCGGGGATGCGGAACCGCGTGCGCACCTCGTGCAGACGGGCGAGGCGTGGATCGGCCGCTCCCCTGTCTTCCATCATGCGGCGCGAGACCTCCCGGCCAATCGCCTGCCTCTCTGCCTCCTGGATCGGCACCGGCCGGGAACGGCGAGCGTCGATCAGGTCGTCTACCTCGCGCATGGCCTGGTAGCAGACACGGAATGCCTCGTAGCGATCGGGTTCCCACAGGCTCGCGGCGAGGTCGAGGATCGGCCGTCCGCCGACGGTCTCGGGCTCCGGGCGATCGAGCGTCAAGGCGTCATGTCGATCCCGGTGTTCCGCCATCAGAATTCCAGCTCCGCCAGGGAAAGCCCCTCGCCCCCTTGTCCCACCAGGATTCGCTCGGCCGTCAGGCGTCCGGACAACAGCGCGAGCGGCACACCGCTCCCGGGCTGCGTGCTGCCACCGACGAAGTAGAGATTGCGGTAGCGCGCGTGGCGGTTGGACGGGCGCAGGTAGCCGACCTGGGTGATCCGGTGATCGAGGCTCCCGAAGACCGCGCCGTTCGTGAGGTTCAGCGATCGCTCCCAATCCGTCGGAGTGCGCAGCGTTTCGAACTCGACGTGATCGGGCAGGCCGGCGAAACCCGCCCGGTCGAGCCGGGCGAACACGGCCTGGCGCGCCCGCTCCGCCAGGCCGCGACAGTCCTCCCGCTCCCCTGCCGGCAGGTGATGAACGGGAACGATCGCGGTCACGCTGTCCTTGCCCGCCGGCGCCGCCGACCCGTCCGTGCTCGCGGGTCGATTGACGTAGAAGTGAGGCGACGCGCACAGGCTGTTTCGCTCGAAGATGCTGTCGAACCCCTCGCGATAATCCGCGCCGAGAAAGATGCTGTGGTGTCCGAGCGCGGGGTATCGGCGGTCGAGACCCCAATGGAACACGAACGCGGAGCAGGTATAGCGGAGCCGTTCGAGCCGACGTCGCGGCTTTGGATCCGGCAGCAGGAGCCGGTAGACGTACGGGAGATCGGCGTTGGCAGCCACGATGTCCGCCCCAAGCTCCCCCCCTCCCTCCAGCCGCACGCCCCGCGCGCGGTCACCGCGAACCACGATGCGCTCGACGGACGTTCCGTAGTGCAGGCGGACGCCGGCCCGTTGCGCGAGCCCTTCCAGGCTGCGGACGATGCTGTTCATGCCGCCGCGCGGATACCATCCGCCCTGGGCCAGCTCGATCGCGGGGAGCAGGGAGTAGGCCGCGGACGTGGCGAACGGGCTCTGGCCGACGTAGATGTTCTGGAAGGTGAACGCCGCCTGCAGCTCCGGGCTCCTGAAGTACCGCCGCACGTGTTCGAAGTGGTTGCGGTGGGCCTTCAGCTTGAGGAAGTGGTACCCGTTGACCGGCGTGAAGTAGTCCCAGGGCCGGTAGAAGTTGCGGCCCAGGAAGCGGCGCATCAACTGCTCGTACTGGCGCCACCCCAGGTCGAAACACCGCAGGAAGCGCTCGAAGCTTCCCTTCTCCAGCGCCTCCATCTGCGCCTGGAGTGCCGGCAGGTTGGGAGTGAACCTCAGCCGCCCGCCGCGCGCGAAGTGCAGGTCGTAGATCGGTTCGAGCGGCAGGAGGTCGAGATGGTCCTCCAGCCTCTCCCCCCAATCGGCGTAGATCGACCGGAACAGCCGCGGCATCAACAGCAGCGTGGCACCCACGTCGAAGCGGTGGCCCTCGCGCTCGAGGACGCCGCAGCGCCCGCCGGGCTGCTCGCGCTTCTCGAGCACCTCCACGTCGAAACCTTGGCGGGCCAGGTAGATCGAAAGGCTCAACCCGCCTATACCGGCCCCCACCACGATGACCTTCTGTGCCGCCATGACTTCTCGCCTCGGGTCTGCCTGATAGCGTAGGCACCGATGTCGGGGGGCCATTCGGGCCGGGGGCTGCGGGCCGGGGCGCCGGGGGCGAGGGCGCGAACGCAACCGCGGCAGCGGGGCAAAACATACGGTCGCGCGTACGGCTTGTCAAGCTGAGGGGGTCGTGTCGCACCCGCCAGGCCATGCCCAGGCGCCCTGCCCCCTTGACACCCCGGACTCCGCGGCCATAATCAGCCGAGTGTCCGCCCCCGCAACAACAGGGGGCCGTCGGCCGATTGTGTGCGGTGGAGCGCGAGCCTCCTGTCATGAACAAGCTCCTAAAGGCCTCAAGGGGCACCCTGGTCCTGTCCCCTCACGAACCGCTCGTCGCCGGCGGCCCGGCCGAGGACTTCGAGCGGCGCGTCCAGGCGCTGTTCAGGCAAGGCTACCGCCACCTGGTGACCGACCTCGACAACGTCCCCATCCTGGATAGCGCCGGTGTGCGCGCCCTGGTGCGCGGTCACACCAGCGCCCAGCGCGTGGGCGGCACCTTCCGCCTTGTCAGGGCCAATGCAACGGTCCGCACCGTGCTCCAATTGAGCCGGCTCGACTCGGTCCTCGAGATCTACGATACCGTCGAGGCCGCTCGCGCCCTGCCGCTGCCCTGGGCGGCGGTCCGGCTGGCCGCCGGCGGCGCCCTTCTCATCGCGGCGCTCGTCTGGGGCGGCCTCAGCTCGGAGCTCCTGCAGCCGAGCGAGGGTATGCAGCAGTTTCCAGCCGGGGGCGAGCAGTCGGCCGCCGGCGCCGTGATTCGGCTGGCGCCGTTCGTGGACCTGGCGAAGCTCGTTGCCGCCGCCGCGATCGGCCTGCTCGTGACCGCGGTGAGCCGGCGATACCGGCAGGACAAGGGTCAGAGCCAGTCGATGGAGCAGGCGCAGGTGCTGCTGTGCGTGTCGGGCGCGATGATGATGATCCTCATCGGCGGCTCGCTCGCCCGCGCCTTCGGCATTGCCGGCGCTGCCAGCATCATCCGCTTCCGGACCCCCGTCGAGGACCCGAAGGACATCACGATCCTGTTCCTGCTCATGGGCCTCGGCATGGCCACGGGGCTCGGGGGCTTCGCGCTGGCGGGCATGGGCACGGCCTTCCTGTGCGTGGCGCTCGTGTTCCTCGAGCGTGTCGGGTCCCGGAAGCCGCGGGTGATGACGGTGGAGTTGAAAGCCACTGGCCGCGAGTTCCCCTTGCGGCACGTCGAGAGCGTGTTCGCCCGCCATGGCGTGATCTTCGAGCCGAGGGAGATCTCCGCAGAGCGGAGAGTCGCTCGTTCAGTACCACACCAAGCTCGACCCCAACATCTCGCTGGACGACGTGACCCAGGCGCTCATCGGCGACGGCACCGCCGGCATCAAGTCGGTGGTCTGGGAGCTGGCCAAGAGAAAGGCGTGAGCCGATGACGCGCGGCGCGACCCGGGCGGCCCGGCCCGCCCGCCACCCTGCCGACCGCTTCATCTTCGCCCCGGACGAGCGGGTGTCGGCCGTGCTCCACACCATCAACTCGGCGCGCGACCGGCTGTTCCTGTCGCTCTTCCGGTGCGACGATTTCCACGTTCTCGACGCCCTGGCCGCGGCGCTCCAGCGCGGCGTGGACGTGTCGGTCCTGCTCACCCCCCGGGCGAAGGGGGGCACGAGGCGCCTCGGCGAGCTGTGGCAGGTGCTCGAGGGGATGGGCGCCGACATCCACCGCTACGCGGACCCGGTCGTCAAGTATCACGCGAAGTACATCGTCGCCGACGACGGCCCGGCACTCGTCGCGTCGTTGAACTTCACCCGTAAGTGCTTCACCCGCACGTCCGACTTCCTCCTGTTGACCCATGACCCCGTCGTCGTCGGCGGGCTGAGGCGGCTGTTCACGGGGGATTGCGCGGGAAAGGGGTTGTCGCTGCCCTCGAGCGCCCGGCGCCGGCTGATCGTCGGCCCCGAGGAGGCACGGGGAACGCTGACGGAGATGCTGGAGCGCGGGCGAAAGACCATTCGCATCGTGGACCCGAAGGTCACGGATCCCGCGATCCTCGACCTGCTCAAGGCGAAGCGGGCGGCCGGCGTGGCTGTCGAAGTGCTCGGTCGAGACGGGCTTCGAGGGTTCGAGCCTCACGGCAAGATGGTGCTCGTGGACGACAGCGTCGGCGTCCTCGGCAGCCTGTCCCTGTCTGCGTTGAGCCTCGACTTCAGGCGGGAGGTGGCGGTGGCAATTCGCGACCGGCCGTGCCTGCACCAGATGGATCGGGTGTTCCGGATGCTGGCCGCTCCCCGTGCCCGAGTCCGGGCCGGCGCCGTCAAGTGAGGCGGCGGCTCTTGCCGCGGCGTCCCGCGGCGTCCAACAAGGCAATCATCTCGCGGCGCAACGCCACGGGGTCGAACGACTCCTCGGTGTCGGCGAGGATCGCGCTCGAGAACTCCGCGAAACCTTCGCGGCGGTCCTTCTTCCACCCCTCCGACTTCTTGCGCTCGCGCGCCAGGTAGCTGTCGTCTGCCTTCGGCGCGAACCTGAACAGCGTCGTCAGCCAGTCCTGGGAGAGCCCGTTCGCGCGTCCGAAGGCAAAGGCGGCGTCGAGGTACGGGGCCGCGATCACCGTCTGGCCCGCGGCAAGCGCGGGCCGGATCTCCCAACGCAGACGGAACACGAGGTCCGAGGCGTACAACAGCAACAGCGTGCGCGCCGAGGCGGTGCGGTGCTTTCGTTTGCCGAGCCCCATCTCGAAGAAGACGCCCGACGCGTCCCACCAGCTGATCCCGACCTGGACCTTGCCCAAGGCGAGCCGCGTTTGCAGCTGGCTGGCGCTCTTGCGGAGGTCCGGGGCGCGAGTGCCGTCGACGGCTACGAGCCGGCCTCGCAGCGGCGCCGCGCGGCGTGCCGCCCCTTTCTCAGCCCTCATTGCCCGCCCCGCGAAGCACCGCCGCGTGCGCGAGCCACTCGGTCAGCGCCTCGACGTTCCATTCGCCCCACACCGTCCGCCGGCGCTCCTCGAACAGCCGCCGGATCTGGCGGTGCTGGCCGTAGATCGGCTGCTCGCCGTCCACCGACTGGAACCTGAAGATCAGCGACAGGTTCTCGTACTCCCGCATCACGCGCCCCGCGAACAGGCGGTAGCTGCTGATCGGATCCTCGAGCTCCGTCACGTCCTGCCCCGCGTCGTAGAATTTCGGCACCCGGCTCGACGCCACGCGGCTGGTGGACGTGTCGAGCGAGACGGTGAAGTTGAAGACGATGTCGGGCCAGAACAGCGGCGAGTAGGCGTGCAGCACCCAGTCGAAATCGAGACCCCGGGCGGCATCGCGAGCGACGCCCGTGAAGAGATACCGGTCGGCGACCACCGTCGTGCCGTTCCAGAGCGCGGGAAGGACCTCCTGCTCGAGGCGATGGCGGAAGTCGGCCGCCTGCAGCAGGCACAGCTCTTCCGGGCTCAGCGCCCGCACTTTCCTTCGCGCCTTGAGCAGCGGCTTGACGAGCGGCGAGGCTCCCCACCTGGTGGTAACGACCCGGTGGCCCTGGCTCTCGAGCCACCTGGTGAACAGTTTCCGCTGGGTGGTCTTGCCCGACCCATCGGGCCCCTCGAACACCACGAGGAACCCGCGCTTCTCTTCGCGCCGCCGAAGCAGATCGAGCAGGTGCCTGGGGACACCCTTCCGCCGGTTGCCCGTGGTTGCGGTGGTCAAGGCGGCTATTGTAGCGCACACCGCCGGGCTTCCCGCCCGTTGACACTCCGCGCCTTCGGGCTTACGTTGATCAGGACGACAGGACGCTTTCCCTTGGCTCCGGACTCTGGGCTTCTGGCTTTGGGTCGAACACCCGGGGCCGGCACGCGTGCTGAGCCCTCGACTCTCAACGCTGAATTCTGAACCGCTGGCCGACCGCGAAGGGTCCGCCGTACTGTCGGCAGCGGAAGACTGGGGCGTCGCCATGGCACGTCCACATCGGGGGCTCGGGCGGTTGGCGGGCGGCACCGTGCTCGCCGGGTTCATGGGTCTCGCCCTGACCGTCGTGCCGGGTGCGATCCTGCCAGGGGCGTCCCCCGAAACGCGCGCGTTGGCGGCCGGCCTCGCGGGCGCGGAGCAGGCCCCGGCGAAGGAGCAGGACCCGGCGAAGGCGAAGGACGGTGCGAAGCCGGCCAAGAAGGACCCGACGGCCAAGCTGGCCCTGCCCTGGCCCAGCGCCGAGGAGCTGGCCGCACGCCGCGCGGAGGCCGAGAACCTGCCGCTGTTCAAGACCGCTTCCCCTCTCCCGGTCACCATTACCGCGGACTTCACGGCGATCAACAAGGACCGGAAGCCGGACAGCGAGAAGCGTTTCCCAGGGGTAGTGCAGTTACAGGCCGACGGCGGCCAGACGGCGTCCGTTCCAGTGGTCCTCAGTTCGCGCGGCCACGCGCGGCTCAATGCCCGCACGTGCGAGGTCGTGCCGCTCCGGCTCGATTTCCTCAAGAAGGACGTGACGGGCACCGTCTTCGAGGGGCAGGGGGAGCTGAAGCTGGTGACCCACTGCCGGAACGACCGCGATCACGACCAGTTCATCCTCACCGAGTACCTGGCCTACCAGGTGTTCCGTCTCTTCACGCCGCGTTCGTTCCGCGCGCGCCTCGTGCAGGTGACCTACGTGGACAGCCCGAAGAAGAAGACGTACGGCCCGAGGTACGGCATGCTCATCGAGGAGGACGGGGACGTGGCGCAGCGGATGGAGGGGCGGATCTTCCCGCTCACCAAGCGGTACTTCCGGCAGCTCGACCAGGACTCGCTCACGTTGATGACGCTGCTCGAGTACCTGATCGGGAACACCGACTACTCGATCTTCGCGCTGCACAACGTGAAGCTCGTGCAGGACCCGCAGGGGACGATCTACCCGGTCGCGTACGACTTCGACTACTCGGGGCTCGTCAACGCCGAGTACGCCATCGCCGACCGCCGGCTCTTCCTGACGTCCGTCCGCGACCGCCTGTACCGCGGCCCGTGCCGCACCGCCGAGGAACTGGAACCGCTCCTCGCGACATTCCGCGCCAGGAAGAACGAGGTGCTCGGGCTCGTGGACACGATCCCGGACTACAAGCCCGCTGCTCGCGACCAGGCGAGGGACTACCTGGACGACTTCTTCTCGCTCATCGAGCCGAAGCGCGTGAAGCGGAACCTCATCGACTCCTGCGTGAAGGGCGGGATGTAGGCCCCCACGGCGAACGCGCCGCTACTGCAGCTCCTTGATTGCGATGTTGCGGAACTGAACGAGGGAGGGCGAGGAACCTCTTGTGGGCCTTCGTGCCTTGGTTCTTCGTGGTCAAGACAAGCACGTTCCCGTCCGGCGGCCAAATGTTCAGGCGTTTCGCGGAAACCGGAACAGCGGCTCCTGCCGCGTCGCCTTCTCCTTGACCGCGCGCGCCTCGTCTTCGGAAAGCGGCGTGAAGCGCATCGCGAGATCGAGGGCGGTCTTGAACAAGGTGTGGTCCCCCGGGGGAATCGCCGCCGTGATGGGGTGTGAGAGCGTGAAGCGCAGACCCATCGCGGCATCGGCCTCAGACGAGAGCGGCTCGTACCAGCACTTGGGATACTGCCGCTTGGCGTCCTTGGCGTACGGGCCCCTGGCCATCGCCTTGAGCGCCAGGATTCCCATCTTCTTCGCCCGGGCCGCGGCCAGCACCTGCGGGCCGAAGTTCCCGGCGTGCCAGGTGGCGAAGTTGATCGGGAAGAGGATCGTGTCGAAGTCGTGCCGCTCCATGAGCGCCGTTGCCGCTTCCACGGAATGCGCGGAGAACCCCAGGAAGCGGACCTTCCCGGCCTTGCGCGCCGCGACGAACGCCTCCAGCGCCCCGCCGGCCGCGAAGATCTTCTCGACATCTTCCGCCGTCGTCACCGCGTGCAGCTGGTAGAGGTCGAAGTGGTCGGTGCGCATCTTCCGGAGGGAGCTGTCCAGCTCCCGTTGCGCCGCGGCAGCGCTCCGCTCGGTCGTCTTGCACGCCAGGAACACGCCCTTGCGGTACGGCTCGAGGGCGGGGCCCAGCATGTCTTCCGCGTTGCCGTAGCTCGGGGCGACGTCGAAGTAGTTGACCCCTCGGTCGATGGCTTCCGCCACCCGGTTCGACGCCTCCTGGGACGTGGCGTCCATGACGACGATGCCGCCGAAGCCGAGGATGGAGAGCTTCTCGCCCGTGCCGCCCAGCGCCCTCCGCTCGAGCTTGCCCGTTTCGGCGACCCGCTCGACGCCGTCGAGTGAAGGGGGAAAGCAGGCAAGCAGCGAGGCCGCCGACGTCGTTTTCAGGAAGTCGCGTCGGTCCATCTGTCCCTCCCGTTGTCGGCCACGATCGGAGCCAGACTACCACCGCGGGGCCGAAAATGAGACTTTCCGCTATCATCCGGCGCATGGGGACAGCCTCCGTTGCGCCAGCCGGCACGGCCGGGGTCGCCGCGCCTCGCGACGTTCAGCGCCTGGCATCGCTGGACGCCTACCGGGGCCTCGTCATGTTCCTGATGATGGCCGAGGTGCTCCGCCTCGCGGAGGTCGCCTCGCGGGTGCCCGACAGCGGCGCCTGGGCGTTCCTGGCATTTCACCAGACCCACGCGCCGTGGGCCGGCTGCTCGCTCCACGACATCATCCAGCCGTCGTTCTCGTTCCTGGTCGGCGTTGCGGTGCCGTTCTCCTTGGCCAGCCGGGCCGCGCGGGGCCAGTCGCGGTCGTTCATGACGCTCCACGCCTTCTGGCGCGCGTTCGTGCTGGTCGCGCTGGGCGTCTTCCTGCGGTCGATCGGCCACGACCGCACGTACTTCACCTTCGAAGACACCCTTTCTCAGATCGGCCTCGGCTACGGCGTGCTGTTCATGCTCGGGTTCCGGCCCGCGCGCGACGCCTGGGCGGCGCTGGCGCTGATCCTCGCGGGATATTGGGCCGCGTTCGCGCTCTACCCGCTTCCCGGGCCGTCGTTCGACTGGGCGGCTGCGGGCACCTTGCCGGACTGGCCCTACAACTACCAGGGGTTCGCGGCCCACTGGAACAAGAACACGAACCTCGCCTGGGCCTTCGACACGTGGTTCCTGAACCTCTTCCCGCCGCAAGGGTGGTTCACGCACAACCGCGGCGGCTACGCGACGCTCAGCTTCATCCCCACACTCGGGACGATGATCCTGGGCCTCATCGCCGGGAGAGTCATCCGCAGCGACCGCTCGCCTCGGGCGAAGCTCACGTGGCTGCTCGCCGCCGGCGCGGCCGGCCTTGCTGCGGGTTGGGTCCTCGATGCGACCGGCATCTGCCCGTCGGTGAAGCGCATCTGGACGCCCAGCTGGACGCTGTTCAGCGGGGGATGGTGCTTCCTGCTCCTCGCCGGCTTCTACGCGGCCGTCGATCTCGGCGGCCAGCCCGGCCGGCGGGCCCTGTTTCGCAGGCTGGCGTTCCCGCTCGTCGTGATCGGTGCGAACTCGATCGCGGCGTACCTGATCGCCCACCTGTTCGAGGACTTCATCGGAAACGCGCTCCGCACACACTTCGGTGCGGCCACCTTCAAGGCCTTCGGCGAGGCCTACGAGCCGTTCGTGCTCGGCGCGTGCATCCTCCTGGGCTACTGGCTGATCCTGTTCTGGATGTACCGCAGGAAGATCTTCCTGAAGATCTGACCCGCGCGAGGAGCGCCGCGGAGACCCTCGATGTCCGACGACGTCACGAGCACGCACCGGATCTTCCAGCACGACCGCGTGGCGGCGGGCTACGCTTCGGCCCGGCCATTCCTTCACCCGGAGGTTTTCGCGGGCGTTCGCGAGTTCCTGCAGCTTTCCGGGCGCCAGTCGCGCGCGCTCGACGTCGGGTGCGGAACTGGGCTGTCGTCGGTCGCGCTGCGTGAGCTGGCGGACGCGGTCGTCGGGGTGGACGCGTCGAAGGAGATGCTCCGCCGGGCAAGCCGCGCGGCTGGCGTCCGATACGTCGCGTGCGAGGCAGAGTCGCTCCCGTTCGGCGACGGCCGGTTCGGCCTGGTCGTGGCGTGCGGGTCCATCGATTGGGTGGACCGGACGCGGTTCCTGCCCCGCGCGGCACGCGTGATGAGGAACGGCGGCTGGCTGGTGTCCCTCGACTTCGGCGACACTGGGCGCTCGCCCGACATCCCAAGGCTTGACCGCTGGTACCTCGACGTGTTCGAGGCGGGATGCCCCCGTCCGCCAGCCCGCGACCCGATCATCACGGCCGAAGAGGCGCGCCGGCATGGGTTCGAGGCACCGGGTCGCACCGATTTCCTTCTGTACCCCTTGTTCACGGCCGTCGAGTACGCAGCCTTTCTCCTCTCCGAATCCAACACCGTCGCCGCGATCGAATACGGGCGCCGCTCCGAGGACGCGCTCCGTGCGTGGCTCGAGTCGGAGCTCGAGCCGCTGTTCGGCGGCCAATCGCGCCGGGTGACCTTCGGCGGGTACATCCAGGCGCTGCGGAGGCTGTGATGCGTTCCCGCAAGGCTGAAGCCCCGCCCTGCGCCAGGGCGTTGTCCTGCGCGCTGCTCCTGCTGGCCCTGCCGCTGGGCGCGGCGGCGCAGCCCCAGGCTGCCGTCCGCCCCGAGAGCACCATCCACCTCTTCGACGGGAAGGGCCTCGACCAGTTCGAGCCGTGGCTGGTGGACTCGCACGGCCAGGACCCGCTCCGCGTCTTCAGCGTGGTGGACCACGTGGACGGCGCTCCCGCCATCCGCATCAGCGGCGAGCGGTGGGGGGCGCTGATCACCAGGGCCTCGTACCGCGACTACCGGCTGACCGTGGAGTTCCGATGGGGGGTCGCCACGTGGGGCGAACGGCGGAACCGCGCACGCGACAGCGGCGTGCTGGTCCACGCCCAGGGGGTCCCCGGCAACACCGGCGCCGACGGGAACGGGCCGTGGATGCGCTCGGTCGAAGCCCAGGTGATCGAGGGCGGCGTGGGCGACATCATCCTCGTGGCCGGTTTCGAGGGCGGGCGCCGAATCTCGTCGCGGCTCACGGCCCGCGCGGGATCCGACCGCGACGGCGAACCCGTCTTCGACCCGCGTGGGGAAAGCCGCGTGTTCGAGAGCGGCCGGATCAACTGGTACGGGCGAGACCCGGACTGGGAGGATCGGCTTGGCTTCCGCGGGCGGCAGGACGTGGAAAGCCCCTACGGGGAGTGGACGCGCCTCGAGGTGGTCGCCGATGGCGACCACCTCACCTATGTCGTGAACGGGAAGGTCGTGAACGAGGCCTCCGGTTCGAGCTTCGCCGAAGGCCGTATCCTGATCCAGTCCGAGGGCGCCGAGATCTACTTCAGGAGGATCGACCTGGAACCGCTGGTTCGCTAGCGCCCCGGGAGCGTGATCCCCTGCCGCGTTTCTACGGCCGGATCTCGAACTGCTTCCAGTCCATTTTCGGGTCCCACTTCTCCTTGGACTTCATGATCTTTTCCCAGGTCACCTCTTTGCCGGTGTAGGCCGCCGTCCGCCCGAGGATCCCGGCGAGCGCGGACTCCGCACCCATGGTCGCCTCGTTGAGGAGGCTCCCGCTGGTGATGCTGTCGATGAACGCCTTCTGCTTGTTCCGGTCCGCATCGTCGAGCGCGCCGCGGAAGTTGCCCGTCACCGCGTCCGCCTGGCTCACCGCCTCCGGCTTCCCGAGCCCGGGGAACTCCCACTTGGTCTCGCCGGCAATGCGCACCGGCGCGTCGTACCGCGCCTCGGCAATCCCCTTCGTGCCGTCGTACTGCATGCCGACGCCCCAGGACGCCGTGCCGAACTGCGTGGACGCGAAGGTGACGTGCACGTCGCCCGGGTAGGTGAAAACGCAATTGAAATGGCTCCAGCAGTCGCCCTGGTCGGTCCTCCCGGCCCGGCCGCCCCACCCGACGGCCTTCACCGGGTGGTTCCTGAGCATCCAGTTCGTCACGTCGATGATGTGGACGTTCTGCTCGACGATGATGTCGCCAGAGAGCACCTTGTCGTGGACCCAGTTCCGGAGCCGCCGCTCGGGGGGCGTGGCCTGCGGCCAATCGGGCCGGCCGATCGCCGAGGCGAAATAGTGGATCTGGCCTGACACCGGCTGCCCGATCTCGCCCGCGTGGATGCGCCGCGCCAGCTCGACGTAGGGTGAGGCGTGGCGGATCTGGAAACCGACCGCCAGGCTCACCTTCCCCTTCGCGCGGTCACCGAGTTCCATGACCTTCTTGGCGCCGGGGACGTCCACCGCCACCGGCTTCTCGAGATAGACGTGCTTGCCGGACGCGAGCGCGGCCTCGAGGTGCATCGGGTGGAAGTATGGCGGCGTGGCGATGTAGAGGGCGTCCACGTCCGTCGAGGCGAAGAGCTGCTGGTAGGCGTTCGGTCCCTTGAACATCCGGGCCGGGTCAATCGCGGGTTTGCCGAGCTTCGTCGAGATCTCGTCGAGGCGCTTCTTTCCGTTCTCGAGGTTGTCGGGGAAGATGTCCCCGATCGCCGTGACGACCGCGCCGGTATTCCGGAGGAACGACCCGGTCACGCTGAGGCCGCGTCCCCCGCAACCCAGCAGCCCGAGGCGGACTGCCGAATTTGCCTGACTTCCCCACACCACGCGCGGCTTCAGGATCGTCACCCCTGCCGCGGCGATTGCCACGCCGAGGAACTCGCGCCGGCCGATTTCGCTCATGATGAGAGCCTCCCCTTGCGGCGATTCTAGCCCCGTTTGCCTCCCCCGATGAAGCCCCTTGCCTGCATTACTCCCCAAGGCTCAGACTGGCAATCCGGACTTGAGTCTGGAAGGCGCGCGGAGTAGTCTGCGGCGGACGAGGGAGGCCCATCATGAAGACCATCAACCGACGGACGTTCCTGGGGACGGTCGCGGGGGCCGGAGCGCTCGCCGCGGTACGGCCGGGCACCACATCGGCGTCGGGCGCCGCGGCTCAGCCGGCAGCCGGCGGGTTGAAGAAGGCCGTGTACATCTCGATGCTCCCGAAGGAACTCGGCTACCTGGAGAAGTTCCAGCTGGCCCGGGAGGTCGGCTTCGAAGGCATCGAGATCGGCACGATCACCGACGCGGCCGTGGCCGAGGAGATCAAGGGCGCGGCCGAAAAGGCCGCGCTGAAGATCCACTCCGTGATGAATGCCGACCACTGGCGTTTCCCGTTCTCGAGCGCCGATCCCGGGGTGGTGGCAAAGGGTGTCGCGGGGATGGAAGCGTCCTTCCGGAACGCGAAGCTGTGGGGTGCGGACACGATCCTGCTCGTCCCGGGCGTCGTGGACGCGCAGACGTCCTACAAGGAGGCGTGGACGCGCTCACAGCAGGTCATCAGGGAGCGCATCCTGCCGCTGGCGCAGCAGATGAAGGTCGTCATCGGGATCGAGGAGGTCTGGAACAAATTCCTCCTGAGCCCGCTCGAAATGGCCCGCTACGTGGACGAGTTCTCCTCGCCCTGGGTGAAGGCCTACCTCGACGTGGGCAACATGCTCTTCTACGGGTTCCCCCAGGACTGGATCCGCACGCTCGGCCCGCGCATCGTGCGCGTCCACGTGAAGGACTTCAAGCTGGAGCGCGGCGAGGGCCGGTTCTATTGGAAGAACCTCGGCGAAGGCGACGTGGACTGGCCCGCGGTGGCGAAGGCGTTCGCGGATGCCGGGTACCGCGGGTGGGTGACCACCGAGATCAACGGCGGCGACGCGGCCTACCTGAAGGACGTCGTCTCGAGACTGGATCGGATTTTCGCGGGACAGAAACCGACTGTGTAGTGTGCAGTGGTCAGTGGTCGGTGGCCAGTAGATCACACCGTGCCTGCCTGACAGCGTGATTTACTGTCCACTGGCCACTGGCCACTGGCCCTGGCCACCGGCCACTACAAGCTGCGGGCGGTCACAGCGCAGCGAGCACCTGCTGCATCAGCTGCTTGGACCCCTCCACCCCGTCCACGGGGCCCTGCTGGTACTCCAGCGCGATGGTCCCCTTGAAGCCGTGCGCGTTGAGGATGCGGACCGAGCGGGCGACGTCGTTCCAGTCCTTCTCGGGAGTCTTCCACCGGTCCCAGTACTTCGCGTGCACGTGCGTGTGGGTGTACGGCATCACCGCCTCGAGCCCGTGGAACAGGTGGTACTCGTTCTCCCAGTTGCAGAAGTCCGGCGTGCACTCGCAGTACGGGTGGTTCACCTCGTCCATGATGATCCGGATGTTCATCGGGTTGGCGCAGAGCCCCCAGTGGTTCTCAATCGTGATCTTGACGCCCACCTTCGCCCCGTAGTCCGCCAGCTCCTTGAACGACTCGATGCACTTGGACATGTACACGGACAGCTTGTCGTTCTTGGGATAGCCCGTTTCATGCGCAATTGCCTCTGGCATGATCCGCGTGCCCGACACGCCCGTGTTCGCACGCATTGTCTTTGCCCCGAGGATTGCCGACGCGTCGAGCCAGATCTTCGCGACACGGATGCCGTCCCGGCGGCGCTCCTCGTCCGGATCGGCCAGGTTCTGCGGCGCGTTGTTGGAGACGTGCTGACACACCGTGCCGGTCTTCTGCATCGTCGCCGCCAGCGTCTCGAGCCACTTGCGGGACGAGGGCCTGGAGGGGTCCCACCGGTACTGCGTGAAGCTCTTGCCGTCTCGCTCGACCTTGTTTTCCTGGTACTGGCTCACGTCGCTGACGTCGCCGAACACGTCGGACCAGAGGTCGAGGTGGTACACCCCGGGGTAGGTGTCCTTCGTCCACTGCGGAAAGTCGAGCATCGTGATCTCCCCGTACTTCTTCCTCATGGCCTGCGCCTCCTGGCTCACGGGGCGGTTCGCCATGGTCTTGAAGAGAGTGCGGGGCGGCCAGCAGCAGGACGCGATGCGGGACAGCTTCTCCTTGTCAGTGAGCGGGCGAGCCGACGCTGTCCCCTGGGAAGAGGCACGGCCGTCCAGCAGCGCCGCCGCCCCCGCCACGCCCAACCCGGCGCGCTTCATGAACTCTCTGCGATCCGGTGCGCTCATCATCTCCTCCGTTATTCGCGCTCGCTTGTGTTGGTGGCGTAGCCTGCGGTGTTCGCGCACGACCGCTCAGCGTGACGCCGTGATCCACCAGCCACTAGCCACCAGCCACTACTCACCGTCGTGACCCAAACCAGTAACTCACCTTCACCAGCAGCACGTCGTCCGCGGGGGCGGTGAACAGCGCGGACACGTCGTCGCCGAAGTCGAACTCGCCCCACGGCGCGACCTCGCGGCGCTGCTGCGTCCACACGACGAACATCGACGACCCGGGTCGGAACTCCCAGCGGAAGACGGCATTCAGGCGCATCGAGCGCACGTTGAAATCCGGGTCCGCGATGGAGAACGCCGGAGCCGGGCCCGGGCCGTCGGGATCGATTGCCAGCCGGCCGCCAAACGAGGTCATCGTGCCGCCGTCGATCCCGTATCGCATGAAGTCGTACGTTCGAGGGGCCACCAGTTCCTTGACCGCGTCGTAGCCGCCCGCCGAAACGAGGGGCTGGAAGTACACCTGGAGCGACGTGCGAGGCGAGATGGCGAGGCTGACGCGTGTGGTCCCGACCACCTCCGTCTGGTCCAGTTCGCCGAAGACATATCGCCTGCCGAACGTCTGGGCGGCGAGCGGGTCGGGGACGGTTGCCAGGTACTGCGCGGCGACGACGTTGCGGCGCACGGTCGGGCCGACGGTCAACGTCAGCGCCGGGACCGGGCGCCAGGCCGCCTGCAGATCCACCGCCGCGGCCGAGGCATCGAACTCCCGGGTGGTATAGGAGCCCCCGAGCGAGAAGACGATCGGCCGGCGCGGGTCGGTGCTCGTCGCGACCTGCAGCCCCCGGTTTCCCGGCCGGATGACCGTCGGCCCCCCGCGCGTGAGCTTGTCGTCCCACACCCGCGCGGCGTAGGTGAACAGCGCTGACGCGCGCCAGAAATTCCGGAACTGCACGGATGCCGAGGCCTGCCAGCCGTCGCCCTGCTTCTCGCGGCCGTAGTTCCACGTCCACCACTTCGACACCCAGAAGGTCCGCTCGCGCGTCCAGCGGTCGGGCGTCAGGCGCCGCCACTGACCGAAGACGTGGCCGCCGGCGCGGTCGGTCTGGGTGGAATACCCGGCGTCGTTCACCTCGAACCCGGGGCTCATCCCCCACAAGCCGACGTTCATCGTCAGGTTCCCTGCGTTCCGATTGAGGTTCACGTTGCCGGTCCAACCCGAGAGCTGCGTGGCCGTCGGGTCGAGGCTCACGTGGGGCGCGTCGGGGCGCTGGTAGTAGCGCTGCTCGGCTGCCTGCACGCGCGTCACCGACTCCTTGCTGCCCTGGACCCAGCTGCCGGCGAGCCCCCCGTGCACGACCCAGGTCCTGGCCGTGTCGAGGAACGCGTGCCCGTCCAGCCCGCCCATCGTCGCGCGGTCCACCAGCACGCGGCCGAGCGCCTCGTCGCGGTTGTCGCGCAGGACCGAGGTGGCAAGGACGCCGATGCCCGCGCGCGCTCCCAGCTCGCGCTGCGCGCGCAGGGCCGCGTAGTTGGTGAGCGGCTCTATTTCCCGGCTTGCCGTGTCGAAACCGTCCGACACCCGGGCCCATTCGCGGCCCGTGACGGCCTCGAGCGCGCCAATCGTCCACCCGCCGGCACTGCGGCCCACCAGCTTCGCGGCGCCGAGAATCGACGTGGACGCGGGAGCGTCCACGTAGGTCCCGGTGGCCCGCCCCTGGGGCGCGCGGCCGATGCGGCGGCTGTAGAACAACGTCGGCTCCGGGCGGAAGAACCCGACCAGGGAGCTGGCACCGCTGCGGCCGAAGTTCCCGAACACCTTCGCGCCCTCGGTGAAGAAGGGGCGCCGCTCCTCGAAGAACACCTCGAACTGGGTCAGGTTGACGACCGCGGGATCGACCTCGACCTGCCCGAAGTCGGGGTTGAAGGTCGCGTCGATCGTCATGTTGCTCGAGAGGCCGTACTTGAGGTCGAGACCGGCCGCGGCGAACAGGCGCGAGCCGTCGTTGAACGGCGTCCCCGGCGTGACCGGGGCGACGAACTCCGCGCGGGACGTGACGTACGGCAGCCACTCGAGCGTGGCGGGCGGCGAGATGCCGGCGATCCCCTCGAGGCCTGCCATGCGCGAGGCGAGGCCCGGCCTGTTCTTCGGCACCAGCTGGAGCCAGTCCGACTCGTTCCGCCGCTGAACGATCCGTTCCGCGTTGATGCCCCAGGTGTAACGCTCGGCCTTCGGGAAGCGCAGCTGCGACAGCGGAATCCTCATCTCCACGGTCCAGCCGTCGGCAGCCACCGCCACGGCGGACTCCCACACTGCATCCCACGACGAGTCGAGGAAGTTGTCGTTGTAGATGAGAGCATCCCGCTGCACGCCGGCCGCGGAAACCGCGAACTGCGCGCCGGTCAGGCGGTCGTGGTGCGGGTCGAGGTAGACGATGAACGCGTCGGCCTCGACCGACGCATCCCGGCGGGAGAGCTGGCGGACGATGCCCCTCGGGCTCGCGGTCGCGCAGGTGAGCGGCGACGTAGAGCGCGTGGTCGTCGAAGGCGACGCGCAGGACCGTGTCGTCGGTCGCCGCCGCACCCTCCTCGGGGTCCCGCTGGAGAAAGCCAGAGACCGGCTCCGCGTCGGTCCACACGCGGTCGTCCAGCCGGCCGTCGATGGAGGGCGGCGATGCGGCGCGCGCGGCCATCACCACGCGCGACAGTGCCGGCTGCGCGGCGGCCGCGCCGGCAAACACAACCGCCACGACAGAGAGGATCAGGGACCGGGTCACGACTCCGCGCATTCTACTCTCGGCGACGGCAAAATTCGGCTCAACCACGAAGGCCACGAGGAACACGAAGAAAGCACCAGATCACGAAGAAGGACAGCCACGGACGCCACCACGGTCACGGAGGCTGTTACGCTGTCACGCAGAACGTGGGCGAGTCCCCGGCCGCCGCGTGGCGCGCGGCGCTGTCGGGCGGCGACATCGTCGCCGCCCGGCCGGAGACCCGCCCTCGGCGTGGTCTCCTTCGTGTCCATCGTGTGCTTCGTGGTTGAATTCGTGATCACGCTGCTTCGTATGCGAAGGGCCAGCGGTGCGTCCGCCAGGACCACGCGAAGAAGGCGGCCATGCCGAGGCCGAGGGTTCCGAGCCCGAAGCCGATGACCTCCGGGCCCGAGGTGGCAAAGAGGAAGATCCAGCCGAAGAGCGCGACAAGGTTCGGGATCGGGTAGAGCCACATGCGGAAGGGCCGCGCCATGTCGGGCGCGTTGCGCCGGAGCAGCGTCAGCGCCACCACCTGCCCGATGAACTGGACCAGGATCCGTGTCGTGATGAGCGCGTCGATCACCATGCCGAGCGACAGTGTCGAGGCGGCGATCGCGATGGCGCCAATCAGGAGCAGCGACACATGGGGGAAGCGCTTGGTGGGATGCACGCGCGCGAAGGCGCGGAAGAACGTGCCGTCGAGGGCGGCCGCGTACGGGATGCGCGAATACCCGAGCAGCAGCGCGAACACCGAGCCAAACGCGGTCCACAGCACGAGCGCGGTGAACAGCGTCGCCACGCGCGAACCGTACACCCGCTCGATGAACGTGGACACGATGAAGTCCGACTCGGGGTGCGCCGCGGCCGGCACGAACTCCCGCCACGGGATGACGCCGATGATCGAGAGGTTGATCCCGAGGTAGATCACCGCCACCGCAAGCACGCTGATCAGGATCGAGCGCGGGATGACACGCCCCGGCTCCTTCACCTCGTCGCCGATGTAGGCCACGCTGTAGTAGCCGAGGTAGTCGTAGATGCCCACGCGCGACGCCGCGCCAAGCCCGGACAGCAACCCGAGCGAGAACGCGAAGGCGCCGGGCGGAAAGTCGAACGCCACGGCCGCGTCGAAGTGCATCAGCCCCGTCACGATCACCACCGCCGTGGTGAGCAGCGTCCCCGCCCAGAGACTGACCGTCAGCTTGCCGATGGATCCGATCTGGCGGTACAGCAGCGCGATGTTCAGCACGCCGACGGCCATCGCCACCGCCACCGTGCCGCCGGGCTGAAGGTCCGGCCACACGTAACGCAGGTAGCGCGCGAACCCGATGTAGCCCGAGGCAATTTCGAGCGGACCGCTCAGGATGAACTGCCAGATGAAGAGGAAGGCCACCAGCCGGCCCCACCGCTCGCGCCCGAATCCCTCGCGCAGGTAACGGTACGACCCGCCCGATCCCGGCATCGCCGCGCCCAACTCGCTCCACACCAGGCCGTCCGCAATCACGATGATCAGCGCGACGATCCAGCCCAGCAGGGCTTGCGGGCCTCCGAGCGCCGTCATGAGCAGGGGGATGGTGATGAAGGGCCCGACGCCGATCATGTTGGACATGTTCAGCGCCGTGGCCTGCAGGAGGCCGAACCGGCGGATGAGGGCGGGCTGGGACATGGCAGCGTGCACCGTAGTGGCTCAGTGGCAAGTGGCTTGTCGTCACGGAGGCTGGAGCACGCGGAACGACTAGCCAGCCTGGCAACCAGTCACTACGCCGATCACCGCGGCAAGAAGGGGAAGAGCCTCCGGATCTCGGCGTCGTCCACCCGCCTCCCGTACTCGGAGATCTCGAACGCCTCCGCGTACTGCACCTTGGCGCCGGCGTCGGCGCCGTAGTACTTCGACCAGCGCGGCGCGAACCGCGGGGCTGATGCGGAAGGGGCGCTCCTTCTCCAGCCATTGCCGGCGCGCCGCGGCGTCCTTCGGCACGGCGTCCAGGCGGCCGTTCAGCCACGGCAGCCACTCGTACATCTGCGACACGTGCGCGTCGATCATGTCGAGCTTCTTCCCGATCGTGTCGTCGATCGAGACGGCCACGTCCGGAGTGAACGGTGCCGGCTTCTGGAAGTTGTCTTCGAAGAACAGGAACACCGGGTTGCGGCGCAGCGCCGGCGTGTCGGAGGCAACGTTGGGCACCGTCACCATGAACGCCGCGTCCTGCAGCAGCACCGCGGTATAGCGGTGGTCGGGGTGGTAGTCGTTGGAGCGCGGCCCGAGCACCACGTCGGCCTTCCAGTCGCGAATCAGCCGGATGATCTGCTCGCGCACCTTCAGCTCCGGCATCAGCTCGCCGTCGTGGTTGTCGAGCACGAGGTAGTCGATGCCCGCGCGACGGCCCGCCTCTTTGGCCTCCGCGCGGCGCCTGGCCGCGAGCGCGCCGCCGCCCTGCGACTGGTGGCCGGCGTCGCCGTTGGTCACCGAAACGAAGCGCACGCGGTGGCCCGCCGCCGCCCACTTCGCGCCCGTCCCGCCCGCGCGGATGTCGCAGTCGTCGGGGTGCGCGCCGAAGGCGATGATGTTCAGCGGGCCCGCGGCGGGCGTCGCCTGGGCCACGATGTGAGCGGCCGCAAGAGCCAGCATCGCAAGAACCGCATACAAGCTTCGCGGGACAGACATGAAGCCCTCCTGTCCGTGTCGTGGCAACGTCATGGTAGGGCCGCGACCGGTTGTGCCCCGTACCGCTCGGACCGATCGTGCCCCGAAATCTGTCTCCGGGCAAAAACAAAGGGGCAGGGCCGCCAGGCCCTGCCCCTGAGATTACGCGACGCGAAGTTCCCTAGAAGCCCACGCGGAGTCCGATTTGGATCCGCCGCGCGCCGGGGATATCACCCGTGTTTGCGCTGACCTGGTTCGTGCTCGCCGGCGTGAACTGCATGAAGTTGTTGGCCGTGTAGGTCAGGATTGGGGCGCCCCAGTTGGTGTGGTTGAAGATGTTGGCCGCCTCGATCCGCAGCTCAGGACGGACGTGCCCGATCTGGAATGCTTTGAAGAGCGAAAAATCCACGTTCCAAATCGACGGCCGGCGGAACTGGTTCCGGGCCGACGTGCCGAAGCCGTCCTTGCCCAGCCCGGTCGGCTGCGCGAACAGGCTCTTGTCGTACCAGAGTTCCGTCATCGACCCCTTGGTGCCCGTCGGTTCCGGTTCTCCCTGGACGTTGATGAAGATGTTCCCGCAACCCTGGCAGTTGAGGGCGTTGTTGGTGCCGGTGATGGAGAACGGGGTGCCGGTGTAGAACGCGAAGATCCCGTTCACCTGCCAGCCGCCGAGGATCTTGCCCAGCGTCTGGGTGTTCTGCTTGAGGAACGGCAACTCGTACACCCAGCCCATCTGGAACACGTGCGTGCGGTCGAAGCCCGCGTACGAGAAGTTCTTGTCGAACACGAGCGGATGGTTCCAGTTGAGGGTCGTCCAGCCGTCCTCGTCGTTGGCCGTCATGTTCTTCGACTGGCTCCAGGTGTAGGCGCCCTTCAGCATGAGCCCGTTCCTGAACGGCCGGTTCAAGGCCACCTGCAGTCCCTGGTAGCGGCTCTTGGTTCTCGCCGCCCAATCGCTGATCGTGGTGGTGCCGGCCGACGCGAAGTACTTGCGCGCGGCGTTGCCGCCGCCAGGCTCGCCGTAGTTGACGTTGAGGTCGGCGTACCCGCCGTCGGTCGGCGTCCCGACGTAGGCGATCTCCGCCGACAAGTCCAGGGCAGCCTGCGCTCGAACGCGATGTTCCACTGCTGGATCCTCGCGCGATCGAGGCCGGAGCCCGCGCCGGGGAAGGCCTCGGTGCCCGTGTTGGGCGACCGCATGAAGACGCCCACCGGCAGCTTCACCTGTCCCGAGCTGTAATCCGGGATCACCACCGGCGGGATGCCGTTCGCCAGCGTGGTCACGTAGCCATAGTAGTGCTCGGCGGTTGCGTTGAAGCTGGTGTCGTAGGGGAACGACCCGCGCATCGGCCGCGACCACGGGCAGCGGGTTGGTGGTCCAGCCGTAGCCGGCCCGCATGACGGTCTTCTCGTCGAGGCGGTACGCCGCCCCGAGGCGCGGCTCGAAGTACCACTCCTGCAGCTTGAGACCGACGTCCTGCGGCACCGAGCCGAGGCCGCCGATGCTCACGATGTAGGAGTTGTAGTCCAGCACCTCGATGCCGTGCGTGGCACGGCTCATCAGCGGGAAGTCCTGCAGCCGCAAGCCGGCGCTCACGGTCAGCTTCTCGTTGGGCCGCCAGCGGTCGCGGAGGTAGAAGCCCGTCTGCCACTCGCGGCCGGTCATCTCCTCGGCCTGGATGTCCTTGTCGTAGTGTTCGCGGGCCCGAGGAGGAACGAGCCGAACTGGTTCCAGCCCAGCGCCGTGTAGCCCGGCGCGCCGGTGATGTTCCCGCTGAAGTTGAACCCGCCCCGCAGGCCGTAGTCGCCGAACTCCGCCTGGCGGTGGTTCAACTCGAACTTGATGATGTCCACCCCCGCCCGCATCTCGTGCTTCGTGAACACCTTCGTGATCGCGCTGCTGAACGAGTAGTTGATCTCCTTGCGCCAGAGTGGCATCCAGGCGGGAGCGGAGTTCGTGCCGGTGGCCCAGTAGCCGTTGACGAACGCCGGCAGGCCGCTCGGGCGGATGTCGTTCGGGTCGTTCACGCCCGGAATTCCAAGGTCCAGGCCCAGGTTCGTGCCGTAGTCCGGGCTCGTCACCACCTGGTCCTGCCGGTTGTAGCCGAAGTTGCCGTCGAGCACCAGCGTCGGGCCGAGCGTCCACGTGTGGCCGAAGCTGCCGTTGTAGACCTTGGTGTCGCCCAGGCTGCCCTCGTCGAAGGCGAGCAGGAAGTTGTCCACGACGTTCGCGTCCAGCATCGAGAACTTGCCCCAGATCGAGTGGGACGAGTTCCGCTGCCACGTCAGCTTCATATCGTAGTTGGCGCGGTCCACCTGGACCTCGCGTTCCCGGACGTAATCGTCAAGCAGCTGGTTGTTGTTGAGGTCCCGGGTCGAGTTCACCGCGGGGTAGTACTTCTGGATGATCTGCTTGGCGATCGGGCTGATCAGGGTGCCCGGGATCTGGAAGTTGGAGAACTGCGTCCGTCCGGCGGCCGTGGACGCCGAGAACGGATCGTAGAGCCGGAAAGAGGAGTACGCGGCCGCCACCTCGCTGAAGTCGCCGTTCCGCATCTTGTCGGTCGGAACAGTGTAGGTGACGTTGCTCGTCCGGCGATCGCGGAACTTCTCGTACAACGCGAAGTAGAACAGCTTGTTCTTCGCGATCGGGCCGCCCAGGGTGCCGCCGTAGGTGTTGCGGTTCTGCGGCGTCTTCGCCAGGCTGAACGCGTTGTCGACGAAGCGGCCCGCGTTCAGACCGTCGTTGTTGTGGAACCAGAAAGCCGAGCCGCGCAACTGGTTCGTGCCCGACTTGGTGATGACCGTCTGCGCCGCGCCGGCCGCCATGCCTACGTCGGCGTCGAAGTTGTTGGTCGCCACGTTGACGGTGTCAATCGTCTCCGCCGGCTGGATGTACCCGGCGTGGTGCGGCAGCCAGAGGTTGACCGATACGGCACCGTCCACGCGCGTGGTGTTGGCGTTTGGCTGCGTGCCGTTGATGAAGGTGCGCAGCGACCGGCCGGGCGAGTCGATCTCCGCGTTCTGCAACATCGTCGGGGTCGCGCCCGGCACGAGGTTCAATAGCGTCTGATAATTGCGGTACTGGTTCAGCGGAAGCGTCGTGACCGCCTTCGACGACAGCTCGGTGCTGAGGTCGGCCTTCTCGGTCTTGATCAAGGTGGTTTCAGCGACGACCTCGATGGTCTCGGCCATGCCCCCAAGCTCGAGCTTCAGGTCCACGCGCCGCGGGTTGCCGGCGGTGACCAGCATCCCGGTCTGCTTCATTTCCTTGAAGCCCGTGAGCGCGGCGGCGAGGTCGTAGGTGCCGGGCAACAGGTTTCGGAACGTGTAGTTCCCCGTGGCGTCGGTCACGGTCTCGACCTTCAGCCCGGTGCCGGTATTGGTGGCGGTGACGGTCACGCCCGGCAGCGCCGCGCCTTGCGGGTCGTTGACCTGGCCGACGATGGAGCCGTAGAGGGTTTGTGAGTGCGCGAGAGACGGGAAACCGACCGCTGCGACCAGGGTCAGGGCCAAGGCCATGACCAAGTACCGGCCACCCGGCCCACTCCTTGGAGTGGTCATGATCGAACCTCCTTCCACTTCTGGCATAAGTGTCGCGGAAGACGACCGACACCAACCTGTACTGCTGCGCTGATAAAGATACCCCCACGACTGCAACTTTGCCAGTCCAGTTGCACGCCGAAGCATGGCCGCCCGGCGCTGCCGGCGCGTCAGAGAAGCCAAAACATCAACAGCGGGAACAGCTTACGCTGGAGGCAGGCGACGGGTCGGATGCCGGCGCCGGCACGAGGCGCCCCTTCTCGGCGCGGGCAAAGGCGGGGCAGGAAACGCCTGACGGCGGAGGCGGAGACCGGAGCGCGGAAGGCGCCGGGCGAGGGCCGAACGGAAACCGCGCAAGGAACGAGCAAGAAAAAAACGGGCGGGGCCCCAAAGCCCCGCCCGTTCGAGTCGACGCGACGGTGGGCGCTAGAACGCGACGCGGAGGCCAATCTGCACGCGCCGGGCGCCGGGCAGGTCGCCGGACACCGTGCTCGTCTGGTTGGTGCTGGCCGGCGTGAACTGCATGAAGTTGTTCGCCGTGTAAGTGAGGATCGGCGTGCCCCAGCTCACGTGGTTGAACAGGTTGGCCACCTCGATCCGCAGTTCCGGGCGGACCCGGCCAATCGGGAACGCCTTGAACACGGACAGGTCCAGGTTCCACACCGGCGGGCGGCGGAAGGCGTTGCGCCCGGAGTTCCCGAAGCCTGCCTTCCCGGTCCCCGTGGGCTGCGAGAACTGGCTCTTGTCGTACCACGTCTCGCCGTTGCCCACGTTGCCGGTCGGCTCGGGATCCCCTGCCACGTCGATGAAGATGGACCCGCAGCCCTGGCAGTCCAGTGCCGTGTTGGCGCCGGTGACCGAGAACGGTGTCCCGGAGTACCACGCGAACACCCCGTTCACCTGCCAGCCGCCCAGGATCGTGCCCACGGCGGACGTGTTCTCGCGGAGGAACGGGAGCTCGGTACGCCCAGCCCAGCTGGAACACGTGCGTCCGGTCGTAGCTGGCCAGTGCGTAGTTGTCGTCGAACATCAGCGGGTGGTTCCAGGTCAGGCCGACCCACCCGTCCTCGTCCGTCATGTTCCTGGCCCGGCTGAGGGTATAAGCGCCCTTGAGCATCAGGCCGTTCTTGAACGGCCGGTTGAGGGCCACCTGGAGCCCGTGGTACCGTGCCTTCGTCCGCGCCCCCCAGTCGTTGATCGCCGTCGTGCCGGCGACCGCGAAGTACTTCCTGGAGGCGTTGCCGCCCCCCGGCTCGCCGTAGTTGATGTTGAGGTCGGCGTAGCCCCCGTCGGTACGCGTCCCGACGTAAGCGACCTCGCCAATCAGGTCGTACGCCAGGCGGCGCTCGAAGGCGACGTTCCACTGCTGGACGGTGCCGCGGTCCACGCCGCTCCCGCTGCCCGGGTAGGCCTCGACCCCGGCATTCGGCGAGCGCATGAACACGCCGACCGGCAGCTGCGCCTGGCCGGAGCTGACGTCGGGGATCGGCACCGGCGGGATGCCGGTGGCGAGCGTCGTCGCCCAGTTGAACTGCTCCGCGGTCTGGTTGAAGAAGATGTCGTAGGGGAACGACCCACGCATCGGCCGCGACCAGGGGAGCGGGTTGATCGTCCGGCCGTAGCCCGCGCGGACCACCGTGTCCTCCGCCAACCGGTAGCTCACGCCGACCCTGGGAGCCAGGTACCACTCCTGAAGCTCGATCCCGGCGTTCTCGGGGGTGGATCCGCGTCCGCCCAGGAACACCGTGTAGGTGTTGTAGTCGAGCCGCTCGATCCCGCTGGTGGCGCGCGTCATCAGCGGGTAGTACTCGGCACGGAGACCGAGGTTCAACGTCAGGTTTTCGTTCACCCGCCACCGGTCGCGCACGTAGAACGCCGACTGCCACTCGCGACCGGTCATGTCCTCGGTCTGCACGTCCTTGCCGTAGAAGTTCGAAAGACCCAGCAGGAACGCGCCGAACTGGTTCCACTGCTGCGCGGTATAGCCGGGAGTGCCTGTCACGTCGCCCGAGAAGGTCATGCCGCCGCGCAGGCCGAAATCGCCGAACTCCGCCTGGCGGTGGTTCAGCTCGAGCCGCACGATGTCCACGCCCGTCCGGATTTCATGCTGCGTGAAGACCTTGGTGACCGCGCTGCTGAAGGTGTAGGTGACTTCCTTGCGGAAGAGCGGCATCCAGTTCGGCGTCGCGCCGATCGTGTAGGCGTTGGGCTGTGTGCCCATGTTCATGGTGGGCATGCCGCTGGCGCGGATGTCGTTCGGATCGTTGGTGCCCGGGATGCCGAAGTCGAGACCGTAGTTCGTCCCGTAGTCGGGGCCGGTGACCGTCTGGTCCTGGCGGTTGTAGCCGAAGTTGCCATCGAGCACCAGCGTCGGGCTCAACGTCCAGGTGTGGCCGAGGCCGCCCACGTACACCCGGGTGTCGCCGAGACTGCCGTTGTCGAAGCCGAGGATGTAGTTGTCCACGACCTCGGCGTCCAGCATGGCGAACTTGCCCCAGATCGAGTGAGCCGACGAGCGCTGGAACGTCAGCTTCAAGTCGTAGTTCGCCCGATCGACCTGGACCTCCTGCAGCCGCACGTAGTCGTCGGGCAGCTGGTTGGCGTTGAAGTCCGTGGTGCTGTTCGAACGCGGGTACAACGACATGACCTCCCGCGCGACAGGACTGATCAGGTTGCCCGGGATCTGGAAGTTGGCGAACGGCTGGCGGCCCGTGCCGCCACTGCCGGTGAAGGGATTGTAGAGACGGAAGTTGGAGTAGGCGGCCGCGACCTCGCTGAAGTCGCCGTTCCGCATCTTGTCCGACGGCACGCCGTAGGTGGCCTGGCTGCCGCGGCGATCGCGGAAGTTCTCGTACGACCCGAAGAAGAAGAACTTGTTCTTCACGATCGGGCCGCCAACGGTGCCGCCGTAGGTGTTGCGGTTGAGGTCCGGCTCCGGGAGATTGTTCTGCTCGTTGAAGTAGCTGTTGTTGTTCAGCCCCTCGTTGTTGTGGAAGAGGAACGCCGACCCGCGCAGCTGGTTGGTGCCCGACTTCGTGACCACCGTCTGCGCGGCGCCCGCCGCCATCCCGGTGTCCGCGTCGAAGTTGTTCGTGGCGATGTTGACCGTCTCGATCGTCTCGGCCGGCTGCACGTACCCGACGTGGTGCGGCAGCCAGATGTTCACCGACACCGCGCCGTCCACGCGCGTCGTGTTGCTGTTGGGCTGCGTCCCGTTCACGAACGTGCGCAGGGAGCGGCCCGGGGTGTCGATCTCCGCGTTCTGCGCCATGGTGGGCGAGGCGCCCGGCACCAGGTTCATCAGCGTCTGGTAGTTCCGGGTACTGGTTCAGCGGGAGGGTGGTCACCTGCCTCGCCGTCAGCTCGGTGCTCAGGTCGGCCTTCTCCGTTTGGATGATCGACGTGGCCGCGATCACGTCGACGGTCTCGGCAACACCACCGAGCTCGAGCTTCAGGTCCACGCGGAGCGGGTTGCCGGCCGTCACCTCCAGTCCCGTCTGACGGAGTTCCTTGAAGCCCGCCAGCGACGCCACCATGTCATAGGTTCCCGGCGGCATGTTGCGGAAGGTGTAGTTGCCGCTGGGATCCGACACCGTTTCCAGCTTCAACCCGGTGCCGGTGTTCGTCGCGGTGACCGTCACGCCGGGGAGTGCCGCACCCTGCGGGTCGTGCACGGTTCCCGTGACCGAACCGTAGAGTGTCTGTGCGCCGGCGAGAGACGGCGCGGCGAGAGCAACGGCGACGGCCAACCCGACAGTGAGGGCCATTGACCGGCCGATGGGTCCACTCCTTCGAGTGGTCATGATCGAACCTCCTTGAACAACCTGAACTACCGTCTTCAGCGTCGCGGAAGACGACCGACAGTGTGCGGACCAACTCGGTGACACTCAGGCCTGGCAGAGCCTGGCAGGCCGCCGCCGGGCGGCAGCGGGCGACGGTCACGCAGTGCAAGCGGCACGCCGCCGGCTCACCGCGCATGTGCCGTGGAAACCGCGCATTTACCGTGGAATATGAGGGAAGAGGTTGGAACGGACGAGTACGCCGGATCTCTGAAGCCGAATCCGCGATCCACGATCTCGGAGGATCGGAAGCGGCCGTCGTCGTCCATCCCAGCCCTTGGCGACTGGCGACCACGACCCGCGCCGCCGGCTGCTACGCCTGCCAGTTCCCTCGGCGCCGCCACGGGCTGCGGAATCGATCGAGATCCGTCTCCGGGATGCTCACCGCGACCTCGCAGCTCCGACTTCCTACGGGTGCACCGTGACTCGACACGCCGCGTAAGCGTTTACGGCGGGCGAAACCGCATACCCTGCCCGCCGCAGATTCTCTAAGGAAAAGCAACGGTCCCGGCCTTGCACAGCCGGCGGGTGATGCCGCCACGGGTCGTCGATCTCGCGGTCGCCCGCGGCAGGAGCGATTCACTTTACGATCCTGGCCGGCCGCTCTAACGGCGCCGGCCCGAGGAGTGACGACATGAGATACGTGCGTGGCGCGGCTCTGCTCTTGATGGTGACCCTGGCGGTCACGGCGTGTGACGACGACAACCCGGCAGCACCGTCGGATCCGAACTCCTTCACGTTGACCGCCGCGCTGACGCCCGGCAACGAGGTCCCGCCCGTCACGAACGCGGACGCGACCGGCAGCGGCACGGTCACCATCACGCTCGTGGTGACGAGGGATGCGGCCAATGCCATCACGGGCGGGACGGCGAACTTCTCCGTGAACCTCACCGGCTTCCCGGCGAACACGACGCTCACGGGCGCCCACATTCACACCGGCGCGGCCGGAGTCAACGGCGGCGTCCTGGTCAATACCGGGCTGACCAACGGCGAGGTGGTGCTGGCGAGCGGGGCGGGCTCGTTCACCAAGAACGGCATCGAGGTGAACGCCACCAACGCGAACAACATCGTGGGCGGGGCCAGCGGTTTCTACTTCAACGTGCACACGACGGTCAACCCAGGCGGCGCGGTGCGCGGGCAGCTGTCAATCCAGCCGTAGTAGGCGTCAGCCCGTCGCGTCATCGCTGGTTCAGGGCGCGGACAACGCCGACCACGTCGCCGGTGCGGTAGAAGTCTACCGCGACGATCGTCGGCCTCAGCCCGCGCTCGTCCTCGCAGCGGCGCGCTCTCGAGAGCAGCGCGTCGTGCGAGTTCACGAGGGCGGCGTTACTCGGCTTCGGGGCCGGCACCGTCTCGATCCAGTTGTTCATCTGGAAGAGCGACCCGCGCGTGCCTCCCCGGTTGGCCACGCAGCTCATCTCCGCCGGGGTGCGGAACCGGTACGGAGTCTCCTGCATGATGTCGAAGGCAGGCAGGAGCCACGGGACGCCTGGGCTGCCCGTCTCGGTCATTACGAGCACGCGCTGGCGCGTGTCGATCAGCGTCCGCAGCGTCGGCCAGGGCGCCTCGCCCGATCCGCGGTACACCAGGTCGGCAAGACCCGCCCGCTCGAACTCACCCGCGAGGTCCGACGGAGTCACGTAGTCCTCGACGACGATCAGCACCACCTCGTCCGGGTTCTGCACGAGAAAGTCGGCAAGCGTGCCCAGCCAGGGCCCGAGCGGCTGGGCGCCCAGCTCGCAGAAGCCGTGGCAGAGGTAGAGCCCGCGCGGGCCGGGTTCCTCCGCGGCCAGGCGCTCCCGGATTCGCAGCGCCGCCTCCATCCCTTCAGCGCCGACCGCCTCCCCAATCTTCTCGCGCCACTTCGTCTCGGAGTCCATGTCCGTCAGAACGTGGGGCCCCGCGGGACGGCCGTAATGGACGTCGATCAGGAACGCCCGGATCCCGTCGGTCAGCTGCCCCGCGATGCCGCGCTCGTGCTGCGGGAACATCCAGGCCGGCACGTCAGCGGCCGACATGGCATTGTGTGCACCAGGAAAGGTCACCTGCTCCAGCCGGCGGCCGCAAAGGGCCTCCGAGCCGTTGCAGGCACCCGCTGCCCGCACCGCCGGGGGCGGAACGGGGCGAAACAGCAGGACCGCCGCGGAGGCAAGGACGGCTGTCGCGGTCCCCACGATCGCGATGCGGCGGAGGCCCCTGCCGCGCGGCGCCCCCGCATCCGCCCCGGAGGCGGCGGGCGCGAGCTTCGTCCGAAGCAGCGCGAGCGTTTCGCGCACTCCCGCGAACACGCAGGCGCCGCCGGCGCCCCACATCACCCACTCGGCGGCCAGCCGCGGTTGGGACACGATGGCGACACCGATCGCGACGAGGAAGAGGCCGCTCGCGAGCTTGCCCCACGCCCCGCCCGGCGGATCCTCGAGGAGGCGCCACGCTCGCGCGAGCGTGCCGGACACGGAAAGACGATCGAGAACGGAATGGGCCGACGCCGCGCCGACGACCCCGGCGAGGGCCAGCGTCAGCGCCCATCCGCGGATGCGCGCGGTGAGGGCGTCCCAAGCGCCTGCAATGGCCTCGCGCGCCAGGGTGTCGGGAGCGCGGGACTGGAGAAACCAGCCGCCCGAGGCCCTCAGCACGAGAAGCACGATTCCTGCGAGGACAACGTTTACCGAGAGTTCGAGCAGCGCCTGTCGGCGATCCCGCGCAAACGCCACGCCGGCCGCCGCACACGACACGCCGAGGGCCAGCAGGAGCATCGCGTACCGGGCGAGCCGTCTGGACAGCTGAAGCAGGCGCGCGGCGGCCCGGGGTACCGGTCCCTGGCCAAGATCGACAACGACACCCCGGACCCTCGGCGGGATGCGCTCGGCCAGCGCGGGGTTCGCCTGCGCGACGGCGCCGCGGAGCAGGATGCCGAGGTCGGGAATCGACATCGTGACCCGGCTGCCGCCCTCGCTCAGCAACGCGCTCGCCGCGGTGCGGACGCCGGCCTGCGCGGCCCGCTGGAACGCGGGTGACGAGACGGTCGCCGAGGCCACGCTCGCGATGATCGGCCTGAAGCCCGTCAGATCGGGTTGGTGTTCCAGCACGGCGGTGGTGGCGCGGTCGGCCGCGTAAGCCGCCACGCGAGGGTCGGCAAGGATGGCGCCCGCCCGCTGCGCCAGCCCGTCCGGAGTCAGCAAACTGTGCCGCGCCTCCATCAGGACGACGCCAAGGGCAGCGAGCACGACGCCCATGGCGAGGAACGTGGAGGACGCAATGGCCCGGACGGCGGAGGACCTCGTGGACACGCTCGTGCTCCATGGCAGCGCCGCGCGGCGCGGCCGGCAAGGGTGAGCCGCTGCGCAGACGATCGGCGTCGCGACAATCGGATAGTGACCTCTGGAAGGTGTGCCGGCACCTGCGGAGGGCAGCATACCACCCGTGACCTGCCGCGGTCGGGGTGAGCCGGCACGAACCTCGCGTCACCTTGCGCATCTCTCGTCGCCCACGGCGTTGCACTGGTGCCGTGTGGAAGTGAGGGGTGCAAAGTGAGCGAGTTGCTTCCAGCGCTTGTGGTGTCACTCCTCTCATTGCTGCCCTGGGCGCCGGCCCGGGAAGTTCCCGGCGGCGACCACCCGGCAACCCCGGCCGTCACCGTGCCGAGCCGGAGCCCGGGAGAGGACCTGCAGGAGAAAGAGAAGGGGGGTGGCCAGAAGCCTCCCGAAGAGGACCAGCGTGCGGCTGAAGCGGCTGAACGGGAACGGAAGAAGCGGGAGGAGGAGAAGGCGCGCGAAGAAGAGCCGGAACCTCACACGTCCTTCGTCAAGCGGGTGCTGATCGACGGAGGCGTAGGCTTCGAGAACCGTTACCGGAAGCCACTCGCAGGCATCGGCGTCCACGTGGCGTTCCTGAAGGTCGGGAGGTTCTTCGTCGGCGCCCCGGGGGTGATGGTGGCGGCGGCGCCCGAATGGGTCGATGTCCGGACCGTGGACGACGACCGCACGGTCAGCCGGACCGTGCTGAAAAGGCAGGCCACCCTGTTGCTGACCCAGAGTTTCAGCTGGCAGCTCAAGGCGAAGGACTACGGCTACCTCTACATCAGCTTCGTCGCGACGAAGCGGCTGCCGTTGCTCGACTCGAAGTGGGACCCCGCAGTCGCCATCTCGTTCACGCCGAGGTAGCCGAAGCCCGCGGGCGCCGCCGGCTACTGCGCTCCACGCTCCTTTTCCGGGAGCAATCGCTCGAACACCAGCCCCCCGGCGGTTCTCGGCTTGAACCCCTTCCAGTAGGTGTGATCGGGCTTCGGGCGCCCGTCCCGTTCGACGGAGTAGACCCCGTCGGCGCCGCGCGGCACGAGATCCAGGAACGCCTGCATGTCACGCTCGCCCTTCAGGTGGATCGAAAGGAAGACGGTGGCGAAGTGCTGGAGGATGTTGTTCGACCGGACCGTGTCCCACACGGGGTCCGCGTAGTGCATGAACGGGAACAGCCTCAACGCGTCGGAGTACGCGTACGACTCGGCTGGCGCCGGGATCGGCGCCGCGACGTTGTGCGATCCGTTCAGGAACGTCAGCAGGCAGCGGTCGGCGCGCGTCGCAGCCAGGAACATTGCCCGCGTGCCCTTCTCGTACCCCGAGACGTCGTCTGCGCTGCCGGCGACGAAGAGGATCGGGGTGGTGATCGCCTTCAGCCCGTCCGCGTCCCAGGTGCCTCCGGGCAATCCCCAGGGCGCGAGGGCAATGGCCGCCTTGATGCGCGGATCCGCCCGCCCGGTGAACGCGGGGTTCGACGCGGCGCGCTCGAAGAGCAGCTTGTTTGGGGGTGCGTTGGGCGATGACACGGCCGCGTCGGTGAACCCGGCCCCCAGCACGTTGAGCAGACCGTAGCCGCCCATGGAGTAACCGACGATCGCCGTGCGCGACGCGTCCAGGATACCGGCCAGGAAGCTCCCGGATTCGGGGCGGGACAGCCGGTCCAGCTCGTCGAGCACGAAGAGCTGATCGTAGGGCCGGTTGTACAGCGTGCTGGCGAAGCCCTTCAGGTCGTCGTACGTGCTCTCGGGATGATCGATCGAAGCGGCTACGAAGCCCTTCGAGGCCAGGTTCTCGGCGAGGTGGCTGAGCAAATACCGGTTGCCGGGGTAGCCGTGCGAGAGGATGACGAGCGGGAATCTGCCCCCGGCGGCGTCGGGCGCGGCGTCTCGTACCGCCTTGCCGTGAAGTATCACCGCGCGGGAGGGATCCCGCGAGATGGTGCGGTACTCGCCGCCTGCCGACGGTGAGGACGATTTGGCAGCCGGGTACCAGACCTCCACGGTGAGGGTTCGGTCGCGGCGCGCCAGGTCTCCGCCGGCCTTGGTGTTCAACACGTCGACACGGTCGCGATCGGTCGCGATGATCGTGCGCACGCCAATCGGCAGCGCGCCGTACGCCGCGCACTCCGGCGCCATCGGCGTCATCAGGTCTATCCGGTTCTGCTGCGCAAGGACCTGCCCGATCGCCGCGAGAAAGACGACGGATACCACCCACACACGGCGCGCCATCTCGACCTCCACGAAAGAGGCCCGATTATAGCCGCAGACCCCCGCATCGCTCGTAGTCCGCCTCGCCGCGGCGGCGATGTATCGCACGACGCGCCAATCGTCCCGGCGCATCGGGCAAGCGGCCCTGGCGAGACCAGGGAGGAGGAGGCATGATGCCGCGCATCCGGCGGCAGGAAGTGACGCCGTCGCGAATGCAGGCCGCTACCAGGCTGTCGGCCGGTAGTCCTTCAGGAACTGGCCCCACACGTGTACCCCCGTGTTGAAGCCCGTGATGATCGGGGCGACGATGCGGGCGCCGCCATCGACGATGTCGAGCGGCGGGTGGAACCGCTGCTCGACCACCTTGCGCGCGGCGATCGCGGCCGGATCCTCGTCGGTGACCCAGCCCGGTGTCCACGCTGTTCATGTGGATCCCGTCGTTGTGGTAGTCGGTCGCGGCCGTGCGCGTCATCATGTTGAGCGCGGCCTTCGCCATGTTCGTGTGCGGGTGGCGCGTGGTCTTCGACGGCCGGTAGAACTGCCCCTCGACCGCCGACACGTTGACGATGTGCTTGTCGCGGCCGGGCGTGCGCAGCATCAGCGGCTTGAGGCGCGCGTTGAAGAGGAACGGCGCGATCGGCGTTCACGAGCTGCACCTCCAGCAGTTCCACCGTGGGAACGTCGGCGAGCAGCATCCGCCAGGAGTTGTGGCCGCGCAGATCGACCTGCTGCAGATCCTCGTCCAGGCGCCCGTCCGGAAACAGGTCCGGGCGCGACAGCAGCTCCTCGGGCAGCAGCGGCACCTGCGAGAGTTCGGCGGCATGGAGCGCTCCGGCGCGCGTCGAGCGCCCGCGGCGCACGACGGCCCGCGTCCACGGCGCCGTTCACGGAGGAGCTGCGCGGACGTGCGCCGGCATCTCGCGAAGCGCCGCCTGTCTCCGCGGCCATCATGTGCGCGTAGAACTCCGGCGGCCGCCGGACGGTCTGGCAGGCGTTGTTGATGATGAAGTCGAGGCGTTCGCGCGTGGCGACCAGGTCGCGGCAGAACGCCTCCACGCTCGGCGTGTGGCGCAGATCGAGCCCGACGATCTCCAGCCGGTGGCCCCAGTCGGCGAAGTCGGGCTCTGCGGCGTAGCGTGCGGCCGCGTTGCGCGGGAAGCGCGTGGTGACGATCAGGTGCGCGCCGGAGCGGAGGAGCTTGAGCCCGGCCTGGTAGCCGATCTTCACGCGCCCGCCCGTGAGCAGCGCGACGCGGCCGCGCAGGTCGGCCAGCTCGGTGCGCGCGGCGAAGTTGAAGTCGGCGCACGCGGGGCAGAGCTGGTCGTAGAAGTGGTGGATGCTGCGAATAGCCGTCCTTGCAGACGTAGCAGTGCCGTTCGGCGCACGGTCGCGGCCGGGGCCTGGCCGCCGTCCGTCGACGTCGTCGCCGCGTCGACAGCGCGCCGGCGGAAACACGTTGGGCGTCGGTCACCATCGGCCGGCGCCGCAGCGTGCGGATGCCCGTCTCGTCGAGAACCGCTTCTTCCTGGCTGATGCGCTCCTTCCTGCGCTCGCGGTCCGCCTGCCTCGCGCGCTTCCGCCGGGCGCGGCGCTCCGGGGTCGAGAGCCCGGCGATGGCCCGGTGAAGGCGCGCACGGTCCTCGGCGGGGAACTGGTCGAGCAGGCTCCAGTCGGCCGCCAACCGCTCGAGCAGGTCGGTCGTGGCAAGCGCCTGCTCCTGAAGTGTCGGTCCGGGCACGGGCTCCGGGCTCAAGGGCACTGTGGTCCGCATCGATCGAGAGTAGCCGAAATGGCGTTCGCGGTTGACGGGAAGAAGTGCTGTCACAGCCGCGGCGGCGACGGCTCGCCCGGGCCGGAACCGGTTGCCGGCGACGCAAGCAGCAAGCGGTTCTTCGGGGTGATGCGCTCGGGAATCTCGCGGGTCCAGACTCGGTAGCCGTGCTGTCGCAGCCGCAGCGCGCGTACCACGTCGATTGCCAGGGCCGGGTCCAGCCAGCCGGAGAGGTCGCCAGTGTCGCACGCGGCGACATCCTGGCAACAGGGGAGGACAACCACGCGGGCCCGCGCCGCGATGGCGAGGTCGAGCACGACGTCGGTGAGCCGACCACAGGCGTGGTTGGAGACCACGATATCGGTGTCCAGCAACGGGACGTCGCCCAGTTCGCCGGCCGTGAACGTCACCCGCCCCGCGAGGCGCGGCCAGGCGTCGAGTATCGCCGCGTGCACGCGTGCCGCCGACGGCGGCAGCAACCGGTCCACCACAATCGCCTCGTCGGACGTGTCGTCGAGGACGAGCATCGCCTGGGCGAGCAGCCCGTGCCCTCCGGCAAGATCCACCACCCTCCCCCCGCGGAACAGGCGGCGCGCCCGCCGCGCTGTCTCCCACGCCTCGTACAGTTCCTTCCGGGGCAGGCAGCCCGCAGCGCACACCGCCCGGGCCAGGCGGTCGAACAGCGAACCTCCCGGGAAGCGGTCGAGGTCCCGGAGGGTCAGGCGAGCTTTGGAGGAAGGAGAAAAGGCTGTCACCCCGTCCGGTCCGGCTGCCACTGGAGCCCCAGGGCGATGATGCGTTCCAGCAACTGCTCGTAGGAAAGGCCCGCCCGCTCGGCCGACTCGGCGAAATCCTCGCCGTAGGCGAGTTGCGGGTTGGGGTTCGCCTCGATGACGAACGGCCGGCCGTCGCCGTCGAGCCGCAGGTCCACGCGGGCGTAGCCGCTGATGTCGAGGGCGCGGTAGACCCGCTTCGCGAGGTGCTGGATGCGTTGAGCCTGGTCCGCCGGGAGTTCCGCCTGGTCCGTCTGGATGCCGTGGCGCTGCTGGTAGGTGGTGCTCCACTTCACGCGCTCGGTGGCGATGCGGCGCGCGTTGTCGGGCATGTTCGCGAACGACATCTCCCAGACCGGGAACACCGTCAACCGGTCGTTGCCCATGACGCCGACATAGAGCTCGCGGCCGTCGATGAACCGTTCGACGATGGCGGTGCCGTAGGTCTCGTGCACGAACTCGATCCGCCGCAGCAGCTGGGCGTCGTTCTCCACGACGGAGGCCTGGGAGATGCCCGCCGACGCCTCGTAGACCAGCGACTTCACGATGAGCGGGTAACACAGGCGCTTGGGCAGCTTCGGGCGCCGGCCGCGCGCGACGACGATGAACTCCGGAACCGGGATCCGGTGGTACGCGAGCAGCTTCTTGGACAGCGACTTGTCGCGCGCGAGGGTGAGTCCGCGCGGGTTGCAGCCGGTGTAGGGCAGCCGCACCAGCTCGAGGTAGCTGACGACGTTCTGGTCGAACGTCGTCACGTCGGCGAAGTTCTCGAGGAGGTTGAAGACGATCTGCGGCTTGAACTCCTCGGCCGACGCGCGGATCAGCCCGAGGTCGTCGTGGATCCCGACGATCTTCACTTCGTGGCCGAGGAGCTCGAGCGTGGACGTCACGTCGAACTCCATCTTCCACTCGGCGTTGATGACGTCCACGTTCGTGGTGTCGGCCGGCGGCACGAGGTGCTTGTGCACGAGCGCGAGGATCCGCAATGGCTTCATAGCGCCAGCCGGTGGCCCCCTGTCTGCACGTAGTTCATCGCCTGCACCGTCAAGAGGACCGTGAACTCCTGCCGGGCCTGGTCCTCCGGGACGGCGAGCCGCAGCTTCAACTCCTGGCACCGCTCGATGATGTCCCCGAGCACCTGGTCGATCGTGTACTGGTACGTGCCCGTCCAGCCCGCCACCATGCGGCGCAGGGGACGGCGGATGCGGGCGATGAACTGCGCCGCCGTCATCCTCGCCGCGAACTCCGGTGCATCCGAGAACAGGCGGCGCAGGTCGCGGTCGTAGACGGCCGGGCGCTCGACGCCGTAGTGCCGGCGCTTGCGGCGGTAGTGCTGCCTCAACGTCTTCCTCACGTCCCGCAGCGGATCGACTTCTGTCGCCGCCTGGATGAGGGGCGGCCGGCCAGCGAGCGACCGCATCAAGGCGTCCATGTACTCCAGCTTCTTCAGCGCCGGCCAGCCCGCGTAGCGCTGCGGCCAGTCGCCGTTCGGCATCAGCCACACCGCGAACGTCTCGGCGAAGTCCTCGTCCGGGTGGCTCTGCGCGTACCAGGAGTCGAGGTGCAGCACGTAGCTTCGGCTGTACGGCTTCGCCGTGTAGGAGTCGGGGTACGGCTCCGAAGGGCTGCCGAACAGCTCCCGGCGCTGGCGGCGGCGGCGCAGGCGGTAGGCGTTGTCGATGGCGTGGCCGGCCTCGTGTCGCAGGATCCGCAGGCACCATTCCTCGTCGCCGCCCTCCACCTCGAGCATCTGAGCTTCCTCGAGCTTCTCGAGCCGTGGGTGCGCGAGGTAGAACGGGACGGCAATCGCCGCGGCGTGGTCGGGTGTGTACCACTCGTCCGAGAGGTAGAAGTGAACCGGGAACGACAGGTTGCGTGCGGCCAGCTCCTGCCGCAGCAGTTGGATGCGCGACTCCAGGGCCGTCCCTTCAATCTGGAGCGGCAGATCGGACATCCGCGCGTCGAGCAGCTGCTCGTCGGGGAGCGCCGGCCAATCGGGCGGGAGCTCGGCCATGCCGGGTTCATCATACCGCGCCTGCCGGACGGTGGGACGAGGTTCAAGGGTCCTGGCGCCCGGCCGCGGCGGGGCGCGACCGATCGTCACACTTCGGAGGAGATCGTCAGCTTGAACCCGCTGGGCTCCGTGACCTCGAACGCGCGGCTGCCCCAGGGCGTGTCGTGCGGCTCCTGGTCCAGCGTCAGGCCGGCCGCCTTCGCGCGCGCAGCAAGACCGTCGATGTCCTGCGTCGTGCCGATGAAGACCCGCATGCCCACGCCCTTCTGCCGGTCCCGGCCCTTCTGCCAGTCGTCCTGGCTCAGGCCGATGTGGGCCTGGCCGGCCTGCAACATCACGCCGAGCAAGACGCCGTTGTCCTCCCATCGCTCTTCGACGGCAAATCCGAGGCCTTCGAAGAAGCGGATGCTCTGCTGGAGGTCGTCCACCGTGAAGCTTGGCGCGAGGCTCTTCGCCTGCAATGGAGTGTCGAGTGTTGTCGCCATGCACTGTCTCCGGGTTGAGTTGGGGAGTCCCTCAGGCCAGCATAACAGGGACGGCGAATGTGAGAGCGGCCGGCAACCGGAAATGGGTGGCCGGGGAGCAGCTGAGCACGACCGTCAGGGCGGCTGGCCGACGGCCGGGCTTGGAAACCGTTATGATTCGCCGACGGATTCCGGAGGTCTTCCATGACGCGTGCTCGCGTGGCGCTTGGCGTGGCCGTCGTCGTCCTCGTCGCGACGCTCCAGTTGGCTGCCGTGACGCGGCTCAAGTCCGCGGACGGTCAGTTCTGGGACATCCAGGACACGTCTCCGTGGGCGCAGGACAGCGGCGGCATCGCGACCGGCGGGCGGGCGAATCCCTTCAACGGGTTCGGCTACCTGAAGCTGCAGGTGCGCCGGCCGGACGGGTTGGTCCTCGTGCGCAACCGCTACCTGACAGGGTTCGGGCTCGCGCACGACGGCGCCGAGCGGTTCGATTCGATCACGCCGGTGCTCCAGGGAGGGGTCGTCGTCGCGCGCGGGATCTACGCGCCGGCCGACACGAACTACCTCCGCTACTTCGACCGCTACACGAACGTGACTGGCGAGGACCGCGTGGTCGAGGTGGCGTGGGGCGGCGCCGCCGGCGCCTTCGAGGATGGGGGGCGGGTGGCGGTGGCGGCCACGTCGAGCGGCGATCGGCGCATCGAGCCGGGGGATGCGTTCGTCACGGTGATGCAGAACGCACGCGGTTCGGGCGATCCGGTGCGTGGGCCGTCGGGACACGGCCCCTCGGCGCACGTGCTGGGGTCGGAGAACACGAAACTGCTCGTCTCGGCCGGGGACATGTACCGGGATCCGTTCAGCGAGCCGTGGCCCGGCTACGACCCCGCGCACATCGGGTACGTCTTCCGCTTCAGGTTGGCGCCGGGACGCTCGACCGCGCTGGTGACGTTTGTCGTCAAGGGTCTGAGCGAGGTGTACGACCCGCGCGGCGGCTTCCCCGTGCCGATTCGAAACGGCATGGTCGCGCCGCAGTTCGAGGCCGTTTACTCCGGCCCGAACGCGGCCATCCCGGCGGCCGGAACGGAGATCGCGCGCGTCACTGCCGTGGCGCGGCAGCTGGTGGCCAAGCCCGACTTCCGCGGGCTGACGCCGCGCGAGCTGGGAGAGATCGCGAACTGGCCGGCGTCCGGGCGCGCGCCCGCGCCGGCCTTCACGGTGTTCGAGCAAACCGCGGATCGGCTGCAGGACGCGCTCACTGGCGGGCTGGTCACAGCGGTCGATATCGTGCGCGAGTACCTCACGCGCCTGGCCGCCTACGATCGCAGCGGTCCGACCTTCCGCGCCATGCTCGCCTTCAACCCCCGTGCGATAGCCGATGCGCGGGCGCTCGATGCCGAGCGGGCGGCCGGCCGCGTGCGCGGGCCGTTTCACGGCGTCCCCATCGCGTTCAAGGACAACATCGACGTGCTCGGGCTCCCGACGACCGGCGGATCGCGGGCGCTCGCCGATCACCGCCCGCGCCTCGATTCCTACATGGCCGCGCGCATGCGCCGCGCGGGCGCGATCGTCCTCGGCAAGACGAACCTGGACGAGTTCCCGTTCGGCGACTTCGGGATCAGCACCGTGGGCGGCACCATCGGGAACGCCTACGACCCGTCGCTGAGCACGGCGGGCTCGAGCGGCGGCAGCGCCGTTGCGGTGGCGGCCAGCCTCGTGACGCTGGCGTTCGGCACCGACACCTGCAACTCGCTGTCGAACCCGGCGGCGTTCGCGTCGCTGGCCACCATCCGCACCACGCGCGGCCTGACGAGCCGCGCCGGCGTGATGCCGCTCAATCCCTACAACGATGCGGTGGGCCCGATGGCGAAGTCGGTGCGGGAACTTGCCGACTGTACTCGACCAGGTGGCGGGCAGCGACGCGGAGGATCGCGGTCACCCGCGACGCGGGCCGTCACATCGAGGGTTCGTTCGCCGCCGCGCTCCAGTCGGCAAGCCTGGCGGGTGCGCGGATCGGCGTCATGCGGCAGCGGTTCGTCGGCAGTGACGCGCGAACGGGAAGCGGCAACGCTGATGGCGCGGGTGGTGAAGGAACTCGAGGCTGCCGGTGCCGTCGTGGTCGACGTCGAGATTGCCGACCTGGACGATCAGTACCGGGCGGCGCGGGGCAGCGCGCCGGGGTCCCTCGCGGCGGCGTGGCGCGCGTATCTCTCGCGCGGCGCGGCACCGGGCGACAAGGTGCTCACCATCGAAGACCTGATCGCGAGCGGCAAGCTCGCCCCGGGCGGCCTGCGGCGCTTCGAAACCGCGCTGCAGCCAACCCCTTCCGGCGCGGCACTGGCCGAGGCGAACCGCCGGTTCGTCGCGAGCCGCGAGGCGTTTCGTGACGTCTTCGTGGACCTGATGGACGCGCAGCGCCTCGACGCGTTGATCTACCCGGCCAACCTCGCGCGCCCTCACACGCACGAGGGCGGGGAGCAGCGATACGGCAGCGAGCCCGGGACGTGCGAGGAGAGCGCCATGACGGGCTTGCCGCAGGTGACGGTATCCGGCGGCTTCATGCGCGGCGGCTACCCGTTTGGCGTCTCGTTCCTGGGCCGGCCGTGGTCCGACGGCAAGCTGCTCGGACTCGCCTACCGGTACGAACAGGCGACACACCACCGCCGGCCGCCGGGAACCGTGGCGAAGTAGCCGCCGAGGTCAGGTGGCTCGCACGCGTGCGCGCTGTCCGCTTCATTCGCCTTTCCAGCCGGGCTCGGGAAGCTCCACCGCCACTTGGCGGATCGCTGCAGTCGGTTGCCAGATGGTGAGAGCCTAGCGGGCCCGGGCGCGGAGCAGCAGGACCGGCATGCGGAGCCGGTGCCTGACACGGTCGACCGTCTGCCCGTGAAGGACGTCCGCCACACCGCGATGGCCGTGCGTCGCCATGGCAACGAGGTCCGCCTGCCGCTCTTCCGCGAGCTTGCAGATCTCCGTTGCGGGGTCGCCGGCGCCGAGGACCGCCTCCACGTCGAAGCCCTTTTCTGCCAGGTCCTCCCGGCACCGCTCGAGGTACCCACGGTCCTCGACCATCTCCTCGGATTCCCGCAGCTGCAGCTCGTTGAAGTTGCGTGCCGCCCAGCCGTCCGCGACGTGAACGAGGAGGACGCGCGCCCCGGTCAGGCGGGCGAGCGACTCGACGTGCTGCAGGATCGTCTCGTCGGCCGGCGAGTTCTCCAACGTGACGAGAATGAGCTTGTACATCAGAACCACCCTGCAATCGTCTGGTAGAGCAACCAGACGTTGAGCAGCGCGATGACAACGGCGATCGGCCAGGCCACCGCCTTCACGATGGGACCGGCGGCCAGCCGCCCCATCATCCGCCGGTCGCCGGCGAACATCACCAGCGGGAAGATGGCGAAGGGAAGCTGGAGGCTCAGCACGACCTGGCTGAGGATGAGCAGGTTCCCCGTGGCGCGATCTCCATACAAGATGACGGTGATCAGCGCAGGGACGATGGCGACCAGCCGCGTGACGAGGCGGCGCAGCCAGGGCCGCAGGCGCAGGTTCAGGAAGCCCTCCATGACGATCTGGCCGGCCAGGGTGCCGGTGAGCGTGGCGTTCTGGCCCGCGAAGAGCAGCGCGAGGGCGAACACCGTGGAGGCCAGCGTGGTCCCGAGCAGCGGCGCGAGCAGTTTGTACGCGTCGGAGATGTCGGCAACGTGGTCGTAACCGCTCCCGTGGAACGTGGCGGCCGACACCACGAGGATCGCCCCGTTGATGAACAGGGCGGAGGAGAGAGCGACGGTCGAATCGATGACGGCGAACGACACGGCGGTTCGACGGCTGTCGTGGCTGTCGCCGTACTTCCGCGTCTGGACGATCGACGAGTGGAGGTACAAGTTGTGCGGCATCACGGTCGCCCCGAGGATGCCGATGCCGATGTAGAGCATCTCCGGATCGGCCAGCAAGCCGGCCGTCGGGATCAGACCGCGTGCCACGGCGAGCGCATCGGGTTTCGAGAAGTACAACTCGAGCGCGAATGCGCCGGCGATCCCCACGATGAGCAGCACGACGAGGGCCTCGACGTACCGGAACCGGTGCTGCTGCAGGTAGAGGACGATCAGCACGTCGAGCGATGTGAGGCAGACGCCGAACGCCATCGGCAGACCGAAGAGCAGGTTGAGCGCGATGGCCGACCCGATCACCTCGGCGAGGTCCGTCGCGGCGATCGCGATCTCGGCCAGCACCCAGAGGAGGAGCGTGGTGCGCCGGGAGAAGCGGTCGCGACAGGCTTGCGCGAGATCGCGGCCGCTTGCGATGCCGAGGCGTGCGGCCAGCGATTGCAGGAGGATGGCGACCATGTTCGACATGAACACCACCGACAGCAGCGCGTAACCGTACCGCGCGCCGCCGGCAATGTCGGTCGCCCAGTTGCCGGGATCCATGTAACCGACCGCGACGAGGTATCCCGGCCCGGCGAAGGCGAACAGCTTGCGCCAGAAGCCGGCGTGACTCGGCACCGCCACCGAGCCGTGCACTTCGGGCAGGCTGACCGCACCCTCCGGCGAGGCCGAGAGGAAGGGCGTGCGTTCAGGCGGGGAGGCCATACCCGGATTGTGGCACGAACCGGGGGCGACCGAGCATCGGGTTCGCGGGGGCAAGTAGCACAGGCGCGTCGCGGCGTAGAGTGTCAGGCCTCGGTCCCGGACGAGGGCGACCCCGACCCTGCCCCGAAGACACGGCGGACTTCGGAGAGGAACCGGGCCACCTTCACGCGCGGGTCACCCGCGCCCAGCGTTTCGATGGGCAGGAACCCTCGGTAGCCCGCCTTGTCGATGACGGCCTTGATGCGGCCCACGTCGGTCGGGACCTCCTTCTCGCCGTACCAGACGTTCTCCTTGAGTTGCCAGGAAACCGCGTAGGGCACGAGTTTCTCGATCTCGGTGTACGGATCGCCCTGGCGCAGGCTCCCGATGTCGAGGATCACGCCGAACCACTCCGAGTTCACCGCCTCGACGATCCGGATCGTCTCCTTGGCGGTCTTCACGAAGTCGTGGTGGTTCTGCAGGCCCACGAGCACGCCGTGCTGCCGGCCGTGTTCGACGCACGCCTTGATGTCGGGCACCATCCACTCCAGCGTGCGCTCGAACGTGCTCCCGTCGGGCACCTTCACCCCCGAGAAAATGCGCACCACGCTGGCGCCGAGCTTCGCCGCGGCCTCGATCCAGTCTTTCACCATCCGGACGTCGCGTTGGCGCGCCGGCGGGTCGTCCACGGCGAAGTCGTTGCGCACACCGGTGCCGCTGATCGTGACGCCGTTCAGGAATGCCCGCCGCTTCAGCCGGTGCAGGAACGCGTCGTCCGGCGCTTTCGGATAACCCGGGAAGTAATAGCCGGTGGCGTCGAGGCCGTCGAGCCCGTGCTGTGCGCAGTAGTCCACGAGGTCGTCGAGCGTCAGGGTGCCTGCGCGCAGGGGTTCGTTGAAGGAGTAGGCGTTCAGGCCGAGCCTCACCCGGGTGCCGCTGGAGCGGGAAACCCGGCCTTGAGCGGTCGCGCGGCCGACGAACCGAGGCCCCGCGGCTGCGACTGCCGCGGTACTCAGGACGCCGGACAGGAAACGGCGGCGGTGTGTTGGCATGTTCATCTCCTCCAGACGGCGACATCATACTGCCCGGTGTAGAATCCGCTAGGCCACTGGACCATGCCGGCCGGCACCGTCAGGCGCGTCGCCGAGGCCGCCGCGTCATCGTTGGGGGAATTCGTCATGCCGTCATCCATGCCGACCAGCGCCGCGACCGTGCACTCGAGCATCCGGGCCTTCGCGGCCGCCCTGGCGCTCGCCGTCTTCGCCGTACCGGTCGGGCCGGGAGCCGTGGGTGCGCCGGCGGCGCAGCACGGGACGCCGCCCGCCGGCATCGAGCGCCCCGCGCTGATTCCATGGCCCACGTCGGTGACGATGCCGCCGGGCGAGCGGTTCGCCGTCACCAAGGACACGGTGATCGAGGTCACGCCGAAGCAGCCCGATCTGCGCCAAATCGCGGGTGTCGTGGCGGACCTGGTGCGGCCGGCGCTCGAAGCCCGGCTCGCGATCCGCGACGCAACCCCGGCGCCCGTGCCGGGTACCATCCGCCTCGAGGTGGAGCCGGGCAGCGGGCGTCCTGACGAAGGGTACGACCTCAGCATCACGGCGGACGGCGTCCGCATCGCCGCGAAGACGCCCGCGGGCGTGTTCTACGGCGTGCAGACGCTCCGGCAGCTGCTGCCGTGGTCCATCGAGCTGCGCGGCGTGCGCCCGTTTGCGGTGTCGCTGCCGGCCGCCCGGATCACCGACGCGCCGCGCTTCGGCTGGCGCGGCGCCATGCTGGACGTCGCCCGCCACTTCTTCAGCCCGGCCGAGGTGAAGCGCTACATCGACCTGCTGGCGCTTTACAAGATCAACCGGCTTCACCTGCACCTCACCGACGATCAGGGCTGGCGGATCGAGATTGCGAAGTGGCCGAAGCTGACCGCGATCGGCGGCGGCACGGAAGTGAAGGGCGGGCCCGGCGGCTTCTACACGAAGAAGGAGTACGCCGGCATCGTCGCCTACGCGCGCGACCAGTTCATGACGATCGTCCCCGAGATCGACATGCCGAGTCACTGCAACGCGGCGCTCGCGTCGTATCCCAAGCTGAACTGCGACGGGAAGGCCCCGGCGCCCTACACGGGCATCGAGGTCGGCTTCAGCAACTTCTGTTTCGACAAGCCGATCACCTTCAAGTTCCTCGACGACGTGCTCAAGGAGCTCGCGGCGATGACGCCGGGGCCCTGGATCCATGTCGGTGGCGACGAGGTGAAGAAGATGACGCCCGAGCAGTACGCGGCCTTCATGGAGCGCGCGCAGGGCCTCGTGATCAAGCATGGGAAGATCCCCATCGGGTGGGACGAGATCATCCACTCGAAGCTGCAGCCATCCACCGTGGTGCACTACTGGCGCCCCGACGCGTCGATGGCCCCGCCGCCGGGCACCAAGCTCATCCTCTCGCCGGCCAACCGCTTCTATCTGGACATGAAGTACGACGCCTCCACGGTGCTGGGCCTCGACTGGGCCGGCAAGGTGGACGTGGACGTTCCCTACACGTGGGATCCCGCGAAGCACATCGACGTGGAGGAGTCGCAGATCCTCGGGGTGGAAGCGCCGATCTGGTCCGAGACGACGGCGAGCATCGACGACGTGGAGTTCCTGATGTTCCCGCGGCTGCCGGCGGCCGCGGAGGTCGCGTGGACGGCGCAGGCCGCGCGCGACTGGAACGACTTCCGCGTGCGCCTGGGCACCCAGGCGCCGCGCTGGTCGGCACTCGGCATCAACGTCTTCTGGTCGCCGAAGATCGAGTGGCGGCGGTAGGGGCGCCGCCGGCGTCGGCGGGCGGACAGCAACGAGGCCTCGTGCGCCCCGGATGGTCACCAACCAAGCCTGATGGCCCACCACGTTGCGGCGGACAGGAGGACGCTCCCGACAAGGAGGCCGCTGACACTCGTCACAAAGAACGGGAAGACCATGAACAGGAGCCCGGCCACCAGCTGGGGGACGCGTTCCTGCCGCCTCCCGTAGGTGAAGAGCACGAACCCCGCGCCACCGACCACGAGTTCGGTCAATATCCACCACAGATCAAAAGGCATGGGCCCTCTCTCATTACAGCATGAGCCATCCCGCCCGATCCAGGCAGGCCGGGAGTGTGCTATACTGACCGGGTCAGGTTGGACGATCGCATTTCTGCTCTGCCGGGTCAGTTCGAACCGAGCCTCTTCTCGATTCCCGCCCCACGGCATCTCCTGGAACGCATTCTCCATCCCGCTCGCGGTTTCGCTTCTGGAGCCCGGGCGACAGCAGACGATGAACGGATGTTGACGCTCCGCCGTCAGATCCCCGCAGAAGCGGGGAGGAGATTAGCCACATGGGTAGGAAACTTTACGTCGGCAACCTTCCGTACGAAGTCGGTGAAGCGGACCTGCAGCAGCTGTTCGCGGCCGCCGGCACGGTGGACACGGTCAGCGTCATGCGCGACATGACGACGGGTCGCGGGCGCGGCTTCGCATTCGTCGAGATGAACACCGACGCCGAGGCGCAGGCTGCGATTCACCAGTTCAACGAGTACTCGATGGGGGGCCGGAACCTGACGGTGAACGAAGCGCGGCCGAAGCCCGAGCGGTCGTTCGGTGGCGGCGGCGGAAGCCGTCGTTCCGAGCCGCGCTGGTAGGCCGATTTGCCGCACCGGGTGGATGACACCCGGGTGGCGCAGCCAGAGAGACGGGGACGCTCTCCCGACCGTATGTGTCGCAGGCCAGGGCGTCCCTTCTTCTTTGTACGGCCTCGCCAACCGCTTCCCCGCCTCGACGCTCCGTTCTGCGCTACACTACACACTTCAAGATACAGTCCGAGCATCGTGTTGGCTTCGAAACGGGGGAGGCGCGTGCGCCCATCTGCAGAGCTTGGTTCCCTGACCCACGTTCCCCGTCAACGGCTGGCGCGCTATCTCCTGGCGGTCGGGATTGTGGCCGCCGCCACCCTCCTTCGCGCGCTCGTGGACCCGTTCATTCACGAGCAGATTCCGTACTTCATCTACGTCGCGTCCGTGGTCGTCGCCACCTGGTTCTGCGGAAGGGACGGGGGCGCGCTCAGCACCGTCCTCGCCGCCTTCGCCGGGAACTACATGTTCGTCAGCCCCCGGTACCAGTTCCTGCCTCACGGCGAGGATTGGCTTGCGATGGGCCTTTTCGCGGCTGTGGCCGGGGGCCTGGTCTGGCTCGTTGGGCGGTGGAGGGCGGCGGAGCGGGTGCTTCATGGGCAGGCGCTGGAACTTCACACCCGGGGACAGGAACTCCGCGCGCAGGCCGAGGAACTTCGGGCGCAGGCCGGCAGGCTGCAAGTGCTTCACACCGAAGCCGAGCGGATCAACCGGGTGAAGGACGAGTTCCTCGCGACCCTCTCGCACGAACTGCGCACGCCATTGAACGCCATCGTCGGCTGGGCGCATCTTCTCGTCTCCGGCGGCCTGGACGCGCAGCGGCAGAGAGCGGCCACGGAGACCATTCTCCGGAATGCTCACGCCCAGACGCGCCTGGTCGACGACCTCCTCGACGTTTCGCGCATCATCAACGGGAAGCTCGTCTTGCAGCTGTCCCCCGTCGATCTTGGGGGGGTCGTGGCCTCGGCGGTCGAACTCGTGCGCAACGCCGCGGACGCGAAGGAGATCGAGCTTGTTTCGTCGCTCCCCCCGGGTGCGCTGATGGTCGGCGACGCCGAGCGGCTGCGGCAGGTCGTCTGGAACCTGCTCTCCAACGCCGTCAAGTTCACGGGGAAGCATGGCAGGGTGGCGATACGCCTCGAACGGAGGGACTCACAGCTTGAACTCACGGTGTCGGACACCGGGGTGGGCATCGATCCGGAATTCTCCTCGCACATGTTCGAACGCTTCTCGCAAGCGGACAGTTCCACCACCCGTCCGCACGGCGGACTCGGGTTGGGCCTTGCCGTTGTCCGGCACCTCGTGGAACTCCACGGCGGGACCGTGAGCGCCGCGAGCCGCGGTCGCGGTCACGGCGCAACGTTCAGCGTGACACTGCCAGTACGGGCCGTGGCAGAAGCCCCGGCGGCCGTCACGGTCTGGCGAAAAGATGACGAAAGTGCTCCCAGCCGCACGGCGCTGGCGCTGCACGGTCTCAGGGTGCTCGTCGTCGACGACGAAGCAGACGCGCGTGAGCTGGTGGAGGCGGTGCTGACGCGGTACGGTGCATCGGTGAAGGTGGCGGCGTCGGCGCACGAAGCCTTCCGCGAGGTTCGCTACTGGCGACCGGATGTGCTCGTGGCGGACATCGGGATGCCGGTGGAAGACGGCTACTCGCTGCTACGACGGATTCGAGCCCTCTCGAGCGCCGAGGGCGGCTCGATACCGGCAGCGGCACTCACCGCCTACGCGCAATTGGGCGACCGGGAGCGCGCGCTGGCGGCGGGGTTCCAGGAACACGTGTCAAAGCCCGTCCCGCCCGACCAACTGGCCCTCGTCGTGGCGAGGCTGGCCGGCACCCATCCGCCAAGCCAGCTGAACTGAGGACGAGGAGCACGCCTCCGGGGCCTGCTGGATTGCCCCAAGGCCGCAGTGGGCCTGTCAATCACCGAGCGTTCGACCCGCGAGGCTCGCGACCACCGCCGTGAGTTCACTTGGAGCCACGGGTTTCGAGACGTGCTGCTGGAACCCGGCGGCCAGCGCCCGCATCCGATCCTCGGCCCGTCCATACGCCGTCAATGCCACGGCCATGATCGACCCGCCGGTCTCTCGTGGCAGCAGACGTACACGACGGAGGAGCTCGTAACCATCCTCGCCCGGCATGCCGATATCTGCGCACAGGACGTCAAACCGGGCGGTCGCCAGGGCCTCCATCGCTTCTTCCACCGACGCCGCTGTCTCCACGGCGGCCCCCAATCTCGCGAGAACGGCGCGCACCAGGTCCCGGGCGTCCGCTTCATCGTCCACCACCAGCACCTTGATGCCCTTCAGCGTGCCGGCCGCAAGCAGTCGGATCGGCGGAAGGGTTTCCTCGCCCTCCCCCGACGGCTGCTCCCAGCTCTTCTCCTCCCGGATGGCTCGGACAGGAAGGAGGATCGTGAATGTCGCCCCGCGGCCCTCTCCCTCGCTCTCCGCCCGGACGGTTCCCCCGTGCAGCTCGACGAGGTGCCGAACGATCGCCAGGCCGAGCCCCAGGCCGCCGTGGCGGCGCGTCGTTGACGAATCGACTTGCGAAAAGCGGTCGAACACGTAAGGCAGGAAGGCCTGCGCAATGCCCATCCCCGAATCCTGCACCTGTATCTGAACCTGCGACCCGAGCCGCTCGACGCCCACACGGATCCTGCCGCCGGCCGGGGTGAACTTGACGGCGTTCGACATGAGGTTCCAGAACACCTGTTGCAGGCGGCCGGCATCGCCGGACACACACATCGGTTGTCGATCGTCGAGGGCGATCTGCAGATCGAGCCGCTTGGCTGCGGCGGCCGGGCGAATGGACTCCACCGCGTTGGCCACGACGGAGCGGAGGTCGACCGCCTCGACGTCGACGGACAACTTGCCGGTGATGATGCGAGAGACGTCGAGTATGTCTGCCACGAGCTGTGATTGGGACAGGGCGTTCCGGGAAATCGACGCCATCGCCCGCTGTGTCGTCTCGGGGTCGAGCGGCCCCTGGGCGAGCATCTGCGACCACCCGAGGATCGACTGCAGGGGTGTCCGCAGCTCGTGGGAGAGCGTGGCGAGGAATTCGTCCTTGAGACGATTGGCCTCCGCGAGCCGGTCTGCCTTGTCGCGCAGCTGTTCTTCGAGCTGCTTTCGCTCGGTGATGTCCTGCACCGTGCCGAGCGCGCCAGTCAGAGAGCCCTGGCGGTCGAACTCCAGCTGCGCCCGCTCCCGAACCCATTTGACCGTGCCGCCGGCAACAATCCGATGGTCGATGTCGTAGGGGGCGCCCGTGAGAGCTGCGCCCCAGGCGCGGTCGACCGACGCCCGGTCGTCGGGATGGACCTGCGCCAGGAACAACTCGTAGGTCAAGGGGGTTTCCGGCGGAACGCCGAACATCCGGTACACCTCGGCGGACCACACCAGCCGTTGGCTCCGCGCGTCGAGGCGCCAGCTGCCCGTCCGGGCGACGGCCTGCGCCCGGGCCAGGTCATTCTCGCTGTGCTGGAGCGACCGCACGAGGTCGCGGCGTTCTTCGATGTTCTGGGCGAGCGCGAGGTTGGCGTCGGCCAGCCGCGACACCATCTGGGCGAGCTTCACGAAGAACGTCAGGGCGGTCTCCACCGACCCTCGCGACAACCGCGGCGCCCGGTCGAGCGCGGCGATGTACTCCTGCTCGTCGAAGCCGTACCTGCGCGCCTGCTCCGAGAAGAGCTCGTAATCGATGGTCTCGTCGTCGAAGAAGAACTGCCCGGAAAACACGTTGCCGGCCTGCTGCCCGCGAACCATCACCGGCGTCGCGATGTCCCGCATGTGGTTCTTGCACTGGTAGACGCGGAACTCGCCAGCGACGACGCCGGCGGAGAGCTCAGTGTCGCTCTCGATGCACGCCTGGCATGTTTCCGGGTGGACGCGATGGAACTTCGTACAGATGTCCTGCCACCCGACGCCCACCAGGACCTGCCCTTCGCTGTCCACGATTGACACGGGGACGCGGGTGAGCTTGTAGAAGTCGTCCATCAGGGACTGAAGCGTGGCGGGCTCGATGAGCTCCGCGAGGCTGCACAACGGCAAAGGGTCGCTCCTTCCGACGGAAGGCAAGTATCGGCTTTGTACTGGTTGAGGTGCCGAGAGTCCGGCGTACCGGCGTTCGAAACGGGCCAGATGCAATTGGTGAACCGTGAGCAACCCGGGCTGTACTTACGAGCGATCCACCTGTCGTGCGGCCAACTCGCCGGCGAAATGTTCGAGCAGGGCCTGGAGTTCCTGCGGATCCGTCGGTTTCGTCAGGTGATGATGGAAGCCCGCCTCTTCGGTCCGCCGGCGATCCTGAGCCTGCCCCCAGCCTGTGAGCGCGACCAGCCGCACATCCGCCGTTTCCGGGCGCCGCCGCAGTTCCCTGGCCACTTCGAGGCCACCCATGACCGGCATGCCGAGGTCGAGGAGCACCACGTCCGGGCGATAGGAGACTGCAACCGCGACCGCGCTGCGCCCGTCCAGCGCCTTACGCACATCGTGACCGGCACTCTCCAGGCTGGTGGAGAGCATCTGGACGAAATCCGCGTTGTCGTCCACGACGAGCACCTTCAGCCGCCCGCTCGCAACCCGCGTGGCACTCGCGGCCGCCTGCAGGTCGGAGGCCTGGGCCTCGGCAATGACGGGCAAGCGCACGACGAACTCGGAACCTCGCCCCGCGCCAGCGCTGTGCGCCTCGATGCTTCCGCCGTGCATCTCCACCAACCGCTTCGCGAACGCGAGCCCGACGCCCAGGCCGCCCTGCGCTCTGTCGCCGCGGTTGATCTGTCGGAACATCTCGAAGAGGGTCGGCAAGGCCTGGGGATCGATACCGATGCCGTTGTCGCGCACGCGGATGACCGCCTGGCCGTCCTGGCGTGTCGCCTCCAGCGTAATCTGCCCCCCTGCCGGCGTGTACTTGGCGCTGTTGTTCAGCAGGTTGGTGAGCGCCTGCGTGATCCGCCCCGAATCCCCATCGACCCAGATCGGTTCGTCGGGAAGCGACGCCGTCAGCGTGTGCCGGCCTGACACGATTGCCGGCGACGCGGCTTCGGTCGCGGCGCCGAGGATGGACTCGAGCGTCACCCGCTCTCGCCTCAGTTCGATCTTGCCGCGCGTGAGGCGGGACACGTCGAGAATATCGTCGACCAGCCGCACCAGGTGATGAACCTGGCGGTTGATCACCGAGACCGCGCGCGCGGCGGCGTCACCGAGAGTCTCTCGCTCGAGCAGCGGCAGAGCGTAGCGGATCGGTGCGAGCGGGTTGCGGAGCTCGTGTGAGAGGATCGCGATGAACTCGTCCTTGCGGCGGTCGGCTTCCGCCAATTGCCTGTTGGCCTTCCGCAACGCCTCTTCGGCCTCCTTGCGGTTGGTGATGTCCATCAGGGTGCCGACGAAGCGGCGCGCGATACCGGCGGCGTCGCCACCCGACCGGCTCCCGTGACCCCTCACGGCCACCCATCGTTCGGTCCCGTCCGGCCGGACGATGCGGTATTCCGTGTCGTAGAGTCCGTTGCCGCGCGGATCGAGCGCAGCAGCCACCTCTTGCTTCACCCGAGGCCGGTCCTGCGGGTGCACCAGGTCGAACATCTCGTCGTTGGACACTTGCCCGCCCGAGATCCCGAACACTTCGCGGCACCGGTCGTCGTGGGAGGTTCGAGCCGCCGCGACGTCGTACTCCCAAATCCCGAGTTCGGCGATCTCCAGCGCGGCCGTCAGGCGACTCTGGCTCTGCCGCACGGCCTCCTCGGCGCGCTTCCGGGCGGTGATATCGCTCGCCGCGCCGAACCACTCCACAATCTCGCCCGCGGCGTTGTGCACCGGGACCGCACGCGAGGAGCTCCACCCCACCGTGCCATCCAGTAGCAACACGCGATGTTCCAGGTCGAACACGCTGCCGGTTTGCACGGCACGGTCCACGGCCTCGAGCACCCTCTGCCGATCGTCGGGGTGGATGTACTCCTGGAGCCAGTTGCGGTTTGGCGTCCCGTTCACTGCGAGGAAGTCCCCGCCCTGGAGCGTGAGCATCCCGCTCCAGTCGGGACTCATGCTGTACAACACCTGGGAACTGGCGCGGGCGAGAGCGCGGAAGCGTTCTTCGCTCCTGCGGAGGACTTCTTCGGCCCGCTTGCGCTCCGTGGTCTCTTCGACGACGACGTTGATCGCCACGACCTGACCGGCGGGATCCTTCAGGGGCAGCCACTGCTCCGTCCAGGTCCGCTGCACATTGGGGTCGGCGGCCGTTGTCCCGCTGAACTCGACGTCGGTGACGCCTTGGCCGGTGCGGATAATCCGTTCCGCGAGGTCGCGAGCGAGCGGGGCCAGGGAGGGCAGGACCTCATCCAGGGTCTTGCCAAGGTGGTCCGCAGCCGGCATCCCATTGATCGCGGCCAGCCGCTCGTTGATGCGGAGATAGCGCAGGTTCCGATCGAAGACGCACAAACCGACGTGTGCGGAGTCGTAGATTGACTGGATCTCCGCCAACTGCCGGCGCGCCGCGTCCTCGCTCCGGCGGATGACGCTTTCGGATCGAGCGACCAGCCGCCCGCCGACCAACACCATGGCCGAGAGGGCCACGATGAAGAACAGCATCGCCAGGCTCGTGCCGGTTGCGGCGTCGAACCAGCCCCGCTGCTCGCCAGCAAGACGCAGCCACCCGAGGCCGAGCGGCATCAGCACCATCGGCGGAACCAACCGGCGAATCAGCACGCCCCCGGGCCCCTCCGAGATCACCAGCGCCGCGGGCCCCTCGGTCGGCCGGGTGAAGAAGACCCCCATGGCGAGAACGAAAAGCGACGCTGCAGTGGGCCACGCGATCCCCGTGTACCGTGCAATACCGTAGAGTTCGCTCGCCCCGTACAGGTACCCGGTGATCGGAACCAGCGCCGTCACGGCGGCCGCCACGGCCAAGGACTGGTGGGTTGCGCTCAAGCGCGCGGTCCAACGGCTGCGGGTGAGCAGCAGGAGGGCGGTCCCAAGGAGCGTGAAGCAGAACGACGCGGGCGGGCCCATGCGGTTGGGGCGAATGACGCCACTCGCTCCCGGCGGCTCCGTCGCGAGGAGTTGATCGATCCCGATGTCGAGGCGTCCGATGTGTTCGACGAGCGTGGCGGCACCGGCGGCGAGGACCACCGCCGCGAAGAATCGCGCTGCGAGGCGCAGCGCCAGCGGCGGTGATTCCTGGCAGGCAATCAGCGTCAAGGCGAGACCGGCGAGCAGCAGGCACAAGCTGGTGTTCGCCTTCATCGTGATCGTCGTGGCACCGGCCAGCGAGGCCATCGTGCCGCTCAACCACGCCGCGAGATACCCGGCGCCGACGAGGGCAACGAGGATTCCGACCAGAAGTGCGAGGCGCGCGACGGTTCGTGTCACGGGGCGGTGTGTGGGCGTCATGCAGGTACCCACCGACGTTTCGCCTGTTCCCTCGTCTTGGACCTTCAGCGCAGACCGGCATAGCGTACCCGAAAAGACGGCGCGTGATAAGGGATGACACCGATGACCGTGTAGCCGATGAGCTGGCGCCGGCGGTTCCCGCGGGTCGGGCGTCCTGCGATCTGCCTCGCACCTACTCGGGGACCTTCACCTCGATCGCCCCCGCCTGCTCGCGCACGTCGAAGGTCGGCTGTGCTTGAGTGGCCGGACCGTTCAGCACGCGGCCATCGTCCAGCGCGAACTCGGATCCATGCCAGGGGCAGACGACCGATCCCTCTTTCAGCGTGCCCTCTGAAAGGGGCCCGCCGAGGTGTGCACAGGGGTGTGCGAGGGCGCAGACCCGGCCTCGCTGCCTGGCCAGGAGTACGTCGACGTCGTCCTTCCGAGCGCGCTTCATCGAGCCATCCGGGACGTCATTGCTCTGGGCGACGGCGGTGAAGGTCTCAGGTTCTTCGATCGACGCATGGGTCACACCGATCCGCTGACCGTACACCAGGTCGCCACCGAGATACGCCGAACCCGCGGCGATGGCATAACCCGCCCAGGCGGTCAACCGCCCCCCCGACTTCGAACCGTTCCCGCGCTCGAACCAGGACGCGGTGAAGAGCGCGGTGGCGGCGATGTTCAGAAGCCCGTGAACCAGCCCGGTGCGGCGCGAGCGGCCGCTCGTCTCGCTCCAGTCGGTCAAGCCGGTAATCGCCGACCCCACTGCCCCAAAGAGCCCAACGCCAATCGCGAACCTCGCTGCGCGTCGCATCGCCGGCTCGCCGTTGGCGGCAAGGTCGAGAGCGAGAGCGGTCGTCCAGGCGCCGACCGGCACGTCGGTAAAGACGGGATGGAGCGGGTGGCCGAGCCAGACGCCGTGAGCGAGGTTCTTTGCTTTCTGGCCGGCCGGCCCGGCCGCCGCGTAGGCGTTGCGTACCGCGCTGCTCAGCGGTTCGGCTATGCGGTCAAGCCCTGGATTCTCGACGAGCTTCGACAGTCCCCAATCGTCCTTCGCCATAGCTTCCTCCATCACGTGACACGGGTCGCCGGCGCTCGTGCCGCGGCGATAGACGCAAGAAGCGAACCCGACAAATCGTTCGGCTCGGCATCCACCATCAGCAGGTCGGTCCGCTCCTATTTCGAGACCTGGTTCACCATCGTGAGGCCCCTCACAATGGCGTCCGTGTTGTGCGCGAAGCGGATACCATACACGCCGTCGGTGGACTTGAGTTTGCCCGGGCCGATAAGTTCGGCCTTCGTGTAGGTCGCGACGACCACGCCGTTGATCGTGCACGACACCGAGCCGCCCTTCACCGACATCCCGATTTCCTGCGTCACCGGCTTGTGTACCCCTTCGGCCTTGTGAACGGCGTCGTTCGGGGTCGGCTGGCGGCCGCCCATCGAGAACGGATCCGGTCCCATCCCACGAACGATGAACGTGCCGTTGCCGTAGGCGGCGCAGTAGAGATAGCTCTGCGTGGCTGTGCCGAGATCGTTGCCGGCGATCACGATCCCGTACGGATGTGGATGGTCGTTGAGACCCATGTAGTCTGATTCGGTGAAGGTCGCCTTCACGGTGTAGTCACCCGTCGCCGTGGGGGACGGCTTCCAGTACGTCACGGCCGGACCGGTCGTCACGTGCAGGTTCTGCCCTTCCGGCGCGAGCCTGGCGCTGTTCAGCGTGAGGCCGGCCTTTTCTTCGTTCGCATCGATCTTCCCCATCCAACCGGGGGCGCTGATGCCGCCGCCGGCAACAGCCTTCGACGCGCCTTCCTGCGCTGACGGGGACCGAGGCGGGGCTGCAGCCTGGCCTTGAGCCAGCAGAACGGACGCCACGATCAGCGCCGAAGCAGCAGCAATGAACGGACCTTCTCTGTCGCGCATGGCAATACCCTCCGTGTCCTCTTGCACGACTCCGGAAGTCGATCGTTCAGCGACGCGGCCGACCTCCGCGCCGAACCGGGTGGCGTTCAATGCGTCCCAGCGGGCCGCGACGATGACGCCGGCCGCAAGCAGGCGAGCCGCCGGGGGAGCGCCGTCATTGGTCATACATGACACGAGGGGATGGCTCCGGGCGAGGGAAAAGTGCGAAAGAGCGGCTGGCCTGCCGACCAGGTGGCTCCAGCTCTTGCATCGGCGTCGCCGCGCCTTCGAGGTTGCCCCAAGACAAACGGCCACCATTCGCGGACGCCTGTCCAGGAGCGGCCGGCAAGTTCTTGCAAGCCGCCCCGCGTGGCTGCTTCTACCCCGCGGCCCTTGACGGTCGCCGGCGCGAGGCGTAAGGTCCCGGGAAGAGCCGCACCGACTGCGCGTGTAGCGCCTTCAGCTCCGCGCCGTATCGGTTCGATGACCCTCCGTGAGTCCGAAGGACCGCCACCATGCGCTATCGGGAACTGCCTCAATCGCTGGCCCTGTGCCTCATCGTCGTGACGGCCTCCGCGGGAGCGGTTGCCGCCGCCCGCCTCTTTCCGGGTCCGTCGGCCCACGCGGTGGGTGAGGCCGCACGACCGCCAGCGCAGGCACCGGCCCCAGCCCCCATCATCGGTCGTTGGGATTTGACGGTCCAGGGCCCGAAGGCGGCCTACCCGTCCTGGCTCGAGGTGACTCTCTCGGGAACCCGAACGCTCGTTGGCCGTTTCGTGGGCGGGGGCGGCAGCGCCCGCCCCATCTCACGCGTGGAGTTCAACAACGGGTCCGTGCACTTCGCCATCCCCCCGCAGTGGGAGAAGGACACGTCCGACCTGGTCGTCGACGCCGTGCTTGCCGGCGACGTGCTCGAGGGCACCCTCGTCACGCCCGCGGGCGAGCGGCACCGCTTCACGGGCCGCCGGGCGCCGTCGCTGCGTCGCAGCGCCGCACCCGTGTGGGGGGAGCCGGTGTCCATCTTCAACGGCACGGACCTGACGGGCTGGACCACCTTCGGCGGGACGAGCCAGTGGACGGCGGAGGCCGGCATCCTCAAGAACGCGAAGAGCGGCGCCAACCTCGTGACGACCGCGAAGTTCACCGACTTCAAGCTGCACGTCGAGGTGAACTGCCCGAAGGGCAGCAACAGCGGCATCTACCTGCGCGGTCGCTACGAAGTGCAGGTGGAGGACGCCACCGACCCTGAACCACGGTCGGTCGACATGGGAGGCATCTACGGCTTTCTCGTTCCTAACGAGAACGCGAGCAACGGGCCCGGCGTCTGGCAGACGTTCGACATCACGCTCGTCGGCCGCCGCGTGACCGTGGTGCTCAACGGCAAGACGATCATCTGCGACCAGACGATCCCCGGCATAACCGGCGGCGCGCTCGACAGCGACGAGGGTGCACCTGGTCCCATTTACCTGCAGGGCGATCACGGGCCCGTGCAGTATCGAAACCTCGTCATCACGCCGGCGGTGGCCGGGGCGAAGTAAGTTGACGATCGCCCACCTGGGCAGCTCGAGGACGGGCTATCGTCCAGGCGCCCGATAGCTCGGTGTCTTCCTCGTCGCCGCGTCAACCTCTTCCGCTGTCATCAGGACGGTGGTCCGGGTCGCAACGGCTCCGCTGGCGCTGATCGTCAGCGAGAGGGCGGCCATACTCACCTGGTCGGGCACCTCGGCAACTACGTAGGCGTCCGTTTCGCCGAAGGCAAAGTAGAAAGCCTCCATCGTTCCGCCGACCGACTCGATCGCCTTCTCGGCGGCGGCGCGACGACTCGTGCCGCCCTCCTTGAGCAGTCCCTTGATCCCCTCGCCGACGTAATTTGCCTGGAGCAGAGTACCTGGGCATGTGTGGCTCCTTTCGAATGCACTGCCCCCCGCGCGGGAGGCGCGCCGAACCCGGTCATGCTGGACGTATGAAACGAGTATAGCGGAGCCCGTGAACCTACAACCCTCGGTTCCGGGAACGGCTCGCAGGTTCTTGCATGCGCCGCCGGGGGCAACTGGTTGGCACCCAAGGACCACTACCGAACCAGTCCCTCGATTGCGTCGACCACGAGCATGGAACCACTGGCGAGCTTGAGCAGATCGCCGTCGAGAATCCCATACCGATAACCGGGGGGGGCGGGTCCTATCCTCGCAGATAGCTCCACCGGGAGCGTCCCTGGAGCAATCCCCCTCGCCAGCGAGTGTCCAACGACGTAGCGTTTCTTCGCCTGTCCCGGGGGCAGGCAGCCGTTCTGCTTCTTGGCCAAGCCCGGCGGGCAGTTACCGCGGCCGTGCTCGTTGACGAAGTACAGGCGAGCCGCCTCCCGTTGAGTGTCGCTGAAGACGCCGGTCACCTGGCTCTCCGCCTGCGACTTTCCTTTCTGCTTCCCGGGCTTCTGGGCTGACAGCGTGATTGAACCCGTCAGGGACAACGCCAAGGCTAGTCCAACGAGCCGTCTCATTTCATTCACCTCCCAACACAGGCAAGGCCCTTCGTTCCTGTGACATGGTCCACGAACTCGAGCTCGTGAACGGCGAGGGGTAGAGCCTCCTGCGCCCGTTCGACTGCCAAGCCGCGAACCGGGGACCTTCCATCGAAGTATGTCGCGACGCGGCCGTGCGCATCTGTGCAGTTGTGAACAGGCCGTCGGTGTTCGGCGCCTCGCGGCTGGCTGACAGGTCCACCATGCGCGGACGAACGGCGGCACCTCGTCGATGATCGTCAAGTCCGCTCCCGCCGCGTGCGTCGCCGACGCCCCGGCGCCGTCCCCTTTTGAGCCGCCGTCAGCGGATCATCACTGCTCACCGCGAGCGGGCGCGGTTTGCGTCACTCGTCGCCAAGCGGTACGACCTGCACGGCCGCCCCGGGCACCGCACGGAGGAATCCGTCCAGCGTGGACCCGCGCCACAGGAGTTCCCACCTCGATCGCGCGGTCTGGCCGAAGACGACATGAGTGACCCCCTCGCGCTGGGCGAAGGCGATCAGGCCGTCGGCGGGTTTCGCCGCGTGGACCCGCACAACGGTCGCCCCCAGACTCTCAGCCAGGCGGATGTTCTGCCGAAGCCCCTCCGCGTCCCGCGCCGCGATGCGGTCGGGTTTCTCGTGCGGGGTCTCCACGTAGACTGCGTACCAGCGGGAGCCAAGGCGGCCAGCGATGCGCGCGCCGGCCCGAAGCACGCGCGGCGCCAGCGGGTTGGAGCTCATGCACACCATCACCCGCTCGGGGATCAACGCCGGTTCGAGCCCTTCCCGGGCGCGATAGCCTGCGGCCTTCTCACCCACCGCGTCGGCCACCGTTCGCAGGGCCAGTTCACGCAGCGTGGACAGGTTCCCCTTGCGGAAGAAGTTCGAGAGCGCCTGCTCGATCTTCTCCGGCCGGTAGATCTTTCCCTCCCGGAGCCTGTTTCGCAGCTCCTCGACCGTCACGTCCACGTTGATCACCTCGTCCGCCCGGTCGAGGAACGTATCGGGGACGGTCTCTCGGACGCGGACGCCCGTGGCCCGCGCGACGGCGTCGTTCAGCGTCTCGAGGTGCTGGATGTTCACCGCCGTCATGACGTGGATGCCCGCGTCGAGGAGTTCGAGGACGTCCTCGAAGCGCTTCCCGTGCCGGCTGCCGGGCACGTTGGTGTGGGCCAGTTCGTCCACGACGCACATGGCGGGGTGCCGGCGGAGGATGGCGTCGAGGTCCATTTCCTCCAGCGCGGCCCCGCGGTATGCCACGCGGGCCCGCGGCACCACCTCGAGGTCTCTGATCCGCGCCTCCGTCTCTGCGCGTCCGTAGGTCTCCACGAAGCCGACCACCACGTCCAGTCCACGCGCCCGGAGGGCGTGCGCGTCCTGGAGCATCTCGTACGTCTTGCCGACGCCCGGGGCCGCGCCGACGTAGACGCGCAGGCGCGCCCGCTCCTCCTCCTTGAGGCGGGCCAGCAATGCGTCGGCCGACGGTCGATGATCTGGCATTCGGTTCCAGGAGGCTTTGCGCCCCTCGGCAGTCGAGCGCAACCCAGCCGGATCATAACGCGGTCTTCCCAAACGACTCCCATCTTCAGGGTCTTTTGAGGGACTCTTGCGGTCGGCCTCAGTCGAACCTGCCTATCGTGATCGAGAGGGCTGATTGACATGGACACGAGGCAGGGCGAGACGCCGCATGAATACGCCTTGAGCGAGCGGCGGTTCATCGGCTCCAGCGAAGAGGTCGTGCAGCAACTGGACGAGCTCATCGAAGCACTGCTGGCGTTTCGCCAGTCGCTCTCGATCCGGGGCGGACCGGAGCGGGCCTTGCCGGCCGTGTCGCCCGTGGGGCGGCGCGGAGGAGCGCTGGCGGCGATGGTGATTGCGGCTGTCCTGCTGGGGCTGGCGGCGGCAACGGCGTTCGGGCAGTCGGCCCCGACCCCACCACCGGCGACGTCGCCTGCCGCGGCGGCGCAGCAGTCCGGCCAGGAAACGCTGCCGCACCTTCAATTCGGAGTCACGCTCGAAGGCTACTGCCCGGACGACCTTCGGGAGAGCCAGGACACCGTGCTGGTCGGCCTCGTGTGGTGGTTCGGCACCAAGCAGGGCGCGTGGTAGGAGGTTCGACGTGCTGCTCCTTGGGATGATTGGACTAGGGCTGGTGGTATTCCTGGCCATGGCGGGACTGGTCGAGGCCTGCGACCGCCTGTGAAGGGTGACACGCGATGGTCCTGCTGTCCTTGCTCCTGAGCGTCGCCGCGTTCATCTACCTCCTGTACGCCATGCTGCGTCCCGAGCGGTTCTGAGGCTTCGTATGGCCACCGAGTACATCGCCGTCGCGTTCACCATCCTGCTCACCGTCGCCACGAGCCTGGCCGTCGGCCGGTACATCTTCAAGGTGTTCACCGGACGACGGACGCCGCTCGACCCCGTGCTCGTGCCGATCGAGCGGCTCGTCCTGCGCGTGACGGGCGTGGACGCGAGCGAGCAGCAGGACTGGAAGCGCTACTCCCTGTCCCTGCTCGTCTCGAACGTCGTCATGTGGCTGGCGACGTTCGCCGATTGTCTCCGCTGCAGGCAGTGCTGCCGCTCAATCCGGACGGCATCGCGAACATGGAGCCGACGCTCGCGTTCAACACGATCTCGAGCTTCATGACGAACACGAACCTGCAGCACTACAGCGGCGAGACGGGCCTCTCGTACTTCTCGCAGATGTTCGTCGATCACGTTCCTGCAGTTCGTGACGCGCCGCGACCGGCGTGGCGGCGTGCATCGCGATCATCCGCGGCCTCGCGGGCAACCGGCTCGGCGCAGCTCGGCAACTTCTACGTCGACCTCACCCGCGCCACCGTCCGGGTGTTCCTGCCGCTGGCCCTGCTCGTGGCGATCGTCCTGATCTGGCAGGGCACGCCCGATGACGTTCGAGGGCGCGGCGCAGGCGACGACGGTCGAAGGGCCGGGAGCAGACGATCGCGCGCGGCGTCGCGCGCCGGTGAAGTGGCCATCAAGCAGCTCGGCACCAACGGCGGCGGCTACTTCGGGCCCGAACTCCGCGCACCCCTACGAGAACCCGACGCCGCTCTCGAACTTCGTCGAGACGTGGTCGATCGCGATCATCCCGATGGCGATGGTCTGGATGCTCGGCTACATGGTCCGGCGCCGTCGGCTGGCGGTCGTGATCTTCGCGACGATGCTGGCGCTCTACCTGCCGATGGTGGTCTTCGGCCGTCGCGCAGGAAGGCGGGCGGCAACCCGGCGATCGCCGCGCATCGGGCGTGGACCAGTCCACCGGGTCGATGGAGGGCAAGGAGGTCCGGTTCGGCGCCGGGTCTCTCGGCGCTCTGGGCGCGTCACGACGACGGTGACGTCGAACGGGTCGGTCAACGCCATGCACGACTCGCTGACGCCGCTCGGCGGCCTGATGCCGATGATCGGCATGTGGCTGAACAACATCTTCGGCGGCGTCGGCGTCGGCTTCATCAACATGCTGATCTTCGTCATCGTCGCGGTGTTCGTGGCCGGCATGATGATCGGCCGCACGCCGGAGTTCCTCGGCAAGAAGGTCGAGGCCAAGGAGATGAAGCTGGCGAGCCTGGCGCTGCTGTGGCATCCGCTGGCGATCCTCGTGGGCACGGCCATCGCCTGCTACGTCTGGGCCACGCACGGCCGACCCGGGGACGGCGCTCGGCTGGCTGAAGAACCCCGGCCCGCACGGCTTCTCGGAGATGCTCTACGAGTTCACGTCGGCGGCGGCCAACAACGGCTCGGGCTTCGAGGGGCTCGGCGACAACACGCCGTTCTGGAACATCTCGACGGGCTCGTGATGCTGCTGTCGCGCTACATCCCGATCATCGCGCCGCTGGCGCTGGCCGGATCGCTGGCGGCCAAGCCGGCGGCGCCGGAGACCGCCGGGTCGCTGCGCGCCGACAGCGCCACCTTCGGCTTCACGCTGTGGGCCGTCATCGTCATCCTCGGCCTGCTGATGTTCATGCCGGTCGCCGTGCTGGGGCCGATCGCCGAGCACCTGGCGCTTGCGCTAGTAGGCAGCGGGAGCGCATCATGCTGAAGGAAGTCAAGCAGAGGCATCCTGTTCACGGTCGTCACGATGGTGCTCTTCGGCGGCGGCTACCACGTCGTGCTGTGGGGCGTCGGCCGCGTCGCGTTCCCGGCCCAGGCCGAGGGCAGCCTGATCCGCCGCGCCGACGGCACCGTCGTCGGCTCGCGGCTGATCGCGCAGAAGTTCACCCGGCCCGAGTACTTCCAGCCGCGGCCGTCCGGCGTGGACTACAACGCCGCGTCGACCGGCGGCACGAACTACGGGCCGTCGAATCCCGATCACCTGAAGGCCGTGCGGGAACGCCTGGACGCGGTCATCGACGCAGGAGGGCGTGACCGCCCGGCCAGGTGCCGTCCGAGATGGTCACGGCCAGCGGCGGCGGGACTGGACCCGCACATCCCGCCGGCCGCGGCGGCCCTGCAGGCGCCGCGCGTGGCGCGGCGCGGGGCGTCGACCGTCGAGCGCGTGCGGGAGCTGATCCAGGCGCACACCGAGCGCGCCGACGTTCGGCTTCCTCGGCCGGGCCCGCGTCAACGTGCTCGAGCTGAACCTGGCGCTCGACGAGGCGTTCGGCCGGCCGGCGCCGCGCCGGGCCGGTAGGCGACCAGGACACGATCATGTCAGAACGCGCGCGCACGATCTCGATCTGGGACCCGGCCATCGTCCGCCAGGCCGTCGTCGACTCCTTCCGGAAGCTCGACCCGCGGATCCAGTTCAGGAACCCGGTGATGTTCATCGTCGAGGTCGGCAGCCTCGCTCACGACGATCATCTTCGTCCAGGAGCTGCGGCGCGGCACCGGGCAGGCCGCTCTTCACCGGGCCAGGTCGCCTTCTGGCTCTGGTTCACCGTGCTGTTCGCCAACTTCGCCGAGGCCATGGCCGAAGGCCGCGGCAAGGCGCAGGCCGACACGCTGCGCAAGACCCGGACCGAGACCATCGGCCAGCCGCGCGTCGCGGCCGGCGCTGGCCAGACGCGAGACCGGTGCCGGCCGCGCAGCCTGCGCGAAGGGCGACGTCGTGTCGTGGTGCAGGCCGGCGAGTTCATCCCCGGCGACGGCGAGATCATCGAGGGCGTCGCGTCGGTGGACGAGTCGGCGATCACCGGCGAGTCGGCGCCCGTCATCCGCGAGTCGGGCGGCGACCGCTCGGCCGTCACCGGCGGCACGCGCGTGCATCTCCGACTGGATCAAGGTGCGCGTCACCTCCGATCCCGGGCACACGTTCCTCGACCGGATGATCGCGCTCGTCGAGGGCGCCGAGCGGCAGAAGACGCCGAACGAGATCGCGCTCAACATCCTGCTGGCCGTGCTGACGCTGGTCTTCCTGCTCGTCGTCGTGACGCTGCAGCCGTTCGCCGCGCTACGCGGGCACCGAGCATCCCGATCCCGGTGCTGATCGCGCTGCTCGTCTGCCTGATCCCGACGACGATCGGCGCGCTCATCTCGGCGATCGGCATCGCCGGCATGGACCGGCTCGTGCAGCACAACGTGCTCGCGATGTCGGGCCGCGCGGTCGAGGCGGCCGGCGACGTCGACACGCTGCTGCTCGACAAGACCGGCACGATCACGCTCGGCAACCGGCAGGCGACCGAGTTCCTGCCCGCTGCCGGCGTGACCGAGGGGGAGCTGGCCGACGCCGCGCAGCTCGCGTCGCTCGCCGACGAGACGCCCGAAGGGCCGCTCGATCGTCGTCCTGGCCAAGGAGAAGTACGGCATTCGGGGGCGCGAGCTGGCGGACACGAGGCGGCCGTGTTCGTGCCGTTCACGGCGCAGACGCGCATGTCGGGCGTCGACCTGGACGGGCGGCGAGATCCGCAAGGGCGCCGCCGACGCGATCGCCAGCGTACGTCGCAGCGAACGGCGGCGCAGCGTGCCGGCCGAGCTGCAGGCCATCGTCGATCGCATCGCGCGCGCGGGCGGCACGCCGCTCGTCGTCGCCGAACGGACGCGCGCGCTCGGCGTCATCCACCTGAAGGACATCGTCAAGGGCGGCATGCGCGAGCGGTTCGCGCCGCTGCGCGCGATGGGCATCCGGACCGTCATGATCACCGGCGACAACCCGCTGACCGCGGCGGCGATTGCCGAGCGAAGCCGGCGTCGACGACTTCCTGGCCGAGGCGACGCCGGAGGACAAGATGGCGCTCATCCGGCGCGAGCAGGCCGCAGGGCAAGCTGGTGGCGATGACCGGCGACGGCACCAACGACGCGCCGGCGCTGGCGCAGGCCGACGTCGGCGTGGCGATGAACACCGGCACGACCGCCGCCAAGGAAGCCGGCAACATGGTGGACCTCGACTCGAACCCGACGAAGCTGATCGAGATCGTCGAGATCGGCAAGCAGCTGCTGATGACGCGCGGCGCGCTGACGACGTTCTCGATCGCCAACGACGTGGCCAAGTACTTCGCGATCATCCCGGCGATGTTCATGCTGGCGTTTCCGCAGCTGGGCGCTGCTCAACGTCATGCGCCTCGCGACGCCCGAATCGGCCATCCTGTCGGCCGTCATCTTCAACGCGCTGATCATCATCGCGCTGATCCCGCTGGCCCTGCGCGGCATCGCCGTACAAGCCGCTCGGCGCGGCGGCCATCCTGCGGCGCAACCTGCTGGTCTACGGGCTCGGCGGCGTCGTCGTGCCGTTCGTGGGGATCAAGGCAATCGATCTGCTGCTCGTCGCGGTCGGCCTGGCGTGAAGTGAATTCGCGTCTCAGGCCTGGGGCCCGGGTTCGGCGGTCGCGAAGCGGTAGCCAACCCAAGGCTCGCTCAGAAGGTAGCGCGGGTTGGCGGGGTCGGGCTCGATCTTCTTGCGGAGTTGGCCGACCAACGTCCAGAGGTGCTCGGGTTGCTCCACCGCGTGCGGTCCCCAGATCGCCTTGAGGATCGCCCGGTGCGTCAGCACACGGTCGTGGTTACGGGCCAGCAGCGAGAGCAGTTCGAACTCCTTGGGCGTCAGCCGAATCTCCGTCTCCTCCCGGGAGACACGGCGGCGGTCGTAGTCGATCGTGAGATCTCCCGCGATAAGGCGGCCCCACTCTCCCGCGACTTCCGCGGCGGTTCGACGCAGGGCTGCTCGGATGCGTGCCAGCAACTCCTCGGGACCGAACGGCTTGGTCACGTAGTCGTCGGCGCCCAGATCGAGCGACTGCACCTTGTCGGTCTCAGCCCCCCGCGCCGAGAGCACCACGATCGGCACCGGTGAGGTCTGGCGCACGCGGCGGCACACCTCCGTCCCCTCGAGGTCGGGCAATCCCAGGTCGAGCACGATGAGGTCGGGTGGCTGGTCTGCGAAGAGGCGCAGGGCGTCCGCGCCGGTAGCCGCCACCGCCACCTGGTAGCCCTGAGATCGCAGCAGGGGTCCCAGCGCTCGCTGGATGGCCGTGTCGTCGTCGACGAGCAGGATTCGGGGTCCATGTGTCATGGCGCAGGCGGCACCTCCGTCGCTCCGTCCTTTCTCGTGGCCCCCGGGACGACGACCGTGAAGAGGGCGCCGCCGTCCGCGGCGTTCTCGGCCCAAATCCGACCATGTTGCGCGGCCAGCAGGCCGCGAGCAATCCAGAGCCCCATGCCCGTACCCGACGTGCCGCTCCCGGCCGCCGTGCCACGGCGGAATTTTTCGAACAAGTGCGGGAGGTCCGCGGGCATCAGGCCGGGCCCATGGTCGCGGACGCGCACCGTGAGCGCCCCGTCCGCGACGCCGGCATCGACGTGGACGGTCGTGGCCGGCGGAGCATACTGGGACGCATTCTGGAGGAGTTGCGCCAGGGCGGCGGCTACGAGCCGCGGGTCCAGGCTGATCGGAACGTCGTCGTCAATGGTACGTCCACCCGGTGCTGCCGGAGAGCCTGCTCCGCCTGGTCACGCGCGGCCTCGACAATCTCGGACGGGTATGTCCATCGAGCGTCGGCGGCCACGGCTCCGGCATCGATGCGGGCCATTTCGATCACGTTCTGAAAGAGCCTGCTGAGCCGCTCTACCTCCGCAAGGATGAGGTCGCCCTGCTCAGCGCGCTCCTCGTCCGAGAGCCACGAGCCCCCGACGTTGCTCGCCGCAATCCGGATGGAGGTCAGGGGCGTCCGCAGGTCGTGTGCCAGCGACGCGAGCAGCGCGGTCTTCAGTTGCTCGCTATGCCGCGTCAATTCGCCGGCCTTGCGCTCCTCGAGGAACTGGGCGCGTTCGATGGCAATGGCCACGACGCCTGCCAGGGCATCGAGGGTGCCGGCCTCGACCGGCCGGCCTGAAGCGGCGAGAATCCCAACGGGCTTCGTGCCGACCCTCAACGGGACGAACCGCACCGCGGTGCCGTCCGGCGACACGGTGGTGCGGTGCCCGGCGTACGTTCGCGCAAGGGCGTCGAACTCGAGGGTCTTCCCGGCCGCGGCGAAGGCGTCGGCAAGCTCCCGCTGGTCCAGGGTGACGGAGCCGCTCCCACCCTCGAACACGGTCCACCCGGGAGGCGGCGGCAACGCGATCGCCACGTACGACAGGTTGAACCGCCGGGCGACCGACCGGGCCAGCACGGCGAGGGCTTCCCGGCTGTCGGTCATGAGGAGGACGTCCCGGCTCAAGTCGAAGAGCCGTGCAAGCTCGTCCCGCCGGCTGACCGCCTCGGTCGTCTGGGTCCTGGCCAGCGTCGAGAGGTTGCTGGCGACGAGGCTGACCGCGAGGAAGACGAGCAGCGCCACCCAGTTGTGAGGGTCGGCGATCGTGAGCGTGCCCACGGGCGGCAGGAAGAAGTAGTTGAAGCAGAGCATCGCCGCGAGCGACGTCATCGCGGCGATCCAGAACCGCGACCGAGTCGCGACCAACAGGACGACTAACAGGTACGTCGTCGATATCGTCGCAGGATTCGAGACGTGGAGCCACGCCCCGCACACGAGCGTCACCGCCGCGACGACACCCAGCGCCACGAGGAGGCGGCGAACGTCCGATGAACCACCGCCCATCGAGGGACATCATACTCCCCAACGGTTGGGTCAAAGACGTGACATCCCTCATCCCACACTGTCCGCGCGCGAACGTCGTCAATGCTGGAGCACGGTGCTGCGGCCATCCGAAGGCCGCGTTCCCACGGGTCGCCTGTACCGCGCCCACGACAGATGCGCCGGGCGAATGGCCACCTCGTCCTTCAAGGCTGAGCGCACGTCTCGCGTTGAATCCTCCGTGGGCATGTGCTATCAACGCTAGTGGTTCTACACATGGCGAGGACAGGCCACCAGTGGCCTGTCCTCGCCATGTGTGAAGCGGATTCCGGAGCGCGGCGCCCGGCTGGCAAGGCGCGACGACCGACCGGTTCGCGCTCGCCGCGGTCACCCGTGGCGGCATGGCGGCGGTCTGGACCAGGGTTTGAAGCGCCGCCGTCGAGCGGGCCGGACCAACACCCATGGGATCACCATCGGCCGGCACCCCCCGTCTGCTGCCCCGGGCGGGGCGGAATGCCCCCACGTCTGGCCAAGGAACCAGGGGCCTGTCCACCGAGCTTCTGAGCCAGTCTGCGAGGAGGCTTCGTGTTCTGGCGCTGCTCTACGCCTTCACGTTCTTCATGGCGGCTTTCTTTCCGGCACTCCTCTTCGCGCAAGATCGCGCGCGGTTGTTCCAGGACCCCGCCAACTGGGTTCCCGGCGTGGTCTCCATTGCGGTGGCGCTGCTCGTGTGCGGATTCACGTTGAGCACTCGCGTGCCCCTGCCGGTTGTGATGAACGTCGGACTTGGTTTCGAAGTAGCCAGCAGCTACGGCATCGCACTCGCCGAGTACCTCGAGCCTACGCGGCTGAACGCCAATGGTTGGATCGGGCTCTCGTGGGTCGCCGTGTGGACGCTTCTCTTCACGGTGGTCATCCCAACGCGCCCGCGCAAGGCGATGCTGGCCACGCTGGCATCGGTCAGCTCCGTTCCCGTCGTCATCGGGTTCATGGTGGTCACACGACGGACGACGTTCAGTCCAGATCCCGCGATGTTCTTCTTCTGGATCGTCTTCCCGTACTTGCTCTCGACGATCATGGCGTACGTGGGTGCGCGCGTCGTCTACGGTTTGGGCAAGGCAGTCACCGAAGCGCGTGAACTCGGAAGCTACCGTCTCGGAGAGCGGCTCGGTCAAGGCGGAATGGGAGAAGTCTGGCGCGCCAGGCATCGGCTGCTCGCACGTCCGGCGGCGATCAAGCTCATTCGCACGTCGGACTCGCCCAACGCGGTCGGGTCCGACGAAGCGGCTCGACGATTCGAGCGGGAAGCGCAGGTGACGGCAGGTCTCTCGTCGCCTCACACCGTACAGCTCTTCGATTTTGGTGTCGCCGACGACGGCACCTTCTACTACGTGATGGAGCTCCTCGACGGCCTGGACCTCGAGACGCTCGTGCGCCAGCACGGCCCGCTACCGGCAGAACGGGTGATTCACCTGCTCCGTCAGGTCTGCCATTCGTTGAACGAGGCAGAGTCGTTCGGCCTCGTGCATCGCGACATCAAACCCGCGAATCTCTTTGTCGGGAAGTACGGCGGCGAATACGACTTCGTGAAGGTGCTCGATTTCGGCATCGCCAGAGGCGCTCAGCACCTCATGGAGACGGGGGCGCTCGGCCTGACGCGCGACAATGTTCTCCGGGGCACACCGGCTTACATGGCACCCGAGCAGGCCCTGGGCGGGTCGGCCATAGATAACCGCGCTGACGTCTACTCCGTAGGGTGCGTCGCGTACTTTCTTCTGACCGGGCAGCTGGTGTTCACGGCCGACACGCCGATGGGGGCCGTCATGCACCACGCGCACACATCTCCGACGCCGCCATCCCAGAGGTCCGAGATGCCGATCCCGCCCGCACTCGACCGCATCGTCATGGCGTGCCTCGCCAAGCGCCCCGACGATCGGCCACAGTCAGCGAAGGAACTGTCGCAAAGACTGATGGAAGTCAACGGGCTGGAACCGTGGACGGACGACCGAGCCCGTAATTGGTGGGAGTTGCACCAACCCGCCAAGTCGCTCGGCGACGTTCAGCTCCAGGCGCGGAACGCCCGGCCGGACAAGTTCGGATCCTCGAAGGCGACGAGAAACGAGAGTGCCAGGTAGAGCCGATCGCCCACGCGCGGGGAAGCACCAGTGTCCGGATCATCGAGTGTGACCGAGAGGCGGGGTCCGACGGGCAGCCCGCCGCCTTCAGCCTCTCGTCTCACCTCACCGCGGTCGCTGGCCATGCCAGAACCCGCTCGCGACTGCCGCCTCACCGGCCAACGACGATCTGGCCCTCGCGTGCCGACTCCCAGACGCTGGCCAGCCGGTACTGATTCCCCTCCCGCGTGAAGGACAGGGTCGGCCTGTTGCCGGTCGGGTCGTGGCCGGCGGCCGGAACGGTCGGCACGAACGAAAACGCCCGGTTGCCCCTCTCGCCCCGAAGCAGCAGGACGGGCGAGTTCTGATCCTCGCGTTCGACGACGTACTGCCCGGCCGGGAGGGTGCGCCCCTCCACGACGAATGGGAACGGGACCTTGACGACCATCAGATCCTCCGAATCGGCCCGGGCGCGTGTGCTCCCGGCGAGGAGAACAACGCCGGCCAGTAGGATCGACTTCTTCAGCAGTGACTTCATCTCAACCTCCTCTTCGCGCGTGATTGCGCCCGATGACCTCGTTGTCACTTACCCAGGCAGCGACGACGCCGTGAGAAACAGGTCACGCCCCCCACGGCTGACCAGCAGAAGCAACGGCGTACGCGTCGGGTGGGCCACCGCGATTCGTAACTCCTCAACCGTCGCAACCGGCTGACGATTGACCTCCTCGATGACATCCCCCGGCTGCAAGCCGGCATCAGCGGCCCGGCTGTCGGGGTTCACATCCTCGACGAGCAGGCCGCGGGCGTCGGACGGCAGGCCAACCCGCCGCGCCAGCTCGTGCGTGACCGGAGTGACGCTCGCGCCAAAGGTCACGCCGCCGCCACTGTCAGCCGGTGTGGTTGCTCCACGGGGAGCCTCCGATCGGACCTCGTCGAGCCGCGCGGTCAAGCGGTGTTCGACACCCTCCCGTGCAACAACCAGCAGGGCACGTGACCCAGGACTCGCGTCAGCCACCCGATTTCTGAGCGAATTCGCATCCGTCACCTGGCTGCCGTCGAACGACGTGATGACGTCTCCACGCTTGACGCCGGCACGCTCCGCAGCGCTGCCGGGCTCCACGGAACTGACGATTGCGCCACCAATGTGCTTCAGGCCCAGCGCCGCGGCAAGGTCAGAGGTGACGGGTTGGACCGTCACACCCAACTGACCCCTCCGCACCCGGCCATCCGTTCGCAGCACGGTCATGATGTGACGAGCCATGTTGGCCGGAATGGCAAATCCAATACCGATGTTCCCGCCGGATGGCGACACGATCTGCGAGTTGATCCCGACCAACTCTCCCCTGGTGTTCACGAGCGGGCCACCGGAATTCCCCTGGTTGATCGGTGCGTCCGTCTGCAGGAAATCCTCGTAACTTCCGTCGCCGAGCCCGGTGGACCGTCCCTTCGCGCTCACGATGCCCATCGTCACGGTCTGACCCACCCCAAGAGGGTTGCCCACGGCAAGCACGACATCGCCGACCTGCACGGCGTCGGAGTCGCCGAGCACGACAGGATGCAACGCGGTCGCGTCGATCTTGAGCAGTGCGAGGTCGCTGGGAGGGTCGGACCCAATCACCTTCGCGATCAGCGAGCGGCCGTCGGCGAGATCGACGCGAACACTGTCGGCACCATTCACGACATGGTGGTTCGTCAGGATGTACCCGTCAGCCCCGACGATGGCACCGGACCCCAGGCCACGTTGTCTGAATGTCGGCGGCCGGTTCGGAGCGTCGCCGAATTGGTCACCGAAGAACCTGCGGAAGACATCGTCGTCAGGACGAGTCACCGAGTCCATCCGCACCGTGCCTTCGGTCCGGATTGTGACGACCGTCGGAGTCACGACTCTTACGGCATCCGCGTATGAATCGCGGCCCCCCGCCGCCATGCCGCTCGGCGCGGGACGCGGCTGTGTGAGGTTGGGCGGCGACGACGCCTGCGTTCCAGCGGCGTGGCCGCGCCAGGTACCGGCGGCGATCAACAGGGCGGCTGTGACCGCTGCAACGCCGGTCCGGATGACGCGTGCGTGCGGACGAGTTGTTGGGGCATCCATGACGACGTGCTCTCCATTTGTCGGGGCTGTGGTTGATGTGGCTGAGTCTCGGGCATCAGCAGGTGAGGATGTGATCGCGCATGCCATACGGGCTCTCTTCGCCCCAACGTCTATAGCTATTGGACGCGAGCCACGTGACAGCACCATGAGCCCGAGATTAAGTCGCGTTAATGACTCCCCGGGACACCGTTCCCGTTCTTGCGGACGAATGTCGGCTCCTGGTTGATGGCGACCCGTTGCGGCGGCGCTCCTCCAGGGCCTGCTCCACCCGCGTGTCCTGAGAATCGATCGGGCCGTCGCGGCCGAGCCGACAGAATCTCGTCTTCCGGCATGGCCCTGGCACGCCAAGTCCGCTATGCTGGGTGAGGGGCATACCCATACCCGTTGACGTCGGACAAGGAGGGTCCCGTGAGGTCTTACTTCCGGCTGTTCCTCGTGGCATTCGCATGCGCGCTCGCCGGGGCCGTGGCCGTGTCGCAGGCGCAGGCGCAGGCGCCCGCAACGGCCAACCCCGTCAGCGCGGGATCCAGGGTGATGTTCCAGATCGTCAGCGGCTACGTGACGAAGTCCGCCGAGAAGGTGTCCGAGGAGATCTACGCGTTCAAGCCGACACCCGAGGTTCGGACCTTCGGGCAGATCATTGGGCACGTGGCCGACGACCACTACGTCATCTGCGCGGCGGCACAGGGCGAGAAACCGCCCGTGGAAGGCATCGAGAAGTCGAAGACCACGAAGGCTGACCTGGTGAAGGCCCTGGCGGACTCGGTCGCCTACTGCCAGAAGGCCTACGCGGCTCTCACCGACGTCAGTGGCGCCGAAGTGATGCCGTTCTTCGGCCAGAAGATGGCGCGCGTGTCGATCCTCGACTTCAACACCGCGCACGACTACGAGCACTACGGCAACCTGGTCACCTACATGCGGCTGAAGGGCATCGTCCCGCCTTCGAGCGAGCCCGCGAAGCGGTGAGGGTCATCGCGGTGGGGCGCGTCCGCTGGGAAGACAGACCGTTCGCTGTGCTTACCGCGACGTCCGGGAGGCGCGGCGGCTGGCCCGGCTCGACATGGGGGGAGTCGACCAGGTGAAGGAGGCCGTCCGCGCCGTGCGTCCGGGCGCCTGGGCGGAGATTGTCGTGCGCGACGTGCGGCACGGCTTCCGCACGCTTCTGCGAACGCCGGGGTTCTCCCTGACGGCCGTCCTCGTCCTGGCACTGGCGATCGGCGCAAATGCCGCAGTGTTCACGGTGATCGACATCGTGCTGTTCCGGCCGCTGGCGGGAGCGGATCAGCCCGGCACGGTGGTCGGCATCTACAGCCACGATCCTTCGAAGGCCGATTCGTATCGCTCGTTCTCATACGAGGAATACGGAGTGATCCGCGACCAGCGGGGCCTCCTCTCAAGCTCGGCGGCCTACCGGACGTCCTGGGTGGGCGTAACCGACGGCAGCGAGACGGCGCAGCGTCGGGAGGCGGCGCTCGTGACGGGCCGATACTTCGAGACGCTCGGCGTCCGGGTCTCCGTTGGCCGAGGGTTCTCGGACGACGAGCTGCGGCCGGGCAGCGGGGCGGCCGTCGCCGTGCTGAGCCATGCGTATTGGCGAGGACCCGCTGGCGGACGCGACATCCTGGGCCGGACGATCACCCTCAACACCGAGTCCTTCACCGTCATTGGCATCGCTCCCCCCGGGTTTGCCGGTCCTCTGGCGTTCGGCGGTCCCGACTTCTGGATGCCGCTCGGCGCTCGCGAGCTGCTCGCGGCCCGGGCCGCGAGCCGACCCGGTCTGGTCGCGCCCACCAGCGCAGAGCAGCACGATGCGGTCGCCGCGAAGGCGGCCGGCCCAGCCCGCGATCTGCAGGTGATCGGACGCCTCCCGGCGGGAATGACCATCGAAGCCGCGGATGCTGCGATTCGTACGTGGTCACGCCGCCTGCCGCTGTCGGACGCACCGGGCGAATCGAAGCGCGTGCTCATCGCGGCCGCCCTCTCGCGAACGGCCGACAGCGATCAACCGACCGACGATTCCGAGATCGTGATGCCGCTGGGCACCTTGATGGCGGCGGCGATCCTCCTGCTCGTCATTGCCAGCCTGAACGTCGCCAACATGCAGCTCGCGCGCGGAATGAGCCGGCGCAAGGAAATCGCCATGCGGCTGGCGCTTGGCGCCGGACGTGGGCGGATTGCCGGGCAGCTGTTCATCGAAGCGCTCCTGCTTGCCCTCGCTGGCGTGGGACTCGGCGTGGCCGCGGGCACATGGATGGTGGGGGTCGTGGTCGCGTCGCTGGCGGCGATTGTCCCGCAGTCGCTGGCCGTTGACGTCACCCCCGACTGGCGAGTGTGGCTGGCCTCGTTCGCCTGCTGTCTGATCGCCGCCGTCGCCTTCGGTCTCGGTCCAGCGTGGCGGCTGTCGCGCGTCAATCTCGTCCCCGAGCTGAAGATCCAGGACGGCGCCGGTGGCAGCGGCGCACGGTGGTTCGGCCCTCGGAATCTCCTCGTTGCCGGCCAGGTGGCGTTGTCGCTGGCGCTCCTCGCCGCCTCGGGGCTCTTCGTGCGCGGCGCTCTCGCCGCGAACCGCGCGGACCCTGGGTATGGGTTCGATTGACAGCTCCTGGTGCGCGTCGACGCGTCTCTTGGCCGCCACGACGAGAGGTCCGGACGACAGGCCTATCGCGAGGCGATGGCGAGGGTGCGGTCGATACCGGGCGTCGACTCGGCCTCCATCGCATCGGTGGTGGCGTTCGGCTTCGGCTCGGATCGGCGCACTGTCACGCGACTGGGGACGCCCTCCTCGACCGACGCCGGTGCGGCATCCGGCACCACGGCCCAGACCTACGCGGTGGGCGCTGCCTACTTCCAGACGCTGGGGTTGCCGATGCTGCGCGGGCGTGAGTTCACGGCGGCCGAGGAGTTGGAGTCGACCGCCTCCGATGTCGCCATCATCGACGAACCGCTGGCGGCGGCGCTGTTCGGCGGCCGGGATCCGGTGGGGCAGATGGTGCAGCTCGATGGGCCACAGGGACGCGAGGGACCGAAGCCGATGACGGTCGTCGGCGTCGTGCCGGGCCTGCGGCACCGCCTCACCGACCGGGCGCCGGTTCCGCACGTGTATCTTCCGTTGGGCGCGCACTACCGCCACCTGCTCTACGTTCACGTCCGCATGGCGCCCGCCGCGCCGTTCGACACGGGAGACGTGCGGCGGATGTTCAACAGGGCCATCCGAAGCGCGGACTCACGGCTCGCCGTCCTCGGGGTGGAGACGCTCGAGGAGGCACGTGACGGGACACCCCGGAACTGGATCGTGCGCGCGGCCGGCCGCGCGTTCGGCACGTTCGGCGTCATCGCGCTCTTCATGGCTGTGATCGGCCTCTACGGCGTGAAGGCCTACCTGGTGGCCGTCGTACGCGGGAAGTCGGGATCCGGATTGCCCTCGGCGCCTCGTCGACCGAGGTCGTGCGCATGGTCCTGGCGGAGGGCGTGAGGCTGCTGGCCGGTGCCGTCACAGTCGGCTTCCTGCTGGCCATTGCCGCGGGCCAGGTGATCAGCAGCCTGCTGGTGGGCGTGGATGCATTCGACCCGCTCGTGCTGTCGGCCGCCACGCTCGTGCTCGTGGGTGCCGTCCTCGCCGCGTGCTACGTGCCCGCGCGCCGCGCGACGCGCGTCTCGCCCGTGATCGCGCTGCGAACTGAATAGCGCGCTCCGCCCGGTCGGGCGCTGGCTGGCGACCGTGATCGTCTAACCGGCACGTGAATCCGCGCGGAGGCGAGCGAAGGCGGGCAACCCGCGTTCGAGTCCGAGCTTCGGAGGCTTGCGGTTCTCCTGGCCACGGAACGGCCGGACTGGCTCACCACGGGGCGAAGCGACAAGGCTCGACTATCCCATCAGCCGTCCCAGAATCCCCATCAAGGCACTTGCCGACGACGGTGTCTGACCGCCGCCAAGGATCGAGCCCAGCGTTCCGAGCATCCCTCCGGCGCCCGGCGCCTGATCCCCTCCAGGGCTGACCGTGTGCTTGGTCAGCACCCCCATGGCCATGGCGGCCACGACGGGCAGCATCTGCTTCAGGAGGTCGGCGCCCAGCCCCGTTTGCGCCGAGGCCTGGCTGGCGACCTGCCTGCTCACGTCCTTGCTGCCGAGCACGTGTCCCAGGATGGCGTTGCCGTCCGCAATCGTCTCGGGCCGTTCGAGCGTCTCGGCGTTCTCGACGTACTGTTGGTGCTGCCCGCCCAGGAGCGCCCCGAGCAGTGACTGGAGGCCGCCTTCGCTGGCGGCGTTCTGCTGGATCCCCGACGCCAGGGCCGGAGCCAGGGCGGTGACCGCCGAGGCGGCCTGCTCGGGCGAAATGCCAAACCGCTGCGCCAGCAATTCCGTAGCCCCGCCGCCGTGCGCGTTCAACAACATGTCTGCGAGACCCATTGCGTGCCTCCCTTTGACGAAGAACCGTCTCCTCTCGGTCGTCCACCCACCACACATCGCGCCCCGGGACGCCTGCTTCCCGGCGACCGCGCTCGTGCAAGACGCGCACCGTTGCCGTGGTCGATGAACACGGCGTTACCCGGGAAGAACAGATCCTGGGCGACCACCACCGTCCCGTCGGCGGCAGCCAGGACTGGGCTGCCGGCCGGCGTAGCGTAGTCGCTCCCGGTGTGCGGCTGCGCGGATGGTTTGGCGTTGAAGGTGCGTTTCGCGCCGAAGGCCTTACCCTCGGGCAGAGGCGTGACCGGCGCCCCAAGCGGCAGCGTGAACTGTGCCGGCGATCGCATGGAGACTCGAGCCCTTGTGCACAAGTGCACAGACGGCGCTCTGGCACGCGTCCTACCATGCCAGTCGAATCCGCACCGCGACGTGGTCTCTCCTCTGAAGGAGTCGGTCATGCTCACCCAACTCAGCCATGCACCCGAAATTCCGTGCAGAATCCGCGCTGAATACGGGGAGATGCCGGGGCTCGCACTCACCTCGGCGGAGGCGGAGCGGCTCTGGGCTCTCGACCTCGACTCACTGTTGATCCTCCTCGTCAGCACGTCCTTCCTGGCCTTTGTGCGGCGCGAGCGCTCGTCCATGGCTTGAGCAGCGCGACGGCTGTGAGGCTGGTGGCTCGTGAACGGATCCGGTCGACAACCTCGCTGGCATCCGGAGGCAAGCCGTAGCCGCTCACCACTGTCAAGGCTGGAGTTCCAAGCGTGGGCCGTACCCCCTGCGGCGAGGCGTATGATGGGACAGGCTGCCGAGTGTCCCGCCGCCCCCGCGCGACCGTAGGCGTGTCCGGACGTCCACGACCGGAGTCTCCGACGATGACCATCTTCTCCGTCCTTCTGGCACCATGCCTTGGGGCGCTTCTCGCGGCCAACGGTGCGCCAGGCAGCGCCGTTGCCGCCGCTCCGCCGGCGCAGCTCACCCTCGAGGAGGCCATCGCGGCGGCGCGTGCCCGCTCGCCTCGCCTCGAGGCCGCCGCGGCCCTGGCCGAGGGTGCCCGGGCGGCATCGCGCCTCGCGGGGCGCTGGCCGAATCCCACCGTGGAGCTCAACACCGAGAACCTGACGCGCGGCGGCTGGCACTGGACACCGCCGGCCGACCCAACGGTGGCGCCGGGACTCGACGCCTTTGCCCTCCTGACCCAGAGCGTGGAACTGGGCGGGAAGCGCGGCGCGCGGCGCGCGCTGGCCGGTGCCGAAGCCGGCGCCGCGGACGCCTCCCTGGCGCGCACCGAGCGAGCGCTGGTCCTCGACACGGTGCGCACGTATTTGGACGCCCTGCGCGCCCGTGAAACCCTGGCTGCGCTGAACAGCCACCGCGAGGCTTTCGACGTCCTCCAGCAGGCGATGGCCTCCAGGGTGCGCGAGGGAGTCGTCGCCGAGTCCGACCTGGCGAAGTTCCAGGCCGAAGCGGGTCGCCTGCGCGCGCAGGAGGCGCGCACCAGCATCGAGCTGGACCGCAGCCTGGCGCTGCTGGCCGCCATCATCGGCGAGGCGTCGCCCGTCGCCGCGGAGCGCCTGATGGAACCGGCCGCCGGGCCGCTCCGCGCCGGGCCGGCGGACGCCCTGGCGACCGGCTCCCTCGAGCGCTCGCCTGAGGTCCGCGTGGCGCGGGCCCTCGAGGCCCGCTCGGCCAGCGCGCTCGCGCTGGAACGGGCCCGCCGCATCCCCGACCTCGCCGTGTCGGGCGGCTACAAGCGGACGGCCGGCTTCGACACCGCCGTGCTGGGCGTGTCGATGGCGATCCCGCTCTTCGATCGCAACGGCCCCGCCGTGGCCATGGCCACCGGCGAGGCGCGCTCTGCCGCCGCGGAACGCGCCGCCGTGGAGGCCCGTGTGGTCGCCGAGGTCCGAGCATCGCTCCAGGCCGCGCGGCTGCTGCAGGAGCGTGCCCGGCTGGCAGAGGAAGAGGTGCTCAAGCCGGCCGAAGTGGTGCGGAACGCGGCGCGGGCCGCCTTCCGCGAGGGCGCGTCGAACATCCTCAACGTGGTCGATTCCGAGCGCGTGTACCTGGAGGCCCGTCGCGAGGTCCTGCAGGTGAGGCTGGACGCTCTGGCGGCCGGTATCGAGACACGCCTGCTGCTCGGCGAGGAGATACTGCGATGACCTCCGACATCCGCGACGAGAAGGGGCGCGCGACGCGCCTGGTCACGCTGGTGGTGGCCGCCGCGGCCGTCGTTGGCGCGGCCGGCTGGTTGGCTTTCCGCCCGGCCGCGCCTGAGCCGTCGGCCGCCGCGCCTACCCTCCCCGCCGGCGTGGTGGAGTTGAGCGACGCGGCCATCCGGGAGGCCGGGCTGAAAGTTGAGCCGGCGGCCACCGAGCAGGTCCAGGACGCCATCGAGGCCCCCGGCGTCGTCGCGCTGGACGAGCGACGCACGGCGCGCATCGGCTCCCAGGTGGAGGGCAAGGTGCTCGAGGTCTTCGTGGAGATCGGCGACCGCGTGAACGCCGGCCGGGAGCTGGCGCACATGATCAGCCCGGTCGTGCACGACGCGTGGGCCGCCTACCGCAAGGCCGTCTCCGAGCGGCGCCGGGCCGAGACCGAGCTGAAGCTGGCGATCCAGAACGAAGCGCGCGCCCAGCGGCTATTGGGCGAGAAGGCGGCATCCCAGCAGGAGGTGCAGCGCGCCGCCGCGGACCGCGTCTCCGCCGAGGAAGGCCTCAGCATCGTGCGCACCGAGATCCGGAGGGCGGAGGAAGAGATGGAACACCTCGGCATCACCAACGCCGAGGACCCTTCAGGCGAGTCGGGCGAGCAGATCCCTGTGCGTGCGCCGCTGTCGGGCGTCGTGCTTCAGAAGCTGATTACAGAAGGAAGCGGCGTCACCCCCGGCATGCCGCTCTTCATCGTCAGCGACCTGTCCTCGCTCTGGGCGCTGGCCGAGGTGGACGAGACGGTGCTGCCGCATGTGAAGGCCGGCGAAACCGTCGCCGTCCGCGTGGCCGCCTACCCGGGCGAGACGTTCAAGGGGACGATCGCCTGGGTGTCCGACATGGTCAACCCGAAGACCCGCCGCGTCACGGTGCGCTGCGCCCTCCCCAACCCGGACTCCCGCCTCAAGCCGGAGATGTACGCCACCATCTCGCTCGGCGAGGGCCAGCCGCACCCGGTTGTCGTGCTTCCCTCCGGCGCCGTGCAAGACCTCGAGGGGGCGCCGGCCGTCTTCGTTCACACCGGCGGCGGGCGGTTCGCCCGGCGCGATGTGCAGGTGGGGGGCGAACGCGACGGGCGGATCGAGGTCCGCGCGGGGGTGCGCCCCGGCGAACGCGTCGTCGTTGAAGGCGCCTTCCTGCTCAAGTCCGAGCTGCTGAAGGCGAACACGCCGGAGGGCGACTGACGTGGGCTTCATCGAACGCTTCGTCGCCGCGAGCCTGGGCCAGCGGCTGTTCGTCCTCCTCTGCCTGGCGGCGTTGATCGCCACCGGCGTGGCGGCCTTCCGCCAGCTGCCCGTGGAGGCCTTCCCCGACCTCACGAACAACCAAGTTGTCATCGTCACCGACGCGCCGGGCCTGGCCGCTACCGAGGTGGAGCAGCGCGTCTCCTACCCGATCGAGACGGCCGTCATGGGCGTGCCGGGCGCCCAGCAGGTCCGCTCGATCTCCAAGCAGGGGCTCTCGATCGTCAGCGTCGTGTTCGACGATGGGGTGCCGGTGTACTTCGCGAGGCAGCTCGTCGGCGAGCGGCTGAACGAGGCGCGGGGCCGGATCCCCGATGGCATCGAGCCGACGCTGGGGCCGGTGGCGACCGCGTTCGGCGAGATCTACCAGTACCTGCTCGAGGGCGACGCGGCCAGCGCGATGACGAAGAAGACGCTCCACGACTGGGAGATTCGCACGCGGCTGCGATCCGTGCCTGGCGTCAGCGAGATCAACTCGTGGGGCGGCGAGACCCAGCAGTACCAGGTCGTGGTGGACCCACGCCAACTGGAGCGCTTCGGGTTGACACTGCACGAGGTGCTCGCCGCAATCGCCGCCAACAACGCGTCGTTTGGCGGCGGGTTCATCGAGCACCGCTCCGAGCGCTACACCGTGCGGGGAGTGGGGCTGGCCCAGAGCGCGGAGGACATCGGGAACATCGTGGTGAGCGCGGTGGAGGGCACGCCGCTCTACGTCCGCGACCTCGCGCGCGTGAGCATCGCGGCGATGCCCCGGCAGGGCGCGGTGACGCGCGATGGGAAGGGCGAGAGCGTCGCCGGCATGATCATCATGCTGAAGGGGGAGAACGGCAAGGCAGTGGCGGACCGCGTCAAGGCCCGCCTCGCCGAGATCGCCAGCACGCTCCCCCGCGGTCTGGCCATCGTCCCCTTCTACGATCAGACCGAGGTCATCGACCGGACGTCGCACACCGTGCTGAAGAATCTCATCGAAGGGTCGGTGCTCGTCGCGCTGGTCCTCGTCGTCTTCCTGCGGGACATCAGGGCTGCCCTCCTGGTGGCGATCGTCATCCCGCTGTCGATGCTGGTGGCGTTCATCGGCATGCGGCAGTTCGGGGTGTCGGCCAATCTGATGTCGCTTGGCGCGATCGACTTCGGCCTCATCGTGGACGGCGCGGTCGTGATGATGGAGAACTTCGTCCGCCGGCGCGGGCACTATCGCCTGTCGCCTGGCGAGGACCCGGAACGGTCGCGGCTCGCCCTCTTCACCTCCTCGGCCACCGAGGTTGCGCGTCCGATCCTCTTCGGCGTCCTCATCATCGTCGCCGTCTACCTGCCGATCTTCGCCCTCGAGGGGCTCGAGGCGAAGATGTTCCGGCCCATGGCGATCACGGTCTGCTCCGCAATCCTGGGCTCGCTGCTCCTCTCGCTCACCGTCGTGCCCGTCGGCGCCTCCTTCCTGCTGAAGCTGGGCGGCGGCGAGCACGAGGGCCGGTGGTTCGAGTGGTTGCGGGCCTTCTACGTCAAGCACCTCGCCGTGCAGATCGAGCACCGGTGGCGCACGATCGGCGTGTCCGTGGTTGCCGTCGCGATCGCGCTCGGTTCTCTCCCGTTCATCGGCACCGAGTTCATGCCCAAGCTGGACGAGGGCTCCATCCTGGTCGAGACGCGCAAGCTGCCCTCGATCTCGCTGCCCGAGTCGGTGGACATCTCGACGCGCGTCGAGAAGATCCTCCGGCGGTTCCCCGAGGTCCGCCAGGTCGTGACCAAGATCGGCCGGCCGGACCTTGCCACCGAGGCGATGGGGATCTACCAGGGGGATGTGTACGTCCTGCTGCACCCCTCCAACACCTGGGCGACCGGCCGCAGCAAGGACGACCTGATCGCCGCGATGGCCGACGCGCTGGCCGCGGTCCCGGGTGTCGCGTGCAACTTCACCCAGCCAATGGCGATGCGCCTGGACGAAGTCGTCTCGGGCGTCAAGGCGGACGTGGCCGTCAAGGTGTTCGGGCCCGACGCGGCCATCCTCGAGCGGCTCGGCGAGCGGGTTCGGCTCGCGCTGGCACAGGTGCCCGGGGCGGCGGACCTCCAGGTGGAGGTGTTGTCGGGGGCCGCCCAGGTGGAGATCGTGGCGGACCGGGCGCGGATGGCGCGGTACGGCCTGAACGTCGCGCACGTGCGTGAACTCGTGGAGACGGCGATTGGCGGGGCCACGGCGACCGAGGTCCTCGACGGCTCGCGCCGCTTCGACGTGGTTGTCCGGTTCCCCGACGAGATCCGGGCCAACCCCGACACGATTGCCGGCCTGCTGCTCACGGCACCGGCGGGCGAGCGCGTCGCGCTGGGAAACGTGGCCACCGTCCGGACCGTGCGCGGGCCCGAGGCCGTCAACCACGAGAACGGGGAACGGCGGCTGGTGGTGCAGGCCAACGTGCGGGGCCGTGACGTCGGGAGCTTCGTCGCCGAGGCGAAGCACCGGCTCGGGGGGCAGGGCGCTCTCCCGGAGGGCTACCACCTGGCGTGGGGCGGCCAGTTCGAGAACCAGGAGCGCGCGATGCGCCGCCTCATGCTCGTGATCCCGCTGTCGCTGGTCATCATCTTCCTGCTGCTTTTCGTCACCTTCGGCAAGGTTCGGCAGGCGGGGCTCGTGATCTTGAACGTCCCGTTTGCTCTCGTCGGCGGCATCGGGGCGTTGTGGCTGCGCGGCCTCAACCTGAACCTCTCGGCCTCGGTTGGGTTCATCGCGCTTTTCGGTGTCGCGGTGTTGAACGGGGTGGTCATGATTGCCGCGATCAACCGCCTCAGGGAGGACGAGCCGTTGCGCGCCGCGATCCTGGAGGGCGCCGGTACGCGGCTGAAACCGGTGCTGATGACCGCGCTCGTCGCCGCCCTCGGCTTCGTGCCGATGGCGCTCTCCACCGGCGCGGGCTCCGAGGTCCAGCGCCCACTGGCCACGGTCGTCATCGGCGGGGTGGTCACCTCGACCCTGCTGACGCTGGTGGTCCTGCCAACGATCTACGACCTGCTGGAGGGGTGGGTCGAACGCCGGCAGCGACTGGCCGAGGTTGCCGCGTCGTCGTGAGTCGGCCGCGACACTGATCCGGCCCTCTCTTCACTTCCCACGCGCTGAACCCGGCGTGAAGACGAGGAAGTACTGGTACGGCAGGAAGGTGTGCTCCTTGGCCAGTCGGAAACCGTTCTGATCGAACTCCCTCACGACGTCTTCCCGGGCAACTCTCATCTCGGCCGGCGGGCCAACCGCCGTGGCTTCCTTCTGAAAGTCGATGATGATCACCTGGCCGCCAGGCCTGAGGGTGCTCTTCAGCAGAGCCAGGTAATGGGCACGGTCCCCGATGTGGTGCCAGGTTTCGGAGATGAAGACCCGGTCGACCGAGGAGGGCGCCAGCAGCGGATCGTCGGGCAGGGCGAGGATCGTCTGGACGTTGTCGAGACCGGCGTCGCGGATGCGCCGGTTCAGATGGACGATCATGTCCGGATTGATGTCGACAGCCAGGACCCTGCCAGCTGCCCCCACGTGCCGGGCAAACCGCAGGGCGAAATAGCCGCTGCCCGCACCGATGTCGGCGATCCGATCCCCCTCCTTCAACCCGAGCGCCATCACCACTTCGTGCGGCTTCTGGTAAGCATCACGCGCGGGGTCGTCGAGAAGCGCGATGTACGCCTTGGAGTCCTGATGCAGCTTGTGCATCTCCTCCATCGTCATGGGCTTGGACTGACGGCCGACTGCAGGGGGGGCGACACCCAAAACGCACAGGAAGGCGATGGCGGACAGGCGTCGTTTCATGATCGCTTCCTCCCACGCTGCGCCTTCGCGGCAACTCCGTCCCACCCGGAACGTTACCATGCCTCAAGGACTGGCGCCTCCAGTCACACGAACCCGTTGACAGCCCGATTGGATCGTCCGGTTGAGGCCGTTGACACTTCTTAGCAGGTGACCTGCTTGGGTAACTGGATGATGCCTTCCTCGACGTCGGTGGATGCACCACGACCACACACACTGCAGGGACTGCGCCGCCGGTAGTAATAGGCCAGCGCCGCCACCGCGAGCGCGATACCCCAAACCGGGAACAGCAAGACGGCGCCGACCGCGGAGATTATTCCCCAGATGATCCCTATACCCTCTGCCCCACCGGCCGCCAACCTGGCGACCATTCGGTCCAAGTGGGACCAAACCACGATGCCACCCGCCACCAGCAACACCGATACGAGCGAGGCCGGGACCACCGCCAGCGCGATGGGGACCCGGCGTCCTGCCAGGCCGATCATCCAGCGCGGGAATACCTCACCCCAGCGCTGCACCAGGCCGAGCGTGAGTACGACTCCCACCAGGCCGAAGGTCGCCAGGAAGAGTCCCGCGGTCCACATCCCACTCTCTTGACCGCGACGCAGGTCCTCCTCGCTCATCCCCAGCGCGAATCCCAGCGCCCAGGCGTAACGGGTGAGGGCGTAGAAGACTGGCGCCACCATCGACACATAGACGGCGATCCGGCCCCAGCGCGCGGCTTCGTTCGGTCTCTGCCACCCCTCCAGGCCGTCTCGGCGGCCACAATACAGGCAGGCATCGCCACTCCTGCGGCCATAGGAGACGGTAGCCGCCAGCCAGAGGAACCCACCGATGAGACACAGCAACTGGTGCACCACCGTCCACCGCGTCAAGGCCTTCAGGTATCTCTGGCCGATCTCGCCGCCGGTGAAGAGGCTGACGACGACATGCGGGATATAGCCGAGCAGGACCAGCAGGTTGAGGCCGGTCATGAGCAGCAGGAGAACCCCCGCCAGCAGTGCTCCGGCAGTTATGAAGAGAGGCCGGAGCGTCCTGCTTCGCACCCCGCGCTGCATCGCCGCCCCCATCCCCGCCGCAGGAATCCCTGCCATCATCACGACGATCCAGGCCACGCCCGGCCCGAGCCGTCCGAGCAGCGGCCCGGTAGCGTCGGACACGGTTTCGGGGTCATAAGGGAATCCGCGTCCGCTGACTGCCCAGTAGACCCCCAGCGCGGCGTAGACCAGTGACCACGCCACTGACGCGTGCGGCACCCAGCGCTGCCAGTCTCGGACACCTTCACGACGAGCGTGGACGACACTGCTCATCCCGCTCCCTTGTTCCTCGCGCATTACTCGCCTCCCGTTCGTTCCGCGAGGAGGATGTTGGCCCGCTCGAGCAGCTGGCCGTCGCCCGGCCCACTGAGACGGACGGAGTGGCTCCTCAACCTCCAATACGTCTACCACGCCGTGTGAGTTCGTCATGCGCCTGCTCTTCGGCGAGGCGGAGGACATCGGCCCCCTTCATTCGGGGGAACGCAAACAAGAAGGCGAGTGTCACCGGCGGGAGTGTTCAGGCCCAGGAGCCGCTCTGATTCTCGACTCTCAGCAGGCTGGCCGCGACCGTTCCGTTGTCGTCACTCGGACGATGGCCTCGGCGAGCTTGTGCGGGCTGCGGGCTTGATCAGGTCACGGATCGGCCTGGAGCCGGCGGCCGCGCATCGCGGCGACAGCTCGAACTAACGTGTTGGCATCGACCGGCTTGGCAAGGTGGAGTTGAAACCCACTCGCAAACGCGCGCTGCCGGTCGTCCTCTCTGGCCAGAGCCGTGAGGGCGATGGCGGGCACGGAGGCCCCTCTCGGGGCACCGCTCGCCCTGAGGCGTTGAAGCAGGGCGTATCCGTCAGTCCCCGGCATGGCGATATCGAGCAACAGTACGTGTGGCTCGGCCGCGTCGAAATTCCGGAGGGCCTGCTCGGCGTCCGCCGCGGTGAGCACGGTCGCGCCGTGGTGACGCAGCACGGTCGCCGCGACGTCCCGCGCCTCAGGCTCGTCGTCCACCACCAGGACTTGGGTACCGCAGAGGCTGGGCACGTCGTCCGCCACCGTGTGAACCGGAACGGCGCGCCGAATCGAGGGGCCGCCGAGCCTTCTCTCCAGGAGTCGGCAAGGAAGCGCGACGGTGAACGCTGCTCCCTGTCGTTCGCCAGCGCTCTCCGCCTTCACCGTTCCGCCGTGCAGCTCGACGATGTGACGCACGATGGCCAGCCCGAGCCCGAGCCCCGAGTGCCTCCTGGTGATCGAGCTGTCGCTCTGCGAGAATCGGTCGAACACGTGGGGTAGGAATTCGTGGCTGATGCCGACGCCGGTGTCCGCGACGGTCACGACAGCCTGGTCATCGGAGAAACTCATCGAGACGCGGACGTAACCGCCCGGCGGCGTGAACTTGATCGCATTGGCCAGGAGATTCCAAAACACCTGCCGGAGGCGGCTCGGGTCTCCGGTGACCGGCGCCGGGACCATTCGGAACTCCGTAACGACCTGGACGTCCTTCGCCTCCGCCGTCGGGCGTACTGAATCCACTGCGCTCTCGACGAGTTCCATCATGTCGATCGGTTGCAGCTCGAGCCGGACCTTTCCGCGGACGATTCGCGACACATCGAGCACGTCGTTGATCAGGCTGTTCTGAGCCTTCGCATTCCGGTGGATCGACTCCACCGCCCGCCGCGCCGCCTCCGGCTCGAGGCTTTCCTTCCGCAACATGTCGGACCAGCCGATGATCGCGTTGAGCGGTGTCCGCAACTCGTGAGACAGCGTGGCGAGAAACTCGTCCTTCAGCCGGTTGGCGTCGCGCAGGGCCTCTTCGCTTCGCTTCCGTTCGGTGATGTCCAGAAAGGTACCGACCGCTCCCCGGACCTCACCGTCCCGGTCGAACAAGGCCACGGCATTCCCGAAGAGCGTCCGAGCGCTGCCATCCTCGTACACGACGTCGAAGTCGCAGTCGAGGACCGGCCCCTTCCCGGCCATGGCCATCTGCATCGGCAGTTCATCGGCCTCGAGTTCTCGCCCGTCCTTCATGCTCTTGAACGTCGTCGGCCGCTCGCCGTGCGGCGCGCTGAGCGACAGGTTGGTGCCGGGCGGCATTCGGAAGACGCCATACGCCGTTGCGTTTCCGTCGATCCTCCGGGCGTCCGGATCCCGCGTGACAAAGATGGCGGCGGGCGCGGTGTCGAGGATCGCCTGCAACTCCTCGGCGCGTTGCCGAACCTCCGCATGCCACTCCCGAGCAGTCGACTCGGCATCCCTCCAACGCCCAACCAGCCACACGATGGAGGAGGCGACCACGGCAAACACCGCCATGGAGACCCAATCCTGGCCGTGCGGCACGAGTTCGTGCCGCGGTCGCGCGAACAGGTAGTTGCCGGTGAACGCCGCGGCGATCGTGCTGAGCACGGCCGGATTCCGTCTGCAGAACCGGGCAACGAGCACCGTCGCCCCCGTATAGATGACATAGACGGCCTGGTCGTGGACGAGGGGATCGAGCGCCAGCCGAACGGCGGTGGCGGCGCCGACAATCGCCAGCGCCAGCAGGTAGCGTGCGATCGGACGCGCCAGCACCGGGCGCCGATGATCGGTCGCAGCGGACGCGTGCACAGTGCCTCCACGGTCTGACACGGTGTTGTGTGGCGGAGACGGACATTCTAGACCTTCGCCCACCGAACGGCAAACCTGACCAACAACCTGACCAACAACCTGACCGGACAACCTGACCGGACAACCTGACCGGTCGAGCTGGTCCACATTCGGGCCCTTGCGCCTCGTCCACGCCCTCATTGGCCGAAGGAGAGGTGGCGTGGATCTCGCTTGCTTAGCGGAACGCGCCTCGTTCTCGGCCTCGTTGACGCCCGTGTCCGCACGGTTCACCATCCACGTACGGACACAGGATCGCCGCGCGGTCGTTTGCACGATCCTCCAAGAAACTGCCCTGTTCGTCCAGATTGTGACGGCAGGGCCTCCCCTCTCTGGCCCGCCGGTGGCGTGCGGCCGTGGCCGCTCGTCGAGCCTGGTCGGCGTCCACTCCTTCCGGCGCTCGACGTCGCGATGACGGACCACACCCGCTCCGACGGCGCCGGGATGTCCACGGAGATCTCGAATTGCCGCTTGACATAACAATTCGATGGTTGTAGAAATATGAATATGACGAAGGGCACTGCGGCCGACTCGGTCACGCGGTACGCGGACATGATGTCAGCCATGGGGACGGAACCGCGGCTGCGGATCATGCGCCTGCTGCTGTCGGCCCATCCCAACGGCCTCGTGGTCGGAGAGATCGCGGAAGAGCTGGACATTCCCGGTTCCACGTTGTCTCACCACCTCGAAAAGCTGAAGAACGAGGACCTCGTGGGCGTCCATCGAGAGGGTACGTTCCTGCGGTACTCGGCCAACTCTGAAGCCCTGAGAGACCTTCTCGGGTTTCTGTATGCCGAATGCTGCTCGCGTAGCAAGGCGGTCGAACCCAAGTCCATCACCCGGCTCTGCAAGAAGTGCTGAGGCAGGGCCGTCTCCCAGGAGCCTGAACATGTCGAACACCATCCAGGACGCGCCCATGAACACCGGCAACGCCGCCAGCTGCTGCGGCCCCGACTGCTGCTCTCCAGTTTCGGCGACGGACGCGGCTACCGCGTCCCCTCGGGACGCGAAGCCGAGCGCCGCGTCGGACATCAAGGAAGTCGTGAAGGAGAAATACGGGAAAGCGGCCCTCCGGGTCACGAGCGGCGACGGCGCGAGCTGCTGCGGGCCGGATTGCTGTTCGTCGGTCCCCGGCGCCGTTGACCCGATCACGGTCAATCTCTACGACCAGAAGCAAACCGAGGGACTCCCCGTCGAAGCCGTGCTGGCATCGCTTGGGTGCGGCAACCCGACAGCGCTCGCCAGGCTGAATCCCGGTGAGGTCGTCCTCGACCTGGGATCCGGAGGGGGGATCGATGTCCTGCTCTCGGCCAAGCGCGTGGGTCCGACCGGCAAGGCCTACGGCCTCGACATGACCGACGAGATGCTCAACCTCGCCCGCGAGAACCAGGGCAAGGCGGGCGTGGAGAACGTCGAGTTCTTGAAGGGCGAAATCGAGCAGATTCCGCTGCCGGACAGCAGCGTGGACGTGATCATCTCGAACTGCGTGATCAACCTGTCGGCCGACAAGGACAAGGTACTGGCCGAGGCATTCCGGGTGCTGAAGCCGGGCGGGCGCTTCGCCGTCTCCGACGTCGTGGTCCGCGGCGAAATCCCCGCCGAGATCCGCCGGAACGTGGAATTGTGGGTGGGATGCCTGTCGGGTGCGCTGGACGAGTCCGATTACCTGGCGCGCCTGCGGCGCGCCGGCTTCGAGGACGTGTCCATCGAGCCGACACGGGTCTACAAGGTCGAGGACGCGAGGGAGTTCCTGTCGGGCCACGGCTTCGACGTGGACGCGATCGCCCCGCTCGTGGATGGCCGGTTCTTCAGTGGGTTCATCCGTGCCCGGAAGCCGGTCGCCGTTGCCCAGCCGGCATAACCCGAGGATTGGGAACTGGCCGGGGCGGAGGTGGCCCAGCCCACCGCCCCGCGCCAGGCCCCTCGGTCCGCGCTCTCAGCGAAGTCGCTGCATTTCGCTCGCGGCCGCGCGAGATCCCCAGGATAGCTACTTGGTCTCCGGGCATATCTTGCGAAGGACCGCCAGGCTTCGAGAGGCCGCCGACTTCTCGAAGGCTGCCGGCTCCGCGCCGCTTGGATTCTCCCTGAGGAGCGCCTCGGCCTGGACGACGGACTCGCGTTCTGTGGCCAAGAGGATCGGGAGCCAGCCGGTTCCCGTCCTCGTCCCTACCGCACGAACGCCACGTTGTCGATTTCCAGCCATCGCCGCGACCCCGCCGGACCATTCAGCTCAATCGCGAGGCTCAAAAGGTCCCTGGTCCACGCCGGCACCAGCCCTTCACCGGTGAACTCGACGAACGGGATGACGATCCGCTTCCATTCCGGTCCGGCCTCGAACCCCGCCGCCACAGGCCTCATCGCCCCCCGGCTCCGGGAAACGCCGACGAGGCGATACGCGCCTTCACCGCGAACGTCGAACGTGACGCCCCGGTAAGCGCTCGCGTCCACGGCCAGCAGGCCGCCGCCCGACAGAGGCAGCGTCAGCCTGGCCGAGGGCTGCTCCTTGACGCCCAGGCGTGCAAAGGCGAGCAGTGCGTGGTCGCCCGCGGCTCTGAGCGAGCGGGTCCACACGAGCCGCGAACGGTCGTGCCCGTTGTCGGTGTAGTCCACCCACAACTGGCCGCCGGCCGCACGCCCCCCGTCCTGCTCGAAATCATCGAGCCGTTCTCCGATGGACCCCGACGCCAGCGGGAACGGTGCGGAAGATGCGATCGCCTCCTTGAGGCACGCTCGGTCGACCAGGCGTCCGCCCATGTAGACGGCGCGGATGTTCTCGATGTCCTCGATGCGCTCGTGGGGCCGCCCCGACACGACGAGCAGGTCGGCAAGCTTCCCTGCAGCCAGGGTGCCGCGGTCACGGTCGACGCGCACGGCCCTCGCGGCATTCCCCGTTGCCGCGGTCAGGGCCTCGAGAGGTGTCAGGCCCGCCGACACGAGCAGGCGAAGCTCGTGCAGCGTCGCCCATCCGTGGAACGTGTTCGCCATCCCCGCGTCGGTCCCGACGGCGATACGGGCGCCGCCCGCCCGCATCAGGGCCACGTTCCGGCGCATGGTCTCGAACCGACGCTGCCTCGCGGCGCCCCCGGCGTCGCCCGTGCCGGTCGCCGCCGCCTTCCGCCGCGCGAGCGCGTCGCGTGCGGCAGGTTCAAGGACGTCGGCCAAGATCGGGGGATCTCGGCATCCCTCGGCTCGTAAACGCTCAGCGTCGGCACGTACGTCAGGTTCTTCGACCGGACCATGTCAATCACGTCCGGTTCGAGATCGCGGTCCCCGACGCTGTGCCCAATCATGTCCACGCCAACGGAAGCCGCCAAACGGGCCTGGGAAAGTGTCACCGTGTGAGTGAGGACTGGCAGGTTCTCGCCGTGGGCGCGGTCCACGATGGCGCGCAGTGTGTCCGGCTGGATGTTGTCCATGTCCAGGCCGGTGCCGTACCGCCAGCCGTCGGCAAAGACCTTGATCACGTCGGGTCGTGGCCCGCCGAGGATCGCCGACATCGCCGCCTCCGCCTCCCTCGGTGTCAGCACTTCCCGAGTGTGCACGGAGGGCCTGCCCGACTCGGCGCCGTGACCCTTGGGCGGCGCCAGCCGTGAAGCCAGGACCAGGCGGGGCATCACGAGTTCCCGGGTGGCCTGGAGTCGCCGGAGCTGGTCGAAATTCTCGGCGTAGCTCCCGAACTCCGTGACCGACGTCACGCCGCTGTAGACGTAGGCCATGAGGTTCTTGGCCCAGTCCGAACTCCCGCCGCCGGCCGGCGACTCCATGACATGCGTATGGACGTCGAAGAGGCCCGGCAGCACCGTCTGCCCGCTGACATCGACGATGGTCGTGCCCTTCGGGATTGCCACTTTCGGACCAACCGCCTCGATTCGGTCGCCGAGCAACAGGACCGTCCCATTGAACGGCGGCGCGCCCGTGCCATCGACCACCGTGCCGCCGACCAGGGCGATGCGCCCGGCGACCGACTGCGACGACCCGGCCGCCGACCACCAGGAGACGAGGGCGAGCAGCAGGACCGCCGCCACCCGCAGCTTCCTTCGATGCGAATGCGGCACCCGGCGTTCGCGTGGCATGAGACCCTCCTAGCCTGTTGAACGGGTCGCCATCTTGCCCGTGGACAAAAGCGGTGGCGACGACCTGTAGGAATGGAGCCGACTGGAGTTGGGGAAGACCGGGGCGGCCGCGCAACCGGCGGCCGCCCAGTACCGAGTGAGGCGCGCGTTCTTAGAAGTTGTACACGACGCCCAGTTTCGCCACGAACGGCGGGACGATGCTTGTGATCTTGTTGAAGTTGGCGCCGGACCGCGCGGTGACGCCCAGTTCGACGTTCGTGTTGGTCACGTTGAAGAGGTCGAGCTGGAAGGCTGCCGTGCCGGGCCCGATCTTCTGCCGCTTCTCGACGCGGAAGTTGAGGATGTTCTGCGTCGGGAGACGGCGGGCGCCAGGGGCCTCCATGAGCAGGATCACTTCCGACAGCCGGGCGAGCCCAGCGGTGAAGCGCGCCTCTCGGGCCCACACCTCCCCGCTCTGGCTGGTAAACATCGCCGCGGCCTGAATCTGGTAGGGAAGCTCGTAGCTACCAGACGCCTTGAACCCCCATTCCCAGTACTTCGATTTCGGGAAGTAGTTGGCGGCATTCGGATCCTGCGGGATGCCATTGCGCCACATGTCGATGTGGGTGGCGAGGAACGACGTGACCAGCTGCCAGCGATTCGACAGACGCTTCTGGGCGGCGACCTCGATGCTGTTGTAGCCGTTCTCGTAGCCGTCCGTGTTGAGGTCCTGGTTCTGAACGAACGCCGGCCCGGCGTACGCGGCCGTGTAGTCGTAGTAGGTGATGGGCCCGCCTTCATCGCCGGTGTTCAGGACCCCGTCCGGCCCCGGATCGATGTTCGGGATGGCGATCGAATAGGCGCTCGCCGGCCGGAGGACGTTGACCCTCTGGTACCGATCGACTTCCCGGCGGTAGACGTAGCTGAGCCGACTCGAGAAGTTCGAGGCAATCTGCCGCTCGACCGACGCCGTGACTTCGTGGGTCTTCGGCTGCACGAGGTCCGGGTTCGTGACCGTGGTCCCGGCCCCGGTCGAGTTCACGTACGTCCCGAACTCGCCGTCGTCGTAATCGAGGTTCTTGTTGAGATCGTTCCACCGGTAGGTGGTCGTCGCGGCGGCGTTCCGGTTGAACGCGTCCGCGTAGTTGGCCTGGGTGGCGAAGTTGTACCAGCCGTAGGTCGCCTTGACCACCGTCCGCTTGCTCTCGCCCAAGGGGACCGAGAGTCCCGCGCGCGGCGCCCAGTTGTTCCACGTGAGCACCTCGGTGGCCGGGTAGTCGCCCGCCGGGTAGAAACGCCCGGCCGGCTTGGACTGCGGGGGCAGGAAGAGGTGATACCGCTCGTAGCGCGCCCCGAGATTGAGCGTCGCCCGGTCGCCAAAGCGCCAGGCATCCCGGACGAACACGGACTGCGTGGTCATCTGGTTCAGCGTGTAGTAGGGGTAGTTGTAGGCCACGACCTGGTAGGGCGCGCCGTTCTGGAAGCGGAGCTGGTAGTCGGCGCCGTTGGACATGGCATCCGCGTCGTAGGTGCGGTCCTCATCGGTCATTTCCGTGCCGGCCTTCAAGTCGTGGGAGCCGCCCCACCCGCTCGGAATGTAGTGCGACAGGCTCGCGTTGTACTGCCAGCGGCTGCGCCCGCCCACGTACGGCGAGGTGTTGAAGCGGCCCCAGTAGCCGGAGCGTGACGGTGTCGTACGCCGGAGGGGCGTCGGTATAGTTCAACGCGTCGGTGACGTACTGCCAGCGCCCGACGAACGCGTTGACCAAGCGTTCGGTCCGAGGCCATCCACGTCCACTCGCCCTTCCCGGCGAACGGCTTGAAGATCTGGTGCCACGTCGCTTCCTTGTAACGAAACCCGTCCGCGTTCCGCTCCGGGTAGTCCTTCTCCTGCGCCTGGAAGAAGCCGCTGAAGCGGTGCTTCGGGCTCAGTTGACCGGTCAGCTTGCCGGTGAGGTTCGTGAGGAGGACGTTGTACTCACCCGGCACGCCCGGGGTGACCTCGTAGCCGAGCACACCCTGCCGCACGCGCTGGTGTCGATACGACGAGTAGAACCAGAGGTGTCGCTTCAGCACCGGCCCGCCGAGGTCGACGTTGCTGTCGTGGTACGCGATGAGGGGGTTCCCTTCCTTCACGCCCCGGGCACGCAGGTCGTCGGTGATGTTGTCCGCCTGGAGGTTCGGCGTTTCCCAGGAGTACATCGCCGAGCCACGAAACCTGTCCCCACCGGACTTCAGGATCCCCAGCAGTTGCGTGCCGGGCACGGACATCTCGGCATCGTTGCCCATGGCCTTGATCTGGACCTCCTGGAACGCGCCGTAGTCGTAATAGAACCCGGCCCCTCCGGCGTCTTCGCGCGTGTCCACCCCATCGATCATGGGCTTGTTGCCGCCCGTCGAGGTCCCGTAGTTCGAGTAGTTCTGCTGCGTCCCGGCGGCGGTGCCGCCCACGTCCGCCCCGGTGACTCGCAGCCCGGGGGAGAGGTTCATCACCTGCCAGATGCTCCGTGAGGTGGGCAGGCCCTCCAGGGCCTCTTTCCCGAGGTTCGTGCTGACCGAGGTGGTGCGGATATCGACCACGGGCGACTCCGTGGTCACCGTGACCGATTCCTGGATCCCCCCGACGGTCATCTTCTCGTTCAAGGTCGCGACGAAACCAGTGTCGAGGCGCACGTCGCGCTTGATCGGGGCGAATCCCGCCAGTTCGAAGGTGACCTGGTAATTGCCGGCCGGCAGGGCCGCAAACCGGTATCGCCCCTCGGCATCAGCGACCACCGTCCGCGCGCCGCCCTGCAGCGCCGTGCTGGCGATCGTCACCGTCACGCCCGGCATCACGCCGCCGCTCTCGTCCACGATCTTGCCCTCGATCCCGGCACGATCTGTGGACTGTGCGCCCGCAGGAAGGGGCCACCCCACGCAACACACGGTTAACACGGTAAGAAGAAGGACGATCCGGACCCGCATCAGCCACCTCCAGATCTGAACGGCCTCGATTCGCTTGGCTGTGGCCGAGAACCCCACCCATGCGTGCCGTTACCCGACGTGCCGCCAGAACAGCCGGGATGTTACAGCCAACTTCTGATCATGTCAATCTGCGTTCTTGTATTGACCAGATTGTTTCTGTGATCACCGTTCGACGTCGAGACCGACTTGCGTTTGACAACCTGGCCGCCGGTATTGTACACAGTTGTTCACAAATAGGAATAGTATTCACATACATGAACACATCTGTCCGCTCCGCTGCCCGAGTGCTCGACCTTCTCGAATTCGTCGCCGGTTCGCCACGCGGCGTCTCCTTGACGGTTGCGGCATCGTCGCTGGCGTGGCCCAAGAGCAGTACCCTCATGCTGCTGCGAACACTGCTCGAGCGGGGCTACGTGACGCGCAACGACGACGATCTCTACGTCCTGAACGAGACCTTCCGCACCCATGGGTTCGGCTGGGGTGGTAGCCGATTTGCGAGGCTCGTTGCTGCCTCGCGGCCCATGATGGAGAACCTGTGCGAGAGGGTAGGAGAGACCGCGATCCTCGGCGTCCTGGACGAGGATGGCAGGGTGCGTCTGCTCGCCAAGGCCGTGGCCAGGCAGGACATTCGGTACAACGTCGACATCACGGCCCCTCTGCCGGCCTACTGTACCGCCATGGGACGGGTCCTCCTCGGATCGCTGACGCGCGAGCGGCGGAACGCGATCCTGCAGGCGGGCGAACGCCACAAACTGACGCCGGACACCGTCACGGACCTGGGGCCTTTGCACGGCCTGATCGACCAGGCCGTGACAAACGGCTACGCCATTGTCGAGGAGGAGTTCGCGCTGGGAGGGACTGGCGTTGCGGCACCGGTCGTCGATCGCGACGGTCGAGTCATTGCGGCCCTCAACGTGGCCTGCGTCACGCCCCGGTTCCAGGCCAAGCGGAAGATCGTCATCTCGGCGCTGTTGGAGGAAGTGGCCAGCCTGTCACGTCTGTTCATCCCTGCCGGGACCGTGGGCAAGGACGACGTTCCAGCGGGGGCCACTGCGGTTCGACTCTAGCTCCCGAAACCAGGGAGACATCGCTGTGCCACGCCACCAAGCTGACGTTGCGGCCCATCCCGACGGTTCAGGTCTCCCGGCCTCGCGGGGTCGCCGCCACCTGGTCGCGGCCGCGATGGGCAACATCCTCGAGTACTACGATTTCGTGGTCTATGCTTTTCTGGCGACCGTGATCGCTCGCCGCTTCTTCCCAAACGAGAGCGAGGTCGCCGGTCTGCTGGCGACATTTGGAGCCTTCGGCGCCGGGTTTCTCGCGAGGCCCGTTGGCGGGGCCATTATCGGGCGGCTGGCAGACCGAAGGGGTCGACGAGTCGCGCTGCTGCTTTCTGTCTTCGGAATGGCCGCCGGGACGGTCGGTATCGGTCTGTTGCCGACGTTCGACACGATTGGAGCGTTGGCCCCCGTTCTCCTGGTCTCCCTCCGTCTCATACAGGGGCTCTGCGCCGGTGGCGGATGGGGCAGTGCCACGGCCTTCATCATCGAGTCCGCGCCCGCGACCGGGCGGGGCTACTACGGGGCGATCGGCCAGGCGGCGATTACGAGTTCCACACTGCTCGGCAGCACCGTGGCAGCCGTTGTCAATGCGGCCTTCTCGCCCGTCCAGGTCGATCGGTGGGCCTGGCGCATCCCGTTCCTCCTCGGCGTGGCGTTGCTCCCGGTCGGCTTCTACATGCGGCGGAACATCGAGGAGACGCCGATCTTCGCCCGGGCCCGGACACGAGCCGAACCCCGGAGTGGTTTCGGCGATGCCTTCGGCCTGACGGCACAGGCGTTCGGCTTCACGGTGATCTGGACCGTCTCCTTCTACGTGATGCTGAGCTACATGCCGACGTTCACGGCCCGGCATGCCGGCCTGACACCCACCGAGGCGCTGTGGTCGAACGCGGCTGCCCTGACGGTACTGGTCGGCGCGATCCCTCTGTTCGGCCTGCTCTCCGACCGGATCGGGCGCAAACCACTGCTTCTCGCGTGTTGTCTGGGCTTCGCGGTTCTGTCGTACCCCTTGTTCCGCCTGATCCTCGGCGGCGCATCGCTCTCCTCGATCCTCATGGTGCAGGTGATCTTCAACCTGTTCATCGCGGCGTTCTCCGGCGCGGGTCCCGCCGCGCTGGCCGAGCTCTTCCCGACGCACTCCCGCACGATGCTGATGTCGATCGGCTACAGCCTTTCGACCGCCATCTTCGGCGGCTTCGCACCCTTCACCGCGACGTGGCTCATCGCCGTGACCGGCTCGCCGATCTCCCCGACGCTCTACCTGATTGCCGCGGCGGTCGTTTCGGGCCTCGTCATCTCGCGCTTTCGAGAGACCGCCTTCGAGCCTCTCCGATGAACCCGTGGAACCGACAGCATGACTGAGAGGATTCTCGTTTGGGGCTCCGGCGCAGTGGGAGGCACCGTTGGCGGCTTCCTGGCCCGCGCCGGTCACGACGTGACGTTCGTCGATCGTGTACACGAACACGTCGCGGCGATTAGCGACCCGGCTCGCGGCCTTCGCATCACCGGGCCGGTCGAGGAACTGTCGATCACCGGACCCGCCTCGACCCCGGAGTCGGTCCGAGGAACGTGGAACCACGTCTTCCTGGCGGTGAAGGCCCATCACACCGAGGAGGCCTGCAAGGCGCTGGCTCCCCACCTCGCCGAGGACGGCCACGTGGTCTCTCTCCAGAACGGCCTGTGCGAGCGGATCATCGCCGACATTGTCGGCGCCCGGCGGACGGTCGGCGCCTTCGTCAACTTCGGCGCCGATTGGCTGGCGCCTGGCCAGATTCTCTACAGCAACCGCGGGGCCGTTGTTGTGGGAGAGATCGACGGCACCATCACGCCGCGCCTCCGGCAACTGCATGCGCTCCTTCAGGTCTTCGATCCCGACGCAACCGTCACGGAGGAGGTCTGGTCGTACCTGTGGGGCAAGCTCGGCTACGGCTCCTTGCTCTTCGCCCAGGCCGTTGGGCAGCTGGGAATCGCCGCCTGTCTGGCGCGGCCGGAGCTCGTGCCGCTGTGGCGCGAACTGGCCGGAGAAGCTGTTCGGGTCGCGCGCGCTGAAGGCACGGAACCACGTGGGTTCAATGGATTCGACCCGCGCGCATTCCGGCCCGGCGCGACCGAACAGCAGGCGCGGGAGAGCATCGCCGCCATGGTCGCGTTCAACAGCCCGAACGCGAAGACACATTCGGGCGTCTGGCGCGACCTTGCAATTCGCAGGCGCCGCACCGAGGTCGACGCGCAGATCGGCGCCGTGGTGCAGATTGGCCGCCAGCACGGCATCGCCTGCAACAAGTCGGCGGCCCTCGTTCGGATGATTCACGAGATTGAGAACGGCCGTCGTCCGCAGTCCGACGACAACCTCAGCGAGCTGCTACGCGCATGAACATTGGCTTCGACGGCAAGGTGATCGCTGTAAGCGGCGCAGGAATCGGCTTCGGCCGGGCCATCGCGGAACGCTTCTCCGGTCTTGGGGGGAAGGTGTTCGGGTGCGACATCCGGGCCGACGCCTTGGCCGAAACCCGGCGAGCCGGAGTGGACACTCGCGTGGTGGACCTCGCCGACAGGGCGGCCGCAGCCGGCTGGATCCGAGCGATCGAGGACCAGGCCGGATCGGCGATCGACGTCCTCGTGAACAATGCCGGCGGCGTCGCGGGCCAGGCGTCTCGTCCCGTCGAGGAGGTGTCCGACCGCGATTGGGACTCCATCCTGGCGATCAACCTCGGTGCGGCCTTCGCGCTGAGTCGCGCCGCGGCGCCTGCGATGAAACGAGCCTGCAGCGGTTGTATCGTCAACATCAGCTCTGGGGCCGCGTTCCAGGCGTCGATGACCGGCGTGCAGGCGTATTGCGCCGCGAAGCACGCGGTGGTGGGCCTGACCCGCCAACTGGCGCATGAACTGGGGCCGTTCGGCATTCGAGTCAACAGCGTGGCGCCCGGTTTCGTGCGTACAAACGAGGCGACGGAAAGGCAGTGGGCGGCCTACGGCACGGCGGGCCAGAGCGCATTGGTGAACGGTGTGGCGATGAGGCGCCTCGGAACTCCCGAGGAGATCGCGAAGGTCGTGGTGTTCTTCGCCTCGGACCTCGCGAGCTTCGTCAATGGCCAGGTGCTGTCGGTCGATGGCGGCCGGTAACCAGGAGAGAGGTGAACAGCCATGGGCGAGAACGCCGGGCACCGAGCCGAGGAGCCGTGGGAGTGGGCCGAATCGACGTGGCGTGACCTCGTGAACCACGTCAGGGCAGGACGTTCACTCCGGCCTTCGAGCTGGCCCGGCGGCGCCCGGTGCGCGGTGGCGCTGTCATTCGACAGCGATCACGAGACGAACGAGCTCCGCGACGGCGGGCGCTCGATCGGACGCCTGAGCTGGGGACAGTTCGGCAGCCGGGTGGGAGTCCCGCGCATCCTCGCGCTCCTCCGGCGGTACGACGTGAAGGCGAGTTTCTATGTTCCGGCTGTGGCGGCGCTTCTCCACGAGGACGAGCAGCGGACCGTGGTGGCCGAAGGACACGAGATCGGAATCCACGGGTGGATCCACGAGATCAACTCGTCGCTGCCGTACACCGTCGAGCGGGACCTCGTGTTCCGCTCCGCGGACACGCTGGAGAGAATCACCGGGATCCGCCCGGTCGGGATTCGAACCCCGTCGTGGGATTTCAGCCCGAACACGTTGGCGATTGAGAAGGAGCTCGGTCTTCAGTACCGACTCATCCCTGATGGCCGATGAAGATCCGTACGAACTGGTGCTCGACGGTCAGCCGACGGGCCTCGTCGAACTCCCAGTCGAGTGGGTACGCGACGATGCCACGTACTTCATCATGCACCGGTTCCAGTCGTTGCGGCCCTACACCGCGCCGGCGGACGTCTTCGACATCTTCCGGCGCGAGTTCGATGCGGCGTACCAGGAGGGCGGGCTGTTCCAGTTGACCATGCACCCACATGTCATCGCAGCCCGGTCCCGAATCTGGATCCTCGAAGAGCTGATCCGGCATGCCAAGGCGAACAACGTGTGGTTCGCGACCCATGCCGAGGTTGTCGCCCACGTGAAGACCCTGGCCTCGGCCACCGACTGACGCGCCCGCGCCGCTCACCACTGGGCGATGGGCATTTCCCTGAGCCAGGCGGCCGATAGAATGCCGTCCATCACCATCTTCCGCGCGGCCTCCACCTGCTCGACCGTGGCTTGGGCGGCGGCGTTGGCATCCCCGCCGACCAGCGCGGCGACCAGCACTTCGTGCTCGTGCTTCATCTCTTCGGTTCGGTCGCGCACCGCGAGCCCCAGATGAAACAGGCGCTCGGTTTCTTCGAGAAGCTGCTCCAGCACCCGTGCCAGGCGACGGTTTCCGCTCGCGTCGGCGATGGCCACGTGAAACTGACGGTTGGCGCGAAGGAAGGCCGACTCGCTGGCGCGATCCCCTGGCTGATAGCCGGCTTTGCACAGCTCGTTCAAGTGTGTCAGCAGTTCCTGATCGATTCGACCCGCCGCCTGGCGCGCGGCGACCGGTTCGAGCAGGAGACGCAACGCGAAGATATCCTGTACGTCCTGAATCGTCACAGCCGTGATTCGGTAGCCGCTTCGGGGGATCGACTGCAGGAGCCCCTCCTGGCTGAGCCGGACGAGGGCCTCCCGGAGCGGCGCCTTCCCGATCGCATAGCGAGCGGCCAGCTGTCGTTCCGTCACCTCGGTTCCGGGCAACAGCTTGCACTCGAGGATGTCTCGCTTGATCGCGTCATATGCGGTGTCGGTCAGGCGCGGGGCCGCCCGCCGAGGTGCCGCCCGCGGTGTGCGACCCGGCGCGCTCGTCGCCGCCGATCGAACGCCCGGGCTGGCGGCCATCGGGTGTCCCTCAGTCTGCATAAGTGCCGCTCCCTTGGACCACCGTTACCTGCTGTTACCGCTCCCTGTCAGCATATCACGTCGTTTACATGAACGCGCACAACGGATTGTCAAAGCCGTTCTGATATGCACAGTTAAGTGCATGTGATATTATCACTCGCATGTCCACGCTCCATGCCTCCAGCTCGGGCAATGACGCCGAGGCTCGGTGTGCGTCTCTCCGGCGTCGTGAATTCTCGCGCCTCGATCGTGACGGTGACGTCTACCTCGATTTCACCGGGGCGGGCCTCTACCCGGAATCGTTACTGTCGCGCCACCTCGAGTTGCTCCGGGAGGCGGTCTTCGGCAACCCGCACTCGGGCAGTCCAAGCTCGGTCCGTTCGACGACGCTCCTCGAACGGTGCCGACACCGTGTCTTGTCGTTCTTCAACGCGTCGCCCGACGAATACGCCGTGATCTTCACGGCCAACGCCAGCCAGGCCCTCAAGCTGGTCGGAGAGTCGTATCCGTTCGGCGAGGGCGACCAGCTTCTCCTCACCTTCGACAACCACAACTCGGTGCTCGGCATCCGCGAGTTCGCCCGAGCGGCGGGCGTCACGCCGGAGTACATCCCCATCCTGCCGCCCGACATGAGGGTTGACGAGCCGGCCCTCTTTCGCGCGCTGGACGTGGCTCGAGGCGCTCACCGTCTTCTTGCGTATCCCGCCCAGTCGAACTTCTCCGGAGTGCAACACCCGCTCGAGTGGATCGAACCTGCCCAAGCGCAAGGGTGGGACGTCCTGCTCGACGCCGCCGCGTTCGTGCCAACGAACCGGCTGGACCTCGGCTGTTGGCACCCGGACTACGTGGCCATGTCCTTCTACAAGATGTTCGGCTACCCCACGGGGGTTGGCGCCCTTCTGGCGCGACACTCGGCGCTGAGACACCTGCGCCGACCCTGGTTCGCCGGCGGCACGATCACGGTCGCATCGGTTCAGGCCGACCGGCACTACCTGGCGCCGGGCGGAACCGGCTTCGAGGACGGAACGGCCAATTTCCTCGCCCTTCCGGCCGTCGAACTTGGACTGGACTTCATCGAGTCGGTCGGGATTGAAGCGATTCACAGTCATGTCCAGGCGCTGGCGGCTCCGCTCATCGATGCGCTGTGCGCCCTCCGTCACGAGAATGGGCGACGCGTGGTGGCGCTCTACGGCCCGGACACCATGGAACGGCGCGGCGCCACGGTGGCGTTCAACTTCGTCGACCCCGAGGGCCGGGACATCGACCCGGACATCGTCGAACGGCTCGCCGGCGCCGATGGCATTTCCCTGCGCACGGGCTGCTTCTGCAACCCGGGCGCCGGCGAAGTATCGCTCGGCCTCTCGAAGCCCGAGTTGGAGGCCTGCTTTCTCCGGATGCCCCACCGGATGTCGTTCGACGAATTCCGGCGCTGCATCGTCGGAAAGGGCACCGGTGCGGTTCGCGTGTCCCTTGGCTTGGCAAGCAACATGGCCGACGTCGAAGCAATGCTTGCTTTTGCCCGGCGATTCGTGAACGCCGATCACCGCGCGCTCGCCGAGAGGGCGTAGTCGGACGTCCGCGCATCCTGCTTCGCGATCACGACCGAGCGCGACGTTCATATACTCGATGCCAGGCTCGCGAAAGTGGCCCGTACCAACATTCCGACACCGAAGGGAAGCGACGACATGGGTATCGCAACGTGGTTGAGAGAACGAAGCACGGGCTTGAGTTCAAGACATCGGGCAGGGCTCCTTGCCGTCGGCGCGGGGGCAATCGGACTTGCGCTTTTCGCTGGTCCGCTCGCGCGGACGGTTGACGCCAGCCCCCAGGATCGCCGTACGGTCCTCTCTCCGACCGAACGGACGACCGACGATCCTCGGCGCATTCCCCGCCGGCCCCCGGCCGGTCCGTCGGGCCGCGTGGTGCTTCGCGGTGGCCGCGTGTTCGACGCCGTCAGCGGCGCGACTCGCGCCGCCTCCGTCGTCATCGAAGGCAGCACGATTACTGCGGTCCTGCCCCCGACCGTCGAGTCCTGGCCGGCGGATGCCGAGGTGATCGACGTAACCGGCAAGACGGTGATGCCCGGACTCATCGACATGCACGTCCACCTCACGTACCCGGATCCGGACACCCCGATCGACGAACATGCGAGCGAGGGCTCCGGCGTACTGAGAGGTGAGCGCAACCTGCGGTACTACCTGGAGTCCGGTTTCACCTCCGTCCGTGACATGAACGGCGTCAGCAAGGCGCCGTACCTGCTCGCTGATTGGAGCGCCGCCAACGCGATACCGGCACCGCGCGTGTTCACCGGGGGGCACATCATCACGGGCACGGGGGGACATGCCACCGAGCGGCCTGTCACGCCCAACCATGGGCCGGAGTTCGCCTGGGAGGTTGATGGGCCTGACGCCTGGCGCGCCGCGGTCCGCAGGACGTTCAAGGAAGGCGCGAGCGTGATCAAGATCGCCAGCCACTTCTCGGCGGACGAAGTGGCGGCGGCGGTTGACGAGGCGCACCTGCTGGGACTGAAGGTCGCCTGCGATTGCGAGACGATCTACACGGAGATGGCCGTGCGCGCAGGTGTTGATACCATCGAACACCCGCTACCTCGTACCGACGCGACAATCGCCGAGATGGCGAAGCGCAAGGTCGGAGCCGTCCCGACCCTTCAGGTGTACCAGAACGTCTTCGACCAGTCCGGCGGCTACTACGGCTCGACCTCCCGCCGGTTCTCGATGAACGGCCAGGCGAACTTCGACGTGTTCAAGAAGATGCGGGCCGCTGGGGTCGTGATGGGCGTCGGCACGGACACGATCGGCGGTGCCCACCGCCTCATTCCGAACATGTACATCGCGGAGCTGAAGTGGTTCGTGAAGGGCGGCTACTCCATCCCCGAGGCGCTGAAGGCCGCGACCATCACGAACGCCAAACTGCTGGACATGGATGACAAGCTTGGAACCATCGAGCCTGGGAAACTAGCGGATGTCATCGTCGTGGACGGCAAGCCCGATGAGAACCTCGACGATCTCCAGAAGATCGACATGGTCGTGAAAGATGGCCGACTGTGGGTCCGCTCGGGACAGGTGGTCATCCCGCGCCATGTCCCAGTGCCCCTCGCCAAGCCCGCTCCCCCGCAGAACGTCAAGTAGGCGACGACGCGCACCGGTCGTGGGGCCACTCGCTGCGGTGGCCCCTCGCCGACTCCACCCGCAAGGCCCCGACCCTGGGTTGGTGACTGTTCAGCGACAGACGCCGTGACGACTGCCAAACCGTCCGGCTCTTACGTGGTCCGAGGCGTCGCCTACCAGCGCGGCAGCACGCACCGGCGGCTGCGCCGCGCGAGCAGCGCCTCGAAGTCGCGAACCGACTCGCGCATCACCGGCGAGTCGCCTGGGTGGCACGTCAGGCATGCGCCCACGCGCAGAATCCGGCGCTGCTCCTCAGGCGTGAACGGCCTCACGTCAGCCCGCGTGGACAGCATCCCATCGCGCTCCCCCAGGAAGGGCACCCAGGCATCTGCCGTCAGGCCATCCGACGGCAGCGGAGCCATCGCGGGCGCGAAGCGCCAGCGCCCGCCCTCCGCGGTGACCTCGTAACGCAGGTCGCCCTGTCCATAGCCCAGCGCCACCGGGTCGTTGTGGCACGACTTGCACGAGCGCGCCTCCCGCCGCGTGGTGTGGGGCTCGACGCGCGCGTACAGTCTGCAGAATCGCGTGGCGGCCGGCCGCGCGCCAGCCGCCGGCCCCTCAATCGTCAGGACCATGCCCGGCGCGAACGTCTCCACCACCTCGCGCCCTTGACGCCCGGCCGCGGCCTCGACGCGCCGCACGCCGAGCGTCGGCAGGACCGCATGAAAGGGGCCCGCCTTCTCCTTCCACTCGCCCCGCACGTACGCGTCATCCAGCCAGTCGTACGCTTCGCCAGCCGGATCGAACGAGGTGTGGCACGTCGGGCAGCGGGGCGCCCAGGATGTGTGGCAGCTGCCGCACGACAGGCGGGCATGGCCTCGGCCTTCCACGCAGATCGGCGCGGCGGACTTCAGCTCGCGGCGCTCGCCCGTTCGCTTGCGGACCAGCACCATTGCGCCGTCCGGCCCGTTCACGACGTTGACGAGCACCTCTCCCGTGCGAGCGCGGCGGTGTTCGGTCGCCGTGGGAGCGGGCCACGCGCGGATCGCCAGGATCTTCCTCGACTCCGGGTCAATCCGTGAGGCGGACACGCTCGGCAGCGCTTCCCCCGGCGCGGCATGACAGTCCTCGCATCCCACGCGCAACTGCCCGCTCTTCCGCGCGTGGGCCACGCCGTCACCCATCGCCTCGTTCGAGGTGTGGCAGTCGATGCAGTCGAGGCCGCGCTCCTGGTGGATGTCCGGGATCACCCGCTCGAAGACCCGTTCGTCCTCGAGCACGCGGAACCGCGACGGCGACGGCCTCGAGGGGTCGGCGGCTCCGGCGGGCGGCTCGTGCACCTCGTGCCAGCCCTCGTAGCTCGTTGAAATCCGTCCCGACCGGCTGTGGCAGCCGAAGCACTGCATGTTGTCGATGTCCAGCGACACCGCGGGGTGCACGACGGGCACCTCCGAGGCGCCCCGCATCTTCCCTGCCTCGTACCGGGCGAGCGCCGCCGCCGCCTCCGGGCTGTACGCCAGGTGGCATGCGTTGCATCCGCCACCGCGCGCATCCTCACCATTCGGGCCGAGCGCGACCTTCTCCTGGCCCACGTGGCACGACGCGCACAGCTGCCGCAGGTGCGTGTCGGGCGGCGTCCGCCCAAGCCGCTGGACGTGCGCCAGCTCGGGGCCGGGCTCGCCGAAGACCGCGCGGTTCACGGCGACGACCCCGCTCATGGTCGTCATCACGGACCGCTCCACCCTGGTGACGATGGAGGGATGGCAGGATGACTGGCCGCAGCGCTGCACCGCGCTCGCCAGGTTGCCGGTGATGGTCTCCATGCCGGCGTGGGCCCGGCCCTTGTGCAGGGTGAACACGTCGCCGCCGTGGCAGGACGCGCACCCCACGGCGTCCGGCCGGTGGGCGTTGCCGAGGCCGACAACCCCTCGGTGGCAGATGAGGCAGCCCTCGGGACGGTCCATCACGACCGGCAGCGGCGTGGGAAGGGTCTTCGGAGCGTCCGGGGTGGATCCGAAGACCCACCCCACGCTCACGGTGGCCGGCCAGCCCGGATCCCATGCCCAGTTCTCGCCCCGCAGGAATCCGCCCACGCCACAGAGCGCGACATACACGAGGGTCAGCGCGAGCAACGCGCCCTTGATCGTGTCTGCCGCCCGGGGCGGGGCCACGCGCACCGCGAACAGCCCGCCGACGATCACGGCACCCGCCAACAAGATCAGCCGCGGCCACGGAGTCCAGTGCAGCAGTTCCTGAAGACCGAGGAAATACCACGGCCCCTTGAGGACGGGGTCGAGGCCGTCGTGCAGGCCGGGGGTCAGGACGAGCGACAGGGCGGCGGTCAGCACCGTCACGGCGAGGAAGGCCGGCGTGCGGGGCCAGACCCGGCGCGCGTGCTCGATGACGAAGAGCCACACGACAATCGTTGCGGTCGCGACATGCTGCACGTAGACCAGGCCGAGTTGCTCGGCCGCGCCAAAGACAAAGGTGGCCAGCAGCGGGCCTGCGACGGGCACCTGCGCGGTCGCCTCCGTCAGGATCCGGAGCGCCTGTCGGCCCTCGGGATCGCCGCGGAGCATGAAGCCCGACAGCATGATGAAGACGAGCAGGGGCAGGCTGATCGCCAGCCGCATCCAGACGCCGGTGGTGACGCGCCCCTCGGTGCTCGCGCGCAAGTGGTCCCACACGTGCAGCAGGCTCAGCACGAGGCAGAGCTGCCCGGCCCAGTAGTGCGCGTTGCGGAAGAAGGACGCGGCAGGGTTGGCGAGGAGGATTGCGGCGATCGAACGGTACGCGTCCGTCGGCTCGTAGGGAACCGCGACGACCACCCCGGACGCGGCCGCGACGACGAAGGCCGCGGTGGCCAGATCGCCCAGGGTGCCCCAGCGAGAGGTCACGAGACGGAGGGGTGCCAGGCGCTCATGAGGCATGCGCGATCCACCCGCCAGATACCGGGTCGGCTTCGACGCGCAGGCGCACGAGTGGCCGCGACGCGGGGCCGACAGCCACCGTTCCATCGCCGCGGAAACGGGATCCGTGACACGGGCACACGGCCTGGTCGCCGGCCACCCGGTCGATGCGGCAGCCCAGGTGCGTGCAGCGGCCCGAGAAGGCACGGACGGCACCATCCGCCCCGCGGGAGACAATCACCGACTCGACGATCGACAAACCGGCGGGGACGTCGGCCGGGATCGGGGTGGGCGGCGCCTGCCCCTGCGCCCGCACGCGCCGCAGCATGGCTGCCAGTGGGCCGAGCATCGGCATGGTGACGGCCAGCGCGAGGGCCCGCCGGAGGAAGAAGCGCCGGGAACGAGCGACAGGGTATTCCATCTCCTGAACCGCACGGCAATCGGGGCGGGAAATTCTACCGCGAGAAAGGGGCGGATCGATGCAGGCGCGCAGTGACGGCGCGCCGGGCGAGCCGAAGGCGGCGACCGCGGGCGGCATTCCGCTCGCACGATCGCCGCCGACTCGAAGCGAGACCAACCGGCGTTAGCAGCCCGACCCGGCGCCACAATGACAATTGCGCTAGACTCGTGCAGAGGGGCCCGATGCCGCGAACGTGTCGCGACGCCTGCGCTCGCGTCCGCCGAGTTCAGGCGGAGACGCAGGTGCGACGGCCGATCGGCGATATTGCCCCGATCCAGCGCACTTACGATCAAGGGTGATGAGCCACTCGCAGATAGGAAGGAGAAGGAGACCCGTGACTGATAAAGACGTCATTCGGACGCACGACAAGGATGCGACTGCGAGCGTCAGCGAAAGCGAGAACCCGGCAATCCCCTCCCCGACTCCCAAGCGGACCCGGCCGAGGACGAACAAGGACTGGTGGCCGAATCAGCTGGACCTCTCGGTTCTCCACCAGCACTCGCCCCTGTCCAATCCGATGGGCGAGGACTTCAACTACGCGCGAGGAGTTCAAGACCCTCGACGTCGACGGCGCTGAAGCGGGACCTCATCGAGCTGATGACGACGTCGCAGGACTGGTGGCCGGCCGACTACGGCCACTACGGGCCGCTCTTCATCCGGATGACGTGGCATGCCGCCGGCACGTACCGCATCGCCGACGGCCGGGGCGGTGGCGGCGAGCGGCGCGCAGCGCTTCGCCCCGCTCAACAGCTGGCCCGACAACGCGAACCTCGACAAGGCGCGCCGGCTGCTCTGGCCGATCAAGCAGAAGTACGGCCGGAAGATCTCCTGGGCCGACCTGCTGGTCTTCGCCGGCAACGTGGCCATGGAATCGATGGGCTTCAAGACGTTCGGCTTCGGCTTCGGGCGGCCGGACATCTGGGAGCCCGAGGAGATCTTCTGGGGCCCCGAGGACACCTGGCTCGGAGACGAGCGCTACAGCGGCGACCGGCGAGCTCGGCAGGCCGTTCGGCGCCGTGCAGATGGGCCTGATCTACGTGAACCCGGAGGGGCCCGGCGGCAACCCGGATCCCGCTCGCGGCCGCCCGGGACATCCGCGAGACCTTCGCCCGCATGGCGATGAACGACGAGGAGACGGTTGCGCTCATCGTCGGCGGCCACACGTTCGGCAAGACCCACGGTGCGGCCCCTGCCGACGGCGCACGTCGGTCCGGAGCCCGAGGCTGCCCGCCTCGAGGAGCAGGGCCTCGGCTGGAAGAACAAGCTTCGGCAGCGGCAAGGGCGGCGACACGATCACCAGCGGCCTCGAGGGCGCCTGGACCAACAACGCCGACGAAGTGGGACAACGGGTTCCTGGAGAACCTGTTCAAGTACGACTGGGAGCTGACGAAGAGCCCCGCCGGCGCGAAGCAGTGGACGCCCAAGAATCCCGAGGCCCAGGGCACCGTGCCGGATGCGCACGACCCGTCGAAGCGGCACGCGCCCGATGATGCTGACGACGGACCTCGCGCTGAAGGTGGATCCGATCTACGGCGCCGATCGCGAAGCGCTTCCACGAGAACCCGGACCAGCTCGCCGACGCGTTCGCCAAGGCGTGGTACAAGCTGCTGCACCGCGACATGGGCCCCGTCTCGCGCTACCTCGGCCCGTGGGTCCCGGAGCCGCAGCTGTGGCAGGACCCCGTCCCGGCGGTCGATCACGAGCTGATCGGCGAGGAGGACATCGCCGCCCTCAAGGCGCAAGATCCTCGCCTCGGGACTGTCCATCTCCCGAGCTGGTCTCCACCGCCTGGGCGTCGGCGGCCAGCTTCCGCGGCACCGACAAGCGCGGCGGCGCCAACGGGGCGCGGATCCGCCTCGCGCCGCAGAAGGACTGGGAGGTCAACGAGCCGGCCGAGCTGGCCAAGGTGCTGCAAGACCCTCGAGCAGATCCAGCAGGACTTCAACACGCTCACAGTCCGGCGGCAAGAAGGTCTCGCTCGCCGACCTGATCGTCCTGGGCGGCTGCGCGGCCGTCGAGCAGGCGGCGAAGAACGCCGGGCACGACGTCACGGTCCCGTTCGCGCCGGGGCGCACGGACGCCTCGCAGGAGCAGACCGACGTGGAGTCGTTCGCCGTGCTCGAGCCGACCGCCGACGGGTTCCGCAACTACCTGCGAGCCGGAGAGACGCTGTCGCCGGAGACCCTGCTGCTGGACCGGGCCAACATGTTGAAGCTGACCGCGCCCGAGATGACGGTGCTCGTCGGCGGCATGCGCGCCCTGAACGCCAACTTCGGGCAGTCGCAAGCACGGCGTCTTCACCGACCGGCCCGAGACGCTGACCAACGACTTCTTCGTGAACCTGCTCGACATGCGCACGGAGTGGAAGGCACTTCGGCTCGGCGGAGAACGTGTACGAGGGTCGCGATCGCGCCACGGGCAAGGTCAAGTGGACCGCCACCGCCGTCGACCTCGTCTTCGGTTCGCACTCCCAGCTCCGCGCGCTCGCGGAGGTCTACGCACAGCGACGACGCGAAGGAGAAGTTCGTGCGCGACTTCGTGGCCGCGTGGGACAAGGTCATGAACCTCGATCGCTTCGACCTTGTCGCGCAGGGCAACGGCGCGAGGCCGCGGGGTGGGTCGGCCGCCGGCGACAACTAGCGCCCTTCCGACGTGACGGCCTCAGTGCGGGCCGCTGCAGTAGATCCCCTCGCACGGCGGCGGCGTGCCGGTGGACCGGTTGATGCTGCCGACCATGGTCGGGTGGATCGTGCAGTGATAGTTCGCACCGTCGCCGTTGAGCGTCAGCGCGGCGCTGGATGCGCCCGGCGCGATATCACCGGTGTCGAACGAGCCATCGTTCGCCACGAGGTGGTGCGTGACGCCGTCGGCGTTCCTCCAGGAGACCGAACTTCCCTGAACCACCGCGGCCGGGCTGGGATTGAACGACTGGGCGCCGCGGGTCCCCACGATCGAGATGGTGCTGGCCGATCCGCCACCGCTGGCCGGTGACGCGGGGGAAGGGCTCGCAGGGCTGCTGTTCCCGCCGGCCCCTCCGCAGCCCGCGACTGCGATGACCACGGCCGATCCCAGTCCAAACACAAGCCGGAACGACATCGTCTCTTCTCCTTCACTGGCTCGGACAACGAGCCAACACCCACGGAAGGGCAAGACGCGTGCCCCCCGCTACACCTTGACAATGCGCCCGGTTTTGTCGTGGCCATGGCGCACGCCCCTCGATCGGCCGCCGAGCCGCGAAAGCGCTGACTCAATGCGTAACTGTCGCGTCATTTCTCCGTCGCGAAGGCTATGGGCTGAAGGGAACAGCGGACCGCTGCCCTGGAGGGCCATAGTCGTCGGTAGCGTGGGCAAGGTTCGGAGAGCCAGGTGCCACGAATCGCTGCCGAGCGCCGTCGTGCCGGCCACGGAGCGGCCGGACCGGCTCACCATGGGCGCGCTGGGGGAACTACTCAACCCGAAGCGCGGTCACGGGGTCGATTCGTGACGCCTTTCGGGCAGGCAGGTAACCTGCTGCCAACACGGCGCTGAGCAGGATGATCGCCGGGAGCGCGAGTGCCATCGGGTCGTTGGGCTTCAGGCCGTAGAGGAAGGAGGCGACGAACCGCGACGTGGCAAGTGCGACGGCGAGACCGACGCACAGGCCGACGGCCGCCAGCACGAGCACGTCGCGCAGGACCATCTGCACGATCCTGCCTCGTCGCGCCCCGAGCGCCATCCTGATGCCGATCTCGCCGGTGCGGCGGGTCGCGGTGTATGAGACGGCGCCGTAGACCCCGACGCACGCGATCACCAGTGCGAGGATCGCAAACGCGGTGCACAGCCGGGCAAACGTAATTTCCTGGTTGATCGTGCGGTCGATGTCCGCCACCTGTGTGCGCACCTCGGCCACCGGCACGCGCGGGTCGGCGCGGTGCACGATCTCGCGCACGACGTTCAGGTAGGCGAGCGGGTGGCCCCAGGTGCGCAGCGCGTACACCATCTGAGCCGGCACGCGGGTAGCCTTGGTCGTATGGGATGTAGACAACGGGCGGGATGTGCGTTGTCAGGCCCCCATAGCGCGCGTTTCGGGACACTCCGACAATCTCCATGTCGCGCGCGAGCGGCTCTCCCTGTTCTGCTCGTCGCAGGATCAGATGCCGGCCCAGAGGCTTCTGGTCACCGAAGTTCGCCCTGGCGAACGCCTCGTTGATCACCGCAACGGGCGCGGAGCCGTGCCGGTCGGTTTCCTGGAAATCGCGGCCGGCGACGATCGGAATCTGCATGGTTTCGAAGAACTCGGGGCCGACGGTCAGGATGCGGGTCTCCGGACGGGGCGGCGCGTCGGCCACGCCGATCGGCAACCCGGTCCCGGCTCGGATGAGCGAGTCTTCCGAGAGGGTCACGTTCCGCACGCCGGGTATCGCGCTGAGCCGTCTGCGCAGGTCGCTGTAGAAGTCGACAATCTCCGGGTCGTCGTGTCCGGCTTTCTGCGCATCCACCTGGAACAGCAGCACGTTGTTACGGTCGAAGCCGAGTTCGACCGATTGCAGATTCGACAGGGTCCGCACGAAGAGTCCCGCGGCCACAGAGATGATCACGGCCACGGCGATCTGAAATGCGACGAGCAGGTTGCCCGGGCGAATCCGGTGAAGCATCGCCAGCGGACGGAGACGATCCGCGCGGGTCCCTTCAGCGCCGATATCAGGTCGACCCGTGTCGCCTCCAGTGCCGGTGCCAGGCCGAAGAGCACGCCCGTCATCAGCGACAAGCGCTGCCGCCGCCGTCAGCACGTGCCAGTTCATCTCCGCGCGCAGAGTGAAGTCCGGCCTGCCGTTTGCCAACAACAGCGTCAGGAAGCGAATGCCCCAGAGTGCGACGAACATCCCGACGACGCCGCCAAGCGACGCAAGGAGGACGCTCTCTGTCAGCAATTGGCGGACGATGCGCAGGCGGCCGGCGCCGATGCTCAGGCGCACCGCCATTTCGCGCCGTCTGGCCGACGCTCTCGCAAGCAGCAGATGTGCGACGTTGGCGCACGCCAGGGCGAGGATGAGTCCAACGAGTGCCAGCAGGACGTAGAGCGGCTCGGAATACTCGCGGCGCAAACTGTCGAGCCCCCGTGCGCCTTGCTCTGACCACCAGTGCAGGCAGGTTCGCTTTCTCGCGGTCGTTCGTGGCGGTGCTGGCGACCCATTGCTGAAATGCCGGCGCCAGCGCGGCCTGCGCCCGAGCAAGCGTGACTCCGGGACGCAAACGGCCCATGATCTGGATCCAGTAGTAGTGCTCGTCCAGGTAGCCTCCCGGCCGAAAGCCGAACTGCTTGCCAGCGCCCATGTACTCGAGCGTGTGCAGCGGGAGATAGACGTCGGGAGCCGCCGCGGGATCGACGCCGAAGAAGCCGGCGGCGCCACACCCACGACCGTGAACGGCAGGTTGTCGAGGAGAATCGGACTGGCCGGCTGCGCTCGCGGGGCCGCCGAAACGTCTCTGGCTGAACCCGTAGCTGACGACCGCCACCGGCGGCGCCCCAGGCCTGTCGTCGTCGTCTCCGATGAGCCGTCCGGCGGCCGCGCGAATGCCAAGCCCACGAAAATAGCCGCCCGACACGTTCCAACCGCTGGCAAGGTCCGCCTGTCCGCGGATCGTGACGTTCAGGCTCCTTGTCTGCCAGTACCTGAAAGTGCGCGAACACCGAAGCGAAGACCGAGTCCTTCGTGCGGAAAAGCTCGAACACGGGGAAGGGGAACATGCCGGCCGTTGTTCCCGATGTCGAATCGCCCCAGGTGCTGCCGCTCATGCTTCGCATGACCGGGACGCGCTCACCCTTCGCGTGCCAGTTCAGGACGACCAGCGACTCGGGATCGGAGACCGGAAGCGAGCGCAGCAGGATCGCGTCAACGAAGCTGTAGATTGCCGTGTTGGCGCCGATACCGAGACCGAGCGACAAGACCACCAACACCGTGAACAGCCGGTTGGCCGCCATCGTGCGCAAGGCGTAGCGCAAGTCCTGGCCGAGTTGCTCCACGATCGTCCATCCCCAGAGCGGCGCGGGTGTCCTCCTGGACTCGGGCCAGGTTGCCCAGCTCGCGGTAGCGCCGCATACCGCGCGTCTTCTGGCGACAGCCCCAGCCCTCGCCGCTGTTCGGCTTCCTCATCGAGATGGAACTGGAGCTCCTCGCGGAGTTCCGCTTCCTTGTCACGCCGTTCGGTCAGCCAGCGCAACTTCCGGAGGAACGACATCATTGCCCCTCCTGGTCGGCCGGATTCAGGATCAACCCCATGGCGCGGCAGAACGCATCCCATTTCGAATGCTCGGCGGCCAGTTGCTTGCGGCCGACGCGGCGTCAGGCGATAGAACCTGGCGCGCTTGCCCTTGTCCGAAAGTGCCAAGAGGCCGCGATCCAGCCCTTCGCCTCCAGCCGATGGAGCGCCGGGTACAACGACCCGGTCTCGACCTGGAGCAGGTCTTCCGACGTCCGCTGGATGTGCTTGGCGATCGCGTGGCCGTGGGTGGTCCGGCCAAGCAGCGTGCGGAGGATCAGGAGGTCGAGCGTGCCTTGCAGCAGCTCCATTCTGGAAGGTCGGGCTCGTTGCATTGATGTAGACAATCTACACATGATTGTGTAGATTGTCTACGGCAATGCGTCCCCCACAATGCGGGTCTCCTCGTAGGCGTTTCTCACCGCGGCGGATGGTGAGCGATCTGCCACGCTGCGACGGCCAGAGCGAGGTGGGATAGTCGTCCTTCTCAGAAGGACCGACGCCAAGGAAGGGCCATTCGCTAGAATCGAGCAATGACATCGAGGAATACGACGGAGCACAACGCGGGCGATCCAGGTTCGGTCGAATCGTGGCTGGTCTCGGCAGGACGGGACCGGCGCCCGGGCTCGCCGCTGAACGTGCCGCCATACCCGGCGTCGAACTTCGTGCTGGGCGAGCGCCGTGCGTACTCTCGCGACGACGGCACGCCGGGCTGGGAGGCACTGGAAGAGATCGTCGGCGGCCTCGAAGGTGGCTCTTCGGTCTCCTTCGCCTCCGGCATGGCGGGGATCGCGGCGATTTTCGATCAACTCCCCGCAGGCTCGGTCGTGGCCCTGCCGGACGACTGCTACCAGGGTGTCGCGGGACTCGCCAAAGCTGGCCAAAGCCGCGGCCGGTGGACCGTGCATCGCGTGGCCGTGGCCGACACCGCGCGCTGGGTCGAGATGTGCGGCGTGGCCGACTTGATTTGGCTGGAGTCGCCTTCGAACCCGCTGCTGACGGTGGGTGACCTGGACGCCATCTGCGCCGCACCGCGGAAGCGTGGCGCGATCCTGGGCGTGGACAACACCTTCGCCACGCCGCTCAATCAGCGTCCACTGGCGCTCGGGGCCGACGTGGCCGTGCAATCGGTGACGAAGTTCATCGGTGGACACTCGGACCTGCTCGGCGGCGTCGTCACCGTGCGCGACGCGAACCTGCTGGCGGCGCTGCGGCAGGCCCGGGAACTCGCGGGTGCAACACCCGGCACCCTCGAGACGTTTCTCGCGGTCCGCGGGGCTAGGACGCTGGCACTGCGGCTGGAGCGGGCGCAGCGCAACGCGATGACACTGGCCGAGCGCCTCGCGCGCCATCCAAACGTCACTCTGACGCGCTATCCCGGCCTGGCGAGCCACCCAACTCACGAGGCCGCGCGACGCCAACTCAAGGGCTTCGGCACGATCATCTCGTTCGACGTGCGTGGCGACGCCTCCGCCGCCGACGCCGTGTGCGCCGGACTGCAGCTCATCCAACACGCCACCAGCCTGGGCGCGGTCGAGTCCACCATCGAACGGCGGGCCGGCATTCCTGGGCAGGAGCACCTGCCTCCGGCGCTGCTGCGGCTGAGCGTGGGGATCGAGGCCGTCGAGGACCTTTGGACCGATCTGGATCGAGCGCTGCGCAACGTGCCGGAAGTGTAGTACTGGAACGCAGACCGTGGGATTAGCCGTTCTCGCTGCGATTCACTGGTAGCCGGATGATGCGCTGTGCGCAAAGCCAGACGCGCGAACACTTCAGCGCTGAACGCGCCGCGTTCGTTCAGGTCGAAGGGAGGAGACGTTATGAAGGTCCGCGTGGCTCCGTTGCACTCTTACTCGTGACGGCCGCGGCGCCGATCCTGGCTCAGTCCCCTATGGCTCCGGCAAACGCCGCTCCGGTTGGCGGCGCGAGATCGGCCCGGCTGCGGGTTCGACCGGGAAGCGCGACGGCCGGCCGCTACATCCGCCACGCGTACTGGAACTTCACCAGGAGCTGGTTCGAGTCGAAGCGCCAGCGGTCGAGCAACGATCGGATGTTGTGGTTGTAGACGACGAACAGGTCGGCCGCAGGCGTGACGGTCCAGCGCAGGCGAGTGTTCGTTCCGACCGAGCGGCTGTCCGTGTCGTACTGCACGTAGCTGGAAATTGACAGGTCCGGGGACAGGTTCAACCGCAGGCGGTTCCCGACCAGGGTCTGGATGAAGTCCCCCGAGGGAAGTCGACCCCTGTTGTGCTCCCCGGAGAACTCGACCGTGACCAGCGGCGTCGGGTTCCAGGCGCCCGTCCAGAGCAGTTGGTCGAGGTCACCGCCGTAGAACCCGCCGAACCACCACGTGACCTGGGCGTACAACCGCCGTTTCTGGGCGGTGCCCGCCTCGAGACGGTAGCGCATCCAATGATAGGCGCCCGGCGGAATGACCACGCCGTCGGCGATCTCGAAGGGCGCGACCAGGCGCTCCCCGGTGGGGTTCGCATTGAACTCGACGCGGTCCCCGCTGCGCAGGCGCCAGTTGATCGGGGCGATGAAGACCCGGTAGCTCTCCCACGTGCCGGACAGGTCGGTGACGAGGGAGGGCCTGAACTCGTGCACCAGCTGCTGCAGGGGCCCTGTTTTCACCCGCGTCCGGTTGTCCACGCCGAGGCTGTAGAGGAATACCGCCCGCCGCGGCACGAAGCCGATGGAGGGGTCGAAATCGCGGCCGATGCGCTTGGCCGTCAACGCGATGTCCCACTCGTCGTTCGGATAGTCCACTTTCAGGCCGTAGGCCGTCGCGTCGCGTCCGAGCCCCTGACGGCCCGTGGCCAACCCCCAGACGCCGACGAGGAAGTTCTTGTCGCGCCGGAACCGCGAGGTGGCGTACGTGAAATCGGCGCCGGTCAGCCAGCTGCCCGAGCGCCCCAGTGGATCGCCGGCCGTCGCGATGGCGCCGACCCACGACTCGTCCCAGACGTTCTGCTTCACGCGTGCGACGGCCATGACGGGCTCCTCGGCCACCACGCCGTCCCGCTCGCCGGTCCGCACCAGCAGGCCTCCGTAGTTGGTAGCGCCCGACGCGGCCGTTGGCCTTCGCGCCGACCTGAATCGGCACCTCGGTGCCGCCTACGAGCCCGATCCGGCGGCTGAAGTACGGCAGCACGTCCTGGTCGAGCCCGAGGCCAAACGTGAAGATGTCGTCACCTTCGAGGAAGAACGTCCGCTTCTCGGGAAACAGCAGCGGGAATCGCGTGAGGTTGGTGCGTCGAGTGTCCACCTCGGTCTCTGCGAAGTCCGTGTTCACGGTGAGCGACGCCAGTCCGTTCGGTCCCAGCCGCTGCGAGGCGTCGAGACTGGGCTGGAACTCGCCATCGACCGACGCACCGGCTGCCGCTCTGGCGCCGCCGGTCGAGACCGCCGGCCGGACCGTCAGCCCCCGTCCCAAGCTGAACGCCGGCAGGTTGCACACCAGCCCCGCGCGGTTGGTCTGCGTGACCTGGTACTGCCGCCGGGGAAACGCCCAGCGGTCCGTCTCGAGCAAGCGCTGGATCCGGCGCTGGACATTGAAATGCCACTCGCTCAACCCGTTCTTGAAGCTCAGAGTCTGGACGGGAATCTTGATCTCGACGCTCCATCCTCCCGCCCGCCGTGACGTGGCCGCCTCCCAGATCCCGTCCCACTGACCGTTGTCGCTCTCGCCGCCAGGATTGACGAGGCCGTCATAGCGGGCGCCGCTCGGATTGACCGCGAAGACGTACCCGGAGCGACCGTCCAGGAACGGCCCGATGACCACGCGCACGTGGTCCTCGGTGCTCAGCGTCGCATCCCGTCTGACGCTGAAGCTGACCACCCCGATGCCAGGCGGCTGCTCACAGTCAATCCCGATGACCAGGGCCTTCGCGCCGGCGAGCACGCGAACGATGGTCTTCCCCGATGCAGCCGCCCCCTCGCGGGGATCCGTCTGGACGAAATTCTCGGCACGGCCCGCGGTCGACCACTCGGGCTCCTCGAGCCGGCCGTCGATGACATGGGATTCCCCCAGTACGCCGGCGTTCAGCCGCGGCGCCGCCGCCAGTTCCTGGCCGGCAACGCCGACGGGGAACAGCATCGACGCGAACCAGAACCCGGCGCCCCAGATCCGACGAAAACGCACCATCGCGGGATACTACTCGATGGAGCCAGTGCGCGCCATGGGCCGGAACGGCGCGCGCCTCGCGCCGGGCCGCCGTCCGGTGCGAGCGCTGATATCTTCAACGCGCCGGTGAGCGCTTCGAGATACCGCAACGTCCGGGGCTTCGGCACGCCGCTCGGCTGGATGAAGGACTCCGACCAGCTACTGGTCAAGTTGCAGTACGCCTTTCGATACTGAGGTCCAAGGTGAGTTCCGGCTCCGGCGAGAAGCTCGCCGGCCCTCGCGCGCCGGGCGCGAGTCAGGCGGCTCCCTGCCTGTCGCACGCTCCCCGACCGAGGACCGTTGGACTGCCGGGTCAAGGCGTGACGCCGTCCACACCTCGCGGCCCGAGAGCCCGGAACCCGCGCCAGAGCAAGAGGTCGTAGGTGAGTTTGATCGACCCAGCCAGCAGAAACGGCACGCCGATGAGGGCGGGAACGGAGAGGAGCATTCCCGCGATGGCCGGCGAGATCGCGGCCCCTGCGGTACGCGCGACGCCCGTCACACCCGAGGCGGCCGATCGCTCGTCGGGCTCCACCACCGCCATGACGTAGGACTGCCGCGTCGGGACGTCCATCTGCGAGATCGAGAACCGGAGCAGCAACACCGCGACCGCCAACGGCAGCGTCGGCATCAACGGAACCAGCATCAGGAGAACGTTCGACGGGATGTGGGTGACCACCATCGTCGCGATCAAGCCGATTCGGCGGGCGAGCCAGACCGCGATGAAGGCCGAGATGCCCGCGAGGATGTTCGCGGAGAAGAAGATCGCCCCGAGCGTCGTCCCCTCGACGCCGAAGCGCAGGTGGAACCAGTAGACGGCCATGCTCTGAACGACGAAGCCGCCGCCGAAGGCATCGAGGGCGAAGAGAGACGACAGCTTGAACACGACGCGCCTCGATCGGTGAAGGCCGAGCAAGCGCGGTGGCGACGTGTTGTCAACTCTCAGAAGTTCAACGGCAGGCGTCAGCCGGAGGAAGAGTCCGGCCATGATCAGCCCGAGCGCCGCATAGACGGCAATCACCCCCCTGAAGCTTTCGAGAAGCGACCACCCGAAGCGTTGCAGGAAATCGACCGCGCCTCCACCTGCCAGCGCACCCAAGGCGCCGGCCAGCGAACCAGCGAGGTGGTACCACGCGAACACCCCTGTGCGACGGTCGTCCGGCACGACCTGCGACAGGGCCGCTTGCTCGATGGACAGGAAGGGGCCGACTTCGTGGCCGCTCGGGCTGATGACGCCAACCGTGGCAGCCAGCACCAGGAGCCAGTACGCCTCGGTCGAAGCGAAAACAGTGCCGGCGGCAGCGACGAGCAGCGCGCCGAGGACGAGCATCCTCCTCCTGCCCGCACGGTCGGCGCTGGCACTCATCCACAAGGAGATGGCGGTATCGCCGGCAAGTGTCAGGGTGAGGAGCCACCCGATCCTCGACTCCGAGACCCCAATCTCTGCGAGGTATAGCGCGAGGATGACCGATATGACGCCGTAGCCGAAGAGACGGACGAATCGTGTGAGGAAGAGCAGACGACCGTCTGCCGTCAGTGAAGTGACAACGCCTCGGGTGTGACCGCTTGACGTCACTTGGCTCCAATCCTCCACTACGGGCGCCGGCCGGGGACCCTTCCGGCTCGCTGACGCGAGGATTTGCCCGCTACGCTGGAACCTCCTGCGTGCGGACCCGCGGGTTCCCGTACCGCAAGTAGAGCGTCGGCACCACCGCCATGTTGAGAATGGTCGACGTCGTCAACCCGCACAGGATGACGATGGCCATCGGCGTCTGAATCTCGCTTCCCGCCCGTCCGCCGCTCAGGGCCAACGGGATGAGCGCCAGGCCGGCGGCGAGTGCCGTCATCAGGATCGGGATGAGCCGCTCCTGCGAACCCCGAATGACTGCGGTCCGGAAGTCGGTGACACCTTCCTGCTGCAGCAGGTGCTGGACGTGCGACACGAGCATGATCCCGTTTCTGGTGGCGATCCCGAACAGCGTGATGAACCCGATGATCGACGCCACGCTCAGGACCCCGCCCGCGACGTAGACCCCCGCCACGCCGCCGATGAGTGCCAGCGGCAGGTTGACCATCACGATGAGCGCATCCCTCGTCCGCCCGAAGGCGAGCATGAGCAGCGTGAACAACCCCGCGAGTGCGACGGCGCCAAGCAGGACCAGGCGCCGGGACGCACTCTGTTGGCTCTCGAACTGGCCCCCGTACTCGACCCGGTAACCACTCGGGAAGGAGACCTGCGAGGCGACCTCTCGCCTGATGTCGTCGATCACGCCACCGAGATCACGGCCCGCCACGTTGCAGGACACGACGATCCGACGCTGCACGTTCTCGCGCAGCACCATGTTGGGGCTCTCCTCGCGCACCACGCGCGCGATCGTGTTCACCGGCACCGTCGTTCCGTCCGGCGTGTCGATCGGCAGCATGGCAATGCGTTCGAAGTCCGGATCGGGGCCCTGGCTCAACTTCACGACGAGGTCGAACGCCATACCGGACTCGAACACGCGGCCGACCGTCGTGCCGGCGAAAGCAGTCTCGATCGTTCTCGTCACGTCGTCCACCCGCAGGCCGTACCGTGCGAGGGCGTCGCGATCGAGGACGAAGCGTATCGTGTCCACATCGACCTGGTGCTCGACCGAGAGGTCCGCCACTCCCTCGATCTCACCCACGGCTCCCTGCACACCCTCCGCAAGTCGCCTGAGGGTGCCGAGGTCGTCGCCGAAGATCTTGATCGCGATGTTCGCTCGGGTCCCCGACAACATGTGGTCGATCCGGTGGGAGATCGGCTGGCCGATCACCACGTTGGTGCCGGGGATCGCCGAAAACTGGCGTCTCAGCTCCGCGAGGAGTTCGGCCCGGGGCGGCCCGTCTCCCGAAGGCCCACGTCGATCTCGGCACCCTCCACGCCCTGCACGTGTTCGTCGTATTCCGCCCGCCCCTGCCGCCGCGCCGTCGCGACCACCTCGGGCTGGGTGAGGAGGATCTTCTCGACGCGGCGGCCGATCTCGTCGGATTTGGCCAGGGACGTCCCTGGCATCGTGTTCATGCTCAGCGTCAGCGTGCCCTCGTGGAATTCCGGAAGAAAGGCGGACCCAGCCAAAACGAGCCCTCCAGCCGAAGCAGCCAACAGCAACGCGGAGACCACGATCACCCCGCGAGGCCGATCGAGCACCGTGGGTAGCCACCGGGCGTAGTGACCCTTCAGGTGACGGGCCACCCACCCTTCGTGTCCGCGAGCCACGGACCGGGCGCGGGGCAGGAAGATCGCGCAGAGGGCAGGGGTCACCACGATGGCCACGGCCAGTGAGACCGCCAGCGCCACGATGTACGCGAAGCCGAGCGGCGCGAGCAGCCGGCCTTCGACACCCGAGAGCCCGAAGACCGGCAGGAACACCAGGATGATGATGAACGTCGCGAACACGATGGACGACCGGATCTCCACCGTGGCATCACGAACGATGTCGCGGGCGGACTGGCGCTCCTCGGGCGGCCGTGACTGGTTCTCGCGCAGCCGCCGCACGACGTTCTCGACGTCGATGATCGCGTCGTCCACCAGGGCGCCGATCGCGATCGCCAGTCCCCCGAGGGTCATCGTGTTGAGGGTGGCCCCCATCCCCCGCAGGACGAGGATGGCGCCAGCCAGCGACAACGGAATGGCCGTCAGGGTGATCGCGGCCGCGCGCATGTTCGCCAGGAAGAGCACGACGACAAGCACCACGAGCAGGCCACCGTAGAGAAGCGCTTCGATCACGTTGTCGATGGCGGTCTCGATGAAGTCCGCCTGGCGGAAGATCCGCCGGTCGATCGTCACGCCGCCGATCTCGCGCTGCAGGGCGTCGAGCTCGGCGTCGAGACGGCTGGTCAGCTCGATGGTGTTGGCCCCGGGCTGCTTCTGGACGCCCATGATGACCGCCGGACGGCCGTTTCTGGAGCCTTCGCCGCGCTTCAGTGCGGCGCCCGGGCGCACGTCGGCGACGTCCCTCACCAGGACCGGCCGGTCGCCATGCCGAATGACCACCGAGGTCCCGATGTCGTCGACGCTTCTGACGCGGCCAATGGCCTCGAGCACGTACTCCTGGGGTCCCTCGACGAACACGCCCGGAGACGTGTTGTGGCTCGCGGCCTGCACTGCCTCGATGAGCTGATCGATCGACGCGCCGCTCGCTCGCATCCGGGCAGGGTCGGCGACGATTTGGTACTGCTTCTCTTCCCCTCCGATGGGCGTGACCTGGGAGACGCCCGGGACCGCAAGGAGGCGTCGCCGAATGGCGGTATCGGCGATCGTCCGCAGGTCCATGGGATCCCGCGTGTCCGAGGAAACCGCGAAGAACACGATCTCACCCATGATCGACGAGATGGGTGCGAGGATCGGCCGCCCCGCCTGGGGCGGGAGCGACCCGGCAATGAGCGACAGTTTCTCGCCGACGATCTGCCGGGCAATGTAGATGTCGGTCCCCCAGTCGAACTCCACCCACGTCACCGAGATTCCGAGCGCGGTGGCGGAGCGAACCCGGCGGACCCCGGACGCCCCGTTGACCGCCGTCTCGATGGGGAACGTGACCAGGGCCTCCATCTCGCCCGGGGACATCCCCTGGCCTTCCGTCAGCACCGTCACGGTGGGAGCCGTGAAATCCGGGAACACGTCGATGGGCATGTCCCGCGCGGACCACCAGCCGGCGGCCAGCAGCAGGATCGAGCAGACCATGACCATCCAACGGTGATCGACGGACCATTCAATGAGTCGTTTCATCAATCACCTCAGTGGACATGCCCTTCCGCCGGCAACCCCTTCGCCGCCGACGCCAGTTGAATGTCGTACGTGCCTCGCATCACGACCCGATCGCCGGGCTTCACGCCCGTCATGACGGCGACGCGGTCCCCGTCCCGTGCGCCCAGCTCGACCATGCGCTTCTCGAAACTCTCGCCGGCGACCTGGAGGAAGAGGAACGGCCGCCCGGCCTCGGTGAGAATCGCCGTCGCTGGAACGACCGGCACCGTCACACGGTCCTTGAGGTACAGCACAGCTGTACCCGCCTGGCCCACCAGCAGCCGGCCATCGGCATTCGCGACTTCGAACCGCAGCACGAGCGCACGCAGCTTGGGGTCGACCACACCCGCGTGTCCCTGCCGGAGGATGCGGGCCTGCACCGGGCTGCCGTAGCCCGGGACGTCTAGGGCCACGTCCGTCACCTGGGTCCGTACGTCGCCCGCCGACGGCGGCACTTGTACCTCGAGGCCGACGGGGTCGGTCCGGACGATGCGGAAGAGTTCCGTGCCCTCTTCGTAGGCGGCGCCAGGCGTCGCAGACACCGTCACAACAGTGCCCGTGATGGGAGCCCGTACGTCGAAGGCGTTCCCTCCGGCCGCTGCCCCACCCGACCGCAACGTCTGGTCGCGCTGCTCGAGCCGTGTCTCGGCGGCCTCGAGCTGGGCCTTGGCCACCTGGAGCCCGCGCGTCGCCTCTTCGAGCCGCCGTGAGGGGACCGCGCGCTCAGCGAGCAGCAGCTCCGCCCGCCGCCGCTCGGCTTCAGACGCCTGAGCGGCCGCCCGAGCTTCAGCCACCTGCTGCACGAGCGTCGCCCGGTCCTGCAGGCCGGCGAGGCGCGGCTCGAAACGGGCCAGGAGCGCCCCGGCGTCGACGCAATCGCCGACCCGCGGCAGGCGCGTCGTCACAAGCCGGCCGGTGGCAGGCGCCGCCACGACGGCTTCGCCGCCGGCTGGCGGCGTCACGATGGCCGGGGCTCGGAGCGAATGCCGTACGGCCTCCGCGCGAACGACCACCGTCCCGAACTCGCTGATCCACTGTTGTTCCTTCAAGTACGCGATGGCCGGCGGTCCCTCGGGTGGAGTGGGAGCGGACCTGGCAGCCTTCTCGCTCGGAAAGACGACGATCTTCCCCAGATCGTGGAAGTCCGTCACCCGGGGACTCTGCACCCTCACGCCCCACGTGTACGACCCCGCCGCCGGCACGGTCCCTTCAACCCGAAATGCGCCGGGGCGCAACGGCGCCGATCCCGGCAGGGTCGTCACCCGTCCGTCGGCGTCTCTGAGCTCGACCGATGGTCGTCCCTCGTTGAGCGGGCGGAAGTCGTTCAAGGTCGTGAGATGAACGGCCATGCGCACCGTGGCCCCCGCAACGAGAGGTGGGTGCTCCATGAACAATTCGGTGAGGTCCGTCCAGTGACTCACGGCCAGCGTCGGCAGCTCCGGAGCCGGTGAGGCCGGGGTGGCACGCCCGCACCCGGCGACCAGGAGCGACGCCGCAATGGCCAACGCGCGCGCAATGCTGATCTTGGTTCTCGGGGTCATTTGCGAATCTCCACGGCAGTCGCCAGTTCCAGGTCGATGTCCGCGTGCGCGGCGGCGGCATCCAGTTCGAGGAGGCGCAGGCGGGCGTCGGCGGCGGACCGATAGGCGTCGAGCAGTTCGAGGATCCCGCGCTCACCCGCGTCATAGCTGACTTGCGCGATGCGGCGCAGCTCGTCGGACCGGGGCACCGCCTCTTGCCGGTAGCTCTGTGCGGCCGTCCGCCGCTCGTGGGCCGCCAACCGGAGACCGCGAACACCGCTGCCGATCTCCGTGCGAAGGGCGTCACGCTGGGCAGTCGCCAGAGCCTCGCGTGCCGCAGCCTGGGCCCGTTCTGGCTGGGCCCGATCGAAGAGCGGGACTGACGCAAGCAGAGACAGCACCCAGCCTTGCCGGTCGAGACCGGCGCTCGACGTCTTCATGCCGGCAACCACCTCGGGCTCGGGCACCCGGCTGCGGCCGGCTGCGGACCCCGCGAGACGCGCCGCCTCGATGTCGCGCTCCATCGCCTGAAGGTCCGGCCGGTTGGTCTCCGCCCGCGCCACCAAGTCTTCAGCGGGCGGCAACGGGACCTGATCGTCGGACAGCGGCGCGGCGTGGAGGGTGACCGGGTCAGGTGGCGGAAAGAAGAAGGAGGCGAGGACACCTTGGGCGCGGCCCCGTTCGGCGCGGGCTTCGCCGAGCCTGGCGACAATGTCCAGGGCCTCCCGCTCGGCGCGCAGGCGGTCGAAGCCGGCAGCGTCGCCGGCCTGCTCTCGCCGCGCCAGGGTCTCGGCGAGCGACCGCAGGGACTTCGACGCGGAGTCGAGCTCGCGCTCCCTCGCCTCCTGTGCGCTGAGGTCCACGAACGCCCGCCGAACGTCTCCCCGAAGACGCCGCAACAAATCGTCCGCGCGCAGCTCCGACGCCCGAACGCGCTGAGCGGCGCTGTCGACTCGGAGCCCGCGATGCCCCGTGATGGGCAGCGATTGGGAGACGAGCAGGAACCCCTCGCTGACGCCCGCGACCGATTCGCGGCTGACCGTCAGTCGCGGGTTCGGCACGCGGCCGGCCGCCAGAGCGTCCGCGCGGACGAGGTCGACCTCGGCCCGGAGGGCGCGCGCCCGGGGACTCTCGAGCGACAAGCGAGCGACGGCTTCCGACTCGGTCAAAGGCTGCTGAGCCAGCGCCGAAGCGGACAGGGAAGCCGAGCAGACGGCGATACACAGAGGCAACAGTCGTGACATACGCCTCCGAACACGAGGACGGGTAGGCTGGTGGAGTACGGATCTCGGGCTGGACTAGGCGGGCGGAGCGCGGGAAGCAGCCAGGCGCGGAGGGGGCGAGGGGGTACCGGCCGGTTCCCAGGCTGGCAGCGCGCCAAGCGCGGCGTGCAAGGTCGGCAGCGGCACGAAGGCCGGGACGAGGGCGGGCGCACGGTGCGAGGCGGCCCGCGGGCCGGCCGCAATCACTCGCTCGATGTCCACCGCCGTATGGTGGTCGTCCTCGTCGACGTCGAAAGAACCAGGGTGATGTGGACCCGTGGTCGACCCGACGGCCTCAAAATGGGAGTGGACGACCGGGGGACGCTCGCCGATTGAGTGGTGCAGGTGCTCGGGCGGAAGGGTCCCGCTCGCCAACAAGGCGACACCAATGACCACGATGAGGGAGAGCCGGACCGCCCGCACGATACGATTCTACAGGATGGGTCGGCGGAACGGTCAAGCCAACGCTGGCGGCAACGCGCAGCTCCGCCGTGGCAGGCAGGGCTTCGTCCGCGACCATTGCCCGATGATCGCAGCACCCGTCCAAGGTGACGTTGATGGAATAGCGAAGGCTTCTCCAATCACGAATGTCCTGCTGGACGTCCACCCGCAGCCTTACTCGCCAATCCCAATCTGACTCATCAGCCCGACGACATCGTAGAAGAGGTTCTCTTCGACGATCTCTCCGTTGTCCCAGCGCGCGACGGTGCAGAAGTCCACCTCGAATGACTTCCCGGTCGGCGGAATCTCCTTGCCGCCGATGCCCATCATGGGGCCCTTCATCGTCCCTGTGAATCGGGCGATCGAGCACGTCCAGTCGCCGCTGGCGAAGAACGTCTTGTACGGGCGGTTGTGCACCTTGTTGTCCGGGAAAGTCTTGAACATCTGGACGCCTTCCCCGCGATGATCATGCCGGCCATGGGTGGGTGGCTGCGCCGGCCAGCGCACAACGACGTCAGGCTTGTGGCGCTTGTCGAACGTGTCCCAATCCTGGGCGTTCCAGGCGTCGTCCAGAGTTTGCATCAGCTCCATGTTCTTCTGTTCGGTCGTCATGCGGTTCCTCCGTTGGTGACCAACGGTTCTTCCTGTCCTTCGGATAATCTGCCATCATCATGCCCTTTCCGTTGCAGTGCGTCGCCGACTATTCGCGGGCGCGAAGGAGATGGGTTGCCTCAGCCGACGAGCTTTGTGGTGTGGATGGCGATTCGTCGGGATGCACGCGGCGCTCGGCATCGCCTCAGCGCCGATATAGACGGAGCCACGAATGAACCCGCCCTCGCCAGAACACGCCGCGCACGAGCACCATCAGGCGATGCCCCACGCTGCCGACGCGTCCGGTAAAGCCCCTGGGCCGCGTGGGACGACGGGACACGCCGGTCACGGTGAGCCTGGCGCGCACGACCGCCATGAAGGGCACAGCGTGGCCATGTTCCGGGATCGGTTCTGGATCACGTTGCTGCTCAGCATCCCGACTCTGCTCTGGAGCGGGATGGTGCAGCACCTGCTCGGCTTTTCAGCCCCGGCCTTTGCGGGGTCTGAGTACATTCCCGCACTCTTCGGCACGGCCGTGTATTTGTACGGTGGCTCAGTGTTCCTGAAGGGCGGACTCCAGGAACTGCGTGATCGCCTGCCCGGGATGATGACGCTGATCTCGCTGGCGATCACCGTCGCGTTCGTCTTCAGCCTGGCGGTGACGCTCGGGTATCCCGGCGAGGCGCTGTGGTGGGAGCTGGCCTCACTCGCAACCATCATGCTACTGGGCCACTGGATCGAGATGCGATCGATCTCGCAGGCGTCAGGCGCCCTGCGCGAGCTGGCGAAGCTGCTGCCCAGCACGGCGCAACGCATCGTCGGCGAGACGATCGAAGAGGTGGCGATCTCGGCGCTCCGTGAAGGCGACCTCGTGCTCGTGCGACCGGGGGCCAGCGTGCCGGCCGACGGCATCGTGCAGAGCGGCAAGAGCGACGTCAATGAATCGATGATCACGGGCGAATCGGTTCCAGTGGAGAAGCTGGAGGGCGCGACCGTCATCGCCGGAACCGTCAACGGCTCAGGCTCGCTGCGCGTGGAGGTGACGGGCACAGGCGAACGGACCGCGCTCGCCAACATCATGCGGCTGGTGGAACAGGCGCAGACGTCCCGCTCACGGGCGCAGGCGCTGGCTGACCGCGCAGCGTTCTTCTTGACCATTGTCGCCGTGGTCACGGGCGCGCTCACGCTTGTCGTCTGGCTCGCGCTCGGAGCGACAGGCGCGTTTGCGGTCGAGCGGCTGGTCTCTGTGCTCGTCATCGCCTGCCCGCACGCGCTCGGCCTTGCCGTGCCGTTGGTGGCGGCGATCTCAACAAGACTGGGCGCGCAGTCGGGACTGCTCGTTCGCGACCGGCGCGGTCTCGAGGAGGCACGCAACCTGACCACCGTGGTGTTCGACAAGACCGGAACCCTGACGCGAGGTGAGTTCCGGGTGGTCGACGTCGCCACGGACGGCAGCCTGACGGGCAACGAGGCGTTGCGCCTTGCGGCGGCGGTCGAACGCGACTCTGAACACACGATCGCCCAGGGGATCGTCAAGAGCGCCGAAGAGCAAGACACTGAGCGTCCCGAAGGCCGAAGCAGTTCGAGGCGATTCCTGGGCACGGCGTTCGAGCCGTCGTGGAGGGCAAGGAGTTGTACATGGGCGGGCCCGCAATGATGAAGCGGCTGGCGGTCACACCGGCGCCTGCCGTTCGGGAGGCGGCCGACCGGGCGGCGGCGCGTGGGCAGGCCTCGGTCTACCTCCTCACGTCGAAAGCCGCCGTCGCAGCATTTGCTGTCGCGGACGCCGTGCGGCCGGAGTCCCGTGAGGCCATTCAGCGGCTTCATGCGCAGGGGATCGAAGTCGTGATGCTGACCGGCGATGCGAAGGCCGTGGCCGACGCCGTGGCCACCGATCTCGGCATCGACACCGTGTTCTCGGAGGTGCTGCCGGGTGACAAGGTGGACAAGATCAAGGCGTGAAGAGTCAGGGCAAACGGGTCGCGATGGTGGGCGACGGCGTTAACGATGCGCCCGCGTTGCTCACCGCGGACGTCGCCGTCGCCATCGGCGCGGGCACCGACGTGGCCGTCGAGGCCGGCGACGTGGTCCTTGTCCGGAGCGATCCCAGAGACGTTCCGCGCATCATCG
>CAVUTP010000022.1:0-33248 GCA_963744445.1 uncultured Acidobacteriota bacterium
GGGCAGCCTGGGCCGGGCGCGGCCGAGGCTCCGTTCGCGTGCCCGGGGCCAAGAGGCTAACTCTCTGCGATAGTCGAGAGAACCGCCGTTGAGATGGAGAGAGTCACGTCCTCCCGGGGTCGGATCTGGCGCGAAGCGAACACCGGGAAGATCGCTGGCACATTGCAGTCAGTCCGACTCCGCCTTCCTCTGCGCTCCTTCCGCCTCGACCTTGCGCGATTCGGCCTTCTCGAAGGGGCCCATCTCCTTCACCTCAACCACCACCTTCTGGATGGAGCCTGTGAACCGGGAACTCCGCGGCTGGTAGTCCTCGACCACCGCAGGCGTCCCCTCGTCCACCCCCACGTCGGTGCCGTCCTCGGCCGAGAAGGCGAAGGGCTGGGTGCGTGCGCGATCCGGCCCTCCCCGATCTGCTTCCCGTCTGCGAACAGCGTCACGACCCCACCCTTCCCCACACCTCCACCCTCGTAGGCGAACTCCATCCGGACCGTGACTCGGCCGGAGGGGATCGCGCTGCGGGAGAGCACGGTGGTCCGCTCCAGGCCCAGGAAGTTGTAGCGTAGGTCGAGCTTGCCGTCCTTGACGTAGAGGCTCCAGCCGCCGAAGCGGCCCCCCTGGCTGAAGATCGCGCCGTCGGTCGCCGTCCGTGGGCTCGACCTCGGCGGTCTCGGACCGAGGTGTTCTTCATGTTGAGGAAGTCGTTCTCCAGGAGGCCTCATCCCCTGGTAGACGGTCATCGAGCCGGCTCGGCCATGAGGTCGGGGCGGCCCGCACCGCCTTCGCGATGAAGCGCTCGAAGTGCGGCGGTCGTCGATGGGGAGGACGTTGTACTTCGACCACCTCGGAGAGGAAGAGCCCCTTCATCTCTTCGAGCTTCTCGGGGTGTCGGCCGCGAGGTCCGTGGACATGCTGAAGTCCTCGGCGGGTGCGTAGAGCTCCCACGGACGTCGGCGCAGCGGCGGTTCCCTCCCCCCTCCCAGGGGAACAGGTGGACCGTGCCGGCGAACCAGCCGTCGTAGTACAGTCCGCGGTTGCCCAGGATCTCGAAGTACTGCACGAGGTGACGGTCGGGAGCCTTCGCGTCGTCCCAGGTGTACGCCATGCTGACGCCTTCCATGGGCGCTGGGCCACGCCGTTGACGGTCCGAGGCTGGGGCAGCCCGGCCGCCTCGAGGACGGTCGGCGCGATGTCGACGACGTGGTGCCACTGCGAGCGCAGCTCGCCCTGGGCCTTGATCGCCGGGGCCAGTGGATGACCGTCCCGTTGCGCGTCCCACCGTAGTTGGAGGCGACCTGCTTCGTCCACGTGAAGGGTGAGTCCGAAGCCACGGCCCAGCCCGCCGCCATGTGGGGATAGGTGCTGGGGCCGCCCCACTCGTCGCGCTGCTGGAGCATGTCGGGCGACCGACTCCTGCACGCCGTTGAAGTAGGACATCTCGTTGTAGAGGCCGGACATGCCGCCCTCGGCGCTCGTGCCGTTGTCGCCGGCGATGAAGACGATCATCGTGTTCTCGAGCTGCCCCAGATGTCCCGGATCGCGTCGACGAGGCGCCCGGTCTCGGTGTCGGCTGTACCGGGTAGGCGGCGTAGACCTCCGCCTGGCGGGCGAAGAGCCGCCGCTCCTCCGGGCGTGAGCGCCGCCCAGTCCTTGATGTCGGCGGGCTTGGCCGCCAGCTTCGTGTCGGCGGGAATCACCCCAGCGCTTCTGGTTCTCGGCAAGATCCTCCGCTGCCGATCGTCCCAGCCCTCGTCGAACTGCGGCCGGCCTGCTTCGCGATGTAGGACTTCGGTACGTGGTGGGGCAGTGCATGGCGCCGGGGGCGAAGTAGACGAAGAACGGCCGGTCGGGGGTGAGCGACTGCTGGGCGCGGACCCAGTGGATCGCCTGGGTCGTCATGTCGTTCATGAAGTGGTAGTTGGGTTCGCTGCTCGGGACTCCACGGGCGTGACGCCGTCGGTAGATGCGCCGGCGACCACTGGTTCGTCTCGCCGCCCAGGAAGCCGTAGAACTCGTCGAACCCGCATCGTGGGCCAGCGGGCGGGGGGACCGGAGGGGCTCGTCTCCCAGGTCGCCGTCATGTGGTCCTTGCCGAAGTGGGCCGTGCTGTAGCCGTTGAGCCGGAGGATCTCGGGGAGCGTCGCCAGTCGTCGGGGATCGCGCCGGTGGCGCCCGGGAACGCCGTGGCGATCTCCGTCATCCGCTCATGTTCGCCGAGTGGTGGTTGCGGCCGGTGAGCAGGGCGGTCCGCGTCGGCGAGCAAAGGGCCGTGGTATGGAACTGTTGTAGCGAAGCCCGCCCTGGGCCAGCCGGTCGAAGGTCGGGGTCGGGGACTGCCCCCGAAGGCGCTCGGCTCCCCCCGAAGCCCAGGTCGTCGAGCAGGACGATGACGACGTTGGGGGCGCCGGGGGGAGCCTTCACCTCGAAGCGCGGAGGTGGCGTGGCCTTCCGGGCGTCGAGCTCGGTGATGGGTGGATACGTCGGCTCCGGGATGGGAAGCACCGTCCGGTCCAGCGTCTCGGGAGGTGCCGCCGCAAGGGGCGCCTGGGGTACGCCGGCCAGCGAGATGGCGACCAGGATCGGGGCGACGAGGCGACGCGCAGACCACACCAGGAGAGGGTTCATGTCCGGCCTCCTTGACGCACAGCGTCGACATTCGGGCCCTCGTCGGCAATCCACCGGGGCCGGGATGACGGGGTCACTTGCTCGCGTGAACCGGATCGGCATGCGCCGCGTGCAGCGGGGACGGTGCGGCGGGACACTTCGCCGGGGCGAGGCCGGGCGAGCTGATGGAGCGCCGGCGGATCGCAGAAATCGCCCGCGTTTCAGCACGCGCGCAGGGTAGCACCGCCGCAGTGGACAGCAGCACTAACATGCGGCCGCGGTCGAGTCAGCGGGCGGGAGTTGCCCGGGCGAACCGTTCTCGAACCTGCAGAGGCCGGAGGCACCGAATCCCCGCACACCCCTCCCGGCGCGAGGCCTGGTCTCAGTCGCGCGCCCATCCGGGGCGGGCTCGAACCGTGCGCCGCCGCGGCACCCGGGCGCGCCGTCCGTACCCCCGGGCGGAGTAGATGCGGCGGGTCTTCGCCGTCGACGTGCTGGAGTGTCCGCGCGATCACGGGCCGATGAAGATCCTCGCCGCGATCTCCCCGCCCGACGCGGCCGGGGCGAGCTTGGAGTGCCTCGGGTCAGGCCTCGCGAGGAGAGGGGTGCGTCAGGATTCGCCGTTTCCGGACTCCGGAGAACTCGCAGCGCCTCGGGATGGAGAGCAGCGCATCCTCTCGGGAAAGGGACTGGCGCGAAGTGAACCCTGAAGATCCGGCGGCACACTACACCTACAGGTCGGCGACAAGGACTGCGGTCGGGACGCGCACGAGTACGAGGCCGGGCACGCTACGGCTGCCTCGGTCCCGCGGCGCGATCATCCCCCCATCGCGCGTCACGAGAATGCGGGAGGACGCGGCGGCGAGTTCCCGGACGAGGGCGTCCGGACGCCCGCCGAGCGCGACATCCACGGCGTGTACCGCATCGAGTCCCGCGTCCCGAAGCTCGGCCACGAGCGAACGCGGCAGATCCCCGTTGATCAGGAAACGGGACCAGATCGGGAAACGGGCGCCTTCGTCTAGCCGACGGCGCGAACCGTCTCATCGCCGAGCAGCCGCGCCGCGTACCCGAGAGCGGCTCGGATGCCTTGCTCCGTCACGCCGTACTCGGCGCAGATCGCGGCCATGCTGTCGCCCGCGGCGAGATGACCCACGACCACCTCGACCGGCACGCGGGTTCCCTTGATCAGTGGCTTCCCGGCCCGGATCGAATCGTCGATCACGATCCCGGGCGCGACCTCGGTGGCGGCCATGCTTTCCTCCGCAGCAGGCGAAAAGACGGGTCCGTTTGGGCTCGGCTGACCCTGACTGACAGCGCCAAGGCATGTTGCGCCAGCCGCCTCGGGACGGCCATCCGGTTTGAGGTGAGTCCCGATCGGGGAGCCAGTCCTTCTGCTTTCGAACATCCGGCAGGGCGGTCAACGGGGAAGGTGTGTCCGGGGGTGGAGAGGCGCTGGGGCGCGGGAAAGCGGGAGGCCGGAGGGATGGAGCGGCTCTCTGTAAGCGGCCCGCGCTGGGGCGGTTGATGCGCCGGTAAGTGAAAGAGGCTGGAGCGCTCCCGTCGTCTCTGCGAACATCGGGAGAGGCGCGGAGGCAACCGAGTGGTTCATCACCGCCTGGGTCGTGTTCGACCTCCTCGGCTGCCCACGGACGGACCTCGATGTGGGCCGGGGCCTCGAGAAGAACCGCTGGCACACAGCAGCTATTCGGAGCGCGCCTTGCGGGCTCCTCGCGTCGCCCGTCGTGCGTCACTGGGGCGCGTCAGTGTACACGTGCCCGACTACGACCGCTCCGTCGACGGCGTGCAGCGTCATGGCCTTGCGCACGGTGAATGTCTCGGGGTAGTCGCCGGCCGTGATGTAGACGTGGCTGTAGGCAGGGACCGCGTACATTCCCTCCAGCAACCTGTTGAACGGCTGCCAGCTCGAACCCGTCTCGGTGCCCGCAGAGGCTGCGTTGACGTAGATCGGGTCGTACGGTGCGCAGATACGGCCAGAGCACCGAAAACGCGAGATCAAAGCGTCCGAAGTAGTCGGTGTTCTGGAGCCAGCAGTTGTCTTCCTGGTCGGTACCCCGTACGTACCGGTGACCAGCCCCCGAACCCGCCGTGACGTGTCGAACACCGGTGACCCCGAAGAGCCTTCCTCTGTCAGGCCCATCCACGGCTCGAAACGCACTGCCCACACGTCGCGTCCAGCGAAGACAGCGTCCCCAATCTTGGTGCCCTGCCCGATCCTCTTGAATGACCCTCGTGGGTGATGGATCGGCCAGCCCCAGTACCCGGAGTACCAGTAGGAGCTGTCCCAGCCCGCGAAGGCGACTCCACCCGGCAGGTCGAACGAGAGCCCGAGCAGCGTGTGGTCTCGCAGCGCGTCCTCCGCCAGGACCGTCTGCGCGGTGACAGTGGGCAGCGTGAACGGGTCCGGGGCGTCCCCTCCGCAGGAGTAGGAGTCATAACCGAACTTCACCACGAGCGAGTGGAACTTGTCGGGGCCGATCCCCTGGTGCTGCGCGGTCAGGAGCACCGGCGTGAGATCGATTGGATTTCGGTTCACCAGGAATCCTGATCCGTCGACGATGTACTGGGGCCGTCCCACCAATTGAGGTAGGCCACCGTCGCCTTCGCGTCTGCCCACGTTTCTCCTTATCGGAGCAGTTCGGATCGGGGTGGCAGAAGATGGGGGGCGTTCCGCCCAACGGGGCGGCTCCGTAGCCGAGGCCGTCGATGGTCCATGCCTCGTACATTTCCTCCGGCACCTTGTCCGCAGGGATCGTGGATCTTAAACCGCAGCCCGGTGGTCCCGATGGGCGGCGTCCAGTACTCGGGCGAAGACTCGGTTGTGCAAACACAGCGTTCGGGCTTCGTGTCGTCGCAGACCAGGAGGCTGGCACCGGAGGGCAACCGCAGCGGACGGATGCGCAACCTCAGGAACTGCGCCCCGGGAGCTTCGATCCCGACGTTCCACAGCCAGCGCTTGTCCGACAGCCGCGTCCACTGGCCATCCTTGCCGCTGCGGATGTCGAGGTCCACGAGCACGCCGACCCGGTGCGGACCTGGTTCAGACCGCTTCTCGGCCAATCCGCTGAGGTCGGGAACTCGATCACGACCGCGCTTCCGGGACGATACAGCCAAGGATCGCCGATCCCCGCGCTGGCCGGGCAGGAGGGCGGGACCTCCTCACTCGGCTCGGTGACCACGCCGTCGACGCTCATCGGCTCGGCGGCGCGAGGGTCCTCGGCATGCGACGGCAGTGCTGTCGGGAGGAGCAGGGTCAGAACCAGCATCGAGGCTCGTCTCATGGCGCGCTCCTCCGCTACTGCAGGTTGACGAGCACGAGGACCAGGCCCGCCCCCTCGGCCAGCAGCGACATGGCTTTTCCGAGCACGGCTCCCTGCGATCGGTCGTGATCCGTGGCCCGCATGGCGTGGCCTGGAACGCTGGAGGTGGTGAGGAGATCTCCCGGACGGATCGGTCCCCCCTCCGTCGTCGCGAGGCAGTAGACCCTTCCGGTCAATGCGACCTGCACCGTGCCCTCGGCGCCCGGCTGGCTGGTCAACGTGACACCCGGCTGGATCCCGCCCGCGCCGGAGACCACGCCAGCGACGCGCGGGTCGTAGGGCTCGGAGGAAACCACCAGCAATCCCTCCTGCGAGTCGTCGATGACGAGGACCGCACCGGGCGGAGCGGTCGCGGGTTCCTGCACCTCGAAGGGCTCGGCGATGTCGCTGCCACCGGTGATCCGCAGGGTTCCGGTCTCGGTCAAGCCGGTGACTTGGACACTGTTGAACCTGCCGCCCCAGTCGTTCCCCAGGGCGTAGATCCCGATCTCCTGGTGGCCGACCCACGCGTGTCCCGACCCCATGTTGCTGAAGTAGCCGCCCTGGGTCGGCCCGTAGGCCTCGATGCCCGACGGCCCAAAGGCGATATCGGCGTAGCTCCCATGGTCGGTGTCATTGAACCGCGCACCACGCATCCAGCTGCCAGCGATGATGCCGTCAGTCCCCTGGTTGGCGAGATATGCGTAGCTCGAGGAACTGGTGTCGGTGAAGTACCCGCCGCAGGTGGTTCCGACGCCATATACTCCATACGAGTCCAGGGCGGCGTAGGCATAGGAGCCCGTACTGGAGCAGCTGAAATACCCGCCGCCGCTGGTGCCATACCCGGTGATGCCCCAACCGGGCTGCGCGACGGAGGCGTGGGAACCTGTGCTGTAGTCGTAGAAATAGCCGCCGCCGCTGCCACCGTAGGCGTAGAGGCCGTACGTCGAGTCATAAGTCGAGAGGGTCAGCGAGCCGTTCTTGGACTGCGAGTCTGTCCCCGTGTTGATGAAGTCGCCGGCGTACAGCCCGCCGAGCGTCGTCGCGTTGAAAGCGTAGGCCGCCGACGCGATCCCCACGCGGCCGCTCAGGACCTCTCCGCCGATCTGGATCGACATCCACACCGGCATGTAGTCGCGGAAGACTGCCGAGAGGCTCGAGTACGAGCCCGGCCCCGACCCGTCGGACACCGAGCCCCAGCCCAGCAGGACGTTGAACAGGCCGTTGGTGACGGTCACGGCTCCGCCTGCCGCCGCGGTGTGGCGGTCGACCAGGATCTCATCGCCCGCGATATCGTCGTTGTAAAATCGGAACGTCATGTCGTAAGCGCCGGTGAGCGGGTGGTCGGAGGCGTCCCTCAGGACGCCCTGGTAGTTCATCGCTTCCGGCGGAAATGCTGCGAGCGCCGCCCCGAACGAGGCCAGCGCGACCGACAGCAACAACGCTGCATGGTGCTTCATTTCCCCTCCCTTGCCTCGCGTCGTTCACGGACAGGGGGCGGTGTTTCGCCGCTCCGCACCGGAGCTGCGGAGCCCCATCGTCCCTTCCTCTCCGAGGGTGTTTTTCGCGGTGACGAGATAGAACCAGGCCACCGCCGGAGGCGGCATCTCGCCGTCGTTGGCACTTTCGCTGGTCAGCCCGGCCTGCAGGCAGGTCCCGGAACTGCCGGGAAGCGACGAGACGCGGTCGCGGTACAGCGTCGTAAACCCCGACGGACTTTTCGGGTGCCCACCGCAAGCTCGACTTGTTCAGAAAGCGAACCGAGTTCACTTCGCCCGGCGGCGGATGCACCGAGACGAAGCCGCCATCCAGCCGGTAGCTGGCGCTGCCGTGACCGGTCTGGACCGCCGCCTCACCGACGGCGTCAAACGGGATCCGGTAACTTGCCGAGGCGGGCGGCGTTGCATCCTGCGGATTCCCACCGGCATTGAGGACGGATTCCGTGACCTTGAAACTGGGACTCTGTTGCGCCCATGCGGGCAGGATCAGCAACCCCCCAAGGATGAACACGGGCAACTTGAGCATGATCGCGACCTCCTCGAGTCGAGAGGACTGATGAGCAGCTCCCGTGGGATTCAAGCGACGGACGCATGTCCTCGCCGGAGAAGCGACTGCGCAGCAGAGTGTTTCGTGATCGCCACGGGTCGCCGCTGGCCGCAGTGATCTACAGAACACATATTCCCGGAACGCCCGGGCACGCGGCGATCGCCGCGAGGACTGGCCCCCCAACTCCTGAACCACGGCACCTCCCCTGGGGGTGGCACCGCCGACCTTCGAAAAGTCGGTTTGGCGACGCGAAGATACCCCGAAACTGACCCCCGTTGTGTCACGCGTTGAACGATCGCTTGTTACCGCTAGCTACCCTCCGTTAGGCGTTCGACTTGGTGACTGAGGAACAGGCCAGGCGGCCCACACAAGCGGCGGCCGGCCGGACCGCGGGAACTCGTCCTCGAGCGCATAAAGCAGGGTGATGCGGTCGGCGGTTCCCGCTTGCGGGCGCTAGACGTTGCTGTCCTTCAGCGTCTCTCCGCCTCTCTGGCATTCGAGTGAGCCGCGATTCTCAGTCGAATCAAGATGTTACGAATATCGTAAAAAAATGCTTGACTATCATAAACATCCGCGCATACTCATGCTCATGGCGATCGAAGTCCGGCTCGACCTGATGCTCGCGCGGCGCAAGATGCGCCTGACGGAGCTCTCCGAGCGCGTGGGGATCTCGATGACCAACCTCTCGCTCCTCAAGACGGGGAAGGTCAAGGCGATCCGGTTCTCCACGCTCGATGCGCTCTGCCGCGAGCTCGCATGTCAACCGGGCGACCTTCTCGAATTCGCCCCGGAGGACGTATGAGCGCCAATCGCTACGCGGCTGCCGGATGGGCCGCCATCCTGAGCGCCGCAGGCACGCTCGCCGTGCTTGGGCTGTCTTTCGTCTTCGACCTGGCGCGGATCGCCGAGCGCCCGGCGGGCTTCACCCCCGCCCTGTGGAGCCTGCAACAGGTCGTTCTCGTGATCGCGGTGGACGCCGTGGCCTGGATCCTGGGGATCTACGCCCTCGTGAGGTTCCGGGACCTGCTCCGCGAGCGCTACGACTTCCACGCGATCGACCACCTGATCTGGATCGTGATCGGGGCCGGGCTGCTCGTCGCCGCGGCCTCGTACGCGCAGCGCCTCGCCGCCGACGGAAAGCTGGGGAGCGCCCTCGTCGGGATGGCCACGCTTGCGGTGCTCGGCGTCCTGAACGGCGTGATCGGGATCGTCTTCGCGACGCGCCTCCTCAAGATCAACGGCAACCTCAACGGCTACAAGAAGCCGCTCGCCTACGTCTACCTCGCGGGGTCGATCTGCTTCCTGCTGGTCGTGCCGGCCCTCGTGGGGATGGTCCTGCTGGCGGCCTGGAGCGTCCTCCTCGGGCTTTCCTTCTTCCAGGGCGAGGAACTCGAGGAGCTCGAAGTCGTCTGAAAGGAGGCGCCATGAAGAGCGTGGCGTACGTCCTGGTCTTCTTGGCGGTGGCGAGCGCGCTGTGGGCCACTGCTGCCGCCGTCGCGATGGCGGGCTGGCTCTCGAATCACGGCGTGAAGGTGAACTGGCCCCTGCTCCGGCTGTACATGCCGTGGTACGTCCACCGCTACCAGAAGATGACCCGGGAGAGCGGCGGCAAGCCGGGCCCGCTCTATGCGCACTTCGTGGTCCCGATCAGCCTGGCGCTGCTGTTCGCGGCGGCAGCCCTGCTCGCGATCGTCGCGTCGCGCTAGGCGGCCCCCCAGGATGGTGTAGCTGGCCAGCGATCTTGATCTGAAGAGAGATGCGAGCTTCCGACGCTGCGCCCCGGGGATCGGGATGAGCTCCGAATGGGGCCAACCTCCGATTCATCGAGAGCAGGGCGGGGCGACCAACTGGGAAGGCGTCTCCGGGCCTGCGCTCGCTCGAGCCCGCGTTCATTCCGACGGATCTCCCGCACCCTTGGTCGCCGAGAGCGCGCAACACGCGGCTCCGTCAAGATCGAGCGCTGAGCGGCGCGCCGCGCGAGCGGCGATAGCCGCGCACGAGAACGGCCAGCCCCAGCACCTCTCCCGCCCAGAAGATCGCCGCGGGGAAACGCCCGGGCCTCCCGCCGGTCATGGCGAGCTTCCAGTCGAGCGTGAAGCTCAGGATCACGATGAGGCCCGCCGCGACGAGCGCGACGCGCTCGGGCACGGTCACGCGGACGGCGCGCCCGCGCTCCACGGTGTGCTCGATCGCGAGCGCGGCGAGAATGAGGGAGATCGAGATCACGATCGGCGCCCAGACCGGCCCCAGCCAGGGGACCGGGATGAGGAAGAGAATGTCCCAGGTGCCGAGCGACGGCGGCCAGGCCAGGAGCACCTTCAGCCACACGTAATAGAAGATGTCCCAGAGGCCGAAGAGGAACATGAACCCGGCGAACTGCTGCCAGCCGGTGGCTGCGCCGAGCCGCCCCGCCACGAAGAGCATCACGATGGTGGCGGCTTCGCGCGCCACCTCGACCCCGACCATGTTGCCCGGCAGGGCACGATCGGGAAATCGAAGCCCTGCGGGTAGTAGAGCGCGCGCAGGTAGACCACCACCGCGGACTCGAGATAGGCCATCGCGATCGCGAAGACGGTGAGCCACCCATAACGGCGCATGAGCGCACTTCTAGCACGCGTGCCGCGGCGGCACAACGCCGCGCGACGGTGGCAATCAGATCCCGGTCGCGGACGACTCCCGGTGCTACCCTCGCCGTGCCATGAAACGCGGCCTGAACCGCATGTCCCCCGACCCACGCTGGGCCTTCGTGCCGCGCAGCTTGCCGACCGCGGCGGTCGCTGGAGGAACGGACGCGTGCTGATCGCGGTGCTCGCCTCGCGGTTTGGAGAGATCGCGGCCGTCGGCGCCGCCTTCGTCTGGGCCGCTGCGGTCATCCTCTTTCGCAGGTCGGGGAGCACGATCGGCCCGGTCGGGCTGAATCTCCTCAAGAGCGCGATCGGGGTGCTGTTTCTCGCGCTCACGATCCCGCTGACCGGGGAGCAGGTCGCGGCCGGCTGGACCGCGCAGGACTGGCTGCTCGTCGTGCTGAGCGGGACCCTCGGGATCGCGGTCGGGGACACGCTCTTCCTGGCCTGCCTCAACCGGATCGGCGCGGCGCTCTGGTCGATCATCGACTGCCTCTACGGCCCGCTCGTCCTCGCGTTCGCCTTCGCGTTCCTCGGGGAGCGGCTGACGCCGGCGCGGGCGGCGGGGGGCGTGCTGATCCTCGCGGCCGTGCTGCTGGTCTCGGTGCCGCGCGAGGCGACCCCGGCGGAGCGGCATCGCCTCGCGTCGGGAATCGGTCTCGGTCTCCTCGCGGTGCTGGCGATGGCCGCCGGGACGGTGCTCGCCCGGCCGGTCGTCGAGAAGAGCGGGCTCGTCTCCTATTCCGCGATCCGGATGGCCGTCGGGGCGGCGCCGCTGCTGCTGACGCTCGTGCGCCCGGCCCGGCGCACGGAGGTGGCGGCGGCCTTCCGCCCGTCGCGCGCCTGGCGCTTCGCGATCCCGGCGAGCCTCTGCGGCTCCTACCTCGGGATGATGCTCTGGCTCGCCGGCATCAAGCACACGCTGGTGGGCGTCGCGACGCTGCTCAACCAGCTGACGGTCGTGATCACGATCGTCTTCGCGTGGATCTTCCTGCGCGAGCCGCTGGGCGGCCGGACGCTGGTGGCGCTGGCGCTCGCCGTGGGCGGTGCCGCGCTTCTCTTCTGGTACTAGGTTCGCCGGCAGGGCCACGATTGACCACCCTTCGCTCCGCCGCAGGGGGATAATGGGCAGGACCGCACGAGGTGCGTCGCATGCCGGTGCCGGTCGGTGACGACATGGCCGTGGTCGTGGTGCGGCGGTATTGAGCCGGCCGCGCGGAGGCGCACGATGACGCAGCGCCCGCAGTTCGAGACGCTCGCACGGGATCTCGCCGAGGCCGTGCGGCAGGCGTGCATCGACGCCGCGCTTGCCGGCCACGAGAGCGCGTCGCACGCGGGCCTGTGTGACGAAGGCGCCTGGGAGGCCGCCGTGAGCGCGATCCGCATGGCGCCGCTGGATGAAGTGACGGCGCGCGTCGTCGAGCACGTGCTTCGGAAGTAGACCGCCTGCTCGTCCGGCGTCCGGGGCCATCAGTGAAATGGCTGCGTGAACTTCTCCTCCGCCTTGCTCTCCTGAGACCTCATCACGGTTCGCTTCACGGGCAGGTGGCCCTGCCGTGATCGTCCGTGCTCATGCCGCAGAGCGCTCCCGCGTTCCACGTCCGCGCGCCGCTCGACGCGAATCCCGGGTGCCCCGCCGTGCCTCCGCTGGTCCAGACCAGGTTGTACCAGACGTTGGCCTGGCCGGTGCTGTCCACCAGCGTGGAGCCGCCGTTCCCGCCGTCGGGCTGGGCGCAGGCGGCGTAGCCGTCCCACGCGCCCAGCGCGTTGTAGAGGACGATCACCTTCTGCGCGCTGCACGTCGCGGCGTCGTAGGTCACGCTCAGCATCTCCCCCGCGGCCCGCGTGAACCGGACGCTCTCCGCGACGGGAGGCGGCGGAGCGCTTCCCGTAACGCAGGTGGCACCCACGGCGGCATCGCTGATGACGACGGTATCCACGTACCACCCGGCCGTGGTGCCGCTGCTGTCCTCGCCCTCGTGCCAGCGCAGCCTGACCGACTTCCCGTCGAGCGCTCCCAGCTCGAGGGTCACCGGCTGCGCGGAGCTGTTCGACACGCACCACGCGCGCTTGCCGGCCAGGGGATTGCCGCAGCACGTGCTCACCGTGCCGTTGAATCCGTTGGCGGTGAACCACGCGTCCGGGACGACGGCCCAGGTGGTGTATCCGGGCCCGACCGCGTACTCCAGCGTGCCGGCGTCCTTGCACGACGCCACCGTCCCTTCGAACCGGAAGCCGTGGTAGAAGGACAGAGCGCTGTCCGACTGGACCCCGAAGGCGGGGCTGACCAGCACCTTGTGCCCGGTGCTGCCCGCATCCTGCGCGTACCACGAGTGGGTGGGGGACTGCGCGTACTTGTCGGACCACGCCCAGTTGACCGAGCCGCTCAGCGCGGCCGTGCTCCAACCGGGCAGGTCGAACCCGCCGGCGCCCTCGAAGGTCTCGGTCAGCGTCTCGGTCGAGATCGGGCCGGTGGGTGCGCCCGCCTGTTCCAGGACGTTCCCATCCTCGGCGCCGTTCGACAGGTCGAACGCGCGCACGACGTAGTAGTAGGCCGTCCCGCTGGCCAGGCCCGCGGAGTCGACGAAGGTCGTGCCCTCGACGCCGGAGGCGATCACGTTGGCCGGCACGAGCGCGACGGGGCTCGTCGTGGAGCGGTAGATCCGGTAGCGCACCGGCCCGGAGCAGCTCGCCGTCGCCGCGGCCCAGGAGAGGGTCAGGGCGCAGGTGGACTGGCCCGGGTTCGTGACGGACGACAGGCCGGCGAAGGCGGGTGCCAGCGTGCACGGGCCCGTCGCCGTGGTCGAGACGCACCCGGACGGCGCGGACTCACAGCCGCCCGTCGCGTCCAGCGCCGCGACCTTGTAGGAATAAGTGATGCCGCCGCTGACGCTGCCGTCCGTCCACGGGGACTCGGCCTGGCCGGACCGGACCAGCGTGAACTCGCCGCCGGGACAGGCGCCCGTCGAACGGTAGACCCGGTACGTGTTGCCGGCCGGCGACCCGGGAGTCCAGTTCACCGTGATCTGGTTGTCGCCGGGAACCGTGGCCTCGCCGATCGCAGGAGCGCCCGGCACGGTGCAAAGGCACCCCGCGTTCACGGCCGAGAGGATGTTGAGGCGCCCGTTGCCCCAGGTGTTGTTCGGGCCCGTGGAGTAATCGCCGCCGCAACTCTCCACGATGCCGGGGAGGTCGAGGGCCGCCGCGCTCAGGGCGGTCTGCGTGTCGTTCTGCTGGTTCAGGAAGCAGGAGTGCGCCGACCAGAGCAGGGCCACCGCGCCCGCCACGTGCGGGCCGGCCATGCTGGTCCCGTCCATCGTCGTGTACGCCGAGTCGCTCGAGTTGTACGCCGAGCGCACCCCCGAGCCCGGGGCGACGATCTCGGGCTTCATGGCGCTGGTCCCGGTCGCGTAGCCGCGGCTGCTGAAGTACGACATGGAGTCCGAGCTGGTGGTGGACCCGACCGTGTAGGCCGAAAGGTAGAGCGCGGGCGGATCGGTGACCGTGTTGCAGCTCGATCCCGAGTTGCCCGCGGAGACGACGGTCATGATGCCGGCGGCCTTCTGGTTGTCGACGGCCGCCTGCAGCGTATCCCACGAGCAGCCCTCGGAGGTCGGACAGCCCCACGAGTTGTTCGTCACGTCGGGCGCCTTCGTCGGGTCGGGATCCGAGCCGTCGATCTTCGTCGGCGCCAGGAAGAACTGGAAGCACTCGAGATAGGTGGCCGGCGTGCCCGCACCGGCGTTCATGTTGCGGCACCCGATCCACCTCGCCCCGGGCGCCATCCCCACCTGGTTCGAGCCCCCGTCGTCGCCGAGGACCGTCCCCATCGTGTGGGTGCCGTGCCCGTGGTCGTCGCAGGGGACCGGCGAATCGGCGCCGCAGCTGCTCCCGCCCGCATGGATCGCGTCGTGCCAGTTGTAGTTGTGGTCGGCCGTCGTGCCGTTCCAGCCGCGGTACTTCCCCTTCAGCACGTTGTGGGTCCAGCGGATTCCCGTGTCCTGCCCGCCGACGACGATCCCCTCGCCGCGGAACCCCAGGTTCCAGACCGCGGGGGCGTTCACCTTGCCGATGTTCCACTCGACCGAATCGGGTGCGCCGTCGGGACCCGGAGGCGCGGGCGGCAGGGACCCGCCCGGGTCCTCGATCGCGCCCGGCCGGGGGAGGAAGTTCTGGATGACCGGATTGCCCTCGACGCGGGCCACCTCCGGCCGGCGTGCGGCCTCGATCGCCAGCGCGCGATCGCCGTTCCGGACCAGGATGGCGTTCACGATCCAGAACGACTGGTACCTGACCCCGCGCGCATCGAGCCACGCGCGCACGGGGCCCTGCGTCGCCTCGGCGGCCTGCGTGAGGGCGGAGAAGACGAAGCGTCCCTTGTCCTTCCTGTCCGAGAGCGCGCGAGCGGGGGAGACGTCCGCCTGCCCCTTGAGGACGACGAAGAAGTCGGCCTTCTGGCCGTTCTCGGTCTGCTGGACGACCCACCAGTGGAGGTTGGGGGGGAGGTCTGCGGCGGCGTCCTCGGCGGCGGACGGGAGGACGAAGGCGGCGCAGACGAGCATCGGGATCAGGACGAGCCGTGCCATCCGGAACATGGGGGACCCTCTCGTGAGCAGCCGAGAAAGTACGCCGGATTCCGGAGCAAAGTCCACGGCAATCCGAAGCTCTCCGGGACTGCGCCTCACGCTCCGGCTTGCCAACGGAGATGAGGTGCAGGCGTTCCACGACGCCGAGACCATGCCCCGGATCGTGACGATCCTCGAGCTCGGGATGCGGCCCGGAACGTCGCTGTACGCCGACCTCACGGCTGACGGGGTGAATTCGTTCTCCGTCGAGTCCGTCCGGCCCCGAGCGGGGCACCCGGCCAGGCGGCTAACTCTCTGATGCAGATCGACTTGGCGCGGGCACGCATCGGAGCGTCGCGAACGCGAACGACGGGAGCCGGCGCCGAGCCGCGGATTCCGTCCGCCGCCTGTCGGCCATGCCCGTATTCTGGTGAAGCCACGGCACGTACGGCGCGACCGGCGGCAACCTGCCACCGGTCCAGTCGGGCCCGAACTGTTGTGATGAGCCGCCGAGGGCGTGTCGAGGTCGTGGATCCGCAGGCACCCACGCCTCAACGCAACGGGTGTGGTGGAGGTCAGCCATGATCAGAGGACTCAGCGAGTGCACCCGCCGCGCCCTGGGGCTCGCCGTGATGGCGTCGATCGCCGTCACGTTGTCGGGCGTCGGGACGGCATCGGCGGGGAAGGGACAGGACAAGGTCACGATCTGCCACAAGGGCAAGACGATCACGGTCGGTGCGCCCGCGGTCTCGGCCCACAGGAAGCACGGCGACACCATCGGTCCGTGCGATGACTCCTGCTCCAGGGCCTGCCCGAGGATCTACGATCCCGTGACCTGCGCCGATGGCAAGAGGTACAACAACGCGTGTCTCGCCAGGTGCGCCGGCCAGACGGAGTGCGGGTGCCTGTGTGCCTGCCCCGGGATCTACGATCCGGTGAGCTGTACGGACGGGCACACCTACGGCAACGAGTGCCTGGCCGAGTGCGCCGGCCAGGCGGAATGCGCGCCCTCGTGCGCCTGCCCCAGGATCTACGATCCGGTGAGCTGCGCGGATGGCAACACCTACGGCAACGCGTGCCTCGCCCAGTGCGCTGGTCAGTCCGAATGCGTGTCCACATGCGGTTGCCCCGGGGTTTACGACCCGGTGACCTGCGAGGACGGCGACACGTACAACAACAGCTGCCTCGCCGAGTGCGCGGGCCAGGCGGAATGCAGGTCCTTGTGCGCCTGTCCGCGGATCTATGACCCGGTGAGCTGCGCGGACGGTAACACCTACAACAACGCCTGCCTCGCCCAGTGCGCCGGTCAGACCGAGTGCGCGTCCCCGTGCGGCGGCTGCCCCAGGATCTACGATCCGATGATCTGCGCGGACGGCAACACCTACAACAACGCGTGCCTCGCCCTGTGCGGCGGCCAGGCCGACTGCGTGTCCACGTGCGGCGGCTGCCCCAGGATCTTCGACCCGGTTTCGTGCCCGGACGGAAACACGTACAACAACCCGTGCATCGCCCTGTGCGCCGGCCAGGCCGGGTGCCAGTCAACGTGCCCATGCCCCAGGATCTTCGATCCCGTGACCTGTCCGGACGGCAGCGTCTACAACAATACGTGCCTCGCCGAATGTGCCGGGAAGACCGGCTGCACGCCGGCGTGTCAGTGAAGGAGATGGTGACCGAGGCGACTGGCTGATCCCCCATCGCGCGTCAGTCCGCGCGAAGGCGAGCCGACGCCCCACCCGGTGCGCCTTCGCGCCGGTCCTCCGGGACCCTCGCGCTGGTGTTAGCCTCTATCCCTCATGGGGCGCGTTTCGAACGGCTCACCGGCTGGGCTCGCAGCCGAGTTCGGTGGGCATTGCGCCGGGACGCGGACTCCACGGCGTGGGACACGCCAGGGAGCACGGCGCTTTCATCCAACTCGGAATGGAGAGAGGGGGCGCATGTGAACAGGGCACTCGTGTACATCGGGAGCGCGTTGGCGGCGGGCCTGCTCGTCATCGTTCCGATCTACCTCGCCGTCCTTCTGCTGCTCAAGGGAATGAAATCGGTCGCGGCCCTGGTGCGTCCGTTCGCCCTGCTTCTCCCGGACTGGTTTCCCGCGGAGAAGGCCCTGTCCCTTCTCATCGTACTCGTGATCTGCTTCCTGATCGGTGTTGCCGTGCGCACCCGGACAGGCCGCATGGTTCGGGAGCGGATCGAGAGGGCTTTCTTCGAGAGAATCCCGGGCTACGCGCTGTTCCGGAGCCTGACCCAGCAGCTGGCGGGGGAGAGTCAACAGACCGTCTGGAAACCCGCGCTGGCAGAGATCGAAGAAGCCCTCGTTCCTGCATTCATCATCGAGGAGTTCGAAGACGGGCGCTACACGGTCTTCGTCCCATCGATCCCCACCCCCCTTGCCGGCGCCGTCTACGTTCTCGACCGGCAACGAGTGCACCCCCTGGACGTGCCCTTCACCGAGGCGCTGAGAACCGTCTCCCGCTGGGGATCGGGCGCCAAGGAACTCGTCGCCGCCATGGAAAACGGCGGCAAGGCGTCGGCGTGACGCAGGAGCGGTGCCGGGCGGTCCACCCACTTCCGCAGCGAGCGTGGCTGCGGGAATCTCCACTCCGCCGAGCCGCCGTCCCGGTTGCGCGAGGCGCGAAAAGGAGTCCGTCATGAAGAAGAGTGCAACGGTCTGTCTCATTGCCTTGCTGGGTGCGGTCGCGTTTCCCGGCACGCTCCTCGCGAAAGAGTCGAAGGCGGACAAGGAACGGGCGGGGATCCGCGAGGCCTCCCAGGAGATCCTCTCGAAGCTCCACAAGGTGGAGCCCGGCGCCAAGGCGGCGATCGCGAATGCAGCGGGATACGCGGTTTTCAGCAACTTCGGCGTGAAGATCCTCGTGGCGGGCAGCGGCTCGGGGAAGGGCGTCGCCGTCGACAACAAGTCGAAGAAGGAGACGTTCATGAAGATGGTCGAGATCCAGGCCGGCCTCGGCTTCGGGGTCAAGAAGTTCAGCATCGTCTGGGTCTTCGAGACGGCGGCGGCTCTCGACAAGTTCGTCAACTCCGGCTGGGAACTGGGCGGGCAGTCGAGCGTGGCCGCCAAGGCCGGCGACAAGGGGACGTCCTTTCAGGGCGCCATACCCGTCTCTCCCGGGGTCTGGGTCTATCAGTTGACGGAATCCGGCCTGGCGTTGGAGCTCACGGCAAAGGGAACGAAGTACTACAAGGACGACGATCTGAACTGACCGGTTTCCTGAGGGACGAGGAATCGAGTTCCCGCGAGTCCGTCCCGCGACGTCCTTTTCGACGGAGATCCAGGCCCCGGGCCTGCACCACGGCGACGGCGCGCAGCTGGCCGATGCGATCGAGAGGCGCGTGAGCCGGACGAGGGAGTGGCTCTCGAGCAGCCGCTCGCCGAACGCGAGGTGCCGTTCAGGCCCGGCAGGCGGCCGTTCAGGTGTCTCGGCCCGCCGGGGGCCGGACCGGGCCTTGACATTCGGATAGTAGCGCACTTACATTACGCGGCGTCCTGGAGGCCCGGCATGCCGCGTCCCAACCGATCGGCCGAGAAGCGGGAGAGCTGCTCCCCATCCTGGCGGAGGCCTTCGCGAAGGTGGGGTACCGGAGGGCGACGACCGCCGAGCTCGCGCGCCGCTGCGGTGTGCAGGAAACCACCCTCTACCGCCTCTGGGCCGACAAGCAGGCGATGTTCCTCGCGTCGATCGACTTCGTCTACGAGCGGTCGCTGTCGATCTGGGATGCCCTCCTCGAGGCCGGCGAACGCGACCGGGACGGGCGCGGAGCGGATCCTGGCGCACGAGGCGACGCACCACGGCGAGTTCGGCCTCTACCGGGTGCTGTTCACGGGGCTCGACGAGGTCGACGACGACGAAGTGCGCCGGCACCTGCGCGCCACCTACCGGCGCTTCCACCGCTACATCCGCGATCGCATCGTCGAGCACCGCGCCGCGCGCGGGATCCGGGGCGGCGTCGATCCCGACGCCGCGGCTTGGGCGATCCTCGGCCTCGGCACGATCTCGAGCATCGGGCGCGAAGTGGGGCTGCTCTCGTCGGCCGCGCGCCGAAGCCTGCTGTCCGAAGTGGGGCGAACGCTCCTGGAGGAACCATGACCACGTTTCTGCTGCTCGTTGGCACTGCGGTGATCGCGGCGGTCGTTCTGTTCCTGCTCTACCGCCGCACGCCGCGCGGCTGGACGAGGGTGTTCCTCGGGATCGCCGGGATTTCGGCGATCGCCTTCCCGGTCTGCGCCGTGCTCCACAACGCCATGGACGCGATCTTCCACGTCGAAGAGCCCGTGTTCTTCCTCCTCGCCGTGATCGGGGCGCCGGCCGGGGTCGTGACGGGACTGCTCGGCGCTGCGATCACGACCGTGCTTCAGGCCGCCGGACGCCGGAGATAGACGAAGGACCGCAGGACCCACTCGAGCGGCCCGAAGCTGAAGCGCCGCAGCCAGGCGTGGCTGACGATCAGCTGGAGGACGAACACACCGAGCGCGATCAGCACGTTCTCTCCATACGTCGTCCGGTCGTACAGGCCGAGGCCGTAGGAGTAGAAGATGCTCGTGCAGACGATCGACTGGAAGACGTAGTTGCTCATCGCCATCCGCCCTACCGGCGCCAGCGCGTCGAGGAGCCTGCTTCCGAACCCGCTGAAGTACAGGAGCGTGATCGCGCTCATGTAGAAGATGCCGAGCGCGGGAGCGCCCAGCTCCTGCCCCGCGAAGGCGACGAGCTGCATGGCGCTACCCTGGTCCGCCGCGGCCAGCTCGCCGCGGAGGCTCAGGGAACATCCGATCAGGCCGATCACGAGCGAGGTCCACATCACGGCACGAACGAACGGCAGCCGCTGCTCGATCGACTTGACGAGGCCCGTCCTCCAGCACCACAGGCCGAGCAGGAACATGGAGAACATCTTCCAGCCGACGAAGAGCAGGGAGGAGTACTGGAAGACGACCTCCCTGGACCGCAGTCGGAAGATCTCCGACACGGTGCCGTGGCCGTAGACCTGCACGCTCTCCTGGACTCGCCGTTCCACCGCCTCCTGGCGCTTCTTCTGGCGAGCCTCCTGCGTCTGCTGCTCCTGACCCGCCGGGCTCTCTACCGGCCGCGAGAGCAGGCGCGGCGCCGTCATGAGGCACGGTACGAGCAGGGTGATCGCGCTCCAGACGAGGAGAGTCCGGGGACGGGCCTTTGTGAAGAAGATGAGGAAGAGCCCGAGGACGGCGTAGTTTCCGATGAAGTCGCCGGAGTAGAGCGTGAGTGCGTGCGTGATGCCGATGGCGAACAGGCCGACCAGTCTGCGGAGATACAGCGAGAGGAACGGCGCTTCCTTGTCCAGGGCCCGCTCGAACAGGATCGCCATGCCGATGCCGAAGAGCACCGACAGGATCGAGAAGAACTTCTCCGCGACCAGGAACATCGTCGCGGCCTGGATGACCTGGTCGATCGTGCCGGCCGAGCCCTCGCGGCCGCGGAAGACGGCGTAGATCGGCCGGCTGTAGAAGTGGACGTTGATCAGGAGGATCCCGAGGATCGCGAAGCCGCGCAGGACGTCCAGGAGGCGGAACCGCTGAGACGGGGTGACGGCGGACAGCGCGGGTCGCGACATCGGCGGGGACGCTACGCCGCGCCGCGGGCGAGGTCAAGGGCGCCCGGCACGCCGTGTCGCCCGGCAGATGCCCTTTCGCAAGGCCACTGGAGAAGCAACCGCGGCCGGCGCAATATCGAGCGACCCGAACCGCCTGCCTCCGGAGGAGGCCGCCATGCGTTGGTGCCACGCGCGAGCCACAGGCCGCACGGTCGCTGTCGTCGCCGCGGGGGTCGCGGCGCTCGCGCAGGAGGGCGCGAGGGCCCCGCGGGTGCCCGACGAACAGGGCTTCGTCTACCTCTACGCGGGCGCGGCGATACGGCTGGTGCCCAGCGAACTCCTGGCGGCGAGTCACGCCCGCAACGAGATGGAGCGCGGGACGGCCGCGACGCCGCCACCGGGAATGGTCGTCGATCCGCGAAGCTCGCGATCGGAGCTCGCGGAGCGCGGGCTGACCCTGTTTCGTGTGGCGCCGATCGCGACTCCGAAGGGCCTCGAAGCGCCGCGCCAGCGCCCGCCGTGGCTCGCGGTGCTGGACGCGGGCCTGCCGGGGCAGCCGGTATTCGAGCAGGGAGCCGTGCTCAAGATCCCCACCGACCAGGTCATCGTCGCCTTCGATCGCGAGCTGTCGCCGGATGAGGCGAAAGTCGCTCTGCGCGACGCCACGGAGACTCTCAAGTGGGACTCGATCGTCCCGCTCCGCGCCCGGACGTGGCTCGCCACGCTCAAGAACGCCACCGGCGGCGGCGCCTTCGAAGCCAGTCGCGTCCTGTCCGCGTCACCGCACGTCCTGTACGCGGAGCCGAACTTCATCGACATCTTCCTCGACACGCCACCGGCGCCGCCGGAGCTGCCGGCCGCGCCCCTGAAACCGAACCTCGGGGCGGTGGCCAGCCTCGAGACCCCGCCGGGCGTGAAGATCGTCGCCTCCTGGGACCGCCCCCGGCTCGACTCGGCCTGGCAGGTCCAGCTCGAAGGCGACTTCGAGTCCGACTGCAGCGGGTGGATGGCGGGTCGGGAGGCCTTCGCGGCGAGGACCGCGCCCGTCGTCACCGCGTATCGCGCGCACGGCGGCCGGCGCTCGGCCTACATGACGGGGATCGAGCTGGCCGGCCGACTGCCGCCGGGCCCCTATCCCGACCGCGTGAACAGCTTCCTCTTCAGCCCGACCTTCAACCTCTCCGTGGCCAACGATGCATTCGTCGAGCTGTGGTTCTGGGCCCGCTTCGAAGACCCGCTGCCCTCGCCGGGCGTGATCTACGATTACGGGCGCGTGCTGCTCTTCGACACGGCGGAGCAGGCCTTCGTGTTGGCCCTGCCCATCGCGCCGAGCCTCGATTCGGGCGACATGACCCGGGATCCCCTGGCGGACCGCGGCTGGAGGCGGCTGCTGTTCCGCGTCCCCGTGGCGCTGCGGAGCAACCCGCTCCAGCTCGTGGTCCAGTTCGTCAGCGACGGGAGCGGCGTGGCGGAGGGTCTGTACATCGACGACATCCGCGTGCTGACGTCCCGTGGCAAGTCGGACTTCGTGCCCAGCGAGGACCCGCTCGCGCCGCGCCAGCAGCTGCTCGCGTCCCTCGGACAGATCGCCGGGCGGCCCGAGGCCACGGATCCCGCCGTACGCGCTGCAGCGGCGTGGCGAGCGGGGCCCTCCTACAAGGACCTGCGCGTCGCCCTGCTGGACGACGGCGTGGAGCGGAGCCACCCCGACCTCGTGATGGCGGAGTGGGACGGGACGGAGGAGGCGCTGCCGCGCGGGGAGCCGCTGTATCCCGAGGAACGGCACGGGACCGCGTGCGCGGGCCTGCTTGGCGCGGTGGCGAACAACTCGCTCGGGATCGCCGGCGTCGCCCCCGGCGCCCCGCTGGTTCCGATGCGTCGCGGCGTCGACGACGCCTCGATTGCCGGTGCGATCGATGACGCGGTGCGCCGCCGCGCTCGCGTCCTCGTCGTGCCGTGGGGGTGGAACGGGGCGCCGTCGATGACGATCACGCGGGCGATCGACGACGCGATGGCTGCAGGCACGGTCGTCATCGCCGCGGCGGGGGATGCCGGCGGCCGGGTTCCGGTCACGGGGCGGGTCGACTTCCCATGCATCCTGGGCGCCGCCACGCCGCTCGTCTGCGCCGGCGCGTCGAGTCCGGCCGGCGAGCCGAAAGGGGCGGCCAGCGCCGATGGGCTGTACTGGTGGAGTTCAAAGACCGGCGACGAGACGCCCGAGCTGCTCGCGCCGGGCGCGTGGCTCGTGTCCACCGATCGACGCGGCGCGATCGGCTACAACGACGGAACCGACCAGATCCCGCCGGGGTGGACCACCGCATTCGGTGGTACGGGGGCTGCGGCCTGCGTTGTCGGCGGCGTCGCGACGCTGATGCTCGCGCAGGACCCGGCACTCAGCCCGGCCGAGACGAACGCGATCCTGCTGCGCACGTCGAGCGAGGCGGTATCTATGGCCGGCCAGGGCGGCGGGCGCCGTGTCGTGAACGCGGAGGCGGCGGTGCGGGCTGCAACGGAGAGCGCGGCCCGGAGAAAGCCCCCGGAGAACGCGGCAGAGCCTCCCGGAGAGCCCGCGAGACGCTGACGGCCGCGCACACGGGGATCGGGGCCGTAGACGGCCGTGTACGCTGCTGCTATCGCGCTGAAGACGCGTCCCGCAGCCACCCGTCGTACAGCTCCGCGAGGTCACGAAGCGCTCGCCCCGCGTCGCCGTTGTAGGACGAGCCGTGCATCACCGCGAGCGTCGTCGGAGACAGCTCGGCGAGTGCTCGAATGGTCGCCCCGGTGGTCGGGGTCAGGCAACTCGCCTTGAAGAGCTGCTCGGCCCTTCCGGCGGGGCCGACGATGTCTCCCGCGGTGAGTGCCGGCCCGTCGCCCGTGTGTGTGAAGAGATCGCCGCACAGCAGGGTCCCGGTGGTTTCTTCGAACAGGACCCGCGCCTCCCAGCCGTGCGGTACGTGCGGAGTGTCGACGTGACGGACCCGCTTCCCTCCCAGGTCGATCACTTCGCCGTCCTGCAGCGCCCGCGGCGGCCGGTCGGCCAGGTCGTTGAGAGAGACCATGACGCCGACGCCGCCGTGCGCCACCTCCGACCGCGGCGCCGCTGCAAGCCACTGGTTCATCGAGCCGCACTCGTCGGCTTCGACGTGACCGAACGTGATCCACCGGAGCCGCTCGAGGGGTACGACCCTGGATACAGCCTCGGAGACGAGGCCGAACATCGCGCGGGGGCCGGTGTGGAAAAGGAGCGGTTCGTCGGCCCTGAGCAGGAACTGGTTGAACGTGAAGCCATCGGGCGTGATCTCGGGGACGAAGGTTGAGAAGCGAAAGATCCCATCGGCGATCTCGGCGGTCTTCGTCAACATGGCGGCCTCCCTTGCTCAGCCGATCCTGTCCACAGATTCGACAACTTCACGAGCCTAGTCCAAGAGAGCTTCGATCTCCTCGAGGATCTTCCGCTCCGCCTCCGAGACCTTCGACGTCAGGCCGAGGAACCCGCCCGCCGCTTCCGCCACCTCTCGGGTGGAACGGAGGAGGGTCTGACGCATCTGCCATCGCTCGTCGGCGGTAAAGCACCCCCAGAGGCGGCGCACGTAGGACTTCCAGGTCGAGTACAGCCGCGGATCGGGCGGCCGCACCAGGCCGTTCTTCAGCAGCTGGTGCGCGATCTGCTCGGCCGCCACGCCGCGCTGCTGCGCGGCGTCGAGCACTGCGTTCCGCTCGCGCTCGTCCAGTTGACCGTCGGCCCAGGCGACGGCCAGAAGCGGGATGAGGGTGAGCGCGAGGGCCGTCTCGGGGCGCACCCCGAGGGCGACGAGGCGATCGAGGAACCGCTCGTGCTTGATCTTCACGACCTCCTGCAGCCGTTCCCGGAGCCGCTCCTCGTCCGTTCGCAGCCGGAGCTGCCTGAGGAGCTCGCCGTTCTCCCCGGCGAAGAACGCGGCCTCGAGCCTTCCGGAGTCCTGTCTGAGATCGTCCTCTCGCGTCATCTGTGGCACTCCCCACGGGTGATCCGCCGAAGTGTAGCGCAGGCGGGCGGAAGCGGCGGCTCCAGCCGGCGCGCTCCGCTCGCTCCGCGGATCGCGATGCCGGCGCTCCGGCCCCTCGGACGGTCGCCGCTTGGTAGAATCGTCGCGCCCGCCGCGTCGGCGGGGACAGGCGGAGGGCGTATGGCGCTCGTCATCGTCGAGGACCGCGGTCCCATCGGGATCGCCACCCTGAACAACCCGGAAAAGCGGAACTGCCTGTCCAACGCGCTGCTGGAGGAGCTGCTGGCGGCCCTGGAGGGCTTCGACCAGCGCCGCGCCCGCGCGGTGATCCTCCGGGCGCCGGCCGGTGTGAAGGTGTGGTCCGCGGGGTTCGACGTCCGGGAGCTGCCGGAGCACGGCCGCGATCCGCTGGCCTGGGACGATCCGCTGGAGAAGGTGATCCGCCGGATCCAGACGGTCAGGGCTCCGGTGATCGCCATGATCGAGGGCGGTGTGTTCGGCGGCGCATGCGACGTGGTGCTCTCCTGCGACCTGGCCATCGGCTGCCCGTCCGCCAGCTTCTCCATGTCGCCGGCGAAGATGGGTGTGCCCTACAACTCCGCGGGCATCCTGCACTTCATCAACGTGGTCGGCGCGCGGGTGGCGCGGGAGATGTTCTTCACCGCCAAGCCCATCACCGCGCAGCGGGCGCTGGTGATCGGGATCCTCAACCAGCTGGTCCCGATCGAGGTCCTGGAGTCCTACGCCCTGGAAGTGGCGCGCGGCATCGCCGAGAACTCGCCGCTCGCCATCGAGGTGCTGAAGGAACAGCTGCGCATCCTCTCCGGGACCCGCCCGATCTCCCCCGACACCTTCGAGCGCCTGCAGGCCCTGCGCCGCATCGTGTACGACAGCAACGACTACGCCGAGGGCCGCAAGGCCTTCCTGGAGAAGCGCAAGCCGGTCTTCACGGGCGACTGACCTCGCGGGACCGGCCGGGGAACTCGTCGTCCCGCTCGAGGTCGCCGAGGGCGGCGTGCGGTGCACGATCGAGGCCTGGGGCGAGCCGCTCCGGGCGCTCGGCGGCGCGCCCGGCGATGTGCCTGCGGAACGCGCTTCGATGATAGGATCGCCGCCCCACAGGACGTTCGCTAAACCACTAGCCCGTCTCCCCTCGAGAGGATCGCGATCGTGATACCGATAACCAAGCAGAGCTGCATCGTAGCGCTCGCAGTGCTGGGCGCGGCCTTCGCGTCGCCGGCAGGGGCGCAGGAAGTCCTGCCCCGGCCCGAGCAGCCCTTCGGCGGCAAGATCGGCCGCAAGGCCAAGGACTCGGTCAAGGACTTCCCCAAGGAAGTCGCCGCCCCGAAGGGCGCGCCGAACATCCTGCTCATCCTCACCGATGACGTGGGCTTCGGCGCGTCGTCCACCTTCGGCGGGCCGATCCCGACCGCGACGATGGACCGGCTGGCGAAGAGCGGGCTGCGCTACACCCAGTTCCACACCACGGCGCTCTGCTCGCCCACGCGGGCGGCGCTGCTCACCGGGCGCAACCACCACTCGCGCGGCCACCGGCGTCATCATGGAGCTGGGCACCGGCTTCCCGGGCTACAACACGCTCATGCCGAAGAGCTGCCGGGACGTTCGCCGAGATCCTGAAGCAGAACGGCTGGAACACCGCCTGGTACGGCAAGAACCACAACGTGCCCGACTGGCAGTCGAGCCAGGCCGGGCCGTTCGACCTGTGGCCGACCGGGCTGGGCTTCGAGTACTTCTACGGCTTCATCGGCGGCGACACCAACCAGTGGGAGCCGGCGCTCTTCGAAGAGCACCAAGCCCATCGAGCCGCCGCACGACGCGAAGGACTACTTCTTCGACAAGGACATGGCCGACCGCGCATCGCGCTGGATCCGCATGCAGCAGCGCCGTCGCGCCCGACAAGCCGTTCCTGCCGTACTACGCGCCCGGGCACGGCCCACGCGCCGCACCACGCGCCCAAGGAGTGGATCGCGAAGTTCAAGGGCAAGTTCGACCAGGGCTGGGACAAGCTGCGCGAGGAGACCTTCGCCCGGCAGAAGGCGCTGGGCATCGTCCCGGCGAATGCCAAGCTGACGCGAGCGCTCCGCGGGCATTCCCGCGTGGGACAGCCTCGACCGCCGACCAGAAGAAGGTCTACGCCCACATGATGGAGGTCTACGCCGCGGCCCTCGCCCACGCCGACTACCAGATGGGCCGCATCCTCGACGCCATCGAGGAGACCGGGCGAGCTGGACAACACGCTGGTGATCTACATCCAGGGCGACAACGGCGCGAGCGCCGAAGGCGGGCCGCAGGGCCTGCTCAACGAGATGACCTTCTTCAACGGCATCCCGGAGGACTTCCAGGAGGTGCTGCGCCGCATGGACGAGCTCGGCGGCCCGAACACCTTCAACCACTACCCGATCGGCTGGGCCCACGCCATGGACACGCCGTTCCAGTGGACCAAGCAGGTCGCCTCGCACTTCGGCGGCACCCGCAACGGCCTCGTCATCTCCTGGCCGGCGCGGATCAAGGACAAGGGCGGCATCCGCACCCAGTTCCACCACGTCATCGACATCGCGCCGACCATCCTCGAGGCCGCCGGGGTACCGGCCCCCACGAGCATCAACGGCGTGCCGCAGAAGCCGATCGAAGGCGTGAGCATGGTCTACACCTTCGACGACGCCGACGGCGCCGTCGAAGCGCACGACGCAGTACTTCGAGATGTTCGGCAACCGCGCGATCTACAACGACGGCTGGGTGGCCGCCACGACGCCGCCCGTCGCCGCCCTGGCGAGCTGACGGGCGAGCACCCGGCCGTCGATCGACTACCAGTGGGAGCTCTACAACGTCGGCGAGGACTTCAGCCAGGCCGAACAACCTCGCCGCCAAGGAGCCGGCCAAGCTCCGGGAGCTGCAGGAGCTCTTCTGGAAGGAGGCGGCCAAGTACAACGTGCTCCCGATCGACAACAGCCGGGTGGAACGCATCGACGTGTGCAAGCGGCCCAGCCTGACCCGCGGCCGTGACGATCTTCACCTACTATCCCGGCCTGATGCGCATCCCCGAGGGCGCGGCGCCGGACACCAAGAACAAGTCGTTCAAGATCAGCGGCCGACGTGGTGATCCCCGAGGGCGGCGCCGAAGGGGTGATCGCTCACCCACGGCGGGCGGTTCACCGGCTGGGGGCTCTACCTGCTCAAGCGGCAAGCCGGTCTTCCACTACAACCTCGCCGGCGTCGCCCGCTACTCCATCGCCGGCAAGGACGCGCTCGCGCCGGGCGAGCACATCATCGTCTTCGACTTCAAGTACGACGGCGGCGGCATCGGCAAGGGCGGCGTCGGCACGATCCAGGTGGACGGCAAGACCGTGGCCAGGGCCGCATCGAGCGGACCGCTGCCGTTCCGCATCTCGCTCGACGAGACGCTGGACAGCGGCGAGGACACCGGCACGCCCGTCAGCGAGGACTACCAGGTGCCGTTCAGGTTCACCGGCGACCTGAAGAAGGCGACCATCAGCCTGAAGCCCGCACCGTTGACGACGGCGGACCAGAAGAAGCTCGACGAAGGCCGGACCGCCATCGCCGCGGCGCGATGAGTCGCTGACCACCCGGGCACGCGCCCGCCGCCGCGAGGCGGCGGGCGCGGCTCTCGGGCCGGGGCGGGACAGGAGGTTCCGGGGCTGGGCGCGTGCAGCGCCCGAACCCCGGTCGTTCGTCCCCGTGTCGCTACCTTCGGTCCTCCACGAACCCATACTCGATCAGCTCGACGTCGTCGTCCTTGATCAGGCCGACCCCGGGCGCGTAGTGCTTCAGGCTCTCGTCCTTTCGGTCAAGACCGCTCGTCTCGAGGACGAACAGGACGTCGTGGAACTCGCCGGCCTCGACCTCGAAGTCATCGAGGAACGCGAGGTGCTCCGCCCGATCCAGGGCGACGCCGGGCGCGATCTCCTGGTAGTAGCGCGAGCCGAGCAGCGGGCTTCCAGGCATCAGGATGCCGGCACGAGCTTCGTCGATCCCGGCCCGCCAGGCGCCCTCGTGCCCCACGACCTGTCCACCCTCGTAGTCGTCGACGTCCTCGCCGAAGTAGTAGACGTCCCCCGTCTGCGTGCACAGGGCGAAGTAGTTGCGCGAGACCTCGGAAAGCTCACCGTCCTCGAACTCACGCTCCTCGACGACCCGAGTCAGGACGCCGTCCACGACTTCCGTCTCGTCGAGCACCGTGATGATCACTTGCTCGTCGTCGCCTTCGAGCACGAGCCGGTAGCCCGGCTCCAGGATGAAGAAGGAGTTCGCACCCACGCTCGCGAACTCGCACTCCGTCGGGAAGTACTGCGCGGAGAATTGGGCCTTCTTGGGCTTGTTCGACGACCGTCCCTTGCCAGCGAAGGCAGGGGTCGGAGCGAAGGCCACGAGCGCGGAAAGGGAAACGAGAAACGCAGTGACGCGCAACCTGATCATGGACGACTCCTCTCGGACTCCGGCGTCGACAGGCCGTGCCCGATCACCAGCAGGTCCCCTTCGTTTCGGGCCCCAAAGGACGTCGTGCGCCAAACAGGGTACGCTGACGCCTTCTCGCGTCAACGGCGAATCTCGGGGCGCCACGTCTGCGAGAATGACGGGTTGAACGATCACGCCAGTTTGCCAACCGGGATGATGGAGAACCGGCGTGCGAGAACCGGGGCGCGTCGCCCGCGGCGTCGCTCGAAGGCCGCGTCACCGGCCGGAAGTCGGCAGATCGGCGCAAGGAGGAGGACCGTGGACCCTTTCCTGAGGGCAGCTCTCGAGGAGGCGCGGACGGGCTCGTCGGAGGGCGGGATCCCGATCGGGTCCGTGCTCGTCTACCGGGGCGAGATCATCGGCCGGGGTCACAACCGGCGCGTGCAGCGGGGGAGTCCCATCCTCCACGCGGAAATGGACGCGCTCGAGAATGCGGGCCGGCATCCGGCGAAGGTCTACCGGGAGAGTGTGCTCTACACGACGCTCTCGCCCTGTGCGATGTGCAGCGGCGCCGTCGTCCTCTACGGCATCCCTCGCGTGGTCGCCGGCGAGAACCTCTCGTTCACGGGGGAGGAGAACTGGCTCCGGAGCCGCGGGGTCTCGGTCGAGGTCGTCCAGGATGCCGAGTGCGTGGCCCTGATGAATGAGTTTGTACGGGCGCACCCGGAGCTCTGGAACGAGGACATCGGGGCGTAGAAGACGGTTCGCGCGGCTCAACTCGGGCCGGTAGAATCCCGCCGACTCGACGCAGGATCGCGTCGCCGGCCGCCACTCCCGGCGTCCGGCAGGCCAGGAGCCTCTCATGCGCCTCACCTCCCCTTACAAGGTCGTTTGTTCCGCCCTCCTCCTGGCCGGCCTCGCGGCCGCGCCCGCCCTCGCCCAGAGCGCGATGGAGACCCCCGCCGCTAGCCCCAAGGCCAAGGCCGAGCAGCGGGTCGGCATCACCGATTTCTCGATCGAGTACTCCAGCCCCGCGGTCAAGGGCCGCACGATCTGGGGCGATCTCGTGCCGTTCGACACGCTCTGGCGCACCGGCGCGAACATGGCGACCAAGCTGACAGCCAGCCGCGACTTCTCGCTCGGCGGCAAGCTGGTCCCGGCCGGCAGCTACTCGCTCTTCACGATCCCTGGCAAGGCGAGCTGGACCGTGATCCTCAACTCCAAGGCCGAGCTGTCCGGCACCACCGGTTACGACGAGAAGAACGACGTGGCCCGCATCACGGTGACGCCCCAGGCGCTCGCCTCGCCGCGTGAGCGGATGACCTTCATCTTCTCCGACGCCACCGACGCCGGCGCAAACCTCGACCTCGAGTGGGAGAAGATGCGGGTGCGGATCCCGATCACCGTCGACACCAAGGCCCAGGTCGCGGCCGGGATCGACAAGACGCTCGGCGACGCCTGGCGCCCGCACTGGCAGGCGGCCCGCTACCTGCTCGACTCGGGCGGCGACCTCGACAAGGCGCTCTCGTACATCAACACCTCGATCGCGATCAAGCCGAACTGGTGGAACCACTGGGTCAAGGCCAGCATCCTCGGCAAGCAGGGCAAGAAGGCCGAGGCGGTGGCGGCGGCCGAGCAGTCGCAGAAGCTCGGCCCGGGCGACAACATCTACGACCAGTTCTTCAAGGACGACATCGCGCAGGCGATCGCGGACTGGAAGAAGTAGCCGTGCAGCACGACGACCGCCGCGCGGCCCTCGGCCGCGCGGCGCGTCCTGTTTCCCCGGCCCTGCTGCGCGCGCTCGCCGCGCAGAACGGCCGTTTCTCACCGAGCCCCGCGCGCGAGGCGCACCTCGCCGCGCTCGCGGCCGGCGCGCCGGCGGTCGTGACCGGCCAGCAGGTCGGGCTCTTCCTCGGCCCGCTCTTCACGCTCTACAAGGCCGCCAGCGCCATCCGCGTCGCCCGGGCGCTGGCCGTGGAGTCGGGCCGGCCGGTGGTCCCGGTCTTCTGGCTGCAGACCGAGGACCACGACCTGCCGGAGATCGCGACGATCCAGGTCGGGCGCCCGCAGGGCGAGCCGCTGACGCTGTCGCTGCCTTCGAGCCCCGCGGATCGCGCGTCCGTCGCGCACGCCACGCTGGGCGCGGAGGTCGACGGCGCAACTCGACGTGCTGCGCGCGGAGCTGGCGCACCTGCCGCACGGCGCGGCGCACTGCGAGCGGCTCGCGCGCCACTACCGCGCCGGCGCCGGGTGGGCCGAGGCCTTCGCCGGCCTGCTGGCCGAGCTGTTCGCCGACGAGGGTCTCGTCCTGCTCGACCCGCGCGACCCGGCGATCGCCGCGCTGGCCGCGCCGGTGCACGCGCGTGCGCTGCGCGAGGCCGGGCCGATCGCGGCGGCGCTCGAGGCGCGCGCGGCCGAGCTGGCCGCGGCCGGCCGCGGGCCGCAGGTGCCGTCCGCGCCGGCGCGCCGCTGTCGTTCTTTCACCCGCGCGGCGCCACCGGGCCGCGCTACCGGCTCGAGCCCGACGGGACCGGCTACGCGACCGCCGGAGGCGGCACGCGGCACGACCGTCGAGCGAGCTGCTGGCCGCGCTCGAGACCGACCCGCTGTCGTTCAGCACGCAGCGCGCTGCTGCGGCCGATCGTGCAGGACACGCTGCTGCCCACCGCGGCCTACGTCGGCGGGCCCGCCGAGGTCGCCTACTTCGCGCAGCTGGGCCCGCTCTACGAGGTCGTTCGGGCTGCCGCTGCCGCTGGTCGTGCCGCGCGCCCGCTTCCGCGTGGTCGACGAGAAGACCGGCGCAGCTGCTCGACCGCCTCGGGCTGGCGCCGGCGGACGCCGAGCGGCCCGAGGGCGAGCTCCTGTCCCGGCTGCAGGGCGGGGCGGACGCCGCGCGCGCGGCGGCCGAGATCGAGACCGCGCTCGCGTCGTCCGTTCGAGCAGGCCTTGCGCGCCGCTCGCGCCCCGGCTCGAGTCAGGCGGGGCAGCGGGCTGGACGCGGCGATCGAGAAGACCGCGCGCCAGCGTGCGCGGCTCGGTCCAGAAGCTGGCCGCCAAGTACCAGGCGCGCGCTCCTGCACCGCGACGCGACGCGCGTGGACGGAGCTTCGCCGCGTCCAGCGGATGCTGCTACCCCGGAGGGGTGCCGCAGGAGCGGGTCTTCGGGCTTCGCGACCTTCGCGGCGCGCTGCGGCGAGCGCGAGTTCATCGCGCGCGTGCTCGACGCGATCGACCCCTTCGACCCGCACCCTGAAGGACATCCGATGAGCGACTTCGGCCTCGACGTCCTGGCGTTCGGCCCGCACCCCGACGACGTCGAGCTGTTCTGCGGCGGGACGCTGATCCGCGCGGCCGAGCTCGGCCACTCGACCGGCGTGCTCGACCTGACCCGCGGCGAGCGGGCGACGCACGGCACGCCCGAGCAGCGCGCGCGCGAGGCCGCGGCGGCGGCCGAGGTGATGGGGCTCCGGTTGCGCGAGAACCTCGGACTTCCGGACGCCGGGCTCGAGCCCGGCGCCGAGTCAGCAGGTCGAGGCGGTCGTGGAGGTGCTCCGCCGGCTGCGCCCGGAGCTCGTGCTGATCCCGTGGATCGAGGACCGGCACCCCGACCACGAGGCCGCCGCGGCGCTGCTGCTGAAGGCGGTCTTCCTGCGCGGGGCTGGCGCGATTCGCGGCGGGCGCGGGTCGTGCCGGCGATCCCCGTGATCCCGACGCCGCGACGGCTCCCTTCGTCCCGCGGCAGGTCCTCTACTACGCGATGCGCCACCGCATGACCCCGAGCTTCGTCGTCGACACCTCCTCCGCCGCGGCGCGCAAGGCGGCGCGCGATCGCCTGCCACGCTAGCAGGTCGCTCCGCCCGCCGGCGGCGCGTCCGACGCTGATCGGCTCGGCCGGGGCGATCGACGCGATCGAGGCCCGCGACCGCTACTACGGCAGCCTGATCGGCACGAGCCACGGCGAGCCGCTGCGCGCCGCCAACGTCCGGGCCTCGCGACCCGGTCGCGCATTTCCGCGACAACCCTTTCGGCGAGGCCCACGCCTTCGAGGCGCGGCGATGAGCGCGCCGCTGGCGGTCGGGATCGTCTGCTTCC
>CAVUTP010000023.1:0-38128 GCA_963744445.1 uncultured Acidobacteriota bacterium
TGGCCGACGCGGCCCGCGCGGGGGCTTTGCCCCGTCCGCAGGCTTGACGGGGACGAAGGCGCAGGTGAGGTCGACTCTGGCGGTCCAGTTGACGTCCTGTCTGCCTGCGGCAACAATCGCGCCCATGAAGATTGACCCTGGCCTGCACGGTCCGCGGCGACCGCGGCGCGCTTGGCGGTGTCCGCATGATCGCCGAACACGTGCGCGCGGCCGGTCACGAAGTGCTCACATCTCACCTGCTCGAAGACGACGTGGATGCCTCGGAGAGCAGCTTCTCCAGCCAGGCCGTCTTCGAGCGGGACCTCCGTGGCTCGACTCGTGCGACCTGCTGGTGGCGGAGGCGTCCGGTTCCAGCTACGGGGTGGGCTTCGAGGTGGGGTACATCCTGGGGCGTGCGGCCACGACGGGCCAGCGCGTCGTACTGGTGTACGACCGGGCACGGGAAGGGGCGATTTCCCGTTTGATCTCCGGCAACACCCACCCGGCTTGCATGGTGCTGGCCTACGAGAACGTGCAGCAAATCGGCGCATTTCTCGCGAGGCACGTGCCGGCCAGCCGACAGGCGCCGGATGCCGAGTCGTCTGTCGCGACGACTCTTCACGACTGAATGCCAGGCCTCCTTCCGGCCGCATGGAACCAACGGGGGGGGACCAAATCCGTCCGCGCCCTCAAACATCCACTCTCGTCTGGCGACCTTCCTACACCCGCGGATGTAGCGTTCGACCTGGACGCGCGAGCCAGTTCCGGCGGGATCGAGTCGGCACACCCATCACGATGACTGCGCGGGTTGACCGCCAGCGCATGCAGGGCAAGGTCCGCGGCGGCGGCGCGCTCGTCGAGGTGCGGTCCTCGTCTGGCGGCATCCGGATTCAGTGACCGGGGGTCGGGTGACTTTTGTGGTCCCGCCTTCGCCCCGGGGCTTCGGCGGGCAAGCGGGCGACTTTGGAGGTCGGGCGACTTTCTCGACCCGGGTGGCTGTGTCAGGCTAGACTTCCGGGATGAACCGTCGGCTACAGTCGCGTCTCGTTGTCATTCTTGCCGCGATGGCGCTGCTCGGCTCGGAGTCGGCCCGTGGCCAGGTCGCCCGGCCCGACCCTCTCACCCCTCTCGACTTCCTCGTTGGCAAATGGACAAGCCGGTCCGACGGCCAGCCGGGCGAGGGGACAGGCGAGCGCGAGTACGTCCGCGTGCTGGGCAGGCGTTTCCTCCAGGCGCGCAACACCGCCACATACCCGCCGCAAGCGAAGAACCCCAAGGGTGAGAAGCACGAGGACATCGGGCTCTTCAGCTTCGACAGTGCCAGAAAGAAACTGGTGCTGAGGCAGTTTCACGTCGAGGGATTCTTCAACCAATACGTGGCCGACCCGCCTGCCCAGACTGGCGTGCTCGTCTTCACGACGGAGGCCATCGAGAACATCCCTCCAGGCTGGCGCGCACGCGAGACATATACCTTGCTCGGGCCAGACGAGGTCGAGGAGCTGTTCGAGCTGGCGGAGCCGGGGAAGGACTTTCAGCTCTACTCGCGCACCCGGCTCAAGCGCGTTCGCTGAATGCGGGCAGCACCAGCAGCCATGCCGCTCCGGACAACCACGAACCAGGGGTCGTCGTCGGGACAAGGCGTCGCTCGCGAGGTCGGCGCAGCCGCGGGCCGGGTCGCTCAATGCCTTGCGCCTCGAGCGTGAGGAACTGCCGCCGCCCGGTCAGGGCGAGGTGCGAATCGCGGTGCGGCGGCGGGCCTGAACCTCGCGGACGTCTTCGCGTGCCTCGGCCTCTACTCGGCGACCCCGTCCGGGTTCGTGCCAGGCCTGGAGGTGGCTGGCGTCGTCGAGGCGGTAGGGCCGGACGCCGGGGGGGCGATCGGCCCTTCCGCCGTCGCACTTCGAACGGGCGACCGCGTGATCGGCCTCACCCGCTTCGGAGGCTACGCCACGTCGCTGAACGCAGACGCGCGTTACGTGCGCCGGCTTCCCGAATCCTGGTCCTTCAACGAGGGCGCCGCCTTTCCCGTGCAGGCCCTACCGCCTGGCACGCGGCGCATGTCCTCGGGCGTCTGCAGCCGGGAGAGTTCGTCCTGGTTCACTCGGCAGCCGGCGGCGTGGGCCTCAACGCGCTCGCGCTCCTCGAACGGGCCGGGGCCCGCGTGCTCGGGACGGTCGGCAGCGAGGCGAAGCGCGGGTTCCTCGTGGAAGGGTACCGGCTGAAGAAGGAGCAGGTGATCGTTCGCGACCGGCGGCGCTTCGGAGACCAGTTGGATCGCGCGTTGCGGGCGGCCGGCGCGACGCGCTGGACTTGGTGCTCGATGGTGTCGGCGGCCCGTATTTCGAGCCCGCCTACCGGAAGCTCCGGGCGGGCGGACGGTATGTGTTGTTCGGGGCATCTGACTTCATGCCGGCCGGCGACGGCCGTATGCCCTCCGGCTGCTGCCCCGCTACCTCAATCGGCCCTGGCTCGACCCCCTCGGGATGATCAACACGAACCGGATCGTCGCCGGATTCAACCTGATCTGGCTCTGGGACCGCCTCGACGATCTCTCCACGACCTACGACAGAACCGCAGCCGCCTTGCCCGACCCTCCGTTCGTCGGTCGCGTCTTCCCGTTCGCGGAAGCCCCGGCCGCGCTGCGCTGGCTGAAGGCCGGCGCGAGCGTCGGGAAGGTGGTTCTCGAGACCCCCTGAGCTCGAATCTGAACGCGCGTGGCGACTTTCGCGGTCGGGGGACTTTGGTGGTCGGGTGACTTCCAGCTGCCCCCCGACCCCACACCGAACGCCTCGACGCCCCCGGCGCTCACTCCCAGCGCAGCGCCTCCAACGGATCCTGGCGGGCGGCCCGCCGCGCCGGCAGGTAGCAGGCAAGCAGGGCCACCGTCGTGAGCAACGCCAACGTCGCCAGGTAGCTCACCGGATCCAGGGGCCCGATCCCTATCAACTGCGAGGCGACCAGCTGAGTGACGGCAGCAGCTGCAAGGACGCCAAGCACCAATCCGATTGCCGTGACAAGCAGTCCCTGCCTGATCACGAAGCTCACAATCGTCCAGCGGTCCGCGCCAAGCGCCATCCGCACCCCGATCTCGTGCGTGCGCTGGCTGACCAGGTGCGCGAGGACGCCGTACAGCCCCGTCGTCGCCAGCAGCAGCGCCATCACTCCGAACATGCCGAGCAGGACGGCCGCCATGCGCACCATGAAGACGCTCAACTGCAGGTGCTCGGCCATCGTCTGGACGTCGAACACCGGGACGCGCGGGTCGAGTGCGCGGACCCGCTTCTCGATCGAGGCCATCAGCCCTCTCGGGTCGGCATCGCTGCGCACCACCAGTGTCACGCCGGGGCGGTAGGCCTGGTACAGCGGGAAGTAGACGAACGGGCGAGGAGCCTCGTTCAACGTCTGGTACTTGCCATCACGAACGACGCCGACGACCTGCACCGTCTCCTTGCCGAATCGGACCCGGCCGCCGATGGGGTTGCGGCCGCGCCAGTATCTGCGAGCCGCAGTCTCGTTAATCACGATCACGTCCGGCGTGCCCGGGGCGTCGGGCTCGTCGATGACCCGGCCCGCCACCAGGGGGATGCCCATGGTCTCGAGTACCGGGGCGCGACCCGGCTGCAATACAGCGCGATCTCCTCGTCCTTCGCCCGCGTGTAGCCCTCGATCTCCGCCGCAGTGTCGCTTCCGCCCAGGTGCAGCGGCACCTGGTCGATCAGGCTCGCGCCGCTGACACCCGGCACGCTCGACGCGCTCTCGAGCAGGGACCGGAAGAAAACGGGGCCGCGGGTTGCGTCGTAGCCGGCAGGAAGCAGGTCCACGGTGGCAATCACGCCGTTTCGCAGCGAGAACCCGGGGTCCACCGCCTGCGCGTTCTGGAGCGTCCTCAAGAACAGGCCGGCCGTCACGAGGAGGACGAGGGAGAGGGTGACCTGCACGACCACCAGGCCCTGCCGAAACAGGCCGCGCCGCGCGGGGTGGCCGGTGGCGCCGCCGGCGTCCTTCAGGGCCGGCACGAGGTCGGTCCGGGTCGTCTGAAGGGCGGGGGCCAGGCCGAAGACAAACGCTGTGCCGAGGGACAGGGCCATCGAGAACAGCAGCACCCTTGGGCTGACACCGGCGTCCACCAGCAGGGGGAAAGGCGTCGGCGGCAGGAACCAGACCAGGGAGCCCGCGGTCCAGCGGGTGAGCGCCACCCCTGCCACGCCCCCCAACAGCGCGAGCAGCGCGTTCTCCGTGAGCAGTTGCCGCACCAGCCGCCAGCGGGTTGCGCCGACCGCGAGACGCACGGCAATCTCCCGCTGCCGGGAGGACGCGCGCGCGAGGAGGAGGCTGGCGATGTTCGCGCACGCAATGAACAACACGATGCCGACGACCGCCATCAGCACGGCGAGGACCGGCGCCATCATGCCGCTCGCCTCCTGCGGCGCCCGCCACAGGGGGTAGACGGCCACGCCGCGTAAGACCGCCCCCGGGTAGGCATCCGCGACGTGGCCTGCGACAACGGCGAGGCCCGCCCGGGCGTCGCCCACGGTCGCCCCGGGGGCGAGCCGCGCGAGCACCTTCAGCCAGCCGTTGCCTCGCTGGTTCAACCGGTCGCCCGGGACGATGGCGGACTGCATCATCATCGGAACCCAAAGATCGACGGCAACGCCGATATTGGTGCCCTGGAACCCGGCGGCCGCGACCCCCACGACCGTAAACGCACGCTCGTTCAGGAGGACCGTCCGGCCCACGACGGACGGGTCGGATCCGAAGCGCCGCTCCCAGAAACGGTGGCTGAGCACCGTCACCGGATGGGTTCCCGGCGTGCGATCCTCGTCGGGACTGAACGTCCGGCCGTACGCGGCGCGAACGCCAAGGACGTCGAAGTAGTTTCCCGACACCAGGACGCCCCACGCGCGGTCAGCCTGGTTGCCCTCGCGCAGCGTGGCCGCCTGGAGGCTGTAGCAGAGCAACCCCTCCACAGACGAGGGACGCCGATCGCGGAAGTCCGCGTAGCTTGGGTAGGAGATGCTCAAGTTCGAACGCGTTCGGGTAGCCGCGTGCACGGCTACGATTGATCGCCGTCCGCGACGCCGGGCAGTGGTCGCCAGACGAGGCCTCCACCCAGCTGAAGATCGTGGCATTGGCTCCGATCCCGAGGCCGAGCGTCACGACGGCGAGGGCCGTGAAGGCGGGACGCCGGACGAGAAGCCGCAGCGCAAAGCGGATGTCCTGAACGAGCATATCGACTCTCCACTCCTGTGTGCGAAGCCAGACAGCGTGGCGGATGGCGCCCGACGATCGACCGAGCAGATCGAGAGCAGCGAGGTGGCCGGCGGCGTTCCGGCGCTCGCGGTAGCGCCAGTAGGCGAGCACGTCCGCGGACCACTGGGCGGTAAACGCCCCTCGCCGCCACGATGGTGCGAGGCGCGACGCGAGGCCGACCAGTGCGAGGGCAAGGCGGATGGCCGGTGCGGGTGGGTGCTCGGCTTCACGCTGGTCTCCGTCAGGCTTGGCCCGGGCCGGGCTGCGGTTCGGGCCGGGGCAGCCTGGCGAACCCCCGGTGGCGCTCGAGGGCTTCGGCCAGCACGCGTTCGCCCGCGGCAGTAAGCGTGAAGTAGCGGCGGGGCGGCCGCTTCTGGCGATGCGCGAGTTGCTGGTCCTCCCAGCTCGACTCGACCAAGCCGAGGCGCTCGAGGCGTTCGAGAGCCGGGTAGACCGAGCCGCTGGTGAGGCCGGTGGTGTCCATGATGTCGAAGCCGAATCGGCTCCCGGACGCGACAGCGTGGAGAATGGCAACGGAACCAAGGCTCAGCCTGAGCGGTTTGGCCACGAGTCACCTCGAAGGGCAGGCCGGGAAGTCAGCCGGGCGAAAATTGACGCCGCCCGGTCGCCAACCTATGTTGGCTCTATGTATAGGCTTGGACGAGGATGGCCGCGCCAGGGTTCCGGGCAGGCTCCTGGTCGGGTGATCGGTGGTCGGGTGACTCTGGTGGTCGGGCGGCTCTGGTGGTCGGGTGACTTTCGAGTCGGGGGCTCTTGTCGTCCGAGGTCGGGCGACTTTGCCCCCGGCACCGGGGGCGGGGCGTTTCCCCCCCCCGGATCGCCGGCAGTCGGCTCGTTCCGCCCGCTAGTCCGCCGGCGGCATCGCCTTCTTGAACAGCGGCGCCACGTCGCGCTTGCCGCGATCGAGGAACGACACGCCCTTGTCCATCCACTCCGGCCGCGGCTTGCCGAGCAGGTAGTGATCGAAGAACTCGTCCATGTGCACGGTCCAGTGCTTCATGTTGTCGCGGTTGCGCAGGCCGTGGGGCTCGCCGTTGTAGGTGAACATGTAGGCTTCCTTGCCCAGCCGCCGCATCGCCATGTTGAACTCGATCCCCTGATACCACGGCACCGCATCGTCCTCGTCGTTGTGGATCGTCAGGTACGGCGTCTGGATCTTCTTGACCCAGAAGATCGGCGAGTTCTCGATGAACTGGAGCGGCGCGTCCCACGGCGGCGCGCCGATGCGGCTCTGCGTCTTCTCGTACTGGAACTGGCGCACCATGCCCGTGCCCCAGCGGATGCCGCCGTAGGCGCTGATCATGTTCGAGACCGACGCGCCGGCCTCGACCGCCGCGAAGATGTTCGTCCGCGTGATCAGGTGCGTGATCTGGTAGCCGCCCCACGAGTGCCCCTGGATGCCGATGCGCTTCGGGTCGATGAAGCCCATCGCGACCACCGTGTTGACGGCCGGGATGACGCACTTCTCGGCGCTCTCGCCCGGGAACCCCGTCTCGTAGACGATGTCGGGGCGGAGCAGGACGTAGCCGTTGCTGACGTAGCGCGTGACGTTGATGCTGGTGCCGACGTTCGGCGCGCTGTAGCTGTGCAGGCCCTGCGTCAGCTCCTCGTAGATGTAGACCATCAGCGGGTACTTCTTCGACGGGTCGAAGTTGTCCGGCTTGGTGAGGATGGCGCGCAGCTTCTTGCCGTCGGCGTTGATGTACTCGATGAGCTCGGATTTGCCCCACACGAACTCCGCCTGCTGCGGGTTGGCGTTCGACACCTTCTTCATGTCCCGGAAGGTCGTGTCGCTGACCCAGAGATCCGGGAACTCCTCGAAGCGCGACAGCGTGAAGACGACCGTGTCGGCCTTCGTCGCCTTCGTCAGGGCGCCGAACGCCTTGTCGAGCATCACGATCTTCTCGGGCGCCGCCGTGCCCGGCAAGGCCAGGCGGTAGAAGCCGGTCGCGCGCGTGCGGTCGTTGGTGGCCGACAGGAGCAGCGGCTTGTCGGTCGGGATCGTCCGCTCCTCGGGATCGAGCGAGCGGTAGCGGAAGACCAGCCCCTGCTTGCGCCCCTCGCCGCCGGTGATCATCCGGGCGCCGCGTGCCGTCGGGCTTGACCTCCCAGATGTCGAACTCGTCGTAGAGCAGCAGCGACTGGTCGTTCGCGGTCCAGCCGCCGGCGCCGTAGGGCCCGGGCAGGTCGGGCGTGTTGTTCTCCTGCTGGAACCTCACCTTCAGCTTCTCGGTGAGGTTGACGCGCACGCCGTCGGCGATGCGGTAGCGTGAACCAGTGGCCGTTCTGCTCGTCGAAGTAGAGGACGTACTTGCCGCCCGGCGACAGCTGCGTGCCCGCGCTGCCCCAGTGCTCGAGCACCTTCTGGGGCTTGCCCGCTTCAGATCGACCAGGTAGACGTCGTTGTAGGTCTGGTCCCAGGACATCTCCATCCGGTACGGCAGGTCGGACGTGCCGATGGCGAGCGCGGCATCGTCGCCAGGATTGACGGTCGGCAGATCCGGCGTCGCGAGCTGCACGAAGCGCCGGTCGGCGAGGTGGACCACCGCGCGGTAGTTGCGCGTTCGCTCCTGCTCGGCGCGCACCTTCTGCATCGGCTGGATGATCGGGTCCTTGGACGACCAGAGGTCGACGGCGATCGGGGCCGGCGTCTTGGGATCTGGTTCCGGCGGCGGTGTCGGGGCCGGAGGCGGCCCGGTGGCGAGGAAGAGCATCGCGCCGTCCCTCGAGAAGCGGGGCGCGAAACCGTCGGCGACCACGCATCCGGCCGGCACGCCGGGGGTCGACGCCGACACCAGTTCGATGGCGCTCCCCGTGGCGGCTCCCGGGACGGGATTGCTCGCGGCTGGCGTGGCTGCCGCCGTGGCGCCAGCGGGCGTCTTCAGGGCGGCTCCGGGAGCTGCATCCTTCGTGCGTGTCGCCCCGCGGGAAACGGCCGCGCCTGCGACTGCCCCACCGGTCGCTACAACGCCGTCGGCCTTCCAAAAATAGAGCCGATACGGCGAAACCGGCTTGTCGTACTCGGCCTGGTCGCTCAGGAAGGCGATCTGCTGCCCCGCCTCGTCGAACGTCAGGCTCTTGTAGTGCCCGCGGCCCGTGAGCAGCGTCGTGACGCTGCCGTCGCTCAGGCGCGCACGAAGGCGCCGTCCTTGGCGGCGTCGGCCGACGAGGTGGCGTAGGCCAGCCAGGGGCCCTTCGTGTCGAAGAGGTACTCGGTGACTTCCGGGATCGTCAGTTCCTCGGCGGTTGCCAGGTTGCGCAGGATCAGGTCGGAGCCCGGGTCCTTGCGCTTCTCGCGTGATCCGCCCTGTCCCTGGGGCCGCTCGGCCGCCGGCGCCGCCCCGCGCCCGCCCGCGCCCGCCGGTGGTGTTCCGCCGCGCCCGCCGCCGGCACCGCCGCGTCCGCCCAGAGCGCCCCCGCGTCCGCCGCCGCCGCCCCCGCGCCGCCCACACCCTTGTAGTAGGCGAGCCAGGCGGAGGATTCCTCCGGCAGCAGGAAGCTGCCGACCTTCTCGACGGTCGTCACCTTGCCGTCGGCGAGCGTCATGATGCCGAGGCCGGTACGCGGCTGGTTCCGCTGCCCGCGGCCTGACCGCCGCGGCCTCCCGTCTGCCCGCTGCCGGGTTGCCCACCTGCCGTCTGCGCGCCGCCTGCCTGTCCCTCGGAAGAGCGGCTTTGCTGCAGGCGTTCCTTCTCTTCCTCGGCCTTGGTCTGGGCGATGGTGAAGACGCAGAACCGGCCGTCCTCGGTGAAGGTGGGCCCGGTGCCCCGCGGGTGGCGATACTCCTGGCCGCTTCGCACGTTGCGGACGACCAGTTCGCCGTCCTCGGCCTGCGAGGTGATCGCGTAGGCCAGCCACTGGCCGTCGTCCGACAGCCGCGTGCCCTGGATGGACCGCCAGTAGTCGACGACGTCGTAGGACAGGGGACGCTTGGCGCCGGCCGGCGCCTGTGCGGTCAACAGTCCCTGGAGCGTGACGAGTGCGCCAAGGGCGAGCACGAGCGCGCACCAGCGCATTGGTCTTCGCATGATGAACTCCTGCTGGGGGACGTGGAGATGCGGCGTTGCGCCGCGGCCGGCCCATTATGCACGAAGAGGCAGTGACGAAAGGTGCTGAAGATCTGGTTGCCGAGCGCAGGCGGCAGGTGGGCGAGCGGTTCAATATCCGCGGCTTCATGGACGAGTTCGAGGCGGCCGGCTTGATCCCGATGTCGCTGATCCGCTGGGAGCTGACGGGGAAGGGGCCGGGGTATTAGGGCCCGACCTCGAAAGTCACCCGACCTCGTCCGGCCGGGGCCGGGCCGGCGGATGTCCGGCCCCGGGCACTCGATTCATCACCGGCTCCGGATGAGGGGCACCGGGCCGGGCCGCCTCCTACTGCAAACGAAACGTGACCGTCACGGTCATCACCACCGCAATCGGCACCCCGCTGAGCACCGTCGGGGTGTATCGCCACTGGCGTACGGCCGCCAGCGCCGCTTCGTCCAGCAGCGGTACCGATCGGAGCACCCGCACGTCGCGAACGGCCCCGTCCGGGTTGATGACCGCCTCCAGGATGACCACCCCTTCAATCTTGGCGGCCCGGGCCAGTTCGGGGTAGACGGGGGCGACGTAGACGGTCCGTTGCGGCTGCTTCAGCGAAGACAGGCGGACGGGCGCGGCAGGAGCCGGCGGAGGCGGCGCGTCCGCGACCGCCGCGGCGAGCCCGGTGCCGTTCTCGACGCCTGGAACGACACCCTTGTCGACAGTCAGGTCAGGAGGAGGGACAGTCCGGTCAATTCCGTCCTCCGGCAGGATCTGTGACGGGGCAACAGGCGGTGCCGCCTGCGGGTTCTGCTGCGGCAGCGCCGCCGCGGTGCGGGGCCGCGCGGGCGCGGGCGGGTTCGGGGGTGTTGGCACTGTTGCCGTCCACTCCAGTTCCTCGATCGGCGGCTGCGGCAGGATATCCGTGGCCAGCAGCGGGATCACCACCAGCGCCAGCACCAACAGCACGTGCACGATCACGGAGATGGGGAGGGCCGAGAGGCGACGGCCGGCAACCTTCGCGCGGCCCTCAGGGACGGGACGGAACAGGTCCAACGACATGGCGCACCTCCAGGAAGGGTCGGTTCGACCGCCTGCCGACGTGGTGGAGAGCGCTCTCTGTCTCTACTCGTTTTGACACCGGCGGGACCGCCGGGTTCCTTGTGCAGGGAGGAGCCCGAAAGTCACCCGACCAGGAAAGTGGCCCGACCAGGAAAGTGGCCCGACCAGGCTCGGGGCGCACCGCAGGTGGAAAGCCGAAGGCGGACAGCGGGAGGCGGCGGGCGCGCGGCGGAGGGCGCAAGGCGGAAGGCAAGGCGGCGGGCGGAGGGCGTAAATCGTTGCCCTACCGACCCCCGCCGTGAGCGCGTGATCTCCGCCTACCGCGCTCCGCCTACTTCTCCGGGAACAGGAACACCTGCACGTAATTGCTGGTGTCCAGGAACACGCGCGCCGCTTCCTGCAGCCACGCCGGCGACAGCTTCCGGTAATCGTTCGGCCGCGCGAAGAAGTCCCCGACGTCCTCGCCCGTCTCGTACCGGTCGGAAATCTGCCCCGCGAGGTTCGCGTTCTGCGCCATGTCGCTTTCGTGCCCCCGCATCAGCGCCTCGCGCGCGTCCGCCACCTCTCGCTCCGTCGGGCCGCTGGCCCGCAGCGCCTCCAGCTCGCGCAGCACCGTCTTCATCAGTTCCTCGGCGCGCTCCGGGTCGCACCCGAACTCGATCGACAGGCTGAACCGCGGCACCGGCACCTTCGAGGCTCCCGAGTCGATGGACACGCCGTACGTGCCGCGCAGCGCCTCGCGCAGCGTCTGCCGCAGCCGGTTGTCCAGGATGATGCCCAGCGCGTCGAGCGCCACGCGGTTGCGCGTGCTGTACTCGACCGGGCCGCTGAACACCAGGCTCGCCTGGCTCTTCGGCTCGATCCCCTTGCGGACAATCTTCGTGACGACCCCCTTGGGCGGCACGATCCCCACGTCGCGCCAGGTCTCCTTCCGCCCGGTCGAGGGGAGCGAGCCGAGGTACTGCTCCACCAGCGGCTTCAGGGTGGCCGGGTCGAAGTTGCCCGCGAAGACGAACGTGAAATCGCTCGCGTCGGCAAACCGGTCCTTGTAGAAGGCGAACGACTTCTGCAGGTTCATCTCGTTGACGCGCTCGGGCGTCATCGGCTGCGCGCGCGGGTGGTCCTGCGCCAGCGTCCTGCGCAGCGTCTGCCGGAACGCCCACTCGGGGCTCGCCTGCTGGTTGGCCAGCATCGCCCGCATCTGCGACTGCATCACGCCGAAGATCGTCTCGTCGGCCCGCGGCTGCGTGACGGTCAGGTAGATCAGCTGGAACATCGTCTCGATGTCCTTCGGCGACGCGCCGCCCGCCAGGCCCTCGAACTCGTCGTCGATGAACGCCACGACCTGTGCGGCCTTGCCAGACAGCACGTTCCGCAGCCCGATCGCGTCGAACTTCCCGAGCCCGCTCGCGCCGATCACCTGGGCCGCCGTCATGGCCGGGACGTAGTCCTTGTCGCTCGCCAGCGAGGTCCCCCCGGGGCTCGTGGCCCGGAACACCACCTCGTCTTCCCGGAAGGTGGTCGGCTTCAGCACCACCCGGACGCCGTTTGACAGCTTCCATTCGGTGATCCCGTACGCGATCCGGTTCGTGGACTCCACGACAGCCCCGGGCTTCGGCGGCTGATCGAGCAGTGACTGCCCGCTCGCCACGTCCACGTACGCCTTCACGTCGGCCTCCGCGGCGCGCTTGATCACCGCGGCAAGCTTCGTGGCGTCGGGCACCCCGAGACCGGGCTTGCGGGGAGCATTCACCAGCACGACGCGACTCCCGCCGGCCCACTCCTTGGCGACCTTGTTGATCTCCTCCACCGTGAACTCGGGCAGGAACCGCTGCACCAGGCCGAACTCGTACGTGATGCCCGGGATGGGCTCCTTCTGCGCGAAGTTGCGGATGTATTCGTCCGCGAGGTCCGCGGACTCCTCCTTGCCGCGCTCGGCGAAGGCTGCCTCGTACGCGCGCAACACGCTCCTGCGCTGCCGGTCCAGCTCGCCCGCCGTGAAGCCGAGCCGCGCCGCCCGGGAAGACTCGGTCACCAGCGCCTCGAGGCCGCGCTCGATGCCGTCCTCGGGCACGAGCGCGAGCAGCGTCGCCGCTTCCTTCGTCCGGACGAAGATGCCCCGAGAGGCGCCCGCCCGCAGGAACGGCGGGTCGGCCTTGAGCGTCAGCTCACCGAGCCGGTTGTCCAGCATGCTCGAGTAGAGGCGCTCGAGCTGCTGCTGCCGGTACGCACCGACCGTGGTCTGGTCGCGCAAGGGGAGCATGTTGTACAAGCCCACGCTGGTGATCGTCGCCTCGGGGTCGGTCGCCACCGCGAACCGGGTCTCGGGGTGGTCGGGGACCTCGAACGACGGTCGCGGCCGCGCGCGCACGACGCCGGGGATTGCGGCGAAGTGCTGCTTGATCAGCGCTTCGACCGAGGGCTTGTCGAAGTCGCCAACCGCGATCACGGCCATCAGGTCCGGCCGGTACCAGTCCGTGTAGAACCGTTTGAGGGCTTCGGGCTTGAAGCTCTGCAGGCTCTTCTGGGTGCCGATCGGAAGACGCTCGGCGTAGCGCGACCCTTTCAGCAGGATCGGGAACTGCTCGTCCTGCATCCTGGCGTTGGCCCCGCGTCCCTGCCGCCACTCCTCGAGGACGACCCCGCGCTCCTTGTCGATGGCCTCGGGATCCAGCGTCAGGTTGTGCGCGACGTCGGCGAAGAACATGAACGCCTTGTTCATCGCCTCGCGGTTGTCGGTTGGCACGTGCAGCACGTAGACGGTCTCGTCGAAGGACGTGTTGGCGTTCACGCCCGGCCCGAGCCGCATCCCAATCGACTCCATGAAGGAGATGAGGTCCTGCTTTGCGAAGTTCTTGCTCCCGTTGAACGCCATGTGCTCGAGCACGTGCGCCAGGCCGACCTGGTCCTCGTCCTCGACCACTGACCCCACCTTCACCACCAGGCGAAGCTCCGCTCGCGCGGCGGGACGCTCGTTGGTGCGGATGTAGTAGCGCAGGCCGTTGGACAGGTAGCCGATCGTGATCCTCGGATCGACCGGCACGGGCTGATCGAGGGGGACCGACATCCACGGGCCGGCGGAGGGCTTCTCCTGCGGCGCCGCGACGGCCGGCCCGGCCAGCACCAACGAGACGATCGAAGCGACGAGGACGAAGGCGATCTTCCGCACGGTCATGGAGCACCTTTCTCACAGGGCTTCCGGCTTCGGGCTTCCGGCCCGGGAGAGGCTGGAGGCTCCGGGCGGCAGACCCGAAGCCGGCAGCCAGGAAGCCTCTCCAAAGCCTGAAGCCTGAAGCCCGCGGCCTCTCCTGAATACCTCTTATGATGATCGGGGTCGGGAGGGATGGGCGTCAAGCTTACATCCTTAACAACTCTTTTCCATCTCTTAACCCTCTTCCGCGGCCGCGTGGCCGGAATAATCGTCTATAACTGGCAGGATTCAGGTTTCGGGAAACAGGATTCAGGATTCGGGAGTCAGGATCGACTGCGGCTACATGTCGGCGAAATGGAGGCTCGAATGCGGAACGTGGCGGCAATGGCGGCGGCAGGATCGCTGGCGGTGCTCGGCGTGCTCGGCGTGCTGGGCGGCACGCCCGCGCTCGCCCAGGGAGGCGACGCCGACAAGATCATGGCAGAGGTGCGCGAGGCGCTCGGCGGCAAGAAGCTCGACTCGGTGAAATCCCTGACGGTCGAGGGCCTCACGCTCCGCACGAATGCGGCGGGCACGACCACCGAGCATGCCTTCGAGATGGCCATGGAGCTGCCCGACCGGTACATGAAGAAGGAGGTCCTCACGGCGCTCGGCAACATGAGCGTCTACCGCACGTCGGGCTTCAACGGCGACGGGCTCATCAACGAGATCGACACTCCGCCGCAGCTGTCTGGCGGCGGCCACGTCGTGATGCGCGTCCAGACGACGGGAGGGCCCGGAGGCCCGGGCGGCCCCCTGACGCCCGAACAGCAGGAGGCGAACCGGAAGGCCCAGCTGACGAACACCAAGCGTGACTACGCCCGCATGATCCTCGGCATGCTCGGGGCCTCGCCGGCGGCCTACCCCCTCACGTTCACCTACGGCGGTGTCGCGGAGTCTCCCGACGGCAAGGCGGATGTGATCGACATCAAGGGGGAGGGAGAGTTCGCGGCGCGCCTCTTCGTGGACGGCCAGACCCACCTGCCGCTGATGTTGAGCTGGATGGACAAGGAACCGGTGGTCGTCCAGCGGATGGTGGGCGGCCCGGGAGGGGCAGGGGCGCCTCCGCCGCCGCCACCACCCGGCGGCGGTGGGCATGCCGCCGTGGCCGGCGGTTCGGGCGGGAACGTCACGTTCTTCTCGAGCGGCGGCGGCGGGCAGGCGCGCCAGGGGGCCCCGCTGACCCCCGAGGAGCAGGCAAAGCTCGCGGCGGACATGAAGGAAGCCGAGGCCAAACGACGGACGGTCGAGTTCCGGATCTTCTACTCGGACTACCAGCAGGTGGACGGCGTCACGCTGCCTCACCGCTTCCAGCGATCGGTGGACGGCAAACCCACCGAGGAGGTGGTGTTCGAGAGCGTCAAGGTGAACCCCAAGATCGACGCGAAGAAGTTTGCCGTCAGCAAGCAGTAGGGCAAGGGTTTCCCGCGTATCAGTCCCAGTTCTCGCTTCGCTTGACGACGAACGAAAACCACGAAGATCAAGAGAACACGAAGACACAAGGGTCTTGTGGGCTTCGTGCCTTCCGTTCTTCGTGGTCAAGACAAGTGAATTCCCGTCTGGATATCCGGGGGGCATCGTGCAGTTGAATCGCTCCGTCTTCGTCGCCCTGTCGGTAGCCGCGGCGCTCGCCGGCGCTGGGTCGGCCGCCGCGCAGTCGGCCGACCGGCTCGGCCGGCTGGTCGTGACCGTCGTGGACCAGACCCAAGCCGTGCTGCCCGACGCCACCGTCAGCGTCACCGCCCAGCGCGAGGGCGCGCCGGTGCCGCCCGCTAAGGCGACCACGTCCAAGGTCGGGGTGGCCGTCTTCGAGAACCTCGATCCGGGCCGGTACACCATCCAGGCGGAGTTCCCGGGCTTCGAGCCGGCGGCCATCCGCGACGTCCGGGTGCGGCCGGGCGACAACCGACGGACGGTGGTCCTCCAGTTGCCGCGCCGCGACGAAGAGGTGACCGTCGCCCGCGACAAGCAGAGCTCGGCGATGGATCCCAAGGGCTCGGCCTTCAGCACGATCCTCACGCGCGAGCAGATCGAGGCGCTGCCCGACGATCCCGAGGAGATGGAAGCGGTGCTGAAGGCGATGTCGCCGCCCGGCTCCACCATCCGCGTGGATGGCTTCACCGGCGGCCGTCTGCCGCCCAAGGCGCAGATCCGCTCGATCCGTCTGCCTCGCCTGGACGCCTTCGCGGCGCAGAACCACGGCGGGATGGGCGGGGCGCTCTTCATCGACATCATGACGATGCCGGGTGCCGGGCCCATGCGAGGCAGCGTCGACTTCAACTTCCTCGACGACGCGTTCAACGCGAGGAACGCGATGACGCGGCAGAAGGGCGACGAGCAACTGAAGCAGTACGGGTTCTCGCTCTCGGGGACGATCAAGCCGAACAAGACGTCCTTCTCGCTGAACGCCGGCGGCGCCTCGCAGTACTTCTCCTCGAACCTCCTCGCGGTGCTGCCGGGCGACGTCGTGCTGGCGCGGGCGCTGCCGCAGCCGCAGGATCGGCTGAACTTCTTCGGGCGGCTCGATCACGCCCTGAACGCGCAGCACGCCATTCGCCTCAGCTTCGACCGCACGAGTGCCGAGATGGAGAACCAGGGCGTCGGCGAGTACAACCTGCCGGAGCGCGCCTACGCCACCGACAGCAGCACCAACATGCTGCGCATCTCCGAGAACGGGCCGCTCGGACGACGCTTCTTCTCGGAGTCGCGCCTGCAGGTGCGGTGGACGGACTACGAGTCGCGGTCGGCGTCCGAGGCGCGGACCATTCGCGTCAACGACGCCTTCACGGGTGGCGGCGCGCAGATGCGGGGCGGCCGAAGCGACATCACCTTCGAGCTGGCCTCCGACCTCGACTACGTCCGCGGCGCCCACTCGTGGCGGACCGGTGTGATGTTCGAGGGAGGCCGCTACACCTCGAACGACACGTCGAACTACCTGGGCACCTACACCTTCTCCAGCCTGGCGGACTACGAGGCTGGCACGCCGTCGGTCTTCACGATGAGGATCGGCGACCCCGACGTGCGGTTCTCCTATCTCCAGGCGGCGGGCTACCTGCAGGACGACTGGCGCATCGCGCGCAGCCTGCTCCTCTCGGGCGGCGTGCGCTATGGGTACCAGACCTTCGTGGGCGACGGGTTCAACCTCTCGCCGCGCTTCAGCCTGGCGTGGTCGCCCCGCAAGAGCGGGAACCTGACGCTGCGCGCCAACTACGGCTACTTCTACGACTGGATCGCGGGGGACACCTACAAGCAGACGCTCCTGGTGGACGGCGTGCGACAGCGCGAGCTGAACGTGCTCAACCCGTCGTACCCCGAGCCGGGCCTCATCGGCACCGCGCCGCCGACCAACAAGTACCTGTGGTCCGAGGACCTGCTCCTCCCCAACGCACACCGTGCCAGTGTTGGCGTCGACCAGGCGCTCACGCCGAACATGCGCGTGACGGCGTCCTACCACGCGTCGTGGGGCCGGAACCTGCTGCGTCCGCGCAACCTGAACGCGCCGGTCGCGGGCGTTCGCCCCGACCAGGACTTCGCCAACGTGGTCCAACTGGTGTCCGACGCCGACTCGACGCAACAGATGCTCAGTCTCGGGTGGAACCTGAGCCTCTTCAACAAGCGGCGCACGTTCGTATTCGCCAACTACACGTTGGGCAGCGCCCGGACGAACACGGCGGGCCCGTTCTCGCTGCTGGCGAACGGCGACGACCTGCAGGCGGAGTGGGGCCCGTCGGGGGGCGACGCGCGCCATCGCTTCAGCGCGTCGTTCAACACGCAGCCCATCCGTGACCTCAGCGTGATGGTCAACACGGGCTGGCGATCGGCAACGCCGTACAACATCACGACCGGTCGCGACGACAACAGCGACGGCGCGTTCAACGACAGGCCCGACGGCGTGGGACGCAACTCGGCCAGGGGGTCGGGCCAGTTCGACCTCGGTGGACGCCTCTCCTACGCGATCGGCATAGGGAAGCGGGCGGCCGCGGCAGGCGGCGGCGGGGGGCCCACGCAGGTGGTCATGGTGGGCGGCGGCGGCGGCGCGATGGCCGCCGGGTTCGGCGGCGGCGCCGCCGACGCGCGCTTCCGGGTCGAGTTCTACGTCAGCGGCCAGAACCTGCTCAACATCACGAACCATACGGGCTACAGCGGCGTGATGGCATCGCCGCTCTTCGGGCGGCCCGCTGCGGCCGGCATGGCCAGGCGGCTGCAGATGGGCATGCGGTTCGGATTCTGACGCGCGGACGGGACGACAGGCGGCAGGCGGCAGGCGGGAGGCGGTAACGTGCCTGCCGTCCGCCTTGCACCTGGTTCTTCATCCGCCCCTCGCCCGCCCGGCGTTTCGGTCCCTTGCGCCCTCCGCCCTCCGCCCTCCGCCTTCTGAGGGCGCCCCCCACCCTCGACACCGCGGCCGGTCCCGATCCAGAATGCCGGCCGGGTCATGCGTAGGCACCTCCAGGCCATCGTCGTCGGCGCGGCTCTCGGGATTGTCGCGGGCATCGGCGGCTACACGTTCATCTACGCGAAGGGTGCCTCCTACCTCACCAACGATCCGGCCGCGTGCACGAACTGCCACGTGATGAACGAGCAGTACGAGGGCTGGACGAAGTCCAGCCACCGCGCGGTGGCCGTGTGCAACGACTGCCACACACCCCACGGCATCGTCCCGAAGTACACGACAAAGGCGCTGAACGGCTTCTGGCACTCGTTCGCCTTCACCAGCGGCGACTTCCACGAGCCGATCCAAATCACGGATCGCAACCACCGGGTGACCGAGGGCGCGTGCCGCTCGTGCCACTCCGAGATGGTGGACGCGATTCACCTCGGCGGCCCGGAAGAGACGCTGTCCTGCGTCCGATGCCACCGGAACGTGGGCCACCTGCACTGAAGATCTCCGGCGGGAGTCCTTATGCCCGATCCTCATCCGCGCAGCAGCTTGAAGATCGTCATCCTCACCGCGGTCGTGACGATGGTCGTCGTGGCGGGCCTCACGGCGCTCCTGATGAACATCCGGGAGCACAAGGAAGAGGCCCGCAATCCCTTCTACCGGGTGGTGACGCTGACCGACCAGACGGAGGACCCCGCCGTCTGGGGCAAGAACTTCCCGATGCAGTTCGACGGCTACCGGCGGACCGTGGACCAGGTGCGGACGAGGTACGGCGGCAGCGAGGCCATGCCGCGCACGCCGACCGACGCGGACCCGCGGTCGATCGTGGCGCAGTCGCGGCTGGAGGAGGACCCGCGCCTCAAGACGATGTGGGCGGGCTACGCGTTCGCGCGCGACTTCCGGAAGAAGCGCGGCCACGCCTACATGCTCGAGGACCAGACCTACACCGAGCGGCAGCTCGCGGTGAAGCAGCCGGGCACATGCCTCAACTGCCACGCGTCGCTCTACGTCACGTACAAGAAGCTGGGGGACGGCGACATCATCAAGGGCTTCGAGAAGATGAACGCGATGCCGTTCGCCGAGGCGCGGAAGCTGGTCAAGCACCCGATCGCCTGCATCGATTGCCACGACCCGGACACCATGCAGCTGCGCGTGACACGCCCGGGCTTCATCGAGGGCATCCGCGCGCTGAAGGCGTCGCAGGGGGTGGCGAACTACGACGTGAACACGATGGCCACGCGGCAGGAGATGCGCGCGTACGTCTGCGGCCAGTGCCACGTCGAGTACTACTTCAAGGGGCCTGAGAAGCGGCTGGTCTACCCCTGGTCGAAGGGCCTGACGGTGGAGAAGCATTCTCGACTACTACGACGAGGCCGGGTTCAAGGACTGGACGCACGCGGACACCGGGGCCGACGCGCTGAAGGCGCAGCACCCCGAGTTCGAGATGTGGAACCAGGGCATCCACGCCCGCTCGGGCGTGGCCTGCGCGGACTGCCACATGCCCTACATCCGCGAGGGCGCGCTCAAGATCAGCGACCACCACGTGCGCAGCCCGCTGCTGAACATCAACCGCGCGTGCCAGACGTGCCACAAGTGGCCGGAGCAGGAACTGAAGGCGCGGGCCGAGACGACCCAGGACCGGACGTTCCAGATGCGCAATACCGCGATGGACGCGCTCGTGGCGCTCATCGCCGACCTGTCGGCCGCGCGGCAGGCGGGCGTGCCCGACACTGGTCTCGCCGCAGCCCGGCAGGCGCAGCGCCGCGCGCAGTTCATGATCGACTTCGTGGAGGCGGAGAACTCGAACGGCTTCCACGCCGGGCAGGAAGCGGTGCGGATCCTCGGCCAGGCGGTGGACATCGCGCGCCAGGGGCAGTTGAGCCTGCGGCCGGCGGTGAAGCCGTCATCGCAGTAGCGACGACGACCGCGGGCGCTGCTTGTAAGTCGCCGCCCCGTCTCTTTGGCAGGGCAGGGGGTGAGCGCGCGAGCGCCACCCGCCCGAGGCGGCCGCTCCGCCGATGTGCCCGCTCCTCCGAAGACTCCCGACTAAGCTCCAACCTCGACGGCCGAGCCTTCATTGAGCTCCGGAGCGGCTGCTGGCACGGGCGCGGGCGTTGGGGTAGCAAGCTGGTAGAGATGCGCCTGGGCGGCGAGCTGCGATACACGGACGCCGACACGCGCGAGGACGAGGAGCTGCTGGAGGGCCGCGGCCGTGACGATCGCCCACCACTGAATGGCGCCAAGCTGCAGCGGCAGCCACGCCGCGAGCGCGAGGCTTGCCAGCACGAGAATCGCGAACAGGACTCCAATCCCGGCAGTGGCAATGGGGTGCACGAGCACGAACCGCAACGCGAGGAACCAGGTCCGCACGGCGCCAGGCCTGTCGCCGGTCACCAGGACCACGCGGGCGTAGTCCAGCGCCAGCAGGAACACCCCGGCGAGAAGGGCGAGCACGCCAAGCGTCACCAGGCCCGCGACGAAGCCGCCCGCTTCCGACCCGCCCGCGGTGAGCGGCCGAAGCGCGGCCGAAAGCGCCGCGGCTGCGAGCCCCGCCACGACCGCGACGAAGAGGGCCGCGATCGCGAGCAGGCCAAGTGACCTGAAGAAGAAGTGGCCCGCGCCGCGGAAGAACCGATGCAGCAGCCGGCGGTCGTCGCCGGCCAGGAGCACTTCGAGCATGCCGCCGGCCAGGAAGGCGTTGGAGAGCACCGAGACGCCGACCAGCCCCAGGATCGTTGCGGCGAGCACGGGCAACACGGCCGCCTCCCGCTGCAGCAACTCGATCAGCGTGCCGACCTGGACTCCGCGCAGCAGGACGTCGGTTTCCGGCAACAGCTCACTGCCGGCGCGAATCCGGCTCCATGCCGGCAGTGTCACCACCAGCGCAAGGACCGTGTGCCACGCCCACAACAGCAGGACGAGCCCTGGACGCCGCATCGCGGCACGGAGACCATTGCCGACGGACCGGAAGATCATTGCGAAGCTCCCATCGATGTCCGAGTCGGGGCCGAGCGTTTCGCACGCCTGACGCGTGACAGGACCCTCAACCCTCGACCCTGAACCCTCAGCCGTCAGAGCCCGACGAAGGTCAGCACCGCCTGCATCGCGAACAGGAAGCGCGAACCCCACGAGGCCGCCAGGCGCGTGTCGGGCTCCACGCGGCGCGAGTTGTCGATCCAGTTCGCGTCGAGGATCACCTTGTGGTCCGGATCGATCGTGGCCGACACGAGGCGCTCCGGCCGGACGAAGACGAACCGCTTCCAGCGATCCTCGCCGTCCCACCTCACGCGCTCGACGGGCTTCCCCTCGAACTGGAGCGCGACCTCCACCGGGAACACGAATTCTCCCAGGCGACGGACGAGGACGCGGCTCTCGTACATCTTCGCGGCCTGACCACTGCCCGACGGCTCGGCGTCCCGGGTGACCCGCTTTCCACCTTCTTCCACCACGCCGCGCAGCGCGGTCGCAGGCGAGCTGGACACCGCGTCCACGGCGTAGTCGAGGACGTGGCTGCCGAGGAACGCCTGCTGGAAGAACCAGTCCAGGTCCTGCCCCGCCACTTCGCTGGCGGTCGCGAAGAAGTCGGCGCTCGACGGGTGCCGGAAGCGGAATCGCTCGTGGAACGTGCGCATCACCCGCGCCATCACCTGGGAACCGAGGTGCCCCTCGAGCGTGCGAAGCGCGATGGCGGGCTTCATGTAGGCGTAGTACGAGTAGTCGCCGGTGTACATCCACGAGGGCTTCACGATCACGTCCTTCAGCGACGGCGTGGCCACGGCGCGCAGCGTGTCCACCTCGCCGATGGGAAGGCCCAGGAAGCGGCCGTACCGAGGTGGCCGCGCCGTACTCGGCCTCCATCACGAGGCCCGTGGAGTACGTGTTGATCCCTTCGTCCAGCCACGCCTCCTCGAACTCGTTGTTCCCGACCATGCCGTACCAGAACTGGTGGCCGAACTCGTGGATGGTCACCATCTCCACGCTGCGCACGGCATTCAGCGGCCCGAAGTTGCCGGCCCAGATGCTGCCGCCGGTGATGAACGTGGGGTATTCCATCCCGCCCGCGCCCGACCCATCGGCTGGGGGGTCCACCACCGTGATCGTCTGGTAGGGATACCGGCCGTACCGCAGGCCGAATCCCTTGAGCCCGGCTTTCACCGCCTGCACGTAGCGCTCGATCTGCGGTTCGTGCTCGGGCTGCAGGAGCACGGTGATCGCCACGTTGGAGAGCCGCACCTCGTCTGCCGGCCTGCCGAGCAGCGCCGCGGTGCGCTGGTATTCCGCGGCCGTCACGTCGCCGGATGCCGAGAAGCGGCGCTTCACCTCGACGTAGCGCGGGTCCGCGGTCCACGCGAAGTCGTGAACGTCCGCCTGCTCGTACGTGTGGGTCGTCGTCCCGTTCCCGTTGTCCCGCCTGTGCACGCGGTGGCCCGTCGCGCCCACCACGAACCGAGAGGGAACGGTGATGTTCACGCGGAACTCGCCGTAGTCCGCGTAGAACTCCGAGTTGGCGTGGTACTGGTGGCAGTTCCAGCCGCCGGTCGCGCGCCCGCGCATGCCCGCCGGCTCGTAGACGCCCAGCTTCGGGAACCACTGGCCGACGAGGAAGAAGTCGCGCTTGTAGCCGCTGCGGGCGAACACCTCCGGCAGTTGGGCCCGGAAGTCGATCTCGAGCGTCACCGAGCCGCCTGGCGACACGGGCTCGGGCAGGACAAGCCGTGCAACGGTGCGGTCGTCGGCGTTGTCGTCGTCGGGCTGCTCGAAGGTGAGAGCGCGGGTGAGGTCCGCGCCGCCCGCGATGCGCAGGGAGGTGACGTCTATCCAGCCCCACTTGTCGGTCGCCCGGTCGCCGCGCAGCTGCCCGCCGGATTCCTTGAAGAACGTGCTGCGGTTGTTGCGGAAGGCGTTCAGGTAGAGATGGAACCAGAGGTCGCCCACCGCGTCGGTGGACGGGTTCCGCCACGTGACGGTCTGGCGGCCCTCGAGCTGCTTGCGTTCGGCGTCGAGCCGCACGTCGATCGCGTAGCTGACGACTCGATCGGCGCGGTCCGGCAGCCGATCCGCTCCGGCCACGCCAGCAAAGAACACCGCGAGAAACAGGGAGAGGACGGGCAGGCGCGCAAATCGTCCCAGGCGCATGGCGCCAATGCTATCAGAAAGGCCCAGGGCTCAGGCTCGAGGCTCAGGGCACAATCAGAATCTGTACGCCAGCGTGCTCATGCCGCGAAGTTCGGTCAGCGTGCCGTCCTCGAGCCACTCGCCGGTGAGGACCAGGGAGACGCGCCGCGTCAGGTGGACGATCCCGGAGCCGAGGAAACGCTCGGTGCGCGGCCGATTCTCGACCACGAAGCTGCCCGCGTTCACGGGGCGGAAGACAGAGAGCGCGGTCGAATAGCCGCCCGAGAGGTACAGCTTTCGAGGAGATGCTCCTCCCGACTGTCACATCCCACGCGTCGTAGTTGGAGTCTGGCCGATGCGTGCGGATGTCAGAGACGCTCAGGTCGAAGCCGGTGCCGAACAGGTTCGAGCTGAAGAACCCCGCCGTCGTCCGGCCCGTCGGCTCGTCGTCGCGGTTGTTGCGATCCTGGGAGTATCCCGCGAAGACCCGGTAGGAGCGGCCGAGGTTGACCCAGATCCGCCCGCCCACGCTTTCGAACACCAGGCCGGCAAGGGCCTGCTGCGTGATTGGCCGGCCGTTCAGCTGATCGAGGGTAATCGTCCGCGCGTCGAGCGAGCGGCCGCGGTGGTAGCTGCCCTGCAGTTCGAGCCAGCTTGATGCCCGAGTAGCGGGCGTTCGCGAAGAAGTAGGAGAGGCCGCCGGAACCCTGCCCCGCCGGGCCCTCGAGGTCGTACTCGCCCGCCTGGTAGAGGAAGAACGAGCGCCCGGCCGGCACGAAGTTGCTGAACGTCAGGACGGAGCGTTCGTGGAGGCCCTGGTTGCGCAGCGCGACGAACCCGAGCACGTGGCGCCGCGCTCCAGCGCCGTCGAGGGCGACGTAGCCTCCGAACTTCCGGACGTCGCTGACATACCCGGCGTCCATGATCTTCGGCTCCATGCCGCCGAACGCACCCGCGCGGACCCGGGTCTTGCGCGGGCCCATCGGCTGCCGGTACTCGACATGCACGCCGCCCACGGATCCAAGCGCGCCCAGGTCGTTCAACCACAACTGCCCGACGCGAGCGCCCAGCCGTCCGCCCGCCAACCGGTATCCAACGAAGCCCTCGTAGATCGACAGGCGCCGCTCGCGGTCTTCGGTGCCCGGATAGGCGGCGCCGCGAAAGTCCATTCCGAACTCCGCTCCACCCGTCTCGGCGACCGGCGTGGCCAGCGTGATGGTCGTGATCAGTTCGGTGAAGCCCCGCTCGACGCCCGAGTCCTTCGCGGTGCTCCCGACGGCGGTGAAGGAGATGCGCCCCCACATGCCGGGCGTCTGAGCGAGCCCCAACGCCGGGACCAGCACCCACAGGGCTGCGAGAACTGGGAGCGTGCCGATCCTTCTGCATCTCGCCATGACGGTGTCCTCACCGTGATACCGTGACCGCGGCCGGCATGCTCCGGAATCGCGTGATCTCCGTGAGCTACCGCCTCCCGCCGTTAGCCCCGCCCCGTCGGGTGGCAGCTGTAGCACGCCACCGACTCGTACCTGAACCCCGGGTTGCCCTGGTGCTCGCCCTGTATCGACGACAGCGAGTGGCAGCGAAGGCAGTTGAACACCTTGTAGTTGTTCGAGTCGGTGTGGCAGTCGGCGCACGCCCGGCCCGCGTGACGGCCGGACGTGATCGGGAACCAGGTGTGGTTGAACACGGCACCGCGAAAGCTCGGATCCGAGGCTCGGTGGCACGAGTCGCAGGTGGTGGGGAAGCCCGCCGCCTGGTGATTCGGGTTCGTCGTCTGCTGATAGCGAGTGAGATGACAGGCGACGCAGTCGCGCGGCGTCCCGCGGTACACGTTGTTCTTGTGGCACGCCGAGCACTGCTGCGTCGAGTGCGTGCCCAGCAGCGGGAAGAACTGCGAGTGGTTGATGGACGCGCCACGGAAACTGGAGTCGGTCGCCCGGTGGCACGAGTCGCACGTCGTCGGGAACCCGGCGGAGGCGTGGTTCGGGTTCGTCGTCTGCTGGTATCGCGTCAGGTGACAGCCGGCGCAGTCGCGCGAGGTGCCCTTGTAGACGTTGTTCTTGTGGCACGCCGAGCACTGCTGCGTCGCGTGCGTGCCCAGCAGCGGGAAGAACTGCGAGTGGTTGATGGACGCGCCACGGAAACTGGAGTCGGTCGCCCGGTGGCACGAGTCGCACGTCGTCGGGAACCCGGCCGAGGCGTGGTTCGGGTTCGTCGTCTGCTGGTAGTCGCGTCAGGTGACAGCCGGCGCAGTCGCGCGAGGTGCCCTTGTAGACGTTGCTCCGGTGACAGGACGCACAGTCCTGCGACGCGTGCACGCCCACGAGCTGGAACGTCGAGCCGTGGTTGAACGTCGCGCCGCGGAAGCTGGGGTCCGTCGGCCGGTGACAGGTGTTGCAGGTGGTGGGGAAGCCGGCAGCCTGGTGGTTCGGGGCGGCCGTCCGCTGGTAGTCGGCCTGGTGGCAGCCGACGCAGTCCGTCGGCGTACCGCGGTAGACGTTACTGCGATGGCACGAGCTGCACGCGGACGTGGCGTGAACGCCGACCAGCGTGAAGATCGTGCGGTGGTTGAACGTGCTCTGCGCCCAGCTCGTGTGTGACGGCAGGTGGCACGTGTCACAGGTTGTCGGGAACCCCGCGGCGGCATGGTTCGGGTTCGCCGCGCGCTGGTAATCCGCCTGGTGGCACCCCTCGCAGCGCATCTGGGTGCCCTTGAACACCTGCCCGGTATGACAGCTCTCGCACGCGAGCGTCCGATGCCGCGCGTTCAGGGTTACGCCGGTCGCCGTCGAGTGGTTCCAGCGGACGGCCGTCCACGCGGTGGGAGTGTGGCAGCTTTCGCAGTCGGCCCCCAGCGCCGTGCGGTAGCGGTCGTCCTGCCGCCTCACCCAGTGACAGTCGTAGCAGCGGGTTGGTGTCCCCTTCGTCACCCCGTCGAGGTGACACGACGCGCAAGGGACCGCCTGATGCCGGCCCTCGAGCGGGAACATGCCGCTCTTGTGGAAGGCGCGGGAGGCGTTCCGGAAGGCGGCGCCGGGTGTGTGGCACGACGTGCAGTCGAGGCCGAGCGCGCCGCGGTGCCCGTCCCGGTGGCACGAGCTGCACTGGGCCGTCACGTCGATGTACGAGCGGGCCTTGTGGCAGGCAGCGCATGTTTCGACCAGCCGGGCGTGACCGCCCGTCAGCGGGAAACCGGCTTCACTGGCGTGGTCGAACGACGACGGGTCGAGCGGCCTGAGGTCCGCATCGGCGCCCTGGTGCTCCACGTGGCACGACCCGCAGTCGCCCGTCACCTCCCGGTGCACGCCCTTCTTCGCCGCCATGCGCTGCGCGATGGGCTGATGACACTTCAGGCAGCGGGAGGCCTCGGTGGCGCCGGAGGGCGCGTGGCACTGCACGCAGCCGGACCCGGCCCCGGCGGAGACGATCTTCGCGTGGGCGTGCGAGAGGGGGCCGGGCATCTCCGCCGCCGTCTGGGCGGCAGCGCCTGTCGGCGCGAGAACGCCCAGCGTGCCGGCGACGAGCGCGAAGGCGCCCAAGCGCCGCGCCAAGACGGTTCGAGCTCGCACAGGGGGCACTCGCGCCTCCGGAAGCGATGCGGGCGACGGACCGGCCCTCGGCCGCGTCAGACCCGGGTGGAACGAGGAGTGATTCAGGAAAGACCGCTTACGGCTGGGCAAGAGGAGTGCCACGGTCCGCTATCGAAGATCAGGCAGCGAGAGTGGGGAAACCGTCGCACCGTCCTGCTCCGGGTCGTGAGGTGTTGAAAAACACAACGGGCGACTCGAAAGCCGCCCGTTGTTGGGTCTGCAGTGAATCACTACGTCGTGGCTACACACCTGCACGGCGTGAGCTATTCGCTGATGCGCTCGATCGTCACGCTCTTCATGACCACGGGCGTGACGGGCTTGTCGTTGACGCCCGTCTTGACGGCGCCGATCTTCTTGATCACGTCCATGCCCTCGACCACCTCGCCGAACACCGAGTGCTTGTTGTCGAGGTGGGGCGTCGGGCCCAGCGTGATGAAGAACTGGCTGCCGTTGGTGTTGGGGCCCGCGTTGGCCATCGAGAGGATGCCCGCCTTGCTGTGGCGCAGCTTCGGGCTGAACTCGTCGGCGAACCGGTAGCCGGGGCCGCCGGTGCCGACACCGAGCGGGTCTCCGCCCTGGATCATGAAGCCCTGGATGATGCGGTGGAAGATCAGGCCGTTGTAGAACGGCTTCGACTTCCCGGGCTTGCCGGTGGCCGGATCGATCGTGCCCTCGGCCAGGCCGACGAAGTTGGCCACCGTCTTGGGCGCGTCCTTGTCGAACAGCTTCACGGTGAAGTTGCCTTCGGTGGTCACGAAGTGCGCATAGACGCCTGGCTTCAATTTGCTCTCCTTCTTCTCGGCCTGCCCGGCCTGGGCGGCCGACGCCGCAACGGTCAGCGCGAGCGCCCCGCACAGCGTGGCAACGAACTTCGACATCGTTTGATCTCCTTTCACGGCGGACCCGGGGCACTGTCCGGTCCGCAACCAACAGACCATGCTACTACAACGCATTCTACAAGGCTCAGGGCTCAGGGCGTGCATTCTCAATTCACTGATCGTCGGGTGCATCCCCGCCCACGGCGTGGCCTTCTCGTACGCCAGCGCCACGCGCAGCAGCGTCGCCTCGTCGTACAGCCGCCCGGTGATCATGATCGCCCCGGGCATCTTCTCGACGAAGCCGGCCTTCAGGCACAATGCCGGGTGGCCGGTCAGGTTCGTGGCCGTGAGGCTGGCGCCGCCCGTCGCCGACAGGAACACGTCGCACGTCGCCCATCAACTCGTCGTACTTGCGCATCAGCAGCGTGCGGGCCCGCTGCGCGCGCAGGTACTCGACGGCCGGGATGAAGCGCGAGGTCCGGAACGTGTTCGGCCAGTCGCCCGGTCCCTGCTCGGTCAGCTGATCGACCCCGCGGCTCCGCGTCAGGTCGTCGAAAGCCGCGGCGGCCTCGGCGCTGAGGATGAAGCGGACCGCCTGCGCCGGGAACTCGGGCAGCTTCACCGGCACCAGCGTCGCGCCCGATCTTGCGGAACGTGGCGAGCGCCTCCTTCATCACCGCCGCGCGCGCCTCGAACCGCTTGCGGGCCTCCTCGTTGGCGTTCGGCGGCGGCGTTGGCTTCTCGAAGTCCCCTTCGAGGTAGCCCACCTTCAGCTTCGCGAGCGGGGTGTCGGGGTTCCAGGCGAACGGCGCGTCCACGACGGTCTCGTCGCGTCCGTCGGCACCGTAAATCGCGTTGAACACCAGCGCGCAGTCCTCGACCGCCCGGCAGATCGGCCCAATCTTGTCCATCGTCCAGCTGAGCGCCATCGCGCCGTAGCGGCTGATGCGGCCGTAGGTGGGGCGCAGGCCCACCACGCCGCAGGTGCTGGACGGCGAGATGATCGATCCCAGCGTCTCGGTGCCGATGGAGAAGCCGACGAGGCCGGCGGAGGTTGCGGCCGCCGGACCTGCCGAGGACCCGCTCGAGCTGCGTTCCGGGTTCCACGGGTTCTTCGTGCTGCCGCCGAACCAGACGCCGCCCTGCGCGAGGGATCCCATCGACAGCTTGGCCACAAGCACCGCCCCCGCGTCGCGCAGCCGTTCGACCACGGTCGCGTCCACGTCGATCACCTGGTTCTCGTACGGCTTCGCCCCCCAGGTGGTGCGGATGCCCTTCGTCGCGAACAGGTCCTTTGCGCCCCACGGGATGCCGTGGAGTTGGCCGCGGTAGCGGCCTGCCTTCAGGTCCTGGTCGGCCTGCGCGGCCTGGGCCAGGGCCAGGTCCTTCGTCAGCGTGACGACGCACTTGAGGGCCTCGCCGTGGTGTTCGAGACGCGCGAGGTACATGTGGGTGAGATCGACGGACGTCACCTCGCGCGCGCGGATGAGTTGCGCGAGGGCGGTCACCGGTTGAAGCGCGAGGTCCTCGATGGACGCGGTGACGCGGACGATGGGCGCGCGAGACCTTGAGCGTGCGGGCGCGCGGACCTGCCGCGGGCGGACATTGGCCGGGCAGGTACGGCCGGAACGTGACGGCAGGCTCGGTGTCGAGCGGCACGTCGAGCTTGCGCAGGGCCTCGAAGCTCTCGAGGTTGCGCGACGCGCCGCGCAGCATCATCTCCTCTTCGGCGTCGGTGAAATCGACGCCGAGCGAGCTTCTCGCCCGCTTCGAGTGCGTCCTTGCCGAAGCGGCTGGCCGTTTGCTGTTGTGCGGCCTGCCGGCGCCGCGGCGGGCGCCGCCGTCACGGCGGCCACGGCTGCCGGCATGGCGCCCAGGAACCGCCGGCGGGCGATTCGCCGGCCTGCCGGGTCGGGCGTCCAACCCCCGCCTTCCGCCCTTCGCCCTCCGCCTGTCTCGCTTTCTCGTCCCATGTTCCCGACTCCGGATCCCGGTTCGCTCATCGCTCACCTCGTGATGCAGTGGCCGTGACTCCGCAGGGGCCGCCCGCCCTGGCCTGAGCGAGGCGAACGGCCAGGGCGAGTCGAAGGATGGGCGGCCGAAACGCGCGGCCACACGGTTCGGCCCTGCGGAGGGCTCGGGAGCGCTAAGATGATAGGACACCTATGACAGAGCTTGCACTCGACCGCGCGGTGGCAGCCCTCGAGCAGGGGACGAACGACGACCCGTTCGGCCTGCTCGGTCCTCATCCTGCGACCGTCGGACGGCGAGCCCGCGCTCGTCGTCCGGGCGTACTACCCCGAAGCCGCCGCCGTCGAGCTGCTGGCTGGAGGCTACCCCGCGCTGCCGATGCGCCGGGTGCGGCGCCTCGGCGCTCTTCGAGGTGGAGGTCCCGGGGTGGGAGAACGACCCGATGTCGTTCGACTACCGGCTGCGCATCCGCTGGTCCGACGGCAAGACGAGCGAAGTCATCGACCCGTACCGCTTCGGGCGCATCCTCAGCGAGTACGACCTCTACCTGCTTGCGCGAGGGCACGCAGATGCAGGGCCCACGAGAAGCTCGGCGCGCACCCGATGAACCTCGGGGCCATCGCGGGCGTGCACTTCGCCGTCTGGGCCCCGAACGCGGAACGCGTCAGCGTGATCGGCGACTTCAACTGCTGGGACGGCCGCCTCCACCCGATGCGCCGCCTGGCGCCACAGGGCGTGTGGGAGATCTTCATCCCGGGGCTCGGGAACGGCGAGAAGTACAAGTTCGAGATCCGAATCGAAGGTCGGCGGCGCGGTGTTCCTGAAGACCGATCCGTTCGCGCGGCGCTTCGAGGTGCCGCCGCTGTCGGCATCGGTCGTGTGGGAGCCGGGCGCGTACGCGTGGGGCGACCGCGAGTGGATGGAGCGCCGGCCGCACGAGAACGGCTGGCTCGACCGGCCGATGTCGATCTACGAGGTGCACCTCGGCTCGTGGGCGCGCGGCGCCGACGGGGAGCGCTTCCTCTCCTACCGCGAGCTGGCGGACCGCCTCGTGCCGTACGTGTGCGAGATGGGGTTCACGCACATCGAGCTGCTGCCGGTGATGGAGCACCCGTTCGCCGGGTCGTGGGGCTACCAGGTGACCGGCTTCTTCGCGCCGACGAGCCGCTTGGGCGCGCCCGAGGACTTCAAGGCGTTCGTGGACGCGTGCCACCGGGCGGGCATCGGCGTGCTGCTCGACTGGGTGCCGGGGCACTTCCCGAAGGACGCGCACGGCCTCGCGCGGTTCGACGGCACGGCGCTCTACGAGCACGAGGACCCGCGGCGGGCGAGCACCAGGACTGGGGCACGCTGGTCTTCAACTACGGGCGCAACGAGGTGCGCAGCTTCCTGCTGAGCAACGCGCTGTTCTGGCTCGAGGAGTTCCACATCGACGGCCTGCGCGTGGACGCGGTGGCGTCGATGCTGTACCTCGACTACTCGCGGGCGCACGGGCAGTGGGTGCCCAACCAGTACGGCGGGCGCGAGAACCTCGAGGCGATCGACTTCCTGCGGCAGCTGAACACGCTGACGCACGCCGAGCAGCCCGGGTCGATCACGGCGGCGGAGGAATCGACCGCGTGGCCGGGCGTCAGCCGGCCGGTGCACCTCGGCGGCCTGGGCTTCACCTACAAGTGGAACATGGGCTGGATGCACGACATGCTGGCCTACATGCGGCAGGACCCGATCCACCGCCGGTGGGCCCACAACCACCTCACCTTCTCGATGCTCTACGCCTACCACGAGAACTTCATCCTGCCGTTCTCGCACGACGAGGTGGTGCACGGGAAGGGGGCGATGATCGGCAAGATGCCGGGCGACAGCTGGCAGAAGGCGGCCAACCTGCGCGCGCTCTACGGCTACATGTACGGCCACCCCGGCAAGAAGCTGCTGTTCATGGGCGGCGAGTTCGGCCAGTGGCCGAGTGGAACCACGACCGGGGCCTCGAGTGGGAATACGCTGGACAGTTCCCGCACCGCGGGCATCCAGAAGCTGGTCGCCGACCTCAACGCGCTCTACCGGCGGGAGCCGGCGCTGCACCAGGTGGACTTCGATCCGGCCGGGCTTCGAGTGGATCGACTGCAACGACAACGAGAACAGCGTCGTGTCGTTCCTCCGGCGCGCGCGAGACCCGCGCGACTTCGTGGTGGTCGTCCTCAACTTCACGCCGGTGCCGCGCTATCGCTACACCGTCGGCGTGCCCGAGCCCGGCGTCTACCGCGAGATGCTGAACAGCGACGCGGAGATCTACGGCGGGTCGAACATGGGCAACGACGGCGAGGCGCCCACCGAGCCGACGCCGGCCCACGGCCACGCGCAGTGCCTGCGCCTCACGCTGCCGCCGCTCGCTGCCTCGTCTTGAAGAGACAGTTGTAGTGGCAGCAATCAGTTGTCGAGGGAGCGATTGACCATTCTGCGAGCCCTGACGGCCTCGGCGAGCCGGCGCACGATGCTCTCCGTCTCCGCCATCCCCATGCACGCGTCCGTGATGCTCTGCCCGTAGATGAGCGGCTTGCCGGGCGCGTAGTCCTGCCGGCCTTCCACCAGGTGGCTCTCCAGCATCACGCCGAAGATCCGGCCCGAGCCCGAGGCAATCTGCGCTGCGAGGTCTGCGGCCACGATGCCCTGGCGCTTCGCGTCGCGCCCGCTGTTGCCGTGCGAGCAGTCCACCATCAGGCGGGCCGGGAGGCCGAGCCGTGTGAGGTCGGCGCACACGGCTTCCACCTGCTCGGCGTGATGGTTCGGGCCCGTTCGGGTGCCGCCGCGGAGGATCACGTGGCACGACTCGTTGCCGGTGGTCTGGAGGATGGCGGAGACGCCCTGCTTGGTGACGCCCGGGAACCAGTGCTGGTGCCGCGCGGTGAGGACGCCGTCGAGGGCAACCTGCGTGTTGCCGTCGGTGCCGTTCTTGAAGCCCACCGGCGCCGACAGCCCCGAGGCCAGTTCGCGGTGGACCTGGCTTTCCGCGGTCCTGGCGCCGATGGCAACCCACGAGGTGAGGTCGGCGATGTGCTGGGGAATCTGCGTGTCGAGGAACTCCGACCCGGTGGGCATCCCCAGTTCGTTGATGTCGAGCAGGAGGCGCCGCGCCAGGCGGAGGCCCTTGTTGATGTGGTAGCTCTCGTCGAGGTCGGGGTCGTTGATGAACCCCTTCCACCCGACCACCGTTCGGGGCTTCTCGAAATAGGCCCGCATCACCACGACCACGGCATCGGCCACATCGTCGGCGATTCGCTTCAGCCGCGCGGCGTAGTCGAGCGCGGATGCCGGATCGTGGATCGAGCAGGGGCCGGCGACGACGACCAGGCGGTCCTGCTGGCCGCCGAGGGCGGCGGCAATCGCGGCGCGCGAGTCGGCCACCACGTTGGACGCACGCTCGCTGAGCGGCAGCTCCTCGAGCAGGATGGCCGGCGGGATGAGCGGCCGGACGTCGCGAATGCGGAGGTCGTCGGTTCGGCGGAACATAGGGCGTTGAAGACCCGGGCCTAAGGTGTCAGGCGGTGAGCGGAGGGCGCGGGGCGGGGAGCCTTGTCATCCCTGGCATTGTGCATTCTGCATTACCCCCGTCCCCCTCCCCCTTTCTCAATTCTCAATTCTCAATTCGAAACGCTACGCCATCGGATCCATCGTCCCCGTCAGGAACGACTCGTACGCGGCGAGGTCGAAGATGCCGTGCCCCGACAGGTTGAAGAGGATGACCTTCTTCTCGCCAGCCTCCCGGGCCGCGAGCGCGTGGCGCACGACGCTGTGGATGGCGTGCGCCGATTCCGGCGCGGGGATCGTGCCCTCGCAGCGCGCGAACCGTCACGGCGCTCTCGAACACTTCGCCTTGGTGGTAGGCCTCGGCCTCCACGAGCCCCGCGGCGAGCAGGTGGCTGACCAGCGGCGCCGACCCGTGGTAGCGCAGGCCGCCGGCGTGCACCGGGGCGGGCATGAACGTGTGCCCGAGGGTGTGCATCATCAGCAGGGGCGTGGATGCAGGCGGTGTCGCCGAAGTCGTACTCGCGCTTCCCGGCCGTCAGGCTGGCGCAGCCGGAGGGCTCCACCGCGATGGCGCGAAGCGCCTTCCGGGAGCCGTTGATCTTGTCCTTGAGGAACGGGAACGTCAGGCCGGCGAAGTTGCTGCCGCCGCCGTGGCAGGCAATGAGGATGTCCGGGTAGTCTCCGGCCAGTTCCATCTGCTTGACCGCCTCCTGGCCGATGATCGTCTGGTGCAGGAGGACGTGGTTCAGCACGCTGCCGAGGGCGTACTTGGTGTCATCGCGCCCGGCCGCGTCCTCGACCGCCTCGGAGATCGCGATGCCCAGGCTGCCGGGGGAGTCGGGGTGCTCGGCGAGGATCGCGCGGCCCGCGTGGGTCTGCGGCGACGGGCTCGCGATGACCTCGGCCCCGTAGGTCCTCATCATGATGCGGCGGTACGGCTTGCTGTCGTAGCTGATGCGCACCATGTAGACCATGCACTGCATGCCGAGGAGCTGGCAGGCGCACGCGAGCGCGCTGCCCCACTGGCCGGCCCCCGTCTCGGTCGCCAGCCGCTTCACGCCTTCCTGCTTGTTGACCCACGCCTGCATGATCGCGGTGTTCAGCTTGTGGCTGCCCACCGGGCTGACGTGCTCGGACTTGTAGTAGATGCGCGCGGGGGTGTCGAGCTCCTCCTCGAAGGCGCGGGCGCGGAACACCGGGCTGGGCCGGTAGAGGCGGTAGATGTCGCGCACCTCGTCCGGGATCGCGACCATCCGCTCCTGCGCCATCTCCTGGACGATCAGTCCCATAGGGAAGATAGGGGCCAGGGCCTCGGGTCCGATCGGCTGGCGCGTGGCCGGGTGCAGGGGCGGCGCCAGCGGCGTGGGGAGATCCGCCGCGATGTTGTAGAAGTGGGTCGGGATCTCGGACTCGGGCAGGCTGATCTTGGTGTCGGTCACGGCAAGGCTCCCGGAAGCGCAGTGCACGGCGGCTGCGATGCCACCCCGAAGGGCCGCCAAATCGCAGGCTGTGAGGTGAACGGGCGGAGCATATCACAGCGCGAGAGCCGTCCGGGCCAGGGCCAGGTGGAGGTCTGCGTCGGTGAGGGGTGTGCGTGGCGTGGGTGGGGGTGTGCGTGGGTGGGGTGTCGTGGGGTCGAGGGCGAGATCCCGATCTCGCTTGGCGTTTTGGTGCGAGTGACTAGCCGCAGTCGGTATACTCGTCCGTATGGCGCACGCGTCCCGGCTGGTCTCGCGGCGGGTGCTCATCCGCCGGCTCGCTCGAAACGCCGTCCTCGTGAGCGGGCTGGTCCTTGGGGCGCTGGGTGTCGGGGCGACTGGCTATCACTTCCTCGATGACCTGCCGTGGCTGGATGCGGCACTCAATGCCGCGATGATTCTCACGGGGATGGGTCCCGTGGCACCCCTTCGAACGCCGGCCGCGAAGGTCTTCGCCATCGCATACGCGCTGCTCAGCGGCGTCTTCTTCCTGACGATGGTCGCGGTGCTTTTGGCGCCGGCCCTTCATCACTTCCTGCATCGCTTCCACCTGGAACTGGGCGAGCAAGAGTCCCGGAGCGCGCACGCGCCACGGCCCAGGCCCGCCGTCGACGCCCCGCCCACCCCCGACAAGCCCAGCGATCACCCATCCAGGGAGTAACGCCGGCGAAGACGCGGCGTTGTATTGACAGAAGCCTTGATGAGCCTTGATGAGCCTTGATGAGCCGGGCGTCGACAGCCTGAGCGCGGGGTCGAGAGGCGGAGGTGAGGTGCACGACATCGGGTGTCAAGCGCTTTCAGGCGACCTTGGAGGCGCACCGCGATTGAGCAGGGCCGGCACCTGCGGGCCCTGCTCCACCCTCGAACCCGCCGTCACCGCACCTGGAAATTCACTGTCACCTGCATTTCCACCTCGATTGGAGCGCAGTTCAGGTACGTCGGGCTGAACTCCCACTGTCGTACCGCCTCGATTGCCGCATGCTCCAGGTCAGGGTTCGGTGACGAGACGACTGCTATCTCCCGCACAGAGCCATCCGTCGCAATCACCGCGTGCAGCACGACTCGCCCCGCTACCCCTGCCGCACGCAATTCCTCTGCGTAGTTGGGTCGTACGTCCACGAGTTTGAGAGGCGGCTGGACCTGGCCGCCGACGTTGCCAGCCGGCATTCCCGCGCCGCACTTCTCGGCTATGCTGCTCCGGAGTTCCTGCGCACGCTGGCGCGCCTGCTCGCGCCTGGCCTGCCGCTCGGATTCAGACGCGAGTGAATCGGTGGTCGGCCTCGTGACTGAGGCGGTCGGCCCCGTGACTGAAATCGTCTCCTGCAGGGTGCCTATCTCGAGCGCAATCCTTCGATTCAGGTTGCTCGCGAGGACTGCGAGTGTGTCCTTGAACGGCTTGAAGCCCGGCTTCTGCACCGCAAGGACGTAGTCACCGGTCGGCAACCCCTTGAAGTCGAAGTGTCCGGCATTGTCCGTGCGGACCTCGTACTTGGCGCGCGTAGCCTCGTTCGCCAGAACCAGGGTGGCGTCGGGCACGCTCCTGTTTGTCTGATCGACCACCGTTCCCGTGAAGGACCAGAGGCGGTTCTGTGCAACGGCGACGGGAACCGTCAGGGCGGCCAGCGCCGCAAAGGCTGCCAGCCTCGTCGCTCCCCTCAACGGACGTCGACTGATTCTCGTGCTCAACATAGCGCGGACTCTCCCTTCGAGACTTGACGGACGGGCCATTGCAAGCGCCGGCCTCGTCGCGCGGGGCTGCGCACGCCTGGCAAGTTCCAGCAGGTGGGACGCGTAATCGGCTGCTTCGATACCAGAGCGGAGAACCGCGTCGTCGCAGGCCCGCTCGCTTTCGTGACGCAGCCGCCGGCTGATGATCCAGAGCAGGGGGTTGAACCAGCAAATCGCGCGGAGCGTTTCGGCCAGCATCTGCGCGAGCCAGTCCCCGCGGGCGATGTGCGCGAACTCGTGGCGCAGGACGACACGTGCGCGATCATCCGACCAATCTTCGGAATCGGCGGGGAGAATGAGTCGAGGTCGGAGGGTGCCCCATGTGGCAAGGGGCATGGGCTCTCGGCTCTGCAACAGCATGATCTGGCGAGATATGCCGGTTGCCTCGCGGACTTCCAGGGCCAACGAGGCGAGCCGGCCCTCTGTTAGCGGCCGCGCGGCTGCGGCACTGCGCGAGAGCCTGCGGAGCCCGACGCCGAGGATCACAAGTCCCCCCAAGGCGCCCGACATCCAAAGCGAGAGCGCCAGCATCATGGGCACTCGGGGGGGCTCTCGGTGTCCGACCGGGGCTGGAGCACCGGGCGCCTGGTCGGATGGTCGGGCGGGGCCGCGCACGACCAACTCCGTGGCGACGCTCGTCGGCACGGCCGATGGCGGGCTGGTCGAGAACGCAGGAAGGGCGACCGGCCACGACGGGGCCACGATGTACAGGAGAGGCGTGACCGCCCCGCAGACGATGCCGACGGTCAGGACCCAGTGGCGCAGGGCGGCAGAACCGCGCTTGAGCGCGAACGACAAGCCAAGCGCCAGGGCCGGGACGAGCGACATGCGCAGGGCCGCCTCGAAGATGTGGTTCATCGTCCACCTTCCCTTCGCGCGCGCTCGACGAGGTCGGCGATGCGGTCGAGTTCTTCCGGCGTCACGTCCGCGCCGTCCTCTCCGAGCAATGCCGCCACGACCTTCTCGGTGGAACCGTCGAAGAATGTGCTCAGCAGGTGGCGGAGAGCCGACTTGCTGGCGGCGCGGCGCGGCAATTGCGGCACGTAGACGTACCGAAGCCCGTCCTCCTCGTGCCTGACGTGCCCCTTGGACTCGAGCACGCGGAGCTGGGTGCGGACGGTCGAATCGGCGGGAGCCCCGGGAAGGTCCTCCCTCACCTCGGCCGCGGTTGCGCGGCCCCTGCGGTAGAGGATGTCCATGATCTGGCGTTCGCGGCGGGCCAGCGCGGCGTGGCGGGGGAGTCGCATGCGATAATAATAGCTGACTGTTATAAAAATAGCAAGTTATTCTGCTGCGCACCGGATCAACCGCACCGGCGGACCTTTAACCTTCGCGCTTCATCCGCTCGCGCCGCCCCCTTCAGCGTCGCTCGGTGAATCGAGCTCGGTGTCGCCCACCTTGACCTGGCCGGCGCGCTCGTGCAGCGCGACCATGCGGCCCGTGCTCGAGACGCGCGATTTGGCCGGCTTGTAGCTGTGCGGCGCTGAGCCGTCCGCGAACAGCTTCTTGACGCCGAACACGATCGGCATCGTGAAGATGCCCACGTCCCTCGTCACCGAGGGCTGACGGGGGTGCCTGGACATCACCGATTACAGGCGCGGATGCTGAACAGACGCAGCGACAAGGGCGAGCAGCACGACCGTCGAACGCATCCGAGTGCTGCTCATGGCTGCCGACGAACAACTTCGTAGTCGCCCCGCCATCCTCCTTGGCGAATAGCCCATCCCAGAATTCTCCCGAACCCGCGCGGCCGCCCACCTGGGCAAGATCGTCGTAAGTGATCGCAGAGCATTAGGAGGTCTATCACAATTTCTGCGATAATCGTGGTCGACCGCGCGTAAGCCGTTGATTCTTAAGCGGAGAGATGGCCGAGTGGTTGAAGGCGCACGCTTGGAAAGCGTGTGTAGGGGAAACCTTACCGAGGGTTCGAATCCCTCTCTCTCCGCCACCTAAGTCATTCTACCGATTGGGCTTTGCGATTCCGGTCGAGCCCGTCTCCAA
>CAVUTP010000024.1:0-8834 GCA_963744445.1 uncultured Acidobacteriota bacterium
CGGACCTGAGGCTTGACGATCCAGTCCCTGGATTGTGCGGAGGTCGGCGAGCGTATAGGGCTTGGCCATCCTCTTTGCGGGCGGTCGAATCCGCTTCGATGGCCCAGAAGTAGACTCGCCGAGCCCGTTGTCGCGATTCGGGCCCATCTTCGGCTCATCATGAGACCCCGAGGGGCTGGCTGCAGGTTTCCTCTCTTTGCTTCCTGCAGTGGCCGTCTTTTCCTCTGTTCATTACAAGCTGCCGCGCGAAGTAGCATGTCCCGGTTCCATCTTCGAAAGGTACCACTGTCACTTGGGAGAGCCCATACCGAGAGAGCGACCGCACGTTCTGGACGCGCGGGATGCCACTCATCGCCGTCTTCGATCGGGAACGTGATCCGCTGCTCTACCTCGACCGGGGACAGGGCAGACACCGCGGTATTGATCTGCACCTGAACGTTTGTAATGTCCGGGATCGCGTCGATCGGCAAGCGACCGAAATTCACAACGCCGAGCAGGATCACTGCGAGAACGCCAAGGACAACCAGCCCTCGCTGGGCGATGGAGAATCGTATCAGGCGGTCCAACATGCTGCACTCCTTCCGACCCTTGTTTTAATGTCCATGGCCGTGCCCTGCTTCGTTCTTCAGGAGTTCTGACTTCAGGATGAAGCTGTTCTCCACGGCCACGCTTTGACCGGGTCGAAGGCCCGAGAGGATCTCGGTCGACTCGCCATCTGTTGTACCGATCGTCACGGTCTGTGCACGGAATCCATCGCCCTCGACCACGAAGACAACGGTCTGACCCCGCACGTTTTGAATCGCCTTGTCAGCGACCACCAACGGCGCCTCAACTGATTCCGTCTGCACCCGGGCCGTCACAAACAGGCCGGGGCGCCAGACACCTCTGGCGTTGGGCAGGACAACTCGCGCGATGGATGTCCGAGTGGCCTCGCCGACCACCGGGCCCACGTAATCGATCTTCCCCTCGGCGGTTCCGGTGATGCCAGCCGCCTCGATCGTGACGGTCTGCCCGACTCGGACCCGCTCGAGATCGCGGGCATAGACGGTGACGTTGACCCAGACGCTTGAGAGGTCCGCGATCACGTAGATGTCCTGCTGGTCGGAGACGTACTCCCCGAGCGTGATGTGCTTCTCGATGACAGTGCCCGAAATGAGCGCCTTCACCTCGTAAGGCGCGAGGCTCTCATTGGCCTCGACGACCGTCAGCACATCTCCGGCCCGCACGGTTTCGCCGAGCTTCTTGCGAACCTCGCGGGCGATACCAGGGAATCGCGGCACCACGTGAGCCAGGCGATCGGCATTGACGACCACCTCTCCAGGCAGCTCCTGTGCGATGACGATCTCGCGGGGCATCGCAGTGCCGATGGTGATTGCGGCCGATTCGCGCTGAGCGGCGTTCAGGATCACAAGGCCTTCGTCGTCGCCCTCGCCTTCCTCTGATCCGTGCTCGTCGGCCTCGCCGGCTTCGCTGCCATGTCCCTCATGTGAGGCTGACTCTTCTTCGTGGCCGTGCTCGTCTGCGGCCACTGCCTCCTGCCCGTGTTCCCCTGTCGCCGCGGCTCCGGATTGGCCGGCTTCATCGTGTTTGTTCCCTTCTCCACAGCCGCTTAGCCCGAAAACGAGGAGCAGGGCGAGCCAGAGCTTTGGTCCATGCAAAATGGTCATTTCGTTCCCTCCTGTACCCGGTCGATCAGGGCTGCGCCTTGCCCAGTTAAACGCTCAATCTCGATTCGACTTTGCTCGAGCTCACTGAGGGCCGTTATTTCGGATTCGCGGACCAGAGCCAACGAACGACGCGCCTCGAGCACGTCGAGGTATGTAAACCGTCCTTGCTCGTAACCCTGCCGAACCCCCTCATAGACCTCCTGGGCCCCGGGCAGGACGTTCAGCCGCAGTCCGCGCACCTCTCCCTGAGCGATTCGAAGCCGGGCGGCGTGTTCACGGAGATCGCGCTCCAACACGCGGCGCGCCTGCTCGAATTCGAACAAGGATCCTGCCGGTGTCGGCCGATGCCTCTCGCACGGATCCCTGGTTCTTGTTCCGAGCGGAAGGTCGACCGAGATACTGAGCAGAAACGCGCCGTTGTCATCGGCGGCGAATCGTCGATAGCCTCCCCCGATGCTCAGATCCGGGGACTTCAGGCTCTGTTCGAATTGCAGCCGCGCCCTGTGGTATTCCGCCAGGTTGGTCCAACGGGCCAGATCTGGATTCCCGGCCAGATGTACGACCAGGGAATCAAGTGTCGGGACGGTCGTCAGGGAGTCCAGGTCACCTTCGACTTGCTCCGGGAGCGGGCTGCCGCCCCAGTTCAGCGCCAGTCGCTCGATTGCTATTTGCACAAGTCCCCTGGCGCGCTCTGTTTCGATCTCGGCTGCCGAGATGGCAACACGGGCCCGCGTGGCTTCCACAGCCGGGAGAGCGCCTGCCTCGACCTTCCTTTGTGCCGTTGCCGCAACCTCACGCGCGATGGCCAGGGTCTCGTCGGCCAGCGCAAGCCGGCGCTGTGTGGCCAGCGCAAGGGCGAAGTCGCTGCGGACGTCACGCACGAGATCCAGGCGCGCCGCCTCCAGGTCGCGCCCGATCAAGGCACGGTCAGCCTCCGCGACCGCAACTCGCGCCCCTCGTTTTCCCCCGGTTTCAAGACGCTGCGAGATCTGGATGCTCGTCTCCGACTCGTTGAATCCCGGCAGGTCACCGGAGAAGTTCTCGAGGTCGATTGCGAGCCCCGGATTGGGCCGGAGTCCGGCCTGCTGAATGCGGCCCTCGGCGGCCTCCATGCCTAGGGACGCGGCTTTGAGGCGCGGGTGCTCCTCGAGCGCCCGCCGTAGCGCTTCTTCAAAGGTGAGGCCTCCGGGCCAGCCAGCGGGAGTTTGCGCCCAGACGGTGCCGCTGGACACCGCCAGGCAGGCCAGAAGGAAGATGTGAGCAGACCTCTTCCATCGACTTGTCCATTGCATCGCTTTTCCTCCGTCGGATGCATAGCAAAATCAGGCCGATCCACACGAAGCGCGGATCGTCTACGAAACAGCGGGGATGACTGAGGATTCTAGAGTCGTAGAACGACGGTCAGAGGCGTGCGAGAGCAGAAGCAGCCAGGCTGTTCGGTGCAGGGAACATCCGTTTCGAATGTCAACGGATCAAACTCGAACGGGAGGCAGGGCAAAGAAACCGCGGCGATCGAGTTCTGGTCAGGTTTGTCCGCGATCAGCGTGGGTTGGACGAGGGGCACGTGGGCACACTCGTGGAGCGCGGGAGATCCCCATACCTCGAACCCGACCGCAGGGTCGCCTCGATCCGCTTGGCCGGGATCACAGCACTCATGATCCCGACTGGCTACATGTGAGGCGCCATCCGGCTCAACGCACAGCCCGTGGGTGCTGACCCCCGTGACGAGCAGGCACACCGCTACTGCAAGACGGACTCCGCCTGCTTTCACGATGCTGAATGGCGACTGAAACATTCGCATTTTCCCAGAATATGAAGATTCCCACCGGTCGTCAAGGAGAAGCCAGCCGCACGTCCGGTCGCATGGTCGTGCCGGCTTCGCAACGTCCTTTTCTGCATTCGGTTAAGACATCTTCCTGTTGGTTCGAACTGATTGCTGCTCATCAGGACAAACGCCCTATACCCAAGCATGAGGTTTCGGTTCCGCGAACTCCGAACTTAACCCCAAATCGGATGGCAATGCCACCCAACTCCCTGCCCCCCGCTTTTTCTCTGCGCTGTGGTGAGTCTCGTTTGATCCGAGTCCCGGCGCAGCCGTGTCCATCCGCATCGTGAAAAGCGACGGCTGCGCGGACAAGCCACGCCCTATCTCACACAAATGGCGATCTCGAAAGGGGACTGCTTTCCGGATCTTCCGACACATCGTGCTGACGCGGAGTAGATAAGCAAGAGAGGCATGGCAATCCGTGTCCCCTGTATCGCCCCAGGAGTGACGATGTTCCGCCACGAGGCGCTTGAACTCGGCAGGTTCAAGCGCGACCCCGACCGCTGGCAGACCGAGTTCGGCCGCTGGGTGGCCGATTTCGGCGTGCCCCGCATCGTCGCCGGCCTGGCCCACGACCCCGACCTGCGCGTCACCAACCAGGCCGTCTACGAGTGGCTCCAGGGCCACGCCCCCCAGCCGGCCCGGGCCATGGCCCTCGTCGAGATGTCCCGGGGCCGCCTCACCCTCGATGCCATCTACCAGCACGGCCGGCAGATGCAGGCAGTCCGAGGGCGACGCCGGGAGGCCCGCGATGAGGATCGACCTGCAGATCGACTCCGCCCCGCTGGTCCTGCGCCTGCAGAACGGCCAGCGCCGCCTGGCCTACGCCGTGGTCAACGCCATCAACAACACGGCCAAGCGGATCCAGGCCGTCGAGCGCCGGCGCGTCGAGGAAGAGTTCACGGTCCGCAAGAAGGAGTTCATCCAGCGCCAGGCCGCGGTCATCAAGCCGTTCGCCAACGTGCAGCAGGGCAGGCCCTACGCCGAGATCGGGGTCGGGCAGAAGCCGCGCCTGCTGCTCTCCGCCTTCGAGCGCGGCGCCGAGCGCAAGCCGTTCACGCAGGGCGCCCGGCGCGTCGCCGAGCCCGTGGTCGGCGGGCCCGCGCGCCCGCAGTTCGCAGCGCAGGTCACGCCCGAACTGCGCGTCGGCCGGCTCCGCTTCGACCGCACCAAGACCGGCCGCCGGCGCGCCGGCGTCACGCGCACCAAGACCTACCTCGTGCCCGAGGTCGGGATCTTCCAGCGCATCAGCCCCACCGCGACGCGCCTCGTCTACTTCTTCGCCAAGGGCAAGAAGATCAAACCGCGCCTGCACTTCGTCGAGACGGCCGAGAAGGAAGCGCGACGGTGGTTTCGCGAGGAGATGGAGCGAGAGGTTCTCAACGCGATCGCGAGAGCGCAGGGCGAGGGCCTGTGAAAGAAGAGAACGAAGGGGATGTTTCGCCCTCAGGGGTGAAGAATCCGTAAGTCGTTGCAGGTAGGTTCCTTCCGGCGGCCAACGACGCGGGTGCCGGCGACCTCGGCCCTCGTAGCGTGGGAGAGTCATGAAACAAGTTACCACCGACACCAAACGTTCCAGTTCCGAAACGCCCAGGACGCCGCGAACGCGCCCGAAACGGCCGCTGCGGGCGATTCCGCGGGTCCGGACTCCCCCGTCCGTCTGCCCGGAAAACTGGAACACTGGAACATCGACCGGCTCCGGCCCTACGAGCGGAACCCGCGGACCCACAGCCCGGAGCAGATCACCAAGATCGCCGCCAGCCTGCTCGAGTTCGGCTGGACGAACCCGATCCTGGTCGACGGCGAGGCCGGGATCATCGCCGGCCACGGGCGGCTCCTGGCGGCCCGCGAGCTGGGGATGACCACCGTCCCGGTGATCGAGCTCACCCACCTGACCGAGGCCCAGAAGCGCGCCTACGTCATCGCCGACAACCGCCTGGCCCTCGACGCCGGCTGGGACGAGGACCTGCTGGCCGATGAGTTGAGGGCGCTCGAGGGCCTCGACTTCAACCTCGAACTGACCGGGTTCGACCTGGACGAGCTGCACGATCTGCTCGAGGACGAGACCGCCGAGGAGGTCGCCGGCCCCGGAACCTCCCGATGATCCCGTGAGCCGGCAGGGCGACCTGTGGGTCCTGGGCGACCACCGCCTCCTGTGCGGCGACTAGCTCCGACCCCGCGTCTCTCGATCGGCTGCTTGGCGGCGCCGCCGATCCACCTGGTCAACACCGACCCGCCCTACAACGTGAAGGTCGAGCCGCGGTCCAACAACGCGATCGCCGCCGGGCTGTCGAGCTTCCCGGCGGCCAAGAGCGCGGTCGAGGCCTCCGACGCCCGCGGCATGCACCACCAGGGATTCGACCTCGCGCGGCACAAGACCAAGTCGAAGGCCACCGGGAAGATGCGCGCGAAGGACCGCCCGCTGGCCGAACGACTTCGTCTCGGACGAGGCCTTCGACGAGCTGCTCCTGGCCTGGTTCGGGAACATCGCCCGCGTGCTGCTGCCCGGGCGCTGCGTTCTACATCTGGGGCGGCTACGCCAACTGCGCCAACTACCCGCCGGTGCTGAAGGCGTGCGGCCTGTACTTCAGCCAGGCGATCATCTGGGTGAAGGAGCACCCCGTCCTGACCCGCAAGGACTTCATGGGCAACCACGAGTGGGCTTCTACGGCTGGCGCGAAGGCGCCGGCGCACAAGTTCTTCGGCCCGACCAACGCCGTCGACGTCTGGGCGGTCAAGAAGGTCAACCCGCAGAGCATGGTCCACCTGACCGAGAAGCCGGTCGAGCTGGCCGTGCGCGCGATCCAGTACTCGTCGAAGCCCGGCGAGAACGTGCTCGACCTGTTCGGCGGCAGCGGGTCGCACGCTGATGGGCGCCGAGCAGACCGGCCGGCATGCGTTCCTCATGGAACTCGATCCCGCCTACACCGACGTGATCGTGATGCGCTGGCAGGAAGCCACCGGCCAGAAGGCCACGCTCGACGGGGACGGACGCACGTTCGACGCGGTCGCCGCTGACCGCGGGGCTGCTCGGGATGAGTAGGCGGTGGCCAGGCCAGCGAAGAAGGAGCTGATCTCCCAGCGCGAGTACGCTCGGCGGCGCGGCGTGACCCACGTCGCCGTTCAGCGTGCCGTGAAGTCAGGGCGGATCTCGACCGTGGACGGCAAGATCGACCCCGCGTCTGCCGACCAGCAGTGGCAGGAGAACACCGACCAGAGCAAGCCGCGCAACCGGATCACCGGCAACCCGAAGCAGACCAAGACACCGGGCGAGCCGTCCGAGCCCATGGACCTGGGCGCGGCCGACGAGATCATCGGCGGACCATCCACCGCCACCGGCTACGCCAAGGCCCGCGCCGCCCGCGAGCTGTACCAGGCGCAGCTGGCGAAGCTCGAACTGGACCGCCAGCGCGGCACCCTCGTCCGCGCCGACGAGGTGCGCCTCGGCGCGTTCAACATGGCCCGCAAGGCGCGCGACCAGCTGATCGCCTTGCCCGAGCGCCTCGCCAGCTGTGCTGGCTGCCATCCAGGAGCCCGCCGAGGTCCAGCGCATCCTCGAGGAAGAGATCGAGCGGATCTGCCAGGAGATCGCGGATGCAGAACGGCCGTGACGTCTACGAGGCCGCCTACCGGGCGGGCTGGCGGCCGGAGCCGCGACTGACGGTCAGCGACATGGGCCGACGAGCACCGCGTGCTCGGGCAACCGCTCTGGCCACGCGGCGGTCCACTGGCGCACCGACGACGACGCCGTACCTGCGCGAGATCATGGACGCCCTGGGACCGCGGTCGCCGGCGCGGCGCGTCGTCTTCATGAAGGGCTCCCAGCTGGGCGGCACCGAGGCCGGCAACAACTGGCTCGGGTTCGTCATGCACCACGCGCCCGGGCCCGATCCTGGTCCTGCGCCCGACCGTGGACGAGGCCCGGCGGTTCAGCCGGCAGCGCCTCGACCCGATGATCGCGACCACGCCGGTGCTGCACGACCTGGTCCGCGAAGCGCGGGCCCGCGACGGCGGCAACAGCCTCCTGATCAAGGAATTCCCCGGCGGGGTGCTGTTCCTGACCGGCTCGAACTCCGCGACGGGCGTCAAGTCGATGCCGATCCGCTGGCTCTTCTGCGACGAGATCGACGAGTACCCCGGCGACGTCGACGGCCAGGGCGATCCGATCGCGCTGGCCGAGAAGCGGACCACCGGCCCGACCTACTCGCGCCGCAAGGTCTTCCTGGTCTCGACGCCCACGATCAAGGGCATCTCCCGGATCGAACGGGAATTCCTGGCCTCGGACCAGCGCCGGTTACTTCGTCCCCTGCCCCGCACTGCGGCAACTTCGACTGGATGCGGTGGGAGAACATCCGCTGGCGCGACGACGACCCCAAGACCGCGGCGCTGGCCTGCGTCGCACTGCGGCGTCCTGATCGAGGAGCGGTTCAAGACGCAGATGCTCGCCGCGGGCCAGTGGCGCCCCACCGCCAAAGGCAACGGCGAGACGATCGGGTTCCACCTCTCCAGCCTCTACTCGCCGCTCGGCTGGCTGCCGTGGTCGGCGGCCGTCGCCGAGTTCCTGGAATCGAAGGAGAACCCGCTCCGGCTGAAGAACTGGGTCAACAGCGTGCTGGGCGAGACCTGGGAGGAGCGCGGGGAGACCGTCGACCCCGACAGCCTTCTCGCCCGGGCGGAGCGGTACGCGGCCGAGGTGCCGAACGGCGTGGGCGTGCTCGTGGCCGCGGTCGACGTCCAGGGCGACCGCCTCGAGTGCGCGGTGAAGGGATACGGCGCGGCCGAGGAGTCTTGGCTCGTCGCCTTCTCGCAGTTCCACGGCGACCCGGGGCGCGACCAGGTCTGGCTGGACCTCGACCGCTTCCTGCGGCAGGAGTTCACGCACGAGAGCGGCCAGAAGGTCCCGATCTCCTGCGTCGCCGTCGACAGCGGCGGCCACCACTCCGAGCAGGTCTACCGGTTCTGCCGCGCCCGGATCGACCGGCGCGTGTTCGCCGTCCGCGGTGGCTCCGAGCGCGGCAAGCCGCTGGTCGGCCGCCCGACCGACCACAACCGCTACCGGGCGAAGCTGTTCACCCTCTGCGTCGACACCGGCAAGGAGATCGTCTACTCGCGCCTGCGGATCGGGTCGCCGGGACCCGGCTACTGCCACCTGCCCGAGTGGATCGACGCCGAGTACGTGGCGCAGCTGACCGCCGAGAAGGCCATCCGCAAGTGGGTCAAGAACCGCGGCACGGTCCGCGAGTGGATCAAGACCCGCGAGCGCAACGAGGCGCTCGACCTCGAGGTCTACTGCCTGGCCGCCCTCTACATCCTGGGGCCGGCGTTCGTGAAGTCCCTGCCCG
>CAVUTP010000025.1:0-666567 GCA_963744445.1 uncultured Acidobacteriota bacterium
GACCCGCCAGCGGGTGACGGCGCTTTTCCCTTGGCGGCTCTTCGTAGACATCTTCTTGCGCTCGACAGGATGCCTCCCCACCGGCAGGTCGATAACTCCTTCATCATCCGTAACGTCCCCATAAACCAGGGCCAGGTAATGCTTTTCCACCCGGCGGGCTTCGAAATGTTCCGCCAGGGTCCGATGAATCTCATCGGATTTGGCCACAATCATGAGTCCGGAGGTGTCTTTGTCGAGGCGATGGACAATTCCCGGCCGGAGGACCCCGCCGATTCCCGAAAGATCATGGCAGTGGTAAAGAAGGGCATTGACAAGGGTGCCCTGCCGATTCCCGCCCCGGGATGCACCACCAGTCCGGGGGGCTTGTCGATCACCAGGAGGGACGAATCCTCATAAACCACCTTTAAAGGGATATTCTCCGGAACAACGCCGCTGTCTGCCGGTTCGGGAAGTCGCAGCAGAACTTCGTCCCCCGGTTTCAGCCGGGAAGCGGCCTTCGGCGGCTTGTTGTTGAGGAGGACATGTCCTGCCGCCACGATCCTCGGCACCTGGGAACGAGACAGGGAAACCTGCCGCCGGGACAGAAGACATCGAGGCGCAGCCCCGCCTCGTCCTCCCCTACCACGAAGCGTTAGTGTTATCTTCCTGACTGAAGATATCTTTCAAATCCATTCCCGCGAAAGACCTCTGAGGGGGAGCAAGGATCCTATGTCTGTTCCCACCCGAAGTTACCGTCTTCAAACCTTCTAGAATAAATCGGAATTCCTCCTCTTCCACGGTGCGCATATCCATGAGGACATCCGCTGCCGCGATCCGGGCAATGATGGGAATCTCCAGGCGTCTCAGCATCTCCTCCAGACGAACGGCAGACATGCGCAGCGGCGTCATGGCCACAAGCATCGTGGGAATCTCCTGCCCCGGCAGGGAGCCGCCCCCCGCCGCCGACATTCCTTCTTTCAGAGAGAAGCGTATCCCTTCAAGATTGGCCCCCTTCAGTTTCCGGAGCAGCTTTTTCGCCCGGGCGGCAACCCCGTCCAGAGGCTCCGTCAGGGCCTTGAGAACCCGCAGATCCTCTCTGGCCCGCTCCGGATTCAGGTAATGGATCATCGTCGCCTCCAAAGCCGCCAGGGTGAGCTTGTCGATACGCAGGGCGCGGTTGAGGGGGTTTTTCCTGATCTTCTCCAGAATCGTCCCTTCGCCGATAATGATGCCGGCCTGGGGACCGCCGAGGAGCTTGTCCCCGCTGAAGGTCACCACATCCACGCCGGCGGCGACAACATCTTCCACCGTCGGTTCCCGTTGCAGGCCGTAGCGGCCCAGATCGATCAAGCAGCCGCTTCCCAGATCGTTCATCACCGGGATGCCGTGTTCACGACCCAGGGCCACCAGGGATTCGAGATCCACTTCTTCCGTAAAACCGATGATCCGGAAATTGCTGGTATGGACCTTCATGAGCAGACGCCGGTATCGGCGTTGATCGCCTTTTCGATAATCCTTCAGACGCGTGCGGTTCGTCGCCCCCACCTCGCGCAGGCGGGCGCCGCTTTTTTCCATGACCTCGGGGATGCGGAATTCCCCGCCGATTTCGATCAGTTCTCCCCGGGAAACAATGGCCTCGCCTCCCTGGGCCAGGGTATTCAGGACCAGCAGGACGGCGGCGGCGTTGTTGTTGACCACCAGGGCGTCTTCCGCCCCGGTCAGACGACAGATGAGATCCCGCACATGGTCGTAGCGAAGTCCCCGCTCGCCTTTTTCCAGATCGAATTCAAGGTTGGAATAACCACGGCTGACCTCGATGATCCGGTCCAGGGCGGCGGCGGCAAGGGGCGCCCGGCCCAGATTGGTATGCAGGATAACCCCGGTGGCGTTGATCACCCGTCGGAGCCGATAGGTATGCAAGCCCTCGATACTAAGAATAATTTCTTCAGCAAGCCCCGCCGTGGAAGGGGGAGGAAAGCCCCTCTCTCCCTCTTTCCAGGCCATGATTTTTTGGCGCCAGTTCTCGACCGTTGACCGGCAGGTCTCCTTCACCAGGGGCCTGGGAGCCCTGTCGAGGAACCCCTTCTTCTCCAGATCGAGGAGGAGTTCGTCTATCTTGGGCAATTGCTTCAACCATTCCCTTTTCCTGTCATCCATAACTTTCTCCTGTCGGGGCCATCATCTTAACTTTGGAGCTTTTCCCTGCAAAAATCACGAAAATTATTTACGGAAGTGAAAAATTCCCGCATCATGATCACCCAGCTATAGCACCCCTTGTCGGTCAGGGTCAATCGGCCCTTATCGTAGCGGAGACGTCCTGCCAGGATAAAGGACAAAATCTCAAACCAGAGATAATACCACGTATTTACGCCATATTTATCATGCAAGGTCTTCATGTCGAGACGGGTTCCAAAAAGCTTCATCAAAAAATCGTAACGCAGCTGATCTTTCCGGCTAAAGATCCGGTCCGCCATGAGGGGCGCCTCCCCCCGATCTATTTTCTGGATGTATTCCTGGATATTGAAGGTATTGGCATAGCAGACGCCGTTCAGGAAACCGATGGAACCGCTTCCCAGACCGGCATATTCGTCATAATCCACAATATACTCATCGATCATGCTGTCTTTCCGGGAAAAACACCAGGCCGAGGAAAACCGGTAGGTCGGCAGGAGCCGCCGGAGGATCTGGGCATAGAACCGCTCTTCCCTGCCAAAATCAACCTTCCCCAGGGTTTTCGCAACCTGCTGACGGGTCGAGTCCGATACCATCAAGGGATAATAGGTCACCTGATCGACACCGATCTTTAAAAGGGTCTCCAGATCCTGATCAAGGATCTCGGGCGTCTGGGAGGGGAAATTGAACATCATGTCGGCATTGAGGGTATCGAAGCGTCCGCCGATGGCGGCAAGACGGGCGGCAATGTCCTCTCCGGCGCCGTATTTCTCAAGGCGGTCCATGTCCTTGAGCAGGCCGTTATCGAAGCTCTGGACCCCCACGGAGAGGCGATTGACGCCGGCCTCCTTCAAGATCCGGAGCCGGTCTTCCGTCAAGTGGTTGGGGTTCGTTTCCACTGATATTTCCCGGATGGAAAAACAGTCTTTCGCAACCCGGAGGGTGTCGGCCAATTCCTCGATCATCACCGTCGGGGTACCGCCGCCGACATAAACGCCGCCAAAATCATAGCCCCGCTCACGGTAGAGTTGAATTTCTTTCCTCAGGGCCTGGAAATAGCTTCGGCACACGGATTCATCGAAGAGAAACCGGTTAAATGAGCAATAGGGGCAGAGCTTTTCGCAGAAAGGTACATGGAGGTACAGCAGGCGAGGCGTTTGTTTGGGGGCGGAGGAAGAACAGGGGGGCTGCCTTCCTCGAAACGCATGGCCCGGGAGAATTCCCGGCGGACGACAGTGGTAATGGTTTGATTGATCATTCTTTGAATCATAACGTCTCCCCTATCAAATCATCGGAATATATTCAAGATTATTCGGCATCGTCGCGATCTTGCAATAATCCCTCCCCGGTGTTATAGGGGGCTGCAAAAGATTCATATTAAACGAGGTAGAAATACGGCGATGAAAAAAGTCCTGTCCCTGTGGTCAAATGATCAGATCAACGAAGAAGAATCACGCATATTAAGGGAGACATGCGCCGATCTCCCCATTCCCCTGGACGCGGAAGCAAAGAAGTCCGTCCGGGACCTTGTCGAGGCCTTTCTCGAACGGGATGACGCTCGGGACTCGCGGCCCCTCAAATTGGCATCTCCAAGAAAATCATCATCTTCCGCAATCGGGGATTTTCAAAGGACGGGGCTTCCGACGGCACCTGGACCAGGAAAGACGTCGAGGTCCTCATCAACCCCAGAATTACCCAGAACCGGGGCAATCAGATCGTCCTCGCCGAAGGTTGCCTTTCCTGCCCCGACATCAAGGTGGAAATTGCCCGCTATCCGGAGATCAAGGTGCGGGGATTCGATGTCCACGGCCATAAAATCGGCAAGCGCTATCTCGATTTTGTGGCCCGCATCGTTCAACACGAAATGGACCATCTGGAAGGAAAACTGATTGTCGATTACGACGAAGGGTCCTTTTTCGTACCCAGAAAGAAACGCAATTTCTTCGAGACATTGTTTCAGAAACAATCCGGCTGAATGCACAGCCCGACTTTCCTGGACCTGCATTCCCAGAACCGGCCTATCCAGGAGAAATAGATGAAGGAGCATTGATCCATGACGCAACCGACAACCCGCCCCCGACAGATTTTATCCGTGACTTCATCGAAGACGACCTCAGAACAAATAAAAATGACGGCATCGTCGCCGTCCGCTTCCCGCCGGAGCCGAACGGCTATCCCCATATCGGTCATGCCAAGTCCGTATGCCTGAATTTCGGCATCGCCGCCCAATACGGCGGGACCTGCAATCTCCGGATGGACGACACGGACCCGGCGGGGGAGATCCATGGAATATGTCGATTCCATCATCAAGGACATCCAATGGCTGGGGTTTGACTGGGCGGATCGTCTTTTCTTCGCCTCCGATTATTATGAACAATATATCAGTATGCCGTGCAGCTCATCAAGACAGGAAAGGCCTATGTATGCGATCTGAACGCGGAGGAGATCGAGACAGTACCGGGGCACCTTCACCGAGCCGGGCAAGGAAAGTCCTTACCGAAATCGCTCCGTAGAAGAGAACCTGGACCTTTTTGAACGGATGAGGGCGGGCGAATTCGAGGACGGAGATCATGTCCTCCGGGCCAAAATCGACATGGCCTCGCCCAACATCATCATGCGGGATCCCGTCATGTATCGCATTAAACAGGAACCCCATTACCGGACCGGGACCGAGTGGGTGCATCTATCCCATGTACGATTTCGCCCATTGCCTTTCCGACTACATCGAGGGGATAACCCATTCCATCTGCACCCTGGAATTCGAGAATAACCGGCCTCTTGTACGACTGGTTTGTGGAACAACTGATTGCCGGACGCCGTCCCCGGCAGATCGAATTTGCCCGGCTCAATGTCAGCTACACGGTCTTAAGCAAGCGACGGCTGATCGAACTGGTGGAAAAGGGATATGTTTCCGGCTGGGACGATCCCCGAATGCCGACGGTGCCGGGTATGAGAAGCCGGGGCTACACACCGGAGGCGATCACGAAAATTCTGCCGCCGCCATCGGGGTGGCCAAGAACGACAACCTCGTGGATGTCGCCCTCCTGGAACACTGCGTCCGGGAAGACCTGAACGAGCGAGCGCCCCGGGCCATGGCCGTCCTGCGTCCCCTGCGGGTGGTCATCGACAACTACCCGGAGGATCAGTCGGAAGAATTTGAATGCCCCAACCATCCGCAAAATCCGGAAATGGGTTCCCGGAAGGTTCCCTTCTCCCGGGTGCTCTACATCGAACAGGATGATTTTATTGAGGATCCGCCCAAAAAATATCACCGCCTCGGTCCCGGGCGGGAGGTCCGCCTCCGGTATGGCTACGTCATCCGCTATGAGAGCATGGTGAAAAACGAACAGACCGGCCAAATCGAGGAGATCCACTGCACCTATGACCCGGAGACCCGCAACGCCCCTCCGGCGGACGGACGGAAGATTCCCGGCGTCATCCACTGGGTAGCGGCTGATCACGCCGTTCCTGCCGAAGTGCGGCTGTACGACCGCCTCTTCCGGGTACCCGAACCGAAAGATGAAAACTATACCGCCGATTTGAACCCCGACTCTCTGGCAATCCTTGCCAAATGCTATGTAGAGGCCAGCCTGAAAGAGACAGCGCCGGGAATGGGTTATCAGTTTGAGCGACTCGGTTATTTCTGTGCCGATTTGAAGGATTCCCGGCCCGGAAAACCCGTTTTCAACCGGATCGTCCCCCTCCGGGATTCATGGGCCAAGATCTCCGGCAGCCCTCATTGATAATCATGAATGGGGTGTCTTCGCGGCAGCGCCTTGATGGAGGATGTCATTTCTTGAAAAGGTCGCTGTGTGTACCGGTACGTTCCAAGCGGAGCGAATCCTGGTCTGTCGTGTAAATAAGTATCCAGTCGGCCTCAATATGACAGTCACGCGACAAATGCCACGGTCCTATTAGTGGATGATCTCTATGATTAGCTGGAAGAGGGGCGCCCTCGGCCAGAAGTTTGACAATCTCCTGCAACTTCTCCAAGCCCTTCCCTCGTTTCTGCATGCGATTGACATCACGGGAGAATTGCCTGGTCTGCGAGACTTTCTTCATTTTTTCCAGCTATTGAACATTTCCTCTATCGACTCAAATTCCTGAATGTCTTCACCGCGTCGGCTCTTCTCCAGGGTCGAGGCGGTAAGCTTGTTCGGAATCGTAATCGGGAAAGGTAACCCGCCACGGAGTGATATTTGCTTGTAGAAGATGCGAATGGCCTCCGTGGGAGTAAGGCCAAGGCTCCGAAGGATCTCTTCCGCCTTCTCCTTTGTCTGTGGTTCAATGCGGGCATGGACGGCTGAAGTTTTCATGGGTTTTTTGTCCCACATCTGCAACACAAATGCAACACGTTTTTCTCGTTTCTGTTTTCTTTTTTCCTCCCGACAACCGAGCCTGGGCTTGAAGACGCATCAGATAATAAAATCCAGGTAATTCTCCCGGTCGATGACCTGCCAGGTTCCTTCCGGATAGGCGGCGGTCAAATCGAGGAGATCCACTGCACCTACGACCCGGAGACCCGCAACGCACCCCCGGCGGACGGACGGAAGATTCCCGGGGTCATCCACTGGGTAGCGGCGGATCATGCCGTCCCTGCCGAAGTGCGGCTGTACGACCGCCTCTTCCGTGTACCCGAACCGAAAGATGAAAACTATACCGCCGATCTGAACCCCGACTCCCTGGCAACCCTTGCCAAATGCTATGTAGAGGCCAGCCTGAAAGAGACAGCGCCGGGAACGGGTTATCAGTTTGAGCGACTCGGTTATTTCTGCGCGGATTTGAAAGATTCACGGCCCGGCAAACCCGTCTTTAATCGGATCGTCCCTCTCCGGGATTCATGGGCCAAAATCGCCGGCAGCGGCGCTATCTAACGGAAACATAATACATAGGGGCAACTTGAGCTAAAAACATGCCCCGCTTAAAACTATTAGGAAGCGTTTCTTACACAGTATCCACAAGTCCCCAACTTGCGAGTTGAAATCGTGATGGCGGTTACCACTTCAAATAGTCACCGCCACCGATAAGCCGATTCGCGGCAGGGCGGGCGGCGTGGTATGGCGGATACTGTGCCTGTGAGGGTCGCGAAGGGCGGAAAGCCGTCATTGGAAGAGTGCCGATCGTCCTCCACGCATGGCGCTCAAAGTCGTTGCTCCACCAACTTCAGCTGGGGCGAGAACCGACGCCAAGACCGAGGCCATTCTGCCCGGTTCGTTGTTCTTGGACATGTGCGCTCCGAAGCTCTGCCGGACGCAAGAAATGGAGCGGTGTACGCGAAGGGCTGACGGGAGAGGTTGTCGGTCTTGCACGCGCCTCAGAGTCCGCCTGAACTGGACCTTCAGCCAAGTACGGCTTCTTGCGAACATATTGGGCTTGGCCGCCCACCTATCGCGAGCGCACGTTGCTAGGCCGCGGCGACTGAGGCGGAGCAGGCAAGCGCTATAGACAATGCCGGTTCGGCCAAGGCCTTCTCATGAAGGGACACTCGGCTCGGGTCTGCACTCATGCTTGCATTTTGGCAGAAGTGCCGCCTGCTGTAGCCAAAAAGGGATCGCTGATTTTGCAAAGCGTTGACAGACACCCTGATGCCAGGGTTCAGGGTTTCTCCGACTTCTTGAAAGCCATTTTTGCGGCAGCAATCGTCGGGGCGATGGCTGTCACGTTTGCGCTGTCCTTGGCTGCAATGATCTATTCTGGCCCAATGGCGCCTTTTCTCAGTCAAGGCATCGGCCTCACGCTGATCGGTGCCGCAGTCATGGCCGTGATGGGGCCGTTGACCCTGTCGTATCGCGGGACACTTATCCAGCCACAGGATGTCAGCACCATTCTCCTGTCGATTTCAGCTGGCGCGATTGCCACATTGCCTTCGATCACGGCACAGGCTGCGTTCTCAACGGTTGTCGCACTGGTGGGTGTCACATCCATCGCGATTGGAATTGCGGCCTATGTGATGGGCGTGCTGAAATTGGGCTATCTCGTCCGTTTCGTCCCGTTCCCGGTGGTCAGCGGCTTTCTGGCCGCGTCCGGGGTGCTGCTGGTGCGCGGCGCCTATGGAATGGTGGTGCCGACGGGCGGCAACGGGTTTGCCGACCTCATCTCCGACTGGCACCTGTGGCTGCCGTGGTTGTTGGTCTCGCTCGTCATCGTCGCCGTCTCGCGGCTGTCCAGCAACGGTCTGGCGATACCGCTTCTTCTTTTGCTGGCGCTTGCCGGGTTCTACGGCGTCACCGGGTTTCTGGGGCTGGATTTCACCGGGATGCGGGAGAACGGGCTGCTGCTTGGGCCGTTTCAGGCGGATCGTTCCTGGGCGGGATCAACCTTGATCTGCTTGATCAGGTCCAATGGGGCGACCTCTCGGCGCAGACCCCGGTAATTGCCACCATCGTCGGCGTCTCCATGCTGGGGATGCTCTTGAACGCCTCCGGGCTCGAACTGGCAATCGAACGCGAAATCGACTTCGAGCGGGAGTTGAAGGGCGTCGGACTGGCCAATGTCGCGGCTGGCCTGATGGGCGGTCTCGGCGGCTATCACATCCTGTCCGAAACGCTTCGGCCCGGCGCTTCGGCCTTGCCGGTGCAGCGGCCGGGTTCGGCCTGGCGGCCACCATGGTCTTGGTGTTGCTCTTTGGCGCGGACCTCTTGTCCTATCTGCCGATCGGGCTTTTTGCGGCGGTGGTGTTCTTCCTGGGGTTCGATCTTCTCCTCACCGCCTACTACGACCATGGCCTGATGATGCCGCGTGTCGAGTTGGCCATCGTTGTCGCGATGCCGGTCATAGCGCTTGTCTTCGGCTTCATGGTGGCGGTCGGCTTTGGTGTGGCGGTGGCCGCACTTCTGTTCGTGATCGCCTATTCGCGGGTCAATTCAACGCAGATCAGCACCACTACGACTATCAATACCGCAATCGATGGTAATAAGAGTGCTATAACTAACGGCAGCAATACTAAATCTAACTCTATAGCGTTTAAATTCTCAGGTAACGATACTGGTGTCGGAATAAGTAACTTTGAATGCAGTATTGATAATTCTAACTTTACTACTATGTACCAGTCCCATCCAATTCACTTCTGTCAACTTAGGTGATGGTACCCATACGTTTAGGGTCTTGTCAGAGGATAATTCAACAAATAAAGATCCGTCTCCTGCCTCATTTACATGGACTGTAGATACTGTACCTCCTAATACTACTCTAGTTTCTGCTATCAATGGTAATGGAACTGCTCTTAGGACAGGTAATAACACGTCTTCTAATTCGATGACTTTTGCATTTTCCGCTAACGATACTGGTGGTAATCAAGGTAAGGGAGTGGGCATCAATCACTTTGAATGCAATATAGATAACTCAAAATTTGTTACCTGTACCAGCCCCTTCACATTCCCTAAGTTACTAAACGATGGGACTCATACTTTCAACGTGCTGTCCGTCGATAACTCAAGAAATAAAGATCCATCCCCAGCATCATTTAACTGGGGGGTGGATACAATAGCACCTACTACGACTATCAATACCGCAATCGATGGTAATAAGAGTGCTATAACTAACGGCAGCAATACTGAATCTAACTCTATAGCGTTTAAATTCTCAGGTAACGATACTGGTGTCGGAATAAGTAACCTTGAATGCAGTTATGATAATTCTAATTTTACTACTTGTACCAGCCCTGTCCAATCTAACAAGTTGAGCGACGGTGCTCATAATTTTAAAGTTAGAGCCAAGGACAATGTAGGAAATCAGGATCTCTCTCCACAATCTATTAGCTGGACCGTAGACACAGTAGCACCCCTTACGCTCTATAAATTCTGCTTTTGATGGTAATAAATCGGCGCATTAGCACTGGTGGTAACACGTCATCAAACAATGTGATATTTTCATTCTCAGGTACCGATAGTGGTGTAGGCCTTAACCACTTTGAGTGCAGCATAGACAACTTAAAATTTGTCACATGTACCAGCCCTCTCCAAATTGACAGCCTAAGAGATGGTGTCCATACGCTAGTGGCTCGGCCCACGACGGTGTTGGAAATAAAGATCTTTCACCTGCATCATTCAATTGGACCATAGACACCGAATCTCCTTCGACGTCAATATTCTCTGCTACCGATGGCAGTAACAAATCTATGACTCCTGGTAGTAACACATCTTCAAACTCAGTGAACTTTGAATTTTCCGCTAATGATACTGGTGGTAGTGAAGATAAAGGAGTAGGAATAAAGCAGTTTGAATGCAGTATTGATAATTCCAACTTTACTACCTGTACCAGCCCTGTCGCGCTTAGCTCTGACACTTTGAAGGACGGTAATCATATCTTTAAAATCAGAGCAGAAGACAACGTCGGAAACATGAATCTCACTCCTGCATCGTTTAACTGGGGCGTAGACACAGTACCGCCCACTACGACTATCAATACCGCAATCGATGGTAATAAGAGTGCTATAACTAACGGCAGCAATACTAAATCTAACTCTATAGCGTTTAAATTCTCAGGTAACGATACTGGTGTCGGAATAAGTAACTTTGAATGCAGTATTGATAATCCCAACTTTACTACTTGTACCAGTCCCATCCAATTCACTTCTGTCAACTTAGGTGATGGTACCCATACGTTTAGGGTCTTGTCAGAGGATAATTCAACAAATAAAGATCCGTCTCCTGCGTCATTTACATGGACTGTAGATACTGTACCTCCTAATACTACTCTAGTTTCTGCTATCAATGGTAATGGAACTGCTCTTAGGACAGGTGATAACACGTCTTCTAATTCGATGACTTTTGCATTTTCCGCTAACGATACTGGTGGTAATCAAGGTAAGGGAGTGGGCATCAATCACTTTGAATGCAATATAGATAACTCAAAATTTGTTACCTGTACCAGCCCCTTCACATTCCCTAAGTTACTAAACGATGGGACTCATACTTTCAACGTGCTGTCCGTGGATAACTCAAGAAATAAAGATCCATCCCCAGCATCATTTAACTGGGGGGTGGATACAATAGCACCTACTACGACTATCAATACCGCAATCGATGGTAATAAGAGTGCTATAACTAACGGCAGCAATACTAAATCTAACTCTATGGTGTTTAAATTCTCAGGTAACGATACTGGTGGCGTTGGAGTAGATCACCTTGAATGTTCATTAGATGGAGCATCATTTACTACATGCACAAGTCCCGTGCAATTAACTCCCACCAACTTATTAGATGGATCTCATACATTCATGGTCATTGCACAGGACAAAGTGGGTAATATCAGGACAACTCCTGCATTGTTCAACTGGACCGTGGACACAATCCCTCCCACTACTACCATCAATACTGTCATTGATAGCAATAACAAGACGCTAATAAATGACGGCAGGTAACACAAGTCCACTTCAATGACGGCTACGTTTACTGGTAATGACGCGGGTGTCGGTGTAAGTAACTTTGAATGCAGTATTGATAATTCCAACTTTACTACCTGTACCAGCCCTGTCCAATCTAACAACCTGACCGATGGCATCCATACACTCAAGATATTGTCTGATGACAAAGTTGGAAATAAAGCCTCAACTCCTTCATCATTCAATTGGACCATAGACACCGAATCTCCTTCGACGTCAATATTCTCTGCTACCGATGGCAGTAACAAATCTATGATTCCTGGTAGTAACACATCTTCAAACTCAGTGACCTTTGAATTCTCCGCTAATGATACTGGTGGTAGTGAAGATAAAGGAGTAGGAATAAAGCAGTTTGAATGCAGTATTGATAATTCCAACTTTACTACTTGTACCAGCCCTGTCGCGCTTAGCTCTGACACTTTGAAGGACGGTAATCATATCTTTAAAATCAGAGCTGAAGACAACGTCGGAAACATGAATCTCACTCCTGCATCGTTTAACTGGGGCATAGACACAGTACCGCCCACTACGACTATCAATACCGCAATCGATGGTAATAAGAGTGCTATAACTAACGGCAGCAATACTAAATCTAACTCTATAGCGTTTAAATTCTCAGGTAACGATACTGGTGTCGGAATAAGTAACTTTGAATGCAGTATTGATAATTCCAACTTTACTACTTGTATCAGCCCTGTCCAATCTAACAACCTGACCGACGGTGCTCATAATTTTAAGGTTAGAGCCAAGGACAATGTAGGAAATCAGGATCTCTCTCCACAATCTATTAGCTGGACCGTAGACACAGTAGCACCCCTTACCTCTATAAATTCTGCTTTTGATGGTAATAAATCGGCGATTAGCACTGGTGGTAACACGTCATCAAACACTGTGATATTTTCATTCTCAGGTACCGATAGTGGTGTAGGCCTTAACCACTTTGAGTGCAGCATAGACAACTTAAAATTTGTCACATGTACCAGCCCTCTCCAAATTGACAGCCTAAGAGATGGTGTCCATACGCTAGTGGCTCGCGCCCACGACGGTGTTGGAAATAAAGATCTTTCACCTGCATCATTTAGCTGGACCGTAGACACAGTAGCACCCCTTACCTCTATAAATTCTGCTTTTGATGGTAATAAATCGGCGATTAGCACTGGTGGTAACACGTCATCAAATTATGCCATATTTACTTTTTCAGCTACCGACACTGGCGGCAAAGAGGATAAGGGGGTAGGAATCAATCACTTTGAATGCATTCTAGACAATTCCAACACTATTACTTGTACTAGCCCCCTGGAAATCAATTCCCTAAGGGAAGGTAATCATAATTTGCAGATATTCTCTAAAGACAATGTAGGAAATATGAGGTCATCTCCAGCCTTATTGAGCTGGAATGTAGATACTATACCACCGACTACTTCTATAACTTCTGCCAATGATGGTAATAATCAGACAATAAATAACAACGATAATAACTCCTCTACCTCAATAAAATTTACCTTTGCAGGTAACGACTCTGGTGGTCTCAGGGTAACTCATCTAGAATGTTCGTTGGATGGGGGGACATTTTCTATCTGCACAAGCCCTATCCAGTATTCCTCATCCAATATTTCAGACGGTGTTCATATTTTTGACGTAAGGGCTGAAGACAATGTTGGAAATAAAGACCCATCTCCTTCGTCATTTGCATGGACTGTGGACACAGTACCGCCGGATGCCAATATTGACTCTGCCACCGATGGAAATAGAACTAGTATTAGCACTGGTGGTAACACGTCATCTAACTCTGTGACATTTAAAATCTCGGGAAACGACACTGGTGGTAAAGAAGGTATCGGAGTGGGTATCAATCACTTTGAATGCAGTATTGATAATTCCAACTTTACTACCTGTACCAGCCCTGTTCAATCTAACAACCTGACCGATGGCGCTCATATTTTTGAGGTAAGGGCTGAAGACAATGTTGGAAATATAAGCCCATCTCCATCATCATTTACATGGACGGTAGATACAACACCGCCTTCTACTGCCATAGACTCTGCTACAGATGGTAATAAAAGTGCCGTAACTAATGGCAATAACACCAAATCCACCTCAATGACATTTATGTTTTCAGGTAACGATACTGGTGTCGGAATAAGTAACTTTGAATGCAGTATTGATAATTCCAACTTTACTACTTGTACCAGCCCTGTTCAATCTAACAACCTGACCAATGGTGCTCATAATTTTAAGGTTAGCGCTAAAGACCATGTTGGAAATATAAGCCCATCTCCATCATCATTTACATGGACTGTAGACACAATACCGCCTTCTACTACCATCGACTCTGCCACAGACAGTCATCATGAGAAGATTGTTATGGGTGGTAATTCCTCAGCCAACTCCATACTATTTGAATTCGCAGGTAACGATACTGGTGTGGGAGTCGATCACTTTGAGTGCAGCATAGACAACCTTAAATTTGTTACCTGTACGAGCCCACTCGAAATTGACAGCCTAAAAGATGGTACTCACACCTTAGCCGTATTATCTGAGGATACCTCAACAAATAAGGATCTTTCTCCTGCATTGTTCAGGTGGACTGTAGATACAACACCTCCTACAACCATAATAAACTCTATCGTAGATGTTAACCAAAGCTCAGTAACCAATGGTGGTAGTACTAAATCTACTTCAATGACCTTTGCTTTCTCGGGTAACGATACTGGTGGTGTAGGCATAGATCACTTTGACTGCAGTATGGACAATTCTAACTTTGTTACATGTTCCAACCCAGTTCAATTTAACAGTCTAAAAGATGGTGCTCATATTCTTCAGATAAGAGCTGAGGACAATGTCAGAAACATAGATCCATCTTCATCATCATTTACATGGAACGTAGATACAACACCACCTGCAACATCTATAAACTCTGCTACAGATGGTAATAAAAGTGCCGTAACTAATGGTGGTACTACCAAATCCACTTCCATGATATTTGGATTCTCTGGTACAGATACCGGCGGTGTAGGTCACTTTGAATGCAGTATAGATAATTCTAACTTTACCATATGTACCAGTCCCATCCAATTCACTTCTGTCAACTTAGGTGATGGTACCCATACGTTTAGGGTCTTGTCAGAGGATAATTCAACAAATAAAGACCCGTCTCCTGCCTCATTTACATGGACTGTAGATACTGTACCTCCTAATACTACTCTAGTTTCTGCTATCAATGGTAATGGAACTGCTCTTAGGACAGGTGATAACACCACTTCTAATTCGATGACTTTTGCATTTTCCGCTAACGATACTGGTGGTAATCAAGGTAAGGGAGTGGGCATCAATCACTTTGAATGCAATATAGATAACTCAAAATTTGTTACCTGTACCAGCCCCTTCACTTTCCCTAAGTTACTAAACGATGGGACTCATACTTTCAACGTCCTGTCCATCGATAACTCGAGAAATAAGGATACATCTCCATCATCATTTACATGGACTGTAGATACAAAACCACCTGCAACATCTATAAACTCTGCTACAGATGGTAATAAAAGTGCCGTAACTAATGGTGGTACTACCAAATCCACTTCCATGACATTTGCATTCTCTGGTAACGATACTGGCGGTGTAGGTATAGATCACTTTGAGTGTAATGTAGATGGTTTGACCTTTGTTACCTGTACCAGCCCCTTCACATTCCCAAGTCTGTCTGAAGACGGTCAGTATACTCTGGAAATAAGGGCCCAAGACAGAGTCGGAAATAAGGACCCTTCACCGGCATCGCTTACATGGACCGTGGACACATCTCCGCCTGCAACTACTATCGACTCTGCCACCGATGGTAATAACAGAGTCATAACTGCAGGGGGTAACACATCTTCCAACTCTATGATTTTCTTGTTCTCTAGCATCGACAGTGGTGTAGGAGTTGATCATTCTGAATGTAGCATAGACAATTCAAAGTTTACTGTCTGTACCAGCCCATTACAGTTTACCTCAACCAACCTAGGAGATGGCATCCATACACTCAAGATATTGTCTGATGACAAAGTTGGAAATAAAGCCTCAGCTCCTTCATCATTCAACTGGACCGTAGACACAGCACCACCAACAACCTCAATAAAGTCTGCTACAGATGGTAATAAAAGCGCCGTAACTAATACTGGTACTACCAAATCCACTTCCATGACATTTGCATTCTCTGGTAACGATACTGGCGGCATAGGTATAGATCACTTTGAGTGTGGCACGGATAAGTCTGACTTTGTCACCTGTACCAGCCCATTCACATTACCTAATTCAATGAAAGATGGTACTCATACATTTAGGGTATTGTCTGAAGATAAGGTAGGAAATAGAGGCTCATCACCGGCCTCATTCAACTGGACCGTAGACACAGCACCACCAACAACCTCAATAAAGTCTGCTACAGATGGTAATAAAAGCGCCGTAACTAATGCTGGTACTACCAAATCCACTTCCATGACATTTGCATTCTCTGGTAACGATACTGGCGGCATAGGCATAGATCACTTTGAGTGCAGCATAGATAACTCTGACTTTGTCACCTGTACCAGCCCATTCACATTCGCTAACTTATTGAAAGATGGTACTCATACATTTAGGGTGTTGTCTGAAGATAAGGTAGGAAATAGAGGCTCATCACCGGCCTTATTCAACTGGACCGTAGACACAGTACCCCCATCAACCACAATTGATTCTGTTACAGATGGGAATAAAAGTTCCATAATTACTGGGGGCAATTCGTCTTCCAACTCTACAATAATTACTTTTTCAGGTATAGACACTGGAGGCAATCAGGGTAAAGGAGCAGGTATTAATCACTTTGATTGTTCACTTGATGGAGCGTCATTTTCCACCTGTAGTGCACCACTCGAACTCAAAGGACTAAAGGATGGTGCTCATATGATAGAAATAAAAGCCTCAGATAATGTTGGAAATAATGATCCCACTCCTTCATCATTCAGCTGGACCATTGATACGGCGCCACCAACAACTACTATCACCTCTGCCATCGACGGCAATAGGAAAACTGTAACTGCAGGTGGTAATACTACGTCCACATCCATGACCTTTGCCTTCTCAGGTACTGATAGGGGTTCTGGCGTAAACCACTTTGAATGTTCTGTTGATGGAGCATCATTTGCAGTCTGCACCAGCCCTGTAGAATATAGCCAACCTTGCAGATGGATCTCATACTTTGGAAGTAAGAGCTAAAGATAATGTTGCAAACGTAGATGCGTCCCCTGCATCCTTCGCCTGGACAATTGATACGATACCGCCAACTACATCTATCAATTCTGTTGTTGACAGCAATAAGAACACCTTATCCAACGGTAGTAATACTAGGTCAAGCTCTATAACATTTACATTCTCAGGTTCAGATACTAGTAAAGTAGAGGTAAAACGTTTTCAATGCAGCTTAGACAACTCTGACTTTGCTGACTGTAGGAGCCCACTGACATTCCCTAATTTAAGCGATGGTCCTCATGCATTTAAGGTCAGGGCATTAGATAATTCAGGAAATAATGATAACTCTCCAGAACTCTTTACTTGGAAAGTGGATACAACTCCACCATCTTCCAATATCAGCACTGCTTTCGATGGCAAGAATGACACCGTAACCAATGGGGGTAATACTACATCTAGATCCATGATGTTTACATTTTCAGGTTCAGATAGAGGCGTAGGTGTGGACCACTTTGAATGTTCTCTTGACGGAGACTTCATTTACAACATGCGAGAGCCCAGAACAATTTAAGAGTCTATCGGATAGATCTCATAATTTGAAGGTATTGTCTGAAGATAAGGCAGGAAATAGAGGCTCATCACCGGCCTCATTCAACTGGACCGTAGACACAGTACCACCAACAGCCTCCATAAAGTCTGCTACAGATGGTAATAAAAGCGCCGTAACTAATGCTGGTACTACCAAATCCACTTCCATGACATTTGCATTCTCTGGTAACGATACTGGCGGCATAGGCATAGATCACTTTGAGTGTGGCACGGATAACTCTGACTTTGTCACCTGTACCAGCCCATTCACATTACCTAATTCATTGAAAGATGGTACTCATACATTTAGGGTATTGTCTGAAGATAAGGCAGGAAATAGAGGCTCATCACCGGCCTCATTCAACTGGACCGTAGACACAGTACCTCCAACAACCTCAATAAACATCTGCTACAGATGGTAATAAAAGCGCCGTAACTAATGCTGGTACTACCAAATCCACTTCCATGACATTTGCATTCTCTGGTAACGATACTGGCGGCATAGGCATAGATCACTTTGAGTGTGGCACGGATAACTCTGACTTTGTCACCTGTACCAGCCCATTCACATTACCTAATTCATTGAAAGATGGTACTCATACATTTAGGGTATTGTCTGAAGATAAGGCAGGAAATAGAGGCTCATCACCGGCCTCATTCAACTGGACCGTAGACACAGCACCACCAACAACTTCTATCACCTCTGCCATCGACGGCAATAGGAAAACTGTAACTACAGGTGGTAATACTACTTCCACATCCATGACCTTTGCCTTCTCAGGTACTGATAGGGGCACTGGTGTAAACCACTTTGAATGTTCAGTTGATGGAGCATCATTTACAACATGTACCAGTCCAGTACAATTTAACAATCTATCGGATGGAGCTCATACATTGGAAGTAAGAGCTGAAGATAATGTTGCAAACATAGATGCATCCCCAGCATCCTTCGCCTGGACAATTGATACGATACCACCAACTACATCTATCAATTCTGTTGTTGACAGCAATAAGAACACCTTATCCAACGGTAGTAATACTAGGTCAAGCTCTATAACATTTACATTCTCAGGTTCAGATACAAGTAAAGTAAAAACAAGTAAAGTAGAGGTAAAACGTTTTCAATGCAGCTTAGACAAGTCTGACTTTGCTGACTGTACCAGCCCACTCACATTCCCTAATTTGTTAAGCAACGGTCCTCATACATTTAAAGTAAGGGCATTAGATAATTCAGGAAATAATGATAACTCTCCAGAACTCTTTACTTGGAATGTCGATGCAACGCCACCTGATACAACTATAAACTCTGCTAATGATGGTAACAACAAGACTGTGAGCAACGGTGGTAATGGTACATCTAGATCCATGACGTTTACCTTCACAGGTTCAGACGAGGGTGTAGGTGTGGATCACTTTGAATGTTCTCTTGATGGAGCATCATTTGTGGTCTGCGCCAGCCCTATCCAATTTAGTAATCTTGCAGATGGATCTCATACTTTGGAAGTAAGAGCTGAAGATAAGGCAGGAAATGAGGGTCCTACACCAACCGCATTCATATGGACCATAAATACGACACCACCAAATACTACTATTAATTCAGTCACCGATGGCAATAAAAATACAGTTACTAACAATAGCAATAGTAAATCCAATATAGTGACAATCGCGTTCTCAGCAATAGACGCTGTTGCTAATGTGGATCACTTTGAATGCAGTATAGATAACTCTGGTTTTGCTGACTGTACCAGCCCATTCAGAATCCCTAATTTATTAAGCGATGGTCCTCATACAATTAAGGTAAGGGCAGTAGATAATTCAGGACATGGAGACCCGTCACCAGCACTGTACACCTGGACTGTAGACACTTCAGCACCAACTACAAATATCACTTCCGCTACAGATGGTAATAAAAACCCTATATCTGCTGATGGAGGTACATCATCTACAGCCATGATATTTACCTTCTCAGGTACTGATACAGGTGTAGGCTTGGACCACTTTGAATGTTCCATAGACGGAGCATCATTTACAACATGTGCTAGTCCTAACCAGTTAAATGACCTTGGAAGCGGTGCTCACAAATTGCTAGTTAGAGCTGTTGACAATGTTGGAAACCAAGGAACAACTCCAGCATCATTCGGATGGAATGTCGATGCGACGCCACCTGATACAACAATAAACTCTTCTAATGATGGTAACAACAAGACTGTAACTAGTGGTAGTAATACTACATCTAGATCCATGACGTTTACCTTCTCTGGTTCAGATATAGGTATGGGCTTGGACCACTTTGAATGTTCCATAGACGGAGCATCATTTTCCACTTGTGATACACCACTCCAGTTTACCGACTTATCAATTGGAGATCATTCCTTCGAAGTCAGAGCCGAAGATAAGGTCGGCAACAAAGGTCAGATGCCCCCAGTATTCTTATGGACTATTACATCACCTCCACCAGCGCCTACACCCCCACCGTCAACTCAAAACATTACAACACCGTAACTCCAACACCGTCAACTCAAAACATTACTACAACACCGTCAACTCAAAACATTACAACACATCAACACCGTCAACTCAAAACATTACAACACCGTCAACTCAAAACATTACAACACCGTCAACTCAAAACATTACAACACCGTCAACTCAAAACATTACAACACCGTCAACTCAAAACATTACAACACCCCCACCGCCAATACCTCAAAACGTTACAACGAGTAGATCTATCGGAGGTAATGAAAATATTGTAACTAATGAAACTACCAAAATACCAGCGACTGGACTTGCGCTGGATACCACAGTAGTTTCCGCCATTGATGGAGCTGGAAAGGCAGTAGCTAATGATGGTACCACGTCATCCAGTTCGATAGTTTTTGTTCTATCCGCTTCAATTGCTGGTATAGAAAATGGAGGCGCAGGTATTAACAGCTTTGAATGCTCAATAGACGGCTCGTCATTTTCCGCCTGTACCAGCCCTGTCCAATATAGCGGTCTTGCAGACGGAGCTCATATACTTGAGGCAAGATCATTAGATAACTCAGGTAATAAAGACCCGTCTCCTGCATCATTTACATGGACTGTAGACACAGTACCACCAGACACGATTATAAATACTGCTATCGATGGTAATAATAGAACTTTAACGGACGGTTCGGAGACAGAATCTACTAACGTTACCTTTACTTTGTCAGGTAATGATACTAGCGTAGAAGAAGGTGAGGAGGTTGGTATTAACCACTTTGAATGCTCAATAGACGGCTCATCATTTTCCACCTGTACCAGCCCAGTGCAGTATGATAATCTAGGTAACGGCATACATATCGTAGAAATCTTGGCAGTAGATAATTCAGGCAATAAGGATCCAACTACTTCGTCATTTACATGGAATGTAAACACAGCTCGAGAGACTGGTAATATTGTAAATAATATCACAGGTGCTCCATCTCCCACCACGAGTCTTCAAGATACTGTGATAAACTCTACTACTGACGGTAGTAGCAATGTTATAAATAATGACACTAGGTACTGGCTCCAGTACAATTAGATTTGACTTTTCAACTATTAACGCAAAGGGAGTAGATCACTTTGAATGTAGTATGGACAGTTCGGAATTTGTCATCTGTACCAGCCCATTTATTTTTCCTAATTTATCTCAAGGTAAACATGTTTTTATGGTGCGATTTGTAGATGTTAATGGTAACAGGGATGAATCACCCGCTGCTTTTGTTTGGGAAATAAATAGATAACACTTGCATCAATTTTATAATCTCATGGATGTAATGAAAATGTTTGATTCCTAAGCATTAACACAAATACTACAAGCAATGTTTAGCCTCTTGATAGTATTAATGGAATATAATTAACAGTAGGAGGAACTAAACTAACTTTCTTCAATCAATATACGGTAATAAGTAATTCTTGGGGGATTTCCATCCTTTAAGTGTGATTTATATTATGACATGGATTATGGCAAATATAAAAACCATCAATTGGTTTTTAGTGCAGAATTGCAGGACTTGACATGAATATAAACGGGCCGGTGGTCTAGCTTGGTTAAGATACCGCCTTGACATGGCGGGGTTCGAGGGTTCAAATCCCTTCCGGCCCACTTTAAAAGTCATGTATTTGTACCGTCGGTGCATTACACTTTTTGATTTTTGGACTTGGAGTTGGAGTTAGAAAAGCAAGAACAAATTTTGACACCGTATGATAACTTTGTGTTTGCGCTAAAAGCAAAGGAAACAAAAAGACAGTATCCGCATAGATTGGATAAATTTTTAGTGTTTATGGGCTTTAAAGGAACCATTGAAGAAAAATGACATTCAAACAGTAGATTTTAATGACCGCACAAATAATCTTGAGTATAATATTGATCCTAGAAGCGATGGGGGGAAATGCAAGAGCATATTTTGTATTCCTGTCGTGGATAGTAACGATGTTAAAGTAGGTGTAATAAGCATAGATACGGACCAGGAAATGCATGACACAAGATTTAGAAGCCTGAATTTCGAGATGTAATGGGACTTGCATCTCGAACTCTAGGTCTCTTTCTAGAGACCAAAATATGATTCAAGAAGGATTTTTAAAATCCTTTGGACCAAATGGATTTGGTAATAGATCTCTTAAACTTTTAGACTTATTGTCGTTACCTTCTTGATGGATCTGAATTTCGGGGCTAAATTCCATTAGAACTTGTCTACCTGATGGTGATCAATGTCGGCTTGGAGAGCATGGCCCAATCCATCAAAGACGCAGGGCACTCCGGTGACGGATGTAGACTGGCGGCCGCCGGCTGAAGGGTAGTACGCCTGCATTCCACCCGCCGGGATCGATATCGATGCGGCGAACGCCGAGGTGCCGCCGGATCAAGGCAGGGCGACCGTGCTGGCCGGGATGGGGATCGCCAAGGATGTGATCCCGGGGATGCACGACCGGATGATCCTGCACGCCGGCCCGCCGGTGGGCTGGGAGCGCATGTGCGGCCCGCCCCGCGGGGCGGTGATGGGCGCGTTGATCTATGAAGGGATCGCCAGTGATGAGACTGAGGCGCAAGGATGGCGGCTTCGGGCGAGATCGAGTTTTCGCCCTGCCACCACCATCACGCCGTGGGACCGATGGCGGGGGTGATCTCGCCTCGATGCCGGTCTTCATCATCGAGAACAAAGCCTTTGGCAACCGGGCTTTCTGCACGCAGAATGAAGGGCTGGGCAAGGTGCTGCGCTACGGCGGGATGGGCGCGGAGGTCTACGCCCGGCTGAAGTGGATGGAGACCGACCTGTACCCCACCCTCGACCGGGCATTGCAACCCTGCCGGATGGGATCGATCTGCGCAGCCTGATCGCCCAGGCGCTGCACATGGGCGACGAGTGCCACAACCGCAACCGGGCCGGCACCTCGCTGTTCCTGCGGGCGATCTTGCCGGCCCTGGCGCGCACCAACAAAGACAACGAGACCCTGGCGAAAGGTGATCGAGTTCATCGACCGCAACGACCACTTTTTCCTGAACCTGAGCATGCCGGCCGGCAAGGCGATGCTGGAGCCGGCCGAAGGAGTGGCAGGCAGCACGATCGTCACCGTGATGGCGCGCAACGGGACGGATTTCGGGATGCGGATGGCGGGGATGCCGGAGCGCTGGTTCACCGCGCCGGCCGGGCTGGTGCAGGGGCTGTATTTCCCGCAGTTTCAGCGAAAAAGACGCCAACCCGGATATCGGCGACAGCACGGTGACCGAGACCGCCGGTTACGGCGGGATGGCGATGGCGGCCGCGCCGGCGATCGTCAAGTTCGTCGGCGGCACGCCCGCAACTGGCGCTCCAGACGACCCTGGAGATGTACGAGATCACGTTCGACGAGCACGAGCAGTTCACCATCCCGGCGCTTGAATTTCCGCGGCACGCCCTGCGGTATCGACGTGCGCAAGGTGATCGAGACCGGCATCCTGCCGCAGATCAACACCGGCATCGCCCACAAAGACCCGGGCGTGGGCATGGTCGGCGCGGGGATCCTGCGCGCCCCGGAGAAGTGCTTCCGAGGATGCATTCGAGGCGATAGTGAGAAATTATAAAGATTAAAACAGCTAAGAAGCACGAAGGATCGCAAAGATAGTTAAATACAATCTGCTTAGTGATATAGTTATAGGATTCGATGGATATTGAGGAAATTGCAGAGAGATTGTAGATTCGGCGATTCAAGGTTCATCGAAGCTTTGGTCCTGGTTTGCTTAGAATCTAGCTTATCAGACAGTGCCTGGCCTATGAACTGACGAAACGAGGGCTTGAAGGTGGAATGTGAAGTTCCGCTGCCAATTGATTATGATGGCGTAAGAATTGAAACGGGTTATCGTGTAGATATGCTTGATCGAAAATTGCATGTCGTGATTGAAAATAAAACTGTCGAGAACTTACTACCGATCCACGAAGCGCAACTGTTGACATATTTAAGCTTAGGAGGTTATCACTTCGGATTTCTTACTCAATTGGAATGTGTACTGATGAAACATGGATCAAACGGATTGTCTTAATCAATTACCATGAACCGTGGAAAATCGAGAAGAATCAATCATGACTTAATATTCTTTGCGATCCTTTGCGTTTTTACGTTTCAATCTTTCATAAAGGAGATAAAAATGAAATTCATTGATTTGACCGTCCCGTTGGGCATTGCGACGCCGCCGTGGCCAACCTACGAGCCGCTGCAGGTGAAGTATTTCAAGCGCCTGGCGCCGAACGGGGCCAACGGACAGGTGGTCACCCACTCCAACCACCTGGGCACCCACCTGGACGGCGAGATCCATTTCCACACACCCGGCAAAGACATCGCCTCGCTGCGATATGGACTTCCTGGTCCACCAGGCCGCGGTGGTGGATTTGAGCGACATCTGCGGCGACTACGACGTCTACACCAGCAAGATGGTGGAAGAGCGGGTTGAAGTGCGCCAGAAGGCGATATCCTGATCATCCATACCGGCTACCACCACTTCGGCTGGGATATGCCGACCGCCAACGAAATCCGCTACATGGTGATGCACCCCGGACCGGATCGCGAGTTCGCCGAATGGGCCAAAGCCAAGAAGCTGCGCTGGATCGGCGTGGACTGCGGCAGCGCCGACCACCCGATGAACACCATCATCCGCGACTGGATGCCGCGCCAGGCGCGCCAGGCGGAGAAGGTGTTCCAGAAGAAATACGGCAAGCCGCTGGCGGAGTTCTTCGACGATACCAAGTACCAGCTGATGCACCTGGAGATGTTCCCGTACGGGATTATCCATGCCGAGTGCATCGGCGGCGATATCGACCTGCTGGTCAACAGGCGCACGACAGTCGGTTTCTTCCCCTGGCGCTTCGTGGACGGCGAATCGAGCATCGGGCGCTGCGTGGCCGTGGTGGACGATGACGAGTACGAGGCGCTGATGAAGAAGAAAGCCGCTATGCCCAAGACGCAATTCGGCGACGGCATCGACACCGGCCACGTGGAGTGCATCAATAGGCTCAGCGCCGAAATCTGGGTTAGCGAGCGATTAACCGTAGGACGCAAAGTGCGCGAAGAAATGCTGTTAAAAAATCGCTTTGCGTTCTTTGCGTCTTCGTAGAAATTTTTAATTGGAGGTAAAACTATGGCAGTTGATATGGAGTTAGAAAAGGTATTACGACCGTACCAGTATGAGATGCCGCCGTACCCGCCGAAGGTGATCACCCTGGCGAACGGCAAGAAGATGGTCGTCCGCCAGGCGGAGCGGGAGGATGTGCCTGAGATTCTCAAGTCGGTGCATCCCTGCCTGTTCATCGAGCGGGACTATTACGATATCGTCAGCGCCCGGCTGTACGGCGAGCTGCTGGCCTGGTATCGCCACCGGGTGAAGAGCGAGTACTGCTTGATGGGCCAGGTGGATGGCTATCTGGTAGGGGTGGTCAATGGGCGGATGGAGAACGAGAAAGTCGGGATGAGCTACCACACCCTGGCGATCGACCGCGGCTTGCGGATCGGCTCGCACCTGTTCGCCGCCAAGATGGAATACCACATGGAATATCTGCAACCAGGACGAGGTGCTGATCGTGGCCGAGAGCCCGATCGGGTTCCGGCGCTGGATGATCGAGTACCCGCTGGAGGAAACCAAGATCCCGCACGAGCTGGGCGGCGGCAATTCCTGGGGGCTGACCCGGGAGATCTATTTCAAAGCCAAGCCGCGCCTGGTGGTTGGCGAGCGCCCGGTGCCGCAGGACTTGGGAAGAAGCAACGCGGCAGATCAAGTTCGCGGATGACGACACGATCCGCGAGCGCATCGCCGGATTGAAAGGGAGATAGACGATGAGAGACGTAGCGGTAATTGGCGCTGGGATGATCCCATTTGGCCGGCGCGATGAAGATACCCTGATGGATATGCTCGCCTGGGCTGGCTTGAAAGCGCTGGATGACGCCGGCTTGGGCGATAGGGCGTGGATGCGCTCTACGTGGCCAATATGGGCGGCGGGCATCATCCAGCACCAGAGCGGCGCTGGCCAGCTCGCTGGTGGACCGGCTGAGCCTGCTGCCTGCCGCCGCGGATACATCGAGAACGGCCCGGCTTCCGGCGGCTCGGCGATCAAGAACGGGCTGCTGGCGGTGGCTTCTGGATATTACGACACGGTGCTGGTGGTGGGCGGCGAGAAGATGCGCGAGGTCACCGGCTGGCGCGCCACCGATTTCGTGGCGACCATGACCCACCCGCCGGCTGAATATCCCTATGGCATCACCCTGCCGGGGATGGCCGGGATGTTCACCCGCCTGTACATGGAAAAATACGGCGTGACCCGCGAGATGCTGGTCGCGGTGGCGGTCAAGAACCAGGAGATGGGCGCGCATAACCCGTTCGCCCATGTCGAAATGGCGATCACGAAGGAGGGCATTTTCGACAATCACGACTTCGATCGTCAACAACCCTCCTGCTGCTGACCCGCTGCACCTGTACGATAACTGCCCGGTCAGCGACGGCGCCGCGGCGGTGGTGCTCTGCCCGCTGGAAATCGCTAAAAAATTCAACAAGACCCCGGTGTGTGATCGCCGGTTTCGGCCAGGCGACCGATACCCACACCCTGCAAGAGCGGGACGATCCCGACCGACCTGAAAGCAGTCACCCTGGCCGCCCAGCAGGCCTTGGAGATGGCGAAGCTCAAACCGGCCGACATCCACGTCGCCGAGCTGCACGACGCCTTCACCATCCTGGAGATCGCCGAGAGCGAGCACATCGGCTTCTTCAAGAAGGGCGAAGGCGGCAAGGCCGCCCTGGCTGGCAAGACCAGGCTGGGCGGGCAGATCCCGATCAACGTCTCGGGCGGCTTGAAGGCCCGCGGCCACCCGGTTGGGCGCCACCGGCGTCGCCCAGGTGGTGGATATCGTCTGCCAGCTCCGCCACGAGCTGCCCAAGGAACGCCAGGTGAAGAACGCCCAGAACGGCCTGACGGTCAACTTCGGCGGTTTCGGCAACAATGTGCTGTCCTTTGTCCTGCGGAGGGTAGAGCCATGAAGACGCGAGATTGGGATCACAGCCTACAAATGCAAGAAATGCGGCAAGCTGCACTATCCCTTCCACGACCGCTGCCTGGTCTGCAAAAGCCGCGAGTTCGAAAAGGTCAAGCCGCAGGGCAATGGCAAACTGCTCACCTTCACGCGGATCTACAACCTGCCGTGGGGTTTCGACCTGCGCTACCTGACCATCGGCGTGGCGGAGTTCGAGAACGGGGTAAAAGCGATGGGGCGGATCGACGTGGATGAGAGCTACCCGCTCGAGACCGGGATGGTGTTGAAGCCCACCTGGGCGCCGGTGAGGGTCAAGTATGGGGAGAACGTCTACGGGCTGGTAATGCGGCCGGAATAGTTTGGTCCAGACAACTTAATTCAACCAGGCCTTCCAGGGATAACCACCTGTGAGGCCTGATTTTTTGTCACAGGTAACCCGCGTCACTCATCGATGTATCGCACGAAGCTCGCCCCATCCGGCCGCTCAACCCAACCTGCTTTTTCATAGAAGGAACGGTGGTAGGATTTTCAATTCCTGAAATTGATCAGCTGCAATCGCGAGCACCCCAGCTCTATCGCCTCCGCTTCGATTGCTTTGAGCAGCAGGGTCCCCAAACCGCGCCCACGCGCCGAATTAACAATGAACAGCTCAGAGACAAACCCTCTCAGTTTCATTTTCCATTCGCGAAAACCAGCCAATCGATCGAAGCAGCTCCGCAAGTCCAGACGCATCTCCTGGCTCTGCTTTGCGAATGCGAAATTCAGCAACTGTTCCATGCATCCTTATTTCCCTTTCCAAGGAGGTTGGTCAACCCTTGGAAGCGATCAAACCATTTATTCGGCCTGAGCGGCCTGGCGTAGAACTTTTTGTACTTCGAGCAATAAATCCATCGGTGATCACCTGCAAGCGCTGGCTGACCAGGTTCTCAACCACGCGCTTGGCCAACGCATCCGGAACCCATTTAAATTCCAGGCGCTTGGGGACCTCAGCCTTGATCTCGACTTTATATTGGACGGTGGTGTTCGGCCCCGTGGAGTGAAAAAGCGCCTGGCTGGCGTAATACCCCTGGCCGGTCATCGAGTTGAACGTCACCTTGGGCGAAACCGGCAGTATCCCGGCCAGGGGGATCACCCGGATAGCCTGGCTGCTCTCATCGTACTGGACCTGTAAGTCACAGTAGAATTCAACGTGAAAGACGCCCGCCTCGGCAGCGCTGTACAGGATGCGGTATTGGTCTTGTGCATAGGTTTTGACCAGGCTCAGATGATCCAGGTCGCGGATCGTCCGTTCAAAGTCGCCGAAGTATGCCATTGTTGTGGCCAAATCGGCTGGCAGGGTGAACGTGCGCTGGTCTGACGGCAATCCTGATCATCGGCTGTTGAAAACAGTTGCTTGTAGAGGAGGGTGGAAAGGGATCCAATCGGATAGAAAATGGCAAACCACTTTATTATTATACGCTACTGGCTGCAGCAAGACGACCAGGTGCTGCCATCCGGACTTAAAGCCTAAGCCGGATCAGACCCCCGTGTTGATCCGGCTCTCATTATATTGGTAGACTTCGCTGGTTACTTGCGGATTTTCAAGACAACCCGCAGATCAGCGCCAGTTCCGAAGGGCCGCACCCGGACTGTGTAGAGGGTATCTACGCCTGCAGTGCTGGGTACTTGTAGATTGTAGATGTACATGCCGTCGACAGGGCGCATGATACCCGTGGTATCCGCAGCCGAAGACGATAAAGTCTCGACATTGTCAGCCACGGTTTCGGCGCCAGCCGTCTGATCGCCGCTGAGCAGTTGGATTGCAGGAGCCAGGCCCGCCAAAGGTACGCCGCCGCATCCGATGGAAATCTTTAACCGGGACGACCCGGGCCTTTTTGGACGAGGTCGTTCATACCCTCGTTCAGCGGAGCCTGAAAGTGCACTTCGTAAGCGCTGACAAGAACCAGAAGTAAAGGGCGCTGAAACTCCCAAATCCTTATCTCTTGCCTGGGCAGTGACGGTGTGGGTGCCGCAGGTCAGGAAGGAAATGCTGAAGGTGTTGGCACCCGGGGCTCCGAAAGCTCCAGAAGGATGCACCGTCTGCCGGACCACTGCCAAGCGAAATCGGCGGTCGTGTCCGGCCCAGAAGGATCGCTGGCTGAGCCGGTGAAGATGACTTGCGTGCCAAGCAGGGTTTGTGCAGCATTACGCCGAAATGCCGCTGATCGTCGGGACGACATCGTCTACCGCAACGCTCAGGGCATTGGCCTGGTCCAGGAAGGTACAATCTTCATCAGTCAGATCGACGGTGATGTTGTAATTGTTAAGGACCGTCGGCATACGTGTGCGTCAGCGAGGCTGTCGCTAGCGCCATCGCCCCAGTGAACGACGTAGCCCGAGACCGTGTCCGTGCCCGGATCGGTGACCGCTCCAAGGGTCAGGCTGTAAGGCAGACCGCTCGTTGACATTGCTGGCCCCACTAATGGCAATCGTCGGCTCGACGTTGTCCACCGTGATGCTCAAGGCATTGGCCTGATCCAGGTAAGTGCCGGTCCTCATCAGTCAGATCGACGGTGATGTTGTAATTATTAGGTCCGTCGGCGTAGGTGTGCGTCGCGAGGCTGTCGCTAGCGCCATCGCCCCAGTGAACGACGTAGCCCAAGACCGTGTCCGTGCCCGGATCGGTGACTGCTCCCAAGGGTCAGGCTGTAGGGCGAGCCTTCATTGGTATTACTGGCCCCGCTGATGGCAATTGTTGGCTCGACGTTATCCACCGTGACTTGCGTCGGGACACTGCTGACCGGCGGGTTGATGCTATCGGAGACCGTCAGTGTAGCGGCGAAGATGCCGTTATCCGAGCAGGTCAGGTTTGGTTGCAATGCGTTAATATTGCTGAAACTGCACAACGGTGAGTTCACATTCCAGGTATAGCTCAGCGTGTCGGAAATTTCAGGACCGGAGGCGCCGGCGCCGCTCATGGCGATGGCTGAGCCTTCAGGACCGCTGTAAGGACCGCCGGCGTTGGCTGTAGGCGGCTGGTTCGGAGCAGATATCGAGAAGCGCAACCTGCGACCGGAGAAATTAAGCTTGCAGTATTGAATGAGTATTGGGTAAACTGAACCGGACTGAAGCTCTGCTGAACCCCGAATCGTCGCAGAATTACCGCTGGCTCTCCCTGAAAGAAGATTCCCATAAATAATATCAAAGTAGGTCTTGGCCTTCGTAGAACACGATTTCAAAATTCGTGAAATCTCCTATGCCAGGAAAGAAGTCCGTACGCCACTCAACAACATAGGTGCGACTAGGCGTACTGCCAGATACCGCGGATTCGAACCCCTTGAATTGAAGCGGGGGATCCAAAGGTCATCCCAAAAAGCATATATCGTGTTGAACCTTTCTCCAGTTCCAGTGAAAGGTAGACTGGAATTGCTGAAATAGCCGGCCCCGGTATCGAATGTTAGATTACCATTCGAAGTAACCCGGCGCTGTGGTGAAAGACGCACCGTACAGACTCACCGGGAACGGCAGGCTTATGGTCGTGAAGCAATCGTCACAATGAATGCCGATATCCGTCACACCAGGGATAATGCTTATCAGCGGGGAAACCGTCATCTATATAATAGCCACCCAATGAAACCGGTGGGGTGATGGCGTCGGTGAACGTCGTCGTGGCAAGCAGCGTGCCATCCTGAGCAGATACCCCTACGGTATATTCACCCTCCATAGTTACGATGTGATTGTAGCTGAACTCGCCGAATTCATTCGTGGTTACGCTATCCGAACCAGGCGTGCTCGTCCCATCGCCGGTGTAGGCGATCCCGTCCGGCCAGGTCACGCTAACCGTCAGCGTTACGCCGCACTGGAAACCACTGCCGCTCACGCCCACGCTCGAGGATGGCACGTAATCGGATTGAGCTGTGCTAACCGACGGAATACCCTTGGTGGTACAGGTCGGTTCCTGCGCTGCGACTGTCGCCGCGTTTGCCAGCGCCATGGCCAGCATCAAAACGACGACCACCAAATATAGAATTTTGTTTCTTGAAGAGTACATGATTCAATTCTCCTTCAGGATCCTGGAACTACTCTGCCTGGCCCTTATTCAAAAGCGCAACCTGGCATAAGGTTGCAGGGATGAACGATAACAATGGATTTTCTATCGGCATACAAAAACCCCAAAAGATTTTTCTACCTGAGCGGCGCAATCGTTACCAGGTTTTATTTGCTAACCTGGGTAACATTTTGCCAAGAGAACCTTCGGGGTCTTACATCTTTGGTATTATGCCTGTATCCCCCGTGCAGCGATAGACATAAAATAATCTACTTTTTAGGTAGTTTAACTACAATTAATTGTAAATTAATCAAACAATATGTTATTTATTATAGCTTTCGCAAATATCCTTTACATTTCCCCGGTCCTATATCATCTCTATTTCGGATTCTCCAGCAAATACAGGATCCTATCGAGCTTTTCTTGCAACTGGTTCACCCGATTGGTCAGGTGCTGGGTTTCGGTAAGTTCAGCGGTGCCGGTGATCGCGCGGCAGATCGCGGCCGAAGCCCATCAAGGCCGGACGTTCGACATAAGTGACCCGATGCAGGACCCGCCAGACTTTGTTGGGCTTGTTGCCCGTCTGCGTCAGGCGCAAGGCGCGGGCTTCTTCGTCGTTGCTGGCCAGCCATTCTGGGTCAACCACAAAGTTGAAGAAATCATTCCAATGACTTTCGTGGTTTTCGAGGTAGAAGCTCATAAACCGGTAACGATCGACCTTTTCGCCGGGCAGCAGCGGGCGATCATTATGATCGGTGATGCCGCGGCTCTCGACCCCGCTCAGGTCGACATGCAGCTCCATACCTTTACTCGAAGCCTCGGTCTTGCGCATCGTTTGGGTCATATTGACATTGGCATAGGCGCTGGCTTCTACCAGCACTTTGGCAAAGGCAAAACTGCCTTGCCCACCCAGCGAGACGCTAAAATCAAAGGAACCGCCAATCGAATGTTCCACTGTGCTGGCAAACTGCTGCTCTTCGGCATGAAAGCCGCCATCGCCATCCCAAACATAGGTGTTGACAATGTTGCGCTTGCCGGCGCGCACATTGAGCGTCTCCATCTTACGCTGCCAACCAGCAAAGCTGTCGGAAGCGTGGGCGCGCTCAGACTGATCCTTGAACTTTTCATCGATCTCTGTTTGCTTTTGACCGCTTTTCTGCAGGCGCGCGATTCTGCAGCACCTTCTTGCGAGCGTCAAGTTTTTCCTGGAGATCATCCCTTTCTTTTTTCAAACCCGAGACATCTACCTCTGGCTGGTTTTCTAGTGCGACAATCTCTTGATTTTTCTTCGCAATCTTATCGGTCAGCTCAATCACCAGCGCATCATCGGCGTCTCTTTCCTGGCGGCTGAGCGATGTTTCATCCACCAACCCGGCATTAAACTGTTCGAAATAAGCCGCGTGTTCCATGTCCTGCTGTTCAATTTCGAGTTTCAAAGCATAGGCTTCCTGCAAGCGGTAGTAGCTGGCCGGGTAGAGCGAGCCATATTGGCTGCGCATCTCGGGCACATGGCGGAAGAAGCGGTCGCTGGTGGCGCTGCTCCCGGTCATCCCATCCAGGCTGCCGGACATGGTGTAGGCCGGGTTGATCAGGAAAGTGATCGTATTGACGTCCAGCGGGACGCCCTGTACCGGTAAGATGTGGTAAGCCACCATGCGTTTGCTGCGTTTCAATACGCTGACGAATACATCCGCCATACCGCTGGTAACCAGAGCGTAACCGACATTTTTGGGAATGAAACGCTTGCCCAGGTGCGGGAAACGCGCCTCGGCTTCCTGGGTACCGCGGAGCTCGAGCTTATCGCTCATGGCCAGGCTCTGGCTGCTGCCGACCGTGCTGGCGTTTTGCCAATGGTAGGCAAAATTCGTTTTACCACCAAGCCCTGTTTTCACCTCTTCGGCTGAGGTGATTGCCACAGCCCCAAACCCAACCCCAAAGGACGAGTTTGATTTTGCCCCCAGGAGCATCTCCATTTCCATACCCAGGCTGGCATCCTGTTCACGCGTCCAACTGAATTCCATATCGCTGGATTGGATCAGTTCGACCGAGGTGGCGCCGTTGTAATCGTCGTCTTCGGTCAGGTTTTCGGTGGGCACGGGCGGCGTCGCCTTCTATATAGCCGAGCAGGGTCGGTTTGATCTGGGCGTTGCCGATCCACTTCATATCCAGTTCTTCGACGCGCTGCTCGTCGAGCAGGCGCACACCGTCTGGGCCGGGGATGGCCAGGCAGCGCAGCATGATCGACGTTTTTCGGTTCTGGGCGTCAACGCGCAGGCGGCTGTACTCGGCGCAGATCAGCATCGGAACGATCAGGTTGCTGCCATCATTGTTAAGCAGGCGGCCAATTGGGGCGCTGCACGGCTTCCAACTGCATCCGGCGGTGTTGATAGCGGCGTATGCGCCTGTGTTATCTCGGGCCGCTTCACCCTGGGCTTCATTGAAGGGATAGTAAGCCAACAGCCCCGGTTCGGTCCCAAGCAGGGTGACCACGCTGTTGGTTTCGATCTCCGCTGGGCGCAAGGCAATATTCCAGATGCGCAGCTCGGCGATCTGCCCGTGCCAGAAGGCGTCAGCCAGCAGCGAGCCGCCCAAGCTGACCTGCGAGATATCCATGAGCGGCTGTTTGCGCGATCCGCCGCTGGCAGCGCTATCGTTTTTGGCCAAAAGTTTGCCGTTTTTGTAGATGAGCATCTCGCCCTGGCTGCAGTCTTTGACAAATGCCCAGTGCGTCCAGGCGCCGCGATAATCTTTGGGGTCGGTGTTTGCATATACCAACCCATCCAGCGGGCCGTCGTCTGGCTTCAGCCCGGCCTGCCAGACCACCTGTCCGGTTTCATCTGGCAGTTGAATGCGCAGGCGCGTCTGGCCTTTTTCGTCCATTGCCGCCAAAAAGTCGCCCTGTTTGGGATATTTGAGACCGCCCATGGCCCAGAACTCGATCGTGAGCTGGTTGCTGCCCTGCTTTAATAACAGGCCGTCGGGTAGGGCGAGTTTAAGGCTGCCATTCAATTCGAGCGCCACCCGAAATTTATCGGCCAGCCACTCTTCCCCCTTGCCATCCGCGCCGTAGGCTGTGTCGTAATGGCTTTGCCGCAAACTTCCGTCTGTATCCTGATAGCTGAGGATGACGCGCCCGTCGCAGCTTTCCAGGGCATGCAGCGGGGTGGCAGCCTGGGCAAAGCTGAGTAAGTCGCCATGCACCGCCAGGTTGCGCGGGTCCGGCTGGTTGGGCAATGCTAGCATAGCCTGGGCAGTGTTGCTGGCGGCTGTCACCTCTCCGAGGTAATCAGCGGTCAATTTAGAAATGCGCTGGCGGATGTCGGAAAGGGCGGCCAGCAGCCCATCCAGCTCGGTTTGCCAGCGTTTTAACTGGTCTTCGTCGGCGGACAGGGATCTTTCCAGCTCCTTCAGTCGGGCTTCAGCCTCGGCGAGCGCACGCTGTTTGTCTCTCCAGGCCTGTTGGCGCGCCCGAATCGGTTCGGGGTCAAAGCTGATATTATCGTGATCACGCAGCACCCACAATTGACCATCTTGTCAAAACCTTCTCACTGCGGTCGTTTTGAACGATCGTTGAACCGAGGGGTATCTTGTTCAACTCCAGATACGGTTGTCCGGCTGGCCGCAGATCGAGGCACTTGCCCGAATTCCGGTTGATGATCCTATAGTATCTGGTGTACTTGTCCGACCACTGCGCAGACAGCTCAAACGACCAATGTTGGCTGTGGGCCGGCATTCTATGCCTGTTGAATGATCCGTGCGCCGCTGCTGGTGCTGGCCGCCTCCACATCCATGTACTTGGCGGTTCGCTTGTTGCAAATCGAAAAATAATTGCCTTCATAATGGTCAAACCACCAAGCCATCCAATACCTGCGATTGGATTCGAATTCATACACAATGCTTGCGCCATCGTCAGTGCTGGAAGCCTCCACATCGAGAGTGTGACCGCTGACGCTCTCGATGCGCCCTTCCCCTGAACTTGCATCACCTTTAAGTTGGATCTCTTCCAAACGATACTGCTCCACAAGCCGCCGCTGTGCATCGCGCGTCTGCCCGTGTGGCTTCGATATTTTTGGCGCCTTCTATCTTGCGCTCCAGTTCCCACACATGCGGAAAGTAGGTCTGCTCTTCTTTTTCTTTGGCATCCAACTCGCGCAGCTTCCCGGCGAGATCAGCCTGGCCGTCAAGCCGAGTAATCTCGGCAAACTCTTAAATCGGCGGTTTCATTGCTGCGGCTGAGCGTCACCGTGTCTGAAAGCAACCTGAGCGTATGGCGGCGGATTTTCAGCTTTTCCCAGCCCCCCTGCACTGCCTGGATATCAAAGCAGCGCAGCAGGCGCACATTTTCGGGGATGATAAACCGGCAGGTGGCGCGCCGCCAGCCATCCCCGATTTCCTCGCCAAGCCCAAAGAACTGGTGCGTAAAAGGGATCGGTTGCGAAGTGCGGCTGAGGCGCCCCCACAGCGCCGGCGCAAACAGCGAGACGCCGCTGCCGTCGCCCTCCACATCCTCGGGGTTCAGGTCATTATCGGTGCGGAACTCGAAGGTCTCTTCATACGTGGCGCCTTCCCGCACGGCAAATAGATCGTCATTGGTGTATTGCACCGCCAGGGTTTCATTGTCGCGCAGCTTGCGGGTGAGCTCGACCCCGCCGGCGTAAGGCGCGCCATGCGCGAGGCCGTGATTGGCATTAACCGAAAAATCGAAGACGCGCTGGCTGCCATTTTTTCCAAGCGCCAACCCACCCAATCGCCAGTTTCCCGCCAGCCCGGTCTCGCGCCCGGTGAGGAACAAATGCATACTATCGCTGATCTCTTTGTCGCTGCGAGCCACGCTCCAGATGCGCACATCGGCCAACTGCCCGCTCAGGTTGGCGCTGTATCCGCCAGTATCGCTGGGCTGGCCAGCCAGGCCCACGGCCTTGGTGTAGATGGCAAACGGGGCCGGCAGGTCGAGAGGATCTGCCGCCTGGACTCCATTTTCAAACAGGCGCAACTGTTTGCCGTCATAGACCGCCGCCACATGCACCCAGGCGTCGAGCGCAACCTGTTTTTTCGATTGCAGCACAATCTCCCCGGCTGCCTGGCCAGGAGTTGCAAACAGGATGATATACAGGCTAAATAAGCCATCATGGACGAGCAGGTAGAGCTCCCCGCTGCCCTTCAGGCTGCCATCTTCTGCGCTCAGCTTCACGGTGCAAAACAGGATCGCATTCGAGCTGTCATTCAACTTCACCCAGGTTTCTACGCTAAAGCCGCGCTTGATCGGCAGGGTTTCGGAAAGTGGAATCTCAATTAAATCTTTTCGACCGTCGAATACCAGCCCGCGGCGCTTGAGCGCTTCAAGCCGGATATTGACCGCTTCGCCTTTGACCCACAAACGCTGCACAGTAAAACTGTTCTCATCGTGTGCGAGGATAGGATACTCGCCGTCGTAATCGCTGTTACCTACGATCTGCACCAGGTCGCCGGCTTGCAGCCCATGGCTGATGGCGTTAACGGTCAATTGGCCATCCCCCTGCTTGGTGTAGCCAGTCAGCATCCCATCAAAAACCAGACCGGTTTTCTCGAGCTCGACCTTCTCCCAGTCGCCCAGCTCAGCGGATTTGAACGCGGGCATCGATTACAAAACTGCCATCCGCATTGACTCCAGTCACGGTATGGATCCCGTTATAACTACTGGTGCTGCTAAGTTTGACCAGGTCGCCATTTTTAAGTCTTTGGAATGCAGCCGCTCCAGGTTTGCTGACCTGGACCTGCAGACGATCAGCGCTGCCGTTATCCAGCGAGCAGCTCATCCCGGCAATCACGCCGGAAGGTGTTGGCATACCAGCGCCGATCCCGCGGATATTATCGAGCAGGTTAAGCGGTAAAAGGATCTGACGTTCCTGGCTCCGCAATGAGGTGCTTACCCCAGCCGGTGAAATCTCGGCCAGCCGGCCATCTTCATGGATTGCAAAGCTGAGCGCCGCCACGCCCTTATCGGTGGGTACTGCCAGCAAAACCCGGCTGGCGTCGCGCACCAACTGCACCCCGCCCGGGGTTTCTTGTTCGCGCTGGACATCATACTTGACCACGGCCAAGCCATTGGTGACCGTTAATTCAGCCCCGCTGGTCAGTTTCAACACGCGGTGGATCAGGCCAGGGATAACGCCTGGTTTTACCTCACCAGTATCCGGGTCCATGGGGCGGATCGGCTCATCCTGCACATCGAACATGTGCACGTCCCCGGCGTGAGGCTGACGAGTTCCACACTTTGACGGCTGTAATGATAAGCAAAGATGTGCCAGCGATAGCTTTCCTGACCGCTGGTGGGGCAAACCACCACGCCAAACCAACCGTCTTTCAATCCGTCGAGAATCTTCGGGCAAAGCTCGGTGGTCGGTTCGTAAAAAGGTTGGTTATTAATATCCTTGAAATCGAGCGAATCGCCAGGCTGCATTTGCCCGCCGCTGGTGATTTTCGGGGCTTCCTTGGGCGTGTAGCGCTGCTTGCTGCGCTTGAAACGCACTTCCAATTTGCGTCCCAGCTTGTTGGTCATACCATCCAACACAAAACGGTCTACCAACAGGGTGGCGGCGGTGCTCTGGCGGAAGAGATAGACAAAGCCATTGTGCGAAACCAACTGTACCGGCGCGGCTGCCGTCAGGTCGGCGCTCTTGTAAATCGAGCGCAGGATGAAGTTGCCTTGTTTGTCGGTCAATTCCTGCTGTTCGTCTGCCAGCACCGAGGCATACTCGTCATCATTCGGCAGTCCCAACTTTTCGAAGTTTTCCCACAGAATCCCGTCGGTTTTTTGGATGGCGCTTTTTTCAAAGCCATCTTGTTTAACCGTGTAGTAAAGGTGGACCTGGTCGGGCTGCTCGACCACGCTGGCCACGATTAACACCTTGCCTTCGTGGCTGACCGTGCTGATATGTTTGGTATTCGTTCGATTAAGTTGCATGGAAAACTCCAAAGAAACTGGCTTATTAGTGTCGGTTATTCATCGCTCAAGGAATTGTTTAAGCGCCTGGCAATTTGCTGTCAATGCGCCTGCCATCATCTCTTGCGCCTCGTCTGGCGGTAACCCATCGGCTAAAAAAGTGGCTGACCAGGTCACTTCGCCTCGCCCCTGCCCCAGATCCTGCACGAACAAGCTGGTCTGGCAGTTGCGAAAGGGCGTATCCGAAAGCAGACTGTAACGAAGCTGGCGGGCAGCGTGCGGTCCCACTACGATTACTCGGTGATCTCGTACCTCGTGCCCGGGCTGACATCGCTGGAGCTGCAGGCCCAGACGGTCATGAGGATGGAGTAAGCGTGGAGCGGATGCCATGAACAAGACACGGCTGTTAGTCACGCTTGGCAACCGGCACGGCGCGACGCTGATCTTCGTCGCCTTGGCCATGGTGGTCCTGCTCGGCATGGCGGCCCTGGCGGTGGACGTGGGATACGTCTACGTCATTCGCGGCGAGTTGCAGAATGCCGCCGACTCGGGCGCCCTCGCCGGCGCACAGGTGCTCTACATCAACAACGGCACCCAGGTGAATGCGGGCGCGGACGCGGTGGCGCTGAACTACGTGACGAGCCACCAGTCCGAACATGCCGCCGTCACGGCGCAGAGCATTCAACGCGGGCACTGGAGCTTCGCCACGCGGACCTTCACCCCGAACGACTCACTGCTTCCCGTGGATTCCTGGAACGCGACGACCGAGCAGCTCGACGCCAACGTCAACTTCATCAACGCGGTCCAGGTAGTCACCACGCGGACAACAAACGGGGCCACGGGACAGCCGGAGCCGCCGTTCTTCGCCCGCGTCTTCGGAGCCGCGGCGCCCGTCGTCCAGGCGACGGCCGTGGCCTATATCGGTTTTGCGGGTACGCTTCAGCCTGAGGTGGCCGACCAGCCAATCGCCATTTGCCGGGAGTCGTTGCTGAATCCCGATGGTAGCTACACTTGCAGCGTCGGACGGATGATCAACAGCGGACAAAATGCCGGCAGCACCACCACCCAGTCCGGCGGCTGGACCAACTTCTCGCAGCCGTGCGACACCGCGAACGTGCCCATGTACGTCCGTTGATTTGTTCATCGGGGAATCCTCAGACCATGGTGCTCGGGCAAGGCATGGGAACGGTTGGCGGTGAACTTCAGACCGCCGCGGACCAACTCAAGGATTGCTGGCACGGGTACCCGGAATGACACGGACGCCAACGGCTGGCCCGACCGGCCATGGCAGCTCACGCTGCCGGTGATCGAGTGCCCCGCAACAACGTCAGCCCGTGCTCGACAGTCGTCGGAGCCGTGGTCGTCAACGTGGTCTGGATCACCCGGAACGACAAGAACCAGATGAACGAGGTCCCCAGGCGAATGGGAGGCTGGAATTGCCCAGCAGGCAGCACCGGAGCCGCCTGCTGGACCTCGTTCGCCCAGAACTTCAATCTGAGGGGCGTTGACGGAAACCTCGCCACCTACGAGGACAAGACCATCTACTTCCTCCCCGATTGCAGCCCGCACATTCCGGTGGGGGTGACAGGAGGGCAGAACTTCGGGATTCTCGCGCAGATATCCGGTCTTGGTCCGGTAGTCACGAGCCCCCGCGAATCAGCGCTCAGGCAACCTCGCAGTGGATGGCACAGCGGGCAGAGCGCGCAAGCATTCGTCTGCCCCCGGGCGGGAGCATCACCTCACGCCTAGGGACCGGTCCAGCACTCGTCGTAACCGTGTTCGCCAGCTCACCGGCCCCGAAAGGCTTCTCCAGCAGGTCGATGCCGTCCTCAGCGCATCCTCGCGGAGCTTGGGGTTGTCGGCGTAGCCGGACATGTACAGCACCCGCAGCGCGGGCCGCGCGGCCGACGCCTGTCGCGCCAGCTCGTAGCCGTCCATCTCGGGCAGGACGATGTCGGTCAGCAGCAGGTCGAAGGCGGCGTCTGCCGCCGTCGAAGCATCGCCAGCGCCGACAAGGGCTTGCTCGGCGTCGGTCACTCGGTACCCGGCGTCGCGCAGGGTCTGCGTGACGAACCCGCGGACGGCGTCGTTGTCCTCGACGACGAGCATCGATTCGTTTCCGCGGCCGGTGCTGGCAGCGAGGTCGGTCTGCTCGGGTTCGGCAGCGAGCGCCTCCGTGGCCGGCAGGTAGACGCGGAACGTGGAGCCCTGCCCCACCGCGGACTCGCACCGCCGATTGCGCCGCCGCTCTGCCTGACGATGCCGTACACCATGGACAGGCCAAGGCCGGTTCCCTTGCCCATCTCCTTCGTGGTGAAGAACGGCTCGAACAGGTGTTCCAGCACCTCCCGCGGCATGCCCTCGCCCGTGTCGGTCACGCTGACCACGACGTAGTCGCCGGGCACCAGCTCCGGCCGCGGCAGCGGCTCGCCGGCCCGCAGCGTCACGTTTGCTCGTCTCGATCACGATGCGCCCGCCGTCGGGCATGGCGTCGCGCGCGTTGACCGCCAGGTTCAGGAGCACCTGCTCCATCTGGCTGGGATCCGCAACGACGCTTCGCAGGTCGGGCGCCGGCTTGACGGCTGATCTCGATGTTCTCGGCAATCAACCGCCGCAGGAGGCTCTCGACGCGGAGCACCACGTCGTTGAGGTCCAGGACCTTCGGCTGGAGCACCTGCTTGCGGCTGAACGCCACGAGCTGGCGGGTCAGCTCGGTGGCGCGGTCGGCAGCGGCCTGGATCTCCTCGATGCCCCGTCGGCGCTGCTCCTCCGTCCGCGCGGACAGCGCGACGTCCGCGTAGCCGGAGATCACCATCAGCAGGTTGTTGAAGTCGTGGGCGATGCCGCCGGCCAGGCGGCCGATCGCCTCCATCTTCTGCGCCTGGCGGAGCTGCTCCTCGCTGGCGCTGAGCGCCCGCTCGGTCTCGCGGTGGCGGGCCTCGAGGTCGATGACGTCCAGGGCGTAGGCGAGGTTGCTCGCGAGCTTCTCGATGAGCGGAACCGCTTCGCCGCGAAGGAGCCGCGGCTCCGCGGCGTAGACCATGAGCGCGCCCGAGCACCCGGTCGCCGGAGACCAGCGGGACCGCCGCGCAGGATCGATAGCCGCGCTCCAGCGCCCGCGCGCGCCACGGCGCCATGGCCGCGTCGGACGCCACGTCATCCACCACCACCGTCCGCCGCTCCCTGATTGCCGTGCCCGTGGGCCCGCGCCCGGTCGGCGTGTCGTCGGTGCGGATCTCGATGCCGTCCAGGTACCCGTGGACGTCGCCCGCCTGCGCGAGCGGCGCAACGCGGCCGTCGGGCCGCGACCTCGCCAATCCACGCCATCCGGAAGCCGGCATGGTCCACGATGATCCGGCAGGTCTCGTCGAGCAGCCGCTGCCGGTCCTTCTCGCGGACCATCAACTCGTCCACTTCGGAAATCGTCCGGAAGAGGCTGTTCAGGAAACCAAGCTGCTCCGCCGCCTCGCGCTGCTGCTTCGCGTGGATTGCCTGGCGCCGGCGCAACAGCGCGAGCACAAGCACCAGTTGAACGGCGACCGCGCCGGTGACCCAGCCGACGCCGCGCACGTTGCCGCCTCCGATCAACCGGGTTGCCTCTCGGCGATCGACCTTGAGCGCCAGCGTCCAGGTGGTCTGGGCGATCGCGCCGGCTGGCTACCACTACCTCCTCGTCGCGATAGTCTCTCGTCCCGAAGGCCGCAGGGTAGGGGTCCAATCCCGCGCGGTCGGGAATCCGTGTGCTGGCACGGGAAGAACGGGTGGATAGGGCTCAGGTAGACGGGACGCCCACCATCGAGCCCAAGGAGCAGCGCCTCGCCCGTCTCCGCTGGGTTCGGGGCTCGGACGAGTTGCGGAAACAGCCAGACTCTGGGGTCCGCGAGCAACACGACATGACCCGACGGCTTCTGCGGCGTCGAGGGAGGCGGCGAAGACGACCAGAGGACCCGAGTCCGTGTAGAAGACGTCGGCCAGACGGCCGGTAGTGCGAGACGCGCGCGCGAAAGCGCCGAATGACAGCAGTGGGCGCGGGCGGCCCCGATTGGCGAGGATCTCGCCGGCGCTCTCGAAGACATGGCCGGAGCGGTACCCGTGGACGCGAACAAACGAATCCAGTACCTCCGAGGCATGGCGCCCCCTCTCGGGCCGGGCGGCAGAAGCCCAGGCGTGCCACTGGGTACCACGAGCCCGCGAATCGCCGGGAACGAACTCAGGACCTCGGCGTCGCCCAGGCGGTGCTCGACCCACGCTTCGATCGGACGGCCGTTCTCCCCGGCCTGCTCGGACAACCGCAACTGCCACGCCGCTACTGCCTCGGCCTGGCCCGCGGCGAACTGACGCTGCACGACAAGCCCCTCGAGGCAGCCGATGGCCGCCGCGATGAGAAACATCGCCGCGCGTTTCCCTGCGCGTCGAAGGCCTGAAGGCGCTGTGGGCGTCACGATGCCCGATTGTAACCTCGTGCGCCCCAAGCGATTCCGACGGTGACCGGGCTGATTCCCGCTTCGGCGGGGATCGATTATTGGCCGGCGTCCGGAGGCTTGGGAGTCTTGCCCTCCGCCCCGGAGGCGGGAGCGCAGCTGGCCGATCCCTTGAAGCCATCCTCCGGTTGGTAGCCAGGATCGCTGTCGTCCCCGCCATCCCACCGGCCCTCGCACAGGCAGATGACATTCTCGCGGACGAAGGCAAACTGGGTCCCGTCCGGACCGTCGGCCGAACGTGCCGGGTCCTCCTGCCACCCTCGCGCTGCGAACTCGGCGCGCAGCAGTTCCATGGGGCCGGTACCACCAGCCAGCGCAGAGAACAACCCCTCCAGCAGGACCGAGCATCCGGTTCGCTGACGCCGTTCGTGTTCATCCTCGAAGGAACCGACACTCCGCTCGACTTTCACGCCCCTTGCCCGGCCGGCGACTTCGGCAACGAGATCACAAGCGCGGAGCACGGCCGCCGGCGACGGCCGCGTCCTTCGGTGAGGTCGGATGGGAACCGCTGCTTATCCTGCGGCCCCGTCCTGGTCGGGCCAGGAACGGTCCGGGCCGCGGGTTGCGCGTTGGAGGATTGACCGGCCGGTGGGCCGCCGCACGTGGCCGTCGCCAGGACTAACGGAAGGAGGAGGGCCGGCGCCGGAGAGCGGGTCAGGAGCGCGCAGCGTCATAGTGCAATTACCTGGTGCTCTCGCCAGCAACGTAATGGCTGCTACTCGTTGGCGCCCGACCGGAGCCGCTTGAGCAGCTGGATCTGCCCGGCGTGGTAGATGTCGTGGAAGGCGATGCCGATGACGAGGTGTGTGGCCTCGTCGCGGCTCAGGACGCCAGCGTCGCGGCCGGCCCCCCACGCCTCCACCGCCCCTCGCAAGGCCTTGTGCTCGGAGACGAGCAGCGCCACGTCCGAGCGCCAGGCGGCCTCGGAAACATCCCCCTCCGGCCGCGAGAACCAGTTGCTCCCGGTCAGCGTAAAGGAGCCGCGCTTCTCGCCGAGCAGGCGGCGGCGCACGGTGTACTTCCAGTAGGCGGCGTGGACGACGTTCTCCCAGATGTTGTGACGCCCGGGCGCGGGACGCCACGCGGCCTGGTCCGCGGTGAGGCCGCGAACCGAGCCGCGAAGGTTCGTCCCGTGCCAGGACTTGCGGTCGAAGGCTTCGTCGAGGGCTGAAGAAGAACCTGCCCGCCTCCCCCCTCCGACGGCTACGGCGAGGCTCGCGAAGTGGCCTTCCCGGCTCCCCAGGCTCTTGGCTCTGGGCAGGTCACGCGTGTCACGCTGCATAACGCCCATTGTCACACGCCAGGGCTGAGGCCTTCCCGGAACAGGGGCGGACTCCGAGGGCCCGTCCCCTGCAGTGAGGCGTCTACGCGTCTTCCTCGCGCCCGAAGAGGTCGTCCTCGCGCGTGACTTTGCGGCCGCCGGCATCCGGGTCCAGGGGGTGGCCCGTGGCGTCGCGGAAATCGGTCTCGCGGCGAATCTCGGTGTCCCGGTCCACGATTGAGTCGCTGTCCCTATCCGCGGAGTCCCTGTCCCTATCGACGATGGACTCGCGGGCCTCGCGCTGCGCCCCGCGCCCGTTGCGGGCGCGGCCCACCTGCTGGCCGGAGTGCTCGGGAATGGTCCCACCCCTCGGCTCCAGGTCCTCCGCCTTGCCCAGCCCAAGTCCGCTGCCGGCGCCCGGCTCGTCGAGCTGAGCCACACCCTCACGGGGCTGCTCCGTCTGACCCACGACAGCCTCCGGGAGTGTATTGGAAGGCTGCGGCTCGTTCCCAACCGCCTGGCCCATCGTTTCGTCGAGACGCGGAACAGCGCGCTTACTCTTCTTTGCCATGCTCACCTCATGTATGGGATAGAGGAGTCAGGCGCAAGGGACGTGCCGAATCATTTGTTGATTTCTTGATTTGGTGACTGGTTGATTTGATTGGAGGATTTGGAGATTTGACGGATTGGCGCACGCGCTGTGTACCTGCTGTGTCCGCGCGGACGCAGCGAGACCATTCACGGTCCGTCGCGTGTTACGTTAGCTTCATGGCGGCCAGCGACTTCAAGTGGTGGCAGAAGGGGATCATCTACCAGGTCTACCCGCGGTCGTTCCAGGACAGCAACGGCGACGGCGTCGGGGACCTGACCGGGCTGACGTCGAGGCTCGACTACCTTGCGTGGCTCGGCGTCGATGCCGTGTGGCTGTCGCCCATACACCCCTCCCCCAACAAGGACTTCGGGTACGACGTGTCGGATTACTGCGGCGTGGACCCCGTCTTCGGGACGCTCGACGACTTGGACGAGCTGATCAGCGAGGCTCACGCGCGGCAGCTCAAGGTGCTGCTCGACTTCGTCCCGAACCACACCTCGGACCAGCACCCGTGGTTCCTCGAGTCCCGCCGTTCGCGGACGAGACCCGAAGCGCGATTGGTACATCTGGCGGGACGCGCGCGAGGACGGGACGCCGCCGAACAACTGGTTGAGCAACTTCGGCGGGCCGGCGTGGGCGTTGGACGAGGCCACCGGGCAGTACTACTACCACGCGTTCCTGAAGGAACAGCCGGACCTGAACTGGCGAAACCGCGAGGTCCAGGACGCGATGCTCGACATCATGCGGTTCTGGCTGGACCGCGGCATCGACGGGTTCCGCGTGGACGTCATCTGGGGCATCGTCAAGGACGACCACTTCCGCGACAACCCGCCAAACCCCGACTACAACCCCTCGCTGCCGCCGCACTACCAGCAGCTGGCCACCTACAGCACCGACCGGCCGGAGGTGCACGAGATCATCCAGCGCATGCGCGACCTGCTCGACAGCTACGACGACCGCATGATGGTCGGCGAGATCTACCTGCCGGTCGATCGCCTGGTGACCTACTACGGCAGCGGCGGAGACGAAGTCCACCTTCCGTTCAATTTCCAGCTGATCCGCATGGCCTGGCACGCGACGGTGGTCAAGGATGCGGTGGAGCGCTACGAACGCCTCCTTCCGGCCCACGGCTGGCCAAACTGGGTCCTCGGCAACCACGACCGTCCCCGGCTGGCAAGCCGCGTCGGGCAACCGCAGGCGCGGGTGGCCGCCATGCTGCTCCTCACGCTGCGCGGCACGCCCACCCTCTACTACGGCGACGAGATCGGCATGGAGAACGTGCCGATTCCCGCCGACCGGGTGCGGGACGGGTTCGAGCGCAACCTGCCGGGGCTCGGCTTCGGCCGCGACCCGGTGAGGACGCCGATGCAGTGGATCGGCGGCCCCGGCGCCGGCTTCACGATCGGCGACCCCTGGCTGCCGCTCGCCTCCAACTGCGAGGAGGTCAACGTGGCCCGCCAGCAGATCGAGCCGCGCTCGATGCTCTCGCTCTACCGCGCGCTGATCGCCCTGCGCCGCGAGGAGCCCGCGCTGTCGATCGGGTCATACACGCCGCTGCCGTGTGACGGACATCTCCTCTGCTTCGCGCGTGAGCACGGCGGGCGCCGCCTGGTCGTCGCGCTCAACCTCGGCTCCGCACCCGCGCGCGCCGCCCTGCCCGGAGCACCGCGCGCCAGGATCCTGCTGTCCACGCACATGGACAGGGAGGAGGAGGTCAGCACCGGCGATGTCGCGCTGAGGGCGGACGAGGGGGTGGTGCTGCGAATAGTGCAAAATGCATAGTGCAGAGTGCAAAGTGCACGGGGATCACGCTGACGAATGCAGAATGCAAAATGCACAATGCAAGGGGATCACACTGGAGGCTGAATGGCAACGCGGCGGACGGTCGCTGAAACGGACGCGGCACTGCGCGAGCACCTGCTCTACCTGCTGGGCGGCGGCGGCGCCCACGTGGGGTTCGACGCCGCGGTCAAGGGACTTCCGGAGGAACTGCGCGGCAAGGTCCCCCGGGGACTCCCCTACTCGCCGTGGCAGATCCTCGAGCACATGCGGCTGGCCCAGTGGGACATCGTGGAGTTCAGCCGCAGTCGCGAGCACCAATCGCCCGAGTGGCCGGCCGGGTACTGGCCCGCAAGCGCCGCGCCGCCGGGCAGGGCCGCATGGAAGAAGAGCGTCATGGCCTTCCGGGCCGACCTGGAGACGATGCAGGAGATGGTGAGGAACCCGGCGACCGACCTCTACGCGCCCATCCCGTGGGGCGACGGGCAGACGATCCTGCGGGAAGCCCTTCTCGTGGCGGACCACAACGCCTACCACCTCGGCGAGCTGATCGTCGTTCGGAGGCTGCTGGGGGCGTGGGGGTAGGAGGGACAGGATTGAGAGTGCAGAGTGCAGAGTGCAAATTGCAGAATGGAGAATGCAGAATGTAGAAGGGATCACGCTGTCACGCTGTCACGCGGGCTTCGCTGGCCGGGCCGGCACGTAGAGCCGGCCCCTACGGGTTGGTCACGCTCTCGCCTCCCCCGCCGGATCGTCGAGGACCTCGCGGACGCGGGCGGCAATGGCCGCCGCGGTGAAGGGCTTCGCGATGAACGCCACGCCGGGGTCGAGACAGCCCGCGATGCCCACGGCATCCGAGGGGTAGCCGGACATGTAGAGCACCCGCAGGCCGGGCCTGGCCGCGGTCGCCACCCGGGCGAACTCGCGGCCGTTCATGCCGGGGAGCACGAGATCGGTCAGGAGGAGGTGGACCGTCCCGGAATGCTGCGCGAGCACCTGCTGCCCCTCTTCGGCGTCAGGGACCGCAATGACGGCGTACCCGGCCCGTTCGAGCGCCTCTCGCACGAGCGCTCGCACGCCGTCGCTGTCTTCCACCACCAACACCGTCTCGAGGCGCGAGGGACGCGCCGCCGACCTGCGCGGGAACAGCCGCACCCCGGCTCGCCTCGACGCCATCGTCGTTCCCTTCTTCGTGCGAACGCGACCTGGCCCACGGCAGGGAGACTCGAAAGGCGGTGCCGGCGCCGGGCTGGCCCTCGACGCCATCGTCCTTCCGTTCTTCGTGCAGCCCGGCCCAGGGCAGGTAGACTCGAAAGGCCGTGCCGGCGCCCGGCTGGCTCTCGACGGCGATGGACCCGCCGCTCTGCTTCACGATCCCGTAGACCGTGGAGAGGCCGAGACCCGTGCCCTGACCGCTCGGCTTGGTGGTGAAGAACGGCTCGAACACGTGAGCCTGCACCTCGGGCGTCATGCCCATCCCGCTGTCCCGGACGGTCAGGCGCACGTAACGGCCGGCCTGCAGACCGTCGGGCGGCAGCTCCTCCAGGAACCTCCCGAGATCCGCCACGGCGGTCGAAATCTCGAGGTTCCCGCCGTCCGGCATCGCGTCGCGAGCGTTCAACGCCAGGTTGACGAGCATCTGCTCCACCTGCCCGCGATCGGCGTGCGTGCGGACCGGACCCGGGCGCGAGGCGCACCGCCAGGGTGATGTCCTCGCCGATGAGTCGCCGGAGCAGCTTCTCGATGTCCCGGACCACCTCGTTGAGGTCGATCTCGCGCGGCTGCAACACCTGCTTCCGGCCGAAGGCCAGCAGCTGACGGGTCAGGCCCGAGGCGCGCTCCGCGGCCAGGAGGATCTCGTCCAGCTCCTGGTCCCGGCGCTTTGCGTCGCTGGTCCTCCTCGCCATCTCCGCATAGCCGGAGATCACCGTCAGCAGGTTGTTGAAGTCGTGCGCCACCCCGCCGGCCAGCCGCCCGATGGCCTCCATCTTCTGCGATTGCCGCAGCTGCTCCTCGAGCTGCAGCCGTTCCCGCATGTAGGCGGCCTGGCGGTGACGCCACAACCCGAAAGCCGCCCCCAGCGACGCGAGGAGGATGCCGCCGACGGTCCCGACGTCCTGCCAGGCTCGCCGAACGGCGGGCGACACGGCCTCGTCGTGGTTCATCTTCGCGAGCAGGACCCAGGTCGTGTCGGGTACCGGGTGCGTCATGACCAGGACGCGAGCGCCGCGCCCATCCACGTCCTCCCAGAACGCCAGGCCCGGGGCAGAGACCAGTTCTGCCAGCGACCTGGAAACGGGCGAACGCTGGCCAACCTCGGGCGGCTTCACGCCCTTGTAGGCCTTGACGGTGGAGACGCCTTCGCGCCGGGGGACGAGGAGCAGGATTTCACCGGTGCGGGACGCGACGACTTCCCGCGCCAGGTGCGGAGAAAGGAAGACCGACGGGTCTTCCTCGAACACAATCGCGCCAAGCGGCGGTTCGCCGGGGGCGGTAGGAACCCACGACGTGAGGAGGACGGCGGCCCCGACCGTCTCGGTGGGCAGGGCAATGAGATCGGAAGACCAGCGGCCCTCTGCATCGACGCGACCGCCGGTCGTCTCCCTGCGTCCCTTGAGGTGTCGCACGCCTCCCGCCAGCGCCTCGGGCGTCGCGACGCCCTCGCCCGCCTGGACCACCACGGTGCCGTTCCCATCGAGGACGTAAGCGGCGCGGAATGGCTGGAAGCGGATGAGTGCCTGCAGCAGCTCCCGCACGTGTGGCGCGGCGGCCTCGTGCGTCGAGACAGGCGACGCCAGCAGCGCCCGGAGCGACGGATAGTTGGCGACGAGGTGGGCGTCGCGCAGCCGCGCATCGGCCCAGGAAGCAACGCCCGCCACCCGCCCCTCCATCGCGGACTCGAGGCGGGTGCGCCACGACTCCACCGCCTCGGCTCTCGCGGCCGCCAGGTGGCCGCGGACCAGCACGACAGCGGCCACAACGACGGCGGCGGCCGAGATCCCCACAGCGAGGAGGACGAGACGCCGGCGAGTCCTGGGTGACCGCAGGTTCGGCACGTCAGGCTCCCGGTTCCAGCGCGACATCCACGAGCGTGGGCTCGAGGACGCGCACGAGGTCGGCCGGCGACAGCTCGACGAGGAAGCCCCGTGAACCGCCGTTGATGTAGACGCGGGGAAGGTCGAGGATCGTCCGCTCGACGAAGACCGGCAGCGGCTTGCGCGTGCCGAACGGCGACGTGCCGCCCACCAGGTAGCCGGTGTGCCGCGAGGCGACGTCCGGCTTGCACGGGACGATGCTCCGGCGCCCGGCCTGCCGCGCCAGCTGCTTGGTGGACACCTCGCGGTCGCCGTGCATCAGGACGATGAGCGGCTGGCGCGCCTCGTCCTCCATCACGAGCGTCTTGACGACCGCGTGCTCGGGCACGCCCAAGCCCGCGCGCCGCCACCGCCGTCCCCCCATGCTCCTCGTACCGGTACTCGTGGCCCGTGAAGGGCACGCTGTGCCGCCGAAGCAGCAGGACGGCCGGCGTCGAGGGGATGGAGCGGGCCATGGCTAATGCGTATCAGATGCGAGTGCAGGTGCAAGACGCACAGCTGCAACGGTGCAGATAGTCGCATGCGCTCATGCCGTGTGCACACTGCAGACTGCAGAATGGCAATCCGCGCGTATCATAGCACCTGGATGAGCCGGAGCACGACCTATGCCTGCCAGCCTCGCCGACTTCGGCTTCGTTCGCGTCGCGGCGGCGGTCCCGCCGCTGAAGGTGGCGGACGTGGAGGGCAACCTCCAGCAGATCCTCGAGTTCGCCGAGCGGGCCCAGGAACAGCGCGCCCAGGTGGTGGTGTTCCCCGAGCTGTGCCTGACCGGATACACGTCCGGCGAGCTCTTCCACCAGCAGCTGCTCGCTCGACCGCGCCGCGGACGCGCTGCTGCGCGCTTGCCGCCGCTTCCTCCGACCTTCGACCGCTGCTCGTCGTCGGCTTCCCGCTGGCGGCCGAGGGCGCCCTCTTCAACACCGCCGCGGTCGTGTCGGGCGGGGTCGTGCACGGCCTCGTGCCGAAGACGTACATCCCCGGCTACAAGGAGTACTACGAGGAGCGGTGGTTCGCGTCGGCGCGGGACCTGCTCGCCCGCGAGGTGCGCCTCGGGGATCGCGACGTGCCGGTCGGCACCGACCTGCTGTTCCGCGCCCGGCGCTCGCCGAAGCTGGTGATCGGCGTCGAGATCTGCGAGGACCTCTGGGGCCCGCTGCCCCCGAGCTCCTTCCAGGTCCTGCACGGCGCCCACATCGTCCTCAACCTGTCGGCGTCGAACGAGCTGGTCGGCAAGGCGGACTACCGGCGGTCGCTCGTGGCGCAGCAGTCCGCCCGCGGCATCTGCGCCTACGTCTACACGTCCTGCGGCCCGGGCGAATCCACGCAGGACGTCGTCTTCGGCGGGCACGCGCTCATCGCCGAGGACGGCGCGATCCTCGGCGAGTCGCAGCGATTCGCCCCGGAAGGCGAGCTCCTGGTGGGCGACGTGGACATCGAGCACCTGCGCCGTGGACCGGGAGCGGACGACGAGCTTCGGCGACTCGGTCCACGCCTTCCCGGCCATGGCCTGGCGGACGGTGGACGTGGACATGCCGGCCTACGTCGCGCCGCCGTTCTGCCGGCGAGGTGGACCCCTCCCCGTTCATCCCGCGCGAACGACCTCGAGCGCAACCGGCGGACCGAGGAGATCTTCGCCATCCAGACGTCCGGGCTTGGCCAAGCGGATGGCGCAGACCGGGATCGAGCGCCTGGTGCTCGGCCTCTCGGGCGGCCTCGACTCGACGCTCGCCCTGCTCGTCGCGGTCCGCACGTTCGACTTGCTGGGGCTCGACCGGAAGGGAATCCTGTCCTTCTCGATGCCCGGCTTCGGCACCAGCGCGAGCACGCGCGGCAACGCCGAGCGGCTGGCGGCAGCCTGCGGCGTCTCGTTCGAGGAGATCGGGATCAGGACGGCTGCCGGCAGCACTTCCGCGACATCGGCCACGACGAGCGCGTCGAGGACGTGACGTTCGAGAACGTCCAGGCGCGCTACCGCACGATGATCCTGATGAACAAGGCCAACCAGCACCGGGCGCTGGTGCTGGGCACGGGCGACCTCTCGGAGATCGCGCTCGGCTGGAACACGTTCAACGGCGACCACATGTCGCACTACAACGTGAACGCCGGGGTGCCCAAGACGCTCGTGCGCTACCTGGTGGAATGGGTGGCGGCGCAGTCGCGCTTCGCGGCGCGTGCAGGCGGTGCTGCGCGACATCCTCGACACGCCGATCTCGCCGGAACTGCTGCGCGAACGGCCACGGGAAAGGCGTCTCGCAGCGGACCGAGGACATCATCGGCCCCTACGAGCTGCACGACTTCTTCCTCTACCACTTCGCGCGCTGGGAGAGCCGGCCCGGCGAAGATCCTCTACCTCGCCTGCCGCGCCTTCGAGGGCCGTTACGACGAGACCGACAATCCGCAAGTGGCTGCGCGTCTTCGTCACGCGGTTCTTCGGGAACCAGTGGAAGCGCTCGGTGATGCCCGACGGCCCCAAGGTGGGGTCGGTGGCCCTCTCGCCGCGGGGCGACTGGCGGATGCCGTCGGACGCGGAGGTGGGGCTGTGGCTGGCGGACTTGGACGGGGAATAGTGGGCAGTGGCAGTGGCAGTCGGCAGCGGCATGAGTCACGCCGAGATCGACTAGCCGACCAGCCACTGCACACTGCCACTGACGTTATCGACCTCCGGGTTCTGCTTCTCCAGCCACCGGTTGAACAGCCACAGCGAGAAGGCCGAGACGAAGCCGATCGCCATCAGGATCACCCAGCCCAGCATGTTCTGCGACGGCACGAGCTCGAGGAGGCCGTCCGGCCGCTTGGTCGCGCCCTTGGCCATGACCTCGTTGAAGATCGTCGGCGCCGACCGGGCCGCCGAGCCAGCGCGCCGATGGCGAGCGGCAGGTTCGCGTAGCCGAGGAACAGCCCTTCCTGCCCCTTCGGCGCCAGCGCGCCGATGTACTCGTACATCCGCGGCGACGTGAACAGCTCGCCGAGCGCGATGAGCGCCACCGTCAGGATGATGAACACCGACGCGAGCGGCAGCCAGTTGGCGAACACGGCCTGCGCGCCCGCCGGCCGAGTAGATCGGCAGCACGTTGATCAGCATGGCGACGGCGATGATCGACGGTGCCGACGACCATCGACCGGATCGGCTTCATCTTCCCGAAGGTGCTCGTGAGGATCAGCTGGAAGCAGACGATGACGAACGGGTTGGCCGCCGTGTAGAGGTCCATCGCCGGGTCGGTCTCGACGACCTTCTTCACGTAGAGCGGCAGGACGTTGTAGACCTGGTTGTAGATGAAGTAGAAGCCGCTCATGACGACCAGGTAGAGCGAGAAGCGGCCGCTGCCGCAGCACCAGGACCATGTCGAGCAGGATCCGGCCCGACCGACCGCTTCGGCTTGGCCGGGCGACGCGCTCGCCGCGGGCTCGCGGTAGAAGAACAGGACGACGAAGAACGCCACGACCGACGCGAGCATCGCGACGGCGAAGATGTAGGACAGGCTCGCCGATCCCGGTGCCGACGCGCTCGGCGGCCGTCGGCGCTGTAGATCCAGGCGACCAGCGGCCGCCGCGGCGACCACGGTCGCGGTGAAGCCGGCGGTCGCCACCCAGATGTCCTTCCGCGTCCGGTCGGCCTTCGTCGTGTGCGCGCACCAGCATCACGATCACGAACGCGGCGAGCGCCAGGACCCCGACCGACCGCGAGGATCGTCCCGGCGCCGGCCCCGTTGCGCACGACGAACGCCGTGCCGCGGCCGAACAGCGACCCGATGTTGATGACCATGTAGAAGATGGCGAAGCCGAGCGTCGCCCGCGCGCCCGACACCTTCTGCACCGTCCCCGAGATGCACGGCTTGATGACCGACCCGCCGATGCCGATGAGGACGATGGCGCCGACGATCATCACGGCGTCGCGCGAGCCCACCGTGACCTCGTCGCGAGATCGTCGCGCTCAGCTCGCTGCCCCCGAGCCAGACCGGGTACCCCATGAAGAAGTAGCCGATCGCCGAGCAGGACGAACGCGATCAGCAGCGCCCGCCGGAACCCGATCTGGTCGGCAATCGTCCCGGACAGGATCGGGAGGAAGAACACGAGGAACCAGAGCACGCTGCTGCTCAGGAAGCTGGGCCAGTAGTTGCCGAACCCGAGCTGCCCCAGGTAGATGACGACGAAGCTCGCCATCGAGTAGTAGGCGGCGCGCTCGAACAGCTCGGTGACGTTCGCGGTCCAGAACGACCCGGGGAACGGCTGGACGGCGGCGCCGGTCTCGTCGCGGTCGTAGGTTGCGCCATGGATCCTCGGGATCACAGGTTCGGCTCAGGGCTCAGGGTCAAGAGTTCAGGGCTCGAGGGTTCGCGTCACGCGTGCCGCCGCCACGCCGACCCATTCTACAGGTCACGATCCGCTTCACGACGTTGCCGCGGCTGTCCAGGAACCGGAGGAAGTCCGCGGCCGCGACGGTAATCGTAGCCGTATTGACGTTCGGATGGAACCCAAGACGTTCGGCCGACGCCAGGCCGGCGTCGAGAACGACGACCACGTCGCCGGCGCCGGGCGTGCAGCAGGCCCATCGGCGACACCGAGCCGGGGGTCAGGCCGAGGAACCGCATCAGGCGGTCGGCCGACGCGAAACTGAGTCGGTCGTCGCCGATCTTCGCGGCCAGCAGCTTCAGGTCGGCCTTCTTCGAGTGCTCGAGGACGACCAGGTAGTGGCGCGTCCCCTTCGCGTTCCGCAGGAAGAGGTTCTTGCAGTGCGTGGCCGGGATGTCGGCCCAGTAGCGCTCGGCCTCCTCCACGGTGAACACCGGCGGGTGCTCGAAGCGCTCGTAGGGAATCCCGAGCGCCGCGAGGGCATCGTAGACGACCTCCTCCTGTGCTGCCAACTCCGCCTCCTCACCTGGCCGCCTGGGGCGGTTGGCGCTCGCGCGCTCGCCCCTACCCTGCCGAAGAAACGTGGCGGCGACTTACCGTCTATGGTCTGCAAGACCGGGCCGGGAGACTCTCGACTAGCGGTCCTCCCACGTCTCCCGCCCCTCGTGTTGCCCGACGTTGGTCGCTCGCCCCGTTTCTTTCTACCCTGCCGGGGGTCGCCATCAACGGGCTCGCCACGCGAGCACCAAGCCACCCACGCGGCTGCCGCGTTGGGGACCCCACCAACCGCCCCGACGGCGGCCCTGCTACCTCCAAGCCGGCTGGCTTCAATAGTCCAGGCCCGCGAGGTCGAACAGCACCGTCGCGAGCGCGGAGTAGTCCGCGTCGCCCTTGCCCGCGGCGACCAGGCCGTTCACCAGCTGCGCCACGACGGCGGTCACGGGAACGGGCACCCCGTTGGCCCGAGCCGTCTGCAGTGCGATGCCCATGTCCTTGTCGTACAGGGCCGCCTTGAAGCCCGGCTTGTAGTTGCCGCTCAGGATGCGCTCGCCGTGCACTTCCAGCACGCGGCTCGCGGCAAACCCGCCGAGCAGCGCCTGCCGCACCTTCGCCGGGTCCACGCCCGCCTTCCGGGCCAGCGCCATCAGCTCGCTCACCACGGCCAGCGCGCCGCCGATCGCCATCTGGTTGCACACCTTGCAAATCTGCCCCGCGCCCGACTCGCCGACGTGGATCACCCGCTCCGGGTTGCCCATCACGTCGAACAACGGCCGCACCCGTTCCACCGCCTGCGGCGTCGCCTCCAACCATGATCGACAGCGTCCCGTTGATGGCCCCGATCTCGCCGCCGCTGACGGGCGCGTCGATCAGCGTGGCGCCGCGCTCCGCGGCGGCGGCCGCCAGCCGCCGGGTGACCACCGGCGAGATGCTGCTCATGTCGACGAGCACGTGCCCGGCCTCATGCCCTCGAAGACGCCGCCCGGGCCGGCCAGCACCTGCTCGACGTCGGGCGAGTCGGGCACCATCGTGATGACCACGCCGCACTGCGCGGCCACGTCGGCGGGGCCCTTGCCGACGCGCGCGCCCGCCGCGGCCAGCGCCTCCACCGGCCCCCGGCTGCGGCTGTGGACCACCAGCTGGTAGCCCGCCTTCAGGAGGTTGAGCGCCATGGGGCTTGCCCATCAGGCCCAGTCCAATGAAATCCAATGGTTGTCATTTGGTGATTTCTTGATTTGGTGACTTGTTGATTTGATTGGAGGATTGGTTGATCTATGGATTTGACGATCGGGAACCGGTGAGGGCGCGGGCGGCGACCCAGGCGCTCGACCAGGCCCACTGGAAATTGAAGCCGCCCAAGCGGCCGTCCACGTCCAGCATCTCGCCGACCAGGTAAAGGCCCGGGCACCGGCGCGACGCCATCGTGCCGCGGTGGATCTCCCCGAGCGCGACACCCCCCGCCGTCGCTTCCGCGTAGTTGTAGCCCCGGCTGCCCGTCACGCGCAACTCCCAATCGACGATGGCCCGCGCCAGGCGCCGCCGCTCGTCCCGCGGCCATCTGCCCGAGCCGCTGCGACGGGTCGAGTCCCAGGGACTCGAGGATCGCCTCCGCCACGGCCGCGGGGAGCCACGCGGCAAGGCACGTCCTCGGCATGGAACGCGGGGTGCGAGGCGGCCGTATCGAGGAGCCGCCGTTCCACGGCGCCGCCGTCGAGGCCGGGCGCAAAGGAGAGCGGAGGTCCGCACGGCGCCGTCGAGGGCCGCCCGGTGCCAATGGCGCGAGGCGTCGAGCGCCGCCGGGCCGCTGATGCCGAAGATGCGTCCACAGCAGCGAGCCGGCAACGCGCGCGAGCCTTGCGCCCGCCGGATTCGATGGTGATGGCCGCGTGGTGGGACACGCCGGCCAGCCGCGCGTGGAAGTCCCCTTCCAGCAGCAGCGGCGCCAGGGCAGGGGTGGTGGGGACGATCGTGTGGCCGAGGGAGGCCGCCAGCAGGAGGCCGGCGCCGTCGCTGCCGGTCTTGGGCAGCGACCGCCCGCCGGTGGCCAGCACCACGCGCCGTGCCGCGATGGCCTCGGCGCCCGCTGCCACCACGAACCCATCGTCGGCGCGTCTCAGGCGTCTCGACGCGACGGCTCGCCGGCGAGGGCGACGCCAAGCGCGTTCGGCCTCGGCCAGGAGCGCGTCGAGCACGGTTCGCGCGCGGTTCGCGTCGGGAAAGAGCTTGCCGTCCTCCTCCTCGTGGAGCGGGACGCCAATCCCTCGAAAGAACTCGGCTGCCGCGCCGGCGCGGGGAACGCCTGCAGCACCGACGCGATGATCCGCCGGTCGCCGCCGTTGAAGTCGGACGCCGTCACCTCGCGGTTGGTGACGTTGCACCGCCCTCCCCCGCTCACCAGGATCTTGGCGCCAATCCGGCGGGCGCCGTCGAGCACGAGCACGCGGCACCCAGGGTCGCGACGGGCCGCGAAGATGGCGGTCGCGAGGCCGGCAGCGCCGGCGCCGACAATGACGATGTCGAACACGGGGGGATCTTACAGGGAAGAAGGGAAAGGCAGAATTGAGAATGGAGAATGCAGAATGGAGAAGCTGTCTGGCGTCACGGCGTCGCGACTGCCTGGCTGGCGCAGCCAGAAGCTCACGGACAAGGCTGTCTACCGTGAACCGTCAACCGTGAAGCTGTGAACCCTGAGCCGCTCTAGTGCACGCGCCAGCTGTCCGGCGTGCGCAGGGGCCACGCGGCGATGAACTGTTGCGCGTGCTCCATCATGGAAGCGAGCGCGGCCCGGTTATGTTCCGTCTCCTCGGGCGTGCTGAGCTCCAGCACGCGGTCGGCCGCCTGCATGAACGCCGTCAGGAGCGAGAGGGCCCCTTCGTTCGGGTCCGCCTCGTGCCGTTGGAGGACGTCCAGGATGCCTTCGACCATCGTGGCGAGGTCTCGATGGTCCGCGGGAAAGTCCTGCACGAGCCGCGTCGGCTTGGATGGGCTTCGGCTTGTTGGGCTTGTCCATTAGAGGTTCCTGGGGACCTGCGCCGCCAAATGTCCAGTCGGGCTGCAAGACGCTAGCCACCGCCGCAACACCGGAAACTGGTGATATCGCGCCGTGCTCGCGGGCGTGCGGCCAGCTTGTCGGCATCCCTGCCGGATTACCGCGACAATTTTGTCAGCCTCAGCGGGACACGCGTAATCAGGCTCTCGCCGCCCCCTGCAAGGCCAGGCGGGTGGCCAGGTCGACGGCCGCCACCGCGTCCTGCGCCCACCCGTCGGCGCCGATTTCATCCGCGTACTTCTGCGTGACCGGGGCGCCGCCCACCATCACCTTCACCCCGTCGCGCAGACCGGCCTGCTCCAGGGCCTGGATGACCGCCTTCTGTCCGTTCATCGTGGTCGTGAGCAGCGCGGACAATCCCGACGAGGCCGGCGCCGGTCCGGCGCACGGTCTCGACGAACTGCTCGATCGGAACGTCCACCCCGAGGTCGTGAACCTCGAACCCGTTGGCGGCGAGCATCGTCGCGACCAGGGACTTTCCGATCTCGTGGATATCGCCACGGACCGTTCCGATCACCACGCCGCCGGCGCTCTTCACCTGTTGGCGCCGCGCCTTCAGCTCGGGCTCCAGCACCGCCATCGCCTGCTTCATCCCGCTGGCCGAGACGATGAGGTTCGGAAGGAAGTACTCGCCGGTCGAGTACTTGTCACCGACGATTCGCATGCCCGGGACCAGGCCGTCCTCGATGATGGCCAGCGGCTCGAGGCCCGCCTGCAGCGCCTGGCGGGTGCCTTCGACCGTGGCGTCCGGATCGCCAGCCACGAGGCTGGCGGTAATCTGCGCGAGAAGATCGCTGGACATCGTCGTTCCTTTCGTAAACAGGACACCGCGGTTCGGGGCGGGAGCAGGGCGCCTCGCGCTCACGGCCGACGGCGAGGCCTGCGGTCGTTCGCGGGGCACATCCCTCTCGCCGGGCTCCGCCGGCCGGGACACGTCCTCGCTCTGCGCCGGATCCGGTCGGCGTCGGCCGGCGCTCAAAGGCATGGCTCAAGCGCCCCGCGCTGCGGGGAATGCGGAACCGCTCCGGTCCCCACGTCGCCCGCTCACGGCTCGGGCGTGTCCCACCAGTGATCGATCTGGCGCTAGGTCAACTCGAAGTCGGGCAGCGGCGGCAGCGACTCCATGCCGAACTGCCGCGCCGCGCGCGTCGTGATCGCGCGCAGCTCCGCGCGCAGTTCCGCGGGCACGGGCGCCGGCTGATACGCGCCCACCAGCGTGCGGACGCGCTCGGCGGCCCGCTCGACGGCCGTGGTGCTGCCCTTGCGCTTCCAGCCGTCGTAAGTCGCGCGGTCGATGACGGGCGACGGCAGGTACAGCTCGCGGGCGAACCACTTGAGCGTGTGCGGCTCCGCGAGGTAATCGGCGCGGTGCCCCAGGCGGCGGAAGAGGTCGAGCGCGATCGGCTCGTCCCGCGGCTCGACGCCGCGCACCAGGCGCTTGGCCATGCCGATCATCTCGGCGTCGATCACCAGCTTCTCGAGGCTCTGGCAGCTCTCGAAGTCCATCATGCCGGCGCCCGAGATCATGTTGACGCCGGTCAGCGCGGCCATCAGCGTGCCGCCCGCCGACTCCATCCCGCACTGGGCGTCCACCACCTTCGCATCGCTCATCCCGAGGTACGCGTGCGTCGGCAGGCCGAGGCGCTTGCCGACCTGCGCGTAGGCGCAATCGATCAGCCACGTCCCGACGTCCCCCATCGGGGTGGTGCCCTCGCGCATGTCGAACGCGGCTGGCGATCCGCCCCAGACGATCCGGGCCCCGGCCCTGGCCAGCTGGCCAATCGTGATGCCGCTCAGGCACTCGGCGGCGTGCTGCACCACCGCGGCGGCCAACGTGACGGGCGCGGTGGCGCCCGCGAGCGGCATCGACACCAGCTCCGCCGGGACCCCGGCTCGCGCGCAGTCGATCAGGTTCTGGCACGTGAGGTCGCTCCAGAGGAGCGGCGGCGAGGGGCACACGTCGAAGATCGCGATCGGCCGGGCCGCGAGCGCCGCCTCGCCGCCGGCCACCGCCGCGAGCATCTCCTTCATCACCCACCACGTGTCCGTGCGGAACGCGCCGGTGACGATGGGCTTGCGGATGTAGTTGAGGGCGAGGTAGAGGCGATAGAGGTCGCCGATCTCGGGGACCACGTCGCCGCAGATCATCGACGTGCTCTGGGCGTCGATTTGCGGAAGCTGCTCGACGAGCTTCATCAGCCGCACGAAGTCGGCAGTGACCGGCGTGCGCTGGGCGTTGGTCTCCGGGTCGAGGATGGCCAGGGCGGCCGAGCCAGGGTCGAAGTGGATGTCGTCCCCGCCGTAGTGCACCACCGGCCGGCCGTCGAGGCTGAAGAGCTGGAACTCGTGGGGAGTGGTGTCGAGCGCGCGCCGCACCAGCGCTTCCGGGATGCGCGCAATCCGCGCGCCGCGGTCAACCTGCGCGCCCGCCTCGGCGAGCAGGCGCAGGGCTTCGTCGTTGTGGACGCGGACGCCGGGATCCTGCAGCAGGCTCATTGCCTCGGCCAGGATCTGATCCACCAGGCTCTCGCTCAACACGCGGAGCATCGGTCGCATCGGTACCCTCCCTTGCCTGCCGGCCAACCAAGACGGTGTCACGTGGCAATTGACCGCTTGGCCGATTGCCTATCGGTTCTCGGATAGACGGTGGCCAACTAGACAATTGCAGGTGACTTGGCACCGCACACGCTGCACGGGGCCCGGGTAATCCTAATAGCCGCGCGCGCGCAAACCAAGTAGTTTTGTAACGGATGTGTCTCGAATTCGTGCGCCCGCTCCGGACCCGGCCCCAAAATCTGGGGAAATACCCGCCCGGGGCTGGCCGGCCTTTTGCCACACTCGAGGGTACCGCCGGGCCCACGACGGCGGACTCACGAGGTGCACATGACTTGTCGGTATTGCGGCCTGGAAACGGGTGCGGGTGCGAGCCACTGCTCGCAGGCCGAGTGCATAGAAGCGCTCAACGCGGAGATCGAGCGGGCCAAGCGGCTGATCGGGCAGGGTCGGGAGCCGGTGGTGGATCGTCCTCGTCACCCGGGCGCGAGCAACCTCCCCGCCCGTCGGGAGGGCGCGTACATCGAACCTGCATGAGAACGTACTACAGCGGGGTGGACGCCACCCACTTGGGGGGCGCGCGGATCCGGTTCACCTGCCCCCGCGGCCACGAGACCGTGCGAGACTACGCTCGCGGTCCAGCCCACCAACGCTTGACAGAAGCAGCCGCTCACCGACTCGCGATCATGTGGGACGATCGGATCGTCATCCCGTTCGTCTGCCGAAAATGCTCCCCGGCCAGCGGCCGCCGCTCACGGGGCGCCAGGGCTGGCGCCCCGTGACGTTGACGCCGCGAGAAGCCGGGCTAGCGCTTCGGGTTACGGTCCCGGCCGGCTGTCTTGCCCTTGCTGATCGTCAGCTCGTTGGCGAAGTCCTTCACGCCGGGTGTCCCCTTCACCAGCTGGCCAATCTGGTCCTTCTGAGCCTGCGACGCCACCTCGCCAGTGACGGTCACGACGCCGTTGTTCACATAGAAGTCGATCGTTCTGGTCGGCCAGCCGCTCATTGGCGTTGACGGCGTCGTTCAGACGGTTCTTGATCTGGTCGTCTGCCGTCTCCATCCGGTCTTCGTTCATGCCCTCCACGGTCAGCTCGTTCAGCACCTTGCCGCTGGTGCCGACGGCCGTCTCGGCGATGCGCTCCGCCTGCTGCTTCTGGTCCGCGGAGTCGACCTTGCCCTTGAGGTGCACGACGTTCGCGTCCTTGTCGAAGTCGACGTTCACGTCCTTGAGGTTCGCGTCCTCGAGGGCCTTCTCGACCCTGTCGCCCGTGTTGTCGTTGGCGGCCGGACGGTTACAGGCGGCTGCGCCCAGGCCGATGCTGAGACTCAGAGCGGCCACCGCGATGAGCCTGACTAACGTCCTCATGTGTGATCCTCCTCCTGCATGGCCGCGCTGGCTTCCGGCGCCGCGCCCATGCGTGTCACCGAGCAAGGGAGCAAAGAGCGATCCCGCTTCCCTCCCAGGCGCCGTCGCCTCGGCTTTTCCGCCGGAAACCGCGGTATCCTGTCGGTAGCATGTCCATTCTGAAGAGCTCCAAGCACGAGCAAGTGGTCGAGACCGCCTGCCCGCTCGACTGCCCCGACGCGTGCAGCCTCGCCGTCACCGTGACCGACGGGCGCGTCACCGCGATTGACGGCTCGACGCGGAACCCGGCGACGGGCGGCTACATCTGCGCGAAGGTGCGCCGCTTCGCCGATCGCGCTGGACGGGCGCGGACCGGCTGCTGCACCCGGCCGTTCGCGTGGGCCCGAAGGGGCAGCGGCGCGCTTCGCCCGAGTCGGCTGGGACGAGGCGATCGACCTGCTCGCCACGCGCCTGCGCCGAGGCGCGCGAGCGCTTCGGCGGCGAGTCGATCCTGCCGTTCTCCTACGGCGGCTCCAACGGCCTGCTCACGCAGGACACCACCGACGCACGGCTGTTCCGCCGCCTCGGCGCCTCGCGGCTCGCCCGCACCGTCTGCGCGGCGCCCACCGGCGCCGCCGCGCAGGCGATGTACGGCAAGATGCCGTCGGTCACCTACCAGGACTACCTCCACGCGCAGCTGATCGTCGTCTGGGGCGCCAACCCCTCGACGAGCGGGATCCACCTGGTGCCGCTCATCCAGCAGGCGGTGAAGGCGGGCGCCCGGCTCGTGGTCGTCGATCCGCGCGTCGACGCCGCTCGCGCGCCAGGCCGACCTGCACCTGCCGATCAAGCCGGGGACCGACCTCGCCGTCGCGCTCGCCCTGCACCGCCACCTGTTCGAAGGACGGCCACGCGGACGCCGGCGTTCCTCGCCGCGCACACGCGCGGCGCCGACGGCTTGCGGGAGCGGGCCAGCGAGTGGACCTTCGAGCGCGCGCGCGTCGGTGGCCGGCATCCAGCCGGGCCTCGTGCGCGAGTTCGCGGAGATGTACGTCTGCGTCTCGCCCGCGCTGATTCGCTGCGGCTGGGGCCTGGAGCGCAACCGGAACGGCGGGAGCGCGGCCGCCGCCGTCCTGGCGCTGCCGGCCGTCGCCGGGAAGTTCGGCGTGCGCGGCGGCGGCTACACGATGAGCAACTCGGCCGCCTGGTCGATCACCCGCGGCTGGATTGGACGCGGACGAGCCGCCGACGCGCGATGGTCAACATGAACCAGCTGGGCCGGGCGCTCACCGAGCTGACGATCCGCCCGTGAAGGTGCTGTTCGTCTACAACTGCAACCCGGCGGTGACGATGCCCGATCAGAGGCGCGTGCTGCGAGGGGCTCGAGCGCGAGGACCTCTTCACCGTCGTGTTCGACCAGGTGATGACCGACACCGCGCTCTACGCCGACGTCGTGCTGCCCGCGACCACGTTCCTCGAGCACTACGACCTCGCCCGCGGCTACGGCCCCATCAGCCTGCAGATGGTGCGCCCCGTAGTGGACGCGGCAGGGCGAGGCGCGCCCGAACGCCGAGGTCTTCGGCCAGCTGTCCACGGCCTTGAACCTCGACGGAGACGAAGGGCCGCAGGGCGAGCTGGAGACGCTGCTGCGGGTGATGGACGGCCTGCCCGGGCGGGATTGGGCGAGACGCTGCGGGCGGGTGGGCGGCCCGAGCCGCCCTTCGGCCTGGCCCCGGTGCAATTCGTGGACGTCTTCCCTCGCACCGCGGACGGGAAGGTGGACCTGTTCCCCGAGTCGCTCGAGCGGGAGTCGACGGCCGGCCTGTATCGCTACATCCCGGACGCGGGCGGATCCCAGGTATCCGCTGGCGCTGATCTCACCCGCGAGCGACCGCACCATCTCCTCGACGCTCGGCGAGCTGCCGCGCCCGGAGCCGGCGCTGGTGATCCACCCGGTGGACGCGCACGCCGCGGCAGCTCCAGGAAGGGTCGCTGGTGCGGGTGTTCAACGATCTCGGCGAGGTGGAGTGCAAGGTGAGCATCGAGCCGACCGTGCGGCCCGGGCACTGTCGTCCTGCCGAAGGGCCTGTGGCGGAGGAGCACCGCGAACGGCTTCACCGCGACCGCGCTGGCACCCGACACCCTGACGGACATCGGGGCCGGCGCGTGCTTCAACGACGCTCGCGTAGAAGTCGAAGGGATTCCTGCGAGTGCCGGTACTCGCTTCGCTTGAACGACGAACGAAACCACGAAGATCAACAAGACACGAAGATCACAAGGGCTTTGTGGCCTTCGTGCCTTCTGTTCTTCGTGGTCAAGACAAGTGAATCCCCGTCTAGTAGCTGAAGAAGAAGATCAGGTCGAGGCCGGTGCCTTCGACGCGGCGCAGCAGCGACCGCGTGGCGCTGCCCTGTGAAAAGGTCGTCTCCAGCCGCAGGAAGTCGAGGAGTTGGTACTCGACGATCAGCTGGCTCGTCTGGTCCGCGGCACCCACGCCCTGCCGCAGCTTGACGAACAGCCGCTGCCCCACCTGTTCGCCCACCGTGACCGCCGCGCCCTGGCCCGCTCCCTCGGGGGCGGCCTCGATTTCGAAGATGTCGAGGTCGAGCGCCTTCCCGAGCGAGTTGGCGAGCTTGGAGGCGACGAACCCGGTTGCCAGCGCGCTCGCCCGCTGTGCCAGCGACACCTGCTGCCCTTCACCCAGCTGGTTCGAGGGCTGGTTGAAGACGATCAACGACAGGATGTCGGCTTCGGGAAGCGGCGGGTTGCTCGACAGCGTCAACTCGGGCTTCCGCACGGTTCCGCCCACGCGCACCCGCGCCTCCACGCCGGAGATGACGCGCAGCGCGGTGATGTCGAGGGCCGGGTCTATCGGCGTCAGCCCTTCGAAACGCACCCGCCCGTCGCGCTGGATCTCGAACCGGCGCCCCTGGAAGTCGTAGGTGCCGCGGACCGTTCGCACCTCCCCGACCAGCACGATCGCGCCGCCAGGAGCCTTCTGCGCGCGGATGTCCCCGCCGAACGTCACGTTCACATCGCCAAGGCCGATCGGCGTGCCGCCAGGCGGCCGAATGTCGCGACCGCGCACGATGAGGGTGTCCGGCACCTGGACCTTCACGTCGATCTCCGCCGCGTCGAAGAAGCCCGCCTCGGCCGGCGGCGGGGCATCGGCGCCGGCAGGCGCCTGCGCTCCCTCGGGCGAGGCGCCGGCCACCGGGGCGGACGCTCCCGGAGCCCCCGCGGCCTGCGTGCCACCGCGTGCAGCCTGCGTCGCGTTGTTCGCCGCCGCTCCGCTGGCGCGCGCCGGGGGCGCCGGCGACTCCGCCGGCTCGCCATCGATGCGGTTTGTCGAGGACGCCGGGTTTGAGGGCGTCGTCGCGTAGGCGCCGTTCCCGACGCGTTCGAGCAGTTCGTCAACGGAGATCTGCCCCTTCGAGGCCTCCAGCTCGCCGGTGACGCGGAGGCGACGAAGCTCGCCGCCGACGGTCAGGTTCGCGTCGAAAGCCATGTGGCCGAGGTCCCCGTGCAGCACCTCGAAGTCGTCGCCCGTGACCGTCAGCTTCAGGTTGCCGAGCGCGCGCTCGTGAACCGCGACCTCGCCGGTCACGTCCATCCGGTTCCCGTGCTCATCCACCACGCCCAGCCGTTCGATGATGGCCCTGTCCTTTTCCAGAGCAATCCGGCCGCTCAGGTCGCGGTAGCTGACGTTGGTGGCTGGGACGTTGAAGGTCCCGCCCGACACGTCCACCGAGCCCTCCATGTGTGGGTCGCGCGCGGTGCCCGTGACCCGAATGTCCGCCTGGAGCGTCCCCGTCACCTGGGTCACGGCGCTCGTGAAACCCTGCACCAGGCCCAGGTCAATCGAACTGCTGCGCACGGTGAAGTCCACCGGCGCCTCCGGCGCGCCCGCGTCTTTCCCGGCAGGTTCCGGCCGGAAGAGCGCCATCGGGAGAGTGCCGCGCGCTGCCAGCCACGTCTGCGGTCCCTGCTGCAGCCGCACGTCAACGGCCAGTGTCTGTGTGGAGTAGCCGATCGTCCCGCCCAGCGACTCGTAGCGGAACTCGCGGAACGACCCGCGGTCCACCGCAAACTCGCCCTGCACGCGGAGAGCTTCCCGCGGCCCGGTCACGACCGCGGAGGCGTTCAGCGTGCCGCCAAAGCGCCTGTCGCCCACGATCAACGTGTCGAGGCGGGAGAGATCGACGTCCGACAGCGCCGCGCGAAGGTGGCTGTCCTTCGCGCCGATCGTCCCGTTGACCTCCACCCGCTGCGTCCCGCTGACCAGCCGCACGCCCTCGAACCGCAGCCGGTCGGTGCCGTACTGCACGGCGGCCTCCGTCCCGGGCTCCAGCGTCCACTCGAGCCCCTGTGTCGTCAGGCCGAAGCGCATCAGGTGCACTTCCTGGTGATCGGGGTGCAGGACGAGGCGTCCGCCCACCCGGGCCCGGCGCTCAGCTTGTTGCGCGTCGGCCTCCACCTCCAGCTGCCTCTTGCTGTAGGTGGCCTTCACGTTGAGCCGGGTGATTTCCTGCCCCCCCACGCGGACGAAGGCGAACCGCGGCGTGGCGGTAACCGTCGCGGCCGCGGCATCGAGGTTGGGGACCGTCACGTCGTACTCGCTCTCCACGCTCAGCGCGGAGTCGTCGCCGCGGCCGACATTGCTGCCCTTCAGGCGCCCCGTCGTCCGCAGCTGGCCGCCGTTCCCCGATACCTCGCCGTCCACGGACAGACTTCCCTGCAGCGGCTGGTTGAACAGGCGGCCGACCGTGGCAAGGTCCGGGGTGTTCAGGGAATACCGGAGGTTCGAGGCCCCCTCCTCACCGAGCGCGATCACGCCCGCGGCACGGGCGTTGAGGTCCGGCCCCTCTACGACCACCTCGCGCAGGTTGGCGGTCGCGTCCCGGTAGTCGCCGTCCACTCGTGCGCGGTCGAACGACAGCGTCCCGACTTTCGACCCTTGCAGCTCGACCTGGCCGGTGGCGGTGACGGACTGCGGCGTCACCGGTTCGCCAAGCGCCGCAATCGACGCCTCGACCTTCGCGCGGCCATTCACCTCGCCGGCCAGTTCCTTCCGGCCTGCGACCCGCGCGGGGTCGAGGCCCCTGAAGTCGCCGTCTGCCGTGAAGCGCCCCCTTCCCCCCTCGATGTGCGCGCCAACGGTCATCGCCGGGAACCGAGCGCCCGACAGGGACGAGTCTCGCAGGTTGGCCGTCGCCTCCAGGGAGAGGCCCCGTATCTTCGTGCCGCTGCCCTTCACCTTGAAGTCGCCGTTGATCTCGCCCTGGAAGCGCTCGTGCTCGAGGGCCTCGATGCCGAACTCTCGTCCGACCCTCTGCAGGTCCATGCCCTTGACGGCGCCCTCGGCCGCGTACGCGGGCTCGGGGCCGGCCAGCGAAAACGAGGCGGTGGTGCCATCCGCGAGGGTGGCGCCGGCCAGCGTGGATCGGCGGAGCGACGCCTCGCCGCCCAATGATGCCGCGCGCCCTGCGACGTGGTAGGTGGCGTGCAGCCGGCTCTCGACCCGCGGCACCTTCAAAGCGGGCGGCAGGCGGCGCAGGTCGAGGTCCGAGACCCGGCCCCGCAGGTCGAGCACAAGCCGGTCGGCGGCACGCCCGGGGCCGGTCCCCGGGTCCACGAGCCCGACCGCGGTCACGTAGCCGCCGTAGGCCCGCGCCCGCGCTTCCGCGAGGCGCACGCGCACGCCGTCCACGCGCCCTCGCGCCCGCACGTCCCTTGCCTCGTACCCGGCAATGCGCACGCTCTCCGCGGTTGCGTCGAACGAGCCGACAACCGGCCCGCGCCCCTTCGCCCCCGGGAACGTCAGGTCGATGTCCGCGACGCCGGTAATCCGGCTGCGCGCGGCCGCGCTTCTCACCAAGGGCGCCAGGTTGAACGCGCCCAGCCGCACGCGTCCCTGCACGCGCCGGTCCGGGCCCCGCAGACCCGCGGTCACCTGGCCCGACGCCTCACCCGCCGCCGACTGCGTGCTGAAGTCGAAGGCCACAGCGTGCAGCGGCCCGCGAGCGGTCACGCGGAAGGACGGCTGGAGATCGATGCCGCGCAGCGCCGGCACCAGCCGCGCGATCTCGGGGATGACCAGCTTGTCGGACGTCGCCTCGATTTCCAGGGCCGGCTCCGACAGGTAGTTGACGATTCGCCCGTCCAGCGTCAGCGTGCTCTCCCCCGTCCGCACCGCCACGTCGTCCAGGTAGAGGTCGTCGTCTCGCTGCGACACCTCGCCCGAGAGCGAGTTCAACTCGAACTGCGGCCGCTCGCCCCGAAAGGACAGATGGCCAATCCGCACGGTGTAGTGCACCGGCTCGTACTCGAAGCCGATGCTGGCGTCCAGCTTGTCGAACACACGCGGAATCGCAGTGCCCGACGTCCCCACCGCCCCGTCCTCGACGCTGATCGACCCGCCGCTGATCCCAATCTCGCCAATCGATACCGACCGCCCCGGTCCCGTCCGATCCTTCTCCCGCCGCTCCCGCTTCACGAGGGTGCCAAGGTTGAGCCGGCCGTTCTCGCGCCGGAGCACGATCCGGGGCTCGTCGAGCCGCAGGTGATCGATGACGATGTCGCCGGTGATCAACTGGATGATGCTGTAGTCCACTCCCGCGTTGCGGACCGCGATGATTCGCTCGCCGCGCTGCTCGACACTGAGGTTCTCGAGCTCGACGCCGAAGAACAGGTTCCCGCCGAGGCGGTCGATCGACAGCGTGCCGTCCAGGTAACGATTACCTTGCGACACGATCATTCCCCGCGCCCAGTCGCGGAACCACGCGGTCTGCGTGACGACGATGGCCGCGGCCGCGGCGCCCACGAGGAGCGTCGCCACGAGGAGGAGAACCTGGAGGCTCCGGCGGAAGATGCCCATGATCAGTTCAGCCCTCGACGGTCAGGCCTCTGCATTCTGCACGCGCACTTCGTGGACATGTGTCCGGCATTCTGCATTTTGCACTTTGCACTTTGCACTCTCAGAACGCCTGGCCGATGCTGAAGTGCACGCGCCAGCGCCGCGTTTCCGGCTTCCCCTCGATGAGCAGGCCCGGGATGGGGTTGAGCTGGTAGCCGAAGTCGAACCGGATGGGACCAATCGGCGTCTGGTATCGCAGCCCGGGGCCCACCGAGTAGCGGAGGTCGTTGAAGTTCAGGTCCCAGGATCCGGCCCAGACGTTCCCCGCGTCGAGGAACGCCACGCCGGCCAGCTTGCCGAACAGCGGCGCGCGAATCTCCAGCGACCCCTCGAACATGGAGAAGCCGCCTAACGGCAGTCCCGAGCCGCTGAGGGGGCTGACCTCGTAACGCCCCCATCCGCGAAGGCTCGTCGATCCGCCGAGGAAGTACCGTTTCGCGAAGGGGATGTTCGCGCCGAGTCCCTCCGCCGGCGACAGCATGCCCGACCGGCCGCGCGCCGCAACGACGAGGGGCCCGAGCTTTAAGTAGTGGCGCAGGTCGAGGGTCAGGTTCCAGTAGCGGTAGTCGCCGCCGAGCACGCCCATGGCACGCTCGACGTGCACCTGGGCCGAGTAGCCGCGGGTGGCGTTGAGCGGGTTGTCGGCCGTGCTGCGCTGCGCGTCGAACGAGACTGCGTTGAGCAGGCCGTCCTGGATACCGGTGCGAGGGTCGAGCCCGATCGCGATCAACTCGTCCCTCAGCGACAGGTCGGAGAGCGCCTCGTTGGCGATCCGGCTGCTCTGAAAGATGCTGGTCCCCGTGATCGAGAAGGTGTTCAGGGTGCCGGGCTGGTAGGAGAACGAGAGATTGCCGCCGCTGTTGATCGCCTTGTACATGGGCTCGACCATCGTCCAGCGCTGAGCGTCGAGCGACGCGGACCATCGGGGGCTGAAGAAGTAGGGTTCGCGTATGTCCGCCCGAACACCGCGTTCGAGGGCCGACCACTTTGCGTGGACACCCGCGGAGCGGGCGCCGCCGAGGAAGTTCAGCTGGCGGTACTGCCCTTCCGCCCGACCCTTCTCCTCCGTCCCGTAACCCACCGAGAACCTCACGCGCTTGTGCTTGGCCTCGGCGACGGTCACCTTCATCGGCACGACCTGGCTCACCGGGTCTTCGGACTGAGCGTCCGCTTCCTGGTCGCCCTGCCCGGCCGGGGTCGCCTCCGCCCTCGCGCCGGCACCGGCCCCCGTGGCGCCGTTCGCGTCGCCGGCCGCGTCCTGGACCGGGGCGACGTTCACGAACTCGAACAACTCGAGGCCGTACAGCTTCCGCTGGCTCTCGCGCAACACGCTGAGGCGGTAGAGGTCTCCCGGTTTGAACACCAGCGAGCGGAGCACGACGTCCTCGCCCACCGACTGGGCGCCTTCGACGCTGGTACCGCCGAAGTAGGCCCGGGACCCCGGCCGGGCCAGGATGCTGATGACGACGTCCTTGCCCTGTCCGGCCGGCTCCCGCTGCGCGCTGATCTCTGGATAGGGATAGCCGTGTTCTTTGAGCGCGTTGGCCGCCACCTCGCGGGACGTCGCGAGGGCCGCACGGTCGAAGGGCTGGCCCTGTTTCAACGGGACACGGCGGACGAGGGCACGCCGGTCGTCCTCCGAAAGGGCATCGAACCCGACGAAGCGCAGTTCGGTGACGCGGATGGGCTCCCCCTCGGAGATGTGGATCGCGAGGGACACGCGGTCGCCCGCCTCGTTCAGGTCCACGTCGAAGGACGTCACCTGGGCGTCCGGGAAGCCCCGGTCCACGTAGAACGCGCGGATCCGCTGGAGGTCCGCTTCGAAGTCGACGCGATCGAACTGCTCCTTGCGGCCCCACGGGAGCCGGCTGCTCGCCCGCGTGGCAAGGACCGAGCGCAGCTGCGACTCATCCACCTGTTTGGCACCGGTGAACTTCAGACGATGGACGGTAATCTGGTGTGCCTTGTCCTGGGCGTGTCCGGCCGGGGGAAACGACAAGGCCACCATGGCGATGGCGCCAAGCAGACGCGCGCGGGTGGCCTTCATGGATGTCCCGGCGAGGGAAACAACACAAAGCGTGCCAGGCCGGAACCAGGAATCGGGATTCAGGATTCAGATTCAGCCGTCTCGCGTGTCACATCGAGGCGTCAGGATCCGACGCGCGGGCGGGAGACGAGAGCCAGGAGCACGCCCAACAGTGCGGCGGCGGCGAGGATGGCCACCACCCAGAGTACCGGCAGCCGCTCGAGCACGCCGCCCTGCCACAGGGCGAGCACCGCCGTCCCGAGCAGGACGAAGTAGGCGATGAGGTAGAAGCGCAGAAACATGGTGGCTAGTTGCTAGTGGCCAGTGGCTAGTGGATCACGACGTCACAGGGACGACTAGCCACTAGCCACCAGCCACCAGCCACTACTGAATCCTCACCGTGAGCGCCGCGCGGCGGTTCAGCCGGCGCGTCTCTTCGCGAGCGTTATCGTGCTTGGGCTTCTCCTCGCCGTAACTGACCGTGCGCAGCCGGTCGGCCGGCACGCCGCGGCTCAGCAGGTACTCCCGCACGGAACCCGCACGCCGCTCGCCGAGCGCGAGGTTGTACTCGGCCGTGCCGATGTTGCAGGTGTGTCCCTCGATCTCCACGCGCAGGTCCGGGCTCTCCTTGAGCGCGGTCAGCACTTCGTCGAGCACCCGGGACGCGTCGGCGCGAAGCGAGTAGCGGTCGAAGTCGAAGTGGACATCCTCGAACACGTAGGTCTTCTGCGTGGGCCTCACCACCTGGATGGTGACGGTGTCCGTGGCCGTTTCGCCCTTCCCGTCGTCAACGGTGATGGTGACGGGCACGGGCCCCTCCTGCATCGGCGCCGTCCACGGCGTCTGCCGCTCGGCCGGGTTCGCGAAACTGCCGGAGGGCGCGGTCCAGCGATACGTGAGCCGATCGCCGTCCGGGTCCGTGGCTTCACCCGACACCGTCGAACTCTTCCCGACCTCCACCGTGCACGGCTCGCACCGGGCACGCACGGTCGGCGGGCGGTTGGCGGGTGCCGCGGGTGGTGCGGGCGGCGGGGGCGGCGGCGGGGCGACGTAGACGCGGGCTCCTGGGTGATAGCCAATCCTGACCTGGAAGTCGGTGTAGTCGCGCAGCCGGCTCATGTCGAGCCCTTCACCGGCCGCCGGCCGGTCGTCTCGGGAGCGCCCGATGAAGTCGTAGTTCAACCCCGCCCCGACGAAGAAGCCCTTGCGGTGCTGCCACACGAACCCCACCGTGGCCGTGGTGGTGCTGCGGATTGGATTCAGGAGCGGGGACACGCTGCCGTCGGCGGCGGTCAGCGGGGCCGATGCCGTGACGGTGTCGTCGAAGCGCGCCTCCCCGTGGAGCTCGGTGAACAGGCGGAGCGCGCTGCGCGTCGGGAAGCCCGCGCCGACGCCCCAGCGGAACCCGTTCGAGAGCTCGAACTCCACCGGTTCGTCCGGCTTGCCTCGCCAGGTCAGCCCGCCAAACCCCGACAGCTCGACGTTTCCATTCACTTCTTTCGAGAGAACACCGTCGACGAGGATGTCTGCCTTCCCTGTGCTCGCGCCAGCGTCGCGGTCGCCGGTCGGCAGCTTCACCATGCCGCGAACGGCAAACGCCACCGGAGCCTGGCGGTGCTCGGAAAGAAGGTTGATCTTCGCGCCCACGAACAGATCGCCGAGGTTGTCCCCGATCCACTGCTGCCGCACGTAGGGGTGCTCGTTGAGGACGCCGCCCACCGTGGGGTCGGTCACCTGCAGGCACGTGGGGCACGGCGTGGCGAAGAGAGGGCGCACGTCGCAATCGATGCGCGTGTCGAGCCGCCAGGAGCCGAACAGCTCCAGCCGGTCACGCACGCCGACCCCGAACGTCGCGGCGATGTGCGCGACGTTCGAGAAGCCCTGTTCGAAATTGAAGCCGGCCCGGTAGCCGGACACCGACCAGCGGCCATTTGGCAGGATTTCACCGGTCGGGACGAACCACAACCCGGTATCGCCGAAGAACGTCGTGGTGGCCGGTCGCCAATCGTCTCCGGTCGGCTCGGTCGCGGCCGTCTGCTGGGAAGTGGGCGGCGGGGTACTCGCCTGGCCGCCCTGGGGTGTGCCCGGTGTCTGCGCTGAGGCCGCAACGCTCGTGAACACGAGCGTCGCGGCCAGCAGGAAACGAGCGGAGCGTCGCATGGGTAACGCCTCCAGGTGCTACTCCTCCTGGCCGAACCTCGTCCCCGTTCCCATCGGGGCGGTTCCGGCTGGCGCACCCGTTGCCAGGCCGACGATGTCGGACTCAACGGGCAAGCGGCCACGGCCGCCACGGCTCACCTGGCCACCCTTCCGGCCCGCCGTGCGCGCCTCCTCGGAAGTCCATTCATGCGCCGTGCCCTTCTGGTGCGCGGCCCGCCCGCCCTTGCTGGCAATCTCCCGCTGCTTCTCGGGCGACATCGATGCGAAGCCGCGCCGTTCCTTGCGTCCCATCTCGTTCACGTCCTACCTCCTCGGTTGGGGGCTTCTCTCCCGGGTTCCTGTTCCTGCGTGGGGGCTTTTTACGTTCAGACACCGGTCCGACGAACGACGTAAGGCCCGCCGGGACTTTCATTCGGCGGCGGGTCCTTCACCGGCACGGGTGGGGGCTCGTCGGGAGGCGTCTCCGGCGCCTCGTCCGGGTCGCCGCCATCATCCCGTCCGCCATCAGGTTGCGGCTTGTTGGGCGGGATGACGGGGTGGTGGCGCTGGTCTTCCACTTTTCTCCTCGTCGTTGCTTCCCGGGTGCCGGAACCAAGTGCCGAAACGATTGTGACGACCGTTCAGCTACAAATCGCATGCCACCATCCCAGCCGTTTTGAAACGGTCGTGGATGAGACAGATCAAGGCAAAACGGGTGAAACCGCGGGAGCGAGAGCGGCAGCTTCCGAAACAGCAATGCAGTGGATCGCTACGGCACGAACAGAAGTAGGCAGCTTGCGCTGGCAGCGGGCAGCTGGCACCTGCCCCGGCGAAGCTAGCGAAGCGAGCGGCCTGTCCGCTCAAGCTCGCGAAGGCGGGTGGGCAGCAGGCTAGGCCTGCCTGGCGGGTCTCACAGGCTTGAAGTAGTCGCACCCGTCGCAGTTCCTCACGTCGAAGTCGTAGCCGACGATGGGAAAGAGCATCGGGTGGCTGCAGTACAGAAGGTGGCCGTCCTCGATCGTCTGGACACCGAGTTGGTCTGGGAGGTTGGGAGTGCGGCGGCCGTACCAGCAGGCGCGGTGGCGAACCTCGGGCTCGATGCCGGGCGGGAGCATCACACTCGCATGATACCATCTGACCGACGGCCGGGCGCGACGGCCGTCACTTGGCAATTGACCACTTCGCGAGGGACCGATTGCCGCTGGCCAATGGCCAATTGGCCAGTTGTTCCCTTGCCAACGTGACCAGGAGTGGGACGACACGGGAGGCAGCATGGCTTCGCAGGACGAGACGGGCGGGGGCGTACGGATGGTGCACTGCGTGAAGCTGGGACGGGAACTCCCGGGCCTGGCGGAACCCCCGTGGCCCGGCGAACTGGGACAGCGGGTCTACGAGAACGTCTCGGCGCAGGGCTGGAAGCTGTGGGAAGACCGGATGCGGATGATCCTGAACGAGTACCGCCTCATGCCGTGGCAGAAGGAAGCCCAGGACCTGATGGCCAAGGCGATGGAGGACTTCTTCTTCGGACAGGGCGCCGCGCCGCCGCCGGGGTTCGTCCCGGAGCGGTAACAGTCAGGGGGCCATTGACCACTTGGCAAGGGACCATTTGAAATGGCCAATCGCCAAGTGGTCAGTTGCCACCTGTCTCCCTAACGCGTCGCCGGCGCGCTCTTCGGGAACAGCTTCTCCAGCACCTCGGGCGTCGGCGCCGGCGTCAGCAGGCTGACGATGATCAGCGCGCCGATCGAGATGATCGCAGACGGGTAGATGCTGGGGATCCCCCACGGGTCGGCCCCGAACACCGCGCTCCCCGCCCCCGCCGCGCCCTCCATGATTCCCGGCGCCATCCAGGGCAGCACGAACTCGAAGAACACCGTGGCCACCGCGCCGCCCACGATCGACGCGATGCCCCCCTGCCAGGTCGCCCGCCGCCAGGTCAGGGCGGCGAACAGCGCCGGGGTCACGGCCACGCCGTACATCGTGTAGGCAAAGTAGGCGTACTGCAGGATCGAGATCTGCGACTTCAGGTAGGTCGGGATGAAGATCATCAGGAACGCGCAGAAGCCCATGACGACGATGAACACCTTCTGGAGGGCGACCATCTTCGTCGGGTCCGCGTTCGGGTTGATCATGCCCTGGTAGATGTCGCGCATCACGTTGGAGCTCGACGACAGCAGGTAGTTCATGCCCGTCGAGAGCACGACCGCGCAGGCCGCACCGAGCAGCAGCACTCCGACCGGCCCCGGCACCATGTAGCGCGCCGCGTTCAACACCAGCGCCCGGCCGTCCCAGCCCAGCCCCCTCTCGACGTTGTACACGGACGCGTAGACGGCGATCGCGATGACGATGGTTTCGACGACGATCGTGCCCACGATCCAGATCGCCACCGCCTGCTTCGCTTCCTTCGGCGAGCGCGCGGCGTAGAACTTCTGGTACATCGACTGCACGCCCATCAGCAGCAGCAGCGTGGAGAGGAAGTAGGCGAAGCCCTTCAGGGCCGGGTACTTGCCGAAGTCCGAGGCGAACACCTGGAACTTCGCCGGGTCGAGCACCTCGTGAGCGTGCGCCCACCCGCCGGCGGTCGCCACGACGAACGGCACCGCGAGCAGGCAGGCCGACACGATGATGATCCCGTTCGGGAGGTCGGTGTGGGCCACCGCGATCATCCCGCCGATGGCGACGAACAGGATGACGAAGGCGGCCGTGACCGCCTGGCCCAGCTCGAGCGAGATCTGCCCGTCGCTGATCACGTTCAGGATGTAGCCGCCTGCCCGGAACTGGTAGGCGACGATCGTCGTGAACGCGATGATCAGGGCGATCGCTCCGAAGAGCCGCGCGAACCGGCCGTAGCGGACCTCGAGGATGTCGCCGACCGTGTACTGGCCGAACGTGCGGATCTTCCCCGCGATGAAGTAGATGATCGCGATTCCCAGGAAGGCCCCGGCCGGCTGCCAGATGGCGCTCCACCCCGCGTACGATGCGTACTCGGCGCCGGCGATGAACGTTCCGGAGCCGATCCACGTGCATACCAGGGTGAAGACCATCTTGGTGAGCGACAGGCTCCGGCCGGCCACCATGAAGTCGTCCTGGTTCTTGATCTGGCGGGACCGGTAGATGTTGTAGCCCGTCATCACCAGCAGGTAGGCCAGGATGACGTAGAGATAGAAGGTCACGCGTTCCTCCCAATCAACAAGTCAACAACTCAACAAGTCAACAAGTGACAATCAACAGCGAATTAGCTCGTCCTGCATCCGCCCGGCCACGTCGACCTTGCCCGCCGGAGTGATGAACACGTTGATTTCGGACCGCACCGCCATCTCGCCGGCCAGGTAGATCCCGGGCTCGATCGAGAAGCAGATGCCGGGCACCAGCTCACGCTCGTCCTTCGTCTCCAGGTTGTCGATGTTCACGCCGTTGCCGTGCACCTCCTCGCCGATGGAGTGCCCGGTGCGGTGGATGAAGTAGGGCCCGTAGCCGGCCTTCTCCACCACCTGCCGGCAGGCATCGTCCACTTCCCAGCCGTAGAGCTTGCGCCCCTCGGCGTAGCGCCCGCGGATGAACGCAAGCGCAGCGTTCCGCGCGTCGCGGACGGTATTGAAGATCTCGACGTACTTGGCCGGCGGGTTGTCCCCGACGAACGCGCACCACGTGATGTCGTAGAACACCGAGCCCGGGGCATCGAGCTTTGCCCAGAGGTCGATGAGGAGCGTGTCGCCTTTCTTGATCGGCCGGGCGTTGGCCGGCGTCGGCTCGAAGTGGGGGTCGGCCGGCTGCTCGTTGGTGCCCACGATCGGGTACTCTCCCTTGCAGGTCAGGCCTTCCTCGCCGTACCGTCGCACGATGAACTGCTGGACGTCTGTACTGAGTCAGCGTCCGGCCGGCGGCAACCTCGTCTCGCACGAGGTCGAACGCCTGGTCCTTGATCCGCTGCACCCGCTCCCCCGCCTCGAGGTGCGACTGGTAGGCCGCCTCGCCCAGGACCGCCTGGAACGTCTGGACCAGCCCCGCCGACGACACCACCTCGAAGCCGAGCGACCGGATGAGGTCGATGGTGCCGCCATCGACGATCGAAACGTAGGGGATGTTGGCGGTGGGCGAGTACTGCATCGCGACCGTGCGGGCCGCACCCAGCATCTCCTTCAGGCTGGCGTGCAGCTCGCGCCAGGAGAGATAGAGGCGCTGCTCGCCCGGCAGCGAGTCGAGCTTCCTCGCCTCCACCTTGTGGCAGAGGCGCACAGGCTGGCCCGTCGTCGGGATCCAGTAGAACCACCGGCGGCTGGTGAACTTCCCGTAGTCCAGCCCCAGCACGTGGTAGGCGATCGCGTCGCGGTTGTGGAAGTCGTAGAGCAGCCACCCGTCGACTCCGGCGGCCCTCAATTCACCCTGGATCCGTGCGATGTCCGGCATGTCGAAGCCTCCTTGAACTGCGGCCGCAGCATAGCATACAGACGACGACAGCCGGCAGCTGGCAGCCCGCAGCTGGCAGCTCGCAACTGGCAGCCGGCAGCTGGGGTAAGATACGCCCCATGACCCGCCGCTTCGATTTCAACTGCGACATGGGCGAGAGCTTCGGGGCCTGGACGATGGGCCTCGACGCGGAGGTCATCCGGCACGTCACGTCCGCGAACATCGCCTGCGGGTTCCACGCGGGCGACCCGGCCACGATGCGGCTCACCGTTGCCCTCGCGGAATCGAACGGAGTCGGCATCGGCGCCCACCCCGGCTTCCCCGACCTCCAGGGCTTCGGCCGGCGCAACCTGGCCGCCTCGCCGCGGGAGGTGCGCGACGACCTGGTGTATCAGATCGGGGCCCTGACGGCATTCACCAGGGCGAAGAAGCTGCAGCACGTGAAGCCGCACGGCGCGCTCTACAACATGGCGGTGCCCGGCGGGGAACTGGCGCGGGCCATCGGCGAGGCCATCCTGGAGACGGACCCGTCGATGATCCTGGTCGCGCTGGCCGGTTCCCGGTGGGCCGACGAGGCCGAGCGGATGGGCCTGCGTGTCGTGCGGGAGGCATTCGCCGACCGGGCGGTGCAGGCCGACGGCACGCTCGTGCCGCGGTCGAAGCCGGGGGCGGTCATCCACGATCGCCAGCAGGTCATCGAGCGCAGCGTGAGGCTGGCCACCGAGGGGACGGTCGTCGCCGTCACCGGGGAGTGGGTCGAGATGCGGGCCGGGACGCTCTGCCTGCACGGCGACACGCCCGACGCGGTAGGCCTCGCCGCGGCGCTGAAGGAAGCCCTCGAGAAGGCCGGGATCCGGCTGGCGCCTATGGGATCAGAGTAGGGGCGTGCACTTTGCATTTTTCATTTGACGATGGAACCCCGACTCTTGCCCGCAGGTGACAGCGCCCTGGTCGTCGAGTACGGCGACCGGATCGCCCCCGCGGTGAACCGGCGGGTCCGCGAGCTGTTCCTGGCGCTCGACGGCGTGGGACTGCGCGGTGTCGTGGACCTGGTGCCAACCTACCGGTCGCTGCTCGTCTGCTACGACCCGCTGGTCCTTTCGCTCGACGAACTGCAGCAGCGGGTGCTGGACCTCGATGCCCGCCGCGGCGAGCTCGCCCTGGCGCCGCCGCACGTGATCGACATCCCGACCGTCTACGGCGGAGACTTCGGGCCCGACCTCGGCTTCGTGGCCGCGCACAACGGCCTCACCGAGGCGCAGGTCGTCGAGGTCCACGCGGGCGCGGACTACCTCGTGTACATGATGGGCTTCAGCCCCGGGTTCCCTTACCTGGGTGGAATGTCCGAGCGGATTGCGACGCCTCGATTGAAGACGCCCAGGACTGCAATCCCGGCTGGCTCGGTCGGCATCGCGCAGCAGCAGACGGGCATCTACCCGGTGGAAAGCCCGGGGGGGTGGCAGCTGATCGGACGGACCCCGGTACGGCTGTTCGACCCCGGGCGCCGGCCGCCGGTGCTGGTCGAGGCCGGCGACTATTTGCGGTTCGTGCCGATCGACGCGGGCGCCTTCGTTGAAATGGAAGAGGCGGTCCGGCGAGGCACCTGGGCTTTCACGAGGCGCGAGAAGCGGGATGACTGACGTGAAGATCATCCTCGTGCACGACGGCGGCTTGTTGACCACGGTACAAGATGCCGGCCGCTACGGGTTCCAGCGGTACGGGGTCCCGGTCTCGGGCGCGATGGACCGCGGGGCGCTGCGGGCTGCGAACGCGCTGGTGGGCAACGACGACCGGGCCGCGGCTCTCGAGATGACGCTGCTCGGGCCGCGCCTCGAGTTCCTCGCGCCGGCGACCATAGCCCTCACTGGCGCCGACCTCGGCGCCCTCACCGGCAGCGCGCCCCTGCCCACGTGGGAGTCCGTCACTGTGCCCGGGGGGACGATCCTGTCGTTCACGGGGCCCCGTGACGGCGTTCGCGCCTATCTCGCGATCGCCGGCGGCCTCGACGTGCCCGTGGTGCTCGGCAGCCGGTCGACTCACACCAGGTCCCGGTTGGGAGGCTTCGACGGACGCGCGCTCAAGGCCGGAGATGTCTTGCGCGTGCTCGGCACGCACCCGGTGGCGGAACTAATCGGCGCGGGCCTGGGCGTGCGGCCGGTTCGCCAGGTGCCGCCGGCCCTGCGCCCACGCTACGGCAGCCGGCACACGCTGCGCGTGGTGCTCGGTCCGCAGGAGGATCGCTTTACCCGGACCGGGGTGGCGACCTTGCTCGCCTCGACTTACACCGTGACGCCTCAGTCGGACCGGATGGGATACCGGCTGCAGGGCCCGGCGATCGAGCACACCTCGAGCCCTGACATTGTCTCGGACGGCAGTCCCCTCGGGGCGGTCCAGGTGGCCGGCGACGGCATGCCGATCGTGCTGATGGCAGACCGGGGCACAGCGGGAGGCTACACGAAGATCGCCACGGTCATCGGCCCGGACGTCTGGCGGCTGGCGCAGGCGGCTGCCGGCGACGGGGTGAGGTTCGAAGCGGTGACGGTGGAGGCGGCCCACCGGGCGGTGCGCGAGCACGAGGGGTGGCTTCACCAGGCCGCCGGCGCCTTCGAGCCGGCTGACGGGAGGCGGTCGCGACGCGCTGCGGCCGCCGTCGCCGCGGTGGCCCGCTATCTCACTCGAGGGTGAGCAGCACGTCTCCGCGGTTCACATTGTCGCCCGCCTTGAAAGCAACCGCGGCCACCCGGCCGTCGCGCGGGGCCGGGAGGTTGTTCTGCATCTTCATCGCCTCGAGCACGACCACCGGATCGCCGGCTCTGACCTGATCGCCCGGCTTGACGAGGTACTTCAGGATCAGTCCGGGGATGGGCGCTGCCACGGTTGAGCCCGCATCGGCAGCCGGCGCCGGTGGAACGGGATCCATGGCCGCGGCCGCCGCCGTCGCCGCGGCCGGCTCCACCTCCACCCGGAAGACATCCTCTCCCACACGCACCATGAAGGCACGCGGGGGCGCCGCTGCCTGCGGCGATGCCAGCGTCTCGCCCTTCCTGACCCGGGCCATCAGCTCGTTCTCACGCTTCACGTCGTCGAGCGTCTTCGATTTCGTCTCGGGCGGCGCGGGCTCGAGGCCGTACTTCCACTTCAGGAACCGCAGACCCGTCGTCGGATAGAGCGCGTAACAGAGGACGTCGCCGATGTCCCTGGCCAGGCCGTCCGTCTCCTTCTTCGCCTTCTCCAGTTCCGGCTCCAGCAGGTCCGCCGCGCGCCCGGTGATCGGCTCCTCCCCGCGCTCGTAACCCTTCAGGGCGAGGCTCTGCACGTGGGGGTCGATCGCCGCCGGCGGCTTGCCGTAGAGGCCGTACACGTAGTCCTTCACCTCCCGGGAAATCATCTTGTAGCGCCCGAAGAGGACGTTGAGCACGGCCTGCGTCCCGACGATCTGGCTGGTCGGCGTCACCAGCGGCGGCGACCCCAGCTCCCGGCGCGTGCGCGGCAGCTCCTCGTACACCTCCTGGAGGCGGTCGAGGGCGTCGGCTTGCCGCAGTTGCGACACCATGTTGGAGAACATGCCCCCGGGGATGTGGTGGTTCAGCACGCCCGTGTCGATGATGGAGAGCTTCGTGTCGTCCAGGAAGTCGCGGTACTTGGGAGAGATCGACTCGAAGTACTCGCCGAGCTTCAGGAGACGGGCAAGGTCCAGGCCGGTGTCGCGCGGCCCACCCTTCAGGGCGGCGACGATTGGCTCCAGCGCGGCGTGCGAGGTACGAAGCGCCCACGGCGCGAGGCATGTGTCGATCACGTCGGCACCGGCCTCGATGGCCTTGAGCAGGCTCATGTAGGCCATGCCGCTCGTGAAGTGCGAGTGCACGACGACCGGGATCGACAGCTCGCGCTTGAGGGCGGACACGAGGGTTCCTGCATCGGACGGCGAGAGGAGCCCCGCCATGTCCTTGATGCACAGGCTGTGCGCGCCCATCGATTGGATCGTTCGCGCCTTGGCGAGGTAGTAGTCCAGCGTATAGACCCGGCCGCCGAGCGAGTGCTCCGTGAGGGAGTAGCTGAGCGCGCCCTGGACGTGCTTGCCCGTTTCGAGGATCGCCTCGTACGCGGTGGCGAAGTTCCGTTCGTCGTTGAGCGCGTCGAACACGCGGAACACGTCGATCCCGCAGTCGGCCGCGTGCCGCACGAACGCCCGGACCACGTCGTCCGCGTAGTTCCGGTAGCCCACGAGGTTCTGCCCGCGCAGGAGCATCTGCAGGGGGACGTCGGGCATCTTCCCCTTGAGGACACGGATGCGCTCCCACGGGTCCTCGTTCAGGAACCGCGTCATGACGTCGAAGGTCGCGCCGCCCCAGACCTCCATGGACCAGAAGCCGACACCGTTCATCTCCGGCGCGATCGCGGCCAGATCGTCCGTCCGGACGCGAGTGGCGAACAGGGACTGGTGGCCGTCGCGGAAGGTGAGGTCGGTGATCTTGAGAGCGTTGGCGGCCATTGGAGGACCCTTCGATGAAGCCGGCTGTCAGGTGTCAACTGACCACTTCGCAAGGGAGCGAACGATGAAAGACGAACGCGACCGGGTGGGGACGAGGATAACATAGCGCCTTTGCGGCCAAGGGACCGGGCATTGAGATGCTCGCCGTCTCGAGACCGTGCTCGGGTGGTCAAGTCCATGTGGTCAGCTGGCAGGCGTGGGCCGGGAGCCGACAGATGACGGGTGCCGCTTCGTCGGGTCTGTTCGGGTGGCTGAGGGACGCGAAACCCGAGTCGCGCCGGGCCCTGTGGGCTGCCTGCCTCGGGTGGGCCCTCGATTCATTCGACGTGAACCTGTACGCCCTGGTGCTGGCGTCGGTGATGGCCGACCTGGCCCTGACCAAGGCGACGGCGGGCCTGATTGGCTCGTTCACGCTTGTGTCGGCGGCGGCGGGCGGCATCCTGTTCGGGGTGATCGCCGACCGGTTCGGGCGGACCAGGGCGCTGATGGCGAGCATCCTGATCTACTCGATCTTCACGGCGGCCTGCGGCCTGGCGCAGACCGCGTGGCACCTGATGCTGTTCCGCGTCCTGCTCGGGATTGGCATGGGCGGCGAGTGGGCGAGCGGCGCCGCGCTCGTCTCCGAGACCTGGCCCGCGGAGCATCGGGGCAAGGCCCTGGGCGTCGTGCAAAGCTCGTGGGCGGTCGGCTTCGCCGCGGCGGCGCTGATGACGCAGGTCGTCCTGCCCCGCTGGGGCTGGCGCGCGACTTTCTTCATGGGGGTGCTGCCGGCGCTCGCGACCGCCTGGGTCCGGCGGCGGGTCAAGGAGCCGGAGATCTGGGTGCGATCGCGGGCGGCGGCGCCGGGCGAGGGCCCGCGGAGCCGGTTCGCGGACATCTTCCGGCGGCCCATGCTGCGCCTGACCGTCTTCGTGACGCTCATGAACGCCTGCACGCTGTTCGCCTACTGGGGCTTCACGCAGTGGGTCCCGGCCTACCTGGAGCTGCCCGCCGACCGGGGCGGCCTGGGCCTCGCGGGCTACAAGACCACGCTGATCGTGGCGATGAACGTGGGCATGTGGTTCGGCTACGTGACGTTCGGCCTGGTGAGCGACACGCTCGGACGCAAGCGGACTTACGTCACCTACGTCCTCTGCGCCGCCGTGTTCGTCATGGCCTACGCGGTGGCGCGGACGCCGCTGGCGCTGCTGCTGCTCGGACCGTTCGTCGGGTTTTTCGGGGCGGGCTACTTCAGCGGGTTCGGGGCGGTGACGGCTGAAATCTACCCCACCGCCATCCGCGCCAGCGCGCAGGGCTTCACCTACAACCTGGGCAGGGTTGCCAGCGCCCTCGCGCCGTTCACGGTCGGCACGCTCGCGCAGACGCGGGGCTTCACCGCGGCTTTCTCGACCGCGGCCCTGGCGTTCGTGCTGGCCGGCGTGGCGTGGATTTGGATTCCCGAGACGAAGGGGCGCGAGCTGCGCTGACCCCCGTCTTCTTCGTGCGCCTGGCCTTGGCGGCCTTGACGCCGCGCTCCCCGGCCTTGGTCCCCTTCGCGGCTGTCTCGCGCCCGGCACGCAGCTCCAGCGCCCGCGCCACGATCTTCTCGAGCATCGCGCCGGCCTCGCCGCCGCGCGCCGGCCGGTTGGACAGCCAGATCTCGGGCCGGTCCTGCGCCAGGATGTCCGCGAAGTCGCCTTCGCTCTTCACGCTGAGCGGCGCGAACTCGGCGATGTCGAGCTCCGGCGACGACCACGCGTCGCGGTGCTTGATCAGCAGCCAGCTGCGGCCCCCGTCGCGCGGCGTGCGCACCAGCACCCACGAGCCCTTCAGCTTGAAGCCGTCCAGCCGCATCTTCAGGTCGCCGCGGGCGAGCGCGGCATCGACGTCGGGCACCTCGGGCTCCCAGGTGCCGCGGTCCCACAGCATCACGATCCCGGCGCCGTACCCCTCGGGAATGACGCCCTCGAACGTTCCGTAATCGAGCGGGTGATCCTCGACGTGCATCGCCAGCCGCTTGGTTCCCGGGTCGAGCGACGGCCCCTTCGGCACGGCCCACGACAGGAGGACGCCGTTGTGCTCGAGGCGGAAGTCGTAGTGCAGGTGGCTGGCGAGGTGCTTCTGCACGCAGAAGAAGCGGGGGCCGCTCGGGCGTGCCGGCCCTGGCCGGCCGGCGGGCTCCGGCGAACGCGAGAAGTCGCGCTTGGCGTTGTACTCGGAGAGGGGGGGCTTCTTGGACATAACAGTAGGCAGTCGGCAGTAGGCGGTAGGCAGTGCATCCCGCTGTCACGCCGTGGGCCACCCTTCGCCCCCGGCGTGCAAGACCGCAGTGCCGGTCGAGGGCGGCCCCTCTCCGCGATTGTCACGTCGCGCACCACCACACTCGGACAGCAGGTCAGGCGAGGATGCGTCGCGCGATGATGCTCCAAACGGCGTACGACAGGCGGCGACGCCTGTGCCGTGCAATCTCACCGTCCCAGAACGCGCCCTCGACCACCTCGCAGGAAGCCGGCATGTCGCCAAGCGGCAGCGGGTGCTTGTGCTCGGCGGCGTAACGGGCCAGCGTCTCCTCGGCCGGCCGCGCGGTGTTCACGATGACGACATTCACGTCGCGGCCGATCGTGTCGCCTATCCAGCGCACCTCGTCGGCGGCCGTGAAGCCCGCCATGCCACGGCCCTCGGTGAGCAAGTTCGCCACCAGGATGACGGGGCCGTCCACCTTTGCGAGCGCCTCCCGCATCCCCTCGACCATCAGTGTCGGCAGCAAGCTGGTGAAGAAACTGCCCGGACCGATGATCGCGGCCTCGAACCCCGCGATCGCGCACGCCACCTCCGGGTGGATGCAGGGCTGCGGGTCCAACCAGAGGCGGCGGATCAGGCGGCCCTCGCTCTGGAGGGCGTCCACCTCCACCTCCCCCTTGGTATGGGTCCCGTCGTCGTACTCGGCGCACACCGACGCGTGGTCCACGCTGGCCGGCCACACCCGCCCGGTGCACCCCAGGAGCGCGCGCAGCCCCTCCACGGCGGCGAGGAAGTCGCCGCTGAACTGCTCCATCATCGAGAGCAGGAGGTTGCCGCCCGTGTGGCCCGACAGCCTGGCGTGCTCGAGGGTGGGCAGGCGCGAGAGGAGGACCCGTCTCGCCTCGGCTTCGTTCCTCGCCAGCGCGAGCGTGCACTTGAGGATGTCCCCCGGCGGCAGCACACCGAGCTGGTCCCTCAGCATGCCGGAGCTTCCGCCGCTGTCGAACATCGTGACGATGGCGTTGACGTCGAGCCACGGGTTGGTCTTGAGGCCGCCGATCAGGCTGGGCAGCCCGGTCCCGCCGCCAAAGCAGCCCACCTTCACCTCGCGCAACTGCATATGGCCGCAATTCTACTCCACGACTTCGACCGCTGGGCCGGGCTCCGCGGGAGCGGTTCGCTCTCGTTAATGCTTCAGCTTGACGCCTGTCCGCGGCGTGGTAGCGTGAGAATCGGGCGGAATCCACAACCAGCGATGCGCGGGTGCCACACTGGCATCCCAACGTAACCGACCACTCTCGAAAAGGAGCCCCCAATGCTCTGGACATCGCGCCGCATCACGCGGCTGGCCGTGCATCGGCTGGCCACCGTCACCGTTTGCCTGCTCGTCGCCGCCAGCGCCTTCGGCCAAGACAAGCCGCCCGTCGGCACCTCCGGCAGCATGACGGCCGAGGAGAAGGCGATGATGGATGCCATGGTGAAGGCCGCCACGCCCGGGGCCAACCACCAGCTACTCAGCTCGGTCGCCGGCGATTGGACCTTCAAGAGCCGGATGTGGATGAACCCCTCGGCGCCACCGTCCGAATCGGCCGGGACTGTCAGCTACACGACGCTGCTCGGCGGACGTTACGTGGAGGGTCTGTACCGGGGCGAGATGATGGGCATGCCCTTCGAAGGCCACGGCCTCATGGGCTACGACAACCTGGCCGGTCAGTTCCAGTCCACGTGGGTGGACAACATGGGGACGGCGATCATGTTGATGACCGGGCAGTACGACGAGGCCGCGAAGACGCTCACGTACAAAGGCGAGATGTGCGACGTGATGGACCCGGCGAAGAAGGTGCCCGTGCGACAGGTCGTGCGCCTGGTTTCTCCCGACTCCCACGTGATGGAGTGGTACGAGACGCGCAACGGCAAGGAGACGAAGATGATGGAGATCTCCTACTCGCGCGCGAAGTAAGGAAACCAGGCAGGACATGCAGGCCGCCGGGCCGGGCCGCGAAGCCCGCCGGCGGCCGCACCTTCGCAGAGGAACGCCCACCGGCTATGGCGCAAGTCTACTCCACGACTTGAACCACCAAGGACGCCAAGAACACCAAGAAGATCACACCGAGGGCCGCGCGCTCCCGCCACGTGTGACGGCCGTCTTCGTGTTCTTCGTGAGCTTCGTGGTGGTTTCCGTACGCGAGTACAATCGAGGGTATGAAGCCAGAGGAGGCGATCGGCAGGCTGCAGCAGGATCTGCAGCAGGTGCTCGGTTCACGGCTGGTCGCGCTCGTCGTCTACCAGGCGCACGGCACGCTGGTGCACACGCTCGTGGTGACGCAGCGCCTCGACAGCGAGGAACTCGCCCGCCTCGCTCCGCTGGCTGCCGGGTGGGAGAAGGCGGGCCTTGCGCTCCCGCTCTTCTTCGGCCAGTCCGAGCTCGCGCGCTCGCTCGATGCGTTCCCGCTCGAGTTCGCCCAGATCCTCGCCGGGTACCGCGTGGTTGCGGGCGACGACGTGCTGGCCGGCATGGCGGTGCAGAAGGACGATCTGCGGCGCGCGTGCGAGGCCCAGGTCAAGAGCCACCTCGTCCATCTGCGCGAGGGGTACCTCCAGGCGGCAGGCAAGCGGACCGAGGTGTCGCGGTTGGTGGCGGCGTCCACCGTCCCCCTGCGCGCGCTGCTCGTCAACATCGCGCGGCTGCACGGCGTTCACACCACCACGGCCGAGGAACTGACCGCCTTCGTCGAGGGGCGCCTGCAACTCCCGGCCGCCGGCCTGCGGCCGGTGCTCGCGCTGTCCGACAAGGGCGGCGGGGGGGGCAGCGACGCCGCCTCCCTTTTCCCCGGCTACATCGCCGCCGTCGAGCGCCTGGCGGGGCTGGTGGACGAATGGACGATTTGAGGCTTGTCTCGACGAAGCCGAGCCCGACTCGAACACGCCGGCGCGACGGGCGAGGGGGAGTCGGACGCCGTATCGCCGTGGCGCTAGCCCTGGCGTGCGTCCTCGCGCGGGCTCTCGTGTCTGCGCAGGGACTGCCCGAGCTCACCCGCCCGGTCAACGACTTCGCCGGGGTGGTGGACGCCGCGAGCGCCGCGGAGATGGACCGGATGATCCGGGCGCTCCAGCAGGCGAGCGGCGATGTCATCACCGTGGCCACGGTGCAGACGATCGCGCCCTACGCCGACATCCGCGAGTACGCGGTGAAGTTGTTCGAGAATCGCGGCCGCGGCATCGGCGAGAAAGGCAAGCACAACGGCCTGCTGGTCCTGCTCGCCGTAGACGAACGGCGCGTCCGGGTCGAGGTCGGGTACGGCCTCGAAGAGTTCATCACCGACGGCTTCGCCGGCGAAACGAGCCGCAGACTACATGGCCCCCGCCTTCCGCACCGGCCGGTACGGAGAAGGTCTCCGGGCCGGTGTCGCGCGGATCGCGGGGCGCATCGCCGACGGCCGCGGGGTCACGCTCGAGGGCGTGGAACCGGTCCGCCCCGCACGCGGTGGCCGGAACGCGACGCCCGCCTCTCTCATCGTCGTCGGCATCATCGTGCTGTTCATTCATCCTGCAGTTGATCGAACAGCGGCGGGGGACCGGGGGGATTCCGGCGTTCGCGCCGCACCTGGGGCATGGGCCCCTGGAGCGGCTGGAACAGCGGGATTGGACCGTTCGGCGGCGGCGGCGGTTTGGGCGGCGGCGGGTTCGGCGGCGGGTTCGGCGGGTTCGGCGGTGGCCGGAGCGGGGGTGGCGGCGGCGGCGCGGGTTGGTAACGTTCCGAATTGAGAATTGAGATTGAGAATTGAGAAGGAGAAGCGATGCGCGGATGGATGGTCGGGATCGTCGCTGCTCGTCATCGTCGCGGCCATGGCGGGCTGCTCGTACAACCGCTTCGTCGCGCAGGAGGAGGCGGTGAAGGGCCAGTGGGCGCAGGTCGAGAACCAGCTCCAGCGCCGAAACGACTTGATCCCCAATCTCGTCGCGACGGCAAAGGGCTTCGCCAGCCACGAGCAGGCCGCCATTCAAGCGGTTGCCGACTCGCGCGCGAAGCTCGCGGGGGCGCAAACACCCGAGCAGACGATCGCGGCGGCCAATGAGCAGAGCTCCGCGCTCGCGCGCTTGCTGGTCATCGTGGAAAACTACCCGCAGCTCAAGGCGAACGAGCAGTTCAACCGCCTCATGGACGAGCTGGCGGGAACGGAGAACCGCATCGGCACCGAGCGGACCCGCTACAACGAGCAGGTCCAGGTGTACAACACGCTGCGCCGGCGCTTCCCGTCCAACCTCACGGCGGGGATCTTCGGCTTCAAGGAATACCCGTTCTTCCAGGCGCCCCCCGAAGCCAAGCGGGTCCCCAAGGTGGACTTCGGGCGCTAGTGTCTAGCTGGCAGCTTGCGGCTGACAGCCGGCAGTGCGATCCGCTGCCCGCTGCCAGCTGACGGCTGCCCGCTCACCTGGCTCCCGGCGTTCTCTGTGTCGTCTGCGTTTTCCCTTCTGTCTTCTTCCCAAAAGCGGCATACGTCCTGCTTCTCATCGTAAGGACGAGGTCGCATGCGCGTTTGGCCAGGCTCTCCCTATCCCCTTGGCGCCACGTGGAACGGCCTGGGCGTCAATTTCGCCATCTATTCCGAGCACGGCACCGGCGTCGACGTGTGTCTCTTCGATTCGGTCGATGCCACACGGGAATCTGTCCGGGTTCCGTTTGACCGAACAGACCGACATGGTCTGGCACGCCTTCCTGCCCGACGTGCAGCCGGGTCAGCTGTACGGCTACCGGATCTCCGGCCCGTACGATCCGGCCGCCGGCCACCGCTTCAACCCGGCCAAGGTGCTGGTCGACCCCTACGCCAAGGCGATGGCGCGGCCCGTGCGCTGGTCGGATGAGATGTTCGGCTACCGCATCGGCGCTCCCGACGCAGACATGGTCAGGGACGATCGCGACAACGCCGCGTACGCGGCCATCGCTGCCGTCATCGACCCCTCGTTCACGTGGGGCGAGGACAAGCCGCCGCAGACGCCCTGGCACAAGACGGTGATTTACGAAGCTCACGTCAAGGGCCTGACGAAGCTGCACCCCGGCGTGCCCGAACGCTGTCGCGGCACGTACCTCGGCCTGGCGTCGGAGCCCGTGATCAGGCACATGCTCGATCTCGGTGTCACCGCCGTCGAGCTGCTGCCCGTCCATCACCACACGCCGGAGCGCGGCCTCGTCGAGCGGGGCCTGTCGGACTACTGGGGGTACAACACGCTGGCGTTCTTCGCCCCGGACCTCCGCTACTCGGCGGCTGGCACCGCCATGGGGTCGGTCCAGGAGTTCAAGATGATGGTCAGGGCCCTCCACGCGGTCGGCCTGGAGGTCATCCTCGACGTCGTCTACAACCACACCGTCGAAGGCAACCACCTGGGCCCCACGCTCTCGTTGCGAGGCGTGGACAACCTCTCCTACTACCGCCTGGTGCACGACAACCGGCGCTATTACATGGACTACACAGGGTGCGGGAACACCCTGAACATGCAGAGCCAGCGTGTCCTGCAGCTCATCATGGACTCGCTGCGGTACTGGATCGAGGAAATGCACGTGGACGGGTTCCGCTTCGACCTGGCGAGCGCGCTTGCGCGCGAGCTGCACGAGGTGGATCAGCTGGGCGCCTTCTTCGACATCATTCACCAGGACCCGGTGATTTCCAGGGTGAAGCTGATCGCCGAGCCGTGGGACCTGGGCGAGGGCGGTTACCAGGTCGGCAACTTCCCCGTGGGGTGGGCGGAGTGGAACGGCAAGTACCGCGACTCGGTCCGACGGTTCTGGCGGGGCGACGGCGGCCAGGTGTCGGAGTTTGCGACGCGCCTCGCGGGCAGCAGCGACCTGTACGAACGGAGCGGGCGGCGCCCGTACGCAAGCGTGAACTTCATCACGGCCCACGACGGGTTCACGCTGCAGGACCTGGTGAGCTACAACGAGAAGCACAACGAGGCCAACGGGGAGGGCAACCGCGACGGCGCGAACGACAACGAGAGCTGGAACTGCGGCGTCGAGGGCCCGACCGACGACGAGCAGGTGAACACGCTGCGGGAACGCCAGAAGCGCAACTTCATCTCGACGCTGTTCCTCTCGCAGGGCGTGCCGATGCTGCGCGCGGGCGACGAACTGAGCCAGACGCAGCAGGGCAACAACAACGCCTACTGCCAGGACAACGAAATCAGCTGGCTCGACTGGGAGTTGACGCCGCAGCAGGAGGAGTTCCTCGAGTTCACGCGGCAGGCGGTCGCGCTGCGCCTGAGCGAGCCGGTGCTCCACCGGAGGCGCTTCTTCCAGGGCCGGGGCCTGCGCGGTGCCGGCGTGCAGGACATCGCGTGGTACGACGCAAGCGGCACGGAGATGACGGACGAGACGTGGAGCCTCGGCTTCGTCAAGAGCCTCGGCGTCCGGCTGGCCGGCGACCTCATCGACGAGCGGGACGAGCGTGGCGACCGCATCGCCGGCGGAACGCTGATGCTCCTGTTGAACGCCAACGGCGAAGCGGTCCCCTTCAAGCTTCCGGCGCTGCCAGCGGGGTGCTTCTGGGAAGAGTGCCTCGATTCGTCGAACGGGCGCCATCTCCCGTTGCGCCAGTTCCGTGGCGGTTCCAAGCTATCGCTCGACGGCCGCTCCATCCTGGTCCTGATTCAGCGCCAGGAGAAGCGCCGGCGCCAGACCGACCGGCCACGCAAGGACGCCGAGCCTATCGAACGGGAACCGGCGGCCACCGCGGCCGGCTCCCGCGCCGACAAATCGCATGCGCGCGCCCCTTCCGCCCGATGACCGGCCGCGCCGCGCCGTGGTGGACGGGGTATGGCCCCAGGTGGATGGCGGGCGCTTCCCCATCAAGCGGACGTCCGGCGAACGGGTGGCCGTAACGGCCGACGTGTTCGTGGACGGCCACGACCGGCTGGCGGTCGTGTTGAGGTACCGCCTGGCGGAGGCGCCCGGCGCCTCCCCGGAAATTCCCGCCGACCTCTCCTGGCGGGAAACGCCCATGACGCCGGCCGGCAACGACCGCTGGTCCGCGAGCTTCATGGTGGACACCCTGGGACGGTGGGAGTACAGCGTCGAGGCGTGGGTGGATCGGTTCGCGTCCTGGCGCGACGAGCTGTCGAAGAAGTTCGCGGCCGGCCTCGACGTGACGAGCGAGCTGCTCGAAGGCGCGTGGCTGATCCGCCGGGCGGCGGAACGCGCACGCAGGCCTCCCGGAGGGGAGCCGGGCGCCGGCTGGCTGCCGGATTGGCTCGTGGGGCGGGCGCTGATGCTCGAGGGCCCCGACGACATGGACCTCAAAGTGGCCGCGGCGCTCGCCGATTCCGTCTCGGAGGCGATGAACGCGCACGCCGATCGATCCAACGCCACGCGCTACGACCGTACCCTCGAAGTCATCGTCGAGCGTCCCCGAGCCCGCTTCGGGGCTTGGTACGAGTTCTTCCCGCGGTCGATGGGGCCGTCGGCCGAGCGCCCTGGAACACTGGCCGACGCCGCGGCGCGGCTGCCCGACATCGCGGCCATGGGCTTCGACGTGATCTACCTGCCGCCGGTGCACCCGATCGGCCGGAGCTTCCGGAAAGGCCCCAACAACACGCTCACGGCGGATCCCGGGGATCCCGGAAGCCCCTGGGCCATCGGCAGCCCCGACGGCGGGCACACCGCGGTGGATCCGGGTCTCGGCGACCTGGCCGCCTTCCGTCAGTTCGTGGGCACCTCGCGCCGTTTCGGCCTGGAGGTTGCCATCGACATCGCGTTCCAGGCGTCGCCCGACCACCCCTGGGTCGAGGAGCACCCGGAGTGGTTCCACCACCGGCCCGACGGCACCATCAAGTACGCCGAGAACCCGCCCAAGAAGTACCAGGACATCTACCCGTTCCACTTCGAGTCGGAGCAGGGGTGGCGCGAGATGTGGCAGGGCCTGGCCGAGATCGTGTTCTTCTGGATCGACCAGGGCGTCCGCATCTTCCGCGTGGACAACCCCCACACCAAGCCGTTCCGCTTCTGGGAGTGGCTGATTGCCGAGGTGCGGCGGCGCCACGCCGACACGATCTTCCTGGCGGAGGCCTTCACCCGGCCCAAGCCCATGTGCTACCTCGCGAAGGCGGGCTTCTCGCAGTCGTACACCTACTTCACCTGGCGCAACTCGAAGTCCGAGATCATCAGCTACTTCACCGCGCTTGCACGCGACCGGGTGCGCGAGTACATGCGCCCGAACCTCTTCGCCAACACGCCGGACATCCTGCCCCGGTTCCTCCAGACCGGCGGCAAGCCGGCGTTCATCGTCCGGCTCGTGCTGGCCGCCACCCTGGGCGCCACCTACGGCATCTACAGCGGCTTCGAGCTGTGCGAGGACCAGGCGGTGCCGGGGACCGAGGAGTACCTCGACTCGGAGAAGTACCAGTTGCGGCCGCGCGACTGGAACCGGCCGGGCAACATCAAGGAGCTGATCGCCCGCGTCAACCAGATCCGGCGATCCAACCCGGCGCTGCACACGGACGACACGCTGCGGTTTCACGACACCGACAACGACGCGCTGATCTGCTACTCGAAGGTCACGCCCGATCTCGGCAGCCGCATCCTCACCGTCGTCAACCTCGACCCGGCCGGCACGCAACAGGGGTTCCTGCGTGTGCCGCTCGCCGAGATGGGCCTGGCGGGCCTGCCCTCGTTCGGCGCCCGCGACCTGCTGACCGACGAAGTGTTCACCTGGCGGGGCGAGTGGAATTTCGTGCGCCTCGACGCCGGCACGCGCCCGGCACATATCCTGCGGATCGAGACCTGACGCTCCCGCTGGACCGACACACCATGCCAGAACCGCAGTGGTACAAGGACGCGATCATCTACGAGCTGCACGTCAAGGCCTTCCTCGACAGCAGCGGTGACGGCGTCGGCGACTTCGCGGGCCTGACCAGCAAGCTCGACTACCTCCAGTCGCTCGGCATCACCTGCATTTGGCTGCTGCCGTTCTACCCCTCGCCGCTTCGCGATGACGGGTACGACATCTCCTGGTACCAAGGGGTGCACCCTGCTTACGGCAGGCTCGGGGACTTCCGGACGTTCCTCGAGGAGGCGCACCGGCGCGACCTGCACGTGCTGACGGAACTGGTGGTGAACCACACGTCCGACCAGCACCCCTGGTTTCAACGCGCCCGTCGGTCGCCGGCGGGGTCGCCCGAGCGGAACTTCTACGTCTGGAGCGACACCAAGCAGCGCTACGAGGATGCCCGAATCATCTTCACCGACACCGAGACGTCGAACTGGACGTGGGACGGCGACGCCCACGCCTACTACTGGCACCGGTTCTTCCACCACCAGCCGGACCTGAACTACGACAACCCCGTCGTCCGCCGGCTGATGATGCGGCGGATGGACTTCTGGTTCCGCATGGGCGTGGACGGCCTGCGACTGGACGCGGTGCCGTACCTGATCGAGCGGGAGGGCACGATCTGCGAGAACCTCCCGGAGACGCACGACATGCTGCGCGAGTTCCGCGCGCACGTCGACGCCCGCTTCCCCAACCGGATGCTGCTGGCCGAGGCGAACCAGTGGCCGGCCGACGTCCGGCCCTACTTCGGCGAAGGCGACGAGTGCCACATGGCGTTTCACTTCCCGCTGATGCCGCGCATGTTCATGGCGCTGCAGCAGGAAGACCGCCACCCGATCACCGAGATTCTCCACCAGACGCCGGACATCCCGGACAACTGCCAGTGGGCGCTGTTCCTGCGGAACCACGACGAGCTGACACTCGAGATGGTCACCGACGAGGAGCGCGACTACATGTACAACGCCTACGCCGCCGACCCCCGGATGCGGCTGAACATCGGCATCCGGCGGCGGCTCGCGCCGCTGGTCGAGAACAACCGCCGGCGCATCGAGCTGCTCCACGGCCTGCTCTTCTCGCTGCCCGGCACCCCGGTGATCTACTACGGCGACGAGATCGGGATGGGGGACAACATCTACCTCGGCGACCGGAACGGCGTGCGGACGCCGATGCAGTGGACGGGCGATCGCAACGCCGGCTTCTCCCGGGCCGACCCCGCCGCCCTGTACGCGCCGGTCATCATGGACCCGGTCTACGGCTACCAGTCGATCAACGTGGAGGCGCAGGAGCGATCGCCCTTCTCCCTGCTCCAGTGGATGAAGCGGATGATCCTCCTGCGGCGGCAGCACAAGACCTTCGGCCGCGGCGCCATGTGGTTCCTGCACCCGGCCAACCGCAAGGTCCTGGCGTTCGTCCGGGAGGACGCCGGCGAGCGCATCCTGGTCGTCGCCAACCTCGCGCGGACCGTCCAGCCGGTCGAACTCGACCTCTCCGGCTTCGATGGCCTCATACCGGTCGAGATGTTCGGGCGAACCGAGTTTCCGCGTGTCGGGCCCGCCCCCTACTTCCTGGTGCTCGGGCCGTACGCCTTCTACTGGTTCCTGCTCGAAGAACAGCCGGCGCCGGTCGCCGCTCGCGTGGCCCCGGCCGCGGCGGAGGAACCCGTCACCGCCCCGGCGCTGCTTGCGGGGGGCGCCTGGGACACGCTGCTCGACGGCAGCGTCCGGCAACTCCTGGAGCGCGAGTGCCTGCCCCGGTACCTCCGGCGGCAGCGCTGGTTCGCCGGCAAGGGCCGCGACCTGCGAGCCGCGCGCTTCGGGGACTGGGTGCTGCTGCGGCGGGGGCGAGAGCCGGCCTTCCTCAGCGTCATCGAGGTGACTTTCGCCGACGAGGGGCGCGAGCGCTACGTCCTGCCGGTGGCCACGGAGTCGGGCGAGGCGGCCGACCGGGTCCTCGCGCGGTCGCCAGAAACGGTGATCGCACGGTTGACCGGCGCCCGCAAGGGCGTCCTGTACGACGCGTGCACCGGCGAGGCCCTTGGACGCGAACTGCTCGACCTGATCGCCTCGTCGCGGCAGGTGACGACGCGCGCAGGCGTGATTGGCGGCCGGCCGACAACCGCTTTGGAAACGCTGCAACAGGAGCCCGGGCTCACCACCCTGCGCGCCTCGCTCATTCGGGCGGAACAGAGCAACAGCTCGCTGGTCTACGGCGACCGCCTCATTCTCAAGCTGATTCGCCGGCTGGAGGCGGGCGCGAACCCGGAGGTGGAAATCGGCCTGCACCTGGCCGAGCGGCCGGGCCTGGCCCGCGTGCCGGCCTTGCACGGCGCGCTGGAGTACCAGCGGCCTGGCAGCGAACCGGTGACGATCGCGGTCCTTCACCAGCTGATTCCTCACCAGGCGAACGGGTGGCAACACGCGATCGAGGAGTTGGGACGGTACTTCGAGCGCGTCGCGGGACGCCCCGCCCCGGGTTCCGCGAGCGGTCTGCCGGGGGAGGGAGGCGAGCCGCTTCCGGAGGTGCGCGACGCCATCGGCCCCTACCTGCAAAGCGCCGCCCGTCTCGGGCAACGGACCGGTGAGCTGCACGTGGCGCTGGCCACCGGCAACAACCCGGCATTCCAGCCCGACCCGTTGACCACCCGCGACCTGGCGATCGACGCGGCCCGGATGGCCGGGGAGGCCCGGGCGACGCTCGATGTGCTGGAACGTCGGCGGGCGAGCCTGCCGGAGGCAGCCCGCGGCGATGCCGAACGGCTGCTCGCCGGCCGGGAGGACGTCAACACCACGCTCGCGTCGCTGGCGGCCGTGGAAGAGCCGGGCGCCAGGGTCAGGGTGCATGGCGACTACCACCTGGGCCAGGTGCTCTGGGCTGAGGGCGACTTCTACATCCTCGATTTCGAGGGCGAGCCGGATCGGCCGCTGGTCGAGCGGCGGGCGAAACAGTCGCCGCTCAAGGACGTGGCGGGGATGGTCCGATCGTTCAGCTACGCCGCCTACGTTGCGCAACGAACGGCGTCGCCGGCCCAGCCGGGTGATGGCGACACCGCGAAAGCATGGGCCGGGGCCTGGCAGCGGGCGGTGTCGGCCGCGTTCCTCCGCGCCTATCTCGACGCCGCCGGCTCGAGCTTCCTCCCGCCGGTCCGCGCCTCGTTCGACGCGCTGCTTCGCGTGTTCGCGCTCGAGAAGGCACTGTACGAATTGCGCTACGAGATCAACCACCGCCCCGACTGGGTGTCGATTCCCCTGCAGGGAATCCTCGAACTCCTCCCGCACTGACGCGGATCGCGAGGCCGCCATGCCCGACTCGCCCCACAACGCTCCCGTGAGCACCTACCGGCTGCAGTTCCACGGCGGCTTCACCTTCGAGGACGCGAGGCGGCTGGTGCCGTACCTCCACCGCCTGGGCGTCACCCACTGCTATTCCTCCCCGTACCTGATGGCGAGGCCGGGCAGCACGCACGGCTACGACATCTGCGACCACACCCGGTTGAATCCCGAGGTTGGCAGCCGGGAGGAGTACGACCGGTTCGTGGGTGAGTTGCGCGGACGCGGGATGGGACAGATTCTCGATTTCGTCCCGAACCACATGGGCATCGATCCGCGGACCAACCCCTGGTGGCACGACGTGCTGGAGAACGGGCAGTCCTCGCCGTTCGCCCGCTTCTTCGACATCGACTGGGAGCCGATCAAGCCGGAGCTCAGGGGCAGAGTCCTGCTGCCGATCCTCGCCGAGCAGTACGGCCTTGTCCTCGAGCGCGGCGATCTGAAGCTGGTGTTCGAGGAGGCCGCCCTGCACCTCGACTACTTCGACCACCACCTGCCGATCAACCCGCGCCAGGCGGTGCGAGTCTACGAGCACGAGCTGGCCGGCCTCACTGGCACTCTCGGGGAGGAGCACGCGGACCTGCTCGAGTACCTGAGCATCATGACCTCGCTCCGCAACCTCCCGACGATCCACGAGACCGACCCTGCGCGGATTACCGAGCGACAGCGGGAAAAAGAGGTCGCCCGGGGCCGGCTGGCCAGGCTCGTCGCCCAGTCGGCTGCGGTTGGCGAGCACATCGAGCGCGCCGTGACCTTCTTCAACGGGACGCCGGGCCAGCCCGAGACATTCGACCCGCTGCACGCCCTGCTCGAGCAGCAGGCCTACCGCCTCTCCGACTGGCATTCCGCGGCGCACGAGATCAACTACCGCCGGTTCTTCGACATCAACGCCCTGGCGGCGCTCCGCATGGAGCAGCCCGAGGTCTTCGACGCGACGCACGTGCTCGTCGCGGAACTGATCCGCAGCGGCGCCGTGTCGGGCCTGCGCATCGACCACCCGGACGGCCTGTACGACCCCGCGGGCTACTTCCAGCGGCTGCAGGGACTGGTCCCCGAAAACGGCGGCCCCCTCTACGTGCTTGCCGAGAAGATCCTCTCCGAGGGCGAGACGCCGCCCGACGGCTGGCCAATCGCCGGCACCACCGGCTACGCGTTCGCGACCGAGGCGACGCGGCTGCTGGCCGACCCATCCGGCGAGCGGCCCCTCCGCCAGTTCTACGCGCGCTTCACGGGGTTGTCGTCGCCGTTCGCCGACGTTGTCTACGAGAGCAAGAAGCTGATCACCCGGAGCTCGCTCGCCTCCGAGCTGAACGTCCTCGCCCACGCACTGAATCGAATCTCGGAGTCGAACCGGCGCTCGCGCGACTTCACGCTGGAGAGCCTCAGGGGCGTGCTGCAGGAGGTGGTGGCCTGCTTCCCCGTGTACCGGACGTACATCACCACCGGGGGCTGGAGACCGGCGGACCGCGATCGGATCGAGGCGGCGGTGCTCGAAGCCCGGCGGCGCAACCCCGCGATAGCCGGCTCCCAGTTCGACTTCTTCCGCGAAGTCGTCCTGCCCCGGCGCGATACGGCGGAGGACGGGAACGGCCAGGACCGGCGTGACGGCTACGCCCCGGACGGGCGCGACGACTACGAACGACGGCTGGCCTTCTCCATGAAGCTGCAGCAGTTCACCGCGCCCGTGCAGGCCAAGGGCGTCGAGGACACCGCCTTCTACCGCTACAACCTTCTCGTCTCCCTCAACGAGGTCGGGGGCGAGCCGTCGCGCGTGACATCCAGACCCGCCGACATGCACGCCTTCAACCAGGCGCGCGCCGAACGGTGGCCCCAGGAGATGCTGACCACCGCGACTCACGACACGAAGCTGGGGGAGGACGTCCGGGCTCGCATCACCGTGCTCTCCGAGATTCCGGGGGAGTGGCGCCGCCAGGTTGCCCGGTGGGCGCGCATCAACGCGAACCAGCGGGCGGCGGTCTCCGGCGGCACGGCTCCCGACCGCAATGACGAGTACCGCTTCTACCAGGTGCTCGTCGGCGCCTGGCCCACAACCGCGGACGCGACGCCGCCCGCCCGGGCGCCGGACGAACTGACCGGCCGCATGAGGCAGTACATGTTGAAAGCCATCAAGGAAGCAAAGGTCCACACGAGCTGGGTCAACGACGACCATGCGTACCGATCAAGGTGTGGACCGGTTCGTTGAAGGGGTCCTGAATGGCTCGACCGCCGGAAAGTTCCTGGCCTCGTTCGTACCGTTCCAGGCGAGGGTCGCCCGCCTCGCCGTGGCAAACTCCCTTGCGCAGCTCGTTCTGAAGCTGGCCTCCCCCGGGGTTCCGGACTTCTACCAAGGGACCGAGCTCTGGGACCTCAACCTGGTGGACCCCGACAACCGCCGCCCGATCGACTTCGAAGCGCGCGCGAGGATCCTGGATGAGCTCGCCGGGGCCCTGCAAAACGCGGCTGAGGGGCGCCCGGTCGAAATCGTTGGCCAGCTGCTCGACGAGTGGGTCGACGGACGCATCAAGCTCTGGATGACGGCCGCAGGCCTGCGGCTCCGGCGAAGCCGGCCAGACCTCTTCCTCAGAGGCCGGTACCTTGCGGCCGGGATTCAGGGCGACAAGGCAGCGCATCTCTTCGCGCTCGCACGGTCGCACGGCAGCTCGGCAGCAGTCGCAATCGTCCCGCGCTTCGTCTCGCGGCTGGGTGAGGACTGGCGGGCCTGGGGGTCGGCGTTGGGGGATACCCGGGTGGTGTTGCCGCCGGAGCTGTCGGGCTTCGCCTGGGTGAACGTGGTGACGGGAGAGCTGCTGGAGGCTCAGACGGGTGAGGACGGGGTCGCAGTAGTCGCGACAGGCAACGTGCTCAGATCGTGCCCGGTGGCGCTACTGGCGTCGTTGTAGTGGGCAGTGGCCAGTGGTCAGTGGCCAGTAAATCACCTTGTCACGCCAGGGTACGTGATCTACTGAACACCGGCTACTGAGCACTGACCACTAACTGGCCGGCGGAGTCTACCGGCTCTTCTTCGTGCGGCCGGCGTTTCGTCCGCGCGCCTGCGTCTTGTTGGCCGCGCCACGGCTCGACGAACGCGGGCGTTCGGATGCGCTCGGCCGCGAACTGCCGCGCGGGCTGCCGCCGCCCGCGCCGCGGACGCGCTCCGCCGGACGCCCCGCCGCCTGCGGGTTCGACACCGACTCGGCGATGTTGGTGAGCCGCGCGTCGGTCTCCTTCTCCTGGTCCAGCGTCTCCTCGAGCAGGCGTGCCGCCTCGCGATGTCCCAGCAGCGAGGCGAAGGTGCGCGCCGTCCCGTACGCCGCCATCTCGTAGTGCTCGACCTTCTGCGCGGCGGCGATCAGCAGCGCGTCACGGGTGGGGCCCGGCTCCACCTCCTCCATCATCTGCTGGCCTTCCTCGATCAGGCTCTTCATCGCCTCGCAGGTCTTCCCCCTCGGCCGCTCCCCGATCTCCTCGAACACCTGGTTCAGCCGCTGGATCTGTCCGCTGGTCTGCTGCTGGTGCTCCTCGAACGCGGCCCTCAGCTGCTCGGACGAGGCGGCGCGCGCCATCTTCGGCAGCGCCTTGGTCACCTGCTTCTCGGCGTCGAGAATGTCGCGCAGTTCCTCGATCATCAGCGGTTCGAGCGAGTCGATCTTCGCCATCCTGTGTGCTCCTTGGCGCAGGGGTTGACCGGTTCCCGCGCGCCAGTCCGCGAAGCAAGATGAAAGCCACTTACAGCGTGGCGGCCCTCAAGATGACTGCCCCGTCCCGCGTCCGCGACAAGAATCGAGCCGCCGTCAGTTCCTCGATCAGGGCCTCACACGTGGAGCGATCGACCCCCCACAGCCGTTGGGCCTGCGCAACCGTAAGTTTCAGCCCGGGCATCTCCAGAAACTCTGCACGCACGCGTCGCAGTGTCTCCTCGCACGGAAGCACTCCTCTGGACATCAGGATCTCTCCCCTCCTGTTGTTCCGGTGGTCGACAGCCGCCGGGAATTCGTACGGATGGCTCGCCCCACGTTGCGTTGCGATCCGTTCGTCGTGTCGGTGGTCTGCCTGCGCGCGGGGACCGGCGATCACGCAGGCGCCGGTCATGGAGCAAGGGGAGTACCAACAGGGCTCAGCACGGCGCGGCTGTATTCACTGCGCCGGCCGCGGATGGGTTGGCGGCCGCGGTGTCGACCGTCTGACGAGCGTGCAACACGGTTGTAGTGAAGGCAGTCAGGGGACCGGAGCGGTCAAGGCCGAGGCTCTGAAGGAGCCTCCCAGCCGTCCACCATGAGCATGCGGAAATACTCCACAGATCGGGCGATGAGGACGGCCGGGTCCGAAAACCGCTCGACTTGCACGGGGCCGTCGGCGGGCGCCACGACGAACTCGTAGTCCTGCCCGTCCTCGTCCCGGCGGATCTCACAGCGAAGACGCTCGCTGCCCCGTTCGAAGGTCCAAATCATGGTCGCCGATTCTTAGCAGATCCGCGGCAACTGCTCGCCGCTCAACATATCCACGATCCGGCGCGAGCCCATGGCCGAGTGCAGCACCACCCGCCCCGGCATCTCCGTCCCGACCGATCCAGCCACGCAGGCGTCGCGGCAGCCCGGATGCTCCCGCAGGACCTGCACCGCCCGCGCGGCCTGCGCCCCGGGCACGAACGCGGCAAAGCGGCCCTCGTTCGCGACGTAGAGCGGATCGAAGCCGAGGATCTCGCACGCCGCGCGCACGTCGTCCCGCACCAGCACCGCGCGCTCCGTGAGCGCAATGCCCACGCCAGCCGCCTGGGCAATCTCGTTCAAGGCGCTCGCAAGGCCGCCCCTGGTCAGATCGCGCAGGCAATGCACCTCCAGGCCGGCCTCTATCAGCGCGAGAACGGGCTCCGCGAGCGGCGCGCAGTCGCTTTCGATCGTGCTCTCGAACTCCAGCCCTTCGCGGACCGCCATGATAGCCATGCCGTGACGGCCGATGTCGCCGCTGACCACGACCACATCGCCAGCCGACACCGATGCCGGCCCGATCGTCAGCGCGTGCTCTACCAGGCCAATGCCGGCGGTGTTGATGTAGATGCCATCACCCTTCCCTCGGTCGACGACTTTTGTGTCGCCGGTGACCACCTGTACGCCGGCCACTGCCGCAGCCGCACGCATCGACTCGACAACCCGTTCGAGCGTCGCCACCGCCAGCCCTTCCTCGATGATGAACGCCGCGCTCAGGAAGGCCGGCTTCGCCCCGGCCATCGCCAAATCGTTCACCGTGCCGTTGACGGCCAGCGACCCGATATCCCCGCCGGGGAAGAACAGCGGACGGACCACGTACGAGTCGGTGGTAAAGGCCACCCGCACCCCGCCGCCAGCCTCGAGCACGGCCGCATCGTGACCGGTGTCGAGCAGCGGGTTGCTGAAGGCCGGCCGGATCACTCGCTCCAGCAGCTGGTGCATGAGCCGGCCGCCGCCGCCGTGCGCCAGCAACACGCGGTCATATTGACCAATCGGAACGGGACAGGTGTCGCTCATACGCCTCACTGACGGCGGTGGCGGAAGTAAGCGGCGCAGGCGCCCTCGGACGACACCATCGTGGCGCCCAGCGGTCGCTCCGGAGTGCAGCGGCTGCCGAAAGCCGCGCATTCCGACGGCTTGATCAGGCCCTGCAGCACCTCCCCGCTCCGGCACTCGGCCGGCTCGGGCGTCAGCCCTACGCCGGTCAGGTCGAACCGCCGTTCGGCATCGTGATCCCAGTACTCGCGTCGCAGCGAGAGGCCGCTGCCGGGAATGGGCCCGATACCCCGCCACGGGCGGTCGACGACCTCGAACACCTGAGACACCAGCAGCTGCGCGGGCCGGTTGCCCTCCTGCCGCACGACGCGGGTGTACTGGTTCTCCACCTCTGCCCGGCCCTCCTCGAGCTGGCTGACGCACATGTGGATCCCCATGAGGATGTCGAGCGGCTCGAAGCCGGTCACCACGATGGGCACCCGGTAGCGCGCCGAGATAGGCAAGTACTCCTCGTACCCCATCACGGCGCACACATGACCCGCCGCGAGGAATCCCTGCACGCGGCAGGAGGGGGACGACAGCAGCGCTTCGAGCGCAGGCGGAACCAGCACGTGCGAGACGAGCAGGCTGAAGTTGGCGACGCCCTCGGCCTTCGCTTGGTGGACGGCCATTGCGTTGCCCGGCGCCGTGGTCTCGAACCCGACGGCGAAGAACACCACCTGCCGGCCCGGGTTGTCCCGTGCGATCTTCACGGCGTCGAGGGGCGAGTAGACGATGCGCACGTCGCCGCCGGCGGCCTTGACGGCGAGGAGATCGCGGTCCGTGCCCGGGACGCGCAGCATGTCCCCGAACGAGCAGAAGATGACGTCGGGCCGCGAGGCGAGTGCGATCGCCCGGTCGATCTTCTCCAGCGGCGTGACGCAGACCGGGCAACCCGGGCCGTGGAGCAGCTCCACCTGCGGCGGCAGCAGCTCGTCGAGACCGAACTTGAGGATCGCGTGCGTCTGGCCGCCGCAGACCTCCATCAACGTCCATCGCCGCGTGACCAATGCGTGGATCGCGTCCAGCGAGCGCCGGGCCGCGTCCGGGTCGCGATACTCGTCCAGGTATTTCACGGCGCGGGCTCCTCGCCTGCCCCGTCTTCGGCCGAGAGCTGCGTCAGGTACTCGAAGACGGTCTTCGCCTCCGCCTCGTCCACGATGCTGAGCGCGAAACCGGCGTGGACGATCACGTAGTCGTCCACCTTCGCCTCGGGCAGGTAGGCCAGGCTGACTTCCTTGACGACGCCGCCGAAGCTCACGCGCGCCAGGCGCGTGATCGCGTCATCGCCCTCGGTGCTGAGGATCTTCCCGGGTACTGCCAAACACATGGTGTTCCTCGTGTACGTGCATTTTGCACTTTGCACTTTGCATTCTGCATCACTCGACCGTCGCGCCCGGGATCCCCGACGCGACCGCCGCGATCTGCCCGAGTGCAATCCCGCCGTCGTTGGGCGGGATCCGCTGGTGCCAGTAGGGGCGGAAGCCTTGTTCCCGCAACCGTGACACCGCCAGCTCGGTCAGGCGGCGGTTCTGGAAGCAGCCGCCCGACAGGACCACGCTCGCGACACCTTGCCGCGCCGCGACGCAGACGATCATCTCGGCCAGCGTCCGGTGAAACCGTGCCGCGATGGCGCCGACGGGGACGCCGCCGCGCATCTCCGCCACGAGGGCCGCCACCATCGGCCGCCAGTCGAGGAGGGCCGGGCCCGGTGGCTCGCCGTCGGACCATTCGAACGGGTAGTGCCCTCCCGAATCTCGTCCGTCGATGGCGAACTCCAGATCCATCGCCGCCTGGCCCTCGTATCGCACACGCTGCCGGAGCCCGGCCAGGGACGCGACGGCATCGAAGAGCCGGCCGACGCTGGAGGTGGCCGGCGTGTTCACGCCACGCTCCAGCATGCGGCGCAGCGCCCTGCGCTCCACGGCCGAAAGGTCGCGAATCGGGGCGAGGTCCTCCTGCTCGAACGCCTCGGCGCCCTGCATCGCGAACAGCACCGCTGCCGCCGTGCGCCGCGGCTCCCGGATCGCCCGGTCGCCGCCGGGAAGGCCAAATGGGCGGAAGCTGGCGACGCGCCGCACGCCGTTGGCGGCCACCGCGAAGAACTCGCCACCCCAGATCGTGCCATCGAGCCCGTAGCCGGTGCCGTCCCAGGCGACGCCGAGTGCGGGCGGCGCCAACTGGTTCTCGGCCATGCAGCCAAGCACGTGGGCCACGTGGTGCTGGACCGCCACGACCTTCGCCCCCAGCCGCCTGGCATAGGCGGTCGAGCTGTAGTCGGGGTGGGCGTCGCAGGCGACGATCTTCGGGCGGGCGTCGTAAATCCCCTGGAGCGCGGTGGTCACCTCCTCGAACGCCGCAAGCGCTTCCGGCGTCTCCAGGTCTCCCACGTGCTGGCTGACGAAGGCCTGCCCGCCAACCGACAGGGCAATCGCATTCTTGAGTTGCGCGCCGACGGCCAGCACCAGCGCACCGTTTCCGCCGACCTCGATGGGCATCGGCGCGAATCCCCTCGCCCGCCTGATCATCAGTTCGCGCCCCAACACGACGCGCAGCACCGAATCGTCGGCGTGCCGCGCGATTGGACGATCGTGCACGAGGAACACGTCCGCCAGCCCCTCGAGCCGCTCGAGAGCCTCCCGCTCGTCGGTGCAGATCGGCTCGTCGGCCCGGTTGCCGCTGGTCGCCACGACCGGCCTCCGCAGGTCCGCCAACAACAGGTGGTGCAGCGGCGTGTACGGGAGCATGACGCCCAGGCATGGGTTGCCCGGCGCCACGGCGCGGCTCACCCCTCGATCGTCCAGCTTCTCGAGCAGGACGATAGGGGCTTCGGGCGAGACGAGGAGCCTGGCCTCCGCATCACCGAGGCGGCAGAGCGCGGTCGCCCCGGCGCGGTCCGGCACCATGACGGCGAAGGGCTTCTCTTCACGGGCCTTCGCCGCCCGCAGCCGTTGCACGGCCTCGTCGTTGCCCGCGTCGGCAATCAGGTGGAACCCGCCAAGGCCCTTGAGCGCAACGATGGAGCCGCCGCGGATGGCCGCAACCGCACCCGCGAGGGCGTCGTCCTCTCCCGCGAGAACTGCGCCCGCCGCCGTCCACAACTCGAGGCGAGGCCCGCATGCCGGACACGCGTTCGGCTGCGCGTGGAACCGGCGGTCCAGCGGGTCGTCGTACTCGGCCTGGCATGCCCCGCACATCCTGAACCCCGCCATCGTCGTCCGCGGCCGGTCGTACGGCAGGTCCCGGAGGATCGTGAACCGCGGGCCGCAGTTGGTGCAGTTGGTGAACGGGTAGCGGAAGCGACGGTCTGCCGGGTCGAACAGCTCGCGCAGGCAGTCGGGACAGGTGGCGATGTCCGGCAGCACGAGCGCGGTCTTCTCACCGGCGGTGCTCTCCCGGATTTCGAAGCCCGCCAGGCCGACGGGGTCGAGCACCGACACCTCGATGCCCTGGACGACGGCGCGGGGGGGACGCTCCTCCACCAGGCGCGTGCGGAACTCCTCCAGGCGCGCCGGCGCTCCCTCGACCTCGACGGTCACGCCCGCCGAGGAGTTGACCACCCAACCGGGCAAGCCCATGCCAGTTGCCAGCCGGTACACGAAGGGCCTGAAGCCAACCCCTTGGACCGCGCCGCGGATCGAGACCCGGAGCCGATGAGTGCCGTGCGTGTTCTGATTCACGGGAACCGAGGAGAGTCTCCCTGATCGTGCGTGGCGGGGAGGGGTGCGTCAACCGGAATGTGGGGATGAGCTCGCGGGGCGAGGTTGAGGGTCAAGGACTCTGAACCCCCCTAAGGGTATAATCATCCTTGAGCCTGACGGCGCTCGCCCGGTCCATCCGCCTCCGCTCGCACCAGCATCTTCGAGAGCTTCGGCGGACGCACAGCATCCCCTGTTTGCTGTTTCGCTGCCGCCGCTGGCCTGCGTCCGCCGTCCGGGCCACACCGAGGTTTTCATGACAGTTCAGGACTTACCCGTGATCGACGAACCCGCGGTCTTCAAGACGCTCGAGGCGCACCGCACGAGTGATTCGGGCGCCGTGCGCGCGGTCCTCGAGAAGTCCCGCGGTCTGCAGGGTCTGAACGCGGCAGAGATGGCCGTGCTGATGAACGTCAGCGACCCGGGGCTGCTCGGAGAGCTGTTCGAGACGGCCAGCCAGGTGAAGGACACGATCTACGGCCGGCGCCTCGTGATCTTCGCGCCGCTCTACGTGTCGAACCTCTGCGGGAACGAGTGCACCTACTGTGCGTTCCGCGCCCGCAACCGCTCGCTGGCGCGCCGTGCGCTCTCTCAGGAAGAGATCGCGCGCGAGGTCCGGATCCTCATCGATTCGGGACACAAGCGCGTGCTCCTCGTGGCCGGCGAGTCCTACCCAACGCAAGGGTTCTCCTACGTCCTCGAGTCGATCGACACGATCTACGGCGTGAAGCACGACAAGGGCGAGGTGCGGCGCGTGAACGTCAACGTCGCGCCGCTCACCCTCGACGAGTTCCGCGCGCTGGCCGAACGCAAGATTGGCACCTACCAGCTCTTCCAGGAAACGTACCACCACGACACCTACGCGTCGGTGCACGTCGCCGGCCGGAAGAAGGACTACCAGTGGCGGGTGTCGGCGATGGACCGCGCGATGGAGGCGGGCATCAACGACGTCGGGATCGGCGTGCTCTTCGGCCTGTTCGACTGGCGCTTCGAGCTGCTGGCCTTGCGGCAGCACATCGACCACCTCGAAGCCCGGTTCGGCGTCGGTCCGCACACGATCAGCGTGCCGCGAATGGAGCCGGCGACCGGGTCGGACCTGGCGACGCACCCGCCGCACCCCGTGAGCGACGTGGACTTCCGGAAGATCGTCGCGATCCTGCGGCTCGCCGTCCCCTACACCGGGATCATCATGTCCACGCGCGAGTCCGCGGTCATCCGGCGGGAAACGTTCGCGCTCGGCGTCTCGCAGATCTCGGCCGGCAGCCGGACGAACCCCGGCGGCTACGCCGAGAGCGAGCGCGAGGACGCCAGCCAGTTCTGCCTCGGCGACCACCGCCCGCTCGACGAGGTGATCCGCGACGTCGCGTCGCTCGGGTACATCCCGTCGTTCTGCACCGGGTGCTACCGGCTGGGACGGACCGGCGCGGACTTCATGGACCTGGCCAAGCCCGGGGACATCAAGCAGCACTGCGACCCCAACGGCCTGTCCACGTTCCTGGAGTACCTGATCGATTACGCCTCGCCCGAGACGCGCGTGGTCGGGGAACTGTGCATTGCGCGCTCCCTGCCCTTGATGGATGAGTGGCCGCGGAAGCGTTCGGAACAACTGATGGCGCGCGTGGCGGCAGGCGAACGGGACGTGATACCTGCTAGCACCCGTCCGAGAGGCTCGGATCGCCGCTGCCTTGAATCATCGGTCGGAGCAGGGCTTCAGCCCTGCTGTCGGCTTGTGAAATGTGTCACAATGTCGCCGGCCAGCCAGCCCCTGGGAGGACCGCCATGGAACGCCAGGACGTGTTCACGCTCACCGCTCCCTGCGGCATCGACTGCTTCAACTGCGAACTGCTCGAGGCCAACCTGACCGACGACCTGCGGGCGTCGGTGGCGGCCCGCACCGGCCGCGCGCCCTCGGAGGTGGGTTGTCAAGGGTGCCGCACGCAAGGCTGTCCGATCTTCGCCGAGGCGTGCCCCACCCGCGCCTGCGTGGCCGAGCGAGGCATTTCGTTCTGCTCGCAGTGCGATGATTTCCCCTGCGGGCGCCTGCTGCCCTCGCCGCAGGCCCTGGGCCGCTTCCCGCACAACATGAAGCTCTACAACCTCTGCCGGATCCAGGCGGTCGGCCTGCACCGCTGGGCGGAGGAAGAGGCGGCCGGCATCCGCCGGCTCTACTTCCGCGGGACCTTCAAGCCCGGCCATGGACCGGTTTTGGATGCATGAGGGATCATTTGTTGATTTCTTGATTTGTTGATTGGTTGATTTGATTTGGCGATTTCTTGATTGACGGGAGCAGGCGGCGGCGTTATTCTCTCAGCTGTGAATAGTTTCACGCTGTGAACACATTCACGGGAGCCAATAATGCCCAATTCCCGGCCCCTCCCCACCATCCCCGTCAACACCATCGGCCGGCTCAGCCTCTATCGCCGCCTCCTCCTCGAGCAGCTCGAGGCCGGCGCCCGGCAGGTCTACTCCCACGAACTGGCCCGCCTGGCCGTCAGCACCCCCGCCCAGGTTCGCCGCGACCTGATGACCATCGGCTTCTCGGGCAGCCCGCGCAAGGGCTACGCCATCCGGGAAATGGCCGATGCCATCGGCTCCGTGCTCGCCAGGTCCGTCGAGACCGCGGTGGCGCTGGTCGGCGTGGGGAATCTCGGACGCGCCATCCTCGCCTACTACGCCAACCGGCAGCCCGTGCGGTTTGCCGCCGCCTTCGACCGCGTTCCGGAGAAGACCGGCCGGATTCTCCACGGGTGCCGCTGCTACCCCGTGGAGCAGATGGCGACCATCATGGCCCGGGAGGCCATCCACGTCGGCGTCATCGCCGTCCCGGCCGGCGAGGCGCAGGCCGTCGCCGATCAGCTCATCCTCGCCGGCGTGAAGGGCATCCTCAACTTCGCCCCCATCCGGCTGCACGTCCCGGCGAGCCTCTACGTGGAGAACGTGGACCTCATGATGGCCCTCGACAAAGTCGCCTACTACGCGCACCAGCAGGTCGGGCAACAGGACGAATCGCGATGACCGTCACCGACATCGAACCCATCGTCAGCAAGTACCCGGCGGGCCGGCGCGACGCGCTGATCCCGCTGCTCCAGGAGGTCCAGGAGTCGCACGGCTACCTCTCGCGCGACGCCGTCGTCCGCATCGGCCGGCACCTGCGGCTGCCGGCGAGCAAGGTGTACGGGGTGGCGACCTTCTACAACCAGTTTCGCTTCCAGCCCCTGGGGCGCTATCACGTCCAGGTGTGCCGGGGGACGGCCTGCCACGTCAAGGGCTCACTGCAGGCGCTTTCCGCCATCCAGCGGACGCTGAACATCAAGCCGGGCCAGACGACGAGAGACGGCGCGTTCAGCCTGGAGGTCGTCGCGTGCCTGGGGGCCTGCGGCCTGGCCCCGGTCATCGCGGTCAACGGGGAGTTCCACGCGGGCGCGACCGCGGAGAAGGTGACGAGGATCCTGCGCACGCTGCGAAAGGAGGCGACGCAGAGATGACCGCCGCCGAACCCCGCGTGGCCCCCGCATTCCCGGCCTGCTGCGATGCCTGCTGGCATGCGCCGGCGCGGCCCTGCCCGCAGCTGGTGGACTGTTTGGCGAACGGTCCCCTGTGTCACGAGAGCGACGCGTGCCGGGCCAAGAGCGAGGGGCGGAATGTGCGCCTCCGCCGCGATGCGCTGGCCCGACCCGTGATCTTCGTCGGGACCGGCACGTGCGGCCTTGGCGCCGGCGCCGGCAAGACCCTCCTCGCCATCCGCACCTACCTCGAGGCGCACCCGGAGGTGGACGCGGACGTCGTCGAAGTGGGCTGCATCGGCCTGTGCGTCGAGGAACCGCTCGTGGACGTGCAACTGCCCGGCCGTACGCGCGTCAGCTTTCCGCGCGTCGGCGGGAAGCAGGTGGACGCGCTGCTCGACGCGGTGTTCGCGGGCGCGGCGCCCCCGGTGACGCCGCTGGGTCAGTTCCGCGACGCGCGTTTCGAGGCCTGGGACGCGGTGCCGTACCTCGACGAGCACCCCTTCTTCGCGCGGCAGACGCGCTGGGTGCTCGCCAACTGCGGCCTGGTGGATCCGGCCAGCCTCGGCGAGTACATCGCGCGCGGCGGGTATGCGGGGCTCGGGAAGGCCCTGCGCGAATTCACGCCGAGCGAGCTGTGCGACCTGGTGGAGCGCGCCGGCCTCCGGGGGCGCGGCGGCGGCGGCTTCCCGACCGGGACGAAGTGGAAGATCGCGCTGAAGCAGTCCGCGGATCAGAAGTACATGGTCTGCAACGCGGACGAGGGCGACCCGGGCGCGTTCATGGACCGCGCCGTAATCGAGGGCGACCCGCACCGCGTCCTGGAGGGACTGGCGATCGCCGCCTACGGGATCGGGGCGACGAAGGCCTACGTCTACATCCGCGCCGAGTACCCGCTGGCCATCGCGCGGCTGCACCAGGCCATCGCGCAGGCGAAGGCGTTCGGGTTGCTTGGCGGGAACGTCCTGGACTCTGGGTTCAGCCTCGAGGTGACGGTGAAACAGGGCGCGGGGGCGTTCGTGTGCGGCGAGGAGACCGCCCTCATTCACAGCATCGAGGGCCGCCGCGGCATGCCCCGTCCCCGTCCGCCGTTCCCCGCCGTGCGCGGCCTGTTCGGCAAGCCGACCATCATCAACAACGTCGAGACCGTCGCGAACCTCCCGGGCCTCGTGCGGAACGGCCCGGAGTGGTTCTCGTCGCTCGGCACGGCCACCAGCAAGGGGACGAAGGTGTTCGCCCTCTCCGGCAAGGTCGCGCGGACCGGCCTCGTGGAGGTGGCGATGGGCACGAAGCTGCGCGAGATCGTGTTCGACATCGGCGGCGGCATCCCCGACGGCAAGGCGTACAAGGCGGTGCAGATCGGCGGGCCGTCGGGCGGCTGCATCCCGTCGCAACACCTCGACATCGACATCGACTACGAGTCGCTCAAGACGGTGGGCGCCATGATGGGTTCGGGCGGCCTCGTCGTGATGGACGAGGACACCTGCATGGTGGACGTGGCGAAGTTCTTCATGGACTTCATCCAGCGCGAGAGCTGCGGCAAGTGCATCCCCTGCCGCGAGGGCACGCGCCGCCTCCTGGAGGTCCTCGAGAGCCTGACACGCAGCCGCCGCAGCGAAAAGGAGCCCGAGGCGCTCGAACGCTTCCGGTCGGTGATGAACATGGAGCACCTGGCGAAGGTGATCCAGGACACGAGCCTGTGCGGCCTCGGGCAGACCGCGCCGAACCCGGTCCTCAGCACGCTGCGCTGGTTCCGCGAGGAGTACGAGGCGCACGTGTACGACCGGCGTTGCCCGGCGAAGGCGTGCACGGACCTGCTCGTCTACACGATCGACGTGGACAAGTGCACCGGCTGCGCGGTGTGCGCGAAGAACTGTCCCTCGGACGCGATCCTCGGCACGCTGAAGAGCCCGCACCACGTCGTGGTGGAGCGCTGCATCGCGTGCGGGACCTGCGTGGAGCTGTGCCACTTCGACGCGGTGGTCACGGCGTAACGCGCTGACAGTTGACGGTTCACAGTTCACGGTTCAGTCGCATCGTCACGCTGTCAGCGTGCTGAACTGTCAACCGTCAACCGTGAACGGTGAACGGAAGCTATTGAGTATGCGCATCGAAGTGAACGGTCGGGCCGTGGAAGCGCAGGAGGGCGACACGCTGCTGGCGGCGGTGCGGCGGGCGGGGATCAGCATTCCCACGTTGTGCCACTACGACGGTTTGCCGCCGAGCGGCGCGTGCCGGATGTGCGTCGTGGAGGTCGAAGGCCAGCGCGGCCTCACGCCGAGTTGCGCCTACCCCGTGGCGCCCGGGATGAAGGTCCGGACCCACTCCCCCCGGGCGGTCGACGCCCGCAAGACGCTGGTCGAGCTGCTGCTCGCCGGCCATCCCGGACGACTGCCTCTATTGCTCGCGGAACGGCGACTGCGAGCTGCAGCGCCTGGCGCAGGATCTCGGCGTCCGCCGCCGCCGCTACTTTGGCGCGCGCACGCCCGCGCGCCAGGATGTCGCCAGCCCGTCGATCGTCCGCGACCCGGCCAAGTGCATCCTCTGTGGCAAGTGCGTGCGGGTGTGCGAGGAAGTCCAGACGGTAGGCGCGATCGACTTCATCGGACGCGGCAGCCGCGCGCACGTGGGGCCCGCCTTCGACGAGGGCCTCAACGTCAGCAGCTGCATCAACTGCGGCCAGTGCGTCGCGGTCTGCCCCACAGGCGCGCTTGCCGAGCACAGCGCGGTCGAGGAGGTCCGCCTCGCTCTCGCCGACCCCGCGCGCTTCGTCGTCGTCCAGCACGCGCCGTCTGTCTCGGTGAGTCTGGCCGAGGAGTTCGGCGCGAAGCCGGGTGCCGACGTGGACGGGCTGATGGTGGCCGCCCTGCGCCGGCTCGGGTTCCGGCGGGTGTTCGACACGGCCTTCACCGCGGACCTGACGATCATGGAGGAGGCCTCGGAGCTGGTGGCGCGCCTCCAGGGCGGCGGCCCGCTGCCGATGATGACCAGTTGCTCGCCGGGCTGGATCAAGTTCGTCGAAGAGTTCTACCCCGACCTGATCCCTCACCTCTCCTCCTGCAAGAGCCCCCAGCAGATGCTGGGCGCCGTCGTGAAGAGCTTCTTCGCCGAGCGCGAGCAGATCGACCCTGCGCGGATCTTCAGCGTGGCGGTGATGCCGTGCACGGCCAAGAAGTTCGAGGCGGGACGGCCGGAGATGGGACGCGACGGCCGCCCCGACATCGACGCCGTGCTCACCACGCGCGAGCTGGCCGAACTGATCCGCATGCACGGCCTCGACCTGTCCACGATGGCGCCCGAGTCGCCCGATACCCCCTTCGGGGAGCGGACGTCCGCGGGCAAGCTGTTTGGCGCGAGCGGCGGGGTGATGGAGGCCGCCCTCCGGACGGCGCACTTCTTCCTGACGGGCGAACAGGCCGGCCTTCCCAGGCTGCAGCCGCTCCGGGGGCTCGACGGCGTGAAGGAGTTCAAGGCCACCCTTGCCGGCCGCGAGCTGTCGGTCGCCGCCGTCTCGGGCCTCGGCAACGCGCGCAAGCTGCTGGAGCAGGTGCGGGCCGGCCGGAAGGACCTGCACTTCATCGAGGTGATGACGTGCCCGGGCGGCTGCATCAACGGGGGCGGCCAGCCCCGCCAGACGAGCGTGGAGACCGTGAAGGCGCGGCTGCACGCCCTGTACGCCATCGACCGCGACGCGCCGCTGCGCGCGTCGCACCAGAACCCGGCGGTGCAGCGCCTGTACGCCGAGTACCCTGGAGAAGCCGCTGTCGCACCGGAGCCACGAACTGCTGCACACGCGGTACGAAAAGCGCGAGGTGGTGGTCTAAGGGTGCCGTCACTTGGCAATTGTCTATTTGGCGACCGTCTAGTTGCAGGCGAATCCAGGTTCAACTCGTCAAGTGGTCACTCGAGAAGTAGCCAACTGACATGAATGCAACCACGGCTCCGCTCGTGTCCACGATCGGCGAACGCTGCCGGGTGTGCTACCAGTGCGTCCGCGAGTGCCCCGCCAAGGCCATCCGAATCGCCGACCGCAGGGCGCAGGTGCTGCCCGAGCGCTGCATCGGCTGCGGGGTCTGCTTCAAGGTCTGCACGCAGGACGCCAAGCGCGTGCTCTCCGCCGTCGAGGACGTCGAGGCGCTGCTGGCGGGGCCGGACCCGGTGGCGGCGATCGTCGCCCCAAGCTTCCCCGCCGAGTTCATCGACCTCGACTACCGCGCCGTGGTCGGGACGCTGCGGGCCCTCGGCTTCGCCTCGGTCCACGAAGTCGCGTTCGGCGCCGAACTGGTGGCGATGGAGTACCGCCGGCTCGTGGCCCGCGACGCCGAGAAACTCTGGATCGCCACCACGTGCCCCGCGGTCGTGGGGTATGTCGAGAAGTACTATCCCGACCTCGCGGGGGCTCTCGCGCCGATCGTGTCGCCGATGGTGGCGACCGCGCGGCTGGTAAAGCGGCAGCAGCCGAACGCCAGGGTGGTGTTCGTCGGGCCGTGCATCGCGAAGAAGCGTGAGACCACGTCGCCGGATCTGCTCGGCGAGGTGGACGAGGCGCTCACCTTCGTCGAGCTCCGGAAAATGATCGCGGCACGCGGGATCGACGCGCACGTCGCCGCGCCCTCCGAGTTCGACCCGCCCCACAGCCGCGGCGGCGGCCTGTTCCCGATCAGCGGGGGCATGCTGCAGGTGGCAGGCATCCAGGAGGACCTCGTCACCGGCCACGTGATGGTCGGCGAGGGGCCGGCGGAGTTCGCCCAGGCCATCAAGGAAGCCGAATCCGGGCTGCTCGACACGCGCCTCCTGGAGATCCTCTTCTGCAAGGGCTGCACGATGGGCCCCGGCATGAGCTCGGACCTCCCCCACTTCGGCCGCCGGGCCCGGGTCAGCCAGTACGTCCGCGAACGGATTGCCTCGAGCGACCTGTCGGCGTGGGAGGCGAGGATTGCCGAGCACGCTCCCCTCGACCTCGGTCGCGCCTACACCACCGACGACATGCGCCTCCCCGTGCCCTCGCCCGAGCAACTGACGAAGCTGCTCGCCGACCTGGGCAAACCCGACCCCACCCACGAGTTGAACTGCGGTGCCTGCGGCTACTCGAGCTGCCGCGAGCTGGCGAGCGCCATCTACCGGGGACTGGCGGAGCCGGAGATGTGCCTGCCGCACAGCATCGAGCACCTGCGGAACGCGGTGCAGGACCTGGCGCGCTCGAACGAGGAGCTGGCCAACGCGCAGGTGGCGCTCGTGCGATCCGAGAAGCTCGCGAGCATGGGCCAGCTGGCCGCCGGGATTGCCCACGAGGTGAACAACCCGCTCGGCGTCGTCATCATGTACTCGCACTTCCTCGCCGAGCAGCTGGCCGGCAGGCCGGAGTACCAGGGCGACCTCGCGATGGTGGTGGAACAGGCGGACCGCTGCAAGAAGATCGTGGCGGGCCTGCTCGATTTCGCCAGGCAGAACAAGGTGGAACACGACCTGATCGACCTCGACCTGCTGGTCCAGCGCGGCCTGCGCGGCCTGGCGCACCCGCTGGGTGTCGAGATCGCGGTCGAGCACGCGCTGGAGGACCGAAGAGTAGAGGTCGATCCCGACCAGATCACCCAGGTGTTGGTGAACCTCCTCAGCAACGCGTTCGCTGCCATGCCCGACGGCGGTCGGCTGACGATACGGACCGAGGGGGACGCCGACACCGTGCGTATCATCGTGTCGGACACCGGCGTCGGGATCCCGCCCGAGCACTTCCCGAAACTGTTCGAACCGTTCTTCACCACCAAGCGGGGGGGGAAGGGCACCGGCCTCGGCCTGGCCGTCAGCTACGGCATCGTGAAGATGCACCGCGGCGACATCAAGGTGTCCTCCAACGCTTTCGCGGCGAAGGGCCCGACCGGCACGACTTTCACGGTCGCTCTTCCGAGGTTCCGCGTCGAGAGCTGAATGATGAAGACCAGAATCCTGATCGTGGACGACGACGAGGACTTCCTGTTCCAGCACCGGATCCAGCTGGAGAACGCAGGATTCGAGGTGGCGACCGCCGGCAGCCGCACACAGGCGGAAGAGGCCCTGGCCACGTTCACCCCCGACCTCGCGGTCCTGGACCTGATGATGGAGCACCACGACGACGGCTTCGTGCTGTCGCATCACCTCAAGCGCCGCTTTCCCGGCTTGCCGGTGATCCTGGTGACGGCCGTGACGAGCGAGACCGGCCTCTCGTTCGACCCGTCGTCGCCCGAGGAGCGGGCCTGGGTGGGCGCGGACGCGGTGCTGGCGAAACCCATTCGCTTCGAGCAGCTCCAGCGGGAGCTGGATCGGCTGCTGAGGGCGCCCAGATAGCTGAGTCACCGGGGAGCGATTCCCCGGTGTCAGGGAACAAGGGAGCAAGGGACCACTTGGCGATCGGCCTGAGATGGACAGTTGCCCAGGTCAATTGCCACCTGACGGAAGTCACTATGGAAACCCTGCGCGTGCTGGTGGTGGACGATGAGACCGGGATGCGGCTGGCCGTCGCGAGGGTCCTGGGAAGCTTCACCGTTCGCCTGGGCGACGAGGCCGACACCGCCGTGACGTTCGACGTCCAGACGGCGGAGAGCGGCGAGCAGGCCCTCGAGCTGATGGCCGCCTCGGTGCCCGACATCCTCCTCCTCGACGTCAAGATGCCCGGCATCTCCGGCTTGGAGGTGCTGCGAGAGATGAACGAGCGCGGGATCCGGGCGCTCACGGTGATGATCACGGCCTACGCGACCCTCGAGACCGCGATCGACGCCACCAAGCGCGGCGCGCACGACTTCCTCCCGAAGCCCTTCACGCCCGACGAGCTGCGGGTGGCCATCCGGCGCGTGGTGAAGCACCTGGTGGTGCAGCGCCAGGCGAAGCGCCTGGCCGAGGAGAAGCGGCAGGTCCGCTTCCAGTTCATCTCCGTGCTCGGTCACGAGCTGAAAGCGCCGCTGGCGGCCATCGAGGGCTACCTGCAGATCCTCAAGGACGGCTCGGCGGGGCAAGACCCGGCAACCCAGGCACAGGTGGTCGAGCGTGCACTGGTGAGGGCGGGCGGCATGCGGCGCCTCATCAGCGAGCTGCTCGACCTGACGCGAATCGAGTCGGGGCAGAAGCGGCGCGAGTTCACCGAGGTGGACGTCCGTGAGCTGGCTCGAGCGGCCCTCGACACCGCCGCCCCGGCCGCGTCGGCCCGGCGCATCACCACGACCCTCGAGGCTCCGCCCGAGCTACGCATGGTGGCAGATCGGGGCGAGCTGGAAATCCTGTTGAACAACCTGGTCAGCAACTCGGTGAAGTACAACCGGGACGGCGGGCGGGTGGAGGTGAGGATCGAGAGGCAGGAAGGCATGGTGCGCCTGGCCGTCGCCGACACCGGGATCGGCCTCTCGCCGGAGGAGGCCTCGCGGCTATTCCACGAGTTCGTGCGGATCAAGAACGAACGGACGCGGACCATATCGGGCACTGGCCTCGGGCTGTCCATCGTGAAGAAGCTCGCGCAGCTCTACGGTGGGGATGTGACGGTTCGAAGCGAGCAGAACGTGGGCAGCACGTTCACCGTCACCCTGCAAGAAAAGCAGGGCTGAAGCCCTGCTGCATTCTGCATTTCACTTCCGCCGCTCGCGTCCTGCGAGCACGTATCCTGCCGCGAGCACGCCAAGCCCGGCGGCCACCAGCGTCATCGCCCACCACTTCTCGTCGAACCACTCCCGGTGATCGGCGATCAGGTAAAGGGCGGCCGCGCTGTTGAGGACGCCCGCATAGTAGAAGCCGCGCCGCTGGCGGCGGTGGCTGAGGACTGCCATCGACAGGGCCAGCCCCAGGTACCACCAATCCCATGCAGGCGCGTACTCACCGGTCTTCGCGAGGTACCCGAGCGGCTCGAGGACGGCGAACGGTGAGATTACGAAGAGCAGGGCGGCGGCGGGCCGCGTGCCCTCCGGACCGTAACGCTCGCATCCCGAGGCGGTCAGGTAGAACAGCAGGCCGTTCATGCTCATGGCAGCGAGCGTGTCCAGGAGCTGGGGATCGGGCACCGTGGGACTGAAGTACTTGAGGGAAAACCCGAACAGGTAGTCGTTGAACATCCGGCCGTCGAGCGCGATCAGCTCGAGCGAAGCCACCTGCACGAGGACCGCGGCGACGAAGAGCGGCCCGGCAAGCCACTTCCTGCCCTTGTCCTGCCAGAGCCCCAGGCCGGCGTACGCGAGCACCAGCGGCAGGATGTGCAGCGCGAAGTAATCGTACCGCTCGTCCACGAACCACTGCCGCAGGCCGAAGTCCGTCAGCACCGCGAGCGCCAGGAGGAACAGCAGCAGCGTGAACACCGTGCTCAGGGCGGCGGTGCGGGTTCGCACCGCAAGCCAGGCGGCCCACGCGCACGCCACGAACACCGTCACCTGCAATTGGCGGTTCGAAACCTCCCCGCCCTGGAACAGTTCCCCGGCCGTCTCCGGCGGCACCACCCAGAGGCCCCTCTCGTAGAAGAGGATCAGCAGGAACAACGGGAGCAGGACCACGCCCGCGAGGTAGAAGGCCACCGATACCGCCCGGTGCTCGCGGCGCGCGAGGTAGTGCGCGGTGACGTTCAGGCCGAGAAACGGCAGCGCGAGCACGAAGAACGGCTGCACCACGCCGCCTCCCGCCTGGTGGAATCGGTGCGCGACGAAGTAGAACAGGCTGCCGCCGATCAGGAAGAACGCTCCGAGGTACAGCGCGATCTGCGAGTACGACAGCGAGCGGCTCGCCACGATCCAGTCGTCGTCCGGGCCTTCGAGCTGCCGGTAGGCCCTCGCCAGGCTGGTCGCCTCGTGCGGGTGAATCAGGCGCAGCCGCAACCACTCCTGGATCTGCTCGAGATGCGGCCGGACACGGCTGGCCAGCGCGGACGTGTACTGGGAGGGGCGCGCGAGCACCGGCAGGCCGGTCAAGTATCGCCCGATGTCGAGGGCCATCTCCTGCGCCGACTGATAGCGGTGGGCCGGCTCGCGTTCCAGCGCCTTCAACGCGATGGCCTGGAGCGGCTCCGGCACGTCGGGAACGATCTCCACCGGGAGCTTCGGGTGGCCTTCGCGCACCGAGGCCATCACCTCCGCGGGCGTGGCCCCGACATGCGGCGGCGCCTGGCACAACACCTCGTAGAGCACCGCGCCCAGGCCGTACACGTCGGTTCTCGCGTCGATCGGCCGGCCGGGATCGAGCTGCTCGGGCGCGACGTACGACGGGGTGCCCACGAGGTGGCCCCTGGCGGGATCGCCCGAACTCAGGCCGAAGTCCAGGATCTTCGGCGACAGGGCGGCGTCGAGCATGATGTTCGACGGCTTGAGATCCCGGTGCTGCAGACCGAGCGTGTGCGCGTGGTGGATGGCCTCGCAGATCTCACGGACGATGCGGGCGCGCTGGCGGTACTCGAGCGAGGGCGCCAGCTGGCCCAGTTCGAAGCCGTCCACGTACTCGAGGATGATCACCGGCGGGTTGCTGTCGGCGCGGTACTCGTGGACCTGGACGATCCGCGGGTCCCGGAACAGGGCGAGCGAGCGCGCCTCTTTCAGCGCCGAGACGAGCCCCGGCGGCAGCCGAACGTCGGGGCGAAGCACCTTGGCCGCGACCGTCCGGTGCAGGGTGAGGTCCTCGAGCTTGTAGACCTCCCCCATGCCGCCGCCGCCGAGGCGCTCGATCGTGCGGAAACCGGGGAAGACGGGAAGCGGCGCCGAGTCCGCTGGGGCCGGCGGCGGTCCGCCATCGAGCGAGGCGGAGAGCTTCAGATACTCCTCGATCAGGACCTGCACCGCCGGCAGGAGGTCCGGCCGATCGGCGCAGATGGCCTTGGCTCCGAGCACCACCCCCTCGACCTGGTGCGCCTCGACGAACCGCGCAAACCGGGCCTCGACATCCGGCGTGATGCCGGTCGCAGGGTTGCTCACTGGCCCGCCCTCATCTTCAAGGTCAGCGCGACCATCGCCCGGGTGAGCAGCATCCGGCACGCATCCTCGCTGCGGCGCATGCGCGCCGCGACCTCGGCCCAGCTCAACTCCTCGAACTTGCGGAGGAGGATCACCTCGCGATGGGCTTCGTCCAGGGCATCCAGGGCCCGTTCCATCCGTGCGGCCTCCTCGTCCGCGATCAGCTGGCTGACCGCGGCGCGGAGGTGGCTGGTCACGGCCTGCGCCGCGGCGTCCAGCGGCACCGCGCGCGCCGCCTCGCGCCGCTGCCGGCCGTGGTAGTCGGCCCGGTCCCTGATCTCGTTCTCGGCGATGCGCGCGAGCCACGCCATGAACGAGGTGCTCCCTTCTCCCTTGAACTGCCCGATGCGCTCGAACGACCGCAGGAGCGTCGCCTGCAGGATGTCTCCGGAATCCAGGCGCCCTCGAAGGCCGGGCCCCATCCGAAGGCGGATCAGGCCGAGGAGGCGGCGGCCGTAGCGGGTGTACAGCTCGTTGAGGGCTGCCACGGATCCGCCGCGCGCGCGCTCCACCAGCGCCGTGCTGTCGTCGGTCATGCCGGGGACAAGGTAACACAGCCGGTCCGAAGTTGACGGTTCACGGTTCACGGTCCCGCACGGTGCCAGCGTGACAGCTTGGCGGAAACCGTCAACTGTCGACTGCCAACCGTCAACCTGTCACCGTAGCGCGTTCGGTTCTGGCGTGTGATGCCGTCCTTGAAGCAGAGACGCCTGAAGGAGGCCCGTATGACGAACAACACCGCCCGCCTGCTGCCCGCCGCCCTGACCCTGGCGCTGGCCCTGACTTCCGCCGCGTGCCTGACGAAGGAAACCCGGAGCACCGTCTACGTCGAGGATGACGGGTCGGTCACCTGGACCATCCTCGAGACGGATGTCCGCTCCGACAGCACCAGTCCAGTGGAGGCTCGCCAGGAGGAGGACGGGTACCTGGCGGAGCACGAGGGCGGCCGGTCGCGCCTCGCGGCAGCGCTGACGGCGGTCGGAGGGAGGGACACCCGGGTCTTCCTGCTGCACTCCCGTGCGCCGTTCGAGGCGCACGCGTCCGCCCGCTTCGACAGCCTGGAGAGCGTCGTGACCGGCTACTGCGCGGCCCGGCGATGGGTGTGCTCGTCGAACATGGAGCGCGACGGGGGGAAGACAACCTGGACCTGGACGGTGGTCATGGAGGACGGTGCTGACGACGCCGAGGACGACGACGAATCGCTCGACGCACTGGACGAAGCCGTGTCGAACCTGCGGATCTGCCTGGGCAGCAGCCGGTTCCTGGCCGCCACCGGCTTCAAGCTGGATGGAGATCGCGTGGCGACGATCGATCCCGACGAAGACGTGGACGGACAGGAGCGGTACACCTTCAGCCTCACGTGGGAACGACAGTAGGCAGTGGCAGTTTCTCAATTCTCCATTCTCCATTCTCAATTCCGGTATGATTGGCGCCGACTGCTCATCAGGAGGTGCCGCCCGTGAACCGCAGGGACTTCCTCGCCAGCGCCGCGCTCTCCGCCGCCTCGCTCCCGTTCGCTTCGTCCCCGGCCTCCGGGCAGGCGTCCGCCACGCCCGTCAAGGCCGGCCCGTTCAAGCTGAAGTACGCGCCAAGCCTGGGGCAATTCAAGAACCTGGCGGGCCCGGACCTGTCGGCGCAGATGGAGTTCATCGCCGACCAGGGGTTCACCGCCCTGTTCGACAACGGCATCATGAACCGTCCGGTCGAACAGCAGGACTTGATCGCGCGCGAGGCCCAGCGGCTGGGCCTGACGATCGGCCCCTTCGTCCTGTACGCGGACTTCTCGGCCAAGAGCTTCGTCCTGCGTGACAAGGACACCCGGGGGATGCTGCTGCAGAAGATGCGGCAGGGCCTCGACACGATGGCGCGGACCGGCTGCCGCCAGGCGCTCGTCGTGCCCGGGCGCCTGGACGAGAGCCTCGCCTGGGACTACCAGACCACGAACGTGGTCGACAACCTCCGGGCGTGCATGGAGGTCTGCGAGCCGAAGGGCCTGGTCGTCGTGCTCGAGCCGCTCAACCCCCGCAACCACCCCGGGCTCTTCCTCACGAAGATCCCGCAGGCCTACGCGATCTGCAAGGCGGTCCGCAGCCCGTCGTGCAGGATCGTGAACGACATCTACCACCAGCAGATCACCGAGGGTGACCTGATCCCGAACATCGAGGCCGCCTGGGACGAGATCGCCGCATTCCACCTGGGCGACAACCCCGGGCGGAAGGAACCGACCACCGGGGAGATCAACTACCGGAACGTGTTCCGGACCATCCACGCCAAGGGATACCAGGGAGTGCTGTGCATGGAGCATGGCCACAGCAAGCCGGGCGCCGAGGGCGAGCGCGCGGTGATCGAGGCATACCGCTCGTGCGATCAGTTCTAATCAGATGGAGAGGATTATGAGCATCAGCCGGCGTGAATTCTTCAAGACCGCAGCTGCCGCCTCGATGGCGGCGACGGTGCCGGGGAGCTTTGGGGTCTTCGCCCAGGGGAGCGACAAGATCAAGGTGGGCGTCATCGGGTGCGGGGGCCGGGGCACCGGCGCCGCGATCGACTGCCTCACCGCCGACCCGGGAGTGGAAATCATCGCGCTCGGCGACCTGGTCCCTGACCGGGTGGAGAGCTCGCTGAAGCGGCTGACCGAGAGGTTCCCAACACGGGTCAACGTGCCGGCGGCGCGACAGTTCACCGGGTTCGACAACTACAAGGGCGTGCTGAGCGTCCCCGACGTAAACCTGATCGTCACGGCGGCCCCGCCCGGATTCCGGCCGATCCACCTGAAGGCAGCGGTGGAGGCGGGCAAGCACGTGTTCATGGAGAAGCCGGTCGCGGTGGATCCCGTGGGCGTCCGCTCGGTGATCGCGTCCGCCGACCTGGCTGCGAAGAAGGGCCTGGCGGTCGTGGCAGGCACCCAGCGCCGGCACCAGCAGCTGTACCTCGAGATGATGAAGCGGATCCACGACGGCCAGATCGGCGAGATCGTCGCCGCGCAGTGCTACTGGAACATGGGCGACCTGTGGGTCAAGAAGCGCGAGACGAACTGGAGCGAGATGGAGTGGCAGTGCCGCAACTGGCTCTACTTCGGCTGGCTCTCGGGCGACCACATCGTCGAGCAGCACGTCCACAACATCGACGTGGTGAACTGGGCGATCGGCGCGATGCCGAAGAACGTGATGGGCATGGGCGGCCGCCAGGTGCGCGTGGCGCCCGAGTACGGCAACATCTTCGATCACTTCTTCGTGGAGTTCGAATACCCGAACGGCGTGCGCGTGGCCAGCTCCTGCCGGCAGACCAAGGGATGCGCCGAGCGGGTCGAGGAACGGATCGTCGGCACCAGGGGCGTGGCGCTCAGCTCGGGCGAGATCCGCGGCGAGAAGCCGTGGAAGTTCGAAGTCAAAGAGACCAATCCGTACGTGCTCGAGCACGTGGACCTCATCAAGTCGATGCGGGCCGGCGAGCCGCTCAACGAGGGGCGGCAGATTGCCGAGAGCACGATGTGCGCGATCATGGGCCGCATGAGCGCCTACACCGGACGGGCGATGTCGTGGGAGTGGGCGATGAACTCGTCGAAGCTGGATCTCACGCCCGCCCGCTTCGAGTTCGGGCCCAACGCGGTGGATCCGGTCGCGGTGCCGGGGACGACGCCGCTGATCTGAAACAGCGGACAGCTTGCCCGCCGAAGCTCGCGAAGCGAGCGACGGCGGGTGGTCAGTGGACGGTGGCCAGTGGGCAGTCGATCACGAAGGTCGCGCTGAGGAAGCGTGGCGGCGCGATCCGCTGGCCACTGGCCACTGACCACTTGCGACTGTCCACATCCCGCCCCGCCGATCTGTCAGCATCATGCAGGACGATCCCGCACCGGCCGCCTACCGGCGTTGGTTGGCGGGCCTCCTCGCGGCGGCCGCCTTCCTCGGCACTTTCCGGCTCGGCACGCCCGGTGTCTGGCTGGATGAAGCCTCGTCCTGGTACAACGCGAGCGGCAGCTGGTCCCACCTGTGGCAGCGAGCCCTCCAGGGCGAGGACACGGGAGGCATCCTCTACTCCGCACTCCTCAAAGCCTGGATTGGCCTGGCAGGGACCTCCGAGGCTGCGCTCCGGCTGCCGGGCGTCCTGCTGCTCCTTGTCTTGATCGTCGCGCTCGCCCGCGCGGCCACGCTGCTTTCCGGCCGGTGGGCCGGGGTGTGCGCCGGCGCCTTGGCGCTCGCGCACCCGAGCCTGCTGCCGGCGGCGCGGCAGGCGCGGGGCTACATCCTGCTGCTCGCCTGGACCGCCATTGCCCTGCTCGCTATCGCCGAGTGGACGCAGCCGCGGCGAGGCGATGCAGCCGCAAGCGGCTGGACCGGGCGCCAGCGGCGCGGACCGTGGCTGGCGGCCATCGCGAGCCTGGGGGCCGCGGCCACCCACATCTTCGGCGTCTTCGTCGCCGTGGGCACCGCGTGGGCGCTCGCATCGCTGGCGGCGCAGGACTCGGCGAGGGAACGCACGAGGGCGGCACTCCGCGTGGCAGCCGTCGCCCTGCCCGCCGTGGTGTTCGCGGCCGCGTGGACGGTCCTGATCGGCGATCGGGTCCGCCGAAACCTCGAGTCGTTCTGGATTCCCGGCTCCATCGCGTCCAACTCCCTGGCGATTGGCATCTGGCTGGTGGGTCCGTTCGCCGTCGCGGTGGCCTGGCTCCGCTGGCACGACGGCGCGACGGGAACCGGCCGCCTGGTGCGCGGCCTCGTGCTCTTCGCGGTGCCCATCGCCATCGGGCCCGGGCTCGTGTCGGCCCTCTCGCCCGGCGACGGGCACTTCGTGATGGTGCGCTACGCGATCGCCCTCGTGGCGCCCGCCATCCTCGCGACCGGGCTGGCGCTGGCGCACCTGCCGCGCCGCGCGGCGGTGCCCATGCTCGCCGCCGTCCTCGCGGTGTCGCTTGGCTACAGCGCAGGCAGGAATGTCTACTCCGCGGAGACGCGGAACGGCCAGGACACCCGGGAGGCGGCGAAGTTCCTCCGGGAACGCGTTGGGGCCGGGGACGTGCTCTTCGTGGAGCCGATCAACAACTGGATGGTGCTCGAGTACTACGGCGTGCAGACGGTTCGGGCGGAGGGGCAAGAGCCGGGCTGGCGGACGGTTGAAGACCACGGCGAGCGGCATGCACGGACCACCTGGCTCGTGCGCTTCTCGAAGCGCAGTGTGCTCGGGCAGGAGGTGCAGTCAGGGGTGAGAGAAAGCTGGCGGTTTGGGACGATCACCGTGTCGAGCAGGCATGAAGGACTGCCCCGACCGGAGGTCCAAGCGCCGGTTCGACAGCGCTGAAGACCTCTAAACCCAGTTCTTCTGCATTCTGCATTTCACCGTGCACCCCGTCCTCCCGCGCCTTTGCCAATCGTCCGACCCAGCGAGGCAACCAGCCGGAAGACGTTCTCCGTGAGCGTCTCCACGGACTCGTGGATTCCCGCCTTGCCGGGGTAGATCTCGTAGAGTGCGCGGTAGCGCGGCGGGGTGAGGTTGGGCATCACCACGTTCGCCCCGCGGGACAGCCCGTTGCGCCGCCCGGCCGACGGGGCGAGGATCGAAAGCGCGGTGGTGCTCGGGATGTTGGTGTCCGGGCACGCAAGCCGCGTCAGCGCCACCGCTTTCAGGGTGGTCAACTCGTCATGCGGAACCTGTTCGTCCGGCCGCGCGAGCAACGCCTCGCCGAGGGACCCTGCCAGCGGCGTGCGCGGGCTTGGCAGGTACGGCCCGATGCCGATCATGTCCATGTCGAACTGACGGAAGGTCTCGATGTCGTGCGCCAGGGTGTCCCACGTCTGCCCCGGAAGACCGACCATCACGCCCGTGCCAATCTCGAAGCCGAGGTCCCGCATGACCAGCAGCTGCGCAAACCGGTCCGATACTGTGCCCGGCAGGCTGGGGTGGATGCGACGGTAGAGGGTCTCGTCGGTCGTCTCGAAGCGGAGCAGGTAGCGGTCGGCGCCCGCCTCGCGCCACGAACGCAGGTCCTCGACGCTGCGCTCTCCGAGGCTCAAGGTGATCGCCAGGCCGGTGCGGCGCTTGATCGCGTCCACGGCGCGCGCAATGAACGGCCCGGTCAGCCCGGGGTCCTCACCCGCCTGGATCACCACGGTGCCGAACCCGAACGCCGCCGCCTGGCCGGCGCACGCGAGAATCTCCTCGTGACGTCAGCCGATACCGTTCCAGCGGGCCCGCGCACGCCGCTATCCCGCAATAGGCGCACTGACGCACGCAGTAGTTGCTCGCCTCGATCAGCCCGCGGAGATGCACCGCGTCGCCCACGTGCTCGGCGCGAACCCTGTCGGCCTCCTGCCAGAGCTGCTCCAGCGCCGTCGAATCGGTCTCCTGCAGCCATGCCCGAATGCCGGCGCGGTCGAGCACGTCAAACCCGTGCGCCACGAAACGCCTCCACGGCGGCCGGGAACGGAGCCAGCGCGCGCTCGAAGATGCCGAGCGAGTAGGCAATCGTCAGGCCGTAGTTGGTGAGCGGCACGCCGGCCGCCCGCGCGCGGTGAATCCGGGACATCATCTCCCGCCGGTTGCCGGTGCAGTTCCCGCAATGGACGACGAGCGCGTAGGGGCTGAGGTCGCGGGGAAAGTCCCGGCCCTGCGTGTGCTCGAACTCGAGGTGCGCGCCCACATACTGTGTGAGCCAGCGCGGGATCTTGACGCGCCCGATGTCCTCGCCGATCGGGTGGTGGCTGCACGTTTCCGCGATCAGCACGCGGTCTCCGCCCTTCAGGCCCTCGATGCCCAAAGTCCCGCGGACCTGCTCGGCCAGGTCGCCCTGGAACCGGGCCATCAGGATCGAGAAGGACGTCATCGGCACGTCGCGCGGCACGTCCGCCGCCACCTTGAGGAACGCCTGGGAGTCGGTCACGACCAGCGCCGGCGGCCGTGTCAGCCGCGCGAGCGCGTTTCGCAGCTCGCGCTCCTGGGTCACCAGCGCCATCGACTCGCCGTCCAGCAAGTCGCGGATGGCCATCACCTGGGGGAGGATCGAGCGGCCCTTCGGCGCCTCCTTGTCGATGGGCACGACCAGGACGGCCACCTCACCGGGCGGTACGAGGTCCGATACCAGCCGGCGGTTGTCGAAGAAGTCGGCCGGCGCCAGGCGCAGCAGGGCTTCGCGCACGTCGAGGATGCCATTCCCCGTGGTGGCGGAGATCGACCACCCGCGGAATGCCCGCCTGCTCGAGCCTCTCGATTTCGACGGCTCCTGGCACCCGGAGATCCGCCTTGTTGAAGACGACGAGCACGGGGACGCGGCGGCCGCACAACTCGGCGAGCAGCGCCTCCTCGAACGCGCCCCATCCGCCGGCCTCGGTGACGACGACGCCCAGGTCCACGCGGTCGAGCACCGCCTTGGTGCGCTCGATACGCAGCTCGCCCAGCGCCCCCTCGTCGTCCACGCCCGCCGTATCGACGAAGAGCACGGGCCCGAGCGGCAGCAGCTCCATCGGCTTCTCGACCGGGTCGGTGGTCGTGCCGGCGAACGCCGACACGATCGACACCTGCTGGCGGGTGATGGCGTTCAGCAGGGACGACTTGCCGACGTTGCGGCGGCCGAAGATGCCGACGTGCAAGCGGAGGGACTTGGGGGTGGGTTGCATCAAGTCAGTTGTTGTTCTTCTGATTCGTTGATTGGTTGATTTGTGGCCCGTGGCCGAGCCGGCAAACCGCTTCTGGGCTCGTGAGCTCGTCGAACTGCTCCGCGGTGAGCAGGCCGAGGGCGACGGCCGTCTGCTTGATGCCGGCGCCCGTTCGCTCCGCCTCCTCCACGAGGGCTGTGGTCCGTTCGTATCCGAGGAGCGGAACCAGGGCGGTCGCGGCGGCTGTCGCGTTTTCGACGTCGCGACGGCACCGCCCCTCGTCGGCCTGCATCCCGTCCACCGCGTGGCGGCGCAGGATGTCGCAGGATCGGGAGAGCAGGTCGAAACTCTCCAGCAGGCTGTGGGCCACGAGCGGCAGGAACGGATTCAGCTCCAGGCTCCCCATCGACGCGGCCATCGTCAGCGCGTGGTCGTGGCCCATCACGAGCAACCCGGCCTGCGTCACGGCCTCGGGGACCACCGGGTTCACCTTGCCAGGCATGATGCTCGACCCCGCCTGCCTGGCGGGCAGCCGGATCTCGCCAAGCCCGGCCTGGGGCCCCGAGGACAGCAGCCGGAGGTCGCCGGAAATCTTGATGAGCGTGGAGGCGAGCGCCTTCAACAGGCCGGAGACCTCGACGAACACGTCGGCGTTCTGGGTGGCCTCCACCAGGTTCTCGGCGCGCGCCAGGCCAAGGCCCGTCACCTCTCGCAGTTCGTCCACCACGCGGAAGATGTACGCCCGCGGTGCGGCCAGCCCGGTGCCGATGGCGGTACCGCCGAGGTTGACCACCCGGAGCCGCTCTTCACTCTGGTTGAGACGCCACCGATCGCGGTTGAGCGCCTCGGCAAACGCGCCCATCGAGCGGCCGAGGGTCGTCAGTACCGCGTCCTGCATCTCGGTTCGGCCGACCTTCACGACGTGGGCGAACTGGCGCTCCTTCCCCTGAAACGCTTCCTGCAACGACACCACGGCCGGCTCGAGCGTGCGCAGCCCGCGGATCGCGGCAATCCGAAGGGCCGTCGGGAACGTGTCGTTGGTGCTTTGGTGGAGGTTGAGGTGGTCTGTCGGCGACACCACGTCCCAGGCGCCGCGCGGCTGGCCCAGCAGCTCCAGCGCGCGGCCGGCCAGCACCTCGTTGACGTTCATGTTGGTGCTGGTGCCCGCGCCGCCCTGCAGCGCGTCCACGACAATGTCGGCCTGGAGGGCGCCCTCGTCCAGCTCGCGGCATGCGCGCTCGATCGCATCGGCAACGTCTGCGCGGTCGAGGTAGCCGAGCGCCCGGTTCGTCCTGGCCGCCGCGAGCTTCACCGCACCGAACGCCCGGGCAAGCCCCGGGTGGATGGGGCGACCGGCCACCGGGAAGTTCTGGATCGCCCGGGCGGTATGGATACCCCAGCGCACCCCGGAATCGACCTCCAGTTCCCCCAGCAAGTCCTTCTCACGCCTTGACATGTGCCCCTGATCATATCAGGCGGGAGGCGGGGGGCGGAGGGCGGAAGGGCGGAAGACCGGCAGGCGGAAGGGAGGCAGAGGCGAGGGCGGAGGGCGGCAGGCGGACGGCGGGACCGGCGCCCATGCGGACCCCGGCTGGACCTGCCTGGGGGAAAATCCGGTATATTTTCGGCCAAGACACGTTTCTGACGGTGTTTTTCTTGCCAACGCATGGTGGCGCGAGATAAACTCGTGGCGCCATGGCGACAGTGCTCGGGCAAACGCCCAGGGACCTCGACGCGCGTGACCGGCAGATCCTGCGCCTCGTGCAGCAGGACGCCACGCTGGCGCAGGCTGAAATCGCCCGCCAGGTGGGTCTCTCGACCGCAGCCGTGCACGAACGGCTGAAGAAACTTGAAGCGTCGGGCGTCATTCGCCGGTGGACCGCCGTGGTGGACCCCGCCGCGGTGGGCATCCAGGTCACGGCGTTCGTGGAGGTCTTCCTGGAGCACCCCCGCTTCGAACGGGCGTTCCTGGATCGCCTGCGCGAGCTGGACCAGGTGCTGGAGTGCCACCACGTCACCGGCGAGTTCTCCCTGCTGCTGAAGGTGCGCGTCCGCGACATGGCGGGCCTGCAGCACCTGCTGCTCGAGCAGCTTGGATCGCACGAGGGCGTCCGCCAGACTCGCACGGCCGTCGTGCTCTCGACCGAGAAGGAAGAAACGTTCATCGCCCCCGGACCGCCGGAAGGGAAACAGCCATGACCACGACGATGACGACGATGGATGCGGGCAAGGTGCACGAGGCGCTGGGGCGTCACATGCTTGCGGACGGGTACGACATGGTCCTGGACATGGAGCTCAGCTCCGGCCGGCGCCTCTGGGACGCGCGGAAGGGCCGTTGGTACCTGGACATGTTCTCCTTCTTCGCAACGCTGCCGCTGGGGATGAACCATCCCAAGCTCGAGGACGAGGCGTTCCGCAAGAAGCTGCTCGCGGCGGCGCTCGTCAACCCGACCAACTCCGACATCTACACCGCGGAGTTCGCCGAGTTCGTGGAGACGTTCGGGCGCGTCGGCATCCCGTCCTACCTGCCGTACGCCTTCTTCGTCGCCGGCGGCGCGCTCGGCGTGGAGAACGCGCTGAAGGCCGCGATGGACTGGAAGGTCCGCCGCAACTTCCGGAAGGGCTACGCGCGGGAGCTGGGGCATCAGATCGTCCACTTCCGCGAGGCGTTCCACGGCCGATCGGGCTACACCCTCTCGATGACGAACACCGCCGACCCGCGGAAGTACCAGTTCTTCGCGAAGTTCGACTGGCCGCGGATCGTCAACCCGAAGCTGCGCTTCCCGGTGGACGACGCGGAGATCGCGCGCGTGATGGAGGTCGAGCAGCAGGCGATCGCGGAGATCAAGGCGGCGTTCGTCGAGCGCAAGGACGACGTCGCGGCGATCCTCATCGAGCCGATCCAGGCGGAGGGCGGCGACAACCACTTCCGCGCGGAGTTCCTGCGGGCGCTGCGTCAGCTCGCCGACGAGAACGAGGCGTTGCTGATCTTCGACGAGGTGCAGAGCGGCGTGGCGCTGACGGGTCGCTTCTGGGCGCACCAGCACTTCGACGTGCAGCCCGACCTCGTGGCGTTCGGCAAGAAGATGCAGGTGTGCGGCATGCTCGCCGGCAAGCGCCTCGACGAGGAGCCGGAGAACGTGTTTCACGTCTCCAGCCGCATCAACTCCACCTGGGGCGGGAACCTGGTGGACATGGTCCGATCGCAGCGCTACCTCGAGATCATCGAGGAAGATCGTCTCGTCGAGCACGCCGCGAACGTGGGCTCGCACCTGCTGAAAGGGCTCGAGGACCTCGCGGCGTCGATGCCAAACGTCTACTCGAACGCGCGCGGCCGCGGCCTGATGTGCGCCATCGACCTGCCCGACGGCGCGACGCGTGACAAGGTGGCCGACAAGGCCTACGACCTCGGCATGGTCATCCTGGGGTGCGGCCCGCTCAGCCTCCGCTTCCGTCCGCCCATCGACGTCCAGGCGGCGGAGATCGACGAGGCGCTGGGGATCCTGGCCAAGGCGGGCTCGGGGCTCTAGACGGGGATTCACTTGTCTTGACCACGAAGAACGGAAGGCACGAAGGCCACAAAGCCCTCGTGTCTTCGTGTTCTCTTGATCTTCGTGGTTTCGTTCGTCGTCAAGCGAAGCGAGTACTGGGACTTGCCGCGAGGTGGCGATTCGTAGGGGCCGGCCTGCGTGCCGGCCCGTCGGCCGGGCGGGGGCCCTTACGCCATCGCCGGCGCGCCGCCCAGCTTCTTCACGATGTCCAGGTGCCCGAGGTGGTGACGGCAGTGCCACGCGTACAGGCGCAGCGTGCGCTCCAGCGTCATCTCGCCGCGCTCGGGATGCACGAAGACGCGCTGAAAATCCTCCGGCTTCATCCCGCGGAGCAGCCACACCCAGCGGTCGTGGAGGCCCTCGAGCAGCGCCAGCGAAGGCTGGACCGGGCCCATGCGAGCGTCGGGAAGTTCCGCCCACAGCTTCTCGTTGTACGGCTTGATCGTGGGGCGCTCCTCGGTGAGCGCGAGGCGGAAGCGCGTGTACGCGTTCAGGTGGCTGTCGGCGAGGTGGTGGACCACCTGCCGCGCGGTCCATCCGCCCTCGCGGTACGGCGTGTCGAGCTTCGCCTCGTCCAGGCCGGTCACAGCCTCCATCAACCGGTCGGGAAGCGCGGCGACCTCGTCGATCAGCTCATCGACGGGCATCTGATCCTCTGGATTGAACGGCCCGATCGGATACCTGGGGTCGAACTCGCTCATGGCGCGCTCCTATCTCCTATCCCGATCCCTACTGGACCACGCTGAACACCTGCTTGAGCATGACGTCCCTGATCTGCGCGTCCACCTTCCGTGTGACCTCGCCTTCCGCCTTCGATCGGACTTCGGTGTTGTAGGCGATCACGTAGGCGGTGCGCGAGGGGCGGTGCAGGTAGATGTGCGACAGGAAGCCCCCCTGGCTGCCGCTGTGTGCAATGACCTCGAGACCCTGGTGCCGTTCGATGAAGAACGACAGTCCCATCCGCACGTCGTCGCCCGTTCCGCCCTCGCCGTCGGCGGCTCGCGCCACGGGCGCGAACATCTCCTCGAGCGAGGCGCGCGCCAGGATCCCGTCGTACTCGGCAGACCGGCGCTCGTCGCCGAGCAGGAAGGCCAGGTATTTCGCCATGTCGCCGAGCGGTGCGTTGAGGCCGCCGTTCGAGACCGTGATGCCCGTGTCGAAGTCGAACCGCCCCTCCCTCAGCCCCTGCTCCGTCCGGTAGTAGCTGTGGGACCGGTCCCGCAGGAGGTGGTACGGGGCCCGGTCGAAGAACGCGCGTGTCATGCCCAGCGGCATCAGGATGTTCTTCGTCACGTAGACCTCGAAATCATCGCCCGTCAGCCTCTCGATGGTCTTGCCGAGGAAGATGATCCCGGGGTTGGAGTAGCTGTACTTCGAGCCGGGCGGGAACAGCAGCTTCGTGTACGGGAACATCGCGACCACCTGCTCCCAGCGGGTCGGCTCGAACGGGTGCCAGTCCTCGTCGCCGCCCCAGGGCCAGGTGCCGGCCCGGAAGCCGGCGGTGTGCGACATCAGCTGGCGGATCGTGACCTGCGAGATGTCCCCGAACGGGTTGTGCACCTCGCGAATCTCGGGGACGTACTTGACGATCGGGTCGTCGAGCGACAGCAGCTTCCGGTCGCGCAGCTGCATGATCGCGAGGCCCGTGAAGGTCTTCGTGATCGATGCCCAGTGGAAAATCGTGTCCGCATCCACCGGCCGCTTCGCCTCGAGCTCCTGGTACCCCACCTGCTGCTGCGCCACGACCTTCCCGTCGCGGACCAGGAATACGCTGCTGCCCACGATCCCCGCCTGCTCGACGCGGTCCTTGTGGAACCGCGCGGCCTCGGCCCAGCCGGGGATGGTCGCAGAAGCCGCGCCCTGCCGCGGCGCATCGTGCGCGCTGACGCCCAGGGAAATGACCGCGAGCGCCGCGGCCAGGACCATCGAAAGCGGGCGGCTGGCAGCTGGCGGCTGGCGGCGTAACTCGCTGCCCGCTGCCGGCTGCCCGCTGCAGGCTGTCAGCATCGCGTTCTCCCTTCCTGCCTCGATCCCTACCCGAGTTCCCCGACGACCTTCTCCACCTCTTCGAGAATCTCTCCAGTCTTCACCAGCGCCTTCATCGCGTTGTGGTCGTCGAAGAGCGGCCGGTCCACCTCGAGGTGCTTCACGTGGCTGCGGATCACCTGGCGCGCCTTCTGCGTGCCCTTGCCAGGCGTGAACTGCCGGAAGTCGAGGGCCTGGGCGGCGGCCATGAACTCGATCCCCAGCACGCCGTAGGCGTTGTCGAGGATCTGGCCGTTCTTGATGGCCGTGTTCATGCCCATCGACACGAAGTCTTCCTGGTCGGCCGCGGCCGGGATGGACTGGATGGACGCCGGCGCCGAGAGGATCCGCTGCTCGACGATCAGCGGGTCGGCGGTGTACTGGCTGAGCATCAGCCCGGAGTAGAAGCCGGGCTCGTGCGCCAGGAAGTCGGGCAGCCCTGCCGACAGCGCCGGGTTGGTCAGCCGGTTCATGCGCCGCTCCGACAGCACCCACACCATCGTGATCGCCACGCCCGCCATGTCCATCGGCAGCGAGACGGGCGAGCCCTGGAAGTTTGCGCCGGTCAGCGTCAGCTTCAGCTCGGGCACGAAGATCGGGTTGTCGCCCACGCCGTTCAATTCGATCTCGACCTGCGACCGCGCATAGGCCAGCGCATCACGGGCTGCGCCGATGACCTGCGGCGTGGATCGCATCGAGTAGGCGTCCTGCACCTTGGTCTTCATCTTGCCCGTGGTCAGGTCCGAGCCCTCCACCACCTGCATGATGTTCCGGGCCGAGGTGATCGCCCCGCGGAAGCCGCGCAGCTCGTGCAGCTTGGCGTTGTACGGCTTCAGGTTGCCGAGCAGCGCCTCGATCGACATCGCCGCGGCGATCTCCGCCTGCTTCAGCCAGCGGTTCATGTCGTAGAGGTGCAGCGCCGACATGGCCGTCAGCAGGTTGGAGCCGTTGATCGCCGCCAGACCGTCGCGCGCCTGCAGGCCGGGGACCGCGATCCCCGCCCGCTCCATCGCTTCCTTCCCCGGGAGCCGCTCGCCCTTGTAGAAGGCTTCGCCCTCGCCCATCAGCAGCAGCGCGGCCTGCGCCATCGGAGCGAGGTCGCCGCACGCGCCCACCGACCCCTTCTGACAAACGACTGGGGTGACGCCCTTGTTCAGCATCTCCACCAGCGTCAGGGTGATCTCGGGCCGGCAGCCGGAATTGCCGTGGGCATGGACGTTGATCCGGCCGGCCAGCGCCGCACGGACGTGCTCGACCGGCAGCGGGTCGCCGATGCCCGCCGCGTGGTTGTAGATCAGGTACTTCTGGAACTCCTTCACCTGCTCGTCGTTCAGGATCGTCTCGGAGAACTCGCCGATGCCGGTGTTGGTGCCGTACATGATCTCGTGGGCCGCGAGCTTTTCCTCCAGCATGGCCCGGCAGACCTTGATGCGCTCCAGGGCGGCGGGGGCGAGTTCCACGTTTTCGTTGAACCGCGCGATCCGGACGAGTTTTTCAATCGTGAGGGACGAACCGTCGAGGACGATGGGCATTCGGAACTCCTCAAGGACAAGACCGCGGCAGGACAATGACCCGCGGATCATAGCGCAAAACGTGAGGCGTCGTGCTGGAGGTGCCGGAGGTGCCACCGGCACCAGCACCCCGGCACCTTGAGCACCAGCACCTCCCGCACCTGTGGCACCTTCGGCACCCCCGGCACGACGTGTACACAGCGAGAGCCGGCGGATGTTCTCGCCGGCCCCCAGCCTTCAGCCCCTGGTCCCTGCCCCCGCCCTACCCGATGTACTTCCCCCTCGGCGTGTAGTGCGTGTGCAGGAGCTTGTGGCTCAGGTGCCCGCACGGACCATCGGTCAGGAACTCCGTGTAAAGCTTGAGGACGGCCGGGTTCTCGTGCGACTTGCGGACCTCGCACGCCGCGTCTTCTTCGTAGATCGCCCGCGCCCGCGCCTTGCGGATCTCGGGCGATGTCGGGATCGGCTGGCCGCCGCCGCCGATGCAGCCGCCGGGGCAACCCATGAACTCGATGAGGTGGCACTGCGCGAACTGGCCGCCCGCCTTGATGTCCTCCATGACCTTCCTGGCGTTCGCCGTCCCGTGCGCCACCGCCACCTTCAGCGTGGCTCCCTTCAGGAAGTCCCAGCTGGGGATCAGTGCCTGGAGAATGGGCGCCACCGTCGGGCTCACCTCCGGCAGCGGCAGCTCCACGTACCGCACGCCGTCGAAGCCGCGCACCGGGACGATGTTGGCGTTCTCGAACAGGTTCTCGACCTTCTGGCCGGTTACCAGCTCGATCACCGTCCGCAGGGCCGCCTCCATGACGCCGCCGGTCGCGCCGAAGATGACGCCCGGAACCCGTCGCGGTCCCGAACGGCTCGTCGAAGTCCCCCTTCGGCATGTCGGGCAGGTGGATGCCGACTTCCTTGATCATCTGCGCGAGCTCGCGCGTCGTCAGGCCGTAGTCCACGTCCTTGAAGCCGCTGTCGTCCATCTCGGGCCGATTGCACTCGAACTTCTTGGCCGAGCAGGGCATCAGCGCAACGGTGACGATGTCCTTCGGGTCGATGTGGTTCTGCTGCGCGTAGTAGGTCTTGATGACGGCGCCGAACATCTGCTGGGGGCTCTTGGCCGACGACAGGTTCGGGATGTACTCGGGGTAGAAGTGCTCCAGGTACTTGACCCAGCCCGGCGAGCAGCTGCTGAACTGCGGGAACGCGACCGGCTCCTTCTTGACGAGGGCCTTGTGCAGCCGCAGCAGCAGCTCGGTGCCTTCCTCGATGATGGTGAGGTCGGCGCTGAAGTTCGTGTCGAACACCTTGTCGAACCCGGCGAGGCGCAGGGCGGTGTTCATCTGGTAGGTCATCGGCGTGCCCGGCTCGAGGCCGAAGCACTCGCCGATCCCGGCCCGCGGGCTCGGCGCCGTCTGGATGACGACGTGCTTCTTCGGGTCGTCGATGGCGCGCCAGACCTCGTCCGAGGCGTCCTTGGCGTGCAGGGCGCCGGTCGGGCAGCGGTTGATGCACTGCCCGCAGTTGATGCACACCACGTCCCCCAGCGGCTTCTCCAGGTACGTGGAGATGTGCGTGGTCGGGCCGCGGCCGGCGGCTTCGAGCGCGCCCACTTCCTGGACGTCGATGCACGTGCGCACGCACCTGCGGCACAGGACGCACTTGTCCATGTCGCGGACGACCGAGTAGCTGGACGCGTCGATCGGGAACCGCGATTCCTTCACGTGGCCGAAGCGGTAGAAGTCGACGCCGTGCTCGTTGGCCAGGGCCTGAAGCTCGCAGTTGTTGTTGCGCACGCAGCTGTAGCACTCGCCGTAGTGCTCGGACAGCAGCAGGTCGAGGACGTGCCGGCGGGCCTGCCGCACCTTCTTCGTGTGCGTGTGGACCTTGAGCGGCGCCGTGATCGGGTAGGCGCACGATGCCTGGAGGTTGCGCTGGTTCTCCACCTCCACCACGCAGACGCGGCACACGCCGGCCACGCAGAGGTCGGGGTGGTGGCACAGCGTGGGGATCTTGATCCCGAGCTTCTTCGCGGCGTCCAGGATCGTCGTGCCCAGCGGGACCTTGAGGGCGTGGCCGTCGATGGTGACCGAGACCTGCCCGCCGATGAAATCTGCCGTGCCGTCGGCGGCCTTGATCTGCTTGCCCTTCTGGCTCACCGGCGTCCGCGACGTGTTGTTGTCCTGTCTGATATCAGCGCTCATCGTTCACCTCTAAGCCGCGAGCTGCGAACCGGCACAGGGAAACACCTGCCCTGCCTTCGCTCAGCGGGCCAGCGTGCGTCCCATGATCTCGTCCTTGAAGTGGTGCAGGATCGACATGAAGGCGTTCGGGCTGGACTGCCCGAGCCCGCACTTCGACGCCAGCTGCATCGTCTCGCCGAGGGCCGTCAGCTCGCGGAGGTGCGCCGTGGAGCACTCGCCGCGCTCGAGCATCTCGACGCCCTCGAGCAGCTTCTTGTTGCCGACCCGGCAGGGCGTGCACTGCCCGCACGACTCCTCGACGAAGAACTCCATGAAATTCTTCGCCACCTGGAGCATCTCGCGATCGGGGCCGAACACGATGATCGACCCGCCCGTCGCGATGTCCTCGAAGGCGATCTTCCGGGAGAACTCCGACGCGGGCAGGCAGTGCCCCGACGCGCCGCCCACCTGCACGGCCTTGGCGCCGGCGCCACCCACCTTCTCGAGGAGCTCGGCGACCGTGATGCCGAGCGGGAACTCGTAGACCCCCGGCTCGGCGCAGTCGCCCGACACCGAGAACAGCTTGAAGCCGGCGGACCGCTCGGTGCCCACGCTCTTGAACCACTGGCCGCTGCGGCTGAGGATGCAGGAGACCCACGCGAGGGTCTCGACGTTGTTGACGATGGTCGGCTGGCCGTCGAACCCGGTGTCCACGGGGAACGGCGGGCGGTTGCGCGGCTCGCCCCGGTTGCCCTCGAGCGACTCGATGAGCGCCGTCTCCTCGCCGCAGACGTAGGCGCCGCTGCCCATGTGGATGTGGATGTCGAAGTCGAAGCCGTCGCGCCCGGCGATCCCGGCGCCGAGCAGGTTCTTCTCCCGGCGCCGCTGAAGGACGGCCTCGAGGTGCGGGCGCATGTAGACGTACTCGCCGCGGAGGTAGAGGATGCCCTGCGACGCGCCGATCGCGAGGCCGGCGATCGTCATGCCCTCGAACACCAGGTCGGCGTACTCCGCCAGGATCACGCGGTCCTTGAAGGTGCCGGGCTCTCCCTCGTCCGCGTTGCAGACGACGTACTTCCGCCCGCCCGGGCGGACGCGCGCCGCCGCCGCGAGGTTCCACTTGGTGCCCGTCGGGAAGCCGGCGCCGCCGCGTCCGCGAAGGTTGGAGGCGCTGATCTCGGCGATGATGTCGGCCCGGGTCTTTCCCAGGGCCGCCTTCAGACCGGACTCCGGCTCGATGCTGTCGAACGTGAACGGTGTCTTCTTGCTGCTCGCGGGAGTCATCGCAACCTGCCCCTTCGCCCCGCCGGAGGCGGGGCAAAACCAACACTGTTACCCTGGCGAGGCGGAGCCACAGCGGCCCACGCCCGCCTGTCCGAGGCGCAGCCTCGCTAGGCGTGAGCCAACTGGCGCGCGTGCGCGCCGAAGGTCTGCTTGCACACGTCGATGATCTGGTGCACCTGCTCCGGCGTGACCCGGGTGAACACCTTGTCGTTGACCAGCAGCGCCGGCCCCTGGTCGCACATCCCGAGGCAGCTGGCCCATTCGAGGCTGAACCGGCCGTCGGCGCTCGTTTCGCCGAACCCGATCCCCAGGTCGTTCTCCAGCTGGCGCGCCACCCGCGCCTTGCCGGCCAGGTCGCACGAGATCGTCTGGCACAGGCGGAAGACAAAGCGCCCCTTCGACTCCTGCCGCAGGAACGCGTAGAAGGTCACGACGCCGTAAACCTCGGCGGGGTGGATGCCCAGCTCGTCCGCCACGACCTGCATCGCGAAGTCCGAGATGGACGCGTGCGCGCGGTGCAGCTCCTGCAGCACGGGAATCAGCGCGCTACGCTGCCGCCCAAACCGCACGATCAGCCCCCGGATCTCGTCCTGCAGTCGCTGCTGCTGCCCTACTAGCATGGTCGTCTCCTCAGCATTCCTGTTCTTTGGCGAGCAACTCGGTGACCTTGGCGAGCAAGGCCTCGGGCTGGATCGGCTTCTCGAAGAACGCGTCCACCGGCACGAGCTCCTGGTCCTGGTCGTAGGTGAAGCCGGTGACCTTGGAGACGCTGGTGAGCATCAGGATCGGCGTGTGGTTGCCCTGCCGGCGCAGTTCCTGCGCCATGGCGATCCCGTCGTCGGGTTGATCCATCATGACGTCGAGGACGATCAGGTCGGGGTTCCACTCCTCGATCGCCTTCATGCCGTCGGTGCGGTTGGCCGCGGACATCACCTCGTGCCGCGCCTTCTTCAGGAAAAGCTCGGTGGCGAAGGTGATGTCGGGGTCGTCGTCCACGATGAGGATTCTGGCCATTGGCGCTCCCTCTGTCTGGTCGTAATCGTTCAATGCTCGGCGCAACCCTCCGCCGGCGGCCATGCTGCACGCCGGGACGGACCAACCGGTAGCGCCGCATCGCGGGAAATCGACGTGCCGGCGCGCACACCGACAGGTATGACGGTCACGCTAGCGTGTCGGCGGGTGCGCGACGCCGACCGGGAGGCAGCTGGCGGGATTGTGAAACATGGCACAAGAGCTGTGTCACGATTCACAACCGGTTAATTCTATCCGGCCCGGCGGGAAAAGCGCAACCCAGGAAATGCACCATGCAAAATGCAGAATGCCGGATGCGAAACTTCGCAGCAGGGCGGTCCACCCGGGTAGTATTGAAGACCGTGCGTGGCCTGCCGGCCCAGCCCCTGGCCCCTAGTCCCTAGCCCCCGAAGAGGAAACGATGGCCATCAGAGACGCCCTGCTGCCCGAGTACGACCACGAGACCGGAACGACACGCCGCCTGCTCGAGCGCCTGCCCGAGGACAAGTTCGCGTGGAAGCCCCATCAGAAGTCGATGTCGCTCGGACGCCTCGCCACCCACCTGGCCGAGTTGCCGCACTGGGGCACGCTCACCCTCACGGCAACGGAATTCAACATGCCGGCGGGACCCTACCAGCCGGTGGAGAAGGCCACTTGCGCCGAGATCCTGGCGCTCTTCGACGAGAACGTCGCGACCCTGCGCCGGCAGCTCGAGGGCATCAGCGACGGCGAGCTGATGGTGACGTGGACCTTCAAGAGCGACGGCCAAGCCGTCTTCAGCCTGCCGCGGATGGGGGTGCTCCGCAGCATGGTGATGAACCACCTGATCCACCACCGGGGTCAGCTGAGCGTCTACCTGCGGGAGAACGACGTGCCGCTGCCGGCGATTTACGGGCCGAGTGCGGATGAACGGGCGTAGGCGGAAGGCGGGAGGCCGCCTGCCGCCTGCCGCCTTCGGTCGCGGCCACTATTGGGCACTGGCCGCGACCTGCCCCACCGGCACCGGGATGAGGGGGAGGCGGATGGTGAAAGTGGTTCCCTTCCCCTCCCGGCTGTCCACCTGGAGCTGGCCCCCGTAACGCTCCACCAGGTCCTTCACGATGGCCAGGCCGAGACCCGTGCCCGCCTCTTCCACCGCCTTGGCGTTGGGCGCCCGGTAGAACTCCTCGAACACGTGCGGGAGGGCGGCGGCGGCGATCCCGATGCCGGTATCCACAACTACCAGCTCCGCCTTCCCCGCCTGCGCCCCCAACCGAACGCTGACCCTGCCGGCAGTCGTGTACTTCACCCCGTTGCTCACGAGGTTCGTCAGGATCCGGTCCAGGTCCGCCGGGTCGCACCAGATTTGAAGGGGGGCCGGCGGGACGTCCACCTCCAGCGCCAGGCCCTTCTCCCTCGCACGCGACTCGAAGCGGCCGCAGACATCCACCACGATGGGCTGCAAGGTGACCGCGCGGCGCTCCGCGTCGCGAAGGTTCACCTTGCCCGCTGCCAGGTCGAGCAGGTCATCCACCAGCCCCTGCAGCAGGCGGAGGCGGCGGAGCGCGCGGTTCACCAGCTCCGACTGGCCCTCGGTCAACTGGCCGGCGTAGCCCGTGGCCAGGGCGGTGAGGAGGCTCTCGGTGACCTGCGCCGGGGCGCGCAGTTCGTGGGTGGTGACACGCACGAACTTCGACTTCTGCTGGTTGAGGTCCGCGAGCATCTGGTAGGCCTGCGCGTTCTCGATGGCGACCGCGCCGTGCGCCGCGATCAGCTCGAGAAAGCTCGCGTCCTCGTCGGTGAAGCGGTGGCCCTCCGCGCCGTAGGCACGCAGGACGCCGAGCGGCCCCTTGCCCATGAGCGGCACGCTGAGCATCGAGACGATGCCTTCTCGTTTCAGCCCCTCGGGCTGGAGCACCCGTGGGTCCTCCTGCGCGTCGTTCACGAACAGCGCGTCGCCCGCCAGCGTTTCCTGGTCGAGGCGGGCGCGCCCGTACTCCACCGGGACCTTCCGGAGGTATTCGTCGCTCAACCCGTAACTCGCCGCGAAGGCGACCTTGGTGCGGCTGGGGTCGAGGAGGCGGATTGCCGCGCCCTTGCAGTCGAGGACCCGCGTGGCGGCCTCCACGAACCGGTTCAACACCGTCTGCAGGTCCAGCGTCGACGTCGTCTCGCGCACGCTCTCGAAGAGCCCGCTGATCTCGTTCTCCCGCCGCCGCAGGCGGCGCGCGATGGACGCGCAGAAGTACGCCATCACGTAGCAGCCGGCGGTGAAGAAGAACAGCACGCTGGCCACGTAGGCCGGATCCTGGTAATGCGTCGTGTCGAACGGGCTGACGTGCGGAACCAGCTCGTAGTAGTTGGCCAAGGCGACGAGCGCCACCAGGACCGGCGCGACCGCCACGTAGAGGAACCCGCGGGTGTGCGGCAGCAGCAGGGCCGCGATCGAGATGTGGAACAGGAAGAAGATGATGGCCGGGCTGTCGACGCCGCCGGACAGCGCGACGAGGATCGTCATGGCGAGCCAGTCGGCGCCGATCTGCTCGCGCGTGAACCGCTCGTAGGCGACCATCGACTCGGGCATGTCGCGCTGCAGGCGGCGCAGGCGCCAGGCGAACGCGGCATTGTACGCGAGCGTGATCAGCCCCATGGCGTACAGCGCAGGGGCCGGCACGGGCAGCCGCAGGACCGTCGCGGCCACGAAGGCTGCGAGCAGCACGGCCACGCCGGCGAACCACCGCATCACCACCAGCCAGCCGAGGCTCTGGATGAGCTCCTGCTCGGCCAGCGTGTGCCGCCGGGCAGGCCCGGCAGGCGAGACGGCGGCGGAAGGCTGAATCATGTCGAGGGTAATCTGTGGCGGGCACAGGGGGCGTGTCAAGGGAATCAGGGGCCGGCGGGGCTAGAGGACTGGGGGCCAGGGGCCGGGTGCCGGCGGAGCAGGGCTTGAGCCGTGCTCATCGGGGCGTGGTACAGTCTGCCGTGCCCAGATCCTGGCGCGGCGCGGCGCTCGTCGCGGTTTCGCTGGCCCTCTTCATCGCGCTCGCCACGCTGAACGCCGGCGGCTACCGCTACGGCGCGTCGGACCAGGCGTTCTACGTCCCGGCGGTCCAGCACCACCTGGACCCGTCTCTCTTTCCGCGCGACTGGCCGATGCTCGCGGCGCAGGACCAGCTGAACGCCTTCACGCCGCTCGTGGCCTCCATCGCCCGCCTGACCGGGACGTCCGTTCCCGCCCTCTTCTTCTCGTTGTATCTCGCGGGGCTCGCCGCGCTCGGCGCAGCGGCCCTCCTCATCGCCAGGACCCTCTTTCGATCACACTGGACCGCGGCCGCCCTGCTCGCGGCGCTCACGCTCCGCCACGCCGTCGCCCTCGGGGCCGTGAACACGCTCGAAGGCTACATGCACCCGCGGATGATCGCCTTCGCCGCCGGCAGCCTCGCGATCGGAACCTTCCTGCGCGGGCGGTATACGGGAACGGCGCTGCTGGTCGTCGTCGCCGGGGTTGTCCACCCCACCACGGCAATCTGGTTCGCGCTATGGCTCGCCGTCGCCGTGATGGTCGCCGAGCCTCGCTCCCGGCTGCCGCTTGCGGGCGCCGCCGGCGTTGGAGTGCTCGCTGCCGCCTGGGCCCTCGCCGCGGGGCCGCTGGCCGGGCGTCTCGTCCGAATGGACGAAGCCTGGGTGGCCGCGCTCGATGCAAAGACGTACCTGTTTCCCGATCGCTGGCCGGTCTGGGGGTGGGCGAGCGCCGCAATCCCGGTACTGGCTGTCACTGCGATCCACGTCCTTCGGAGACGAGCCAGGACCAGCCAGTCCTCGGGCGCCGCCACCCGTGAAGCGGGCCTGGTCGCCGGGGCATTGACCCTCGCGGGCGTGTTTCTCGCCTCGGTGCCGTTCACGGCGGCGCGCGTGGCCTTCGCCGTGCAGTTGCAGGTGCCGAGGGTTCTCTGGATGCTGGACCTGCTCGCGGTGACCTACCTCGTGTGGCTGCTGGCCGAGGCCGGTGGCGCCGTCCGGCGGACGCTGCCCTCGCGCCGGCCGGCCCTGGTGGCGGTCCTGCTCGTGGCGGCGGCTGCCGGCCGCGGCGCCTGGGTGATGCTCGCCGAGCACCCCGAACGCCGCGCCGTTCAGGTCGGGCTCGCCGCGACGGACTGGAACCACGCGATGGAGTGGGTCCGCACCCAAACGCCGCCACCGACGCACGTGCTCGCACACCCGGGTCATGCCTGGCAGCACGGCACCAGCGTGCGCGTGGCCGCGTCGAGGGATGTCTTCCTGGAGGAGGCCAAGGACGCCGCGTTCGCCCTCTACTCGCGCGAAGCAGCCGTGCGATTCGTGGAGAGGGTGGGCGCGAGCCAGGGGTTCGCGAACTTCGGGGCCGGGGAATTGGGACGTCTCGCGGCCCGCTACGGCCTCGACGTCCTCGTGACCGATCGAATCTTGAACCTGCCGCTGCTGTACCGAACGGAGGCTTCAAGGTGTATCCTTGAAGCCGCGGTCGTAGGCGGAAGACGGAGGGCGGAAGGCGGAACGAACGGATCGGGCGTCTGCCGACGCACTGCCTGCCGCCTGCCGCCTGCCGCCTGCCGCCTACCGCCTACCGCGTACCGCCTACCGCCTACCGCCTACCGCCTATGGCCTACCGCCTACCGCCCGCCGACTGCTGCCTCCTTCGGCGGGTACGAAATCCCCAACTGCTCCAGGTACGTCTTGTACTTCGACGGGTCGTAGTGGAACTTCCGCATCTCCGGCCCGAGCTGCTGCATCAGCTTCTCGTTCAGGAACGTCGCGGGCTTGTCGTTCTCGCCGGGGAACGGGACGTACTTCATCTCCTTGGTCTGCACGTTCCGGAAGTAGTCCCAGGCCTGCTGCACCAGTTCCGGCTTCACGAGCAGGTCCACCGCCGTCAGCGCTTCCACCTTCGCGCCGGCGGTCACGCCCTTGTGGGCGACGGGCGTCGCCATCGCGATGGCGCTCGCCCAGTGGTGTCCCGGCAGGCCCGGGATGTTCGCCGGGTAGCGCAGCGTCACGGTCGGGACGGCCCAGGACACGTCGCCGATGTCGTCGGAGCCGCCGCCGGTGTTCGAAGCGGCCGGGGTGGGGCCCTGCAGGCGGCCGACCGTGGTCGCCAGCCCCTGCTCGCGCGTCTTCACGTTGCGCTGCACCAGCTTGGCGAACGCCTGGTCGTCCTCGCTCCAGGCCGGCATCCCCACCTTCTGAATGTTCGCGAACATGGTCTCGGCGACGACCTTGTTCATGTGCTGCGGCCAGGCGGAGCCCAGGAGCCTCGAGGTGACCTTGGTCGCGGTCATCATGGCGGCGGCCTCGGCCATCGTGTTGCCGATGTCCCACATCTCCTTGATGTGCGGGTAGTCGATCTCGCGGAAGTAGTACCAGACGCTGGCCGTGGGCGGCACGACGTTGGGCTGCCCGCCCGCCGTTGGTGATGACGTTGTGCGAGCGCTGCGAGAGGCGCAGGTGCTCGCGGCGGAAGTTCCAGCCGACGTCCATCAGCTCCACGGCGTCCAGCGCGCTCCGGCCGCCCCACGGCGCCCCGCCGGCGTGCGCGCTGGTCCCGCTGAACGTGTACTCCACCGACACGGCCCCGGTCCCGCTCGCCTCGCCCCAGCTGACGCCGAAGTTCGACGACACGTGGGAGAAGAGGACAATGTCGACGTCCTTGAAGACGCCGGCGCGGACGAACTGCGCCTTGCCGCCGAGCAGTTCCTCCGCGATCCCCGGCCACACGACGATCGTCCCGGCGATCTTCTCCCGCTCCATGACCGTCTTCAGCGCGAGCGCGGCGGTGATGCTGAGCGGGATCCCCGAGTTGTGGCCCTCGCCGTGGCCCGGCGCGCCCTCGATGAACGGTTCGTAACGAGGAACGCCGGGCTTCTGCGACGTGCCCAGCAGCCCGTCGATGTCGGACCCCAGCGCGATGACCGGCTTACCCCTGCCCCAGGTGGCGGTCCACCCGGTCGGCATCCCGGCCACGTTCTCCTGGATGCTGAACCCGTTCTTCGCCAGGATGCCGCGTGCAGTACCGCTTGGTCTCGAATTCCTGGAAGCCGGGCTCGGCGAACGAGAAGAGGCTGTCCACCATCTGCTGCGTGAGCGCCGCCATGCCATCGATCTCGGCCGTCACGGCGCGCTTGAGTGCCTCGAGCCGCGCATCGGCGGCCGAAACGGCGGGCGCCTTCCCTTTCTTTGCCGCCGGGGCCTGGGCCGCGGCGGGAAGCGACGCGCCTAGCACCACCACCATCGCGAGCGCCAACCATCCACACCTTCGACGCATGAGGACTCCTTGGAAGCGAACAGTGGGCCGTAGTCTACTACCCACCCGGCGCGGGGTGTACACTTTCTCCATGCCGTTCGGCGTCGATCCGTTCGTCCCGCCCGCGGCCCTGCGCAACGGGCACACGATGACGATTTACGCGTGGGCCCGCCGCCGCCGGTTCCCGGAACTTCCGGCCGCCGTCTCCCGGCACTTCGACGTCGCGCCTTCCACGCGGCTGCTGGCGCGGTGCCACTGGCAACCGGAGCCACGGCGCCGCCCGACGCTCGTGCTGCTGCACGGCCTCGAGGGGTCGGCCGACTCGCACTACATGCTCGGGATCGCGGACAAGGGGTTCCGCCGCGGCTTCAACGTCGTGCGGCTCAACCAGCGCAACTGCGGCGACACCGACCATCTCTCGGTCGGGGTCTACCACTCCGGCCTCACGGCGGACCCGGCGGCGGTGTTGCGCGAACTGGCGGAAGGTGACGGGCTGCCCGCGCTGGTCGTGATCGGCTACTCGCTCGGGGGGAACCTCGCACTGAGGCTGGCGGGTGAACTGGGCGAGGGCTCGAGGCCCGAGGTGAGGGCCTTCGCCGCGGTCTCGCCCACCCTCGACCTGACGGCGTGCGCCGATGCCCTCGAGCGGGGTGAGAACCGGCTGTACCAGTGGAACTTCGTGCGGGACCTGCGGAGGCGGCTTCGTCGCAAGGCGCGCCTCTATCCCGACCACTACACCACGGCGCACCTGCCGCGCATCCGCACCGTGCGGCAGTTCGACGAGGCGTACACCGCGCCGCTCAGCGGGTTCCGCGATGCGGCCGACTACTACTACCGCGCCAGCTCGCTCCGAGTGATCGGCCGCGCCCGGAGGCCCACGCTGATTATCACGGCGGAGGACGACCCGTTCATCCCGGTCGAACCGTTCCGGTCCCCCGAAGTCCTCGGCAACCCGCACCTGACGCTGCTCGTCACCCGCCACGGCGGACATTGCGGGTTCATCTCGGCGCGGCGGGCGCGCGCGGCGGGCGGCGACGGGTATTGGGCCGAGGAGGCGGTGGTGCGTTTTGCGGCGGAGGCTGTGGATGGTCCTCCGGCAACGGCGAGGCCTCGCCCCCCAGCAACCCGCGAAGGCGAGCCGCGAACGCCGGGCCCACACCCTGCTCCTCGTGCTTGAAGTACACGAAGACGGCCTCGCACCCTGACGTCCGCTCGCGGATGTCAGCCGCCCAGCGGACCAGGTCCTCGTCCTGGTAGCCCTCGTCGCGGAGGCGGAAGTAGGCGAAGGGCGCCGTGACCGCCGGCGGTGTGGACATCCGGTCGCTGTCCGCCACGCACAACGCGGCGTGGTGCGCCGTCAGACAGGCGTTCACCTCGGCGTCGTGCCAGGAGGGGTGGCGGAACTCGAAGGCCGCGCGCGCCGCGCGCGGCATCCTCTGGAGGAACGCGTCGAGGACCGCGAGGTCCTTCTTGAAGGTGGGCGGCAGCTGGAACAGCAGCGCCCCCAACTTTGGCCCGAGCTCCCCGGCAAGCCGGCAGAACACCTCCAGCTCCGCCTCGCACTCGCGGAGCTTCTTGATGTGGGTGATCCGCTTGGAGGCTTTGAGCGTGAAGAGGAACGGATCGGGTGTGGCCGCGGCCCAGCCTTCGATCACCTTCGAGGTCGGCATGCGGTAGAAGGTGTAGTTGATCTCGACCGTCCGGAACCGTTCGGCGTAGTACGGCAGCATGCGGCCGCTCGCCCACCCTTCCGGGTAGAAGTTGCCCCTCCACTCCGGGTAGTTGTACCCGGACGTCCCGATCCAATACATGTTGGGAACCCCCGGGTTCAGGATATCAAACCCGCGTCACTTGGCAACTGGCCACTTGGCAACTGACCACGTGGCAAGTGACCATTTGCCAAGTCGGCAGTTGTTCCCTTGGAAAGTGACGTGAGCCGCGTGAAGGCAGAGAAAGGACGTGCGGGGGGGGTGGGGGTCTTGAGCGGGCGGCCGCGGGCGAGCACCGCGCGGCCGCCAGAGCGCCACTACCAGCGCGGTTCGCGGGAATCCGCGGCCGTAGTCGCTGTCGCCGCCGTAGTCCGAGCGGCCCTGGCCGCCGAACCCGCGACCGCCGCCTGCGGTCTTCGGCCGGGCTTCGTTGACAACCAGCGCCCGGCCGTCCACCGCGTGCTGGTGGAACTGCGCGATCGCCTTCTGCGCGTCCTCGTCTGTCACCATTTCGACGAAGCCGAAGCCCCGTGCCCTCCCCGTGATGCTGTCCCGCATCACCTGGACGTTGTCAACCGCTCCCGCCTGGTTGAACAAAGCCCGCAGCTCCTCGTCCGTCATCTTGTAGGGAAGATTGCCGACGTACAGTCTCCGACCCATGCTTCGACTCACTCCTGCTGTCTGCGCGAACACATGTGACACGACGAGGGGCCCGCGCGCTCGGGACACGCTCGGGAAAGCTCACACCGGCCCAACACGGAAACGCGCAGGCTTGCGGGCGGGCTTCCACTGTGGCGTGGCAGAGTATATCAGAACTGTGAAAGATGCTATTTCTGGACTTTACCGGGGCGATTCCCACGATCACGACGGCACACGAGGGGCCGCCCTGCCTGCCCCGATCGGGGTCTGCGGATGGCGAGCAGCCGGCGCGAAGGTCCTGGCGGCGCGATGGTAGCATGAGCAAGAGAGGACGCCCGACGCCCATGAGACACCGCTCCCTGATCCCCCTCGCGCTCGCCGCCCTGGTCTTCGCCCTCCCGGCATGCCGCCGCGAGCCTCCGGCGCGGCAGTACGAGATCACGGGGCACGTGCTGGCCGTCAAGCCCGACAGCACCGAGATCACCATCCGCCACGACGACATCCCGGGGTTCATGGCGGCGATGACCATGCCGTTCAAGGTGAAGGACCCGCAGGTGGTCAAAGGTCGCGTGCCGGGCGACCTGGTGAAGGGCACGCTGATGGTGACCGACGAAAGCAGCTGGCTCTCGCGGCTCGAGAAGACCGGATGGGCGCCGTTCCCGGAGACGGCCGGCGCGCCGCGCGTCCCGTTGCTGGAGCCGGGCGAGGCGGTCCCGGACGAGACCTTCATCGACCAGGACGGCAACGCGTTCCGGTTGTCCTCCTTGAAGGGGTCGGTGGTGATCGTCACGTTCATCTACACCCGCTGCCCGCTGCCCGACTACTGCCCGCTGATGGACCGCCGGTTCGCGTCCATCCAGCAGGCGGTCAGGGACGGCAGGACGGCACGCGGCGTCCGCCTCCTGTCCATCAGCTTCGACCCGGACCGCGACACGCCGGCGGTGCTGCGCGCGCACGCCGCCCGCCTCGGGGCCGACCCGGCCCTCTGGACGTTTGCCACCGCCCCCCGCGACAAGGTGGACACCTTTGGCGCGCGTCTCGGCCTCGACGTCATCAGGGACGCAAACGACCCGTCGGACATCACCCACAACCTCCGAACGGCCGTCCTGGATCGGCAGGGCCGGCTGGCGACGGTCCTCAACGGCAACGGCTGGAGCGTCGAGGACGCGCTTGCGGCCCTTGCCTCCGTTCCCGCTTCGTAGAAGAATGTCTTGCTCGCCGGGAACGTCCCCTCTCGGCGGTTCCCTTGCCATCGCATATCAGCTGGCAGCAGGCAGCCGGCGGCCGGCAGCAGATCACGCACGAGATTCGCGTGAACCCTGAGAGGGCTGCCCGCGGCGAGCTGCCAGCTTTCTCCGGAGGACCCTATGACCGACATGGTGCTGCTGGGCGACGAGGCGATCGCCCTCGCGGGCGTGCACGCCGGGATGAGTGCGGCCTACGCCTATCCCGGGACGCCGTCCACGGAGATCCTCGAGTACCTCGTGCGGTACTCGCAGGCGCACGGCCGGCCGCATGCCGCCTGGTGCACCAACGAGAAGACGGCGTACGAGGAGGCGCTGGGCACCTCGTTCGCCGGGCGGCGCGCGATGACGTCGATGAAGCACGTCGGCCTCAACGTGGCCGCCGACCCCTTCATGAACTCCGCGCTGGTCTCGGTGAACGGCGGCCTGGTGGTCGTGGCGGCCGACGACCCGGGCATGCACAGCTCGCAGAACGAGCAGGACAGCCGGTGCTACGCCGACTTCGCCCGGATCGTGTGCCTGGAGCCCGCCAACCAGCAGGAAGCCTACGACATGACCCGGGAGGCGTTCGACCTCTCGGAACGCTTCCGCGTCCCCGTGCTGGTGCGCATCGTCACCCGCCTGGCGCACAGCCGGGCCGTGGTCCGCGTCGGCGCGCCGCTCGGCGAGAAGCCCGTGTCCAAGTCGCCCACGCCGGCCTCGTGGATCCTGCTGCCCGCCAATGCGCGGCGGCAGTGGCGCGCGCTGCTCGAGCGCCAGCGCGACTTCGTCGAGTGGTCGGAGACCTGCGCGTGGAACCACCTCCGGCTGAACGAGGACTCGCGCGAGCTGGGCGTGATCACGACGGGCATCGGGAAGAACTACTACCTGGAGAACCTGGAGGAGCTGGCCTGCCCGCCGTCGCACCTGCACATCGGGGCGTACCCGGTCCCGGTCGATCTCGGTGCGACGCCTCGTGGGCCACGTCGAGCGCCTGCTCGTGCTCGAGGAGGGCTATCCGTACGTGGAGCGCCAGTTGCGCGGCATCATCCCGCCCAACATCGAGATCGTGGGGAAGGAGTCGGGGCAGCTGCCGCCCGACGGGGAGCTCACACCGGACATCGCTCGCCGGGCCCTCGGCCTGCCCGACCGGCCGGGCCTCGCCATCGAGGGCCTGACGCTGCCCAACCGCCCGCCGCAGCTGTGCGCCGGGTGTCCGCACGCGGACTCGTTCGACGCGATCAAGCAGGCGCTCGCCGACTTCCGCACGACGCCGGTCGTGACCTCGGACATCGGCTGCTACACGCTCGGCGCGCTGCCGCCCTATACGGCGGTCGAATCGTGCGTCTGCATGGGCGCGTCGGTGGGCATGGCGAAGGGCGCGGCCGAGGCGGGGCTCAAGCCGGCCGTGGCGCTGATCGGCGACAGCACCTTCCTCCACTCGGGGGTGACGCCGCTGATGGACGCCGTCGCGGCGAACACCGACATGACGCTCATCATCCTCGACAACGGGACGACCGCGATGACGGGCGGCCAGCCCACCATCCTCCCCTCGTCCCGGATCCAGAAGCTGGTACTGGGGATTGGCGTGGACCCGGATCACTTCCACGTGATCGAGGCGCACCACCGGCACACGGACAAGAACCGCGAGATCATCCACCGCGAGCTCGGCCACCCGGGCCTCTCGGTGATCATCGCGGTGCGGGAATGCATCGAGACGCTCAAGACTCGGAAGAAGGGTTGACGCTCGACCGTTCAGGGTTCAGGGTCCAGTCACGCGTGACGCGGGCTGGACCGTCAACCCCGAACCGTCAACCGTTAACCGTTGACTGTCAACCGCAAGCCGCAAGCGAAGCCATGAAATTCGACATCATCCTCGCGGGCGTGGGCGGCCAGGGCGTGCTGGCCGTGTCGGCCATCATCGCGTCGAGCGCGATGAAAGAAGGGCTGGCCGTGAAGCAGTCGGAGGTGCACGGCATGTCGCAGCGCGGCGGCGCGGTGCTGGCCAACCTCCGCCTGGCGGACGCGCCGATTGCCAGCGATCTCATTCCGTTCGGCGGCGCTTCCATGATCCTCAGCATGGAGCCCCTCGAGGGCCTGCGGTACCTCCGCTACCTTCGGCCGGAGGGTGCGATCATCACCTCGACCAACCCGATGGTGAACATCCCGGACTACCCGGACCTCGACGGCCTGCTCGACCGCATCCGCACGCTGCCCCACGCCGCCCTCGTGGACGGGGAGAAGCTCGCGCGAGCGGCCGGGTCGGCGCGCGCCACCAACATGGTGATGGTCGGCGCGGCCTCGCATCACCTGCCCGTGCAGGTGGAAACGCTCGAGCACTACATCCAGACCGTGTTCGCCTCGAAGGGCGAGAAGATCGTGGAGATCAACCTGAAGGCGTTCCGCGCGGGACGCGAGGCAGCGGCATGACGATCGACGCCGGACGGATCCGGGCGGCCGTCGCCTCGGCGCGCGGCCGGGGCTCGTCGGTCCTCCTCGAGACCGAGGGGCTCGAACTGCTCGCCGCGCTCGGTATCCCGGCGCCGGCCCACGTGTTCGTGCGGTCGTCGGCGGAGGCGGCCACCGCGAATATCGCGTCGCTCGGCGGCGATCGCGTGGTGGTCAAGGTCATCTCGCCGGAGATCCTCCACAAGAGCGACGTGGGCGGCGTTGCCGTCGTCTCCAGCGATCCCGCCGCAATCGCCGCCACGGTCCGCGACATGGAGACCCGCCTGGGCGGACGCTCGGTCGCGGGCTTCACGATCAACCAGTTCGCCCGGTACGACGCGGGGCTCGGAAGCGAGCTGATCCTCGGCCTGCGCTGGACGGAGGACTTCGGCCCGGTGGTGACGCTCGGCGCCGGCGGCATCTATACCGAGTTCCTCGCGAAACACTTCAAGCCCGGGCGCGAGATTGGGGTCTTCTCGCCCGAGGCGAGCTGCGAGGCGGACGTGCGCGAGGCCCTCGGGCGGCTGGCCGCCGGGAAACTGGCCACCACAAGCCTGCGCGGCCAGGCCCCTCGCATCGAGCCCGCCGCGCTGGTGGACGCCGTCAACCGCTTCACCGCCCTCGCCCGGGGGTTCTCGCCGCAGGACATCGTCGAGGCCGAGATCAACCCGCTGGTCGTGGCGGGCGGCCGCCTGGTGGCGCTCGACATCCTGGTGAAGCTCGGCACGGGCCGGGCGCCCGAACGCCCCTCCAGGCCGCTCGCGAAGCTGCACCACCTCCTGCAACCGCAGTCCGCGGCCATCGTCGGCGTATCGGAGAAGCTGAACCCCGGGCGCATCATCCTCAACAACCTGATACGCGAAGGTTTCGACACCTCGCGGCTCTACGTCGTGAAGCCGGGCAGCGAGACGATTGCCGGCTGCCGGTGCGTGCCGGACATCGCGTCTCTGCCGGAGAAGGTGGACCTGTTCATCCTCGCGATCTCCGCCGCGCAGACGCCGCAGGCGGTGACGGAGATCGTCGAGGGCCGGCGCGCCGAGAGCATCATCGTCATTCCCGGCGGCCTCGAGGAGAAGGCCGGCACCGAGGGCATCGTCGGGCGGATGAGGGAGTCGCTGGCGGCAGCCCGCGCCAGCGACTGGCAGGGGCCGCTCATCAACGGCGGTAACTGCCTGGGCGTCCGGTCGCTTCCGGGCCGCTACGACACGATGTTCATCCCGGAGTACAAGCTGCCCGTCCCGAAGGGCGAGGTCTCGCCCCTGGCGTTCATCTCGCAGAGCGGCGCGTTTGCGGTCGCGAGGATGAGCAAGCTCGGCGTCCTCAACCCGAAGTACGCGATCACGCTCGGGAACCAGATGGACCTGACGGTGGGCGACTACCTGGCCTACCTGAAGGACGATCCGACGATCGACATCTTCGCCGTCTACGTGGAGGGGTTCCGTCCGCTCGACGGCTTGACCTTCCTGCGCGCCGCGCGCGAGATCACGGCGGGCGGGCGAACCGTCCTGCTCTACAGGGCGGGGCGGACGGCGGCCGGCGCCAAGGCGTCTGCCAGCCACACGGCATCGATTGCCGGGGACTATACCGTCACGCGCGAGCTGGCGAGGGCGGCCGGGGTCGTGGTGGCCGACTCGCTCTCGGACTTCGAGGAACTCGTCCGGCTCTTCACCTTCCTCCGCGGCAAGCGGGCCGACGGGACGCGGCTTGGCGCCATCTCGAACGCCGGGTTCGAGTGCGTGGCGTTCGCCGACAACCTCGGGCGCTTCGACCTCCCGGCGTTCGACGCCGCGACGGCCGCTCGCCTTGAAGCGACCTACCGCGAGGCGCGGATCGACTCGGTCGTGGACGTGCACAACCCGATCGACCTGACGCCGATGACCGGCGACGCCGCGTACGAGGCCGTCGTGCGCACGGTGATGGAAGCCGGTAACGTGGACGTCGGCATCGTGGGCTGCGTGCCGCTGACGGCCGCGCTCAACTCACTGCCTCCAGGACCCGCTCACCGCGACGATCTCTCCCGCCCGGATTCAATCGCCTGCCGCCTGATCCGGCTGAAGGACGAGCTGCCAAAGGCGTGGGTGGCCGTGGTGGACGCCGGAACGCTGTACGACCCGCTGGTCGCGGCGCTGGAGGCCGGCCGGGTGCCGACGTTCCGCACGGCAGACACCGCGCTGCGGCTGCTCAACGTGTTCGTCGACAGCCGGTTGACGGTCAAGGGTTGACAGTGTTGCGGGCGAAATCCTCCCAGCTTGTGTTGACCGTCCACCGTGAGCGGTTGGCCGGGCACGCGACACCTGCCAACCCGGCGGGCGCCCTCCCTCCCGACGATGGTTCCGGCCCCAACGCGAACGAGGGGGCCACTCCGTCGTCAACACAAGCCAACCTTCAGCTGTCGTTCACCCCCGCCGAGCGCCGACTGCTCCGCCGCCTTCGGACGCCGCTGCTGGTCCAGCGTTTCCTGAACGCGCTGCCCTACAACAAGGAGCCGCCGCCCGGCGGCCCGACGCTGCGCTCGTTTCGCGGCGTGGCCCGTCACGGGACAGTGCACTGCCTGGAGGCGGCCGTCACGGCGGCCGCGATCCTGGAGCAGCACGGGTATCCCCCGCTGCTCCTCAGCTTCGAGTCGATCGACGAGCTGGACCACGTGTTGTTCGTCTACCGTCAGGACGGGCTCTGGGGCTCCGTGGCCCGTTCGCGCGACCCGGGGCTGCACGGCCGCAAGCCGGTCTTCCGCACGGCGCGGGATCTGGCGCTCAGCTACGTGGAGCCGTACGTGGACTTCACCGGCCGCGTCACCGGCTACGCGGTCGTCGATCTCCAGGCAGCTCGGGAACTACGACTGGCGGCTGTCGGAACGGAACGTGTGGAAGGTCGAGCGGGTGCTACTCGACCATCCGCACCGGTCGATCCGCTCCTCGGACAGACGAATCGACCGGCTGCGCAGGTGGTACTTCACCTTCAGGCGGGAACACCCGGGCCGCAAGCCCAAGCACTACCAAGGGAGCGACACGTGGAGTGAACTCCCCCGGGGATGCGACATCATCTGCAAGTAACCTAGTCGAGATCGAAGCCGCGCTTGGGCGGCGGGCCGACAGGCTCTTCCTTGGCCTGCCTGAGCGCTTCCTCGAAGCGCTTCGAGAGCGCATCGCCGCGCGTCTTCTCGGCCTCGACCGACTGCAGGAACGCCGCCTCGCGCCGGGCTTTTTCCTCCGCCAGGATTCGCTGCGCCGCGTCCAGATCCGGCTTGTCCTCCCGCTCCGGTTCCTTGTGCGACACCACGCGCCCCAGGTTCACGTCCACCACGAGGATGGCATTGCAGCAGGGACACACCACTTCCAGCTCGGACTTCAGCTTTGCCATGTCGTCATCTCCGGCGGCCCCGGCCCCACGACAGCCTGACCTCGCTGCCGTCGGATCCCCGGGCCGTCACCTCGACGCCGAAGGGCGGTTGCCGCGCGCGGTCGTAGGGACGGCCGTACCCGGCCGTGAACGCGGTGAACGGGACGTCGAGCCGCTGGCCGGCGGTGACCCGCGGCGTCTGCGCCCGGTACCAGTCGTTCAGCCAGACCTCGACGTCGGACCAGTCCGATTCCCCGAGGTTGGTCACCACCACGCGGTTCTCCTCGACGCGGATCGCCTCGCGCAGGTCCTCCCCGCCGACCCAGAAGACGCCCACCGCGACGGCAATCGCCAGGACGGCGGACACCAGCAGGACCTTCGAGGAGCGCACGGGGCCACTATACCCTATGATTACGGGGCTCGGGGCTGCGGGCTGGAGGCTAGGGCCCGGCACTTTGGCATTTGCACTTTGCACTCTGCACTTTGCACTTATGAACCTCCACTCCTCCCGCGTCTGGATCACCGGCGCGAGTTCCGGAATCGGGGCGGCCCTGGTTGACGCGCTGGTGCAGGAGGGCGCCCGCGTGGCGATGACGGCCCGGCGGGCCGACACCCTCCAGGAAATGGCTGCCGGTTGCCGCGCCCGCGGGGCCGACGTGCTGGTGGTGCCCGCCGACGTGGGGGACCGGGCCGCCGTGCACGCCGCCGCCAGGGCCGTGGAGGCGGCATGGGGAGGGGTGGACCTCGCACTGTTCAATGCAGGCTTCGGCCGCCGCCTGCAGGTGACGAACTTCAACGCGGAGGATTTCGCCGAGATCTTCCGCGTGAACGTCTTTGGCGTCATGTACGGCATCGAGGCCGTGCTCCCGCGGATGCTCGAACGCCGCGCCGGTCACCTCGCCGCCGTCGCCAGCCTCGCGGGCTATCGCGGGGCGCCCACGCTCGCCGGCTACGGCAGCTCGAAGGCCGCGCTGATCCACGCCCTCGACTCGCTTCGCTTCGACCTCGAGCCGCACGGGATCGGCGTCACGGTGATCAACCCCGGCTACGTCCGCACGCCCATGACCGCGCAGCATACCTACTGGATGCCGGCCCTCATGGACGTGGACAAGGCCGCCGCCGTCATCGTCCACGGTCTTCGGCGAGGCCGGAAGGAGATCCACTTCCCGGCGCGCTTCTCCTGGACGCTGAAGGCGCTGCGCCTCCTGCCCTTCCCCATTTACGAGAGGCTGATTCGGGCGGCCGTGAAACGCGGCGCACGGTGACCCAGTGACCCCATGCTTGACAGCTCAGCAAGCAAAATGATATCACTGTGCTAGCACCGCTGAGGAGGGTGCCTCGATGATCCGCGAGAAACAGATGTCGGCGGCGTCCGGTTGGCTGGCCCTGGCGTTCTTCCTGCCCCTGCTCGTGCTCCTGGTCGCGCTCATCATCCTCGAGGCCCGGCAGGGACCCGACACCTCGCCCTGGCTGATCATCGCCTACAGCCTCGGCGCGGTGGTCGTCGGCGTCTGCCTGGGTGGTCTGTTCGTCGTGAACCCCAACGAAGGACAGGTCCTGCAGTTGTTCGGAAGTTACGTCGGCACGGTCAGCCACCCCGGGCTGCGCTGGGCGAACCCGTTCTACACCAAGAAGCGGATCTCGCTCCGCATCCGGAACTTCGAGAGCAGCCGCCTGAAAGTGAACGACATCGAGGGCAATCCCATCGAGATTGCCGCCGTCATCGTCTGGCGCGTGGTGGAGACCGCGGAGGCAAGCTTCGAGGTGGACAACTACGAGAACTTCGTCCACGTGCAGAGCGAGTCGGCGCTCCGCAACCTCGCCACCAGCTACCCCTACGACGCGCACGACGACACGCAGACGTCGCTGCGCGGCCAGACGGCGGCCGTTGCCGCACACCTCAAGACCGAGATCCAGGACCGGCTGTCCAAGGCCGGCGTGGAGGTCATCGAAGCGCGGATCAGCCACCTGGCCTACGCCCCGGAGATCGCCGCGGCGATGCTGCAGCGCCAGCAGGCGGGCGCGATCATCGCCGCGCGGCAGCGCATCGTCGAGGGCGCGGTGGGTATGGTCGAGATGGCGCTGGAGCGGATGTCGCAGAAGGAGATCCTGAGGCTGGACGAGGATCGGCGCGCGACGATGGTCAGCAACCTGCTGATCGTGCTGTGCGGCGAGCGCGCGGCCCAGCCCGTCATCAACGCCGGGACGCTGTATCAGTAACCCACGTAGTGGTCAGTTGCCGGTGGTCCAGTGGTCAGTGTGTCACGCGTGACGACTGGCCACTGGCACTGGCCACTGGATACCTGCGAGCCGAATGTCCGACCGCAAACCCTTCCTGCTTCGTCTCGACCCGGCGCTGCTCGACGCGCTCCAGCGCTGGGCGAGCGACGACTTCCGGAGCCTGAACGGGCAGATCGAGTTCCTGCTCACCAGGGCCCTGAAAGACGCCGGGCGCAAGAGGGGCGGAGCCTCGCCGGGCGGGCCACAAGGGCCTCTTCGCGGACGGCGCCGCAACGCCGACGATCGAACAGAACCGGGGAGTGAGAAATGACGCAGCGCCTCGAGTCCGTTGTTCACGCGGTGGTGGCGGGGATTCTCGGCACCGGCGCCGCCGTCATCGTCATGCTGGCGTTCGATGTGCTGAGGCACGGCGCTGCCCGCTCGCCGAACTGGGGCACCGCGGTCTGTACTCGGCATGGTGATGGCGGTCACGCGTGTCGCAATCCGCAGCCGCCCGCGCCGCGGGGGAGCCTGACGTGTTCCCCGTACACATCGCACATCTCGCCGCCGCCAGAGCCCGGAAGGAGGGCAACGGGGCGAGAGCTTCAGACGATTGGCGCCGCCGAATCGGCATGATGGTGGCGGGCATCGCGGCGTCCGCGGGTCTCGCCCCAGCCGTCGGCACCTTGCTCGGCGACGTGCACGGCGACGCCGTGGCCGCCGGTGTACTCATCGGCCTGTTGTCGGCAGGTTTTGGGTTTGGTCTCGCGCGCGTGATCGGAAGGCAGCGTTAGGATCGAGCAGTGCCTGGTCGCTACCCTTCTTCCTCGAACTCGCCCTCTTCGGCTGGCAGGAACCGGGTCGGCGCGCGAAGCGCCTCGCGGTGGTCGGACAGGGGGAGATCTCGCACGTGGAGTGGAGAGAGGCACGCCGCTGCCTTCTCCTCGACGACGACGGTCACCGGGCTGCCCTCGACACCCTCACGAAACCCAATCCGGCAGCCGCAAGCGAGCCTGGCGTGCGTGAATCCCTTCAACATGGCTTGAACCACCTCTCCTGCGGCCCCTCGAAGCCCGGCCGCAGGTTCTCCGTTGAAGAGATCATACTACAGCAGCGCCTTGATCTCGCTCTCGAACTGCGACTTGCTCACCGGGCCGAGGTGCTTCTTGCACACCTTGCCGTCGCGCCCGATGATCGCCGTCACCGGGATGCCGAACAGCGGCCCGTACGCGTTTTGAATGTCTTCGCGGTCCGCGCCAACCAGGAGCGGGTAGTTGATCTTGTACTCGCGCGCGAACGGCGGCAGTTTCTCCGGGGGATCGTCGACCGACACGCCGATCACCTGGAGACCCTTGGCCCCGTACTTCTGCTGGAACTCGACGAACCACGGGATTTCCATCTTGCAGGGCGGGCACCAGGTTGCCCAGAAGTTCAGGAGGACGACCTTGCCCTTGAGGTCGGCCAGGTTCACGTCCTTGCCGTTCATGTCCTTCAGCGTGAATTTCATGTCGGCGGCGGCCGCGTTCGCGGAGCAGCCGCCCTGGGTCATCTCGGCCCCCTCGGCCGATCCGCCCGAAAACCAGCGGGCCGCCATGTCCGGGACGGGCGTCATCGAGGTCACCACCAGGCCAACACCGAACGCCAGCAGCAGCCACCGCTTCTTCATCGAGGTCTCGCTTCCGGGGTCTCTCGGGAGTCAGGGGCCCAGTGGACTATTGACCACTTCCCCATTAGGTCCCTGGTCAATTGCCCCTGGTTCGCTGATAGGACTCAGTTCTCCCGTCCAAGGTCACAACGCACTAGCGCAGCGTACCCGTGAAGTATGCCATGACCGGACGTAGCCGCTCGTCGGGCTCGCTGGCGACGAGCACGTAGGTGAGCTCCCCGCGGGTCCAGATGTGCGCCGGGTACCCTCCCAGCGAGAGGTCCGCGGCGCGATGGCTTTCATTGGGCATCACGAACAGGGACACGGGACGGCCCGTGTGCCGGTACATCAGGTGCGCCACGCTACCGTCGTGCGACAGGCAGCGCCTGGCCCCCAGCAGGACCAATCCCTCGTGTTCCCCGCCGGCTGGCACGCTGACGCGCCACCCGAACCTGTCGCGCACCGCGGCCTCGACCTCCGCCGCGGCCGGAGCGGCGCCCTCCGACTCGAACAGCGCGAAGCACTTCAGGTGATCGAGCGTCATTTCCGCCGCGAGGAGCACGGGCGAGTGGGTCGCGATGCCGAACACGAAGGCGGCCACCACGACGCCCATTGCCGCCGCCGATCCAAGGCTGAGCACCCGCCAGGCCGACCAGCGCGGCATCCAGGCCCGCCGCGGGGCCGGTGCGAGCGCTGCGCACCGCGCGCGCAGGGCCTCCGGGGCCTTCGCCTGCAGCGCCGCGGACCGCACGCGCAGCACGCGCCGGGCGGCGTCCTGGGCGGCAGCGTCGGCCTGGCAGGGCCCGCAGTCGTGCAGGTGAGCGTGCACCTGCTTGCGCTCCGCCTCGCCGGACTCGCCGTCGAGGTAGGGAGTGATTCGAGCGTGGGCTTCCCGGCAACTGTCCATACTGTCCTCTGCCCGCCCCTCAACTCACTCGTGCGCCCGTCAGGTGCTCGTAGAGGAGGCGCCGGCCCCTCGATATCCTGGACATCACCGTTCCAACCGGGATGTCCAGCATCTTGGCGATTTCCGCGTACGAAAACTCCTCGACGTCCCGGAGCCACACCGCCTGCCTGAAGTTGTCGGGCAGTGCGTCCAGCGCCGCCTGCAGGTCGGCGTCGAGCGTCTCCCGCACCAACAACTGCTCGGGGGTCTCGACGCTCCCGCCAAAGCCACTCGACGCGGCACGCTCGATTTCCTCGGGCTCCACGCCCACCGGTTCCTTCACGGCCCGCCGGCGGCGGTTCAAGAACGTGTTGTGGAGGATGGTGAAGATCCAGGCCTTCAGGTTCGTCCCGGGCTGAAACTGGTCCACCGCCCGGAACGCCTTCAGGTAGGTGTCCTGCACCAGGTCCTCGGCATCCGACGGGTTCCCCGTGAGGCGGAGGGCCGTCCCGTACAGGCTGTCGATACAGGCGAGGGCCTCCCGCTCGAACGCGGAAGCGCCGTCGGTCTCGAGCCCCGGTTGCCGTCCTCGTCTGAAGACCATCGTCCTACCGGGGCCTGTTTACGAGAACCCATGCCCGGCCCCTGTTATTCCCCGGCCCTGATTGTTTCATACCGGGGCCCGGCCCGGAAAGCCCGGTTGTCCCCTCGGCCGCACCACCGGGGAGGACAAAGCCCGCGGAAGGGAGGCCGGAATGCCCGTCATACCGCACGCGTTGCGTGGTATCGGTCTTGCTGAGGTCTGCCAAGTCCGGATCCCTCTGGTTGCAGCGTGCGTCGAATGAACAGTAAGATCCGTTCCGGAGACCCAACGGGCAACCCTCATCCGAACCCGCGAGAGACCTGCGAGAGAGAGGACACTATGCCTACGAGGCGCGCAATTGGGGCGGCGGTGGTTGCCTGTGCTGCGATGCTCGTCCTGCCGGGCACGGCCCGAACCGGGAGCGCGCAGACGCCCTTCGTCCCGTATTTCGGCAAGAACCTGGTCCACTACGGCAACTTCAACTGGCACATCTACAACACCGAGCACTTCGAGATCTACTACTACCCGGAGATCGAGAAGCACCTCGAGCGGGTGGCAGGCTACGCCGAGAGCGCCTACCAGCAGATCAGTGCCGACCTCAAGCACGACCTCGCGGAGAAGGTCCCGCTGATCATCTTCAAGACGCACGTGGAGTTCCAGCAGCAGAACGTCATCCCCGGGGCCGCCCAGGAGGGCGTGGCCGCCTTCGCCGAGCCGACCAGGGGACGCATGCTGCTTCCGCTCGACGAGCCCCCGGACCTGCTCTACCGCACGATCACCCACGAGCTCACCCACATCTTCGAGTTCGACATCATCCCGATGTCGCTGATCCGCGCCTCGGCGCCGCTGTGGGTGGCCGAGGGCCTCGCCGACTTCCTGGCGGGCCACTGGGCCCCGATCGACCTCGCGACCGTCCGCGACGCCGCGGTGGCCGACATCGTGCCGAAGATGAGCGAGATGGAGGGCTACGGCAACTTCAACAACCCCCGGCTGGTCTATAACCTTGGCCACGCCACCTTCGAGTTCATGGAGTCGCGGTGGGGCAAGGAGGGCATCCGTCAGTTCATGTTCTCGCTGCGCAAGAGCGTCATCGGCGGCGGCGAGAACGCCTACGAAGAGGCATTCAAGCTCACGCCCGAGGAGTTCGACCAGCAGTTCGAGAAGTACTTGAAGGACCGGTTCAAGCCCTTCCGTGACAAGGAGCGGCCGGCCGACTACGGGCGGAACCTGGCGCCCAACCCCGAGAAGGGGCGCTTCTCGAACGCGCTCACCGCAGAGCCCTCACCGTCCGGTGATCTGATCGCCATTGTCACGGGCAACCGCAGCGACCGCGAATACGACATCGTCCTGGTGTCGGCCAAGGACGGACAGGTGGTGCGCAATCTGACGTCCGGCTTCGACCAGGGCATGGGCTTCGAAAACATCTCGATTCCGGGGACCCGGTGGAACACCGTGCCGTGGCTGTCATGGTCGCCCGGCGGGGATCGGCTGGCCTACGTCGTGCGGATGGGAAAGAACAAGGGGATCATCGTCCAGAACATCGTCTCCAGGAAGGTGGAGCAACGGATCGACCTTCCGACCGTGAACGAGCCGGAGTCGCCCGCGATCGCCCCGGGCGGGCGGGTGATCGCGTTCTCCGCGCTGCAGGATGCGGTGGGCGACATCTACACCGTGGACCTCGCAACGAAAGAGGTGAAGAACCTCACCAACGACGCGTTCTTCGACTACGCACCCGTCTACTCCCCCGACGGCAAGTCCATCGTCTACCTCGCCCGGGTGAGCGGCAACGAGAAGCTGTTCAAGCTCGACCTCGCCACAGGCAAGAAGACGCAGATCACCTTCGGGACCCACGATGACGCGGCGGCGAGGTTCGTGAACGACAGCACCATCGTCTTCGCTTCGACCGCCCTCGACCCGGCGGTCTCGGTGGACCCGGCGGTCGCCAAGAACGGCAACATCTACAACATCTGGACGCTCAACCTCGAGAGCGGCGAGCTGAAGCAGTACACGGACGCGCTCGGCGGCAACGTCTTGCCGGTGCCGGTGCGCGCCGACGCGCAGTCGGACCGCGTGGCCTTCATCACGTACTACAAGGGTGAGTACGGCCTGTACCAGATGGAGTTGAACAAGCCCATCAAGTCGGCGGTGACGGCTGACTTCGGCGCCCCGGGGCCGATCATCGACTTCCAGGCGCCCCTGAGCCACACGATGGTGGCGCAGAACAAGAAGAAGAAGGGGATGTTCGAGAAGTTGTTCGTCGAGGGCCGCCCGCCGATCAACGTGGGCGTAACCAGCAACGGCGATGTCTTCGGCGGCACCGAGGTCTCGTTTGCCGACGTGCTCGGGGACCAGCGCTTCTCGCTCACGGTCGCGTCGATTCCGCAGTACCGCACGTTCGGCGGCACTTACCTCAACCTGTCGCGCCGCCTGCAGTGGGCCGTTCAGGGGTTCTCGCAGAAGACGTTCTTCTACGGCCAGAACATGTACTTCTACGACCCCATCTACAGCCCGATCGTCGACCGTGATCTCGCGCAGGCGACGCGCTCGGTCTACGGCGGTAATGCCTTCGGCATCTGGCCGCTCGACGCCTACCGGCGCCTCGAGTTCTCCGGCGGCGTGATGCATTACAGCGAGTCGTACAACGACCCGGGCCTGCAGGATGTCGCGGACGATTACCAGCAGCAGCTGTACGGCCGGCAGTTGTTCAACAACGGCACCATCGTGCCCTTTGGGCTCACTTTCATCCAGGAGACGACGATCTTCCGCGAGTTCGGCCCGCTCGCCGGGAACACGATGCGGGTCGGCTACGAGTACGCACCGAGGATCGGCAACACGCTTTCGCGGCAGACGATCGATGCCGACGTCCGCTACTACCTGCGCCTCGGCGGCACGGCATTGCTCGCCCTCCGCGGCCGCGGGTTCAAGAGCACGGGCAACTACCCCGACTACCTGTATTTCGGCGGCAACTCGGAGATGCGGGGGTACGAGTACCTCGAGTTCATCGGCCAGAACGTGGTCTTCGGGAACGCCGAACTCCGCTTCCCGCTGATCGAAGCGATGCTGACCCCGATCGGGGTGATGGGGGGCGTCCGGGGCGTCTTCTTCTTCAACGTCGGAGGCGGGTGGTTCGACAACAGCGGGTTCAAGTTCACCAACAGCAGCAGCGAGGTGTACCAGCCGATCATCGGCGTCGGGTTGAACGCGGACCAGACCGAACTGGTGCCCATCTACTCGCCGCCGATCCTGGTCAGCGGCTTCCGTCTCCAGGACGCGCGGGCCTCTTACGGCCTCGGCCTCGAGACCTTCGCACTGGGCTTCCCGATCCACTTCGACTGGGCGTGGCGCACGACGTTCAACAGGGAGTGGGAGGACGTCCTGTATGCCGGCCGCGGTGGGAGCGAGGCGTTCCGGAAGTGGCAGTTCTCGGTGTGGATCGGGTACGACTTCTAGGGAGCATCAGACCAGGGGGCAGGCGGAGGGCGGCGGGCTGTCCCGCCGCCTTCGTCGTCCGCCTTCCGCCTCCCGCCTTCCGCCCTGACAGCAAGGTAACCCTCAGCTGGTGATCCTGATCCCGACGAGTTCGGTCGCCTCTCCCTCCGCGCCTTTCACCTTGACCTCGATGAGGTATTCGCCGCTCGCGAAGCCGGCGAGGGGGAGGTCGATCTCGTGGAGCGCCGAATCCCCTTGCGGCGCCTTGACCTGGAGGTCGGCCATCGGCTTCCCCCCGCGATTCAGGATCCGCGCGGTCGCCTGCGGCGCCCCGCCGGGCGCGTACGCCTCGAACCGGACGAGCAGCCGGTCGGTCCTGCTGAACTCGCGGATGGCGGTCGGCACGGCCGCCGGGTTTGACATCAGTTCCCTGAACTCCCGGGCGTTGCCCGCCCGGTAGAGGGCCGGGGTACTCGACGGCGACCTGCGGCCCGGTCAGATCGGGGATTCGAAGCTCACGGATATCCGTGTCGATGACCTGCGCGTCGGGTCCTTCCACCGCGATTCGCATCTGTAGCTGACCCGGCGGCACGTCGAAGGTGACCTGCGCCGGCGCCCGGCCGCCGGGCGTGGCGCCCGCCTCGCCGGGGCCGGTTCCCGCTTGCGGGCCCACCCGCCCGCGGAAATACGGACGGTCGGTCCCCTGAGCCGCCGCGAGTAGCTGCACGCCGGTGGGCTGCAGCCGTTCCACGCCGGGCACCGCCGGCAGCGGTTCCCACACGAACGTGACGCGCGTCTGTCCGTCCTGCCCCCGCGCCATCCCGATCCAGCTGGTGACGTACCGGCCGCGTTTCGGCTCCCCGAGGGACCCGAGCGCCTTGCTCACTTCCGGCGGCGTCACGGGCCTGGGCGGCGCCGTCGAACGCTCCATCTCGGCGGGGGTCATCGCCCAATACCCCTTCCGGGCTCTCACCTGTGCGCCCGGCCGCTTCACGCGCACCTTGATCTCGTGGAACTTTCCGTCCGCACGCGGCTGGGACGAGTTGTAGCCGATCAGGTAGTAGGCGCTCGAATCCCGCACCACCTGCTTCAAACCCCCATCGAGGTCGTTGCGATTGACGATCGCCCGGCCGTCGGTCTGGTCCGCAAGCACGCGGAGCGAGTCCATCGTGGAGTTGAGGTACCGCCGGTCGGTCTCCTGCCCGACGCCCTCGTTGATGTCGAACTCGAACACCGCCAGTCCCCGCGGATCGAGCGTGTAGATCGTGGTGTTGCTGCGGTTGGCGGTGTCGTACACCTCCCGCAGGTCGTTCTGGAGGTCGGTGTTCGCGAAGACCTCCGCGCGCTCGTCGTCGGCGGCGTTGGTGTTGCCGCGGTTCGGGTTGCCCATGCCGGGGAACGCCGCGACCGGGTCGCGCAGTTGCGGCGGCAAGACGTTGCTGAAGCCCTCGCTCACGAGGATCACCGCCTTGCGGCCCTCCCGCAGCCCCCCCATGTGCAGCACCAGCGAGCGCAGCGCCGACATCGACACCTGGTTGCGGACGCGCTCGACGACCGACGCCGGGTACATGGCGTACTTGTCCTCGAACTCGTTGCGCGGGCGGTAGTCGTACTTCCGGCCCTCGAACGCATCGATCACGCGGGTCAGCTCGTCGCGGTTCCGCGTCATGCGGACCGACTCCATCGGCGTCAGCGGGAACATGATCCCCACCATGTCGGCGGAGCCCAGCTGGTTCTGGACGAAGTTGATGAGGGGCTTGCGCACGAACATGCTCGCCCCGCGCCGCACGTGGTAGTCGTCCAGGAAGATCGCGAACAGCCGCACATCGTCGCGCGCCGCCTCGGACTCCTCGTCATAGTCGCTGCGGATCGCCTTCGGCTCGGCGTCGCCGGGCCCGGGGTTCCCGGTCACCGAGATGAAACGGAACGTCTCGATCGCCTGCGCCTTGCCGTCCTCGCTCACCTCGAAGTCGCCAGGCTGGAGGTCCTTGAGCGCCTCGCCGTTCTTGTCCGACACGATGACGTCCACGCGGACGAAGTTGACGCCCGCGCGGAAGGTCGGTTGCTGCGGCGGCGGTTGCTGCTGCTGACCTTGAACCGCCGTCGCCGGAGGGGTCTGGGCTCCGGCGGCCGGCGGGGGCGTTTGCCCCTGTTGCTGGCCCCCCGCCGTCGTCGGCGGGGGTGTCTGAGCCGGCGGAGGCGTTTGGGTCGCCGTTCCGGCCGAAGGTCGCGAAGGCGCCTGCTGGGCTCCTTCGGGCATCAGGGCCGAGAGCGCGATCAGAAGGGCGACGAGAGCAACCGGGCGAAGTGTGGCTCGCATGTTCAACCCTGATCTGTGCCGCCGGCGGCGGCTACGCACGCGGCCGCGGGGCGGTTCACTTCGACGCGCTTGACCCGATACCTGATGATAACATTAGGGTTCTTCCCAGGAGAGTGCCGTGGCCCAAGAAGCGCTCGACCGTGCGGCGGCGTTGACCCAGTTGTCCGAGGACGAGCAGATCCTTCGCGACAGCGTGCTCGAGTTCGCGGAGCGGCGCATGCGCCCGCACGTGCGCGAGATGGACGAGCACGCCAAGATGCCGCGCGACCTGATCGACGACCTGTTCGCGCTCGGCGTGATGGGCATCGAGATCCCCGAATCCTACGGCGGAATCGGGCGGCAGCTTCTTCCACGCCGTCCTCGCCGTCGAGGCCTTGTCGCAGGTGGACCCGTCGGTGGGCGTGATGGTGGATGTGCAGAACACGCTCGTCATCAACGCGCTGCTCCGCTGGGCCAGCGAGGCGCAGAAGTCCCGCTACCTCACCGCGCTCGCCAGCCGGACCGTCGGCGCGTACGCGTTGTCGGAGTCGGGGGCCGGCTCCGACGCGTTCGCGCTGGCCACGCGGGCCGTGGCATCGGGCGACGGGTACGCGATAACGGGCCGCAAGCTCTGGATTACCAACGGCAACGAGGCCGACCTCTTCATCGTGTTCGCCAACGTCAACCCGCAGGCGGGCTACCGGGGAATCACCGCCTTCCTCGTCGAGCGCGGATTCCCGGGGTTCACGGTCGGGAAGAAGGAGGACAAGATGGGCATTCGTGCGAGCAGCACGTGCGAGCTCATCTTCGAGGACTGCCAGGTCCCGGCCGCCAACGTGCTGGGCGAGGTGGGCAAGGGGTACAAGGTCGCCATCGAGACGCTGAACGAGGGGCGGATCGGGATCGGCGCCCAGATGATCGGCCTCGCGCAGGGAGCCCTCGACCACGCCGTCGCTTACGTGAAGGAGCGCCGGCAGTTCGGCGAAGCCGATTGCAGAGTTCCAGGGCGTGCAGTTTCAGCTCGCCCGGGCGGCCACCGAGCTCGAGGCGGCCCGCCTGCTCGTCTACAACGCCGCCCGCCTCCGCGACGCCGGCCGGCCGTTCCTGAAGGAGGCCGCCATGTGCAAGCTGTATTCGTCGGAGGCGGCCGAGCACGTCAGCTCGATTGCGGTGCAGCTCTTCGGCGGGCAACGGATTCGTGAAGGACTACCCGGTCGAGAAGCTCTACCGCGACGCGAAGATCGGCGAGATCTACGAGGGCACCTCGAACATGCAGCTGGGGACGATCGCCAAGCAGCTGCTTGGATAGAGGCAGCTGCCTGTCAATGTCCCCGATCCCAGCCCCTGCTGTGATCGCCTGAATCCTGAATCCCGAATCCTGAATCCTAGCTGTTATGAACGAAACGCTGACGCTGAAGGTGACCGGCATGACGTGCGGCGGGTGCGAGAACGCCGTCAAGCGGGCGGTGGGGCAGCTGGAAGGGGTGACGGAGGTTGCCGCATCCCACAAGGCGGAGCAGGTGGTCGTGACCTACGACGCGGCGCGCTTGGGCCGCGAGGCCATCGCCGCAAAGATCCAGCGGTTGGGATACCAGGTCGTGCAGTAGGCGGCAGGCCTGAGGCAGGCCTCAGGTCCGCCGACCGCCAGCGGTCAGCGCCTTCGCGAACAGCGGCCGCAGCCTCTCCGCCGTCTTCTCCAGGTCCTCCGGAAGCACCCTCACCTCGCCCACAACCGACATGAAGTTCGTGTCCCCGGTCCAGCGGGGAACGACGTGGACGTGCAGGTGGTCGGCGATGCCCGCCCCGGCGGGCCGGCCAAGGTTCATCCCGACGTTCAGCCCCTGCGGGATGTAGGCGTCGGTCAGCACCTTCTCGGACACCTGCGTCAGCCGGATCAACTCGCCCAGTTCCTCCGGCGTCGCGTCCGACAGGCGCGCGACGTGCCGGTTCGGCACGACCATCAAGTGGCCGTTGTTGTAGGGATAGAGGTTGAGGATGACGAAGCACGTTGTCCCGCGGGCCAGCACCAGCGAGCCCGGCTCCTCGTCTTCCTGCCGGGCGTCGCAGAAGACGCAGCCCTTGGCCGCTTCGACGCTGCCGCTGACGTACGCGAGTCGCCAGGGGGACCAGAGACGTTCCACGGTACCTTCTCGAGGGGGTGCGAGAGAGGTCAGACCGACTCGACGGCCGCGGACGCCCGCCGCGGCCTGCGCGTCCTCGGTGGCGCGGTTGATCAGTTCCTTGAGTTCCTTGCCCGGCTTGAAGTAGGGCACCTTCTTCGGCGGCACGTCCACCTTGTCGCCGGTCTTCGGGTTCCGCCCCTTGCGCGGTTCCCGCCGCCGCAGCCGGAAGCTGCCGAAGCCCCGAAGCTCGATCTTCTCGCCGCGCTGCAGCGCGGTGATGATGCTCTTGAAGACGGTGTCGACGATGACCTCGGAGTGCTTCTTCGTGAGGTCCGAGACGCGCGACACCTCCTCGACGAGCTCCGCCTTGGTCATGCTGCCACCTGGTGTCACAGCCTCACTCCTCCTCGACCAGTGGTCAGGGCCAGCGGCCGGTGGCCAGTCGGTCGCGAGCGGCGGCACGACCGCTCGGTGAAGACACTGACCACTGCCCGCTGACAGCCAGGGCCGCCCAGCGGCCGTGCCCCTCCTGGCGGCCTGTCTCCTACTCCAGGTTCTTCAGGTGCTCGGCGATGGTCGCGCCCATGCTGCCCGAGCCCTCCTGGTAGCTCTGCCAGTCCGCACGATCCGCCTCGATCCGCACGGCGCGGATGCTGAGGCCGATCTTCCGCTCGGACGGGCTGAGCTTGATGATCTTCATCGGGTAGGTCTGATCGACCTGCAGGTCGATCTTCTCCTGCCCCGGCGTGTCATCGAACTCCGACACGTGGATGAGCCCCTCGATGCCCTCGGCCAGCTCGACGAAGGCCCCGAAGTTGGTCAGGCGGACCACCTTGCCCTCGACCGTGTCGCCAACCTGGTGGCGCGAGAAGAACTCGTCCCAGATATCGGTGGCAAGCTGCTTCAGGCCCAGGGACAGGCGCTGGTTCTCGGCGTCGATGTTGAGCACGACCGCCTCGACCTTGTCGCCCTTCTTCAGCACCTCGGAGGGGTGCTTGACCCGCTTGCTCCACGACATGTCGGAGATGTGGATCAGGCCGTCGATGTCCTCCTCGACCTCGACGAAGGCCCCGAACTCGGTCAGGTTGCGCACCTTGCCGATGATGCGCGAGCCCACCGGGTAGCGGTCCGCCAGCTCCTGCCAGGGGTTCTGGCCAATCTGCTTGAGGCCCAGCGAGATGCGCCGCGCCTGCGGATCGAGCCCGAGCACCATCGCCTCCACCGTGTCGCCGACGTTGAGGATCTTCGACGGGTGCTTGACCCGCTTGCTCCACGACATCTCCGACACGTGGATCAGGCCTTCGACGCCCGGCTCGAGCTCCACGAAGGCGCCGTAGTCGGTGAGGCTCACGACCTTGCCCGACACCCGGATGCCGACCGGGTAGCGGTCGCCGACGGCCGACCACGGGTCGGCCGACAGCTGCTTGTAGCCGAGCGAGACGCGCTCGGTTGCCGGGTCGTACTTCAGCACGATCACGTCGATCTCGTCGTTGACCTTGAAGAGCTCCGACGGGTGGCCGACGCGGCCCCACGACATGTCCGTGATGTGCAGCAGGCCGTCGATGCCGCCGAGGTCGATGAAGGCGCCGTAGTCGGTGATGTTCTTCACCACGCCGCGCAGCACCTTGCCCTCGGCCAGCGTCTCGAGCGTGTGCTTCTTCTTCTCGGCGTTCTCCTCTTCGAGCAGGACCTTGCGCGAGAGGACGATGTTGCCGCGCTTCTTGTTGACCTTGATGACGCGCATCCGGAGTTCCTGGCCGCGCAGCGCGTCCAGGTTCCGAACCGGCCGCACGTCCACCTGCGAGCCGGGCAGGAAGGCCCGCACGCCGATGTCCACCGCCAGGCCGCCCTTGATCCGCTCGATGACGCGGCCGATGACCACCTTGCGGTCGGCGAAGGCCTTCTCCACGTCGTCCCAGATCTTCATCTTCTCCGCTTTTTCGCGGGAGAGGACGACGTAGCCGTCGCGATCCTCGGTCCGCTCGAGCAGCACGTCCACGATGTCGCCGGGCTGGACGGTGACCTGCCCGTTCTCGTCCAGGAACTCCTGGACGCTGATGATCCCTTCCGACTTGTAGCCGACGTCCACGATCACCTCGGAAGCGGTGACCTTGAGGACCGTGCCCTTGACGACCTCGCCCTCCGCGATGTTGCGGAAGCTGCTGTCGTAGAACTCGAGGAGCTTGGCGTATTCGGCCGTGTCCTCCGCGTCGGGGTCGAGCTGGTCACCGGGTTGCATGCGTGGTCCCGGTGGCCGGTGCGGACTCACCTCCTTTTTGCTGGAGCTCAGGGGCTGAGGCCCCCTGGGTCTCCAGGTCCGTGCCGTTGGGGCTGTTGACGTTCGCCATGAAGTGCGCGTCCTCCTCTGTCGAGATTTGCCGGTTCACAGCACCGGCGGGCTGGAATGGCTATCGTCCCGAAAGACGATAAGCAGCACATTTTACGACAGTTAACGGCAAACGGTCAAGTTACTGAAAGGGTGTCCATGACGAGAGACCAGCGAGACGACCGGCGCACGCCACCCGATGGAGGGAACGAACGGCAGGGCGAAGAGGGTCCCTCGGCCAGCGTCCCCTCGTCGCTCGACTTCGATCGCTCGGCGTCGGCCGCGAGGTCGGGCCACGACGAACTCAGGGAGCGCGAGGCCGAGCACACCGAGACGGGCCCGGAAGTGACCGGCGGCGACGTAGACGCCGACTGGGGTTCCGCCTACGCGGTGGGCGACGAGGCGCCCGGCGGCGACAACCCCACGCCCGACCAGGACATCGTGGACGACATCGGCCGGGCCCTCGGCGTGGAGTACCAGGACAGCGAGGAACTCAAGGGCGCGGACAAGATCGAGGACCGGGACCGCCACCGGTGGGAGCTGGACCCGGCGTCGTCGGAGGATTACCAGGAGAGGAACAGGGACGAGGACAGGGATCGGGAGTAGTGGCCAGTGGCCGGTGGCCGGCGGATCACGCGTGATCTACTGACCGCTGAGCACTGACCACTGCCCACTGATCAGGGCTCGAGGCGACGCCGTACGATCTGGAGGACACAGCCGACCACGGCGTCGATCGACAGCCCCGTCGTGTCGATCACGTGAGCGTCGGCGGCGGCGGCGAGGGGAGACACGGCGCGGGTGCGGTCGGACTCGTCGCGTGCGGCCAGCTCGCTGCGGACGGTGGCCATGTCGTGGCACCCGTTGTGGGAGGCGTCGTGGACGCGGCGACGGGCCCGCTCCTCTGGCGACGCGTCGAGGTAGATCTTCACCTCGGCGCCTGGGAACACCACCGTGCCGATGTCCCGTCCTTCCATGACCACCTCGCCACCGCTCCCCAGCTCGCGCTGACGCCGGACGAGCGCGGCGCGCACACCCGGGTTACGGGCTACGCGGGCGGCGGCGCGATCAATCTCAGGCGTCCGGATGGAAGCCGTGACGTCCTGGCCGTCCACCAGCACGACCCGGTCGGATGCGTCAATCCCGGTGGCATCGGCGAGGCTGCTTACCGCCTCCTCGTCGTCCAGCGCGATTCCCAGCTGCAGCGCCCGCCACGCCACGGCCCGGTACATCGCCCCCGTGTCCACGTGGCGATAGCCCAGCGCCGCGGCAACTGCGCGCGCGATCGTTCCCTTCCCCACCCCTGATGGCCCGTCGATGGCGATGACGATTGGTCTCACGGCGTGTCGTTCACGGTTCACAGTTCACGGTTCACGGTTCACGGTTCCCCGATGGCAGGGTGACGGCCGTGACGAAACCGTCAACGGTCAACGGTCAACCCTGGCCCGGTTCGGCGCCGGGGTGTGTGCCACCCGGCGCCTCCCGGACGGCCAGACAGTGTAACATCTTGGCCCATGCGTTCCCCGCTTGGCTGGGTCGTGGCGTTTCTCGCGGTCGCCGGCGTTCTGCTCGCCGTTCGCCTGGCGGCCCGCCCCTACGTGCGCGCGACCTCGCTGATCGTCCGGACGGCCGGTCTCGAGAAGCAGCACCCGACGATCGCCGCCCTGCAAACGAACACGATCACGGAGCGCAAGGCGGGCGTGCCCTCGCGCTTCGGCGAGCTGCGGGCGAAGATCTACCAGCCGACCATCGGGTTCCAGCGCGCCGTCCTCCTCACCCCCGGGGTCAACGCCCTCGGGATCGACGAGCCGCGGCTCGTGACCTTCGCGCGGCACCTGGCCTCGAGCGGCCTGCTGGTGGTCACGCCGGAGCTGCCGGATCTGAGCCGCTACCTGGTGACCGCGCGCTCGACGGACATGATCGAGGATGCCGCGGTGTGGCTGGCCGGCAACCGGGAGCTGGCGCGGGGCGACCGCATCGGGATGATGGGCATCAGCTTCGCGGGCGGGCTGTCGATGGTGGCCGCGGGCCGGCCGTCCCTCCGCGGCCGGTTGGCCTTCGTCTTCTCCTTCGGCGGCCACGCCAACTTCCAGCGGGTGGTCCGGTATCTCTGCACCGGCGAGGAACCCGCCTTCGCCAAGGCTTCGGCGGGGCCGCGCGGGGTGGAGGCCGGGGGCACCGGCGGAAGCGCGCCCGACGCCCGTCCTTCGCCGCTGAAGACACCCCCGCCGCACGACTACGGCGTGGCGATCCTCGCGCTCGACCTCGGCCGTCTGCTCGTGCCGGAGGCGCAGGCGGAGCCGCTGCGCCAGGGAATCCTGACCTTCCTGCACGCCTCGCACGTCGCGCTCTTCGACCAGGCGAAGGCCCGGGAGGAGTTCTCCAAGGCGCGCGCGATGGAGGACGCGCTGGAGGAGCCGGCCCGCACCGTTCTCGGGCTGGTCAACCGCCGCGAGTCGGCGGAGCTCGGGCGCCGCCTCCTGCCCCACACGGCCGCCCTCGGCAACGTCCCGGCGCTGTCGCCAGACGAGTCGCCCGCGCCCGACGCGCCGGTATTCCTGCTTCACGGCAACGAGGACAACGTCGTCCCCGCGGCCGAATCGCTGTGGCTCGAGGAGCACCAGCGGCCGCACACCGCGGTGCGCGTGCTGCTCACGCCCCTCATCAGCCACGCCGAGGTGGACCGGCCGGCCACGACGCGCGAGGTGATCGACCTGGTCGCGTTCTGGACCGAGATGCTGAGGCACTGATGCAGAATGCAAGATGCGGAGTGAAGGCCTGAAGCCCCGAGCCCCCAAGCCTCTCTGAAGCCTGAAGCCTCTCTCACCGCTCCACGACGGCCTTCCTCACGGCGGCGACACCGCTGCCCTGATTCATCGGTCGGAGCAGGGCTTCAGCCCTGCTTGACGGTCTTCCGCAGGGCCGCCAGCTCCCGTGGCGTGAGCGGCCGGTACGCTCCCAGCGGCAGCGCGGGGTCCGAGATCGGCCCGATGCGGACCCGGCGCAGGCGGACGACGGGGTGGCCGACCGCCTCGCACATCTTGCGCACCTGCCGCGTGCGGCCCTCGTGGAGGGTGAGCGACAGCAGGGCCTGGCTGCCGTCCTCCCCGAGCCCTCGCTCCACCAGCCGGATCGTGGCGGGCGCCGTGCGCCGGCCATCCAGCACGATCCCCTGCGACAGCCTCCGCATCGCGTGGGCGTCGGGCACCCCTCGTATGCGCGCGTGGTACTCCCGCGGCACCTCGTGGCTCGGGTGCGTCAGCAACGCGGCCAACTCCCCGTCGTTGGTCAACAGCAGCAGGCCCTCGGAATCGTAGTCGAGGCGGCCGACCGGGAAGACGTACTCGCGGACGCCGGAGAGCAGATCGAGGACGGTACGCCGCCCTTCCGGGTCGGACCGGGTGGTGACGTAGCCCCGGGGCTTGTTGAGGAGGAAGTAGAGGCGCTTGGTCTCGCGCTTGATCGCGCGGCCGTCCACCCTGATGTCGTCGGTCTCGGGGTCGGCCTTGGTGCCAAGCTCGCGGATCACCGTGCCGTTGACCGACACGCGCCCCTCGGCCATGAGGCGTTCGGCGGCGCGCCGCGAGGCGACGCCGGCGGCGGAGAGGATCTTCTGGAGGCGCTCGTTCACAGGGCCTCAGCGTGACGGTGCGATGCACGAGCCACTGGCCACTTACACGTTCCCGTTCCCAGTCCCGTCTTCAGGGACGGCGGGAACATCGAGGGTCTTGTCCGGGTCCGGCGTGGTGTCGAGCGGCAGAAGGGTCTCGGAGGGCCCGGCCTCTGCGAGCCCCGCGGGCGGATCGAAACCGAGAACGTCCGCCATGTCCTCCATGTGCGGCAGGTCCGCGAGGTCGCGCAGGCCGAAGCGGATCAGGAACTCGCGCGTGGTCGCGTAGAGGAACGGGCGGCCAACCACCTGCTTGCGGCCGGCGATCTTGATCAGGCGGCGCTCGAGCAGCGTCGCCACCACGCCGGCGGTGTTGACGCCGCGGATCTCGGTGATCTCGGGGGCCGTGATCGGCTGCTTGTACGCGATCACGGCGAGGGTCTCGAGGGCCGCGACCGACAGCTTCTGCGTCTTGCGCTCGTGGAACAGCCGCCGCACCCACTCCGACAGCTCGGGCCGCGTGACGATCTGGTAGCCGCCGGCCACCTCCACCAGGTGCAGGCCGCCGTGGCCCTGGGCGTAATCGCGGCGCAGCGAGTCGAGGGACGCCTGCACGTCCTCGCGCGGCTCGGACTCGAGCACCTTGAACAGGGTCTTGGGGATGAGCGGGTCGGGGGAGGCGAAGACCAGCGCCTCGATCACCGCCTTGAGCTCTTCGCTCGGCAGGCCGATGCGAAGCTCGGCGGCCGCCTGCGGGTCCTCTGCGGCCGCCGGCGCCTCGCCGGTCTCGGCTTCGTGGAGGGGCTCCTCGGTGGGGGCACTCGCTTCCGGACTCACGTCGGCTTCGTGGACCGACTCGTCGGCGGGCGCACCCACCTCCGCGCTCGCCCCGGCGTCAGCAACCGCGGCCTCTTCCTGCACCCGGCGCCGTGTCCCGCTGTTCCTCGTGCGTGCGTTCGTCGTCCACGGTGTTCATGTCCTGTTTGCCGGCCCGTCGCCGTGACGCCTTCTCGATTCTCAATTCTCGATTCCCGCCGGCCGCACGTTGACGGCCTTCTTGTAGATCCGGATCACCCCGAACGTCCCCGCCTGGAAGACCCTCACGAGCTTGAGACGGATCATCTCGAGGAGCGCGAGGAACGTCACGATCAGATCGCCCTTGGACGAAACGTCGTCGAACAGGTCCTCGAACCCGCACGCCTGCGTCTCGGAGAGTCGGGACAGCAGCTGCTCGATGCGGGTCTCGATCGGGATCTGCTCGGCCGGCAGCACCACCTTGGGGCGCTGCTTCGCGCGTTCGAGGACCGCCTTGAACGCGCTGATGAGGCTGAACAGGTCCACTTCCAGCTCGGGCTCGTACTCCTCCCCGGCGATCGGCGCCACCCGGCCGTCGGGCCGCTGCCACTGCGCCTCGCGGAGCGCCTCGCGCTCGTGGAGTAGCTCGGCCGCCTGCTTGTATCGCTGGTGCTCCAGCAGCCGGCGGACCAGCGCTTCGCGGGGGTCCTCCTCGGGATCCTCCTGGGTCGGGTCGGGGCGCGGCAGCAGCATCCGCGACTTGATGTGGATCAGCGTGGCGGCCATCACCAGGAACTCGCCCGCCAGGTCGAGGTCGAGCTCTCGCATCAGCGCCAGGTAGTCGAGATATTGGGCGGTGACGAGCGCGATCGGGATATCGTAGACGTTGACCTCGTTGCGCTTGATCAGGTGGATGAGGAGGTCGAGCGGCCCCTCGAAGTTCGACAGCTTCACCGAATAAGCGTCGAGCGACGACTCGAATTCCTCGACTGGCTGCGGGTCCATCACGCGGTTGCCTCTCAGTAGCGCACCTTCATCGCCTCGCGCACGCGCTCCAGCGTTTCCTGCGCCACGCCGCGGGCCTTCTTCGACCCCTCGAACAGGATCTCCCGGACCCTGCCAGGCTTCGCCAGGATTTCCGCCCGGCGCTGACGCATCGGCTCGAGGACGCCGTTCAGCGCCGCCGCCAGCTTCCGCTTCACCTCGACGTCGCCCACCTTGCCCAGCCGGTACCGCGTCTTCAGGTCCTCGACCTCGTCCAGGTTCGGGTTGAAGGCGTCGTGGTAGAGGAACACCGGGTTGCCCTCGACGGTGCCCGGGATGTCGGCCCGGACCCGCTTGGGGTCGGTGTACATGCTCATCACCTTCTTCCCCACGGTCCCCGCATCGTCGGACAGGTCGATCGCGTTCCCGTAGCTCTTGCTCATCTTCCGGTTGTCGAGGCCGGGCAGCTTCGGAAAGGTCGTGAGCAGGGACTGGGGCTCGACGAGAACCGGCGCGATGACCGGCTCACCGTCCTTCACACCCAGCTTCTCGCCGTAGAAGTTGTTGAAGCGGCGAACCACCTCGCGCGACAGCTCGAGGTGCGGCACCTGGTCCTCGCCCACCGGGACGTAGCTCGCGTCGTAGATCGTCACGTCGGCGGTCTGCAGCAGCGGGTAGCCGAGGAAGCCGATGGTCGACAGGTCCTTCTCCGTGAGCTGCTCACGCTGCTCCTTGTAGGTCGGCACGCGCTCCAGCCACGGGATCGGGACGGTCATCGAGAGCAGCAGGTAGAGCTCCGCGTGCTCGAGGCACGAGCGACTGGACGAAGAGCGTGGATCGCTCGGGATCGAGGCCGGCCGCGATCCAGTCGGCCACGTTGTCGAGGGCGTTGGCAGTCAGCGCCGTCGTATCGGCGTAGTCGCTGGTGAGCGCGTGCCAGTCGGCCACGAAGTAGAAGCAGTCGGTACTCGTCCTGCAGGCGCTCCCAGTTGCGGAGCGCTCCGACCAGGTGGCCGAGGTGCAGCTTGCCGGTCGGGCGCATGCCCGAGACGACGCGAGGTTTTGCGTGAGCCACGTTAGCAGCCGGGAGTGCGGCGGGCCGACGATCGCGCTGGGGCCGCCGGAGAGCCGAAGCGCGCACAACAGAGGCAAAGCTAAACAGGCTAGCACCGGGGCAAAGCGCTGTCAAAGACCGCTTTGTCTCTCACTTGACCAGTGACCACTTCGCAAGGGAGCGAATTCACAGTCGACAAACTCGCCAGGCCGGACAATTGCCGAGTGACGAGTTCACCGCGCGGCGAAGTAGGCGAGCACCGCGTCTGCACTCTTCTTCCCCACCACCGCCTCCAGGTCCTCGCGGCTCGCGCGCCGGACGCCGGCCAGGGACCCGAACGCGGTGAGAAGGGCCCGCCGGCGGCGCGGCCCGATGCCGGGCACGGCGTCGATGTCGGAGCGGAGGTCCCTGGCCCGCCGCGACTGGCGATGGAAGGTCACCGCGAACCGGTGCGCCTCGTCGCGGATCTGCTGGAGCAGGAGCAGCGCGGGGGCGCCTCGCGGGAGGGCGATCGGCTCGTCGCTGTCGCGCGTGTAGACCAGCTCCTCCTTCTTCGCGAGACCGATGGCGACCAGGTTGGACAGGCCCAGCTCCTCGAGGGCCGCATACGCGGCCGACAACTGCCCCTTGCCCCCGTCGATCACGATCAGGTCCGGTGTCGGGTCCCCACGCTCGAGGACGCTGCGGTAGCGCCGCATCGTCACCTGGTTCATCGCCGCGAAGTCGTCGAGGAACCTGTGGTCGTCGGCGTGCTGCCCGTGGCCACCGGCCACTGGCCACTGGCCACCGGCCGCCGATTTGATCCTGTACTTCCGATACTCCGACCGCTTCATCCGGCCGTCCTCGCAGACGACCATGGAGGCGACGGTCTCGCTGCCCTGGATGGTGGAGATGTCGAAGCACTCGATGCGGCGAGGGAAGGACGGGAGGCCGAGGACCGCCCGCAGCGTCTCGAGGCCCTCGTAGTGCGCCGTCTGCTGCACGTTGAAGCGGGCTTCGTAGGCCAGGGTTGCGTTGCGCGAGGCGAGCTCGAGCAGGCCGCGCTTCTCGCCCCGCTTCGGCACTACGAGCCTCACCCGTCGCCCGGCGCGGTTCGAGAGCCACGCCTCGGTGGCCTCGGTCTCCGGCAGCGCGACCGGAAGGTGGATCTCGGGCGGCACCTCGCGGTCCTCGTAGAACTGCGGCACGGCTGCCTCCAGCACGACGGCGGCGGCGGCCTCCGGCCCCGGGCTCGTGCCGCCGGCTGCGGCCTCCGTGAGGAGGTCCAGGCGCTCGATCACCCGCCCCTCCCGGATCTGGAAGACCTGGATCGCGGCGCCGGCCGGGCCGCTGTGCACGCCGAACACGTCCCGGTCCCCCAGCTCCACTGACGCCATCTTCTGGTGCCGGTCGCGGAGCGTCTCGACGGTCCGGACCGCGTCGCGCAACTGCGCGGCCTGCTCGAACCGCTCCGCGGCTGCCGCGTCGGTCATCCGGCTGCGGAGGTGGTCCACCAGTTCCTCGGTCCGGCCCTCGAGGAAGAGCTTGGTGTCTTCCACCGCCCGTCCGTACTCCTCCCGGGAGCAGATCGACTCCACACAGGGAGCCAGGCACCGCTTGATGTCGTACTCGAGGCAGGGCCGCGCGCGCCGTCCGTTCAGCTCCTCGTTGCAGGACCGGATACCGAAGAGCCGATGCGTCAGCGACATCGTGCGGCGAGCCAGGCTGGCGGGATGATACGGGCCCGAATAGACGTCCCCGTCCCGCTCGACCCCACGGGCGATCTGGACCCTCGGGAATTCCTCGGTCGTCGTCAGCCTCAGGAAGGGGTAGTTCTTGTCGTCGCGCAGCAGGATGTTGTAACGCGGCATCCGCTGCTTGATGAGGTTGTTCTCGAGCGCCAGCGCCTCAACCACCGAATCCGTGACGATGACATCGAGACCGGCCGCCTCGTCGAGGAGGGCGTCGGTCTTGGGGCCCGTTCCGCGGGCACCCAGGTAGCTCCGGACGCGGTCCCGCAGCGAACGGGCCTTGCCCACGTAGATCGTCTCCCCGGCCGCACTGGCGAAAAGGTAGACGCCGGGCTGTTCCGGGAGCCGGTCGATCCGGCCCTTGAGATCGTGGATGGGCATGGACTACACTGGTCCGTTTAGCGCCGGTCGATCTTCAATTATAGCCGCGCGCGACCGACCGGAACTGGCCCAGAGCCCGAACCGCCCATGACCTTCACCGGCATAATTGGCAAGGCCTGCAACCTTCCGCTCCGCGGCATCATCGCCGCCTGCGTGGCGCTCCGGATTTCGCCCAATGTCCTGACGTTCACGGGCGTGGTGGTCAACGTGACCGCCGCCTGGCTGCTGGGCATCGGCTACTTCTGGACGGCCGGCTTCGTGATGCTGGCCGCGAACATCTTCGACTACATCGACGGCAAGGTCGCCCGGGCCCGGTCGCGCGAAACTGCGTTCGGGGCGTTCTGGGACTCGGTGATGGACCGGTTCTCGGACATCACGCTGTTCATCGGTCTCATCTACCTGTACGCGAAGTCCGACAGCGTGAGATACGTCATCATCGCCTCGCTGGCGATGATGTTCTCGGTGATGACGAGCTACACGCGCGCCCGCGCCGAGTCGATCATCGAGAAGTGCAAGGTCGGCTTCATGGAGCGGCCCGAGCGGATCGTGCTCTTCATGATTGGCGCATTCACCAACCGGATGGCGGCCGTGATGTGGGTGATCCTGATCCTCTCGATCGTCACCGTCGCGGACCGGATCTACTTCACCTGGCGCGAGCTGAACGGCGTGAAGGAAAGCCGGAAGCCGCTCCTGCTGAAGATCTTCTGGCGGGCGTTCTTCTGGACGGACGAGCGCGCCAGCTGGCAGTACGACCTCTGGGTCGTCGCCATCCTCTCGTTCATCTGGCTCACTCCGCCCGACTGGCTCAAGGACCCCGTGGCTGTCGGCGGCCGGGGCATGATCCAGTGGATCCTGGGGCAGTGACCTCCCCGACTCCAGAAGCCGGCCACTCCCCGAGATTCTCGACCGAACCCTGAACGGGCTTGCCTATCCGGTCTTTCGCTTGCGGTCCGCGGCCTTCGCCGCGGGCGCGGCGGCCGGCACCTTCTTCCGGGGCAAATCGGCCTTCACCGGCTTCTTCTTCCCGCCGCTCACGGCGTCGAGGCTCTTGCGAAGCGCCTCCATGAGGTTGACCACGTTAGTCGGGGTTTCGACCGGCGTCGCGACGACCTCCTCGCCGGCAATGCGCGCCTCGATGATCTTGCGCAAACCCTCTTTGTAGTCGTCCTTGAAGGTCGTCAGGTCCAGCTCGTCCTCGAAGGTGCCGATGACTTGACGGGCCAACTTCACCTCGTCCGGCTTCACCGTCTCTGGGAGTGTCCGGAGCTCGTCGATCGCGTCGATACCGCGCACCTCGGCCGCATGGTGTAGCGTGAACATGACGAGACCGCGGTCACGCGCCCGAACGGCCACGAGGTACTCGCGGCCGTACAGGGCCACCTTGCCAATCCCCGCCTTGCCCCGCATCCCCTCGCGCATCACCGCGTAAGCGTCCGCCGCCATCGGCCCGTCGGGCGCCAGGTAGTAGGCGCGGTCGTAGTAGATCGGGTCGAGCGCCTGCTCGTCGGCGAACTGCATCAGGTTGATCACGCGCGTGGACTCGGTCGAGACCTTGGAGAAGTCCTCCTCCGTGAGCACGACGTAGCGCCCCTTCTCGAACTCGTAGCCCTTCACCAGCTCGGTGTTCGCCACCTCCCGGTGGCAGGACGGGCACCACCGCTTCTGCTGGATGCGTGTGCGGCACTCGCCGTGAAGCTGGTTGAAGGACAACGCTGCCGCCGATTCGCTGGCCGGGTAGACCTTGATGGGGATCGAGACGAGGCTGACCTTGAGAAAACCCTTCCACGTCGAGCGGGCTGCCATAGACACCTCGGGCGCAGGAACCGAAGGTAACGGACGCGGAAAATTGGACTGCCCGTGTACCACTATACCCGATGTGCTGGAAAGGTTCACTAACGGTTAACAGTCAACGGCGCTGCCTGCGCCAGGCGTCACGGCGTGACCCTCAACGCTGAACCGTCAACTGCGTCACAGATCCTCCCGAGCGTCCCGTTCCCCCAGCCCCAGGCCGCCCGTCGTCAGCTCGATCCGGCCGGCCGTCACGAGGTCGCGGAGGACCCGGCGTGTGGCTCCGAAGAGAGGCCCCGGCACCCGGAGCCGCCGGGCGATCCCGCCGGAGCGCGACGCGAGCAGCAGCAGGGGCTCCTCCTCTTCGCGCCAGGTGATCGCCCCAATGGACCCGTACCGGATGAAGCCGAGATCGGTCCATACGCCTTCGCCGTACAGGCCGCGGTCGATGCGGTGAGCCAGAGGGACGGCGTAAACGTAGTAGACGAACATCATCCCCTCGCCGAACAGTTCCTCGGCGGAGGTGACCCGGAACAGGAGGTTGTACGACATCAGCAGGCCGAGGAGGCCCGCGATGATCAGCTGGAGGGAGAAGAATGGCGGGTAGGGGGCCGGCCAGGTCAGCAGCGCCCCCCGCCGGCGCCTCCAGTACAGCAGGTGGTTGACGACGGCGCGGATGTCCGCCGCGAGGAACCCGAGGCCGAAGAGGAGCAGCAGGCGCTCGAGGCCCATGGGACGGCCGCGTCTACACCGGCTCGGCCTTCATCGCCAGTGTGGGGTCGAAACAGCGCCGGCAGCGAGCCTCGTAGGTGCCCTGCGCCCCGAGCAGCACCCGGTCGCGGCTGGCGACCAGCCGCTGCGTGTGGTTGGCCGGGTTGCCGCACACCATGCAGATGGCCAGGGTCTTCGTGATGTACTCGGCGATCGCGAGCAGCTGCGGCACGGGCTCGAACGGCTTGCCCAGGTAGTCCTGGTCCAGGCCCGCCACGATGACCCGCTTCCCGCTCCCAGCGAGCGCGTTGCAGACGGCGGGCAGATCGCTGTCGAAGAACTGCGCCTCGTCGATGCCGACGACCTCGGTGTCGTCGTCGACCTCTCCGAGCAGCGCCTTCGAGCTGGCGACGTTCTCCGACGCCATTCGCATGTCGCTGTGCGAGACGATGTGGTCGTCGCCGAACCGGTTGTCGAAGGCCGGCTTGAAGATCTGCACCTTCTGCCGCGCGATTTGCGCGCGGCGCAGTCGGCGGATGAGCTCCTCGCTCTTCCCGCTGAACATGCTGCCGGTGATCACCTCGATCCACCCGGCCTGCTGGGTCCGTGGAACATCCATATCGGCCACTCGTCACTTCACGATTGACCACTTGGCAAGGGACCGCGGGCGCTGACGCAGCGAACCCGGGGTCCCTCGGGTGGCAAGGAAAGGGATTGCGGGGGCGGCGCTACGCTCTCGACTGGTATTCTCCGGACTCGGTGTTCACGCGGATCACGTCGCCCTCGTTGATGAAGGGCGGCACCTGGACGACCAGCCCGGTCTCGAGCGTCGCGGGCTTCAACTGCGCGCTCGCCGTCGCGCCCTTGATCCCCGGCGCCGTCTCCACCACCTTCAGGTCCACCGTCTGCGGCAGCTCGATGCCGACCGGCTCGGCGCCGTAGAACTCCATCTCGATGACCGATTCGGGCACGAGGTAATTCATGGCGTCGCCGAGGATCTCGTCGGTCAGCCCGATCTGCTCGTAGCTCTCGGTGTCCATGAAGTGGTAGACCGATCCGTCGCTGTACAGGTACTGCATCGACTTCTCGTCGAGGGTCGCCCGCTCGATCTCGTCCTCCGACCGGAGCTTCTGGTCCGCCAGCGAGCCGGTCCTGATATTCCGCAGCTTCACCCGCACGAAGCCGCGCAGGTTTCCCGGCGTCACGTGCTGCAGCTCGAGGACGCGGAAGAGATCCGTCCCAACCTTGATGAGCATTCCCTTGCGAAGTCGTGTCGCTTGCATCTCGTCACCCGGCGTGTCGAACTCGTGCGGACGTACGGGACTGGCAGGCGGCTCCCGGCAGGCAGACCCGTGACCCATGCGGCACGCCTCGAAAATCCCGCATGAGCCGATCCGCCTGATAGTAGCACAGGTGGGGCGGTCTACCGCCCGGCCCGGAGCCACGGCTGCCCCGCCTTCGCTCCACCGGCGGCCTGCGGCGAGCCAAGGTGGACATGTTACGATGGGATGTGGCCTTCACCCGCTGGGACCCGCTGCAGGACCTCCTTGCGCTCCACGAGCGACTCAACCGTCTGGCCGGCGCCGACGAACCAGGCTGGATGCCACCCGTCGATCTCTACGAGACCGCTGACCGCTACGTGATCACCGCCGAAGTCGCCGGGCTCACACGCGAGAACATCGACATCCAGGTCCAGGACGGCCGGCTGACCCTGCGCGGCGAACGTCCCCAGCGGGGCGCCGAGGCCGGCCGGTTCGATCGGGTCGAGCGGGGCCACGGCCGCTTTACCCGCGCCTTCGTCCTTCCGCAGGCCGTGGACGTCACCGGCATCAGCGCCGACCTGCGCGACGGCGTCCTGACGATCGAGGTCCCCAAGGTCTTCGACAAGCGCGTCATCGACGTGCAGTAGAGCCGGGGTCATGCTCAGACGCTTCTTCTTCGCACTCGTCCTGGTGCTCGCCGGTTTTGCCTTCGGCCTCGTGCTGACCGGCCGCTTCCGGAGCGCCTCCGACTCGGTGGCTGCGCCCGCGGACCAGGCAGCCCGCCCCGCTCCGGCGGCCGCACAGGCCGCCGCCCCCGCTCCGGCGCTCCCCGATTTCACCGGCGTGGCTTCCCGGGCGTCCGGGGGAATCGTCAACATCTCGTCGGTGTCGATGGTGCGGCGGTCGAACTCGCCGTTTGCCAACGACCCGTTCTTCCGGCAGTTCTTCGGCGGCGACGACGAGTGGTTCGGCAGCCGCCTCAGCCCTCAACAGAGCCTGGGATCCGGCGTCATCATCTCGGCGGACGGCTACGTGGTGACCAACAACCACGTGGTCGGCGGGAACGTCCGCGAACTGACCGCGGTGCTGGCTGACAAGCGCGAGGTCCCGGGGCAGATCGTCGGCCGCGATCCCGCCACCGACATCGCGGTGGTCCGGATCACCGCCCGGAACCTCCCCGTCGTACCCTGGGGCGACTCCTCGAAGCTGAAGGTGGGACAGTGGGTGCTCGCCATCGGGAGCCCGTTCCAGCTCAATCAGACCGTAACGCTCGGCATCGTCAGCGCCATCGGCCGCGCGGGAATCGGCGTGTCGGAATACGAGGACTTCATCCAGACCGACGCGGCGATCAACCCGGGCAACTCCGGCGGCGGGCTGGTCGACACGCGGGGCGAGTTGATCGGCATCAACACGGCGATTTACTCGGAGGGCGGCGGGTCGAACGGGGTGGGGTTCGCCGTGCCGAGCAACCTCGCGCGCCGCATCGCCGACGAGCTGATCCGCTACGGCGAGGTGCGCCGGGGCTCGATCGGGATGGTGCGGTTCCTCACGCTCAGCCCGGAGCTCGCGCAGCAGCTCGAGATCACCGGCACCCGCGGCGCGCTCGTGTACTCCATGTACCGGACCTCGTCCGCGTACGAGGCCGGCATCCGGCCCGGCGACGTCGTGCTGCGGTTCAACGGGCAGGTGGTGGAAAACGACGCGCAGCTGCGCCGGCTGCTGTCCGACACGAAGGCTGGAACCACGGCGAGGATCGAAGTGCTCCGCGAGGGCAAGCGGCAGACGGTCGAGGTGCCGGTGGTGCAGCAATCAGAGACGGGACGGAACTAGTGGTCAGTGCCCAGTGGGACAGTGGCCAGCATCACGCCCCTCGACGTCGCTCGGGGCCCTTGATCGAATCGAAGAACGACTTCACGCCGTGACAGCCGTTCTCACTGGCGACTGACCACTGGCCAACGGCCACTACGTCTTGTGTCGCGTCGATCCCGAGACCGCCGCGCTCCCCTTCACATAGCATCGCCAGCGCCGATCGGTCCCCGAGGAGATGCCGACCCGCGGCGTCCAGGCAATGGACGCGCGGGGCGGATCGGCGCCGCGCTCCTCGACAAACAAGCGCTGCCCCGACAGGTCCGCGAGGTTGTCGCCAAGCGCGATCCCCATGGCGCGAGTCAGGCTGCCTGGCCCCCGGCACAGTTCGTGGTCCGGCACTTCCCGGCCCCTCCGGTCGGCCGCGCGCCTCGCCCGCATCACGTCCAAGCCCTCGACCGGCTCGAGCGCCCGGATCAGCACGGCGGCGGGCCGGCCTTCCGCCTCGGTCACGACGTTGAAGAGGAAGTGGATGCCGTAATTGAGGTAGACATAGGCGAGGCCTGGCGGGCCGTAGAGCGGCGCGTTGCGGCGCGTCCGCCCGGCCGCGGCGTGGCACGCCGGGTCGTCCTCGCCGATGTACGCCTCCGCCTCGACGATCCGGCCGGCGGTCGGCCTTCCCGACGCCCGGTGCACCAGCACCTTCCCCAGGAGGTCCGCGGCCACCTCCAGCGTGGGGCGGTCGTAGAAGGCCTTCGGCAGCGGGGCCACTTCAGCGTGCCTTGATCCGCCTGACCGACCGGGCCGCCGCGGCGGCGACCGACGCCGTCTCATCGCGCCCCGCCGCCTGCAGCGCGGGCAACTGGTCGGCGCCGCCTATCACCCCCAGCACTTCGATCAGCCGCACCCGTGCCTGGGCGCTGGCCGCCGGCAGCACCGCGGCCACGGCCTTGGCGACCGGAGGTCCGAGCTCGATCAAGTAGTCCTGCGACTGAAGGTAGGTGCCGATGCCACCTGCCGCCTCGATCAGCCGATCGAGCCGTGACGACTCACCCACGCGCTGCTGGGCGAACGCGACACCGAGGGCCACCTCGCTGTTTCGCTGCTTGGCGAGCGTGACGGCCGCCGACGCCACCCCCTCCTTGTCGCCCGCGCGCGCCAGGCCTTCCACGGCCGCACGCTGGGCCGCGGCTTCCTTGCGCGTCAACGCCGCCCGGAACAGCGGCGCCGACGACGGGTGGCCGATCCGGCCGAGGGCGTCGAGCGTGGCCAGGGCCACGGGCCCTTTCTTCTCGTAGTTGTACAAGTCGGTCAGCGCCTGCACCGCCCGCTCGAAGCGCAGCTCAGAGATGCCCTCCAGAACCGCCATCACGACGGCTTGGTCGGGATCGTTGAGGCTGTGGACGAGCGCGTCGCCCAGCCGCTCAATGTCGGCGCCGGCGCAGGGAGCCGTGCACCGGCGGAACACCCGCCCGGCCGCGCGCGCTGCGGCCGCTCGCGCGGCCGGCTCCGGATCCCCCAGGCGTGCGGCAAGGGCTGCCGACACGGCCGCGTGCTCGGGACCCGGCTGCCCCTCGACCTGCGCGAGGATTCCCAGGGCGTAGGTCGCCTCGACGCGCGCCCCGAGCTTGGGTGCGGCCAGCAGGCCGGTCATGCCCTTGATCACCTCGGCGGGCACGGGTGCCAGTGGCAGCGCGCCCCAGCCGCCTTCGAAGGCCCGCGATGCGGGAGTCGGGTTCTTGATCTGCACCACCAGGGCGACCCGGCGCTCGGCCTCGATCCTCGTGTCGAGGAAGAACCCCAGCTCGGCGTACATCGCTTCCTTCGCCACTCGCTCGTCCGGGTCGGCCAGCAGCGGGGCAATCGGGGCGGCGGCCTCCGGGTAGCCCGACTCTGCCAACAGCCGGACCGCCTCCAGCCGCGCTTTCGGGTCGGGAGCCTGCAGCTCGCGCACCACCTCTTTGAACGCGAGTTGCTGGGCCGAGGCGCCGGGCGGCAGGGACGCAAGGATGTCGCCAGGAGCATGAAAGACGCGACGCGGGTTGGGCGTGTCAAGGTCAAGGGCCACTCCTCTGCACTATCGACAGCAGGATCCTACCGCAACTGCCCGGCTGCAAGCACCGGCCCGAGATACCGGCCGGTGTAGGACGCCTCCACGCGCGCCACGTCCTCGGGGGTGCCCGTCGCGACCACCCACCCGCCGTCCTCTCCCCCCTCGGGGCCGAGATCGATGATGTAGTCGGCGGTCTTGAGGACGTCGAGATTGTGCTCGATGACCAGCAGGGAGTGGCCGGCCTGCAGCAGTTTGCGGAACGCGGCCAGCAGCTTCGCGATGTCGTCGAAGTGCAGCCCCGTGGTCGGCTCGTCGAGGATATAGAGAATGCGCTCGCCCGTGCGCGAGGCCAGGTGAGAGGCGATCTTGATGCGCTGGGCCTCGCCGCCCGAGAGCGTGGTGGCGGGTTGGCCGAGGCGAAGGTACCCGAGGCCGATCTCGTCGAGCACGTGGAGGCGGCGCAGCACCTTGGGCGAGCCGGCAAAGAACGCCAGCGCCTCGCGGACGGTCATCTCCAGGACCTGGTGGACGTTGCGCCCGCGGTACCGCACTTCGAGGACCTGCGGGCGGAACCGCCTGCCGTCGCACTGCTCGCAGGGAACGAACACGTCCGCGAGGAACTGCATCTCGACGCGAATCTGGCCCTCGCCCTCGCACGCCTCGCAGCGGCCTCCGGGGACGTTGAACGAGAAGTGGCTGGCCGTGAGGCCGCGCGACCGCGCGTCCTTGGTTGCGGCAAACAGCTCGCGGATCGGGTCGAACGCCTTGAGATACGTGACCGGGTTCGAACGCGGCGTCCGGCCAATCGGCGCCTGGTCCACCAGGACGGCGTCGCTCAACGCTTCGACGCCAATCAGCCCTCGATGTGTGCCCACCCGGCGGTCCCAGTCCCCCTTCGCCCGCTTCACCGCCGGGTAGACGATGTCGTGGACCAGCGTGGACTTGCCGGAGCCGCTGACACCGGTGATGCACGTCAGCGTGTTGAGCGGGATCGACACGTCCACCTGCTTCAGGTTGTGCTCGGCGGCGCCCAGCACCTGCAGCCGCTGGCCGCTGCCCCGGCGGCGCTCGGACGGCACCGCGATCGCCAGCTCGCCGCGAAGGTAGCGCGCCGTGAGCGAGCGCGGCTCCTGCATGAGGTCCGGCAGCGGCCCGCTGAAGACCACCTTGCCGCCCTGCTCGCCGGCGCCGAGCCCGAGGTCCACGACGTGATCGGCCACGAGGATCATGTCCGCGTCGTGCTCGACCACCAGGACGCTGTTCCCCTGGTCGCGCAGGGCCCGGAGAATCGCGATGAGCCGTCCGTTGTCGCGCGGATGCAAGCCAATCGACGGCTCGTCGAGCACGTAGAGGGTGCCGACAAGAGCGGATCCCAGCGAGGTCGCGAGGTTGATCCGCTGCGACTCGCCGCCCGACAGCGTCGAGGACAGCCGGTCGAGCGTCAGGTAGTCCAGGCCCACCGCCTCGAGGAACGACAGCCGCTTGCGGATCTCGGCCAGCACCTTGTCGGCGATCGCCGCCTCGCGCGCGCCGAGTGCGAGGCTCCCGAAGAAGCGCATCGCTTCGCGCACGGTGAGCGCGCACACCGTGTCAATCGTCTGCCCGCCGACGCGCACGTCGCGCGCCTCGCGCCGCAGCCTGCCGCCGCCGCAGTCGGGGCAGGTCTGGTAGCCCCGGTACCGGCTGAGGAACACGCGGACATGAACCTTGTACTTCTTCCGCTCGAGCCACGCGAAGAAGCCGCGCACGCCCTCGAAGCCGCCCTCGCCGTCGATCACGAAGCGCCGCTCCTCCTCGGTGAGGTCGGCCCACGGTACGTCCACCCGGACGCCGCGAGCCCGCGCGGCGCGCTTGAGGTCCGCCTGCCAGGTCCGGTAGTGCGGCTTGCTCCACGGCTCGACCGCAGACTCCTGGAGCGAGCGCGCCGGGTCGGGCACGACGAGGCCCATGTCCAGCTCGATCACGTTCCCGAACCCGTGGCACGTGGGACACGCGCCGAACGGGTTGTTGAACGAGAAGAGCCGCGGCTGTGGGTCCTCGTACGGGATGCCGCAGGTGCGGCACTCGAAGCGCTCGGAGAAGCGGTGTACCTCCGGCCGCTTGCTGCCGCCGCTCGCCGTCCCCGCCGGCGCGATCTCCACCGCGAACGCGGCGCCGCCCCCTTCGCCGTACGCGGTTTCGATCGAATCGGTCAGCCGCGTCAACATGTCCGGCTGGATCTGCAGCCGGTCCACCACCACCTGGAGCGTGTCCCGGTGGCTCACCAGCGACGGCTCCACGTCGTCGAAAGACACCGCGGTGCGGCCGTCGAGCAAGAGCCGGCCGAAACCCTTGCGCCGCAGGGCTTCGAGGGTCGCCGCCACCGAGTCCGCGCCGTTCCCGTTCCGTGCGGTCGACCCGTTCCCGCCGTTGTCACCGTTGGCCGCCTCCTCGAAAGGCGTGCCGTCGGGACCTTCCACCTCGTCAACCTCGTCCGCCGGCTCTGCGCTGGCGCTGACACGGGGTGCCGCTACGACCGGCATGTCGAAGCCGACGATGAGCCGCGTGCCTTCCGGGAGCGCGGCCAGCCGCCGGGCCACCACCTCGGCGCTTTCCCGGACCACCTCCTGGCCGCATTGGCGGCAGAACGTGCGGCCGACACGCGAGTACAGGAGGCGCAGGTAGTCGTGAAGCTCGGTGGTCGTGCCGACGGTGGACCGGGGGTTGCGAATGGAGTTCTTCTGACGAATGGCGATGGCCGGTGAGACGCCGTCGATGGAGTCGACGTCGGGCTTCTCCATCCGCTCGAGGAACTGCCGGGCGTAGGCCGAGAGCGACTCGACGTAGCGCCGCTGGCCCTCGGCGTAAATCGTGTCGAAGGCAAGCGACGACTTGCCCGAGCCGCTCACGCCGGTCACGATGACCAGGGCGTTGGCCGGGAGCGTCAGGTCGATGTTCTTGAGGTTATGGGTGCGCGCGCCCCGGATGACAAGTCCCGGCGCGGCCACCTCCGCGGGCTCTGACATGGATAAGGGCCTACGGCGAGCGATTGCGGCACCCGCCAAACACACCATGGTACCGCAGCCGCAGGCCCCGTTCAACGGGAGAGCCGTCCACGGTTACGGTTGACGGTTAACGGTTGACAGCTGACGGTAACGCCACCGTGAACTGTGAACCGTAAACTGTGAACTGTGAACCGTGAACCGTTGCCTCTCGCCCGCTATGCTTTCTTCTTCTTCGCCACCCAGACCGTGACCATCTGTCCGCTGCCGATCGTCATGTCGCCGCCCAGCTGTTCCTCCTTGAACGCGCCGGTCATCGAGATCGCCTCGCCGTTCACGTAGGTAAACGACAAGGTCAGCTTGGCGTCGGCCCAGGTCCCGGTCACCTGCGACGAGCCCTGGTCGGAGCCGATTTCGCCGGTTACCTTGTCCTTGTCGAGCTTGAGCTTCATGAAGAAGGAGATATTGCCGTCTTGCAGGGCCACGCTGCCTTCCCAGTCGCCGCTGATCGGGTCGGCCGCCGCCGCCGTCGTTTCCTTGGGCTTCTCCACCTGGCCGCCGCCCTGCGCGAATGCCGCCGGAACGCCTAGCGCCAGAAGCGCCACGATCACCACTGCCACCGCTCGCATTCTCGCCATGTGCACCCTCCTCGTTCACGACGCAAAGACCGCTAGTGGCCTGTCCTTGCCATCTGTAAAGCGCCTTCCGGGCGGGGCATCCCGCCTGGCGGCGTTGCTCCTCCCTCAAATATTCCCGATATTCTCGGTCGTCGCGCCTTGCCAGCCGGGCGCCGCGCTCCGGAATCCGCTTCACACATGGCGAGGACAGGCCACTAGCTCGTCAGGACCTGCTGGTAGGCGTAAAGCGCGGGCGCCCCACCCGTGTGCAGGAACAGCACGTTCTGCCCCTTGGTGAATTCGCCGCGGCGAATGAGTCCGATCAGCCCGGCCATCGCCTTGCCGGTGTACACGGGATCGAGCAGGATCCCCTCGACCCGGGCGACCATGCGCACCGCTTCGACCATCTCGGGGGTCGGCAGCGAGTAGCCCGGCCCCACCCAGTCGCCCAGCGCGCGGACGGCCTCGCGCGGCACTCCCCCAGCGACGCAGAGGAGCGCGGCGACCTCCTGTGCCAGCCGGTGCACGTTCGGCTCCTGCTCCTCGCGGGTGCGGCGAACGTTGATGCCGGTGACCGGGATGTGGCTGTTGTTGCCTACCAGCCCGGTCAGCAGGCCGGCGTGCGTGCCGGTGCTCCCGCTGGCGCACACGACGTGGTCGATGCGAAGGCCCTGCTGGAAGGTCTGCGCCAGGATCTCCTCGGCGCAGGACACGTAGCCAAGGGCGCCGAGTGGGTTCGAGCCGCCGCCCGGGATCACGTACGCGGTGCGTCCGAGCGCCGCCACGTCCTCCGCCACCTTGTGCATCTCCGCGGCAAGGTCCACTCCCGTCTTGACCACGTGGACCGCCTCGACACCGAGGAGCTTGAACAGGAAGTTGTTGCCGGTGGCCTCGGGGTTGTAGCTGCCTGCCACGCGCTCCTCGAGCACGAGCCGGCACTTGAGCCCCTCCTTCACCGCGGCGGCGAGCGTCAGCCGGCAATGGTTGGACTGGACGGCGCCACAGGTGATCAACGTGTCGGCGCCCTTGGCCAGGGCGTCGGCCACCAGGAATTCGAGCTTGCGGGTCTTGTTGCCGCCGCCGGCGAGGCCGAGCAGGTCGTCCCGCTTGATGTAGAGGTCGGGCCCGTCGAGCAGGCGCGACAGGCGTTCCATTTTCTCGAGGGGTGTCCACTCCTCGGTGTAGCGGCGGCGTGGAAAACAGGCCAGGTGCATGACGAACGTCTCCTCGTGAGGGCGTATCAGGCTACCACGGTGTGAGTATCATGGTGATAGGGGATCACTTGGCGACCGACCCCGTGGCGATTGTCTATCAGGCTGACAGGGGTGTCCCATGGCTAGCATGCTGGCGCTCGGACGGGTGTGGCAGATCATCAAGGAGGTCGACCTCGAGGCGATCCGGCGCCGGGCCGAAACGCCCGTACGGGTCTCGGTGGTCGCCGAGACCGCGGCCGGCGCGGACGACCTCGCCGTGCTCCTGGCCGCCGGCGCCCCGGAGTCCTCGGCGTTGCTCACCGCCATGGATGCCGGCCTTGCGTCGCGCGTCTCGGGAGCGGCGCCGGACGACCCGGTGGTGGACGGGCCGGATGTCGTCGTCCTCGTCAGGACGGGGGGCCACGAGGGCCCGGCGATGAACGCCGTGCGGCAGGCATGGCTGGACCGCCGGACTCCGCTCCTCGAAGTGGTCCTCGGGGGGCGGCCGGGCGGCGTGGAAAGGCTGGACGCGAACCGCGCGCGCGTGGCGCTCGACGCGCTCGGTCCCGAGCAGGTGGGGATGCTTGCGGAAGCTCTCTTCGCGGTGGTCGAGCCCGACCGCCGGCTTGCGCTCGCGCGCCAGTTTCCGGCGCTTCGTCCCTGCGCGTTCTCCACGCTGATCGACGAGACCTCGAAGGCCAACGCCGGGTACGCCTTCAGCACGGGAATCGCGGAGATCGTGCCCGTGCTGGGAATCCCCATGACGATTGGCGACGTCGTGGTGCTGACCAAGAACCAGCTGGTGATGGGCTACAAGATCGCGCTTGCCGCCGGCAGGAGCGGCCGGCCGCGCGACCTCGTTGGCGAGATCATCGGCGTGCTCGGGGGCGGCCTGCTGTTCCGCCAGGTGGCGCGCCAGCTGATCGGCCTGGTGCCGGTCATCGGCATCGTGCCCAAGGTCGCCGTCGCGTACGGCGGCACGTGGGCCATCGGCCGCGCCGTCACGCTGTGGGCGACGGGCGGCGGCCGCATGACCGGAGAGCGCCTGCGCCAGCTGACGCGCGAAGGCCTTCGCCGCGGTGAAACGGTGGCGCGGGACATGGGGCGGGCGGAAGGCGGTGGGCGGTAGGACGGGACACCATCGACGGTTGAGCGTTGAGGGTTCAGGGTCCAGTACGCGTGAAAGCGTCACAGGACCCTCAACCCTTGACCCTCGACCCTCGACAGCCGTGAGCCGTCACGGCCTGAAAGAGTTCGTGTACTTCGACCAGAGATCGTCGACCAGCTTCCAGTAAGCGTCCACGGCTCCGTTGGCCATGTCGTGCGAGTACTTCGTGAGCATCTCGCGCGCCCTGGCCGGGTCCTGCTTGTGGACGCGGACGGCTTCCTCCTCGAATTTGAGCTGCTCGGCGAAGGCCTTCTCCTCGATCGGGCGCCAGACCTTCTCGATGTCCTTCACCATCTCCTGCCACCGCAGCGTGGCCAGCTGGCTCGCCTGCCTGAAGGCCCACCATGCGCAGTCGCGGCGGAACTTCTCGCGCCCGTCCACCATGTACGACTTCGGCATCTGCGTGATGCCGATATAGAACGGGATGTGCGGCGTGGTCGTCGGGTTGTCGTACCCGAGCCACACCAGGCCGCCGATCGGGTTGGGGAGCCAGCCGCGAGACTGGGTGATCTGCAAGTAGGTGGCGCGCTTGCAGGCGATGGTGCGCTCGGACGTCACGTTGAACAGCTGCAGGTAATCGTTCGACATGAACGGGTTGGCGACCGGGCTCTTCACCGCCCTTCCGTCCTTGGCCGCGGTCGTCAGCGAGCGCGTCATGTCGAACGGCGTGTCCTGGTAGGTGTCGCGGAAGATCTCGAGCACGTCGGGCACGCCCATCTTCTTCTCCGCCTTCACCGACAGCGGGTAGTGCTCGGCGTTCGGGTCGAGCTTCATCGAGGGCGCGATGCGGCTCAGGGCGCGCCACTCGCGCCGCCGGCTGCCCAGGCTGCTGCGCGAGCCGTAGACGGTGCAGAACTCGAAGGGCTCGCCGCTCTTCGGGCTCCACAGTCCCAGCTCCTCGGCCAGCGTGAACACGTTGGCCGACGCCATGTAGTTGTCCCGGTCCTCCGGGTCCACCTTGCGAATGCGCGGTGCGTTGGCCGACACGGCCACGTGATCGTCGGGGATGCGCACGGCGGCCCACACCGCGCCCTTCCTGCCCTTGCCGGGGCCGAGGATCTCGAAGAACCAGGTCTCCCTGGGGTCCGCGAAGGTGAACGCCTCGCCGTAATCGTTGTAGCCGTACTGCTTGGTCAGCTCGTCGGCGATGCGAATCGCCTCTCGCGCCGTCTTCGCGCGCTCGAGCACGAGGCGATACAGCTCGGGGCAGTCGATGATGCCGTTGTCGCTGTACATCTCCCGCTTGCCGCCGAAGGTGGTCTCGCCGATCGCGAGCTGGTGCTCGTTCATGATCGGGTAGGCGGCGTTCAGGTAGGCGTAAGTCTCGGGGACCTGCGGGATCTCGCCGGTCTCGATGCGGTCGGTGTCGTCGGGGCCCTTCGTGCGCTTCGGGTCGAAGTACACCTTGGCCACCTCGCCCGGCTTGTGCTTCGCGCCCGGCACGATGTTCATCCAGGTGCGGTCGGTGGTGCTATCGCAGGAGTGCGAGGTCATGGTGGAGCCGTCTACCGAGGCGGCCTTGCCGACCAGGACGCTCGTGCAGCCCTCGCACGTCGGACAGAACAAGGCCTCCTGCTGCTGCAGCGTGTTGGCCGCGCCGGGCAGCACGAGCAGGCACGCGGCGGCCGCGGCAATCAGGACCGACCGGGAGCGGAAAGATGCGAACCAGGTGAACATGGCGGGACTCCTGAAGAAACGCGGGTCCGGGCCCGCGGCAGGCGCAGCATAGCACAGGGCCCGGACCACCCACACGAATCCAACCACGAAGGAAAGACAGAGGGCACGAAGGTAAATGCCCGTCACGCTGGCGGGAGCCCGTGTCTCAACGCGGGTCTTCGGGTGCGCGTTGGGAGAACCCCAACGCGCGACAGCCAGGCGGGGTGCCCGGAGGCAAGCAGGCCATCAGCTCCCGCCTGTTTGCCTCCGGGTACCCCTGCCAGGCTGCGCCGCACGTGCGGCGCCCGAAGACCCGCTGCAGCGTGATCTCCTTCGTGTTCTTCGTGAACTTCGTGGTCTAGAATTTCCGGCATGAACCAGATCGAGGTGGGGTTGAAGGGCGAGGCGCGGCAGACGGTCACGCCGGCACAGACGGCGGAGGCGCTCGGGAGCGGCCTCGTGCCGGTGTACGCGACGCCGGCGATGGTGGCGCTCATGGAGAAGGCCGCGGTGGTCGCGCTCGCGGCTCACCTCGCGCCCGGGGACACCACCGTCGGCACGCAGCTGGAAATCGTCCACCTGGCCGCCACGCCGCTGGGCGACGAGGTGACGGCCGAGGCCGAACTGGTGGCGGTGGACGGCCGCCGCCTGTCGTTCACGCTCGCCGCCTGGGATTCCACCGAGAAGATCGGCGAGGGCCGCCACGAACGGATGATCGTCGGGCGCGAGCGGTTTCTGGAGAGGGTCGCGAGAAAGCAGCGCTGAAATCTGGGGGTGCCCACGCCGCAGCCCTTGATCAACGGTCGCGACAAGCCTTCAGGCCTGTCCTTCCGCCTCCTCCAGTGCCCGGCGCGCGGCGATCTGCGCGCGCCGGCGCCGCCGGGCCAGCTCCTCGTAGATCGAGAGGCTGCCCGCCGTGCTCACCCCATCAGGCCGTGTGCCGTTCACCGTCCACCACCCGCCGTCCGCCGTCCCGACCGCCGCGAAAGGGGCGTTGTTGGTCATGGACGCAGCATCTCCCCCGGCTGTGACAGGGAAGGTCAGGCCCGTCCTTACTTCACCAGCTCGCTCGTCATCGTCGCGCCAGCCATGGCGGGCGAACTCGCCTGCACCTTCAACAGCGTGTGGGTGTCCTTCGCCACCCAAATGGTCGTCTTGGCACCGTCGTCGCCGGTGATCTCGGCTTTGAACGCGTCGAACGCACCGGCGGGCACCGTCACGCGCTCGCTGCCCACCACCTGCAGCTGGACCACCTTCACCTTCTGCGTCCGCAGGTCGAAGTTGCGGTACGCTACCTGGTAGCCGTCGGCCAGCGGCAGCGCGGCCGCGACGTGGTACGCTCCGCCGCCGTCGGCGAACAGGTCGCCGCCGAGGTCCACCGAGAACGGCCGCGACTGGCCCGACATCTTCACCTGGCCCATGACCTTGCCGTCCCGCACGGCCATCTCGATCGACATCGGGCCCTGGGTCACCGTCCGCTGCCGCAGGGCGAGCGTGCCCTTCTCGAGCGTCGTGCGATCGACCGCGTCGCCGGCCGGCGCCTTGGCTGTCTCGGTGACCACCCAGCCGTCGGCCTCCTCCTTGACGTCGGTGGAAATGGCCATTTGTACCGTCTGGCCCGCCATCTCGATTCGCCCGTTGTAACTCCGCGTCCCCGTCGCGAGCGGGACGGCGGGTTTCGGCATGCCGGCCGCCGCCGCCGGCGTGGGCTTCTTCACCGTGACGGTTCTCGGATCGACGGTGATTTCCTTCAGCCGTGCGGCGACCTCCGGCGTCATGTCCTCCTGGTTGCGCCCCCCGAGGTGCTTCGCAAGGAACTTCTCCGCCGCCGCGAATGCCGCCAGGTTGTTGACCGGCCGCGCGAACCCGTGGCCCTCGTCGGGCGCGACGAGGTACTCGACCGGGAAGCCGCGGTCTCGCAGGGCGACGACGATCTGGTCCGACTCGTTCTTGTTGACGCGCGGATCGTTGGCACCCTGGATGACCAGCAGCGGCGTCTTGATCTTCTCGGCGTGGTTCAGGGGCGACTGCCGCTCCAGCTGCTTGCGCCCTTCCGGCGTGGCCGGGTCGCCCATCCGCTCGTGGAAGACCTTCCTTCCGGCTTCCCAGTACGGCGGGATCGAGTTGAGAAGCGTGATCAGGTTCGACGGTCCCACGATCGACACGCCGGCCGCATACAGATCAGGCGTGAACGTGAGTGCGGCAAGCGTCGCGTAGCCGCCGTACGACCCGCCCAGGACCCCCACCCGCTTCGGATCGGCGATGCCCTCCGACACCAGGTGCTTCACGCCCCAGGTCAGATCGTCCTGCATCTTGTCGCCCCACTGGCGGTTGCCGGCATCGAGGAATCGCTTGCCGTAGCCGGTGGACCCGCGGAAGTTCGGCATGAGCACCGCGTACCCGCGATTGGCCAGATACTGCGCCAGGGAGTTGTAGCCCCACGCGTCGCGCGCCCACGGGCCGCCGTGCGGCACGACGATCGCCGGCAGGTTCCTGGCGGGCACGCCCGCGGGGAGCGTCAGGTACGCCGGGATTTCAAGGCCGTCGGAGGACTTGTAGCGGATGCCCTTCATCGGCGCCAGCGCCTCGCGGGGCAGCTGCTCGCGCGTGCGGTACTGCAGCGTGAGCTGGCGACTGCCGCGGTCGAAGAGGTACATCTCACCCGGCTCGACGTCGCTCGTCGCGCTCACCAGGAAGATCCGCTCGTCGGTCGTGGACGAGGCGAATCCCAGTTCCTTGTCGCCCAGCTTCTGCTTGAGGTGCGCGTAGTCGGCCTCGTACAGACTTGTCCTTCCAGTACAGCCGCGTCCTGTCGTCCACGTAGGCCGTGAGCACGAGCTCGTCGGTCTTCTCCGAGAACCGCGCACCGCCCAGATCGACGCGGCGCTCGGGGTCCGACTCGACCAGTTCCTCTTGGCCCGTCTGCACGTCGAGCAGCGCGAGCCGGATCAAGTCCACCTCGGCGCCCTTGTTCGTGATGACATAGAGTCGCCGGCCGTCCTTGTGGAAGCGCAGCGGCTGGCACGTCTCGAACACGTTGCACGTGTAAATCTTCGTGAACCTGCCGCCCTCGTCCATGCGCAGGAACTCGGTGTCGCCGTTCTCCGCCGACCGCGTCACCATCCGCAACTGGTCCTTCAGGTCGAAGACGACGCCGGTCATGCGCTCGGTGTTCTTCGCCACGAGCGTCCGCTCCCCCGTGGAGATGCGGACCTTGTACACGTCGTGCCAGGCCTGGTCGCGATCGTTCAGGCCGACGTAGATCGCGTCCGGGTCGCTCTTGGGCACGGAGAAGATCACGGCTCGCACGCTCTTGGCATCCGTGATGTTGCGCGCCTTCGGTACGTCGGCCCCTGCGGCGGGCGCTTCGGCCGGGTTCACCGCGTGCACGTTGTAGTTCTCGTTGCCGCCCTGGTCCTGGACGTACAGGATGAACTTCCCGTCGCGGCTCCAGAAGAAGCCGGGGATGGGCCGCTTGGTGTCGGCCGTGACCGGCCGGGCCTTGTCGAAGGGTTCGCCCGTGCGCTTCACCCAGATGTTCTTCGTGCCCTGGTAGGGCCGCAAGAAGGCAATGAACAGGCCGTCTGGCGAGATCTGGGCCCCGGAGATTTCGGGGTCGCCGAAGAAGTGCACGCGGTCGATGAGCGGCGGCATCTTGTTCATGCTGGGTGTCTGGGCGGCGGCGGAGGACGCCAGGATCACGGACAGGCTGGCAGCGGAAAGCAGGCACGCGAAGGAGCGAGGGGTCCGCATGGTCAGTACTCCGGGAACGGGTTCCGGATCGGGCGTGTGCACGGGATCGTTTCATCTTACCCCACCCTGCCGACGGGTAAATTGCCCGAGCCTACCCGGCTGCGCGCGGCGGCTCGGCGCCTCGCCGAAGCCCGGGGGCTGGCCTGGGGACACTTCAAACGAGCGTCGACAGGGGGCTGACCGGGATCCGGGCGGAGGCGGGTCTTCTGCGCTAGAATCCCGGTCCGATGTCGATCTTCGACTTACTCCCTGGCGGACGGGCGCGCGCGGAGCGGCGCGGGATGGACCGGAAGCTCGGACTGCTGCGCGGCGAGATCGAGGCGGCGCGGCAGGCAGGCGGGCGCGCGGCGCTGGAGCGGTTGCGCACACGTCCGGCGGAGCTCGGCCTGAGCGACGACGAGGCGGATCTGGAACTGGAGCTGCTGGAAGGGCTGGTCGAAGTCGAGACGTTGAAAGAGCAGGCCGCCGGCGGCGCAACACTGCCCGTCATGGAGACGAACCACCGCGCGTTGGCCGGCGAGCCATGCCATTTCGCCTCGCCAGCCTCGCGCCCCGACGTCGCCGGCGACGGTGGAGGCAAGCTGTTCCTGACCCCTCGCCGCCTCGTCTACATCGGCTCGACGCCCGTCACGCTTTCCTGGGCGCACGTGACCGCGGTGGACGTCGACGCCCGCGACATCGTGGTCCGGGGCCGGCCCGAGCGCCTCCTCTCGTTCCGGTGCAACTCGTACGTAGACGCCCTTCGCGGCGCCTGGATCGCCTCGCGCCTGCTGAAGTAGACGCCGGCACGCTTCCTGAACCCCATCCGCTCCTCCTCCGTATAGTTTGCCAGGAGGCGGAATGGACGCAGCACTCCAGGATCTTCGTCGCTCGGCGCGCGCGCTCGTCAAGGCCCCCGGCTTCACGCTCGCCGCCGTCTTCACGCTGGCTCTCGGCATCGGGGCCAACGTCGCCATCTTCAGCCTGATCAACGGCCTGCTCCTCAGGCCCCTTCCGTATCCCGGCTCTGACCGTCTCGTGCAGCTCGTGCAGCGCCACCCGAAGGGCGGCACACGGGCCGTCTCGCCTTCCAAGTACCTGTTCTGGAGCGACCACGCCACCCGCAGCTTCACCGGCATGGCCACCTACGACGACGTGGGGGCGGGGCTGAACCTGTCGGCCGGCGGGTCGCCGGAACGTGTGATCGCCTCGCGCGTCAGCGCCAACTTCTTCACGGTCCTGGGCGCCCATCCCGTGGCCGGGAGGGGCTTCGTCGCGGGCGAGGACCGTCCGGGCGCACGCAAAGCCGTCGTCATCGGGCACGGCCTGTGGGAACGGCGCTTCGGCGCGAAGGCCGATGTCGTGGGCACGCAGGTCACGCTGGACGGAGAGCCCTACACCGTCGTCGGCGTGATGCCTTCGAGCTTCCGGTTCCCGGCGAACGCGGACATCTGGACGCCTCTCGAGCTGAACCCCGGTGCGGCGGACCGCACCGGGTACCTCGACGTCCTGGGGCGGATGGCCGGTGACGGCGGCATCGACGCCGCGCAGGCCGAGATGGACGTGGTGTGGCGGCAACACCTGGCGCAGGACGATGAGAACGGCCTGAACAAGGGTCGTGTGATGGTGGTGCCGCTGCAGGCGGCGCTGTTCGGCGACCTCCGGCCCGCGTTGATGATCCTGCTGGCCGCGGTGGGCATGGTGCTGCTCATCGCGTGCGTCAACACCGCAAACCTGCAGCTCGCCCGGGCGGCGGGCCGGCGGCAGGAGATCGCGGTCCGCGTGGCGCTGGGCGCCCGCGGGTGGGAGGTGGTGCGGCCGCTGCTGCTCGAGAGCCTTCTCGTGTCGGCGGCCGGCGGCGCCGCGGGCCTGCTGCTCGCGCGCTGGACGCTGCGACCCCTGCTCGCGCTGAGCCCGGCCGGCCTGTCGCCCGTGACGGTCCTTCACCTCGATTGGCGCGTGTTTGGTTTCGCGGCGGCGCTGTCCATCGCGGTCGGCGTGCTGGCGGCGCTTCCGCTGGCGGCGAGGCTGCGCCGGGGCAACGTGCACGAGGAACTGAAGCAGGCCTCGGGGCGTGTCGCGGCCTGCGCCAGCCGGTCAAGGCTCGGGAAGCTGCTCGTCGCGGGTGAGATTGCGCTCGCGGCCGCACTGCTCGTCGGCGCCGGCCTCCTGGTGCGCGGGTTCCTCTCGCTGCGCGCGATCGACCCCGGCTTCGACGCCTCGAACGTGATGACGGTGAAGCTGTCGCTGCCCGCGGCGCGCTACTCGGACGTCCGCACCCTCGACCGCTTCATGACCGGCGTGCTCGAGCGGGTCGAGGCAATCCCCGGTGTCGAAGCGGCCTCGTTTGCCGGGAGCCTGCCGCTCGAAGGCGGGCCGGACATGAGCTTCATCATTCCCGGCAAGTACGCCGGAGGGTTCACGGGTCCCGGGGTCGGCGTCGTGCAGAACCGGCCGGTGACGGCCGCGATGTTCCGCAGCCTTCGCATCCCGGTGCGGCGGGGCCGGGTGTTCACCGAGCAGGACGGGGTGGACGCGCCGCTCGTCGCGGTGATCAACGAGACGGCTGCGAAACGCTACTGGCCGGGCGAGAACCCGATCGGTCAGCACATCGTGATGGGTCAGCCGTACGCGCCGATGTTCGCGGACACGAAGCCGCGCGAGGTCGTCGGCATCGTCGCCGACGTGAAGGAGGCGGGGCTGGACGAGGACGCGCCAGCCATCCTCTACACGCCGATCGCGCAGCTGCCGCCGGCCCTGTCCGCCGCGCTCGTGCGCCTGCTGCCGGTTTCGCTCGTCGTCCGGACGGCGGCCGACACGCCGGGCCTCGTCGCGTCCGTGGAGCGAAGCATCTTGTCGGTGGATCCCGAGCAGGCCGCGGCCAACGTGGCCTCGATGGAGCAAGTGGTCCTGAAGTCTCTCGGGTCGGAACGGTTCAATGCCCTGCTGCTCGGGCTGCTGGCGTCGATGGCGCTCGTCCTGGCGGCGGTGGGGATCGCGGGCGTGCTCTCGTCGCTCGTGCGGGCGCGCTGGAGGGAGTTTGCCGTGCGGATGGCACTCGGCGCCACGCGCGCCGACGTACTGCGCCTCGTGCTTGGCTACGGCCTGCGGCTTGCGGTGGCCGGCGCGGCCGCCGGCCTGGCGGGCGGGGTCGCCCTCGGCCGCCTGCTCGCGAGCCAGTTGAACGGTGTGCAGGCCGTCGACTGGACCGTCTTCGCCGCGAGCCCCCTGGTGCTGATCGCGATTGCGACCGTCGCGGCCGGCGTCCCCGCGCTCGCCGCGACGCGGTCGAATCCCAACGTGGTGCTGCGGAGTGAGTGAATCGGGCAGTGGCTAGTGGCCTGTCCTTGCCATCTGTAAAGCGCCTTCACACATGGCGAGGACAGGCCACTAGTGGCAGAGCCAGTCTTCGAGCCGCATCACGCGTCCGTCTCACGTGCGATCTGCAGAGCCCGCAACCGTGCCTGCTCGCTCTCGACCTGGCCGGACAAGGTCACGACGCCTGAGTGGGTGTCCACATCGATGTCGCGGCCCCTTCACGCCCTGGTCGCCAAGAACTTCGCCTGGATCTTCGCCGTCACCCACGCCTGGTTGAGCCTGTTCGCAGCCTGATCCGTAGGTCGGCGGTTGGCTCGGCGGCACGGTCGGTGCGGTCGGCCGAACCGCAAACAGCGTGACCTCGGCTTCTCGGCCGGGCACCGAAGCTCGAGTGGAACCTTGGACGCATCCGCCGCGGGAGGCCGCTGGCGCCGCTCTTGCCAATCGCCTGCGCGCTAGAGGGTTTCGCGTAGTGGATTCCGACGGTCCGCTTCCACGGTGGACGTCGAAGGTGCCCCAAACCACTCAACTCCGAAGAGGTCGACACATGAGAGCTTCGTTGCTGTCGGGGATCGGGCTGGCGTGCGTGTTGAACCTGGCCGGGTGCGGCCAGGGGACGAATCCCGTTGAACCGGGGTCGCTTGCGGGTGCGGCACGGACGGATGCAGCAGCGTCGAACAGCGGCGGTGGGGCGCAGAACACGGCCTCGGCGAGTGCGAACGGCGGACCTTCGGCGGTGAACAAAGGGCTGGCGGAAATCCGCCAGGCGACTGCAGCCTTTCACGACGTGAGCGCGGCTATCGCGGCAGGGTACGCCGACCCCGCCACTGGCGTTTGCGACAGCAGCCCGGCCGGGATCATGGGCATCCACTCACCGAACGGGGCGCTCATCGCCGACGGCGAGGTGGACCCCCTGAAGCCGGAAGTGCTGCAGTACCTGCCCACGGGGGATGGGAACTTCCGCCTGATTAGCGTGGAGTACCTGCAGCCGGTGTTGCTGAGGAACCCTGATACGGGCGCAGGTCGCAGCCGTGGTTCCCTCAGGGCCCGTGGCCCTCGACCTACGAGGTGGTGAACCCCACGCCCTCGGTCCTCGGCCAGACCTTCCAGGGGCCGATGCCCGGGCACGTGCCGGGCATGCCGTGGCACTGGGACCTGCACGTGTGGATCTGGGCGCCGAACCCCAGCGGGACGTTCGCGCAGTGGAACCCCCGGCTCAGCTGCCCGGCCGGCGCGGAGAACTAGCGGCAAAGAAAGCGCGAAGAACTAGCGACAAAGAAAGGGACCGGGAGCCGCCCGCGCGGCGCCCCGGTCCCTCGAGACTCGCTTCAGCGTTCAGCGTTGAGGACATGTGACCGCGAGACCCTCAACTCTCAACCCTTGACTCTCGACCGTTCCCTAGCCCCCGGCGGCCTTGCTGAACGTGTGGCACGTGCTGCAGTCGTAGCGCCGCTCGGTCACGTGCTTGTTGTGAAGGTCGTAGAAGCTGGCGGTCCTCGCGCTATGGCACGACGAGCAGAGCGGCTTGCTGTTCCGCGTTGTGAGCGGCGTGTAGCCGAGTGCCGCAAAGTCCAGCCGGTTGTTGTCGTGGCAGGTCGAGCACGACACCGCCTGTTCCTTCGGCGCAACCTCGTGATAGAGCCCCATGAACCGCTCGGTCTCGGCGAACCGGTAGCCGTTGTTGGCCCAGCCCACGGCGGCGGCGCCCTGGGTGGTCGCGGTCGCCACGTCGCCCGTCTGGAAGAAGATGCCGATCTTCAGCGGCAGCAGGAACTTCGTCACCGGGTCGATCGGCTGGTTGCCCTCGTGCCGCTTCATGGCGGTGATCTTCGCGCCGGCCTCGTTGATGGTCCCGAGCGGGCCCGCCATCAGGATCCGGCCGTTGGCCTGCGGCACCGCCGGCGTGCCGAACTCGTAGAACTGCGACCGGCCGTTGAAGAACTGGTAGACCGGCGTGACGTTGGTTTGCAGGGCCATGTGCGGTTCGTACAGCTGGGTCGCCGGGTTCAGGTCCCCGGGGAGGTTCCAGTCGCGCCGCATGTCGGTTGGCGCCGTCTTGGCGAACGACGGCACGTGGCACACGTTGCACGCCACGCGCGCGGTGTGCTGGTTCAACCGGCTGTCGCCGTGGGGCGTGCTGGTGTGGCAGTTGGCGCAGGCCGGGGTCGGCGTGCCGGCATCACGCTCGCGCATGTCCACCCCGCGCCCCGCGATCCGGTGGCCGGCCGCCTGGTGGCACCCGGTGCACGAGAGACCGGCGCCGCCCTGCGAGGTGGGCGCCATGTGGACGTCGAGGGAGGTCGTCGCCGTCCGGTGCGCCTCCTCGATGTCGCCGCGCTTGAAGTTGTTGCCGCCCCCCGCCTTCGTGTGGCAGTTCAGGCACGTGTCCTTGGTGGGCAGCCGGATGTCCACCGCCGCCTGGAGCACGGACACCGTCATGTTGGCGGTGTCGGGAACGAAGGCGAACGCGCCGTTGACCGTCGCCACCGTGCGCTTGTAGTTCGGGGAGTGGCAGAGCAGGCAGTCGATGTTCTCGAGCTGCTGGTCGGAAGCCGTTGGGGACGGTTTCAGCCCGAGGCCCGTGTGGCAGCGCCCACACCCGCCATCCACCGTGCGGTTGTCAACCGTCGTCAGCTTCCCCAGCCAGTTGATGTCCGGGTAGATGCAGAAGTCGTTGATCCCTCCCATCTTTCCCGCGGTCGTCGTGCTCAGCCCCTCCGACTCGCTGGCGTCGCCCGACCACTGGTAGTGCACGGACTGATGGAAGGCCAGCGCCTCCTCGCGGTGGCACGTCAGGCAGGTCTTCGTGCCCTCGTAGTTGCTGATGCGTCCGGCGTGCGAGCCCGTCAGCGTTGGCATGTCCTGGATCGTGACGGGCAAGGTCGCCGTCTGCGTCACACCGCCTGTCGTGTACGAGCTGGAGATAGTCAGCGACTGGTTCGCGGTAACGGCGGCGGTCGTGAGCACGCCGGCGGTGATGGTCGCGTAGCCGGAGTTCTCCGTCCACGTGGCCGCCTGCGTGACCACCGTGGTGCTGCCGTCGGTAAAGGCGGCCGTGGCGGTGTAGGTCGCGGTGCCGCTCTCCGGTACGCTCGCGGGCCCGTTGATCGTCAGCGAGCTGAGAGCGCGCGTCGTGCCGTTATCGCAACTTGACGGCGCGCCCGCGACGGCACGCTCGGCCGACGCCGCGCCCTGGGTTGCCCGTACCGTGCATGGCACATCCGAGAGCCCGTCGAGGCTGGCCCTCCAGCGCCCTCCGTGGGGCGTCACCGTGCGCAGGACGACACCGCTGGCGGCGTTGCTCAGCGTCACAACCGCGTTCGTTGGTGCCGTGCCGCCGAGGGACAACTTCCCCCCGTCCCACGAGGCGCGTGTGATGACAAGACTGGCGGCCGCCAGCGCGACGGCCGCGATGACGATGATGGAGGCGAGCGCAAGGGCGCTCCACGTTCTCGTCCTCATTCGATGACTCCTCTCCTGGCAGCGTTCACCGTGGCTGCCGTGGCGACACGCCTTCGCCGCTGGGGGCGGGCAGGCGAAGGCTGGCACCCACGTTACGCACGGCGGGCACACCTCCGGCGTCTCGCCGGGGGACACACGTCCCGCCCGGTGCGAACGAACCGTCGCGGCGGGGCGGCGATGCGGCCGGTCCCGACACGACGGCGCCGGCCTCTGTTTGGCCTACAAACGATGGGGATGACTACGATGGGCCGTGCCGGTCGTTGTGCAACGGGCATGCCCCGGCTGTGAAGATCACATTTCTGAAGGCTCTTGAGCGGATTGCGGGTTTCCTGGGGTGATTGGCAGTCCGGAATGACGATTACATTTCTGGACTGTAGTTATCGCTTATGGCGGGCGCGTTCGTTGTGTGTTGGATTATCGAACGGAAAGAAGTTCACGGTCCTTCATAATCGGGCCAATTCGGTCGGGAATCCTCGGCGGATCACGCAAAAGTCTTCGCGTGATCCGCCGGAAATCCGTCACTCGTCACCTTGCAAAGCGCAACGTCGCCGTGATCACTCCCCCGCTCTCGCTGATGTTCTCTACCGTGACCCCGGAGTACCCGAACTTCGGCGCGCTGCCGCCCCAGAAGTAGTAACTGCTGCTGTTCGGTCTCGTGAGACTGCCGAAGCTCGTGACTTCCAAGGTTCCCGGGTAGAGGTCGCTCCGGAAGAAACCGTAGATGCCGTGCTCCAAATCCCACCGGCCGTCCGCCTGGATGATCGAGATGCCGTAGTGCGACTCGCCGTTGGCCGCCGCCTTCCAGCCCTCGGACCGGAACTCCTTCCAGTTCTCCGCCTCGTTCGGCCGCCAGTAGTTCCGGCTCATCACCACGTCGTCCACGTGGTAGATGGCGAGCCCGTGCAGGTTGCCGTCGCTGTACAGGTCCAGGCCCTTGTCGAACCCCAGCTGCTGGCGGTTCTCGATCAGGAAGTACTCCTTCCCGCCCGAGAACGGAACGTCCATCCGGTAGACGACCGGACTCGTCTCTGCGGGAGGCAGGACCACGGTCTGTGTGGCCGTGATCGGTGTGACCGCGACGAATCCAAGGCGGAAGCGGCTCCAGGCGTCGAGGAACGACGGTGAGTTGCCGGAGAAGATCGCGGCGTTCGGCCACTGGTTCCAGCTGCCTCCCGCCATCAGGCTGTAGATGCTCGTGCCCTCGGACTCATACCCGTAGTCGTACTGGTCGGGGAGGCCGAGCACGTGGCCGTACTCGTGAGCGTAGACGCCGACGGTCGGCGGGTAGGGAGTGGGCGGCGGGCCGAACACGCCCGTCAAGTCGCCTCCCACCTCCGGCATCATCGCGTAGTTGTTGACCCGCACGCCGTCCACGACGAGGCCCCCGGCGGGCAGGCCGGTGAAGGCGTCGAGACTCCAGCTGTGCGACCAGAGGAGGCGGGGATCGCTGTTCCATTCCGCGCCGGTGCCCGCGTGCACGACGAACAGGTTGGGAACCTCGCCGTTGACCGCGTACTTCGAGAAGTCGACCTTCGAGTCCACGGCCCTGATCGCGTCCACGACCAGGCCCTGGGCGTTCTGCGGGTAGGCGCCCCACCCGTAGTCGTAGTTGCAGTAGTAGCTGTACGAGTGTCCGGACTGCGCCCAACCGAGCTTGCCGGGGGGATTGAAGGTGACGACGTCCACCTGGCCGTACGAGACGGCCTGGTAGTAGTTGAAGAGCGTGCGGTCTGCCGGGTAGACGAGGCCGGTCGCCTCGTAGTCGGGCGGATCGTATTTTGTCCCGAACAGCATCGTGTCGAAGTAGGTCTTGAGGTTCAGTCGAGTGTTCGGGCCGCCGGGCGGCGGCGTGGTGAAGTCCACGAAGATGACGAGGACGCGCTGCTCGCTCGCGGTCGTCAGCGGGCCAACGACTTCCCCGCCCGGGGCGAACTTGCGGCCCCGGTTGATCGAGTTGGGGAAGGGGACCCGGAGGCTGCGCCCGCTGGCTCGCAGCGCCTGGGCGGCCGCGGGGTTGAGGGGCACGGCCGAGAAGCCGCGGCCCGCGGACGCGGGGCCGTTTCGCGTGCCGACGGCGACACTGGTCACGAGGGCGAGGATGACCGCGACGAACAGGATGACGACGGTCCTGGCACGCATTGGGGCTCCTTTCAGAGCAATCCGCGGATTGGGTGGGGGCCGCCCGCGCGTGAGAAACCGAATGGCAAGAGCAAATGCCCCGCCGCCGCGGATGATACTGCGAGCCAGGCTGGAAGTGTCTTGCTAGATAACGGGTTGCCGCGCGAACCTGCGGGCCGGTCCGGGCATCGTTGTCTGCCTGGCGGCGACCTTCTGTCCGCCAGGAGCCGGAAAATCGTGGCCCCGGACTCCTGACTTCTGCCTTCGGACTTCTGACTTCTGACTTCTGACTCGGACTTGTGACTTCTGACTTGTGACTTGAAGACTCTCGGACTTGTGACCTATGACTTGTGACTTGAAGACTCAGTCTTCTGCCATTTGAGCCGCGTGTACGCCACCCGAAACCGGTGCCGCTCCGCGTTCCGCTGGGAGGCGCTGCCCGGTGCAGCGCACATCATCGCGAGGTCGCAGCGTTTGCTTGCCGCGAACCGCAGGCGCGCGTCGAGGAGCGCGAGTTGCGCGCCCTGGCGGCGCCCCGAGGGGATCGTGCTGGCGCCGGCGAGCAGCGCCACGCCTTCGTGCATGCCGAGGACGCCGGTGGCGATGAAGCGACCATCCGCCTCGGCGACGAAGCAGGTGGCGTCGGCGCGTCCGACGTTCAGCCGGCCGATGTCGCGCATGAACTCCTCGACCTCCGGGAACTCGCTCCAGCCCTCCGCGGCGGTCCTGGTCCACGCCTCGCACTCGTCGACCTGGATCACCCGGGCGCGCACGCGACCGGGTGCCGCATCGAGCGGGGCGGCGTGGGCGCTGAGCGGCCGGAACATCACGCTCGTGAACTCGAGCGGCTGGTAACCCCGTTCGTTGAGCAGGCCGACGAGCCCGGGATGCGCCAGCGGGCTGACTTCGTGGTGGACGGCGGCGCCGCGCTCCTTGAAGAACGTCTCCAACCTTTCCATCTCCCCGGCGCCGACCGCGTCGAAGAGGCCCAGGCCGAAGGTCTGCGTGAGCGGCGAGCCCACCCCGTCGAACATGGCGTAGGCCCCGGCCACCTCGATCCACGTCGCGCCGACGGCGGGCGAAATCTTCGCGCGCGCCTCCACGGCTGCGGCGTTGCCGCTGGCCTCGGCGCGCTCCAGCCGGCGCGAGAGGCCGGTGTCGATGAACGGGTAGGCGGGAGCCTGTTGTGAGTCCATGGGGCGAGTGTACCGTAGGTGCCGCCCCTCCGCGCGATCCGCAGGGGCCGGCCTGTGTCCGCCCTGAGCGAGTCGACAGCCGAGTCGAAGGGGCCGACCCCGAACGGCGAAGTCACCTGCTCCGCGTCCCCGTGTGACAGACTATCTGGCGATGACGGGTGCACTCCGCGCGCGAGCGCTCTTCCTTGCGGCTGTCACCGCCCTGGTGGCGAGTGTCGTCACCGGCGGCCTCGCCGCGACGCAGGCGGGCCGTGGCGTCGCTGCGGCGACACCCTCGATCGTCGGTCCCGGTGGAGTCCGTGTCGGGGGTCTTCTTCGCGCGCGTGTCGCTGAATGGCAAAGGGCCTTTCTGGTTCACGGTGGACACGGGCGCGACGCACACGGTGATCGACCCCTCCACTGCGCGCCGGCTGGCCCTGAAGGTGGAGGACGAGGGCGGGTCCCTCAGCGTCGGGATCGGGCCGGGGACGACTCCGATTGCCACGACGCAAGGCGTGACGTTTCGCGTCGGCGCCGCGCGCCCGTTTGCTCCTCGGCGGGTGTTCGTCGTCCCCGTCGCCGACGCCGCGCAGGCGTTCCGCCACGCGATCGACGGCGTGATTGGAACGGACTTCCTCGGACAGTACGTCGTGGAGTTCGACTACCGGGGCGGTCGCCTCGTGCTGCACGATGCGGTGCGTTTCGAGTACCCGCGGGCCGGGGCCTTCGGTGCCGATGCGGCTCGAGCGTGCTCGCCCGCTCGTTCACGTGCTGGCGACTCTTGCCGACGACACGACCTTCTACACGCAGATGTTGATCGACACCGGAAGCACGGCCCGGTCGAGCTTCAACAGCCCGCTCGTGGAGAAGCAGCGGCTCCAGCGCTTTCCCAGCCTGGGCATGACCGCCTCGCTGGGGGTCAATGGCCTGACGACGGCCTCGGTGATCCGTTTGCGATCGCTTGCCTTGGGCGACGTCGTGTTCCAGCAGCCGGAGTTGGCTATCCCGACAGCGCCGACGGGCTCAACGCCGCCTCGAGCTTCGGCGGTCTGCTCACGCCGGATCTGCTCGGCTCCGGCCGGATGTTCGTGGACTACCCGGCGCGGCGCCTGATACTCGAACGGTGATCCTCCGCTCGCTTCCCCGGCAGCCCGCGCCCTCGGGCCAACGGGCCACCTCGAGTGCTTCCGGGCCCAGGTAAAATCTGCTAGACTGACTTTTCTGTGGCTTTGCGAGGCCGTTCGGCCTCGCGGTCACGGCCCCTCACGCCTGGCCGGCGTAGCTCAGTTGGTAGAGCAGCTGATTCGTAATCAGCAGGTCGTCGGTTCGAGTCCGACCGCCGGCTCCAGTAACTTCCTTCTATTCCTATAACTTACAGCCGATCTCGCGCGGCGATTTCAATTGCCGCCCGCGAAATCAGCGTCAACGAGGCGGCGCTTCGAGAAGTCGCCAGGTTTCCGAGGAAATCCGCGCGTCGCTCCGCCTTCACGGAGTCGGTGGGCCTGGCGTTGTGACAAATTTGTGACGTTCGGGAGTGGCCCCGGATGGCCAGTCCCAGACTTTCTGGGTGTGGCGGTGTCCCAAGTCAAGCCGGGCGCCTAGGCCCGTATACTGTCCCTGATGGACTTCGAGTGGGACCCGGACAAGGCAGAAGTGAACCTCGACAAGCATAGCGTCGGGTTCCCCGAGGCCCTCACGGTGTTCGGTGATCCGCTGGAAGTGACGATCCGACCCGGACCATTCGGAAGACGAGCAGCCGTTCCTGAGCTTGGGGCTCTCGGAAGCGCAGCGCCTGCTTGTCGTGGCATACGCCGAACGCGGCACCACAATACGAATCGTCAGCGCGCGGGAAGCAACGCCGCGAGAACGAAAGAGCTATGAAGGATCGGACCACCCCACCCGATAGCGAGATGCGCCCGGAATACGACTTCTCGAAGGGCACGCGCGGCACCCACCATGCGGCTTACCAGGCCGGTACGAACGTCGTGCTGCTCGACGCAGACGTGGCCAAGGCCTTCCCGGACTCGGAATCCGTCAATCGCGCCTTGCGTCTCTTGCTCGATCTTGCGAGGGACCAGGTGGGAAAGAAGCGGTCGGCGTAGCCGTCGGGCGCGACTGTGGTCGATGGCATTCGAGCAGTTCTAAGAGACGCCGCAGGGGAGGACCACATGCGAGGGCCGGAATGGCATGAGTCAGCCGTCGCGTCCGCGTTGTTGACACTCCTCGTGGCCTGCGCTTCGTGCGGCGCCCCCTCCGCCCCGTCGTCGCTGCCGCAGCCTGTGAGCCCGCCGGCGTTCCAGCCCGGTTCGTACGACCTCGGGATTGGCGCACGCCCTACGAGCGACGGTGTGAGTCAGATCAGCGCGTGCACGACCCCCATCCGCGTGCCCGTGGATGTCCAATCCTTCGTCGGGGGCTTCCGCGTGCGTGCGCTCCACGGAACGCTCGACGGAAACATCGTCGTTCAAGGCGTTCGGGCCGACGTCGTGCTTCGTGGCTACGCCGCTGAGGTGGGCGGGGCATCGGGTATCTCTGTCCAGGGGAACGAGGCCACGCTGACGGGAACCGTGACCGCAGATCGTAGTGTGGCTGGTTTGGTCACTATCGGCGGTATCGACCTGCTGCTGCCCGGCGGGATACTCGTCAGCTGCACGCCCTTGGACTGGAGCCTGTCCGCGCGAAGTCACTACCATCGTCCGTGAGGCGTGGTCGCTCTCGGATGACGGCACGGTGCTGTTCAAGGACCGTCGCACAGCGAACTCGTTGGGAACGAAGGACGAGTGGATTATCCTTCGGCGTGACTGAATGGGCTGGCGGCCGGCGCTCTTCACGTTCCGGGGAGGGTGGTGTTTCGCGTTCGGGATGGCGGTGGTCAGGTTCGTTTACGGGCTGATGTTGCCGCGCCACGTGCCGCTGCTACGGCTTGTTTCGGGGAGGCGACGGCAGCTTTCCGGTTTCGACACTCCACGTATGGAAGCATTGCTCGCATCGGAGGTAGCTAAACCAATCGGTGACCGTGGCAATCTTCACAAGCGTGGATTTGCACTTTGGACACGGAGGCAGCTCCGGCGTTGCCTGCGGGCACATGGCGTTTCCACTGATAAACGCGGATCGGATTGATCCGCTGTGCGGCTGCCCCCACCATGCGCCCGCGCTCAACCAGGGTCAAGCGTTTGGGCAGGCGGATTGCACACTTTCTGAGCTGTCCGGTCCGCTTGGGTGCGCGATCAGTCTGACCGCAACAGCTGCGCGGGATCACTCTGGCTGGCATACCGCGCCGGGCCCAGCGCCGCGATGAAGCCCACGACGCAGAACATGGCGGCCACGACGCTGATGATCACCGGCTCGACGGGAGACGTTTCATACAGCAGGCCGCGTGCGAGGGCAACCACCGCCGCGCCGCCTGCGATTCCCAGTGTCACGCCCATCGCGAGCCAGATGCCCAGCCGTTTCAGTACCATCCCAACGATCCGCCTCGGTGCTGCGCCGAGCGCGAGCCTGATCGCCATTTCGCGGCGACGCTGGCGCACGCCGAAGGCGAGGACGCTGTAGATGCCCGAAACCGCGAGCAACAGGGCGATGGACCCGAACGACGTGACCGACCACGACGTGAAGCGTGGCCGCGCCGTCGTTGCGGCGAGCAGTTCTTCAAGCGGAGTGGTCTCCACCGGCCGGAACTTCTCGGCTTGAAGCGCAAGGCGCAGTGGCTGTGCCAGGCCCGAGGACGGCACGTCGGCCTCGACGACCAGCGCGAGAAAGGGGCGCGGGTACTGCCAGAAGGGCAGGTAGACGACGGCGGGCGCGGGGGTGGCCGGCGCGACGAATCGGACATCGTCAACGACGCCGACGACCCGCCGCGCTCGGGTCTCTTTCCCGACCACCAACTGCTGCCCGACCGGGTCGCCTTCTCCCCAGAACCTCCTGGCCGTGGCCCGGCTGACCGCCGCGACCGGCTCGGACGAACCCGTGTCTTGATCGTGGAACCAACGCCCGCTCGCGAGCCTGATGCCGAGGACCGTACAGTAGTCCGAAGATACCGAGGCGACCAGGGCGGTTGCGTTTGCCCCGGCATCCGTGCCGGCTGCCGGTCTAAGCGGCCGAACAACAGTGGACGCCAGCTCACGTCCCTCCATGGGGATGTACTCGCCGAACGCCACTCTCTGGACTCCGGGCAAGGCGCGTACCCGCCCGACCAGGCTGTCCATCCAGGGCCGCCAGATGTCCGCCCCCCGGTCACCGGGAGCGAGACGCTGCTGCACCTGCCTATAGCTGGAGGGCATGGGGGAGAACCTGGTCACGGACAACCGCTGCGTGCCAAACCCCAGCTCCACCGAGTGCAGCCGCGCGTAAGTCTTCAGCGCCACGCCGGCCGCCATCAACATCGTCGTCGCCAACGCGATCTCCGTCACGGTCAGCCATCCCAGGAGACCGCGCCCGCCGAGCGAACCGCCCTGACTCTCGGCTCGGCGGTGCACAAACCACGCTGCGGCCAGTGTGGACAGGATGACGATGGCGGCGACTGCCGAGACGGCAAACACGATGACGGCGGGGTCCACCCGAACCTCGTCGGCGCGGGGTATGAGGTCCGGTGCCAGGCGAAGCAGGACGGGCACCGCAACGACAGCGACGGCCGTGCCGATCACCCCGGCGCTCGACGCCAGCACCAGGTGCTCGACGAGCAACTGCCGGGTGATGTCGCGGAGACTCGCCCCGATCGCCTTGCGAACATCGAACTCCCGCTGGCGTTCGATGGCGCGCCCCGCCATCAGGCTCGTGAAGTTGATGCACGCGATGAGCAGGAGGAGACACGAGCCGCCCAGGACTGCCCACAACCCTCCGCGCGCTCGGCCGATGAGGCTCTCCTCCAGGGGGATCAGACGCACGCGCCAATCTGCGTTCGGGCTCGTGTTCCCTCGCCCGCCATCTTGGATGCCCTGGAGTTCTCGGCGGGCCGCTTCCGGCGAAGTACCGCGGCGAAGCCGCGCGATGACGGTCAAGGTGCGCATCGCGCTCGGCACCGCCGGCCGCCGCATCGCGTTGATGTACCACGCCTCGACGCCAGGCGGGAATGCGAACCCGGCGGGCATGACGCCGGCGATCAAGAAGTCCAACCCGAGGTCTTCTTGTTCCAGCCGCCTTCCTACCACCGCTCGATCCTGCCCGAATCGCCGACGCCACAAGCCATACCCGATGACCGGCCCGCCCTCGGTGTCGGCGCCGCTGTAGAGCGGCGGCACGCCGAGCGCCTTGAAGAAGCCGGGCGTGACCGACGCGGTGATGATGTCCGGGCCGTCGCCCATTGGCGTCCCGACCGGGTAGATCTCGTACGCCTCCACGGCCTCGAAGCTCAGACTCCGCTCTCGCCAGTCGAGAAACGCGCCGTACGTCACGGCTGCCTGGGAGACGCTGAGCGAGCGGCTCGTCTCGCAGACCACGAACAGCGAGTCGGGATCGCGGAAAGGGAGCGGCCGCAAGAGCACGGCCTGCACGAGAGTGAACACGCCCACCGTCGCCGCGATGCCGAGCGCCAGCGGCAGGACGCTGGCCGCGGCAAACCCGCGTCGCCCGCGAAGAAGCCGCAGAGAGTAGCGGAGATCGGACAGCAGCTTCACGAAGTACGTTGCGGGTCGGCGGCCAAAGCCAAGGTAGTGTCTCATGCGTGGCAGCTCGGAGGCGCTCGTCATCGCGTCGGGCATCGACGCGCACGACGGGGACCCCGCGCCTCAGTGGTGCGCCGGGTACTTCATCTCGCCCGCGCGGATCGCCACCGGCAGCAGGTTCTCCCGCAGCGGGATCGGGCAGTTGTAGTGCGGCGAGTAGTTGCACAGCGGGTTGGTGGCCGCGTTGAAGTCGAGCACGTACGCCGCGTCGGCCCCCGCGAAGGGGATGAAGAGGTAGCGCCCGACGTCGTACGTCGCCTTCCCCGTCGTCGCGTCCCTGAAGGCGACAAACAGCTCCTCGCCCGTCTTGGGCGCGGCCATCGTCGATAGGGCCGTCAGGCGAAGCGGCTTGCCGTCCACGGTGAACTCGAACACGCCCACGCGGTAGTACTCGCGCTGAAGCCCGCGGCTCGTCGTGATCGTCACCGCGGACGGCGACGGGTTCGCCACGAAGCGTGCCTTCACCTGCAGCGACGGGTCGGGGGGAAACCACTTCAAGCCCGTGAACGCCTTCCGTGCGGGCGACCCCGGGTCGAACACGCGCGCGTTCCCGTTCCCGGGCGCGGAGATCGTCTCCACGTAGTGCCGCCCCAGCTTCAGGACGTCCCCCCGTTGGAGCTTCGTCTGCGCGGTCACCGGCGCGCCCGGCAACCCCGTGACGTCCCCCTTCCCGCTCGTCTTCACGACGGCGGGGGCGCCGGCCACGGGCGCCACGAAGTACGCCCCGTCCTGGAGCGTCAGGTCCACGACGTCCACGCCCTCGGCGTCTGGACCGAACGCGACGCCGGCCGGCCCGACCCCCAGCCGAATCGTCTGGCCGGGCTGAAAGTACTGGACGGCGACGGCCGTGAACGGCGACATCACGGCCTTCAGGTACTCCTCGTCCGCCGCCTTGTGCTTCGCGAGAATGGCGGCGGCCGGCTCGGCGCCCTGTCCCCCGATGCGCCTCAACTCCACGCGCCGGAAGTGAATTTCACCACCCTCGGACTGCAGCGCGATGCGGCCGGGCATGACGCTGGCCCCCGTGGCCTCGTTGACCTTCTTCCCGTTGACGACGACGGCCAGCGAGGGACCGTCGAGGGTGATCTCGTAGGTGTTCCACTCGCCCTCGGGACGCTCGGCGGCTTCCATCTTGGCGAAACCCACCATGTCGCCAAGCAGCTCGTGGCCCTTCGCCTCGCGACGCCGCGCCGCGTCGCCGTCGAGCGGCATGCCCCAGAACCCATACAGGTCGCCCGCGTTCCCGGCCTGCAGCTGCGCCTCGTAGGCCCGGGGGACGCCCTTGGGTTTCGGCTCGCCGTTCACGCGCAGCAGGACGCCGGAGTTGGGCGCCCGCCCCAGGCGGGCGGCGGTACCCGGGGCCCAGCGCCACTCCACCACCAGCGTGAAGCTGGTGTACTCCGTCTCGGTGGAGAGATACCCGAGCGGCTCCCCCTTGCACACGAGGACGCCGTCCCGGACGCTCCACACATCGGCGGCGGGCACGTTCGGATCGACCAGGAAGTGGCTCCAGCCCGAGAGGTCCTTCCCGTTGAACAGGGCGACCGCGCGCGGCTGCGCCGCGGCGACCAGCGGAAGGAGGACGGCCGCCGCGGCAAGCGCGGCAAGGACGAAGCGCGAGGTTCTCCGCATCATCGGAGCATGATAGCCGAGGAGGCGCCCGACTCCACGACGGCGTCCTGCTGTTTCTTCTGCTGGATGATGAAGGTCGGGATCAGGCCGTAGGCCCCATCGCGGGTCGCAGTCACCCTACCGCGTCCCTGGCCCTCCGCGCGCCCCGGTCGCCGTCAGCGGGTTGGCTGTCTTCTTGGCGGCCGCCGTGGTCACCGACGCTATCGCGGTCACGACCCGGTCGTCGGCCTTCAGCCCGCCGCCGCGGATCTCGGTGAACGAGCCGTCGCTGAGGCCGACCTGGACCGGCACCCGCTCGAGCGTCGTGCCGACAGGCCGCCAGACGCTGGCCGCCATCGGTCCCTTGCCCGCCGCCGGAGCCGCGGTCGTCGTCCCGGCGGTCGCGCCGAGCGCCGCCAGCTGCTCCGCGGTAGGCCGGAGGCGCAGCGCGAGGTTCGGCACCCGCAACGCCTGCGCGCTTGTCGCCACCCGCACCGTGACGTTGGCCGTCATACCGGGCTTCAGCTTCAAGTCCGGGTTCGCCACGTCGACGACGGTCAGGTACGTGACGACGTTCGACACGACCTCGCCCTGGAGGCGGACCTGCACCACGCGACCCGTGAACGTCTCGTTCGGATACGCGTCCACGTGGAACGACACGTCCATTCCCGCCTTCACGAGGCCGATGTCCGATTCGTCCAGCTTCGCGTTGACCCGCATGCGCGTCAGGTCGGCGGCCAGAACGAAGAGCGTCGGCGCGGACATGCTGGCCGCAACCGTCTGCCCCGCGTCCACGTTCCGCGCAATCACGACCCCGTCGATAGGGGAGGTGATGACCGTGTGGGTGAGGTTCACCCGCGACTGGTTCACGCTGGCCCGTGCCTGTGTGACCTGGGCATCCCCCGACTTGACCTGCGCCTGCGCCGCCCGCACGTTGTAGGTGGCCGCCTCGAGGTCGGCCGCGGCGGTCAGGCCCCGCTCGGACAAGGTCGTCGCCCGCGCGAGCTTGATCCTCGCATCCTCCAGCGACACCCGGAGCCGATCCGCGTCCGCGTTCGCCCGTGCAAGGCCTGCGTCCGCCTGCTCGACCTGCGCCTGGAGCAGCGACGGGTCGAGCCGCGCCAGCACCTGGCCCTTGCGGACGATGTCGTTGAAGTCGACCAGGAGGTCCGCGACAGTTCCGGAGACCTGCGTGCCGACCTGCACGGTGGTGACCGCCTCCAGCGTGCCCGACGCGGCCACCCCTTGAACGATGTCGCCGCGCGTCACCAGCGCCGTGGTCATGGCCGGCAAGGTAGCGCCCCAGCTCATGTAGCCGTAGACCGCCGCCCCGGCGATGGCGAGCATCACGGCAGGGATGGAGAGCCTCAGGCCAAGCTGTGTCCGCGACACGGTTGCACTCTCGTTTCTTCAGCTTCCACGGCCGGATCACTTCTCGTTTCTCGTGGCCTCAGCCCTCGAGGCCCTTGAGCGCCGTTTCTGCCCCACCCACCTTGATGGGGACCTTCACCGCATCTTCCATGGGATCCTTGAAGGGCACCTCGATCCGCAGCAACCCGTTCAGATAATTCGCTTCGGCTTTGGCAGGCTTCACCGGCCAACCCAGCGCCAACGCCGACACGTACTCGATGTCCCTGGCCGGCGCCAACAGGTAGACGCTGTCTTCGAGGATCTTCACATCGATGGTCTCCGTTGGTGCTCCGGGGATGGCGAACTCCACGATCAGCTTGTGGTGCTCACCGTCGGCGTACGCGACGGTATCGGGCGCAACCTTCATCCGCTCTGCCTGCATTTCGGCACCCTCCTTTGCCATCTGTCTCTTCCGACCATCACGCGGATCCGACCGCATGGGCAACTTACCAGCCGCGACCACGCGTGTCTGTTCAAATGCGCACAGCCGTTCGCCCACCCGACCCGCAGATCCGGCCGGGAGCCGTCTCACCGACCGCGCCATCGCCCGGGGAGCGGTGCAGTGGCCGGCAGAAATCCCTCCGCGGGACGTACTCACGCGAAGGCCGCCCGGTCGCATGGAATTCCGCCGAGGTGTCCGGAACGGCACAGACAGGCGGCGTTCCACGCGCGCAGTATGGTCTTCAGAGCCCATCCGTCGCGCCACTCCCGGCGCGAACCCATCAAGAGGAGGGCGCCATGCTGTCGACACTTCTGATTGTCTTGCTCATCCTGTGGCTGCTTGGAACCGTCAGCTCGTACACCATGGGAGGCCTCATCCACGTCCTGCTGGTGGTGGCCCTCGTCCTGTTCGTCGTGCGGGTGCTCCAAGGCCGACGCCTGGCCGGCTAGCCGCGCTGTTCACGACTGGCGTGACCGTGGCAGGTGTCGCGGCGCCTTCGTGATCGACCCGGCCGGACACTGCACGGGCTTCAGCCAGCGGCGGATGCGGGTGACGGCGCTCGCGGGAGGACCTCCGTGTCCATCAGGGAACCTCGTCAGCGGGCCGGCCTGCCTCTCGCGCCACCCGGCGTGCGGGTCCTAAGGCGCCTCCGGGCGGTACGGCGCCTGGCTGCGAGTCTTGGGGCCAAGCGCCGTCGCCGTGTCGCAATCCTCGTCGGGGCGCTCCTTCCGTTCGCGGTATTCCTGTTCCCGACCGTGTGGCTGGTCCACCACGTGTACTTCGAGCGCGGGGGCCTGCCCGACCTCGAGCCGTTCGTCCGGTTCGAGCCGCCAACAACCGGCGTCGTCTACGATGCCCACGGGCGGATCCTGGTCGAGCTGGCCCGGGAATACCGCCGGGTCGTGACCTACGACGAGGTGCCCCTGATCCTGCGCCAGGCGATCCTGGCCGCCGAGGACAAGCGGTTCTTCTCCCACTCCGGCGTGGAGTATCGCGCGCTGCCGCGGGTGGTCGAGAAGACGGTCGTGCGTTCCGTGGGTGAATGGTGGAAGGGCGATCAGGCGCCACGGCTGCTGCTGCCGCAGGGTGGTTCGACGCTCACGCAGCAGCTGGTTCGCGGGTATTTCCTGCAGGCCCTGACGAGCCGTGCCGACGGCGACGCGCTCTTCCACTCCGGCCTGGCGCCGCCCCGGCTCCTCTCCGCGGTCCTGGGAGCCTCCGCCATGAACAAGCTCCTCCGGAAGATGGAAGAGGTGCGCCTGACGCTCTGGCTCGAAGGGGAGATGCGTCGGCGGTACGGAACGCAGGAGCAGGCGAAGCGCGAGATCTTCGCGCGGTACGCCAGCTTCATCTACCTCGGAAACGGGCGCTACGGGTTTGCGGCCGCGTCCGAGTCCTACTTCGGCAAGAGTCTGTCGAGCTATACGCCGGAAGATGCGGGCCTCGCGGCGCTCCTGGCTGCGGTCGGCAAGTCGCCAGAGGTCTACGCTCCTGGCCCCGGCAACCCGCGGACCCTGAACCGGCGCAACCGGATTCTCGCCCTGATGGCCCGCAACGGGTACATCCCCGAGAGCCTCGCGAAGCGTTGCCAGGGGGAACCGATCCGAGTCGCCGCGCTCAGCCCCGTCAAGACGGACGCCCCCGCGGCGATCGGGCACGTCCTCGACGAGGTGACGAAGCATGGCGGGCGTGACTTCTGCCTCGAGGACCTGTTCCAGGGGCGGATTGCCGTCCGCTCCACGATCGACGCGCGCGTGCAGACGATCGTGAACGAAGCCCTCGAGCGCGGGCTGGCCCTGTACGAGAAGCGGCATCCCGGAGGCAAGGGCCTGATCCAGGGATCGGTGGTCGTGCTCGGCAATGCGGACGCGGCAGTCCTGGCCGAGGCCGGGGGGCGGCGGAACTACCGCGATCGCGAGACGCGCTACTCGGACTACAACCGCGCCACGGGCTCGCTGCGCCAGCCGGGCTCGGCGATGAAGCCGCTGGTGTACCTGGCCGCGTTCGAGGCGGGTTTGGACCTCGACACGCTGGTGCCCGACGAGCCGATCGACGTGCCGCTCGGAAGCAGCGGCGGGGTCAAGTCGATCGGCAACTACGACGGCCAGTTCAAGGGCCCCATTCCGATCCGCCAGGCGCTGGCGGAGTCGCGCAACGCCGTGGCGGTGTGGGTCATGCGGGAGATCGGGGTGAGCACGGTGCTCCGCGTCGCGCGCAGGATGGGGATCCGGTCGCCGCTGCAGCCGACCCTCTCTACGGCCCTCGGGGCGTCAGAGGTCCGGCTGCTGGAATTGGCGGACGCCTATCGCGCGATCGCCTCGGGCGTCGGCGCGGAGCCCCACGTCATCGATCGGGTGACCGACATCTCCGGCAAGGAGCTGTTTGCCGGGCCGCGGGGCGGGCAGGAGCTCGGATCGGCCGCCCTGCGCTCTCTCCAGGAGGGGCTCCGCGGCGTCGTTCGTCTGCCCGCCGGCACCGCCCATAGCCTCGACGCCCGCGGTTTTCCGATCCCGGTGATGGGCAAGACCGGGACGACGAACGATTTCCGGGATGCCTTGTTCGTGGGGTCCACCTTCGGGGCGAAGGGGATCACCGTGGCCGTCCGGGTCGGGTTCGACGACAATCGTCCCCTCGGAAGGAGGGAGACCGGCGGGCGCGCCGCCCTGCCGATCTTCCGCGAGAATCATGCTTCGCGTGTACAGGGACCAGCTCGCGGGACCGCCGCCACGCTTCCCCCGCGCGATCGAAGACGGGATAGACAAGTACCTGGCGGCGGAGGCAGTGCCGACGCCGGTGGTAACCGGCGGGCGGCCCGGTGCGGGACCCGTCGCGGGGCCTCGCGTCCGCAGCGACGAGGCCAGGACAGGGCGACCATGGGTCGCGACGGGAGGAATACGGCCGGGTTCCCTCGTTGAAGTTGCGACGGAGGCAGACGGCCACACGACAAGAGCAGACTGCCAAGGGAGGATGAGATGTCAGTAGCAAAAGTGTCCGAGATCAGCGCGACCTCGCCGACCAGTTTTTCCGACGCGATCAATCAAGGCATCGCCCGGGCGAACAAGACGCTCCGGAACGTCCGCAGCGCGTGGATCAAGGAGCAGCACGTGCGGGTGAGCCACGACGCCATCACGGAGTACCAGGTCAACATGATGGTGACGTTCATCATCGACGACTAGCCCGCACTGTCTCGGGCCCGGGCCGTCCCCACCAGCCGGAACCCGGGCGCTCTGTCACCTTTGCAGGGGACGCGGCGTGGGGCCAATCATCTCAGCTGGACCGACCCCACGACGCGGCGGAATGCCGCCTGGTAGGCGGAGAAGCGGTCGCGCGGGGCGACGCCGAGCGCGTAGAAGAGGCCGCCGTCGCCGTCCAGCGTCGTGAAGACCTCGATGCGCTCCTGCTGGCCTGTCGCGTCCGACGTGTTCGACAGGATCGTGTGAAGCCCCTGCCGGCCGGCAATCGACACCGTGTCATAGCGCGACGGCCGGCTCAGGCCTGGATTGGCGGCGGCCAGCGAGCCGATGAGTTCGTCGGTCGCCGTCCGCACGTTGGGGGTCTCGGTGCCGACGAGGCCGACCTCCATCCCGTGGGTGAAGACGCCCTGTCCGTTCACGTTGCCGTAGGCCCCCTCCGGTGCGAAGGTGACGGCGTGGCTGCCCCGCAGCTCGCGCCAGTTCGACGGGACGCTCAGGCGGAAGAGATTGCCCTCGGTATACGCCGTGTAGTCCGAGGCGGGGGCCTCGACGCGGGCGAGCTCGGGGCGCGCGTCGGGCGAGTCGGGGGCAGCGGGTGAGCCGGCAGCCGGCGCGGCGCGCGTCGCGTCCTTGGTCGTGGGGGCCGGCGCCATCCGGCGCAGCCGCGCCTGGACGTCGGCGAATGCTTCCCGGCCGTCGGTCGAGTTCTCCACGTCGAGAAGCTGCGCTTCCCGCGTGATGGCTGCGGCGCGATCGCCGGGGTTCGGGTGATCGCTCAGCCACTCGGGCCCGCCCGGACCGCCAGTCTTCTCGATCGTCTTGAACATGTTCGCCATGTCGCGCGGATCGTAGCCGGCGCGCGCCATGATGTGCGACCCAAGCAGGTCGGCCTGGCGCTGGTACTCGCGACTGAACCGCAAGAACGCCGTGCCGAGTCCGAACTGCGCGCCCTGGGACACCGCGCCGCCGACCCGGCCGCCGATGATCGCTCCGACCACCGCGCCCGCCAGGGCACCGAGTTCGTACTTGGTGGCCTTGGTGGCCTGCGCGCTGCCGTGGCGCAGCGCGACGTGACTGAGCTCGTGCGCCATCACGCTGGCCGCCTCACCCTCGTTGCGCGCCGCCTGGATCATCCCGCGGTTGATGTACATCGGCCCGCCCGGCAGGGCGAACGCGTTGATCTCGCGCACGTTGATGACGTCGAACGAGTAGCGGAACTCGGCGTGGCGGAACTCCGGCGGGATGGCGTCGACCAGGCGCCGACCGATGGACGCAATTGGCGACGTCACCTCCCAATCGTTGAGGATCGGCAGCTGCTGCGCCACCTGCACCGCGGCCTGGCGCCCCATCTCGACGTCATCCGACGGCTTGTAGCGGTTGGCGGGGGCCGTAATCACGGTCTGCGCGCCGGTGATCCCGACCGAGAGCAGCGTGGCCACGGCGGCCGCCGCCACGGTGGACGCCCGACGCCGCCGGTTCTCGGACATGACGCTCCTCCTCAGTGGGCGGGCAGATGGCGAGCCATGAGCGCGGGATCGCCGATTCGCATCGCATGGCGCCGCGGCTGAACGTCGTATCCACCGCCAGCGACGGGTTCATCTTAGCCCCCGCAAACCGACGAGGCGTGTTCCCGATTGCACACCGGCCGGGGTGCAGCGCGGCAGAGGTTGCGCGAGCGCGTGCACAGCTGTTCTGTATTGAACAGACTCCGCATCGTGTGCTCATCCAGGATGTATTTACAAGACGCACCGATGACTTCCCTCGTCGCCTGGCGCAACCGGCCCGCCTGGGGTCCCGCGACCACGGTGACCGGAGGCTGACATGCAGGGCCTGGAGCACGCCCCCCCTCCCGCCGGAGCCTCGCACGCACACCGCACCTCGGACGAACAGGTCGAGGAGACGTGGTGGCACAGCAGCGGGCCCATGAGCGACGTCGCCCAACTGATCGACCGGGTGGCGGATTGCGACGTTATCGTCCTCATCCAGGGCGAAAGCGGCGTCGGCAAGGAACTCGTCGCGCGGGCCATCCACCGGCGGTCCCCGCGCGCTCGAAGGCCGCTCGTCAGGACCAATTGCGCCGCCCTGCCCGCAGAACTCCTGGAGAGCGAGTTGTTCGGACACGAGCGCGGGGCATTCACCGGCGCCACGTCCGTCCGCGTGGGGATGTTCGAGCAGGCACACCACGGGACGATTCTCCTGGACGAGATCGGCGAGCTGCCGGCGGGCCTCCAGGCCAAGCTGCTGCACGTGCTCCACGACGGGTCATTCACGCGTCTCGGGAGCAATCGACCGGTCGTCGCCGATGCACGGGTGCTGGCGGCGACCAATCGCGACCTCGGCGCGATGATCGCCAGTGGGCAGTTCCGGGAGGACCTCTACTACCGGCTGAACGTCGTGGAGATCCACGTCCCGCCCCTGAGAGAGCGGCAGGAGGAACTGGCCGCCCTGGTGCCGCATTTCCTCGGGCAGTTCAGCGCGAAGTACAACCGGCCGGTTCCCACCATCCCCGACGATCTGACGCGGCTCCTGCTCGAGTACCTCGTGGCCGGGCAACGTGCGCGAACTCGAGAACTGCATGAAGCGGCTCGTGTTGCTCCAGGATCCCGGCCAGATCGAGCGGGACCTTCGGACATCGCGACGCGCCGCCGCCGAGACAGCGCCATCCGCGGCACCGGCTTCGCGGGCGCGAGTGACCGCGGAGCCTGCACCCGAGGTCGCGCGGAAGGCCTGCAGCGTTCCAGACTCGGAGCCGAGCGCGGTGGCGTGCGACGCTCCGCCAGTGGCGGTACGCGGCGTGAGATCGCTGCGGGATGTCGCGCGAGAGGCGTCGGAACGCGCGGAACGGACTGCGATTCGGCGCACGCTTGCGGCCGTTCGCTGGAACAGGCACCGCGCGGCGGACCGTCTCGGGGTGAGCTACAAGACTCTTCTCAACAAGATCAGGGATCTGGCCGTTGAGACGACGGCCGAGGTCTTCGACGGCCCTGACCGCCGCGGTCTCGCCGGCGCGGCGGCTCCACGCCAGACCGTCGCTGCCAGCTCGCCGTAACGGGGCGACATCTCGTTCGGCGGGCGGGGAATCGACCCCACGGTCGCGCGGCCTCACTGATACCCGAGCTGTCGCGCACGCCGCTCGTTCGCCTGCCACTGCCGGAAGTGGTCAGCCGACAGTTGATAAGCCCAGTACCGAGGCCGCCGCGATTCTCTCGACCCAGCCGAGGGTCCGGAGGAGCCTGCGGTGCGTGGGATACCGCCGAATCAGCAGGCCCTCGACCAGCTGTTCCGACACGTTGTTGATCAGAGACAGCCGCAGGTTCCAGGCGGAGTCCGTCAGGATCTTGCGGTTCCCGGCCGCATACCCAATCGGTGTGCCGTTGGCGCGGCCACTGATGGTGAAGCGAGGATTCTGCTCGTGCCACCCGTTCTGGAAGAAGATCTGCGAGCTCCCCCAGTCGAGCTGCGTCACGCCCCACGCGACGATCGCTGGTGCGTAGGTCGTCGGATCGAGCGCCACCCTCTTGACCACGTCCCGCACGAGGGGCGTCTGCTGGCCCTCCTGCGGGGGCGCCGGCGCCGAAGCCACGATCGTCAGCGCCGCGACAATCGCGATGGATATCGTCACCTTCGACTACTTCTTCCGGGCGATCAGCAGCCCCGCGCCGGCGACCAGCAGGACGGCCCCCGCCCACACCGGTACGTTGACCCTCTGTTTCTCGGTGACCGAGATCTCCAGGGGACCTATCTTCGCGTCGTGGGTCTCCTTGGTGTAGCTGAACCCGCCGTACGCGAGGGCCAGGACGCCGGCCGCCAGCAGCACGATCGCGAGTAAGCGCATATTGTCTCCATCAGGTGTGAGTCGACGTCGCCCGGGGGTGGGCGACCTCGCTCGTCACTTCTTGTTCCGCGTGAGGAGGTCGTAGATCAGGCCGCCGACGCCGCCGGCGGCCGCGCCCACGGCCGCTCCCTTCTTGCCGCCGGCCAGGGCGCCGATGGCTCCGCCCGCGCCGGCGCTTCCACCGACGATCAGGACTTCCTTCTCCCAGGACCGTGTCTTCGCCTGCCGGGGCGCGGCTCGTCTCTCGACGATGGCCGGGGAGCGCGCCAGGTCCTCCCGGCTGACGTTGTCTCCGAGTCGGACGGGATGCAGCCCTTGGTCGTCGCGGAGGTAGACCGCATCAGGGGCGCCGGCCTGCTGCTGTGGGATGAAGAGGTGTCCCTGGCGGCCGTTCGCCAGGGTGATTGGGATGAGCGTGCCTGCCAGCGCGCCGTCGGGCGTCGCGACCGTGCCGGGGTAGGCGCCGGGCACCCCGTATTGCTGCTCGATCCGCTGGGCCTCCAGCGCCCGGACGTCCTGCGTGCATGCCGTAACTCCCGCCGCGCCCAGCGCCGCCAACGTAAATGCCGCCATGATTCTCATATGCGTGCCTCGTAGCCGTCCTTGAAACGAGAAGCGCCCGCTGCGCTCGATGAACCCCGCGGCATCACCGCTGCGCACCCCAGGGGAGTGTGCGGGTTCGCAGAGTTCCGGGGTCGCCAGAGATGATCGTCACCTCCGTGCCGCGCTGCAGATCGAGGCGGTCGCGCCCCTCGACCATGACGGTCCCCGCGCCGCCTCCCGCGCCGATCACCGCACCGATAGCCGCGCCCTTGCCGCCCCCGGCGATCGCGCCAATGATGGCGCCGAGCGCTGCGCCGATGGCGCCGCGTTCCACGGTCTTCTGTGTCTGGCTGCCCTCGGTATCGACCGTGCCTTCGCGATCGACCCTCACGGTCTCCCCGTCAGGCGTGCGAATGCCCTCGATCACCCCGTCGAACGGGAACGAGCGGCCATCGCGGAAGCGGATGCTCTGGAGGTTCAGGGACAGGCCGGACCGGCCGGTCAACCGCCCCGATTCGGTCACGGCGGACACCAGCCCCGAGATGACCGCGCCCTCGTACGACGATGGGCTGCTGGCCGTCATCGTGTAGAGGTCGCCCTCGCGCGCGCTCGATGTGCTCAGGGCGTTGTCGAGCAAGGCCACGAACCGGGTACCCTCCGGCACCGCGTCGTCACGCCGCGGGTAGCCGGGATCGTCACCTCGAGTGACCCGGCCGCCGGGGTCCATATCCCACCGGGCCTCGTCCGACACGCGCCGGTAGGAACTCCGAACGGTCACCGGCTGGCGCAGGGCCTCCTCTACGATGCTCCGCGTCATCTGCAGGTTGCGGCCGTCCTCGGTTGGGTCGAACGTCACGGTGTAGTCGCGATCCCGACTGCCATTGGTCGCGACCACCAGCCGCTCGCCGCGGAGGGTGGCCCGGGTGCTGACCGACCGCTCGCCGGACCACAGCTCGACGTGGTCCCGTCCGTCCGCCTCGATCGTCACGCGCGGCCCGCGGGTCGAGGCCATCGTCACACTGTTCTCGAGGCGCTCGATCGCGAGCAGTTCCGGAGCCTCCAGGCGGACCAGGAGGTTCTGATACGTGCGCTCCCGCTGGTCGGAGGGCGCCGCACGGGCCGCCAGTTCGGCCGCCCGGCGCGGGTCGTCACCGCTGCCGTTCTCGAGTTGATACGTCCCCGTGAGGCGATGGCGGAAGCCTGCACCCTGCACGGCCGGCGTGTAGTACCCGGGGTCGCTCCAGTTCCACGGGACGTTGTACGCACGGGCGAGGCTGTCCAGGTCTCCACGCAGCGAGAGCCAGCCCTGTTCCGCCTGGGCACTCAACTGATACCGCTGCATGAAGCCATCCAGGCTGACACCCCGTCGGAGCACCTCTTCGACGTCGAGCGTGTTGGACTGGCGGCCCTTGACCCGATCACGCAGCCGATCCGCGGTGTCTTCGAGGTCCTTCACGGATTGCCGGATGGCGTCCTTCTCGCGATCGTCGACCTGGCTGCGATTGAAGGCGCGGTCGAGGCTCTTGTCGAACCCGCCCGCTTTCTTGCCGATCTGCTTCAGCAGCTCCTTGACCCGGTCGTCGTCGGCCCGGTAGGGCACCCGCTCCGACGCGACGCTCCAGCTCCGGGTGATGCCATACGCACGCGCCAGGTCGTTCATGTCCTGCCGGAGCGCGTACCAGTCGCTGTGCGCGGGTGCATCGAGCTGGTTGCGCACCATGAATCTGTCGATGACCGTTGCGCGCGTCAGCACGCCGTCCGCGTCCGCGGTGTCGGATTGCCCGTCGTTCACGCGGTCGCGCAGGAGGTCCATCGCCTGCTCGAGGGATCGCACGGATCGCCGGGCTTCGTCTCCCGCCGGAACCCCATTGATCGGGCTGCGGTCCATGGCCCTGTCGAAGCTGCCGTGGAACGCGTCCCGGTGCGTACCGATACGATTCAACAGGTCCTTCAACTGCTGGTCGCTCGCGCGGTAAGGACGTTGCTGGCTGGCCATGGCCGCACCGGCACACGCGACCGCGAACGCGACCGCGAACACGACCAGGCGCCTTCTTCCTGACATCGGAGTCCTCCTCCATCCGCGTAAGCCCGAATCCCGAAGAGCCTCGCGAACGTCAGCAGGCTATCAGTGACGAGCCTGGGCCGTATGTTCCAGACCGGACAGTCCGCCGATTGCGGCCGCTCCGGTGACATTTCCCACGCCACGCGGATGAGCTGGTACGGTTCCCCCGGGGTTCCGACCAGGCGCAGAGCTGTTCCGAAGTGAACAGACGCGCCAGCCAGACCTCGCCAAACATGTGTGGTGCGGCCCGAGGGAGCTGGGCGGCGTGTTGACAGGAGGAGCCCGTGACAACTTCACCAGCGCAGGACAGTGGCGACCATCGTTTCCTCATGGGACTCATCGCCGGCGCCGTGCTCGGCGCGGGGTTGGGCATGCTCCTGGCCCCGCGGTCCGTCGTGGAGTACCGCACGCGCTTGGCCGGCTCGGCGAAGAGCCTCGGGAGAACCGCGTCCGATCGGTATCAGCAGGCCAGCGCCCGGGTGAGCGCGGCAGCGAAGGAGGCCACGAGCAAGGGGCAAGCGTTGCGTGACAGCCTTGCGGAGACGGTTGTTCGTGGCGCGCAGACCGTCGAGCGGTACGCGAAGGAGGCGAAGACGGACAGTGGCCGGGAGGCACCCGGGCATCCCGTGACCTAGGCGTCGATCTTCCCTCACTTCATGTCAGCGGTGCGAGGCGACCGACGGCCGCGCGGAGCAGCCGAATTCGTCCTGTCGTCCGTTGAACCGGTGAGTCGGCGACGCCGCCCGCGGTTCTCGGCGGAACACCGGGTTTTGGACGGGCCGCTAGCGCGATGCTGGCCGTGCGACCGCCGGACGGGAGCCCGGCGCCGCCCGACGCGGTCAACTGCGACCTTCCGGAGGACTTGGCGGCCGCCGGACGACCTTCTCGACGCTTTGCAGCAGAACCTCCGGGTCCGCGGGTTTCACGAGGTGCTCGCTGAAGCCCGCCGCGAGGCTCTGCCGGACGTCGGTCTCCTGGCCATATCCGCTGAGCGCGATGCCAGGCAGCTCCGACCCGCGCGCCCGCAGCTCGCGCATCAGGTCCAGCCCGCTCCCATCCGGCAACCCGAGATCGCTCACCAACAAGTCGAACTTCACCTGAGCGGCCGTCTCGAGCGCCTTGGCCACATTGGCCGCCGTCCGGACCTCGTGTCCCTCCATCTCCAGGATGGTCCCGAGCATCTCCGTCGTCTCGCCGTCGTCGTCGACGAGCAGGACGCGGAGCTTCGGGACCCGGGCAGGTGGCGTCTCCGGGGTGGCGTGTGCAGGCGCTGCGCGTGGCTCGACCCGCAGCAGCGGCAGGCAGACACGAAACATCGCCCCCTTGCCCCGGCCTTCGCTGTGGGCCTCAATCGTTCCCCCATGCAGTTCCACAAGCGTCCTGGTGATCGCCAGCCCCAACCCCAGTCCCCCGAACTGCCTGGTGAGCGACGAGGGTTCCGCCTGGCTGAAGCCGTCGAACACCCGCGGAACCATCGCCGGTTCGATGCCTATCCCGCTGTCAGTCACCTCGATGACCGCCTGCCCGTTCTCCTCACGGCACAGCAGCCCGAGGCGCCCCCCTCTCGAGGTGAACTTGATCGCGTTCTCGAGCAGATTCGAGACGATCTGCCGAAGGCGGCGCGCGTCGGCCTCCACGAGGAGGCGGGCCGGCTGCCGTCCGAAGTCGAGGTCGAGGTTCAGCCCGCGAGCGCCAATGTCCGGCCGGCAGACTTCGACCACGCGGGTGATCACCGCCGACAGGTCGACCGCCTGCCTGTTCATCTGGATCGTACCGCGCGCGGCGTCAGTGAGGTCGAGGAGGTCATCGATGAGCCGCGATTCGAGCAGGACGTTGCGCCGGATGACATCGATGAACTTCCGCGCCCGCGGCGAGAGGGCCTCATCGGCTTCGAGCAGGGACACGTTCATCAAAACCGGGGAGAGCGGCGTCCGCAGTTCGTGGCTGAGGACCGCCAGGAAGCGGTCCTTGGCGCGGTTCGCCTGCTCAGCCGCGGCGCGCGCGCCGTCGGCGGAGAGTTTCGCGCGTTCGACGTCGGCGAGCGCCCGTTTGAGCGACTCCTCGGCGTTCTTGCGCGTGGAAATGTCGGCGAAATAGACCTCGACGCCGCCCTCGTGCGGGTACGCGTGGAACTCCGCCCACTGATCGGGGCGAGAGGCGGATGGTGCCTCGAAATGAACGGCGGCGCCCGTCCCGATCGCCTGGAGATAACTCCGGCCATGAACGGAATCCGGCCCCGCAGCGGTGACCTCCCAGAAAGTCCGACCGAACAGTTCGCTGGCCGGTCTGCCGAAATGCCGTTCCGCCGTGTGATTGGCGGACACGAAGCGCCAGCCGGCGTCCAGCGCATAGAAACCGTCCGTGATGCTGTTCAGGACGTGTTCCAGCCTGGCCTGGCTCCGTGCCAGCGCCCCCTCCGCCGCGCGTCGTTGAGTCACATCGTGGAACACCAGCACGGCTCCCGCGACGTGGCCTGCGCCGTCCCTGATGGGCGCGGCGCTGTCTTCAATCGAGACCTCCCTGCCGTCCCGCCTGATGAGCGCCGTCTGATGGGCAAGGGTCACGACCGTTCCTTCCCGCAGGGCCCGAGCGATGAGATCTTCGTCCGGCTCGTGGGTGAGCTCGTTGACGATGCGGAACACCTCCGGGAGCGGCTGACCGAGGGCCTCCTGTTCCGACCACCCCGTCAGCGCTTCGGCGAGGGGATTGAGGAACGTGATGCCGCCCATCACGTCGCAGCAGATCACCGCGTCCCCGATGCTGGCCAGCGTCACTCGCAGCAGCTCGCGCGATGCCAGCACCTGTCGCAACCGAACGCGCTCCGTCAGGTCGGTGACGACGGCGCAGCGCGTCCCGTCGGGCATGACGGTCACGCTGAAGTACGTGTGGAGCGTGTGCCCGTCACCGCGTGTCAGCACAATCTCGCTTTCGCGCAGGCCCGTTGCGAGATCGCCGAGCAGGCCCTCGACGACAGCGCGGTGCGGTTCGCCGAGGATCTCGTAAATCGACGCCCCGAGGAGCTGGGCGGGTGGGACACCGGTGATGTCCGCCAGCCGCTGGTTGGCGTACAGGACCAAGCCGTCAGGGGTCAGCGCGGCGGCCCCCTCCTGCATGTTCTCCACGAACACGCGATACGGCTCGAACGCGCTCTCGAGTGCGAAGAGCCGGGCGCCGTCGCGCGTCTGCACCACCAGCGCATCGACTTCGCCGGCGCGGATTGCGCGCAGGGCGTCCTGCGCGTCCCCCAGCTGCCTGCGCAGCTCTTCGATCTCGAGGGTACGGAGCCGGTCCAGGTCCGGTCGCATGGCCATGGTCATCCGACGTCGGTCAACGCGTCACGCGCTCATCGGTCGCGGCGCAGGTCCAGGCCGAGCAGCACGCGTTCCTGGCTGGACAGGTCGCCCACCAGTCGCCGGAGCGGCTTCGGCAGCTGCTTGATCAGCGTCGGAGCCGCGATGATCTGCTCCCCCTCGGCCAGCGCCGGGTGCCTGGAGAGATCGATCACCTCCAGGTCGTACCGGCCTCTCAGGAATTGCTCGCAGGTCCGCTTCGTGGTCTCGATTGCCGCGAGAGAGCGGGGCGTCAGGCCCGTCACGTAGAGCCGAAGCACGTAGTGTGACGTGTCGGCCGCCTTGACGGCCGCCTCGAAATCCGCGGTCGTGTCGCGCCTGGACTCGTCGGACATCTGCCTGTCTCCCGCCGCCCCCCGCAACCGGCCGCCCGGTCGCGAGGGCCGCAGTCACGCCCCTGGAACGCGTCCTACCTCGGACCCTGCGGCCGCAACTGCAGACCGACCAGCACCCTCTCGTTGTTCGACAGATCGCCGATGATCTTCCTGACGGGCGTCGGGAGCTTCCTGACGAGAGTGGGGATCGCGATGATCTCGTCACCGGCCGCGAGCCGCGGGTTCTCGAGCAGGTCCACGACCTCGATCTTGTAGCGACCGGCCAGGTTCTCTTCGCAGATCCGCTTCAGGTTGACGAAGGCCTTGAGGCAGTTCGGCGTCTGGCCGGCCACATACAGCCGCAACTGCCAGGCGCCAGTGTCGTGACTTCCTGCAGAATCGAACATCGAGTCGTCTGGTGACATGGCTTCCCTTAGGTCGATTCACCGCGTGGTGACCGGACACCGTAACGGCTGGCGGCCATCTGTTCCGCGTCGCTCTGCTCCTGGATCTCCCGCTCCTGACGCTGACGCACCTGGTGCTCCAAATCCTCCTCTTCCGAGGCGAAGGCGCGCCGCAAATCCTGGATCTGCGCCTCGAGTCGCTCGCGCTTGCGCGCGAGCTCGCGCTCGAGGCGGCCGATCTCCTCGGAGCGTGCGGCCCGCGCCGAGCGCTCGCGGGCCGCCTGGCTCACCCGGGCGGAACCGGTGAGGACCCCTTCGGGCCCGACATAGGCTGGCAAGAGGCGCACGCCCTCGGGGGTGAAGTGGAACTCGCGCAGCTGGTTGGAGTGGGCCATGCCGCGCGACTTGAGGACGTAGATCACCCGGTTCCGCTCGCCGCTGTTCTCGACATCCCGCAGGAGCAACCAGGTGTCGATCATCGAGGAGATGCCGATGTCAGTGGCCTCCCGGACGTCGGCGCCGCTCAGGTACGTGAAGAACGACGTAATCAGCTCACTCTTCAAGGAGTCCATGAACCGCGTCAGCATGGCCTCGACGTCCGCGGTGGTGCCGGACGTTGTCAGGTTGCTGACCGGATCGACGACGACCATCTGCGGCCGGAACTGGCGGACTGCCTGGTGTGCCTCCACCAAGTGCGCCTCGAGCCCGAAGGCGGTCGGACGGGAAGCCCGGATCTGCAGCAGCCCGCTCTCGACCCATGGCGCAAGGTGGATGCCGATCGAGGCGACGTTGCGCAGAATCTGGGACGCCGATTCCTCGAAGGCAATGTACAGGCACCGCTCGCCGCGGCGGCACGCCGCGTCGGCGAAGTGCGCGGCCAGGCTCGTCTTGCCGGTGCCTGCCGTGCCCGACACCAGCACGCTGCTGCCCCGGTAGAACCCCTGGCCGCCCAGCATCTCGTCCAGGCCGGCGGTGCCCGTGGGAACGCGGTCCTCGCTCACGCCCCGTTCGAGTCCGAGCGACGTGATCGGAACCACCTGGATGCCGTGGCGGTCGATCAGGAACGGGTACTCGTTGGTGCCGTGGGAGGTGCCCCGGTACTTCACGATGCGCAGCCGGCGGGTGGAGAGCTGCTCGGTGACCCGGTGGTCGAGCAGGATGACGCAGTCGGACACGTACTCTTCGAGGCCGTGCCGCGTGAGAGACCGCTCGCCGCGCTCGCCCGTGATGATCGCGGTCACACCCTTGTCTTTCAGCCAGCGAAACAACCGCCGCAACTCCGCCCGCAGGACACCGTCATCCGACAGGCCGGCAAACAGCGTCTCGACGGTGTCGAGCACCACCCGCCTGGCGCCGACGCGGTCGATGGCGTAGCCCAGGCGGATGAAGAGCCCTTCGAGGTCGTATTCGCCGGTCTCCTCAATCTCGCTGCGCTCCACGCGCACGTGGTCGACGGCGATCAGGTTGCGGGCCATCAAGTCTTCGAGGCCGAACCCGAGCGACCGCACGTTGTCGGCGAGTTCCTGGGCGGTCTCCTCGAACGCCATGAACACGCCCGGCTCGCCGTGCTGAATCGCCCCCCGCACAAGGAACTCGACGGCCATCAGGGTCTTGCCGCAGCCGGCCGCTCCGCACACCAGCGTCGGACGGCCGCGCGGCAAACCGCCGGCGGTGACCTCGTCGAGCCCCTGGATGCCCGTCGGGCACTTCGGTAATTCCCTGCCGTCGCTCTCGGTCGCGTTCATGGATGTCGTCCGATCTTCGGGTGCACTGGCTCACTCGGGCTCGCTCTCCGTCCGCGACGGTCGCCAGTCCGCCAGCAGGCTGACGACCGCCGCCAGCCGCGCCGCGTCGATAGGCTTGGCGACGTGCATCTGGAAGCCCGCTCGCAACGCGCGTTGCCGGTCTTCGTCGCTGGCCAGCGCGGTGATCGCGGCGGCCGGCACCTGCCCGCCCTGTTCGGGTCCCCGACGCCTCACCTTCTCGATGAAGCCGAAGCCATCCTCCCCGGGCATCGCGATGTCGGAGAGGATCACCTGCGGCGAGAACTCCTCGAGCGCGGCCAAGGCGTCGGCGGCCGAGGCCTCGCCTCGCACCTCGGCGCCGAGCTCCCCGAGCATCGTCACATAGCGCCTCGCGGGTGTCGTCGTCGTCCTCGACCAGCAGCACGCGCACGCCCTCGATGCCGCGAGTGACCGTTGCCGCGTCGGCAGGCCCCGTGGCGTTGGCCGATCCCAGCGGGAGCGTCACCCGGAACGTCGCGCCCTGCCCCTCGCCGGGACTCTCGGCCTGCACCGCGCCGCCGTGGACCTCCACGAGATGGCGCACGATCGACAGACCCAGGCCCAGTCCGCCATGGGTCCGCGTCACCGAGCTGTCCGCCTGCACGAACCTGTTGAAGAGGTGCGGCAAGACGTCGGGCCGTATGCCGATGCCCGTGTCGCCGACCGTGAGCTGCGCGCGCCGGTCCGCGCGCTCGAGGCGCAACGGAGACGCGACCGCCGTGCGGCGTGAACTTGATGGCGTTGCTGAGCAGGTTGCTCACCACCTGCTGCAGGCGCCCCGCATCACCGTAGACGGAACCGATGCGGGGGGCGATGTCGAGGGTGAGCTCGAGAGCCTTGGCGTCCGCCGATGGCCGGGCGGCGTCGACGGCCTCCTGGACGGTTGCCGCGAGGTCGACGGGCCCCAGGTCGAGGAGGAGCTTTCCCGAGACGATGCGCGAGACGTCGAGCAGGTCGTCGATGAGCCGCGCCTGGCTACGGGCGGACCGCTCGATCGAGGCGCTCGCCCTCTGGACCCTCGGGTCCTCGGTCGCCGCCTGCTTGAGGACGTGCGCCGACATCAGCATCGTGCTCAGCGGCGTCCGCAGCTCGTGCGAGAGCGTGGCGAGAAACAGGTCCTTCGCGCGATTCGCGCGCTCGGCCTCGAGCCGCGCCTGCTTCTCGGCCTCGAGGAGCCGCACGCGTTCGGCCTCGAGCGCGCGGAGCACCGTGACGTCCTCGATCGCGAGCAGGAACATGCGGCTCGCCGCCGCCCCAGAGGATGGGGCGGCCGGTCAGGAAGAGGACCGCGCGCCCCTTGCCCGGGAAGTCCGCCGCGAGCTCGAGGCCGGCGAACGCCTGTGCCGTCGCGGAGCATGCCGTCCAGGGCGTCACGAACGTCCGGTCGTTCCCACAGGTCGCGACCCGAGCTCGAAGAGGCGCTTGCCGCCGACTGCCTTCTGGGACAGCGCGAACCATCTCGTAGAAGCCGTCGTTCGCCGAGACCACGCGCAGCGCCGGCGTCGAGCACGACCAGGGCGGCGCGTCACGGTCTCGACGATGCTCCGGGCGTAGTCTCGCGCGCCGCTCGGCGTCGTCGAGCGCCCGCTTGAGGGCGTCCACGTCCACGAACGAGAGGACGGCGCCGTCGAGCCGGTTGTCGGAGGTGCGGTAGGGGCGGATGTGCATCCGGAACCAGCGGCCGTCCCGGACCCCGGACCTCCCATTCCCCGGGCGCCAGGCCGCCGATGACCGCCCGGATCCTGCCGGGAAGGTCGTCCACCTCGATCTTGAGCTTGAGGTCGTCGAGCGGCCGGCCCACGTCCTCGCGGGATGAAGCGCGCGATCTCCCGGACGCGTGGGAGTGAAGCGGCGGACCCGCAGGTCGAGGTCGACGATGATGACCGGGATCTCGACGCTGGCGAGGACGTTGGCGAGGTCGTTGGCCACGCGGTCCAGCTCCTGGTTGCGGCTCTCGCAGCTGGTCGTTGACCGTGGTGAGCTCCTCGTTCGTGGACTGCAGCTCCTCCTTGGCGCTCTGCAGCTCCTCGTTCGTGCTCTGCAGCTCCTCGTTGCCGGCGATCAGCTCCTCGTTGGCGGCGGCGAGCTCGTCGGTGGTCGTCTGGTGCTCGGAGATGAGCGACTGCAGGTAGTCCTTGGTCGCGAGCAGTTCCGCGTGGAGTCGGTCGGCCTCCCCTGCGGCGCCGTCGCCCGCGCGCTCCGCCTCCGTCGAGGGCACCGAGGTGGCCGGGAGCCGGCGGTCATCGCCTGGCAGCTTCCTCGAAGAGGACGAGGAAGTAGCGCTCCGTCGAGCCGGCGATGGCCGCGAGCGGGACCACCTCGAGGCGACACCTCCGTGGCGTGCGCGCCCGCCTGGATGCGCAGTCCCTCCTTCCGGACCGTGGCCGACTGGGCCTTCGCCCGCTCGATGGCCTCGTGAAGATGGGCCGCCAGGCCCTCGCGGGCCATCCTCAGCAGGTTGGCCTGGGGCTGGCCTGGCGGCGGCTCGAGGTAGGCGCCGGTCCGCCCGCGGAACTGGACGATCTCCAGGCGCTCGTTGACGATCACGCCGGGGGGGCGTAGCGCGCCAGCAGGAGATGGTCGGCCTGCCGCTGCGCCTCGCGCGCGGCCCGGGGTCGTTCGACGCCGGTCGCTCTCGGCCAGCTTCATCTCCGCCTCGCGGCCCACCGGGAGCGGATAGACGAGCCGCGGGCTCTCCCCGGTCTTGACGAAGATCCGGTGCTCCTTGTCCACGGGCTGAAAGAGGTCGCGGAAGCTGCGTGATGGTCTCGCTCTGGCCGAGGAACAGGAAGCCCTGCTCGTTCAGGCAGTAGTGCAGCATCGGGATGATCCGACGCTGCAGCTCGGCGTCGAAGTAGATGAGGACGTTGCGGCAGCTGATGAGGTCGAGCTTGGCGAACGGCGGATCGCGCGTCAGGTCGTGCTTCGCGAAGACGCAGAGATCGCGAACCTGCTTGCCGATCCGGTATCCGCCGTCGAACCGCTCGAAGAAGCGGGACACGCGCGCTCGTGCGGGACATCGGCAACGGCCGACTCCGAGTAGATGCCGAGGCGCGCCGTCTGGATGGCCTCGTCGCTCAGATCACTGCCGAAGACCTTGACGGAGCAGTCTCGGTTCGATTCTTCGAGCGACTCGAGCAGGGAGATGGTGACAGCGTAGGCCTCCTCGCCCGTCGAGCATCCGGGCACCCAGATCCGGATGGAGTCGCCGTCAGCCTTCCGCGCCGCCAGCGGCCGGAAGACGTGTTCCTTCAGCGCCTCGAATGCGTCCGGGTCGCGGAAGAACGAGGTGACGTGAATCAGCATGTCCTCCGCCAGCGCCCGGACCTCGGCGGGGTCGTCGTGCAGCACGCGCCGCGTACTCTTCCAGGTTGTGGACGCGGCGCAGCGCCATGCGCCGATCGATGCGCCGCAGGATGGTGGTGCGCTTGTAGCCGCTGAAGTCCACCCCCGCCTGCTGGCGCAGGAGCGTGAAGACGGCGGCGAGCCGTTTGTGGTCGTCCTGTGCCTCGACTCGCCCCCGCACCGGTCGCCAACGAGGTAGGGGTGGCGGCTCAGGCGAACCAGCTCCTCCGCGATCTCCTCGGGGCTGCCCGTGAAATCCACCACGCCCGCGGCGATCGCGCTCTCGGGCATGCTGCGGAACTGGGCCGACTGCGGGTCCTGCGCGATGGCGATGCCCCCCTCGGCCTTGATGGCCCGCAGCCCCTCGCGTGCCGTCGGCGCCGGAGCCCGACAGCACCACGCCGATCGCGCTGCCGCGGGCGTCCTCGGCGAGCGAACGGAAGAAGGTGTCGATCGGCAGGTGCAGGCGTGCCCGTCTTTTCCCGTGGGACGAGCGCGAGGATACCGCCCCGGATGGTCAGGTCGGCGCCGGAGGGGATCACGTGGACGCGATTCGGCTCCACGCGCATGCCGTTGGCGGCCTCCGTCACCGGCAGCGGGGTGATCCCCTCGAGGACATTCGCGAGCATGCTCGGCCGGTCGGGGTCCAGGTGCTGAATCACGACGAACGCCAGTGCCCGGATCCGCCGGCAGGTGGCCGAACAGCTGGCGCAGCGCCTCCAGTCCGCCCGCCGACGCGCCGAGCGCGACGATCGGAAAGGCCGGCGTCTCTACGCGTGCCTGGGGTGAGCCGCCGCTCACGCCGGGCGCGTCACCCTGGGGCGGGTGCGCGTCATATCCTCCCTCATGACCTACCCCCATGGCCGGCTGTGGTCCAGAGATCGGCGGCGCGTGCGGGCGCCGCTGAACCGGTTCGTGTCGATCGGCCTCCGACACAACGCACCTCCCGTGCTCTGAGGCTGGCTTCACCGGGCACCCTAGCACAGAATCGCGCCGGCTCATGAACGCGTTCAACTCTACCGGCTCCCGATCTGGCGCGATGTGCAAAAAGAGACACATGGCGCGGTTCAGTCGCCTTTCCCCGCGCGACCGGGCAGCGTCGACGAGCTGTCCGTTGCGCGCCGTGATCGTCCTCGACAGAGATCGCTAGCCGGGCTGGCTTCCTGTGTGGGGACGTCATTGCGGAGAAAAGTTGCGCTGGGGTTCGGTATAATCCCGAGACACCCAGCGAACGGGAGCACGAGGGGGAAGCATGAAGACCGAGAAGCGCCGGCAGACGCTCGAGGACATGTTCTTCCACGAGCAGGACCGCCGCATCATCGAGCAGCGCGCGAAACTCCAGCAGCTCGAGCAGACCAAGGCGAATCTGGCCAAGGTCTCTGGCATCCACGACGATGCCCTCCTGGAGAAACTCATCGCCCTCGAGATCGGCCCCGAGACGCTGACCACCTTGATCGGCGTACCGCTCATCGAGGTCGCCTGGGCCGATGGCCAGATGGACGAAAAGGAGCGGAAGAAGCTCTTCGAGTACGCCGAGAAGGCCGGGTTGCGACAGAAGGGCCTCGACCCCAAGATCATGTCGGCCTGGCTGAAGCAGAAGCCCGATCCCGCGTTGCTGAAGGCCTGGAAGCAATACGTCCAGACGCTCTGCAAGGAACTGAACGCCCACGAACGGGAAGCACTCCGCGACGAAGTCATGGCCGACGCCCGCTCCGTCGCCGAGGCCGCCGGGGGCATTCTCGGACTCGGCACGATTTCCGCCGAAGAAAAGGCCATGCTGAAGACGCTCGAAGAGGCCTTCCGCACCTAGGGAAACTCACCCGCGAGGCGCTGCCCTGCCTGCCTGCCGGAACAGCGCTAGTTGGGGTCGAACTTGGTCATGTCCCGCAGGTCACGGAGGGTCCGCCGCATGTCCTCCACGACCTTCATGCCCTCCAGTGTCGAAGCCAGCGCTTCAGCGGTGGCGTGCACGGCGTCCAGCGTCGCGTGACGAGCCTGCTCGGCCGCCGCCCGTGCCTCCTCCCCGGCGATCCGCGCCTGTTCCCCGGCTTCCCGCAGGAACTCCCGCTCCTGGCGGACGTTTTCGAGCCCCTCACGATGCTGGTCGCGCACCTCCCGAGCCTCCTCGGCCAGCTGCCTGAACCGTTCCGCCTCGTTCCTGGCAGACTCGGCCGAAACGAGGTGTTCCTGGGTGACCCCGCCGTCCTGCCCCGGATCCTGGCGGCGGTCGTCGGGCTTGTCGTGCACGCGACCCGCCTGATCGTCTGGGTGCTCCGGCGGTTTGTGTTCGTTCGGCATATGACGTCCTTCTCTCGTTCGAGGCAGTCAACGCTGTCGTGCCTGTCCTCCGTGTCTGCGCGACTCTGACTGCGATGCGTGCCAGCCACAGAAGACAGTCTCGCGTACGTTCATGAATGGAAATGTCCCGCATAGAACACGTGCGGCCGCCGGGTCCGCGGAGGCCCGACGATTTCAACTCACCATCTCGCCCGATGTGCGAAAGGGAACAGCCGGCAGCCGCGTTCAGGCGGATGCTGGACGGAGAGTTTGACGTGGAGGGAGACCCCATGGCACGACGGCTTCCGGAGTTCGAGGTTCCGCCAGCTGCGCCCGGCGCCCAGACACACCAGGGCGGCGCGGATAGCGGCGGACAGTCAGGCGACACGCAAGGCCTGTCGCAGGCAGCCGACGAGACCGAGGAGACGGTTGAAGAACTCGCCGACGACGGGCAGGACTACGAGGCCGGGATCCAGGCCGGCGTCGAGGACGCCGCCGACCACCCCGAGCGGCCGGTGCCGAGCCACGACGGCCAGGAGCGCAGGGAAACCGCGGCGCGAGGCCGCGGACCGGCCTGATGGTGACCTTCATCACCGCCGCATAGGCAACTACCAGCCGCGACCAGGCGTGTCTGGTGAAGTGCGTGGTGAAGTGCGCACAGCCGTTCGCCCACCCAAAGCAACCCGCGATCCCGCCGGGAACCGTCTCACCGACACGCGCCATCGCCCGGGGGTGTGCAGTAGTGGGCAGAATCCCGCAGGGCGCCCGCTATACGCTGCTGTGGTCATGCGGTGGCGCCATGGATTGACTCTCGTGCTGACGCTCTTCGCCGGCCACGCGGCGTCCGGGCAGAGTCCGGTGACGCCGCCGCCTGCGGGGCTGACGTTCCGGGCTGCCGTCGACAGGGTGCTGATCAGCGCGGTCGTCCGCGACCGGAAGGGCAAGCTCGTGACCGGCCTCGCCCGGGCGGACTTCGAAGTGCTCGACGACGGCGAGCGTCGTCCGATCACCGAGTTCCGCGCCGAGCGCGCGGCGGTGAGCGTGGCCCTCCTGTTCGACGGCAGCGGGAGCATGCAGGTGGCGGCGAAGATCGAATCGGCCCGGCTGGCCGCACGGGAGGTCCTGGCGTGGCTGCAAGCGGGGCGCGACGAGCTCGCGATCTACTCGTTCGACACGGCGCTTCACCAGCTCGAGCCGTTCGCCCCCTATCGCGAGGATGGCACACTGGAACGGTCGCTCTTCGGCATGGAGCCGTTCGGCATGACCTCGCTGAACGATGCGATCGCCGCGACGGCAAGGGACGTGGCCACGCGGCCGAACTCGCATCGCGCCGTGATCGTGCTGACCGACGGACGGGACAACCACAGCGAGCTCTCGCCGGCCGAAGCATCCGGCATTGCGAGCTCGATCGACGTCCCGGTGTACATCATCGCCGTGCTGTCTCCGCTCGATGACGCGGGCGCGACGACGGCCGTAACCACCGAGAGCCCGGTCCCCGTCGGTGACCTGGGCGATCTCGCGCGCTGGACAGGCGGGGAGTTCTTCGCGACCAGCGCCACGCCGCAGGCCGCCCTGGCCGCCCGGCAGATCGTGGACGAACTCCGTCATCAATATCTCATCGCGTTCGAGCCGGCCAGCCGGCCCGGGTGGCACCCGCTCGAGGTGCGCGCCAGGGACCGCCGGCTCGTCGTCCGGGCGCGCGGCGGCTACACCGCGGGGCAGCCGCGAACCAATCGTTTCGAAGCCGTCAATCGCTGGTATTAAGGAGAGCAGATTATGAGGAAGTTCATGCTGGTGCTGTCCGTAGCGGTCCTTGCAGCCGGCACCACGACCGCTTGCGCGACCAAGGGTTACGTCCGCAACCGTGTTGGCACCGTCAACGACAAGGTGGAGTCGGTCTCCCGGTCGCTCGAGGAAACACAGGAGCGGACGCAGAAGACCGAGGCCGCAATCGCGGACGCCAACCAGAAGATCGTCCAGGTCGACCAGAAGGCGACCGCGGCGAACGAGGTGGCGGCCACCGCGCGGACGGCCGCCGACAGCGCGGCCAGCAAGGCCGCGGCCGTCGAGGTGGCGACCAAGCGGATCGTGTACGAAGTGACGCTCAGCGAAGATCAGGGCAACTTCAAGTTCAACGAGTCGGCGTTGCCCGCCGCGGCGAAGGCGCGGATCGACGAAGTGGTCCAACAGTTGAAAGCGAGCCCCAACGGCGCCTACATCGAGGTGGAGGGCTACACCGACAACCGCGGCGACAAGGCCTACAACGACAAGCTGGGCCTCGAACGCGCCGAGTCCGTCAAGCGCTACCTCTACGGGCAGCACAACATCCCGCTCCATCGGATCAGCGTCATCGGCTACGGGTCCGACAAGCCAATCGCGCCGAACGGGACCAGGGCGGGCCGCGCGCAGAACCGCCGCGTGGTCATCAAGGTGCTGGTGTAGCAAGCGGCGGCTCGTTGGTCGGTCGACCTGCCCTCGGGCACGGCGTCGGGCTCCCCCCGAGCCCCGCGCTGTGCCCCGGAGCATTCATTGCGGCTCGAACCGGGCCAGGCGCATGAGGAGCGATTGGCCCTCGCTGAACGTGGGATGCACGGACTCGGTATCCAGAATCGCTCGCGCCGATGCCTTCGCCTCCATCAGGGCCACGACGACGTGCAGCAGTTCCCCGGCCTCGGCGCCTACCAGCGCGGCGCCGAGAATCTGCTCGGTCCTCGGGTCGATCAGCACTTTCAGCAGCCCCGCGGTCTCATCGAGCTCGATCGCTCGCGCCGGAGGTGCCCTGCTCCGGCGGCGCCCCCTTCAGGTCGATCGGCGGATCGTGAGAAGCTGGAGCATCTGGCCGATCATGGCCACCCGCAAGGAATTCGTCAAAAAGAGGTTGCGATGGACGGCCTCGTCCGGTTCGAGAACGTCGAATTCCGCTATGCGGGCCGCAGACCGGTGCTGCACCACCTGAACCTGTCGCTCCACCCAGGACAGGTGATTGCACTCGTGGGACGAAGCGGCGCGGGGAAGAGCACGCTGCTCAAGCTGATCAACCGACTGCTCGTGCCCACGTCGGGAAGGGTCATGGTCGAAGGGCGTGACACGAGGGAATGGGACGGCATCAGGCTTCGTCGCCGTATCGGTTACGTCTTTCAGAACGTAGGCTTGTTCCCCCACATGACGGTCGCACAGAACGTCGAGATCGTGCCGCGCCTGGAGCGCTGGCCGGCGGCGCGCTCGCAGGCCCGGGCGCGCGAACTACTCGAGCTCGTGGGACTGACGGCCGCCGAGTATGCGGGCCGTCGCCCGCACGAGCTGTCTGGCGGACAACGGCAGCGGGTTGGGGTCGCCCGCGCACTCGCCGTGGATCCGCCAATTCTCCTGATGGACGAACCGTTCGGCGCACTGGACCCGTTGACTCGGGCAGAAGTCCGGGGAGAGTTCCGGCGGCTTCAGCAGCAACTTCACAAGACCGTGGTCATCGTCACTCACGATCTGACCGAGGCATTTGCGATGGGACAGCGTGTGGGCGTGCTTGACGACGGCGAGCTGGTTGTCTACGACACCCCGGGCAAGGTGGCGGCCTCGAATGATCCGCGCGTGCGTGCGTTCGTCGATGCGGCCCCTGCGCCGCCGCCACCGCCGCCGCAGGAGCCATGATGTCGGTCATCGACTTCTGGCTGGCGCACTGGGCGGAGACGGCGCGGCTGGTTCAGCAGCACGTGGTGCTGGTCGCCGTCTCCACGCTCGCCGCGGTCATCGTCGGCGTGCCCGCCGGCGTACTTGCCGCCAGGCGGCCGCGCGTCGGACGGGCGGTCCTGGTCGTCGCCGGCGCCGCTCAGACCGTGCCGAGCCTGGCGCTCCTGGGTTTCCTCCTGCCCATCCCGATCATCGGCGGCATTGGCCCGCGGGCGGCGCTGGCCGCACTCTTCGTCTACGCGCTGCTGCCGATCCTGCGGACGACGGTCACCGGAATCCGCAACGTGGATCCCGACGTGATCGAGGCGGGTGTCGCGATGGGAATGACCCGTCGTCAGCTGCTGTGGCTGGTCGAATTCCCGCTCGCGTTGCCTTCCATCATCGCCGGCGTTCGCGTCGCGACGGTGATCGGCGTGGGCACCGCCACCATCGCGGCGGCGATCGGGGCGGGAGGACTCGGTGAGTACATCTTTCGGGGCTTGGCCATGGTCGACACGACGACCATCCTGGCCGGGGCGGTGCCAGCGGCCGTGCTCGCTCTCCTCGCTGATGCCCTCCTGGCGTGGCTGGAACACCGGATTCGTGCGGGGCGCGCGGGCGCCGCTGGAATCGCGCAGGCCGCGGCTGCGGCGGCGCTGCTGGCGCTGATCACCATCACGGGCTACGCCGCCGCGGACGGGGCGGCCGTGGTCGTCGGCTCCAAGAACTTCACCGAGCAGGTGATTCTGGGCGAGCTCCTCGCGCAGGCGATCGAGTCCGAGGGCGGCGTGCGTGTCACACGGAAGTTCAACCTCGGTGGCACCTTCGTCTGCGACCGCGCGATCCGCTCCGGCGACCTCGATGCCTACGTCGAGTACACCGGTACGGCCGTCACGGCGGTCTTTCACGAGCGAGTGCCGCACGACTCGCGCCGCGCGTTCGAGCGGACGCGTGATCTCTATGCCCGCGCCGGGGTGACCGCCCTGGACCCGTTGGGCTTCGACAACACGTTCGCAATCCTGGTGAGGAGCGCCGACGCACGGGCGCTCGGGCTGCGGACCATCGAGGACTTGCGCAAGGTGGAGGGGTGGACGCCGGGGTTCGGGTACGAGTTCCTCCAGCGCGAGGACGGCTACCCCGGGCTCCTCCGGGCGTACGGCCTGCGATTCACGTCTCAACCGCGAGCCATGGACCTGGCGCTCATCTACCGGGCGCTCGCGGAACGACAAGTGGACGTCATCGCCGGCGATGCGACGAGCGCCTTGATCGAGCCGTTGCGTCTGACGGCCCTCGAAGACAGCCGGCGCTATTTCCCACCGTACGACGCGGTCCCCTTGGTACGCACGGCGGCGCTCCTCCGGTATCCGGCCATCGGACGGGCGCTTGCCCGACTGGGTGGCCGGGTCACCAGCCGCGACATGCGTGCGATGAACGCGGCCGTGGACATCGAACATCGAGAAGTGAAGACGGTCGTCCAGGAGTTCCTCGTGCGGGTCGCAGGGTCCTGAGTGCCTGCGCCCCAGGACATGGAGGCTCGACCTGGCGAACCACCTCTCCAGTGCGTCCCCGCGGACCGCCGCCGTCGGTTTCGCTGTCCTGGTGTGTTCCGGTGATTTGACGGGCCAAAAGGCAATCGACGATGGGCGCGTGTCCAGGCGGGACGACCTGCAAAAGCTACTCGGCGTCGAACTGCGCCTCCAGCCCCTCGAGCCGCGCGAACCAGCTCTCGACGGCGGCTTCGGGGAATCGCGCACGCATCTCCGCGCTGACCCGCCGCAAGTCGGCGTGCTGCGCATCGTCGGCGCCACCGTGATGGTGAAGAAACCGGGCGTCCTGGTACCACCGGCAGTCGTGATGGCCGATGATGACAATCCGGGCCGGCTGGATGAGCTCTTCAAGGAAGGAGACCCACCGCCAGCCGACCCAGGAGAACTTCGGGAGGTACTCGGTGAGCGTCAGCGCATGTACGCCGCCGGGCACGGCGACGAGCGCGTAGTGCTCCAGGTCCAGGCCGCGGCGCAGGAAGTCCTGGAAGTGCGGCTGGTACCGAGGGTCGCTGCAGTGGATGACGAGGGCGCCGGCTCCGAACTCGTGGACGGCACCGACTGGCTGGCTCCGGTAGGAAGTGGTCCTGGCCATGCCCATCCTCTCGGCAAGACGGCAGCGGACGGCGGACAGTCCCGCTGTTCAGTGGTCCCGCCGCCCTGCGCTTGTCCGCACAGACCCGATCCCGCGGCGTGCGAGTTCCCCGCCCTCGGCCCGCTCAGGCTCGCAGGAGTCCGTCGAGCCGGGCGAGCAGGTCGCGCCAGCCCTGTTCGCTCGAACTCGCCCATTCGGGCAACACGCCCTCGTGCACGAGCGTCGCTTCGCACCCCGCCGGCACAGGGGACAGGTCCAGGCGCACGGTCGTGACCACGCTCGAGTACTTCGGCACCGAGAACGCGAACACCAGGCGCCGAGGGCGGTCGAGCTCGAGGTACGTTCCGTGGTGCTCGACGTCCTCGCCGCCCCGGCGGTCGGTGATGACGAAGGTGCCGCCCGGGTGCGGGTCGATGTCGCATCGCACGATCTGCCCGTCCGGCGTCGCAAACAGCCAGCGACGGGCCACCGGGGGGGCGAGCCAGGCATCGAAGAGGCGATCGGGCGGGTGAGCAAAGGTGTGCCGCACGGTGATAGGGGGAATCGGCTGATCGATGGCTGGCGATCTTGTGACGAATGGCCCAAGTTGGCAAGCCCAAGGCCGTCCCCGACGGGGAACCCGTAGAACGCCGCATCCGTCTAACTCCTGCATCGAGCCACAACAGAGCCCCAGTCGAAATGAGGACAACATGTCGAAGGTGTGGAGATCCGGCTTCCTTCTTGCCGTAGCCGTCGGGGTGCTCGCGGCACAGCCGCCGATGGCGGCGGAAGGAACCAAGGGCAACCTCGTCGACGTTGGGTGGCTCGAGAAGAACCTCACGAGTCCCAACGTCCTGATCCTCGACGCGTCACCCGCGCAGATGTACAAGGCGCAACACATTCCGGGCGCCGTCAGTGTTGACCTGATGAGCTACGGGGCCCAGGACCTGCCGGTCGCGGAAATGGAGCGGCTCTACGAGTCGTGGGGCGTCAGCCCGGGAAAGACCATCGTGCTCTACGATCAGGGCGGCACGTTCCTCGCGACCCGGGTCTTGTTCTCGCTGCACTATCACGGTTTCCCCGCGAAGGACCTGGTCCTGCTCGACGGCGGGCTGGCGAAGTGGCGGGAGGCGTCGTTGCCGGTCACGCAGGATGCCACGCCTGCGCCGAAAGGCGCCTTCAAGATCAAGACGGTCAACGAGGACGTAAGGGTGAGGCTGCCCGAGTTCCTCACGGCCTCAGGCGACCCGGCTCGCAACGTGCTGCTGGAGGCCCTGGGGGCGGACTGGCATTTCGGGCAAGCCGCTCCCTTCAACAGGCCCGGTCATCCCCCGAACGGCGTCCTGCTCCCCAGCGCCGACTTGTTCAACCCGGACAAGACCTTCAAGTCGCCCGACGAACTGCGGCGAATGCTCGCCTACCTGAATATCCGGCCTGAACAGCAGGTCTACACCTACTGCGGGGGCGGCGTGGCCGCCAGCGCGCCGTTCTTCGCCCTCAAGTTCATCCTCGACTACCCGAGGGTCAAGCTGTACGTCGAGTCCGAGATGGGGTGGTTGAGCGACGAAAGAGACCTGCCCTACTGGACCTACGACGCTCCGTTCCTGGCGAGGGATGCAAAGTGGCTGCAGTGGAAGGGCGGCCAGATGGTCAGGATGTACACGAACGCACGGGTGAGCGTGGTGGACGTGCGGCCGGCAGACGCGTTCAGCCAGGGCCACGTGCCATTTGCGCTGAACATCCCTGGCGATGTCTTCAAGACCAATCTCGCCAGTCCCCAGAAGCTGGCCGAGATGCTGGGCTCCGCCGGCGTGGACGCGGCTCACGAGGCGGTGGTGGTGTCGGGCGCCGGGCTGACGAAAGAGGCGGCGCTCGCGTTCGTCATGCTGGAGAAGCTTGGCCAGAAGAACGTCTCGGTCCTCATCGACTCGATGGACCGATGGACTCAGTTGGGTTTCGCGCTGACGACGACTCCGACCGTGGTCGGCCCCAGGAAAGCGCCGCGAGACCTGTCCATCCCGCCCACCACGTATCCCGGGAACGTCCGCAAGGACGTGATCATCGGGGACCCGAAGACCTCCCAGGGACTTTACCCCAAGGTGTTCATTGCGTCGGGCGACAACATGTCCGCAAGGACTCAGGCCGGCACGGTCGTCCATGTGCCGTACACGGACTTGCTGAATCCCGACGGGACGCCCAAGGCCGCGAAAGACATCTGGAACATCCTGACGAAGGCCGGTGTTCCGAGGTACGCGGAGCTCGTGTGCTTCTCGGACGATCCCGGTGAAGCGGCGGCGAACTACTTCATCCTGAAGCTGATGGGCTACCCCGACGTCAAGGTACTGGCGATGTAGGCTTCAATCCCCGCGGGCCGCGCCGCACTTCCAGCACACGTCGAACTGGCCCTCCACCTGCTCGCCGCAGTGCACGCACACCCAGGGCGCCAGCGGCGGCAGCTCCGGAACCGGCTCCAGCGCCACTCCGGGCATGCCCTTCTCGCCGCCGAAATCCTCGACGAGCTGCTGGGCCTGCGGGACGTGCTCGCGCGCCACGACCACCTTGACCGCGCCGATCGCGCCGGCTGCGAGGGCCGGCGCGTCGATTCGGCCCATCACCTCGTCGCGCAGGAAGGACTCGATGCCGGCATTCTCGAGGAGACCCCGCAACTGTTCCGCCTGCCAGGTGGCTCCTTTGAAAACGACGACGGGGTCATCGGGTTGCAGCATGGGATACCTCCGCGACGATTGTACCCGACCGCGTCGCGTGGGGTCGGGTCTTGAATCCCAGGGTCTTTCGCCGTGTGGACCGGGGTCAGACCCGGAAGAACACGGGGATTCAAGACCTGACCCTCTTTGGGCCATAATGAGCAGTTGCGTCGCCGGAAGCTCCGGAAGGCTCCCGACACCGCCAAAATGGTCATCGCGCCCAAGCATCTCACCCCGTCTCAGCTCCTGACGGTCAGCATCGCCGCCCTCGTCGCGGGAGGCACGATCCTGCTGCGGCTCCCCGTCTCGGCCGCGCGCGAGCCGCTGTCGCTGATTGACGCCTTCTTCACCTCGACGTCTGCCGTCTGCGTGACGGGCCTGATCGTCGTGGACACCCCCACCGACCTGTCGCTCTTCGGCCAGATCGTCCTGATGTTTCTCATCCAGGCGGGCGGCCTCGGCTACATGGCGATTACGACCGTGGTCGCAGTGGCGCTCGGCAGGCAGCTCTCGGTGCACGAGCGCCTGACCCTGCAGGAAGCGCTCAACGTGGAGACGATGGACGGGCTGATCCGCTTCACGCTGACCGTCTTCAAGCTGACGCTCGCGTTCGAGCTGGCGGGCGCGGCCGTTCTCGCCGGGCGGTGGGCGGGCGACCTCGGCCTGCCTCGCGCCGCCTATTTCGGGTTGTTCCACGCGGTCTCCGCGTTCAACAATGCCGGCTTCTCGCTGTTCCAGGACAACCTGGTCCGGTATCGGGGCGACCTCACGGTCAACCTGGTGGTGACGGGTCTGATCATCGCGGGCGGCCTCGGCTTCGTCGTCTGGAGCGAGATCGGCCGGGCGCGGCGCGGGCAGCGGCTGACCCTCCACACCCGGCTGGTGCTCGGGCTGTCGGCGCTGCTCATTGTCGCCGGCACCCTCCTCATCCTCGGGATCGAAGGCCACAATCCGAGGACGCTGGGGCCGCCTGCCCTGGTGGGAAGCGCTCCTGGCCGCCTACTTCCAGTCGGTCTCGGCGCGCACGGCCGGGTTCAACACGATTGACATCGGGGCGATGGCGCCGGCGAGCCTGTTCATCGTGTTCCTGCTCATGTTCATCGGCGCCTCGCCGGGGGGCACCGGCGGCGGCGTGAAGACGACGACGTTCGCGATCACGGTGGCCGCGCTCTGGGCGATGGTCCGGGGCGGCGAGGAACCGACGATCCTGCGGCGCCGGCTTGCGACGAGGTCGTCCAGCGCGCCTTCTTCATCAGCCTGATCGCGTTTCTCGCCGTCAACGCCATTGCGCTGGCGCTGCTCCTCACGGAGGGCCGGGACCTGCTGCCGACGCTGTTCGAAACCACGTCGGCGTTCGGCACGGTGGGCCTCTCGACGGGGCAGAAGGGCTCGGTCCTGAGCCTCGTCGGCCATTTCTCGATCGCCGGCAAGCTGCTCGTTGCGGCGATGATGTTCATGGGACGCGTCGGCCCGCTGACGCTTGCCGTGGCGGTTGCCCGGCGGGCGTCGCGGCCGCGCGTGCGCTACCCCGAAGGCAGGATCCTGGTCGGGTAGTCTCGGAGGGCACATGAAACGACGGCAGTTCGGGGTGATCGGCCTCGGGCGCTTCGGGTCGGCGATGGCTACCACCCTCGCTCAACTGGGCCACGACGTGATCGGGGTGGACGGCGACGAGGACCGGGTGCGCCAGGTGGCAGACCTGATCACGTCCGCCGTGCAGCTCGATGCCACCGACGGCAAGGCGCTGCGGGCCGCGGGCCTCCAGGACGTGGACATCGCCGTGGTCTCGATTGGCGAGAACATCGAGTCGAGCGTGATGGCCGTCATGCTGCTGCAGGAAATCGGCGTCAAGACGGTGATCGCGAAGGCGGTCACGCCCCTGCACGCCCGCATCCTGGAGAAGCTCGGGGTGTCGCGCGTCATCTTCCCCGACCGCGAGGTGGCCGTTCGCCTCGCGCACAGCCTCGTGCTGCCGAACGTCATCGACTACGTCGAGCTGTCCGGCGACTACAGCATCGTGGAGATACCCGCGCCCCCGCCGTTCATCGGGCGCACGCTGAAGCAGCTCGAGCTTCGCCCGCGTTGGGGGCTGACACTCATCGCCATCAAGCGCCGGCCGTCGCCCGGCGAGCCGCCGGTGACCACGGTGGCGCCGCTGGCCGACGAGCTGATTCGGGAGGGTGACGTCCTCGCCCTGCTCGGCGCAAACGATCGGGTCAGCCAACTCGACAAGCTCATACGCTGAGGGCGCGCCGCCCCGCGCTATACTCGATCCATCGACGAACAACTTCCGTCCCCCGGCATCCCGGGTTACCGGATCCTCCACCGGCTTGGGCGCGGTGGCATGGGGGAGGTGTACGCGGCCGTCGACGAGACGCTGAAGCGGCGCGTCGCCCTGAAGGCCGTCCGCCCCGAACACCGCCTCGACGCCCGCACCCGGGCGCGCTTCCTCCGAGAAGCTCAGATCCTCTCGAACCTCGATCACCCGAACATCTGCCGTGTCTACAACTACCTCGAGGCGGGAGGGAACGACTGGCTGGTCCTCGAGTTGATCGAGGGTCGCACCCTCCGCGGCGCACTCGACGGCGGCTTGACTGCCGCCCAGCGGCTGGCCATCGCCACGCAGATCGCGCAGGTCCTGGTCGCCACGCACGCGGCCGGCGTCGTACACCGCGACCTGAAGCCGGGCAACGTCATGATCACCGCCGGGGGCGACGTGAAGGTGCTCGACTTCGGCCTGGCGCGGTCCACGCCCGCGAACGACAGGCGGCCCGGCGTGGACGCCGAGGACGACGCAGGCGCGCGAGATGCTCCCACAATCACCGGTCCGTTCCAGGGGCGCCCCACCATGCCCTCCCGCGGCGAGGACCACACCCTTGCAGGGGCCTCGCTGCCTCCACCCGAGTCCGCGCACACGCGGCCTCCGGGGCCGGACGAATGGGCCACCCGGGCGCCGTCGCCGCTCCTCGAGACCGAGAGGGGTTCCGTGCTGGGCACCCTCGCCTACATGAGTCCCGAGCAGGCCCGGGGTGAAACGGCGACGACGGCCAGCGATCTCTACTCCTTCGGGCTCTTGCTCCAGGAACTCTTCACCGGCCTGCCCCCGTTCAACAAGGAAGACGATTCGGCTGTCCTGCTCGACCGCGCGCGCCGAGGGGGTGTGGCGCCGCCGAAAGGAATCGACGCCGACCTGGCACGGTTGATCCAGCGCCTGAAGTCGGTCGCTCCCGCCGAGCGTCCGACGGCGGTGGACACGCTCGAGCGCCTCCGCTGGGTCGCCGGCAAACGCGCGCGGCGGGTGCGTCGCCTCGCCATCGCGGCCGCCGTCACAGTGGCGGTGCTCGGCGGCTTGAAGTACTCGGTGGACCTCGAGCGGGAGCGAACGGCCGCCGTCGCGGCGAGGCGCGAGGCGGACGGGCGGCGCGGCCAGGCAGAAGACCTGATCGGGTTCATGCTCGGCGACCTCAGGAAGAAGCTCGAGACGGTTGGACGGCTCGAGATCCTGGACGACGTGGGAACAAAGGCCATGGACTACTTCGCGGCCGTCCCCGAGTCCGCCCTGACGGACCACGAGCTGGCAGATCGCGCGGCGGCGCTCTATCAGATCGGCGACGTCCGAATCACGCAGGGCCGGCTCGCCGAGGCGGTGAAGCCGCTGGCCCAGTCGCTCGCGCTCGCAAGGATGTTGGCGGACCGCCACCCCAACGACGGGAAGCGCCTCTACGACCTGGCACAGAGCCACTTCTGGGTGGGTTTCGTCGAGTGGCGCCAGCGGCGCCTCGACGTCGCGCTCGATCATTTCCGCGAGTACCTCCGTCTGGCGGAGAGGCTGGTCGCCATCGACCCGAAGAACGCCGACTGGCAGATCGAGCTGGCGTCGGCGAACAGCAACATCGGCTCGGTGCTCGAGGAGCGGGGCGATCTGGAAGGCGCGCTCGAGCGCTTCCGCTCGACGCTGGCGATCGAAAGCGGGCTGCTGGCCGGGCGGCCCGACGACACCACCCTGCGCCGCGCGGCGGCCTCCTCGAACAACGCGATCGGCGCGGTCCTGCGGGCACAGGGGAGGCTCGACGAGTCTCTCGCCCACCACCGCGCCGAGCTCGAGCTTCAAGAAGACCTCGTGCGCCGGGAACCGGGCACGGCCGGATGGCGCCAGTACCTGAGCGTCAGCCACAACCGCGTGGCCATGCTGCTCGAGGCGCAGGGCGCCATCGACGAGGCCGCCCGGCACGCGGGCGAGGCGCTGGCAATCATCGAACGGCTGGCCGCCGAGGATGCCTCGAACCTGGATTGGCAGCGCGAGCTTGGGCGCAGCCGTTACCGCGTGGGCGTCATCGCGCTCGGCCGACGGGCGTTCGACGAGGCGCTGCCGCACCTCCGCGGGGCGGCGGCCATCATGGAACGGGCGGCCTCGCTCGATGCGCTGAATCCCGCACGGCAGCGCGACCTTGCCGACGTCCGGACCGCGCTCGCAGAGTTCTCACTGGGCCACGGCGACCCCGCGGAAGCCGTTCGGGAGGCCGGGGGCGCGCGGAAGATCGCGGACACCCTGCTCCGGCGGAGCAAGGACGACCGCCAGGCGGTGCGCCTCCTGGGCCTGAGCCTCGAGCTGCAGGGGCGGGCGCTCAGGCGTCAGGGAGACCGGAAGGGGGCGTCCGACGCCTGGACGCTCGCGGTCGCCGCGCTCGAGCCCATCGCCCGGACCTCCCAGGATTACGCGTTCCTCGAACCCTGGGTGCTGGCCCTCGTGGGCCTCGGACGTCTCGAGGATGCCAGGGAAGCAGCGAGGCGGCTCGATGCCATCGGCTATCGGAACCCGTCGTTCCTCCGTGCGGTCAGCGGCGCGGGCCTCGCGATGCCGGCGCCATCAACCAGCGTCTACCACTGATTAGAGGAGAGTGAAGATGCCCCAGATCGACGTCACGGTTTCATGGCCTGCCGGGGCGGCTGAACCCCAAGTGGACATCGACCCTATTACCGTGCCGAGGGGCAGCGGTGCCACCGTCATCCGCTGGTCGTCCGGCGAGAACGTGAGCAGGTTGCAGATCAGCGGCCTCGACCCGTCCGTCTTCTCGCCCGGCTCCTCGAACGGGATGCTGCCCAGCTTCTCCACCACCGACGCGAATCGGGTTCCCGGCACCTACACCTACACGGTGGCGGCGACGCGCTCGACCGGCGCGAGTGCCGGCCACGATCCGAAGATCCAGAATGGCGGCTGATTGAGCGGTCAGCGGGTCTTCAACGCGCCGAAGAACACGACCTGGCCGTCCGCAAGCGCCCGGCTGGCCGCGGACTGCCAGTCGATGTCGCGTGTCCCATCGGGCAGCGGCTTCACGCGGACCGCGACGATCGCGTAGGAACTGGCGCCGCCGTTGTGATCGGAGTCCTCGCGGAACCGGTGGGCGGGGGCGACCTTCGGCGGACACGCGGCGTCCGCGAACTGCGGGAGGTCGGGCGGCGAAACCCTGAACTGCGGCACGATCGCGCGCAGCGGGCCCTTGCCCAGCAGCCGGCCCGTGGCTGGATCGAAGCGCGCCGTTTCGAACGCCCGACCGTTCTCCTCCAACGCGAGCATCACGGGGACGCTCGGCAGCGGCTTCCCCGCTTCGAGCCGGCGCGAGCCGTACGTCACCCACCCGCAGTTTCCGAGGTCCTGCCTGCCAAGGCCCAGGACGGGCGGGCCCTGTGGCCACGACTTCCGCAGCTCCTCGAACGTGAAGGTGCGTTCGTACCCGTCGGCCGACAGCACGTCCACGGCGTCGGCCGGGCCGGCCACGCCGACGGCCTGCAGGAGTTCCCAGAGCGAGTAGCCGCGGTAGTCGCTGTAGGAGTCGCCGCTGCGGCTCTTCGTGGTGTTGAGCAGCACGGGCGCCTCCACGAGGGGCGCGAGGCGCCCTAGCTCCGACACCTTGTAGGTTCGCGAGGGCGCAGGCGGCACCGACGGGTTGCTGCGCGGCTCGCCGGGGTCCGTCCCGGCCTTGAACTCGGCGTCGTTCGTGAAGCCGTCGCCGTCGGAGTCCTTCCCGGCAAGCGCACGCAGCGCCGCGACGTTGCGGCCGGAGCCCAGGTAGTCCCGGCCGAACCGGTTCAGCGTCTCCCGCACGTCGCGCTTGTCACGCACGACGACGGCGTGGCAATAATCGCAGTGGTTCTCGCTGCGCATTCGGCCCGGCGCCGTCGGGTCCCTGACGGTTCCGCTGTGGTGGCACGTGGCGCACGAATCCGCCGGCGCGCCTTTCAGGGTTGGATAGAGAGACAGCACAGCCTCGACGTCACGGTCGTCCGCGTGGCCCTTGTACGCCGAGTGCAGGGGCGTCAACGCCGCGGCCACGACGCACAGTGCCAGCAACGACGGGTAGAGGATCCTGTGATTCGTCACAGCGAAGGCTCCATCTTCTGTCTTCTGTCTTCTAGAACGTCCAGCGCACCGAGGCCTGCACGGTCCGCGCTGGCTCGGGGTAACCCTCTGCCACCCAGCAGTGCTCGTCGAAGGCGTTGAGCAACGTCAGATCGACGTTCAGGTTCCTGCGGACGGTCCACGCCGTCTTGAGGCTGGCGGTCGCAAACGAGGGCACCTCGTAGTAAGTTGCGGCTTCGTTCTGCGTCCGGCGGCCCGCCTCGAAGTCCACACCTGCAATCAGCCGCATCCAGGAAGCGACCGTGGCGGTTGCCGCGACGCGGCCCTTGTGGCGCGGGGCGTCGATGAGCGGCGTCGCGGGGTCGCTGAGGTTCTTCCGCTCGAGGTACGTGTAATTCGCTCCGAGGTCGAGACCCGGGACCAGCCATGTCCGCGCGTCCAACTCGAACCCGGCGCTCGACACCTCGCCGACGTTGCGGTTCTGCGACAGGTTCGGCTGCAGGTAGAACCGCTGGATCATGTCGTCGATCCGGCTGTAGAAGACGCTGGCCTGGAAGGACGTCTTGCCGCCGAGGGTGCCCTGGTAGCCGCTCTCAAAGGTGAGGTTGTGCTCGGCCTTCAGGTCGGGGTTGGGCACGGCGGTTCCGAACTTGTAGGAGTAGCGGTCCTTCAGCGACGGCATGCGCGTCTTGCGCGCCACGGTGACCCGCACGAGCCCGCTGGGAATCGAGTAGAACAGGCCGGCCTGCGGGTTGACGCCGTTCGCGTCCCCGCAAGACGCGCCGCCGGCCTGGCAGCTGGCGAGCAGGTCGATGACCTGCCCCTTCTGATAATCTTCCGCCCGCGTCGTCGCCTGCCAGTCGCCGCTGATCCCGCCCACGAGCGAGAGCTTCGACCCGATCGTGAAGACGCTCGCCCACAACGCCAGGGCACCCAAGGGACGCAAGGCACGCGGGAAGGTGGCGTTGGGCCAGGACATGGGAGGGTTCTCCGTCGCAGCGCCTCGAAGATACCTCGGGCCCATCAATGAGGAAAGCGATTAGATTTCTGGAGTAGTATGAATGCTGCTCATCTAGTCACCCGGAGGCGCGCAGTGCCAAGCCATCCCGTCCGGCTCGACGTCGGCCGGCTCCAGGCCTTCCTCGAAGCGACCCGGTGCGGCAGCTACACCGCCGCGGCCAGCCGCCTGCACGTGACCCAGTCGGCGATCAGCCACGCCATCCGCAAGCTCGAAGACGGCGTGGGGCGGCCGCTCGTCGAATGGCAGCACCGCCGCCTGACGCTCACACAGGAGGGCGAGTACGTCCGTGAGATTTGCGAGCGCGTGTTCCACGACCTGGACCAGGCGGAACACGTGCTGTCCACGCGTTCGGCGGCCAGCACGCAGGTCGTCACCATCGGGGCGACCGTGGAGTTCGGCACGACGGTGCTCGTCCGCAAGCTGCGGCCGTTGCTCGACGCCTGCCCGTGGCTTCACGTCAACTTCCGCTTCCGCGACGATCTTGCCCCGCTGCTGCTGCACGACGAGATCGACCTCGCCGTGGACTGCGCGCCGCACCTGCACCGGTCGGTCGCGGCGACGCGGCTCTTCCGCGAGAAGTACCTGATCGTGGCGTCGCGGGCGTTCCTCGCGGCGCACCCGGTGGATCGGCCTTCGGATCTCGAACGAGTCCCGGTCCTGTCGCTCGATCGCGAGGGGACGTGGTGGACCAATGCCCTCCGGTCGATTCCCCTGCCCCGGCGCCCCGGTCTCGGGCGCGTGATCGAGGTGAACCAGGTCCATGGCATGCTGCACGCGGCGCTCGAAGGGTACGGCGTCGCGCTGCTGCCGAAGTACACCGTGCTCGGCAAGGTGGGCCGCGGAGATCTCGTGCCGCTGTTCCCGGGGCTGCGCCTGGTGCAGGATTGGTTCTGCGTCTACCAGAAGCGCACGAACGCATCGCGCGCGAAGAACCGCGCGGTGACGGACTTCCTCTCGCGGCTGGACGTCTCGGAGTTCGGCGACGCAATCCGGCCGCCGGGCTCGAGGGCCTGGCGCAGGCCCCCACGCGCCCCAGGTCCGTGAGCGCTACTCGGTCGGCGGACGCCGGGATCTACGGCCTGTCACACCGGCCGGTTCTCGGAATTCCCCGTTCCCGACCGGCGGACGGGCCCTGACCTCCTCGAATCAGGCGTTCCGCGGCCGGGCCCAGTACATCACCCTGGTTCCGGACGCCAGCGGTTCCCGGCGCACGACCACGCAACGCGCCGCCAGTTCCCGCTCGAACACGTCCAGGCGGTAATCCGCGTACTGGTCGTCCTTGTTGCGCAAGAGGCGGCGGACCATCTCGTCCTCCCGTGTCGGGAACTCGATCACGATCTCGGCCCCAAGGCCGGCCAGCCAGTCGAGGAGGTCGCACAGCGGGATGTTCGCGGCGATCACCAGGTGATGCACGAGGGCGAGGCACAAGACCAGGTCCGGGCGCCCGCGCGCGGTCAACCGCTTGCGTTCGAGAAGCCGCCACCCGAGGTCCGGCGACGGATCGGCCAGGTTCACCACGAGCGGCAGGATGCCGCAGTGGCGCTCGGCCTTGAGCGCCTGGTAGAGGCGTTCGACGGCCAGGTGGTCGGCGTCGATCGCGACCACGTGGCTGGCGTGCTCCGCCGCCAGGCGCGAGAAGGTTCCGGTATTGCAGCCGAGGTCCCACGCCAGGTGGCGCGGACGCGAGGCCGCGGCAGCGCCGACGAACTCGCTCTTGGTCGCGAGGTCCGCGGCGTCGTAGCGGCTGTCTCGCGTGTACTCGGACCAGGTCGATTGCCGGCGCGCGCCACTCGAGGCCGCCAACCAGCTTCCGGAGGCGCCGTGCGTTCGCTGCGATCAGTCGGGCGTTGAATCCAGCGGCACGCAGTTCCGCCCGGACGTCGCGCGTGGTGCTCCCGGCGGAAGCCTGCGCGCGGGCCTGGAGGTAGACGTGCGTCGCGACGCCGCGGCGCAGCAGGGCCCGGGCGCCCAGCATTCTCCAGCAGCTCTCGGCATCGACGCCCTCGAGGCTTCCGCGCAGCCACGGGTGGAAGGGTACGTCGTGGTATGCGACCAGGAGGAGCGGATAGAGGAACAGTTGGCAGAACTGCCGGTAACCCATCCAGGGCTCGCCTGGCGTCCACTTCTCGAAGGAGGCCACATCCACGTGCACCGGGGCTGTCCCGCGCCACTGCACGTTGTACGCGGATGCGTCCTTCAGCGTCATGCCCTCGCGGAGCGCGGCGAGCAGCAGGTCGAGGTGCAGCACCGCCGCGTCCTTCAGCATCCCGAACGGCCATTCGTACGGGTAGGACACGAAGGGCACGGCCTCATGCCGCAGTACCGCCGCCCACGGAACGTCGCTCGGAGGAAGCACGACGTCAGCCAACTCGACCCGCTGGCTGCGGACAATGCCGCCGCCGGCGACAAACTGCGCGTGGAATTCGGTCGCCGAGAGTGTCTCCCACTGTGCCAGGGCCCGCCCGCTCAGTGCCCTGAACACTTCCCCCCGGTGGTAGAAGACCCTCGCCGAACGGTCTCGAAAGGACCCCGGTTCGGGCACGGCGTCAGGCACGACCAGACCTGTCTGCGTCCTGCCCGCGGCCGTGACCGAGCCGGTCGAGCAGGCGCCGCCAGAACAGGTTGATGGCGACCGCCAGGCCAGCCACCCCGCCGAGCAGCAACTGAATCAGCATGCTGCCGCTGCCCGGATCTATATAGGCCTCGGCTCTCGCGTCCCACACGAGAAGAATCGCACCGACCAGCACCAGTACGTGTGGCTGCCCCATTGTTCGGCTCCCTGCCGTTCGGTCCGGCACACCCGCTGTCCACGAATTGTCCCTGCCCCTCGCCGCGGTGACAGCGGCCCGACCTCGGAACCGCAGACGCGACGCCGGGCTCACCTTCCACCAGGCGTCTGCGTGATCGGTGCGCGCGACAGCCGCGGCCGGCGCTCGTCGCCGCTGACGAGAAACACCTGGAGATCGTTGCGCCCCGTTCGCCACGCGTCGAGCGGCGGCGTCGCCAGCCACCGCTCCGGCTCGGCGTCCCACGTCCGGGTGACCGCCCTGATGGTGCCGTCGACTGCGACGGCCACGTACTTCACGCCCCCGGCCCACCCGCCCGCAAACCGACCGGCCACGTCGAACGCCGACTCCTCGGGCGTCGGCCGAAAGTCGAGGAACTTCCCGAGCGAGTCGATGGTCACGGCCGGAGCAGCGTCGGCGCACGGCAATTCAGCCACCGGACGCCCGATCAGCCCGCTGAACCGGGGCGTGTGGGGCACCGGGAAGGGATTCGCTCCAGTGCCGAAGAGCGCGACCTTCCGTCGCAAGGCCGGCGCGAGGTCCGGGCCCTCGGGGCCGAACGACCGCGCGTGTCCCTCCTGATCGAATACAACGGTCTTGGACGCCCGCTCCTGGTCGAGCGGCCGCCGCAGGGACGCGCCATCCATGGCCCAGGGCAGTTCCATGCCGAGCGCATCCAGCACCGTCGGCGCGATGTCCACGGTTTCCGCGTTTCGGTCCGACACCGTCTGCCCGGCGATCGTCGTGATGCCGGGCACGCCGGGCTGCCCGGCGGGGAACTTGATCACGAGCGGCACCCGCACGATCTCCGCGGACGTCGCGTCGGTGAACTCGCGGCGCGGCGAGCCTGGTGAGAACGAGACGCCATGGTCGGCGGTGACGACGACCAGGCACCGCTCGTACAGACCCGCCTTCTTCAGCCGTTCCATGTACGAGCCGATGACGGCGTCCGCGACCTGCGTCTGCATCAGGTGCCGCTGGTGGTACTGTGCGACGCCCCAGGACTCCTGGGCAGTCCCGTCCCCGTCAATCGGCACCGGCGTACGGGTGCTGTTCTTCTGCCCCGTGGGCAGCAGCTGCCACGGCGAATGCGTCAGCAGCGAGTGGATGAAATAGAAGGTCGGCTGTGGGTCGACCTCCGAGATCCAGTCGGCATACGCGCGGGCGACCTGGAGACTGCTCGGGTGCCGGTCGGGGAATGCACGCCGGCGCCCCTCCTCCACGCTCGCCTTGACGCCCCAGCGCGCCCAGTCGCTCGTCAGTGTTGGCAGCCGCTTTCGCAGGTCGTCGGTGAGTAGGAGGTGCAGGTACAGGACCCGAAGATCGTCCGCAATGGCCAGCAGTCGCGAGCCGAGCGCGTCGCCTCCCTGGCACCATTGGGACTCGCAGAGCCCCGTGATTGCCTCGACGACCTCCAGGCGGTGGGACCGCTCGAGGACAGTGAACAAGGTCTCCGGGTAGTCCGCGCGAGTGGGCGTCAGCGACCCGTGGGGGTACCTCCCAGACACGATGGCCGGGACAGCCCACCGGGTGTCGTCGCTGACGGTTGTGGCGTTTCGGAACCAAACGCCGTCGTGCGCAAGGCCGGCCAGGTTCGGATAGAGGACAGGATCGATCTTGTTTTCGGCGTCAAGCAGCGACAGCAGTGGGACCTCGTCCACGACGACGAGCAGCACGGGTCCGGGAGTGGGGGCGTCTGGCCTGTGCCGCACCTCGAAGCCTTGGGTGTCGGCCGGCGGCACGACGAGCCGCCAGACGGCCGGCCGACTGAAGAACAGAATGGGAATCACGACCACGGAAAGCGACAACCAAGTTGCCACCGATCGGACCGGTGCGCTTCTGGCGTAACCCCGGACCGCGACGATTCCGGCGATGACCGCTAGCGGAACGGCCAGCGTCCACTTCTGGACACCTGCGTGCTTCGCGGCCTGCATCGCAAGCGCACCGACGAGCGCCGCAACCGCCGCTCCCCGTGCCGTCTTCAGCGCCCGCTCGCCGAACCGCCCGGCGACCCACACGCCGGTAATCAGGACACATGGGAGCACCAGGAGCACGGCGGCGACGATCAAGAGAGATCGATGGAACGGGCACGGTGCGCGATGAAGAACTCGGGACTGTTTCCACAGAGCTGGAGCAGGGGCTGCGCGACCGACAGCGCGGAGAGCCCCACGAGGTGAAGCCAGAGGAGGAGTAACGGCAATCGAGGAAGCAACGAGTTGTCTCTCACAGGTGACGGTCGCAGCAATCCACGACGAGGAGAAGCAACTGGCGCACCAAAGTTACGCCCGCGACGATCAAAGTGTGCAAACCAGAAGCAGACATCACTTGTCCGTTTGACTGCCGTCCGAGACATCTGGTTGAAGGTGGGCGGCATCGTCAGAACAACGGGCGCCACGTGAAGAAGAGACACGCGGCCAGGCCCTGCCCGACGCCGAAGGCGCCGAGCCAGTATTGCCGCCGGTCGGGCGGGAGGCTGTCGGCCATCCAGAAGAAGAGGGGAAACAGGACGGACGTATAGCGCCCCAGGGCGACACTCCCTCCGACCAGCATGGGCGGAAGCAGGTTCACCGCCACGAAGGCTCCGAGCGCCAGGCCATAACGCCGCGTCACCGGCCACAACCCGACCACCGCGAAGAGGCCGGCCATGGCGTTGAAGGTGTCGAAGGGCCAGGCCCGTATTGCGCCGAGGATGCCCCGGTATTGAAGCCGGGCATAGGGTCCGGTCACGACGGCGGAGAGTCCCGAGTACTCGCGCCCCCAGCCTTCCTGCGCGGTGGCCCAGGCAAAGGGAGCGCCGGTCAGGGCCGCGACGTACGCCGAGTAGGCGAGCACGGCCAGGACGGGTGCCAGGACGGGCACGACGGACCATACGGTCGCCGCGGCGGGCGGCGTGTGCTGAAGGCGCTCGCCCAGCAGCCACCGGCGGGCGGTCCCTTGAAGTCGAGATGACGTCGAGAGCGCCAGGAGCGCCAGCGGCACCGCGAGCAGGAAGCCGTTGGGCCTGGTCAGGCCGGCCGCAAACGCGAAGATGGTACCCACCACGATGTGCCGTCGGAACACGTGATAGATCGCGCCGGCCGCGCACAGCAGGAAGACTGATTCCGAGTAGACCAGGCCGAAGAAGATCGCGAACGGGTAGAACGCCAGCAGCGCGACGGCCGCTCCGGGGCTGTCTTCCCGCTCGCACCATGCCGCGCCGAGGCGGTACACGTACACGAGAGCCCCGAGAAACGCCCCGAGCGAAACCACGAAGCCGGCAATCATCGGGTATCCGCCGAGCAGGCGGCCGAAACCCGCCATCAGCAGCGGGTAGAGCGGAAAGAACGCCACGTCGTGCTGCAGGTTGCCACCGGGGGAGTACCCGTGCTGGGCGATGGACCAGTACCAGCCCGTGTCGAAGCGAGCGAGCAAGTTCAGCGTCTCGTCGATCGAGACGCGGAAGGGAGGCGCTTCCCTAAAGCCGATTGCATAGACCGCCATGAGCCCCGTGAAGAGAACGCCCAGCCGGCTGACCGCGAACGGCCACAGGACCGCGCTCACGCCCGGCGGTGTATGTCGTCGGGCCAGGACCTGGCGGAGGCGCCCGCGAAGCGTCGGGCGGCGGACGAACCCATGCCGGACCAGTGTCAGCAGCCCAGCCAGGATCAACGGGCGGCCGAAGTCGGTCGCCGACAGGCGGATACCGGCGACGTCGAAGCGGAATCCCTTGAAGAGGACGATCGTCAGGGCGAGCAGCACGAGCCCGACGGTGAGGAAATCCGCCGCTGCCACCAGCCGCGCTGCCGCCGCACGACGCGCAGGTGCCGACCGCCCGTCCTGATCCTGTTGCACCGATCAGCCTCCGGCAACAAGCCTACCAGTGAGGTCAACTGGCGCCAGTCGTAACGGGACCGTCCCGGTATTGTGTATGCTCAAGACCGCTCTCGTCGTGGCGTTTCTGGTCTAGGGCATCCCGCTGTGGCGGTTGCGTTACCGGTGGCGTGCCACGGTCTACAGGATGCCGTCGTGGAAGGTAGAACCGGCTACGGAGTGCACTCGGGCGGGGACGATCCGAGCCTGGCTTCTGCTGCGCCCCGCTTGAATTGCTCCGCAAAACCCTACTGCTCGGTTGGCACTACGGTTGCGTTAAGGGCGCGCGTGGAGGGGCACATGAACCTGGAACGGACGTTCACCTCGGCGCTCGTCGTGGCCGCCCTCGCGCTCGCGGTCCCGGCAGACGCTCAGAACAGGGCAGGCACGAGGCAGCGTGGGAGCGGACGTGCGACCGCCAGCGCGCCGGCACCCCGACAGGGCGGCGGCCAACGCGCGGTGCCTCGCGCGCAGGCTCGGCAAAGCGGCCCCCAGGCGAGGCAGAGCGCGCCGCAGGCGCGGCAGAACTCACCGCGGGCATCGGCGCGGCCGCAGTACGCGGGCCCGGCGAGAGGTCCGCAGTACGGGGGGCAGGCCGGTTCGCCGCGCGCGTACCAGAGTCGGCCGTATCAGGGGCCGCGGGCGGTTCCGCGCCCGCCCTACTACTCCAACGTCAGGCCCGGCTACCCGGGGGGCTCGTCACAACGCGCGTCCCTACTACGCGCGCCCCTACTACGGGCGCCCTTACTACTACGCACACCCGTACCCGCGGCCGTACTACTACGCGCCGTACCGCCCCTACTACTTCCCGAGCCCGTACTACACGTTCCGGCCACACCTGAGCATTGGCTTCGGCTTGTTCATCGGGAACCCGGTGCCGTATCCCTACGCATACATGGGCAGCTACACGCCCAGGGTCTACGGCTATGCACCCCAGGGCGCGTACGACGTGCAGCCCGGTGTGCCGGTCCACGGCGGGGTGAGCTTCGACATCCAGCCCTCCGACGCGGATATCTTCGTGGACGGCGAATACGTGGGACCGGTCGGCACCTTCACGCCGAACACCGAGCCGCTGACGCTCACTCCGGGAGTGCACCGAATCGCGGTTCAACGTGACGGCTTCCGCTCGATGGAGTGGGAGGTCACAATCGAGCCCGGACAGGTCATCCCGTATCGCGGCGCGATGACGCGGGTACTAGTGGCCACTCACCCTGAACCCTGAACCTTCTGGAGGGCGGAGAGGTTAGCGGGCGGGCGGCGGCGGCATCTGGGGACGCAGGTCGGGTATTTGCGCGACGAGCCGCCCGCAATCGAGCATCTCCTTCCCGTAGAACGGGTTCTTGATTTCCTCACCCCTCTGGAACCAGTACTTCTTCACCATCGGGCAGTAGGCCACGCGGATTCCCTCACCAAGATCGCCGCCCGAGGCCTTGGCCGCCATCATGATGGCGTCGCCAAGGGCGCCGAACGCGCTGCGCGCCCGGTCAATCTCCCTGGCCCCGGCCAGTGTCACCGCGAGGACCCGGATCGACCCTCCTGCCGGCCCCATTGTCGACGCGCGCTCCGCAATCAGGCGGGCGGTTGAACCGACCTCGGCCAGCGTGTCGGCGCTCAAGGCCTCCTGGAGCCTGATGTAGGGATCGAGGAGTGGTGCCACATCGGCGGCGGCCGGGGAAACGGTGGAGGCAGCGGCCGCCCCGGCAGGCGGCGGTGCGCCGGCAGAGCCGGCAGCGCCTGGCGAGGCGATGGCAGATGCCGCCGTCGAGGCAGCCACCCTGGCGCTCTGCGCGTCGATGTAGTCGATGATCGCGCGGGTTTCCCCGGCGCCGAGGCTGAGGGTCGGCATCTGCAGCGGCTTGTACTGGTCGAACAGGGCGACGGCGGTTGGAAGGCCTCGAGCGCGTCCTGGGCGAGAGCGGCGAGTTCGTGGAGGAAGTGACACAGGAGATCCGCACGGTCTCCTACTTGCTGCACCCGCCGATGCTGGACGATCTCGGCCTCGAATACGTCCTGCCCTGGTCGCGATGGGGGCGCTGTTCGCATTCCTGGTGGCCGCCATGCCCGACCCGTCCGGCAAACACTACTACTTCGAAATCGTGATCCCCGGCAGCATCGTCGGCCTGATCGTGGGCTACTCCACGCAGCGCTACGGGCGGCGGCCGGCGGGACCACCTCCCTCCGTGCGCGTTGCCGAACTGGTCTGTCCACAGGCCTCCAGGGCGTTCTCACTTGACTCTGCCCGGATCCCGGTGGTATTCAAGCGACGGCCAAAAAGGCCGGGGTGGAGTCTCGACGAGGCCGCAGGTGGAGTGACCACTCTGGTCACGCGCTGGAGGGAGCACAGGATGCCATCCGAATCTCGTGGAACGCCGGTCGCCGTCAGCGGGGCGCCCTCGGCGGTCGGGCGCTACCGCTGGGTCATCTGCGGGCTGATCTTCTTCTGCACGACGATCAACTACGTCGACCGCAACTCCCTCTCGGTGCTCAAGACCACGCTGCAGTCGGCCCTGGGCTGGACCGACGTGGACTACGGGTGGATCACGTTTGCGTTCACCGCCGCCTACGCGGCGTTTCCCTCGATCATCGGGACGGTCATCGACCGGTTTGGCGTGAAGCGCAGCCTGGCCGGCGCACTCGTCCTGTGGTCCACGATGGCTGCGGCCCACGGCATCGTCCGCACCGTGCTCGGCTTCGCCATCGTCCGGTTCTTCCTGGGCCTCGCCGAGGCGGCCAACTTCCCCGCGTCGATCAAGGCGGTGGCGATGTGGTTCCCGCAGAAGGAGCGGGCGCTGGCCACCGGGCTGTTCAACTCCGGCACCAACGTCGGGCGTGATGGTGTCGTTCGCGACGGTCTGGCTGGCCTCGACCTTCGGCTGGCAGTGGGCCTTCATCACCATCGGCGTGATTGGCTTCTTGTGGCTGATCTTCTGGCAGTGGGGGTTCGACCCGCCGGAGGAGTCGAAGCGAGTGTCGCCTGCCGAGCTGGCTTACATCCAGTCGGACCGGCCCCAGGGCCAGGCCAAGCTGCGGATCCACTGGACGGCGCTGCTGCGCTACAGCAGATCTGGCCGTTCCTGATCGCGAAGCTCCTCACCGACCCGGTGTGGTGGTTCTACCTCTATCTGGCTGCCCTCCTACCTCGAGAACGAGCGCGGGCAGAACCCGTTGAAGAGCGCCCTGCTGCTGGCGATCATCTACACCGGCGCGAGCGTGGGGTCGATCGCCGGCGGCTGGCTATCCGGATTCCTGATGTCGCGGGGGTGGCGCGTGGGCGCCGCGCGCTCACCGCGATGCTGGTCCCGGCCGCGTGCATGCCGTGCGCGATCGGCGCGTATTACACGGACAGCTTCACGGTGTGCGTGGCGCTGATTTCGCTGGCGACCGCCTGCCACCAGGCGTGGTCGGCCAACGTGTTCACGTCGGCGACCGACCTCTTCCCCGAGAAGGTGTCGGGCGCGGTCGTGGGCCTCGGAGCGATGACGGGCGGCATCGGCGGCATGTTCATGACGCTGCTCGTCGCGCTCATCGTCCAGTGGACGGGCAACCAGCAGGCGGTCTTCGTCTGGGCCGGCCTGATGCACCCGGTGAGCCTGCTGATCTACTGGTTCTGGATCGGCAAGCAGTTCGGCACGGTGAACGTGGACCGGATCCCGGACCTGACGCAGTCCCACACCCCGCTGCTGACGGCTGGCGTGATCACCGCCCTCGTCGGGCTCGCGATCTCGGCGCTGATCTACGTCAACTGGGAGGCGAGCGTGAAGGCGACCAGCGTCGCGGGCGCCGCACAGGCCGCCACGGCCGCCGTGGGCGTGCTGCTGATCGGCGGGGCGCTGTTCTACGCGGGAATGGCAGGACGAAGAACCACCGAGTGAGGTTGTGGTTGGCCTTGACACCATGACCTTGCACATCGGCCTCGTCGGGGGCGGCGGGATCACAGAAAGCCATGCACGGGCGGCCCGCGAAGTGCCGGGGCTCGTGATAGCCGCGGTCCAGGGGTTGAACGCCGGCAAGGTCGAGGCCATCTGCACGCGACACGGCGGCCGCCCCTATACCGACTTCGACGCGTTCCTCGCCCACCGGCCTCTCGACCTCGTCGCAATCGGAAGCCCGTCGGGCCTTCACGGCGTCCAGGGGATGGCGGCCGCACGGGCCGGGCTGCACGTGCTGGTCGAGAAGCCCATCGACATCACCACCGGCCGGGCCGACGCGCTCGTCGCCGAGGCGGAGAAGGCGGGAGTCACGCTCGGCGTCTTCTTCCAGGACCGCTTCAAGCCGCACATCTGCCGGACGAAGGAGGCCATCGACGCCGGCGCGATCGGCAAGCCGCTCCTGGCGGACGCGCGCGTCCCCTGGTATCGCCCGCCGGAGTCCTACTACACCTCGTCGCGCTGGCGCGGCACATGGGCGCTCGACGGCGGCGGCGCGCTGATGAACCAGGGCATCCACACCGTGGACCTGCTGCTCTGGCTGCTCGGCAACGTGTGCCCGCGTGCAGGCGCGGACCGCGACGCTGCTGCACGACATCGAGGTGGAAGACACGGCGCGGCAATGCTGGAGTTCACGGCGGGTGCGCTCGGGGTCTTGAGCCACGACGGCCGCCTATCCCGGCTACCCGCGGCGCGTCTCGGTCACCGGCGGAGCCGGCAGGCATCGTGCTCGAGCAGGACGCTGTGTGGCGTGGGACCTGAAGGCGGAGCGATCCCCCACCGGCGGCGCCAGGGACCGCGATACCCGGTGCAGGCGTGGCGGCATCGTCGCCGCTCGTCTCGGACGTGGCGCCGCACCGCGCGGTCATCGAGGATTTCGTCGAGGCGATTCGCGAAGGTCGTCCGCCGAGGTGCGACGGGCGCGACGCGCGCCGCAGTGTCGCCGTCGTCGAAGCCATCTACCGGTCGTCGAGGTCAGGGCGCCGCGAGGACGTTGCGACGGCGCCCACCGTCGTTGACGGTTGACGGTCGGCGGTTGAGGGTCCTGTCACGACGTCACGGTGCGGCTTGCACCGGTCGTCACCGTCGAGCGTGAACGGGAGTGTAGCGATGAGCACCTTTCTGGACGACGAGTTCCTGCTCGAGAGCGAGGTGGCGTCGGACCTGTACCACCGCGTGGCCGCGCCGCTGCCCATCATCGATTACCACTGCCACCTCTCGCCGCAGTTGATGGCCGAGGACCACCGGTTCCGGTCGATCACCGAGCTGTGGCTGGAGGGCGACCACTACAAGTGGCGGGCCATGCGCTCCGACGGCGTGCCCGAGCGCTATTGCACGGGCGACGCGTCCGACTGGGAGAAGTTCGAGGCGTGGGCGCGCACGGTGCCGCACACCGTGCGAAACCCGCAGTATCACTGGACGCACATGGAGCTGCGCCGGCCCTTCGGCATCCGGGACCTGCTGTCTCCCGCGACGGCGAGGTCGGTGTTCGATCGCTGCAACGCCAGGCTGCGGGAGGACGGCTTCACGGCGATGGGCCTTCTGCGCGGGTTCCGTGTCGCGGTGGTCTGCTCCACCGACGATCCTGCCGACTCCCTCGAGGCCCACCGCGTGCTCGCCGCCCGCCACGACCCCGAGACGCGCGTCTACCCGACGTGGCGGCCCGACCGCGCCCTCGGCATCGACGACCCGCCGGCCTTCAACGCCTACCTGGCAAGGCTCGAGGAGGCGTCGGGCGTCTCAATCGACGGCAGCTTCGCGGCCCTGCTCGACGCGTTCAGGGCGCGGCACGACGCGTTCCACGAGATGGGGTGCAGGGCCTCCGACCATGGTCTCGAGACGATGCCCGCGGAGCCCTGGCAAGACGCCGAGGTCGCCGACACGTTCGGTCGGGTGCGGGGCGGCCAGGCGGTGGACGCCGGCCGGGCATCGCGCTTCCGGTCGGCGCTGCTCTACCACCTGGCCCTCCTCGATCACGCGCGCGGGTGGGTGCAGCAGTTCCACCTGGGGGCGCTCCGCAACAACAACACCCGCCTCCGGCGGACGCTGGGCCCCGACACCGGCTTCGACTCGGTCGGCGACTTCGAGATCGCGCGTCCGCTCTCGCGCTTCCTCGACCGGCTGGACGAGACGAACCAGCTGGCGAAGACCATCCTCTACAACATCAATCCCAGGGACAACGAGCTGATCGCGACGATGGTCGGGAACTTCCAGGACGGGACAGTGCCCGGCAAGATGCAGTACGGCTCGGCGTGGTGGTTCCTGGACCAGTTGGACGGGATGACCGCGCAGATGAACGTGCTGTCGAACCTGGGGCTGCTCTCGCGATTCGTGGGGATGGTCACCGACTCGCGGAGCTTCGTGTCCTACTCGCGCCACGAGTACTTCCGGCGCCTGCTGTGCAACCTGCTGGGCGAGGACGTGCGCCGGGGCCGGCTGCCGGACGACCGGGAACTGCTCGCGAACGTCGTGCGGGGCGTGTGCTTCCACAACGCCCGCGAGTACTTCGGTTTCCCGCTGGGACGGGCGGCGGAGGCCGCCAGGGCGATCTGAACACGGGCAGAGGGATCACTTGCCAAGTGGTCAATTGACCAGTTGACAAGTGATCCAGCCCGCTTGCCGATCTCAGGGCTGACCGGGGGACTCCGCTCGCGGGCCGCCGACCACCACTTCCTGCTTCGCATCGTCGAAGCCGACGCGCTGGCCGGTCTGCACCGCGGCGATGGTCATGCACAGCGCGACGGAATGGCTGTAGCCCGCTTCGATGTCGGCGTTCGGCGTCTTGCGGCTGCGCACGCACTCCAGCCAGTTCCGCATGTTCGCAGTCGTTGAGGGGTCCGCGCCGGTGTTCGCCGAGGTTTCGACCGTCCCGGCCTTCTCCACGAGCATCTTCTCGGCCAGCAGGTTCGGCTTCAGGCCCATGGCTGCCGCCTCCCGTTCGCGGAGACCGCCGCCCGGCGTCACCTGGTTCTTGTCGAGGTCCAGCGTGCCGCCATTGGAGTAGTACAACTCCTTGGTGCCGCCAGCCGCGTTCGTCATGCGGGATGAGTAGGCGACCTGGAAGCCCTTGGAGGGATCGTCCAGCGGGCCGTAGTCGAAGACCGCCGTCATGGTGTCCCAGTTGCGGCGCCCGTCCTTCCACACGTAGATCCCGCCGTTGGCGACAACACTCCGCGGCCTCGGGAAGCCGGTGAACCAGTGGACCGTGTCAATCTGGTGGACCAGCCACTGGTCGGGGATGCCGGAGGAGTAGGGCCAGAACAGCCGGAACTCCAGGTACTTCCTGGGGTCGAACGCCTCCACCGGGCGGTTGAGCAGGTAGCGGGTCCAGTCCGTATCCTGCTCGCGCAGCTTCGGCACCACGTCGGGGCGCCGCCAGCGCCCCGGCTGGTTGACGTTCCAGCTCATCTCGACCATCACGATTTCGCCGAACTGGCCGGAGCGGATGAAGTCGTAGGCTCGCTGGTAGACCGGGGTGCTCCGGCGCTGCGTGCCGATCTGCACGATCTTCCCGGTCTCCTTGACCGCCTTCCGGATCGCGCGGGCGTCGGCCATGGTGTTCGCGAGCGGCTTCTCGACGTAGGCGTCGCGCCCGGCGCGGACCGCCTCCACGCCGTGCAGCGCGTGCTGGAAGTCGGCCGTGGCCACGATCACCGCGTCCACGTCCTTGCGCTCGTACAGCTCGTCGTTGTTCCGGGTCGTCACGGGACGCTTGCCCGACCGCTTCTCGACGTACGCCGCCCCCTCCTCGCGCCGCAGGCTCCAGATGTCCGAGACCGCGACGATCTCGAAGTTCAGGGCCGCTGCGTCCTGCAGGAACGCCGGGATGAGGGCGTCGCGCGTGCGGTCGGAGAAGCCGACCAGGCCGACCCGTACACGGTCGTTCGCGCCGAGGATGCTGGCATAGCTGGACGCGCTCGACACGACCGCCGTGCCCGCGACGCCCGCCCCGGTGGCCTTCAGGAACCTGCGCCGGGAAACATGCGACATGCAACACCTCCAACCGGATTGATGAGGACCGTCGGACGCACGAAAAGCCGCCGGGAAGGGGTCCGTTGACTTCAGCCCGGGCGCATGGTACTACAGCCGCACCCTGGTGGGGTCACATCTCTCATCGTGACCCGGGGCTGCGACGCGTCGCTCGGACGCGACGCCAAGGAGGCCGACATGTCAGCCCACGAGCCGATTGACCGGCGGCGCTTCCTCGAACAATCCACCCTGCTGGCGGCCGTGGCGACCGGGCTCGGTGCGGCCCGCCCCGCCGCCGCGCAAATCAACAACTCCGCGGCCGTCTCCCTCAAGCCGGTCCGGCTCGGCTTCATCGGGGTGGGCATCAGGGGGACGCTCCTGATGGAGGCGGCCAAGGGCATCGCCGGGGTGGACGTCGTCGCCGCCGCCGATTGCTACAAGGGGCACCTGGATCGTGCCAAGGAGCTAATTTCGCCCACCGTCGAGACGACGGGTGATTACACGCAGGTCCTCGCGCGGCCGGACGTGGACGCCGTGGTCATCGCGACTCCCGACCACTGGCACCTGAAGATGACGCAGGAAGCCCTGGCGGCCGGCAAGCACGTCTACGTCGAAAAGCCGATGACGCACTCCTGGGAGGAGGGCGAGGCGTTCATCGCGGCCGCGGACAAGAGCGGCAAAGTGGTCCAGGTCGGTAGCCAGTACATGAGCATGGGCTGCGCGCGGGAGGCGACGGAGTTGATCGAGGGCGGCCGGCTCGGGCAGGTGACACTCGTGGAGGGCCAGTTCCACAGGAACACGGCCACGGGCGCCTGGTACTACCCCATCCCGCCCGATGCCTCTCCCCAGACGGTGGACTTCAAGCGGTTCCTCGGCCCCGCCCCGGCCTGCGACTTCGACCTGCGGCGCTTCTTCCAGTGGCGTCTCTTCTGGGACTACTCGGGCGGCCTGCCCACCGACCTGTTCGTGCACCTCCTGACGGCCGTGCACCAGTTGATGCGCGTGCAAGAACCGGAGAGCGTCGTCAGCTTCGGCGACATTTACCACTGGAAGAACTACCGCGAGGTGCCGGACCAGATGACGGCGATGGTGAAATACCCCGAGGGGTTCGTGCTCAAGCTGACGAGCACCGCGATGAACGGTCACCCCGGGCCGATGCTGAAGTTCTACGGGACCGAGGGCACCCTCGAGTACTCGGGCACCTCGTTCACCTTCCACTATCAGCCGCGGTCCGAGAACTTCGGCTACTCGGTCCACTCGTGGCCCGACGCGACGGCGGCGCAGTTCCGGGCCCTGATGAACCTGAACGAGAAGTTGTCGCCGCTGGACGGGCCGGCCGCGGCGGCGCCGGTGGAGTACCGGGCGCCGAACGACGAGGACTCGACGCGCGCGCACATGCGCAACTGGATCGACGCGATCCGGACGGGGGGCAAGCCCATCGAGGACGTCCGCTTCGGCCACCACGCGGCGCTCGTGGGACACATGTGCAACCTGTCCTACCGGGCGGGCCGCATCGCGAAGTGGAACAAGAAGACGCGCCGCGTGGAGGTCTAGCCTGAACGCGTAATTGCCCTGGGCGGGCGGGCCTCGCCCGTCACGGAGTACCTACGGCGCGCTCTGGAGCCTGCCCCACGCCGTGGTTCGACCTTGCTCACCACTCCCTGAGCATAGTCGAAGGGCGGCGGAGCGGCCGCCGCCAGGGGCGGGTGGTGCTCGCCAAGCGAACCCGTGGGCTGCGACCCCCGGCGGGTAGAAGAAACGGGGCGAGCGACCAACGTCGCGCAACATGAGGGTCGGGAGACGTGGGAGGACCGCTAGTCGAGAGTCTCCCGACCGGTCTTGCAGACCACCGACGGTAAGTCGCCGCCCCGTTTCTTTGGCAGGGCAGGGGGTGAGCGGGCGAGCGCCACCCGCCCCAGGCGCTTAACCCCGGGCGACCGCGTTGAACCCCTCGGGCTCCCAGCCCGGCTCGTAGGTGCGGCCCCACAGCGCCTGGGCGGCCTTGTCGTCGAGCACGTGGCCGTCGGCCGGGTTGCAGCGGATCGTGTGGCCGACGCGGTACGCCACGTTGGCCAGGTGGCAGAGCAGGACGCTGCGGTGGCCCTGTTCGATGTCGGCGTTCGGCGTCTTCCTCGAGCGGACGCTGTCGAGGAAGTTGGCGAGGTGGTAGGAGTCGAGCCGGTCGCCTGGGCCGGTGATGTCCACCGTGGACTGCTCCGCCACGTCTTCCACCTTCTTCACCACCTTGTGCTTCTGGTCGAACACGGTGTACGCGTTGTCGTCCACCAGCACGCTGCCCTGCTCACCGTGGAACGTGACGCCGCGGCTCAGCCCCTCGGTCCTGAATCCGTTGCAGCTCCGGCCCTCCCAGATGAACGACTTGCCCCCTTCGAACTCGAACGAGGCCACCTGCGTGTCGGCGCACTCCCAGTCGTCCTTGTAGTGGAAGCGCCCGCCGGACGACTCCACTCGCGTGGGGAAGTTGACGTCCATCGCCCAGCGCATCACGTCAATCTCGTGCGTCCCGTTGTTGCACGCCTCGCTGGTGCCCCAGTGCCAGAACCAGTGCCAGTTGTAGTGGATGAGGTTGTCCTTGAACGGCCGTCGCGGCGCGGGGCCCTGCCACAACTCGTAGTCGAGGCCGGCCGGCACGGGCGCCTCTTTGCCAACGCCTATGGGCCCGCGCGTATTGACGTACCAGCCGCGGGCGAAGTAGACGCGGCCGATCAGGCTGCCGCTCCGCAGCTGCGCCACCAGGTCCATGACGTTCGGCCAGGACCGGCGCTGGCTGCCCATCTGCACGATGCGGTTGTGGCGCCGGGCCGCGGCGATCAGCAGTTCGCCCTCGAGCGGGTTGTGTCCGCACGGCTTCTCGACATAGACGTCCTTCCCCGCCGCGCACGCGAGGATCGCAGCCGGCGCGTGCCAATGGTCCGGCATGGCGATGACGACGGCGTTCACGTTCTTGTCCTCGAGGGCGCGCCGGAAGTCGACGGCCGTCTTCGGCTCGCGCGCCTGAAGGCCCGCGACGGCCTTCACGCCCTTGGCAAGCGCCTTCTCCTCGACGTCGCAGATGTAGCCAACCTCCGATCCCGGCAGCTTGCTGAACAGCTTCGCCAGCTGCGCGCCCCGGCCGTTGGTGCCCACCACCGCGAGCAACACGCGGTCGTTCGCGCCTCCGGCCTGGAACGCCGAAGCGCCCGACACGCTCATTCCGACCGTCGCAGCGGCCGTCGCCTGGATGAAGGAGCGGCGCGAAACCTCGTGAGACATGACTGAACTCCCCTGAAGAAAAGGGCTAGCGGCAGCTGCCGGTCGGCAGCCACCGCTAGCCCCTGGTCCTAGCCCCTAGCCCCTGGCCCCTAGAACAGGAACCTGGCGCTGAAGCGCATCTGGCGCTCGTTGTACGCCGACGTCACCTGCCCGAACTGCGCATTGCCGAACGAGGCGTTCGGGTTGCTCATGTGGGTCGTGTTCGGCAGGTTCCAGACGTCCAGGCGGATCTCGGCCGTCCGGCTGCCGCCCAGCCCGAACTGCTTGACCAGGCTCAAGTCGAGATTCGTGAAGCGCGGCCCGCGCACGTCGCCCATGTTGCGGGTCCGGCTCCCGAACGTGTTGGCCGGCGGCGCCACGTATACCGTCGTATCGAAATAGTGACTTGCCCGGACCGTAGTCGCCGATGATGCTGGGGTCCCCGGTCATGTTCGGACGCTGTGTGTTGCCCGGGGTGTTGAGCGAGGCGGCGCTCGACGACGTGATGTCCAGCGGCTGGCCCGACTGGTAAGTGAAGATCCCCGACAGCTGCCAGTTGCCGAGCACGTAGTGCAGGAAGCCCGCGTCGGTGCTCTTGTACCACGGGAGCGACCACACGAACGACCCGACGTAGACATGCGTCCGGTCGAAGTTCCCGTAGCCCCAGCTGCGCTCCACATCGGCAGGGGTGCTCGGGCCGCCGTTGTCGTTCGAGTAATCGCGTGCCCTCGAGTAGGTGTAAGAGTTGGTGACCAGCCAGCCGTTGCGGAACCGGCGGTCCAGCTTCATCTGGAGCCCGTTGTAGCGGGTCTTGCCTTTCCAGGCGAGGTTCTCCACGCCGGCCGTCTTGCCGTACAGCTTGTAGAGCGGCTGGCCGTTGATGCCGGCGCCGATCTCCAGGCCCGCGTTCATGGGGAAGCGGTTGAGCACGTCGTCGCTGCGATTCCCGACGTACGCCACTTCGCCCGTCAGCCCCGCCGTCAGCTCTCGCTGGAACGCGAGGTTCCACGAGTACAGCGAGCCTTGCTGGAGGTTGCTCGGCACGTGGAACAGCGACTGCGCCAGCACCGCGTTGGCGTTGATGATGCCGTTGTCGGGGATCGCGAGGTAGGTTGGCGAAGGGAAGCCGGCGGCCATGTTGTACGGAGTCGGCGAGTACCAGTTCGGCGTCTGGTAGCTGTTGTTCTGCTTGACCGGGTAGTTGAACGCGTACCGGTTGTCGGGGAAGGGCGTCGTGCTGGAGCCGAAGCCGCCCCGGGCGACGGTCTTGTCGTCGATGCGGTACGACAGGCCCAGGCGGGGGTTGAAGTTGTTGAGGTCCTTCTTGATGCCGAAGTCGTTTGCGACGTTCCCGTACCCCGACACCAGCAGCGAGTTGGTGGTCGGGTCGTAGTTGGACAAGGACCCCTTGCCGGCCAGGCCGATGATCGGGTCGTAGTACTCCCACCGCAACCCAAGGTCGATCGTGAGCTTGCTCGACGCCTGCCACTTGTCGTGCACGAAGGTGTAGAACGCCCAGTGCTGCGATCCGACGTCGTCGAGCACCTTCAGGTCGCGCGCCATGCCGCTCGGCCGGTCGAGCAGGAACGAGGCGAACGAGTTCGCGATGCCGTTGTTCGCCGCCGTGTCAGCGGTCGAGCCGGTCTGGGCGCCGCTGAAGGTGAAGCCTCCCCTCGGGCCCTGGTTGTCCTGCGTCTGCAGCAGCTTGTCGCTGTTGTGACGCCAGTTCCCGCCGAACTTGAGGGTGTGGTTCCCCCGGATCTTCGTCGCAGTCGCGGCGAACTCCCAGGACCGTTCCCAGCGATCCCACGGCAGGCTGTTCACGTAGCCCATCACCGGGTTGGAGAACCCGTTGTTGATCGTCACGGTCGGAGGCCCGCTGGTCCACTCGTCGATATTGACGCCCTTGATTCCGAGTTCGTCCGCGAGATTCTGGCCATTGGCGGTCGTCACCGCCTCGTTGTGGTAGTAGCTGGTGCCGCCGCGCACTTCCATGAGGAAGGTGTTCGAGAAGGTGTGGGTCCAGTTGGCGGCGGTGCTGTACGTCATGTTCGTGCCGGTGGCCATGAAGCCGCCGCCCAGCGGGCCGCCCCAATCCTCGTACCCGTCGAGGGGCAGCTGCGTGATTTCAGGCCGCTGGAAGCTGAACCGCGCGGACACCTGGTTCGACTCGTTCAGGGCGTAGTTGATCTTGGTGTCGAAGCTGTCGGTGTTCTTGTCCCGGTAGCTGTTCTTCTGGTAGTTGGCCTGCCCAAGCGGGACATCGAGGTTCGGGAGCGGGATGTGCGACAGGATCGCGAGGGCGATCGGGCTGATGCGACCGGGGTCGATCCTGTTGCCGGGGAACTGCGTCCGCCCGTTGCCGCTCGAATCGCCGGTCGCCGGGTCGTAGACCTTCGTGGAGGCCGCGCTGAAGTCCCCCTCGCGGAAGGCCTTCGTCGGCACGGTGAAGAGATAACCTGTGCCGAGGCGATCGAGCGTGCGCTGGTAGTCCCCGAAGTAGAACAGCTTGTTCTGCTTGATCGGACCGCCGATCGTGAACCCGAACTGGTTGTAGCGGGTGGGAGGCTTGGTCCGCGTGGCGGCCGGCGAGAAGTACGTGGACGCGGGCAACGCATTCGTCGCGTCGGTGTTCCCGAACCAGAAGGCGCTTCCCCTCAGCTTGTTCGTGCCCGACTTCAGCGTCACGGACGTGACCGCGCCCGCGGCGCGTCCGAACTCCGCGTCGTAGTTGCTGGTCGTGACGCTGACGGTGTCGATGGCCTCGGCCGGCGGAATCAGCACGGTCAGCAGGCCCGTCCGCTGGTTGTTGTCCAGGCCTTCGATCTGTACGTTGTTGGCCAGGCGGGACTGGCCGTTCACCTCGGACGACAGGCTGTCCTGCGAGTTGAAGAACTCGGAGTGCGGCTTGTAGGGCCGGGAGGCGCCGGGAACGGTGGCCATCATGCCCTGGAAGTTGCGGTTGAAGGACAGCGGCATCGCCGCCACCTGGATGCTCTCGATCGTCCGCCCGGTGTCGGTGCGGTCGGTCTGCAGGAGCGGAGTCTCCCCTGTAACCGTCACCGTCTCCTGGACGCCGCCCACCTCCAACGACAGGTCGATGCGGACGCTGGTGTTGACGGCCAGCCGGACGCCCTCGCGCACCACCGTCTTGAAGCCCTGCAGCTCTCCCTTCACGTTGTAGACGCCATCGGGGATGTTCGGGAAGGTGTAGTTGCCGGTCGCGTTGGTCGTGGTCGTGTGCGAGACGTTGGTGCGGGTCTCGGTTGCGGTGACCGTGATCCCTGGAAGCGCTGCGCCGCTCTGGTCGGTGATCGTCCCGAGCAGCGTGGCGCGCGTCGCCTGGGCATGCACCGGGTCGGCCGACGTCATCCAGGCGAGCGCGACGAGAAGGATGGCGAGGAACTGGAGGATGGAACGCCTGGCAGCCATCGTGGCACTCCTTCGAGAAACAGGTGCGACCTACGCCGGAGCAGGGTTGCCCGGAAGGTCCGACCAGTAGCATGGAGCCGACGACGTAGAGCCTGAACGCGGTAGGGGACCGCGGAATGGTAGTGCCGCATCTGACGACTGTCAACAGCCTATTCTTTCCAGCCGCCGGCGGCGCCGGGTCTCAGATCCCTGCGTCGCCGGACGGCCATTTTGGTATGACCTATCCACACGTCGAGGCACGCAGGCGGCCCCTACGCTGCCATCGCCAGCACGCCGCGAACGAAGCCGACGGATTCGGCCAGACCCGGGAAGGGATCTTTCGCGTCCTTCTCGTGCTCGAAGTGGACGGTCTTCGCGTACCCGAGCCGGATCAGCGTCTTCAGCAGCTTGGGCGTGTCGATCACGCCGCTCCCGACCTCCACCGTCGTGCCCTTCGCGTCGGACGCGCTGACGTCCTTCATGTGGACGTCGAGCACGCGGTCGAAGAACCGCTCGATCTCGGCGGCCGGGTCGAGCCCCAGCCGCTGGGTGTGCCCCACGTCCACGCACAGCCCCATCCGTCGGTCCATCTTCTCGACCGCACGGTAGGCGCTCTCGGGGCTGGGGAAGAGCGGGTTGTCCGGCCCGTGGTTGTGGATGGCCACGGAGATGCCGGTTTCCTTCACCTTCTGCTCGGTCAGCGGCAGCAGGGTGACCGTCGGCACACCGACCATCATCGTGATCCCCGCGAGCTGCGCGTACGCGAACGCCTTGTGGACGTCCTCCTCCGACTTCATGTAGACCACGCCGCACGAGGAGAGCTGGACGCCGGATTCCTTGATCTTCGCACGGGCGGCCTGCATCTCCGGTTCGGTGATGGCCATCGGCAGGTGCATGTCCTTGAGCGTGATCCTCGGCACGCGAAGGCGCGCCGTCATCGCCAGCGCCTGGTCCAGCGGGAAGGAGCGGAAGGTGTACGAGGCGATGCCCAGCTCGAACGGCACCCGCGGAGCGGCCGCTGCTTCTGCCCCGAGATTGGCTGGGGATTCGCTGGCCCACAGCCTCCCCACTCCGCTCTGGCCGAGGGCCGCAGTTGCCGCCGCGAGCCCCAGGAATTCACGTCTCGATCGTTCGTTCATGATGTCTCCCTTCCCGGCGTACAGCAGAAGCGAGTCTAACGCGCTCCGCAGGCAAGTCCCTTACGCAGCATGGCAATCGCCACGGGCGCCTCGGCTTCGAAGTTCTTCGTCGAGGCTTCGACGCTGACGCCCCCCTTGTAGCCGATGGCGCAGAGGTTCCGGAAGAACCGGCCGTAGTCCGATTCGTCCGCGCTCAACGGGTAGACGCGGCCCTTGGGGTTCGCCACGTGGATGTGAGCGATGCTCGCCCCGGCCTCCAGCAGAACGTCCGGGCTCTCGGCCTCCTCCGACAGGTGGTAGTAGTCCACAAGCAGCTTGATCTCGGGACGGTCCACCGCCTTCACCAGCCGCAGCCCCTCCTTCGCGCTGTTGATGATGTTCGTCTCCTGCTTCCGCAACGGCTCGATGACGATCGTGATCGCGTGGTCGCGGGCCAGGGGCGCGATGCGCCGGCAGAAGTCCACGAGCTGGCCGAACGCCTCGTCTCCCGAGAAGCCGTCGGGCACCCGGCGGGCGGCGCCGCTGCCGAAGACCACCGTGGACACGCCGAGCGTCTTCAGCCGGCCAAGCGTCCTGGCCACGTACGCCTCCTGCGCGCTCTTGTCGATCTCGGGGCCGACGAGCTTGATCGTGCCGGGGATGAAGCCGTTGGCGGCCGCCACCGGGATGCGAAGCCGCTTCACGTCCGCCGTCAGCTTCTGGAATTCCTCCTCGGTGAGCGCCGCGACCCTGGAGGCGCCGATCTCCACGTAGTCGAAGCCGGCGGCCTCGGCCGCCTCGAACCGGGCGGCCTCCAGGCAGACGCCAACCCGCATCTGGCCGGGAGCCTGGGCGGACGCGCTGCCGGACAACGACAGGATGAGGACGATGGGGATGAGGTACTGCATGGTCACCTCACTGTGCGGAATGGCACGGGAAGTCCCCGGCAGCCAGAGACTGCGCGGCTCATATTGACACCAACCCATGCGAACGCGGCACCGAAAATGTGCGAACGGCGGTGGGCTGGAGGTGGGCGGTGGGCGGCAGGGGTGGGCGGCGGGCGGTGGGGCGAGAGAGAAAAGGGGTCAGGCTCCTTATGGAGCCTGACCCCACTCGATCGACCTGGCATGAGCCGTGAGCCTCGAGCCCTGGACCTGAAGTCGCTGACCCTGGCCCCAAGCCCTATTCCCTAGCCCCTAGCCCTAAGCCATATCAGAACGTGATCCTGAACCCGAGTTGCACGTTTCTCATGGGCTGGGCCGAGGTGATCAGCCCGAACCCGGAGTTGGTGATGGTGTTCGCCGGGTTGCCGAAACTCACCTGGTTGAACGCGTTGAAGAGGTCCGCCTGGATCTGGGCCCTCACGCTGCCTTTCAGGCGGAACTGCTTCCGAAGAGAGAAGTCCCACACCTTGTAGGACGGGCCGACGAACATGTTGCGGCTGATGTCGCCGAGCCGGCTCTCGGGCGCCACGGTGAACTTGGTCGTGTCGAGCCAGGCCACCGAGTTGGACGCCAGCAGCTCGCCGGCATTCGCCAGCTTCTCGTCGCCGCCCGTGAAGTCGCCGCGCCGGTTCCCGATCGAGGTGTTGCCGCTGACGTGGTACGGCTGGCCCGACTGGAAGCGGGTGATGCCCGACACCTCCCAGCCGCTGAACACCTTGCCCAGGACATCCTCGCGGCTCAGCCAGAACGGCAGGCGGTAGGTGAACGTCGTCACGAAGATGTGCCGGCGGTTCTCGTTGCTCGGTCCGTAATTGGTGCTGAGGTCTCTCCAGTCCGCGCCGGTGTCCACGTTGTCGCCGTTGCCGCTGCCGTAGTCCCAGGCGCTCGACAGGGTGTAGTTGACGGTGAAGTTCAGGCTGCCGCGCCGCCGGCTGAGGAACAGCTGCAGCGCGCTGTAATTCGACGTGACGTCGGACAGCCGCATCCTGATGTTCGAGTACCCCTTGTACGGCCGCAGGTAGTTGGTGTTGTACTTCGGCCCGGCGGCATTGGCCGCCAGCTCCTCGAACGAGGGCTGGTTGATGTCGGGCTGGCGGAGCAGCTGCTCGCCCTTGTTGCCGACGTAGGTCGCTTCGCCGAACAACCCCCAGAACCCGAGCTCCTTCTGCAGCCCCAAGCTCCAGTTCCAGACCCGCGGGATCTTCAGACTGGGGTCCAGGGCGTCCATGCTCGCCCACGGCGCGAGGGCCGCTGCAGTGCCCCCACCCGGGTTCGCCAGGTTGCCATTCTCGTAGGCCGAGCTGAGGGAGAATGGCGGGTTGTTCACGAGTGAGAAGTAGAGGTTCCCTTCCGGCCGATCGTAGAAGAGCCCTACGCCGCCCCGGATGGCCATCGACCCGTCGCCTTTCGGGTTGTAGGCAAAGCTGACGCGCGGCGCCCAGAGGTTCTGCCGCTCGTAGTACCCGTTCGATGCCGCAATCGGGACGCCCTGCACGAACGGGCTGTTGGCGTTCGGAACGTTCGCCACCTGCTCGCTGGGGACTTCGCCGGGACGGGTCAGGCCATTGAAACGGTCGCCCACGCCGGGGACCAGCGTTCCGTTGGTCAGCACGGTGACGGCATTGGCCGGGTTGTACATCGCCATGTCGAAGCTGGTGGTGTTGTTGCCGAGCGTCGTGGTCGGCATCTGCCAGGCATAGCGGACCCCGGCCTCCACGCTCAGCTTGTCGTTCACGCGCCACGCATCGGACACGTACCCCTCGAACTGCCAGAAGCGGAAGTACCCAATCGGGTCCAGCTGCGCCTCGCGGTAGTTGCGGAAGTTGCCGAGCAGCGCGTCGGCGAAGGCGTTGCCCGTGGAGTTGGGGTTGCCCGAGGTCGCGAAGTTGGCGAAGCCGGCGTACTCCGATCTCCCGTTCTGGTCCTTCTGGTTGTAGACCGTCAGCATCCCGGCCTTGAGGGTGTGCTCACCCCTGATCCAGGTGACGTTGTCCTGGAAGGAGTAGTCCCAGGTGGGCGACAGGAGCGAGCCGTTGGCCCCCCGGAACGTGGCGTACCCCGTCATGTCCACGTTGGGGATGCTGTCGGAGAACTCGCCGCCGCCGGCGTAGAGCTGCGGGAACTGGAAGCCGTAGGTGTCGCGCTTCCACGCGTCGCCCACCGGCGGGATCTTCTGGCCGTTGCCGGAGTAGTTGAACTTGGCCTCGTTCACCAGGTTGTTCCGCAGCGTCCAGTAGTGGTTCACCTGCACGTTGCGCCCCGGCCGCATGCGGTTCGTGGGGATCGTCGGCAGCTGCGAATCGATGAACGTGCCGTAAGGCGCGATCAGGTTGTAGTGGTCGAACACCAGCCGCGTGGTGAGGCGGTGAGCGCCGCTCGGCTGGTAGTCGACCCGCAGCATCTCCTGGCGGAAGTCGAACGGGTTGTCGTCCTGGAAGACCGCGTTGTTGGTCAGCACCGAGTCGTCGTACTGCGCCGCCGCCTGGGACATCTGGTCGTAGACGTTGGCGATGGCACGGCCGTCAGCGGTGATCCGGTCGGCCGGGATGATGTTTCCCGCGAACGGCTGCTTGGTGAGCGGGTCGATGATCTTGGTGGACAGCGCGCTGAAGTCGCCGTTTCGCATGGCGCCGGTCGGCAGCGTGCGGGTAGTGGGGCCAGCCAGGCGGCGGATCCGCTTCCACTCCAGGCCGCCAAAGAAGAAGACTTTGTCCTTGGCGATCGGGCCGCCGAGCGAGAAGCCGGGGTTGTCGTACGTCAGGTCGGCCTTCTCGATGCCCTTCTTGTCGTTGAAATAGTCGTTGCTGTCCCACCCGTCGCGCCGCATGTACTCGAAGGCGCTGCCGGCGAGCTTGTTCGTCCCGCTGCGGGTGACGACGTTGATGGCGGCGCCCGAGTTGCGCCCGTACTCGGCCGAGAAGTTCGACGTCTTGACGCTCACCTGCTCGATGAAGTCGATCCCCACGTTGCTGATCTGGCTGTTGTTGCTGCCGCCGTCCATGTTGAAGCCGCCGTCCACGGTGAGCAGGCTGGCGTTCTGCCGGCTCCCGTTGATGGAGGTCGAGATGCCCAGACCGGTCATGATGTCCAGCGCGTTGTAGTTCATGACCGGCGCGCCCGGCACCAGGGTGGCCATCTGCATGTAGTTCCGGCCGTTGAGCGCGAGGTCCTGGACCTGCGCGCGATCGACCGTGCGCGAAACCTCGCCCGAGATCGTGTTCACGGTCTCGGACACCGCCATCACCTGCACCGTCTCGGCGAACGAACCGAGCTCCAGGGCGAAGTCCACGCCGATGCGGCCGTCCGCAACCAGCACCAAGCCGCCCTTCGAGCTCTTCTTGAAGCCCTCGAGCTCGGCGTTGACCGTGTAGTCGCCGAGCGGCAGGTTGACGAAGGTGTAGTTGCCGCCAGCGTCGGTCACCGCGTTCTGGCTGAAGCCGGTCCTGGCCTCCAGGACCGTGACGGTGACTCCCGGCAGCACGGCGCCCGACGAGTCCTTGACGACGCCCGAGATGCGCCCTGTCGTTGCCTGGGCGAACGTGACGGAAACGGTCGCCAGCAGCACGACGGCAGCCAGCGCCAGCAGCCCTCCCCAACGCCTGTCCATGGTGTTCTCCCCGGGGCCTGGCTCCGGCGAGGGCCATCCCTCGGACTCGCCGCCCCGATGAAACGTCGCGTGAATCGCGGAATTGCAGCGGGAATCGATCGGTCGGTCGCTCGAACGTCGGTAACGGATCCGTCAGCGGGGGGACTGCGCCCGGGTCGATTGGAAAGACCAATCGCCGCAATGGGATACCACGGGATGATCGGGTTGTCAACCAGCAATCGGTCTAATGGGCGTCTCTTACAATAATTGGGCGCCTCGCGCGGCAAACGGCTGAAGGTGCTGGTCGGACCTGTACCGGATCTTCCCGCTCATGCCACCACCAGTGGCTTGATCGTCCGCGAGCCGGCGGCCGACAGCCGTCGCTCGATCTCCCCGAACATCGCTTCGCCGTCGTAGGTGCCGATGATCGCGCCGCCCGAGCCCGCGAACTTGGCGCTCGCACCGCAGCCCCTGGCGGTCTCCACCATGTCCACCTGCCAGGCCGGGAGGTTGTAGATGCTGCGGCGCGTGTCGAAGTTCTCGTCGATGAGCCCCGCGAACCTCTCGCGATCGCCGGCCCGGATCGCCTCCCGGCCGCACGCGGCCAGGCTGGCAAAGTGCTGCATCGCGCCGACCACCTTCTCGTCGCCCTGGTTGAACCGCTCCCGGATGTTGTTGTGGAACACCTCGGTCGGTTCGCTGAGCGCGTGGTGATACGCCAGGTAGAGCGGCGGCAGGGTGGCCGGGTCGAGCCGTTCGTAGGCGTAGGTGGGCAGGCCGTCGACGATCCGCTCACGCGCGCGGTCGAAGTCCATGTAGACGGCACCCTCGTACACCTGGATGACGCGATCCTGCAGGCCGGCGGTGATCCCCAGTTCCCCCTGCTCCACCTGCAGGACGAAAGTCGGTTGGGCCTCGATCGGGATCTCGACCCCGTAGAACTCCATCAGGCAGCGCAGCGTGGCGACGATGAGCGCGCTGGACCCGGCCAGGCCGACCTGCCGGGGGATGTCGGTCTGGTAGCGGACCGAGAAGTTGCGATCGTGCAGCGCGAGCCCCCGCGCCTCGCAATGCTCGACGAACCGCTTGATCGTCGCCTTGATCAGGCGGATCCCGCCGTAATAGCCGTGCAGGCGCACGTCGCGCGCCAGGTCGTACACGGACCGGAATCGCGCCCGGTCGTTCTCGGCCAGGACGATGTCCACCGAGTCCCACTCGTACAGCACGACCTCCGCCCGGAAATTGCGGACGCTGATCGAGATCGTCTTGCCGTGGTACCCGTCCGACGGGTTGCCGAGCAGCCCGGCGCGGGCGAAGGCCTGTTTACGTATGAGCAGCATCGAGCAGGTGCTCCAGGTGACGGCGGAGAGACGGCGCCGAACCGCCGGTCGGCCAGCGCGAACTCCACGAACGCGCGGAAGTAGGATTCGAAGTTGCCGATGTCGTAGCGCGCCTCGCCGGCGCCGAGGCGGATCGCCGTACGCCCGCCCGCCTTGCCGGATCATCGCCCGGATGGCGTCGGTCAGCTGGATCTCGCCGCCCTTGCCCGGCGGCGTCTCCCGCAGCGCCGCGAAGATGTCGGGCGACAGGACGTAGCGGGCGGCGATCGCCAGGTTGCTCGGCGCCTCGGCCCGTCGACGGCTTCTCCACGAGATCCTCGATCTCGAAGACCTCCCCGGCGCCGTTCCTGGGCGCGGCGATGCCGTAGTGCGACACGTCGGCGGCCGGCACCTCCTCGAAGGCGATGACGGCGGCCGCGTGGCGCTCCTCGAAGCACCGCGTCATCCGGCGCACCACGTCGCTCTGGGCGTGGAGGCCGATGATCGAGTCGCCGAGCGCGACGACGAACGGGTTGGCGCCGACGAACGACTCCGCGCACAGCACCGCGTGGCCGAGCCCCAGCGCCTGCCGCTGGCGGGTGTAGAAGTACTGCACCGGCGCCCGCTCGAACTCCAGCTCGCCGAGCAGCTCCTCCTTCCCGCTCTCGCGCAGCGTCTGGATCAGGTCGCTGTCGAGGTCGAAGTGGTTCTCGATCGAGGCCTTCCCCGGGCCGGTCACGAACAGCAGGCGCTGCATGCCGACGCGCGTCAGCTCCTCGACCACGTACTGCACGACCGGCTTGCGGCCGACGGGCAGCATCTCCTTCGGCTGCGACTTGGTGGCCGGGAGCAGCCGTGTCCCGAGACCGGCGACGGGGACGACGGCGATATCGATGGACATACGGCGCTGATTCTACACGGCCGCCGCTGTTTCTCACCACAAAGGCGGGAGGCGAGCCTGTCGCGCACCCGCTTCTGCGCTCCGCCCTCCGCCTGCCGCTTGCCGCCTACCGCCCCCGCCCCCCGGCTTCTCCCCGTGAACCCACAGCAGCGGGTGGCGGATCGGCAGGTTGCGGATCACTTCCTCGGTGGTCGGCGACGCGTCGAGCGTGGACCACAGCTCCAGGTAGCGCGGCTTCGCCGAGGGCGAGGCCCGCGAACAGGAGGCTCGGGTGGCGGACCGGCCACTGGTCGAAGTACATGACGTCGTGCGCGAAAGGCCAGGCGGACTTGTCCTTGATGTAGGGATAGAGAAACGCCACCGCCCGGCGGATGCCGCGGCCGTCCGGCGTGGTCCAGGCCCAGAGGTCGTCGGACGGCGTCGAGAGAATCTGGCAGATCGCGGCGAACGCGTCGAGGTTGAACAGCGAGTAGCCGTACGGCTTGGTGCGCTTCAGCTCGAGCGGGAAGCTGCCGTCCTGCGGCCATCTGGTCCGGCACCAGCACGCGCTTGTAGCGGTCGCGGCAGAAATCGAGCAGCGACGCGATCCCCGGTGAGCTGCGCAAAGGCCGCCACCTGCATCACCCAGCAGGTGCCGTGGTTGTTCTTCGCGTCGCGCTCGGCAACGCCGTACTCGTGCGTGGTGAGCCACGCCAGGTAGTCGGCGAACCAGGCCCTGACGGCGCGGGCGACCGGTGCCGTCGAACGATCGCGACGACTCGAGCAGCCGGGCCGAACGCGCGACCTCCACGAGGTGGATGGTGTCGATGATGCCCGTACCCCGCCCCGTCGCCCGGCCCTTGATGGCCTGTGCGTAGCGCAGGTGGGGCGCCATCCGGGTGGCCTCGTCCACGAACCAGGCGCGCAGGTGCCCGATCGCGTGCGAGGCGTAGCGCTCGTCCCCGGTGAGCACGTAGGCCGAGGTCAGCGTCGCCACCTGCGTGGCGAACCGGATCATCAGCGCGGCGGTGCTCGACGAAGTTGTCGGGGTTCGTCATCCCGTCGCGCTGGATGTACGGCCCGTCGGGGTTCGCCGGGTCGGGCCACCAGTAGTCGCCTTCGGAAAAGAAGTCGTGCGGCCCGCCCGCGCTGCGCGGCGAACGCGCGGCGGTCACCGTGATCGGCCGCTCCGCCAGGAAGCGATCCGCGGCCGGGAGGATCCGGCCGCGCTCGAGCGCCCGCAGGTCGATGGCAGGGCCAGCGGGCCCGCCGGACGGCGGCGGGCCGGGGAACAGCAGGGCGACGAGCAGCACAGGGCCCCAGTGCAGGATCACGGCTCACCCCCGGGTCAGTCCACGCCGGGCGATTGTATCAGGCGTGCACCGGCGATGCGGTGGCGGCGACAGGCGTGACGGAGTGGTGCACCGTCTCGACTCCGAGGCCACCGGTAACGCCTTGAAACCTGTAGTAGGATCCCCGCCATGAAGATGAAACGACGCACGGCGTGCCTGACGGTTTCCGTCCTGCTGACGGCGGCAACGAGCTTTGGCCAGGTGGCGCCGGCGGCGTCGGACCTCTCGGCCGACCTCCAGCAAGCCGCGATCCTCCGCGTGATGACCAGGGCGGCGGACTGGCAGCTCGCGCACCCGTCGGCTCACGCGCCGTACGACTGGACGCAGGCGGCGTTCTACACGGGCGTCATGGCGTTGGCCGAGGTGAGTCCGGACGGCAAATACCTGGCCGCCATGCGAGCCATGGGCGAAGCCAACCAGTGGCGCCCGGGGCTCCGCCCGGGGCACGCGGACGACTACGCGGTCATCGCCACCTACGCCAGGCTGTTCCAGGCCGACAAGGACAAGCGGATGCTCGCGCCGGCGCTCGCGCTGTTCAACTTCCTGGCGACGCGGCCCTACAACGAGCCCTTGATGTGGGGGAACGCGATCGAGACTCGCGAGCTGGCGTGGTGCGACGCGCTGTTCATGGGGCCTCCCGCGCTCGCGGCCGCGACCGTGGCGACGGGCGACCGCAAGTATCTCGATCTCGCCAACCGCCTGTGGTGGAAGACCACCGACTATCTCTACGACAAGGACGAGCGCCTCTACTACCGCGACAGCCGGTTCTTCGAGCCGCGCGAGCCGAACGGGAAGAAGGTGTTCTGGAGCCGGGGCAACGGCTGGGTGATTGCCGGCCTTGCGCGCGTCCTGCGCGACATGCCGGCCGACTACCCGGACCGGCCGCGATACGTGGCGCTGTTCAAGGACATGGCGGAGAAGGTGGCTTCGCTCCAGGGGGCCGACGGCTACTGGCGCGCGAGCCTGCTCGACGCCGACTCCCGGCCGAACCCCGAAACAAGCGGTACCGGGTTCTTCATCTACAGCCTGGCGTGGGGCATCAACAACGGCCTGCTCGACAAGGCGCGGTACGAGCCGGCGGTGCGGAAGGGCTGGGTCGCGATGGTCAAGGCCGTGCAGCCGGACGGGATGCTCGGCTGGGTACAGCGAATCGGCGACCAGCCGGGCGCCACGAGCCAGGAGACCACCGAGGTGTATGGCGTGGGCGCGCTGCTGCTCGCGGGTTCGGAGGTGTACCGACTGGCTGGCAAGTGACATTGGTCCGTCCATTGGGCGTCACGCCCAATGACACGCCCAATGGCCAGCTCTTGACACCTCACTAAAAGGGGGTCTAGACTTCGCGCCTGTACACTGATTTGGTAATACCATTTCGCAGAAAGGCGCCGCGATGGATCTCGCCGAACTGACCCGCGCCTACGACTTCTGCGGGCAGACCTTCGTCATCACCGGGGCCACCGGCATCCTGGGCGGCGAAATGGCCTGCGCCCTGGTCGGCTGCAACGCCAACGTCGCGATGCTCGACCGGAACCTGGACCCCGCGAAGGGTCTCCTCGAGCTGATGGGCCCCGACGGCGCCGCGCGCGCGGCCGTCGTCGCGGGCGACGTCCTCGATCGCGAGAGCCTGAAGCGCGCCCGCGACATCATCCTCGAGCGCTTCGGCCGCATCGACGGCCTCATCAATGCCGCCGGGGGCAACAAGCCGCAGGCGACAGCCAGCAAGGAGCAGCCTTTCTTCGACCTGCCGGAGGATGCGCTGCGATGGGTCTTCGATCTGAACCTGCTCGGGACCATCTTTCCCTCGCAGGTGTTCGGCCGGGTGATGGCCGACGCGGGCGACGGAGTCATCCTCAACGTTTCGTCGATGAACGCCTTCCGGCCTCTTACGCGCATCGCCGCCTACTCGGCGGCCAAGGCTGGCATCAACAACTTCACCCAGTGGCTGGCGGTCCACCTCGCGCAGGAGTACTCGCCGCGCCTGCGCGTCAACGCGATCGCGCCGGGGTTCTTCCTGACGAGGCAGAACGAGTACCTCTTGGTGGACAAGGCGACCGGCGGCATGACGCCGAGGGCGCAGACCATCCTCGCGCACACCCCTATGGGACGCTTCGGCACGCCGGCCGACCTCCTCGGCGCCGTGCTGTGGCTCCTCTCCCCCGCGTCCGCCTTCGTCACCGGGGCCGTCATCCCCATCGACGGCGGATTCGCGGCGTTCAGCGGCGTATGAGCACCGGCACCGTCGTGGGCGAGGGCTCGCCGGGCGCGTTTCTCGGCGACACGCAACTCCGCCGCATCGTGGCGGAGGGGCTGTCGGGGCTCGAACTCGACGGCCGTCGCATCCTCGTGATCATCCCCGACGGCACCCGCACGATGCCGATGGCGGCGATGTTCGAGATCCTGGAGGAGGTCCTGGCGCCGTCGGTCGCCGCGCTCGACTACCTCGTCGCCCTCGGCACGCACCAGCCGATGACCGACGAGCAGCTGGGGCGGCTCGTCGGACGGCGAGTGATCGGCGGGCGTGCGGGCGGCTCCCGCATCTTCAACCACCGCTGGGACCTGCCCGAGACCTTCGCCACCCTTGGCACCATTCCCGCCCGCGAGGTCGGTGAGATCACCGGCGGCCTGCTCGCCCGCGACGTCATCGTCGCCCTCAACCGCCTGATCTTCGACTACGACCGGATCCTCGTCTGCGGACCTGTCTTCCCCCACGAAGTGGTCGGGTTCTCGGGCGGCAACAGGTACCTCTTCCCGGGCATCGCCGGCCCCGACATCATCAACTTCACGCACTGGCTCGGGGCGCTGCTCTCGAACTTCCACGTCATCGGGTCGGGCTACACGAGGGTGCGGGCGGTCATCGATCGCGCCGCGCAGCTCGTGGACCGGCCCGTCACGTGCCTTGCGCTCGTCGTCACGCACGGCGGCACCGCCGGCCTGTACGTCGGCCCGGCGCAGTCCGCGTGGCAGGCGGCGGCCGCCTTGTCGGCGCGCGTGCACATCCTCGAGGTCGACCGGCCGTTCCAACGGGTGTTGTCGGTCATGCCCGAGATGTACGACGACCTCTGGACGGCGGCCAAAGGCATGTACAAGCTCGAGCCGGCCGTCGCCGACGGTGGCGAGGTGGTCATCTATGCGCCGCACATCACCGAGGTGAGCTACACGCACGGGCCGCTCATCGACGAGATCGGCTATCACTGCCGCGACTACTTCACCGGCCAGTGGGAGCGCTTCCGGCACTACCCGGGCGGCGTGCTCGCGCATTCGACCCACGTGAAGGGGCTCGGGCGGTACGACGCTGCCACCGCCGTCGAGTCGCCGCGCATCCGTGTCACCCTGGCCACGGGGATTTCGCCGGAGCGTTGCCGGCTGATCAATCTGGGGTACCTCGACCCGGCGAGCGTCCGGATCGACGAGTGGCAGGGCAGGGAATCGGAAGGGGTTCTCGTGGTCCCGCGGGCGGGGGAGATGCTGTACCGGCTGAGAAATGCCGAAAGCCAAATGCAGAATGCAGAATGGAAGGCAGGCATCCTATGAAGTCCACCAATCGCGTGATCGGGGCGGCCGTTGCCGTGCTTGCGGTCGCCCTCGCCGGCCTTGTGCCCGTTGACGCCCAGGACGGGTGGAGGCCGCTGTTCAACGGCAAGACCCTCGACGGCTGGTACGCGTGCAACGGCACCGCCCCGTTCACCGTCGAGGACGGCGCAATCGTCGGGAAGACGATTGTCGATTCCCCGAACAGCTTCCTCTGCGCCAAGGAGACGTTCGGAGATTTCATCCTCGAGTACGAGGCGATGATCGAGTCCGACATGAACAGCGGGGTCATGATCCGCGGCATCGCCGACCCGGCGATCAAGAACGGAAGGATGCACGGCTACCAGGTGGAAATCGATCCCTCCGAACGCGCATGGTCAGCCGGGATCTACGACGAGGCCAGGAGCGGCTGGCTGCACACGCTCGACGGCCAGGACGCGGCCAGGAAGGCGCTGCGCAAGGGCGAGTGGAACAAGTTCCGCGTCGAGGCGATCGGGACGTCGATCCGTACCTGGCTGAACGGCGTCGAGTGCGCCAACATCCTCGACAACCAGACGGCTCGCGGCCTGATTGCCCTCCAGGTGCATTCCATCGGGTCGGACACGGCGAAGGTGGGCCAGGGCATTCGCTTCCGGAACATCCGCATCCTCACGACGAACCTCCAGGCGAGCCGCACCCCCGACCGCGGCGACATCCCGCAGTTCAACCACATCCCCAACACCCTCACCGAGCGCGAGAAGAAGGACGGCTGGAAGCTGCTGTGGGACGGGAAGACCACCGCGGGGTGGCGCGGGGCGAAACTCGACAAGTTCCCGGCCTCCGGCTGGGAGGTCAAGGACGGCGTCCTCTCGGTGCTGGCATCCGGCGGCGGTGAAGCGGCGGCGGGCGGGGACATCGTCACCGTCGATCAGTACGAGAACTTCGAACTGCTCGTGGAGTTCAATATCACCAAGGGCGCGAACAGCGGGATCAAGTACTTCGTGGACACCGGGCTGAACAAGGGCGAGGGCTCCTCGATTGGCTGCGAGTTCCAGATCCTCGACGATGCCGTGCACCCCGACGCGAAGCTGGGCAAGAACGGGAACCGGACGCTGGGGGGGCTGTACCGACCTGATCCCGCCTCAGAACAAGCGCTTCAACGGCGTGGGCGAATGGAACCGCGCGCACATCGTCGTGCGCGGCGCGCACGTCGAGCACTGGATGAACGGGCTCAAGACGGTCGAGTACCGAGCGCCGCACGCCGGCATGGCGCGAGCTCGTGGCGGGCAGCAAGTACGCGGTGTGGCCGAACTTCGGCGAGGCGCCCAAGGGCCACATCCTGCTGCAGGATCACGGAAACCTGGTGTCGTTCCGGAACCTCAAGATCAGGGAGATCAGGTAGAACAGCCCTGGTTGACGGTTGACGGTTCAGGGTTGACGGTTCCATCACGGCGTGACGCTGTCTCGCGAACCTCGACCCTGAACGGTCACCTCTATCCCCACGCGCCGATCAACGGCTTGTCCTGTAGCGACCGCGAGGGCCTCCCGCACGGCCGGCCTTCGTGCTTTCCGATCTTCGTGGTCAGGACGAGCGAATTCCCGTCTTCAACAAAAAGGGCCCGGGCGATCGCTCACCCGGGCCCACTCACCTACCGCATTGACCGCGTCGTCCGGAGTTCACGGTCAAGAGTCGAGGGCCACGTGCCTCTGCCGACAGTGTGACGGCTTGACGGGACCGTCAACCCTCGACCCCGAACTGTGAACCTTCCTAGTTGAACGTATACCTGAAGCTGATCATGAAGCTGTAGACGTCGCTCAGCGTGGCCGTCCGCTGGAACGTCTCCTTGACCAGGTCCCCGCTGAACAGTGCCATGCGGTAAGACGGCTTGCCGCTCGAATCGACGACGAGGTTCGTCAGGAGCTGGTTCTGAATCACGCGCTGGCTCACGCCCCAGTCGTGGTTCAGCAGGTTGCCGAAGTTCAGGATGTCGATCCGGATCTGCCCGCCGTGACGCGCGCCGGCGAAGTGGCCGAACACGTCCTGCGTGACGGAGAGGTCCGCGCGGGTCACGCGCGGCAGGATGACCGCGCCGCGCTCGGCGTACTCGCCCCGGTGAGCGCTGAGGTACTTGTCCTGGTTGATGTAGGCGTCGAACGCCGACGCCTGCTCGGCCGCGGTGAAGGTCCGGCCGCCCGAGGTGAACTGCGCGAAGTTCATCTCCGACTGGTCCCGGGGGATGTAGATCAGGTCGTTGTTCGTGGAGCCGTCGCCGTTCATGTCTCCGGCGAACAGGTAGCTGGTGTTGCCGATCGTCCGGGTTTCCCAGAAGAAGCGACACCGAGGTCGCGCCGAAGCTGAAGTACTGCCGGACGAACGACGCCCGGAGGAAGAGGCGGTGGCCCGGCGAGTTGCTGGAGTACCCGAGGCCAGGGTTGTTCGGGTCGCCCGAGTGCGGGTTGCCGGTCCAGGAACCCGAGGCGATCGAGCCCGGATCCACGGTGTTCCTCGACTCGCCGTAGATGTAGGCGCCCTTCAGGTTGAGGCCGAAGTTGGTGTTCTTCGTCAGCGTCGTGGCGAAGTTCCACGAGCGGCCCGACGTCCTGGTTCTTGAGGACGATCGCGTTGGTCACCTGGTTGCCCGGCGCATTGTTGATGCGGTTGACGCAGGGCAGCGGCGATGCGACCGAGCACGACGGGCCGACCCACCGGGGCCGGTTGTCCGGCCCGGTCGAATGCGGACTGGGCGGCCGGGCAGGTTGGCGTTGATGTAGTAGACGCCGTTGACGTCGCGGTTGTAGAGGTACTCGACCGTGCCGATCATGTCCCACGGCAGCTTGCGATCCAGCGCGATGTTCGTCCGCCAGACCTGCGGGAACTTGAAGTTCGGATCGGTGACCGCCAGGTCCACGCTCGCGGCCGGAGCGCCCGGTGACGTTGGTCGGCTTGTACCTGTCGGATGCTCGGGTTGAACGGCCGCGCCAGCGTGTTGTCGAACTGGTCGAAGCCCGTCAGCACGCCGGTGTTGCCGATCTGGTTCGAGATCCACACGTAGGCCGGCCGGCCGGTGAAGATGCCCGTGCCGCCGCGCAGCTGCGTGCGTCTGGTCGCGCAGCGACGTCCCAGTTGAAGCCGACGCGCGGCGACCACAGCGGCTTCGCGTCGGGCAGCTTGCCCGTGCTGTACTGCACCGCGGCGCCGGTCTCGTCCCGGAACGTCAGCGCGTCGACGTTCGGCGTTGGGGTACGCCGTGTCGCCGAACACCGGGATGTCCATGCGGACGCCGCCCGTCACGGTCAGGTTCGTCCGCGGCCGCCATTCGTCCTGCGCGTAGACGCCGGAGTACTGCACCTCGCAGCGGCTGAATCGGCTTCTCCTGCCCGGGGATGTTGTTGTAGCGCACCTGGAACCGCCGCAGGTTCACGGGCGAGACAACCCGGTTCGGGTTCGCGAGGTAGTCGTTCGCGTCGGTGTAGAAGTCGGCCAGCGTGTTGTAGACGTAGGCGCTCTGCGCGCCCGGGTAGAACACGTTCTCGGAGCGGTAGCGCTCGTAGCTGCCGCCGAAGGTGATCGAGTGCTTGGCGGTGAACCAGGTGAAGTTGTCCTGCAGCTGGAAGGTCCAGTACCGCAGCTCGTTGTTCGGCGTGAACGGCTCGAAGCCGAACGAGGTGTAGGCGACGCCCGAGCCGTCCAGGATGTCCACGAACGGGAACATCGTCCCGCGCGAGTTCCGGCTCTCGTCCTGGCTGGTGTACCCGACGATCAGGTTGTTCGCCTTGTTGCCGCCGAGGATCGCGTTCCACTCGCCGATGCCAGACCGGATGTTCTCCATGATCTGGTAGTTCGAGTTCTGGTAGCTCAGGAAGTTCGTGGTGGTGCCGGAATTGCGGCCGACGCCGAGCGACGAGGACGTGGAGAGGATCGACATCGGTCAGCGACTCCAGGTAGTTGTAGCGGAAGCTGATCTTGTTGCTGTTGTTGAGGTTGTAGTCGCCGCGCGCCAGGAACCGCTTCGCGGGCGTCTCGTCGGGGACGTTGGCGTACGGGCCCGTCTCGTAGTTGAACTTCGACTGCGAGGAAGGCGCTGAGCGTGTCGAGGTCCGAGGCCGTGCACGCGCGAGACGCTGCCGCCCACCGGCTGGCCGCCCGTGGTTGGCCACGAACGTGGTGATCGGCCGCGTGTCCAGCTCGTCCTCGTAGTTGCCGAAGGCAAACAGCCGGTTCTTGAGGATCGGGCCGCCCGCCCAGCCGCCGGTGTTGCGGACGCTGAACGTGCCCGGGTTGACCGCGTTGCCGTAGGCCTCGGTGCCGACGAAGTCCTCGTTCCTCATCCGGTGATAGAACGAGCCGCGGAACTGGTTGGTCCCGCTGCGGGTGACGGTGTTGACGCCGGCGCCCACGAAGTTGCCCTGCCGCACGTCGAACGGCGCGATCGTCACCTGCACCTGCTCGATCGCTTCGAGGGAGATCGGCGCGACGCCGCTGGTGTCGCCGGGCGTCGCCCGGAGGCCGAACGAGTTGTTGAAGTAGGAGCCGTCAACCGTGATGTTGTTCATCCGGTTGTCCTGGCCGGCGAAGCTCATGCCGCTCGCCTGCGGCGTCATGCGCACGATGTCGTTGATGCGGCCGGTGGTCGTCGGCAGCGTCGCCAGTTCCTCGCGCGCGAGCGAGGTGGCCGCGCCCGTCCTCGTCGAACTGAACTCGGTCGAGGCCGTGACCGTCACGACTTCCTCGACCGCCGCGACCTTCAGCTTGAAGGAGAGGTCCGTGGATCCCCCGAGGCTCACCGTCACGTTGTCCATGCACCTCTGCGCCGAACCCGGTCAGCTCCGCCGTGACCTTGTACGGCCCGCCCACGCGCATGCCCGGGAATGAAGAACCGGCCGTCCGCCCGAGTCACGCCTTCGTACGTCGTTCCCGACGGCTGGTGAAGCGCCACCACGGTGACGCCGGGGACGACGGCCCCCTGGGGATCCACCACCACGCCAGTAATGTTGCCCGTCGTCACACCCTGCCCGTAGGCGAGCGGTGCGAAACCGGCGATGACGAGCGCCACAACCATGGCGCGCACGTACCCCGACCCTCGTATGCAGTACATCCGAACTCTCCTGAAAAAGGGGGACAGAGGGGACTAGAAAGACCCGCTATTGTAGCCCGAGACGGGCCAAGCACAACAGGAGTCGAACGAGGATTCCAAACAGTCCTGATGAGCTTCTGGGCCCGCGGCGCGTGTCGGGGTGGGAGCGTGCACAATCCCGGCGCGCCAGATATGCTGGCAAGAGGGCTTGACACGATTTGGGGGCGGCGGGGGCAGATTTCGCTCATCTTTCGGCTTGCCACGTTTTCTCCGGTGAGCGACGTCCTGGCAAGCCGCGCCCTGCCGGCTCCGTTTCCGGGGGGAAATCCGATGGCGGTCCAGGCGCAGGACTCGAGCCGCGCGCGTGTCTTCGAGGCCGACGGACAGGGCCTGCGTCCGGGTGCCCCGGCCGATCCCTGCGTCATGGTCATCTTCGGGGCCGCGGGTGATTTGACCCGCCGGGAACTCATCCCCTCGCTCTACGAGCTGCACTGCCGGCAGTTGCTGCCCGGGCGTTTCGCGGTGATCGGCTTCTCGCGCCGGCCCTGGGATTCGGCACGCTTCCGGGAAGAGATGAAGCCGGAGGTCGATCGGAGCTGCGGCGAAACGAAAGGGTGGGACAGCTTTGCGCCGCGGCTGTCGTTCGTCAGCGGCGAAGCAAGCGGCGCACCGAACGAGGACTACCCGGGGCTGACGGCGGAGATTGCCCGGGTCAGGGCGGCGTTGGGCATCCCCGACAACGTGCTGTTCCACCTGGCCGTGCCGCCCGCGCTGTTCGGCCCGATCGCCGGGCGATTGGGCGCGTCCGGCCTGGCACCGGGGGTCGGCGGGTGGCGGCGCCTGGTCGTCGAAAAGCCATTCGGCCACGACCGCGCGAGCGCCCGTGAACTGGATCGCCGGCTGCGGGGGGTGTTCGGCGAGGACCAGATCTACCGGGTCGATCACTTCCTCGGGAAAGAGACGGTGCAGAACATGCTCGTCTTCCGGTTCGCCAACCCGAGCTTCGAGCCCGTGTGGAACCGGAATTACATCGACCACGTGCAGATCACGGTCGCCGAGGATATCGGGATCGGCACGCGCGCGGCCTTCTACGAACAGACCGGCGTGGTGCGCGACATGGTGCAGAACCACCTGCTCCAGCTGTTGTGCCTGACGGCGATCGAACCGCCGGTGCACTTCGACGGCGCCTCGCTGCGCAACGAGACGGCCAAGGTCCTCGACGCCGTGTCGGCGGGGGTGGACGGCGTCGCGGTTCGGGGGCAGTACGGCGGGGGCGAGGTGGGGGACGAACGCGTCGCCGCGTACCGCGAGGAGGACGGCGTGCCGGCCGACTCGACGACGGCCACCTTCGCGGCGATCAGGCTGATGATCGACAACTGGCGCTGGTCCGGCGTCCCGTTCTACCTGCGGACCGGGAAGCGGCTGGCGCGGAAGCTCACGGAGGTGGCGATCCGTTTCAAGCCGACGCCGCACCTGATGTTCCCCGTGACCAGCGGGCAGCCCGCCCACGGGAGCGTTCTCGTGTTCCGGCTGCAGCCCGACGAGGGGATCGTGCAGACCCTGGCCGCCAAGCAGCCCGGGCCGGACCTGTCGCTGAGCACGGTCACGATGAACTTCCGGTACGCGGAAGCGTTCGGCGTGGACGAGCCGCCCCGTGCCTACGCGTGGCTCCTCCTCGACGCGATGCAGGGCGACCAGACGCTGTTCGCGCGGGCCGACTGGATCGACAAGTCCTGGCAGATCATCGACCCGATCGTCGATCGCTGGGCGTCCGAGCGGCCGGCCGATTTCCCCAACTACCCGGCCGGATTGCAGGGCCCCGCGTCTGCCGACTCGATGATCCGGCGCGACGGCCGGCGGTGGCGGCGGCTATGAGTGAGCGTCCATGCGGGCCGGAGCGGGATATGATCCCCCCATGCAGCTGACTGCGTGCCGCGTGTTCCGGGAACAGAAGTCGATTGTCGCCCGCATGGTGGAAATGCCGGTGGACGACCTCACGCCGGGCGAGGTCGTGATCCGCGCGGAGTGGTCGGGGATCAACTTCAAGGACGCGCTCGGGGTTACGGGCCGGGCACCCATCTACAAGCGCTTCCCCATCAACGCCGGGATCGACGTGGCCGGCCGCGTCGAGTCGTCTGCCGACGCCCGGTTCCACGCCGGCGATGCGGTCCTCGTCAATGGCATGGGTTTGGGCGAAACACACGACGGCGGCCTGGCCCAGGTGGTGCGCGCCCCGGCCGACTGGGTGATGCGGATGCCCGACGGCCTCGACCTGCGGTCGGCGATGACGCTCGGAACAGCCGGCTTCACCGCGGCGCTCGCCCTGCACCGCATGGAAGTAAACGGCCAGGCGCCGGACAAGGGGCCGATCGTCGTCACCGGCGCCACCGGTGGCGTCGGGTCGGCGGCCGTCTCGATGCTCGCCCGGCGAGGCTACCGGGTGGTGGCGGTGTCGGGGCGGCCGGAGCACGAGTCCTACCTGCGCCGGCTGGGAGCCCACGAGGTGGCGACGCCCGAGCAGCTCCAGCTGGGATCGCGCCCGCTGGAAGCCGCAAGGTTCGGCGGCGCGATCGACAACGTCGGCGGGGCGTTGCTGGCGGCGATCCTTCCGCACGTCGCCCTCTGGGGCAACGTCGCGGCCATCGGCAACGCCGCGGGGCCCGAGTTCCAGACCACGGTCTACCCCTTCATCCTGCGCGGGGTGAGCCTGCTCGGCGCCAGCTCCGGAAACTGCCCCATGGGACTGCGAGGGGAGATCTGGGACTCGACTCGGCGGGGACCTCAGGCCGCCGGCCCTCGAGCAGATCGTCGGCCGGACGGTGCTCCTTTCAGAGGTCATCGAGGCGTGCGGCACGCTGATGAACCGCACCGCGCTGGGGCGAGTGCTGGTGGACTGCCGATAAGGACACACCGCGCGCCGCGATCAGACGGCAGGCGACAGGCCCGGGCCCTCCACCCACTCATCGCTTCGAACCTCGCCGTCGATCCCCACGACCAGGAGCTTGATCGGCACGCGGCGGGTGGCTCGCTGCGCGGCCAGCTGCACCAGCCGCAGGAGCCCGCCGCAGCACGGTACCTCCATGATCATCACGGTGATCGTGTTGACCTGCGCGAGATCGATGAGCGCGGTTAGCTTGTCCAGGTAGCTCTGCTGGCCCTGGTCCAGCTTCGGACACGCAATCGCGAGCTTCCTGCCGGGCAGGCTGCGCTGGTTGAAGTCCGCCATTGCAAAGGCGACGCAGTCGGCTGCAAGGAGCAGGTCCGCGCCGTTGAAGATTGGGTTCGCGGGCGCGATCAAGTGGAGTTGCACGGGCCACTGGGTGAGCTGGCTCGCCGGTCCGTCCGGACGCCCCACCGCCGGCCGGCCCTGCCGGGGGGAGGCGGGAGCGGACGGCGTCATCCGGATAATCCGTCGCGGGGCCGAGCCGGGACAGCCGTGGGGCGCCGCCTGCTCCCGGAAGGCTGGGACCGGGATCCGCCGCTCGCCGAGGTACTCCAGGGCGTGGGCCAGGAACGTCGTCTGGCCGTGCTGATGCAGATGTGCGAGATGAGCGCGCAGCGTGTTGGCGCCCTTGGGTACGATGTTCGCCATGGTCGCCCGTTCGTCGTAGGCGGGCGCCTCTCGCGTTTCGACCCTGATGGCCCCCTGCGGGCAGGTGCCCACGCAGGCGCCAAGACCATCACAGGTGATCTCGGAGACGAGCCGCGCCTTACCGTCGATCAGCTGGAGCGCGCCCTCCGGGCAGCCCGTGCAGCAGTCGCCGCAGCCGTCACACTTTTCCTCGTCGATGCTGATGATCTGGCGCTCCATGGCAACCCTCCTGTCACCAGCATGGGGGATCGTCGTCCGGCTGTCCTTGACGGAGGTCAAGACGGGCGAGCTATCAGCCCGGCTGCTAGAGCTGTCATCCCTTCGTGGTCGGGTGAGCCTTCGTGGTCGGGCGACTGTCGGCTACCCGCCCTGCCCGAGGATCGCGTCGCGGAGGCCGTCTCGGTCGAGGATGTCTATCTGCCGCCGGCCGGCCCTGATGGTCCCGCGCTCCTCCAGCTCGGTCTGAATCCGCGAGAGCGTCTCCGGCGCCACGCCAAGTTGCTGTGCCAAATCCTTCCTGGATAGCGCCAGCCTGATCGATCCGGCCGCTCCGCTTCCCGCCTGCCGCTCGACCTCCCGCAGGAGCCACGTGGCCACCCGGGCGCGGGCGTTGAGGAACGCCTCGGCCTCCAGCTGGTCGAGCAGGCGGTGCATCCATTGGCTCAGTGACTGGATCAGCTGCTTTGCCGCCCCGGGCTCCTCGTCCAGCATCGCGAGGAACGGCCCGCGGGGCACGAGCACCGCGCGGGCGCTCGACAGGGCCGACGCGAAGGCCGGATAGCCGCGCGCGTCAAACACCGCCACTTCCGCAAACGCATGCGGCGGGTAGATGACGTGAAGGGTGCGCTCGCGCCCGTCCGGGGCGATTCTTGAAGACCCTCACCGCGCCGGCCGTGACGATGAAGAAGCCCTCCGCGGGGTCGCCCTCGCGAAAGAGGGTGGCACCCGTGGCGTAGGCCCGTTCGCGGCAGGCCTCGGCAAGCCTGGCCAGGTGCCGGGTGTCGAGCGAGGCGAAGAGCGGGCAGCGTGCGAGGGTGTCCGTGGGGACGGCCATCGGGCGATCATACGTCCACCCGTGGTCCCGCCTTCGCCCCAGCGCCCTCGGGGCTTCGGCAAGGCAAGCGGGTGACTTTGGTGGTCGGGTGACTTTCGAGGTCCCGCCTTCGCCCGGTGCTCTGGGTCGCTTCGGCGGGCAAGCGGGAGACTCTCGTCTACTTCCGCCGCGCGATCCCCAGCTCGGCCAGGCGGGCCGGCACCTCCTCGCCATGTCCGTCTGCCGTCACGTTTCGGTCGATGTACAGGATGCGGCCGTCGGTCCCGATGTAGAAGGTCCACCGCGCCGCCGCACGCCGGTTACCGGCGAGCACGCCGTAGGCGGAAGCCACTTCCCGGCCGGGATCGCTGAGAATCGGGTGCGGCAGCTCGAGCAGCTCCGCCAACTGCCGGTTCGCCTCCGGCTGGTCCACGCTCGCTTCGAAGAAGGCGACGTCGTAGGGCCGGACCTCGCTGCCGCGCTCCCGGCGCGGCTCGCAGTCCTTCGTTCAAAGCTTGGTGAAGGCCTTCGGGAACCACGCGATCACCACCGGCCGGACACCGAGGTGCTCCGCAAGGCTGTGCGGCAAACCGTCGGAGCCGGGAAGAGTGAACGCCGGCGCGGCGTCGCCCACCTTCAAGCCGGTGTCCTGCCCGGACGATGGCCCCGCCGCCAGCGCGAGGGCAAGGGCGGCAACAAGGCCCGTCCGGGCGCACGCGAAACGCATATCGGTTTCCCCTTCCCGTCTCTTCTCAATCTCAATTCTCAATTCTCAATTCCTCAGTATCCAATGACCGCCCCGAAACCACGAAGATCAAAGAACACGACGACAGAAGGCTGTGGCCTTCGTGCCTTCCGTTCTTCGTGGTCAAGACACGTGAATTCCCGTTTAGTGGGCTAGTGGCGGGTGGCCAGTGGCTTGGGGCAGCCTGCGCGGCCGCCCTCCCGTCGCGGGCTAGAATCGCCGGAACGCGAACGGCAGGACGTCGGCAATTTCGTTCCACACGGCGATTCGTTCCCCGTACAGCGCCTCCTCCGTGGGCCACGCCACGGCTTCCATCGCCGGCGGCGTGAGGGGCGGCAGGGTTCTCATGGGAACCACGATGGGCTGCAACGCGGGGATGGCGGCGCGCATCGGGATTCGGTACGCGCGGCCCGCGCGGAGGCGGCTCGTCGTCAGCCCGTTCGCCCGCTGGATGGCGCCGGCGGACACCCCGTAGCGAGTGGCGAGATGGCCCAGCGTCTGCCCCCGCCGCACGACGTGCTTGATGGTGAAGATGGGCGGCTCGATGGCCCCGGCCTGCACCAGCATCGGGTGGGCGCGGCGGCCGAGTTCCTGGGCGACCTGGTTGAAGAAGCGCACGTGGTAGTGGGTCCGATGCGACGGCAGGTGCCTGACGATCGCCCCGCGGAGGCCGCGGCCGCACTGGAACACGCGATCGAGCCAGTCACGATCCTCGGCGATGCCCAGCGCGTACTTGTAGAGCAGGCGCTGGATCCGCATGTCGAGGAGGATCGTTTCGACGTCGGTCCGGACGACCAGCGCACGGACCAGGGCCCAGTTACGCGGCAGATCCAGGGTGGCCGCGTTGCCCGGCGTGTACCAGCTGCCCTTGTTTTCGTTGTAGTAGAAGCCGAAATCGACGTCGCGACCGCCCTGGTGACTCTCGTGCCGCTTCAACCGCCCGCCGTCGGAGTCGCTGATGTCACCGATGTAGATCGGCCGGGTACCAGGAAAGAGCTCGTGGACGGTCGACACCGCGGCCTCGATGGCCGCGATCGTCTCGGCGGTGCCCCAGGTGATGGCCCGCTCCGCAGCCTCCCAGCGGGAGTCGGGCGGCAGGGGCACCGGGTTCACCAGGATGGCGCTGCCCGGCGTGCCGATCGACAGCGACCCGAGGCTGGCCGGATCTGTCTCGATTCGGCGCAGCAACTCCTCGTCGGTCGCCTCGAGGAGCGAGGCCGGGATGTCCCGGTCTGACCTGTAAACCGTTCGCGTGTCGTGGTTTGGCGTCGCCGCCGGTCGTGTGGCGGGGGGAACCGGGCGGGCCAGGGATGGCCACGCCGTCAGCCACAGGGCCACGACGGCTTCAAAAGGTGTCAGCATTCGAGCGTGCGCCGATGAACTCTCTATCGGATGAGCCCCGGAAGTCAAGTGGGGGGGCCGTGAAAAAAAGCCTGTGCGGCTTCCAGCGCGCGGCGGTCCGCCAGGGCCAGACTGCCCAGCCTTTTCGCGCGGGGCGAAGCGCAGCCGGGGCCTGTGCCTCGGGTAGACGTCCGACCCCAACACGGGTAGGATGTCTACCAGAGATATGACAGACCTCGAACGCCTCGACCTGCTCCAGGGCACCCTCGACATGCTGATCCTCCGCACCCTGCGCTGGGGCCCCGCGCACGGCCAGGCGATCGCGCGCTTCATCCAGGACACCTCGCGCGACGCCCTGCTCGTCGAGCACGGTTCCCTCTACCCCGCCCTGCAGCGGCTGCAGCAGAAGGGGTGGATCGCCGCCGAGTGGGGAGCCTCGGACAACAACCGCCGCGCGAAGTTCTACCGGCTCACGCCGGGGGGCCGCCGGCACCTCGAGCGCGAGCACTCGAACTGGGAACGTCTCGTCGAGGCAATCGGCCGGATCATGCGGCCGGTGGGACCTGGCGAGCCATCCGAATAGCCCGGGGGGGCCCGATGCGACGCCTGTTGGATTGGCTGCGGTGGGAACGGCGCGGCGAAGCAGATCTCGACGAGGAGATCCGGGCGCACCTCGAGATCGAGGCCGACCGCCTGATGCGCGAGGAACGCCTTGGGCCGGCCGACGCCAGGGCGGCAGCCCGCCGCCGCTTCGGCAACGCGCTTCGCACCCGCGAGGAGAGCCGCGCCGTGTGGACGGTCGGCGCACTCGACAGCTGGCTCCAGGATGCACGCTTCGGCTTGCGACTGCTCGCCCGCAGCCCGGCATTCGCGGTGATCGCGGTCGCATCACTGGCAATCGGACTCGGCACCGCCGTCGCGGCGTTCAGCCTGCTGGACACGGTGCTGCTGCGGACCCTCCCGGTGACCGCGCCGCACGATTCTCGTTCTGCTCCGGTGGGTATCCGGGCAGGACAAGGACCTGCTCGCGAACGCCATCAACGGCTGGCTGGACCTCGACGAGAACGGCCGGCGCACCTCCACCTCGTTTTCGTACGCCGCGTATACCCACCTCCGGGATTGGCAGGCGACGCTGGCTTCCACCATCGCCTTCGCCGAGGTCGAGCGCCTCGTCGTGCTGTACCGGGAGGGACACGGTCTCCGAAATCACCGGCGGGCAGTTCGTCTCCGGCAACTACTTCGCGGGCCTTGGCGTCCGCACGGTGGCTGGCCGCCCGATCCAGCCGGACGACGACCGGCGTGATGCGGATGCCGTCGCGGTCATCAGCTACACCGGCTGGCAGCGTCGATTCGGCGGCGACCCGTCGGTCATCGGCGCCCGGGTCTCGCTCAACCGCGTGCCCTTCGTGATCGTCGGCGTCACACCGGCCGGGTTCAACGGCTGCCTGCAGGTGGGCGTCGAACCGGAATTCACGATCCCCCTGTCGCTCCAGCCCCGGCTCACCCCCGCCGACGGCCAGGGGTTGGACGATGCCGGGTACTGGTGGCTGCAGGTGATGGGGAGGCTCAAGCCGGACGTCGGGCGCGAGCGCGCCGCCGCGGAGATGGCCGTGCTCTTCGACCAGCACGTGGCCACCCTCCCGAAACCCGAGGGCGGGGTCGAGATTCCTTCCCTCGTCGTGTCGTCCGGCGCCCAGGGGCTGGTCGAGAAGCGCCGTGAGCTGGCCTCCCCGTTGACCCTCGTCGCCGCCCTCGTCGGCCTCGTGCTGCTCGTCGCCGCGGCCAACGTGGCCGGCCTGCTGCTCGCACGCGCGACGGCTCGAACCCGGGAGATGGCGCTGCGGATGGCGCTCGGCGCAGGCCGGCGCAGGCTCGTTCGGCAAATGCTCGTCGAGAGCGTCACGCTTAGCCTGCTGGGCGGCCTTGCCGGCGTCGTGCTCGCCACCTGGTTCGTGCCTCTTCTGCTGTCTGCGGCGCAGCCGAGGGTCGACGACGCGATCGAACTCCCGTTCCGGGCCGACGGCACGGTGATCCTCTTCGCCCTCGCGCTCTCGGTTGGCCTCGGAGTGGTGCTGGGCCTGCTCGCCACGCTCCGCAGCACCGGGGGCGATGTCGCCGCCGGCGTACGCGAGCGGTCGGGAACGGTGGGCGGCGGACGGAGGACCTTGCGCCTGGGCAAGGCGCTGGTCATCGCACAGATCGGCCTGGCCTTCCTCCTCGTCGTGACCGCGGGCCTCTTCATGGGCTCCCTCGCCAACCTCCAGCGGGTGCAGACCGGCATGAACGCGTCGGGGGTGCTGCTGTTCCAGGTCCAGCCGGGACTCCAGGGGTACGAGGGGCCGCGCCTGTCTCAGCTCTACACCGCCCTCCTGGAACGCGTCGCCGCGATCCCCGGCGTGAAGAGTGTCGGCGTCTCCCGCAACGCGTTGTTCACTGGCAGCGCGGCCATCACGACGGTCGTGGTCCCCGGCCGGGCGCGCCCGGCTCGCGCGGGTCGCCCGGACCTCGCCTGGATGCACGTGATCGCCGGGAGATACCTCGAGACGCTGGAGATTCCGCTGCTCGCGGGCCGCCGGCTCGGCGACGGGGACGGCCCCGACGCCCCGAGGGTCGCCCTCGTCAACCGCACGTTCGCACGCAACTACTTCGACAGCGACGCCCCGGTCGGCCGCACGTTTCAGACGGAAAGGGACGGCGCACCGATCGAGATCGTCGGCATCGTCGCCGATGCGCTCTATACCGAGGTGAGGTCGGAGGTGCCGCCGACGGTGTACCGCCCGGTCGGACAGATGACGTCGATGATGCGCGCAGCCACGATTTGCCTGCGTACCGAGCTGCAGCCCGCGAGCGTGGTGGCGGGCGTGCGCCGGGTCGTGCGCGCGATAGACCCGGAGTTGCCGGTGCTGGAGGTGACCACCCAGGAGGAACAGATTCGAGCAATCCATGAGCCGGGAGCGCCGCGTGGCGCTCACCGCCGGGGTCTTCGGCCTCCTGACCGTCGTCCTCGCGTGCATCGGGCTCTACGGCGTGATGGCCTACGCCGTGTCGAGGCGGACGGGGGAAATTGGCGTCCGCCTGGCCCTGGGAGCCTCGCCGGGCCGGCTCGTGCGCGAGATCCTCCGTGAAACGGCAGCCGTGATCGGGCTCGGCCTCGCGATCGGCGTCCCGGTGGGCCTGCTCGCCGCCCGCCTGGTGCGGACAGAGCTCTTCGGGATCGAGCCCACGGACCCGTTCACGCTCGCGGCCGCCGCCGCGCTCGTCGCGCTCGTGGGCCTCGCCGCCGGCTTCGCCCCGGCACGCCGGGCGTCGCGCGTCGATCCGCTCGCCGCGCTGCGCGCCGAGTAGCCTCCCGGCGCTCACGGGCCCCAATTCGGTAGAATGAAAGGCCGCTGCCTCGCAAACCCGCGGGCGGCGGCCTTTCCTTTTCGAGGTGCGACATGGCGGCGCTCATCGAGGCGATCGACATCAAGCGGAAGATGTTCTTCGAGATGGACGACATCCCGTACCACTGCCTCGACGTGGAGATCTCGACGCCGACGGCGCGCGGCGGGCAGACCCTCGTCCGGCTGAAGATGCGGAACCTGAAGACGCGGGCGGTGTTCGACCGCACCTTCAAGGCCAGCGACAAGTTCAAGGAGCCCGACCTGTCCCAGGTGGCGGCCAGCTATCTCTACAGCGACGCCGACGGCTCGCACTTCATGGACCAGGCGAGCTTCGAGACGCTGACGCTCCGGAAGGAGACGGCTGGCGACGCGCTCGACTTCCTCCTCGACGGGGAGATCGTGCAGATCCTGCTCTTCAACGGGAACCCGATCGGCCTCGAGCTCCCGCAGCACGTGACGCTCAAGGTGACCTACACCGAGCCAGGCGCGCGCGGCGACACCGCCGCGGGGAACGTCACCAAGCCGGCCACGCTCGAAACGGGCATCGAGATCCGCGTGCCGCTCTTCGTGAAGGAAGGCGACAGGGTGCGGGTGAACACGGAGACGAGGGAGTTCTCGGGGAGGGCGTGAGGCAGGTTTCGGGATTCAGGATTCAGGATGGGGTAGATGTCGCTTCGCGAGTATCTCGACTTCGCCACCGAGACCGCTTACCTGGCCGGGCGCCTCACGCTCGGCTATTTCCGTTCCGGGATCGAGGCCGAGCTCAAGGCAGACGATTCACCGGTGACGATGGCGGACCGCCAGGCGGAGGAGTTGATTCGCCGGCGCATCACCGCGAAGTACCCGGGTCACGGCTGCCTGGGCGAGGAGGGCGGCGCCCAGGGCCCGGAGGGAGCGAGCCACCGGTGGATCGTCGATCCCATCGACGGGACCAAGTCTTTTGTCCGAGGCGTCCCGCTCTACGCGGTTCTCATCGGCCTGGAGATCGAAGGCCGCTCGGAAGTGGGCGCGGTCTACTTCCCGGCGCTCGACGAGATGGTGTCGGCGGCAACGGGTCTCGGCTGCTGGTGGAACGGGCGGCCATCGCATGTCTCGGCGATCTCGGACCCCGGCCGGGCCTACGTGTCGTGCAGCGACTTTGGCAGCTTCGCCCCGCACGGCCGGCAGGCGGCATGGGAGCGGATTGCCGGCCGGACCTACCACCGGGTGGCCTGGGGCGATGCGTATGGGCACTGCCTCGTAGCGACGGGGCGCATCGAGATCATGCTGGACCCCGTCATGCACGCCTGGGACTGCGCGCCCTTCCCGCCGATCCTCGCAGAGGCCGGCGGCTTCTTCGGCGACTGGCAGGGGCGTGCGACCATTCACGGGAACGAGGCGATCTCCACGACTGAGGCTCTGTTGCCGCAGGTGCTGGACATGATCAGGGGTTGACCCTCCCCCGTCCCGACGATTGGCAGACTCCGTCCCCAGACCTCGAGAGTCACCCGACCACCAAAGTCACCCAACCACCAAAGTCGCCCGACCGCGAAAGTCACCCGACCGCGTCAGCGGATGCCCGGCAGCGGCGGCGCGGCCTTCGGCGCGCCCGACCGGAAGTCCTCCCCAACCAGCTCGGCGATGGTCGCCGCTACCTGCGCGGTCGTGACCGTGACGCCCTCGCGCAGGCCCAGCGGCGGTGTATCCGGTCCCATCACCGCCATCCACGTCCGCTCGGCGGCGGGCACGCCGCGCCCGTGGTCAGTCCAGTCGGCGGAGGTTGCCCCGCGGCCGTGATCGATCGCCACGACCAGCGCCGTCCGGCCCTTGTACTCCGGCATCGACTGCGCCATCTCCCACAGCCGGCGGATGAACCGGTCTCCCCGCCACGCCGCATCGAGATACAGATCGTACCGGTCCTCGTGCGCCCACTCGTCGGTCTCCCCGAGCATGACGTAGAGCACGCGGGGCCGACGCGTGCGGAGGCACTCGACCGCCGCGTGCATGATGGGCGCGTCGAAAGGCGCCCCGGCCCACATCGGGGGCAGATCCTCCGTCATGTCGTTGATCGCCCGCTCGCGGTCGGTCGCCGGCTTCGGGACGGGTGGGTAACCGTCGCCGGCCGGCAGCTTGCTGCGTTCGACGTTCAGGATCCAGGGCAGCAGGTCCCAGGCACCGAACGCCGCCACCCGGTCCTTGAACCCCGGCCGCCCCGACAGGTACTCGAGGACGGTCACGTTAGGGTTGGGGACGCGGTTGTTGCTGTCGATGCGCGGATCCGCGAAACCCGAGAGCATCTCGGCGTAGCCCGGGTACGAGAACCACAGGCCGTTGGTCAGGCGGGCGAGGCTGTTCTTCGCCGGGTCCCCGAAGATCTGGCCCTGGCGCGCCACCACCTCCCACATGAACGGCATCAGGGCCGCCCGCCGCTCGTCCCTCGTCGTCCGCCAGAACCGCTTCATGATCGCGGAGTCGGTCGGCTTCTCAGCGTCCCTGCCGAAAAGCGGGAGTTCGGCCCCGTCGAAGAACTCCTGCCAGCGCAACCCGTCGAGCGTCACCACGATCACGTGGTCGGCGCGGGGCCTCGCGGCCGCCGGCGCACCCGGGGAGACCTGCGTGGCGGTGGGACGGCCCGGGCTGAAGACCGCCAGGGCAACGACGATCACGGCGACGTACCGACTGGCCACGTTCACCTCCAGGCTCGAACGGCGATTCCCTTCAGACCGCGGCCGCGACGCCAAGCCGCGAGAGTGCGGCGAGGATGACGATCAGCGATGCGTACCACGCGAAGGCGCCCCAGTCGCCCTCTCCCTCTTCTTCCGACGCGCGGAACGCCTGGTAGCCGGCGACGGCGCCTATGAGGACGAGCAGGCCCTCGCGCGTGACGCCGAACGTGACGGCGACAACCGCCACGGCCGCCCAGCGCTGCGCGCTGCTGAGCGGCCGCAGTGCCCTGGCGCCATCGAGTTGCCACACCGGCAGCAGGTTGAAGAGGTTGATCCACGCGCCCACCCGCGCGATGGCGCCCCAGATTGCACCGCCCGTCCACGCGAACACGGCCAACGCCGCCAGCGCCGCGCCAAGACCCCAGATCGGTCCGGCCAGGCCTATGCGGGCGTCCTCGTGCGCATTGGCCGGGTGCTGCCGGCTCCGCACGACGGCACCAACCCCCGGGATGAACATCGGGGCACTCGCCGGGATGCCGTAGGTGCGCAGCGCGAACACGTGTCCCATTTCGTGCACGTAGATCGAGGCGATGAGGCCCGCCGCAAACCGCCACCCGAACACGGCCCAGTACAAGCCGAAGGTGGGGAGCATCGAGAGCAGCGTGCTCGACTTCGTCAGGCCGAGCAGCAGCACCTTGCCCTTGGTGAGCGCGATGAGCAGCACCGCCTTCAGCTTCCACAGGATCAGCGCGCCGCCCGCGACCGCGCCGCCCCCCGCCCCCACGCGCCGCCCCCAGCCCGACTCCCTGGTCACCTGACGGGACAGCGCGTCAATCTTCGCGACGATGACGTCGCGCTGACGCGCTCCGGCCGGAAGCAACTCGAGAGCGGCGCGCCACGCCGTCAACTCGGCGGTGATGTCGCCTCGCCCTCCGGCCTCCTCCGCCTCCGCCGCCAGTTGACGGAGACGGTTGGCGTGGACGAGGGAATGGCACGACGGGCACGCGAGGAGGGCCCCGGCCACCTCGCCGCCGCACTTCGAGCAAACCGTGGCGGACGGCAGGCCGCCGCTGGTGACGGAAAGGAATCCCCCGTCGCTCACGCGGATGCCGCCCGTCCGGGAGTGAACGGACCGTCGAAGACGAGGCGGACGCGGCGGTTCATCTTCCACGCCTGGTAGAGCCCGAACCCGATGATGAGCAGGCCGAGGATGTTCTGGAATCCCTGGAGGAATGGCAGCGCCAGCACGAACAGGGCGAAGAGGCCCAGGGCGGTGAAGGCTCCCATGGTCTGCGCCGTTTCGGGACCGCCCGCCGGGCTGCCCTGAACGCCTGCGCCTGCTCCATCCGCCTTCGGCGCGTCCTGCCCGCCGCCCGGCGTCCCGGTTGCCGAATGCTGTTCGCCGACGCCCGGCTGCTGCGGCTGAACGGCCGCCGCCTCCTGCTCCGACCGGGCCCGCACTTCGCGGATGATCAACGGCACGTAGGTGCCCACGATCGCCACGTAGGTCAGGGTGACGGCGACCGCCTGGTAGAACGCCCCGCCGCGGTTGCCCGAGCCCCAACGGACAGCCCGGCCGACGAGATAGCCGACGACGATGGCGATGAGGCCGAACTCGTAGCCGCTCAGCGCGAGGACCGCATAGTAGATGAGCCCGCCCGCGAAGGCGGCACCCACCCCGGCCAGCACGGCCTTCACCGCGCCGCCGGCACCTGCCCGGCTCTCCAGGAACGCCTCGAGGGCGTAGCGGCACCGCTCGCAAATCGTCTTCCCGCCCGCCTCGTAGTAGGCGGACGCGATCGACGCCCCGCAGTGGCCGCATGTCAGCGTGGCGGGCGCCTCGGTCCCGAACTCTGCCCGATCGAACTGCAAGCCCTGGTCTGTCATGGGCGGGATTATGTCATTTGTTGATCTGTTGATTTGGTGATTTGGTGATTGATTTGGTGATTTGGTGGGTTGGTGAGTTGACGAGGTCGGGGCCGCAACGACGTTTCCGCTTGCCGAATCCCCCGTCCGGGGGACACGATTTCATCCGCGCGGGTGATTCGCGGGGTTCGCCCGGCCGCCTACACTGCGGGCCATGAAGACCTCACTACGACCATCTCGCGGAGTGGCGGCCGGCCATCGTGCTGCAGGACCTGTTGCTCCCCGGCGGGATGGACGGGATTGAGACTACCCGGAGGGTGCTCGAGCGGTTGCCGGGGGTCAGGGTCATCGCGCTGACGGCATCCCTCGACGAGGCGCGCATGATGGGCGTCCTCCGGGCGGGCGCGGCGGGATACGTGCGCAAGGACGCGGACCCCGAGATGCTGCTGGCCGCCGTCCGCACCGTCGCGCGCGGCAAGACCTACATCGATCCGTCCGTCGCGCGCCAGGTGCTCCACGCATCGACCCCCGACCCCGACGACCTGACGGCCCGGGAACTGGAAGTGCTTCGGCGCCTCGCGCTCGGACACACCAACAAGGCAATCGCCGCCGAGTTGTGCATCGGCGAGGAGACGGTCAAGACGCACATCGGCAAGGTCCTCGCAAAGCTCGACGTCGAGAACCGCGCGCAGGCCTCGTCGCCGCGCTCAAGCGCGGGCTCGTCACGCTCGAAGAGTTGCAGTAGCTACGGGCGCGCCAGGGTCGCGGAAGGGCGCCCGGGCCCGCCTGAGGGGGAGGCTGTGATGAAGAAGAAGCTTGCGATCGGTCTCCTGGTTGCGGCGGGCGTGCTCGTTCTGGTCATCGTGGCCGCGGGGACGGTCTTCTACGTGAAGATCTACCGGCCGATTGCCTCTCCGCTCGTGGCGATCGCGGGTGCGTCGAAGCTTGAAGAGACTCGCCTGCAGAACCGCGACCCCTTTGTCGCGCTGTAGACGAACGGCAGCGACAGCTTCCCGCCCCTGGGCCACGTGCAGAGCAGGAGGCCGCCCTCCGCGCCGCACGCGTAGGAGGGCCGCTGCGGGTTCGCGTGCTCGGACAGGTCCTTCTTCAGGTTGTGGCGGTGCACGGCCCGCAGGTGGCTGGCGACCTTCGACGGGTCGAGCACGACGTCGATCCCGCACATCGCCGCGATCCACGCACCGAGCACACCGTCCGACAGGCAGCCGCGGCCGTATTGGTATTTCGGCCCCTCCTTGCGCAGCAGGTCGGTCGCCTCGGGCGAGTACGACCCGCCAAAGCTCTCCGTCTCCAGCGGACTCTTCGCCTGCAGGCCCTCCCACTGAATCTTCTGCACGAAGTACTCGCCGTCGAACAGCTCCCGCTCGGCCCACGCCCTTCCCCGATCGCGCAGCCCCGCATAGACGGACACGTCCTCGCCGAGCGCGGTCCCCATGCGCACGATCGCGGCGAGGGCCCCGAGATAGAAGCTCGTGCACATCCCATCAGGGCCCCAGAACTCGATGTCGTAGGTGTTGTGATGCGGCTCCTCGACGATGCCCTTGCGTCCCGGATCCCAGGTCTCGATGCAGTAGTCCATGCTTCGTCGGACCTTCGGCCAGAGGGTGCGGAGCCAGGCCGTGTCGGCGCCGATCCTCCACTCGCGGTGCACCTTCATGATGCCGCCCAGCTGGCCGTCGGCCGCCGCGTGGAAGTCGTGCTTCACCGGCCGGATCGGGAGCGCGGACCGGAACGTCTGGTGGCCGCGGTCGTCCTGCGACACGGCGAACTCGGTCTCGCGGAGCGTCCGCTCGAGGGCGGGAAACAGGTGCGGCAGGGCCTGGGCGTAGTTCCAGACGTGCGTGCAGGATCCGCTGCAGCAGCCGCTGCTGTCGCTGCATCCCTCCCACGCCCACATGCGCCCGTCGGCCTGGCGCAGGCACGTCGGCGACTTGAGAATCGCCAGGTTCGACGCGACCGCTTCGACGACTTCCGGCGGGAGCGTGGTGTCGTGGAAGCACTCGGCAAACTGCCAGGAACGACGGCGCAGCTCGCCGACGTGCTCCGCGAAGTACGAGGCCACTTCGTCCACGTTCGCGAAGCGGCCGGCATACCACGGCTTGAAGGTGAGGGTGTCGGTGTCCGGCTTCGGATCCGCGCCCACGCGCTGATCGGTGGTGCCGACGTACCACGCGAGCTGCAGCGAAATCGTGTGCGATTCCCCCGGACCGAGCCCGAATGGCACGAACAGGCTGGCGCCCGGCGACGGTGCCCCCTCCGGGATCGCCGGACGGTCCACCACGCGCGCGGCCTGCACGTCGTTCCAGGCCATCGTCAGCGGGTCCCACCAGCCGCCCCTGAACCAGGCGGCGTTCACCGAGACGTTCCCCTCCGGGATCGCCGCCAAGAGCGCGCCCTGGTCCCACGGCTTCTTCTCGGAACCCTCCTGGTAGAGGACGAACCCGCGCGGCGTTCGCCGGACGCCGTTGCGCTCGCCGCCGGTCGCCATGAAGTTCCGCGCGTTGAACGAGAACACGGCGTCGAGCCGCGTCGCGCCAGTATTGCGGAAGCTATATTCGAGGCAGGCAACCGGGAGGCTGGCGGCGTCGGCATCGTTCGGCTCGAACGGGCTCCACCCCGTGACCTCCACCGCGAGCGGCAGGCCAGGGTCGGTGAGGGCGACGCGGGCGAACGGGAAGCGCGGCAAGAAGTCCGCGTGTCGGAACCGCGGGAGCCCGAACGTCTTGCCGGCGGCACCGTTGGCGGTGCCCGATGGGCCGAACAGCTTCCACGACGGCACGGGGCCTTCGAGCACGCGCGCCACCGGGGCGGTCCCCTTCACTGCCACCGCGGCGAACACACAAGGCTCGTTGAACACGTCGGGCTTGTTGCGCAGGGAGACGTGAGAGAGCGCGCCGGTGCCTTCGAGGCAGATCATGCCGGCGCCGATGCCGCCCATCGGGAACGCCACGCGGTTCAAATACTCGCCCTCGTACGGCGCGTTGAAGGGCCGGGCGCCGGGTGCCGCACGCTCGCCAAGCGCGGCCCCGTGCGGAGCCGCCTCCCCGGCGGCGTCAACGCCAAGCGCCGCGGCCATGGGGCCCTGGGCGGCAACGGCCGCGCCGATCGCGCCGGCGGTCGCCACCGACTGCTTCAGGAAATCACGGCGGGCAACGGCGGGATCTTCGCGGGACACGCTCGGCTCTTCGCGGGGCTCGGCGGACATGCAACCCTCCCCGGCACCAGGTGTCTTCTGGGCCGGCAGCATTCTACCGCCGCCGGGCAACGCCGGGCTTGACTCGGCCCGGCGGCAGGTGCTCTGCTTGTGAGGCCAGGATCCTTACCGTCCGCCAGGAGGCTTGCGATGAGCGTGTTGCGTCTCGTGCGTCGTTCGTCCTGGGTGCTTTGCGCGGTGCTTCTCTCATCGGTGCTCGCGCAGGGCCAGACCGGTCAGCAGACCCAGCAGCAGAAGTTCGAGCCCCAGGTGGGCCAGGCCGGCAAGGACGTCGTGTGGGTGCCGACCTCCGAGGCCCTGGTCGACAAGATGCTCGACATGGCCAAGGTGACGGCGAAGGACTACGTGATCGATCTCGGCTCGGGCGACGGCCGCACGGTGATCGCCGCGGCCAAGCGCGGGGCGCGGGCGCACGGGATCGAGTACAACCCCGAGATGGTCGAGTCTCGCCAAGCAGAACGCGGCGGAGGCCGGCGTCGAGCGACCGCGCCACGTTCGAGAAGGCGGACCTCTTCGAGAGCGACTTCTCCAAGGCCACCGTCATCACGATGTTCCTGCTGCCGTCCATCAACATGAAGCTGCGGCCGAAGCTGCTCGACCTCGCGCCCGGCACGCGCATCGTGTCGAACACCTTCACGATGGAGGACTGGGCGGCCGACGAGACGGCCACGATCGAAGCGCGACTGCACCAGCTGGTGCACGGCGCTGCTGTGGATCGTCCCGGCCAAGGTGGCGGGCACGTGGCAGCTGCCCCAGGGCGCAGCTGACACTGGCGCAGACGTTCCAGATGGTCAACGGCACGCTCAAGTCGAGCGCCACCGGCACGATTACCGAGGGGCGGCTGCGCGGCAGCGACCTGTCGTTCACCGTCGGCACGCACCCATTACACGGCCCGCGTCAACGGGAACACGATGGAGGGCACGGCCACGACGGGAACAACCAAGCAGCCGTTCAAGGCGACGAAGGTCGGGTAGTGGCTGACGCTCTGAGCGGCCACTGACCACCGACCACTGACAGGTTTACGGCGTCCCGTCGATCGCGCGTAGAATACGCCGCGATGGCCAGCGACGCGCGCGCCCTCCAAGAGCTGCGGATCGACAAGCGGGCGAAGGAGCCAGGCGGCCTGTCCTGGGTCGTCTGGCTCGTCATCTTCCTCGTCATAGCCGGCCTGGCGGTCGGTCTCTGGGTCAGCCGCCGGTCCCGGCCCATCACGGTCACCACCTCCCTCGTCGAAGAACCCCGTGTCCAATCCGCCGGGCGGCACGGTGCTGAACGCGTCCGGCTACGTGACCGCCCGGCGGCGGGCCACCGTCTCTTCGAAGGTCACCGGCCGGGTCGTGGAAGTGCTCGTCGAGGAGGGCATGCCGGTGCGCAAGGGACAGGTGCTGGCGCGCCTCGACGCCGACGACGTCGGAACGGTCCTGGCGCTCGCCGAGGCGGAACTGGTGGCCACGCGGCAGGCCGTCGCCGAGTACCGGGTGCGCCTGGAGCAGGCGCGGCTGACGCTCAAGCGCAGCGGCAGCTCCGCGCCGAGGGCATCGCGAACCAGGCCGACCTCGACGCCGCGCGAGACGCGAGGTCGGCGCGCTCGAGGCGCGGCTCGCGCTGGCGCGAGGAGCAGGTGCGCGTGTCCGAGCGCCAGGTGGCGGTGCGCCAGAACGACGTCGCCGACACGGTCATCGTCGCGCCGTTCGACGGGGTCGCGATCTCGAAGGACGCGCAGCCGGGCGAGATGATCTCGCCCGTCTCGGCGGGCGGCGGCTTCACTCGCACGGGCATCTGCACGCGTCGTGGACATGTCGTCGCTCGAGATCGAGGTGGACGTCAACGAGAGCTACATCCACCGCGTGAGCCGGCGGCAGCGCGTGGAGGCGACGCTCGACGCCTACCCGGAGTGGCGGATCCCGGGCAAGGTCATCACGATGGTGCCGACGGCCGACCGGCAGAAGGCGACCGTGCTGGTGCGCATCGCGTTCGATCCTTCGACGAGCTCAGGGTCGCTGCGAGCTGCGTCGAGGCATCCTGCCCGACATGGGTCGTCGAAGGTCGAGCCGTTCCTCGGCATCCTGCCGGACATGGGCGTCAAGGTCGCGTTCTCGGCGCGCAGGCGAGGCCGCCTCGGCGCCGCCCGCGTCGTGCGATCCCGAAGGCCGCGGTGCGACGCGGACGGCGGGCGGCGCGGTGGTGTTCGTGGTCGACGCGCGAGGGCCGCGTCGAGCGCCGCGCGGTGCGCCCGGGCGCCGCGCGGGACGACTCGGCGTGGAGGTTGTCGGGCGTGGCCGCCGGCGAGCGCGTCGTGGTCAGTCCGTCGGCGCCGCTGAAGGCCGGCGCCCGCGTCGTCGTCAAGTAGCCGAGTCGGGAGCCGTGACCGGTCACGATTTTGTCATACAGAATGTATCATCGAAATGGTTCCCGACTCGTTTGGACCAGCGCACTGTTCGAACTCTCCACAAGGAGTTCCGCCGCGGCGGCGAGCGCATCGACGTGCTCCAGGGCGTCAACCTCGAGATTGCGCCGGGCGACTTCCTCGCGCTGATGGGGCCGTCCGGATCCGGCAAGACGACGCTCCTCAACCTGCTCGGCGGCCTGGACTCGCCGACACGCGGCACCATTGCAGTCGGCCGGCCAGCGCATCGACGACGATGTCGTCGGGCCAGCTGGCTCGCTGGCGCGCCGCGCACGTCGGCTTCGTCTTCCAGCTGTACAACCTGCTGCCGATGCTCACCGCCGAGCGCAACGTGGAGCTGCCGCTGCTGCTCACGCGCCTCTCGCGAGGCGAGCGCAAGCGCCACGTCGAGGTCGCCCTGCGCGTCGTGGGCCTGGCCGACCGCGCCCGGCACTATCCGCGGCAGCTGTCGGGCGGCCAGGAGCAGCGCGTCGGCATCGCGCGCGCGATCGTCATCGACCCGACGCTCCTGCTCTGCGACGAGCCGACGGGCGACCTCGATCGCAAGTCGGGCGACGAGATCCTCGACCTGCTCCAGGCGCTGAACCGCGAGAACGGCAAGACGATCGTGATGGTGACGCACGACCCGCACGCGGCCGCGCGCGCCAAGCGCGTGCTCTACCTCGACAAGGGCGTGCTGACCGAGGAGCCGGTGGTATGAAGTACCTGCCCCTGCTCTGGCGCAACCTGCTTCCGCCGCAAGGTGCGGACGACGCTCACGCTGCTCGGCGATCGTCGTCGCGTTCGTGCTGTTCGGCTTCCTCGCCGCCATCGAGGCCGCCTTCAGCATGGGCGTGGAGCTGGCCGGCAACGACCGCCTCGTGATGATCCACAAGGTGTCGCTCATCCAGCTGCTGCCCGAGAGCTACCTCGAGCGGATCCGCGCAGTCGCCGGGCGTCGTCGACGCCTGCCACCAGACCTGGTTCGGCGGGATCTACCAGGACCCGAAGAACTTCTTCATGCAGATCCCGGTGGACCCGGAGTGCCACCTGCAGATGTTCCCGGAGTTCGTGCTGCCGAGGCGCAGAAGAAGGCCTGGCTCGCGGACCGCCAGGGCGCGATCGTCGGCCGGTCGACCGCCGAGCGGTTCGGGTGGAAGGTGGGCGACCGCATCCCGCTGCAGGCCACCATCTGGCGCAAGAAGGACAACTCGACGAACTGGGAGTTCAACCTCGACGGCATCTACGACGGGGCCGAGCCGCGGCACCGACACGACGCAGTTCTTCTTCCACTACAAGTACCTGGACGAGGCGCGCCTGTTCGGCGAGGGCAACGTCGGCTGGTACGTCGTCCGGATCGCCGACCCCGCGAAGGCGCCGCAGGTCGCGGCGCGCCTCGACGCGCAGTTCGCCAACTCCCCCGCCGAGACCAAGACCACGACCGAGAAGGCGTTCGCGCAGGCGTTCGCGAACCAGGTCGGTGACATCGGCCTCATCGTCCGCAGCATCGGCGCGGCGGCGTCTTCTTCACGTCCTGCTCCTGGCCGCCGAACACGATGGCGCAGTCGGTGCGCGAGCGGACGAGCGAGCTGGCGGTGCTCAAGACGCTTGGCTTCACCGACGGCCGCATTCTCGCGCTCGTGCTGCATCGAAGTCGTGCCTGCTCGCCGCGCGTCGGCGGCGCTGCTGGGCCTCGGCGATCGCCTGGTGGCGTGCGTCGGCCAGGGCGATCCCGACCGGCGGCCTGCTGCCCGGGCTTCTTCATCCCGGGCCGCGCGTCTGGCGTCTGGCGTGGCCTTGGTGCTGGGCCTCGGCGTTGGTCGCCGGGATCTTCCCGGCGTTCGCGGGCCATGCGCCTGCGCATCGTGGACGCGCTGCGGAGGGTCCTGACGTCATGAGCCATCTCTACGGCCTTCTCCAGATCGCGGCCGTCACGCGCTGAACCTGCGCACGCTCGCCGGCCGCCTCGCGCTCGTCGGGCGTGGCGGTCGTCGGCATGGCGGGCGTCGTCGGCGTCCTCATCGCGGTGCTGTCGATGGCCGAGGGGTTCCGGGCGACGATGGCGAACACCGGCGCGCCGGACACGGCGATCGTGCTGCGCGCCGGGCTCGGACGCCGAGATGACGAGCATCCTCATGCGCGAGGACGTGACGGTGATCGAGGACGCCCCGCAGATCGCGCGCGGTGCACGCGGCAGGGGCGGCTCGCCTCGGCGGAACTGTTCGTCATCGTGGACCTGATGAAGGCGAGCACCGGCACGAATGCGAACGCGCCGCTGCGCGGTGTCGAGCCGGCGGCCTTCAAGGTGCGGAAGTCGAAAATGCTGGTCGAGGGCCGCCGCTTCGAGCCGGGGCGCAACGAGATCGTCGTCGGCCGCGCGGCGGCGGCTGAATACAGCGGGCCTGGCGTCGGCGTCGAGGCTGAAGCTCGGCCAGAACGACTGGGCGGTCGTCGGCATCTTCGACGCGGGCGGCACCGTGCCGGACTCCGAGCTGTGGTGCGACGCGGAACGTCCTCGCGCCGCTCTACCGCCGCGGCAACAGCCGCCAGGCGGTCTACGCGAAGCTCACGTCGCCCGAAGCGTTCACCGCGTTCAAGGACCGCCTGACCGCCGACCCGCGGGTCAAGCTGAAGGTGATGCGCGAGCAGGAATACTACGCGTCGCAGTCCGCGCTTCGTCGTGACACCGTCATCACCGTGCTCGGCACGTCATCGCCGGGCTGATGGGGGTCGGCGCGGTCTTCGCCGCCCTCAACACGATGTACTCGGCGGTGGCCAGCCGCACGCGCGAGATCGCCACGCTTCGCGCGCTCGGCTTCCGCGGCGTCCCGGTCGTGGTCTCCGTCCTGGTCGAGTCGATGCTGCTCGCGCTCGTCGGCGGCGCGCTCGGGCGCGGCTGATCGCCTACTTGGGCTTCAACGGCTACCAGGCCGCCACGATGAACTGGCAGAGCATGAGCACGATCGGGTTCGCGTTCCGCGTGACGCCCGCAGCTGCTCTACCGCGGCCTCGCCTGGGCGCTCGCTGCTCGGCCTGCTCGGCGGCCTCTTCCCCGCCATCCGCGCGATCCGGCTGCCGGTGGTCACGGCCTTGCGCGAACTCTAGAGAAGGCTCAGGGCTCGAGGCTCGGGTGCTGTCCGGCTCGAGGCCCTGAGCCGAACGGGCCCTGGGCTCGACCCTTCCTGGTTGACCCCGCGGGAATCCGCCCGTACGATCAGTGGATCCCCCGCGGGGACACAAACATGACCCTGGCCGAACGCCTCGACCCACACTTTGCCGGCCCGACGAAGGCCCGGGGAGAGGTGTATTTCCGCGCGGGCCGCGTCACCCTCACTCAACGCTCGCCCGCCGAGGTCCGGGCGACCGTCAGGGGGGCCGACCCGTACGGCGTCCGCCTGCGCCGCGACCAGACCACGCTCTCGCTCTCCTGCTCCTGCCCGCACTACTACGACGGCCACGCCTGCAAGCACCTCTGGGCCACCGTGCTCGAGGTGCTCGACGATCCGTCGCTCGAGTCGTGGCGGGAAGCGGACGTCTTGCGCGTCCGCCTCGGCACCCGCGAACTCGAAGACCCGCCGAACACTCCCGGCGCCTCCCTGGTCCGGGCCCTCGGCGCCGACGCGACGACGGTGGGCGCAGGGCCCGAGGCGGAGGGCGGGCCAGCGCACGACCCTGACGGGGTGGAGGCAGGCCGAGGGCGGCGTGCCGGGGACGGGCGGGCAGGGAACGAGCAGCCGGCGCAACCGATGGGGGCGGTGGTTCGCGGCCCCTGGGCCGGCGCGACCGGCACGCCCTCACGCCCGGCACAGAAGTGGGAACAGGCGCTCGATCGCATCGCCCGGCGCTCGACGACGTTCGCCTACGAGGGCGAACGCCAGGCCGGGGCCTTCGGGGCCACGGCGACGATCCTCTACGTCATCGAGCCCGCGTGGGTGGACCAGCGAGGCGGCGTGGTGGTCGAGCTCTCGAGGCGCGATCGCACGAAGAGCGGGGCCTGGGGCCGTCCGAAGCCGCTGCGACTCGTGAGATCGAGCATCGAGCAGCTGCCAGACGAGGCGGACCGGCTCATCCTGGCCACGCTGGCCGGAGCGGCCTCCGCCTTCTCGGGCGAGTACCTGGACGACTACCGTCAGCTGCACCACCGCCTCACCCTCCCGCCGGGTCTGTCGGCGACGCTCGTTCAGGCGATGTCGGAAACAGGGCGCCTCGTTCTGCGCACCCGCGGAGGTCTCCAGCCGGTCGCCTGGAACTCGGGCGAGCCGTGGCGCTTCCATCTCACCGTTCGCGCCGGGGAAGACGCCCGCCAACCCGACTACCGCGTGGAAGGCTCTCTTCGACGGGGCGATGAGCGGATGCCTGTCGGGGAGCCCGCCCTCGTGGCCGCCGGCCTCGTCGTGGTGAACGGTGTCGCCGCGGCCCTGGACGATGGGGGGGCCTGGAGCTGGGTTGCTGAACTGCGTGAACACGGGCCGATGAACGTTCCGGGCGCCGAGGCGGACACGCTGCTGCAGTCGCTGTTCGGCCTGCCGGAGCTGCCGAGGGTCGAACTGCCGGACGCCCTGGGCGTGCAGGAGGTGGACCAGCGGCCCATCCCGTGCCTGCAGCTCACGTCTGCGAGGGAGCAATACTCGCGCGTCTCGGGGTTCCTCTCCTACGACTACCGCGGCCTGCGTGTCCCCGCGGACTCGCCCGCAGTGGCGGTCTTCGACGAGCGGCACCGGCGTCTCATGCGGCGCGACGCGGATGCCGAGCGCGAGGCTCTCGCGCGCCTGCAGCAGCTCGGCTTCCGCCGACGCTGGAGGTTTGCCACCGACACGAGCTCGCACGAGATTGACGCGGCGCGGGTTCCGCGGGCCGTGCGGGACCTGGTGTCGGAGGGCTGGCAGGTCGAGGCCGAGGGACGGCTCTACCGGCCGTCCGGGCGGTCGCGCCTCGCGGTCCGGTCCGGCATTGACTGGTTCGATCTGCACGGCGACGTCGAGTTCGGCGACCAGTCCGCATCGCTGCCCGAGCTGCTGAAGGCGCTGTCGCGCGGCGAGTCCATCGTCCGCCTGGGCGACGGCAGCTTCGGGGTGCTGCCCGAGGAGTGGCTCCGGCAGGTGGCCGGCATTGCGGGCTTCGCCGAGATGGCCGACGGCGGCGTTCGGTTCCGTCCGACGCAGGTGGGACTGCTCGACGCGCTGCTCGCAGCGCACCCGGCCCCCGACGTGGACGCCGGGTTCGCCCGGGCACGGGAGGCCTTGCAGCGCTTCAGCCGCGTCGAACCCGCCGATCCGCCGGCGAGCTTTGCCGGCGCGTTGCGAGGCTATCAGCGCGAGGGGCTCGGGTGGCTCGAGTTCCTGCGCTCCTTCGGCTTCGGCGGATGCCTGGCCGACGACATGGGCCTGGGCAAGACCGTGATGGTGCTCGCGCTGCTCGAGTCGCATCGCGGCGAGGTGGATCGCCCCTCGCTGGTGGTCGCGCCGCGATCGGTCGTGTTCAACTGGGTCCGCGAGGCGGAGCGGTTCACGCCCGGACTGCGCGTCGCGGAGTACACGGGCGCGGGCCGGGAGGCCATGCTCGATTGTCTCGACGAGGTGGATCTGCTCGTCACGTCGTACGGCACCCTTCGCCGCGACGCGCCGCGGCTCAGAGAGGTGGGCTTCACCTGGGTCGTCCTGGACGAGGCGCAGGCGATCAAGAACGCCGCGACGGCGTCCGCCAAGGCGGCCCGACTGCTGCAGTCGCGCCACCGCCTGGCGTTGAGCGGCACGCCCGTCGAGAATCACCTGGGCGAGCTGTGGAGCCTGTTCGAGTTCTTGAACCCGGGCATGCTCGGATCGCGCGGCCTGCTCCCCCGCGCCGGCAAGGCCGGCAACGGCGGCGACATCCAGATCCTGGCGCGCGCGCTGCGGCCGTTCGTCCTGCGACGCACCAAGCAGCAGGTGGCCAGCGACCTTCCGGCGCGGCAGGAGGAGACGCTGTGGTGCGAGCTGGACGCACGCGAGCGGCGGCTCTACGACGAGCTGCGCGTCCACTACCGCGCCACGCTGCTCGGGCGCATCGAGCGCGGCGGCCTGGCGAGGAACAAGCTGCGCGTGCTCGAGGCCCTGCTCCGGCTGCGCCAGGCGGCATGCCACCCCGGCCTGCTCGATCCGGCGAGGGCCGGCGAGACCAGCACGAAGCTCGAAACGCTGCTGCCGCAGCTGGAGGAAGTCCGCGAAGAGGGCCACAAGGCCATCGTCTTCTCGCAGTTCACCAGCTTGCTGGCGATCGTGCGCCGGCACCTCGATGCGGCCGGCGTCACGTACGAGTACCTCGACGGCCGGACGCGCGACCGCGAGGCGCGCGTCAGTCGATTCCAGGAAGACGACGAGTGCCGGCTCTTCCTGATCAGCCTCAAGGCCGGCGGCCTGGGACTGAACCTCACGGCCGCGGAATACGTCTTTCTGCTGGATCCCTGGTGGAACCCGGCCGCCGAGGCGCAGGCCATCGACCGCGCCCATCGCATCGGCCAGACGCGGCCGGTCTTCGCCTACCGCCTCATCGCGCGCGACACCGTCGAGGAGCGGATTCTCGAACTGCAGCGTCAGAAGCGGCAGCTGGCGGAAGCGTTGATTACGGCCGACGACTCGATCATCGCCGGGCTCACGAGGGAGGAACTGGAACTGCTGCTGGGATGACGCCGGGCGGGGGCCCGGAGCGACGTCGAGGGACGCAGGCCGGCCCCGGCCGACTACTTGATCTTCGCGCCCTCGACGATCACGGTGTACTGATAGCCGGCGGTGAAGTCCTTGTCCACGGCGACGGTCCCCGTCACGGTGACGATGTCGCCCTTCTTGACCATCGCGTCGGTGGTGACGGTCAGGTCGTTGGTCCCGGCGTCCGCCTTGCCCGTGCCGTCCTGGATGTGCAGCCAGTTGCGGCCCAAGATCTGCGCGTTGACCTTCACGACCTTGCCGCGCACGGTGACGGGCTTGCCCGCCAGCCCCTTCCGGGTGGCCCACACGTCCGCGACGGTCGTCCCGCCCGGAGGCTGGGGGATGGGCTCGGTCACCGTGATCGGCTCACTCTGGCCCGCGCCGTGAGCCCCCATGGCGCCGCCCTGCATGCCGGCGCCCTGCGCGGCGTTGCCCCCCGTCGCATGCGCGACTGCCATCGGCGGTGGCGCCCCAAGCGCGGGAGGCGCCGTTTCGCCGGGGCGCGAGATGCGCGACGTGAAGTAGATTTCGGGGAAGTCCCGATTCAGTGACGGGCTGTGGAAATCCTTCATCGGCGTCTCGAGCGGCACGACGACCGTTTCTCCCACCGACACCTTGAACTGCCCCGAGGCCGCCCACAACTCCCGCGATCCGCTCTTCACCTTGACGTATGTGTAGACGCCGGCGTCCATCGTCTCGAGCACAGTGCCGGTGACTGTCTCCACCGCACCGGGTGTCGAGGACTTGGAGGCCGCCGGCTGAGCGGCCTGCGCGGCGGCGGCGCCCGGCGCGGGCGCGGTTTGCGTGGCCGAAGGCTGCGCGGAACAGCCGCCAAGGGCAACGAGGGACACCGCGAAACAAAGGGCTGAGGTCTGCACTGATAACATCCACTCAGCGTAACACGGCTCGTCTCAGTCTTCGAACCGCACCCGCGTGGCCGTCACTGTCCCGTCCGCGTTCGGCGCACCCTTGACCTGTAGCAGCACCCCGGTCCGGACGTCGCCGCACACGCCGCGCTCGAAGGACGTGGACCCGTTCGTGCGGACCCCGCGACCGCCAACGGTCATCGTCAAGGAGGGGCAACTCCCCCCCAGGCCGGCCACGGATCCCCTGAACTCTGCCTCGTCTTCGTCGTCTTGGTCGTCCCCGTCGTCTTCGGCGTCTTCGAGCTGGACCTTGTTCGCAAGCACGCTGCCGTCCGGCTGCGTCGAGCCCTCGACCTCGACGGCCGCTCCAACGGCCAGCGTCGAGCAGGTCATGCGAAGGAAGCTGGTGGTGCCGTCCGTTCTGACGGTGCGTCCGTCGACGGTCAGCGACAGGGCCGGGCAGTCGCCGCGAATCGCGGTGACGGTGCCGGTGAACTCCGCGTCGTCCTCCTCGTCGTCGCCGTTGCCGTTGTCGTCGTTGCCGCGCTCGTCCTCGATCTCGACCTCCCGCGCGGTGATCGCGGAGCCCGACACGATGCCCTCGATATGGACCCGCTGCTGCACGGCAAGGTCGTTGAACGCCCGCGCGCTGCCGCGCTCCTTGATCTCCGCTGTGGTGGGGACCATGACGAGGATCGCGCCAATGCTCAGGGAACGGCCCGCCGAGTCGATGGACGTGATCATTCCTCGCACGTCCGCTCGGCCGTCGCTCAACAAGTGGCCCAAGGCTGCCACGACGCCTGCCCCGCCGTTGATCAGGATCGTCAGCTCCACCCTCTCCCTGGCCGTGACGTCGCCGACGCCAACCCGAACATCGGTGCCCGTCCCCTCGAACCGCAGCTCGACGTTCCCGGGAGGAACGTCGTCGAGCCGGAACCTGCCGGCGGAGTCCACGGCGGCGGTCTTCGCGGTCCCGAGGACGTTTACCGTCATCGCACTGCGGCTGCTGCCCTGCACCTGGCCGTTGACCGTTGCGCCAGAGGACGAAGGGGATGGCGACGCGAGATCGACGGAGGGACTGATCGGCGATGAAGGTCCGGAGGACGAATGGCTGCAGGCCCCGGCGGCCAGGAACGCGACGAACATCAACGACCACTGCACCTGTCTCATGCCAGCGCTCCTTGTCTGCGAGGACGCGGCTGTCAGGCCGGCGTCGATCCCCTCCAAAGACAAGGCTCGTGCCCGGTTCTTTCCAAGGACGAGCCGGCCGCAAGTGTCGACGCCAGCACGGCTTGCGCACACACCGCGCGCCCCGTGCCGGCGAAACCTCTCGCGGTGCGGAACGAAAGCGGAAAGGCGTAACGTAGGCGGTAACTAGGGGCTGGGGGCCGCGGGCTAGCGGGGAAAATGCAGAATGCAGCGTGCAAGATGCAGAATGCTGTGAATGCAGGCTCGCGAGGCGAACGGGGGCTTCGGCGGGTGATGGTCACCGTGCGCTGCTATGCGGAACTGAACGACTTCCTCCCGGCGCGCCGGCGGCAGGAGGCGTTCGAGGCGGAGTGCAATGCCGGCGGGTCGGTCAAGGACCTCCTCGAGGGCCTTGGCATCCCCCACACCCAGGTCGACTTGCTGCTGGTGAACGGGGCGCCGGCGGGGTTCGACGCACGACTGGCGGCCGGAGACCGCGTGGCCGCGTACCCGGTGTTCGAGGCCTTCGACATCGCCGGCGTGTCGCGCGTCCGCCCCGAGCCTCTGCGGGAGGTCAGGTTCGTCCTCGACGGCCACCTCGGGCGGCTCGCAGCCTTCCTCAGGCTCGCGGGCTTCGACTGCCTGTACACCAGGGACGCCGACGACCGGGAGCTGGCGGCGGCGAGCGCCGCGGAGCGGCGAATCCTCCTCACCCGCGACCTGGCACTGTTGAAGCGACGCGAGGTGACTCATGGGCACGCCGTGCGCGAGACGAACCCCGAACGGCAGCTCCAGGAGGTCTTCGCGCGCTTTCACCTGCATCGCCTCGCCCGGCCGTTCACCCGCTGCACGCGGTGCAACGCGCTGCTCCGGGCGGCCGACCTCGAGGAGGTCCGCCGCGTCCCGCCTCGAAGCCTGCAGCACTTCGACGAGTTCCTCGCCTGCGACGGGTGCGGGCGCGTCTACTGGAAAGGCTCGCACTACAGGCGGCTGTTGGAGATCCTGGAAAGAGTGCCTCCAGCTGTATAATCGCCGCGCCTCCAGCGGAGCAGTCAACCATGCGAAACCTCCTAAGCCTCTGCGTCGTCCTCCTCGCGCTCGCGGCGCCGGCCGCCGCGCAGTCGTCGCCATTCCTGCCCGATCCCGTCTACCGGGTCCTCGCCAACGAGGTGTCGGGGGACATCAGCTACGAGCACGTGCGGTGGTTCACCCACTGGCATCGTCCGACGGCAGGCTCGGAGGGATTCGAGGCGGTCGCCAGGTACATCGAGCAGAAGGCGAAGGACTACGGCCTCGAGGACGTTCGCCGGATTCACGTCAAGTCGGACGCCCTCGCGTGGAAGGTAACGTCCGCGGAACTGCGCGTCGTGGCGCCCTTCGAGCGTCGCCTGGCTTACTCCCCCGAGGTGCAGCTGTCGGTAGCCGACGGAAGCCGCGCCGCCGACATCAAGTCCGCGGAACTGGTCGACATCGGCGAGGGCGCCGGCTACGACTACGCGGCGAAGCCGGTGTCGGGCAAAGTGGTGCTGACGTCCGGCCCGATTGCGGCTGCCATGAACGAGGCGGTGTGGGCGCACGGCGCGCTCGGCGTGGTCGCCATCTCGACGGCCCGCGCGACGGACTACCCCGACCAGCTGGCCTGGATGCGGATCCCGGAACAGAGCGCGGACGGCACGAAGAAGGGCACGTTCGCCTTCGTCCTCTCGCCCCGCGAGGGCCAGCGGCTCCGCCGCGAGATCGCCGCATCGAAGACGCCGCTGACCGTGAGCGTGAAGATCGACGCCGGCTTCAGCGAGACGCCGTTCCAGTCGTTCGTCGAGGCGGTGATCCGCGGCACCGAGATCCACGACCAGGACATCGTGCTCACCGGCCACATCCAGGAGGAGCGGTTCTCCGCAAACGACGACGGGAGCGGGCTCGCGAACGTGCTGGAGATCGGGCGGGCGCTGAAGAAGGCGATCGACGAGGGGCGCCTTCAGCGGCCGAAGCGCGACATCCGCTTCTGGTGGTGCGACGAGATCGGCGGCGAGGAGCAGTTCTTCGCGCTGTACCCGGACGAGAGGAAGCAGATCCTGGCGAACATCAACCAGGATATGGTCGGTGCGTTGCAGTCGGCGGGCAGCCGCGTGCAGTTCGTCACGCGGGAACCCTGGTCGCGCGCCAGCTTCCTCGGCGACGTGGTCGAGTCCATCATCGTGGCGCTGGTCGCAGGCAACACCGGATACCTCTCGCCGGGGCAGGTGCCCTCCGCCGGGTTCCCCGCCAACGGCATGCCGGAACCGGGACTGAGCTACACGCGGCCCATCCTGGCGCCGCTGGGCACGCGGGAGCGGTACGACGCGCGGGTGATCCCGTTCCACAACAACACGGACTCCCAGGTCTTCAACATGGGGGTCATCGGCATCCCCGCGGTCACGTTCACCAACTGGCCGGACGACTTCATCCACTCGACGGGCGACGACCTGTGGCAGGTTGACCCGACGCAACTCGAGCGGAACGGCGTGGCGATCGCCGGCATGGCCTGGTTCCTGGCGACCGCCGGCGACGCGCAGGTGCCGCTGCTGGCCACCCACATGTATGGCCGGGCGCTGGAACGCATGAGCCGCGACGCTCGCCTGGCGATGGAGTTCGTCGAAGGCGCGCTGCCCGCCGGCTCCGACCTTGCCACGGGGCCGGTTCGACTTCGGTTTGCCGAAGCTCACGACCGGGCGGCACGGTTGGTACGTGAGGCGGCCCGCCGCGAGCGCCGGGCGATTGAATCGGTGCGCGCGCTCGTGTCGAAGGGGAGCGGCTCAGCGGCCCTGCTGGACCGGCTGCTCGCGCAGCTGCCGACCGATGCCGATGCCGCGAAAAGGCTCGGCGACTACGTCCTGGCCCTCGCCCAGGCCCAGGCGGGACCGAAGGTGATCCTCCCGACGGTTCGCGGCGGCATCGCCCGCCCTGCCGGCAGCCCGGCACCAATCGCGGACCAGGTTCCCTCCGTGACGAGTTCCGTGAAGACCTTCCTCGAGTTGCGCGGAAAGCTGGAGCGCCCTCGCACGCTACACCCGCTGATGCAGTACGAGGCGCTCAACTTCGCGGACGGCAAGCGCACCGTGCGCGAGGTCTTCGAGGCCCTTGCGGCCGAGGCGGACGCCGCCGGGGACTGGTATTACGGGACCGTGCATCAGGCCGACGTAGAGAAGCTGTTCGAATCGGCGGTCAAAACCGGGATTGTCAACCTCACCGCGCCGCCGGCTCCGATCGAGGCGCCCAGGGGCAAGGAGGCCAAGCTCCCGGCGAGGTAGCGGTCTCGAGGGAACGGCGCGAGAGCGCGGGCTTCAGTTCGGCGTGGCGCTCGGGGTATGCTTGGCTGATATCCACCGAAATCGCCGGGGGCCGTCCGCCATGGCGGGGTACAAACATGCCGACCAAGGCTCCGAGCACCTTTGAACGCTGCCAGACCGGAATCCCGGGCCTGGATGACGTGCTGGCAGGCGGCCTCGTGCGCGATCGCCTGTACCTGGTTGACGGCGACCCTGGAGCCGGCAAGACCACGCTCGCCACGCAGTTCCTGCGCGAAGGCGCCAGCCGCGGCGAGCGCTGCCTGTACATCACCCTCTCGGAGACCGAGGAGGAGTTGGCGGCCGGCGCGGCCTCCCACGGCTGGACCCTGCGGGGCGTGGACATCGTCGAGCTGGTCGCGGAGGCGCACGACCTGGACGCCGAGAGCCAGGTGACGATGTACCACCCGTCGGAGGTCGAGCTCCACGAGACGACCAGGCGGGTGCTCGAGGCCGTGGAGCGGATCAACCCGGCCCGCGTGGTCTTCGATTCGCTCTCCGAGCTGCGGCTGCTCGCCCAGAGCTCGCTGCGATACCGCCGGCAAATCCTCGCCCTCAAGCAGTTCTTCATCGGCCGGCACTGCACGGTGCTGCTCCTCGACGACAAGACCGGGCAGGGAGCAGACCTGCAGCTCCACAGCATCGCCCACGGCGTCATCACGCTGGAGCAATTGGCGCCGGTCTACGGCGGGGCGCGCCGGCGGCTGCGCGTGATGAAGTTCCGGGGAACCGACTATCGCGGGGGCTTCCACGATTTCACCATCCGGCGGGAGGGGTTGCTGGTGTTCCCGCGCCTCGTCGCGGCCGAGCACCGCGAGCCGTTCCCGCCCTCCATGCTGCCCAGCGGGGTGGCCGCGCTCGACGAGTTGATGGGCGGCGGCCCGGCTCGCGGCACCAGCACGCTGCTGATGGGACCTGCGGGGTCGGGCAAGTCCACCATCGCCCTGCAATACGCGGCCGCGGCCGCCGCCCGCGGAGACCACGCCGTGGTGTTCGCGTTCGACGAGGGCCTCGCCACCCTGGAGGCCCGGAGCAAGGCTCTCGGGATCCCGCTCGCCGAGGGGCACGCAAGCGGCAAGCTGGCGGTGCAGCAGATCGACCCGGCGGAGATGTCGCCCGGGGAGTTTGCCTTCCTCGTGCGGCGGGCAGTGGAGACCCAGGACGCACGGGTCGTCGTGATCGACAGCCTCAACGGGTACATCAATGCAATGCCCGAGGAGCATTTCCTCACGACGCAGCTTCACGAGCTGCTCAGCTACCTGAACCAGCGCGGCGTCGACGACGATGATGGTCGTCGCGCAGCACGGGCTGCTGGGCAGCAGCATGCAGGCGCCCATCGACAGCAGCTACCTCGCCGACTCGGTGATCCTGCTCCGCTTCTTCGAGGCGGACGGCAAGGTACGGAAGGCGATTTCCGTCATGAAGAAACGCTCGGGGCGGCACGAGGACACCATCCGGGAGATGTGGTTCGACCGTGACGGGATCCACCTGAGCGGCCCGCTGACGCAGTTTCGGGGCGTCCTCACCGGGGTGCCGAGCGTCACCGGCCCCGACGGGACCAGGTAGCGGATGTCCAGCTCAGACCCGGGCGGGCACGCCAGGCGTGTACTCCATCGTCCCCCCGACGACAAGGGACGGGCAGATCACCTCCGCGTTCCTGGCCCGCGAGGAGGTGAACGCTGTTGTCTGCCCCGGCCTGATTGCGCTCGCCCAGGAGATCCAGAACGGCGCGGGCGCCCTGCTGCTGACCGAAGCAGCGCTCGTGGCGCCCGGTCTGCGCGAGGTGCTCGACACGTTGGCGGTGCAGCCCCCCTGGTCGGATCTTCCCATCGTCATGCTCATGCGCGGGGGCCCGGATGCGCCGGCCGCGGCCTCGGTGCTGCCCGCCCTGCGCAACGTCACGCTGCTCGAGCGCCCCGCGTCCATGCGCTCGGTGCTCAGCGCGGTGAAGGCGGCGCTGAGGGCCCGCGAGCGCCAGTACCAGATCCGGGACCAGATGGAGGCGATCCGCGAGGCCGACGCCCGCCTCCGCGAGAGCGAGGCGAGGCGAGGAGCGGCTGCTCGAGAGCGAGCGCGCGGCGCGGGTGGAACTCGAGCGTGCCGGGAGGATGAAGGACGAGTTCCTCGCCACGCTCTCCCACGAACTGCGCACGCCGCTGAACGCAATCCTCGGCTGGTCGCAGCTGATGCGGCAGGAAGAGCGATCAGGACAGTCGCTCGAGCAGGGCCTCGATGGTCATCGAGCGGAACGCCCGGGTTCAGGTTCAGCTCATCGAGGACCTCCTCGACATGAGCCGGATCATCTCGGGCAAGCTGCGCCTGAACCTCGAGCCCGATCGACCCGGCGACGTTCGTGGAAGCGGCGATCCAAACGGTCGAACCGGCCGCGCGCGCGAAAGGGCATCGAGCTGCGGCGCCGATCTACCGGGGGGTGGCCGGCCGATCTACGGGGACCCGGACCGGCTCCAGCAGGTCGTCTGGAACCTGCTCTCCAACGCCGTGAAGTTCACGCCCGAGGGCGGCTGGGTCGAGGTCTGCCTGGAGCACGGCCGTCTCGCAGGTCGTCCATCATCGTGACCGACAGCGGGCCCGGGATCGACCCCGAGTTCCTGCCTTATCTTTTCGAGCGCTTCCGCCAGGCGGATGCGTCGACGACGCGCACGCACCGACGGCCTGGGCCTCGGCCTGGCCATCGTCCGCCACCTGGTAGAGCTGCACGGCGGGTCGGTCACCGCCACGAGCGGCGGACGGGCAGGAGGCGCGACCTTTACGGTCACCCTGCCGGCCGCGGAGCCCCGGTCGGAAGCAGCCGAGGAGGAGGCCCCGGAACGCGCGGCCAGGGAGGAGGCGGGGCCGGCGGCGAGCGCTGAATCCCTGGAGGGACTCAAGGTGTTGGTAGTGGACGACGAGCCGGACGCGCGAGATCTGTTCCGCCACATCCTCGAAGGCAGCGGGGCGATCGTGCTGACGGCCGGATCGGCGGCCGATGCGGTGCCGCTGCTGGAGCGGGAGAGACCCGATGTCCTCGTGAGCGACATCGGGATGCCGGGCACCGACGGCTACACGTTCCTGCGCGAGGTTCGTGCGCTGGGGCCGGAACGCAACGGGGCGCTGCCTGCGATTGCCTTGACGGCCTTCGCCCGTCCGGAAGAACGGGCGCAGGCCCTGGACGCGGGGTACCTGAACCACGTCTCCAAGCCCGTGGAGCCCCGCGAGCTGGTGGCGACGGTCGCGCGGGCAGCACGCAGGCGGTAGAAATGCATCCCCGTCCGGGGGTCACCTGACGAAGTTCAGGAACCCGGTGATGATCAGCGCGTTGGTGAAGTCGATGAAGAATGCGCCCACCAGCGGCACGACCAGGAACGCCCTGGGCGCGGGGCCGAACCGCTCGACGATGGCCTCCATGTTGGCCACGGCGTTGGGTGTCGCCCCGAGACCGAAGCCGCAGTCTCGCGACGTCGCCGGGGCTAGGGCTCGTAGCGCGACCGGTCCAGCACCTGGTCGTAGGTCTGGATGCGGGAAGCGCGGAACGCATCCACCAGGCTGGGAATCGAATCGAGCAACGTGCGGCTCACCACCATGCGCTGGTAGCCGCCGTAATTGCCATAGCCGTAACCAGACGTGCCGAACGACGACCGGATGAACGTACTCCGCTCGTCGAGGGGCAGCAGCCCGACGTGAGCGAAGAAGGTGCGCCAGCGCTCGGTCTGGAACAGGTAGAACTCCACGTTGGACGTGTAGAACGCCCCCACGGTGGTCTCGAGCCCCGCGAGATACGCGGCCACCGACGGAAGGGCCTTGTCCCCCGCGAAGTCGCCGACGATCGGGATCAGCCGGTTCTCGAGCTGGAACTTGCGGAGCACCTGGTAGGATTCCTCGCTCGCCAGGTAGCTGTGGTTCGTGCCAGCCAGGTCGGTCGCCTGAATCAAATCGCCCCAGCTCGGGAATCGCTGGCCGGCCGGCGTGGGGTACGAGTAGGAGATCTCGGGCCCGGTCTGGAAGAAGGCATCGTGGACGTAGCGCAGCAGGCGCAGGTCCTCAGCGCCGAGCAAGAAGCGGTGCTTCTCGATCAACTGCTTGAGCACGTCCCGGTGATGCCTCTCGTGGAGTTTCGCGTCCGGCAGGGTCCCTTCGAACGCCGACAGCAGTTGGCCCGCCGTCGCCTGGCGGTCGAGATTGCCGGGCTCCTTCCGCGAGAAGAGCCGCGACATGAACTCCGCCCGGTCTTCCGACAGCTCGAACGTTGCTTTGTAGAGCAGGTGCAGCAGCGCGTTCTGCCGCCGAATGTCCACGATGAACGCGACGCGCGGCCGGAGGGCGGCAATGTAGGCGAAGTTCTGGTCGGGGCCCACGCCGATGTACGCGCGGTCCCCGGTGACGTGACTCTTCAGCTCGGGGATGACGACCTGGTACTCGCGTTCATTCGAGACCAGGTTGTCGGAGTGGAAGCGGCCGTCCTCCTCGGAGAAGTCGCTCACCATCCGCCAGAAGGACCGGCCGTCGATCCGTCCGGTGCCCTCGGGAGTCGATGCGCCCAAGGGCTCGGTCCAGAAGTCCGGTGCAACGGGCGCGAAGGCAACCAGGACAGCGGCGAGCAGGAGGGCCAGCGCCCGGCCGCCGCCGGACGCCGCACCGCGCGGAGACGCTTGGGTAGGGGCCACGCCCTTCCGCTTGCAACCGCGGGGCCGGAAACAGCGGGGAGCCGCCATCTCACCCCGGGAGGGCACAAGCGGCCGAGCCGGCCGCCATGCCCAGCCCCTTGACGGAAGCCCGGGGGGATGGGATGGTCCAAGTATGCCCAACAGACTCGCGTCGTTCCTGGTCGTCGCGTGCGCCCTGCCGGTGATTGCCGCCCCGGCCGCGGGGCAGTCTGCCAGCCCAACCGGTCCGGCTCGTGCCACAGCCGCCACTGCGGCCGCCTCGCTCGCAGACGTGCGGTTCATGGCGGGTCACTGGAGGAACGACGAGAACGGTAACTTGTCTGAAGAAATATGGACGGCGCCGGGCGGCGACTCGATGCAGGGGATGTGGCGCTACGTGGCGGCGGGCAAGGTGAGGCTCTTCGAAGCGCTCACCCTCACCGAGGAGCAAGGCACCGTCGTGATGCGCCTGCGGCACTTCGACCCGGCGATGGCGGCGCGCGAAGAAAAGCCCTTCGCATTGCGCCTCGTGTCGCACACCCCCGGCCGTGCGGTGTTCGAGGGGCCGGGAATCGACGGTCTCCTGCGGATCATCTACGAACGGGATGGGGAGGGGCTCACGTCGATTGTCGAGCGAGGCGGCAAGCGCGAGGAGTTCAAGTTCAAGCGATCGGACGGGAAGTAGTGGCGAGTGGCTGATCCCACTGCTCGCTTCGCCACTACTTCTTCTTCCGCTCCCGCGCCAGCGCGCGGTAGTACTCCTCGACGAGCGCGCGGTATTCGGGCGGGACGTCCTCGGCCCCCGAGAGCAGCACCTCGCCGCCGGCGTCCAGCTTGCGCCGGAGGTCGAACTCGAACCGGCGGAAGCCCTCGAGCAACTGCGCCTGCAGACGGGCCAGCGCCGTGGGATCCTGGTACGCCCGGTCCGTGTCGAGCGCCTGAAGCTCGCGAATCAGCCGGTCCAGGTCGCGAGGATCGACCCCAAGTCCCCGCAGGTCCCGGCGAAGCTGCTCGGCTTCGGCGCCTCGCTCGCGCGCCTCGCGCCGCAGCTGGCGCGCCTGTTCGGGATTCACCGGCCCGGGCCTGCCGCTGCCTCCACCAGCGGCTTCCGGCGGCGACCCGGCCGAACTGCCCTCGCCCTGCTGCCTGTTGCCAGCCCGCTGCCCGCTGTTCTGCGATTCGCCGCCCTGCCCCGCCTGCCCCTGCTGACCGGACGTGCCTCGGGACCCCTGCTCGCCCTGCTGCCCCGGCTGGCCTTGCTGCTGGCCGCCAGCTGCCTGCTGCTGCCCGCGGTTCTGCTGCCCTTGCCGCCCCTGCTGCCCGCTGGCCGCCGCCTGCTGACGGCTATCCTGCTGGCCTTGCTGCCCGCGGCCCGACGCCTGCTGGTCCCGCGTCCGCTCGTTCATCGACTCGACGCCGCGCAGCAGGTCGCGCGCCCGCTCCAGAGCCTCCGCACGGCTGTCGCCGCCGCCCGAAGAGGCGGCTCGGGCCGCCTCGGCGAGGCGCGAATCCGAGTGCCGAGAGGTCCGCGCCAATCTGCTCCTCGAACGCCGACGCGGCGTCGGGAGGCGCGTTCTGGATCAGGCCTCGCGAGTACCCGGATCTTCTCTTTGAGGCGGCTGTCGCGGATGCCGTCGGCCGCCTCCTGCAGCTTGCGCGCGGCCTCTCGGCGTTCGCGCTGGAAGTCCGCGGCGGTGCGGTCGAGCTGACGCTCGACGTCCGCCACCTCGCCCGCCTGCGCTTCCTTCCTGCCGGTCAGCTGCCGCGCCTGGCCGGCACGGCCGGCGCCGGCCCCCGGCAGGCCGCGTACCTCTCCCTTGATCTGCTCCTGCTCCTCGGTCAACCGCTGAACCCGCTGCCGCGCCTCCTCGATGGCCCGGGCAAGCCGGTCGGTCCGGTCCTGTTCGAGGCTTCTCCGTGCCTGGCCGAGGCGCTCCGCTGCCGCGCGCGCCTCGCCAAACGCCCCCTGGTCTCCAGCGGCCGCCGCCCTGCGCATCGCGTCGGCTGCCTGTTGCATCTGCCTGGCTGCATCGGCCAGGTCTTGACGCCGCTGCTCCCGCGCCAGGCGCTCGAGGCGCCGCGCCGCCTCCTCGGTCTCCTGCGCGAGCTGGCGCTGGCCGGCACCGGCCGCCGAACCACCCTGCGCGTCGGGGCTGCCGGCCGCCCGGCGCTGGCGCTCGGCCTCCTGCTCCTGTCGTCGCGCCAGCTCCCGGAGTCGCTCGAGCATCTCGTCCACGCTGTCGTTCGACGACTGCTGCTGGCTCCGCCGGAACGTCTCGTACTGGTTCTTCAGCCGGTCGAGCTCCAGCTCGAACAGTTCGGCCAGCTCCTCGGATTGGTCGGACGAACCCCCGCCGCCCTGCCCGCCGCGCTCCTGGCTCATCGTCACGCGCACATCGCGGTACGCTTCCTCGGCCGCCTGCAGCGCGCGCAGCGCCCGCTGTTCCGGCGGGAGCGCGCCCTTTGGATCCCGGGCCTGCAGGCGCGGTTCGGCCTCCCGCATCGCTTTGCTCGCCTCGGCCAGGCCGTCGGCCACTCCCTTCATGCCGCCGTCCACCGCGCCCGCGCCCAGCCTCGTGGCAATCTGCGCGGTCAACGCCTCGACCCGCTGTCGCAGCTGTCCCTGCGCGAGCGCGAGGAACACGCTGTCCTCCCGGAACTTCTCGGCGCTCACCTTCGCCTTGTCGCGCGCCACGTTGAAGGTGCCCGTCACGATGCGCCGCTGTTCGTCCGAGAGCGCGGACGGATCGTCGCCCTGGCCGCCGCCCGCCTGCCCGCCGCCCTGGCTCTCGGCCGCGCGGTAGTCCTTCCTCAACGGGCGGATACGCAGGAAATAGATGTCGCTCGTGGCCGTCTTCCCGCCCGTGACGGCGTCGTTGTCCGTCGCACGGGCGTAGTACGAGACCACGTCGCCGGGTTGAAGGTTCATCTCCTCGAGGAAGAACGTGTGGCCCGCGCTCAGCTGCTTTGGCGCCCGCGCCTTGCTGCCGCCAAGCCGAACGGACTTCTCGGCCCCGCCGTTCACAGACAGAACCAAGTCCAGGCGCTCGAGCCCGAAGTCGTCTTCGGCGCGCGCCTCGGCAAACACCTCCTCGAGGCTGGTGGGCCGCAAGTCGCGCTGCGGGCGCGAGAAGGTGACCGAGGGCGGTTGATCGGTGAGCACGTCAATCGCGTACTGCGGCGATGCCGGCACCATCTGGCCGGTGGGCGCCCGCAGTTCCACCCGGTACGACCCCTCCCGTCAACACCTGGAACTCGCCGTCGAGGGTGGCGTCCCCGCTGCCCGCCAGCGGCGCCGGCGAGGCGCCCTCCACGACGACGCGGCCCGAGGACGCGGGAAGCGTGGAGTGCACCCGCACGCGCACCTTCGTGCCGGCCAGGACCGCGATGTCTCCCCCGTTCTCCACCTTCTGCGGCGAGAGCCCGGTGTACGACGGGAAGACGTACTCGAGTTCCAGCCGGTCCACCTGGGGCAGGTCGGCGACGGCGACCTTGTGGATGGCCGACCGCACGCCCGCGGATTCCACGAAGTACTCGAGCGACTCGCGAAGGCGGAAGATCGTCGCTTCCAGGACCCCGGCCTTCCCCGGGATCATCGTCACGCGCTCGAAGGCCGCGCCCGGGGCCGACCGGGTGAAGAGACCGCCTTCCGTGCTGGCGAAGCCCACCAGGCGCGCGGCCACGGCGAGATCTGCGCCGCGCGGGAGCGTCGTGTCGCCCGGCGTCAGGTCGATGCGGTACGGCGACGCGGCTTCGACGCTGCGGATCGGCACGAGCAGCGTCATGGCCCCCTGGCGGAGGTAGGCCGGGCCGCCCAGGAACACGATCGCCGCCACGACGCCGATCGTCGCGAGGACCTGCCACGACCGGCGCATGCTTCGCCGCTCGACGTTGCGGCCGTCGCGGATCCGCTCGCACCGCTCCACCGCCGACCGTACCAATTGCTGCAGCAGCGCCGACGACCCGGCGGGACCGTCACGGCGCCCGGGCAGGCTGCCGTCCACGGCGCTGAGCAGCAGCGTCTCGAGCGTCGGCTCGTGCTCCTCGAGGTAGAGCGCCACCTGGATGTCGGTGACGCGGCGCATCAGCGGCCGGACCAGGAACCACCAGCCGAGCCCCACGAGCACCAGGTAGGTGACCACGCGGAAGGCGACGATCGCCTCCGGGCGGAAGCGCCAGCGCTCGAGGCCCCAGGCGGCCGCCAGCACGGTCAGCACCGCCGCTCCCACGAGGACGGTGAGGCTGCGGAGCAGGACCCGCCAGCGCCACCTTCCGCGCACCTGCCGGATCACTCGCAAGAGCTTGTCGCGTTCGCTGTCCTCGTGGGGGCTCATGACGTGGTCTCCACCTTCAGGGGTTCGGCCGGCCGCGAGAGCCGGCTGGCGAGCAGGCTCTCGGCGGCAAGCGCCAGCACCGCCAGCGCGAGCACGTACCACCAGATCGACTGCCGCCGCTCGCGGTCCTCCGGCAGCAGCGGCGCAGCCTGCGACGACGAGGCGCGCGCCGTTTCAGAGACGGCGGCCGAGAACTCGGCCGGATCCAGGGCCGACAGGTTCGACTCGCCGGGATCGACGTTCACCGCGACCACCGCCGGAGCTCCGGACGCGTCGGCCGCGGACCGGAACTCGTAGAAGCCTTGCTCGTTGAGCAGGAACGCCTGCCGCCGCTCGCCGCCCGGCACTGGCTGCCGCGCGCCGGAGGGCGACAACGCGACCCGCTCGCCCGACGGCTGCCGGACCCCGCGACTGGCTCCCCGGGCCGCCATCGCGTCGCCGCCCGCTGCCTCACCTGCCGTCAGCCACGGCTGGCGCTCGACGTACCCGGCGAGATACTTCACGGCCTGGTGAAGGAACGGCACGAACACGGGCTTCAGCACGAGGTCGTTCCAGTAAGCGTCGAGCGTGGACGACCACGCCAGCACCCGTCCTTGCCCGACACGGCGCTCGGCCACCGCCACGCCGCCATCGTCGAACCGCGCCAGCACGCCCGCAGGCACGCTCAGCTCCGATAGCGGAACACCCGGGCCGCAGTCAGGTCCCCGCTGCGGGGCGTCTTGAACACCTCGAAGACGGGATGCGAGAGATCCACGAACCCGAGCGTGCCCCCGCGCGTTTCCAGGCGGTCGGCGGTTGCGCCGAGGGTGCCGGGCAGCAGGTCGGGCGCGCCCTGCGGCCACGACGCCCGTTCGCCCAGGACGAGGAGCAGCCCGGTGCCCCGCTTCACCGCCGCATCCAGCGCGCGTGCCGCGGCGCCGGTAGGCGGCGGGGCGTCGTTCAGCACGATCACCGCGGCACGGTCGATATCCGCCGGTGTGGCTGCGGCGGACAGCCATGAAACGGGCGTCGAACCGCGGGGCGCCGGAGACCGCGAGGGCGCGGGCCAGGTAGGTGGCGGCCGAGGCTCTCCGATGACCAGCACGGGCAGGCTCTCGCGGCTCGTGAGTACCGCGTGAAAGGCATCGTCGAGGGTCAGCTTGTCGGGCGCCAGCCGCGCGACGAGGCGGAGGAGACCGTTCGGCCGGCAACGTCAGCGGCTCGAAACGAGACGCTCGCGGTCGCGCCGGGTATCGACGGACACCTTTCGGGCATCGAGCCGGCGCCCATCGGCCTCGAGCACGATCTCGCGGCTCGTCCACCCGTGAAGCGCCGCGGTTGGCGACGCGCGCGCTGACGGTGATCCGCTCGCCGCCAGCCTGGTCCACGTCCTCGCGTTGATAGGCGAGGTCCACGACCGCGGCGTCCTCGACGGGCGACTCGCCCACCGGCACGGTGGTCAGGCCGATGCCCGGCGCCAGCCTGACCTGCTCGCCTTCGTCCCACCCCGCCTTCTGGAAGTCGGTGATGAGCACGAGCTCGCGCCGCGGCATCGGCGAGGACTCGAGCAGGCCGGCCGCGGCCCGCAGCGCCGGCCCGTAGCGCGTGGCCAGCGGGGCCGGGGCTGCCGCGTCGATGGCGGCGAGCAGCGGCCCGCGCTCGGCCGGTCGGCTGCACCGCCACCTCGACCTCCGTGGCGAACAGCACGAGCGAGGCACGGTCGTTCGGCGCCCAGGCCCTGCACGACGCGCGCGCGCGGCCTGGCGCGCCCGTTCGAAGTGATCGCCGTAGGCCATGCTGGCGGAGCGGTCGAGCAGGATGACCACCTCGCGGTTCCCGCTCGCGCCCGCCGCCAGGTCGGCGCCGGGCAGGAACGGCCGCGCGAACGCGAGGGCGAGGAGCGCGATCACCAGCGCCCGCAGCGAGCAGCAGCGGCCAGTGCCGGATCAGCCGGCGCCGGACCGACTGGTACGGGATCTTGCGCAGGAACATCAGCGACGGGAACGTCGACCACCTGCTTCCGCTCGCGCTGCATCAGGTGCAGCAGGACCGGGATGGCGATGGCCAGGAGGCCCGCGAGCAGGGCCGGCGCGAGGAAGCTCATCACCGCACCCGCCGCAGCCGCTCCCGTGCCGACAGGTAGCTGAACAGCGCGAAGTCCAGCGGCTCCGAGGTGTCGAACAGGGCGTAGTCGATCCGGCTGTCGACGAACAGCCGGCCGAGCGCCTCGATGTGCCGCCGGACCAGCGCCTGGTACTCGGCCCGCAGCGCCTCGGGCACCACCGGCAGCCGCTCGCCGCTCTCGAGGTCCTCGAAGCTCGACGCCTCGTCGAAGGGGAAGTCGACGCTCGGCCGGGTCGAGCACGTGGAACACGATCACGTCGTTGCCGCGGAAGCGCAGCGGCCGCGATCGCCTCGGCGACCGCTTCGGGCTCCTCGTAGAGGTCCGAGACCAGCACGACGATGCCGCGCCGGCGCAGTCGCTCGGTCAGCCGTCGAGCAGCGGCGCCGCAGGAGGCCCCGGGCGGCGGCCGCTTCGCCGCTGCGCGTCCAGCCCTGTCGAGCGCGTACAGCACGAAGTCGAGGTGCTTCGCCGAGGGCGGCACGTAGTCGACGACGTCGCCGTCGAAGGTGATCAGGCCGACGCGGTCGCGCTGCGTGTGCGAGAAGTACAGCAGCGACGCGGCCAGGTAGCGCCCGTAATCGAGCTTCGGGCACGCCGCGGCTCCCGAAACGCATCGAGGCCGAGACGTCGAGCAGCACCGACGAAGTTGGCGTTGGAGTCGGCCTCGAACTGCTTCACGTAGAAGCGGTCGGTCCGCGCGTAGACACCGCCAGTCCACGCGCCGGATGTCGTCGCCCGGCACGTAGCCGCGGTGCTCGGCGAAGTCGAGCGAGAAGCCCGAGGTGCGGCGCGCGGTGCAGGCCGTTGATGAACCCGTCGACGACGCTGCGCGCGACCAGCTCCAGGTTGCCGATGCGCGCCAGGACCTTCGGGTCGACGAACTGTGCGCCCTTCATCGGGCTGCGCCGTCGCCTCGCTGGTCCTCACGCATCGGCATCGTCCACCCTTCACATCCCCGACCGCGGCACCGGCACCGCCTCGAGGATCCTGTCGATGATCTGGTCGGTCGTGATCCCCTCCGACTCGGCGTGGAAGTTGGTCAGCACGCGGTGCCGCATCACCGGGTGCGCCAGCGCCCGGATGTCCTCGAAGGTGACGTGGTAGCGGCCGTGCGTGAGCGCCCGCGCCTTGGCGCCGAGCACCAGGTACTGCGCCGCGCGCACGCTGGCGCCGTACGACACCCACTTCTTGACGAAGTCCGGCGCGCCGCTCGCCCCGCGGCGGCTCGCCCTGACGAGCGCGAGCGCGTAGCGCATCACCGGCTCCGCCACGGGCACCCGCCGCACCAGCCCCTGGAACGCCACCAGCTCGCTTCCGCGTCACCGCCCGCTCCAGGCGCACGTTCGCGGCTCGCCGTCGTCGTCCGCAGCACGTCCAGCTCCTCGTCCTCCGGCGGGTGGTCGATGACGATGTGGAACATGAACCGGTCGAGCTGCGCTTCGGGCAGCGGATAGGTGCCCTCGAGCTCGATCGGGTTCTGCGTGGCGAAGACGAAGAACGGCTCGTCGAGCGTGTAGGTGCGCCCCTGGATCGTCACGCGGTGCTCCTGCATCGCCTCGAGCAGCGCCGCCTGCGTCTTGGGCGGCGTGCGGTTGATCTCGTCGGCGAGCAGGATGTTCGCGAAGACCGGCCCGGGCTGGAACACCATGTGCCGCCCGCCCGGTCTGCGGGTCGTCCTGGATGATGTCGGTGCCGGTGATGTCGGACGGCATCAGGTCGGGCGTGAACTGGATGCGCTTGAACTTGAGGTCCAGCACGTCGGCCAGCGTCCGGATCAGCAGCGTCTTGGCCAGGCCGGGCACGCCGACGATCAGGCTGTTGCCGCCGACGAACAGCGTCAGCAGCACCTGGTCGATGACCTCGTCCTGGCCGACGATCACCTTGCCGAGCTCGGCCACGATGCGCTGACGGCGTGGCCGTCATGCGCTCGGCAACCGACACGTCGTCCTGCGACTCGAGGACGGGGCAGCCTGGTTCGTAATCGCCACGCTTCGCTCTCCTGTCAGTGCGTGATCCCGTACACGACGTAGTTGACGCCGAACTTGTAGGCCTCGTTGGTCAGGTCGATCGCGTTCCAGCCCGTGTCCGACCACTCCCAGTACTCGCTGATGTCGTTGTTGTAGTTGACGATCGCGAGCATCCGCTTGCGCGGGTCGTTGTCCACGAAGAGTCCGTAGAACACCGGGCGGTCCCGGTCGTAGAACTGGTGGAATTCCAGCGAGGGGATTTCGAAGAACGAGTGGAAGATCTGGTGCGGCACCTCCAGCTCGATCAGCCGCGCGTCCGGCAGCACCCGGCGCATCTCGGCCGTGAAGTTGTCGAGGTCGCGGCCGCGGAAATCGTCGACGATGAGGAAGCCGCCCTTCTGGAGGTACGCGCGGAGGTTCGCCGCCTCCTGGTCGGTCTGCGTCCAGAAGCCGGGCTCGCAGAGGTACGCGATCGGGTAGCGGAAGAGCTCCCTCGACCCGATGTCGACGACGGCGCCGCCCTCGACTCCCTCGTACGTCCGCATCGTGGTGATGCGGCCGAGCAGCCTCATGAAGTTGCGCTCGGCGCGCGGGTGGTCGTGCGCCCACGGGGGCTCCCGCGAGCCGCCCCGCCCGAACCCGTCGGCCGAATCCACCGTAGCCACCCACGGTGTAGCGGATCCGCGCGATGACGAATCGCCCGTCGTAGGGGATCGGCGTCGGCACCGGCTCGGCCGGCTCGCCGGCGAGCCACTGGCGCGCGCGTCGAAGTGGGGACGTCCGTGGCAAGCCTTGGGATCGTTCCTGGACCCCGGGCTCCGCGCTCGGGCCGTAGCGGGTTGCGACGGGAGCAAGGGCCGGCTGCCCGCCGCCGCCCAGGCGGCGGCCGACGACCACGGCCAGCGCCGTCACGCCCATCACCCGCCGAAGGCGGCTCATCGCTTCTCCTTCTCTCGAATCTCGCGCGGACTTCCTCGCCAGCTCGAGCAGCAGTCGCTCGAGTTCCTGCTGGTACTGGGCCGCCTCCATGCTCTGCCTCGATGCCTTCAGCGCTGGCGATTCGTTCCTCGAGCACCCGGCGCTCGTCGTAGAGCGCGCGCAGCGCGGGGTCCGCGTCCGGCGGCGGGGCCGCACGCTCGCCCGCGCCCGACACGAACACGGTGCGGGCCAGCGCGCCGTCGCTGCTCTCGCCGCCCGGCGCGTCGCTGCCCTTGCCGTCCCCGTCGTCGTCGAGCAGCGCGTGCTCGGTCAGGATCTGACCGTCCTTCTCGTACGACGCCACCGTGCGCTGCCGCGCCCACGTGAACGACTCGAGGATGGAGACCCGGCCGTCCTTGTCGAGGTCGGCCTCGGGCGACGTCAACGCCTCGACGAAGAACTCCGGGAAGCGGGTCTGGTTGCGCTCGCCGTCGCCCCTGGTTGCCGTGATGATGACGCGGTCGCGCCCCGACAGGGGGCCGAGGAACGCGCCGCTGGCGCTGGCCGTGTTCACGAACGCCACGGTTTGCGCGCCGAACCTGTCGAGCAGCTTCCCAAACTCGGCGGCCGAGAAGTCGCGGCCCGGCAGGTTGAACTTCGCCTCGCCCGCAGCGGAGGATCCGTGCCCGATCAGCACGACGAGGATCGCGGTCCCCTGGACGGGCGCGAGCGGCGAGCCCGGCCAATGCCCCTTCGATACCCTCCCGCGTCGAACGGCCGCTGATGCGGGCGGGGTCGCGAGCGGTGTCCTCCCCTAGATAGATGACGCTCTCCGGAGGGATGCGGCCTTTATCTCTGGCGGAGTCCACGAGCTTCACGGCCCAGTCGTGGAACCGGGCGGCCGTTTCGCCGTCGCCACCAAGCCCGACGATGACGAGCAGGTGCGTGCCCTGCGCAGATGCGGTCTGCGCCGCGGCGAGAAGCACGAGGGTCGCCAGCAGGCGCGTCAAGCAAGCCCTCCACGACGCCTCAGCAACCACTCGCCGCCGATCACGCTCACCAGGAGCAGCAGGACGACCGGCATGTCCCACAGATCCATCTCCCGGGTGGCGGTGACGCCGCGGCCGAGGTAGGTGACGTCCTCGGGCAGCGACGAGACCGTGGCGGGCGTGTAGTAGCGGCCACCGGTCTCCTCGGCGATCCGCTTGAGCAGCGGCGCGCGCTGCGCCGCGTCGAAATACTCGCTGTCGCCCGGCGCCGCGCGCAGGTAGGTGACGGCCTGGCCGACCACCTCCCGGCCCCGCACCGCCTCGACCCTCATCGTGTAGAGTCCCGGGGCCGCGGGCACGAACGTCGAGGCGGTACTCGCCGTCCCGGTCCGCGGCGAAGTCGAGCGGCAGCTGGACCTCGCGCCCCGAGGGATCGGAAACCCGGGCGCGGACGGTGGCGTCGTTGACCGGGAGAAACCGCGGGTCGCGGACCGTCGCGGTGAGACGCACCGTCTCGCCCGGCTCGACGCGCTCGCGATCGAGGGCCAGGTTCACCCGGTCGGGCACGCCGTCCACCAGCCAGCGAACGAGGCGGCGCCAGAGGGTCTCGTGGGTCTGGTCCCCGACGGGGATCGCCGCGTCCATCTGCCACAGCCAGGAGTCCTGCACCGGGAACGCCAGCGCCTTGCCGGCGCCGTAGCGGTGGTAAGCGAGCACGACCTGGCCTCGCTCGCCCCCACCCGCCGACAGCAGCGAGGCGGCGCCAGGCTTCAGCGCGCGGATCGGGTTCACGGTGGTCAGAGCCGGCAGCTTCTTCCACCGTTCCGCCGACGCCTCTTCGCTCTCGGCCACCTGCGTCACCGCGTGGACGGCACCCAGCGGCGTCGGGATCACCCTGACGGTTTCCACGAAGCCGTCCGGCCTGCGCGGCGCCTTCGAGAGCCACAGGCAGCGCTTCGCCAACGGGCGTGCCGGCGTAGCCGCCCTCGGCGAAGGCGTGCCGGCCGCCGAGCGCAAGCAGGCCGCCGCCCCGGACGTTCACGAAGTCCGCAATCATCCGCAGCTGATCTGGGCGTGAACGCGGCTGCCTCGATGCTCCCGAGGATCAGCCCGCGGTACGCGAACAGCTCGTCGCGTGTCTTGGGAAACCCGCCGAGGAGATCCTCGGGACCATCGACGTCGAGACGCAGGAACTTCCGCTCGGCCGTCCGCTGCAGGGTGGCCACCTGGAGGTGCTCGTCGCCGGCGAGCGCCTGCCGCAGGAACTTCATCTCGAACCGCGGTTCGCCCTCGATGTAGAGCAGCTTCTCGCGGCGATCGCGCACGTCCACCATGGCCTCGCGGACGTTGTTCCGCGTGACCTGCTCCGCATCTTGCGGCGGGATGGAAAACCTCAGCAACCGGGGGCCGGCATCGGAAAGGGTGAGGCGGACACGTGCGGTGACCGGTTCACCGTCCCGCGGCAGGGTAATGTCGGCCGAGCCCACTCGCCGCCCCTCATCTTCCACGAGCAGCGGGACCGTGCGGCCGGCATAGCCAGTCTGCGCGACCGTCGCCTGCACGACGAGGGTGGACCCCTGGAGCACCGACGTTGGCGGCTCAACCCGCCCGAGTTGCACGTCCCGGTCGAACGCCTCGCGACCCAGCCCAACGGCAAATACGGGGAGCTTCGATGCCTGGAGCGACCGCAACGTGCGCGAGATATCCGCTGTCGACGTCTCGGCGCCGTCGCTCACGAGGACGAGCCCCGACACCGGCAGCCCTGCCAGCTCGGAAGCCGCCCGTTCCAGCGCCTCGCCCATCTGCGAGCGCGTGCCCTCGAACGACAGGCGCTGCGGGTCGGTCAGACGCTCGGTGGAAGACGAGAAACGGAAGAAGCGAAGGGCGAAGCGGTCGCCGAGGGCGCGGCGGAGTTGGCCCTCCGCCCCGAACGCGCTGCGTACGAAGGCGCTGCGAGCGACGCCGTCACGGTCGGCGATGCTCATGCTCCGCGAGTCGTCGAGGAGCACGGCCAGGAAGTTCTGCTTCGCCTCGACCGCCTTCACGGTCACGACGGGGCGGAGGAGAGCGAAGAGCAGGAGGGCGAGGGCGGCAACACGCAGGGCGAGCAGGGCGGCAGGCCCCCGCCCGGGGCCTCGACGCAGGTAGGTCCATGCGGCCAGCCCACACGAAGCCAGCGCCAGCAACACCGCCACCACCGCCGGCCACGGGGGGCTGAACGCGAAGCTCCCCTGCTCGAAGACGACGGGACGGTACTTGAAGAACAGCGCGAAGAGGTGTTCTACCACGTCGCCCCCGGCCGCGGCGAGACACCTGCCCCTGCCGAAGGCGGCTGCGGCGGCGTCTCTCTAGCTTGTGTTGTGCCCACTTCGAGCATAGCACGGCGTGTGCCGTCCTCGGCCGCGGGCTATAATCGCGGGTAGGGCACATGCCACAGCACACACGAACGAACGGCCGCGCTGGCGGCCCCGGGCGCCGCCTCGCCATCGCCGCGTGCGTCCTTGCGCTCGCGGCCGGTGCCGCGCTGACCGCTTCGCGGGTGCTCTCCGCACAACGCTCGCCCGCCGCGGCCACCCCCGTCCGGGAGGACTTCGCTCGAGCGGCGGCACGGGCGATCGCTCACGGCGAGCGCGAACAGGCGGAGGCCCTGGCGCGAGCGCGCGGGGCGGGCAATCCCGATGCGGCCGCGGTGCTCGCGCGGCTGGCGATCGCGTGCGGACGCTACGACGAAGCGGAGGCGCTGCTTCGTCCCGCCCGCATCGCGTCACCCCGCGGCGACGCGGCGTTCGAGTTGAGCGCGCTGCTACGGGCCCTCGGGCGACGGGACGAAGCGCGCAAGATCCTCCAGGAGGTGGCTTCGGGATCGGCTTCGGACGCCGCCGCCGCAGTCAGGATGGGGAAGGCCGAGCAGGCGCTGGGCCGGGCCCACGAGGCGAATGACTGGTTCCTGGAAGCCATCGCGGCCTCGCCATCGGACCCCGCGGCATACGTTGCACGCGGCGAGCTGGTGGTCGAGCGGCACGACGGGGACGGCGAAGCCCCCGGCCTGTTCCAGGAGGCGTTGAAGCGTGACGATCGCTGGGCGCCCGCCTACCTAGGCCTCGGCACGCGCGATCGAAGACGAGAACCCGCCGGCGGCGATGGCGGCTGCGCGCCGGGCCCTTGAAATCGACCCTGGCCTGCTCGACGCTCACCTGTTCCTGGCCGAGGCGGCTCTCGACGCCGACAAGACCGACGATGCCCGGCAGGCCATCGGCAAGGCGCTCACGATCAACCCTCGCAGCCCGGCGGCGCACGCGCTGGCCGCGGCCCTCGCTTACGTGCAGGGCCAGGCCGCGGACGCGGAGAAGGCCGTGGTCGCCGCGCTCGAGGTCAACCCGTCCTTTGGCGACGCCTACCGCGTGCCGGCGGCGGCCGTTGCCGCCAACGGCCGGTTCGAGGAAGCCCTGGCCCTTGCCCGACGGGCCGTGGCCCTCGAGCCGGACAGCGCGCCCGCGCTGGCCGATCTCGGCCTGCATCTGCTCCGCGGTGGCGAGGAAGTCGAAGCCAGGCAGGTGCTCGAGCGGGCCTTCAAGGCCGACGCCTTCGACCCCATCACTTTCAACCTGCTGCAGATGCTCGACACGCTCGACACGTTCTCCACGGTGTCCGTGGGGAACGCGCGTCTCCGCGTCGATCCGAAGGAAGCGCAGGTCCTGCAGCTCTACGCCAAGCCGATCATCGAAGAGGCGATGTCGCGTTACGGCGCGAAGTACCGCTTCGAGCCGCGCGGGCCGATCATGGTCGAGATCTTCCCGAAGCACGACGACTTCGCCGTGCGCACGCTGGGAATCCCCGGCCTTCTCGGCGCGCTCGGCGCCAGCTTCGGCCGCGTCGTCACGCAGGACTCCCCGCGAGCCCGGGAGCCCAACACCTTCAACTGGCAGGCGACGCTCTGGCACGAACTGGCGCACGTCTTCACGCTCCAGCTGTCGAACTACCGTGTCCCGCGCTGGCTGAGCGAGGGGATTTCCGTCTACGAGGAGGGCCGGGTGCGGCCCGAGTGGGCCGCCGACTCGGAGATGACCTTCGTCGAGGTGTACTCGAACGGCCGGCTGCCGAAGCTTGCGGACTTCAACGCGGCCTTCACGCGGCCCGACCTGGTATCCGCCGCGTACTTCCAGGCCTCGCTCGTCGTGACCCTGCTCGCCGAACGTCATGGGGAGGACGTGCTTCGCAGGCTCGTGGTCGGATACGCCGACGGTGCGACAACCGAGGACGCGCTGCGGCAGGCCACCGGGGCCGGGCTCGATGCGCTCCAGGCCGCGTTCGACGAGTTCGTGCGCCAGCGCTACGCGGCGGCTGCCGCGGCGCTGAAGACGCCGGAGGGAGTGCAGATTCCAAAGGCCGCCCCACGCGAGGCGCTCCTGGATCTGGCCAGCCGCCATTCGGGCAGCTTCCCGGTGCAGATGGCCGTCGGGCGGCTGCTGGCGGCCTCGGGCGCGCGCGAGGAGGCGATCGCCGCGTACGAGCGGGCCGCGAAGCTCGTCCCGTTCGCGCGAGGCGCCGCGAGCCCGCGCGCGCGCATCGCGGCATTGGCCACGGACGCCGGCGATGCCGCCCGCGCGCTCCGGGAGCTGGAGGCGCTGGTGCGGCAGGACCACACCAACGCGGACGCGGCCAGGCAGCTGGCCACGCTTGCCGAGAAGAACGGCAACGAGCCTCTCCGCGCCTTTGCCTACGAGCGAATCGTGACGGTCGATCCCTTCGACGCCCCGGCCCACACCGCGTTCGGGAGAATCGCGCTCGGCCGACGCGACGCCGCGGTCGCGGTGCGCGAGTTCCAGGCGGCGCTTGCCGCGGGTGCCGTCGATCGCGTGGCCGCGCACTGCGACCTTGCCGAAGCGCTCCTGCTTGGGGGCCGTCGCGACGACGCGCGCCGCGAGGTGCTGGCCGCGCTCGAGATCGCCCCGACGTACGAGCGGGCGCAGGAACTGCTGCTCAAGATCAGTGGGTAGGCCGCTCGCCCGCGCAGCTTGCCGCAAGCAGGCGGAGGTGGTCCCCGTGCTACCCTACGGGAGCGGCCGGAACGCCGCACGACGCCTCATGCACATCCCCGACGGCTACCTGAGCCCTTCGACCTGTGCCGTGCTGTACGCCGGCGCCGCGCCTTTCTGGTACGTGGCGCTGACCCGCGTGCGGCGTTTGCTCCACACCCGGCTGGTCCCGCTGATCTCGCTCTTCGCCGCGTTCTCGTTCGTCGCGATGATGTTCAATATCCCGCTGCCTGGCGGCACCACGGGCCACGCGGTCGGAGTCGGCATTTCGGCCGTGGTGCTCGGGCCGTGGGCCTCGGTGCTGGCCATCTCGGTCGCGCTCGTCATCCAGGCGTTCTTCTTCGGTGACGGCGGTATCACCGCGATCGGCGCGAACTGCTTCAACATGGCGGTCGACCGGATCGTTCGTCGCATGGGGCGTCTACCGCCTGGCGGCGGGCGCGTCCTCACCCACCTCGACCAGGCGCATGGTGGCCGCGGGAGTCGCCGGCTATGCCGCGATCAACGTAGCGGCGTTGCTCACCGCCATCGAGTTCGGGATCCAGCCGCTGTTCTTCTACGACGCGTCCGGCGCGCCGCTCTACTCGCCATACCCGCTCGGTATCGCGGTGCCTGCGATGATGATCGGGCACGTCACGGTGGCGGGAACGGCCGAAGCGATCGTCTCGGCCGGCGTCGTCGCGTTCCTGCAGCGGACGGATTCTTCCCTGCTCGCATCGGCGGCCGGGTTCAGGGGGGCGATGGCCGCACCACGCACGCTCCGGGCGTTGTCGGTTGGAATCGGCCTTCTGATGGTTCTCGTGCCGCTTGGCCTCCTCGCCGCTGGCACCGCCTGGGGGGAGTGGTCGGCCTCCGATTTCGCAGACCCTGTCGCCCGCGAACAAATCGCGGCCGCGTCCCTGGACGCATCTCCCCCCGCGGCCACGCCCAAGGGACTCGAGCGCCTGTCGTCCTTCTGGACGGCCCCGTGGCCCGACTACGCGCCGCCATTCATGAGGAGCCAGGCTTTCGGCTACATCCTCTCGGCGGTGTTCGGGGTGGGCCTCGTCATCCTGGCATCGGCCGGTATCGGCCGCGCCCTGGGTGCCGGCGTGCGCCGCCCGGACAAGGCTGACGCGTGACACGCCGGGGGCGGTCCTACCTCGAGCGCACGCTGGACGGCCTCGTTTCCGGAATCGACCGCACGCGCGCGGCGGAGCGGCACGCGGCCGATGGCGGCCTGTTGCAGCGGCTCGATCCGCGCGTCAAGCTCGGCAGGCCTCCTGGCGCTCGTGCTCGCAGCGGCCTTCGCACGCAACCACCTCACGTTGGCCGGCCTGCTCGCGGTTGCCGTCGCCGGCGCCCTCGTCTCGCGGCTGCCTCTCGGCACCCTGGTCGGCCGCGTCTGGGCGGGCACGCTTTTCCTGACCGGGGCCATCGCTCTGCCCGCGCTTTTCCTCACCGGGGGCGATCCCGCATGGCGGGTGCCGATGTTGGGCTGGACCGTCACGTGGCAGGGCCTGATGACGGTGGGCTATCTGCTCCTCCGCGTGTTGACTGCCGCCACGTTGACCTTCCTGCTCGTCTTCACCACGCCGTGGGCCCACGTCCTCAAGGCACTCCGGGTCTTTCGCGTGCCGGTGGTCGCCGTCGTCATCCTCGGCATGACCTACCGCTACATCCTGCTGCTGCTCGAGGCGGCGCACGCGATGTTCGAGGCTCGCAGGAGCCGGACGGTGGGCCGCCTCGCCCCCGGCGACCGGCGCCGCCTGGCCACCGCGGGTGTCGGCGTGCTGCTCGACCGGTCGCTCCGCCTGAGCGGCGACGTGTACCGACGCCATGCAGGCCCGCGGCTTCCGAGGGGAGGTGCACGTGCTCGACGAATTCCGCATGCGCGGGCGCGACTGGATTGCGCTCGCCGGATTTGCACTCTTCGCGGCGGCTGCCGCTTGGGCGGGGCGATGAAGGGCTACGACCTCTCGAACGTCACATGCCGCTACCAGCAAGTGACGGCGCTGCGAACACTCACGCTTCGCATCGACGCCGGCACGCGCGTAGCCGTCGTCGGCGCGAACGGCTCCGGCAAGTCCACCCTGCTGCGCCTGCTCGACGGCCTCGTGTTCGCCGACGCCGGCGAGGTGCGCTTTGGCGAGGACGTGCTGACCGAGGAGCGGTTTGGCGACGATGCCTTCGCGTACGCTTTCCGGCGTGCCGTGGGCCTGGTGTTCCAGGACCCGGACGCTCAGCTGTTCAATCCGACGGTCTTCGACGAGGTGGCGTTCGGCCCGCTGCAGCTCGGATGGGACCGGCAGGAGATCGCCGGGCGCGTGGACGAGACGCTGGAACGCCTGCTGATCCCGCACCTCCGCGACCGGGTCCCGCAGCGACTCTCCACCGGCGAGCAGAAACGCGTCGCGCTCGCCAGCGTCCTCGTGATGGACCCCGAGGTCCTGCTCCTCGACGAGCCGACCGCCGGCCTCGACCCACGCAGCCAAAGCCAGGTGATCGACCTCCTGGTGGGCTGGGCGGGCGGCGTCAAGACGATCGTCACGGCCACCCACGACCTTGGGATGATCGACGACACTGCAGACCGCTGCGTCGTCCTGGAAGGCGGCGAGGTGGCTGCGGACCGGACGCCGGCCGACGTGCTCTGCGACCTCGACCTCCTCCGCCGGGCGAACCTCGTCCACGCCCACCGCCACGGGCACGGGCACGGGCACGGGCACTCGCACCCGCACTTGCACCGCTGACACTCGGCAATTGTCCGCTCGGCGATTCTCTACCTGGCAATTGTCTATTTGGCGATTCTCTATTTGGCGATTCTCTACTTGGCGATCGTCCATTTGCCGAAGATGGACAGTGGCCAGGTGGTCAATTGCCAAATGACACTACCTATGTAACAATCGTGGCTAGCTAATATGGCTACACGAGTATTGAGCTTTCCTGCCGTCTCGGTCCTCCATGCCGTCGCCTCGGGCACTCCCTACGGCTTCCAAATCATCGAGGAATCCGGCCTGACGAGCGGCACCGTCTACACCTCCCTCGGGCGCCTCGAGCGCGACGGGTACGTCACCTCCCGCTGGGAAGACGCCCGGACCGCGCACCAGGAAAAGCGGCCGCCCCGCCGCTACTACGCCATCACGGCCTCCGGCGAGCGCGTGCTCCGCGAGTCAATCGAGCGGTACCGGGCCCTCCGGCCCGTCCGAGGAGTGGCCGCCGGAAGGGGCTGACATGTCGGCACTCTGCCGCGCCTGGCTCGAACTCGTGTCGGTCGTCGTGCCCGCGGCACGCCGTGCCGAATGGCTGGCCGAATGGCGCGCAGAAGTTCACTGGCACCTGGCCGACCGCGGGAACGCCAACCTCGAGTCGACGCTCCAGCTGATGGGGCGGTGCGCCGGCGCGCTGCCGCACGCGATCTGGACACGCAAGGAAGAGTGGACCGTGGACATGCTGCTGCAGGATCTCCGCTACGCCGCCCGTCAGCTGACCGGTCGGCCGACCTTCGCGCTGCTCGCGGTGCTGACGCTCGCCCTCGGCATCGGCGCGAACACCGCCATCTTCAGCGTGGTGCACGGCGTCCTCCTGAAGCCACTGCCGTACGCCGAGCCGGACCGCCTGGTGCAGCTGTGGGAAACGAACCCGTTCCGCAACTGGACCGAGGCGACGATCGCGCCGGCCAACCTGCTGGACTGGCGGGAGCGCAACCGCGTGTTCGAGGACCTCGCGTGGTACATGGGCTCCGACACGCGGGAGGGCGGGATCTCGGGCTACACCTTGAACGAGGGGCAGGAGGCGGAGCACGTCGAGGGACAGCTCGTGTCGGGCAACTTCTTCCGGGTGCTCGGCGTCCAGCCGGCGCTCGGACGCAACTTCACCGTCGAGGAATCGACACCCGGCCAGCACCGGGTGATCCTGTTGTCGCACGGTTTCTGGCAGCGCCGTTTTGCCGGGCAAGCCTCGATCGTCGGCACCCGGATCCGTATGGGACCCTACCAGTACCTGGTGGCAGGCATCATGCCCGCCGGCTTCCAGTTCGGAGGGGCCCCGGTGGACTTCTGGGCGCCGCTCGCGTACCGGCCGGAGCAGTACCGCACGCTGCGCAGGCCGCATTTCCTGCGCGCCGTTGCGCGCCTGCGCCCCGGCGTCACCGTGGAGGCGGCCCGCGCTGACCTCAGCGCGATTGCCGCCGCCCTCGAGAAGGAATACCCCGAGACGAACACCAAGATGGGCGTGGGTCTCGGACCGCTCGACGACTGGTTCGTCGGCAACGTGCGGAAGGCGCTGCTGGTCTTCCTCGGCGCCGTCGGGTGCCTCCTCCTCGTCGTCTGCGCGAACGTCGCGAACCTGATGCTGTCGCGCGCCATCGGGCGGGCCCGCGAGATCGCCATCCGGTCCGCGCTCGGCGCCGGGCGCCTGCGGCTCGCCCGCCAGCTGCTCACGGAGAGCGCGCTCCTCGCCGTCGCGGGCGGCGGTCTCGGAATTGCCTTCGCCTCGTGGGGCGTGCGGGCGCTCGTGGCCCTCAGCCCTCCGGGCATCCCCCGGCTGAACGACGTCGCGGTGGACGGGTGGGTGCTCCTCTTCACGGCCCTTCTCACTGGCCTCACCGCGTTTGCCTTTGGCCTCTTCCCCGCGCTCCACGCCGCACGGGCGGACACGGCCGCCGCGCTCTCCGCGGTCGCCCGATCCGGAGCACCGCGCGGCCGCACGGCGCGCCGGGCCCTGGTGGTGTCGGAGGTTGCGCTCGCTTTCGTCCTTGTCGCCGGCGCCGCCTTGATGGCGCGCAGCTTCGTGCTCCTGCAGAGCGTCAATCCCGGCTTCGACCCCACCAACATCCTCACCGCTCGGATCGAGCTGCCGGCACAGTATGACGACGATGCGAAGGTGTCGGCGTTCTACGAGCGCCTGAGCAACGAGATCGCGGCGATCCCGGGTGTCCGCACCGTTGGCGCCTCGAACAGGATCGCGCTCGACGGGTACGCCTGGACCGGCGACGTCTCGGTGGAGGGCAAGCCCGAGGTCTGGGGCCGAGAGCTGCGCCACAAGCGCGTGACACGCGGTTACTTCAAGGCGCTCGGCCTGCCCCTCCTCGAGGGGCGCGGGCTGACCGAGTTCGACGGCGCCAAGGCGCCCAGGGTCGCGGTGGTCAACGAGACGTTCGCACGCGAGTTCTTCCCGGGCGAGTCGCCGGTCGGGCGCCGGATCACCTACACCAGGCCCTACGAACGGCCCGACTGGGTCGAGATCGTGGGCGTGGTGGGCGATGAGAAGCAGGACGGCCTCGATGCCCCGGTCAGGACCGAGGTGTACGAGTCTCACTTGCAGACGGCGGACGATCGCATGACCTTGGTCATCAGGACAGGGGCCAATCCGGGGGCCGTCGCGCCGCTCGTCAGGCAAGCCGTCGCCCGGCTCGACCCGTCAGTGGCGCCCTTCGACGTGCGGACGATGGACGAGCGAATGGCGGACGCGGTCACGCAGCAGAAGCTGAACGTCTGGATCTTCGGCTTCTTCGGCACCGCCGCCCTCGTCCTGGCGGCGCTGGGTGTCGGTGGGATCGTCGCCTTCGCCGTGAGCAGCCGCACGCGCGAGATCGGGATCCGGGTGGCGCTCGGCGCCAGCCGGACCGAAGTGGTCCGGCTGGTCGTGGTGGACGGTGTGCGCCTGGCGCTGCTCGGCCTTGCCATTGGCCTCGCGTTGGCGTTCGTGCTGGGCCGGTCTCTCACCTCGCTGCTCTTCCAGACGGCGCCGGCTGACCCTCTCGTCTTGGCGGCGGTGGCGGGCACCCTGCTCGCCGTCACACTGGTCGCCAGCTACCTGCCCGCACGGGCCGCGCTGCGGCTGGACCCGATCGGGGTGCTGAGAGCGGAGTGACAGGAAATGCAAAATGCAGAATGCAGAGATCACGGAATGTGAAGCCCGCAGCTCGGAGGTTCAACCCCCGGCGCCCGTCCCCGGTCTAACGGGTCAGGAACGTTGAAGACCCGGAGGACTCATGACGACCACCCTGAAACGGACCCTCGCCGCCGGCGGTACCGCGCTGCTCCTTGCCGCCGCCACCGCTACCCACGCCTCGGCGCAACCCCAGGCGCCCCCGGCTCCCCCCGTGCCGCCGGCTCCCCCGGCCCAGGCCCGCATACAGCAGCAGAACCGTGCGATGCGTGCGGAGATTGCCCAGGCCCGGCGCTTGGCGGGCCTCGAAGCGGCCGCCCGGGTGCGCGGACTGCACGCCGAGCGCGCCGTCCTGCGCGGCCTGCAGCTGACAGAAGCCCAGCGGACGCAGCTGCGGGAGATGGCCAGGAAGCGCCAGGAGGCGATGCGCGAGCTCAACACCCGGCTGCGTGAGGCGCGCCAAGGGATGCGGCAGGCCCAGATGGCGGAGGCGCTGGACGAGGCCGCCATCCGCCGCCATGCCTCCGCCATGGCCGAGGCCGAGGCCGAACTTGCCATCGCGAGGGCGCAGGTCCGCAGCGAGACGCTCGGCGTGTTGACGCCCGAGCAGCAGAAGATCGTGAAGGAACGGCAGCAGCGGCTGCAGGAGCGCCAGCAGCGCGTCCAGCAGCGCCTCGAGGAGATGCGCAAGCGCGCCCAGGAAAGGGCGCAGCAGCGCAGGGTGCCAAGGGTCTAACAGTGGTCGGTGGTCAGTGGCCAGTGGCCAGTCGATCACGCCGTCACATCGTCACGCGGCGCTTCCGGCAACCCGAGTGAACGTCGCCCCCGGGCGGCGTTCCTGGGCAGCGTCCTCGCCGGTCACTGTCCACTGACCACTGGCCACGACACTCTTACTGGCCGCCGCCTCTCATTGGCGAAGGCGCCGGCAGCGGCTTCCGGGGAATCATCTCGTCGCGGTTTGCCGCCAGGTAGGCGAAGCCGGCCACGATCGTCGCCATCTTCGTCACGTCGTTCGGCTGCAGCCGCTCGTAGTAGTCCAGGTTCGTGTGGTGGGTCAGCGTGTTGTACTCGACCGCGTCCTGGATGAACTGGAAGCCCGGCAGCCCGACGCGCGTCGAACGACTGGTGGTCGGTCCCGCCCGTGTTCCGGATCGTCAGCGTCGTCATCCCCAGGCTCCGGAACGGCTCCATCCACTCGCGGAAGATCGGCGCCACGGCTTCGTTGCCCTGGAGGTAGACGCCGCGCAGCGCGCCGGTGCCGTTGTCGATGTTGAAGTAGACGCGAGAGCTTGTCGTAGCCGGGCTTCTTCTCGAGTCGGCCCGGCGGGAGCGCCGCCCGCCGCGCCCGCCGCCGCCGGCCGGCGCCGCCCGCGACCCGGGCGCCGGCGCCTGGCCGGCTCGCGAAGTGCGCGGCGACGTACTCGCGCGACCCAAGCAGCCCCTGCTCCTCGCCCTCCCAGAACCCGACGCGCACCGTCCGCCGCAGCTTCACGCCGGTCGCCTTGAGGATGCGCAGCGCCTCCATCATCGCCGCCACGCCCGACGCCGTCGTCGGCCGCGCCGGTGGCGGCGTGCCAGGTGTCGAAGTGCGCGCCGAGCATCACGATCTCGTCGGCCTTGTCGGTGCCGGGCAGCTCGCCGACGATGTTGAACGGCGGTCGGGTTCGGGTAGAAGGTGTTCTTGATGTCGGCCTCGATGGTGACCGGGATGTTCTTGGCGAGCGTCCGGGCGATGCGCCCGTAGTGTTCGGCGCCGATCGACACGGCCGGCACCGTGGCCGCCGGGTCGGCCGCGCGGTTGCCGCTGATGGTGTAGACGCCGTGGCCGCGCGGGGCGGTCGAGATGGTGCCGAGCACGCCCTCGGCCTTGAAGAAGGCGTTGCGGGCGGCCGTCGCGGCGTTGCGCCCGCCGGGACCCGCGAGCGGCGGCTGCCCGGCGGAGCCGGCGGAGGAGCCCGGCCTGGCGCGGCGCGCCGGCCGGTGCGGCTGGCGGGCCGCCTGCGCGGCCCGGCCTGCGGGCCGGCTGCCGGCGCCGGGCCGCCACCGCGCTCGCCCGCGCCGGCGGCGTGACGCCGAACTCCGCCTGCGGCGCGGGCCACAGTTCCATGGCCGCCAGTTCCTCGCGCGTGTAGCGCGTGGCCTGCGGCTGCCACATCGCCGGCACGTCGGGCGCTTCCTGCGTCAGCACCCACTTCCCCTTCAGCTTGCCCTTGTACGCGCGCCAAGTCGGCTCTCGGTGGTCGCCGTCACGAGGACCACCTCCCCGCTGACCGGGCCCGCGGTGCCGGGCGTCCAGGCGGTCGGCGTCCCGGGGATCGGGAACTGCTCGGGCGCTCACGACCGCCATGTAGAACTTGTCGTTGGTCCAGCCGCGCTCGAAGCCGTTCTTGTTCACCCACGGCTCGATCGCGACGTTCGAGAAGCCCCACTCCTTCATCTTCGCCACCGTCCACTGCGCCGCCTTCATCGAGGTCGGCGAGCCGGTGAGGCGCGGCGCGTAGACGTCGGACAGCCAGGAGCAGAGCTCCATCACCTGCGAGCGCTGCATCCCCTCGGCCTTGATCTTGTTGATGTCCGAGTAGTTGATGTTCTCGCCGCCCGCGCGCAGCGCCGGCGTGGCCAGCAATCACGCAGCCGCCACGACAGACACGAATCCGTACAGCACGGCCTTCTTTCTCATCGCCAGCTCTCCATCGGGGGTCGAGGGAAGGAAACAGTTGGCCGGGTTTCTATCACAGCCGAGTGGCTGGTGGCTAGTGGGCGCGGCCTTCAGGGCCGTCCTCCGCCAAGCAACTTCTTCAATGGCTTCCGCGCCAGCCAGCCGGTCCCTGCGCCGGCGGTCACGCGGGCATGCGGGACCTGCTCGTAGCACTTCGGACGTTCGTCCGCTGGCGGCGTTCGAGACGATGACGGGGATGTCCACGGCGAGCAGCATGGGGATGTCGTTCGGACCATCGCCGAGAGCCACCGTGACGACCTGCTGGTAGCCGGACTTGAAGAGACCGGGTGAGCAGCCCGACGGCGATCGCCTTTGTCCGTGGGCCCGCCAGCATGGTGGTAGCGGCCGCCCGACGCTGCAACGAAAGCCGGCGCTCACTCGCCATGGCGCTGCGCCAGGGCGGGCACGCGCCGGCCTCGTTGCGAGGCCGCAGGCGGAACGGCTCGTCGTACTCGCGCAGCTTGGCCAACCTGGCGCCGGGCAGCGACGAGCCGGCGTCCGCGCGCGACCTCCTCGACGGACATGTCGTTGAAGCCCACCACGCCGACGCCGCTACTGCGCCGAGGCCCGGCGCAGCGCCTCCACGACCTCGTCGTAGGGCCGGCCCAGCTCGATGACGTCGTAGCGGCCACGACGCCGGGCGCCCGGGATAGGAACGGGAAGTAGCCGGGCGGCACGAACACGCCGCCGCCGTTCTCGCGTGACGAACGGGTGGGCCGTGCCGAGGTCCCGTTGCAGACGCTCGACCTCCGCGCGCGTCTTGCTCGAACACAGGACCAGTGGCACCCCGCGCTGCCGCGAGGCGCGCCAGCGGCACCCGACGCGGCCTCGCATCGAGTAGGTCGTGTGGTCGATCAGGGTCCCGTCGACGTCGGTGAAGATAACGAACATAGACGATGGTGCCGGAGGTGCCGGTGGTGCCGAAGGTGCAGGGCTGGTGCACAGTGCTATCGGGTGGGCAAGGTGCCGGAGGTGCGGGAGGCGCGAACGGTGACTAGTGCCGGAGGTGCCGGAGGTGCAGTGCCGGCTGTGCTAGGGTGCTGGTGCACCCACTGGCACCAGCACTCTTGGCACGTTCAGCACTGCGCCATCAGCACGGCCAGCACCTCCAGCACCACCGGCACCACCATACGAGTCTCATGCAGCGCAGCGCTAGTGCGCCGGCCCGAGGATCAAGCGCGTTGATGAACAGCAGCTGCGTGGCCTCCGCGAACGCGCGGTAGTTCGGGTCTTCGGCGAACGCGATCACGTGCCCCTGCCCCATCGGCTGGTGCATGAGGAACGCCTTCTGCGGCAGCTGCTCCTGCGGTTCGTCCCAGGCGAAGCCGCCGGCGACCAGCCGGTCCTTCGCCGCGTAGACGCCCACGTTGCGCCCCTTGTCGAGCTTGATCGGCGTGAAGACGCGCTGGCCCTCCACGACGGCCTGGATCTCGCCGTCGAAGCCGGCCGACAGCCAGTGCTCGGGGTCGAGCGCGCACGCGCAGGATCGCGCCCGGCATGGCGTCGGGCGGCTCGCGCTCGGGCTGGATCGCCTGCTCGAGGTCGAACGGCTTGCTTCGGCGCTCGGCCGGCTTCTTCTTCTCGTCGGCGGCCGGCTCGACGTCGGGCTTGCCGCCGCGCAGCTCGGTGCGCGTGTCGAGCAGGCCGACCTTCTCGCGCGTGGCCCAGCGCGACGCCTCGCCCAGCGTGACGAGCGTGCCGCCCGCGCGGACCCAGTCCTTCAGCCGCCGCAGCCGTCGTCGCCGAGACGTGGAGTAGCTGCCCGCCGGCAGCACGAGCACGTCGTAGCGCGCGCAGGTCGGCGCGCCGCAGCGTGGCCGTGCGGACCGCGGTGACCGGCTGGCCGAAGCGGCGCTCGAGCACGTAACGCGTCCAGCCGGCCGAGAGGCTCTGGGTCGGCGTGTCCCACGCCAGCGAGCACGCGCGGCGCCTTCAGCGTCACGACCCGGTTGCTGCCGAGCGAGATGCCCTCGTCCACCCAGCTGCTGTCGATCGGCACCGACCTCGGCGCCGTGCCGCGCGGCGATCGGTCCGAGCTTCGCCGCGCAGGTCGGCGCGGGTTGTCCGACACGCGGATGATGGCCGTGCCGATCGGGTACTTGCGGCCGGCGTGCGTGAACGGCCTCGTCGGCGGTGCGGATGCGGACGCCCGCCTGCAGCGCCTCGATCGGCGCCGCGGCCGTGCCGCGATGCCCCACGGCATCAGGTACCCGACCTTCGCCGCCGGCAGCGGCCCGAGCGGCATCGCCGGCGCGGCGGCGGTCACCGGGCGTGGCCTTGGCCGCCGTCGGCCTGCGCGCTGGTGACGACCTCGACGTCGAACAGCAGCGGCAGGCTCCACGCGGTCACGTCGTAGATCTGGTCGCCAGGCGCTTCTTCCGGCGGCGCTCCTGCTCCTTCATGAACTTCTCGTCCATCTGGATGGCCGGGTCGATCAGGTTGCGCAGCAGCCGCCCGGACGGCTGCGCACGCGGGACGATGAACGTGCCCGCCGGCAGCGTGCGCGTTGCCGAGCTTGATCGGCTCGTCGGCGCGCTGCACCTCGATCCCGTGCATCGCCAGCAGCGCGGCCGAGGCGCTCGACGCGCGACGGATCGCGCCCGGCGGGATGAGGTACTCGCGGACGGTGCCCCGCTCGCCCTCCTGCACGGCGCTGCGCCGGTACTCGAGGAAGTCGCGCAGGATCCGCTCGCGGTTGCGCGGCGGCGGTCTCCGCGCGTGGTGATGGCCGCCGTGAAGTGGTGCACGACGCCGTCGCGGTAGGTCAGGAGCGTGTCGTCGTCGCGCCGGAACACGAGGCCGCGCGGCGACGCCTGCTCGTAGGTCATGCCGATCGCGCCGTGGAAGATCGGCCAGGACTCGCCGTAGCCCGGGTAGAACGAGTCGAACACCTCGCGGATGAAGTACGCGAACCCGCGCTCGTCGAACGCCGCGGCGTTCTCGCGGCCGAACGTGGTGAGCCACTCGATCTGCTTCGGCGTGATGTACGGGTTGACCGGGTCGGCCGGCGGCGCGAAGTAGTAGGTGCGAGTCGCCGCCCATCTCGTGCAGGTCCGCGACGACCTGCGGGAACCACTCGAGCGCGAACGCCACGCGCGCCGCGCGTCTCGGGCTGCGACAGCGCAAGCCAGTCGCGGTTCATGTCGAACAGGTAGTGGTTGGAGCGCCCGCCCGGCCACGGCTCGTCGTGCTCGGCGGCCGCGGGTCCGGCGTCGGGCGCGGCCGCCGCGCCCGATGCAGTTCACCGCGACGAAGCGCGCGCGGCCGTCGGGGTTCTGCAGCGGGTCGATCAGGACGATGGACTCGCGCAGGATGCGCGTCGACGCCGGCGTCGCCCTGCGCCGCGAGCAGGTGATAGGCCTCGGCCAGCGCCGCGTCGGACGAGGAGATCTCGTTGCCGTGCACGGCGTGCATCAGCCAGGTCGACCACCGGCAGCGTCGCTGCACGAGGCGGTCCGCGTCGGCCTGCGAGAGCCCGCGCGGGTCGGCGAGCCGCCGCAGGTCCGCCTTCACCTGGTCGAGCCGGGCGATGCGCTCGGGCGAGCCGACGATCAGGCACGTGCAGCGGCCGGCCCTCCCAGCTGCGCGCGTACTCGACCAGCCGCGTCGCTGGCCGGGTCCGCGGCCGCCAGCGCCTTGAGGTAGGCGGCGATCTCGTCGGGCGTCGAGATCTTCTCGCCGACGTCGTGCCCGACCACCTGCTGCAGCGTCGGGATCTTCGGGTCGTAGCGGGTGCCGGGCGAAAGTTCGGGCTTCTGGGCGCCGCGGCGGCCGCCTGGGAGACAACGAGCGCGAGAACGAGCGGGACGATCATCGAACCTCCTCGTGCGGCGCCGGCGGGCGCCGCCCAGGGGAGATCCTACACCAGAAGGCTGCTGGCTTCAGGCTCCGGGCTTCAGGAGGCCGGACTACTGATCGGTGAGCGCCACGACGGGGCTCACCCGCGAGGCGCGCCGGGCCGGCAGCACGCAGGCGGCGGCCGCAACCAGCACGAGAACCGCGGAGGCCATCATCAGGAGGCGGGGATCCGTCGCACGCACGTCGTACAGCTGGCTTTGCAGCACGCGCCCCATCGCCATGGCCCCGGCGAGGCCCAGGCCCGCGCCGATCGCCACCAGCACCATTCCCTCGCCGAGTACCAGGCGGAAGATGCCCGGTCCGCTTTCCCCGAGCGCCATGCGGATCCCGATCTCGCGCCGCCGCTGCGAGACCTGGTAGGCCAGCATGCCGTAGATCCCGACCGCGGCAAGGAAGAGCGCGACGCCGCCGAACGCCATGGCCAGCACCATCGGCGCCCGCCGCGACACCAGCGACTCGTCGACGCGCACGGTGAGGGACTTCACGTCGAAGAACGGGAGCTCGGGGTCCACCGCCGCCAGCTCGCGCCTGACCGCCGGGAGCACCAGCTTGGGGTCGGCCGAGGCCCGGATCGCCAGGTAGAGGGTTCGCGAAGGCATCTGAGGGTACGGGAAGTACACCGCGCCGAGGCGCTCGTCGCCGCCAACCAGCCCCTGCATCTTCACGCTGCCCACGACTCCCACCACCGTGTATCGCGGCGCCTTTGCACTCGGGTGGACGACGTCGTCCGCGCTGTCCGGCTGCACGAGCCGCTTGCCAAGGGGGTCCTCGCCGGGCCAGAAGCGCTTGGCGAGGCGGTCGTCCACGATCGCGACGCCCAAAGACGACTCGTGGTCGGCGTCCGTGAAGCGCCGCCCGGAGATCAGCCGGATGCCCATGGCCTCCATGTAGCCGGGGCTGATGCTGCTCCGCGCCGGCGAGATCAGCGATTCGCCCGGCTTCGGCTCGTACCCGTCCGGCAGCATCACGCTGTCGTTGAAGCTCTCGCCGAAGGGCAGCGAATTCGTCCAGCCGATCTTGGCCACGCCCGGCAGGGCCGCAATCCGCTCCATGGCGCGTTGCGCGAAGGCGCGCATCTCGGGTTCGCCGGCGTAGCGGGTCGACGGCAGGTTCACCGTGCCCGTCAGGACGCCCGACGGCACGAACCCCGGGTCCACGGCGGTCACCTGGCGGAAGCTCGCGAAGAGCAGCGCCGCGCCCACCAGCAGCACGAGCGCGAACGCGACCTCCACGGTCACCAGCACGCGGCGGACGAAGCGCGCGGACCGGCTCGCGCTGCCCGTCCGTCCTTCCTCCCGGAATGCCTGCACCAGGTGGCGGCCGCGCAGCCGCGCGGACGGGATGAGGCCGATCAGCACACCGACCGCGAGCGTGATCGCCATCGTGTAGGCGACGACGGCGCCGTCGAGGCTCACGTCGGATGCCCGCGGAAGCTGCTCGAGACCCAGCCGATCGAGCATTCGCAGCACCGCGGTCGCGACCAGCAGCCCGAGGACGCCGCCAGTGGCCGCCACCATCGTCGTTTCGGTCAACGTCTGCCGCGCCAAGCGCGCGAAGTCGGCACCGAGCGCGTGGCGTGTCGCCATCTCCTTCATCCGGACGGTCGATCGCGCGAGCACGAGGCTCGTGACGTTGACCGCGCCGATCAGCAGGACGAATGCCGCGCCGCCCCACAGCAGGTAGAGCGTGCGCGAGAAGTCCTGCACCAGCGACTCCTGCAGCGACTGCACCTTCGTGTTGAAGCCGACGTCGATCAGGATTTGCTTGAACTGGGGGAACCTCTCCAGGTTGCGGGCGTTCAGCGTGTCGATTTGTTCCTGGGCGAGCTTCAGGCTCGCGTCGCGCTTCAGGCGGCCGAGCATCACCCAGCTGTTCGAATGACGGCTCTCGTCCGACCGGTCCTCGGCCGAGAACGCCGCAGGGATCCACACGTCGATGCCGGGGGTCATGAACCGGAAGTCGGACGGCAGCACGCCAACGATCGTGTGCGGCGTCCCGTTCAGGCGCAGCTCCGAGCCGATGGCCCGATCGCTCCCTGCGAACAGCCGCTGCCAGAGGCCGTAGCTGAGCACGGCCTTGCGCTCGTTGCCCGGTTCGCCGTCCTCGGCTTTGAACGTCCGGCCCCTGATGGCCTTCACCCGCAGCAACGGGAAGAGCGTCGTCGTCGCCTGCATGCCCGACACTCGCTCGGCTTCCGTGCCCTGGCCGCCGATCGTCTGCCCGCGCTGGCGGAACATCGCCAGCTGCTCGAACGCGGTCGTTTCGCGCTGGCGGTCGTAGTAGTCCGGCACGCCATTGCCGGCCCTGGCGGCCCCGGCCTTCGGGTAGCTGTTGTAGACCACGACGAGCCGGTCTGGGTCCTCGAAGGCGAGCGGTCGCAGCAGGACGGCGTTGACGATGCAGAAGACCGCGGCGTTGGCGCCGATGGTGAGCGCCAGGGTCAGCACGGCGGTGGTGGTGAACGCCTTGTCCTTGAACAGCAGGCGCACGGCAAAGCGCAAGTCCTGGAGCAGCTGGTTCATGACGGTCCCCACGGGAGGGTTCAGAGTTCAGGGTTGAGGGTAGAGGGTTCAGCGGCGGGACGCCGTGAGACCTTCGACCCGCGAAACGTCAACCGTCAGCACGCCTGTGCGTATGGTGATCTACGCAGCGCGGAGGAAAAGGGTTCGGCTGGGCTCCTCAGAGCCGGGCGAGCAGCATCATCGTGATGTCGTCGTGCTGGGGGGCCGGCCCCGCGAACGCGTCGATGGCGGCCACCAGGCGTGAAACGGCAAGCTCGGCAGAGCCGGGGCCGGCCGAGCGAAGCTCCTGGACCACCCGATCCTCCCCGAACTCCTCTTCGGCGGAATTCCATGCTTCCGTCACGCCGTCCGAGAAGAGCGCCAGGCGGTCGCCCGGACCCAGCACGATTGGCTTCTCGTCCCAGCCGATCCCCTGCAAGAGGCCGATGGGCGGGCCGCAGGGCTCCAGCGCCTCGACGTCCCCGCCCGCATGGACGAGGAGGCCGCGCGTGTGCCCGGCATTCACGTAGGAGCCGACCCCTGAGGCCGGATCGATGCGGGCGAGGATGGCCGTCGCGTACTTGTTCCCGGGCGTGGTCGCGTAGAGGAGCCCGTTGGTCTCCTCCACGAGATCGACCAGCGAGGCCGCGCGTCCGTGCAGCGCGCGAAGCGTCGCCTGGATCGTGCTCATCAGGAGGGAGGCCGGCAGCCCCTTGCCCGACACGTCGGCTACGCACAGCAGGCACGGCCCCGCGGGGCCGCCGTGGGCGGCGGGGATGGCGTCGTAGTAGTCGCCGCCGACCTGGCTCGCGGGACGGTTGAACGCCGCCAGCTCATAGCCGGGCCACGCGGGCAGCGACGCGGGAAACAGCCCCTGCTGGATGCTTGCCGCCAGCGCCAGCTCCTGCTCCACCCTGCGACGGGCCAGCGTCTCGCGCAGCCTCCACGCGTTCTCGAACGCCACGGCCGCCTGCGCCACGAGGGCTGCCGCGAACTCCCGGCCGGCCTCGGGGAAGCCGAGCCCCGCGGGGCGTGGCCCGAGGAGCACGAAGCCGCGAACGGCTGCCGAGCGGATCGGAAGCAACAGCACGCCCTTCTGACCCCGCAACGCGCGGCCCCGCTCGTCGTCCGCCGGCAGGTCCACAACCGACACCACTTCGGGGAAGTCGGCGAGCCATGGCTCCCAGGAGCGCGGGTCGTCGAGCGACATCCCGCGAGTACGCTGGACGATCGGGTGGCCCTGCATCCACGCCACTACCAGGTAGCGGCTCACCGCCCAGCGGCCGGCCAGAGAAAGCGCAAGCAGCTGGGCGACGTCCTCCGGTTCCCGCGCCGCCGCGAAGCCCTGCACCATGTCGAGCAGCGTCCGCAGCTCCTGCACGCGCTGTCCAAGCGCCGCCGCGAGCCGTTCGGCTTCGCTGTGGGCGCGGGCATTGGCGATGGCACTCGACGCGATCCCGAGGAGCGCGTTGATGAAGGAGCGCTCCTCCTCCAGCCTCGAGGCGGCTGGCGCCGCAAGGCCGAGGACGCCGATGGGCGGGGACCCAATGGGAAGGACGAGCCCCATGCCCGCCTCTGCGGCCACGTGCGCATCGAGCGGCTGGCCGACGGTGAGGCCCGACACCCCGCGGGCCAGCGACACGCGCATCGCGCCTTCTTCGTCGGTGACGCCGATGCACGCCCGGGTCACCAGCAGGCGTCCCATCACCGTCCGCAGCAGGTGGCGGAGCAGTTCGTCGAGGTGCAGCGAGCCGTGCAGCAGCTCGGCCGATTCGAGGAGGGCTTCGAGGCGGGACGTGTCGAGTGGCGCCATGGCCGCCTTCAGGACCCGGACGGCTTGCGGAGGCGCTTGACCATGCGCAGCTCGTTGCGATGGCCCGGCGTAATCTCGTAATGCACCTCGTCCATCAGGCTCTTCATCAACTGCATGCCGAGGCCGCCGGTCCGGCGTTCGGCGACGAGCGTGCGCAGGTCCTCCGCCGGGACCGCCGTCGGATCGAACCCGAGGCCCGTGTCCTCGACGATCACCTGCAGGACCTCCTCGTCGAACACCGCGCGGACGGTCACTTCCTTCGATACGTCGGACCCGTACGCGTGCTCGATGACGTTGGCGCACGCCTCGTCCACTGCCAGCTCCAGCTTCGAGATGGCCCCCTCGTCCAGGCCCGCCTGCGAGCCGACGTGCGCGGCGAACTCCCGGATCATCGCCAGGTTCTCGGTCGTGGACGGCACCTGCAGCTTGAACTTGCGCTCGATGATGCCCATCTCACGCCTCCTTTCGAGGCACGTCGGCGTAGCGCCGCGCCGCGGCCGGCACGTCCTCGACGATGTCGAAGACGGAGGAGAAGCCGAGCATGTCGAAGACCTCGCGAACGCGAGGGATCAGGCCGCAGACCTTGATGTCGCCGCCATGCTCGCGCGCCTCCTCCACGAAACCCATGAAGACGCCGAGGCCGGCGGACGAGATATAGGTGAGCTTCGCGCAGTCCACGATCAGGCGGTAGCGTCCGGCGGCCAGTTCCTGCTGGATGGCCTGCTCGAACTGCCGGGCCGTGTGAGCGTCCACGAACCCGCCGATGTGGATGATCGCCAGGTCGCCCTGGCACGACGTGGCGAGGACAAACGGGTCGCGCATGGCGGACAGTATAGAACAGGGTAGGATCTCCCTCATCGGGGCCGTCCGGTTCATTTGCGGCACCGGCGGCAAGGTCACCGAGAAGAGCGAGAGGCTCGCATGCCCGAACATCAGTCCGCCTCCGGTTACGATCTCACCCGGCCCGACGCCGAGACGATCGAGCGTCTCGCGTCGCGGTTGACCGACGACGAACGGCTCGTCGTGCTCAACCAGGGAACCGAGCCGCCTTTTTGCGGCAACCTGCTGGACAACAAGCGCAACGGGACGTACACCTGCCGCCTGTGCGGTCTTCCCCTGTTCAGGTCGTCGTCCAAGTTCAACTCGGGCACGGGATGGCCGAGCTTCTTCCAACCGTTCGATCCCGAGCATATTCGTGAACTGGCCGACCGGGCCCATGGAATGACGCGGACCGAGATTCGCTGCGCCAGGTGCGACGGCCACCTCGGCCACGTCTTCCCGGACGGCCCGCGGCCCACCGGCCTGCGGTACTGTGTCAACTCCGCATCGGTCGAGTTCTTCGGCGAGGGAGAGGACTTGCCGCTGCGGATCTAGGCGTGCATTGCGGACCAGATCCTGTCATGAATACCTGGATCGCCTGGCTGGTTCTGTCCTGTGTCGCAGGGCAAGACGGGAGCGCCTTTCGGCAGGACCCCACCTCTACCGGTCGGGCTCTGTGCCGGCCCGTCGCCGGCGTTTTGTCCATCTCCCGCGCCGCGGCTCTTGGGACGGACGCGCAGAGGCTCGAACCGCCTCCCCGGAAGGAACCCGAGGCACGCGACCGGGGGTTCTTCCCCTGGGTCGGCACCATCGTGTCGGCCTCGGGGGTGTCCGGGGGGGTGGGCTACCGCTACGAGGAGATCCTCGCGACGCCGATCGGGGCCGAGGCGTCGGCCTTTTGGTCCGTCCGCGGCTACCAGCTGTACCGGACGCGGCTGGGACTCATCAACGACTCCCGCCACACGCTCGAGCTCCGTCAACCTGACGCGGGCGTCGCCTCGATGTTCAACGCCTCCGCCGTGAAGCGGCCCGGCGCCGCTCTGTACGCCGAGGTCCGCTACCGGAGCTATCCGCGGCACCCCTTCTACGGGATCGGCGACGAGTCGCGCCGGGGGGACGTGTCGGCCTTCAGGCTGCGGGGGCCGGGCTACGACCTCGTCGGGCAGTGGCAGGTTTCGTCGTCGTTCGGTCTCTCGGGCCGCGCCGGGGTGTTGGAGTCGGAGATCGATCCTCGACGCGGCGACTCCGAACGGCCGTCGGTGGACGAGCGATTCGACGCGGCGTCGCTCCCGGGCTTTCTCAATCCCCCGCGGTATCTGGTCTTCGGCGCGGGCGCCGCCTTGGACCGGCGGGACAGCCCGCGCGACCCGGCACGCGGCTTCTTCGTCGGAGGCACCGCCTGGCGCTACCAGGCGGACGGACAGGCCGTCGATTTCACGCGCACCACGGTCGACGCCCGTGCGTTCGTTCCGCCTGGGCGCCTGCCCGGCGTGCTGGCGTTCCGGCTCCTGCTCGCGGCCGACTGGACGGCCCAACGGAGCCGCGTGCCGTTCTTCCTGCTGCAGACGGTGGGCGGCGGCGAGACACTGCGCAGCTACCCGAGCCATCGCTGGCGCGAACAGGCGCTGGCCCACGTGACCGTCGAATACCGCTGGCACCCGCACCGGCTGATTGAGATCGCGCCCTTCGTCGACACCGCGTCTCTGGGGAGAAGCCTCGGCCGGCTCTCCGCCCGGCGTCCGTACAGCTATGGAGTGGCACTGCGCGGTCACTGGAAGGGCCGCGTGATCGGCCGCCTCGAATGGGCGAACGGGCCGGAAGGACAGCGGGTGGTCGTATCCACCGGACCCATCTTCTGAGGAGCGACACGAGCCGGTCGGCATCCTCGAAGGGAAGGGCGCGCGTCCCGCGAATTCTCACTTCTCCTTCGGGACGATCGTCACGTGCCCGTCCTTCTCCACGACGGCGTAGCGGACGTCCTTCAAACTCGCCAGGCCTTGGAGCTGCCGCGCCGCCGACAAGACGTCTTGCTCGTCCACCCGCTCCTTGTCCATGCGCCGGCGGTGGATCCGGCCGTCCTCGATGATGACGATCGGCGTGTCCTCGATTACCCGTTCGAAGCGCGGGAACCGCTGCTTCAGCAGCGAGACCACGATGTTCATGCCCACGAGCGTCACGACCAGAAGGGCGGCGCCCGTCAGCGAGTTGTCGGAGTCCACCATCGCCTGCTGGATTGCCTCGCTGACGATCAATGTCAGCACGAGGTCGAAGGTGCTCACCTGGCCCAGCGTGCGCTTCCCCGCAATCCTGAAGAGCAGCAGCAGGAAGACGTATACGAAGACGGCACGGATGACCGTGTCCATGCGCTCCCCTTCACGGAAAGACGAGCTGCTGGAACCGGACGCGCTCGCGCCCGTTCGCCACGCCGACCTCGGCGGTTCGCAGGAAATACTGATCGGGAATGACGCGGAAGAGAATCCGCGCCGGCTTCCCCGCTTCGGCGTGGAACGAGTACACGAGGTCGTCGCCCGAAAGCAGCGCCGACGCCGGCGGGGGCTCCACCGTCTGAACCTGGAGACCCTGAAGAAAGCTCCGCGAAACGCGGATCCGAACCGTGCCGGCCTCGAGTGCCCATGGGGCGACCGTGACGCTCAACTCGGCCGTCGACCCGTGCCGCGTGAAACGCTGGTACTCGACGGCGAGCGCGCCGCCCGGGGACGAGCGGGTGGCGGAGGCCAGGGGCCCGCGGCCGAACAACCCTGCGAGACCGGCCAGGACGAGCAGGCCCATGACTGCCCACCCGAACCGCTGAGCCCTCCAGTTGTGTCTCTCGAAAGGCAGATCCTGGTGGATCTCGAGATCGCCTACCCGCTGCGCTTTCTCCACGCCGCGACCGTTTGCAACGCCCGCGCCGCCGGTCGAGCACCGGGGGTCAGGCGCCGATGCCCAGTATCCGGTCGTCCCCACCGCCGGTGCGCGTCCCCTTGAAATCGGTCATGGCGTCGATGATCCCGACGATGGCGGCATGCGCGGGGAACATCCACGCGCCCTGTCCCCTGCCGAACCCGAACAGCATGGGGGCCGCCGCCAGCGCGGCGCTCTGCCCCATGCTGACCTGCGCGTGGCGGGTGAAGCTCATCGCGGGGAAGACGCCGCCGGGGAACCTCGTGCTCAGCACCGTTCCGAGTTCGGACACGCCGGCCGCCAGCGCGGCCACCGCGGCGCGGCGGTTGCGGTTCCACAGCCAGGCCCCGGTCAGGAAGGTGGCGCCGACGATCAGGTAGTCGAGCGCCGCATGGGTGCTGGGCGAGATGACCTTGGGCAGGCGTTCCGCTGCTCGTTCCGCCCGAGTGTTGCTCGGTGCCATCGGTAGGTCCCCGGGCCGCGCTTTCCGCGGCAGTTGGCTGCGCGTGCATTCGCGCGCGATGGCAGAAACCAAGAACCGTGCCCGGGTGAGAGGGCGAAGAAGGGAGGGTGAAGGGGAGGAGCGCTCAGCGCACCAGTTTGCGATACTTCACGCGGTGCGGGCGATCGGCCTCGGCGCCGAGCCGTCGGTGGCGGTCAGCCTCGTAGTCCTGATAGTTGCCCTGGAACCATACGACCTGGCTGTCACCCTCGAATGCCAGGACGTGGGTGGCAATCCGGTCCAGGAACCAGCGGTCGTGGCTCACCACGACGGCGCAGCCGGCGAAGTCGATCAGGGCGTCCTCGAGCGAGCGCAGTGTGTCGACGTCCAGATCGTTGGTGGGCTCGTCCAGCAGCAGGAGGTTGCAGCCTCCGCGCAGCAGCTTCGCGAGGTGCACGCGGTTCCGCTCGCCGCCCGACAGGGTTGCCACGGGGCGCTGCTGGTCTCGGCCTTTGAGGTTGAACCACGAGGCATAGGCGCGCGAGGGCACGGCGCGTCGGCCAATCTGGATCTCGTCGAGGCCGCCGGACACCTCCTCCCAAACCGTCTTCGCCGGGTCGAGAGCGTCGCGCGACTGGTCCACGTAGCCGATCTTCACGGTCTCGCCAATCCTCAGGGCGCCGGCGTCCGGGTGCTCCTGCCCGGTGATGAGCCGGAACAGGGTGGTCTTGCCGGCGCCGTTTGGGCCGATGACGCCGACGATGCCGCCACGCGGCAGCGTGAACGTCAGCCCGTCGAACAGGAGCGTGTCGCCGTAGCCCTTCCGCAGGTCCCTTGCTTCGACCACGATGTCCCCCAGGCGTGGCCCCGGGGCGATATAGATCTCGCCGCGGTCGATCCGTTGCGCGGCATCCTGCTTCAGCAGGTCCTCGTAAGCGTTCAGGCGAGCCTTACCCTTCGCCTGCCGCGCGCGCGGGGACATCCGAATCCACTCGAGCTCCCGCGCCAGCGTCCGCTCGCGCCGCGCCTCCTGCTTCTCCTCGCGCTCGAGGCGCTGCTGCTTCTGCTCCAGCCAGGAGGAGTAGTTGCCCTGCCACGGGATGCCGCGGCCCCGGTCGAGCTCCAGGATCCAGCCGGCCACGTTGTCGAGGAAGTACCGGTCGTGGGTGACCGCCACGACGGTGCCGGCATAGTCCTGCAGGAACCGCTCGAGCCACGCCACCGACTCGGCGTCGAGGTGGTTGGTCGGCTCGTCGAGCAGCAGGAGGTCGGGCGACCGGAGCAGCAGGCGGCACAGGGCGACCCGCCGGCGTTCCCCCCCGACAGGGTGCGCGACCTCGGCGTCGCCCGGCGGCACGCGCAGGGCGTCCATCGCCAGCTCGACGCGCGAATCGAGGTCCCACGCGTTGGCGGCGTCGATGCGGTCCTGCAGGCGGCCCTGCGCCTCCAACACCTTGTCCATCTCGTCGGCCGACAGGTCTTCGCCGAGGCGCTCGGACAGGCGCTCGTACTCTTCCAGCAGCGCGCGCGTCTCCCGCACGCCCTCCTCGATGTTGCCGCGGACGTCCTTCGACGCGTCGAGCTGCGGCTCCTGCGGCAGGAACCCGACCGACACGCCCGCGGCCGGGAAAGCCTCCCCCGAGAAATCACGATCGAGGCCGGCCATGATCCGGAGCAGCGTGCTCTTGCCCGCCCCGTTCGCCCCGAGCACGCCGATCTTCGCACCGGGCAGAAACGCCAGCCAGATGTCCTCGAGCACCTTCTTGTCCGGGGGGTGCACCTTCGAGAGGGCCTTCATCGTGAAGATGTACTGGTAGGCGGCCATCGGGGAAGTATACCCGTAACCTCCGGCCCGCCCCGCTTCACACCCTGCAGGCGCAGGCGGTGCCCGCACGCGCCCGATCGTGTACACTCAATGCTTTGAGTCCTGCTGAGGTCGGTTTGCGGCACCCGGGCTCTCCAACGGCCGGGCCGGACAGGCGAAGGTTTGCATGACAGCGTCACTCGATCCGGATGTGGTCGAGCGGGAAGTGGCCAGCCGCGTGGCGGCCGCGCGCGAACGATGGTCGCGCCGTGCCGGCCTCGCCGCCCCGCGCCCCGCCCAGTATCGTCGCCCCGTCGAGCGCCCCTTCACCGCGGACGAGCGATCGTCGGTCACCATCCTCATCGGCGGGCTCACGGCCCGCCACGAGCAGTTGATCCAATCGGCGCTCGAGGCCGCGGGCTACAACTGCCTGCCGCTTCCGCAACCCGACCTCACCGCGTGCCTGGTCGGAAAGCAGTACGGCAACAACGGCGTCTGCAACCCGGCCTATTTCACCGTGGGCAACCTGGTGATGTGGCTACAGCAGCGGGAGGCGGAGGGTGTGTCGCGGCAGGAACTGCTGGACCGCTACGTCTTCTTCACCGCCAGCGGATGCGGCCCCTGCCGCTTCGGTACCTACGAGGCCGAGTACCGGCTCGCCCTGCGCAATGCCGGCTACGACGGCTTCCGGGTGATGACCTTCAGGCAGGACCAGGGCATCAAGACGAGCACCGGCGAGCCGGGCTTCAAGTTCAGCCTCATGCTGGGGCTCGGAGCCTTCAACGCGTTCCAGATGGGTGACGTGCTCAACGACTTCGCGTTCGCGGTGCGGCCGTTCGAACTGGTTCCCGGCACGACCGATCGCCTCCTCGGCGAGGCGACGACCTCGCTCGCGCGCGACCTGCAGGGCCGGTCGATCCGCCAGCCGGGCGAGGGGCTGCACCCGGTCGTGTGGAAAGCCCTTGGGCTGCTGCCGAAGGGACCGTTGGTCGGGAGTCAGATCCGGAACATCTGCCGGCAGGTGTGGGGACGGCCCAACCACGACGCGATGGCGTTTTGCCGGTCGATCCTCTCGGGGATCGAGGTGGATCGGCTTCGCGTGAAGCCGGTGGTGAAGGTCACCGGCGAATTCTGGGCGCAGACCACCGAGGGCGACGGCAACTTCCGGATGTTCGAGTTTCTCGAGCGCGAGGGTGCGCAGGTCCTCGCCGAACCGCTCAGCTCGTGGGTCATGTACATGATCTACCAGGGCCGGGCGAAGCTGCGGGTACCGGCTCCGCATGAAGGTCGAGGGGGCGGCGGTCGCCGCCAGGCCCGGGGCGCGCGCGCGCGAGGCGCTGAAGGCGCTGAAGAAACGGTCCCTCCTGGCCGTCGCCGAGCGCATCTACAGGCAACGATACGACATCCTCCGGCGCACGCTCGGCAGTGTCCCGCACCCGCTGGTGGACCAGATGGAGCTGGCCCGGCTCGCCAACCCCTACTACCACCCCCTGTCGCGGGGCGGGGAAGGCCACCTCGAGGTCGCCAAGAACATCTACTACTCGACGCAGGCCGGCGCCCACATGGTGCTCAGCCTCAAGCCGTTCGGCTGCATGCCGTCCACGCAGTCCGACGGGGTGCAGTCGTCGATCGTCGCGCGCTTCAAGGACATGCTGTTCGTGCCGATCGAGACGGCCGCGGAAGGCGAGCTGAACGCGCACAGCCGGGTGCAGATGGCGCTGGTCGAGGCACGAACGAGGGCGCAGGCGGAGTTCGACCTCGCCCTCGGAAAGTCCGGCCGGACTCTCGCCGAGGTCCGGCGCTATGTGGAGGCGCACCGGGAACTGCGCAACCCCTTCTACCACGTCCCCCACCAGCCGGGCATCGTCGGCGAGGCGGCCAATTTCGTCCTGCACGTCAGCGAGCGGATGGACCGGGACCCCACCTGCCGGCCGGCGCAGCGAACGGCGCCACTGGCGTCGGCGGAGTCCACGCGATGACGATGAACGGACGGCGTTTCCTCCTGGGCCTCGACGTCGGTTCCACCAGCGTGAAGGTCGTGGCGGTCGACGCCAAGACATCGGACGTGCGCTGGCGCGACTACCAGCGCCACGAAAGCCGCCCGGCCGAACGGCTGCTCGAGATGCTCGCGGCGTTCGACCGGACGTTCGGCGTGGAACCGGGCGAGGCGCGCGCCTTCATCACCGGTGTCGGGGGCGCCGCCCTCGCGCCGCTGGTCGGCGCGCGGTACGTCCAGGAAGTGGCGGCCATCGCCCTGGCCGTGGAGAAGCGCCACCCGGAGGCGCGCACCGTCATCGAGCTGGGCGGCCAGGATGCGAAGATCGTCATCTTCGAAGCCGAGGCCGACGGCCGGACGCGCAAGCTGGTCTCGATGAACGACAAGTGCGCGGGCGGCACGGGCGCCGTGATCGACAAGATCGCGAACAAGCTGAAGGTCCCGCTCGACTCGCTGGGCACGCTCGCGTACCGAGGCCTCAAGATCTACCCGATCGCGGGCAAGTGCGGCGTCTTCGCGGAGACCGACATCAACGGCCTCCAGAAGCGGGGCGTTGCGCCCGAGGAACTGATGGCGTCGCTCTACGACGCCATCGTGCTCCAGAACCTGACCGTGCTGTCGCGGGGGAACACGCTGCGCCCGTCGGTGTTCCTGCTCGGCGGGCCCCACGCGTTCATGCTGGGCCTTCGCGAGGCCTGGCAGGCGCACATCCCGCGGCTGTGGGAGGAGCGCGCGGTGGCGCTCCCCGAGGGGTCTTCGCCCGACTCGCTCATCGTCACCCCGCCCGACGCGGAGTTCTACTGCGCGCTGGGGTGCGTCGAGTTCGCGCGCCAGGAAGAAGGCTGCGACTACGTGGGCGCCGACCGCCTCGGCGCCGCCCTCGCGGCCGCCGAGGCGGGCGCCGCGGCGCGTCGAGGCGCGCCCGCCATCGCGGTATCAGGCCAGGACCTGGCCGAGTTCCGCCGCGAATACGAACGGCCCGCGTGGACGCCGCCGCCGCTGGAGGCCGGGCAGGCGGCGCCCGGCTTCATCGGGCTCGATGCCGGATCGACCTCGACGAAGGCGGTCTTCCTCGACGAGGCGGGCCGGGTGCTGGCGAAGGCCTATCAACTGTCGCGCGGCAACCCGATCGAGGACGCGATCGAGATGTTCCGCTCGCTGCGCCAGCAGGTGGAGGCGCAGGGCGCGCGGCCCGAGGTCCTCGGCGTCGTCACGACCGGCTACGCCAAGGACATCCTGCGCGACGTGTTCTCCGCCGACGCCGCGCTCGTGGAGACGGTCGCGCACGCACAGTCGGCGCTCCACCTGTACCGCGACCCGCACGTGATCGTGGACGTCGGCGGGCAGGACATCAAGATCATCGTCTTGCGGAACGGCCGGGTGAAGGACTTCCGGCTCAATACCCAGTGCTCGGCGGGCAACGGGTACTTCCTGCAGGCCATCGCGCAGAGCTTCGGCTACCCGGTGGAGACGTTTGCCGAGACGGCGTTCGCCGCGCGCGAGATGCCGGTCTTCGGCTACGGCTGCGTTCTCTTCCTGCAGTCCGAGATTGCGAACGTCCAGCGCCAGGGCTGGCGGCCCGAGGAGATCCTCGCGGGGCTGGCGGCCGTCCTGCCGAAGAACGTGTTCCTCTACGTGGCCAAGGCGCCGAACCTGGCGCGCTTCGGGACGCGGTTCGTGCTGCAGGGCGGGACGCAGCGCAACCTCGCGGCCGTGAAGGCGCAGGTGGACTTCATCCGCGTCGAACTTCCACGGCCAGGGGGCGCAGCCCGAGATCGTGCTGCACGAGCACTGCGGCGAGGCGGGTGCGATCGGGGCCGCCCTCGAGGCCGCCCGCCTCTGGCAGCACGGGTCGCATCACCTCGTTCATCGGGCTGGAGGCGGCCGAGCGCGTGTCGTTCCAGACGCGGTGCGACGAGGGCACGCGCTGCCACTTCTGCCAGAACGAGTGCCTGCGGACGTTCATCGACGTGTCCACCGCCTCCGAGCCCGCTCGCACCGCCCTCGGTGGTGACCGGACAGTTCCTCGCCGAACGGCGCTTCGTGGTGGCCGCCTGCGAGAAAGGGTCGGCCGAGGACCTGGCGAGGATGCGCGACATCAAGGCCGCGGAGGACGCGGTCAAGGCTGCGACGCCCAACCTCGTGGCCCTGGCGGCCCGCGAGGTGTGGAAGTCGCGGCGGCCGCCGCTGGTGGCCGACCCGCTGCCGGCGGCGTGGACACCGGCGGCGCGCACGCGCCGACGGTCGATGGAGGGCCGAGAGACGCTGCGCGTCGGCATCCCGCGCGTGTTCAACATGTACGCCTACGCGCCCCTCTTCGCCGGATACCTGGAGAGCCTGGGCGTGGCGCGGACCAACATCGTCTACTCGGACGTCACCACCAACGAGATGTACCGGGCGGGCGCGAGCCGCGGGGCGATCGACCCCTGCTTCCCGTCGAAGGTGGCGCTGGCGCACATCCACAACCTGCTGTACGTCAAGCACCGGCGATCGCCGCTCGGCGTGATCTTCTTCCCGATGATCGACATGATCCCGTCGCCGATCGTCGGCACGGTCGGGAACAACGCCTGCCCGACCGTCAGCCTGACGCCCCAGACCGTGCAGGCGGCGTTCACCAAGGAAGAGAACCTGTTCGAGCGAACAGGGCGTGCGGTACCTCTACCCGCTCCTCAACCTCGAGGAGCGCCCGCTGTTCGCGCGGCAGATGTTCGACGTGTGGGCACCGCTGCTCGGCCTCTCGTGGGAGGAACACGAGCGCGCCGTGGACGCCGGCGTTCGTGGCGCTGGCGGAGTACGATCGGGTTGTGCGGCAGGCCGCGCGCGAGGCGCTCGACGCGATCGAGCGCGAGGGCCAGCTGGGAATCGTCCTGCTCGGCCGCCCGTACCACCACGACCCGGGGTTGAACCACGGCATCCCCGAGGAGCTGCAGAAGCTCGGCTACCCGGTCTTCTCGCAGAGCACGCTCCCGCTCGACGAGGACCTGCTCGATCGGCTGTTCGGAGACGAGGTCCGCGACGGCCACATCCGCCACGCGCTCGACATCTCCGACGTCTGGAAGAACTCGCTGGCCGCGAGCAGCAACCTCAAGGTCTGGGCCGCCAAGTTCACGGCGCGCCACCCGAACCTCGTGGCCGTCGAGCTCTCGAACTTCAAGTGCGGCCACGACGCGCCCATCTTCTCCACCGTGGAGGAGATCGTGGAGATCTCCGGCACGCCCTACTTCGCCTTCAAGGACATCGACGAGAACAAGCCTACCGGGTCGATCAAGCTGCGGCTGGAGACGATCGACTACTCCCTGAAGCGCCTCCGCGAGGCGATGAACGTCCGCGAGCGGAGGGCCGCGCGGATCGAGCGCTGGCTTGCCGGGTACGAAGCGCGCCTGCGGCGCGAACTGCAGTCTGGGGCTTCGCCGGATTCGGGACTCAGGAATCAGGACCCAGGGGATCGCGCTGCCACGCTGTGAGCCGTCGGTCCCCATCCCGTCCCTGAACGGGGATCCACTTGTCTTGACCACGAAGAGCGGAAGGTACGAAGGGCACAAAGCCCTTGTGTCTTCGTGTTCTTGATCTCGTATGTCGTTCGTCGTCGGCGAACGAGGTCCTGGGACCACTCCGACGTCACGCGGTCAACAAAAAGGGCAGGAAGCCGTCAGCCTCCTGCCCCGCCCGCGCACCCGCCGCTTTCACTCCCACTAGCGAACCGGCTGCTGCTGGCGCGCGATCTCGCGAATGCGCTGCAGGTGCGACTGGATGCGATCCACCTGCTCCCGCGTCAGCGTGACGGACCCGGTTGCCGATGCCGTCCCCGACGTCGAACCGGTCGTGCTGCCGCTGGTGCCCGAGGTCCCGCTCGTCCCCGTCGAGGACCCGCTCGTGCCCAGCACCTGCTGCAGGATGTCGTTGATGGCGTCGATGTGCTGCTGCACGGTCTCACTCGTGGAACCCGCCGTGCCGTAGGTGCTGGCGCCCGTCGAACCCGTCGTGGATCCGGTGGTGCCACCCGTCGAACCCGTCGTCGAACCAGTCGTGCTGCCCGTCGTCGAGCCCGTGGTGCTGCTGCCCGTCGTCGAGCCCGTGGTGCCCGTCGTAGAACCCGTCATGGAACCGCTGGTGCCGGCCGCGGAGCCGGATGTGGCCGACGACACGCCGCCCGTGGGATCCGGGGCGCCCGCGGCGCGCCCGAACTCCATCAACTGCTGGCGGAAGGTGGTCAGCTTGGTGCGGATGGCGGAAGGAACCTCAGCAGACGCCGACGACCCACCGGTGCTTCCGGCGGTGGTGGACCCGGTGCTCCCGGTCGTCCCCGTGGTGCTCGTGCGGCCGAGCGTTGCCTCGTCCGGAGTGGGGGACCGATGAGGTTGTGCACGTTCTGCATGACGGTCTGGTAGTGTTCGTACCAGTTCGCCTCGGCGCCGAGGAGCGAGTTGAAGTTGTTGATCAACTGCGAGATCTCGGTGCGCGGCTGTCCTTGAAGCTGTGAGGCTTCCGGCAGCTTCGTGATTTCTGCCAGCGTCTCTCGCGCCTGGACGAGGGACTGCCTCGACTTGGCCTCGTCGCGACCCGGCTGCGCTGCCGTTTGCGGGTCCTGCTGTTGACTGCCCGTCGTCGTCGACTGGGCCAAGGCGCTGCCCGCCGCGAACGTCCCGATCGTCGCCGCCATGACACACGTGCTTATCCTGCTACCCATGTTTCCTCCCCGTCAGATTTTTCTGCGACCGGTGCTCCCGGGGTCAAGGTAGCAACGGGGGTGCCATTCCGGGAGAGCTACGGCGAGGCACGTTGCGGATGGTCGCGAGGCCGAACAAGCGGGCGCAAAGACACAAACAAAAAGGGCGCTGGGCCGAAGCCCAGCGCCCTTCCAATCTGCCCGGGTGGCCGCTCTACCGGAAGATGTAGCGGAAGCCGCCCCAGAACTGGTAGTTGTTCGAGATGTCACCGAGCTCGTCGAGGAAGAGCCTCGCCGAAACGACGAACAGCACCTCGTCCTCACGCGCCCCGGTTCCCTTCCACAGCTGCCGGCCACCCTGGAAGAGCCAGGTCGGCGCAACCGTGTCGCCGTGGGTGAAGTCCCACACGCCCAAGCCCGTCCCGATGAAGCCCTTGCGGTCGAACCACTTGTTCAACTCGACCTCGGCAAAGGCGCTCGTGTTGCCGCCATCGTCGAAGTTGATCGCCACGCCGGCGCCCGGCGCCACGCGCCAGCCTGCATCGCCAACAGGGATGTCAACGCCGAACTTGAGGCCGAGCAGCGCCGCGCATACGCCAAACTCCTGACCCTCGTCGGCCAGCGGGTTGACCTCGGGATCCGCCTCGCGCAGGCGGCGCTCCTTGCCGAAGTCGCCCTCGAAGAAGAAGTTCAGGCCCTCGGTCTTGACGAGGTCGAAGGTGGTTTCGCAGTTCTGGTCCGGCGCCTTCCCGTTGTTGCGCGACGAGACCGCCTTCACCGTGTACGTCCCCGCCTTCGCCTTGCGGATCATCACCGTTGTCTGGAAGGGCGGCGCCAGCTTCGCCTCGGTCACCGGCTTGCCGTCGTGCTCGAAGGTCACCGGGGTGCCAGCGGGCCCACGATCTGGATGGTCATCGAGGTCGCGGCAGACGGGCCAGCGGCAACCGGGCTACCGTCCAAAGCCACGTTGTATCCGCCCTTGACGGGAGTCAGCGTGGCGCTGAGCCTGCAGGGCGGCGGCGCGGCCAGCGCCCGCTCGGCCTCCGCAGCCTTGCGAGCCTCCTCGGCCTTGCGCGCTTCTTCGGCCTTGCGCGCCTCCTCCGCCCGGCGTGCTTCCTCGGCCAGGCGCGCCTCTTCAGCCTTGCGCGCCTCCTCGGCGGCAATCGCCTTGGGGCTGCGCTCGCTGGAGACGAGGGCGACGTTACCGCAGGGCTTCGGCAGCACGAAGTGATAGAGATTCTCGCCGTCGTCGATGTCGAACTTCCAGGCCGGGAACGGCTTCCTCCCGCCCCATCGCACGTTGCGGATGACGTCGCCCTTGCCCTTGTTCCTCAGACCCATCCACGCCATGGTGTCGCCGACCGCGAAGGGCTCGTCTCTCAGCTGGGAGGCGTCGGCGGCGGTGAGGATCGCGATGACCTGGTCGCGCACGGCCGGGCTCAGGCCCGCCACGTCGAGGGAGGCGGCCAGGTTAGCCTTTACACGGGCCTTCGCCATCTCACGCTTGAGGACGCGCAGCGTCGGAACGGCACCGATGAGGGCGCGCGACCCACCAAGACGGGTGGCAGTGCGGAAGCCGTCTCCGGCGGGTCGAACTTGATCGTCACCTGCCACGGGCATCGGCCCGCCGCTGCCCGCGGCGGCGATACCGGCGCAGAGCAGGACCGCCGTCAGCGCAATCCCAACCACTCTCAGCAGGGCACGGGGACTCGAGGGATTCATAATCGCTCCATTGAAGGCGGACCCTACCGCAGGGTCCAGGGGACCCGGAATAGCCCGACTCATGATACTACAACTCTGCCGGTACTGGGCGTCACCTGGGCTCGCAGGTCTTCCGCAGCCTCCCGGCAAGCTCGGTCTCGGCCCCGATGAACCCGAAGCCGTTCCAGTGCGGGTCGTCTGCGACAATCGCCCGAAGCAGCCGGCAGGCGTCCGCCTCCCGCTTCTCGGCCAGGTAAAAGTTTGCGAGCCCGAAGGCCGTGGTGACGAAGGTGTTGTCCTGCAGGGTCTTTGGCGCAAGGACGTCGTCCTCCGAACGCAGGCCTTTGTAGAAGAGGAGCGCCTGGTAGTAGGCCGCGTTTTCCTTCACGCTCATACCCTCGACGATGCCGGCGAGGCTCTGGGCGGCCGGGCCGTTCCGTCCCGCCCGGCGGAGCGCCCTGTAGCGCCAGTCGGTGATGGCTACCCGATCCTCGTCCGACTTCGCGACCGCGGCGCAGCTGCGCCAACCTTCGGGGAGCGAGCCGGCGTCCTTCGACGCGAGGCAGCGTCCGTACTCGTCGGCAGCCTTGACGAACTCGCCCGTGAGGAAATACGCGAGGGCCAGGTGGTAGGCAACGTCGAAGCTGGCCGGTGCGAGCGTGCGGGCCTGTTCCAGGTCCCGGATCGCGTGGGGGAACCGCCTCGTGGAGATGTAGCGGTGGCCTCGGAAGCGGTAGCCCCTGACGTCCGACGGGGCCAGCACAATCGCCCGGGAGTAGATCTCGATCGCCTCGTTGTACTGCAGCGCCCCGTCGCGGGCCCTGCCGGCGGCAATCAACAGGGTGACGTTGCCGGGGTCGGCAGACAGCGCAGCATCTGCCTTTGCGACTGCGCCGTCCGTGTCGGGCTTTGCGAAGAAGGACCTTCCGAGCGGGGACACCACCTGCGCCCGTTCCTCGGCCTGCCGAGCCGACAGGGTCACGGGAACGGCAAGGAGGACGAGCGTGATCAGCGCGAGGACGGCTCGAAACATGGCAGGACCTCCTGTAGACGCGGGGCTGCCGGCGGCAGCTGCCGGCTGGCCCCACTTCGCTTGCCCTGACCACAAAGAACGAGAGGCACGAAGGCCACGAAGCCCTTCGGTCTTCGTGTTCTTCTGATCTTCGTGGTTTCGTACGTCCTCAAGCGAGGCGAGTCACTGGGACTACAGCAACGTCGCCGCGAGCGCCGCGAGCCGCGAGCGCACGGTTGTCGTCATCGTCAGGTGGCCGTACTCCTCCTGGCCCTTGAACCGCTCGACCAGCTGGATCAGGCCGCTGGTGACCGGGCTCGAGTCGGGGACGTCCACCTGGTCGGGGTCGCCCGTGAACACCACCTTGGTGCCCTGCCCGCTGCGCGTGAGGAGCGTCTTCACCTCGTGGTGGTTCATGTTCTGCGCTTCGTCCGCGACGATGAACGCGTCGTGAATGCTGCGGCCGCGCAGGTAGGCGATCGGGGCGATCTCGACAATCTCCCGCTCGACAAGACCCTTCAGGTCCGCGACGCCGCGAGACTGTTCGTCCTTGCGGGTCTTGCCCCGTCCCACTTCCTCCATCGAGGCGATGCCGGGGCCCGTCCGGCCGAGGCCGCGCAGGATCAGCTCGAGGTTGTCGATGATCGGGCGCGTCCACGGGGCGAACTTCTCGTCGAGCGTGCCGGGCAGGAAGCCGAGCGACTGCCCGATCTCGATGTTCGGCCGGTAGATGATCAGCTTTGAATAGCCCTCGCGCAGCTGCTGATACGCCGCGAGCAGCGCCATCAAGGTCTTCCCGGAGCCTGCGCTGCCGGCAAGCGTCACCAGGGAAATCTCGGGGTCCGCGAGCAGGGCATGCGCGAAGGCCTGCTCGACGTTGACCGGCGAGATGCCGCGGTCGGCGTCGTGCTTGCGGACCAGCCGGAAGAACGGGGTGTTGCCGCCCTTGTAGATGGCGTGCGCCACCTTGCCGGTCTCCACGGTCCGGAGGGTGCAGCACTGGTTGGGCAACAATTCGAGGCCGCCGGTGGCGGCCATCACGCGGCCGGCCTCCAGCCGGTTCTCCCGGTGGAGGTCCGTCAGGAGCGAGTGGCACTGCTCCGGGATGTCGATGGTCGCGGAGCCCGGGTAGAGCTGGTCCAGCGAGGAGATCTTCTTGTCGTCGCGGTAGTCCTCGGCGAGGACGCCGAGCGGCCTCGCCTTCACGCGCATCGCGACGTCGCGGGTGACGAGGCTCACGTGCGCCATGGGCCGCAGCCGCTTCCACTTCCGCGCGAGCAGGATGATCCGGTCATCGTTGTTCCGGTGATCGAACCCGTCCCACACGTCCTCCTGGCTCAGGAGGTTGTCGTCGAAGACCAGCAGGCCGTGATCGGGCAGCGGGATTCCCTCGATCAGTCGCGCGGGCTCGCGCCCCGCCTGGTAGTCGTCCAGGAGGTGGACGACCCGGCGCGCGGCCGCCCCGATGCCGTTCAAGGCATCCTTCAGGTGGTCCAACTCGCGCACGACCGGGTAGGGAATGACCACCAGGTTTCCACGGCCGAGCTTGAAGAGGGAATCGGGATCGTTGACGAGGACGTTCGTATCCGGAAGGTAAACACGGGCCGCGGGCCCGTTGCCTGGCTGCATGAAGATTCTCCCCGGGGTGCCTGGACCAGAGGTGCGACTGCGGCAGTATCGCACATTGCGACGGTTTCAGACGGTTCGAATCGCGGTCGAGAGTGGAGAGCCGAGGGTCCCGTTACCGGACGTAGCCCAGGCTCTTCAGCCGTTCCATCATCTCGCGGTCGAGGGGGGTCACGTTCGCGGGGCGCGGCACGATCACGCGCCGGCCGTAGCTCTCCACTTCGCGAAGACGCGCGCGGGCCGTGAAGGCGGGCGTCAGGAGATCCACGCGGGGCCGCCCGGGAAGCTCGCGGCTTGCCGGGACGCCGAGCGCATACAACAGCGTGGGCATGATGTCGTGGCGGGCCACCTCCACGTCGGCGTCCGCCCGCACCTGCGGCCCGGCCAGCGCGAGCAGGCCCCGCTCGCTCGCGCCCGATCGGCCGGGGTCGGCGACGAGCGCGACGAGCCCCTGCTCGCCTGCCTGCTCGATCGAGTGGCGTGATCAACTCCTCGAGGAAGAGGTAGTACCGCTCGAGCGCCTCCACTCGCGCCGCCACGGCCGACGCGGGCAGGCCGCCGCCGGCCGACGGGCCGAGCAGCGCGTAGTGCGCGATGTCGAGGCCGGGAAGATAGACGCTCGACAGGTCCGCTGACGGCGCCCCAAACTGGTTGAGGAGTGCGACCGGCAGGGCGTCCTGCTCCGCCGCCTGGCGCAGGACCCGTTCCACCTGGTCGTGCTCCGACGGGAAGGCGGCCACCACTCTGCGCCTGGCCTGGTCGCGCAGGGCGGGCCACTGCCGCAGCAGCGTTGGGTAGAGTTCGGACGGCGCAATCTCGGCATCCAGTGCACCACCGCGTTCCAGTCGCAGCGTCGCCCGATCGGTCAACACGACGCCGCTGGCTTCGGGCGCCGGCCAGGTGGCCCACCAGTTCACGACGACAGTGCCCAGGCCGTAGTCGGCCGCCACTTCCCAAAAGGTCTTGGACCGGCGCTGCAGGCCTGTGGTCAGCGCGGGACGCGTGAGACGAACGAGGTCCGTCGCGGCGGCGACGACGCGCCCGAGGGGCCCCTGGTCCGCCGACACCGTTCCCTCGGTGCCTGCGACGCGGCGGGTCTCGATGCCGCTCACGCCGTGGACGCCGGGCCGCTGCCCCGTCGCAATCGAGGTCCACGTGCGCGCCGGGTCGGGAGCGTCGGACGGGGGGAAGGTCGCCCGCGCACCGTCGAGGAGACGTGCGAGCCGCGGGAGACGCCCGGCCCGCCGAAGCCGCTCGACGAACTGGCGGTCGAAGCCGTCAATCCCGATGACAGTCAGGCGCACCCCGGTTGGCGTTGCCGTCCCCTTTGCCGGCGCCGCTGCCTCGCGGGCCGGAACCGGGTCGCCGCGCGACACCAGGAAGAGCAGGCCTGCTCCCGCGCCGAATGCCAGAAGGCCGAGCGCCGACCGTCAGGGGCCACGAGCGCGCGCCCGGATCCTCAACTCCGGGCCCGGCACGCCGGACCCATGCGCCACGAGCGCCAGGGTGGTGAGGGTGACGACGTGGCCGATCAGGAGGCTGAGGGCTGCCGCGGCGCCGAGCGCCAGGAAGGTCCAGGGTCCGCCGGCCCACGACGAGCCGGCGGGGATCACCGTTCGCCACCACAGGACCAGATACACCAGGCAGGCGGCAGCCACGAGCAGTCCGGCCGCGCGGGCGAGCGCACTGCGCCGGGCCGCGCCATGCCCCGCCGGTGCTGCCCGGCCAGCACTGCCGAGCAGCCAGCTGACGAGGAACGCGGCCAATGTGACCGCGACGCCGAAGATCACGCCGAGGTAGACGGCCAGCACCAGACCGTCGCGCAGGCCGGTGACCAGGCCCGGCAGCCGCACGGCGAGCGCTGCCGACGGCGGAAGGGCCGACGAGCAGTCCCGCAAGCATCCCGATGCGCGCGCTCGCCCGCGCGGCGACGCTGAGCAGACCTCGTTCGGGCCGCGACGGGCCGAGGACGAAGCGGTCCACGCCGGCGTCGAGGTAGCCGAGGTCTTTCAGGCGGGCGCGAAGGTCGTCGACCGAGGGCTTGTCGGACATCGGGATGGCGAAGTGGCTAGTGGCTGGTGGCTCGTGGCTAGTGAACCACGGAGTCACGTCAAGGGCCAGCCCCAGGCGCCTGGTCGGCACGCGGCTCAAGCCCTGCGGGTGGCGACGAAATCGGCGAGCGCGCGGAGCTTCCCTGCCCTGCCGCCGAATCCCTCCAGCGCCGTGTTGGCCGTGGGACAAAGCTCCCGCGCCAGCTGCCGCGCCCCGTCCACGCCGCTGAACGACACGAACGTCGTCTTCCGGGCATCGGCGAGCTTCGGCTTGCCGGTCTCGGCGGGGTCGCCTTCGACGTCGAGCAGGTCGTCCACGATCTGAAAGGCGAGGCCGAGGTTCTTGGCGTACGCGGCGAGGGCGCCTATCTGCTCCGGCCGCCCGCCGGCGGTGATCGCTCCGGCCGTCGCCGCGGCAACGAAGAGGGCGCCGGTCTTCCAGCGGTGTATCAACTCGAGGGCGTCGAACGACACCGACGCCTCGGTCGCCAGCAGGTCCTCCACTTCCCCGGCGATCAGCCCCTCGGACCCGACCGAGGACGCCAGCAGGGCGGTCAGCGACTGCGCCACCGGCGGCTCGTAGTTGCGGGCGATGGTCAGGAAGGCGAGGTTGAACAGGTTGAAGGCGGCCATCAGCGCCAGGGCCTCGCCGTGCGCCACGTGGTTCGAGGGGCGCCCGCGGCGCAGGTCGGCGTTGTCGAGCGCCGGCAGGTCGTCGAGGATCAGCGACGAGGCGTGCACCAGCTCGAGGGCCGCGGCTGCGGAAGCCGCGCGGGCCGCCGTCCCGCAGACTTCCGCGGACATCAGGGTGAGTACCGCGCGCACGCGCTTCGAGGGCGCGAACAGCGTGTAGCGCATCGCCCGGTGCAGCGCCACGGGCCGCGTGGCCTCGGAGGGCGTGATCCGGTCCAGCTCCCGGTCGATGGCGGCAATGTGCTCGGAGATGAACGGCGGCAGCTTCATCGGCGTCCCGCCCATCTTACCGCGCGGGATGCAGCCAGGGATCGGGGATCAGGTGTCGGGCGTCGGGATCGGAGATCACGGATCGGGGATCCGGGATCAGGGATTCGGACCGGGGGCCGGGGATCGGGGTCCGGGGACGAGGTGGGAGTATACTGGCGGCCGCGGCCTGTCAGGGTCCCTTCCATCCATGCTCGACCAGCTCGCGCAGTTGTTGCCGCCGGAGGGCACCAAGATCGTCCTCGTGCTCTTCCTCTCATTCCTCGTCGGCATCGAGCGCGAGGAACACAAGGGCGAGGGCGACTACGCATTCGGCGGAGTGCGCACCTTCCCGCTCATCGGCCTCATCGGCTACGCCGTCTCGCTGCTGTCCGGCGGCGAGGCGTTGCCAATCGCGATCGGCTTCGTCGTGGTGGCCGCGTTCATGCTGACGTCGTACCGCCACAAGAATCGGGCAGTCGTCCGTCGCCGGCGCGACTTCCGAGATGAGCGGTCTCACCACCTACCTGATCGGGGCCATGGTCCACTCCGGGCACTTCTGGGAGGCGACCACCCTGGCGGTGATCAGCCTGCTGCTCCTCGAACTGAAGGTCGCTCTCGAGACGCTGGCGAGGAAGGCAGCCCCCGGTGAAATCCTGACGTTCGCGAAATTCCTGCTCCTGACCGCGGTCATCCTGCCGATCCTTCCGGACCAGGAGATGGGACCGTTCCACCTCAACCCCTCGCGGACCTGGCTGGTGGTGGTGGCGGTCAGCTCGCTGTTGTACGGCAGCTACGTCATTCAGAAGGCCACGCAGGGCCGGGGCGGGGTGATCCTGTCGGCGCTGCTCGGTGGGGCCTATTCGTCCACCATGACCACGGTCGTGCTCGCCCGGCGGTCGCGCCGCGAGCAGCGGCCCCACCTCTTCGCGGGCGGGATGCTGGTGGCGTCGGCGTGATGTTCCTCCGGCTCGCCGGCCTGCTCGCCCTGTTCAACGGTTCGCTGGCCGTGCTGCTCGGCCCGCCGTTTCTGGCCCTCGCCGCGACGGCGCTGTTGGCCGGCGGCCTGCTCACGCGCCTGCCCGACCCCAGCGACACGCCAGTCAAGCGCGAGTACGTCTCACGCAACCCGCTCGAACTGGGGGCCGCGCTTCTCTTTGCCGTCCTCTTCCTCGCCATGCTCGTCGCGACCCAGCTGGCGGTGCAGTACCTGGGGGAGCGAGGCGTGACGTTCTCGCCGCGATCATGGGCGTGGCAGATGTCGATCCTTTCATCATGGGCATGACGCAGGCGGCCGGCGCCAGCACGGCCCTCCACGTCGCCGCCACCGCGATCCTCGTCACCGTGGCCAGCAACAACGCCGTCAAGGGCATCTACGCGATGATCTTCGCCGAGCGGCGCGCGGGGATGGAAGGGCTCGTCGTGTTGCTGCTCCTCGGCGCCGCCGGCCTCCTGCCCGTCCTCTGGCTCTTCTGAACGCGCCGGGTACGCCCGTGCTATTGACCGCGTCCCAGGAATGGCGACAATAGGCGAGCCTCCCCCAGGACTGAACCCATGATCTCTTTGAGAGTTGCGACGCAAGGAGCCCTCTTCGTGTCGGTCGTCGTGCTGGCCGCCTGCGGCGGCGGAGACAAGCCGCAGGAGCCGGCTCGCCCGCGCAGTCCCCACCCGCCAAGAGCGAGGCGCTCGGCGAGAGCAGCCGGCAACTGCTGGGTGGCTGCCCGACGCCGGGGCGGCGCCGGGATGGACGCGGACCGGGGAGCCCCGGCGCTACGGCCCCGGCAACCTGTGGGAATACATCGACGGCGCGGCAGAGACGTTCCTGACCTTCGGCTTCCAGGAGGCGGCGACGGCGGACTACAGCGACGCCGCCCGAAAGCTCGAGGTCACCATCGACATCTACCGGATGGGCGGCGCCGTGGGAGCCTACGGCATGTACGCGCGAGGAGCGAAACCCCGCCGCCACGTTCCTGCAGGTCGGCGCCGAGGGCTACCGGTCGGGCAACACGCTCAACTTCTGGGCCGGCCCGTGCTACGTCAAGCTCACGTCGCCGCGCGAGGACCCGGCGCTGGCCGCCGGCCTGGAGGCGCTGGCGGCGGAGGTGGCCAGGCGGATCGGCCAGGCCGGGCCACGCCCGCGCGGTGTTCGACCGCTTCCCCACCGCGAGCCTGGTCCCGCACTCGTTCAAGGTCCTGCCGAAAGACGTGCTCGCGCAGAGCTACCTGTCGAACGGCTTCGAGGCGGAGTACCGGGAGGGCGCCAAGCCCTGGAAGCTGCTGCTTGTCGCCTTCGATGCGGACGACGCCGCCTCCGCGGCGCTCGACCGGTATCGCGGCTTCCTCGCATCGTCGCGGGCCGGCGCCGCGATCAATCGCCGCCCCCGGACAGGGCGGCTTCGTCGGCAAGGACGGCTACTACGGCCTGGTAGTGGCTGCCCGCGCGGGCCGGCACCTGGGGATAGCCGTCGGCGCCCCATCCGAGCGCCAGGCGATGACGCAGTTGTCCGCCCTCTTCAACAGTAGCTGGAGACTCCGCATGTCGAGACTCACCCGCCGCGACTTCTTCCGCGCCTCGACGCTGGCCGCCGCCGGGGCCGCGGTTCCCCGCCCGGGATTCGCCGCCCAGGCGCAACCGGAGGCGGCGACGCTGCCGCGCGTCCGCCGGTACAAGCCGTTCGGGAAGACCGGCTGGCAGATCGGCGACATCTCCGCCGGGTCGGGCCAGCGTGACCCGGCCGTCCTCGACGCGCTCTTTCAGCGCGGGATCAACCTGATCGACACCGGCCAGCAGTACGCCGGCCACGAGGAGTTGATCGGCAAGGTCCTGCCGAAGTGGCGCAAGAAGGTGTTCGTGCTGGGCAAGTGGGACCCGCCGCTCATCACGCCCACCGTGACGAAGTCGGCGCTGCTCGAGTCGCTGGACGTCTCGCTCAAGAAGCTGAACACGACCTACATCGACTGCATGATGCTCCACTCGATTGGGCACCCGCGCTACGGGGGCATCGAGCGGATCCAGAACCCCGCGATTTACGAGGCGTGGGACGAGGCGAAGCGCCTGAAGAAGGTGCGCTTCACCGGCGCCTCCAGCCACGGTGTCCGGATGATCGAGGAGATTGGCTGGGGCATCGACAACGGCCGCTTCGACATCGTCCTGCTCGGCGCGAACTTCCTCACCCACGGCCTCGAACCGCTCTTGAAGAAGGCCCGGGCGAAGGGCGTCGGCGACGGTCGCCATGAAGACGATGACGATCTACAAGTCGGACCTCGACATCCGCGCGCTGCAGAACCAGCAGACCAATGCGCGGCAGGCCGTGCTGAAGTGGATCCTCGCGTCGGACCTGTTCGACACGCTGGTGGTGAGCATGCCGAACTACGACCGCGCGAACGAGTACCTGGCGGTCTCGGGGACAACGAGCCTGAACGCGCGGGACGAAGGATACCTGGAGACGGTCGCGGGCCGCGATCAGCACCGAGTACTGCCGGCCCGGCTGCGGCGGCTGCTTCGGCGTCGTGCCCCAAGGGCGTGCCGATCGGGGACGTGCTGCGATACCGGATGTACTTCGAGCACTACGGCGAGCAGAAGTTCGCGATGCAGCGCTACGACCTGGTGCCCGCCGCGAACCGCGGCCGACCAGTGCGAGGGCTGCACGGCGCCCTGCGAGCGGACGTGCCCGTACGGGCTGAAGATCAGGCGGCGCCTGGTGGACGCTGACAAACAGCTCTCGATGGTCTAGGGGGACGAGATGCGGAGCAACTGGCTGGCCGTCGCGGTGATGGCGGCGGTCGTGGCGGGAGCGGGCACGGGGTGCAACCGGGCGCCGAAGACGGCCGCGGACGTCCTCGCCCGATCGATGAAGGCCCACGGCGGCGAGACCCTCGGCGCCTGGAAGACCCTCACCGTGCGCGGCCGCGTCGAGATGCAGGACGGGATCAAGTACAACGCCGCGTTCCTGCTGCAGGCGAAGGCGCCGGGCCGCGTGCGGGTGGAGCAGGACATGACGGCCGACCGCGGCCGCATCTTCAACGACCTGTTCCTGAACGAGGGCCAGGCGTGGAGCCGCCGCAACCTGGTGGTCAACCCGCGTGGCAACGTGAAGCAGATGCAGCGGTGGCTTCGCCACGGTTACGGCGTCGCGTACTACGCGAAGCACGGCACCGGGGCGTCGCTCGGCCCGGACGAAGCCGTCGAGTGGAAGTCGAAGCCCGACGGGGCCGGGAAAGTCGAAACGCTGACGCGCCCCGCCTTCGTCGTGACCACCAAGGTGGACGGCGAGGCGGTCAAGCTGTTCATCGACAAGGAGACGTTCTACCTGATCCAGGAGGCCTGGCCGGACGGCCGGCGCGTCAACCGCGACTTCAAGAACTTCGGCGCCGTGGTCTTCCCCACCCGGGTCCTGGACATCAGCGTCAGCCGCGAGGGCCGCGAGACCGTCCTGCCCTACACCTACGAGAGCGTGACGTTCGACACGCCCATCGAGGACTGGGTCTTTGCGGAGGACAGACCCAGGGACAGGACAGGGAATTGAGAATGGAGAATTGAGAATGAGAAGGAATCGCGCTGCCCCAGCGTGACACGCGCCACCTTCTGCATTCTCAATTCTCCATTCGTCGGTGTCGTGACTCGAATTCCCGCAGCAGCCGCAGGAGCACGGGGACCGACCCGAGGACCGCGACCAGGTTCGGGACGGCCATCAGGCCGTTCAGCGCGGCTTGATTTTCTCGAGTCGTTCGAGCTCCGCCACCGCGATCGGGTATTCCACGTAGTTCTTGCTCCCCTTCTCCTTCACCCAGCGGAAGTGTGTCACCGCCGTCTCGGGGTGCCCGGCGAGCACGTCGCGAAACCCGATGTAGGTATGGGCCTCCGTCCTCTCGCCGTCCTGTTTCGCCTGCGACAACAAGTCTTCGGCACTGAGACGGCCCTGCAGGAAGTCGAGGACCTTCGCGGTCCACGTCGCCGGCGCGACGACCTTCCGGGCCCCCTCGAGCAGTGTGTCCGCCGCGGGCCCCTGGCTCAGCCTCCGGCGCGCCAGCGCGCCCAGGAACGCGGTGTAGGCGGCCTGCTCCTGGCCCCAGCCGGCGTGCTGGATGTAGGCGTCCACGTCGCGCGCGGCGGCGGCGTCCCGCCCGAGTGCGAACAGGTCGTAGGCCCGCTGACGATAGTAGTCGGCGCTCGACCGGAGCGCGAGGAGCCTCGTCATCGCCGCATCGGCTTCCGCCTCGGGCCCGACCGCGGCGGACGTCAACGCGAGCACGTAATGCGCAGAAGGCACCTGGCCGTTGGCCGCCACGGCGCGCGCCGCCTCCGCGCGCGCTTCCTCGAGCCGACCGGCCGCCTGCAGCGTTGACGCCAGTTCCAGCCGGGCCGCGAGGTCATCGCCTGCCTCACCGGCGACCGCCTGGAGCATGGTCAGCGCCTCGTCGCGCCGGTCTTGCGCCCTCCGGACGCGCGCGAGCGCGACTCGCGCCTTCGCGTGCGCCGGCTGCACGGCGAGCGCGCGGTTCGCCGCCTTCTCCGCATCGTCGAGGGCGCCGATGCGGGAGAGCACGTCCGCCTGCAGCGCCTCGGCGTCGGCTTCGCGCAGGGCCTCCACGGTCCCCACACCTTCCGACGACGCTGCCGTCCGCTGGATGGCCAGCACCGGGTACTTCCGGTCGGTGATGTACTTCGTCAACTCCCCGCCCAGCTCGTCCTTGCTGCACTTGAACGCCGTCGTGAATGCCTCGTCCAGCGTGCGGCCCTTCTCGAGCGCGTCGAGGTAGACGCCGATCTGCTTCGTGCGAGCCCCACGCTGGCCGAGGAAGAGGTAATGAACCAGCGCCCAGGACTGCGCGTAGAACATCGCCCGATCCTGGTCGCGCTCGAAGAGCTGGACCGCGGTCTCGTTGGTCAGCATGCGCTCGAGCGGAAGCGGCGCGCGCGTGCGCAGGTAGGGCAGCCGGAAAGGCGGCGTCTCGCCGACGAGCGTCAGGTTCCTCCCGGTGTCGATCCTGAAGGACGAGTAGAACTCCGCGACGCCCTCGGCCAGCCAGAGCGGTACGTGCGACAGGTTCCGGTTCATCACGTAATGCGTGAACTCGTGGAACACGACGTCGAAGGCGAGCCCGTTCTCGCCCCGCCAGCCGGTCACCATGTAGTTCACATCCGGCAGCGCCGTGAAGTAGCCGCCGACCCACTCCTCGCGCCGTCCGCCCGCGTCGCGCGGCTGGAACCGGGCGAACGTGTCGTTGTCCTTCAAGACCACGATCAGCGTGGGGACCGGCGAGGCCAGGAGGATCGACGGGAACATCTCCAGCAGCACCGTCTGGAACGCCTCCAACTCGGTCACCGCCCGCCGCAGTTCGTCGTCCGTCGCGTTGCCGACGGCGAGGAAGTTGCGCGAGCGCAACTGCTTCCAGTCGCGGCTCATACGCTCGGCGCTTATGGTTCGAGCTGTTTGGAGGTGCGCGGCCGCCGGGCGGGCGGCGGCGGGCTCGCTTCCGACGAGCAGGACGGTCAGCAGCCACGTAACGGCAGGTGCCCAACGGCGCATGTGGCTTACTCCCCGGGGGCCTCTTCGATGATCGAATTGAGAATTCGGAATTGAGAATTGAAGAATTCAGAAGGCGGCCCGCCCCGCCGGACGCCGCGTGATCTCTCTGTCGCTTCTACATTCTCAATTCCTCATTCTCCATTCTCTAGAACTCCAACAGCGATTCGTGCGTGCCCTTGTGCATCTCGTACCAGAAGTCGAGCGCGGCCTCGCGGCGGTCCTTCTCGAAGCGCCCGATCCACTCGTGCAGCTCGGGGCGTTCGACGCCGCCGACGTCGCGGCGGCGCTTGAGGAACTCGTGCACCAGCTCGGCGTTCCGTCCCGCCTCCCAGAACACGGAGGAGTTCCGGCTGTTGATCCGGCTCGCCGTCATCCTCACCTTCCCGACGAACGTCCTTGCCGCGGCCGTAGAGCGCCTCCACGATGTCGCTGCCCATGTCCTCGGCCCACCCGCGGTGGAAGCGGCAGATCCCGAGGTTGTCCAGCGCCAGCTCCTCCACCATGCGCGCGGCGTTCATCCGCCCGAGCTCACGCGGCGGAAGGAAGTCGGGCCCATAGTACATGTACGTACTTGCCCATGATCGGCATGGGCGCCAGCGCGCCGGGCGTCCAGGTACTGGTTGGGGACCATCCAGCCCTTGCGTGCGAAGGCGGTGTGCACGAAGGAGTCCAGCACCGCCCGCCCTTTGACCCGGGCCAGCCGCCGCGCCCGCCGCCGCGGGCCCTGCGCCAGGTTGAAGCGCCCCGCGTTGATGGAGTCGAGAATGGCGACGCCGAGGGCCGCGTTGTGCGGTCCGAGTCCTCGACGACGCGGAAGCCCGACGGGTCGAAGACGGGCACGTCCTCCACGCCCACGTCGGCCGGCGAGAGCACGCGCTCGTGGAGGCATTCCATCACCCAGGACAGCACGCCGCCAGCCGAGATGGCGTCGAAGCCGAGCGCGTCCGCATGGTGCGTCAGCCGCTCGGCCGCCCGCTGGTCGAAGATCCCACACTGCGGGCCCATCGTCTCGTAGGGCTCGTAGTCCTTCTTGAACTCGTCGCGCATCTTCTTGCACACCGCCGCGCAGGGCTCGCCGCAGGTGTGCTGCTGCTTGGCCGCGATCGTCTCCTCGTTGAACTGTTTCAGGTAGTGGTCGAGGACGAGCGTGCGGTGCAGTGCGACGCGTTCGTCCTCGGTCATCCGGACGCTGCGGTAGTTGAACGAGAACATCGCGCCGCCGAGCGTCGCGAAGTTCACGCCGAGCGTGCCGCCCGTGGACAAGTTCGGGTCGAAGCGGTACTTGGTCGTCGCCTCGAAGTCCTTCGCGGCCAGCCGCTTCTGGTAGCGGACCTGGAACCAGTCGTCGGCCACCTTCCGGTCGCGGAAGTCCTCGTCCACGACGGTCCCGCCGTAGATGATCGCGGCGATGTTGTGTTCGCCGAGGAGGCGCGAGCCGAAGCCGCCGCGCCCCGCCCACGTATCGACGTGGGTGAGGCGGCCGTTGCCGTCGATGGGCACCGAGCCGATCGCGCCGAAGTCCGTGGACGCGGAGGCCGGGCCGACGGCCAGGATCCGCGGCGTGCGGGAGTAGCGCGCCGAGTAGCTTCTCGTGCACGTGGTCGAGCAGGCCGTAGAACCCCGGCCGGCTTGACGCCCACACGCGCGGAAGGTCCAGCGGCTCGAGCGCGACGTCCACCTCCTCGCCATGCTGCCGGTTGAGAACCAGGACCGACGGCATGGACGCCCGCCCGACGAGCGACAGCATGTTGACGCCGAGGTTCTCGAACACCAGGCCCGCGCCACCCATCGACGACACGTAGAACCCGCCCCAGCACGGCGACCACCCAGTGAACACGAGCCGGTTCGAGCCGGGCAGGATCGACCCCGCCAGCAGACCCACGCCGATGTTGAGGCTGTTGAAGCGGCCGGTCAGGTGCAGGCCAAGGTCCACCGGGCCGAAGAAGTCGCCGACCGGGTACTTCGCCAGGCGGTAATAGCCGGTGCCCGCGTCGACGAACAGCACCTTCTGCTGGACGTCCATCGGCGCATTATGACGTATCATGCGGACCGACAGGAGGCATCAATGCGATCATTTTCAGTCCCGCGGCCGCGCGTCCTGGCTGGTCTGCTCGGGCTGTCTGCCATGCTCTCGATGTCCCCAGGCCTGGCCGATCAGCGGCCGGCGGCGCAGGCTCCAGCACCCAGCCACGGCAAGGCCGCGTCGCGATTGTTGATCCGCAACGCGATGGTGATCTACGGGAACGCGAAGCCGGCGTTCGGCCCGGTGGACATCCTCGTGCAGGACGGGCTGATTGCCCGGGTCGGGCCGCTCTCGCCCAAGGACCCGCCACCCGATGCGGTCATCGACGCCACCGGCAAGTACGTGATGCCCGGCATCGTGAACGCCCACATGCACCTGCAGGACGAGCGCGGGGGCGTGGCGCAGCCGTTCCAGTACGAGGCCAACCTCCTGCTCGCCTGCGGCATCACCACCGTGCGCGACGTCGGCTCCGACCTCGAGAAGGCGAGGAAGTGGCGGGAGGAGAGCGCGGCCCACCGCCTCGTGGCCCCTCGCATCCTGATCTACACGCCCTCCTGGCGCGCGCGCGGCGGACCGCCGGCCGACGGGCGCCCGGGCGAAACTGCGACCACCGTCCGCGCCGGCGTGCGCTGGGCCAGGGAGAACGGCGCCGACGGCATCAAGATCTTCGGAATCGACCGCGACCTGCTCGAGGCCGTCCTCGACGAGTCGAAGCGGCTCGGCATGCGCACCGCCGCGCACATCGCCGTGGAGGAGACGACGGCGAAGGACTTCGCCGAGCTGGGCGTGACGTCCATCGAGCACTTCTACGGCATCGCCGACGCCGCGCTCGACGGCATCCAGGACTTCCCGCCCGAGCACAACGCGAGCAACGAGGTGCACCGCTTCGGCCGCGCCGGCGAGCTCTACATCCAGAAGAACCTCAACCCCGCGAAGCTCGACGAGACCCTCGACCTGATGGTGGCCAAGGGCGTGGCGTGGGTCCCGACGCTGTCCATCTACGTCGCCAGCCGCGACGTCCTGCGGGCCCAGAACCTGCCGTGGTACAAGGAATACCTCCACCCCACGATGGAGGAGTACCTGGAGGCCGGACCTCGCCAGGCATGGGTCGTACTTCCTCGGGTGGACGAACACCCAGGAGGTGCGCTGGAGGAAGTCCTACCAGGTGTGGATGGACGCCCTGCGACGTTTCGCGCTGAAGGGCGGCCTCGTCGCGGCCGGAGACGATGCCGGGTTCATCTACTCGCTCTACGGGTTCGGCTTGATCCAGGAGCTGGAGCTGCTGGAGGAGGCGGGCTTCCACCCGCTCGAGGTGATCGAGCAGGCGACGCTGAACGGCGCGCGCGTCCTCGGGATGGAGGACCGCCTCGGCCGCGTGCGGGCCGGGTACGTCGCGGACCTGCTCGTGGTGAACGGTAACCCGCTCGACAACCTCCGGCTCCTCAACCCCTACGGCACCGACGTCGTCACACGCAACGGCCGGCCGATCTCCAACTACTCGTCGATCGTCCCCGGCGAGCCGGGCGTGAAGGCGGAACGCGGCGGCGGCATCGAGTGGACGATCAAGGACGGCGTGCCCTATCACGTGCCGACCCTGATGAAAGAGACGCGGGACATGGTGGCGGCCGCGCGGAAGGGGCAGCGGCGGGATTAAGAACAGTGGCCGGTGGCTGGTCGCTAATCGTCAGGCTGTCACGCTTGCGCTGCGCCTGTCAGGGCGGACACCCTTCGGCTCGGATGCCGCCCTTTGTGTGTCTCAGTGGCCATTGCCTATTGACCACTTGGCCGATTTGAGCTGCAACGAATAGACAGTTGCCCAAGTCAGTCAGTCGCCAAGTGACTGGCTGCCCGCTGCCGGCTGCCAGCTGGAGTGGCCTTGACGTCTGTCTACCATTTGATATACAGTTCTCCCGTGGACGCGCCTCTCGTGATCCTCCTCGAACGCGACCGCGCTGAGGCGGCTTATGAGCAGATTGCCGCCCAGATCCGGGCGGCGATCGCCGACGGCCGGCTGCCCGCCGGCTCGGTGCTGCCAGGCGTCCGCGGGCTGGCCTCGGACCTCGGGGTGAACTTCAACACCGTGGCCCGCGCCTACCGCGTGCTCGAGGACCAGGGGTTCGTGCGCATCCGTGACCGGTCCGGCGTCGAGGTGGTGACCCCCGCGCGCCACGCGCCGCCCGAGGCCCGGGACGCGCTCGAGCGAGAACTGTGGGAGTTGCTCGTGAGGATGCGCCAGGCAGGCATCCCGCCGCGCGACGTCCGCCGCGTCAGCGACGAGGTACCTGCGGAAGCTCGAGGGGTAGCCGGCCGGACGCCACGCCTGGGGCCCGTCGAATGGTGTCATATGGAATCGAACCTCGTGCTCGTCATCGCCTTGTTCGTGCAACTGATCGTCGTCGGCGGCCTCCTGCTGATCCAGCCGTTCATCGTGCGTCGCGGCCTGCTCTTCGGCGTGTACGTCGGCGAGGAGCGCTGGGCCGGCGAGGAGGCGCGCTCGATCACCCGGCGCTGGACGGTGGCGCTCGTCGGCTCCATGGGTCTCGGCCTCGTGCTGGCCGCCGTCGTGGTCTCACTCGACGGACCGGTTCCGCTCGGCCTGCTCGTGTCGGTCGTGACCCAGATCGTCGGCTCCTACGTCACCTACCTGTGGGCGCACTTCCGGGCGCGCCGGCTGGCGGCCCCGGGCGCGCCGGCCGCTGCCGCGGCGATGGTCGCGGACCCGCCGGGGTCGCTGCTCCTGCCGCTCGCCTCGCTCGCCGTCGCGGCGATTGGGGGCGCGGTCGCGCTCGGGTACGGGTGGATGCATTACGCCGCCCTGCCCGCCCAGGTCCCGACGCATTTCGGCGCCTCCGGCAGGCCGGATGCCTGGTCGCCCCGGTCGTTCGGCTCGGTGATGATGCTGCCCCTGGCCACGCTGCTGATGGGTGTGGTCATGGCGGTGATGGCGATCCTCACCGCGAGAGCCAAGCGGGCAATCCGCCATCCGGGGGGCGCCTCGTCGATCGACGCCCAGCTCCGCTTCCGGCGAGCCATGGCGAACTTCCTCGCCGGCGTTGGCATCCTGACGACGGCGATGCTCTCGCTCATGTCGATCTACGCGGTCCGCACGGGGCTCGGTCTCGCCACCGGGATGCCCGGACCGTTGATGGCGCTGATCGTCGTGATGCTGGTCTACGCGGTCGGGGGGACCCTCTACCTGGCGTTCCGCTACGGCCAGGGAGGGGCCCGCCTGGAACGGAAGGCCGCCGGGGCCGGCGCCCTCACCAACGGCCTGGCCGACAACAGCCAGTGGGTCCTTGGCGTCTTCTACGTGAACCGCGACGACCCGTCGATCTTCGTGGAGAAGCGCTTCGGCCTGGGCTACACGATCAACTTCGGCAACCCCAGGGCCGTGGCGCTGTTCGTCGCACTGCTCGTCGTCATCGCCGGGATCGTGATCTCGGGCCTGACGACGCCGCAGACCCGTCTCAACCCGTTCGAGTAGTGGGTTCAGGAGTGATCATGTTCCGCCATCATCCGCTCATCGGCGTCGCCCTGGCCGCGACGCTGCTCTCGCTCGTCACGCCCGCCGTCTCTGCCGCGCAGGCCCCATCCGGGGCGTGGGCCGGCGCAATCGGCATCATGGGGCAGAAGCTCGACATCGTCGTCACCTTCACCGGAGAGGGCCCGTCGCTGAAGGGAACCATCGACATCCCACAGCAGGGGACTACCGGGCTGCCACTGATCAACGTGAAGGTCGAAGGCGCGGCGGTGCACTTCGAGCTGCAGGCCGGGCCCGGCCTCGCGGTCTTCGAGGGAGAGCGCAAGGGCGACACGATTGCCGGGACCTTCGAGCAGTCGGGGATGAAGGGAACGTTCGATCTGACGCCGAAGAAGGCCGCCGCACCGGAGCCTCCCCCGCCCTACGCGGCGGAGGAGGTGAAGATCCCGGCGGGCGCCGTGACGCTCGCGGGGACGCTGACGCTGCCGGCCGGCAGCGGCCCGCACCCGGTGGTCGTGCTCATCACCGGCAGCGGCGCCCAGGACAGGGACGAAACGGTCTTGGGCATGAAGCCCTTCCGCCTGCTCGCCGACTACCTGACGCGGCAGGGCGTTGCCGTGCTGCGCTGCGACGACCGGGGCATCGGCGGCACGACGGGCTCGATGGCCATGGCCACGACCGCTGATTTTGCGGACGACGCGGCCGCCATGGTGCAGTTCCTGAAGGGGCGGGCGGACATCGACAAGGCGCACATCGGGCTCCTCGGTCACAGCGAGGGCGGGCTGGTTGCGCCCATGGTGGCCTCTCGCTCCAAGGACGTCGCGTTCGTCGTGCTGATGTCAGCCCCCGCGGTGCCCGGGGATCAGATTCTCGTCGCACAGGGCCGGCTGCTCGGGGAGGCAAGCAAGGTCCCGGCCGAGCAGATCGCGAAGAATGCGGACCTGCAGCGGCAGCTGTTCGCCGCCGTCCGCACGGGGGCCGGCTGGAAAGAAGTCGAAGAGCGAGCTTACGCGGAGACCCGCGCCAGCTTCGAGACGCTTCCCGAGGCTCAGCGAAAGGGGATCGGGGACCTGGACGCGTTCGCGAGGAAGACCGCCGCGCAGCAACTGGCCGCGGCCCGCTCCCCCTGGTTCAAGTACTTCCTGGAGTACGACCCGGCGCCGGCCCTCGCAAAGCTCACCGTCCCGGTGCTCGCGGTCTTCGGCGAGCGCGACCTGCAGGTGCCGGCCGCGCAGAACCGCGAACCGATGGAGGCGATCTTCAAGAAGAGTGGCAACCGGCGTGTCGCGTTCCACGTGATACCGCGGGCCAACCACCTGTACCAGGACTCCATCACTGGCAACGCCACCGAGTACGCGACGCTGAAGAAGGAGTTCCTGCCAGGCTTCCTCGAGCTCGTGGGGACATGGGTCAACGCGCAGGTGAAGGCGGGACGGTAGCGACCCTGTTCTTGCCTTGTCCTTTCGCGTGGTAGAGCGCGGCATCGGCCCTGGCCAGCAGCGTGTCGGCCGTGTCGCCGGGCACCGCATCGGCGACGCCGATTGAGATCGTCAGGCCGACGCGCTCGCCCGAACCGAGCGGCACGTCGGAGCGCTCCACCATGACGCGCAGCCGGTCCGCGAGCGCGACGAGGCCGGCCGACTCGAGGCCCGGGCACAGCACCAGGAACTCCTCGCCCCCCCAACGGGCCACCTGGTCGTACACCCGGACCGCGCCCGCCAGCGTCGCGGCCACCACGCGCAGGGCCGCATCGCCGGCCTGGTGGCCGTGGACGTCGTTCACCTGCTTGAAGCCGTCCACGTCGGCCAGCAGGACGCCGAACTGCCAACCGAGGCGGTGCATCTCGGCGAGGTGCGACGCCAAGGTCAGGTCCGCGAGCCGACGGTTGCCCACAAGGGTCAACGGGTCGATGAGCGCGGCCCGCTCCAGTTCCGCCCGCTCCTCGCGCGCCGCCAGCGCGTCCCGGTTTTCCGCGAAGACCTCCACCGCGCCGCTCACCCGCCCGGCCGCGTCGCGCAGCGGCATCGCCTTGATGAACACCGGCACCCGCTGCCCGTCCTTGTGCCGCAGGTAGGCCTCGATCTCGCGCGGCTGGCCGTCGTCGATGGTCCCGGCCAGCGGGCAGCCCGCCCGGCACATGTTTTTGCCGCAGCAGTCCACGTGATCGAGCAGGTTGTCGAAGCAGAACTTTCCCACCACCTCCTCGGGCCCGTAGCCGGTGATCTGCGCCGCGGCGGTGTTCCAGTAGGTGATCAGGCGGTTCCGGTCCACGACGTAGACCCCATCTCCAAGCGACTCGAGGATTTGTCGATAGCGATCAGCCTGCACGATGGCTCCTTGGGGTCACGTCTTGGTGTGATCGATTCTACACGGCGCTGGTTTCCGGACCGCACTGGTACAAAAGTACTGTTGTGTTTGGGCACGACAAGCCGTAGCCTAAGGAGGCTCCTCACATTGTCGTTTCCCCTGGTCGCCGGCGCCCCCGCGTCGCACGCGCGGTGCTTCGTGCGCCCAGTTGTGAACCATGGGCTCCAGGCCCCCAGGGCGGGGCGCGGCGATCACGCCGCGTCCCGCTCGGCACGTCCCCTCCCGGCGAGGCTGAAGTCGCCCGACGGCCTGCGGCGTCGCCAGGCAAACCTAAAGCCTCGCCCTGCAAGCGGCCCCACAGTAGAATGTCAGGGCTCGGCACCTTCCTGGTTACCTGGAGACCTACCCCCTCTATGAGCGCACACGACACCATCGCCGTGGTGGACTTCGGCGGGCAATACGCCCACCTGATCGCCACAAAGGTACGCCGACTCAGGGTCTACGCGGAAATCAGGCAGCCGGAAGACCCGATCGAGCGATTCGCCGGCTGCAAGGGCATCATCCTCTCGGGCAGCCCCAGCCTCTCCGCGTTCGGCGAGGACTCGGCGTACAACAAGGGCATCTACGAGCTCGAGATCCCGATCCTCGGCTTCTGCTTCGGTCACCAGGAGATCGCGAAGCACTACGGCGGCCAGGTGGTCCACGGCGGCCGCGAGTGGGGCCCCGCGTCGCTCCACGTCCGGCGCCCGCACGCCCTGTTCGACGGGCTCGGGAGCGTCGAGCCGGTCTGGATGAGCCACTTCGACTCGGTCGTGGCCCTCGGGCCGGAGTTCGAGGAACTCGGCTACACCTCGCTGGGCGAGGCCACTCCTCATCGCTTCGCCGCCATCGGCTCCGACAGCCTGCGACGCTACGGCTTCCAGTTCCACCCGGAGGTGGACGACACGCTGCACGGCGACGAGATGATCGGCAACTTCGTGCTGCAGATCTGCGGCTGCACGCCCTCGTGGACGATGGAGCGGTACCTGGACGAGCAGGTGGAGCGCGTGCGGCGGCAGGTGGGCGATCGGTCGGTCTTCCTGCTCGCTTCCGGCGGCGTCGACTCGACGGTCGCGGCCAGGCTGTTCGCCCTGGCCATCGGCCCCGAGAGACTGCACCTCCTGCACGTGGACAACGGCCTGATGCGGAAGGGCGAGAGCGGGCGCGTGGTCGAGGTCCTGACCGGCCTCGGCCTGGGCCACAACCTGCACTTCGTGGATGCCGGCGACCGCTTCCTCGCCGCGCTCGAGGGCGTGGTCGAGCCGGAGCGGAAGCGGAAGATCATCGGCGACACGTTCATCGAGGTGTTCGAGCGCGAGGCGCGGCGGCTGCGAATCGAGGGGCACCTGCTCGGGCAGGGGACGATCTACCCCGACACGATCGAAACGGGCGGCACGAAACGCGCCGACACCATCAAGACCCACCACAACCGCGTGCCGATCATCGAGGAGATGATCGCGGCCGGCAAGGTCGTCGAGCCGCTCGCCGAGTTGTACAAGGTGGAGGTGCGCGAGCTGGGCGAGCAGCTCGGCATCCCTCGCGACATCGTCTGGCGCCACCCGTTCCCGGGGCCCGGCCTCGGGGTGCGTCTCCTGTGTTCCAAGGGCAGGGAGGACCGCGAGGGCTTTGCGGACATGGAAGCGCCGGTGGCGAGCATCGCTGCGGAGTACGGCATCGCAGCCTCGCTCCTGCCTATCCGCTCCGTCGGCGTGAAGGCGGACCTCCGGTCGTACGAGCACCCGGTGTTGCTGCACGGCAACGTCAGCTGGGATCGCCTCCTCGAGGCCGCGGGCCAGATGTTCAAGCAGGTGCCGGGCATCAACCGCTGCGTCTGGAACCTCGGCCCGTCGCTGCCCCGCGAGGCGAGTCCCCTTGCGGCAACGGTGACAGCGGGCCGGCTGAACCTGCTGCGAGAGGCGGACGCCCTCGTGATGGACGGCCTTGGCCGCCACGGGATCTACGACCGGATCTGGCAATGCCCCACGGTACTGGTCCCCCTGCAGGTCGATGGCCGCGGCACCGAGTTCGTGATCGTTCGGCCGATTCACTCGGAGCGCGCCATGACGGCCACGCCGGCGGCCCTCCCGCCGGCCCTGCTCGAGGAACTGCGCCGCGACATCCTCGCGCTGCCCGGGGTGAGTGGCCTGGCGATCGACGTCACGACGAAGCCGCCGGGGACGATTGAGTGGGAGTAGAAGGCAGGTTATGAGCAAACGAGCGCGGTGGTCGAAACGGCTGGTCCTGGCGCTGGCGGCAGTGGCGGTTCTCGTGGGCGCGTTCTTCGTCGGCCAGATGCTGGGGCCCGATGAGAAGCCGGCGGAGAAGACGGCTGTGGGGCCCAAGTCCTCGCCTCCGCCGGAAGCCGCCCGCACACCCGCGCCGAGCGCGCCGGTTGCCGCCCCCCCGGCGGCGGAGGCCAAGCCACGCCCGCGCAAGAAGGTCGAGCCGGCTCCCCCGGCCCCAACGGCAGCCGCCCCCACGGCCGGCGAGCTGCGCATCGACAGCGACGTCCCGGGCGCCATGGTCTTCCTCGATCGGAAGTTCCTCGGCAACGCGCCGGTGACCGCCAAGGACGTGACGCCTGGCTCGCACGTGCTCAATGCCTCGGCCGAGGGCCACGACGGCATCTCCGAGACGGTGGACGTCGTGCCGGGCCCGGCGGACGTGATGCTGCGGTTCAAGGAGATTCGCCTGAAGGAGGCCGTGGACGTGGTCCACAAGCACGGCATGGGGTCGTGCGAGGGCCGCCTGGTCGCGGACCCGAAGGGCGTCCGCTACGAGACGACGAACAAGGACGATGCCTTCAGCCTCGGGTTTTCTGACATCGAGACCTTCGAGGTGGACTACCTGAAGAAGAACCTGAAGCTGAAGAGGCGCGGGGGCAAGACCTGGAACTTTACGACCAGGCACGAGAACGCCGACCCGCTGTTCGTGTTCCACAAAAGCGTGGACAAGGTGCGCAAGCAGGTCGGGAAGTAGCCTGGCGGCCAGAAGGCGGGAGGCGAAAGGCGGGAAGGCGGCACGGAAAGAAGTGCGCGCGCAAGACTCGGCCGCCCTCCGCCCTCCGCCTGCCGTCGTCCGCCCTCCGCCTGACAGGTCTACTTCTCCGCCGTCCACCTCGGCACTCGACCCGGCGTCCAGGGCGCGCCAATCGCCTCCAGGCGGTCGTTGAGCGCCTTCATGTCCACTTCGACCAGCCTGCGAATGTCCTCGAGCACGGGCGCGAACAGCGCGGCCGCCGTGTCGTACGACTGCCGGTGCGTGCCGGTGGCCGCGGACGTCGCCGTCCAGTGCCCCGCCACGATTCCTTGCACGCGCTCGACAATCGACGCCGGCGTCGGCTCGTTGTAGCGCCGGACCACGTTATCGCCGTTGAGCTTGAGCAGGATGTCCCGGACGCGCGCCTCCAGCGCCCGCACCTCGGACATCAGCTTCGGATCGGCCGACGGCGTGTCGTCCACGGCCTTCTTGATCAGCTCGAACTGGCTGCGCATGTTACCCGCAAGCTGTGACGCCGCGAGCACCGCCCGCTGCAGGCGCGCGGTCTTCTGCTGAAATGCCAGGAGCCCGGTCTTGTCCTTGTCCGGGAGGCTCGCAGTCCCGAGCGGAACCGCCTGGAACGCCTGCGGCTCGCCTACCGGCGTGAGCGCGCCGTCCACGCGCGTCGCCATGCTGATCTTGTACGCGCCGGGCATCACCATGGGCCCGATGGGCGGCGTCTCGAACAGGTTGTCTTCGTCGAACGCCTCCAGGCTGGCCGGGTCCGCCGGCGGGTATCGCAGGTCCCAGGCGACGCGGTGGAAGCCGGCGCCAGTCGGTCCGGTGACCCGCCGCACCACGTTGCCCGCTTCGTCGGTCACCGTCAGGACGACGGCCGGAGCCTCCTCGCGGTCTTCGGCACGGAGCGCCTCCCAGCCCGGGTAGGCCACGTCGCCGCCCTCCTTGGCCGTCTTTTGCTCCTGCTCCCGCCTCGCCTTGCGCTTCGTCTTCAGCTCGTCCTTCAGGTGGTAGGTGAACACCGCGCCGAACGGCGGGTTCTCCGCGGTGTAGAACGACTCGCCCAGGAATCCCTTCCCGCGAAGGCCGTACGGCATCGAAGGGATGAACATCCACGCCTGCTTCACCGGAAACAGCGTGGCCTGCGCGTCGGAGACGCCGAGCGGGAGGCGCCGGAGCGGCGTGATGTCGTCGAGGATGTAGAAGCCCCGGCCGAAGGTGGCGAGCACGAGGTCGTTCTCGCGTGGCTGGATCGCCATGTCGCGCACCGCGATGGGCGGGAGGCCGCCCTTCAGCTGCAGCCACTTCCCGCCACCGTCGAAGGTGACGAACACGCCGAACTCGGTTCCCGCGAACATCAAGCCGGCCTTCTCCCGGTCCTCGAGGACCACGTAAACGGTGCCGCGCTGCGGCAGGTCGCCCGCGATGGAGGTCCATGTCCGCCCCCTGTCGGTGCTCTTCAGCAGGTACGGCCTCAGATCCCCCATCTTGTGGTTGTCGAACGCGGCGTAAACGGTGCCCGCTTCACGAGGCGACGGCTCCAGGCGCGACACGTAGCTGTTCTCGGGCACGCCGGGGAACTTCTCGATCCTCCGCCATGTCTTCCCGCCGTCCTCCGTCACTTGCACCAGCCCATCGTCCGTCCCCACGTAGAGCAGCCCTTCCTGGACGGGCGACTCTGCCAGCGAGACGATGTTGCCGTAGAAGGAGGTGGAGGCGTTCTTCGCCACCGCGTCCACGCTCCACACCCTGCCCATCACCTTGAGGGCGTTGCGGTCGATCTGCCGGGTGAGGTCGGCGCTGACGGGCGTCCAGCTGTCACCGCGATCGTCGCTGCGGAAGACGCGCTGCGCCGCGAAGTAGAGCCGTGTGTGCGAGTGCGGGCTGATGATCAGCGGCGAGTCCCAGTTCCAGCGCAGCGGCGCGTCGTTGGGCCCGGCCTGCGGCTGGATGTCGATCTGCTCGCCCGTCCGGCGGTCGAACCGCACGAGCGCGCCGTGCTGCGCCTCGGAGTAGACGATGTTCGGGTCCGCGGGATCGACGCGGGCGACGAAGCCGTCACCGCCCGTCGTCACGAACCACTGGTCGTTCGTGATGCCGTGCGCCGTGGTCGTCCGCGACGGCCCGCCCAGGGTCGTGTTGTCCTGCGTCCCGCCGTAGACGAAGTAGAACGGCGCGGAGCGGTCGACCTCCACGCGATAGAACTGCGTGATCGGGAGGTTCGGCTTGAACTCCCAGGTGACGGCCCGGTCGTAGCTCTCGTAGACCCCACCGTCGTTGCCGGACACCAGGTGGTCGGTGTCACCGGGGTCGATCCACAGCGCGTGGTTGTCCACGTGCTTCCACTTCTCGCCCGCGTTCTTGAACGTCCGGCCGCCGTCCTCGGTGACCTGCATGTAGACGTCCATCGAGTAGACGCGGTCCACGTCCGTCGGGTCGGCGAAGATCTCGTTGTAGTACATCGGACCGCCCGGCACGTAGCTGCTCATCTTGTCCCAGCTCGCGCCGCGGTCCTCGATCGGAAGAACCCGCCGGCCTGGTTGGCCGCCTCGACCACGGCGTAGACGACGTCGGGGTTCGCCGGAGAGACAGCCAGGCCGATGCGGCCGATGTCCTCCTTCGGCAGTCCGTTCTCGATCTTCGTCCACGTGGCGCCGGCGTCCGTGCTGCGGTGGAGGGCCGACTCCGGGCCGCCGTTGATCAGGGTCCAGACGTGGCGCCGGCGCTGATATGCAGCGGCGTACAGAACGTCGGGGTTGCGCGGGTCGAACGCGATGTCGCTCACACCCGTGTTCTCGCTGATCTTCAGCACCTGCTTCCAGGTCTTGCCGCCGTCGACCGTCTTGTAGAGGCCGCGGTCGCCGCCCGCGGACCACAGCGGCCCCATCGCGGCGACGTAGACGGTGTTGGAGTTCCTCGGGTCCACCACGATGCGCCCGATGTGCATCGACTCCTTCAAGCCGGCGTTCTCCCACGTCTTGCCCGCGTCGATCGACTTGTAGACGCCGTCGCCGTACGAGACGCTGCGCTGGCTGTTGTTCTCGCCCGAACCGACCCAGACGATGTTCGGATCGCGGGGATCGACGGTGACGCAGCCGATGGAGAACGAGCCCTGGCCGTCGAAGATCGGGGTCCACGACGTGCCGGCGTTCACGGTCTTCCAGACGCCGCCCACGGTGGCGAGGTACCACGTCGCGGGGTGGCCGGGGTCAACGGCAATGTCGATGACGCGGCCGGAGGTGACGGCCGGCCCGATGGATCGGAACGCCAGGCCGGCCAGCGTGTCGGCCGTGGGGCCCACTGCCTTGGCGGCAGGCTTGCCACCGGGCCTGTCGGCGTCCTTGCCGGCCTGTGATTGGGCGTTGAGACCGATGCCGCAAACGACGGCAACGAGGAAGACCGTGTGTAGCCGGGCTAAAGCCCTGCTCCGGCCAATGAACGTCGGCCGCGGTGTCGCCGCGACGATGACGGGGAGGATCGCTCTCTTCACGGAAGACCTCCGGGGGTTGGGGAATAGCGATTATCCCCCAAGGAATCAGGATTCAGGAATCAGGTCCCGAATCCTGATTCCTAGAACTGATACCGCAGCCCCAACCGCAGGGTGCGTGGCGGCTGGAGTGCCGTCGAGGCGCGGAAGGCGCGGGTGACCACCGGGTCCTCTTCGACCTCGTTCCGCGTGTTGAGCAGGTTGAAGGCGTCGAAGACGACCGCGACCCGCCCGCCGGCGACCGCAAAGGCCTGCTCGAGTCTTGTGTCGAGCGTGAACGTGAAGGTGAAGCGGCTGTGGCCGCGGGTGTACGCCTGCACCGCCTCGGGCCCCTGGGCGAGATCGGGCACGATCACCAGGCGAGAGAAGTGCTGGCCGTCCTGGTAGCGGGCGACCGCGCCCGCGCGAAGGCCTTTGCCGGTCGCGAGACCCGCGGACCACTTGATGACGTAGCCGCGCTCGAGAAAGAGCCGGCCGCGCGCGTAGGTCATCGCGTTGGGGTTCTGGTACGTCTCGCCGAGCAGGCCCGGGTCGTTCTCGTTGGCGTGGAAGTTCCGGTTGGTGCCGGTGCCGTCGGAACGGTGAGCGGCGCCGCCGAAGAGCATGTGCCAGCGGCCGTCGAACACGCGCTCGAGCACGACGTCCACCCCGATGTAATGCGAATCGTGGCCGGGCGGGTTGGTGAGGACGTCGCGGTCCTCGCCGAACGACTCGGGCTTGCGGTCGTACACCTCCAGCACGCGGTCGTCGATCGGGTTCAGGAAGTCGTTCCCGAAGTCGGGGATCTGCCGGACGGCGTAGTCGTCCAGCGTGACGCCTTCGTTCACGGGCGCCACCAGGCGGTAGTCCCGGCGCTCGCTGCCCGTCACACGAAACGCCCAGTGACGGGCGAAGCGGCTCTCCAAGCCAAACACGAACTCCCGGCTGAGCGGCGGCCGGAGGCCCGGATCGATGCGGCTCTGGAAGAACGGGCGGGTCCCGGGACCGGCGGTCCAGACAAGCCTCCCCGCCTCGGACTCCTCCGCGCGACCGTCCCCGTTGGGATCGGTCCACAGGTAGACCCGCGCCGCGGGCGCAGCCGGGTCCCCGTAGGCCAGGTACCCGAGCCGCAGGCGGTGACGCGAAAAGCCGTAGCCGAGGAAGGTGGACAGCCCGCCGCCGTCGGTAATCCGCCAGCGGAGGAGCGCGCGCGGGAGCACCGTGCTCCACCGGATGCCGGCATCGGCGCCTCGAGCGGACGCATCCGTGAACTCGAAGCGCGCCCCGAGAATCGAGGCCCACCCGCGGCCCCAGGCGCATCGAGTCGTTCGCCCACGCGGACAGGTCGAACGCGTGGCGCCGCACGGAGCCGTCCAGCGCTTCGTAGTCCCACAGGCGCGCCGGAATGCCGTCCACCAGTTCCCCGACCAGCGCGCGCGGCTGCGAGGCCGGCGCCGAATGGGTGCGGCTTGCCGAGAAGCCCGCGCGCAGGTCGTGGCCGACACCGAAGTCGAACGCGGGAGGCTGGAGGGCGGCCGACACCGTCCACCGGCCGCGGATGCCAGTTGCCGGTACCACCAGTTCAGCGATCGGCCCGTCCAGCAGACGCTCGACCGTGCCGCTGACGGGCGAACCCTCGGAGGAAGGCCCCGTCACGTCCCCTCGCTGGAATCCGGCCGAGATGGTGGCCAGCCAGCCGCCAGCCGGCGCGTGCTCCCACGTGGCCCCGAAGTGCCCGAATGCATCCTGGCCACGGACGTCCGCGCCGGGGAACCGCGCCCGTGCGGGAAACGGGTATCGGGTGCGGTCGCCGCCCGCGAGGAAGCGGACGCGGCCTGCGGACGAGAGGCTTGCGGCCCCGTGCAGGAACACCGACGCCAGGCGGCTGTCCAGCATCGTCTCCGCTGCCCGCTCGAGGCGTGTCGAGGCTGCGTAGCGCGCCGACCCGAGCAGGCCAAGGCCCGAGGCAACCGGCCCGCTCAGCAGCACGCTTCCCTGCCCTGCCGACGCAACGCGGGCCACCGGCGGCACCGCGCCGGCGCCCGTCGCCTGCAGCTGCCGCGGCATGTAGGCGGCCTCCACGATTCCGGCGAGGGTGGCGGCCGGAGGTCGCGGGAGGAGTTCGAGCGTGGTTCCGGCACCTCCGGACTCCACCGCCGGGAACGAATGGCTGACGCCGATCGAGCGGAAGACGGCGGGGTCGGGGTGCATCAACGGGGTGCCAGGCCGTTCGGGATCGGTGAAGTCCAGGCCGTTCATTCGGAACGCGGCCTGCGTCCACGAACTGCCGTGGCTCCCGAACAACTCGGGCTCTCCGAGGTACAACCCGGGGCCGCCGATCCGATCGACGATCACGAAGGCATCGCTGGTTTCCAGGAGCGACCAGATGCTGGACCGCCCGGGCAGGCCTTCCAGGTGCGGATCGCTGAAAGTGGTGCCGGCCACCGGCCAGGACGGCAGCGGTACGACACTGGCCGACGAGAGCGCCGCGGGAGGGGGGAGGGGCGGAGCGGTGGATCGGGCTTGCGCCGCAAGCGGCCCGGCAGAGACGAGGGCCGTCAGCAGCAGCAGGGCGGCGCGGAAGGTCAAGGGGGCGTTGGCCAAAGCGCGCGGGTCCTTTCGACTCGTCTTACAGTTCGCGCCGCAAGACCCTTTCCCACGCGGCGTAGGCCTGCAGGTACCCGTCGCGGTCGGACGCGTCCGGCTCGATCCGGTTCACCATGCGAAGCCCGTGGAACGCGCCTGTCGTGTCCTCGAACAGCCCGGCGCCGACGCCGGCGCCGCGGGCAGCGCCCTGGGCCCCGTCGGTCTCGAACAGTTCGAGCGTGGCTCCCGAGACCGCGGCAAACGTCCGGGCAAACAAGGGGCTCAGGAACATGTTCGCACGGCCGGCCCGGACCGTTCGCGCCTCCACGCCCATCTCACGCATGATCCCCATGCCGTGGTGCAGCGCAAAGACAATGCCTTCTTGCGCGGCCCGCAGCAGGTGCCTGCGGTCGTGGCGAACGACCGACAGACCGTGGACGGACACGCCGGGCTCACGGTTCCCGAGCGAGCGTTCGGCGCCGTTGCCAAAGGGCAGCACGACCACGCCGTCCGAGCCAATCGGCGCTCCCGCCGCGAGCGTGTTCATCTCATCGTACGACAGCCCGGTCCCGCCCCGTGCTCCCCGGCCAGCGCGCGGCGCAGCCAGGTGTTCAGCGCGCCCGTCCCGTTCACGCAGAGCAGCGTGCCGAAACGCGGGGAATCGGGCGTGTGGGTGACGTGGAGGAAGGTGTTGACCCGAGAGTCGGAATCCCACGCGGCCTGGGCGCCGACGCCGTAGACCACGCCGGAGGTGCCGGCGGTCGCCGCCACTTCGCCGGGGTCGAGAACACGCAGCGAGAACGCGTTGTTCGGCTGGTCGCCGGCGCGGTAAGCGACCGGCGTGCCCGCGCGAAGGCCGAGCTCGGTTGCGGCTGCGGCCGTCAACTCCCCCTGGTTGCCGAATGTCGGGACCATCTCGGGGACCAGCGAGCGCTCGAGGCCGAGCACGTCCAGCAGATCCTGCGACACGCCGCGGTCGAGGTAGTCCCAGAGGATGGCCTCGGAAAGTCCGCACGCGGTGGTCGCGGCGCGCCCGGTCATCCGGAGCGCGACGTAGTCGCCGGGCAGGAGCATCCTGTCGGCGCGCGCGAAGACCTCCGGCTCGTGGTCCTTGACCCATTTCGCCTTGGATGCCGTGAAATTGCCCGGAGAGTTCAACAGCCGCGCGAAACAATTGATCCGGCCCAGGTCCTCGAACGCGCGATCGCCGGTCTCGACCGCCCGGCTGTCGCACCAGATGATGGACGGCCGCAGCGGCTGCCCCTCGCGGTCCACGAGCACGAGCCCGTGCATCTGGTAGGAGATGCCGATGGCGGCCACCTCCTCCGGGCGCGCGGAGGCTTCACGCATCGCCTGGCGCGAGGCATGGACGACGTTGAGCCACCAGTCGCGCGGGTCCTGCTCGGCCCAGCCGGGGAACGGCGCGTCGATGCGCATCTCCGCGGCGGGAGCCGACCGGGCGGCCACCGCGGCGCCGGATGCGGCGTCGATGAGCGCCGCCTTCACGAAGGAGCTGCCGACGTCGAGACCGAGCAGGAGGCGGCGGGCAATCATAGCGCTCGCTTCAAGAACGCGAGGAAGCGGCCCGGGTCGCGGGTGAGGCCCGGGAAGCTGGCGATCGGGGTCCCGTCCGCTTCGATCACCGCGTAGTAGGGCAGCGCCACGGTCTTGTAGGACGCCTGCTGCAAGGCCTGCTGGCGCTGGTAGATCTCGCCCTCGCCGTCGGTGTAGAGCCGCACCAGGACGAATTTCCGCAGCTCCTGTCGCACGTCCTCGCGCGGGAACATGTTGGCTTCCATCCAGCGGCAGTTCGTGCAGGTGTAGCCGGTGAAGTCCACGAAGACGCGCTTGCCCTCCCGCTTCGCCAGCGCCAGTGCCTTGCCGTAGTCATTCATGATCCACGGCAGGCCCTCGGGCCCGACTTCCGCGGCCTCGAGCATGTCCTCGGGCGCGGGCGGCAGGAAGGCCTCGATCTCGCCGAGACGCCGGCCCGCTACGCCGGTGGCCAGCCAGACGCCGAGTGCAATACAGGTTGCCGAAGTCGGCCCACCGCGCGAGGCCGCGCGATCGGACCGGCGAATCGTGCGGGAACCGGAACAGGCCCAGAACGTAGGCGCCATCAACGCGGCGATGATCACCCACGACAGCAGCACGACGTTGCGGGTGAAGATCCCCCAGCCCCAGACCAGGTCCACGTTCGAGATGAACTTCATGGCGGCTGCGATCTCCAGGAACGCCATGAGCACCTTGACCGAGTTGAGCCAGCCGCCGGAGCGTGGCAGCGAGGCCATCCACTGCGGCATCAGCGCGAGCACGAAGAAGGGCAGCGCGAACACCGTGGAGAAGGCCAGCATCCCCAGCAGCGGCCACTGCCAGTCGCCGCCCGCCGCCATCACCAGCAGCGTGCCGATGAAAGGCGCCGTGCACGTGAAGGACGTCAGCGTGAAGGTGAGCCCCATCAGAAGCGTGGCGATCGTCTGGCTCCCGCCCTGGCGCCGCGTGAGCGCGTCGAGGCGGTTCACCAGCGCGGGCGGCGACCTGCAGGTCGAAGGCGCCGAACAGGCTCAGGGCGAACGCGACGAAGATCCCGTGATCAGGAGGTTGATCCAGGGGTTGGCGGCGAACCGGTTGAGGCTCGTCGCGCCAACGAGCAGCGCGAGCGCCATGCCCAGCGCGGTGAAGGTCAGGATGATCCCGACCATGTACGTGACGGCCTGCTGCACCGACTTCGCGCGGCTGCCCGCGGCGTGGTTGGTGAAGTAGGACACGGTGATGGGCACCATCGGGAACACGCACGGCGTGAGCAGCGACAAGGCCCCCACGGTCATGGCCAGCCAGATGAACGCCCAGAGGGACTGCGGGCCGCCGCCGTCGGCGGCAAGGTCGCCCGCGAGCGCGGCGTCGGCCGCGTGGGCGGCGGATGTCGTCGCCGGGCTGCCGGAGCCATGGCCCATATCCGGTGCCGATGACGTCGCCGGGTGCACAGCCGGAGCGCTCGTTTCCGCAGCGGGTGGTGTGGAGAACGCCACCGCCTCCACCCGGCCCGGCGCGGCGGGCGGTCTCACCTTCGCTCCACCCGACGCAGGCGCCGACGCAGGTGACGAGGGAGCGCCAGGGCCTGGCGAGACGGCAGGGGCCGGCGAAGCCGCGACAGCCGGCATGCCCGTGCCGCCGGCCCCGGAAGCTCCAGCCGACGCCTCCACCTCGATCGGGACTTCGACCGTCACCGTCTTCGGCGGGAGGCAGAACTGATCGTTGCACGTCTGGAAGCGCGCCTGCACCGCCAGCCGCCGCGCCCCGCCGGGTGCGTCGGCCGCGACCTTCATCGGGAGCGTGAAGGTGGCCGTCTGCGCGTAGAACTCGGTGTTGATTCCAAAACTCGGATCGAAGGCGGATTCGGCTGCCGGCGCATCTACGGCGCCCGCCAGGACGAAGAGCTGCCCGGCCGGCACCATGATCTTCGTGGCGATGGGCGGCGGCGGCTGGTCGAGCGAATAGAGGTGCCAGCCTTCCTCGATGTGCGCGATCAACTCGACGGCGAACGGCTGCCCGGGCGCCACCTTCTTCGCCCTGCTGCTCGCCGACCACTTGACAGGATCGTCTTGCCCGCTCGAGACGGCCGCCACCCCGAGCGCGAGCAGCACGGCGCACGCGATTCGCAGCAGGACCTTCTCTTTCATCCGCCGCTCCACCCTCGTCACCCTAATTGGCCCGGCGCGCGTGGGCGGGCCTCGCCTGGACGGCCTGAAGGATCGCCTTGCTGTCCTCGTCCTGCACGAAGGCCACCACCGACAGCCTGGTCGCGTCGACGCCGTGCTTCTTCTCGAGGAACTTGTGGTTCGGGAAGCGCGTGCTCGTCTTCTCGAAGTCGTCCAGGTGATCGCGCGCCTCGGCCGTGACCTTGTCGATGTCGAACACGTGCTCGATCTTCAGGCTGCGCCCCGCGCTCAGCGCAAAGCCCGGGACCTCGGCTGTTCCCGCCAGGCTGCGCACGACCATCGGGTGGAAACGCACGCCGTTCTCGCCGCTGTAGCGCACGCGCTCCTCGACCAGCACCAGCTGCAGCTTCAGGTTCTTCGCCGTGGACTTCACGCCCGACACCTCCGCCTTCACCTGGATCCCGGCGGGTGTCTGCACGGCGCTCAGCCTGATCTTCGCGTCGGCCGTGGCGACCAGCCGCTTCTCAATCGCCGGCTCCACGCGGTCGCTGTAGATCCTCGCCGCCGAAGCGGCGTCGCCACCGCCGCGGCCGTCGGTCACGCCGTCGACGTAGAAGCTCGGCACGCCGCTGATGCCGTACAGCTTCTGCCGCGCCTGCGTCGAGGGGTTCGCCATCGGGTCGGGCCGCGGGATGTGAAGGTGATACATCAGCACGGCCACGTCCTGCGGCTGGTAGCGTTCGAGCGCCGCCTCGAAGGCCAGGTCCGCCCCCACGCAAGGCGGGCACCCGGCACCCGTGAAGATTTCCGCAAGCACGACGCGGCCGGTGCGCCCGGCCGCGCGCACGTACGGCTTCACGTGCACCGGCATCGGGTTCTCTTTCTCGTACCGCGTGTCGAGCATCTCCTCGAGGCCGTCGAGCGAACCCTTGTGCGTCTTCCTGTAGACCGCCTCGAAGTCGGCCTTCGACTCCACTGTCAGCCGCCCGGCCAGCGCCACCGCGGTCAGGTAGTCCAACTGCTCGGCGTCGCGGCCGGCCTTCTTCGCGTAGTCCGCGAGCTTCGCCGCGGCCGTCGCCGCCGCGCTCGCCTTGGGGTCAATCGCGTAGGTCTCGCGCAGGGCCTTCTCCGCCTCGGCGTGCTTGCCGAGCTTCGCGTAGACCTGCCCCAGCGTCGAGTACGCGTTCTGCTTCGAGGTCGCGAACATCTTCGCCAGTTGCGCATCGTCCGGGGCCTGCATCGGCTTGGCCTTCGGGTCGCGCTTGAGCGCGTCGGCCGCGCTCTCGGCAAACGACTTCTTCCGGGCCTCGACGAACTTCTTCTCGTCGAGCGCCTCGATGCCCTTGAGCGCGAAGTCTTCCGCGTCCTGCAGGAGCAGGTCCTGCGCGAGCAGCGTGCTCGCGAGCCGCGTGTACTGGGAGCCCCGGGAGGTGTCGGTCCCGGCCTCGGCGAGGAGTTTCGCCTGCTCCAGGGCCTTCTTCCCTGTGTCCTTCATCTTCGTGACGAGCGTCGTGAAGATCGCGTAGTTGGCGCTCTCGACCACGGAGGTCTTGGGAAAGTCCTCGACGACCTTCTTGAGTGCCTCGATCTTCTTGTCCGGATCGCTGATCTTCGTGGCCTCATTCAAGGCCTTGCGCTCGGGTGGAACCTCCCGGGCGGACTCGCCGGCTGGAGCTGTCGTGTCCTTCTCGGGCGCCTGTGCCGGCTTTTCCCCGGCCTTCTGCTCAGGCGCCTTCTCGTCGGCCGCCTGCGCCTGTTTCTCGCCAGCGGGCGGCTGCTGGGCGGCGACGGACCCCGCCGCCCCGAGGACGATGCCCGCCACCATCGCCACGCCAAGGGATGCGAACCGCCTCATGCTGACGCTCCTGTTCCCAGGGGACCTTGAATTGTCCGGGATCGAAGGGGTTGCGGGCCGATTCCTGGCCGAATCCCCCGGGTCGTTTTCGGGGCGGGCACAGTGTATCAGGAAAAAGCAGGGTATCATCCTGCGACTCATCGGCCGGATCCGAGGGCCGCCACGGCCTTCGATCCGGCGCTCGCCGCTCACCGCGCTCAGGGCAGGCAGGGCGGCCTACGGGAGGCCTCAACACCATGACGACCCATCGCCGCGTACCGTGCTCACCCTCGCCCTGGCCTTCGTCTCGATCGGCGCTGCTGCGCAAGCGCCCGGCGGGTCCGCGGCGCTGGCGCCGCGGTTGTCCACCCTGATCGGCAAGCAGGGCGTGTCCGGGTTTGAAACCGACGTCACCGCCGCGGTCCGATCGATGCTGCCGGCCTCCGTGGCGCCCGCCGTGGACGAGATCGGCAACCTGACCGTCACGGTCGGACAGGGCAAGCCGCACCTTCTCGTCACCGCCAGCATCGACGAGGACGGCTACATCGTTTCCGACATCACCGACGCCGGGTTCCTCCGCCTTCAGCGGGTCTCCTCCGGAGCCAGCCACCCGCTGTACGACCAGTTCCTCTACGGCCAGCCTGTGGCCGTGCGGCGCACGGACGGGCAGATGGTGCCTGCCGTTAGCGTGAGCGCGTCGGCACACCTGCAGCGTGGCCGGTCACAGGCCTCGGCAGTGAAGGGCCTCGACGACCTGTGGGTGGACGCCGGGGCGGCCTCGCCCGCCGAGGTCGCCAAGCTCGGAATCAAGATGCTCGACACGGTGGCGCTGCGAGAACGCGTGCAACGGCTGGCCGGCGACCAGGTCTCCGGCCTTGCCGCTCAGGCCAGGGCCAACGCCCTGGCGATGGTCGAGCTGGTGCACAGCCTCGCGGCGGCGAAGACCTTGAACGGATCGGTGACGGTGGCGTGGACCGCGCAGGGGCTGTTCGGCGACCGCGGCCTCGTCCGCCTCGCCCGCCGGCTCGAGCCCGACGCGGTGGTCGTCCTCGCCCGCGCGCCGATTGGGCGGGACGCGGACGCGAGGGGCACCTACGGAACGGCGGGCACCGGCCCGGTGGTCACGCACCCGGCCCCGGCGCGCACGGGCCAGGCCGCCGGCGCCGGACCTGCCGCCGCGCAGCCTGGCGCTCCCGCTGCACCGCAGGCCCCTCGGCTCGCCGGCCTTCCGCCGGCGTGGGCCGCGAAGACGAAGGTGATGGTCCTCCCGGTGCTCTGGGCGCAAACGCCTGTCGAAACCGTGAGGCTGACGGATGTGTCCGCGCTCGCCGCTGCGCTGGCCTCCGAGGCGGGCGTCGCACCGGTCGCGTCCGAAGCGCCGCCCCCGCCGGCGGACTCGCCACTCGGCGCCCGCGCCACCGCGAACTTCGCGACCCTCGCCACACTCATCGACGCCTACGCGGTTTCGGGACATGAAACGGACGCCCGGGTGGCGGTCGAGAAGCTGCTGCCGAAATGGGCGAAGCCGGAAGTGGACGCGAAGGGAAACTTGACAGTCTCGTTCGGCAAGGGCGGCAAGGAACTGCTCTTCGTCGCCCACACCGACGAGCTCGGCTACGAGATCGCGGATGTCCGGGAGGACGGGATGGCGACAGTGCGGCGCGGTGGCGTCTACCACGCGTCCATGGAAGGGCACGGCGTGCTCGTGCACACCGCGCGGGGGCGCGTGCCCGCCATCGTCGCCCCCAGGCCGAACTACACGAGAGCCAGCGAATGGCAGCCTCGCGCCGAGGAGGTCCTTCTCTACTTCGGCACGGCCTCACGTGCCGAAACCGAGGCGCTCGGTGTGGCGAAGGGCGACACCGCGACCGTGCGCAAACAGCTGGTCAGGTTGGGCGATCACCGGGCAAGCGCACGCGCCATCGACGATCGGGCGGGTTGCGCTGCACTGATCGAGGCGCTGAAGAAGCTCGATCCCGCCAAGGTGCCCAACCGCATCACGTTCGCGTGGGATGTGGAGGAGGAAACCGGCCTCAGCGGCGCTGGCGTCCTGGCAGACCGGATGGCCCCGACCTACGTGTTCGCGGTTGACACGTTCGTGTCGTCCGACTCGCCGGTGGACCCGCAGCGAACCTCGCTCGTGCCGCTCGGGTCGGGGGCGGTCCTTCGCGCGGTCGACAACAGCAGCATCACCCCGCCGGCGACGGTGGAGGTCATTCGCAAGCTCGCCGCCGCACGCGGCATCCCGGTCACGGTGGGCACGACGAACGGCGGCAACGACGGGTCCCAGTTCTCCAAGGTCGGCACCATCGTCGTCCCAATCTCCTGGCCCGGGCGCTACTCGCACTCGGCTGTAGAAGTCATCGACGGCCGCGACCTGCAGGCGTTAGTGGATCTGATCGTCGCGCTGGCGCACGGCATGTAGGAGGCCTTCGGCCGTGCCGTGGGGCAGGACTTAGCCCTGCTGTTCGGCTGGCGGGGCGAGGGCCGTCGGCTTCATGGCTGGCGTGGACACCTGCTCGTCGCCCCGAACCGTGAGGCGCCGCACCGGCTCCTTCCAGCCCCCGGCCCGTCTCGAAAGGTGAACCCTGAGTTGTCCTGCGCCTGGTTCTACTCCTGCCGCATCTCGGTCAGGCGCCGGGCTTCCTTGCCGTTGCGGTCCTCGGCTACCAGCTGCGCCAGCGACGCCGAGCCCAGCACCTCGCGCATCCGATCCTGGGCCTCCTTCCACACCGGGTGCGTCGGGCACCACGGGCTGCGGTGGCAGCTTCCGTCGAGCAGGCACAGGTTGAGCGCGGGGATGCCGTCCAAGGCGTCGAGGATCTCGAGCAGCGAGGCCTCGCGGCCGCGGTCGAGCATTTCGAATCCTCCGCGCTTGCCGCGGCGGGAGGCGATGAAGCCAGCTTTCACCAGTCGCTGGAGCACCTTCGAGAGGAACGCGGGAGAGACTTCGGCCGCGTGCGCCAGTTCCGAGAGGCTGGCGCGGGTGCCGGGGTTTTCGCTGGCCAACTGGATCATGGCGCGAACCCCGTAGTCGGCTGCTCGGGTCAACTGCATGGAAACATCCCCCCAGGGGCGACGACGATTGTGAAGCCTCGGACCCCCGATGCCGGCTCAGCAACAGGCGAGCCAGATCGCCGGTTCGGGATCCGTGAGAAATCGGGGGCTACGCAGGGGGCAACGCGGGGGCGCGCCGGGTCAAGCCGGTTATCTTGCTATTCTGGACCTAATTTAATCGGGTCCAGCTTACCGGAATTTCGCGGCGGTGAAAACCCCGGAGCAGGATTTGTGTGCAAAGTGCTCGCGCGCCACCCGGGCTTCGGGCCCTTGACCGGTCATGCCCGCAGGGCAGCCCGCCGTCCGGCGGACCGCAGCGGCACCTCTTACCGCCCCAGATAGAGCAGGATGGCGACGTAGTGAGCGGCGCTGCCCGCGAGGACGAACAGGTGCCAGATTCCGTGACCGATCGCCACGCGCTTGTCGGTGGCGTAGAACGCGATCCCTGCCGTGTAGAAGACGCCCCCGGCGATCAGCCATGCGAGGCCGGCCGGGCCGAGCGCCGTCACCAGCGGCCGGATGGCGACCACCCCTAGCCAGCCCATCGTCAAATAGATGACGACGGCCAGGATCCGGCGCCCTTTCCTCTGCCGGAACTCCAGCAGGATACCAGCCAGGGCGAGGGACCAGACGACGACGAGGATGGACCAACCGAGACGCCCGCCAATCCCGACGAGGGCAAACGGCGTATAGGTGCCCGCGATCAGCAGGTAGATGGCGCCGTGATCGAGGTACTGGAAGACGCGCTTGGCGGGGCCGCGGAAGGAGTGGTACAGCGTCGAGAAGGTGTAGAGCAGGAGGAGCGTGCCGCCGTAGATGCTGAAGCTGACGACGCGTCGCGCATCGCCGTACAGCGAGGCCCAGACGACGAGGACGACCAGGCCGACGCAGGCAAGACAGGCGCCGACGAGGTGCGTGATGCTGTTGAACCGTTCACCCGGATACATACGGTTCCCGTTGTGGGGTCATGCTTGAATCATCACTTCTTTCGCGATTCAGGATGTGACCCCAAGAAGGTGCTCGACGAGGATGCGCGCGCCAATCAGCAGCAGGATGATACCGCCGACCACCCCCATGCGCCTTCCGGCGGCTGCGCCGAGCCGGGTTCCAAGCCGGATGGCCACGACCGATAGGGTCCCCGTGACGAGTCCAATGATCACGGCCGCGTGCCAGATGCGGGCCCCCAGCATGGCCAGCGTCCAGCCGACGGCCAGCGCGTCGATGCTCGTGGCCACCGAGAGCAGCACGAGCGTCGCGCCGCGGCTCGGGTCGCGGGAGAACGTCTCCTTGCCGTCGCCCTTCACGCCGGCCCACACCATCCGCCCGCCCACGAAGGCCAGGAGGGCGAAGGCCACCCAGTGATCGACAGAGGCGATGCCGCTTGCCACCGCCGCGCCCGCCGCCCAGCCGGCCACGGGCATCATGAACTGAAAGAGACCGAAGTGGAAGGCGAGGCGAAACGTCGCACGGCCGTTGCTCGCGTGGTTGGCGGCCGCCGCGGCAAGCGACACGGCCGCCGCGTCCATAGCCAGGCCGACGGCGATCGCGAGGACTTCCCAGAGCGACATAAATGAGGAGCGCGGATGCGGAATGCAGCGTGCAAACGGACGGAATGCGGAATGTCGGACGCTCGAGACGGGCACGACGAGGCCGCACGCCGAATGGACATTCTACATGTGCGTCGCTGGCTTTCACACGGTCGCGGCGAAAGAAGGCGCCGAGGCGGCGGCTGGGGGACCACAGCGACAGCGGCATCGGCCGCGGTGCACTTCCTGCGATCCTCGTCGGCCACCGGCGGGCAGATTCCGCCCCCTCAGGCGTGCGTGGAGCGATGAATCGCAGGCGACGCCGCGCCGCGGCGACGGCATGCGGTGTGCGACCTGCACGCGGCATGGGTCCCCTCGCCTCGTGGTTCGGAGGGTGGCTGCGGGCGGAGAAGCCGGCCGCGTGCTTCGTGACGTGGCGGCTGGCGCGCGGGCAGCCGACGCTGCAGCCGCGCGAGCGGCAGGTCGTCTTCGACACCATCCTGGGGGGGGACGGTCATCGCTACGAGCTGTTCGCGCTGGTCGTCATGGACGACCACGTCCACGTGCTGGTGCGCAGCACGCTCGCGGGCGCGAGCCAGCTGGCCGGATCGTGGAAGGCCAGCGCGTCCCACCAGTTGCAGCGAGTCCACCGACGGTCTGCGGGCCTGTGGTCAGACGAGACACAGCTGACGGCAGTAAACACCGAGGAGAAGGTCCGCGCGCTCGCCAATTGCATCCTCGGCAACCCGTGGAAACGCTGGCCGTTTCTGCAGGGTTACGCGTGGGTGTACCACGGAATTGAGAATTGAGAATGGAGAATTGAGAATCGCTGAGGGTACGAGGAAGAAGCGACGGCGCCGGGAGGATGCGGCGCCGTCGGCACACGGGTCAACGCTGATTCCTGAATCCTGATTCCCGAATCCTGCCTTTACGATGCCGCCGCCAGCCGGCGCTGCACGGACCCGCCGGCCCCTCAGACCCAGGGGCATCGCCGGGGGTAAGGCACTATGCGTGCCACGGCGACACCCTTCGGGGGCGTCCAACCCGGCCTGTTTTCGGCCGATTTACGGGCGGGCGCCCGCCCGGCCAGCCGGCGACCAGCCGGAATCAGGACGGGAATCTCAATTCTGTGATTTGCGGCGCGCTACCCGATCATCGCGATGAGGAGCGTGATGCTGATCGGGCTGGCGAGCGTGGAGAGGACCACGCACGCGGTGACGAACGAGGGATCGACATCGAATTCGAGCGCGAGGATCGTCGTCAGGACGGCGCTGGGCATGGCCGACTGGAGGATGGCCGCCTGCCGGGCGGGGCCGGACAGGCCGAGCAGGTTCGCGGCGCCGAGGGCGATGAGCGGCGTGATCGCGAGGCAGAGGACTACGGCCAGCACCGCGAGCCCGGGGCGCTCGGGCCAGGCCCCGCGTTCCAGCTGCATCCCGAGGACCAGCAGCATGGCGGGCAAAGCCGCGCCGCTCAACAGCTCAATCGGCCGCATCAGCGGCACCGGAACGGTCACGCCGGCCGCCATGACGAGCGCCGCGGCGGCCGCCGCGTACACCGCCGGCACGCGCAATACTCCGCGAAGCGCGTCGCGAAGCGACCGACGGCCGGCCGACGCGATGAACACGCCGCCGGTGAATGCAAGGACCGCGTTGGCCACGAAGTAGATGGACGCGTGCGCGAGCGCGTCGCGGCCGAACGCGAAGAGCACGACCGGCAGGCCGTAGTTCCCGGCGTTGGAGAACATTACCACCAGCAGGAACGCCGCGAGCGCGGGCCGCTCGAGCCGGAAGGGGACGGCCGCCACGCGAGCCACCGCACCGATGCCGAGGACGACGATGGCGGTCAGCAGGGTCATCCGCGCCACGTCGGTCACCCCGATGTCGGAAGTGACCAGTAAGTGGAACACGAGGCACGGGGAGAGCGCGTTGAAAGTGATGCGCGAGAACGCGCGGACGTCGGCCTTCAGCGTCCGGGCAAGCGTGAACCCGATGCCGGCAACGATGAAGATCGGCAGGACGTCGTTGAGGAAGATCGAGGCCAGCAGAGGCACCGGGGGATTCTACCCCGGCCGTGGGTGGCCGCGCTCGAGGCTGCCATCGACACGAGGCCGGCATCGCGAGGCTGGCATCGACTCGGCGAACCTGCGCCTTCTGCAGAGCGTCTCGACTCCGGGCGAACCTGAACCTTGGTCGGGCAGGCACCTGGCTGCTGCTGAGGAGCGCCCTTCACCGTGGTGGCGGGCGAACCGTATGCTGTTGGTCAACGTCTATCAGGCTGTAGGCCCCCAACCGCCCGAGGTATTTCATGAGCGTCCGCTCCCGGCTCATCATCGCGTTTCTCGCGATCTCCGTTCTGCCGTTATCGGCCGTCACGTTGGTTTCCTACTACTCCTCGCGCACCGCGTTGCAGAGAGCGGCCGAGCAGCAGGCCCGAACGATGGCGGGCGAGCTGGGCCACCGGATGGAGTGGGTGACCCGCGATCTCGAGCGGCGCATGGACCGCATCTGGACAATGCCGGGCCGCGAGCAGCGGTTCGCGAGCGCGGGCGGGCGGCCGACGGCGCCTCCCGGAACCCCTGTCCCGCCGCGCCCCGCGAAGCCAGGCGAGCCTTCGTCCGCGTCTGTCGAACTGGCCGGCGAGCTGGCGGGTGTGCTGGGCGAGGTGGCGCCGATGTTCGAGGCGTTGGAAATCGACCCGGGCCGGCCGCCGGCCGGGCCCGCCGCGGCCGACGCAGCCGGCCACGGCCACACCTCGGGTCCGGCCCCGGCCGACGCGGCCGACGGTCCGGCAGCGCCCGTGACGCCCGCCGTGCCCGAGATGGCTAGCGCCCCCCCGGCGCCTGGCACGGCGCGGGCCGGCGTCGAGCCGTCCGTTCAACCCCGGGGAAGCGAACACGGCGGAACGGGTAGCGTGCGGGTCTACGTCAAGAGCCCGCCACCGCCGCCGGCTGGCGTCCCCGGGACGCATCCGGTCCCGCCGGTTCCCCGGACGCCGATTGTCGCGGTGGACGAGCACGGCCGGTTGACGGTGGAGATGTCCCAGGTGATCAGCCTGGCGATGAAGAAGTACCAGGCGTCGGGGGGTGAAGGCGCGCCGTCGGCCGAGCAGCTGGCGCTCTGGGCCAAGGCGCTGCAGGCACAGATCGGGATCGGCGCGGCGGAGCTGGAGCGGGCCTCGCAGCAGCAACTGCGGCAGGCGGCCCGCGCGCGCGAACGGGCGGCCGGCGCAGCCGAACGCACGCGGCCCAACATGGCGGCCGGCGCAGCCGAGCGCACGCGGCACGGCGGCCGGCGCAGCCGAGGCACGCGGCCCGGCTCGGCGAACGTGCACGGGCGGAGATTGTCCCCGTGAAGACGACCACCGTCTTCAAGGGACGGGACGTGAGCCTCCTGGTCCAGCAGGACGGCCGCGAGGTCGGGCGGATCAACGCCAAGCTGAACCTCAAGCGCCTGCTCGGCACCGTCCTGGTGAACTCCCGCCGGGACCAGGGCGAGATCGCGTTCGCCGTGGACCCCGACGGCAACCTGCACGGCCCGGAAGGCGCGGACCGGCAGGTGGTGACCTGGCTGCAGCCGACGGCTGGCGCGGCCGAGGGCGCCACCACGGTGCGGGCGGTCAACGACTGGATCGTCGTGACGCGAAAGGACCGGAGCGGCGTGACGTTCGGCATCGCCCGCCCCATCGCCGACGACCTGCGAGACCTGCGCCGCGTGGCCGCGCGCAATTTCGGCCTGGGCTTCGGGCTGATCGCGCTGGTGTTCGTGGGCAGCGTGCCGCTGGCCGGCCGGATGACGCGCCACCTCAAGACGCTGATGGCGGGCGTCCAGCAGATCTCGCGCGGCGACCTCTCCACGCGCATCCCCGTTCGCTCGCACGACGAGTTCGGCCGGCTGGCGGGAGCCTTCAACCAGATGGCCGAGGACCTCGCCGCCCACCAGAAGATGCTCGTGGAGCGCGAACGGATGCACAGAGAGCTGGAGTTGTGCCGGCAGATTCAGATCGGCATCCTCCCCCGCGAAGCGCTCCGCCTCGGCGTGGCCGAGGTCAAGGGGATGTCGATCCCGGCCCGCGAGGTGGGGGGCGACTTCTTCAACTACTTCGTCCTGCCCGACGGCAACATCGCGGTGCTCGTGGGCGACGTGTCGGGCAAGGGCGTCAGCGCCGCGCTGCTGATGGCCAACATTCAGGCGACGCTCCGCGCACGCCTGCCGCTCGAGAACGACCTCGCGGTCCTGGCCGACACGCTCGACCGGGAACTCGAGGCCACCACGCCGCCCGAGGTGTTCCTGACGCTGTTCGTCGGCATCGTGGACACCCACCAGGGCGTGCTCCGCTACGTGAACGCCGGCCACAACACGCAGTTCGTCCTCCGCCGCGACGCGGGTCTCGAGCGGATGTCCACCACCGGGATGCCTCTCGGCCTCTTCTCGGGGCACGGCTACCACGAGCGCGCGGTGAGCCTCGAGGAAGGCGACCTCTTGTTCTTCTACACCGACGGGATGGTGGAAACGGAGAACGAGGCGGGCGACGTGTGGGGTGTGGAACACCTGGAGCCGCTGCTGCTGCAGGGCCCGAACACAGACGTGGACGCCGTGCTTGCGCGCATCGAGGGAGACGTGCGGCGCTTCCGCGGCAGCGCCGAGCCGCTGGACGACGCGACGCTCATGGTGCTCCGGTTTGGCAAGCACTTGTAAGAGGGCTCGAGACACAGGGCTCGGGGGCGGCTCCGGAGCAGTGGCGGGCAGGCTGGCGGTTGTCGGGCATCCGGCTTCGGCATTCTGCATTTTGCATTCTGCATTTTGCATTTCTTCCTGCCTGCTGCCGCTGTCTCCCTTCTCAATTCTCCATTCTCCATTCTCCATTCTCAATTCCCCTGGGGTAGGATTCCCTCCATGCTCAAGCGCACCGCCTGGCTCGTGGCCGGAGTCCTGATGTTCGTCGGAGTAGCCGTCTTCGTGCCCCGGGCCCAGCGCGGCCCCGGGAGACCCCAGCTGCCGGGCGTGCAGGGCGCCGGCGTCACGCTCCTGCCGAACGGCTGGAAGATCGCCCCGGCCGGCGAGCACGTCGGCATCGGCGATCTCCCGCTGAACATGACCCTCTCCCCCGACGGCCGCTACCTGATCGTCACCAACAACGGCTACGCGAAGCCGACGCTGACGGTGGTGGACCTGGTGAACCGGTACGTGAAATCGCGCGTCGCCGTGGATCACGCCTGGTTCGGCCTCGCGTGGCACCCGAACGGCCGGCGCCTCTATTCCTCGGGGGCGAGCCAGAACACGGTCAACGAGTTCGAGTGGAGCGGGAACCTGCTGACGCTCGGCGCCAACCACGTGCTTGGCCGGCCCGAGCGGCGCGGCGGCCCGATGGGCCTCGAGAACCCCGGCTTCATCGGCGGGGTCGCCGTGCACCCCGACGGCAAGACCCTCTTCGCGGTCCACGTGCTCGGCACCGCGCTGTCGTCGGTGGACCTCGAGCGGAATCGCGTGCGGCAGACGGTGGACCTGCCCGCCGAGCCGTACACCTGCCTCGTCACCCCGGATGGAGAGACGCTCTACATCTCGCTCTGGGGTGGCGGGAAGGTCCTTGCCTTCGATCCTGTCACTCTGAAGCAGACGGCGGAGTTCGAGGTCGGCGGACACCCGAACGCGATGCTCCTCTCGGCCGACGGCAAACGGCTGTTCGTGGCCTGCGCGAACACCAACGCCGTGTGGGTGGTGGACCTCGCGTCCGGCACCGCGAAGGAGCAGATCTCCGTCGCGCTGTACCCGAAAGCGCCGGTGGGCAGCACGCCGAACGCGCTGGCGCTGTCGCCCGACGGCGGCACGCTGCTCGTCGCGAATGCCGACAACAACACCGTCGCGGTGGTGGACGTCGAGACGCCGGGCCGCAGCGAGGTCGAGGGCTTCATCCCCACCGGCTGGTACCCGACGGGGGTGCTGTTCGCGCCGGACGGCAAGCGAATCCTGGTGCTCAACGGCAAGGGGCTGGTGTCGCTGCCCAACCCGCGCGGGCCGACGGGCGACTTCCAGTACTCCGGGTCGATGCTCCAGGGCGCGCTGTCCCTGATCCCCACGCCCGACAAGCCCACGCTCGACGCGATGACGAAGAAGGTCTACGAGCTGGTGCGCTACACGGACGCCACCCGCCTCACGCCGGCCGACGCCCCCAAGGCCTCGCCGATCCCGGGGACCGTCGGCCAGCCGTCGCCGATCAAGCACGTCTTCTACATCATTCGCGAGAACCGGACGTACGACCAGGTGCTGGGCGACGTCGCGAAGGGCAACGGCGACGCGACGCTGACGTTGTTCGGCGAGGACGTCACACCCAACGCCCACGCCATGGTCAACGAGTTCGTCCTGTTCGACAACTTCTACGTGGACGCCGAGGTCAGCATGGACGGCCACGCCTACTCCACGGCAGCCTATGCGACGGACGTCGTGGAGAAGATCTGGCCGACCAACTACGGCGGCCGCGGGGCGGTCTACCTCAGCGAGGGCGGCTGGACGATGCGCGGCCCGTTCGGGAACTTCGCGGCCCCGCCCGAAGGCTACCTGTGGGACTTCGCCACGCGCGCGGGCGTGACCGTGAGGAGCTACGGCGAGTTCGCGGACTGGAAGAAGAAGGGCGGGCCGGTCGAGGCGACGGTGCCGGGCCTGAAGGGGCTCGTGCACCCGCGTTACGCCCCCTACGACACGACGATCCCCGACAACCAGCGCGTGGACGTGTGGCTCGAGGAGTTCAAGCAGTTCGAGGCGAACGGGCAGCTGCCGCGACTCTCGATCATCCGCCTCGGCAACGACCACACCAACGGCACGCGGCCGGGATCACCGACGCCGCGCTCGATGGTGGCCGAGAACGACTACGCGACGGGCCGCGTGGTGGAGGCGATCTCCAAGAGCCGCTTCTGGAAGGAGTCCGCGATCTTCGTTCTCGAAGACGACGCCCAGAACGGTCCTGACCACGTGGACGCCCACCGCTCCGTCGTGCTCGTCGTCAGCCCGTTCACCAGGCGCGGCTTCGTCGATTCCACGCTCTACACGACGTCGGGAGTTCTCCGCACGATGGAGCTGATCCTCGGGATCCCGCCGATGAGCCAGTACGACGCGGCCGCGGCGCCGATGTACAACGCGTTCCAGGCGACGCCGGTGCTGACGCCCTTCACGCTGCGCCAGGCCCGGTACCCGTTCGACGAGATGAACGCGCCCAATGCCCCCGGGTCGCAAGCCTCGCTTCTCATGAACCTGGAGGAGGCGGACATGGCGCCCGAGCAGGAGCTGAACGAGATCATCTGGAAGTCGGTTCACGGCGCCCGGGCGGTGATGCCGCCGCCGCGGCGGACCGGGTTCGTGCGGGCCATCGCGGATGACGACGACGATAAGTAGTGGTCAGTGGACAGTGGTCGGTGGCCAGCGAGACACGCGGTCACGCTGGCTCAGGACGGTGTGATCCACTGGCCAGAGGCCACCGCAGAAGTCAGCGCTGCGGCGGGCCAGTTTGACGCCGCGGCGTCACGCCAGTCCCCAGCTTCTCGATTCTCCGCGCCTTCATGTCGTAGACGTCGCCAGGCGACAGGACGAAGTACGGCTTTTCCCAGGGCTGGTAGGGGCGCGTGTTGTCGTGCATGGCCACCTTCCACTTCCCCATCACCTCGAACTGGTCGCCCTTCACCACGATCGCGGTGCCCTCCGACAGCCCGATGCCGAGCAGGTTCGGGTACTTCTGGATGACGGGGATCAGGTCGTCCCAGCGGTTGCGGGCGTTGATGTGCTGGTCGATGGCCGAGCGGCGCAGGAAGTTGAAGCCGTGCTCGTGCTCGGGCTCCGGCGTCATGACGATCTGCGACCCGGCGACTGCGCCGCGCACCAGGTAGTCGCCCTGGATGGTGGCGCCGGCGGAACTGCCGCCGATGACGCCGCCACGCTCCAGCACCTTGTGGAACTCGCGGTACGTCAGCGTATTCATGTAGGAATCGACGATGTTCCACTGCCGTCCGCCGTCGAACCAGACCGCGTTCGCCTCGCGCAGCGCCTTCACGAACTCCTCGGTGTCGGCCACCTTCGGATCGTGGGTGTGAAGCATGGTGACGTTCTTCATCCCGCGCTTGAGCCACGAGGCGATGACCTGCTCCTGTTGGTAGACCCTGATCGTCCCGTCCGGGTTCTTGTTGCCGCCCGCAGTCGGCACCACCACCAGTTTCGCGTCGAGGCCGCCGGCCAGCTCGATGAACTTCTCCTGGATCCCGGTGCCCTCGAGGGCCCCGCCCCCTACGATCACGAGGGTGCCCCTGGCGGGACCGTACTCGGGCGCGGTCGCGGGAACTGGAGCCGCTGTGACGGCAGACGCGGGCGAGGGCGGGGCCGCCCTGGTTGCCTGCGCGGCTTGAGCGAAGACGATCGCCCCCGCGGACCAAAGGATGAGGGCGAGGACGAGAATGACGTTGCGCGAGGCGTGCGCGTGCTTCATGGCGCGGGATTCTATACCAGGGAACAGGGATCGGGAATCAGGGGACCAGGGAGCAAGGTTGATCAGGGGGCAAGGTGGCGATTGTCGACGTGGCCCATTGAGCAAGACGACGGTTGTCCCATGCCAGCGCGCGATTGAACCCGGGGCGCCGGGCGAGCCTACACTGCGGATGTCTCGGAGGTCCGTATGCATCACAAAGCAATCTGGGGACTCCAGAAGCGCGGGAATCGTGGTTTTCGAGGGTACCCGATCGCAACGATCGCGTTTTACGGTCCTGATGATCGTAGGGCTACGAAGGTGGCCGTGGGGATCGTCAAGTCCGCGGGCGCCGAAGTGGAACCACTCGAGCGCTGGTTATCGGGCGGCCAGGACGTGCGGGATGACGTGTCTATCGCCAGGGCCATAGAGACGTTCTTGGAGGCGCAGGAAGTCAAGAGCGTCGCGATGACGGACCGGCTGGTCGGATGCCCGCATGAAGAAGGCAAGGACTATCCCGAGGGAGAGGTGTGTCCTCACTGTCCGTTTTGGATCGGCCGGGACCGGTGGGAAGGCGTGGTCCCGGAAAGGGACCGTGAGAACTGAAGTGGTGCCGGCACCAGGTCTTGCGCGGCCGCTCCGGTTCGACCTTGAAGGGCGCGGACGCCGTCCCGCCGGGCGACGCGCAACCTCCTCCGCCGCCGCACGGCCTGACGCCGGCGGGAGCAGGCGCCGTGGCGGGTCTCGACATGACGCACAGTCTCGTGGATCCCCAAGAAGCGGAGCCACCGTGCTCCCTGTCCGCGTACCCGACCCAGCGGTACAGCTCCAGCCCGGACGCTCGGAGCTTCGGCCGCTCACGCCCACCCGCTATAGCTTGCGCGTCACGATCTCTGAAGAAACAGAGCGCAAGCTGCGCCGGGCGCAGGATCTGCCGGGCCATGCGGTCCCCACGGCCGATCTTGCCGAGGTCCTCGACCGCGCGCTCACCGCGCTGCTCGAGCAGCTGGAACGGACGAAGTTCGCGGCTCGGAAGCGCTTGCCGGTGCCCCGCGACGGCGCCCGCTGCACTTTCGTGGGTCCAGCGGGCCGCTGCACCCGGACGCGCCGCCTCGAATTCCACCACCGCGTGCCGTTCGCGGAGGGCGGCACCCCAACCGCGGACAACATTGCCCTTGCTTGTACCATCCACAACCAGTGGGAAGCCGCTCGCTGGTTCGTAGCGGACGTCGCGTCTCTGAGGTCGGGCGCGTCACCGACGGGGACACCGAAGCGGGCCGATTTTGACCAGTCAAAAACACTGGCAGGCGCGCAGGTGTTCGAATCCAGCAGGCTGAACGGAGCCGATTGAACGGGTTACTGCCAGGGGCCTGCGAGAATTGAGCTTGCACCGCTCGCGCGCTAGTGTTACAGTGCGTCACATGACAGCCCGTCACACGTCGACGCCGGCCCTCACCCCGCTCCAGCAGGCCATCCTCGACCTGGTCTGGACGAAGGGAAGCGCCACGGCCGAACAGGTCCGGGAAGGGCTGCTGCCGCGTCACCCGCTGAAGGACGCGAGCGTGCGCACGCTGCTGCGCCGTCTCGAGGGGCGGGGCTTCCTGCACCACCGGGTCGACGGCAAGGTGTTCGTCTACGAGGCCCGGGTGCCGGCCCAGAGCCTCGCAGCACGCGCCGTGCGGCATATCATCGACCGTTTCTGCTCGGGGTCGGTGGAACGGTTCCTTACCGGTTTGGTGGACGAGAAGGTTCTGTCGGCGAAGGAAATTCAGCGCCTGGCGCGCAAGGTCGGTAAGTAGGCGGGCCACCACCCGGAGACCGCCCCTGGGCACCCAGACAGCGGAGGCATCATGTCGCCAGGAACCAGCGGCGCCGTGCTCGGCATCCTCCTCGACAGCTCCGTTCGCGCGCTCGCTGTCGCCGCGCTCGTCGCCGTCCTGCTGCGCGTCGCCCGCGTGCGCGCCGGCAACCTGCGTCATGCCGCCTGGGCAACGGTTCTTGCCGCCATGCTGCTGATGCCGGGGCTGACCCTGGTCCTCGCGACCACCGGCGTCCGGCTGCCGGCACCCGTCCCCGTCGACCTTGCGTCGTCGGCAGGCAGCTGGCTCGCCGACGACCCCGCGCTGCCTGCCATCGCCCCGGACGACTCCAACCTGGCGGCCCCGACGTCATCTGCCGCCTTTCCATCACCGACCGGCAGGACCGTTGCCGTGACGGACGCAGGCGCGGCCCTGGAGCGCCCCCAAGCGTCCTGGCCGGCGTGGCTCATGATCGCCTACCTTCCCGGCGTCGTCCTGCTGCTGGCCCGACTAATGGTCGGGTGGCGGCTGGCCCGCCGTGTCACGGCTACCGCCCGCCGCGTTCCAGGCAACGCCGCGACAGGAAGCGGCGCGCCCCTTCTCGAGTCGGACCTGGTCGCAGCCCCAGTGGTCCTCGGGATGCTGCGGCCACGGATCCTGCTGCCTGCCGCCTGGCGGACGTGGCCAGCGGGGCACTTGGAGGCCGTGCTGGCACACGAGCAGGCGCACGCACGGCGCCGCGACCCGCTGGTCGCGCTCGTCGCCCACCTCAATCGCTGCATCTTCTGGTTCCACCCGCTGGCGTGGTGGCTGGAGCGCGCGATTGCCGCCGCCGCGGAACAGGCCGCCGACGCCGACGGCCTCCGGGCCGCCGGCGAAGCGCGCCGGTACGCGAAGGTGCTCGTGGACATGGCTGCCGCCGTCCGTGGGAGCGGCCGCCGGCTGTCGTGGCAGGGGGTGCGTGTGGACGGCTCCGGCTTGCTCGGCGACCGGATCGATCGGATCCTCCGCGGCGACTGCTGCCCGACGGCTTCAAGGCCCCGGACGATGGCCACGCTGGCCGTCTGCGCCACCGCCGTCGTTCTCGTCGCTGCCTGCCGCACCCACGCGCCCGAGCCGTCGCCCCTGCAGCCGGATCCCGAGGCTGCGGCGGACCGCGCGGCGCAGGCACAGACATCGGGGCTCTTCAAGGAAGCCGACGCCATGACGTCGGAGCAGGTCCGTGAACTCGAGGCGCGGGTTGCAAACGACCCGCAGGACTTCGAGGGCCTCAGGAAGCTGCTCGTGTTCTACCGGCCGGTCAGCGTCCAGGGGCCTGACGGCCGCTGGGCCGCGCGCTGCACGCTGGTGATCGGTGAGCAGGCGTGCGTCGAGGCGAGGCGGCCGCACATCCTCCGGATCATCCGCGACCACCCGGAGCACGAGATGGCCGGGGAGTGGGGCGCCCGGATCTTCTCCACCCGGCTCGACCCGCTGCCCGACCCGAACGGCTACCAGCAGGCCACAGCCCTCTGGCTCGCGCACCTGAAGCGAAAGAACGCCAGCGCGGAGCTTCTCCTCCACGCCGCGCGGTTCTTCGAGGTTGGCGATGAGAGGCGCGCCGAGGAAGCGCTGGTTCGCGCGGCCGCGCTCGACCCGCAAGGCAGGTCCACCGACGACCTTGGACGCCTCTACTACCTTGTGCTGGTTGGCTCCAGTTCCTCGACGCCGCTCAATGTCGTGCGCACCATCGATTTGAAGTCGGCGCACGGCCCCCACGCGAACGACGTCCGGCGCCGACTGGAGGAGTCGAGCGATCCGCGCTTGCTCGCGGCCACGGCTTTCTGGCTGCTCAACCAGGGCGGCGGGTACCAGCGCGACCGCCTCGATTTCGATCCGATCGCATTGGGAAGGGCATACCTGGAACGCGCGCTCTCACTGGACCCAGAGTTCGTGCGGGCGCGCGCCCTCCGCGTGTCTCTTGCCGCCCGCGAGCGCGACGCGAACATGCGTGCGGCGGTGAAGGGCGCGCGCGGCGAAGAACAGCATCGGGCCGTCTCCGCCCTGCCGGAAACCGAGCGGTTCGAATACCTGCCTTGGCTCGGCGAGCTCGCCTATATGGGGTTCGAGAACGCGGAAGACAAGGGGCAAGAGGCCGAGGCGACGTTGCTCCTCGACCTGTCGAAGAAGTACGCGCAGGAACTCCTCGTGCTGGCACCTCGCTTCGCTGATCACCCGGAGTACGGCAGCGCCGTCTTCCGCGGGCACATCACCGCGGGCACGGTGGCCCTGCGCCGTGGCGACCGGGAGGCCGCGGTCGAGCACCTGATGGCGGCCTCGAAGGCACCAGCCTCGGAGGAGCTGGCCTACGGTCACAGCGGGCTCCATGGCCGTCTGGTGAACTACCTGCTGAAAGCCGGCGAACGCGAGAGCGTGGCCGCCTTCCTCGAGCGCTACGCTGCCCTGAACGTGGTGTCGCGGGAGCAGCTGCAGAAGGATGCCGAACGGATCAGGAAGGGCGTGATGCCGCTCTCGTACCAGGTACATGGTGACGGGTCAGTAGGAATCAGGGAGCAAGGTAGCGACGGACTACTCGGCAATCGCCAAGTGGCCCAGTCGTTCCCTTGTTCCCTGACCCCCGCCCGGTTCCTTATTCCTCACCCCGGACGAGAATCACGGGCGGGGCTGGCAGCATCCTGTGTGCGTTGCATTCTGCATTCGCAAATTTTGCATTTTGCATTGCGCATTCCTGCACCGTGCCCCCTTCTCCATTCTCAATTCTTCTTGCGCACCCCCCACGTCGGCGGCGCGGGTTCGTTCGTCATCCGGTTGACCGGCTTCTCCTTCAGCAGGCGCAGCGCCTCGTCGACGGCGCGCTCGAGCTGCGGGTCCTTGCCGGCAATGACGTCCTTCGGCCAGTTCTCGACGTCGATGTCCGGGCGCCGTGCCCTCGTTCTCGACCGCCCACTTGCCGTCGCGCGTGAAGAAGCCGCCGCGCGGCGCGATCATCGAGCCGCCGTCGATGAAGGGCGGCGTGTCGGCCGTGTGGACCAGGCCGCCCCACGTCCGCTTGCCCACCAGCGGCCCGATCTTCCGCCGCTGGAACATGTACGGCATCAGGTCGCCGCCCGAACCCGCCATCTCGTTGACGATCATCACCTTCGGCCCCCAGATGCCGGCCGAGGGGCTCGTGAACGGGTAGCGGTCGCCGGCCACGTTGTTGAAGTAGCCGTCGAAGTCGCGCTGCAGCACGTCGATGATGTAGTCGGCCGCCGAGCCGCCGCCGTTGTAGCGCTCGTCGATGATCGCGCCCTGCTTGTCCTGCTGCGCGAAGTAGTAGCGGTTGAAGCTGGTGTAGCCCGGCTGGCCGGTGTTCGGCACGTAGACGTAGGCGAGCTTGCCGCCCGAGAGCTTGTCCACCAGCCGGCGGTTGTGCTCGACCCACGCCCGCGTCCGCAGCGCCTGCTCGTTGGCCACCGGCACCACCGTGACCTGCCGCGCGCCCTCGAGCACCGGCTTCGGCGTTGACCGACAGCACGGTCTGGCGGTTCGCGGTGCCGTCGAGCAGCCGGTAGATGTTGTCCGGGCGCCCTCAGTTCCACGCCGTTGATCGCGACGATGAAGTCGCCCACCGCCACGTCCACGCCGGGCGCCGCCAGCGGCGCGCGCAGGTCGGGGTTCCAGCTCTCGTTGTCGTAGATGCGCGTGATCTTGTAGCGGCCGGACTCGACCACGAAGTCGGCGCCCAGCAGGCCGCCGGGCGACGGCGGCACCTCCGGCATCTCGCCGCCGCGCACGTAGGAGTGGCCGATCGCGATCTCGGCGCCCATGTTGTCGAGCAGGTAGTTGAGGTCGGCGCGGTGCATGCGCGTACGGCAGCAGCGCGCCGTACATCTGCTTCATCTTCGGCCAGTCGGACGCCGTGCATGTTCGGGACGTAGAGGTAGTCGCGCTGCAGGCGCCAGCCCTCGTTGAAGATCTGCCGGAACTCCTCCTTCGGCTCGAGGTACATCCGCAGCGACACGCTCAGCCGCCCTTGCCCCGCCTGCGGCGGGTTGCGGTCGGCGTCCACGAGGAACAGGTTCACGCCCCCGCCGGCCGCACCCGGGCCGGCGGCCCCGCCTCCGGGCCCGCCGCCCGTCCGGTACAGGAGCTTCTTGCCGTCCGCGCTCACGTCGTACTCGGCCACGCCGGTCGAGAACTGCGCGGCCTTCCGCTCGCTCAGGCGATAGCGGTGCAGCGTGCTGCCGCCCGCGCCGGGCCGCCGCCGGGCGCCTCCAGGTAGAAGACCGTGCCCGCCGACGCCCGCCTCCAGCCGCGAGTACTGCCGCTCGGGGACGCCGGGAATCGGAGAGGATGCGCCCCTGGAGCCCGTCGAAGTCGATCTGGACCGTCACCGGCTTGGCCGGCGGCTTTGCGCCGGCGCCGCCCGCCTGCTCGCCGCCACCCTCCTGCCCCTCGGGGGCGGCGGAAGGCCGAGCGGGGGCCGCCTGGATCCCCTTGTCCTCGTCGCTCTCCGGCAGCAGCGGGCTCGGCTCGCCCTTCTTCAGCACCGCGACGTACAGCCCGAACGTCTCCTCCCGGTCGTAGGAGGTCATGTCGAGCCACTGCGAGCGCAGGCCGAAGTCGGTGGACGCCAGGAACCACAGGTACTTGCCGCTCGCGTCCCACACCGGGATACATCGCGTCGGCCAGGCCGTCGGTCACCTGCTTCGTCTCGCCGGTGTCCACGTTGCTCACGAAGATCGCGCGGTAGAGCGACCGGAGCCGGCTCGCGTAGGCCACCCACTTCGAGTCGGGGCTCCACGCCGGGTGCAGCGTCCGCTGCGGCACCATCCACGGGTCGCGGCCGACCACCTTCGCCTTGCCCGTCTCGACGTCGAGCACCCACACGTTCAGCTTCGTGTCGGTGTAGAGCAGCTTCTTGGAGTCGGGCGACCACGACGGCGTGTAGTAGAAGGTCGGCTTCTCCAGCGCCACCTCGCGCGGCGGCGTCAGGCCGTCCTGGGCCTCGATCACCAGCTGGTACTCGCCGGACCTGTCGCTGAAGTACGACACGTACTTCCCGTCGGGCGACCAGGCCGGCTGGCGCTCGGCCGAACCGCTCGAGTGCGTAAGGTTGCGGACGTCGCCCTTCTCGGCGGGCACCGTGAAGATCTCGCCGCGCGCCTCCATCACCACCCGCTTGCCGGTCGGCGACAGGCCGATGTTGGTCATCCGGGCCGTGACGTCGGCCCAGCGCGGCATCATCCACGGGAAGTCGCCCGGCGGCGGTGATGTCGACGACCCGCGTCTTGCCGGACTTCGGGTCGAGCTCGTGGACGTAGCCCGCCTGCTCGAACACCACTGCGCCGCGCGCCGGCATCCATGGCCTTGACGTCGAAGTCCTTGAATGTCGTCACCTGGTTCAAGCGTCTTCGACCTGGTCTCGTACGACCAGACGTTCGCGACGCCGTCGCGATCGGAGATGAAGTACACGGTGTCGCCCACCCAGACCGGGTCCACGTCCTTCGAGTCGGTCCACGGGCGGCGAGACGAGGTCGCACGTCTTCAGGTCGACGATCCAGATCGGCCGGTTCTGGCCGCCGCGGTAGTTGCGCCGCTCCTCGTCCCAGGAGCTGTTCATGCGGTACGCGATGCGGCTGCCGTCCGGCGAGATCTTCCCCTGGTAGCCGCGCGGCAGCGGGAGCGGCTCCTCGACGCCGCCCTCGACGGGCACGGTCCAGAACCGCGGCGCGGCGCTCGGCGCCCACGAGGCGCGTGACGAGGCGAAGAGCACGCGCTGTGCCGTCGGCGGTCCATCCCTGGACCATGTCGCCGCCCGGGTGCCAGGTGAGGCGCTTGCGGCTCGCCGCCCCAAGGCCGGAACGACATAAACATCCACGTTCCCGGCGTACTCCGCGCTGAAGGCGATCGACGTCCCGTCCGGGGAAAAGCGCGGATTCGCCGTCTGACCCTGGAAGCTGGTGAGGCGCCGCGCGGCGCCGCCCGCCCGCTCGACGACCCAGATGTTGTTGGCGTAGGCGAACGCGATGTGCGTGGCGCTGACGGTGGGCGAACGCAGCAGGCGGGTGCCCTCGCCGTTGGCGGCGGCGAGGGCGGCGGTCGCCAGCAGGACGGCCAGCGAATGGGCGATGGCGGAGGTCAGGCGCAACTTCATATGGAGAACCTCTTGTGTCGGGGCGAGGCCGATTCTACTCCCTGAGGCGGGGCCGTCAACGCGTCGCATTGTGCATTTTGCACTCTGCACTTTGCATTCTGCATTCTGCATTTTGCATTCTCCATTCCCCGGCAGTAGGATCGCCAGTCATCATGCCCAACCTCCTGACACCCCTCTCGTTCGCCGGCCTGACCCTGCGGAATCGGATCGTGATGCCCCCGATGTGGTCGGGCCAGGCCACCCAGGAAGGATTCGTCACCGACGCGATCGTGGACTACCACCGCCGCCGGGCAGCCGCCGGCTGCGGGCTGGTCATCATCGAGCACGCGTTCGTCCACCAGCTCGGGCGGCACTCGGCGAACCAGATTGGCGTGCACACCGGCGCGGCCGTGGAAGGGCTGTCGCGTCTCGCTTCGGCGGTCAAGGCGGAGGGCGCGGCGGCGTGCCTGCAGCTCTCCTACGCGGGCTCCCGCTCCTCGTCTGCGGTCCTGGGTGTGACACCCCTCGCGCCGTCGGCCGTGAAGCACCCCTACGAGCCGGAGGGCGAGGTGCCGCGGGAGGCCACCCCCGCTCAGCTCGAGGAGATTGCCGCCGCGTTCGGCGACGCGGCGGACCGCGGGCGGCTCGCGGGCTTCGACGCCGTCGAGATCCACGCCGCCCACGGCTTCCTGCTGTCGCAGTTCCTGTCGCCGCTGACCAACCGCCGGACCGACGACTACGGCGGGGCGCTCGAACAGCGGGCCAGCCTCCACCGGGAGGTGGTGGCGGCCGTGAGGGCCAGGGTCGGCCCCTGGTTCCCGGTGTTCATGCGGCTGGGAGCGCACGACGAGACGGCCGGGGGCCTGGGGATCGACGAGGCCTGCAACGTTGCCGCCTGCATGGCGGAGAACAGCGTCAACCTGATCGACGTGTCCGGTGGCCTGCAGGGGTCGCGCGGCGTCGGCAAAGGGCCCGCGTACTTCGTGCCGTACGCGGAGGCCATCAAGCGCCGGGTGGGCGTCCCGGTGCTGGTCACCGGGGGCATCGCCGACCCGATCATGGCCGACCGGATCATCCGCGAGGAACAGGCGGACCTGGTGGGCGTCGGCCGGGCGATGCTCAACGACCCCAGCTGGGCCGAGCAGGCGATCCGGCGCCTGTCGCAGGTTGCACAGGCCTGAAGGCCCGTCCCGGCGTTCGCGACGGCACACCGGGGCTGGAATCCTCGGTCGGAGCAGGGCTTCGGCCCTTCTGGAGCCGGGCTTGCCCACCGCTCGCGCGGGTGACAGAATCGAGAATGGATGCGCTTGATCATCGTCGGCGGCGGCGAGGTCGGTCACGCCCTCGCCCGCGCGCTCTCGCCCGACCACGACGTCTTCGTCATCGATCACAACCCCACGGTCGGGGACCGTTTCACGTCGCTCGACGTTGAATTCGTCCCCGGCAGCGGCACCAGCCTCACGGTCCTGCGGAGGGCGGGGGTTGAAAAGTGCCAGCTGTTCGTCGCCTGCACGGGGCAGGACGAGGTGAACGTCGTCGCCTGCGCGCTGGCCAACCAGATCGGGTCGCCCGAGACGATCTGCCTGGTGTCCAGGGAGGACTTCCTCGGGGCGGACGGCGGCAGCGCGCTGCTCCGCGAGCACTTCGGCATCGACCGCGTCCTGTGGCCCGAGGCGCAGCTGGCAGCCGACATCGTGCGCATCATCGAGGCGCCGGGGGCGATCGACGCGGAGGAGTTCCTGGACGGGCGCGTGCGGCTGCTGGAGTACAGGTTGGAGGAAGGCACTCCCCTCTGCGTCGGCCCGCTCGCCACGATGCATCTCCCGCGCGGCACGCTGGTGGTGGCGGTCAAGCGCGGCGAGCAGTACATGATCCCCCGCGGCTCCACGCGATTGCTGCCCGGCGACAAGGTCTTCCTGATGGGGCATCCCGAACCCATGCGCGCCGTGCAGTCACGCCTGGTAACCGGGCGGCCGGCACGGGATCGGCAGTCGGTGACGATCGTCGGCGGGGGGGACGTGGGCCTGCGGATCGCGCAGCAACTCGACAACTCGCCGGACATCGACCTGCGCGTCATCGAGTCGAACCCGGCGCGCGGCGAGGTGCTGGCGGCCACCCTCAACCGGGCGATGGTGCTGAACGGCGACGGGACCGACCTCGAGCTGCTGGAGGCGGAGGAAATCGGGCGCAGCGACGTGCTCGTGTCGGTCATCGACAACGACGAGCGCAACCTGTTCGCCTCGCTGATCGGCCGGCAGCTGGGCGTGCGCAAGATCATCACGCGGGTGAGCAAGGCGGGGAGCCTGCGCCTGTTCGAGCGCGTCGGCGTGGACGTCCCGCTGTCGGCGCGCGGCGCCGCGGTCGCGTCGATCGTGCACGGGGTCAAGGGCGGACGATCCCGGCTGCTGGCCGTGCTCGAGGAGGGCCAGGCGGAGATCCTCGAGCTTGCCGTACCGGCCGGCTTCGTCCCGACGCCCCTGATGAACCTCGAGGCCCCGCCCGGACTCGATCGTCGGCGCGATCCGCCGGCGCGACGAGGTCATCGTCCCCCACGGCGACGATCGGATCGAGGCCGGCGACACCCTGGTCGTCTTCACCACGGCCGCCTCGGCGGACCAGGTGCGCGACTTCTTCGGGCCACGAACTCGACTGAGCACGATGCGCCTCGCCGTAATCGTCCACCTCGTCGGCGGAATCGTCCGGATCTACGCGGTCGACATTCGCGGCACCGCTCCTGGTCGCCGCCTGGTACGGCGAGTGGCGCGACGCCCACGGCTTCGCGGGCGCGGGCCTGCTGACGCTGGTCGTCGGCGATCGCGGCCGTCCGCGCATCGCGCCGGCATCCCCGACGACTTCCGCCGGGCAGAGGGCATGGCGGTCGTGTCGGCCGCCTGGCTGGTGGTCGCCGTGCTGAGCGCGATCCCGTTCGTCTGGGCCGGCCTCGGGCCGATCGACGCGCTCTTCGAGTCGATGTCGGGCCTGACGACCACGGGCGCCACGACCCTGCGTGGACTTCGGCTTGTATGGCAAGGCATTCTTCTTCTGGCGCGGCCTCATCCAGTGGGTCGGCGGCATGGGTGTCATCGCGCTGGTCGTCGCGGTGCTGCCGCGCCTGGCCATCGCCGGCCGCGAACTGTTCTTCGCAGAGGCCCGGGTCCCACCGACGAGAAGCTGACGCCGCAGTTGCGCCAGACGGCCATGGCGCTGTGGAAGCTGTACGTCGGGCTGTCGGCCGTCCAGGTGGCGGCCCTCCTCGTCACCGGCATGCCGCTCTACGACGCGGTCTGCAACACCTTTGCGACCCTCGCGGCCGGAGGGTTCTCCCCTCACCCGCAGTCGATCATGGGCTACGCGAACCCGGCGGCCGAGTGGATCATCACGTTGTTCATGTTCCTGGCGGGCGCAAACTTCGCGCTGCAGTACCGCGCCCTCCTCGGAAAGCCGGGCGCCATCTTCTGCGACGAGGAGTTCCGCGCCTACTCGGGGATCGTGATCGTCTCGAGCGCGCTCGTGGCGTTCTACCTCTGGCAGGCCCAGATGCCGCTGTTGGCGGCCGTCCGCCACGGCGCCTTCCAGGTCGTCTCGATCCTCACGACCACCGGGTTCGCGAGCGTGGACTTCGAGCTGTGGCCGGATCAGCCGAAGATGGTGCTGCTCGCGCTGATGTTCATCGGGGGCTGCGCGGGCTCGGCGGGCGGCGGGCCCAAGGTCGTGCGCCACCTGCTGGTGGCCCGCTACACGATCCTCGAGCTCGCGCGAACGCTGCATCCCCGCGCGGTTCTCCCCGTGAAGCTCGGCGGCCGCGTCGTGCCCGACGGGGTGATGCGAGCGGTCGTCGTGTTCATGCTCTTCTACCTGCTGGTCTTCGCCGTCTGCACGACGATCGTCGCGCTGCTCGGCGCGGACCTTCTCACGGCGATCACCGCCACGATTGCCACCCTCGGCAACATCGGCCCCGGCTTCGCGACCGTGGGGCCGATGGCCAACTTCGCGCACCTCCACCCGCTCAGCAAGGTCGTGCTCACGCTGGCGATGTGGGTGGGAAGGCTGGAACTGCTGACGGTGCTCGCGCTGCTGCAGCCCACGCTGTGGCGCAAGGCGCGCTGGAGCTGACTTCTACATTCTCAATTCTCAATTCTCCATTCTCAATTCTCGATCCCCAGCCGCGCCGCCATCCCAATCCGCTGGAGTTTCCCCGTCGGGCCCTTCGGCAGGCGATCGAGGACCAGGATGCGTTCCGGGACCTTGAACGCGGCAAGCTGCCCCGCGGCAAAACGGCGCAGCGCCTTCTCGTCGGCCCCGCCCTCCTGCCCGAGCACCACCGCCGCCCCCACGGCTTCGCCGCGCGAGCGGTGGGGGACCGCGAAGCAGACGGCCTCGGAGACGCCGGGGCAGCGCAGCAGCACGTCCTCGACCTCGTAGGGCGAGATCTTCTCGCCGCCAGAGTTGATCAGCTCCTTGAGCCGGCCGGTCAGGGTGATCCCCCCTTCCCCGTCGATCACGCCCTCGTCGCCCGTGCGCAGCCAGCCCTCGTGGAACGACGTGTGGTTGGCCTCCTCGGGCCTCTCGTATGCCGTGATGACCGTCGCCCCCCGCAACGCGATTTCCCCGGGCTCACCCGCCAGGAGCCACTCGCCGTTGGCGCCGAGCACCCGGACGTCCGGCCCAGTGGACAGCCCGACGCCCTGCCGGCAGCCGGGGCCGTTGCCGGCGGGCGGGAACGGCGTGCACGACACCTGGTGGGTGGCCTCGGTCATCCCGTAGGCGTTGATCACCGGCACCTGGAACACATCCGCGAGGCCACCGCGCACGGACATCGGCAGCGGCGACGAACAGGACCGGACGAACCTGAGCGAGCGGCGGATTTGCGGGGCCACGCCGGCCGCCGAACCGGCGCGCGCGACCACCGTCTGGTGAATGGTGGGGACGGCCGTGTACCAGGTGGCGCCCGACGCCTCGAGCCAGCGGAGGAAGCGGTGCGGGTTGAAGGCCGGGGCGCAGCAGACCCCGCCTCCGGCCGCGAGCGACGACAGGGCGGCGCCGATCAGGCCGTGCACGTGGAACAGCGGCATCACGTTCAGGCAGACGTCGGCGGGACCGAGGTGAAGGGACGCGCCAATCGCCCGCGCCGACCGGCAAAGGGACTCGCGGCCGAGCGCGACGAGTTTCGGGCGAGAGGTCGTCCCCGAGGTGTGGAGGAGGAGCGCCGTGCCTTCGGCATGCCTCGGGTCCCGTGCCCCCCGTGGCGACCGCAGTGCGGGGAGATCGAGCTCGAACGAGCCAACGCCAGCCGCCCCCTGCCGCAGGACGAGGACCGGCAGTCCGCAGGCATCGGCGGCACGCGCGGCCACGACGCCGCACTCCCCCGACACGACGACGGCGCGGGCGCCGAGATCCTCCAGGTAGAAGCGGAACTCGGCCTCGGTGAAGGCGGGGTTGAGCGGCGCGACGCAGGCGACCTCGGCAACGGCAAGCGTCGCGACGAGCGCCTCGGGGCCGTTCGGCGCAACGAGGGCGACCGCGTCTCCGCGGCCGATGTCGCAGCCGGCGAGCGCCCGGGCGTGCCGGGCAATCTCGGCGCGAAGCTGCCCCGAGGACAGCACCCCGCCCTCGACGGCGCCAATCGCCGGCGACGAGTCATCACGTCCGCCCAACAAGTCCAATAGGGTCATGGGGCCATCCGGTCGGCTGGCAACGGACGGGCCGCCCCGCCCGCCGCTCTTGCCAGGCGGCCGGCGACGGCGACGAACACCCGCGCCGCAAGCGGCCATTTCTTCAGCTGTCGCCAGGCCCAGCGGCTCGCTGGCGAACGGTCGGCCGCGAGACGTCTCAGCGCCTGCCCATCGCGGCTCAGGCGCGCGAGCTCGAGGCCGATGATCCCATCGTACTGGTAGCCGAAGTGCCGGTTCACCAGGTGGTAGACCTCGGCGTGACGAGGCGCCCAGAACTCGGCGCGCGTGAGTCGGCCCGACGGGTCGAAACCCAGCGCGGCGGCCGCCGCGTCGCGCTCCCGGTAGACCGACATGATCTCGGGCAGCCAGCCGGCCGGGCCCTCGGCCGCGTGGAGGATCTGGAGGGGCCAGTCGCAGAACCGCAGGCGCTCGAACCAGTCGGGAAACCTGTTCAGCAGCCGCCGGTACACGCACGTGCTGGTGTAGCCTGGCGGTCTCACCAGGAGGTCCTCGATTCCGTACTCGTTCTTTCCCGGGGTGGCCAGCGACCAGCGGGAGACGACGCCGTCGGCTCCCACGCGCTCGGCCTCGTGGAAGCACATCGACAGGTGTGGCCTCGCGTCGAGAAGGTCCACCTGGCGCTGCAGCTTGTCCGGGGACGTCCAGTAGTCGTCGCCGTCCAGCCACGCGGCGTATGCGGCCTCCGTGGCCATGTAGAGGTCCATCGTGTTCCGCACCATCCCGACGCTTTGCGGACGCTCCAGCACCCGAATCCGGTTCGGATGGCGCGCGGCCCAGGAGTCGACAATCTCCCTCGTGCGGTCGGTGGACCTGTCCTCGCCGATGATGATCTCGAAGGGGAACGATGTGCGCTGCGCGAGGGCGCTCTCAATCGCCTGCGCGATGAAGGCTTCGTGGTTGTAGGCCTTGAGCATCACCGCGAGCTTCACGGTGCGCCTCGTTGCGTCTCGTCACCGGGGGCCCGGACGACCCGGGCGGGGGAGCCGACGACGCGCGCGCCGACCGGGACGTCGCGAGTGACCAGCGACGCGGCGCCCACGGTCGCGCCGTCGCCGACGCTCACCCGGTCGATCACCACGGCGCCCATGCCAATCTCGCAGCCGCTGCCGACCGATGCCAGCCCGCCCACGTTGCAGCCGGGCCCGAGCGTCGCGTAGTCGCCAACCCGGACGTGGTGGCCGACCAGGCAGCCGCGATTGAGGATGGCGTGGGCCCCAATCCGGGCGGCGGCCCCCACCACGACTGATGCGCCGAGGATGGCACCGGCGGCGATGACAGCGGACGGGAAGACGATAGCCGACGGGTGTGCGAGCGTGACGAAGGAGACCCCCAGCGCGCGCGCCTGGTCGATGAAACGGCTGCGCGCCGCAGACCCCACGGCGCACACCGCCTCGCATTGGGCAGCCAGGGGGCTGATGTCGTCGATCCAGTAGATGGGCAAGCCCCGCAGGCGTTCGCCGCAGCGCTGACGGTCGCGCCCCTCGACGAACCCGGTGATTTCGCGACCCGCCTCCTCCGCCAGGTCGGCGATTTCCTCGGCGAAGACGCCGGTTCCCAGGATCAGCAGGGGACGCATCACGAATGCAGAATGCAGAATGACGAATGCAGAATGGAGAATGCGGACAGCGGATCACGCGTGACCCGCTGCCCGCTGCCCGCCGCCAGCTGCCGGCTACTTCAACGTCACCGGCACCGCCGACCCGTAGTACAGGCCGTTGAAAAGGAACTTGAACGTGCCGTGGGGCTGAGCGCGGAAGGTGATTTCCGGCCCGCAGAGGAACAGCTTGCCCTTCCCCACCGTGGCCTCGGCGATCGCCACGCCGCCCTGAAGATAGCTCTGGCCCCAGGCCCAGCCGCTACGCAGCGGGGCCGGTGAGTCGAACCAGGCCACCGGGCGCACGCCCTTGAGGGCCGCATCCGGGCCCAGGCGGAAGACCGGGCTGTTGTCGAAGAACACGTCCACGTGGTCGGACATCCCCCACGCCAGCGGGCTCGTGTTGTCCACCGCCAGCCTGAGGACCGACCCGGGGATGAAGTACTTCTCGGAGCCCAGCCGCCGTTCGACACCCGCCTGGCGCTCGACGAGGTGGTCGTACACCGGGAGGCCCAGGTGCCGCGCGAGCGATGACGAGCTGCCGATCGTCAGGATCGTCCCGCCGGCCTCGAGGAACGCCTTCAGCTGCGGGATGGTCTTGTCGGCCGTGACGTTCCCGATCATCGGCTTGAACTCGTCGGGGATGTTCTGCGGCGCCGCGGCCTCGAAGCCGCCTCGCCCGCGGCCACCCTCGCCGGGAATCCCGCCCGACGCGAACACGATCACGTCGTACTTGGCGTTCAGGTTACCGGCATCCAGGCCCGGCGCGTACACCACCTCGAACGCCGTCGGGAAGGCCTGCTCGAACATCCAGCGGATCCACCCCGAGTCCATCGATCCGCCGTAGCGGTCCCAGAGGGCCACGCGCAGCGGCTTGAGCTTCAGCGCCTCGCCGGCCGGTTTCACCGGCGCCGCCTCGAAGCCGACACCCAACTCCTTTGCCAGCTTCTCGACGGCCGGCTTGGTGGTGGGCTTCGCGGGCACGTAAATCGTCCCGGCCGGCCAGGTCTTCCCGCCGGCGGTGAACGGCGCCTTCAGCCAGTAGACATCCTCCTTCGCCGCGAGCAGGCGGTTGGTGGCCACGAAGCCGTCGTTCACCGCGTGGTTCAGGAGGTAACCGGCCACCGCCTTTGCCGGGGCGATGGCGGCCGGCACCGGCTTGATCGGCTGCATCGGCAGCTTCTCGAACGGGCCGTCGAAGGCGTCGAGGACCCGGTCGAACTGCACGCCCATCATGTAGGCAAGCGTCCAGCCGGTCGCATCGTACGGCGGCCGCGGCGGCCCGCCGGGATACGGGATGTCGTCGGGGTGGTCCTGGGGCTCGAACATGTCTCGGAGGTGCGGACGGAAGGCCTGCGCGGCCTTCACCACGTAGGAGCCCGCCGGGTACTTCTTGCCCGCCACCTCGAAGGGCGCGGTGGCCCGGTGCACCAACACGCCGTTCTTGATCAGCGCGCTGGCGAATTTCGTCGCGGTCGGGAAATCTGGCTGCTCCGACGGCAGGATGTACCCGCGTGGATCACGGTCCTCCTTCTTGCGCAGCATCTCGAAATACTTGAGGTTTGCGCCGCCACCCCGGCCGCCGCCGCCCGCCATCTGCGCGCCCGCGGCGCCGGCCGCCGGACGGTCCTGCGCCGCCGCTTCCTGCACCGCGGCAATCCGCTTCGGCGTGAGCGTCCAGTGGTCCTTGTTGCCGCGGTCGATCGAGTTCTTCCCCATCCGGTAGATGCGGAAGAGGAAGTCCTCGCGCAGGCGCGACGCGATGTCGAGGATCGCCCGGTTGCAGGTCATCAGGTAGTCGATCGACTGCTTCTGGTGCCACTCCTGCGGCTCGATCGGCATCGGCTTGCTGGTGTCGGGCAGCAGGCGGGCGGGCATGAAGGGAATCTGCATCGGCGTCGGGTTGCCGATGATCTCGGTCAGGATCCCGATCTGGTTGTGGAACCCGGTGGTCGTCCGCACGCCGCCGTTGAACCATGTGGAGTAGGAAGCCTCGTTCCGCGACACCGCCCCGGCCTTGCCCTCGAGGATGAAACGGTTGTGGATGGCCGCGCCCACCAGCTCGATGCCCATCGGCACGAGCGGGTCGTAGTTGTAGTTGAAGGGATCGCGGAACGGCGGGGCGAACAGCACCGTGCCGGCGGGGCCGGTCTGGTGCTGGTTGTACATGATTTGCGGGAACCACTCGATGAACATCTGCCGGTTGAACGCCTCGGTCTCCGGCTGGTTGGACATGTACGAATCGCGGTTGTTGTCGTGGCCCACGTACTTCTGGTAGAGCCGCGGCAGGCCCGAAGTGGAGCGCATCTTCGGATCCTTGTTCCGCATGTACCAGTTCGAGACCAGCTCCATCCCGTCCGGGTTTGCCGGCGTCAGCAGGAGGATGACGTCGTCCAGGATTCGCATGGTCTCGGCGTCGGTGCGCGAGACCATGTCGTACGCCATCCGGAAGAGGCCCTGCGCTGGAACGACCTCGGTCCCGTGGAGGCCGCCGTCGATCCAGACTACCGCCCGGCCCTCCTGCGCCAGCTTGCGGGCCTCCTCGTCGGTGAGGCCCTCGGCGAGTGACAGGCGCCGCGGAGATCTCCTTGTAGCGGTCGAGCTTGGCGTGGTTCGCCGGCGAGGTGATGATGGCCATCACCATCGGGCGCCCCTCGGCGCTCGTCCCGATTTCGACCACCTTCATGCGATCGGACTGCTGGTCCAACGTCTTGAAGTACGCCAGCAGCTGGGTGTAGTTGGCGAGCGTGTAGTCGTCGCCGGCGTCGAAGCCGAGCGACTCCTTCGGGGTCGTAATCTTCTGCTGCGCCTGCGGGGCGGCCGCAACGAGCAGGGCCAGCAGCAGCACGAGCAGCACGTGTCTGGATCGGTGTCTCATCTCCGTTGCTCTCCTTCCCCCGAAAGGGCTCCTCCAACTCCGTTACGCGCATGGACGGCGCGGACGCCGCCCCAAGAGCCAACCGCGGGGGGCCACGCCCCCGGACGTCGGCTACTGTTTCGTGAGGATCGCCGCGATGTCCCGCTCGAGGGTCGTGATCGGCCGTTCGACGACGCGGCCAATCTCCGCCCCGCCGCGGAAGAACACGAACGTCGGCACGCGGGTGATGCCGTGCCGCTCGGTCAGGCCTTCGGTGTCCTTCTTCGTGCGGTCCACCGCCACGAGCGTGACCTTCTCGAGGCCGATGCCAGCCGCGTCCATGATCTTGAAGTAGCGAGGCACGTCACGCTTGCTGTCGGGGCACCACGTGGCGACGATGGCCAGCGTCTCCACGTCGCGGCCGCGCGCGGCAATCGCCCTCACGGCCTCGGGGTCGGGCGTATAGTCCTGCGCGCGCAGCGTCCTCCACGTCTCGTAGTCCTCGAGCGAGGTCCGCGTCACGTGGCCCTTCAGCGGCGCCGGAGCGGGTGGCCGCGCAGGCACGGATGCCGCGGCCGGCGCCGCGGGGGGCGGGACGGGGGCTGCGATGGGGGCTGGCGCGGGCGGCTTCGCGGCCGGGGTGGACGGAGTTGCAGCCGGCGCCACGGCCGCCCCGCGGGCGGCGCAGCCAGCCAGGAGCGGGAGAATCAGGCCCAGCAAGGCCAGATTTCGCACGTCTCGGTCTTCTTTCCGGGGGCGCGTCGGCGCCATCCTATCACGACGGGAGGGGTCCCTGGGCCCGGCGGGATGCCAGATCTTGTAAGATATTGAGCGGTATTCCCGCGAGTCCTAAAGGAGAGGTAATGACGAGGCACAAGAACCTTGCCGAGTGGGTAGACCAGGTGGCCGCACTGTGTCAGCCGGACCGCGTCCAGTGGTGCGACGGGTCGCCCGGCGAGTACCGGACCATGCTGCGGCTGATGATCCAGGCGGGCACAGCCATACCGATGGATCCGGTCAGGCCCAACAGCGTCTTCGTCCGCTCGGATCCGGCCGATGTGGCCCGGGTAGAGGACCGGACCTTCATCTGCTCGCGCCGCAAGGAAGACGCGGGGCCGACGAACAACTGGGCCGACCCTGCCGAAATGAAGGCCACGCTGACCAGCCTCTTCAAAGGCTCGATGAAGGGGCGCACGCTGTACGTGATCCCCTACAGCATGGGCCCCATCGGCTCCCCCATCGCCAAGATCGGCGTCGAGCTCACCGACTCCCCGTACGTCGTCGCGAACATGCACATCATGACGCGCGTGGGGTCCAAGGTGCTCGACGTGCTAGGCGAGGACGGCGAGTTCGTCAAGGGCATGCACTCGGTCGGCGCACCGATCGACGGGACGAACGCCGACGTGCCGTGGCCGTGCAACGCCAGCACGAAGTACATCTGCCACTTCCCCGAGACCCGCGAGATCTGGTCGTTCGGGTCGGGCTACGGGGGCAACGCCCTGCTGGGCAAGAAGTGCCACGCGCTGAGGATCGCGTCGGTGCAGGCGCGCGACGAGGGCTGGCTCGCCGAGCACATGCTGATCCTCAAGCTCACCAGCCCGCAGGGCGAGGTGCGGTACGTCACCGGCGCGTTCCCGTCGGCGTGCGGCAAGACCAACCTCGCGATGCTGGTGCCGACGGTGCCGGGCTGGAAGGTCGAGACCATCGGCGACGACATCGCGTGGATGAAGTTCGGCCCCGACGGCCGCCTCTACGCGATCAACCCCGAGGCCGGGTTCTTCGGCGTCGCGCCGGGCACGAGCATGAAGTCGAACCCGAACGCGCTGCGCACGCTGACGAAGAACTCGATCTTCACCAACTGCGCGATGACGCCCGAGGGCGACGTGTGGTGGGAGCACATGACCGACACTCCCCCGCCGGAGCTGATGGACTGGCTGCGCCGGCCCTGGCACCCGGACGCGGGGCGAAAGGCCGCGCACCCCAACGCGCGGTTCACGGCGCCGGCCAGGCAATGCCCGGTCATCGCGCCCGAGTGGGAGGATCCGAAGGGCGTGCCGATCTCGGCGATGCTGTTCGGCGGGCGTCGCGCCGGCGTGGTGCCGCTCGTCACCGAGGCGTTCAACTGGCGCCACGGCACGTTCCTCGGCTCCATCATGGGGAGCGAGACCACGGCCGCCGCCGCAGGCAAGGTTGGCCAGCTGCGCAGGGACCCGTTCGCGATGCTGCCGTTCTGCGGCTACCACATGGGGGACTACTTCACCCACTGGCTGAAGGTGGGAGCCAGCGCCGATCCGGCGAACCTGCCGCGACTCTACTACGTCAACTGGTTCCGTCAGAACGCGGCGGGGCAGTTCATCTGGCCCGGCTACGGCGAGAACAGCCGCGTGCTCAAGTGGGTCTTCGAGCGGGTGAGCGGCGGCGGCGAGGCGGTGGACACGCCAATCGGCCGGCTGCCGACCCCCGGCGGGCTCGACACGGCGGGCCTCGAGATCGCCAGGGAAGACCTCGAGTCGCTGCTGACCGTGGACATCGACGGGTGGGCCGCGGAGCTGCCGACGATCAAGCAGCACTACGACTCGTTTGGTGACCGGCTGCCGGGTGGCCTGCGCGAGGAACTGGCCGCGCTGGAGCACCGGCTGAAGGGCGCGGCGGTCTAGCGTCTGCGCGGGAAGGACTGGACTCGGCGAGCAGTGATGCCCGCCGAGCGCATTTTGTGCAGGTTTGGGGACAGGGGACGACGATCGTGAGCCGCGAGATGGCCTCGCGACCCCGGGCACTGCCCACCCCGACGACCGCCGACGCCATTCTATAGAGCATCTCGCGTGCCAAGCGTCGACCCGCCGAAGTTGAACAGTGGCCAGTGGCCAGTGGATAGCGCACATCGCGTCCCCGAGCATGACGCGCGCAATCAACCGACCACTGACCACTGGCGGCTGTCCCCTTTGTGATAACTCCACTACACACGGGGTGGACCTCGGTTACACTGGCTGTGCCTCCGCGTGAAAGGAACACCTCATGCGCGGCCGAGTGGTTTTCACCGTCGTCCTTCTCCTGCTCCCGCTGACCTCGCGAATCGGCCGCGGGCGCAACCCCCGCCGCCCCGCCTCGGACAAATCGAACTCTCCGGCGGCTTCACCGTCGCGCCCCAGGCGTGGACACGCGTTGACCACGGCCTATACGCCGCGAGCTCCGACAAGCGATCGTGACGGCCATCGAGCGCCGGCCAGACGCTGCAAGTCGCGGTGAGAACGGAAACGGCCTGGAGTTCGGCGGCGCCGTATTCTTCACGGCTCGGTCGGGATCCAGGTGCTGTTCGGCGTCGACCCTTCGACGTGGAGGGGTCAACGGGCCCTCACTCGGCTCACCTCGAGTACATCTCCCGCAGCCGCCCGACTACGCCCCGCAGCCCATGGTGGTTGACCGCTACGAGGAGTGGCCGGACACCGCGGGGGAACTCAAGCAGCGCACGTTGAGCTTCAACGCGGTCGGCCGCGGCAGGCTCGGCCGCGGCGTGGTCGTGGGCGAGGTGTCCGGGGGGCTCAGCTACTTCAGGATGGAGGGACCCATCTCACCGCTCGGCTATGCCGCGTTCACGCTGGGGGGGCACAGCATGCTGTCATATGAGCTCTCGGACCTGGAGGTTGAAGTGGGGCCCGCCAGTTCGTGGGGCTTCAACGCCGGCGGCGGAATCGACGTCGAGCTGGGCCGCTGGTGGCCTTCACGGCCGACTTCCGTTACTTCTGGCGGTGGAGCCATCACGGCGCCGGTCACCGTCTCCCGGGTCCTCAACGAGGGCGAAGTCGATCATGCAGGACCCGACTCGAGACGATCCAGGAAACGCTGCAGCCCCCGGCCGTCGATCGAGACCGACGCGCGTGCGGTTCCTGGCGGGCTTGAAGGTCAGATTCTAGGGGCTGGGGACCCTCGACCCTTGACGCTCGACTCTAAACCAAGGTACGCGTCCTTGAGTCCCCGATAATCCGTCTTGCCCGGTGCCGAGCACCGGGATCGCCGGCACGCGGATCACGCGGCGCACGTGGTGCAGCGGCGAGAGCCCCGCCTCGCGGATGGCGCGATTGACCTCCTCGCGCTCGAGCGGCAGCGGCGTGAAGACCACGATCTCGGGGCTGTCGGCGGTGCCCGACGGCTTCCACGGCCAGCGGCGGCCCGTCCACCGCGTCGGACGCGAAACGCGGCAGCAGCACGCCCTCGATGGCGGGCAGCGAGAATCATCTCCCCGCCCAGCTTCACGAAGCGCTTGAGGCGCCCCTCGAAGTAGAGCACGCCGCCGGCGTCCTGCCGCACGAGGTCCCCGGTGCGGTACCACGACCGGCCCTCGAAGGTGACGAAGGGCGAGTCGCCCTCGTGGTGCAGGTAGCCCGAGAAGATGCTCGGCCCACGCACCAGCAGCATGCCGGTCCCGCCCGGCGCGACCCGCGCCCCGTCGTCGAGGCCCACGACCGCCCCTTCCAGCGACGGCATCAGCTTCCCGATGCTGCCCGGCCACCGAACAGCTCGGGCGTGTTGGCCGACACGATCGGCGAGCACTCGGTGATCCCGTAGCCTTCGAGGATCGTCGCCTTCGGACATCGGCTGGCGCAGCGCCTGGTACACCGCGTCGGAGCACTTCTCTGCGCCCGTCACGGCCAAGCGCAGCGAGGCGAGCTGTCGCTCGTCGGCCGCCCGCACGATGCCGTGGAGGAAGGTCGGCGTGCCCACGAGCGATGGTGACGCCGTAGGCCTCGATGACCCGCGCCAGAACCGGGGCTTCCGTCGGGTTGGGGTGGTAGACCGTCCGCAGGCCGGTGCACAGCGGCAGCACCGTCGTGCACCGTGATGCCGAAGGAGTGGAAGGGCGGCAGCATGCCCGATCAGGGCGTCGTCCTCGTTGAGGCGGACGGCCCTCAGCACGTCGCCGATGTTGGCAAGGAGGTTGGCGTGCGTGAGCGGAACGGCCTTCGGCAGGTTCTCGGAGCCGCTGGTGAAGAGCACGACCGCCTCGTCCGGAGGCGTGGCGCGCCGCAGCGGGCTCCAATCGAACCGGGCCCGCAGGACGGCGAGGAGCTTGTCGGCCAGCCGGAGCCGGCCGCGCAGGTCCTCGGCGAGCAGGAAGCGCCCCGACAGCGCCGACAGATCGATGCCGAGCACACCCAGCCGCGAGAGCAGCGCGCCGGCGGTGATGACACGCTCCACGCCGAGCAGGTCGAGAGCGTGCGCGATGTTCCGCGACCCGGTGGTCCAGTTCACCATCACCGGCGTCTTGCCGGCAAACAGCGCGGCCAGGTAGAAGATCCCCGCCCCGACCGAGGCGGGAAGCATGATGCCCACGTGGCGGCCGGGCAGTTCCCGAATGATGGGGACGAGCAGCAGCAGGCCGGTGATCAGATCGCGGAAGGTCTTCTCGCCACTGGCCTGGTCGGCGAGCACCACGCGGCCTGGCCCTCGCGCGGCCTGGTTCAGGAACACCTCGGTGATCGTGGTCCCCTCGGCGACCTGCAGCCTCGCGGGGCTGCCGGTCGAGCGCCACCGGCCGCTCGCCGGCCGCAAGGGCGTCTCGATGGCGGAGATCCCCTTCCCGGATGCCGCGAGCAGCACGTCGCCGACCGTCACCAGGCTCTCGGGCGTGCAGGCGGGATGTCCGAACTCGCCCTCGATCCAGTGCACGATCTCCGCAGCGGCCAGGCTGTCGATCCCGAGGTCCTGCGCCAGGCGGTCCTCGTCCCGGAGACCCGACCGGCCGGTCAGCCGCGCCAACTCCTCGAGCACCAGCTGCCGCGTGCCTTCCGGCACCGACGCCGGGTCACCGGAGAAGCCTCGGACCTCCGGCTCCGGGAGCTCGCGGCTCCCGCCCCTCTCCCAGAAGCCGTAGGGCACGTAGGTGTTGTGCGGCGCGCGCACGTTGTAGAACTCTTCGAGGTAGCGGTTGATGACCATCCGCTCCCCGGCGCGCGGGAAATCCGCGGGCTCCTCGAACTCAATCAGCAGGCGCCGCCGCGGCATGAAGAAGACGCCGTTCAGGAGGAGGGCCGCGGCGCCGCGTGCGAGCTCGCCGAGCAGGTTCGGCAGCCGGCCGCTCCACGCGCGACTGAAGCGGCTGCCCCAGAGTCCTGTCTGGCGCACCAGCACGATGCGCGCGTCGGGCACCGCCTTCACGAACAGCTCGGTCCCGCTGGCTGCCCGAATCTCCTCGACGTGTCGATACCGCAGGCGCCCCGACGGATAGAACAGGAGGTTGTCTCCCTCGCGCAGCCTGGCGACCGCATTCGCCAACACGTCCCGGGTGGCGCCCGCCGCCGCGGCCCCTCGCCGCTCCAGGTTCGGCAGGACGATGGACCCGAACTGGCGGGCGAACCAGCCGGCCATGGGCTTCGACAGCTGGTATTCGTCCGCGAGCGGCCGGGGATGGAAGCCCGGCTCGAGGATCGCCATCAGGATGGCGGGGTCGATCAAGGCGAGATGGCTGGGGAGGAAGAGAATGCCCCGGCCGCCCCTCGCCCGGATCTCGTCGAGGCCCTTGACCTCGATCCGGTACCGGAGTGAGAACAACGGGCGAGCGATCCGGGCGACGAGCGTGCGCAGGGCATGCTGCGGCATAGGGTGGGGCTATTCCTTCGTCTTCGGCTCCCGCGGTTTCCGCGTCCCGCGCCCCCGGGCAACGGGCGTGGCGGCGCGGGCGTTCTTGCGCGCGCCGGTCGTCGCTTCCGCGCGCTGCCGGTCGCCTGGCGCCGGCGCGGCACACGGCGCGCCCGCTCCGGCTCCTCGACGTCGATGATGACCGCAGGCGCCTCCGGCAGGCTGGGCGACCGGCGCGGCGTCCGTCACCACTTCGGCCACCTCGGCCTCGACCGCCGCGGCGGCAGCCTCCGGCTGCTCCGCCGGCTCGGTCCCGTCCGCGCCCACGGCTGCGGCTTCGGCAGCCTCGACCACGGCCTCCACCACGCCTTCAGCTTCCCCGGTCGGAACGGGGGCAACGGCCTCGACGGCTTGCGCGTGCGCCGGCTTCTGCAGCGTGGCACCCGGGAACACGCGGAGCACGCCCTGCCGGTCGCGCTCGAGCCGGAGCAGATTGTCGCGCTGCGCCGCACGCAACAGATCGAGGATCCCCCCGAAACCGTAGCGGCGCTCGTCGAAGCCCGACTCGGCCGCGCGCATCAACTGCTTGATGTTGCGGACGTACATCGGCCAGCGGAGCGGGGCGGGGGCCGACTCCAGCACCCGCCGCAGCAGCGCCACCGCATCGGCCTGCTGAGCCGCGAGCGCCTCGCCCGGCGGCAGCGGGCCGGAGGACGCGGCCGCAGGCGCTTCCGCCCTGGCCTCCTCGACCTGGTGCGTCGGCTGCGGCGAGGGAGCCGGGGCGGCCTCCGGGGCTTCCTCCGCGGGGGCCTGCGCCTCCTTGATCTCCACCAGCAGGTTGCGTCCCGACTGGTTCAGCCGCAGGAGCCCGGTTTGCTCGAGTTTCTCGGCGAAGTCCCTGAAGGAACTGGCGCCGTAGTTCTTCTCGGAGAAGGTGGAATCGAGCTGCAGTAGCGTGCTCTTGAGCAGGCCCAGCTGGGGCGTGACCTCGCGCTCGGACAGCACCTTCAGGGCACGCCGCACGAGGGGGAACGCATGGGAGATGCCTTGCGCGCCCGCCCGACGTTCGGGCTGGCGCCGCGCGCCGCCGCTCTGCTGTTGCGGGCTGCTCACGAGATTCTCGTACGCGATGAACTCGTGGCAGTTCCGCTGCAGGATCACGCTCGTGAAGGCACGGCCGCCGACCACGAACACCGTCTTGTCGTACTGCTTCAGCTTCTCGACGAGGCTGAGGAAGTCGCTGTCACCGCCGACGATCACGTAGGCATTGATGTGGTCGTGGGTGAGCGCCATCTCGAGGGCGTCGAGGGCGAGATTGATGTCCGCGCCGTTCTTGTCGCCACCGGGGGTGAGGTTCCGCTGAACCATCTTGATGGCGTGCTGGGTGAGCAGTCGGCTGTAGTCGCCCGCGCGCGTCCAGTCGCCGTACGCGATCTTGGTCACCACCTCGCCGCGTTCCTTGATGGCCTCGAGGATGGTGCCGATGTCGAAGGCCACGCCCAGGGTGGTCTTCACGCCGATCTCGATGTTGTCGAAATCGACGAAGACCGCAATCTTCAACCGTTCTTCCGTCACAATCAGTCCTCGGCTCGGCGCCTGGCTGCGGCGGGGGACCGTGCAGGACGGCGGCGCGGCCGGGGCCGGCGGTCGGTTCAATCGCCGGGCACCGCGGGAGTGCGGGCGCGAGTCCTGGACGGGCCGGCCCGGCGTACCAACGCCGGCAATAGCCCGCGCTCCCCCCATCGTCAATCGGGGCAGGGGCAGCAGGTTGTGGGGTGAACACGCGCGCCGCGCGGCGGGCGAGGCCGGCGGCCGGGACGGACGTCCCGACATGCGCGTGCGCGCCGGCCGCTTCCTCAGGCCGCGGCCGGCAATATCGCCCGGTTCGACCGGCGACAGGCTATTCCTGCTCGTCGCCGTCTAGTTCGTCCGCCTTGGTGGCGAAGTTGTCGAATTCCTCCGTCACTTCCTCGCCGTCGTCGACGTCGAACACGCGACCGGTATTGCGCTCGCGGATCGGGCCCTTCGGACGGGACTCGGTTTTGGTCGGCCGCCGGGCGGGGCCACCCGCCTTCCGGCGCGGCGCCGGGGGGCCGAAGTTCCTCCCGGGCCTGTCGGCCGGCGCCGGGGCGCCGCCCGAGTCGGGCAGGCCGGGAGAAGGCCGGTAGGGCATGGGCGGCCTGGGTCCCGCGGGACAATCTTCCCGGGCCCTCGCCTCGCTCACCGCGAGGTTGCGGCCCTTGAAGGGCTGCGCGTTGAAGCGGCGGATCACCTCCTCGGCGACCGCACGCTCGGTGAACTCAACGAACGCAAACCCCCGGGGCCTCCCCGTCTCCCGGTCAAGCGGCAGCACGACCTCGCTGGGTGGGGCGACGGCGCCCAGGTGGGCGCGAAGCTCCGCGTCGGTCGCGTCGTAGGGAAGGTTGCCGATGAACAAACGGACTGCCAATCGTTCCTCTCGATGTGGGGCTAGGCTGTGACGTGCAGGCGCCGCGCACGCGGCGCACACTGCCACCCGGCGGGGCGCGGAGGCGAAAAACCCGCGCGACCGGCCGGGGAAGGGCTGAACCGCCGGACGGATCAACCCGGAGCCATCTTCTCAGAACTCACGGTCCGGTTCAAGCGCGGAGAGAGCGGCCGGCCCGTCGTGGTAGTCTGGCAGCGTCCCGAGGAACTCTAGCATGTCCAGATTCGCGCACCCGGCCGCCGTCCTTGCCGCCACGGCATCGCTGCTCGCGGCGTCCCACGTCCTGGTGTTCCTCGACGCATCTTCTGGCGCCGGAGGGCAAGAAGCGCCCGCGCGACAGGCACCACCCGGCCAGCTGCCCACCTACAAGGGGGGCGTCGACCTGGTACGCGTCGATGCCTACGTGGTCGATCGCGACGGCCGGCCGGTCCCGGGTCTCGCGCCGAAGGACTTCCAGGTCACGGTCGACGGCAAGCCGCGGAAGGTGGTGTCCGCCGACTTCGTCAAGCTGACGACGCCGCGGGCCGCCGCGGGAGAAGGCGGGCCGGTCGGACCCGGCGTCCGTCCCGGGCCGGCGATACGTGCTGGTGGTGGATCAGAACAACATCCGGCAGGGCGGCATGCGTGTGGCCGTCCGGCCGCACAGCGGTTTCTCAAGCAGCTCAGCCCCGACGACCAGGTGTCGCTCCTCGTCATCCCCGCCGGCGGCGATTCCAGGTTCACCACCGACCACGCGAGCGTGGCGCGGAGACTGGAGGTTCTCGGCGGAGCGGCGGCAAGCTTCCGCAGTGAGGTGATCGCGCAAGTGTCGATCACGGAGGTCGTTGAAGCTGGAGAACGTACGGCCGACGCGTGCACCACCGGCGGCCGCGTGCCGCCGATGCTGCTCGAGATCCTCGATCGCAACGGGTGCCTGCTCACGACGATGGGCGAGTCGGAACGCAACTCGTGCTGCCTCCAGATCGTCACGGAGATTCACAGCCAGGCCTCGACAATCCAGCAGGCCACGTCGCAGTCGCTGATGGCGCTCGAATCACTCTTCCTCGATCTCGCCAGGTTCGAGGGGCGAAAGACGGTCATTTTGTTCAGCCAGCGTCTCGTGACCGGCGGGGCGGGGTCGCTGGATCGAGGGAACGACCTGCGCCACGCCGGCCGGCTGGCGGGGCGCGCGAACACGAACCTCTACGTCCTTCACCTCTCCAAGGGGCTGTTCGAAAACATCGAGGTCGACATCCGCCTGGGGGCGGCGATGCCATTCGCGGACGAGGGCGCCGCCCGTGACGGCCTCGAACAGATCGCGGGCGCGGCAGGCGGAGCGCTGTTCCAGGTGTTGGCGGGCGCGGATTTCGCGTTCGAGCGGATTGCGCGCGAGACCTCGGCCTTCTATCTCCTCGGCCTCGAACCGCTGCCGGACGATCGCGACGGGAAGCCGCACCAGATTCGAGTGCGCACCGGGCTGTCCGGCGCAACGGTTCGAGCCCGGACCGAGTTCGCCATTCCGATTGCGGCCGCCGCGCCGGCGCAGGAGGCCGCCCAGCCGGCGCCCGGGACGCAGCCGGCCACCGCGGCTCAGCCGACGCCCGCGAAGGTTGCGGGCCGCCCGCACCGGTAGGAGCAGCCGCCCCCGCCGTCCCGGCCGCGACGGCCGCGACCGCATTGCCGCCGTTCGAACGGGCCGACGTGCTGCGCCCAGAGGTCACCGCATACTTCCTCGGCCGGCTCGAGTCCAGCATGGGGGACGCCTCGCCGGCGATGAAGGAGGCGCTCGCGGCCGCGCGGAAGGGCCGCTTCGACGCACTGCTCGAGGGATTGGCCGCGAGCCCCGACGACGCGGCCGCGCGGGTCCTGTGGGGCCTGGCATTGCTGACGCGCGGCGACATGGAGAACGCCGGGGCAGAGTTCCGCGCCGCCCTCGCCATTGACTCGGAGCTGTCGCCCGGGCAGTTCTACCTCGGGGCCTGGTATGCGGCCGTGGGCAACGATGCCGAGGCCGTGCGGGTGTGGCAGGGCGTGGTGGCGACCGAATTCGATCAACCCGCGGTGTTCGAGGTGCTGATCGACGCCCTGCTCCGCGTGGGCCAGGTCGGACGTGCCGGTGCCCTCGTGGAAGAGGCAAAGAGCCAGTGGAAGGACGGGCGCCTGACACCGCGCGCGGCAGCCGTGGCCATCGCTTCGGGCGATGTCCGGGGCGCGATGGAGACGCTGGCCCCCTATCTCGAGAAGCACCCGGGTGACGTCAGGACCCTCGCGCTGGCAATGCGGGCCATCGCCCACGCGCACGCGAACGGCGGCATCGTCTTCGACGCGGCGACGGACAAGGAGCGGGTGACCCGCTATGCGCAGCTGTACGAGAAGGCGGGAGGGCCGGACAAGGCGGGAGTCGCGGCGTGGGTCGGGGCGGTCAAATAGTGACTGGTGGGTATTGCACAAGGCTGAAGCCGAGTGCCGACCGTTGATCGTCGGCAGAACTGAGGGTCCCTGTCCCTGTCCGAGCTGCACAAGCTTCGAAGCCCCGCTACTGGTCCGACACCGCCGCCAAGGATCAACGGTCGGAGCAGGCCTCCAGGCCTGCTCTAAACCACCTCGGCGGTGATCACCGTGATGTCGTCCTGCTGGTGCGAGGGGCCGACGAAGGCCGTCACTTCCGCGAGCAGGCGCGCGGGCAGTTCCTCGGCCGGCAGGTGCGCGAGCCGGCGGACCGATTCGAGCAGGCGCTCCTCGCCGAACATCTCGCCGCCCGGCGCTTCGGCCTCGGTGATCCCGTCGGTGAAGACCACCAGGCGGTCGCCGGGCTCGAGCGACACGGACTGCTCGTCATACTGCTGCGAGGGGAAGAGCCCGAGCACCATGCCGCCGGGGTCCAGGCGTCGGACGCCGTCGGCCCCGCCGCGCCTGACGACAATCGGCGGAACGTGGCCGGCGTTCAGGTAGCGGAGCGTGCGCTCGCGGTCGTCGTACACGCCGAAGAAGAGCGTCGCGAAGCGGGCCCCGTCGGTGGTTTCCACCAGGTGGCGGTTCAACTCGCGGCCGAGAGCCCCGAGGTCGCACGCGTGCGTGGGCGCATGGCTCCGAAGCAAGGCCTGCAGGCTGGCCATCAGGAGCGCGGCCGGAAGGCCCTTGCCCGCGATGTCCGCCAGCGCGACGCCAAGGCGGTCGGCGGGGAGCGGAAGGAAGTCGTAGAAGTCGCCCCCTACGCCACGCGCGGCACGGCAGACGCCGGCGTAGCGCAACGTGCGCAAGGCCGGCCGCTCGCGGGGGAAGAGCTGCGCCTGCACCTCCTGCGCGATCTGCACTTCGCGCCGCAGCGCCGCCTGCTCGGCCGCCTGCTCGATCAAGTGAGCGTAGTCGAGCGCGACCGCCACCTGGTCGGCCACCGTCACGAGCAGTTCCTTGTCCTCGCGCCCGTATGGCTCCTCCGAGAGCTTCTCGCCGAGGAGGATGAACCCGAGGACCCGGCCGCCGGTCACGAGCGGCACCACCAGGCGGGCGTCGAAGCGCTCGAGCAGATGCCCGTCCGCCAGGCAGCGCGAGGAGGGCCGCAAGGAGCTATCCGCGGCCCATGACGCGTCGGCGGGAAGAGAGGGGAGAGCGGACTCGAACACGATCACGTCGAGCGCCTCGGGCTCGCCCGCGGCGCACGCCGCGAGGTGCCGCGCCAGCGCGGTGCGCGTGCTGAGGACGCGCTCCCCTGCCGGCAGTGTCATCTCCGCGGCCCCGGGCAGTTCGTCCACGTACAGCTCGAACCGGTCGGCGCCCGCGTCCCAGCACGCGGCGTACGGGCGGCGGATCGGGGCCAGGCCCGTCACGGCGGCCGGCCGCAGGAAGATCGCTATCCGCGTCGGGTGGAGGGCCGCGTCGATCTCCCGCGTGACTCGCTCCAGCAGTTGCTCCGGCCTCGACGCCAGCTGCCGCACCGCTCGCCCGAGGTCGGTGAGGATTCGCCGCGCATCGTACGCGTCGCGGAAGAAGCGGCGGTCGATCACCGGCAGAACCTGGCGATTCACGCGGCGCATGCCCAGCGTCAGCACGTACGTGACCAGGGCCGTGCCGGCGGAGGCGGCCGCCACGCCGGGCTGCGGGCCCAGCCAGGAGAACAAGGAACCGGCAACCCACAGGAGCGCGACGAAGATCACGGCGGCCTCGGCCACGAGGAAGCCTCGCGACACCAGCGCGTACTTCAGGCCGCGGCGGAGGATGAGTCGAATCCCGAACACGCGGTGGCGGACCACGGCGTAGGCGAACGAGAGCGGGAACAGCCCGATCAGCGGAATCCCCACCAGCCAGACGCCGACGGGCACCTTGACGCGCGCGGTCGCCAGGGCCAGGAGGATCGCCGCGGGCAGCAGGCCGGCCACGGCGCCCGCTGCGATGATCCGCAGGCGGCGGCGTTCGTCCGCGCTGCCGGCGCGCCGCGCATTGAGCACGACGGACACCAGGGCGACGAGGATCATCAACGCGCCGAACGCCGTGAACACCGACTCGAGGACGCCGACCGTCAACCCGGCCGACGCGAGGGCCGCATCCACCCGGCTGGCCGCCGCGAACGAAACGTGCTTGCTGAAATCCCAGACGAGCCCGGCGCCCCAGGCCGTGAGGGTCACGACCAGGGCGACGGCGTTGAGCCACGGTGCGCGCTGGTCCACCGGCGACCGGGTTGGGAACCTCAGGAAGAAGAGAAAGACCAGATATGGCAGGAAGTGTGATCCCGTCACCTCCACGAACAGCGACAGCTCGCGCAGCACCGCGGGAAACTGCGAAACACCCGGTCCCATCGTCACGCCGAGAGCCATGAAGAGCAGGGCGGCGAGGCAGGCCTGATCGTCCCGCGGCCTGACCAGGGCGATGAGCAGGCCCGCCATCGCGGCCAGGAGCGGCAGGTAGAAGTCGATGGCCACATTGGCAAGCCACTCGGCGGGCGTCCACCGAAGCCGCACCGACGGCGGCATCTTGATCGCGAGACGTTCGTATTCCCCGGCGGCGCAGGGCCGGGAGACGACGAGCGTCCACGGTTCCCGCACGTTGATTGGCTTGATGTAGCGGCCGTAGTCGAAGAGGCCCTTCACGGGCCCGCCGCGGCCATCGTAATCGTAGATCTCCAGGACGCGGTCGCCCCGTTTCGGCCGCTCGGGCTGGCCCCAGCCGTGGAACGGCGCGGCCCGAAGGTCGACCGCCTGCACCACCAGGTGTTCGCCCTCGCGTGCCACTGCCATCGGCAGCGTCGAGCGCAGGTCGGCCGACAGGTAACGGAGGTAGTTGCCCGTCCCTCGGTACGCGAGGACGAGGCACGCCACGACGAGCAGGCCGAGGAGTCGCCACCGCATCGCAGTCATCCCGGAAGAGGCGCCACACCGCAAAAGGACCGGCATGGCCGGGGTGCGAGGTGGAACTGGTCGGGATTACCTATTAGGACGGCCGGAGTCCGGTTTTGGTTCCGCGCTTCGTCCCACATCCCAGCCAGTGGGTGAAGCTGTCGGTGTTCAGTGTCCCTGTCGCCGGAGGGCCTCCGCCAGCGCGCGACCGGTCCAGGAGCCTGGTGTGCGGGCGACCTCTGCGGGTGTCCCCTCGGCGACGAGGCGGCCGCCGCCCGCGCCGCCCTCCGGGCCGAGGTCCACGACCCAGTCGGCGGCGCCAATGACGTCGAGGTGGTGTTCGACGACCACGACCGTGTGGCCTGCGTGGACCAGCCGGTCCAGCACACGCAACAACCGGGCGACATCGTCCACGTGCAGCCCGGTGGTGGGCTCGTCGAAGAGAAAGAGCGTGGGGCCGGCTCCCTCGCGCATCAACTCGGCGGCCAGGGCGAGGCGCTGCCGCTCGCCGCCCGACAGCGTGCGGGCTGCCTGGCCGAGGCGGAGGTAGCCGAGACCAAGGTCCTCGAGGACCCCCAGGCGGTTCGCGATGTCCGGTTCCCCGGGGAACGACTCGCGCGCGTCGCTGGCCGTCAGGTCGAGGACGTCGGCAATCGAGCGGCCATCGACGCGGCACGCAAGCGCCGCCGGGCCGTAACGGCGGCCGCGGCACTCCTCGCAGGGCACCCACACGTCGGGCAGGAAGTCCATGCTGACGCGCGTGCGCCCCAGGCCCTCACAGGCCTCGCAGCGCCCGCCCTTCGCGTTCAGCGAAAAGTGCTTCTTGCCGAATCCGATCTCGCGAGCCTCTGGGGTGGCGGCAAACAGCTCGCGGACCCGGTCGAACACGCCGGCGAGCGTGGCGGTCATGCTCCCCGCGCCGCCAAGAGCGGCCTCGCCCACAGAAGACACGATGCGGGCGAACGGTGCGGCCAACTGGATCGATGGGAGCTGGCCTTCCCCGGCCTGAGCAGAGTCGACGGCAGCCCTGCTCGAGAGCATTGCCGACACCGCGGGCGCGATTACGTCGAACACGAGGGTCGACTTGCCGCTGCCCGACACGCCGGTGACCGCCACGAGGCCGCCCGCGGGAAGGTCCACGTCCAGGCCGCGCAGGTTGTGACAGCGGGCCCGCCGCACGCGTACGCCGGGGACGAGCAGCCGCGGGACGGGACTGCGCGACGGCAGCGGACCCTCGCGCAGGTAGCGGCCGGTGGCCGATGTCGGCACCTCGGCGATGCTGAGGGGGGCGCCGGCGCCGACCACGCGGCCACCCTGCTCCCCGGCGCCCGGACCGAGGTCGATCACGTGATCGGCCGCGCGGATCACGTCCGGGTCGTGTTCCACGACCACCACCGTGTTGCCCGCGTCCCGGAGATGACGCACCAGCGCGAGCAGGCGCGCCGTGTCGCGCGGGTGCAGGCCGGCCGTTGGCTCGTCCAGGACGTACACGATGCCCGTGAGGCCGCTGCCCACCTCCGTGGCAAGGCGGACACGTTGCGCCTCGCCTGCCGACAGCGTGGCGGCCTCGCGGTCCAGCGACAGATAGCCGACGCCCGCTTCCTGCAGGCGCACCAGGCGGCGTTCGACCTCGTCACGCAGGTCCCGGCTCACCAGGGTGTCGCGGGCGGCGAGGCCTGCGGCCTCGGGATCCTGCGCGATCGAGGCCAGCAACTGAAGCCCCTCGTCCACCGTCAGGGCAAGCCAGGCCGCGATGTGGCGTCCCGCCACGCGCACGTCGAGCCGTTCGGGGCGGAGCCGCGTGCCGCCGCACACCCGGCACCCCACCCGATGCATCAGCGGTTCGAGCGCCTCGCCGCGTCGGTCCGCGTGCTTGCGCGCGTATTCCTCCTCCACGAGACCGGCAAAGCCCGCCCACCGCGATCGGAAACCCGTGCACGCCGGCCCGGGCGCCGCGCTTGTAGCCCCACTCCACGTCGAACTCCTCGTCGCCGGCGCCGCGCATGGCGAGGTGACGCGCGTCGGGACCGAGATCGGCCCAGGGCACGGAGAAGTCCACGCCGCGGGCGCGTCCGGCCGCGCGCAGCGTGGCCGCGTGCTGCCCGAACGGATCTCCGTAGAACCGGCCGGCCTTGTGCCCGTCCAATGCGCCGCCGTCGAGCGGGCTGGACGGGTCCGTCACCAACCGCGACGGGTCGCACTCGACGATGGTTCCAAGCCCCTTACACGCGGTGCAGGCACCCTGCTCGGTGTTGGGGGAGAACATGGAGGCGGTCAAGACAGTGGACGTTGGACAGCGGACAATGGACAGTGAGTCACGACCGTCACCTTGCGCTCGTGATCCACTGGCCACTGACCACTGACCACTGTCCACCACACGGGGCTCGCGCCGTCCGATCCTCGCGAACAGGAGCCGGTAGTAATCGCCGATCTCCGTCATCGTCGCCACCGTCGAGCGGGGGTTGCGGGAGGGGCGGCCCTGGCGGATGGCGACGGCCGGCGTCAGGCCGGAGACCCGGTCGAACTCCGCGTCGCCGGGTTTCTCGAGGAAACGCCTGGCGTAAGCCGAGAAGCTCTCGATGAAGCGATTGCGGCCCTCCGCGTAGATGGTGTCGAAGGCCAGCGACGACTTGCCGCTGCCCGACACGCCGGTGATCACCGTGACCTGTCCAGGCGGAATCGAGACGTCAATTCCCTGCAGGTTGTGCGTGCGGACGCCGGTGAATGTGATCGGGTGAGCGGTGCCTGCCCGAGCGCCTGTTCCGGGAGTGACCGAGGCCCCCTCCGCTCGAACGTCGGTGCCGCCGCGGCCCGCGCGGAGCGCCGCGCCGGTCACGGAAGGCTCGCAGCCAGCCACCTCCTCGGGCGTGCCAATGGCCACCAGCTGGCCGCCGTTCCGTCCGCCGCCGGGACCGAGATCGATCACCCGGTCCGCCGCGCGAACGACGTCGAGGTGATGTTCGATCGTGATCACGGTGTGGCCTTGACCGACCAACCCGTCGAGCGCCGACAGGAGCACTGCAACGTCCGCTACGTGGAGTCCGGACGTCGGCTCGTCAAGCACGTACACCGTGTGGCCGCGTCCAGGGCGGCTCAATTCGGAGGCCAGCTTGATGCGCTGCGCCTCGCCGCCGGAGAGGGACGTCGAGGGCTGGCCCAGCCTCAGGTACCCGAGCCCCAGGCTATTGAGGACCGAGAGGATCCGCCCGGCGCGGCGGTCGTCGCCAAGCACCGCCTGTGCCTCCTCGATCGTCGTCTCCAGGAGGTCATGTATGTTCAGGCCCCGGTACGTGATCTCCAGCGTCTCGTCATTGAAGCGGCGCCCCCCGCACGCTTCGCACACCACGTCCACGTGCCCGAGGAAGTGCATCCCCACCTGCTGAACGCCCGCGCCTCCGCACGCCTCGCACCGTCCGCCCGCGACGTTGAAGGAGAACCGCCCCTTGCCGAAGCCGCGCGCCGCGGCCTCCGGTGTCGCGGCCAGGAGGTCGCGAATCACGTCGGACAGGCCCGTGTAAGTCGCGGGGTTGGAGCGCGGCGTGCGCCCGATCGGTGTCTGGTCCACCGCGATCAGCTTGGTCACTCGAGGGCTGCCCTCGATCGCCCCTCGCCCCGCTCGCTCGATCAACTCCTCGACGAGGCTCGACTTCCCGGCACCAGAGACGCCGGTGACGACGTTGAAGGCGCGTGCCAGGAAGGAGACGTCCAGGTGCCGGAGGTTGTGGCGGGCCGCACCGCGCAGGATCAGCAGCCCGTCCCCGGGGCGACGGGAGACGGGCCGCCGGAGGCGCTCAATCCCCGCGAGGAAGGCCGCCGTTCGGCTGGTGCTCGATCCCCCGCCGGAAGCCGCCGTCGCGATCAGGTCCGACACGGGCCCGTTGAACAGCAACTCCCCTCCGTGCTGCCCCGGACCCGGGCCGACATCCACGATCCAGTCCGCGCCGCGGATCGTCTCCTCGTCGTGCTCCACGACGAGCACCGTGTTGCCGCGGTCGCGTAGATCCCGGAGCACCGCCAGCAGGCGCGCGTGCTCCGAGGCATGCAGTCCTATCGACGGCTCGTCGAGGACGTAGAGGACGCCAGCCAGACCCGACCCAAACTGCGACGCCAGCCGGAGGCGCTGCGCCTCTCCGCCGGACAGCGACGAGGAACCGCGGTCCAGGGCGAGGTGCCCGAGGCCGAGCTGCCGCAACAGGCCCGCACGCTTCAGCACTTCGGCGCGCAGCGGCCCCCCCACCGGCGACTCCGCCGGTCCGAACCGAAGCGCGTCGAAGAACGTGCAGAGATCCTCGATCGCGAGCCGGGACAGCGCTCCGATGTCATGCTCCCTGAACCGCACCGCGAGCGCCTCGGGACGCAGGCGCGCGCCCCCGCACGCCGCGCACGGCATGCTGCGGACGAAGCGGAGGATGTTGCGGTTGCGGCTGCGCAGGAGGATCTGCTCCATCACCGGCAGGATCCCCTTGTAGATGCCCTCCTCGCGCGGCTTGGCGGTAATCCCGCTCCACCGCAGGCGGGAAGCAAGCGGGTGCTTCCCGTAAGGGATTCGAATTCGATCGGACCCGTAGAGGACCACCCGGTGCTGCTCGGCGGTGAGCGCGGCCCATGGAGTGTCCACGTCGAAGCCGTGGGCGCGGCACACCTGGTCGAGGACGTCGATGGTCACCTGCGAGTAGATGACGTAGCCCGTGGGGGTGGTGATGGTGAGGGCGCCCTGACGGATCGTCCGGGACGGATCGGCAATCAACAAGTCCGGATCGAGGCGGTCCTCCACGCCAAGTCCGCGGCATGCCGGGCAGGCCCCGTGGACCGAGTTGAAGGAGAACAACTGCCGCTCGAGCGCGGTGCCAGGCGGGGCCGTGCCGAGCCGCGCGAAGAGGAGCCGCAGGTCGTCGTGCAGCCCGCTGAGGGTCCCGACCGTCGAACGCGGGTGGCGAAGGGTGGACCGCTGGTCGACCGCGATCGCCGGCGACAGGCCATCCACGCTCGTCACCGCCGGCCTCGACATCCGCCCGAGGAACTGCCGCGCGTAGGACGAGAAAGTCTCGAGGTAGCGGCGCTGGGCCTCGCGGTAGATCGTGTCGTAGGCCAGCGACGACTTTCCCGACCCCGAGACACCGGAGACGACGATCAGCGCGCCGCGCGGGAGATCGACGTCGATGCCCTTGAGGTTGTGCTCGCTCGCGCCGCGAACAGAAATGAGATTCACGGGATCACCGATCATCAGATCAACAAATCAAATCATCAGATCACCAGATCAACAAATCAACAAGTGACATAATGTCCCCATGAAACACCTTCATCCACGTCCTCGCGCGGTCATCCTGGCCCTGCTCCTTCTTGCTGGCGCGGGCAGCGTCGTGGGCTCTCGCAGCCAGACCTTGTCGCCCGCAGACGTCATCAAGGCCGTGCAGGCCAAGATGGCGCCCGACACCCGGCTCGTGGTGTTCGACGTCAAGGCCGAACCGAAGGACGGCGCACTCGAGGTCTCGGGGCAAGTGGATAGCGCGGCCTCGCGCGACGCCGTACTGAAGGCCCTGAGCGACGCGGGACACGCGAACCTGTCCGACAAGGTCGCGCTGCTGCCCGATCCCGCCCTCGGGCCGCAGCACTTCGCCGCGGTCACGGTGAGCGTGGCGACGATGAAGACCAAGCCGTCGCATGCCTCCGAGCTGGGGAACCAGCTGATCATGGGCATGCCGGTCAAGGTGCTCAAGCGGGAGGGCAGCTGGTACTACGCACAGTCGCTCGACGACCGGTACCTGGGTTGGATGGAGCCGGATCACCTCGCGCTGATGACCCGAGAGGGCCTCGATGCCTTCCAGGCCGCCCCGCGCCTCGTGGTCACCTCGCTCTTCACGATCGTTCGGGAACTGCCGTCGGCCGATGCGGGCGCGGTGTCCGACCTGGTCATGGGGGACATCCTGCTGGGTGGAGACGCCAAGGGCGGATGGGTCGCCGCACAACTGCCGGACGGGCGGAAGGGTTATGTCGCTGCGGACGCGGTAGCGGGGTTCGCGGCGTGGAAGAAGTCGCGCGCGGTGACGCCCGAGAACATCGAGAAGACGGCGCGGCTCTTCATGGGGGTGCCGTACCTCTGGGGCGGGACGTCCCCGAAGGGCTTCGACTGCTCGGGCTTCACGAAGACGGTGTTCCGCGCCAATGGCGTCGAGCTGCAGCGCGACGCCGACCAGCAGGCCGGGCAGGGCGAGGCCGTGTCGATGGACAGCGACCTCGCCCAGCTGCGGAAGGGCGACCTGTTGTGTTTCGGCCCCCGTGCCGGCGTGACGCGAATCACGCACATCGGCATCTACCTGGGGGGCAAGCTGTTCATCCACTGCGCCGGCCGCGTGAAGGTGAACAGCTTCGATCCGTCCTCGCCGATCTACAGCGACTCGCTGCTGAAGCGGCTCGTCACCGTCCGGCGCGTCTCGTCCGTCACCCCTTGATCACACCGGCCCCGACACGGCGGGCGTCGGGCGCCCACGTCTCCCCCGCCTCGATCGAGTGGCCGGTCGTCAGGCCGGCCACGAACCACACCAGCGCCACCGATCCCACCGCGAAGATCGTGTCGCCCAGGACGCGCAGCCACCGCAGCGTCTGCATCACGCCGGTCTGCATGAACTCCGAGCTCCTGGCATACCAGTAGCCCTCCTGCACGGACGCCCAGGTCTGCATGAGCCCGACGGGCAGGAGGCTGACGGTCACCATCGCGAAGAGCCCGATGTTGATCGCCCAGAACGCGAACTTCAGCGAGCCTTCCTTCCACGCCTCCTCCGGCCGCAGGGCCCGCAGGGAGAAGAGCATCAGCCCGATCCCCAGCATGCCGTAGACGCCGAACAGCGCCGCGTGGCCGTGCACGGGCGTGGTATTGAGGCCCTGCATGTAGTACAGGGCAATCGGAGGGTTGATCATGAACCCGAACAGCCCCGCGCCGAGCATGTTCCAGAACGCCACCGACACGAAGAAGTAGATGGGCCAGCGGTACTTCCGCACCCAGGACGTGGCACGCGACAGCCGGATGTTGTGCCACGCCTCGTAGCCGACGAACAGGAGCGGCACGACCTCGAGCGCGCTGAACACCGACCCGAAGGCCAGGACGAGGGTGGGCGTCCCCGAGAAGTAGAGGTGATGCAGCGTTCCGATGATCCCGCCCGAGAGGAAGATCGTGGACGAGAGGAGGCTCGCCTCGCCCGCTGTCCGGAGGCTCACGAGCTTCAGGCGGGCGAACAGGAAGGCGATGACAACGGTGGCGAAGACCTCGAAGAAGCCTTCCACCCAGAGGTGGACGACCCACCAGCGCCAGTACTCGGCCACGGCCAGGTTGGTATGGCGGCCGTAACCCAGCGCCGCGCCGTAGAAGCCGGCGATCGCGAGCGACGAAATCAGGAACAACGTCAGGATGCTCCGCTGCTCGTCGCGCCGCCGCAGGGCCGGGAGGATCGCGCGCGTCATCAGGAACAGCCACAGGAACAGCCCCACCAGCAGCGCGATCTGGAACGCGCGGCCCAGGTCGATGTACTCGTAGCCGCTGTGGCCGAAGTAGAACCAGGCCAGGCCGCTGCCCAGGACCTGCTTGACGCTGAGCCACTGGCCCGCCATCGACCCGACCACGACGAGTACGAGCGCGACGAAGAGCACGTTGACACCCAGCCGCTGGCCCCTCGGTTCCACACCGCCGACCGCCGGGCCGATGTACAGCCCGGCTGCAAGCCACGCCGTGGCGATCCAGAAGATCCCGAGTTGGAGATGCCACGTCCGGGCGACCGTGTACGGAAGATACGACCCGATGTCGATCCCGTAGAACCCGCCGCCCTCGACGCCGTAGTGCGCGACGACGACACCGAGCAGGATCTGGAGCAGGAACAGCGCGGTCACCGTCCAGAAGTACTTCACGGTGGCGCGCTGGGACGGGGTGGACTGGTAGCCGAGCAACGGGTCACCCGTCGGGATCGGCCCAGGCGCGGGCTCGTCGCGGCGGCTCGCGTAGTACCAGACCATGCCCGCGATGCCCGCGAGCAGGACGATGATGCTGACCCCGGTCCACACGACGGCCTCGCCCGTCGGCAGGTTGCCGACGAGCGGTTCGTGCGGCCAGTTGCTGGTGTAGGTAATCGTGTCGCCCGGGCGGTGGGTCGAGGCCGCCCATGACGTCCAGAAGAAGAAGGCGGCCAACTGCCGCAACTTGACCTCGTCGGTGAGGGCGCCCGCGGGGATGGCGTAGTCATCGCGGCCGGCGCGGAACACGTCGGCGAAGTGGGCCGCGTTCGCCTCGAAGGCCATCGCCCGCACGGGATCGATGCGCAGGGTGAGGCTGGCCTCGTCGAACGTGTTGCGGCGCATCATGTCCTGGAGGCGCTGCTGCAGCGCCCCCTGCTGCTCGACCTTCAGGTCCGCATACCGAGCACCGCCGAACTCCGCCTGGCTCCAGCTGTCGAGGATGAACACGGCCTCCCGGTGGAGCCAGTCCGCCGTCCAGTCAGGGGCGACGTAGCTCCCATGCCCCCAGACCGACCCGACCTCCATCCCGCCCATCGATTGCCAGACATTCTGCCCCGCGGAGACTTCGCCGGACCCGAGCACGATTTGACCGTCGCTGGTCACAACCGTGTCGGGCACCGGGGGAGCCTGCTGGTAGATCCTCACGCCGACCCAGCCGAGCACCGCGAAGGAAAGCACTACGACCGCGATGAAAGAAAGCCAGAGCTTGCGCATGCGCACACCTCAGGGGTAAGGACAGGCCTGCATTCGACTGCGCTAGGCCGGTCCGACGGGGAGAGCGGGCAGCCGGCCGCCGGCCGCCCGTTGAGATCCAACAACGAAATGCAAGGGGGGAGCCCGGCGACCCGCCGGGAGCCTGAAGCCGGAGCCTGAGCCTTGGACGTCCTACCTGTTCACCAATTCGGCCTCGAGCCGGAGGGCCTTCGGGAAGAGGATGTTGTTCTCCAGGTGCACGTGACGGTGCAGGTCGGCCTCGAACGCCTCGAGCTCCTGGTAGGTCACCTTGTACGTCGTGCACGCATCCTCGGGCGGCGCGTAGTTGGCGCTCAGCCGCCGGATCTCGGCCATCGTCGCCCCGGCAGACTCGTGCTCGGCTTCCATCATGCGAATCGGGTTCGCCACGGTCCCGAAGGGTGCCGGCCGCACCGGCTCCCCGGTTCGCGCCGCCGCCGCCAGCGCGCTGACGTAGGGGAAGAGGATCTTCTCTTCCTTGAACATGTGGTGCGTCATCTCGTCGGCGATCGCGTCGAACCGGCGCGCGATGGCCACGACCTCCGGGTGGTGCTCGCCGTGCACGTCGGCCACGCGGCTCGTGTGGGCCCGGAGCGTGTCAATCGCGCTCCGAACGTACGCGTGGTGGTTCGCGACGATGTAGTTGACCAGGAAGTCGAGGTCCCACGCGTTGAAGCGCGGGACGTCACCCGCCGGCGCGAGCGCGGCGTCGAGCTCCTCGAGCACCACCTGGTCCTCGATGCCCTTCTCCCGGCACGCCTCGGCGACGGGACGGTTCCCGCCGCAGCAGAAATCGATGCCGTGCTTCTGGAACACGGCGGCGGCACGGTAGTCGTCGGCGACGATGTCGCGTATGGTCTGGGTGGAGGCTGTCATTTCTTGACCTGTTGATCTGTTGGGTTGTTGATTGGCTGGTGGAGCCAGAGAACTTTGCCGTCGACGATCCGCAGCACGCCCTTCTGCTCCATGGATTTGATCGTCCGGACGACGGTTTCCACGCGGAGGCCGGTCATGTCCGCCAGTTGCTGCCGCGTGAGCGGCACGCGAAAGCGTTCCGCCTCCGCCTCGCGCGATGTGTCGCGGAGGTACTCGATGAGCCGCGTCAACCGGTGCTCTGCTTCCTCGACGGCGATCTCCGCGAGCATCATCGACTTGTAGACGAGCCGGCCGCTGAGCACCTTGGTGAGCTGGAGGTGAACCTCCGGCCTCTCGGCGAGGAGCCTGAGGAACGCCGCCCGCCCACACTTCCAGACGGTGCTGTCCTCGACCGCAACCGCGGCGGCCGGGTAGGGCAGGTCGTTGAAGAAGGGCGGCTCCCCGAAGCTCTGCCCGTCGGTGAAGATGCCCTGGACGAACTCGCGCCCCTGGTCGTTGTAACTGACCATCTTCACCTTGCCGGTGCGCACCTGGAAGAAGTGGCTCGCGGTGCTGCCCTGGTCGAAGAGGGATTCGCCCTTCGCCAGCTGAACGATGCGCCCGCCGTACTCCTGCCACGTCGCGTCGGGAATCATTGGTGTCATGAGTGTAGGCCTCCGAACGGCGACGGTTTATGACCTATATCAAGATTATCGCCCCCTCTTTGGCCCGGCGTTTGAACGCTTGCGCCTTTCGCGCCGGTGTTGGCGCAAAATCGACCAATAACTGACAGGAGATTGAACGCCCCCATGACCAGAAAGCTGACGCTCTGTCTCTCAGCGGCCCTGCTGGCAGCCGTTGTCGTTCCCCTCGTCGCCCAGCAGCCCAGCCCGCTGCCGCCTCCCAAGCCCGAAAAGATGGCGGCAGTCGGAACGGCCGCCCGCGGCGCCCAACTGGTTGCGCTCGGCAGCTGCCACGACTGCCACACGCCAAAGCTGCAAGACGGTCAGATCGACTTCTCGAAGGCCTTCATGGGGCACCCGGCCAACGCGCCGCTCGCGCCCGAGGTCGTTGGCGGGGCCTCCACCAACATGCACTTCACGGCGTGGCGCGGCCCCTGGGGCTTGACGCTCGCGGCGAACCTGACGCCGGACAAGGAGACGGGAATCGGCAGCTGGACGCTCGCCGACTTCAAGAAGACGCTGAGGACTGGCGTGAATCCGAAGGGCGAGGCGCTGCGGCCGCCGATGCCGGTCGGCAACCTCCAGAACCTGCCGGACGCGGACCTCGAGGCGATCTACCTGTACCTGCGGGAACAGAAGCCGATCAAGAACCTGGTGGGAAGGACGGCCCCGGCCGCTGCGGCGGGAGGAAAGAAGTAGAAGGAGTGGAGAGGGGCCAGTGGACAGTGGCCAGTGAATCACGCCCTCACGGTGTGACCGTGTGATCTACTGACCACCGTTCACTGGCCACCGTCCACTGGCGCGTGCTCAGTGCGATCCGCGGCCGCCCCGTCCCGGTCCCATCGGGCCAAATCCGGGCCCCATCGGCGGCATCTTGGCCATCTCCTGGCGCTGCTCGGGCGTCAAGATCGCCGAGACCTTCTGCTGGTGCGCGATGCGTGCGGCGAGCATCTTCGCCTGCAACTCGTTGATCTGCTGCGCGATCACGCTGACATCGCCCTTGCCCAGGAAGATCGCCTCTTGCAGCTGACGCTGCAGTTCGGGCATCGTCCCGGCAATCTCCTTGTTGGCCTCACGCTCCGCCTGCATCAGCTGCTGCAGCTGCTGGCGCTGCTCGTCCGTGAGGTTCAGCTTTTCGAGGCCGCCCCCGCGCGGCCCCCGCATGCCCTGTTCGGGTGGCCCGCCCGGGCGCATCCCGCCGCCCGGCGCCTGCGCGAAGCTGATCCCCGTCGCCAGCAAAGCCACCGCCGCCACCGCCGCCACCATTGCCTTGTAACGCATCGTTCTCAACCTCCTGCCCTATTGGACGATGTTCCCATGGCGCGAACGTGGCGCAAGTGTGAAGAAAGCATGGCACGTGAGCGCACGTCCGGTGGCCAGCGAATCACGCGGGTCACGGTGTGGCGGTGTGATCTACTGCCAACTGTCCACCGACCACTGTCCACTGACTGCGAGCGCCAGCCGTTACTGCCTGACCCACACCGCCAGCCGCGGGAAGGCGAACGTCCCGCCGACGTCGTCGACGACGTTCACCTGGCAGGTGTACAGACCCGGCTGCAAGTCGGCGGCGGGCACCTCGAGCTGGAACGCCGCGGCCTTGCGGTCGGGAGCGCTCACCGCCCGGGCCTCGACCAGCGGCGTCTCGTACACGCGCTGCCGCCCCCTGAAGAACACCACGTTGGACAGCACGCGCGGATCGACGGCCTCCTGACCGCCGGCGCGCCTTGCGCTGACGCGGCATCGTAGATCTCGTAGTAGAAGTAGAGCCGCTGGCCCGGCCTCACGACGTGGGCGATGTTCGGGATCAGCTGCTGGCCGTTCCTCACCAGCGGGTTCCGGTCGTTTCGGCGGGCGCCGGGCTGCAGCTGGGTGCCGATGACGACCGAGCTGACCTTGACGGCGTCCCGGTCGAGGTTGGGCACGACGACGGAGGTCTCGAAGGACCCCATGTTGCCCGCCTGGTTCTCGCGCACGACCACCTTCAGGCGGAAGACGCCGGGCGGCAGCTCGAAGTCCGTCTGGTACTGCACGTTCTTCCGCTGCACGTCCTCGGTCGCCGCCAACCGACAGGTTGACCGTGTCGCGGACCTGGCCGACCGGGCGCTGGTGCTCGTCGCGCACGACGGCCAGGATGTCCAGCGTCGCCTTGTCCTTGTCGCGCGAGCGGGCGAACGGAATCCTCGAGCCGGGCACGACCACCCAGACCGGCACGAAGTAGCGGTCGGGCTTCACCCGGAAGTACGCCGAGGCGGCGTAGACGGGCAGGTCGGTGACCGACAGGTCGGAAACGAGCTGCTCGATGAGCTGCTGCTCGCGGTCCTCGCGCCCCGAGTGGGCGAAGTCGCGCGGCGCGTAGTAGCCGGCCCGGTACTCGAGCTTCACGTCCGGCCGGCGCACCTGGATGCGGATGCGGCGGAACCGGCCGTCCTTGCGCGGTTGTCGCTCGTGTAGCCGAGCAGGTAGTAGGCGGAGGTGTCGGCGACGACCCGGTCGAAGACGCGCCTGAAGTCGTTCTGGTCGAAGAAGGCGCGCCCGCCGGTGTCTTCGGCCAGCGACGAGAGGGCGTCCTGCGACGCGGCCATCTGATCGAAGCGGCTGGAGACGGAGCGCCCGGAGAACGCCGCCTGCCGCGCGTGCTCGCCTGGCTGGCGTCGCCGCCCGGCACGAGCGCCTGCAGGCCCCGCATGTCGGCCGCGTAGATCGACACGTTGGCGCGCACGGCGCGGTCGATCACGCCGCCGGATCGCCACGCGGTTGTCCAGGCCGGTCTGCGTCATCCCGCTGCTGAAGTAGATCAGCGACTTCTTCTGCTCGATGCCGGCCATCGCCTCGGTCAGCGTCTTCAGCGCCTCCAGCCGCCGGTCGGTGTTGAACGTCGTGAACTCGCTGTCGTCGGCGGCGAACGCCGACCTCCGCTCGTCGGCCTCGGCGTTGCAGCCTCCTCGAAGCCTGCTCCCTCGACGCCGCTCATCCGGTCGAGGGCCGCGAGCAGCGCTGTCCGGTCGGCGGTGAAGTCCTGCACGAGCTGAAGCGACGTGGACAGCGCGGCGATGGCGACCAGGTCGGCGGGCGTCAGCCGGTGCTCGACGTAGTCGCGCGCGGCGCCGAACGCCCGCTCGAGCTTCCTCGGGCTGCATCGAGGTGAGGTCGAACAGCATCGCGATCGGCCGCCGGCCGTGCATGTCGACGGCGGGCGGCGGCGGCGGCGGGCGGTGGCCGCCTCGGCACGCCCCGACGCAGCCGAGCACGGTCGGCAGCGATGGCGGCGGGCGCCATCGGCTCCAGCGCCAATTCCTCGAAGTCGAAGGTCGTGACGTCTGCGGCCGGCCGTCCTCGATGATGGTGAAGTCGTCGCGCGTCAGCCCGCGCACGGGGTTGCCGTTGCGGTCGCGGACGACGACGTTCACGTCACGAGGTCCACCCCGGTGCGGAAGACCGGACGCCGCGGACTGCGCGGCGCCCTGTTGAGCGCCAGTCCCGCCGACGGACGGCACGAGAAGCATCGCCGCCAGCGCCAGGACGAAGCGCGCGCGCGCGACATGGTGATGGGACTGGGTCAGCGACATCGTCAGGGCGCTCGTTCAGTGGCCGTGGCAGTGGTCAGCCAGCAGTCACGTAGAACAGCGTGACGGCGCGGCGTTCTGGCCACTGGTCACTGTCCACTGTCAACTTCGTCAGAACATCATCCGTGCGATCACCTGCACGCTGCGCATCGGCCGCACGGCCGTCACCTGCCCGAACGTCGGCGAGTTGACCACCGTGTCGATCGCCGCCCACTGCGGCATGTTCAGCACGTTGTTGGCCTGCACGCGCAGGCTGAGGCCCGCGGGTCCCGCGCACCGGGAAGGTCTTCATCAGCGCCATGTTGAACGTGGTGGTCCAGGGCCCGATGATGGTGTTCCGGCCCGCGTTGCCGAACGTCCCGGCCGCCGGCATCGCGAACGCGGCCGTGTTGAAGAACTGCTCGATCGTCGGGTCGGCGAGCGCGATCGGCGCGCCGGTGTAGTCGGCCCGCAGCGTGCCGTTGGTGCCCTCGGCGACGTCGGTGGCGTCGCCCGATCACGCGCGCCGTGTACGGCTGCCCGGACGCGACCGCGACGTTGCCGTTCAGGATCCAGCCGCCGACGACGTCGATGCCACCCGCTCTCCTGTTGAGCCAGCGGCGGTTCGGCCCGAACGGCAGCTCGTAGCTGAAGTCGCCGCTGAGGCGGTGGCGCTGGTCGAAGCTGGACAGGCCCCACTCGGCCTCGAGGTCCTGGTCGTTCTGCGCGACCACCGCCGGCGCCGCCGCCGATCGTCGAGGCGTTGTCCATCGACTTCGACGAGCGTGTAGGTGCCGCCGCCAGCGACGCCCTGCGCCAGGCGCCGCCGCACGCGGAGCGACAGCGAGTGCATGATCGGACCGCCCGCCCGACGACTCCCAGATGAACGGCTGGACGCCGTCGATCCGCAGGCCGGTCGGCCCGCGGTTCGGCGCGCGCAGGAGGTCGAGCTGCGACCCCTTCGTGCCCGGTGTAGGCGCCCCCGAGCGAGAGCGTCCGGCCCAGCTCGCGCTGGACGTCCGCGTTCCAGATCTGCACGTAGCCGAGGCGGTAGTTCCGGTCCACGCCGAAGTTGTTGGTGGTCGTCGCCCTGTCGGCACGTCGCGAACGCGGCCGCCAGCGGCAGCGGCGACGCGACGCGTGCCCAGGACGCGTGTCGGTGACGGCGAACGGCGGCTGGCTCGCCAGCCGCTGCGCGAACGAGAGGTACGGCACCGACGCGTAGTTGATGCCGTAGCCGCCGCGGACGACCGTCGTGCGGGTGCGGCCGCCACGCGACGCCGACGCGCGGCGCGAGGTTGTTGCGGTCCGGCTCGACGATCGTCGACGGGAACGCGCCCGGTGTACGGCCCGGCCTCGCCCGCCTGCACGGCGACGGCCGCGGTGAAGTCGGGCGTCGCGTCGAGGTTGACGAGGCGGTTCCGCTGCCTCCCAGTAGGGCGACTGGTACTCGTAGCGCACGCCGAGCGTTGAGCGTGAGGTTGTTCCGCACGCGCCAGTCGTCCTGGACGAAGAGCGACCAGGCGCGCGAGCGCAGCTGCACGAGCGCCGGGCCCGTACTGCCGCGAGGCCTGCTGCGAGAGGCCGAGCAGGAAGTCGGCGAAGTCGAAGCCGCTCACGCGGCATGCCGCCGCCCGTGTACAGCGCCGGTGAAGACGAAGCTGCCGTTCGCGCTGGCGTCGGTCCGGCTGTCCAGGTGCTGCGTCCCGGAAGTCCCCGCCGAACCGGAACGCGTGGCGCCCGCGCATCTTGATCACCGAGTCGCCGAACGTGAGGGTCTGGTCCTGCCGCAGCGCCGGGTTCGACGTCGTCGCAACGCCGCTGATGCTCGAGAACGAGAGGTTCGGCACGCCCCAGTCGAACGGGTCGCGTCGACACGCCGGTGATGCCCGCGTCGCCGGCGACGTCGCGCACGAAGGCGAACTGCGTTGGCGGTCGCCGACTCGTTGCGGTTGAACGTCAGCCGCAAGTTGTGGTTCATCCCCCACTTCGAGAAGCTGAGGCCCACCGGGACGTCCCACCCGGTGCGGCTGATCTTGCCCGCAAGCGTCGGGAACGCGCTGGCCTGGTCGTTCTTCGTCCGGCTGTATCGCAGCGCCACGTTCAGGTTGGTGCCGCCGCCCATCGGGCCGCCACGCGCCCCCGCCGCCACCCATGCCGCCGCGCCGCCGCCCCTGCCTCGTCCCTCGGCACCGAAGGTCCGCACGAACCGGAAGTTGATGTCGTCCGAGCTGGTATGCGTGGTGGTCGTGTAGTGGTAGTTCTGCCGGTCGCCCGGCTGGTTCGGCAGCGGGTAGAACTGCAGCAGCGCCACCGCCGAGGGGCTGAGCCGGTCGGCGGGATCCGGTTGCCGGCGAACGGCTGTCCCGTGCCGGGGTCGATGAGCGGGGCGGAGATTGCCGAGAAGTCGCCGGCGCGCGCCGCGACCGTGGGCACCGTCGAGTAGCGGTCGTACAGGTTCGACGAGTGGTTGCCCGAGTAGTTGAGGAAGAACGTCGTGCGCGGCCCGGCGTCGAACAGCTTGGGGATCTTCAGCGGGCCGCCGACCGACGCCTGGAACCGCTGCTGCAGGTAATCGGGTTTCGTCGTCGGGCGCCCGGTGAGCGAATAGGGACTCGCGTCGAGCGCCGACCCGCCGAGGTTGTAGGAGAGCTGGACGCGGGGCCGGTTGTTCTGCTGAGCCATGGCGAGCCTGCCGGCCAGCGACGGTCCCCCACCGGGTCCGCCGCCCGGCCCGCCGGGTCCGCCACGGCCGCCACCCGGGCCCATTCCGCCACCGGGGCCCATGCCCCCGCCGCGGCCGCCGGGGCCCAGGCCGCCGCCGGGGCCAGGTCCGGGCGCGCCGGGGACGCTGCCCTCGAATCCCGGTGGAACCATCGCCTGCGTCGGTCCCCGGCGGCCCTTCAGGACCGAACATCCCTTCCCGCCCGCCGCCGAACAGGAGCATGTCGTTCGTGCGCCCGGCGCTGCCGAAGGCGGTGACCGACTCAGACAGGGTGTCAGGCGAGAAGCCGGGCGGGAGGCTGAGCTGCGCGAGCACCGCCTGGCCCTCCTCCGAGACGGCTGCCGCGGAGTCCTGGACCAGCCGGACACCCGCCTGGTCGGCGATCGGCGCCATGCGCTGGAACTGCGTGCCGGCGAGTGATCGCTGGGCGGGCAGAGGTTCTGCCGTTACCGGCGTGGCGCCCGCCGTCCGCGAAGCGAGCGTGAGGACGAAGTCCGCGCGGGCGCGGCAGTCGGATCCAACCACGACCTCCTGCGTCGCCGGCGCGAACGCCGCAAGGTCCGCCTTCAGCTGGTAGCGGCCCGGAGCCTGGACGTCGATCGTGTAGCTGCCATCGAGATTGGTCGAACTGGTGGCCGCGGGCCCCGACTCACCCGCGGCGGTCAGCACGACCCCGGGGAGCCGTGCCGTGCCGGCCGTGACTCTCCCGCTGATGAAGCAGGCCGGCCCTTGCTGGAAACGGCGGGCTTCGAGCGGTCGAAGCCACGCCGTCGCGGCCAGCACGCCGAGCACGAGAAAGACCGGCCAGATCCCGGGCACCGGGGATCGCAGGAGACGCAACAACCGCTCCTTGAAGAAGTCGGGAGATTCTACTGTCTCTACGCCGAGCCGGAGATTCCCGTTTCCTGAGGTCCCGTTTCCTGTGGTGTCACGCCATGTGCCGACTGTCTACTTGGCAACTGACCGCGTGCTTCTTGCCAAATGGCCAGTTGACCAGTGCCAAATCTAGCGAGGCGGTGGCGGGCCCATGGGGCCCTGCTGCTGCAGCAGCGGGCTGCGCGTGGCTGTCGTCGTCGCCTTGCCCGACGCCTGGGCGAGTTTGACCTCGGTGACGACCTCGTTGCCCTCCGCAAGGCCCGAGACGAGCTCGGTGTTGATGCCGTCGGTCGCCCCGGTCGTGACCCCAACGGCCTTCAGTCGCCCGTCCTCCATCACCCAGACCTTCGGACTCGCCGGTGCCCGGGGGGCGGCTGGCGCCTGCGCCGCCTGCGCCGCATCCCCCGAGCCGCCAGCGGCCGCCGGTTCCGAGAGGGCCGTCAGCGCAGCCGCGGAGGGGCGAAACCGCAGGGCGCCGTTCGGAACCCGCAGCACGTTGTCGCGCCGCACCACCTCGATCGTAACGTTCGCGGTCATTCCCGGGCGGAGCTTCCGTTCGCCGTTGAGCACGTCGATGATCACCCCGTAGGTCACGACGTTCTGCTGGACGATCGGCTGGAGGCGGACCTGGCTCACCTTGCCCTCGAACTCCTCGCTCGGAAAGGCGTCCACGCGGAACCGCACCTCCTGGCCCGCCTCGATGCGGCCCACATCGGACTCGTCCACGCCCGCGTTGACACGCATGTGAGTCAGGTCGGCTGCGATGGAGAAGAGCGTCGGCGCCTGCATGCTCGCCGCCACCGTCTGGCCGACGTCCACCGCCCGGCTGACCACGATGCCGTCGATGGGCGCGAAGATCCTCGTCTTCTCCACGTTCACCTCGGCCTGCGTCAGCGACGCGCGTGCCTGCTCCACCTGCGCCGCCGCCGACTTCACCTGCGCCCCGGCGCTCTTCAGCGCAACCTCGGCGTTCTCCAGCTCCGTGCGGGCCACCAACTGCCGGGCGGACAGCTCGCGCGTCCGGGCCAGCTTCATCTCAGCATCGTCGGCAACGACCTTGGAGCGCTCGAGTTCGGCCGCGGCCCGCGTGAGGTTGGCGCGGGCCTGCTCGGCCTGCGTCCGAAGGAGCGACGGCTCGAGCGTGGCGATCAGGTCGCCGCGCCGGACGATCGAGTTGAAGTCGGCGTAAAGGGCCTGCACGGTCCCCGAGACCTGGGATCCGACCTGCACCGTCGTGACGGCCTCGAGCGTGCCGGTCGCGCTCACGGCCTCGACGATGTTCCCGCGCGTGACCGGCTGCGAGACCACCTCGGCACCCGACGCCGCATCGTGGCGGGCGTAGTAGGCGCCGAGGGACAGCCCTGCCAGCACGAGGATGACCACCGTGGTCCATGCGGCTTGTCTGGCGTGTCTCCGGCTCATTGCCCACCTCCTGCCTCATTGGACGACGGTCCTGTGGCGCGCGCATGACGCAACTGTGAAGAAAGTGTGACGCCCCCGCGAGGCGGCGGTACGGCGCTACAATCCGAGCGGGATGACTACCGATCGACGGGAGGCCGATGCCGGCCGGCGGCGGGTGATGGTCGTCGAGGACGATCCCCACATCAGGGAACTGGTGACGATGCACATCGGCCTGGAAGGCCTCGAGACCGTCGGTGTGGCCGACGGGACGCGAGCGCTCGCGCTCGCGCGCGGGGAGCCCTTCGACCTGATCGTGCTCGACCTGATGCTGCCGGGCCTCGACGGGATCACGGTGTGCCGGGCGGTGCGGCGGGATTCGATGAACCGCGACGTGCCGGTGCTGATGCTCACCGCGCGCGACGAGGAGTCGGACAAGGTCGTGGGCCTGGAGAGCGGGGCCGACGACTACCTGACGAAGCCGTTCGGCGTGCGCGAGCTGGTGGCGCGGGTGCGGGCGCTGCTTCGCCGCCCCCGGTTGTCCCGCGCGGTCTTGGACGGCGAAGGGGCAGGGGCGGCGCGCAGCGTGACGGTGATGGGCCTCACCGTGGACCCGTCGCGGCGGCAAGCGCACCTCGACGGCCGCGACGTGGAGCTCACCGTCCTGGAGTTCGACCTGCTCTACCTGCTCGCGTCGAACCGGGGCATCGTCTTCAGCCGGGAGGCGCTCATCTCGCGCGTCTGGGGCGGCGACACCTACGTGACCGAGCGGAACGTGGACACCATCGTCAAGCGGCTGCGGCGGAAGATCGAGGCGGACCCCGCCAACCCGCACTACATCCTCACGGTCTGGGGAACCGGCTACAAGTTTGCGGAGGCCTGACGTGTGGTATCGGAGCCTCTACTGGCGCATCGGCGTCGGGTTCGTCGCCGTGCTGGCGATCCTGCTGGGACTCCAGGCGCTGGTCTTCCTGTACCTGTCCGGCGCGGGATGGCTGCCCGGCCGGTCCCCCGCGGAGCTGGGCCGCCGGGTGGCAGCCGACGTGTCGCAGGCGCTCGCGGCCAACCCGTCGCTCGACCTGCAGCAGCACGTGCGGCAGCAGTGGGGGCACGTCTATCAGCCCTTCGCGGTGGTGATGATGGACGGGCGCGTCGCGACCGCACGCGACATGCCGATCCCGCCGAACCTCGTGCGAGCCGCCCGATCCCGACTCATGGGCTTCCCGGGACGGCCGGGACGCGGCGGCTGGCCACCGGACGGGCCGCCGCCACGCGAGGAGGGGTCCACGCGACCGCCGCCCGGAGCGGATGCGCCTCCTCCCGGCGTTGAAGGCGGGCAGCCGCCGCGCGGCGGCTCGCCGGGCGGCGGGCCGGGCGGGGGGCGTCCGGCCGGTACCCGTCCGCCGCAGGACCTGGCCGACATCGACGTGAACGGTACCCGCGTCGGGGTCGTCGCGGTGGCGACGGGCGGGCCGCAGCTCTTCCTCCTCCTCCGCGAATTCGGGCCGACCCTCGCGTTGGTCGGCGTCGGCTTTCTTGTCGTCGGCGCGGCGGTCGGCTCGCTGGTCATCTTTCGCCCCGCGCGGGAGCGCATGCGGAAGCTCGAAGAGGCCGCGGTCGCCCTGGGGGCCGGCCGCACCACCGTACGGGCGCCGGAGGAGGGCGCCGACGAGGTTTCCGCGCTCGCGCGCGCATTCAATCGCATGGCCGCCGCGCTGGAGGAATCGGACGCGGCGCGGCGCCGCCTGCTCGCCGACGTGTCGCACGAGCTCAAGACGCCCCTCACCGCTATCCGCGGGTACGTGGAAACACTTTCGATGCCCGAGTTGCCGCTCGACGCGGCGACTCGCGAGCGCTACCTGCGGATCGTGGACGAGGAAACGCGGAAGCTCGAACGGCTCGTGGGCGACCTGCTCGACGTGTCCCGGCTGGAGGGCGGCGGGATCACGCTCGACCTGCAGGCGGTGGCACTCGCCCGAGTCTTCCAACGGGTCACGGATCGGCACGAGCACGCGGCGTCGGAAAAGGGCATCCGCATGGAGGTGCAGATAGACCCCGCGGCCGCGGAGGTGCGCGCCGACCCGGATCGTCTCGAGCAGGCGGTGCAGAACCTGGCGGCCAACGCGGTGAGGCACACCCCGCCTGGCGGGCGGGTCACGCTTGGCGCGCGGCGCGAGGGCGAGCACGTCAGGATCCGCGTGGAGGACACGGGCCCCGGCATCGCAGCAGAGCACCTGTCGAGGGTGTTCGATCGGTTCTACAAGGCGGACTCGGCACGCGCGGCGGGCGAAGCCGAGGCCGGCAGCGGGCTCGGCCTCTCCGTCGTGAAGGCCATCGTGGAACGCCACGGCGGCACGGTGACCGCGTCGAACGGCGCCAACGGCGGCGCCGTGTTCGAGATCGAATTGACAGTCCACTAGGCGAGGTGCTGGAGGTGCCGCTCCAGCACGACGCTATTCGTACCTGAGCGCCTGCATCGGGTCGATTTGGGCCGCGCGCTGGGCAGGAACGAAACCGGCGCCGAACGCGACGATCGCCAGCGCCGCCGCGGCGCTGGCGAGCACGATCGGGTCGTGCCCCTCCACTTCGAACAGCAGCGCTCTCGCCAGGCGGCCGATGCCGATCGCCCCGGCCAGGCCGAGCGAGCCCCCGACGATCGTCATGACGGTGACCTGCCGTAAGACCATCCGCCTCACTCGCCCCGGGTCGGCTCCCAGCGCCATCCGCAACCCGATCTCACGCGTTCGCTGCGCCACGGTGTAGGCCAGGACGCCATAGAGTCCGATGGCCGCGAGGAGGGTTGCGAGGCCCGCGAAGGCCGCGGACAGCGTGCTGATCATCCGGTCGAGGAACACGCTTTCGCGCACCTGCATCTCGAAGGTCCGCAGGTCCTCGACGGGCAGGTTGGGGTCGAGACGAGCGATCACGGCCGGCACGGCCCCGAGCAGCGTGACGGGGTCCACCGCCGAGCGCGCGTAGAAGCTGATGGCGCCGAGTCGCTCCTCCTGGCGGTAAGGCCGGAAGAACTGGGGCGGCGCCACCCGCTTCACGTCGCTGTACTTGGCGTCGCGCACGAGCCCGACAATCTCGATGTCCATGTCGCCGCCCCTGCCGACCTGCATCCGCTTCCCGACGGCCTCCCGCCCGAGATTGAACTTCCGCGCGAAGGCCTCGTTGACGATCGCCACCTTCCCGGTTCCGGCGGCGTCGGCGCGCGTGAACTCGCGGCCGGCGAGCAGCGGGATGCCAAGCGTGCGGAAGTACCCGGGGCCGATAGCATTGAAGTTCGAGTCCGTGTCGGTGTCCGGGCCGGCATCGAACCCCTGGACCGACACGTTGCTGCCCCAGTTGCTGTTGGCGATGAGCGGCACGCGCGAGGCAGTCACCCCGGTCACCCCCGGTACCGCGCCAATCTCGTCCTCCACCCGTTCGAAAAACGCGCGGGTGCGCTCGGGAGAATACCCGTTCAGGTCGGGCGAGAGGCGGAAGGTCACCACGTTCTCGACCTTCAGGCCCAGGTCCACCCGGCTCACCTTCACCAGGCTCTTGACGAAGAGGCCCGCCGACACCAGCAGCATCATCGAGAGGAAGATCTGCCCGGTGGCCAGCGCGGTACGGAAGAACGACGCCGAGCGCGCGCCCGAACGGGTGCCGCCCGACCGGCCCTTGAGGCCCGAGACCAGGCCGGCGCGGGTGGCGTGCAGGCTCGGGAAGATCCCGAAGAGCAGACCAGTTCCGAGCGAGAGTGCCGTGGCGAACCCGAGCATGCGCGGGTCGAGACGCAGCGTCACGATGGCCGCGGCCTCCGGCGGGAGGATCGACGCGATCACCTTGAGCGTCCAGTACGCCACGAAGACGCCGGCGACGCCCCCGAACGCCGCAAGCAGGCACGACTCGCCGAGCAGTTGCCGCACCAGTTGGCCGCGGCTCGCGCCTATCGACATGCGGACGGCCATCTCGGTGGATCGGCTGGCGCCCCTGGCGAGCAGCAGGTTCGCGATGTTGGCGCAGGCGATCAGCAGGACGAACCCGGTCACGCCAAACAGGAGCAGCAAGGGCTCGCGCGCCTCCCGGTTCACCTCGCTCTGCCCTCGCGTCCCGTCCTCGAGCGATATGCGCTTTTCCGTGAAGCGCTTGAGGGTCGGCTCGCTCATGCCCTTCTGCAGCGGGGCTTCCACGTCGCGGATCAGCGCCGAGTAGGGCGCGTTGACCGCCACCTGCGCCTGCTCCAGGGTGACGCCAGGCTTCAGGCGCGCGAACAGGTAGACCCAGTAGTCGCGCCTCTCCTCGAAGCCCTTCCAACCCGGCTCCATCAACCCGCGCATGGTGAGGGGCACGAACACCTGCGGCCGCGGACCGAGCGTCGTGCCGTCGAAGCCCGCGGGCGCCACGCCGACGATCGTCAGCGACTGGCCGTTCACGACGAGGGTGTCGTTGAGGACCGAGGAGCTCTGGTCGAACCTCGTTTTCCAATAGGCGTGGCTGACAATCACCAATGGGTGGCCGCCGGGGGTGCGGTCGTCACCGTCGTCGAAGAGCCGGCCGAGCGCGGGCTTGAGCCCGAGCGCCGGGAAGTAACTCCCGGACACGAGCAGCCCTTCCCCGCTCATCGTCTGGCCGCGGTAGGCCAGGTTGGCCCCGAAGATCCTGTGAGCTGCCAGGCCCGTGAACGTGGTTTGCTGCCGCTCGAGATCCCGGAACATCGGGTAACTGAAGACCGAGTCGGAGTCGCCGGCGGTATTGCTCGACACCGAGCCCTGTTTCGGGCCCGCGCCAACGAGGTTCACCAGGCGCCCGGGCTCGTGGACCGGCAGCGGCCGCAGGACGATCTGGTCGAACAGCGAGAAGATCGCGGAGGTGCCCCCGATGCCGAATGCGAGGGACACGATCGCCACCCCGGTCACGAGTGGGGTCTTGAACAGGGTTCGGAGCGCAAGCGGAAGCCTCGAAAGGGTCATCACGTGTGATCATACGCGCCGAGAGGCGCGGATGTGGCAGCGATGCGGAACGCTGCGCCGGCGAAGCCGTTCCGCGTTACACTGATGGGGTTGTCCCCCCCGTGCCCGTGGACCCCGACACACGCCGTTGGCGCCGCAGGTGATCCGTGGCTGACTCTCGTCCCGCCCCGCTGTCGTTCCGCCCTCCCGCGCGCATCGCCAGAGACGAAGAGTTCGACGAACGGCTCTTCGACCAGGTCGCCTTGCCGTCACCGGCCGGCGGCACTGAACCGGCCGATGAGGACGTCGATGACGAGGAGGAACCGCCCTCCGCCCGCGAAGGCCTCCCCGCGGGATTTCGCATGCGCGCCGACGCCCACTATGTTGACGAGGTGGTCAGCAGGCGTCTTGCCGACCCGATCCTGCTGATCCCGGTGGGCGAGATCGACGGACCGTATCCGCTGGATAACGACCTACAGCCCCTCGTCCGGTCGGTCGCGCGATTCGGGATCCTGCAGCCGCTGCTCGTGCGACGCCGGGCCGGGCGATACGAGTTGATCTCGGGCGTGCGCCGGCTGGCGGCCGCCATGGCCGCCGGCCTGGCGGAGGTCCCGTGCCTGGTGTACTCCGCCGACGACGGGAAGGCGAGGGAGTTGGCCGAGGCGGCCAACCTGCTGTCGCAGGAGCAGGCGCCGTCGCCAGAAGCCGAGCGGGTGCCAGCGGACGCCTTCGCCGAGCTGACCGAGCAGCTCGGCTCGATCGAGGCGTGCCTTCACCTGTTCGGGGAACAAGAACGGCCCACCCGCGAACGGGTCGGGATCGCGTTGATTCGGACCGAGGTCCGGCGGGCGGCATGGCTGGCGCAAGCGCTGGCCGTGCTCTCGAGCGAGGCGCCGGTCAGTCGCAGGACAGTCGACCTTCAGCCGCTCGTACGGTGTGTCGTGTCGAGTATGACGGCCGAACAATCGGTGACGGGCGTCGAGATCGAAGTGACGGGGCTGGACACGGGGACGGTGCAAGGGGACGAGCAAACGCTCGCGATCGCACTCGCCGGCATGATCGAGGCGGTGCAGGCGGCGGCCGAGCGGTGCCCCGGCGCGCGCGTCGTCTCGGCGCTCCGCGCGGACGGGGACGTCATGCTCCTGGAGGTCGGACTTGCCGGCGGGGAGCTGCCGCGTGCGGTTCGCCCGGCGTTCCTCGACCTTCAGTCGCCGGACCGTCCCGGCGGCACCAGGACGGCAATCGGGATCAAGGCAGCCAGCCGGGTGGCCGAGCGTCACGGGGGCGCGCTGAGGGCCACCGACGCGGGCGGCGCCCGCCTGGTGCTGTCCCTGCCCGCCGAGCGCTGACGCCAGAACGAATCCTGAACCGCAATCACAATCCCGGGGCCCCGGGGTTACTTGTTCCCGGCCAGCACGGAGAGCGCCCAAAGCGGGTCCCGTCCCTTGTTGGCGATCGAGTAGGTCACCCCTCGCGGGATGGTCAACAGCGACCCGGTCTCCACCTGGTAGACGCGGCCCTTGCTGTTGATCTCGGCCTTGCCGTTGATCACGTACAGCACTTCGTCCGCAGCCGCGTGTGCCCGCCCCTCGAAGGTGCTACGTACCTGCAGCAGCGACGAGGCAACCTGGGGCGCCTCGCCCACGACGGATTCGCTGCGCGGCTCGTTGCGCCCGAGTTGGTTCTTCGAGAGGAACTCGACCACCGACGACAGCTGGATCGTCGCATTGGGATCGGCCGGGATGGCGGCGGCCGACGGTGCGGGCGGCGATGTCGGCGTCTGCGGCTTCGCGGGGGCGGCGGCCGCGGTGGGCTCCGGCGCCGGGTTCAGCGTCATCTCGACCTCGAGACCGCCGCGCGCGGCAATGTCGCGCTCGAGCGTGATGTAGTCCTCCGCTTGAACGCGCACCCGGTAACTCCCGGTCCTCACGCCCTGCAGCATCACGACCCCGTCCCTGTTGGTCTCGCCCTCGCGCGCCGTCGGGCCGGTCATCGAGACGACGGCATCGCTGACCCCTCTTCCCTGCGGGTTCGTGATGAAGAAGGTGACGCTTCCTCGGGCGGCAGCCGGAGTGGAACGCACCGCCGGCTTCTGTGGCGGCGGCTGGGCGGGCTTCGGGGGTACCTGGGCCGGCGGCTGGGCGGGGGGCTGAGCGGGCGGCGCCTGCGCTGCGACGCCAGCGGCGGACCACGCGAACATCAGCACGAGCGTGACAAGCCGTATCGTATTCTTCATCGATGATCTCCGTCCGTCTGCATCGCCCGTACCCCGATTGTAGCCCGTTTTCAAGGTCAGCCCTCGTCTCGAATAGGGGACAGCGGATTGCCGCCAGGCCTCGAAACCTGCAGATTTGGGCCGTCTGCCGCTCGCCGCCGCCACGGCCGCGCTGGAACCCGTCTTGCTCCACGTCTCTCGGAGGACCTCATGAACCGCGCAGCAGTCCGGCAATCGCTCCTGGTCGCGGCCATCGTTGCGGGGTTGGTCTCGACCGCCGTGTCGGCCCTGGCCGACCCGCCGTCCCGAGTCGCGCGGCTCAACTACGTCAAGGGCTCGGTGTCGCTTCGCCCCGGCACGGCGGATGACTGGGGGCCCGCCAGCATCAACTACCCGCTCACCACCGGCGACCACCTCTGGACGGACGTCGAGTCGTGGGCGGAGATGCACGTCGGCTCGACCGCTATCCGGCTCGCGCCGCAAACGGCCTTCGCGTTCCTCAACCTCGACGACCGCATGGTGCAGTTGCGGGTGTCGGAAGGCGCGGTGGACATCCGGGTCCGGAACCTCGACGGCGGTGACGGTTTCGAGGTCAGCACCCCGTCCGCGGCGGTCGTGCTGTCGGAGCCTGGCGTCTACCGGGTGGACGTCCTGCCCGGTGCCAGCGACACGCGCGTCACGGTACGACAGGGAACGGCCGAGGTGTTTGCCGACGACGCGTCCTTCTCGGTGCGAGAGGGCCAGGCCGCGGCGATCGCCGGAACCGGCTATGTTTCGCAGGACGTCTTCCGCGCGGGAGCGCCCGACGACTGGGAGCGCTGGTGCCGGGCGCGCGACGAGCGCGAGGATGGTTCCGAGTCGCTGCGCTACGTGTCCTACGAGATGACCGGCTACGAAGACCTCGACGAGTACGGCACATGGGAGTCGGTGCCCGATTACGGTTGGGCCTGGGCGCCGTCGCAAGTAGCCCCCGGGTGGGCGCCCTATCGCCACGGTCACTGGCGGTGGGTCGAGCCGTGGGGATGGACGTGGGTCAATCAGGCGGCGTGGGGCTTCGCGCCGTTCCACTACGGACGATGGGCGTGCCACCGGGGAAGGTGGCTCTGGGTGCCGGGTTCCTACGCCACGCACCCGGTCTACGCGCCGGCGCTGGTGGCGTTCATCGGCGGGAGCGGTTGGGGCGCCTCGTTCGGCCTCGGATACCAGGACACCTTTGCGTGGTTCCCCCTGGCCCCCGGCGAGGTGTGGATGCCTCATTACCACGCCAGCCATGCCTACATCAACAACCTGAATCACACCAGCGTGCGCGGGAACATCGTCATCAACAACTACCAGGTCTCCCGGGGCACCTACGTCAACCGGGCGATCACCGGCGCGGTGACGGCCGTGCCGCGCGACGCATTCCTCGGTGGGCGGGCGGTGCCGCGACACGCGGTCGCGGTCGATCGCCGCGCGGCCATGACCGGCGAGGTGGTCGGGATGTCTGCGGCGGTTGCGCCGCGGGCGGACAGCGTCGTGACCCGCGCGGCCGGTGTCCGGCGGCCGCCGGCCGCCGCGATGAGCCGAGCGGTGGTGGCACGTACTGAGCCTCCAGCCGCCCCGGTCCCGTTCCAGGCCCGGGAGCGTGCGCTCCAGGCCCAGGCGGGGCGCCCGCTGGACGACGCGGTAGTGGAGAGTCTTCGCCGACGGGGCACCAGCGACACGGCGGGACCGGTGCGCCTCGCCGGGGCGCGCGCGACGCGCCGCGGCGACCCCGCGCTCGTTGATTCGGCGGAGGGTCAGGCCGCGCGGCCGGCCGCCAGCGAGACATTCGGAGGCATGGGAACGGCGGCGCGCGGCGACGGCCGGCGGCCACGACCGGTTGAAGGTGCCGGGCAGCCGGGCGTCGCGACAGGGGCGACCCAGGCGGAGCCAAGGTCTGGCGCCGGGATCAACGATCGGCCCGGCTGGGCGCGGCCGCAGGGCAGCACTACAGGCGCCAGCCCGGGCTCGTGGAGCGGCGGGCAGGCCACCCCGCGGCCGGGCGAGCGCCCGGTGCCGGGACAGGTCGATCCGCAGCGGCGCGGTGACGAGGGGCGGGAGGCGCCGGGGGCCCGGCGACCCGGCGGCGAGAACGCACGGCCGTCCTGGGGGGGCGGCGAGGCCCGGCCTTCTGCGCCGTCGCCTGGCGCCCGGGACCGTTCCGGCGGCGAGCGCGGGCAGCCCGGGAACGACCAGGCTCGGCCATCGGGCAGCGACAGCAGCCGGACGGCGCCGTCCGGGGCCGGCGTCGAATCCCGCCCGACGGCCCCCGGCGGCGCCCGCGAGCGTTCGGGTGGCGGCGGCGAGCGCAGCCAGCCCGGCGCAGCACAGAGCGCCCCTCGCAGCTCCGGTTCCGACAAGCCTTCCGGCGGCGCCGGCGTGCGGGGCGGCAACGGGCAGCAGTCTGCACCGCCGGCCGCTGCACCCGGCAGCCGTCCGCCCGGCGGCGCGCGGCCCAGGGGCGACAAGCAGGGCTGAAGCCCTGCTCCGACCGTTGATCCTCGGCAGCGGTGTCGGGGCACTGCTGCCAAGGATCACCTGTCACCTCCCCCAACTTGACACGTTGGCGACCGCCGTCAGACGATGCGGGCGATGATCCCGCGCGTTCGTGTCTTCGCCCCAGCCTCAGTCAGCAACCTCGGCCCCGGCTTCGACGTGCTGGGGCTTGCAGTGGAGCGCCCCGGCGACGTCGTCGAGGCGGAATGCGCCACCGGCCCGGGCCTGGAGATCGTGGAGGTCACCGGTGACGGCGGTCAGCTCTCCCGCGACGCGACGCAGAACGTGGCGGGAGTGGCTGGCGCCTCGGTGCTCGCGGAGTTGACCGCGCGAGGCCTGAGAACTTCCCCCGACTCACCGGGCGTCCGCCTGAGCGTCCACAAGCAGATGCCGCTCGCGAGCGGGCTGGGCAGCTCTGCTGCCAGCAGCGTCGCGGGCGCCATGGCGGTGAACGAGCTGTTCGGCGCTCCGCTCTCGAAGCGCGAACTGCTGCCGCACGCACTCGCCGGCGAAAGGGCGGCCGCAGGTTCCGGGCACGCGGACAACGCCGCGCCCTGCCTGCTCGGCGGGATCGTCCTGATCCGCGGCTACGATCCGCTCGACGTGCTCCAGCTCCCCGTACCGTCCGCCTTGCGCGTGGTGGTCGTCCACCCGCACGCTCGCGTGGAGACGTCTCGGGCGCGGGCCCTCCTCCACGGCCACGGCTTCCCCATCGAGCAGGTGGTCGCCAATCTCGGCAACTTGGGCGCATTCGTCGCGGCGTTGTTCCTGAACGACCTCGAGCTGCTGGGGCGCGCGGTGGAGGACCGGATGGTCGAACCCCTCCGGACGCCGCTGATCCCGGGCTACCCGGCGGTGAAGCAGGCGGCGACGCGTGCGGGCGCTCTCGGGTGCTCCATCTCCGGTTCGGGCCCGTCCGTCTTCGCGCTCGCAGCCGACGACGGCTCCGCCGCCAACGTGGCCGCAGCGATGCGACGCGCCTTTCTCGAGGCCGCCGGGCTCGACAGCGAGGCCTACACCGGGCCGGTCAACGCTGCCGGGGCGCAGCGGGTGCGGTGATGCAGCTGACCAGCACCTCGGGCGCCTCCACTCCGGTGACCTTCCGCCAGGCTCTTCTCGAGGGGCTTGCACCCGACGGCGGCCTGTACCTGCCCGCCGACGTCCCTGCGTTCGAGGAGGCCGAAATCGCCGCGCTTCGCGGCGCGCCGCTCGCGGAGATCGCGGTCACCGTGCTGGGCCACCTGGTAGGCGACGAGTTCGATCGGGCGCGCTTCGACGCGCTCGTCCGGGACGCGTTCGACTTCCCCGCCCCGACCGTCGCTCTCGGCAGCGGGCTGTCCGTCCTCGAGCTGTTTCACGGGCCCACGCTCGCGTTCAAGGACTTCGGCGCCCGCTTCCTCGCCCGCGTGTTCGGCCACTTGCTCGAGGGGCGCGGCGGCCACGCCACCATCCTGGTTGCCACGTCCGGTGACACCGGAAGCGCGGTGGCGCAGGGCTTCTTCGGCGTCCCTCGCGTTCGCGTCGTCGTGCTGTACCCCGACGGCAAGGTGTCGCCGTTCCAGGAAGCGCAGATGGCGACGCTCGGCGGAAACGTGTCGGCCCTGCGCGTGCCCGGGACGTTCGACGACTGCCAGCGGCTGGTCAAGCGGGCGTTCATGGACGACGGCCTGCGGGCGCTGTGCCTGTCGTCGGCCAACTCGATCAACATCGGGCGGCTGCTGCCACAGGCGGTCTACTACTTCGACAGCTACCTCCGAACGGCCCCGGCCGCGGGCGAGGTGATCTTCGCCGTTCCGAGCGGCAACCTCGGGAACCTCACCGCGGGCGTCCTCGCGCAGCGCGCGGGCCTGCCCGTGAAGAGGTTCGTCAGCGCCTGCAACACGAACGACGTTCTCCCGGAGTACCTGCTCACCGGTCTCTACCGGGCCCGCCCCGCGGTGGCGACGCTGTCGAACGCGATGGACGTGGGCGACCCGAGCAACTTCGCGCGGCTGGCCGCGCTGCACGGGGGATCGTTGGAGCGCCTCCGCGCCAATGTCGCGGGTCACCGGATTACCGAAGAAGAGACGCGCGGAACGATCCGCGACATCTACGCGGCAACTGGCTACGTGCTGGATCCGCACAGTGCCGTGGGCGTGGCCGCCGCGCGGCGATACCGTGCGCACGCAGCGGACACCACGCCAGTCGTCTCGCTTGCGACGGCGCACCCGGCCAAGTTCGGCGCCGCCATCCGGCAGGAGCTTGGCTTCGAGCCGGCGCTGCCCGCGCACTACCGCGACTGGGCCTCGCGGCCGGTGCTGGCCGACACGCTCGCCGACACCGGCTACGACACGTTCCGCCGGTGGCTGCTCGCGCTTGATTAGAAACCACGAAGGGCACGAGGGCCACGAAGGGTCGTTACGCTGCGATGGGGCGAGTCTTCGTGTTCTTCGTGAGCTTCGTGTTTGTTAGCGTGGTCTCTCGTACGTGATCTTGCCGCCCGCGATCGTCAGCGCGACCTTGATGTCCTTGAGAGCCTCGGGCGCCACCTTGAACGGGTCGCGGTCGAGGAGCACGAGGTCGGCGAGCTTGCCCGGCGACACGGACCCCTTCTCCCGCTCCTGGAACTCCGAGTACGCGGCACCCGTCGTGTAGCCTTCGATGGCCTGGGCGACGGTGATCTTCTGCTCCGGCACCCAGCCGCCGGGGTGCTTCGCGTCCAGCGTGGCCCGCGTGACGGCGGCGTAGAGGCCCTGGATCGGGTCGAGCGGCGCGACCGGCCAGTCGCTGCCGAGGGCGAGGCGCACGCCGTGGTCCACGAAGGAGCGGAAGGCGTAGGTCCCCTTCAACCGCTCGGCGCCGATCCGCTTCTCCGCCCACTTCCCGTCGTCGATGGCGTGATATGGCTGCACGGCCGCAATCACGCCGAGCCGCGCGTAGCGTGCGAAGTCCTGCGGCGCGACGTGCTGCGAGTGCTCGATGCGCGGCCGCCGGTCGCGCGGACCGTTGGCGGCAGCGACGTCCTCGAAGAGGTCGAGAACCATCGAGATGGCGCGGTCGCCGATCGCGTGGATGCAGAGCTGCTCGCCCGCGCGGTCAATCTGCCGAAGGCGCGCGCGCATGCCCTCGAGCGGCTGCATCTCGTCGGCCAGCAGGCCGCGGCTTTTCGGGTCGTCGGTGTACGGCTCGAAGAACAAGGCGGTCGTAGAGCCCAGAGAGCCGTCGGCAAACCCCTTGGCCCCGCGCACACGGAAGAAGGCGCTTTGCCGGGCTGGTTCCGCCAGGGCGCCCTCAAAGAGCTTCTTCGCGAGGGCGACCTCGCCGGGCACCGCCCGGATCCGCGTCGTCAGCTCGCCCCGCGCGTCGAACTGCCGATACAGATTCACGTCCTCGTCGGCCGGCCCCATGTCCTGCACCGAGGTGACACCGAGCGAAGCCATGTGAGCGAGCGCCCGGCGCAGGATCCTCTCGCGGCGCTCGGGCGTGTCGGGGGGAATGACGCGGTAGACGAGCGCCATCGCGGCGTCCTTCAGCACGCCGGTCGGCTCGCCGGAAGCGTCGCGGACGATCAGGCCGCCGGGCGGGTCGGGCGTCCGGCGGGTGACGCCCGCCAGCTTCAGCGCGAGCGTGTTCGCGAGCGACATGTGCTCGTCGTACCGGTTGACGAACACGGGCGTGTCGCGCGTCACGTCGTCGATCATCTGCCGGGTGGGCAACGGCGCGCCGGGCCACTGCTGCTCGTCCCAGTTGCCGCCGAGGACCCACTCGCCGGGGGGCGTTCGCCGCGCGCGGTCGCCAATCCTGCGTGCGAACTCGGCGGGCGTCGCCGCGTCCTTGAGGTCCACGGCGTCGAGGATCATCCCGCCGGTCATCAGGTGGATGTGCGAGTCGTGAAAGCCGGGCATCAGGAACCGGCCGCGTGCGCGCACCACCCGCGTACCCCGGCCCGACAGCGCCTCGACTTCGGCATTCGATCCCACGGCGACCACGCGGCCGCCCGCAATCGCCACCGCCTGCGCCTCGGGCCTGGCCGGATCCACCGTCCACACCCGGGCGTCGAGGACGACCAGGTCGGCCACGGGGTTTTGGGACCGTTCCGAGCCGCACGACAGGCTGCCTGCCGCCGCACACATCATGATCGCCACCCCCGCGGCCCCTCGCACGCCGCCGCAACCCCTCAGCATGGAAAGCCTCGCTCGTTAGCCAGGAAATTCCGTCACGCCAAATTCCGCCCGTCTCTGCGCGTCACCCGTCCGCCGCGCGGATTATAATCCCGGCGGAGGATAACGATGCGAATCCGCGCCGCGCTCGCCGTGCTGGGACTCGTTCTCGCCTTCCCCGCGTTCTCCGCGGCCCAGGCGCCGGTGAGGGCTCGGGACGGCATGGTCGTCTCGCAGAACGAGGTGGCGTCGCGCATCGGGGCTGACGTGCTGAAGGACGGGGGCGGCGCGATCGACGCGGCCGTCGCCACCGCGTTCGCGCTTGCGGTGACCCATCCGACGGCCGGCAACATCGGGGGCGGCGGCTTCATCGTCTTTCGGCCGGCGTCGGGCGGCCCCGAGGCCTACGACTTCCGCGAGATGGCGCCGGGCAAGGCCAGTGCAACGATGTTCCTCAAGGAGGGGAAGTACAGCGAGACGCTGCACCACGACAGCCACCTGTCGGTTGGCGTGCCGGGAACGGTCGCCGGGCTGCACCTCGCCTGGAAGGAGCACGGCAAGCTGCCGTGGAAGCGTCTCCTCGCCCCGGCCATCGCGCTCGCACGCGACGGCTTCACGGTCACCGACGGCCTCGCGCGCTCGCTCCGAAACGTCCTGCCGTCGATGAAACCCTACCCTGCGTCGGTTGCGCAGTTCTCCAAGAGCGGCGTCCCCTATGAGGCCGGGGAGACATTGCGGCAGCCGGACCTGGCCCGGACGCTGACCCGGATCGCCGAGCAGGGCCCCGCCGGCTTCTACGAAGGGGAGACGGCGCTCCTGGTCGAGAAGGAGATGGCGGCCGGCGGCGGCCTCATCACGCGGGAGGACATGAAGGCGTACCAGCCGAAGAAGCGAACGCCGCTTCTCGGGAACTACCGGGGCTACGAGATCATCTCGATGCCCCCGATCAGCTCCGGCGGCGTCGGGCTGATCCAGCAGCTGAACATGCTGGAGGGCTTCGACCTGAAGGCGGCGGGCTTCCGATCGGCCGCGAGCATCCACCGGATCGTGGAGGGGATGCGGCGGGCATACGCGGACCGGGCGCGGCACCTCGGCGATCCCGACTTCAACCCGTCCATGCCCGTCGAACGGCTCATCTCGAAGGAGTACGCGGCAAACCTGCGGCGCACGATCTCGGGCGAGCGGGCGTCGAAGTCGTCGCCCACCAGCTTCGAGTGGCCGGCGGAGAGCGACGAGACGACGCACCTCTCGGTGGTGGACGCCGAGCGGAACGCGGTGTCGCTGACCTACACGCTGGAGAACGGCTACGGCTCGAGGATCGTGGTGCCGGGCGCGGGCTTCCTGCTGAACAACGAGATGGGCGATTTCAACGCCGGTCCCGGGTTGACCACCGCGGAGGGGCTGATCGGCACGGACCCCAACCTCGCGGCGCCACGCAAGCGGATGCTCTCCAGCATGACGCCGACCATCATCGCGAAGGACGGCAAGCTGTTCATGGTGACCGGCAGCCCCGGCGGACGGACGATCATCAACACGGTGCTGCACACGATCCTCAACGTCATCGATTACGGCATGGGCGCCCAGGAAGCCGTGGACGCTCCCCGGTTCCACCACCAGTGGCTGCCCGATCGCATCTCCTACGAACGCTGGGGCATCTCCCCGGACACCGCGAAGCTCCTGCAGGGCATGGGCCACGCACTGCAGCCGATCGGCGCGCAGGGCGTGGCCGAAGTGATCGTCGTCAACGAGAAGGAGAACGTGCTCGAGGGCGCCTTCGACCGCCGCGCGCCCGACGGCGGCGCGGTGGGAGTCAAGCGTTAGGGTCGGCAGTGAAACCAGCCCCCCGAGAGCAAGGACGCAGGCCATGAAATCCCGGCAGGCGACGGGGCGTTGGGCCACATGTGTCTTCACGGCTGGCATCGCGGCGTGGCTCGGCCTCGTCTCGTCGCCGGCACAGGGGCAGCCGGCGGGAACGAACGGCGAGCGGCCGGCCCGCGTCTACGCCGGCGGCTCTTTACTCATCACCAGCCAACCCGGCACTTCACTCGGCTCGACGGGCGACACTCCGCTCGAGGGCACCGGCGCCTCAATCTCCGGGCTGTTCGGGGCCGGCGGCCGGGTGAGCGTCGAAGGGCAGGTCACGAGGGGTCCCGGGTTGAGCGGGCTCATTACCATCCCGACCTCGAGCGGCGACGTCACCTACACGAGTACCTTCCGTGACACCTTCGTGTCCGCATTCGTCCGGTGGCGGGGAGGTTCATCGTCATCCCGCGTCTTCCTCGAGCCGGTCGGGGGCCTGACGCTGACGTTCGGAAGCGGCACCAACACCCACGCCTTCGTGCCCGACCCGTCAGGGATTCCCGAACAAGTCGCGGAGCAGGAATTGAAGCGGCGGTCTCTGGGCTTTGGCGGCGGCCTGGACCTGCTCGTGCGGGTGGGGCGGCGCACGGCCGTTGGCGGCCAGGTTCGGGTGCACGGACTGGCCTGGAACGACGAACAGGGGGCGTGGTCGCCGGAAGTCGGCCTGGGACAATGGGTCTACCAGGCGGGTGCCATGGTCCGTGTCGACCTGACGGGCGCCCCGGCCCAGGCCGGACGGGCATCCGCGAGTCCGCGCCCCGATGGCGAGCAACGACGCGGTTACGTTGGAGGGTTTGCAGGGCTGTTCATCCAGCCCGTCGGCGAAGTGGACGGCCATTACCTGACCGAGGGCGTGGGCGGCAACGGCCTTGGCTTTGGAGGCACCGCCGGGGCGTTCATCCATCCACATTGGAGCGTGGCGGCGGAGGTGGCGGTCGGGCCGGAGTTCGAGGCCGAGTCGACCTTCGCTGGACGGATCCGTTTCGACACACGCTACCGCGACACGCTCATCTCGGGTCTCTTCAGGTGGCATCCCTCGCCGTCAGCGGCCGTGCGGGTGGAGCCCGTGTTCGGGGCGACCGTGGCGGCGGGACACGCGCCGCGGACCGAGACCTGGATCGACTTTTCCGGAGGTGAGCAAGAGCCCACGGACGCCACCATCACGCGCGTCAGTTTCGGTGCGGTCGGTGGCGCCGACCTGGTGGCCGGGAGCCGAGTCGCGGCGGTGGCATCCTTCCGCCTGCACGTGATCGATCGCAACGACGTGCGCGACGATCAGCCCCCGGAGCTGGGCGTGGGGTCGTTCGTCTACGTCGTCGCGGGAGGGCTGCGGTGGACGTTCTGAAGGAGCGGTCGAGAGTTAAGGGTCAAGAGTTGAATCCGCGTGGGCCGTTCAGCCGAGCCACACGATCTCCACGTCCGCGTGTCCGTCCCGAACCGTGAGCCTGGCGAGACTCGGCTGCAGGTTGAACCGCCGCGGCCCTGCGGCGCCGGGGTTGACGACGAGGCGTTCGGCCTCGCGGTGCACGAGGGCCTGGTGAGTGTGTCCGTAGACCAGGACGTCCGCGTGGTAGCGTTGGAGGAGTCTGGTCGGCGTGGGGCTGCCCAGTTCGTGGCCGTGACTCACGTGGACGGTGATACCGGCGATGGTCTCGGCGAAGTGCGCGACGAGGCCGGGGTCCCCGGGAAGGTCGGTGTTGCCGTAGACGGCGGTGACGGGCGCGATCTGCGACAGGATCGTCAGCACGTCGCGCCCCCCGACGTCTCCCGCGTGGAAGATCCGCTCGACGCCCTCGAGCGCCGCGAAGCACTCGGGCCGCACGAGCCCGTGCGTGTCCGAGATCAGGCCGATCGTGACGGCGCGGGGCATCACGCGATCATGGCACCGCCGGGGGCCGCGACACCGGGCTACGTCGCGATCAATGTCCAAGAACCCCGTGCGGGACGTACGCTTCTTCCAACTCCTGCCTGTCCTCGTCGGTGAGCGCGACGTCGAGCGCACCGGCCGCCTGGTCGAGGTGCTCGAGCTTCGAGGCGCCGATGATGGGCGCTGTCACGCCCGGCTGCGCGAGCACCCACGCCAGCGCCACCTGCGACGGGCTGACCCGTGGCGCGCGGCGACGGCCGCCACGCGAGCGGCAATCTCGAAATCCCCGTCGGCGTAGTAGAGCTTCTGGCCGTAGTCGTCGTGCTGCGCGCGACGGGTATCGCCCCACCCCTCCTTGCGCCGGTTGCCGGCAAGGAAACCCCGCGCCATCGGGCTCCACGGGATCACCCCGACGCCCTCCTCGCGGCACAGGGGCAGCATCTCGCGCTCCTCCTCGCGGTAGATCAGGTTGTAGTGGTTCTGCATCGACACGAAGCGCGTCCAGCCGTGGCGGTCGGCGAGGTAGAGCGCCTTGGCGAACTGCCACGCGTACATGCTCGACGCCCCGATGTAGCGCGCCTTCCCCGCCTTCACGATGTCGTGGAGCGCCTCCAGCGTCTCCTCGATGGGCGTCTCCGGATCCCAGCGGTGGATCTGGTACAGGTCCACGTAGTCCATGCCCAGGCGGCGGAGCGAGGCGTCGATCGCGTCCATCATGTGCTTCCGCGACAGCCCCCGGTCGTTCGGGCCCTCGCCCATCGGGAAGTAGACCTTCGTCGCGATCACCACCTGGTCGCGGCGGCCGAAGTCGCGCAGCGCGCGGCCGACGACCTCTTCGCTGACGCCGCGCGAGTACATGTCGGCCGTGTCGAAGAAGTTGATGCCCAGCTCCAGCGCCGGCGGATGAACGGCCGGCTGGCGTCCTCCGCAGCACCCACTCCCGCCACGCGGGGCTCCCGTAGGTCATGGTGCCCAGGCAGAGCCTCGACACCTTCAGGCCACAGCTTCCCAAATTCGTGTAGATCATGGGTGAGTCAAATGACTCTAATCGATGTACGCGACGGCGTCGATTTCCACGCGCAGCGTCGGGTGCGGCAGCGCCGCAACCTGCACGGTGGTTCGAGCGGGCCGGTGGTCGCCGAACACGCGAGCGTACACCTCGTTCATCGCGGCGAAGTCTCGCATGTCCACGAGGAACACGCCGCAGCGCAGCACGTGCGACAAGTCCGTGCCCGCTGCCTCGAGGATCGTCCGGATGTTCCGAAACACCTGCTCGGTTTGGCTGACGATGTCGAGGCCGGCCATCTGGCCGGTGGCCGGGTCGGTAGCTCCCTGCCCCGACACGAAGACGAGGCGGTCGAACACCATGCCCGGCGAGTAGGGACCGACAGGCCTGGGCAGGGCTTCGGCGGTAACGGGACGGTGGGTGGGTTGAGACATGACGACTTGCGGGCCACAGTTGACGATTGCCGACTTGAGCAAGGGAACAAATGGACAGTCGCCACGTGATCCCTTGCCAAGTGATGCCGCGCGGGGCTGGTTCCCGTGTCCCCAGCCCCTGGACACTCGAACTCCCTAGAACTCGAACGCCAGCATCGCGCCGAACAGGTTCGCGTTGAAGGTGTACACGCCGTTGTTGGCGCCCGGCTGGGTACGGCCCGCTCGCTCCGGCTGGAACAGATACATGTAGGACAGGTCGAGTCGCATGACCGGCGTCAGCCGCACGCCGACGCCGCCCATGAACTCCGTGCGCTTGCCCTCGGGCAGGTTCGGCGTGACGGACTCGTCGGGAGCAGCCGCGTTGTGGCCGTCGAAGCCCGCGCGCAGCATCCACCGCTCGCTCACCTCGAACTCCGCGCCGAGGCGGATGCCGTGCGTGTCGCCATAGTTCTCGACGATCTCGCTCTGCAGGAACTCGCCGTCGATCGGCAGCACGTCGAACGCGCTCCAGTTGGTGAACTGGTAGTCGGCGAACAGCGTCACCTTCGGCGCCACCTTGATGGCCGTGCCCACCACGAATTGTGCCGGCAGCGGCAGGTTGCTCTGCGCGTCCTGGCCGGTCTGCAGCGGCTTCCCGGCCGCGAACGCCTGCGACGCCATCACCGTGTCAACCGGCACCAGCAAGCCGGTGGGCGGTAGGGGGACCCTCACGTTGGGCACCGAGATCTGCGCCGTCTCGATCATGCCTTCGGTGAGGTCCACCGACTGGCCGTGGAGGTACCTTGCGCCGAACGACACCTTGTCGTTCAACTTCGCCATCACGCCCAGGTGGAAGCCGACGCTGTAGGTGCTGCCCTCGAGCCGGACGTCTGCGAAGTCCGTCCCGGGGTTCACCGTCCCGCACACGGCGGCCGGGCAGACGAGATTCAGCTGCCCGAAGGTCAGGCCGGTCGTGCCAAGCGGCTGCGTGTAGAGGTCCGCCCGCTGCCGCAGCTCGACGCTCAGGTGGGTGATGTCCAGGCCGCCGCCGATCGAGACGTTGTCGTTCACCTTGAACGACACCGTCGGCTGCACGAACACGCCCTTGACCACGCTCTTGTAGCCCAGGAATCTGCCCTGCGCGGTCGTCGGCCAATCCGTCGTGAGGCCGTAGGGAGCGAACAGCCCGATGCCGAGCGCGATGCGCTTGCCGAACGGGCGCGAGACGAAAAAGTTCGGTACCGGGTAGGACCTTCTCGTTCAACGCGCTGACCTGCCCCGTCGTGTTGTCGGTGAAATCGCCAAAGGGACCGATGAACGACGCGCCCAGCCCGATCTGCGTCTTCTCGAACGACAGGCCGGCCGGGTTGAAGAAGACGGCGGATCCATCGGGACACGGGGCGGCGACCCCGGTGACACCGCGCCCCATGGCGCACCCGCTCTGCTCGTACACCGCGAACCCCTGGGCCGACGCGCCACGGCCGATACCCAGCACGCACACCAGGATGCCGAGCACGTGAATGGCTGAAAGTCGCTGCATCGCTCCACTTCCTCCGATCTCTAGACAGGTACCGGCTGCCGGCCGGCCGCCGGGGCCCCGGTTCCGACCGCACACCTGGGGTTAGGCCCGCAAGAGGCTAGCACAGACGAGCTTAAGCCGGAAAGCATTTCTAAGTGCATAATGGGGCGCGCACGTGAGGCGTTGGAGGACCCGTTCGATGCGAAACCGCCTGATCCCGGCCTGCCTGCTCGCCTGCCTGCTCGGCGCGCCGGCCGCCTGCCGGCGCGCGCCCGACACCGCCGACGGGCGCGCCCGCCTGCTGATTGCCGTCATCCCCAAGGGGACCGCCCAGGAGTTCTGGAAGGGGGTGCACGGGGGGGCCGCGCGGGCGGGCCGCGAGCTGGACGTGGACATCCTCTGGCAGGGGCCTATCCGGGAGGACGACCGCGAGGAGCAGATTCGCCTGGTGGACAGCGTCCGCACGCGCGGCGTCTCGGGCATCGTCCTCGCGCCGCTCGACGACAAGGCGCTCCGCCGGCCGGTCTCCGACGCAAGCAGGGCCGGCATCCCGGTGCTGATCTTCGACTCCGGCCTCGATAGCCAGGACTACATCAGCCTGATCGAGACCGACAACTACAAGGGCGGCCGGATGGCCGGCGAACATCTCGCTTCCCTGCTCGGCGGCAAGGGACCGGTCATCATGCTCCGGCTCCAGGAGGGCTCGGCCAGCACCACTCAGCGCGAGCAGGGCTTCCTCGACGCGGTCGCCGCGCACCCGGGCATCACGGTGATCAGCTCCAACCAATACGCCGGCCCCACCTCCGAGGGGGCATACCGCGCGAGCGAAAACCTGCTGGCCGCCTTCCGGGCGAACGCCGGCGGCGTGGCGGGCATCTTCTGCCCCAACGAGTCCACGACCTTCGGCATGCTGCGCGCACTTCAGAACGCGAACCTCGCGGGGAAGATCCGCCTGGTGGGATTCGACAGCTCCGACAAGGTCCTCCAGGGCATGCGCGATGGCCAGGTGGACGCGGTCGTCGTGCAGAACCCGGTCGCGATGGGCTACCTCGGGGTGAAGACGATGGTGACGCACCTGCGCGGGGAGAAGGTCGAGCGGAAGGTGGACACGGGCGCGACGCTCGTGACGGCCCAGAACATGGACCAGCCCGAGCTGCGCGAGCGCCTGCACCCCGGACAGGCGCTCGAGGCCAGGTAGCGCGGATGCCGGGAGAGGCCACTCCGCGCCTCCGCGCGCGGGGCGTGACCGTCCGGTTCGGGCCCACGACCGCCCTGTCGGCCGTCGATCTCGACGTCACCCCCGGCGAGGTCCACGCCGTCATCGGCGAAAACGGCGCCGGCAAGAGCACCTTGATGAAGGTGCTGTCCGGGGCGGTGGCGCCCGACGCCGGGGAGCTGTGGATTGACGGGGAGCCGTACGCTCCGGCCTCCCCGCTCGACGCCGCGGGGCGCGGCGTCGCGATGGTCTACCAGGAGCTCTCCCTGGTTCCCCACCTTGGCGCCGCGGAGAACATCGCGCTGGGCCGCGAGCCGCTGCGCCGCGGCCTGCTGAACACTCGCGAGATGCGGGCGCGGGCCCGCGCGGCGCTGGCCGCGCTCGGCCACGCCGACCTCGATCCCGACCTCCCCGTCCGGCGCCTCCCGCCCGCCGTCCAGCAAATCGTCGAGATCGCCCGCGCCCTCCGTCTCGCCGGCACCCGCGTGCTCGTCCTCGACGAGCCGACGAGCAGCCTCGCGGCCGATGACGTGGAGCGGCTGTTCGAGGCGATCGGGCGGCTGCGCGACGGCGGCCTCTCGATCATCTACATCTCGCACGTGCTCGAGGAGGTGCGGCGCGTCGCCGACCGTTTCACGGTCCTTCGCGACGGCCGGACGGTCGGCACCGGGCGGGTGTCGGACGTGTCCATGCCCTCGCTCATCTCGATGATGGCCGGCCGCGAGGTCACGCAGATCTTCCCCGATCCCCGCGCCAGCCGGGGCCGCCGCTCCTCGAACTGCGCGACCTGGCCGGCAGCTCGAAACCCTCGTCGGCGAGCCTGGTGCTCCACGCCGGCGAGGTGCTGGGCATCGGGGGGTTGGTGGGGTCCGGCCGCTCGGAGCTGTTGCGCGCCGTGTTCGGACTCGACCCGGTGCGTCGTGGAGCCATCCGCGTCGGCGCCGCCTGGGGGCCGGCGTCCCCGTGGCAACGGCTCGCGCAGGGTGTTGGGATGCTCAGCGAGGACCGAAAGCGCGAGGGGCTGGCGCAGGCCTTGTCGATTGCCGACAACCTGACCCTCTCCCGGCTGACCGGCCCCGGCACCGGGCGGCTCGTGACCCGTGCACGGCAGGCGGAGGCGGCACGACGCTGGATGGAGGCCCTCTCGATCCGCGCCGCCGGGCCGCACCAGGCGGTCGGCGAGCTGTCGGGAGGCAACCAGCAGAAGGTGGCCCTCGCCCGGCTGCTGCACGACGAAGTGGACGTGCTGCTCCTCGACGAGCCGACGCGCGGCATCGACGTGGGCAGCAAGGCGGAGATCTACCAGTTGATCGACCGCCTCGCGCTCGAGGGGAAGGGCATCCTGCTCGTCAGCAGCTACCTCCCCGAGCTGCTGGGCACGTGCGACCGCGTCGCCGTGATGACTCGTGGAGTCCTCGGGCCGGCACGACCGGCAGCCGAGCTGACGGAGCACCAGTTGCTGACGGAGGCGGTGGGAGAGGCATGACCATCACATCGACGCGGAACGGCCTGCCGGCGCCCTTCCGCGCCAGCGGCCGCTGGAGCTGGCGTGATCGCTACGGGTGGCTCGGCCCCCTGGCCGCCCTCGTCGCGATCTACGTCGTCTTCTCGCTGCTGCAGCCCGACACCTTTGCCACCGCCGGCAACCTCAAGACCATGCTGCGGCAGACGGCGGTCGTGGGCATGGCGGCGCTGGGGATGACCCTGGTGATCGTCCTCGGCGGGATCGACCTCTCCATCGGCTCGATGGTGGCGCTGGTGACGGTCGTCATTGCGTCGCTGCTGCAGGCGGGCTGGCCGCCGGCCGCGGCGGCGCTGGCCGGGATCGCAGTCGGCAGCCTGTGCGGGTTCGCCAACGGCCTGCTGATCACCAGCCTCCGGGTGACGCCGTTCATCGTCACGCTCGGGGCGATGGGTATCATCCGGGAGCGGCCAAGGGTCTCGCGCACGAGCAGAAGATCGACGCGCCTCTCAGCTGGCTGAACGAGCTGGTGGCCGAGCTCCCCAGGAACCTGTCCTGGATGGTGCTGCCACCCGGCGTGTGGCTGACGCTGCTGGCCGCAGCGGGCGCCGCCCTCCTCCTCGGCTTCACGCGCTTCGGGCGGCACGTGGTGGCCATCGGCTCCAACGAGAGCGCCGCGCGGCTGTGCGGCGTCCGCATCACCCGCACGAAGATCGCGGTCTACACGCTGCAGGCCACACTCGCCGGCGTCGCGGGGGTCCTCCAGTTCTCGCGTCTCACGGTTGGCGATCCGACGGTCGGCCTCGGCCTCGAGCTCGACGTCATCGCCGCCGTGGTCATCGGCGGCGGATCGCTGTCGGGCGGCGAAGGTTCGATCCTCGGCTCGCTGATCGGCGCGATGCTGATGACCGAGATCCGCACCGGCTGCACCCACGCCGGCCTGCCCATCTGGGTCCAGGAGATCATCACCGGCAGCATCATCGTCCTGGCCGTGGCCATCGACAGGCTGCGGCACAGGGCCAGGGCCTAAGGGGCCCGGGGCCACCGACCACTGGCCACTGTCTTGTCACCGTCGCCGGCCGACGGCCGCGCGCAGCGTGCGGAGCCGCAGGTCGAGCTCCTCGGGCGTCATCGAGGCATACTTCGCGGGCAGCAGGCGGCGGCTGGACGCCTCGAACACCGCGAGCAGCTCCATGTAGTCGAGGAGCTCCTGGTCCCGGCTCGGGAAGTAGTCGGAGGCGGCGTGCGCCAGGTGGGCCGCGGTAATCGGGGCTTCCGTTCCCGTCTCGCGTGCCGCATCGTCGTGGGCCATGAGCAGCACCGCTTCCACGTCCGCGTTGCTGTAGCCCACGAGCCGTTCGGAGAAGTCGGCGCGGATCGCCCCGAAATCCACGTCCGTCTTCAGCTTGTTCTTCTTCACGAGCGCGCGGGCGACGTTCTCCACCTCCGCGGCCGTCTGGGAGGTACAGGAACGGGATCTTCCGATCGAGGCGGCCGGCCCGCTTCAGGTCCACGTCGAGCCTGTCGGGCCGGTTCGTCATGACGACGAAGAGGATGCGCCCGCGGTTCGAGGTGTCAGACATGAACTCCTTGATGCGGGCGATGACGCGGGAGGAGGTCCCGCCATCCCCGTCGCCGTCCGTGTTGCCGAAGGCCCGGTCGCCCTCGTCTATGATGACGACGACCTGGCCGATGGCCTTGATCACGGTCAGGATCTTCTCGAGATTGCCCTCGGTGGCCCCGACCCACTTCGACCGGAAGTTCTTCAGCTTGATGGTGGTGAGACCGCACTCCTTCGCGAAGGCTTCGGCGACGAACGTCTTGCCGGTGCCCATCGGCCCGGTGAACAGGAGGCCCATCGGGACGCGACTCGTGCGGCCCTCCCGGATGCTGTCGGCGATGACCAGCAGGTCCTTCTTGACCTCGTCCATGCCGCCGACCACGTCGAAGCCGTGCTCGGGCTCGACGAACTCGACGAGGCCGAAGCACTCGCGCTCGAGGATCTCGCGCTTGCGGCGGGCAATCAGGCGGTCGGCCTCCTTGCGGGCGCGCTCGGCGGCGTCCATCGCCAGGCCGGTTGGGTCGGGGGCGCCCGGCGCCAGGAGCTTGCGAATCTCGTCGCGCGCCAGTCCCACGGTGAGCGCCGCCAGCTTGCGGGCCCGGGCGGGGACGTCGGCACCCGGGCCGAGGATGCCCGCGATGAAGGACTCGCGCTCGGCGGCCTCGTCCTCGGACGCGGGAGGCGGCGCCAGGATCGTCGCGATCTGGATGGCCTTGAGTCCCGCAGTCACCTCGGCGTAGCGGTCGGCGTCGCGTTCCGAGAGCCGCGGATCGGCGAGGCGAGCGGCGGCCCTCCGGGTTTCGACGTCGGGCATCGGGACCTCGACGACCGCGATCTTGGGATTCGAGACGATCTTGGGGGAGATCTCGCTGAGGTTTTCCGTCACGAGCAGGACGAGGTTGTCGCCCCGGTCGATCTCGGGGAGAAACGACCACCGCTGGAGCGTGATCACCGCGCCGCGGTCCGAGTCGGACTGGAAGGCGGCGTCGCCCGCGGGCGCGATGGCTTCGGCGTACTCGAGCACGACTGCCGCCTTGGTCGAGCCGACCAGCAGGCGCTCGAGGGCGGCCAGCGCGCGCGGCTTCTCGGTGGCGAGCAGCGCCTCGTCCAGCGCGCCGTCGCCGGGCGCGCGCCGCGCGAACCGGATGCCCGTGGCCAGGTTGTAGACGGCAATGGTCTGGCGCGAGTCCTTGAGCAGCGCCTCGACCAGGAAGTCGGTGAGCGACAGCATCCGCTGCCGGTGAATCACCGAGTCGAAGACGTTGCCGTGCAGGACGAACATGGCCGACTCGCCCCGCAGGTAGCGGCGGCGCAGGTCGTCGGCCCAAGGGGGAAGTATGCGCGGATCAGACATATCAGGGTTCAAGAATCGGATCCAGGAATCAGGGGGAAGGCGGGGGGCGGAAAGGCGGCCCGATCACGGGTGTCACGCCGCCTCCACCTCTCGCTTCCCGCTCACCATCACCACTCGCTATCGCCGTCCCGCCCTCCGCCCACCGCCCTCCGCCTACGTTTCCAGCAGCGCGTCCGCCTCGCGCGCCGTCTGGCGGATCGTCTCCACGCCGTCGAGCAGCTCGTCGAGCTGACCCGACAGGGCCTGGGGCGACTGCATCGTGACGATCTGGTCGGCGATCAGCTGGAACGAGTTCTCGATCAGGTCCAGCTGCCCGCGGGCGACGTCGAGATAGCGCCGAATCTCGCGCATCTTGTCCTGGCGCTTCAGGATGATGGACAGGTTCTTCTTGAGCAGGTCCACGTGCGGGTCGTCGTCTTTGCAGAACTTCAGGTCCCGTTCGAGACGGGCGCGGTCGGCGTCGAGGGCCGTGAGGTCCACCGACGCGAGGTAGGCCTCGTAGCGGGCGGAGGTGACCGCCAGGTCGATGAACGCCTCGACCAGCTTGCCGGTCTTCGTCAGCTCGCTCCTCAGGAGGTCACCGGTGAAGGAGGGGTTCTGGGCGGCCAGCCTCTGGATGTCCGTCTGGCGGGCGACGAGGTTCTCCACCCGCGTGCGGTCCCACTCGCTCAGCGTCAGGATCCGTGCGGCGCGGGCGGCGGCCTCGGCCTCCAGGCGCATCTTCTCGAACTTCGGGTCCCAGACGAAGCGCTTCAGGAACCGGTTGTCGGCGTTGACGAGCCAGATCGTCTCGAGGCCCAGACCGGCCAGGGCGATGAGCGGGTTCAGCGTCAGCGCGGCGGCCGCGAGCGACCCGCCCAGCAGCGCCAGATTGTACGGGTTGGCGAAGGCGAACTTGAAGTACGACGGCTTCTCGGGCACTTCGCCCTCCCCGGCCGGCTGAGCGGTCACCGGCGGACGCGGCTTGATGGTGCCGGGCAGCGGGGGCGGAGTGACCCGCGCGTTCCGTGCGGGCCGCGGCCGGTCGGGCGTGGCCATGCGTCACATTCTACGCGGGCTCGGGCGCGGGCGCGTAGAGCAACTCGAGCAACTGCTTCTCGACCGCCCGGAACTGGCTCGACGACTTGAGCGCGATGTTCCGCTCGCCGAAGAACGGCACGTCCACGCGGTGGAGGATGCGCGCGGGGCGCGACGACAGGACGTAGACGGTATCGGCCAGGTAGACAGCCTCCGAGACGTCGTGTGTCACGAACAGGATGGTGTTGTCTTCGACGCGCGAGACGTCCAGCAGCAGGCCCTGCATCCCCCACCGCGTTTGCGGATCCAGCGCACCGAACGGCTCGTCCATGAGGACGAGGCGCGGCTTGTTGATCAGCGTCCGCGCGATGGCCACCCGCTGCTTCATGCCCCCCGACAGGTCCTTCGGATACCGTTCGGCGAAATCGGCCAGGCCGACCTCATCGAGGTACTTCTGGGACTGCGTCCGCCGCTCGCCCTTCGGCACGCCCTGCAGCCTCAAACCGTACTCGACGTTCTCGCGAACGGTCAGCCAGCCGAACGACGTGTACGCCTGGAACACCATGCCCCGGTCGCGTCCGACCCCGGTGACCTTCTTGCCGTCCACCAGGATCTCCCCCTTGCTCGGACGCAGCAGGCCGGCGACCGCCTTGAGAATGGTGGACTTGCCGCAGCCGGAGGGCCCGAGAAACACGATGATCTCCCCCGCCCCCGGCTTGTCGGGTACGTCGAGCGACACGTCCCGGACGGCCTCGGTCCGCTCACCCGCCCGGTCGATGTAGGTGACGCCCAGGTCCGTGATGCGGAGCTTTTCGCTCATGCCGCCTTCTCCCGCCACCGGAACAGCAGGCCCGAAGCGGCGCGAATCAGGGCGTCGGTCAGGAGCCCGATCCCCCCGATGACGAGCAGGCCGGCAAACGACCAGGACGCTCGCTGGTGCGTGCGCGCGAGTTCCACCATGTACCCGAGGCCACGCTCCGGGTTCACCGCCTCCGCGAGGATCACGTAGGTCCAGGAGATGGCGTTCATGACGCGGAACGAATCGAAGATCTCCGGGAGCGCCGCGGGCACGAGGACGGTCCGCACCGCCTGCCAGCGGGAGGCCCCCAGCGTGAGCGCCGTCTGCACCAGTTCGTCGGGCACCACCCGGATCGCCGTGACCACCACCGGCAGCAGGTAGACGAACACCCCCAGGAACAGGAACGCGATCTTCTGCGACTCGTAGATGCCGAACCACAGGATCAGCAGCGGGATGAACGCCGAGATGGGCATGTACCGCAGCGGCGCCATGATCGGCTCGAAGAACCGGTTCACCGGCTCGAACGCGCCCATCAGGACCCCGAGCGGCAGCGCGAGCGCCGACGCCAGGAGGAAGGCGATCAGGATTCGCCGGGCCGACGTCCAGATGGCCCATCCCAAGTCGTACTGGATGAACAGCTGCAGCGTGCCCCGCACGACTTCGGACGGCGACGGCAGGAAGTCGGGCGGCGCGAAGCCGCCGTACGACACGACACACCAGGCCCCGAGGACCAGCGTCGGGGCGACGAGGCCGAGCCCCCAGGCCACCGAGCGGGGCAACGGGGAGCGGAGGGCGAAATAGTCAGGAGTCACAAGTCGCAAGTCAGGAGTCCGAGTCAGTAGTCCGAGTCGGGAGTCCGAGTCGGGAGTCAGGAGTCGAGGGCCGGCGCCCGGCGTCAAGTCGAAGGCCGGCGCATCCCCTCCGGGTTGCCGCCGGCCTCCTCATCCGCCAGCCGGCTGCCACTAGCACGCCCGCGTCCACTGCCAGCGGCCAGCTGCCGGCTGCCAGCTATTGCGAAGCCAGGATGACCTTGATGTCCGTCCTCCGGTTCAGCTGACGGCCGGTCTCGGTGGTGTTCGGCGCGACCGGGTTGGCCGAGCCGTGCCCGATCGTCTGGAACCGCGCCGGCTGAATGTTCGGGAAGTTCTGCAGCACGTAGGTCTTCACCGCGATCGCCCGTCGTTCGGAGAGGGTCAGGTTCCCTGTCGACGACCCGGTCGAGTCCGTGTTCCCTTCGACCCGCAGGTACGTATTCCCGAACGAGGTCATCGTCTCGCCGAGGGCGTCGAGGACGATGAACGAGCCCGGCATGATCTCGTCCGAGCCCGGGGTGAAGTGAATCTGGATCTGCTTGTTGATGATCGCCCGGTCCTCGGCGGTGGCCTTCCGCGTGGCAAGCTTCGGCTCCTCCACCTTCTGACCAGGGTAGGACGCCGCCAGCGAGGAGATGAAGCGCGCGTCCGCCCAGTCCTTGGCGGACACCGGGCGCGTGACGAGTCCCTTCTTGCGCCAGATCTTGAAGGCGGTGTCGAACAGCGTCTCGTAGTGCACCTTGCCGCCGGCCAGGCCGTAGAACTGCGCGTTGTCCGCGTATGGCGTCAACTTCAGGCCCGACAGCATGCCGGAGACCGTCTCGGCGTCGAGCTTGAGCTCGCGCCCGACGAGGGCGTACGACGTGGCCGGGTCGCGCTTGATCATCTCGATCCCGTCGAACCAGCCCTGCACGAAGTCGCGCACCGTTCCCGGCGCCTGGTCGATCAGGTCCTGCCGGGCGACGAGGGTGTCGGCGATGATGTGCGTCGCGGCGGTCGTCGACACGAGGATGTGCGCCTCGTCGCCGCGCGCCGTGACCGACGCCGAGAGGTCCGGCTCCCACGTGACGGCCGCGTCAACCTGGCGCGCCTTGAACATGGCCGCCGCCGCCGGGGCGTCCTGGGTGAAGACGATGCTCTTCTCCAGGGCGGTGCGGTCCTCGGGCGAGAGGCCCGACTGCGCCAGCAGGTACAGCAGCAGGAAGTGCGACGGCGTGAACTGCGTGCACGCGATCTTCCGGCCCTTCAGGTCCTCCACCGACTTGATGCTCGAGAGCGATACGATCCCGTCCCCGCCGCGGGACCAGTCTTGCATCAGGATCGACTTGGCCTGCTGCCCTTGCTCGGAGAGGATTGACGCCTCGCGGGCCCAGTTGTCCACCGTGTTCCACATGATGTCCACGTTCCCGTTGCGGAACGCGGCCAGCTTGGCGGCCGGGTCCTCGAGCAGGACGAACTTCACGTCGAGGCCGAAGCGCTTGCGGTACAGCGACGCCGCGTTCGGCTCCATCCCGCCGTTGAAGACGACGCCCGGCGCGTGGCCGGCCCACGTGTTGATCCCCACGACGAGCGTCCGGGTCAGCTTGCCGCCGCTCGCCAGGCTGGCCGGCGCCACGCCGGCGGAGCCCTGGTCGCGCCCCGGGTCGGCCGGCGCGTTCTTGAGGGCGTCGAAGTCGCTCGCCGCCACCTTCTCGCCCTCGGCCGCGGCCGGCTTGTCGCCGACGGCCCACTGGCGGACCTCCGCGCCCTTGTAGTGCCAGAAGGCGTACCCGAGCACGCCCACGATGACGACCGTGATGAACAGCTTAGCGAACGGGGTCAGTCTCATCGGTGTGATCCTCGTGGATTCCTGCCCTACAGTGTCTTCGTCCCCTGCGCCGCCTGCGCCGCCGCGCGCTTCGCCTTCAGCTCGGCCAGCTGCTGGCGCGCCTGCGCGTCGCCCACCTGCGACCGCACCGCCGCGAGCTTGGAGTCGAGCGACGACTCCGACAGCTCGCGCCCGAGGTTCGCCTCGGCGATCGTCGTCTTGATGTGCTCGCGCACGTTGTCGAGGGCCTTCACCTCGGCGTCCACCGAGAGGCCGTTCAGCTGCTCCTGGATCTTGATGCGCGCCTGCGCCGACTGCATCTTGGCCAGCATCGAGTCGCGCTCGGCCTTCAGCTTGTGGATCTCGCCCTGCACCGACACCAGCGACGCCTTGGCCGAGTCGGCGTCGCGCTGCGCCGTGTCGAGATCGGCCTTCAGCTCCCCCAGCTCCGCGGTCAGCTGGTTCTTCTTCTGCAGCAGGATCAGCGCGACATCGTCCTGGTTGGTGTCCATCGCGACGGTCAGCTCGGCCTCGGTCTGCGTCAATTCCTTGGAGGCCCGGTTGAACCGCTCGCTGACATCCTCCCGCCGGCGGATGATCCCCGCCGTGGCGGACTTCAGCTTGGAGAACTTCTCCACCATCGAGTTGATGGCGTTCTCGTAGGCAATCTCCGGGTGCCCCCTCTCCACGTCGGAGATCCACAGCGAGAGGAAGCCCTTCCAGAGGTTGCCCAGGCGCTTGAAGAATCCTACGTCTGCCACGGCTGGTCCTTTCTCAAGTCGGGTGGACGCCGATCAACTGAAATTACGTGGTCCGGCGGCCCCGGGTTTCGTTCCCCGCGGGGTTGGCCCGTTCGATGAAAAGCCTGTCAGTGGCGGCCGAACGGCTTTTCGCGCGAACGTGCATCCTGCTCATGCACCGGCGCCCGTCGCGGGCGGCTCCTGGAGCCGCGGCGAGGCATGGACGACCCGCGCCACCGCTTCCTGGCCGAAGAACTCCAGGACCTTCTGCACGTCGAGCTTGCGTGCGTTGCACGACGCCGCAATCCCCTGCTGCTGCTGGATCCGCCCCTCCATGCCGGCGCGGACCTTCCGCGCTTCTTCTTCCAGCTGGGCGATGCGGCGCGTGGACTCTTCGAGGAGGGCCTGGGTGTCCGCGGCGTTCTTGCGGATGTAACCCTCGAGCGCCTGGATCTCGGCGACGCCCGCCTCGATGATGTTGTCGATGGGCACGCCGAAGGCTTTGAGCGACGCCTCGACGATCTGCTTCTTCACCGGGACGGGCGTTTCGGCGGGCAGGCTGGACAACAACTGCTGGGCCTTGTCCACTCGCTCGCGCTCGCCGGCGTCAATGCCGGCTGCCTCGAACACCGCCTCGAACTCGACGCGCCCGCCGACCGGCGCCGGCGGCGCGCTCTGGAAGACGTCCGGCACGGGGGCGTCGGCGGCCGCAGCGGCAATCAGCGCGGCGTCGGCCTCGGGCAACCCGCCCGCCTCGGCGCCCGCAGCCGCCTGCTCCCCGTCCTGGACGATGAACCAGCCGAGCACCGTCGAACCCCAGCTCTTCTTGTCGGTCACGGGCGCCTCCCGTCAGGGTGTGCGTTCCGGCGGATCATAACACGAAGGGTTCGGCGGCTAAGGCCTGTGCCTTCAAGGCTTAAGCCGTGGCGCGCGCGCTGGCGGGCCGCCGGGCCGGCACGGCGTCGCATTGCCGGCGCGTTGTGAATTGACGTGGTGCCCCCGCCGTTGCTAGCATCATCACCGCAGGGACACAACATGTTGTGCCCGGCGATCTTGTCTGCGTTCTGCCGAGAACCTCCTGAAAGGGGATCCCCCATGACCCGACGTTTCGTGCTTCGCGCCCTCGCCGCGTCCGTTGTCGCCGGCGGGCTGCTGGCCGCCCCCCGCGCCTTTGCCGGGCCGGAAGGGCAGCAGACCCAGCCCGAGAAGGTGAAGGACGTCGTGTGCGGGATGCAGATCGACCCCACCAAGGCCAAGGGCGGCAAGTCCGAGTACAAGGGCAAGACCTATTACTTCTGCTCGGAAGACTGCAAGAAGAAGTTCGACAAGGAACCGGCGAAGTACGTCCCGGATCCCAAGAAGTAAGGCAAGCGTAAATGGTGTTCGACCGGGCGCGACGCATCGGGCGAGTGTTCGCGGTGGCCCTGCTGATCTGGACCGCCGTCGACATCCTCGACTACGGGGCATGCGCGAACCACCAGCACCCGTTCCCCGCGTGCGCTCCCGCGTCGGTGAGCGAGGCCGGGCCGACAAGCACCGGCGGCCCGGCCGGCCCGTTGCGCGACCACCTGGGCGACTGCTTCTGCTGTTCGCCGTACGTGGACGTTCAGGCGCCCTTCCACGTGACCTTGGACTACACGGTGAACTGGGCCCTGACGCCCGAGACCGTGGCCCGCCCGGTGTTCGGCGCGGCGCGCCTGTATCACCCTCCCCTCGAGTAGCCCGCCCCATCGCGGACCCGGCCCGTTCGCCCGACTGCGAACCGGGCGCGCGTGCCCGTGGCTCCGCCCCCGCTCGTTTCGACCCGTTTCACATCGCCCCCCGGAAGACGCGGCATACCGCATGCGCATTGCATTGACCGTCGGAATCGGACTGAGCGTCGCCTGCCTCGCGGGGCGGCCGGCGGCGGGCCAGGACGTGATCGTCCCGGACCGCCTGTCCCTCGCCGAGGCGCTCCGACTCGCCATCGAGCACAATCCCGGCCTGGCCGCCGCGCGTCACCAATGGTCGGTCGCCTCCTCGGAACAGGTGACGGCCGCGCAGCGCCCGAATCCGGTGTTCGCGTTCTCGTCCGAGGGCCTCGCGTCCAGCAGACCCCTGGGCCTGAGCGGGTGGAACGGCCAGGAGTTGGTGCTGCAGGTGGAACAGGAGATCGAAACGAACGGCCGCCGGGGGCTGCGCCAGCGTTCGGCGGCCTCAGCGGCCGCCGCCGGCCGTTCCGGCTTCGACGAGGCGGCGCGCCAGGTTCGATATGAGGTGGAACAGGCCTACTACCAGCTGGTGCTGGCTCGGGCCGAGGCTGCCACCGCGGAGGAGAGCCTCCAGGAGATCGACCGCATCATCGCGGTGAACCGGGCGAAGTACGAACAGGGCGAGATCTCCGGAGGCGAGCTGCGGCGGCTCGAGGTCGAGCGCCTGCGCTTCACCGGCGACGCGCTGGCTGCGGAACTGGCAAGCCGCAACGCCCGCAGCACGCTGCTGGCCCTCGTCGGATCACCCCGCCTGGATCAGCCCGTCGAGCCCGCCGACACCCTCGCGGCGCCGCCCGCCGTTCCGTCGCCGGCGGATGCCGCCGCCCTGACCACGCGGGCGCTGTCGGCCCGCCCCGACGTGGCGGCCGCACGACACGAGCAGGAGCGGGCGCGCTCCAACGCCGAACTGCAGCGGGCCGTCCGTACCCCAAACCTGTCCTTCTCCGGCGGCTACAGGCGCGACTTCGGGGAGGACGGGCTCGTGCTCGGCGTCAGCGTCCCCCTGCCCATCTTCGACCGCAATGCCGGGGGGCTCGCCCGGTCCGACGCCGAGGGCCGCCTGGCGCAGGCGCGGCTCCGCGTGGTCGAGGCCGCCGTGGCGCTCGAAGTCCGACAGGCGCTCGACACCGTGGATGTCAGCAGGCAGCGCGTGGACATCCTCGAGCGCGAGTACCTGAAGAAGGCCCGCGAGGCGCTCGATTCGGTGGCGGCAGCCTACCGGGTCGGGGACGCCGAGCTCATCGACTTCCTGGACGCCCAGCGCGCCTTCAGGGACGTGCGCCGGGCGCACTCACGCGCGCTCCTCGACCTTCGCCTCAGCCTGTCGCAACTCGACGCCGCGGTCGGTGTCTTCCCCGGAGGCCCGTTGTCATGATGCGCCGCCTGATCTCTCTGCTGTCCCTGCTCGCCGTGGCGGCGTGCGGAGGCGGGGCCCAGGAACCCGCCAAGCCCGAGCACCACGAGGAGGAGTCGCATGGTGCGCGCGAGCTGAAGGTCCCGGAGGAAACACAGAAGAAGTGGGGCCTGGTCACGGGGCCGGTGACGCGCGAGACGCTCACGGGCGGGGTCACGCTCCCCGGCGTCATCGCCTTGAACCAGCAGCGCAGCGCGCAGATCTCGACACTGCTCGAGGGCAAGGTGATCTCGCTGGGCGCCGACCTCGGCGACCAGGTCCGGGCCGGCCAGCCGCTGGTCGTGCTCCACGCCCCGGCGTTCGCCCAGGCCCAGACGGCCCTGCTCCAGGCGCACGCGCGCCGCAACCTCGCCCGCCGCGAGTTCGACCGCGCCCGCGAGCTGATGAAGGACGAGGCGATCCAGCAGCGGGAGTACCAGCGGCGGCAGTCCGAGCTGGAGGCCGCCACGACGGACTACGGGCTCGCCGAGTCGCAGCTGCACTCCTACGGCTGGGGCCACCCCGAAATCGACGCCCTCGTCCTGAAGGCGGGTCGCGCAATCGGCGATCTCTCGGACCTGGTGGAACCGACCCTGCGCGTCACATCGCCCATCGCCGGCCGCGTGATCGCCCGCGACGTGGTCATCGGCGAGCACGTCCACCCGGACAAGCTCCTGTTCACGGTCTCCGACCTCGGCACCCTCTGGGCCACGCTCGACGCGCGCGAGAAGGACCTGCCGTCGCTCGAGGTCGGGTCGAAGGTCAGCGTGGTCTCCGAGGTCTACCCGGGCCGCCGGTTCGAGGGGCGCGTCAGCCGCGTCGGCGATGTCGTGGACGAGAAGCTCCGGACGATCAAGGTGCGCGTCGAGGTGCCCAATCCCGGGCTCCTGCTGAAGCCGAACATGTTCATCAGCGCCGTGCTCGACGGGCGCCAGGCAGCCACGCGGGAGGTGCTCGCTGTCCCGGATGGAGCGATCCAGACCGTCGAGGGCGAGCCGTCCGTGTTCGTCACTACCGACGACGGCTTCGCGCTCAAACCGGTCGTCGTGGGCGAGCGAATCGGCTCGTCGCGGGCGATCCTCCAAGGGCTCGACGGAACCGAGCGCATCGTCGTCGCCGGCGCCTTCTCGCTCAAGGCGGAGTGGCTGAAGGGCGCGTTTGCCTCCGACGAACACGGACACGGGAAGTAGTGGCTGGTGGCTGCCTGACGCGGACGTGGAATAGGAACACGGTCAGACCCATGCTCGACACGCTCATCACCTTCTCCCTCCGCAACCGGCTCCTGATCGTCCTGGGCCTCGCAGTCCTGGTCGGGATCGGCGCGTGGTCGATCGCGACGATCCCCATCGACGCGTTCCCCGACGTCACGAACATCCAGGTGGAGGTGGTGAGCACCGCCCCGGGCCTCTCGCCGCTCGAGATCGAGCGCATGGTCACCTACCCGCTCGAGTCGGCCATGCGCGGGCTGCCCGGCCTGGTGACGATGCGATCGGTGACCAAGTACGGCATCTCGGTGGTCACCCTGGTGTTCAGAGACGACGTGGAAATCTACTTCGCCAGGCAGCAGGTGCACGAACGGGTGGCCGCGGTGAGCCGGGCGATGCCCGAGGGCGTCGAAGCCGAGATGGGCCCCGTGGCGACGGCCATGGGCGAGATCTACCAGTACACGCTGGTTGCGCCGGGCGAGAAACCTGCCGGAGCCGTGGGCAGCGCCGCCACGGCTGCCGAGGTGGAGCGCCTGACCAGGCTGCGCACGCTCCAGGACTGGGTCGTGGCGCCCCTGCTGAAGGGCGTGGCGGGCGTGACGGAGGTGAACTCCTTCGGCGGCTACATCCAGCAGTTCGAGGTACGGGTGGACCCCGCCCGGCTGCTGGAGCTCGACGTGACGATCGACGCGATCGAGCGAGCGATTCGGCGCAACAACGTGAATGTCGGCGGCAGCGTGGTCACGAGCGGCGCCGAGGAGTACATCATTCGAGGCGTGGGCGTCATCCGGTCGGAGGATGACATCCGCTCGATCGTGCTGCGGTCGGAGGGCGGCACCCCGGTGCTGGTCCGCGACGTCGCCGAAGTGCGCAGCGGCCACGCGGTGCGCCAGGGCGCATCGCTCAAGGACGGGCAGGGCGAGACGGTCGGCGGGATCGTGATGATGCTCCGGGGCGAGAACAGCCGAGACGTGGTCGCCCGGCTGGAAGCGCGCGTCGGTCGAGATCAACGGGAGCGGCGTGCTGCCCGACGGGATCACCCTGGCGCCGTTCTACCGCCGGTCGCTCGTGGTGGAAGCGAGCACCCGCACGGTGCTCGAAGCGCTCGGCGCGGGTTGCATCCTGGTCCTCGCGGTGTTGCTCCTCCTGCTGCGCAGCGCGCGGGGCGCGTTCGTCGTGATCCTGGCGCTGCCGCTGTCGATTCTGCTGACCTTCACGGTACTGCGCGTGGCCGGCATCGACGCGAACCTCATGTCGCTCGGCGGCCTCGCCATCTCCATCGGCATGATCATCGACGCCACGATCATCCAGGTGGAGAACGTCCAGCGGCGGCTCGCCGAGAACGGGCACACGGGCGACCGGCTCGCCGTCGTCCGCGCGGCGGCCATGGAGGTCCGGCGGCCCAGCATCCTCGGCGAGCTGATCATCGCGCTCACCTTCGTCCCCATCGTGACGCTGCAGGGGCTCGAGGGAAAGATGTTCTCGCCGCTGGCCTTCACCGTGGCGCTGGCGCTGCTCTCGTCGCTGCTCCTGTCGATCTTCGTGATCCCCGTGCTGTGCCTGGCGTTCCTGCGGCCGGACCACAAGGAGAGCCCGGTGCTGCAGGCCATCCGCCGCGTGTATCGTCCCGCGCTGCGCTGGTCGCTCGGGCACCGCGCGGCCGTGCTCGGCATCGGCGGCCTGCTCGTCACGGGCGCCATGGCCCTGGTTCCGCGCCTCGGGACCGAGTTTCTGCCCGATCATGGACGAGGGGGCCTTCGACATGGACATCCAGCTGTTGCCGGGCATCTCGCTGGACAAGGCACTCGAGACGACGCTCGAGGTGCAGAAGCGGCTGACGCGATTCCCCGAGCTGATCACCGTCGTGTCGCGAACCGGCCAGACGGGCGTCGCGCTGGAGGCGCGCGGGGTGGACAAGACCGGTTTCGTCGGCGATCTGAAGCCCCGGACGGAATGGACGAGCGCACGCAGCCGCGACGAGCTGATGGAGAAGATGCGGGACGCGGTGGCCGACATCCCCGGCATGAACGCCAGCTTCAGCCAGCCAATTCAGTGCCGGATCGACGAATTGGTGGCCGGGACCCGCGCGCAGGTGATCGTGAAGCTCTCGGGCGAGGACCTCGCCGTGTTGAAGCGCAAGGCGGGCGAGATCGCGAACGTCCTGGCGGGCATCGAGGGCGTCGCGGACCTGGCCGAGGAGAAGGTGGCCGGCCAGCCCTACCTGACCGTCACCGTTGACCGTGCGCGCATTGCCCGTCACGGGTTGAACGCCGCCGACGTCCTCGAGCTGATCGAGACGGCGGTCGGCGGGAAGTCCATTTCGCAGGTCTACCTCGAGAACCGCGTGGCGGACGTGGCCATCCGCCTGCCCGACGAGCACCGGCGGTCGCCGGAGGCGCTGCGTGCGCTTCTGGTTGAGACGCCGGCCGGGGGCCGGCTGCCGCTGGGGGAGTTGGCGGCCGTCGAGGTGGAAGAGGGCCCGGTGCAGATCAGCCGCGAGGACGGAGAACGGCGGATCGGGATCGAGCTCAACGTGGCCGGGCGGGACATCGGCAGCGTGGTGCGGGAGGCGCAGGCGGCCGTGCGCAAGGGCGTGGCCCTGCCGCCCGGGTACTACCTGACGTGGGGCGGGCAGTTCGAGAACCAGCAGGCGGCAATGCGCCGGCTCGCGGTCATCGCGCCGGCGGTCGCGGCGCTGATCTTCCTGCTGCTGCTCGCCACATTCGGCGGCCTGCGGCCGGCGCTGCTCGTGATCTTCAACCTGCCGTTCGCGCTCGCGGGCGGGGTATTCGCGCTCTGGGTGTCGGGGCTCTACCTGTCGGTGCCCGCCTCGGTGGGCTTCATCGTGCTCTTCGGCGTGGCCGTCCTGAATGGGCTCGTGCTGATCTCCTCGATCATGCAGCTGCGGGCCGAGGGGCGTCCGGCGCACGAGGCCGTGGCGGTCGGGTGCGAGTCGCGGCTGCGACCGGTCCTGATGACCGCCGCGATTGCGATCTTCAGCCTGCTGCCGATGGTCGTCGCCACCGGCCCAGGCGCAGAGGTGCAGCGCCCGCTGGCCGTCGTCGTCATCGGCGGCCTCATCACCTCGACGCTGCTGACGCTGCTCGTGCTGCCCGCGCTCTACGGGTGGTTCGAAGGGGCACGCGAGCCGAATGCCGACGTGAGAATGGAGAACTGAGATTCCATGCCCGGCCGCCGTCACCCCGCCCGGCGGTGACTTGCCTGCCCGTCGAGTTCGACCGCCGGCCGTTCTCTACACGGTTACCGGCAGCTTCGCCGGAACGGCGACGGCGGGCTCTGCCACCCGCGGCCGGGTGGTCGCGGGCATTTCCACCCGGCAGTTCATCACCGCACCGTCTTCGACGAGGAGCGAGGGTGTGGTGACACTGCCGCTGACCGTGGCTCCCGGACGCACAACCACCCGCTGGGTGGCGGTCAGGTTTCCCCGGAAATCCCCGTACAACGCCACCGAAGGTGCGACAACGTCGCCTGCCACCTGTGATCCGGTTGCGAGAATCAGGTCGCCCGCGTCAAGACGAATGTCGCCCTCGACGCGTCCCGTGATGGCCAGTTCTTCGGCCGCCGTGATGTTGCCCTTGATGAAGACGGATGCGCCAATCTTGTTCATCGCTCCTCCACGGCGGCAGCGACAGGCAAGGACCATACCGCGAGAATTTGCCCTCGTATTGCCACATGACCGCCCGATACCGCGCCAGGCCCGGTCCAAGACTGTAAGTCGATTTCAGTTCTGGGACCCGTACAGTGTCGGTCCTGGCCAGCCACCCGCAACATCCCGGTACGTTCAATCGGGTACAGGCTCCCGCGAGCCGCCCTGCCATGATGACCTGAGGAGGCTCCGATGTTTCGACTGGTCACGACCATGAAACGCGGCTCCGCTTCCACAATCGATGGCACCTGGCGCCCTTACGAGACGATCGAAGACGCCCGGACGGCGGCCGCCGACGTGTTGCGCCACGAACGAGTGTTGCGCGTCATGATCGTCGCCGACACGCTGCCGATGACCTTCGTGGAGTGGCGAGACCGCTGAAACCAGGACGCGTGCGGGCTAGCGGCTGCCGGCCCGATGCTGCCCCAGCCATCGCTGGCTCATGCTGCCGAGGTCCGCCTGGCGGGCGTCGCGCCAGCCCCGGGACACGTACAGCACGACGCCGAGCGCGCCCAGCGCCAGGCCGATTGTCATGAGCCACACAGCGGGCACCTCACCTGGTTGCGTGTGTGAACTCTGAGCGTACGCCCTCCCTCCCCGTCGCGTCTGTTCCGTTTGGTACACCCGGCCTGCTTCCCCGGGGATCTGTGCTGGAGTGAACAGCGCCAGATGGTCGTCTTCCGGTAACGTGGCAAGCTGGCCGGGAAATTCACAAAGACACGATGCAAGCGCCCGAAGCGGCGCGCGTGGAGGACGGGAGAGGTTTATGTCCGCACTGAACGGTGACAAATCGCGGTTCCAGCGGCTCCGTAAGGCGGGGCTGCTCCGGCGGCATCGGTCGCGGCTTGCGATGGCCGCCATGCGGCTTGCGGCCGCTCAGCAGCCGGCGGGTTCGGAGGAAACAGGTACGGGCGGCGGGCCCGGACCGCAACGCCGCTTGCGTCTGGTGGCCGCCGCGTCCCGGATGGCGGCGCAGAAGTGAACAGGCGGCGAGCAGCAAAGGGAGACGACATGTGGAACTATGTGAACAGCTGGACGGGATTGGCCGGCTGGTCGGTGCTCATGACGGTCGGGTGGGCCTTTCTCGTGCCGAACGCGCTCTCCGCCGCCTCCCTGGCCACGCTCGCCTTTACAGGTCCTGCGGTGGTTATCGCTGGTTCCATCGTAGGACGCGCCCACGCGCCGCAGCCGTCGACCAGGCAGCCGCGGGCGTCGACCGATGCGCGGAACCCCGCCGGCAGGGGGACGAGATGACGACCCTGCGCGATTCGTCGGCCCGCGTCCTGCCGGCGCAGACGCGCCTCGTCGCAGGCCCGGGCCCCGTACCGGATCTGATCCTGCGGCTGCGTGCGGCGGCCGCGCGCCTCGTCCCATTCTCGGAAGGCAAACTGCTGCTGAAGGAAGCGGCGGCGATGATCGAAGGAATGGACCGACAACGGGCGCAGAAGGCTGCCGAGGTCTCGCCGGACGGACCACCCTGCCTCACCAAACCCTGACGGGGCTTGTCGGCGGGACGCTCGGGCGTCCCGGCGGTCAAGGCCCGGCCGGCCAGCGCGCCTGCCGGGCCCCTTTCTCAATTCTCAATTCTCAATTCTCAATTCTCAATTCTCACTTCTCACTTCTCACTTCGGCAATCCCCGGGCACGGGAACGACCTGCAGAACTCCTTCACCTCGCCGGCGATCTTGTCGAGTTCCGCCTCGTTGGAGACGTTCTCCGCCACGCGGCTGAACCACTCGGCGATCGCCTTCATCTCGGCTTCCTTCATGCCGCGCGAGGTGACGGAGGGCGTGCCGAGGCGCAGGCCGCTCGGGTCGAAGGGCTTGCGCGGGTCGCCCGGCACCGTGTTGTAGTTGCACTCCAGCCCGGCGCGGTCCAGGGCCCGGGCGTAGGCCTTGCCGGTCATGCCCCGCGGCGTCACGTCCATCAGGATCAGGTGGTTGTCGGTGCCGCCCGAGACGAGCTTGAAGCCGTGGGCGGCCAGGCAGCCGGCCAGCGCGCGGGCGTTCTTGACGATCTGGTGGGCGTAGGCCTTGAACTCGTCGGTCGAGGCTTCCTTCAGCGCCACCGCGATTCCGGCCGTGGTGTGGTTGTGCGGTCCGCCCTGGAGGCCGGGGAACACGGCCTTGTCGATCGCCTTTGCCATCTCCTCCTTGCAGAGCAGCATCGCGCCGCGCGGGCCGCGAAGCGACTTGTGCGTGGTAGTGGAGACGACGTGCGCGTGTGGAATCGGTGTCGGGTGGGCGCCGCCGGCGACGAGGCCCGCGATGTGCGCCATGTCCACCAGCAGGTGGGCGCCCGCCTCGTCTGCAATCGCCCGCATCTTCGGGAAGTCGATGACGCGCGGGTAAGCCGTCGCGCCGGCGATCATCAATTTCGGCCGCTCCTTGAGCGCCAGCTCTCGGACCTTGTCGTAGTCGATCAGGCCGGTCTCGATCTCCACGCCGTACTGCACGCTGCGGAAGAAGGCGCCCGTGATCGACACGTTCCAGCCGTGGGTCAGGTGGCCGCCATGCGGCAGCGCCATCCCCATCACGGTGTCGCCCGGCTTCAGCAGGGCGAAGTACACCGCCAGGTTGGCGGGCGAACCGGAGTAGGGTTGCACGTTCGCGTGGTCGGCGCCGAACAGCGACTTGGCCCTCGCAATGGCGAGCTGCTCCAGGGGATCGACGCACTGCTGGCCCTCGTAGTAGCGCTTGCCGGCGTAGCCCTCGGAGTACTTGTTCGTAAACACGCTGCCGGTCGCGTCGAGCACGGCGCGCGAGGCGTAGTTCTCGGAGGGGATCAGGCGGATCTTGTCGAACTCACGCCGCTCCTCGGCGGCCACCAGCTGCGCGACCTCCGGGTCGGCCTGGGCAAGATGCGGGTCCAGCATGTGATGCCTTCCTTCGGCGAGTAGGGCGCCCCCTCGGGGGTTGCCTGACGATTACCTGCACGGATGAGAACAGGCGGCCGGGGACGGGCCGCGGAGACCCCTCATGATCATCTGGGGAAGGTTGAAGGGTCAAGGGACAGGCAGTGGACAGTGGACAGGTGAACAGTGACTCACGCTGTCACGCGGCTGGCGCGGCCGCCGAGCAGCGGCCACGCCCACCCTGATCCCCGATGGGTGATCCCCAATCCCTGAATCAGACCGATGCCTCCCGGCTCTTGAACAGTCCAGAGAACCACCGCCCGAACCGCGCATCGAGGCAGTCCAGAGACGCCGTGGGGGTGGGCGGGGCGACCGGCGCCGTGGCAGCGCCGTTCAACGGCTCGGGCGACAGCGGGAAGCGCCCGGCGTCCCACAGCCCGTCGTCCGCCTCGCTGTCCACCGACACGTGGCGGTAGATGGGGGCCACGCGCCGGATCTCTTCGAGAATCTCCGCCGGGCTCTCGTACTTCAGCTTGAACCGCACGCCCATCCTCGCCGCCAGCTCGGCCAGGATCTGCCACGTCTCGAAGCCAGTCCGCGGCGGGATGGCCTGCCGGACCTGCTGCACCCGCCGCTCCGAGTTGGTGAAGGTCCCGCTCGTCTCGGCGGTGCTGCTCATCGGGAGCACGACGTGCGCCGCGTTGGCCGTCGCGGTGGCGAAGAGGTCCGCGACCACCAGGCACTCCACCGCCTCGAGGCCGGCACGCAAATCGGCTGGCAGGCTCTCCAGGCCGAGGGGGTCCTCGCCCAGCACGAGCGCCGCCTTGATTCGCCCGTCGCGCAGCAGGCCGGCCACGTCGGTGTTCGACGTGTCGAGGTCGTGCAGCGCGACGCTCCACTCCTTCTCGAGGTCCTCGATCGCCGCCTGGCTGGTCACCGGCCGGTAGCCCGGGTACCACCCGGGGTTGGCGCCCATGTCCAGCAGCCCCTGCCCGTTGGACTTCTCGTGCAGCGGGAGGACGCCGCAGCCCAGGGCCGCGGCAATCGCCGCGAGCAGCGGGACGTCGTGCGAGGACCGCGGGCCGCGGTAGTCGCGGTTGAAGACGAGCACTTTGCGGCTGGCCGCGGCGAGCATCGGCGGCAGCCTCGCGGATCGGCCTCGACCGGCACGCCCGTCGCCCCGGCGAGTGCTTCGCCCGGCATCGTGGCCGCGCCTCCCAGCAGATCGGGGCTCCCCGCGGGGTCCTGGCCAGCCAGGCGGAGGCACTCGGCGGCCAGCCACTGGGCCGTCAGACGCTGCGCGTCGGGCCCGCAGCGGAGGAAGACCTCGGCGAGAACGCGCGGTGCGGTTGTCGTCGGGCCCGATGTACACCAGCTTGGCGCCGTTGCGGATCGCCCGCTTGGCAATCAGGTCCACGACGAAGTGCTCGTCGTCCAGGTTCGGAGCCGACCACCACCAGCGCCTGCGCGGCGGCGACGTCCTGGTAGGTGGCGGTCGACACGACGCTCGGGGCGAACAGGTCCCGGTTGACCAGGTGGCTGAAGGACGTCACGTTGTGGGTCCTCAGCGCCACGCGCGCGAACTTCTGCGCGAGGTAGATCTCCTCGTTGGTGAGGCGGGGCGAGACGAAGACAGCCATCTCGCGCGCCCGAGTACCTGCGGGACAGCTCCTTGAGGCGGGCCGCCGCGTACGAGATGCCCGCGTCCACCGTCGCGTCGTCCTGCGCCGCTGCCGTCGTCCACTCGCGCCGCGCAGCAGGCGGTCGTGCGCGAGCACGTAGTTGAACCCGAAGCGCCCCTTGCGGCAGTGGTTGCCGAAGGTGACCTCGTTGGCCTCGTTGCGCGTCACCTTGACCAGCGTGTCGCCGAACGCCTGGTAGTCGATCCGGCAGCCGACGCCGCAGTAGTGGCAGACGCTCGAGGTCCGCCTCGGTCTTCCAGGGCCCGGGCTTCGCCAGCGGCAGATGCTGCTCGATCGCGCCGGTCGGGCAGGTGCTGATGCACAGGCCGCACGAGACGCACTCGGTGTCGAGCAGCGATCCGCCGAGCGCCGGGGCCACCACCGTGCCGAAGCCCCGGTTGATGAAGCCGTACGCCGAGACGCCGACGACATCCGTGCAGATCCGGACGCAGCGGCCGCAGAGGATGCACTTGTTCGGGTCGAGCGCGATCAGCGGGTGCGTCGTGTCGCGCTGGTGCTGCCGCGCCTCGCCGAGGAACCGCTTGACCTCGACGCCGTACTCGGTGGCGTACCTGCGCAGGTCGCAGTCGAACAGGGCGACGCAGCCGCACTCGAGGCAGCGGGACGACTCCTCCTGCACGTCCTGCATCGAGTAGCCCAGCTCGACCTCGACGAAGCCCTTCACCCGCTCGTCCACCGGGATGAGCGGCATGATGCGCTTCGGCTTCGGCGTCCTGCGACCGCAGGTCGTTGACCGTGACCTTGCGCGAAGACGTCCTTCTTGCTGAGGAACTCGCTCGGCTCGGGCTCGGCCTTGCCCTTGCGCAGGTAGGTGTCGATCGCGTGCGCCGCCTTGCGGCCGGCCGCGATCGCCTCGATCGCGGTGGCCGCGCCGGTGACGACGTCGCCGCCCGAGAAGACGCCCTCCACGCTGGTCTCGAACGTCTTCTCGTCCACCTGCACCGTCTGCCAGCGCGTCAGGCCGAGCGACTCGCCCGGCGGGCAGGAAGTTCGGGACCCTGCCGTCCACCAGGTCGGTGATCGTGGTGCTCTGGCCGATCGCGGAGATGACGAAGTCGCACGGGATTCGGTACTCCGAGCCCTTGCACCGGCTTGGGGCTGCGGCGGCCGGAGGCGTCGGGCTCGCCCAGCTCCATGCGCTGGCACTCGAGGGCGGTCAGGCGCCCGTCCGCGTCGGTGACGACCTTGCGTCGGCGCGACCAGGAACTCCATCTTCACGCCCTCCTCGATCGCGTCGTCGATCTCGGAGTCGTTGGCCGGCATCTCGGCGCGGGTGCGGCGGTAGAGCAGCTTCACCTCGCCGACGCCGAGGCGCAGCGCCGTGCGGGCGCAGTCGATGGCGGTGTTGCCGCCGCCCGACGACGGCCACCGTGCCGTGGATGTCGATCTTCTTGCGGAGGCCGAAGTTCTTCAGGAACTCGATGCCCGACAGCACGCCCTCGGCCGTCTCGTTCTGCACGCGCATCAGCGAGCTGTCGCCAGGCGCCGATGCCGAGGAAGACCGCCTCGAAGCCGTCGCTGCTTCAGGCTGGCGATCGTGAAGTCCTTGCCGAGGGCGACGTTGGTCTTCAGCTTCACGCCCGAGGTCGAGGATCTGGGCGATCTCGAGGTCGAGGACGTCCTTCGGCAGGCGGTACTCGGGGATGCCGTAGCGGAGCATGCCGCCCGGCTCGGGCTGGCCTTCGAAGATCTGGACGCCGTAGCCCTTGAGCGCGAGGTAGTAGGCCGCGGACAGGCCGGCCGGGCCGGCGCCGACCACCGCCACCCGGCGGCCGTTGGCGGGCGCGGCCGCCGGGCGGTAGACGTCGGGGCTGTTGAGGTCGAGGTCGCTGATGTAGCGCTTGATGTAGTCGATGCCGACCGCCTCGTCGAGCAGGTTGCGGCGGCAGCCCTTGACCTCGCACGGCCGGGTGCAGACGCGGCCGCAGACCGACGGCAGCGGGTTGTTCTCCTTGATCAGGGCGATCGCGTCCTTGTACTTGCCGATGCGCCGCCAGGGCGATGTAGCCCTGGATGTCGATCTCCGGCCGGGCAGCTCAGCTGGCACGGCCCGACGCAGTCGGCGTAGTGGTCCGAGAGCAGCAGCTCGAGCGCCGCCTTGCGCGACTGGCGCACCTCGGGCGTGTCGTCTCGACGACCATCCCGTCGGTGACCTTGGTCGAGCAGCCGGGCAGCAGCGTCCGCGCGCCCTTCACCTTGACCACGCAGACGAAGCACGAGGCGAACGGCTCGAGCTGCTGGTCGTGGCACAGCGTGGGGATGTCGGCGATGCCGTGCTGCCGCGCCACCTCGAGGATCGTCTGGTTGCCGTCGGCCGATCACCCGCCTGCCGTCGATTTCAAGCTTCACGCGCGCCATGTTGGGCCTCGCGTCGTCGAATTATCGGACCGTCGTGCAGGGTCGCCGCCACCTGGCCGGCCCGATCCCTGATCCCTGATCGCCGATCCCCGCCTCAGTCCTTCACGATCGCGCCCTTGAGGTTGCAGACCTTGTAGCACTCGCCGCACACGGTGCACTGCGCCTGGTCGATCACGTGCACCTGCTTGCGCGCGCCCGGTGATCGCGTTCGCCGGGCAGGCCTTCAGGCACAGCATGCAGCCGCTGCAGTCGTCGGTGATGGTGTAGGTCAGCAGCTTCTGGCAGTGGTGCGCCGGGCACTTCTTGTTGGTGATGTGCGCCTCGTACTCGGAGCGGAAGTACTTGAGCGTCGTGAGCACCGGGTTGGGCGCGGTCTGGCCGAGGCCGCAGAGCGACGAGTTGCTTGACCCGCTCGGCCAGCTCCTCGAGCAGCTCGATGTCGCCGTCCTTCCCCTTCCCCTCGGTGATGCGGGTGAGGATCTCGAGCATCCGCTTGGTGCCGATCGCGGCAGAACGTGCACTTGCCGCACGACTCGCGCTGCGTGAACTCGAGGAAGAAGCGCGCCACGTCCACCATGCAGGTGGTCTCGTCCATGACGACGAGGCCGCCCGAGCCCATGATGGCGCCGGTCTTGTTGATCGACTCGTAGTCGATCACGGTGTCCTGCAGCTCGGCCGGGATGCAGCCGCCCGACGGCCCGCCCATCTGCACCGCCTTGAACTTGCGGTCCTCGCGGATGCCGCCGCAGATGTCGAAGACGATCTCGCGGATCGATGATCCCCATCGGCACCTCGACGAGGCCGCCGTGCCTGATCTTGCCGGCCATGGCGAACACCTTGGTGCCCTTGCTGTTCTCGGTGCCGAGGCTGTTGAACGCCTTGGCGCCGTTGGTCACGATCCACGGGACGTTGGCGAAGGTCTCGACGTTGTTGATGGAGGTGGGCGAGTCCCACAGCCCCTTGGTGGCGGGGAACGGCGGGCGCACGCGCGGCATGCCGCGCTTGCCCTCGATCGAGGCGATCAGCGCCGTCTCCTCGCCGCACACGAACGCGCCGGCGCCCTCCTTCAGCTTGACGTGGAAGCCGTGAGCCGCTGCCCAGGATGCCGTCGCCGAGGAAGCCGCGCTCCTCGCGCCTGCGCGATGGCGATGTTCAGCCGCTCGATCGCCTTCGGGTACTCGGCGCGGACGTAGATGTAGCCGTGGTCCGCGCCGATGGCGTAGCCCGCGATGATCATCCCCTCGAGCACCGAGTGCGGGTCGCTCTCGAGCACCGAGCGGTCCATGAACGCGCCCGGGTCGCCCTCGTCGGCGTTGCAGATGATGTACTTCTGCGCGCCCGGCGCCAGCCGCGTGAAGCGCCACTTCATCCCGGTCAGGAAGCCCGCGCCGCCGCGGCCGCGCAGCCCCGACTCGATCATCGTGTTGATGAGGGCCTCGGGCGGAATCCTCGGCCAGCACCTGCTGCAGCGCCAGGTAGCCGCCGGCCTTCGATGTACTCGTCGATCGACTCGGGGTCGATGTTGCCGCAGTTGCGCAGGACGATCCGGCGCTGGCGCGCGAGGTACGCGTGGTCGGTGCCCTGCCCGCGCGTCGGTCCACACCAGCCAGTCGGCGACCGGCTGCCCCTGGCCGACGTGCTCGTCGAGCAGCCGCGTCGATCTTGTCCGGGCTCACGTGGCCGTACAGGTAGCGCGCGCCGTCGCCGTTGCTGATCTCGACCAGCGGCTCCTGGTAGCACATGCCGACGCAGCCCGTGCGGGTCAGCTCGACCGTCCGCCTGGCCGGCGAGCTTCGTCTCCGAGCGCCCGGAACGTGTCCTCGGCGCCGGCCGCGATGCCGCAGGTGGACAGGCCAACGGTGACCCGCGTCATGAGCGCTCCCCCTTCTGGTACTTCTTGACGATCTTCACCGACCGCCGACGGGCTGAGGTTGCCGAACGTGGCGTTGTTGATCATCAGGACCGGCGCCAGCGAGCAGCAGCCCGAGGCACGAGACCGTCTCGATGCTGAACAGCCGGTCCGGCGGTCGTCTCGCCGTTCGGGACGCCGAGGTGCTTCTCGACCGCCTGGCTCAGCTCGACCGCGCCGCTCACGTGGCACGCGGTCCCGTGGCAGACGCGCAGCAGGTACTTGCCGACCGGCTTGAGCCGGAACTGCGCGTAGAAGGTCGCGACGCCGTAGATGTGCGCCAGCGGGATCCCGGAGAGCTCGGTGGATCTCCTCGAGCCGCTCCCGCGCGCAGGTAGCCGTCCTCGGTCTGCGCCTGCTGGAGCAGCGGGATCAGCCGCCCCTCCTCGCCCGACGAAGTGCTGGTTCCTGAAGTCGTACGCCGGTGCAGTTCCATAAGCCCCCACTCGTACGCATGACGCGCCGTCCGCGAGCGAGTCAGTCGTGCGGGATCTTGAACATCCGGTTCAGCAGCTCGATCATCTCGTCCAGTCGCCGAACCCGCCCAGGGCGTGCCCCCGGCACCCGCGCCGGCTGCAGAACTCCATCGAGCCGCCACCTTGCAGGTTCACCGAGGCCAGCGGCGGCGCCGCAGAGCTTGCACGGCGGTGTCCACCATCAGGCTCTGCTCGCAGAACGGGCACCAGAACTCGGCGGTGGCGCCCTCGCGCGATCGACGAGGTCGGTCTCCACCGCGTAGTCGCCGAAGAGCGCGCTGAGGCGGATCTCGCCGTCCTCCCCGGTCTCGACGCAGTGGATGCCGAGAGGCACGTGCTGGCCCCTGGTCAGCACGCTCCGGCAGTTCGGGCAGGTCACCTCGAGCAACAGCAGTGACTGGCTCATGCCTGTTCCTCCGGATGGCGTGACATCCCAGGTCGTGCGGCCGTGCACAACTCGAGATAGGACCCCGGCCCGGCCGCGCGCCGGGCGCAGACACTCCTTCAGGGCTGATTGCTGCTGCAGGAACGCTGGGAGGGGCAGAACGCGGTCCCGCGGGTCCCAAGACGGCCGTCTGAAGTCTACCAACAACACCTTCGCGGCCACAAGCGACGGTGAAGATTTCGCTTAAGTAACTCTACCGTTGCTGCACGCCCTTGTTGAGCTGGTCCAGCAGCTTCTTCAACGACTCCAGCCGCTGGCCCGCCTCCCCGAGCCGGCCTTCGGCCGTCAGGCGCTGGTAGTCGGCCAGTTCGCGGGCCGCCTGCTCGATCAGCGCCTGAACGTCCGGCGGGGGCGGCCTCTCCGGCCGCCTGGCGTGCCGGCGCCGGCAACGCTGTCGCTTCGGTCCCCCCGGCACCCAGGGCCCGAGATGTGCGCGCCCTGCGTCGTCCCGCGCTTCGCCGAACAGGCCCGTCATCGCGTCCTCGAACGTCGGCCCGTAGCCAAGCCGGTCCTGCAGCGCGAGCACGACCAGCCGCAGCTGCGGCATCGGGCTCCGCTCGGCCTGCAGGTAGATCGGCTTCGCGTAGAGCAGCGCCCTGCCGACGGGAATCACCAGCAGGCTGCCGCGGCGCACGCGGGACCCCTGCTGGTTCCACAGCGTCAGCTGCTCCGACAGCTCGGCGTTCTGATCGATCCGCGCTTCGATCTGCAGCGGCCCGTCCACCAGCCGGTTCTTGGGGAAGTTGAACACGCCGGACCGTGCCGTAGTGCTCGCCGTCGCTCCTGCCGGCGATCCACCCGATGAGGTTGTTCCGCTTCGCCGGCGTGAACGGCAGGATTTCGACGAACTCGAGGCTGTCCTCGCCCGGGCAGGCGCATCAGGATGAAGTTCGGGTCGATCGGGCGCGTCGTCTGCTCGCGGTTCTCGCCGAGCGTGACCTCGCTCGCCACGCTCCACAGGTCCTCCCGGTTGTAGAACACGTCGGGATCGCGCATGTGGTACAGGCTGAAGGCCGCGGCCTGCATCTCGAGCAGCAGCTCCGGGTACCGCACGTGCGCCGCGCAGGTGCGCCGGCATCCGCGCCGCCGTCCGTGAACAGCGACGGGAACAGGCCGCGGTAGGCGCCGAGGATCGGGTCCTCCGGGTCGAACGACGTAGAACACGACGCTGCCGTCGTAGGCGTCCATCACGACCTTCACGCTGTTGCGCAGGTAGTTGACCGAGTCGGTGCCCAGCCGGTAGTGCCGGGCGTACGGATACATCGCGGACGACGTGAAGCCGTCCATCATCCAGTAGAGCCGCCCGTCGTCGCCCACCACGATGTACGGGTCCGCGTCGTAGGTGAGGAACGGCGCAATCGCCCGGACCCGGTCCCTGATGTTGCGGCGCATCAGCAGGCGGCTGTCCGGCGTGATGTCGTCGCTGAAGGGCAGCTTGGAGAGGTCCCCGCGGTCGGCCGCGATCAGCAGCCGCCGCGCCAGCGACCCCACCGGGATTCCGCCCGTTCCCTCGTAGGTGGTGAAGTCGTTGCTCTCGCCCTGCGGATAGTTGAACTCCTTCTGCCGGGTGCGGACGTACACGTCGGTGTTGGTCAGCTCGCCGAAGTAGATTTCCGGGCGCGTGACCTTGAAGTCGGGCAACGAGCTCTGCACCGGCATGTCCGAGAGCACCAGCTGTGGCAGGCCTTCCGGCGTGAACTCGTTGACGGTGTTCATCGTCACGCCGTAGCCGTGGGTGTAGATCAGCTTCTCGTTGATCCAGTTCCGGCTGCTCTCCGGCAGCTTCGCGACGTTGATCTCGCGGGCCGCGACCATCATCTGCCGCAACTCGCCGCCGACACGGTAGCGGTCGAGGTCGATGTCCGGGAAGTCGTAGTAGGTCCGGATCTCCTGGATCTGCCTCAGCGTGTCCTGCAGCGGCTGCCAGTCCCACAGCCGGATGTTGTCGATCGGTCGCGCCGTTGTTGGCGAGGTCAACCGCCTCGAGGCCGGACTCGGCCGGGAAGTCCCGCTCCTGGATTCGCGCCAGGTCGAAGGCCTGCCGCGTCATGGCGATGTTGTGCGTGATGAAGGGGCGTTCGCGCACCAGCTGGTTGGGCTTCACGACGAAGGCGCCGACGTACCAGGAAGCGACAGTGAGCCCGACGAAGACGACCACGGCAGGTGCGAGCGCCGCGAGGAGACCCGCCAGCCGCCGCGGTCCGAGCCCGTTGTAGATCGCGGCCAGGGCGCCGAGCGCAAGGGCCGCCGACACGCCGATCAGCCCCGGGATGACCACGTGGGCCTCGGTGTAGCCGACGCCGGAGAAGATGGTGTGGTCGTCGAACAGCCGATCGAAGCGGGAGAGATACACGCGCGCGGCGAGCACCAGCAGGAGGAACGCAAGCGAGAACGAGATGCCGCGGAACCCGCGCCGCCCGGTTTCCGCGCCGAAGAGATGCCGGCCGGCCTCCCCCGACACGACGAACGCGGCAAGCGCCGCCAGGAAGACCACCAGGGCGACGGTCGTCAGCCAGTTGATGGCCAGGTGGAGAACCGGGAGCGTGAGCAGGTAGAACGGGATCGGCCGTCCGAAGATCGGGTCCGACAGGGCAAACGCCCCGGCCGGCGCGGGCGCGTTCAGGTAGAGCGCGATCGTCGCCCAGTGCTGCATCAGGCTCGACGCGCTCGCAGATCGCCACCAGCAGGGACACGACCCAGGACGCCGCGGTCACGATCGGCTCGAGGGAGAAGGTGACGGCCTGGCCGTTCACGTACAGGGTCTGGCCTGGCAGCCGGCGGGGCCGGAGGAGGCGGAACGCCCCGAAGAGGACGGTGAAGGTCACGGCCCCGACGACCCAGAAGACGGTCGTCTTGAGCGTGATGGTCGTCCAGAAGACCTGGCCGAAACCCATCGACTCGAACCAGAGCGCTTCGACGTACCACGAAACGAGCGTGCTGCCGCCGAACAGCAGCAGCACCGCGGCGGCCACGAGGGCAAGGCGTCCCCGCGCCCGGCGCCTGCCGCCGCGCACGCCGTCGTCCACCCCGCCGCCTGAGCCCGGGAAGCGCATGAGGTCTCGTCCTTTCTCCCGGTTCGATGCCGGAAAACCGAGACCATGATACGCCATGCAGCCGGCAGCGGGCAGCCGGCGGCGGATCACGCGTAAGGCGCCCTTTGGGTGGCTGGGAGTCGAGGAGTCGGGGGAAGCTGACAGCCGCCAGCTGTCAGCTGACGGCTTGCGCTAGCAGCCTTCCTTCTTCTTCTTGGGGGCCGGGCGGGCGCCTGCGGGGCTCTTGACGGATGGGACCGGCAACGTCGGAAGCGCGGGCGCGGCCAACGCGGGACTTGCGCCGGCTTCCCCCGCCCCCTGCGGTGTTCCGCCGAAGTGGAGGCTGACCGTGCGCAGCCTGTCGTTCCGCTGCCGCGCCTCGGGCGTCGGCGCATCGGCAAGACGGGGATACAGCACCAGGTTCTTCCATGCCTCGAGGCCCCCGTCGAGCATGTACACCGCCTTGTGGCCCCGGGCCTTCAGCAGGAACCACGCCTGCGCCGCGTGCACGCCATCCTCGCCGTAGAGGAGGATCTTCTCGTTGCGGGCGAGGCCGGCTTCCGGTAGCAACGCCATGGGCAGGTTCTCGGCGCCCGGGATGCGGTACGTCGCGTACGCCGACGGCGTCCGAAGATCGACGAGGCGGAAATCGGCCCGGCCCTGGATGATCCAGTCCGCGAGATCGGGTGCTGACACGTGGTCGGCCCTTCGCTCGATGGCGATCGCCAGTTCTTCCGGGACGACGGTAACGGAGCCGCCACGGGTGGGCGTCGCAGGGATGGCGCCGAGGCCAAGGACGAACGCCAGCGCCGCGAGGCGCTGGTTGATAGACAGTCGAGAGAATGAGAAGCTCATGAGAGTGATCCCGTCACTTGGCCAATGTCCACTTGGCGTCTGACCATTCGCGCGGCAAGCCGGTGGGCAAATAGACAGTTGTCAGGTCGTCAGTCGCCAACTGAACCCCGCACTCGCTTCTCGACCCACCCCGCGCCGGCGAAGCCGCCGACGGCCATCAGCACGACACCGAAGACCACCAGACCGTAGGGCAGGTTGAAGTACCCGGGGATCGTCTGCGCGCCCATTGCGGTGGAGTTCATGAAGGGCTTCACGAGCGGGTACGCCTCCGCGAACACCAGCGTGCCGAAGCCCACGCCCGCGATCGCCACCAGGCCGTCAACCCGGCCCGTCGCCGCGGCGGCGATGCTGGTCCCCGGGCAGTAGCCGGCCACGACGAACCCGGCGCCGAGTACCACGCCGCCGACCAGTTGGGGCACCAGGTAAGTGGGCGTCAGGTACACCAGCGACAGATCAAGGATGCCCATCCACGACAGGTAGGTGACCCCGAGCATCGCGGTGACGATGGCGGTGAACATCACCTTGAAGACGGCCATGTCGTCCAGGTAGAACTGCGACACCAGCTTCCGGGCGCTGCCGAACCCCGCCCGCTCCAGCGCGAACCCGAAGCCGATGCCGATGACGAAGGCCACCACGAGACTGACCTCGTCGTTGAACAGCCCGTATTTCAGGAACGGCGCGATCATCTCCACTGCCACCTCACGAAGGACGCCAGGCCGTAGGCGCCCGCGAAAACCATCGTCATGAAGGCCCAGCTCCCGAGGTTGAGCAGCGACCCGCCCGTGAGAGCCTGGCCGCTGGTGCAACCGCGTCCCAGCGCCGCCCCGATGGCCATCAGCGTCCCGCCAACGAAGGCCATCGCAAGACGAACACCCGTCGAAACCCGCGGTCCCTTCTCGACGCTGACCAGCACCCGCCGGGCCAACAGGCCAGAGAACAAGGCGCCGGCGAACACCCCGAGCACCTCGAACACCAGCCATTCCTTGAGCGGGTTGAAGCCCGCGGACAGGTAACCCGACAGCCACTCGCGCGACTGGGCATGTTCGGGGGCCACGGTGTTCAGCCCGAAGGCCACGACGGCTGAGGCCGCGCCCGACGCCCCGAGACCGCGGCCGACGAGGACGAAGGCCGCCAGAAGGACGAGCCCGAGGCCGACCCCCGCGAGGTACGGATTCGAGTACGGCGCGGGCCCCGGGTGGACCCCTTCCGCCGGCACGGCCGCCGGCAGTTCAACTGTTGATGCGTGAGGATTCATGAGCGCTCCGCTGGACTCCCGACCCGATAACTAACTTCTCTATCCCGGCGCCTGGTCCCAGGTACCTCACTACGCTTGACGACAAACGAAACCACGAAGTTCAAAGACAACCCGCAACAGAAGAGTCAGGGCAAGTGGATTCCCCTAGCCCTCAGCCCCGCATCCAGTGGCTCGCCTGTCCTGCGTAGACGATCACGAAGCGCAGCGCCGCGCCGCCGGCGATCACCAGCAGCGGGGCAACCGGGGTGTGCGCGACCCGGTGCGTCACCGCGAGAGACTGGATGACAAGCGGCACCACGATCCCGAGGCCGACGACGAGCACCCAGAACACCGCGGCAAACGGGCCGTCCAGCACCAGGCGGGCCGCCGCGATGTGCGGCTGCGAGGCGGACAGCAGGCCGATCAGGAACAACCCGATCACCAGCAGTTCGATGGCCAGAAACACGTTGTCGGCCATGGCGAACATTCGGGACTCCTCGCGGTCGCGTGCGACCATGTGCGTGAACGCCGCGGCCGACGACAGCCCCGACACGAGGAAGAGCGGCCCGAGGATCGCGCTGTTCCAGAACGGCCGCGCCCCGAGCGCGCTGAGCAGGATGCCGGTGTAGATTCCGAGCGCAACACCGAGGCCGATATTGACGGCGGCCGTCCACCACACCACCCGGGGATGCCTCACCGCATCCGACAGCCGGTCGAACGCCGGCCACAGCCCCGCCAGCAGGGCCGGAGGCCGGATCAGCCACGCCAGCGCAAGCCCCGGGTAGACCAGCAGCAGGATCCACGCCCCCCACGACATCGGGGAGGAGGGCTGCAAGGTCGTGTACAGCCGCCACACGTACAGCTTGTGTTCCAGGTCCAGGAGGAGCGCGAGCATGCCCGCACTGAGCAGCACCAGGCTGACGCCGGGCAGCACGCTGCACGTGCAGTTGTGCCCCTTGTGGCGACCACTGAGCAGGGAGAAGCCGACGAGGATCATCATCCCCGCCACCATGCCTCCCAGGAACAGGTAGACCGGGATCTCCCATCCCCAGACGTGGAGGAGTGGATCGATCTGCTCGGTGTGACGGGTGAGCACGAGTTCGCGCATATCGATAACGCCTTGTTCACGGTTGAGGGTCAAGAGTTGAGGGTCCAGCACGCGCGCCCCGCGTGACGAGACCCTCGATCCTGAACTCTTGACCCTGAACCATGTTTACTAATCCAGATACCAGATTCTCGGTCCCGTGCCCGCCGCGGGCAGCAGCGCATGGTGCCGGCGCGACGCAAGCAGCCGGCTGACCTCGCTGTTCGGGTCGTCGAAGTCCCCGAACGTCATGCAGCGCGTCGGGCAGACCGACACGCACGCCGAGTCCAGGCCTTCCTTCACACGGTGGATGCAGAAGGTGCACTTGTCCGCGTACCCGTCGGGGTGCACGAACCGGGCGTCGTAGGGGCACGACGCCAGGCACGCCTTGCAGCCGATGCACTCGTCGTGCGCCACGAGCACGAGGCGGCCCGGGTCCTCCACGTGGCTGGCGCCGGTGGGGCAGCACGTCACGCAGGGCGCGTTGTCGCAGTGATTGCACCGCTCGGTGCGAATCTCGAGGCGAGGCGTCGGAAAGGTCCCCGTCGTGTCGTACGCAATCCAATCGCGGTTGAACCCCTCCGGCACCTGGTTCTCGGTCTTGCAGGCGACGACGCAGTCCATGCAGCCGACGCACGTCCGCGTGTCGATGACCATCCCGTAGCGCGCCATGGCCTACGCCTCCGCCTCGATGCTCACGAAGTTCACGTTCATCCCGGTGCCGCCCATCAGCGGGTCGGTCTCGTAGCGGGTGATCAACTGCGCGTCGCTCGCGCCCTTGCGGAAGGCGCGCGTGAGGTGGCGCGAGGTGTGGCCGAAGCCGTGCACCATGTACACGCAGTCCGGACGGATCCGCTCGGTCGCCTTCACCCTGATCCGGTCGCTCAGCACGCTGTCCTGGTTGCGCAGCCGCACCACGGACCCGCTCTGCAGGCCCAGGCGCGCCGCCACCGAGGCGTTCACCCACACCTCGTTCTCGGCCATCATCTCGTGGAGGATCGGGTTGGACTGGGTCCGGCTGAACGAGTGGACCGGCGACCGGCCGAACAGCAGGCGGAACGAGCCGTCGGGCGGGGCGGCCGGCCGCTTGTACCTGGGCACCGGGTCGAAGCCGGCGTCGCGGAGCTGCGTCGAATAGAACTCGATCTTGCCCGAGGGCGTCGGGAACACCGGCGCCAGGCCCTCCTCGAAGAACACCGGCCGCCGCTCGCCCCGCACGATGCCCTTGTTCTTCAACTCCGCAAGGCTCAGGGCCGCGCCCTTCAGCCGGTGCTCGAGGTACTCCTCGATCGTCTGCCACGGGTAGTAGGCGCCCAGCCCGAGCTTCTCGGCCAGCTTCCGGGCGATCCACCAGTTCGGCTTCTGGTCGTGCGGCGCCCGGACGACCGGCTGCCGGAGCGCGACGAACGGATCCCTGAACACCTCGACGTTCAGCTCGTCGTACCGCTCCAGGTAAGTCGTCTCCGGCAGCACCACATCGGCCCACCCGGCAATCTCGCTGGGAATCACGTCCACCACGACGAGGAGGTCGAGCGCCTTGATGGCCTCGATGGTCTCAGCCTCGTTCGGCATCGCATGAATCAGGTTGGTGGCGTAGACCATCCAGCCCTTGATCGGGTAGGGCTCGCCGGTCAGCGTCGCGTGCCGGATTCCCGTGGTGATCGCCTCGCTGGCGAACGGGTACTTGCGACCCGGGTTGTCCACCTTCCCCTTGGCGGGCGTGGGATAGGCCGGATACGGATAGCCGGGCACGTCCATGCTGACGGGCGACCAGAAGCCGCCCTTGCGTCCCCAGCTCCCCATCAGCGCGTTCAGCAGCGCAATCGCCCGGCTCCTCTGCGCATCGTCTCCGTACCAGGTCGCGTGACGGCCGGGGTGGATCAGCGTCGCGGGACGGTGTCGCGCCATTTCACGGGCGGTCTCGCGGATCACCTCGGGCGCGATTCCCGTCTCCGGGTACGCCCACTCCGGCGTGAAGGGCGCAACCTCGGCGGCGAACGCCTCGAAGCCAAACCCGTGCGCCGCCACGTACTCCTTGTCGTAGAGTCCCTCGGCGACGATCACGTTGATCCACGCGAGCAGGAGCGCCGAGATCGGTTCCCGGGCGGATCGGCAGGTAGTGCTTCGCCTTGCTGGCCGCGACCGAGAAACGCGGATCGACGACGATGATCGAGGCACCGGCGCCCACCGCCTCGGCGAACTCCTGCGCCTGCGTGTTGTGCATGTTCTCGCCGAGGTGCGAGCCGATGAGCACGAGGCAGCGTGAGTTTCGGATGTCCGTGCGCTCCGGCGATCCAACCTCCTCGCCAAAGGTCAGCGCGAACCCGACGTCGCGCGGGCCGCGGCACTGCGCGAACGAGGGCGCCGCGCTGTTCGGGGAGCCGAAGGCCTTGAGCGTGTGCTTGAGGAACGTGCCGCCGATGCCGTGCGAGAACAGCGCGACCGCCTCCGGACCGTACGTCGCCTTGATCGCGTTCATCTTCTCGGCGACGACGTTCAGCGCCTCGTCCCACGTGACGGCGGTCCACTCCTCCTCGCCGCGCTTCTGTCGGCGGACCAGCGGCGTGCGGAGCCGGTCGGGGTCGAAGTGCGCGCCGACGCCGCCCGTGCCGCGCGGGCAGAGGCGGCCGCGGCTGAGCGGGTCGTCGGGGTTGCCCTCGATCTTCCAGAGCTTCCCGTCCCTGACGTGGGCGATCGCCCCACACTTCCAGAAGCAGATGTCGCAGAAGGTGGGCACCTTCCTGACGCCGCGCTCGAGCCCGGCGGAGCCGGCCGCGTGACCGGCCAGACGTCCGGCCGCCGCGCCCGTCGCCGCAAGACCGACGGTCGCGCTGGAAATCTGCAGGAACCGCCGCCTGGAAACCGTGTGCATGCTGGATGGTCCCCCGCATCCCCGACTATCGAGGTCGGGGTACGGTGCTTGTGAAAGATGGAACAAATTCCGGCAACCGCGGGTCGAAGGCTATCGATACACGGATTCAGGCGTGCCCCGATTGGTTACACGGCGTCGTCTCGCAGGGCGAACCGATCGATCGCCGCCGCGACGCCCGCCTCGTCGTTGCTCGACGTCTCCGCCCAGCCCACCCGCCTGAGCTCGGGCACCGCGTTGCCCATCACGACCGGCAGGCCGGCGAACTCGAGCATCTCGCGATCGTTCAGGTTGTCGCCGATCGCCATGACGTCCTCGCGCGGGATTCCCTGCCGGATCGCCCACTCCGCCAGCGTCGTCCCCTTCGTGCAGCCGGCCCGGTTCACGTCCACGAGCGAGAAATCGCGGGCCTCGTACTCGGTGATGGCCAGGGAGCACCGCGCGGCGGCGGGAAGGCTGCGGAGCGTCGAGAGCAGGCCGCGCATGCCAAGGAACGTCCCCGAGAACATGACCTGGATCGGGTCCTCGGTCAGGGCGTCCTCCAGCGGCACGATCTCGGCGATGAAGTCGCGGTTGCGGTCGAAGTAGGCGCGCCTGTGGGGGTCGGAGAGGTCGAGGTGCTCGTGCACCACCTGCGCGGCCCGCGGTCGATCGAAGACCAGGGCGGCCGCCTGCCGGAAGGCACGCGTGCCGTCGAGCACTTCGCGCGCGACGCCGGCGGGGAGCAGGTGACGGACGAGGCTCTCCCCCTCGCGGTTCTTCACCAGCGCGCCGCCGCTGACGATGAGGGTCAGCGGCGAGTCGATGGCGTCGATGACGGGGCGCGCGAAGTCGAAGCGACGGCCGGTGACGAGCGCAACCTCGATGCCGCGGCCGGTGGCGCGGCGGATGGCCTCCCTGTTGGCCTCGGGGAGGCGCCATTGGCTGTCGAGCAGCGTCCCGTCGATGTCAAGGGCGATCAGACGAACCATGGGTGGACACCGTCAGGGATCAAGGGGACAACTGTCCACTTCGCAAGTTGCCAAGTGGAGGCTTGCTCCCGGCAAGGGAACAACTGTCCACCTCGCAAATGACCAAGTGATCCCTCGCTCCCTCGGCCCCTGATCTTACAATGCATCCGTGAGCGGGCTACGGCGGATCCTCCACGTGGACATGGACGCGTTCTATGCGTCGATCGAGCAGCGCGACAACCCGTCGCTGCGCGGCAAGCCGGTGGCGGTGGGCCGTGAGGCGTTCGAGCGCGGCGTGGTAGCGGCCGCCAGCTACGAAGCCCGGAAGTTCGGGGTGCACTCCGCGCTGTCCACGGCGCAGGCGCGCCGGCTGTGCCCATCGCTCGTCCTGGTGCCGCCCGATTTCCAGAAGTACCGTTCCGTTTCCAGCACGGTCTTCGCGATCTACCGCGAGGTGACGCCGCTCGTGGAGCCGCTCTCGCTCGACGAGGCGTTCCTCGACGTGACCCAGAATGCCTGGCACGAGCCGCTGGCGATGAATGTCGCCCGGCGGATCAAGGACCGGATCCGGGAGGCCACGGGCCTCACCGCTTCGGCCGGCGTCGCCCCGAACAAGTTCCTGGCGAAGATCGCGTCGGGCTGGAAGAAACCCGACGGGCTCACGGTGATAGCGCCCGAGCGCGTCGAGGCGTTTCTCGAGAACCTCCCGGTTGACGCGCTGTGGGGAGTCGGGCCCGTGACCGGGAAGAAGCTGCACGGCGCCGGGATCCACACGACGCGCGACGTGCGCGCGGCGGATCCCGCGGCCCTTCAGCGCCTGGTCGGGAGCATGGCCGACTGGCTGGTGCAGCTCGCGCACGGCGTCGACGACCGGGCGGTGGAGCCCGACAGGCCGGCCAAATCATCGGGAACCGAGAACACCTATACGCAGGACCTGACCGACCTCGGCCGGATTCGAGACGAAATCGCGTCGATGGCGCGCGACGGGGCGGCCTGGCTCGACCGGCACGGTCTCTACGCGCGAACCGTGACGATCAAGGTCCGCTACTCGAACTTCACGACGATCACGAGGAGCCACTCCGCCTGGCCGGCCACGCGTGACGGCGACGGGCTGGCCGGGCGGGCGGTAGAACTGCTTTCCAAGACGGAGGCCGGCCGCCGTCCCGTGCGGCTGCTCGGCGCCAGCGTCCACAACTTCACCGACTCCCCCACCGAGCCCGAACACCAGCGGCACCGGGCCAGGGAGCTGCCGCTGTTCGACGGCGGCTAGCGTGTGATCGCGTCGTGCCGGAGGTGCCGTGTCAGGCTGCGCGGCTCGTGACGGCTCCCGGCCGCAGCTTGGGCACCAGCACCGGTGGCACCCTCGGCACTGCACGACCGGCACCTTCAGCACCGCCGGCACCACCGGCAGGACGCCTGTGACGACGTCCGTTGCGCCTTTCCGGTATCGTACACGCATGCAGGAACGACCACGCGAGGAAGGCGCGGCGCTACCGCCAGCAGGCGGCGATCCACGACGCGGAACGCGCGCGCCACGAACGCACGTCGCGGTTCGTCTCTTACGGACGGCTGGCGCTGTTCCTCGGGGGCGCGGCGAGCCTCCTCGCGGCATTCCCCGGCCACGCCCGGACCGTGCCGCTGGTAGCGGCCGGGGCCGCGCTGCTGCTTGGCTTCCTCGCCCTGGTCTGGTGGCACGGCCGGGTCGAAGCGGCCGAACGCCATGCGGCGGCCCGGGCGCGCGTCAACCGCGAAGCGGCCGCGCGCGTCGAGCGGGCCTGGGCGGAAATGACCGTCTCGTCCCCCGCCGGCCCCGGACGCGAACACGGCTACGCGGACGACCTCGACCTCTTCGGCCATGCATCGCTCTTTCGGCTGCTGGGGTCCGTCGGCACCGAGGCGGGCCGGCAGACGCTGACCGCGTGGCTGGTGCAGGGCGCCACGCCACACGTGATCCAGGAGCGGCAGGCCGCAGTGCGTGAACTGGCGGCCCAGCCGGCTTTCCGCGAGCGCCTGGCCACGCTCGGCCTCCTTGTCGAGCCCCGACCGCAGGAACTGGAGGCATTCTTGGCCTGGGCCGAGTCGCCGCCCTGGCTCCTGGCCTCAGGCTGGCTGCCCTGGGCCGCCCGGCTCGTCTCCGTGTCGACAATCGCGCTTGCCGCCGCCCATGCCGGCGGGCTGACCGACCGACCGCTGTGGATCTACCCGCTGGTCGCGGCGCTCGCACTGATGGCGCGCTACGAGGCGCGCATCCACCACACCTTCTCGCGTGCGTTCTCCAGGGAGCGGATCTTCCAGGAGCACGCCGCGCTCTTCTCGCACGTCGAGGGCCTTGGGGCCGGCTCCCCCCGGATGCGGGCCCTGCAGTCGGCGCTCCACACCAACCGCCTCTCCGCTCCCCGGGAGATGGCGCGTCTCGGCCGGCTCATGCGCCTGGCGGATCTCCGCTTCCAGGCGTTCTTCCACTTCCCGATCAACGCGATCACGCTGTGGGACTTCCACGTGCTGGCCGCTCTGGAATCATGGCAGCGGCGGACGGGCCCGCGGCTGCGCACCTGGTTCGCGGTGCTCGGCGAGGTGGAGGCGCTGGCGGCTTTCGGCTGGCTCGCTCACGACAACCCGGACTGGTCGTTCCCGGAGATCGAGGAACGGGGCGATCGGTTGATCGCGGAGGCGCTCGGGCATCCGCTGCTGCCGGCAGACCGGCGCGTGGCCAACGACGTCGTGGTGGGACCGCCGGGAACATTCTTGCTGGTGACCGGCTCGAACATGTCGGGCAAGAGCACGCTGCTGCGAGCCATCGGCGCCAACGTCGTGTTCGCGCTCGCGGGAGGACCGGTGTGCGCGCGGCGGCTGGCGCTGCCGCCGCTGGTGCTCTGCACGAGTATGCGAGTCCAGGACTCGCTCGAAGCCGGCGTCTCCTACTTCATGGCTGCGCTGCAGCGGCTGAAGCTGGTGGTGTCGGCGGCGGAACGCTCGCCTCGCGACGGTGGGGTGCTGCTCTACCTGCTCGACGAGGTGCTCCAGGGGACGAACACGGCCGAGCGGCAGGTCGCGGTCCGCCACATCCTGTCTCACCTGCTCGAACTGCCGGTCATCGGCGCCGTGACGACGCACGATCTCGAGCTGGCCGCCAGCCCGGACCTCGCGCCCGCGTGCCACGCGGTCCACTTTAGCGAGGGAGTGGAGCGCGAGGGCGAAGGGGCGCGGCTCTCGTTCGACTACCGGCTGCGGCCCGGCGTCGCCACCTCGCGCAACGCGCTGAAGCTGCTCGAACTCGTCGGCCTCGGCTCTCGCGGCCGACGCACCGACGACTAGTTCCACCACGAAGGACACGAAGGGCACGATGAGCTTCGTGAACTTCGTGGTGAGTGTTCGTGGTGATCTAGTGCGGGCGACCCGGGGCGGCGGGCGGCTGCGTGGCGCGCGCCGCGAGGTCGATCACGGCCAGCGCGCCGTTGATCTGCCCGCTGGCGCCCTCGTAGCCGAGCACGGCCACCACGCGCGTGCCGTCGAGGAGGGCCAGGTTGTCGCCGACGAACACCCGCGACGCGGCGAAGACTTTCGTGCGGAACCACGTGTTGTCGCGGTTGCCCTTCGTGTTGAAGAAGGTCAGGCGGCGCGGTTCCGCGCCGTCGGCGCCCATCGCCCACAGCTCGGTGCGGATGTCCCGGCGCCAGTTGAGGCCCTCGACCGAGCGGAACCGCACGCCGAGGTCGCGCGTGGAAGCCCAGTAGATGTGCCGCCCGTCGGCCGAATAGTGGGCGAGGTGGTCCCAATCGGGCGTTTGCGTCAGGCGCCGGAAATTGCCGGAGGCAAGGTCGTAGCGCCAGATGTCGAGCGACTCGACACCCTGCCCCGCCCGCGGGTTGGCGCTCACCAGCAGGCGGCCCCCGTCGGGCGACCAGTCGTCCACCTGGTAGAACGCGTGCTGGGCACCCGGCTGGACCTGCCGCGCATTCTTCAGCACGGGCACATCGTCTTCCACGACGAAGTCCGCCAGGAAGATCGCCCACTCGCCCCACTCGAGGCCGGGACCCGGGCGCGACCGGCTCACCGGCCCTGTCCAGGCGATCTTCGCGCCGTCCGGCGAGAAGGTCGGGCCGAGGACGCCCCGCGGTTCCTTGTAGTCGGTCTCGTAGTCGGTCAGCTGCCAGGCCTTCGAGCCGTCGGCTGTCATGACCCAGAGGTTGGTGTTGAGCGCGGTCCCCGGCTCCGCCAACCGGTCCGCCCGACGGGTCCGGACGTCGGAGTTCTCGGCCGAGAACGCGAGAAACTCGCCCGACGGGTGCCAGGTTGCACCGCCACGGTGCTTGGAGGGCTCCGGCAACGAGCAGCCCAGGCATTCCTGCTCGCGCCCGCTCGGCCGGGAAACCCAGAGATCGTAGTACCAGTCGCGCGGGTCGCGCCGCCCGTAGAGGAGCCGTTTCCCATCGGCGGACAGGTCGACGTCCGCGGTCCACTCGTCGAGGAGGGTGATGGCGACGTCGGCGAAGGTGCGAGGGAACCGCGGCTTCTGCGCGGACGGCGGCCCGGCCACCACCGCCGCGCAGCCGGCGACGCAGAGCAGGACAATCAGGCGGGCCCGCCGTTTCATGCGCCCAATACCATGCCACAGGTCGGGCGAGATGGGGTCACAACTTGACGGCCGCCGGGAATCCGTCACCACCGGCGACCTTCCGGAAGGCTCCTCCGGCATCTTCTGGATGGTGTCACGCAAACATCCAAAAACCCGGGAGTTTTTCGTCTTCGCTTCCTGGCATTCACCTTGCGTTTTAGAGAAGCGTTGTCGCGGTTCGCCGCCCGTGACTTGATGGCCTGCGGATGGGGGCCCGCAGGTTGTTGGGCGTGGGCGGCGGACCCCGACGCTCCTTCCTTCGGGCCTTCCCCAGCACATCCCTTCAGACCCGTTCGCGGCGGGCGAACGCCTGTGCGGCGGCCGCCAGCGCTGCGATGTGCGCCGGCGTCGTGCCGCAGCAGCCGCCGACGAGCCTGGCACCGGCGGCGACCACTTCGAGCATCCCAGCGGCGAACTCGTCCGGCGAGAGCCGGTAGACCGCTCGGCCCTCCACCAGCTCGGGGGTCCCGGCGTTCGCCTGGATCATGACCGGCAGCCGGGCTGCCGAAAGGAAAGCCTGCACCACCCGTGCGAAGTCGGCCGTGCCCATCCTCGTGCCGCAGTTGGCGCCGACAACGTCGGCGCCCTCGGCAGCCAGGGCTCGCGCCGCCTGCTCCGGCGACACGCCCATCATCGTCCGCAGGTTCCCGTTCGGCAGGCGGTCGAAGGCCAGCGAGGCGGCGACCAGCCGCGCGCCGGCACGACGAGCCGCACGAACTGCGGCCACGACTTCCTCGAGGGCGCTCATCGTCTCGATGACGATCCCGTCCGCGCCGCCTTCGAGCAGCGCGCCGGCCTGCCGGACGAACTCGGCTTCGAGATCCGCGGCGTCCACGTCGCCCAGGGGGCGCAAGAAGCCGCCGAACGGACCAATGTCGCCCAGGACCAGGGCGGCGGACCCCGCCGCGCGGCGCGCGATGGCTGCCGCTTCCCGGTTGACGTCCTCCACGCGGTCGGCCAGGCCGTACCGCCCGAGCACCCAGCGGTTGGCGCCAAACGAGTTCGTGATGATCGCCTGGCTGCCGGCCGCGAGGTAGGCCGCGTGAATCGCCTCGATACGTTCGGGATGCTCGAGCACCCATCGCTCGCCGCACTCGCCGATTTCGAGGCCCGCCCGCTGCAATTCCGTCCCCATGGCCCCGTCGCCGATGACCGTTCCCCTCGCGACCAGGTTCTCGAAGTCCATCGTTCGCCCCCGTGATCCCTTCTCAATTCTCAATTCTCTATTCTCTATTCTCTATTCTCAGAACGACAGCCCCCGCATGAACGTGTCCTGGTAGTCCTCGTGAGTCGCGAGGTCGAGGTACTGCGCGCGCCGGGCGAGGGCGGCCGCGCGCGCGCGCACGTCACGGTCGAGCAAGGCCAGCCGGGCGCCGACACCGGCCGCGTTGCCGACGAAGCGGATACGCTCGGGGTCGACCGGCGGCACGAGGCGCATGCGAGCGATACTGGCCTTCCGCAGGAAGTTGCCGAACGCGCCGGCGACGAGCACGTCCTCGAGGTCCACGGGGTCGAGGCCCAGGCTCCGGCAGGCGAGCGTGATGGCCGCGAGCGTGGAGCCCTTGGCCAACTGCAGCTCGCGCACGTCGCGGGCGGTCAGCAGCACGTCCCGGGCGGCGCCCTCGGCCGAGGACGCCACGAGAAACGCCGCCTGGCCCTGGGTCTCCGTCAACCGCCCCGCGAACGGCTGCGCGGGAGCCGACAGTTCGTGGGGCTTCCGGAGGTAGCCGCTCGGGGCCAGGACGCCTGCGCGCAACAGCTCGGCCACGAGGTCGATCAGGGCCGAGCCGCAAAGCCCTGTCGCCGGGCGCTCTCCGACCACGTGGACGCGAACGTCGCCAGAAGGCTCGAGCGAAACCACGTCGATTGCCCCCGGTGCCGCGCGCATGCCGCACCGGATCGACACGCCTTCGAAGGCGGGGCCCGCCGCCGCCGAGGTCGCCACCACCCGATCCCCGCAACCGACGATGACCTCGCAGTTCGTCCCAAGGTCCACGAGCAGCCGCGGACGGCGGCCGAGGTCGAAGTCCGATGCCACCGCCGCCGCGACGGCGTCCCCTCCCACGTGGCTGCGGATCATCGGGAAGACGTAGATGCTCGCGGCGGGATGGATCGGGAGGCCGACGTCAACCGCGCGCCAGTGCTGATCGCGCGACCACAGCGCCGCGTACGGCGCCGTCCCGAGGCCGGCCAACGGGACCGCCGCCCATGCCTGCAGCATCGTCGGGTTTCCGGCAACCGCGGCCGTAACAACGTCCCTCGCCTGGCAGCCCGCGTCCCCAAGCAGGTCGCGAACGAGCGAGGCGAGGCCGTCGCGAACGAGCCGGGCCAGGTTCGCGCCGCCTTCCGGGTGTTCCGAGGCATGCTTGATCCGGGCGATGACGTCGGCGCCCAACGAGACCTGCGGGTTGAGGCACGATGCCGACGCCGCCACGGTGCCGTCGTCGAGGGCGATCAACCCGGCAGCCAGCGAAGTGGTCCCGATGTCCACGGCAAGTCCGAATCCGGCGCGGACGTGCCCCGTGCAGGCGGCGAGCAGCCTGTTCTCGTCGAGCCAGACGGTCCACGGCCCCGGATGCTCCGCGACACGCCCGAGATCGGCAAGAGCGGCAGCGGTGGTTCGCGGTCGTGTCGCCTCTCCGAGCGCCGCGCACAGCCGATCGTCAGCCGACGCCGGCCCCTCTTCCGCACGCAGGGGCGGCACCACGGGCCGGTGAACGTGCACGACGCGCTCGCGGGGGCCGTCGGCGAGAACCTCGGGTCCGAAAGACTTCCCAGCCAGCGACCGTGTGACCGAAGGCACCTCGATGGTGGCATCGCCAGCAAGGGTCAGCTGGCAGCCGAGGCGCCAGCCCTCGGCAAGTTCCGCGGCGGTCAACTGCTCGCGGTCGGCCTGCGCGGGCGGGACGATTCCCTCGAGGACCCGTACACGGCAGCGGCCGCAGGTGCCCTGCGCCCCGCAGGGCTGTTCCACCAGGATGCCCGCGGCGGCGGCAGCCAGGTACAGGTCCACCGGGCCGGCTGTCGTGTGGACGCGATCATCGGGCAGGAACCGGACGGTGAACGAGTCAGAAGGCCGTTTCACGCAAGCCGTACGATACACCGGCCCGGGCCGCGGTCCCAAGGCCTGACGGTTGGCCGGAACAGTCCCGGTATAGAATCAGTCCGACGCTACTGCAATCCAGCTGGGGCAGGGCTGGAGGCCGTGCCCTGCGGCAAGCCGTGGGGGCAGGGTGCAATCCGGCGCCGGCCGGGGCGTCCCCGCGGTGGAAGACGGCGGCAGGAGGAGGCTCGCGATGAGTGACCAGACGTTGACGCGCCGGGAGTTCGTGAAGGTCGGGGCGGTCGGGGCGGCGGGCGCGGCCATCGCGTTGACCGCAGGGAGCACGCAGGCGGCCGCGATGCCCGAGCGGCCGCTGGGGAAGACGGGCCACAAAGTGCGGATCTTCAGCCTGGGGGGGCAGGCGACCATCGAAAAGCCGGGCACGCACGATGAGTCGATTGCCATCGTGAACCGCGCCATCGACCTCGGCGTCAACTACATCGACACCGCGGCGGCGTACGGACGGCCCCGCGTAGAAGGCAAGCAGCGATGGGAGCTCGAGGGCTGGAGCCAGACCCACATCGGGGAGGTCATGGCCACACGCCGCAAGGAGGTCTTCCTCGCGAGCAAGACCGACGACCGGACGCGCGACGGCTCGCTGCGGCTGCTGGAACAGAGCTTGAAGCTGCTGAAGACCGATCACCTCGACCTGTGGCAGCTGCACAACATCTCGACCGACGCCCAGCTGGACCAGATCTTCGGAAAGGATGGGGCGATCGAGGCGCTGCAGAAGGCGAGGGACGAGAAGATGGTGCGGTTCCTGGGCATCACGGGCCACTCCGACCCCGCCGTGCTGATGCGGGGCATCGAGCGGTTCGCGTTCGACACGATCCTGATGGCCCTCAATCCTGCAGACAAGCACCACCTGCCCTTTGCGAGCACGATTCTCCCGCTCGCGAACAAGAAGGGCATGGGCGTGATCGGCATGAAGATCCCCGCGCGCGGCCGGATCTTCAAGCCCGAGGGGATCCAGGGCATCAAGGGCCCGCTCACCTACGTGCTCTCGCTGCCGGTGAGCACGGTCATCATCGGGTGCGACAACGTGAAGCAGCTCGAGGAGAACATCGAGATCGCGAAGGGGTTCACGCCCCTGCCCGCGGCGGAGATGGCGAGACTGGAGACCTTGACCTCGACCTATGTGAACGACGCCTCCTGGTTCAAGAAGGACGCGGCCGGCTGGAAGGCTCCGGGCGACAACGATCAGAACACCGACTGACGGAGAAACAGTGGACAGTGGTCAGTGGACGGTGGTCAGTGGGTCACGCGTGACGCACTGGCCACTGGCCACCGTCCACTGGCCACTCTAGTCGTGCACGAGCTCTCCATCGCCCAGTCGATCGTCGAGTCGGTACGCGAGCAGGCGGCGCTCCACGGGGGGCGCCGCGTGCTGCGCGTGGGGGTGCGCGTGGGCGAAACCTCGGGGGTGAACGCGGAGGCGCTGGAGTTCTGCTTCGGCATGACCGTGCAGGACACCGAGTTCGCGGGCGTGGCGCTCGAACTGGAGAAGGTGCCCGTTCGCTTCCGCTGCGAGCGGTGCGGCCACGAGTTTGCGCCGGTGGACTTCTTCGCCGGCTGCCCCGCCTGCGACGGGGGGCACGGGCGCATGGTGGCCGGAGACGAGCTGGCGCTTGCGTTCCTGGAACTGGAGGAAGGTCCGTGACAGAGCGGGTGGAAGTCCGTCAGAACGTGTTGAAGGAGAACGACCGCATCGCGGCCGGGCTGCGAGAGGAGTTCGGGCGCCGAGGCATCCTCTGCCTCAACCTCATTTCCTCCCCCGGGGCGGGAAAAACGAGCATCCTCGAGGGCACGCTCCAGGCATTCCGCGACACGGGCCGGCGAGCCGCCGTGCTGACGGGCGACATCCAGACGGAGCGGGACGCCGACCGCCTGCGCCGCTACGGCTTTCCTGCGCTGCAGATCACGACCGGCGGAACCTGCCACCTCGACGCGAACATGGTGAGTCGTGCCCTGTCCGAGGTGCCGCTCGAGGGGCTCGACGTCCTCTTCGTCGAGAACGTCGGGAACCTCGTCTGCCCGGCGTCGTACGACCTTGGCGAAGAGCTGAAGGTCGTGGTGTTGAGCGTCGCGGAGGGAGACGACAAGCCGCTGAAGTACCCGGGTATCTTCCGCCGCGCGCGGCTGATGCTCCTGCACAAGATCGACCTGCTCCCGTATACCCGGTTCGACCCGGGCGCGGCCACGGCCGACGCCCGGCGCGTCAACCCGGAGATCGAGGTGATCGAAACCAGCTGCCTGGGCAAGCCCGGACTCGAAGGGTGGGTGGACTGGGTTGATGCGAGGCTTCAGGAAAAGCGACGGCCGGGCGGGTAGAATTAGAAGGGCCGGCTCGCGTGGCCGGCCCTTGCCGAATACTCAATTCGCAGTTCCGTCCCCAACGGGGCCGGTGTCAGAACCGTCAACCACCGCCCGTCGGGGCGCATCCCCCGCCCGAGCTGCCGGGCCAGTTGCCCACGCCGGCAAACCCCAAGGTCGAGACCTTCTTGTCCAGCTCGTCACTCTTGCACTTCGGGCAGACCGGCTTGCGGCTCCCGATCACGAGCGCCTCGAAGAGGTGCCCGCATTTCCGGCATTCGTATTCGAATAATGGCACGACGTCCTCCAGGGGAAGCGGGTCCGGGACACTCTTGCGGGGGTGTCGCCGCAAGAGTGACCCGACCCCTTCCCCGCCATCGTTATGATTCAGGCCACGCGACGTTGGTTACGCGCGACCCGGCAGGGCAGCGTGTGCCGCCCCGCCCCTCGCAGAGTCTACCGTAGCAGTGCTTCGGCCGTCGTGAACTTCGGCTCGATGTCCACGGGGATTGCCTTGAGGCGGTCGAGCGCCCGCTGGATCTCCGGGCGCATCACGGCCAGCCGCCCGAGCATGTTCTGCGCCCGCGCGTAGTCTCCGTCGGCCTGCAGCGTCATGATTTCAGACGTGAGCTTCGTCACCGCGTCCTTGACCTTCGCGGCGTCCACCGCAAACGTCCCATCCGGCTCCACCCGGAAGGCCCCCGCGTCCAGCAGCCAGTTCAGCTGCAGCGCGATCCCCTTCCCGTGCGCCTCGTTCAGCCCGAAACGGATCGACCGGAAGGCCGACGCGAGGAAGGTGTCGTAGATCGTCTGCTGGAGCGACTTGTCCAGCACACCCTTGTCGAGCAGGTACTGCAAGGCGAACAGCCCCGAGATGTCCGCCTTGGCCTCCTCCATCGCGCTGTACGTCTCCTTCAGCTGGGCCCGCACCGTCGTGTCCTTCCCGGCCACCTTGATCTGGTGCGGCCCGAGTCCGTGCATCAGCTCGTGCATCAGGATGTGGGTGAAGAAGGCGTCGAACGTGACGTTCGGGCGCGCGCCCGGCGCGAGCACCTGTGCACCGATCGGTTGAAGGACCAGGCGGAACTTCGCCTCCTGGACGTTCTTCAGCATCACCCGCTTGGCGCCCTTCTCGCGGACCACGCGCTCGTCGTTCGGTAGGTTGTAGGCGGCCGTCTGCACACCGTGGTTGCCATCGCCGGCTGCCAGCACGACGTTCACGACGCGAATCGGAGCAAGGGACCCGAGCTTCGGGTTTCGCAGCGCGGGGGCGATCGGCAGGTGGTTCTCGATATCCTGCAGCTCGGAGCCCAGCCGCGCGAGCTTCGCAGCTCTCCGCCTCGTCGCGCAGCGCGATGAACGCCTCGAACCCGGCCTTGGCGTTGAACCACTCGTCCTCGTAGACCTCGTACGGCCCGATGGTCGGCTCGATGCTCGCGTCCAGCTCCATCCACGCGACGTCGCTCGCGTAGTAATCGTTGCTGATGAACGCGTCGGCGCGGCTAGCGAGGAACTTCTGCAGCGTGGGTTGGCGGGTCAGCGCCGCAGCCTCCCGGAGCAGTTCGGCCGCACGGGCAAGCTCGCCTTGGTACTCCACGCTGTACGGGACCGCCTGGAAACCGCCGGCCGGCGCCCGCCGGATGGTGGTGAAGAAGCCGGCGGCCTGCTCGCGCTGCGCCTCCGGCAGCTTGGCATTCCATGCTTCAATGTCGGCCTTTGACGCTCCCGCCGGATAGAAGTTGGCTCCCTCCGGCTTGGCGGGGACCCCCGCGAGGAAGGGCTTGTTGTGGTCGAGGCGATCCCACGGACCCTTGTTGATCAGGAAATAGTGCAGCCTGGCCTGCCCGGCGGGCGTCTTGTCTTCGAGCAGGCTCAGCAAAATTGCCTCGTTGCCCGCCCACGACTGCCGCAGGAACAGACCGTCCATCACCCAACCCGCCTGAACCAGCTTGGCGAGCGCCTGCCGTTCGCTGGCGGGAAGCGCGGAAACATCCGCGCTGATCTCGGTTGGGGCAAACTGGCGCGCCATCGCCTCGAGTTGCGCCTGGTCGGGCACGCGAACCTCCTGCGTGGCCGCGCGTCCGCCTGCGAGCAGGGCGCCGGCAACCACGAGCACGGTGGTCAGGGACTGGAAAAGATGTCGCATCGGAATCCTCGGTGGGGGACCGTATTCAGCATTCTATCGCCTTCGGCGCCTGGCCCACTCGACATGCTCGCGAACCATCGGGTCCTGGAGTGACGGCCCGACCGGCGTCTCCTCCAACGCATCGCTCGCCTCTGTATCTTCGCTGTTCCCGATCGCCACCGCGAGGTTGCGGCGAAGGCCGGGGAGCCTGGCGCGAGTCATGGCCGATCCCGCCGTCAACGCCTTCAACTCGTCGTCGGGGCGCCGCCACAGGTCCGCCAGGCGCGGCGCGTCCAGCCCGGCCCGCGGCTGCCACTCGGCGGCGGGGCTGGCGGGCGCCTGCATGTTCCACGGGCAGACATCCTGGCAGATGTCGCAGCCGTAGGCGTGCCGGCCCACGTGTTCCCGCAGCGGCTCGGGCATCGAGCCCTTGAGCTCGATCGTCAGGTAAGACAGGCAGCGTGTGGCGTCCAGGACGCGCGGCTCGACCAGCGCGCCCGTGGGGCACGCCTCGAGGCACAGCGAGCAGGTGCCGCATTGGTCCAGTGCCGGGCGCGTCGGCGCGGAGCGGGAGGCTGCAGATGATCTCCGAGAGGAACAGCCAGGAGCCGAGATCGGGGTTGATCAGGCAGCCGTTCTTCCCCACCCAACCGAGGCCCGCGTACTGGGCGTACACCCGCTCCTGGACGGGCCCTGTGTCGACGTAGGCCCGCGCCTCGAACGGCTCGGGGTGCTGCTCGCGCATCCACCCCAGGAGCGTTTCGAGGCGCCCGCCGATCACGTCGTGGTAGTCGTCGCCCCAGGCATAGCGCGCGACGATGGCCTCGCCGGCATCCGCCGACTCGATCGACAGCGGGCGTTCGGTGTGGTACAGCGTGCCGAAGACGATCACCGAACGGGCGGAAGGCAGGATCCGGCGCACGTCCTCGCGCACTCGGGCCGTGCGCGGAAGGTAGCCCATCTGGCCCGCGTAGCCGCGGTCGAGCCAGCCTCGCAGCAGGCGCAAGCTCGGGGAAGCCCTCGGCAGGCGCGATGCCGCAGAGGTCGAACCCGATCTCCGCCGCCTGCGCCTTGAGGCCTTCGGCTGTGAGCATCTCGAGGGTTTACTTCCCCACCAGCTGCCTCAGAACGTAGGGCAGGATTCCGCCCGGCCCTGAACGCCGCCAGCTCCTCCGGCGTGTCGATGCGAACGAGCGCGCCGAAGCGTGATCGGTGGGCCGTCCGGCCGCCGCGCTTCGACCACCACCTCGCCTGCAGGCTTCAGGCCACTCGGCGATGCCGGTGATGGAGAACTCCTCCTCCCCCGTGAGGCCGAGGCTCGCGGCGTTCTGCCCCCGGCGGGAACTCGAGCGGCAGCACGCCCATGTTGACGAGGTTGCTGCGGTGGATGCGCTCGAAGCTCTCGGCGATCACCGCCTTCACACCGAGCAGCAGCGTGCCCTTCGCGGCCCAGTCGCGCGACGAGCCCGACCCGTACTCCTTCCCGGCCAGGACGAGCAGCGGCACGCCCTCCTGCTTGTAGCGCATCGCGGCGTCGTAGATGGTCATCTGCTCGCCATCGGGCAGGTGACGCGTCCAGCCGCCTTCGGTGCCGGGCGCCAGCTGGTTGCGCAGGCGGATGTTGGCGAACGTCCCGCGCATCATCACCTCGTGGTTGCCGCGGCGGGCGCCGTACGAGTTGAAGTCGCGGGGCTCGACGCCCTTCGCGATCAGGTACTTCCCAGCCGGGCTGTCGGCTGGGATCGACCCGGCCGGCGAGATGTGGTCGGTCGTGACGCTGTCGCCCGAGCAGCGCGAGCCCGCGGCCGCCGGTGATGTCGCGACAGCGGCGCCGGTTCGAGCGTCAGGCCCTCGAAGAACGGCGGGTTGCGGATGTAGGTCGAATCGTCCGCCCACTGGAACCGGTCGCCGCCCGGCACCTGGAGCGCCTGCCACCGCTCGTCGCCGGCGAAGACGTCGGCGTAGGCCGACCGGAAGCTCTCGGCGGACACCGCCTGCGAGCAGCGCCGCCTGGATCTCCGCGCCCGTCGGCCAGATGTCCTTGCAGGAACACGCCCTTCCCGGCGTGGTCCGTGCCCGAGCGGCTCCGCCGTCAGATCCATCGTCATCGATCCGGCAAGGGCGTACGCGACGACGAGCGGCGGCGACGCGAGGTAGTTCGCGCGCACCTGGGGCTGGATGCGCCCCTCGAAGTTGCGGTTGCCGCTCAACACCGACGCGACGACCAAGTCGTTGTCCTTCACCGCGACCGACACCTCGGGCGCAGCGGACCGCTGTTGCCGATGCAGGTCGCGCAGCCGTAGCCCACCAGGTGGAAGCCCAGCTGATCGAGATACGGCGTCAGGCCGGCCGCGCGAAGGTACTCGGTCACCGCCTTCGATCCCGGCGCCAGGCTGGTCTTGACCCACGGTTTCACGCTGAGGCCGCGCTCGACCGCCTTCTTCGCCAGCAGACCGGCGCCGATCATCACGCTCGGGTTCGAGGTGTTGGTGCAACTCGTGATCGACGCGATCACCACCGCCCCGTGCTCCACCGCCAAGGTCCCCACGCCAGCCGTCGCCGCCGCCCGCGCCGCCTGCGGCTTGCGCTCGGCCAGGGTGCGGGCCAGCGCCTGCTCGAACGAGGCCTTCGCCTGTCGCAGCGTGACGCGGTCCTGCGGCCGCCGGGGGCCGGCGATGCTCGGTTCGACCGAAGCCAGGTCCAGCTCCAGGCGCTCGGCGTAGTCGGCTTCCGGCATCCCTGCCGTGCGGAACATGCCCCTGCGCCCGCGCGTAGGCCTCGACCAGCCGTACCCGGGACTCCTCGCGGCCGGTCAGACGGAGGTAGTCCAGCGTCATCTCGTCGATCGGGAAGATCGCGACGGTGGCCCCGTACTCCGGGCACATGTTGCTCAGCGTCGCGCGGTCCGCGATCGGCAGGTGCTCGAGCCCCGGGCCGTAGAACTCCACGAACTTGCCGACCACGCCGTGCTTGCGCAGCCGCTCGGTGATGGTCAGCACCAGGTCCGTCGCCGTCGCCCCCTCCGGCAGCCGGCCCGTGAGGCGGAAGCCAAGGACGTCGGGGATCAGCATCGAGATCGGCTGGCCCAGCATGCAGGCCTCGGCCTCGATCCCGCCCACGCCCCAGCCCAGCACCCCCAGCCCGTTCACCATCGTCGTGTGCGAGTCGGTCCCCACGAGCGTGTCCGGGTAGGCGGTGAGACGCCCGTCGGCCGTCTCGCTGAAGACCACGCGGGCGAGGTACTCCAGGTTCACCTGGTGGACGATGCCGGTGTCCGGCGGGACAACGCGGAAATTGCTGAATGCGTCCTGGCCCCAGCGGAGGAAAACGTAGCGCTCCTGGTTGCGCCTGGACTCCAACTCGGCGTTCAGCTGAAACGCGTCGGGGCGCCCCGAGAAGTCCACCTGCATCGAATGATCGATGACGAGTTCCACCGGCTGCAGCGGGTTCACCCGCACGGGGTCACCACCCAGACGCACGATGCCGTCGCGCATGGCCGCGAGATCCACCACGGCGGGCACGCCCGTGAAGTCCTGGAGCAGCACGCGCGCCGGTGTGAAAGCAATCTCCTTGCGTTCCGGGCGGGCCGCGTCCCACGAGGCGAGGGACCGGATGTCCTCGGCGCGGACGAAGCGCCCGTCCTCGCGACGCAGGAGGTTCTCCAACAGGATCTTCAGGGAGTACGGCAGGCGGGAGACGCGTGGAAAGCCGGCCTGTTCCAGTGCGGCCAGGCTGTGCACGCGGACGGGGGCACCGTCAACGAAGAGGTCCTTCTCCGTCGAGAACGAGTTTTTGGTGGACATCGGATCAGATTTTACCCGGTACGTCCCTTGCCTGCCTAACCGGTCGGGACCCGCCCGGATCCGAAGGAGGAATCATGGACGACAAGTACAAACCGCACGACAAGTCGAGCACGGAGAAGGCCGAAGGGTCGCGCGAGAACGTCAACCTGGACCCGGAGGATCTCAACGTAGACCCGAAGGACGTCAACGCGGGCAGCGCGACGGACAGCCCGATGGAGCGCGGGTCGGGTCAGCTCAGTCAGCCCGACAAGCCGCTGCCGTCACAGGGCGGGGGCGGAACGGCCGCGTCAGCCAGCGCGGGCGGATCGGCTCAGCGTTCAGCACGCATCACGAACCGCCCGGTCGAGGAAGAGCAACAGAACCACGAAGAACTGCCTCCACGAGGGAAGGCAAAGGGAAAGAGCTAAAAGAGCTAGAAGCTCACGCCGATCCCGAACTTGATCTCGGGACTGTCGATGAGCCCGAGCTTGAACTCGGCGAACAGGCCGCGGCGGTGCGCGATGCCGACGAGGAGATTGAAGCCGGGCTCCGTTTCCGTGTCGTCGTTGCGGTCGGAGACGACGAGCGCCGGGCCGCCGCCCGTGTAAATGCTCCACGGCTGCCGCTTCAGCGGAAACCAGTAGACGAACTCGAAGTTGACCGCGACGGTGGTGACGTCGTCGCCGAGCCCGACCTCGACATTCGGCCGAAAGCTCAGGCGCTCGACGAGGAAGCCGGTGTCGAAATGCCCGCCGAAATAGAACTGGTCGGGATCGCCGCTGACGCCGGCGCGAAGCCCGCCGCCGCCCGACTGGGCGGAAGCAGGTGCGGATGCGGCCAGGCTGATGAGAGCTGCGGCAAACAGGACCGCGGCAGACCGAATGAGGGACGAAGAAGGCGTGGTCGGGTGAGTCATGCGTATTGCTGAGGCAAACTTCGCGCCAAACCGGCCGGCTTGTCCTGCTTCAGCTGGCGGCCTCTCGGCTGCTCCTGCAATGCCCTGACGCCTCGAAAGCGTCAGCCAGCGAACCCAACCGTTACCTTGTTACACGGGCGAGTCACTTCGCCACAACCCCGTACTTCTTCAGAATCTCCTTCACGCGATCAACTGGCAGGGCCTCGACCGTCTGGCCACGAGCCGTCGTCGTCGCCGCCTGGAGAAGCGAGTTGTAAACAGCCTCCTCGGTGGCTTCGAGCGCCGCTTGGAACAGGGGTGAGATCGCCTCCGACGGCAGGATCGCCCGCACACGCGGCGCCGTCTCGTTGAAGCGCGAGCGCGCCTCCGGTGAAGTGGAAAAGGCAATCGAGAAATCGCCGCTGCCGTTGCTGTAGGACGAACCGGTCCGCGCCAATCCGAACAGGGCCCGCGCGGCCAGGCGTTTCAGGTCGTGGGCGTCCAGCGGCGCGTCGGTTGCCACGACAATCATGCAGGAGCCATCGCCGTCATCCGGCGCTGCCACCGGCATCGGCGGCCCCGAACGTGGCGCCGGCGGGCTGAAGGCATACCGGCCCAGTTCCCGGCCCACGGGCGCTCCCCCGATCGTCAGCACACCGCCGAAGTTCGTCTGAACCAGGACACCGAGACGGTAGGCGCCGTACCGGGCGGGAAGCGCGCGGGACGCCGTTCCGATTCCCCCCTTCCAGCCAAAGCAACGGGTGCCAGTGCCCGCCCCCACCGCCCCTTCCGCGATGCTGCCCCCCCCGGCGCTTCGGATGGCGGCCAGCACGTGCTCCTTCGTGACGTGCCGCCCCCTGATGTCGTTCAGGCCGCCGTCGTTGGTTTCGCCGACGAGCGCATTGACCGACTGCACCTGGCGGTTGCCGTCCTGAGCAAGCGTGTACTCGACGACGGCGTCCACGGCTGTGCCGACGCTCAATGTGTTGGTGAGGACGATGGGGGTCTCGATCGTCCCCAACTCGTTCACCTGCGTGGAGCCCGCGAGCTTGCCGAACGCGTTCCCCACGAACACCGCCCCCGCCACCTTCTCCTGGAAGAGGTTGCCCTCGTGCGGAAGAATTGCGGTCACGCCGGTCCGGACATCGTCACCCTCGACGACCGTCGTGTGGCCGACCCGCACGCCCGCGACGTCGGTGATCGCGTTGAGTGGACCGGGCGGGAACACGCCCGGTTCCAGTCCAAGGTCTCGCGCCCGCGGACGTCCCTGGCCCTGGACTGAGGCCGCCACGATTCCGGCAACAAGCAGGTTCAACGCGAGCAGGGCGAACGGATCGCGCATCGGATTACTCCAAAAACCCTGGTCCCAGGTACTCGCTTCGCTTGAATTCCCTCTTAATCCTTGAGCGGCCCGGAGAAAACCGATTCACTCGGCAAGATCTGCGGGCCTTTCTCCGTGCAGACGGCGTAATTGGACGGGTACATCGAAACGCTCGCGTACTCGCCGCGCGCGTTCAGGACGTAGAAGTTCAGCTGGAAGTTCGGCTGGCGCTCGGGTGTCAGCAGCCGCTTTTCCACGGTGTTCGCCCGCACGCGCTTCAGCGCCTCCATGCCGGCGTCCTTGGGATGCATGCCGCGCCGCATGTTCTCGACGATGAGGAACGAGCACAGGTTGTACAGGTTGGCCTCACCGCGGCCGGTGGACCCGGCGGCGCCGACATCCCCGTCGACGTAAAGCCCGGCCCCGAGGATCGGGGAATCGCCGGCGCGGCCCGGGATCTTCCATGACATGCCGCTCGTCGTCGTCACGCCGCAGATCTCGCCCTTCGCGTTGATCCCGTTGCAGTTGATCGTGCCGTAGTAGTGCGTCGTGTCGAAGCCGAACTGGCGCATCACGTCGAGGCTGATCTTGCGGATCTCGATTTCGCGGTCCGCCGGCTGAAGGAAGTGCAGGGGATCGGTGCGGCGCTTCCACTCCAGCCACGCCCGACGCGAGTTCTCGGTGTTGAGGTCCGGCAACACTTCGAACCCGAGGCGACGGGCAAACTCGGTGGCGCCCTCGCCGACGATCAGGTGGTGGTCGGTGAGGTCCATGACGGCTCGCGCGACCAGCGAGGGTGTCTTGACGCCCTGGATCTCGGCGACGCCACCGGCACGCTTGCGGGGTCCGTGCATGCAGCACGAATCGAGCTGTACCACGCCGTCGGCGTTCGGAAGCCCGCCGAAGCCGACGCTGGCGTCGGCCGGGTCCAGTTCGACGATGTTGACGCCGGCGATCACGGCGTCGAGCACGTCGGCGCCCTGCGTGATCATGCCGAACGCCTTCTCCACGCAGGTCTGCGTGCCGCCGTTCTTGAACCGGTGCCCGTTCGAGGAGGCAATCGCGACGGGGGGCAGGCTCTTCGGCGCCATGACCGTTGGCGCCTGGCCAAACACGGTCGTCGGCGACACCGCCGCCCCGGCAGCCGCCGCCGCGCCGACCCGCACGAAATCACGACGTTTCATCTTTGCGCTCATCTCATCCCCCCGGTCGCCGATCGGTACCCTGCAAGCAGCTTCTCATTCTGCATTTGCATTTTGCACTCTGCACTCTGCATTCAGAGCCCCGCCCTGTCCCACCGCTTGATCATGTCCTCCACCAGGAGCGCCACCTTCTCGTTGACCTTCTGGAAGTACTGCTTCGCCTTGACGAGGTCGAACTTCGGGTAGCCCTGGCCCGCCTTGTACAGCAGGATGCTGGCGGGGCTCGGGTACGCGGCGTAGGCGCCGGCAGGCGGGTTGGGAATCGTCATCTCGGGGCCGCTGTACCGCTCCTTGTGGACGAGTGCCGGGTCGATCGCCATCATGTACGCGTTCTCGTTCTCGCCCGCGTGCCCGCCATCCTCGCCGAACACTTCCAGCGTGACGTCCGAGCACAGGGTCCACCAGTTCACGACGAGCGTCCGGACGCCCGCCTCGCGACCGACCTCTGCGGCCACGGCGTTGAGGGCGGACGTGTTCCCGCCGTGCCCATTGAGGAGAATGACGTTCTTGAACTTGTTCCGCGCAAGGCCGGTGAGGATGGCCCGGACGTAAGGACGGTAGGCCTCGTCGGGAATGGTCAGCCCGCCCGCGTACGCCTCGAGAGAACCGGTGATCCCGTAGGGGACGACCGGGGCCACCAGGGCGTTCAGCCGCGGGGCGATGTCGCGGGCCATCGCGAGCGGCGCGAAGGCGTCGCTGCCGTTGGCCGCGGCGCCGTGAGCCTCCAGCGTGCCGAGCGGCACGAGGACGGTGGTCACGCGGGCGGGAACCAGCTCGCGGACCTCCATCCAGTTGAGACGTTCCAGCTCACGGCTCGAAGGCGCCTGCGCCAGCACCGGCACGGCGGCGACGAACCAGATAGCGGCAGCCGCCAGGGCGAGTCGGACGGGCATCTTCATGGCTGTTCTCCTGGAAGGCGGGCGATGGGGGCGTCGAAGCGGCGCCAGTTTAGCAGCTTTCGAAGCCGGCACGGCCATTGACGGGCGGACGACCGGCGGCTACGATGCCTGAATCCACCATGGAACGATATCCCGGTCTTGCGCCGTTGCCCGCACGCATCAACCGTCTCGAAGAGCTGGCCACCGACCTCTGGTGGAGCTGGCATTATCGCGCTCGCGACGTCTTCCGCTCGCTCGACTACCCGCTCTGGCGGCTGACCGCTCACAACCCCGTCCGCATGCTGCGGCTCGTTCCCCCCGAGCGCCTCGTGCAGGTCTCCGAGGACCCGACGTTCCTTGCCCTGTACGACGAGGTGATGGAAGGCCTCGACCGGGCGAAAGCGGCGCGCGACACCTGGTGGGTGAGGAGGTTCGGGGACGGGAGCGGGCCCAAGCAGGTGGCCTACTTCTCGGCCGAGTTCGCCCTGCACCAGTCGCTGCCGCTCTATGCCGGCGGCCTGGGCGTCCTCGCGGGCGACACGTGCAAGGAAGCCAGTGACCTCGGTGTCCCGTTCGTGGGCGTCGGGTTCATGTACCCGCAGGGGTACTTCCACCAGCACCTGAGCGCCGAGGGGTGGCAGCAGGAAACCTACGAACGGCTCGATTGGCTCGACGCGCCAATCCAGCCCGCCCTGAGAGCCGACGGGACCCCCTGCGTGGTAGCCGTGCCGCTCGGGGATCGCACTGTCCTCGCGGCGGTCTGGGTGGTGCAGGCGGGGCAGGTTCGCATTTACCTCCTCGACACCGACCTCCCGGAGAACGCGCCCTGGGACCGCGAGCTGTCGGCCCGGCTGTACGGAGGGAACCAGGAGAACCGCATCCAGCAGGAAATCGTGCTGGGGCTGGGCGGTGTGCGCGCGCTCCGGGCGATGGAAATCCAGCCGGACATCTGGCACCTCAACGAGGGGCACGCCGCGTTCGTCGTGCTGCAGCGCGTGCGCGAACTGATCGAGCAGGGGCTTGCGTTCGCCGAGGCGGTCCAGGAGGTGCGTGAGTCCACCGTCTTCACCACGCACACGCCCGTGCCGGCCGGGCACGACGCGTTCCCCTTCTACCTCGTCGAGCAGTACCTGGCCGGGGCCTGGGGCAGCCTCGGCGATCTCCGCCCGCAGTTCCTCGCGCTGGGCGCCTACGACAACGGCAACGGCAACGGGATGCTGTTCAACATGACGGCGCTGGCGCTCCGCTCGGCGGGCAGGGTCAACGCGGTCAGCGAGCTGCACCGCGACGTGACCCGCCAGATGTGGTCTCCCATCTGGCCGGAAACGCCCACCGGGACCGAACCCGTCCGCGCGATCACGAACGGCGTCCACGTGCCCACCTGGGTGGCCGCCGAGTTGTCGAAGCTGTTCGAGACCTACGTCGCCCCCGACTGGAGGGAGCGGCACGACGACGCGGCGCTCTGGGATGCCGTGCACGCCATCCCGGACGAGGAGTTGTGGCTGGTGCGGCAGGCGCTGCGCGGCTACCTGTTCGCGTTCATCCGCGAGCGCGCGCGCCACCGCTGGACGACCGAGCAAGTGGCGCCCGGGCAGGTCGTCGCGGCGGGCACGCTGCTCAACCCCGACGCCCTGACCATCGGCTTCGCCCGCCGGGTCACCGCCTACAAGCGGCCGGAGCTGATCTTCCACGATCCCGATCGCCTGCGGCGGATCCTCTCGCTGCTCCGCCAGCCCGTGCAGATCGTCTTTGCCGGCAAGTCGCACCCGGCGGACGACAACGGCAAGCACCACCTGCAGCGGATCTACAAGCGGGCGATGGACAACGGCTTCGGGGGCCGCGTCGCGTTCGTGGACGACTACGACCTGCACGTCGCCCACTTCCTGGTCCAGGGATGCGACGTCTGGCTCAACACCCCGCGCAAGCCGCTCGAGGCGAGCGGCACCAGCGGGATGAAGGCCGCGGTGAACGGCGTGCCGCACCTGAGCATCGGCGACGGGTGGTGGGCCGAGGGCTACAACGGCCGGAACGGGTGGCTGATTGGCGGCGCCGCGGACGAGCAGGACCAGGCGGACGCGGATGCCGCGGATGCCGAATCCCTGTACCGGCTCCTCGAGGAGCAGGTGGTCCCGACCTTCTACGATCGGGACGCCAACGGTGTGCCCCACGCGTGGGTCCGCATCGTCAAGGAGTCCATTCGGACGGTGATGCCGCGGTTCAGCGCCCGGCGCATGGTGAAGGACTACATCGAGTCCATGTACGCGCCGGCGTTCCAGCGGCGGTGATAGAATTCAAAGGATGCCTCGAAAGTCGTCGGTCGCGAAGTCGCGGTGCGTCCTGTGCGGCGCAAAGGAACTCTCGGAGCCGCGCGGGGACGAACGCTACTGCCGCGACTGCTGGGACAAGAAGATTGCCGTCGAGGAAATCGTCGCCCGGGAGTTCGCTCTCAAGCGGTACATCCGGGCGCACAGCGCCGAGAAGTACCTCGTCTACCACTCCACCATCAAGCGGCCCTGCGGGCAGTTGATCGTCATCGACGACGGGTACGACCTGTTCCTGACGATCATGCTGTACCCGAACTTCTCCTGGGACGAACCGGCCTACCACCTGGACGGGGACCCCGAGGGGCGGAGCTTCGCGGAGATCCTCGTGGACGTGGTGGCCACCGAGGTCATCGAACCCTGGGGCGGCGGCAAATGGCACCTCGAAATCTTCCGATCCGTGGCCGCCGACCCGGAGGACTGGAACGGGGAGATGTAACGCTCTATAATCACCCCGATCTGGGTCGCCGACTGGTGCTCCCGAGCTCATCCATCGCCCCCGGGAGGATTCGATGTTCCGCATTAATCGCGCTTTTCTGGCGCTAGCACTGGTCGCCGGACTTGCGTCCGTCGCAGTCGCCCAGACGGCTCAGCCCACCCAGACCCCCGCTGCCCCGGCTACCCCGACCAAGTGGGTTGCGCCGGTGCGCGGAACCGCCGACATCCAGTACATCAAGCCCGCCATCAAAGTCGAGAAGGACGGCACGATCGTGACCACCTTCCAGGTGAAGAACGTCTCGACCGGCGCCATCGCCCGGCTGACGATCGAAGAGATCCTGGTGGGACAAGAACAACAGCCCGGTCACCGGCGACAAGCAGTTCCTCAAGAAGCCACTGATGCCCGGCGAGGTGGCCACGGTCATCCTGCGGACGCCGAAGAACCCCAACATGCAGCGGAACAGCTACAAGTTCCTGCACGCCAACGGCGACATCAAGCCGAAGGAAGTGAAGAAATTCTGACGCGGTTTGCGGTTCAGGGTTGAGAGTCCTGGGTCCGGGAAACGCAAAGGGCAGCCGACGGTCTACCGTCCGGCTGCCCTTTTGTTGTTTCAGCCTCAGGCGGGCGGCGGAAAGGCGGCAGGCGGGACGTCACCGTCCTCCGCCTCCCGCCCTCCGCCTTCAGTCCGTGACCCTGATCTGCACCTCCCTGGCCGCCGTCGCGCCCTTGCCGAGTCGCGACCGGGCCTCCACGCGGAGAAGGTACAGCCCCGGCTGGACGTCCTGCAACGGCACGCGGGCGGTGTACCCGAAGCCGCCCGACCCGCCCTGCAGCTCGCTCGTGGCACGCTCGTCCTGGTGCCGGAACACCTCGCGCCCATCGTCGCCCCGGAGGGTGGTGGTGATGTCGACCCGGTGCGGCGTCGCCGTCTCGTTGTCGTACACCTCCGCCAGCAACGCCAGTTCCTCGCCGCTGCTGAATTCACGCTCGACCGTCGGCGGCGCGGGCATCATCTTCCGAATCTCATCTTCCTCGGCGGTGGGGGTGGGCACGGCGCCCGCGCGGGAGGACGTGATCGCCAGGCCGCTGATCGTCAACGGCCCCTCGGTGAAGCGGGGGACCTCGAGGTCGTCGTGCACCGAGCCGGTCCGGCCGCTCCCCCTGTCGAGCGCGCCCACCCGCAGCTGGTACTGCCCGGGCGCCAGTTCGATGCGCAGGAGGAGCCGGACGCCCATGCGGGAGACGGTCTTGAAGGACTCCGCCTTCAGCGGCATCTTGAGCAGCTGCCTCACGCCCTGACTGACCTTGCCGTCCTTGTCCACGGCGAGGGCCGACAGCTCCAGCTCTCCCTCGTACCGGCCGTTCTTTTCGGTGAAGCTCAGGTCGCGCCCGTCCGGCTGCACGACGAGCAGCACCGACGCCTTTCCGCCCGCCCCCTTGAAGGGCACGGCCGACACGGACAGGCGCAGGCCCGAGATGGCCAGGGGACTGGACAGCGTTTCCTTGAGGGCGGGGGAAGTGCCTTCCTTGGTCTCGAGCGGCTGGCCGGACGGCGGCTTGCCGCGGGGCGCGACATACGCCTTCCTCGACCTGACGGTGACGCCGGGACGGTTCACGCGGACCTCGATCTTGCGCACGCGGCCGTCGCGGCGGTCGTTCGTCGGGTAGTAGCCGAGCACGTAGTAGCGGCTGTTGTCGGCCCGGATTCGTTCGAAGACCGTGGCGAAGTCGTTGGTATCAACAGCCGCGAAGCCGCCGGTTTCGTCCGAGAGCACACGAAGGCTGTCCTGCATCACCCGCAGCTCGTCCTGCATCCCCTGCGCGCCCAGCCGCAGGGCGGGGTCCGCGTCCATCGGGAACCCGGGGACTTCGGCCGACAGGCCGGGAAAGGCCGTCAAGCCTCGGGCATCCACGCTGTAGATGCTGACGTTGGCGCGCGTGGCGGCGGCGATCGCGTCCTGGGTCTCCTGGCGCACGTCGGATGCCGCCATGTTGTTGAAGACATCCATGATGTCGTAGTCGATGCCCTCGCTGAAGAGCACGAGCGCCTTTCGGCGGCCCCGCACGTTCGCCATGAAGTCCGAGATGTTCCTGATCGCCACGAGCGTCGAACGCGCATTGAAGGCGCGCTCGTGCTCCTCGATGTCGCGCGGCGCCTGCGCGCCCGGTACGCCGCGGGTCAGGTTGTAGTCGTCCACCCGGTTCAACGTGGCGGAGCGGAGGGACTTGCCGGAGAAGCGGTCGATCGCCGCCTTGAGCAGCCGCTTGTTGGCGGTGAACTCCTGGGACGCGGAGTTGCCGCGGATCGCGATCACGGCTGCGACGTCGTTGGCACCCAGCTGGGTCTCCACGAAGCGGCGGGCCGCGGCCCGCACGAGCGGCGTGCGCCCCGCCTCGGTGTGCAGGTCGTCCAGCACCAGGACGTAGACCCGCCCGTCGAACGGCCGCTGGTTGGTCGCGACGTCTGGTTCGGCGGCCCGGGGCGCGAAGAGCGGCGCGTCCGCCTTCTCCACCGGGATGTCGATGAGGCCGAACGAGGAAATGCCCTGGCGCTTGCCGTCCTCGAAGATCTCGAAGTCGTCGCGAGCGAGGTCGGGGACGAACCGGCCCTCGCGGTCGGTGACGACGGCGTCCACCTCGACGTAGTTGATTTCGACCTTGAAGGTGACGGCGGGATTCTGCCGGGACGGCGTGTCCGCCTGTGGGGAGCCGCCCTGCCGCGCGGCGAGCGCGGCCGACAGCATCCCCACGGCAAGAAGGACCGAACACACGGCCCGTCGCGGGACCGGTCGCTCAAACGAGAACATAATCGTTACCTGCTGAGAGGCGGCTGGCAGGTACGATTATGAGATGCAAGATGCAGAATGCCAAATGCAGAACGCAGACAGGCTGCGGGCGCCGTACCTTGGCCTGAGCACCCCTGGAACCTCCGGCTCAGACGGCACCAGCACTTTCGGCACCAGCACCTCCGGCACCACCGGCACCTTCAGCACCTTGCCTATCTGATTTCGACCTCGCGTCTGTCCACTCCGCCGCGCGTCGACCCAATCGTCACGGTTGCCTTCCCGGCACCCTTGACCTGCCAGCTCACAGTCTTCGTCTCACCCGGCTTCAGCCAACCGATCTCCATCGGCCGGTTCTGACCGGGCGAGGCGAACGCCTGCCCGCTCGCGAGCGCGAGGGTCACGGTGTCGGGCCTGACGATCTTCACGCGCTTGGCGATCTCGAGCGCGGTGGGGATCAGGCCTTCGTTCGTGACCGTGGCCCGCACGTCGTACACGCCCTCGGTGCCCTTCGTCGGGCTAACGGCCACGTCGGTGATCCGCACCTGGGCCAGTTGCTTCGCGAGGTAGAGGTTGAAGAGCGCCTCGTTCCGGGCCCACGTTTCAATCAGGTCGGGCGGAGGGTTCTGCGAGTAGAACTTGGGGTTCCAGCCGCCGATCTCGACGTCGCCGAGCGTCGGGTGGCGGAACGCCGTCCATGCCTGGAAGTCACCCTTGCCCGCGCGGTTCTCGTCGTTCCACCGGAACACCTCGGGTTCGTCGATCCGGCCGTTCTTGTCGTAGTCCACGAAGCGCCCGCCGTTCCAGATCTCGTCGCCGTACCAAATCACGCCGTAGAACAGGTAACCGAAGTCCGGGCCATGCCCGAACAGGGGCTGGTCGCGGGGCGCCTCGCCGGTGACCGGGTTGGGGCCGCCGCGCGTAGCGTAGACGTGGTAGACGTCGCCGGCCCACGGGTAGCCCGTGATCTTCAACCCCTCCTTGTCGAACTTCGCCGCCAGCGCCGCGTCCTCGGGGAACATCCCCTCCTCGGTCGTGCTGGTGGAGGGCCCGCGGAGCAGCATCGGGACGGCCGTGTCGAGCGACTGGACCAGGCCCACGTTGGGGTGGGTCATCAGGAAGGAGAACACCGCCCGGGTCTCGGGCTCCGACAGCGGGTACTCGCCCGCGCCCCCCTGCGTCCACCCGCGGCCGGTCGCCTCCTGCGCTGGCCGCCAGTGGCCCGGGTAGTTGCGGTGAAGGTCGAGACCGCCGATCCCGTCCTCGTTGTACCGGCCGTCCCCGTCGTTGTCCACGCCCTCGGGATACAGCACGTAGTCGCCTTCGCCCTCGCGGCCCCGCGTCATGATGCGCCCGGCCGCGTCCTTCGGGTCCTTGCGGGCCGCTCCCTTGCCCGCCCCGACGAACTTCCGCATCTGCCGGACGAACCCGTCGCCGTCGAGGTCCTCCCCCGGGTCCTCGTCGGTCAGGCCGTCGCCGTCGTCGTCGTTGGGACGAACCGTGCTGCGGAGCGACTGCGCGGTGTACTGATAGAGGGCATTGCCGTCGGGATTGTTGTTCGGCCGGCAGTAGAGCGCCTTGGTATCCACGAGCCGCGTGATCTCGGGGTCGGTCCCGTAGTTGGTCAGCACGTGGTGGATGAAGTACAGCGTCGTCTCCACCCCGCTGATCTCGCCGGCGTGCCGGCCGCCCTCGAGGAAGAACGCGGGCTTGTCGGTGTCCTTCCCCGTCTTCTTGTTGGTAATCGTGATCTGCCAGAATCTCGCGCCCCTCGAAGGACCGGCCGACGGTGTAGAGGTCCACCAGGCCGGGGTACTGCTCGGCCCACCCCTTGAGCAGTGCGATGGACTCCTCGAGGCCGTGGTAGTGCTTGAAGTCCACTTGGCCTGGCACCAGCGGCTTGAGCTGCGTGTAGTTGACCTTGAGGAATGCGGAAGACCCGTCGCGGGTTCCCCCTACGCGGTGCATCGGCTTCGGGTTTCCGGCCGGGCCGCCGCGCCCGCCGCGCCCCTGGGGCAGCGCGAGCACGAGGGAGCCGCCAATCAGCAGGAACAAGGCAAGGGCAAGGGCGGAGCGGGTTTGGCGAATCACGGTCATCCTCCAGCGGGGGCAGACTCTGAGCCGGGGAGCGGCGTCAAACTATAAGAGCGGTCGTGCTTTGTCAATTCGGCGGGGTATACTCGTCGATGGACCCCGCCATTCCCCCCGGCCGGCGCGGGCTTTGCGTGGCAGGGACGGAGGGCTCGCCGCACGAACAGCGGCCGGCGGTATCGCCGGCCCGTGGTGACCCGGAGGATGCGATGTCTAGCCGCAAGATCACGCTTTTCTACGCGATGCTCATCGCCGCGGCCTCGCTGGCCGTCGGGATGGTGCTTGCTTCCCGCCTGGACCTGTCGCCCGAGTCGTCGGCCCAGACGATTGCCGTCCCGCCAATGAACAGCGCTCCGCTGTCCGGGCCGGTGGACGCCACGACGTTCCGGAACATCGCCAAGAACGCGTCACCGTTCGTCGTGAACATCCGGACCGAGTCCAAGCGCCGCGCCTCCGACATGAGCGAGTTCTTCGGGGGCGAAGACCCCTTCCGCCGGTTCTTCGGCCTGCCCCAGGGGCCGGGCGGAGGCGGGCGTCCGCGCGAGCAGGTGGTGCAGTCGGCGGGGACGGGCTTCATCATCAGCAAGGAAGGCCTGATCCTCACCAACAATCACGTGGTGGAGGGCGCGACGGAGATCCTGGTCGCCTTCGGTGAGAACCAGTACGACCAGGAGGAGTACAAGGCCAAGCTGGTCGGACGCGACCAGTTGACCGACAGCGCCCTGATCGAACTCATCGAGAAGCCGGACCGGCCGCTGGTCGAGGCGAAGTTCGGCGACTCGAGCCAGATGCAGACGGGTGACTGGGTCATGGCGATCGGCAACCCGTTCAGCCTGGCACACACGGTCACCGTCGGCGTCATCAGCGCGACGAAGCGGCCCTTCCCGGTGGCCGACCAGCGGTCGCAGGACGTGCTGCAGACCGACGCGGCGATCAACCCGGGCAACTCGGGAGGACCGCTGCTCAACATCCGGGGCGAGGTCATCGGGATCAATACGGCCATCCTCGCCAACAGCCGGGGCGAGGGCAACATCGGCATCGGCTTCGCCATCCCGATCAACGTCGTCCGCGACCTGCTGCCGCAGCTGCGGGCCGGAAAGGTGATCCGCGGGCGCATCGGCGTCAGCGTGCAGGACATCCCGCGCGACAACATCGCCGAGTTTGGCCTGAAGCAGCGAAGCGGGGCCCTCGTCGTGCAGGTGCCGAAGGACGGCCCGTCGGCGAAGGCCGGCGTGCAGCCCGGCGACGTCATTCTCGAGGTCAACGGGAAGCCCATTCCCAATCGCGACGAGCTGATCCGCCTGATCACCGCGACGAAGCCGGGGACGACGGTGCCGGTGAAACTGCTGCGCGAGAAGAAGGAGATGACGGTGAACATCACCGTCGAAGAGCTCGACCTCGAGGCCGAGAGCGGCAGCCCCCAGGGCCAGGGGCCGGGGTCGGAGGAAGAGGGCGCGGGCTTCGGCCTGACGCTCGGGAACCTCACGCCTTCGATGTCGCGGTCGCTGCGGCTGCCTCCCGACACGACGGGCGCCGTGATCATGGACATCGAACCGGGCAGCCCGGCCGAGGACGGGGGGCTTGTTCCAGGGTGACGTGCTGCTGAAGGTCAACAACCAGGCGGTGTCTTCGGCGGCGGAAGCCAGCCGGATCCTGCAGCGGATTCCCTCGGGCGGCCGCGCCATGCTGCTCGTCTGGAAGAGCCGGCAGGGCCAGGAACTGTTCCTGACGCTGCGGAAGGAGTAAGCCATGGGCGCGGTTGGGGGCCCGCCCCTCCAACCGCGCTTCCATGAAGCAGGCAGCGGGCAGCGGGCAGCAAGCCGGGCGTGTCGGGCTGCCAGCTGCCAGCCGCCAGCTGCCAGCTAACCCATCGAACAGTGCGCACTCCCCTCCTCGGGGTCATCTCCCGCCGAATCCGGCAGCACGGCCCTCTCACGGTTGCCGAGTACGTCGAATCTCGCCCTGTATCACGAGGAACACGGCTACTACGCGACCGCGTCGCAGCGGTCAGGTCGCTCCGGCGACTTCTTCACCAGCGTCGATCTCGGACCCGTGTTCGGCGAACTGCTCGCCAACCAGTTCGCGGACATGTGGGAGCGGCTGGTGCCTGCCGGCCAGGCGCCCGATGGCCCGGACATCGCGCCGTGGTTCGACCTGTGCGAGGCGGCGGCCGGCAACGGGCGTCTCTCTCGCGATATCCTCGCGCACCTCTCGACGCGTTACACGTCCGTCTACCGGTCCACGCGCCTCCACCTCGTCGAGCGGAGCGCCGGCGCGCGGGCCGCGCAGGTCTCGACCCTCGGCCGCCACGCCGGGCTCCTCGTGACGTCCGGGCCCGGCCTGCCTGCCGGCCTGACCGGCGTGCTCTTCGCGAACGAACTGCTCGACGCGCTGCCGCCGCACGCCGTCGTGATGCGCGAGAACGGCCTGCGCGAGGTGTTCGTGGACGTCGAGGGCAGCCGCCTTGTCGTGTGCGAGGGTGAGCCGTCCACGCCGAAGCTGGCGGCGTACCTCGAGGCCGTGGGGGCGCGTCTGCAGCCCGGCGCGAGGGCGGAAGTGAACCTTGCTGCTGCGGACTGGATCCAGGGCGCGGCCGGAGCGCTGCGGCGGGGCTTCCTGCTGCTCTTCGACTACGGCCACCAGGCGCCGCGAGCTGTACGGCCCGGCTCACGCGACCGGCACGCTGACGACTTACCGCCGCCACGTGAGCGAAGCTCCCGGCGACGGCCCGTCCTGGCTCCGCGAGCCCGGCGCCCGGGACATCACCTCCCACGTGGACCTCACCGGCGTGCGGCTGGCTGCGGAAGCCGCGGGCCTGACCACGCTCGGCGTCCTCGACCAAACCTACTTCCTGCTCGCGCTCGGACTCGGTGAGGGGCCCGCGGCCCAGGCGCCGGACTCACCCGAAGCCGCGCGCCGCCGGCTGGCGTTGAAGACCTTGCTGATGCCGGGAGGGCTGGGCAGCACGCTCAAAGTCCTGGTCTTCGGCAAGGCGGCCGGGCGCCCCGCACTCAAGGGGCTCTCGCTCGGCACCCGGCTGACGTGATGTGATTGCTCCAAAATAGGGCCCAGGCACGATTTCCCATAGAATGCTCGAGGAGAATTGGGGCCACGCCCCCAATTCACGTCCCAGGAGGACAGATGGCGAGCACACTGGAACGGGAGATCAAGCTTCGATTCCCGGACGTCGCGACAGCGCGCGCGGCGATCGTGGAGGCGGGCGCCACCCCGGTTCGCGGGCGGCGGTTCCAGGAAGACTGCCTGCTGGACTCGGCCGACGAGATGCTTCGCGGCCGGCGATGCGTGCTCCGCATCCGGACGGAAACGGGCCGGAGCCTCCTCACCTACAAGGGGCCCGTTCAGCCGTCCCCCATGAAGCTGCGAGAGGAACGGGAGACCGTCGTGGCCGACGGGGAAACCCTCCTCTACCTTCTCGAGCAGCTCGGCTTCCATGTCTGGTTTCGCTATCAGAAGTACCGCGAGGAATTCGGGTACCAGGATGCGATCGTCGCCCTCGACGAAACCCCTATCGGCGTGTTCGTGGAGGTCGAGGGGAGCGAGGCGTCGATCCGGCAGATGGCCGGCGCCCTGAGCCGCTCCGACCAGGACTACATCGTGGAGTCCTATCGGGGCCTCTACGTTCGCCACTGCGAGGAGAACGGGCTGCCGTGCACCCACATGGTCTTCGCGGACTAGCCTTCTGTGAACTCTGAATTGAAGACTGACATACCGGCGCTGGTCCTCACTGCCGGCCTGGGCACGCGCCTGCGTCCCCTGACCCTGCTTCGGGCGAAGCCGGCCCTGCCGGTGGCCGGCGAGCCGCTCGTGCGGCGCATCCTCGGCTGGCTGGCCGCGGGCGGAGTCGAGAACACGGTCCTGAACCTGCACCACCTGCCCGATTCGATCTGCGCGGTTGTGGGCGACGGGGCGGACCTGGGCCTGGCGGTGCGCTACTCGTGGGAAGACCCGGTGCTGGGCTCGGGCGGGGGACCGCGGCGGGCGCTGGCGATGCTGGGGGCCGACCGGTTCTTCATCGTGAACGGCGACACGCTGACGGACGTGGACCTCCGGCTGATGGCGAAGGCGCACGCTGTTTCCGGCGCGCTGGTCACCATGGCCCTCGTGCCCAACCCTGCGCCGGATCGCTACGGCGGGGTGCTGGTGGATGCGAACGGTGCCGTGACGGGTTTCGTGCCCCGCCGGACGCCCGGGCTGTCCTGGCACTTCATCGGGGTGCAGGTGGTCGAGGCGCGGGCGTTCGCGCGGGTGGCACCCGACCTGCCTTCCGAGTCCGTGGCCGGCCTCTACCCCCAACTGATGCGGGAGCAACCCGGCAGCATAGGAGCCTTCTGCTGCCAGGCGTCCTTCCGCGACATCGGGACTCCGGCGGACTACCTCGCGACGTCACTCGAGCTGGCCCAGGGCGACCCGTCGGCACTCGTGGGCCGCGGGTGCCAGGTTTCGCCATTCGCCCGCGTCGCCCGGTCGATCTTGTGGGAGGATGTGATCATCGAAGACGCCGCCACCGTGCAGGACTCGATCGTTGCGGACGGGTGCCGGGTGCCGGCGGGCGCCTGCCTCGATCGCGCGATCGCGCTGCCCGCGCGGCTCGGCCCGCACCTGCCTCCTGGCGGCGCGCGGACCCTCGGCGACGATGTGCTCGTCTTGCCGCTCTCCAGCAACTGGACCTATCGATGAACCTCGAGTCGCAGCATGCCCTCCTGCCGGAAGCGGTCACCGCCTACCTGGCTCGAACCGGCCTCGAAGCGCGCGCCACCAGGGTCGTGCCGATCACCGGCGACGCCTCCGACCGGCGCTACTTCCGGGTGATCGAGGACGATGGCAGCACCTCGGTGCTGGCGCTCTACTCCGCGCCCTTCGAATACGAGAATCTATCGTTCGTCAACGTGACCGAACTCCTCCAACGCGTGCCGCTGCCCGTGCCCGTGATCTTCGACCAGGCCGGGGACCTCGGCCTGCTCCGGCTGCAGGACCTCGGGGACGTGACCCTGCAGTCGCACCTGGGCGCTGTTCCTCCAGCCGAACACGCCGCCGTGTATCGCCGCGCGGTCGCGATCCTCGAACTGCTGCAGCGGCGCGGGCACGAACTGACGTCCGATCGCTACCTGCCGTACGCGATGGCGTTCGACGTCGCCAAGCTGACGTGGGAGCTGGAGTTCTTCGTCAAGCACTTCATCGAGGGGTACCGGGGTGTCCAGCTGCCCGACGCGACGAGGGAGGCAATCCGCGAGGAGTGGACGCCCATCGCCGAAGAACTGGCCGCCGAGCCGCGCGTGCTGTGCCACCGCGACTACCACAGCCGCAACCTCATGCCTCACCAGGGCGATCTCTACGTGATTGACTTCCAGGACGCCCGGATGGGGCCGGACACCTACGATCTCGCCTCGCTGCTGCGCGACTCGTACGTGGACTTCAGCGAGGAAGTGGTCGACGACCTCATTGCGTTCTTCCTCGCCCTCCGCAGCCGTCGCGGCGGTGACGCCACGGCCAGCCGGTACGAGGCCGACTTCCGGCGACGCTTCGACCTGATGGCGCTGCAGCGCAACCTCAAGGCGCTCGGCACCTTCGGGTTCCAGACCATCAGCCGCCAGAACGCGGTCTACATCCAGTACATGCCCCGAACGCTGCGACATGTCGCGCGCAACCTCGAGCGTTACCCCCGCTTCGGGCGCCTGAGGGAACTGCTGGCCACGTTCATCGAGGAATTGGCATAGAAGACCGGTCCACGGTTCACGGTTGAGAGTTCACGGTCGGATCACGCTGTCACGCCGGCAGTGTGATCTGGACCGTCAACCGTCAACTGTCAACCGTGAACCTTGTTACAATAGCGAGTTTACGGAACGCGCCGGAGGGAGCGCCCGACGTGCGATTCGGCATCTCGACACACCTCTACCACGAACAGCGGCTTGGCCGGGATCAACTGCTCGAGCTGGCCGAGTTCGGATTCCGCGACATCGAGCTGTTCGCCACCGTCGGCCACTTCGACTATCACGACCCGGCGGCCCTCGATCGGCTCGGGGAGTGGCTGGCCGAGGCCGGCCTGGCGCTTCACTCGGTGCACGCCCCAATCGTCGAGCACCTTCGGGACGGGCAGTGGGGGCCGGCGCTCTCGACCGCCGCCGCGGCGGAGGACCACCGCGCGAGGGCGGTCCGCGAGGCGATCGCCTCGCTCGGGATCGCTCGACGCGTGCCGTTCAAGTTCCTCGTCGTGCATCTCGGGGTGCCGGACGCACAGGCTGAGGCGGGCACGAACAACAGCAGGACCGCTTCCCAGCGCAGCATCGAGGAAATCAACGCGGCCGCGGCCGAGGCGGGCGTGCGCGTGGCGATCGAGGTGATCCCGAACCGGCTGTCGGAGGCCGAAGCGCTCGTCAGGCTCCTCGAGGACGACCTCGAGTTGCCGCGCCCGGGCCCGGGATCTGCCTCGACCTCGGGCACGCGTTTCTGATGGGCGATCTGGCCGACGCCATCGAGACCGTGTCGGGCGAACTCGTCACCACCCACATCCACGACAATCGCGGCAAAGACGACGACCACCTGGTGCCGTTCGAGGGGCGCATCGAGTGGCCGACGACGCTGATGTCGATGCAGAAGGTGGGATACGAGGGGCTGTACCTGTTCGAGCTGGCGAACACCGGCTCATCGCGCGAAGTGCTGAGGAAGACGGTCGACGTGCGCAGGCGGTTCGAAGAGATTGTTGACAGTTGACGGTCGACGGTTGACGGTTGTCACATGGTCACGCCGTCACACGAGCTCGACCGTGAACCGTGAACTGTTGACGGTCAACCGACGGAGAGGCTGCTTGAAGATAGGTTTTGTGTCCCTCGGGTGCCCGAAGAACCTCGTGGACTCGGAAGTGATGGTGGGCTTCGCGGAGCGCGCCGGCCACTCCGTCACGCCGGACCCGGCTGAAGCCGACGTGCTGGTCGTCAACACCTGCGCCTTCATCGACTCGGCCAAAAAGGAATCGGTGGACGCCATCCTCGAGATGGCGGAACACAAGAAGGCCGGGCGGTGCCGGCGGCTCATCGTGACCGGCTGCCTCGGGGAGCGGTACCGCGACGAACTTCGACGCGAGCTGCCCGAGGTGGACGTGGTGCTCGGCACCAACGAGGTTCCAGGCATCGTCGGCGCGATCGAGGGCGGGCAGGAAGCCGTTCCCCTGGCGTTTCACCGCACGAAGAGCTGGCAGCAGGCAGCTCCCGGCTCGCAGCAGATCCCGCGTGAGCCCGAACCAGCCCGCGCGTTGCCGACCTACCTGTACGACGCCGACACGCCCCGGACGTTGAGCACACCGCGGCACTTCGCCTACCTGAAGATCGCCGAGGGCTGCGACTACAAGTGCTCGTTCTGCATCATCCCGCGCCTGCGCGGCCATTACCGGAGCCGCCCCGCCGACTCGATCGTGCGCGAGGCTCGGGTGCTGGCCTCCCGGGGCGTCCGGGAACTGCTGCTGATCTCACAGGACACGACTTTCTATGGCGTGGATCGCGGTGAGCGGGGCGCGCTCGCGCGGCTGCTGAGGGATCTGAACGGCGTCGAAGGCCTGGACTGGATTCGTCTGCTGTACCTCTATCCCACCACCGTCACCACCGACACGCTCGAAGCCATCGCCGCGTGCGAGAAGGTGTGCCGGTACGTGGACCTGCCGCTGCAGCACGCCTCGGATCCGGTCCTGAAGCGCATGCGGCGGCCCGGGACCCGGGTGAGCTACGAACGGCTCCTGGCCAAGATCCGCCGGTTCGTCCCGGGCGTTTCGATCAGGACGACCTTCATCGTGGGGTTCCCCGGGGAGACCGAGGAGGATTTCGAGCGACTCTGCGAGTTCGTGGCGGAGCAGCGGTTCGACCACGTCGGGGTGTTCACCTACTCGCACGAGGAGGGCACGACGGCCGGCGAGTTGGAGGACGACGTACCGCGGCGGGTGAAGGAGGCGCGGCGGCGGCGCCTGATGACGATCCAGAAGCGCGTGGTGCGCGCGGCGAACCGCACGCGGATTGGGACGACCGTGCGCGTGCTGGTCGACGGGGCGTCGCCGGAACACCCGCTCGTGCTGCGGGGCCGCCTGGAGGGCCAGGCCCCCGACATCGACAGCGTCGTGTATCTCTCCGAGGCGGATGCGGACGCCTGCCGGCCCGGCACCCTCATCGAGGCTCGCGTGGTCTCGGCCCGCGGGTACGATCTCGTCGGCAGGCCGGTGGACGGGCTGCGGCCGACGACACGTGAAGGCGGGGGGCGGCAGGCGGGAGGCGGGGCTGTCCCTGATTCCGCCATCCGCCCGACGCCCTCCGCCTGAGTGCGTCAGGTCGTTGTCCGGGCGCATTTTGGCGTGATATACTGAACTGCTTCGGGTGTCGAGGCCAAGGGCAACTGAAGTGGGCCGGTGCCCACTTTTCGTATTTCTGGGGACGGCCGCAGTGGAAAGCCTCGAAAAAGTGCGGGCGATCGCGGAGCGTGCCGCGGGTACGCACGGCCTCGAGATCTTCGACGTGCAGTTCCGGCGCGAGGCGGTCGGATGGGTCCTGCGCGTAACGATCGACCGCGCGGGCGCCGCCGACACCGACGCCCGCCCGGGGTCGCCGGCCGACTCGGTAGGCGTGGACGACTGCCGCCGGGTGAGCAGCGACCTGAGCGCCCTGCTGGACGTCGAGGACGTCATCGACCGCGCGTACACGCTCGAGGTGACGTCGCCGGGGCTCGACCGCCCGTTGCGGGGAGCCGCGCGATTTCCAGCGATTCCGCGGCCGGTTGGCCGAGGTCGTGTCCAGCGAGCCGGTGGACGGGCAGAAGCACTTCCGGGGACGTCTCCAGGGAGTCGAGGAAGACCGGGTGGTACTGAGCGGCGAGAGGGACCGGGTCTTCCGGATTCCGCTCGGGCTGGTTTCGCGCGCCCGGCTCGAGGTGGAGTTCTGACGGTCAGTCCCCGGGCGAAAGAGATATGAGCACCAACCCACTGCAGCAGACAATCGAGGCGCTCGCGAAGGAAAAGGGGATCGAGCCTCAGGTCATCATCTCCGCCATCGAGGAGGCGGTGAAGACCGCGTCGCGGAAGTACTACAAGACCAACGAGGACCTGCACGCGCGCTTCAACCTCGAGACCGGCCAGGTCGAGCTGTTCGCGGTAAAGCAGATCGTGTCGGAGGTGACCGACCCGGCCACCCAGGTGGCGCTGGCCGAGGCCCAGCAGCTCTACGGGGAAGAGGCCGAGGTAGGGCATGGAGATCGAGTTCCCCAAGTCCACCGAGGTGCTCGGCCGGATCGCGGCGCAGACCGCCAAGCAGGTCATCTTCCAGAAGGTCCGCGAGGCCGAGCGCGAGAACATCTTCGCCGAGTACAACCAGCGCATCGGCGACGTCGTCAATGGCGCCGTGAAGCGGTTCGAGAACGGCGACCTGGTGATGGAGGTCGGGCGCATCGAGGCGGTGCTGCCGCGCAAGGAGCAGTCGCGCGCCGAGAGCTACGCGCCGGGCGACCGGGTGCGCGCGGTGATCAAGGCCGTGAACCGGAGCGCCAAGGGGCCGCAGATCGTGCTGTCGCGCACCGACGCCGCGCTGCTCATCAAGCTGTTCGAGCAGGAAGTGCCGGAGATCTACGACGGGACCGTCGTGATCAAGGGCGCGGTGCGCGAGGCCGGCGACCGGGCGAAGGTGGCGGTCTACTCGCGCGAGCGCGACGTGGATCCGGTTGGCGCCTGCGTCGGGATGAAGGGCACCCGCGTCCAGGCGATCATCCGGGAACTGCGCGGCGAGAAGATCGACATCGTCGAATGGTCGGAAGACCCCGTCGCGTTCGTGACCAACGCCCTGAGCCCGGCGAAGGTGCAGCGCGTGTCGATCGTGGACGACCACGAGCGCGTGATGGAAGTGATCGTCGAGGACAAGCAGCTGTCGCTGGCGATCGGCAAGAAGGGCCAGAACGTGCGCCTGGCGGCAAAGCTCAGCGGCTGGCGAATCGACATCAAGAGCGAGGAAGAGAAGCGGCGCGAGGTCGAGGCGCAGCTCGAGGGCTTCGAGATGCCGGACGAGACCGCCGCCGCGGCCGAGGGCGAGGCGCCCGAGCCGGTGCTGGTGCTGCCGGACATCCACGACGAGATCGTCGAGAGCCTGCGCGCAGGCCGGCTACCTGTCGGCCGAGATGGTGGCGGGCGCGTCGATTGAGGCCCTGATGGAGGTCCCCGGCATCGACGAGGCGACGGCCGAGAGCGTGCTCACGGCGGCGCGGGCCGAGGCCGAAGCCGAGGCGGCGGCGTGGGCCGAGGCGGAAGCCGAAGCGGCGGCGCGGGCCGAAGCCGAGGCCGAGGCGCCCAGGCGGAGGGACCGGCGGAGGAGGCAGGTGCGGAGGGACCGGCGGCGGAGGCAGGTGCGGAGGAGCCGGCGGCGCAAGCAGGTGCGGATGCCGAGGCGGAGCCAGGGGGCGAGACGCCCGTCGAGGGGGACGAGCGCGAGACCCAGGGCCAGTAACAAGGATTTCGAGGTAACCGTTGGCCACTGTTCGGATCTACAAAGTCGCGGAACTGCTCAACACGACCAGCCAGGAAGTGGTGGCTCTGCTCAAGCGCGATCACGGGATCGAGGTGAAGAGCGCGTCGAGCACCATCGAGGAGGTCGTGGCCGGCAGTTCGTGGAGCGAATGGCCCGTCAGCGCGGCATCTCGCTGCCCGGCGGCGACATGTTCGCCGAGACGCCGGCCCACAAGGGTGGTAGTCCCAAGAAGCCAGGCGCCGCCAAGAAGCCCGAGCCGCCGAAGCCCGTGGCCCCGGCGCTGCCGCCGCCGCGGCTCGTGAAGACGATCCGGCCAAAGCCGATCGAGACGCAGCCCGAGGCGGTTGAGGCCGAGCCCGAGGCGCCGCCCATCGCGGAGCCCACGGCCCCCGCGGCCCCGCCCGCCCCGCCGGCGCCCGCCCCGGTTCACACCCCACCGCCACCTGTCGCCCTGCGGCTGGAAGAGACACGGCCACCGGTCGAGGAACCCCGACCCGCGCCGCCCGTCGCGGCGTCAGAGCCGGCCGTTCACGAGCCGCCGCCGGCCGAACAGGCCGCGGCAGCCGCGCCGCCCGATCTCGTCGCCGAACCGGCCGCGGAAGTGGCGCCGCCGCCCGTGCCCGAACCGCCGCCGGTGGTTGCGGCCGAGCACGTGCAGGCGCCGGCACCCGCAGCGCCGCCGCCGCCCCAGCCGGCCGCGCCGCAGCCTCATCCTGTCGCGCCGCAGCCTCATCCTGTCGCGCCGGCAGCCGCAGCCTGTCGCACAGCGCAGCCGCAGCCTGTCGCACAGCAGCCTCATCCTGTCGCACACCAGCCGCAGCCTGCCGCCGCCGCGCCGCCGCGCCCGGCCACCCAACAACCCGCGGTTCCCGCGGCGGCTCGACCCGGGGCACCAGCACCGCGGCCCGTGATGCCGCCCCCCGGTCGGGTGGTTCCCCATCGGATGGGGCTGCGCGTCGAGGAAACGCCACCCCCACCGGCGCCGCGCCTCACGCCGCGCACGACCGCTCCGCCGCAACCGCTGCGTCCGGCGGCAGCGACCGGCGCACCGGCCGGCCGGCCCGTGCAGCGCCCCGGAATCCCGGACACCGCGCGTCCCGGCCCGGTGCTCTCGGCGCACGGCCGGGCGTCGCGCCGCGTCCCGGCATGCCGCCGCGTCCCGGGGCAGCCGCCGGCGGCCCGCGCCCGCTGCCTTCACAGCCCGTGCGCACCGCCACGATGCCGCCCCCGAGGCCCGCGCCCCCGCCGGGGCCAGGCCCATGCCGCCGCGCCCGGGTCAGGCTGCCCGACCCATGCCGGGCGGGCGTCCGACCGGCCGGCCGCAGGACCGCCGCCGGGACGCGCCGCGCGTCCCGATGATGTCGACGCCGGCCGCGCCGCCGCCCATTACCCGCACCATCACGCTCGCCGAAGGCATGACCGTCAAGGACCTGGCCGACAAGCTCGACGTCCGCACGAAGGATGTGCTGAAGAAGCTCCTCGATAAGCGGATCATGATGACCATCAACACGACGCTGGACATCGACACCGCGACGATGATCGCGCGCGAGTTCGGCGCCGAGGTCCAGCTGCGGAGCTTCGAGGAAGAGCTGCTCGAGGTCGAGACCGAGATCACCCACCCGGAGGACATGGTCACGCGCGCCCCCGTGGTCACCGTCATGGGCCACGTCGATCACGGCAAGACGACGCTGCTCGACGGCATTCGCGAGACGCGGGTGGCCGAGCGCGAGGCGGGCGGAATCACGCAGCACATCGGGGCGTATCACGTGCGCGTGAGCAACCGCAGCGTGGTCTTCCTCGACACGCCCGGCCACGAGGCGTTCACCATGATGCGCGCGCGCGGCGCCCGCGTCACGGACATCGTCATCCTGGTGGTCGCGGCCGACGACGGCGTGATGCCGCAGACGCGCGAGGCGATCGACCACGCCAAGGCGGCGGGCGTCCCGATCATCGTCGCCATCAACAAGATCGACAAGCCGGACGCCAACGCCGAGCGGGTGAAGCGGGAGCTGTCGGACCTCGGCCTCATGCCCGAGGACTGGGGCGGCCAGACGGTCATGGTCGAGGTGTCCGCGAAGAAGCGGCAGAACCTCGAGCTGCTGCTCGAGATGATCCTGCTCGTCACGGACATCGGCGAGCTGAAGGCGAACCCGAAGCGGGCCGCGATGGGCACCGTGCTCGAAGCCCAGCTCGACAAGGGCCGCGGGCCGGTGGCGACCATCCTCGTCCAGGACGGGACGCTGCACATCGGCGACACGGTGATTGCCGGTCCGATCCTCGGCAAGGTGCGCGCGCTGATCGACGACCGCGGGAGGCACGTGAAGATCGCCGGGCCTTCGACGCCGGTCGAGGTGCTCGGTCTCGCGGCGCTGCCGCAGCCCGGCGACTCGTTCCAGGCCATCAACGACGCCGCGAAGGCGCGCCAGGTGGCGCTGTTCCGGCAGGCCCAGGCGAAGGAGAAGAGCGCGGGGGCCAAGGCCTCGCGGCTCACGCTCGAATCGCTGCAGGCGCAGATTGCCGAGGGCGACGTCAAGGAGCTGCCGATCATCATCAAGGCCGACGTGCAGGGCTCGGCCGAGGTGCTCGCCGACACGCTCACCAAGCTGTCGGACGAGAAGGTCAAGATGCGGATCATCCACTCGGGCGTCGGCGCCATCAACGAGTCGGACGTCCTGCTGGCGTCGGCGTCGAACGCCATCATCATCGGGTTCAGCGTGCGGCCCGACCGCAACGCCACCGAGGTGGCCGAGCGCGAGCACGTGGATCTCCGGCTGCACTCGGTCATCTACAACGTCATCGACGAGATGAAGAAGGCGATGACGGGGCTGCTCGAGCCGACGTTCAAGGAAGTCCGGCTGGGCGCCGCCGAGGTGCGCGAGGTCTTCCGCGTCCCGCGCGTCGGCGCGGTGGCGGGCTGCATGGTCACCGACGGCACGATCAAGCGCAGCGGCGATGCGCAGGCGCGGCTGCTCCGGGACCACGTCGTCGTCTTCGAGGGCAAGATCGCCTCGCTCCGCCGGTTCAAGGACGACGTCTCGGAGGTCAAGGCCGGGTTCGAGTGCGGCATCGGCCTCGAGCGCTTCAACGACATCAAGACGGGGGACATCATCGAAGTGTTCGTCGTCGAGAGGGTGGCGGCGAGCGCGCCGGCGTAGAGCGGCTCTCGGCTTTGGGTTTCGGGCTCTGCACGCACGTGCGACGAGCCTGGAGCATGGTGAGGACCGCGGATGGTGGTCGCGCTGCTGACGGTCGAGTTCCACCTGCCGGGGGCCCGGTCCTTGAAGGACAAGCGGATGGTGCTCCGGAGGGTGAAGGACCGGCTGGCGAAGTTCAACGTGGCCGTGGCCGAGGTCGAGTACCACGACCTGTGGCAGCGGGCGGCTCTCGGCATCGTCACGGTCAGCACGGCCGAGCCCCACGCGGAGCAGGAGCTGTCCGCGGTGGTGGACGAAATCGAGCGCGTGGAACCAGGGGCGATCACGAGGACCGGCCTGGAGTTCCTGAGGTAGTCGAGGGCGCATGGCCCAGAGTCACCGGCCGCAACGCGTCGCCGACCAGATCCGCGAGGAAATCAGCGTCAGGCTGGCGCGAGACGTGCACGATCCCGGTATCGGGTTCGTGACGGTGACGCGGGTGGAGGTCACGACCGACCTGCAGGTTGCCCGCGTTTTCTACACGACGATCGGGTCGGACGCCGAACGCCGGCAGACCGCCAAGGCCCTGGGACGGGCCGCCACGTTCCTCCGCCAAAAGGTGGGACAGCGGCTGCAACTGCGGCGCGTACCGGTCCTCGAGTTCACCTTCGACAAGTCAGTGGAGAACCAGGAGCGCGTGGAGCAGCTTCTCCGGGAGATCCACGAGGCCGAGACGGGACGCGACCAGCCGAACCATGACCCTGACCGAGACGAGGATTGAACACGAGCGCCAGGCGGCGCGCATTGCCGAGGTGCTCCGGGACCGTCAGCGGTTCCTCATCACCTCCCACCTCAAGCCCGACGGAGACTCGATCGGGTCGCAGATGGCGATGGCGTACGCCCTGCGCGCGCTCGGCAAGGACGTCCGGATCGTCAACCGCGACCAGGCGCCGCCGGCGCTGCTGCTGTTCCCCGGCGTCGAAACGATCGAGATCGCCGACCGCGCGGAGGGCGAGTACGACGCCGTGCTCGTCATGGAGTGCGGCGACCTGGCGCGCACCGGCGTCGAGGGCCTCGACCCCTACTTCATCATCAACATCGACCATCACCCCGGCAACGCGATGTTCGGCGCCATCAACTGGTTCGACCGCGGCGCGGCCGCGTGCGGCGAGATGGTGTTCGACGTGATCCAGGCGCTCGGCGCCCGCCTGACGCCGGAGATCGCGGTCCACATCTACGTGGCGATCCTCACCGATACCGGGTCGTTCCACTACTCGAGCATCTCGCCGCGGACCTTCGACATCTGCCGCCAGACGCTGGAGGCCGGCGTGGACCCGGTGGCCGTGGCCCGCAGCGTCTTCGACAGCAACAACATCGGCCGGCTGCGGCTGTTCGGCGCCGTCCTCGGGTCCGTGGAACTGGAGGATTCGGGCCGGCTCGCGACGATCTACCTGGACCGGGCGATGGCGCGCGCGGCAGGCGGCACCTACGACGACACGGAAGGCCTGATCAACCTGCCGCTCACGGTGAAGGAAATCCAGGCCGTCGTCTTCTTCAAGGAAGTCGATCACTCCGAGTACCGCGTCAGCCTCCGCTCGAAGGGCGCCATCGACGTGGGCGACGTCGCGAAACGGTTCGGCGGCGGCGGCCACAAGAACGCCTCCGGCTGCACGGTGGAGGGGACGCTGCCCGAGGTGCGGGCGCAGGTCATCCCGCTGGTCGTCGCGGCGATCGAGCGGGCCGGCAACGGCGACTTCCCGCTGACAAACGGACGGTGACCGCCTGTCCCCGCAGCCCCCGCCCCCCGCGCCTGCCCTGAACGGCGTCCTCGTCATAGACAAGCCCGAAGGCCCCACGTCGCACGACGTGGTGGCACGGGTGCGGCGCGCTCTCCGCCTGCGCGAGGTCGGCCACACCGGCACGCTCGACCCGATGGCCACGGGCGTACTCGCGCTCGTGCTCGGACGCGCCACGCGCCTGGCGCAGTTCCTCTCGGGCGCCCGCAAGGGCTACGAGGCGACAATCCGGTTCGGCAGCGCCACCGATAGCTGGGACCGGACCGGCCAGGTTGTTCGCCGCCTGGAAGAGGAGGCAGGCCTGCCCGGCGAGGGTGAGGTTCGACTGCAGCTGGAGGCGATGTTGGGCGAGCGGGACCAGATGCCGCCGCCCTTCTCGGCCAAGAAGGTGGCCGGGGTCAGGGCTTACGCCCTGGCCCGAAGCGGCCAGAAGGTCGCCCCCCGGCCCGTCCGTGTCGCCCTGCACGAGGTGGAGCTGGTGGCATGGACTCCCCCGCTCCTCGAGGTTCGCATCGCCTGTTCGGCCGGCTATTACGTGCGGGCGCTCGCAAACGAGCTGGGGGAGTGTCTTGGCTGCGGAGCGTGCCTCGAACGCCTGCGCCGGGTGGCCAGCGGCCCGTTCACCCTGGCCCGCGCCCTCCCGCTCCAGGCTGTCGAGCACGATCCGGCCGTCGCGGCCGCCGCGATCCTGGCGCCGGAGGAGCTCCTGCCCGAACTGCCCGACGGCGTCCTGACGGAGGAGGGAGCGAGGCGCGCCTCCCACGGCAACGACGTCGCGCCGGCAGACTTCAGCCGGCTGCCGGCAGCCGCGGGGATCGGGGCGGTCCGGCTGTTGGGGCCCGACGGCTGCCTGCTGGCGGTCGCATGGCCCGGGCGCGAGCCCGGCACTTTGCATCCGGCTGTCGTCCTGAAGTAAGATATTGGATCTGTTGAACTAAGGTCAACGGTCGATACGGACCGTTGACCGCCGTTATTACGGCGGCGTGGTTGCGGCTGGACCGCTTCTGGGCCGTTCGTGGAGGTGAGAAACCGTGGCGCTGACCAAGGATCGGAAGACAGAGCTCATCGACTCCTACCAGACGCACGTCGGGGACACGGGGTCGCCTGAGGTGCAGGTGGCGATTCTCAGCGAGCGCATCAGTTACCTGACCGAGCACTTCAAGGTGCATGCGAAGGACCACCACTCGCGCCGCGGCCTGCTGCAGCTGGTCGGGCAGCGGCGGCGGCTGCTGGATTACCTGAAGCGCAAGGACACGGACCGGTACGCCGATTTGATTCGGCGGCTCGGCATCCGCAAGTAGGACCCGCGAGCGGCGAGAGGGAGGGTCGGGAGACTTTGGCGCCGCATGGCCAAAGTCCCCCGACCCTCCCTCTCGCCTCTTCGTCTTCTTCCCCTTACGTGCCGACTCATCGACCGACCCTGCACGCGGCCACAGCGGCGACCCGCCGCTCGTGCCGCTTCGTCCCCGGCGTCGGTCCCGCGAGTCCGGACTCACCTGGGACATTCTCGTCCCGCGATCGAGGCAGACAACATGTACAAGCGTGAACTCCCCATCGGCCACGGGGTCCTGTCCATCGAGACGGGCAAGCTGGCCAAGCAGGCAAACGGTTCCGTCCTCGTCCGATTCGGCGACAGCGTGGTGCTCGTGACCGCGTGCTACGCGGCCGCCGAGCGCCAGGGCATCGATTTCCTCCCGCTCACGGTGGACTACCGGGAATACACGTACGCCTCCGGGCGGATCCCCGGCGGGTTCTTCAAGCGCGAGGGCAAGCCGGCCGAGAAGGAAGTGCTGACGAGCCGCCAGATCGACCGGCCGCTCCGCCCGCTCTTCCCCGCCGGGTGGCACCACGAAACGCAGATCATCGCGCTCGTCCTCTCCGCCGACGCCGACAACGATACGGACGTGCTCGCCGTCACCGGCGCCTCGGCGGCGCTCGCCCTTTCCGAGATCCCCGTCGAGAAGACGATCGCGGCCGTGCGCGTGGCGCTCCTCGGTGACGAGTTCGTGATCAACCCGACGTTCTCCCAGCGGGCCAAGGCTCGCCTCGACATCACGGTGGCGGGCAGCCGCGACGGCATCGTGATGGTCGAAGCTGGTGCGAAGGTCGTCGCCGAGGACCTGGTGGTCCAGGCGCTCGAGGCCGGGCATGCGGCGATCAAGCAGATCGTCGACATGATCGACCGAATGGCGCAGGAAGCCGGGAAGCCCAAGGTGACGGTGGCGAAGAAGGAGATCAGTCGCGACTTCTACCGTGAAGTCGAGGAGAAGGTCTGGCTGCCGCTCGGCGAGGCGATGCGGATCCAGGACAAGATCGAGAACTACGAGGCGGTGGATCAGATCCTCGAGGAACTCGTGGCGTCGTTGCCGGAGGAGGAGGTCGAACGCCGGCTCGAAGCCAAGGCCATCTTCAAGGAGCTGAAGGAGAAAGTCCTCCGCGACGCGGTTCTTCAGCACAGCGTCCGGCTCGACGGCCGCCAGTTCGATCAGATCCGTCCGATCTGGATCGAGGTGGGCGTGCTGCCCCGCGTGCACGGGTCGGCCGTCTTTACCCGCGGCGAGACGCAGGCCCTCGTGACGGCCACCCTCGGCACCGCCGAGGACCAGCAGAAGGTGGAGATGGTCAGCGGGGAGCACTACAAGCGCTTCATGCTGCACTACAACTTCCCGCCGTTCTCCGTCGGCGAGGTGGCGTTCCTCCGCGGCCCGGGCCGCCGCGAGGTGGGCCACGGCGCCCTGGCGGAGCGGTCGCTGGCGCCGATGATTCCGGCCGAGGAGAAGTTCCCCTACACCGTCCGTGTCGTGTCCGACATCCTGGAGTCGAACGGCTCGTCCTCGATGGCGACGGTGTGCGGCGGCTCGCTGGCCCTGATGGACGCGGGCGTGCCGCTCGTCGCGCCCGTGGCGGGCGTGGCCATGGGCCTCGTGATGGACGAGACCAGCGGTAAATACGCGATCCTCAGCGACATCGCCGGCGCCGAAGACCACTACGGCGACATGGACTTCAAGGTGGCGGGGACGGCCGAGGGGATCACCGCGCTGCAGATGGACATCAAGGTGAGCGGCGTGACATCCGACATCATGCGCGAGGCCCTCGAACAGGCCCGGCGCGGCCGCCTGCACATCCTCCAGACGATGCAGGGGACCCTGGAGGCGCCGCGGACGAACATCTCGTCTTACGCGCCGCGGATCGTCACGATCCAGATCCCGGTCGACAAGATTCGCGACGTCATCGGGCCGGGCGGGAAGGTCATCCGCAGCATCATCGAGCGCACCGGCGTAAAGATCGACGTCGAGGACGACGGCCGGGTGAACGTGGCGTCGGCCGACGAGGAGTCGGCCCAGCGCGCCATCGCGATCATCCAGGAGCTGACGGCGACACCCGAGCTGAACAAGTCGTACCTGGGGAAGGTGCAGCGGATCACCGACTTCGGCGCCTTCGTCGAGATCATGCCCGGCGTGGACGGTCTCCTGCACGTCTCGGAGATCGCCAAGCACCGCGTCAAGGACGTGCGTGACGAGCTCAAGGAAGGCGAGCAGGTTATGGTGAAGGTGATCAACATCGACCCCAGCGGGAAGGTGCGCCTGAGCCGGAAGGCGCTGCTCGAAGGGGCCGACGAACCCGCCGTGGCAGGCGACCACGCGCCGGCCGGCCCTGCGCCGGGCGGCGGGCATGCGCCGGGCGGCGGACACGACCGCCCGCGCCGCGGCGGCCCCGATCGCGGACGCAGGCACTGAGGCCACCGCGCGACGGGGCAAGCAGTCCCAGCCCTTGCCCCGTCGCGCGCGAGGTCTTCCGTGTCACAATGGGACGCGCTTGAACCAGGGGGGGATCATGACCTTGCCGCAGCGCGTGTTCCGGCCGATGTGGCTCACCCTCGTCGCGGGGTCCTTGCTGATTGGCCTTGCGGGCTGGGGTGTGGCGCGTTCCTCGGCGTCGGCGGGCACCGCCGTGGACCAGGACGCTGCACAGGTTCGCGAGGTTCGCGTGGTGGCCCGCCGGTACTCCTATTCGCCCGCGCGCATCGAGGTGCAGGAGGGGGACCTCGTGAAGGTGACGCTGGAGACCGAGGACATCCCCCACAGCTTCAACGTGGACGACCCGTACCGCATCGCCAAGCGAGCCGCCCCGGGCGGCCCCGTGGTCTTCGAGTTCAGGGCCGACCAGGCCGGAAGCTTTCCGTATTACTGCAACCTGACCGCTGAAGACGGGTGCCGCAAGATGCGCGGTGAACTCGTGGTCAGGCCCCGCCGCTAGCCCTCGCCGCCGCAATCCGCTCGTCCACCGGCGGGTGACTGTGGAAAAGCCACAGCGCCACCCGCGAGGGCCGCCGCTCCGCCAGGTTCTGCGAGGCGAGGCGCTCGATGGCCGACGCGAATGCCTGCGGGTTGCCGGTCAGCTCACACGCGAAGCGATCCGCGGCGCGCTCCCTCCACCGCGATACCGCGTTGGTGATCGGCAGCAGCGCCATCGAGAGCAAGCCCGCGGTCAGCACGAACACCGGGAGCCCCGCCGGGTCCGACACGCCCCACCACCCGAGCGGCTGCCAGGCGCTTTCCAGTACCCGGCTGATCAGGAAGAGGCCGGCCAGGGCGGCAACGCTCTCGACCGCGATGCCCTTCCAGATGTCGCCGTGCACGTGGTGCCCGATCTCGTGCGCCAGGATCACCTCGATCTCGTCGTCGCTGTGGTGGGCCAGGAGCGTGTCCGACACGAGGATCCGGCGTGTTCGCCCAAGGCCGGTCAACGCGGCGTTGGCCTTCTTCGTCCGATCGCTCAATTGCCACTCGCAGGCATCGAGAACCGGGACGCCGGCACGGCGAGACAGCGCCACCAGCCGCTGGCGGAGGTCTTCCCGGCGCAGCGGGCGGAAGGAGAAGAAGATCGGGAGCAGCAGCACCGGCGCGAGCCGGGCGAGGACGACGGCAATCGCCGCGAACCCGGCACCGGCCGCCAGCCACCACCAGGAGGGCCACACCCGAATGGCAAGGTACAGCGCGGCAAAGCCCGCCCCGGAAAATGCAGCGTTGAGCAGGAGGCCCTTGACCTGGTCCGAGAACCAGCGCCGGGACGGCTCCGTGGAAAGCCCGAACCGGTGCTCCAGCAGGAAGGTACGATAGAAGGCGATCGGGATGGCCCCGGCCTCGTGGAGCAGGCCAAGACCGAGGACGAACACGATCACGGTGGCCGTGGGGCCGAGGAGGCCGGGTACCCCCAGCCGCAGCACGAACTCCTCCGAGATCTCGCGGAGAGCGACGGCGCCGGGCGTCGCGGCCAGGAGCGCGAGGAGGCCCGCGCTCCAGGCGACCGAAACGACTGCCGCCCGCCTCCGCCGCTTGTGGTAGCGGGCGGACTTGTCTTCGTTCACGCCCCCCGACCCCCGCCAACCCCCGGCCTACCTTGCCGCAATCTTGATCCCGCCGTTCGTCGTCTCGAGATTGACGCTCGGGCCGCCCCCATTGAGCCGCCCCTCGAGGCGGCGGCGGCTCTTTTCGCCACCCTCGAGCTCGAGGCCGGTCAGGCTGATGCCGCCGTTGAGAACCGACGCCCGGATGTCCGCCTTTGCAGCGCCGGGAATCCGCAGGTCGACCCCACCGTTGGTGGTCTCCGCCCGGATGCCCCCGGCCGCAACTGCCGCCATATCGAGGGTGACGCCGCCATTGGTGGTGGTCGCCTCGACAGCACCGGTCAGGTCGCGCCCCCTCACGCCGCCGTTGGTCGTCTCGGCTTTCACTTCACCCTGGACGCCGATGATGGACACGGCGCCGTTCGTGTTGTGGACCCGGACGGAGAGGCCGGCCGGGACTACCACGTGGTATTTGACCTCGGCACTGCTCCGGTGGGCCCGAGGCGGCGACTTCGTCTCGATCCGCACGTGGTCGCGTCCCGCCTCCTCCAGGATCTCCAGCTGCTTCAGGTACTCCTGGGCCATTTCGTCGGTCCCGGCCCGTGCGAGGCGCTCGGCTTTCACCTCGATCGTGGAGCCGGTCCCGGCAGTGACGTCGACCTCGCCGTTCCCGTTGATGATCTCCAGAAGCGCATTTGAAGACACCGGATAGGACCTCGACCACTCGTCCTGGGCCTTGCCCTGGGCGTGCATGCTGGAAACGACGACGTCACAGGCGGTCAGGGCCGAGGCGGTCACGACGAAACCGAGGACGCGGGCTCCGACGGACAGCACACGTTTGGCTTGCATCACGGTAAAGTGCCTCCTGCCCAAGATATACGGTCGCGATGGGTGGCCGGTTCTCGGTTTCGAGGAGGGTCAGCGGGCACGGGGGCAACTGTCGACTTTGCAATTGGCGAGTGGCCAGTTGCTCCCTTGCTCACTGATCGTCTCCCCCTCAGTTGAGCTTCACCGAGATGAGCTTGGACACTCCCGGCTCCTCCATGGTCACCCCGTAGAGCCGGTCGGCGATTTCCATGGTCTTCCGGCTGTGGGTGATGATGATGAACTGGGTCTGCTCCTGCATCTGCCGCAAGATATCCACGAACCGGCCGATGTTCGCATCGTCGAGCGGCGCATCGATCTCGTCGAGCACGCAGAAAGGACTTGGCTTGAAGCGGAAGATGGCGAACATCAGCGCGATCGCGGTGAGCGCCTTCTCCCCGCCCGACAGCAGCTGGACGCTCTGAAGCCGCTTGCCGGGCGGCTGGGCCACGATCTCGATGCCGCTCTCGAGCACGTCCGCCTCGTCCAGCAGCGCCAGCCCGGCCCGGCCCCCGCCAAAGAGGACGGCGAAGGTATCCTGGAAGTTCGTGTTGATGATGGCGAAGGCCTCGCGGAACCGCTCCTTGGAAGTCTCGTCGATCCGGCGAATTGCCTCGCCGGTAGCGGCGATCGAGTCCCTGAGGTCCTTGCGCTGGACGGTCAGGAAGCCGTGGCGGCTCTCCAGATTCGTCGAACTGCTCGATGGCCATCATGTTCACCGGCCCGAGGCGTTCGATCTTGGCCTTGAGGCCCGCGATGGCTTCTTCCGGGCCGGCCGGCTGGGCCTTGGCCGCCGCTTCCGCGGCCGCGACGAGCGGCATCGCCTCGGCATCGACAGCGGGCCCGCCCTCCGGAAACCCGGCGACTGCAGGGATGGCCTCGCCCTCCTCGTCCTCGGTCTCTTCCGTCTCCTCCACCGAGGGCTGGCCTGGGGCTACACGGCCCTCGCGCTCGGCCTCCTCGACCTCGCCCAGCACCTCGTCGAGGGTGGCCTGCACGGCCTCCTCGCAGGTGGCGGCCAGGTGCGCGAGGTCCGACTCCGCCGTCGCCCGGGCGACGTCCAGGTTGCCCAGGTCGTCGCGCAGCGCGTCGACCGCGGCCCGGGCGGCGCGGATGTCGGCCTCCTGGGCGTCAGAGGTATCCTTCAGCGCCCCAAGCCCGGTTTCCGCTCCTCGAACCTCACGGCGCAGGCGGTCGAGGTCCTGGAGGTCGACGTCCAGCTGACGCCGCCCCTCCTCGATCGCGCGCCGCAGTTCCTCCTGGCGAACCTGGTTCTGATGGGCTTCCTCGCGGCGGGCCGTCGCACGCGACTCGAGCTCGGTCAACGCTTCCTCGAGGCGCGCAACCTCGGCGAGCAGGGCGGCCGCCCGCTCGACCAGCGCTGCGTGGCTGGCGCGGGCATCCGCCACGCGGCCCCCCAGCACCTCCGCCGCCTCGCGGGCTTCCTGGAGCTGCCGCTGGGCGTCAGCGAGCCGCTCCTCTGACGCGACGCGATCGACCTGCTTGCGCTCGATGCCGGCGGCCGCCTCGGCCTCGCGGGTTTCCTGAACGCGGCACTGTTCCTCGGCCCGTGCGCTCTCGGTCCCGAGGACGTCCGCCTTCCGCGCCAGGCGGTCGGCGTTCTCGTCGGCCTTCGCAAGTTGCGCCTCGAACCCGACGATGGCCTTCTCCCGCCCGTGCGCTTCGCCGGTGAGCCCGGCGATCGCCTGCGTGAGGCGCTCGATCGTGCCCTCGACCTGCGCGGTCCTCTCGGCCAGGCGTTCGAGGACTGCTCGGGTGTCGCCGGCCCGGTCGCGCAGGTCCTTGATTTCGCCCTTGGTGGAGAGAATGCCCCGCGATTCCTCGCGCGCGCCGCCGTACACCAGGTGGGCGCCGGTAAAGACGTCGCCGTCCGGCGTCACGACGGGACGGTCCGTCATCGAACAGGCGAGCGTTGCCTTCTGGAAGGAGGGCGCGAACCAGGTGGATCCAATCGCCCGGCGGATGACGTCGGCCGGGCCGGCGGTCACGCGCACGAGACTGCCGAGCGGGACGATGCCCTCGACGGGCGGCGCGGGCTCTGGTTCCGGGGCCGGCTGCAACTCGCCGCCGGTTACCAGGAACCCACAGCGGCCGGCGTTGTGCTCGCGCACCAGCGCGAGGCCGCGCTCGGCGGTCGGGTGGTCGTCCACCAGGACGTGCTGAAGCAGGTCCCCGAGGTAGCCTTCCACAGCCCGCTCGAACCCGCGTTCGACCTCGAGGCAATCGGCCAGCGACCCCTGATGGGCGATGCCGCTATCGCCAGCCAGGATGTAGCGGGCCGCGTCGCCGTACCGTGCGCGGGCGTTCTCGAGCTCCTCCAGGGATCGGAGCCTGGCTTCGACGCTGGCCAACTCCTGCTCCCGGGCCCTGGTGTCGCGGCGCTGCTGTTCATGTTCCTCGCGCGCCTCCGCGAGTTCCGCCTGTCGGGCCTCGCCCTCCGCCCTGATCCGCTCGAGCGCCGCGACGGCCCCGGCCAGCTGCTCCTCGACACTGGCGCGCTCCTCGTGCAGGCGCGCCTGCTCGACCTCGACGTCCTCCCGCTCGCCCTCGAGGCGTCTCAGCTCGTCGAGCACTCGCTCCCGCGCGGCGCGGGCGCTCTCGACCGCGTGCTGAAGCGAGTTGATCGCCGACAGTGCGAGATAGACTTCCTGCCGGCGCGATTCGACCTCGCCCTCGAGGGCCTGGAGCCCGCGGTAGCCCGCCGTGTACGCCTCGCTCTCGGTCGCCAGGACTGCGGCGGCCTCCTCGCGCTCGACTGCCGCCCGGCTGGCCGACTCGCGGCGCTCCGCCACCGCCTGCTTTGCCGGCTCGTAGCGGGCTTCGATGGCGCCAAGCTCCTCGGCGATGTCGGCGCTGCGCTCCTGCAGGCCTTCCAGCTGCTGCTCGCTGAAGCTGACGTGATTCTGGCGCCGGTCGATGTCGAGCTCGCGCGCGTGGGCGGATTCGCGCAACGAGTTCGCCTGCGACTCCGCGCGCGCCAGCTCGATCCGCGTCCGCGCCAGCGCCTCGTCTGCAGCTGCCAGCCGGCCCGCCGCGGCAACTTCCTCGGCCCGCCGCTCCGCCAGGCGGGCCCTCGCCGCCTCGATGGCCTGCGCCAGCACCCGGTAGCGCCGCGCGAACAGCACCTTCTCCCAGCGCCGCAGGTCGTCCCGAAGGCGCCTGTAACGTCGCGCCTTCGCCGCCTGCCGCTTGAGCGCCGCGCGCTGCTTCTCGACCTCGAAGATGATGTCGTCGATTCGGGTGAGGTTCTGCTGCGAAGCTTCCAGCTTCAACTCGGCCGCGCGGCGCCGCGCCTTGTACTTCGTCACGCCGGCAGCCTCCTCGATCAACTGCCGCCGGTCCGCCGGACGGGTGCTGAGGATCTGCCCGATCTTCCCCTGCTCGATGATCGCGTAGGCCTTCGCGCCGAGGCCCGTGTCCATCAACAGCTCGTGCACGTCCCGAAGGCGGCACACTTCCCCGTTGATCAGGTACTCGCTCTCACCGGAGCGATAGAGCCGGCGCGTCACCTCGACGTTTCGGGCGATGCGCTCCTCGTCTTCGCCGTCCTCGGAGCTGGCGGCGCCGACCGACGTCACGCCCGACAGCATGAGACGCACCTCGGCCGCCGACGTTGGCTTGCGCGCCTCGCTGCCGTTGAAGATCACATCCATCATCTGGTCGCCACGCAGGCTCTTGGCGCTCTGCTCGCCCAGCACCCAGACGATGGCATCGGCCACGTTGCTCTTTCCGCACCCGTTGGGTCCCACGATGGCGGTGACGCCGCGGTCGAAGGCGAGCTCGGCCCGGTCGGAAAACGACTTGAACCCCGCGATTTGTAGCTTCTGCAGGCGCATGGACGGTCCCTGATTACGGCCTGGGCGTGAGGTGTGCCCGGAGCCGTTCAGTCTACAACCGGCAAGCTCTTGTGGCAAGCGCCCGAACGGACACTATTTGTTGGGGGTGTGGAGGGGTGGACCGCAAGGCCGAAGCCGCTGGGGGTGGTCCCGGGCCGGCACACCGGCCGGCCCTATGATTCGCGCGATCCGCTAGCCACTTGAAACCTGCCACTGCCGCTGAATCCTACCGTTCGTTCTGCCGGGCGGCGACCTTGCTCCGCCGCAACTCGCTCAGGCGCTCGGCCTCCGGGAACTGCTGAAGCGCCAGCTGCGCCTGCGGGTCCCTGGCGACCAGGTTACGCCGGGCCTCCGAGACACCGAAGAGTGCGAGGTCGATGTCGTAGTGGATCATCGCCCGCATGAAGTCGGCGTCGGTCGCGAAGGCCGCCTCGTCTACCTTGACCTTCAGGGACCGGACGTACTCCTTGAAGTCCGCGAGCGTCGCGTCGTCCACCTCGAACCCGTGGGACACCTTCTTCTGGTCGGGGCGAGGGGTGATGCGGTTGTCGCCCTCGGCGACATACCGCTCGGCAAAGCCGGAGAACAACTGGCGGTTGTAGACCAGGCGGCCGAACTTGGTCGGGTTGAAGCCCTCGACCGGGCCGTCCAGGCGCCGGTCGGGCTCGATCCCGCCGCCGCTGTACACCTTGCGTCCCGCGTCGGTATAGCGCACGTCGGACGCCGAGCGTTCCTTCGGGACCGACTGGTCGCGCAGCGTGTAGGTCAGGTACTCGTCGAAGCTCCCGTCCCAGGGGCGTTGGATCAGCCGCTTGCTCGGCGTGTAGTAGCGCGCCGTGGTCAAGGCGAGGCCCGCCCCTTCGCTGATGCGGTAGACGGACTGGACGAGCGCCTTGCCGAAAGTGGTCTCGCCGACGAGAAACGCCCGGTCGTGATCCTGCAGGGCGCCGCTGACGATCTCGGACGCGCTGGCGCTGCTGCGGTTGATCAGGACGACGAGGGGCAGGTGCGTGTACTCGCTGGCCTCGGTGGCCGGGTAGTCCTGGTCGGAGTTCGGCACGCGGCCGCGCGTGTACACGATGAGAGAGCCGCGCGGGAGGAACCGGTTGGTGACCCGGATCGCCTGGTCGAGAGGCCCGCCCGGATTGCCGCGCAGGTCCAGCACCAGACGCTTCATGCCCTTGCCGGTCAGGTCGCGCAGCGCGAGCCCGAGGTCCCTGTCGGTGTTCTCCGCGAAGTCCTGGAGGCGGACATACCCGGTCTGGCCGTCCGTCATGAAGTAGGCCGGGATCGTGGGGATGTTGATCTCGTCGCGCGGGACCTCCACCTCGATCAGCTGGTCGTACCCGGGCCGCTTGAGCGAGATCTGGATCGTGGTGCCCTTCGGGCCGCGCAGGCGCTTCACGGCATCGTCGCTGGTCATGCCCTTGGCGTCCTCACCGGCGATGCGCGCGATGATGTCGCCGCGGCGAATCCCCTTCTTGTAGGCGGGCGACCCCTCGAAGAGGGACACGACGGTAATGTCGCCGTCCACGGGGAGGATCGTGATTCCCAGGCCGTAGTAACGGCCCTCCTGGCGCTCCCGCATCCGCTTGTAGACGGCGGGGTCCATGAAGCTGGAATGAGGATCCAGGGTCTGGAGCATGCCCTCGATGGCGCCGTACACCAGCCGCGAGGACTCGACCTTGTCCACGTAGTTGGCTTCCACGGCGCCGAGCGCCGCGGTGAACGCAGCACGATAATCCTGCCCGCGAGCATCGACCGCAAGCGCCTGCCGCCCGAGCAAGCCGCCGACCAGGGCCGAGGCCACCACGACGAAGGTGGCCACCGAGATCACGCCATACCTGCGCATGAAATCTAGGCTAGCAGATAAAGCACAGTGCCGCAACGACTTCGGGTCTCACGGCAGGGCCGGGCTGCTTGACCCTCCGGACAAGGCACTTCTATAATTGCGCGAGAGGTTCCCGCGCCAGTCGAGATCCCGTTCACACACTGAGCGACGCTCGACCCCTGTGGCTCGCACCGGTGCCGGTGTGCCGCAGTTCTTGACAGTGCCAGGTCCCAGGGGCAGGTCACCGCGGGTTCCGGCCATCCGGGACGGAAGGAAAGAGAAACATGTTTGGCTCAATCGGGATGCCGGAGCTGATCATCATCTTCGTGATCGCACTGATCATCTTCGGCCCGCGCAAGCTGCCCGAGCTGGGCAAGTCGCTGGGCAGGAGCATCTCGGAGTTCAAGCGCGCCTCGAACGAGCTCCGGAACACCCTCGAGGACGAGATCCGCCTCGACGAGCAGCGCCAGAAGGCGCCGGCGCCCGCCCCGGCACCCACCCCGTCTCCCGTTGCCCCGGTCGAGCCCCAGGCCCCCGTCGCCTCGGAAGTCGGGCCGGCCGACGCCGATTTCACCGCCGGCTCGCCTGAAACCGAACCGACGTACCCCGCGGCTGCCGACCCCACCGCACCGCGGCAGGGCTAATGGCGCTCGTTCCCTTCCGCTCCGCCCGTCAGGCTGCTCTCGAGCCGCCGCCCGAGGACCCGGACGGCTGGCCGGGCGACGACGAATCGGCCGCCGGCGCCCGGATGACGTTTCTGGAGCACCTCGACGAGCTGCGGAAACGGCTCGTCATCGGGGTGTCGGCGATAGGCGTGGGCTGCCTCATCGCCTTCACGTTCGTGAACAGCATCTACGACTTCGTGATGCATCCGCTCTCGGCGCTCCTGCCCAAGGGCAGTCATTTCATCTTCACCGAACCGATGGAGGCGTTCCTCCTCAAGATGAAGATGGCGCTGATCGTCGGCATCATGATCGCGATGCCGGTCACGCTGTGGCAGGTGTGGCTGTTCATCGCGCCCGGCCTGTACGCGCGGGAGAAGAAGCTGGCCATCCCGTTCGTCGTGCTGGCGAGCGTCGGTTTCGTGGGCGGCGCGGCGTTCTCGCACTACGTGCTCTTCCCCTGGATGTGGCAGTTCTTCGCCAGTTTCGCGGACGACGAGCTGACCTTCCTCCCGAAGATCGCGCCGGTCTTCTCGCTCTACATGAAGATGCTCCTGGGCATGGGCCTCGTCTTCCAGATGCCGGCCCTGGTCTACCCGCTGGCGCGCATGGGCCTCGTTACTGCGCGGTTCCTCGTGCGCCACTTCAAGTACGCGGTCCTCATCATCTTCATCGCGGCAGCCGTGATCACGCCCAGCGGCGACCCGATGACGCAGACCCTGATGGCCGCTCCGATGATCGCGCTCTACCTGGTCAGCATCGTCATCGCCTTCGTCTTCGGGAAGAAGAAGACAGGCACGGCCGAACCGGCCGCGGGCGAGTAGGAAGCAGGCGTGGTCATCAAGCGGTCGTCCGCGCGTGAAGTCTCGAGCCTCCTCCACGACCTCGAACATGGTCCTGAAACCGCCCGCGAGGCCGCGGCCGCCAGGCTGTCGGTCATCGGCACCCGCGCGGTCGAAGGCCTGCTCGCCCTGGTGGCATCCACCCTTGCCCAGCCGGCACGTGTCGCGGCGTTCACCGCCCTCGAGGCCATCGCCGATCCCCGCGCAGAAGAATGCGCGTTTCGCTGGCTGGAACAGGGCGACGGACCGACCGCATCCTCCGCGGCCGGCGTCCTTCGCCGCCTGCTCGACTTGCCCCGCGGGACCGACATACTCGACCGCCTGACGGCCGTCGTGCTGGACGTCGGGCAGCCCGAGGGTGCGCGCGTCGCTGCACTGGAGGCGTTACGGGAGATGCCGTCCAGCGTGACGGGCCCGGTGCGCCAGCGCCTCGCCACGGACCCGAGCGCCACGGTCAGGGCCGCGGCCGAGTCGCCGACGCCGGCCGAGTCCGGGCCGTCACCGATCCAGCTTCTCGAACAGTCAGCCGAAGGCCCTTTGCCCGAGCCCCCTGGCCGACTCAAGGCCGCGGTCCTGGAGGCGGGTGGCGCCGCGCCCCTGCCGACACTCCATCGGCTCGTCGGCGTCCTTCGCCAGGAAGAAGAGAAGTCGGACACGGTCGAGGCCCGCCGCCGGGAGTGGATGACGGTGCGCGCGGCGGTCCACCTGGCCCTCGCGGAACGGGGCAGCACGGTGGCGCTTTACGACCTGCGGGAGACGATCGAGCGCGCGACCGAGGGACCGGTGGAGTTGCTGGCGGCGCTCGAGCGGGTTGGGGACGCGAGCTGCCTCGAGGCGATTGCCGCCGCACACGCACGGCTGGCCGGCGCGCCTGGCGGGGAGCGCTGGTGGCGGGAACACCTCGTCACGGCGTTCCGGGCCATCATGGGCCGGGAGCGGCTGACAGAACGTCACGCGGTGCTCCGGCGGATCAAGACCCGCTGGCCGGAGAGCGCGGCGGCGTTGCTGCCGCCGAAAGCTTGAGCAGGAATCAGGAACCAGGAGTCAGGATTCTGGGCGTCACACGTGACGGCTGAATCCTGAATCCCGAATCCTGAATCCGGCTAGTACGCTTTCGCGAAGTACGCGCGCGCCGTCCCCGGCCCCCCGCACTTCACACACGCCCCGCCCGCGCTCTCCTCGAGCGGCAGGTTCCGGATCGTCGCCTGCGTCTCGGCCTTGATTTGCGCCTCGCACTCGGCGGATCCGCACCAGGGCGCCATCACGAAGCCCGGCCTTCCCTCCAGCACCTGCTTGAACTCGTCGTACGACTCGGTCTCGGTGGTATGGTCGGCGCGGAACGCCACCGCGCGATCGAACAGCGTGCGCTGAATGTCGGCGAGCAGGTCCAGCACCCGCGCGGCAAGGCCCTCGCGCGGGGCCGAGAGCTTCTCGCGCGTGTCGCGCCGGGCCAGCATCACCTGCCCCTTCTCGATGTCCTTGGGGCCAATCTCGAGCCGCACCGGCACGCCGCGCATTTCCCACTCCGAGAACTTCCAGCCCGGGGTGTAGGCATCGCGGTCGTCGAGCATGACGCGCACGCCCTGCGCCGTCAGCTCGTCGGCGATGGCCCTGGCCTGCGGCAGCACCGTCTCGCGCCAGTTGCCCCGCGGGATCGGGATGATCACCACCTGGTGCGGCGCGATGCGGGGCGGGAACACGAGGCCGCTGTCGTCGCCGTGCGTCATGATGACGCCGCCGATCAAACGCGTCGTCATGCCCCACGACGTCCCCCAGATGTGCTGCAGGGACTTGTCGCGCGCCTGGAACTGGATGCCGAACGCCTTGGCGAAGTTCTGTCCCAGGTTGTGCGAGGTGCCCGCCTGGAGCGCACGCCCGTCGCCCATCAGCGCCTCGATCGAGTAGGTGCGGTCGGCGCCCGCGAACTTCTCGCTCTCGCTCTTGCGGCCCTCGATGACCGGCATCGCCAGCTCGGTCTCGCAGAACTCCTTGTAGAGCCGCAGGATCGTCAGCGTCTCGGCCTCCGCCTCCTCGGCGGTCTCGTGCGCGGTGTGCCCTTCCTGCCAGAGGAACTCGGTGGTGCGCAGGAACAGCCGCGTCACCTTCTCCCAGCGGACGATGTTCGCCCACTGGTTGATCAGCACGGGCAGGTCGCGCCACGACTGGATCCACTTCGCGTACATCGTCCCGATGATCGCCTCGGACGTCGGGCGGATGACGAGCGGCTCGTCGAGGTCCTCGGTGCCCCCGCGCGTTACCCACGCCACCTGCGGCGCGAACCCCTCGACGTGGTCGGCTTCCTTGATGAGGAGGCTCTGCGGGATCAGGAGCGGGAAGTAGGCGTTCACGTGCCCGGTCGCCTTGATCCGGCGGTCGAGGCCCTGCTGGATCAGCTCCCAGATCGCGTAGCCGTACGGACGGATGACCATGCACCCCTTGACCGGGGAGTAGTCGGCCAGCTCGGCCCGCCGGATGACATCCGTGTACCACCGCGAGAAGTCCTCGGACCTCGGGGTGATCTCGGTCACAAACGCTTCCTTGCCCTCGCCGCTCTTCGCCATGCGCTGAAATCCTTCGAAGTGCGGGGCGACGTTGCCCCAGATCTTTCTAGTGTAAGCTATTCATGCCATCGCCATCCAACCTGCCATGCACCCCGTGACGATCGACGTGGAGGCGGCCACGGGCCGCTACGCCGTGCTCATCGGCGACGGTCTCGCGACGCGCCTCGGCCGGATCCTCGAAGAGCACGACATCGGCGGGCACCGCTTCATCGTGTCCAATCCGGTCGTCTGGCGCTTCCACGGCGGCGTCGATTGCCCGGGCGCTGCCCGACGCCGACCCTCGTGCAGGTTCCCGACGGCGAGCGGCACAAGCACCTGCCGACGGTGGCCCGGATCTACGAGGCGCTGGTGCGGGGCGAAGCGGACCGCGACGCCACCGTTGTGGCGGCCGGGGGCGGGGTCATCGGCGACATGGCCGGGTTCGCCGCCGCCACCTACCTGCGCGGCATTCGCCTCGTGCAGGTGCCGACGACGCTGCTGGCGCAGGTGGACGCGTCGATCGGCGGCAAGGTCGGCGTCAACCTCGCGGCCGGGAAGAACCTCGTCGGCGCCTTCTACCCGCCTCGCCTGGTGGTCACCGACCCCGGCCTCCTCCGCACGCTGCCGCGACGGGAGTTCCGCGCGGGGCTGTACGAGGTCATCAAGTACGGCGTGGCCTGCGACGCGGCGCTGTTCGCGCAGGTCCGGCGCGAGCTGACGGCGATCACGGATCAGCGGACCGACGCGCTCGTCGCTGTGATCGCGCAGTGCTGCCGCATCAAGGCCGCAATCGTCTCGTCCGACGAGCGCGAGGCGGGGCCGCGGCGCGTGCTGAACTTCGGTCACACGGCCGGCCACGCGCTGGAGACGTTGACCGGGTACCGCCGCTTCCGCCACGGGGAAGCCGTTGGCTGGGGCATGCTCGTCGCCTCCGAGGTCGCGGCGTCACGCGGCCTGCTGTCGGCTGCGGACCTCGACGCCGTGCGGAGCCTGATCATGCAGCTCGGGCCGCTGCCGCAGGTGGCCGACGTCCCCATCCCGCAGATGATCCAGGTGATGCGCCGCGACAAGAAGGTGGTCGACGGACGGCTGCACTTCGTCCTGCCGTCCGGGATCGGCTCGACCGTCATCGCCGGGGACGTGAGCGCGCGGGAACTGAGAGGCGCGCTCGGGCGGGTAGGATTTCGCGCGGGGTAGACGGGGACCGGGACTCAGGGAACGAGGGAGCAAGGGAACAAATAGGCAATTGCCAAGTAGGCAATTGGCAAGTGACCGGCGGGGAGCGAGCGTCAGCCTGCGACCCGGTGCTCGCCCATCTTCGCGAGCAGCGCCTTGTAGGGGACCCCCAGCAGCTCCGAGGCCTGCCCGCGTCGCCTCCGGCCTCGCGAAGGGCTTCCTGGATCTTCCGGCGCTCCACCTCCATTTGCACGCGCCGCGTGACCTCCGGCAGGGGCCCTGAGAGGTCCACGTGTTCCCAGGGATCGGGCGGCGGAACGGCGTTCGCCGCCTGCGCCGCGAGGTGCAGGTGATGACGGTGGATCACCGCTTCGTCGGCGAGGATGACGCCCGCTCGATGGCGTTCTGCAGCTCGCGCACGTTGCCCGGCCAGTCGTAGGCGAGCAGCTCGCGCTCGGCATCCTCCGACAACGTCATCGCCGGCTTGTTCATCTCGCGGCAGAAGCGGCGCACGAAGTGACGGGCGAGCAGCAGGATGTCCTCGCGACGCTCGCGCAGCGGCGGCACGGTGATCGGGAACACGGACAGGCGGAAGAACAGGTCCTCGCGGAACCGCCGGGCCGCCACCGCCGCGCGCAGGTTGCGGTTGGTCGCCGCCACCACGCGCACGTCCACCCGCACGGTCGCGGTTCCGCCGACGCGCTCGAACTCGCGTTCCTCCAGGGCGCGCAGGATCTTCGCCTGCAGCGGCAGCGGCAGGTCGCCGATCTCGTCGAGGAAGATCGTCCCGCGGTGGGCCAGCTCGAACTTGCCGGGCTTGCGCGCGACCGCCCCGGTGAACGCGCCCTTCTCGTGGCCGAACAGCTCGGTCTCGAGCAGGTTCTCGGGAATCGCGGCGCAGTTGATCGCGACGAAGGGCGCGTCGCGCCGCGGGCTGAGCGCGTGGAGGGCCCGCGCGAACAGCTCCTTCCCGGTCCCGCTCTCCCCTTCGAGCAGCACCGTCGCGTCGCTGCCGGCGGCCCGCTGGAGGGCCACCGACACCTGCCGCAGCGACGGGGCGTCGCCGACGATCTCCGGGAGGCCCCGGCGGGACGCCAGTTCCTCCTTCAGCAGGAGGTACTCGGTGGCCAGGCGGCGGTGCGCCAGCGCGCGGTCCACGAGCAGCAGCAGGTGATCGGGATCGACCGGCTTGGCGAGGAAGTCGAGCGCGCCCTGCTTCATCGCCAGCACGGCGTCCTGGATGCTGCCGTAGGCGGTCATGACGATGACCGGGAGGTCGGGGTCGCAGTCCTTGGCCGCGCCCAGCACGCCGAAGCCGTCGCCGCGCGGGCAGCCGCAGGTCGGTCAGGACCAGGGCCGGCGCCGCCCTGCTGCAGGTGCCGATCGGCCTCGGGTTCGTCGCGCGCCTCCAGGCACGGCGTGCCCGTGCGACTCGAGCGTGCGCCGCAGCATCGTGCGGAGCGAGTCGCGGTCTTCGACGATCAGGATGGGATACTGCACGCGCATCCGGCTCAACGCAGCCAGCCCGGAGGGACGCCGGCCTTCCGCGCGTCCTCCTCGATCTGGCTGATGGCCTTCTTCTGGTCGTCGATGTCCTTCGCCAACCGGGCCAGTTCCTCGAGCGCCTTCGTCCGGTCGGTCCAGATGACCGCGCGCTGTGCGGGATCGTCCCGGGCGTAGAAGTCCGCCGTCAGCGAGTTGATGCGGGTCTGCATCGCCTCGTGGTGCGCAGTGGTCCGCGCGAGGCGCGCCTTGGCGTCGCTGATCAGCTTCCTCCAGTAAGCCTCGTCCTTTTCTTCCTTCGGCTCGGCGGGAGCGGCGGCCGGCTGCTTGGCGCCCGTGACCGGGTCGGCCGCGCCCGGCGCGTCGGCCGGCGGCGCGGGCTGCGACGGAGGCGGGAGCACCGGGTAGCGGCGCAGGTCGTCGTTCGTGTAGACCTTGCCCGTGCTCTTCGTCGCCTTGCGGCGCTCCTCTTCCTTCTTGGCGATCTCGGCGAGCGACTGGGCGCGCGCGACACCGCCACACAGGAGGATCCCCGCCAGGCCCCAAATCAGCGGTGCACTCTTCATGGCAACCCCCTTACGCCGGCCCGGACCACGGGCAGACGGCCTCGCCCGTCGAGGCCACACTCTATCGTATTTGGTATCGGCCGGAAACCCGTTGAGCTTCAGGGGCCGGGGGCCTTGCCGACCTCGCGCCAGGAGAGGACCCGGACCCCCACGAAGCCGGGGCCTGCGTTGAAGCCGGAGGGGATCGCCGAAGACCTGCAGGCGGTCGCCGGTGGCCACGAACAGGTGGCGGTCGGCCACAGTCGGCGCAGTCGCCCGACCCGAGGCCAGGCTGGCCACCCTCGGCGTGTCTTCCGCGTTGCGCCGGTCGTCTCCGGTCGTGTCGAAGGCCGACCCGCCGGAGATGGTCAGGGCGTACAGTAGCGACTCGGCCGGCTGGCACCCGTTGGCGGGCCCGGCGGTGGCGGAGAAGAAGATCACCTCTCCGCCGGCGGCCGGCAGGGCCGACAGTCGCTCGTCGCGTCCCCCGCCTGCTCGCGACTCCAAGGCCAGTTCCGCCACCCTCGTCACGCCCGACGGCGAGTCGAACAGCGTCAGGATGCGGGAGGCCGGACGTTCCGCCGACATCGAGAGTTGATCGCCGCCCGTTCCAAGAAACACGTACGTGCCGCCGGTGCCCGCCCTCACCGTGCCGACAGGCGCGAGCATGGGGTGCCAGGCCCCGGCAGAGAAGACGAGGCGCGGGACCGAGAGCCGCGGCGCCTCATCGCCCTCGTCAACCTCGAAACGCCACAGGCGGCCGTCCAGGTCCCCAACGTAGGCACGCGTGGGGTGGCCGGCGGCCGCCACGACAACGGGGTCGGCCGCCACCGCGTTCTTGAAGCGGGTGCAGCCCGACCCAGGGCAGCCGTCCTGCTCCTCCCCTTCCCCGTCGCTGCCCACGTCCCGGCTCTCGACCACGGCGCCGCTCCTGGCATCGAGCAGATAGACGCGCGTCCCGGCGACTGTTCCGCCGCGGTTGGACGCCCGCTGGACCGACGCCGGCAGCGGGCCGGACCCGAAGAGCGCCAGGGACGGCGTCGCGGGCCGGGCGCCGAAGATGGCGGGCGTTGACCATGACTGCCCGACGCTCTTCTCCAGCTCGCTGGCGGCGGCCGCCAGGTCGCCGTGCGGCCCCAGGCCCGCGTCGAAGTGCTCGTACGAGGGAAAGCTCCACAGGAAGGGGATTCGCCCGGGATCGGCGAACCAGCCAAGCAGGTCCGAACGGCGGTCTGTGCCTGGCGGAAGGACCCGCGCAACGCCCTCGAGCGTCACGTCGAAGGCCTGGTAGAAGTTGCCTCCGGCGCCCTCGCCGAACACCAGCACGGTCCGCCACTCCCCTCCGGAGACAACGTCCGCCAGGCGCGGCGACCCGCCAACGTAGTGCTGGAAGGCGTCGAGCGGCTGTCCGTCCAGCAGGAACTGGAGCCGGGGCAGCAGGTTGAACGGGATCACCGCCCAGACCTCGAGGCCCGTCCGCCCATCGAACGCGTGCATCATCCCGTCGTCCAGGCCGACGAACAGCAGGGCCCGGCGTTCCCGGTGCGCCTCGACGAAGACTCTCGACGCGTCGTCTCCGCCAGGGAGGGCGGGCGGGGTGAGCAGCGCGGGCGTCGAGGTGGTGACGGCGCCCAGGGGGTGAGATCGGATGGCGGCCACCAGCGCGGCGGGGTCGCGGACGCGCAGGTAGGGGGCCAGCCGATCCAGTTGGCCCGTGTCGAATGGCACCACGCCGCGCCCCGGCAGGACGGTGAAGATGTTCCGGGACGCGGGCGGAGGGGTCGTTGCTGTCCAAATGCGCGTCCCGTCGGCGACGAAGCGGTAACCCCCGGGGCCGGCAGGGTCCGGCTGCGGCCGATAGACGCGGAACGCGCGAATCCGGCCGTCGAAGCCGGGGAGCGTGAATCCTGCCGTGAACAGCACGTTCGACGCCTGCGGGATGACCGCTCCGGCAGGCGTTGTGACCCGCGCGAGGGGGAGCAGGATCCCGGCGTCGGTCACGAGGTTCTCGATGTCCAGGGTTCCGACAATCGGAGGCGCCATCGGGAACTCGGAGGCCGGGCCCAGGGGCAGAGCGGGCGTGGGAAGCGCGTTCACGTCGGCGAACCGGGCAAACGCGTGCTGGATTGCGAAGTTGACGGCCGCTGTCACGGCCGTCACGCTGCCATCCGTATCGGGAGGCACCCCGGAGGCCGCCGGGATCTCCACGTAGCGCCCGCCGCAGGCTGCGGCAAGCTCCCGCAGCGCTTCGACGTCGGCCTCGTCTGGGGCGAGTGCGACCACGTGGAGCGGCACTCGCCGTCCGGCAACCCGAAGGAGGGCGGCCGCCCGCGTTGCCAGGGTGACATCCCCGGGTGGATGTTGGCCCCCGCCGGTGACGAGGACGGCAACCGTGTTTCGGCACGAAGCGTCGGCGGCGATCAGCCGCTCTGCCTCTTCCCGAATGTCGGCGAGCAGTTGCAGCAGGGGCGCATCCTCGAGGCCCGCGCGGTCGAGGCCCGCGGGCACCAGGGCGCCCGCTTCCAGGGGACCTTGGGCCAGCCTGCCGATGACAGCCTCGGTCGCTCCCGCGTCGTCTGCCCGCACCACCACGCCCGTCTCCGGCGCCTCGGCGGCGGGATCGACGGTTCCGATCACGGCGTTCCACGTCCCCGCGATGCCCGTTTCGGTTTGGGCCAGCGGATCGCTCGGCTGCAGCAGGACCGTCGCCGGAGGGTGCTGCTGAAAGCGCGGTGCCGCCTGCCGCCCCGTCACCAGCCCAAAGCGGCTGGAAAGGCGATTGCCCTGGATCGCCCGGCTCAACGCGGCCCTCGCGATTGCCAGGCGGGCTTGCCCGTCGAAGGTTGCGAACCCCGACTGCTGGTCCCCGACTATTTCCATGGCCGAAACTGCAGCGCGCGACGGTCCCTCGGGATCGAGCCACGTCAGGCCGGCGTAACGGCGGCGGTAGAAGCGGGCAGTGTTGGCGCCGTTCACACCGATCGTCTCTTCCCAGTCCGCGTCGGTGCGCGCGTAGACGAGCGGGTCCAGGTAGCGCCCGGCAAGATCGCGCTGCATCCGGCTCGACACGTCGAGGGCGATGAGCACCGCGGGTTTGCTGTCCTTGAGAAAGAGGAGCGGGTCGATTTGCGCCGAGGCTGGACGCGCGAGCAGCCAGGCACAGGAACAAACCAGCGGCGCCAGGCAGTGCCCCTTCATCTCCGCACCATCCCACCCTCGCTGACTGACATCTCGCTGCGTATCAAGGCTCCACTGGGGCCTGCCACGGCATCCGCGTTGTTGCCCCGGCCCCGCTGGGCCTGGTAGCCCACGGTGGGAGCTTGTCGCCCGCTGCAGGCGACGGTCGCTTCGACCGTGCGAACGCCACCGCCGGCGAAAGCCGAGGCGCGCAGCAGGAGTACCCCTCCACCGGCGTCCGCGGTGGCGCCGTCGTGCGCGGGGTCCAAGTCCGTCTCCGTTGGGTCGTCGGCCACGAGCACCGCGAGGTAAGCGTCGCTTCGCGCATCGAGGTTCGGGTACCAGCGACGACAGCGGCCCCCAGGCGAAGAGGCGCCAGCGGGGGTTGTTCTCGCCCCAGCGGCGCTCCTCGGTGACGGCGTTCATCGCCGCCGCATCGCACGGCTCCGGCCGGGCGCAGTTCGCCAGGTTCACCCACTCGTCCAGGTTCAAGGAGCCGCCACCAGGCAGGTCGCGCGCGCCGGCAGGAGCGCCATCGTGGAAGCCGGAGATCACGGCGCCCGAGAGAATCTGGTCCCAGTCGGGATACTTCGGGAGGTCGATCACCGCCCGCTCCAGGCCGGCTTCGGCAGCGTAGAAGGTGCCGCGGGCTCCCCTCACGTTCGCGGAGGCCAGCGCGTCGTAGGCGGCTGCGAGGCCCAGGGCCAGACCAATCGCGGCCAGCAGGAAGGTTGCGAACATCACGACGAGGATCGCCCACCCGTCTCGCCCCATCGTCGCCTCACCATCCCCCCAGGCTGCGCGGGACGATGTCGAGCGTGAGTTGCAGGTCTGGCACCGTGGTGTGAGGGTTGGCTGCCGTGCCGGGACGGCCGAACCGTTCAGGGTCCTGGCCGCGGGAAGAGGCGGCGGCGGCTTCGACCGCCAGCGAGAGTCGAACCCGGCGTACCCGAAGCAAATCCGCGTCGAAGCGGCCGGGCTCGGCGACGTGCGCGCACCAGGGACCGTCGGTGAGAGCCAGCACCGTCCAGGGCGACGAGCGACAACGGATTGCCCCCGAGGGTGGGGAGTCGCGGAATCACCGCGGCCCCCGCACGGGAGAACACGCAATTCTCACCCGGTCCCCACGAATCGCCCGGAACGTCCACGGCGGCGGCCGGCGGAGGGGGGCCGTAGGTGGCTCCCGCCGACGACGTCTGGGCGGCCTCGCGGAAGCGCGGCGGGTCCGCGGCGCCAAACCAGCCGACGCGGAAGCGTGACACGTGGTCGAGCAGGGGCAGGTCCGACTCCCAGCCGTCGTAGCGCATCAACTGCAGCCCGTCCTCGCCCTCGCTCAGGTAGAACACGTCGATGTCCACGGGGACGGCGGGCGTACCCGCTGGATAGGATCGCGGGGCGGTGCCGGACGCCCGAACGAGCGTGAGGACAGGCGGGGTCGCGGCGTCCACGCGGTACAGGTCTGCCTGACCTCCGCCGGGAAGCAAGAGCAGGTTCGTGTCGGCCGTGATGCCGCACGTGGGCGACGCCGGCGGACAGCGGCTGGCGTCCACCTCCGCCAGCGATTCGCCCGCGTGGAGAGGAACGCGGAGAAAGGCCACCGAGGCCCCCGGCTTTCCGGCAATCACGGTGATCGCGCTCTCCCGCCAGGTGCCGGGCGCGTCCGGCCTGCGATGGCCGAATCGATACGGAAGCAGGCAGGCCGTCTGCAGGCCGAGGGCCCCGGCGGAGAGGCCGCCCGTGGGAGCGCTGCCCGCGCTCTCGAGTCGGGCGGCGAGGACGTCGGCCGCGAACCGGAGGCGCTGCTGCATGTCGGTGAGCGCGGGCTGCGCGCGGAAAGCCATGTTGCCCGGGCCGAGGATCGAGAGCAGGGCGCCAGCCAGCAGCAGCGTGACAGTGGCCGCGACGAGCATCTCCGCCAGGGCGAACCCGCCAGGAGATGAACGGGCGAGCCGCTTCACCATGTCCTCCGCGTCTTCAGCGTCGTGAGGCTTGCGGCACCCCGAGAGCGCTCGGGAGCGGGCTGGAACCGGGCCTCGACGCGAACGACAAGGACTCGCAGCACGAGCGCTTCACCGGGACAGTCGGGGCTGCTGGCCACGAGCCATCGGCGCACGAAGGCCACTCCCGCCGACCCTCCGGCGGCCTCCAAGGGCTGACCGGAGGCGTCGAGGTAATCCACGAAACCCGGTGTATCGCGCTCGAGCGCCTCGGGTGGGGAGAGGCTCACGCCGGACCCCGTCTCCTCCCCTCCGAGGCCGGCGACGCTGGTCGTCGTGTCCTCGCGCGGTGCGCCATCCGCCTCGTAGCCCCACGAAAGGCCGCGGAGCTGTTCGAGACGTTCCTGCGCCAGGGTCGACGCGAGGTCGGCCCGGCGCGTATCCTGGCCCGCCGCCGCGGACGCGAGCACGAGATGCGCCAGCGCCACCACGGCGCCGGCCAGCATCCCGAGCGCAACGGCAACCTCGAGCAGGGTGAAGCCGGATCTGCGCATGACAGCCTTCGGTTGTCCCGTGCCTCCGCCAGGTCCTTCTGCAACGGGAGGACCAGGCGGGAATCCGTGATTTCACTGGTCCCAGTACTCGCTTCGCCTGACGACGAACGAAACCACGAAAGATCAAGAGAACACGAAGACAAAAGGGCTTCGTGGCCGTCGTGCCTTCGCTTCTTCGCGGTCAAGACAAGTGAATTTCCGTCCAGTGGAGGCGGAAAGCCCCGGAAGGAAGTGGGCAGGAACTTCTATGAGGCTGCGGTGGGGCGCTGCAGCGATTGCGCTCAGGACTCGCTGGGTGTTCGAGTCGCGTGCTTCGCGCCTTCTCAGTGTCCTGCGAGCGGCAGGACGAGCGTGAACACCGCGCCGCCGCCCTCGCGGTCAGAGGCCTGGACGCGGCCGTTGTGCGACACGGCGATCTTCTGGACGAGCGCGAGGCCGAGGCCCGTGCCCTGGTCCTTGGTCGTGAAGAAGGGCGTGAACAGCTTCTCCCGGGCGGAGGGCTCGATGCCGCGCCCGTTGTCCGCCACGCCGATCCGCAGGAGGTGACTGGCGGCGTCCACGCGCGACTCCACGGCAATCCGCGGCGGCCGGTCCACGCCCGCACACGCCTCGACGGCGTTGCGGAGAAGGTTCGACAGCGCCTGTTTCAACAGGACCTCGTCGCCTTCCACCACCGCGAAGTCACCCGACACGGACACGTCCCCGCCATGCGCCTTCACGTCGGCCTCGATCTCGGCGCAGGCCTGCCGGACCAGCGGCTCGGGCTGCAGCGGCGCGAGGGTGAGCTGCACGGGGCGTGCAAAGCTGAGGAAGTTGTTCACGACCCGGCCGAGCGTGTCCGTCTCTTCGCGGATGGCCTGCACGTACGGCGCGTACTCGGCGCGATCTTCCCGGGATCGATCAGCCGCGCGTACCCGTGAATGGTCGCCAGGCCGTTTCGGAACTCGTGCGCCAGGCCCGCGGTGAGCTCCCCCAGGCGCGAAAGGCTCTCCTTCAGCCGCACCTGCTCCTCGAGTTCCATCACGGCAGTGAGGTCGGAGAAGAGGCAAACCGCCCCCTGCAGGGCGCCTCTCTCGTCGAAGAGAGGGGACACGGTGACACCCACGTGCGTGCAGGCGCGGTCGCGTCTCGCGATGGTCAGCGCGCGGCGGACGACCGGCTGCGCGCTCGACAAACACTCCTCCACGACGTCGGCGATCGGCGGCGCCTCCTGCAGCAATGCGCGGAAGTGCCCGGCGGTCTCCACCGCCCCAAGCCGCAGGAGCCGGCGGCCCGCGGGGTTCAGCATCCGCACCTCGCCGCGCAGGCCGACCACCAGCAGGCCGGACGTGAGGCTGGAGACGATCTCGCTGTTCAGGCGTTCGGAACTCTCCGCGCGCGCGGTCATCTCGCGGCCTTGCTCGCGCAGCCGGCCGATTGCTTCCTCGAGGGCGGCCGACACGAACGCCCGCTCGGCGTTGCCTTCGCCCACCTGCCGCTTCATGTCCCGCACCGCCGAGCCAAAGCGCAGGAAGGCGAAGACGAGCACGGCGACGAGGCCGGCGACAAGCGCGGTGAGGCCGACCAGGGCGTAGGCGGATTGCGACATGTGCATCAAGAAGCTGGCGGCTGGCAGCTGGCAGCCCGATACTGGCAGCTGGCAGCGAATCACTCTCGACGCTGCCCGGGAGACGACACGATCCTACTGACCGGCGTGATCTGCGGCAAGCCGCAAGCTGCCGGCTGCCTGCTATCTGTAGAACCCCGCGTACCAGGCGATGATGTCGGGCCCGGCGAGCGCCGCCACGATGGCGGCGGCGGCGAGGAAGGTGCCGAACGGCAGCTTCGAGCCTAGCTCGCCCCGGCCGGAGGCGATGAGCGAGACGCCCACCACCGACCCGAGGAACGACGCGATCACGAGGGTCAGCAGCATCGAGGGCCAGCCCAGGAAGGCGCCGATCATCGCGAGCATCTTCACGTCACCGAAACCGAGGCCCTCCTGGTGGCGTAGCCGCTCGTACGTCCACGCAATCAGCCAGAGGATACCGGCGCCGGCCACCGCCCCGATCAGCGCATCCCGGACCCCCGGTTCCAAGAAGATGCTCGCCACCAACCCGATGGCGATGCCGGGCAGCGTGATCTCGTTCGGGAGGATCTGGTGCTGCAGGTCGATGATGGCCAGCACGAGCATCGCGCAGGCGAACACCAACCGCGCGGCGAACAGCGGCGTCAAGCCGTACCAGGCGAGCGCGCCGGCGAAGATCAGCGCCGTCACAATCTCGATCACCGGGTACATGGGGCTGATCCGCTCGCCGCAGGACCTGCAGCGGGCGCGCAGCGCCACGTAGCTGAAAACCGGGATGTTCTCGTACCACGACAGCTCGCGACCGCACGTCGTGCAGCGCGAGGCCGGCCAGACGATCGACAGGTCGCGCGGCAGGCGGTAGATGCAGACGTTGAGGAAGCTGCCGATCAGGAGGCCGAAGAGCCCGGCAAGGACCAGTGGCATCATGCCCTCAGCGCCCGCGTGGCGTCGCGCGCGGCCCGACCGGCAGCGGGTAAAGGTCGGACTCCGGGGAGACGGTGACGGCCCCGGTCGTGGGGTCGATGATGTACGGCGCTCCCGTCGGGTCCCGCGGGAAGCCGGGGAGGATCCCCGCCCGCATCAGGTCTTCCCATCGCCGGGGCGCCGCGCCGGTGCGTTCCGCGTATTGCCGGCAGGCCTCGCTCAGCGCATCGACCTGGTCCAGCGCGTCCAACTGGCGGAGGCGGAGCACGGCGTTGTTCCGGACCCAGTCGTTCTCGGCGTTGTCCAGCTGCACCTGCCACAACAGCCGCGAGGCGCGCCGGTCGCCACCCTGCGTGGCGGTGACGGCCGCCATCGACCGCAGCCACCACGGCGCACCGGGCACATCCGCGGCCTTTTCAAACCAGCGCGCCGCCTCCTGGAAGTCGCCCAACTCCCAGTAGTGCACGAACCCGATGTCGTACGGGTAGTGCCATCTCCGGGGGTTGGCGCGGAAGCCCTTTTCCAGCAGGGCAATGGCCCGATCCGGGCTCCCGGCTCCGCCAGGAAAGGGCGCCGCCAGGAAGACCGCGCCAAACCGGTACGCGATGTTGAACGCCGGGTCAAGCGTGGTGGTGATGTCGAGCAGCGGGTAGAGCAGGTCGTAGTTGCGGTTGGAGTCCCTCGACAATCGTGTGCCCCCGTAGTACTGCACCGCGCGAACCCAGTACAGGTCGGCGAGCAGCGCCGCGTACGACAGCGACAGCCGGCGCACCGTCTCGGGCGACCGTACGTAGAGGAGGCCGCGCGCCGGAGGCGGCTCGCCGTAGACCCGGTCGCGTACCACCTGCAGTCCCACCGCCGCGGCCACGAGTCCCGCGAGGGCGAACGCCACTCCCGCGCTTCGAAGCCGGCCCCGCGCGCTCACTTGAGATCCCGCCTGGAGAAGATGACCGAGGCCGCGAGCAGCAGCGCGGCGATGTACACGGCGGCATACGCGAGCGTGAGGCCGACCTGCCCGGCTGCCACCGCCTGCCCGTGCACCACCTGCGTCTTGACGTCGAAGGGGGCGAGGTTCGGCAAGAAGATAGTACAGGCCGCGGGCAAGCCAGGCGACGGGCCGCGAGGCCACGACCCCCTCGAAGTTCTTCAGGTCGGCGTTGAAGTGCCCAACAACGTAGAGGCCGAAGGTGATGGCGGCCGAGAGCATCGGGCTCGAGAACGTCGAGAAGAACAGGGCGAGCGCCGTCACCATCATCAACTGCGCAAAGATGAGCGCGAAGGCGATCAGCAGAGCCGGGTCGGCCGCGGGAGCTTCCCACGCGGCCCGCTCGGCCTCCGTGGACATCGTCTGCGAATAGCCGAGCAGCGCGTAAAGCGCAAGCGCCATCACCGCAACGTTGACCAGCAGCGTGAGCACGAGGCCGAGATACTTACCGAGCACCAAATCAGAGCGGCGGACCGGCTTCGAGAGCAGGCTGTACACGCTGCGGCGCTCGACTTCCTTCGACACCACCCCGATGCCAACGAACACCGCGATGAACAGTCCGAACAGCGAGGTCGCGGCCAACCCCAGGTCCTTGATGATCTTCAAGTCCTGCCCGGCCGTCGTCTTGCCGACCAGGAGGGATGCGCCGACGAGGATCACCGCGAACAGCAGCAGGTTGTAGAACACCTTGTCCCGCACCGACTCGCGGAACACGCTGAGGGCGATGGCGGGGAGGATCATCATCAGGAATCAGGATTCAGGACACAGGGACTCAGGAATCACGGCCACTACACATCGACGCGCCGGGCGGAAGACTGGCCGGCCACCTGGCGCATGAAGAACTCCTCCAGCGTCTCGCGCAGCGGGTTGAGCGACACGATGGAAGCGCCCGACGCGACGAGGGCCGTCATCACTTCCTCGGGCCGCACCGACACCGGCAACTCCAAGGCGAAACGCCCTTCGGCGATGACGGTCTGGCGCGTGCATCGCGCCTGCACCGCCGCCAGCCCCTCGGCGGTCACCGCCTCCGCCACCAGCTCCCACCCCCGCACGTCGAAGGCCAGCATGTCGGCCAGCCGCCCGGTCGAGACAAGGCGTCCGCCGGCGAGGATCGCCACCCGGCTGCAGAGGGCCTCGGCGTCGGACAGGATGTGCGAGCTGAAGAACACGGTGCGCCCGCGATCGCGGAGCTGGAGGATCAGATCCCGAACCATCCGCCGGCCGATCGGGTCGAGGCCCGACATCGGCTCGTCGAGGAAGATCACCTCGGGGTCGTTGAGAAGCGCCTGCGCCAGGCCCACCCGCTGCAGCATGCCCTTCGAGAACCGGCGCAACGGCATGCGACGCTCCGCGCCCAGGCCAACTTCGTCGAGGAGCCTCGGCACGCGCTCCTGCCTGACCGCAGCCGCCAGGCCGAACAACCGCCCGAAGTAGTGCAGCAGTTCCTCGGCGGTCAGGTGGTCGTAGAAGTACGGATTTTCCGGCAGGTAGCCGATCCGGTGGCGGACTGAAACGTCGCCGATGGGGCGCCCGAGAATCGCCGCCGTCCCGCCCGTCGGGAACACCAGCCGCATCAGCAGCTTCAGCGTTGTCGTCTTGCCGGCGCCGTTCGGGCCAAGAAACCCGAAAACCTCGCCCTGCTCGACCTGCAGAGTCAGCGCGTCGAGCGCCCGGTAGGGGCGCTTGCGCCAGAACCCGAGCGCGTAGTCCTTGGTCAGCTGGTTGGTTTCGATCGCGTGCACGAGACACCCAGTGGAGCGAGCACTCACCGGTTCAGAGTCGAGAGTTCAGGGTCGAGGGTAGCATCGCGCTGTCACGCTGTCCGCGCACCGCGCGGCAGGGGCACCGGTCTTTCGACGGAGGACCCTCGAATCTCGACACGGCCGGCCTGTTGTCAGTATCGGTCTGGGCAGTTGGCGCCTCTAGAGGCTCGAGGCGTCGGGCTCAACGCTCGAGGCCCTCTCTGACTCAGGGGCAGCCGGTTCAGGACCCAGGGCGGTGTGACAGCGTGATCCACTGTCCACTGCCCACCGTCCACTGTTCACTACTTGATTCTCCCCGCCCTCTTCAGCTCGTAGGCGATCGCCATGTCCATGTACTGAGGCGCCAAGCCGCCCTCCACCTTCACCCCGTTGATGAAGAAGGTCGGGGTCTTCTGCACGTTCAGCGTCTGGCCCAGGGCAACGTCGCCGCGCACCCCCTCGAGCGCCTTCGCATACTGCGCCTCGAAGTTCTGCACACCCCCGACCGTCTGTGCAGCCTGCCGCACGGAGGCCGGGCTGAGTGACGCCTGGTTCCCGTAGAGCCACTCCTCGAGCTGCGCCCCCTTGCCGGCCTGGCGGGCCAACCGGACCGCCACGGCCGCGTCGCAAGCCGCCAGGTGGACCGGGCGGGGAACGTTCGGGTTGCACTCCGGCTGCAGGGGGTAGTCCTTGGCCACGTACTTCACCGCTCCGGGGTACTGCGCCTGGTATTTGGAGATCACCGGCTTGTCGCTGAAATACGTGGTCCCGCACGTCGGGCACTGGATGTCGGTGAACTTGACGATGACCACCGCCGCCCCGTCGGAGGGCACCGGCACCGTCAGGCGGGGCTGCGACGTGTACCAGCGCTCGAACTCGCTTCGCTGGTCCGCCGTGGCGGCCTGCTGCCCGGCCTGCTGCGCAGCCGTCGCCCGCACGGCGTCCTCCTTCGGGAAGAAGGCTAGCGACGAGACGGCGCCCGCGAGGAACAGGACGACGACGGCGAGCACCGCCGGGCGCGCGACGAGCGCGCGCAGGTCACCGATGATCCGGCGTGGCACCGCGGTCATCGGCAAAGACGAGGCGAGACCCGAAACGATGAACAGGCCGATGACGGCCACATAAGTGGTCAGGCACAGGAGGCACACCACCTTGAGCACGAAGAACGCCGCGTAGCCCAGGTAGAGGATGATCGCCAGGCCGATCGTGCTCAACACGAACACGTAGCTGGGCACCGAGTCCCTGAACGACGGCGGCCCGGCGACTTCGACGAACGCGAGCACCAGGATCAGCCCGAACCACAGGGCGCCGGGCAAGGCGACCGGGATTCCCCAGACGCTGCCGTAGTGGCTCAGATATGCCTGCGTGCAGCTCACCGTCGAACTCACATCGCAGAAACTCGTGTACGACGGGTTTGACAGCAACTGGTAGTGCACATACAGAGAGGTCAGCGAGGCGCCGAGGCCGACCAGCGCCAGGACCCAAGTCAGGCGACGGGCGAGTGGAGACATGGTCATCGAACTCCGTCGTCATTATAGCTGGCGGCCCTTCGGCTCGCTCAGGCCAACTGCCTCGCTCCGAGAAAGCGGGGCGGCCCGAGTTGCTGGCAGCGCCCGGGATTGGTTCGGGACCTCCCCTCGTCCGTCCAGAGTGACCTCCCCTGCCCGGGCGGCATGGGGCGCAACGGCTGCGTCACTGAGCGACGGCGATGGCGGGCGGCGGCGGGGCAGCCTGGTCGGGCATCGAACCGAACACGCTCACGGTGGACTGGTACAGAGTGCCGTCGGCGTTCGACCCGAAGTAGCGGCCGCCGCGGCCGGGCTGGAAGTCAGCGGACGTATGGTAGCTGGCAGCGACCGTGCCCCCGTTGCAGCTGATACGAGCCACCGGGGTAGCGGTGCCGAGGTCGAACTCGTAACCGCTCTTGACCGGCGGCGACCCCGTGGACAGGTCTGGAGAGAGGTAGCCCGCCGCGCCGTTGACAGGCTGTCCGAGGTTCGAGAGCGACGGGGAGTACATCCCGCCCCCACAACTCGACCAGAACGCTTGCTGGGCGCTGTTGATGCCGCGAAGGGACGCGATTGCCGAGGCCTCGTTGGCTGCGATGCGCGCCCGGGTGAGGCCGGGGATTGCGATGGCCGCAATGATGACGATGATGGCCACCACTATCAGCAACTCAATGAGCGTGAACCCTGAGTGTCTTCGTAACATCGTCTGCTCCCCGACGGCGCGCGCTACAAAGCTCAGCAAATCAGGTACCAGCTCTGCGGCGACGGAAATGGCTGCGGATAGCGCCGATCTTCTCGCCCGTCCTGCGAGATGACATTTTTTGTCAGCGTTTAGCACCGTTTTTGGGGGCTGGCGGCGGGGCAAGGACGCCGCGGGTCTGGAGGGCCAGGATAGGGCTGACCCGGGTGGATTCGGGTTAAAAACGACGATGGGGATGCCACCCTGTGGCATCCCCATCTGCCAGGACCGCCTGGCGACGTCGACGACCTTGGTTCCGGGATGGCGAGATTTCCAACGACTCGACTCTCAATCCCGGACAGCCCATCCTTTTGCAATATCGAGGCCGGCACCTCGGCTGCTTCCCGGAGTTCGGATCCCTCAAGAAAGCCTGGCGTTCCAGGGGTTCCCCCGAAGAGCGCTCTCGGCGCGGCAGCGAGGCATTGACACTCCTTGTCACCCCGCTCAGACATTTCCGGTCAGCCAGCCCATTCGAGAAAGGCGCGTATACTGCCGGCTCATGAGGAGAACGTCTAGCGTCTGCCTGTTGCTGTTCATCGCCTTTCAGGGGCTTTACGCTTTCACATCCTCGGGCGACGTCTTCAGGATTCCGGACGAGTTCGAGGCCTATTTCCAGGTTGAGAGCCTGGCGGACTCCGGCTCGCTTGCCGTTCCGCAAGCGCTCGGGATGCAGGAGAGAGTAGTCGGGCCGGACGGCATTGCGAGGAGTCACTCGCTCTTCTTCGGCAAAAAGGGCCAGGACGGGCGGCCCTATGCGCCGTACGGTCCCGGGTCCGCAGTCCTCGCCCTGCCACATCACTGGCTCGCACGAGGCGTCGCCACGGTATCGGGTATACCGAGGGCTCCTCGCCGTCCGTGGCTGGTCGTCGTTGCCGGGCTCACCGCCCTCGTCACGTCGACGGCCGGGGCCCTGACGGTCGTGGGCTTCTACCTTGCGGTCCTTGCGTTGGGTTGTCCTGAGCGACGGGGGGTCGGGCTCGCCATCCTCCTCGGTGCCGCGACGCCGATATGGACCTACGGGAGCTCGTTCTATTCGGAGGCGCTGCTCGCCTGTGCGCTGACGTGGGCGGCATTCCTTCTGATTGCGGCCCGTCAAGGGAGCCGCTGGAGCCGCGGGCAGGTTGCGGCGGCGGCCGCGCTGTTGCTGTTCGCCGGGTTGATCAAGGCCACCGCGATCGTATTGCTCCCCGGCTTCGCGGCAGCGGCCCTTGCCGCGGGCGGGCGGGGCGGCCGACGGACAGCGCTGCTTCTCCTCGCCGCGATAGGCCTCACCGGGGTCGTGCACATGTCGTACAACCAGTGGCGCTTTGCCGACCCCTTCGACTTCGGCTACGACTGGGCTGAAACGGTGGCGGGCGCCGCCCGGCCGTTCGACTTGGGAGACCTGCCGCGCGGGCTCTTCGTTCTTCTTGCGACCCCGGGGAAGTCGATCTTCCTTTGGGCGCCGCCACTGCTGCTGGCGCTGGCAGGTCTTCGGCGAGCTCGCGCCGAGCACGGGGCGATGCTTCTTGGCCTGGCGGTATCAGCGGGTGTCGCGCTCGTCTTCTACGGCAGTTACTTCTTCCCGGAAGGCGGCTACTCGCATGGCCCGCGACACCTCATCCCGCTGGTGCCGCTCCTGATGCTGCCAGCCGCGTTCACTCATTCCGCCACCAACTGGCAGAACCGGCTCTTTTGGGCCTCCGCCGTCATCGGATGCGTCATGGCTCTGGGCTCGGTCTCGGTTTCCTATCTGCAAGACCAAGCGCTCGGCGCCAATCTCGCCCGGCAGAACTACTACGAGCGCCGCGCCGACAGGCCGGGGAAGCCCTGGAACCGCTACAACATCCGTTACATCCCGTTCGCCTCCACGGTCTCCTCCGACGCGTGGGGTATCGATGGCGCCCCGGGATCGGGTGTCGACTTCTTCTGGCTCCACCTGGCACGGGCGCGGAGGCACCTTCCCGACTGCGAGCAGGCGATTCCGTCGTGGTTCCCAGCAGCCATTGCGTGCTTGTCGACCGCGCTGCTGGCAGTGGGGCTTCTCGGCTTGATGCTGACGAGCCGGACTGGACGGTCAGTGGGAGGAGCGGTTCGCGAGACGGGGGCGGGCTGAAAGCTGACGCACTACCAAGACCTGGGCGGGACCGGGGCGGATGGGTAGCCAGCGGACGACGAAGGGGATGGCGTCCCGGACGCCATCCCCTTGGTCAGCCACTCGTCCTGAATCGGGTCGTTACTGGATTGCGGTCGCGCCGGTGACGGTGGCGTCAGCATCACCGATGGTGATGGCCGCCGACGACTGCCAGATGGTGCTCGTGGTGTTGGTCGCGAAGTACCGCGTGCCGGTCGAAGCGGACTGCGGAGCGGCCTCGCCGTGATAGCCGGACGCGAGGGTGGCAGCGTTGCAGGCCACCAGCGTAGTCGTCGCGGCAGTCCCACCCATCGTCAGAATGTAGCCGCTCTTGTTAACCGGGGCCGCGACGCCGAGGTCGGGGCTGATGAACGCCGAGGTGGTCCCGGTCGGCGGCGTGCCGAGTTCCAGCAGAGTCGTGGCATACAGTCCGCTGCCGCAGCTCGAGGCAAACGTCGACTGCGCGCTGTTGATGGCCCTGAGCGACCCGATGGCCGACGCCTCGTTGCCCGACATCCGGGCGCGCATCAGGCCCGGCACCGCGATGGCGGCAATGATGCCGATGATGGCGACGACGATCAGCAGCTCGATCAGGGTGAAGCCTTCGTTCCTCTTCATGATTACTCCTCGTGTTCAGATGCGGCTGCCGGGTCTTGCCGGCGGTGGCGAGTAAGGGCGAGTGGCCTGCCGCGTTGCGACCACCGCCGACCCAAGTGCTGTCCCGCACATGAGCAACGGCGGTGCCAACACGGCCGTATCCCGCCCGATCCGCCAAACAGCTGGAATCGCTAAAGTTATCGATTGCAGTCGGGACGGCCCGTCCTTCGATCGTGCCCCCCGCTGACAATTTGTGTCAAGCTCCGCTGACGTTAACTGTCAGGGGCTAGGGGCTGGGGGCTAGGGGCTGGGGGCTAGGGGGCGATCCGCGCCCCCACCCCTAGCCCCTAGCCCCTATTTGAGGCTGTATTTCTTCGCGTAGTACCGGAACGACCGGAACGTCATGCCCAGGATGTCGGCGGCCCTGGACTGCACGCCGCCCGCGCGGCGAAGGGCTTCGGCCAGGTAGCCGCGCTCGATGTCCTGGACGTGGGCCTCGAGGTTGAAGCCGGACTCGGGCAGGTCCACGAGGAGGGCGGTCTTCGGGGACAGCCCCCGGAGGACCGGCGAGAGGGTGTCGGGCAGGATGACAGGACTTGTCTCGAGGGCCACCGCGCGCTCGATCACGTTCTCCAGCTCGCGGATGTTGCCGGGCCAGTGGTACGTCTCCAGCAAACGGACGGCCTCCCGCGAGAGGCCCGTGACTTTCTTGCCCATCTGCTCCCGGTAGCGGCCGAGAAAGTGCTCCGCGAGCAGCGGGATGTCCTCGCGGCGGTCGCGAAGGGGCGGCAGGTGAATCGGGATGACGTTGATGCGGTAGAAGAGGTCCTCGCGGAACCGGCCCTCGGAGACCATCCGCGTCAGGTCCTGGTTTGTTGCCGCGATGATCCGGATGTCGGTCTCGATCTCGTCCAGGCCGCCGAGCCGCCGGAAGCGCCGCTCCTGCAGGACGCGCAGCAGCTTCACCTGCACCATCGGCGTCATCTCGGCGATCTCGTCGAGGAACACCGTCCCGTGCTCGGCCAGCTCGATGAGCCCCTTCTTGTTGACGGCCGCGCCGGTGAACGCGCCGCGCATGTGGCCGAAGAGCTCCGACTCGAGCAGCGTCTCGGGCAGCGCCCCGCAGTTCAGGGCGACGAACGGGCGGTCGCGCCGCGGCGAGTTGAAGTGAATCGCGCGGGCCACGAGTTCCTTGCCGGTCCCCGACTCGCCCGTCACCAGGATCGTGCTCGTCGTCGCCGCCACCGTCTCGATCAGCTTGAAGACCGACACCATGCCGTCGCTTCGGCCGATGATGTTACAGAACTGGTGCGAGGTCCCGAGCGTCCGCTTCAGCAGCAGGTTCTCCTGCTGGAGCTGCCGGCGCTCCTTGCGCAACTGGCGCTGCTCGAGCGCCTTGCGGACGACCTCGACCACCTCGTTCGGGAACTCCGGCCCGCCCTTCTCGACGTAGTTCGAGGCTCCCAGGCGCAGCGCCTCGATCGAGGTTTCCTTCGAGGCGTACGCGGTGATCATCACGCCCAGGATGTCGGGGTCGAGCCGCTTCGCGGTCCGCAGCACCTCGACGCCACTCATGTCGGGCATGCGGATGTCGGAGATCAGCAGGTCGATCCCGCCCGCCTCCAGTCGGCTGACAGCCTCGCGCCCGCTCTCGGCGAGCAGGACCTCGTAGCCCTCCCTGCGCAGGCGATACGCCAGCATCTGCCGGATCGAGGGTTCGTCGTCGACGAGGAGGAGACGGGGTGGGGTTGCTGCTGGTTCGGGCATAGTGGACAGTGGGTGGTGGGCAGTGGCCAGTCGGCCGCTGAAGGGCCACGGTCGTCAGACATCTGATCGGCTCGCCTTCCGGGGCAAGCGAATTGTACAGGCCCCCGGTCAGGCGGCCAACCTCTGACGGCTGATCGAGGTTCGTTCCGCCGCATCGGTGCTCACGAAGCATAGCGCGAGCCTGAGCCCGAGCAGAATTGCGTTTCCAGTTCCTGCAGGGACCCATGGCTATCGAGAGGTGGCGACGGAATTCGCGAGTACTTCGCCGCCCCTGTCCTTCGGCAATGTTAGAAGGGACTGAGACGTCGCACTCCGGCACTGCCGCGCCAGACCGTAACTTCCTCGTGTGGGAAGGTTATCGGAGGCCTGGTACACCTCTTCGGCCAGATCCATGGCTCTTTGCCAGGCGACAAGGTCCTAGTAGCTCTCGCACTACATGTCCATGTCTACCCGTGACGACTGGTCACCAGCCACTAGCCACCAGCCACTGGCCACTGACCGCTGGCCACTGACCACCAGCCACCACTAGCTACCAGCCCCCGTCCTCCCCCACCGCACCCTGACCGTCGTGCCCTTGCCAACAGAGGAACTCACCGCAATCTCTCCGCCGTAGTCCGTGACGATGCGGTGGACGATGGCGAGGCCGAGGCCGCTGCCGCGGGCGAAGGTCCCGTGGAACGGCTGGAAGATGCCGTCGAGTTCCTCCTGGGGAATGCCGACGCCCTCGTCTTCCACCTCGAGAACCGGGCCGCCAGACCGCTCCCCGGCGCGAACCGAAAGGCGCAGCCGGCCACCGCCGGGCATGGCCCGCAGGCCGTTGGTGGCGAGGTTCCACAGGACCTGGCGAATCTGGCCCTCGTCGGCGTCGAACCAGACGGGCGCGCCGGGGACGTCCGCCTCGACGCGCTGGTCCTGCCGGATCTCGGGACTGTTGGCGAGAAGGCGCGCGGTGTCGGCGACGGCCTTGCCCAGGTCGATGCGCTGCGCAGACCCGGGCTGCGGGCGGGCGTAGGCCAGGAACCCGCGGATCGTGTCGTTCAGGCGCTTGGACTCCCGCAGCACGATGTCCATCAGCTGCGCCTGCTCGGTGTCGAGCGTCAGTTCTTCGCGCAGCACCTGGATGGAGCCGCTGATCGACGCGAGCGGGTTGCGGATCTCGTGGGCGATCCCGGCCGCCATTTCCCCAACCGCGGCCAGCCGCTGCTTGACCCGCGCGTCGCGCTCGAGCCGCTTCACATCCGTCACGTCCTGGAACGTGATCAGGAAGCCTGCCTTGCCCGGCGCCATCAGGTGGGCCGCCGCCATCCCGATCTCGATCCTCCGCCCGTCGAGCCGGTGGTAGAAAAACTCCGCACGCCGGCTGCGCTCTCCGTCGAGGTCGGCGGCGAGGGCGCGACGGACTTCGTCGGGCAGCTGCAGCACGTCGCCGACGTGGCGGTCAATCATCTCGGTCGGGGAGAGACCGGTGATCTGGCCGGCCGCCTGGTTGAAGCTGAGCACCTTGCCGTCGACGTCGGTGGTGAGCAGGCCGCTCGTGAGGCTGTCAATGATGTCCTGGTTGAAGGCCTGGAGGTCCTGGATCTCGCGTGAGGCGCGCTCCAGCCGGGCGCCCGTCAGCCGCAGGTTCTCCGCGAGCGAACCCGCCAGGGCCGCCACCGACAGGAACGCGAAGATGTTGATCGCCACGGTGTACTGCGCCACCCGCGGTGGCGGCAGCGAGGCGCCGGCGGCGAGCCAGCCGTCAAGGCCGGGGAGCGGCCCGTGGTACTGCGCCACGACGAGGAGGCCGTACAGGAAGGCGGAGAGCAGCCCCACGGTGAGCGCACCCCGCCGCCGGAGGAGCGTGGCGGCGGCGATGATCGGCAGCACGTACAGCAGCGAGAAGTAGCTGCTGACGCCGCCCGAGACGGCAATGAACGCGGTGATGACGCAGGCGTCGACGGCCAGCTGGACGTCGGCAAGCCACGGCAGCCGGTCGGCCACGCGCAGGGCGACGGCGTAGACGACGGTCAGGCCGTAGGTTACGCCGATCAGCGTGAAGAACGGGCGCACCGGCACGACGCCGGGCGAGTTGATCTGGAACAGCAGGCCGGACCCGAGCAGGAGGGTGCTGACGATCGCCCGGCCGGCGATCAGCCAGGCCAGCCGCTGCCGGCGATCGGAGGGTGGCATATCAGTGGTCAGTGCTCAGTGGCCGGTGGTCAGTCGATCACGCCGCCACATTGTGTTGTCCCGCCCTCCACCTTGCGCCCCGCACCGGACGGACGGTTCGCAACGGGCGGGCGGGCCCGTGTGACAGGCGTCCACCGTTGACTGGCCACTGTCCACTGGCCACTGTCGGTTACGTCAGTTTCGAAATCAGGCTGAAGATCGGGAGGTACATCGCGACGACGATGCCCCCGACGACGCCGCCGAGGAAGGCGATCATCACCGGCTCGAGAAGCGTGAGCAGGCCCGCCACCGCGGTGTCAACTTCCTCCTCGTAGAAGTCCGCGATCTTGCCCAGCATCGTGTCGAGGGCGCCCGTCGCTTCGCCGACGCCGATCATCTGCGTCACCATCGCCGGGAAGACCTTGGTCTCCTTGAGCGGTGCCGCGACGGTCTCGCCGCGCTCGATGCTCTTGCGCGTCGTCAGGATCGCGTCCTCGATGATCACGTTGCCCGACGTCTTGGCGGTGATCTCCAGGCCGTCGAGGATGGGGACGCCCGAACTGATGAGCGTGGCGAGCGTCCGGCAGAAGCGGGCCACCGAGATCTTCCGGAGGATGAGCCCGAGGATTGGGAGCCGCAGCAGGACCGCGTCCACCACGTGGCGTCCGTTGCTCGTGGCGTAGTACTGCCGGAAGGCGAACGCGCCGCCGACCAGCGCGACGATGATGAAGGGCATGAAGCGGACGAGCGAGTTGCTCATCCAGATGACCACGCGGGTCAGGAGCGGCAGCTCGGCCCCGAGGCCGGCGAACAGGGCGGCGAACGTCGGGATGACCTTCCAGAGGATGACGGCGACCACGAGGGCGGCAATCGCGATCACGGCCACCGGGTAGATCATCGCCGACTTGACCTGGCCCTTCAGCTTGACGTTCTTTTCGATGTAGACGGCCAGCCGCTTGAGGATGGTGTCCAGGATGCCGCCCGCCTCGCCGGCAGCGATCATGTTGGTGTACAGAGGGTCGAAGGTCTTCGGGTGCTTCTTCATCGCGTCGGCGAGCGAGGACCCGCCCTCGACGTCCGCCCGCGTGTCGAGGATCACCTTCGCGAAGCCCTTGTCCTCCTCCTGCCCGCCGAGGATGTCGAGGCACTGGACGAGGGGGAGCCCGGCGTCGATCATGACCGAGAACTGCCGCGTGAAGACGGCAAGGTTCTTCGCCTTGACCTTCCTCCCGGCGCGCGCCGTCTTGGCCGCCTCGGCTTTGGCCTTGGAGGGGGCGATCTTGGTCACCAGGATCTGGTCGCGCCGGAGCGCCGCGGTGGCGGCCTCGAGGTTCTCCGCGACCCGCTCGCCGCTGACGGTCTCGCCGCTCCGCGTCCGGCCGGAGTATGCGAAGGTCGTAGCCATGGAACTATGCCCCCGTGGAAACGAGTTACCTCACCGCCGCGCGGGGCTCGCCGGCCCCGCCGCGCGCCCGAGCCCCGCGCCCGGAACCACCCCTACGCCCCGGTTGATCATGTCGGTGAGCTCCTCCTTGTGGGAGGAGGCCGACAGCGCCGTGTCCATCGTGATCTGACGTGAGAGGAAGAGCGTCGCCAGCGCCTGGTTGAACGTCTGCATCCCCAGCTTCTCCTGCCCCGATTGCATGGCGGAGTAGATCTGGTGGATCTTGTCCTCGCGGATCAGGTTCCGGATCGCCGAGTTCGGCACCATGATCTCCAGCGCCACGACCCGGCCGCCGCCGTGGGCCTTCGGGAGCAGCGCCTGGCAGACGATCCCCTCCAGCACGAGCGACAGCTGCGTGCGGATCTGGCCCTGCTGGTGCGCCGGGAAGATGTCGATGATGCGGTTGATCGTCTGCGACGCGGAATTGGTGTGCAGCGTGGCCAGCGTGAGGTGGCCCGTCTCCGCGATCCGCAGCGCCGACTCCACGGTCTCGAGGTCGCGCATCTCGCCGATGAGGACGATGTCGGGGTCCTCGCGCAGGGCGGAGCGCAGGGCCGGTCCGAAGCCCGAGGTGTCGCTGTGCACCTCGCGCTGGTTCACCAGGCAGTTCTTGTGCTGGTGGATGTACTCGATCGGGTCCTCGATCGTGAGGATGTGATCACGGCGATCGATGTTGATCTTGTCGAGCATCGCCGCCAGAGTCGTGGACTTGCCCGAGCCCGTGGGGCCGGTCACCAGGACCAGGCCGCGCGGCCGTTCGGCCAGCTTCTGGATGACGGGGGGCAGCCCCAGCTCCTGGAAGCTCCGGATGCGCTCGGGGATCTGCCGGTACACGGCGGCCACCGCGCCGCGCTGGTTGAACACGTTGCACCGGAAGCGCGCGATGCCGCGGATGCCGAACGAGAAGTCCAGCTCCAGCGTCTCCTCGAAGCGCTTCTTCTGCGCGTCGGTCAGCACGCTGTAGGCCAGCTGCTTCGTCTCGGAGGCCGTCAGGTCGGGCATCGCGAGGCGCTGCAGCTTGCCGTGCACGCGGATTTGCGGCGGCGTGTTCGTCGTGAGGTGGAGGTCGGACCCATCCATCTCCACGGTCTTCTTCAGCAGTTCCGGCAAGGTTGCCATCAGCGTGTTCCCCGTTTCCCGGCCCGTGTCACTTGGCAACTGACCACGCGGCAACCGACCACGGCGTCACTTGGCAACTGACCACTTGGCAACTGACCATTTGCTCCGTTGTTCCCTTGCTCCCTCGGTCCCTGACGCCGCGCGCGTCAGTGTACCGTCTCGCGAACCACTTCCTCGATCGTCGTCAGACCGTCCTTGATCTTCCGCAGGCCGCTCTCGCGCAGCGGAATCATCCCCTGCTCGACGGCCCGCCGGCGCAACTCCAGGCCCGAGGCGCCGACGAGGATCAGTTCCTTCAGCTCGTCGGTGACCTGCATCACCTCGTACAGGCCCACCCGGCCCTTGAAGCCGGTGTTGTTGCACTTCTCGCAGCCCTTCCCTTTCATCGGCGTCACCGCGGCGGCGTCCTCCGGGCTGAACCCGATCTTGACCAGGGCCGCCGGCGGCACGGGGACGGGCTGCCTGCACGCCGCGCACACCCGGCGCACCAGGCGCTGGGCGCAGATCAGGTTCACCGAGCTCGCCACGAGGAACGGCTCGATGCCCATGTTCATCAGGCGGCTGATGGTGCTCGGGGCGTCGTTGGTGTGCAGCGTCGAGAGCACGAGGTGCCCGGTCAGGGCGGCCTTGATCCCGATCTCCGCCGTCTCGAAGTCGCGGATCTCGCCGACGAGGATGATGTTCGGGTCCTGCCGGAGGAAGGACCGCAGCGCGGCCGCGAAGTTGAGGCCGATGCCCTCGCGGATTTGCACCTGGTTGATGCCCGGGAGGTTGAACTCCACCGGGTCCTCGGCCGTCATGATGTTGGTGTCGGACGTGTTGAGCTTGGAGATCGACGAGTACAGGGTGTTGGTCTTGCCGCTCCCGGTCGGGCCCGTCACCAGCACCATGCCCCACGGCCGGAGGATCGCTTCCTCGAACTTCGTCAGCGACTCCTGCTCGAAGCCAAGCTTCGTCATGTCGAGCATCAGCTTGTCGCGGTCCAGGAGCCGGAGGACGATCTTCTCGCCGAACAGCGTCGGGAGGCACGAGACGCGGAAGTCGATCTCCTTGTTCTTGCCCTGTTCGTTGAAGCGGATCTTGATGCGGCCGTCCTGCGGCAGGCGTTTCTCGGCGATGTCGAGCTTCGCCATGATCTTCACGCGGGACGCGATCGGGTCGCGGAACTTCAGCGGCGGTGCCATGATGTTGTACAGCACGCCATCGATGCGGTAGCGGATCCGCATCTCCTTCTCGTAGGGCTCGATGTGGATGTCGCTCGCCCCCTTGGAGATCGCCGACATCAGCATCACGTTCACGAGGCGGATGACGGGGGCTTCCTCCCCCTGCTTCGCCAGCGCCTCGACGCTGATCTCCTCGAGTTCCTCGAGGACCTCCACCTCGGACGCGTCCACCTGCGGCAGGTCCTGCAGCGCCTGCGTCGCGAAGTCCAGCGCGCTCTGCCCGTGCCCGTTCCCGTTCGACTTGTTCCCGCCCCCGGCCAGCGCGTAGTAGCGCTGAATCGCCTCCATCACCGCCGTCTCGGACGCCACGACGGGCTCGACGTTGTACCCCGTCATGAACTTCAAGTCGTCCATGGCGAAGACGTTCGTCGGGTCGGTCATCGCAATCGTCAGCGTCGCGCCCGACCGGCTCAGCGGCACGATCTGGTATTTCTGCGCGGTCTCGGGCGGCACCAGCTTGATGACACCCTGGTCGATCTCGAACTCGGCCAGGTTGATCGAGGGGACCCCGTACTGGCGGCTGAGCAGCGCGGTGATCTCCTCGTCGGTGACGAAGCCGAGCTTCACGAGATTCACCCCGAGCTTGCCCCCATTGGCCTTCTGGTAGTTCAAGGCCTCCTGGAGCTGCTCGGGGCTGATCCGCTTCTCCTTGAGCAGGAGCTCGCCAATCCGGACGGGCATGGTCGACTACAACCCTGACACGGTTGCCAACAGCCCGCCGTCGCGGCGTTGCCGCTTCGGCGGGACACACTTGCGCGTGATGCGGGTCCCCGGGGGAAACCCTAGAGGCCCGCGCGAATTCCAACGAACCACCCGCGATCGCCGTCCTGGTGGCCGCCCGTTCCCGCGGCCTCGAGGAAGACGGCCCTCGTCACCCGGATGCTGACGCCGGCCGCTGCCACCGGCCTGGCCGCGCCGACCGTGCTCGCGCGCGCCCCTGCCCGCAGCCCCAGCCGCCGCCCCCACCACCACCGCTCGGCCCCCACCGCCACGTTCCGGCGCCCCCCCTCGGGCGTGGGCGTTCGGGTCAGGTCCGCGTCGAAGGCGAAGACCAGGCCGCGAGGGTCGGACCGGTTAGCCGCCGCTTCGCGTCCCGGCGTCCACGCGACGCCAACCCGCGCCTGCCGGGCCAGTTCGAGGGACTCCCCGGCCGGCGTCTGAAAAGAGGGCTGGCGGATGTTCCGGACGGTGAGGCCGACCCGAACCGGCCCGCCGCCTGCCATGACGCCAACATCCGCGTCGAAAGTGGTGGTCGTCCTCCGTTCCAGCTCGTCAGCCGCGTCCACCACGCTCGCGACCGGCCCCTCGGGCACCTGGCCGGCGCCCGCATTTCCACTGACCACCTTGAATGTGGCCCCAATCGTGACACCGGACATGACCGTCTGGACGAGGGTCAGGCCGTAGTGGGCGGTCGTCAACGAAGACACGCCCACTCCCTGCGGTCTGAGATCTTGTCGGCTCCCGGACCCGCCTGCTGTAGAGTTCCCGGACGGTCCCGCGGCGGTCAGCTCCAACCTGTTGAAACTGAAGGCGATGACCGGAGCGGCCAGGCAGAGGCTTGCCGCGCCCCCCTCATGCCCGCCACCGGGTGGCCCGGCGGCTTCCGGCCATCGGTCACTCCGGCCGTATCCGGCGCACGCCTCCACCACCGTTCCCGTGCCGAGACCCGCGGGGTTCCAGTAGGTTGCCGTCCCGTCGTCCGCGACACCCACGAACGCGCCGGCCATCCCAAGCGCGCGGGCCCCGACCGACTCGAATACCTGCGCCCGGGCGGGCGCGGCGGTCGCGCAGACGACCAGGAGGAAGGCCGGCCAGGCGCACGCGCGGGAACGTTGAGGCGACTGACGAATCGTCTCGTACACGGAGGCCTTTCGTGGAAACATCGCCATTGCCGAGATCGTATATCCGTTGAAGGGGTATAAGATTACGCGTTCGCCCCCGCCCCCGAGGAGAGGCTCACCCCATGACGGACACCACGGCCCGGCCAGACGGCAGTTCCAACAAGAATCTCGTCGCGCGTTTCATCGGCGTCATCGTGTCACCCCGAGAGACGTTCCAGGCAGTTGCGGCGCGACCCACGTGGCTGATGATGGCGCTCGTGGTCATTCTCATCACCGGCGGCAGCCAGATGTGGTTCCAGTCGACGGAGGTCGGGCGCCAGGCGGCGCTCGACGACGCGGTGCGCCGCGTCGAAGCGTTCGGGGTGAAGGTGAACGACGAGATGTACGAGGGGATGCGGAAGGGCATCATGGAGCCGAACACCGCGCGGATCGCCGCTTCGGCCGCCGCGATGGTCGTCATCCCGCCGATCATCTGGGCGGCGGTCGCCGGCCTCCTGCTCCTCATCGTCGGGGCGCTGATGGGGGGGACGGGGACCTTCAAGCAGCTCTACGCGGTGGTCGTCCATTCCTCGGTGGTGAGCGCCGTCGGCACGCTGATCCTCACGCCGGTCAACTACCAGCGTGCCTCGATGAGCAGCGCGACGAACCTCGCGGTCTTCTTCCCGTTCCTCCCGGAGGGCAGCTTCCTTGCGCGCCTGCTCGGGATGGCGGACGTCTTCACGATCTGGTGGGTGGCGGTGCTGGCGATCGGCGTCGCGGTCGCCTCGCGCAAGAAGACGGGCACCGTCGCGGGAGTGCTGTTCGGCGTCTACGGCGTCATCGCCGTCGCGATTGCGGCCATCATGGCCATGTGGAGCTAGTTTCATGACGCGCAAGAAGGTCATCATCGGCGGCCTCGTCCTCGTCGTCATCGCGGCGATGATCTGGGCGAACTTCGCTTTCAAGAAAGACACCGGCACCAAGGTCACGGTCGAGGCGATCAAGCAGCGCGACCTCGAGTCGATCGTGTCGGCCTCCGGCAAGATCCGCGCGAGGCGGACGGTGAACATCACGTCCGAGGTGTCGGGCAAGGTGGTGCAGCTCGCGGTGAAGGAGGGCGACCGGGTGAAGGCCGGCCAGTTCCTCCTGCAGGTGGACCCGCGGAACCTGCGGAGCCGGCTGCAGGTCAGCGAGTCGGGCCTCGAGCAGCAGCGGATCGCGCTTCAGCAGGCGCGCATCGCGGCGGAGAACGCCCGGGCGGATCTCAAGCTTGCCGAGGAGGAGCTGGCGCGGCAGCAGTCGCTGTCCAAGAGCAGCCTGACGACCAAGCAGGCGCTGGACCAGGCTGAGACGACCGTCACGCTGCGGAGTGGCGCCCTGAGGAACGCCGAGCAGGCGGTGTCGAACGCCGAGCAGCGGATCAAGAGCCAGTCGTTCGACCTGGAGTCGGCCCGGCACGACTTGAGCCGCGTGACGATCAACTCGCCCATCACGGGCCTGGTCACCAGGCGCAACGTGGAAGAGGGTGAGACGGCGGTGGTCGGCTTCACCAACAACCCGAGCGTCGTCCTGCTCGTCATCGCCGACATGTCGGTGATCGAGGCGGAGATCGAGGTCGACGAAACCGACGTGCCGAACGTCCAGCTGGGCCAGAAGACGAAGATCACGATCGACGCGCTGACGGACAAGACGTTCACGGGGACGGTCACCGAGATCGGCAACAGCCCGATCCAGACGGCGGGCGCGGCCGTCGCGCAGGCGACGAACTTCAAGGTGGTCGTCACGATCGACGGGGAGATCCCCGAAGTGCGGCCGGGGTTCACCTGCACGTCCGACATCACCACCGCGAAGCGGACGAACGCGGTCGCGGTTCCCATCCAGGCGATGACCGTGCGCGAGCAGGTCTTCGACGAGAAGGGGAACGCGGTCCAGCCGCCGAAGACCGACGACAAGCGGCGCCGGCCGGCGGTGGCGCCCGCGGCCGAGGCGGCGGAGCTGAAGCCCGGCCAGACCAAGAAGGAAGTGGAAGGCGTCTTCGTGGTCGGCTCGGACAACGTCGCGAAGTTCGTGCCGGTCAAGACCGGCGTCGCGGGCGACAAGTATTTCGAGGTGCTTACCGGGCTCAAGACGGGCGACAAGGTCATCACCGGCCCGTTCGACTCGGTGCGCGGGCTGGGCGACGGCACGAAGGTGCAGGTCGACCAGAGCAAGGGCCCGGCGGCGGCCAAGAAGTAGCCCTATGACGCAGCTGCTCGAGTCGGTCCAGATCGCGCTCGCGGCGATCTGGTCCACCAAGCTCCGTTCGTTCCTCACGGTGCTCGGCAACATCGTCGCCGTCACGTCGGTGATCGCGGTGTGGTCGCTCGTCAAGGGCATGGACGCGTCGGTGACGAGCGCGATCCTGTCCGAGTTCAGCGCCGACTCGTTCAGCATCGATCGCGAGGGCATCATCACCAGCGAAGAGGAAGAAGAGCTGGCGAGGAACAACCCGCGCATCACGATGGCGGACGCGGAGGCCATCCGCCGGCGGACGTCGCTCGTCTCGCACGTGATGGCCACGGCGTACGGCAACCGCGAGATACGCTACCGCGAGCACGTGATGGAGAGCGTCAGCCTGCGGGGCGTGACGCGCGACTACCTGCACTTCTCGAACTACACCCTCGAGCGGGGCCGGCCGATCAGCCCGATGGAGGTCGACCGCAACCGCCCGGTGGCGCTGGTCGGCTGGGGCGTCGCCGACAAGCTGTTCAAGGAAACCGACCCGATCGACAAGCAGATCTCGATCGGCGGCGTGCATTTCACGGTCGTCGGCGTCGCGGAGAAGAAGGGGTCGTTCTTCGGCTCGCAGCAGGACGAGTACGCGGTCGTCCCGCTCGGCGCCCTGCGGCGCTTCTTCGGCGGGCGCCAGTCGCTGCTGCTGACCGCCAAGCCGATCCACCCGTCCCTGACGAAGCAGGCGATGGAAGAGACTCGGGTGGCGCTGCGGGTGGAGCGGCGGCTGAAGCCGAAGGAACGCGACAACTTCGGGCTGTTCAGCTCCGAGACGTTCCTCAAGATCTACGAGAGCATCACCAAGAACATCTTCGCCGTGCTGATCGGCGTGGTGGCGCTGTCGCTCGTCGTCGGCGGCATTGTCATCATGAACATCATGTTGATGGTCGTCACCGAGCGCACCTCGGAGATCGGCCTGCGCAAGGCGCTGGGGGCCCGGCGCGCCCACATCATCACGCAGGTGCTGGTCGAGTCGGTGGTGCTCTCGATCACCGGGGGCATCATCGGGACGCTGCTCGGCTTCGGGGCGGCGGCGATCGTGTCCAAGACCACCAGCCTGCCGATGGCGATCTACCCCTCGTCGGTCGCCCTCGGCGTCGGCATCACGGCCGCGGTCGGACTGTTCTTCGGCATCTACCCGGCGTCGCGCGCCGCGTCGCTCGACCCGATCGAAGCCCTTCGGAAGGAATAGCCGTGCGAGTCCGCTTCGCGCTCGTCCTCGACACGATGCTCATGGCGCTCGGGACCATCCGCGTCAACAAGATGCGGTCGGCCCTGACGGTCCTCGGCGTCGTGATCGGCATCATGTCGATCGTGGGCATGACGGCGATTCTCAACGGGTTCAGCGACTCGTTCGAGAGCCTGATCAACGAGATCGGGCCCGAACACGATCTTCGTCCAGCGCTTCGGGATGGCCAGCTTCGGGTCGGGCAAGGACTTCAAGGAGCTGCTCAAGCGACCGAACATCACGGTGCTCGACGCCGAGGCGCTCGCGGCGCAGGCCACGACGCTGCAAACCGTGGACGTCTGGCTCGGCGCCGGCCCGGGCCAGAACGTCAACCGCCGCGTCCTCTACAAGAACCTGCGCAGCAAGCGGATCGGCGTGCTGGGGACGACCGACAAGTTCGCCGAGATCAGCTTCCTGACAATCGAGCAGGGCCGCTTCTACACCCCTTACGAGGTCGAGCACCGCCGGAACGTGGTCGTGCTTGGGCAGGGTCCGTACAAGGCGCTCTTCCCGAACCTCGATCCCATCGGCAAGGTCGTCCGCATCGGCACCGAGCAGTTCACGGTCGTTGGCGTGGTGGGGCCACGGCCCAGCCTGGGCAGCCTCAGCACGAGCCAGGACGACCTCGTCGTCGTGCCCTATACCACTTATCAAAAGGTGTTCAACGTCGAGGCCCGGCGGCCGAGAAAGAACGCGTTCCTGGCCGCCACGGTGGTGGCGTTGCCGAAGGAGGGGATCTCCCGCGAGGAGGCGATCCGCGAAATCGAAACGCTGATGCGGATCCGCCACAACCTCAAGCTGAACCAGGAGAACGACTTCGACATCGGAACGCAGGACCTCGCCCTGAAGGTCTTCGAGCAGGTAACCAAGTACATCTACCTGGGCCTGGTCGTGATCTCGTCGATCGCGCTGATGGTGGGCGGCATCGGCGTCATGGCGATCATGATGATCTCGGTGACCGAACGGACGCGCGAGATCGGCGTCCGCAAGGCGCTCGGCGCGCGCCGGCGCGAGATCCTCTGGCAGTTCCTGCTCGAGGCCGTCGTGCTGACGGGAGTCGGCGGGCGTGCTGGGCATCCTGATCGGCATCGGCATCGGCTACCTGGTCACCGCCCTCACCGGCATGCCCACCTCCCTCAGCTGGAAGCCGTTCGCCATCGGCATGGGCTTCTCCTCGGCCGTCGGCATCATCTTCGGGATGCTGCCCGCCATGCGGGCGTCGCGGCTGGATCCGATCGAAGCGCTGAGATACGAATAGTGGCTAGTGACAAGTGGCTGGTGGCCAGTCGTCACGCTCGACGCTGAACGGCTGAACTTCGCGGCGACCAGCCACCACCAACCAGCCCCCAGCAGCCAGTCTCCAGCCAGCACCAGCCGGCTGCCGAGGCCAGCGTCGGCTCTCGGCCGTCCCGGAGCGATCGACTCGCGAGGCAGCGGCAGAGCCCAACCGACTAGCCACTAATCACTGGCAACCAGCCACTACGAGCCGGCGCACGGGCCACCGTCAGGTCCCGCGCAGCCGGCGTCGATTCCCTGCTAGAATGGTGGTTTGTGCCCGCCCCCGGGCGCCAGTCCGTCCCGTCATCCCCTCGGTGCCAGGCAGGATTTCGATCTCGTTCGGACGCACGAGGCACCAGCTCTGTTGACCCCGCGTGGGCGTCTTCGACCCGCCGGGCAGGAGGATTCCGTCTATGAAGGTCTACGACGCCGCCAGCATCCGGAACGTGGCCCTCGTCGGCCATTCGGGTGCGGGCAAGACGCAGCTCGCCTCGGCGATCCTGTTCGACGCCGGCATGGTCAACCGCCTCGGCCGGGTGGACGACGGGACGACGACGACCGACTTCGACGAGGAGGAGATCGCCCGGAAGCACACGCTGGCCGCCAGCCTGGCCTACGCCGAGTGGAACAAGCACAAGATCAACCTGATCGACACGCCCGGGTTCGGGAACTTCCTCAGCGACTCGCATCGCCGCGATGCGCGTCTCCGACGCCGCGGTCGTCGTGGTGGACGCGGTGTCCGGCGTCGAGGTGCAGACCGAGAAGGTGTGGGAGGCCGCCGAGGAGTTCGAGCTGCCGCGCCTGGTCGTCCTGAACCGGATGGATCGCGAGCGCGCCAGCCTGTCCCGTTCGCTCGAGTCGCTCACCGCGCTCGTTCGGCCGCACGGTCGTCCCGGTGCAGATGCCGATCGGCGAGGAGAAGTCCTTCCGCGGCGTCGTGGACCTGGTCGGGATGAAGGCGTTCGTCTACGAGGCGGACGGCAGCGGCAAGTTCAAGGAACAGCCCGTGCCGGCCGACATGGAGGCCGACGCCGACGGCGGCGCGCGAGGCGCTGATCGAGATGGTCGCCGAGGCCGACGACAAGCTGATGGAGAAGTTCTTCGAGGCCGGCACGCTGACCAACGAGGAACTGGTCACCGGCCTCCGCTCGGCGGTCCTCGGCCGGCGCATGTTCCCGCTCTTCTGCACCTCGTCGGGGCTGAACATCGGCATCCAGCCGCTGCTCGACGCCATCCTGAACTACGTGCCCTCCCCCGCCGAGCGGCCGGTGAAGGCAGTGAAGGGCGGCCAGGAAGTGACGGTCAGCGCGGGTGACGCCGGCCCGTACAGCCGCATACGTCTGGAAGACGGTCGCCGACCCGTTCGCCGGCCGCATCACGATGTTCCGCGTGATGAGCGGTGCGCTGAAGGCCGACAGCACGGTCTACAACCTCACCAAGGAGACGCCGGAGCGGCTCGGGCACCTGGTGCTGCTGCAGGGCAAGACGCAGACCGAAGTGCCGGAGCTGAAGGCGGGCGACCTGGGCGCGGTGGCCAAGCTGAAGGAAACGGTCACCAACGACACGCTGGCCGACAAGGGCGGGCCGGTCTTCAAGCCGATGAAGTTCCCCGAGCCGGTCCTCTCCTACGCCGTCGAGCCGAAGAGCCGCGGCGACGAGGACAAGATCAGCGGCGCTCTCCAGCGACTGCAGGAGGAGGACCCGACGATCCGCTCGAGCCGCGACCCGCAGACCAAGGAACTGCTGCTGTCGGGCCAGGGCCAGCTGCACATCGAGGTCACCGTCGCGAAGATGAAGCGGCGCTTCGGCGTCGAGGTGAACCTCAAGCCGCCGAAGATCCCGTACCGGGAGACGATCACGGCGGCCACCGACGCGCACGGGCGCCACAAGAAGCAGACGGGCGGCCACGGGCAGTTCGGCGACTGCAGCATCCGGATGGAGCCGCTGCCGCGGGGCTCCGACTTCGAGTTCGTGGACGACATCTTCGGCGGGGCCATCCCGCAGACCTTCCGCCCGGCCGTCGAGAAGGGCATCCAGGATGCGCGGCTCCGCGGGTACCTGGCCGGCTACCCGGTCGTCGATTTCCGAGTGACGCTCGTGGACGGCAAGTACCACGACGTGGACTCGAACGAGCTGTCGTTCAAGATGGCGGGGCGGCTGGCCTTCAAGGACGGCATGTCCCGCGCGAGGCCGACGATCCTCGAGCCGATCATGAACGTCGAGGTCTATGCGCCGTCCGACTTCGCGGGCGACCTGATGGGCGACCTGAACGGGCGCCGCGGCCGGATCTCGGGCATGGACACGCGCGGCGGGATGACCGTCATCAAGGCCCAGGTGCCGATGTCCGAAATGCTGACCTACGAGCAGCAACTCACCTCGGCGACCGGTGGCCGCGGCTCCTACCACATGGAGTACTCGCACTACGAAGAGGTGCCGAACCACATTCAGTCGAAGATCATCGCCGCGTCGAAGGCCGAGAAGGGCGAGGCGGCGGAGGAAGAAGAGTAGGCGGTGGGCGGTAGGCGGTAAGCGGTTGGATCACGGACGTCACACTGAAGGGCCGGGACAAACCTTGTTCCCCGGCCCTTTGTCTTCCCCGCACCATGGCTGCGGCCGTCAGGCCGCCCCCGACGGCCCACGGCCCACGGCCTACTGCCTACTGCCTACTGCCTACTGTGTTGATGCTACCCCTCGCCGCCCGACGAATGTAGAATCGCGTCTGCATCCTACCACCCCGTCTCGGTCCGTCCGCCGGAGGGCACACATGGCACGCGAGACCTCCGAAACGATCGTCGTCAGCGAAAGCCAACAGCCGGCCGGCGGACCCTCGTCTCCTCAGCCTCCGGCGTGGGGAGAGACGTCGGTCGTCGGGAAGCCGCTGCCACGCGTCGACGCCTACGCGAGGGTGAGCGGGTCGGCCACCTACACCCTCGACGTCTCGCTGCCGGGCATGCTGCACGCGGCGATCCTCCGCTGCCCGCACGCTCACGCCCAGGTGCGGAAGGTGGACGTCAGCGGGGCGTTGAAGCTGCCGGGCGTGGCGGCCGTCCTCACCGCGGAGGAACCGGGCACGGCGATCCCGTGGTACGACGAGACCGACAAGGGCGCGCAGAGTCGCCTGTTCGATCCCCATTGCCGCTACGCCGGGGAGGAAGTGGCGGCGGTCGCCGCCGAAACGCCTTACGAGGCCGCGGACGCGTTGAGGGCCATCACGGTCGATTACGAAACACTGCCGTTCGTCGTGGGCCTCGACGCCGCGACGCTCGCGCAAGCCCCGCAGGTCCACGAGGGCGGAAACCAGGTCAGGGAGCCGTCGCGCTACCAGCGGGGGGACGTCGCGAAGGGGTTCGCCGAGGCAGACGTCGTTCTCGAGGAGACCTACCGGACCTCCACCGAGATTCACTCCCCGATGGAGGTGCACGGGTCGGTGGCCCAGTGGGAAGGCGCCCACCTCACCGTCTGGGATACCACCCAGTCGATCTTCGACGTCCAGCGGGGCCTCGCGCGCGCGCTGAAGCTCCCTCTCAGCAGCGTTCGGGTGATCAGCCACTTCATGGGCGGCGGCTTCGGCAGCAAGCTCGGGGTCAACAAGCACACCGTGATCGCCGCGCTGCTCGCGCAGACGACCGGCCGGCCCGTGAAGGTCGTGCTGCCGCGGGAGGACTCCTTCAAGGCCGTGGGGAACCGCCCGGCCGTGACGATGCGGCTGAAGGCCGGTGTGAAGAAGGACGGGACGCTGACGGCGCTGGAGATGACGGCCAAAGGCGAGGTCGGCGCGTACGCGAGCTGGGCCGACGTCAGCTACCTCGTGTCCGAGCTCTACCTGTGCCCCAACGTGCGCACCGAGGACGCGTCTGTCTACACCAACGCGGGGCAGGAACGCGCCTTCCGGGCACCTGGCTTCCCGCAGTGCGCCTGGGCCCTCGAGCAGATGATCGACGCGCTCGCGCTGAAGATCGGGATGGACCCGGTGGCACTCCGGTTGCGAAACATCCCGGCCGTCAGCCAGCTCCGCAAGGGCGAGCCCTACACCTCCACGGGGCTGTCCCGCTGCATCGAGGAAGGGGCGCGGGCGTTCGGTTGGCAGGGAGCGAGAGCCCGGCTCGAACGTGACCGGCAGGTCCGGGCCGGAGCGTTTGTCGTGCGCGGCGTGGGCATGGCCGCCTGCCAGTGGGGCTACGCCGGGGAGCCGGTCGCGTCGGCGATCGCCCGTCTCGATTCCGACGGCAGCCTCACGCTCACCTTCGGCGCCGCGGACATCGGCACCGGCACGAAGACCGTGATGGCGATGGTGGCGGCTGAGGAACTGGGACTCCCGCTCGAGAAGATCCGGATCGAGCACGCCGACTCCGGCACGTGCCCGTACGCGGTCGCGTCGGGCGGAAGCCAGACCGTGCTGGTCAACGCGCCCGCGGTGCGGAACGCCGCGATCGAGGTGCGCCGTCAGCTTCTCGAAATGGCGGCGGAACAGCTCAAGGTGCCGGCCACGGGCCTGGTGCTCGCGGGCGGCAATGTCGTGAGCGGGGCGGACGCGAAGACGAAGGTCGCGATTCCCGATCTTCAGCGCCTTCAGCGGCAGCAGTCGATCCTCGGTGTCGGGACGCGGCACCCTCACCCGGCCGGGAAGGTTCCACTGCCGTTCGGCGCACAGTTCGCGGAGGTGGAGGTCGACATCCGGACCGGCGAGGTGCGGGTCGTGCGGCTGCTTGGTGCGCACGACAGCGGGCGCGTCATGAACCGGCTGACCTATCAGAACCAGCTGTTCGGGGGCATGACGATGGGCCTGGGGTTTGCGCTGACCGAGCAGCGCGTGATGGATCGCCAGACGGGCCGGGTCCTGTCCTGCAACTTGCACGACTACAAGCTGCCGACCGCCATGGACGTCCCGCCGGAGATGACCTGCCTGCCGATCGATCCACACGACGGCGAGTGCAACACCGTCGGTGCGAAGGGCCTGGGCGAACCGGCCACGATCCCGACCGCCGCGGCCATCGCCAACGCCGTGTTCGACGCCACCGGCATCCGAGTCACCGAAACGCCGGTCGACCCAACGCAGCTGGCGCGTCTGCTCGCCGCGCGCACGACGTGACTGTGTTCCAGTCCTCGCTTCGCTTGACGACGAACGAAACCACGAGGATCGAAAGAACGCGAAGACAAGAGGACTTTGTGGCCTTCGTGCCTGCCGTTCTTCGTGGTCAAGACACGCGAATCGCCGTCGGGGCCGTCGGCGATCACCGGAGCGGTTCGCGGCGGCAGGGTTCGCGACTCGTAGCCAGGAGGCGTTCATGTCCGAGGAAAAGACCGCGCTCACCAGGCGGGAGCTCCTGAAGGCCGCCGGGAAGGCCGGCGCGGTGTCGCTCGTCGCGTCGCCGCTGGTGGAACTGGCGTGGGGAGAGGACGGCACGCTCTCCGCGCAGGCGGTCCCCGTGGATCTGAATGCCGTCGCAGGTCCCGACCGCGTGGTGATGAGCCGCGGGAAGACGTACCTGAACGCCTGGGTGGGCTACGGTCAGCCGCCGCGCAGGGAACGGCGGCGAACGGGGGCACCCGAGCCGCCCGCCCCCCCCGAGCCGCCACCCGGTCCGCCCCCGGCGGCCGCCTGGAGCAAGCTCTCGGGCCCGGGGACCGTCACGTTCGGCAACCCGAATGCGGCGGTGACGACGGCCTCATTCACCGCCCCTGGCGACTACGTCCTCCAGCTGGCGGCCGACAACGGCAGCGCCAGGTTCACCTCCACGCTCGCGGTGAAGGTGGAACTGCCCCCCCCGCCGGTCCAGCTCTCCCCCGTCGTCACCCGCTTCCACACGGTCACCGATCCGTTCTGGGCATCGCGGACGAAGGCGCTGGTCACCAGCTGGATCCCGCACTGCGTCGCGCAGATCGAGCGAACCGACATCCCGGCCGGCCGCGGCGACGGCGGGCTCGACAACTTCATCGAGGCGGCGAAGGCGCTGCGCGGCGAGCCGCACGCTGCGCACAAGGGCTACGTGTTCTCGAATGCCTGGGTCCACCAGACGGTCGAGTCGATCTGCCTGGCGCTGATGATCGATCCGCAAGGAGACGAGGAGATCGTCGCCGCGCAGACGAAGCTGCGGGCCACCCTGGAGGACTGGATCCCGAAGATCCTCGCGGCACAGCATCCCGACGGCTACCTGCAGACCGCCTTCACCTTGCGCGACATGGCCCCGGCATCGGGCATCCCCGCCGCGGGTCGAGGGCCCTGGACGGCGCGCTGGTCGCCCGCCGCACGGGGAAACCACGAAGGCTACGTGGCGGGGTACTTCATCGAGTCCGCGATCAACCACTACGTCATGACCGGTGGCAAGGATCTCCGCCTGTACAGGGCCGCGAAGAAGCTGGCCAACTGCTGGGCCGACAACATAGGCCCGGCACCCAGGCAGGAATGGTTCGACGGCCACCAGGAGATGGAGCAGGCGCTCGTGCGGTTCGGGCGTTTCGTCAACGAGGTGGAGAAGAAACCGGGCCGGAAGACCGGGCCGGGCGACCGGTACGTCGCGCTCGCGAAGTTCCTGCTCGACTGCCGCAAGGGCGGCACGGAGTACGACCAGAGCCACGTGCCCGTGCAGCAGCAGTACGAGGCGGTGGGACACGCCGTCCGCGCGGTTTACACCTACTCCGGCATGGCCGACGTCGCGGTGGAGACCCACGACGTGGACTACCAGAGCGCGGTGAAGTCGCTGTGGGACAACCTCGTGCACCGGAAGTACTACCTCACGGGCGGGGTCGGCAGCGGCGAGACGTCCGAGGGGTTCGGGCCGAACTACTCGCTCCGGAACAACGGCTATTGCGAGGCGTGCTCGAGCTGCGGCGAGATCTTCTTGCAGTGGAAGCTGCACCTGGCGTACCACGAGGCGCAGTACGCGGATCTCTACGAGCAGACGCTGTACAACGCCCTCTACGGCTCGATGGACCTGGCCGGGAAGACCTTCTACTACGACAACCCGCTCGACGCGAACGTGCCGCGCTACCCGTGGCACAACTGTCCCTGCTGCGTCGGGAACATCGCCCGGACGATGCTGATGCTGCCAACGTGGACGTACTCCAGGGGACCCGACGGGGTGTACGTGAACCTGTTCGTCGGCGGCCGGGTCGACATCGGGAACGTGGCCGGCACCGAGGTCGAGATGGTCCAGGAGACCAGGTACCCGTGGGACGGCAGGGTGAGGCTCACGGTGAACCCGGAGACGCCCAAGCGGTTTGCCGTGCGCATCCGCGTGCCGAAGCGCGACGTGAGCACGCTGTACCGGGGGACGCCGAACGCCGACGGCATCGGGCGAGTCGTGGTGAATGGCGTGCAGGTGAAAACGGTCGAGTCGAGGGGCTACGTCGAGATCGTCCGGCTGTGGAGGCGGGGCGACGCGATCGACCTTGCGCTGCCGATGCCGGTTCAGCGCGTCCACGGGAGCGACAAGATCTTCGCGGGCAACAACCGGCCCTCGCCGACCAAGGACAAGGTGGCGCTGCGCCTGGGCCCGCTGGTCTACAACATCGAGCAGGTGGATCAGGACGTCGATGGCGTGCTGCCTGCGTCGGCGCCGCTCATGGCGGAGTGGCGCGCGGACTTCCTGAACGGCGTCAACGTGATCAAGGGGACGTTCGGCGACGGCGCGCCGATGCTGGCGATTCCGAACTTCGCGCGCTACAACCGTAATCCTCCGCCTCCGCCGGCGCCGCCTTCCCCCCGGCGGCACCCGGCGCCGCGCCGGCCCAACGCCCCGCCCCGCCGCCGCCGTCGTCGGTTGTGTGGATCAGCGAGAGCTAGTGGCCAGTTGCTGGTGGCTGGTGGCTAGCCGTCACGGTTGCCATCAGCTGGTACCCGGAGGCGTACAGCGAAAGGGCCGCGGGTATGAAACCCCGCGGCCCGTCTGTCTCGACCAGTCACTAGCCACTAGCCACTAGCCACTACTTCGCTCTCGGGGCCCGCCTCGACCCGCCGGTGCCCTTCCGGGCTGCCGCGCGCGCCTGGCTCTTGGTATCGGTAGTGGCCGCCTCGGACTCCGCCTCCTCGGCCGCGCGCTTGCCGCGCAGCCGGTCGGCCGCAGCCCTCATCCGTCCGCCCAACCCCTTGGCCTTCGGCTTGTCGCCCTTGGCTTCCTTCTCGGCCTTCGCCTTCGGGTCGAATTCGCTCCCCACCAGCTCGACCTGCGCCACGTCGGCCGCGTCGCCCTGCCGGAAGCCGATCCGGAGCATGCGGGTGTAGCCGCCGGGCCGCGACGCAAAGCGTGGCGCGATCTCGGTGAACAGCTTGGCCACGACGTCCTGGTCGGGGATGTCCCGGAGGACGAGGCGGCGGGCGTTCAGCGCGCGCGTGGCGGCGCCGTCGGAGATGCCGCGCTTGGCGATGGTGATCAACCGCTCCACGAACGGACGCAGTTCCTTGGCCTTCGGGACGGTGGTCTCGATGTGCCCGTGCTGGAGAAGCGCGTGGGCCTGGTTGCGCAGGAGCGCGATGCGGTGCTCGGTGACCCGCCCCAGCTTGCGGTGAGCTACTCGGTGACGCATGGGTAATCCTCGAATCTGCGATCTGTCACTTGGCTACTTGTCCACCGACCACTTGTCAATTTGAAATTGCTCCATTGCCAAATGGCCAATCGCCAAGTTCCGTCATCTATTCCGTCTGGCCCTGCGCGGTGGGCTGGTCGAGGCGCATGCCGAGGCCGAGGCCCATCGTCTGCAGGATTTCCTTGATCTCGTTGAGCGACTTCCGGCCGAAGTTCTTCGTCTTGAGCATCTCGGCCTCGGTCTTCTGCACGAGCTCGCGGATCGTCCGGATGTTCGCGTTCTTCAGGCAGTTGTAGGAGCGGACCGAGAGCTCCAGCTCCTCGACGCTCTTGTCGAGGTTCTCGTTCGACGCGGCGCCGTGGCCCTCGGTGGCCGGCGACTCGAGGGCCTGGTCGGCCCCGTCCTCGAGGTTCACGAAGATGTTGAGGTGCTCGCGGACGAGCTTGGCCGCGTTGGAGACCGCATCGCGCGGCGTGATGGACCCGTTCGTCCACACGTCGAGCGTCAGCTTCTCGTAGTCGGTCGTCTGGCCGAGGCGTGCCGCCTCGACGAGGTAGTTCACCTTCTTGACGGGCGAGTGCACCGAGTCGATCGGGATCCACCCGATGCCGAGGTCATCGTCGAAGTTCCGGTCGGCGGCCACGTAGCCCCGCCCGCGCTTCAGGCGCATCTCCATCTGGAGGCGGCCGCCCTCGGAGACGGTGGCGATGTGGGTATCGGGCTCGAGGATCTCGACGTCGCCGTCGGCCACGATGTCCTTCGCCCTCACCTCGCCGGCCTTCTCGACCTTGACGTACAGCGTCTTGGTCAGGTCCGAGTTGACCTTGAAGGGGATGGTCTTGAGGTTGAGGATGATGTCGGTGGCGTCCTCGACCACGCCGGGGATGGGCGAGAACTCGTGCAGCACGCCCTCGATCCGGACCGCCGTGATGGCCGCGCCCTCGATCGAGGAGAGCAGCACGCGCCGCATCGCGTTCCCGATCGTGGTGCCGAACCCGCGCTCGAAGGGCTGGGCGTGGCACCGAACGAACCGATCAGTCTGCGTCTCGCGCTCGAACTCCAGCCGCTTGGGCCGCTGGAAACCTTTCCACAACATCGACTCAGTCCTTTCTTGCGCCTGCGGCGAATGGGGTCACATCCTGAATCGCGGCCCCAGGCTCCTCGGGGTCACCATCCAGACGGGGACCCCCGTGTCACCGCTTACTTGGAGTACAGCTCCACGATCAGCTGCTCCTGGATCGGGAGGTTGATCTGCGCCCGCGTCGGGAGCGACACCACCCGGCCCTCGAACCGCTCGGGCTGCAGCTGCAGCCACTCGGGCACGCCGCGCCCCTTGACCTCCTCCATCGCGTGCTGGATGGTGGGGTTCTTCTGGCTGCGAGCCTTCACGCCGACCGCGTCGCCGGCCTTGACCAGGAACGAGGGGATGTTCACGTTGCGGCCGTTGACGGCGAAGTGGCCGTGCCGGACCAGCTCGCGCGCCTGCGGGCGCGAGGTCGCGAGGCCCAGGCGGTAGACCACGTTGTCGAGCCGCCGCTCCAGCAGCTGGAGCAGGATCTCGCCGGTGATCCCGCGCTGGCGCTCGGCCGACTCGAAGTAGAGCCGGAACTGATCCTCGAGCACGCCGTAGATGCGCTTGACGCGCTGCTTCTCGCGCAGCTGCAGGCCGTAGCCCGCGAGCTTGGCCGCGCGACGCTTGCCGTGCTGCCCGGGCGGGAAGTTGCGCTTCTCGATCGCGCACTTCTCCGTGTAGCACCGCTCGCCCTTCAGGAACAGCTTCATGCCTTCACGCCGGCACAGGCGACAGACCGGACCGCTGTATCTCGCCATTCTCTTGGAACCTCTCGTAGCCGGCAGCCGGCAGCTGGCAGCTGGCAGGCGTCACGCCGTGACGTGCTGCGAGCTGTCAGCTGCAAGCTGTCAGCTGATCACGCTTCTGCCCCTACACTCTTCTCCGCTTCGCCGGGCGGCAGCCGTTGTGAGGAATCGGGGTGACGTCGCGGATCGACTTCACCTCGATGCCGACGGTCTGCAGCGCGCGAATGGCGGACTCCCGGCCGGCGCCCGGGCCCTTGACGCGGACCTCGACCGAGCGCATGCCGAACGTCTTGGCCGCGTTGCCGGCATTCATGGCCGCCTGGGTGGCGGCAAACGGGGTGCCCTTGCGCGACCCCTTGAAGCCGATGCCCCCGGCGCTCGACCACGACACGACGTTACCCTCGGTGTCGGTGAGGGTGATCACCGTGTTGTTGAAGGACGCCTGGATGTGGGCGATCCCGTGGTGGACCACGCGCTTCTCACCACGCTTCTTGAACGTCTTCTTGGCGGGACGCTTCCCGGATTCCGGCTTGCCTCCCGCGCCCTCGGTCTGGTCTGTTTTCGCCATCCGCTTACACCGTCTTCTTCTTGGCAACCGCGCCGCGCCGCGGGCCCTTCCGCGTGCGCGCGTTGGTGCGAGTCCTCTGGCCACGAACCGGGAGCCCACGGCGGTGCCGCATGCCCCGGTAACAGCCGATGTCCATCAGCCGCTTGATGTTCATCGAGACTTCCTTGCGCAGGTCGCCCTCGACCCCGCCCTGGTCCTCGATGACGCGCGTGATGCGGCGCACGTCGTCCTCCGACAGGTCCTTGACCCGGATGTCGGGGCTCACCGCGGCCTCCTTCAGGATGACGTTGGACCGCGTGCGGCCGATCCCGAAGATGTAGGTCAGGCCAATCTCGACGCGCTTGGTGCGGGGAAGGTCGACCCCTGCGATTCGTGCCATAACTCTGTTCCCTCGTAGTGGCCAGTGATCAGTGGTCAGTGGTCAGCGTGTCACGCGTGATCCACTGGTCACTGGCCACTGCGCACTGTCCACCGTTCTACCCCTGCCGCTGCTTGTGCTTCTGGTTCGTGCAGATCACCCGCACCACCCCGCGGCGACGGACGACCTTGCACTTGTCACAGATCCGCTTGACCGACGCTCTCACTTTCATTCGAACACCTGTAGTGGCCAGTGGACAGTGACCAGTGGTCAGTGCGTCACGGCCTCATGTGCGACAGATCGTCTGGCGCCAGCCGACGACCGCTGTCTCGCCCGGCGAGCTGGCCACTGGCCACCGGCCACTGACCACTGCCGCTATTTGTACCGGTACGTGATCCGCCCCCGCGTGAGGTCGTACGGCGACAGCTCGATGAGCACGCGATCCCCGGTCAGGATGCGGATGAAGTTCTTCCGCATCTTCCCCGACACGTGGGCCAGCACACGGTGCCTGTTCTCGAGCTCGACGCGGAACATCGCGTTCGGGAGCGACTCGAGCACCACGCCCGTCACTTCAATCGTGTCGTCTTTCGCCACCGGTCCTCAAGCCCCCTGGGAGCCTCCACCCCCGACGCCGCCAGCACCTCCTCGAACGCCTCGTCGTGGCGCGCGGTCATCACGAAGGGCCCGTCCACGGTCACCGCCACGGTGTGCTCGAAGTGCGCCGAGAGGCTGCCGTCGCGCGTGACCGCCGTCCAGCCGTCCTCCAGCACCCGGACCTTGTCCTTGCCCGCGTTCACCATCGGCTCGATCGCCAGGACCATTCCCTCGGTCAGCCGCGGCCCGCGCCCCGGGGGCCCGTAGTTGGCCACCTGCGGCTCCTCGTGCATCGCGGTCCCGATCCCGTGGCCCACGAACTCCTTCACCACCGAGAAGCCGTGCGACTCCACGTGGCGCTGCACCGCGTGCCCGATGTCCGAAACGCGCCCGCCGGACCGCATCTGCAGGATTGCCCGGTAGAGCGCCTCCTGCGTCACCCGCAGCAGCTGCGACGCCTGCTCGCTCACCCGGCCCACCGGCACGGTGATCGCCGAGTCGCCCACGTACCCGTCGAGCACCGCCCCCACGTCCATCGACACGATGTCGCCCTCGCGCAGCGCCCTGGACGGAGAGGGGATGCCGTGGATCACCTCGTCGTTCACCGAGATGCACAGCGTCGCCGGGTAGCCGTGGTACCCCTTGAACGCCGGCTTCGCGCCCGCCGCCACGATCTGCGCCTCGGCGAGCGCGTCCAACTCCCCCGTCGTCACGCCGGGCCGCACCGCCGCCCGAAGGCTGGTCAGCACCTCCGCCACCAGGCGGTTGGCCCCGTGCATCCGTTCCAGCTCGGCGGGCGACTTGCAGACAATCACGGCGCGCTCCGGCTACCGCGTGGCGGCGGCTGCCGCCGACGCCACCGCCGCCGCCAGGTCCGACGCCACCTGCTCCGCCGGCTGCGCCCCGTCCACCCGGCGGAAGGTCGGCCGGCCGCTGTAGTACTCGACGAGCGGGAACGTGTCGCGCCCGTAGACGCGCAGTCGCTCGCGGATGACGTCCTCGCGGTCGTCGGCCCGCTGCGTCAGCGGCCCGCCGCACCGCGCGCACTGGGACGGCACCGGCTCGCCTGGCGCCGGCACCGGCGCGTTTGCCCCGCACTGGCCGCAGACCCGGCGCGATGTCAGGCGCCGAACCAGCTCCTCGTCCGGCACCTCGATGTCCACGATCACCAGCGGGTCGCGGCCGGCCACGATCGCGTCGAGGGCCTCGGCCTGCGGAACCGTCCGCGGGAAGCCGTCGAGCACGAATCCCGGCTGCGCGTCGGTCCGCGACAGCCGGTCGCGCACCACGCCGATGATGATGTCGTCCCCGACCAGGCGCCCCTGCTCCATCACGGCCTTGGCACGAACGCCGAGCTCGGTTCCCGCCGCCACCGCCTCGCGCAGCATGTCGCCGGTCGAGACGTGCGGAATCCCCCGGGCCGCGGCAAACTGCTTCGCCTGCGTGCCTTTGCCCGCCCCAGGGGGCCCGAGGAAGACCAGATTCAAAGCCATAGTCCGCTGGCAGCTGGCGGCTGGCAGCCCGCTCGCTGCCGGCTACCCGCTGCTTGCTATCCCCTTCGTCCCCGCATGCGGGTCTTCTTCATGAACCCGTCGTAGTGCCGCATGATCAGCTGCGACTCGACCTGCTGCACCGTGTCCATCGCCACGCCCACCACGATCAGCAGCGAGGTGCCGCCGAAGTAGAACTGGACGTTCATCCCCTCGGTGATGAACCGGGGCAGCGCGGCGTCGAGCCGTTCACCGATGAACGGGATGGGCGCCACCTTGAACCCCGTGATCAGGAACTCGGGGATGATCGCCACCAGCGCCAGGTAGATCGCGCCGGCCAGCGTGATCCGCGTCAGGATCGTGTCGATGTACTCGGCCGTCCGCTTGCCCGGCCGGATCCCGGGGATGAACCCGCCGTACTTCCGCATGTTCTCGGCGACATCGTCCGGGTTGAAGATGATCGCCGTGTAGAAGTACGCGAAGAAGATGATCCCCGCGATGTACAGCAGGTTGTAGAGCGGCATCCCGTAGGAAATCTGCTCGGTGATCGCCGCCGACCAGCTCCCGGGCTCGTTCCCGAACATGCCCGCGATCGTCGCCGGGAAGGCCAGGATCGACGAGGCGAAGATGACCGGGATGACGCCGCCGGTGTTCACTTTCAGGGGGATGTGCGTGCTCGACCCGCCGTACATCCGCCGCCCGACCACGCGCTTGGCGTACTGGACGATCACCCGCCGGTGGCCCCGCTCCACGTAGATGATGGCGGCCACGACGGCGACCATGAAGAGCATCAGGATGATGATCCGGATCAGGCCCATCTGCCCGGTGCGCATCTGGTCGAACGTGCTCAGGATCGCCCGCGGGAGCCCGACGACGATCCCCGCGAAGATGATCAGGGACATGCCGTTGCCGATGCCCCGCTCGGTGATCTGCTCGCCGAGCCACATGATGAACGTCGTCCCGGTGGTCAGGGTCAGCACGGTCATCAGGCGAAAGCCCCAGCCCGGGCTGTAGACCAGCGGCAGGCCGCCGACCATGTTGGTCTGCTGCTCGAGGTAGATGGCGATCCCCAGCGCCTGGACGACGCTGAGCAGGATCGTGCCGTAGCGGGTGTACTGCGTGATCTTGCGCCGCCCCAGTTCGCCTTCCTTCGACAGCCGCTCGAGGTACGGCCACACGACCGTGAGCAGCTGCAGGATGATCGACGCGCTGATGTACGGCATGATGCCGAGCGCGAAGATCGTGACCTTCGAGAGGTTCCCGCCCGAGAACATGTCGTAGAGACCGAACATGTTGTTGCGGGCCTGCTCGGCCAGCTGCGCGAGCGCGGCGGTGTTGACCCCCGGCGTGGGGATGTGGTTGCCGACCCGGTAGACCCCGAGCAGCCCCAGCGTGAAGAGCACGCGGTTGCGCAGGTCCGGGACGGCGAGGATGTTCCGCAGGCTTTCAACCATAGCAATTGCCCTGGTACCCGGCTGGACTCCTACGCTTCCGGCGCCGCGGCCTGGATCGCCTCGGCCGCGCCGCCCGCAGCCGCGATCTTCTCGGCAGCCTTGCCGCTGAACTTGTGGGCGCGAACCGTCAGCGCCTTGTCGATGTCCCCGCGGGCGAGCACCTTGATCATCTGGTCCGCCGCGCCCTTCACCATCCCGGTCTCGCGGAGGAGTTCGGGGGTGACGACAGTCCCCGCCTCGAAGCGCTGCGCGAGGTCGTCGAGGTTGACGACGGCATACTCGACGCGGAAGAGGTTGAAGAAGCCTCGCTTGGGCACGCGGCGGTGGAGCGGCATCTGCCCGCCCTCGAACCCCCGCTTGTGCTTGAAGCCGGAGCGCGACTTCGCGCCCTTCTCCCCGCGCCCGGCGGTGACGCCGTTGCCGGAGCCCTGCCCGCGGCCTACGCGCTTCTTGGAGTGCTTGGCGCCCTTCGGCGGCTTGAGATTGCTCAGGTCCATAATCGTGCTCACGCCGTCACTTGCCGACTTGGCAACTGGCGAATTGGCCAGATTGCACCCTCGACAACTGATCGATCGGCCCTCTTCTACCCGTCCACCTGCACCAGGTGGCGAACCTTGTGGAGCGCGCCGCGCACCTCGGGGGTGTCCGCGAGCTCGACCGTGTGGCGGATCCGCCGCAGCCCGAGGCTCCGGACGATTTCGCCCTGCTTCCTGTTGAAGCCGATGGTGCTCCGCACCTGGGTCACCTTCAGCGTCTTGCCCGTGTCAGCTTTCTGTCCCATGTGCCACCTCGCTCGATCACGCCTCGGCGGGCGCGGCCGGTGCCGGCGTCTTCCCCGAGATCTCCTCGAGCGACTTGCCCCGCATCCGCGCGACGGACACCGGGTCCTTCAGCGTCATCAGCCCGGTGAAGGTCGCGCGCACCACGTTGTGCGCGTTGTCCGACCCGAGCGACTTGGTCAGGATGTTGGTGATGCCGGCCGACTCGACCACCGCGCGAACCGCCCCGCCGGCGATGATGCCGGTCCCGTCGGGCGCAGGCTTCAGCAGCACGCTCCCGGCACCGTAGCGCCCGACGATCTCGTGCGGGATCGTCGTGCCGATGAGCGGCACGCGGATCAGCGACTTCTTGGCAGCCTCGATCCCCTTCTTGATCGCCGACGGCACCTCGCGCGCCTTGCCGACGCCGAAGCCGACCACGCCGTGGCCGTCGCCCACGACGACCAGGGCGCTGAAGCTCAGGTTCTTGCCGCCCTTGACGACCTTGGTGACGCGGTTGATGGACACCACGGTGTCCTTGAGGTCCAGCTGCGCCGGGTCGATCTTCTCGCGTGTTCGAATCATGTTAGAACTCCAACCCTGCCTTCCGCGCCGCCTCGGCCACGGCGCGCACGCGGCCGTGGTACAGGAAGCCGTTGCGGTCGAAGACCGCCTGCTTGAAACCCTTCCCGATCAGCCGCTCGGCGATGGTCTTGCCGATCAGCTCGGCGCCCGCCCGGTTGCCGCCGCGTACCTTCTCGCCCATCTGGGCCTTCACCGCGGGCTCCACGGTCGACGCGGCCGCCACCGTCCGGCCCGACGCGTCGTCGATGGCCTGAACGTAGATGTGGGCGACGCTGCGGAACACGGAGAGGCGCGGGCCGTTCGGCGCTGCCGACGATCCGCTTCCGGAGGCGCAGCTTGATGCGATCCCGACGGTCTTCCTTGGTCCGAATCTTCATGACGTCCTGCTCTGTGTCTTCACGGGGCGCATCCCGCCCCGAGGTCCCCACTCGGAGTGGCCGGTGGTCAGTGGCCGGTGGTCAGTGAGTCACGCGTGTTCCACTGACCACTGATCACTGTCCACTGTCCACAGATCCTATGCGCCCGTCTTCCCGACCTTCTTCTTCAGCACCTCGCCGGTGTACCGGACGCCCTTCTGCTTGTAGGGGTCGGGCTTGCGGAGGCGCCGGATGTCCGCGGCCACCTGGCCCACCAGCTGGCGGTCGATCCCGGTGACGGTGACATGGGTCTGCTTGTCGACCGCGATGTCGATCCCCTGGGGGATGTCGAACACGATCGGGTGGGAGTAGCCCAGCGCGAACACGACCTGGCGGCCCTTGACCTCGGCGCGGTAGCCGATGCCGACGATGTCGAGCTCGCGCTTGAATCCCTCGGTGACGCCGGTCACGGCGTTGGCGACGAGGCTGCGGCCGAGGCCGTGGAACTTGCCCAGCTCCTTGTCCTCGCGGATGGTGCGCGCGAGCAGCTGGCCGTCCTGCATCTCGAACGGATGCCGGGCGGGGCCGGCTGCCGCAGCTTGCCCTTGGGCCCCTGGATCTCGACGGCCTCGGCGGTGATGTTGACCGTGACGCCCTTCGGGATGGGAATCGGTTTCTTTCCAATACGGGACATGACTGCATTCCTATAGTGGTCAGTGGTCAGTGATCAGTGGTCAGCACGCAGGACCGGACCGCACGACCACCACCGTCTCACACTGGCCACTGGCCACCGGCCACTGGCCACTGTCTGTTCTACCACACGTTGCAGAGCACTTCGCCGCCGACGCCCGCCTTGTTCGCCTCGCGGCCGGTCATCACGCCGCGCGACGTGGTCAGGATGCTGGTGCCGAGGCCGCCGAGCACGGGCGGCACGTCGTCGTGGCCGAAGTAGACGCGCCGGCCGGGGCGGCTGATGCGCTCGATGCCGGTGATCACGCGCTCGCCGCGCGGGCCGTACTTCAGGAACACGCGCAGGAACTTCTGCGGCGTGCGCGCCCCCTCGGGGGTCTCCTCGACGACCTTGAACCCCTGGACGTAGCCTTCGTCCTGGAGGATCCGCGCGATCTCGACCTTCAGCTTCGACGCCGGGATGTCGACGCGCGTGTGCTTGGCGCCCGCGGCGTTGCGGATGCGCGTGAGCATGTCAGCAATCGGATCAGTCATAGCTCGTGAACCTTGTCGTTCCTCTCCCGGGTGGTCCGCGGCGGCCGCGGACAGTTCGGGATGCCGTTTCTCTCATCGCCCGGCTGGGGCCGGCGGCGCGGGCGTGGCCCGGCGCCTACCAACTGCTCTTGATCACGCCCGTGATGTCGCCCTCGAGCGCCAGCTTGCGGAAGCACAGGCGGCAGAGGGCGAACTTCCGCATGTAGGCGCGCGGGCCGGCCGCACAGGCGGCAGCGGTTGCGGTGCCGGATCCCGAACTTCGGCGTCCCGGCCGATTTCACTTTCTTCGCGGTCGTGGCCATTCTGCAATCCTCGTCGTGGCTCAGTGGCCGGTGGCCAGTGGCCAGCTGGCGTCGCGTGACGCGCTGACCACTGAGCCACTGATCACTGCCCACTGCGTTTAGCTCGTCCTGAACGGCATCCCGAGGAGCTGCAGCAGCTGCCGCGCCTCCTCGTCGGTCTTGGCGGTCGTGACGACCGAGACGTTCATGCCGCGCGCCTTGTCCACCTTCATGTAGTCGATCTCGGGGAACAGCAGCTGGTCCCGGAGGCCGAGCGTGTAGTTGCCGCGGCCGTCGAACCCCTTCGGTCGAGACGCCCTTGAAGTCGCGGACGCGCGGCAGCGCGATGTTCATCAGGCGGTCGAGGAACTCGTACATCCGCTCGCCGCGCAGCGTCACCATCGTCGCCGACCGGCATGCCCTGGCGCACCTTGAAGGCCGCGATCGACTTCTTGGCGCGGGTCGTGACGGCCCGCTGGCCGGTGATGCGGCCGACCTCGTCGGCGCCCGCGTCGATCAGCTTGGCGTTCTGCGTCGCCTCGCCGAGGCCCATGTTCACCACGACCTTCTCGATCTTCGGGATGGCCATGACGTTCTTGTAGCCGAACTCCTTGCGGAGCGCCGGGGACGACTTCCTTGACGTAGCGTTCCTTCAGGCGGCTCATTTGTCCACCACTCCCTCGCACTTGCGGCAGATGCGCACCTTGCGGCCGTCGCCGAGCACCGGTGGCCGATGCGGGTCGGCTTGCCGCACTCGGGGCAGACCAGCTGCACGTTGGACGCGTGCAAGCGCCGCCTCGCGCTTCGCGATGCCGCCCTTGATGTTCTTGCCGCGGGTTCGGCTTCGTGTGGCGCTTGATGAAGTTCACGCCCTCGACGATCAGGCGGTTCTTCCCGGGAACGACCTTCAGCACGCGGCCGCGCTTGCCGCGGTCCTTGCCCGTCGTCACCAGGACGTTGTCGTTCTTGCGAATCGGCGTTTCAAGACGTGACATGGCAATTCTCAGCTGGCGGCTGGCGGCTGGCGGCCGACACGCGATCCGCTGCCCGCCGCCGGCTGCCCGCTGCCGGCTACTAGAGCACCTCCGGCGCGAGCGAGATGATCTTCATGAACTTGCGCTCGCGCAGCTCGCGCGCCACCGGGCCGAACACGCGGGTGCCGATCGGCTCGTTCTGGTCGTTGATCAGCACGGCCGCGTTGCGGTCGAACCGGATGTAGCTGCCGTCCTTGCGGCGCTGCTCCTTGCGCGTCCGCACGATGACCGCCTTGACGACCTGGCCCTTCTTCACGTTGGCGTCGGGCGTGGCCTCCTTCACCGACGCGGTGACGATGTCGCCCAGCCGCGCGTAGCGGCCGGTCGACCCGCCGATCGGGTTGATGACCGCGATCTTGCGCGCGCCGGAGTTGTCGGCGACGTCGAGGATCGATCGCATCTGGATCATGACGCACCTCCTGTCGGCTCGGTCTTGGCCGCCACCTGGGCCTCGGCCTCGCGGGCGCGCACGTCCACCGCGCGGCGCACGATCTTGACGACCACCCAGCGCTTGCGGCGGCTCGAGCGGCCGGCCCTCGACGATCGCGACCAGGTCGCCGAGCTTGGCGGCGTTCCCCTCGTCGTGCGCCAGGAACGTCGACGTGCGGCGCTGGGTCTTGCCGTACAGCGCGTGGCGCACCTGCCGCTCCACCGCCACGACGACGCTCTTCTCCATCTTGTCGCTGGTGACGATCCCCTCGACGCGTGATTTGTCAGCCATCGTCCTAGCTCCTGCCCGCCGCGGCGGTCTTCTGGCGGAGCACCGTCTTGACCCGCGCGAGGTCGCGGCGGACCTCCCGCAGCTTCAGCGGGGCGTCGAGCTGCCCCATCGACTTCTGGATCCGCAGCCGGAACAGCTGGTCGTTCAGGTCGCGCTCGCGGGTCTTCAGGTCCTCGTCGTTCAGGTCGCGCAGTTCCGGCGCTCGTCATGACACCTTCTCCTGGGCGAAGCGCGTCGCGAACTTGGTCTTGATCGGCAGCTTCGCCGCCGCCAGCCGCATCGCCTGCGCGCGCCTCCTCTCGGTCACGCCTTCCATCTCGAAGAGGACCTTGCCCGGCCGGACCACGCGCGACCCACTCCTCGGGCGCGCCCTTGCCCTTGCCCATGCGCGTTTCCTGCGGCTTCTTCGTGATCGGCTTGTCGGGGAACACGCGCACCCAGATCTTGCCGCCGCGCTTGATGAAGCGGGTCATCGCGACGCGCGCCGCCTCGATCTGCCGGTCGGTCAGCCAGCACGGCTCCAGCGCCTTCAGCCCGTAGTCGCCGAACGACACGTCCGACCCGCGCCACGCCTTGCCGGCCATGCGCCCGCGCTGCTGCTTGCGGAACTTGACTTTCTTCGGCATCAACATAAGGACACCCTTCACGTCAGCTGGCGGCTGGCAGCTGGCGGCTGGCAGCGCGATCTGCTGCCCGCGGCCGGCTGCCTGCTACCGGCACTCTCTATCGCCGATCTTCGCGTGGCGCGCCGGCGGTCGCGCGGCATCTCGCGCCGGTAGTCCTCTTCGCGGCCGACGCGCGGCTCGAGGCGCTCGCCCTTGTAGAGCCACATCTTCACGCCGATCTGGCCGTAGGTGGTGTTCGCCTCGGCGAAGCCGTAGTCGATGTCGGCGCGCAGCGTCTGCAGCGGCAGCTGGCCGTGCAGGTACCACTCGGACCGCGCGATCTCGGCGCCGTTCAGGCGGCCCGACACCCGCACCTTGATGCCGCGCGCGCCGAAGCGCAGCGCCGACTCGACCGCCTTGCGCATCGCGCGGCGGAACGCCACGCGCTTCTCGAGCTGCATCGCCACCGACTCGGCGATCAGCTGCGCGTCGAGCTCCGGCTTCTGGATCTCCTGGATGTTGATGAAGACCTCGCGGCTGGTCCGGCGCTTGATCTCCTCCTTCAGCTTGTCGACTTCCGTGCCCTTGCGGCCGATGATGATGCCGGGCCGCGAGGTGTGGATGTCGATCTTCAGCTTGTTGGCCGCGCGCTCGATCTCGATCTTCGAGACGCCCGCGTGCGCGAAGCGCTTCTTGAGGTCGCTCCTGCAGCGCCAGGTCCTCGTGCAGCAGCTTCGCGTAGTCGCGGTCGGAGTACCACCGCGACCGCCAGGTCTTGTTGAAGCCGAGCCGGAATCCGTACGGGTGAACCTTCTGACCCACGAGACGCTCCTCGTTTGCTGAAACACGAAGGCGGGGGGCGGAAGGCGGGGGCGGAACCGGCGCCCCACCTGCTTCCTGCTTCCCGCTAGACTCGCCGTGCGGCGGCCGGCCTTGCCGCCCTTCGCCTGCCGCCTACTCGCTCTACTTCGCACCGGCCGCCGTCGCCTTGCCCTGCGGACTTGAGCGCGCGCGCGCGTCGCGGCCGCGCCGGCTCGGTGCCGGCGCGCCGCCGCGATCTTCTGCGGCCTGCTCGGCCACCTGCACCGTCAGGTGCGCGGTGCGCTTCACGACGCGGAACGCGCGGCCCATCGGGGCGGGGCGGATCCGCTTCATCGACGGCCCCTGGTCGGCGTAGCACGCCGAGACGAAGAGCCGGTCGACGTCGCCGCCGAACCCTTCCTTCTGCTGCGCGTTGGCGATCGCCGAGCGCAGCACCTTGGCGATGTCGCGCGCCACGTGCTTGCGCGAGAACTGCAGCAGGCGCGAGCGCCTTGTTGACGTCGCGCCCGCGGATCAGGTCGAGCACCAGCCCGGCCTTCTGCGCGGAGGTGCGGACGTACTTCGCGGTCGCCTGTGCCTCGATCATGCGCCACCCCCGGCCGGCTTGGCCGCGCCGGCGCGGTCGCGCGCCGCCTTCTCGCTCTTCGTGGTGTGCCCCTTGAAGGTGCGCGTCGGCGCGAACTCGCCGAGCTTGTGGCCGACCATGTTCTCGGTGACGTACACCGGCATGAACTTCCTGCCGTTGTGCACGGCGAGCGTGTGCCCGACCATCTCGGGCACCACCGTCGACCGGCGCGACCAGGTCTTGATGACCTTCTTCTCGCCGGCGCGGTTCATCGCCTCGACCTTCTCGAGCAGCGGCGTGTCGATGAACGGGCCCTTCTTCAGTGATCTGCTCATAACTGTTTCCCGTCGCTCGCAGCTTGCAGCTGGCCGCTGGCAGCAACCCGGCGCGTGCAGCCGCCTGCTGCCCGCTGCCTGCTGCCCGCCGCCTGCTACTTCGGCCGCCTCTGCACGATGAACTGGTCGGTCGCCTTGCGGTTGCGCGTCTTGTAGCCCTTGGTCGGCATGCCCCACGGCGACACCGGGTGCCGGCCGCCCGAGGTCTTGCCCTCGCCGCCGCCGAGCGGGTGGTCCACCGGGTTCATCGCGACGCCGCGCACGTGCGGCCGCTTGCCCAGCCAGCGGCTGCGGCCCGCCTTGCCGATCGACACGTTCTCGTGGTCGAGGTTGCCGACCTGGCCGATCGTCGCCAGGCACTCCATGTTGATCTTGCGAATCTCGCCCGACGGCATCTTCACCGTCGCGTAGTCGCCTTCCTTCGCGACCAGCTGCACCGCCGACCCGGCGCTGCGCGCGATCTGCCCGCCCTTGCCCGGCTTCAGCTCGACGTTGTGCACCATCGTGCCGAGCGGGATGTTCTTCAGCGGCAGCGCGTTGCCCGGCAGGATGTCGACGTTCGTCGCCCGCCACGATCGTGTCGCCGACCTTCAGCCCGAGCGGCTGCAGGATGTAGCGCTTCTCGCCGTCGGCGTACTGCACGAGCGCGATCCGCGCCGAGCGGTTCGGGTCGTACTCGACGGTCGACGACCTTCCCCGGGATGTCGCGCTTGTCGCGCTTGAAGTCGATGACGCGGTACATCCGCTTGTGGCCGCCGCCGCGCCACCAGGACGTCAGCTCGCCGCGGTTGTTCCGCCCGCCCGACTTGTGCAGCGGCTCGGTCAGCGGCTTGTACGGCTGACTCGTCGTGATCTCGTCGAACACCTGCACCGTCTGGAACCGCCGGCCCGCCGACGTCGGTTTGTATGTGCGAATGGGCATGACTCTGAACCCTTCAAGCTGGCGGCTGGTCGGCTGGTCGGCTGGTCAGCGTGTCACGCTGGCCACTGCCGACTGGTCACTGTCCACTGCTTTTCTACGCCCCTTCCAGGAACTCGGGCATCTTCTGGCCCTCGCGCAGCCGCACGTAGGCCTTCTTCCAGTCCGAGCGGCGGCCGGCGAAGCGCCCCTGGCGCTTGACCTTGCCGTGCACGAGCGTCGTGCGCACGCTCTCCACCTTCGACCCGAGCAGCTTCTCGATCGCCTGCTTGATCTCGATCTTGGTCGCGTCGGCGGCCACCTGGAACACGATCGTCCGGCCGTCCTCGCGCTGGATCGTGGTCTTCTCGGTGATCAGCGGCCGTGCGGATGACGTCTGTGAGCTTCATGACTCGTTACCCCAGCACTTCCTGCAGCCGCTCGAGGGCCGCGCGCGTCACGACGCACGCGGCCGCGCGCCGGCCACGTCGCGCGCCGTCAGCCGGCTGCTCTCGACCAGCCGGACGCCCGTCGATGTTGCGCGACCGCGAGGGCGCAGCTTCTCGTCGGGCTTCACGTCGACGAGCAGCGCCTTGCCGTTCACGCCGAGCCGCTTCAGCATCTCGACCGCCGCCTTGGTCTTGCTCGTCTCGGCGGCCAGCGCGTCCACGACGACCACGCGCCTGCTCGCGCGAGCTTGGCGGCCAGCGCCGCGCGCAGCGCGCCCGCGCTCGACCTTCTTCGGCACGCTTGTAGTCGTAGCTGCGCGGCTGCGGGCCGAACACCGTGCCGCCCTTGCGCCACAGCGGGTTGCGCGACTCGCCGACCCGCGCGCGGCCGGTGCCCTTCTGGCGCCACGGCTTCTTGCCGCTGCCGCTGACGAGCCCGCGGGTCTTGGTCGCGTGCGTGCCGCGCCGCTCGGCCGCGTTGGCGTGCACCACCGACTCCCAGATCAGGTCGGTCGTTGATCGCGCCGCCGAACACCTCGTCGCTCAGCTCGAGCGTGCCGACCTTCTCGTTCTGGTTGTTGACGACGTCTACGTTCATGGCTCTTCGCCTAACCGGCAGGGCCAAGGCCCCGCCCTACTTCTTCTTGGCGCCGCTCTTGGGCGCGCCCTTGGTCGGCTTCTCGGCCTGGGGCTTGGGCTCGGGCTTGGCCGCCACGGCCTTGCGGATGATCACGTAGCCGCCGTCGGCGCCCGGCACCGCCCCGCGCACCATCAGCAGGTTGTTGCTCGGCGTCGACGCGCACCACCCGCAGGTTCCGGGTCGTCACGCGCTCGTCGCCCATGTGGCCGGCGGCCCTCATGCCCTTGACGACGCGCGACGGGTAGGACGAGGCGCCGATCGAGCCCGGCGCCCGGTGGAACATCGAGCCGTGGGTCGCCGCGCCGCCGCGGAAGTTGTGGCGCTTCACGACGCCCTGGAACCCGTGGCCGCGGCTCGTGCCGATCACGTCGACGCGCTCGCCGGCGTTGAAGATCGACGCGACCAGCACCTGGTCGCCGGCCTTCAGCGGCTCGCCGCCGGCCTTGACCTTGACCTCGCGGCGGACGCGCGTCGGCGGCACGTTGGCCTTCTTGTAGTGCCCGGCCAGCGGCTTGGTGACCTTCGCCGGCCGCTCCTCGACGAGGCCGAGCTGCACGGCCTCGTAGCCGTCGCGCCTGCGCGTTCTTCGCCTGCACGACGACGCACGGGCCGGCCTTGATGACCGTCGCCGGCTGCACGGTGCCGTCGGCCGCCGAACAGCTGCGTCATCCCGACTTTCTTGCCGATGATTCCTGTCACCATATTCGATCCTCGTCAGCCGGCAGCCGGCAGCTGGCGGCCGGCAGCCATGCGCCGCCTCCCGCCGTCCGCCCCGCCGCCTGCAGGCGCTACTTCCGGCTGTCCTTGCCGAACGCCTTGATCTCGACGTCCACGCCGGCCGGGCAGATCGAGCTTCATCAGCGCGTCCACGGTCTGCGGCGTCGGCTCGAAGATGTCGATCAGGCGCTTGTGCGTCCGGATCTCGAACTGCTCGCGCGACTTCTTGTCGACGTGCGGCGAGCGGAGCACCGTCCACTTGTTCTTCTCGGTCGGCAGCGGGATCGGCCCGGCCAGCCGCGCGCCGGTGTGCTTGGCCGTGTTCACGATCTCGGCCGTGGACTGGTCGAGCACCCGGGCGTCGTACGCCTTCAGCCGGATGCGGATCTTGTCGCCAAACTGTGTTGACATCGCTTTGCCTTCAGCCGCTGGTCAGTGGCCGGTGGCCTGTGAGTCACGCGTGACGCACTGACCACTGACCACTGTCGCACTGACCACTATTCCAGAGATCTCCGTGACCGTCCCCGCGCCCACCGTGCGGCCGCCCTCGCGGATCGCGAACTTCGACCCCTTCTCGATGGCCACCGGCGTGATCAGCTCCGCCCGGATCGTCGTGTTGTCCCCCGGCATGATCATCTCCACGCCCTCCGGCAGGAACATCGACCCCGTCACGTCCGTCGTCCGGATGTAGAACTGCGGCCGGTACCCGTTGAAGAACGGCGTGTGCCGCCCGCCCTCTTCCTTCGACAGCACGTACACCGTCGCCATGAACTTCGTGTGCGGCTTGATCGCCCCCGGCTTCGCCAGCACCTGCCCGCGCTCCACGTCCGTCTTCTCCACCCCCCGCAGCAGCACGCCGATGTTGTCCCCCGCCACCCCCGAGTCGAGCAGCTTCTTGAACATCTCGACGCCCGTCACGATCCGCTTCATCGTCGGCCGGAAGCCCACGATCTCCACTTCCTCGCCCACCTTCACCTGGCCCCGCTCCACCCGCCCCGTCACCACCGTCCCCCGCCCCGAGATCGAGAACACGTCCTCGATCGGCATCAGGAACGGCTTGTCCACCTCCCGCTCCGGCAGCGGCACATACGTGTCGAGCGCCTCCAGCAGGTTCAGGATCCCCTGCACCCCCTCCGCGTCGCCTTCCAGCGCCCGCAGCGCCGACACCCGCACCACCGGCAGGTCGTCCCCGGGGAACCCATACGACTTCAGCAGGTCCCGCACCTCGAGCTCCACCAGGTCCAGCAGCTCCGGGTCGTCCACCGCGTCCACCTTGTTCAGCGCCACCACCAGATACGGCACCTCGACCTGCCGCGCCAGCAGCACGTGCTCCCGCGTCTGCGGCATCGGCCCGTCCACCGCCGACACCACCACGATCGCCCCGTCCATCTGCGCCGCGCCCGTGATCATGTTCTTGATGTAGTCCGCGTGCCCCGGGCAGTCCACGTGCGCGTAGTGCCGCTTCGCCGAGCTGTACTCCACGTGGCTCGTCGCGATCGTCAGGATCTTCGTCGCGTCCCGCCGCCCCTGCGACTCCGACGCCTTCGCCACCTCGTCGTACGACACGTACTTCGCCCACCCCTTGTCGGCCGCCACCTTCGTCAGCGCCGCCGTCAGGGTCGTCTTCCCGTGGTCGATGTGCCCGATCGTCCCGACGTTCACGTGCGGTTTCGAACGGTCAAATTTTTCTTTCGCCATCGAAGTGCGTCTCCGCTTATCGGCCCTGGATGCGAGCGACGACCTCTTCGCTCACGTTCTGGGGCGCTTGCTCGTAACGTTCGAAGTGCATGGAGTAGGTGGCCCGCCCCTGGGTCCGCGACCGCAGGTCGGTGGCGTAGCCGAACATCTCCGAGAGGGGCACCCGGGCGTTCACGATCTGCGTGCCGCCGCGCGCCTCCATCGAGACGATCCGGCCGCGCCGCGCGCTGATGTCGCCCATGATGTCGCCCATGTACTCCTCGGGCACCACCACCTCGACCTTCATCACGGGCTCGAGCAGGACCGGGTTCGCCTTGCGGGCGGCGTCCTTGAACGCCATCGAGCCGGCGATCTTGAAGGCCATCTCGGACGAGTCGACGTCGTGGAAGGACCCGTCGTAGAGCGTCACGCCGACGTCGTCCACCGGGTAGCCGGCCAGGACGCCGGTCGAGAGCGTCTCGCGGATGCCCTCCTCGATCGGCTTGATGAACTCGCGCGGGATCGCGCCCCCGACGATCTCGTTGACGAACTCGAAGCCCTCGCCCGGCTTGCGCGGGGCGATGCGGATCTTGGCGTGCCCGTACTGGCCGCGCCCGCCGGTCTGGCGGATGTAGCGGCCTTCGCCTTCCGCCCGCTGCGTGAGGGTCTCCTTGTAGGCGACCTGCGGCCGGCCGACGCTGGCCTCCACGCCGAACTCGCGCTTCAGGCGGTCCACGATGATCTCGAGGTGGAGCTCGCCCATGCCGCGGATGACGGTCTGGGCGGTCTCCGGGTCGGTGTTCACCCGGAAGGTCGGGTCCTCCGCCTGCAGCTTGCCCAGCCCCTGCCCGAGCTTCTCCTGGTCGGCCTTCGTCCGCGGCTCGATGGCCAGCGAGATGACCGGCTCGGGGAAGACCATCGACTCGAGCACGACGGGCTTCTTCTCGTCGCAGATCGTGTCGCCCGTGGTGACGCTGCGCAGGCCGACGGCGGCGGCGATGTCGCCCGGCGTAGATCTCCTTGATCTCCTCGCGCTTGTTCGCGTGCATCTTGAGGAGACGGCCGACGCGCTCGGTCTTGCCCTTGGTGGCGTTGAAGACCATCGACCCGGACGACATCACGCCCGAGTAGACCCGGATGAAGGCCAGCTGGCCCACGAACGGGTCGGTCATGATCTTGAACGCGAGCGCGGAGAACGGCGCGGAGTCGGACGCCTCGCGCTCCACCTGGGTCTCGTCCGCCTTGCGGGGGTCGAGGCCGATGACGGGCGGGATGTCGACGGGGGACGGCAGGTAGTCCACCACCGCGTCGAGCAGCGGCTGGACGCCCTTGTTCTTGAAGGCGGACCCGCAGATGACCGGGACGAACGGGGCCTTCTCGCGGCGGACCGACTCGATCGCCCGCTTGCGCAGGGCGCTCTTGAGGTGGGCCTCGGAGATCTCCTCGCCGGCGACGTACTTCTCGAGGAGCTTGTCGTCGGCCTCGCTGGCCTTCTCGATGAGGATCTCGCGGTAGTGCTTCGCCTCCTCGAGCTGGTCGGCCGGGATCTCGTCGATGACGTACTCGGCGCCCAGCGTCTCGTCCTTGTAGCGGATGGCCCGCATCCCGACCAGGTCGATGACGCCCGCGAACTTGTCCTCGGCGCCGATGGGCAGCTGGATGGCGACCGGGTTCGAGCCGAGCTTGCGCTCGATCTGCTCGAGGGACATCCGGAAGTTGGCGCCCACCCGGTCCATCTTGTTGACGAAGCAGATGCGCGGAACCCGGTACTTGTCCGCCTGCCGCCAGACGGTCTCGGACTGCGGCTCCACGCCCGCGACCGCGTCGAACACGGCGACCGCCCCGTCGAGCACGCGCAGCGACCGCTCGACCTCGGCCGTGAAGTCCACGTGGCCGGGGGTGTCGATGATGTTGATCCGGTGGTCGCGCCAGATACAGGTCGTCGCGGCCGACGTGATCGTGATGCCGCGCTCCTGCTCCTGCTCCATCCAGTCCATGACGGCCGTGCCCTCGTGGACCTCCCCGATTTTGTACGTAATCCCGGTATAGAACAGGATCCGTTCTGTGGTCGTGGTCTTACCGGCATCGATGTGGGCCATGATGCCGATATTCCGCGTCCGATCGAGAGGTACTGAGCGAGGCATTGACGTCTTGCGCTTCCTGCAGCCCTACCAGCGATAGTGTGCGAAGGCCTTGTTGGCCTCGGCCATCCGGTGCGTGTCCTCGCGCTTCTTCACCGCGCCGCCACGCAGGTTCGCCGCGTCCATGAACTCGTTCGCCAGCTTCTCCTGCATCGTCTTGCCGTCGCCGCGCGAGCGGGCGTAGCCGACGAGCCAGCGGATGCTGAGCGAGAGGCGCCGGTTCGGGTTGACCTCGATCGGCACCTGGTAGTTGGAGCCACCGACGCGCCGCGACTTGACCTCGAGGCTCGGCTTGACGTTGTCGACCGCCTTCTTGAACACCTTGAGCGGGTCGTCGCCGGTCCGCTCCTTGATGATGTCGAAGCTGCGGTACAGGATCTGCTCGGCCGTGCTGCGCTTGCCCTGGCTCATCACGGTGTTGACGAACTTCGTCACCAGCGTGCTGTTGTAGACCGGGTCGGGCGCGATCTCCCGCTTGGGAACTTCTCGTCTGCGTGGCATATGGCTCTCTTACGGCTGTCAGGCGGGAGGCGGCAGGCGGGAGGCGGGCACGACGCCGGTCGTCCCTCCGCCCTCCGCCCTCCGCCTTCCGCCTTCGTTTCCTACGCCTTCGGCCGCTTCGCGCCGTACTTCGACCGGCCCTGCTTGCGGCCCTGGACGCCGACCGCGTCGAGCGTCCCGCGCACCACGTGGTAGCGCACGCCCGGCAGGTCCTTCACGCGGCCGCCGCGCACCAGCACCAGCGAGTGCTCCTGCAGGTTGTGCCCCACGCCCGGGATGTAGGTCGTCACCTCGATGCCGTTGGTCAGCCGCACGCGCGCCACCTTGCGGAGCGCCGAGTTGGGCTTCTTGGGCGTCTGGGTGAAGACTCGCACGCAGACACCCCGCCTCTGCGGGTTGTCCTGCAGCGCCGGGCTCTTGGTCTTGACCGCGATGTCGGCGCGGCCCTTGCGAACCAGTTGGCTGATAGTCGGCACGGTCACTCCGCCCGGGGAAAGCAGCCGCGGCTCGCGGCGCGCAGGCGGACTCGCCCGCGGTTCCCCCAACGAGAACGGCCTCCGCCTTCGCCCCGCCTCCGCCTCTCGGGCTTCGGTGGGGCCACGGCGAGATGGCCTTACGTTGTTCCAAGCCTAGAAGCACCTGCCGGTCTCCACGGACCGGCGCTTGGCACCTGGAACGGTTACCCTATAAAAAGTTGTTGTCGCGCCAGGCTCGCGGCCGTCGCGTTGCGCAGATGGCCGGAACCTCGAATGGGAGCAGGCTCGACCGCCGGCCCCGTGCGGTCCGCACGCTAGATAGGGTGTCCTAGCAGCGGAGAACCTGACGAATATAGCACGCGGGTCTTGGCGATTGCAAGTGGCCCGCCTTTTGAGCCGGCGGGCAGGTGCCGGTGGCAAGGAGGTTACGGCGTCCGCCTGCCGGCCAGCTTGCGCTCGGCCAGCTCCCTGATCGGCGGCCCGTCCTCGGTCAGCAGGCTCTCCGCATCGGCCGCGGCGGCCCGCCAGGACTTCTCGGCCTCCGCCGGTTGGTCCATTGCCTCGTAACACAGCCCCGCCAGGGTCCTGCACGGTCCCGTTGGACACCCCGGGGCCCGCGGGCAGGTGGACTCGAGAGAGCTCTTCCAACCCCTCCGCCCAGTGCCCCACCCTCATCAACGCCACCGCCAGGTTCAAGCGCATCGCGCTTTGCCCGTCCGATGCTCCGGCCGAAGCAAGCCGGGCTCGCAAGGACAGGATGAGATTATTGAACAGCCGGGACTCGTCGCTCATGGCAATCAGCCGCGGCTTCAAGGCGATGGCCACGTCCGCGTGCCTCCGGGTCCCCGCCCGGTCCATCACCTCGACCGCGAGCGTGGCTGCCCCCCGGGATTGCGACACCACGGCCGCGAAGGAACTGCCGTCGGCGACCGGCTGCCCCCCGGCCCGGACAATCACCTCGCCCGGCACGAGGCCGGCCCTGGCGGCGCCGCCGTCCGCCTCGACGCCGGCGACGACCGCGCCCATCACGTCCAGGACGTCAATCGCCGTCAAGCCCGCCGAGGGGCGGTCGAACGCCGGCAAGGCGTCGAGGCGTGCCAGGGCGGCGGCAATGGCGGCTCCGTCCTCGATCGACAACTCGATGACGTCCGGCTCGGCACTGCCGGCGGCAAGCATGGTCAGAAGGAACTCACCAGGTGTCCCGCCGGGTCTCGCGCTCACGCCGGCAACACCCTGGGCGTCGAAGGCGCGGGCGAGCCGGCGGGAGATTTCAAGGCGGGCGCCGGGCGTGATGGCCGCCGGCCCAGGCCCGATGGGTCGCCGCCAGGCATCGAACGCCAGCCACCCGGCCGACAACGATTCCCGCTTCACCTCCCGTTGCACGTCGTCCGCGGGCGGAACGAACACCATCACCGCCGCAGCGCCCGCAAGTGCCTTTTCGACGGCCAGGCGCACGTCCGGCCCCGGCTGTCCCTCGGGCACGCCGCTCACGTCCAGCAGGGCGACGGCGGGCCGCAGGCGGCCGTGCACGATGATCTTCTCGCCGGTCCGGGCCGTGATTCGCTCAACATAGCGTCCCCAGGAGGATCGGACTTCCACGACGTGCCCACCCTCGCAGACATCTTCGATCGCCGCCGGAGCGGGCCCCCGCGGCGTGCCGTCGAGCAGAACGGTCGCAGCACCCGAACTGGTGTCCGCCAAGACAGACGCCGTCGCCTTCTGGAGCTTTACGGGATCGAGCACGAAGTCGCCGAGGCCGTTCACCTCGAGACGGCGTTCGGCCGTCACGTGGCAGCCGCGGCGAAACTCGAAGGTGTGCGTGCCCTCGGAGACGTCGTCGAGCACGAACGGGCGCGAGACGGACCCGGGCGCCACGCCGAGGGCTTCGGCGGCGCCGGCGAACGGCGGCCCGATGGGGCCGGGTTCCGTCTCGCCGCGTGAGACGCCGTCGACCACCACCTCTACCCCGGGCGGGCTCGTGACGAGCGCAACAGTGGCCGCCACCCGCTCCAGGACGAGAACCACTTCGATGCCGGCGCCTGGCGCGATCGTGAAGGGAACGGACGCGGACCCGAACCCGCTGCGCCGTCCCGCGAGGAGGTGGGCACCGGCGAGCAGGGGGACAGGGCCGGCCTGCGCGGCGAACGGCTGTCCGTCCAGCGTGAGCTCCGCGTCGGCGGGCGACACGGTCAAGGCCATGCTCCCGACGGTTGCCTTCCGCACCTCCTCGAGCATCGCGGTCACCCGGTTGGAAACCTTCCCGCTGAGCGCGGCCCCGGGCGACACGGCCAGGAGAGACCGAAAGTCGCCCCTTGCACCCTCGGCGTCGCCGAGAGCAAGCCGCGTCCGCGCGCGCAGTTCGTAGGCGGCCGCGAGCATCGACACCGTCCCGGCGTCCTTCGCTGGCCGCGCTTCGAGTTCCGGAAGGATCGTGTCCAGGGTTGCCAGTGCCTCTCTGTAACCCGCAGCGTCGAACAAGCGCCTTGCATCGGAGAGCTGGACATCGGGCGGGACGGCCTGCGCACCGGCCCAGGTCCCCGACCCCGCCAGGAAGAGAACCGCGAGCAGCGCGAGACCGCGCGGGGAGGCAAGGGCACTCACTGGTAAACCTGTATCTTCTCCACGTCCTCGTCGTAGACGAAGAGGCGGCCCGCAGCGTCGAGCGCGAAGGCCGTCGCCTTCCGGAAGCTCCCCGGCCTGCCCTGCGGCACGGCAAACGTGGCGACGACCTCCGGCTGCGGCTGCAGCCGGAAGATCACGACCGCGCCCTGGTTTCGGTCGAGGACGTACAGGTGTCCGAACGTGTCGAAGGCGAGGTCCACCGGCCGCTCGAACTGGAACCCCTGGCCGCGGCTCGCAAGCCGCGTGCGCAGCATTCCATCGGGCTCGAGGATGACGATGGCGCCTCCGTCCTCCTCGAGCGCGGCCGTCAGGCCGGTGGCGTCGACTGCCAGGCGCCGCGCGTTGACGGCGGCGAACGGCCCGAGAAACTGGCCCGAGGGCGAGAACAGGGCGATCGCCTTGGCGCCACGATCCGCGACCAGCAGGTCGCCCCTGGGGGTTGCAGCCGCCGCCGCCACCTCTTTCAACGGCCGCGCCGAGCCGTCGGGCCTGACCAGAGAGAGGAGCAGATTCTGCCCTCCGGCCAACACCCCGCCCTTGTGCGAGATCAGGGGCCGGCCGCTCGCATCCAGGCTCACGCTCCTCGCCTCGATCGCTCGGATCGACGGCATCGCGTTGCCGGATCGGATCGAAGACCAGGACGGCGGCCGCGCTCGCGGCCAGAACCTGGCCGTCCCCGTCCACGGCAAGTGCCTCGATGTCTTTGAGCTTCCCGCCGGGACCGGCCAGCGAGCGGGCCGCCAGCTGATAGGGGGCTTGCGCCGGCGCCCGCAGGTAGAGCCGATAGAGCACCGTGTTCAGCGCGATCGCGCGCGAGGCCTCCGGCGTCCCCGGGAACCGCTCGCGCACGCGCTGCAGCCGTTCCATGGCGCGGTGCGGCCTGCCAGACGCCACGAGGCAGCGCGCCTCGCCGATCAGCGCCTGGGCGGCCCACGCCGAGCGTGGAAAATCGGTGGTGACCTGCCGGTAGCGGGCGATGGCGGCTTCGTCGTCCAGCCGACCCAGCCGTAATGCCTCACCGGCGTGGTACATGGCGGCCGGGAGCAGGTCAAATCCTGGAAACGCCGACCGGGCGTGCGCGACCGCCTGGAAGTCCTTCAGCGCGTCCAAGTACTTCCCCTCGCGCAAGAGGGTGAGGCCGGCCTGGTACTGGCGCCGGGCGGAATCCTCGGACGCGGGGTCCTGGGCTTCTGCGAGGCCCGGGTGCCAGGCAGCGCAGCACCCGACGAGAACGAGGGCGGCAGACAGGCGTCTCATCTCCACGGCTCACCGTCACTGCGCGTGTGGACGACGGCGGCGCCGGGGCTCCTCGGCCCGGGCCGGCGGCGCGATCAGGGCTCGGCGTGGCGGACCAGGACGGCGGTGATGTTGTCGTGCCCGCCGTGGTCGAGGGCCGCCTGGAGCAACTGCTGACCGAGCTGCTCCAGCGACCCGCCCGACTCCATGATTCCAAGCATGGTCTCGTCGTCCACAAGGCCGTGCAGGCCGTCGCTGCACATCAGGAAGAGCTGCACTCCGTCGAGGGCCATCTCTCCCAGCTGGACCTCCACCTCGCCCCGGGCGCCAATCACGTTCGTCAGGACATGGCGCATCGGGTGGCGGGCCATCTCCGCGCGGCTCATCGCAGGCTCGTTCGCAAGGACGGTCGCGACCCACGAGTCGTCTCTCGTCAACTGCCGAAGCTCGCCGCCTTCGAGCAGGTACAGCCGGCTGTCCCCCACGTGCGCGAACGTGAGCCGGCCGGCGGACACCAGGGCGGCGGTGATCGTAGTGCCCATCCCGGTGTAATCGCCGCAACTCTCCGACGACCGGAACACCTGGCGGTTGGCAAGGTGGACAGCCGTGCGCAGTCTGTTGCCGGCATGCGTCAGCTGCGGGTCGATCCCGTACGGCCACGAGAAGTCGGAGTCTTCGTGGGACCGGCGAACGAACTCCTCGACCGCTTCGAGGGCGAGCCGCGAGGCGACCTCGCCCGCGAGGTGCCCGCCCATGCCATCGGCCACGGCGTACAGGCCGAGCGCCTCCGAGCAGATGAACCCGTCCTCGTTTCCGTTTCGGACGAGGCCCGTATGGGAGATCCCGTAAGCGTGGAGCATGTAGGTTCCGAGTCCGGAGTCTACTACAAAGCGCAGCCGGTGAGGATTTGAACTCTCGCCCGCTTTCCGCCAGAATGCGCAAAGCACCGCGTGGGCCCGCCCCTGATGCTCCCGAACCTAGCACGGCGGTGATTATTGGACACTGACCGCCAAGTTCTCCGGCTGCAGCAGCAGCCGCCGGCTGTTGACAGGACGCACTCATGACGATTCGTCTGCAAGATCTCGGCAGGGCGGTCCTCCAGACCGAGTACGCCGTCCGGGGGCCGATCGTGGCCCGGGCCCAGGTCCTGGAACGCGAGGGCCGCGAGGTCATCTACTGCAACATCGGCAACCCGCAGGCGCTCGAACAGAAGCCGATCACCTACCTCCGCCAGGTCCTCGCGCTCTGCCAGTACCCCGCGTTGATCGATCGCGCGCCCGACGTGTTTCCCCCGGACGTGCTCGACACGGCAAGGGCGATCCTGGCCGGGACGCGCCACGGCCTCGGCGCCTACTCGGAGAGCAAGGGCGTGCGCTTCATTCGGGACGCGGTGGCGGCGTTCATCCGCGAGCGCGACGGAATCGACGCGGACCCCGAGTCGATCTACCTCACGGACGGTGCGTCGAAGGGCGTGCAGACCGCGCTGCGGCTCCTCCTCAGCAGCCCGGACGACGGGATCATGATCCCAATCCCCCAGTACCCGCTGTACAGCGCCACGATCACCCTCTACGAAGGGCGGCAGGTCGGCTACTTCTTGGACGAGGGCCACGACTGGAAGTTGAGCCGCGCGAAGCTGGAGGAGAGTCACGCGGCGGCGGCGGCCGAGGGCATCCGGGTGAAGGCCATCTGCGTCATCAACCCGGGCAACCCGACGGGGTCCGTGCTGGACACCGACAACATCGCGATGATCCTGGACTTCGCCCGCGAGCACGGCCTGGCGGTGCTGGCCGACGAGGTGTACCAGGAGAACATCTACCTGCGGGGCGACCGGTTCACCTCCTTCGCCCGGGTCCTCACCGCGAGGAACGAGCGCGACGTCAGCCTCTTCTCCTTCCACTCCTGCTCCAAGGGGTTCCTCGGGGAGTGCGGCCAGCGCGGCGGCTACATGGAGCTGCGCAACGTCCCCGCCGACGTCGTGGCGCAGGTGACCAAGCTCCAGTCGGTGGCGCTCTGCGCCAACGTGACCGGACAGGTGGCGACCTACTGCATGGTCCACCCGCCCCGGCCGGAGGAGCCCTCCTACGCGCGCTACGGGCAAGAACGCGACTGCGTGCTGGGCGAACTGAAGAAGCGGGCGTCGTTGCTGGCGGAAGGCCTGAACCGCATCCCCGGCATCCGGTGCAACGTCGTCGCCGGGGCCATGTACGCGTTCCCCAGTATCACGCTGCCGCCCGGGCGGACCGACGAGGAGTACTGCATGGCGCTCCTGGAGCAGACCGGCATCTGCGTCGTGCCCGGCTCGGGTTTCGGCCAGGTCCCCGGAACGGCGCACTTCCGGACGACGATCCTGCCGCCGACAGAGAAGATCGCGCAGGTGGTCGAGAGGCTCGGGAAGTTCCACGCGGGGTATAGATAACGAAGGGCTTCCGGCTGCAGGCTTCCGGCTTTGGGGAGGCCGGGGGCTTCGGGCTTCCGGCCGCGAGAGAAAAAAAGGGCGGGGCACCATCGGATGACCCGCCCTTCTCCATGTACGCCTGAGGCCCGCGGCCTCCAGCCTCCCAAGAGCCAGAGGCCAAGAGCCTGAAGCCTTGCGTCTACTCCCGTTCTCCGCGCGGCAGGACGCCTTCCTCGGGTTCGACGAAGTACTCCATCTCGCGTTCGAGTTCCAGCTCCTCCTCGGTCGGCGGCGGAGGAGGCGGCGGCTCGTCCGGCGGGATGCGAACCGTCCGGTAGAGATCGAACCCCGTTCCGGCGGGGATCAGCCGGCCCATCGTGACGTTCTCCTTCAGGCCGCGCAGGTAGTCCACCTTGCCCGAGATCGACGCCTCGGTCAGCACGCGGGTGGTCTCCTGGAACGACGCCGCGGAGATGAACGACTCGGTCGAGAGCGACGCCTTGGTGATCCCGAGCAGGATCGGGCGCCCCTCGGCCGGCCGGCCGCCCTCGGACAGGACGCGCTCGTTCTCCGACAGGAACCGGAACTTGTCCACGACCTCGTCGATCAGGAACTCGGTGTCGCCGACCTCCTTCTCGACCTTCACCCACCGCATCATCTGGCGGGCGATGACCTCGATGTGCTTGTCGTTGATGTTCACGCCCTGGAGCCGGTAGACCTCCTGGATCTCGTTGACCAGGTAGGACTGCAGCTCCTTCTCGCCGAGGACGCTCAGGATGTCGTGCGGGTTGCGGGGCCCGTCCATCAGCGGGTCGCCCGCCCGGACGTGCTCGCCCTCCTGCACGTTGACGTGCACGCCGCGCGGCACGGAGTACTCGCGCTCCTCCGCGCCCGGCTCGTCGGGGGCGATCTGGATCTTGCGCAGGCCCTTGACCGTCGGCCCGTACTTCACGATGCCGTCGATCTCGCTGATCACGGCGGGGTCGCGCGGCTTGCGCGCCTCGAACAGTTCGACGACGCGGGGCAGGCCGCCCGTGATGTCCTTGGTCTTCGTGGTCTCGCGGGGATCTTCGCGAGCACCTGGCCCGCCTCGACGGACTCGCCGTCGCTGATCATCATGTGAGCGCGCGACGGCATGTGGTACTTGCGCAGCACCGTCTTGCCGTCGGCCTTCCGGATCTCGACCGCCGGCTGTTTCTTCTCGTCCGGGGAGTCCACGATGATGTACCGGGAGAGGCCGGTGACCTCGTCGGTGTCCTCGTGGACCGTGACGCCCTCGATGATGTCCTTGAACCGGACGACGCCGCCCTCCTCGGTGAGGATCGACGAGGTGTACGGGTCCCATTCGACGAGCACCTGGCCCTGCTCGACGTGCTCGCCGTCGCGCACCTTCAGCCGGGCGCCGTAGACGACCGGGTACCGCTCGCGGTCGCGGCCCTTGGAGTCCTGGACCACGATCGAGCCGGTGCGGTTCATGACGACCAGCCGGCCGTCCCGCTTGGCCTCGACCACCTGGATGGCGTGGAACCGGACGATGCCGGCGTTCTTGGCTTCCTGGGTGGACTGCTCGGTGACGCGGGACGCGGTGCCGCCGATGTGGAACGTCCGCATCGTGAGCTGCGTGCCCGGCTCGCCGATCGACTGGGCCGCGATGACGCCGACCGCCTGGCCGAGCTCGACGAGCTTGCCCGACGCGAGGTCGCGGCCGTAGCACCGCGCGCACACGCCGCGCCGCGCGGCGCAGGTCAGCACCGACCGGATCTTCACCTTCTCCACGCCGGCGTCCTGCACGGCCGACGCGAGCTCCTCGGTGATCTCCTCGTTCTTGTCGATGATCGCGTCGCCGGTGACCGGGTCGATGATGCGCTCGAGCGACACGCGGCCGACGATCCGGTCGCGCAGCGCCTCGATGATCTCGCCGCTCTCGATGATCGCCTTCGCCTCGATGCCGTCGAGCGTGCCGCAGTCGGGCTCGGAGATGATCACGTCCTGCGCCACGTCCACGAGGCGCCGCGTCAGGTAGCCCGAGTCCGCGGTCTTCAACGCCGTGTCGGCCAGCCCCTTGCGGGCGCCGTGCGTGGAGATGAAGTACTGCAGCACGGTGAGGCCTTCACGGAAGTTCGACGTGATGGGCGTCTCGATGATCTCGCCCGAGGGCTTGGCCATCAGGCCGCGCATGCCCGCCAGCTGGCGGATCTGCTGCTTCGAGCCGCGGGCGCCCGAGTCGGCCATGATGTAGACCGCGTTGAAGCTGCGGCCCTCCGAGTCCATCTCCCCCATCTCGCTGAACATCTCGTCGGCGATCTTCTCGGTGACGTCCGACCAGATGGCGATGACCTTGTTGTAGCGCTCGCCGTTGGTGATCGCCCCCTCGAGGTACTGCTGCTCGACCTTGATGACCTCCTCGCGGGCCTCGTCCACCAGCTTCGGCTTCTCGCTCGGGATGACCAGGTCGTCGATGCCGATCGAGAGGCCCGACCGCGTCGCGTAGAGGAAGCCGAGGTTCTTCAGGCTGTCCAGCATCTCCACGGTGAGCTGGTGGCCGAAGTCCAGGTAGCAGCGGTTGACGAGCTGCTGCAGGCCCTTGCGCTTGAGCAGGCCGTTGACGAACGGCACCGGCGTCGGCAGCGCGTCGTTGAAGATGACGCGCCCGACGGTCGTGTTGACGATCCGGTTCTCGACCGTGCTGGACCTCGGCGTGCAGCACGTCCTGGTCGTCGCGCGGCAGCGCGGCCAGGTCCATCAGCGGCCCGCTGTAGCGGAGGCGGATGGGGGTCAGCAGCTCGACCTCGCCGGCCTGCAGCGCCAGCACGACGTCGTCGATGTTGCTGAACGCGCGGCCCTCGCCCTTGGCGTTTGGCTTCGCCTTGGTCAGGTAGTAGCAGCCCAGGACGATGTCCTGCGACGGGATCGCGATCGGCGCGCCGTTGGCCGGCGAGAGGATGTTGTTCGAGGACATCATCAGCACGGACGCCTCGATCTGCGACTCGGGCGACAGCGGGATGTGCACCGCCATCTGGTCGCCGTCGAAGTCCGCGTTGAAGGCCGTGCAGACGAGCGGGTGGATCCGGATCGCCTTGCCCTCGACCAGCACCGGCTCGAACGCCTGGATGCCGAGGCGGTGCAGCGTCGGCGCGCGGTTGAGGAGCACCGGGTGCTCCTTGATGACGTCCTCGAGGACGTCCCACACCTCGGGGCTCGGCCTTCTCGACCATCTCCTTGGCCTGCTTGATGGTCGCGACCAGGCCCCGCTGCTCGAGCTTGTTGTAGATGAACGGCTTGAACAGCTCGAGCGCCATCTTCTTCGGCAGCCCGCACTGGTTCAGCTTCAGCTCGGGGCCGACGACGATGACCGAGCGGCCCGAGTAGTCGACGCGCTTGCCGAGCAGGTTCTGGCGGAAGCGGCCCTGCTTGCCCTTCAGCGTGTCGGACAGCGACTTGAGCGGGCGGTTGTTCGCGCCGCGGAGCACGCGGCCGCGCCGGCCGTTGTCGAACAGCGCGTCCACCGCCTCCTGCAGGATGCGCTTCTCGTTGCGGATGATCACGTCGGGCGCCTTGAGCTCGATGAGCTTCTTGAGGCGGTTGTTCCGGTTGATCACCCGGCGGTACAGGTCGTTGAGGTCGGAGGTGGCGAAGCGGCCGCCGTCGAGCGGCACCAGCGGGCGCAGCTCCGGCGGGATGACCGGGATGACGTCGAGGATCATCCACTCCGGCTTGTTGCTCGACTTGCGGAACGAGTCCACGACGCGCAGCCGCTTGGCGTATTTCAGCTGCTTCTGCGCCGAGGTCTCCTTCTTCATCTTCTCGCGCATCTCGGCGGACAGCAGGTCCACGTCGACGCGGCGGAGGAGCTCCTTGATCGCCTCGGCGCCCATGTGCGCGCGGAAGGCGCCGGCGCCGAAGTCCTCGCGGGCCTTGCGGAACTGCTCCTCGGTGAGGAGCTGGTTCGGCTTGAGGTCCGTGTCGCCGGGGTCGACGACCACGTAGGCCTCGAAGTAGAGGATCCGCTCGAGGTCGCGCAGCGAGATGTCGAGGAGGTGGCCGATGCGGCTCGGGAGGCCCTTGAAGAACCAGACGTGGCTCACCGGCGTGGCGAGGGTGATGTGGCCGAGGCGCTCGCGGCGCACCTTCGCCTGCGTCACCTCGACGCCGCACTTGTCGCACACCACGCCGCGGTGCTTCATGCGCTTGTACTTGCCGCAGAGGCACTCCCAGTCGGTGATCGGCCCGAAGATCTTCGCGCAGAACAGGCCGTCCCGCTCGGGCTTGAACGTCCGGTAGTTGATCGTCTCCGGCTTGGTGACCTCGCCGTGCGACCATCCCAGGATCCGCTCGGGCGACGCGAGGCTGATGCGGATGGCGTCGAAGTCCGCCATCAGTGCGCCCTTGTCGTGGAAGCTTGGTTTCATGGGTTGTCTGGATTCCTATGTCATGGGAGGGACGGGATCGGGTGACTGTCGACCGTCGATGCCGAAAGCCACCCGACCCCTCCCTCCACCACGCGCGTTCCTACAGTACGGGCTCGGGGGCGGCCGGCGCCTCCGGCGGAGGCGCGACCGGCTGCGGCCGCTTCTTCAGCGGGATCAGCTCCACGTCGAGGCAGAGCGACTGCAGCTCGCGGATCAGCACGTTGAACGACTCGGGCAGCCCCGGCGTGAAGGACGCGTCGCCCTTCACGATGGCCTCGTAGATCTTGGCCCGGCCCGTGACGTCGTCGGACTTCGCCGTGAGCAGCTCCTGGAGGATGTGCGCCGCGCCGTAGGCCTCGAGCGCCCAGACCTCCATCTCGCCGAACCGCTGGCCGCCGAACTGCGCCTTGCCGCCGAGCGGCTGCTGGGTGATCAGCGAGTACGGCCCGATCGACCGGGCGTGGATCTTGTCGTCGACCAGGTGCGACAGCTTGAGCATGTAGATGTAGCCCACCGTCACGTCCTGCTCGAACGACTCCCCCGTCATCCCGTCGAAGAGGCGCGTCTTGCCGCTCGCCGGGTGGCTCGCCTTGGCGAGCCAGTTCTTGATCTCCTGCTCGGTCGCGCCGTCGAAGACGGGCGTCGCGAAGTGCAGCCCCAGCGCGTGCGCGGCCCACCCGAGGTGCGTCTCGAGGATCTGGCCGACGTTCATGCGCGAGGGGACGCCGAGCGGGTTGAGCACGATCTCGACCGGCGTGCCGTCGGGCAGGTACGGCATGTCCTCCTCGGCGAGGATGCGCGCGATGACGCCCTTGTTGCCGTGGCGGCCGGCCATCTTGTCGCCGACCGACAGCTTGCGCTTCATCGCCACGTAGGTCTTGACCAGCTTGATGACGCCGGGCGGCAGCTCGTCGCCGCGGCGGATCTTCTCCTTCTTCTCCTCGAACAGCTGGCGGATCACCTCGACCTGCCGCTCCGTCCGCTCCTCGAGGTCCCGCAGGTCGTCCTGCAGCCTCGGGTCGTCGGTGGCCACCTTGAGCCGGATCATCTGCTCGTAGGGCAGCTCCTGCAGGACCTCGGGCGTCAGCTCGGTGCCCTTGCGGAGGATGCGCTCGCGGCCGTACTCGTCGTAGAGGTCCGACCGGAGCGCCTGCGCCTGCAGCATCGCGATCATCCGCTTCTTCACCTCGTCGTGAAGGATGCGGATCTCGTCCTGCAGGTTCTTCTCCATCATGTCGAGCTCGTCCTGCTCGATCGCCTTGGCGCGCTCGTCCTTCTCGATGCCCTTGCGCGAGAAGATCTTCACGCCGACGACGATGCCCTCGATCCCGGGCGGGCAGACCAGCGACGCGTCGCGCACGTCGCCCGCCTTCTCGCCGAAGATCGCGCGGAGGAGCTTCTCCTCGGGCGTCAGCTGGGTCTCGCCCTTGGGCGTGACCTTGCCGACCAGGATGTCGCCCGACTTCACGTAGGCGCCGATGCGGATGATCCCGCTGTCGTCGAGGTCCTTCAGCGCGCTCTCGGGCACGTTCGGGATGTCCCGGGTGATTTCCTCGGGCCCGAGCTTCGTGTCGCGCGCCTCGATCTCGAACTCCTCGATGTGGATCGAGGTGTAGTAGTCGTCCTTCACCATCCGCTCGGAGACCAGGATGGCGTCCTCGAAGTTGTACCCGCGCCACGGCATGAAGGCGACGAGCACGTTGCGCCCGAGCGCCAGCTCGCCCATCTCGGTGCACGGGCCGTCGGCCAGCGCCTGCCCCTTGGCCACCTTCTGGCCCACCCGGACGATCGGCTTCTGGCTGATGCAGGTGTTCTGGT
>CAVUTP010000026.1:0-75065 GCA_963744445.1 uncultured Acidobacteriota bacterium
GCCCGAGACCGGCCAGTGGTTCCACCAGGGGAACATCGACCGCTCGCGGATGATCTCGCCCGCGTAGCAGTCGATCGCCACGTGCCGCGGGTCGACGACGACGTAGGGGCTGTACTTCGCCTTGAGGTTCACCTGCAGGATGTTGCCGCCGGGCGGCTGCATCAGCCACTTGTGCGTGTCCGGACGAGGTCGGAGATGCGCCGGAGCAGCGCCATCGTCTCCGCGTCGAACGTCGCCGTCTCGCCCGGCGCCTCCTTCGCCCAGGAATACGTGTGCGACGCGCCCTGCATGTTGGTGAGCGTGAGCGCGTCCGGCTTGATGTTGTCCTCGGGCCGGGTGCCCGGCGGGTTGATGATGATCGCCTCGTGGAACTGGCGGAATCCGTTCGTGCCGGGCCCCTTGCCCGGAACCACCCGCGGGGTGGACGACCAGACCCTGATCTTCCGGACGCACGTGCCATCCGGGATACACGGTGAAGTACTCCTCGACCCAGTCGCCCCACCCCGTCAGCGGATCGGCGTGCACGAGCTCGTAGTTCACCGTCACCGGCGCATAGCGCCAGAGCACGACCACGCGCGCGTCGGTGCTCTCGAGGATCTTCACGGAGGAGAAACGCGTCTGCTTGTCGGCCATCGGCTCGGAGCTGATCTCCATCGGGTCGCTCTGGGTCTCGTAGAACTCGTTCGTGTACCAGATCCCGGTGTCGGTCACCCACGCCGGGATGTAGCTCGTGCCGCGCCAGAAGACCAGCCTGGTCGGCGTCTCGTCGAACCGGACGACGACGTCCGCGGCGTCGCCGACACGCCAGGGGTTCTCCCATTCCTCGGCGTACCTCAGGCGCGTGTAGTAGGCGCCGAAGCGGCCCGGCCCCTTGGGCCCGGCCGGCAGCACCGGCGGCGCCAGCGGAGCGGGGCCGGAGGGCGCAGCCGGGCAAACGCCGCCTCGACGTCGGGCGCGGCCGCCACGCCGTCGTGCACGCGCAACTCGTCGATGAGGCCGTTGAAGGAGAAGGCCACCGGCGCGACCATCTTGACCTCGTGGCTGAGGCCGAGCGGCGTGTGGTTGCGCCCGACCCAGGCGTCCACCGCCGGCGCGAAGGTCGGCGTGCCCGGTAGCGGCCTTGGACCCCACCAGCTTGCCGTTGCAGTAGAGCCTGATCGCCGGTGACCGGGTCGAATGCCGCCACCAGGTGGTTCCACGTGTAGAGCGGCAGCTTGATGTCGGACTGGCTTTCCAGCCACCGGCCATCACCGCGAGTGCAGGCCGAACCGGCCTTCGGGTCGATGCCGAAGAAATAGCCCGCCTTGTGCGCCTGCTCCTGGTTCACGATGGCGCACCAGGTCCACGGGTATTCCTGGATCGCGACCCAGGCCTCCACCCAGAAGGCGGGACCGAGCCGGCCGATCCTCGCGGCCTTGCGAATCACCGTCGTGGTCTGCCCGTCGAAACGCAGGCCGGTGCCGGCAACCCCGGGCACGACTGCGGAAGCCCCGGACCTCGCTGGCTGGCTGGCTCACCGTCGAATGTCCACTCGAGCAAACCGGCCCTCGACGCGCCCGCAAGAGCGGCGCCCGCGAACATCACCACGAAGCACCGGGTACGGAGATCCCTGCGTGTCATCACGCCTCCTCGCGGGGGGGGGGAGAGGGAAACTGCCGTTCGCTATCGAGACCGACGCCGGTGCCGGCCGGCAGTTCCTGGCGGGTGACGATGGGAACGTAGCCCGCCTCGAGGCCCTTCGGGGGGCGTGACCATGAGCGCCTGGGTCCAGAGTGGCGAGCGCCCCGGTGGTCGGCGGGGCCATGGACCCGCGAGTGATTGGCCACTCCCTGTGGGATCCGCTCCGTCGACGGCCGGCAGCCGGGCTTTCTCGGCCGGCCGGGAGGTGCAGGGTGCTGCAGCACCGGCTGGTCCACGAACCTGAGTACCAGGAGTAGGTCACGCGGCTGCCGTCGGTCAGGGCGATTGTGAAGGGCCCGCGCACGGGCCCCGGCGACGTCCAGACGGTGCCGAGGCTTCGGCGGGGGAGGCTGTACGGCTTGCCGGGCACGGCCGGGGATCGAACTGCTGCGTCTTCAGCCCCGTGTCCCTCGGGCACGTCTGACGACGGCTACGGCCGTCCAGCTTGTCGCCGTCCCTTGGCGGAGTACTGCGGGCAAGGATGCCCATGCGCTGGTCCACTGCAGGCCGAACGAGCACGAGCCCGGCGTGCCCAGGAGCGTCGTCGTCACGCTCGCCTCGAAGCCGGTCATCGCCGTCTTGCGCTGGTCGAAGCGAAGCGGCTGCGCCGCGCAGGACGGGTGGTGGATGCCGGCGGCGGTGAACGCCCCGGAGATCGCCGGGTCCGCCGTCCATCCAGGATTTCATCGGATTGAAGACCCTGCGTCTGCCAGGTACATCGCGACGTCCTGCATGAGGACCGTGCGGTTGGCCGCGTCCTTCGGGAACTGCAGCTTCGGGATCCGCGAGTAGGCTACATCTCCACGATCCTTGTTGTGAAAGGTACGGGACCGTGTTGACCTCGATGGCGCCGCCGCCCATGATTGCGGGACGCGTGTCGAGCGTTCGCCCGGCCGCCGGCGCGTAGCCGTTGGCGACCGCGCTCCACGCGTCGGGGATCCAGAACGCCACGGGGCCCTTGAAGGTCGCCGGAGTTGACGAAGAACGTCCAGCTCCGGTCGCCGGTCGGCTGCTTGTGGTAGACCCGCCTTCGGGTCCATCCACGGGAAGCACCATCCAGGCGGTCCCGAACAGCTCGCCGTTCATCCCGTGCTTGAAGGTGAGGCCGTCGGGCGGGACGACGAGCCGATTGCTGATCTGCACGAGGGCCATCTTGGCCTTCGGGAAGCGGCTCCGGCTGCCCGAACCCCCACCCGGGCGACGACACCTCCTGGCTGTAGCAGTCCGTTGTGCCGTTCATCCTGTACTTCGGGGTGGCCGAGCCGAACTGCGTGCTCGTCCAGAAACCCGAGCCGCCTTCGATTGTCTGGAAGACGTCGCGGTAGGACGGCCCGCGGGCGGGCCAGTTGTCACGCGCGTAGGTGCCGGGCGGGCACAAGGGCTGCTCGTAGCCGCGGTTGTCCGGCAGGAATCCACGTGCCAGGGAGCCCGATTCGGAACTAGTTGAGCGGCTTCTCCAACAGCGGCCACGTGCCCGAGTAGAAGCTGATACCGTAGCCGTAGCCCTCGGGCGGCGGCGGCACCTTCATCGAGATGTAGCCGTGGAGGCCGCCCTCTGCGCTGCTCCTCCAGCTTCACCGGCGCCTTGCCTGCACGCTCTGGGCCGCGGCAGCGAAGCGGTTGCCGGTCCACGATCCCCAGGCCGAGCACGGCGAGAACGGAACGACCGCCAACGCTGCGCTGCGCCACCTGCTGGACGAACGCCATGGCCTTTTCACCTCCCGCTGGACGAACGTGGGGAGATTGTATACAGTTTCGGATGCAAGCGGAAGGGCTTTCTCCCGGAGGGCAAGAATGACGACGATGACGCGCCGGCGGTTCCTCACGTCCGCGGCTGCAGCCGGAATCGTGATTGTCCCGCGCCATGTCCTCGGAGGCCCGGGCTTCGTGCCCCGAGCGACAAGCTCAACATCGCCGGGATCGGCTGCGGCGGGCAGGGCGGCGGCGATCTGGGTCAGATGAGCCAAGGAGAACATCGTCGCGCTCTGCGACGTCGATTGGGAGCGCGCGGCCAAGACCTTCGCCAAGTATCCGGACGTCCCGCGCTACAAGGACTTCCGGATCATGCTCGAGAAGCAGAAGGACATCGACGCGGTGACCGTCGGGACGCCCGATCATTTCCACGCCGTCGCCGCCCTGGCCGCGATCCAGCTCGGCAAGCATGTCTTCGTCGAGAAGCCGCTCACCCACACCATCCAGGAAGCCCGCGTGCTGGCCAAGGCCGCCCGCGAAGCCAAGGTCGCCACCCAGATGGGCAACCAGGGACACGCCATGGAGAGCATCCGCCTCCTGTGCGAGTGGATCTGGGACGGGGCCATCGGCAAGGTCACCGAAGTCCACGCCTGGACGCCCCATCCGGTGTGGCCGCAAGGCATGGGCCGGCCCGCGGACACGCCTCCCGTGCCCGCGACGCTCGACTGGGACACATGGGTCGGACCCGCGCCCTTCCGGCCGTATCATCCCGCCTACCTGCCCGCACGTTGGCGCGGGTGGCTGGATTTCGGGACGGGCGGACTGGGTGACATGGGCTGCCACATCTTCGACCACATCTTCTGGTCGCTGAAACTCGGCGCCCCGCTCAGCGTCGAAGCCAGCTCCTCCATCTTCGTCCCGGGGACCATGAACTGGGACAAACCCAAGAACACGGACACGTATCCGCAAGCCTCGATCGTGACTTACAAGTTCCCGGCGCGTGCGGGCTTCCCGCCGCTGACGCTCACGTGGTACGACGGCGGTCTCATGCCGGCCCGGCCCGAGGAGCTGCCCCCCGGCGCGAAGATGGGTGACACCTACGGCGGGGCGCTCTACATCGGCGACAAGGGCAAGATCCTCACGGGCTCCCACGGGGCCGACGGTCTCCGCATCATCCCCGAAGAGAAGATGAACGCCTACCAGCGCCCGCCCAAGACCATTCCCCGCTCGATCGGGCACTACAGGGAATGGATTGAGGCGTGCAAGGGCGGCCCGGCCGCCGGGTCGAACTTCGACTACGCCGCGTCCCTGACCGAGATCGTCCTGCTCGGGTGCGCGGCCGTGCGTGCCGGCGAGAAGCTGGAGTGGGACGCGGCGAACATGCGTTTTCCGAACCTGCCCGCGGCGGACCAATACCTGCGCAGGCCACGGCGCACTGGATGGGGACTCTGAGAGTGGCGCGGGAAGAGGCTCGTATGGCGCGAATCAGGCGGCGCGAATTCCTCGGAACCGTCGCGGCGGGAGCGGCCGGCCTCGCCCTCCCGTCGCGTGCCCGGTCGCGGTGCGGCCGCCCAGCCGCAGCCGAACGTCGTCCTCATCCTGGCCGACGACCTGGGCTACGGCGACCCGGGCTGCAACAACCCGGAATCGAAGATCCCGATGACCGCCGTCAACCGGATGGCCGCCCGAGGCGTCCGGTTCACGGACGCCCACTCGCCCTCGGCGGTCTGCACGCCGACGCGCTACGGCCTGCTGACCGGCCGCTACGCCTGGCGGACATGGCTCAAGCGGGGCGTGCTCGGCGGATACACCCCGCCGCTCGTCGAGCCGGACCGGATGACCACCGCCTCCCTCCTCAAGAGCCGCGGCTACGCCACCGGCTTCTTCGGCAAATGGCATCTCGGCCTGACCTGGACGCGGGCGAACGGCAGCGCGCCCGACTGGCGCGAGGCCGAGAAGCTCTGGCGCGGGTCCTGGCAGGACGCCGACCCGAAGACCGGAATGAACGCCGACTTCACCAAGCCCGTCGCCGGGGGGCCCGTGGACCACGGCTACGACGAGGCGTACTTCACCGCCGCCTGCTCGACGATCGACGGCCCCTTCGCCTTCATCGAGAACCGCCGGACCGTCGGGCTCCCGACCGCTCAGGTCTCCGACTACTACGACATGACCGGCGGCGAGGAAGGCAGCCCGCGCAAGGGCTGGATCGTCCCCGGCCACAAGCTCGAGGAGGTCGACCTCCGGTTCACCGAGAAGGCCATCGCCTTCATGGAGCGCAGCCGCCGGGAATCGCCCGGGAAGCCCTTCTTCGTCTCGCTCTGCCTCTCGTCGCCGCACACGCCCTGGCTCCCCCCGGCCTTCGTCAAGGGCAAGAGCCAGGACGGGCCGCGCGGCGACCTGGTCCTCCTCGCCGACTGGTGCACGGGCGAGATCGCCAAGGCGCTGGACCGGCTGGGCGTCACGGACGACACCCTGCTCATCTTCACCAGCGACAACGGGCCGCACCCGGGGACCAACGGCCATCGGTCCGAAGGCGCCCTGCGCGGGCTCAAGTCCCAGATCTGGGAGGGCGGCCACCGCGTCCCCTTCGTCGCCCAGTGGCCGAAGCGCATCCCGGCCGGCGTCGTGAGCGACGAGCCCATCTGCCTCACCGACATGCTGGCCACGTTCGCCGCCCTGACCGGGGCCGCGCTCCCGGAGGACGCGGGCCCGGACAGCTACGACATCTCGCCCGCCCTCTTCGGCCGCAAGGGCGCGGCCCCGATCCGGGAGGCGCTGGTCTCCCACTCGGAGAACGGGACGTTCGCCATCCGCCAGGGCGCGTGGAAGCTCATCCTCGACAACAAGACCTCGGGCGGCTGGATGGCGCCCGCCGGCAAGCCGCCCGCGCCGGGCACGCCGGGCCAGCTCTACAACCTGGCCGAGGATCCGTTCGAGCAGAACGACCTGTGGGGAACTCACCCGGACGTCGTGAAGGAACTGCAGGCGCTGCTGGAGCGGTATCAACGCGAAGGCCGCAGCGCACCGCGCACGAACGGTTGAGGATCGTCGGATGCGACGGAACGGCGCGACACGCGCCGCGTCAGGTCACTTGGACCGCGGAGCCAGGCTGCCCGGCCGCTCGTCCCCGTCGGTGTCCACGATGCCGTTGTACGGTTCACTCGTTCGACGACCGCTCCGGCTGGAGGCTCGAAGAGGGCGCTTGGCTGCTCGGCCACCCGGATGTCCAGGAACTCGCGACGCGCTCCGGTGGGGTCGACAGTGAAGACGGCGAAGTAGTTGAGGGCCGGAACCAGGTACCGGGTGAAGTTGTTCTGCTTCGCGAGCCGATAGGCTTCGAACCCGCTCCACTTCGCGTCGACCTTCTCGACGGCGCTCGCGTCGAGGGTGCGGATGTGGGAAGGCGTGTAGCCTTCCTTGGGCAGCTTCATCGGATAACTCGCCCACTTGTCGCAGCAGGTGGGCGTTCCCATGCCGATGTAGTAGGTCGACGTCAGGATGTTCTTGATCGTGGTCGTCGCGGGTTGCCCGGAATAGGCCTCTTTGTCGAGGCGCTCGGAGCCGTCGGACAATCGATAGAACCTTCCGCGGGCGACGCTGCCGCTTGGATAGGTGAACCGTGACGTCGCGCTGAACGGAACCCAGTTGGCCGGCTGCTGCAGCTGGCCGGTCAGGCCAGCCAGGCGGGCCGTCGCCCATCGAGGCGCGACCAATCCAACGACGGCGAGCGCGGGAACGATGAGGGAGGCGACGACGACAGTTCGTGGTCTCATGTTTCTGGCCCTCGGATAGCTGGCCGCTCGTTCATGGCCCCGAAAGCGGAACGGCAGACTGGCGCTGAAAGCACCCGTAGCGCGCCTTTCACAGCCCGTCAACGCCGGGCGGGTGTTGCGATTCTGCTGAACGGAGATGGCCAGGCTCTTCTGTTCCGACCCGGCGACACGGAAGGTGACGTCCGCCCACTGCGCCGCCTGGCCGCGTCCGCATGGAGAAGACACCGTGGATCGACGCGCGTTCCTCAAGACCCTCGGCCTCACCGCTCCCGCCCTGGCCCTTCCCGCCGGCGGCCGGCCTGGACCAGCGAGCGCCGAGCCCGGCGAGAGCTGCCCAATATCGTGATCGTCATGGCCGACGACATGGGATCGGCGATCCCGGATGCTACAACCCGGCTTCGATGATCCCGACGCCCCATATAGACCGGATCGCCGCCGAAGGCGTGAGGTTCACGGACGCGCATTCGCCCCCGGCGCTGTGCTCGCCGACCCGCTACGGCCTTCTCACCGGGCGATATCCCTGGCGGACGCGCCTTCAAAAGGGCGTGCTGCTCGCCTACTGCCTCCGCTCATCGAGCCGCCACGGATGACCATCGCCTCGATCCTGCAGAAGGCGCGGCTACGAGACGGCGTAGATCGGCAAGTGGCACTCGGGCTCAGTGGGCGACCAAGGACGGCAGCCCGGCCGAGAACTCTCATCGACCGGGCGCAGCCTGGCAAGACGGACGAGACGCGGCAATGGGCGTCGATTTCAGCCAAGGCCGATCGGCGGCGGCCCGACCCGCTCGGATTCGACTATTTCTTCGGGAACGCCGGCTGCCCCACGACGATCCGCCCTACTGTCTTCATCGAGAACGATCGGCCGGTCGCCGTCCCGACCCGAATGAGCAGCGAAGAGTGGCGCGGGCTCCCGGGATTCGTGCCGGGACCGATGGCCGACGATTGGTCCGAGGAGGAATCGATTTCGTCCTCCCGGCAAGGCCTCGGGCGGCCATCGACCGCCACCTTCAGCAGAAGCCCAACGATCCTTTCTTCCTCGTCGTCTCTCCCAATTCCCCCCAATCCGTGCCTCCTGCCGGAATGCAATGAAAGGAAAGAGCAAGGACGGGCCGCGCGGAGACCTGGTCGATGTTGTCGATTGGGCCGTCGGGCAGGTCGATGACCATCTCGAAGAAACGCGGGATGGCTCCGGAACACGCTGCTCATCGTCACGAGCGACAACGGGGCGGTCCGAACGGCGCGAACGGGCACGAGTCCGCGATGGACTTCCGGGGCATACAAAGCGAGATCTGGGAAGGAGGCCACCGGGTTCCGTTCATCGTCCGCTGGCCGGGGAAGATCCGGCCGGGCACGACGTCGGCGAGACATGTCAGCTGGGCGACCTGTGCGCGACGTTCGCCGCCTGACCGGCCGCCTCTTCCCGACGATCGCCGCCGAGGACAGCTGGAGCGTCCTGCCGGCGATCCTCGGAAAGCGCCGGGCCCGCCCCTCGTCAGAAGCCTCATCTTCCAGGCGGGAAACGGCGACCTCGCGCTCCGCCAGGGGCGATGGAAGGCGGTGGCCGGCACGCTCGACGATCTCAAGGCGATCTGCCGCCGAGGCCAAAGCCGGCCACCTCTACGATCTCGAGGCGGACCCAGGCGAGATGAGTGACGTCTGGTCCGCTCACCCGGAGATCGGCCGGGCGCTGGTCGCTCTGCTCGTCCGGTACCGCGCCGAGGGCCGGAGCCGCCCCGTCGAATAGTGCTGCTCTGGAGGCCGTCCGTGGCGCCCATGCGACACGTGCGCGGCGCTCGAGTGCAGAGGGAACGATGAAGGTCCGAGGTGCTGGTGTCGTCGTCCTGGCCATGCTGGCTTTATGCGCCGCGGTCGGCATGCCGGGGCCAGCAACGTCCGGCTGGGAGCCCGCGGAGGTTCCCGTCCTCGAGAACGCCGCCCTCTCCATGACGATGACCGGGGCGGATGGTTTCCGGCTCGCGAACAGACTGAGCGGCAAGGTGTATGACGTCGTGGCAGCTCCGTTCGAGATCGTGATCGAGTCCGCGAGCGGAACGGACGTCGCCACGTGGAGCGACTTCACTCGAACCGCGCCAGAGAAAGCCTCCCCGGATGTCCTCTGTCTCCGTTACGAAGGCAGCCGGACGACTCGCAAGGCGATCTCGGTCGAAGCGGAGTACCGCTTGGCGCCCCGGAGCTGGTATGTCCGGAAGCTCCTCCGGGTGATCAACGGGCGCTCGACCGGCCGATCGTCGTCCGGGACGCCACCGTCGACGCCTTCCGGGTCGAGGACGTTCCGCTTCCCGAGAAGATCGAGAATCCCGTCTTCCTGGACGGCCAGCTCTTCTGGGGCCTGGAGTGGCCGATCGCCGAGGCGGCCCTGCGCGACGGCCGCCTCGCGCTGACGCCATTATCCCGCGGCGGCCGTTGCCGCCCGGCGGGACCTGGACAAGCAAGACCTGCGGCTTCGGCGTCTCGGCGGCCGGCCGGATCGAGGAGGCCTTCGGCCGCTATATCCAGGACATCCGGGCCAACCGGGTGGACTTCGCCACGTTCTATTTCGACTGGCTCTGCCACGACAACTCCGGCCCGCGGGAATCCGAGGTCCTGGCCAACTTCGCCGCCCTGCGCCGGCTCAAGGACCTCTACGGCCTGCAGTTCGACATCTACAATTCCGACGCCGGCCTCGTGGAGTCGCAGGGAACGTACTATCCCCAGTTCAAGGCCAACTTCCTGTGCGCGGTTCCCCGCCGGGCTGGGGCCCATCGCCGCCGCGTCGGAGGCGCTCGGGATGCGGCTCGGCCTCTGGCTCGGCCCGGACGGCTTCGGCGAAACGCCCGGAGGAGATGGCCGCCCGCCGGGACCAGCTCCTCTCCTGGGTCAAGGACTTCAACGTCGGCCTGTTCAAGATGGACACCGTCGTCTCGGCCCTCGACCACAAGGACAAGTACATCCTCGAGAAGAAATACCAGAGCCTGGCCGACGCCCTGGCCGAGGCCCGGCGCATCGACCCGAAGTTCGTGGCCATCAACCACCGGATCAACAACTCGCCCTACATGCTGACGATCACCGACTGCCTCCTCTGGCGCGGCGCAGGAGACCTACATCGACGTCCACATCAGCAACCGGACGGCGAGCCTCTACAACCGCGACTGCTCCATCGGGCGGGAGCTCACCTCGGAGTTCTTCAAGACGCCCTTCCGCCAGTTCGAGGACCACGGCATCTGCTTCAACAGCTGCCTCGAGAAGTGGGAGGACGACCTCGTGGCCCAGGCCTTCGGCCGCGCCTCCGTCCTCTCGCCCGAGATGTACGGGACGTTCTTCTTCCTCGGCGACGAGGACTATCCCGCGCCTGGCCCGGCTGATCCAGCTCCACAAGCAGCTCGAGCCGCTGCTCAAGACGGCCGTTCCCGCTGCCGGGCGGCGACATCGCCCACGCCGACGGCGCGTCGTCGCTGGTCCTCGTGCGCAACATGACCTGGGAGCCGGCGGTCAAGACGATCCCCCTCGACGCGTCGATCGGCCTCGCGGCGGCGCCCGGGCGCGCCCCTGACCGTCCGGCAGCGGCATCCCTTCGAGATGCTGATGAAGAAGGCGGGCGAGGGGGCCGTCTGTCGGCGGGACGCTCGCCGTCGAGCTGGATCCCTTCAGCCTCCGGCTCATCCAGATCGATGCGGTCGCCCCGGCCGAGCCCCTCGTGGCCGGGCGTTCCCTACGAGATCGTCCCCGGGCCCGACGCCCGGAGCTTCGGCATCAAGCTGCTCGGAACGCCGGGACAGAAGGCCGAAGTGGCGCTCCTCAACTTCGGGGACCGGCCGGTGCGGACGGCCGCCGGGATTGACCGTTCCGACGGGCGATACGCCGTGGCGCCGTCGCGTTCCCCGGCGCGCCCGCGGCCGGCCCGTCCTTCGCCCGACTGGCCGATTTCCGGGACGATCCCGCCGCGGCTGCGGACGGGGCGCGTCTGGCGGAGCTGGCGAAGTTCACCATCGACGACGACGCCCTCGAGATCCGGGAGATGGTCCGGTTGAAGCGAGAGCCGTCGAGCCTGGCCGAGATCGAGGCCTGCCGGGCCTACATGTGGGATAAGGTCGTGGCCGCGGAGGGGACCGTCCCGCAACGCCTTCGACGGCGATCCCGGGACGCGCTGGAGCGACGGCTTCCCCCGGCGCAGCCCGTTCACCGGCAGCCCGGCCGCCTATCGCAGCGAGACTTCCCTCTGGCGGATCGATCTTGGGCAAGCCGACCGACCTGGCGACGACTGGAGTTGCGGGTCGTGCGCCGGACGGACGCCGCTTTTCTCGAGGCCGTCGAAACATCGTCCGACCTGAGGACCTGGGCGCGGGTCGGCGGGCTGAGCCTCGCCGCCGCCGACGGCATCCCGCCGTCGGCCGAGCTCGGCAGCGCGGCAAGACGATCAGGATCTTCGACGTCGACGCGGGCGACAAGAAGCCCGTCTCGATCGCCGTCCCGCTTGCCGGCCGGTCCCTGCCGCTACGTCCGGATCCGGGGCCGCAACTTCAGCGTCGCGGAGATCCTGGGCTACGACGGCGCGGGCCGGCTCCTCGACCGAGAGCGGCTGGAGGGCCACGAATTTCCTGGGCGAGACGCCCGTGCCCGCGCCGCGTCCTGACCGCGGCCCATGTCCCGGCCGAGGACGCGCCCGGCCGGGAGTACGCCGTCGCCGTCACGGCCGGTCCGGCGAAGTTCGATCCGGTCGACGGCGTCTACGTCGTGGCCCTCGTCGACGGCCGGCCCGTCGTCCCCCGCCACCGCGCTCCGAGCTATCCCTATCACAACTACGAGTGGAACTCGGGCGCGCCGAAGCTCGCCGGGATGACCTTCCGGCTCCCGATCGACCGGGCTTGGAAGGGCAAGACCGTGGAATTCCGGGTCATGATGTTCGGCGACGGCGCGGACGGCGCCCGGGCCGTGCTCCGGCTCGTGACGCCCAAGCCGGTGTTCGGGGAAGGTACCGCTCCGCGTCGGCTTGCAAGACACAGCCACGCCGGTGCTTTTGAGGAAACCAAGCCAGTAAGGCCGGACGCGACTATGCACATCGCACCCACGCACGCCCCGCTAGTCCAGCGGTTCCTTCATGATCCGCCGAAATCGTTCAAGTTTCTCCTCCGCCTCCGCGAGCTCCTCAATCGTGGGCTCGCGGAATCCGTCAGCGCACGGTACATCTGCAGCAGTGCCTCCGCAGTGAGATTGGAGTCAACGCGGACACGTCCGGCCGCTCGCGGCACTGCCCGATGCCAGATCCTGCTCGGTTGGCGCGTGACCTGGCGGACGTCGTAGAAGCCCGCTGACGGTTTCGGAATCGGCAGCAGGCGAATCGTGCAGGGCATCCGCTCAAGCACGTTCCACTCCACCGCTTTCCGCAGCACGACGTTGAGCACGGGCAACACGTTGTTGACCGTCATGGGCGCCCGGTTGGTCAGCGCGTGTTTCAGCCGCTGCACCTGCTCGGTCGTGATCGCATCCAGCCGCTTCGCGCCGAAGTGCGGCTGCAGATGCACGCGACCGATTGTCTCCTTCGCGGCGATCCCGCTCGACTTCTGTCGATTCGCGCGAGTGTAGCCGTCGAGGAACCGGGGCCAGAACGCACTGAAGGTCGGCACCTCCTTTCTCACGGCAGGGCCGTTGACGAGGAGCTCGCGCTCCCGCGCCTCGCCCCACCTGCGGGCGGTGGACCTGGAATCCACCGTCAGGCGCTTGCGCTCGCGCCGGCAGCGGCCGTCTGGCGCCCGCCAGACGATGTCCACCTCCCAACCACCACGTCGGTATCGTCGGACTGTCACGCTCTCGCCTGTTCTCCTCGGCGATGGCGCTTCTGGTGAGGTCAGGATAGCAGTTCCCGGAGCGTTCGGCAGGGCTCGGCGAACGCGGCGGTGCAACCGGCGTCCAGACTCGACAGGACGCGCTCGTCCGACGGCATTGACCCCAATTGAACGCCCGATTCTGTGCGGCTGCTGCCGTCGGCATCATTCTGCTGCTCGCTTGCGTGAATATCGCAGGCCTGACCCTTGCGCGCGGCGCGGCCCGACAAGGCAAACTGGCCGTGCGCGCGTCCAAGGGGGCGAGCCGGGGTGACGCCAGCGGAGATTTGAACAGCGCTGTCCCACTCGCTTCGCCAGCACTTCCTTGACCACGATCAGGAAATCGTCTCGGTGCACACGATGGTTAGCCAGCGCTCATTGTTCTCGAGAAAAGCGAAACGACATTGCTCCACGACAGGTCGCTACTGGACCCGACGTTCCCCCGAAGACAGGTGCGGACGTGTACTCGCCAGCGATCGTGCCTGCAATCCCTGTACGGTCGACGAATCCATCTCCAGCGCCCGACACGGTCTGGATTGAGCTGTGAGAGGAAGAGTCGCGATAGCTGAAGTCGGTAATGGTGATCTTGCTAGAACTCGTTACCTTTCCTGTCAACGTCCCAGACCAGTTAAATGGCGGACATTGACCAGCGGTGTGGCCCAGAGACGTCACTTCCTACTTGCGAGAGCGTCCAGTTGTCAGAGCCGCACGCGAACACCATCAAGCTCTCCGGCGAGCTTTCTTTCCGCACACCGCAGCGCGTGAGAGTGAGGCTGTAGACACCCGAGACGGATGCCAGTGACGGCGTCGACGGCGGTGTGCCGCAGCTGCAGCAAGCGCCACCGCTATGCCACAGCCGTCCCAAGTTAACACGGCGACCAATGCGGAGCATGTTCACACGTCCTTGCTGATTTTCCCACCCGCCTCGCTTCACAAACGATTCTTGAACGCTCGACCCAGGCTTTTGTCTGGCTAACGCCCGGCTTCTTTGTCGCGTCGGCCGCCGACGTCTGCAAGCCGATGTTAGACGACGCAAGAAGCCGAGACAGGTTCGCGGCACGGCTCCGCTCGCCGCTCGAAGGCCGGCCTCGCAAGTCTCGGCACGAGCTTCGGTCGCGGCTATCAGATCATCGGCTGACAATCGGAACTGCGCGGCAGCTGGTGAGCGTTCCGCTGTTCTCGACAAACGTCCCATCGCGCAAGTCCGTGCGCTGCGTCGAGTGCGGATGGAAGCCAGAGTCTCGTCGCACGGTCGAGCGCGTAGGTGACGGTCATCTCATCGATCGGACCGGATTCGAAATCCTGCTCACCTCCTGAGAACCTGGCCGCTGGCGAGGTCCACCCAGAGCGACCCGCTGATTGGCGCCGTCAGGAGCGCGGGCATTGCCGTCTCGCGGAACTGGACTTGCCACGTGTTCGCCCCGTTAAATCCGCCGTTCACCGGCATGCTGAAGGCGAAACGCGGTTGGTTGGTCGGGTGTAACAACACGGCGGCAAGCCGCGGGAGCGGCGCCGACCAGATGACCGGGACGGCGGGCGCATAACCGACCCTCCACGACTTGCTCGGCCCGGCTGGCTGCAACTGGCCGTTCACACACATCGAGTTTAAGATCCCCTGGGTCTTCATCTCCCTCTACGTGGGTTCCATCGTCGTGCAGGTTCCCTGGGCGCGAGCCTGGGATTGGGTCCGTTCTGTCTTCGCCAGTTCGTAGCTCTGCGTCGACTGCGATCGTCCGCTCGTTGCTGAGCAGACGAATGCGGAGCATTAACGGAGTTCACGCCGAGATCGTCTGCAGTGCTCCCCTGCTTCCCGGAACCCGGAGCACGTCCGCCGGCGCCGCCGAGTTGGGCCTCTCCTGTATCACATGGCGACGCCGAGTTGCGGCGACCGCCAAACCCGTCTCCACGATGTCTCCACGACCGGGGTCGATTTCGGTGGACGCCAGAGAACGCCAGTGAACAACGAGGCGGCTGAGAAGGCTCGCTCACGATCTTGATGCCTCAGAACTGGGTGCCCGCCTCAGAGCCGCGCAGCACGGAGTCGGCTCAGGAACGCTGGCTTTGCCGCATGCCTGGCGCGCAGGGACTCGAGTCGTCGGCCGAAGGTCACCCTGACCACAGCGCTTCGTCGCATCGCGGAGTGCGACGAGGAGCGCCGTCGCGCTCGCGTACGACGTTGCCGTGCGGCACGCGATCAACGCCTCGATCTCGCGCCATGCGGCATCCTGTCGACCGCCGAGCGCATCAAGGTATTCGTTGTGCGCCCGTTCTTCGTCGACCTTCTTCCGTCGATCGGCCGCGGCCGATCGCTCTTCTTCGGCGCGCCGTCGCTCGTCGGCACGGCGCTCCGCCGACGCTCGTATCTCCCTGACGCGCCATCCCGACGTGGCTGGACGAGCGGTCTTCATCGTCCGCCGAAAACGACCGGCCAAATCGCCGGCGACCGAACCGTCGTGCCGTGCCACGCGGAGCAGGATCTGGGTCTTCTCGATGTCGGCGAGAGACGCAATCCACCGTTCGAAGTCAGCATTCGGCGGGGCCTGCAGTGGCTGACTGCCCTCCGCGGCCGCCGCGACGAGATCGGCGTCCAGCCAGACGAAGTCAGTGAAGGCTTCGAGCGTTCCTGACAGTTCGTTGAGACCCGGCGGACAGGACGGCTCGATCGAGTCGTCGTCGATGTGCCCCGCCTGTACGCCCGTCAGCCAGGCAAGATACAGCAGACGATGGTCGCCCGCTGCGAGGTCCGAGCGCAGGCCGGCCAGCGTCGAGAGGCATCCGCGACCATCGTCATCCTCGAATTCTACGTCGTCGTCCGGGCTCTCGGCGGACACGATCAGCAACTCGTGTGCGCCGTGCGTCCGCACGCTCAGGCCGTTCGTCAGCTTGTAGAGCCTCGCGGTCCTGGCATCCAGCGATCCTTTGGGGAACCGGAACGCGAGCTCGCGGTATCGCCAGTTCGCGAGGTACACGAAGACGTCGAAGTACCTCGCGAGAAGGTCGAGCGGATCTGCCTTGAGGCTGCCGTAGGTGTAGAAGTTGCTGAAGTGCGTCGGCGTGATGGTCGCCCGGGACGAGATCGTGCGCAGCGCCCGGACTTCGTCCGTCGAGAGCGGCCGGTCAATGGCCTGAAACTCATAGTACCTGGTACTCGCTCATCACGTGCCCCGCGTCCACGTTGCTCGGTCCCTAGAGATCGCGCCGACCGTCGTCTGTCAGTGCAACGGAACGGACGCCAAGGAATGCGTTGACCTCCCACGAGTCCCGCTCGCAGTCACCTCGCGGTCTCCCTTGAGAGCGTGAGGGTATGGACCGTGGACGACAATTCCCGATGCTTGCCCAGCGACCTCAAGATCGCATCGAGTACCATGTCCAGGTCCTCGTCCCACATCCTCAGCAAGGAAGCGCAGCACCAGGTAGCCGTTCTCTTGGAGCAACTGGTCCTTGCGACGATCGCGGCGGTACGCGACCGGATCCGCGAGATGCTGAGCGCCGTCCAGTTCCACGGCGACACGGCACTCGGCGCACAGCAGATCGACTTCCAGCTTGCCCAGTCCGTCGAACGCGATCGGCAACGGAGCATTGACGCTGAACCGGCCCTTCGTTTCCGACAAGGTCTCCAGGCGCCGATACAGGAACGACTCCGTGGCGCTCCGCGACCTGGCTGCGCCTTCAGCGTCCGGGGGCACGACTCGAGCGACGTGGACGAACAGGTTCGCCAGCGGACGTGTCGACGCCGTCGCGAACGAGCCTTCGGACGCTGCCGGAGTAGTCGCGCTTCCAGACCGGGTCCGACGGCAGGACCACATCCGCCGGCCATCCCGGTATCGCGCTGGCCGGCAGGAGAATCGTGTAGCCGATGGCCTCATAGCCACGGCAGCGCCGGTCGAACATCCGCGCCAGCATCGGCACGTCCAGGTCCGCGTAGTCGTAGACCCGCACCTCTCGCTTGCCGTCGTAGAGGCGATGCAGGCGGCCGGAGTATTGGGCGATGGTGCCGCGCCACGAGACCGGCAAGCGTCAGAAACAGCGTGTCCAGCCGGGGATCATCGAATCCCTCGCCGACGTACTTGCCCGTTGCCAGGATGACGCGGGCGTCCTCGCGCGGAATGGCCGCCAGCTGTTCCGCGATGGCTTGCCGCTGCTTCTTGCCCATCCCCGCCCGCAGGACGACCAGGTGCCGCACCTTCCCGACGAGTCCGCTCTCGAGGCGGTCGAGATGGTCGTTGCGCTCGGTCAGGACGAGCGGCGACCGGCCGTTGCGCACCGACTCGACGATGTCGTCGCAGATGCGCCGGTTGCGACGGTCGTCGTCGACCAACTCCTGGTAGAGCGACTGGAACTCCACCCGCCTGTCGGGGTCGGGAGTCCTGCTCGGCTGGAACGACGTCGGCTGGACGAGCACGAAGTGCTCGAACGGCCGGGCTGCCGCCTGGGCCTTCGCGTTGCACGCGGTGGCGAACCGGCCCGCACTGCATGAAGATGATCGGGATGGTGGCCGTCCTTCCGCGCCACGGTCGCGGACAGGCCCGCCACGAAACGCGCCTTCGCCTGGCGCGCCACCTGCTCGAAGCTGTGCGCTGAGAGGTGGTGGCATTCGTCGACGATCGAGGTGTCCGTAGTCGGCCACGCGGTCATCGACGACGCCCTTCCGGACCAGGCTCTGAATGAGGGCGACGTCGAGCAGCCCGGTGGGTCGGCTTCGCCCGCCGCCGATGCGGCCGATCGACTTCGCGGGCACACCGAGGAACGCCGACAGCCGCTCGACCCACTGATCCAGCAGTTGGCGCCGATGCACGAGCACGAGCGTGTTCACGCCGCGCTGGGCGATGAGCCAGGCGGCGACGACCGTCTTGCCGAACGCCGTCGTGGCGGCCAGCACGCCGGTGTCGTGCGCCAGCATCGCGTCCGCGGCGGCCTTCTGCTCGGGTCGCAGCTCGCCGTGAAAGCGCAACGTCGAGCGGACGACCGGCGTAGCGTTCGTCGCGAACGACCGAACGAACGCCGAGTTCGGTCAGGGTCTGGCGAACGTCGTCGAGGCAGCCGCGCGGCAGGCCGATGTGATGCGGGTGGTCCTCGGCGCAGGCGATGATGCGCGGCTTGTCGTAGGTGGACAGCCGCATCGCCTGGGCTTTGTAGAACTCCGGATTCTGAAACGCCGCGAGGCGCAGCAGCCGATTCCGCAGGCCCGGATGCAGACCGTCCTTGGCGATGTAGATCTGGTTGCCGAGGACCAGCTCCAAGGTCTGCGGGCAGTTCGCCGACGATTGGCGGCTCCTTGCGGTGCCGCGAGGGAGGCGCTGTCCACGGCTCCTCTTCGCCGTCGTCCTGTGGCGGCAGCCGCACGCCGAGGATGCGACCGCGCCGTTCGGCCTCCTGGACGATCCCTTCGACCTGTAGCGGCCTATCTTGCGCACGCGCTGCGAGGAACGCCCATTGGTCGGCCCATGGCACGAGCGCGTCATCGAGGAAGACGCTGTTGCCCTGCTCGCGGGGTCGCTTCTGCAGGGGCAATGCGATCAGGTTGCCGAATCCGCCTTGCGGCATCGTGTCCTGGTTCGGAAAGAGCCGGTCGTACGAGTCCAGGCCGATGTCGGGCCGGCGCTCCATGGCCTCGGTCAGAAGATGCGAGCCGAGCCGGCGCGCCAGCGCAGCCGGAACGGCGTCCTCGAAGAAGAGCCAGACGTGTCCGCCTCGCCCGGACCGAGACCGTTCGAGTGCGGCGGGCACGTCCAGCCGACGGCACGTGTCGAGGAAGGCCGCAGCATCCTCGACCCAGCTGGCCTTGTCGAAGTCGAGGGCAAGGAAGAAGCAGGTCTCGTCCAGAAGCAGTGGGTAGACGCCCGCGACGAAGGGCTGGCCGTCGTCATCCTGGCCGGACAGGTGCCAGCGGATGACCTCGTCGGTCACCGGAAGGAAGCGACGATGAGGGCATTCGGCGCACTTGATGCGCGGGCTTCTCGCAGATGCCGCGCACCCACTCGTTCGCGCAGGCGGGCGCATAGCCGGCCTTGCCGGTCTTCCGGCTCTCGAATCGACGCGGGTAGACGTCTTCGCGCCCGCGGAAGAGCGACCGGAAGAGAGCGAATCTTCGCCGCCGACGAAGATCGCCGATCGACCGATTGTGGGTCATGCTCCATCCGGCGTCATCCCTCTCGCGATCCCTCGCGGTGAATTCATGCCTGGAGCACCGGCAGGCCTTCCTGGACTGAGCGGTGTCGACCAATCGACATAGTCGTAGCCATACTACGAGCACGCACTCGTTCACAACAGCCGCCGACCGGCCCCGAACCGGCACCGCGGGCTCGTTATGCGCACTCTGCAGTTGAAGGGGCACGTGATAACATGACTTTAGACATTGCACGATAACATGACTTATGTTACCGTGTCTTTGTCGTGTTACAATCATCTACTCCAAACGCCGCAATCGAGGCTGCCGTTCAGCATTACCTCCACGACATCTTGGGCGTGCTTCCCACGCTACGGCCCTGGCCCGGCCAGCGCAAACTCCCCTACTTCCTGCAGGAAGCGTACGACATTCGCGAGTTGCGGTTGTGGGACCGCCCGCTACTGCTTGCCATCGACCGCCAAGAGGGCAAGCCTGGCCTTGCGCAACGCGCGCGGCCACTTGGACAAGATCCGGGCGATTGCGGGGCACCCTGTCGTCTACGTCACCGAAGCGCTGGCTTCGTACGAGCGGCGCCATCTGATCGCGAAGAAGGTGCCGTTCATCGTCCCCGGCAACCAACTGTTCCTGCCGGAACTCGGCATCGACCTGCGAGAGTACTTCCGAGGACGAGCACCGACGGCTGACGCGCACTTGAGCCCAGCAACACAGGCCGTCCTCATCGCCACTCTGCTCCGAGTGCCTTGGCAGGCGGACTGGCAACCGGCGACGGTCGTCGCTGAACTTGGCTATACGCCGATGACGCTCTCGCGCGTGGTGAGGGAACTCGTGTCGGCCGGTTTGGCGACGGTGCAGAACGAAGGCAAGGCGCGGTGGATCCGGATGGCGTCACTCCGCTGCCGACACGTGGGAGCGAGCGAGGCCTGTGCTGCGCAGCCCGCAAAGCGACTCGTCTGGGTGCCGACTTCTCCAACGGTACTGCCGCCTGGAGTTCGTCTCGCGGGGCTGAGCGCATTGGCCCGCCTGTCGATGCTGGCTGATCCGCCGTGAGCCGACCTACGCACTGAGCCCGTCGCAGTGGACGGCCGTGAGACAGGCGCGCGTTGAGACGTTGCGCGTGCAGATGCCAGGTGCGTGCGAGTGGCAGTTGTGGCACTACAATCCGGCGCTTGTGTCGAACAGCGAGACCGTTGACCCGCTGTCCCTGACGCTCAGCCTCGGCGATGAGGCCGATGAGCGTGTGCAGAAAGCGCTCGACGAGCTACGAAGGAAGTTCCCATGGTGAAGGGCCTCGGTCTGTTCCGACAGCATTTCGCTGACTGCGCCGACCAGTACGTCCTGATTGGCGGCACGGCTGCGACCCTCGCGATGGAAGATGCCGGGCTCGACTTCCGCGCCACGAAGGACCTCGACATCGTGCTTCACATCGAAGCGCTGACCGCCGCGTTCGGCACCGCCTTCTGGACGTTCGTGGAGGAGGGGCGCTACACGATTCGACAGGCAAGCGCCACCGGCAAGCCGGTGCACTATCGATTCAGCAAACCTGCGGACGATCGGTTCCCGGCGATGTTGGAGCTGTTCTGTCGGGCGCCGGACGGCATCACGCTGCTCGAGGGCAGCCACCTGACGCCGATTCCGCTCAACGAGGCGGTAGCCAGTCTCTCGGCGATCTTGCTCGACGAGGACTACTACGAGTTCATCATGTCCGGTCGCCGGGAATCCGAAGGCTTGTCATGGGTCGGAGAGGATCGACTGATTGCGCTGAAGGCCAGCGCCTGGCTGGACCTCACCGCTCGGCAGGCCAGAGGCGACGCGGTCGACAACAAGGACGTTCGGCAAGCACGCCAACGACGTGATCCGGCTGTCGCAGTTGTTGACGCCGGACCTTCGGGTGCCGCTTGCGGCGAAAATCGCAGACGATCTGAATCGGTTTCTCGATGGCCTCGCGGCTGATCGCTCCTTCGATCCGCGATCACTGAAGATCGCGAGCACCATCGAGGTGATCATCGAACGGATCGCTCTGGCCTACGACCTGAAGACGCTGACGCGCCGGGAGCGCTCGGAAGCGCGCCTCCCGCCGTCTCCACAATGTCTCCACAACCCGGGTCGATTCCAGAGGACGCCAGAGGACGCCAGCGAACCGGAGGCAGCTCGGAAGTCGCGCACCCAGTCAAGCACTTAGAACCAGAAGCGCCACGCCATCAATAAGTTAGCGGGACGTGCCCGTTAGGGTTCGACTCCCGCCGCCTCCACCACCTATCTCGTTCTATCTAAACGACTTACTCGACCTGCCCCTCCCCCGTCTCCACAATGTCTCCACGACGGGGGTCGATTCCAGAGGACTCGAGCAGCCGGATCGCGCTGTCGATCGCGGCCGGGCTCAGGTGCATGTACCGCTGCGTCGTGCTCAGGTCCATGTGCCCGGCGAGCTCCTGGATCGCCCGCGCCGGCGCCCCGCGCATCGCCAGGTGCGAACAGAACGTGTGCCGCAGCCGGTGCACGCCGGCCTTCGACAGCTGCGCGCGTCGCGCCGCGCGCTTCACGAAGTCCTGCACGATCTTCTGCGTCAACGGTTGGCCATCGCCCTGGCAGAGCACGCGCTCGCTCCGCAGGTGTCGATGGGCCTGAAGCGCCGCGGCGAGTCGTGCGGTCATCGGCACGTGGCGCAGCCGCCCGCCCTTGGTGGTCGTCACGTGACCCTTCCAGTCGGACCGCTGCACGCACAGTTGCCGTTTCCGCAGATTCACGTCGCTCCACTCCAGCGCCATCATCTCGCCGCACCGCAGGCCCGCGTCGCCGCCCAACAGCATGACGAGATGGGCGCGCGGGTCGTCGGACTCCGCCGCCCGCAGCAGGTTCTCGTACTCCTCGAAGTCGTAGAACCCCGCTGACGGTTTCGGAATCGGCAGCAGGCGAATCGTGCACGGCATCCGCTCCAGCACGTTCCATTCGACCGCCTTCCGCAGCACGACGTTGAGCACGGTCAACACGTTGTTGACCGTCTTCGGCGCCCGGTTGGTCAGCGCGTGTTTCAAGCGCTGCACCTGCTCGGTCGTGATCGCATCCAGCCGCTTCGCGCCGAAGTGCGGCTGCAGATGCACGCGGCCGATCGTTTCCTTCGCGGCGATCCCGCTCGGCTTCTGTCGATTCGCGCGAGCGTAGCCGTCCAGGAACCGGGGCCAGAACGCACCGAATGTCGGCACCTCCTTTCTCACGGCAGGGCCGTTGACGAGGAGCTCGCGCTCCCGCGCCTCGCCCCACCTCCGGGCGGTGGACCGTGAATCCACTGTCAGGCGCTTGCGTTCGCGCCGGCAGCGACCGTCTGGTGCGCGCCAGACGATGTCCACCTCCCAACCTCCGCGTCGATATCGTCGGACTGTCACGCTCATCGCCTGGGCTCCTCGGCGATGGCGCTTCTGGTGAGGTCAGGATAGCAGGAAGCGGTATTCCTGGCATTCCGCTTCGCACGCCTAAGTAAAGACCGGGTCCGCGTGTGACCCAGAGCGACCAGAACCCTATTCAGATGTCGATTCGCTCGACGACTCAGCCCACCCCCGAAGAACTCCGCCACCGGCTTTTACCGCGTCCGCGACAAGGCTGCAAACCCGGAGAAGGAACTTTGCGTCTTCGGCCGCCATCATCGTGCGGGCTGCCTCGCCTTCTGCCTGCCGTAAGACCACGGTCCAAACCTCGTTGCTGGGGGTCGGAGCGGCAACGTCGTATTGCGCCAGAACGTCGTCTTTGCGGGCATTACCTGACCCGGGCCCGCGACGCCAGAACGCTCTGGTCCAATCAGCGACGCGTTCATCCTTCACCCGCGTGCGCGCGAGCTCGTGCAATCGTGTGTTGATCTCTTGCCGAATCTGCGCGATGACCGTTGCTCTCGCTTCGTCATCGCGGCATTTCCACGGCGCTTAAGCGGCGCAGGCCAGCGGTAGCGCCTGGCCCTCGGCCGTGTATCGCCCGATCACATGCGGCCCGTAGCGAACGCCCGATCTGGAGGCGGCAGCGCCCATACTGCACCGTGTTGTCGTTGTTGACGACGCGCTCCTGCTGAATGGAAAGAATCCGGTCGAGATCGAGTGTCGTCGGCACGAAGGCCGTGCCCTCCTGCCCGGGGGAGACGCGGAAGCGTCGATTGAAGCGGCTCAGGCCCTCGGTGGCCAGCCAGGCGTTGGCCGCCTCCACGGTGGTGATCCCTTTCCGGCGCAGCTCCTGGGGCCATCGGCCCTGCACCGTGCCGTACAGACGTTCCTTGCGTCCGCGGGCTTGCGGGGAATGCGCCGCGATCGCCTCGATCCCGAGTTGCTGCAACGCTCGTTCGAACCTGGGTCTGATGCCGCTCGTGCCCGGCGGGCGGCGTATGAATGAAGTGGCTCGCGCGGTCGCTGTACAGCGCAAAACACGCCGAGGCGCGCCACCACCGCTCGGATCGCCGCCATCACCGTGAGCGTGTTTTCTTCCTCCACTAACTGCGCGTAATAGAGCTCGTTGGTGGCGTCATCGCTGATGCTCACCAGGTCGTGCATCCCCTGCGGGATCCAGGCATGCCGACTCGCATCGATGTGCAGGAGCATGCCCGGCAGGGGACGCCGCTCGCGCCGCCGGCGGTGTGCGCCCGCTCGCGTCCCCGGGGCACTAGCCCGGCGACCTGCAGGGCATGCTTCACCCAGCTGTAGCTCAACGCGATGTGATGCTGCTCGACGAGTTCCTCGTGAAAGTGCTGGACGTTGAAGTCGGCGTACTCCGTCCGATACAACGTCAGGACTCGCTCGAGCGTTTCCAGTGGCACGCGCTTCGGACTCGGAGACTGCCGGCGGCGGGTCAAAGAGACCGTCGTACCCGTGGTGCTCCAGCCGTTCGCGCCACCGCCGCATGGATCGGTCGCTCAGCCCGAGGATTTCCGCCGCTTGGACCCAGCTGATCTGCCCGCTCAGCGCCCGCAGTAGTACTTCTTGGATCTTCATCGCCCGCTCCACGGCGGCCTCCGGATACGACCCCATGTCGGGTACCTTAGCCGCTCAGTGGACCGGACACTTCACGTACTATTTGGCCCGGACACTTCAAGTACTACCTACAGGTCTTGAACTGCTCGGATCGAAATCCCCTCAATGGCGCTATCCTCGAAGTGGCTCACCCACGAACATGAACGTGCTCCTGCTCTCGATGCCGGACGCCTTCGAGCACATGCCCGCCCTCACGGTGCGGATGCCGAGCGGCGCGCTCGCCTCGCTCGCCGGCAACGTGGACCCGCACCACCGCGTGGCCGTCGCGGACCTCATCCTCGTGCAGTCGCGCGTCCGGTCCACGATCGAACGGCTCCTCGAGGAGCTCCGGCCGGACGTCGTCGGGCTCTCGGTGATGACGTTCCAGCGCCGCACCGCGCTGGGCCTCATGACGCTCGTGCGCGCCCGCCTGGCGCGGGCGCGGATCGTCGTCGGCGGGTACGACCCCAGCCTCGCGCCGGACGCGTACGAAGCGTGCGAGGACGTCGAGTTCATCGTGCGCGGCGAGGGGGAGCACACGCTCCGCGAGCTGCTGCGGGAACTCGAAGGGAGCCAGGACTTTGGTAGGATCCCTGGCCTGTCGTACCGGGCGGCCGGGGCCTGGGTCCGCAACCCGCCGCGACCCGTTCTCCGCCTGGCCTCCGAGCCGATTGGCCTGCCGAACCGCGGCGCGCGCGTGCTCCAGGGCTACACGCTTCTCGGACGCCAGATCGACGTCGTCGAAACCTCGCGCGGCTGCACGTTCGACTGCAGCTTCTGCTCGATCATCGAGATGCGCGGCCGCAACTTCCACCCGTACCCCGTGGACCGCGTGCTGGCCGACATCCGCGACGCGCGCGACCACGGCGCGCGCGCCATCTTCCTGGTGGACGACAACATCACGCTCGACATCCGGCGGTTCGAGACGCTCTGCCGCGCGATCGTCGATCACGACCTCCACCACCTGCAGTACAGCGTGCAGGCGATGACCGCGCCCATCGCCGAGCACGGCGCGACTCTGGCTCCGCTGATGCGCCGCGCCGGGTTCCGCTACGTGTTCCTCGGCATCGAGAACGTGCTGGACGACGACCTGCGCTTCCTGAAGGCGCAGGCCAAGAACGCCCGGCGGGAGCACGGCCGCACCGTGGGCAACGCCACGATCGCGGCCATCGAGCACCTGCACCGGCACGGCATGTACGTCGTCGGAGGCCTGATCGTCGGCAACCCCGACGACACGCGCGAGTCGATCGAAGCCAATATCGCGTTCGCGCGCCGGTACGTCGACTGGCCCTACATCCAGCACCCGATGCCCTATCCCGGCACGCCGATGACCGGCGAGTTCCGCAGGCGCGGCCTGATCGAGAACGAGGACGTCACGCGGTACGACGGCACCACGGCCGTCGTGCGGACGGCTCACCTGCCGGCACGGGAGGTGGAGTTCCTGCGCTGGCGGGCGGAGCGCTGGATGAAGGTTCGCCACCTGCCGGCGGCGCTCGCCCGGAGTCCGGGGTTCGTCGTCCGCCACTCCGGCGAGATGCTCGCCCACACGTTCGCCGGCACCACGCTTCGCTCGATGCTCGGCCTCGAAAGCGCGTCGCGCGTCTTCGACCGCTTCAGGGCACTTCGCCAGCGCGAGCGCGAACGCGCCGTGGCCTGAGGTCGCTGTGAAGGGAGCGATCGTGGCAGAGCCGACGGCCGAACCGCGCGCGACGTCTGCCCGGTGGCGGGTTGTCGCGCTCCTGGCGGGCTTCAGCCTGGTCAGCTACGCGCTGCGGACCAACATCTCTGTTGCCGCCGCGCTGATGCGCTCCGACCTGCATCTCACGCCGGTGCAGCTGGGCCAGGTGTTCAGCGCCTTCCTCGTCGGTTACGCCATCTTCCAGGTTCCGGCAGGCGCCCTCGGCGACCGGTTCGGCGCGCGGCTCGTCCTGACCTTCGCCGCGGCGACCTGGGGCCTGACCACCCTCATGACCGGCGCTCTGCCAGGCGCGATCACCGGCGCGGGCAGCGCGCTGCTGGTGCTCTTGATCGTCCGCTTCCTGCTCGGCGCGGCGGAAGCGGCAACCTACCCGGTGGCCGCCGCGACGGTGGCGGTGTGGATGCCTCCGTCGGAGCGCGCGTTCGCCAACTCGATCGTCATCGCCGGCATGGCGCTCGGGTCGGCCTGCATTCCCCCGGTGATGTCACGCGTGATGGTGGCGAGCGGCTGGAGGGTCTCGTTCTATATCACGTCGATCCTGGGCTTCCTGATGGCCGCGCTCTGGTGGTGGTACGCGAGGGACATGCCGTCGCAACACCGGGGGGTGAACGAGCTGGAGCGGCGCCTCATCGCGGCGGGCAGGCAACCTACGCATCGCTCTCTCAGCCGGCGCGGCATCCACTGGCCCTTGCTGCGGAACCGGAACCTGCTGCTCATCTCCGCGAGCTACTTCCTGGACAGTTACGTGCTCGCGATGTTCGTCTTCTGGTTCTACCTCTATCTGATCGACGAGCGCGGGTTCAGCATCCTCAAGAGCGGCGCCTTCTCCAGCCTCCCGTGGTTGGCCTCGCTGATCCTGGTGCCCCTCGCGGGTCGCTGGTGCGACCGGTGTCGGCGCGGCGCGGGCGCAGGCTTGGCAGGCGGATCGTCGCGATGACGGCACTGACCCTCTCGTCGGCGCTTCTTCTGTGGGGCGCGCGCGCGAACGACCCGATGCTGGCAATCGCCGCCCTGTCTCTGAGCGTCGGATTCCTGATGGCGACCGAGGGCCCGTTCTGGTCGGGCGCGACGGACATCTCCGGCGCCCACGCCGGGACGGCCGGCGGCATCATGAACACCGCCGGCAACCTCGGAGGCGTCGCCCAGGCGACGGTCGTACCGCTGCTCGTCCAGCGTTTCGGCTGGATCCCTGCGCTCGCCACGGGGTCGCTGCTCGGCCTCGTCAGCGCACTGCTGTGGCTGCTCATCCGCGTGGACGAACCCGATCAGGACGCGGAACCGGCGAGCCGCGCCGGCAGGCGCCCCAGCGCCGGACATCAGGGAACCTGGAGGCACGCATGGCAAGGACAGCCGAAGTCGTAGTCGTCGGCGGCGGCATCAACGGATGCAGCATCGCCTACCAGCTGGCGCGACGCGGGACGCGAGCGCGTCGTCCTGGTCGAGAAGGGACACGTCGCCTCGGGTCCCACCGGCCTGTCGAGCGGTGTGGTCAGGCAGCACTATACGCAGGAGACGCTGTCCGCGATGGCGCGCGACAGCGTGCGCGTCTTCGAACACTTCCGCGACGAGGTCGGCGGCGACGCCGGCTTCGTGCAGTGCGGCGTCGTCTTCCTGGCCGCGGAAGACAACGCCGACGTGCTGGGGTCGAGCGTCGAGATGCACCGCCGGCTGGGGATCCGCGAGTCGCTGTTGTGGCCCGACGAACTGCGGGCCCTCGATCCGCACCTCTGCTCGGACGACGTGGCGTGCGGCGCGTACGATCCGGACGGCGGCTACGCCGACCCGACGCTCGCGACCAACAGCTTTGCGGACGCCGCCCGCGCCCTGGGCGTCGAGATCCTCCAGCGAACGACCGTCACGGCGCTGCGCATCGAGGGCGGCCGCATGGCCGGCGTCACGACGGACAAGGGCGACATCTCCGCAGGAGTCGTCGTCAACGCGGCCGGACCGTGGGGAGCGAAGCTCGCGGCGGACGCGGGCGTCTCGGTCCCTCTCACGGTGACGCGTCACCCGGTGGTGGTGATGCAGCGGCCGCCCGCGTGGCGGGCCCCGACGCCGGTCTGGGGCGACCTGATCGGTGGGTGGTACTTCAAGCCCGACGGCGAGAGCGGCATCATGGTGGGATCCGTCCGCGACGATCATCAATCGGTCGGGGCCGACGACTACAACCAGACGCCGACGCACGAGGAGATCGCCACGGCCTCGGCGGCGATCGTCCGGCGCTTTCCCGTGATGGAAGACGGGACGGCGCGCAAGGGGTGGGCTGGCGTCTACGACGTCACCCCCGATTCTCAGCCCGTCATCGACGCCGTCGCCCGCGTTCCCGGCTTCTTCTGCGCCTTCGGCTTCAGCGGTCACGGGTTCAAGATCGCGCCGGCGGTTGGCCGGATCGTGGCGGACCTCGTCCTCGACGGCACGCTGCACCCGCTACGACACCGGCCTCTTCCGCCACGACCGCTTCGATGCCGGAGACCTGCACCAAAGCGGTTACTCGTACAGCATCATCGGGTGAGCGAGGGCTCGGGCGGGTCACCCGAGCCTCGCCGACGACGTCAGAAGTTGAACCGCGTGGATACGCCGAACGTGCGTGGCTGGTTCACGAGGTAGCTGATCCGCGCTCTCGTCCCGCGTTCCTGGTCGAGCGACAGGAGTGCGCGCTCGTTCGTCAGGTTGTTCACGAACCCCGCAATCTCCCATTTTGCGCGCCGGACGCCGCCGCGCAGGTTCACGACGTTGTAGCCCGGCAACTGCGGATCGTAGGTGAAGGTGGTCGCGGTGAGCGGAGCCCCAATCGTGTTGGCGCCGAAGGACAGCAGGTTCAGCGTCCCCAGGTCCTCGTCGCCGACCTGGGTGTACCGGGAACCGACGTACTGGTGCGTGCCCGTGACGAACACGATCGACCCGCGTCCGACCTCCCACTGGTAGGTGGCCGCCATCGCCCACTGGAACCGGGGCACGGTCGGCAGCCGCCGGCCCTTCTCGATGCCGGACACGACGGTGACGTTGCCCGACGGGTCGGTCGACGTGAGCGTCGATTGCAGCGTCCCGTCGTCGAAGCTGGTGGAGACCGCGAGGTCGAAGTTCCGCGTCGGGGCGAGTTGGAACTCGATCTCGACGCCGCGGCTGCGCGCCTTCGGGACGTTGAAGATGAGACGCGAGGAGCAGGACCCCGCGGTGACCGTCGCCTGCAGATCGCTGATGTCCATGTAGAAGCCGGAGACGTTGAAGGAGCCGATGCCGTTCGGCAGGCTCGATTTCAGCCCGACTTCGTAGTTCCACGCGCGTTCGTCCTTCCAGCTCTCCCGGCCCCCGAAGGTGACGAGGTCCTGCGGAGTGCACAACGGCACGTTGAGCGGGTCGTTGATGCCGCCCAGGCGGAAGCCGCGCGACACCTGCGCGTTGACGTTCACCTTCTCGTTCACCTTGTAGCTTGCGATGAAGCGCGGCGCCACGCCGTCGGCGTTCGTCGTCCCCGGCTGCGACACCAGGCTCGTGCCGTTGTTGTCGTTGCCGAAGATGCCGTCGAAGATCTGCGACTTGTCCTCGCCGAAGTGGTAGTAACGCAGGCCGCCGGTGAGGCTCAACGAGGATCCGACGGCGGCCGTGACCTCGCCGAAGAGGGCGAACTGGTTGAGCGAGTAGCCCAGTTCGGACCAGAACAGGCTGTTCTTCGGGGCGCGAAGGCCCTGCGTGGGGACGCCGCTCAGCTCCTCGAAGCCGGGCACCGGCAGATCCTGCCCGTAGTCTCGCCTCGTGTGCGCCGTAAAACCCGCCGGCGACCCAGTGGTACCGGTGGTCGCGGCTGTCGGCGGCCAGCCGGAGCTCCTGCGTCCACACGCTCGCCGTCGTCGCGTCGTTGAGGGCGGCATTCAGCGAGTACACCGGAGGCGGCAGGCCGATGCTGCCCCCCGTGATGCTCGCGGTGAGCGCCGTCGCGTCCCGGACCACCAGGATGTCGCGGTAGGTGTAGGAGGTGATCGACGAGACGGTGAGATCATTCGGCAGCTTGTAGTCGATCGCAAGATCGCCGAGCGCGAAGTGATCGGTGAACTCCTCCTTCAGCTGCGTGAACTGTTCGCGGTCGCCCAGCGTCACCGCAGGGCGCGTCGTGGTGTAGGGGTTCGCCAGGATGTTGTAGGCGTCCTGCCGGTTCCAGCCGTTGGTCGCGACCTGCTGGTAGAAGACGCGCGGGGTGACGGATAGACGATCGTTCGGCGCGAACCTGATCGACGCCCGGACGCCGCTCCGGTAGCCGTCGTTGACGTGCTCCTTCACACTCTGGTCCGGCTGTATCGCCGCGATGAAGCCGGGCAGGCGATCATAGTACCGAGGCCACCCGCAGCGCCGCCGTCCGGCCGACGGGCACGTTGAAGAGGAACTTCGCGTTGCCCGCCTGGTTTCCGCCCTGCACGGTGCTGCCTTCGAGCTGGACCGATCCAGTGGTCACGCCAAGCTGCGGCTGGTTCGTAATGTACCGCACCGTTCCTGAGAGCGAGCCGGCGCCAAACAGCGTGCCCTGCGGGCCGCGCAGCACCTCGACGCGGTCGGCGTCGAACAGGTCGATGTCCGGCGTGAAGAGCGACAGGGAGATGACCGATTCGTCGAGGTAGACGCCGACCTGCTCCTTGACACCCGGTTGGTCGCGGACGATCTGGCCGGCCGAGACGCCGCGTATCGCCACCTGGCTCTGCCCCGGGCCGAGGTTCTGAACCGTGAAGCCGCCGACGTTGGCCGCCACACCCTCGAGGTTGTCGACGCCGCGGCTTCGCAGCACCTCCTCGGTCGGGGCCGCGATCGAAAAGGGCACGTCCTTCAGCAACTCCTCGCGCTTCATCGCCGTCACGGTGACCACTTCGGTCAGCATGACCTCCATCGAGAGCTCGATCTGCGCCTTCCCGCCGGGCGCGAGTTCGACCTCCTGCGTGCTCCTGCGAAAACCGGAGAGCGAAGCGGCCACGGTGTAATTCCCCGCGGGCAGCGTAAAGGTGAAGCTGCCGTCGGGGGCGGTGGTGGCAGTCCGTGCCGCGCCGGTGGCGCGGTTGGTTGCGACGACGGTCGCGCCAGGCAGACTGCTGCCGGTCCGGTCGCGCACGACGCCGGTGATGTTCCCCTGGGCCACCTGCGCCGGTGCCGACGCAGCACCCGATGTCAGCGTCACCAGCGCGGCGACGATCACGAAGCACGTCCTTCGACGGGTCATGTCGGACCTCCTGTCCGTCCCGGCGCCGCTACGGTTCAGCGCGGGTCAGGCAGCCTGGCCGGATCGCCTTCTCGACACGCCCGAGCGGCTGCCCGTCGCGACGGGCACCACTCGCGGGCACGGGAAACGACCGCGGGCTGCGTCAAGTTGCGGATGGTCCCAGGAGGAATTGTAGCGCGTCCAAGGTGCGATTGCGGACGCCCCGAGCATCACGCCGCGTCACCGCCGCGTGCTCGACTCCGCTGTCACGAGTCAGACGCTGTCGCCGCCAAAAGGCGGCAGCTCGTGCCCCGCGAAGCTGAGCGTGAGGAACAACGTCGGGAGCGGGCGAGCGGACCAACTCTACCGGTACGCGGTGAAGCTCGCGGCGTGATCCGTGGTCCTGATGTTCATCGACGGCCGGCCGGGCAGCGGTAGAACCTCCCCGCATTCCGGAAGGGGCTGCCTCTAAACCTCGCGGAGCCGCGGCAGTTACGGCAGCCACCCTTGCCGTCGCAGCGCGGGCACTCCTTTGGCGCCCCAATCAACTGACCAGAGAGTGATAAGCAAGAGATTGTATTGAGGATGGGAGGTAGGATAGCACAGGACGATGTGGTTCTGAAGCGCGGCGACCTCGTCGCTGCGGTGCCACCGGATGGAACGGCCGCTTGCAGTTAATGTGCCGACTCGATCCCTTGCAATCAGACCGAATAGCACGCTAGTGTGCCGGGTGGTGCGGCGGATTTCCGCGCTTGCCAATCAAGGCCACCCGGGTAACCTGCGATCGTTCGAATCGGCTAGCGATGAGGGAGGAGGCAGGGATGCGCGGCGAGGGCGGCTCGAAGGATGCGACTCGTCGCAACCGAATCGTGGCGATGACGCGCGGGCGGGCGTGCCCGAGGACGAGATCGCTCGCAGAGCTGCGCGTTGATCCGGGCACCGTCCGCACCGCGGTCAACGACTACTACAAGGAGGTCGGCGCGAGGCTGGCGCTGGAATTCAGCTCAGCGGCGGAGGTCGCGGAAGCGCGAGCTGAGTACGACTTGCTCATCGCAGTCAGCGGACCATCGCTCCGTTTCTCCTCCCCGCTCATCGAACCGGACGTGACCATTTCGGTCATCCGGCTCTCGGACGGGTTTCACGTCACGGCGTGCGCAGCGGCGGGCGCGAGAGAGTCAGCGGCGACAGGACGCCCAGTTCCCCAAAGACGAGCGGCATGGGAAACCGCCGATAGCCAGACCCGGCATCTTGTGCCGGCGGCGGAGAAAGCGACGGACGGTGTGGTAGAGGTGAAGAGCTCACATCGTGCCGCGCCTTCGTCACCGTCCCGTAGGAGAAGTAGTTGCACCAGCCCCGCACGGTGCGGTTCAGGCGCGGACGACGTCCTCCCACGGCGCCTGGTTTCCCGGCCGCAGCCGCTGACGAATGGCGTCCCTGATGGACGCGACGGCCTTCTTCGATGGCCGCACACCGTTGTAGCGTCCGCCGGTCCGCGGCGAGTACATCGGTCCGAAGGTGTAGCCGAGGAAATCGAAGGACGTCGCATCGGGCGTCGCGCAGCCGCGTCTTGTCCTCGTTCAGCGCGAGCCCGATGCGGGTCATCCAACGCCGGGTCGTCTCCAGCACCTCGTGCCGCCCCGTGACGGCAGAGAATGACGAAGTCGTCCGCATAGGTGACCAGCACCGCGCCGTACCGACGGTCCAGGCCGTGCTGCCGAAACGCCTTGATGAACCGATGCATGTAGATGTTCGCCAGTAACGGCGAAACCACTCCGCCTTGCGGTGTTCCCCGCGTCGCCTTCTTTCCGCCACTCATCCGGCGATTCCCCTGCTCGTCGGTCTCGACGACCGGCGCCTTCAGCCACAGCTTGATCAGCCGCAGCATCTGGCCGTCGCTGATGCGGCGCGCGACGCACGTCATCAGCGCGGCGTGCGGAATCGTGTCGAAGTACTTCGACAGATCGGCGTCCACGACTTCGGTGTGTCCCTCGTCGATAGCGCGTGGAGACCTGGCGAACCGCCTCGAGCGCGCTCCGCTTCGGACGGTACCCATAGGCCGCCTCGTCGAAGTCCGCTTCGAAGATCGGTTCCAGGACCAGCATCGCCGCCGTCTGCACCACCCGATCGCGGATGGTCGGGATGCCGAGCGGTCTCTGGCCCACGCCGCTGGCCTTCGGGATCATCACCCGTCGCACAGGCTGCGGTGTGTAGCGTCCCGGTGCGCACCTCCTCGCGTAGCTCGCCAAGCCAGCGGTCACGCCTGCGCCTCGATGTCGGCGAAGGTCTCCCCGTCCACGCCCGGCGCCCCGCCGTTCGCACGGCTGAGCGCGTAGGCGTGGGCGAGGATGTCGTCGCGCCACACCTTGTCGTACAGGACATGAAACCGTCGGGCTGGTGCCTGCTTGGCCGTCGCGTACAGCGCCCGTTGGAGCCTCCGGATCTTCGTCGGGGGTTGCCAGGCTCACGCCAATCCCCCTCCCCTCGGCTCGTTCGAGCGCACCCCGAACCAGGGCCCCTTCCCTCCACCGGCGTTACCCGGCTTCATCGGTACTATGGGCCCCTCCGACGCCTGCCGCGCCCGATCCCCTGAAGGGACCGGTGCCGGGTCGCCCCGGCCTGCTCGACAGGCCTCCCGTGTTGCCAGTCACCGCGTGCGTACGTGCTGCGCCCACTACCCCGGCGAGCCGATCGACCTTCATCTGTCGGTGCATCCGATCGCCCGCAGCGGCCTTCGTCCATTGAGAGGGGACTCGGCGCTCGCATTCAGACCTTTCGAGGCCTGCTCAGGCTTCACTCGCGTTGCGGCCCGTACGCTTGCTGACCCGCCCAAAGCGGACCTCTGTCCCCGGGGCTTCGACGGCTCGGTCGCCCTTGCCGCCTCCCGGGTAGCTACCAAGGTGTACCGACACCTCCTTGGGCCGGACTTTCACCGGCTGCGTGAACTGACCTTGCACGGCACACTCTCCACAATGTCTCCACGACCCGGGTCGATTCCAGAGGACTCGAGGAACCCGTATCGCGCTGTCGATCGCGCCGGACTCAGGTGCATGTACCGCTGGTCGTGCTGAGAAATTATGTGCCCGGCCAGCACCTGAATCGCCCGCGCCGGCGCGCCGCCATCGGCGAGGTGGAACAGAAGGTGTGCAGCAGCCGGTGCACGCCGGCGTTCGACAGCTGCGCGCGCGCGCCGCGCGTAGCACGGGTCCGCACGATTTCTGCGTACGGTTGGCCATCGCCCTGGCAGAGCACGCGCTCGCTCTTCAGGTGTCGATGGGCTTGAAGCGCCGCGGCGAGTCGTGCGGTCATCGGCACGTGGCGCAACCGGCCGCCATTGGTGGTCGTGACGTGACCCTTCCAGTCAGACCGTTGCACGCACAGTCGCCGTTTCCGCAGATTCACGTCGCTCCATTCCAGCGCCATCATCTCGCCGCACCGCAGTCCCGCGTCGCCGCCCAACAACATGACGAGATGGGCGCGCGATGCCGTTTCGAAGGTCGCTCATGGGAGGGAGGCCAACTCCTTTCCTCGGTCGCAGATGATACCGCCCTCGGGGGCCGGATTCGAGATAGCGGAAGGCAGGCAGGTGATCGCCGTGCTGTCTACCTCACCGTCCGGACCTACACCGACGCCCCGCCCATTCCCGGCCGGGTCGAGGACACCTCGAACCGCACGCTGTTCACGTCGGACGACATCCTGCGCGGGCAGGAGGTGTTTCTGGAGTACGGGCTGGTGGAACCTGCACACTCTCAGGCCATGGGGCGTACCTCGGCCGCGACGACAGCGCCGAGACGGTCCACGGCCTCGTGGCCGGCGCCGCTGCCCAGGTCGCCGATGCGGTTAGCCTCGTGGTCCTGCGGGCCTCTTCGCAAAGTCGGCTGAGCCCGTTGAGCGCCCCATCGGACGATGCTCGCGTGCCAGCATCGCGCAGGGATCATGATTCTGTGGGGGCACGGCCTGTGCTCTTGTGGACAGACGCGCGGGCGGCCCGCTGCCACGATCAACCCATGGCTTCCAAGAAGCTCCACCCATTCGATCCGGAAGCGTTTCTCGAATCCACGGGCGTGGCCACGACCGCCCTGGACTACAGCGTTGACCAGGCCATCTACCGGCAGGGCGCCGCCTGCGACCACGTGATGTACCTCAAGAAGGGCGAGGTGAAGCTGTCGGTGAACTCGAAGACCGGCCGAGAGGCCATCGTCGCGATCCTCGGCCCCGGCAACTTCTTCGGAGAGGGAGCCCTGGCCGGTCAGCCGGTCCGCATCGGGAGTGCCACCGCGCACACGCCGAGCACGGTCATCGCCGTCCAGAAGGCGGACATGAAGCGGCTGCTGCACGAGGAGCACACGTTGTCGGACGGCTTCATCACGCACCTGCTCACCAGGAACGTCCGCATCGAGGAGGACCTGATCGACCAGTTGTTCAACTCCACGGAGAAGAGGCTGGCCCGCACGCTCCTGCTGCTCGCGCGCTACGGCGAGGAGCACCAGCCTCAGCGCGTCATCCCCAAGGTCTCGCAGGAGACGCTGGCCGAGATGGTCGGCACGACGCGTTCGCGCGTGAACTTCTTCATGAACCGGTTCAAGAAGCTGGGGTTCATCTCCGTCGACGGCGGGCTGACGGTCAACAACTCGCTGCTGGGTGTCGTCCTGCACGACTGAAGGGCGCGGTCCTCGTCGTTCATCGCTGCCACAGGATGCGGGCGGCCTCCAGGGGAACCGCCACGCCCTCGTGGTGCGGGACGACTCGGGCCGTGTAATCGGTGGCCGGGCGCGCCGCTGGCGCCAGCGCGTGGTAGACGTGCCCGCCGCCTGCCCCCTCGAGCTGCCGGACGCGCGTCATCTCCTGCCGAAACGGGCCGTCGCCGTTCACGCCGTTGGCGTAGAGCTCCACGCGCAGCGTGTCCGGGTCGAGATCGTGGACGGCCAGCCGGACGTCGAACGCGTGGTGCATCCCGTCGGTCTCGACCTGCACGTCGTCGAGCCGGAGCGCGCCCCACTGCCGCGCCACCACCTGCCGCCAGGTGACCACCTGCCGGCCCAGCGCGCAGCCGTCGGCGGCGCGCGCCCGGTAGGCGGCCGCAGCCGGGAGGTAGTGCTGCTCGGTGTACTCGCGCACCGTGCGGTCGGCTGAGAAGCGCGGCGTCAATCGCGCCATGCTCTCGCGCATCCGGGCGATCCAGGCGGTCGGGATGCCCGTTGCGTCGCGGGTGTAGAACTCCGGCACCACCGCTCGTTCGAGCAGATCGTAGAGTTGCTCCGCTTCGGCCGCGTCCCGGGCGGGATCGTCGCCATGGTCCTGGCCGTCCCCCACCGCCCATCCCAGGTCCGGCCCATAGGCTTCCGCCCACCAGCCGTCGAGTTCCGACAGGTTGAGACCTCCGTTGACGAGCACCTTCATGCCGCTCGTCCCGCTGGCTTCCCACGGCCGCCTGGGCGTGTTGATCCAGACGTCGACCCCCTGGACCAGGCGCCTGGTGAGGAGCATGTCGTAGTCGCTGAGGAAGATGACATAGGGACGCACCTCGGGCCGGCGGCTGAAACGGATCCACTGCTGGATGAGGGCCTGCCCGGCCTCGTCGGCCGGGTGGGCCTTGCCGGCAATGATGATCTGCGCCGGGCGCTCGCGGCTGCTCAGGATCCGAAGCAGGCGATCCGGGTCGTGCAACAGCAGGTTCGGTCTCTTGTAGGCCGCGAAGCGGCGCGCGAATCCCAGCGTCAGCGCGTTGGGATCGAACAACGCCTTTGCCTGTTCCACGGCCTCGGGCTCCGCGCCGCAGGCCGTGAGCTGCCTGGCCAGCCGTTCGCGTGCGAAGTCGATGAGAGACGCGGTGGCAGCCACGCGCAGCTGCCACAGCCTGGGGCCAGGGAGGCGACGGATGGCCATCTCCGCGCAGTCGGCCGAACCCAGCCAGCGGCCCTTCCCGCACGCCTCCGTCCAGAGTTCGTCGGCTGCCGTGGACTCCCAGGTCGGCACGTGGACGCCGTTCGACACGTGGCCGACGGGCACCTCGTCATCCGGCCAGCCCGGAAAGAGCGGCGCGAAGAGGCGCCGGCTCACCTCCCCGTGCAGGCGGCTGACGCCGTTGGCCCGGCCGCACGCGCGCATCGAGAGGTACGCCATGTTGAACGGCTCGGACGCGTCTGCAGGATCCTTGCGGCCGAGGGCGAGCAACTCCTCGAGCGTGATGCCAAGCTGCGCCTGGACGTACCCGCCGAGGTACTGCGCGATCAAGCCCGGCGCAAACCGATCGAACCCGGCGTCCACCGCCGTGTGCGTGGTGAACAGGTTGCCGGCCCTCGTGACGGCCAGCGCAACGTCAAACGGCTGGCCGGTGTCCTTCATGAATCCGCGGGCGCGTTCCAGGACCGCGAATGCCGCGTGCCCTTCGTTCAGGTGGCACACATCCGGCCGGATGCCGAGTTCGCCGAGCAGGCGCCACCCGCCGATCCCGAGGACGATTTCCTGCACGAGCCGCAGCTCGGGCCCGCCTCCATACAGCTCGCTGGTGATCCCGCGATGCGAGGGCACGTTGGCCGCGTCGTTGCTGTCCAGCAGGTAGAGCGTCACCCGGCCGACCCGGACCTGCCAGGCGCGGAGCCAGACCGAGTAGCCGGGCAAGGCAATCTCGAGCCGCAGCCACTCTCCGTTGGCCCGGCGCACCGCCGTGATCGGGAGCTGTCCCGGATCGTTGTACGGGAAGAGCGCCTGCTGGGCGCCGTCCTTGTCGATCACCTGCCGAAAGTAACCCTGCTGGTACAGCAGCCCCACGGCGACGACTGGCACGCCCAGGTCGCTGGCCGCCTTCAGCTGATCGCCGGCCACGTTGCCAAGCCCTCCCGAGTAGATCGGCAGCGCTTCGCTCAGCATGTATTCCATGCTGAAGTACGCCACGCTGAGCGGCGGGGCCGTCGCGTCCGCGTGCTCATGCTGGAACCACGCCGGGGCCTCCGCCGCTTGCCGCCTCGCCTGCACCATGTCGTCGATCCGCGCGCGCATCCCGGGATCCGACAGCATCCGCTCGATCCGATCACGTGACGCAGTCTGCAGCACGCCCCAGGGATTGTGCGTGAGATCCCACAGGTCCGGGTCGAGCTGGCGCCACACCTCGTCGGCGCCGTGGTTCCACGACCACCGCACGTCCAGCGCCAACTCGGCGAGGATGTCGAGTCCCTCGATATCGGTCGGGAGGAGGCTCCATATCGGGTTGTTCACCCGGACCGGGCTACTCACGGCGTTCTCCTCCTGTCGGTCGCGCGAGTCCTTCCGGGCATGCTGCCGCGTGCCCCGGCGAAGGCTCCCGCTGCCCGATCATGGCCATTGATGGTCGAGCGGATCTGTTCACATTTGAACGGGTCTGTGCCGCGGGCCCGGCCGGCGGGCTGTTCGTTCCAATCCACTCGGCGCCGGCGTGTCCACAACGGAACAGACCGCACAGCTCACCCGCGCGTAGACTGACTCACGGGTCATTCCAACGAGTGTGCGCCGCTCCGGCGCGAAGCCTGACGGGAGGTCAGCATGCTTTACACGCTCCTCGTCGTCCTAGTCGTCCTGTGGCTGCTCGGGATTATGAGTTGGTACACGATGGGCGGCTTCGTCCACATCCTGCTGGTCCTGGCCGTCGTCGTGCTGGTGGTGCGGCTGCTCCAGGGGCGGCGCCTCGCGGGCTAGCAGGCAGAGTCATGCGGGCCGCTCCCGCAAACACCGGTCATTCAGAGAGGTGTGCAGAATGGTTCGTTACGTCGTTACGTTCAGTCTCGTCTTCGGCATGGCCACCCTCGGCGCGGAGAACAAGGCACAGAGCCGCCTGGAGAACTGCGGCACCGTGATGACGGAGATCCTTAGCGTCCCGGAGGACATCCCACAGGATCTGCTCGAGAAGGCCGAGTGCGTCATTGTCATCCCGTCGATGATGAAGGTGGCGGCCGGCATTGGAGGCGCCTGGGGTCATGGCGCGATGGTGTGCCGGTCGGGCAAGGCGTTCGACGGGGGGTGGGGCGCCCCCGCGATGTACTCGCTGGACGGCGGCAGCATTGGCGCCCAGCTCGGCGTCGAGGCCACCGACCTCGTGCTCCTGGTGATGAACCCGCGCGGCGCGGGCGCGCTGCTCGACAACAAGGTCAAGCTCGGGGCGGGCGCCTCGGTCGCGGCCGGTCCCAAGGGGCGCGCCACGGAAGCGTCCACGGACGCCACCATGCGCGCCGAGATCCTCAGCTACTCCAGGTCGCGCGGCCTGTTCGCCGGCGTGTCGCTCTCGGGCACGTCTCTGCGTCCTGACAACGACGCCAGCGAACAGATCTACGGCTACAAGGTCACCGCGCGACGCATCCTCACCGGGGCACCGATGGCGGTCCCGGCATCGGGCCAGCGCCTCGTGGACGTGCTGCAGAAGCGCTCTCCACGCAACGAATCCAAGACGGACCAGCAGTGAAGCAAGGGGCCGGCTCGTTGCCGGCCCTCCTCCCGCGACGGTCTGCGGATGGTCTGCAACAGGCTGGCGCCGTCTCGAACGGCCTGACGAAATCCTGGGCGCGAGCGCTCACCGAAGTGAAACCCCTGTTCCCCACTCGTCTTCGGTGACCACCGGTGGCGCCGAGGCCCGCACGGAGCCACAGTTCCACGCGATGGTGTGCGTTCGGGCCAGCCAGTCCAGGTCCGCACGGAGCGAGAGCCATGCCTGGTCCGCCTGGGCGCTCAGTTGATGGCGCTGCGTGAGGCCCTCGACCATGGCGTGCTCCCGGGAACCCCGGCGCCGCCGACGACGATCCTCAGCGCCTGCTGTTCCCCGCGCTGCTCTTCGTGGTCGCCCTCTGCCCGACTTGGAGTTGGCGACCACCAGCGAGTTCCTACCCCGGGCGCAGCAGCGGTGGCCACGCTGTTGCGGCCGGAGCTCGGTCGGGTCGGGCGGGTGCCGCGGTTCCCGCGCGAGATCGAGGCCAGGATGATGTACCTGACCATGCTGGCGGCGCCCGCCGCACGTCCTGTCCTCCAGCCCGGCCTTCACTGATACCCGTACTGCCTGGCGCGCCGCCCGTTGTCCTGCCACTGTCGGAAGTGGTCGGCCGACAGCCGATGCGTCCAGTACCGACGCGAACGCGATTCGCTCGATCCAGCCCACGGTGCGAACGAGCGTACGACGGGTGGGATAGCGCTTGATCAGCAGGCGCTCCACCAGGCGCGACGAGAAGTTGTTGACCACCGAGAGGCGCAGGTTCGCGAGCGCGTCCACGGCGATCTTGCGGTTTCCCGCCGCGTACCCGATGGCCGTGTCGTCGCGAAGGCCACTCGTCGTAAAGCGCGCATTGTGCTCGGTCCACCCGAGCTGGAAGAAGACCTGCGAGCTCCGCCAATCGAGACGTGTCGCCTCCCATGCCACGATGGCCGGCGCGTACGTCGTCGGATCGAGGATCACGGCCTTCACCACGCCGGTCAGAAGCGGCGCGGGCGCCGGCTCCTGCGCGGACGCCGGCGACGCCAGGACCACCAGCAGTGCGATGGCCATCGCGCGGAACACGCTCATAGTTTCAACCCGCAGTCTTTTCCCTGTTGTCGTCCGCGCCGCAGATTTCCACCCGGGCACTCGCCGACTACCTCCGTCGCGAGATCAAGTGGATGAGCGCCACGAAGAGCGCGGCGCCGACGATCGACCACAGGATCGGGAAGGACTGGCCGCCGATGTGGACGGTGAAGGGTTCCGTCAGACGGAGCCGCACGGCAACCCAGGGCCCGACCAGAGCTCCGATGAACCCGAGCGCCGTGGACACGATGAGGCCTCCCCGGGCGCCGCCGGCGATCGCCTTGCCGACGGCTCCGCAGATCGCCGCGATGACGATGAGGAGGATGAGGCCCGGCAGCGTGATCGTCATGACAGATGGTCTTTTCGCTGAGACGTGAAGGGTGCCGATGGTGCTCGCCGCTGAAGACACTCCTGGTGCGTTTCTTCCACTGTAGGGCACTCGTCTTCAGCTGCCTGTCGCGAATCGCACATCCGTTCCGCTTGTTCAAAACGGGATAGCCGGCGTCCCGGCGCGCCTGCGACACTGAAGCGTCCAGGCGCTCTCTTTTCTCTTTCGCGGGCGAGGCCGCTCCGGCCAGGAAAGACCGCCTCGCGAGGTGCCATGAGCCACAAAGTCGGGATCTGGATCGATCACCGGAAGGCGGTCATCGTGTACGCGTCTGGCAATCGCGTCACGACGAGGACTCTGGAATCGGAGGTCGGGCCGCACGCCCGCTATTCCGATCACGCGGGGTACCCTACCCCTGACGGCCCGCGGGACGGCGGAGGCGAGAAGACATACGAGGAACGCTACGGCCAGCTTCTGGATCGGTACTACGACGAGGTCGTCCGCTTGCTGGCGCAGCCGGAGGCTCTCCTGATCTTCGGGCCTGGCGAAGCCAAGCTGCAGCTCAAGGAGCGTCTCGGCCGTTCCAGGGGACTGTGTGACCGTATCGTCGGCATCGAGACGACGGACACGCTGACCAATCCGCAGATCGTCGCGAAAGTGAAGGAGCACTACGGGATCGGTCGCCGAGACGCCCGGGCGTGCTGTCATGGAACCTGAGAACACGCGCGCGGTGGCTCCGCCCCACGGGCGTGCCGCTCTGCAGGTCATTCTCGTCGTCCTCGCAGTCGCCGCCGGCGCGTGGGTCGTCTACAAGCTGGAACGGGTGCTCCTCGTGCTGGCGGTGGCGATGTTCTTCGCCTACGTCGTGGCGCCGCTCGTGCGGTTCGCCCAGCGCCCGGTCCGCATCGGCGGACGACTGCGCGCGCTGTCCCGGGGGCTGGCGATCGGGCTCGTCTACCTGGTCATCCTCGGGAGCGCGTGGATGGGCACCGCAATGCTGATGCCCACGTTGACCTCACAACTCGACGAGGCAGTATCGCAGACACCGGCCCACGCCGAGTCGTTCCGCGCGTGGGCACAGGGGTGGTCGCGCTACTATGCCCGCGCGAGGCTGCCGGCAGAGGTGCGCGACGGCATCAACCGGTCGGCGCTCCAGGTCGGGGAGGCGATGGTGGAGTCTGCGCGCGGCGCGTTGGTCGCCACCGTCGGCCTCGCCTCGTACGTCCCGTGGTTGATCCTCGTCCCGGTTCTCTCGTTCTTCTTCCTGAAGGATGCCGACGGCTTCCGGCGTGCCGCCGTGTGGGCGCTCCCGCACAGCGTGCGCCGGCGCGGGTACGAGTTGTTCGAGGAGCTCAACGCGACGCTCGCCGCGTACATCCGTGCGCAGCTCCTGGCGTGCTTGCTGGTCGGCACCATCTGTGGCATCGGCTTCGCGGCGCTGGGCGTGCCCTACGCGGTTTTGCTCGGCGCGCTCGCGGGCGTCCTGGAGTTCGTGCCCCTGGTCGGCCCGCTCCTGGCCGCCATCCTCTCGGCGGGCCTGACGGCCTTGCATTCGCCGCTGATGGCGCTGTGGGTCTGCGCGTTTCTCGGCGTCGTCCGAGTCGTCGAAGACTACGTCGTGTACCCGCGCCTGATTCGCCGCGGCGTCCACTTGCACCCGATGGCAGTGATCGTCGCGGTGCTCGCCGGCGTCGAACTGGGTGGCATCGCGGGCATCTTCCTGGCAATCCCCGCCGTGGCGATCGGCTCGGTCACCGTCCGGCATTGGCTGGAATGGCGCGGGGAGACGGTCACTGACCTAACAGGCGCCGAAAACTCAACCGTGCAATCCTGAAGCCTGTGTCGCCGGTCGACCGGAGCGCCAGCCATGCCGATGACCCCTCATCTCGAGCGCCACTTCACGTCGGGCGAGACCGTCAGGGATGTCGTGATCGGGATGTCCGATGGGCTGACCGTGCCCTTTGCGCTCGCGGCGGGCCTCTCTGGCGCCGTCAATTCGACGGGGATCATCGTGACGGCCGGCCTGGCTGAAATCGCGGCTGGGTCGATTGCGATGGGGCTCGGCGGGTACCTCGCGGCCAGGAGCGACGCCGAACACTACGCGAGCGAGCGGGCGCGGGAGGAACGGGAGGTGCAAGAGAAGCCCGCGGCGGAGGCGACCGAGGTGCAGGACGTGTTTGCCTCGTACGGGCTCACGCCGGAGGAAAGCGAGCCGATTGTCCGGGCACTGAGCACGAGGCCGGCCGCCTGGGTCGATTTCATGATGCGGTTCGAGCTGGGGCTCGAAACGCCCGATCCCAGGCGTGCTCTCACGAGCGCGCTCACGATCGCCGGCGCGTACATTCTCGGAGGCTTCATTCCGCTTGGACCCTACCTCGTGTGGTCCTCGGTCACGACGGGATTGCTGTTCTCGGTCATGGTCACGCTGCTGGCCTTGGCGGTCTTCGGCTACGTCAAAGGGCACTTCACCGGGACAGGCCCCCTCCGCAGCGCCGTCCAGACCGTGATCATCGGCGGCCTGGCGGCGGCCGCGGCCTTCGGCATCGCCAGGGCGATCTCCTGAACCCGGCCTACTTCTTCCCGGCGAGCAGGACTCCCGCGCCGGCGACGACCAGGATCACGCCCGCCCAGACCGGCACGTTGACCCGTTGTTTCTCGCTGACGGAGATCTCCAGGGGGCCCAGCTTGGCGTCGTGCGTCTGCTTGGTATAGCTGAAGCCGCCGTACACAAGGGCCAGGACGCCAGCTGCGAGCAGCACGATCGCGATCAGCCGCATACGGGACCGTCCTCTCATCGATTCCCCGGCAACAGCCGGGATGGGGCTGCCCGGATCACTACTTCTTGTTTCTCGTGGCGAGGTCGTAGATCAAGCCGCCGACGCCGCCGGCTGCGGCGCCCACGGCAGCGCCCTTCTTCCCGCCAGCGAGCGCGCCAATCGCCGTTCCCGCTCCTGCGCTGCCGCCGATGATCAACGCTTCTTTCTCCCACGAGCGTGTCTTCGCCTGTGGAGCCTTGGCCCTGGTCTCGACGATGCTCGGGGAACGGGCCACCTCAACGCGAGTCACGTTGTCCGTGAGTCGCACGGGATGCAGCCCCTGCTCGTCGCGGAGATAGACGGCGTCAGGAGCGCCGGCGTGTTGTTCCGGGATGAAGAGCTGGCCCTGCCGACCGTTCGCCAGGGTGATGGGCACGAGGGTGCCCTTCAGCGCGCCGTCTGGGGTGGGGATAGAGCCCGCGTACGCGCCCACTCCGTATCGCTGCTCGATCTGCTGGGCGTCCAGTGCCTGGACGTCCCGCGAACACCCCGTGAACACGGTCGCGCCGAGCAACGCCAACGCCGTCAGTATCTTCATGTGTGCCTCACTAGTCGATCGTGCCCTGTTGATGGACCAATCCATGGACTCCGTGTCTCGCCCGTCGCGTGTCGGTCACCGCGGCACGCCCGGGAGTGTCCGCAGGCTCGCCGGGTCGCCGGACGCGAACCCGGCCGCGAGCGCGAGCAGGCGCCTCGTTCCTGTCATCTGACTCCTCCTCCATCGGCGAACGCACCGACCCGGACATTTCGCCAACGTCAGCAGGGTAGCAGTGGCGTGCCTGAGCCGTATGTTCAAGAGCGGACAGTCCGCGGGCCGTGGAGGGAAACAGGCGACGGGTGCGGTCATTTGAGCTGGATCGATCCGACGACGCGGCGGAACGTCGCCTGGTAGGCCGAGGAGCGGTCGCGCGGGACCACCGCGAGTGCGTAGAACAGACCGCCGTCGCCGACGAGCGCCGTGAAGACCTCGATGCGCTCCTGCTGTCCCGTCGCGTCCGACACGTTCGACAGGATCGTGTGAAGCCCCTGCCGGCCGGCGAACGTCATCGTGTCATAGCCGGACGGCCGGCTCAGGCTGGGATTGCCGGCGGCGAGCGAGCCGATGAGATCGTCGGTTGCGGTCCGCACGTTGGGCGTCTCGGTCCCGACGAGGCCGAACTCCATCCCGTGAGTGAAGACGCCCTTCTCGTTCGCGCTTCCGTAGGCCCCGTCCGGTGCGAAGATCACGGCATGCGTACCCGGCAGCTCGCGCCAGTTCGACGGGACGCTGACGCGAAAGACGTTCCCTTCGGTGTACGTCGTGTAGTCCGACGACGGCGCCTCGACGCCGCCCGCGGGGCGTGGCGCGGCCGGCGCGGGCCGCGACCCGGCAGCCGACACGACACGCGTTGCCTCTTTTGTCGTCGGTGCCGGAGCCATCCTGCGCAGCCGCGCCTGGACGTCGGCGAAGGCCCCGCGATCGTCGGCCCGGTTCTGCACCTCGAGGGACTGCGCCTCGCGCGTGATGGCCGCGGCGCGATCCCCGGGGTTCGGGTGATCGCTCAGCCACGCGGGCCCACTCGGACCGCCCGCCTTCTCGATCGTCTTGAACATGCTCGCCATGTCGCGCGGATCGTAGCCGGCGCGGGCCATGATGTGGGATCCGAGGAGGTCGGCCTGTCGCTCGTACTCACGGCTGAACCGAAGGAAGGCCGTGCCCAGCCCGAACTGCGTGCCCTGCGACACGGCGCCGCCGACGCGCCCGCCGATGACCGCGCCGATCACGGCACCCGCCAGCGCGCCGATCTCGTACTTGGTGGCCTTGGTCGCCTGCGCGCTGCCATGACGCAGCGCCACGTGACTGAGCTCGTGCGCCATCACGCTGGCCACTTCACCCTCGTTTCGCGCCGCCTGGATCATCCCCCGGTTGATGTACATCGGCCCGCCGGGCAACGCGAACGCGTTGATCTCTCGCACGTTGATCACGTCGAACGAGTAGCGGAACTCGGAGTGCCTGAACTCCGGCGGGATGGCGTCAACAAGGCGCCGCCCAATCGACGCGATCGGCGAGGCCACGTTGCGGTCGTCCAGGATCGGAAGCTGCTGGGCGACCTGCGCCGCGGCCTGGCGCCCCATCTGCACGTCCTCCGCCGCGCTGTAACGGTTGGCGGGGGCCGTGATCACGGTCTGCGCGGCGGCGACACCACACCAGAGCAGCATGGCAACGGCGATCGCCGCGACACCGCGACGTGCTGGCCACCGAGCCTCGGACATGGAGTGCCTCCTCACATCAGGCCTCGAGTTTCTTGAGCGCAACTTCCGCCCCAGCCACCTTGATGGGCACCTTCACCGCATCTTCCATGGGATCCTTGAAAGGCACCTCGATCCGCAACAACCCGTTCAGGCAGTTCGCTTCGGCTTTGGCAGGCTTGACCGGCCAACCCAGCGCCAATGCCGACACGTACTCGATGTCCCTGGCCGGCGCCAGCAAGTAGACGCTGTCTTCCAGGATCTTCACGTCGATGGTCTCCGTTGGCGCTCCGGGGATGGCGAACTCCACGATCAGCTTGTGGTGTTCACCGTCGGCGTACGCGACGGTATCCGGTGCGACCTTCATGCGTTCTGCCTGCATCTCGGCACCCTCCTTTACGATCTGTCCCCCTTCAACCACCACGCGGCTCGGACCCGCATGAGCAAGCTACCAGCGGCGATGAGGCCTGTCTGTTCAAATGCGCACAGCCGTTCCCGGGAGGCGTATGCGCAAGACCCTGGACCAGCTGGTTGCGGCGAAGCGCATGCGACTCAAGGACGTCCTGAAGGTCGCGGGGCTCGTCCGAGCGCGAAGACCCTCAACGTGACGTGACGAGTCCGGTGGGCTTGGTGTGCTTGGCGGTCGATCTCTCGTCCGATCGACGACGCAGCGGGATGCCTGTTCGGGGGCAGTGTGCTGTAGAGGGCAGAATCCCGCGGGGTGCACGCGATAAGCTGCTCTGGTCATGCGATGGCTCAACGGATTGACACTCGTGCTGACGCTGGCCGCCGGTCAAGCGGCGTCCGGGCAGACTTCGACAGCGCCGCCGTCCGCCGGGCTGACGTTCCGGGCCGCCGTTGACAGGGTGCTCGTCAGCGCGGTCGTTCGCGACCACAAGGGCAAGCTCGTGACCGACCTGGCGCAGGCGGATTTCGACGTGCTCGACAACGGCGAGCATCGTCCGATCACGGACTTCCGCGCCGAGCGTGCGCCGGTCAGCGTGGCCCTGCTGTTCGACGGCAGCGGAAGCATGGAGGTGGCCGCGAAGATCGAATCGGCCCGGCTGGCCGCGCGGCAGGTGCTGGCGTTGCTGCAGGCCGGACGCGACGAGTTGGCGATCTACTCGTTCGACACGGCGCTTCACCAGCTCGAGCCGTTCGCCCTCTATCGCGAGGATGCGAAACTGGAGCGATCACTCTTCGGGATGGCGCCGTTCGGCATGACGTCGTTGAACGACGCGATCGCCGCGACTGCGCAGGATGTGGCCACTCGCGCGAACTCCCATCGCGCGGTGATCGTGCTGACGGACGGCCGGGACAACCACAGCCAGCTCTCGCCAGCCCAGGTATCCGGCATTGCGAGCTCGATCGACGTCCCCGTGTACATCATGGCCGTGCTGTCTCCGCTCGATCACGCGGGGGCGACGACGGCCGTGACCACGGAGAACCCGGTACCGGTCGGGGACCTGGCCGACCTCGCGCGCTGGACAGGCGGGGAGTTCTTCGCGACCAGCGCCACGACGCAGACCGCCCTGGCCGCCCGGCAGATTGTCGACGAACTCCGCCATCAGTACCTCATCGCGTTCGAGCCGGCCAGCCGGCCCGGGTGGCACCCGCTCGAGGTGCGCACCCGGGACCGCCGGCTGGTCGTCAGGGCGCGCCGCGGCTACACCGCGGCGCAGCCGCGAACCGATCGTTTCGAAGCGGTCAATCGTTGGTAAAAGAGGAGAGGCAGATCATGAGAAAGTTCATCCTGGTGTTGTCCGTGGCGGTCCTCGCGGCCGGCAGCACGACCGCGTGCGCGACCAAGGGCTACGTCCGCAACCGCGTCGGCGAAGTCAACGACAAGGTGGAGTCGGTCTCCAAGTCCCTCGAGGAAACGCAGGAGCGGACGCAGAAGAGCGAGGCTGCGATCGCCGACGCCAACCAGAAGATCGTCCAGGTCGACCAGAAGGCCGTAGCGGCGAACGAGGCGGCGGCCACGGCGCGGACGGCCGCCGACAGCGCGGCCAGCAAGGCCGCGGCGGTCGAGGTATCAGCCAAGCGCATCGTGTACGAAGTGACGCTCAGCGAAGACCAGGGCAACTTCAAGCTTCAGCCAGTCGACGTTGCCGGCCGAAGCCAAGGCGCGGCTCGACGAAGTGGTCAAGCAGTTGAAGGCGAATCCCAACGGCGCCTACGTCGAGGTGGAGGGCTACACCGACAACCGCGGCGACAAGGCGTACAACGAGCAGCTGGGTCTCGATCGCGCCGAGTCCGTCAAGCGCTACCTGTACGAAGAGCACCAGATCCCTCTGCATCGGATCAGCGTCATCAGCTACGGGTCCGGCAAGCCGATCGCGCCGAACACGACCAAGGCGGGCCGCGCGCAGAACCGCCGCGTCGTGATCAAGGTGCTGGTGTAGCGGATGGCGAAGATGCCGGCCACGCGCCCCCAAACGCCGTGGCCGGCGGGCGGCGGTGACCAGCGTGGCGAACGTGGCCAACTCGGGCAAGATGCGCAGCAACGGCCTGCAGCACGCTCGGTGGGCAGTAGCTCCCGGCTAGTTGGATTCGCGCTTGGTCACGTCCCGAATGTCACGGAGCGTCCGCCGCATATCCTCCACGACCTTCATACCTTCGAGTGTGGAAGCCAGCGCTTCGGCGGTCGCGTGCACCGCATCCAGCGTCGCGTGACGGGCCTGCTCGGCTGCCGACCGTGCCTCCTCGCCGGCGATCCGCGCCTCCTCCCCGGCTTCCCGAAGGCGCTCCCGCTCCTGCCGGACTCCCTCGAGTGCCTCGCGATGCTGGTCGCGGACCTCCCTCGCTTCCTCAGCCAACTGCCTGAACCGCTCCGCCTCGTTCCGGCCAGACTCGGCTGACTTGAGGTGTTCCTGGGTGAGCCCGCCCTGCCCCGGATTGTGACGGCTGTCGTCGGCCTTGTCGTGCACGCCATCCGCCTGATCGTCTGGGTGCTCCGGCGGGATGTGTTCGTTCGGCATATGGAGTCCTTTCTCGACAAGAGCAACCCAGGTGGGACCGCGGAGAACGGGAGAGCAGCCGCGTCCAGGTTGCTCTCCCATGAGGTCGAAGGCACGCAATACCGCGTGAAGTTGATCTTCACGGTCATGACAACCGGCACGGGCACGCCGTTCAGGAGAGTCGGCGTGTACTCCCACTGCCGCCGGCGTCGAGCGCGGCCTGGTCGAGTACGGCATACCCGCCGCCTTCTCGCCCGCCGCCTTGGCGGCGGCCGCGAGATCCCTGGGATCGTGGCCGTAAACTGCGCGTCGACGTGCTCAGCGCAACAGGATCTTCAGGTGGTCGACCACCTGCTTGACGCCCTTTGTGTCCCGTGCGAGCCGGACCGCCTGATCGTGCTCGGCGGCCGAACCAATCGTGCCCTCCAGGGTCACGACGCCGTCGGTCGTCGACACGCCAATCGTGCGCTCCCGCACGCTGTCGTCCAGCGCCATCTTCGACCTGATCTTGCCGGTGAGCTCGGCATCAGACAGGAAGTCGCCCACCTTGGTGGCGGCCTTCCCGGCCTGCGCGTCGATCTGGGCCATGCGATCTCGCCCGGTGCCCGTGCTGGCCGGTCCCGACGTAGGCGTGCTCGTCACCCGCCACGAGTTTCCGGCGACTTGATCGAGGGACCAGTACCCGAGCAGGTACGTGCCGATCGCCACCACCGCGAGAACGAGGACCGTCCGGAACAGGAACCTCATGCTGCACCTCTCTCGTCCGTCTCCGAATGCCGAGAACCCTTCGGCCACGCCCTGCACTCGCGGGCCGTCCTCGTCTTCTCTGACAGCCATGCGTGGCATCCACAGACAGTCTCGCGTACGTGCACGAGTGTGAATGTCCCGCATCGAACACCGGAGATCGCCGGCGAGGCGGGCACGGCCAAGTTCGTCTGTTCCCTCCCGTTGTGCGCAATGTGACAGCGCTGCCTTCCCGTTCGGAACGATGATGGACGCAGGAGCTCAGACGGGGAATGACACCATGACACGACGACTTCCGGAGTTCGAGGTTCCGCCGGTTGCCCCCGGCGCCCAGACACGCCAGGGCGGCGCCGACAGCGGCGGACAATCAGGCGACACTCAAGGCCTCTCGCAGACGGCCGACGCGACCGAGGAGACGGTTGAAGAGCTCGCCGACGACGGGCAGGACTACGAGGCCGGGATCCAGGCGGGCGTCGAGGACGCCGCCAACCATCCCGAGCGCCCCGTGCCCAGCCACGACGGCCAGGAGCGCCGGGAAACCGCGGCGCCAGGCCGGGGGCCGGCCTGAACCGGCAAGCCGGGACGCGGCACAGTCACCGGCGGGCGCGCCGGGGGCATGAAGCAGGTCGTGAATGGTCGGCGGGCGAAGAACCCGAGGCCAGCTCGCGGCAATGAGAGCGGGTCGCACCGCCGAGAACGGAAGAGCAACCGCCGTCCCCAGTTGATCTCCCGCGACGTCTAGGGGACGGCCGATGAGGATCAGATGTCAGTAGCTAAAGTGTCCGAAATCAGCGCGACCTCGACCACCGGTTTCGCCGACGCGATCGAGCAGGGACTGGCCCGGGCGAACAAGACGCTCCGCAACGTCCGCAGTGCGTGGATCAAGGAACAGCACGTGCGGATGAAGAACGACGCCATCACGGAGTATCAGGTCAACATGATGGTGACCTTCATCATCGACGACTAGGCGTCCTTGGCGCCTCCGCCACGTCGTCGCCGGCTTCGGCCGTCCAGTATCCGGGACGGCCGTAGTGCTCGTGCATCGCCTGTTCCTGCTCGCGGTCGAGATGCGCCGCCGCGTCGTACGCGGGCGCGTCCTGGACGGCCTGGCGAGTGAGCCCGACGGAGACCTTCGCATCCGGCCAACTCAGCGACTCGATCCACTGCGGTGCGATCAGCACGTCATGGCCGCGCCACCAGTTACTCGTGTCCACGATCAGGTAGCGAATCGCCCAGGTGCGATCCTCCACGAGCAGGTCCTTCACGTGCCCGATGTCACCGTCCAGCGCGTGGATGTGATACCCGGCGACGACCCGGCAGCTGCGCAGGTGCGAGTCGCCGGGCGTGTGCATCGGTGCCGTCCGGGCGGCCTTCATGGCCGCTTCGAAGCTGCCTTCGATCGTGAGGCTGCCCGGATACGCCCCCAAGCCCCAGAGACCGGCCCCTCCCCAGTAGTGCGGGTAGCCGTAGTACCGGAGATATTCCGTTTCGTACTTCCGGGACACCGGCTTTCTCGTGTCGACATCAGGACTGCCCTCGACCTGGGCCTTCGTCAGGGTCACCGGGAGCTGTTGCGCCATCCAGTCCGGACGCCCGATCGCGTGCGGGGAGATCAGCACCTTCCGTCCGGGAAGCCAGCTGCCCGTGTCCACCACGAGGTAGCGGATCGCCCAGCGATCGTCGTCAAAGTACAGATCCTCCACTTCGCCAATGGCGCCGTCCGTCGCGAGGATCGCATAGCCCCGCAGGTGCCTGACGTTGCGCAACATGTGCCGACCTCCTCGTCGGAACGTCCAGCCTCGCCCCGCGCCTATGGGGCTTCCGCGCCCACGTCCCGCGTCATGGCGTGCGCTCTCGCGAGCCGGGCCAGGTCTTCGTGCAGCGAAAGCCACAGCCGTTCGGCGTCGGCGCCCAGTGGATGGCGCTGTGTGAAGTTGTCGATGCGGCCGCGGCGTCGAAGCACCTCCTGGACGTCTGCGACGTCGAGGGTGTTGGACGGGCGGTCTCCCGCGCGATCGCGCAGGCGGGCGGCGGCCTGCCCAAAGTCGTTCACGGCCTGGCGGATCTCGTCGGTCCCTTGCGGGGCGTCCAGGCTGCGTTCGGCGGCCGGGTCGAGATCGAGGCTCCTGCCGAATCGGTCCGCGTTCTCGGCGATCCGCTCCAGCAGCAGCTGGACTTGCTGCTGTTCGACGTGCGCGCGGAGGTACTGGAGGCCCGGTGAGGCGGCATGCATGGCCAAGCCGGCACTCGTGGCCGCGAGCCCCAGCGCAAGCACGACGACGCGGTCCAGTCTCGTCATCTGGGTCCCCTCTGATCCCCTCGATCTTGCGGCGCACCAGGGCCGCGTCCCGGCCGCACGAGGCGGTGCGGTCTACCGCGTACCCGGCCCGCCACGCGTCCCGGCGCCCGTCAGCGGGTTGGCGGTCGTCGTCCTGGACAGCGCCGCGCTCGCCGTCGTGATTGCGGTCGCCACTCGGTCGTCGGCCTTCAGCGCGCCGCCGAGGATCTCCGTGAACGAGCCGTCGGTGATGCCGACCTGGACCGGTACCCGCTCGAACCTGCTTCCGATAGCCCGCCAGACGCTCGCGCCCTTCGGCCCCTTTGCCGTCCCGGGGACGGTCGTCGTCGCGCCCGCCGTCGCGCCAAGCGCCGCCAGCTGCTCTGCGGTGGGCCGGACGCGCAGGGCGAGGTTCGGCACGCGCAACGCCTGCACGCGTCTCGCCACCTGCACCGTCACGTTGGCGGTCATGCCCGGCTTCAGCGTCAGGTCCGGGTTCGCCACGTCGATGACGGTCAGGTACGTGACGACGTTCGACACGATCTCGCCCTGCAGGCGGACCTGCGCCACGCGCCCGGTGTACGTGTCGTTCGGGTACGCGTCCACGTGGAACGTCACCGTCATGCCCGGCGCGATCTGCCCGATGTCCGATTCGTCCAGCTTCGCGTTGACCCGCATCCGCGTCAGGTCGGCGGCCAGCACAAAGAGCGTGGGCGCGGACATGCTCGCCGCGACGGTCTGGCCCGCGTCCACGTTCCGCGCGATCACGACGCCGTCGATCGGCGACGTGATGACTGTGTGATCGAGGTTCACCCGCGACTGGTGCACGCTGGCCCGTGCCTGCGTCACCTGGGCATCGCCCGACCTGAGCTGCGCCTCCGACGTCCGCACATCGTAGGTGGCCGCCTGGAGGTCGACCGCGGCCGTCAGGCCCCGCTCGGACAAGGTCGTCGCCCGCGCGAGCTTGAGCCTGGCGTCCTCCACCGAGACGCGCAGCCGGTCGGCGTCGGCGTTGGCTCGCACCAGGCCCGCGTCCGTTTGGGCGGACTGTGCTTCGAGCGACGAGGCATCGAGACGCGCCAGCACCTGGCCCTTCCGGACGATGTCGTTGAAGTCGGCGAGCAGCTCGGTGACCGTGCCGGAGACCTGCGTCCCGACCTGCACCGTGGTGACCGCCTCCAGCGTGCCCGACGCGGGGACGCCCTGGACGATGTCGCCGCGTGTCACCAGTTCCGTGGTCACGGCCGGCAGGCCGGCGCCCGAGGTCAGGTAGACGTAGAACCCGGCACCGGCGATCGCGAGCACGACCGCCGGGATGGAGAGCCTCAGACCAAGCTGTGTCCGCGACACGGTGTCACTCTCGCTTCTCTCTGCAGCACTGCCGACACTATGGCTCGACAGTGCGCCGGCGCGCTGTCCCGTTGTGCACACGGACCCGGAAGCCAAAGACATGACCCCAGAAATCTCCCCGGCTGCGCTGGCCCTGCGCGCACCCGCCTGAATCGGTCAATACCGCTCGCCGCGCATCGCGACGAGGAACGCGACCGTCTGGCGGACACCGCACCCGAGGTTCCATGCCAGTTCCAGCGGGTTGAGACGCCACCACTCCAGCCGGCCCATGGTCTGGCGGGCGCTTCGCCAGTAAGCCGCGAGCGCCGGGTTGTAGTCGATGCCGTCCAGCGACAGCGGGTTCACTCGCCTGAGCTTGTCGTCGTCGTACCTCGACACGTTCGAATCAAGATGACGACGAGGCGCCGGGTGAACGCCACCATGACGGAACCTCCGGGAGGATTCGGATCGATTCGATCCCGCTCCCAGCGTATCGGCGAGGTGAGGACGCGTCTGCGCTCGATTGCACAGGTCGCAGGTGGAGTGACCGGGCGGGCGTTCAGTCGTGAAGGACGACGGTGAGCAGGGAGTCGTGGACCTTGATGTCGCCGTTGTAGTCGATGAACCCGAGCTTCCGGAACTTGTTCATGAAGAAGTTCACGCGCGAGCGGGTCGTGCCCACGATCTCGGCGAGCACTTCCTGTGAGATCCTGGGCAGGACGCGATGCGTGGCGTCCGGCGTGCCGTACCGCGCCAGCAGCAGGAGCGCCCGCGCCAGGCGCTTCTCGCTCCGGTTGAACAACTGGTCCACCAGGTCGGCCTCGACGCGGATGTTCCGGGTCAGCGTGTACGCGATGAAGACGTCCGAGAACTCGGAGTGCGAATGCAGGAGCCGCAACATGTCCCCCGCCTGGATCTCCATGACCCTGGTCGGCAGGCTGACCGTCGCGGACGCAATGCGGATGGTCTGGCCGGTCAGCGCGCCCTCACCCACGAAGTCGCCTGGACCGAACATCGCCACGACCGCCTCTTTGCCCGTTTTGGCGAGCACGGACAGCTTCACGGCGCCTTCCTGGATGTAGAAGACGCTCCTGGCGGGGTCGCCCTGGGTAAACAGCGCGCGCTCGCCCGGACGCACCACGACGCTCTTCGCCGCGCCGGACGAGCGAAGGAACGTCTCGACGTCCAAGAGTGCGGCCACTTGTTCGGCAGTCATCAGGTACCTTACCGACCGGCCGTGATGATTCTAGCACCGCGGATGGCGCGCGTCGCCGATCACGCCGGTGCCGATCGCGCCGGTGTCGGCCGCCATTGGTGCTCGGGCACGGGGATGCCGTCACGCCCGGTAGAATCTCCTCTTCACCAGCTCGGCCGTGACGATGTACAGCGCAATCACCACGGCCAACGGCCCGAGGTATAGGAGGCCCAAGGGAACGAAGCCGAAGACTCGCGCCAGCGGTGTGTACGGGAACGCAACCGCGACGGCGACCACCACGGCGGTCGCGATGGCCAGGGGGCGACTCGGCCTGCTCAGGAAGAAGGGTCTCCGCGTCCGCACCACGAGCACGACCAGCGACGCCGACACCACCGACTCCAGGAACCACCCTGTCCTGAACTGCTGCGCGGTTGCGCCCAGGAGATGAAGCACGCCGAAGGTGGCGTAGTCGAAGAACGAGCTGACCAGGCCGAACGTCATCATGAAGTTGCGGATGAACCGGGTGTCCCAGCGGCGCGGCTGTTCCACCATCTCGGCGTCCACCGTGTCTGTGGCGATCGTCATCTCCGGGAAGTCGGTCATCAGGTTCGTGAGCAGGATCTGCTTGGGCAGGAGCGGCAGGAAAGGCAGGAACAGCGACACGCCCGCCATGCTGAACATGTTGCCGAAGTTCGCGCTCGTGGCCATGAACACGTATTTCAGCGTGTTGGCGAAGGTGATCCGCCCTTCTTGCACGCCCTGCACCAGGACGCCCAGATCCCGCTCCAGGAGCACGATGTCCGCCGCCTCCTTGGCCACGTCCACCGCGCTCTCGACGGAGATGCCCACATCGGCCGCGTGCAGAGCGGACGCGTCGTTGATCCCGTCGCCCATGTAGCCGACGACATTGCCGGCCTTCCTCAGCGCGAGGATGATCCGCTCCTTCTGGTTGGGCTCGATCTCGGCGAAGACGTCCACGCCGTTCACCCGGCCGAGCAGCGCCTCGTCGCTCATGTGCCGGAGGTCCGTGCCGCTCAGCAGCTGTGGGTTCGAGAGGCCGACCTGCGCGCTGGCGTGGGCCGCCACCAGCCGGTTGTCGCCGGTGATCATCTTGACGAGCACGCCGAGGCGTTTCAGGTCCGTGATCGTGTCGCCGACACGGGCCTTCGGCGGGTCGAACAGCACGAGCAGGCCGGCGAACACCATGCCCGACTCCTCGTCCCTCGTGACGCGCGACCCTTCTCCGATCTCCCGCGAGGCGATGCCCAGCACGCGGAATCCCTCTCCGGAGAGATCGGCGAACCGCTGGTCGATCTGGTCGCGGACCGTCGCGATCGGGACGTCCGCTCCGTTGGCAGTCCTCGCCGTGGCGCAGACCGCGAGCACCTCGGCCAGCGCCCCCTTGGTGACCATCACGTGCCGGCCCTTGTCGGCAACCAGGACGCTCAGGCGCTTGCGGATGAAGTCGTACGGCACCTCGTCCAGCTTCCGGCAGTCGCCGAGGTCGAAGTGCTTGTGCGTGCGGATCGCCTCGTCGATCGGATTGACCAGCCCGGTCTCGAAAAAGGCGTTGAGGTACGCAGAGCGCAGCACCTCGTCGCTCTCCTGCCCCTCCACATCGAGCGCGGAATGGACCCGCACGACGCCTTCGGTCAGCGTGCCGGTCTTGTCGCAGCAGAGCACGTTCATGCTGCCGAAGTTCTCGATCGACGAGAGGCGCCGGACGATCACTTTGCCGACCGCCATGCGCTTGGCACCGTGGGCGAGGTTGATGCTGATGATCGCCGGCAGCAGCTGCGGCGTCAGGCCGACCGCCACCGCCAGCGAGAAGATGAAGGCCTCGAGGACCGGGCGGTGGAACGAGACGTTGATCGCGAAGATCGCGATCACGAGCACCAGCGTGACCTCCATCAGGAAGTACCCGAAGCGCCGGACGCCGCGCTCGAACTCCGTTTCCGGCGAGCGGAGCCGCAGCCGCTCGGCCACCTTGCCGAACTCGGTCGCCGTCCCGGTGCGGACGACCGCCGCCACGGCGCTGCCGCTCACCACGTGCGTGCCCATGAAGAGCGTGTTGGCCCGTTGCGCGAGCGGCACATCGGCCGCAACGGTCCCGGCCTTCTTCTCGATCGGGTAGGTCTCCCCCGTCAGCGTCGCCTCGTCGAGGAAGAGGTCGTTCGACTCGAGCACCAGGCAGTCTCCCGGGACGCTCTTGCCGGCTGACAGGACCACGACGTCGCCCCTGACGATGTCCGCGACCGGGACCTCTTGCTGTGCGCCGTCCCGCAGCGCCGTCGTCTTCGTCTGCACGACGGCGAGCAGCTTGTCCACGGCGTGAGCCGCGCCGCGCTCCTGCCAGAATCCGAGCACCCCGCTGGCCAGGACGATGCCGAGGATGATCAGCGCGTCGGCGGGGTCGTGCAGGAAGAAGGACAGGCCGGCCGCAAAAAGGAGGATCAGGATCAGCGGGCTCTTGAACTGGCCGAGCAGCAGGCCGATCTCGCCCGTCCGCTTCCTCGGCTGCAGGACGTTGGGGCCGAGCCGTCCGAGGCGCCGGGAGGCCTCGGCGCTCGCCAGGCCCAGCGCGGTCGCATCGAGGCGCCGGAGCACCTCGGTGGCGGCCACGCCCCAGAATCGATCGAGATCGTCGTTCACGCGCTCCACACCCAGTCGCGAATCTCCGGCGGGTCCTCAAGGTGCGCCCGTCCGCCGGGGCCGGCGAGGAGGACCATGTCGACGTCGTGTTCGACGATCAGCCGATTGAGGTGCTCGTACACGAAGCTGAGCCCCGGCGACGTGCCCCAGTGGCCGAGCAGTCGCGGCTTGATGTGCTCGGGCCTGAGCGGTTCGGCGGGATTCACGGTCACTGCTCCCTCCCGCGCTTCTCTCGATCATGGCCAGCGCGACTCATCCGAGTCTGTTCAGTATTGGACAGGGCGCGGGCGCGCGGCGGGCGCCGAACGGCCTGTCGCATCCGGTACAGCGCCGTCGGGTGCGCGTGCCTATAGTGGTGTCGGAGCGTAGTTCCGATGAAGAACATCCAGTCACGCCGACGGAGGACGATAGTCGGCCCGACCCTGGGCGACCGCGCGCGCGCTGTCGGCAACCACCCGGCTCGCCCGTCTCTCGAGCCCGAACAGGTCGATGTGTGTGGCTGGGAGAATGAGGGCGGCGCGGGGCGTTCGGACCTAACCGGCCGACCGCTCGAGACGCCGCGCGCGGCCTCGCGCGTTGACCCTGTATGCGCCTAGTTGGAGCCGCGCTTGGTCACGTCTCGTATGTCACGGAGGGTGCCGCCGCATGTCCTCCACGATCTTTATACCTAGTGTGCGTCCTGGGACCTCAGCGGAGCACTAGGATCCCGGCCGTCGAGAGCGTCGCGGCCACCAACAGCCACAGGCCGAACGTGCACGCTAGCTAGCTAGCCATCAAGATGCGGGATGGACCGGGAGCGTGAAGTGGAAAGTGCTGCCTTCCCCGCCCCCGCTCTCTGCCCAGATCCGTCCCCCGTGTGCTTGCACGATGCCCTTGGAGATGTAGAGGCCGAGTCCCACCCCTCGTCGGTCCTTCCCAGCGACTTGGACGAAGCGCCCGAACACCGCTTCCAGCTGGTCGGAGGGCAGTCCAACGCCCGTGTCACTCACCGTGAAGCGGACGTCGTCGCCGACTCGTGCGAGACGAACGACGACTTTCCCCTGTGCCGGCGTGAACTTGATCGCGTTGCTCAGAAGATTGGTGAGCACCTGGAGAATCCGGGCGGGATCGAACTCCGCCACGAACGGGGGCGGCCCGATTTCGGCCGACAGCGACACATCATTCTGAGCGGCGTGCGCCTGGAACGTCTCCACGACCTCTGTCACCACGGATGTGGCGTCTCCAACCTCCGGCGTCACCGCCAGTTTGCCGGCATCGAGACTCACGACATCGACCAGGTCGCCGATCAGGCGGTTCATCCGAACACCCGCCCGTTGAATCCGACGTGCGTGCCCGCGGACTTCTTCGGCGGGATCTTCTCGCGACACGCGGTCGGCGATGAGTGCCGCGGAGCCCACCATCGTATTGAGCATGTTCCGCAGGTCGTGGCTGACGATGCCCAGGAAGTCGTCCCGTGTTGCCAGCGCACTATCGGACTGGGCGCGTTCAGTCAACAGATCCTTGTCCGTCTCTTCCCGTTCCCGGGAGAAGACGGCAAGCCGCTCGGAACGTTCCTCGCGAAGCGCTTCGTCGGCGGTCGCCCGCTCTTCCCGGAGCGCTTGGTCTTCCCGTGCTCTCTCTCTGCCGGTCATCGTGTCGAGGGGGGCGCTGGGGGCAGCCCTCGCCACCTGTCGGTCCGTCTTCGCGCGAGCCGCCCTGAGCAGCGCGTCGGCGCGCGCCCGGGCCCGGCTCACGACGGCGTCCGCCGTCTCATCGACGGCCGTGAGCTCCTCCTCGAGGGCGCGGTCAGCCTTGTCGCGTTCCACGCGCAGGCTTTCGTCGGTGTTGTCCCGCTCAGAGCGAGGCTGCTCCTGGGGCTTCATGTTGGAATCAAGTGTACCCGCCGGGCGCCCTTTGTGCGACTCTTCCGAACCTGTCAACTCGACCCCCACTGGATGAGACCGACCGACGGAGAACGTCAACCGGCAGGAAGCAGGGTAAAGTAGGGGGCCGCTCGAACACAGGAGAGCTATGCCACCGCGTGACGCCGGGAGCCCAGGCCGTCCGGCCCAAAACCTCTGCCTGGTCGTGGGTGTCGGCGCGTCCGCAGGAGGCCTCGACGCCTTCGGGCGTTTCCTCAGGCACATGCCGCCCCACCCGGGCATCGCGCTGGTCTACGTGCAGCATCTCGACCCGCACCACGAGAGCATGCTGCCCGATCTGCTGGCGCGGGACGCGCAGATGCCCGTCGAGGCCGTCCACGACGAGACGCCCGTCGAGGGCGGTCACGTCTACGTCATTCCGCCCAACACCTCCCTGTCGCTCGAAGACGGCGTGCTGCGGCTCGGCGCGCGCCTGCCCGCGCCCGACTTTGCGAAGTCGATCGACGGGTTCCTGCACTCGCTCGCCGTGGACCAGGGCGAGTGCGCCGTTGGCATCATCCTGTCCGGCACCGGCACCGACGGCACCGCCGGCATGCGGGCAATCAAGGAGCATGGCGGGGCCACCGTCGCCCAGCTTCCCGAGTCCGCCGCCTACGACGGCATGCCGCGGAGCGCGATTGCGGCCGGGGTCGCCGACCAGATCCTGCCGCCCGAGGAGATGCCGCGGCACCTGATCGAGCTGGCGTCGCGGCAGGCGCCTGCGGTCGCGGGCGAGGCGGACGCGCTGCCGTCGGCGACGGCCAACGCCATCTGCGACCTGCTGCGAATCAAGACCGGGCACGAATTCGCCGGCTACAAGCGCACGACGCTCGTGCGTCGGATCAGCCGGCGCATGGATGACCTGAAGATGAAGTCGGGCGACGAGTACCTCGAGCGGCTGGAACAGGACTCGAGCGAAGCGCAGCACCTCTTCAAGGAGATGCTGATCGGGGTGACGTCGTTCTTTCGCGACCCGGGCGCCTTCGACGCTATCGCGGAGCAGGTCCTTCCGGGTCTCGCGAGGAAGGCGCGCGAACGACCGGGTGCGGGTGTGGGTCGTCGGCTGCGCGACCGGGGAGGAGGCCTACTCGCTGGCCATGCTCCTGAGCGAACAGCTGGCGGGCAGCCCCGACGCGCCCAAGGTGCAGATCTTCGCAACGGACCTCGACGAGCGGAGTCTCCAGGTGGCGCGCCAGGGCATCTACCCGGAGAGCATTCGGCAGACCGTCTCCGCCGAGCGGCTGGAGCGCTTCTTCATCGTCCGGGACGACAGCTACCAGGTGAACCGCGAGCTGCGGCAGATGTGCATCTTCTCGAAGCACAACCTGCTGCAGGATCCGCCGTTTCCCGAGCTCGATCTGATCTCCTGTCGAAACCTGCTCATCTACCTGGAACCGCAGGTGCAGGCCCGCGCGATCCGGCTGTTCCACCACGCCCTGCGGGCCGGCGGCTTCCTCGTCCTTGGCTCCGCCGAGACCGTTGTCGGCAGTCCGGACCTGTTCGAGGACGTGAGCCGCAAGCAGCGGATCTACCGGCGGCTCGACGTGGCTGCGCCCGCGCCACTCGAGTTCCCCCTCACGCGCCCCGCCCGGCGCGTGGCGGGCGACATGCCGACCGCCCCGGTCGCGCCGGGGCACGGCACGGCGCTCACCCGCAGCGTGGAGCGCGCCATTCTCGACGAGTACGTCCCTCCGGGCATGGTGGTCCGGGAGGGAGGGGAGGTGCTCTATCTCTTCGGACCGAGCGGCAAGTACCTCGGCCCCTCCGCGGGTGTGCCGACCGCGAGCGCATTCAACCTGATCCACAAGGACCTGCGCATCGAGTTACGTCGGGCGCTTCAGCAGGCCGCCGACACGCACCGATCGACCGTCGTCGAATGCGGTGTGGAGGTCGAACCGGGCCGAGTGGAGCGCGTCTCGGTGTTCGTTCGCCCATTCAACGAGGCTGCGGCCGACGCGTACCTCGTGGTGATCAAGACTGCAGCGGCGCAGTCTGCGCTTGGTGAACCGGGCGTTTCACCGCCGGCCGCGGAGCTGGTGGTACTGCAGGACGAGCTGCGGAACACGCGGCAACAGCTCCTGGCCACCATCGACCAGTTGGAGAGCGCCAACCAGGAGCTGCAGTCCTCCAACGAGGAACTCCTCTCGCTCAACGAGGAACTGCAGTCGGCGAACGAGGAGTTGCAGTCCTCCAAGGAGGAGGTGCAGACCGTCAATGCCGAGCTGGAGTCGGTCAATCGTCAGCTGACGAGCAAGGTCGAGGAGCTGGGTGTCGCCACGAGCGACCTGGAGAGCCTGTTCGAGGGCGCCCAGCTGGCGACAATCTTCCTCGACAACGCCCTGCTCATCAAACGATTCACCCCCGCTGCCACGGAGGTGTTCCACCTGCGGCCGGGCGACGTCGGCCGGCCCGTGACCGACATCACGGCGCGCTTCACCAACGGCGACGTCGTTGCCGAGATCCGTGAGGTCCTGCGAACGCTGCAGCGCCGGGAAGTCACGGTGACGCGCGCCGACGATGGGAATCGCTACCTGATGCGGATCCTGCCGTACCGCACGCGGCAGAATGTCATCGACGGAGTGGTCGTCTCGTTCGTGGACGTCACCGAGCTGAAGCGGGCCCAGGAGACGCTGGAGCGAGTCAACGCCGAACTCGCGCACAGCGCGTCATCATTGCTCGCCACGGGCCGCCGGAAGGACGACTTCCTGGCGATGCTGTCGCACGAACTGCGCAACCCGCTGGCGGCCGTCGCGTCCAACATCGACTTGTGGCAGGCGCGAGCATCGGCCGATCCGCTCCTGGTCCGTGGCTGCGAAGTAGCGCACCGGCAGGTGGCGCACATGACTCGCCTCCTGAACGACCTCATGGACGCCGCGCGGATCATTCGCGGCACGATGGAGGTGCAGCGCGAGCCCCTGGACCTGCGCGACGTGCTCAGCGAAGTCGTGGACGCCTCCACGCGACACGCCGAGGCGCGACGTCAGGAATTGGTCTGGTCGCTGCCGCCGGAAGCGCTCCCCGTCGAGGGCGATGAGGACCGGCTGTACCAGGTCTTGGACAATCTCCTCACCAACGCGCACAAGTACACGCCGGCCGGCGGCCACATTCGGGTGGCCGCCGAGGCGGTGAACGGCCACGCGGTCGTACGGGTGAGCGACGACGGGATCGGGCTGGCGCAGGAGTTCCGGCCTCACGTCTTCGAGGCCTTCGTCCAGGGCGGGCACGGTGCGGATCGTTCGCAGGGTGGCCTCGGGCTCGGGCTGTCCCTCGTTCGACACCTCGTGGAACTGCACGGTGGGCAGGTCGAAGCGCACAGCGCCGGACCGGGCATGGGGAGCGAGTTCGTCGTGCGGCTCCCGCTGGTCTCGATGGAACGGCTGCCGGCCGCGCGGACATCGAATGCCGGAGCCACACCGCCGGCGCCGGGCGACGTTCCGAAGCGGGTGCTCATCGTGGACGACAACGCCGACGGCGCCGAAATGCTGGCTGCCGTGCTGAACGTGGACGGCCACCAGGCGCTGATCGCGCACGACGGCCGGACGGCACTGCAACTGGCGGCGGAGCATCAACCCGACGTGGTGTTCCTCGACATCGGCCTCCCCGACATGGACGGCTTCGAAGTGGCGCGTCGGTTACGGGGCGAGCCTCGGCTCGCGGGCGTGCGCCTCGTGGCGCTCACGGGCTTTGGCCAGGAGGAGGATCGACGCCAGTCCGCTGGCCGCGGGCTTCGATCACCACATCGTCAAGCCGGTCGACATGAAGGCGCTCAGGGAGGTGCTGCGCATGGGACCCTCGCCAGGCGGGAACGCGTAGCGGCCGCTGACTCACGCCCGAGGTGACTTGCCGGAGGAGCACAAGATCGGGGCCGCTGCGGACAGGTCGTGCTCCTCGTGCAGCACCCCGCATTTTGAGCCAGTGAATGCTCGCGCTGCGAGACGCGTCAATCGTGCAGGACGACGCTGAGGAGCGAGCTGTTGATCTTCAGCCCGTGGTCGGTCTCGATGAACCCGAGCGACCTGAACTTGTTCATGAAGAGGTTCACGCGTGACCGGGTGGTGCCGACGATTTCAGCGAGCTTCTCCTGGGAGATCGGGGGAATGACGCGCTGCGGCACGTCGGGCTCGCCGTAGTGCGCGAGGAGCAGCAAGGCGCGGGCGAGCCGCTTCTCCGCCCGGTTGAACAACTGGTCCACCAGGTCCGCTTCGATGCGGATGTTCCTGGTGAGCAGGTGGCCGATGAACCGATCGGCCAGATCGTGCTGCTCGTGCAACACGCGTTGCATCTCGAGCTGCTCGATGAGGAGCACCGTGCTGGGCTCGTTCGCAGTGGCGCTCCCCATGCGGAGCGGCTGACCCGCCAACCCACCCTCGCCGAAAAAGCGCGCGGGGCCGATCACCGCGACGATCGCCTCGCGGCCCATCTTGGAAAGGACGGAGAGCGTCACCTCCCCGTGCTGGAGGTACATGACGGTCGTGCACGCGTCGCCCTGCGAGTAGATGCTCTCCGCCTTCCGATACCTCGCGACCGTCCTGGCCACTCCGGCACCATCGAGGAACGCCTGTGCATCGAACATCGCGGGAAGCTTGTACCCCATATGCGCATGATGACAGGTGCGCGCACACCCCATCTGTTCAGAACGGAACAGGCGGAAAGGCGCCTCGCGCACTCGGTATGGGTGTTCCCGAGCAAGTAGACACACCCGGTCCACACAGCAAGCGCTGTCTTGCGAATTGGACAGACCGGTGAGAGGTCGGCGCTGCCTCCTTGTGGATTGTCTCCGACACGCGACATCAGTCCGCCACGCTGGCTGCACCCACCTCACGGCACGTCGTTGAGCATCCCTCCCGCACACGCGAGAGCCGTCTGCGGCGGCGATTAGCGGACGGAACTCCGAGTGCGACGCAGAAACGCTCCGTCGCCGCTGCGTGCCAGGAAGCCCTCCGTGACCAACTCCGTGAGCAGACCGTCACACACCTCCCGCTCGAGAGCCCACAACCGCTGGGCTTGTTCCGGCGTCAGCGAGAGGCCTGGCATTTCCACGAACTCCGGAACGGTGTGGTCGACCTCGTGGTGAGGTTGCGCGACGCGTCGTAGGAACAGACGGCCCTCGTCGATGAAGAACACCGGGCATTTCGCGTTCTTCGTCAGCGGCACGCCGAACCCGTTCACCTCGCCCAGCGCATCTCTGCTGGCGATTCGCTCGCCGTCGCGCCGGGCATCCCCAGGTGGTCGCGTTCGTCCCCACTGCGCCGTAGCTCGAGCGCCCTCTGGACCTTGGCCTCCATCTCCTCGATTTCAAACGGCTTCTGCACGAAGTCGAACGATCTGCGGCCACGCCGCACACCTGTGCAATATGGAACAGTCGCACCCATAGCACCCTGGTACCGTCGAGTTATCAGGAGCGTTACAGGCCCTAACCGCCCTACGCGTTTCCGCGACGGGCGTGGCGCCACGCTGGCGCGTCCGCCCGGGCACTCGGGCGCGGTCATCGAAGCGGACAGAGGCAGAATCGGGTCGCCGGTCGGGCCGCCGAAGCCGTGCGACCGCTGCGATGAGCTCCCACTGAAGGCATGACCATGAGCAGGCCTTTCGTCGCGATCGTGGATGACGATTTGGCGTTTGCCGCCTACCTGCGCACGTTTCTCTTGCTGCGCGGATACGACACGCGGTGCTACTCGCGGGGCGACGAGATGCTGGCGGCCATCCAGCAGGGGGATCCGCCCGACGTCGTTCTGCTCGATGTGATGATGCCCGGACTCGACGGGCTCGCCACGCTGCAAGCCCTCAAGGCCGCCCGGCCCCAAACGCAGGCCATCATGTTGTCGGGTCGCGAACAGGCCTCGATCATCGTCGAAGCCGTCCGGCTCGGGGCGGCCGACTACATCGTCAAGCCCGCCGACCTCGAAGGGTTGGGCGAGACCGCGCTCGACGCGGCTATCGGGGTCGCGACCGCGTCGACCGCCTCGACTCTTCGTGGCGGCCACAGGTCCGCGACGGTCGGGAGCGAGCCTTGTTGTGCCGGGGCGACAGCGACGATGCGCGCGGTGGTCACCATCATCGAGCGGGTGGCCGACTGCGACGCCACCGTGCTGGTTCGCGGAGAGAGCGGCGTCGGCAAGGAACTGGTCGCGCGCGCCATCCACGAGCGATCGCCGAGGCGCAGACACCCGCTCGTCAAGGTCAATTGCGCCGCGCTGCCCCCCGAACTGCTCGAGAGCGAGCTCTTCGGTCACGAGAAGGGGTCGTTCACTGGCGCCGCCAACACGCGGATCGGCAAATTCGAACAGGCCGACACCGGCACGATCATGCTGGACGAAATCGCCGAACTTCCGGTCGCGCTCCAGGCCAAGCTGCTGCACGTGCTGCAAGACGGCGAGTTCAGTCGCCTCGGCAGCAACAAGCGGCAGGTCGTCGACGTGCGCGTGATAGCAGCGACAAACCGCGTTCTCGAAACGATGATGCGGTCGGGCGACTTCCGGGAGGACCTCTACTATCGCTTGAAGGTGATCGAAATCGTCGTCCCGCCCTTGCGCGAGAGGCGGGACGAGATCGGCCCGCTCATGGACCTGTTCATTGCCAGGTACTCGCAGAAGTACAACCGCCCAGCGCCCACGCCTTCGGACGCCGTCCGGCTACTCTTCAAGGAGTACGAGTGGCCCGGCAACATCCGCGAGCTCGAGAACGTCATCAAACGCTGGGTGATCCTCCAGGACGAGCCGCGGATCGTGCGGGAACTGGAGCGGCCGGGCAAGGCGTGCGACAAGTCCGCGCTCCCATCGGTCCCGGCGCCCACGCGCATGACGACTCGTGCTCTGGGGCCGCCGCTTGGCGGTCCCGCCTCGGCTTCCGCGGTCGGGTCCGTCGCGCACATCACTGTTGCCAACGATCGAGCACCGGCTGAGACTGAGCCCTCGAACAGAACGGCGGCGCACACCAGGACCCTCTTCGAAGTCGCGCTGGACGCCGCGCGGCCGGCGGAATGCGCCGCGATCGAGAAGGCGCTCGAGCAAGTGCATTGGAACCGCCACAAAGCGGCGCAGTTGCTCGGTGTCAGCTACAAGACACTCCTCAACAAGATGAGCAAGCACGGCATTCGCCAATAGGGCGCCGTCGCTTCGACTTCGGCCGCCCTCATAGCCCCCAAGGCACCGCATTCGCCTCGATGTGCCGTGGCTGTGCCGTATGGGACAGCGCTCCCATCCTGGGCCGAAACATGATCGACCGAAGGGAGATAACGATGAGACTCAACAGGTTGGTGACGGCGATCGTGGCGGGTTGCGCGGCCGTGCTGATGTCGGCGATGCCAAGCCTCGCTGGACAGATGCCCCAGGGACCCCCGAAAGCGGCTACGGCCAAGGCGAAGCCCCAGGCCGGGATGGCTACCGACATGGCCGCCAAGTGTCAGGCCATGATGGCTGACCACGAGAAGATGATGACGGAACTGAAGGCTGCGGATCAGCGGCTCGACGACCTCGTCGCCAAGATGAACGCCGCGTCGGGCACGGAGAAGGCGGATGCGACCGTGGCCGTCGTCAACGAGCTGGTCACCCAACGCCGGACGATGCGCGACGGCATGATGAAGATGGAAGGCGGGATGATGGGCCACATGATGGAGCACATGCAGGCAGGCAAGGACTCCATGGCGATGTGCCCCATGATGAAGCAGACGGGCGGCATGAAGCACTGAGCGATCTGACCTCCGCGTTGCCACAAAGCAGGCCGCGGCGTATCAAACGGCAGGCGTGCGGCTCTCCTAGGATTTCCGCGCGCCGAGGCCGACTCAAGCGGCGTTGCGGTCGGACATGCTGCAAAGTCAGTCACCCCGACTCCGGATCTGGTACCAGAGAGGCTCCCATACGGAGAAGGCGGCCAGGAAAACCAAGTCACCGAGAGTGCGGCGGTCTGCCTCGTCATCCGCCAGGAACCGTGTTCCGAGGAGGAAAGCGTTAGTAGACGCGACGACGAGCGATTGTCGCACGTCGGGAGGAGGCGGCCCGATGAGGCGGAGTCGCGGAGAGGCTGAGCCGCGGCCGACGAGTTCCACGCTCCCCCACCACCCCGCCGAAACCGAGCTGGGCGCATCACGATCCTTGAGCAAGGTCGCACGGTAGCGGCGCCGGCAGCCGCTACTCGTGGCGGAGGGCGACGAGCGGATCGATGGCCGCCGCGCGACGCGCGGGCAGGGCCTCGCCGGCAGTCCCGCCAGCGCCACGCCGACCGCCGCGGCGCCGTCAGGCCGACGTCGCCGGCTTCAAGGTCGAATAGAACGCCCGGATGCTGGAGTCGAGCCACCAGGTGTCTGCGCCGCCGATCGCCAGGCCGGCGCCGAGCAGGACCGCCGCCTGTTGCAGGACGTTCCCGAAGCACGCCGCCCGGCGTCGCACCCAGCGCCATCCGCAGACCGATTTCCGCGGTCTGCTGCGCGAACAAGTACGGCCATCACCCAGTAAATTAGCCCGCTGTCACGGTACGAGACCCAGAAGGCCAGTATCGCGTCAACGCATAGGAACCGCGCTGTCCATCAGCATCGAGTAGCCGTCGAGCGTGGTGACGTCCGATGTGAAACGCTGGTCGCGGATTGACGGACCGGATCGCCGCCTTCACCGCCGGCGGACTGAGGGGCCGAGTCGTCCGGACCACCAGCGTTGCCGCCTGCCCGCGCTCCTGGGCCATCGGGACGTAGGCCTCCTGCCTGGGCGGCGTCTCGGGTCCGAGGTGGCGGATGTTGCCGACGACCCCCACGACGATCCGTTCCCTCTCGGCAATCGTGATCCTCTGGCCGAGCGCCTCCTGCCCGTGCCAGTACTTGCGGGCCGCCGCGTCGTTGACGAGCACCACGAGCTGCGCCGACGACCAATCGAAGGTCGTCAGGTGGCGGCCGCGCAACAGCGGCACCCGCAGCACGTTGAGGTAGTCGGGCGACACCCGGCGCACGTCGACCATGTTCTCGGCGCCCGCCAGTTCGCCGCGGCCCGGCAGCTCGACGCTGGAACGATTCCAGTTCCCGGTGAGCGGCAAGCCGCCGGAGACGGCGCCCGCCGCCTGTAGCCGGGCACCCGGCGGACGGCTTCGATCGCCTGCTCAATCGCCGCCCCGCCAGGCCGGCCCGCAGGCCCGGCTGGCGATCGCGGGTCTGCCGGCGCGCCCACCGCGAGCGCGATCACGCCGCTCGGGTCGAACCCCTGGTCGACGCGTATCAGGCTCACGAAGCTGCGAGCAAACAGCCCGGCGCCCACCAGGAGCAGCATCGTCAGAGCCAATCTCGGCCACCACCAGCACGCTTCGGAGCCGGCGCCCACCCGTGCCGGGTGTCGTCGAGCGGCCGCCAGCCGCCAGCAGAACCCGCGCGCCTGGACGCGTCGCGACGAGACCCGGAATCAGGCCGCAGGCCAGCACCAACGACGCCCGCCGCCCCGAGGGCGACCGAGACGACCCGCCAGTCGATGACGACGGCGGCGACGCGCGGCAGGCCGAACGGAAGCCACGCCGCCAGGACGCGCACCACGCCGTGAGCCAGCACGATGCCGACTGCCGTGCCGGTCAGCGAGAGCACGAGCGCCTGGGTCAGCGGGCCGCGCACAAGCTGCCACCGCGACGCCCCGAGTGCCGCCCGGACACACAGGTCGCCGCGGCCCATCGTCGTCCGCATGAGCATGAGCCCGGCCATGTTGGCGCACGCGACGAGCAGCACCAGGCCGACGGCGGACAGCAGCAGCAGCAGCCACGGGCGCACCTTGCCCACGAGCCGCTCCTGCAGCGTCACCACGCCCGCGGTGCGGCCGGGCGACCAGCCCGGGTGCTGCCGGTCGAGGGCGGCAGCCAGCCGCGCCATCTCCCGATCCGCCTGCGCCACGCTGACGCCCGGCTTCAGCCGCCCGATGGCGCCGTAGAAGTAGGCGCGACCGCTGTCGCGCGATCGCTCGGCGTCGCTGAAGGCCAGCGGGACGTAGAGGTCGGTGGGCCGCGCCGCGGCGACCGGGTAGGTGAATCCGACGGGTGCGACGCCGACGATCTGCCACGGCTCCTCGTTCAGGTCGAGCGTCCGGCCGACGACGTCCGGCGCGCCGCCGAACTGCTGCTGCCAGTACCGTGGCCGAGGATGACGACACGGTGGCGTCCGACGACTTCGTCGTCCGCCACGAACGTCCGGCCGAGGACGGGTGCGATACGCAGGACCGGGAAGAACTCCCATGTGACCGACTGCGCCAACGCGTCGACCGGTTCGCCGATCGACGTGCGAGTCCGGAAGGACACGTTGCCCACGGCGGCCAGGTGCTCGAATGGGGTCTGGTGGCGTCGCCAGTCGAGAAACGTCGGGGCCGACGTGAGTCCGCCGCCGAGCGTGTCGGCCGCCCGCGTGTCGCGCTCGACGACGGCAACCACACGGCCCGCGTCCTCGAAAGGCAGTCGTCGAAGCACGACGCCGTCGACGACCGCGAAGACGGCCGCAGCCGTGCCAATACCGAGCGCGAGCACACCGACGGCGACGAGGGTGAACGAGGGCGCCTTGCGGAGACCCCGAATCGCAGCAAGAAGATCGTTGAGCATGGCGGTCCGATGGCTGGATGTGACCGGCTTTCCTACTCCTGGCGCAAGACCACGACTGGATCGGTGGCGGCTGCGCGCCGGGCCGGCAGGTACGCCGCAAGAAGGGCGGTGACGAGCGCGAGCCCCACGGCGGCGATCATCGTGGCCGGGTCGGTAGGTTCGACCCTGGGTACCCGGACAACAGCCGCGTGCACGCGATCGCACCCGCCGTGCCGATCGCCACTGCGACGATCCTCAGCGTGAGCGTCAGGACGGCCGCGACCGTCGGCACGGGTGCGCGCCGCAGCGCACGCACGGCCCATCGAACATCGAGCACGAGTCGATCCAGCCTTCCCCATCCCATCGCGCCGACGCCAGGCTCCCGCAGTCGCGACATCTTGATCCCGCTCTCCTTCCGCCTCATTCGACGGAAGAAGGAGCCATGTGGTTAGCCCTGCGGCTAGCTGTCCCGCAAGACCACGATCGGATCCACCCGCTCGCCGCGCGTGCCGGAATCGCCGAGGCCAGCAGTGCGACCGCCAGCATCGCGGCGGCCGTCATCGCAATCACCGACGGGTCCCCGGGCTGCACGTCGTAAGCGACACGACGGCCGCAAAGGCGAGCGCACTGAGGTCCAGGTGCACGGTCGTGGCGCGTGGTAGCCGGGTGCCGGCCAGGTAGACGAATCCCCGCACCGCGGCGTAGGCGAGCAGGAGTCCCCCAAGGCCGCCCGCGACCGCCAGCAGCGTCGTTTCCACCACCAACTGGCTGGCGACCCGCAGGGGGCTCGCGCCGAGGGCGAGCCGCACGGCCAGCTCGCGGCGCCGTGCCATCGCGGACACCAGCGTAGGTTCCAGTACGCGAAGGGGATCAGCAGCAGGAAGAAGACGGCGCCGCGGAGGACGATGAGCGGCGTGCGCACGCGGCCGCTCTGGCACGAACTCATCTCGCCGTTGACGTTTCTCGCCCGCCTCGTGTCGCCCGCCGTTCGAATCTACGAGATCAACAACTACGGACGCTGGTACGACTTCGGATTCATCCTCGGGGTGTCAGAGTTCACGTCGTTCGTCGCGATCGACCAGCGCGTGCGGCGCCAGGACGGCCGGGTGGAAACGGTGAAGCAGCCGCTCCCGCTGCCCGAGGGCGTCAGTGACCTCGCCGTCGGCGGCGCGCCGAGCCAGGTGCGCGCGGTTCGGCTGAAGCGCGCATGCTGTCCATGGTCCCTGTGTCGCCGGCCGCCAAGGCGCGTGCCGACACCGCGGGCCAGGCGCCGTCGGGCCAGGCCCGCCAGGCGGTCGATTCCGCCCATGAGCCGCGCCCAAGCGCGGTGCACGTTGAGGTGATTGAGAACCCCGTGTCGGTCGGCGCGCAGCGACAGCGAACGGTGACGGGCTGGCCAAGGCTGTGAAGGACGCGGGTGGCTCGCGCGCTCGCTGACAGCGGCCGCACAAACGACTACACCGCACGCGTGCAACTCGTGTTCGACGCGCAGGGTTCAGTCGACCGCGTGGCTGGCTCCGCGGGGCTGTCTCCTGACATCCGCGAGGCGTTTCGGACCGTGCAGGTGCAGGGCGTGACCGGAGGCTGGGTCGTCGTCTCGGTCAGCACCGCGCCTCGGGCCGCGCGGCAACCGAGAATCTGATCGGGTCCTGTCCGGGCAGTCGCCACACTGTCGGCTTGTGGGCACCCGCGTCGCGCGGGTGACTGCTCGCGAGCGCTCCGCGTCTGGTCTCGCCGATGAACTCCCGCTTGCGCCTTTCGGCCTTGCTCAAGGCGCCCCGAGCAACGTCGAGGGGCGCGGGCTGCCCACGGCGCCGCCAGGTGGCGCCCGCCCGGCCACCCGCTCCCGGGCGCCGCGTTTCCTAGCCAAAATTGAGGTGTACGCCGAAGGTGGGCAGGAGCGGGAGGGCGGACGAAGGCTTGTAGGCGAGCGTCGGGCGGTCGCCGGACGGGTTGTACTCGAGGGTTGCTTCGAGGCTGCCGGCGTTCTCGCGGTTCAGCACGTTGATCACCTCGACGTAGAACTGCCAGCGGTTCGATTGCCACGTCGGGCGGAACGTGACACGGCCGTCCACGCGCGCGAAGACCGGGAGGCGGCTCGTGTTCAGGTTCCTGACGTCTCCGAGGTCCGTCGTCCACACGCAGAGGCCGTTCGGATCGACCTGCGGAAGGTACGCGGTCGCCGCGCCCGACTCGTCCTTGACCGCGGACGCCGCCACCTTCAGGCCGACGGCTCGGGTGAACGGGAACCCGGAGGCGACGCGCGCCGATGCCCCCAGCTCGATCAGCCGCGACAACCGCCAGGCGCCGACGGCGCTGAACGCGTGGCGCCGGTCGTAGTCGAACGCGTAGCGGTGCCCGTACGCGTCGCGGTCGGCACGCCCCCAGGTGTACGACGCCCACCCGGAGAAGCGGTCGGACGCGCTTCCCCGCTGGCGCGCGACGAAGAGGTCGAAACCGTATGCCAGCCCGCCCCCACCATTGACCGGGAAGCTGGTAATCTGCGGCGATGTGGGCACGCTCGAGGCGAGTTCCGGCGGGAACTGGTAGAGCGCCACGCGCGCGGCCGTCTCCGCCGGCGTTTCGCGGCGTCCGACGATGACGCGGTCGAACGACTTGTAGTACGCCTCCACGCGGGCGGTCAGGCCGTGCGCGAAGTCCTTCTCGACTGCGCCCAGGACGTGGACCGACCGCTCGCTGCGCAGCCCCGTGCCGGCCGTCAGGTCGACGAAGTAATCGGATTGAAGGAGCTTCTCGTAGCCGGGGCTCTGCGTGAACAGCCCGCCCGCGGCGCGCAGCCTGAGTCCCGGCGCCGCGGCGAAGCCCGCGGACACCCTGGGCGACACGATCGTTTCGCCGGCCAGGCTGGTGTAGTCCACGCGCACCCCCGGCTCGAGGAGGAGCCGCGAGGTCGCCTGCCACCGATCGATCAGCCAGGCGCCGCCGCGCCATGAGTCCTGTTTCGAATCGAGCAGCGCCGGCAGGCCCGCCCCGGCGAGCGCGCTCGATCCGTTCGCCTGGCTGAAGTTGCGATCGCCCTTGATTTCCCAGCCCCACGCGGTCTCGAGCACGTGGGCGTCGACGCCGGCGTCCAGGACGTGCGCGTTGGCGGCTTTCCAGCTCAACTCCTGTCGCACGGAGGCGTCGCGGACCGTGACGTCTCGCGTGATAGCGAGCAAAGCGCGCGCAAAAGCCTCGTCGCCGGGCGCGTTCGACCGCGCCGCCTCGTTGCGCACGTCGACGCCTGCTCCGAGCGCATCCGAGTAGCGATACCAGGACGCGACGGTTCCCGATGACAACCGGGAGCCGATGGTCGAGAAGAACGAGGCGGAAACCAGGTCGTTGCACCCCGAGTCCCTGAGCCCGACGCTGTTGCCGTTCGAGCTGTCGCTGAACGACGCGTCGGTCGTCTCGCGGCTCCGCAGCGCGAACAGGGTCACGCGCTGGCCAGGCCGGATCTCCCACACGCCCTTGGCCTGGAGGTCGCCGAACGCCGGCAACTGGGAGTCGGTGAGACGCGAGGCCGCAAGGTCGTAGTACGTGCGGCGCCCCGTAAAGAGCCACGATCCTGTCATCGACCCCGGCAGCCTCCCTTCCAGGATCACGTTGGCGTCGGTAATGGCAAGGTTCAGCGACCCGCCCAGCGCCTTCGTCCTCGTGCCCGCGCGGTTGTCGACGACGAGCAGCGACGAGAGCCGGTCGCCGAACTTCGGGCTGAAGCCGCCCGCCGTCAGCTCGAAGTTCTCGACGGTTTCCGGGTTGAACGCACTGGTGAGGCCGAACAAGCGATACGGGTTGTGGATCTCGACGCCGTCCATGACCGTGAGGTTCTGGTCGGGACCGCCGCCCCGCACGGCGATCCGGCTGTCGAAGTCGGCGGTCGCATTGACGCCGGGGAGCGTCTGAAGCACGCGGAAGATGTTGTCCGCCGCGCCGGCGATGCTGCGAACCTGTAGCGGGCTCACCTCGATGGTGGCCGGCGGACGGGCGATCGGCGCCGGGGCGCCGGTCACGGTGACCTCCTCCTTGAATTGCGCCTGGCGAAGCAGGAGCACCTCGACACTCAGCGGACGATCGGCCACGACGAGATCCACCTGGTCGGCCAGGTACCCATCGGCCGCGATGACCAGTCGGATGGCTCCGCGCGGCACGGTCAAGACGAAGCGCCCATCCCTGTCGGCCATCGTCGCCTTGCCATTTGCCACGACCGACGCGCCGGCAATGCCCTCCATCGACGGGGCATCCACCACGCGGCCCCTCACGTTCGCATCGGCGGCGGAGGATGAGGATTGGCCGGAAGCGGGGACCGCCGCGAGGACCGCGAGGAGCCATGCGAGGACGACGCCGGGGTTCGAACGGCGCTTCGACATGCTGTCGCGCAAGACCACGATCGGAACCACCCGCCCCGCTGCACGTGCGGGAATCACCGAGGCGGGCAGAGCGACCACCGGCATCGCGGCGGCCGTCGTCGCAAAGACGGACGGATCCCCAGGCTGCACGTCGTTCAGCATCGCGCGCAGCCCGCGACCGATCGCCCATGCCCCGAACGCTCCTGCGCCAACGCCGATGCCGGCGAGCGCGAGCGTTCGGCCGACGGCCGTCGTGACGCCGATGCCCAGGGCGAAGGCGAGGATGAGTGCGGTTCGACCAGCCATCGGTATGATCCCTTCGTATGAGCAGCCCTCCCTCGGGGGGATTCTCTTCGGATTGGACGAAACCCGTGGCGCCGGCGCACCGGAGATGTGACCGAGCGGGGAGAGGACGGGACGAACGCTGCGAATTCCGACTTGGGATTCCCCCTCGGGGTGTCGGCCGCCGATCCGTTTCTCTATTCGCGTCGCAACGTCACCGCGGGATCGACGCGCGCGGCGCGGCGGGCGGGCAGGAGCCCGGCCATCGTCGTCATCACTGCCAAGCCGACGACGGCGACGGCGATGGTCAGGGGGTCGTCAGGGGACACCTCGAACAACATCGAACCGAGGACGCGGTTGCCCGCCATGAACAGCGCGACGCCGAGCGCGGCGCCCGCTGCCACGAGCCACGCGACCTCGCGCAGGACCATCCGCTCGACGGTGCCGCGCGACGCGCCCAGCGCCAGGCGGATGCCAATCTCGCGCGTCCGGTTGGTGACGTTGAAGCTGGCGACGCCGAACAGCCCCATCCCAGCCAGGATCGCCGACAGGCCGGCGAACACCAGCGAGAGTCCCGCCAGCATCCGCTCGCGCAGCAGCGCGTCGCGCGCCAGGGCCTCGAGGGGGCCGAACTCCCGTATTGCCACGCCCGGGTCGATCCGCCGGACGAGATCGGCCGCGGCCATCGCAGAGATCGCCCGCGGTGTCTCGCTGCGGAGCAGCACGCTGACCGCGCCGTACCCGCCCGCCTGCGCCAGCGGGCAGAACACCGTCGGCTCCGACGGCACCTTCAGTGACCGCCCGCGCGCGTCCCGCGCGACGCCGACGATCTGGACGTCGGGAGGACCGCCGTCGAACCCGATTGTCTCGCCGACGACGGCCGGCTGCGCCGCGATCAGGCGCGCGAGCGTCTCGTTCACAATCGCCACGCGCGCCGCCGAGGTGCCGTCACGCGCGTCGAACGCCCGGCCGGCGACGATCGGGAGGCCGAATCGTCGCGAAGTAGTCCG